>NZ_JAERQM010000001.1 GCF_019029495.1 Falsiroseomonas oleicola
CCGTTTCACCGAAAGCGAAGACGGTGAAACGGCTCCAGCCTCCTGCTCCAACGCATTTTCCGAGTCGCCTTGCGAAGCCGCAGGGTTTGAAAATGCTCTAGCGGATCGAGAGGTCGAGGCGCCGCATGCGGTCCCAGAGCGTCGTGCGCGATACGCCGAGCACCGCCGCCGCATCCCCGATGCGGCCGCCACATCGCGCCAGCACGCGCCGGATGTGCTCGCGCTCCGCCGCCTCACGCACCTCGGCCAGGGATTGCAGCTCATCCTGATCCGTGACGATCGGCGCTTCGCTGCCGGCCTGGTCCGGCACCGCGGGCGTCTGCGCGGCAACGGCTTGCCTGGTCCCTCGCTCGGGGAAGAAATCCCCGGCGCCCAGCGTCGGCGCATCCGCCAGCAGGGCCGCCCGCTCCATCCGGTTGCGCAACTCGCGGATATTGCCGGGCCAGGCATGCGCGAGCAGCGCCGCCATGCCGTCCTCGGCGATGCTTCGCTGCCCCTTGGCGAAGCGCTGCAGGAAGTGCACGGCCAGATCCTGCAGGTCGCGCGGGCGAGCACGAAGCGGCGGCAGGGTCAGCGTGATGCCGGAGAGCCGGAACCACAGGTCGTTCCGGAAGCTTCCCTCCGCGACCCGCGCCGGCAGGTGCGCATTGGTCGCCGCGATGATCCGGGCGCGTGAGACCACCGGCTCCGCCACGCCGATCCGCAGGAAGCGGCGTTCCTCCAGCAGCCGCAGCAGCCGTGCCTGCAGCGCATTCGGCAGATCGCTGACCTCGTCGAGGAACAGGGTTCCGGCACCGGCGGATTCCACCAGGCCCGGCACGTCATCCCGCCCGAACAGCGCAGCCTCCGCCGCGGCGATGTCGGCCGGCAGGGCGGCACAATCCACCAGAATGAAAGGCGCCGCGGTGCGGGCGCCGGCCAGGGCATGCAGGCGACGCGCGGCGACGCCCTTGCCCACCCCGCTCTCCCCGGCCAGCAGCACCGTGGCCTCCGCCGGCGCCACACGCTCCAGCTCCGCCTGCAGCGCCAGCATGGGCTGGGACCGCCAACCTGCGGGGTCCAGCACCGCCGCCACGTCATCCTCATCCGAGGCGGGTGACGCATCGCTGCCGGCAAAGCCACGCAGCTTGTCCAGCACGCGCTGCGCCGGGAAGGGCTTGGCGAGGTAGTCATCGGCCCCCGCGCGCAGCATGCGCACGGCCTGATCGAGCCCGCCGAAGGCCGTCATGATGACGATAGGCACGCCGCCGAGCTGCGGCATCAGGCGGGCCATCAGCGCCTCCCCATCGCCATCCGGCAGGCGGATGTCGCACAGAACGAGGCTGGGGCGATGGCGTTGCAGCACCGCCTCACCCGCCGCGGCGGTCTGTGCCCAGTGGGTGGACACGCCGGCCAGTCGCAGCCGCTGCACCAGCGCCTGGCCGAAGACGGGGTCATCCTCGATGATGACGACGGAGGAGCCTGCCGGGTTGCGGCTCATGCCCGGACCATCGCTTCGGCCAAAAGATCGGCAGGCGGCACGCGCAGCGCCACGCGATTGCCCAACCCCTTGCGGCCCGGTTCCACCGCGACCTGCGCACGCAGCCGCCGCGCAATCAGCGCCACCACCTCAAGCCCCAGTCCCGGTGAGGCCTCATCGGATGCCGGATCAGCCACGCCGAGCAGTCGCAGCCGTGCCGCAGCGGGCACTCCTGGCCCCTCGTCCTCGACCGCGAGAAGCAGTCCGCCATCGGCCTCGATGGCCGCCTCCAGCCCCACCCGTCCACCGGCCGACGTGGCCGCGACCGCGTTCAACAGCAGGTTCAGCGCGGCCTGGCGCAGCGGCGGCGCATCAACCGGGAAAGGCTGCGGCAGCCTGGCCCGCCAATCCAGCCCCACCGCCCTGCGGGCCGCCTCCGGCGACACCAGCACGCGCAGATCCTCGAAATCGGCGGATTGCAGCGGGCGGGGCGGGCCGTTGTCACGGTGCTGCGCCAGGGTCGAGGAAACCACGCGCTCGATCTGCCGCAGGCCACGTTCGATCATCTCGAGCGCTTCGGCCCGTTCATCCCGGTCATCGCCGGCCGCATGCGCGGATTCAACCGCGGTCAGCATGCCGGCCAGCGGGTTGCGCACCTCATGCGCGATGGTTGCTGCCAAGCGGCCGAGCACCGCGCCACGTTCACGCTCCTCCAGGCGCCGTGCCAGACGCTCTCTCTCCGCCACATGGGCGACCATGGCGTTGAAGGCAGCGGCCAGTCTTGCGGCCTCGGTGTTCGCCGGCGGCAAGGCGGTGTCCGGGATCGGCGCGATGCGGCCGGCGCCCGCACGATCCAGTGCGGCGGTCACACCCAATACCGGCCGCATCGCCTGCCGCGCCGCGAGCGCCGCAAGTGCGCCACCCATCACCCCGACCGCCAGTCCGAAGGCCAGCATGGCGGCGCGGAGCTGCAGGCGGCGCCGCGTGATGGCTGAAACGTCGAGCTTGGCGGCGAGAATGGCGACAACCTCGCCGGCATCCCGCAGCGGTCGCTGCACCCAGACGGCGGCCCGGTCCGGCGACACCTCCCACGCAGAATTCCGGTTGTCGCGCAGGAAAGGTGCCGGCCAGTGGGGTTCGGGGTCGACGCCGGCGGATGAGATCTGGCGGCCATCGGGTGTGCCGACGACCAGGCCGGCTTCCCGGATGCCTTCGTAGAACCCCGTCGCACGGATGAGGGCCTCATCCAGCGCCGTGACACTCCCCGCCCGGATGGCCGGCAGCACGGCAGCGGAAAGGCCATCCAGATAGACCCGGCCAAGGCGCTCGGCCTCCAGATCCATCCGGTGCCCGGCCATGCGGAGCGCGATCTGCGTGGTCGCAGTGACGAACAGGAAAACCGCCGCCGCCGCCAGCAGCGGCACGCGCAGAGAAACCCGCAGGGATGGAAGATGCAGGCGCATGAGCAGGGGCCGATCGAGGTGTCATGACCTGCAACGCAGCAGCCTGCCATTGGCTGCATGTGCAACGGAAGGCGCGCAAACGCCAATTAACCAACTGCTGGATGTTCAGGATTCCGAACATCCCCGTCCATCTGTTTAAACAAATTCCGCGAAATCCCGACCATTCTGGCGAATCGCGCCCATTCATTTGGCAGGGGGAAGGCTGATGAACGATGGAATTTCCGCGTTGTTCTCATCGGACCGGATGACGAAGCCATGCAAATATTTCCGCATCTGCGGACGACATTCGGAAGCCCCCTGAAACTGTTCCCGACAGATCAGCACCAAGGAGAGAACGATGAAGCGCCTTCTTTCGACCACCGCGCTCGCCGCGGCCCTGACCTTCGGCAGCTTCGGCCTCGCCGCCGCGCAGAGCACCGGGCAGCCCGGCCAGGCCGGCCAGGCCGGCATGCGCTCCGCCATGAGCGAGGAGCAGCTGAAGGACCGCCTGCGTGAGCGTGGCTACACGGAGATCGAGGACGTTCGCCGCGAAGGGTCGATCTTCCGCATCTCGCAGGCCCGTCGCTACGGCGAGACCGTCGACAACCTTCGCGTGGATGCCACCAGCGGCCGCGTCCAGAACGAGGACCGCCTGAGCGAAGACCAGATCGAGAACATGCTCGAGGAGCGTGGCTACTACGACATCGAGAACATCGAGCGCGACGGCTTCACCTACACCGCAGAAGCCAAGCAGCGCGTCGACCTGCGGATCGACGGCCAGAGCGGCTCGATCTCGCGTGAGCGGGCCCGCAACGGGGACTGATCACCTGCCGCCCACATCACCATCGAATTCGCCAGAACAGAGGACAACACCATGATGAACAGTACGAGCACGCGTGCCGCGAACCCGCTCCGCACCACGCTGCTGGCCACTGCCGCGGCCGTGACCTTCGCGGTCATCGGCTCCGCCGCACAGGCCCAGCAGGCGCCGCAGGCCGCGCCGAACACGCAGACCCAGGCGCAGCAGGCGCCCGCACAGCCGCAGGCGATGCAGCAGGCCGAACAGCGCCTGCGCCAGGCGCATCAGCAGATGGGCAGCAGCGCCGGCCAGGCGCAGCCGCAGGTCGTGCAGCAGGCCCGCCAGGCGCTGGACCAGCTGGGCCAGGCGCTGCAGCAGCGCCCCGCCGAGCAGCGGACCAGCGAGAGCGGCCGCGGCCTCGACCAGCGCGTGACCGAGGCGCGCCAGGCGCTGCAGGGCGATGCCGTCGAGGCGCCGCGTGCGCGTGAGGCGGTCGAGCGCGTGCTGGCGGCCCTGCCGGGCAGCGGTTCCGCCGCGGGCAGTAGCGGCTCCGCCGAGGGCAGCAGCGGCTCCACCGTGCGTGTGCAGCAGTCCGCGCCCTCGCTGGAGCTGACTCAGTCGCCGCCGGAGGTGACGGTGCAGCAGGGCGAGCCGGAGATCACCGTGATGATCCCGCAGCCCGAGATCATCGTGCGCCAGCCGCCGGCCCAGGTGACGGTGCGGATGCCGGAGCCGAACGTGAATGTCGACCAGGCGCAGCCGCAGGTTCGCGTCTCCGATGCCCAGCCGCAGGTGCAGACGACCCAGGGCGAGGCGCGCGTGCAGGTGCAGGAAGCGCAGCCCCGGGTGCGCGTGCAGCAGGCCGAGGGCCAGCCGCAGGTGCGCTTCGAGCAGACCGGCGAGCCGGTGGTCCGCATGGAACGCCAGGCTGAGCAAGCCACGGGTGACAACGCCAACCGGAGCAACGAGGCCACCGGCACGTCCGCGGCCCCGGCGCCGACCCAGTCGGGCGGTGCGCAGCAGACGGCGGCACGGCCCGCCGCTGGCATGCCCCTGGCGCGCGTGTCCAACCTGGTCGGCACCAATGTCGTTGGCGCCAACGGCCGGGATGCCGGCGAGGTCCAGAACCTGCTGATCGACAGCAACGGCCAGGTCCGTGCCGCCGTGGTCGAGTGGGGCGGCTTCCTCGGGATCGGTGCGCGTGAGGCTGTGGTGCCGATCGAGCAGCTGCGCTTCGGCGCGGAAGGTGAGCGTGTGCGCATGGAGCTGACGCGCGCGCAGCTGGAGGCACTGCCCCGCCACGACGCCGATGGCGTTGGCGATTACGGTCGTGAGCGTGGCTGGGGCGAGGGCGTGCGCCTGCATCGCTGAGGACATCCGGCGCGGGACGGCGGCCTCCGCCGCCCGCGCCACAACCCCGGCACGGGTTCCGCCCGTGCCGCAGGAAAGGATCTGACGACATGGGCGGCCTCATCAAGCTGGTTGGGGGCGCGGCAGGAATCGTCTTCCTGATCGGGCTCCTCGTCGTGATCGGACTCTTCGCACTGATCTTCTAGCGGGCCAGCGCGGCAGCGCCGCGCGTGCCTGCCGCGTCCGGCCGCCTTCCCTACCCGCCCCGCCCGGCTGGCATTCACCTGCGGGCGCGCAACGGAACATCCGTGGCAGTTTGGGGAGGTCACATGAAGCCTGGCTCAACGGGGCGCGGATGGGGTGCTGCAATCATCCGGGCCTGTGGCCTCGTGCTGATCGCTGCATCACTGCTTCCCCTGATTCCAACAGATGCAGGGTGGATCAGGATCCCCGACTTCCCGCGCCTGCAGTTCGCGGCCCTTCTCGTGCTGCTCACGGGCGCAGCGCTGGTCGCAGCGTCCGGACTGCAGATGTCGCGCATCTGGCCCTATACCACGCTGCACCCGACCCAAGCCGGAAGCACCGACAGCTGTGAGCCATCGCGGCGGATGTCGGTGGTCGTCGTCAATCTGCGGGAGAGCGACCGCGGCGCCCGCACGTTCCTGGATGTCGTGCGGCGCGTCGACCCGGACGTGGTCTTCGTGGTCGAAGTCGACGGCCGCTGGGTCGCGGCGCTGCGGCCGCTGGAGGAAGACGACCCCGAGCACCATTTGCATCCCCGCGACGACGCCTGGGGGTGTGATACGCGGCAGGATCAGCAGACCGTCTCCCAACAACCAGCATGACGCGCCGCGAACCAATCCGCGGCCAGGTCGTTCACCAGCTTGATGCAACGGCGCCTTTCCGGTGCGGAACGCACACTCGGCGGAGCACGGTCATGGAGTACGCGGAAATCGAGAAAACGCGGCGCCGTCTTCCCCCGGCAGAATGGTTTGGCAGGATGTTCGCCTCCTTCGGCGAGCGGTTGGAGCTGGGAACGGTCATCCTGCTGCTTCTGGTGGCCGGTAGCGCCTGGGGGTTCATCGAGCTAGCCGATGCCGTGGTCGAGGGCGAGACCTTGGCGATCGATCGCGCGCTGCTCCTGGCCATGAGATCCCCGGCCGACCCGGCAGACCCGCTGGGGCCGGGGTGGCTTGTCGAGATGGGGCGGGATGTCACCGCGCTTGGCGGGGTGGCCGTGCTGGTGCTGGTGACCCTTGCCGTCACCGTCTTCATGGTGCTGCGCCGGCTGTGGCATGCGGCGGGGCTGCTTCTGGCCGCGGTGGGCAGCGGCATCATCGTCAGCACCTTGCTGAAGAACGCGTTCGAGCGCGCACGTCCGGATCTTGTGCCGCATGGTTCGTATGTCGCCACCGCCAGTTTCCCGAGCGGACACTCCATGATGGCAGCCGTGGTCTACCTGACGCTCGGCGCCCTGCTCGCGCGGGTGGAGCCGGACGGACGCGTGAAGGTTTTCGTGCTCTGCTGCGCCGTGCTGCTGACCCTGCTGGTCGGGATCAGCCGGGTCTATCTCGGCGTGCACTGGCCAACGGACGTGCTGGCAGGATGGACTGTCGGCGCCGGCTGGGCGCTTCTGTTCTGGCTGATGGCCCGGGCGCTTCAGCGTCGCGGCCGGATCGAGACCGACACCGGCGGATAGCTTCGCGTTCAGCCTTCCAGCAGGAAAGGCAGGATGGCGTTCCGCAGCTCCTCGGGGTGGGAATAGTTCATGCCATGGGCGGCGTGGGGGACGATGACGAGGCGCGCCTCTGGCATCAGCCGGGCTATGCGCCTGGCCCAGTCGCGGGGCACCAGATAGTCCCGGCCGCCGACGACGATGAGGCTCGGCGCCGCGACGCCCGGCAGTCCTGCCGCCATGCGATAACGGCTCATATGGTGGAAGGTCCGGGCGTAGCGCCACAATCCGGTCCGGGCATACTCGGCCAGGGCCAGCGGAACGAGGGACGGCCGCTCGAGCAGGGAGGTCAGGAGGAACAGCGCCACCTGCCGCAGCGCCGAGGCATGCTCCGGATCCGGCGTTGGTCCCTGCAGGACGAGTCGCTCCACGAGATCCGGGCGATGCAGGGCCAGCTCCACCAGGACTTCGCAGCCGAGCGAGTTTCCGACCAGGATCGCACGCCGGATCCCGGTGGCATCCATCCAGGCCGCCAGCACATCCGCCATGCCGGGCAGCGTCAGGACCCCGGATGGGTCGCCGCTCCGCCCGAACCCGGGCAGGTCGGGCGCGGAGACCTGGAAATCGCGGGCAAGGCACCGCGCCAGCGGGGCCATGTACCGACTCGACATGCCAAGGCCATGGACCAGCACAACCGGCACGCGCCTTGGCCCCTTGTACCGGCCCGGACGAGACCAGGGCATGCAGCGCGATGCCCTTCACCAGGGTCCAGCGGCTGGAGAGGCGGCCGAGCCCTGACCCGTGCGGCGGGGCGGCCGCGGTAGGGCGCGCGGCGTGGCGGCCCAGTAGGAAGCCTGCGATGCAGCCAGCGACAGCAAGCCCTTTCCACGACGGCTGCCACTGCACGGTACGGCGCGGCTTCACGTCAATTCAGCGCTACGGATTTGGCGAGCGAACAAGCCCAGGACGATTGCGAGGCACAGCAAGCCTCCCTTGCTCAGGTACTTCGCCGAGATCTGGAGATGCATGCTCCCCTGCTCCTGGTGCGTCCGCAGCCGCGGATCCTGCCGCAGTAGGGTCACTGGCCAGCATGTAGGCGCCCACGCCGCCGTCCGTGAGATGGCTGGTCCCAACCAGCGCGATGGCGACAGGGATGGCAAGCGCGGTCGCGGAAGAGTCTGACAATCGCCACAGGCTGTCCGACTGTCAGACCGCGGAGGCTGTTGAGCCGTTGAAATTGGTGAGCCCGGTGGGACTCGAACCCACGACCCCATGATTAAAAGTCACGTGCTCTACCGGCTGAGCTACGGGCTCGGGGTGGCGCACCACCTGGGAAGGTGGTGCGCGACAGGCGTGTTAGGCGTCGGCGGCGGGGGTGCTGTCAACCCCTTCAGCCGGGCTGGCGGCCGGGCTGGTGGCCGGGGCGGCGGTGCCGACGCGCATGGACTTGATGCGATCCGGCTCCCGCGCCAGGCCGTTCGGGCCCTGGCCGCGCTTGATCTTGTCCACGGCATCCATGCCGTCCACCACACGGCCCCAGATGGTGTACTGGCCATCCAGGCTCGGCGCCGGCGCGAACATGATGAAGAACTGGCTGTTGGCGCTGTTCGGGTTGTTGGTGCGCGCCATGCCGCAGGTGCCGCGCAGGAACTTCGCCTTCGCCGGCGGGCTGAACTCGGCCGGCAGGTCCGGGTGTTCGGAGCCACCCGTGCCGGTGCCGGTCGGGTCGCCGCCCTGGGCCATGAAGCCCTCGATCACGCGATGGAAGGGCGTGTTGTCGTAGAAGCCGGCTTCCGCCAGGGCCTTGATGCGATCGACATGCTGCGGCGCCAACTCCGGCAGCAGTTCGATGGTCACCAAGCCGCTGGGCAGGTCCAGCAGCAGCGTGTTCTCGGGGGCGATGGTGCCGCTCATCTGTCTCGGTCCTTCCGGTTCATTCGTTCAATCTGATCAGCGCACATCGGCCGCGACGCGCATCGCACGGATGCGATCCGGCGGCTGCGGCACCATGCCGGAGGGCCCCTGCCCGCGCTTGATCTTGTCCACCGCCTCCATCCCCGCGACCACGCGGCCCCAGATGGTGTATTGCCCATCCAGGTTCGGCGCCGGCGCGAACATGATGAAGAACTGGCTGTTGGCGCTGTTCGGATTGCTGGTGCGCGCCATGCCGCAGGTGCCGCGCAGGAAGCGCATGCGGTTCGCGGGGGTGAATTCCGCCGGCAGGTCCGGCAGGTCCGACCCACCGGTGCCGGTGCCGGTCGGGTCGCCGCCCTGGGCCATGAAGCCCTCGATCACGCGATGGAAGGGCGTGTTGTCGTAGAAGCCGCGACGCGCCAGCAGCTTGATGCGCTCCACATGGCGCGGCGCCAGGTCGGGGAGAAGCTGGATGGTCACGCGGCCATCCTTCAGCTCCACGAACAGGGTGTTCTGCGGGTCGGTCTGCGGCTGCGCCTGGGCCGCGCCCAGGAAGGGCACGGCGAGGCCGGCGCCCAGCAGGCCACGGCGGAGGATCGGCGTTGCGGTCATTCAGCGGCTTCCTTGCGGTTGCGCACGCGGGCCAGCGTGCGGTCCAGGGTCAGCTTCGGCACGAAGGAGGTCACATCCCCCCCGAGCGTCGCCACCTCCTTCACAAAGCGCGAGGAGATGAACTGGTTCGTCTCGCTGGCCATCAGGAACACGGTTTCCACATCGGGGGCGAGCCGGTGGTTCATGCCCGCCATCTGGAACTCATAGTCGAAGTCGGAGACCGCCCGCAGGCCGCGGATGATCATCCGGGCCTGGGACTGGCGGGCAAAATCCACCAGAAGCCCAGTGAAGGGCACCACGACGATCTCCGAGCCGACCTGCGCGGAAATGGTGTCGGTTTCCGCCTTCACCAGCTCCACCCGCTCATCCAGCGAGAACAGCGGTCCCTTGCCGGAGTTGATGGCGACGCCGACGACCAGCCGGTCCACCAGTCGCGCGGCCCGGGCGATGACATCGAGATGCCCATTGGTGACCGGGTCGAACGTGCCCGGATAGATGCCGATGCGCAGCTCAGCCATCGGTATTCGCCTCCCCTGCCGTCTCGCCGGTCGTTTCCCCGGCTATCTCCCCGGGCGACTCGCTTGCCGCCTCCAGCTCCTCCTCCACCACGGGGAAGCAGGAGGTCACGCGTTCCGAGTCACCCAGCCGCAGCAAAGTGACGCCCATGGCGCCACGGCCGGTGACGCGGATCTGGTCGGCGGGCAGGCGGATCAGCCGGCCGCCATCGGTCACCAGCATCACGCCATCGCCCTGCCGCACGGCGAAGGTCGCCACCACCTCCCGCCCCGTGCGGGGGCTGAGGTTGATATTGGCGATGCCCTGCCCGCCGCGACCGGTGACGCGATACTCATAGGCGCTGCTGCGCTTGCCGAAGCCGCGATCGGTGACCACCAGCAGGATCTGCTCCAGCCGTTCCAGCTCCGCCAGGCGTTCCGCGGAAACCTGGCTGGCTTCGGCGCTGATCGGCTCCTCGCCCTCATCCGCCGCGGGCGCCTCGGCCTCCGGCGCCACATCCTCGCCGGCGGCGCGGCGCTTCTGGGCGCTGTGGCGCAGATAGCCGGCGCGCTCATCCGGCTCCGCCTCCACATGCGTCAGCACGGCCAGCGAGATCACCTCGTCCTTGCCGAGCAGGCGGATGCCGCGCACGCCGCTGGAATCACGCCCGGCGAAGACGCGAAGCTGGTCGGACTCGGCCTGGAAGCGGATGCAGCGGCCGTTGCGGGTCGCCAGCATCACGTCATCACCCTCGCGGCAGGTGGCGACGCCGACAAGGCTGTCGCCCTCATCCAGCTTCATGGCGATCAGGCCGGTGGCGCGGACGTTCTTGAAGTCGGACAGCTTGTTGCGGCGGACATTGCCCTGCACCGTCGCGAAGACGAGATGCAGATTCTCCCACATCGCCTCGTCCTGCGGCAGCGGCAGCACCGCCGTCACCTTCTCATCCTGCTGCAATTGCAGTACCTGGCGCAGGCTGCGGCCACGGCCGGTGGCGCCGCCTTCGGGCAGTTGCCAGATCTTCTCGCGGAAGGCGATGCCGCGCGAGGTGAAGAACAGCACCCATTGATGCGTATGCGCGACGAAGCTGCGGACGACGATGTCATCCTCCCGCGTCGCCGCACCGGACCGGCCACGGCCGCCCCGGTTCTGGCTGCGGAAGACATCGAGGCCGGTGCGCTTCACATAGCCGTCGCGCGTCAGCGTCACCACCATGGTGCCGGGCTCGATCAGGCTCTCGTCGTCCTGGTCGGCGAGGCCATCGACGATATCGGTCATCCGCGGCACCGCGATCTGGGCGCGCACCGCGATCAATTCCTGCGCCATCAACTCCATCCGCCGGGGGCGGGAGGAGAGGATGTCCAGCAGCTCGGTGATCGTGCCGGCGACATCCGTCAGCTCGGCATTGATCTTCTCCCGCTCCAGCCCGGTCAGGCGACTGAGCGTCAGCGCCAGGATGCCGCGCGCCTGTTCCTCGGTCAGCCGGACCGTGTGGTCCTCGCTGATCGTGTTGCGCACGTCATCGACCAGCGCCAGCAGCGGCGCCACATCGGCCGCCGGCCAGTCGCGCGCCATCAACTGGCTGCGCGCCGTCGCCGGATCGGGCGCGGCGCGGATCAACTTGATGACCTCGTCGATATTGGCCACCGCGATGGCCAGGCCGATCAACTGGTGGCCGCGGTCGCGCGCCTTGTTCAGGCGGAAGCGCGACCGCCGCAGGATCACTTCCTCGCGGAAGCGCAGGAAGGCCATCAGCGCATCGCGCAGGCCCATCAGCCGCGGCCGGCCCTCATCGAGGGCCACGAAATTCACGCCGAAGGAGGTCTGCAGCTGGGTGAAGCGGTAGAGCTGGTTCAGCACCACCTCCGGCGTCGCATCCTTCTTCAGCTCGACGACGATGCGCAGCCCGTCGCGGTCCGATTCGTCGCGCAGGTCGGAGATGCCCTCCACCGCCTTGGCGCGCACCAGCTCCGCGATCTTCTCGATCAGCGTGGACTTGTTGACCTGATACGGAATCTCCGTGACGACGATCATCGACCGCCCGCCACGCATATCCTCGATGGTGGCGCGGGCGCGCAGCGGGATGGAGCCGCGGCCGGTCTCGAAGGCGCTGCGGATGCCGGCGCGGCCTAGGATCAAGCCACCGGTCGGGAAGTCCGGCCCCGGGATGATCTTCATCAATTCATCGAGGCTGGTGGCCGGGTCCTCGATCAGCTTCAGCGCGGCGTCGATCACCTCCCCGGGATTATGGGTCGGGATATTGGTCGCCATGCCGACGGCGATGCCCTGGGCGCCATTGACCAGCAGGTTCGGGAAGGCGGCCGGCAGGACCTTCGGCTCGCTTTCCGATTCGTCGTAGTTCGGCTGGAAATCGACCGTGTCCTCGTCGATCCCCTCCAGCAGGGCGGAAGCGGCGCGGGCCAGGCGGACTTCCGTGTAGCGCATCTGCGCCGGGGGATCGCCGTCCATCGAGCCGAAATTGCCCTGGCCGTCGATCAGCGGCACGCGCATGGAGAAGTACTGCGCCATCCGCACGGTCGCGTCATAGATCGAGGCGTCGCCATGCGGGTGGTACTTGCCCATCACGTCGCCGACCACGCGGGCCGACTTGCGGTGCGGCTTCTCGGCGACGTAGCCGGATTCGTGCATGGCATAGAGGATTCGCCGATGCACCGGCTTCAGCCCATCCCGCGCATCCGGCAGGGCGCGCGCGACGATGACCGACATGGCGTAGTCGAGGTAGGAGCGGCGCATCTCCTCCTCGAGGCCGATCGGTGCGATCTCGCTGGAGGGGGGCGTGGCGCCCGGCGGGGGTGGCGTGTCGCTCAACGCGGAATCCTCATGGGTGGCCGGGCGAAGCCGAGGCCGGCAGGGTGTGGATTAGGCAATTTGGCGGCCCGGCGGAAGGGTGCCCGGGGCGCGGAGGGGCTGAATCCGGCCGAATGCTTCGCGCCCGCCCGCCAATCGCCTACATTCCCGCCCTGGCGCGGCTGCGAGGGGTTGGGCGGCGGATGCGGGATGGAGACGGCCGAGGATGACCCTGCCCTATATCGACCTGCTGCTGAAGCAGATCGCCCGCGGCCATCCGGAGCTGGAGCGCAGCTTCGGCCGCCACATACATTGGGGCTACTGGCCCGATCCGGCCGCCGCCGACCCCACCTCCGCCGCCGATTACGGCCAGGCGGCGGAAGGTCTGAGCCTGGAGCTGATCGCCCTGGCCGATATCCGCCCCGGCATGCGGGTGCTGGATGCCGGCTGCGGCTTTGGCGGCACCATGGCCTGCCTGGATGAACAGGTCGGCGGGTTGGATCTGGTCGGGCTGAACATCGACCCGCGCCAATTGGCCCGCGGCGCCAGCCTGGCGCATCCCGGGCCCGGCGGGCGGATGACCTTCGTCGCGGCCGATGCCTGCACCCTGCCCTTCGCCGATGCCAGCTTCGACCGGGTGATGGCGGTGGAGTGCATCTTCCACTTCCCCTCCCGCGCCGCCTTCCTGGCGGAGGTGCGGCGCGTGCTGCGGCCGGGGGGCGTGCTGGTGCTGTCGGATTTCGTGCCGGCGCCGGCCTGGGTGCCGGTGACCCGGCTGGCCCGCTCGCCCTGGTTCGACCGGGTGAACCTGTTCGGCAGCTGCGACGTGACCTGTTCGGCGGCCGGCTACCGGCGGCTGGCGGCGGCGGCCGGCCTGCCGGTGACGGTGCTGCGCGACATCACCCGCCATACCCTGCCGACCTATGCCTTTCTCGGCCAGATGCTGAAGGCCAGCGGCCGCCGCGGCGTGGCGGAGCGCTGGGGCAAGGCAGGGCTGGCCATGCTGGATTTCGTCGGCCGCACCGGCCTGCTGCGCTACAGTCTTCTGCGCTTCGAGCGGGCCTAGGACCGGGGCTCACCCATGCGCATGCGCATGTCCCTCGCCCAGGCCGAATCCGGGATGCTCCTGCTTCCAGGCTTCCAGCAAGGGCCGGTCGTCCTGGTCCCAGGGATGGAAATCACGGCGGTAGTAGGAGAAATAGGCCTGGGCGGCGACGCCGCCGAACAGGTTGCGCAAGGTCGGGCCCCCGCCTGACCCGGCCTGCGGCGCGGCCGCCGGCGCCCGGCGGCCCGCGAAAAGCCCCTTCAGGCGCAGCCAGGTGAAGACCGTCAGCAACCCGCCGAGGCCGAAGGCGGTGACCATGACCATGGTCGCCACGCGGTGCAGCCAGGCCCAGAAACCCCGGCCGAAGATGTGCTCATAGACGTCGAAGCAGACCGCCTTGTGCTCGATCTCCTCCGCCGCGTGCCAGAGCCAGAGGTTGGCGAAGGCCGGGTCCGTGCCTTCCCGGTACAGGGTGCGCTTGGCCAGCAGCCGTTCCGCCAGCATGGCGGTGAAATGCTCCATGGCGCAGGTCATGGCGAGCTGGGTGGCGCGCGGCAGCACGGCCTTGGACAGGCCCAGCAGGACCCGCGCCAGGCCCTCCATCTCGGACCCCGGCACCTTGGCGTCGCGCAGTGCCTTGTTGGATCGGGCATGTTCCCGGGAATGCATCGCTTCCTGATGGATGAAGCGATCCGCCGCATCCCGCAGGACCGGGTCGGTGATCCGCCCCCTGTAATGGGCGACGGAGCGGCAGAAGAACGCCTCGCCCAGCGGAAACAGGAAGGAAATGGCGTTGAGCCCCGCCTCATTCGCCTTGGGCAGGCGCGTCCAACCCCGCGCGCGCTTCGGATCATAGATCAGGCGCACGCGGCGCTTGACGATCTCGATCACGGTCTCGCGCGGGGAGGACGGGGGGTTGCTCACGCGCCGGACCTGGGTGCGGGACGCCGGGCTGACAAGGGCGTCAGCCGATCAGAACGGGATATCATCATCCAGGTCGCTGGCGCCGCCCTTCGGCGGCGCGCTGCGACCGCCGCCCCCGCTGCGCCCACCGCCGCTGTTGTCCCAGCCGCCGCCACCCGAGCGCGCCGGAGCCGAGGAACGGCCGCCGCCGCCCCCACCCGAATAGCCACCGCCGCCACCACCGGAATAGCCGCCCGATTCGCCGCCCTCGCCAGGGTCGGACCCGCCGCCGGCCCGGCCGCCGAGCAGCGCGATCTCGCCGCGGAACTGGCGCAGCACCACTTCGGTGGAATAGCGGTCAGCGCCCGCCTGGTCCTGCCATTTCCGGGTCTCAAGCTGGCCCTCGACATAGACCTCCGAGCCCTTCTTCAGGTACTTCTCGGCGATCTCGCCCAGCTTCTCATTGAAGATCGCCACCGAATGCCATTCGGTGCGCTCCTGCTGATTGCCCTCGCGGTCCTTGAAGCGCTCGGAGGTGGCGAGGCGCAGGTTCACCACGCGGCCGCCATTCTGGAAATTGCGGACTTCCGGGTCCCGGCCGAGCCGACCCACCAGAATCACCTTGTTCACACCGGCCATCGCCGAAAACCCCTCGATCTCAACCGCTGAGGCTAGCCCGAAGGCGGCTGTCCTGCCAGTCGCGGCAGCACTGCGCCCGCCGCATCTCGCAAAACCCCTTCCCCGACCACCTATATGGTGGCAGATTAACCAGAACACATTGTGAACGCCAGCCCATATCCCGGGTGCGGCGTCCCCTCGAAATCGGTGGACCATCCATGACCGGTCAGATCCGCGTCCGCGGCGCGCGGGAGCACAACCTCAAGAACATCGACATCGACATCCCGCGCGATACGCTGACCGTGGTCACCGGCCTGTCCGGGTCGGGCAAGTCCTCTCTGGCATTCGACACGATCTATGCCGAGGGCCAGCGCCGCTATGTCGAGTCTCTGTCCGCCTATGCGCGGCAGTTCCTGCAACTGATGCAGAAGCCGGATGTGGACAGCATCGAGGGGCTGTCGCCGGCGATTTCCATCGAGCAGAAGACCACCAGCCACAATCCGCGCTCCACCGTCGGCACGGTGACGGAAATCCACGACTATATGCGCCTGCTCTGGGCGCGGGTCGGCGTGCCCTATTCGCCCGCCACGGGCCTGCCGATCGAGGCGCAGACGGTCAGCCAGATGGTGGACCGCATCATGGCCATGCCGGAAGGCACCCGCCTGCTGCTGCTGGCCCCGGTCGCCAAGGGCAAGAAGGGCGAGTTCAAGAAGGATTTTCTCGAATTCCAGCGGCGCGGCTTCGAGCGTGTGAAGGTCAACGGCGTGCTGCACCAGGTCGGCGAGGTGCCGGCTCTGAACAAGAAGCTGAAATACGACATCGAGGTGGTGGTGGACCGCATCGTGGTCCGCGAAGGCATCGAGGCGCGGCTGGCCGACAGCCTGGAAACCGCGCTGGGCCTGGCAGACGGCGTCGCCTATGCCGAGGGCGCGGATGGCGGCGAACGCACCGTGTTCAGCCAGAAATTCGCCTGTCCGGTCAGCGGCTTCACCATCGAGGAGATCGAGCCGCGGCTGTTCTCCTTCAACTCCCCCCAGGGCGCCTGCCCGAGCTGTGACGGCCTCGGCACCCAGAGCTTCTTCGACCCGCAGCTGGTGGTCCCCGATGACCGCAAGGCGCTGAAGGACGGCGCGGTGCAGCCCTGGGCCGGCGCACAGTCGCCCTATTATGACCAGACGCTGGAAAGCCTGGCGCGGCACTACAAGGTGCCGATGACCACGCAGTGGGGCGACCTGACCAAGGCCTTCCAGCAGGTGCTGATGCATGGCACGGGCAGCGAGGTCGTCACGCTGAAATACAAGGACGGGCTGCGGGCCTATGAGGTGAAGAAGCCCTTCGAGGGCGTCATCCCCAACCTCGAACGCCGCTACCGCGAGACCGACAATGCCTGGGTGCGGGAGGATTTGTCCCGATATCAGGCCTCCCGCGCCTGCCCCGTCTGCAGCGGCCATCGGCTGAAGCCGGAGGCGCTGTCGGTGCGCATTGCCGGCGAGCATATCGGCATTGTCAACGACCTTTCCATCATCAAGGCACGGCGCTGGTTCGCCGGGGTGATGGAGACGCTGACGCCGCAGCGGCAGGAAATCGCGCGGCGCATCCTGCGGGAGATCGAGGAACGCTTGCAGTTCCTGGTCGATGTCGGCCTCGACTATCTCAGCCTCGGCCGGTCCTCCGCCACCCTGTCGGGTGGCGAATCGCAGCGCATCCGCCTGGCCTCGCAGATCGGCAGCGGGCTGACCGGCGTGCTCTATGTGCTGGACGAGCCCAGCATCGGCCTGCATCAGCGGGACAACGAGCGCCTGCTGAAGACGCTGCGCCGGCTGCGCGACATCGGCAACACGGTGCTCGTCGTCGAGCATGACGAGGACGCGATCCGTAGCGCGGACCATCTGATCGATATCGGCCCCGCCGCCGGCAAGGGCGGCGGCCGCATCATCGCCCAGGGCACGCCGGCGGAGGTGGAGGCCGATCCGAACAGCATCACCGGCCAGTACCTGTCCGGCAAGCGCCGCATCCCGATGCCGGCGACGCGGCGGCCGATCGACCCGAAGCGCATGGTTCGCGTGGTGGGCGCGCGCGGCAACAACCTGAAGGACGTCACGGCGGAGATCCCGCTCGGCACCTTCTGCTGCATCGCCGGCGTGTCGGGCGGCGGCAAGTCCACCCTCATCATCGAGACGCTGTTCAAGGCGGCCTCCCGCCGCCTGATGGGCAGTGGCGAGGTGCCGGCGCCGCATGAGCGGATCGAGGGCCTGGAGCATCTCGACAAGATCATCGACATCGACCAGTCGCCGATCGGCCGCACCCCGCGTTCCAACCCCGCCACCTATACCGGGCTGTTCGCGCCGATCCGCGACTGGTTCTCCGAGCTTCCCGATTCACGCGCCCGCGGCTACGCGCCCGGCCGCTTCAGCTTCAACGTCAAGGGCGGCCGCTGCGAGGCCTGCCAGGGCGATGGCGTGCTGAAGATCGAGATGCACTTTCTGCCGGACGTCTACGTCACCTGCGACACCTGCAAGGGCAAGCGCTACAACCGCGAGACCCTGGAAGTGAAATTCCGCGGCAAGTCGATCGCCGATGTGCTGGACATGACGGTGGACGAAGGCGCCGAGTTCTTCTCCGCCGTGCCCGCCATTCGCGACAAGCTCGTCGTGCTGCGCGACGTCGGCCTCGGCTACATCCATCTCGGCCAGCAGGCCACCACCCTGTCGGGCGGCGAGGCGCAGCGCATCAAGCTGAGCAAGGAACTGTCGCGCCGCGCCACCGGCCGCACGCTCTACATCCTCGACGAGCCCACCACCGGGCTGCATTTCGAGGACGTGCGAAAGCTGCTGGAAGTGCTGCATGCGCTAGTCGCGCAGGGCAACACGGTCGTCGTGATCGAGCACAATCTGGAGGTCATCAAGACTGCCGACTGGGTGCTGGACCTCGGGCCGGAGGGTGGCGAGGGCGGCGGGCGGATCGTCGCCAAGGGCACGCCGGAACAGGTGGCTGCGGAGGCCGAAAGCCACACCGGCCGCTTCCTCGCCCCCATCCTGGCGCGGGAGGAAGCACCGGCCGCGCCCGTGACGGTGAAGAAGCGCAAGCGGGCGTGAGGACCCTCACCATCGCTTGAGGCTCGGGGCGCCCGCCACGCCCCGGCCGCATTCCGGGTCTTGTTGGGCCGTGTCGCAAGACCCGGAGGTTCCAGCATGACCATCACCCGCCGCCCCCTGCTGCTCGCTCTGCCCGCGCTGCTGCTCGCCCCCACCAGCCAAGCGCAGACCCGCGTGGACGAGTTGCGAGGCCGCCTGACCGAGGACACCGCCGAGAGCTTTGGCCGCTTCGTTGCCGACCACCTCGACCAGGTTATCTCGCTGCGCCTCGCCGTCGCCCCGCCCGCACGCCATGACGGGCTGACGGTGGCGGAGGAGGATGGCAGGCTGCGGCTCGACATCAGCGCGCCGGAGAAGATGCAGGTCACCTTCTTCGGCGGCCAGGCCCGGCAGCCGCGGGGCTTTGCCGTCGATTCCGTCTACCGTGTCCGCAATGACGGCATGCAGATGGGTATTCTCATCTATGGCCTGGACCCTCTGCCCGAAGCAGAGGCGCGGCAGGCGCGGCAATCCGTGCGGCCGATCGTGCTGGGCTGAGCTTGTCTCCGGGGGCCGCGGAGGTCAGAGTCACGGCCAATCCAGCCCTGAAGCGGAATGCCAGACACCATGCGCCTGCCCCTCCTCGCCATCGCGCTCGCGATCGGCGCTTCCCCCGCCGTCGCGCAAGAATTGCGCGTCGGCCTCGCCGCCAACATCACCTCGCTCGACCCGCATTTCCACGTCATCGGCTCCAACAGCGCCCTGGCCCGCAACATCTTCGATGGGCTGGTGAACCAGGATGACCGGCAGCAACTGACCCCCGGACTGGCCGAGTCCTGGCGCGCGGTGGATGGCACGACCTGGGAATTCACCCTGCGCGAAGGCGCCCGCTTCCATGACGGCGCGCCGGTGACGGCGGAGGATGTGGCGGCCAGCCTTCGGCGCATCCCCAAGGTGCGCAACAGCCCCTCCTCCTTCCTGCCCTTCGTGCGGCCGATCACCGGCATCTCCGTGGTCGATGCCCGCACCCTCCGCCTGACCACGGCCGAGCCCTTCCCCCTGCTGCCCGGCGCGCTCAGCCGCATCGCCATCCTGCCCGCGGCGGCGGAGGCGGCGGAGACCTCGGACCTCAATGCCGGGCGCGGCCTGGTCGGCACCGGCCCCTACCGCTTCCAGCGCAGCCTGCCGGGCGACCGGGTGGAGCTGGCGGCGATGGACCCGGCCAATCCCTGGCAGCGCGTCAGCTTCCGCTTCGTCCCCAACAACCCGGCCCGCGTCGCCGGGCTGCTCGCCGGCGACCTGGACCTGATCGAGCAGGTGCCGACGGCGGACGCCGCCCGGCTGCGCCGCGACAGCCGCATCACCATGGCCTCCGCCGCCTCCAACCGCGTGATGTACCTACATCCGGACCATGACCGGGCGACCACGCCCTTCGCCACGGCCAAGGATGGCAGCGCCATCCCCAACCCGCTGCGCGATGTCCGCGTCCGCCGCGCCCTCTCGCTCGCCATCAACCGCGCCGCGCTGGTGGATCGGGTGATGGATGGAGAAGGTGCGCCCGCCGGCCAATTGGTGCCGGAGGGCTATTTCGGCCACGCCCCCACCATCTCCGCCCCCGCCTTCGACCTGGCCGGCGCCCGCCGCCTGCTGACGGAGGCCGGGCTGCCCAACGGCTTCGCCCTGACCCTGCACGCCTCCAACGACCGCTATCCGAATGACGAGAAGGTGGCGCAGGCGCTCGGCCAGATGTGGAGCCGCGCCGGTATCCAGACTCAGGTGGTGGTGCAGCCCGGCAGCGTCTTCTTCACCCGCGCCAGCGCCCGCGACTACACGCTCATCATGGGCGGCGCGGCGGCCGAGACCGGGGAGGCCAGCTCCGTCATGCGCCCGCTGCTCGCGACCTTTGACACGGCGCGGGGCGACGGCTCGGGCAATCGCGGCCGCTATTCCAACCCGGACTTCGACCGCCTGCTGCGCCAGGCCCTGACCGCGGTGGAGGACCAGGCGCGGGAGGCGCTGCTGCGTCAGGCGACGGAGCTGGCGATGCAGGAGATGGGCGTGATCCCGGTCTTCTTCCTGTCCAACACCTGGGCCTCCCGCGGCGGCGTCACCTACCGCCCCCGCTCGGATGGCTACACCCTGGCGGGCAATGCCGGCCGATGAGCCCGGCGCCGATGAAGATCATCATCGACTGCGACCCTGGTGTCGACGATGCCATCGCTTTGCTGCTGGCCCTGGCCTCGCCGGAGATCGAGGTGCTGGCGGTGACCACCGTCGCCGGCAATGTCCCGGCCGAGCGGACCTTCGACAATGGCCGCCGCGTGGTGGCCCTGGCCGGGCGGCCCGATGTGCCGGTCTATCGCGGCTGCGAGGGGCCGCTGCTCGGCCCGCTGGTGCGCGGCAAGTACAGCGGCGCCGGCGGGCTCGGCGGGTCGCTGCTGCCCGAAAGCACGGCGCCGGTGGAGGCGGCGCATTCGGTGGATGTGCTGATCGCCAATATCCTCTCCGCCGCCGAGCAGGGGGAGCAGATCACCGTCTGCACCCTTGGCCCCTTCACCAACCTGGCGGTGGCGCTGGCGCGCGAGCCCTTCATCGCCCGCGGCATCGACCGGATTGTTTCCATGGCCGGGGCCTTCGCGGCCGGCGGCAACCGCACGCCGAGCGCGGAATTCAACGTGCTGGCCGACGCCCATGCGGCGGAGATGGTGCTGCGCAGCGGCGTGCCCGTGGTGCTGATGCCGCTGGACCTGACCTTCCAGGCCCTGGCGACCCCGGCCCGCGTCGCCGACCTGCGCGGCCGGGGCGGGCGCATCACCAACCTCGCGGCCGATCTCATCACCTTCTACGACCGCAACGACCCGGCGCGTTACGGCGAGCCCGGCGGCCCGCTGCACGACCCGACCGTTATCGCCTATCTGCTACGACCAGAACTGTTCGGCGGCCGCCCGGCGCATGTGGCGGTGGAACTCGCCGGCCACCACAGTTTCGGCCAGACGGTGGGCGACTTCTTCAACACCACCGGCAAGCCCGCCAATGCCACGGTGTTGAACCGGCTGGATGCGCCGGGCTTCTTCGACCTGCTGTGGAAGCGGCTGGCCAAGGCCTAGACGCGGCGGCGCAACCCGGCCCAGATCAGCGCCGCGCGGTCGCCCAGCCCGCGCGGCTGCGGCACCGCGCGGCCCGCCGCCAGCCGCGCCAGGTCGCGCGCCGCCAGCACCGCGGGCAGCGCCGCCGGAACCGCCGTCTGCGGCAACGGCTCCGCCCGCAGCCGGGCCAGGGTCACGACACCTTCCTCGGCCAGGGCGCGCCGCAGGGGCTCGGCGCGGTCCGGTTCCGCGATCACCCCCTCCGCGCTCAGCCCCGCCTCCGCCAGCGCGTCCAGGGGCAGCAGGCAGCGGCCCTGGCTAGCATGGGCCGCGACGCTGCGCAGCACCCCGGCCAGCCCCTGCATGGCGCCCAGCTTCTGCAACGCCGGCAGCGCGGCATCCGGCGCACCCAGCACCCGGCCCGCCGCCACCATCAAACCGCCGGCACCGGCCCGCAGGAAGGCGCCGAAAGCGGCCTGGGTCGGGATGCCCTCGGGCTCCGCCTCCACCTCCCGCGCAACGACCAGGGCGGTGAGGCTGGCGGCGTCGAGCTGCCCCGCCACGATCGCCGCATGCAGCGGCCCGGCCACCTCATGCCGCCGCGCCGGCTGCCCCGACGCGGCCTCCGTCACCGCATCGCGCCACCATTGCAGGCGGATCAGCGTGGCGATGGGGGTGCTCGTCGCCTCCCGCGCCCGGGCCAACTCATGGTTGAAGGCATAAAGGGTAAACAGCGCCTCCCGCGCCGCCGCGGGGGCGAAGAGCGTGGCCAGGAAGCGGTCCGGGTCATGCTGCCGCACGAAGGCGCCAAGGGGGGAGAGGGAGGGGCTGGCCATGGCGGCCAGATGACGGTCCGCGGCGCGGGCCGCAAGTGCGGTTGACGCTCCACCGGGCCAAGCCTAGGTCAGGTTGCGGTCGCGGGAGGCTTCCTTCCGCAAGCCGGCCAAAGCCCCCCCCAACGGGAGAGACCCCATGCCCTTCACCCTGCCGCCCCTGCCCTACTCCACCTCCGCCCTCGCCGCCCAGGGCATGTGCCAGGAGACGCTGGAACTGCATCATGGCAAGCACCACAACGCCTATGTCACGGCGCTGAACGGCCTGATCGAATCCAAGGGCCTGGCCGGCAAGTCGCTGGAGACCATCGTGGCCGAGGCCGGCAAGGCCGGCGCCGATGGCCTGCCGGTGCTGAACCAGGCCGGCCAGCACTACAACCACATGCTGTTCTGGCAGGTGATGTCGCCCAAGGGCGGCGGCGACAGCCTGCCGGGCGCCCTCGCGGCCAAGATCGACAGCGACCTCGGCGGCCTCGCCGCGTTCAAGGAGGCCTTCAAGCAGGCCGGCGTGACGCAGTTCGGCAGCGGCTGGGCCTGGCTGATCATCGGCGGCGACGGCAAGCTGAAGGTCACCAAGACCCCGAACGGCTCCAACCCCATCGCGACGGGTGAGGGCACGCCGATCCTCGGCGTCGACGTCTGGGAGCACGCCTATTACCTGGACTTCCGCAACGTCCGCCCGAACTACCTCGACAACTTCCTGAACAAGCTGGTTGACTGGGAAGTCGTCGCCGGCCTGCTCGACAAGGGCGGCCTGCCGAGCGGCCAGACGGCCTGACGCCTGGCTGGAACCCGCCCCTGACCGGGGCGGGTTCCGCTTCGCGAGACTTCGCCGACCGCCGAAGCATCCCGGCCCGTGCCGATGCAGGATGCGCGGCATGAACGACCTTCCCCTCCTCGCCCTGATCGGCCTCGTCTTCCTCCTCGCCGGCATGGTGAAGGGGTTGATCGGACTTGGCCTGCCCACCATCGCCATCGGCCTGCTGGCGCTGGCCATGCCGCCGGCCGAGGCCGCGGCGCTGCTGCTGGTGCCCTCCCTCGTCACCAATCTCGTCCAGGCCATGGGGCCGGGCTGGCGCGACCTGCTGCGGCGGTTCTGGCCGATGCTGCTGGCCTTGCTGCCGGGCACGCTGGCGGGCATCGGGCTGCTGACGGGCGGGGGCGCGCTGGCCTTAGGGCTGCTCGGCCTGGCGCTTGGAATTTACGGCGGCTGGGGGCTGCTGGCGCCACCCTTCCGGCTGACGCCGCGCGCCGAGCGATGGAGCGCGCTGCCGGTCGGGCTGGCGGGCGGCCTCATCACCGGGGCGACCGGCGTCTTCGTGATGCCGGTGGTGCCCTGGCTGGGCGCGCTGGGGCTTTCGCGGGACATGCTGGTGCAGGCGCTGGGCCTATCCTTCCTGGCGGCGACCCTGGCACTCGGCCTGGCCCTGGCGCTGGCCGGGCAGGTCACGCCGGTGGCGGCCGGCGCCTCGCTGCTCGCCTTGCCGCCGGCGCTGCTGGGCCAGGCGATCGGCGGGCGGCTGCGCGGGCGCATCCCGCCGCTGCTGTTCCGCCGCATCTTCTTCGGCAGCCTGCTGCTGCTCGGCGCGCAACTGGCCTGGAGGGGGCTTGCCTGAGGCCCCCGCTTGGCGTCACAGACCGCCCCATGTCCGAATCCGATCCCTGCCGGCTCTATCTCATCACCCCGCCCGCCATCCCCGACCTGCCGGGTTTCGCCGAATCCCTCGCCCGCGCGCTGGATGCGGGGGATGTCGCCGCGCTCCAGCTTCGGCTGAAGGACGTGCCGGACGATGCCGTGCTGCGCGCGGCGGAGGCGCTGATCCCGGTGGCGCAGGCGCGCGATGTCGCGGTGCTGATGAACGACCGGATGGACCTGGCGAAGCGCGCCGGCTGCGATGGCGTGCATCTCGGCCAGGGCGATGGCGACCCCGTGGCCGCCCGCAAGCTGCTGGGGGCGGAGGCGATGATCGGCGTGACCTGCCATGCCTCCCGCCACCTGGCGATGGAGGCCGGGGAGGCCGGCGCGGATTACGTCGCCTTCGGCGCCTTCTTCCCGACGGGGACCAAGGACACGGCCCACGTCGCGGAGACCGAGTTGCTGGAGTGGTGGTCCGACATGTTCGAGATCCCCTGCGTCGCCATCGGCGGCATCACCGCCGCCAATTGCCCGCCGCTGGTGCGCGCCGGCGCGGATTTCCTGGCCGTGGTGGGCGCCGTCTGGAACCATCCGGAGGGTCCGGCAGCCGGCATCCGGGCGATGAACGCGGCGATCGCCTCAGCCCGGTAGATTATCAGCGCCAAGGTCCGGAAGAGGACGCCTCCGCCGCCAGCGTACCCGCCGTCGCGATATGCACATCGCCCCGCCGGACAATCCCCTCCAGCGCCTCCGCCAGGTAACGCACCCGGTGCGGTGCCCCGAGCATCCAGGGGTGGATGCCCAGCCCCAGCACCCGGCCGCCACGCGGTTCCGCCGACAGCCGGTCCAGCGCCTCCGCCACCAGCCCGGGCCAGCGCGTCACCGGCACGCGGCGCAGCCACAGCGTCTGCACATCGTCCCATTCGCCAGGCGGCGGCAGGGCCAGAAGGCCGGAGGCGTGGCGATAGGGTTCGTCGTCATTGGCCCAGTCGAGGCTATAGGCAAAACCGGCCTCGGCCAGCAGCCGCGTGGTCACCGTCGTCGCGCCGTGGTCCTGGCCGAGCCAGCCCGTCGCGCCGGGCCAGATCCCGGAAATTCCATCCCGCACCAGGGCGATCTCCGCCGCCTCCTCCGCCTCCGTCATCCGGCTGGTCACCATGCGGCTGGCGGAGATTCCATGCGCCACCGGCTCATAGCCCCGGTCGCGACAGGCGCTGACCAGCTCCGGATGGCGCTGCGCGGCCAACAGATTGACGGCGACGCTGGCCGGCAGGCGCAGGCGGTCCAGCAGGTCCAGGATGCGCCAGGCGCCGATGCGGTTGCCGTAGTCGCGCTGGGTATAGGTGGTCCAGTCGGGGTTGCCGCTGAAGAAGGCGCCGCGAAAGCGCGGGTCGCGATGCGTGCCCTCCGGCGGCGCGATTTCCGTATGTTCCAGATGCAGCAGCAGATAGACGGCGACACGCCTGCCGCCCGGCCACCGAAAGTCCGGCCGGTCCGGCTGCGCGCTGTAGGGGTGGATCGCATGATCCATGCCGCGCCGGATCATCCGCGCATCGCCGCGTCGTAGTGATTCGCCAGATACCAGTCGGCCATCTCCGCCCCGGTGGCGAACCACACGCCGTCATGTCCGCCGATGTGGCTCAGCAGCCGGTCGAGATGGCGGATGCGGTGCGGCCTGCCCATGATGTAGGGGTGCAGCGCGATGCACATCACCCGCGGCTGCGTCAGCCCCTCCGCATACAGCGTCTCGAACATGTCGATGCCCGCGCGGCAGAAATCCTCACCCTCCGCCGCGCCGGCCCCGATCATCACCGCGTCGTTCAGGTCCATGCTGTAGGGGATGGAGACCAGCCGGCCGCTACGCACACGAATCGGCGTCGGCTGGTCGTCATGGTAGAAGTCGCAGAGGTAGGAGATGCCGGCCTCCGCCACCAGGTCCGGCGTCCGCAGCGTGTTCGACGCGGCCGGCGAGAACCAGCCGCGCAACTGCTTCCCCGTCATCCGCCGCCAGGCTTCGACGCTGGCCATGATCTCGGCGCGCTCGGCGTCTTCGGGCAGGTTCCAGTGGTAGCGCGTGTTGAACAGCCCGTGGCTGAACACGTCCCAGTCCCGCGCCAGCATGGCGTCGAGGATTTCGGGAAACATCTCGCCGACGCTCATGCTGAAGGAGACGCTGCCGCGGATGCCGTGGGCATCCAGACATTCCATCATCCGCCAGACGCCGGCGCGATTGCCGTAATCCTTCAGGGAATAGGACAGCACGTCCGGATGCGGCGTGCGCGGCCAGGGGTCGCGCGGGCTGCCGATCTGCGCGGGCAGGAATTCGTAGTGCTCGATATTCGGACAGACCCAGACCGCCAGCCGCGCCCCACCAGGCCAGGTCAGCCTGGGCCGGGAGGGCAGCGGCGCGTGCGGATAGCGGTCCTCGGGCGGGATCAAGCGGCCAACGCGTCCTTGATGAAGCGCCCGCCCTGCATGATGGCCGACAGGTGCCTGCCCTGCCCGGTGAGCAGGGAAAGATCCTTCAGCGGATCGCCCTCCACCACCACCAGGTCGCCGAAGGCGCCGGGCTCCACCGTGCCGATCTGGCCTTCCATGCGAAGCAACTTGGCGGCGTGCACCGTGGTGGAGCGGATCACCTCCATCGCCGGCAGCACGCGGCCGCGGATGACGAATTCGTCGGACTGGTGGCGGTGCATCTCGGCCAGAAGGTCGCTGCCATAGGCCATGGTCAGGCCGGCGCGCTGCATCTTCTCCAGGCTCGCAAGGCCCGCCAGCCGCACCGTGTCGATCTTCGCCACGCTCTCGGCGCCGAGGCCGAAGCTCGCGCCCTCGTTCTTCAGCGCCTCATAGGTCACCAGCGTCGGGCAGGCGATGGCGCCGGCCTTGGCGGCCTTGCGGGCGGTGGCTTCCTCGATGAGGTTGCAATGCTCCAGGCTGCGCACGCCGGCATCGACCGCGCGGCTGATCGCCTCATCGGTGTAGAGATGGGCGGCGACATAGGTCTGCGCCATCGCCGCCTCCTCCACCGCCGCGCACATCTCGTCCATGGAATAGCCGAGGAAAGCGATGGGGTCGGTGGGGGATGCGACGCCGCCATTGGCCATGATCTTGATGTAGTCGGCGCCGGCCTTGATTTCCTCGCGGCAGGCGCGACGCACCGCATCCACGCCATCCGCGATCCGGCCGAGGCAGCCGAGGCGGGATTCGAGGTAGCTCATGTCCCGGCCGTCAAAGCGGCCACGGCCGTCGCTATGCCCGCCGGTCGAGGAAATCGCCTTGCCGCAGAGCACCATGCGCGGCCCGTCGAAGCCCCCCTCCTCCCAGGCCATGCGCAGCCCCTGCGTTGCGCCGCCGAGGTCGCGGATGGTGGTGAAGCCGCGCATCAGCATGGCGTTCATGATCCGCGACGACCGGAAGGCGATCACCGCATCCGGCAGCAGGGCGTTCAGGCCGAAATTCACCGTGGTGGAGATGACATGCACATGCGCGTCGATCAGCCCCGGCATCAGCGTGCGGCCGGCGAGGTCCACCTGCCGGGCGGCGGTGGCGCTGATCGGCTTGTCCGACACCTCCTTGATCCGGCCGTCCTCCACCAGGACATGGCCCTCGATCCCCCCGTCGACACGGCCATCGAGGATGCGGGCATTGGCGAAGAGGGTGGCGGACATGGCGGGCTCCGGTGGATACTGCGGCGCAAGGCTAGACCGGTTTGGCCCGGCGGGGGAGACGGGGATGGAACGCGCAGCTTTCGAAGCGAGCCTGGCGCTCGACGGCTTCTCCGAGACGGTGGAGCGGCAACTGACGCCGGCCGAGGCGACGCCGGAACACAGCCACCCCTTCGACGCCCGGCTGCTGATCCTGTCCGGCCGGCTGGTGCTGGCCCTGGGCGGGGCCCGGCACAGCTACGGCCCCGGCGAGGTCTTCGACGTGCCGCGCGACAGGCCGCATGCGGAGATCGCGGGACCGGAAGGCGCCAGCTATCTGGCCGGGCGGCGGCGCTAGCCGGCGCAGCCCAGCCGGGCGAGCCAGCGCCGCGTCTCGGAGGGCGTGTGCAGGCGGTGTTTTCGGGCATGGTCGAGGGCCGGTCCGGCGAAGATCTGCGCCCGCCTCGCGCTGGCGCTGCGGTAGGTGTCCCAGCTCCATCGGATCGGATGGTCCTTGCGCAGCCAGCGGCGGAAATCCTCCCGGTTGCCGGTGCCCGGCCACAATTCCCAGCCCGACAGCGCGCGCAGGAAGGACCTTCGCAGCACACGGGCCATGATGACCGCGCGCGAATAATCGAGCCAGATCACGTCCGTCGCGCGCGGCAGGATATGCGGCTGGGCGCCCTTCGAATAATTGCCGTCCGTCACCCAGTCCTCCCGGTCCACGGCCTGGGCGACCAGGCGCGACCAGGTCTCGGGCTCCTCCAGGCTGAGGGCGCGCCATCCGGGCTGCCAGTTCAGGGCATCCAGCTCGATATGCGGGATGCCGAGACGGAGCGAGAGGGTGCGGGCCAGGGTCGATTTCCCGGCGCCGGAATTGCCGATGACCGCGATGCGACGGCCCTGCAGGATCGTCTCTGACATGGCCTCAAGGCTTCGCATCCGGTGAGAGGGCGGGTGGTATCCGGGGCGGCGCCGGGGAGTCCAGCCCCCGCGCCGGCTAGAACCCAATCCCCTCCTCCGCCAGCTTTGCGCGGATCAGCGCCTTCGGCACCTTGCCGTATCCCGACTTCGGCAGCGCATCCCACAGCACGATGCGCAATGGCTGTTTGTAGCGGGCAATGCGGGGCGCGAGGTGCGCCAGCAGCATTGGCTCGTCCGCATCCATCCCCTCATGGCAGACCACGCAGGCGATGCCGGCCTCGCCCCATTTGGGATGCGGCAGGCCGACCACCGCGGCCTCCGCCACCGCCGGATGGGTCAGCAGCGCTTCCTCCGCCTCGCGAGGATACACGTTGGAGCCGCCGGAGATGTACATGTCGGACGCCCGGCCGGTGATGAACAGGAAGCCGCGCGCGTCCAGCATCCCGAGGTCGCCGGTGTGGAACCAGCCGCCCAGGAAGGCCTTGCGGGTCGCCTCCGCATTCTCGAAGTAGCCGGCGAAGACGGCGGGGCCGCGGACACAGATCTCGCCGATCTCGCCGGGCTTCTGGCGGCGGCCGGACTCGTCGAGGATGGCCACCTCCATGCCGGTGCGGGCGACGCCGCAGCTTCCGGCATTTTCCGGCAGATGCTGGTCGGGCCGCAGCACGGTGATATTGCCGGTGACCTCGCCAAGGCCGAAATACTGCACCAGGCAGGGGCCAAGCTTCTGCAAGGCCGCCTGCTGGTCCGCATCATACATCGGCGCGCCGGCATAGATCACATGGCGCAGGCTGGAATGGTCGTACCGGTCCACCGCGGGGTGACGCACCAGGGTGGTCAGGATGGTGGGCACGGTGAACATGTTGGAGACGCGGTGGCGTTCCACCAGCGCCCAGGCCTCGGCGGGGTCGAATTTCTCGCCCGACAGCAGCACCGTCGGGGCGCCGCGCGCCACCTGCGAAAGCTGATGAATGCCCGCGCCATGCGACAGCGGCGCCACGACCAGGGAGGCATCGCGCTCCGTCAGGCCGGGCATCAGGTCGGCCAGGTGGTTGGTGACGACGAAGGCCATCTGCCCATGGGTCAGCACCGCTGCCTTCGGCCGGCCCGTGGTGCCGGAGGTGTAGAAGAACCAGCAGGGATCGGCGTATTCGACCTCCGCCTCATGATCCGGCGGCGGTGGCGTGGCGGCGGCGAGCAGGGTTTCGTAGTCCAGCTCCCCCGGTCCCGCATCGCCGAGCGCGACGACCTGGCGCAGATGCCGCGATTCCGCCCGCACAGCTTCCGCATGCCCGCCAAACCCCGCATCCCGCAGCATCACCACGGCGCGGGAGGAGGCGCCGAGATACGCCACCTCCGCCGGGGTCAGCCGGAAATTGGTCGGCACCCAGACGGCGCCGATCTTGAAGCAGGCAAAAAGGCTTTCGAGCATGGCGTTGGAATTGCGCGCATGCACCAGCACCCGGTCGCCCTTGGCCACGCCGAGGCCCCGCAGCGCCTGGGCCAGGCGGTCCACCCGCGCATCCAGCTCCGCGAAGGTCCAGGCCTGGCCGCGCCAGACCAGGGCGGGATGGTCCGGCAGCCGCCGCGCGGTCTGCGTCAGCAGCCGCCCCAGATTCATCGCCGTCGCCGGACCCATCGCGCCCCTCCATCCCTTTGAGGGGCAGGATAGGGGCTAAACCGCCTCCGGCTCCAGGCGCGGGGTAACAGTCGCGCGCGGCGCGAAGCTATGGGCGTCCGCCATCTGCCAGGCCTCCCGGAAGCGCGGGTCATGGGTGCCGTGCAGCAATTCGCCCGGGGCGAGTTCCGGGAACAGCTCGGCGAAGCTGCGCACCTCCTGCGCCGAAACGCGGCGGAAGAAGTGCTGAGGCCGGAGCTGGCTGGGATGGTCGAGGCCGGCGGCCGCCACCAGCTCCGACAGGGCGGCCACGGTCGCGGCCTGGAACTGGGTGACGCGCTGCGTCTTGTCCGGCACCACCAAGGCGCGGGACCGGGTCGGGTCCTGCGTCGCCACGCCGGTCGGGCAGCGATCGGTATGGCAGGACAGGGAATGGATGCAGCCCAGCGCGAACATGAAGCCGCGCCCCGCATTGCACCAGTCGGCACCGAGCGCCATGGCGCGGGCCATGTCGAAGGCGGTGGCGATCTTGCCGCTGGCGCCGATCCGCACGCGGTCGCGCAGGCCGATGCCGATCAGGGCGTTGTGCACGAAGTTCAGACCCTCCCGCATCGGCATGCCGAGATGGTCCATGAATTCCAGCGGCGCCGCGCCGGTGCCGCCCTCGGCGCCATCCACCACGATGAAATCCGGCGTGATGCCGGTTTCCAGCATGGCCTTGCAGATCGCCAGGAATTCCCAGCGATGGCCGATGCACAGCTTGAAGCCGGCGGGCTTGCCGCCCGACAGCCGCCGCATCTCCGCCAGGAAGCGCAGAAGCTCCACCGGCGTGGCGAAGGCGCTGTGGGCGGCCGGGGAGATGCAGTCCTCCCCCATCGCGATGCCGCGGGTGGCGGCGATCTCGGCGCTGACCTTGGCCGCCGGCAGCACGCCGCCATGGCCGGGCTTGGCGCCCTGGCTGAGCTTCAGCTCCACCATCCGCACCTGCGGCAGGGTGGCGTTCTTCTCGAACAGCGCCGGGTCAAAGCGACCTTGCGCATCGCGGGCGGAGAAATAGCCGGAGCCCAATTCCCAGATCAGGTCGCCGCCGCCTTCCCGGTGATGCGGGCTGAGGCCCCCCTCCCCGGTGTCATGGGCGAAGCCGCCGGCCTTGGCGCCGCGGTTCAGCGCGCGGATGGCATTGGCGGAGAGCGAGCCGAAGCTCATGGCGGAAATATTGAGCAGGCTGGCGCTGTAGGGCTGGCTGCAGTCCGGCCCGCCGATCACCAGCCGCGGCGGGGCCTCCGCCACCGGGCGCGGCGCCATGGAATGGTGCAGCCATTCGAAGCCGTCCTGATAGACCTCGTACTGCGTGCCGAAGGGGCGCTTGTCGAGCTGGCCCTTAGCGCGCTGATAGACCACGGCGCGCTTGTCGCGGGAGAAGGGCGTGCCGTTCTTCTCATCCTCGAAGAAATACTGCCGCATCTCCGGCCGGATTTCCTCCATGATGAAGCGGAGGTGCGCGGCGATGGGGTAGCTGCGCAGGATGGCATGGGTCGGGTGGAACAGGTCGCGGAAGCCCAGCGCCGTCAGCCCGCCGAAGGCCAGCAGCAGCGGCAGCAGCCAGGGCCAGGCGCCGGGGGCGAGCGCCAGGCCCAGCAGGCACCCCAGGGTCGCCAGCACCACCAGGGTCAGCGTGATGTAGCGCGGCGAGAAGATCAGGATTCGGCTGCGGTGCATGTTCTTCCTCCGAGGTCCGCCACCCTATCGGGCAGACCTCGCGAATCCGTTACGACGGTTGCATGACAGGGCGGCGAAAGGTCAGACGGGGCGGTCGCCCTTGTTGACCTTCAGCGTCCGGTTGTCGGCGGCCGGCAGCATCTTGGCCGGGTCGCGCGTCACCACAATGTCGAGCACCGTGGGCGTATCCGTGTTCTCCAGCCCCGCGCGAATGGCGCCGGCCAGCTTTTCCGGGTCCTCCACACGGATGCCCTGGCAGCCCATGGCATTGGCAATGTTGGCGTAGTTCATCTCGACCAGGTCGCTGGATTGGTAGCTGCCCGGGCCGAAGACCGCGTGCTGCAAGGCCTTCACATAGCCGGAGGCCGCGTTGTTGAAGATGCAGGCGACGATCGGCGCGCCGACGCGCCGCGCGGTCTCCAGGTCCCCCATCGACATGTTGAAGCCGCCATCGCCGGTCAGGGAGACCACGCGCCGCCCCTTCCCCACCCCGATCTGCGCCCCGATGCCTCCGGGCACGCCGTAGCCGATGGAGGCAAAACCGCGATCCGCGACGAAGCCGCGCCCGGCGCGCTTGGTGTCGAACAACAGCCCGCCCCAGTGTCCAGCAAAACCGCCATCGGCGACCAGCACGGCGTCCGCCGGCAGGATCTTGTTCAGCTCCCCCATCAGCCGCCCGACATTGATCGGCGATTCCACCGATTCCAGCCGGTCCTTCGCCGAGTCCAGCCAGGCGGCCATGCGCTTCGGCACCTCTGCGCACCAGTCCGCGCGACGATCGGCGCGGGGGCCGAGCTCGGACAACAGATCCTCCAGCCCGCAGCGCGCATCGCCCACCAGCGCGACATCCTGCCGCGTGGTGCGGCCGATTTCCTCGCCCACGATATCGAGGTGGATCAGCGGCACGCCGGACGGCATCAGCGAGAAACGCTTGGTCGCGATCTCGCCCAGCTTGCAGCCAACCACCAACAGGCAGTCGCTCAGGCCGATCAGGTCGTTGGCGATGCGGGAATAGCGGCCGAAGACGCCGGCCGAGAGTGCGTGGTTGCAGCCGATGGCGCCCTTGCCGGACATGGTATGCGCCACCGGCATGCCCTGCGCCTCGGCGAGTGCGGCGAGCGCCTCATAGGCCTCACTGATATGCACGCCGCCGCCGGCCAGGATCAGCGGGCGCTCGGCCTTGGCCAGCAAGGCGGCGGCGCGCGCCAGGTCGTCCCGCGCCGGGCGCGAGCGCCGCGCCTGGGCGCGCAGCGTGCCCGGGTCGAACCAGAAATCGCCGGCGTCGAAGTCATGCTCGCCATGCGCGATATCCTCCGGCACCGCGATCAGCACCGGGCCGGGCCGGCCGGAGGTCGCCACCGCGAAAGCGCGCCGGATGTGTTCGGGGATTCGGGAGATGATCTCGACGCGGATCGCCTCCTTCACCAGCGGGCGCAGCACGTCGAATTGCCGTGCCTCCTGCGTCATGTTCTTCCAGGCGTGCTGGCGATTGGCGTCGCCGATGATGGCGACCATCGGCATGCCGGCATTGAAGGCCTCGGCCAGCCCGGTCGCCAGGTTGGTCGCGCCCGGCCCGAGCGTGCCATCCACCAGCCCCGGCCGGTTCGTCACCCGCGCATAGGCATCCGCCGCGAAAGCGCCGCAGCGCTCATCATTGATGAGGTAGTGCTGCACGCCGAGCACCCGGCAGGCCTCATAGAACGGCAGTAGCTGAAAGCCGCCCATGCCGAACATCGGCCCTGGCTCATGCAGCTTCAGCATCTCGGCAAGCGCGGCGCCGCCGGTCATGCGGCGGGTGGCATTGGCGGACATGATCAAAGACTCTCCAGGATCTTGGCGACGAAGTCGCGGGTCGAAAGGCCGATACAGCCGCCACGGGCCTCGGCGGGGCCGTTGAGGGCGGAGATGTAGCCATCCTCCCAGCTGCTGGTCGCATCGCCGATGCGGGCGGAGAAGGCGGAGACGGTGGCGGCCGCGATGCCGCGCGCGGCCAGCGCCGGCAGGCGGGACAGGCCCGCCTGGTCGGCACCGATGCCGGCGTCGCTGTAGATGGCGGCCAGCACATCCGCCTTCACCGCGGTGGCGGGGCGACCGCCCAGCAGCCCGCCATGCGATCCGGTGACGATGATCTGCCCGGCATCCTCCGGCCCGACCAGCCCGTTCGAGTCGAGGGCGATGATCCGCACGCCCTGCTCCGTCGCAATCTCCCGCCGCGCCTCATCCATGGCGCCCGGTGCCTCCCCGGCCGGCAGGCGGGCGGCCAGCAGCAGGTCGAGCGCGGTCGCCGCGCGCATGCCTTCCCGCAGCCCCAGCGCCCTGGCCGGGCCGTTGACCGTGGAGAGCACGCCGCGCGCGACCATGTCGGCGCCATCGCCGATCCTGGCGCTGTCATGGGCCACCGCGGCGGCGGGGATGAAGCGGCCTTCCAGCCAGAAGATGCCGCCGACACCGGCCCTTTCGCGGCCGATCCCGGCATCATGCAGCAGCAGCCCGGCCACGCCCTTCCGGGCGGCATACCAGGCGGCGTAGACGGCCCCGTGACTGGCACAGCAGGCCACCTGGCCCCGCGCGCCCTCATCGAGTTGCGTCACGCTGTCCACCACCAGCGGTGCCGTATCCGGCATATCCTGCCCTCCCTGGCTTGATTCCTTCGCGCGCTGCCGCATCCTCCGCAAGCCCCCCGCGCAGAAGGGGGTGATGAGGGGGAGCCGGATGACCAGGATCGGGGACAACCGCGCGCGTCTGCTCGCGCTGTATACCACAATGTGCCGCATTCGCGCCTTCGAGGAGACGGCGCTGGCCGCCCACAAGGCCGGCGAAATCCCGGGCCCGCTGCATGTCTCGATTGGGCAGGAAGCGGTGGCGGCCGGCATCTGCGGCAATCTGCGGCGGGACGACCGCATCACCTCCAACCATCGCGGCCACGGCCACGCCCTGGCCAAGGGCGCCGGGGTGGCGGGGATGATGGAGGAACTGTTCGGCCGGGCCGGCGGCCATTGCCGGGGCAAGGGCGGGTCGATGCACATCGCCGATTTCAGCGTCGGCATGCTGGGCGCCAATGGGGTGGTCGCGGGCGGCATCCCGATCGCGGTCGGCGCGGCGCAGGGGCTGAAGCTGATGGGGTCCGATGCCATCGTCGCCTGCTTCTTCGGAGACGGCGCGATCAATCGCGGCCCCTTCCTGGAAGGGCTGAACTGGGCCGCGCTGTACCGCCTGCCGGTGCTCTTCGTCTGTGAGGACAACGGCGTCGCCGCCTTCACCGCCACCGCCAGCGTCACCGCCGGCCCCGGCGTGGCGGCGCGGGCGGAGGCGCTGGGCGTGCCGACCGTCAGCGTCGACGGCAATGACGCGGCGGCGGTGGACGAAGCGGCGGCACGGCTGGTGGCGGAGGTCCGCGCCGGCACTGGCCCGCGCCTGCTGCACGCCACCACCTATCGCATCACCGGCCATACCAGCACCGACCCCGCCGCCTGGCGCGATCCCGCGGCGGTGGAGGCCGCCCGCGCGGCGGAGCCCATTTTGCGGCTGCGCGCCCGGCTGCTCTCGGAAGGCGTGGCCGGGAGCACGCTGGATATCATCCAGGGCGATGCGCTGGCGGAAATGGCGGCGGCCCGCTCCTCGGCGCTGGCCGCGCCCTGGCCCGATCCGGCCGTGGCCTGGGAAGACGTGCAGGATATCGGCGCCGTGGCTGGGGAGGCCTGACATGCAAAGCATCACCCTGGTGGAAGCCGCCCGCCGCGCCGCGCTGCAGGAAATGCGGCGGGATCCCAGCGTCTGGGTGCTGGGCGAGGACGTCGCCCGTGGCGGGCTGTTCGGCCAGTATCGCGGCTTCCTGGAGGAGTTCGGGGACCAGCGCGTGGTCTCCACCCCGATCAGCGAAAGCGTCATCATGGGTGCCGGTCTCGGCGCCGCGCTGGTCGGCACGCGGCCGATCATCGAGATGCGGATCTTCGACTTCGTCATGTGCGCGATGGACGAGCTGGTGAACCAGATCGCCAAGGTGCGCTACATGTTCGGTGGTCAGGCGAAGCCTGCCGTGGTGATCCGCATGCCGCATGGCATCTGGCGCAACTCCGCAGCCCAGCACTCGCAGATGCTGGAATCCTGGTTCACCCATATCCCGGGGCTGGTGGTCGCCGTGCCCTCCTCCCCCGCCGACACCGCCGGGCTGCTGGTGACGGCCATCCGCAGCGACGACCCGGTGCTGTTCTTCGACCCGAAGAACCTGTTCCCGCTGACCGGCCCGGTGGCGGAGGTGATCGAGCCGATCCCCTTCGGCCAGGCGCGCCGGCTGCGGGAGGGTGGCGACCTGACCCTCGTCACCTGGTCCGCCATCGTGCCGCAGGTGGAGGAAGCAGCGGCGCTGCTGGCGGCGCGCGGCATCGCCGCCGATGTGCTGGACCTCCGGACCCTATGGCCCTGGGACGAGGCGGCCGTCGCCGCCTCCCTCCGCCGCACCGGGCGGCTGCTGGTGGTGCATGAGGCGGTGACCACCGGGGGCTTCGGGGCGGAGGTGGTGGCGCGGATGGTGGAGCTGCTCGGCCCCGGTGGGTTGAAGGCGGTGGGCCGGCTTGGCCAGCCCCGCGTCCCGGTGCCCTTCGCGCCGCCGCTGGAGGATGCGCTGAAGGTGGACACGGCGAAGATCGTGGCGGCGGCGGAGGCGCTGATGCGGCGCTGATCCTCAGACCGTGCGCCGCAGCGCCAGATGCGCGGTCAGCCCGCCCAGGCCCGCCAGCGCGATCGCCCCGCCCATCGCCAAAGCGGAGGTGCCGCCGAAGGCGCCGAGAACGGCGCCCACCACGGCGCCGACGCCGAATTGCAGCGTGCCCATCAGGGCGGAGGCGCTGCCCGCCATGCGGCCCATCGGCGCCATCGCCAGGGCCGTGCTCAGCGGCAGCACCGATCCCATGAAGGCCAGAAACAGGAAGAAGGCGGCCAGCAGCGGCAGCAACGCGCCGCTGGCCACCGCCAGCAGCACGCCGACACTGGCCGTCGCGAGCAGCGAAAGGGTGATGACCAGCAGCTTCGACGGCGCCTGCCGGCGCACCAGGCGCGAGATGACCTGGCTCGCCAGGATCAGGCCGAAGGCATTGCCGCCGAAGGCCATGCCGTATTCCACCGGCCCCAGCCCATGCACCTGCATCAGCAGATGCGGCGAGCCGACGAGATAGGCAAACAGCCCCGCCATCGGCAGCGCCCCGGCCAGCGCATGGGCCAGGAAGCGGCGATCCTTCAGCAGGCTGAGATAGACCAGCAGCACCGCGCCGAAATTGTCCTGCCGCCGGCGCTCCGGCGGCAGGCTTTCCGGCAGCCAGGCCTGCATCACCACCAGGGCCAGTACGCCATAGATGGCCAGGAACCAGAAGATCGCGCGCCAGCCGAGCGCTGCCAGCATCCAGCCGCCAAGCATCGGCGCCAGGATCGGCGCCGCGCCCATCGCCAGCATCAGCATGGACATCATGCGCACCGCGCCGCGCTCGTCGCACAGGTCGCGCACCACGGCGCGCGCCACCACCACGCCGACACAACCACCGAGCGCCTGTGCCAGCCGCAGCCAGACCAGCGCATCGGCGGAACTCGCCACGGCGCAGCCGATGGAGGCGAGGGTGTAGACCCCCATGCCGACGAACAACGGCAGGCGCCGTCCCAGCCGGTCCGACAGCGGGCCGTACACCAACTGCCCCGCCGCCATGCCCAGAAGGAAGACGGCCAGCGTGCGCTGGATGGCCGCCGGGCTGGCACCGAGATCGGCGCCCATGGCGGGAAAGGCGGGCAGGTACATGTCGATGCCCAAGGGGCCGAGGGCGGTCAGCGCGCCGAGAAGTATGGCGAGCCGGCGGTAGTGCTCAGGCATCTGGTGCCCAACCTTTGCTGCTATGCAGCATTTCCCTAGACCCGCCGCCCCCGCACCGTCCAGCGCGCCGCACGTGGAGCCGCCATGCGGCAGGTCCTCGGCTGTCGACACTTAGCGGGCCGAAGCACAAGCCCGCTTGCTGCCAAGCGAGGTTGCGCGTGGCGCAAAGGCATGTGTAGCCTCCCGTCGCGTAGTCGCCGGCAAAGGCGGCACGCAGGGGGGACGGAAACGATCATGGCAACGGTCTCGGTGCGGCAGGCGCTCAAATCCTTTGGCACCACCCGCATCCTGCACGGCGTCGATGTGGAGATCGCGGATGGCGAATTCGTCGTCCTGGTCGGCCCGTCGGGCTGCGGCAAATCCACGCTGCTGCGGATGATCGCGGGGCTGGAGAACATCTCCGGCGGCGAGATCGCGATCGACGGGCGCGTGGTGAACAACGTGCCGCCGAAGGACCGGGACATCGCCATGGTGTTCCAGAACTACGCGCTCTACCCACACATGACCGTGCGGCAGAACATGGCCTTCTCGATGAAGCTGGCGAAGGCACCGCCCGCCATCATGGAGGAGGAGGTGCAGCGCGCCGCGAAAATCCTCGGCCTGGACGCGCTGCTGGATCGCTACCCGCGCCAGCTTTCGGGCGGCCAGCGCCAGCGCGTGGCCATGGGCCGCGCCATCGTGCGGCATCCGCAGGTGTTTTTGTTCGACGAGCCGCTGTCGAACCTCGACGCCAAGCTGCGCGTGCAGATGCGCTCCGAGATCCGCGAATTGCAGCAGCGCCTTGGCACCACGACCATCTACGTCACCCATGACCAGATCGAGGCCATGACCATGGCCGACCAGATCGTGGTGATGAATGGCGGACGGATCGAACAGGCCGGCGCGCCGCTGGCGCTTTATGACAAGCCGGCGAACCTGTTCGTCGCCGGCTTCATCGGCAGCCCGGCGATGAACCTGCTGCCCGGCAAGGTCACGCCGGAAGGCTTCCGCCTGGAAGGCGGCGCCCTTCTGCCCCTGCCGCCCGGCGCGCCCGCCAACGCTGCCACATACGGCATCCGGCCGGAGCATATGAGCCTGGCGGAAGACGGGGTGGAGGGCATCATCGTGCTGGTGGAGCCGACCGGATCGGAAACGCAGGTCACCATGCGCCTCGGCGAGACGGTGGTGACAGGCGCCTTCCGGGAACGCGTGCAGGGCCGCCCTGGCGCGACGCTGCGGGTCATGCCGGACCTCTCCCTGGTGCATCTGTTCGGTCCGGATGGAGGACGCCTGCCGAGCTGACCACGCCCAAGACAAACAAGGAGGAAATCAAGAAAAATGACCCATCTCATCACCCGCCGCGCGGCGCTGGCACTGACCGGCTCCGCCATCGCCGCCGGCAGTGCCGGCGCGCAGGGAATCCCGACGCAGCCCGCCCCCGCCCTGAACCTGCCGATCGAACGCGGTGCCACCCTGCGCATGCTGCGCCCGGTGCGTTTCGTGCAGCCGGATGAGGAAGTGTTCCGCGCCAACTGCGCCCGCTTCGCCCAGGCGAATGGCGTCGAGGTGCGCGTCGACTTCGTGGGCTGGGAGGATATCACCCAGCAGACCGCGGTCACCGCCAATACCGGAGCGGGCCCCGACCTCATCATCGGCTTCAACGAGGCGCCGCATATCTACGCCGACAAGCTGGTCGAACTGACCGATGTCGCCGGCTATGTCGGCACGAAATATGGTGGCTGGAAGGCGATGGCCCAGCGCTACGGCAAGCGCGCCGGCAGCGAGGCCTGGCTCGGCCTGCCCTTCGGGGCCTCCGGCGGCCCGCTGGTCTGGCGCAAATCCACGGTGAACGCGGCGGGCTTCGAGCGGCCACCGGAAGACCATGCCGGCTTCCTCCGCCTGTGCCAGGCGCTGAAGGCCGCGGGCAAGCCGGCCGGCTTCGCGCTGGGCAATGCGGTCGGCGACGGCAACGGCTTCGCGCAATGGCTGGTCTGGTCCTTCGGCGGCTACCTGGTCGATGAGAACAACGAAGTCGCCATCAACAGCCGCGAGACCATCGCCGCGCTGGAATATCTGAAGGAGCTGTATGCCACCTTCATCCCCGGCACGATCGCCTGGGGCGATATCAGCAACAACCGCGCCTATTCCGCCGGCGAATGCCATCTGACGGCGAATGGCGTGTCGCTGTACTTCTCGCTGAAGAACGACGCGGCGATGCGCGCCATCGCCGACGATACCGAGCATTCGCTGCTGCCCAAGGGCCTCGCCGCGACCTCGCCGATGGCGGGCCTCACGCTGAACGCCATGGTGTTCAAGCACAGCCGCTTCCCGAATGCGTCCAAGGCGCTGCTCGCCTTCCTGCTGGAGACGGAGCAGTACGATCCCTGGCTGCAGGCGAATCTCGGCTACTGGTCGCAGCCGCTGAACGCCTATTCCAACAGCGCCGTCTGGAACTCCGACCCGAAGGTCTCGGTGTTCAAGGGCGTGATGGATACGACCTTCTACGCCGGCTACAAGGGCCCGATCAGCCAGGCCTCGGCGGCGGCGAATGCCGACTACGTCATGGTGCAGATGTGCGCCTCCGTCGCCTCCGGCCAGGCGACACCGCAGCAGGCGGCCGCCGAGGCCGAGCGCCGCGCCCGCCGCTTCTTCCGCTCCCGCCGCTGACAACCTGAAACGGCGTCCGCATCGCGCGGGCGCCGTTTCCCTTCCGGGAATCCAAAATGTCCGCGACAACAGCCGCGCCGGTCTGGACCAAGATGCGCCCCAAACAGGGCGCGCTCTCGCGGTTGTTCGACTGGAAGCCGTTCCTCGCCTTCGTCTGCCTGCTGCCCGCCGTCGGGCTGCTGATGACCTTCCTGACCTATCCGCTGGGCCTGGGCATCTGGCTGGCCTTCACCGATACGACGATCGGGCGGGAGGGGATCTGGGTCGGGCTTGAGAACTTCATCTGGCTGATGGATGACCCGATCTTCTGGAGCGCGGTGTTCTACAGCGTCTTCTACACAGGCGTCGCGACCATCGGGAAATTCGCGCTCGGGCTGTGGCTGGCGCTGCTGCTGAACCAGCACGTGCCATTCAAGTCCATGCTGCGCGCCATCATCCTGCTGCCCTGGATCGTGCCGACCGTGCTGTCGGCCATCGCCTTCTGGTGGATCTACGACCCGCAATTCTCCATCATCTCCTACGTCCTGGTCGATGCGCTGGGCTGGCGCGACACCAATGTCGACTTCATCAACACCGCCTGGCCGGCGCGCTGGTCGCTGATCGCGGCCAATATCTGGCGCGGAATTCCCTTCGTGGCGATCACCCTGCTCGCTGGCCTGCAAACCATCCCGCCCTCGTTGTACGAAGCGGCACTGCTGGATGGGGCGAGCGGCTGGCAAAGGTTCCGGCACATCACCTTCCCGATGCTGTTGCCGATCCTGGCCATCGTGATGACCTTCTCCATCATCTTCACCTTCACCGACTTCCAGCTGGTCTACGCCATCACCCGCGGCGGACCGGTGAATTCGACACATCTGTTGGCCACATTGGCGTTCCAGCGAGGTATCCAGGGCGGGCAGCTGGGTGAAGGTGCGGCGATCGCTGTCTCCATGATCCCGTTCCTCGTCTTCGCCACGCTGTTCAGCTACTACGGCCTGGCACGGCGCAAGTGGCAGCAGGGAGAGGGCAATGACTGACGCCGCCGTGGTACCGAAGGAAGCGAAGTCCACCAACACCTCCTCCGCGCAGCTGGAGACGATGGCCTGGGACAGCAAGTCCCGCCGCTTCGTCATGCTCTATCTGCCGCTGTGCTGCTTCCTCATCATCCTGCTCTTTCCCTTCTACTGGATGACGGTGACGGCGTTCAAACCGAATGCCGAGCTGTATGACTTCGCGCAGCACAATCCGTTCTGGATCACCTCCCCCACGCTGGACCACATCCGGATGCTGCTGTTCGAAACGGCCTATCCGAAGTGGCTGTGGACGACGATGCTGGTTTCCGTCTGCGCCACCATCCTCTCATTGTTCGCCAGCGTGCTGGCCGCCTACGCCATCCAGCGGCTGCGCTTCAAGGGCAGCCAGTATGTGGGGCTGGCCATTTACCTGGCCTATCTGGTGCCGCCCTCGATCCTGTTCATCCCGCTGGCGACCATGGTGTTCCAGCTCGGGCTCTTCGACACGCCCTTCGCGCTGATCCTCACCTACCCGACCTTCCTCATCCCCTTCTGCACCTGGCTGCTGATCGGCTACTTCAAGTCCATCCCCTTCGAGCTGGAGGAATGCGCGCTGATCGATGGCGCCACGCGCCTTCAGATCCTGTGGCAGATCACCCTGCCGCTGGCCGTGCCCGGCCTGATCTCCGCCGGCATCTTCAGCTTCACCCTGTCCTGGAACGAATTCATCTACGCACTCGCCTTCATCCAGAGCAGCGAAAACAAAACCGTCCCCGTCGCCATCCTGACCGAACTCGTCACCGGCGACGTCTACCAATGGGGCGCGCTGATGGCCGGATCCCTGCTCGGCTCCCTGCCCGTCGCGATCTTCTACTCCTTCTTCGTCGACTACTACGTCAGCTCGCTGACCGGGGCCGTGAAGGAGTAGGTCGGCTCCGCAGGGAGGGCTCTGCCCTCCCCGCACCCCTCCCGCGAAGGGGCAGTGGCCCCTTCGAACCCTCGTATGAGGGGTAGGCGAGATGAGGGGCACCAAGCGACCGTTTGTCCCTGAACGACCGCCATGCCCCTCCTCTCGCCTACCCCTTAAATGGGTTTCCAAAGGGACCACTGTCCCTTTGGCGGGGGTGCAGGGGGCAGAGCCCCCTGCGGCGCGACCTACAGCTTCTGGCTCAGGGCCGCGACGTAGCTGCGGTTGTGGGTGGGGGTGATCCAGACTTCGTTGATGGTGACGTGTTTGGGCAGACAGGCGATGTAGCGGATGAGGTCGCCGACGTCGGCGGACTGCACCATTTTGGCGCGTTCTTCCAGGCTGACCGGGTTGGGGCGTTTGTCCAGGATGGGGGTGGCGACTTCGCCGGGCAGCAGGGCGCAGCTGCGGATTCCGTTGATGCATTCTTCCATGTTGATGGTGTGGCTCATCGCCACGACGGCGTGTTTCGCCGCGGTGTAGCCGGCGCCGGAAAGCATGGAGATGTTGCGTCCGGCCATGGAGGCGGTGTGGATCATCACGCCGTCCTTCTGGGGCCGCATCAGGGGAAGTGCGACGGTGACGGCGTAGAAGGCGGAGTTGAGGTTGCCGCGCACCAGCTCGTCGACGCCTTCGGGGCTGAGGACGGCCCAGCGGCGCGGCTGGATGTTGAGGCCGGCGTTGTTCACCAGGATGTCGAGTCGGCCGAATTTTTCGCCCAGGAAGGCGCCGATGGCCTGCACGGCGGCGGAATCCATCATGTCCGCGGACTGGATATGGGCCTTGCCGCCTTGCGCGGCGATGCGCGCGGCGACGTCGGCGAGCGGGGCTTCGCGACGGCCGGTGAGGACGAGTTCGGCGCCTTCCTCGGCCAGTGCCAGGGCGGCGGCTTCGCCGATTCCGCTGCCGGCGCCGGTGACCCATGCGATCTTTCCTGCGAGACGCGCCATGGTGTTTGCTCCTTTTTCTTGAACGGGCATGTAGCCTAGCAGCGCCCCCGACGCTTGTCGGCCCCCCGGACGCATGCGAGCTTTCGCGGAAGCAAAGGGGAAACGCAGATCATGACGAAGCCGAGAATCCTGACGCCCGCGGGCGCGTCCTTCACCACGGCCGGCGGTGGCTACGGGCTGGAGATGGAGGCGCTGGAGCGGCTGGGTGCCGAGATCGTCGAATGCCCGGCGACGGAGGAGGGTTTCATCGCCGCGGCGCCGGAGGCCGATGCGGTCTATGCCAAGGGCATGCGGATTTCTGACCGCATGATCGCCGCGCTGACCAAGGCGAAGGTCATCACCTGCGCCACGGTCGGCGTGGATTACGTGGATGTGCCGGCGGCGACGGCGAAGGGCATCGCGGTGACGAATTGCCCGGACACCTTCATCGAGGAGGTGGCCGATCATGCGATGATGCTGCTGCTGGCCACGCATCGCCGCTGCATGGAACAGGACCGCATGGTGCGGGAGGGGCGATGGGCAGAGGGTCGGCCGCAATTGTTGAACGTGCCGCGGCTGATGGGCCAGACGCTGGGCTTCGTCGCCTTCGGCCGCGTGGCGCGGCTGGTGGCGCTGCGGGCCAAGGCCTTTGGCCTGCGCATGATGGCCTATGACCCCTATGTCGATGAGCTGACGATGTCGGCGCTCGGCGTGGTGCCGGCCAGTCTCGACCAGGTGCTGGCGGAGTCGGACTTCGTCTCCATGCATGCGCCGGACACGGCGGAATCGCGCAAGATGCTGACGACGAAGCATTTCGCGCGCATGAAGAGCACCGCGATCTTCATCAACACCGGCCGTGGCCCGACGGTGGATGAGGCCGCGCTGATTGCGGCGCTGGAGAGCAAGGCGATTGCCGGCGCGGGGCTCGATGTGTTCGAGGTTGAGCCTGTGAAGCCCGACAATCCGCTGCTGCGGATGCCGCATGTCATCCTCTCGCCGCACAATGCCAGCGCCTCCGCCCGATTTGATGAGGCGCGGAAGCGCCGCGCGGGGCAGGAGATGGCCCTTGTTCTGTCAGGCCGCTGGCCCATGTCCTGCGTCAACCCGACGGTGCTGCCTGATTCCGGCCTCCGGCGCTGGCAGCCTTATGCGATGGAGCGTGGTCCGAACAGCTAGCGGGGGCAGGTTCCCCCGCGGCCGCCTCTGTGCGATGGACCACCCCAAGGATTGCAGCAGGAGACACGCATGTATCCCAATACCCAATTGTTCATCGACGGCACCTGGCGTGACGCGCGCGGCGGCCGCAGCCTGCCGGTGCTGAATCCGGCGACGGAGGAGGTGATCGGCCAGGTCGCCCATGCCAGCAAGGACGACCTCGATGAGGCGCTGGAGGCCGCGGCCAAGGGCTTCGCCACCTGGAAGAAGGTCTCGGCCTTCGAGCGTTCCAAGCTGATGCGCAAGGCGGCGGATATTTTCCGTGGCCGTGCGGATGCCATCGCCAAGATGATGACGCTGGAGCAGGGCAAGCCCCTCGCCGAGGCGAAGATGGAGGTGATGGCCGGCGCCGATGTCATCGACTGGTTCGCCGAGGAAGCCCGCCGCGCCTATGGCCGTGTGATTCCGGCCCGCGCCGAGGGTGTGTACCAGCTTGTGGTGAAGGAGCCCGTCGGCCCCGTCGCCGCCTTCACGCCCTGGAATTTCCCGATCAACCAGGTCGTCCGGAAACTGTCCGCCGCGCTGGCGACCGGCTGCTCCATCATCGTCAAGGCGCCGGAGGAGACCCCGGCCTCGCCGGCCGAACTGATCCGCGCCTTCGCCGATGCCGGCCTGCCGGCGGGCGTGGCGAACCTCGTCTATGGCGTGCCGGCCGAGATCAGCGAATACCTGATTCCGCATCCGGTGATCCGCAAGGTGACCTTCACCGGCTCCACCCCCATCGGCAAGCAGCTGGCGGCGCTCGCCGGCCAGCACATGAAGCGGGTGACGATGGAGCTTGGCGGCCATGCGCCGGCGATCGTCTTCGACGATGCGGATCTGGAGCTGGCGGCGAAGACCCTGGCCGGCGCGAAGTTCCGCAATGCGGGACAGGTCTGCGTCTCCCCCACCCGCTTCCTGGTGCAGCAGAAGTCCTATGCGGAATTCGTCGAGCGTTTCACCGCCATCGCCAAGGGCATGAAGGTCGGCGCCGGCATGGATTCCGACACGCAGATGGGTCCCCTGGCGCATGAGCGCCGGGTGCCCTGGATCGAGGGTCTGGTCGCCGATGCCCGGCAGCGGGGCGGCGAGGTGCATACGGGTGGCGAGCGCATCGGCAACAAGGGCTATTTCTACCAGCCCACCGTCATCACCGGCCTCGGCAAGGATGCCCGGATGATGAACGAGGAGCCCTTCGGCCCCGTCGCCATGATCGCGCCCTTCACCGATCTGGAGGATGTGGTGGAGGAGGCGAATCGCCTGCCCTTCGGCCTGGCCTCCTACGCCTTCACGCGCAGCGCGAAGACGGCGAATGCCCTGGCCAATCGGGTCGAGTCGGGGATGATGACGATCAACCACCTCGGCTTGGCGCTGCCGGAAGTGCCCTTCGGTGGCATGAAGGACAGCGGCTACGGCTCCGAGGGTGGGTCGGAGGCGATCGAGGCCTATCTGAACACGAAGTTCATCAGCCAGGCAGGTCTGTAAGACCGGCCTGGAGCTCGGGGGGAGGCTTTCTCCCCCCGACAGGCGGACCGGCCTTTGGGCCGGTCCGAGCGTACGGCGCCAGAGCGCCGCTAATCAGGCCTTCGCGGCCTTGCGCTTGGCCTTCTTCATGGTGGCCAACGCCGATTCCTTCAGCGCCTTGCTGGCCTTGAAGCGCACCGTCGCGCCGGCCTTCACGGCCACCTTCTCGCCGGTGCGGGGGTTCAGCGCGGTGCGCTTCGCCGTCTCGCGCACGCTGAAGGCGCCGAAATCGGGGATGGTGAAGCGGCCGGACTGCACGATCTCGGTCTTGATCGCCTCGATGATCTCGCCGGCGAGCCGGCCGGCGGCGTTGGCCGGCATTTCGGTGGACTGGATGATGACGTCGGTCAGAAACTTCTTCGACATGCCAAGGCTCCTTGCAGGGTCGGTCGCATAGCCGGAACTGGCGGCGCTGTCAGGGTGCGATCTGCGCGGCCTGCCGGAATTCAGTCGCTGGCGGCGAACACCGCGACAGGCATTCCATCGAGCGCATCCGCCACTTTCAGGGCCGAATCGAGGCTGAGCGGCCGGCCCGTCAGGATGTTGCGCCAGGTGCCGTCCCCGGGCGAGGGCAAAATCGTCTCCTGCCAGTCCAGGTCAGCGGGGAAGCGACGCGCCACCAGGAACATGGCCTGCGCCCCGTGCCGCCGGGTGAAGGCGACCACGGCATCCTCCCCTGGGCCACGGGCCAGAACGGGCTGATAGTCGCCATGGGCATAGAGCCCGGGCCGCGCCTTGCGTTCGGCCAGCAAGGCGGCGGTCAAGGCCAGTTTCAGGCGGCCGCCAGCCTCCGCCGGCAGGGCGCCCTGGGCCAGGGCGGTGGTCACCTCCTCCAGCGCCGCGGCGCGCGCCTGGTGGTCGACAGGGCGGCGGTTGTCCGGGTCGACCAGGCTGAAATCCCACATCTCGGCACCCTGGTAGATATCCGGCACCCCCGGCACGGTCAGCTTCAGCGCCGTCTGCACCAGGCTTGCCTCCGCGCCCAGCCGGGCGATGCGGTGCTGGAAGGGCTCGAAGGCCTCCAGGAAACGGCGGCTGGCCAGGGCGTCCCGCACCAGGGTCATGGTCGCGCCCTCATAACCGGCATTGGGCGACGCCCAGTTGGAATGGCGCTTGGCCTCGCGCAGCGACTTCATCATCGCCGCTTCAAGACGTGGTCCCAGCGCCGGATCGGTGGGATCCCAGATGCCGAGCAGAAGCTGGTATAACAGATAGGCGTCGTTGCGATCCGGCCCCGCCCCCTCCCCCTCGGGCCGCAGGATGGCGTGCCAGTCGCGCACCGCCGCCGTCCATTCCTCCGGCATGGTGGCCAATACGGCCAGCCGCGCCCGGGTGTCCTCGCCCCGCTTGGTGTCATGGGTGGAGGTGGCGAGCATCGCCTGCGGCCAATGCGCCGCGCGTTCCGCATTCGCCGCGTGGAAGATGTCCAGGCTGACGAAGGGGTGATCGGGATGCCCGCCCACCTCATTCGCCGCCACCAGCCGGTTGTAGCGATAGAAGGCGGTGTCCTCGAGGCCTTTGGCCATGATCGGGCCGCTGTATTGCTGCACCCGCATGGCGAAGCGCTGCACCGCATGGCGGCTGAAGCCGCTGCGCGGGGCGGCGACCAGGTCGGTGGTCAGAAGGCCGTGCAGGAAGTCGAAGACGCTCGGGTCGAGGTCCGGCTCCTGCCGTCTTGCCTCCGTCACCGCGGTGTCGATCGCCTGGCGGTCCTCGGTGCTGGGCGGCGCCTCGGCATCGACATAGCTGCGATAGACCTCGAAGCCGGCGACGATGGCGGCCAGGCCGCGGCTGAGGATGTTGCGGGTGAAATCGGCGGTGCGGGGCGTCTGCCGGGCGATGCGCGCGGCCTCCCGCGCCAGCATCTGCAATTCGCCGGTCATCTCATTGCGCATGATGCGGTGCTTGCAGTCGCGGGTGATGGCGTCGAAATCGCCTTCCGCGCCGGTGAAGTCCGCATAGCCGCGCGTCAGCGCCGCCTCCCCGGCCGGGTCCAGCATCAGGCCCAGGACAAGGTTGGCGAATTCGTAGCCGGTGGTGCCCTGCACCGGCCAGTCGGCGCGCAGCGCCTCATGCCGGGCCAGGATCTTCTCCACCACCAGATAGAAGGGGCGCGGCGCGGCCTCCCGCAGCCGCAGCAGATAGGCCTTGGGGTCGAGCAGCCCGTCCACATGGTCGATCCGCAGACCGTCCAGAGTGCCATCGGCCAGCAGGTCGAAGATCAGGCGATGCGCATGGGCGAACAGCTCCGGCAGCTCCATCCGCAGGCCGGCGAGTTCGTTGATGTTGAAGAAGCGGCGGTAGTTGATGTCATCCGCCGCGACGCGGAAATGCGCGGCGCGCCAGTGCTGGTCGCGGATCAGCGCATCCAGCCGGCGCCAGCTTCCGGCCTCCCCACCCCGCCCGTTCAGCGCGGCCACGGCCTCCCGCACCGCCCAGGCCACCATTTCATCCTCGGCGACCAGGGCGGCGAGTTCCGCCTTCAGGTCGCTGGCGCGGGCGACGATGCGGGGGCGCCAATCCTCGAGCCCGGCGAAGGCATCGCCGAGGCGCTCCAGCGCCGGATGCGCATCGCCCAGGATGCGGCCGTAATGCAGCGGGCAGATCGGCAGCTTGTGGGTGCCATAGGCCCAGACGGCGAAGCCGCCGGCCTCCGCATCGAAGCGGAGTTCGAGCTGCCCGGATTCCAGCACCACGCCATACTGGTCGCCCAGGAAGGGCACCAGCAGCCGTCCGGCGCGCCAGTCGATGTCGAACCAGCCGGCGCAGTCGGATTCCGGCCCCCATTCCAGCACATGCAGCCACCACGGGTTGTCGGCACCGCCGACGCCCATGTGGTTGGGCACGAAATCGACGATCTGGCCGAGGCCATTCTCCATGAAGGCGGCGACCATGGCGCGGAAATCCGCCTCGCTGCCCAGTTCGGGGTTCAGCGCGGCGTGGTCGACGATGTCGTAGCCATGGGTGCTGCCCGGCCGCGCCTTCAGCCAGGGCGAGGCATAGACATGGCTGATGCCGAGCCGGGCGAGATAGGGCGCCAGCCGCGCCGCATCGGCGAAGCGGAAGCCGGCGTGGAATTGCAGGCGGTAGGTGGCGCGGGGAATCACGGTCTCGTTCATGCGCAGTCCTCGATCGACCAGCAGAGCGACCAGGGGTCGCCCGCCTGCCCTTCCCGCCAGATCACGCGTCCGCCCTGTGGCGGCATATCGGCCAGTGACTGGGCCGAGAGATTGGCCTGCAGGGCCAGCGCGCCGCCGCCGGCGATATCCCAGCGCAGCGCGACCGCGCCGGGCGCCAGCACGCGCCAGGCGGCGCCGCGGGTGATGCGCGGCAGGCGGGGGATGATCTCGGCATGGCGCACCGCCAGGATGGCGCGGTGCCAGTCCAGCCAGGCCGCATGCGGCGGCTTGGCACGATCCTCCCAGCCCAGCTTCGCCGCGCGGAAGGTGGATTCGGCGAGTGGGTCCGGGATGCGGTCGCGGCTGGCGGGATCGGCGAATTCCGGAAAACGGGCAAATTCGGCCCGGCGGCCCTCGCGCACCGCATCGGCCAGGTCCGGGCCGAAGTCGCAGAAGAAGGGGAATGGCTGCGCCGCGCCCCATTCCTCGCCCATGAACAGCATCGGCACCTGCGGCAGCAGCAGCGCCACCGCCGCCACGGCGCGCAACGCCTCGGGCGGCGCGATGTGGCTCAGGCGGTCGCCGAAGGCGCGGTTGCCGATCTGGTCGTGGTTCTGCACGAAGGCGACGAAGGCGGTGGGCGGCAGTTCGGCGCTGGGCTCCCCCCGCGGATGGCCGCGATAGGGCATCAGCTCGCCCTGGAAGGCGAAGCCCTCCGCCAGCGCGCGGGCCAGGCGTTCGGTATCGCCGTGGTAGTCGGCGTAATAGCCGCTGGATTCACCGCTGGCCGCGACATGCAGCACGTGATGCACGTCGTCATTCCATTGCGCGGTGTAGTGGACGGGATGGCCTTCCGCATCGCGGACCAGGCGGCGGGCCTCGTTCTCCTCATTCTCCAGGATCAGATGCACCGGGCGCTCCGGCACCGCCGCGCGCAGCCGCGCCGCCAGCTCCTCCAGCAGATGGGTCGGGCTGTCATCCAGCATGGCGTGGACCGCATCCAGCCGCAGCCCGTCCAGGTGGAATTCGCGCACCCAGTACAGCGCATTGTGGATGAAGTAGTCCCGCACCGCGGCGGTCTGCGTGCCGTCGAAGTTCAGCGCGGCGCCCCAGGGCGTCTTGTGGCGGTCGGTGAAGGCCTCGGGCGCGATGGCGTGGAGGTAGGCGCCCTCCGGCCCGAAATGGTTGTAGACCACGTCGAGCAGCACCATCAGCCCGCGCGCATGGGCCTCCTGCACCAGCGTCTTGAAATCCTCCGGCCGGCCGTAGCTGGAATCCGGCGCGAAGGGGAGCACGCCGTCATAGCCCCAGTTCCGCGCGCCCGGGAAATCCGCCACCGGCATGATCTGGATCGCGGTCACGCCCAGGGAGGCCAGGTGGTCGAGGCGCCCGATCGCGGCCCGAAAAGTGCCTTCCTCGGTGAAGGCGCCGATATGGATCTCCATGATGACGGCCTCCACCCAGGGGCGGCCGCGCCAGCCGGCATCGGTCCAGGCATGGGCGGCGGGGTCGATCACCTCGCTCGGGCCGTGCACATCCCCCGGCTGGTGGCGCGACGCCGGGTCGGGCACCCGCAGCCCGTCCGGCAGCAGGAAGCGGTAGCGGCTGCCGGGGCCGGCGGCATCGGTGGTCAGGGCGTGCCAGCCGCCCTCCTCGGGCCGCATCGGAAGGGGTGCCTGCCCCTCCAGTTCCAGCCCGATGGCGGCATGGCCGGGGGCCCAGAGGCGAAAGCGCACACCCTCCGGCACCGGGGCGGCACCGAAGGGCATGTCGTGGACATGGGGGGAAGGCGACGTCATGGCGGATGGAAGCATGCGCGGGAAACCGGTCGCGCCGCGCTTCGTTCCATCGGCGTGCGAAAATTTTCACCCGCCCTGCGGAACGCGGGGCGGCGAGGGCTGTTGTTGCGCTGCGGGATCCGGTGCGAGTCGGGTCCGGTTCAGCCATGCAACGGGGGATATGGATGCGGATCAGGCCAGGTGTGGCGATGCCACAGGTGATGCGCCGTTCACGGATGCGGGAGGGCCTGCCGCATCCCTTGGGGGCCAACTGGGACGGCCTGGGCGTGAACTTCGCCCTTTTTTCGGCCAATGCCACCAAGGTGGAGCTGTGCCTGTTCGATGATTCCGGCGAGACCGAGCTGGAACGGCTGGAACTGCCCGAATATACCGACGAGGTCTGGCACGGCTATCTGCCGGATGCCCGCCCCGGCACCATCTATGGCTACCGCGTCCACGGCCCGCATGCCCCCGATGCCGGCCATCGCTTCAACCACTACAAGCTGCTGCTCGACCCCTATGCCCGCGCCATCGTCGGTGACCTGAAGCATGGGCCGGAGGTCTTCGGCTATGTGCTGGAATCCGGCGACGACCTGACCTTCGACGAGCGCGACAGCGCCGGCCATATGCCGAAATGCCGCGTCATCGACCCGGCCTTCACCTGGGGGCGGGAACGCAGCCCTTCCGTGCCCTGGGACCGCACCATCATCTACGAGACCCATGTGAAGGGCCTGACCAAGCGGCACCCGGCGCTGCCGGAGGAGATGCGCGGCACCTATGCCGGCCTCGCCTCGGCGGAGGTGGTGGCCTACCTGCGCAACCTCGGCGTGACCTCGGTCGAACTGCTGCCGATCCATACCTTCGTCAACGACCAGTTCCTGCTGGACCAGGGCCTCAGCAACTACTGGGGCTACAACACCATCTCCTTCTTCGCGCCCGCCCGGCGCTACGCCCGAAACCCGGCCTTCGCCTTCTCCGAGTTCAAGGAGATGGTGGCGCGGCTGCACGATGCCGGGCTCGAGGTGATTCTCGACGTGGTCTACAACCACACGGCGGAAGGCAATGACAAAGGCCCGATGCTGTCCTTCAAGGGCATCGACAATGCCAGCTACTACCGGCTGCTGCCCGAACAGCCGCGCTACTACATCAACGACACCGGCACCGGGAACACGCTGAACCTGGCGCATCCGCGCGTGCTTCAGATGGTGACGGACAGCCTGCGCTACTGGGCCACCGAGATGCGCGTCGACGGCTTCCGCTTCGACCTGGCGACGATCCTGGGGCGCGAGCCCTATGGCTTCGACGAGGGCGGCGGATTCCTCGATTCCTGCCGGCAGGACCCGGTGCTCTCCGCGGTGAAGCTGATCGCGGAGCCCTGGGATTGCGGGCCGGGCGGCTACCAGGTGGGCGGCTTCCCGCCCGGCTGGGCCGAATGGAACGACCGCTACCGGGACACCATCCGCGCCTTCTGGAAGGGCGATGAGGGCCAGGCTTCGGATGTCGCCAGCCGCCTCGCGGCCTCCGGCGACCTGTTCGACCGGCGGGGCCGCAAGCCCTGGGCCAGCGTGAACTTCATCACCGCGCATGACGGCTTCACCCTGCACGACCTGGTCAGCTACGACGACAAGCACAATGAGGCGAATGGCGAGGGCGGCCAGGACGGGCATGAGCACAACCTGTCCTGGAACCACGGCGCCGAGGGGCCGACCGACGACCCCGAGATCATCGCGCTGCGCGAGCGCCAGAAGCGCAACATGCTGGCCACGCTGCTGTTCTCCCAGGGGACGCCGATGCTGCTGAGCGGCGATGAATGCGGCCGCACCCAGCAGGGCAACAACAACGTCTATTGCCAGGACAACGAGCTGAGCTGGATGGACTGGACCGGCGTGACGGAGGAAGGCCGCGCCTTGGCCGCCTTCACCCGCAAGCTGATCGCGCTGCGCCAGAACTTCCCCGTGCTGCGCCGCGCCCGTTTCCTGAACGGGGCGCTGAACGAGGAGCTGGGCGTCCGCGATGTGAGCTGGCTCACCCCCTCCGGCACCGAGATGGAAGACGGGCACTGGGACGATCCGCATGCGCGCTGCTTCGGCATGCTGCTGGATGGCCGCGCCCAGGCCACCCGCATCCGCCGCCCGGCCGGCGATGCGACGCTGCTGCTGGTATTCAACGCACATCATGACGTGGTGGAATTCGCCCTGCCGGAACCGCCGGCCGGCCAGCGCTGGCTGCTGCTGGTGGACACCAACAAGCCCGATCTGGATGAGCCGGAGCCCTTCGCATTCGGCCACCCCTATCTGGTGACGGGCCGTTCGCTTCTGCTGCTGGTGCTGCATCCCGAGGCCGGCGGCCGGTCCATCCTAACCGCCGCGCGCACCGCGCTGCTGGCCGGCACCGCGCCGCCGCCCTTCCCTTCGGAAGGGTGAGGTGTTGCCCTTCCCGAAAGGGAAGGGCGAGCCGCCTCAGTCGATGAAGAGGTGCATGCCTTCCGGCACCGCTGGCGCCTGCTGGCCGCGCAGCAGGCGTTCCAGAACCTCCAGCGCCGCCGGCACGTCCTCGGCGGCGTAGGGCTTGGCCAGGCAGGCCTTGGCGCCGCTATCCTCCATCTCCTGCCGCCACGCCGGGCCATGACCAGTCGCGTAGACCACGCGGACGCCGGCCGCGGCCAGCGCCTCCCCCACGCGAAGCCCGCTGCCGCCGCCGGCCAGGTCCAGATCGACCACGGCATAATCCGGCGCCGGCTGCTGCGCGCGGCGCAGGGCGGAGGCTTCGTCCTCGACATGGCCGACAACCTGGAAGCCGGCCCGGGACAGCGCCTGTTCCGCCGCCATGGCGGTCAGGCGATCATCTTCGACCAGAAGCACGCTGCGCGATGACATCGAGGGTTCCTCCTGTTGTGTCAGCCCTGGAGCAGCCAGACGGAAAACAGCCGGTCCGGATCCGTCCACATCGCCGCGTCGCGCCAGCCGGCGGCGGCCGCCAAGGCGCGCAGGCCCTCGGCGCGATATTTGTGGCTGCTTTCGGTGTGGATGCTCTCCCCCGCCGCGAAGCGGATGGTCTGGCCGCCGAGCCGGACCGACTGGGCATGGCGCGCGACAAGATGCATCTCCACCCGCTCCCGCGCGGGATTCCAGCGCGCCTTGTGGAGGAAGCCGCCGATATCGAAATCCGCCCCGGCCTCCCGGTTCAGCCGGGTGAGCAGGTTCAGGTTGAAGGCCGCGGTGACGCCGGCGCTGTCGTCATAAGCGGCCTCCAGCACCGCCTCGCCCTTCACCAGGTCGGCGCCCAGCAGCAGCCGGCCACCCGGCCCCAGCGTCGTTCTTGCGCGGGCCAGGAAGGCGACGGCCTCCGCCGGTTCGAAATTGCCGATGGTGGAGCCCGAGAAGAATCCGAGCCGCGCGGCGCTGCCGCCGCCATGGGCGGGCAGGTCGAAGGGCCTGGTGAAGTCCGCGACAACCGGCCGCACCGGCAGGGTGGGAGAGGCCGCCTCGACCCGCTCGGCGACCTGGTCGAGCCATTCCGCCGCGATATCAACGGGCAGATAGGCCCGCGGCGCCTCCAGGGCCTCCAGAAGCTGCACCGCCTTCACGCCATCGCCGGGGCCGAATTCCACCACCACGGCGCCGGGGCCGACCGCCCGCGCGATCTCCGGCCCATGCTGGTCCAGGATCCGTATCTCGGTCCGCGTCGGGTAGTATTCCGGCAGGCGCGTGATCGCCTCGAACAGCCGCGTGCCCTCGGCGTCATAAAGCCACTTGCAGGGCAGGGTCTTGCGTGGGGCGGTCAGGCCCGCGAGGGCATCGGACAGCAGCGCGGAGGGGCGTTCGGTGACGGCGCTCATGCCGCATCCTCCGCCAGCCGCAATCCGGTGAATTGCCAGCGCGCATCGGGTGGGAAGAAGTTACGGTAGCTGGCGCGCGAATGGCCGGGGGCGGTGGCGCGCGAGCCGCCGCGCAGCACCATCTGGTTCACCATGAACTTGCCGTTGTATTCGCCAACCGCGCCTTCCCAGGGCCGGAAGCCGGGATAGGGGCGATAGGCGCTGCCGGTCCATTGCCAGGCGATGCCCTCGGCCTCCGCGAAGCCCGGCCGGGTGGCGGCGGCCTCCCATTCCTGTTCGGTCGGCAGGCGCTTGCCGGCCCAGCGGGCGAAGGCATCGGCCTCGTACCAGGAGATGTGGCGCACCGGGCCGGCGGGGTCGAGCGGGCGCAGGCCGCCCAGGCCGAACTGCCACCAGGCGCCGTCGCGCTGTTCCCAATGCAGCGGCGCGTCCCAGCCCGCGGCCTGGCAGGCCGCCCAGCCATCGCTCATCCAGAGCAGCGGCTGCCGGTAGCCGCCATCGGCGACGAAGGCGCACCATTCGGCATTGGTCACCAGCCGGTTGGCGATGCGGTAGGGGGCGAGATAGCTGCGATGGCGCGGCGTCTCGTTGTCGAAGGCATAGCCGATGCCGTCATGGCCGATCTCCACGACGCCCTCGGGGCCTTCCAGCATCGCCGGCGGGGCCGCATCGGCCGCGGGGTCCTGCCAATCCGCGTCATAGGCCGGGCGCAGCGGGTTCAGCGACAGCGCGTGCAGCGCATCGGTCAGCAGCAGTTCCTGGTGCTGCTCCTCATGCTGCAGGCCGAGCTCCGTCAGGCCCAGCACCTCCGCCCCCGCATCCCGCAGCAGCCGCCCCATGGCGGCGTCGATGGCCTGGCGGTAGGCGGTGACGGCCGCATTGTCCGGGCGGGTCAGCATGCCACGCTGCGGCCGCGCATGACGCGGGCCGGCGGCGACATAGTAGCTGTTGAACAGCCGCGCATAGTCGTCGCTAACACGCTCCGCGCCGGGCAGATGCGGCAGCAGAAGAAACGTCTCGAAGAACCAAGTGGTATGGGCGCGGTGCCATTTGGTTGGGCTGCAATCCGGCATGGATTGCACCACCTGGTCCTCCGGCGAGAGGGGCGCGGCCAGCGCCTCCGTCCGCGCGCGAACGGTCTCGAAGCGGGTGAGCAGGGATTGCGGCGCCGAAGCACCGCGCGAAATCTGATTCATTGTGCCGGCACGCCTTCCGCCCTGTGGCGCGCGCCGTGGTCTGTGGCGCACGGTACTGGCGAAGGAACGCCTCGGCGGTGGGGGAGTTGCCCCTCAGACTTGTTCCCCTGAGCCTACTCCAGCACTTCCTCGACCTCGGGCGCATCGGCCTGGCCATAAAGGTAGAAGCTCTGCGGCCGCTCCGGCGTCCAGTCGGGGTCGTCCCACGCGATCATCTTGCCGGGATTCAGCAGCCCATGCGGATCGGCGACGCGCTTGAAGTCGAGCTGTTCGGAATCGATCCGTTTCATCCCGCCCTCCTCCAGCGTGAAGGCATGCGGGTTGAAGATCAGCGCGCCGGCATCCTCATGGATGCGGATGATCTCCGCCAGGCGTTCCTCGGTGGTGAAGCGCACGAGCTGCAGGCCGAAGCAGGTGACGACGCCGTTGAGGCGGACGAATTCCAGGTGCTGCATCACCTCATCGCCGAAGGTCGCGTCCATCTTCGCGATCAGATCGAAATGATGCGGCGTCGGAAACAGCGTTTGCAGATAGGTCAGGCCGCGATCGACCTTCAGGGCCTGGAGCGTGGTGTGGTTCCAGGTGAATTCGTACAGCGGCGTCTCCGCCTGTTCCGTCGGCACGACGTAGAGCTGGCGACCTCCGAAGCGATCCAGCAGCGGTGCCAGCAGGTCGAGAAAAGGCTCGGCCACCATCACCAGCGCGGCCGCCTTGCCGGGCGTGACCATCTGCATGAAGGGCTTGAAATAGCGCTGCGCCACGCCGGGCGCTACGACACCCGCCATCTTCTTGGCGATGCCGTCGCTGGCGACCAGAGCCTCGCAGAACCGTGCGGCCGAGATGGTGTCCGGGAATTCGGACAACACATCCACCCAGTCCCAGGCAGGTGCCAAGGGCATCTCCACCTCGGTGATCACGCCATTGGTGCCGTAGGCGTGGTTCGCCTTGTCGATATCGGCGCCGCGCAGTTCCAGCACGCGCGGCGTGGCCTCCATCGTCACCACGCGGAGCCCCAGAATGTTGCCGGGCTCGCGCAGCTTGCCATAGGTGCAGGACCCGATGCCGGCGGAGCCGCCGGCGATGAAGCCGCCGAGGCTCGCGGTGCGCTTGGTGGAGGGGTGGAAGCGCAGCTCGCCGCGCACCTCGCGCCGCGTGATGGCATCGAGGTCGATCAGCTTGATGCCGGCCTGGGCCCGCACCATGCCGGGCTTGGTCCAGATCACGCGGTTGAGGCCCATCAGGTCCAGCACGATGCCGCCCTTCAGCGGCATGGCCTGGCCGTAATTGCCGGTGCCGGCCCCACGTGGCGTCAGCGGCACCTGGTGCTTCACGCAGGCCGCCATGATGGCGATGACCTCCGCCTCATCCCGCGGGCAGGCCACCGCCTCCGCCGTCACGCCGTTGAGCTGGCGCTTCAGCACGGGCGAGTACCAGAAGAAGTCGCGCGAGCGCTGGCGCACCAGGGCCGGGTCGGTGATCCAGTCGATGGCCGGCAGTTCGGCCATCACGGCTTGAACGGTCATGGCGCCTCCACGGGGACGAAATCGCGCATCTTGCCGGGGTTGAGCAGGCCGAGCGGGTCCGTGCGCTGCTTGAAGCCGAGCTGGTCGCCGGGCACGCGGCGGTAGTTGCTGCCTTCCTCGATGGTGAGCACATGCGGATTGGCGATGCCGATGCCATGCGCCTCGAAGGCCGCCATGATCTCGGCCAGGCGCTCCGCATTGGTCCAGCGGATGACGGGCAGGCCGGACATGGTGAGGCGACCGCCGAAGCGGACGCATTCCGTGTGCATCCAGACCTCGTCGCGGAAGGGGATGCGCACGGCCTCGATCGCTTCGAGGGTATTCTCGAAGGGGAAGCGGCATTGCAGGTAGGTGACGCCGCGATCGCGCTTCAGAACCTGCAGCGTGGTGTGGTTCCAGCAGTATTCGTAGAAGGGCGTGGCATCGCCATCGCGTTCGGCGGTGACGGTGGATTGCTCGGCGACGATGGTGCCACCGTGTTCCGCGGCAAGTTCGCGCAGCGCCAGCAGCGCGGCGGGCGCCACCATCACCAGCGCCAGCGCATGGCCTGCGGGCACGGCATCGGCCAGGCCGCGGAAGAAGGGCGGCAGCTGGCTGTCGAAGACGCCGCACATCTTCTTCGGGATGCCGTCCGCAAAACTGAGTTCCAGCGCGAAACGGCTGGCGGGGACGAAGTCGGGGAAGGCGATGGCGACGTCGCGCCAGTCCTGCGCGGGCGTCAGCGGCACGCGGATGCGGGTCAGCACGCCGGTCGTGCCATAGGTGCGGTTCACCGGATTGGCTGCCGCACCCTCCAGCTCCAGGATTTCCGGCGGATCGGTCATCGTCGCCACCCGCGCGCCCGCAAAATTGCCGCGTTCGCGCATCGTGCCGTGGCTGATGCCGCCCACCCCTGCCCCGCCGCCGGCGACGAAGCCACCAATGGTCGCGGTGCGCTTGGTGGAGGGCCAGAGCTTCAACTCCCAGCCCTGCTCGCGCGCCCAGAGGTCGAGGTCGATCATCTTCGCCCCGGCCTCCACCTCCACCACGCCATCGGTGATGCCGATGGGCGCGGCCATGGCCGACATGTCGAGCACGATGCCGCCTTCCAGCGGCACGCATTGCCCGTAATTGCCGGTGCCGCCGCCGCGCTGCGTGACCGGCACGCAGGCCGCCCGCGCGGCGGTCAGGACTCGGAGAACTTCGGCCTCGTCGCGCGGTCGGACAAAAAGCTCGGCGGACTTGCCGTCGAGCTGCGCCTTCAGGATCGGGCTGTACCAGTAGAAATCGCGGCTCTTCTGCCGCAGCAAAGCGCGATCGGTGGAAAGCTCGATCCCATCCAGCGCCGCGACAAGCCCCGCGATATCAGCCATGCGGCGAGGGCTCGTTGGCGAGAAAACCCTCGGCGTCGAAGGCCGCGACCTGGCCCCAGAGCGTTGCCATCTTCTCCGCCGCGAAATCCAGCAGTTGTTCGCCGATTTCGGTGGTGGCGAGCGAGGCATCGCCCACCGCGCCTGCCGGATTGAGATCCTGCGCCTGCCAGGCGAGCGGCGCGCCGGCGTCGGGGGCCATGTTCGGCGCGATATTGGAAACGCCCTGCCAGCGGCTCACGAAATTCACCGCCTTGTCCATGTGAACCAGATGCGGGGTCAGCGCGAGCATCACGCTGGTCTCGTCGCGGCCGGCATGGATGCCGTACTTGCCCTCCACCGGGTCCTTCAGCGCCTCCGGCTTGCCCATCCGCGCCCACATGGCGTTGATGGCCAGGATGCCGTGCTGGATGCGGATGCGGCGGCAGGCGATGTCGAGCACCGACACGTTGCCGCCATGGCTGTTGACGATCACCAGGCGCTTCACACCGGCCCGCGCCACGCTGGCGCCGATATCCGTCACCAGCGCCAGCAGCGTCTCGGGCGAGGTGGTGACAGTGCCGGGAAAACGCAGATGCTCCACCGAACAGCCCACGCATTGCGTCGGCAGCACCAGCACCGGCAGCTCCGCCGGCGTCACGGCCAGGGTGCGCGCGATGACGCCCTGGTTGATGGTGGTGTCCACCGAGACGGGCAGGTGCGGCCCATGCTGCTCGATGCTCGCCACCGGCAGCACCGCCACGGTGTTGGCCGGCAGGTCCTTGAAGGCGGGCCAGGGCAGGTCCTGCCAGTAGCGGGTGGGAAGCGGGGCCATGGCGGGACCTTTCAGAAGACGCCTCAGGACTGCCGGAGATCGGCAGCGGCAGGCAGGTAGGAGGGGTCGTAGATATCGGAGGCCGGCAGCGGGCGCGAGATGGCGAAGGCTTCCCGCACCGCATCGATGCTGCGCTGCAGCCGCGCCATGTCCACCTGGCCGAAGCCGTTCTGGCGCACATGGGCGGTGAAGGTCAGGCGGTCCAGCGCCATGCGCAGGCGTTCCGTCTCCAGCGCCACGTCGGTCAGCGGCTCGCGCCGGCGCAGGTTGGCGATGGTGGCGTCCGGGTCGCGCAGGCTGTCGTACTGCGCCCGGACCAGGCCGCGGATCAGCCCTGTGACGGCCTGCGGATTGGCCGCCGCCCAGCGGCGCGTGGTGATCAGCGAGGTCGAGAAGAAATTCGCGCCGACATCGCTGAACAGCATCGTCACGATGTCCTGCTCCGCCACGCCCAGCCCGCGCAGGGAGAAGATGCCGGAGGTGATGAAGCCGGTGATGGCATTCACCCGGCCCTGCACCAGCATCGGCTCGCGCAGCTGCGGCGTCACGCTCTGCCAGCGGACGGAGGCGGGGTCGATGCCGGCAGCCTTGGCAAAGGCGGGGAAAAGCTGGCGGCCCGCATCCGATTCCGGCGCGGCGAGGGTCTTGCCCACCAGGTCGGCCGGGGTGCGGATATTCTCCCGCCGCAGGGTCATCACGGCCAGGGCGGTGGCGTCGTGGATGATGAAGGGGGTGAAGAGGTCGCTGTCCGGCCGCTCCAGCTTCATGCGGATGGTGGGCGACAGGTCGGCGACGCCGACATCATAGGCGCCGGCCGAGACCTTCACCGGCACGTCGCCGGACCCGAAGCCACGATCCATGGTGACGTTCAGCCCGACCTCGCGGAAGTAGCCCTTGTCCAGCGCCAGCACGAAGGCGCCCTGGGGCCCCTGCATGGCCCAGTCCAGGGTGAAGCGCACATTGGTCAGCGACTGTGCATGGACCGCCGGGGTGGCGAGGGCAGAGCCGATCAGGGCAAGAGCGTGGCGACGGCGCATCGTGACGGTCCCGGCGTTGTGATTGCCGGCGCTGTAGCAAGACGGGCGCGGGGGATGGAAGGGCGTTCTGCCCGAAGCCTCGGCGCGCCAGCCCGAATCTGCTGGAAAATTAGGCGGAATGGCGATGGCATGAGCTGTTTTCGGCGGTATCCCGGATCGCGGCGCTTGCATCCGCCGGTCTGGATTTGCACGCTGGCTGCCCTGACCCGCCACGAGGGACCGCTCGGATGCTCGCCACCGCCACGCCGCTGCTGCGCCGATTCTGGTACCCGGTGATGCCGGTCGGCCACTTGTCCGAGGGCCCGAAGCCGTTCCGCCTGCTCGGCCAGGACCTGGTGATCTGGCTGGATGGGGAGGGCAAACCCGCGGCGATGGATGACCGCTGTTGTCATCGCACCGCGAAACTCTCGAAGGGCTTCTACACCTCCGGGCGGCTCGCCTGCGGCTATCATGGCTGGGAATTCGCGGCGGATGGCCGCGTCATGCGCGTGCCGCAGCGGCCGGTGGACCGGCAGGGCGCCACCAATATGCGCGTGCCCGCCTACCAGGCCGAGATCCGCTACGGCCATGTCTGGGTGGCACTGGAAGACCCGATCTACCCCCTGCCGGATTTCGAGGAGGAGGGCCTCGGCTTTCGGCGTATCGACGAATTCTATGAGGTCTGGACCTGTGCGGGTCTGAGGCTCATGGAGAACAGCTTCGACAATGCCCATTTCGCCTTCGTCCACCGGACGAGCTTTGGCGACCAGGGGCATCCGGAACCCGCCAGGCTGGAGATCGAGGAACACGAGGACGGCTTCATGATGATCACGGAGGTTCCGGTGCGGAATCCCGAGATCCAGAAGAAGGTCCTCAACATGGAAAGCGACACCACCGTCCGCCATATGCGCGGCCGCTGGTACGCGCCCTTCCTGCGCAAGCTGCGCATCCAGTATCCGAATGGCCTCAGCCACTCCATCGTCACCTGCGCCACGCCGATCGACGATGGCACCTCCATGGTCGTGCAATTCGTCTTCCGCAACGACACGGAGGAACAGGCCAAGGCCGCCGATGTGATCGCCTTCGACCGCATCGTCACCGATGAGGATCGCGACATCCTGGAAAGCACCGACTACGACGTGCCGCTGGACCAGACGGGTATCGAGATGAACATGCCCAGCGACCGCCCCGGCGTGCTGATGCGACGCATGCTGGCGCGCATGATCGCGGCGCATCAGCCAGCCCTGGAACCGGCCGAGTAGCCTGTGTCGGATCGACCTCGCGCGGCACGTCTTCGATGGACGTGCCAATCCGGGCCGCCCCGCATGCGCGTCCGTTCATGTCGCTATATCAACAGTCCAGAACGTTCACCTTCCTGAACGCCGGTGTTCAGCGGCGTTCACCGCAGTTGACGTTTCCAATAGAAAATTCCCACTAAACCGCTGATGTAATTCATATTTATCTCTGGCATGGCAGTTGCGATCACCGCAACACCATGCACGCGCCCGAACTCATCCTTCTGCTTCCCCTCCTCCTCGGCATCGCCGCCGCGATCGTCGTGGCATGCCTCCGACCAGCACAGGCCGCGCCGGTCGGGGCTGCCACGGCGGCGGTATGCTTCGCGCTGTATCTCGGCCTGGCCGGGGGCGCGCCCGTCTCCGCCGCCTTCTGGGCGGTGCCTTCGCTGGGCGTTTCGGGCGGGCTTCGCCTGGACGGTCTCGCGGCGCTGTTCGCGCTGCTGATCACCGGCATCGGCACCCTCGTGCTGCTCTACGCCGGAAGCTACCTCAAGGGTGATCCGCGGCTCACGCGCCTGGTCGTGCTGCTGCTGGTCTTCATGGTGGCGATGCTCGGTTCCGTCACCGCGAATGATGTCATCACCCTGTTCATCTTCTGGGAGCTGACGAGCCTCACCTCCTTCTTCCTCGTCGCCTATGACCACGAGAAGCTGGAGGCGCGGAAGGCCGCTCTTCAGGCCCTGCTGATCACGGGCGGCGGCGGGCTGGCGCTGCTGGCCGGGCTGATCCTGGTCGCCATCGCGGCGGGCACCACCAGCCTCACCGGCATCATCGCGGCGCGGGAGGCGGTGCTGGCGCATCCGGCGGCCGTGCCGGCGATGCTGCTGGTGATCCTCGGCGCCTTCACCAAGTCGGCGCAGTTCCCGTTCCACTTCTGGCTGCCGAACGCCATGGCCGCGCCGACGCCGGTCAGCGCCTATCTGCACTCCGCCACGATGGTGAAGCTCGGCATCTACCTGCTGGCACGCTTCAGCCCGGTCTATGGCGACGAGGCGCTTTGGCAGGGGCTGCTGACCTGGACCGGGCTGCTGACAGCGCTGGTCGCCGCGGTCCTCGCCTTCCGCGAAACCGATCTGAAGCGCGTGCTGGCCTATACGACCGTCACGGCGCTGGGCACGCTGACCATGCTGCTCGGCCTCGCGCCCGAATTGTCGGCAATGGCGGCCGTGACCTTCCTGACGGTCCACGCCCTGTACAAGGCCGCGCTGTTCCTCACCGCCGGCATCCTGGACCATGAGACGGGCACGCGGGACGCCTCCGCTTTGGGCGGGCTGCGCGGGGTCATGCCCTGGACGGCCGCGGCCGCGGTACTGGCGGCCCTGTCGATGGCCGGGCTGCCGCCCTTCCTCGGCTTCGTCGGCAAGGAGATCGTCTATGAGGCGGCGGTCGCGGCGGATGGCGGGGCGGGGCTGATCGTCCTGGGCGCCTTCCTGGTGAATACAGCCGGCGTGGCGATTGCCGGCCTGCTGTCCTGGCGGATCTTCTTCGGTGCGCGGCCTGCGACGCCGAAGGCGCCGCATGATCCGCCCATCGCGATGCTGGCAGGGCCGGTCGTGCTGGCGACGTTCGGCCTGCTGGCGGGGCTGGCGCCGTCGCTGCTCGGCGGCTGGCTGCTGGATGGGGCAGCCGCCTCCATCCTCGGTCATCCGCCCACCACCTATCTGGCGCTGTGGCACGGCTTCACGCCCATCCTGGCGCTGAGCGTCGTCACCGTCCTGCTCGGGGCGCTGCTGACACTGTTCTGGCCGCGTCTGATGCGTGGGCTGCAAGCCTCCCGGGCGCTGGACCGGTTCGGCCCCGGCCATGGCTATGACCGTGCGCTGGCCGGGATCGTTGCCTGCGCCGAAGCCACCACGGCGATGGTCCAGCATGGCAGCCTGCGCGGCTATATCCGGCTGCTGCTTCTGGTGGCGGCGCTGGGTCCGCTTGTCGTGCTCATTGCCTATGATGGTGCGGCATGGCCGGCGGATCCGGTGCTCGATCCGCGCGCGCTCGCCTTCGGGATGATCGCCGCCGGCGCGGTGGCGACCGCGATCGCAAGGGGCACCCTCGCCGCGGTGATGGCGCTGGGCCTGGTGGGCTTCGGGGCGGCGATCGTCTTCCTGACCTTCGGTGCCCCCGACGTCGCCCTGACGCAGTTCACGGTCGAGGTGCTGCTCGTCGTCATCCTGGCGACCGTGCTGCTGCGCCTGCCGGTCCATGGCCGGGACACCCGCACCACCCGCCAGCGATCCGGCGACGCGGTGGTCGCGGTGGTCATGGGCAGCTCCGTGGCGCTGCTGCTGCTCGCCGTCCTCGCCGCCCCCTTCGACCCGAGGCTCGGTGACTGGTTCGGGCAGAACAGCGTGCCGGGCGGCCATGGGCAGAACGTGGTGAACGTCATCCTGGTGGATTTCCGCGCGCTCGACACGCTGGGTGAGATCGCCGTCCTCGCCATTGCCGCCTTCGCCGTCATCGCGCTGCTGCGCGGCGTCGCGCGCCCGCTCCGCAGGGGGAACTGAGCCGATGCATGCCTCCCTCATCCTTCGCGTCTCGGCGCCGCTGTTGCTGTGGGTGCCTCTGGTGATCTCCTTCTACCTGCTGGTGCGCGGGCACAACGCGCCGGGCGGTGGCTTCGTCGGTGGCCTGGTGGCCGCCTCGGGCCTGGTGTTCTTCGCGATGGCGCGCGGGCAGACGGCGGCCCTCGCCGTCATGCGCCTGCCACCGGCTTCCTGGTGCGGCGTTGGCCTTTTGCTGGCGGCGGGCAGCGGATTCCTGGCCTGGCTCGATCCCTCGGCCGGCTACCTGACGCATCGCTGGTGGTTCCCGGATCTGCCGGTGAAGCTGCCGCTGAACACCGCATTCATCTTCGATGTCGGCGTCTACCTCGTGGTGATCGGCACGATCACGGCGATGGTCTTCGCTCTTGTGGCGGAGGACTGAGAACATGGAGACGCCCCTCGCACTGACCATCGGCGTACTCGTTGCCGCGGCCGCCTATCTGCTGCTGGCGCGTGACCTGCCGCGGGTGCTGCTCGGCTTCGTGCTGCTCGGCAACGCCGCCAATCTCACGATCTTCGCCGCGGGCCGGATCGGCACGATGACGCCACCGCTGGTCGAATATGGCGCGCTGGCGCTCACCGCGGATGCGGCGAACCCGCTGCCGCAGGCCCTGGTGCTGACGGCGATCGTCATCGGCTTCGGACTGGCGGCCTTCGCCCTGGTCCTGGTGATGCGCGCCCATGCCGAGTTCGGCAGCGTCCATGCCGAGGACATGGACGCGGCGGAGGCGCCGGATGAGCCAGCAACGCAGGCTCCGTCCCCGCCCGAGGATTCCATCCCGGCACGGCGGGAGGCCGCGTGATGCGCCAGATGCTTCTCGTCGCGCCGATCCTGATTCCGCTTCTGGCCAGCGCCGTCACGGCGCTGCTGTGGATGCGGCCGGGCGTGCAGCGCGCGGTCGGGCTTTTCGCCGCGGTCGCGCTGTTTGCGGCCACCCTGGCACTGCTGGCGCAGGTGATCTCCGGCGGCATGCTGGTCGGCCAGATGGGCAACTGGCCCGCGCCTTTCGGCATCTCCCTGGTGGTGGACCACCTGGCCGCCGCGATGTTGGCGATCACCGGGCTCATGGGCCTTGTCGTCGCGGTCTATGCCATGGGCCCTGGTGCGCAGGAACGTGACCGCGCCGGCTTCCAGCCGCTGTTCCACGCGCTGCTGATGGGCGTCACCGGCGCCTTCATGACCGGCGACCTGTTCAACCTTTATGTCTGGTTCGAGGTGATGCTGATCGCCTCCTTCGGCCTGCTCGTGCTGGATCGCACGCGGGAGCAGATCGATGGCGGCATCCGCTACGTCATGCTCAACCTGGTCGGCACCACCTTCTTCCTGCTGGCCGTTGGCCTGGTCTATGGGCTGACGGGCACGCTGAACCTGGCGGATATCGCGCGCGTGGCGCCGGATATCGAAAACCAGGGCGCGCTGGCCGCGGTGGGCGTGCTGCTGCTGGTGTCCTTCGGTGCGAAGGCCGCGGTCTTCCCGCTGTTCAACTGGCTGCCGGCGTCCTACCACACCGCGTCGATGCCGGTGGCGGCGATCTTCGCGGCCCTGCTCACGAAGGTCGGCGTCTACGCCATCATCCGCATCTTCACGCTGGTCTTCGCGCATGACCAGGCCCTGTTCGGGCCGCTGCTCGGGATCATCGCCATGGCGACCATGGTGGTGGGCGTGCTGGGGGCCGCGATGCACTACGATGTGCGGCGGATCCTGAGTTTCCACATCATCAGCCAGATCGGCTACATGCTGGTGGGCGTGGCGCTGATGACGCCGCTCGCGATCGCCGGCAGCGTGCTCTACGTGGTCCACCACATCGTGGTGAAGGCGAACCTGTTCCTGGTCGCCGGCGCGATGCGGCAGGTGGGCGGGAGCTTCGCGCTGAAGCGCCTCGGCGGTCTTTACGCCGCGCGGCCGCTGTTGGGTCTGGCCTTCCTCATCCCGGCGCTGTCGCTGGCCGGCATCCCGCCGCTCTCGGGCTTCTGGGGCAAGCTGGTCGTCATCCGCTCCGGCCTGGAGGCGGAGGCCTATGTGCTGGCCTTCGTCGCGCTCGCGGTCGGGCTGCTGACGCTCTACTCCATGGTGAAGATCTGGAACGAGGCGTTCTGGAAGGCCAGGCCGGATGCGGCGCCCGAGCCGCCATTCGCCTGGAGCCTGGCGCAACGCGTCGCGACCTTCGCGCCGATCATCCTGCTCTGCGGCGTCACGCTGACGATCGGCCTGTGGACCGAGCCCTTCGCCGCCTTCTCCATCACGGCGGCCGAGGGCCTGCTCGATCGCGAGGGCTACATCGCCGCGGTGCTTGGCGCCAATCCCGTCCAGCTTACGGAGGCTGTCCCATGATGCTCACGCTGGCATGGATGCGCGTTGCATTCACCTTCATCACGGAACTCGCCAAATCCACCGTCGCCGTGGTGCGCGCGGTTCTTGGACCAACGGCGCGGCTGCGCCCGGCGATCGTGGCCGTGCCGCTGGATGTCCGCTCGCAGGCCGGCACGGTGCTGTTCGCCAACATGGTGACGCTGACGCCCGGCACCACGAGCCTGGACGTCTCGGCCGACGGACGAACGCTCTACGTCCATATGCTCGATGCGCCGGACCGGGAAGCCGCGGTCGCCGACATGAAGTCCAGCCTCGAATCCCGCGTGCAGGAGGTACTGCCATGACCACGGGTATCGTTCCATGGGCGGCCGCGCTGGCGGCGGTCATCGCGGCACTGGGTGTCGTCCCCGTCGCCTGGCGCCTGCTGGCCGGCCCATCCTCGGCCGATCGTGCCATCGCCACCGACATGCTCGGCCTGCTCGGCGCCTGTCTCGCCGCGCTCACCGCGGTGATCGCCGGCGACGCCGCTTTCCTTGCCATTGCGCTCGGCATTGCGCTCGTCGGTTTCCTGGCCGCGATTGCCTTTGCCCGGCTGCTGGAGCGCCGCGACACGAAGACGGTCGAGCGGTCTCCGATCGAAAGGACCGCCCAATGACCGCCATCATCGAGATTGTCGCCGCGCTCCTGCTTCTTGCCGGCGCTTCCGTCGTCGCCTTGGCCGCGCTTGGCGTGGCACGGCTGCCCGACCCCTTCAGCCGCATGCACGCGGCCGCCAAGGCGGGCGTCGCGGGCGCCGGGCTGTTGCTGCTCGGCGCCGGCCTCACCTTCGGGACAACGGGCGCGATCCTCATCACGCTCGGGGCGGTTGTCTTCCTGGTGCTGACGGCACCGCTCGCATCGCATGCGCTGGGCCGGGCCGCCTATGTCTCCGGCGCGCCGCTTGGCGCCGCGAGCCAGGCCGATGCCCTGGCCGGCATCCTGCAGCGCCACATCTTCGACCCCGCATCCAGGCCCATCGCATCTCCCCAGCCGATGCCGCGCGCGCCATCCCCCGCCAGGCCTCGACCTCGGCAGGAGGCCACCGCGATCCCCCTCCCGCAGGCCCAACACCCGGTCGAGCCGATGCTCCATGACCGCACGGGCACCACGCTCATGCCACTCCGGCGTATCCTTCTCGGTCTTGGCGGCGGTCCGGCGCAACGCGAGGCGGCGGCCATGGCGGTGGAGTTGGCACGGCCGCATGGCGCCAAGGTGCTCGGCCTCTCGGGGGCTGGGCTGGAGCCGCGCCGCTGGCGGGGGCCGCTGCCGGTCGGGGGTGCCTATTGGGCCGAGTGGCTCGCCTCACGCAGCCGGTCCCAGATGCGGGAAGCCGCGGCCACGGCGCTGGCCGAATTCCGGGAGATCGCCGCCGCGAACCCCGAGGTCGAGACCATGGCGCGGCATGAGGAAGCCGCATCCGAAGACCTCGTCCGGCTTCTGGCGGGGCAGGACCTGGTCATCGTGCCGGCGGGTATCGGACCGCATGGCGCGGAGAGCAGCCCGGGCCATGAAACGGCGGCGACGCTGGCCGCGGCGCACATCGTGCCTGTCCTGCGGGTCCGGCGGCGCCCCACCTCGATCCGTGGCGTGCTGCTCATCGTCGACTCATCCCCCGGATGCGGGCGGCTGGCGGCGGGGCTGTTGCGTTCGGGGCTCTGGTCCTCGGCGCCCGTCTCCATCCTGCCGGTCGCTGACGACCGTCGCGGGGTGCGGGAGATGGTCGAGACGCAGGCGGAGCTTCTGCGGGACCATGGGCGGCGCGTCGCGGTGATGGCGCCGATCGATCTGGATTTCGAGGCGGATGATCTGTCGGCGCGGCTTGCCTGCTTCGACGCGGCGGTGGTGTCCTGCCTCTCGACGCGTTACGGAGGGTTCTTCGACAGCATCCGCAACTGCGCCTTCGAAACCGCTGCGGAGAGCGTACCCCTCGTCCTTTTGCCCTGAGGGATCAATCGGGGTTGGGCGCTGGGAAAGGCCCGCATCGCGGGGCAGGATTGGAGTGGGATTGGAACCGACCGGGTCATGACGACGGCCTCAACGCCTGACCCAGGCCCCGACCCTGGCTCTTCCGGCCCAAGGCCCGGGCACCGTCCGATCCTGCCGCCCGCATTGCGGCTGCCGGCGGCGGCGGGGCTGGTTGTCTTCGTCGTGGCTGTCGGCACCACCCAGCTCGCCCTGCAGGTCACGAACCGCCAGGCAGACCGGCAGCTTCAGGAGATCGGGCAGGTCTATCTCGACGGGCTTGTCGCAAGTGTGCGGCCAGGGCTGCAGATGCGCGACCCCGACTACATCGCATCACGCTTCACCCGCGCCTTCAGCGAGCAATACGGGGTCGCGGAGCGGGGGCTGTTCGCCTACGGCGCCGATGGCCGGCTGCTGGCGCGGCACGGCGACCCGAACCTGCCGGAGCCTCCGGCCGAGACCCTGACGGGATCCCTGTGGCGGATCGACGCCAAGGCCGGCGTTGCCTGGGTGAGCCGTCGCGTGGAGCAATCCACCGGGCCGCTCGGCTCGCTCGTCGCCGCGCTCGACGTGGCACCGATCCTGGCCGCGCGCCAGCGGCTGGCCTTGACCGTTGTCGCGGTCGACCTGCTGCTGGCCGGGGCCTTCGCCCTGCTGACCGGGCTGGTCCTTCGCCGCCTGGGTCGCCCGTTGCGCATGCTGGTGCAGGAACTGTCCGAGGGCGCACACCGCCCCCCTGCCCGGCTGCCCGAGGCGCTGGTCGCCGGCGCCGACCCACGGACGGCCCATGTGCTGCGCGCCTACAACCGCATGGCCGATGGCGTGCAGGAGCGGGAGCGACTGGCCGCGGTCCTTGCCGAGCGCGAACAGATGGCAGCCCTCGGCCAACTCGCCGCGACCGTCGCGCATGAGGTGCGCAACCCCCTCGGCGGCCTGGCCACGGCCGTATCCACCTTGCGGCGCTTCGGTGACCGGGCGGAGGTGCGCGAGGAATCGCTCGGCTTCCTCGAACGTGGCATCGCGGCACTGGAGCGGATCGTGAACAGCACGCTCGATGCCTACCGGCCCGCCGATGACCGGCCGCTGACGCGCGCGGACTTCGACGATCTACGCCATCTGGTGCGCCCGGCGGCGGAGCGCCGCGGTGTGGCGGTCGTCTTCGAACTGGACCTGCCACAGGGCGCCATCGGCCTCGGCGCCGGCGGGGTTCGCCAGGTGCTGCTGAACCTGCTGCTGAATGCCTGCGCCGCGACGCCGCCGCAGGGGGTGGTGGGATTGCAGGCCCGGATCGTGGATGGCGAGCTGCTGTGCGAGATCATCGATGAAGGTCCAGGCCTCGATCCGGCCAAGGCGGGGCGGCTTTCGGCCGGTGTCGCCTCGGAACCAGGCGCCCGCGGCCTCGGGCTCAGCGTCGTGGTCTCGCTTCTGGGCAATCTCGATGCCCGCGCTTCGGTGACCGAGCGACCGGCGGGCGGCACCGCGATCCGGCTGGCGATTCCGCTGGTCGCCCCGCATGCCGGCGAGGTGGGCGCGTGAGTGGGCCGAAGGTGGTTCTGGTGGTGGAGGATGATCCCGTGCTGGGTCCGGCGCTGGTCCAGCGGCTGCGGCTCGAGGGCTTCCGCCCGCGCCTGGCCGCGACAGGGGCCGAGGCGCTGCGCGAGGCGGCGGCCCTGCGCCCCGATGCGGTGGTGAGCGACATCCGCCTGCCGGACATGTCGGGCGAGGCGGTCTATCTGCGCCTGGTGGCCGATCTCGGCGCGCTGCCCGCCGTCTTCATGACCGCCTTCAGCGAAGTGGCGCAGGCCGTGCGGCTGGTGCGCGCCGGGGCGCGCGACTACCTGACCAAGCCGGTCGACGTGGACCGCCTGGTGGAGGCGCTGGGCGCCGCGATGGCGGAAAGCCCCGCCCCACAGCGGATGGAAGCGGCCGGACCTTCCCTAGGCATCTCGGTCGCCATGCGCGAGGTCGAGGCGCTGATCCGCAAGGCGGCACGGGTGGATGCGCCCATCGTGCTGTCCGGCGAGACCGGCGTCGGCAAGGAGGTCGCGGCGCGTTTCCTGCACGACGTCTCGGCACGCGCCGACGAACCCTTCGTGGCGCTGAACTGCGCCGCCATCGCGCGCGACCTTGCCGAGAGCACGCTGTTTGGCCATGAGCGTGGCGCCTTCACCGGCGCGGTATCGCGTCAGGCGGGCGTTGCGGAACGTGCCGGTGCGGGCACGCTGCTGCTGGACGAAATCGCCGAGCTTTCCCTCGATCTGCAGGCGAAGCTGCTGCGGCTGGTGCAGGAGCGACGCTTCCTGCCGCTTGGCGCCGCGGCGGAGCGGCCCTTCGCCGCGCGGCTGGTCTGCGCGACCCATGCGGACCTTGCGGCCCAGGTGCGGGCGGGTCGCTTCCGGGAAGACCTTTTCTACCGCCTGAACGTCATTCCGGTGGAGGTGCCGCCGCTGCGGCACCGCACCGAGGATCTGCCCTGGCTTGCGGAGCGCCTGCTGGCCGAGGCCGTGACGCGCTTCGGTCTCGGCGCGCGCCATTTCACGCCCACGGCGCTGGCCAGCCTGGCGGACCATGAATGGCCGGGCAATGTCCGGGAACTCCGCAACCGTATCGAACGCGCCGTGGCGCTGACGGATGGGGATGACATCGGACCCGCCGATCTGTTCCCGGAACGCCGCCTTGAAGGCGACAGCCCGGCCGGGTCCTCACGCCTCGGCGCCGCGATCAATGACGCGACCCGGGATGCGATTGCCGAGGCGCTCCAGCATGCCGGTGGCAATCGGGCAGAGGCGGCGCGGCGGCTCGGAATTTCGCGCACCACGCTGTGGAAACGGATGCGGGAGCTTGGCATCGTGGCGGATTGAAGCGCCGCGCCTTCGACCTGATCGCGTGTTTCAGACTCTTCGGTGATTCCACCTCAAGTCATCACGCTCTACCCAAGCCAATCCGGTCGCGGCAGCGCCTGATAGGCCTCACGCAGGCTTTCCGACCAGCGCTGGCGCAGGAAGGCGAAGTAGGAATCATCCTCGGTGATGCGCCGGCGCAGTGAAACCGCCAGGGCATCACGGCGGATCACCGTCAGGTCGATCGGCAGGCCCACCGTCAGGTTGGACCGCAGGGTGCTGTCCATGCTGATCAGCGCCAGCGTCACGCCATCGGCCAGCGGCGTCGCCGGGCTCAGCACGCGGTCCAGGATCGGCTTGCCGTATTTGTGCTCGCCGATCTGGAGGAAGGGCGTGTCGGCCGTCGCCTCGATGAAATTGCCCGCGGCATAGACCAGGAACAGCCGCGGCGGCGCGCTGCCGATCTGCCCGCCGAGCAGGATGGAGACATCGAAGCCCACGCCCTGCGCGCGCAGCCCCGGCCCATCCGCCTCGAACACCTCCCGCACCGCGGCGCCCACCAGCTGGGCGGCGCGGAACATGCCGGGCGCCGAGGCCAGGGTCAGCACCTCCCCCTCCAACTTCACGCCTTCCTGCAGGCGGTTCCACACCGCCTGGGTCACCGCGAGGTTGCCGGCAGTGAGCAGGACCAGCGCACGCTCGCCCGGCGTCTCCTGAACAGAAGTCTTGCCGAAGACGGAGATGTTGTCGACGCCCGCATTGGTGCGGGTGTCCGACAGCATCACCAGCCCGGCATCCAGCAGAAGCCCGACGCAATAGGTCATGCCGTCATCTGCCCCCAGGGCGCGCAACGCGATGTCGCCGGCATGCCGCCCTCCTTACGATCAACTGGTCAGGTAGAGCCCATGGATCGCATGGCCGAGTTCGATGTTCCGGTCGATCTGCGCCGTCAGCCAGTCATGCAGCCCGGCCGCCAGGATATCCGGCATGCGTCCCTTGGCCAGGCGGTCCTGGATTTCCGCCGCGATGCGCTGCGGGTCGCCGCGCCGGCCGCCGGTGGCCTGGGCGATGCCTTCCAGCACGCGCTGCACCCGGCCATGGCAGGAAATCAATGAGCGCGGCAATTCCTGGCGCATCACCAGCAGCTCCGCCACCAGATCGGGCCGTAGCCTGGTGTGATACAGCCACTGGAAGGACCGCAGGGCGGAGACGGAGCGCAGCAGCGCCTGCCACTGGGCATAGGCCACCGCCCCCTCGCTGCCCGGCCCCGCCAGCGCCAGATGCTTGGAATCCAGCAGCCGCGCCGTATTGTCCGCACGTTCCAGCATCACGCCGAGATGCACGAACAGCCAGCCCTCGTCGCGCAGCATGGTATCCGCCGCCGCGCCGTTGAACAGATGGGCGCGGGCACGGACCCAGTCGAGGAAGCCCGGCAGCCGGTCAGGCTCCGTCGCTGTGGGCGCCAGCAGGCGCATTTCGCGCCAGGTGTCGTTCAGCGCCTCCCACATATCGACGGTCAGGGCGGTGCGCACGGCGCGGCCATTGCCACGGGCCGCCTCGATGCAATTGGCGATGGAGGAGGGGTTCTTCGGGTCCAGCGCCAGCCAGCGGATCACCGCCTCGCCGCCCACCTCCCCATGATGTTCGCGGAATCCCGGCTCGGCGCCGGCGGCGACGAGCAGGCTCTGCCACTCATCCTCCTGCCCATCCACCGCGACCAGGCTTTCCCCCAGCCCGGCCATGCGCAGCGCCACCTGCATGCCGCGCGCGAGGTTGCCGGCGCGCTCCGTGTAGCGGCCCATCCAGTAGAGGCTTTCGGCGGTACGGGAGAGCATGCGATCAGCCCCCCGACTGGGACTGGGACTGGCTGCCGCCGCCGGATTGGGACTGGGATTGCGATTGGCCGCGCAGGGGTCCGTCCTCCACCACCCAGGTGTCCTTGGTGCCACCGCCCTGGGAGGAATTGACCACCAGCGAACCTTCCCGCAGGGCCACGCGGGTCAGCCCGCCGGGCACGATCCGCACCTCCTTGCCCGTCAGCACATAGGGCCGCAGGTCGACATGGCGCGGTGCCACCGCCTCCCCCGCCAGGCAGGGCACGGTGGACAGGGCCAGCGTCGGCTGGGCGATGTAGTCGGCCGGGCGTTCCAGGATGCGGCGGGTGAATTCCGCGCGCTGTTCCGCCGTGCTGTGCGGCCCGATCAGCATGCCGTAGCCACCCGAGCCCCGCGCCAGCTTCACCACCAGCTCCGCGATATGGGCCAGCACATAGGCGCGGTCCTCCTCCCGCTCACAGAGGAAGGTCGGCACGTTCTGAAGCAAGGGGGTCTCGCCGAGGTAGAAGCGGATCATCTCCGGCACGAAGGGGTAGATCGCCTTGTCGTCGGCGATACCCGCGCCCGGCGCATTGGCCAGGGTGACATTGCCGGCGCGGTAGGCGGCGAAGAGGCCGGGCACGCCGAGCATGCTGTCCGCGCGGAACACCTTCGGGTCCAGGTAGTCGTCATCGAGCCGGCGATACAGCACATCCACCCGGCGCGGCCCGGCGGTGGTGCGCATGAACACCACGTCGTCCTCGACGAACAGGTCGGCGCCCTCCACCACCTCCACACCCATCTCATCGGCCAGGAAGCAATGCTCGTAATAGGCGCTGTTGAAATGGCCGGGGGTCAGGATGGCGACGCTGGGCTCCCCCTTGCAGTTCGGCGGCGCGGCTTCCTTCAGCGTTTCCAGCAGGTCTTCCGGGTAGTGGCCCACCGGCGCCAGGCGATGATTGGCGCAGAGCGACGGGAACAGCCGCAGCATCGCCTCCCGGTTCTCCAGCATGTAGGAGACGCCGGAGGGCGTTCGGCAATTGTCCTCCAGCACGTAGAAATCATCCGCGCCGGTGCGTACCAGGTCGATGCCGGAGATATGGCTGTAGATGCCGCCCGGCGGCCGGAAGCCCTGCATCGGCGGGCAATAGGCCTCATTCTCCAGCACCAGCGGCTTCGGGATCAGCCCGGCGGCGAGGATCTCCTGCTTCCCATAGACATCGGCCATGAACATGTTCAGCGCCTTCACGCGCTGCGTCAGGCCGAGCGACAGGCGGTTCCACTCGCTGCGGGCGAGGATGCGGGGGATGACGTCGAAGGGGATCAGCCGTTCCGGGTCGCCCCCCTCGCCATAGACGGCGAAGGTGATGCCGACCCGGCGAAACAGGGCCTCCGCCTCCGTCCGCTTCGCCGCCAGGGCTTCCAGCCCATGCGCCTGGAGCCAGGCAGCTATGCCGGCATAGGCGGGGCGCACGGCGCCATCTTCATGCATCTCGTCGAATGCGCGGCCGGTTTCAGTCACCTTGAGAGTCCAGAATTCCCTGTCTTGAAGAAGACCTTGGGCGAAATGGTGCCGCCTGGGAAGGGGCGCGAGGGGCTTCCCAGGCCGGTTCGGCGCCGTTCCTGCCTGTGGCATGGGCGTGTGCTGCCCCACCCGGATGCATCGCCACCTCCCGCACCAGCTTGGCGCGCAGCGCCCTGGCGAAGTCCCGCCGGTCCTCCGCCCGCATCACGAAGGCGCCCGGGCCGCCCATGACATCCCGCTCATAGGCCGCGGACAGCCGCCCACCGGACCAGGCGGAACTGGCCTCGATCGCCAACCCGTTCACCACGATGCCCTGCGCCACGGCGAAATCGCGGGCTTCCGGCGCCGGGGTCAGGCTGCGGATGTCGGGACCGTCGCCGGAGACGTCGATGGTCCGCGCCTCCGCCCGCCAGGGGGCCGCGGCGATCAGGGCGGTGGCATGCAGGATGGCATCGCCGAGGGCGTTGTAGGACTGGCGGGAACGCGGGGCGTCGCGCAGCGCGGTGGCGGCGGCGGCCGCGCTGGCGGCATCGGCCACCCGCATCCAGTCCACCACCGTCGCCGCCCCGCCCGGCGATCCCCATTCCACCATCGCCACCCCGATCACCCCCTGCGGGCGGGACCGGATGGCGCCGAGCACGGCCGGGTGGACAATCGCCTCCGCGATCCCGTCCCGCTGCAGGGCGAATTCATCGGCGTCGATGGAGCCGGAGGCATCCACCGCCAGCACCAGCAGCAGGTCGACCACGCCGGACTGCGCGCGGGCCGGCGCCGCGATCAGCGCGGGTCCGGCCAGGAGGGTCCGGCGCGGGATCCTCATATGGCGATGGCATAGGCCGGGCGGCGCGGATCGGCGCCGGCGCGCTTCAGCCCGGCCTCCCGGTCGTCCAGCACCACCTCGACGCTGCCGGCCAGCCAGGTCATGTCCGGCCAGTCCTTCACCTCATGCCCCATCGCCGCCAGGGCCGCGCGGGTCTCGGCCGGGATGCGGGATTCCACCGCGAGTCGACCCGGGAAGTACTCATAGGGTGCGAAGGAGGAGGGGAAGGAATAGCTGGCGAAACGCGGCGCCTCGATCGCCTCCTGCACCTCCATGCCGAAATGCAGGATGTTCAGCATGACCTGGAGCATGGCCTGGATCTGCACGTCGCCGCCCGGCGTGCCGAAGGGCATCACCCCGCCCTCCCTGGTCACCACCATGGCCGGATTCGGCGTGAGGCGTGGCCGCTTGCCCGGCGCGACGCCCGCCGGGTGGCTCGGGTCCGGCCGGTTCTGCGTGCCGCGGCCCGAAATCACCAGGCCAGTGCCGGGCACCACGGGCACGTTCCAGGACCCGTCGGAGGGGGTGGCGCTGAAGGCATTGCCCCAGCGATCCACCACCGCGACGTAGGAGGTATCGGCCTCCACCTTCGGCAGGTCTTCCGCACAGGCCTCCGGCAAGGCGTTGCCGCGGCCGAGGATGGCTTCCGGCAGGCCGGGATGCGCGCGGGCCAGATCAATCGCGGCGGCACGGGCCGCGATATGACCGGCGGACAGAAGCTGCTCCAGCGGCACGTCGACCATGGCGGGATCGCCGAAATGGTATTCACGGTCGGCGAGTGCGCCCTTCAGCGCCTCCACGATCCGGTGGATATAGTCGGCCGAATTATGCGCCAGCCCGTCCAGGCCCAGGCGCTCCACGATCAGCAACGCCTCCGCCAGCGCCGGCCCCTGGCACCAGGGGCCGCAGGTCAGCAGCGTATGGCCGCGCCAGTCCCGCGCCACCACGGGCTCGATGCGGGACCGGTACTCGGCCATGTCCTCCGCCGCGAGGAAGCCGCCCTCCGCCTGGACGAAGCGCACCACCTCCCGCGCCAGGTCGCCCTTGTAGAAGGCGTCATGCGCGGCCTGGAGGCCGGCCTGGCGGTCGCCGCCGGCCGCTCGTTCCTGGTCCACCATATAGGTGAGGCTGCGGGCCAGGTCGGACTGGACGAATTTCTGGCCGATCACCGGCACCTTGCCGCCCGGCAGGAAGATGGCGGCGTTCTGCGCCCAGCGGCGGTATTCTGCCTCATGCGCCGTGATGCTCTCCCGCAGCAGCGGGTACATGGCATAGCCCTCGCCAGCGAAGCGGATGGCGGCGGCGGCGACCTCGCCGAAGCTCATGGTGCCGTGGCGGGACAGCGCCTGGATCCAGGCATCCGGCGCGGCCGGCACCACCATGCGCCGCACGCCGGGCGGCATCTTGCCGCCATGTTCGCGCATGAAGACATCGGGCGGCGTGGCGCGCGGCCAATGGCCGAGGCCGGCGATGCTCTCCACCGTCCCGTCCGCCTTGCGGATCAGGATCGGCGCGACGCCGGCCACGCTGACCAGGTCGGGCTGCAGCACCCCCAAGGCGAGCCCCGCCGCGCAGCCCGCATCCACCGCATTGCCGCCCGCTTCCAGGATGGCGAAGCCGGCGGCGGAGGCAAGGTAATGGCCGGCGCTGATGGCGTGGCGGGTGCCGCTGATGGTGGGCCGGCCGGCGGGCGGGAGGGTCATGGAGGGCTTCCTGCTATTGGGATGCAGGCTCCACGCAGGCTGGCGCCCCTGTCAACCGGCGAGCGCCTTCAGGCAGGCCTCGAAGCCGGTAAGGTCGCTCCAGCGCGCATCCGGCGGAACCTGGCGGCGCACCAGCAGCCCGCCGGCCGCGCGGATGCCGCCCTCGATCATCAGGTTGTCGGCCAGCCCGTGATTCTCCAGCGCCATGCCCGCATCATCCACCCAGCGGCCGGCGGCATTGCGGCGAGCCGGGGCGGCCATCAGGCCCAGGGTGCGATCGGTGAAATCCACCGCGTCATTGGTGTAGCCCATCACCTTGCGACCCAAGGCGCGCATGAAGCCCAGCTCATAGACCGTGCCGGGATCGGCGGAGGGGCCGCGGAAGGGCGTTAGATTCGCCACCAGCGCGTCGCAGCCGCGCATATGGGCTTCGTTGCGGCGATAGATGGCATACCAGAGGGCACCATCGATGACCTCGTCCGGATGCGGATCGGCGGGAAACACCCCCTCCAGCCCGTAGCGGGCGCAAAGCCGCTTCTTGGCGGCCCCCATGGCGGCGGCATCGGGCAGGAAGACATCGGGACCGGCGAGGTAGACTTTCATCGCCCCATCATGCCCGATCTGGCGCCGATTGCGGAGCCTCGGGCCTGTCAGGCTTCCAGCGTCAATTCAGAGAGCCGGCCCATCAGCCCCGCAGGGCAAAGCGACTGACCGTCACGGATGGCCGCGAAGGTCGTCTGCGCATCGACCGTCCCGGGCAGATCCAGCGCCTCCTGCACCGATCGCCGGATATCGTCATGGACCTGCATCACCTGCACGCGGATGACCGAGGTCAACATGAAGATCCCGCCAAGTGCCAGCGCGTCATGGCCGCCCGCCTGCACCGAAAGGTCATTCGCCCAACGCTGGGCCGCGGCGAAGCCGGTGGATTTGGTCATCTCCCGGAACACCTCCAGCGCGCAGGAATCCAGCGGGTTGCGCGGCGTTTGCAGCAGCATCTCGACCTCCGCCAGGGCCTGCGACTCCAGGGCGGGAATTCACCGGGACCGACAATTCCTGGCGGTGGCGATCTGAACTTCCGCTTGTCGGCCGGAAGTCCAAGGCGTGCTTCCGACCCTGAGCCGACTTCGGCGACCATCACATCACTCGACGGCCTTCGGCGCGACCTCGCTAATAGAGCGCCCCCCCTATGCGGCGGCGCAGCTAACTCGCAAGTCTACGGGCGGCGTCTCGCCGTTCGGTCGATCGCCTCAACCGCCGCGCCATACAATTGAGGCGGAAGATCATGGCCCATGCCCTCCATGAGCATGAGCTCAGCGGCCGGGATCGAAGCGGCCGTATCCTCGCCACAGGCCGGGGGAAAGAGCGGATCATCGCTCCCGTGAATAACCAGCGTTGGTGCGCTCACGGTCGCGAGCCGGCTCCGGCGATCACGGCTCACGGCGATCGCCGCGATCTGGCGGCCGAAGCCATTGCGATCGTGGGCTCGGCGGGCCTCCTCGAGAATGAGACGACGCGCGGCGGCCTCGTCGAACGGGTAGCGGCTGCCGGCGATGCGGCGCGCGAAGGCGATGCTATGGGCCAGGTATCCGGCTTCGTCAGAGAAGGGGTCCGGAGCGGGGCTGGTCATCATCGCCATGGCGTCGGGCGTAGGCGGCGGAAGCGATGGATTGCCGGTGCTTGACATGATCGAGGTCAGCGACGCGACACGTTCGGGATGCTCGCACGCCATGACCTGCGCAATCATGCCGCCCATGGATCGACCGACGACATGGGCCCGGTCGATGGAAAAGGCGTCAAGCAGCCCGACCGTGTCCGCCGCCATGTCGTGAAGCGTGTATGGGACGTCCGGCGCTCGTCCGGCGATGAGCGCAGCCGCCAGCTCGCCGAAATCCGGCGCTGCGCGGTGACTGATGTGCGTCGAATAGCCGGCGTCGCGATTGTCGAAACGGATCACATGATAGCCGCGCGCCACCAGCGCGAGGCAGAAGGGAACGGTCCATCGGATCATTTGCGTACCCAGTCCGGCGACCAGCAGGATCGCCTGATCGGAGGGCGCCCCGAACGCCTCGCAAACCAACTCGACGCCATTGCTTTCGACGCGATTCATCGCCGGCTTTCTCCTGAGTTCCCGCAAACCATGAGGGATGGTTCGGAGAATTTTTACCCGGATAAAAAATGCCGTCAATATTGCCCGGATGAAATTGGAAAACATTTAAGCGCCACGCCTGCTCGCCGTGCGCCCTACGGCACAACTGAAGTGCGCTGGGCTTGGGCGCGAGGCGTGTCGCCCGGCAAGTTCCCGATCGTCGGTGCCTGTCCCTCAAGCAGGCGATCGCGAAGGCCTGCTTCCCCACCCTCAACAAACCTTCTGCATGTCTGCTCTCGCCGCCGGCGACCGATCTTTGCAAGTGTCGGTGCATCCCCTCACTTCAGGGTCTGTATCGCCTGGGCCGAGCCGCTGACCTCGGTGAAGCCGGTCTGGCTCGCGGTGGTGGTGGCGGAGGTCAGGACGACACCGCCCGCCATGGCCGCACCGGCTCCGGCCCCGGTTCCAGCCGCGGCCCCGGTTCCGGGCAGGGCCGGCGCTGCCGTCCCCGCCGCAGCCGCCGATGTCCCCGCCGCGGCGGTCGTGACGCCGGTCACCGCCCCCGCGGCGGCGGAGCCGGCCAGTTGCGCGCCCCCCGACCAAGACGGAGCCGCCCGCGCTGACAACGCTGCCGGCAAGGGCGACCGCCGTCTGGGTTATTGTGAGCACCCCGCTGGCGGCCGTGCCCACCGCGGTTGCGCCCATGGAGCCGGGGCCGCATCCGGCCAGTCCCAGCGCCACCTCCGCCACGTCGACACCCCATCCCCACCTCATCGCCGCCCCCGCAATTTGATACTATATCGTATCGAATTATCCCTGCAAAAGTGAAACTCGATCCGGGCTTGCGATGCCGGGCAGGTCGGCGTGCAATGCCCTTGATGAGCACCGACCTCGAAGCCGAATACAACAACCGCGCCCGCGTGCCGGACCACCCGGCGCATGTCGCCGCCTGGACCCGGGATTCCGCCGCCTGGCGCGCGGAATGCACCCGCGCCGAGTTGGGCCTGACCTATGGGGCCAGGGAGCGCGAGAAGCTCGATCTGTTCTGGCCGGAGGCCGGCAGCCAGGACGCGCCGATGGCGATGTTCATCCACGGCGGCTACTGGCAGGCGCTGGGGCGTGATTCCGCCTCGATCTGCGCGCGCGGGCTGAATGGCCGGGGGGTCGCGGTGGCGGTGCCCTCCTACGACCTCTGCCCGCACGTGACCCTGGCCACGATCGTCGACCAGATGCGCGCGGCGGCGGCGATGCTGTATCGCCGGCACGGGCGGCGCATCCTGGCCTGCGGCCATTCCGCCGGCGGGCATCTGGCGGCGATGCTGCTGGCCACCGACTGGCGCGCCCTGGACCCGGCCCTGCCGGCGGACCTCGTCCACGCCGCCCTGCCGATCTCCGGTGTGTTCGAACTGGAGCCATTGCGCCACACCAGCATCGGCACCGCGCTGGCGCTCGACGCGGCGGAGGCGCAGCGCCTGTCGCCGCGCTACCTGCCGCGCCGGCCCGGCGCGCTGCATGTCGTGGTGGGTGGCGCCGAGAGCGGCGAATTCATCCGCCAGAGCCGCGACATGGCCGCGAGTTGGGGCGGCGGCTTCGCTTTGGAGGCGGAGGCCGACCACTTCACCGTGCTCGAACCCCTCGCCGAGCCGAACAGCCTGCTCGTGCGGCGCGCAAAATCGCTTGCATCCATGTGATGCTTGAAGCCTAAAATATCTCGGGAGACGGAGGGACCATCATGAGCATCCAATTCGGCCGGCGCCAGGCGCTGGGTCTTGCGGCTGGCCTCGCGACCAGCGGGCTTGCCGCACCCTTGGTGGCGCGCGCACAGGCAGCGCCCGTGAAGATCGGGCTGGTGGCACTCGCCTCCGGCCCCGCCGCCTCGCTCGGCAACCATCTGCGCGACGGTTTCCAACTCGGCATGCGGCATCTGGAAAACAAGCTGGGCGGCCGCGCGGCGGAGGTGCTGCTGATCGACGACGAGCTGCGCCCGGATGCGGCGGTCACCAAGGTCCGCGCCGCGCTGGAACGCGACAAGGTGGATGCGGTGGTCGGCGTGGTCTTCTCCAACATCCTGGCCGCGATCATGCGCCCGGTGACGGAATCGCAGACCTTCCTGATCTCGACCAATGCCGGCCCCTCCCCCTTCGCGGGCCGGGGCTGCAACCCGTATTTCTTCGCCACCTCCTATGTGAACGACCAGAACCACGCGGTGATGGGCAAGGCGGCGCAGGATGCGGGCTATGGCCGCGTCATGCTGCTGGTGCCGAACTACCAGGCGGGGCGTGACTCGGTGGCCGGCTTCAAGTCGGAATACAAGGGCACCATCGTCGACGAGATGTACACGCCGCTGACCCAGATGGATTTCTCCGCGGAGCTGGCGCGCATTGCCGCGGCGCGCCCCGATGCGGTCTTCACCTTCATGCCCGGCGGGCTCGGCGTGAATCTGGTGCGGCAGTATCGCCAGGCCGGCCTCGCCAATATCCCCTTCCTGTCGGCCTTCACGGTGGACGAAGCCTCCCTGCCCGCGCAGGGCGAGGCGGCGATCGGCTTCCAGACCGGCACGACCTGGACCCCGACCCTGCCCAACGAGCAGAACGCCCGCTTCGTCCGCGACTTCGAGGCGCAGTTCAACTACGTGCCGGCCAGCTACGCCGCCCATGCCTATGACGCGGCGATGCTGCTGCACAGCGCCATCGGCAAGACTGGCGGCAACCTGGCCGACAAGGCGGCGCTGCGCGCTGCGATCAAGGCGGCGGATTTCCGCTCCGTCCGCGGGCGCTTCGCCTTCGGCGCGAATCATTTCCCGGTGCAGGATTTCTGGCTGGCCAAGGTGGCGCAGCGGCCGGATGGCAAGTTCCAGACCGAGCATGTCAGCAAGGTCTATGACAACGTCACCGACCCCTTCGCGGCGCAGTGCCGCATGCCGGCGGGCTGAGGACCAAGGCGGGATGTCGCTGACACTGCTGCTCGTCCAGGGCCTGAACGGGCTGCAACTCGGCATCCTGCTGTTCCTCATCGCGGCGGGGCTGACGCTGGTCTTCGGGGTGATGGATTTCATCAACCTCGCCCATGGCGTGCAGTACATGCTCGGCGCCTATTTCGCCGCGCATTTCGCCGCCGCCACCGACAGCTTCTGGCTGGCCCTGCTGCTGGCCCTGCCGGCGACGCTGCTGGTCGGGCTGGTGCTGGAATTCCTGGTCTTCCGGCACCTGTATGACCGCGACCACATGGCGCAGGTGCTGGCCACCTTCGGCGTCATCCTGATCCTGAATGACGGCGTGCGCTGGGTCTTCGGCTCGGCGCCGCTGCAGGTGCCGATGCCGGAGGCGCTGACCGGCGGCTTCCCGATCATGGATGGGCTGCTCTATCCGCATTATCGCCTGGCCATCATCGCCGGCGGCCTGGCCACAGCGGGGCTGCTGTGGTGGCTGGTGGAACGCACCAAGGTCGGCATGCTGATCCGCGCGGGCGCCACCAATGCGCCGATGGTCGCGGCGCTGGGCGTCGATATCCGCCGGCTGTTCATGGTGGTCTTCGGCTTCGGCGCCATGCTGGCGGGCTTCGCCGGGGTGATGGCGGCGCCGATCCTCTCGGTCGAGCCGGGCATGGGCGACAACCTGCTGATCCTCGCCTTCGTCGTCATCGTCATCGGCGGCATCGGTTCCGTGCGCGGCGCCTTCCTGGCGGCGCTGCTGGTCGGGCTGGTGGAGACGCTGGGGCGGTCGCTGATGCCGGATGTGATGCGGCTGTTCCTGGATCCGAGTTCGGCGCGGCAGGTGGGCGCGGCGCTCGCCTCTATGCTGGTCTATATCGCCATGGCGGCGATCCTCGCCTTGCGGCCCGCGGGCCTGTTCCCGGTGCGGACCGCCTGATGCAGCGCTGGAAGCAGGAAGTGCCGGCCGTGCTGCTGCTGGCCGGCCTGGGTCTCGCCCCCTTCATCGGTTTCGGCGAGGGCTATGTGCTGACGCTGCTGGCGCGCGCCATGATCCTCGCCATGGCCGCCGTGTCGCTGTCCTTCATCGTCGGTGGCGCCGGGCTGGTCTCGCTCGGCCATGCGGCGATGCTGGGTTTCGGCGCCTATGCGGTGGTGATCCTCGATGATCTGCAGATCGTCGAGGCGATGGTCGTGCTGCCCGTGGCGATGCTGGCCGCCGCCGGCTTCGCGCTGGTGACGGGGGCCATCGCCATCCGCACCAGCGGCGTCCACTTCATCATGATAACCCTGGCCTTCGGCCAGATGGCCTATTTCACCGCCACGTCCCTCTCCGGCTATGGCGGCGACGATGGCTACACGCTCTATGCGCGCAGCGAGGTGAATGGCGCGCGCATCCTGTCGGACCGGCTGGGCTTCCACTTCATCTGCCTGGGCGCGCTGACGCTGACCTGGCTGTTCTGCCGCATGCTTCTGGCATCCCGCTTCGGCCGCGTGCTGCGCGCGGTGCGCGGCAATCCGATGCGGGCGCGGGCGCTGGGCTTCTCGCCCTATCCCTACCGGCTGGTGGCCTATGTCATCGCCGGCGCCATCGGCGGCGCGGCGGGGTTCCTCTTCGCCAATGCCACGGAATTCGTGGCACCTGCCTATATCTCCTGGCAACGCTCCGGCGAGTTGCTGTTCATGGTGATCCTCGGCGGCATTTCCGGCCTGCATGGCGCGCTGCTCGGCGCGCTGGGCTTCGTGCTGCTGGAGGAGTGGCTGTCCCATCAATGGGAGCATTGGCGCATCGCCTTCGGCGTGCTGCTGATCCTGGCCGTGCTGTTCCTGCCGAACGGCCTCGCCGGTATCCCCAACCAGGTGGCGCGGATGTTCCGCCGTGGCTGAGGCGATGCTCTCCCTGCGCGGCCTGCGCAAGAATTTCGGCGGGCTGGCGGTGACGGATGACGTCACGCTGGATGTGTCGCCCGGCGAGATCCACGCCATCATCGGCCCCAACGGCGCCGGCAAGACCACGCTGATCAACGAGATCAGCGGCGTGCTGCCGCTGGATGCCGGGCAGATCCTGTTCGACGGTCGCGACGTCACGCGCCTGCCATTGCATCGCCGCGCCCGGCTGGGCCTCGCACGGTCCTTCCAGATCACCTCCATCATCCCGGATTTCTCCGCGCTGGAGAACACGGCTTTGGCCGTGCAGGCGGGCGATGGCAGTTCCTTCCGCTTCTTCCGCCCCACCGCCAGCGAGGCCCGGCTGAATACCGCGGCCATGGCGGCGCTCGATTCCGTGGGCCTCGCCCATCGCGCCGCCACACCCGCTGGCGCGATGAGCCATGGCGAGAAGCGGCAATTGGAACTCGCCATCGCGCTCGCCACCCAGCCCCGCCTGCTGCTGCTGGACGAGCCGCTGGCCGGCGCGGGGCCGGAGGAGACGGAGCGGCTGATCGGCATCCTGCGATCCTTCCGCGGCCGCTACACCATCATGCTGGTGGAACACGACATGCAGGCGGTCTTCGCCCTGGCCGATCGCATCTCCGTCCTCGTCTATGGCCGGCTGATCGCGACCGGCGGGCCCGAGCTGATCCGCCAGAACCCGGAAGTCCGCGCCGCCTATCTCGGCGAGGACGACATTCCCCTGAGCGGCGCGCCATGCTGAGGCTGGAACAGCTCACCGCCGGCTATGGCGGCAGCCAGGTGCTGTTCGGCATGGAACTCGCCATCGGCCCGGGCGAGGTGGTGGCGCTGCTCGGCCGCAACGGCATGGGCAAGACCACCACGATCCGCGCCCTGATGGGCCTGCTGCCCAGCACAGGCGGCCGCATCTGGGGTGGGCAGGTGGTGCTGGATGGGCGCGATGTGGCCGGCCTGCCGGCGCATCGCGTGGCGCGCCAGGGCCTCGGCCTGGTGCCGGAAGGCCGCCAGGTGTTTCCGACACTGACCGTGGAGGAAAACCTGCTCGCCACCGCCGCCAACCGCGCCGGCGGCGCGCCGCGCTGGACGCTCGATGCCGTCTACGCCTTCTTCCCCCGCCTGCGCGAACGCCGCCGCAACCCAGGGGCCAAGCTGTCCGGCGGCGAGCAGCAGATGGTCGCGATCGGCCGCGCGCTGATGACCAACCCCCGCCTGCTCATATTGGATGAGGCGACGGAGGGCCTGGCGCCGCTGATCCGCGCCGAGATCTGGTCCGTGCTGGCGCAGTTGAAGGCGGAGGGCCAGGCGATCCTGCTGATCGACAAGAACCTCGCCGCCGTCTCCCGCCTCGCCGACCGGCATGTGGTGATAGAGAAGGGCCGCACGGTCTGGACCGGGACGAGCGCGGAATTGGCGGCCTCGCCTGAGGTGCGGGACAGCTACCTTCAGGTCTGAACCAGCCGGATGCCCTCGCCGTAGCGCGCCACCAGCGGATCGGCGGTGACCAGCACGGCGCCTTCCGTCTGTGCCTGGGCGACCAGCATGCGGTCGAAGGGGTCCTTGTGGAGGGGCGGCAGGCGCGTCAGGGCAGCGGCATGTTCACTGGTGACGGCGATCTCGCGATAGCCGGCATCCAGCAGGCCGCGGCGCAACCGGCGTGGGTCGACCACGAAATCCGCCCGGCCGAGGCCAGCCTTGATCGCCACCTCCCACACCGAGGCCGCGCTGAAGGCGAGCAGGTTGCGGGGGTCCTCGATCAGGGCGCGGGCGCCGTCGGGAAGCCGTTCCGGCAGCCCCGCGGCCCAGAGCAGGATATGCGTGTCGAGCAGGTACAAGGTCACCGCCCTGCCTCGAACAGCGTCGCGATCTCCTCCCCGCCCAGGCGGTCGAAATCCTCCGGCACCGAGATTTCCCCGACCAGGAAGCCGAGGCGATTCCGGCCCGCGCGGGCCGCGTGATCGAGCGGCATGACCTGCACCAGCGGCCGCCCGGCCTTCGCGATGACGAAACCTTCGCCCTGCGCGGCCTGATCGACGAGTTGGGAGAGATGCGTCTTGGCTTCGTGAATATTGACCTGGCGCATGAGTTTCTTCCGGACTTAGTCCAACAGACTTAGTCTGATTCCACGCAGATTCAACGCCCACCAAACTCCGCGGGCAGCACCGCCGCCAGATGGTCGAAGACGGCGCGGAAGCGGCGGCCTTGCCGCACATCGGCATGCGCTACCAGCCAGATGGGTTGCTTCGGCGCGAACTCGGCCGTCAGCAGCCGCCGCAGCCCCTGGGCGGGCGCATCGCGATGCGCATGCATCACGCCGATGCCAAGCCCCGCCCTGACCGCGGTGTGCTGGCCGATCATGCTGTCGGAGCGGTAGACGGCTCGCCAAGTCTCCACCGGCAGCGCCAGCCGCTCCGCCGCACGGCGCGCGAAGGGGTCGCGGTCGAAGCCGACCATGCGGTGGTTCCGCAATTCGGCCAGCGTCTCCGGCACGCCATACCGCGTGAGATAGCTCTCAGCGGCGAAGAAGCCGAGCTCCATGGTGCCCACCTGGCGCGCCACGAGGTCCGGCTGCTCCGGGCGGGCGAAGCGGATGGCGATGTCGGCATCCCGACGCAGCAGGTTCTCCACCTGGGTGCTGGCCAGCATCTCGATGGTGATGCCCGGATTCGCCTCCATGAAGGGCTGCAAAAGGCCCGGCAGGCGCTCCACGCCGAAGGACTCGCTGGTGGTGATGCGGACCGTGCCGGTCGGCGAATCCAGCTTGCCGCCCATGGCCGTGCCCAGCGCCTGCGCCGCCTGTTCCAGCGCCGCGGCATGGTCGAACAGCGCCGTGGCGCGATCCGTCGGGCGCAGGCCCTGCGGCGTGCGGTCGAACAGGGCCTCCCCCACCGCCTCCTCCAGCGCGCGGATCTGGCGGCCGACAGTGGGCTGGGTGAGCCTCAGCTTCAGCGCAGCGGCGGAGAGGCTGCCATCGCGCATCACCGCAACGAAGGCCTGCAACAGGCTCCAGTCCAGATGGCCGGGGGTGGTCATGCCCCCATGCATCCGCGCATGCCCGGCGAACGACAATGGGCAATCCCGCGCGGCGCGGCGCGGCGGCATCTTCCCGTCACCGGCAGCGACATCGGGTCGACTGCCTCACAGACTGGAAAGATCGCAGAGATGACCACCACCATGCGCAGCCTCCTCGCCGCCACCGCCCTGCTGGCGGGCCTGTCGACCCAGGGCGCCTTCGCCCAGGATATGTATCCGCGCACCATCGGTTCGGGCGAGAGCGCGGAGATCGTCTATGGCCCCGGCCCGCAGGGCAATATCCTCGGTGGCGGCGCCGTCGCCCTGCGGCAGGTGACGGGCGATGAGGCCATCGTGACCTATCTGGACGACAGCGTCGTGCAGACCCCGCCCGCCGGCCGCGTGCCCATGGTGTTCAGCCGCGGGGAGAACAGCCTGCGCGTCGAGCTGCCGGCCCCTGCCCCGCGTGGCTGAGGCCGGACCTGAAGCGGGCGGCCGCTACTCCGCCGCCCGCTTCAGCGGTGCATGGCTTTTCGGCCGCGACTTCAGCTTCATCTCCCGCAGCTCCGCCTGATCCTTCGCCGCATTGCGCAGGGCTGCATCCTGGCCCCAGCGATATTGCGGCGGGCAGGCGACATCACGCACGCCATATTGCGCGGCGGCATGCAGGGTGAAGAAGGGGTCCGTCAGATGCGGCCGCCCGAGCGCCACGAGGTCGGCGCGCCCGGCTGCCACGATGGTGTTCACCTGGTCGGCGGTGGTGATATTGCCCACGCACATCACGGCAACCCCCGCCTCGTTCCGGATCATATCCGCCCAGGGCAGCTGGAACATGCGGCCATAGACCGGGCTGGCATCGGCCACCGTCTGGCCGGTGGAGACATCCACCAGGTCGACGCCGGCGGCCGCGAAGGCGCGCGCGATCTCCAGGCTGTCCGCATCGGTGAGTCCACCTTCCGCCCAATCGGTGGCGGAGATTCGCACCGACATGGGCTTCTCCGCCGGCCAGACCGCGCGCAGCGCCGCGAAGACTTCCAGCGGATAGCGCAGGCGGTTCTCCAGGCTGCCGCCATAGTCATCGCTGCGCTGGTTGGTCAGCGGCGAGAGAAAACTCGCCAGCAGATAGCCATGGGCGCAGTGCAGCTCCAGCATGTCGAAGCCGCAGTCGAGGCCGCGCTGGGCGGCGGCGACGAATTCCGCCGTCACCGCCTCCATCTCCGCCCGCGTCATTTCCCGCGGCACCTGGCTGTGGCGGTAATAGGGGATGGCGCTGGCGGAGATGATGGGCCAGGCACCGGCTTCCAGCGGCTGGTCCATGCCTTCCCACATCAGCTTGGTCGCACCCTTTCGCCCGGCATGGCCGAGTTGCAGGCAGACCTTGGCGGACGAGGTCGCGTGCACCAGGTCGACGATGCGCGTCCAGGCCTCCTGCTGCGCGTCGTTCCAGAGGCCGGCGCAGCCGGGCGTGATTCGCGATTCGGCGGAGATGCAGGTCATCTCGGTGAAGACCAGCCCGGCACCGCCCATGGCGCGGGCGCCGTAATGGGCGAGATGGAAGTCACCAGGCACGCCATTCACCGCCGAATACATGCACATGGGCGAGACGACGACGCGGTTCGCCACGGCCAGGTCGCGCAGCCGGAAGGGCTGGAACATCGGCGGCTTTTTCGGGTCGCCGCCCACCTCCTCCGCCACCGCGCGCTGCGTCTCGGCCACGAAACTGGGCGCGCGCAGCGCCAGATTGTCCCAGGTGATCGCCTTGCTGCGCGTCATCACGCCGAAGGCGAAGCGCGTCGGCGAGAAATCCCAGAAGCGCTTCACATGCTCGAACCAGACGAGCGAGACATTGGCGGCATGCTGGGTCTTCTCCACATCCTCCCGCCGCCCCGTCTCGAAGGCATGCAAGGCGGAGGCGACGTCGCCATGGGCGAGGAAAGCCTGGTGCAGGGCGATGGAATCCTCCATGGCCAGCTTGGTGCCGGAACCGATGGAGAAATGCGCGCTGGCCTTGGCATCGCCGAGCAGCACGAGGTTGCCGCGCACCCAGCGGGCGCATTTGATGGTCGGGAAGCGGCGCCACTGGCTGCGATTGGTGACCAGGCGGTGGCCCTGCAATTCCTCGGCGAAGACGGTTTCGAGGAAGGCGGCGCTCTCCGCCTCATCCATGCTGTCCAGCCCGGCCTTGGAAAAAGTCTCGGGGTCCGTCTCCAGCACCCAGGTGCTGGCGCCTGGCTCGTACTGGTAGCAATGGGCGATGAAGATGCCCTGCGGCGTTTCCTTGAAGAAGAAGGTGAAGGCGTCGAAGGGTCGCGTGCTGCCCATCCAGGCGAAGCGGTTCGGGCGGAGGTCGACCTCCGGCTGGAAATGTTCGGCGAAGCGTTCGCGGATGGGGGAGTTGATGCCGTCGGCGGCGACGATCAGGTCGGCATCCGGGAAGTCCTCCGGCGTCGCCTCCCGCCGGAATTCCAGCTCCACACCCAGGGCGCGGGCGCGTTCGGCGAGCAGCATCAGCAGGGTGCGGCGCGAACAGCCGCAGAAGCCGTTGCCGCCGACGCGGTGTTCCTGGCCCTTGGCGACAATCGCGATGTCGTCCCAATAGGCGAAGCTTTCGGTGATGGCGCGGTAGCTGGGTTCGTCCGCCTGCTGGAAGGCATCCAGCGTCGCGTCGCTGAACACCACGCCGAAGCCGAAGGTGTCCTCGGCCTGGTTCCGTTCCACCACGGTGATGCGCGATTGCGGGAAATCCCGCTTCATCAGGATCGCGAAATACAGGCCCGCCGGGCCTCCACCGATCACCGCGATGCGCATCTGCGTCCCCCTGGGCCTCCCGGCCGCTTGCGCGATATAGTTTAGGCTTCAACTATTGGGGCTTCAACCGGATGTTGCACCCGGCCGCTGGAATGTTTTAGGCTTCAAGCATCGGAGGCGTGATGCAGGCAGGGTCACTCCAGGGCAGGACGGCACTCGTCACCGGCGGCGGCAGCGGCATCGGGGCCGCCTGCGCCGCGGCGCTGACGGCGGCCGGCGCAAGGGTGACGGTGCTGGGGCGGCGCGAGGCACCGTTGCGGGCGCAGGTCATGGCCGGCACGGCGGCGGATGCGATCGTGGCCGACATCAACGCCTTGCCCACCCTGCCCCATTTCGACCTGCTGGTGCATGCCGCCGGCGTGGCGGAAAGCGCGCCCTTCCTGAAATCCGATGTCGCGTTGTTCGAGCGGTTATGGCGCGTCAATGTGCTGGGCGCGGTCGCGGTGACGCAGGCGGTGCTGCCGGGCATGCTTTCCCAGGGCTTCGGGCGGGTGGTGATGATCGCCTCCACCGCCGCGCTGAAGGGCTACCCCTATGTCACGGCCTATGCGGCCTCCAAGCACGGGATGCTCGGCCTGGTGCGGTCCCTGGCGCAGGAGGTGGCGGCCAAGGGCCTCACCGTGAACGCGATCTGCCCCGGCTTCACCGAGACCGATATCGTCGCGGACAGCATCGCCCGCATCATGGACAAGACCGGCCGCGATGAGGCTGCCGCCCGCACCGAACTCGCCAGGCACAATCCGCAGCGCCGCCTTGTGCAGCCAAGCGAGGTCGCGGCCGCCGTGCTGGCATTGTGCGGGCCGGCGAGCGGCGCCATCAACGGCCAGGCCATCGCGGTGGATGGGGGCGAGACATGACGGTGGATGCCGAAACCGCCCTCGCCCACGCGCCCCCCGGCCACAAGGACGAACTGCGCCTCTGGCTGCGGCTGCTGACCTGCACCACCTTGATCGAAGGCGAAATCCGCAGCCGGCTGCGGCGCGATTTCGACACCACCTTGCCCCGCTTCGACCTGCTGGCGGCGCTGGACCGCGCACCCGAAGGGCTGACACTCGGCGATGTGTCGCGCCGGATGATGGTCAGCAACGGCAATGTCACCGGCCTCGCCGCGCGGCTGGAGGTGGAGGGGCTGGTGGAACGCCGCGCCCGCCCCGGCGATCGCCGCGCGCAATTGCTGCGCCTGACAGCAAAGGGCCGCCGCGAATTCGCCCGCCAATCCGCCGCCCATGAGGGCTGGATCGCGGAACTTCTCGCGGGCGTGACCGCGGTGGAGCGCGGCGCGCTGTTCCGCCTGCTCGGCCACACCAAAATCTCGGTCCGCAACGCCCTGCCGCCGGAGCCCAGCGCATGATCCACGCCATTTCCGGCCCCCTCGCCGCCTACACCGCGCAGCATGTGAAGCTGGAGGTGGCGGGCCATGTCGCGACACTCACGCTGAACCGGCCGGAGCGCAAGAACCCGCTGACCTTCGACAGCTATGCGGAGCTGACGGCGATCTTTCGCGCCGCCGTGCATGACGATGCGGTGCGCGCCTTCGTCGTCACCGGTGCGGGCGGCAATTTCTGCTCGGGCGGCGATGTGCACGAGATCATCGGTCCGTTGCTGGACCGCGACACCAAGGGGCTGATGGCCTTCACGGCAATGACCGGCGACCTGGTGAAGGCGATGCGCGCCTGCCCGCAGCCGATCGTCGCGGCGGTGGACGGCATCTGCGCCGGCGCCGGCGCCATCATCGCCATGGCGTCGGACCTCCGGCTTGGCACCACGCGGACCAAGGTTGCCTTCCTGTTCAACCGCGTCGGCCTCGCCGGCTGCGACATGGGCGCCTGCGCCATCCTGCCGCGCATCATCGGCCAGGGGCGCGCGAGCGAGCTGCTGTATCTCGGCCGCTCGCTCGGCGGGGATGAAGGACTGGCCTGGGGATTCTTCAATGCGCTGCATGCGCCGGACGGCGTGCTGGATGCGGCGGCGGAGATGGCGCGCGGCATCGCGGAAGGTCCGGCCTTCGCCCATGCCATGACGAAGCGCATGCTCGCCATGGAATGGGCCATGTCCATCGAACAGGCGATCGAGGCCGAGGCGGTGGCCCAGGCGCTGTGCATGACCACGCAGGATTTCCGGCGCGCCTTCGATGCCTTCGTGGCGAAGCAGCGCCCGGTGTTCAAGGGCGACTGATGGCCGACCAATCCTTCCTCGACTGGCCCTTCTTCGAACCGCGCCACCGCGACTGGGCGGCGGAGGTGGAGGCCTGGGCGGCGCAGCATGCCGAGGCGCTGTCGGATGAGCACGACGCCGATGCAAGCGTCATCCGACTGGCGCGCGGCATGGGCGATGCCGGGTTGTTGCGCGTGCCCTGCCCCGCCGATGGCGTGCTGGATGTGCGGTCGCTGTGCATCGCACGCGACATCCTGGCGCGGCACAGCGGCCTCGCGGATTTCGCCTTCGCCATGCAGGGCCTGGGCACCGGCCCTGTCACGCTGTTCGGCAATGCGGCGCAGCGGGAGCGCGTGCTGCCCGACGCCCGTGCCGGCACCGCGCTCGCCGCCTTCGCTTTGAGCGAACCGGAAGCTGGCAGCGACGTCTCGGCCTTGGCGCTGACCGCGACGCCGGATGGAAACGGCCATTACCGGCTGAACGGGGAAAAGACCTGGATCAGCAATGGCGGGATTGCGGCCACCTACATTGTCTTCGCCCGCACCGGCGAGGCGCCCGGCGCCAAGGGGCTTTCCGCCTTTCTCGTGCCGGCCGACGCGCCCGGTCTGACCGTCGCGGAACGTATCGAGGTGACGGCGCCGCACCCCCTCGCCCGCCTGTATTTCGCCGATGTCCGCGTGTCCGCCGAGGACCTCCTGGGAAAACCCGGCGAAGGCTTCAAGGTGGCGATGTCCACCCTCGACGTCTTCCGCGCCACCGTCGGCGCCGCGGCTCTCGGCTTCGCCCGCCGCGCGCTCGACATGACGGTGGAGCACGCGGCGTCCCGAAGAATCTTTGGCGGCACGCTGTTCGACCAGCAGATGTCGCAGGCCGCCATCGCGGACAGCGCGACGGATGTCGAGGCCTCCGCCTTGCTGGTCTATCGTGCCGCCTGGCTGAAGGATTCCGGCACACCGCGCGTGACCCGCGAAGCCTCCATGGCCAAGCTGCACGCCACCGAAGCCGCGCAGCGCTGCGCCGACCGCAATGTGCAGATCCATGGCGGGCTCGGCGTCACCAAGGGCCACAAGGCCGAAGAACTGTACCGGGAGGTCCGGGCGCTGCGCGTTTATGAGGGCGCCTCCGAGATTCAGCGCGTGGTCATTGCGCGTATGGAGCGGGAGCGACTGGACAAAAAGCCACGCCAGCTTCGCACGTCACTCGGATAGAACGAGGATGGACGAAATGCTCGACAGCTTCTGCCGCGACCGGCTTCCACCGCCGGACCAGTGGCCGGAATTCCTGCTGGACCGGCCGGAGTTCCAATATCCGCCACGCTTCAACTGCGCCGTGGAGCTGCTGGACCGCAATATCGAACGCGGGCGTGGCGACCATCCGGCCCTAATCACGCCGGCCGAGACGCTGACCTACGCGCAGCTCGCCGATCGCGTTGATCGCATCGCCCGCGTGCTGGTCGAGCGTCTCGGCATGGTGCCCGGCAACCGCGTGCTGCTGCGCAGTTCCAACAATGCCTGGATGGTCGCCGCCTACTTCGCCGTGCTGAAGGCGGGCGGCGTGGTGGTCGCCTCCATGCCACTGCTGCGCGCCAAGGAACTCGGGCAGATGCTGCGCAAGGCGCGCATCACGCATGCGCTCTGCGATACGCGGCTGGCCGAGGAACTGCGCAAGGCGGATGGCCCGGACCTCGTCCACCTCGTCACCTGGGGCGATGGCATGCTGGAGGCGATGGTCGCGGAAGCCGCGCCCGGCTTCCCCGCTTATGACACCGCCGCCGAGGACATCTGCCTCATCGGCTTCACCAGCGGCTCCACCGGGGAACCGAAGGGCACGCTGCATTTCCACCGCGACATGCTGGCGATCTGCGATGGCTACGCCATGCAGGTGTTGCGGCCGGAGCCGAGCGACATCTTCATCGGCTCCCCGCCTCTGGCCTTCACCTTCGGTCTCGGCGGGCTGGTGCTGTTCCCCTTCCGCGTCGGCGCCACCGCCGTGCTGCTGGAACGCGCACCGCCGGAGGATCTGCCCGCCGCCATCGCGCACCATCGCGCCACCGTCTGCTTCACCGCCCCCACCGCCTGGCGCGTCATGGCCGGCCTGGCCCCGCAGCATGACCTTTCCAGCCTGCGCAAATGCGTCTCGGCCGGCGAGACCTTGCCGAAGCCGGTCTTCGACGCCTGGCTAGCGGCGACAGGCCGCAAGCTGATGGACGGCATCGGCGCCACCGAGATGCTGCATATTTTCATCAGCGCGACGGAAGACCAAATCGTCCCCGGCGCCACCGGCCTGCCCGTGCCCGGATACATCGCGAAGGTGGTAGACGACCAGGGCGCGGAAGTCCCGCGCGGCGCGCCCGGGCGCCTCGCCGTGAAGGGGCCGACCGGCTGCCGCTATCTCGACGATCCGCGCCAGGCGCAGTACGTGCAGAACGGCTGGAACATCACCGGTGACACCTACATCCAGGATGCGGATGGCTATTTCTGGTATCAGGCACGGAACGACGACATGATCGTCTCCGCCGGCTACAATATCGCGGGGCCGGAGGTGGAGGCGGCGCTGCTCGCGCATCCCGCCGTCGCCGAATGCGGCGTGGTCGCCGCGCCGGATGCCGAACGTGGCATGGTGGTGCGCGCCTATGTCGTGCCGAAGCCGGGCATCGCCGCCGATGCCGCGCTCACCAAGGCGTTGCAGGACCATGTGAAGGCCGAGATCGCGCCCTACAAATATCCGCGCAGCGTGGTCTTCGTCGAGAACCTGCCGCGCACCGAAACCGGCAAGCTGCAACGCTTTGCCCTGCGCCAACAAGCGGAGTCCGGCGGATGAGCCGTCCCACCCCCCTGCCCTTCTCCGCCCTGCCCGCCGCGGCCTTCCACGCCACCCAGCGCGTGCGCTTCGGCGATTGCGACCCGGCCGGCATCGTCTTCTTCCCGACCTGGTTCGCCATGGCCAATGGCGCCATCGAGGACTTCTTCGAGTCCGAACTCGTCATCGACTTCCACGCGCTGCACGCCACCCGCCGCATCGGCACCGGCTTCGCCCATGCGGAAGCCGATTTCTTCGCCCCCGGCCTGATGGGCGACCGCGTGACGCTGACGCCGCTGCTGGCGCGCATCGGCGGCGCCTCCTACAGCATCACCATGCATGTGCATCGCGGGGAGGAGGAGTTGCTGCGCATGCACCTCGTCACCGCGACCACCGATCTCGATGCCCGCCGCGCCGTGCCGATCCCCGGCGACCTGCGCGCAGCGCTGGCCGCCTATCAGGGGCGCTGCGCATGAGCCAGTCGCAGCTGACCGCCCTGCAGCCGCCCGGCTGGCCCGCCCCGCGCGGCTATTCCAACGGCATGATGGGGCGCGGCCGCATCGTGCTCGTGGGCGGGCAGATCGGCTGGGATGCCCAGGGCGTCTTCGCCGAGGGCTTCGTCGGCCAGGTGCGGCAGGCGCTGGCCAATATCCTCGCCGTGTTGAAGGAAGCCGGCGCCGGGCCGGAGCATATCGGGCGGCTCACCTGGTATGTGGTGGACATCGCCGAATACCGCGCCAGCCTCGCAGCCCTCGGCCCCGCCTATCGCGCCGTGATGGGCCGCAACTTCCCGGCCATGGCGCTGGTGCAAGTGGTGGCGCTGGTCGAGGCCGAGGCGCGCGTCGAGATCGAGGCCACCGCCATCCTGCCGGAATGACTCAGTAGAGGTTCGCCGCCAGCCGCGCCGGCCCCTGCGCATCATAGCTATCGCCATCGAAGGCGCCGGCGGTGGCGGATTTCAGGAACTGGCCAGCGGTCGGCACCCCGGCCGGGCGCGGCGTGGCGCCCCAGAGGCCGGAGCGCATCAAGGCGCGGGCGCATTGGAAATACACCTCCTCGACGCGGATGCGCAGCACCGTCGCCGGTTCCTTGCCCTGCTCCGCCAGCGCGGCGCGCAAGACGGGGTCGGTGGTGATGCTGGCCCGGCCGGCGACGCGCAGGGTCTCCCCCACGCCGGGGATCAGGAACAGCAGCGCCACCTGCGGATCGGCGATGATGTCGCGCAGCGCGTCCAGCCGGTTGTTGCCGCGCCGGTCGGGCAGCGCGACCTCCGTGCCCGACAGCACGCGGACGAAGCCCGGCGCGTCGCCGCGCGGTGTGCCGTGCACGGCGCCATCGGCGCCGCGGGTGGACAGGATGCAGAAGGGGCTGCGCGCGATGAAGTCGCGGCTCGGCACGTCGATGTCGCGCCGCACCTTCAGCACGGAATTGGTGTTCACCTCGCCATACAGCGCTTCCAGCGCCGTAAGGCTCGTCACCGCATGCGGGTCCTGCATCGCCCTCAGTCTCCTATGCGCGGCGCAGCGTCGGCGCCGGCTGGCCATCCAGCACCACATTGACCACGGCCGGGCGGCCACTGGCAAAGGCGCGCGACAGCGCCGGCGCCAGCTCGGCGGCCTGGGTCACAGTCTCCCCATGCCCGCCCAGCGCCGTGGCGATCAGGTCGTAGCGCGTGCCGGGGGCGAGTTCGCAGCCATGGGCGCGGTTGGCGCCATAGTCACGGATCTGGATCTGGTGCTCGGCATTCCAACGGCTGTCATTGCCGACCACGGCGACGAAGGGCAGGCCGTGGCGGGCGGCGGTGTCCAGCTCCGCCATGTGGAAGCCGAAGCTGCCATCGCCCATCAGCGCGAGCGTGGGCCGCGCCAGGGCGGCGCGGGCGCCGATGGCGAAGGGAATGCCGACGCCGATCGCCCCGGCCACGCCGTTCACGATGCGCGTTTCCGCCCGCACCATGGCCATGCCCCATTGGCCGATCTCGCCGCCGTCGCAGACGAAAGTGGCGCCATGTTCCGCCACCGCCGCATTCACCGCATGACCCAACGTGGCGGAGCGGATCGGCCCCGCCGGCGCGCCGGCCAGCGCGGCCCAGTCCGCCGGGCGCCAGTCCACCGCCTGCCGCACCCGGTCCGCCCAGCCGGTCTGCGCCGCGACGGGCCGCATGACCCCGGCCAGCGCCGCGACCGAGTCCATCGCGTCTGCCACGGCCGCGAAGACCAGCCGGTCGCAGACCAGCCGCTGCGCCCGGGCGACGATATCGCCCTCCGGCTCCAGCACGATCCAGCGGCAGGTGGCCGGCGCGGCGCGGCCGAATTTCAGGGTGAAGTCGAGCGGCTTGCCGAGCAGCACGATCAGATCGGCCTCCGCCAGCACCTCCGGGAAGGCACCCAGCGAGGGGTCCGCCAGGCCACGCGGGGATTGCATCGGCACCACCGGCAGCCCGCTCGCCGCCGCCAGGGCGGCCTGCGCCACGAAGCCGGAGGGCGTGCAGAGGGCGGGCGGCGCGATCAGCAGCGGCCGCGCCGCCGCCGCCACCGCCTGGGCCACCAGCAGCGTGGAACCAGCGCCGAGCGGCATCGGGCGGCGGGCGAAGGCCGCGGTCACCGGGACATCGGCGGCCTCGACCTCCGCCTCCAGCACATCGGTGGGCAGGCTGACATGCACCGGGCCGGGACGGCCGCCGAGCGCGGTGGCGAAGGCGCGCGCCATGTCGCCAGCCAGGCCCTGGGCCGTCTGCGCGGTCCAGGACGCCTTGCTGATCGGTGCGGCGAGCGCCGCCTGCGGCACTTCCTGGAAGGCGCCATTGCCGAGGTCGGCCAGCGGCGCATGGCCCGAGAGCAGCAGCACCGGCACCTCCCCCGCCAGGGCGGAACACAGCGCGGCGGTGGCATTGGCATGGCCCTGCCCGCCGGTCACCAGCGCGACGCCGACCTGGCCGGTCAGCCGGGCATAGGCATCGGCCATATGCACCGCCGCGGCTTCCTGGCGGGTATGGACGATCTCGATGCCGGAGCCGACCAGGGCGTCGAACACCTCCATGATATGGTTGCCGGACAGGGTGAAGATCCGCGTCACCCCGGCGGCCTTGAGCCCCCGCACCAGAACATCCGCACCGCGCAACGCCATCGTTTCCAGTCCCCTGATCTTGCGGCGAAAGGACCATGCGCGCCGCGGTTGCACAAGGCGGGGGCTGGCGCACGGGGCCGGAGTGCGGTTGTTTCGCGGAACGCCTGTGATCCGGAGCTTCCATGCCCACCGAATACCTCATCCTGCTCGGCGGCTGCTTCGTCGCCGCTTTCGCCTCGGGCCTGGCGGGGTTCGCCTTCAACCTGGTAGCGGCCGGCATCCTGTTCCACTGGCTGTCGCCGCAGGAAACCGCCCCGGTGCTGGTGGTGGGGTCGCTGCTGATCCAGCTCGGCACGCTGGGCGCCATCTGGCCCTCGGTGCGCTGGCAGGTGCTGAAGCCCTATGTGATCGGGGGGGTGCTGGGCACGCCGCTCGGCGTGCTGGTGCTGGCGCATGTGGATGCGGGGGCGATCACGGCCGGGGTCGGGCTGCTGCTGGTGGCCTATGCCGGCTGGGCGCTGTTGGGCCTGTTCCGCAAGCGCCAGGCGGAGGCGCTGCGTGCCGGCGTCGGGGCCGATGCGGCAGTGGGCTTCGCCAGCGGAATCCTGGGTGGCATCGGCGGGTTCTCCGGCGCGCTGCCGGCGATGTGGGGCGACCTGAAGGGGCTGCGCAAGGATGAGGCGCGGGCGATCTTCCAGCCCTTCATCGTGGTGATGCAGATGGTGGCCGCCATCGGCCTGCTGGCCGGGGGCTTCTTCGGGCGCGAATCGGCGCGCATGCTGCTGATCGCCCTGCCGGCGCTGCTGCTCGGCGCCTGGCTCGGTGTGCTGGCCTATCGCCGCATTCCGGCGGAGGGATTCCGACTGGTGCTGCTGGGGTTGCTGCTGGCCTCGGGCCTGTCGCTGGTGCTGTGAGGAGGCTGCCGCCCATGCTCCGTCGAATCGCGCTGCTGGCGCTGCTGTTTCTGGCCACCGCCCTGCCCACCTTGGCCCAGCCGACCCAGACGCCACCCGCCGAGGATTGCGGCTGCGGCGTGCCATCCTCCCCACGCGGGCCGCGCTGACCCAGATCTCGTCATCCAGGGCAGCCTTTCCGGCAGCGGCGGAGGATGCCAGACAGGGCATTCCCGACCCGCCGGCGCGAGGATCTGCCCCATGGACCATCCCACACCCGCCGCCTTTCCCAGCTTCCGGGAGGCGCTGAAGGTCTGGTGGCGGATCGGCCTGCTGTCCTTCGGCGGCCCCGCCGCCCAGATCGCGGTCATGCACCGGGAGGTGGTGGAACAGCGCGCCTGGATTTCCGATGCGCGTTTCCTGCATGCGCTGAACTTCTGCATGCTGCTGCCGGGGCCGGAGGCACAGCAGCTTGCCACCTATCTCGGTTGGCTGTTGCACGGGGTACGGGGCGGGCTGGCGGCGGGGCTGCTGTTCATCCTGCCCGGTGCGGCGGTGATGCTGGCGCTGTCCATCCTCTACGTCACGCTCGGCACCGTGCCGCTGGTGGCGGCGCTGTTCTTCGGGCTGAAATGCGCGGTGCTGGTGGTGGTGGTGGAGGCGCTGCTACGGGTTGCCAAGCGCGCCCTGAAAGGTGCCCTGCCCTGGCTTCTGGCGGGGCTCGCCTTCCTGGCCCTGTTCGCGCTCGACCTGCCCTTTCCCGTGGTGGTGCTGAGCGCGGCGCTGGTGGGCTTCCTGCTGCCGGATGCCTTCGCCGGGGGCGGCCATGGCGCGGCGCAGTCGGGGCCGCCGGCGATGCTGGATGCGGCGATCCTGGCCGATCCAGGCCGCATCCCCCGCATGGCGCGGCAGGCGCGGACCGCCGGGCTGATCGCCCTGGCGCTCTGGGTCTGGCCCGTCGCCCTGCTGTTCGGCGGCACGCCCTGGGGGGATATCGCCTGGTTCTTCTCCAAGCTCGCGGTGGTCACCTTCGGCGGCGCCTATGCCGTGCTGGCCTATGTGGCGCAGGAGGCGGTGGAGGGCTACGGCTGGCTGACCGCCGCCGACATGCTGGCCGGCCTCGGCCTGGCGGAGACCACGCCGGGGCCGCTGATCCTGGTGCTGCAATTCGTGGGCTTCCTCGGCGGCCATGCCGCGCAGGGGATATGGGGCGGCGTGCTGGCCTCGCTGCTCGCGCTCTGGGTCACCTTCGCGCCCTGCTTCGCCTGGATCTTCCTGGGCGCGCCCTTCGTCGAGCGGCTGCATGCCGAGCCGCGCCTGAAGGCGGCGCTGGCCGGGGTGACGGCGGCGGTGGTCGGCGTGATCGCCAACCTGGCGCTGTGGTTCGGGCTGCGGGTGCTGTTCGCCCGGGTCGAGAGCGTTGCGGCGGGGCCGATCCGCATCGGCGTGCCGGTGCTGGACAGCCTGAACACCGATGCGCTGCTGCTGAGCGCCCTGGCCGCCGCCTGCCTGTTCGGTCTGCGGCTCGGCCTGCTGCGCACGCTGGGGATCACCGCGGCGGCGGGGTTCCTGATGCGGGCGATGATCGGGTGATGTCCGCCAGGGTCTCCGCCGCGAGGATGCCCAGCAGCGCGCCGCCCGGGGCGAAGACCGCCAGCGCCCCTTCCGGGTACTCGGCCTGGGACAGCCCCCGGCCGAGCATCATGCCGAGCGGCACGATATGCCCCACCAGCACATCCACCGCATCCGGCGCGGAGGGCTGGCGCACACGGTCGCGCAGCCAGGCGATGTTGCGGACCAGCAGCGCCGGATCCGGCGTGTAGTCATCCGCCGTCAGCCGCGGCTCCACCACCGCGCGCGCGCCGAAGGCCAGTTCCGCCGTGTCGCGGGCGCGGAAGACCGGGCTGGTCAGCACCTCCCCCAGCCGCAGCCCGAGCGCCGCGAAAGACTGGCCGAGGCGCCGCGCCTGGGCGCGCCCGGCCTCCGACAGGTTGCGCTGTCCGGCGCGGTCACCGAGACGGCCGGTATCGGCCTGGCGGCGGTCGGTGATGCCGTGCCGCAGCACGACGACGACACCGCCGGCCCGCAGCGCGGCCAGCAGCGCCGCCGCCGCCGGCCCTTGGGCGGTCGCGGCGAAGGCGGTCGGCGCCAGCAACCATGCCGGCGCGGCCAGAAGGGTGCGCCGCCGCATCAGCCGAGGGTGAAGGCCTCATGCACGGCGGTCTTGATGCCGCCGCCCACCACCGGCCCGCCGCCGGCCACATAGATGAAGTCGCCGATGGTGACCGCGCCCATGCCATGGCGCGGAGTGGGCATCGGCGCATGGTGTTGCCAGGTGTCAGTCGCCGGATCGTAGCTTTCCATCTGGCCATGCACCTTGCCGGTCAGCACGCGGTTCTCGAACCAGCCGCTCTCGCCGCCCATGGCGAAGAAGCGGCCGCGATACAGCACCAGGCCGTGGCCGGAACGCGGCGTCGGCAGCGGCGCACGCTCCACCCAGGTGTCCTGGGCCGGCAGGTACACGTGATGCAGGCCGGTATTGTATTCGAAGGTGTTGAAGCGACCGCCGATGATGTGGATGGCGCCATCATGCGCGAGCACCCCGGCATGGTCCCGCGCGCCGGGCAGCGCCTTGCGCATCTCCCACTTGTCGGCCTGCGGGTCATAGACCTCGTGCCAGCCGACCGAGGCGCGTTCGCGCTCGGGCTCGGAGGCGCCGCCGATATGGTGGATCTTGCCATCCAGCACCGCCAGCGCCCCGGCGCCGCGCGGGCGGGGCATGGGCGCGATGGTATCCCAGCGATCCGCCGCCACGTCATAGGCGAAGGCCAGGGTATCGGCGCCGCGATTCTGGTTGCTGAAGCCGCCGAAGGCATAGACCCGGCCGGCATGGGCGACGACGCCCACATGATTGGCGCCGCGCGGCAGGCGGGCCGCTTCCTTCCAGCTATCCGCCGCCGGATCGTAGATATGGTGCCACGTGTTGTTCACCTGCTGCTCGGCATAGCCGCCGACGACATGCAGCTTGCCATCCCATTCCGCCGCCCAGGCCATCTCCGTGCGCGGCAGCGGGAGCGGCGCCCGCTGCACCCAGCGGCCGGGCGCACCCGCCGGGGCGGGGCTGTCGACGAAGCGCTGGGCATATTGCGCCGGGGTCAGCGTGACAGGCCCCTGGCCGCGCAGCGGCGCCATCCGGTCGGGCGGGATCGCCAGCCCATGATGCGGCGCCGGCGCCGCCTGCTGGGCCGCGGCCAGCTTCGCGCCACCCAGCAGCGCCATGGCGCCACCAAGAACCAGTCGTCGCTCCATCGACCCCTCCATCCCCGACGGAATCCCACATGGGAGGACGCCGCCATGGCGGGAAGGTATCGGCAGAATGAACCCGCTGTCACGTCCCTGCGTGGCGCCTTGCGCGAACCCGGGCGCTGTCACCACGTTGATGCTGTCCGAGGCCCGGTTCCGTCCGCCTCATGACGTCAGGAGACTTTCGATGCGCCCACCCCGTCTTGCCCTGCTGGCCGCGCCCCTGGTGCTGCTGGCCGCCTGTTCCGATCCCAACGACCGAAACCAGCGCGCGCTAGCTGGTGGCGCAATGGGTGCCGGCGCGGGCGCCCTGATCGGCTCCGTCACCGGCAGCGCCGGGCGTGGCGCCCTGATCGGTGGTGCGCTGGGCGCCGTGGGTGGCGCGCTGACCCCGGCGCCGGAGCCGGACCGCATCCCGCCCGATCCCTATGTCGCCCAGCAGCGGGACCCGCGCTATGGCGGCTGGTACGACCAGTATGGCAACTGGCACCAGGGCGCGCCGCCGGCCGGCTACCAGCCGAATTATCGCTAGACCCCGGAAGCTGGCAGCGGGGCGAAGCACAGGCCGCGTGCCAGCAGCCCGGTGATGAGCGGCTCCAGGATGCCCGCAAAAGGTTCGCGGCGGCTGCGGACGCCCCAATGCATCACCAGCACTTCGCCGGGCCGGATATTCGCCAGGTTGCGGCGCAGCAGGGCGGCATTGGGATGGGCGGCGCTGTCCAACTCGTCGCCCAGGAAGCCATTGCGGCTCCAGCCCTGGTGCCGCAGCCCGCAAGCGGCGGCCAGCGCGACCGCGTTGCGGGTGACGATGCCGCCCGGGGCGCGCCACAGCGGCAGCACCCGCGCTTCCGGCGCAAAGCGGCGCAGGGCCTCGATCGGCCGGGCCAGTTCCGCGCACATCGCCGTCTGGTCCAGCACCACCTGGCCCTGCCCGCGCCGCGACCGGAAGGTGGTGCGCCCCGGCCCGGGGTCACCGGCAAAATACCAGTGACGCCAGGTGTGGCTGGCGAAGGCATGGCCCTCCGCCACCCGGGCGCGCCAGAAGGGCGCCCAGGAGTCCGACAGGCTGGTATCGCCGCGAAAGGTCGGTTCGTCGGCGATGAACAGAGTCGTTGTCACGGCGTGGCGGCGCAGGATGGCGGCGATCGCCTCCGCCTCCCGGCTCCAGCCGGTGTCGATGGTCAGGTAGATTTCGCCGCGGCAGCCGGGGGGTGCCACCTGGGCCAGGGCCGGCGCCGCCAGAAATCCCGCCGCGCCCGCCAGAAGTCCTCGGCGCCGCATCATGGCGCCCGACGCAGTGCCGCCGGCAGCAGCGGAATGCTGCCAGGCACGATCGCCACCGGCGGCGGCGGTGCCAGCCCCGGCCGGCCCGGCAAAGGCGCGGCCATCGGGCGGGTGCCGGAGACGGCACCCGGCTGCGCCAGGGCGAAATCCGCGCCCAGGCCGAGCGGCTTGTAGAAGATGCCGTGCGGGGAGCGGCCGACGCGCATCGTCTCCACCGTATCGGCCTCCGGATCCAGCACGGCGACCCGGCCCGACCAGCGCAGGGTCATCCAGACGCGGCCCTGGGGATCGAAGGCCAGGCAGTCCGGCCCACCCGGAATCGGCCACCAGCGCCGCACCGTCAGCGTCTCCGGATCAACCTCCGCCACGCGGCTGTCCACCCGGCTCGTGGCGAACAGCGCCTGGCCATCGGGGGCGGGATAGATGGTATGGGCACCGCGGCCGAGGGTGAAGGCCTCCGCCACCTCCCGCGTCCCGGGGTCCAGGGTGACGAAATGCGTGCTGCCCATGATGCCCAGCACCAGCTTGCCGCGATGCCAGATGATGCCGGCGGGCTCCGGCCCCACCGGCTGGATCCAGGCCTGGGTCAGGGTGGTCAGGTCGAAGGCCGCCACGGCGCCGTCGCCCTGGATCGTCACATAGACCATGCGGCTGTCCGGGCTGAAGGCGACATGGCTGGGCTTGTCACCGGGCCGGAAGCGGGCGCGCAGTTCCAATGTACGCGCATCCAGAACGTCCACCTGGCCACGGCGCAGGCTCGCGATCACCAGGAACCGCCCATCCGGGCTGAATTCCAGGTGGTAGGGGTTGGAAACCGGCGCCCGCCGCAGGACCTCGCCCGTGGTGGGGTTCAGGTAGAACACCTCATTCCCCCCGGAATCCGCGACAAGCAGGGAGGCGCCATCCGGCGTCACCACCATGTGGTGCGGTTCCCGCAGCACCGGAATCCGGTTGCGCTCCTGCCGCGTCGTCGCGTCCAGAACCGAAATGGTGGCATCGGCCGAGTTCAGCACATAGACGAGATCGGCGCGCGCCACGCCCGGCAGGATCAGCGCGAGAAGCAGGGCAATGGGGCGCCAAGCCAAGGGAGCGGACTTTCTGGTTTCGCAGCGGGCAGGCAGCGGGCTTCTGCCGGCCGAGAATCGGGCGCCGCCGGGCGCCTGTCCAGCACCCGGCGGTGGTGCCGGCGCTTATTCCGCCGGCTGGAACACCATCGCAACACCATTCATGCAGTAACGTTCCCCGGTGGGCGCCGGCCCGTCCGGAAAGACATGGCCGAGATGGCCGCCGCAGCGGGCGCAATGCACTTCCGTCCGCGTCATGAAGAAGCTGCGGTCGGTGGTGGTGGCGATGCCGCCCTCCAGCGGCCGGAAGAAGCTGGGCCAGCCGGTGCCGCTCTCGAACTTCGTCGCATTGTCGAACAGCTCATGCCCGCAGCCGGCGCAGGCAAAGACGCCGGGCCGCTTTTCCGAGAGCAGCTTGCTGGTACCCGGACGTTCCGTGGCGTGCTGGCGCAGCACCCGAAAGGCTTCGGGCGGCAGTTCGGCGCGCCATTCGGCCTCCGACTTCTCCACCGGGAAGGTCTCGGCCGGCTTGTCCTTGGTGAACAGACCCATCGCTTCTTCTCCTCAGGCCGCCGCGGCTTTCAGGCGGCTGGCGAATGTCTTGCGGAACTTGGCCACCTTCGGCGCCACCACCACCCGGCAATAGCCCGACCAGGGGTTGCGGGCGAAGTAGTCCTGGTGCTCGGCCTCGCCGGGCCAGTACTCCGTGGCCGGCTCCAACTCCGTCACAAGTGGGGCGCCCCAGATGCCGGCGGCCTCGATCTCCGCCATCACCGCCTTCGCCGTCTCCGCCTGTTCCGGCGAATGGGTCTGGATGATGCTGCGATATTGCGGGCCGACGTCGTTGCCCTGGCGGTCCTTGGTGGTGGGGTCGTGCAGAGTGAAGAACATGCGCAGCAGGTCGGCATAGCTCAGCACCGCCGGGTCGAAATCGACGCGCACCACCTCCGCATGGCCGGTCTGCTTGCCGCAGACCTGCTCATAGGTCGGGTTGGGCACATGTCCGCCGGCATAGCCGCTTTCCACGCGCGTCACGCCATTCACATGGCGCAGCGCGCCCTCGATGCACCAGAAGCAGCCGCCACCGAGCGTGGCGGTTTCGGTCGTCATGGTCGGGGATCTCCTCGGTTGATCCGTTATATGGGCACTTCGCCGCGGGGGTGCAGGGGGTTCCGTTCCTGGCCGCGCTTCGGCACCCTGCCGGCATGACCCAGCCCGATCCGCGCCTCACCGAGGCCGCCGCCTTCGCCGCCGCCCATGAATCCCCCTTCCCGCGCGACCTTCTGGCGCATCTGGAATCCGGGCATTTCGAGCCGCCCCCCTACAATGCCGTGCTCGGCCCGGTCTTTCCGCGCGGTGCGCCGAATGGCCTCGTGCAGCAGCGCGGCCAGCGCCTGGCCGCCTGGGGCGATCCGCGCCAGGCCGACATGACATTCAGCGCCGCCAAGTCCTACCTCTCCCTGCTCGCCGGCATTGCCCAGGCCGATGGGCTGCTGCCGGATATCGACGAGCCGGTGCGCGCCCGCATCCAGGATGGCGGCTTCGAGTCGGCCCAGAATGCCGGCATCACCTGGCGCCACCTGCTGACCAATACCAGCGAGTGGGAGGGCGAGCTTTTCGGCAAGTCCGACCGCATCGACCGGGGGCGGGAGCTGGCGCGGGAGGGTGGCGCGCAGAAGCGCATGGACCGCCCGCTGCACGCGCCGGGCACCTATTGGGAATACAATGACGTGCGGGTGAACCGTCTGTCGCTGTCCCTGCTGCACCTGTTCCGCCGCCCTCTGCCGGAGGTCTTCGCCGAGCGCATCCTGGACCCGATCGGCGGCAGCCGCGACTGGACCTGGTACCCCTACGACAATGCCTGGGTCGAGATCGACGGCCAGCGGCTGCCCTCCGTCCCCGGCGGCACCCATTGGGGCGCCGGCATGCGCATCCATGCCGAGGACCAGGCGCGGATCGGCCAGCTCGTCCTGCAGAAGGGCGAGTGGAACGGCCGGCAGGTGGTGCCGGCGGGCTGGATCGCCCAGTCCCTCGCCCCCTGCCCGCTCAACCCCGCCTATGGCTTCCTCTGGTGGCTGAACGGCGCCGGCCGCTGGCCGGAGGCGCCGCGCGATTCGGTCTTCGCCATGGGCGCGGGCGGCAATGTCACCTGGATCTGGCCGCAAGGCGAGGTGGTGGCCGTGCTGCGCTGGGTGCATCCGGATGCGGTCGGGCCGTTCTGCGCCAAGGTGGCGGCGGCACTGGGCTGAAGCGGCAGGCAGAGGGGGCAAAGGAGCCCCCTCGCCTCGCGGCATCACGGACGCGGCATTCCCGTGAAAATACATGAGCAGTCGAATTAAATAGTTAGGCGATTGTCGCGCGGCGGCGTATCTACTTGCATACGAACTGCCTGACGCCCTGGAAGGGCGTCACCAGTCCCAGCCCCCGATCGGGCGGCCGGCCCCCGAACGCTCCCGTATTCACAACATGATCCCTGCGGCGGCAGCACAAGCTGCTGTTCCGCGCGGCTGTTCGGCGCCGCCCTGCGGTGACCTTGCCATGGCGATCCCATCGCCATGGCAAGTCTCCGGACAAGGCTCGGAAGACGTGCCCACGGCAAGAAAGAGAATAAAATGGCAACCGTCTTCGTGAACCTCGGCAATACCGACAACACCATCACCTTCGGCGACGACGACCACATCGTCACCGGCGAGAACGGCAACAACACGCTGACCTTCGGTGGCGGCCAGGATTCCCTGACGCTGGGCAACGGCAACAACACGCTGACGCTGGCCGGCGGCGCCGATCGCATCTCGGCCGGAGGTGGCAACAACACCATCACCGTCTCGGGCCTCAGCGACAGCCGCATCGTCCTCCAGGGCGGCAACAACACGGTCTCGGTCGCCGATGGCGCGACCATCATCCAGGCCGGAAACGGCTTGAACACCCTGACCGCCGGCGACGGCATCAACCGCATCGTGGTGGGCAACGGCGTCAACGCCATCACCAGCGGCGACGGCGACAGCCGGATCCTGGTCGGTGACGGCGACGCCAATACCATCACGGTCGGCACCGGCGCCAACCGCATCCTCCTCGGCGACGGCACCGCCAATACGCTGAGCGCCGGCGGCGGCGGCAACATCGTCGCCGTCTCCGCCGCGGCCCTCGGCACGGATTCGATCCGCGGCGGGCTGGAGACCGGCGATGGCAGCGGCAACGCCATCAATGTGACCACGGCGGGCCTGGTCGGCGTCGCGGGCGTCAGCGGCTTCGAATTCTTCCGCCTGTCGCAGGACGGGGCGAACAGCATGACCCTGACCGATGCCAATTTCGCCCGCCTGCCCGGCGGCGAGATCACCGTCTTCGGCGGCGCCATGGGCAATACCGTGGATGCGTCGGCGCTCGCGGCCGCCAATGGCGTGCTGGTCCGCGGTGGGATCGGCCTCGATGTCTTCCTCGGCGGCGCCGGGGTGGACACGCTGAGCTACACGGCCAGCAGCGACGCCATCTCGATCAACCTCGCCACGGGGCTTGCCTCCGGCGGTGATGCGGCCGGCGATGTCTTCAGCGGCTTCGAGAATCTGCAGGGCAGCGCCCATGCGGACCGCCTGGTCGGCAATGCGCAGGCCAATCTGATCGAAGGCGGCAACGGCAACGACCTGATCAACGGCGGGGCCGGGGACGACACGCTGCTGGGCGGCGCCGGCGAGGATACCATCAATGGCGGCCTCGGCGCCGACCGCATGGAAGGCGGCAGCGGCAATGACCGCTATGTGGTGGACAATGCCGGCGACGAGGTGATCGAGGAAGCGGGCGGCGGCACGGCCGACCTGGTGCTGTCCAGCATCAGTTGGACGCTGACGGCCGAGGTCGAGAACCTGAACCTCCTGGGCACCGCCGTCAGGGGCACCGGCAACGACCAGGCCAACCGGATCATGGGCCAGGATGCCGACAACCAGATTTTCGGCGGTGGCGGCGACGACACGCTGCTGGGCGGCGCGGGTAACGACACGCTGGTGGGTGGGCTGGGCGCGGACCAGTTGACGGGCGGCGCGGATGCCGACTCCTTCGCCTTCATCAGCGCGCTCGGGGTCGGCGAGGTCGACACCATCACGGACTTCACCGTGGGGTCCGACATGATCCTGCTCCTCGACAACGTCTTCCGGACGCTGCCGGGCGGGCCGCTGGATGCCGATGCCTTCTTCCTGGGCGCGGCGGCGGCGGATGCCGATCATCGCATCCTCTATGACGCGGCGACCGGTATCCTCGCCTTCGACGTGGATGGCACCGGTGCGAGCGAGGCCGTGACCTTCGCCATCCTGTCGACCGGATTGGCGATGTCGGCGTCCGACATCCTGGTCTTCGGCTGACCCTGCCCCGGGGGGGGGTAAGGGGGCGGGCTGGCGGCGTGACGCGCGCGCCCCGCGATGCCCCCGCCTACCCTCTGGCGCGCGGCGCCGCCTGCCGTCATTCTCCCGTCAGAAATCCCACGGAGGAAGACAAATGCAGCGCCGCCATCTGCTGGGCGCTCTCGCCGCGCCCGCGTTCCTGCCCGGCCTCGCCCGGGCGCAGGAGGCCTGGCCCAGCCGGCCGATCACCCTGCTGGTGCCCTGGGCGCCGGGCGGGTCCAACGACGTCGTCGCGCGCCTTGTCGCGCCAATCCTGTCGGAACGGCTCGGCCAGTCCGTGGTGGTGGAAAACCGCGCCGGCGGCGGCGGCTCCATCGGCATGGGGATGGTGGTACGGGCACGGCCGGATGGCTACACGCTGCTGGTTTCCTCCGCCTCCAACCACGTCTTCCACGCGCTGGTCTCGCCCGACCTCGGCTATGACGTGCGGGAGGTCCTGGCCCCGGTCGCCATGATGGTCGATGTGCCGAATGTGCTGGCGGTGCATCCCGGCCTCGGCGTGACCAATGTGCAGGAGCTTCTCGTCAAGATCCGGGAGACGCAAGGCGGCATGTCCTTCGGCTCCTCCGGCACCGCCTCCTCCAACCACCTGGCGGGGGAGCTGTTCCGGATGATGTCGAATACCGAGATGGTGCATGTGCCCTATCGCGGCGGCGGGCCGGTGGCGACGGACCTGATGGCCGGCACCATCCCGATGGCCTTCATGAACCTGCCGACCGTGGTCGGCCCCGCCCAGTCCGGCCGCATCCGCATCATCGGAGTCGGCACGGCGGAGCGGGTGCGCATCCGGCCGGATATCCCGACCATCGCGGAACAGGGCCTGCCGGATTATTCGGTGCGAAGCTGGACCGGCCTTTTCGCCCCCCGCGGCACGCCGGAGCCGGTGGTGGCGCGGCTGGCGGAGGAGATGCGGCGCGCCCTCGATTCCGATGTGGTAAAGTCGCGGCTGACGGCCCTGGCCAGCGAGCCGATCTGGATGAATCCCGCGGAGACCGGCGCCTTCGTGCGCAGGGAGTTCGAGCGCTGGGGTCCCGTGGTGCGGGCGGCGAATATCAGCACGGGCGGCTGACCTTCCAGGCGCGGCGGCGGGGCAGTGAAACGGTTCACCCCGCCTCCCGCCGCGCCAGTTGCCGGTGCAGCAGCATCACCAGCAGCGGCGCCAGCCAGGCCAAGGCGATGCTGGCGCCGACCATCCAGCCGATATGGTCCACCCCGCCATCCGGCCTTTCCCGCAGCACCAGGGTGGAGGCGGCGGCGCCCAGCCCCTGGCCGAGGCTGGTGGTGGCGGCGACCAGGCATTGATAGGTCATGCGTTCCGCCGGCAGGGCCACCCGCGTCGCGCTGCCCTGCGCCACCGTGCTGCGGGCCAGTTGCACCGCCAGCACCGTTCCCAGCAGCACCGTGACCAGCCAGAGCGGCCCCGGCAGGGCGAAAGCCGCGACCAGCACCGCCGTCAGCACGCAGCCCACCGTCAGCGAGGCCGGCAGCACGCCGACCCGGTCCATCAGCGTGCCGGTGGCGCGCGTGGTCACCACGGCCAGCGCCCCGCCGATCACATAGATCAGCCGCAGCCCTTCCTCGCTGATGCCCACATTGCCCAGCGCATAGGCGGCGATATGCGGGGAGACCAGCAGCGTGGCGAAGGAAGCCGCGCCGATCAGCGCCAGCCCCGTGATGCTCTCCCCCCGCCCCAGCAGCCGCAGCAGGCCGGAGACGGTGACCTTGGGGCGTGGCGGCGGCGGCGGTTCGCCCGGCCGTTGCCCAAGCAGATGCCAGACCGGCCAGAGCAGCAGCAGGTACAGAACGCCCACCGCCAGGATCGGCGTGCGCCAGCCGCCGGCCGAGGCGCTGAGCACCAAGGCCAGCGGCAGCCCCACCACCAGCGCCAGCCCATAGGCGCCGGTCACGCTGCTGACCGCACGGTTGCGCCGCTCCTCCGGCACCGCCTCCGCGATGCTGGTCACCACGGCCGCCATCAGCGGCCCGGCAAAGGCGCCGGCGCAGACCCGGGCCAGCAGCAGCAGCGGAAAATTCGGCGCCAGCCCGGTCGCCAGCGCAAAGACGCCGAGGCCGCAGAGCGAGCCCAGCACGGCGACCCGCCGGCTGACCCCGCCCAGCAGCAGCGCGCCCACCAGCCCGCCAATCCCCGCGGCGATGGTGTAGCTGGTGGTGGTCAGCGCCGTATCCTCGACCGGAACGCCGAGGTCGCGGGCCAGGAAGGGTCCGAGCGGGAAGAACATCACCGCGCCCAGCGCATTGGCGAAGGCGATGGAGGCCAGCAGCGGCACGGTGATGGCGGCGCGGCGGCGGGCGGCGGATTCGGACGTGGGAGGTCTCCGCTTCCAGGATGCCATCTGCCATGAACCGGTTCCTGAATCGGCGTCAACCCGGCCAAGGACCCTGGTGGCGCATGTGGCGGGCCAGGAAGGGTGCGCCGCGCGCCGGGTCGCGGCACCAGTCGCGTCACGCGCATTTTCAATTGCGATTGACTCGCAACTGCGGCGGGATCACAAGGGCGGCGGGGACGCGCTCCGCGACCCTGAACCGGCTCCTCCCGCATAACCCGGGTGGCCGCCACAGGACCATTTCCAACCATGGAGACCACCCACCGTCGTGGCGCTGCGCGCTCGCGCCGCGCACGCCTGTTGCTGTCCGCCCTGCCCTGGCTGCTGCCCGCCGCCGCGCTCGGCCAGAATGCCTCCGAACAAGACCCGCTGCGTCTGCCCCGCATCACCGCGGAGGCCGATCGCGCCGCGCCGGAAGCAGCCCGCCTCGCCGACGAGGTCCCCTCCGTCCGCATCCCGCGCGCGGTCTTCGACACGCTGCCCAGCGAACGCGCCGGCGACATCCTGCCCCGCCTGCCCGGCGTCGTGACCTCCGGCCCGCCCGGCGAGGCGAAGTCCTTTGGCCTGCGCGGCCTGACGCCGGACTATACCCGCGTGCAGGTGGATGGGCTGCAACTGCCGTCCGGCGCGCAGGGCCGGGCGCTGGAGCTGATGAACCTGCCCGGCTTCCTGCTGGAGGAGGTCGGCATCCTGCGCAATCCGGATGCCAGCACCGATTCGGATGGCATTGGCGGCCGCGTCTCGCTGCGCCTGCGCGCCCTGCCGCAGCAGGATGTGACGGAGGTACGGCTGGCCGCCGGCGGCCGCGATTCGCTGTTCGACGGCCGCCACTTCACCACCAGCGCGCTGATGGCCCGCCGCTTCGGCGAAGGCTTTGGCGTGATGGGCGCGGTCACGCTCGACCGGCGCCAGATCATCAAGGTGAAGGATTTTTCCGAACGCACCTTCCAGGGCGGCCCCGGCGGCGCCGGCCAGTTGATCGACGAAGCCGAGCCCAAGGACTCGCGAAATCTCGACGCCTTCCTCAATCTCGGCTGGCAGTGGGATGGCGGGCAGCTCACCGTCCGTCCCTTCCTGTTCGATGAGACGATCGACAACGGCAAGCAGCGCGACGCCTATCGCCGCCTGACCGGCCAGCTCATCAGCCGAAGCCGTGGCGAGGGCGATGAGCGGCTGACGCTCGGCGGCACCGCCATCAGCCTGCGCCAGGCCCTGGGTGCCCAGGTGACCATGGAGATGGACGCGGCCTTCTCCCTCGCCGATTTCGCCAGCGAGAACACCAGCCGCGTCACCGGCGCCACCGGCGCCTTCTCCGAGGCGTCCCGCGAGCGCAGCCGGATCGACGACCAGCAATATGACTTCGGCCTGCGCTTCGCCTGGCGGCCGCCGGCCTTGCCGGGGCATGAGCTGCGGACGGGTGTCCAGGTCCGGCATCTGTCGCGCGACAGCGACGCCGATCTGTACACGCTGGACGCCCAGGACCGCGTGACCCAGACTGCGGCCAACCTCGCCCGGTCGCGCGACGCCGACTACACAGCCAGCGAGACCTACCTCGCCGGCTTCGTGCAGGATCGATGGACGATCAGGCGGCTGACCATCTCGCCCGGCCTGCGCGTGGAACAGGTTTCGTTGGACCTCTCCGGATCGCGGGGCAGTTCGACGCCGGGCTACACCGATGTGCTGCCCTCGCTGCCCGCGGTGTTCCGCCTGACCGACACGCTGTCGTTGCGTGGCGCCGTCAGCCGCCAGGTGAACCGCCCGACATTGCAGGAAATGGCGCCCGGCTTCACCGTGCGCGGCAATCGCAGCTATTACGGCAATCCGGATCTGGAGCCCGCGCGGTCCTGGTCCTGGGATGCGGGCATCGAATACGCGACGCGGGATGTCTTCCTCTCGGCCGGCGTCTTCCTGCGGCAGATCACCGATGTGGTGGAAGCCGCCGAGACCGCGACCAACACCTACAACTATTCCAATGTCGGCAATGGCCGGGTGAAGGGGCTGGAATTCGAGCAGCGGCTCGGCGCCGCTTTGCTCGGCATGCCCGCTTTGGCACCGCTGACCCTGCGGCTGAACCAGACCTTCCTGGACAGCCGGGTGAACGACCCCGCCACCGGCCCGCGCCGCTTCAGCGAGGTGCCGCGCTTCGTCGGCAATGCCGGGCTGGAATGGAACGACCGGCAGACCGGCACGGTGCTGGCGGCCAATGTCACCTACACCTCCACCCGGCTGATCCGCAGCTACCAGGGCAACGGGTCGCAGCTCTACAAGGAGATCAACCCGACCACCTTCCTCGACCTGTCCGCGCAGCAGCGGGTGGCGCCGGGCGTGGTGGTCTTCGGCACGGCACAGAACCTGCTGAACCAGAACCGCGACGAATTCGAGATGACGGATGACATCCTGTCGCGCCGCGCCACGATCGACAGCGGGCGGACCTTCTTCGTCGGCGTTCGGATCAGTTTGTAGCGCTTGACCCAAAGCCAATTGCGAGGCATTCTCATTCGTGGGGATGCCTTCCGCAACCCTGAACAGGCGACCGTCAGCGACCCCTGCGGGGGCGCCCCGGCCACAGGGCCGGGCCGGTCGCCGAATTTGGAACACCCCATGGATATTCATATGACGGCCGCCATCGGCGTGCTGCCGCGCGATCCCTCCGCGATCGAGGCGGCCGCGCGCGCCGAGGTGAAGGCGACGCTGCGCCTCGATGACGCGATCCTGGTCGCGACCCAGGCCGGCCTGCTGCGCTACGAATCCGGCCAGAAGCTGGCCCCCCTGCCCGGCCTGCCGGCGGAGGAAGTCCGCGGCCTCGGCCCGGCACCGGGCGGCTTCGTCGCGGTGATCGGCCGCCGCGTTCTGCAGGCCGATGGCACCGGCCGCGTCCTGCGCTGGATCGAGGGGCCGGAGGGCGAGAAGCTCGGCCCGGTCACCGCCGCCTCCGGCCGCATCCTGGCCGGCAGCAAGACCGGCGTCTTCGCCTTCGGTGAGGCGGGCTGGACCCGCCTGCTGGGCGAAACCGGCTTCGAGGTGATCCGAATCTGGGAACAGCCCGGCCGCATCCTGGTGGCGGTGAAGAAGCAGGGCATGCAGCGCCTGCCGGCCCTGGCCGAGAGCCTGGACGGCGGCGTGACCTGGACCCTCACGGAGATGGGCGATTACGGCGACATCGTCGTCGCAGCCGATGCCACGCGCATCGTCACCAAGTGGCGCGGTGCCCGCCCGCGCACGGCGATGCCGGGCGGCTACAAGAAGCATCCGATCACCGCCGCCGAATTGCGCGCCGATGGCGGCGTGCTGGTGCTGGACGGCGACAAGGCGGAGATCGCCGGCCCGGGGCGCCGCAAGGCCGAGATCTTCCACCCGGCGTTGGCCGATGCGGAACATGTGCATCTGCTGCCCGACGGCATCCTGTTCGGCGGCGTGCAGGGCCTGTTCCTGTTCGACCCGCTGCGCCATCGCGTCAGCGACCTCTCGGCCGGCCTGTTCACGGACCGCACCCTCGGCAAGCGCAAGCGGCTGTTCGCGCTGGATGGCGTCAATGTCCTCGCCACCTGCTCCTTCGGCAGCTTCCACTCCGTCGATGGCGGCGCGAGCTGGCAGAAGGCGGATGCGGAATGGGACGTGCTGGATGCCGAGCGCATGGCCCGCGCCGAGGACGGCCGCTGGTTCCTGCTGACGCAGCGCGGGCTTTTCGTCACCCGCGACAATGGCGCGCGGATCGACTACCTGAAGCCGAAGCTGGCCAATGGCGTCCGCCATTTCGGCGAGTTGCGCAGCCTGGCGGTCGGTGCCGGCAGGCTGTGGCTCGGCACCAAGCAGGGCCTGTTCAGCGCCGCGCTGGACAATCCCGAGCATCTCGGCCCGGTCGATGCGGTGCCGGCGGCCTCCATCGAGGGCCTGGCCTTCAGCAAGGACGGGCTGCTGATGGCCGTCGATGACCATGGCCTGCTGCGCCTGGACGCGGCCGGCACCGTCGCGCCCTTCGCCGATGTGGCGCTGCATGAGGCGAGCTTCGTCACCGATGGCGCGACCCTGCTGGCCACCGCCGAGGACGGGCTGGTGGCGATCGCCGCCGATGGCACGACCACCGACGCGACGCCGGACGACGCCAAGGGTGGCGAATTCAGCCTGACGGCACGGGAGGGTCGCATCCTCGCCTGGAACCGCCAGGCCGCCTGGCAGAAGCGCGAAGGCAGCGCCTGGCAGGCCGTGCCGGGCTTCCCCGCCGGCGTGCGCTCCGTCGCGCTGCTGCCGGATGGCACGGCGCTGCTGACCGACCGCGCCCGGGTCTCCGGCTTCAGCCTGCCCGATGCCGGGTGAGATGGTGATGGGGGCGGCGCGCGCCGTCCCCGCGCATCTTGCGGCGGAGATGGCGGCGACGCTCTGGCGGCTGCGCTGGTTCGTCGCGGCGCTGACGGCGGCGCTGGCCGCCAAGGCGGCCGCCATGCCCGCCTATGCCTGGCTGGCGCGCGATGCGGTCGCGGCGCTGCGCCTGCCGGAAGCGACGCTGGGCGGGCTGGTGGCGGACCTCGCCCCGGTCGCCGCCGCCGTGCTGCTGGCCGTCGCCTGCTGCGAATTCGCGGAGAAGATCGCCTCCAAGGCCATGGAGGCGCGCATCCTGGTCAACCTCCAGCGCACCTACCTGGAACGCCGCCTGGCGGAGGATGCGCCGCGCGATGTCAGCCAGGTGCTGTTCGGCTGCGAGGTGGCGCGCAAAGGCTTCGAGGCCGTCTACAAGGATGGCTGGCGCATCCCGGCGGAGATCACCGGCGTGCTCGCCTGGCAATTGACCCTTGGCGCCGAATGGGTGCCGCTGATGCTGGCCGCCGTGCTTCCGGCGCTGGCCTGCGTCTGGCTGCTGGGCCATCGGCTGGAAGCGATCAGCGGCCAGATTCTCGGCTGGCAGCGGCACATCGCCGCGACCACGGGACGCGGGCAGGAGGGCGATTTCGCCGCGACGCAGGAACGCATCTTCCGCGGCACGCTGCGCTTCGAGGTGCTGAAATGGCTCACCGAGCGCGGGCTGGACGCGATGCTCTGGAGCTTCGTCGGCGCCTCCGCTTTGCTCGCCTGGTACCTGGCGCCCGCCTTGTTGCCGGGCGGCGGGGAGATTGCCGGCGCGGCGGCCTTCCTGGTGAACCTGCGGCTGCTGATGAAGCCGCTGTCGGATATCGGCAAGATCTATGTGAAGTGGCGCGAGGCCTCGCCGGCCATCGCCGCGGTCTATGGCCGACCCGGGCGCGCCAGATAACGCAACAACCTTGCGCCCTGGCCAATCCTCCCCACAGACTGTCGGATTGGCCAGGGAGGGCTTTGATGACGGACGGCACCGACTATGTCGAACTCGCGCGGATCTGGCGCGGGCCGGTGGTGGAAAGCGTGCATCGCGGCACGGTGGTGGTGACGAATTTTGAGGGCAAGCTGCTCGGCAGCTGGGGCGATGCGGGTCTGATGACCTTCCCGCGCTCCGCCCTCAAGCCCTTCCAGGCGATGGGGCTGGTGGAAAGCGGCGCGGCGGAGGCCTTCAACCTCAGCGACGAATACATCGCCATGGCCTGCGCCTCGCATGATGCGGAGCCCTTCCAGGTCGGGCTGGTCGGCGACTGGCTGGGCCGGCTCGGCCTGACCGAGGAGGCACTGGTCTGCGGCCCGGCTTTGCCGCGGCGGGAGGCCGATCAGGCGACGGCTTTCGCCAATGGCGGGGCGCGGCGCATCTACCACAACTGCTCCGGCAAGCATTGCGGCTTCCTGACCGTGGCGAAGCATCTCGGCGCCGGGCTGGACTATGCCGATCCGGCGCATCCGGCGCAGAAGCTGTATCTGTCGATCCTCTCCGACTATCTCGGCCGGGATGCGACGAAGCTGCCGGTCGGGCGCGATGGCTGCGGCCTGCCGGCGCTGGCCATGCCGATGCGCGACCTGGCCAAGGCGGTGGCGCGGCTCGGCCTCGGCTATTCCCCCAACGCCGCCCGTCGCGCGGCGGCGAAGCGGGTGCTGGGCGCCATGGCGGCCTTTCCGGACCACCTCTCCGGCCTCGATTCACCGACCTCCCGCATCGTGCGGGCGACCGGCGGGCGCGTGGTGGTGAAGGGCGGGGCGGAGGGCTTCCTGCTGGCCGCCGTGCCGGACAGCGGCCTCGGCATCGCCATCAAGACGGCGGATGGCGCGGCGCGGGTGAAATATGGCGTGCTGGCCCGCACCCTCGGCCATTTCGGCGTGCTGCCGCTGGCGGAGGCGGAGGCGCTGATCGATGCGGTGAACCCGCAGATCACCGACAGCACGGGCGCGCTGGTCGGTGGCACGGAGATCGTCTTCGAGAAGCCGGTGCCGACCAGCGAGACCAAGGCGACGCTGGGCTTCTGGCTCGGCGGGGTGAAGGAAGCCTTCTTCTGATATCCGGCGGACGGCACCTCACCAGGGCGTGCCGTCCTTCCGGGTGAAGCGGCGCATTCCCTCCGCGCCGGGCTCAGTCTGGTTGGTGGCATGGCCCAGGGCGAGACCCGGCGGTTCGGGCGGGTTCGGGCCTCACCGAAGCATCCCCGCCCGTCCATCGGGCAGGATGCGCCAGCGCCGGGAAGGACCATGCCATGATCGCCGTCATCTTCGAGGTCTGGCCCGCCGAGGGCGAGCGCCAGCACTACCTCGACCTCGCCGCCGCGCTGCGGGCGGAGTTGCGGGAGGTGGATGGCTTCCTCTCCATCGAGCGCTTCGAATCGCTCAGCGAGCCCGGCAAGCTGCTGTCGCTCTCCTTCTGGCGGGATGAGGCGGCGGTGGCCGACTGGCGCAGCCGCGGCGCGCATCGCGCCACCCAGGCGGAAGGCCGGGCCGGGGTTTTCTCCAACTACCGTCTGCGGGTGGCGGGCGTGCTGCGCGACTATGGGATGCGGGAGAGGGCGGAGGCGCCGGCCGATAGCCGCGCGGCGCATGGGGGGTAGGCCGCACCAGATCAGGACGAGGTGTCCTCGACCCCGTCATCCTCGGCCGCCTCGACCTCCGCAAGCGCCGCCTTGCCTTCGTGGAATGTGACGATGCTGTCGGGCAGCCCAATCAGGACCAGCGGACATGGATTGCCGACGCCACGGCGAATGCGGTCCTCCAGCTTCCGCCAATGCGTCGTCGCCTCCCCGAATTTGTCCGCCACGAATTTCTCGGTGAAGGCTTCGCGGAAAGCGAGGGGGTTCTTGGCGCGGGTCGTCCGTCTGGTGATGTCCGCGAGCTGCCGGGCGGTTGGATGATAGCCCCACCCCTTCAGCTCCTCCAACGATCCGAGTTCGCGCTCTTCCAGGAAACGCCGCACCAGGTCCCGCATATTCGCGTGCAGGGACTTCCCCCTGGTGACGATGATGCCAACCGAAATGGCGCCATCGGCATGGAGCCGCTTAAAATTCTCCAGATCCCGGTCGTAGAAGGGGTCCTTGTTGTTCCATTCGATCTCGAGCGCAAGGCGGGAGCCGTCCTCATAGCTGCGCACGTGGTCGACCTCATGGGATTGGCTTTCCCTTGGGACGCCGTTGATTCGCTTCTCAACCACAAAGGTTGTCTTGAGCCAGCCCTTGGCGGCCAGAGCCCGGCGTAGGCGCTGTGTCCCCTTCGACTCACCGCCGCCACCCGCCATGATTTCTTCAATCGGGATGGTCGTCGTCGCGAGGGCGCTTTCCAACTCCTCGGCCGCCTGGGGGAAGTCGACTCCCAGGATGGCCTTCGCGTGCGACAGGAACTCGACCTGAAAGCCTTTTTGAACCAGCGATTCGAACATGCAAGGAGGCTATCTGGGCAGGAAGACGCTGCCCAGATCGAAAGTTCAGACCTGCCTATTCAAGCGCCAATTGGCGCTGCTCTGCCGCCGAATTATGGGCGTAGGTCTTCCAGGTCGGCTCATAATCCTCGGACTGGTTGCCCCAGACAGCCCAGCCGGGACGCGGTCCGCGCGCGAACATCTCGAGCCGAGGGCCGGGGCTGCATCCCTCGATGAGGGCATATTGTTCGTCGGGCTTGCGGCTGTGCTCCCGCTTCCGGGTGCCGATGTAATTCACCTGCGTGCGCCCAGGCTGCAAGGTCCGTGCGTTCTTTCCGCGCGTGCCGAAAAGCAGGATCTCGGTGACATTGCGAAAATAGAACCCAACGCCCCGGCCATCGGAACCACCATCCTTCCGAAGCTTGTGCCAGACAATATTGGATTTGTACTGGAATCCCCAGGCCTTCATGACGTGAAGACCCTCGGGCAAAAGCGCGTTGGGCACCCAGAGATACAGATGGGCCGTCGGCAGAAGGCAGATATCCACCGGAAGCGCGCTGATCTCCTGAAGCGTCATGGTGCTGTAGCGGGACAGGCGCTTGTGCTCCGGGGCCATCTTCCCGGTGCGATTCACGAACTGCCAGGGCGGGTCGGCCAGGATCGTCGCGAACTTCTGGGCACCAACCGCCTTCCGGAAATCCGCGGAGGCGTCCGGTTCAGGCTGTGTGGGGGTCATGGTCCTAAGTCTCGGTCTGGGTTGGGTCGGCCTTGAAGGTGGCCTCGTAATGCTCCCAGATCTCGATGAAGAGCTGGCTCGGTTCGAGCCCGCGCATCGCGGCATGGGCCTTGAACCGGCGCTTGACGGCGGTGGGAATCCTGACCTGAAGCGGCTCCTTGGCGATCGTGCCGCCAGAAGCCGAAGCGCGACGGTCGTCGCCATCGGCGTGGGATGCGATGACTGTCATGCCTGCATGCATCCATGCATGCCTTCGATTCGTCAACCCGTGGAGAGACGGGCGCCTACCCCATCGCCGGCATTGCGCGCCCCGCCACCAGCCGCAGGATGCGCGTCGGGCGTTCCACGCCGATCAGGCGGTGGACGATCAGGATCACCGTGCGTCCCGCCGTCGCCTCGCCCAGGGTTTCCAGGAAGGCGCGCTCCGTCTCCGGGTCCAGCCCGGCCGCGGGCTCGTCCAGGATCAGCACCGGGGCCTCCGAGAGTAGGGCGCGGGCCAGCACCAGGCGGCGGGCCTGGCCGCCGGAGAAGCGGGCGCCGGCCTCGCCGCAACGCGTGGCGAGGCCCTCCGGCAGGCCGCGCACCACCTCCCCGATCCCGGCGCGGTCCAGCGCCTGCCACAGCGCCACCTCCTGCGCCTCCGGCCGGGCAAGGCGCAGATTGGCCTCGATGCTGTCGTCGAACAGGCGGGCATCCTGGGTCAGGCAGGCGATGCGGCCACGCACCGCATCGGCGGCGAGCGTCGCGATATCCACCCCGCCCAGCGTCATGCTGCCCGATTGCGGCGCGGCCAGCTTCAGGAGCAGCGAGGTCAAGGTGGACTTGCCGATGCCGGAAGGCCCGAGCAGCGCGATCCGCGCGCCTTCCGGCACATCCAGGTCCAGCCCGTTGAAGACCGGCGGGCGGTCCGGTGCCCAGCCGAAGTGCAGGTCGCGGATGCGGATGGCATGGCCCTTGGGCAGGGCGGCCGGTGCCTCCGGCTCCGCCACCGGGGGCGCCTGGTCGGCGGCCTCGAACAGCCGGCGGGCGGCGGCGGCGGCGGCGGCCAGCGCGGCGCCAGCACGCGGCATCATCCCCAGCGCTTCGGCCGCCGCCAGGGCCAGGAACAGGCCGAGCACGGCAGCGGCCACCCCCGCCTGCCCCATCGCCAGCCCATAGGCCAGGGCGCCGAGCATCGCCGCCTGGGTCAGAAGCGCACCCGCCGCGCCGCCCCAGGCACCGCGCCGGGCAAGGCCGCGCTGGGCGGCGGACAACGCCGCGCCCTCCCGCGCCACGCGATCGGCGGCGCGGGCTTCGGCGCCGGCGGCCAGGGTGTCCTCGATGCCGGTCAGCGGATCGACCACAGCGGCGCGCAGCGCGCCCTGCTGTTCCGCCACGCGCTGCCCGGCGGCGGCGGCGCCCGGCGCCAGCAGGGGCGGCAGCAGCAGGGCCAGCGCCAGCGGCACCGCCACCAGCGCGGCCAGAAGTGGGTCGATGGCGCCGAGCAGCAGGGCGATGGCCAGCACCGCCGTCGCCCCTGCCGCGCCGGGCACCACGGCGCCGAGATAGACCCGGTCCAGCGCATCGATGTCGGAGACCTGCCGGCCCAGCAGATCGCCCGCGCGGCGCATGCCGAGGCCAGCCGGCAGCCGCGCCGCCAGCCGGCGGAAGAACCAGATGCGGGTATCGGCCAGGGCCCGGAAGGTGGCGGCATGGGTCACCAGCCGTTCCAGGTAGCGCAGGATGGGCCGCAGCACGATCACCGGCCGCAGCCAGATCAGCGCCACCGCGCCGCCGGCGAAGATGGCCGATTGCGTCACCCCCTCCGCCACCCCGCGCCCGGCGAGACCCAGCAGCGCCAGCCCCGCCAGCACCGCGGCGCAGGATGTGACGATGCCGGCGATCAGCCAGCCCGCCTGGCCGCGCCAGAGGCTCAGGATGCGCAGAAGGTCCGCGGTCATTCGCCGGCCATCCTCGGCCCCGCCACGCGCCCGGCGGCAATTTCCAGCACCCGTCCCAGGCGCTGCGCGGCGCGGGAATGGCTGGCGACGATGGCGGTACGGCCGGTGCAGAGGCGGCGCAGGCTGTCCAGCACCTCGGCCTCCGTCCCCGGGTCCAGATGCGCCGTCGGCTCGTCCAGCAGCACCAGCGGCGTGTCGCGCAGGAAGGCCCGGGCGATGGCCACCCGCTGCGCCTGGCCGCCGGACAGGCCGAAGCCACCCTCCCCCACCAGCGTCTCCAGCCCCTCCGGCAGCGCCTTGGCAAAATCGGTCACGCGGGCGGCGGTGGCCGCGGACTCCACCTCGGCGGGCGTCGCATCGGGCCGGGCCAGGGCGATGTTTTCCCGGATCGTCGCACGGAACAGATGGGCGCGCTGGCCGACATAGGAGGACAGGCGCCGCAGCTCGGCCGGCGTCAGCTGCGTGGCGTCCTGGCCATTGAGCGAAATGCGGCCCGAATCCGGCCTGCGGAAGCCCATCAGCAGCCGCAGGATGGAGGACTTGCCGGCGCCCGAGGCTCCTGCCAGCACCACCGTCTCCCCCGGCACGGCCCGGAAGCTCACCCCGTCCAGCGCCGGCGGGCGGGTGGGGTCGTAGGTCAGGCGGACGTCCTGGAAGCTGACCACCAGCTTGCGCGGCATCTCCTCCAGCACCAGCCCGCCCGGCGGCTCCGTCGCCAGCAGCGGGGCCAGTTCGGCGGCGGCGCCATTGGCGGCGCTGCGCTCGTGATAGGCCTGGGAGAAGGCGCGCAGCGGCGTGAACAGCGCCGGCACCAGCAGCAGGCAGAAGATGGCGCCGGCCGGGTCGGGATGGTTCTGGCCCAGCACCGCGCCGTGACGGATGGCGAGGCAGGCGATGGCGCCGGCGGCCAGCGCCTCCATGGAGGCCGAGGACAGGAAGGCGACGCGCAGCACCCGCATGGTGCGCTGGCGCAGATCCTCCGCCGCCACGCCCAGCGCCTGGGCCTCCGCCTCCTGCCGCCGGAACAGCACCAGAGTGGGCAGGCCACGCATGCGGTCGAGGAAGCGGCCGGAGAGCATGTCGAGCGCGGCGAATTGCCGCTTGCTGGCCTGGGCGGCGCCGATGCCGGTGACGGCCATGGCCACGGGCACCAGCAGCGCCGCGACCAGCAGGATGGCGCCGCTGGTGGCATCCACCGTGAAGGCGGCACCCGCGACCAGCACTGGCGCGGCCATGGCCAGGGCGGCGGCCGGCAGCCAGCGCGTCAGAAAACCTTCCAGCGCCTCGATCCGGTCGACCACCAGCGCGGCGCGCTCGCCGACGCCGCGATTGTCCTCGGCGCCCTGGGCCAGCAGGCGTTCGAAGGCGGCGGCGCGCAGGCGGGCCTTCGCCGCCTCCCCGGTCGCCATCAGCGCGCGTTCCTGCGCCACGCCGAGCCCGGCCGAGACCAGCGCCAGCGCGGCGACGGCGCCGAGCGCCGGCCAACCCGCCGCGCCATACCCAAGGAGCTTCGCGATGAGGCCGGCGATCAGCCAGGCCTGGGCAATGCCGAGGATGACCTGCGCCAGGCCCAGGCCCAGCGGCAGCCCCAGACGCCCGCGTGCCGCGCGCGCCTCGCGCCGCAGCAGCGCGGACGCCGCATCCCCCCTCTGTCGGACCTCTGCCATATCGGCACGGACCATAGGCCAGCCGCGCGCCCCGGTCATCCCACCCCGGGCGCCGAAGCCTTGCCGAAAGGCGTGAAATCCCCAAGCTGCGGAGCGATCAATCCCGGAGGCCCCGATGCTGCCCACCCACGGACGCTACGACTATGCCCCCTGGCAAGGTCGCACGCCCTATGCCTGGCCGGGCGGCGCGGCGCTGGCCGTCTATCTCGGGGTGAACCTGGAGCATTTCGCCTTTGGCGAGGGACTCGGGGCGGAGCTGGCGCCGGGCGGGCCGCAGCCGGATGTGCTGAACTTCGCCTGGCGCGACTATGGCAACCGCGTCGGCGCCTGGCGCCTGCTGGCGCTGCTGGATGAGCTGCGCCTGCCCGCCACGGTGCTGGTGAACAGCGCCATGTACGACTACGCACCGCAGCTTCTGGCCGCGCATCGCGCCCGGGGCGACGAGATCGCCGGCCATGGCCGCACCAATTCCGAACGCCAGTCGATCCTGCCGGAGGCCGAGGAGGCCGCGCTGATCGCCGAGTCGAGCGCCGCGATCCGGAAGCATGAGGGCATCGCCCCCGCCGGCTGGCTCAGCCCCTGGATCGCCGAAAGCCGGGTGACGCCGGACCTGCTGGCGGAGGCCGGCTACCGCTACAGCATGAACTGGTGCGCCGATGACGCGCCGGTCTGGATGACGACGCGGGCCGGCAAGCTGCTCGCCATGCCCTATCCGCAGGAGGTGAACGACATCCCCTCTGTGGTCGGCCGCAAGGATGGTGCCGCGGATTTCGCCGACATGATCCTGGACGATTTCCATGAAAGGCTGGCGCAGGTGGCGGATGGGCTGCCGCAGGTGATGGGCATCGCCCTGCACCCCTATATCATCGGCCAGCCGCATCGCATGCGGCACCTGCGCCGGGCGCTCACCGAGATCGCCGCGCATCGCGACCAGGTCTGGATCACCACGGCCGGAGGCATCTTCGAGCATGTCGCCGCGTTGCCCCCAGGTGTTGTTCCTGGATCGGAGTGGGCGACGTGAAAAAAGCCATTGTCGGGCTGATGCTGCTGCTGGGCGCCTGCGCCACCACCCCTGCCCGACCGCCGGTCGCCACGGTGCCGCAGGTGGATCTGGCCCGCTATGCGGGGACCTGGTTCGAGATCGCCCGCCTGCCGAACAGCTTCCAGGATGGCGGCGACCGCGGCTGCACCGCGACCACGGCCACCTATACGCCGCAGCCGGATGGCAAGGTCGGGGTGGTCAATCGCTGCCTCGCCCATGACGGCACGCCCCGGATCGCGGAGGGCAGCGCCTATGCGGTGGAGGGCAGCGGCAATGCCCGGCTGCGGGTCAGCTTCTTCTGGCCCTTCTATGGCGACTACTGGGTGATCGGGCTGGACCCGGCCTATCGCTGGGCCGTGGTGGGCGCGCCCGGGCGGGATTACCTGTGGATCCTGGCGCGCAGGCCGAGCCTGGCGCCGGGTGACTATTCGGAAGCCGTGGGCATCGCGGCGCAGCAGGGGTTCGAGGTGACAAGGCTGCAGACGACGCCGCAGCCCTGAGGGCAGACATTAAACCTTTTGGTTGACTCTTTGGCGACCCATCCTCATTCTCAACCATAGGGTTGAACATAAGGAGAGAGCGCCATGCGCCAGCTGATCGCCGGGATGAAGATTTCACTCGATGGCAGGACCGAAGGGCCGGACCGCCTCGCCGACTGGGTCGAGGCCTGGTCCGAGGATTACGGCCTGACGCCAAGGATCGACGCCTGCATCCTCGGCGGCGGCATGTATCCTGGCTATGTCGCCTATTGGACGAGCATCCAGGTCGATCCCTCGCAGCCCACCCTGGCGACAGGCCGGCCGCCTTCGCCGGGCGAGCTGGCCTGGGCCAAGGCCATCGGTGGCCTGCCGCACCACGTGCTGACCCGCGAATTGCCGGAGGAACGCCTGCCCGGCACCCAGCGCCTGGATGGGCTGGCGGCCGTGGCGGCACTGAAACGGCAGGCGGGGCGCGATATCTATCTGGTCGGCGGCGGCCGGACCACGGCGAGCCTGATCCAGGCGGGGCTGGTCGATGAACTCCGGCTGCTGGTCTATCCGCTGATCGCCGGCCCCGGCACACCGCTATTCGACGACACCACCCAGCGCCGCGGCCTGACGCTGCGCCAGGCCGAGCCCCGGCCGGATGGGCGGGTGTTGCTGGTCTATGGCGCCGGCTGATCAGCCCAACTCGAAACTCATCACCCCGAACAGCCGCTCCGCCCGGATCGCGGGCGCGGGGCCGGTGTACATCCGCGCCGTCTCGAAACCGGGCGTCAGGCCGAGGGATTCGGCCAGCGCCACGGCGGCGCGGTGCGGTTCGGGCACGTCGAGGTAGACCGGGCCCTCCGGCACACGGGCGATCAGCGCGGCAGCCAGCGCCTGCGCCACCTGCGCATTCTCGGCGACGAGCGGGCCGAACTTGTGGCCCTCCCGCGCCGGGCGGATCACGCCGAAGCCGGTGACCGCGCCATCGGCCACGGCCGCCAGGGCGACATGGCCGGGCTGGGCGATCCAGGCGCGGAGATAGGCTTCCCGATCTGCCGGGAAGACGCTGCGGTCCAGCGCGGCCAGGGCGGTGAAAGGCACATCGCCCGCCGGGACGATGCCGGAGGTCGGCGCCGGCGGGCGGCTCGGCAGGCCGCCGAAGCGGATATTGTTCCAGGCGAGCGAGAAGCCGGATTTGCGGTAGTTGTCCTGCTGCGCCACCACGCCATCCAGGCCGATCAGCCGGCCCTCAAGCTGCGCCATGGCGGCGCGCCACACCGCCATGCCGTGCCCCTGCCCGCGCAGCTCCGGCCGCGCGATGTAGAAGCCGATGAACCCGAATTTTTGGGCATAGCGCGTGGCGGAGATGACGCTGAGCAGTGCGCCGTCTTCCTCCACCGCGAGGAACAGGCCGGCGTCCTGCGCCAGGAAGCAGGGCAGGTCCGAGAGGCCGGGATTCCAGCCCTCGGATGCGGCCCATTCGACGGCCGTCGCGGCCTGTGCCGCGCTCAGGGTGATGAGGCGTGCCATCTCAATGCATGATGTCGCCGCCATTCGGCGACAGCGTGGCGCCCACGAAGAAGTCGCCGCCGGGCGAGGAGGCCAGCAGCAGCGCCGCCGCCGCGATTTCCTCCGGCTGGCCCACCCGGCCGATCGGCAGCTTCGCGCCGATGCTCGCCGCCCATTCGGGACCAAGCTGCGCGGTGAGGTCGGTGGCCACCGGCCCCGGCGCGATGGCATTGACCAGAATGCCCTTCGGCGCGCCCTCATGCCCCAGCGCGCGCGTGAACCCGATCAGCGCGGCCTTGGCGGTGCAATAGGGCACGATATTCGCGGCCCCCTTCAGCCCGAGCTGGCTGGCGGTGGTGATGATGCGGCCGCGGCCGCGCGCCGCCATGCCATCCCAGACGGCCTGGGCGGCGAAGAAGCTGGCCTTGACGTGGACATCCATCACCCGGTCGAACATGTCTTCCGTGATCGTCTCGATCGCGCCGCGAATGTTCAGGCCGGCATTGTTCACCAGGATGTCGCAGGGGCCCAGCTGCGCCTGCGCGTCGGCGATGAAGGCTCGGAGCGCGGGCAGGTCCGCGACATCGACCGAAGCCGCGAAGGCGCGGCGGCCCAGCGCCGCGACCTGTGCGACGACGGCATCCGCGCCCTCGGCATCGTTCAGGTGGCAGAAGGCGATGTCGGCGCCTTCCCGGGCAAACAGCAGCGCGATGGCGCGGCCGATGCCGCGGCTGCCGCCGGTGATGATCGCCACCTGTCCGGCCAATTGTCCACTCATGCCAATAGTCTCCGCATTGCGGCGCCAAACTGGTCCCGTATCGCCATGGCGTCGAGATGCCGGCCGCCCTCCACCACCGCGCGGCCGCCGACGACCACGGTCTTCACCGGGTTGGACTGGCCGCTGAACACCCAGGCGTCGAGCAGCGCATCACCCTCCCGCCCGATCAGCGTGGGGTGCTGGGCGTCGAGCTCCACCAGGTCCGCGCGCAGGCCCGGCGCGATGGCGCCGATGCGGCGGCCGCTGGCCTGCGCGCCGCCCGCCAGCACGGCGTCGAGCAAAGTGCGCCCGGGATGCGGGTTCTGGTCCGCCGTGGCGACGGAGCGTGAATTGTCGCGCAGGCGCTGGCTGGTCTCGAGCTGGCGCAGCTCGTCGCGTGGTGCGGTGCCGACATGGCTGTCGGTGCCGATGCCGAAGCTTCCGCCGGCGGCGAGCCAGGCGGGCAGCGCGAAGATACCGTCGCCGAGCGAGGCTTCGGTCGTCGGGCACAGGCCGGCGACGGCGCCGCTGCGGGCGAGACCCTCGACTTCGGTGGCGTCCATATGCGTCGCATGGATCAGCACCCAGCGCGCATCGAGCGGCGCGTTGTCCAGCAGCCAGCGCACGGGGCGCGCGCCCGTGGCGGCGAGGCATTCCGCGACTTCCTTCGGCTGCTCGGCCGCATGGATGTGGATCGGGCCCGCGAAATCCTGGATGGCGCGCAGCATCTCGGGCGTCACCGCGCGCAGCGAATGCGGCGCGAGGCCGAGCGCCATCTGCGGGTCCTGGCCGATGGCGGCGCGCGTGGCGTCCACAATGGCGAAGAAGCCGCCGAGGTCGTTCAGGAAGCGCCGCTGGCCCTCATGCGGCGCCACGCCGAAGATGCCGCCGTGACGGTAGAGCGAGGGCAGCATGGTGAGCCCGATGCCGGTACGCCGCGCCGCCGCGATGTTCCGGCGCGCCATCTCGGCGCGGTCGGCATAAGGCGTGCCGTCCGGCTGGTGGTGCAGGTAGTGGAATTCGCAAAGACTCGAGAAGCCGTGTTCCAGGAGTTCGACGTGGAGTTGCGCGGCGACGGCCTCGGCATCCTCGGGCGAGAAACGCCCGACGAAGCGGTACATCGTCTCCCGCCAGGTCCAGAAGCTGTCCTGGCCCATCGGGCTGCGCCGTTCGGCGCCGCCGGCCATGGCGCGCTGGAAGGCGTGGGAGTGCAGGTTCGGCACGCCGGGTATCACAGCGCCCGCAAGGCGCCGCACGCCCGGTGCCGTGGCACCCGGCGTCACGGACCGGATGTCACCCAAAACGTCGGTCTCGATCAGGACATCGCGCGCCCAGCCTTGCGGCAGCAGCGCGGAGGCGGCGAGGATCTGGCGCATCATGATATCCGCATGCCCGGTTGCGGGGCTTCGCGCAACCGGGGCGTGGACCGGCCGGTGAAGGCGTGGCGGTCGCCCGGATAGGTGAAGCGCACCGCGGTGACGGGCAGGCCCTCGCGGCGGCTCAGCCGGTCCAGCACCAGGCAGGGCGCGCCCTCCGCCACGGCGAGAAGTGCGGCGGTCGCGGCATCAGCGGCGAGGGCGCCGATGCGATGCTCCGCCTCGGTCCAGGGCACGCGTTCCAGCAGCCAGGAGCCGGGGGGCGCGGCGCCGAAATCCTCCGCCGCCGCCTCCGGCACCGCGGCCAGGTTGATCAGCCGGTCCTCGATCGCCTGCGGCACTGCGCCGGCCATGTGTCGCACCTGAAGCGCCAGCACGCGGGCGCCGCGCGGCAAGGCGCCGAGCCGCGCCTTGTCCGCCGCGGTCGCGGCGCGCGTGGCGCGGTGCAGCACCGCATGGGCATGGCCGGGGCCGAGGGTGGCGCGCAGGTCGGGAATGCCGAACAGCGATTCCTCCGCCCGCGGGACCGCGACGAAGCTGCCGGCCTTGCGCCGGCGCACCACCAGGCCGGCGGCGACCAGATCGGCCAGGGCCCGGCTCGCCGTCATCCGGGCCACGCCATGTTCCGCCACCAGCTCCGCCTCCGACGGCAGCTTGTCGCCGGGGCGGAGCGCGCCGGAGAGGATGCGGGCCTCGATCTGGGCGCGGATGGCGGCGTGGCGGGTCATGAGATTATGTCTAGACATAATCTGCCGAAGCCGCAATGCTGAACACAGCACCGGAGAGACCCGCATGACCGATCCGCGCCGCCGCAACGCCCCCGCCATCCGCAGCCCCCGCGGGCTGGAGCTGAGCTGTCGCCACTGGACCACCGAGGCGGCGATGCGGATGCTGATGAACAACCTGGATGACGAGGTGGCGGAAAAGCCCGGGGAGCTGGTGGTCTATGGCGGCATCGGCCGCGCCGCGCGGGACTGGGACAGCTATGAGCGCATCGTCGCTACGCTGAAGCGGCTGGAGGAGGACCAGACCTTGCTGGTGCAATCCGGCAAGCCTGTCGGCGTGTTCCGGACGCATAGCGACGCGCCGCGTGTGCTGATCGCCAATTCCAACCTGGTGCCGCGCTGGGCCACCTGGGAGCACTTTTCGGAACTCGATCGCAAGGGGCTGATGATGTACGGCCAGATGACGGCCGGGTCCTGGATCTATATCGGCAGCCAGGGGATCGTGCAGGGCACCTACGAAACCTTCGCGGAAGCCGGCCGCCAGCATTTTGGCGGCGACCTGGCGGGGCGCTGGATTCTGACCGGCGGGCTCGGCGGCATGGGCGGGGCGCAGCCGCTGGCGGGCGTTTTTGCGGGCGCCTGCGTGCTGGCGGTGGAATGCCAGCCCTCCTCCATCGAGAAGCGGCTGGAGACCAGGTACCTCGACCACAAGGCAGATGACCTCGACACGGCACTCGCGATGATCCGCGAGGCCTGCGCAGAGCGCCGCGCCATCAGCGTCGGCCTGCTGGGCAATGCGGCGGAGGTGTTTCCCGAATTGGTGCGGCGCGGTGTGGTGCCGGATATCGTCACGGACCAGACCAGCGCCCATGACCCCGCCAATGGCTATCTGCCCGCCGGCTGGTCCCTGGAAAAGTGGCAGGCGATGCGGGAGAGCGACCCGGCCGCGGTGGCTGCAGCCGCGAAGCACTCCATGGTGGCGCATGTGCAGGCGATGCTGGATTTCCAGGCGCGCGGCGCCATCGTGATGGATTACGGCAACAACATCCGGCAGATGGCGAAGGAGGAAGGTCTTGCGAATGCCTTCGACTTTCCCGGCTTCGTCCCCGCCTACATCCGCCCGCTGTTCTGCCGCGGCGTCGGACCCTTCCGCTGGGCCGCGCTCTCGGGCGATCCCGAGGACATCCGGCGCACGGATGCGAAGGTGAAGGAGCTGATCCCGGAGGATCGGCACCTGCACAACTGGCTCGACATGGCACAGAAGAAAATCGCGTTCCAGGGGCTGCCGGCGCGTATCTGCTGGGTGGGCCTCGGCCAGCGGGACCGGCTCGGCCTCGCCTTCAACGAGATGGTGGCGCGCGGCGAGATCGGCCCCATCGTCATCGGCCGCGACCACCTCGATTCCGGCAGCGTGGCCTCCCCGAACCGGGAGACGGAGGCGATGCGGGATGGATCGGATGCCGTCTCCGACTGGCCTCTGCTCAACGCGCTGCTGAACACCGCCTCCGGCGCCACCTGGGTCTCCCTGCACCACGGCGGCGGCGTCGGCATGGGTTTTTCCCAACACGCCGGCATGGTGATCGTGGCGGACGGCACGGAAGCGGCCGCGCGGCGCCTGGCGCGCGTGCTGTGGAACGACCCGGCGACCGGCGTGATGCGCCATGCCGATGCGGGCTATGAGGACGCGCTGGATTGCGCCCGCGAAAAGGGTCTCGACCTGCCGGGGATTTTGCGATGATCGACCTCGCCACGCTGCGCGCCGTGATGGACGGCGCGCGCTTCAACCTGCCCGAGGGCTGGCGCGAGGCCACCGAACAGGGCGCCGCGGTGCTCGCCGCGCGACTGGCCGAGGATGGCCCGATCTACGGTGTGAACACGGGTTTCGGCAAACTGGCCTCAACGCGCATCGCGCCGGCGAAGCTGGCGCAGCTTCAGCTAAACCTGCTGCGCAGCCATGCCGCGGGCACGGGGGCGCCCCTGCCCTCGCAGGTGGTGCGGCTGGTGCTGGCGCTGAAGGCGCTGTCCCTGTCGCGCGGTGCCTCCGGCGTGCGGGTCGAGGTGGTGGAGGCGCTGCTGAACTTGCTCGCCACCGATGCGCTGCCGGTGATCCCCGCGAAAGGCTCGGTCGGCGCTTCCGGCGACCTGGCGCCGCTGGCGCATCTCTCGCTCGTGCTGGTCGGCGAGGGCGAGGTTTTTGTGAATGGCCTCCGCCGGCCGGGTGCCGAGGCGGGCATTGCGCCCCTCACCCTCGGGCCGAAGGAAGGGCTCGCGCTGCTGAACGGCACGCAGGTTTCCACGGCCATCGCGCTTGCAAACCTTTTCGCCGCCCAAAGCCTGCTGCACACATCGCTGGTGGCGGGCGCGCTCAGCGTCGATGCGGCACGCGGCTCCGACACACCCTTCGATGCGCGCATCCACGCGCTGCGCGGCCAGCCGGGCCAGATCCGCTGCGCCGCGGCGCTGCGCGGATTGATGGCCGGCAGCGAAATCCGCGACAGTCACCGGGAGGGTGATACCCGCGTGCAGGACCCCTATTCGCTGCGCTGCCAGCCCCAGGTCGCCGGCGCCTGCCTCGACCTGCTGGATCACGCGGCGGCGGTGCTCGCGCGGGAGGCCAATGCCGTCACCGACAATCCGCTGGTCATGGCCGATGGCGACATCCTGTCGGGCGGCAATTTCCATGCGGAGCCGGTGGCCTTCGCCGCCGATAGCATCGCGCTGGCCCTGGCCGAACTCGGCGCCATCAGTGAGCGCCGCATCGCCCTTCTCGTGGACCCGGTGCTGTCGGGCCTGCCGGCCTTCCTGGTGTCCGAAGGCGGTCTGCATTCCGGCTTCATGATCGCCCAGGTCACCGCCGCCGCGCTGGTCGCGGAGAACCGCGCGCTCGCCACGCCCCGCAGCGTCGACAGCCTGCCCACCAGCGCGAACCAGGAGGATCATGTCAGCATGGCCACCGGCGCGGCGCTGCGGCTCGGAGAGATGGCGGAGAACCTGTCCTCCATCCTCTCCATCGAACTGCTGTGTGCCGCGCAGGGGCTGGAGTTCCATCGGCCACTCACGACCTCCGCGCCGCTCGCCGCCGCACAAGCCCTGGTGCGCGGCGTCGCGGCGCCCTGGGATGCCGATCGTTTCATGGCCCCCGACATGGAAGCGGTGCGGCTGCTGGTCCAAAGTGGCGCCTTCGCCAGGCTGGTGGAGTTGCCCGCATGATCTTCGACCGCGTCTGGCTCGACGCCCATCTCTGCACCATGGTTTCCCGGGAAGGCGACCCGCTCGGGGTGATCGAGGATGGTGCGATCGCCGCCAAGGATGGGCGCATCGCCTGGGTTGGTCCTCGCGCCGACCTCCCCGGCGGCGCGGAGATCACGACACGTTGCGACGGCGCCTGGATCCTGCCCGGGCTGATCGATTGCCACACCCACCTCATCTTCGCTGGCGACCGCGCCCGCGAATTCGAGATGCGGCTGGAGGGCGCGAGCTACGAAGCCATCGCCAAGGCCGGCGGCGGAATCCTCTCCACGGTCCGCGCCACGCGCGACGCGACCGAGGATGCGCTGGTGCAGGCCGCCCTGCCCCGCCTCGACCAGTTGCTGGCCGAAGGCGTCACCACGATCGAGGTCAAATCGGGCTATGGCCTCGACCTGCCGACCGAGGCGCGGATGCTGCGCGCCGCGCGGCGCCTGCCGGGGCTGCGCCAACTCTCCCTGCAGACCAGCCTGCTCGCCGCCCATGCGACGCCGCCGGAATTTGCGGGTCGCACCGCCGAATTCGCGCGCCATGTGGCGGAGGACATCTTGCCGGCCATCGCAGCCGAGGGCTTGGCCGATGCGGTGGACGCTTTTACGGACAGTGCCATCGGTTTCACGGCCGAGCAGACGGCATGGGTGTTCGATGCCGCACAACGCGCCGGGCTGCCGGTAAAACTGCATGCGGATCAGCTCCGCGATGATGGCGGCTGCGCGCTGGCGGCGGGCTACGGCGCGCTGTCCGCCGATCACATCGAATATGCCAGCCCAGATGGCATCGCGGCCATGGCGCAGGCGGGGACCGTCGGCGTGCTGCTGCCGGGCGCCTTCTACTTCATCCGCGAAACCCACTTCCCCGACATCGCCACGATGCGCGCCGCCGGACTGCGCATTGCCTTGGCGACGGACCTCAACCCCGGCTCCTGCCCCGCACCGTCCCTGCTGCTGATGCTGAACATGGGCTGCACCCTGTTCCGGCTGACGGTGGCCGAAGCCCTGGCCGGCGTCACGCGGAACGCCGCGGCCGCCCTTGGCCTCGCCGATCGCGGCACGTTGACGCCGGGGCTGCGCTGCGATCTGGCGCTGTATGGCATCTCCCGCCCCGCGGAGCTCTGCTACTGGATCGGCCGCAACCCCTGCCTCGGCCGCGTGGTGGGCGGGGCATGACGCCCGAGGCGATGCAGGCGAGGGTGCGGGAGGGTCTGCCACTGGCCGCCACCTGGGCAGTGGAGGTGCTGTCCTGCAGCGCGGGCAACGCTCTGCTGCGCCTTCCAGCGCAGGAAGGGCTGCTGCGGCCCGGCGGCACGGTCTCGGGTCCCGCGCTGATGGGGCTGGCCGACATGGCGATGTGGGCCGCGCTGCTGAGCGTGACGGATGGGCGCGACGAAAGCCTGACCACCAACCTCACCATCACCTTCCTGCGCGCCCCGGCCGCCGGCGCGGTCTGCGCGGAAGCGCACATCATCCGCCGTGGTCGAACCTTGTCCTATGGGGAAGTCCTGCTGCGCGCCGAAGGGGCGACGGAGCCCTGCGCCCATGTCACGAGCAGTTGGATCAATATATCCAATAGATGAACCCCCCTTCACTTTTCGGGCTCGCTGCGCCATTTCTTTCTTCAAGCTGAGGAGGAATGAAACATGCGCGCCGCTGATCTGATGACCCCGGACCCGATGACCTTCCAACCCGCCACGCCCATCGCCGTGGTCGCGCGCACCCTGGCGGAGCGCGGCATTTCCGGCGCGCCGGTGGTGGATGCGCAGGGGGCGTTGCTGGGGATGATCACGGAAGGCGACCTGCTGCGCCGCATTGCCGCACCCGCGGATGCGCCGAAATCCTGGGTCGCCGGCCTGTTCAGCCCCGCCGCGCGCCAGGCGGACCATTTCGCCCGCACGCATGGCCAGACCGCGGGCGATGTGATGACGCGCGGCGCGGTGACGGCGGAGGAGGAGACGCCGATCGACAAGCTGGCCCATGCGATGGAGGAGCGGAACATCCGCCGCATTCCGGTGCTGCGCGATGGCCGCCTGGTGGGCATCGTCTCCCGCGCCGATCTCATCCGCGCGCTGCTGCAGCCGGCCGAGCATCTCTCGGCCGATGCGCCGGATGAACGCATCCGCCGGGAATTGGTGGGCCGCATGAAGGACCAGCCCTGGATCGACGCCTTCGCGATCTTCCCGGAGGTGGAGAATGGCGTGGTGATCTTCCACGGCTATTGCCGCAATGACGCGGTGCTGCGGGCCCTGCCAGTGCTGGCGGAAACCATCCCTGGCGTGAAGGGGGTGCGGGTGATGGTGGAGAACCAGTCGCTGCGCATGTCGGAGGCCTGATGCCGAAACTGCCGCGCCGCGCTTTGCTCGCCCTGCCCGGCGGGTTTTCCGGCGCGCGCGCGGCACGGGCGGATGCGCCGGTCACCGGCGCGGATGCGCTGCTGCTGGTGATGGGCGACCTGCATTCGGCCATGGAGCGTTCGCCGGCCCTGCTGGCCGTGGTGGACGCGGCGCTGGCCGCGCATCGCGGCGTGCCGGCCTTCATCCTCATCAATGGCGATGTGTTCGAGCGCGGCAATGCCGTGGCGCGCCGCAGCGCCGCGGTGGCGGATTGGAGCTTCCTCGCTGCCCTGCGCCGACGCGCGCCGGTGGTGCTGAACATCGGCAATCACGAGACCGCGCTGATCGTCGACCTGGCGGAGGTGGTGGAACGCGCCGTCGCGCTGGACCTGCGTGTCGTCTCCAATCTGCGGGACCGCCGCAGCGGCCTGCCCTTCGCCGAGGTTTCCACGCATTTCGATCTGCCCGGCCGCCGCGGCCTGCGGGTCATCGGCATGGCGACAGATGAGGCCGCCACCTACCGACCGGAGGCGCGCGCGCTGATCGACATGCCCGAACCCGTCGCCTGGGCGCGGGAGCGGCTGCCGGCGCTGTTCGCGGCGGATGAGGTGCGCGTGCTGCTGAGCCATGCGGGCGTCGCCGCCGATCGCGCCATCCTGCCTATGCTGCCGGGCGGGACCTTGCTGGTCGGCGGGCATGAGCATCTGCGCTTCACCCATGCGGCAGGGGCGACGCGCTATGTGCATACCGGGTCCTGGAATCGCTTCCTCACCCTGGTCGGGCTGCATCTCGGCCAGCCCATCCCCCGGCTGGAATTGCGGGAGCTGGCGGTGGAGCCGGGCCAGGCGGAGGATGCGGACCACGCGGCGCTGGTCGCCCAGGTGATGGCCGCCCATGCCTCGGCCGAGGATGCGGAGGTGCTGTTCGACCTGGACCGGCCGCTGTCCCTGGCCGTCGCGGCCGGCCGGGCCTGCGCCGCGCTGGCCGCCGCCACCGGCAGCCAGGCCGGCCTGCTCGGCCACACCGGCTTCGGCACGGGCCTGCCCGCCGGGCCGGTGCGGCGGCTGGATTTCGATGCCTTCCTGCGCTTCGATGGGCCCGTCTTCCGCGCCGAGGCCGATGCGGCGGCTTTGGCCGCCATGGCCCCCCGGTTGAACCAGCATGCCGCCACCCCCCTGGCCGACCGGATCGGCGATTTCTGCCATGCCGGTCCCTGGCCGGCGCAGCCCGGGCCGCTGGCCAGCAATGGCTGGGTGCGGCTGCATGCGGCCCGCTTCCTGGGCGATCCCGCGCCGGATTTCGCGCCAGTGCCTGGGCTGATGCTGAAGCCCCTGGTCGAGGCGGCATTGCGCGTGGGCCGATAACACCGACGCCGAGTGGCGCGCGCTGTCGCCGATTCGTCTTGAAAATGTCTCAGAGCAGGGCCAAGATTCGTCCCAGAGGCCCGGGTCCCTCTGGCGAGGCGTCTCCCCCGGCGCACCGCGATGTCGGGCCTCCCACAAACCGCCGCGCCCCCGCGCAGCGACGGAAGCGGAGGCTGAGGGCGTCATGGATGGTCGGATCAGCGCGTCAGGTGGTGTGCTGAAGCTACGTCTGGTGGAACGTTTGTCCGACCTGGAACGGCTGATCGCCGCAGAGCGCGCCCGCACGGCGCCGGATGAGGCCCTGATCCGGCGACTTTCCCGGGAAAAGCTGCTGGCCCGCGACCGCATGGCCGCCCTGGCCGGTTGCGGCATGCCGCGCTGGGCGCGGGAGGATGGGGTGCCCGGCTGACGGTCCCGGCTAAGCCTGCACCCGGCGGCCGGTGAACAGGACGGCGACCAGCATGGCGGAAACCGCCAGCACCACGCCGGCCAGCTTGGCGACGCCCAAGGGCTCATCCAGGATCAGCACGGACATCAGCACGGCCGCCACCGGCACCATGGTGGTCAGGCAGGCGGTGCGCGTCGCGCCCATCAACTCCCCCGCCCGGGCATAGAGCGTGGTGGCGATGGCAGAGGACAGCACCCCCTGGGCGAAGCCCTGCAACAGGCTGGATTCCCAGGGCATATGCGGCACCGCGCCACCGCCCAGCAACAGCCAGGGCGGCAGCAGCACCAGGGCCGATAGGATGCACATGGCGGCATTGCCGGCGAGCGCCGGAATCCGCCAGCGCCGCAGCAGCACTGTGAAGGCGCCCCAGACCGTGCCGGCGCCCATCAGGATGATATCGCCGCGCCAGGCACCGGGATGGCTGCCGCCGATGCCGTCATAGCCGATCAGCAGGACGCCACAGGCGATGAAGCCAAGGGCGATGGCCCGGCCGCGCGTCGGGCGTTCGCCCAGCAGCGGCACGGCCAGCACCGCGCCCATGACGGCGGCGGTGATGGGGGCGACGGTGCCGCCATGGCTGGCCGGCGCATGCACCAGGCCCCAGCCGAACAGCAGCGCATTGGCCGCGCCGCCCGTGGCCACCAGCCCCATCAGCTTCGGCAGCCCGATCTCCGCCAACACCCGCCGCGCCCGCCAGGCAAAGGGCAGCAGCACCAGAGCGGCGAAGCTGTAGCGCAGCACGGCGAGGTCGAGCGGCGAATAGCCGGCCACGGCGCCGCTGCGCGCCACCACCGCCTGGCCGCCCCAGGTCAGCGCCGCGGCGACGCCGAAGATGAGACCGATGAGGACATTGCGGCCGGGCCCGGTCACGCCGGCAGGATCATGTGATGCACGCGGCGGACCCTACGCCGCCCCGTCGCCCCTTCCCAGGGGGCGCGCCTCAGGCCGCGTGGATCTCGTTCACGTCCTGGCCGAAGCGGTCGAAGGCGACACCGTAGCAATGGATGGAAATGGCGGTGCGGCAGGACAGGTTGGCCAGGCGATGGATCAGCGCCGGATCGGCCGGGCCATGGCTGCCCTCCCCGCGCATCAGCAGCTTCGTCGCGGCCGGCACCGGCAGGTCGCCCTCGTCCTGGGAATAATAGGTCTCGGTCAGCGCGCCGTGATGCACGGCGAAGGCGCACCACGTGCGATGGGCATGCACCGGGGACATCTGGCCGGGCCGCCAGACCAGCGCCACCACGGCATAGCCGCCGGCGGGGTCGCTGTGCAGCAGGTGGCGCACATAGCGATCCGGGCAACAGGGGCAGTCCAGACCCTCCAGCAGCGCGGGATCGGCGGCGAAGGCCTGGATCGCGGCGGCCACGGCACCCGGCCGATCATGCTCCGGAAGCCGGGCGGCCGCGTCGATGCCGGCGAGCATGGTGTCACGGGGCGGCAGGCTGCGGACGAAGGTCATCGGCGTGGGATTTCCTGTTCGAACGCGAAGATAGACCCGTAATTTTTCCCTGCGCAACTCAAAAAGAGAGTGTCCTTCCACATCCACCCCCATACGCGTCATCTTCATCCTGCCACCCAAAGCCCTCTGGTCGATCGCCCGCCGAAGGCTATGCTGTGGGATACAAGTTACGGAGCTTCCGCCATGCGTCGCCGCACCCTTCTCGCCGCCGCCGCCCTTCCCCTTCTCGCCACGCCGGCCCTGGCGCAGACCGCGCGCCGTCCGCTGCGGCTTGTGGTCCCCTTCCCCGCCGGCGGCACCGCCGACCTTCTGGGCCGCCTCGCGGCGCGGGAGATCGAGGCCGCGCTGGGCAGCCCGGTGGTCGTGGAGAACCGGGCCGGCGCCGGCGGGGCCATCGGCTCCGATTCCGTGGCGCGCGGCCCGGCGGATGGCAGCACCATCCTGCTGTCCAATATCGCGTCCCAGGCCATCGGCCCGGCGGTGAACCGCACGGTGCCCTACAATCCGGTGACGGATTTCCGCCATATCGCGCTGGTCGCGGCGGTGCCCTCCGCCATCGCTGTCGCCGCCGACGGGCCGATCCGCACCATGGCGGACCTGGTCGCGCGGGCGAAGGCGCAGGCGGGCGGGGTGCGCTTCGGCTCCACCGGCATCGGCACCTCCAGCCATGTGAAGCTGGAACTGCTGAACCGTGCCGCCGGGGTGGACATCACCCATGTGCCCTATCGCGGCAGCGCGCCGGCCACCACCGATGTCATCGGCGGGCAGGTGGAGGGGCTGATCGCCGCCGTGCCGGATATCGGCAACAATGACCGCCTGCGCCTGCTGGCCATCACTTTGCCTGATCGCGCCGCCCGCTGGCCGAATGTGCCGACGGTGGTGGAGGCCGGATTCCCGTCGCTGGTCGCCACCAACTGGTTCGGCCTGTCCGGCCATGCCGGCATGCCGGCCGAGGCCGCCGCCGAGATCAACCGCGCCGTGGTCGCCGGGCTGAACACCCCCGCCATGATCGACCGCCTGGCCCAGCTCGGCGCACCGCCGAACCGGATGAGCCCGGCCGAGTACAGCGAGATGGTCGCGAGCGAGGTCACCCGCTGGGCTGACATCGCCCGCAGCGCGAATATCCGCGTCGAATGAGCGGCGCGGAGACGACGGCGGAGCTGGAAGCCCGCCTGGCCGAGGTGAAGGCCAAGCGCGGCTACCTGCTGCCGCATCACGGGCTGATGGCGCTGGCTTTTCCCAAATTGCTCGCCGGCTACGACGCGGCCTACACCGCGCTCGCGCTTGACGATCGGGTGCTGAGCCACCACGACCGGGAATTCGTCTGGATGGCGGTGCTCGCCGCCACCGACGAGGCACTGGCGACGCATCACATCGCCAAGTTCCGCGCCGCCGGCGGCACCGACGCCATGATCGGGGCCGCCTTTGCTTCGGCCGCCTTCGCCATCGGCGCGGAGGCCTTCGACTTCGCCGCGCGCGACTGGGGCCGCCAGCTTGTCCCCTTCGACCCGCAGGCGAGCTACCTGGCGACGCTGCGCATCGTGGCGCCGGCCGCCCCGATCCGGCTGGTGCATCTGGCGGGCCTCGCCGTGCAGGTCTGTCGTGCCCGCTGGCGGCCCTTCGGCTGGCACCTGCGGGCGGCCTACGACGATGCGGTGGAGGAGGAGGCGATGGCGGAGGCGATCAGCTTGGCGATGTTCCCCGGCAGCGTGCCGCGCTTCGTCGAGGCCTGTGGCCATTGGCGCGGCCTGATCGCCGACGGCACTCTGCCCGCCAGCCCGCGCTTCCGGGCCTGGGCAGCGCTGACCGGCCAGGGCGGGCATGACGAGGCGGCGGGGCTGGCCCCGCCGGGCTGAACTAGAGCCGCGCCAGCACCGCATCGCCCATCGCCGCCGTGCCCAGCACCGCCTCGCCGGGCAAGGCGATGTCGGCGGTGCGGGCGCCGTCCTCCAGCGCGGCGGTCACCGCCCGCTCCAACTCCGCCGCCGCCGCCTCGGACCCCGCCGACCAGCGCAGGAGCTGGGCTGCGGAAAGGATGGCGGCGAGCGGATTGGCGATGCCCTTCCCCGCGATATCCGGCGCCGAGCCATGCACCGGCTCATACAGCGCCCGCCGTCGCCCATCCGGGCGCGGGGCGGACAGGCTGGCGCTGGGCAGCAGGCCGAGGCTGCCGGCCAGCCCGGCGGCGGCATCGGACAGCAGGTCGCCGAACAGGTTGTCGGTCAGGATCACGTCGAAGCGCTTCGGGTCGCGGTTCAGCATCAGTGCACAGGTATCGGCCAGCATGTGGTCCAGCCGCACGTCGCGGAATTCGTCCTGGTGCAGCGCCGTCACCACCTGCCGCCACAGCGCGCCAGCCTCCATCACATTGGCCTTGTCGACGCTGGTCAGCACGCCGCGCCGGCCGCGCGCCAAGGCGAAGGCGAAGCGGGCGGCGCGGATGATCTGGTCCTCGTCATAGATGTGCGTGTTGACGCCGCGCCGCCGGCCATCGGCATCGCGTTCGATACCGCGCGGCTGCCCGTAATAGACGCCACCCGACAGTTCCCGCACGAAGCACAGATCCACTCCCGCCAGGGTGCGCGGCTTGAACGGGGAGACCTCGTCCAGCGCCCGCTCGGTCCGCACCGGACGCAGATTGGCGAAGAGGCCCAGCCGCTTGCGCAACGACAGCAGGCTGCCCCGGGCGCGTTCCTCGGCCGGCATGCCGGTGCGGTCCAGGCTGTCCACCGCGCCGAACAGCACGGCATCGGCGCGGTCCACCGCGGCATGGGTCTCGGGCGGCATCAGATGGCCCGTGGCCCGCCAGGTGGCGTTGCCATAGGGCAGTTCCTCGATCCGCATCGCCAGGTCGTGCTTCGCCTGCATGTGGCGCAGCACCCGCAAGGCCTGGGCGGTCACCTCCGGCCCGATGCCGTCCCCGCCCAGGACCAGGACGTTCAGCGGCGGGTTGGCGGCGGATGCGGTCATGAATGCGGGCTCCGGTGACATGGCGGGCGCGCATGGCGCAGATGCGGGGCGCATCCGTCAAGCCGGCCGAACGCGATCCGCCGCTTTGCGGGGTTGGTGGGAAGCATGCGAGGATGCCAGTCCGATGCAGGACGCCGATCCCCAGCCCCGACCCGCCGTGCTGGTGCTGGGTATGCACCGTTCCGGCACCTCCGCCCTCACCCGCGTCCTGTCGCTGCACGGGTTGGCCCTGCCGGCGCGGCTGGTGGGGGCAAGGTCGGACAATCCGCGCGGCTTCTGGGAATCGGCCGAAGTGGCCGCGCTGAACGACCGCATCCTGGCCGCCATGGGCAGCAGCTATGGCGACCCGCGCCCGCTGCCGCGCGGCCTGCTGCCGCCCGAGCGCCTGGAAGGCTTCATCACCGAGGCCGCGGAGCTGCTCGGCGCCGAATTCCCCGGCGAGGCGCCCTTCGTGCTGAAGGACCCGCGCATCTGCCGCCTGCTCGGCATCTGGCTGCCCGCCCTGGTGCGCTTCGGCACCGCACCCCTGGCCCTGATCCCGGTGCGCAACCCGCTGGAGGTCGCCCGCTCCCTCGAACGGCGGGAGGCGATGCCGAAGCGGCGCGCCCTGCTGCTATGGCTGTCGCATGTGCTGGCGGCGGAGCGCGACAGCCGCGCCTTGCCCCGCGCCGTGGCGCATTACGACGACCTGCTGCGCGACTGGCGCGGCTACCTGGCCCGACTCGGCGCGCCGGTGCGGCCGGAGGCGACGCCCGCCACCGACGCCTTCCTCACCCCCGCGCTGCGCCACCATGAGGCGACGACGGACATGCTGCTGCGGGATGCGGAGGTGCCAGCACAGGTGAAGCGCCTTTACGCCGAACTGCGCCGGGCCCCGGGCGAATCCGGGCTGGAGCCGGAGCCCTTCGCCACCGCCGCCGCCTGGCTCGAGGCGCAGCGGGATTTTGGCTGAGGCCTCGCTGTAGGCCGCCCCTTGCGGAAAGGCCGCGCCAGCCCCCATTCTGCGCCCGGAAAAAGAGGCCGGCCGTCCAAGGCGCGGCGGAATGGGAGGGGTTCGCATGACCAATCTGATCACCCGGCGCATCGCGCTGGCCGCCGCTGCCGGCGCGCTCGCGGCACCGCATGTCGCCCGGGCGCAGGGGCGCTACAAATCCGAATACAAGCTCTCGGTCGTCGGCAACCGCACCATCCCGCTGGCCGATGGCGCCTTCCGCTGGGCGGAGCTGGTCACCGAACGCTCGGGCGGGCGGATCAATGTGAAGGTCTATCCGGGCAGCCAGTTGGTCGGCGGCGACCAGACTCGCGAACTGGTGGCGATGCGCCAGGGGGTGATCGACTTCGCGGTCTTCTCCACCATCAACATCTCGCCCCAGATCCGCGAGATGAACCTGTTCTCCCTGCCCTTCCTGCTGCAGGACAGCCGCGGCTTCGACGCCATCATCAAGGGGCCGATCGGGGCGGAGCTGTTCCGCACCCTGGAATCGCGCGACGTGCAGCCGGTGGCCTGGGGCGAGAACGGCTTCCGCGAGATTTCCAACAGCCGTCGCGCCATCCGCACGCCGGAAGACCTGCGCGGCATGAAAATCCGCTTCGCGGCCGGCGCCATCTTCTCCGAGATCTTCACCGCCCTCGGCGCCAATCCGGTGCAGATGTCCTTCGCCGACCTCCAGCCGGCGCTGTCCACCGGCGCGGTGGACGGGCAGGAGAATCCGGTGAACCTGTTCCTCGGCTTCCGCATGGACACGCTGGCGCAGCGCCACCTGACCATCTGGAACTACGTCGCCGATGCCGGGATCTTCCTGCTGACCAAGCAGGTGCTGAACAGCTTCTCCGCCGAGGACCAGGCGCTGGTCCGCGCCTGCGCGCAGGAAGCGGCGCAGGAGCAGATCACGGCCAGCCGCAAGGGGCTGGGCGCCGGCGGCGACCGCAGCTCGCTCGATGAACTGGCGCGGCGCAACGTGACGGTCACCATCCTGTCGGATGCGGAAAAGCAGGCCTTCGCCCGCGCCACCCGCCCGGTCTACGACAAATATGCCCAGACCGTGGGCGCCGACCTGGTGCGCCGCACCGAAGCCGCGGTGACTGCCGCGCGCGCCTGAATTTTTGGGGCGCGCGGGGCGAGCCCCCGCGCGCCGCCTGCGGGACATCTCCCATGACCGAGCACGCCGACATCCAGGCCCCCGGCCTGCAACTGGGGGAAGCCCCGCCGCGCATCCCGGTGACGATCGAGGGCGCGATCGGCGCCACCATCATGGGGGTGCTGGCGCTCATCACCTTCGCCAATGTGGTGGTGCGCTACTTCACCAACGTCTCCTTCGCCTTCACCGAGGAATATTCGGTGGCGCTGATGGTGGTGATGGCCTTCGTCGGCGCCGCCGCCGCCTTCGGCAATGACCGCCATATCCGCATGACCTTCTTCACCGAGCGCCTGCCGCTGCGCGCGGCCCGGCTGGTGGAGCAGCTCGTGCTGCTCGCCTGCCTGTTCATCTTCGGCTGCATTGCCTGGTACGGCGCCTGGTACACCTGGGACGAATACCGCTTCGAGGTGCTCTCCCCCGGCCTCGGCGTACCCTCCTGGTACTACACCGTCTGGATGCCGCTGCTGTCGGCCGTGATCTGCCTGCGCATCCTGGGCCGCATGGTCCGCGTGCTGCGCGCGGCGCGCGCCCTGCCATCCAGCCGGGCCTGACGGCCATGGTGCTCGAAGGCTCCCTCATCCTGCTCGGCACCTTCTTCCTGCTGCTGTTCCTCGGCGTGCCGGTCGGCGTCTCGCTGGGCCTGGCCGGCTTCCTGGTGATCGCCATCGAGGGGCTGGGCATCATGGCCCTGCCCACCAACATCTGGACGGGCATCGCCAAATACCCGCTGCTGGCCCTGCCGATGTTCGTCCTGGCCGGCATGGTCTTCGAACGCGCGGGCGTCGCCGCGCGCCTCGTCATCTTCGCCCAGGCACTGGTCGGGCCACGACGGGGAGCCCTGGCCATCGTCGCCGTGCTGGTCTGCCTGGTCCTCGGCGGCATCAGCGGTTCGGGTGCGGCGGATTCGGCGGCCGTGGCCGCGGTGATGCTGCCGGCGATGCTGAAGGAAGGCTATCCGCGCGCCTATTCCGCCAGCCTGATCGCCGCCGCCGGGTCCACCGCCGTGCTGATCCCGCCCTCCATCCCCTTCATCGTCTATGCCGTGCTGGTGCCGGGCGTGTCCGTGCCCGCGCTGTTCCTCGGCGGCGTCATCCCCGGGCTGCTGGCGGGCATCGCCCTGCTGGTCCCGGCGATCCTGCTGGCCCGCATCCATGGCTTCGGCCTGCCCGACATCACCCAGGCCAGGCCACCCCTCTGGGCCTCCTTCAAGGATGCGATCTGGGGGCTGCTGGCGCCGATCATCATCCTAGGCGGGCTGCGCTCCGGCGCCTTCACCCCGACCGAGGCCGCCGTCGTCGCGGTATTCTACGGCCTGTTCGTCGGGCTGTTCATCTACCGCGTGCTGCGCTGGGCCGATGTCTATGCGACGCTCCGCGACAGCGCCGAAATCAGCGCGGTGGTGCTGATGATCGTGGCGCTGGCCAGTATCTTCGCCCATGCCGGCAGCACCGTCGGCGCCTTCGACGCCCTGGCCCAGACCCTGGTCGGCATCACCGCCAACGAAACCGTCATGCTGCTGATGATCACCGCGCTGGTGCTGGTCGCCGGCATGCTGATCGACGCGATCTCGATCTTCCTGGTCTTCCTGCCCATCCTGCTGCCCATCGCCCGCAGTTTCGGCTGGGACCTGACCTGGTTCGGCATCCTGCTGACCATGAACGTGGCCATCGGCGCCTTCACACCCCCCATGGCGGTGAACCTGATGGTGACCTGCAAAGTCGCCGGCACCTCCATGGAATCCACCATCCCCTGGGTGATCTGGTTCGTCCTGGCGATGCTGAGCGCCCTGCTCCTGGTCGCCTTCATCCCCGACCTCGCCCTGTTCCTGCCCCGCCTGATGGGAGACCTGTAGGGCTGGCTGGCTTTCGCGGGTGGCTCGCAGGGAGGGCGCTGCCCTCCCCGCACCCCTCCCGCGAAGGGGCAGTGGCCCCTTCGAACCCAGGGATGAGGGGTAGGTGGAAGGAGGGGCGTGGAGGACGTTCAGGGCTAGGCGGTCGCGCCGTGCCCCTCCTTCCACCTACCCCTTAACGGGATTCCAAAGGGACCACTGTCCCTTTGGCAGGGGGTGCAGGGGGACGGCGTCCCCCTGCCGGGCAAACCCCCGAAAAGCAGCCCGTCCTACAGGCTCATATCCAGGGCCGGCTTGGCGTCGGCCGGGAGGGGGCTTTCGTAGGGCTTGCCGCCGGTGCGCTTGGCGTGGTCGGCCTTGGCTTCGGCGATGAGCGTCGGGTTTTGCAGGGCGTCGATGGCGGTGCCGGCCATGACCTTGGCGACGTGGATCATGCCCTTATGGGCCGCCGGCAGCTTGCCCTGGCCGGTGAGCTGCCAGGAGTGGAAGGGCGTGCCGATGGCGCAGGTGGCGCCGCGGGCCTGCACGGTCGGCACTTTCCAGGAGACGTCGCCGACGTCGGTGGAGCCGATCATCGGCACGCCCTTGGCGTTCTCCGGCACGACCTGCTCGCAGAGCACCTCGCCGGGGCGGGGTTCGACGCCGACGCGGCGCCAGGCGGAGAGGATGTCCTCCTCCGACAGGGTGGCCTGGAATTCGGCGGCCTTGGCGCGGTCGGCGTCGTCCCATTCGGGCGCGCCGATGCGGGCCAGGTTGGCGTGCATCGCCTTCTCCAGCGCCGTGTTGCCGAGCAGGTTGGACACTGCCGAGACGACGCGGGTGGAGACGGTGCATTCCGTCATCAGAGCGGCGCCATCGGCGATCTTGCGCACGCGGGTCACCAGGGCGTTCAGCTCGGTCACGTTGCGGGCGCGGATCAGGTAGCGGACCTTGGCGGTGGACTGCACGACGTTCGGCGCGATGCCGCCGGCGTCCAGATAAGCGTAGTGGATGCGGGCGTCGGAGGGCATGTGCTCCCGCATGTAGTTCACGCCGACATTCATCAGTTCGACGGCGTCGAGCGCGGAGCGCCCGAGGTGCGGCGCGGCTGCAGCGTGGCTGGCGCGGCCAATGAAGGAGAAGTCGATGCGGGTATTGGCGAGGGAGATCGCGTCGTCGACGCCGGCGAAGCTGGCCGGATGCCAGGTGATGGCGATGTCCACATCGTCGAAGGCGCCGTCGCGCACCATGAAGCCCTTGGCGGCGCCACCTTCCTCGGCCGGGCAGCCGTAGTAGCGCACGCGGCCCGGCAGGCCGTTGGCCTTCAGCCAGTCCTTCACCGCGGCGGCGGCCATCAGGCTGGCGGAGCCGAGCAGGTTGTGGCCGCAGCCATGGCCGCGGGTTTCGCCCGGAACCGGGCGGGGCTCGGTCACGCCGGCTTCCTGGGACAAGCCCGGCAGGGCGTCGTATTCGCCGAGGATGGCGATCACGGGACCGCCCTCACCCGCCTCGCCCATCACCGCGGTGGGGATGCCGGCGACGTCGGTGGTGACCTTGAAACCTTCCGCTTCCAGCATCGCCTTGTGCTCGGCGGCGGAGCGGTGCTCGTCGTAGCAGAGTTCCGGCATCCCCCAGATCTTGTCGGCGAGTTCCACATAGGGCTCGCGGCGCTGGTCGACGAGTTGCCAGATCTGTTCCGAATTCTGCATAGCGGGGCTCCCTTGCCTATGACGGCTTTATGGCGCGGATCGACCAACCGGGCCAGCGCCGGGTCAACTTCTGGCCGCCTGGGGCGTTGGTTGGGAAGGCTTTGAAGGGCGACAACATGCAGATCCAGGTGAACACGCCGGACGGCGCCGGCGGCGAGGACCTCACCGCCCGCGTGGAACAGGCCGTGGTCGAGGCGGTGGCCAGGTTCAGCGAGCAGATCACGCGGATCGAGGTGCATCTCTCCGACGCAAATGCCGAGAAGGGCGGGGAGGATAAGCGCTGCATGATCGAGGCGCGGCCGACCGGCAGGGCGCCGGTCGCCATCACCCATCAGGCCGCGACGGTGCCGATGGCGCTGCGCGGTGGGCTGAACAAGTTGACCCGCAAGCTGGACAGCGTGCTCGCCGCCCGCACCGATCACAAGGGCGCGGCCTCGGTGCGGGACAACGATCCGGGACAATGAGGTGAGCCGCGCCGGTTGACCCCAGCCAGCCTGGGCGCGGGTCAACTCCAGGCTGGCGTCACCCCAGGCGGCGGGGAATAGGGCAGGTCACCACGGGCGAGCACCGCCTCCCGCCCTCCATTCGCCGCCAGGATCGCCGCCTGCCGGGCCTTGACCGCCGCATCGATATCAGCCGGGTCGCCGCCCAGACGCTGGCGCAGGCTGATCTCCATGCGGGCGATCAGCAGCGCATTGGCGGGGTCGGTGGCCAGGTCCACCAGTTCTTCCGGATCGGCCGCCAGGTCGAAGAGCTGCGGCGGATAGCTGGCATAGCGCACGTACTTATAGGGGCCGTCCCGCAGCATGAAGGCGGCCTCCCGCGACCCGCTGGCGTGATAGGCGGACAGCGCCACGCGATCCGGCGCCGCGCCGAGCGCGATCTGGAACAGCGATGTCGCATGCGGCGGCGGCGCCTCCGCGCAGCCCACCGCCTCCAGCGCCGTGGCGCCGATATCGGTCAGGCAGACCGGGATGGCGGAGATGCGGCCGGCGGGCACGCCGTCCCCCGCCAGGATCATCGGCACGCCAACCGCCTCCTCATACATCACGCTTTTGCCCCAGAGGCCGCGCGCGCCGACGTTGTCGCCGTGGTCGGAGGTGTAGAGCACGCGGGTCGAGGCCCCGAGCCCGGCGCCTTCCAGCGCGCCCAGGATCTTCCCCACCTGCTCATCCATGAAGGAGACCAGCCCGTAATAGCCGGCCATCATCCGCTGCACCGTGGCCTGGTCCCGAACGCTGGCATCGTAGGGGATGGTGCTGGCGTAGTCCTGGAGGAAGGGGTGGGTCGGGCGCTGGTCCCGGGCATAGAGCTTGGGCATCCCCACCACTTCCGGCGGGTAGCGGTAGAAATGCTCGGGCGGCGCGGTCAGCGGGAAATGCGGCGTGACCAGCGACACGAACAGCACCCAGGGCTTGCCGGGCGCGGCTTTCGCCCTCTCCCGCAGCCAGATCTGCGCGGCGGCGGCGATGTCGCGGTCGTAGCGGGTGTAGTCGCTCTCGCCCGGCCCGGCAGCGGCGGACATCTTGGCGGCGCCCTTGCGGGCCGGTGCCGTCTCGTCGCGGATCAGCGCCAGCAGGTCGCCCTTGCCGTCCACCACATGCATGGCGAGCTTCTCCTCGGAGAAGCCATGGTCGTCGCCCGGCTGGCCGCGAAAATGCAGCTTGCCGATGGAGACCACCTCATGCCCCGCATCGCGCAGCGCGTGGTGCCAGGACCGGATGCCGCCGTCATAGGGGTCCGCATTGTCGGCATAACGGCCCATCTCGTGCAGCGCCTGGCCGGTGGCCAGCGCGGCGCGGGCCGGCACGCAGATGGGGGAAGGCGTATAGGCCGCGGCGAAGCGGGTGCCGGTGGCGGCCAGCCGGTCGAGGTTGGGCGTATGGACGAAGGGATGCCCGGCGCAGCCCAGCGCGCGGGGCGCATGTTCATCGGACAGGATGATGAGCAGGTTCTGCGGGGTAAATGGCGCGGCAGGCTCGTTAAGCATCTGGCAATCTTCTCCCGTTGCGTTCATATTGCGCGCGATGCGGCAGGGGGAAAATCCCCCTGGCCCCCGCGCCAACACGGCGCCTCCCCCAAAGACCGCGCCAGGATGGCGCCCGGAACCATGCCAACAGGGCGTGCGAAGACCCCGCGCCAAGAAGGGCGCCGAAATGCCCGCGCCAGGACGGCGCCGAACCCGCGCCAAGAAGGCGCCGAGACGATTGCGCCAACACGGCGCCGAAACCTTCATGCCAGAACGGCGTTCCGGGCGGTGCGCCAAAAGGGCGCCCGCATCATGCGCCAGGACGGCGCCCGCATCGCCCCGGGGCCAGGACGGCCGACGGGACTTCATGCCAGGATGGCGCCCCAATCCCGCGCCAGACTGGCGCCCCGTCGCCAAAGGGCCTTGAGATGCCGGAGCTTTCGCTGACCTCCATCGTGCTGATCGCACTGCTGCTGCTGGCGGTGCTGACCGTGGCGCAGGGCATCCGGACCGTGCCGCAGGGCCAGGTCTGGACGGTGGAGCGCTTCGGCGCCTTCACGCGCCTGCTCTCCCCGGGCCTCAATATCATCATCCCCTTCGTCGACCGCGTCGGCCACAAGCTGAATGTGCAGGAGGTGGTGCTGGATATCCCGGAACAGTCGGTCATCACCAAGGACAATGCCACGGTCGCGGTGGATGGCATCGTCTATTACCGCGTCATGGACCCGGCCAAGGCGGCCTATGCAGTGCAGGACCTGACCCAGGCCCTGGTCGCCATGGCGATGACCAATATCCGCGCCGTGATCGGCGAGATGGACCTGGACCAGACCCTGTCCTCCCGCGACCGCATCAACACTTCCCTTCTCACCATCCTGGATGGCGCGACCGACCCCTGGGGGGCCAAGGTCAGCCGGGTGGAAATCCGCAAGATCGAGCCGCCGGAAACGCTGATCCGCGCCATGAACCTGCAGATGACGGCGGAGCGGGAGCGCCGCGCCAGCGTCGCCAAGGCGGAAGGTGAGAAGCAGGCGCTGGTGCTTCAGGCGGAGGGCCGCCGCGACGCCGCGATGCGCGACGCCGAGGCGCGGGAAGCGCTGGCCCAGGCGGAAGCCAATGCGACGAAGATGGTGGCGGAAGCCGCCGCCGGCGCGGGCGCCGATGCGCTGCGCTACTTCATCGCCGAAAAATACGTGAAGGCCTTCGAGGCAATGGCCGCCAACCCCTCCTCCCGCCTCGTCGTCGTGCCGATGGAAAGCGCGGCGCTGGCGGGCGGCATCACCCAGGCCATGGAATTGCTGCGTGGTACGGCGCCCCTTCCGCCACCCGCCGCACCGGGTGGCGGCAGCGTTCCGGGCGGCATGGCCGGGGGGCGTCCGTGGAACCGGGCCTGATCTGGATCCTGATCGGCCTCGTGGCGCTGGGCGCGGAACTGCTTTTGCCGGGTGTCTACATCCTCTGGGCCGGGCTGGCCGCCGTGGGCACCGGGCTTCTGATCCTCGCCATGGGTGATCTCGGCTTCGGGCTGGATGTGGCGGCATTCCTGGCGCTGTTGGCCCTTGGCATCGCTACCTCGCTGCTGCTGCGACGCTTTCGCAGGCCGGCGGCGGAGGTAAACGTGCCGGAATCCGGGCTGGCCGGCCGCATCGCCACCCTGGTCCGGGGGAGCGACGGGACGCTGCGTGTGCGCCTGGGTGACAGCGAATGGCCGGCGCGCCTGCCGCCCGGCATCCTGGCACCCCCGATCGGCGCTTCCGTGCGTGTGGTGGCTGTGGAGGGGGTGGTGTTGGTGGTGCGTCCCGATGGCGGTCGAGTTGGCTGAGATGATGATGTCCTCGATCCGCCGCGCCCTGTTGCTGGGCGCCCTGCTGCTGCCCTGCCCCGCCTTGGCCGCGCCCGACCCGCTGGAGGGCTGGAACAGGCAGGTCCACGGGTTCAACCGCCTCGCCCAGGACTGGGTGCTGAACCCGATCACGACGGCCTATGTCACCCACACCCCGGCATCGCTACGCCAGGGCATCGCCAATGCCTTCGCCAATCTGCGGGAGCCGCTGACCGCGCTGACCGGCCTGGCGGCGGGTGATCTCGACCTCGCCTGGCATGCCACCGCGCGCTTCGGCATCAATTCCAGCCTGGGCTGGGGCGGGATTCGGGATGCCGCGGCGGAACGGGGCTGGACGCGCCGCGCGGCGATGCCGGCGGATGCGCTCTGCGCCTGGGGCGTGCCAAGCGGACCCTATGTGGTGCTGCCGATCCTCGGCCCCTCCACCCTGCGTGACGCCGGTGCGCTGCTGGCCAGCAGCACGGGCCTCGCCCATGTGCTGGGCCCGCAGGTTTTCCTGCCCTGGCGCGGTGGTGACCTGCTTGTGGAATACAGCGCCATCGCGCCGGAGATCGGCCGGGTGGAGGCCAGCGCGCTCGACCCCTATGCGGTCTATCGCAGTGCCTATCTCCAGCGCCGCGCCGCGGCCTGCGCGCCCGACCGCGCCGCCATCGCGGCGGCCGAGGCGGCGGAGCTGGCAGAGGCGGATTGACCAACGCACGCCACGGTCGATGGGGCGATCCCGCGGCACGGCCGTTGGCGTTGGGAGCGTATAATGCAGGCCGCCGCGCACCTCCTGGCTTGAAGCCATCGCGCAACCCGGCATAGCCTCCCTCCAAGCCCCCGGGAGCAACCTGGGGGCAGAGGAGGAGAGACGATCCCATGAGCCTGCTGTCCCGCCGTTCCCTTTTGGCCGCCAGCGGCGCCGCGCTGGCCACCCCGCTGGCCGCGCCCGCACTTGGCCAGGCCAACTGGCCCTCGCGCCCGATCCAGCTTCTTGTCCCCTGGGGCGCCGGCGGCGGCACGGATGCCACCGCGCGAATCGTCGGCAGCCTGCTGGAACGGGACCTCGGCCAGCCGGTGAATGTGGTGAACCGCACGGGCGGCTCGGGCGTCGTCGGCCATTCCGCCATCGCGACCGCGCAGCCGGATGGATACACCATCGGCATGATCACGGTGGAAATCACCATGATGCACTGGCAGGGGCTGACCCAGCTCAACCCCGGCTCCTACACCCCGCTCGCGCTGATGAATTCCGATCCGCCCGGCGTGCAGGTGAAGGCCGATTCGCCCTACCAGGACATCAAGGCGCTGGCGGACGCCATCAAGGCGCGGCCGGCCGGCACCTTCAAGGCGAGCGGCACCGGCCAGGGCGGCATCTGGCACCTAGCCCTTGTCGGCTGGCTTCAGGCCATGGGGCTGAAGGGCGACCATGTGCGCTGGGTGCCTTCCAACGGCGCGGCGCCGGCGATGCAGGAACTGGCGGCGGGCGGTGTCGACATCGTCACCTGCTCGGTGCCGGAGGCGCGCGCCATGCTCGATGCCGGCCGGGCCAAGTCGCTGGCGATCATGGCGCCGGCGCGCAACCCGATGTTCGCCCAGGTGCCCACGCTGAACGAGACGCTGGGCATCAACTACTCGGTCGGCGCCTGGCGCGGCATCGCGGCCCCCAGGAACCTGCCGGCGCCGATCGCCCAGCGCTTCGGCACCGCGCTGAAGAAGGTCTATGACAGCGCCGAGTTCAAGGACTTCATGACCCAGCGTGGCTTCGGCACCGTCTGGCAGGACGCGAACGGCTTCGCCAGCTTCATGGCCGAGGGCGATCGCGCCATGGGCGAGGCGATGCGCGGCGCGGGCCTGGCGCGCGGCTGATCCCCCGGGGGGCGGCGCCGCCGCCCCTTCTGCTTCGCGGCGTCCGGAAGGGCTGGCCATGCGTATGAACGATGCCCTTCTGGGCGCGATCCTGCTGGGATTCGCGGGGTGGGTCTGGTGGCTCACCAGCTTCTTCCCCGCCTTCCCTGGCCAGGATTATGGGCCGAACCTGTTCCCGCGCATCCTCGCCGCGGGAATCGGCCTGTGCGCGCTGGTGCTGCTGATGCGCGGTCTGCGGAACCGGGCGCCGCTGCTGACGGTGGAGGGCTGGGTGGTGGAGCCCGCCCGGCTGACCTCCTTCCTGCTGATCCCTGGCGCCGCGCTGGCCTATATCCTGGTCTCGGAGCCGCTCGGCTTCATCCCCACCGCCTTCCTGCTGCTGCTCGGCCTGTCGCTGTGGTTCCGCGCCAGGCCGGCGGTGGCACTGCCTGTCTCCGCGGGGATGACGCTGCTGGTGCATTGGTTCTTTGCCGGGCTGATGCGCGTGCCGCTGCCGCGCGGCATCCTCGACAGCGTATTGTGAGGACCGGCTGATGGACGCGCTGATGCAGGCCTTCGGGCTGGTCTTCGACCCCTTTGTGCTGGCCGTCATCGGCCTGTCCGCCATTTTCGGCATGTTCGTCGGCGCCATGCCGGGGCTGACCGCCACCATGGCCACGGCGCTGCTGGTGCCGGTCACCTTCTTCATGCCGCCGGTGCCGGCACTCGGTGCCATCGTCACCGCGACCACCATGGCGATCTTCGCCGGCGACATCCCCGGCGCCATGCTGCGCATGCCGGGCACACCGGCTTCCGCGGCCTATGCGGATGAATCCTACGCCATGACGCAGAAGGGGCAGTTGAACCTCTGCATGGGCGTGAACCTTGTGTTCTCGGTGGGCGGCGGACTGATTGGCGTGGCGGTTCTTATCGCCTTCGCGCCGATGCTGGCGGAAGTCGCCATCAACTTCTCATCCTATGAGTATTTCTGGCTGGCCTGCCTCGGCCTGACCTGCGCCGTCTTCATGTCCAACGCCGACCCGGTGAAGGGCTTTCTGTCGCTGTTCTTCGGGCTGCTGCTGGCGACCGTGGGCATCGACCCGGCGGCCGGCTTCCCGCGCTTCACCTTCGACGACGTGAACCTGATGGGCGGCGTCAACTTCATCGCCACCATGATCGGCATGTTCGCGGTGAGCGAGTTGATGCGCGGCGCAGTGACGGTGGATGCGACGACCAAGGTGGTCGCCCAGGCTGTGGGCAATCTGTTTCGTGGGATTGGCGGCGTGTTCCGGCGCTACTGGCTGAACTTCCTGCGCGGCAGCTTCATTGGCACCGCCATCGGCGCCCTTCCCGGCGCCGGCGCCGATATCGCCGCCTGGATCAGCTACGCCGTCTCCAAGCGATTCTCGAAGCAGCCGGAGAAGTTCGGCACGGGGGAGGTGGAGGGTATTGTCGATGCGACCTCCGCCAACAATTCGGCCCTCGGCAGCGCCTGGATTCCGGCCCTGGTCTTCGGCATTCCGGGTGATTCGATCACGGCGATCGTCATCGGTGTGCTCTACATGAAGGGCATGAATCCCGGGCCCACGGTGTTCCAGGAGAACCCGCAGCTCATCTATTCCGTGTTCCTGATCTTCATCCTGGCCAACCTCATCATGCTGCCTCTGGGCTGGGTCGCGATCAAATCCGCGCGGCAGATCCTGCGCGTGCCGCGCAACCTGCTGTTGCCGGTGATCCTGCTGTTCTGCCTGGTCGGCAGCTTCGCCATGACCAACAGCCTGTATGGCGTGGTGCTGATGCTGTGCATGGGCATCCTCGGCTGGATCATGGAGGAGCACGGCATCCCCATCGCGCCGCTGATCCTGGGCCTGGTGCTGGGGGAACTGCTGGAACAGACCTTCGTGCAATCCATGATAAAGGCCGATGGCGACTACCTGGATTTCTTCAGCCGCCCGATCGCCGGTGTGCTCGGCGTTGTCACCCTGACGATCTGGCTGGTGATGCTGGCGCGCGGTTTCCGACGGGGGCCGGTGGCAGCCCCCGCCTGACACCCGCCGTCAGTCGATCCGCGCCCCGCTGACACGCACCGCCTCGCCCCATTTCTGCGCCTCTGCGCGCAGGAAGGTGGCGAAGCGGTCGGGGCCCATGCCGATGGCGATGCTGCCATCCGCTGTCGTGCGTGCCCGGAAGGCCGGGTCCTCCAGCGCCTGACGCACCGCGGCATCGACCCGGGTGATCGCATCCACCGGCGTGCCAGTTGGCGCCATCAGCGCGAACCAGGAGGTGAGGTCAAAGCCCGGCAGGGTCTCCGCCATGGTCGGCACTTGCGGCAGCGCGTGGTTGCGCGCGGCGGAGGTCACGGCCAGGCCCTTCAGCTTCCCGGCCTTCACCAGCTCCGTCGCCGTGGCAAGCGTCGGGAAGCCGAACTGCACCTGGCCGGACATGACATTGTTGACGATGTCGGGCGCGCCCCGGAAGGGCACATGCACCGCCTGCACCTGGGCGCTGGCCTTGAACATCTCCGCCGCCAGATGGGCGCCGGAGCCATTGCCGCCGGAGGCGTAGTTCTGGTCCGGTCGCGCCTTCAGGCCCTCGATCAGCGCGGCCGTGCTGACGGGGCCGTTGGACGGCACGATCAGCAGATGCGGCATGGCGAAGGCGACATTCACCGGGGCGAAATCGCGGAAGGCGTCATAGCCCAGGGTGCGGCTGGTCAGCGCCGGGTTGATGACCAGGGAGTTGGTGCCGAGCAGGAAGGTGTAGCCATCCGGCGCGGCGCGGGCGCCGGCCTCGAAGCCGATATTGCCCCCTGCCCCGCCACGGTTCTCGACCACCATCGGCTGGCCCAGGCTGGCGCCGATGCGCTCGGCGAGTTGCCTGGCAATGACATCGGGCGCGCTGCCGGGAATGAAGGGCACCAGCAGCCGCACCGTCCGCGCCGGCCAGGCGGGCTGCGCCCGCAGCGCGGGGGCGGCCAGCAGCCCGGCGCCGACCGCCAGCAAAAGGCGACGTTGCATGCGTTCCCTCCATTTCGTTGCTTGGGAGGAAGGCTAGGCGACGCCGCCGGCTGGCCGCAAGCGAAGCGCGTGGATAGGCTGAAGAAATGACACCGCTCAGCTCCCTCGACGACCTCCGCCCCGGCCAGGAATTTGACCTGGGCACCTTCAGCCTGCCGCGCGCGGAGGTGCTGGCCTTCGCCAGCCGCTACGACCCGCAGTATTTCCACCTGGATGAGGCTGCGGCGAAGGATTCGCTGTTTGGCGGGCTGGTGGCCAGCGGCTTGCACACGCTCTCTGCCACCGTCGGCCAGTTGGTGCGCAGCGGGCTGATCTCGAACATCAACCTGGCCGGCAGCGACATGACCATCGCCTGGCCCGCACCCCTGGCGCCGGAGGAGGAGGTGCGCTTCCTGCTGCGGGTGGAGGAGGTCCGCCCCTCCCGCAGCAAGCCGGAGATGGGAATCGCCAAGCTGCGCTACCGGGTCAGCAAGGTGGCCGACGACACGCTGGTGCTGGACGTGCTGTGTACGCATTTCATGAGGCGCTGACCAACGCCACTGCGACGGACCTGCGCCCACCGCTGGCGGACGGGCGGCCGGATGGCCGCCGCCGCTTATGGGTCATGCCGAAGGCATGTCACGGCACTGCCGTGACGCCAAGGAAATCGGAGGTTTCCGCGTCACGGCGCAGGCGTGCCTCCGGCACGACCGACTGAGGGTGGCCCGGAGCGGTCACACGGAGGGGCCGTTGGCATGAGCCCGAATCACAAGCGGCGCGGAGGTTGCCCTCCGCGCCGCTTGCCGCCCGCCGATCCTGGAAGGATCAGGCAGACTTCTTCATGATTTCCTCGGCAACGTTGCGCGGCACCGGGTCGTAGTGGTGGAACTGCATCGAGAAGCTGGCGCGGCCCTTGGTCATGCCGCGCAGGTTCGAGATGTAGCCGAACATTTCCTTCAGCGGCACATGCGCCCGCACGATGACCGAGGTGCCGGCCATGTCCTGGGACTGGATGACGCCACGGCGGCGGTTCAGGTCGCCGACGACGTCGCCGACATGGTCGGACGGCGTGGTGACTTCCACGTCCATGATCGGCTCCAGGATCACCGGGCCGGCCTTCTTCATGCCTTCGCGGAAGCAGGCCTTGGCGGCGATTTCGAAGGCCAGGGCCGACGAGTCGACGTCGTGGTACTTGCCGTCCACCAGGGTGTACTTGAAGTCCACCGTCGGGAAGCCAGCCAGCACGCCGGTATCGGCCTGCACCTTGATGCCCTTTTCCACCGCCGGGATGTATTCGCGCGGCACCGAGCCACCGGTCGTGCCGTTGACGAACTCGACGCCCTCGGTGCGCTCCTTCGGCTCGAAGACGATCTTGACTTCGGCGTACTGGCCCGAGCCACCCGACTGCTTCTTGTGGGTGTAGGTCTCGGTGTGGCTCTTCGTGATCGTCTCACGATAGGCCACCTGCGGCGCGCCGATATGCGCATCCACGCCGTATTCGCGCATCAGGCGGTCGACGATGATCTCAAGGTGCAGCTCGCCCATGCCGGACAGGATGGTCTGGCCGGTCTCCTGGTCCGTGCGCAGGCGCAGGCTGGGGTCCTCGCCCGCCAGCTTCTGCAGGCCGAGCGTCATCTTCTCGACGCCCTCCTTGGTCTTCGGCTCGACGGAGATGTCGATGACCGGCACCGGGAAGGCCATGCGCTCCAGGATCACCGGGTCGTCGTTAGACGCCAGCGTGTCACCCGTGCCCGTGTCCTTCAACCCGACGAAGGCCGCGATGTCGCCGGCGAAGACTTCCTTGATTTCCTCGCGCTTGTCGGCGTGCATCTGGAACATGCGGCCGATGCGCTCGCGGCTGTTCTTCGTGGTGTTCTGCACCATGTCGCCCTGGCGCAGCGTGCCGCGATAGACGCGCACGAAGGTCAGGTTGCCGTACTTGTCGTTGATGATCTTGAAGGCGAGGCCGGCGAAGGGCGCGTCCGGATCGGCCGGGATCGAGCGGCGGTCCTGCGTCTCGTCCATGCCCTCGTCCGGCGCGACCTTGATGCCGGGCACGTCGATCGGGCTCGGCAGGTAGTCCAGCACGGCATCGAGCAGCGGCTGCACGCCCTTGTTCTTGAAGGCGGTGCCGCACAGCACCGGGCGGAACTCGCCGCTGATCGTGCCCTTCTTGATGCACTTCTTCAGCGTCTCCACGGAGACGTCGCCGTCCGCGAAGTATTCCTCCATCGCCGTCTCGTCGATGCCGACGGCGGTGTCGACCAGCTTCTGGCGGTACTCGGCGGCCTTTTCCTTCAGGTCGTCCGGAATATCCTGGTACTCGTACTGCGCGCCGAGCTCGTCACCCTTCCAGATGATGGCCTTCATCTCGACCAGGTCGACGACGCCGATGAAGGTGTCCTCGATGCCGATCGGCAGCTGCAGGGTGACCCAGTTGATGCCCAGCTTCTCGGTCAGCGTGTCCGCGGCGCGATAGAAATCGGCGCCCGTGCGGTCCAGCTTGTTGATGAAGATGATGCGCGGGACGTTGTAGCGGTCGGCCAGGCGCCAGTTCGTCTCGGACTGCGGCTGCACGCCGGCCACGCCCTCGATGATGAAGATGGCGCCGTCGAGCACGCGCAGCGACCGGTTGACCTCGATGTTGAAGTCGATGTGGCCGGGGGTGTCGATGACGTTGATGCGGTGATCCTTCCAGATCGCCGTCACGGCGGCGGAGGTGATGGTGATCCCCCGCTCGCGCTCCTGCGCCATGTAGTCCGTCGTGGTGTTGCCGTCATGGACCTCACCGATGCGGTGGGACTTGCCGGTGTAGTACAGGATCCGCTCGGTCGTGGTCGTCTTACCGGCATCGATATGCGCGGTGATGCCGATATTGCGGATCAGGGCCAGTTCAGTGCGCGCCACGATGGGTCTCCATAGGCGAAAGCGGGTCAGCCCGCGGGCTTACGCCCGTTGCCGCCCGCGCAATGATGTCGAATATAGCTTCTCGGGCCGGGACATGCCCTCTCCGGCCGGCTTTTGCAAGCGCTGGCGCTCGCAGGACAGGGTTGCGAGCCCATTTGGCGCCGGCGTCAGGGAATTCGCTGCGCCACGCTCCGGATGCCGAGAAGGTCCCAGGCCGCCGCGCGCGCCATGGTCCGGCTCGGCTGCTGGGCGAAGGCGGAAAGCCGCAGCCGCGCCGCCTGCACGCGGCGCCCAGCCAGGGCCGCGCCATCCGCCTCCACCGCCAATTGGCTGGTCCGGCACAGGCGCAGCGCCGCCTCGTCCAACAGGCAGACGGCCTGGGCATAGGCCTCGGCGACCCGCTGGTTCGCCGCGCGCCGCGCCGCGCCCTCCGCCCCCTCAGGGTCCAGGGCGCGGACCATGCGGTCCGCCAGGGGGCGCGGCAGGCATCCCACCGGGGCGCAGGCGGCCAGATGCAGCCAGAGGTCCCAGTCCTCGGCCCGCTGGAGCTGTTCGTTGAAGCCGCCGACCGCCCGCAGCAGCGCCGTGCACGCCATGACGGTGGAGGTCGCGACCAGCGGCTCGGCATAGATCGCCGCCTGCGCTTCCCGGTCCAGGATGAAGGCCTCCCGGCACATCGCGTGGCGTGCCGCGAACTGGGCGCACTGGCCGAAGCCGGTGGTCAGCTCCGTGCCGTCTTCGGCGAAGCGGCGATGGTCGGTGAAGGAGAAGCCGATCTCCGGATACAGCCGGTGCAACTCCATCTGCCGGGCGATCTTGCCGCGACGCCAGCGGTCATCGGCATCGAGGAAGGCGATCAGCGGCGACCGCGCAACCGCCAACCCGGCATTGCGGGCCGCGGCCGGACCCGCACCGGGGGTGGAGATGGCCCGGATCCGTGGATCGGCGGTGGCACTGCCGCGCAGATAGGCGGCGGTTCCATCCTCCGACCCATCATCGACCACCACGATCTCGAGCCAGGGCCGTGCGCCGAGGGAGGCGATGGCGCCAGGCAGCCAGCGCAGTGCGTTGCGGGCAGGAATGACGACGGTGAGCCTGGGCTGGGGGTGCACGGGCGGCCTCTTGTTCTGCAACGCCGGCCCCGAAGTGGAACCCGGCATGCAGCGCCCTGCAGGAAGCATTCCGGCAATCCGCGTCGCAAATTGCGACTCAATGGCCAGAAGCCCTCCGTGCCCGACCCTTCAGCGCGCGCCGTAACGCAACAACATCGCCCGCAGCGGATCGGAGCCGGGGTTATGCGCCTCCATCGCCACCACGATCTGCCGGGCGGAATAGCCGCGCCCGTAATAGGCCGTGGCCGAATTCGGCCGGTAGGACATGACGGAGCCGGACAGGCTGATGCCCGCGAAAAGCCCGCGGGACTTGGCCACCGCCACGATATCGGCCCCGGCAGCTGCCGTGGTGCTGCCCTGGATGCCGCCGCCAATGGTGGCGAGCGCCAGGGAGGCATCCGCGCCCACCTTGAACTGGCTGTCCATCACCGCCTGCAATCCGCGATCGGTCATGATCATCATCGCGACCATCGCATCCTGCACGCCGACCTGCAGGCCGAAGCTGCCCGAGCCCATGCCGTAGAAGGCCGGCGAGGACCAGGACCCGGCGCCATCCCGCCCGACCAGCACGCAGGACCCACCCTCGCCGCCGAAGATGAAGCCGGCGCGGAACACCCTGGGGCACACCATCACCGCCCGCGCGCGCTGAAGGAAGCCCACCGCGTCCCCCGCGGTATCGCCACTGGTCATCAGCTCCTGCACCGCGAGCGTGGCGCGATCGACCAGCGCCTGCTCCTCCTGCTGCGCCGCAACCGGCAGCGCCCAGAGGAGTCCGATGGCGAGCATCATTCCACGGAACATGAAAAGCCCCCCACAACCCTATGTCCGGGCTCAATCTACATGAGGGAGACTCGGGTGTCCAAGGTTGCGCGGCCCGGTGGGGGGTTCAGGCCGGACCCGGCAGGGTGAAGGGTTCCTCATTCACCGCCGCCACCCGCCAATCGGCGCCATGCCGCTCCAGCCGGGTCAGGGACAGGTTCTTGACCGAGAAGATCAGGGCCTGGTGCGGCGTCAGCCCCATCGCCTGGGCAATGGCGGCGCGGATCGAGCCGCCATGCGCCACGATCACGATGTCGCGCCCCGGAGTCTCCTCCACCAGTCGTTCCAGGGTGGCGGCGACCCGTTCGACCACCTCGGCGAAGGATTCCCCGCCCGGCGGCTTCTCCTCCCCCGCATGGGGCCAGAAGGGATGCGGCGGGTGGCGGATCAGCTCCGCGAAGCGTTCATGCGACAGGCCCTGCCATTCGCCCAGATACTGCTCGGCCAGGTCCGGCTCCACCTTCAGCGGGGCCTCCGCATGGCCGGCGGCGAAGATGGCGGCGGCCGTGGCGCGGGTGCGGGACAGCGGTGTCACCACCCAGCGCGCGCCTTCGGGCAGCCGGTTGGCGAGCCAGCGATAGGCCGCCGCCTCCTGCCGCAGGGTCAGTTCGCACAGCCCCACATCCATGCTGCCATAGACAACGGCGCGGGCGGAGGGCTCGACCAGCGCGTGGCGGACGAGGAAGAGTCGGGTGATTTGCACCGCGCCGATCTATCCCAACTCCGGGAGCGGGGAAATCATCCCAAGGCGGGAATTATCGGCGCCTGGGATTGGTCGAACGCCTAGCGTTCAGCCGAAGCCGCGCCGTCGCTCCACCAGCGGTCCCTGGAAATGCCGGATGCCGACCTCCCATCCCCAGGCGATGGCGGCGGGCCGATCCACCCCGGCCAGAACCACCGTCTCCGGCCGCCGCAGCAGCGGCACGATGGAGGCCGGAACGGCAACCGGCAATTCGGGGGTCCAGCGCAGCCGCACCAGGTCGAGGCCCAGACGCTCCGGTGGGAGCAGCGCCAGGAGGTCGGCCGAGGCATCGTCCAGCGCCAGCCGGTAGCCGCTGCCCCGGATCTCGTCGCGCGCCGCGGCGAAGGCGACCGGGTCGGCCAGGATATCGGCGGGGCGGAAGGCCAGGGTGATGTCGCGCCGCCGCCCGGCCGGAAGACTGGAATCGAAACGGCGAAAGGCGGCGGAGGAGACGGTCGCCGGGGCGACCGGCAGGCCAACCTTCCGCCAGCCGAGCTGCGCGGCCGGCCGGCCGATCTCCGCCAGCATCCGCAATTCCGCCAGCCGCGCCAGGCGGCGTTGCAGAGCGGAGCAGCCGGTGACGTCGACGCCCGGCAGCACCGCCTCCGCCAGGCTGGGCCAGGCGATGCGCCGATCTTCCCAAAGCGGCTCGGCGGGCTCTCCATCCGGGTCCAGCAGGCAGACATTCTGGGCGAGCGTCACCGCCTCCAGATCCGCCTGGGCCAGGGCGCGCTCGGCCATGGCCAGGTCGAAGCTGGTGATCGGTACGGTATCGGCCGCCGGGCGCAGCTTCTCGGTGAAGGCGGCGAGGCCCAGGCTGTCCGCCGTCACGGCCAGCAGCCAGGCCGCCCCATCCGGCAGTCGCATGGCCTGGACCGCATGCGCCGATGCGGCATCCAGCGTGCCGAGCAGCGCCATGCGCGCATGTCCCAGCGCCAGCCCCGGCGGCACCGCGACGGCGACGACATCGCCATTCGGCAGGTCGAAGACCCGTGTCCGCGCCGCCGCCAGCACCGGTTCGAGCGCATCGCGCAGCAGACGCTGGTGATGTGGCTGGCGGATCTCCGGCCCCATGCCGGACAGGCGCAGGTGCAGCACCTCCCGCACCGCATTGGCGGCGACGCTTTCGCGCACCAGCGCGGCGAGTTCCGCCGCCGCGCGAACGCCGCCGGCCCGGCGGTCGCCCTCCATATCGCCGATTCTCATGCCCGGTACTTCATGCGGCAGGCCGTGCCGGCTGGGGCCTCTGGGCCATGCTGCCCGCGAGGACATTGGGCAGCTTCGCCGCGAGCGGCGCGGGCAGCGCCGTCGCGGCGTCCCCTTCGACGAGTCGCAGGCCAAGCCGGGCGGCCCAGTCCAGCGCGGCCCTGTCCTCGGCGCCGGACAGGATCAGCTTCGCCGGATCGACCCGCCGCAGCGCCTCCGTCACCTCGGCGGTCGCCAAGGCAGGGGACCAGCTGAGCCGCAGCCAGTCCACCGGTAGCGCCTCGATCGCCATCAGGCGCAGCGCGGTGGCGGTGATGCCCTCGATCTCCAGCTCCCAGCCCTGCGCGGCCAGCCCGGCGCGGCGGGCGGCGAGCATGGCGGGGTCGGCGGCCACTTCCAGGCACATGGTGGCGACCAGCCCGCCACGTCCGGCGCCACCACCGTCACCGCCCCGCCCGCTGAAAGGCGCCAGCGGCACCGGAAGGTGCAGCGGTCCGGGAAGGCTGTTGCCCATCAATTCGCGGCGCTGGAGCGGGTCGCCGATGGCGATCAGCAGCCGGCTGGCGAGGCTCCGCGCCGCATGTTCCAGCACATCGCCATCCGCCCCGAGGCCGCCCAGCAGTCCGGCCAGGGCCGGGCGGTCGATCCACAGGCGCAGGAAGGCCGGCCGCGCCGCGATACCGGAGGCATCGAGCCGCATCCCCGTCGCCCGGCGCGCCACCTGGGCCAGCGACAGGTTCCGCAGCCAGACATCGAGGCCCGCCAGGTCCGGCGCGCGTCCGGCCGCTCTGGCGGACCCGGCCTCCGCCCCGGCGGCGTAGTCCAGCAGCGCCGCCGCATCGCGCTCCAGCGACCAGGCGCTGGTCAGGGGGCCGCCAAGCAGCCGGTCCAGCAAGGCCCGAAGCCGCGCCGCGCGTCCGGCCTCGGCACCGATCAGCAGCAGGTCATGCTGCGCACCCTCCGTCACCACGCCGCCGGCCACCAGGGCACCTTCCTGCAGCAGCGCCAGGGCGACGCGCCGACGATGCGGGACCATCGGCGGCACGCGCAGCACCACCCGCCCGGCGGCATGGCGCAGGGCCTCCCGCATCACCGCGAGCAGGGGCGCGTTCTGCGCCGCCGTGGCGGTTGGCGACGGGGCTTGATCCTTCAGGGCGAGACCGTCTGGCATGTGTCGGGAACCGTGAGGTCGGGATGGCGAGGGCGCCCCCGATCCGCGTAGAATTCGCCTGCAATGCCTGCGAAAGCCTTAATCACACCGCTGCCTGCCCCCGCCTGCCTGCCGCAGGGGCTGCGAATCTACGCCATTGGCGATGTGCATGGCTGCGACCTGGCCCTGGCGGCGTTGCACGACCTTGTCTCGGCCGACCTGGTGGCGCGGCCGGTGACGCGGGCGCTGCTGCTGCATCTGGGCGATTATGTCGATCGCGGGCCGGACAGCGCCGGGGTGCTGGGGCGCCTGGCCCGACCGCTGCCCGGCCTCGAAACGCTGAACCTGCGGGGCAACCACGACCAGATGATGCTCGACGCCCTGGCCCCCGGCGCCACCGAGGCACAGGTGTCGCTCTGGCTGCTGAATGGCGGCGTCGCGACGCTGGAGAGCTACGGCGCAGCGCCGCGCGATCGGGCGAGCTGGCAGCGCATCCCGGATGCGGATCTGGAGCTGCTGCGCGGCTGCCCGACCTGTTTTGAGGCCGGCGGCTATGTCTTCGCCCATGCCGGCATCCGCCCCGGCACCCCGATCGCCACGCAGGACCCGGCCGACCTGATGTGGATCCGGGAGCCCTTTCTGTCCTGGCGCGGCAGCCTGCCGGCGGTGGTGGTGCACGGCCATACCCCCGCCGCAGCGCCGGAGGTGAGGCCGCACCGCATCGGCCTCGACACCGGCGCGGTCTTCGGCGGCCCCCTGACCTGCGGTGTGCTGGAAGCGGATCGGATCGTTTTCCTTCAGGTGTGATCACGCCGGGTGACCGTTTGTTTCCGCTGAGGCCCTGGCTGCCTTGCGTGCAATACGACGATTGGGCTACGCCTTGGTGATGCAAGGCCCCGCGCCCGCCGACCTTCCCATGCCCGAAATCCCCATCGGCGACCTCGTCGAGGCCGTGCGCCAACTCAAGCGCGCCTCGGTGCTTGTCGTCGGCGACGCCATGCTCGACCGCTATGTCTATGGGCAGGTGGAGCGGGTGAGCCCCGAGGCCCCCGTCGCCGTGCTGGCGGTGGAGCGGGAGGTCGCCATGCCCGGCGGCGCCGGCAATGTGGTACGCAACCTGACGGCACTGGGCGCCGCTGTGGCCTTCGTTTCCGTTGTCGGCGACGATCAGGCGGGCAGCGACCTGACCGGGTTGATCGGCGGCCAGCCGAATGTGGAACCCTGGCTGCTGGTGCAGGGCGGCCGCGCCACGACCACCAAGACCCGTTTCATCGCCGCCGGCCAGCAATTGCTGCGCGCCGATCATGAGATGGCCGGGCCGATCCATCCCCGGCTGGCGGAGCGTCTGGTCCGCATCGCCGCCGATGCGGTGGCGGCCACCACGGTCATGGTGCTGTCGGACTACAACAAGGGCGTGCTCTCCGGCGACACGGCGCAGCGTCTGATCACAGCCGCGCGCAGCGCCGGGCGCCGCGTGGTGGTGGATCCCAAGGGGGTCGATTACGCGCGCTATGCCGGCGCCGACCTCATCACGCCGAACCGCGCCGAGCTGAAGCAGGCCACCGGCATGCCGGTGGATACCGAGGCCGCGCTGGTCGCCGCCGCCCAGCGGCTGCGCACGGATCACGGCTTCGGCGCCGTGCTGGTGACCCGCAGCGAGGACGGCATGACCCTGGTCGATGCCGCCGGCGCCCGCCATTTCCCGGCTGAGGCGCCGGAGGTGCATGACGTCTCCGGTGCCGGCGACACGGTGGTGGCGGTGGCCGCCGCCGGCATCGCCGCCGGCCTCGCCGCCCCGGTTGCCGCCCGCCTGGCGAACATCGCCGCCGGCATCGTGGTCGGCAAGATCGGCACCGCCGTGGCGCGGGAGAGCGACCTGCTGGAGGCGCTGACGCCGGAGCGCGGCGCGCTGCGCAAGGTGCAGTCGCGTGCCCAGGCGGTGGAGCAGGTGGAGCGCTGGCGCCGCCGCGGCTGGCGCGTCGGCTTCACCAATGGCTGCTTCGACCTCCTGCATCCCGGCCATGTGCATCTGCTGGAACAGGCCCGGTCCTGGTGCGACCGGCTGGTCGTGGGCCTCAACGCCGATTCCAGCGTCAAGCGGCTGAAGGGTGAGACCCGCCCGATCCAGGGCGATGCCGCCCGCGCCGCCGTGCTTGCCTCCCTCGCCTCGGTCGACCTGGTGACGGTGTTTGAGGAGGATACCCCCCTGGAACTGCTGCGCCTGCTGCGGCCCGAAGTGCTGGTGAAGGGGTCCGACTATACGGTGGACCAGGTGGTGGGCGCCGATCTCGTCAGCGAATGGGGCGGCCAGGTGCGCCTCGCCGCGCTGCTGCCGGGGCAGAGCACCACGGCAACGGTGGCGCGGATTCGCGGCTGAGCCGCTATTCCGCGCGCAGTGCCGCGCGGATTTCCGCCTGCCCGGCCGGGTCCTGCAGGCCGGCCAGCCGGCCAGCGGCCACCATGGCGTAGCGGTGCAGCAAGGCACGGCGACGTGCCGGCGCCAGGGGGTGGGTTGGCGCTTCCCGCACCAGGGTGGCGTCAGGCCCTTCCGTCACCAGCAGGCCGACCTCCTCCGGCAGCAGCGTCTCCGGGAAGTCCAGGTCGACGGCGAAATACAGCCGGTCGCAGAAATCGCGATATTCGGGCCATTTCCCGTCGCTGAGGAAATCCCGCGCGCAGGACTTCACCTCCACCACCGCGAAGCCGCCATCCGGCAGCAGCGCCAGGATATCCGCCCGCCGCCCGTTCGGCAGCGGCATTTCCCGCACCGGCGCCCAGCCACGCTGGGCACAGAACCGCGCGGCGGCACGGCAGACGCTCAGTGTTCGCTCGGGAATGGTGGGTATGGGGGGCAGGGCCAGGGACATGAGCGCATGTTCGTCTTGCGTTCACGTCCCAGTCAAGCGACGGGTTCGATGCGGAACCATTGGCGTCACCGCGCGTGTAGACCGACATGGTCGCAACCCGCTTCGCCGTCGCCGTGCACATTCTCATCCTCCTGGCCACAGCGCCGGGCGGCCAGCTCACGAGCGGCCGGATCGCGGAGAGTGTCGGCACCAACCCCGTCGTCATCCGCCGGCTCGCCGGGCAGCTCGCCCGGGCCGGGCTGATCCGTATCCGGCGCGGTCCAGGTGGGGCCGAGCTGGCCCGGGCGCCGGGGGCGATCACCCTCGGCCAGGTATGGCAGGCGATGCGGCGAAAGGGACTGCCCTTGCTGCCGGTGCATCGCGGTCCGGCGGGGGCAAACGCGGCCCCGGCGATCCCCAGCCTGCTGCGCGGTGTCTTCGATTCGGCGGAGGCGGCGATGGAGGCCAATCTTGCGGCGGTGACGCTGGAGGATCTCTGCCAGCAGATGCGACAGCCGCAGCCGGCCCAGGCGGAGGCCGCTCAGGCCACCTGATCGAGCCCGGCGCGCAGCGCCTCCGCCCCCGGCGCCGCGGCATCCAGCAGGCCGTGGCGCAGGAAGAAGTCGATCAGCACCAGGTTGACGTTGAACTTAACCCGGTCGCGGTCGCGCACCTCCTCCAGCACCCTGGCGGCCGGCCAGAGCTCGAAGCGCTCCACCTCGTCGTCATTCGGGCGCGGCTCCAACCCCTCCGGCAATTCAAGGTCGTGGCAGTGCAGCACGTCCCGGCGCAGGCCTTCGGACGCGGCCATGACATAGGAGACACGGCCGACCGATACGGCGCGGGCGGCGATCTCCGGCGGGATGCTCGCTTCCTCCGCGGCTTCCTTCACCAGCGTCTCGGCGGGTGACAGGCCGGCGGGGACGCCGCCGGCGACGATATTGTCCAGCTTGCCCGGCGCCACCGCCTTCCGGGGAGAGCGCCAGCCGACCCAGAGATGCAGCCCGTCCGGCCGGCGCACGAAGCCGTTGACATGCACGCCCTGGGACATGGCGCCGAAGGCCGGCATGGCGCCGCGGTCCAACTGCGCCAGCACGGGGCCATCCGGTGCCGCGCGGATGTCGAAGGCCTCCCCACGCAGGGTCAGGTGGCCGCGCGCCGCCAGCCCCCGAACCACCATGGCCAGGGCCTGGCTGCGCGCGCCGGGCGCCCGCAGCCGCCCCGCCAGGGCCACACCCTGCTGGTCGAAATGGAAGTCGCGCGGATAGAAGGCCAAGGCGCGCGCCAGATCCATGCCGACCCAGCCGACCTGGTCCTCCCCGATCCTGAAGCGGATGAGGCTGGCCGGGGAGGCGATGTTGTTGCAGGCGGCGATATGCCGCTCAAACGGGGCGAAGTCGGTCGCGGGCGGGTGCATGCCGCCCCTGTAGCGCGCGCCACGCATGGCACGGAAGCCCAGTCGGCGGTTTGCGCCGGGCGCATCAAGGCCCATTTTGGCATCAACCTGCTCCCGGAGCTTCACGTGCAGAAAGAAATTCCCCGCGAGCGCAGTCACATGCGAACGCTACTCACGCTTGCCCCCTATCTCTGGCCGAAGGGCGAGCCTGGCCTGCGGTTCCGGGTTGTCGCCAGCCTGGTGCTGCTGGTTTTCGCCAAGGCCGCCAATGTGGTGGTGCCGATTGCCTTCGCCCGCGCCGTCGATGCGCTGGCACCGCAGGTCGGGCCGGCGGCGACCATCGCCGTGGTGCCGATCGCGCTGGTGCTGGCCTATGGCCTGCTGCGCCTGACCAGCAGCGCCTTCAACGAGGCGCGCGACGCCATCTTCGTGAAGGTGCAGGCCCGGGCGACCCGGCGCATCGCGCTTCAGGTGTTCCAGCACCTGCACGCCCTGTCGTTGCGCTTCCACCTGGACCGGCAGACCGGCGGCCTGTCCCGCGTGCTGGAACGCGGCACGCGCGGCATGACCTTCGTGCTGGACTTCCTGCTGTTCAACATCGTGCCCACCATCTTCGAGATCCTGCTGGTGGCGGCGATCCTGTGGGGGATGTTCGACTTCACCTTCAGCGCCGTCATCATGGTGACGGTCGGCATCTACATCGCCTTCACCCTGATGTTCACCGAATGGCGCCTGCGCTTCCGCCGGGCGATGAACGACACCGACACGGAGGCCAATACCCGCGCCGTCGACAGCCTGCTGAACTTCGAGACGGTGAAGTATTTTGGCAATGAGCGCCACGAGGCCCGCCGCTACGACGCCAGCCTGGAACGCTATGAGCGGGCCTATTCCCGGTCCGAGGTCAGCCTGAATGCGCTGAACTTCGGCCAGCAGTCCGTCATCGCCCTGGGCCTGACGGTGGTGATGATGATGGCGGCCAGCCGGGTCTCTGGCGGCGGGATGACCGTCGGCGACTTCGTGCTGGTCAATACCTACATGATCCAGTTGTTCCAGCCATTGAACTTCCTGGGATTTGCCTATCGCGAGATCAAGCAGGGTCTGGTGGACATGGAGGCCATGTTCACCCTGATGCGGGAGGATCGGGAGATTGCAGATGCCCCCGACGCGCCCGCTTTGGTCGCCACGGGCGGGGAGGTGCGTTTCGAGGATGTCCGATTCGGCTATCGGCCGGACCGGGAAATCCTGAAGGGCGTCAGCTTCACCGTGCCGCCGGGGCGGACGCTGGCCATCGTCGGCCCGACGGGCGCCGGCAAGTCCACCATCAGCCGCCTGCTGTTCCGCTTCTACGACGCGACCGGCGGCCGGGTGGTGATCGATGGGCAGGATGTGCGGGAAGTGCAGCAGGACAGCGTGCGGGCGGCGATCGGCGTGGTGCCGCAGGACACCGTGCTGTTCAATGACAGTATCCGCTACAATATCGCCTATGGCCGCCCCGATGCGAGCCAGGAGGAGATCGAGGCCGCGGCCCGCGCCGCCCAGGTGCATGACTTCGTACTGCGCCTGCCGGATGGCTACGAGACCAAGGTGGGCGAGCGTGGCCTGAAGCTCTCGGGCGGGGAGAAGCAGCGGGTCGCCATCGCCCGCACCCTTCTGAAGAACCCGCGAATCGTCATCCTGGACGAGGCGACCAGCGCGCTGGATACCCGGACGGAACAGGATATCCAGACCGCGCTGCGCGATGCGGCGCGGGGCCGCACCACGCTGGTGATCGCCCACCGCCTGTCCACCGTGGTCGATGCCGACGAAATCCTGGTCTTGCAGGAAGGCCAGGTGGCCGAGCGTGGCCCGCATGCCGCGCTGATCGCGGCCGATGGCCTCTATGCCGCCATGTGGCGCCGGCAGTCGGAGGCCGTGGCGGCCGCCGAAGCCGCCGCCGCCGCGCAGGCCGCTGCCGGATTGCCTGCCTGACCATCAGGATAGGGCGCGTGCGAGGGGTTTCCTCGCCGCGCTGTCCTGCCTATGTCCCGATCCATTGAGGAGGCCACCTATGCAGTTCGACCCCCAGGGCGTGGCCCCGGAAGACCTGAGCCACGCCGGCTCGGTGGTGGACAAGGCCATCGAATACATGCTCGAGCAGGGCATCACGCCGATTTCCATCGCCTCCGCCCTTCTGGGTGGTTCGCTGGGCATGCTGGCGCGCAGCATGGATGACCGGGCCGTGGCTGGCGTGCTGCGCAGCGCCCTGGCCTCCGTCGAGGGCGGGGAGCTGGCGGAGATGCGCCGCGCCGCGGCGGAAGGGCAGAGCGGCGGAAATTGACGCCGCACTGCCGTCGCAAGGCTGTCACGATCGGGCAGCGGACTTGACGAGTGGGGCGTGATCCGCGATAGGCCCCGCTCCGGACCACCTCCGCGCGCGGCCGCCTGGCCCCTTCGGCCCAGGACCCGCGCGTGCGCTTTTCGGGATTGATGTGTCATGGCCCGCCGCTGCGGTATTACCGGCAAGGGCGTGCTGACGGGTAACAACGTCAGCCACGCGAACAACAAGACGCGCCGGCGTTTCCTGCCGAACATGCAGGAGACATCGTTCTTCTCCGACATCCTCGGCACGCCCGTGCGGATGCGCCTGTCGGTCAACGGCATTCGCACCGTCGAGCACAATGGCGGCCTGGACTCCTTCCTGCTCGGCACGCCGAATCGCCGCCTGCCGGTCGAGGCGCAGGTGCTGAAGCGCCGGCTGGAGCGCGCGCGGGACAAGAAGGCCGCGGCCTGATCCTGCGGGCGGGGACTGCCCTCGCCCCCCCTCTGCCTCCCGTGTCACGTTTTCGTTACTTCCGGGCGGTGTGGCATTAAGGGATTGGCAAGGGTGATCGCGGCAAACTCGCCGCGATGTGGACCACCACCACCTTTGCCGCGGCTTTGCTGCTCAGTGGCCCTCTGATCGCCCTGGGCCTGTGGGTGCATGGCGCTCTTGCGGGAGCGCGCCAGCGGGTTGCCTCGGCGGAGAGGCTCGCTGCGGCGCGCGGTCGCTGCCTGTCTCTGGCAGCGCAGGAGTTGCGAGGCCCCGGCCTCGCCCTGATGGCCGCGGCGGACCATTCCGATCTGGTGCGGCCAAGCCAGGACAATCCTATTGAGGCCGTCGCACAGCAATTGCTGCGACTCGCCGACGACCTGGCCGATTTCGCCACGGAACCCGCACCGCGCACGCTGCATGAGGCCCCTGCTTTGCTCGGCCCGGTGGTGGATGCCGCCATCGCCAATGTCGCCGCCCAGCTCCGTCCCGGTCAGCGCCACTGGAAGATCACGCCGGAACTGCGCAGCCTGCGGGTGCAGGCCGACCGTCGCGCGCTGGAAGGGGCGCTCTCCGCCTTGCTGCGACGCGCCGCGCGCCATTCGCGGGACGGCGATGTGGTTGCCCTGCGCCATGTGCTGGGCGCCGAGACGGTGGCCATCATCGTCGAGGATGAGGGGGATGGCCTGCCCGCCCAGGACCTGGTGACGGAGACCGCCAGCGGTCTCCAGCATGGCATGGTCGGCACGGCCAATGGCACGCGCGGACTTGATCTGGGCCTGACGCTCGCGCGTTCACTCGCCGTGGCGCATGGCGGCGATATCCGGCTGGAAAGCGCGCCGGGAATCGGCGCACGGGCGTGGCTCACACTGCCCAGCACCAGGGTGCTGGGGCCGGCATGACTACGGTTCCAGCGTGAAGAGCAGCAGGATGGTGGCCTGCAGGATGCTCTCATTGTCATCCGAGATCACGGCGACCAGCAGCCGCCCCCGCCAGGGCAGGACGGCGACACCCTCGTAGTTGTCGACCGGCAGCGGCGCGGCGAAGCGCAACAATTCCTCCCCTTGCAGCACCGGGGCCGACCAGGCGGAGGGCGCCAGGCGCACCAGCCGGCCGGAGAACCCGCCGAACAGGCTGAACCCACGTTCCAGCACCAGCGCCCCACCATCGGGCAGTGCCGCCGCGTCCACAGGGTCGAGTCGCGGGGCCGGGCGGTAGGAAAGGCGCTGCCAGGCCCCCGGCCGACCGATCCAGCCCTGCCGGTCCGCGGGCGCATTGGGCGGCGCCAGCCCCTCGGACAAGGCAAACCAGCGCCCATCCGCCAGCACGGTCAGGGATTCCAGCGCCGCATTTCTTGGCGAGCGTTCCAGGCCAGGGGGCGGCGGCACTTCCCGCCCCGGCCCAGCCAGGTCGCGATGCTGCTGGATGCGGTGGCGGCGCTCGAATCCGATCAGCCAGGACCCGTCCGGCAGCCGCGCCAGTGCCTCCGCATCTCCATTCGTTCCCGACAAGGGGCGCCCTGCGCTATCGCGCAGCGGGCCGCTGCGCAGCTGTGACAGGGCCCGCGGCCGGCCAGCTTCATCCAATGCCAGCCGCATCTGCACGAAACGGCCACGGTCGCTGATGGTGGTCAGTGTGAGGTCCGGCGCCAGATGCAGGCCGGACAGCCCGCCAAAGCCCAGCACGCCGGTATTGATCCGCAGCCCACCCAGCAGACGCAGCGGCCCTGGCGGCAGTTCCGGCAGGTCCAGCCGACGGGTGAGCGCGGGACCTTCCGCGCTGCCGGCACAGCCGGGCAGCGCGGCGAAAGCCGCCGCAAGGGCGGCGCGGCGGTGGAAGATCAGGCGATCTGCGCCGCGCGTTCCGAGGAAGCCCGCTGCCAGGCCATCGCCGCATCCTCGTCGAACAGTTCGGCGAGCTTCTTCATCATGGTGCCGCCCAACTCCTCGGCATCCACGATGGTCACGGCGCGGCGGTAGTAGCGGGTGACGTCGTGGCCGATGCCGATGGCGATCAACTCCACGGCCTCCCGCCCCTCGATCTCCCCGATCACCTTGCGCAGGTGGCGTTCCAGGTAGTTGCCCGGGTTCACGGACAGGGTGCTGTCATCCACCGGCGCGCCATCCGAGATCACCATCAGGATGCGGCGATGCTCGGTGCGGGTCAGCAGGCGCCTATAGGCCCATTCCAGCGCCTCGCCGTCGATGTTCTCCTTCAGCAGCCCCTCGCGCAGCATCAGCCCGAGATTCTTGCGGGCACGGCGCCAGGGGGCGTCGGCGGACTTGTAGATCACGTGGCGCAGGTCGTTCAGGCGACCCGGATTGCGCGGCTTGCCTTCCTGCACCCAACGCTCGCGGGACTGGCCGCCCTTCCAGGCGCGGGTGGTGAAGCCGAGGATCTCGGTCTTCACTGCGCAGCGTTCCAGCGTGCGGGCCAGGATGTCGCAGCACATGGCGGCGACGGTGATCGGCCGGCCGCGCATGGAGCCCGAATTGTCGATCAGCAGCGTCACCACGGTGTCGCGGAAATCGGCCTCCCGCTCCCGCTTGTAGGACAGCGACTGCATCGGGTTCACCACGACGCGGGCCAGCCGCGCCACGTCCAGCAACCCTTCCTCCAGGTCGAATTCCCAGGCGCGCTGCTGCTGCGCCATCAGCCGGCGCTGCAGGCGATTCGCCAGCTTGGAAACCACCCCTTGCAGATGCGAAAGCTGCTGGTCGAGTTGCTGGCGCAGACGCGCCAACTCCTCCGCATCACACAGGTCGTCGGCCTCCACCACCTCGTCGAAGGCCTTGTTATAGGCGCGGTAGACGGAGGCATCGTCGGTGGCCGGCACTTCCTTGCGCTGCTGCGGGCCGCCGGGGCGGTCGTCGCCCTCGGCCGCGGCGCCTTCCTCCTCGCCTTCCTCGCCGTCATCCTCGGCGCTGTCGCCCTGCATGGTCTCGGGCTGGGCACCGAGCATGCTCTCGGTGTCCTGGGCCTGGGATTCACCCTCGCCGGACTGGTCCTGCTGCGAGGTGGTCTCACCGCCCTCGCCTTCCTCCTCATCCTGCTCGGCCTCGGTCTCCACCTCGGCCTCGGCCAGGTCGAGCGCAGCCAGCAGCTTGCGCGCGGCGCGGCCAAAGGCGTCCTGGTCGCCGCTCTTGTCGGCCATTTCCTTCAGCGCGGATTCGGCGGATTCGCCGATGGTGTCGCGCCACATCTCCAGAATGCGCTGCGCCGGGGCCGGGGCCGGCTGGCCGGAAAGCCTTTCGCGGGCCAGCAGGCCCAGCGCGGCGGCCAAGGGCAACTGGTCCTTCCGCGTCATACGGTCGTAGCCTTCCGACTCGCACTGGTCGGTCAGGCGGGCGCGCAGATTGGCGGCGACGCCGGACATATGCTGACTGCCCACCACTTCGACGCGCACATCCTCCAGCGCATCGAACACCTCCCGCGCCTCGCGGCGAGCGGGGATGCGGTTGGCGTGCACGCCCTCATCATGGTGGCGCAGCTTCAGGGCGATGGCGTCCGCGGCGCCGCGCAGCTTGGCCATTTCGGCCGGCGGCAGGGCGCGGGTCGGCAGCGGCAGGCGGGCGCGCTTGCCGGCGAGGCCGGAGGGGCCGGGCTGGTAGGCGACCTGCACTTCCGGCTGGCGGGCGATGGCGCGCACGGCGCCCGCGGTGGCGCGCTTGAATTCTTCCTGCCGCGTCTGGTCGGGCTTGCCGGTCACCTTCCTACCTTCTCACTTAATTTGCTGGCACCCTAGAATGCTTAAAGAAGCTGGAGACTGCTAGCAGACAAAGTTCGGAACTCATGAACATACGCTTCAAGCGAAATAGAAATACCGCGGTCAATAAAGGCGACCTCGTTGCGCCATCCCTTGTCCTGAGATTTAATCAGCGGCGGAACATAATCCGCATCGCCCGCAACCAGGACAATTGTTGACGGCCCCTGCTGCGTATAGATTGTTTCCATAATCTCCACAATAAGATACGCATCATCCTGCTTGGATCTGTTACCCGTGCCAAGATACCCGCGCCTAACGACAAAACCCTTGCTCTCAGCAGCCTTCCAGAAACTATCATCGTCGGGGATTACGCCCGCAATGTAAGCACTACCAACAGCGCGAGTGTTCCCATTCGAGTCCTTTGCGACTTCCATCAACAGTCGACCAAAATCTATTCTATAGGAACGCCCGCCCTCATTATTCCGTATCCCGTAAAATAAATTTTGGTCGTCTACAAAAACATGGACCACACCATTTGCGAGATCTTGGTGCTGAGCAGCCCGCCCAACTCTTTTGGTAGCTTGGCCAGATGATTTCTTAATTTTCTTCGCTTTGCCGGCCATAGCTGCACTCCCCCAAGATCAAGCTAGTGGATAACTCACCCCGCCTTGCGCAGCGAGCTGCCGGTCGGCAGTTCCTCGTTGAAGCAGCGCTGATAGTATTCGGCGACGGTGCCGCGCTCGGCCTCGTCGCACTTGTTCAGGAAGGTCATGCGGAAGGCGAAGCCGATATCGCCGAAGATCCGCACATTCTCCGCCCAGGTGATGACGGTGCGCGGGGACATGACGGTGGAGATGTCGCCGGCGATGAAGCCGGCGCGGGTCAGGTCGGCCAGCGCCACCATGGCCTCCGTCTGGCGCTTCATCTTCGCGTCCTTGTCGTCCCAGCCGAGCTTGGCCATGACGATCGCGGTTTCCTGCGCATGCGGCAGGTAGTTCAGCGTGGCCACCAGGTTCCAACGGTCCATCTGACCTTGGTTGATCTGCTGCGTGCCATGATACAGGCCGGTCGTGTCGCCCAAGCCGACCGTGTTCGCCGTGGCAAACAGGCGAAACATCGGATGCGGGCGGATCACCTTGTTCTGGTCGAGCAGGGTCAGCTTGCCCTCCACCTCCAGCACGCGCTGGATCACGAACATGACGTCCGGGCGGCCGGCATCGTATTCGTCGAAGACCAGCGCGCAGGGGTGCTGCAGGGCCCAGGGCAGGATGCCTTCACGGAATTCCGTGATCTGCTTCCCGTCCTTCAACACGATGGCGTCCTTGCCGATCAGGTCGATGCGGGAAATGTGGCTGTCCAGGTTCACGCGGATGCAGGGCCAGTTCAGCCGTGCCGCCACCTGTTCGATATGCGTGGACTTGCCGGTGCCGTGATAGCCCTGGACCATCACGCGGCGGTTGAAGGCGAAGCCGGCCACAATGGCCAACGTCGTCTCACGGTCGAAGCGGTAGGTGCTGTCGATCTCCGGCACGTGCTCGGTGCGGCGGCTGAAGGCGGGCACCACCATGTCGCTATCGATACCGAAGACGTCGCGCACGGCGAGCTTGATATCCGGCTGGTCGATCGCGGAGGTGGGGTTGATCTCGGCGAGGCTGGCGGCCTTGTTCATATCTCGGTCCGGCTGTGACATCGATTGCAATCCTAAGGCGCCCAGGCGGGCGCGGCTACCCGGCAGAAGCGGGTGCGGGCATCGCTTTGCCCGGAAGTTTACGTCGGACGAGGCTGTAGGCGCGATTGATGTCCTTCAGCCGCTCCTCCGCCTGGCGATCGCCGCCATTGGCATCGGGGTGGTAACGCTTGGCGAGTTCCTTGTAACGCGTGCGCAGCGCCAGGGAATCGATGGGCCAGCCGAGGCCCAGCACATCCAGCGCGGCGCGCAGCTCCGCCGGCGGCTCATCCGGCCGCGGCTGGCGGGCACGGCGCTGGGCATGCAGCGGGGTCGCGCCGAGCACGCCCAGCGGATCGCGCAGCGCCTCCGTATCGAAGGGATTGGCGCCACCCAGCCGGCCGAGCGGCCAGGTCGGCCGCTGCCAGCCGCTGTCGGAGCGCAGATTGGCCTCGATCTCGCCAGCGCTCATGCCCTTGTAGTAGTCCCAGGCCCGGTTATAGGCGCGCACATGTTCCAGGCAGAACCATCGATACTCATTGAGCGTCTTGCGGTCGCGCGGAGCGCGGTAGTCGCCGGCCGCGGCACAGCCCGGCTGCTCGCAGAGCCGCACCGGCGCCTCCGGCTCCGCGGTCAGTGTTCCGATGCGGTCGCCACGTCGCGCCATGCGGGTCTTATGGTCGTCGCATTTCCCCGGCGCAAGCGGGCGGCGCGCATCGGGGCCATGCCTGGCCGGACCATGGCGGAACTGGCGAGCCATCCCATATGCAAAAGGAATACATGATGAGCCGAGCCGAGCGGATCGCAGCAAGGCTGCGCGAGACCTTCGCCGCGGCGGAGGTCGTCGTGCAGGACGACAGTGCCCAGCATGCCGGCCATGCCGGCGCCCGGCCGGGTGGGGAGACGCATTATTCGGTGCGCATCGTCTCCCCTGCCTTCAGCGGACTCAACCGCGTCGCCCGGTCCCGCGCCGCGCATGAGGCGCTGGCGGCGGAATTCGACACCGGGCTGCATGCGCTATCGCTGAGGCTGCTGACGCCGGAGGAGGCGGCGAAGGGCTGAAACCCTACTCCGCGCCGCCACCCTCCCGATGCCGCCGCACCACCGGGCTGTCTTCGGCATAGGCGTAGCAGCTTCCGATCGGCAGTCGCCGCGGCGGCGGGGCTTCGGAGGTGTCGCCGGCCGCGATCGCCGCCGCACGCCTCGCACGGTCGCGGCGCCACTTCCAGGGGGCGATGGTCTGGTAGGCCACCGTCGCCATCTGGGCCATCACCTCCCGCAGATGGGTGCAGCCGAGCACGCCGCCGACCCGTTCCTTCACCGCCCGGTTGAAGCCCGGGCCGATGGAAACGCCGGCCAGGCGGCTCATGCTCTGCGCGGCCTTGGGGCAGATCTCATAGGGGGTGAAGTCGGAAACGGCCTCGCAGGCGTGGATCATCATCGCCTCATCCACGGTCAGGCGCACCCACATGCCGTGCAACTGGTCGCCGGGCGCCAGCGTGCCGCGGTCCATGTTGTCGAAGGGGTAGGACTTGGTGTCGACGAGATGCGCCTCGATGTCGAACAGCCCATCGGTGCGCTGATAGCCATCCAGGGTGATCTGGCGGCGGTGCAGCGGAACGCGCGGAACCTCGGGCTCGGGAAGCGGCATCGGGCAGGGGATCCCCGGATGGTGCAGTGCAGCGCCCGGGTATCGCATGCGTTTGCCAGTACAGGAAGGCTACGCCGCCGCGCCCTCATCCCGCAGCAGGGACATGACGGCGGCCGGCGGCACTTCCGAGGTCGTGAAGGCATCCCCCGGCCCGCGCAGCAGCACGAAGCGCATCGCCCCGTCCCGCACCTTCTTGTCCTTGCGCATCCTCGTCATCAGCCGCTCCGCCGAGAATGAACGCGGCAGGTCGCCGATCCGCGCCGGCAGCCCACAGGCCTGAAGATGGGCGATCACCCGCCCCGGCAGTTCCTGCGAACAGAAGCCCAGCCGGGCGGAGAGTGAGGCCGCGAGGCCGAGGCCCACCGCCACCGCCTCCCCATGCAGCAGCGTGCCGCCATAGCCGCATTCCGCCTCGAAGGCGTGCCCGAAGGTATGGCCGAGGTTGAGCAAAGCGCGGCCGCCCTCGGCGCTTTCCTCCCGCTCATCCGCCGCCACCACGCCGGATTTCAGGCGGCAGGATTCCAGCACGGCATGGGCCAGCGCGGCCGGATCACCGGCCACCGCCCTCGCCCCCTCGGCCTCGCACCAGTCCCAGAGCGCGCCCTGCAACAGCCCGTGCTTGGCGACTTCAGCATAGCCCGCCCGCAATTCGCGCGGCGGCAGGGTGGCGAGCACGGTGGTGTCGGCCAGCACCAGCAAAGGCTGATGAAATGCGCCGACGAGGTTCTTTCCCAGGCCGAGATTGATGCCGGTCTTGCCGCCCACCGAACTGTCCACCTGCGCCAGCAGGGTGGTCGGCACCTGGATGAAGGGCAGGCCGCGCAGCGCGACCGCCGCGGCGAAGCCGGCCAGGTCGCCGACCACGCCGCCGCCGAGGGCGACCACCGCGGTGCGCCGGTCCGCCCCGGCGGCCAGCGCCGCCTCCACCACCTTCTCCAACTGGGCGAAGGACTTGCTGGCCTCGCCCGGCGGCACCTCCACGGTCGCCACCAGTGTGATCCCGGCCTGTTCCAGGCCAGCGCGCAGCGCCGGCAGGTGCAGCGGCGCGACGCTGGAATCGGTGACCACCACCGCGCGGCGCGCCGGCAGGACGGGGGCCATCAGCGCGCCGGCGCGTTCCAGCAGCCCGTCACCCACCACGATGTCATAGCTGCGCTCCGACAGGCGCACCTTCAGCCGGGCGGGGTCGCGATGCACCGCCAAGGCGTCCATCACCCGCTTTGTCGTCGTCTCGGGCGGTTCGTCGGTGCAGTCCACGATCACTTGGGCCTCTGCGAAGGTCGGGTGGCGCGCGACCATCAGGCGCTCCAGCACCTCGCGCGGGTCCCGGTTGAGAAACATCGGGCGGTGGTCCCGCCCCGCGACTCGGCGCAGCAGCACCGGCAGGGTGCAGCGCAGCCAGACCGCCAGGGCGCCGGATTCGCGCACCGCCGCGCGCGTCCGCGCATCGGTGAAGGCCCCTCCACCGGTGGCCAGCACCAAGGGCGGGCCGGCCAGCAGCCGGGCGATGACGCGGCGCTCCCCATCCCGGAAATGCGGCTCCCCATAGCGGCTGAAGATCTCGGTGATGGGCAGGCCGGCGGCCGCCTCGATCTCCGTATCCGCGTCGAGAAAGGGCAGGTCGAGCCGCGCCGCCAGGCGCTTGCCGATGGAGGATTTGCCACAGCCGGGCATGCCGACCAGCACGATGCTGCGCGGCGAAGGGGAGAAGGCCACCGCCTCGGGCGGTAGGGCCTCAGCCTGAGGCCAGGTCGAAAGGGCGCTGTTGCGTGACACGGTGGCGGAGGCTACAGCACTTTCCGCCTGGACGTAATCGTCCGAGCCGGGTGTATACTGTGGATTCAGTTGCTTCGAGAAGGAAGCTTCCCGCCACGGACGCCCGGTCCCAGGAGGGGCGACCGTGTTTGCACGGCCCCAGCGCGTGAGGATCCCCATCCACGATGTTTCGTCACCCTCTGCTCCTGCTGGCCGCCGTCATCTTTGCGCTGCTGGTGGTCGGGTTGCTGGGCATAGGGGCCTTCCCGCCTTCCGTCGCGCCGCAGCCGGTGGAGCGCAGCGTGCCCGCCGAGCGCTTCGGAACCCGCTGACGCCGCCACTATGGATCGGCACGCGGAGGCCTTTCTCGAAATGCTGGCGGCCGAGCGTGGCGCGGCCCGCAACACCCTGGCCGCCTATGCTGCCGACCTGGCCGATTTCAGCGACCATTGCGCGCCGCGCGGCATCACCCCGCTGACCGCCGATGCCGGCACCATCCAATCCTATCTGCGCGCCCTGACCGATGCCGGCTTCGCCGCCCGCACCGCCGCCCGCCGCCTTTCCGCGCTGCGCCAGTTCTTCCGCTTCCTGGTGCAGGAAGGGCTGCGGGAGGATGATCCGACAGCGCTCGAGGAAGGCCCCCGCCTGCCCGCCAGCCTGCCCAAGCCGCTGGCGGAGGCGGAGATGGAGGCGCTGCTGGAAGGCGCCGCCCGGCTGCCCGGCAACCGTGGCCCCTTCGCCGTCGCGCTGATCGAACTGCTCTACAGCAGCGGCCTGCGCGTGAGCGAATTGGCCGCCCTGCCCGCCAGCGCGCTGCGGCCGGGCCAGCCGCTGGTCACCGTGCGCGGCAAGGGCAACAAGGACCGCCTGGTGCCGATCTCCACCCGGGCGCGCGCCGCCGTCCAGGCAGCGCTGGAGGCGCGGCCCAACCCGGAAAAACCTTCCCGCTGGCTGTTTCCCTCCCGCGCGGCGGAAGGGCATGTGACGCGCCAGACGATCGGGCTGATCCTGAAGGATGCGGCGCTGAACGCCGGGCTGGACCCGGCCAGGGTCAGCCCGCATGTGCTGCGGCATTCCTTCGCCTCCCACCTCCTGGCCCGCGGCGCCGATCTGCGCAGCCTGCAGGTGCTGCTGGGCCATGCGGATATCGCCACCACGCAGATCTACACCAAGGTGCTGGAGGAGAAGCTCCAGCGTCTGGTCCAGGACCATCACCCACTCGCTGTGCAGGAAACCGCGCCATGACCGCCGCCCCCCTCGCCCGTCTGCACCGCAGCGAACTCGCCGTGCCGGCGATCCGCCCGGAGCTGTTCCCGAAGGCCGCCGCCGGCCTCGCCGATGCGGTGTTCCTCGACCTGGAGGACAGCGTGCCGGAGGCCGAGAAGGACCGCGCCCGCGCCAATGCCGTCGCCGCGTTGGCCGGCATCGACTGGGGCCGCAAGATCCTGGCGGTGCGGGTGAACGGCCAGGACACGCCGCATTTCTACAAGGATGTCATCGCCCTGCTGGAAGCTGCCGGCGACCGTCTCGACGTCATCATGATCCCCAAGGTCGGCGATCCGAGGGAGGTCTTTGCCGCCGACCTGCTGTTCAGCCAGATCGAGGCCAGCGCCGGCCGCGCCCGCCGCGTCGGCCTCGGCTTGGTGATCGAGACGGCCAAGGGCCTGGCGAATGTGGAGGCGATCGCCACCGCCTCCCCCCGCAATGAGAGCCTGCATCTGGGCGTGGCCGACCTCGCCGCCAGCCTCGGCATGCGCACCACGGCGATCGGCGGGCTGAACCCGGACTATGCCAGCCCGGCCGGGTTGCTGGACCCCTGGCATTTTGCGGTGTCCCGCGTGATCACCGCCGGCCGCGCCGCCGGGCTGCGTCCGATCGACGGGCCCTATGGCGATTTCCGCGATGCGGAGGGGCTGGAGGCCGCGGCGCGGCGTGGCCGGGCGCTGGGCGCGGAGGGCAAAATGGTGATCCACCCCAACCAGGTCGCCACGCTGAACACCGCCTTCCAGCCAGATGAGAAGGAAGTCGTCCAGGCCCGCCGCGTGCTGGCGGCGATGGAGGCCGCCCGACTTGAAGGCCGCGCCGCCGTGGCGCTGGACGGCAAGCTGCTGGACATCGCCTCGATCCGCCAGGCCGAAGCGATGGTCGCCAAGGCCGAACGGGCGGCCTGAGGCGATGGTGCCCGCCGCCGACCGCCTCTGCCGCCTGATGGGCGGCGCCATCACCGATGTCGCCGGCGTGAAGGTCGGCCATTTCACCGAGACCCGCCGCCCCACGGGCTGCACCGTGATCCTGACGGAGGAAGGTGCCGTGGCCGGCGTCGATGTGCGCGGTGCCGCGCCGGGGACGCGGGAGACGGAGTTGCTCGATCCCTCCAACCTGGTGGAGCAGGTGCATGCCGTGCTGCTCTCCGGCGGCAGCGTCTTCGGGCTGGAGGCGGCGACCGGCGTGGTGCGGTGGCTGGAGGAGAAGGGCATCGGCTTTCCCGCCGGCCCGGCCACCGTGCCGATCGTGCCCGCCGCCATCCTGTTCGACCTCGACCACGGCGACCACCACATCCGGCCCGATGCCGCCGCCGGCCATGCCGCCTGCGCGGCCGCGACCAGCCTGCCGCCGGCGGAAGGGTCGGTGGGGGCGGGCACCGGGGCGACGGTGGGCAAGCTGTTCGGCGCGGCCCGCGCCATGAAGGGCGGTATCGGCACCGCCTCGGTGAAGCTTGGCCAGATCACGGTGGGCGCCATCGTCGCGGTGAATGCGGTGGGCGATGTGGTGGACCCCGCCAGCGGCCGCGTTCTGGCCGGCGCGCGCGACACGGCCGAGGGACGTGAGCGCATCGGCACCGTCGACAGCATCCTGCGCGGCGACCTGCCCGCCATCCTTCAGGCGGGCATGGCGACCACCATCGGGGTCGTCGCCACCGATGCGACCCTGACCAAGGCGCAGGCCCGGCGCTTGGCCCAGGTGGCGCATGACGGCCTGGCCCGCACCATCAACCCGGTTCACACGATGTGGGACGGCGATACGATCTTCGCGCTGGCGACCGGCAAATCCGGCCAGGCGGGGAACATGACCGTTCTGTCCGTGATGGCGGCGGAGGCGATGGCGGCGGCCGTGCTGCGGGCCGTGCTGCACGCCCAGGCCATCGCCGGCCCGGGCGTCCCGCAGCTACCGACCGCGTCGGATTTCGACTGACATCAGCCTTTGTGCACGCGCAGCGGCCCGAAGCTCTGGCTCACGGGCATGACCTGCAAGGTGTTCACATTCACCCGCGCCGGCCGCGTCGCCACCCAATGCACGGCATCGGCGATATCCTCCGGTAGCAGCGGGTCTGCGCCGGCAAAGGGCGCAAATGCATTCTTTAGTCAGATATTTTTCAGCCTAATGCAATCCTCGACGTGGCGCGGCTCGAATCACAGAATTTAGCGCCTGCCACACCGAGCGAGCGACATGTCTAATTGCTCCCTGCTTCATACGCGCATATACGACAGTTCCAATCGCATCCAAATCACTCTCACCCCTATAATGTCGAGCAATCGGACGAAGATTGCGTATTATGGCCAGCATATCCTCCAACGAAATAGAAGCACTTTCGCCCAACCCATATAGTTGAACGCTTTTATTTATGCGATGAGCAATCAAAAAATAATCCTGCTGCGGCTTGAGACTGAAGACCTGCTGGAAGAACGGAATTGCGCGGCCATTTGAAGCAGCCACCTCCCGCGCCACCTTTTGAAAGATACTTCCACCCGGTCGCTCAGACCGAAATCTGTCTCTGCCAATCTCGAAGAGTGCCGAAGGGACAGGATATGCCGCACCCATTCCAGCAAAAAGAAAATTCGCAGATTGACCGCGCTCAAAGCTCTCCCTCATTTCGACACCACCCTCACTCATTGCCCGGGCAGATAAATCCGGATCGAAAAATAGAAGCATGATTTCGGGCCCGAGCGCATCATCAAACTGATTTTTATTTTCGAGGCAAGATTGAATCAGCATTTCCATAGCCGAACTGCTGCCGTGCAACATGATTAATATATTTGCTGGATTAGCGGCGCCTTGATCTGTATCGAAAAACCAGTGAAATATTGCTCCAGGATGCCCTTCCTTGACGTCCATATCTCCTCCCATCTTCAAAATCGGTATTTGTTTTTATTAACGAAGGTTTGCGTAATCATAATAGAAAGTAATTCTGCGACCGTCAATAATGTTGTTATTTCAAATCAATCTTGTGCACGCGCAGCGGCCCGAAGCTCTGGCTCACCGGCATCACCTGCAAGGTGTTCACATTCACCCGCGCCGGCCGCGTCGCCACCCAATGCACGGCATCGGCGATATCCTCCGGCAGCAGCGGATCGGTGCCGGCATAGGGCGCCGCGGCCTTTTCCGCATCGCCCTTGAAACGCACCGCGCTGAATTCCGTACCGCCGACCAGGCCGGGTTCGATATCGGTCACTCGCACCGCCGTGCCATACAGGTCGGCGCGCAGATTCAGGCTGAAATGCCGGACGAAGGCCTTGGTGGCACCGTAGACATTGCCACCCGGATAGGGCCACTCACCGGCCGTCGAGCCGATATTCACCACATGCCCGCGATTGCGCGCCACCATCCCCGGCAGCACGGCGCGCGTCACATACATCAGCCCCTTGCAGTTGGTATCGACCATCGCCTCCCAGTCATCGAGGTCGGCGCCTTGGGCGGGGTTCAGGCCGAGCGCCAGCCCTGCATTGTTCACCAGCAGGTCGATGTCCATGAAGCCGGCCGGCAGCTCGGCCACCGCCTGCGCCACCGCGGTGCGGTCGCGCACATCCAGCGTCACCGCATGGCAGCGCTCCGCGCCGAGTTCCGCCACCAGCCCCTCCAGCCGATCCTGTCGGCGGCCGGCCGCGACGATGTGCCAGCCATCGGCGGCGAAGCGCCGTGCGATGGCCAGGCCGAAGCCGGCGGTGGCGCCGGTGATGAGGGCGATGGGTGCGGTCATCAGTCGTCTCTCCTGCAACAGTCAGCCAACGCGCAACAGCCTCGGCCCATGGGCGCGCAGCCAGGCGACGGCGACCGCGCGATGCGGCGTCAACCGCGTGACCAGCGCCCAGAAACGGGCTGAGTGGTTCATCTCCCGCAGATGCGCCACCTCATGCGCCACCACGTAGTCCAGCACCCAGGCCGGCGCCATCACCAGGCGCCAGGAGAAGGCGAGCGTGCCATCCGGCGCGCAGCTGCCCCAGCGGGTGGTGGTATCCTTGATGAGGATGCCGCGCGGGGTGGCGCCCAGCCTCGCCGCATGCGGCCCGACCAGCGCGGCGATGCGCCGCCTCGCCTCCGCCCGCAGGAAATCGGCCACGCGGCGCGGCAGGAAGGCGGGATCGCCGGTGATGACCAGGTCGCGGCCATCGAGGAAGGCGCCGCCCCGCGCCTCCTCTTCATGTCTTATGAGAAAATCCTGCCCGCCGAGGCTGATGCACCCGCCATCCACCAGCGGCGTGGCCGGCGCCAGCGCCGCCAGACGGTCCAGCACCCAGGATCGGTTTTCGTGCAGCAGCGCCATGCCGGCGCGTCGCCCTGCGCGCGGCGGCAGGACCACCACCACCGCCCCCTGGCGCGGGCAGATGCGCAGCGAAACCTGCCGCGCCCGCGCCGTCGGGCGCCACTGCACCCGGCATTCCCCGCTCTGCCCCGCCACGGCGCCCGGCAATACGATGATTTCGGAATCGGGCAGGTTCATTGACCCAATGATGTCGCAAGGCGGGGCGCCACCGCAACGGCGGCGCCCCCCCCTCCCCGGAATGCTCAGCCCGCCAGGGCCTTCAGCTCGACCTCGACGAAGGACATCTTCTCCGTCCCGGCATTGACCACATTGTGCTCCACCCCCGGATCGCGGGTGTAGGAGACGCCGGCCGTCAGCGTGGCGTTGGCGGTGGCACCGCCCGGCAGTTCCAGCAGCAGCGTGCCGTCCGTCACCGGAATCACCACATAGCCCCAGCCATGGCGATGCCAGCCCGTTTCCGCGCCGGGATCGAAGTCCCAGCGCGTGACGCGAACCATGGCGTCGTCCTGCTGCACGGTGCCGATGGCCGGCGCCCGGCAGGTGAGCGGCGTGCTCACTCCGCGGCGGCCTTCATCCCAAGGCCCGGCAGCGGCAGGGCGCCGGCCGCTTCCATATTGTCCCAGGCCTTCTGCCCGGCCTCGGCGGACAGGGGCAGATGCGGCGGGCGGATGTTGCGCCAGGCGTCATCGCCGGTGGCGCGGGCGATGATCTCGCGCAGGCCAGGGATGAGCGGGGAGGCCGTGGCCGCCTTGCGGGTCGCGTTCAACACGGCCTGCGCCGCATCGGCCTCCGGCCCGGTGCGGTGCTTGTAGACAAGTGCGCCGAAGCGCGCGTTCACATTGCCGGCCGCGGTGATGCAGCCCGCGCCGCCCTCGGCCAGGATCTTCTGCACGAACTCGTCGGAGCCCGAATAGACCTCGAAGCCGTCCTTGGCGAAGGCGTCGATCATCGCCTTCATGTTCGCGTAGTCGCCGGAGCTGTCCTTCACGCCCTTGATCTGGCCCGGAAAGGCCTTCAGCAGCCGCCCGATCAGGTCCAGGCTGAAGGGCACCGCGCTCTGCTGCGGAAAATGGTACAGGTAGATGGCGATGCCGCCGCCAACCCGCTGAACCAGTTCGGAGAAATACGCGAACAGCCCGTCATCCGACGGCGCCTTGTAATAGAAGGGCGGCAGCACCAGCACGCCGCGGCAGCCCTGCGCCTTGGCATGCTTCGTCAGTTCCACCGTATCGGCGAGCGAGGCGCAGCCGGTGCCCGGCATCAGCTTCGTGGCCGGCACACCCCGGGCGATGATGCCCTCCAGGATCTGCTTGCGCTCCTCGAAGCCGAAGCTGTTCGCCTCGCCGGTGGTGCCGAGGATGCCGAGGCCGTTGCAGCCATTGGCCAGCAGCCAGTTGCAATGGGCGGCATAGCGATCGAGGTCCGGCGAGAAGTCGGCCTTCATCGCCGTCAGGGCCGCGGCGTTCACGCCGCCGAAAAGCGCGTCTTTCATCGGTTCGGGTCCTTCCCGTTGGTCATCGATCCGCCCGCCTCGGGCGGGGTTTGGGCCGTGCCGCCGGCGGCCAGTTGCCCGGCCAGTCCACGGCATGGTCTTCCAGCGCCCCGGCATCCCGTTCCGCGACACTGCGGCCGCGCACCGAAACGCCGGCCGCATGCACCGTCTCCCGCGTGCCGGAGACCAGCGGGTGCCACCAGGGCAGGTCGCGACCCTCGGCCAGCAGGCGATAGGCGCAGGTGGGCGGCAGCCAGTCGATCGCGGCGACCTTGGCCGGGGTCAGCTTCACGCAGTCCGGCACCATGGCCTTGCGGTTGGCATAGTTGCGGCACAGGCAGCTTTCGCCATCCAGCAGCCGGCAGGCGACGCTGGTCCAGACCAGCTCCTCGGTCTCCGCATCGCGCAGCTTGTGCAGGCAGCAGCGGCCGCAGCCGTCGCACAGACTTTCCCATTCCGGGCGCGTCATCGCGCCAAGGGTCTTGGTCCGCCAGAAGGGTTCAGGGCCTGCCATCAGCGGCAACCTATCCTGTGCGGCCCCGGCTGCAAACGGCGCCGCGCGCCGGCGCGCCTCAGCTTTCGGCGGTATCGCGGAAATAGGGCTCGACCGTGCCCTTCAGCTTCAGCGTCAGCGGCTGGCCCTTGCGGTCCACCGCCTTGCCGACGGAGACCCGCACCCAGCCTTCGCTGACGCAGTATTCCTCGACATTGGTCTTCTCGACCCCGTTGAAGCGGATGCCGATGCCGCGCGCGAGCAGCGCCTCCTGATGGAAGGGGCTGCGCGGGTCCACGGAGAGGCGGTCGGGCAGGGTTTCGGGTGCGTCTTCGGTCATGGCGGGGTGGTAGTCGCCGCGGGGCGCGCTGCCAAGGGTTCCTGCAAGCGCCGCAGCGCCGCCAGGAAACGCGAAGCCGCGAGTTCCGGCGGCCAGGGCTGCCATGGGGTGCCGCCGAACTCCGCCACCAGCGGGTCCGTGGCCATCACCGCCGCCCGGATTCCGAGCGTGGCGCGCACCTCCGCCTGCGACCAGCCGGCGACATGCACCGCCTCCGCCGCCGCCATCGCCACATCCAGCTTCTTGTGCAGTTTTCTTTCAATCGGGTCCCAGGGCGGCAGGGCGTAGCGCTGTGCCAGCACGGCGGACAGCCGGTCCTGCAGGGCCAGGAATCCCGGCCCCAGAAAGGGCTTCAGCGGAGAGATGCAGTCGAAATTGGTCAGCCCCTCCTCCGCATCATGCAGCAGTTCCCTCAATGCCTCCGCCCGCCCAGGTGCCGGCTTTGTTCGAATTCGCAGCGCGAGTACGGCCAGCGAATGCTGCGCGACGGACAGCGGCGCACCTGGCCAGATGGAATGCCCGCCCCAGCGAAAAGTCCGGGACAAGCCGGTGGCCAGGTCCTCATCCGTCCAGTCGAAGGGCGTCGGCGCCAGCAGGTCCAGCCGGCGGCCGGAGGGCAGGCGGACCCAGGCGCGCACGGCCCCGCTCAAGGCGCCGTCAGGTCGAAATCGGCGGTCACGGCCAGGTCCTCGCTGAACCAGGACCGGATCGCCGCCTGCCGCTGCCCGCAATATTCGGGGTGGCCCTCCGCATCCAGCCGCATGGTCAGGTCATGCCCCGGCACCAGCAGCGTGCCCGCCACCGCCCGCCAGAGCGACCAGATGCCCGCCATGGAGGATTCGGAGGCTGCCGCATCCATGGTCATGTCGGCCGCCATCGACAGCATCTCCGCCCGGTTCTTCGCGGCGTCGCCACTGAAGATCACCGGCGGGTCGTTGCCGGCCAGGTAATAGACCAGGCAGCCCGGCGTATGACCGGGGGCGGCTATGGCATGGACGCCCGGCAGCGGCTGTTCCCCTGCCACGATCCGCCGGGTGCGCGGGCTGTTCGCCAGTTCGCGCACATGCAGCTCCGGCAGGGCGTTGAAATCCCAGGGCTCGGCCTCCGCCCAAGCCATTTCCTCGGCGCCGATCCACACGGTGGCGTTGGGGAACAGAGGCGCATTCACGCTGTGATCCCAATGGGCATGGGTCAGGAGGATGTCCGTCACATCCTCCCGCCCCACGCCCCTTGCCGCGAGCTGCTTGGCCAGTTCCGGCCGCACACCGAAGGACCCCACATCCACCAGGGCCACCCGCCCCTCCCCGCGCAGCAGGGCGATGGTGCTCCAGCCCAGCGCGCCATGGCAGACCGATTTGCCGGGATAGCCCTGCACCAGCACGTCCAGCGTATACATTCCATGCCCCTCGATCCCGCCTCCCACAGTAACGGGGTTGCGGAGGGCGCCAAGCCGGCCGATTCTGGAGGGGATGAAATTCCTGCACGCCGCCGATATCCACCTGGACAGCCCGATGGCCGGATTGCAGGCGCGCGGCGACCTGCCGCCCGATCTGCTGCGCGACGTCACCCGCCGCGCCTTCGCCGCGATGATCGACCTGGCGATCGCCGAGGACGTGGCCTTCGTCATCATCGCCGGCGACCTGTATGATGGCGACTGGAAGGATTTTTCCACCGGCCTGTTCTTCGCCGCCCAGATGAAGCGGCTGGCGCGTCCCTGCTTCCTGCTGCGCGGCAACCATGATGCGCGCAGCGTCATCACCAAGGACCTGTCCCTGCCGCCCAATGTGCGGGAATTCTCCACCCGCACCTGCCAGACGCATGAGCTGGGCGAGCTCGGCATCGTCCTGCATGGCCATTCCTTCCCGAATCGCGCGGTGCCCGAGGATCTCTCCCTAGGCTATGCCGAGCCGCGCCACGGCTGGCTGAACATCGGCGTGCTGCACACCTCCGGCAACGATCCCGGCGAGCACGAGACCTATGCGCCCTGCGATCCCGGCATGCTGCGGCTGAAGGGCTACGACTACTGGGCGCTGGGCCATATCCACCAGCGCCAGGTGCTGGCGGAGCGCCCCTGGATCGTCTTCCCCGGCAATATCCAGGGCCGCCACATCCGCGAATCCGGCGCCAAAGGCTGCAGCCTGGTGACGGTGGAGGATGGCCAGGTGGTCGCGGTGGAACATCGCGCCGTGGACATGCTGCGCTGGGCGATGCTGGAGGTGGAGGCCGCCGAGGATTCCGCGCTCAGCCGCCGGATCGCGGAGGCCGTGAGCGCAGCGCTGGCCGCCGCCGAGGACCGGCCCCTGCTCGCCCGCCTCGTGCTGACCGGCGAAGCCACCCCCGGCCTGGCCAGCGATGCCGAACGCCTCGCCGCCGAATGCCGCAACGCCGCCATCGAGGCGGGCGGCGAAGTGCATGTCGAGGCCGTCCGCCTCCGCACCCGCCCTTCGCGCAGCCTGGCCGCCGGCACGCTGGCGCCGCTGCGCGCGGCCTTCGAGGCCGGCCTCGCCGACCCGACGCGCGTTGCGGCACTGCTGGCGGAAATGGCGGCGCTGCGGGCCAAGGTCCCGGCGCCGGCACGCGATGCGCTGGACCTGCCGCAGGATGCTGAGGCGCTGGCGCGGCTCGGCGCGGAGGCCTGGGAGTTGGCCGCCGCCGCCATCGCCGCGGAGCAGCCGGCGTGAGGCTGCTGCGCCTGGATCTGCTGCGCTACGGGCATCTGACCGACGCGCGACTGGATTTTCCCGAAGCCGCGCCATTGGTGGTGGTGCTCGGCGCCAATGAGGCCGGCAAGTCCACGGCCCTGGCCGCGATCGGCGACGCGCTGTTCGGCTTCCCCGCGCGCAGCCCCCACGCCTTCCTGCATGAGACCAGTGCCCTACGCCTGGGCTTCGAAATCCTCGGCCAGGACGGCAGCCGCACCGCCTTCCTGCGCCGCAAGGGCAACAAGAACACCCTGCTGGACAGCGCGGAAAACCCGGTGCCGGAGGCCGCGCTGCTGCGCCTGCTCGGCGGTGCCGGCCGGGAGTTGTTCAAGACCACCTATGGGCTGAACGGCGCCACGCTGCGCGATGGCGCGCTTTCGCTGCTGCAGAGCGGCGGCGAGGCCGGCGAGAGCCTGTTGGCCGGCATGGGCCTGCCGCATCTGCGCAAGGCGCTGGAGCGGCTGGATGCGGAGGCGAAGGCGCTGCATGGCGATGGCCGCGGCAAGCGCGCTCTTTCCGCCGCCGCCGAGGCCTGGAACGACCAGCGCCGCGCCGCCGAGGAAGCCTCCGTGCGCCCGCGCGACTGGCTCGCCGTCACCGCCGAACTTGAGGACATCTACGGTAAGCGGGAGGCCGCGACGCGGGAGGCCGATGCGCTGACCGCCGAATCGGCCCGGCTGCACCGCACCCGCCGCGTGCTGCCGCTGCTGACCGCGCTGGCCGCCCGCCGCGACGACCTCACCGCCGTCGCCGATGCGCCGCACCTGCCCGCCGGCGCCGCCGAGACCCTCGCCCGGCTGGTCGAGGCGCGACGCCTCGCCACCGAGGATCTGCGGCGGGAGACGGTGGAGGCCGAGACCCTGGCCCGCGACGCCGCCGCCCTGCCGCGGGATGCCGCGGTGCTGGAGGTGCAGGACGCCATCGACCGGCTGGTCGAACAGCGCGCCAGCATGGTCCAGGCCGAGGCGGACCTGCCGCAGGTCCAGCGCAAGGTGGATGGCTACCGCGCCGAGGTGATCGAGGCTGCCGCCGTGCTCGGCAGCGCGGCGACGCCGGAGGCGGTGCGGGATGCGCTGCCCAAGGCCGCCGACCGCGCGGCGGCCCAGGCCCTGATCCGCCGCCGCACCGAACTCACCACCGCGCTGGGCACGGCGGAGGACGCGCTGGCCCAGGCCGAGCGCCAGAGCGACGCGGCGCGGGCGAAACTGGCGGCCGGCGCCGCGCCACCCCCGACCGCGCCGCTGCGTCGCGCCATCGACGCGGCCCGTGGCGAGGGTCCGCTCGACCGGGAGCTGGCGGCGGGCCAGCGCGCGCTGGCCGATGCTGCGCACGCCGTGGATTCGGCGCTGGCCGCCCTGCCGCTCTGGTCCGGCGACCTGGCCGCCCTCGCCGCCTGCCCATTGCCTCTGGCCCCGGCGGCGGAGGCCGCCGCGCTGCGCCTGGCCACCACCAGCAGCGAAGTGGAGGCCGCCCGCCTCGCCGAGGCGGCGCTGGGCAGGGAAATCGCCGGGCTGGAGGAGGAGGTGCACCATCTCGCCCGTGGCGAGACCGTGCCGACCCGCGCCCTCATCACCGCCGAACGCGCCCGCCGTGACGAGACCTGGGCGACCCTGCGCGGCGCCCTGGAACTCGGCACCCCAGCCGAACCCGGCCTGCTCAATGCCTTCGAGGCCCTGCGCGACAGCGCCGACCGCCTGGCCGATGCCCGTGCCGACGATGCCGCGCGGGTCAATGACTACGCGGCGAAATCCGCGCGTCTCGCCTTGCTGCGCAGCCGCCTGCCGGACAGCGCCACGGCCCGGCGGCTCGCGGAAGACCGTGCCGCGATGGCGGAGGGCGCCTGGCACAACCTCTGGCAGCCCGCCGGCCTCGCCCCGCAGGATGCCGCGACCATGGCCGAATGGCGCCGCGCCCGCGCCGAGGTGCTGCGGCTCGCGGCGGTGGCCGAGGAGGCCCGGCAGAAGCGCGATGCTCTGGCCGCGCGCCATGCCGAGGCGCTGGCGCTGCTGCCATGGGGCACGCCGGGCGACAGCCTCGCCACGCGGCTCGGCCGGGCGCGCGATGCGCTGGAGGTCGCGGAGGCCGCGGAGGCCGCGCATCGCGGCCTCGCCAGCCGCGCCGCCGATGCGGCGGAACTGGCCGAGGCCGCGCGCCTTGGCGCGGCGCGGGCGCGGGCGGCGCTGGACGCCTTCGCGCCGCAATGGCGCGCCACCACCGAGGCGCTGGGCCTGCCCGCCGAAGCCTCGGCCGAGGCGGTCGAGGCCGCGCTCGGCGCCTGGACGCGCGTGGCGGAGGCGGCCAAGGCCTGGCGCGGCGACGCGGTCCGGATCGCCGATATGCAGGGTGCCGTCACGGCCTTCGCGGAGGCCACGCAAGCCGTGCTGCGGCACCTCGGTGAGGCGGATGCCGACTCCCCCGCCTTGGCCGTGGCTCAACTCGCCCGCCGTCTGGCCAGCGCCAGGACGGCGGATGCGGAAGCCCGTTCCCTGGCCAGGCGCCTGCGCGCAGGCCAGCAGGAAGCCGCCGCCGCGGCCGACCGGCTGGGAGCGGCGGAGCGGGACCTCGCCACGCTGCGCCACGCTGCTGGCGCCGCCGATCTGCCGGCGCTGGAAGCAGCGATCGCCCGTGCCACCGCCCGCGACGCGCTGCGAAGCGCCATCGCCGGGCTGGAGGCGGATCTGCTCGCCCAGGGCGATGGCCGCGACGAGGCCGCGCTGCGGGCGGAGGCCGAGGGCACCGACACGGATGCGGCCGCCGCCCGGCAGCAGCGCATCGACGCCGAACAGGCGGCGCTGCGCGAAACCCTCACCCGCCTCGGCGCCCGGCAGCAGGATGCCGAATCCCGCCTGCTCGCCATGCAGCGGGGCCATGACGCCGCCGCCCATGCGCAGGAGGCGCGACACCGTCTGGCGGAGGCCGCCGCCGCCGCCGAGCGCTATGCCCGGCTGCACCTGGCCCGTAGCCTGTTGCAGGCCGGCATCGAACGCATCCGCCAGGAACGCCAGGGCCCGCTGCTGCGCCGTGCCGGCGAACACTTCGCGCTGCTGACGGAGGGCCGCTACACCCGCCTCACCACCGATGAGGACGAGGCCGGCGGCACCCTGCTGCGCGCCGTGCGCGACAACCGCACGGAATGCCCGGTGGAGGCGCTGAGCGAGGGCACGCGGGACCAGCTTTACCTCGCGCTGCGGATCGCGGCGGTGGAGGCACAGGCCAGCGCGACCGAGCCCCTACCCTTCATCGCAGACGACCTGCTGGCGACCTTCGACGATGCCCGCGCCACCGCCGCCCTGGCGCTGCTGGCCCGGCTGGGGGCCACGACCCAGACCATCCTGTTCACCCATCACGCCCATCTGGCGGAGTTGGCGGCGCGGCAGCCCGGGGTCGTGGTGCGGGAGATGCCGCCCCCCTTCCAAGCGGCGATGCCGGCAGCCTAAGCTGACCCAAACGGAGGACAACGAACATGGACGCCACCACGCTGCCGCCGGTGCTCCGCCTCGCGCCCGATGATGGCGTGCTGATCGCCCGCATCGCCCTGCCGCCCGGCACCACCGTCGTGCCGGGGATCGCGGTGGGGGCAAAACGCATCCCGCCTGGCCACAAGGTGGCGATCCGCCCGCATGCGGCGGGCGATGAGATCCGCCGCTACGGCCAGATCATCGGCTTCGCGACCGAGACCATCGCGCCGGGCGACTGGGTGCACACCCACAACTGCGCCATGGGCGATTTCGCCAAGGACTATGCCTATAGCCGGGAGGTGAAGGCGACGGCCTATGCCAATACCCCTGCCAGCTTCATGGGCTTCCGGCGCCCGGATGGCCGCGCGGCGACGCGCAACTACATCGGCATCGTCACATCCGTGAATTGTTCGGCCCATGTCGCCGACCTCATCGCCGATGCCTTCAAGCGCAACCCCTTTGCCGGCACCGACCCGCTGGCCGACTTCCCGAATGTCGATGGCGTGGTGGCGCTGACCCACAAGACCGGCTGCGGCATGACGGAGGGCGAGCCGCTGCGGCTGCTGCGGCGGACGCTGGCCGGCTATGCGCGGCACGTGAATTTCAGCCATGTCATCGCCATCGGCCTCGGCTGCGAGGTGAACCAGCTCGGCGGGCTGCTGGAGGAACAGCGCCTCGCCGGGCGGCTGCGCAGCATGGACATCCAGGAGATGGGCGGCACCCGGAAGACCGTGGAAGCCGGCATCGCCTTCGTGCGGGAAGTGCTGGCGGAGGCCAATGCCGCGCAGCGCGTGCCGATCCCGGCCAGTGAGCTGGTCGTCGCCCTGCAATGCGGCGGCAGCGACGGCTATTCCGGCATCACCGCCAACCCGGCGCTGGGCTATGCCAGCGACCTGGTGGTGCGCCACGGCGGCACCGTGATCCTCTCCGAAACGCCGGAGACCTACGGCGCCGAGCACCTGCTGACGCGCCGCGCCGTCTCCCGCGAAGTGGGCGAAAAGCTCGTCGATCTGATGCGCTGGTGGGAGGATTACACGGCTAAGGAGGGCGCGGAGATGAACGCCAACCCCTCCCCCGGCAACAAGGCCGGCGGGCTGACCACCATCCTGGAAAAATCGCTCGGCGCCATGGCCAAGGCCGGCACCACGAACCTGGTCGAGGTCTATCGCTACGCCGAACCCGTGACGGCGAAGGGCTTCGTTTTCATGGACACCCCCGGCTACGACCCGGTCGCCGCCACCGGGCAGGTGGCCGGTGGCGCGAACCTTGTCTGCTTCACCACCGGCCGGGGTTCCGTCTTCGGCGCCAAGCCCGCCCCCTCCATCAAGCTCGCCACCAATACGCTGATGTATGAGCGCATGTCGGAAGACATGGACGTGAACTGCGGCACCATCGTCACCGGCGAGGAAAGCATAGAACAGGTCGGCCAGCGCATCTTCGAACTCATGCTGCGGGTCGCCAGCGGGGAACGGACGAAAAGCGAGAGCTACGATTTCGGTGGCAGTGAATTCGCCCCCTGGGTGATCGGCGCGACGATGTGAGGCCGGCGGGGCAGCAGGCCCGGCTTCGCGCTGTCGTGCGACAAATCTCCGATCCGGCACAGGGTGTCTGACCAAGGCCAGGAGACCTCGACCATGACGGAAGCAAAACCCGGCACGCTATGCCCCTGCCTGCGCTACCAGGACGCGCCGGCAGCGCTGGACTGGCTGGAACGCGCCTTCGGCTTCCGGCGCGGGCTGGTGGTGCCGGACGACAAGGGCGGCATCGCCCATGCGGAGTTGCACCTGGATGGCGCCGGGCTGGTCATGCTCGGCTCCGTGCGGCCGGACGGTTTTGGCAAGGCGCCCGGCCAATTGGGGAACATCACCGGCAGCATCTACATCCGCACCGCCGATGCCGATGCGGCGCATGACCGCGCCGTGGCGGCCGGGGCGCAGGTGGTGCGGCCGCTGGAGAACACCGACTACGGGTCCCGCGATTTCTCGGTGCGCGATCCGGAGGGCCATGTCTGGTCCTTCGGCACCTACTGGCCTGAGACTCCGTGAAGGTTTCGGGTCAGTCTCGATCCGGACTTGCCGGGCATCGGGGCGGATGCGACGCCGTGGGCGCCGCGGATTGGCGCGGCACAGTCGAACGGCCCCGATCCCCATGCGCATCTCCCTCCGCACCCTGCTGCTCACCAGCCTCTGCGCCCTTCCCGCGGCGGCGCAGGAGGCTCCAGTCTTCAATCGCATCGCGACGATCGAGGCGGTGCGCATGCTGCCGCCGGATCGCGACCGCGCCGGCCGCTCCATCGCCGAGATCGTCACCGCCTCCGCCGATGGCAATACGCTGATCTATGTCGATGGCGGGCAGCGCGGCCTGGGTTTCGTGGACATCGCCGACCCCGCCGCGCCGCGACCGGCCGGCTTCCTGCCGCTGGATGGCGACCCCACCTCCGTCACCGCGCGCGGCGCCCGCGCCTATGCCGTGCTCGACACCTCCCCCAGCAAGGCAGCACCCAGCGGCCATGTCGTGGTGGTGGATATTGCCGGCCGGCGCATCGAGCAGCGCTGCGACCTCGGCGGCCAGCCCGATGCGGCGACGATCAGCCCGGATGGCCGCACCCTGGTCGTGGTGATCGAGAATGAGCGCGACGAATCGCTGGACCGCGGCCGCATCCCGCAACTGCCGCCGGGCAACCTGACCCTGCTGCCGATCACCGAGGCGGGGCTGGATTGCGCGGCGCTCCGCCGCGTGGACCTGACCGGCCTCGCGGCCGTGGCGCCGACCGATCCGGAGCCGGAATTCGCCGATGTGAATGGCCGTGGCGAGGCGGTGGTGACGCTTCAGGAGAACAACCATCTGGCCATCGTGAACCTCGCCGAGGGCCGGGTCGTGGCGCATTTCAGCGCCGGCACGGTCGATCTCGACCAGGTCGATGGCCGCCGCGACAACCTCATCCGCCCGACCCAGCGCCTGACCGGCCTGGTGCGGGAGCCGGATGCGGTGCGCTGGCTGGATGACGAGCGCTTCGTCACCGCCAATGAGGGGGACATGGTCACCGGGTCCCGCGGCTTCACCATCTTCCGCCGCGACGGCACGGTGGAATGGGATTCCGGCAATTTTCTTGAGCACCTGGCGATCCGCACCGGCCATTACCCCGAGGCCCGTTCCGCCGCACGCGGCAATGAGCCGGAAGGGGTGGAGGTCGCCCGCTTCGGCGATCACCGGCTGATCTTCGTCGGCTCCGAACGCGCCTCCCTGGTCAGCGTCTGGCAGGATCGCGGGCCGGGCCAGGCGCCGGTCTTCCTGCAGGTGCTGCCGGCTGGCGTGGCGCCGGAGGGGATGCTCGCCATTCCGTCGCGGGGCCTGCTGGTGGTGGCCGGCGAGGGCGACAATCCTCAGACCGGCCTGCGCTCCACGCTCACCATCTATCAGCGCGGCGCCGCGCCGGCCGCCTATCCGACGCTGGTTTCGGAAAACAGCGCGGCGGGCACGCCGATCCCCTGGGGCGCGCTGTCAGGCCTCGCCGCCGACCGCGCGGTGCCGGGCCGGCTGTTTGCCGTGACGGACAGCGTCTATGCCGAGGCGCAGATCCTGACCATCGACGCCACCGCCACCCCCGCCCGCATCACCGGCAGCCTCACCGTGACGCGCAACGGCACGCCGGCGGCCGGCCTCGATATCGAGGGCATCGCCCAGCGCGCGGATGGCAGCTTCTGGCTGGCGTCGGAGGGCAATCCGGAGCGGGCGCAGAACAAGACCGCGAACCTGCTGCTGCGCGTCTCCGCCACCGGCGCCATCGAGGAGGAGATTGCCCTGCCGGAGGCCCTCGCCCGCCGCGCGCTGCGCTTCGGCTTCGAGGGTGTGACAGTGACCGGCGAGGGCGCCGAGGAGACGGTCTGGATCGCGGTGCAGCGGCCCTGGACCGGCGACCCGGCGGGCCATGCCATGATCCTGCGCTACCAGCCCGCGACGCGCATCTGGGGCGTGCTGCACATGGCGCTGGACTCGACGCCGGCCGGGTGGATGGGGCTTTCGGAAATCACCGCGGTCGGCCCGGATCGCTTCGTGGTGATCGAGCGCAACAACCAGTGGGGGGAGCGGGCGATCAAGCGGCTGGTGCTGATCTCGACGGCCGGACTGACGCCCGCCGCGCCGGATGCGGCAACCGTTCCCGTGGTCACGCGCCGCCTGCTGCGCGACATGGTGCCGGATCTGGCGGCGAGCCGCGGCACGGTGCTGGAAAAGCTGGAGGGTTTCGCCATCGACGCGGCCGGCAATGCCTTCGCGGTCACTGACAATGACGGCGTGCAGGGTGCCTCCGGCGAGACGCAATTCCTGCGGCTGGGTCGACTGCCGACGGATCCCTGAGGCGGTTCAGGGGGCTGGAGGAACCGGCCCCCGGTCGATGCGGGTCAACACGTCGTTGACCCCACGATAGCTCGCCTCGATCTCCGTCACGCCGCGGGCGGCGAGGCGACGGGCGTGCATGGCGTGATAGGCCTCGGCGGCCGCACGGGTCTCGAACAGATAGACACCGCCAGCACGGCCAGCGGCGGGCTCCTCGGTCCAGATCTTCCAGATCAACCCGGACTGGCCGGCGATGTCTTCCGCCAACGGCCTAAGCGCCTCCGTCCGTTCCGGACCGAAGGCGCTGTTGGGGAAGTCGAAGATCAGGACGGTGGGTCCGTCCTGCATTCTCAGGGTGCCGGCGGGGCGGCCGGAGCGTTCAGGTCGAGGAACTTCAGCGGCCGCCAGCCGGACACGTTGTTGGCCTCGAAGCTCAGCTTCCAGGTGCGGCCACTGCTGCTGTCCACCAGCACCACGAACATGCCGGTGCCAACCGGGCAGGCAACAACCTGGTAGCGGCCATTCTCATTCGATTCGGACAAAACACGACACTCCTGACTGCTCTTGTCACGCGAAAGATACAGTGCGCTGCACCTGCTCGCCAAGTCCCTGAATCGACAAACGGATGCTCTGTCCCGTTTTTAGAAACACAGGAGGCTTCTGTCCAAGACCAACTCCCGGCGGCGTCCCGGTCGAAATCACATCTCCTGGGTGCAGTGTTATGAAATGAGACACGTAGGAGACGAGATGTCGCACGCCAAAGATCATGGTGCGCGTCGATCCATCCTGCATCCGCACGCCATCGACATCCAGCGTCATCGCCAGGTCCTGCGGATCCGCGATCTCATCCTTCGTCACTAGCCACGGGCCAAGGGGCCCGAATGTGTCGCAGCCCTTGCCCTTGTCCCAGGTACCGCCGCGCTCGATCTGCCATTCGCGCTCGGAGACATCGTTGCACACCGCGTAGCCGGCGACATGCTCCATCGCCGTGTCCTCCGGCACGCATTTCGCGGTGGTGCCGATGATGATGGCGAGTTCGACTTCCCAATCCGTCTTCACGGAGTTCTTCGGGATCATCACGTCGTCATTCGGGCCGCAGACGGCGCCGAGCGACTTCAGGAAGACGATCGGCTCCTTCGGGATCGCGGCGCCGGTTTCCGCCGCATGATCGGCATAGTTCAGGCCGATGCAGACGAAGTTCTTCATGCCGGAGACGGGCGGGCCGAGGCGCGGCGTGCCGGTGACGACAGGCAGGCTGGCCGGGTCGAGGGCGGCGATCTGGGCCAGGCCGGCGGCGGAAAGCGCCACCCCCGCCAGGTCCGGGATAACGCCCGACAGGTCACGGATGGTGCCGGAGGAATCCAGCAGGCCGGGCTTTTCCTGGCCCGAGGGGCCGTAGCGGAGGAGTTTCATGGGAACCGCCTATAGTCGTGTTGGGGAATTTCGGGAAATCAAAGCGTCCAGCCGCCATCGATCAGGATGGCCTGGCCGGTGACGAAGGCGCTTTCCTCGCTGGCGAGGTAGACGGCCAGCGCCGCCATTTCCTCGGCCGTCGCCAACCGGCCCATCGCCTGGCGGGCGACGAAGGCGGCGCGTGCCGCTTCCTCGCTGCCGGCCGCGGCCGCATTGGCGGAGATGCGATCCCCCAGGCTCGGCGTGTCCACCGTGCCCGGGCAGATCGCGTTGCAGCGGATGCCCTGCGACACGTATTCGGTGGCGACCGACTTGGTCAGCCCGATCACCGCAGCCTTGGTAGTGCCATAGACGAAGCGGTTCGGCGCGCCCTTGATCGACGAACAGCCGGAGGACATGTTGACGATGGTGCCGTGCCTGCGCGCCAGCATCCCTGGCAGCGTGGCCTGCACCATCTTCCACATCGCGCGCACATTCAGGGCGAACCCGAAATCCCATTCGGCGTCGGTGGCCGTCAGCACCGTGTTCTGGTGCACGAAGCCGGCGCAGTTGAACAGGATGTCAAGCGGCCCCGCCGCGGCGATGGCGGCCGTGATCGCCGCATCGTCCAGCACGTCGAGCCCCTGGGTTGTCAGCCCCGCCGCCGTCAGATCGGCGAGCTTGCCGACATCCTTGTCGGTCGCGATCACCGTCGCGCCCTCGGCGGCATAGGCCAGGGCGGTGGCTCGCCCGATGCCCTGCGCCGCCGCCGTCACCAGGCAGCGCTTGCCTGCAAGTCGTCCCGCCATCGCCCCGCTCCTCAGTGGTTGTGCCGGCTTTCGCCGCGCGTCTCCAGGATGTTGAGGAACAGCGTCGCCGGCTCCAGGCAGCCGCCGGTGCCGAGCTGGCCCACCATGCTGCGATAGATCTCCTCCCACGGCGTCTTGTGCAGCAGCACCGGCGCGGTCCAGGCTGCGCGCCGCGCCTCCATTTCCTCCGCCGGGATCAGCACATCCACGCGCCGCGCCTTCAGGTCGATGCGGATCGGGTCGCCGTGTTTCAGCAGCGCGAGCCCGCCGCCGACCACCGCTTCCGGCGTGACATTGAGGATGGAGGGCGAACCGCTGGTGCCGGATTGGCGCCCGTCGCCGATGGTCGGCAGTGCCATGATGCCGCGCTTGATCAGCGCCGCCGGCGGCTGCATGTTCACCACCTCCGCCGCGCCGGGATAGCCCACGGCGCCGCAGTTCCGCACCACCAGCACCGTCGTCTCGTCGATGCCGAGGTCGGGGTCCTCGATGCGGGCGTGATAATCTTCCGGCCCCTCGAAGACCGCGACCTTCCCCTCGAAGACATCCGGGTTGGTGGTCAGGAAGCGCTCCCGGAAAGCCTTGTCGATCACGCTGATCTTCATCACGGCGCTGTCGAACAGGTTGCCGGACAGCACGATGAAGCCCGCATGCTCCTTCATCGGTTTTTCGAATGCGCGGATCACTTCGCGGTCCGGCTCGGGCAGCCCTTCCAGGTTTTCGGCCACCGTCTTGCCGGTGACGGTCATGACATCGCCATGCAGAATGCCTGCCTTCAGCAGTTCCCGCATCACGCCAGGCACGCCGCCCGCGCGATAAAAAGCCTCGCCCAGGAAGCGGCCGGCGGGCTGGCAATCGACCAGCAGCGGCACATCGGCGCCGACGCGCTGCCAGTCGGACAGGTCGTGCTCCACGCCCATATGGCGGGCGATCGCCACCATATGCACCGGGCAGTTGCTGGAGGCGCCGATGGCGGAGGCCACCATCACCGCATTCTCGAAGGCCTTTTTGGTCATGACGTCGGAGGGGCGCAGGTTCGCCTTCACCATTTCCACCGCGCGCACGCCGGTCATATAGGCCATCTGCGCGCGCTGCCGGTACGGGCCGGGGATGGCGGCGGAGCCGGTCATCGTCATGCCCACGGCTTCGGCCAGCGAATTCATCGACAGCGCCGTCCCCATCGTCGAGCAGTGCCCGACCGAGGTGGAGGACGACGCCACCATCTCGATGAAGCCCTCATAGTCGATCTCGCCGGCGGCAAGCTGCTTCCGCGCCTCCCAGACGATGGTGCCGGACCCCGCCAGGCGGCCATGCCACCAGCCATCCAGCATCGGCCCGCCCGGCAGGGCGATGGCCGGGATGTTCATGGTGGCGGCGCCCATCAGCATCGCCGGCGTGGTCTTGTCGCAGCCGGTGGTCAGCACGACGCCGTCGATCGGATAGCCGTGCAGGATTTCCACCAGTGACAGATATTGAAGGTTCCGATCCAGCGAGGCGGTGGGGCGCTTCAGCGTTTCCTGGATGGGATGCACCGGGAATTCCAGCGGCACGCCGCCGGCATCCCGGATGCCCGCCTTCACCCGCTCCGCCAGCGCGATGTGGTGGCGGTTGCAGGGCGAGATGTCGGAACCGGTCTGGGCAATGCCGATCATCGGCCGGCCCGACTGGAGCTCGGCCCGCGTCATGCCGAAGTTGAGCTGCCGCTCGATATAGAGCGAGGTCATCCCCGGATCCTGGGGGTCGTCGAACCAGCGCTGGCTGCGCAGGCGGAACGGCTTCTTCGTCTGGTCGTGGTCGTCCATGGGCCCCCTCCCCTTCGGCTGTCGCCGTTGGGGAGAGTGAGGCCCCCCGCCGCGCTTTCGTCAACCTCTACCCGGCGCGGCGGGCTCTGGCGTCCACCACATCCCGCGCCAGAGCCCCCGAATCCGGCAGAAATCCGCGAAACAGGCGTCGCTACTCACCCGCATCGATGGTGATGGCACTCAGCGCCTGACGCTCCAGCCCATGCCGGGCGAGGATCGCGCCATATGTGCCATTGGCGATCAGGCGCGTCAGCGCGCCGGCCACCGCATCACGCAACCCGGTCTGTCCCTTATCGAAGGCCATGCCGGAGAGGTTGCGAGAGATCGGGGCGCCGACGGTGACGAAATTCCCCGGATTCTGCTGCGACAGGTACACCACGAATTCCGCACCGAGGATCGCGCCATCGGCCCGGCCGGCCATCAGGTCGGTCCGGCTGGCGGCGGCGCCGTCGGAGCCGATGACGCGCATCGGCGGCCGGCCCTGCGCCACGCAATTGGCCTGGCTCCAGGCCTGCGCCTGCGGGAAGTAGTTGGTGGTGCGCGGGGTGGAGACGGAGCGGCCGCAGAAATCGGTCGCCTGCGTCGCGCCGCGCTGCATCGCCGTGGTGGTGAAGATCTGCGCGCCGGTCGAGACCACATCGACGAAGGTCAGCCTTTCACGCCGCGCCGGCAGGTCGGTCATGGCGCTGCCGCTGAAATCGACGCGGGCGGTGGTGATGGCGGGGATCAGCTGCGCGAAGGCCAGTTCCTCCCAGCGCACCTCCAGGCCGAGTTCCCGGCCGATGGCCAGTACCAGGTCCACATTGACGCCGCGCCGCTCATTCGTCGCCGGGTCCTTATAGGCCATCGGCGGATAGGTCGCCTCGATGGCGACGCGCAGGAAGCCCTGCTGGCGGATCGCCTCCGGCACCGGCTGCGCCCCGGCGGGCAGGGAAAGGCCGCTGGCCAGAAGGGCGGCGGCGAGGAGGGTCTTTCGGATGGTCATGCGGATGCTCCTGTATCGGCCGCCTCGCAGGCGGCGTAATGGGCGGCGATCGCCTCGCCGGTGGTGATCCAGACATCGCCATGGCCCTGCGCATAGCGCAGGAAGTGGCGCAGCAGCCGCAGCCGCATCGGCCGACCGCTGCATTGCGGATGCAGCACGGTGGTGACCATGCCGCCCCAGTCGCGCACCTCGTCCAGCTCATCCTTCCAGATCGAAAGAACGTGCTCCTTCGGCATCATCGGCCGCGGGCTGTAGCGATGCGACAGGCCGAACAGCCAGTCGTCATAGACCATGGTCACGGGCAGTTCGATCAGACCCGGCCGGCCATCCGCCAGCAGGTGGCGATAGGGCCGCACATCGTCGCGCCAGGAGGAGGAGTAGACCAGGCCACGCTCCTTCAGCAGCACGCGCAATTCCTCGCAGCTTTCGCCAGAGGGGGCGCGGTAGCCCTTGGGCACAACGCCGAGCCGCCGCTTCAGCGTCTCCAGCGCCCGGTCCACTTCATCGACCAGCCGCGGATCGCCAGGCTGCGGCATCAGGTGGTGGAAGCCGTGATGGCCGATCTCATGCCCGGCGCGCAGGATGGATTCCGCCATCACCGGATGCGCTTCGACCGACCAGCCGGTGATGAAAAAGGTGGCGCGCAGGGAAAGGCTTTCCAGCATGGCGAGCAGCATGCGGACGCCGATGCGGGCCTCATAGCCACCATAGGACATGGTGACGAGTTCCTCGTAGCGGGACGGGTCCTTGCCGGTCCAGGCGGTTTCCGCATCCACGTCGAAGGACAGGAACATCGCCGCGCGCTGGCCCTGCGGCCAGGGATATTCGGGCGCCAAGGCGGCACGGTTGGCGGGCAGCAAAGGCAGGTCGTCATGCGTCTCGTACATCGGGATGTCCGGTTCTGTCGTTCAGGCGAGCACGGCGGAGATGAAGGCCTGGGTCCGCGCCTCCCGGGGCGCGCTCAGCACCTCGGCGGGCGTGCCGGTCTCGATGATGACGCCATGGTCCATGAAGACCACGCGGTCCGCCACTTCGCGGGCGAAGCCGAGCTCATGCGTCACCACGATCATGGTCATGCCGGAGGCCGCGAGCTCGCGCATCACCGCCAGCACCTCCCCCACCAGTTCCGGGTCGAGCGCGCTGGTCGGCTCGTCGAACAGCATCAGGCGCGGCTTCATCGCCAGGGCACGGGCGATGGCGACGCGCTGTTGCTGGCCACCGGAAAGCTGGGCGGGGTAGCTCTCCGCCTTCTCGGCCAGGCCGACGCGGGCCAGCAGGGCGCGCGCCTCGGCCTCCGCCTCCGCGCGCGGCTGGCGCAGCACCTGCACCGGACCCTCGGTGATATTGCCGAGCGCAGTCAGATGCGGAAACAGGTTGAAGCGCTGGAACACCATGCCGGTGGCGCGGCGCTGGCGCGCGATCTCGGCCTCCGACAGCCGGTGCAGCCGCCCCTGCGCGGCGCGGTAGCCGGCCAGCTCGCCATCGACCCAGATGGCGCCGCTATCGGGTTCCACCAGTTGGTTCACGCAGCGCAGCAGCGTCGTCTTGCCGGAACCGGAGGCGCCGATGATGCAGACCACCTCCCCCGCCGCGACATCGAGCGAGACATCGCGCAGCGCCCGGAAATCACCGAAGGATTTGTTCAGGCGCACCAGGGAGACCAAGGGCCGCATCGCTCAGCGCCCCCCCGCCGAGCCGCGCGAGAAGCGGCGTTCCAGCAGCATCTGCAAGGGCGTCAGGATGGAGACGACCAGCAGGTACCAGAGGGCGGCGACGATCAGCAACTCGATGACATGGGCGTTGGCGTAGTAGATGTTCTGCGCGCTGTGCAGGATCTCGGTGAACTGGATGACGCTGGCCAGCGAGGTCAACTTCACCATGCCGATGAACTCATTGCCCAGCGGCGGGATCACCACCCGCATGGCCTGCGGGAAGACGATGCGGCGCAGCGCGCGCAGCCGCGTCATGCCGATCGCCTTCGCGGCCTCATACTGCCCGACATCGACCGAGAGCATGCCGGCGCGCACCACTTCCGACGTATAGGCGCCCTGGTTGATGGCGAGGCCGAGCAGCGCGGCGAAGGCCGGCGTCATCACATCCACCGTGCGCACCCAGCCGATGCCGGGCAGGCCGATGGTCGGGAAGATCAGCGCCAGGTTGAACCACAGCAGCAGTTGCAGGATGATCGGCGTGCCGCGGAACAGCCACGCATAGCCCAGCGCCACGCCCTGAAGCACCGGGTTGCTGGACATGCGCATCACCGCCGCCACCACGCCCAGCATGATGCCGAGCGCCATCGCCGCCACCGCCATCACCACGGTGTTGAGAAGCCCGCTGAGAATGGTCGGCGCGGTGATGAACTGCCCCACCACCTGCCATTCGATCTGCCCCACCGCGAAGGCCCGGGCGAGGCTGGCGAGCAGCAGCAGGATCACCGCCACGGCCGCCCAGCGCCCCCAGTGCATGCGGCGCACCACGACATGGTCCGAAAGGTCCGGCAGGTCGCTGTGCGGAACAGCCGCCATCAATCTGTCTCCAGGGCAAGGGGAGAAGGAGGCGATTCGGCTGCCGCAACCCTCATTGTAAAAATTGGATCATCTTCCGCCGGGGCTGGCAAGAATGGATCGCGTCGTCAGGCGGCCACCGCTTCCCGGATCAGCGCACCCCGGATCTGGCAGAAATCGGCGAAGGCCTCGACGAAGCCCGCGCATTCCTCCGGCCCCACCATCAGCGACAGGGCCAGCATCCCGCGCCGCGCGATGTAGTAGCCGCGATCCAGCAGATCGAGGAACAGCAGTTCCTTCAAGGCCTGGTTGCCGCGCGCCGCTTCCTCCGCATCGCGCGGCGGCGTTGCCATGAAGTGGAAGGCCATCATGCTGCCGCGGCCGGTGACGCAAAGCGGCAGGTCGCCGGCCGCCGCCTGCAGGGCCTCGCGCAGCGCATCGCCGCGCGCATTGTGGGACACCGCGACCTCCGGCGTGTAGATCTCGGACAAGGCGGCGATGCCGGCGGACATGGTCAGCGTGTTGTTGTTGAAGGTGCCGGCATGCGGCACGGCATCCGGGCGGCGCGGGTCGAAGATCGCCATCAGATCGGCGCGGCCGCCAAAGGCGCCGAAGGACATGCCGCCGCCCACATATTTGCCCAGCGTCGTCATGTCCGGCGTGATGCCGGTGAGTTCCTGCAACCCGCCAGGGGCGAGGCGGCTGGTCATCACCTCGTCGAAGATCAGCACGGCGCCGGTCTCATCCGCCAAGGCGCGCAGGCCGCGCAGGAAGGCATCCTCCGCCGCGATGCAGCCGCCGCCGCCCAGCATCGGCTCCAGGATGATCGCGGCCAGGTCGCCGGCATTGTCCCGCGCCAGGGCGGTGGCTTCCGCTAGGTCGTTATAGCCGGCCAGCACCACCCTGTGCGGCACGTTGATCGGGTTCGCGCCGGGGCCGAAGGTCATGAGGCCGCCGTGATAGCCACCGCGAAACCCCAGAATGGTCTTGCGACCCGTCGTGATGGTGGCGCAGGCCAGGGCCAGCAGATTCGCCTCGGTGCCCGAATTGGTGAAGCGCAGTGTCTCCAGCGACGGGAAGCGGTCGCGCACCAAGCGGGCGAAGCGGGCCTCGAAGGGGTTGTGCGCGGTCAGGTTCACGCCGGTGTCCAGCGCCCGCAGCACGGCGGCGCGGATCGCGGGATGGGAATGGCCGAACAGGCCGGCGGTGAACTCGCCGATCATGCTGACATAGCTGTGCCCATCCAGGTCGCGCACCCGGCATCCCTCCCCGCTCTCGGCGGTGAAGGGAAAGGGGCCATGGAACAGCACGCTACGGGTATTGCCGCCGGGCATCACCTGCGCGGCTTCGGCATGGCGCGCGGCGCTGGCGGGGCGGCGGGCGGCGTAGCTCTCCCGCGCCTCGATCAGGGCATCTTCCAGCACGGCGTTGCGGACGGACATGGGCACTCTCCTGCGCGCGTGCCGAAAGGCTATTCCGCCGCGTCGCGGGCCGCCAGACCGGCCCGGATCTCGGCGCCGTGTTCGCCCAGGACCGGCGCCGCCTTGCGCACATCCGGCGGTGTGTCGGATAGCCGGAAGGGTGTTGCGAGCGTGGCGCGAAGGCCGGCCTCCGCGCCGGGAATGTCGGCGACCACGCCCATCGCAGCCGCCTGGGGATGCGCCAGCGCCTCGTCATAGGACAGCACCGGCTCGGCCGGGATGCCGGCGGCGGTAAAGGCGGCCAGCCAATGATCGCGTGGCTTCTGGCGCAGCCGGGGCGCCAGGATCGCCACCAGCGCCTCGTTGTTCGCCACGCGATCGGCATTGGTGGCGAAGCGCTCATCGGCCAGCAGTTCGGGCATCTCCAGAATGCCGCAGAAGCGCTGCCAGAAATGCGCCTGTGCCGCGCCCACCGTCATCCAGCCATCGGCGGCGGGAAAGGCGCGATAGGGCGAGTTGCCGCGATGCGCCTGGCCCAGCCGTTCCGGCCGCGTGCCCAGCGCCAGCACATGGGCGGCCTCATACACACCCAGCGACAAGGCGGAGGTGAACAGCGCCGCCTCCACCCGCTGCCCCTGCCCCGTGGCGTGGCGGGCATTCAGCGCGGCCAGGATGCCGATCGCCGCCTGCATGCCTGCCGTCAGGTCGCTGATGGCGATGGGCAGGCGGTGCGGCTCGCCCTCCGGCGGCCCATTGCCGGCCATCAGCCCGGCCATGCCCTGGGTCATCAGGTCGAAGCCGCCATGCCCGGCCCAGGGGCCGGACTGGCCGAAGCCCGAAATGCTGGCGAGGATCAGGCGGGGATGCGCCGCGTGCAGCGCCTCCCACCCCAGCCCCATGCGCTCCAGCGTGCCGGGCCGGAAGTTCTCCACCAGCACATCGGCCCGGGCCACCAGCGCCCGCAGCGTCACTGCATCGGCCGGGTTCTTGGCATCCAGCACGATGCTGCGCTTGTTGCGGTTCCAGACATCGAAGGGCGCGCTGCGACCATCGACGAAGGGCGGCATGCTGCGCGCCTCATCGCCCCCGCCCGGCCGTTCCACCTTGATGACATCGGCGCCGAGGTCGCCGAGCAGCATGGTGCAATAAGGGCCGGAGAGATGCGTCGAGAGGTCGACGACGGTGATGCCAGCCAGCGCGCCCGCCATGGCGTCAGGCGGCCACGATCAGGTCGCGCGGGCAGTCCTTCGTCCAGTGGTGGTTGCCATCCTCCGCCACCAGGAATGTCTCCTCCGTGTGGTGGCGGCAGCCGTCATGATAGTAGCTGTATTCGACGCAGAGCACCGAATTGGCTTCCACGACCGTGCGGTTCACCGCGTTCATGCGGGGTTGCTCGTGGCTGCCGAGGCCGATCCCATGGCCGAGGAATTCACGCGGAAACTTTTCGAGATGCTTGCTGATCTGCTTGTAGCCGCGCTCAAAGATCTCGCCGCCCGTCACGCCGGGGCGGATCCAGGCGCAGAGGTCGAGTTGCACCTCGTTCAGCCATTTCCAGATGTCCTGCTGCCGCTGGCTGGCCTCGCCGATGAAGTAGCTGCGCACGAAGTCGGCGGAATAGCCGAGCACATTCGCGCCCATGTCCACCTTCACGAAGTCGCCACGCTGCAAGACGTAGTCGCGCGGAAAGGGATCATGCGCGGCGAAGGAATTGGCGCTGCCGGCCGCGACATTGATGAAGTTCACCGCGGTCGCGCCTTCCTGGAGCATGGTCAGGCAGGCGGTGCGGTGCAGGTCGGTGTCGGTGGCGCCGGGCTTGATGGCGGCGCGGAAGGCGGCGTGGGCCTTCACGGTGATCTCGGTGGCGCGCTTCAGCCGACGGATTTCCTCCGGCGTCTTGACCATGCGCACCATCTCCATGTCGAAGGAGATGTCCTCCACCATGTTGCCGGCCAGCAGCCCGTCCAGAACGGTGCGGAAGCCGCTGGTCAGGTTGTCACCCTCCGTGCCGACCTTCATCCCCTTCACGCCGCGCTCGGTCAGGATCGCCTTCGCGGCGCCCGCGAAATCGTCGTAGAAATGCGTGTCCACATCGGTGAAGAATTCCGCCATGGCGTAGGCGCGGACATCCTCGATCCAGGTCAGCGTCATCGCCAGGTGCAGGTCGACGGCGGCCACCACGAAGGCGGGCTTCTTCGCCGGGTCGCGGAAGTAGAAGACGCAGAAGGGGCGGTAGCCGAGGTTGCCGCCATTGTGGAAGAACTCGCTGATGTAGCGGGAATTTTCCACGCCCCGGACGATGACGAGGTCGAGCCCCTTGCGGTCCATCATCGCGCGCATGCGGGTTTCGTTGAAGATCGTCGGTGTTCTGGACATGGTTTTCCTATCCCTCGCCCTCGGGCGCAGTGACTCTCAGTCGGAGCGCGGGCCTTTGGCCCGCGTCGCGATCAATCCAGGCGCAGCCCCGTCTGCTGCACCACGCGGCGCCATTTTGGCACCTCCTCCGCCAGGAAGGCGCCGAGCGCCTCCGGCGTTCCGGGCGCCGGCTCGAAGGCCTGGCGCTTCAGGAAGTCCTGCACCTCCGGCAGGCGGATCACGGCGGTGATCTCGGCATTCAACCGCGCCAGGACCGGCGCCGGCACGCCGGCGGGCAGCAGGAAGGCCTGCCAGGAATTCACCACCACGCCCGGCACCACCTCCGCCATCGTCGGCACATCCGGCGCGAAGGGCGACCGCGCCTCGGAGGTCACCGCCAGCGCCCGCACCTTGCCCTCCTGGATGAAGGGCAGCGCCGCCGGCAGGGTCATGATGCCGCCCTGGATATTGCCGGCCACCGTGTCCTGCACGGCCGGCCCGCCGCCGCGATAGGGCACATGCGTCAGCGGAATGCCGGCATGCACCAGCTGCGCCACCGCCATATGCCCGGGCGAGGCGGTGCCGGCGGAGCCGATATTCATCGGCGCGCCGCTCTTCGCCAGGGCGACGAACTCGGCGAAAGTCCGCGCCGGCACGGAGGGATGCACCACCAGCACCTGCGACAGCGTCGCGATCATGGTCAGCGGCTGGAAGTCGCGCAGTGGGTCGAAAGGCAGGTTGGCGAAAAGGCTGGGGTTCACCGTCAGCGGCTCGCTGGCGATCAGGATCGTCAGGCCGTCCGGCCGGCTTTTCGCCGCCGCGTCGAAGCCGATATTGCCGCCGCCGCCGCTGCGGTTCTCCACCGGCACCTGCCAGCCCAGCCTTTCCCCCAGATGCCGCGCCGTCAGCCGCGCCAGGATATCCAGGCTGCCGCCGGGGGCGGAGGGTACGATGATGCGGATGGGACGTCCGGGAAATTCCTGTGCCCAGGCGGGCGCGGCAAGGCTGCTGAGGGCTGCGGCAAGCGCCGCGCGACGGGTGATGGGCATCAGCCGGCTCCTGGCTCGGGGTTCAATCGACGATGAAAAGCTTCGCCCCGATGGCGGTGCGGCTGCGATGAGGCTCCGCATTCTCGGCCACCTGGTAGGAACAACCCTCCCGCATTCTGAAGACCCGGCCATCGGCCAGTTCCGTCTCCAACTCCCCTTCCATCACCAGCAGCACATGGCCACGGGAACACCAGTGGTCGGCCATGTAGCCGGGGGAATAGGTCACCATCCGCACGCGGATATTGCCCACCTCCAGCGTCCGCCACAGCGCATGGCCGGTTTCACCCTCATGCCGGGTCTCCGGCCAGCCGGACCAATCCGCCACCTGGAAGGGCACGCCCTCGATGATCATGACTTTGGATCACCCCTTGCAAAATTTTCTGCGTGTCAGTTGCATACCAGACCGTTGACGGCGATGCCGCAAGCAGAAAATGTAGCGCACCCTGATGCCGTGGAGGCATCGGAACCGGAGGCCCATGCCATGCTCCCCCCAGGTTTGCGCTGCTTCCTCGCCGTCGCCCAGGCCGGCTCGATGCGCGAGGCCGCGCAGCGGCTGCGCCTCGCCCAATCCGCCATCAGCCGCCGCATCCAGCAGTTGGAGGAGGAGCTGGGCGTGCAGCTTCTGGAACGCGGCGCGCGCGGCGTCGGCCTGACCCCGGCCGGCGAGATCCTGCTGCATCATGGGCGGGAGGCGACGCATCTGACGGAGCGGCTGCGCGCCGACCTCGACGCGCTGCGCGGGGTGCGGCGCGGCCATGTCGTGCTTCGGCTGGTGGAAAGCTTCGCCGCCAGCGGCCTCGCCGCCGGGCTGGCCGCCTTCCGCGCCGCCTATCCGGCGGTGACGCTGGATATCGCCGTGGTGGGGTCGGAGGCGATCCTGGCCGCGCTGCACGACCGCACCTGCCATCTCGGCATCGCCTTCAACCCAAGCGCAGACCCGGAGGTGGAGGTGCTGGCCTCCGCCGCCGAGCCCTTCGCGGTCATGCTGGCGCCGAACCACAAGCTGGCGGATGCACCGAGCCTGACTCTGGCCGATCTGGCCGGCATGCCGCTGGTCGCGCCGTCGCATCTGGGCAGTTCGCGCGGCCTGTTCGACACCGCCTGCCGCGCCGCCCGGGTGCCGATCCGGCCCGTATTGGAGACCAATTCGCCACACGTCGCCGCTGCCTTCGTGGCCGATGGCAAGGGGGTGGCGGTGATGGTGCCGCGGGTGCTGGCACTGCATCTGGAACTCGGCAAGGTCCGCGCGGTGCCATTGGCCGATCCGCTGCTGAATGGCGGGCGAATCGCGCTGCTCGCCCGCCGCGGCCGCCGTCTGCCCGCGGCGGCGGAGGCGCTGTCGGCCAGCCTGGCGCGGGTGCTGGAACAGGCGCCCTGAACCGTCGCCCGCCGATTGGGCCTGCAAGCGGTACTGATGGTGGACCTTGGCCCGGCCTGCCGCGCTGCCCATCTCCAGGGCGGAGGGCAGCAAAGATCATGGCAAGCGGTTGGGCGCCGGATGGCGCGGTGCAGGATCAGATCGACGACACGGTGCGGGACGGCATTCTGCGCGCCCGCGCGCGGATGAATGCCGGCCCGGGCGAGATCCACTGCGTCGAATGCGGTGAGGAGATCCCGGAAGCCCGCCGCGCCGCGCTTCCGGGCGTGCGCACCTGCGTCGCCTGCCAATCCGCCCGCGACAAGCGCCCCAGCGCCTTCGGCATCAACCGCCGCGGCAGCAAGGACAGCCAGCTCAAATAACGGCGGCAAGTGCTTCCCGCTGCTCGGGCGTCATGTGCAGGCCGAGGCGGGAGCGGCGCCAGAGGATGTCCTCCGCCGTGCGGGCCCATTCCTCCCGCATCAGCCAATCCACCTCCCGCTGGGTCAGCCCGGCGCCGTGGTCCTGGCCCAGATCGGCCAGTGAGGCCGCCTCGCCCAGCAGGTCCGGCACTTCGCTGCCATAGGCACGCACCAGTCGGGCGCGCAGCGGTGCCGGCAGCCAGGGAAAGCGGGCGGCGATCTCCGTCTCGTAGCCGGGCAGGTCGCGCCCGCCAAAATCGCCGCCCGGCAGCGCAGCCCCCGCCGTCCAGGCCGGCGCCTGCCGTCCCAGCGCATGGGCAAGCTTCTCCACCGCCTCCTCCGCCAGCCGGCGATAGGTGGTGATCTTGCCGCCATAGATGCTGAGCAGCGGCGCCGCGCTGTCATCCAGTTTCAGCACATAGTCGCGGGTGATGGCGGAGGGGTCGTCCGATCCGTCGTCGTACAGCGGCCGCACGCCGGAATAGGACCAGACGATCTCGGCCGGCGTCACCGCGCGCCTGAACTGGCGGCTGACGGCGGCACAGAGGTATGCGGCCTCCTCCGGCGTGCAATGGGCCGTCGCCGCATCGCCCTCATGCGGCACATCGGTGGTGCCGACCAGCGAGAAGCGCCCCTGATAGGGGATGACGAAGACCACGCGGCGATCGTCGTTCTGCAGGATATAGGCCTGCTCGCCCTCATACAGCGCCGGCAGAACGATGTGGCTGCCCCGGATCAGGCGCACGCTGCCGGCGCGCTTCGCATGGGTCGCATCCTGCGCCGCCATCACCCAGGGGCCGGCGGCATTGACCAACGCCTTGGCGCGCAGCGTCTCCTCCGCCCCATCCCCGGCGCGCAGCCGCACGGTCCAGCCATCGGCGTCGCGGGCGGCGTCAACGAAAGCGGTGCGGGTGCGGATGGTGGCGCCGCGGCGGGCGGCGTCCTTGGCGTTCAGCACCACCAGCCGGGAATCCTCCACCCAGCAATCCGAATAGGCGAAGCCATTGGCGATGGCAGGTGACAGCGGCGCGCCGTAGGGATGGGTCCGAAAGTCCAGCCCCTCCGCCCCCGGCAGGCTGACCCGTCGCGCCAGGTGGTCATAGAGAAAAAGCCCGGCGCGGATCAGCCAGCGCGGCCGCATCTCGGCCCGGTGCGGCAGCACGAAGCGCATCGGCCAGACGATGTGGGGTGCGATGCGCAGCAGCACCTCGCGCTCGGCCAGCGCCTCCCGCACCAGGCGGAACTCGTAATGTTCCAGGTAGCGCAGCCCGCCATGCACGAGCTTGGAGGAGTTGGAGGAGGTGCCGCCGGCCAGGTCGCCCCGCTCCACCAGGCAGGTGGAAAGGCCACGCCCGGCGGCATCCCGCGCGATGCCCGCGCCATTGATGCCGCCCCCAATCACCAGCAGGTCGAATGCATGTCCCATCGCGCCCTCATGTGGGGCCGGGCGATGGCTGGCAAGCCCCGGCGGGTCGCGGCGCTACATCTGAAGGTTGGCCATCCGCACCACGGCCTTCCACCGCGCATCATCGCCGCGCATGACCTCCGCCAGCTGGGCCGGCGTCTTGAACCAGGGTTGGAGCCCGGCCCGGATCAACTTCTGCTGCAGCTCCGGCTCCGCCAAAGCGGCGGCGCTGTCCGCGCGCAGGCGTTCCAGCACGGGTGCCGGCGTGCCCGTCGGCGCAAACAGCGCGATCCAGGAGGAATAGTCGTAGCCCGCCACCCCCTGCTCCGCGACGGTCGGCACCTGCGGGTATTCCGGATGCCGCTCCGGCCCGGCGAAGCCGATGAAGCGGATATTGCCGCTGTCCTTGAAGGGCAGCGCCAGTGTCTGGGCGATGAACATCACCTGCACATGCCCGGCCGCCAGGTCGGCCGCCGCCGCGGCCGCGCCGCGATAGCCAACCTCCGTCATCTTCACCCCGGCCATGGCCATGAACATCTCGGTGGCCAGATGCTGCGGGCTGCCGGTGCCGCCGGAGGCGTAGTTGAGGTCCCGCGTCTTCGCCAAGGCCACCAGCTCCGCCACCGTGGTCGCCGGCACGTCCTTATGGACGCCGAGGAAGGTCGGGATATTGGCGATGCCGGCGATCGGCTGGAAATCGGCGAAGGGATCGAAGCCCAGGCGCCGGCGCTGGACATTCGGCAGGATCGTCAGGATGGAATTGTTCAGCGCCGCCAGGGTGTAGCCATCCGCGGTGGCACGGGCGGCGCGCTCGGCGCCGATCAGCCCGGCCGCGCCGGTCAGGTTCTCCACCACCATGCGCTGGCCCAGCTTTTCCGACACCCGGTCGGCCATGATGCGCAGCGCGATGTCGGAGGCGGTGCCGGCCTGGAGCGGCATGATGATGCTCACCGGTCGGCTCGGCCAGGGTGCCGCCTGGGCCAGGGCCGCCGTTGGGCCGGCGCCCAGCGCTGCGATGCCTGCGAGCAGTTGGCGGCGCGATGACACGCCGAAGGGAGCGCAGGGCTGGTGGCGCTGCTGGGTCATTCTTGGTTCCTCCGCCAGGCTAAAAGGGGGTCCGGCGGCGCCATGTGGACATTGGGCGATTGGTCTGTCAATTGGTTTGTCATTGGGTGGAAATGGTCGGGGAGAACAGGCCGTGCGAATCGCCATGGCGGGCTATCAGGGGGCAAGCTCCGTGCATACGCGGGCGCTACGGGCCCTGGCCGCGACGCTGTCCGGACAGGGCTTCGCGCCGGAGGTGCTGGACGACATCACCTCGGCCGGCGGCACGGCGCGCGGGCTGTTCGATGCGGTGGAGGCCGGTGACGGACGGCAGCTCTGCTACATGGCCTCCGGCTATCTCAGCGCGCGGGTCCCGGCGCTGGGGGCGCTCGACCTGCCCTATGCGGCGCCGGACCGCGCCCGGCTGTTCGCGGCGCTGGATGGCGCGGCGGGGGCGCATATTCGCGCGGCGCTGGAGGCCGGGACCGGGCTGCGGCTGCTCGGCTTCTGGGACAATGGGCTACGCCACCTGACCAATGCGCGCCGCCCGATCCGGACCCCGGCCGATTGCGCAGGCCTCGTCATCCGCACGCTGGACAATGCCACCTACCAGGCCGCGCTTGCCGCGATGGGCTTCCGGCCGATGGTGACGGATGTGGCCGGGCTGCGCGCGGCGGTGGCCAGCGGCGCGGTGGATGCGCAGGAGAATCCGCTGACCAACCTGCTGGGCTTCGGCCTGCAGGCGCATCACCGCCATGTCAGCCTGACCGGGCATATCCAGGGCGTGGTTCTGCTGGCCTGCCACGCCGCCTGGCACGATGCCCTGCCGCCCACCGCGCGAACGGCGCTGCACGAGGCAGCGCGGGCGGCGACGCTGCGGCAACGGCAATGGGCGGCGGAGGAGGATGCGCTGGCGATGCAGGCCCTGGCGGCGGAGGGCATTTCCGTTCTGGGACCGGAGGATATCGACCTGCCGGCCTTCCGGGCTGCCTGCGCGCCGGTGGCGACGGAGGCCGCGAAGGATCTGGACCCGGCCTTGCTGGCGGCGCTCCGCTAATCCTCGGCCAGCGCCCGCGCGGTGCTTTCCAGGTGCCGCCGCATCGCCTCCGCCGCGCCGCGCCGGTCGCGGCTGGCGATGGCGGCGATGATGGCGTCGTGCTCGTCGAAGGAGTGGTAGTCGGCGGAGGGCCCCTCCGGCCGGCGCGCCAGATGGCCCCAGACCACGGCGCGGCGCACGCCATTCACCAGCCGCTCCACCTCCAGCATCAGCCGGTTGCCGGAGGCTTCGGCGATCAACTCATGCAGCCGGAAATCCGCCTCCTCATAGGCGGCCCAGCTCGGCGCGGCGCGCGCGGTGGCGGCCAGACGGCGCAGCTCCGCGATCTGGGCGGCGGTGGCGCGCAGGGCGGCGAGGCGGGCCAGTTCCGGCTCCACGATCAGCCGTGCCTCCATGGCCGCGGGCGGGCTGGTGTCCTGCGCCAGGTCGCGGATGTCCGGCCGGCCCGGCACGCCGGGCGCCGGCTGGGCGCGGGTGGCGAAGGTGCCCTTGCCGACATGGCGCCAGACCTGGCCCTCGGCTTCCAGCACCGCCAGGGCCTTGCGCACCTCGCCACGATTGACGCCGAGGCGCGCGGCGATCTCGCGTTCCGGCGGCAGGCGGCCGTCATCGGGCAGGGCGGCGCCCATCAGCCCATGGCCCGCCAGCCAGGCGCGCAGTTGCGGCAGAACGCCGCGCGGTTCGAGCACTCCATCCATGCCGCATGGCGTAGCGGGGCGGCGCGGCATTGGTCAACCAATTCTTCACGACTGCCCGCTGACACAGCCTTCGCTTGCATTGGTTCACCAATATGCCAATATGGCGCACCAATTTGGGCCAATGCGCCCCTCAGGAGCCGCCGCGATGTCCACCTCTTCCCCCGGCGTTCGTACTTCCCCCGAGATGCCCATCCCCGAGCGGATGAAGGCCTGGGTTCTGGGCGGGCCGGATGAGCTGTTCCAGACCACCAAGCCGGTGCCAATGCCCGGCCGGGCGGAGGTGCTGGTGCGAATCGACGCGGTGGCGATCTGCGCCACCGACCTCGAGATCATCCATTACGGCTCCCCGGCGAAATTCCAGGGCGGCCTGCCCTTCCACAAGAACTTCACGCCGGGTCATGAGTACATGGGCACCGTGGCGGCGCTCGGCCCGGGGGTGGATGAGTACCGGATCGGCGAACGGGTGACGGTGGAAATCCATGCCGGCTGCGGCCAGTGCAAGCGCTGCCGCCAGGGCATGTACACGGCCTGCCTCAACTACGGCCAGAACTACGGCGATGTGGACAAGGGCCACCGCGCCAATGGCTTCACCACCGATGGCGGCTTCTGCGAGTACCAGGTGAACAACATCAACACCCTGGTCCGCGTGCCGGATTCGATGACCGATGAGGAGGCGACGCTGGTCGTCACGGCCGGCACCAGCATGTACGGGCTGACGGAGCTCGGTGGGCTGGTGGCGGGGGAAAGCGTGGTGGTGATCGGCCCCGGCCCGATCGGGTTGCTCGCGGCCGGCGTTGCCAAGGCGCTTGGCGCCACGCCGGTGGTGCTGGTCGGCACGCGGGACGGGCGGCTGGAGATCGGCCGCAAGCTGGGCGCCGACCGCGTGGTGAATGTGAAGAACGAGGATGCTGTGGCGGTGGTAAAGGAGCTGACGCGCGGCCTCGGCGCCGACTACGTCATCGAATGCGCCGGGACCCAGGACGCCATCAACATGGCGACCGCCATGGTCAATCGCGGCGGCAAGATCTGCCTCGCCGCCTTCCCGCATGACCCGGTGACGGTCGACCTGCCGCAGATCGTGCGCAACAACGTCTATCTCTATGGCATCCGCGGCGAGGGCCGCAGCGCCACGCATCGCGCCATGGCCTTCATGGCGGAACGCCGCTTCGATGCGCGGCTGGTCCATACCCACAGCTTCCACCTGGACGACCTGCCGGAGGCGCTGCGCCATGCCCGCGACCGGGTGGATGACGCGATCAAGGTCGTGGTGAAGACGCGCGGCGCCGCGGCGCAGCGCCTGGCCGCCGAGTGAGGAACGCCGAGATGACCCAGGACACTCCCACCCTCCCGGCCCCTGACGGCTGGCCCGAGGCGCTGCGCCAGGAATTCCTGGACAACCAGTTCAATGGCTGCGTTGGCAGCATCCTGGTTTCGGAGACGGAGAAGCTGCGCGTCTGGCATCTGCGCCTGCCGCCCGGCAAGCGCTGCAACTTCCACCGCCATGTGCTGGATTATTTCTGGACCGCGCACAATCCGGGCAAGGCGCGCGGCTATTACCATGACGGCCGCATCGTCGATGTCACGCATCATGCCGGGGAGACGAAGCACTTCACCTTCCCGGCCGGCGACTTCTTTGTCCATAGCGTGGAGAATATCGGCGAGACCGAGCTGCTGTTCACCACGGTCGAGTTCAAGGACAGCGGCAATACGCCCCTGCCGGTGCCGGCCGAAATGCGCCTCCAGGCCGCCTGAAGCCTACCGCCGGATCAGGATATAGTTCACCGTCAGGTCGATGGTCACGCCCGCCGGATCGACCGGCGGCGGGAAGGCCGGCAATTGGGCACCGCTGAAGGGAAAGGTGGTGCCGAAGTTCAGGGAAGGTGAGCCGGAGGGGGTGAGCAGCCGCACGCTGCGCACCTGCCCATCCGGCCCCGCCACCACCCGCACCCGCACCGTCCCGGATTCACCCTGGCGCAGCGCCTCCATCGGATAGGACATATTGCGGTCCAGCCAGCGCCGGAAGGCGCCGCGCCAATCCGCGCCCACCTGCGCGCCGCGGACCTGGAGGTTGGCGTCGGCATTGGCCTCCCCCCGCAGGATGCGCGGATCGATGCTGAGATCGAGGCCGCGCGCGGTCGGGCGGCCAGCCGGCACGCTGGGCCGCGCCGGCGCGTTGAAGGACAGGCCATCCGGCGCCCAGATCACCCCGGGCGGCAGGGCGGGCGCGGCACGGCGGGCAGCCGCTGCCGGCCGTGGCGGCACGGGCGGGGCCTGCGGGGGTGGCGTGGGCAGGGCTTCAGCGGGCGCTTCGTCGGCCGGGGTCGGCTCCGCAGGCAGGGGTTCGGACAGCGGCGGCGGCGTAGGGACAGGCCGCGGCGGTTGCGGCCTGGGTGGCTCGGGGCTGGGCGCCGCCGGCTGGGGTGGCGCCGGTTGGGGCGGCTCTGGCCTTGGCGGCTGGGGCGGTGACGGCTGGGGTTGCGGCAATGGCGGGGTGGCCGCAGGGGGCGGTGGAGCGGGCGCGGAAGGCGGTGCCGGGGCAAGGCCCTGCGGCGGCTCGGCTGCCGGCTGCTCGGGCTGCCCACCCTCGAACACGACCTCGATGGCCGGCGGCGGCAGGTCCGGCAATTCGCGCGGCGGCAGCGCCAGATACAGCGCCAGGACCCCATGCAGCAGCAGGGAAGCCACCAGCCAGGCCAGGATGCGCCGCCGACGCCCGCCACGCCCCGCGACAGCCCGCATCGGCGCGACAGTTGTGCCTTGCGCCAGCGGTGGCGGATCGCGCCGAGGGACCTGGCACGGCGCCCTGCGAAAATGCGGCATGGCGCGGGTCGGGCGACGGTGGGGTGAGAGGTCTGCCAAGGGGTCCGTTGTGACGTTCCGCCCGGCATAGAGGATTCCGCGATGCCGCGGAAATCAGCCCCTGGTGACGAAATGTGCCGCCGGCGCCGAAACCACGCATGCACGCCATCCGGACGATCCCATCCCGGGCGGCGTGCCGCACAAGGAACCGCCTCCGGCAAAGCCGGGGCGGTTCGCCCCTCAGGCGGCCTGGATCGCCTGCCAGATCCGCTCCGGCGTCGCCGGCATGTCGATGTGCCGGATGCCGTAGACGGACAGCGCATCGACCAGCGCGTTCATCACCGCCGGCAGGGACCCGGCACAGCCGGCCTCACCGCAGCCCTTGGCGCCCAGCGGATTGGTCGTGGCCGGGACCGCATGGCTCACGAAGCCGATGGAGGGCATGTCCCCGGCCCGGGGCAGCGCATAGTCCAGGTAGCTGCCGGTCTGGAGCTGGCCATCCTCGCCATAGCCGACGCTTTCCAGCAGCGCCTGGCCGATGCCCTGAGCGATGCCGCCATGCGCCTGGCCGGCCACGAGCATCGGGTTCACGATCACGCCGAAATCGTTCACCGACATGTAGCGGTCGATAGTGACGATGCCGGTCTCCGGATCGATCTCCACCTCCGCAATATGGCAACCATTGGGATAGGCCTGGGGCGCCTGGTCGAAGACATGGGTGACGTCCAGCGTCGCCGGCACACCCTCCGGCAGGCTGGGCGCCTGCCGCAGCCGGGCGGCGAGCTCCATGATGCCGATGCCACGGTCGGTGCCGGCGATCAGGAAGCGGCCCTCGCCGCCCTCCGGATGGGCCTCGAATTCGATATCGGCGGCCGCCGCTTCCAGTGCCCAGGCGGCGGCCTCGCGCCCCTTCTCCACCACCAGCTCCGCCGCCTCGACGATCGCGGCGCCGGAGGCCATCAGGGACTTCGACCCGCCAGTGCCACCACCGGCGATCAGCTCGTCGGAATCGCCCTGCAAAAGGCGGATCTGGTGGAAGGGGATGCCGATCGACTGGTGCAGCACCTGCGCGAAGGCGCTCCAATGGCCCTGGCCGTAGTCCAGCGTGCCGGTGATGATGGTGACGGTCCCGTCCGCCTCGAAGCGGATGCCACCCTGTTCCTTGGTCGGCGGGGCGGTGCATTCCAGGAAGTTGCCGACGCCGAGGCCACGCAGCAGCCCGCGCTGCGCACTCTCCGCCTTGCGGGCCGGGAAGCCCGCGACATCGGCGGCTCCCAGCGCGCGGTCCAGCAGCGCGGTGAAGTCGCCACCGTCATAGATGCTGCCGGAAGCGGCGGCGTACGGGAATTCCGCCGGCTGGATGTGGTTTCGGCGCCGGATGTCGAGCGCGCTGATCCCCATCTCCAGCGCCGCTGTCTCGATCAGCCGCTCCATGAAGTAATTGCCCTCCGGCCGCCCCGCGCCGCGATAGGCCGAGACCGGGCTGGTATTGGTGAGCAGGCTGCGGGTGATGACCTCGATCAGCGGCGTGCGGTAATTGGCCTGGACGTTCTTCCAGAAATTGGCGGTGGCCATCAGCGGCGCCACGGTCGACAGGTAGGCGCCCATATTGGCGAAGGAGGTCAGGCGCACGGCGAGGAACCGGCCCTCCGCATCCAGCGCCAGTTCGGCATCCACCTCATGGTCGCGGCCATGCTGGTCGGAGAGGAAGCTGCTGGTCCGCTCATCCGTCCACTTCACCGGCAGGCCAAGCGCCTTCGCCGCATGCAGCAGGCAGAGATATTCGGGATAGGCATTGGCCTTCATCCCGAAGCTGCCGCCGACATTGCCGGTCAGGATGCGCACCTGCTCCTTAGGGACCTTGAGCACCTCATTCGCCATCTGGGCGCGCAGGCCGAAGACGCCCTGGCAGCCAACGCGCAGGACGTAGCGGTCGTCCTCGAAGCTGCCGATGGCGCTGCGCGGCTCCATGGCGCAGACGACGATGCGGTTGTTGCGCAGGGACAGGCGGGTGACATGCGCGGCCTGGGCGAAGGCCTCCGCCACCTTGGCGCTGTCGCCCTGCTGGAAGTCCAGCACCTCATTGCCCGGGATGTCATCATAAAGCTGCGGCGCGCCGGGGGCCGCCGCGGCGGAGGCCAGGGTGACGGCGGGGAGCGAGTCGATGTCCAGTTCAACCTTTTCCGCCGCGTCCTTGGCCTGGGCACGGGTCTCGGCCACCACGAAGGCCACGGGGTCTCCCACAAAGCGCACCTTGTCGGTGGCCAGCGCCGGGCGGTGGGTGGTGCGCAGCGGCGAGCCGTCCCGGTTCTTCAGCGGCATGCCGCATTTCATCAGGCCATAGCCGGCGGCCGCGAGGTCGGCGCCGGTCCAGACGCCCAGCACGCCCGGCATTTCCCGCGCGGTTTCCGTGCCGATGCCGCGGATCACGCCATGGGCATAGGGGCTGCGCACCATCACGGCCCAGACCTGCCCGGGCAGCGCAATGTCATCCGTGTAGCGCCCCTTGCCCGTCAGCAGGATGGGGTCCTCGGCGCGGGGAACGGACTGCCCGATACCGAACTTCAGGCGGGTCGGGTCCAGCATATTGTGATCGGGCATCAGAACCTCGCGGCGGTTAGGCAATGGAGATGGGGAGCGATCGGCGGCGGTCCATGATCGGACGCCCGGGCCGGATGGCCAAGCCTTACGGCCGGACAGTCTGCCGCAGCCAGGCCGCATAATCGGCATAGGCCGCTTCCGGGGTGAAGATCGGCGCCCAGCCGAGCGCGGCAGCCCGGTCGATGGCCATCAGCCCGCGCGGCCTCGTCTCGTTGAAGGAAATGTTCGGCGCCTCCCCCGGCGCCGCATGGCGCCAGGAAAAGCCGGGCATGACGGCGGCCAGGGCATCGCAGCAGGGGCCGGCATGCGGCGCCCAATCCTGCGCGGAGGCCAGGTTGAAGACCCGGCCCGGCGGATCGGCGCAGTCCAGCAGCGCCAGCAGCCCGGCGACGAGATCCCGCACATAGATCCAGTCGTAGCGCGGCAGGGGCGCCGGCGGCAGGATCGCCACCTCCCCGCGCAGCGCCGCCTGGGCGATCGCCAGATGCGGGCTGAGCGTGTCGCGCAGCCCGGTATCCCGCTCCCAGGGCCCAAAGGTCGCGCCGATCCGCGCCGCCACCGCATCCAGGCCCCAGAGCCCCGCCAGCCGGAGGCCAGCGCGTTCCACGGCGTATTTGGTCACGCCATAGAGGCTGATCGGCATGCAGGGCGTGGTGACCTCGTCCAGCAGCGGATAGGCATAGGCGGATTCGCCATAGACGGCGGAGGAGGCCGGCAGCACCACGCGCCGCACCGTGCCGGCATCCCGCGCCGCCTCCAGCGTGGCGATGACGCCGTGCAGATTAACATCCAGCACCAAAGCCGGCGCAGCCGCTTCCCGCGCCGGACCAGCGGTGATGGCGGCAAAGGGGAAGACGCGGTCGATCCGCCGTTCGGCGAACAGCCGCGCCAGGGCGGCCCGGTCACGGACATCGCCGGTCACCACCTCCAACTGCCCGGGCAGACGGGCGAAGACGTCGCCGGCCGGTTCCGGCAGTGCCGTCTCCTGCCCGAACACCACCACATGCTCGCCCCGGGTGAGCAAGGCCTCGACGAGGTTCAGGCCGACGAAGCCGGCGCCTCCGGTGACGAGGATGGCGGTCATGGGCAGCTCCTTGAGACACGCGAATTTGGCGCCGGCCCCTGGATATCCCGTGCCGCCCGCCGCAGTAAGCCATGCATGAACAATGCCGCCCCGCCGACAGACGTGCAGAACCCCGCGGTCACCATCATCGGCGCCGGGCCCGCGGGCCTGATGGCGGCCGAAATCCTGGCCCAGGCGGGGCTGCGGGTGACGGTCCACGACCACATGCCCTCGGTGGGCCGCAAGTTCCTGATGGCCGGGCGTGGCGGGCTGAACCTGACGCATGGGGAGACGCTGGAGACCCTGCTGGGCCGCTACCAGCCCGCCGAACCCCTGTTGCTGCAAGCCATTCAGGGCTTTCCGCCGGCCGCGCTGATCGCCTGGTGCGAAGGGTTGGGCGTGCCGACTTTTCGGGGCAGCAGCGGTCGCATCTTCCCCGGCAGCCTCAAGGCCTCGCCCCTGCTGCGCGCCTGGCTGGGGCGGCTGAATGCGCTGGACGTGGAGATCCGCACCCGCAGCCGCTGGACAGGCTTTGACGCGCAAGGGCACCCCTGTTTCGAGGGCGGCACAGGCGAGCGACCGGAAGCGACCATCCTGGCGCTGGGCGGCGCCTCCTGGCCCCGGCTCGGCTCCGACGGGCTGTGGCCGGCCCAGTTGCCGGAAGCGCGCGTTACCCCCTGGGCGCCGGCCAATATGGGCTTCACCCTCGATTGGTCGGCCCATTTCCGGGAGCGCTTCCAGGGCATGCCCCTGAAGCGCATCGGCCTGCGCTTCGCCGGCCGGACCCTGCGGGGGGAAGCCATGGTCACCAGGACCGGGCTGGAGGGTGGCGCACTCTATGCTTTGTCCGCGCCGCTGCGGCAGGCGATCGCCGATATCGGACAGGCCGAGATCGAGCTGGACCTGCGCCCCGATCTCAGCGCGGCCGTGGTGGCGGAACGGATGGTGGCGCGGCCGCGCGCGGAATCGCTAGCGAATGGCCTGCGCAAGGCGCTGGCCTTGCCTCCGGTCGCCATAGGGCTGGTGCAGGAGGCGCTGCGGGCCGGGGCCTCACCCCCTCCGGTGGCGCAGTTGGTCAAGGCTTTGCCGCTTCGCTTGACCGGTGTTGCCCCGATCGAACGGGCGATCTCCTCGGCCGGCGGTCTTGCCTGGTCCGAACTGGATGCAAGGCTGATGCTGCGCGCGCGCCCCGGCGTCTTCGCCTGTGGCGAAATGCTGGACTGGGAGGCACCGACCGGCGGCTACCTGCTGCAAGGCTGCTTCAGCACGGGCGTTGCCGCCGCCCGGGGCGTGCTGGACTGGCTCGCCGGGACCCACGACTGAGCCTCAGACGGGCACCGCACCGGGCGGCTTCAGCGCCATCAGAACGAAGGAGCTACGGGTCTCCTTCACCCCTGGCATGCGCAGCAGCGCCTTGAGCGCGAAATCGGCATAGGCCTCGAAATCCGCCGCCACGACGTGCAGCATGTAGTCCATGCCGCCGCTCATGGCATAGGCGGCGATCACCTCGCCTCGCGCGGCCAGGGCCTTGTGGAAGGCCGCCGCCACCTCCTCGGCATGGGAGGACAGAGCCACCTGCACGAAGGCCTGGATCGGCAGGCCGACCCGGCTGGGCTCCACCACGGCGGCATAGCGGGCGATGACGCCCGCCTCCTCCAACCGTCGAATCCGCCGCAGGCAGGGCGTGGCGGAAAGCCCGACCTGCTCGGCCAGCAACGTCACGGCGATGCGGCCGTCCTGCTGCAGCAGGCGCAGGATGCGCCGGTCGATCTCATCCAGGACAATGGTGGATTTCGCCATTTTTCGAACCTTTCTTGGCGATATCACGAAAGCACACCCACAGTCGGAAGGAAATTCGCCGGAATTCACCGCGCGGGATGGCGTATTCCTGTTGCCTCACCGACGCAGGGAGAAGCGCCATGGATGTCCCGCCTGATCGCAGCGCCTATGCTGGCCAGATCTCCGAGGCCAACCCGATGGGCACGGATGGCTTCGAATTCGTGGAGTTCACCGGCCCGGACCTGCCCTATCTGGAGACCCTGTTCGCCCGCCTGGGCTTCTCGGCCGTGGCGCGCCATCGCTCCAAGGCGGTGACGCTCTGGCGCCAGGGCGATGTCAATTTCATCCTGAACGCGGAGCCGGAGAGCTTCGCCCAGGCCTTCGCCCGGGTGCATGGCCCCTGCGCCTGCGCCATGGCCTTCCGGGTGGCGGATGCCGCCCAGGCCTATCAGCGCGCCATCGCGCTCGGCGCCAAGCCGGTGCAGGGGAGGATCGGCCCGATGGAGCTGAACATCCCGGCCATCGAAGGCATTGGCGGGTCCCTGCTGTATTTCGTGGACCGCTACGGCCCGCGCGGCAGCATCTATGATGTCGATTTCCACTGGACCGGCGAACGCGACCCCAGCCCCAAGGGCAGCGGCCTGACCGTGATCGACCACCTGACCCATAACGTCCATCGCGGCCGCATGGATGTCTGGTGGCAGTTCTACGCCAAGCTCTTCAATTTCCGTGAGATTCGCTACTTTGACATCGAGGGCAAGCTGACCGGGCTGAAGTCCCGCGCCCTCACCTCCCCCTGCGGCCAGATCCGCATCCCGATCAATGAAAGCTCGGACGACCGCAGCCAGATCGAGGAATTTCTCCGCGCCTATGGTGGCGAGGGCATCCAGCACGTCGCCCTCGGCACCGCCGACATCCATGCGAGTGTCGAGGCGATGCGCGCCGCCGAGGTGAAATTCCTGGACACGCCCGACACCTATTATGAGCTGCTGCCCAACCGGCTCCCTGGCATTGAGGCAGGAATTGATCGGCTGCGGCGCAACCGCATCCTGATGGACGGGGCACCGACGCCCGAGGGCGGCCGCCTGCTGCAGATCTTCACCGACACCGTCATCGGGCCGATCTTCTTCGAATTGATCCAGCGCCAGGGCGACCAGGGCTTTGGCGAGGGCAATTTCCGCGCCCTGTTCGAGAGCATCGAGCTGGACCAGATCCGCCGCGGCGTCCTCAAGCCGGCGGCGGCCTGAGCGCACCGCGCGGCAGGTCATCCAGCCGCGCCTGCATCCGCTCCAGCCGCTCGGCCCGCGCCTGGCTGCGCAGCCGCGCCGCCTCCTCCACCACGGCGCTCTCGGCGCGGGAGGCGGCGGCGACCGCATCGCGCAGTGGCAGAATGCCCGCGGCGATGGCATCGCGGCGGGCGGCAAGCTGCGCCACCCGGGACTGGGCGGTGGGCAGCCAGGCGGCAAAGGCCTCCGGCGCCGCGCCCGCCCTTTCGGACTCGCGCATCGCTTCAGCACGTTGCTGGGCCTCTGCCGCCTGGCTCTCCTGGGCCAAAGCATCCCCGAGGCTGCGGCGCGCCGCATCCAACTCGATCCTGCGGAGCAGGCGCAGGGCCTCGATCGGGCTAGGCCGGGGCATCGGACAGCGCCTCGGCGAGGCGGGCAAAGGCCTCCTCCAATGTCGAGACCTCGCCACGCGCCTGATGCAGCATGGCATCGATGCGTGGCGCCATGCGCAGAGCCTGATCGACTGAGGCGTCGGTCCCGGCGCGATAGGCGCCGAGGCGGACCAGATCCGCCACCTCATCCCGCAACGACAATATCTTGCGGGCCTGGCGCACCAGCCCCGCCTGATCCGGCGTCAGGCAGCCCGGGGCGCTGCGCGACAGGCTGCGCAGCACCTCCACCGCCGGGTAGCGGCCCGCCTCGGCAATCCGCCGCTCCAGCACCGCATGGCCGTCGAGGATGCCGCGCACAGCGTCGGCGATGGGTTCGTCATGGTCATCGCCCTCCACCAGCACCGTCATCAGGGCGGTGATGCTGCCGGCGCCAGGCCCGCCCGGGCCGGCCCGTTCCAGCAGCGCCGGCAGTTCCCGGAAGACGCTGGGCGGATAGCCACGGGTCGCGGGCGGCTCCCCCGCCGCCAGGCCGATCTCGCGGCAGGCCAGGGCAAAGCGCGTGACGGAATCCAGCAGCAGCAGCACGCGATGGCCGGCATCGCGGAAACGCTCGGCCACCGCCAGGCTCGCATAACCGGCCTCGCGCCGCAGGGCCGCGGGGGCGTCGGAGGTGGCGCAGACGACGACACTGCGTGCCAGGCCTTCCGGTCCCAGATCGTCCTCGATGAATTCCCGCAATTCGCGGCCGCGTTCCCCGATCAGCCCAAGGACCACCACATCGAAGGCTGCAGCCCGCGCCATGGTGGCGAGCAGCGTGGACTTGCCGATCCCGGAGGCGGCGAAAAGCCCGATCCGCTGGCCTTCCCGCATGGTGCAGAAGGCATCAAGGACCCGGACACCGACCCCGACCGGCGGGCCAAGGCGCTGCCGTGTTGCGGCCGGAGGGGCCGCTGCGCGGGTGGGCCGGGCGTGCTGCCCGCCGAGCAACGGCCCCTTGCCATCCAGCGGGCGGCCCAGCGGGTCGACCACGCGCCCGAGCCAGCCCTGCCCCACACGCAATCCTGGGCTTTCGAGGGCAACGACCTCATCACCCTCGGCCATGTTAGATGTCTCGCCGAAAATGACGGCGCGCGCCGAGGAGCGCCCGATGCTGACAACCTCTGCCAGCGACGGTTCGGCAGAACCCCTGAGTTGAATACCGAGTCTTTCTCCGATTGCGAGGCTGGGTCGAATTCCCGCAACATCGACCGCGAGCAGGTCGGCGGCCTGGACGATACCGCGACGCTGATGACGTGGGATTTGGCGCAAGGCACGGGCCGCGGCCCACCATTCCTTACTTTTCATGGAATGTCTAAAAATGTCATGAACAGCTATTTTCCCGTTTATACCTTGGGTATGATGCGTTTTTTCGGTGAATAAGCCCTTCACAAATCGCGTAGAAGTGGTATTCATACACGCATCCGGTGTGTGGAGGCGTTCCATGCGTGTCCTTTTGGTTGAAGATGATACAATTGTCGCGCGTGGTGTCACTCTAGCGCTCAAGGCCTCGGCCATGATCGTGGACACGGCCGACACGGGCGAAGAAGCCCTCGAGCTTGCCAGGCTGTATGACTACGACATCGTCATTCTCGACCTCATGCTTCCTGACATGGAAGGATATGAGGTTGTGCGCAGGCTGCGTGCGGCGCGCCTCGAGACGCCGGTGTTGATCCTCTCCGGCCTGACAAGGCCGCAGGCGAAGATCCGTGGCTTCGGCATGGGTGCCGACGACTACATCACCAAGCCCTTCGACCAGCAGGAGTTGGTGGCCCGTATCCAGGCCATCGTCCGCCGCGCCAAGGGCTTCAGCCAGCCGACCCTCTCGGTGGGTCCGCTGACCCTCAACCTTGGCTCGCGCGAAGTTCTGGTCGATGGGCATGCTGTGCATCTGACCGGCAAGGAATACGCGGTTCTCGAACTCCTCACCCTTCGCAAAGGCGTGGTCCTGACGAAGGAGGCGTTCCTGAATCACCTCTACGGGGGAATGGATGAACCGGAGGTGAAGATCATTGACGTCTTCATCTGCAAGCTGCGCAAGAAATTGGCAAACGCCGGCGCGGCGGAGCTGATTGGCACCGTCTGGGGCCGTGGCTATGTTCTGCGGGAGCCGAACAATACCGTGCGTCTGCCGGCAGGCCCTGATGGCCGCGGCGGCCCGGCAAGCGCCGCCGCCTGAGGCGAACGGCGCCAATAATCTGCACCCAGTCCAGTTTCATGGCCTGGGTGGGCCGGCGATGTCACGACAGCTTGCTCTTCAAACCCGGCCCCCAACGGAAGCCGGGTTTTTGCTTGTCATGATGCGCCATGCACCCACCGGGCGCATGGCCAAACCCTTGCTTCCCTGTCAGGCTGCAGCGCGCTGGGGGGATGTGCCATAGGCGCCACGCTCGCCAGCAATCGGCACCAGCCGGTCGGTCAATCCAAGCACCGTCTCCGCCCCTCCCAGATACAGGACGCCATCCGGCGTCAGTCGCCGCGCGAGCGCATCGAGAACGCGCGTCTTGGTTGGCGCATCAAAATAGATCAGCACATTACGGCAGAAAATCGCGTCGAAACGACCCAGCGACGAAAGATCGTTCAGCAGGTTGCGCTCCTCGAAACGCACCATCGCCGCCAGCTCCGGTGAAATCTTCCACTTCGCGCCATCCTGCTTGAAGTGCTTCACCAGGGAGCGGATCGGAAGACCGCGCTGCACCTCAAACTGCGTGAAGACCCCTTGCCGCGCACGCTGGAGGATTTCCGCCGAGATATCCGTCGCAAGGATTTCCACGCGGCAATCCTTGCGCGCGCCCATGGTATCGGCCACCAGCATGGCGATCGAATAGGGCTCCTGCCCCGTCGAGCAGGCGGCCGACCAGATCCGCAAGGGCGCGCCGGGGGAGCGGGAGGCTATCAGCCGGGGCAGGACCTTGGTGAGATGCTCGAAGGGCTTGCCATCGCGGAAGAAGGACGACTCATGTGTCGTCAGCGCCTCCACCACCGCGCGCTCCAGCGCCTCATCCGGCCGTCGCAGCTTCTGGCCCAGCGCCGCGAGGGAGGCCAGGCCGAAACGGCTCAGCACAGGCCCGAGGCGGGTTTCCAGGAGATAGGCCTTGTCCGAGGTCAGCACGATGCCGGAACGGCGTCGCACAACTCCGGCAATCTCAGCGAAATCGTCGTTCGTCATGTCCGCTTTCCGTCTGCGCCAGCCACAAGAATACGGCTGGCAATGTCCTCGACACTGAGAATCGCCGAGGCGATCCCGGCCTTTGCGACCGCACCGGGCATGCCCCAGACGACCGAACTCGCTTCATCCTGCGCCAGGACGGCGCCCCCTGCCCCGGTCACGGAACGGCAGCCCGCAAGGCCGTCGCTTCCCATGCCGGTCAGGATCGCCACCAGCAGGCGTCCCTGGCACGCAGCGACCAGGCTGCGCAGCATCGGGTCCACCGCAGGGCGACAGAAGTTCTCCGGCGGACCATCGCCAAGTTGCGACACCAGGCTGCCCCCCACATCCTTGATGAGAAGATGCCGATCGCCGGGCGCCAGATAGAGGCGGCCTGGCAGCAGTTTCTCCCCATCCTTCGCCTCGCTGCAGGGCAAGGTGCCGATGCGGTTCAGGTGATCCGCCAGCAGCGTGGTGAACCCCGCCGGCATGTGCTGCACCACGACCACCGGCATGCCCAGAGGACGATCCAGTTTCGCAACAAGACTGGCCAGCGCCTGCGGCCCACCGGTGGAGGAGCCGATGGCGATCGCGCGCGGCTTACCAGCGATGACCGCCGGACGCGCCGCCAGGACATAGCGAGGCGCGGCTGTCGGAGCGGCGCGGGAGGCGGGGCGCCGCATGCGCGCCCAGCCCTTCACCTTGGCGACCAGCTCCGCCTGGAACTGCCCACCATTCATACCGCCTGCCGCCGCGGAGGGCTTGGGCACGTAGTCGACCGCCCCGGCCCGCAGCGCCGCCATGGTGGCCGTCGCGCCGCGCTGGCTCAGCGCACTGGCGACGATGATCGCCGTCTGCGGCGCTGCCTTCAGCAGCAGCGGCAGTGCCGTCATGCCATCCATGCGCGGCATTTCGAGGTCGAGCAGCACCACCTGCGGCCTCTCCGCCACGGGCATGGCCGTCAACTGTGCGAGCGCGTCGCCGCCATCGGTCGCCCTGGCGACCACCTTGATGTCCGGATCCGTTGCCAGCATCCGCGACATGATGGTGCGCGCCGCCGCGCTATCGTCGCACAGCAGGACCCGGACAGGCCCAGTGCTGATCACGCCGCCGCTGCCTGCAGCAATCCGAGCTGCGTCAGCTTGCTGCCCAGGATCTCGGCATCGAAAGGCTTCATCACATATTCCTGGGCGCCCGCCTCCAGCGCCTCGACGATGCGCTCGAAGGCGATCTCCGTGGTGCAGAGCACGACGACCGGATGGTCGCGGCCGAATTCGGCACGTGCCGCGCGCAGGAAGGACAGGCCATCCATCACTGGCATGTTCCAGTCGAGCAGCACCAGTTCCGGCAGCAGCTCGCGGCAGGCGGTCAATGCCTCGCTGCCATCGCCCGCCTCGCGGACGGTGAAGCCGAAGCCTTCCATGAAGCGCCGCGCCGCCTTGCGCACGACACGGCTGTCATCGACGACGAGGCACTGGCGCACCGCCGCCTGATCCACGGGGGCGCTCATCGGCCACCGCCGATCGCGAGCACACGCTCGACATCCAGGACGATCAGCAATTGCCCGTCCCGACGATGCACGCCGCGCGAAACCTCGCGCCAGACAGCATCCAAGGTCGGAGGATTGGCCGCGGAATCCTCCTGGCGCAGCGGAACAACCTCGCCGACCGCATCGGCCAGCATGCTGTAGAGCTCACCGGCCATCTCGACCACGATGCTCATTGGCTGGATGTCCGCCGGCCTGGGCGGCAGGCCGAGCCTGCGCCGCAGATCGACCGCGGTGACGATGCGTCCCCGCAGGTTGAGGCTGCCAGCCACTTCGGGCGGTGCCAGCGGAATGCGCGTGATGACCTGTGGGCCGAGCACATCGCGCACGACCAGCACGGGGACACCGCAAGCCTGGCCCGCCACGGTCAGGGTCAGGAAAAGATCGGCATCGGTGACTGCCGATTGGGTTGCTTGATTACGCAAGACCAGATCCTCCGCTTCAGGCCGCAACCGGCACGGCAAGGCACTCCGCGAGGCTCGCGAGCAGGGCTTCGCGGTCATACTTGCCGACATAGTCGGTGAAGCCCGCTGCCCGGCCACGTGCCACCGCCGCCGGATCGACCCGCCCGGTCAGCGCGATCATCGGCAGTTCCTGCCAGGTGCCGCCGCCGCGCACGTCGCGGGCGAAGGCATAGCCATCCATCTCCGGCATCTCGATATCGGACACGATGGCGTCGAAGGCCTCGCCCCGCTCCCGCAGGCGCAACGCCTGGACCGGACCTTCGACCGCGACCACCTCGTAGCCCTCCGCCGCCAGGGCCGGCACGACCAGTTCGCGGAAGAAGGCGCTGTCTTCCACCACCAGCAGGCGCCGGCTGACCGAAGCGGAGGCCGCAGGGCGGAACCAGTCGCCGCCGCCCTGGCCGAGCCACCAGGCCGTATCGATCACGTCCGTCACCTTGCCGGCGACCACGGCGGAGCCCAGGAAGCCGGGACGGCCCTGGCCCGCCTGTACGCTCAGCGCCTCATCGACCACGTCGAGGATGGCATCGACCATGATGCCAAGGCTGCGCTCGCCCTCGCTGAAGACCAGCACGGTCTGCCGCGTGCGGCCGCTTTCTGCCGGCGCGAAGCCGCCCATGGACAGCAGCGGCATGAGCTGCCCGCGATACTGCACCACCGGCGTGCCGCCCGAATTCTCGATCTGCTCGACCGGAATGTCGTCCAGCCGCGCGATGAGGCCGAGCGGCACCGCCTTCGGCGTCTCATCCCCGGCCCGGAACAGCAGCAGGGAGGTCTTCTCGTTCGATCGCACGGCGCTGGCCGCCTTCCCTTCCGCGGCACGCGCCCCGGCACCATCGGCGACGACGCCGGTCACCCGGGCGATCCCGTTCGGATCGAGGATCATGATGACGCTGCCATCGCCGAGGATGGTGTTCCCGGAGAACATGCCGATGTGACGAAGGATCGGAGCCACCGGCTTCACCACGATTTCCTCGGTGTCGAACAGCCGGTCGACGATGATGCCGAAGACATTGGCGCCGACCTGCGTGACCACCACGAATCCGGTGTCGCCATTCTCGCCGAGCTCCGGCGCCGCACCCTCATCGAGGCCCAGCACACGGCCGAGGGAAACCAGAGGCAGCAGCCGGTCGCGCAGGCGCAGCACCGGCGCGTCCTTGATCCGCTCGACCCGGGAACCGGAACCACCGCCGACACGCACCAGTTCGAGGACGCCAATCTGCGGGATGGCGAAGCGTTCCCCCGCGACCTCGACGATCAGGGCGGAGACGATGGCAAGCGTCAGCGGGATCTTGATGATGAAGCCGGTGCCGCGCCCTTCGACCGAGCTGACATCGATGGTGCCGCCGATCCGCTCCACATTGGTCTTGACCACATCCATGCCGACACCGCGGCCCGAGACGGCGGTGACAGCGGCGGCGGTGGAGAAGCCCGCGCGGAAGATGAAGCGGTGGATCTCCGCCTCGCTCATCCCGGCGATCTCCGCCTCGCTGGCCAGGCCCTGGGACACGACCTTCTGGCGGATCCTGTCGGTGTTCAGCCCGCGACCATCATCGGAGATCTCGATGAGGATGTGGCCGCCCTCGTGATAGGCGTTCAGCATGATGCGGCCGGTTTCGGACTTGCCCGCGCGGCGCCTATCTTCCGGACCCTCCAGCCCATGGTCGCCGCTGTTGCGGACCATATGCGTCAGGGGATCCTTGATCAGTTCCAGCACCTGCCGATCCAGCTCGGTGTCGGCGCCCCGCATCTCCAGGTCGATCTTCTTGCCAAGTTCGATCGAGAGGTCGCGCACCAGGCGCGGCATCTTCGCCCAGGCATTGCCGATCGGCTGCATCCGGGTCTTCATCACCCCGTCCTGCAGGTCGGAGGTGATGTGCGACAGGCGCTGGAGCGGCACGCTATAGGCGCCATCGCTGCGGGCGCGGGACAGCTGCATCAACTGGTTGCGGGTCAGCACCAACTCGCTGACCAGCATCATCAGATCTTCAAGCACATCGACCGAGACGCGGATGCTCTGCGGGGGCGCGCGGCCGCCGGAATGCTCCTCGGGCGTCGCCTCTGCGGCTGGTGCGGCCTTGGGCGACGGCGCGGGCTTCGGCGCTGCGATCTCGATCGGCGCTGCGGGCTGCTCGATCGCCGGAGTCGCGTCCTTCGCGGCCACGTCGAACTGCGCCTCGATCTCGGCCGCATCGGAGGAGGCCGGCAGAGTTCCACTGTCACCGCTGGCGGCAGCATCGAGTTCGGCGATCAACGGGGCGTCGTCGCCGGCGGGTTCGGTGCCGCCGGTCTCGAGCGCGCCGACGATCTCCTTGATCCGGTCGAGCGCGCGCAGCACCAGGCTGACGCCGGCGGGCGTGACCGTCAGCACACCATCACGGTACAGGCCGAGGATATTCTCCGCGGCATGTGCGACCCGTTCGAGTCGGGAGAGGCCCAGAAAGCCGCAGGTTCCCTTGATGGTGTGCACGAGTCGGAAGATTTCCGACAGCGTGGGTTTGTCACCGGGGGATCGCTCCAGCCGCAGCAATGCGACGTCAAGCGCGACCAGGCCTTCATGTGTCTCGGTCAGGAAATCGGCGAGCAAGTCGTCCATTCGGGGCTCCGGCGCCTAATCGTCTCCGGAGCTTGCCCGAACAGGCCGAATTTTCGGTAAACGCGCCGTGATTTGGCGCGCTTCCACATTTTCAGTTGCGCGTCTCCAGGGTCAGCATCAGCGGCGCGGCACCCGCGGCCCCCATCAGCATTTCGAGCTGGACCCCGGCCGCCGCGGCGACGCCCAGCAGCAGGGGCACCGAGACACTGCGCGGATTGACCGGCACGGCATCGCCCGCCAGCCCGGCCGCGAGGCCCGTGGGCCAGGCGGCACCCGGGCCATCGGGCCAGATCGAGAGCCCCCCCACCGGATCACCCCCCATCCGAGCCACGCCGCCACGCGGCAGGGCATCCACCGCCATCCAGGCCGCAAGCAGCATCGCCTGCACGAGATGGGCCGGAAAGACCGCCGTGGCCTCCAGATCCGCCAGGTCGATGGTTGCGCGCCGGCCGAGCGTCAGCCCCTCCACCATCTGCGCGATCTCCTCCACCCTGCAGTCGCCGCAACCGGCACCTATGGCGGCGCGGTAGAAGCGGATGCGGCGGTCCATGATCCGGGCCGCGTCACGCGCGACCTCCATCGCGTCGTCACCCGGCCCCTCCAGCAGGTCGAGCGCACCTGCCAGCGCACCGGCAGCCCCCCCCAGGTCATGGCAGAGTCTCGTGCAGACGGCCTGGGCCAGTGCGATGTTGTCAGGCAGCATTCATTCCTCCGCGGAGCAGGAGCCGGCCACGACGGTCGGCCCAGGAACCAGGCTTTCGGCATACCGGCGGCAGGTTGCCAGATCACCAAGACGATGTGGCAACTCCCTGTCCAGGTCCCGCGCCGGGCTAGGCGAGGGACCACGAGCATGGGTAGCATCGGCCCGTGTGGTCAGAACTTTCACCCGGCATGCGCGTGCGTCATCCCCAATGCCCGGAATGGGGCATTGGACAGATCCAATCTGTTGTCGGACAACGCGTAACCGTCAACTTCGAGAATGCGGGAAAGGTCATGATCCGCAGTGACCTGATCGCCCTCATCCCCCTGGAACCGAACGAGTCTTGACCGATATACATCTGGAAATACTGGGTTTATTTCGGTCCTGGCAGATCTACGCCGCCATCGGCATCACCGCCGTCGCCGGGCTGATGCGGGGTTATTCCGGGTTCGGTACAGCCGTGCTGCTGGCGCCCGCCTATTCGGTTCTCTGGGGTCCGCGAATCGGCATTCCCGTGATGCTGCTGATGGAGCTGGTCGTCTCGCTGCAACTGGTGCCGCGGGCGATCAAGGAGGCCAACCACCGCGTCATCCTGCCGATCGGCGCCGCGGCCTGCCTGGCGACACCGCTCGGAGCCTTCATCCTGCTGACCGCCGACCAGGACCTGCTGCGGCGCTTCATCGGCGGGCTGGTGCTGGTGTTCGGGCTGCTGATGATGTCGGGCTGGCGCTACCATGGCTCCCGCCCCCTGCCCCTGAACCTGCTGATCGGCAGCCTGGCCGGGCTGTTGAAGGGGGCGACGGGGATGAGCGGCCCGCCCGTCATCCTCTACCTGCTGGCGGGGCCGGAGGCCGCGCGCCAGCACCGCGCCAATCTCATCCTGTTCTTCGGCACCATCGCCATCATCTCCGTCATCCCGCCGGCGATCGGCGGATTGATGGGCTGGGCCGTCCTGGCCAAGGCATTGCTGTTGCTGCCCGTGATGATGCTCTGCGTGCCGGCCGGCGCAAGGCTGTTCCGCGTGTTGCCGGAACGCTGGTACAAGCGGATCGCGCTGGTTTTCCTGGTCTCGACCGGCGTCATCGCATTGCTGGCCTGACGGGGCGGGGCTTGCGCGCGGAGGGGGGGGCGGACCAAATGCTGTCCGACACCAGCCTGCGCCTCTGCCCGAAGGACTCCAGATGATCGACCCGTTCGGCCGAAGGGTGAGCTACCTGCGCGTCTCGGTCACCGACCGCTGCGACCTTCGCTGTGTCTATTGCATGGCGGAGGACATGACCTTCCTGCCCAAGGCGGAGGTCCTGACGTTGGAGGAGCTGGATCGCCTCTGCGGCGCCTTCATCGGCCTCGGCGTGGACCGCATCCGCCTGACGGGCGGCGAGCCGCTGGTGCGGAAGAACGTGATGAGCCTGTTCCGCAGCCTCGGCGCACGGCTTGGCGAGGGTGGGCTTCGGGAGCTGACCACAACCACCAATGGCACCCAGCTCGTCCGCATGGCGGGCGACCTTCACGCCGCCGGGGTGCGGCGCATCAATGTCAGCATGGACACGCTGGACCCGGCCACATTTGCCGCCATCACCCGCTGGGGCAAGCTGGAGCCCACGCTGGATGGCATTTTTGCAGCCAAGGCCGCGGGCCTGGCGGTGAAGATCAATGCCGTGGCGATGAAGGGCGTGAACGAGGATGAATTCGACCGCATGATCGGGTGGTGCGGCGAACACGGCTTCGATCTTTGCCTGATCGAGACCATGCCGCTGGGTGAGATTTCGGCCGACCGCAACGACCAGTACCTTCCGCTGTCCAGCGTGCGGACCAGGCTGCAACGGAACTGGACGCTGGACGAGACCGACTACAGCACGGGTGGCCCCGCGCGCTACTTCACCGTGCGGGAGACTGGGCAGCGTATCGGCTTCATCACCCCGCTGACGCATAATTTCTGCGAATCCTGCAACCGGGTGCGGCTGACCTGCACCGGCACCCTGTATATGTGTCTGGGGCAGGACGATTCGGCGGATCTGCGCCGCCACCTCCGCGATCCGGACCTCGACGAAGCGGGGCTTCAGCAGGCGATCCTGGACGCGATCGCACGCAAGCCGAAAGGACATGATTTCGTGATCGACCGCACCCGCCGCCAACCCGCCGTGGCCAGGCATATGAGCGTGACGGGCGGCTGATGTTGCAGGATGCTGCCGCTGCCCTGACCATACCGGGGCTGCCGGACTGGTCCGGCTTTGTCGTGCTGGTGCTGCTGGCACTGGTCGGTCTGGCCTATCTGCTGATGCCCTTCAGTGTCTTCGGCGTGAAGGGCCGGCTGGAGGCGATTGAGACCCAGCTCGATGAGATCCAGGCAGAGCTGCGTAGCCTGGCACCGCGCCTGCCTGAGGCCACACGGCGCCGCACGCCCGTAGAGGATGACTGGGCCGAACCGCCCCAGATCTCCCGTGCCGAGGCTGCCGGGCCACGCATCCGGCCGCCCATCGCTGCGCCAGTCCCCCCACCGGCAACCTGGCCGGAGGGAAGTGCTCCCAGGCGCGCCGAGCCCCGGCTCGACTGGCCGCGCCCTCCTCGCTGAGGCGACCCTTGCCGGGAGGAGGCGAGCGGGGCTTGATGGTGGGGCGTCGAAGCAGGAGCTTTTCCAGAATGCGCGTTGCTGTCGTGCAGATGAATCCCGGGCACGACAAATCGGCCAATATCGCCCAGGCGGAACGGCTGATCGATGCGGCGGTCGCGGCCGAGCGGCCCGGCCTTGTGGCGCTCCCGGAAATCTGGACCTGCCTCGGCGGCGACCGGGCGACACGCCATGCCGCCGCGGAGGCCCTTCCCGAGACCGGCAGCCCGGATCCGGGCGGCGAGGCCTATGAATTCCTGCGCGGCATGGCGCGGCGGCACGGCATCCACCTGCATGGTGGCAGCATCGGCGAACGTGGCCCCGAAAAGCTCTACAATACCACCCTGGCCTTCGGGCCGGAGGGCCGGGAACTGGCGCGCTACCGGAAGATCCACCTGTTCGACATCGTCACCCCGGATGGCGCCGGCTACCGCGAAAGCGCGACCTATGGCGGCGGGCAGGCGGTGGTGACCTACCAGGCCGGCCCCATCCGCGTGGGTTGCGCCATCTGCTATGACATCCGCTTCCCGGAACTGTTCCTGGCCCTGCGCCGGGCCGGCGCGGAACTGATCCTGCTGCCCGCAGCCTTCACCGTGCCGACTGGCCGTGATCACTGGGAGACGCTGATCCGTGCCCGCGCGATCGAGACGCAATGCTGGTTCGCCGCGCCGGCGACCTGGGGAGAGCATCAGGAACGCGGCGGGCCGCGCCAGACCTATGGCCACAGCCTGATCGTCGATCCCTGGGGCCGCGTGGTCGCGCAGTTGCCGGAGGGGGTCGGCTTCGCCGCGGCGGATATCGACCAGGCCGTCACCGCCCGCCTACGCCGCGACATGCCCGTGCTCGAACATCGCGATGCGGCCCAGGTGTCCTATTGAACCGCCGCACCGGGCGGCTTGCCGGACGGTCGGGGTGAGCGGCCTCGCCCCCCTGCCCGATGGGTTGGCCCTGGCCGGCCGGATCGCCTTCCTCGCAGCGCCGACCGACCAGGCCAATGAGGCGCTGGGGCGCCTGGCCGCCGCCTACGGCAATGCCGCCCTGGACGATGCCAGCGTGGTGGTGGCGCTGGGTGGCGACGGCATGATGCTGGAGACACAGCATCTGCTGCTGGGCCGCAACCTGCCGATCTACGGCATGAATTGCGGCAGCGTCGGCTTCCTGATGAATGATTTCCGGGAAGATGGCCTTCCCGACCGGCTCGCCCAGGCCCAGGCCGCAACCCTGCACCCGCTGCGCATGCGGGCCTTTGTCGGCACCGGCGATCCGGTCGAGGCGCTGGCGATCAATGAGGTGTCCCTGCTGCGGGAGACGCGGCAGGCCGCCAAGATCCGCATCCTGGTGGATGGCAAGAAGCGACTGGAGGAGTTGATCTGCGACGGCGTGCTGGTCGCCACCCCGGCCGGCAGCACCGCCTACAACCTCTCGGCGCATGGCCCGATCGTACCCTTGGGGGCCAACCTGCTGCCCCTGACCCCGATTTCCGCCTTCCGCCCCCGCCGTTGGCGCGGCGCGCTGCTCCCGGCCGAGGCGCGGGTGGTGTTCGAGGTGCTGGAGCCGGAGAAGCGCCCGGTGGCCGCCGTGGCCGACTATACCGAGGTGCGCGACGTCCGCCGGGTGGAGGTGTGGGAGGATCGGCAGGTGTCGCTGACCATGCTGTTTGATCCCGACCATGGCCTGTCCGAACGCATTATCGCGGAACAGTTCACCGTCTGACCCGCGGCCTGTGCCGGGCTGCCACGCCCGCCCCGAAGGTTGACGCCAGCCGCCGCTTCTGCGATCCGCCCGGCCACCTGGCATATTGCGCCGGGCCGATATGGAACCCTGGCGGAACATCGCCGCCAGGCAGTCAGGCCGGACATGGAAACCTTGACGACCGTGCCCCTTCCCGCCGACCCATCAACCCCCGCGGAAACCGGCGGCCCCCTGGTTCTGGCGTTGCCGAAAGGCCGGATCCTGTCCGAACTCGCCCCGCTGCTGGCCCGTGCCGGAATCACCCCGGCCGCGGATTTCGCCGATGAGGGCAGCCGCCGCCTGCGATTCGAGACCAACCATACCCATCTCGATGTCGTTCGCGTGCGTTCCTTCGACGTCGCGACCTTCGTCGCCCATGGCGCCGCCCATATCGGCGTCTGCGGCGCCGATGTGCTGATGGAATTCGACTACGACCAGATCTATGCGCCCCTCGACCTCGGCATCGGTCGCTGCCGCGTCTCGGTCGCTGAGCCGGTGGCGCTGGCGGCGCGGGAGGATATCGCTGCCTGGTCGCGGGTGACCGTGGCGACGAAATATCCGACCATCGCCCATCGCCACTTCGCCGCCCGCGGCATCCAGGCGGAAGTGGTCCATCTGAACGGGGCGATGGAATTGGCGCCGTCGCTCGGTCTCGCACGGCTGATCGTGGACCTGGTGCAGACCGGATCGACGCTGAAGGCCAATGGGCTGGTCGAGACCGATGTGATCGCACACATATCCTCTCGCCTCATCGTCAACCGCACCGCGCTGAAAACCCGGCCGGAGGCCATCGGGGCCTGGATCGCGCGGTTCCGGGCCGCGATGGCGGAGGCGCATTCGCGATGAAATGGCTGAATACGCAGGATGCGGGCTTCGAGGCCGACTTCCAGGCATTGCTGGATGATGCCCGGGAAACGACCAGCCGTGTCGATGCCATCGTCTCCGGGATCATCGAGGACGTCAGGCGCCGCGGCGATGCGGCACTGGTCGAACTGACCGCACGACTCGACCGCTGGGACGCATCCGATGCGGGCGCATTGCGCATCACCTCGGCTGAGATCGATGCGGCAACCGCCTCGGTCCCCGCCGAGCAGGCCGAAGCCCTGGCCGTCGCCGCGCGCCGGATCGAGGCCTTCCACCGCGCGCAGCTGCCACGCGACCTGGAGATGACGGATACGGAGGGCATCTGCACCGGGCTGCGCTGGAATGCCGTCGACGCGGTGGGACTCTATGTGCCCGGGGGTAAGGCCGCCTACCCCTCCTCCGTGCTGATGAACGCGCTGCCCGCCCGGGTCGCCGGCGTGGCGCGCATCGCCATGTGCGTGCCGACGCCGGATGGGGCCTTGAACCCGCTGGTCCTGGCCGCCGCCCGCCTGGCGGGGGTGACGGAGATCTGGCGCCTCGGTGGCGCCCAGGCCATCGCGGCGCTGGCCTGGGGCACCCGGCAGGTGCAGCCGGTGGACCGCATCGTCGGCCCCGGCAATGCCTATGTCGCGGAGGCGAAGCGCCAGGCCTTCGGCCGCGTCGGCATCGACAGCATCGCGGGGCCTTCCGAGGTGGTGGTGCTGGCCGATGGCGCGAATGACCCGCGCCATGTCGCACTCGACCTGCTGGCCCAGGCCGAGCATGACGAGGCGGCGCAATCCATCCTCATCACCGACGATGCCGGCTTCGGTCGTCGGGTGGCCGAGGCGGTTCAGCTTGAACTGTCCAGCCTGCCGCGCGCCGCCATCGCCGGAGCGTCCTGGGACCAGCATGGCGCGATCATCACCGTCGCGGACTGGTCGCAGGCCGTGGAACTGACCAACCGGCTGGCGCCGGAGCACCTGCAGATCATGGTCGACTCGCCCCGGCAGTTGCTGGCGCAGATCCGCCATGCCGGCGCGGCCTTCCTCGGGCGCTTCTGCCCGGAGGCGCTGGGGGACTATGTGGCTGGCCCCAACCATGTGCTGCCGACCGGGCGCACGGCGCGCTTCGCTTCCGGCCTCTCGGTGTTCGACTTCCTGAAGCGGACCACCTGGGTGGAGGCGGATGCCGGCGCCATGGCCGCCATCGGTGGCGCGGCGGTCACCCTCGCGAGGGCCGAAGGACTTGATGCCCATGCGATGAGCGTCGCCGCCCGAATGGGAGGTTCTGACAAGCGTCCTTGACCGCAGGCGCCTTGACGCCCATCTTCCGCGCCGCTTTGCGCCTTGGCGCAAATAAATCTCACATCCGCGCTTTGCCCGCCCTGGCCGAGCCGGATCTCATGACCTTGATGAAGGATCTGCATGTCGAAAGAGGACATGATCGAGTTCAGCGGCACCGTCGCGGAGCTGCTGCCCAACGCGATGTTTCGCGTGAAGCTCGACAACGACCACATGGTGCTGGCCCATACCAGCGGGAAGATGCGCAAGAACCGCATCCGCGTCCTGGCCGGTGACAGGGTCAATGTGGAAATGACGCCCTATGACCTGACCAAGGGGCGCATCACTTTCCGCTTCAAGTAGCTGCCGCCTTGCCGACCATGCTCGGCACCGAGAGGCCGCGACCCGCTTTCCTGCTGGCTTCCGGCAGTCCGCGTCGAATCGAGCTTCTGGCCCGGATCGGCGTGACGCCCGACCAGGTGCGGCCGGCCGATATCGATGAAACGCCCCGCAAGACGGAGCTGCCCAGGCAGCTTGCCGAGCGCTTGGCGCGCGCCAAGGCCGAGGCAGTTGCCGCCGAGGCCACGGACGCGCTTGTGCTCGCCGCGGACACGGTGGTGGGGGTCGGACGAAGGATCCTCGGCAAGCCGGCCGATGAGGCAGAGGCGGCGCGCTTCCTTGGCCTTCTGTCGGGGCGCCGGCACAGGGTGATGACCGCTGTCTGCCTGATGCAGCCCGGCGGGCGCCGCACTTCGCGACTGGTCACCACGATCCTGGCGTTCCAGCGCCTCACCCAGGCGCAGATCGAGGATCATGTCGCCTCGGGCGAATGGCGCGGTGTGGCCGGCGGCTACCAGATTCAGAAGCGCGCCGAGATGTATGTGCGCTTCCTCTCCGGCAGCCATTCCAACGTCGTGGGCCTGCCGCTGTTCGAGACGGCGCAGCTTCTGCGCGGGGCCGGCTGGCTGCGGCCATGAGCCGGGACGCGGTGATCCGCGTCAGTGTCTCGCCGGGCGAAGTACGGGTGGCCGGCCTGGTGGATGACCGGCTGGAGGCCGCCTGGATCGAGCGCCCTTTCCAGCCCGATGGCGTGGGCGACCTTTATCTCGCGCGGGTTTCCGCCATCTCCCCGGCCATGAGCGGCGCCTTCCTCACCCTGTCCGAGGGCCTGACCGGCTTCCTCCCCGAAAGCGAATTGCCGCCCCCCCGCCGCCCCATCGCCAAGGCCTTGCAGGATGGGCTGGCGCTGCCAGTGCGCGTCACGCGTGCGGCACAGGGCGGCAAGGGGCCACGCGTGACGGCGCGGCTGAAGCCGCCTGAGTTGGCGCTGGCGGAAGGCGCTCGTGCGCCGGCCCTCCTGAAGCGTGGCGATGATGCGGCCCTGCGGCTTGCCCGGGCCTGGGACGACGCGCCCATCATCACCGATGGCGCGGCCATGGCCGCCGGCTTGCGTGCCAACCTCGACCATGGACGCATCACCTTGCACCACGGCGCGGTCTTCGATGCGGAACTGGAGGAGGCCTTCGCCGAACTGGCCTCCCCCCGCGTCGCCCTGCCCGGCGGCGCGAGCCTGACGATCCACCCGACTCCGGCGCTGACCGCGATCGATGTCGATGCGGGAAGCCTCGCAGGCTCGCGCGATGGCGTTGCGCATGAGCGGATGAACATCGTTGCGGCGCAGGAGGTGGCGCGCCAGATCAGGCTGCGCAACCTGGCGGGCGCCATCCTGGTCGATTTCGCCGGGCTGTCGGTGCGGCGCCGCGACGCCCTTGTTGCCCCCCTGGCAGAAGCGTTGCAGGGCGACCCTCTCGGGCCGCAGCTGCTTGGCATGACCCGGCTGGGGCTGATGGAGATCGTCCGTCCCCGAATCCACCCGCCGCTGCATGAGGTGCTGGGCCTGCCACCCACCGCCCTGACCCTTGGACTGGCCGCCTTGCGACAGGCGCTGCGCGAGGTCTCGGCGCGCCCTGGCACGCCGCTGCGGCTGGTCGCGGCACCGGAGCTTGTCCAGGCACTGGCCGCGGCGCCGCAGGCGCTGGACACCTATCGCCTGGCCGCCGGCCGCACCCTGGTTCTCCTGCCCGATAGGGAATTGAGGCTCGGCGAGGAGCGAATCGAGGAATTGCCCGCATGACCCAGCCGCCACAACGCCCCCCGCGCGCACGCCGCTGCCCGATCTGCTACAAGCCGGTCGCGTCCAGCCAGAGCCGCTTCTGCTCGGAGCGATGCTCGGCCGTTGATCTCGGGCGCTGGCTGGGTGGGCACTACGCCATTCCGGTGCGCGAGGAAGATGAAACTTCCGAGGAACCCTGAGCCGCGGATGGGTGGACAGGCCCCCGCCCATCGGCTATCAGGCCGGCCTCTGCCGCTGGAGACGGTTCGCCGATCCGCGCTTGGGCCCAGGTAGCTCAGTTGGTAGAGCATGCGACTGAAAATCGCAGTGTCGGTGGTTCGATTCCACTCCTGGGCACCATTCGTCCCCCTCGCTTGCCGCAAGCCCCGCTTCACGCGCCTGGGATATGGCTCGGCTCATCCGCCGACCACAGCCCGCTCTTCAGACCTGCGAGAGTCAGAAGCGCCTGCCGGCGCACCATCGGAATTTGCCCGACCGGCCCCGCCAGTCGGTCGCGGAGCCAGCCCAACCCTGGAATGTCGGACTGGAACACCGGAGTCAGCGCACGGCTGGCCAGGCGGTAATAGGCCGTCCGGCGGCGCCTCTCCTGCCAATAAGCGCCAAGCCGGTCCATGATCGGCCCGTCGCGCCGCAACGCCTCGGCCAGCGCCCTGGCGTCGCGCAGGGCCTGGGTGGTGCCCTGGCCCAGTTGCGGGCTGGTGCCATGCGCGGCATCGCCCATCACCACCATGCGGCCATCATGGGGCGGTGCCGCCCAGACATCGCGATAGGTGGCATGTTCCACCTCGGCGTGGGTCAAGCCGCGCAGCAGGTCCCCCGCCTCGGGCCAGGTGCGCGCCACCTGTGCCCGCCAATCCTCGAAAGGTGCGGCACGCCAGGCCGCGACCCGGTCGTTGCGGATGCTCCAATACAGCGCACCAAGCTGCTCGCCGTCCGACAGGCTGATGGGGAGCACGCCCAGCATGATGCCCGTGCCGTCGCAGCGCTGCGCAAGGACATCCAGCGGCCAGCCTGGCGGCAACCGCACCGTCGCCCATAGGCAACCCCAGGGGTAGAGCCGCGTGCGATAGCCGGGGCGCCCGGTCCAAAGCCCCGCATGGGTGCCGGCGGCCACGACCAGCAGGTCGAAGTCCAACCTCTGCCCATCCGCCAGGGTGGCCTGTGCCATATCCGCCGCGCCAGCCACGCTCTCGACGCCGCACCCTTGCCGCAGCTCGGCGCCAGCCTCCAGCGCCGCATCCCGCAGCGCCGCCCAGATCGCGGGCCGCGTCAGCCCCAGCCCGTAGAGCCCCGGCGCCAGATCCGCGTAATGCAGGTCAAGCAGCCTGGCGCCGCCGCGCGCGCGGCTGTCGAGATGGCGGACCGGGGCGCCCTGCGCCGCGACCGCCTGCAGGGCGCCGAGTTCCCGGAGGATGGCGATGCCCGGCGGCTGCAGCAGAAGCCCCGCGCCGATAGGCCGCGCCACCCGCGCGCGCTCCAGCAGCACGACCGCATGGCCGTCGCGGGCCAGCAGCGCGGCACTCGCGAGGCCGCATAGGCCAGCGCCGACGATTCCGATGCGCAAGCCCAGGGCAGCCTTCTTGCTGATAAGGATGGCGTCAGCATGGAAGGGCGGTTGCGATGCGACAAGGGCCGTTGCGCTGCCAAATGCTCCAAAACCCCTTGCGAAGCCCCACGGCTTGCGTGACGGTCGGGACAACGGTGCCGCCGCAGAAGGAATCGGCCTTGGCCTATGCGCTCCAGCAGCTGATCAATGGCATCAGCCTTGGCATGATCTACGGCCTGATCGCGGTGGGCTACACCATGGTCTACGGCATCATCGGCATGATCAACTTCGCCCATGGCGACATCTTCATGGTGGGCGCCTTCGTGGCGCTGATCGCGATCACGCTGCTGACCTCCAGCGACCTGATGGGCGGACCGGCGGCCATCATCCTGGTGCTGGCAATCTCCATGGTCTTCACCGCGCTGTATGGCTGGACGGTGGAGCGGGTGGCCTACCGCCCGCTGCGCGGCAGTTTCCGCCTGGCGCCGCTGATCTCGGCCATCGGCATGTCGATCGTGCTTCAGAACTTCGTCCAGGTCAGCCAGGGCGCCCGGGTGAAGCCGCTGGAGCCGCAGGTCCAGGGCGGGATCGAGCTGATGCGGGACGGCAATTTCGTGGTGCAGCTCTCCTACATGCAGATGCTCATCATCGGATCCACCCTGGCCGTGTTGGCCGTCTTCACATGGCTGGTCACGCAGACAGCCCTGGGGCGAGCGATGCGGGCCTGCGAGCAGGACCGCAGGATGGCTTCCCTCCTGGGGATCAACACCGACCGCACCATCAGCCTGGCCTTCGTCATCGGCGCGTCCCTGGCCGCGGTCGCCGGCACGCTCTATCTGCTGCGCTATGGCATCGCCGACTTCTTCATGGGCTTCATCGTCGGCGTGAAGGCCTTCACCGCCGCAGTGCTCGGCGGCATCGGCAGCCTGCCCGGCGCCGTGCTGGGCGGATTGCTGATCGGCCTGATCGAGACCTTCTGGTCCGCCTATTTCTCCGTGCAATACAAGGACGTTGCGGCCTTCAGCATCCTGGTCCTGACCCTGATCTTCCTGCCCACCGGCCTGCTCGGCCGGCAGGAGGTCGAGAAGGTATGACGGCGCCCGGCAAGGCAGGACGTCTCGGCGCGGCGTTGCTCGATGCCGCCAAGGCGATGCTGGTGGCCTTCGGCCTTTTCGTGGTGATGGTGGGGCTGCGCACCGATGTCAGCTCGAGCGGCGCGCTGCTGTTGCGCACCCGCTGGATGGATGTGGCGCTGCTCTGCGCGGCGGTCTTCGTGCTGCGCCTCGCCATGGCACTCTGGGTGCGGCCACGCCTGCCAGCCGCCGGCTCGGCCTTGCTGGGCACAGGGCTGACCCGCGCGGGGCTGCTGTTCGGGCCGGCGCTGCTCGCCGTTGCGCTGGTGCTGCCCTTCATCCCCGGTATCGGCCGCTACGAACTCGACCTTGGGATACTGGTGCTGACCTATGTGATGCTCGGCTGGGGGCTGAACATCGTGGTCGGGCTCGCGGGGTTGCTGGACCTTGGTTATGTCGCCTTCTACGCGGTCGGGGCCTATTCCTACGCGCTTCTGGCCCAGTATTTTGGCCTGTCCTTCTGGATCTGCCTGCCGCTGGCCGGAATCCTGGCGGCCTTCTGGGGCGTGCTGCTTGGCTTCCCCGTGCTTCGGCTGCGCGGCGACTACCTGGCTATCGTCACGCTGGCCTTCGGCGAGATCATCCGCATCGTCCTGCTGAACTGGGTCAGCCTGACCGGTGGCCCCAACGGCATCTCCGGCATCCCGCGCCCGACCTTCTTCGGCCTGCCCTTCAGCATGTCGGGCGGCCCCGGCACCTTCGCCGGCTTCTTCGGGCTGGAGCCCAGCCCCTCCCACCGTGTGATCTTCCTGTACTACCTGATCCTCGGCCTGGCCCTGCTGACCAACTGGGTCGCGATCCGCATCCGCCGCCAGCCCATCGGCCGGGCGTGGGAGGCATTGCGGGAGGATGAAATCGCCTGCCGCGCGCTCGGCATCAACATCACAAATACCAAGCTGACCGCCTTCGCCCTGGGTGCCATGTTCGCGGGCTTCGCCGGCGCCTTCTTCGCCACCCGCCAGGCCTTCATCAGTCCGGAAAGCTTCACCTTCATCGAAAGCGCCATCATCCTGGCCATCGTGGTGCTGGGCGGCCTCGGCAGCCAGATCGGCATCGCGGTCGCCGCCATCGTCATGATCGGCGGGTTCGAGCTGTTCCGCGACCTGGACGAGTACCGGATGCTGGTCTTCGGCGCCGCCATGGTCGTCATCATGGTGGCGCGCCCGCGCGGCCTCGTCGGCTCCCGCGCTCCCAGCGTGCTGCTGGGCGAGAGGCGGCGCATCGATGCAAGCCTGGTGGGCGAGGGCCGCGGATGAGCGGCGCGACGGAGGAGGCGGGCAGCGAGATCCTGCGGGTCGAGGGGCTGACCATGCGCTTCGGCGGGCTGCTCGCCGTGGATGCGGTGGATTTCGCGGTCCAGCGCGGCAGCATCACTGCTCTGATCGGCCCGAACGGCGCCGGCAAGACCACCGTCTTCAACTGCATCACCGGCTTCTACCGCCCGACCGGCGGCCGCATCCGCCTGCGCCGCGCGGATGGCAGCGTCGCCGAGTTGCAGCGCCTGAAGGACCACAGCATCGCCCGCGCCGGCGTCGCACGCACCTTCCAGAACATCCGGCTGTTCGCCGGCATGACGGTGCTGGAGAACCTGCTGATCGCCCAGCATCTGAAGCTGCAGAAGGCCACCGGCTTCGGCATCGGCGCCATGCTCGGCCTGTCCGGCTACAAGGCGGCGGAGGCCGAGGCGATCGCGAAAGCGGTGGACTGGCTGCGCGCCACCAACCTGCTGGACCGCGCCGATGACGCGGCCGGCGCCCTGCCCTATGGCGCCCAGCGCCGGCTGGAAATCGCCCGCGCCATGTGCACCGGCCCGGCCTTGCTGTGCCTCGATGAGCCCGCGGCCGGGCTCAACCCGCGTGAATCGGACGACCTGGCGAAACTGCTCGCCGCCATCCGCGACGGCACGGCGACCGCCAGCGCGCCGACCTCCGTGCTGCTGATCGAGCATGACATGGGCATCGTCATGCGGATTTCCGACCAGGTCGTGGTGCTCGACCACGGCCGGAAGATTGCCGAGGGGCCGCCCGCCACGGTCCGCAGCGACCGCCACGTCATCGCCGCCTATCTGGGCGAGGAGGAGGAGGCCTGATGCCCGGCACGATGCTGGAGGTAGAGGGGCTGGCCACCGGCTATGGCGCGGTGGAGGCGCTGAAGGGCGTGTCCCTGCATGTCGATAAGGGCGAGATCGTCACCCTGATCGGCGCCAATGGCGCCGGCAAATCAACCCTGCTGATGAGCATCTGCGGCGATCCCCGTGCCCGCACCGGCCGGATCCTGCTGGACGGCCAGGACATCACCGCGAAGCCGACGCATGAGATCATGCGCAGCGGCGTCGCCCAGTCGCCGGAGGGCCGACGCATCTTCCCGCGGATGTCGGTGCTGGAAAACCTGATCCTCGGCGCGCAGGCCGCGGGGCAGGACCCGGCACCGCAACTGCCCAAGGTCTTCGCGCTGTTTCCGCGGCTGGAGGAGCGGCAGTCGCAGCGCGGCGGCACGCTTTCGGGCGGCGAGCAGCAGATGCTGGCCATCGGCCGCGCCTTGATGTCCCGCCCCCGCCTGCTGCTGCTGGACGAGCCATCGCTCGGCCTCGCCCCGCTGATCTCGCGGCAGATCTTTGCCGCGATCCGCGAATTGAATGAGCGGGAGGGGCTGACCGTGCTGCTGGTGGAGCAGAACGCCAACCAGGCGCTGCGCCTGGCCCATCGCGGCTATGTGCTGGTGACCGGCCGCATCACCATGAGCGGCAGCGGCGCCGAATTGCTGGCGCGCCCCGAAATCCGCGACGCCTATCTGGGCGGTGGGCATTAATACCAAATCCCGGCGATCGTAGCCGATCACCGCCTCAATCGCCGGCGCCGGCATCCGCCGGCTTGGCTACGCGCCACTTGGCGCGGCGCCCATTTGGGCGCTCGGACCGGTCAAGCGACCGGTCCGCTCTTTCAGTCAGGCCACCCCGCCGTGGCCCGCACCTGCGCCGGGCTGGCGCCCTGGCGACGCAGGTCGCGCAGCGTCGGCGCGCCGTCCCGCTTCGCCAGGCGCCGTCCGGAGGCGTCGGTCAGCAGGGCGTGATGGGCATAGGCGGGCGCCGGCCAGCCCATCAGATGCTGCAACAGCCGGTGCAGGTCGGTGGCCGGCAGCAGGTCCACGCCGCGCGTCACCAGAGTCACGCCATCCCGCGCATCGTCATGGGTGACACAGAGATGGTAGCTGGCCGGCACCTCCTTCCGCGCCAGCACCACATCGCCGAAGCGGGCGGGGTCACAGTGCAGGCGGCCCTGGCCCGCCTCCTCGAAATCCAACGGCCCGGCCAATCCGGCCAATGCGCGGCCCATATCCAGGCGCAGCGCATGCGGCTCCCCCGCCGCCAGCCGCGCCCGCCGCTTGGCCTCCGTCAGCCGGCGGCAGGTGCCGGGGTAGAGCGGGCCGTCCGGGCCATGCGGCGCCGCCGCGCTGCCCGCGATTTCCCGCGCGATGTCACCGCGACTGCAGAAGCAGGGATAAAGCAGCCCCCGCGCTGCCAAGGCATCCAATGTGATGCGGTAATCCGCCATGTGGCGCGACTGCACCCGCACCGGCCCGTCCCAGTCGAGGCCAAGCCAGGTCAGATCCTCAAAAATCGCATCGGTGAATTCGGGCCGGCAGCGGGTCGCGTCGATATCCTCGATCCGCAGCAGGAAGCGCCCGCCACCGGTACGGGCCCGGCGCCACCCCGCCAGGGCGGAATGGGCATGGCCCAGATGCAGGAAACCCGTCGGGCTGGGCGCGAAGCGGGTGACGAGGGGCCGGGGCGCGGTCATCCTGTCCGGGCGTAGCGGACGATCGGCAGGGGGAGCAAGCGATGGCGAATGGATGGGATGGGCCGCGCTGGGGCCCCGCCTCGGCTGGGACGCCGCGCAAGCTGGTGGTTCTGCTGCACGGCGTCGGCGCCGATGGCTTCGACCTGATCGACCTCGCCCCCGGCTGGGGCAAGGCGGTGCCGGAAGCGCTGTTCATCGCTCCGCATGCGCCGGAGCCCTGCGACATGGCCCCCTATGGTCGGCAGTGGTTCAGCCTTCAGGACCGCTCCCCCGCCATGATGCGCGCGGGGGCGGAAGCCGCCACCGCCTGGCTGCGCCCGCATGTGGAGGCGGAACTGGCGCGCCTCGGCCTGACCTCCCGCGATCTGGCCCTGGCGGGGTTCAGCCAGGGGGCGATGATGGCCTTGCAGGCCGGGCTTTCCTGGCCCGGCGGCTGCGCCGCCATCCTGGCCTATGCCGGCGCGCTGCTCGCCCCCGACTCCCTGCCCCCGACGGCCCCACCCATCCTTCTGGTGCATGGCGAGGCCGATGAGGTGGTGCCCGCCGCCGCCAGCCGCCGGGCGGAACAGGCGCTGCGCGCGGCGGGACTGACGGTGGAGGCTGTGTATCGCCCAGGGCTCGCGCATGGCATCGACGAGGTCGGCATCAGCCTCGGCGCGCTCGCGCTCCAGCGCGAATTGGCGGGCGGTGCATGACCACCGCGTGAAACCTCGAAAACCGGCGGTTGCGCCTGCGAAGTGGCCCTGGCATGAAGGTCCGGTCAACGCGGCGCTGCCACAGAATATGGGGCTTTGCTAACAGTTGTGGCCCCAGGGCTGGGTATGTGTCGCCATTCATAGGAGTGGCGCTTGCCTGACGGCGGACACTTCCAGATCGGCCAGTCATTTCCCGCGCTCGTGTTGAACGCGGATTTCCGGCCCCTGTCGTATTTCCCCCTCTCGGTCTGGGCCTGGCAGGATGCTGTGAAGGCGGTCTTCCTGGATCGCGTCTCGGTGCTGTCGGAATATGAGGCCTCGGTCCATTCGCCGAGCATGACCATGCGCCTGCCGAGCGTGATCGCGCTGAAGGACTACATCCCGGCGGCCCGCCGCCCGGCCTTCACCCGCTTCAACGTCTTCCTGCGCGACAGCTTCGAATGCCAGTACTGCGGCGAGGGACGCCCGACGCCGGAACTGACCTTCGACCACGTGATCCCCCGCAGCCGCGGCGGCCGCACCACCTGGGAGAACGTCATCACCGCCTGCGGCCCCTGCAACCTGCGCAAGGCCAACAAGCTGCCGCGCGAATGCCGGATGTTCCCCCGGCAGGAGCCGCGCCAGCCGACCAGTTGGGAATTGCAGGAGAACGGCAGGTCCTTCCCGCCCAACTACCTGCATGAAAGCTGGCGCGACTACCTGTACTGGGACAGCGAGCTGGAAAGCTGAGCGATCACACCCGCTCGCTGACCTTAATCGCCACCTTGCAGCCCGCCTTGATGGCGGCGCTCAGCAGCTTGTAGGCGGGCGCCAGCTCCGCCTCGTTCTCCAGGCCGATGTCGCGGTGTTCCAGCTCCTCCTGCCGGAAGCGCTCGATATCGGCGCGCAGCGGGGCCTCATCCTCGCCGAGGGTGTCGAGCTGGGCGCGGTAATGTTCGTCGATCGCCTCCTCCACCGCCACGGTGCAGGCCATGGCGCCGCGATGGCCCAGCAGGGCGGTGGCCGCGCCCAGCGCGAAGCCGGCCACGTGCCAGATCGGCAGCAGGGCCGTCGGCCGCACCCGGCGCTGCCCGATCAGCCGGGTGAAGGTGTCGAGATGCACCTGTTCCTGCGCCTTCATATGCTCCAGCACCGGCCCGTATTTGGTCCGGCCGAGCACGGCGAGCTGGCCCTCATAGATCCGCTTGGCGCCATATTCGCCGGCATGGTCCACCCGGATGGTCCGGGCGACATAGTCGCGCGGGGTCGGGTCGCCCGGCAGGCGTCCCTCGGCGGTCTCGCGATTCGGCATCACACCCTCCCTGAACGTCCGGCCTGGCGCCAGGTCCAGCCGGCCAGCGCCAGGGCATAGATCAGGTTCATCGTCGCGACGGAAAGGGGCAGGCCCGGAAGATAGGCCGGCTCGTCGCAGGGCTTGCTCGGCAGCGGCGTCAGGCTGGCCAGAAGGTCATCCACGCTGGTTCCGCTGCCGACACTCGGCGCCAGGCAGGACGGCAGGGGCGAGGGCCACCAGCCCTGCTCCACCCCGACATGCAGGGCGGCGATCGCGCCGGAGACAACCACGGCCAGCGCCGCGGCGCGCAGCAGCCAGGCGCGCCAGGGCACGGGCAGCAGCCCGGCCAGCACGGCCAGCGCTGCCGCCACCCAATAGGGCCAGCGTTGCCAGAGGCAGAGCGCACAGGGGGCCAGTCCGGGCCAGCGCTCGAAACCCATGGCCATCAGGGGGGCCGCGGCGGCCAGGGCCGCGACCAGGAAGGAGGCGTTCATCGTGCCGCATTCATCGGCCAGCGCGGGCCGGACGGCAACTGGACCCCCTGCGCCCCGCGCCTTAACGTGCCACGCAGACCGGAGGGGAAGACAAAATGCTGCGCATCTGGGGCCGCGCCAATTCGTCCAATGTCATGAAGGTGCTCTGGCTGTGCGAGGAGCTCGGCCTGCCCTTCGAGCGAATCGATGCCGGCGGCGCCTTCGGCCGCACGCGGGAGCCCGACTACCTGGCCAAGAACCCCAATGCGCTGGTCCCCACCATCGAGGAACCGGATGGCTTCGTGCTGTGGGAGAGCAACGCCATCCTGCGCTACCTGGCGCGCGGCAAGGCGCCGGGAAATCCGATCTACCCGGCCGACCTGCGGCTGGCCGCCGATTGCAACCGCTGGATGGACTGGCAACTCGGTACGCTGAACCGGCCGATGACGACGGTCTTCTTCACCTATGTCCGCATCCCCGAGGCGGACCGGGACTGGCCCGCGACCCACAAGGCGCGCGCCGAGGCCGAACAGCTCTGGGCCATGCTGGACGGGCACCTGGCGGGGCGCGCCTTCATCACCGGGGAGGACTTCACCCTGGCCGACATCGCGCTGGGCATCTACGCGCATCGCTGGTTCGTCATGCCGATCGAGCGGGCGCCGATGCCGGCGCTGGAGGCCTGGTACCAGCGGCTTCTCACCCGGCCCGGCTGCGCCAAATACGCCTCCGGACCGCTCAGCTAACCTATTTCAGCGGCTTGCGCCGGGGGTCCAGGCAATGTCCCCGGCGCCATTGCCGTTCAGCCGGCGCGACAGCACGAAAAGGTGGTCCGACAGGCGGTTGAGGTAGCGGATCACGGCGGGGTTGACCGCATCCTCCGCCGCCAGCGACACCACGTCGCGCTCGGCCCGTCGGGCGATGGTGCGGGCCAGATGGGCATGGGCGGCGCCGGGGCTGCCGCCGGGCAGCACGAAGCTGCGCAAGGGCGGGATCGGCCGGTTCATCTCGGCCAGCTCCGTTTCCAGCCGCAGGCACTGCATATCGGTCACCCGCAGCCGGTCCTCCCCGGTGCCGGGCACGCAGAGATCGGCGCCGACATCGAACAGGTCGTTCTGGATACGCGCCATCATCGCATCCGCCGCCGGGTCACCCCCCAGATGCAGGCGCAGCACGCCGATCACGGCATTCGCCTCATCCACTGTGCCATAGGCCGCCACGCGCAGGGCATCCTTGCGCACCCGCGTGCCATCGCCGAGCGAGGTTTCCCCTGCATCGCCGCCACGGGTCATGATCACGTCCAGCCTTACCATCTTCGGTCTCCTTCAAGCTGGAAGGTGATGCCGATGGCGGTGGAGGAAAGAACCGGCACGCCATCGCGCATCGCCGGCTCGAACCGCCATCGCCGCACCGCCTGCATCGCCGCCTCGTCCAGGGCGGGATAGCCGGCCGAGCGCAACACCCGCACATCGACGACCCGGCCGATGGCGTCAATCTCCACCCGCAGCGTGACGCGACCCTGCTCATTCCGGATCCGGCTGGCATGGGGGTATTCGGGAGGTGGATTGGACGCGCCGGCCGCCTGGCGGGGTGGCACCACGGCGCCAATGGCCTCCCCTGCCCCAGCCGCCATCGGCACCGGCGTGCCGGCCGGCGCCGCCTCAGGTGGGGGCGCCTCTCGTCGCGCCGGCGCGGCGGCGCGGCTGGGGGGCGGGCGCGGCGCGGGAGGCGGGGGCGGCGGGACGGGTGCCGGCGCCTCGGCCTGCTCCGCTGGGGCGGCGGGTGCCTCCGTCGGCACGGGCGGCGCCTCGGGCGGGATTTCGGGCGGGGCGGGGGCCGGCTGCGGCGGCGAGGGCTCGGCCGGCGCCGCGGCCTGCGCCACATCGGCCGCATCGCCCGCGCCGGGCGTTTGGTCCGCCCAGACCAGCGCCACCTGCTGTTCAGGCGGCGCCACCGCCGGCACGTGCTGCACGCCCAGGAACGCCAGGGCGCCGGCCATGTGCAGCAGCAGGGACAGCAGGAGGCCAAGGCCAACGCCCCGCGCCCGACGCTTCGCCCTCCTGCCGTCGACACGGCGTCTGCCGCGCCGCGTCATCGCCCACCGACCGCGCGATGGACCCCGGTGGCGGCGAGGCTCAGCGCCGCAGGCAGAACAGTCCTGCGAGCAGAAACAGGCCGAAGGTGGCCGTGGCCATCAGGGTTCGAAGGTGATTCCACGCCGACCACGGCCCCGCATAATCGTTCCAGACGGCGCGCGCCGCCGCCAACTCCACCGGCGCGGCCGCGGCAAGGCCCGCATTCAGCGGCAGGTTGAAGGCGGCCGTGACGCCGATGACGCCAGCGCCATAGACCAACAGCGCCGCCGCCGCGACCGCGGACATGCGCGCATGGCGCGCCCAGACCGCCGCCGCCGCCAGCAACCCTGCCAGCAACAGGGGGCCGAAGAAGACGAAGCCGAAGGATGGCGTTCGGATCGCACCGTTCACCGCATTCATCGCGGCGATCGCCACCTCCGGCGGCGCCTCGGCAAGTCCCGGCATGACCGTGAAGGACCAGGTCCAGAAGAAGCCGGAACTCCAGGCCGAAGCGAGAAGGCCAAGCCCCGCGAGCCCTGACAAGAACCACCCCATCGCCCTGCCCCCATGCCGCGGCGGGCGCAATATCCCGGGCGCGATGCCTTGGGCAAAGCGACGGGGTGTAACGCCCCCGCGACAACCGTTGCGTCAGACCGAGAAGTACTTGGCCCGCGGATGGTGCAGCACGATGGCGCTGGTCGATTGCTCCGGATGCAGTTGCCACTCATCGGACAACGACACGCCGATTCGCTCCGCCTGCAACAGGCGTAGCAGGCCTTCCTGATCCTCCAGCCGCGGGCAGGCCGGGTAGCCGAAGGAATAGCGGCCGCCGCGATAGGATTGCTGCAGCATCTTGTCCATGTCGCGGTCATCCTCCGCCGCGAAGCCGAGCTCGGCGCGGATGCGCTTATGGACGTATTCCGCCATCGCCTCCGCCATCTCCACGGACAGGCCGTGCAGATAGAGGTAGTCCTGGTAGCGGTTCTCCTCGAACCATTCCCGGGCGATGTCGGAAGCCTTCTGGCCCACGGTGACGACCTGAAGGCCGATCACGTCGCGCGCGGCCGGACCCTCCTCGATGTCGCGGACGAAGTCGGCGATGCATTCACCGTCCGGCTTCGGCTGGCGCGGCAGGTTGAAGCGGCAGAGCTCCGTCACGCCGTCCTCCGCGAACAGCACCAGGTCGTTGCCCTGGCCGGCGCATTTCCAATAGCCGTAGATCGCCTGCGGCTTCAGGATCTTCTGCTCCTCCGCCAGCGCCAGCATGCGCTTCAACACCGGGCGCAATTCCTGCTTCGCCCAGCCGAGGAAATCCTCCAGCGACCGCCCGGCCTTCCGGAAGCCCCATTGGAATTGGTACAGGCTGCGTTCGTTGATGAAGGGGATGATCGCCTTCGGCGGCGCCTCCACCACCCGCGCGCCCCAGAAGGGCGGCACCGGCACGGCGCTTTCGGCGGCGACGCGGCGGCGGCGTTCCTGCGCATAGCCGAGATCGACCGGCGCGAAGCCGCGCGGATCGGCCTGGCCCAGGGTGCGCTTCTCGTTCTTCGCCTTGCCCACGCGCTTGGCCTGCAAGGCCTGGAGGTAGTCCTCGAAGCCATTGCCCATCACCTTGTCCATCAGGTGCAGGCCATCGAAGGCATCCCGTGCATAGGCCACGCGCCCGCAGGCATAGGCCTTCACGCAATCATCCTCGACATAGTTGCGGGTCAGCGCGGCGCCGCCGAGCATCACGGGGATGTCGATGCCCTGGCGGCTCATCTCCTCCAGATTCTCGCGCATCACCACGGTGGATTTCACCAGCAGGCCGGACATGCCGATGGCATTGGCCCGGTGTTCCTTCGCCGCGGCCACGATGTCGATCAGCGGCACCTTGATGCCGAGATTGACGACCTTGTAGCCGTTGTTGGTCAGGATGATGTCGACCAGGTTCTTGCCGATGTCGTGCACATCGCCCTTCACCGTGCCGAGCACGATGGTGCCCTTCTCCTGCCCCTCGACCTTCTCCATGAAGGGTTCGAGATAGGCGACGGCGGCCTTCATCGTCTCGGCGCTTTGCAGCACGAAGGGCAACTGCATCTTGCCGGCGCCGAACAGCTCCCCCACCACCTTCATGCCGTCCAGCAGCACGTCGTTGATGATGGACAGCGGCGTATTGCCCTGGTCGAGCGCGACCTGAAGCTCCTCGCCCAGCCCCTTGCGGTCGCCATCGACGATGCGGTCCTTCAGCCGGCCCTCGACGGTCTCGGCACGGACCTTCTTGACGTTGTCCGCCGCCTTCCGGCCGGAGAAGATCTCCAGCACCTTCTGCAAGGGGTCGTAGCCTTCGCGACGGCGGTCGAAGATCAGATCCTCCACCACCTCCACCTCCTCCGGCGGAATCTGGTGCAGCGGCTTGATCTTGGAGACGTGGACGATGGCGCCGGTCATCCCGGCCTTCACCGCATGGTCCAGGAACACGCTGTTCAGCACATGCCGCGCGGCGGGGTTCAGGCCGAAGGAAATATTGGACAGGCCGAGGATGATCTGGATGTCCGGGAATTTCTCCCGGATCATGCGGATGCCATCCAGCGTCCAGAGGCCAAGCTTGCGGTCGTCCTCATTGCCCGTGGCGATGGTGAAGGTCAGCGGGTCGATCAGCAGGTCGGATTGGGCCAGGCCGTATTGGTTGCAGGCGAAGTCCACCAGCCGCGTCGCGATGCGCAGCTTGTCCTCCGCCGTCTTCGCCATGCCGACCTCGTCGATGGTCAAGGCGATGACGGCGGCGCCGAACTTCTTCGCCAGCTTGAGGCGGTCATGCGCCGCTTCCTCGCCATCCTCGAAGTTGATCGAGTTGATGATGGGCTTGCCGCCATGCAGCTTCAGCGCGGCCTCGATCACCGGCGTCTCGGTGCTGTCGATCACCAGCGGCGAATTCACGCTGCTGGTGAAGCGGCGGATGACCTCGTCCATCTCCCGCGTCTCGTTGCGGCCGACAAAAGCGGTGCAGATGTCCAGCGAGTTGGATCCCTCGGCCACCTGCTCGCGGCCAATCGCAACACAACCATCCCAGTCATGCGCTTCCTGCCGCTGGCGCCACAGCTTGGAGCCATTGGCGTTGCAGCGCTCGCCGATCGAGAAGTAGCTGTTCTCCTGCCGCAGCGAGGTCGCGCCATAAAGGCTGGCGACGGAGGGCACCCAGACCGGCTTTCTCGGCACCGGCGCCGGGCGGTGGCGTGCGCCGCCCAGCTTGCGCAGCAGACCGTCCAGCGCCTGGATATGCGGCGTGGAGGTGCCGCAGCAGCCGCCGATCAGGTTCAGCCCATCCTCCAGCACGAAGCGTTCCATCCAGCTCGCCAGGTCCTGCGGGCTGAGTGGGTAATGGGTCTTGCCGTCCACCAGCTCCGGCAGGCCGGCATTCGGCTGCACGCTGATGAAGCCGGGCCAGTTCTGCGACAGCCAGCGCACATGCTCCGCCATCTCCTGCGGGCCGGTGGCGCAGTTCAGGCCGATCAGCGGCACGTCGAGGGAATGCACCACGGTCGTGGCGGCGGCGATGTCGGGGCCGACCAGCAGCGTGCCGGTGGTCTCCACGGTCACCTGCACGAAGATCGGGATATCCGACTTCGCCCGGGCGCGGGCGATCTTGGCGGCGTTGACCGCGGCCTTGATGAACAGCGTGTCCTGATTGGTCTCCGTCAGCAACGCATCGGCTCCGCCGGCGATCAGCCCCTCGCATTGCAGGACAAGCGCGGCTTCCAGCGCGTCGTAGCCGATATTGCCCAGGCTCGGCAGCTTTGTGCCCGGGCCGATATCGCCGATCACCCAGCGGTGGCGGCCATCGGCGAAGCTCTCCGCCGCTTCCCGTGCCAGCTCGACCGAGAGCTTGTTGATCTCGAAGGCCTTGTCCTCCAGCTCGAACTCCGCGAGCGTGACAGGCGAGCCACCGAAGCTGTTGGTCAGCACCATGTCGGCGCCGGCCTCGTAATAGCCGCGGTGGATTTCACGGACGAGGTCGGGACGCGAGAGGTTCAGGACCTCCGTGCAATTCTCCTTGCCCCAGAAATCGCGGTCGGTGTCGAGCGTCAGCGCCTGGACACGGCTGCCCATGCCGCCATCGCAGAGCAGCACCTGATCCTTAAGGGCGTCGAGAAGATGCGGGCGGGACATAGGGGATGGACCCTTCAACGAGACGAAACGGAAACGGGGACAGTCTGGCGCTGCGCCGGCCATAGCCGCACGGGCAATGCCCCATCGATGCTGTGCGGGTGGCGCAGCGCGCAGCCCGCCGCCCCCAGCCAGCCGGCGAGCTGGGCATCGTCGAAGCCGGGCCAGCGATGCGCGTGCCGGCCCAACAGATCGGCGCGCGCATGCGGCGCCAGATCAACCACGACAAGAATGCCACCTGGATTCAGCACCCGCGCCGCCTCGGCCAGGGCGGCGGCGGGGTCCTCGGCGTAGTGCAGCACCATCTGCAAGGTCACCACGTCGAAACCGCCATCGGGCAGCGGCAGGCGGTACATGTCGGCCTGGCGCACGGCGCAATGGCTCAACCCGCGTTCGGCCAGCCGGGCTCGGGCCAGGGCCAGCATCTCCCGACTCGCATCCACGCCCAGCGCATGGGCGCAGCGCGGCGCCAGCACCTCCATCAGCCGCCCCGTGCCGCTGCCGATATCCAGCAGACGCTCGAAGCTGTTGGGCAGAGCCTGAAGCAGCGCCGCCTCGATCGCGGCCGCCGGAAGCTCCAGCGCCCGCATCTCGTCCCAGTCGGCGCCATGCCGGCGGAAGGCGTCAGAGGCGATGCGCGCGCGTTCCGCCGCCAGGCGCGCAGCGGCGCGGCGGTCTGCGGCCAGCAGCGGGTCTTCCTCCGGCAGCCGGGCCAGGATCTGGCGGACCAGATCGGCACTGGCCGGAAGCTGGAAGAAGACATTCGCCCCCTCCGGCATCCGTTCCAGCAGCCCGGCTTCGACCAGCAGCTTGAGGTGCCGCGACAGACGGGGCTGGGACTGGCCCAGAATGCCGCAGAGATCCGACACGCAGAACGCGCCACGGGCACAGAGCGACAGCAGGCGCAGGCGGGTCGGCTCGGCCGCCGCGCGAAGCTGGGTGAGCAGGTCATCCATGGCTTGCAAATGACATAAAGATATCCTTATGTCTAGGGTATGAGCTGGTCCATGGACGCCCGAATCCCCTTGCGCCTGATCTCCCCCCAGGATCTGTCCGCCCTGCGGTCGGATCAGGAGGTCGCACTGTTGCTGGAAGCGCCACGCGCCCATCCGGTGCCATCCGGCATGGTCACGCTGGCAGAGTTCATGCCAGCACCGACCGGCCATCTGGCGGAATGCGGCTGCTGCAAGGGCCGGGGCGCCGTCTCCGAGGCGCTGGACCATTTGTTCCAGGCCCGGATTCGGGGCCGCAGCCCCTGGTTCAAGCAGGTGCTGGGCGTGACACATAGCGGCCTGGCGCGGGAGGCCATCACCACCGCTTTGGCGAATGACCCCCTGACCCGTTCACGCTTCCGCCTGGCCTGATCCAGGATCAGACAAAGCGCACCATCGCGCGGCCGAGGCCTGAGATTCGCGTCGCCAGCGCGGTGCCAGGCTCCGGCACGACCCCCAGCGTCAGGCCGGCCACGACCAGCAGCGCGCCGGCCGGCAGCCCGCCCAGCCCCCGCGCCGCGGCGGCCGCCTCCGCGAAACGCGGCGCCAGATCCAGCGCCATGCCGCGGCGCCGGCTGTCCGGCGCCCCCAGATGGATGGCGACCTCGGCCCCGGAAGGCGGCCGCGCCTTGCCGGTGACCACGTAGCCCAGCCCGCCAAGATCAGCCGTCAGCACGGCGGGATCGGAAGGCATGTCGGTGAAGCGCGTCGCCGCGATGTCGATCGCCGGATGCAGCCGCGCCAGCACGGGGGGCGCGTCGGAGCCCGGCTCCAGCGCCTCGGCCAGCACCCCCACCACGGCACCGGTCGCGCAAGGGTGGCGCAGCCCGGCCAGGGCCACCGTCGCGCCGTCGGCCATCAGCCGGCCCTCCGGCATAGGCCCCAGGATCGGCGGCGCCATCCCCCGCAGCATCATCCGCAGGCCGCAGGGGGCCTGGCCGGTTTCCTCCAGCACGGCGGCGGCCATCTCGAAGCCTTCCTCCGCATCGCGGGGCGCCAGGCCCTCTGGCAAGGGTGCCAGAGGATTGCCACTTTCCAGGGCCTCCACCAGCCACTTCGCCGCCGCCGCGGCGCGGTCCGCCACCTCCCCCATCTGCGTCATCCGGTCCTCAGTTCAGCGGCGGCAGGTCGGGCAGTTCCGGCACGTCGAAGCCGCCCTCGGGGATCGACATTAGATCCTGCACCGGCCCGCTCTGCACATGGTCATACAGATAGGAAGGCAGCCAGGTGGCAATGCCGGGGAAGATGTAGAGCATGGCCATGCCGACGATGACGATGCCGACGAAAGGCAGGCAGCCCGCGAAGATCTGCGTCAGCCGCACTTCCGGCGGTGCCACCCCCTTCAGGTAATAGGCGGCCATTGCGACGGGCGGCGTCATGAAGGAGGTCTGCAGGTTCAGCGCGACCAGCACGCCAAAGAAGATCGGGTCGACGCCGAAGGTATCCAGCAGGGGCAGGAAGATCGGCACGAAGATCAGCACGATCTCCGACCATTCCAGCGGCCAGCCCAGCAGGAAGATGATGAACTGGGTCAGGATCAGGAAGGTGACGGTGTTGAGGCTGAGCTGCTCGACGAAGATGTTCTCGATCACATGGTGACCGCCGAGATAGCCGAAGACCGAGGTGAAGATATAGGCGCCGACGAACAGCCAGCAGACCATGGCGGTGGTGCGGGCCGTCAGGAAGACGCTTTCCCTAAGCCGCTGGAAGTTCAGGGCGCGATAGGCCAGCGCTAGCAGGATGGACCCCATCGCCCCCATGGCCGCCGCTTCCGAGGGCGTCGCCAGGCCGAAAAGGATGGCGCCCAGCACCATGCCGATCAGCAGTGCCAGCGGGAAGAAGGACGTCACCAGCGCCAGGAGGATCGTGCCCACCGGCACATTGCGCTCCTCGGGCGGCAGGCGCGGCGCGGCGCCGGGTCGCACGGAGGCGACGATCACGACATACAGCATGTACAGCAGCGCCAAGCCGAGCCCCGGAAAGAAGGCGGCCGCGTAAAGCCGGGCGACCGAGGTGCCGGAGGTGGCGCCGTAGAGGATCAGCATGATCGAGGGCGGGATCAGGATGCCCAGGCAACCGCCGGCGCAGGTGACACCCGCGGCCAGTCGCGCATCATAGCCGGCGCGCAGCATGGCCGGAAACGCCAGCAGCCCCATCAGGGTGACAACCGCGCCAACGATACCCGTGGCCGTGGCGAACAGCGCGCAGGTGGCCAGCGTCGCCAGCGCCAGCGCGCCGGGCAGGCCGCCGGAGGCCATCTGCAGGGAGCGGAACAGGCGGTCCAGGATATTCGCCCGCTCGATCACATAGCCCATGAAGATGAACAGGGGCACGGAGATCAGGACGTCATTCGCCATCACCGCATAGGTGCGCTGCACCAGCAGGTCGAAGACGCGCATTTCCATGGCGAGGTAGCCGAAGCCAATGCCCATCGCCATCAGCGTGAAGGCCACCGGGAAGCCCAGCAGGATGACGAAGATGAAGCTCCCCAGCATCACCATGCCGATGACTGGATCGCTCATGCCGACTTCTCCGCCTGCTCGGCCTCGTAGAGTCGCCGCGCCGCCTCCAGCGCCAGCACTTCCATTTCCTCCACATCGTTCAGCTTCTGAGGCCAGGCGCCTTCACGCAGACAGATCACGCAGCGCGCAATCTCGGCGAAGCCCTGGAGCAGAACGGTGGCGGCGGCGAGGGGGATGATGAACTTGAAGGGCCAGATCAGCGGGCCATCCGGACTGACCGAGGACTGCTCATTCTGCGCCAGGGACAGCAGGAAGAAATCCCAGCCATAGATCATCATGCCGATCATCGCCGGCAGGAAGAACAGCAGATAGAGGCTGAGGTCGATCAGGGCCTGACGTCGCTGGGATGCCAGCCGATAGGCGAAGTCCGCCCGCACATGACCGCCGCGCGACAGCGTATAGGCGCCGGCCATCATGAACAGCGTGCCATATAGGATATAGGACATGTCGAAGGCCCAGCTCGTCGGGGCCCGGAACAGATAGCGCGCGAAGACCTCGTAACAGATGGCCAGCGTCAGCGCGAGGATCAGCCAGGCAAAGAGCTTCCCCACGAAGGCGCTGAACCGGTCGATCGCCAGCAGGACAGGCTGCACCTTGCTTCTCCCCTCTCAACCTCTACGGCTGACGCGCAAAGACCCGCCCGGTGGTGCCGGACGGGTCCCATCGCAGGTGACCTGGGCGCGTCAGTTCTGGCGCGCGAAGAAATGGGTGTAGGAGATGGCCGCCGGCGCCTGGTAGCGCAGGTAGAAATTGCCGACACGACGGCACCAGGTCCTTTGGCTGTCCGTCACCTTCTTGAAGAACGGGTCGCTTTCCAGGTTCGTCACCACCTGGTCCCAGGCCCGCAACTGCGCATCCAGGATCGCGCGGGGGGTCGGGCGCACCTGGACGCCCTGGGTCTGGGTCATTTCGATCAGGTCGCGAGAATAGCGGTCCTGCTGCTTCCACGACATGTCGGATGATGCTGCTTCCGAGGCATGGCGGATGATGGCCTTCAGATCGTCCGGCAGCGCATCGTAGCGCGGCCGGTTGAACAGGATCTCAAAGGTCTCCGTGTTCTGATGGAAGCTCTGGATCATGTAGTTCTTGGCCACGTCCGGAAAGCCAAGGACGCGGTCGGAGGAGGGGTTGTTGAACTCGGCGCCGTCGATCACGCCACGCTCCAGCGCCGGCACGATCTCCCCGCCTGGCAGCGCCGTCACGGCGGCGCCCATCGCGTTGAACAGGTCGGTCGCCAGGCCCACGGTGCGATAGCGCAGGCCGCGCAACTGGTCGACGCTGGTGATGGGGTTCTTGAACCAGCCGAGCGGCTGGGTCGGCATCGGCCCAGTCTGGAAGCCCACGACATTCACCCGCAGGATGTCGCGGATCAACTCGTTGTACAGGGCCTCGCCGCCGCCATAGTAGAACCAGCCCAGATATTCATGGGCATTGCCGAACCAGGCCGGCGGCGTGCCGAACAGGCTGAAGGCCTTGTTCTTGCCGAACCAATAGGCAGAGACGCCATGCCCACCATCCAGCGTGCCGGCGGAGACCGCATCCAACAACTGGAAGGCGCCCACGACAGCGCCGGCCGGCAGCAGTTCCAGCCGCAGCCGGCCGCCCGCCATCGCATTGACACGGGTGACGAAATCATTCGCGAATTCATGGAAGATGTCGCGCTGCGGCCAGGTCGACTGGAAGCGCATGGTCACGGTCTGAGCCCGGCTGACACTCGGGGTGGCCAGGATGGCGGTTCCGGCGGTGCCTACGGCTGCCGCCTTGAGCAGGCCACGGCGGCCGGCTGCACGCGTGTTCGTCTCGCTCATTTTTTTGCCCTCTGGACGTGCCCCTGCCCGCTTCAGCGGGTCAATCGGCGCATTGCTCCCCTTCTTCATTAGGCATCGCAGCAATGATACGCAATGCCCCTTTTGGGGCGGGGCCGGAGGTCGTTACTTCGTGACGAAGGCCTTCTCGACCACGAAGGTCGCGGGCCGGTTGTTCGCCCCCTCCGTGAAGCCGCGATGCTCCAGCAGCACCCGCATATCGGCGTTCATTGCTTCGCTGCCGCAGAGCATGGCGCGGTCCCGCTCCGGCGAGATGGGCGGCAGGCCTAGGTCGGCGCAGAGCCGGCCACTTTCGACCAGCGTCGTCACCCGCCCCTGGTTCGGGAAGGATTCGCGCGTGACGCTGGGGTAGTAGACAAGCTTGTCCCGCGCCAGTTCGCCCAGCAATTCATGCTGCGGCAAATCGGTGGAGATCAACTCCCGGTAGGCCAGTTCCGCCACCTGCCGCACGGTATGCACCACGACGACCCGGTCGAAACGATCATAGGTCTCCGGGTCGCGGATCAGGCTGAGGAAGGGCGCCAGCCCCGTGCCGGTGGCGAAAAGCCACAGCGTGCCGCCTGGCAGCAGGTTCTCGATCAGCAGCGTGCCGGTCGCCTTGCGGCCAATGAGCACACCGTCGCCCGGCGTGATGTGCTGGAGGCGCGATGTCAGGGGACCGTCCTGCACCTTGATGGAGAGGAACTCCAAGGTTTCCTCCCAGGGCGGGCTGACCAGGGAATAGGCCCGCACCAGCGGCTTGCCCTCCACCATCAGGCCGATCATCGCGAACTGCCCCGCCACGAAGCGGAAGCGCGGATCGCGCGTACAGGTGAAGGAGAACAGCCGATCGGTCCAGTGATGGACGGTGAGGACCCGCTCCAGGTAAAATCCGGGCGGGGCGGTCTCAAGCGGGGCGGGTGCGCTGGGGGAGGACATGCCGCCGATATGCGACATAGCCGGCCCTGCTGCAATGCGATTGAAGGTGCTCCGCTGGCTCGCCGTGGCGCCGGTGCTGCGGCATGGTGACAGCGACACGAAAGGACTGGCCCCAACGCGATGACCGAACTGCCCCCCGTCGGCGAGATCGTCGATGCCACGCCCCGCCCCCTGCCCGCCCGCATCCCCCACCGCGGCCAGTCCGTGACGCTGGAGCCGCTGGCCATTCGCCATGCCGCCGAGCTCTGGGACGCCGCCCAGGGCGACCCGCGTGGCGACGGCTGGGCCTATATGGGCTACGGCCCCTTCGCGGATGCGGATGCGATGCGCCGGCATGTGGCCAGCTTCGCAGCCCAGCACGACCCCATGGCTTGGGCGATCCGCCCGCATGCCAGCGGCGCCGTCTCCGGCTGGCTGACCCTGATGGAAATCCAGCCGGCCAATGCCGCGATCGAGATCGGCCATATCTGGTTCGCCCCACGCCTGCAGCGCACGCGCGCGGCGACGGAGGCGATGTTCCTGCTGATGCGGCATGCGATGGATGACCTTGGCTACCGCCGGCTGGTCTGGAAGTGCAATGCGCTCAACGCCCCCTCCCGCCGCGCCGCCGCGCGACTGGGCTTCGTGTATGAGGGTGAACTGCGGGCGCATCTGGTGGTGAAGGGGCGGCGGCGCGACACCGCCTTCTTCTCCATCCTGGCGGATGAATGGCCGGCCCGGCGCGACCGGATTGCCGCCTGGCTGGAGGATGCCAATTGGGACCATCAGAACCGTCCCCGGCAATCCCTCAGCCAAGCGCATCCGCCATCCGCATCCTGACCGCAATTCGGGGTTGGGCGATACAGTGGAACGACAACCGGCCCTGATGTAATGCGATAGCGCACCCGGCCGCCCGCGAGCGAATCCGGCCGGGGATGATGACGGAGGCCAGCCATGCCGCGTGCCATTGACGATCAGGTGGGCGCCTTCGTCCCCGGCCCGAGGATCGAACTGGCCGGCGCAGCGGAGGGTCCGCTCTCGGGGCTCGATTTCGCGGTCAAGGACCTGTTCGACGTGGCCGGCGTGACAACCGGCTATGGCAACCCGGATTGGGCTCGCACCCATGCGCCCGCCGCCGCCACGGCCCCCGTGATCCTGGCCCTGCTCCAGGCCGGCGCGAACCTTCGCGGCAAGACAAAGACGGTGGAACTCGCCTATGGCCTGACCGGCGAGAACGTCTGGTATGGAACACCGATCAACCCCGCGGCACCGGATCGCTTTCCGGGCGGTTCCTCCTGTGGCTCCGCCGCGGCCGTGGCGGCTGGGCTGGTCGATTTCGCGCTGGGCAGCGACACTGGCGGTTCGGTGCGTATCCCGGCCAGCTATTGCGGCCTGTTCGGCATCCGCCCGTCCTGGGGGGCGGTCAACCTGACGGGGGCCTGCCCGCTCGGCCCCAGCTTCGACACGGCAGGCTGGTTCGCCGCCAAGGCCAGCGTGCTGCGCCGGGTCGGCGAGGTGCTTCTCCCGCATAGCGGGGAATCCGGCCTCGGCCCGCTCATCAAGGTGCAGGAAGCCTGGGTGAATGCAGTGCCGCAGACCGCCACCGCCCTGGTCGGCGCCCTGGCGATGGTGGAACGCGTGCTCGGTCCCAGCCTGTCCATCCACCTGGCGCCGGAAGGGCTGGCGCAAGTCTTCGAACATTTCCGGGCGGCGCAGGCGGAGGAAGCATGGGCCAGTCTCGGCACCTGGGTCGAGGCCACGAAGCCCGCCTTCGGTCCTGGCGTGGGCGAGCGCTTCGCTGCCGCGAAGGCCACTGATCCGCATATCGCCGCCAGCGCCCGGCAGTTTCGCCGGGGGTTCAGCCAGCGCCTGCGCGCTTTGCTGGCCGGCGGCGCGGTGCTGATCTACCCGACCTCCCCGGTCCCGGCGCCCAGGCTGGACGCGGATGGAGAGGCGCAGCAGGCGGTGCGGGAGCGCACGATGGGCGTCACGGCCATCGCCGGCCTCGCCGGGCTTTGCGAGGTCACTCTGCCGGCCGCGCGGGTCGAAGGCGCGCCGGTAGGCCTCTCGCTGGCCGCGGCACCGGGGCGCGACCGCGCCTTGCTGGCGGTGGCGGAGCGAGTGGCGGCGGAGTTGCGCCTGCCGGTCTGATATCTGGCGGCGCGACTGGCCGCCGCTGGCGGATTTGCAACCGGCCAAGCGATACCGCCTTCGGCGATATTGCTGTAATCCTTGACCCACCGCTGATCCTGGGACACGCGCAACATGCTGATCCGCGACGCCACCGCGGCCGACCTGCCCGCCATCACGGCCATCTACGCCCATCACGTGCTGGTCGGCACAGGCACCTTCGAAGAGGATCCACCCTCCGAGGCCGAAATGGCGACCCGCGTCGCCAAGGTGCAGAATGCGGGCTGGGCCTGGCTCGTGGCGGAACTGGACGGCGTTGTCATCGGCTACGCCTATTTCAACCAGTTCCGGGAAAGGTCAGCCTACCGCTTCGCCGCCGAGAATTCGATCTACGTCCGGGACGATGTGCGTGGCCAGGGCGTCGGCAAGGCACTGGTCGAGGTCCTGCTGGATCGCGCCACGGCCTGCGGATTCCGCCAGATGCTGGCGGTGATCGGGGATTCGGAGAATGTCGGCTCCATTGGCCTGCATATCTCGCTGGGTTTCCGGCAGGCCGGGGTGCTGAAGGCCGCGGGGCTGAAATTCGGCCGCTGGGTGGACGTCGTCTTCATGCAGCGCGCCCTCGGCCTGGGCGATCGCGCCCTGCCCGAGACCCCCGCCTGATCCTCCGCCCCTGCTATCCCGCCAGGAAACCCAGGAGAAGCGCCACCACCCAAAGCACCAGCGCCGCGGCGCCGACCTGTTCGGCATGCCACAGCAGACGCTGGCGCAGTGTTGCCGCCATAAGGCGCTGCGCCTCGGCGGGCGGCAGGCTGCGCGCCAGGATGGCGGCGTGTTCGGTCAACAGTGACCACAATTCGCTGCGCCGCATGTTGCGATGCGGCGTGCGCCAGGCGGTCCAGATCAGCCCGAGGCACAGCATGGCCAGCAGATTGCCGCCCGTGCGCAGCGCAAGCACGATGTCGAAGGACAGCGCCAGCATCAGGGTCACCACCGCCAACCCCGCGAAGCTGAGGGCCCGGCGGATGCTGTGATCCGCCAATGTACGCATCATCTCCATCCAGCTCTCCTCGCGCTGCATGCCGCAGCGCCCCTACAGAACGGGCTCCATCATCATGCGGGGCGACGCATCGCCTGTCTGGTCAAGCGATGATAATCCGCCCCGGTTCCCACCGTTGACCGGTCACGCCCTTATTCCCGCAAGATCGTCATTCTCGCCAGGATTGTAGCTTGCGATAGATGGTCGAAGGGTTGACGCCCAGCATCGCGGCTGCGCGAGGCACGTCCTGGCCGGTTGCATCCAGCGCGGCGAGGATGTGGCGTTTCTCAACCTCGGCCAGCGACAGGAACGCCTCCGGCGCGCGCGGCGGATCCTCAGGCGGCGCTTCTGGGGACGGAGCGGCCTGCGGCGCCGCGCTGTCCAGGACCGCCGGGGCCAGCCCGGGTTCAGGCATGACGGGCGGGGCATCGGCCGCGATTGGGTCCGGAGAGGCTGACAGCGCCGGCGTCGGCACTCGCGAAGAACGCAACAGCATGGGCGGCAGCATGGCACGCTCCACGCGTTCCCCATCATGGAGAACCGCGATGTTGCGGATCGCATTCTGCAATTGCCGCACATTGCCTGGCCAGGAATAGCCGGCCAGCGCCTGCTCCGCCTCCCGCGTGAAGCCGCGGAAGCGCTTGCCCTCCTCCCGCGCGAAGGTGCCCAGGAACTGCCGCGCGATCAGCAGCACATCGTCACCCCGATCGCGCAGCGGCGGCAGTTCCAGCGGCACGACGTAAAGGCGGTAATACAGATCCTCTCGGAAGCGCCCGGCCTCCACCTCCGCCCAAGGGTCGCGGTTGGTGGCTGAGACGATGCGGACATCCACCTTCTCCGCCTTCGAGGCGCCAACCGGCTGGAAGGTGCCGGTTTGCACGAAGCGCAGGAGCTTGACCTGCATATCGATGGGCATGTCGCCGATCTCATCCAGGAAAAGGGTACCGCCATCGGCGAGGCGGGCGGCGCCCGGGCGAGTCTCGGTGGCGCCAGTGAAGGCGCCCTTCACATGGCCGAAGATCTCCGATTCCAGCAGGTCGCGCGGAATGGCGCCGCAATTCAGGGCGATGAACGGCTTGGCACGTCGCGGGCTGGCGCGGTGCACCGCATCGGCCGCCAGCTCCTTGCCGGAGCCGCTCTCCCCCGTGATGAAGACATTGGCCTTGCTGGCGGCGACGCTTTCGATGGTGCGGTAGACCGCCTGCATGGTCGGGGAGGCCCCGATGAAACCGAAAAAGCGGTCGCGGTTGAGCTGCGCCTTCACCGCGCGCAGTTCCGAGGCCAAGGCGCGCTTTTCCAGCGCATTCTGAAGGGTCACGGTCAGCCGCGTCTTGGCGAAGGGCTTGACGATGAAGTCCACCGCGCCCTCGCGCATCGCCTCCACCGCATGGTTCACGCTGCCATGCGCGGTCACAACGATGATCGCGGCCTCCACACCCGCCGCGCGCAGCCGCCGCATCGCCTCGAAGCCGGAAAAATCGGGCAGTTCCAGGTCCATCAGGATGGCGTCGGGCTGCCAGCCCAATCCCTGCTCCAGCGCATCCGCGCCGGTCTCGGCAAGACGAATCTCGTGCCCCAGATCGCGCAACAGCGCCCGGGCGACCTCCGCCTGGGTCGGCGTGTCCTCGACGATCAGGACCCGCGCTGCGGCCTGGGCCATCGGGCCCTAGGCACTTCCCGGCGGATTGTCCGCCAGGGCTGCGAGTTCCGCCAGCGCCGCGGCAGCCTCCTGCCGCACCTGGACCGCAAGCGCCCGCGGATCGGCAGGGTTGCGCGGATCCATGGCGATCCGGGCCACATGCTCCAGCCGCAAGGCGCCGACAGCCGCCGCAGCACCGGCCAGGCTATGCGCCGCACGGCGATAGCCATCCTCGTCACCGGTGGCGACAGCGGCTTCGAGAAGCCGGGCCAGCCGTCCCAGATCATCCTCGAAGGTGCGGAGGATCCGCACGAAATCGTCGCGAGGCAGTTCTGAGGCGAGTTGACCAGCGATGTCCGGGTCTATGGCGTTCACGAATGATCTCTCGCACTCTGCGGCCATGGGGTCAACGCATCCGCGATGGCGGGAGGATGCCCTGGGGGATGATGCGGGACTCCGAGTCACCCTATGTCACGAAGCCGCGTTGGGGCGGCTGGCGCCGCCGATGCTAGGCTGCCGCCCATGAGCATCATGGGCCATATCGCCGCCATTCGTTTCGGCCTCGGCCTCCGGCACGGGGACGCGCCACCCGCCGACCCGCTGGCCTGGCTGCGGGCGCAGATCGACCATCCGGGCGCCCCGCCGGAAGGTCCATCGCTGGCCGAGGCCCTGGCCTTGCGCGGCGACGACTTTGCAGCCCGGCGCCCCCGCGACCCGGTCGGCGACCCGCAGCAGACGCGACGCGCCCTGGCACAACTGATCCGCGCCGAGACTCTGGGCCATGTGCGGCGCCGGCTGACCGGGGAGCAGCCGTTCCGGGAACGGCTGGTCGATTTCTGGATGAACCATTTCACCGTCAGTCGCCGCTCCGGCAGCCTGACGCCGCTGATCGGCAGCTATGAGCGGGGGGCGATTCGTCCTCATGTCACCGGCCGCTTCGCCGACATGGCCGTTGCGGTGGCGCGGCATCCAGCCATGCTGATCTATCTGGACAATGCGGGATCCATCGGCCCGAGCAGCGCCAATGGCCGTCGCTCCCGGCGCGGCCTGAACGAAAACCTGGCGCGGGAGATGCTGGAACTGCACACCATGTCCCCGGCGGGAGGCTACACCCAGGGCGATGTGCAGGAGTTGGCGAAGATCCTGACGGGCTGGTCCTTCGCCAGCGGCGGCGAACCTTATGACTTTCAGTTCCGCGCCGCCTCGCATGAACCCGGCGACAAGCACCTGCTCGGCCGCCGCTTCGGCCCCGGGGAGGCGGAGGGCGAGAAGGCGATCCGCTTCCTGGCCGAGCATCCGGCCACTTGGCGGCATCTGGCGGTGAAGCTGGCCCGACATTTCGTGGCCGATAGCCCGCCGCCCGAGGCCGTGCGGGCGCTGGAGACGGTGCTGCGGGACAGCAAGGGCGACCTGGCGGCGACCAGCCACGCGCTGATCGCCCTGCCCCAGGCCTGGGATCCGCCCCTGTCGAAATTCCGCCCACCGATCGACTACGTCATCGCCGCCGGCCGCGCCCTGGGCGTGCCGGACGCCCAGGCCAGCCAGCTGATCAATGGCTTCAACACCCTGTCGCAGCCGCTGTGGCGGCCGGAGCAGCCGATCGGCTGGCCCGACATCGCCGCGGACTGGGCGGCGCCGGAGGCGCTGATGCGCCGCGTGGACTGGGCCTACACCTTCGCCGGACGCGCGGGGCGCGGGGTGGATGCGGCGGAGGCAGTGGAGACCGCCCTCGGCCCGCTGGCCCGGGCGGAGACGGTGACAGAAATGCGCCGCGCCGGATCGATGCGCGACGCGCTGACCCTGCTGCTCGGCAGCCCGGAGTTCATGCACCGATGACCGATGCACCCCATGCCCATTTCCGCACCACCCGTCGCGGCCTGCTGCTCGGCCTCGGCGCCAGCTTTGCCGTCGGCCCCGCCCGCCTTGCCTTCGGCGAGGCCCCGGGCGACCGGCGGCTGGTCGTCATCCTGCTGCGCGGCGCGCTGGACGGGCTGTATGTCGTGCAGCCCTATGGCGATCCGGCGCTGGAAGGTCTGCGCGGCCGGCTGAAGCTGCCCGAACCTGGGCAGGAGGACGGGCTGCTCGACCTCGGCGGCAAGTTCGGCCTGCATCCGGGCCTCGGCCGGCTGCATGGGATGTTCGCGGCGAATGAGGCGGCAGTGCTGCATGCGGTGGCCGGCCCCTATCGCAGCCGCAGCCATTTCGAGGCCCAGGACATGCTGGAAAGCGGCGGCGAGCAGCGGCTGGCCAGCGGCTGGCTGAACCGCGCGCTGGAGGCGCTGCCGCGCGGCGGCCAGGGCCCCGACCAGGCCCGGGCCGGGCTGGCGGTCGGCACCTCCGTGCCGCTGCTGATGCGCGGGCCCGTCCCGGTCGGTGCCTATTCCCCGCCGGGCCTGGAACGCCCGGCCCCGGAGCTGATGTACCGGCTGGCGGCCTTGCAGGATTCGGACAGCACGCTCGGCCGCGCCTTCGCGGAGGGCATGCGCAGCCGGGGCTTTGCCAGCCAGACGCTTGGCATGGTGGAGAATGATCGCGAACGCTCCGCCTTTGCCAACCTCGCCGGCGCCGCCGGCCGGCTGATGGCGGAGCCCGGCGGCCCGCGCGTCGCGGCGATGGAGCTGGGCGGCTGGGACACCCATGTGCAGCAGATGAACCGCATCATGGGACCGCTGCGGGCGCTGGATGACGGGCTGGGCGCCCTGAAGGAGGGACTCGGCGCGGAATGGGCGCGGACGGCCGTGCTGGTGGTGACCGAATTCGGCCGCACCGCGCGGGTGAACGGCAATATGGGCACGGATCACGGCACCGGCGGCGTCGCCTTCCTGGTCGGCGGCGCCGTGGCGGGTGGCCGCGTCATCGCTGACTGGCCTGGCCTCGGCGAGGACAAGCTGTTCGAGAATCGCGACCTGCAGCCGACGCAGGATCTCCGCGCCATCGCCAAGGGCCTGCTGCGCGATCACTTGCGCCTGCCGGAAGCCGCCGTCGGCGCCGCCTTCCCAGGCAGCAACGCGGTCACCGTCCTACGCGGCCTGATCCGCGCCTGAACAAAAAGCAACCTGTGGCCATGGCGTCGCGTTGCCGTTCCGAACAGGAACAGGATCCTCCGCCATGGCCGAACGCTTTCCCATCTATCGCTACGAGACCCAGCCGGAGGGCGAGGCGGCCGAGACGCGCTATTCCTTCGCGCCGATGGAGGGCGTCGGCTATGCCGGCCGGGGCAGCGCCACCAGCGCCGGGGATGCCGACACTCCCTCTACCGAGGCACGTCCCGCCGGCCATCTGGAGGCGCCGGCCGGAACGCGGATCGTCAGCGTCGAGCCGCCCACCCTCGAAGTGCCGGGCCAGGGCCAGGTCGACGTCTCCGCCATCATCGGGGTGACGGAGGGTGAGGTGTCGGCGGCGGGACGGCTGGTGCGCTGGCATCCGGGCTGAACTGGACAAGCCGGAGCGGGCGGGCCACATGCGCCCGCCATGCTTCCCTTGCGGACCGATGATTTCGACTATGCGCTGCCGGAGGCCCTGATCGCCCAGGCCCCGGCCCGTCCGCGCGACTCCGCCCGGCTGCTCGTGGTGCGACCGGATGGGCTGGATGACCGGGGCGTGCGCGACCTGCCCGCGCTGCTGGCCCCGGGCGACCTACTGGTGGTGAACGACACGCGGGTGATCCCGGCCAGACTGCACGGACTGCGCGGCGCGGCGCGGGTGGAGATCATGCTGAACCGGGCGGAGGGCGGCGGGCTGTGGCACGCGCTGATCCGCAACGCCCGCCGGCTGCGCCCGGGCGACGAGGTGCGGATCGAGGGCGCGGAGGAGTGCACCGCGCGCGTCGTCTCCCGCGACGGCGGCAGCGCCATGCTGGATTTCGGCCCCGACCAGGCGGCGCTGGCCACCGCGCTGGAACGCGCCGGGGAAGTGCCCCTGCCGCCCTATATCCAGCGCGAGGGTGCGCCCGGACCGCAGGATGCGGCAGACTACCAGACCATCTTCTCCCGCCACCCCGGCGCGGTGGCCGCGCCGACGGCCAGCCTGCATTTCACCGACGATCTGCTGGCAGCCCTCGATGCGCGCGGCGTCCGGCGCGCCACGGTGACGCTGCATGTCGGCGCCGGCACCTTCCTGCCGGTGCGGGAGGATGATCCCCGCGCCCATCACATCCACCAGGAATGGTGCGAGGTGCCGGAGGCCACAGCCGCCGCCATCAACGCCGCCCGGGCGGAGGGCCGCCGCGTGGTCGCCATCGGCACCACGGCGCTGCGAACCCTGGAAAGCGCGGCGGCGGTAGATGGCACGGTGGCGCCCTTCCGGGGCCTCACCGGCATCTACATCCTGCCCGGCCACCGCTTCCGCGCCGTGGATGCGCTGCTGACCAACTTTCATTTACCGAAATCGACGCTGCTGATGCTGGTTTCCGCCTTCGCTGGCACGCGCCGGATGCGCGCGGCCTATGCGCATGCGATCCGCGAAGAGTATCGCTTCTTCTCCTATGGCGACGGCAGCCTGCTGTTCCGCTGCGACCAGGATTCTTGCGAGTGACCCTGCATTGGAAGATGGCCGCCCGCGACGGCGCGGCGCGGGCCGGCGTGCTGCACACGGCGCATGGCGAGGTGCCAACGCCGGTCTTCATGCCGGTCGGCACCGCCGGCACGGTGAAGGCGATGACGGCGGATGCGGTGCGTTCCACCGGCGCGCGGATGGTTCTGGGCAATACCTATCACCTGATGCTGCGGCCGGGGGCGGAGCGGGTGGCGCGACTCGGCAGGCTGCATCGGATGATGGACTGGCACGGGCCGATCCTGACGGATTCCGGCGGCTTCCAGGTGATGTCGCTCTCCGGCCTCCGGAAGCTGGACGCAGATGGTGTCACCTTCCAGAGCCATATCGACGGCTCGAAGCACCGCATCACCCCTGAACGCAGCGTCGAGATCCAGCACTTGCTGGGCGCCGACGTGACCATGTGCTTCGACGAATGCACCCCCTTCCCCGCCACCCATGACCAGGCCGCCGAGAGCATGCGCCTGTCCATGCGCTGGGCCGCGCGCTCGCGGCAGGCTTTTGTCGCGCGCGAGGGTTACGGGTTGTTCGGCATCGTCCAGGGCAGTGTCTTCGAGGATCTGCGCCGCGAAAGCGTGGAAGCGCTGACCGCCATCGGCTTCGAGGGCTATGCCATCGGCGGCCTCGCCGTGGGCGAGGGCCAGGCGGAAATGCTGCGCGTGCTGGACTTCACCGCGCCGCTGCTGCCGCAGGACGCCCCGCGCTACCTGATGGGCGTCGGCACGCCGTCCGACCTGATCTGCTCCGTCCGCCGCGGCGTCGACATGTTCGACTGCGTCATCCCCACCCGCTCCGGCCGCACCGGCCGCGCCTATACCAGCCGGGGCGTGCTGAACATGCGGAACGCGAAGCATGCGGAGGACACAAGGCCGCTGGACCCGGATTGCGACTGCCCCGCCTGCCGCAACCATTCCCGCGCCTATCTCCACCACCTGATCAAGGCGGAGGAGATGCTCGGCCCGATGCTGCTGACCTGGCACAATATCCGCTACTACCAGACCCTGATGACCCGGCTGCGAGGCGCCATCCTGGAGGGTCGCTTCGACGCGGAGGCGGCGGCGATAGAGGCCGGCTGGACGGCCGGCGACGGCGGCTAGCTAATCCGGCTTCCACCCCGACAGCTCCCGGTACACCTGCGCCACTGCCGGTGGCAGCGAGGCTGGGATGCCGGGACTGGCCCAGATGACCTGGCGCCCGCCCCGGCTCAGGCCGCAGGTGATATTGCCGGGATTGCCGCGCGGCATCCGGTCGAATCCGGCGGCGTCCAGCAGCCCGGACCAGCGGCGATAGGCCGCCGGATCGGCACCCCTTGGCGTTTCCTGATCCGGTGCGCCGGCCCTGGGCCGCCGCAGGTTGGTCACGCTACCTTCCGCGTCGATCCGCGTCCCGCCACCACCACCCGTGGCGCCGCCAAAACACCAGGCGGTGATCGGTGGCTCCCCCGCCCCGCCGAGCAGCAGGGCCGCCAGCGCCACCATTGCCGTCCGCACCGCCATTCTCGCCCCCGCCCCCTGTCGCTGCTATAGCCCTGGCCCGAACCCCACACCCGATCCGAGGCTAGAGGATTTTGGCGGCGACAGGCGCTCACGGTTCCGCGGCGGCGGCACCTTCCATCTCCACCGATACCAGCGGGCTGACCCTGCTCGGCCGCCCGGCCGGGGCGCCCGACCATCCGGACGCGGCGGTGCTGGAGCGGGTGCCGAACCCGCATCCCGGCACCCGCTACTGCGTGCGCTTCACCGCGCCGGAATTCACCTCGCTGTGTCCCATGACCGGCCAGCCGGACTTCGCGCATCTGGTGATCGACTACATCCCCGGCGACTGGCTGGTGGAGAGCAAGTCGCTGAAGCTGTACCTGACCGCCTTCCGCAACCACGGCGCCTTTCATGAGGCCTGCACCGTGGGCATTGCCAAGCGGCTGATCGCGGAGCTGGCGCCGGAATGGCTGCGGATCGGCGGCTACTGGTACCCGCGCGGCGGCATTCCGATCGACGTCTTCTTCCAATCCGGCGAGGCCCCATCCGGAGTCTGGATTCCGGCGCAGGACGTGCCCGGGTATCGTGGCCGCGGCTGACGACATTCGGGCCGAGGCCTTGCGCCTCCGCTTCGACGCGGTCGGCTTCGCCCGCGCCCATCTGGCGCCCGAGGCCCGGGACCGTCTCGGCCGCTTCCTGGCGGAGGGGCTGCATGGCGACATGGGCTGGATGGAGACGCGCGCCGACCAGCGTGCCCACCCCCAGGCGCTGTGGCCGGAGGCGGTCAGCGTGATCTCGCTCGGCCTGAATTACGGGCCGGAGACGGACCCGATGGAGAGCCTTGCCTGGCGCGATCGCGGCACCATCAGCGTCTATGCCCGCAACCGGGACTACCACGACATCGTCAAGAAGCGGCTGAAGGCGCTCGGCCAGTTCATGGCCCAGCGCTTCAAGCACCAGCCGCTGAAGGTCTTCGTCGATACCGCGCCGGTGATGGAAAAGCCGCTGGCGCAGCAGGCGGGGCTGGGCTGGCAGGGCAAGCACACCAACCTCGTCTCCCGCAGCCACGGCTCCTGGCTGTTCCTGGGCGAGATATTTACGACTCTCGACCTCGAACCGGATGCACCGGAACGGGATCACTGCGGCTCCTGCCGCGCCTGCCTCGACGTGTGTCCCACGAATGCCTTCCCGGCGCCCTACCGGCTGGATGCGCGGCGCTGCATCTCCTACCTCACCATCGAGCACCACGGCCCGATCCCGGAGGAGCTGCGGCCCAAAATGGGAAACCGCATCTATGGCTGCGACGACTGCCTCGCCGTCTGTCCCTGGAACAAATTTGCCCGCAGCCATGCCGAGCCCGGCTTTCTGCCACGCGCGGAGCTGAATGCGCCGCGTCTCGCAGAGCTGGCCGCGCTCGACGATGCGGCATTCCGGCAAAAATTCAGCGGCAGCCCCATCAAGCGCATCGGCCGTGACCGTTTCATCCGCAACGTCCTTGTCGCCATAGGCAATTCGGGCGATGCCAGCTTGCATCCCGTCGCGCAGTCGCTGTGCGAGGATGCGAACGAAACCGTGGCGGATTGCGCCCGCTGGGCCACCGAAAGGCTTGCCGCATGAGGGAAGATGCCGCGCTGGTGCTGTTCAGCGGCGGGCAGGACAGCGCCACCTGCCTCGCCTGGGCGCTGGACCGCTTCGGCCATGTGGAAACGCTGGGCTTCGACTACGGCCAGCGCCACGTCATCGAATTGCAGGTGCGCGAGGCCGTGCGCGGCGCCATGACGGCGCAGACCGAATGGGCGCCGAAACTCGGCGAGGACCATGTGCTGGACCTGCGCGCGCTGGGCGGCATCAGCGACACCTCCCTGACGCGGGAGGTGGCGATCGAGATGGAAACGGGCGGCCTGCCCAATACCTTCGTCCCCGGCCGCAACCTGATTTTTCTCACATTTGCCGCCGCCTTGGCCTATCGGCGCGGCATCAAGAACATCGTCACCGGCGTCTGCGAGACGGATTATTCCGGCTATCCCGATTGCCGCGACGACACCATCAAGGCGCTGCAGGTGGCCATCAACCTCGGCATGGAACGCCGCTTCGTGCTGCACACGCCGCTGATGTGGCGCGACAAGGCGGCGACCTGGCAATTGGCGGAGGCGCTCGGCGGTGCCGCGCTGGTGGAGGCGATCCGCGAATTGACCCATTCCTGCTACCTCGGCGACCGCACGCCGCATGACTGGGGCGCCGGCTGCGGCACCTGCCCCGCCTGCGAGCTGCGCGAAGCCGGCTGGAGAAAGTTTCGATGCAACTGACCCTTCGCCAGCAAGGCTTCGCCTTCCTCGCCAGCTTCGCGCTGTGCATCCCGGCGGCGAACTGGCTGATCGGCAATGTCGGCACTTTCTGCGTGCCGAACGGCCCCTGCCTGATCCCCGTGGCGCCGGGCATCATGGCGCCCTCCGGCGTGCTGATGATCGGCCTCGCCTTGGTGCTGCGGGATATGGTGCAGCGGCGGCTCGGCGTGGGCTGGGCCTTTGGGGCGATCCTGGCCGGCACGGCGCTGTCGGCGCTGCTGGCGCCGCCTTCGCTGGTGCTGGCCTCCGCGGTGGCCTTCCTGATCTCGGAGATGGCGGACCTGGCCGTCTATACGCCCTTGCAGAAGCGCGGGCTGGTGCGGGCGGTGCTGGCCAGCAGCCTGGTGGGGCTGGTGATCGACAGCGCCTTCTTCCTCTGGCTCGCCTTCGGCAATCTGGACCTGCTGCCGGGCCAGGTCCTGGGCAAGTTGTGGATGGTGCTGGCGGCCTTGCCGCTGGTGCATTGGCTGCGGCGGCGCGACACCGCCCAGGGGCTCGCCTGATGAAGATCCTGATCGTCCGCAACAGCGAGACCGCGCCGGAAGGCGCCTTCGGCGACTGGCTGCGCCAGCAGGGCCATGTGCTGGAGGTGGTGCGCGGCGAGGATGTGACGGAGGCCCAGATGCGCGATGCCGAGCTGGTCGTGCTGCTGGGCTCCCCCCGCGCCGTCTACCAGACCGACATCCCCTGGATCGCCGGCCAGCGCCCGATGGTCGCCGCGCGGCTGGCGGCCCAAAGCCCCACCATCGGCATCTGCTTCGGCGCCCAGATGATGGCCGCCGCCGCAGGTGGCGAGGTCACCCGCAATCCGGAGGGCGTGTTCTTCCGCGGCTGGCGCGGCATCGACGACACGGCCGAGCCGGCGCTGGAAGGCCCCTGGCCGCGCTGGCATGGCGACGTCATCACCCCGCCGCCGGGCGCCGAGGTGATCGCCCGCGATGCCGGCACCGTGCAGGCCTTCCGGCTGCCGAAGGCCATCGCCGTGCAATTCCACCCGGAGGCGACGCCGGAGCTGTTGCAGGACTGGGCGCGCCTGTCGCCCCCCGGCGCCGCCGACCCGGCCGCCCTGGCCGAGGACAGCGACCGCCTCTTCCCGGCCCGGACCGAAGCTCGGGAAAAGCTGTTCGCGATGCTGCTGCGGGACGCCGGCGTGTGATCCCGGTGCTGGAGACGGCGCGGCTTCGGCTGCGGCCGCACAGCGTCGAGGATTTCGAAGCGCTGGCCACGATCTGGGCCGATCCGGAGGTCACCCGCCATATCGGCGGGCGTCCCTTTACGCGGGAGGAAAGCTGGGCTCGGATGCTCCGCTATGCCGGGCTGTGGCGGCTGCTCGGCTTTGGCTACTGGGCGGTGGAGGACCGTGCCACGGGGCGCTTCCTCGGCGATGTCGGCTTCGCCGATTTCCAGCGCGCCATGGACCCGCCAGCGCCCCACCTGCCCGAGATCGGCTGGGTACTGGCGCCGGAGGCCCATGGCCGTGGCCTGGCGACGGAGGCCGCGGCCGCCGCGCTGGAATGGCTGGGCCGCGACTGCTTCTGCATCATCGCGCCGGAGCATGCCGCTTCGCTCCGCGTCGCGGCGAAGCTGGGTTTTGGCGAGACCGGGCTGGCGGATTATCGAGACAGCCAGGTGAAGGTGTTAGTGCGAGCGGCATAAGCGGAGATGGCTCTGCTCAGTCCGGCTGAATATTCGCCGCGCGCACCAGCCCGCCCCAGGTCTCGACCTGCCCCTTGAAGAAGGTGCCGAGTTCCGCCGGCGTGGACAGAACCAGCCGCGCCTGCTGGGTCTCCGTCATCACGGTCCGCGCCCGTTCCTCCGACAGCGCCTCACGCAGTGCCGCATTCATGCGGTTCACCTGGTCCGCCGGCGTGCCCTTCGGCGCGAAGACGGCCCACCAGGCCTCCGCCTCCATATTCGGGAAGCCGGCCTCGGCGGCGGTCTGGGTGTCCGCCAGACGGGTCAGGCGCTGCGGGCCGAATTGCAGCAGCGGGCGCAGCGAGCCGCCGGTGATATGGGGCAGCAGCAGGGCGGCGCTGCCGATCATCATCTCCACATGGCCCGCGACAGCGTCGTTCACGGCCAGACCGCCGCTGCGATAGGGCACATGGGTCATGCGCGCGCCAGCGGCCTCCGACACCCGGATCATCGACAGATGGCCGAGCGTGCCATTGCCGGTGGAGCCGTAGGAGACCCCATCCGGTCGCGCGCGCGCCGCGGCAACCACATCGGCGAAGTTGCGGTAGGGCTTGTCCGGCCGCGTCGCGACCGCATAGGGCGAGCCGCCGATCAGCATAACCGGGTCGAGATCGGTCAGCACGTTGAAGGGCGGGTTACGCAGCAAAGCCGGGATGGTGGCATGGCTGTCGAAGGTAAGCAGCCAGGTCTGGCCATCCGGCCGTGCCTTGGCGACGATATCGGCGCCGATGGACCCGGCGGCGCCGGAGCGGTTCTCCACCACCACGGTGGCACCAAGCCGCTGCTGGAGCCCGGCGGAGGCCAGCCGCGCCACCGCATCGGTGGAGCCGCCCGGGCCGAAGGGCACGACGATGCGAATGGTGCTGGTCTGGGCGCGAAGCAGGCCGGGCGCGGCGAGCAGGCCAGCCATGGCCCCGAGCCCCGCGCGGCGGGTGATCTGGTTCATTATCGGTTCCTCCCCACGGCGGCCTGCATTGGGCCGCCGTCATCCAAAAAAGCCCGCCGGCACCGTCAGGTGCCGTGCGTGCTGGTCTCGAACAATTCCTCCACCCGAACCGCCTCGGCGGTCAAGCCATCGGCCTTGGCATAGCGGCACATGGCCTCGATCTCCGGCCGGTTGCGGCCGAAGCCATAGGGCCAGGGATCGCCGCCCATCATATCGATCTGGGCGGTCGCCGCCGCCGCGATCCAGGGCAGCGAGACACGCAGCACATTGACCAGTGACAGGTCCGCCACGGCATGCGCCTTGGCCGCGGCGAAGGCCTCGAACAGCGCCAGCGGCAGGTTCGGGCGGGCTTCCACCAGGTCGCGGCGGATCGCCATGCAATGCATGATCGGGAAGAAACCGCTGGCGCGCCAATAGGCCTCCTCCTCCGTCCGGCTGTCCGGGAACAGCCGCGCCACGGGCGCGCTGCCATCCAGGAAGCAGGCGGGCGGTCGGGGGCCGATGAAGGCATCGATCCGGCCATCGGCCAGCATCGCCTCCAGCGTCTCGCCTTCCGGGATCACCTCCATGTCGATCTCGGGCGGCAGCGACAGCGGCGTGCGCTCGCCGGCCGAGCGCCAGGACATGGAGGTGACCGGCACGCCATAGTAGGTCCGCAGCATGCCGCGCACCCACATCGCCGCGGTCTGCTGATACTCCGGCACGCCGACCACACGCCCCGCAAGATCCTTCGGCCCTGCAATGCCGCGATCGGTGCGGATATAGATGGCCGAGTGGCGGAAGGCGCGGGAGGGGAAGACCGGCACGCCGATATAGCGGCTGTCGCCTCGCGCGACGGACAGGATATGGCTGGCCATCGACAATTCGGTGATGTCGTAGCGGGCTTCCCGCATGGCGATGCGGAACAGCTCCTCCGGCTCCCCGGCCGTGGTGGAGACCTCGAAGCCGTCGATCTTGATGCGGCCATCCAGGATCGGCTGGGTGCGGTCGCTGCGGGTGCAGGCCAGGGTCAGGATGGGCATCAGTTCTCCAGGGATTTCGAAAGATTCTCCGGCGTGAACGGCCAGTGGCGGACCCGCACGGACAGGGCATCGGCGATGGCATTGGCGATGGCGCCGATTACCGGCCCCATGCTGCATTCGCCCGCGCCAAGCGGCGGCGCCTCCGGCCGCGGGATGATCGCCGCCTGGATGCGCGGGACCTCCGAAAAGCGCAACACCGGATAGGCCTCCCAACTGTCGGAAGTGATCGTGCGGGCGTCGTGGCGCACCGCTTCCATCAGGCACATCGAGGTCGCCTGGATGGCGCCGCCCTCGATCTGGTTCAGCGTACCATCGGGGTTGATGACCTCCCCCACATCGCTGGCGAGCCACAGCCGGCGGCAGAAGACCCGCTCGGCCGCCTCGATCTCCGCAACCGCCGCGCACCAGGCGCCGCTGCCCTTGTAGCGGGCGACGGCGAGGCCGTAGCCGAACCCCTCCCGCTTCGCGCGGCCTTCCCAGCCGGCCATCTCGGCCGCGCGGGTCAGCACGTCCCGCGCCCGGGCGTCGTCCAGGTGGCGCAGGCGGTAGGCCAGCGGGTCGGCGCCCGCCGCCTCGGCCAGTTCGTCCATCACCGATTCGATGGCCCAGACATTCGCCAACGCGCCCAGCCCGCGCAGGGCGCTGCTGCGGATCGGCATGTCGGACAGATGCGTCATGCCGATGTTCATTGCCGGAACGCGGTAGCCCGGAATGGCATTGCGCTGCGCCCCACCACCGCCGGCCAAGGGCGGGTTGATGGCATTGGGCACGGCGAAGGGCTCGGCGAGCATGGAGGCGGCGAGCAGCGTCGGCAGCTTGCCGCGCCCGGGCCGGCCGGAATGGCCGTTGGAGGTGACCTGCTGCGACCAGCGCAGCAGGCCGCCCTCGGCATCGGCCTCCGCCTCCACCCGCACCAGCATGGCCGGGGAGGCCGGCCCCCAGCCCAGCTCCTCCGCCCGCGTCCACAGCACGCGCACGGGGCGGCCGGGATGGGCGCGGGCCAGCAGCGCGGCTTCCAGCGCCACGTCGTCGGCGCCGTTATGGCCGTAGCATCCGGCGCCCTCGACATGCTGGATGTGGAAGACCTCGGCCGGCAGGCCCATGGCCTTCACGAGGTCGGCGCAGAGATTGGTGATGCCCTGGCTGTGGGTCCAGATCCGCATCATGCCGGCATCCCATTGCGCCAGGGCGCAGCAGGTTCCGATGGACCCATGGGTGATGAAGGGTCGGAACAAGCGCGCCGCAACGCGATGGGTCGCGGGCGGCGTTTCCGCGGCGCGGTCCAGCACGACGCTGTGCTCGCCGGGCGCCTGTTCCAGCCAGGCCTCCACCGCTGCATCCTCCGGCAGCGTATCCGTGGCGTGCCATTCGGCGCGGCTGGCGACGCGCAGCGCCGCGGCTTCCGCATGGTGTTCCTGCGGCGCCAGCACGGCGAGGAAGCTGCCGTCGCGATGCAGCGTGGCGCCGCCGGGCAGCGGGCCGTCGCGCAGCGCCGCCAGCCTCGCGCCGCGCGCCACCGGCCGCACCACCCGCGCATGCCACATCCCCGGCAGCCGCAGGTCCTGGATGAAGCGCGGCGCGCCAAAGACCTTTTCGGGCAGGTCGAGACGGGGCGCGGAGGTTCCAGCGATGCGGCGCTCGGCGGCAGGCTTGGGCGTGACGCCCGGCGTCGCCTCCACCGCCAGCAGATCGGCGCCGGCGAGCGACCAGTAGCTGCCCAGAACCCGGCCATCGGGGGCGAGGAATTCGCCATCCCGCACCACGATATCGTCCCGCGACACGCCGCTGCGCTGGGCGATGACACCAACAAAAATGCCGCGCGCCTCGGCGCAGGCATGGCGGATGGCCATGCCGGATTCCTGCACCGACAGGCTGCCGCTGGTCACCGCCTCATCCGGGCTGCCGGGGGTGGAGGCCGCCTGCATACGGATGCGCGGCAGCGCCACGTCCAGCTCCTCCGCCGCGATCTGGGCCAGCGCCGTCAGGATACCCTGCCCGAGCTCCACCTTGCCCGGCGTGACCACCACCTGGCCCCCCGGCAGCAGCAGCAGCCATTGGTCGAGGCGGCGGTTCACATGCAGGCTGCCGGGCAGTTTCGGTCGCCCATCTGCCATGGGACCATGGAAGGCGAGATTCATGGCGCCATCTCCGCCGCCGCCTGAAGGATCGCGGCGACGATGCGGTTGTGGCTGCCGCAGCGGCACAGATGCGGGTCCAGCGCCGCGCGCACCGCCGCCTCATCCGGCCGCGGCGTCTCCCGCAGCAATGCCACCGCGCGGATCTGGATGCCGGACAGGCAATAGCCGCATTGTCCCGCCTGCATGTCCAGCAACGCGCGCTGCACCGGATGTGGCGCCGCCGCCGAGCCAAGCCCTTCTACCGTGGTCACGCGCCGCCCGGCGACGCTGCCCACCGGCAGGGTGCAGGCATAGCTCGGCTGGTCATCGACCAGCACAAGGCAGGCGCCGCATTGTTCCGCACCGCAGCCGAAGCGCGTGCCGGACAGGCCAAGAGGCCCGCGCAGCGCGGCGAGCAGCGGGGCCTCGCCCTCGATCGGCGCGGCCACCGCGACGCCATTCAGGTTGAAGGCGATGCTGCCCGGCGGGGCCTCTGCCACACGGCGCGTGCTGGCCATCAGGTGGGCGTCATCTTCGCCATGCGGATGAATTCCGCCTGCCGCGTGATGTCAGCCCGCAGATAACGGTCGAAGGCCTCGATGCTCATCGCCATCGGCTGCGCGCCGAGCCGCGCCTGCGCCGCCGCCGTCTCCGGCAAAGCGAGGATGCGACCGACCTCCGTATTGATGCGCTGACGCAGTTCCAGCGGCGTCGCCGCCGGCGCCATGAAGCCGAGCCAGATGGAGGCCTCATAGCCGGGCAGCGCCTCCGCCACCGCGGGCAGTTCCGGCATCAGCGGGCTGCGCTGCGGGCCGGTGGTGGCGAAGCCGCGCACGCGGCCGCCCTCGATCTGCGGGCGCATCGTGGGGATGGCGTCGAACATGATCGGCACGGTGCCGGAAATCACCGCCGTGCGCGCCTCATTCGATCCGCGGAAGGGCACATGCGTCGCCGTCGCGCCCGCCATGGCCAGGAAGACCTCGCCGGCCACGTGATAGGGCGTGCCGGGGCCGGAGGAGGCGTAGTCGTACTTCCCCGGATTGGCCCGCAGCAGCGCGATCAGTTCCTGGAGATTGGTCGCCGGGACGGAGGGATGCACCGCGAGCACGTGATGGGCGATGTTGATCGCGGCCACCGGCGCCAGGTCGCGCATCAGCACATAGGGGCGGTTCGGCAGCAGCGTCTCGTTCGCCGTATGGGTGTTCGACATCAGCAGCAGCGTGTGACCGTCCGGCGCGGACTTGGCGACATTGTCGGTGCCGATGGTCGCACCGGCGCCCGGGCGGTTCTCCACCACGAAGGGCTGGCCGAAGGCCTGCGACAGCGGCTCCGCCAGGAAGCGCGCCGCGACATCGGCCGACCCCCCCAGGCCGAAGGGCACCACGATGCGCACCGGCCGCGAGGGCCAGGTCGCCTGCGCGCGCAATACGCCCGGCGCCGCCAGGGCGCCGATGGCCCCGCCCAGAATCAGCCTGCGTCCGACCATGTGCTTGTTCCTCCCATGCAATCGATTGAGCGAAAGATCGCCCCGGATCACCGGAAGGGCAAGGGGCCATTCAGAAGCGCGCCATCTGCCCCTGTACCCGCGCCAGGAAGGCCGCGCGCCGCTGGTCGCTCGCACGGTTCATGTCATACAGCGCGTGGTAGTCGATGCGCGCACGCCCGGCGGTGATGATGCGCAGATAGCGCGTGACCGCCTTGCGCGGCGGATCGCCCGCCAACACCGCCGTCCAGCGCGGCCGGCCATAGGTGCTGATCCCGGCGATCTTGCGGATGTGGAGCAGATTCGGCTTCGCCACCCCCGCCTCCAGCCGGAAGGACACGCCGGGCAGCAGCACGCGATCCATCCAGCCCTTCAGGATCGCCGGCAGGCCGAAGCACCAGGTGGGGAAGGACAGGACCAGCGCCTCCGCCTGCTCCAGCCGTCGCACGTAATCCTCCACCGGCGCACGGTTGGCCGGCACCTCGTGATAGCCGCGCCGTTCGGCCGCGCTGAGCACCGGATCGAACCCTTCTGCATACAGGTCACACAGATCGACACTGTGCCCGGCCTGTCGCAGCCCCTCCCGCGCCGCATCGCGGATCGCGGCGTGAAAACTCTCCTCCAACGGATGCGCATAGAGATACAGCACGCGCATCAGCCGGCACCCGCGATGACGGCGATATCCTCCGCCGCCAGTTCCACCGGCGTGCCGTTGCGGATCAACTCGGCAAAACCCTCATTCGGCGTCATGAAGGTCAGGCAGTACAGCTTCTCCGTCGTGTCGTTCACCACGACATGCTCGACGCCCGGTCGCAGCACGAAGGCATCGCCCGGCCCCACCGGCATCTCCACCCCATCCGCATAGGCCTTGCCCGAGCCCTTCAGGACGAAGAAGCATTCCTCCGCCACGCTGTGCGTGTTCGGCGGCGTGCGCCCGCCTGGCTCAAAGACCTCCACCACCAGGGTGAAGGTCACGCCATCCGCCAGCGGGTCGAACAGGCAGGCGAAATAATTGCTGTCACCCGGCGCGATGCGAAAACCACGCAGAGCGGCGGCACGCCGGGCGAGGACGGGGACAGACATCATCGGAACAGAACTCCATTGCGGGTACAGGCGCGATCATTGCATGACCCATGCCAGGACCACACAGGCCAGCCCCGATGCGCGTTCTGATGATCTACTGCCACCCCCGCCCCGACAGTTTCGCCGCAGCCCTGCGCGACGCCGCCCGCACGTCGCTGGAAGCCGCCGGCCATGAGGTGGAACTGCGCGACCTCTACGCCGAGGGCTTCAACCCGGCGCTGTCCGCCGAGGAACGCGGCCGCTACCACAGCGTCACCGACAACCTCGCCGGCGTCGAAACCCACGTGCACAGCCTGCAACAGGCCGACGCCCTGCTGCTGGTCCACCCGACCTGGTGGTATGGCATGCCCGCCATGCTCAAAGGCTGGTTCGACCGGGTCTGGGCGCCCGGCGTCGCCTTCAAACTGGGCGACGGCGCCATCACCCCGCTGCTGACCAACATCCGCCGCATCGGCGTCATCACCACCTACGGCTCACCCAACTGGCTGCTCTGGTACATCGGCCACCCCGATCGCAAACTGGTCAACCGCGGCATCCGCCGCCTCTGCGCCCGCGACTGCCGCACCGACTGGTACACCCTGACCCGCATGGACCACCGCACGCAGGCCGAATGCACGCGCTTCCTCACCCACGTCGAGCAGGCATTGGCACGCTGGTAGGCGAGTGGACGGGGTCTGGCAGGGGAAGGTCGCGCTGGTTGTTTGCAAGGAGGGCTCCGCCCTCCCTCCGTCGCGGCAGTGCCGCGACCCCAGCGAAGGGGCAGTGGCCCCTTCGAACCCAGGGATGAGGGGCAGGATGGAGGAGGGGCATGGCGGACGCGTCGGGCCAGGCGGTCGCGCCTTGCCCCTCCTCCATCCTGCCCCTTAACGGGATCCCAAAGGGACCACTGTCCCTTTGGCGGGGGTGCAGGGGGCAGCGCCCCATGCAATCACCAGTGCGACCTCCCCCCACCTACCCTTCCACACCCACCAGCCTGTCCAGTTCCCGCCAGTCGGGTGCGGTGGCGTCGAGCACCTGGCCGGCGCGGAGGATGATGCGGTTGGATTGGGGGCGGGAGAGGAGTTCGGTCATGAGGCGGGCGCTGTAGAGGACCAGGTCCGCGCTGGCGCCTGCGCGGATCGTGCCGTGCTCCTGGGCAAGGCCCATGGCCTCGGCGGGACGGGCCGTGGCCGCTGCGGGCCAGGTGGCGAAGGGGTGGTCGAGGTGGAGGATGCGGGCGGATTCGCGGAAGACTTCCGTCATGTCGAGGTCGCCATAGGCGTAGAAGGGGTCGCGGGTGTTGTCGGAGGCGACGGAGACGCGGATGCCGGCGGCCTGCATTTCGTGGACCAGGGTCACGCCGCGCCAGCGGGGGGTGCGGTTCGCGACGCGGTCCTGAAGGTACATGTTGCACATCGGCAGCACGACGATGTCGATGCCGGCCTCCGCCACGCGGGCGATGGTTTCGCGGGCAAAATCCTCGGGCTGGATCGAGAGGGAGCAGCAGTGGCCGCATTGGATCTTGCCGCGGAAGCCGCGCTTCAGCGCGGTGAGGGCGATTTCGCGCAGCGCGCGGGCGCCGGATTCGCCGGATTCATCGACATGCAGGTCGAGGTCGAGGCCGCGCGCTTCGGCAAGTGAGAAGAAATGGTCCAGCTCGGCCTGGAAGTTTGGGGGCAGCGCGTCGTGGATGCCGCCGGTGTGGCGGGTGACCATGCCCAGCACGCCGCCGGCTTCCGCAACGGTATTGGCCAGCGTTTCGCCATCCGGCCCCGCGAAACGGTCGAGTGGGCAGATGGAGGACATCTGCAGGGTGATGCGCCCCGCCCAGGCGTCCCGCAGTTTCCGGAAGACGCGCCAGGTGGTCAGGCCGTGCGGCAGGTAGGTGTCGAGATGGGTGCGGATGGCGACGGTGCCGTGGGCATGGGCGCAGCGCAGCGCGAAGTCGGCGCGGGCCTCGATATCCGCCTCGGACCAGGCGGCGCCGCGGTCGCCCATAACAGCCTGGATGGCGCCGGCGAAGTCGCCGGTCGGGTTGCGGGTGCGCGGCCAGATATGGCCCTTGTCGAGATGGGTATGGGCATCGAGGAAGCCGGGCCAGACCTGGCCGCCGCGCAGGTCGATGCCGGCTTGTGCCGTGCCCAGCGGCGCGAGCGCCGCGATGCGGCCGTGCTCGATGTGGATATCCAGGCGGATCAGCCCGTCCACATCCGGCGGCGTATCCAGGCCTTGTGTGAAGGCGGCATGGGCGCGCGCGTTCCGCAGCCAGTAGCTGGGACCGACAGACGAAATTTCGGCCCTCATCGACGTTCCTTCATGGCGCTTTCATGCCAGTGGCGCAGGCAGAGATGGGAGATCAGGCTCATGGCGAGAAAAATCGCGATGCCGGTCAGCGAGATCAGCACCAGCGCTGCGAACATCTTGGGGATCTGCAACTGGTAGCCGGCTTCCAGGATGCGATAGGCGAGGCCGGAGGCGCGGCCGCCCGTGCCGGCGACGAATTCCGCGACGATGGCGCCGATCAGCGCAAGGCCGCCGGAGATGCGCAGGCCTGCCAGGAAGTAGGGCATGGCGGTCGGCAGGCGCAGGTAGCGCAGCACCTGCCAGCGGCTGGCTCGGTACAGGCGGAACAGGTCCACCAGATTGTGGTCGGCGCTGTTCAGGCCGAGCGTCGTGTTCGACAGGATCGGGAAGAAGGCGACGATCCAGGCGCAGATCAGCAGCGCGATGCGGATGTCGTCCACCCAGATGATGATGAGTGGCGCGATGGCCACCACCGGCGTGACCTGAAGGATCACCGCATAGGGAAACAGCGACAATTCGATGATCCGCGACTGCGCGAACAGCACGGACAGCAGCAGCCCCAGCGCCGCGGCGACGAACAGCGCGGCGAAGGTGATCTGAAGCGTGATGAACAGAGAGACCGACAGCGAGGGCCATTCGCGGATCAGCGTTTCGAACACCGCGAGCGGCCCGGGCAGCAGATAGGGCGGGATCTCGTTGATGCGGACCACCGCCTCCCAGCCGATCAGCGCCAGCACCCCGATCAGCGTCGGCGCGAGGATGCGCAGCCAGGCCTCGGCCGTCAGTCCGAAATGCCGCGCCGCGCGGTCCTGCGCGGGTGCGTCCGCGGTCTCGCTGGAGGACAGGACAACCGTCATTCTTCCATCGCCCGATGCAATGCGGCTGAGATGTCGCGGCAATGCGCGGCATAGTCGGCGGATGTGCGAAATGCCTCGCCGCGCGGATGCGGCGCATCGACGCAGAGATCCTCCACCACCCGCCCTGGCCGCGCCGCCATGACGACGACGCGGCGGGAGAGGTAGACGCTTTCGAACACCGAATGGGTGACGAAGACGGCGGTGAATCGCTCCGCCTGCCACAGCGTCAGAAGGTCGTTGTTCAGCTTGTGACGGGTGATTTCATCGAGTGCCGCGAAGGGCTCGTCCATCAGCAGCAGCCGCGGCTTCGTCACCAGCGCGCGGGCAATGGAGACGCGCATCTTCATGCCGCCGGAAAGGGCACGCGGATAGCTGTCCTCGAAGCCCGCCAGCCCGACGGAGGCCAGCGCATCCCGCGCCCGACGCTCCGCCATGTAGCGCGCCATGCCGGTCAGGCGCAGCGGCATCATCACGTTCTTCAGGGCCGTGGACCAGGGCATCAGGGTCGGCTCCTGGAAGACGAAGCCGATATCCCCGGTCTCCCCACCACCGGCCATCTCGACGCGGCCGGAGGAAGGCGGAATCAGCCCCGCCATCATCCGCAGCACGGTGGATTTGCCGCAGCCCGAGGGGCCGAGCAGCGAGACGAAATCCCCCCGCGTCACCGACAGATCCACGCCCCTGACGGCCAGCGTCCCATTGGCGTAGCGCTTGGTCACACCCTCCAGCGTGATGACGGAGGCGGGTCCCTTCGGCTCCGCCTCAGGCAAGACCGACCCGCTTGTTCACGAAGTCCAGGCTGAAGGCCTTGGTGTAGTCCATGCCTTCGGGATAGCGGCCGACGTCGCGCATACCCTCATAGAAGGACTTCCAGCGCGCCTCCGTCATGGCACCGATGCCGAGTTGCAGCGAATCGCCGGAATGCACGATGCCGGCCTCGTTCATCACACGGACCGCATAGGCGATCTTGGCGTCGTCCATTTCCGGATTGTCGCGCTTGATGGCGGTGTTGGCGGCGGCGACATCCTGGCCGGCCATGTAGCTGGCCCAGCCCTCGATCGTCGCATTGACGAAGCGCTGCACCAGATCCTTCTTCTCCGCCACCATGCGGCGGGAGACGTCGATGGTGGTCTGGTAGTTCTGGTAGCCGGCATCCGCGATCAGGAACACCTTCGGCCGCGCGCCCGCCTGCAGGGCGGCGAAGGGCTCGGAGCTGATGAAGCCCTGCTGGATCGCCATGCGATCCGCCATGAAGGGGCCGACATTGAAGGTGTAGGGCCGGATCTGCTCATCGGTGAAGCCGAAGCGGGCCTTCAGGAAGGGCCAGTAGGTGACGCGGCCGGAGGCGCCGATCAGCACCGGGCGGCCCTTCATGTCCTCGAAGGAATTGATGCCATTGCCCTCATGCGTCATCAGGATCTGCGGATCCTTCTGCATGATGGCGCCGATGGTCAGGAAGGGCAGGTTCTCCCGCACATAGTTCAGCGCCTGGAAGCCGTTGGACATGATGAAGTCCACCCGGCCGGCCAGCAGCAGCTGCGCAGGGTTCTGCTGCGGCCCGCCCATGCGGATTTCGCAGTCGATCCCGTGCCGGCGATAGATGCCGGCGGCGACCGCCTGGTAGTAGCCGCCATGTTCCGCCTGGGCGCGCCAATTGGTCTGGAAGGACACCTTGTCCAGCGTCTGCGCCAGGGGGATGCGGGCGCCCGCCACGGCGGTCAGGGCCAGGGCGCCTCCCCCTGTCAGCAAGGCGCGACGCTCGAAGCGATAACGTGTCCGCATTCGCAGAACCCTCCATCCCAGCGGCATTGCGACGTAACCAGCCATGTATCAAGGCAGGCTTCGCGCGGCGGCAAGGGTCAGCAAGGGTCATGCCAGCCCGAATGGTGCGCCGGCCTCGCCACCCCACGTGCCGTCGCGCCTATATGGATGGCATTCGCTAATTTTTTGGGCATATGAGACGCCCCTCATTGCGCTGGCAGCCGCAATCACCGCCCCCGCCCGCCCTGGCGCCGTGGCATCCGGTTTGCCAGACTGTTCGGGTGACCGACCCCCATCCCCATCTGGTCCTCGACCGGTTGACCAAGCGCTACGGCAGCCATGCGGCTGTCGATGGCGTGTCCCTGGCCGTCGCGCGCGGCGAATGCATTGCCCTTCTAGGCCCCTCCGGCTGCGGCAAGACCACCACGCTGCGGCTGGTGGCGGGCTTCATCCTGCCGGATGAGGGCCATATCCTGCTGAACGGCACAGCGATCGAGCGCGCGCCGCCGCATCGCCGCCAGATCGGCATGGTTTTCCAGAACTACGCGCTGTTTCCGCATCTGACCGCCGCCGGCAATGTCGCCTTCGGCCTGGAGATGCGCGACGTGAACCGCGCCGAGCGCGACAAGCGGGTGATGGAGGCGCTGGCCATGGTGGGCCTCGCGCATCTGGCGGACCGCTATCCAGCGCGCATGTCCGGCGGCCAGCAGCAGCGCATTGCCCTGGCAAGGGCCTTGGTGATCCGCCCCGATCTGCTGCTGCTGGATGAGCCGCTGTCCAACCTCGATGCAGGGCTGCGCGTGGAGATGCGGGAGGAGATCGCCCGGCTGCGCGACGCCGCCGGCATCACCACCCTTTTCGTGACCCATGACCAGGAGGAAGCGCTGGCCCTGGCCGACCGCGTCGCCGTGATGGATCGCGGCCGCATCGTCGAATGCAGCGCGCCGGCGGAGCTGACGGAACGCCCGCGGCACCTGTTCACCGCCGGCTTCCTGGGCGCCCGCAGCGTGCTGCCCGGCCGGGTGGAGAATGGCATCTTCGATGCCGGCGGCGGCCTGGTGCTGGCACTGCCGCCAGAGGCCCCTGCCCGTGCGACCCACCTGGTGCTGCGCGCCGCCCGCATGGCCCTGCTGCCGCCCGGCGCCACGCCCGCCAGCGTGACCGTCGCCGCCACCACGCGGCTGGATGACAGCACCCATTACGAGGTGATGCTGGGCGACCGCACCATCCGCGTCCATCGCCCGAGCGCGGAGCCGGTCTTCGCCCCCGGCACGGTCCTGTCCCTTGCAGCGCCCAATGACTCGATCGCCTGGATCGAGGATTTTTCCGACGTCACCGGAGCCATGCCATGACCTTCGCCCCCACCCGCCGCGGCCTTCTGGCCGCCACCGCCCTGGCCGCCCCCGCCATCTGGGGCCGCGACGCCGTCGCCCAGATCCGCCGCGGCGATGAGCTGACCGTCGGCATCTGGGGCGGGGCGCAGGAGCGCATCACCCGGCAATACTGCGTCGAGCCGCTGGAGCGGCAGCACGGGGTGAAGATCAACTACGTGCTGGGCGGCACCACGGAACGCCGGGCGCGCGCCTATGCCGAGCGCGGCCGCCCCTCCTTCGACCTGCTCTACCTGAACATCTTCGAAAGCCGGCAGGCGGTGCGCGACGGCGTGACCCTGGCGCCCAGCGCCAATGTGCCGAATTTCGAGAACCTCTATCCGCTGGCCCGCATCGGCGGCTATGGCGTGGCCTTCAACCCGGTGACCATCGTCTATGACCGCCGGGCCGTGGCGGCGCCGATGACCTCCTGGAAGGATTTCTGGCGCGACGACCTGAAGGGCAAGGTGATCTGGCCGACCTATCCGGGCGCCCAGGGTACGGCCGGGCTGCTGATGGCCGCCAAGGTCTGGGGCGGGTCGGAGACCAATATCGACCCCGCCTTCCGCAAGATCGCCGAGCTGAAGCCCTTCGCCGCCATCCAGGGCAGCCAGGACCAGCTCTATGGCATGTTCGACCAGCGGGTCGGCGCGGCCTCGGTGGAATTCGGCAGCTTCACCCGCACCTATGCCGAGACCCGCAACCCGAACATCGTGATCGCGGAGCCGGAGGAAGGCCAGGCGGTCGCCGCCAATTACGCCTGCATCACCACCGGCACCCGCAACCAGGCACTGGCCGAGGCCTTCGTGAACCTGCACCTCAGCCCGGAATGCCAGAAGGCCTATGCCGAGCAGACCTATTACAGCCCGACCATCAAGAACATCACCCTGCCGCCGGACCTCGCCGCGAAGCTCATCATGGGCGAGGACGCCGTGGCCAAGCTGATCGACTTCGACTGGGACCTGGTGATCCGCAACCAGGGCCGCTGGTCCAGCCGCTTCACCCGCGAAATCGCGGGCTGAACCCACAGGGCTGACGGGAATGCAGGATTCCAGGCGGGCGGGGCTTCTGGCCCTGCCCTATCTGCTGTGGCTGCTCGCCGCCTTCGCCGCACCGCTGGGCGCCGTCGCGCTGCTCTCCGTGCAGGAGAGCAGCGAGATGTTCGCGCCGCTGTCGCTGTGGCCCTCCGCCGCGCAGTATGAGGAGATCCTGCTCGACGCCTTCTTTCAGCGCCTGCTACTGAACACCATGCTGCTGGGGCTGGCGGTGGCCGGCGTTTCCGCCCTGCTGGCCTATCCGCTGGCGCTGTGGCTGACGCGGCTGTCGCCCCGCGGAAAACCCTTCGGCTTCGCCATCATCCTGGTGCCGCTGCTGACCAATGTGGTGGTGCGCTCGCTTGGCATCATCCTGCTGCTGGCGCCGCAGGGCGTGGTTTCCAACATCGCCCAGGCGCTGGGCTTCCCACCGGTGAACCTGTTGTTCGGCTGGTTCGCCGTCGGCGTCTCCCTGGTGCAGGTCTTCCTGCCCTTCATGGTTCTGGCGCTCTACGACGTGCTGGAGGCGCAGGAGCGACGGCTGGAGGAAGCGGCGGCGGGACTCGGCGCCGGCCCGGCGATGCGTTTCTGGCGCGTCACCTTCCCGCTGTCCCTGCCCGGGCTGCGCGGCGGGCTGACGCTGGTCTTCCTGATGGCCTCGACCGCCTATGTCTCCGCCACGCTGGTCGGCGGGCGCAAGGTGCAGGTCACCGGCATGGTCGTGCTGCGGGAGGGGATGGAAATCCTGAACTACCCGCTGGCCTCGGCGCTGGCGATGCTGATGCTGGCAAGCTCCGTCCTCGTCACCCTGGTCATCGCCCGGCTGATCGGCTTGGCCACGCCCTGGCTGGCCGCTCGCGCGCCCCGGCGCTGGCCTGAGTTGCCGCCCGCCGCCCGCCGTGCGCTGGTGAAGGTTTCAGAGGGCCTGGCGCCCATCCTGTATCCGGTGCTGCTGGTCGCTGGCATCGGCATCCTGATGTTCCCGCTGCTGCTGGTGGCCGTCGCCTCGGTGAATGACAGCCCGCAGGCCACCGTCGCGCAATTCGTCGGCTTCACCTGGAAATGGTACGGGATGGTGCTGGAGAATGAGCGCTACCTGTCGGACGCCTGGACCAGCCTGCAACTGGCGCTCGCCTGCGTCGCCATCTCCCTCGCTCTGGCCCTGCCCGCCGCCTTCGCTTTGGTGCGCGGCGGCTTCGCGGGGAAGGAGGCGCTGGGCGCCTTCCTGATGCTGCCGCTGGCCCTGCCCGGCATCGCCATCGGCCTGGGCATGCTGCGGCTGCTGCAATGGTTCAACCAGGTGCCGCCCTTCCTCGGCGTGCTGGCGGTGCATGTGGTGCTGGTCACGCCCTTCATGCTGGCCCTGCTGCGCGCTTCGGTGGCCCAGCTCGACCGGGGGCTGGAGGAAGCGGCGGGCGGGCTGGGGGCGACGCCCGCCCGCGTGTTCCGCCGCGTCATCCTGCCGCAGCTCGCCCCCGGCATAGCGGTGGCCTGCGTCATCGGCTTCCTGATGTCCTTCGGCGAGGTCACCGTCACCGCCTTCCTGACCACCGCGCGGCTGCAGACCCTGCCGGTGCGGATCTATGCGGAGGCGACCTTCAGCCTGGAGAACACGGTGAACGCCATCTCCACCATCTTCATCCTGGTGACGGTAGCGCTGCTGGTGCTGGTGAATCGGCTGATGCCGCTGGACCGGGTCTGGAAGCGGTAGCGGCGAGAAAATAGCGCCGCCTGTCGAAATGGCAGCGGCGCGGGTGTCTTCCTTTCAGCTAGGCAATAGGGGGGTCGGATTGGCCACCCCCCGCCCGGCGCGAAGGAGAGACCCCGATGCAGTTCATGATGCTGCTGACCGAGACCGCGACCGAATTCGCCCATCGCGACGATCCGGAAAAGGCCCCGGCCTATTGGGCCGGCTGGACCGCCTTCATCGGCGCCATGGCACAGGCCGGCGTCATTGTTCGTGGCGATGGCCTGCAACCCCCGTATTCCGCAACCACCCTGCGCATCCGCGACGGCAAGCCGCTCGTGCAGGACGGCCCCTTCGCCGACAGCAAGGAACAGCTCGGCGGCTATTTCATCATCGAGGTGCCGGACCTCGACACCGCCCTGGCCTGGGCGGCGCGCGCACCCTCGGCCAGCTATGCCGCGGTGGAAATCCGCCCCCTGCTGCCGCCGATGCCCAGCCTCGGCGGGTGAACGAGGACGCGGCAAGGTACGCCGCGGAACAGGCGGCGCGCACCGCCCATGGCCGCCTGGTCGCGCGCCTCGCATCCCGGTCCCGCGACATCGCCGGGGCCGAGGATGCGCTGGCGGAGGCCTTCGCCGCCGCGCTGCGCCACTGGCCATTGCGCGGCGTGCCCGCTTCGCCGGAGGCCTGGTTGCTGACCGCGGCGCGCAATGCCCAGCGCAATGCAGGCCGTCATCGCCGTGTCCAGAACGCCGCAATCCGCGATCTCGAATTGCGGCAGGCGGAGCTATCCGCGCCAGCCTCCGACTGGCCGGATGACCGCCTGAAGCTGCTGTTCGTCTGTGCCCATCCGGCCATCGATGCGGCCATCCGCACGCCGCTGATGTTGCAGGTGGTGCTCGGCCTGGATGCCGCGCGCATCGCCAATGCGCTGCTGCTGGCGCCCGCCGCCATGGGCCAGCGCCTGGTGCGCGCCAAGGCGAAGATCCGCGACGCCGGCCTGCGCTTCGCCCTGCCTGAGCGGGAGGAGATGCCCGCGCGCCTCGCGGAGGTGTTGGAAGCCATCTACGCCGCCTATGGCACCGGCTGGGACGGCGCCGGCACCCTCGCGCAACAGCCGGGCGGCCTCGCGGAGGAGGCGATCGCGCTCGGCCGGCTGCTGGTAGCGGAACTGCCGGACCAGCCGGAGGCCAAGGGCCTGCTCGCCCTGATGCTGCATTGCGAGGCGCGTCGCGGCGCGCGGCGCGATGCGGAGGGGCGCTTCGTGCCGCTGGTCCGGCAGGATACGCGGCTATGGGCGCGCGCATCGATGGCGGAAGCCGAGCAACTGCTGATGGATGGCGCCCGCGCCGGCCGCTTCGGCCGCTTCCTTTGCGAGGCGGCGATCCAGTCCGTGCACGCCCAGCGTGCCACCACAGGCCGCACCGACCATGCGGCGCTGCGCCTGCTCTACGACCTTCTGGCCGAGCAGGCGCCCAGCCTGGGCGTGCTGACGGCGCGCGCCGCAGCCTTGCTGGAAGCGGGCGATCCGAGGGCCGCCGAGGCCGCGCTGGCGGCACTGCCGGCCGCGCGCGTCGTGTCCTACCAGCCCTTCTGGGTCACGCGCGCCGCCTTGCTGCGCCACCAGGGAAGGCTGGCGGAGGCCGATGAAGCACGCCGCCGGGCCGTCGGGCTGACCGAGGATCCGGCAATCCGCGACTTTCTCCAGGAGGATTGACGTTCCGGCCCCGGGCGGCGCATGCTTTCGTCAAGAAGGACGACGTCCTGTATTGCGAGACGACTATCTCGCAGGACGAGGGAAGGAAATGCAGTGCCGGATGATGTGCGAAGCGCCGTCGCGCGCCCTGTCGCCGTGACCACGGGCTATGCGCTGGCCGTGGATATCGGCGGCACCTTCACCGATGTCGTGCTGCGCCACGGCAATGGCCTGGCCGTCACCGACAAGACGCTGACCACCCACCGCAACTTGCTGGAAGGCTTCTTCCGGGCCGTGGATCTGGCGCTGTCCCGCGCCGGCATCGGCGCGGATGCGGTGACGGAGGTGACGGTGCACGCCACCACCCTGGTCACCAATGCGGTCATCGAACGCCGCGGCCCGCCCACGGCCCTGCTGGCCACCAAGGGGTTCCGGGACGTGCTGCGCATCCGCAACGAGCATCGCTACGACATGTTCGACCCACAGATCGAATTCCCCGATCCGCTGGTGCCGGATGCGCTGGTCTTCACGCTGGACGAGCGCTTGCTGGCCGATGGCAGCGTGGCGAAGCCGGTGGATGCGGCGGAGGCCGCGGCCGTGGCCCGCGCCATGCAGGCCGCCGGCGTGCAGGCGGTGGGCATCTGCCTGCTGAACGCCTATCGCAATGGCGCGCATGAACGTGCGGCGCGGGATGCCATCCAGGCCGCGGCGCCGGGCATGGCGGTGACGCTCTCCTCCGAGGTTTCGCCGCAGATCCGCGAATATCCACGCGCTTCCACCACGGTGATGAACGCCTATACCCAGCCGATCGTGGCGCCCTATCTGGAGGCACTCTCGGCGGAGCTGCGGCGGCGCGGCTTCCCGAACCGGCCGCTCATCATGCTGTCCAATGGCGGCGTGGTCGGCACCAGCGTGGCGGGTGGCTTTCCGGTACGCATGATCGAGAGTGGCCCGGCGGCCGGCGCTTTGGCCGCGGCCCACTTTGCCGAGGTGATGAACTTCGAAAAACTGCTGTCCTTCGACATGGGCGGTACCACCGCCAAGGCCTGCCTGATCCTCGACCGCCGCCCGCTGGTGGCCGGGGAATTCGAGGTGGACCGGCGTTACCGCTTCAAGCCGGGCAGCGGCTTTCCCATCACCATCCCCGCTGTCGACATGATCGAGATCGGCGCCGGCGGCGGCTCCATCGCGCGCATCGACAATCTCGGCCTGCTGAAGGTGGGGCCGCGCAGCGCGGGGTCGGAGCCGGGTCCCGTCTGCTACGGCCGCGGCGGCACGCAGCCCACGGTGACGGATGCGGATGTGGTGCTCGGCCTGCTGGATGCCGAGCGGTTCCTGGGTGGCGACATGAAGCTGGACCGCGCCGGCGCCACCGCCGCGCTGGGGGCGCTGGGCGAAAAGCTCGGGGTGGATGCGGTGACCGCGGCGCGGGGCGTGTTCGAGGTGGTGTGCGAGCAGATGGCCGGCGCGGCCCGCGCCCATGCCACGGATCGGGGCCTCGATTGGCGTGGCTTGCCGATGCTGGCCTTCGGCGGCGCAGGGCCGGTGCATGCCTGCCGGGTGGCGGAGCTGCTGGAATGCTCGCAGGTGGTCTTCCCGCCGATGGCCAGCGTGCTGTCGGCCTTCGGCACGCTGGTCTCGCCGGTGCGGCTGGACCTTGTGCGCTCCGCGCTCTCGCCGCTGCCGACGCTAGATTGGGCGGCGACGCGGGCGCTGGTGGATTCCATGGCCAGAGAAGGCCGCGCCGCGCTGGCAGAGGCCGGCGTGAAGCCTTCTGACGCCACGCTGGAGCTCGCCGTCGACTGTCGCTACCGCGGCCAGCAGAACGAGGTCACAGCGGACCTCCCGCTCGCCGTGCTGGACGCCGGCGACGCGGCAGCGCTGCGCCAGGCTTTCGAGGTCGCCTACCAGGCCCTCTACGGCATCACATTGCCCGACGTGCCGGTGGAGGTCGTCACCTGGCGCCTCGCCGCGCGCGGGCCGATTCCGCAGGCGAGCCCGCCACCCGCCGCCGGCGGCAGCGTCGCAGCCCCGCGCACCCAGCGCGCCGTGGCGGTGGAGCCCGCCGTACCGCAGGTGCCGGTCTACGACCGTGCCTCGCTCGCCGTCGGCCAGCGCGTCGCCGGGCCGGTCATCATCGAGGAACGGGAAACCACGCTGGTGGTGCTGCGCGGCTGGTCCGCCAGCGTGCACCCCACCGGCGCCGTGGTGGCGGAGCGCGCGGCATGAGCAAGCTGGATGGCATCGCCCTGGAAATCCAGTGGTCGAACCTGATCGCCACCGTCACCGAACAGGCACGCGCGCTGCAGCGCATCGCCTTCAGCCCGATCGTGCGCGAGGCCGGTGACCTCGCCACCGCATTGTTCGATCGGCAGGGTCGCATGGTGGCGCAGGCGGTGACGGGCACGCCCGGCCACATCAACAGCCTCGCTGCCGCGGGCCAGCATTTTGTCCGCGAATTCCCGCCCGATACGCTGCATCCGGGCGATGTGCTCATCACCAATGATCCCTGGCTGAGCGCGGGGCATTTCTTCGACATCACGGTGATGACGCCGGCGTTTCGGGCCAAAGGGGGAAAAGACTGCTGCATCGGCTTCTTCGGCAGCACGATCCACCACACCGATATCGGCGGCTATGGGGTCGGCGCCGGCGCCCGCGACGTGCATGAGGAAGGCCTGTGGATTCCACTGGCAAAGCTCTATGAGAAGGGCGTGCCGAACGCGCTGCTGCACAGCATCATCCGCCGCAATGTGCGCACGCCCGAGCACGTCTCGGGCGATCTCGCCGCGCAGGTCGCCGCGGGGCGCGTCGGTGCGGCACGGCTGAATGCGCTCTGCGACCGCACGGGCATGGAGGATATCCAGCTTCTCGCCGAAGCCATTCTCGACCGCTCGGAACAGGCGACCCGGGACAGCATCCGCAAGCTGAAGCCGGGCACCTATCACGGCGAGAGCATCTTCGACGTGCCGGGCGGCGCCAGGATCACGCTGAAGGCCGCCGTCACCGTGGATGCGGAAGCCGGCGACCTCATCATCGACTTCACCGGGAGCAGCCCGGAGGCGCCGATCGGCATCAACGTGGTGCTCAACTACACCGCCGCCTATGCCAACTTCGCCGTGCGTGCCTGCCTCGACCCCGACCTGCCCAACAATTTCGGCAGCCTGCTGCCCGTAAAAGTCGTGGCGCCGGAAGGCTGCATCGTGAACTGCCGCTACCCCGCGCCCGTCAATGCGCGGCATGTGGTCGGCATGTATGTGCCGATGCCCGTGCTGAAGGCGCTGCATCAGGTGATGCCGGACCGCGTGCTGGCGGAAGGCTCCGGCGCCGTCTGGACCATCCAGATCCAGGGCCGCGCGGAGGACGGCACGCCCTTCACCTCCTCCATGTTCAACTACTCCGGCGGCATGGGCGCGCGGCAGGACAAGCCGGGGCTGGACGCCACCTGCTACCCGACCGGCGTGGCGGCCGTGCCGGTGGAGGTGCTGGAAGCCGCCATGCCCATCGTCTTCACGCGCAAGGAGCTACGCCCGGGATCGGGCGGCGCCGGACGGCAGCGCGGTGGCGATGGCCAGTTCATCGGTTTCCGCATGCGCACGAAGGAAGCCTGGCTTCTGAACGTGGTCGCCAGCCGCACGGAACTCGGGCCGGAAGGCCTGGAAGGTGGCGAGGGCGGGAAGCCGGGACGCTTCCTGGTGAACGGCCAGCCGGTCAACAAATCGCAGAAGATGGCGATGGCCGCGGATGACGACGTGATGATGGAAACGCCGGGCGGCGGGGGCTACGGTCCCCCCACCTGAACGACAGAGTCAGGGGAGGAAACAGCCAAAAATGTTCGGACGACGCGCGCTGCTCGGCGGCGCCTCGGCCTTGGCCATGCCGGCCATCGCCACAGCACAACCGCTGTTCACGCGGCCGGTGCGCTTCGTGCTCGGCTTCGCCGCGGGCGGGGCCGGGGACATCACCGTGCGGATGCTGACGCCCCATATGCAGGCCGAGATCGGCCAGCCCATCGTGGTGGACAACCGCCCCGGCGCCGGCGGCCTCATCAGCGGGGAAGCGGTGGCGCGCGCGGCACCCGATGGCCACACCATGTATCTGCTGACCACCAGCAACATGGCCGCCCCCGCCTTCTACCGGACCATGCCCTTCGACGTGACGCGGGATTTTGCGCCGGTTGGCCGGATGGTCTGGTACGACCATGTCATCGCGGTGAATCCGCGCCTGCCGGTGAACAGCCTGGCGGAGCTCATCGCCTATGCGAAGGCGCGGCCCGGCGCGCTGAACATCGGATCCATCGCCGTCGGCAATGCGCAGCATCTGGGTGTCGAGCTGTTCCGCGCCATGGCGCAGGCGGAGATGACAACCGTCACCTTCCGCTCCTCGCCGGAGCTGATCCTGTCGCTGAGCAATGGCGATGTGCAGGTGGCCGGCGAATTGCTGGCGCCATTGCTGCCGCATGTCCGCTCGGGCGCGGTGAAGCTGCTGGCGGTGACGGCGCCGAGCCGTTTCCCCACCTTGCCGGAGGTGCCGACCAGCGCGGAAAGCGGCCTGCCCGACTACATCGTGCGGTCCTGGAATGCGGTCGTCTTCCCCGCACGGACGCCGCGACCGCTGGTGGAGGCCATGAACCGTGCCATCCGCCGTGCCCTGGCGGTGCCGGAAATCCGCACGCGGCTGATCGAGCTGGGCGGCCTGCCGGAAGCCAGCAGCCCGGAGGAACTCGGCGCCATGATCCCCGCCGAGGTCGCGGCCTGGGGCCGCATGGCGCAGCTCGCCGGTGTCGAAAAGCAATGAGCGGGGCCGAGCGCGCGCTGAAGGACGACCTTCTGCACGCCTATCACATCCTGGACGCCGACGGTCAGGCCAGCGGCATCGCCGGGCACCTGACGGCGCGGCTGCCAGGTGCCGACCGCTTCTGGTCGCATCGCTGGGGCATCGGCTTCGACGAGGTGCGCGCGGAGGGGCTGATCGAGGCGGATTTCGACCTGAACACCCTGCGCGGCGAAGGCCGGGTGAACCCGACGCTGCATATCCACACGCGCATCTACCGCGCGCGGCCGGATGTCGCCTGCATCATCCATACCCACGGCAAGGCCGGCGTGGCGCTCGGCTGCGCCGGCATGGTGCTGGAGACGATCACCCAGACCGGCGCCATCTTCCATGACGACATCGCGCTGTTCGACGAGTTCCATGGCATCGTGCTCGACACGAATGAGGGCGATGCCATCGCCGCTGCACTCGGGCCGAAGCGTGGCCTGCTGCTGAAGAACCACGGCGCGCTGGTGGTCGGCGCCAATGTGGCGGAGGCCTGCATCGGCATGACGGTGCTGGAATGGGCCGCCGATGTGCAATTGCGCGCCGCCGCGGCGGGGCCGTTGCAGCGCCTCGACCCGGCGGCGGCGACGCAGTCCAAGGGCTTTCTGCTGGACGCCAAAAATCTCGGCCTTCGCTGGGACTTCCTGAAACGCAAGATCGGCCGCAGCCGACCCTTCCTGGGAGAGACCTCATGAAACGCCTGTTGCTGGCCACGCTGATGGCCTGCGCTTCCCTGCCTGCCCTGGCGCAGGACAATTTCCCGAACCGCCCGCTGCGCTGGGTGGTCGGCTTCGGCGCCGGCGGCGTCGGCGACATGACGGCACGGCTCGTCGGCCAGAAGCTGTCGGAGGCGCTGGGCCAGCCGGTGGTGATCGAGAATCGCCCCTCCGCCGGCGGCATCGTGGCGACGGAAACCGTGGCGCGCGCGGCGCCCGATGGGCACACGCTGCTGCTGGTGACGGCCACCGCCGCGACGGCGCCACATCTGTTCCGGCAATTGCCCTATCACCCGATCGACGATTTCGAATTCGTCAGCCAGATCGCCTCCTTCCCCCATATCATCGTCACCAGCACCAACTCCCCCTATCGCAGCCTTCAGGACCTGATGGCGGCGTCGCGCGCCAATCCGGGGCGGATCAATCTTGGCTCGGTCAGCGTCGGCACGGCGCTGCATCTGTCGCTGGCGCTGTTCCAGTCCATGGGGCAGTTGCCGGCGGAGGTCGTGACCTATCGCACCACCGGCGAATTGCTGAATGCCACGGCCACCGGCGATATCGGCGGCGCGATGGAGGTGGCGGCGACAACGCTCGGGCAGATTTCCGGCGGGCGGTTGCGACCGCTGGCCGTCACCTCTCCGCGCCGCAGTTCGGTGCTGCCGGATGTGCCGACCGTCGCCGAAAGCGGGCTGCCGGACTACAATGTGGTCACCTGGAATGCCATGGCGGCGCCGCGCGGCACGCCGCGCCCGGTGATCGACCGGCTGAACGCGGAAGTGCGCCGCGTGCTGGCGATGCCGGAGGTGCGGGACCGTCTGTTGCCCCTGGCCGTCGAACCTACCCCCACCACGCCGGAGGCCATGCGGCAATTGCTGGTCGACGAGACCGCACTCTGGGGTCGCGTGATCCGGGCCGCGAATATCGAGAGGCAATAGTCTTCCCTCAGGCGCCGGGCGCGCGCTCTGCGCGCTTGGCTCGCCGCATGCGCGGCGGCGGCCATTCGGCCGCTCGGCCCAGTTCCTGGGCCGCAGGATGCAACACGTGACAAGGCTCGCCCGATGAACATCCCCACCATCGACTGGAACGCCATTCCCTGGACGCCCGTGCGCGAAGGCGTCGAGCGCAAGGGCTTCACGGGCGAGGGCGCGACGCTCGCCCTGCACCGGCTGATGCCGGGGCATGAGCCGAAGCCGCACAGCCATCACTTCGAACAGATCGTCTATATCCTGGCGGGCACCATCGACTTCCATATCGAGGGGGTGGTGCATCGCCTCTCGGCGGGCGGGCTGCTGGTGGTGCCGCCCAACGCCCTGCATCACGGCGTGGTGGTGGGCGACGAGCCCGTGCTGAACCTCGATGTCTTCACACCCGCGCGGCCCGAATATGCCTGACCTCTCGATACGCATCGGCAGCGTCACGCTGAACAACCCGGTCATCATCGGCTCCGGCGACCATGTGATGACCCCGGGCGGCCTGGCCGCCGCGCGCGCCACCGGCGCCGGGGCCGTGGTCGCCAAGTCGATCAATGAAAGCGAGGCAGCCAAACGTCAGCTCGATGGCAGCGACCATGTACTGCTCGACAGCCGCTGGCGGCCTCTGCCCTGGGATTTCGCTCCGCCAGCCGATGCCATGCTCTTCGGCCGCTCCGGCCTGCAGCAGACGGCCAGCGCCGACTGGATCGCGGAGGCGGCGGCGCAGGACCGGGAGGCGGCGAAGACCGGGCAATACGTCATCGGCTCCATCATCCTGGCCAATCTCGACGTCGCCTGCGACCTGGCGCGGCAGTACCAGGCGGCCGGCATCCGCATCCTGGAGCTGAACATCGGCGCGCCGCATGGCGACGAGGCGGTGCCCGGCGCCATCATCCAGGAACGCGCGGCGGGACGGGTGCGGGAGATCACGGCGCGGCTGCGCGCCGCCATCACCATCCCGCTCTGGATCAAGCTGACCGGGCAGAGCGAGGATGTGGCGGGCCTCGCGGCGGCCGCGCGGGAGGGTGGCGCGGATGCCGTCATCGTCATGGGCCGCTTCATGGCGCTGGTGCCGGATATCGAAACCCGCGCGCCGATGCTGGGCACGGCCGGCGCCATCGGCGGGCCCTGGTCGCTCGCGCTGACCTGTCGCTGGCTGGCGCAGGCGCGCAAGAAGCTGGGGCCGGACGTCCCGCTGCTCGGCACCAATGGCGCGCGCGACGGCCTCGATGTCGTGCGCTTTCTGCTCGCCGGCGCGCGCGCGGTGGAAATGACCAGCGCGGTAATGTCGGGCGGCTTCGCCGTGGCGCGGAATGCGGTGGCGGAGATCGACGCCTACCTGGCCCGCACCGGTGGCCGCGTGGAGGATCTCATCGGCCTCGCGGCGGACCGGCAGGTCGGCTACGGCGTGCAGGCCGACCGGCCGGGTTACTGGCGCGACTTCGTGCCGCCCGAGGCGCGCTGAAAGCGGGTCGCGCCCAGCCGCGTGCTGACTTCGCCCGCCGCCTCCTGCAAGGCGGCGAGCATTGCACCATCGGGCGGATCCTGCACGAATTGCACGGAGCCGACGAGGCCGAGCGAGCCCACCAGCATCTCCCCGGCCGCGAAGATCGGCGCGGCCAGCACATTGATGCCGAGCAGCGCCTCCTGCGGCGCCGTCTCCCACAACCGCTCCCGCACCAGCTCCAGCCGTGCGCGCAGGGCCGCCGGATCGGTCAGGGAATGCGCCGTCAGCGGCTCCAGCGGCCCCGCCAGGGCGCGCGCCAGCGCCTCCGCCGGGCCGAAGGCGAGCATGATGCGGCCCTGGGCGGAGCAATGCGCCGGCGGGCGATTGCCGGGCTGGACGGAGATCAGCACCTTGTTCGGCGCCTCCAGCGCATGCACCACCAGCGGGTCGCCGCCGGTCGGCACGGCCAGCAGCACGGATTGCCCCACCGTATCGCGCAGCCGGTGCATGGCCGGTTCCGCCACGCGCTTCAGGTCGAACTGTTCCCCCGCCGCCTGGCCGATCTGGAACATCCGCCAGGTGAGGTGATAGCGCTCCGTGGTTTCTTCCTGCGCCACCAGGCCGGCGAGCCGCAGCGTCACCAGATGCCGGTGCACGCGCCCCTTCGGTTCGGACAGATGGCGGGCGAGGTCGGAGACGCGCAGCGGGCCGCCGGCCAGGGCCATCGCCTCCAGCACCCGTACCGCCATCAATACGGACCGGACGGCGGCGGTGCCTTCCTCGGTCCCATCCTCCCCGGATGTCGCTTTTCTTTGGCTTGTCATTCCGGCCAGCCTGCGGCCCAAGGGGGCCATTGTCCATCCTTCCCAGGAGTCGTCATGGCCGGAACGCCCACCTATGCCACCCCGCCCGGCTTCCTGGGCGTCACGCGGCGGGATCCCGCTGGCGGGATCGGCATCGCCGGCATCCCGATGGATATCGGCACCACCAACCGCGCCGGCACGCGGGACGGGCCGCGCGCCATCCGCGCGGCCTCCCGCATGCTGGTGGATGGGGCGCATCCGGGAAGCTGGGTGGACCCGGCGGCGTTGCCTTTGGCGGATCTCGGCGATTTCGAGCTGGCGCTGGGCGATATCCAAGGCAGCCTCGCGCGGATCGAACAGCAGGCCGCCGCGATCGACCATCTGGTGGCGCTGGGTGGCGAGCATGGCGTGACGCTGCCGCTACTGCGGGCGCTGCGGAAGAAGCTCGGCGCGCCGCTCGGCCTGCTGGTGTTTGACGCGCATGTGGACACCTGGGCGGATAATTTCGGCCAGGCCTATGCGCATGGGTCCGTCTTCTATCACGCCATCAAGGAAGGCTTGGTAGACCCGACGCGGATGATCCAGCTCGGCATCCGGTCCCCCGTGCAGCGGGAGGTCTGGGACTGGACCCTGGCCCAGGGCGTCACCGTGGTGACCGCGCAGCAATTCCACGAGGTCGGCCCGCAGGCGGTGGCGGCACAGGCGCGGCAGGTGCTGGGCGCCGCCCCCGCCTATCTGTCCTTCGACATCGATGCACTGGACCCCGCCTTTGCCCCCGGCACCGGCACGCCGGAGATCGGCGGCCTGGCGAGCTGGCAGGCGCAGGCGGTGCTGCGGCGGCTGGGCGGCCTCGATTTCCGCGGCATGGACGTGGTGGAGGTGGCGCCGGCCTATGACCACGGGGAGATCACCGCCCTGGCGGCCGCGAGCGTGGTCTGGGAATATCTCTGCCGCGGCTGAAACGCTTCCGGCCATTTATGACAGGCGCCGGCGTTCTCACCGGGACATTTTCAAAATGGCCAGAAAAAACCCTTGCATCCCGGCAAGGCCGCCGCTATTTATCCGGCCGTGGCGAGGCACTGTTGCCTTGCCGCTCTGCCCTGACGCCATCGCACGTGCCGCGAGCCCCCGCCTTTCCGGGGCACAGCAACGACGGGACGCGTCCTTTGTTCAGCCGGCCCGCTTGGGCCGGAAGGTTCGAGGGAACCGCCTGTGTCGCCTGATCGCCGCCGCGCGAAGCCGGGACTCCTCCCGTACTGACCGCGTGACCGCGCCCGAAGCGCCGCATTCCGCCCGTCCAGGCCCGAGGGTCTGAGGCGCCGGATCGCGACGCTTCCGCCGCCCGCGTCCCGTTCCCCACCGCAAGGTGGCGGGCGTGCCGTGCGCGGTGAACCAAGGGTGCGCGTCGATCATGCCCGGGTTCCCTCCTTCCCGCCGCCGCGCCCCCGTGAGGGATGAGCGCGGCGGCGGGCCAAATTGCCCGCGCTGTTGAACCCTCCGGCCTCAGGGAGCCCGCCATGACCGTCCTTCGCTTCCGCGGCGCCACCGCACCGCTCCGCCGCCCCGCCGCCCCTGCCCTGCCCGCCCATGTGGCTGGCGTGGTCGCGGCGCTGCGGCCGGAAGACCCGCTGCACTGCCTGCGTCCGGCAACCATCAGCGCGGCCGGTGCCACCTTCGAGGCGGCCTTCCCGGGCACGACCATGTATGCGGTGAAGTGCAACCCGGACCCGACGGTGCTGCGCGCCCTTTGGGCCGGTGGCCTGCGCCATTTCGACTGCGCCTCCGCCGGCGAAGTGCGCCTGGTCCGTGGCATGTTCCCTGAGGCGGTGATCCACTTCATGCACCCGGTGAAGGCCCGCGGCGCGATCCGCGAGGCCTATGCGACCCACGGCGTGCGCGACTTCGTCCTCGACAGCCATGCGGAACTCGCAAAGATTCTGAAGGAGACGGGTGGCGAGGGCCTGAACCTCATCATCCGCCTCGGCCTGCCGAAGGGCAGCGCGGTCTATGACCTTTCCGGGAAATTCGGCGCGGAGCCGGCGGAAGCGGTGGCGCTGCTGCGTGCGGCGCGCCCACATGCCGGCAAGCTCGGAGTGTCCTTCCATGTCGGCTCGCAATGCCTGGAGCCCGCCGCCTATGCCCGCGCCATCGCCCTCGCCGCTTCCGTGATCCGGGAGGCCGGCGTGGCGGTGGAGGTGCTGGATGTTGGCGGCGGCTTCCCCGTCGCCTATCCGGATGTCGTGCCGCCGCCGCTCTCCGCTTTCATGGACAGCATCGCCACGGCTTTCGCCGAAGCGGCGCTGCCGGGGGTGGAGCTCTGGGCGGAGCCTGGCCGGGCGCTGGTGGCGGGCGGTGCCTCCATCGTCGTGCAGGTGCAGGCGCGGCGGGACGGCATGCTGTTCATCAATGACGGCGTCTATGGTGCGCTGTCCGATGCCGGCGTGCCTGGTTTCCGCTTCCCGGCGAAGCTGATCCGCCCCGGTTCCGCCAGCGAGGCGGAGACAGTGCCCTTCAGCTTCTTCGGCCCCACCTGCGACACCGCGGATCGCATGGAAGGCCCCTTCCTGCTGCCGGCCGATGTGGCAGAAGGCGACTGGATCGAGATCGGCCAGCTCGGGGCCTATGGCGCCTGCCTGCGCACCGGCTTCAACGGCATGGACCGGGCCGGCGTGGTGGAGGTGGCGGACCTGCCGCTGCTCGAGACGCCGGGCTATGTGCAGGCGGTGCAAGCGGCCTGAAACAGGAAGGCGGTGCGAACCGCCTTCCACCCACGCAATTTCAACGGAGTGCCTGGACGATGAAGCACGCAGAATTTTCCGGCCGCCTGGTGATGCTGGGCTTCGGCTCCATCGGCCAGGGTGTCCTGCCGCTGATCCTGCGGCACATCGACATCCCGGCCGAGCGCATCACCATCGTCACCGCGGAAACCCGTGGCGAGGAGGTGGCGGCCGAATACGGCATCCGCTTCATCCTGCAGGCCGCCACACGCGAGAATTTTGTCGAGCTGCTCTCGCCGCTGCTGGCGCCGGGCGACTTCCTGCTGAACCTGTCGGTCGACGTCTCCTCGGTCGAGCTGATGAAGCTGTGCCAGAAGCTGGACGTGCTGTACCTGGACACCGTCGTGGAGCCCTGGGCCGGCGGCTACACGGACACCTCGCTGACGCCCTCGCAGCGCTCCAATTATGCGATGCGGGAAGCGGCGATCGCGCTGCGCCCGGATTTCGCGGGCGGCCCCACCAGCATCACGGCGCATGGCGCCAACCCGGGCCTGGTCAGCCATTTCGTCAAGCAGGCGCTGCTGAACATTGCCCGGGATACCGGCGCGCCCATCGCCACGCCGCCGGCAGCTTCAGACCGCACGGCCTGGGCGAAGATCGCGAGCGATCTCGGCGTGAAGGTCATCCATATCGCGGAGCGTGACACGCAGGTCTCCGACCGCCCGAAGAAGCCGGGCGAGTTCGTCAACACCTGGTCCGTGGACGGCTTCGTGGGCGAGGGCTGCCAGCCGGCCGAGCTCGGCTGGGGCAGCCATGAGGCTGGTCTGCCGCCGGACGGCCATCGCCACGGCTTCGGCTGCGACGCCGCGATCTATCTGATGCGCCCCGGCGCCTCCACCCGCGTGCGAACCTGGACGCCGCTGGAGGGGCCGATGCACGGCTTCCTCATCACCCACAACGAAAGCATCTCGATCGCCGACTACTACACGCTGCGTGACGACAAGGGCGCCGTGACCTACCGCCCCACCGCGCATTACGCCTACCACCCCTGCGACGATGCGGTGCTGTCCGTGCATGAGCTCGCCGGCAAGAACTGGGAGATGCAGCCGGAGAAGCGGCTGATGACGGATGAGATCACGAAGGGCATGGACGAGCTCGGCGTGCTGCTGATGGGCCATGCGAAGGGCGCCTATTGGTTCGGCTCCCGCCTGACCATCGAGGAAGCCCGCCGCGTCGCCCCGCACAACAACGCCACCTCGCTCCAGGTGACGGCGGCAGTGCTGGCCGGGGTGATCTGGGCCATGGAGAATCCGCGCCAGGGCCTGGTCGAGTCGGATGAGATCGACCACGCCCGGGTGCTGGAAATCTGCGCGCCCTATCTCGGCGACGTGGTCGGCGAATATTCCGATTGGACGCCGCTGCAGGACCGCGCCGTGCTGTTCCCCGAGGATATCGACACCCAGGATCCGTGGCAGTTCCGGAACTTTCGCGTCACCTGACTTGGACCACCCCCTCCATCGGCCGCATGATGCGCGCCGATGGAGGACCACACGGCATGAAGCGTATTTTGATGGCAGGCACGGCCTGCCTTGCCCTCAGTGGGGCGGCGGAGGCGCAAACGCTGCGCATCGCGATGGCGGCGGAGCCGACCTCCGCTGATCCGCAGCAGTATTCGGCGGCGCCCAACTCGACGCTGCACAACCACATTTTCGAATCACTGGTGGCGCTGGACGCACGGCTGAAGGCCGGCCCCGGCCTCGCCACCGGCTGGTCCCGGCGCGATGACACCACCTGGGTCTTCCAGCTTCGGGAAGGCGTGAAATTCCACAACGGCCAGGACTTCACCTCGGCCGATGTGGTGTTCTCGATGTGCCGCATCCTGAACAATGAGAGCGAGCTCGCCGTCTCCTACTCCTCCGTCGTCCGCCGCTTCACGCGGGTGGAGGCGGAGGGGCCGAACACCGTGGTGATCGGCACGCGGGAGCCGGAGCCGCTGCTGCCGGCCGATCTCTCCAGCCTGCGCATCATCCCCGCCAGCCTGGTGCCCGCGCGGCCCATCGCCTTCAGCGTCGCCGACAACTGCGCCGGCGCGGGGCAGCCCTGGCCGACCCTGGCGCAGTTCAACGACGGCTCCGCCGCCATCGGCACCGGCCCTTTTCGGCTGCGCAGCTTTGGCCGCAGCGGCGTAACGGAGCTTTCCCGGTTTGACGGCTACTGGGGCAACAAGCCGCATTGGTCCGAGGTACGGCTGATGCCGGTGACCGCCGCCGGGCCGCGCCTGGCCGGGCTGCTGGCCGGTGACCATGATGTGGTCGAGGCACCCGCCACCGGCGACATCCCACGCCTCCGCGCCAACGCCGCCATGCGGCTCGCCATCGCGCCGACCACGCGCTTGATCTTCCTGCAGCTCGACCAGCGCCAGCCCGCGCCCTTCGTGGCTGGCGGCACGGGGGAAAACCCGCTGCGGGATGCGCGGGTGCGCCAGGCGCTGTCGCTCGCCATCGACCGCAACGCCATCGCCAGCCGGGTGATGGATGGGCTCGCCTTGCCCGCCACGCAATTCCTGCCGGAGGGCATGTTCGGCACCCTCCCCGGCCTGCCCGTGCTGCCCTATGACCCGGCCCGCGCCCGCGCATTGCTGGCGGAGGCCGGCTACGCGAACGGCTTCGCGCTGACGCTGCACGCCACCAACAACCGCTACGTCAACGACTCCCGGGTCATCCAGGCGATCGGCCAGTACCTCAACCGCATCGGGGTTCGGGCGGAGGTGGATGCCATGCCGTCGAACGTCTTCTTCGGCCGCCGCGCGCGGCGCGAATTCTCGGTGCCGATGGGCGGCTGGGCGGCGAGCGCGGAGGAGACGCTGCTGTTCTTCCGCACCTGGATGACCACCACGAACCGGGAGCGCGGCCTCGGCGGCAGCAACTACGGCAACTGGTCGAACGCGGCCTTCGACGCCGCCGCCGTCACCGCCGTCACCACCATGGACGATGCGGAGCGCGGCCGTCTGCTGCGGGAGGCGTCCCGCATCGCACTCGAGGAAATGCCGATCCTGCCGATCCACTTCGAAAGCGCCGTCTGGGCCTTTCGCCGCGGCCTGACCTATGCCGGGCGCATGGACCAGCAGACCCTGGCGCAGGAGGTCCACCCCGAATGACTCTTCTTCCTCTCGCCCAGGCTTTTTCCACCACGGGCCGCAGCGCGATTCCCTGGGCGGACGCCGATTGCGACCTGGCGCGGCCGCTGACGCTGCACGGCTATCGCCCGGCCAATCACCGCCCGGAGAACCCGGTGGTGATCGTGCAGCACGGCATGCTGCGCAACGGCGACGACTATCGCGACTTCTGGATCCCGGCGGCCGACAAGCACGGCCTGCTGATCGTCGCCCCCACCTATGGCAAGAAGGCCTGGCCGGAAGCCGAGCATTACAACAACGGCCTGGTGCTGGACGATCGCGGCCAGCCGCGGCCGCGCGAGTCCTGGGGCTACGCCATTCCCGGCCGCGTCTTTGCGGCACTGCGCGAGGCCGGCGTCACCACCCGGACCCGCGCCCATCTGTTCGGCCATTCCGCCGGCGGCCAGTTCGGCCATCGGCTGATGTCCACCCAACCGCATGACTGGCTGGAGGCCGCGACCATCGGCAATCCCGGCTGGTACACCCTGCCGACGCTGGAAAAACCCTTTCCGGAGGGCATGGGCGGCATCGGGCTCGGCGCGGCGGAGGTCGAGGCATTGCTCGCCTTCCCCATGACGATCCTGGCCGGCGACCAGGATATCGAGACTGACGGCCCCTCCCTGCCCTCGCAGCCCGCGGCGCTGGCCCAGGGGCCGCATCGCTTCGCCCGCGCCCATAACTACCTGGCCGCCGGCCAGGCGGAAGCCGCGCGGCGCGGTGTGGCCTGCAACTGGAAGCTGGTGCCGGTGGCTGGCGTCGGCCATGACGGGCGCGCCATGTCGGCCATCTGCGCGGCGCTGTGGTTCGAAGGCCGCCTGATTTCGGCGGCGGAGGCGGGGGTTTCGGCCGAGAAGGTGGCGTGACCCCGCGTTGACGCCGGGCGGCGCAGCTTGTCATATCATATGATGACCTGCGCCGCACTGACGACCCGGAAGCCCAGCCCATGATGCGCCGCGACATCGGCATGCCGCCGCTGCGCCCCGCCGCCAATCTGACCGGCGCGCTGGTGCACCGCCTGGCCGAGGAAATCCGCTCCGGCCGCCTGTCCCCCGGCGCCCGGCTGCCCACCGAACAGGACCTGATGCGCGAAGCCGGCGTCAGCCGCACCGTGGTGCGGGAGGCTGTGGCGGCGCTTCGGGCCGAGGGGCTGGTCTTCACCCGCCAGGGCGTCGGCGCCTTCGTCACCGAACGCCCCGGCGAGGGCATCTTCCGCCTCACCCCCAGCGAGGCCGAGGGGCTGCAACAGGTCATCCAGGTGCTGGAGCTGCGCCTGGCGCTGGAGGTGGAGGCCGCGGGCCTCGCCGCCGAGCGCCGCAGCCCCGCCGCCTTGGCCCTGATTGGCGAGGCGGAGGCCGTGTTCGATGCCGCCGTGGCCGCCGGCGGCGATGCGGCGGAGGCGGATTTCGCCCTGCATCGCGCCATCTTCATGGCCACCGGCAACCCGCATTTCCTGCGCTTCCTGGAAGTGCTCGGCCGGCACGCGATTCCGCGCCGGGCGCTCGGCCTTGTGGAGCGCAGCGAGGCGGAGCGGAAGCAGTACCTGGCCCAGGTGCGCGGCGAGCACCGGCTGGTCGCGCAGGCCATCGAGGCCAGCGACCCCGAGGCCGCCCGCGCCGCCATGCGGCAGCATCTGGAAGCGGCACGCGAACGCTACCGCAGGCTGGCGGCGCAGGCCGCCGCCTGAGGCTGCGGGTCAGCCGGCCAGCTTCGCCTTCACCACCTCATTCACCAGGGCCGGATTCCCCTTGCCCTGCATCGCCTTCATGGTCTGGCCGACGAAGAAGCCGAACAGCTTGTCCTTGCCGCTGCGATACTCCGCGACCTTGTCGGCATTGGCCGCCATCACCTGCGCCACAACCGCCTCGATCGCGCCGGTATCGGTCACCTGCTTCAACCCGCGCTCCTCGACGATCTCGCCAGGGGCCTTGCCGGTCTCCAGCATCGCCTCGAAGACCTGCTTGGCGAGGCTGCCGGAGAGGGTCTTGTCGGCGATCAGGTCCAGCAGGCCGCCGAGGTTCTCGGCAGTGACCGGCGGGTCCGCCACGTCGCGCTTCAGGCGGTTCAAGGCCGCGAAGAAATCGCCCGTCACCCAATTCGCGGCGAGCTTGGGGTCGCGGCCCTTGGCCACCGTCTCGAAGAAGACGGCCGTCTCCTTCTCCAGTGTCAGCACATGGGCATCATAGGCCGTCAGGCCCATGGCGGTGTAGCGCGCGCGCCTTGCATCCGGCAGTTCCGGCAGGGCGGCCTTCAGCGCCGCCACCCAATCCGATTCCAGCACCAGCGGAGGCAGGTCGGGCTCGGGGAAGTAGCGGTAGTCATGCGCATCCTCCTTGGAGCGCATGGACCGCGTGATGCCGCGGGCGGTGTCGAACAGGCGGGTTTCCTGGAACACCTCCTCGCCCGCCTCCCAGACCTCGATCTGCCGCCGCGCCTCGGCCTCCACCGCCTGCATGACGAAGCGGATGGAATTGACGTTCTTCACCTCGCAGCGCGTGCGGAAGCCCTCGCCGGCCTTGCGGACGGAGACATTGACGTCGGCCCGCATCGAGCCCTCGTCCATATTGCCGTCGCAGGTGCCGAGGTAGCGCAGGATCTGCCGGATTTTTGTGAGGTACGCGCCGGCTTCCTCGGGGGACCGCATGTCGGGCTCGGAGACGATCTCCATCAGCGCGACGCCCGAGCGGTTCAGGTCGATGAAGGATTTGGTCGCATGCTGGTCATGCAGCGACTTGCCCGCATCCTGCTCCAGATGCAGCCGCGTGATGCCGATGGTCTTCGTCGCGCCATCCGCCAGCGTGATCTCCACCGCGCCCTCCCCGATGATGGGGTGGGCGAACTGGCTGATCTGATAGCCCTGCGGCAGGTCGGCGTAGAAGTAGTTCTTGCGGTCGAACCGCGACCAGAGGTTCACCTGCGCATTCAGCCCAAGGCCCGTGCGCACCGCCTGCGCCACGCATTCCGCGTTGATGACGGGCAGCATGCCGGGGAAGCCGGCATCGATGAAGGACACCTGGCTGTTCGGCTCCGCGCCGAAGGCCGTGGCGGCGCCGGAGAACAGCTTTGCCTCACTGATGACCTGGGCATGGATTTCCAGGCCGATCACCAGTTCCCAGGGGCCGGTGCGGCCTTCGATCGTGTAGGTCACGTCACATACTCTCCAATTTGGAAAAATTATGTTCGATCTAAAGGTTGGTTTGGCGGGCGTCGAATTCGAGGAAGTGTTGATGACTTTATCTGACGCTTTGCGAGAGCCTTCAAAAGTAGCCGAGACTCTCGCTCGATAGTCGCCAAAAGTTTGGGAAAATGCTTAAGCGTGCACACGATTACCGGCTGATGAGCAAATTTATATGCCGGCGATGAATATCGAACAGGCAAAACAGCGCATTCAGTTTCGATGAAGTCAAAGTCAAAGTCAAACGTTTCCCAGGAAAATTCCTGCTGCACCAAAAGGATCGGACCATCACATACCAGAAAAGCCATCGAAAAATTTTCGAAAAGATACCTCTTATTTCTGGCTGCCAATCTACGCAGATGCTCTTTCGACCATTTTTGCCAGCCATCATTCGCTGGCTCTCGTTCTTCCTGTAGATGATATGAAGCCTTAATTACTTGAAGAAGCCCCCCGAATGTCTTTAGCGCCCTGTCGGTTCCAGAAGCTGATTTCGGTTTATGTACAAGAAAATCGCCTGGAGGCAGCTTGATTCGCCGGAGCAAGTCGCGCTTGGTGCCGCTTACCGCTTCATGGTCCGTTTTGAGAGTGGAATACCTCCACGAATAAGGAACTAGATCGTAATATTGATCACTATGCCTCCCCCGAAAAACAAAAAATGGCTCTTTCGATGCTTTAATCTCGATGGCGATTTCAACGTCGATCGCAACGTACGATTTTTGATCGGCGGCAAACCGTTTGTTAGCGACAATATCGATCTCGCGTGCCTTATTTTCATCTAGGTCGTGAAAGAAGGCATGTAGATTAACTCGCCATCCAGCGCGATGCAGGTCACCGGCGGCAACGATTTCCTGACCAAACCCGGAAGATGCCAGAAGTTTCTTCAGAGAAGCCTTCGCCTCACTATCAAGATCCATGGCAATGCCGCCTTTCTGCCGTCGGATCAGATATCAGTCTCTAGTCAGGCTCCCGCGCGCAGCCGCGGCAGCGCCGAAAAACCGGCCGCCCGTTCCAGCGCTCGCCCCACAGCGAACACCGTCTCCTCGTCAAACGCCCGCCCGATCACCTGCAACCCGAGCGGCAGCCCCTGCGCGTCCAGCCCGGCCGGCACCGCCAGCCCCGGCAACCCGGCCAGGTTCGCGGTCACCGTGAAGATGTCGTTCAGATACATCGCCACCGGGTCGTCCTGCTTCTCATCCATCCCGAAGGCGGCGGAGGGTGTGGCCGGCGTCACGATGGCGTCCACATCGGCATAGGCGTTCTCAAAATCGCGGCGAATCAGCGCGCGGACCTTCTGGGCCTTCAGGTAATAGGCGTCGTAATAGCCGGCGCTCAGCACATAGGTGCCGATCATGATGCGCCGGCGCACCTCCGCGCCGAAGCCGGCGGCACGGGTGCGCTCATACAGGTCGCGCAGGTCGGAACCTGGCTCCGTCACCCGCATGCCGAAGCGCACGCCGTCATAGCGGGCGAGGTTGGACGAAGCCTCGGCCGGCGCCACGATGTAGTAGGTGGGCAGCGCGTATTTGGCGTGCGGCAGGCTGATCTCGACGGTCTCGGCACCGGCATCGCGGAGCCATTGCAGGCCCTGTTCCCACAGCGCCACGATCTCGGGCGCCATGCCATCCAGCCGGTATTCCTTCGGCACGCCGATCCGCAGGCCCTTCACGCCACGCTCGCAGGCGCGGGCGAAGTCGGGCACCGGCAGGTCGGCGCTGGTCGAATCCTTCGGGTCGAAGCCGGCCATCGACTTCAGCAGGATGGCGCAATCCTCCACCGTGCGTGCCACCGGCCCGGCCTGGTCGAGGCTGGAGGCGAAGGCCACGATCCCGAAGCGGGAGCACCGCCCATAGGTCGGCTTGATCCCGGCGATGCCGCAGAAGGCCGCCGGCTGGCGGATGGAGCCGCCCGTATCGGTGGCCGTCGCGCCCAGCGCCAGCCGCGCCGCGACCGCGGCCGCGGACCCGCCGGAGGACCCGCCAGGGACCAGCCGCGTATCCGGGTCATTCGCCCGCGACCAGGGATTCTCGACAGGCCCGGATGCGCTGGTCGTGTTGGAGGACCCCATGGCGAATTCGTCGAGATTCGCCTTCCCCAAAAACACCGCGCCGTCATCCAGCAGCTTCTGCGACACCGTGCTCTCATAGGGCGGCACGAAGCTGTCGAGGATGCGGCTGCCGGCCGTGGTGCGGGTGCCCGCCGTGCAGAACAGGTCCTTGATGGCGAGGGGAATGCCCTCCAGCGCCCCCACCTGCCCCGCCGCGCGGCGCTCGTCGCTGGCCTTGGCCGCCGCCAGCGCCTTCTCCGCCGTCACGGTGACATAGGCGTTCAGGCGCGGGTTGAGCTTGGCGATGCCGTCCAGATGCGCCTGGGTCAGTTCGACGCTGCTGATGGTGCCCTCGGTCAGCGCATCGAGCGCGCCGCGCAGGGTGAAATCGGTCGGATGCATCACTCAACCACCTTCGGAACGCCGAAATATTCGCCCTGGCGATCCGGGGCATTGGCCAGGATGGCATCAGCCTGGCCGCCATCCGTCACCGCATCCGGCCGCAGCCGGGCCTTCGCCTGGGCCACCGGGCTGCCGCCGGCCATCGGCTCCACGCCGTCCGTGTCCACTTCCTGCAATTGCTCGATCCAGCCCAGGATGCCGTTGATCTCGGCCTGCGCCTGTTCCACCTCGCTGTCGTCCAGCCTGATGCGGGCGAGCGAGGCGATGCGCCGGATGGTGGCGGTATCGAGGGACATTTTCTTCAAGAAATCCTTGATCGGACTGGATTTGCCCAAGGGGGCTTTGCCAGGGTGGGCCGCGGGAACATAACGGTCGCCATGCCCGCCATCAACATGCGCGACCTACGCGCCGCCCTGCCCCGCCATGCGCGCCTCATCGGGCTGGACCCGGGGGCGCGGATCATCGGGGTCGCGCTCTCCGATGTCTCGCTGATGCTGGCCTCGCCCTATGGGGCCATCGCGCGGGGCAAGCTGGCGGCGAATGCGGCGGAGATCGGCGCGATTGCGCGGAAGGAGGGTGCCGGCGGGCTGGTGGCGGGGCTGCCGCTGTCGATGGACGGCAGCTTCGGCCCGGCGGCCCAGGCGGCGAAGGACTGGGCGTTGGCCGTCTCCCAGGCCACCGGCCTGCCGCTGGCGCTGTGGGATGAGCGGCTGTCCTCGGCGGCAGTCAACCGCATGATGATCCAGGCCGATCTGACGCGGGCCAAGCGGGCCAAGGCCGTGGATGCGGCGGCGGCGGCCTATATGCTCCAGGCGGCTCTGGATGCCAGCGCGGGCCCGGCGTAGGTTCCGCTCCATGCTCCCCTATCCGCACCGCCACCTGCTCGCCATCGAGGGCCTAGAGCCCCCCTACATCGCCGATCTTCTGGATCTGGCGGAGAACTACGCGCTGCTGAACCGCCAGGGCAAAACCCAGCGGGACCTGCTGAAGGGGCGCACGCTGATAAACCTGTTCTTCGAGGACAGCACCCGCACCCGCACCAGCTTCGAGCTGGCCGGCAAGCGGTTGGGGGCGGATATCGTCAATATGACGGTGTCCAACAGCTCGGTGAACAAGGGCGAGACGCTGCTGGATACGGCCTCCACCCTCAACGCCATGCACACCGACCTGCTTGTGGTGCGCCATGCGCAATCCGGCGCGCCGGCGCTGCTGGCCCAGAAGGTCGATGCGGCGGTGATCAATGCCGGCGACGGCACGCATGAGCATCCGACCCAGGCGCTGCTGGATGCCCTGACCATCCGCCGCCGCAAGGGCAGCCTGGAGGGGCTGACCGTCGCCATCTGCGGCGACGTGCTGCATTCCCGCGTCGCGCGGTCCAACATCCATCTGCTGCTGGCGATGAATTCGCGCGTCCGACTCGTCGGCCCGCCGACGCTGATCCCGTCGGAGGTCGCGCAGCTCGGTGTCGAGGTGCATCACAGCATGAAGACCGGCCTGGCCGATGCCGACGTGGTCATGATGCTGCGCCTGCAGAAGGAGCGCATGACCTCCGGCCTCGTCCCCTCCTCCCGCGAATTCTTCCGCTTCTATGGGCTGGATGCGGAGAAGCTGGCCTATGCCAGGCCCGACGCCATCGTCATGCATCCCGGCCCGATGAACCGCGGCGTCGAGATCGACAGCGCCATCGCCGATGATCCGCTGCGCAGCGTGATCGGGGAACAGGTGGAGATGGGTGTCGCGGTGCGCATGGCCGTGCTGGACATCCTGGCCCGCAACCAGCGCCGCAACGCCTGATTCTGGGCCTCAGGCGCCGGCGCGGCCTCCGGCCACTTGGCTACGCGACACTCGTCCCACTTGGCTACGCGACACTCGTCGCGGCGGCCATTCGGCCGCTCGCCCGCCACTGGCGGGCGCCTGGCGTCTCAACTCATGCGCGGATGAAGCGCCCATACGAAAGCCGCGCCCGACCCATGGTCAGGCGCGGCCCCTGCGCGCAATCAGCGGGGGCGCGAGGCCCCCGGCCGGATCACTTGATCTTGGACTCGCGGAACAGCACGTGCTTCCGGGCGACCGGGTCGTACTTCTTCATCTCGAGCTTGCCGGTCGCGTTCCGGGTGTTTTTCTTGGTCACGTAGAAGTAGCCCGTCGACGGCTCGGCCGTGCTGATGAGCTTAATCAGGATGGTATTGGCCTTGGCCATCTTACGAATTCCAGCACAGGAAACGGGTTGCGGGCAGACCTCACGGTCCACCCGTCACAGGGGGGCGTTCTAGCCCGGTGGGGGCTCAGGTCAAGGGTTGATTGGGTGCATCAGTTCGCCGTGGCGCCGCTGGCGCGTACCACGGGCACCCATTCGGCCAGTTCGCGCCGCAGGAAAGCAGCGAATTCGGCCGGACTGCCCTCAGCGATCGGCGGCAGGTCCTGCTCCACCAGCCGGGCGGCGGTGGCCGGGTCCAGCAGGGCGGTGCGGATCGCGCCGTTCATCTTCGTGACGATCGCATCCGGAGTCCCCGCCGGGGCGAAGAGGCCGAACCAGGAATAGGCCTTGTAGCCGGGCAGCCCCGCCTGCGCCGCCGTTGGCACATCGGGCATCAAGCCGGAACGCGACTCGGTGGCCACCGCCAGGCAGCGCAGCTTGCCGGCGGCGTGATGCGGCGCGATCAGCGCCGGTGTGTCGAAGCACAGCGTCACCTGGCCGGCCAGCATATCCGCCAGCATCGGCGCGCTGCCGCGATAGGGCACATGCGTCGCCTCCGCCCCGATGGCGTTCAGGAAAGCCACCGCGCCGATATGCGCCGACCCGCCGGCGCCGCCGGTGCCATAGGCATACTTCCCCGGATTGGCCTTCAGCAGCGCGATCAGCCCCGCCAGGTCGTTCACGCCCATACTGGGATGCACCGTGATGCAGATCGGCACCATCACGGTCGGCGCCACCGCCACGAAATCCCGCTCCGGATCATAGGGCAGCCGATCACCATACAGCCCCACGGCCAGCACATGGGTGGAGATGGTGCCCATCAGGAAGACCGAGCCATCCCGCGGCCCCTTGGCCACGGCGTCGGAGCCGATGGTGCCCCCCGCCCCGCCCCGATTCTCGATCACCACCGGCTGGCCGAGAATCTGCTGCACCCGCGGCGCCAGCAGGCGGGTGGAGACATCCGTGCTGCCGCCGGCCGCGAACGGCACCACGATCCGCACCGGCCGGGTCGGCCAATCGGTCTGGGCCATGACGGTCTGGGCCGGGGCGGCGAGCAGGGCCGCGGGAACGGCGAGGAGGGATCGGCGGCGCATTCGGGAACCTCATCCAGGGCGCAGGAACATATGCCACGATGCCCTTCGCGCCATCGCCCCAATCAGCGCATCCGGGCTGTGGCGAGGCCGTGATCGCCTCGGTATCGTCCATCCGGCCGCATGCCGTGCCGCATAACGAGGCAGGACCACTCGATGGGCAAGGCGCTGCGTGAGGACAGGCCCGGCAGTCCACCCTTCCCTGGGCGATCCGGTTTCATGAAGATCGCCCCGTCGGCGGTGCTGGCGATCCTGCTGGCCGCGCTGCCGGTCGGACTTCTGGGCCGGAGCATGGAGATCGCCTGGATCCGCCTCGTCGGAATCCAGGCCGAGGCGGTCATCGTCGGACAGCCCCGCAGCGTGCCCGCCAAAGGTGGCCCCGATTACTGGGCGGAACTGCACGTCGCGCTGCCCGATGGCCGCGATCTGCACGGCGCCGCATCCCACCCCATCCGTGCCGCGATGATCGCCCCCGCGAATGGCGCCCTCGCGCGCCGCGCGCCGCAGGCAGGGGACAGGTTGGCGATCCGCCTCCATGGGCGCGACCCCGTCCGGCTGACACCGGAAAGCGCCCTGGCCTACGGGCCCGCACCCTTCATCGAGGCGCTGGTCGTCATCCTTCTCACGCCACTTCTCTACCGGCTCTTCCGCAGTCACACGCCGCTGAATACCGTCCGACGCAGGCCGGACAGAAACAGGGCAAGCTGACGATGGAAGATCGCATGCCGGCCCGTGCCGCCCGATGGCGGGACTCGGCCGGCGGGCTATAAGCGCGATATGGCCGAGACCCTGATAACCCATGCCCGCCTGATCGACCCCGCCTCCGGCCTCGATGCGCCAGGCGCGCTGCTGGTGCGCGATGGCCTCATCCTGGACCACGGCAGCAACCTCGGCGTGCCGGATGGCGCGACGGTGGTGGATGCCGGCGGTGCCTGCCTCGCCCCGGGTCTGATCGACCTGCGTGCCGCCCTCGGCGAGCCGGGCGCCGAGCACCGGGAGACCATCGCCTCCGCCGCCCAGGCCGCGGCGGCGGGCGGCATCACCACCCTCTGCGCCCTGCCCGACACGACGCCGGCCATCGACGACCCGGCGCTGGTCGCCTTCCTGGCCCGGCAGGCGAGCGCCAGCCTGACCATCCTGCCCTATGGCGCCGCCACCCATGGCTGCGCCGGCAAGGATATTTCCGAGTTCGGCCTGCTGCGGGAGGCGGGGGCGGTTGCCTTCACCGATGGCAGGCGGGCGATCGGCCCGGCGCGGCTGATGCGCCTGGCGCTGTCCTATGCCCGCGCCTTCGGCAGTTTCATCGTGCAGCACCCGGAGGAGCCGAGCCTGGCCGGCGGCGGTGCCGCGACCGAGGGCGAGCGCGCCACCCGCATGGGCCTGGCCGGCATTCCGCCCGCCGCCGAATCGATGATGGTGGAGCGCGACATCGCGCTGGCCCGGTTGACTGGCGGCCATGTCCACTTCGCCCATGTCAGCACCGCCGCGGCGCTGGAGGCGATCCGGCGCGCCAAGGCGGAGGGGTTGCGCGTCACCTGCGACACGGCGCCGCCCTATTTCGACCTGAACGAGACGGCGATCGGCGAATACCGCACCTATGCCAAGCTCTCCCCACCCCTACGCGTGGAGGCCGACCGGCTGGCGGTGGTGGCAGCGCTGGCGGATGGCACCATCGATGCCGTGGCCTCCGACCACCAGCCGCATGATGCCGACGACAAGCGCCTGCCCTTCGCCCAGGCCGAGCCCGGCGGCACCGGCCTCGCCACGCTGCTGGCGGTGACGCTGGCGCAGGTGCATGGCGGCAGGCTGGGCCTGCTGGAGGCGCTCGGCCTGATGACGGCCAGGCCCGCGGCGCTGCTGGGGCTGGACAGCGGCGTGCTGAAGAAGGGTGCGCCGGCCGACCTGGTGCTGTTCAGCCTGGAACGCGGCTGGCAGGTCCATTCCGGAAAGCTGCCCGGCAAGGCCCAGAACACGCCCTTCGACGGGCGGGCGCTGGAGGGCCGTGTGCTCGGCACCTGGAAAGCCGGGCGGAGGGTGTTCGGGTGAATACCGGCCTGCTGATCGCCGCGGCGCTGGGCTATCTGCTGGGCTCCGTGCCCTATGGGCTGCTGCTGACCAAGGCGGCCGGGCTGGGCGATGTGCGCGCCATCGGCTCCGGCAGCATCGGCGCCACCAATGTGCTGCGCACCGGCAACAAGAAGCTGGCGGCGGCAACGCTGCTGCTGGATGCGGCGAAGGGCGCCGTGGCCCTGCTGCTGGCCCGCTGGATTTTTGGCGAGGATGCGGCGCTGCTGGCGGGCTTCTGCGCGCTGCTGGGGCACACCTTTCCCATCTGGCTCGGTTTTCGGGGCGGCAAGGGCGTGGCCACGGGGGCTGGCGTCATTCTCGCCGCCCAGCCCGGCCTTGGCCTGCTGCTGCTGGGCGTCTGGCTGGCCATGGCGGTGCTGACGCGCATCTCCTCGCTCAGCGCGCTGACCGTCTGCGCCCTGGCGCCGGTCGTGGCGGCGCTGTCGGGCGACTGGCGGCTGGCCGGCTTCTGCCTGGGCGTGGCCCTGCTGATCGCCATCCGCCACCACGCCAATATCCGCCGCCTGATCGCCGGCACCGAACCCAAGATCGGCCGCAAGGCCTGAGATGCGCCCGGCGGAGGCCCTGGCGCGGCTCAGCCTCGCGCGCACCGACGGCATCGGTCCTGCAACATTCCGCCGTCTGATCGCACGCCACGGCAATGCGGAGGCTGCCATGGCCGCCCTGCCCCAGCACGCCGCCCGCAGCGGCCGCAGCTTCACAGCGCCCCCGCGGGACGCCGTGGCGCGGGAGATGGAGGCGGTGGCCCGGATGGGCGGCAGCTTCCTGTTCCTGGATGACCAGGGCTACCCGCCGCTGCTCGCCTTGCTGGAGGATGCGCCGCCCGTCCTGGCCCTGCTGGGACCGCCCGAGGTGCTGCGCCGCCGCCAGGTCGGCGTGGTCGGCGCCCGCGCCGCCTCCGCCGCCGGGCGGCGGGTGGCGGAGGAGTTGGCGGCGGGGCTGTGTTCGGCCGGCATCGCCGTCACCTCTGGCCTCGCCAGGGGAATCGACGCGGCGGCGCATCTGGGCGCGCTGAATGTGCAGGGCCGCACGGTGGCCGTGGTCGCCGGCGGGCTCGACATGCCCTATCCGCCGGAGAATGCCGCGCTTCAGGGCCGCATCGCGGCCGAGGGCGGGGTGGTGGTCAGTGAGGCGCCGCTCGGCACCGCGCCCCAAGCCCGCCACTTCCCCCGCCGCAACCGCATCGTCGCCGGGCTGGTGCTGGGGCTGGTGGTCGTGGAAGCGGCGCAGCGGTCCGGCAGCCTCATCACCGCCCGCCTGGCCCTGGAAGCCGGGCGGGAGCTGTTCGCGGTGCCCGGCAACCCGCTGGACCCGCGGGCACGGGGTGGCAATGATCTGATTCGCCAGGGCGCTCATCTGACCGAAACGGCGGAGGATGTGCTGGCCAACCTGCCCGCCCAGCCGCTGGTCCTGCCGCTTTTCAGCCTGGCCCCGCTTGCGGATAAAATAACTGCACCCGCCCCAGCGGCCGCGCCACCGCCGGAATCGGTGGGACAAGTGCTTGAGTTGATTGGCACGACACCGGTTGCCGTTGACGATCTGGTCCGCCGCTGCCAGCTATCAGCGCCATCCATCCAGGCGATCCTGCTTGACCTGGAGTTGTCGGGGCTGGTGGAAACCCTGCCTGGCAACCGGGTCGTCCGGTCGGTTACGTGACCGCACGGAATTTCGGGCGGGAAAAGCGCGCGAAGGCGAACAGATAAAGATGCCTGATGTCGTCGTGGTCGAGAGCCCCGCAAAGGCCAAGACCATCAACAAGTACCTCGGCGACGACTTCACCGTCCTCGCCTCCTTCGGCCATGTCCGCGACCTGCCCGCCAAGGATGGCAGCGTCCGGCCGGATGAGGATTTCGCCATGGACTGGGAAGCGGATGAGCGGGGCGACCGTCAGGTTGCCGCCATCGCCAAGTCCCTGAAGGGCGCCCGCCGCCTGTTCCTGGCCACCGACCCGGACCGGGAAGGGGAGGCGATTTCCTGGCATGTGAAGGACATGCTGGCCCGCCGCGGCGTCCTCAAGGGCGTCGAGGTGCATCGCATCACCTTCAACGAGATCACCAAGCGCGCCGTGCAATACGCCGTGGCGCATCCGCGCGACCTCGATGTGCCGCTGATCGACGCCTATCTGGCACGCCGCGCGCTGGACTATCTGGTGGGCTTCAACCTCTCGCCCGTGCTGTGGCGAAAGCTGCCCGGCAGCCGCTCCGCCGGCCGGGTGCAGTCGGTTGCCCTGCGCCTGATCTGCGAGCGCGAAGCCGAGATCGAAGCCTTCCGGGCGCGCGAATACTGGACGGTGGAAGGCCGTTTCGCGACCCCCTCCGGCGCCGGCTTCTCCGCCCGCCTGACCCATCATGAGGGCAGGAAGCTCGATCAGTTCGACCTGCCGAACGAGGCGACCGCGATGGCCGCCAAGGCCGCGGTCGAGGCGGGCAAGTTCAGCGTGGCTTCCGTCGAGAAGCGCCGCACCAAGCGAAACCCGCCACCGCCCTTCACCACCTCCACCCTGCAGATGGAGGCGTCCCGCAAGCTGGGCATGGGCGCGCAGGCGGCGATGCGGGTGGCGCAGCAGCTGTATGAGGGCACCGATATCGGCGGCGAGACCGTCGGCCTCATCACCTATATGCGAACCGACGGCGTGCAGATGGCGCGGGAGGCGATGTTCGCCATCCGCGACCATGTGAAGGAGGCCTTTGGCGACAACTACGTACCGGGCGCGCCGCGCGAATACTCCTCCAAGGCCAAGAACGCCCAGGAGGCGCACGAAGCCATTCGCCCAACGGACGTCTCCCGCACGCCGGAACAGGTGGCCCGCTTTCTCGATGACCGGCAGCGCAAGCTCTATGAGCTGATCTGGAAGCGCGCCGTCGCCAGCCAGATGCAATCTGCTGAGATCGACCAGACGGCGGTGGAGCTGGTGGAGCCCTCGGGCAAGACCAAGCTGCGCGCCACCGGCTCCGTCATCGCCTTCGACGGCTTCCTGCGCCTGTACCGGGAGGATGAGGACGACCGCGCGGCCGATGCGCGCGCCGGTATCGCCACTGCCGGGCCGGAACCCGACGACGAGAGCAAGACGCTGCCGCCGATGCGAGAGGGGGATGCGGCAAAGTCCGGCCCCGTCACCGCCAGCCAGCATTTCACCCAGCCGCCGCCGCGTTTCTCCGAAGCGACACTGGTCAAGCGGCTGGAGGAGCTGGGGATCGGCCGGCCCTCCACCTATGCCTCGATCCTCCAGGTCCTGCAGGACCGGGACTATGTGAAGCTGGACAAGCGGCGCTTCGTGCCGGAGGACCGCGGCCGGCTGGTCACCGCCTTCCTGGTCGCCTTCTTCGAACGCTATGTCGATACCGGCTTCACCGCCGGGCTCGAGGAGAAGCTGGACGATATCTCGGGCGGCCGGGCCGATTGGCGCGCGGTGATGCGCGCCTTCTGGGAGGACTTCTCCAAGGCCATCTCCTCGACCAGCGAGCTGACCATCAGCGACGTCATCGACGCGCTGGACGAGGATCTGGGCCCCCACTTCTTCCCCGCCCGCGCCGATGGCGTGGACCCGCGCGGCTGCCCGGCCTGTTCCGGCGGCCGGCTGGGCCTGCGGCTGGGACGGACGGGCGCCTTCATCGGCTGCTCCAACTATCCCGAATGCCGCTACACCCGGCCCCTGGTCGCGCCGGGGGCGGAGGCCGATGGCGCCGCCGGCTTCAATGAGGGCCAGCGCGAGCTTGGCGTCGATCCGGCGACCGGCAAGAACATCAGCCTGCGGCGCGGCCCCTACGGCCTCTACGTCCAGCTCGGCGAGGAAACCCTCGACGAGAAGGGCAAAAAGGTCAAACCGCGCAGGGCCAGCCTGGCCAAGGGCATGGACCCGGATGGGCTGACGCTGGAACGCGCCCTCGCGCTGCTCTCCCTGCCCCGCATCGTCGGCGTGCATCCGGAGACGGCGGAGGAGATCGTCGCGGCCATCGGGCGCTTCGGCCCCTATGTGAAGATGGGGCAGTTGTTCAAGTCGCTGGACCCGGATGACGACGTTCTGGTCATCGGCCTGAACCGCGCCATGGCGTTGCTGGCGGATGTGAAGCCGCGCGGGCGGGCGCTGGGGGATCATCCCTCCGGCGGCAATGTCGATGTGCGGCGCGGGCGCTTCGGGCCCTTCGTCATGCATGGCAGCCGCGTCGCCTCCATGCCGCGGACCATGGATTTCGACACGGTGACGCTGGAGGAGGCGGTGAAGCTGCTGGCCGAGAAGGGCAAGGAGCTGCCGCCGCTGACCAAGGGCAAGAAGGGCGCGAAGAAGGCGCCGGCGAAGAAGGCCGCTGCCCCGGCGGGCGAGGAGGCCGCGCCGAAGGTGAAGGCCTCCGCCAAGGCCAAGGCCCCCGCGAAGCCGAAGGCCGCTGTCGCATCGACCGCCAAGCCCAAGGCGGCGGCAAAGCCCAAGGCCGCGGCCAAGCCGAAGACCGCCGCGAAGCCCGCGGCCAAAAAGCCGGCGGCGCGCAAGGCCGCCGGCTGAGATGGTCCGGCGCGGTCCGCCGCCCAAGGGCCATGCCGCGCGCAGGCCCCCGGCGACGGGGACCGCGCCTTTGCCAAGCCTGGTCGCGCTGCGGGATTTTCTGGCCGACCAGCCGGGCCGGGTCGGCAAGACCGAAATCTCGCGGCATTTCGGCCTCTCGACCGACCAGCGCCCGGCGCTGCGCGAATTGCTGCGGCAGTTGAAGGAATCCGGCCAGGCGGCCGGCGTCGGCCGCAAGGGCCTGGCCGCGCCCGACCGCCTGCCGGATATGGCGCCGGTGGAGGTCACCGGCACCGACCCCGATGGCGACCCCATCGCCCGCCCCCTGCAATGGGACAGCACGGCCGGCCCGCCGCCCGTCATCTATATGCAGCGCGAGGCCGCCGGGCAGCCGGCGCTGGCTCCCGGCGAGCGGGTGCTGGCGCGGCTGAAATTCATCGGCGGCAACAAATATGAGGGCCGCACCTTCAAGCGCATCGGCCGCGGCGTGCCCACGCGCATCCTCGGCGTCTTCGAGGAAGGCGGCATCATCCCCACCGACCGGCGGCAGAAGGGCGAATGGCGCGTCGCCTCCGATGGGCTGAACGGCGCCCGCCCCGGCGACATCGTCCTCGCCGAGCCCCTGCCCCGCCACCATGTCCTCGGCCCCGGCCTGGTGCGGATTGTGGAAGTGCTGGGCCGCATGGGGGAGGCGCGCTCCGTCTCGCTGATCTGCATCCACGCCCATGGCATCCCCGACATCTTCCCCGCCGAGGCGCTGGAGGAGGCGGAGCGGGCGCGCGAGGTTGGGCTGAAGGGGCGGGAGGACCTGACCGCCCTCCCTTTGGTCACCATCGATGGCGAGGATGCGCGGGATTTCGACGATGCCGTCTGGGCCGAGCCGGATGGCGATGGCTGGCGCTGCCTCGTCGCCATCGCCGACGTCGCGCATTACGTACCGACCGACAGCGCGCTGGACCGCGAGGCCTGGGCACGCGGCAATTCGGTCTATTTCCCCGACCGCGTCGTGCCGATGCTGCCGGAGGCGCTATCGAATGGCTGGTGCAGCCTGCGCCCGGGCGAGAATCGGGGCTGCCTCTTCGTCGAATTCCACATCGACGCCGCCGGCCGAAAGCAGCGCCACCGCTTCGGCCGCGGACTGATGCGCAGCGCCGCGCGGCTGACCTATGACCAGGTGCAGACGGCGCGGGACGAGGGCGGCGGGCTGGAAGGCGTGCCGGACGATCTGCTGGGCCATCTCTACGGCGCCTTCAGCGCGTTGCTCACCGAACGCGACCGGCGCGGCACGCTGGAGCTCGACATGCCCGAGCGCCGCGTGATCCTGGACGAGGCCGGCGAGGTCACGGATATCCGCCCGCGGGAGCGGCGCGATTCGCACCGGCTGATCGAGGAATTCATGGTCGCCGCCAATGTCTGCGCGGCGGAGGAGCTGGAACGGCTGGGCCAGCCCTGCATGTACCGGATCCATGACCGCCCCTCCGACGCCAAGCTGGAAGGGCTGCGGCAGTTTCTCGAGTCGCTGGAACTGCAACTGCCCGCCCGCGACCGCCTGCATCCGCGCGACTTCGCCGGAATCCTGGCGGCGGTGAAGGACCGGCCGGAGGCGCGGCTGGTGCATGAGGCGGTGCTGCGCGGCCAGTCCCAGGCTGAATACAGCCCCGACAATATCGGCCATTTCGGACTTGCCCTGGCCCGCTACGCGCATTTCACCAGCCCGATTCGCCGCTATGCTGACCTGCTGGTGCATCGCGCGCTGATCGCCGGCCTCGCCTGGGGCACGGATGGGCTGCAACCGGCGGAGATCGCACGCTTCCCGGACACCGGGGAGCACATCACCCAGACCGAAAGACGGGCGGCGATGGCGGAACGAGACGCCATCGAACGCTATCTTGCTGCTTTCATGGCAACACGTCTGGGAGAAGTGTTCGAGGCACGGATTTCCGGGGTGACACGCTTCGGCCTGTTCGTCACCGTGCAGGAGAACGGCGCCAGCGGAATTGTTCCCCTCGCGACCTTGCCGGACGACAAATGGCAGTTGGATCAGGCAGGGCATGCGATGTCCGGCCGCAAGACGAGGCTGACCTTCTCCCTGGGCCAAGCGGTCGAGGTGAGGCTGACGGAGGCTGTTCCACGCACCGGCGGGATGGTCTTCGCCATCATGCAGGGCGATCCGCGCGCGCAATCCTCCGCGCGGCGCTCCGCAAAGGTGCGCGAACGGCGCTGATCCTGCTGTCCCCGCTCCTGTTCGCCGGGGCCAGCGGTGCCAGGGCGGAGCAGGCGGCGACGGTCGATACCAGCGCGCTGCGCGCGGTGCTGCTGCCCAGCCATCGGCTGATCCTGGAACGGCATCTGGAACCGGTGAGCCCTGCCAACCTCGTGCTGTGGTCGCTGCGCGGCCTGACCGTGCTGGACACGCGCTTCAACGCCGAAATACGCGCCGACCGCATCCTGCTGCTGGGCGAGGACCGTGTCCTGGCCGGCACGCCGCTGGCACCGCTGGCCAGCGGCACGTCGCCAGCGGTTCTCGGTGCCGCGGTGGCGGAGGCGCTGGACGGGCTCTACACCGCCGCCTGGCGCGACTCACCGGCCTTGCGCCGGGCCGGGGCGGAACGGTTGCTCGCCTCAGGCTTCGACGAGCTGTTCAACCACCTCGATCCCTATAGCCGCTACGTCTCCGCCGAGGATGCGCGTATGGCGCGCGAAAGGCGGGTCGGGCAGTCCGGCCTCGGCCTGCGCGTCGCGGCGCAGCGCAATGCCCTGGTGATCGACGAAATCACCCGGGATGGGCCGGCGGCCGCGGCCGGCATCCGCGCCGGGGACCGGCTGCTGGCCGTGGAAGGGCGCCGCCTCGGCCCACGCGACCCCGGCCTCGCCGCCACCCTGCTGGAAGGGCCGGAGGGCAGCGAGGTGACGCTGACCCTGATGCGCGGCAACCGCCGGCGCGTGGTGACCCTGGTCCGGGAAAGGGTGGTGCCGGAAACGGTCACGGCCGAGTTGGGCCAGAACATTCTCTATGTCCGCCTGACCGGTTTCTCCGCCGTGACCGACAGGCGCCTAACCCAGGTGCTGCGGGATGGCTTCGCCGAAGGCGCGCCGCGCGGCGTGGTGCTTGACCTGCGCGGCAATCGCGGTGGGTTGCTGAGCCAGGCGGTGGCCGTGGCCGACGCCTTCCTGACCGATGGCGACGTGATGCGCACGGAAGGCCGGCACCCGGAGGCCAACCGCCGCTACACCGCCGGCGGGCAGGACCTGGCGGAGGGCCGGCCCGTGGTGGTGCTGGTCGATGGCCGCACCGCCTCCTCCGCCGAGATCGTCGCCTCCGCCCTGGCGGAGCGTGGCCGTGCCGTGGTGGTGGGCAGCGCCACCATGGGCAAGGGCCTGATCCAGCTTCTGGCGCCGCTGCCCAACGGCGCCGAGATCCTGGTGACATGGTCGCGCATCGTCGCGATCTCCGGCTGGCCGATCCAGGGCATCGGGGTGCTGCCATCCCTCTGCACCAGCCTGGGGCCGGAGGTGGTGGCACAGGGGCTGGCGCAGCTTCGCCAGGGCCAGGCGCCGATGGGCGCGGCGCTGGCCCGCCAGCGCGCTGCCCGGGCGCCGGTGCTGGCGAGCGAGATGACGGCCTTGCGCAATGCCTGTCCGCCGGCAGAAGGGCGGGAGGACGACCAGTTGGCGGCGCGCGCCCTGATCGAAACGCCGGAGGCCTATGCGACGGCGGTGCGGATTCCGTAGATCACCGCGATCAGCGGCTGTTCCGGCCCGCCGGCTTGCCCTGTTCCGCCGTGGGGGGCCAATCCTCCGGCACCGCCGCCTCCACCCGGTTGCGGCCATTGTTCTTGCCGCGATACAGCGCCGCGTCGGCGGCGCTCAGCACGTCATCCGCCAGCGCGCCGATGCCGCCCGCCGCGACGCCGATGCTCATGGTGATGCTGAGCGGCACGCCCTCCGCCAGGATCGGTACATTGGCGATGGCGGTGCGCAGTCGCTCGGCCACCAGCATGCCATCCTCAGTCGCCGCGCCGGACATCACCACCAGGAATTCTTCCCCGCCATAGCGGGCGACCACGTCGGCGGCGCGCAGATGTCCGCGCACACGCTCCGCCACCTCCCGCAGCACGATGTCACCGGCGGCGTGGCCATGGGTGTCGTTCACCGCCTTGAAGCGGTCCACATCCATCAGCAGCAAGGCCGCCCCGGAATTGCGCAACACACCTTCCAGATGGCGCCGGACATATCTTCGGTTGCGCAAACCGGTCAGCGGATCGGTCACTGCCATTTCCAGGCTGCGGTCCAGGTCGGCGCGCAGCCTTTCCTGGTAGCGCTTGCGACGGATCTGATTACGCACCCGGGCACGCAACTCGTTCGGATCGACCGGGCGAATCACATGGTCATTGGCACCGAGGTCGAAGCCGCGCAGCACCAGGTTCTTCTGCCCCGGATCGGCGACCAGCAGCACCGGCAGGTCCCGCGTGCTGGCATGGGCGCGCAGGCGGGAGGCAAGGCGCAGCGCATCGCCGCCATCCAGCGACAGGCTCAGCAGCACCACATCATGCAGGCCGTCCTGCAGGATGTCCCAGGATTCGCCCGGATCGGCGCAGTGCGCCGCCTCGATGCCATCGGCACCCAGCACCAGGGCCAGGGCCTCCGCCTCCCCGGCATCCTCGTTCACGATCAGGGCGCGGGCGCCGGCGACACTGGGAGACGGACCCGGGGGGGGTTCGAACCCAAGGTCGCGCGCGGTCTCCGCCCGCAGCCGCCAGGCGTCCAGCACCTGCTTCATGCGCAGCAGGGCGCGCAGCCGGGCGAAGAGCGTGGCGTCGTCGACAGGCTTGGACAGGAAGTCATCCGCCCCCGCCTCCAGCCCCCGCACCCGCTCCGCCGGGTCGGTCAGCGCGGTGATCATGACGACAGGGATATGGGCGGTACCCGGCTGCGCCTTCAGCCGGCGGCAGACCTCGTAGCCATCCATGCCCGGCATCATGACGTCCAGAAGAACGACATCGGGCATCCAGCGTTGCACCGTGGTCAGCGCTTCGGGACCCGAGGCGGCAATGGCCACCTCGTAATATTCGTTCAGCAGCTTGATCTCGAGCAGACGGAGATTCGCCTGGATGTCGTCCACGACCAGGATGCGTGCGGTCATCCGGCCACACCCCCGGCATTGGCCACGACGAGGTTGGCGCCGATGGTCTGGCGACCCGACAACAAACCGTCTAGATGCTGCAACGCTGGCCTGATGCACATGGTCACAAATCTGTCAAGGAGAAATCTATGTCGGATATCGCACGCGACGATTCAGGCCTGCCCACCGCTGCGCATCGGGAGGTCGCCAATTCAAGCCTGTTCTTCAAGCGCTGGCTGGCAAACCCCTTGCAGATGGGCTCCATCATCCCGTCCTCGGACACGCTGTGCCGGCGAATCGCGGCCCTGGTCGAACGGAAGGACGATGAGGTGGTGGTGGAACTCGGCGCCGGCACGGGCGTGATTTCCCGCGCCCTCCTCGCCGCCGGCGTGCCGCCGGAGAAGCTGGTGGTGGTCGAGATTGTGCGCGACATGGCCGAGCACCTCCGCGCATCGCTGCCGGGGGTGAACGTCATCCAGGGTGACGCCTTCGAACTGGCGAAGGCGCTGCCGGCGGCGATGCATGGGAAAGTGGGCACGGCGATCTGCGGGATTCCCCTGGTGTTGTTGCCGCAGGCGGACCAGCAGCGATTCGTCTCGGCGGTGGAGGCGGTCGCCCCCGGCAAGGGATTTCTCCTGTACACCTACTGCATCACCTCGCCGCTGCCTTACCGCAAGCTGGGCCTGACGGCGAAAAGGGAGGTCTGGACCCCCCTCAACTTCCCCCCGGCCAGCGTCTGGCGCTACCAGCCTGCCCGGTAGTGGCGCGCGCCGCAATGTCTGAGCTTGCGGCGCCTGCGAAGCCCTGGAAACCGGACCCGGCTTCCAGGGCTTCCGCATCAGCCGCTGCTCAGCGCGACCTCGGCGCCGTCCGGGCGAGCGATCCGCGCCAGCAGGCGCGGATGCGGGCTGCGGCGAACCTTCAGTGCGTCCTCCAACCCGCGTTGGAGCAACTGCTCACGCAGCTGGTCAGCCTCCGGATGCTCCGCCTCCAGGGCCAGCAGCTTGCAGCCGGATTTCTTCAGCCGCGGCGCCGCGCCCTTGCCGTCATCCCACTGGATCAGTGACGGGATCAGGTTGCGCATGTCCTGGCGCTGCGGCGGCATGGCCATGCGCCAGGTCAGCTCACCGCGGGACCAGGCCTTCACCTCGCCCGCCTGGCTGGCGCCGAGGCGGGTGACGACGGCATCCAGCACCGGCGTGCGGGCCACCCAGCCCAGCAGGCGCGGGCCGGCTTCCAGCATCATGCTCACACCGGCATCGTCCAGGTCGAAGGGGCGCGGATGCGGCGGTGTCTCCTGCCCCGGATCGACGGCAATCACCTCCAGATACTGCTGCGGCCCCAGGCTGAGCAGCATGTTGTGCGTGCCGATGCCGGGATGGCTGCCGCCCTTGGTGGGGCGCACGCCGAGCTGCGCCTCGATATAGTCGGCACCTTCCTCCAGCGTGCGGGCGCCGACGACGATGTGGTCGATCTCGGCCATCTCAGCGGGCCTGGAACTGGGTATTGCCGAACAGCACTTCGCGTTCCTTTTCCGTCATCGATCCGACACGCTGGTTCTGCGCCAGCACCTGCACGCCGCGCTGCACCGCCGGCCGCGCCGCGATGGCATCGTGCCAGCGCTTCACGTTGGGGTAGTCGGCCAGGTCGATGTTCCGTCGCTCCGGATTGCGGATCCAGGGGAAGGTGGCGATGTCGGCGATGGAATATTCCTCCCCGGCCAGATAGGCGGCATCGGACAGGCGCTTGTCGAGCACCCGGTGCAGGCGGCCGACTTCCTTGGCGTAGCGTTCCTTGGCGTAGGGAATCTGTTCCGGCGCATAGGCGTGGAAATGGCCGTACTGGCCGAACATCGGCCCGACGCCGCCCATCTGGAACATCAGCCATTCCAGCGCGCGATAGCGCCCGGCGGGGTCGGCCGGCAGCAGCTTGCCGGTCTTCTCCGCCAGATAGATCAGGATGGCGCCCGATTCGAACAGGGTCAGGCGCTGGCCGCCCGGCCCGTCCGGATCGACGATGGCGGGGATGCGGTGGTTCGGCGTGATGGCGAGGAAGTCGGGCTTGAACTGCTCACCGGCCCCGATGTTCACCGGCACGACCGTATAGGGCAGGCCGAGTTCCTCCAGCGCGATATGCACCTTGTGGCCATTCGGCGTCGGCCAGGTCCAGACCTCGATCGGCATGCGCTTCTCCCGGAATGCAAAGTGGCGGCGCGGCGACCTCCCCGAAGGGCGGCCCGCGCACAATCCATTGCAGGCAGGGTGGGCCTGCCGGGGCGCGGTTGCAAGACGGGCCGGGGCCACACGCCCCGGCCCGGCCTTGCCGGCGCCTTTGCCTCAGCAGAAATGCGCGCCGCGCGTCTCCACCGGCACCATGTACAGCGACTGGCTGGCGCACATGAACAGCCGGTTCCGCCGGGCGCCGCCGAAGCAGAGATTGGCGCAGATCTCGGGCAGGCGGATCTGGCCGATGCGGGCGCCGTCGGGGGCGAAGACATGCACCCCGTCATAGCCCTCCCCCACCCAGCCCATGGCGGCCCAGACATTCCCCGCCTCGTCGCAGCGGATGCCGTCCACCATGCCGGTGCGGCCCTCCAGCGTCATCTCCGCAAAGCGGCGCGGGTTGCGCAGGCGGGGGCCGTCCACCTCATAGGCCCAGATCTGGCTGGCGGCGTCGGGGTAGTGGCTGCGGCCGGTATCGGCGACATACAGGGTGCGATAGTCGGGCGAGAAGCACAGGCCGTTGGGCTTGAACACATCATCCGCCACCTTCGCCACCTGGCCGGATTGCGCGTCGATCCGATAGATCGCCTCCTTGATGAAGGGGCGCGGGGAGCGGGCGGATTCGGGCACGCGGTTGCCCTCGTAATCCATCAGCCCACCATAGCCTGGGTCGGTGAACCACAGCGCGCCATCCTCGGGGTGGACCACGCCGTCATTCGGCGCGTTGAAGGCGCCGTCGGGGCCACGATCGGCCAGCACCGTCATGCGGCCATCGGGCTCGTAGCGCACCACGTCGCGGTGGAAATGCCGAAAGGCAATCTGGCGCCCCTCGCGATCAAAGGTGTTGCCGTTGGAATAGCCGGAGGGGCTGCGGAAGCGGCGATGGGTGGTCAGGTCCTCCTCCACCAGCCGCAGGCATTCGTCGTTGGGGATGTCCGACCAGATCAGGAATCGTCCCGTCGCGTGCCAGGCGGGACCCTCGGCCCAGCCCATGCCGGTGTGCAGCCGGGTGATCGCGGAATTCCCCAGCTTCGCCGTGAAGCGGCGCGGGTCGATGGCGATGATGTCGGGGTCGGGGTAGCGCTGCGGCGGGGCGTTGGGGCCATAGCTGCGCTGCGCCAAGGCGGGTGCCGCGGCCAGCGCGGCCGCCGCGCCGAGCAGGGCGCGGCGCGACGGATCGGGGAGAGGCTTCATGCTGTTTCCTCCATTGGCCCTGTTCGGGCGATCGGAGGATGGCATGCGGTCGCTACGGGCGCGCAACCCCCGCGTGCATCATCCCGAAGGCGTGATGATCGCTCGCCGTCAGGCGTTGCCGCCGAGATAGTCCATCGCCACCTGCACGCCGCCCGCCTGATGCGGCACGCCGGCCGCGCGCAGCCCCATCTCCACGCCGCCCAGCGCGCCCACCAGCTGCAAGGGCGAGATGTCGCCGAGATGGCCGATGCGGAAGACGCGGTCGTTCAACTGGCCGAGCCCATTGCCGAGCGACATGTTGAACTTTTCCAGGATGGTCGCGCGCAGCGCATTGGCGCTGTGCCCCTCCGGCAGCCGCACCGCCGTGAGAACGGAGGAATAGTGCCGCGGGTCCTGGCACTGCACCTCCAGCCCCCAATGCCGCACGGCGCGCCGCGTCGCTTCCGCCATCCGGTCGTGGCGCGCAAAGACGTTGTCGAGGCCTTCCTCCAGCAGCATGTCGCAGGCGGTGTCGAAGGCGTAGAGCATGTTGGTCGCCGGCGTGTAGGGGAAGTAGCCGGTGGCGTTCGACGCCAGCATCGGCTTCCAGTCCCAGAAGCTACGCGTCAGTTTTGCGGTCTTGCTGGCCTCGATCGCCTTGGCGCTGATCGCGTTGAAGGACAGGCCCGGCGGCAGCATCAGCCCCTTCTGGCTGCCGGAGACGGTGACATCCACGCCCCATTCGTCATGCCGGTAGTCCATCGAGCCGAGGCCGGAGATCGTGTCCACCAGCAGCAGAGCGGGGTGGCCGGCGGCATCCATGGCGGCGCGGACTTCGCTGATCCGCGAGGTGGCGCCGGTGCTGGTCTCGTTGTGGACGACGCAGACGGCCTTGATGGCGTGGGACTTGTCGTCGCGCAGCTTGCGCTCGATGGCCTCCACATCGGCGCCGCGGCGCCAGTCGGTCTTCACGAAGTCGGCCACGATGCCGAGGCGCTCCGCCATCTCGTTCCACAGATGCGCGAACCAGCCGGTCTCGCACATCACCACGCGGTCGCCGGGGGAGAGGGTGTTGACCAGCGCCGCTTCCCACGCCCCCGTTCCGGAAGCGGGATAGATCACCACGTGGGACTTGGTCTTGAAGATGGCCTTGGCCTTCTCCAGCACCTGGGCGCCGAGCTTGCCGAAATCCGGGCCGCGATGGTCCATGGTCGGGTGGTCCATGGCGCGCAGGATGCGGTCCGGCACGTTGGAGGGCCCGGGAATCTGCAGGAAATGGCGACCGGAATTCGGCTTGGACTGGAAATAGGCCATGGCGGTGGGGCTCCCTCGGTTGGGTCCATCTAACCCCCAGCATTGCCTGCCGCCAATGAGTAACCCTTGTGGAATTGATAAGCGTTATAGATCGGACAGCCGTGCCAACCCGCGCTACATCGTGGGCATGGGAGACGCCGCATGAATGCCAGCACCGGAATCGCCGACAGCCGCCTCGCGCAGCGCCTGAAGCGGGAGACGGAGGGGGAGGTGTTGTTCTCCGCCGGCGACCGCGGCCGCTATGCCACCGATGCCTCGATCTACCAGCAGATGCCGATCGGCGTGCTGGTGCCGCGCAGCCTGGCGGATGTGGCGGCCGCCATGGCGATCTGCCGGGAGGAAGGCGTGCCAGTGCTGCCGCGCGGCGGCGGCACCAGCCAGTGCGGCCAGACGGTGAACCGCGCGCTGGTGCTGGACTGCACGCCGCATCTGCGCCGGGTGCTGAAGGTGGAGGGCGACACCGCGACGGTCGAGCCCGGCATCACCCTCGGCGCGCTGAACGAAGCGCTGAAGGCGACGAAGCAGTTTTATCCCGTCGATCCTTCCACCTGGCAGCGCTGCACCATCGGCGGCATGGCGGGGAACAATTCCTGCGGCTCGAAATCAATCCGCTACGGGCTGATGGCCGACAATGTCCGCGCCATCGATGCGCTGCTGGCGGATGGCACGCGCTTCCGCTTTGGCGACATTCCCGAAAACCTCGGCCCCGACGTGCCCGGCTCCGTCGCCGACCTGGTGGCAAAGCTGCGCGCGATCGGGGCGCGGGAGGCGGAGGAGATCGCGGCGCGATTCCCGACCCAGCTCCGCCGCGTCGGCGGCTACAACCTGGATGCGCTGACCCCCGAGGGCCGCGCTGCCGGCCGCGGCAGCCTGGCGCGGCTGCTGGTGGGCAGCGAGGGCACGCTGGCCTTCTCGGCGTCCCTCGACCTGAAGCTCTGGCCGATCAAGCCGCGCAAGGTTTTGGGGATCTGCCAGTTTCCGTCCTTCCGCCAGGCGATGGCGGCCTCGCAGCATCTGGTAACGCTGAACCCGGAGGCGGTCGAGCTGGTGGACCGCACCATGATCGACCTCGGCCGTTCCATCCCGATCTACCGCGACACCATCGACCAGATCGTCATCGGCGAGCCGGACAGCCTGCTGATCGTGGAATTCCACGGCCATGACGACGCGACCCTGCTGCAGGGCCTGGACCGGCTGGAGGAAATGATGGGCGCCCTCGGCCTGCCCGGCCAGGTGGTGCGCATCACCGATGCCGGCTTCCAGGCGCGCGTGGCCGAAGTGCGCGAGGCCGGCCTCAACATCATGATGAGCATGAAGGGCGACGGCAAACCCGTCTCCTTCATCGAGGATTGCGCCGTCCCGCTCGAGGACCTGGCCGACTACACCGAGCGCCTGAACGACGTCTTTGCCAAATACGGCACCAAGGGCACCTGGTACGCCCATGCCAGCGTCGGCTGCCTGCATGTGCGCCCCGTGCTGAACATGAAGTCGGGCGAGGACGTCACGAAGATGCGCGCCATCGCGGAGGAGTGCTTCGCGCTCGTCCGTGAATACAAGGGCTCGCATTCGGGCGAGCATGGCGACGGCATCGTGCGTTCCGAATTCCACGAACCCATGTTCGGCGCCCGCATCGTCAAAGCCTTCGAAGCGGTGAAGGAGGCCTTCGATCCGGGGACCGCCGAGCTGCCGCACGGCCTGCTGAACCCCAACCGCGTCGTGCATCCGCCGCGCATGGATGATCGGACGCTGTTCCGCTACGGCCCCGACTATGCGGCCGATCCTGGCGTGACGCCCTCGCTCGACTGGTCCGCCTGGCCGGGCCCGCAGGGCGGCCTGCTGGGCGCCGTCGAGATGTGCAACAACAACGGCACTTGCCGGAAATTCGACGCCGGCTCCATGTGCCCCTCCTACCGCGCCACGCGCCAGGAACAGCACCTGACGCGCGGCCGCGCGAACACGCTGCGCCTTGCGCTGACCGGGCAACTCGGCCCCGAGGGCCTGGCCTCCGATGACGTCGCGGAAGCCATGTCCCTCTGCGTCGGCTGCAAGGCCTGCAAGCGGGAATGCCCGACCGGCGTGGACATGGCCAAGATGAAGATCGAGGCCGCCCATGCCCGCAGCCGCGCGCGCGGCGTGGCCCTGCGCGACCGGCTGATCGCCGAGATGCCACGCTGGGCCCCCTTCGCCGCGATCGCGCCCATCCTGTTCAACGCGCGCGACCTGATCCCCGGCATGGCAAAGCTGACGGAGCGCCTCACCGGCCTCGCCGCCGGCCGCACCCTGCCCCGCTTCCGCAGCGATGCCTTCCACGATGCCGAACTGCGCGCCCCCGATGGCCGCGCGAACGAAGTCATCCTGCTGCCCGACCTCTTCAACCGCTACTTCGAGCCCGAGAATCTACGAGCTGCCATCCGCGTCCTGCGCGCCGCCGGCGCCGATCCGGCCGTGGCCCGCCCGCCGCGCGGATCTCGTCCGCTGGATGACGGCCGCACCTACCTCGCTGCCGGCATGGTCGAGCAGGCCCGCGCCGAAGCCCGCCGCACCCTCACGGCCCTGTCCGCCTGGGACAGCCCCGTGCTCGGCCTGGAACCCTCCTGCCTGCTCACGCTGCGCGACGAATTTTTGTCTCTGCTCCCCGGCGAGCCGGCCCAGAAACTGGCCGCCCGCGCGATGCTCGTCTCCGAATGGCTCACAAAGACCAAGGCGCCGCTGAAGCTGAAATCCATCGGCGCCGAGGCGCATATCCACGGCCACTGCCACCAGAAGGCCGTCGGCGACTTCCCCGCCGCGGTCGCCACCCTCACCCGCATCCCCGGCCTGAAGGTGACGCCCATCACCTCCGCCTGCTGCGGCATGGCCGGCGCCTTCGGCTATGATGCGGAAAAGCTGCCAACCTCCATCGCCATGGCCGAGCTTTCCCTCCTCCCCCACATCCGGCGCACCGCGCCGACGGCGCTGATCGTCGCCGACGGCACATCCTGTCGCCACCAGATCACCGACCTGGCAAAGCGCCCGGCCTTGCACTCCATCCGACTTCTCGACATGTCCCTGGCATGACCCAGCCCCAAGACATCCTCGCCTTCTGGTTCTCCGAAGGCCCCGACACCGCCCGCAAGGCCTGGTTCCTCAAGGATGACGCCTTCGACGCCAGCATCCGCGCCCAGTTCGGCGACCTGCTGGTCCCGGCCCGCGAAGGCGCCCTTGATTCCTGGGCCGAAACCCCGGACGGCGCCCTCGCCCTCCTCCTCATCCTCGACCAGTTCCCCCGCAACCTGCACCGCGGCCACGCCGACGCCTTCGCCAGCGACTCCCACGCCCTCACCATCGCCCGCCAGACCGTCCTCACCCGCCGCTTCGACCTCGCCGTCACCCCCACCCAACGCAGCTTCCTCTACCTCCCCTTCGAACACAGCGAAGCCATGGCCGACCAGAACCTGTCCGTCGCCCTCTTCGAAGGCCTGCGCGACCACCCCGCCATGGCCGCCCCCAACGGCGTCATCGACTACGCCTGGCGCCACCGCATCGTCATCCAACGCTTCGGCCGCTACCCCCACCGCAACACCCCCCTCGGCCGCCCCTCCACACCCGCCGAACAAGCCTGGCTCGACGCGGGCGGGGGGTTCTGAGGGACGGCACTGGGTGAATTGCAGGAGGGGCGCTGCCCCTCCCGCACCCTCCCCGCCAGGAGGCAGTGGCCTCCTGGACCTCAGGACCTTGAAGGGAAATGGAGAGGGGCCAGCGGTACCGCATGTTCAGCGGTCCCTCCGGCCCCTCTCCATTTCCCTTCATGAATCAAAGGGTTCCAAGGGTCCACTGACCCTTGGCAGGGGGTGCAGGGGGACAGCGTCCCCCTGCGAACCACCCAGCGCCATCACCCCAGTGCCACCGCCACGGTCGGGGCCAGTCCGGCAAATTCGGCGGCGCGGGGGCTGCGGGGGCGCCAGGCGAGGGCGAGCATGCGGCCGGGGGTGGCGGCGCCGGAGAGGCGTCGGATGTCGACGGGGGCGTCGCCGAGGATGCCGCCGTGGATGGCGAGTTGGGGCAGCAAGGTGACGCCCAGGCCGCCGGCGACCATTTGCACCAGGGTGTGGAGGCTGGTGGCGGAGAAGCCTTCCTCGGCGGTGGCGGCCAGGTTGCGGGGCAGGCCGCAGGCGGCTTCGGCGTGGTCGCGCAGGCAGTGGCCGTCTTCCAGCAGCAGCAGGCGTTCGCCGGACAGGGCGGAGATGGGCACCGGGTCGCGGGCCGCGAGGTGGTGGCCGCGCGGCAGGGCCAGGTGGAAGGCGTCCTCGGCCAGCGGCAGGGTTTCCATGTTGCCGGCGGCCGGAAGGGCGAGAATCAGAAGGTCGAGCTTGCCGGCATCGAGGCCGGCGACCAGACGCTCCGTCAGATCCTCCCGTAGCCAAAGGCGCAGGCGGGGATAGGCCTGGCGCAGGGCGGGCATCAGGCGCGGCAGCAGGAAGGGGCTGATGGTGGGGATGATGCCCAGGCGCAGCGGGCCGGAGAGTGGGTCGCGCGCGATCGCCGCCGTCTCCGCCACCGCTTCCAGCGCCGCCAAGGCGGTGCGGGCGCGGGCGACGAGTTCGAGGCCGAGCGGCGTGAAGACGGGGCGCTTCACGGCCGTGCCGCGTTCCAGCAGCCCGGCGGCGAGCTGGCGTTCCAGCGCGATCAGGCCGGCGGAGAGGGTAGATTGCGTGACCGCGCAGGCGGCGGCGGCGCGGCCGAAATGCCCGTGATCCGCCAGGGCCACCAGGTAGCGGAGCTGTTGCGGGCTGGGCAGGAGCATGATCGATGGAACCGATTGAAACCTGGAAAACTATTCATTGGCACATGATGCTGCACTGCGCCATATGACAGTCGTTCTGGCGTATGCTGCGCCGCGACATAGCCAAACCTCGAGGAGTGCCGAACATGCTGACCGTTGGCGATAAGTTTCCCGCCTTCAAGCTGACCGCCGTCAAGGGCGGCAAGGAGGGCCTGATGGGCCCGGGCAAGTCCTTCACCGAGGTGACGGAGACCACCGACGCCGGCAAGTGGAAGGTCGTGTTCTTCTGGCCGAAGGACTTCACCTTCATCTGCCCGACCGAGATCGCCGCTTTCGGCAAGCTGAACGGCGAGTTCGCCGACCGTGACACCGTGCTCTACGGCGCCTCCACGGACAGCGAGTTCGTGCACCTGAACTGGCGCGTCTACAACGAGGACATCCGCAACCTCGAGATCCCGATGCTCGCCGACACGAAGCGCGAGCTGTCCGAGGCGCTCGGCATCCTCGACAAGAATGAGGGCGTGCCGCTGCGCGCGACCTTCATCGTGGACCCGGAGGGCACGATCCAGTGGGCCGCCGTGAACGGCCTGAATGTCGGCCGCAACCCACAGGAAGTGCTGCGCGTGCTCGACGCGTTGCAGACGGATGAGCTGTGCCCCTGCAACTGGGAGAAGGGCAAGGACGTCCTGAACCCGCAGGCGCTGTTCGAGAAGGCGGCCTGATTTCAGCCGCTGACCGAGGGGCCGGAAGGCCCCGAGGTTGCAGGTGCTGACGGCGGGATGGGGGGCTTCCGGCCCCCCTTTCCAATCCACGTGCCCCCCTCCCATGAGGTCCCCCACCATGTCGCTCGAATCCATCCGTGGCCGGCTGCCCGACTATGCCAAGGACCTGAAGCTGAACCTCGGCTCCCTGGCCAGCGAGCCGGTGTTGAACCAGCAGCAGCGCGCCGGCACCTTCGTTGCTTCCGCCATCGCCAGCCGCAATGCCGAGCTGACCGCGGCGCTGATCGCCGAATTCGGCCCGCAGCTTTCGCCGGAGGCGCTGACCGCCGCCAAGGCCGCCGCCGCGATCATGGGCATGAACAATGTCTATTACCGCTTCACCCACCTGGTGGGCGGCGACTACGCCAGCATGCCGGCGAAGCTGCGCATGAACGTCATGGCCAAGCCGGGCGTGGAGAAGGTGGATTTCGAGCTGTGGTCGCTCGCCGTCTCCGCCATCAATGGCTGCGGCATGTGCATGGAAAGCCATGAGAAGATCGTGCTGCATGGCGGGCTGAGCAAGGAACAGGTCCAGGCCGCCGTGCGCATCGCCGCCGTGGTGCATGCCACCGCCGCGACGCTGGATGCCGAGGATGCCTTGGCTGGCGGGGTCCAGGCCGTCGCCGCCTGAGACCAGGCCGTCGCCGCCTGAGACCAGGCCGTCGCCGCCTGAGACAGGCAGAGATCGTCGCCGCCTGAGACAGGAACAGATCGCCGCCGTCAGAGCCGGGAAAGGGCTGCCGCCTTCCATGGCAGCCCTGCATACCTTTCGGAAAGGCATGCACGCCTAACCTGCGCGCATGAGCCCAGCCCGCCACCGAATCCTCGGCGACCGAGAGCGCTTCGTTGCCTTCGCTTTCGCCGCGGCGGATTTGCTGGTGGAGGTGGCGCAGGACGGCCGTATCGGCTTCGCCGCTGGCGCTTTCCGCGCCCGGCTTGGCAAGCCCCCGGAAAGCTTCGTGGGCACCGACCCGGTTCGCCTGGTGGCGCCGGAGGATCGGCGCCTGTTCGCCACCGCGCTGGCCATGCTGCCGGGCCGCGGCCGGCTGGCGCCCACCGCCTTCCGGCTGGCGGATGGCGACCACACGCCCTTCTCGGTCTCCGGCCTGCATATCCTGTCTTCCGATTCCTCGGCCCGGCTTTGCCTCGCCTTCTCCCCCCTCCCCGCCGCCCCGGATCTCCGCCCCGCCGACGCTGCCGCCCTGCTGCGGGAGGCTGAGCAGCGACTGCGCGCCGGGACGGCCGAACACCTCACACTCATCGAGACCGGCAACGCCATCTGTTCGGCCACGACGGAACGCGTGGAGCAGGCCCTGCGGGAGGAAGCGGGGGCGGAGGCCCTGGCCGCACAGCTCGGCCCAGGCCGCTATGGTGTGCTGGCCGGGGAGGATCAGGCCCTGCCCGATCTCGGCGCCCTGGCGGCGAGGCTGGAGCGGCTTCTGGGGACACAGGCCGGGGCGCTGCTGTCGGTGACGCAGGTCGAGCTGGCGGGCGGTGCGCTCACGGCCTCCCAGGCCGCGCGCGCGCTGCGCCATGGGCTGGGCGCCTTCGCCCGCTTCGGGGCGGCGGGGCTGCGCGATGCCGGCTTCGCCCAGGGTCTGGGCGGCGTGGTGGCACGGGTCACCGAACGGGCCGGGGCGCTGCGACGAATAATCGCGGATCGCCGCTTCCGGCTGGAATTCCAGCCCATCGTCGACCTCGGCACCCGCCAGGTGCATCACCATGAGGCGCTGCTGCGCTTGGCCCCAGGTGCCCTGGCGCCAGGCGAGGGGCCGCAGGAATTCGTCTCCCTCGCCGAGACGATCGGGCTGACGGAGGAGCTGGACCTCGCCGTGGCCAGCATGGCGCTCGCCGCGGCCCATGCGGTGCCGGAGGGCCGGCATGTGGCCTTCAATCTGTCCGGCCTTTCGGTGCAGTCAGCCGGCTTTCGCAAGCGGCTGCTGGCGGCGCTGGACCGCGACCCGCGCGGCACCCGGCGGGTGATGGTGGAGCTGACGGAAAGCGTCGAGATCGAGGATGAGGAAGCCGCCGCCACCACGCTGCGTGGCTTGCGCAAGCGCGGCGTGCCGGTCTGCATCGATGATTTCGGCGCAGGCGCCGCCGCCTTCCGCTATCTGAAGGCCTTCCCCACCGACTATGTGAAGGTCGATGGCAGCTATGTGCAGGCGGCGCTGACCAGCGAACGCGACCGCAGCTTCGTCGCCGCCATGGTCGACCTGTCGCTGGCCGTCGGCGCCCAGGTGGTGGCCGAGCGTATCGAAACGGAAGCCGCCGCCCAGGCGATGCAGGCGCTGGGCGTGCATTACGGCCAGGGCTGGCTGTTCGGGAAGCCGGGGCCGCTGTAGCGCTGCCCTCCCCCTACCCGCCATAGCCCGAGATACGCGGCAGCCACAGCGCGATGTCGGGGAAGGCGATCAGCATCAGGGTGCCGAAGGCCAGCATCAGCATATAGGGCAGGATGGAACGATTCACCTCGCCCAGCGGCGCGCCGGTGATGGCCTTGATGACCACCAGGTTCAGCGCCACGGGTGGGGAGATCAGCGCCATCTCCAGGCTCAGCGTCAGCAGCACGCCGTACCAGACCTTGTCGATGCCGAGCACGTCGAGCAGCGGCAGGATGGCCGGCATGGTCAGCAGGATGATGGAAAAGCTCTCCAGCACCAGCCCCAGCAGGAACAGCAGCACCATCATGGCGATCAGGAAGCCGGTGCGCGACAGGCCGAGATCGGCGACGAGCTGCGTCAACTGCTGCGGGACCAGCAGCTTGGTCAGCATGTAGCCATAGATCGCCGCGCCGGCGATGATCAGCAGCAGCATGGCGGAGGTCCGCGTCGCCTCCTGCACCCCATGCACCAGGTCACGCCAGGTCAGGGTACGGTAGATCACCGCGGCGATGAACAGGGCATAGAGCGTGCCGGTGCCGGCCGCCTCGGTGGCCGTGAAGACGCCGAGGTAGATGCCGCCCAGCACGAAGATCGGCAGCGACAGCGACCAGCCGGCCCGGGCCAGGGCCAGATGCGCGGCCTCCGGCGGCGGGTCATCGGCCGGCACCACGGCGCGGCCCTCGGTGATGAAGCAATAGGCGGCGAACATCAGCGCCATCAGCAGGCCAGGAACCAGCCCGGCCAGGAACAGCGCGGCGACCGAGGTCTCGGTCACATAGGCATAGAGCACCATGGGCGCCGAGGGCGGGATCAGGATGCCCAGCGTGCCGCCGCCCGCCACCACGCCGAAGGCGCCCTTGCGGGACATGCCGTAGCGCAGCATCTGCGGAATCGCGATCTTGCCGATGGTCAGCGCAGTGGCGACGGAGCTGCCGCTGATCGCGGCGAAGATGGTGCAGGCGGCGACGGTGGCGATACCCACGCCACCCCGCACCCGCCGCAGCAGCACGAAGGCGGCGTTGTACAGGTCGTCGACGACCTTCCCGCGCACCATCACATGCGCCATCAGCATGAACAGCGGGATGGCCACCAGCAGATAGCCGTCCAGCTTGCCCACCACCATCTCGCCCAGCGCCGGCACCGCGCCCTCGACCTGGAACAGGATGGCGAGCGGCAGCACGAACAGCGCCGCGAACATCGGCATGCCGAGCCAGAGCAGGGCGATCAGCGCGCCGAGCAGCAGGAAGAAGGTCACGCGCCTCGTACTCCGTTGGCTATCCCGAATCTCATTGATCGCAACCTGCGCCCGCCGCAGGTGGGCGAGCGCCCGAATGGGCGCCGCGGCTTGTGCCGCGCAGCCAAGCCCGCGGATGCGGGCGCCGGCGCCTGAGGCGTGGATCGGTCACGATCCACGGGACTTGGCACTATTCCGCCCGGGCCAGCGGGTCGCGCGGGATCTCGTCCTTGTCGTCCGGAAGATAGGCCGGATCACGGCCCAGCAGCAGCAGCAGCGACTGGCAGGCGGCGACCAGCAGCAGCAGCGCGGCACCCACCGGCAGCAGCGCCTGCACCCACCAGGCCGGTACGCCTTCGAGATCGGTCATCATGCCGACCATGCGGCTGAAGGAGACCATCTCGATCCCCGCATCCAGCAGCACGGCGGCGACCGCGACGACGGAAAGCGTGCCCACCAGATGCACCACCCGCGCCAGCCGCGGCCCGGCGCGTTTCCGGGCGATATCGACGCCGATATGCTCGAAGCGGCGCTGCGCCTCCGGCGAGGCCAGCATCACCACGCCCACCACCAGCCAGCCCGCCACCTTGTCGGTCCAGGGCACCGGCTGGCCGAGCAGGTAGCGCATGCCCACCGCATAGCCGACCAGCACCACGCAGAGCACGGTCAGCACACTGCCCAATCCGCCGGCGAAGCGCGCCACCAGCGCGACGGCGCGCTCCAGCCCGCGCATCAGGCGGCGGGGATGGCGCGCAGCAGTTCGACGGCGCGCGGGCCGCCCTCCGGCGCCAGGCGGTTGAAGGCGGTGATGACGGGCGGCTGCATCGCCGCCTGCCAGGTCGCGGCCTCGGCCGGCGTCTGCTCATGCACCGTCATGCCGCGTTCCCGCAGCGTGACCAGCGCGGCCGTCGCGGTGTCTTCCGTGATCTGCATCTGGTCCTGTTCCGCCTTGCGGGCGGCGGCCTCGATGGCCGTGCGGTGCGCCGCGTTCAGCCCGTTCCACCAGCGCGGATTCACATAGACATGGCTGATGACGGAGAAATACGGCGCGACCGTGCCGAACTTCTGGATCTCATAGTAGCGGCGCGACACGGCGGCGGAGATGTCGGTCAGCCCGGCATCCAGCACGCCGGACTGCAGGGCCTGGGAGACTTCCGGCCCCGGCATGGCGGAAGGCGCGGCGCCGACGGCGGACAGCGCATGGTCGGTCAGCGCGTTCAGCCCGCGGATCTTGAGGCCCTGGAAATCGGCCAGGTTGATGATCGGCTTGCGGTTGGAGGTGAAGATGCTCTGCCGCGTCGTGTAGAGCCACATCAGGTTGCGCACCGCGCGCCGTTCCAGAAGGCCTTCCATGAACTTCGCGGCGTCGCTGCCGGGGAAGCGGCGGATGCGGGCGATATCGGTGAACAGATAGGGCAGCGTCGGCGCGTTCATCTCGGGGATGGTCGTGCCCCACTGGAAGTTCACCGCCGCCGCCGCCTCGAAGGCCCCGCGCGCCACACCCGGAAAATTCTCGCCGGCCTTGGCGAGCTGTTCCGCCGGGAAGACCTGCACATCCACCTGGCCATTGCTGCGCGCTTTCACATCCTCGGCGAAGGCGGCGATGACGCGGGCATTGTGGTGGGAGGGCGGAAACTGGTGCGACAGCCGCATGGTCACCGCCGCCTGGGCCGCGGCGAGGCGCGGCAGGGCGGGCGTGGCGAGGGCGGCGGCAAGCAGGTGGCGGCGACGCATGGCAGCGAACTCCTCCGTTGATTTGCCCGGACCTTTGCGGCAGAGCGCGATCCGGGTCAACCATTCGCGAGGCTTCGCGGCCCTTCAGCCCGCCAGGCTGTCCGGCACCCCGGCGGCCAGCACGGCGGCCCGCTGGCGTTCCGCCACCGCCTCCTCCGTGAAGTCCTCCACCAGTTCCATGAACAGCCGGTGCCAGTTGGCCTGGGCCTTGAGGCGGAAGAAGACGCTGCCGAGGCCGATCGCGGCGCGGTCCATCAGCGGGAATTCGCGGGGGATCTTCACCCCGCCAGTGCGCTTCAGCCCCTCATGCACCGTCTGCGCGATCTTCCGACCATAGCTGGGGTCGTCGGAGGGGGTGATCGGGCGCACCTTGTCCTCCACCAGCGGCTCGTACAGGAAGCGCGCCCAGAGGTTCAGGACCTCCATGGTTTCCTTGGAGAGGTTGCGGAAACCCCAGATGCCATAGGCATGGGCGGCCTTCTCGCGATCGTCGTCGCGCACCGCCTCATACAGCATCACCACGCCGGTGACGAAGCTGGCGGGGAAGATGCGGATGACGCCGAAATCGAGCAGGTTCACGCCGAAGCCGACCTCGGCATCCGGGCGCACCTGGTAGTTGCCCAGATGCGGGTCGCCATGGATCACGCCGTAGCGGTAGAAGGGCACATACCAAGCGCGGAACAGGGCGCGGGCATAGGCATTGCGCTCCTCCTCCGGCGGGTTTTCCTCCAGCCGGCGGAGAATCGGTCGGCCTTCCAGCCAGGACATGGTCAGCAGGCGCTTGGTGGTCAGCTCCGGCACCGCGGTCGGCACCGTGACGCCGGGCGTATTGGCCAGGATCGCGCCGTAAAGCCGCATGTGGCTGGCCTCGCGCTCATAGTCGAGTTCCTCCCGCAGCCGGGCGGACATCTCGTTATAGGCCTCGGCATTGTCGAGCGTGCTGTCCATGCGGCGATACAGGCTCAGCGCCATCTTCAACTGCCGCAGATCGGCTTCGACGATGCTGGGCATGTCCGGATATTGCAGCTTGCAGGCCACGTCCCGCCCATCCGGCAAGGTGCCGCGATGCACCTGGCCGAGGCTGGCGGCGGCCACCGCCTCCTGGCTGAAGGTGGTGAAGCGGGACTGCCAAGCGGGGCCGAGTTCGCCCTGCATGCGGCGGCGCACGAAGGCCCAGCCCATCGGCGGGGCATTGGATTGCAGGGTCGCCAGTTCCTGGGCGTATTCCTCCGGCAGCGCATCCGGCACGGTGGCCAGGAACTGCGCCACCTTCATCAACGGCCCCTTCAGCCCGCCGAGGACCTGCTTCAGGCCATCCGCATGCGCGGCCTTGTCGGTCTTCAGGCCGAGGAAGCGTTCCCCGGCCACCCGCGCGGCGATGCCGCCGACGGCGCCGGAGGTGCGGACCATGCGGCGCATCTCGCCGAACAGGGTGGAGCCTTTGTCGTCCTCGGCCATGCGGTCAGGTGGCCTTCTCTAGTTCATCGATGAAGCCCGAGATCACGTCCAGCCCCTTGTTCCAGAAGGCGGGGTCGGAGGCGTCGAGGCCGAAGGGCGCCAGCAATTCCTGGTGCCGCTTGGTGCCGCCGGCACGCAGCATCTCCAGGTACTTCTCCTGGAAGCGCGGATGCCCGTCCCGGAACACGCCATAAAGCGCATTCACCAGGCAGTCCCCGAAGGCATAGGCATAGACGTAGAAGGGCGTGTGCACGAAATGCGGGATATAGGCCCAGTAGACGCTGTAATCCGGCGTGAAGTCGAAGGCCGGGCCCAGGCTCTCGGTCTGGATCTGCATCCAGATCTCGCCGATCCGCTCATGCGAGAGCTCACCCTTGCGGCGTTCGTCATGCAGCAGCGTCTCGAAGCGGTAGAAGGCGATCTGGCGGACGACGGTGTTCAGCATGTCCTCCACCTTGCCGGCCAGCAGCATGCGCCGCTTGCGGGGATCGGTCTCAGCATCCAGCACGGCGCGGAAGGTCAGCATCTCGCCGAAGACGCTGGCGGTCTCGGCCAGCGTCAGCGGCGTGGAGGACATCAGGTAGCCCTGGTCCGCGGCCAGCACCTGGTGCACGCCATGCCCCAGCTCATGCGCCAGCGTCATCACGTCCCGCGCCTTGCCGTGATAATTCAGCAGCAGATAGGGGTGGGCGGAGGGCACGGTGGGGTGGGCGAAGGCGCCGCTGGCCTTGCCGGGGCGCAGCGCCGCGTCGATCCAGGGCTTGTCGAAGAAGGGCGCGGCGATGCGTTCCAGCTCCGGGCTGAAGGCGCCATAGGCGGCGCGGACCCGGGCCACGGCCTCCGGCCAGGGGATGGTGCTGTCGCTGTCCTCGGGCAGCGGCGCGTTGCGGTCCCAGTGCTGGAGCTTCTCCAGCCCCAGCCACTTCGCTTTCATGGCGTAGTAGCGGTGGGAGAGGCGCGGCAGGCTGGTCCAGACGGCGGAGACCAGCGCATCCACCACCTCATCCTCGACCATATTGGCGCGGTTGCGGGCGGAGGTGGGGCGCTTGTACTGGCGCCAGCCGTCGATGATCTCCTTGTCCTTCGCCAGGGTGTTGGTGATGAGGGAGAACAGCCGCACCCGATCGCCGAAGGCGGCCGAGATGCCCTTCGCCGCGGCGGCGCGGGCGGCGCGGTCGCCTGACGAAAGATTGTTCAGCGCGGCGGAGACAGTCAGCTCCTCCCCACCCACCGGCACCCGCATGCCGGCGATGGTCTCGTCGAACAGGCGGTTCCAGGCGGAGCGGCCGGTGACCTCCTTCTCATGCAGCAGCTTTTCCAGCTCGTCCGAAAGCTGGTGCGGGCGGAACACCCGCAGGTCGCGCAGCCAGGGCTGCCAGCGGCGCAGCGCCGCCGAATCGCGCAGCTTCGGCGCCAGGGCCGCATCCTCCAGCCGGTTCAGCTCCAGCGTCAGGAACAGCAGGTGGCTGCTGATCGCCGTCACCTTCTCCTGCACCGTCTGGTAGAAGCGGCCGTTTTCCGCCGATTGCGCATCGCCGGAGAAGACAAGCTGGGCATAGGACATGGCCCGGCCGAGGATTTCCTCGATCCGCTCATAGGTCGCGATGGCGTTGGCCAGGGCGTCGCCGGACAGCCCGGCAAGGCGGCCGGCATGGGCGGCCTCGAAGGCACGCGCCTCGGCCTGGGCACGGTCGAGATCGGCGGCCAGGCGCGGATCATCCGGCGCGGCATACAGATCAGAGAGGTCCCAGGCCGGAAGCGGCAGGGCGACGGCTTGCGCCGGATCGGGGGCGGGGTGGGGGGCGCTGTTCTGGGTCACGTCCCTGCATATAGCCCGGCCGGGCGCGAGGCCAACGGGCACCCCCGCAATCTGCCGTTCCGCAGCCCGCCGGTGCCGATTTGGCAATCTTCGTTCGCTAAGCTTCGACCAGGCGGCATGCCCGCCACTGCCCACGCAGCGAAGTATCCAAGGACCATCCATGCGCATCCGCACCATGTTCATCCTGGGCTTCTGCCTGGTCGCGATCCCGGGGCTTGTCGCCTCGCTCTGGCTGGCGACGGGGGCGGCGCGGGATCTCGGGCGAATCACCCAGGCCGTCGCGGCCCTGCAGGCGGCGAGCGACGCCCAGCGCGCGGTCAGCGCCGTGGCAGTGGAGGTCGGCGGCTACAGCAGCGTGCTGCGCCAGCCCAATCCCGACCGCGCCCAGGTGGCCGGCGACGCCGCCGCGACCATCCGGCTTCTGGAGGCCAGCATCGCCAGCGCCGACCGCGCCGGGCTGGACGCCGAAGCGGTGCGCCAGGTGGCAGGGCAGCTCACCGCCTTCCGCGGCCGGGTCGACCAGGCCCTGGCGCTGGCGCCGGATCGCCGTGATGCCAGCCTGCCCGCCGCCGGCACCGCCGCGCGCAACGCCGCAGTGGCGACGCTGCTCGGAGTTTCCGCCGCCGCCGCACGGGATGTCGCCCGCACCGCGCCGGAACTGGCGCTGCTGATCGAGGCTTCCTCCACCGTGATGGACATGCGCGACCAGGCCGGGCGCCGCAACGCGCTGATCTCCACCTGGCTCAGCGGCTCGGCGGTGACACCGCAGGCGGTGCAGACGGCCGAAGCCCTGACGGCCGGTGTGGCGCAGGCCTGGAGCTCCGTGCAGCGGCTGCTGGCGGCGAGCCCCGCCTCCACCGCGCTGGAGGCCGCGCTGGCCGAACAGAAGCAGAGCTTCGTGGCGCGGAACGAGCCGCATTGGCGCAAGCAGGTGGAAACCGCCCGCCTGCGCCTGACCGCGCCGGACACCGCCTGGACCACCAGCTTCGCCGAGTTCCGGACCTGGTCGCGCCCGGCGCAGGCCGAGATCCTGGCACTGCGCGACGCCGCGCTGGATGAGGCGGCGGCCAGCGCCGACCGCGCCATCGCCCAAGCGCAAGCCGGGCTGGCCCTGGCGCTGGGCCTCGCCGGACTCTGTTTCGTCGCCGCGCTCGGCGGCGCGGTGCTGCTGCTGCGCCGGCTGGTCGCCCCGATCCGCGCGCTGACCGCCAGCGTCGGTCGCATCGCCGCAGGTGAGCTGACGGTCGCCGTGCCGGGCCGTGGCCGCAGCGACGAGGTCGGCGAGATGGCGGAGGCGGTGGAGACGCTGCGCGCCGGTTCGCTGGAACGGGTGGCGGAAACCGAGGCGCGTGCGCGGGAACAGGCCCTGCGCCTGGCCCGGGTGGAACGCGTGGATGCGCTGCTGCGGCAGTTCGAGGAACAGGCCGGCAGCATGCTGGAAGCCGTGGCCGCGGCCTCCACCGAGCTGGATGCGACCGCCCGCAGCATGGCCGGCATCGCCGCCGATGGCACCGCCCATGCCGCCGCGGTGGCCGATGCGGCCTCCCGCGCCAATGGCAGCGTCGAGACGGTGGCCGGCGCGGCGGAGGAACTGGCGGCCTCCTTCAACGCGGTGACGCAGCAGATCCGCCATGGCGCCGACCAGGCCCGCGCAGCCACCGGCGCGGCGCAGGAGGCGGACCGCACCGTGCGCGGCCTGTCCGACGCCGCCGACCGGATCGGCGCCGTGGTGCAGATGATCACCGCCATCGCAGGCCAGACCAACCTGCTGGCGCTCAACGCCACCATCGAGGCCGCCCGCGCCGGGGAGGCCGGCAAGGGCTTCGCGGTCGTGGCCGGGGAGGTGAAGGCGCTGGCGGCGCAGACCGCCAAGGCGACCGACGAGATCAGCGGCCAGATCGCCGCCATGCAGGCCGAGACGGGCCGCACGGTGACCGCGATTTCCGACATCGCGCGGATCATCGCCGCCGTGGGCGAAGCCACCAGCCAGGTGGCCGAGACCGCCGCCCAGCAGGCGGAGGCGACGCAGGCGATCAACCAGGCGGTGTCGGAAGCCGCCCGCGGCACCGCCGCCGCCGCCGATCATGCCAATGGCGTGAACGCCGATGCCGAGCGCACCGGCCATGCGGCGGGCGAAGTGCGCGAAGCCTCCGGCGAGCTGTCGCGGCAGGCGGAGAAGCTGCGCGCGGAGGTCTCGCGCTTCATGCTGGAGCTGCGCGCCGCCTGATCCCCTCCCCCACGGTCCCCCGCACCCCCATTTGGCCCGGGGTGGGCGCGCATGGCATCATGCCGCCAAGAACCGGGAGACCATCGAGGGAATGCAAAGCGCCAAGCCGGGCGGCTGGACCAGCCTGCCGCATATGATGCTGGACCTGGCCCGGGGCTGGGGCGCCAGGCCCATGTTGCGGCACTGGCAGGGGGGCGGCTGGCAGCGCACGAGCTGGGCCGACTTCGCTCGCCAGGTCGCCGCCATCGCCGCCTTCCTGCGCGCGCAGGGGGTGATGCCGGGGGACCGGGTACTTCTGGTGTCCGAGAACCGGCCGGAATTCCCCATTGCCGACACCGCCATCATGGCGATCGGCGCCGTCACCGTGCCGACCTACACCACCAACACCGTGGGCGACCACGCGCATATCCTGCGTGACAGCGGCGCCACCTCCGCCATCGTGTCCACCGCGAAGCTGGCGGAACGTGTCGCCCAGGCGGCCGCGCAGGCCGGGATAACCCTGGACCGGATCATCTGCATGGATGCGGCGGAGGGCTGCCTGGACTGGTCCCTGGCGGCCGCGACGCCTGCCGATGTGGACATGCTGGCGGCGGAGGCGGAGCAGATTCCGCCCGGCCGGCTGGCCTGCCTCGTCTATACCAGCGGCACCGGCGGCCTGCCCAAAGGGGTGATGCTGCCGCATCGCGCCATGCTGGCGAACCGCGAAGGCGTCGCCCGCATCGCCACGCGTCTGCACCTGGATGGCACCCCCTATCTCTCCTTCCTGCCGCTTTCGCACAGCTATGAGCACACGGTGGGCGGCTTCCTGCTGCCCTCGCTGGGGCTGGAGGTGGTCTATTCCCGCGGCGCCGACCGACTGGCGGCCGAGTTGAAGGAGGTGCAGCCCACCGTCATCACCGCCGTCCCCCGCCTGTTCGAGGTTTTGCGGGGGCGCATCGAGGCGCAGGTGGAGAAGGACGGTGGCTTCAAGGCGAAGCTGTTCGCGCAGGCGCTGGCACTCGGCCTGAAACGGCTCGACGGGCGGCTTTCACTGTTCGAGCGCGCCCAGCATGCGGTGCTGGACCGGGTGGTGGGCGCGAAGATACGGGACCGGTTCGGCGGCAAGCTGCTGGCGCTGGTCTCGGGCGGCGCGCGGCTGGACCCGGACCTCTCGGGCTTCTTCCTGGCCTTCGGCCTGCCGGTGATCCAGGGCTACGGCCAGACCGAGGCCGGTCCCGTCATCAGCGTGAACCCGCCCTGGGAAAACCGCCGCGTGACCGTCGGCCCGCCTTTGCCGGGGGTGGAAACCCGGTTCGGCGCGGATGGCGAGCTTTGCGTGCGGGGCGAGTTGGTGATGGACGGCTACTGGAACGACCCCGACAGCACCGCCCGCGCCGTGATCGACGGCTGGCTGCACACCGGCGATGTGGGGGAGATGGTGGATGGCTATATCCGCATCACCGACCGCAAGCGCGACTTCATCAAGACCCTCGGCGGCGACATGGTCAGCCCGGCCAAGCTGGAAGGCCTGCTGATGGCGGAACCCGAGATCGCCCAGGCGGTCGTGGCCGGCGAGGGCCGCCCCGCCATCGTCGCGCTGGTGGTGCCGGCCGATGGCGCCGCGGAAAAGGTGCAGGCCGCCATCGGCCGGGTGAACGGCAAGCTCTCCAACATCGAGCGCATCCGCGCCAGCACGCTGGTCGAGCCCTTCACGGTGGAGAACGGGTTGCTGACACCGACCATGAAGGTGAAGCGCCGGCTGGTGCTGGAGCGTCATGCCGCGGCGGTGGAGGGGCTGGCCAAGCGCGGCTGAGCATCCCGTCGCGTGTGAAACATCACGCAATCCGGGTTTCATGACTTCCATGCAACCATTCCGCGTCCGGTCAGCGGTGACCCATCGGCACCGGCCGGCGCGCGGGAGTGGAAGCAATGTCCTGGCATGTGGATTTCACACGCTTCGCCACGGTGCACATGGTGAAGAAGCAGGACCAGGTGAATTCCTGCGGCATCGCCTGCGTGCTGATGATCAATTTCAAGATCAAGAAGGGCCTGATGGCCCAGGGCACGTCCGCTGGCAGCCGCGTCGCCGCATCGGGCCTTCCGGGCGGCGGCCTCGTCGGTGCCGGGCTGGCGAAGATGGCGGTCAGCTGGGCCATGAAGTCCGAGCCGGAGATCTACCGCATCTACAGCCAGGTCGTCGGCACGGTGTATGACGGCACCACCTATTCCGACGGGATGCGTCACCCGGCGGTGCTGGAACGCATCGGCCTCGGCCGCTGGGAATGCGTCAATGTCGGCCAGAACAACGTCCCCGCCGCCCTCCGCCGCGCCGTCAACCGCGGCCAGCCCTGCATCGCCCATGTGGCCTGGCGGGCGGGCGGTGCGCATTTCGTGGTGGTGGACGATGTGGTGCAGCCGGGGCAGAGCACCTTCGTCCTGGTCAACGACCCCGGCGATGGCTGCGTGGTGGTCACCAAGGTCACCGGGGACGGTGCCCTGTCCTACCGCAACAATGCCGGCGTCTTCAGCGGCTGGATCATCCGCCGCGCCTGAATCTCAGACGTGGCGGGTCAGCCCGCCATCCACGCGCAGGCTCTGCCCGGTGACGTAGGAGGCCTGGTCGGACACCAGCCAGGCCACCGCCGCCGCGATCTCCTCCGCCCGCGCATAGCGGCCCAGCGGGATGCGGGCGCGACGTGCCTCCTTTTCCGGCAGGCTGTCGACGAAGCCGGGCAGCACGGCGTTCACGCGGATGCCGGCGGGCGCCAGCTCATCCGCCGCCAGCTTGGTCCAGGCGCCGAGCGCCGCGCGCAGCGTGGTCGCCGGGAAATCGGATTCCGGCTCCAGCGCCGCATAGGAGGACAGGTTCACCACCGAACCAGCGCCCGCCGCCTTCATCCCCGGCAGCACCAGCCGCAGCGCGCGGATGGCCGAGAGCATCACCATGTCGAAGCCGGCATGCCACTGCGTATCCGTCAGATCGAACAGCGGCGCCTTGGGCGGGTGGCCGGCATTGTTCACCAGCGCGTCGATCCTGCCGAAGCGGTCCAGCGTACCCTGCACCAGCCGCTCCAGGTCGGCGGGCTCCGTGACCGAACCGGTGACGCCAAGCGCATCCGGCAACGCCGCCGCCAGTTTCTCGGCATTGCCGGAGGGCGACATCACCGCAACCCGGAAACCATCTGCCGAAAGCCGCCGCGCGACGGCGGCCCCGATGCCACGGCCCGCCGCCGTGATGATCGCGGTCTTCATGTGCGGTCGCTCGTCGTCGGCGTGAAGGCGCCACCATCGGTGGGGCGCAGCGCCTCGAACATCTCGGTTACCTGACTGTAGTCGCGATAGCCGCAGCGGGCGATGGTCTGGGCGGCGACGGCATCGAAGCGGCCATCGACGATGTAACGTTCGTCGATATGGATGCCGACCACCTGGCCGAGCACCAGGAAACCATCGGTCGGATTGCCGTCCAGGTCGTTCAGCTCCATCGCCTGCAACACCTTGCATTCGAAGCTGGCCGGGCTTTCCAGCACGCGCGGCGCCTTGACGAAGTTGCAGGGCGCCATGGTCAGCCCCGCCGCCTCGAACTCATTCTCCCCGGCCTCGAGCGCGGCGGAGGAGGCGTTCATCGCCTCGAACAGCGGCCGGGTGACCAGGTTGAAGACGAATTCCCGCGTCTCGAAGGCATTGGCGGCGGAATGCTTCAGCCCCTCGCTGCCGAAGACCACGATCGGCGGGGCGCCCTTGACCAGGTTGAAGAAGCTGTAGGGCGCCAGGTTGGGGCGCCCCTTGGTGTCCAGGCTGGAAATCCAGCCGATCGGCCGCGGCGCGACGATGGCCTTGATCGGGTCGAAGGGCAGGCCGTGGCCCCGCTTGCCGTGCTTCGGTTCGTAGAACATCGCGCCGCCTCTTCCGCTGGACGGCCTCTGCCTACATCCCCAGGGCGCGGCGGTATAGATCGAGCAGCGTCTCCTGCTCCTCAACCTCGGCCGGCTCCTTCTTCCGCAGCGAGATGATCTGCTTGATCACCTTCACGTCGAAGCCGGCCGACTTGGCCTCGGAGAAGATGTCCTTGATGTCGCCGGCCAGCGCCTTGCGCTCCTCCTCCAGCCGCTCGACCCGCTCGATGATGGACCGCAGGCGGTCGACGGCAATGCCGCCGACCTCGGGGTCCGGGTCCTTTTCCTGGCGGTCGCGGCTGGCCTGGGCCTCCTGCGCGTCGAAATCACTCATCGAAGGCCTCCGGGGCACGAGTTGAGGCGCGGCGTATAGCCCTGGGGCGGGGGTGGCGCAAACCGGAGGAAAGGAAGGCCGGGGAGAAGGTATTCTCCCCGGACCCCTCATCTATTTTTGGGACCTTGGATCGGGGCGCAAACTAAAAGGTCCCAAAAAACAAAGGAGGGGTTAGGAGAGGGAATGCTTCCCTCCCCGACCTTCTTATCAATGTCCCGTATTACTGGCAGCGAACTTCGCCTTCTGCTCCGCAGTCGCTTGCTTCTGGTGCAGCGCCTGCCATTCCTTGTAGGGCATGCCGTAGACGATCTCCCGCGCCTCCGGGTCGGTGATGGTGGTGCCCTGCTCGGCCGCGGCCTCCCGGTACCAGCGCGACAGGCAGTTGCGACAGAAGCCGGCCAGGTTCATCAGGTCGATGTTCTGCACATCGCTGCGCTCCCGCAGATGCTGCACCAGGCGGCGGAAGGCGGCGGCTTCGAGCTGGGTCTGCTGATCGAGGTCGGTCATCGGCATTCTCCTGCAGGCGATGGCGGGTAGATGGTCCATCCCGCACCGCTTCGCCATACTGCGCGCGAATTGGGGGATGCGGATGGCCTGGACCGATGCGGCGGCGCGGACGGCGCTGGAGATGATCTTCAAGGCGGCGGTGGCGAGCGCCGATCCACGCATCGTGCTGGCCCGGCACCTGCCCGAGCCGCCGGCCGGCGGCCGCGTGGTGGTGGTGGGCGCCGGCAAGTCCGCGGCGGTGATGGCGGCGGCGGTCGAGGACGCCTGGCCGGAGGTGAAGCTCTCCGGCCTCGTCGTCACCCGCTATGGCCATGGCCATCCGACCCGGCGGATCGAGGTGCTGGAAGCCTCCCACCCCGTGCCGGATGCCGCGGGTGCGGCAGCAGCCGAGCGGATCCTGGCGGCGGTGGAAGGGCTGACGCCGCGCGACCTGGTGCTGTTCCTGGTCTCCGGCGGCGGCTCCGCGCTGACCACCCTGCCGGCGCCGGGGCTGACGCTGGATGCGCTGATGGCTGTGAATCGGGCGCTGCTGGCCTCCGGCGCCACGATCAACGAGATGAACTGCATCCGCCGCCACCTCTCGGCCTTTTCCGGCGGGCGGCTGGCCCTGGCGGCGGCGCCGGCGCGGGTGGTGACGCTGGCGATCTCCGACGTTCCCGGCGACGACCCGGCCGCCATCGCCTCCGGCCCCACCGTGCCGGACCCGACCAGCTTCGCCGAAGCCCGCGCGCTGGTCGCGCATTACCGCATGGACCTGCCGGCGGCCGTCAGGGCGCATCTGGAAAAGGCGGCGGACGAAACCCCGAAGCCGGGCGATCCGCGTCTCGGCGCGGTGGACTACCGCTTCATCGCCACCCCCCGCATGGCGCTGGAAGCCGCCGCCCAGGCCGCGCGCGGCTTCGGGCTGACGCCGCTGATCCTGGGCGACGCGCTGGAAGGCGAGGCGCGGGAGCTCGGCAAGACCATGGCCGGCATCGCGCTCTCGGCCAGTGCCCATGGCCACCCTCTGCCCGCCCCCTGCCTGCTGCTCTCGGGCGGGGAGACCACGGTGACCATCGGGGCGGAAGGCGGCGGGCGCGGCGGCCGCAACAGCGAATCCCTGCTGGGCTGCGCCGTGGCCCTGGCCGGCGCCCCCGGCATCTGGGCGCTGATGGGCGATACGGACGGCATCGACGGGTCCGAGGACAATGCCGGCGCCCTCATCACCCCCGACAGCCTGGCCCGCGCCCGCGCCGCCGGGATGGACCCGCGCGCGGTGCTGGGGCGGCATGACAGCTACAGCCTGTTCGCGAAGCTGGGCGACCTGCTGGTGACCGGGCCGACGCTGACCAATGTGAACGACCTGCGGGCCGTGCTGGTGGCCTGAGCACGGATCGACGGCGCGGCGGCGGGCGACCACACTCGCAACCGAATCGAACAGGTCTGGTTGCATGAGTTTCCTGTCGCGCATCCCGGGCCTATTGCTGTCGCCCCGCGCAACCTGGGTGGCCATCGCGGCCGAGCCGGCGCCGGGCCTGATGCGCAGCCTGCTGCCGCTGGCGGCGGGGGCCTGCCTGGTCAATCTGGCCGTGGCGATGACCCGGCCGGGTGGCTGGTACACCGCGGTGCCGGGCCGCGGCGGCGGGTCCGGCCTGGGGCTGGGGGCCAGCGCCGATTCCCTGACGGTCCATATCGGGCTGGGACCGGCGGCGCTCAGCTATATCCTGTTCATGCTGCTGGGCGTCGTGCTGCTGCGTCGGTCGCTCCGGCGCCGTGCGGCGCTCCATGGCGGGGTGCAGGATGCGGCGGCGGCGCAGAAGCTGGCGGTGCATGCGCCCTTCGCCATGTGGATCGCGCTGTTCCTGCTGCCGCTGGGACAGGGTTGGCTGACGCTGCTGGCAGGGCTGCATGGCATGGCGATGCTCGCCATCGGCGCCCCGATCCTGATGCCGCCCTCGCCGGGGGAGGAGCGACGCTGGGGGCGGGCGGCCGCCTTCCGGGGCCTGATGATCGCCATTGGGACAATGGTGCTGCAATTCGCGCTCTACGCTGCGGCGCTTCTCATCTGGGCGCTTTTCGTCGCCCTGCGCCAGATGCCGGCGCCGGGGATCAGCACCTGACATCACATCCCAAGGGGAACACCCTCATGCGGTTCTGGCCAAGACTGCGCGGCCTGCTGCTGTCGCCGCGCGCCACCTGGCATGCGATCGCGGCGGAGCCGGCGCCCTCGCTTGCCCGCGCCATTCCGTTGCTGCTGCTGCCCTGGCTGCTGCTGGTGCTCGCCACGACCCTGATGGGCGAGCCGGTGCTGCCGCATCGCCAGGCCCATGCGCTGATGATGCAGCGTCCGGATGGCACCCTGGTGCAGATTGGCACGCAGACCGTGACCCGCACCGGCAGCCTGGCCGTAGGGCTGGGCGGGATGGCCTTTACGCTGGCCTGGCTGTTCCTGCTGCAGCGCATGATCCTGGACAGCGCGGCGCGCTACCTGGCGGTGCCGGACCGTGCGGCGGCGCGCAAGTTGCTGCTGTACGCGCCCTGCAGCCTGTGGCTGGCGCTGTACCTGCTCCCGGTCGGGCTCGCCATTCTCCTGCCCCTGGCCCTGGTCCATACGATCGTGCTGGCCCGGCTCGGCGCGCCGATCCTGCTGCCGCCGCATCCAGGGCAGGAAGCAGGCTTCGGCCGGTCCGTCGCCTTCCGCGCGGCCTTGCTGGCGCTTGCGGTGGCGGGCGCCACCATCGCCGCGGTGGTCTGGGTGGTGAACATCAGCCTGGGGTAGAAGGGGTGAGGAGGGGCCGAAGCCCCTCCCCCGTCACGCTCAGCGCAGAACGATTTCCACGCGGCGGTTCTGCGGCTCGCGCACGCCATCGGCGGTCGGAACCAGCGGACGGCTCTCGCCGAAGGCCTGGACGGTGATCTGGCTGCGCTGGATGCCACGGCGCTCCAGCTCGGAGGCCACGGCGCCGGCGCGGCGCTCGGACAGGCGCTGGTTGTACTGCGGCGAGCCCGAGCGGTCGGCATGGCCGGCCACTTCGATGCGCGTCACGCCCTGGCTGGTCGCGCTCTGCGCCGCGTCGCCGATGATCTGGCGGGCGCGGTCGGTCAGGTCGGCGCGGTCGAAGTCGAAGAACACCAGGTAGGTCCGGGCCGGCGCCGGGGCGGCGGCGGGCATCGGCGCGGGCGCCGGAGCCACCACCGGAGCTGCGCTGGTCTGGCCGAAGGCGTAGCGCAGGCCGATCAGGATGGAGTGGTTGTAGTTCTCCGACTTCGTGCCGGTGCGCGCCACGTTGAAGGAACCACCGCCGCTGCTGGTGTCGACATCATGCTCCATCGTGCCGAGGAAGCGGTATTCCGCGGTCAGGGCCAGGCCCGGCGCCACATTGGTCAGCGGCATGGCTGCGCCGACGATCGCCTGATAGGCGAAGCGGCCATCCGTGCCATCGCTGTTCACGGTGCCGCCGAGGACATTGGCGCGGACGCCGTCGAATTCGCGCCAGATATAGCCGGCACCGACGCCGACATAAGGCACCAGCGCCATGCCGCCGACATGGCCACCCAGGTCGAAGTCGTACAGCACATTGGCCATCACGCCGTAGCTGCGGGCGGTGCCGGAAGCGCGAACCTGGCCGGCGCCGCGGAAGCCGCTGATGGTGTCGACTTCATTCTCGCGGTAGCTGCCCTCGATCTCGGTGCGCAGGCCGTTGCCGAAGCCGTAGCCGAGGCTGACCACGCCGACCCAGCCCATGTCGAAGGAGACATCGCCGCCGACCGTGTTGCCGCGCGCGCGCAGGGTATCGGCCAACTGGCCGGTCGCATTGATATTGGCGTCCTGAAGCCAGTTCACGCCGGCGCCGGCGCCGATATACACGCCGCTCACGGGCTGCGCCTGCGCTACGGCAAACGGCACCAGCAGCATCGTGGTGGCGAGCAAGGTCTTCCGGAAGTTCATACGACATTCTCCATGGCTGGACGTGCCGCTGCGCGCCGGTGGGTGGAAGTCCGGCAGCGTCGTCCTGCATCTGGAACGCGAGTTCCCCGGGAAAGGCGGCATCGCCGAAAGATTTCTGACAGGCCTGTGGCAGAAATACCGCAGCGCGGCCCATCGGCCAGATGCGCGACGCCAATCCTTACCTAAGCTAAGAAACAAGAAGTCTCTGGCGTCGATGACTTAGATTGACTAACTTACCTGCATGCGCGACCCCACCCTCGAAGCCCTGCTGACCCAGCGCGGCGCCGTCACCCGTATCGCAACCGCCCTCGGCATCTCGACCGCCGCCGTCTCCCAATGGCGAAAAGTGCCGGAGGATCGCGTGGCCGAAGTCGCCCGCGCCCTGGGCGTACCACCCGCCACGGTGCGCCCCGACGTTCCCGAGCCGCCCGAATCCCCCCGCCGCGAAGGATTTGCCCGCCCCATGTCGAATCGGGTTCCCCTGCGGCGTCGTCGGCGCACCAAGATCATCGCCACCCTCGGCCCGGCCTCCTCCTCGCCGGAGGTGATCGAGCGCCTGTTCCGTGCCGGGGCGGATGTGTTCCGACTGAACTTCAGCCATGGCAGCCATGAGGACCATGCCGCGCGCATCGCCACCATCCGCGCGCTGGAGGAAAAGGTTGGCCGCCCGATCGGCATCCTGGCCGATGTGCAGGGGCCGAAGCTGCGCGTCGGCAAGTTCCAGGCCGGGCGCGTGCAGTTGCAGACCGGCCAAAGCTTCCGGCTCGACCTCTCCCCCACCCCCGGCGATGTCCGCCGTGTGCAGCTTCCGCATCCCGAGATCATCGCCGCCGCCGGCATCGGCACCACCCTGCTGCTGGATGACGGCAAGCTGCGCCTGCGCGTGACCCGGAAGCGGGAGGACCACCTGGAGACGGAGGTGGTGGTCGGCGGCCCCCTGTCGGACCGCAAGGGCGTGAACGTGCCCGATGTGGTGCTGCCGATTCCGGCGCTGACGGAAAAGGACCGCATCGACCTCGACTTCGTGCTGGCGCAGGGCGTCGAATATATCGGCCTGTCCTTCGTCCAGCGGCCGGAAGACGTGGTGGAGGCCAAGGCCATCGCCGCCGGCCGCGCCTGGATCATGGTGAAGATGGAAAAGCCCCAGGCGGTCGAGAATCTCGACGCCATCCTGGCGGAGGCGGATTGCGTCATGGTCGCCCGCGGCGACCTCGGCGTGGAATGCCCGCCGGAGGAAGTGCCGCTGATCCAGAAGCAGATTGTCCGCGCCGCCAAGGCGCTGGGCAAGCCGGTGGTCGTCGCCACCCAGATGCTGGAAAGCATGATCACCGCCCCCTCCCCCACCCGGGCGGAGGCGCAGGACGTGGCCACCGCCGTCTTCGACGGCGCCGATTGCGTCATGCTCTCGGCCGAGACCGCCGCCGGGCAGTTCCCCTTCGAGGCGGTGAACATCATGGACCGCATCATCGCCCGGGTGGAGTCCGACCCGGACTGGCGCAAGCTGACCGATGCCAACCGCCCCGCGCCAGAGCCCAATTCCGCGAGCGCCATCGCCGCCGCCGCTCGCCAGGTGGCGCAGACCATCGGGGCGGAGGCGATCGCCACCTTCACCTCCACCGGCTCCACCATGCTGCGCGTGGCGCGGGAACGGCCGAGCTGCCCGATCCTGGGCCTGACCGCCAGCATGCAGACCGCGCGGCGCATGGCCGTGGTCTGGGGCGTGCATCCGGTGACGACGGTGGAGCTGCACTCCATGACCGACATGGTGGCCAAGGCGATCCGCGCCGCCAGCCAGGAAGGTTTCGCCACTTCGGGCGATGAGGTGGTGGTGACGGCGGGTGTTCCCTTCGGCACACCGGGCACCACCAACGCCTTGCGGGTCGCCATTGTGAAGTGAAGGGCGGGGTGGCGGTTGACCTTGGGGCCGCGCCCGCCTTTGGTGCGCGTTCCTTCCGCCATGCCGGCACGGAGCAGCCCCGATGACCTTCCGCCGCCTCGCCTTCGCCCTGCCGCTGCTGGCGGCCCTGCCCTTGGCGAGCCCCGCCCAGGCGCAGCGCGCCGGCCTCTATGACGTGACCGGCACCAATCTGGACGGCACGACCTATACCGGCCTGGCCCAGATCCAGACCGCCGGCCTCGCCTCCTTCGCCATCCGCTGGCGGATCGGCAACCAGACGGTGGAGGGGGTGGGCTTCGCCTCCGGCCGCACCGTGACCGTGGCCTATGGGCTGCAGCAGCGGCCCGGCCTCGGCATCTATACGCTGAACGCGGATGGCAGCCTGGAGGGGGAGTGGACCATCGTTGGCGCCAATGCCAACGGGACCGAACGACTGGTTCCGCGCGACGCAGCGCCGACCGCCACTCCGGCACCCACCACGCCGGCACCCACCACGCCGGCACCCGCCACGCCGGCGCCCACCACGCCGGCAACGCCAGCCGTACCTGCCCCCGCCGCACCGGCAGAGGCGGCACCCGCACCAACCACACCCGCACCGCAATAAGCAGCTACCGCCCGCGCGCGCGCCGCTCCCCCGCCAGCAGCGCCGCCTTGCGCGGCACGCCCCAGCGATAGCCCGTCAGGTCGCCACTTGCCCCCACCACCCGATGGCAGGGCACAGCGAGGGAAACCGGGTTGCGGGCGCAGGCGCGGGCCACGGCGCGGGTCGCGGCGGGCATGCCCATCTCGGCCGCCAGACCCGAATAGGTGCGGGTCTCGCCCAGGGGGATCTTGGTCAGCGCCTCCCACACCCGACGCTGAAACGCCGTGCCCCGCAGATCCAGGGGCAAGGCCAGGGCGGCGGCAGGTTCCGACAGGAAGGCCACCACCTGCCGGACCTCGGCCGCCAGATCCGCTGGCGCCGGCTCGATCCTCGCCTGCGGGAAGCGGGTGCGCAGGTCACCCTCCAGCGCCTCGGGCGGCTCGGCGAAGCCGATGAAACAGATGCCGGCCGCCGTGGCGGCGACCAGAAGCGGTCCCATGGCGCTGTCGGCATGGGCGATGCGGATAACCTCCCCCGCCCCGCCCCTCCGGGCCGCGCCGGGGGTCATGCCGAGATGCCGCGCGGTGTCCTCATAGACGCGGCTCTCGCTGCCGAAGCCGGCGCCGGCCACCGCCTCCGCCACCCGGTCGCCGGCCGCCAGCGCCGCCTGCAGGCGGCGGCCGCGCACGCCTTCGGCATAGCTGCGGGGGGTGACGCCGGTGATGTCGCGGAACAGGCGCAGGAAATGGTGGCGGGCATAGCCGGCGCGGGCGGCCAGGGTTTCGAGACTGGGGATGGTCTCCGCCGCCTCGATCAGGGAGCAGGCGGCGGCCACCGCCTCCGCCTGCATCCGGGCACGATCGCCCTTGGGGTCGCAGCGCTTGCAGGCGCGGAAGCCGGCGACCTCCGCGCTGGCGGCATCGGCGAAGAAGCGGGTGTTGCGGCGCAGCGGCGGGCGGGCCGGGCAGCCAGGGCGGCAGAACACGCCCTGGGTGATGACGGCATAGCGGAAATCGCCGCAACCGGGCGCCGCCACCCGCGCCAGCACCGCCTGCCAGCGCAGCTCATCCAGCGGGTCGATCATCGGGGCTTCGGGCATGGCGGGGTACTCCTCGGCCTCGCTTTTCGCCGACGCGGCCACCGGCCCGCCATCCGGCCGTTGCGCTACAGCGCATCACCCTCCACCTGCCGCGCCAGTTCCCGCCGGCGCAGGGTGCCTCCCGGCATCTGCGGGTGCAGCGCCAGCGCCGCATCCAGGCTGCGCAGCGCGCCGGCCAGGTCGCCCGCCTCCTCCTGCAATTCGGACAATTGCAACAGGGCGCCGAAATGCCGGGGTTCCAACAGCAGCGCCTGCTGCAGGTCCCGCGCCGCGGCGGGGCGGTCGCCGAGCCGGGCATAGGCGCGGGCACGGGCCAGCCAGGCGTCGGGCGCGGCCGGTTCCAGCACGATGGCGGCGTCGAAATCCTCCAGCGCTTCCGCGGCCTCCTCGGCCCGCAGGTTGCGCAGGCCGCGGTTCAGCAGCAGGGCGGCGGCGGGGGAGACGGCCTGGCCCCAGAGGGCGCGGATGCGCGCCTCCACCATCTGGCCGCCGCCCTGGTCGGGGGCGGATTGCAGCGCCTCGAACAGCCGGTCCAGCTCCGCCTGCCGCGCGGCGGCGGGGCCGGAGCGCGGGGCGGGCGCCGTGGGCTGCGCCCAGACAGGGGTGGCGAGAAGCAGAAGCAGGGCGACGAGACGGGTCATGCGCCCAGCCTCCGGCATCCCCACCCCCCCATGCAAGGCCTATCGGGCCTATCGGCCGAGCGCGATTCCCGCCTCCTGCACAATGCCGCGGAACTTGGCGAACTCGGCCGCCAGGAAGGCGCGGGTCTGCGCCGGTGTGCTCGGCGCGGCGGCGTCGACCCCGGCGCCGGCCAGGCGCTGGCGCACCGCCGGATCGGCCAGCACCTCATTTGCCGCGCGGTTCACCGGCTCCAGGATCTCCGGCGGCAGGCCCTTCGGACCGAGCAGGACGTTCCAGGTGGTGACATCGAAACCCGCCAGCCCGGATTCCGCCAAAGTGGGGATTTCCGGCATCAGCGGGTGGCGCTGCGGAATGGTGACGGCCAGGCCGCGGGAGGTGCCGTCGCGCAGATGCGGCGCGGCGGAGGCCAGCACCTCCACCGAGAACTGCACATCGCCCGAGGCCATCGCCGTCATCACCTGCGCCCCGCCGCGATAGGGGATGTGCTCCGCCCGCAGCCGCCCGGCGCGGGAGAGCAGGAATTCCCCCGTCAGATGCCCGATGCCGCCGGCGCCGGAGGTGGCGAAGGACAAGGCGCCCGGCTTTTCCTTGATCTCGGCCAGCAGGCTCTGGATGGTCCGGTGCGGCGAACGGCCGGCAGCCACGATCACCATCGGCCCACCGCCGACGATGGCCACCGGGGTGAAATCCTCCACCGGGTCATAGGGCGTGGTGGCCGGCAGCGCCGCCGGGTTGGTGGCGTGGGAGGAAGCGGTGCCGATCAGGAAGTTGTAGCCATCCGGCGCCTGCCGCCGCACATGATCGGCGCCCAGCGAGCCCCCGGCCCCGGCGCGGTTCTCCACCACGATGCGGACGCCACTGCCGAGACGGGCGGCCATGCCCTCCGCCAGGAAACGGGCGGCAATGTCGGTGGACCCGCCGGCGGTGAAGGGCACCACCAGCGCGATCGGCCGGGCCGGCCATGCGGACTGGGCCTGGGCGTTGCGAAGGGTGGCCGGCGCGGCGAGGCCGGCGGCGAGCAAGGTCCTGCGGTACATTCTGGTGGTCGTTTCCCTGAGTCATCCAAGCCCCTCGCAACCGAAGGACCGGGAATGGCTGTAGAGAATTTTGAATTTATCGCAAGTTACAGGACTTCCGTCCCGCGCTGCCGGACGCGGATGGGTGCGATGGCAGCCGGCTCCGGCCCGCCGGCCATCCAGTCCAGCAGTTCCACCGTATGCACCGTCGGCCGGTCGCCGCCGGAAAGCTGGGTCAGGCAGCCGATATTGCCGGCGGCGATCAGATCCGCCCCGGTGCGGTCGAGATGGGCCAGCTTGCGGTCGCGCAACTGCCCCGCGATCTCGGGCTGCATCAGGTTGTAGGTGCCGGCGCTGCCGCAGCAGATATGGCTCTCCGCCGGTTCCTTCACGGTGAAGCCGGCGCGCTTCAGCAGGTCCTTCGGCGCGGCCGTCACCTTCTGGCCGTGCTGGAGGGAACAGGCGGCGTGGTAGGCGACCGTCAGGCCCGGTCTCTCCCGGCTCGGCGCATAGCCGAACTTCACCAGCACCTCGGAGACATCCATCGCCAGGGCCGAGAGCCGGGCGGCGGCCTCCGCCTCCGGCTCGGTCCGGAACATGAAGCCGTAATCCTTCACCGTGGTGCCGCAGCCGGAGGTGTTGATGACGACAGCGTCCAGCCCTTCCCCCGCCAGTTCCGCGCCCCAGGCGGCGATATTGGCACGGGCCAGGCGCATGGCCGGGTCGTGATGGCCCATATGGTGGTCCAGCGCGCCGCAGCAGCCCTGGGCGCGCGGCACCACCACCTCCAGCCCCATCCGTGTCAGCAGCCGGATGGTGGCGTCGTTGATGGAGGGGGCGAGCACCCGCTGGGCGCAGCCGGTCAGCAGCGCCACGCGGCCGCGCCGCGCGCCCTCCGCCTTGAACACGCCGGGCCGGTCCATCGCACTCGGCCCGGGCACCTGGGCCGGCGCCAGTTTCAGCATCGCCCGCAGCCGCTGTGCCGCCATGGATCCGCCGGGCACGAAGCGGGAAAAATGGCGGCCGAGGGAGGCGCCGATCAGCGCCAGCCGGAACCGCCCCGGATGGGGCAGCAGCGCGGAAAGCAGCCGGCGCAAGGCGCGTTCGGCGGGGGGGCGCTCATAGGTTTCCTCGATATGCCGCCGGGCATGGTCCACCAGGTGCATGTAGTTCACGCCGGATGGGCAGGTGGTCATGCAGGACAGGCAGGAGAGGCAGCGATCGACATGCTTGACCACTTCCGCCGTCGCCGGCCGGTCGTTCTCCAGCATGTCCTTGATGAGGTAGATGCGGCCCCGGGGGCTGTCGAGTTCATCGCCCAGCAGCAGGAAGGTTGGGCAGGTGGCGGTGCAGAAGCCGCAATGCACGCAGGTGCGCAGGATACGGTTGCTCTCGGCCGTATCCGGGTCACGAAGCTGCGCCTCGGTGAAGCTGGTCTGCATCTGGGTCCCCCGCCTCGCTGAACATAGGGTGCGCCGATGCGCGGCGAAAGCGCCACGAGGCGCATCCGACATGCGGTTCCGGGAACCAAATGGATGGCACGACGCTTGCCTCATGGACGCCACGAACGCCACAGGCGGGGCACCGGCGACGCGATGCGTCGCGAGTTGCAAGCTCGGACCCGCCCTTCGCCGCCGCACCGTTCAGGAGGAGTCGCAAAATGCAGAATCCCAGCCAGGACCCCATCCCCCCGCAGGTCATCCAGCCCAGCCAGATCGCATGGCTCGGCGCCGTGGAGATCGCGCGCCAGCAGGCGCTGCTGCGCTTCGGCGGGACCGTTGTCGGGCGAGGCACGTCCGAGGCGCGGCCGGAGCGCCGGACCGGCGACCGCCGCCAGGGCTGATCAGCCCCAGGCCGCCTCCGGGTCCAGCGGATAGACCGGGCGCGGCAGGCCCTCGAAGACAAAGCGGGACAGAACCGGGCTGACCAGCCCGGGGGCGTCCACTTCCAGGATGCGATCCGGCGTCGCGTAGATGTCGAAGCCGGCGCGGAAATGGCCGCGCGACTTCACCACGATGGTCCGCGCCGCCGCCACATCCACGCTGAGGATTTCGAGCATCGCCGGGTCGAGCAGTTGGCGGCGCAGCGACCCGACGGCCAGCAGGATGCCGCTGTCCTCCAGTTCCAGCAGCGCCGCCGGCCCGATGGAAAAGGCACGGCCCGCCAGGCTGCCGCGCCGGCCCACACCGCTGCCGTCCGACAGTGCGCGCACCGTCGCCATGGCCGCGAAGGTATCCGCGAAAGTGCTGGGCGTGGCATTGGCCACCGCCTCGAACCGCGTACCCTCCCCGGCCGCATGGGCGGCGGCGGCCAGCACCGGGTCCACCAGGATGCCGAAGACCACGCCGCGCGCCTGCGCCTCATGCAGCGCGGCCAGCAGTGCCGTGGTGTTGCCGCCACCGCCGCCGCCGGGATTGTCCGCCACATCGGCCAGGATCAGCCGGGGCAGCCGCGGCCCATCGCCGGCCGCCACCGCCTGGGCCACCGCATCCTCGATCGGGGTCAGCGTCCGCATCAGTTCCTCCCGCCGCTGCCAGATGTCGTTGGACAGCTTCTCCGCCAGGTCCACCGCCTGGCCGACATGGCCGGGGCGGGCGGAGGCCCAGACGCAAAGGCCGCATTTGGCAATGTCGGTATAGACGAAGCCGCCGGTGACGGAGACGCCGAGCAGGTTCGGATCCTCCTGCCGCGCCTCCACCCCGGCCCGGATCGCCTCGGAATAGGGCGAATCCTCCGCGGTCAGCAGGGTGACGGTGGGGGGTGTCAGCGGCAGGCGCAGGAAATGCGTCTCGGGACGCTCCCCGGTCTCCAGGATGCGGCGGATGGCGTCGGCCGCCTCCGCCGCGCGTTCGCGCATATCGACATGCGGGTTGGTGCGATAGGCGATCAGCAGGTCGGCCAATGCGATCTGGCGGTCGGAGACATTGCAATGCAGGTCGAGCGTGCCGACGATCGGCACATCCGGCCCCAGGATATCGCGCAGCAATTGCAGGATGGCGCCGTCGGTATCGGCTTCCTCCGCCGCGCGGCTGGCGCCGTGGCTGGCGACATAGACGGCATCGATCCGCCCGGCCCCGGCCAGCCCGGCCTCCACGATCTGGAGGAATTCCGGAAAGATGCCGGGCGCCATGATGCCGCCGGGCGGGGCGGTGATGAGGATCAGCGGCACCGGCTCCCACTCCCCGGTGGCGTCCATGCGGGCATAGAAGCCGGGGATTTCGGCCGGCAGGGCGCTGACCGGGCTGCGCGCGGCCTGGGTGATCGCCTCGCCTTCCGCCCAGCTCTGCTGCTCGAAATCCCGCCGCGTGGTGGGGGGCGAGAAGGCGTTGACCTCCAGATGCAGGCCGAGGATGGCAATTCGGGGAATACTCAAAGGCTGGATCTCATGCGGCCGGGGTTGAACAGGCCGAAGGGGTCGAGCGCCGCCTTCACCCGGGCGCCGATGGCGGCCAGGGCCGGCGCTTCCTCGGGCAGCACGGGCACCGCGGCGCGCATCGGCGCGGGGGCGCGGAACAGGGTGAAGCTGCCGCGCGCGGCGGCGGCGGCGGCCATCACGGCCGCATGGGCCGCCTCCGTCGCCGGGCCGGCGATCCAGACCAGGCCACCGCCCCAATCCAGCAGCAGCCGCGCGCCGAAGGCCGCCTGCAGCGCGGCGGCGACGGCCGGCGCGGCGCTGGGGCGGATGGAGATGCGCCAGATCGCGTCCTCCGGCATCGCGCCCAGAGGCACCGCGTCGCGAACATCACGCCAGATCGCGGCCGAATCCTCGATGACCGTCACATCGCCGAACGCCGCCAGATCGTCCCGCAGCCGGCCGGCGCGATAGGCGACGAAATCGGGAAAATCCTCCAGCCGCAGCAGCGCCACCGGGCCGGCGGCATCGAGGCGCAGCGCCGCGCCGGTCACGCCGAAGGGGCTGGTGAGACCGGCCGACAGCGCCCGCACCCCGGTCGCCAGGTCCGGCACGGCGATGGCCAGGGTGGCGCTGGCGCGGGCGGCCGGCAGCACCTTCATGGTCACCTCGGTCATCACGCCCAGCGTGCCATGGCTGCCCGCCAGCAGCTTGCAGAGGTCGAGCCCGGTGACGTTCTTCAGCACCCGCCCGCCATTGCGCACCACCTCCCCCATCCCGTTGACGAAGCGGATGCCGAGCAGATGGTCCCGCATCGCGCCCGCCGTGATGCGGCGCGGGCCGGAGAGATTCGTGGCGACGATGCCGCCGATGGTCGCCGGCAGCTCCGCGCCAAAAACCCCCCGCGTGTCCGGAGGTTCGGGCGCGATCATCTGGCCGTGCTCGGCCAGCGCCGCCTCGATCTCCGGAAGCGGCGTGCCGGCGCGGGCCGAGAGCACCAGTTCGGTTGGCTTGTAGAGCGTGATGCCGGTCAGCCCGCGCGTGGTCAGGCCGCGCGCCGCCTGCACGGGCCGCAGCAGCCCGCGCTTGCTGCCATGCCCCTCGATGGACAGCGGCGCCCGCATGGCGCCGGCTTCCCGCACGGCGGCGGCGACGCCGGCCTCATTCAACGGGGCGATCAGATCACTCATGGCGTGGCCTTCCCCTCCGGCGGGTCGAAGGGCGAGCCGGGACGGGCCTCGTGCCAGACCGGGCGGGCGAGGGAAAGCCGTGCCAGCGCGTCATGCAGCAGCAGATGCAGCCGCGCCCGGCGGCGGGCCAGCGCCGGCCACCAATCCGCCGGGCCGCGCAACAGCGGCAGATAGGGGTTGGGGCGGGAGATGGCGTAGATCTCCACCCGCATGGAGGCCTGTTCGGTGCGGGATCGCGCATGAAAGCCGCGCACATCGGCCACCACCAGCGTATTCGCCGGCACCGCCAGGCGCCGCGGCGGCGGCAGGCGCAGGCGCGGCAGTTCCGCCTCCGTCACCCGGAAGGCGCCACCCACCCGGCCCTTGGCGGCAATGACGCTGCGGGCGCGTTCCCAGGCGAGGCGCCGTGGTGTCAGCCGGTGGGAGCCTGGGACATAGGCCAGCGGCCCGACCTCCGCCGCCACATCCTGCAGGTAGAACCAGGCCTTCATATTCGGATGGAAGGTGTCCATGTGCAGCGCGGTCTGCGGATCGGCCTCCGCCGCCGGGGCGGCATGGCTCAGGATGGTCTGCACATAGATCAGCGGCTCCGCCGCCGAACCCGCCACATAGCGCAGCGTGTCGCGCCAGGCGGGGCTTTCCAGCAAGGCGCGCAGGGCCGGCAGGCCGGCGAGAAGCTCAGGCGTGACGATGACGCGGCGGGTGATGGCATCGCCCTCCCGCATCTCCCGCATCGGCACCTTGAGGCCGCGCAGTTCCGCCAGCAAAGCGGTGAATTGCGCGGGCGGGAGGACATCACCGCGCTGGACGAAACCCTGATCCTCGAACTGCGCGCGTTCCGCCGGGGCAATGCGCGGGGCGAGGCGGCGGCGGCGCCATTGCGTCATGCGTTCCGCCAGCCGGGCACGCGCCACATGCAGGCCGCGCCGGTTCAGCGCGACGCTGCCGATCAGCGGATTGCCCCTGTAGTCCTTGCTGGCTGTCAGCAGCGCCGCCGCGTGCCAGGGCAGCAACAGCCAGCGAAGCATCCGGCGCATCGGCTCACGCCGCATCCAGCAGGGGAAAGACCTTGTGCGGGTTCAGCAGCCAGGCGGGGTCGAAGGCGGTCTTGATGGCGCGCTGCTGGTCCAGCTCATGCGGGGCGAATTGCACATGCATCAGGTCGCGCTTCTCAACGCCGACGCCATGTTCGCCGGTGAGGCAGCCGCCGACCTCGACGCAGAGCTTCAGGATATCCCCGCCAAAGGCCTCCGCCTTGTGAAAGCTGGAGGCATCGTTGGCGTCGAACATGATGAGCGGGTGCAGATTGCCGTCGCCGGCATGGAACACATTGGCCACCTGCAGGCCGTATTGCACACTCATCTCGCCGATGCGCTTCAGCACGAAGGGCAGCTCGCCGGTCGGGATGGTGCCATCCATGCAGAGATAGTCCGGGGAGATGCGGCCGACTGCCCCGAAGGCGCCCTTGCGGCCCTTCCAGATCGCCATGGATTCCTCGGCGCTTGTCGCGACCTTCAGGCTGATCGGGTCGAAGCGGTTGCAGATCTCCTTGATGCGGTCGAGCAGCGAATCCTGTTCGGCGACGCTGCCCTCGACCTCGATAATCAGCATCGCCTCGGCGTCGAGAGGATAGCCGGCATGGGCAAAGGCCTCGCAGGCATGGATGCAGGGCTTGTCCATGAATTCCAGCGCCACGGGGATGATGCCGGAGCCGATGATGGCATCCACCGCCGCGCCGGCAATCTCCGTGCCCTTGAAGGCGGCCAGCATGGCGCGCGCACCCTCGGGGCCGCGCAGGATGCGGACCGTGACCTCCGTGACGATGCCCAGCATGCCCTCGCTGCCCGTCATCAGGCCGAGCCAGTCATATCCGGCCGCGTCCAGGTGATCCCCGCCGAGGTCGATGATGTCGCCCTGCGGCGTCACCAGCTTCAGGCCGAGCAGGTTGTTGGCGGTGACGCCGTATTTCAGGCAATGCGCGCCCCCGGAATTCATCCCGACATTGCCGCCGATCATGCAGGCGAGCTGGCTGGAGGGGTCGGGCGCGTAGAAGAAGCCCTCATGCTCCACCGCCTTGGTGATGCCGAGATTGGTGACGCCGGCCTCCACCACCGCCAGGCGGTCGTCGAAATCGATTTCCAGGATGCGGTTCATCCGCATCATGCCGATCACCACCGCATCCTCCAGCGGCAGGGCGCCGCCCGAAAGGCTGGTGCCGGCGCCACGGGGCACCACGCGCACGCCATTGTCGTGGCAGTAGCGCATGACCGCGGCGACCTGGGCGGTCGTCGAAGGCAGCACCACGGCCAGCGGCATCTGGCGATAGGCCGACAGGCCATCGGTCTCATAGGGCCGCATGCGCAGCGCCTCATGGATCACGGCATCGGCGGGCAGCAGGGCGAGCAGGGCGGCCACGATCTCATCGCGGCGGGCCAGGATCTCCGGCTTGGGCGGCGGCAGGGCGATCATGACGTTCCTCGGCAGCGTGCGTGTGGAAGATGGCCCTGGCACGCCAAGCCGGCAAGCAGATGCGGATTTCGTCGTGCTTTCCTGGCAGGATCGGCGCGCAATGAAACGGAGCACTTCCATGCGACGCCTTCTGGCCGTGGCCCTGCTGCTGACGGCCCCCCTTCTGGCAAACCCTGCCATAGCGCAGCGTGCCGGCGCCTATGTGGTCGAGGGCAGCGGCGCGGATGGCAGCCGCTACACCGGCGCCGCGCAGATCGCCCCGAGCGGCCCGCAGACCTGGCTGGTCACCTGGCGGGTGGGTGGGGAGACGATCCAGGGCATCGGCGTGGACAATGGCAGCGTGCTTTCCGTCGCCTACAACCAAGGCGGCGTGCTGGGCAGCGCGCTGTATGAGGTGCGGCCGGATGGCAGCCTCGTCGGCCTCTGGACCTCCGGCCGCGACGGCGGCCTGGGGCGGGAGACGATGTCGCCCCGCTGAGGCTTAAGCTCTGAGGCTCAAACGCGTCGCGCCGCGCCCGGGAGCCCCCGGGCGCGGCGCGACGAATCCCATGATGGCCCCCGAAGGGGCCGCAACCTCAGCCCTGGCGGGCCTTCAGCCGGGGATTCTTCTTGTTCAGCACATAGGTACGGCCACGGCGGCGCACCAGGATGCAGTTCTTGTCGCGCGTCTTGGCGGACTTCAGGCTGTTACGAATCTTCATGGTCATGATCCTGTGAAGGCGGGCGAGATAAGGGGCGGGGCCGGGCGAGTCAACCTTGGTACCGCCGCTACCCCTCGCCAGGGCGCACCCGGGCGTTATAATTGAAACAACGCAACATATCCGAGGAGAGGGTGATGGCTGACACGCTCGGCGCCGGGGGACTCGAGACCATTCTGCCCAAAGGGTTCGAGAACAGCCTGGATACGCAGCGCGATGCGGATGCGGTGGCCAAGCTCAAGGCTGCCTGCCTGTCAGCATATGAGAGCCATCCCCATTCCTGCTCCCATGCCGTTAACGCGGTCATCCGCCAGGTGATGGATCTGGATGAGGGAGCCTGGCCCCAGCGGCAGGCCAATGCGTTGGTCGCATTCCTTGTGGACAGCGCAGATTGGACCAAGGTCACCCTGGATCGTGGCTACGAGCTCGCTCAGCAGGGCGTGGTTGTCGTCGGGGGGAAAGAAGAGAAGATTGGCAATGGTCATGTCGTCGTGATCTTCCCCGGCCCGAAGGCCCCGCGTGGCGGATACAGCTTCACCGACAAACAGGGCAACAAGCAGAAAGTGGCGAGCAAGGGCCTGTACCCGCTCGTCCTTTCCACATCGATCGGCGCTTGGCCCGGCGCGAAGAGCAAAAGCGACAAGACCGTTTGGGACCCATGGGGAAAGGATACCGCTTTTGCCGAGGTGCGCTTCTGGGCGCCCACGCCATTCGCGGCAGGCAAGCCGAATGTCAGCGCAAGCTTGCGCCGCCACGGCGGCCTACCTTTGAGCTAGGTCAATCCGCCGCCAGCTTTCCCACAGCCCCCTCCTCCGCGATGATCCGCAGGAAGCCGTCGCGGGTCTGCGGCAGCTTGCGGCCCAGGATCTGCTCCGCCACCTGGGTACGCAGCACCTGGGCGGTGCCGCCGGCGATGGCGAACATCCGGGCGTCGCGCAGGTAGCGCTCCATCGGATTGTCCTTGGAATAGCCCGCCGCGCCCCAGACCTGCAGAGCGCCATTGGTCACGCGGATCGCCATTTCACTGGCAAAAACCTTGGCCTGGGCGGCGGCCAGGCGGTCCGGGAAGCCGGCCGGGCCGGCGCTGCGGGCGGCGCGATGGACCAAAGCGCGGGCGGCCTCCACCTCGATCGACATATCGGCCAGCATCCAGCCGAGCCCCTGGAACTCCGCGATCGGGCGGCCGAACTGGCTGCGGGCATTGGCGCGGCCGACCGCATGTTCATAGGCGCCGGCGGCGAGGCCGAGCGCCACGGTGGCCGCGCCGACGCGCTGCCCGTTATAGGCATCGATCAGCCGCCCGAAGCCGCGCTGCCAGCCGCCAGGTGCGCGCAGCACCATGTCGTCCGCCACTTCCAACTCGGAAAATTCCAGCTCCGCCTCCGGCATACCGCAGAGGCCGAGGGAGGGGATTCGCCGGGACACGATCAGCCCTTCCGGCTTGCCGGCCTCATCCCGCACCACCAGGAAGCCACCGATGCCCTTGAAGGCGCCGTCCTCCACCACCCGGGCAAAGATCAGATGCAGGCGGGAGACGCCGCCACCGGTGATCCAGGTCTTGCGGCCATTGATGATCCAACGGTCGCCGCGCCGCTCCGCCGTCGTCGCCATCTCCGTCGCGGCGGAGCCGGCCTCGGGCTCGGTGATGCAGATGGCGGGCTTGTCGCCGGCCAGGACCAGCCCGGCGGCCAGCTTCTTCTGCGCCTCCGTGCCATAGGCCATGATGGCGCCGACCGCGCCCATGTTGGCCTCTACCGCGATGCGGCCGCAGACCGCGCAGGCCTTGGAGAATTCCTCCACCACCAGCGCGGCGTCGAGCACGGAACCGCCGGGGCCGCCCCATTCCTTCGGGATGGTCAGGCCGGTGAAGCCGGCCTCCGCCATCTTGCGGACCATCAGCCAGGGGTACTGGCCGCTGCGGTCGGTCTCCGCCGCCTGGGCCGCGGCCTCCTGCGCCAGTTCGCGGGCGCGGTCGCGCAGGGCGCGTTGTTCCTGGGTCAGCCCGTCGGTGCTGCTCATCATGCCAGCCTTTCCTCGATGGCCTCGGCCGCCTGCCGGTCCAGCCCGAGCGACTTGCCCAGACGGTCCAGCCAGGCGCGCTCCGGCGCGGTGATATCGCCCATCGCCGCCACCGCGGCGGCATAGATCCGCGCCCGCAGCATCGGGTCACCGGCCTGCTGGGCCAGCGCCTCCGGCGTCAGCGGCGCGTCGAAATCGGCCAGGATGAAGTCGCGTTCCTCGGCGCTGAGGCCGGCGCCGTCGAGTTGGCCGGCGATGGCCTGGCGTTCGGCGGCATCGATGGTGCCGTCCGCCTTGGCGGCGGCGACCATGGCGCGGATCATCAGCACCGCTTCCGCCGTCTCCACCACGGGTGCTTCCGGCTCGGGCGCGGCGGGAGGGCTGTAGGGGCTGGCGGTCCATTCCGGCAGGCGGGCGGAACGGGTGGGGGGCGGGGCGTTGGCGGCGCTGCGACGGCGCACGGGCGCCGGGGCGGGCGTGGGCTGGCCACCGCGCGTCATCGCTTCGATCGCCACCGTGGCCAGCCGCGCCAGATCGCGGGCCAGGGTCACCTGGCCGCCGCCGGTCAATCCGCTGCGTCGCGGCCGGCGGCGCGGCGATCGCGTGGCGCCGTTCAGCAACGCGCCCAGAACGCGGTTCCAATTCATGGCTCGACTCCCCCTGCCATCCTTAAGCCGGACAGCGGCGGTTGGGAACCGTCAGCGCCCCAGCAGGCCGCGCAACAGATCGGCCGCATTGGGCGCCCTTTGCGGCGCCTGCTGGTTCGGCGCCTCCGCCTCCGGCGCCGCCGGCGCGCCCTGCACCGTGGGCGCCGGGCCGGCCGCGCCACCCCGCGCGGCGGCCAAGGCGGGCGCGCATTCGCCCTGCACGCCGGCGGGCGCGCCGCGATTGCCGGCATTGCCGAGGATTTCCGCCAGGGCCTGCAGGGACCGGTCCGGCGTTTCCTGCTGCGACAGGAAGGCGCCGAGGCCGGCGGCCGCTGCGGCGGTGGGCTCCACGCCGACGCGGGGCGCGTTCCAGCGCCCGGCGACATTCACCGGGGCACGCAAGGCGATGCGCGGGGTGCGCAGATCGGTCTGCAAACGCACCGCCAGGGTTTCGTCGCGCATGTCGATCTGCCCGGTGCCGCCGAGCCGGCCGAGGCCGCCCTCGGCATAGAGCGTCTCCAGCCGCAGCACGCCGCCGCTGGCGGGCGCCCGCAAAGCGAAGCAGCGCAGCGGGATATCCGCATTGCCCGCCGGCAGCACCGCGCCGAGCACCTGCTGCGGCAAGGCCCGCAACAGGCTGCGCGGCACAGCGCCATCGACCAGCGCCAGGCCCAGATGGCCGGAGGCCGTGGCCGCCACGGCGCGCAGGTCCCCCCCCTGCCCGGCCAGATCGGCATCGAGCTGCGCCCGGCCGATCAGCAGCGGGTCCCGCCCCGCGGCGCGCGACAGGGCCGCAAGGTCGAGACCCGGCGACTTCGCCACCACGCGCAGGCGCGGCGGGGTCTGGGTGGCATCGGCCTCCACCTCCAGCGCTAGCGGCCCGGCCGGGGTGGTGGCGTTCAGCGGCGCGATCCGCGCCTTGCCGCCGGCCAGCACCAGCCGCGCCGAGACCTGGCGCCAATCCTGGCCACCGGCCCGCATGGCCGGTGCCGTCATCCGCAGATCGGCGTCGAAGCCGCGCAGCGCGGCGAAGGGCAGCGGCGTGGCCGGGATCATGCGGTTGTCGGTCGGGGCCGCGGGCGCCGGGGCCGGCGTCGCAGGCGCCGCCGGGGCAGCGGCCGGCGGCGGGGCGCGCAGCGCATCCAGGTCGAGCCGGGCGAAGGTGAGCTGCCCCGTGACATTCACCCGCGAACCGGCCGCCAGCGCCAGATCGCCCCGCGCTTCCGCCGCCGGGATCGCCAGACGCAGCCCGGTGACGCGGGCGCCACCGGCCATGCCAGGCCCGGGCAGGGCAAAGCGCCCGGTAAGGCTGCCGGCGCCCGCCACGCCATAGGGCGAAAGGTCCGTGGCCTGGACCGTCAGCGCCAGGTCGATGCCGCGCAGCGCGCGCGGATCGGCGATGCGGCCCTGCGCCGTGCCGGTCACGCTCGGCCCCTCGATCCGCAGGTCCAGCGGCAGCGGGCCGCTGGCGCCGGCCAGCAGCAAGGCGGGCGTGCCGGCGGTGCCGGTGGCGCGCAGGGTCTGGCCCTCGACGGTCGCCTCGGCCTCCAGCGTGATCGGCGCCTCCAGCCCCGGCGCGGTGGCCGAGGCGCGGCGTAGCGCGAGGCCCGGGCGATAGGCGGCGAGGTCGGCCGCCCCCAGCGTCACCCGCAGGTCGCGCACGACGGCGACAGCGCCGCCCGTGCCGGAGGCAGCCGCCGCCGCCGTCACATCCCGCAGCGGCGGCAGCGCGACACCGGGCAGCAGGGGGGCGAGGCGGGCCAGATCGGGGATGGTCGCCGTCGCGGTGCCTTCCCAGGCCTGGCCCGTCAGATTGCCTTCCAGTTGCAGCGCCGCGCCCTGCACGCCGAGCGTCGCGGCGACGGGCCAGGCGGCGCCGGCACCGAAGGCCGCCAGCCCGCCGGTCTCGGCCTGAAGCGTCATGGCCTGGCCACGCAGCGCGATCTCGCCCTCGGCGCTGATCGCGCCATTGAGCGGTGCCTCGGCCTCCAGCCGCGCGATCTCCATGGTCTCGGCGAGGCCGCTGCGGGCATCGTTCCAATGGATGCGGCTGCGCGTCAGCAGCAGGGCATCGATGCCCAGCGCCAGCGCCTGCCGCGCGCCTTCCTCCGGCGTGGTGGGGGCGACGGTGGTGCCGGCGGAGCGGGCAAAAACCCAGTTGCCGCGGCCCTGGGCATCCACCTCCAGCCGCAGCTCCGCGCCCTCCACCTCGATGCGGGAGATGCGGATTTCGCGGGAGAGCAGCGGCAGCAATTCGGCCTGCACCTGGACGCGCTCGGCGGTCAGCATGCGCGGCTGGCTGCTGCCCTCCGCATTGGCCAGCGCGACGTCGCGCAATTCCACCGTCGGCACCAGCGACCAGGCGAGGCGCATCTCGCCGGCCGTGAAGTCGCGGCCTGTGGCGCGCTCCACCTGGGCGAACAGCCGGGGCCGCAGCGATTCGGCATCCAGCAGCAGCATCGCGGCGCCGATGCCGACAACCGGCACGCCGATGACGACGGCGCCGGCAATCCAGGGCCAGCGACGGCGGCGGGGTGTCGGGCGGATAGGCGGGGGTGTTTCAGACATGGTTCCGATCTTGCCCCCCGTGAACCGCACCGCAACCCGCCGCCGGCTTCAACTCACCCGGCGCGGCTTGGGGGTGCGCGGTGCCTCGAAGCCCAGGAAGGCAAACGTTTCCTTCATGTGCTGGGGCAGCGGCGCCGCCACTTCCAGCCAGCCGCCGGCCGGATGCGGCAGGCGCAGGGCGCGGGCATGCAGGTGAAGCTGCGCCGGCAATCCGTCCATATGCGCGGCCTGGCCGCCATACTTGCCATCGGCCAGGATCGGGCAGCCCAGCGCCTCCGCCGCATGCACGCGAAGCTGGTGGGTGCGGCCCGTGCGGGGCTTCATCTCCAGCCAGGCGGCCTTGCGGCGCACCACGTCCAGCGTGCGGAATTCGGTGATGGCATGCACGCCGTCCTCGCCATGCTCGGCCGGCGCGGTGCGTTCGCCGCGCGGGCCGCCCTGGCGGATCAGGTCCATGTCGATGCGCCCGGCGGGCGGGCTCGGCTCGCCCAGCACCACGGCCCAGTAGGTCTTTTCCACATCGCGCGTGCGGAAGGCGGCGGCGAGCTTCGCCGCCGCGCCCACCGTGCGGGCCAGCACCAGCACGCCGGAGGTGTCACGGTCCAGCCGATGCACCAGCCGGGGGCGTTCCGCCGCATCCAGTTGCAGCGCGTCCAGCATCCCGTCCAGGTGTTTGGTGATGCCGGGGCCGCCCTGCACCGGCAGGCCATGCGGCTTGTCCAGCACCAGCACCTCCGCATCCTTGTGGATGATCAGGCGCAGCAGCGCCTTGGCGTCCCGCTCATCCACCGGCTTTGGCGCGCGCGGCAAGGCGGCGTTGGGGTTCTCGGTGAAGGGCGGGATGCGAACTTCCTGGCCGGCCAGCAGCCGCGTATTCGCCTCCGCCCGCTTGCCATCCACGCGGATCTGGCCGGTGCGCAGCATCTTCTGCACCGCCCCCTGGGTGAGCGCGGGCACATGGCGCTTGAGCCATCGATCGAGACGGGTGTCGCCCTCATCGGCGGCGACTTTTTTCAACTGCACGGTCATGCAACAGGCCATAGCACGGGATGGACAGGCGCGCAGGCGCTGGATAAAGGTCATTCAACTGACCTAAGCGGGGGGGAAATATGGGCGAGAGCCTCGACGCGATGGAGGATGGCGCCTTCCGCGCGCATGTCCGGGCCTGGATCGTGGCGAACTGCCCGCCGGAGCTCCGCCACCCGCAGCGCCGCCTGCATTGGCACGAAAACCGCCCCTGGTACCTGAAGCTGTCGGAACAGGGCTGGCTGGCCCCCGCCTGGCCGCGCGAACATGGCGGCCTCGGCCTCGGCGCAGCCAAGCAGCTCATCCTGATCGAGGAGCTGGAGCGCCACGGCGCGCCGCGCATCAGCGACATGGGCACGCTGATGCTCGGCCCGCTGCTCATCAAGCACGGCTCCCCGGCGCAGCAGGCGCATTTCCTGCCGCGTATCCTCTCCGGCGAGGATATCTGGGCGCAGGGCTATTCCGAGCCGAATGCGGGGTCGGACCTGGCCGCGCTGCGGTTGGAAGCCGTGGACCAGGGCGACCACTGGGTGCTGAACGGCCAGAAGACCTGGATCACCTTCGCCAACGACGCCAACTGGATTTTCGTGCTCGCCCGCACCGACAAGGCGGCGAAGAAGCAGGCCGGCATCTCCTTCCTGCTGATGCCGATGGACAGCCCGGGCATCAGCGTGCGCCCCATCCTGAACCTCGACCTGCATGACGAGTTCTGCGAGGTCTTCTTCGACAATGTCCGCGTGCCCAAGGACATGCTGGTCGGCGAGGTCAACAAGGGCTGGACCTATGCCAAGGCGCTGCTGGGTTTTGAGCGCATCGCCATCGGATCGCCCCGCCTCTCCGCCAACGCCCTGGCCGCGATGCAGCGGCTGGCGGCGGCGATGGGGCGGGCGGAGGACCCGGTGCTGCTCGACCGCATGGCCCGCTTCCGGCTGGACCTCGCCGATCTCAAGGCGCTGTATGAAAGCCACGTCGCGGCGCTGAAGCGGGGCGAAGAGCTGGGGCCCGACGCCTCCATCCTGAAGATCGTCGCCAGCGAGCTGTTCCAGCGCATCAGCGAGGCGATGCTGGAACTGGCCGGGGAGAATGCCGGGCTGCTGCACCCGATGCCCGGCCCGGCGCTGCATCCGGCGGGGCAATTCCTGCTGGCGCGGCCCTCGACCATCTTCGGCGGCTCCTCCGAAATTTTGCGAAATGTCCTGTCCCGCAGCCTTCTGGATCTTCCCGCATGAGCGCCCTTCCAAAAATCCGCGTGCTGGACATGACGCGCGTCTTCGCCGGCCCCTTCTGCGCGCAGATGCTCGGCGATTTCGGCGCGGAGGTGGTGAAGATCGAACAGCCCGGCGGCGGCGACGATGTGCGGCGCATGGGTTTTCGCAAGGTCGGCGAGGATGGGAAGCCGGTGGGCGAAACCTCCTCCTTCCTCGCGATGAACCGCAACAAGCGCTCCATCGCGCTGGATATCGCCAAGCCGGAAGGTGCGGCGCTGCTGCGCGCGATGGCGGCGCAGGCGGATGTCTTCATCGAGAACTTCAAGACCGGGGGCTTGCGCAAATACGGGCTGGATTTTGCCGCCCTGGCCGAGGTCAATCCCAAGCTGGTCTATTGCTCCATCACGGGTTTCGGCCAGACCGGCCCCTATGCCGCGCTGCCGGGCTACGACCCGATCTTCCAGGCGATGTCCGGGCTGATGAGCGTGACGGGCAATGCCGATGGGCAGCCGGGCGCGGGGCCGGCCGTGGTGGGCTACAGCGTCTCCGACATCAATGCCGGGCTCTATGCGACCATCGCCATCCTGGCGGCGCTGCATCACCGCGACACGGTCAGCGGCAAGGGCCAGCATATCGATCTGGCGCTGCTGGATGCGCAGGTGGCGGCGCATGCGCATATCGCCATGAACCACCTGGTCTCCGGCCGCATGCCGGTGCGGGCGGGCACCGCCTCCCAGATCAACACGCCCTGGCAGGCCTTTTCGACCGCCGACCGGCCGCTGATGGTGGCGGTGGGGAATGACCGGCAGTTCGCCAATCTCTGCCAGGTGCTGGGCGTGCCGGCCGATCCGCGCTTCGCCACCAATCCGCAGCGGATGGCGAACCGCGACGTGCTGCTGCCGCTGTTGCAGGACGCGTTCCTGAAGCGCGGCGCGCAGGACTGGATGGATGCGCTGAACGCCGTCGGCGTTTCCTCCGGCCCCATCAACGATTTCGGCGCGGTGGCGGAGGACCCGCAGATTCGCCACCGGGGCCTGTTCACCGAACTGCCGGATGGCGCGCCGACCATCGCCAATCCGGTGCGCTTTTCCGACACCCCGGTGCGCTACGAACGACCGCCGCCGGCCCTCGGCGCGCATACGGCGGAGGTGCTGGCCGAATGGCTCGGCACCGATGCGGCGGAGGCGGAACGCCTGAAGCAGGCGGGGGTCGTCGCATGAGCACGATCGAGATGATCCGCGACAGCGCCGCCGCCATCGCACCCCGCGGCGCCGATCTTTCCCGGGTTCGCGCCCTGCGCTTCACGCGGCCGGGCTTCGATCCCGCTGTGTGGCGCGAGATGGGGGAGATGGGCTGGATCGGGCTGCGCGTGGCGGAAGACGCCGGCGGCATCGGCCTCGGCATGGCGGAATATGTGGCGCTGGCGGAGGAGATGGGGCGAGAGCTGGTGCCGGAGCCGCTGGTGCAGGGCATCCTGGCCGCCGCCCTGCTGGAAGGCTGCGGCGATGCGGCGGGGCTGGCGGCGCTGCTGGAAGGCAAGGCCTTGCCGCTGACCGCGTGGCAGGAGACGCCGGATACGCTGGTGGCGCCGGGCTCGGCGCAGGCACCGCGCCTGTTCCTGCCCATGGCGGCGGGCGCTTCCGGCTTTCTGCTGCCGGTGCGGAAAGATGGCGGGATGGCGCTTCACGCCGCCGAGGGCACGCCCGAGATCGTCGAGACGCAGGATGGCGGCCATTACGGCACGCTACGCCCGGAACAGGGCGCGCGGCTCGGCACGCTGCCCGCCGGGCTGCTGGACCGCGCGCTGGATGAGGCCGCGCTGGCGACCGCCGCCATGCTGCTCGGCGTGATGGAGGGGGCCTTCGCGATGACGCTGGACTACCTCCGCACCCGGCAGCAATTCGGCAAGCCGATCGGCAGCTTCCAGGCACTGCAGCACCGCGCGGTGGATCTGAAAATCCAGATCGCTCTGACCCGCGCCAGCGTGGAGGCCGCGGCCGCGACGCTGGATGCCGGCGCAACGGAGGATGCGCGCCGCGCCGCCGTATCCCGCGCCAAGCATCGCGCGGCGGAAGCGGCGCTGCTGGTGACGCGGGAGGCGGTGCAGATGCACGGCGCCATCGGCTACACCGACGAATACGATGTCGGCCTGTATCTGCGGAAGGCGATGGTACTGGCCCATCAGTTCGGCAGCCCCAGCCTGCACCGCCGGCGCTACATCGCCTGCGCCGAGGCGGAGGTCTGAGCTACCGCCGCAGCATCCCATAGGCCAGGGCGAAGGCGCCGAGGCCGAGGACCAGCGTCGCCGCCAGATAGGCGGTGGCGAGCCAGGGATCACGCTCGAACAGGATCCCTGTCTCCAGGCTGAAGGCGGAGAAGGTGGTGAAGCCGCCAAGGACGCCCGTGACCAGCAACAGCCGCGCCTCCCCCTGCACGCCCAGCGCGGCGGCGATGCCGATACCGGCACTGCCGAGAATGTTCACCGCCAGCGTGCCCCAGGGAAAGCCGGCGCCGAACTGCATCACCGCGAGATGCGAGACGCCGTAGCGCAGGACGGAGCCGAGGGCGCCGCCGAGGGCGACGAGGAGGAAGGAGGTAAAGGACGGCATCGGCGCTACGGGCCCACGCCCAGAATCCAGCCTTCGCGGCTGGCGTGCGGGGGCAGTTCGCGCGGATGGAGGCGCTCGCGCCAAGCCTTCGGCAGGGCCGCAACCGCGACCAGCGCGTCCGTATCGTGATCCTTCACCGCCGGCGCGCCGATCAGGCTGGCACCATGATGATCGAGGACTTTCGGCAAATCAGCGAGAGACACCTTGGTGAGGCCGGCGAGCTTTCTCGGGATCGCCGTGCGCGGGAAGATTTCCACGACCACCAGTCGCACGCCCGGGGCCTCGACATCATCGAAGGGCCATACCGCCAAGGCAGGTCCGAGCACCTCGCGTAGTGCGTGCAACAGACGCATGCCGGCAAGTGCCTGCACGCCGGCTGGCTGTGAACTCAGGCGCAACGTGCTCCAGGGTTGGCCGAGTTTGGCGCGCTTGCAGGCCACCTCGGTCTCGCGCAGCAACAGTTGAACGTCAGGCTGGCTGGCCAGGGTGCCGCCGCGATGGAAACAGTGCCGCCACTGCGGTGCTTCCGACGAGGGCCTGCCATAGAAGTCCGGCGCTCCAGCAGCGGCCGCTTCCACGAAGGCCCAGAGGTTGGCAGTCGTGGCGCATGCGATCTGCTCCTGGATTGGCAGCGGCATCGCGAAAGGAAAGTCCAGCCCGGCCAGCGTCCGGCCTTCGCTGCGGGCGGCGCTTAGCAACAGGCTGAAAATGCCCCTCCGACTCCACCATGTCGGCCGCGTCGCTGTAGGCGCGGCCACAAGTTGGACCTGACCATTCTGCCTATGGGCGGCGACGGCGATGGAGCGCGTGTCCATCGCGCCGCTCCAGTCCACGGCGAGGATGCGCTCGAAGGTCTCGGTCATCCGGCCTTGCCCGGCCGCCGCTTCTTCCCCCGCAGCGCGTTCCACTCCCGCAGCCGCGCCGCCACCGCCGCTTCCGCCCCACGCTCCGTCGGGCTGTAGAAGCGCTGCTTCGTCATCCCTGGCGGCCAGTAGTCGGCCCCCGAAAAACCCTCCTCCGCGTCGTGGTCGTATTCATAGCCCTCGCCGTAGCCGAGCTCCTTCATCAGCTTTGTCGGCGCGTTCAGGATATTGGGCGGCGGCATCAGGCTGCCGGTTTCCTTCGCCGCGCGCATCGCCGCGCCAAAGCCCGCGTACAGCGCGTTGGATTTCGGCGCGGTGCCGAGATGCACCACAACCTGCGCCAATGCCAACTCGCCCTCCGGCGAGCCCAGCCGCTCATAGGCTTCCCACCCGGCGAGGGCGATCTGCAGCGCCCGTGGATCGGCCATGCCGACATCCTCACTCGCAAAACGCAGCAGCCGGCGGGCGATGTAGCGCGGGTCCTCGCCACCGGTCAGCATGCGCGCGAACCAGTAAAGCGCCGCATCGGGGTCGGAACCGCGCAGCGATTTGTGCAAGGCAGAGATGAGGTTGTAGTGCTCCTCCCGGTCCTTGTCGTAGAGCGCGGCGCGCTTGGCCAGCAGCGCGGCCAGGCCTTCCGGGTCCAGCGCCTCGCCGCCGGGCGGCAGGGCCAGAAGCTGTTCCACCATGTTCAGCAGGTAGCGGCCATCGCCATCGGCCATACCGGCCAGGCTTTCCCGCGCCGCCGGCGTCAGTGGCAGGCTGCGGGCTTCCTCGGCCTCGGCGCGGGCCATCAGATCGGCCAGCGCCGCCTCGTCCAGCCGCTTCAGCACCAGCACCTGGCAGCGCGACAGCAGCGCGCCGTTCAGGGCGAAGGAGGGGTTTTCCGTCGTCGCGCCCACCAGTGTCACCGTGCCGTCCTCGACGACAGGCAGAAACCCGTCCTGCTGGGCACGGTTGAAGCGGTGGATTTCGTCCACGAACAGCAGCGTGCCGCGCCCGTTGCGTCGGCGCATCCTGGCCTCGTCAAAGGCCCGTTTCAGATCCGCCACGCCGGAGAACACGGCGGAGAGCGCGACGAAGGACAGCCCCGCCGCCTCCGCCAGCAGCCGGGCGATGGTGGTCTTCCCCACCCCCGGCGGCCCCCAGAGGATGATGGACGAAAGACTGCCGCGCGCCAGCATGCCGGTGACGGTGCCTTCGGCCCCTACCAGATGGTCCTGCCCCACCACCTGGCCCAGGCTGCGCGGCCGCAGCCGGTCGGCCAGCGGGCGGGGGCCAGGGGGCGGGCCGGCGGGCGCCTCGGTTTCGGGACTTCCGAACAGATCGGGGGGGCGGTTCATCCTGTCATTCTAGCCCGATGCGGGGTGGCGGGAACGGGGCCGGCACGGCATGTTGCGCGCAAAGATCACGGAGGATCGTGCCATGACCACCCTCACCCGCCGGACCCTGTCCGCCGCACTGCTCGCCACGCCCTTTCTCGGTCGCGGCGCCGCGGCCCAGTGGTCCCCTTCCCGCCCCCTCCGCCTGCTGGCGCCCTATCCGCCCGGCGGCGGCGTGGACACCACCTCCCGCCTCCTGGCCGTGCCGATGGGTGCCTTCCTGGGCCAGCCGGTGATCGTGGAGAACCGGGCCGGCGCCGGCGGCTCGATCGCGGCGGCGGAACTCGCGCGCAGCGCGCCGGATGGCCAGACCATCATGATCGACGCGCTGGCGCATACCGTGAACCCGTCGCTGCTGCGCGGCCTGTCCTTCGACTACGCCACCGCCTTCACCCCGATCAGCCAGGTGGTGGTGCTGCCGCAATTGCTGGTGGTGAACCCGACCGTGGTGCCGGCGCGGACCCTGCCGGAATTCGTCGAATGGGCGAAGGCGCGGCAGGGCACCCTCTCCTTCGGCTCTTCCGGCAATGCCACGGCGGCGCATCTGGCCGCGGCGCTGTTCCTGAACCGCGCGGGGCTCGACATCCAGCATGTGCCTTATCGCGGCGGCACGCCCGCCTTGCAGGACCTGCTCGGTGGCGCCATCGCCTTCGTCTTCGGCACCGTCTCCTCCTCGCTCCAACTGGCACGGGATGGGCGCCTGCGGGCGCTGGCGGTGAGCACGGCCAGCCGCATCCCCAGCCTGCCGGATGTACCGACCATCGCCGAGCAGGGCTTCCCCGGCTATGAGCTGAATGAGTGGAACGGCCTCTACGCCCCGGCTGGCCTCGACCCCGCCGTGACGCAGCGGCTGTATGAGGCGGCCCGGCATGCGCTGGCCGACCAGACCGTCCGCGCGCGGCTGGACACGCTGGGCGCGCTGCCACTGGGCTCCAACCCCACCGATTTCGCCCGCTACGTGGCCGAGCAGCGGGAGACCATGAAGACCCTGGTGCGCGAGGCGAAGATCGAGGTGGGTTGACCATTTTCGCGCCTGCCCCGATCTGACGCCGAACCAAACAGGAGACGCCCCGATGCCCACCACCCGTCGCGCGCTGCTGGCCGCCGCCCCAGCCCTCGCCTTCGCCGGGGCCGCCGAGGCCCAGCCCGCCTGGCCGGCCCGGCCGATCCGGCTGATCGTGCCCTTTTCCGCTGGCGGTGCGGCGGACAGTGCGGCGCGAGTCATCACGCCGCATATGACGGAAAAGCTCGGCCAGAACTTCCTGGTGGAGAACCGCACAGGCGCCAGCGGCAGCCTGGGCGGGAATGAGGTGGCGCGGGCGACCGATGGCCATACCTTCCTGTGGGATGCCTCCTCCCACCTCGTGAACCCGGCGCTGCTGCCGCGCCTGCCCTTCGACTACGCCACCGCTTTCACGCCGATCAGCCTGGTGGTGACCTTCCCCTCCGCCGTCGCGGTGAAGAACGACTTCCCGGCACGGACGCTCGCGGAATTCGTCGCGGCGGCGAAGGCGCGGCCGGGCGCGGTCACCGTGGGCACGCAGGGCAATGCGACGGCAGGCCATCTCGGCCTGATCGCCTTCGCCCGCCGGGCGGGCATCGAGGTGATCCACGTGCCCTATCGCGGCGGCGCGGCCGCGGCGCAGGACCTGGCGGGCGGCGCGATCGACGCGGTCTTCACCACGCTGGTCTCCGCCGGGCCGGTGGTGGATGGCGGCCGGGCGCGCTTCCTGGCCGTCGGCACGGCAGAGCGGGTGGAAAGCCGGCCGGATGTGCCGACCATCGCCGAAAGCGGCTTTGCGGGCTTCGAATCCAACGAATGGGCCGGTCTGTTCGGCCCCGCCGGCACGCCGCCCGCCGTGGTGCAGGCGATGTCGGACGCGCTGGTCAGTGCCGTGGCCGTGCCCAGCATCCGGCAAAGGCTGATCCAGATCGGTTGCGTCCCGCTGGCCACCCGGCCGGACGATTTCGCCCGCTTCGTGCGGGAGGGACGCGAGGCCATGGCGACCCTGGTGCGCGAGGCGAATATCCGCGCCGAGTGACCCCCTCCTCCAACCGCCACCTTGCCGGCATCCTTCTGATGTCGGTGGCGGTGCTCGGCTTTTCGCTGAACGACGTGCTTGGCAAATGGCTGGTCGCCACCTATGCGGTGGCACAGGTGCTGGTGCTGCGCAGCCTGGCGGCGCTGCTGATCCTGGCGCCGATGATCGCGCGGGAAGGCCCGGTGCGGCTGCTGCGCCCGCCCCGCCCCGGGCTGCAATGGCTGCGCGTGGCCTGCGGCACGCTGGAGGTCACGGCCTTCTACTGGGCCGTCTCCATGATGCCGCTGGCCGATACCATGGCTTTCTGGATGGCCACGCCGATCTTCGTCGCCCTGGCCTCCGCCCTGTTGCTGAAGGAAAGGCTGGAGCCCGCCCGGCTGGCCGCCGTGCTGCTGGGCTTCGTCGGCGTCGTGGTGGCGCTGGGCGCGGGGCTGGACCATGGCTGGCTGCCGACGCTGGTCGCGCTGGGCGGCATGATGCTCTATTCGGGCTATCTGCTGGCCACGCGCGAATTGCGCGGCACCTCCGCCACCGTGCTCGCCACCTACCAGATGGGCGCGGCGCTGGTGCTGGGGCTGGTGCTGGCGCCCTTCGGCTGGGTGCCGGTGGCCTGGGGGGATGCGCTGCTGCTGATGCTGCTGGGCGTGGTGGGGGTGGCGGCGCATCTGGCCGTCACACATTCCCTGGCGCTGGCCCCGGCGCCGGTGGTGGTGCCCTGGCAATATGCCATGATCCTCTGGGCCATCCTGTTCGGCTGGCTGTTCTTCGACGAGGTGCCGGAGCCGGGCATGCTGGTGGGCGTCGCCATCATCATCGCCGCCGGCTTCTGGCTGACGCGGCTGGAGTTGCGGGGGACCCGCCGGGGATGAAGCGCGGATGAGCAGGGATCGCTGGGCGCCTCGGCCGGTGCGGGACATTCCCGATGGCACCGTGCTGTATGACGGCGTCTGCGTGATCTGCTCCGCCGCCTTCCGCTTCGTCGCGGCGCGTGATCCGGCGGCCCGCTTCCGCTTCACCGCGGTGCAGGACCCGCTGGGCGGGCGGCTGGCGGCGCAGCTCGGCATCCATCCCGAGAACCCGGAGAGCAATGCGGCGGTGCTGGATGGCGTCGCCCATATGAAGTCGGACGCCGCCCTTCAGGTGCTGTCGCGCCTGCCGCGCTGGGGCTGGGTGCGACATCTGCGGCATGTGCCGAAAAGCTGGCGCGACTGGGTCTACGACCGCATTGCCCAAAACCGCTACCGGCTGTTCGGGCGGACCGAGACCTGCATGGTCCCTGGGCCGGAGCTGCGTCGGCATGTCGCGCGGGAGCCGTGACGGCGCTTCGGGTGCTGGTCGTCGGCGGCACCGGCACTTTCGGCACCAGGCTGGTGCATGGCCTGGCGGAGACCACCACGCTCGGCATTGTCGTCGCCGGCCGTGATCTCGGCCGGGCCGAGGCGCTGGCCGGCGCCTTGCGGGCCAGGCATCCCGGGCGCGACATCTCCGCCTTGGCCCTCAATGCGGCGCAGATGACGGCGGAAGCCCTGCGTGCCACCGGCGCCTTCGCCCTGGTGGATGCCGCGGGCCCCTGGCAGGGCGCCGGCTATCACCTGCCCCGCGCGGCCCTTGCGGCCGGGATGCATGCCATCGACCTGTCCGACGCGCGCGAACATGTGGCAGGCTTCGCGGCCGCGCTGGATGAGGAAGCGCGCGGTGCCGGCCGCCTGGCGCTGACCGGCGCCAGTTCCACGCCCGCGCTGTCCAATGCCGTGCTGGACCATTTGCTGCGCGGCTGGCGGCAGGTGGATACGGTGGAGGTCGCGATCTCCCCCGGCAACCGGGCACCGCGTGGGCACAGCGTGGTACGGGCCATCCTGTCCTATGCCGGGCGCCCCGTCCGGGTTTTTGGCGACGGGCATTGGCGCGTTCAACCAGGCTGGGGAATGCTGCACCGCCGGCCGCTGCCCGGGCTTGGCCGGCGATGGCTGTCGCTCTGCGACACGCCGGACCTCGACCTCATCCCGGCCCGCTTCGCGCCCCGCCGCGCGGCGATCTTCCGGGCGGGGCTGGAACTGGCGCCGCTGCATTTCGGCCTGTGGCTCGCCAGCCTTGCGGGGCGTGCCGGGCTGAATCTGGCGCGCTTCAGCGGCGCCTTCCGCTGGCTGGCCGCTGCCTTCGACCGCTTCGGCACCGATCGCGGCGGCATGCTGGTGGAAGCGCGCGGCCGGGATGCCGAGGGCCTGCCCACCCTGGCACGCTGGATGCTTCTGGCCGAGGCGGGGGATGGGCCGATGGTCCCGACCTTGCCGGCGCTCGCGGTGCTGCGCGCCTTGGCGGAGGGAAGGTTGGAAGGCCGCGCCGGCGCCTCCGCCTGCGTCGGCGTGGTAGACTTGGCTGCCATCGAGGCGGAGTTCACGCCCTATCGCATCCGCTGCACGTCGGAGGTCAGTCGACCGCTGCCGCTCTTTGCCCTGACCCTTGGCGCGGAGACCTTCGCGCGGCTGCCGGAGCCCCTGCGCGCGTTGCACCGCCCAGGCTGGTGGCAGGCCGCGTCCGGCATGGCGGAGGTGGACGGGCCTTCCAGCCGGTTGGCGGCCCTGGTCGCACGCCTCGTCGGGTTCCCTTCGCCGGGCCGCATGCCGGTGCGGGTTGAGATCGAGGCGACGGACGAGGGTGAGCGCTGGACCCGCCATTTCGGCCCGCGCCGCTTCACCAGCCGGCTCTCCGCCAGCCGCTCCGGACATCTGACGGAGCGCTTCGGCCCCTTCGCCTTCGATCTCGCCTTGCCCTGCGACGCCAAGGGGATGCGGCTGGAGCTTCAGGGCTGGCGCTGCCTCGGCATTCCCCTGCCCCGCCGCCTCGCGCCGCTGAGCGACGCGAAGGAGGAAGTGGACGCCGCTGGCCGCTTCACCTTCGACGTGGAAATCAGCCTGCCGCTCCGCCTCGGCCGCATCGTGCGCTACCGCGGCTGGCTGGTGCCGGAGCGCGCATGAAAAAGGGCGCCTCGCGGCGCCCTGTCCCGTAGCCCTGGAGAGGAGAAGGCCTTACGCCTCGTCCGCCTCGCTCGGCACCGTCTCCGGCCGCGGGCCGCTGTCCAAGCCCTTGGCCGCGACATCGCGCTCGATCAGCTCGATCACCGCCATGTCGGCCGCATCGCCGTAGCGGACGCCGGCCTTCAGCACGCGGGTGTATCCGCCTTCGCGGGTCTTGTAGCGATCCGCGATGGTCGAGAACAGCTTGTCGACCACCTTCGGGTCGCGGATCTGCGCATAGGCCTGGCGGCGCGCATGCAGGTCGCCGCGCTTGCCGAGCGTGATGATCCGCTCGACATAGGGGCGCAGTTCCTTTGCCTTGGGCAGGGTGGTGGAGATCTGCTCGTGCTTGAGCAGGGCGGTCGCCATGCTGCGGAGCATCGCGAGCCGGTGGCTGGTGGTAACGCCGAGCTTACGGCCGGATACGCCGTGACGCATGGTCCTGTTTCCTTAGAGAACCTGCACCCCCGCCTCGGCGGGGGCACAGTGTATATGTGCAGCGCAGTTTCACACTCATAGTCGGGGAGCGTGACTGCCCCTCCGCCTGCCCGAAGGCGCCCTCAGAAGGGCTCCTCGAGCTTCTTCGCCAGGTCCTCGATGTTCTCCGGCGGCCAGCCCGGCACGGTGATGCCGAGGCCGAGGCCCATGGAGGCGAGAACTTCCTTGATCTCGTTCAGCGACTTGCGGCCGAAGTTCGGCGTGCGGAGCATTTCCTGCTCGGTCTTCTGAACCAGGTCGCCGATATAGACGATGTTGTCGTTCTTCAGGCAGTTCGCCGAGCGGACCGAGAGCTCCAGCTCGTCGACCTTGCGCAGCAGGTTGCGGTTGAAGGGCAGATCGTCGCGGATCTCCTCAACCACACGCTGGCGCGGCTCCTCGAAGTTGATGAAGAGCTGAAGCTGCTCCTGCAGGATGCGCGCGGCGATGCCGACCGCATCCTCCGGCGTCACCGTGCCGTCGGTCTCGACGGTCAGGACCAGCTTGTCGTAGTCGGTCTTCTGGCCGACGCGGGTCGGCTGTACCTGATAGGCCACGCGGCGCACCGGGGAGTAGATGGCATCGATCGGGATCAGGCCGATCGGCGCATCCTCGGGACGGTTCTCGCTGGCCGGAACGTAGCCCTTGCCGGTATCGACCGTCAGCTCCATGGACAGCTTGGCGCCGTCATCGAGCGAGCAGATCACCAGGTCGGGGTTCGAGATCTCGATATCGCCCGAGGTCTGGATCTGGCCGGCGGTCACTTCGCCCGGGCCGGTCGCGGTGAGCTGGAGGCGCTTCGGCCCATCGCCCTGCATGCGAACAGCAAGCTGCTTCACGTTCAGGACGATGTCCGTCACGTCTTCGCGCACACCCTGAAGGCTGCTGAATTCATGCAGCGCGCCGTCGATACGCACAGCCGTCACCGCCGCGCCCTGCAGCGAGGACAGCAGGATGCGGCGCAGCGCATTGCCCAGCGTCATGCCGAAGCCGCGCTCCAGCGGCTCCGCGATCAGCGTCGCGAGCCGCGTCGGGTCGGCGCCGAGCTCGACGTCCTTCTTGGTCTCGATCAGCGAACGCCAGTTCTTCTCGATCACGGTCTATTCCCCTGCCTGCACCGATGCGCCAGCCACGTCCGATCAGACGCGGCGGCGCTTCCGGGGGCGGCAGCCATTGTGCGGGATGGGCGTCACGTCGCGGATCGCGGTGACGTAAAAGCCGACAGCCTGCAAAGCGCGCAGCGCCGACTCACGGCCCGAACCCGGCCCGGAGACCTGGATTTCCAGCGTCTCCATGCCATGCTCACGGGCCTTCTTGCCGGCGTCCTCGGCGGCGACCTGGGCGGCATAGGGCGTGCTCTTGCGGCTGCCCTTGAAGCCCTGGCTGCCGGCCGACGACCAGGCGATGGCATTGCCCTGCGCGTCGGTGATCGTCACCACGGTGTTGTTGAAGGAGGCGAGGACATGCGCCACGCCGGAAGAAATATTCTTCCGTTCCTTCTTGCGGGGGCGGGAGCCGGCGCGGGGTTCGCGAGCCATCTTACTTCGTCACCTTCTTCTTGCCGGCGATCGCCACGGCCTTGCCCTTGCGGGTGCGCGCATTGGTATGCGTGCGCTGGCCACGGACCGGCAGACCCTTGCGGTGACGGAGGCCGCGATAGCAGGCCATGTCCATCAGCCGCTTCTTGTTCATCGCCTCTTCACGCCGCAGGTCGCCCTCGACGCGGTATTCCCGGTCGATCAGCTCGCGCACGCGGAGGATTTCATCGTCGGTCATCTGGTTCACGCGGCGATCCTCAGGGATGCCGAGCTGCTCGCAGATCACCTTCGCGTTCTGCGGACCGATGCCATAGATGTAGCGGAGCGAGATGAGCACCCGCTTGTTGGTTGGGATGTTCACGCCGGCGATGCGCGCCACGGTGCCTCTCTCCTCATCGGGCCTGTGGCCCGCATCAAACAGACGGGCTTGCGGCCCGCATACATAAAAACCAGGCCCGGGAGGGGCCCCGCCGGAGCGGGACAAGGCCAGCGGGACTCGCTGGAAAACCCCAATCAGGCACGCAACGGCGAAGAGCGGCCGGAGGAACCTCCGGACCGCAGGGGCCGGGTGCTACACCGACCCCCGCAGGGGAGTCAAGTCACGCGCCGGGAGGCCCGAGGATCTCGGCCAATTGCCGCGTCACCTCGTCCATCTCGGCCATCCCATCCACCTGCCGCAGCTTCCCCTGCGCCGCGTAATGCGGCAGCAGCGGCGCTGTCTGGCGGTGATAGGCCTCCAGCCGCGCCGCGACCGTCTCTGCACGGTCATCGGCACGCCTCACGAACTCCGTGCTGCCACAGGCGTCACAGACGCCCACGACAGCCGTCGGCTTGAAGCGGTCGTGGTAGCCCTCGCCGCATCTCGCACAGGTGAAGCGACCGGCGATTCGATCGACCAGCGCCGAATCATCCACCTTCAACTCAACGACCTGGTCGAGCGGCAGTCCCGTCTCGGCCAGCATCCTGTCCAGCGCCTCGGCCTGCGGCACGGTGCGCGGAAAGCCATCCAGGATGAACCCCTTCTGCACGTCCGGCGCCCGCACGCGGCCCGCCAGCATGCCGATTAGGATGCTGTCCGGCACCAACTCGCCCCGCTCCATGATCGCCTTGGCCTCCAGGCCGATGGCGGAGCCGGACTTCACCTCTGCGCGGAGCATGTCGCCCGTGGCAACCTGGACAACGCCGTAGCGCTCCTCCAGCCGCTTCGCCTGCGTGCCTTTGCCGGCGCCCGGAGGACCCAGCAGGATCAACCTCATCGACCACGTCCCCCCGGCTGCGTGCCACGACCACCCAGCCGCGCCTTCTTGATGAGCCCTTCATACTGATGGGCAAACAAATGTGACTGCACCTGGGCCACCGTGTCCATGGTGACGGAGACGATGATGAGCAATGAGGTGCCGCCGAAGTAGAAGGGCACACCGTAATTGGAGATCAGCAACTCCGGCAGGATGCAGACGACGGACAGATAGATGGCGCCCACCGCAGTCAGTCGGGTCAGCACCCGGTCGAAATACTGCGCGGTCGGCAGGCCTGGCCGGATGCCCGGCACGAAGCCACCATACTTGCGCAGATTGTCCGCTGTCTCCTGCGGGTTGAAGACCACCGCCGTGTAGAAGAAGGCGAAGAAGACGATCAGCGCCAGGTACAGCGCCATGTACAGCGGCTGCCCATGGGCCAGCAGATTGGCGGCGTCGGTGATCCAGGACGCCTCGGTCTGATCCGACCGGAAGGCCGCGAAGGTGGCCGGCAGCAGCAGCAGCGAGGAGGCGAAGATCGGCGGCATGACGCCGGCCGTGTTCAGCTTCAGCGGCAGATGCGTGTTCTCGCCGCCGAACATCCGGTTGCCCACCTGGCGCTTCGGATATTGCACCGGGATGCGCCGCTGCGCCCGCTCCACGAAGACCACCAAGGCGATAACCAGCAGCGCGATGACCAGGAAGGCCATGATGAAGAAGGTCGAGAGCGCGCCTGTCCGGCCCAGTTCCAGCGTGCTGGCCAGGGCGGAGGGCAGGTTCGCCACGATACCCGCGAAGATGATCAGGCTGATGCCGTTGCCGATGCCGCGCGCGGTGATCTGCTCGCCCAGCCACATCAGGAACATGGTGCCGCCGACCAGCGTGATGACGCAGGAGACGCGGAAGAACCAGCCCGGATCATGCACCGCCGACCCGAAGCTGCCGCGCAGGCTCTCGAGCCCCACGGCGATGCCGTAGGCCTGGAAGATCGCGATGAACAGGCACAGGTAGCGCGTGTACTGGTTGAGCTTCTTCCGCCCCGACTCGCCTTCCTTCTTCAGGGCTTCCCAGGAGGGAATGGCGGCCGTCATCAACTGAACGATGATGCTGGCGGAGATATAGGGCATGATGTTGAGCGCGAAGATCGTCATGCGCCCCAGCGAACCGCCGGTGAACATGTCGAACATGCCCAGGATGCCGCCGCCCATCTGCTGGAGCAGCTCCGCCATCACGCCGGCATCGATGCCAGGCACGGGCACGTAGGAGCCGATCCGGTAGACGATCAAAGCGCCCAGGGTGAACCACAGCCGATTCTTCAGCTCGGTGGCCTTGGCCAGCACCCCGAGGTTCAGATTGGCCGCAAGCTGTTCGGCGGCGGACGCCATATGCGATCCCTCCTCGCGAAAGCGGCGCCCCCATGCCACGCCGAAAAGGCAGGCCCGGGACGCCGCGTCGCAGCTATCCTAAAGTGCCGCCCCACACACGCTGGTGCAAGGGCGACAACAGCTCGGTCGCCTCAGGCTGCGGCCTCGGCATCTGCCGCCGGGGTCACCAGCAACGTCAGCGAGCCGCCAGCGGCCTGAATCGCGGCAGCCGCCGCGGCGGAGGCACCGGACACGGTCAGGGTGACCGCGCGGGTGATCTCGCCGGTCGCCAGCAGGCGCACGCCGACATACTTCGGCGAGCTGCGCACCACGCCTGCGGCCTGCAGCATCGCCTCGTCGATCGCGCCTTCGGCCGGCAGGCGGCCATCGGCGATCGCCTTGTCCAGCGCGCCGAGATTCAGCGGCGCGTAGTGCTTGCGGAAGATGTTCACGAAGCCACGCTTCGGCAGCCGCCGATAGATCGGGAGCTGACCGCCCTCGAACCCATTCAGCGACACGCCGGTGCGCGCCTTCTGACCCTTGACGCCGCGGCCAGAGGTCTTGCCCTTGCCGGAGCCGATGCCACGGCCGATGCGCTTGAACTTCGGCCGGGCGCCGTCGTTGTCCCGGATTTCGTTGAGCTTCATGTTATTCCCCGTCCACCTGAATCAGGTGGGCGACCTTCCGGATCATGCCGCGCACCGCCGGAGTATCCTCCAGCTCGCTGGTGCGGCGGATCTTGTTCAGGCCCAGCCCGATCAGCGTCTCGCGCTGCCCCGGCTTGCGGCCGATCGGCGACCCGGTCTGGGTCACCTTCACGGTCTTCTTGTCAGACATTGGCTGCCTCCGGCGCCGCGCCCTCGGCCACGGCATCCTTGCGCGGACCCAGCAGGTCCGAGACCTTCTTGCCGCGGCGTGCCGCAACAGCCCGCGGGCTGGTGCAACGGCCGAGCGCCGCGAAGGTCGCCTTCACCATGTTATGCGGATTCGTCGTGCCGGTGCACTTGGCGACGACGTCGCCCATGCCCAGCGTCTCGAACACCGCGCGCATCGGGCCACCGGCGATGATGCCGGTACCGGCCGGCGCGGCACGCAGGATGACGCGGCCGGCGCCGTACTCGCCGATCTGGTCATGATGCAGGGTGCGGCCCTCGCGCATCGGCACGCGGATCATCGTGCGCTTCGCACGTTCCGTCGCCTTGCGGATCGCCTCCGGCACCTCACGCGCCTTGCCGGCGCCCCAGCCGACGCGGCCCTTCTGGTCGCCAACCACGACCAGCGCGGCGAAGCTGAAGCGACGGCCGCCCTTCACCACCTTGGCCACACGGTTGATGGTGACCAGCTTGTCCTTCAGGTCGTCGCCGTCCTGGCGCTCCTGCCGGTTCTCGTTGCGGTCGCGACCGCGGCCCCGGCGACGATCGCCCTCACCGCCACCGCCGCCCTCGCCGCTCCTGGGTTCCCGTGCCATTCCCGAACTCCTCAGAAGGACAGGCCGCCCTCGCGGGCAGCCTCCGCGAGCGCCTTGATGCGGCCGTGATAGAGATACGGCCCACGATCGAACACCACCGCCGACACGCCGGCGGCCAGGGCGCGTTCCGCCACCAGCTTGCCAACGGCCGCAGCCGCATCCTTGTCGGCACCGGTCTTCAGCTCATCGCGCATCGCCTTCTCGAGCGACGAGGCCGCGGCCACCGTGCGGCCCGCCTTGTCGTCGATGACCTGCGCATAGATGTGCCGCCCCGAGCGGAAGATGGACAGCCGAACGCGGCCACCCGACTTCATCTTGAGCTGGTAGCGCAGCCGCGAACGGCGGCGCTCCGTGAGTGCGAGCTTCCTGTCGGCCATTACTTCTTCTTACCCTCCTTCCGGAGGATCACCTCGTTGTCGTACCGCACGCCCTTGCCCTTGTAGGGCTCCGGGCCGCGATACGCGCGGATCTCAGAGGCCACCTGGCCAACCTGGCGCTTGTCAGCGCCTTCCACCTTGATGGAGGTCGGCTTCTCGCAGGTGATCTTGATGCCCGCCGGGATCGGATAGCGGATATCGTGGCTGTAGCCGAGGTTGAGCACCAGCTCCTTCCCCTGCACGGCCGCACGATAACCGGTGCCAGTAATTTCCATGTTCCGGGCGAAGCCGGTGGAAACGCCCGTCACCATGCTCTGGATCAGGCTGCGCGTGGTGCCCCACATGGTGCGGGACTTGCGGTCCCCGCCACGCGGCGCCACCGCGACCTGGCCGTCGTCGATGGTGACATCGACTTCCTCGGTCAGGTCGAGCGACAGCTCGCCATTCTTGCCCTTGGCCACGATCTTGCGGCCCTGCAGCGCCACCTGGACGCCTGCCGGAACCGGGACCGGATATTTGCCGACGCGAGACATGTCTATCCTCCCGTCAGAATACGCGGCAAAGGACTTCGCCGCCAACATTGGCAGCGCGAGCCTCATTGTCGCTCATCACGCCCTTCGGCGTGGACAGGATCGAAATACCGAGGCCAGAGTAGAACTTCGGCAGCTCGGCAATCTTGGAATAGACCCGGCGGCCCGGCTTGGACACGCGCGCGATTTCCTTGATGGCGGGCTCGCCTTCAGAATACTTCAGCTCGATGCTGATGACGCTGATGCCGGGGCGGAGCTGCTCCGTGGCGAAGGCGCGGATGTAGCCTTCGCGCTTCAGCACATCGAGAACATTCTCCCGCAGCTTCGAGGCCGGCGCGACGCAACGGCTCTGCCGTGCGCGCTGCGCGTTGCGGATACGGGTGAGCATATCACCCAACGGATCGGACAGCGACATGCGCGGCCCTCCTTACCAGCTGGCCTTAACCAGCCCCGGAATCTGGCCATTATTGGCAAGATCACGAAGCTGGTTACGGCTGAGCTTGAACTTGCGGTAGTTACCGCGGGGACGACCGGTGAGCTCGCAGCGCAGGCGGACGCGGATCTTGGCACCGTTGCGCGGCAACTGTGCCAGCTTCAACGTCGCCTCGAACCGCTCTTCCACCGGCAACTCGCGATCCATCACCACCGCCTTGAGGGCGGCGCGCTTGGGCGCGTGCAGCTTGGACAGCCGTTCACGACGCTTGTTCTTCATGACAGACGAGGTCTTGGCCATACCGTCTCTAATCCTCCGGAACCTGCCTGACGCGTGTCAGGCGGTTTTCCAAATCAGTTTGCGAAAGGAAGGTCGAACGCCTTGAGGAGCGCCTTGGCTTCCTTGTCGGTCTTCGCGGTCGTCACGAACTGGATGTCCATGCCGCGCACCGTGTCGACCTTGTCGTAGTTGATCTCAGGGAACACGATCTGCTCCTTGAGGCCCATGGCGTAGTTGCCACGGCCATCGAAGCCGCGGTTGCCGGGGATACCACGAAAGTCGCGCACGCGCGGCAGGGCAATCGTCACCAACCGGTCAAGAAACTCGTACATCCGCGCCTTGCGCAGCGTGACCTTGCAGCCGATCGCCTGGCCTTCGCGGATCTTGAAGCCCGCGATGGCCTTGCGGGCCCGGGTCTTCACCGGCTTCTGGCCGGCGATCGCCATCAGGTCCGCGACGGCGGCATCGAGCTTCTTGGAATCGCCGGCGGCTTCGCCGACGCCCATGTTGATCACGATCTTCTCGAGCTTCGGCACTTCCATCGGGTTCTTGTAGCCGAACTCGTCGGACAGGCGCTTGCGCACCACCTCCTCATACAGCTTCCGAAGCCGCGTCTGCCCTTCCGGCGCCGCCTTGGCAGCACCAGCCTTGGCGACGGCCGCCGGCGAAGCCGGGGCCACGCGCTGCTCACCACCCTTGGCGGCAGGCGCGGCGTTGCTCTTCTTCGGGGGCGTCGACTTCGCCGGCGCCTTGGCGCCCTTCTTGGTCCCGCTCATCGGTCAATCACCTCGCCGGAGGGTCGGGCAACACGAACCTTGCTGCCGTCCTCGAGCACCTTGAACCCCACCCGCGTCGCCTTGCCGGACACCGGGTCGAGCAGCGCCAGGTTGGAGAGGTCGATCGGACCTTCCTTCTCGACGATACCACCCGGCTTGCCCATGCCCTGCGGCTTGGTGTGGCGCTTCACCATGTTCACGCCCTGCACGAAGGCGCGGTTTTCCTCGGGCACGACGCGAATGACATCGCCCTTCTTGCCCTTGTCGCGACCGGCGAGAACCTCGACCCGGTCGCCCTTCTTGATCTTCGCGGCCATGGCCTTACAGGACCTCCGGCGCCAGCGAGATGATCTTCATGAACTTGCGCCCACGCAGCTCACGCACGACCGGTCCGAAGATACGGGTGCCGATCGGCTCGCCTTGCTTGTTGATCAGAACCGCGGCGTTGCCGTCGAAGCGGATCGCGGTGCCGTCGATGCGCCGCACGGGATAGGCCGTGCGGACGATGACGGCGCGATGCACCTCGCCCTTCTTCACCTTGGCGCGGGGAATCGCTTCCTTGACGGAAACGACGATGATGTCACCGACGGACGCCGTGCGGCGCTTCGACCCGCCCAGCACCTTGATGCACTGGACGCGGCGCGCGCCGGAATTGTCGGCGACGTCGAGGTTGGATTCGACCTGGATCATGTCTTATCCGCCTCAGCTTGCCGAAGCGGGCGCATCGGCGGAGGGCTTCGCGGCGACGACCGGGGCATCGAAGCCCTCCGGACGCTCAACCGCATCGCCATTCCGCGCGACCACCAGCCACGACTTGTTCTTGCTGATCGGGCGGCATTCCTCGATCGACACCAGGTCGCCTTCCTTGCAGAGGTTCGCCGCGTCATGCGCTGCGTACTTCTTGGAACGACGGATGAACTTCTTGTAGAGCGGATGCATCACGCGACGCTCGACCAAGACGGTGATCGTCTTGTCGGTCTTGTCGCTGACCACCCGGCCCGTGAGGACGCGCCTCGGCATCGCCCGAACCCCTTAAGCTTGCTTCGCCGAGACGCGGACGCGCTCGGTCATGATCGTCTTCGCCCGCGCGATATCCCGGCGAACTTCCTTGATGCGACCCGTCGCCTCAAGCTGGCCGGTGGCCCGCTGGAAGCGCAGGTTGAACTGCTCCTTCCGAAGGTTCACCAGCATCTCCTGCAGCTCGTCCGGGGTCTTGGCCCGCACGTCCGCGATCTTCGTCTGCGCCATCTCAGGCCTCCGCCGTGGCGCCGAGGCGCGTCACGATCTTCGTCTTGATCGGCAGCTTCGCCGCCCCGAGCTCGAGCGCCTCGCGGGCGATCTCACCAGAGACACCGTCCAGCTCGAACATGATGCGGCCCGGCTTCACCCGTGCCACCCAGTATTCCGGCGCGCCCTTGCCGGAGCCCATGCGGACTTCGGCCGGCTTGGTCGAAACGGGCACATCCGGGAAGATCCGGATCCAAACCCGCCCCTGGCGCTTCATGGCGCGCGTGATGGCGCGCCGCGCCGCCTCGATCTGCCGCGCCGTCACCCGCTCGGGCTCCAGCGCCTTCAGACCGAAACCGCCGAAGGTCAGGGTAAAGCCGCCACGGGCGATACCCTTGATACGGCCCTTATGGGCCTTGCGAAACGTCGTGCGCTTAGGCTGCAGCATGATCAGTTACCTTCAGCGCTGCGGGGCTTGTTCCGCGGCGCGCTTGTCCTGCGCCATCGGATCATGAGCCATGACTTCGCCCTTGAAGATCCAGACCTTGACACCGCAGGTGCCATAGGTGGTCTTCGCGGTCGCGACACCGAAATCGATATCCGCGCGCAGCGTGTGCAACGGCACACGGCCTTCGCGGTACCACTCCATGCGCGCAATCTCCGCCCCGCCCAGACGGCCGGAGCAGTTGATGCGGATGCCGCCGGCGCCGAGGCGCATGGCGGACTGCACGGCGCGCTTCATCGCACGGCGGAACGCCACGCGGCGCTCCAGCTGCTGCGCGATGCTCTCGGCCACCAGCGTGCTGTCGATTTCCGGCTTGCGGATTTCAACGATGTTCAGCGAGACCTCGGCCCCGGCCATCTTCGCCAGGTCCTTGCGCAGGTTCTCGATGTCCGCGCCCTTCTTGCCGATCACGACGCCCGGACGGGCGGCATGGATCGTCACGCGGGGCTTCTTCGCCGGACGCTCGATGACCACGCGAGACACGCCGGCGCCCTTCAGGCGCTCACGCAGCGTCTTACGCAGCTTCAGGTCCTCATGCAGCATCCGCGCATAGTCGCGCTCCGCGAACCAGCGGCTGTCCCAGGTGCGGTTGATGCCGAGCCGGAGCCCGATCGGATTGACTTTGTGACCCATGTTACGCGGCCTCCTGCTGTGCCGCCGGCGCCGGAACAGTCTGCTCCGCCACAACGATCTTCAGATGGCTGAACCACTTCTCGATCTGCGAGGAGCGGCCACGGCCACGCGCATGGAAACGCTTCATCACCACGGCGCGCCCAACCTCGGCCTTGGTGACGACCAGGCGGTCGACATCCAGGCTGTGGTTGTTCTCGGCGTTGGCGATCGCGCTCTCGAGTGTCTTCTTCACCGTCTGCGCAATGCGGCGCTTGGAGAAGGTCAGCGTCGCGACGGCATCCTGTGCCGTGCGGCCGCGGATCAACCCCGCCACCAGGTTCAGCTTCCGCGGGCTGACACGAATGTTCTTCGTGATCGCCTGCGCTTCGGTTTCTTCGAGCCCGCGCTCGTGCTTCGGCTTGCTCATGTTAGCCCCGCTTCGCCTTCTTGTCGGACGAATGCCCGGTGAAGGTGCGCGTCGGCGAGAACTCGCCGAACTTGTGGCCCACCATGTTCTCGTTCACCTGCACCGGGATGAACTTCTTCCCGTTGTAGACGCCGAACACCAAACCCACGAACTGCGGCAAAATCGTGCTGCGGCGCGACCAGATCTTGATGACCTCGTTGCGACCCGAAGCGCGGGATGCCTCTGCCTTGTTGAGCAGGTAGCCGTCGACGAACGGCCCCTTCCAGACGCTGCGCGACATTGCCGTCAGCCCTTCGTCGCGTTGCGGCGCCGGACAATGAGCCGGTCCGTACGCTTGTTGTTACGGGTCTTGGCACCCTTGGTGGGCTTGCCCCACGGGGTAACCGGATGACGACCACCAGAGGTGCGGCCTTCGCCACCACCATGCGGGTGATCGACGGGGTTCATGACCACGCCGCGCTGATGCGGACGGAAGCCCATCCAGCGCATGCGGCCGGCCTTGCCGATCTGCTGGTTGCTGTTGTCCGGGTTGGACACGGCGCCAATGGCGGCCATGCACTCGGCCCGCACCAGGCGAACCTCACCCGACATCAGCTTCACCTGCGCATAGCCGGCGTCCTTGCCGACCAGCTGGCAGAAGGTGCCCGCCGAACGCGCGATCTTCGCACCCGCACCCGGCTTCATCTCCAGGCAATGGATGATGGTGCCGACCGGAATGTTCGCCAGCGGCATCGCATTGCCCGGCTTGATGTCGACCTTCTCGCCCGACACCACGCTGTCGCCCGCCTTCAGGCGCTGCGGCGCAATGATATAGGCGAGCTCACCATCCGCGTACTTCAGCAGCGCGATCCAGGCGGAGCGGTTCGGGTCGTATTCCAGGCGCTCGACAACCGCGGCCACATCGAACTTGCGGCGCTTGAAGTCGACGATGCGGTAGGACTGCTTGTGTCCGCCGCCCCGGAACCGGACCGTGGTACGGCCATGGTTGTTGCGGCCGCCCGAGTGCGACTTGCCCTCGGTCAGCCCCTTGACCGGCTTGCCCTTCCACAGGTCGGAACGGTCCACGAGGACCGTGCCGCGCAGCGACGGGGTGACCGGGTTGAAGTTCTTCAATGCCATGGCGTTACGCGAGCCCCGTCGTGAGGTCGATGGTCTGGCCGGCCTGCAGCCTCACCACCGCCTTCTTCCAATCGGAACGCTGGCCCTTACGACCGCGGAACCGCTTGGCCTTGCCCTTCATCACGAGCGTATTCACCGCCTCGACATTGACGCTGAACAGCTTCTCGACCGCCTGCCGGATCTCCGGTTTCGTCGCGTCCAGCGTCACCTTGAAGGTGACCTGGCTGCTCTCGTTCAGGCGCGTCGCCTTTTCCGTCACCACCGGTGCCAGGATCACCTGGTACAGGCGCTCGGCGGACAGGACCTTGCCGCGCGGCTTGGGTGCCGTCTCGCTCATGCTTCGGATTCCTTCGTCGCGCCATTCAGCCGCGCCGCCAGAGCCTCGAGGCCGGCACGCGTCACCGCGAGCACGTCGTGGTTCAGGATGTCGTAGACATTGGCGCCGATGGTCGGCAGCACATCGATCTTGGGGATGTTGCGCGTGACGCGGGCGAAGCCCTCATCCACCGTCGCATCCACCACCAGGGCGCTGTCCCAGCCCAGCTTCTTCAGCTGCGCCACCATCGCCGAGGTCTTGGCCTCGTCGCCGGCGGTGGCCGTGTCGAGCACGATCAGCTTGCCCGCCGCCACCTTGGCGGAGAGCGCGCAGATCAGGCCGAGGCGGCGGACCTTCTTGTTCAGGTTGTAGCCGTGGTCGCGCACCACCGGACCGTGGACGATGCCACCCTTGCGGTACTGCGGCGCCCGCAGGGAGCCCTGGCGCGCATTGCCGGTGCCCTTCTGCCGATACGGCTTCTTGGTGGTGCCGGAGACCTCGCCCATGCCCTTGACCTTGTGGGTCCCGGCGCGGCGCTTGGCCAACTGCCAATGGACCACACGGGCCATGATGTCGGCCCGCGGCTCGGCGCCGAACAGCGCCTCCGGCAGGTCGACCTGGCCGACGGAGTCATTGTCGAGATTGATGACAGGAAGCTGGATGGCCATGATCTTTACCCTTCCGCCCCAGCTTCGGCAGCCAGACCGGCCGGATAGGGCGCATCGGCATGGCGCGCACGCTTCACAGCGTCCCGCACCAGCACATAGCTGCCCTTCGAACCGGGAACGGCGCCCTTCACCAGCAGCAGCCCGCGCTCCGCATCATGCCCGGCGATGACCAGGTTCTGCGTGGTCACGCGCTCGACACCCATATGGCCGGCCATCTTCTTGTTCTTGAAGGTCTTGCCCGGATCCTGACGGTTGCCGGTGGAACCATGCGAACGGTGGCTGACCGAAACGCCGTGCGACGCCTCGAGACCCGCGAAATTCCAGCGCTTCATCGCACCAGCGAAGCCCTTGCCCTGGGTCGTGCCCGTGACATCGATCTTCTGGCCGGCGACGAAATGGCCGATTCCGAGCTTGGTGCCGGGCGCGAGAGTCGCGTCCTCGGCCACGCGGAACTCAACGGTCTTGCGCGGCGCCTCGACGCCGGCCTTCGCGAAGTGGCCCTTCTGCGGATTCGTCACGTTCTTCGGCTTCGCCACGCCAATCCCGACCTGGACGGCGACATAGCCATCCTTCTCGAGCGTGCGCTGCGCGATAACGCGAACGTTGTCGACATGCAGAACGGTGACAGGGACGGTGGAACCGTCCTCATTGAAAAGCCGGGTCATCCCCAGCTTCCGGGCGATCAGCCCGGAACGGCCCGTAACCTGACGGCCTGTGATGGACATTATGTCGGTCCTCTATCCGTCGATCAGATCTTGATCTCGACGTCCACACCCGAGGCGAGGTCGAGCTTCATCAGCGCGTCCACGGTCTGGGGGGTGGGATCGACGATATCAAGCAGACGACGGTGCGTACGAATCTCGAACTGCTCGCGCGACTTCTTATCGACGTGCGGCGAACGGTTGACGGTGAAACGCTCGATCTGCGTCGGCAGCGGGATGGGCCCGCGCACCCGCGCACCCGTCCGCTTGGCCGTGTTGACGATTTCCCGCGTGCTGCCATCGAGCACGCGGTGATCGAACGCCTTGAGGCGAATGCGGATGTTCTGGCTGTCCATGGCGCTTTGGCCCGTACCCTTCCGTCGTCGCTTACTTGACGATCTTGGCGACGACGCCGGCGCCGACGGTGCGGCCGCCTTCGCGGATCGCGAAGCGCAGGCCCTCATCCATCGCGATCGGCGCGATCAGCTCGACGTCCATCGCCACGTTGTCGCCCGGCATCACCATCTCCACGCCTTCCGGCAGCTTCACGATCCCGGTCACATCCGTGGTCCGGAAGTAGAACTGCGGCCGGTAGTTCGTGAAGAACGGCGTGTGACGACCGCCCTCTTCCTTCGTCAGGATATAGGCCTCGGCCTTGAACCCGGTATGCGGCGTGATCGAGCCCGGCGCCGCCAGAACCTGGCCACGCTCCACATCCTCGCGCTTGATGCCGCGCAGCAGCGCGCCGATGTTGTCGCCCGCCTGCCCGCTATCCAGCAGCTTCCGGAACATCTCGACGCCGGTCACCACCGACTTCACCGTGTCCTTCAGCCCGACGATCTCGATTTCCTCGCCGACCTTGACGATCCCGCGCTCCACGCGCCCGGTCACCACCGTGCCGCGGCCCGAGATGCTGAACACGTCTTCCACCGGCATCAGGAACGGACGATCCAGCGCACGCGCCGGCTGCGGGATGTAGGCGTCCACCGCCTCCATCAGCTTCAGCACCGCCTGCTCGCCGATCTCCGGCTGCTTGTCTTCCAGCGCCATCAGCGCCGAGCCGTGGATGATCGGAATGTCGTCGCCCGGGAACTGGTAGCTGCTCAGCAGCTCGCGCACTTCCATCTCGACCAGCTCCAGCAGGTCGGGGTCCGCCATGTCCGTCTTGTTCAGGAACACCACCAGCGCCGGAACGCCAACCTGGCGCGCCAGCAGGATGTGCTCGCGGGTCTGCGGCATCGGGCCATCGGCCGCCGACACCACCAGAATCGCGCCGTCCATCTGCGCCGCGCCCGTGATCATGTTCTTCACGTAGTCGGCGTGGCCGGGGCAGTCGACGTGGGCGTAGTGACGGTTCGCCGTCTCATACTCCACATGCGCCGTGGAGATCGTGATGCCGCGCGCCCGCTCTTCCGGCGCCTTGTCGATCTGGTCATACGCCGTGAACGTCGCCCCGCCCGTCTTCGCCAGGATCTTCGTGATCGCCGCCGTCAACGATGTCTTGCCGTGGTCCACATGCCCGATCGTGCCGATGTTGCAGTGCGGCTTGTTCCGCTCAAATTTCGCCTTGGCCATGGTGTCAGGTCCTCAAGATCGGATCGTGTTACCAGCGGTAGTGGCTGAAGGCCTTGTTTGCCTCCGCCATCCGGTGCGTGTCTTCGCGCTTCTTCACGGCGGAGCCACGATTGTTCGCGGCATCCATCAGCTCGGCAGACAGGCGGTCTTCCATCGTGTGCTCGCCGCGCTTGCGGGCGCTGTCGATGAGCCAGCGGATCGCCAGCGCCTGGCGCCGTTCCGGTCGCACCTCGACAGGCACCTGGTAGGTCGCGCCACCGACGCGACGGCTGCGGACCTCCACGGCCGGCTTCACATTGTCCATCGCCTGATGGAACACGGCCAGCGGGTCGGCGGCAGCGCCGGCGCGACGCTTCAGCGTATCCATCGCCGCGTAGACGATGCCCTCGGCCGTGCTCTTCTTGCCGTCGTACATCAGCACGTTCATGAAACGGCTCAGCACGAGGTCGCCGAACTTCGGGTCCGGCAGGACTTCACGCTTGGTGGCGCTATGGCGGCGCGACATGTCTCAGTTCCTCACTTCGGACGCTTGGCGCCATACAGCGACCGGCGCTGACGACGCTTCGCGATGCCCTGCGTGTCGAGCACGCCGCGCAGGATGTGGTAGCGGACGCCCGGAAGGTCCTTCACACGACCACCGCGGATCAGCACCACGGAGTGCTCCTGCAGGTTGTGGCCCTCGCCGGGGATGTAGCTCACCACCTCGTAGCCGTTGGTCAGGCGCACCTTGGCGACCTTACGAAGCGCCGAGTTCGGCTTCTTCGGTGTGGTCGTGTAGACGCGCGTGCAGACGCCCCGCTTCTGCGGGCTGCCCTGCAGGGCCGGAACCTTGTTCCGCTTCGCGATAGGCTCACGCCCCTGGGCGATGAGCTGGTTGATCGTCGGCATGACGCCCCTTCGTGCTCGTCTCGTCTGTCCCCATCACCGCAAACGGGATGGCCCGCGTGGAAGGCCAAGAGGCTCTTCCCTGCGGGCACCTGTCCGACCCCCGACCTAGGCACCCCAAACGGGGATGCGGTTCCGGAAGCGCGTCGCTGGAGACCAATATCAGCCCGGTCGTATCAGCGCGGGCTGCGCCGTATTCGACCAAGGTCGCGCCTAATATCCGGCGCCCTTGGTTGAGTCAAGCGAAGTGGCGCCCCGAGGGGCGCCACCCCCCCTTATTCCGCCGCGCGGGCAGGCCCGGCGAGCGGTGCCGGGGCAACCGGCAGGCGCCCCCGGTCCCGCTGCGCCGCAACCGCGCGCAACTTGTTCATGACGGACCCCGTGCCCGCCGGGATCAGGCGCCCGACGATCACGTTTTCCTTCAGGCCCAGCAGGTTGTCCACCTTGCCGGCCGTCGCTGCCTCCGTCAGCACCCGCGTCGTCTCCTGGAAGGAGGCGGCGGAGATGAAGGAGGTGGTCTGCAGGGACGCCTTGGTGATGCCCTGAAGCACCGGCTCGGCGCGCGCAGGCCGCTCCTTCGCCAGCAGGCGCTTCTCGTTCTCGATCTCAAATTCGATTCGCTCGACCGTCTCACCCACCAGGTAGGTCGTGTCGCCCGGATCGAGAATCTCGACCTTCTGAAGCATCTGCCGGACGATGACTTCGATGTGCTTGTCGTTGATCTTCACGCCCTGCAGTCGATACACGTCCTGCACTTCATTCACGAGGTAATTGGCCAGGGCTTCGACGCCCAGGACTCGGAGAATGTCATGCGGCACGCGCGGGCCGTCGACCAGCGGATCGCCCGCCTTCACATAGTCGCCTTCCTGCACGGAGACGTGCTTGCCCTTGGGCACCAGGTATTCCCGGGGCGTCGAGGGCTCGTCGCCCACCTGCTCCGGCACCACCAGGATGCGCCGCTTGGCCTTGTAGTCCTTGCCGAACTCCACGCGCCCATCGACGTCGGCGATGATCGCCGCATCCTTCGGACGACGCGCCTCGAACAACTCCGCCACCCGCGGCAGACCGCCGGTGATGTCGCGGGTCTTGGAGGATTCGCGCGGCATGCGGGCGATGACGTCGCCGGCATTCACTTCCTTGCCATTCTCGATCGAAAGGATCGAGCCTGGCGGCAGGAAGGTGATCGCCTCGGCGCCATTCTCACGCTTCACCACCTCGCCACGGCTGTCGCGGAGGATCAGGCGCGGGCGCAGGTCGGCGCCACGGCCGGTCGACTTGTACTCGACCACCTCCTTGAAGCTGAGGCCCGTCACCTCGTCGGTGCGGTCCATCAGGGTGATGTTCTCGAGCATGTCGGCGAATTCGACCTTGCCCTGGCGCTCGGTGATGATCGGCAGGGTGAAGGGGTCCCACTCGGCGATCTTCTGGCCGCGCGCGACGGTCTCACCTTCCTCCAGCAGCAGCCTGGCACCATAGGGCACGCGGTTGCGGCCGCGCTCGCGCCCGTTCACGTCGTAGAGCACGGCCTCGCAGTTGCGGCTCATGACGATGGCGGCGTTGGAGCTGTTGATGACGACCTGGCGGTTCAGGAACTTCACCGTGCCGTCCGCGATCGCCTCGACCGCCGAGGTTTCCGCGCCACGCTGCGCCGCGCCACCGATATGGAAGGTGCGCATGGTGAGCTGGGTGCCCGGCTCACCGATGGACTGCGCCGCGATCACGCCGACGGCCTCGCCGGTATTCACCGGCGTGCCGCGCGCGAGGTCGCGCCCGTAGCACATGCCGCAGACTCCGACGCGCGAGTCGCAGGTCAGCACGGAGCGGATCTTCACCGCCTCGACGCCCGCATTCTCGATGATCTCGGCCTCCGGCTCCTCGACCAGCGTGCCGACCTTCACCAGCACCTTGCCGTCCGCCGGGTCGATCACGTCTTCCTGCGTCGTCCGGCCCAGGATGCGCTCGGAGAGCGAGGAGACGGTCTCGCCGCCATCCATCACGGCGCGCACGGTGATGCCGCGCTCGGTGCCGCAATCGTCCTGGACGATGATGCAGTCCTGCGCCACGTCGACCAACCGACGGGTCAGATAGCCGGAATTCGCCGTCTTCAAGGCCGTGTCGGCCAGGCCCTTGCGGGCGCCGTGGGTGGAGTTGAAGTACTCCAGCACGGTCAGGCCTTCCTTGAAGTTGGAGATGATCGGCTGCTCGATGATCTCACCCGAGGGCTTGGCCATCAGGCCGCGCATACCGGCCAGCTGGCGCATCTGCGCCGGCGAGCCACGCGCACCGGAGTGGGACATCATCCACACGGAGTTGGCGGGCTTGCCAATCTCCTGCTTCATGATCTCCTTCATCATCGCCTGCGCCACTTCCTCGGTGCATCGCGACCAGGCGTCGACGACCTTGTTGTAGCGCTCACCGGCGGTGATCAGGCCGTCGAGGTACTGCTGCTCGAACTCCTTCACCTGATCCTTGGTGCCGTTGATCATGGCGTCCTTCGTGTCGGGGATGACCATGTCATCCTTGCCGAAGGAAATGCCGGCCATCGCCGCGTGCTTGAAGCCGAGCCCCATCAGGCGGTCGGCGAAGATCACCGATTCCTTCTGGCCGCAGTGACGGTACACGGCGTCCATGACGTCCGAGATGGACTTCTTGGTGAGCTGGCGGTTGATCAGGCTGAAGGGCACCGCCGGGTGCAGCGGCAGCAGCGCGCCCATGAACATGCGGCCGGCCGTCGTCACCGCACGCTCGGTGACGATGTTGCCGTCCTTGTCGGCGGCCTTGCGGCGCGCCCGGATCTTGCTGTGCAGGTTGATGACGCCCGCGGCCAGCGCCTGCTCGATTTCACCGATCGAGGCATAGGCCGGGGCCTTCTGCTCCTCCGCCACCTTGAACTCAGGCGTCTCTAGCGAGAGGTAGTAGAGGCCCAGCACGATGTCCTGCGACGGCACGATGATCGGCTTGCCGTTCGCCGGGCTGAGGATGTTGTTGGTCGACATCATCAGCACGCGCGCTTCGAGCTGCGCTTCCAGGGAGAGCGGCACGTGCACCGCCATCTGGTCGCCGTCGAAGTCGGCATTGAAGGCGGTGCAGACCAGCGGGTGCAGCTGGATCGCCTTGCCTTCGACCAGCGTCGGCTCGAAGGCCTGGATACCCAGGCGGTGCAGGGTCGGCGCGCGGTTCAGCAGCACCGGGTGCTCGCGGATCACCTCCTCGAGGATGTCCCAGACCTCCGGACGCTCCTTCTCCACCATCCGCTTCGCGGCCTTGATGGTGGTGGCGTGGCCGTACTTCTCAAGCTTCGAGTAGATGAACGGCTTGAACAGCTCGAGCGCCATCTTCTTGGGAAGACCGCATTGGTGCAGCTTCAGCTCCGGACCCACCACGATGACCGAACGGCCGGAATAGTCGACGCGCTTGCCGAGCAGGTTCTGCCGGAAGCGGCCCTGCTTGCCCTTCAGCATGTCGGACAGCGACTTCAGCGGGCGCTTGTTGGCGCCCGTGATGGCGCGGCCGCGGCGGCCGTTGTCGAACAGCGCGTCCACAGCCTCCTGCAGCATGCGCTTCTCGTTGCGCACGATGATGTCCGGCGCGCGCAGCTCGATCAGTCGCTTCAGGCGGTTGTTGCGGTTGATGACGCGGCGATACAGGTCGTTCAGGTCGGAGGTCGCGAAACGGCCACCCTCCAGCGGCACCAGCGGGCGCAGCTCCGGCGGGATCACCGGCACGACGTCGAGGATCATCCACTCCGGACGGGCACCGCCCTCCCCGAAGCTCTCCAGCATCTTCAGGCGCTTCACCAGCTTCTTGCGCTTGGCCTCGGAGGTCGTCTCCTTGAGGTCGGCGCGAAGCTGGGCGGCTTCCTTCTGCAGCTCGATGGCGGCGAGCATCTGCTTCACCGCCTCGGCACCGATGCCGACGCTGAAGGCATCCTCGCCGAACTCGTCCTGCTTCGCCTGGAACTGGTCCTCGGTCAGAAGCTGATGCAGCTTCAGATCGGTCAGGCCCGGCTCCAGAACCACATAGGATTCGAAGTACAGGACCTTCTCCAGCTCCTTCAGCGACATGTCGACCATCAGGCCGACGCGCGAAGGCAGGGACTTCATGAACCAGATGTGGGCCACCGGCGAGGCCAGCTCGATATGGCCCATGCGCTCACGGCGCACCTTGGCCAGCGTCACCTCCACGCCGCACTTCTCGCAGATGATGCCGCGGAACTTCATGCGCTTGTACTTGCCGCACAGGCACTCGTAGTCCTTGATCGGTCCGAAGATCCGCGCGCAGAACAACCCGTCCCGCTCCGGCTTGAAGGTGCGGTAGTTGATCGTCTCCGGCTTCTTGATCTCGCCATAGGACCAGGAGCGGATCTGCTCCGGTGAGGCGATCGAGATGCGGATCTGATCGAAGGTCATCTGCTGGCCGGTCTGGCCAAGGATCTTCATCAGCTCGTTCATGCGGTCCACTCCGTCCGGCTCGCCAGCGTAATTCGGCCGCGCGCCACGAAAAGGGAGAGCCGCGCCACCTTCCGGTGGCGCGGGTATTCAAACCAGGCGATCAGCTCGGCCGGTTCTCGAGATCGACGTTCAGGCCGAGCGACTTCAGTTCCTTCACCAGCACGTTGAAGGATTCCGGAACGCCCGCCTCGAAATTGTCCTGGTCGCGCACGATGGCCTCGTAGACCTTCGTGCGGCCCGACACGTCGTCTGACTTCACCGTCAGCATTTCCTGCAGCGTGTAGGCGGCGCCGTAGGCTTCCAGCGCCCAGACCTCCATCTCGCCGAAGCGCTGACCGCCGAACTGCGCCTTGCCGCCCAGCGGCTGCTGGGTGACCAGCGAATAGGGGCCGATGGAGCGGGCGTGGATCTTGTCATCCACCAGGTGGTGCAGCTTCAGCATGTAGATGTAGCCAACCGTCACCTTGCGCTCGAAGCGCTCGCCGGTGCGGCCGTCGGTCAGCCAGGACTGGCCGGACTTGTCGAGGCCCGCCTTGGTCAGCATGCCCTCGATATCCGCCATGCGCGCGCCGTCGAAGACCGGCGTCGCGATGGCGACACCCTTCTTCAGGTTCTCGCACAGCTCGATGAGCTGGTCGTCATCCATCGGATCGATCTCGGTCTTGATCGTCTCGTCCGGATAGGCCTCGCGCAGCTTGGTGATCAGCTCCTCGCGCATCGCACCGCCGCGGCGATACTCCTCGACCAGGTCACCGATCTGCCGGCCGATATTGGCGCAGGCCCAGCCCAGATGGGTCTCCAGGATCTGCCCGACATTCATGCGCGACGGCACGCCCAGCGGGTTCAGCACCAGGTCGACCGGCTGGCCGCTTTCCAGGAACGGCATGTCCTCGATCGGAACCACACGCGAGACGACGCCCTTGTTGCCGTGACGGCCGGCCATCTTGTCGCCCGGCTGAAGCTTCCGCTTCACCGCGACGAAGACCTTGACCATCTTCATCACGCCGGGCGGCAGCTCATCACCGCGCTGCAGCTTCTCGACCTTGCTTTCGAAGCGCTTCTGCAAACGCTCCACCGCCGCGTCGAATTCCCGCTTGATCGACTCGATCTCGGCCATCGCCGCGTCGTCCTGCACGCCGATCTGGCGCCAGGTCTGCTTGGCGAACTGGTTCAGCACCTCATCGGTGATGTCCGTACCAGCCTTCACGCCGCGGAAGCCGCCGGACGCCTTGCGGCCCAGCAGACGCTCATAGAGACGCGAATGGAAAGAACGCTCCTGGATCGCCTTCTCGTCGTCGCGGTCCTTGGCCAGGCGCTCGATCTCCGCGCGCTCGATCGCCATGGCGCGCTCGTCCTTGTCGACGCCGCGGCGGCTGAAGACGCGCACATCCACGATCGTGCCGGCCACGCCCGGCGGCAGCCGCAGCGAGGTGTCGCGCACGTCGGAGGCCTTTTCGCCGAAGATGGCGCGGAGCAGCTTCTCCTCCGGCGTCATCGGGCTTTCGCCCTTCGGCGTCACCTTGCCGACCAGGATGTCGCCCGGCTGCACTTCCGCGCCGACATAGACGATGCCGGCCTCGTCGAGGTTGCGCAGCGCTTCCTCACCGACATTCGGGATGTCGCGGGTGATTTCTTCCTGGCCGAGCTTGGTGTCGCGGGCGCTGACCTCGAACTCGTCGATATGGATCGAGGTGAAGACGTCGTCGCGCGCGATCCGCTCGCTGATCAGGATGCTGTCTTCGAAGTTGTAGCCATTCCACGGCATGAAGGCGACCAGGGCATTGCGGCCCAGCGCCAGTTCACCGAACTCCGTCGACGGACCGTCGGCGATGATGTCGCCGGCGTTGCAGCGGTCGCCCACCTTCACCAGCGGGCGCTGGTTGATGCAGGTGGACTGGTTGGAACGCATGAACTTGCGCAGACGATAGATGTCGACGCCGCGGGTGCTGCCGTCATCGCCCGTCGCCCGCACCACGATGCGCGCGCCGTCGATGCTGTCCACGACGCCGTCGCGCTTGGCCACGATGGTCGCGCCGCTGTCGCGGGCCACTGCCGCTTCCATGCCGGTGCCGACCAGCGGCGCATCCGCCTGGATCAGCGGCACGGCCTGCCGCATCATGTTGGAGCCCATCAGCGCGCGGTTGGCGTCGTCGTTCTCCAGGAACGGGATCAGCGCCGCGGCGACGGAGACAAGCTGCTTCGGGGAGACGTCGATGGCCGTCACCTCCTCCGGCTTCACCAGCCGGAAGTCGCCGCCATCGCGCACGCTGACCAGTTCCCCGGTCAGCTTGTCGTCACCGTCGAGGCCGGCATCGGCCTGGGCGACAACCAGCCGCTCCTCCTCCATGGCGGAGAGGTAGCGCGGCGCGCCAACCACCTTGCCGTCCCGCACCAGGCGATACGGGGTCTCGATGAAGCCGTACTTGTTCACCTTGGCGAAGGTCGCGAGCGAGTTGATCAGGCCGATATTCGGGCCTTCCGGCGTCTCGATCGGGCAGATGCGGCCGTAATGGGTCGGGTGCACGTCGCGCACCTCGAAGCCGGCGCGCTCGCGGGTCAGACCTCCCGGGCCAAGCGCCGAGAGGCGGCGCTTATGCGTCACCTCGGACAGCGGATTGGTCTGGTCCATGAACTGGCTGAGCTGCGAGGAGCCGAAGAACTCCCGCACCGCGGCCGCGGCCGGCTTCGCATTGATCAGGTCATGCGGCATGACGGTGTCGATATCGACCGACCCCATGCGCTCCTTGATCGCGCGCTCCATGCGCAACAACCCGACGCGATACTGGTTCTCCATCAGCTCGCCGACCGAACGCACCCGGCGGTTGCCGAGGTTGTCGATGTCGTCGATCGAGCCGTTGCCATCCTTGAGCTGCAGCAGCACGCGGACGGTCTCGACGATGTCCTCCTTGCGCAGCGTGCGCTGCGTGTCGGCGACTTCCTCGGCGGAGAAGCCGAGGCGCATGTTCATCTTCACCCGGCCGACAGCGGACAGGTCATAGCGCTCGCTGTCGAAGAACAGCCCACGGAACAGCGTCTCCGCCGTGTCGGCGGTCGGCGGCTCGCCCGGGCGCATCACCCGGTAGATGTCCATCAGCGCTTCTTCGCGGTTGCCGTTCTTGTCCACCGCGAGGGTGTTGCGCATCCACGGCCCGGCGCCCTGGTCGATGGCCAGCGTCGGCAGCCGGTCGAGCCCGGCCTCCTCGATCGCGGTCAGCTTCGGTTCGGTCAGCTCCTCGCCGGCCTCGGCCCAAATCTCACCGGTCTCCAGATTCACCATGTCCTCGGCGACGAAGCGGCCGAGCAGGTCCATGCGGCCCACCAGCACCTCGGTCGTGCCGCCCTCGGCGATCTTGCGCGCGGCGCGCGGCGTCAGCTTGACGTCCTTGTCGGCCACCACCTCGCCCGTGCGGGCATCGATCAGCGGTTCCTGCAGCTTCACGCCGCGGAAGGCCTCCGGATCGAAGGGACGCGACCAGCCCTTGGGGCCGCGGGCGAAGACCACCTGGCCATAGAAGCTGTTCAGGATCTCCTCGGCATCCATGCCGCGGATCTCGTTGACCTCCAGCGGCGGCAGGCCGGCGGCGGCGCGGTCGGCGCGCTGCTGCTGCGTCCAGGCGGAGTCCAGCGCATAAAGCAGCGTCGTCGCCGGCAGCTTGCGCTTCCGGTCGATGCGGACATAGCAGATGTCCTTGGCGTCGAACTCGAAGTCGAGCCAGGAGCCGCGATAGGGGATGACGCGCGCGGCGAACAGGTACTTGCCGCTGCTGTGGGTCTTGCCCTTGTCATGATCGAAAAAGACGCCCGGCGAACGGTGCATCTGGGAGACGATGACGCGTTCCGTGCCGTTGACGATGAAGGTGCCATTGTCCGTCATCAGGGGCATGTCGCCCATGTAGACGTCCTGCTCCTTGATATCGCGCACGGAACGAGAACCCGTGTCCTCATCCACATCCCAGACGATGAGGCGCAGGCGCACCTTCAGTGGGGCGGCGAAGGTCAGGCCACGCTGGATGCATTCCTCGACATCATATTTCGGCTCCTCCAGCTCGTACTGGATGAATTCCAGACGGCCACGGCCACCGAAATCGTCGATCGGGAAGACCGACTTGAAGACTTCCTGGAGCCCTGCATGCAGGCGCACATCCGGGTCAACGCCCATCTGGAGGAAGGCCTCATAGGAGGCGCGCTGCACGTCGATGAGGTTTGGCATCGGCGCGACTTCGGGCAGACGCCCGAAAGACCGCCGAATGCGCTTCCGCGCCGTGAACGACTTCGTGATAGCGTTCATGCCTGTCCCGCTTCCCGTGCCTGCCAGCGGCGCACCGCGCCCGGAGGATTTTCGCCAGTTTGCCCCACCCGACCCGGCGGGGCGCCATCGTCAAACGCGGTCGCGGGCGGGAATCCCGATTGGGAGTCCCGCCCGTTCCCGTAGATATGTCGCCCGGCGGACAACCAAAGGCCCGCCACCGGGATTCCGCGCGCCCCGCCCCACCGAAGGGGCAAGGCAGGGGCGCGCAGGTCGCTCAGCTGATCTCGACCACGGCGCCGTTCTCTTCCAGCACCTTCTTGATCTTCGCAGCTTCGTCCTTGCTCGCCGCGTCCTTCACGACCTTCGGAGCGCCCTCGACCAGGTCCTTGGCTTCCTTCAGCCCGAGCCCGGTGATCGTGCGGATCTCCTTGATCACGTTGATCTTCTTGTCGCCGGCGGCCTTCAGGGTGACGGTGAACTCCGTCTTCTCCTCAACCGGGGCGGCGGCAGCGGCAGCAGCCGGCGCGGCAGCCGCAGCGACCGGAGCCGCGGCGGAGACGCCCCACTTCTCTTCCAGCATCTTGGACAGCTCAGCAGCTTCCAGAACCGTCAGGCTGGAGAGCTCGTCAACAAGCTTTGCGAGGTCGGCCATGTGTGTATCCTTCGATATATTGGCTTGGCTTGGTATTTGCAAGACCCAAGCGGGAACCGTTCCCACCGGGTCGAATCGTCAGGCTTGGGAAGGGGCTCAGGCCGCCTCCGCCTCCGCCTCGTCCTTCTTGGCATACGCGGCAAAGACCCGCGCGAGCTGCGAACCAGGGGCCTGCAGAATGCCCGCGATCCGCGTCGCCGGCGTCTGGATCAGGCCCAGAAGCTGTGCGCGCAGGGTCTCGAGCGACGGCAGGGCTGCCAGCGCCTTGACGCCATCGGCGTCCAGCGTCTGGGTCCCAAGCGCCCCGCCAAGGATCACGAACTTGTCGTTCGCCTTGGCGAAATCCACGGCAGTCTTCGCCACGGCCACCGGGTCCCGCGACCACGCAAGCGCGGTCGGACCCTTCAGCAGCGGCGAGATGCCCTGGAAGCTGGTACCATCGAGGGCGAGCGCGGCCAGCCGGTTCTTCGCGACCTTGTAGGTCGCACCGGCTTCCCGCATGCGCCGCCGCAGCGTCGTCGCATCCGCCACCGTCAAGCCCTTGTTCTGGCTGACGAGGACGAAGGACGTCTCCGCGAACACCGCTTGCAGGGCCTGCACGAAGGCCTGCTTTTCCGTACGGTCCACGTCCGTCTCCGTAAATGGCCTTGCCTTTTGGAAGGGCTGCGGCCGGTTCAAGCGCAGGGTGGAAACCACCCCGAAAGGCCTGCTGGAACGGGACCTACCAAGCCAGGCCAGGTCGGGCGCCTTGGCACCCGAACCGGCAGAACTTCTCGGCACCCCATCTCTCACCTGCGCGGCTGGCGCCGCTTCAAGGCCCCGCCCCAGGAAGGGGTGAGGCCACAGGAGGTCTCCGACAGGTTCGGACAGGGACCGAGGCCCCCGCCCTGCCCGGCACCCCGAAAGGTGCCGAATAACGCCCGCCCCATCCGGGACGGGAAAGGGATCAGCTACCGCTGGACAGCGAAGCCAGGTCGACCTTCAGCCCAGGACCCATGGAGGAGGACAATGCCACCTTCTTCACATAGGTGCCCTTGGCGCCGGTCGGGCGGGCCTTCTGGATCGCGTCGATGAAGGCGCGCGCATTGGCCAGCAGGCTGTCGGCCTCGAAGCTCGCCTTGCCGATGCCGGCATGCACGATCCCGGCCTTTTCGGCGCGGAACTCCACCTGGCCGGCCTTGGCGGCCAGCACGGCGCCCTTGACGTCCATGGTCACGGTGCCGAGGCGCGGGTTCGGCATCAGGCCGCGCGGGCCGAGCACCTTACCCAGGCGACCCACCAGGGCCATCATGTCCGGCGTCGCGATGCAGCGGTCGAACTCGATCTTGCCTTCCTGCACGGCGGCGGCCAGGTCGTCCGCGCCCACCACATCGGCGCCGGCGGCCAGAGCCTCCTCGGCCTTCGCGCCACGGGCGAAGACGCCGACGCGCACGGTCTTGCCGGTGCCGTTCGGCAGGCCGACCACGCCGCGGACCATCTGGTCGGCATGGCGCGGATCGATGCCGAGGTTCATCGAGATTTCGATGGTCTCGTCGAACTTGGCCTTCGCATTGGCCTTGGCCAGCTTGATGGCCTCATCCAGCGCGTAGTTCTTGTCCTGGTCGAGACCGGTGACGATCGCCTTGAGGCGCTTGCCCTGCTTGGCCATGGTTCAGCCCTCCACCACGGTCATGCCCATCGAACGGGCGGATCCGGCCAGCATGCGCACCGCGCTCTCGATGTCGGTGCAGTTCATGTCCTTCATCTTCACGGCCGCGATCTCCCGCAGCTGCGTCTTGGTGACGCGGCCGACGGTCGCACCCTTGCCGGGGGTCAGGCTGCCCTTCTCGATCTTGGCGGCCTTCATCAGGAAGTAGGTGTTCGGCGGGGTCTTGGTGATGAAGGAGAAGGTGCGGTCCGAGAAGGCGGTGATGACGACAGGGGTCGGGGTGCCCGGCTCCATCTGCTGCGTCGCCGCGTTGAATTCCTTCACGAACTGCATGATGTTCAGGCCGCGCTGACCCAGCGCCGGGCCGATCGGCGGGGACGGATTCGCCTTGCCCGCCGGCACCTGCAGCTTGATGTAGCCAACAATCTTTTTCGCCATCGGGCGATCCATCCTCGTCTGAGGACCGCGGTGCCTGCGACGCCCACCTGGGCATCTCCCGCGTTCCATGCCACGCCAAACGGCCCGGGGAAGCCCCGGGCCGGTCAGCGGAGGCGGGCGTATAGACCCCCATCGCCAGTGAGTCCAGACGGAAACGCAAACGGGCCGGATGTCTCCATCCGGCCCGCCGTATTCCCATCATTCAACGCAAACGTCAGACCTTCTCGACCTGCCCGTATTCCAGTTCCACCGGCGTCGAGCGCCCGAAGATGCTGACGGAAACCTTCACGCGGCCGCGTTCCTCGTCCACTTCCTCGATCGTGCCCATGAAGCTGGTGAAGGGGCCGTCGGCCACGCGGACCTGTTCGCCCACCTCGAAGATGATGGCGGGGCGCTTCGGCTTGTCGGCGCCGTCCTGCACCTGCTTCAGCATGCGCTGGGCTTCGGATTCGCGGATCGGGGTCGGGCGGTTCTTCTCGCCGAGGAAGCCGGTGACCTTCGGTGTGTTCTTCACCAGGTGCCAGGCGTCGTCGGTCATTTCCATCTTCACCAGCACATAGCCGGGGAAGAACTTGCGTTCCTGGTTGGTCTTCTGGCCGCGGCGGACTTCCACCACCTCCTCGGCCGGCACCAGGATTTCCTCGAAGGCGTCGGCAAGGCCCTTCTGGGCTGCCTGCTCACGCAGCTGCTGGGAGATCTTCTTCTCGAAGCCCGAATAGACGTGGACCACGTACCACTTCTTGTCCGCCATGACCCGCCTCAGGCCCCCACACCGAACAGCCAGCGCATCGCGAAGGCGATGATCTGGTCGACAACCAGGAAGAACACCGCCGCCACGGCCGAAAGGGCCAGCACGAGTCCGGTGGTGATCAGCGTCTCCTTGCGCGATGGCCAGGTGACGCGACCCACTTCCTGCCGCACCTCGCGGACATACTGCGTGGGATCGAACTTGGCCAAGACAGGCCCCTTTTCGGATGGACGACGAACGAAGGCATTTCCGGGCTGCGCGTCGCAGGCCCCTCCCTGGAGGGAGGGGCCTTCGGCCACGAATCTCGCGCGGCCGCTTGGCAGGGGCGGAGGGTCTCGAACCCACAACCTCCGGTTTTGGAGACCGGCGCTCTAGCCAATTGAGCTACGCCCCTACGGCTCCGCGCGAGCGGGGTCCTCTATCCCAGCCTGCGGGGCCTGTCGAGATGCACCGCGGCGGGAGTTTCATCTTCCTTGCGCTTTCAGCGCCGCCCCCAGCGGCTGTCGCGGTCCACCACCACAAGCGTGCCGCCCATCTTGTCGTGCCAGGCCTGCTTCCGGCCGTCCCAGAGCATCCAGAGATAGCCGAGGCAGAGCGGCAGGGCGGAGACCAGGTAGCCGATATAGCGCAGCACCAGACGGCCGAAGCGGGGCGGCAGGCCGGTTTCGGCGTCGATGATGCGCAGCCCCAGCACCAGCTTGCCCGGCGTCGCCTGCCGGTCCACCCAGAAGATCAGGACGATGAGGGCGCCGATGATATTGGCCATCGCCTCCCCGGCCGCCGAAAGCTCCCCGCCATTCAGCAGGGCGCCGATGGTGCCGAGCAGGATGGACAGCGGCAGCAGCCAGACCAGATCGATCAACTGTGCCCCCAGCCGCCGCCCGAAGCTCGCCAGTTCCAGCCCGTGGTCCGACATCCCGCATCCTCCTGAAACGCAAACGGGGTGGGTCGCACCGGCGACCCACCCCGTACCGCCCACCTAGTGGGTACATGGCACGCTGAGGCGGCACGACCTGCGGCCGGCATGCTTGCCGGCCGAGCGGCCGAATGGCCGCCGCCGCTTATGCGGCGAAGCCAAGGGCCGCGGATGCGGCCCGCCCGGCGACTGAGGGTCGGAAATGCGCCCGCATTTCCGAGCGTCGTATTATTTCACGATCTTGGCGACGACGCCGGCGCCGACGGTGCGGCCGCCTTCGCGGATCGCGAAGCGCAGGCCCTCATCCATCGCGATCGGCGCGATCAGCTCGACGTCCATCGCCACGTTGTCGCCCGGCATCACCATCTCCACGCCTTCCGGCAGCTTCACGATCCCGGTCACATCCGTGGTCCGGAAGTAGAACTGCGGCCGGTAGTTCGTGAAGAACGGCGTGTGACGACCGCCCTCTTCCTTCGTCAGGATATAGGCCTCGGCCTTGAACCCGGTATGCGGCGTGATCGAGCCCGGCGCCGCCAGAACCTGGCCACGCTCCACATCCTCGCGCTTGATGCCGCGCAGCAGCGCGCCGATGTTGTCGCCCGCCTGCCCGCTATCCAGCAGCTTCCGGAACATCTCGACGCCGGTCACCACCGACTTCACCGTGTCCTTCAGCCCGACGATCTCGATTTCCTCGCCGACCTTGACGATCCCGCGCTCCACGCGCCCGGTCACCACCGTGCCGCGGCCCGAGATGCTGAACACGTCTTCCACCGGCATCAGGAACGGACGATCCAGCGCACGCGCCGGCTGCGGGATGTAGGCGTCCACCGCCTCCATCAGCTTCAGCACCGCCTGCTCGCCGATCTCCGGCTGCTTGTCTTCCAGCGCCATCAGCGCCGAGCCGTGGATGATCGGAATGTCGTCGCCCGGGAACTGGTAGCTGCTCAGCAGCTCGCGCACTTCCATCTCGACCAGCTCCAGCAGGTCGGGGTCCGCCATGTCCGTCTTGTTCAGGAACACCACCAGCGCCGGAACGCCCACCTGGCGCGCCAGCAGGATGTGCTCGCGGGTCTGCGGCATCGGGCCATCGGCCGCCGACACCACCAGAATCGCGCCGTCCATCTGCGCCGCGCCCGTGATCATGTTCTTCACGTAGTCGGCGTGACCGGGGCAGTCGACGTGGGCGTAGTGACGGTTCGCCGTCTCATACTCCACATGCGCCGTCGAGATCGTGATGCCGCGCGCCCGCTCTTCCGGCGCCTTGTCGATCTGGTCATACGCCGTGAACGTCGCGCCGCCCGTCTTCGCCAGGATCTTCGTGATCGCCGCCGTCAACGATGTCTTGCCGTGGTCCACATGCCCGATCGTGCCGATGTTGCAGTGCGGCTTGTTCCGCTCAAATTTCGCCTTGGCCATGACTTTTCCCGCTATCCGCCCCAGGGCACTCGCCCGGGCCTCGTGAATATGCCGCGCCTGAGACCATGTGCCGCCGCCCCGCGCGCGCGTGGAGCGGGTGACGGGAATCGAACCCGCATAGCCAGCTTGGAAGGCTGGAGCTCTACCATTGAGCTACACCCGCGCCGCGAGGCAGAAACAGCGGCACGATGCCGCCCGGCGGGAAAAAACCTGTCGGCCGGCTGGCCCGGGGGGGGGAGATATGGAGGGGGTTGGATTCGAACCAACGTAGGCGTAGCCAGCGGATTTACAGTCCGCCCCCTTTAGCCACTCGGGCACCCCTCCGCAGCCCTGTCCAGGCCTGCCGCCCCAGGCTTGTCGCCGAGAGCGGGCCGGACTTGCCCGCTCGCGCGGCGCCTGTCAACGGCGCTGGCGCGGGGATCGGCGCTTATCCCCGCCAAATCATCCGCGCGCCTTGGACAGCGGGGCTCGCGCGGCGCAGAATGGGGTGATGTCACGTCCCCCGCCTCGTCGTCCCGCCCCAGGCTCCGGCCGCCCGCCCTCGGGCAAATCGTCCCACGGGGCCCCTCGCGGCGCCGGAAAGCCCCCACGCCCGCCTCGCGACGGCGCCGAGCGGCCAGCCCGCCCGCGCGAGTCGGGTGGCGGCGAACCCGCCCCGCGTGAAGCGGGCTTCCGCGCCCCGCGCGAGAGTGGCCCCCGCGCCCCGCGGGAAGCTGGCCCCCGCGCTCCGCGGGAAGCTGCCCCCCGCGCTCCGCGCGAGAGTGGTCCAAGCGCCCCGCGCGAGAGTGGCCCGCGTGCTCCGCGTGACGCCGGTCCGCGCACGCCGCGGGAGGCGCCGGCGCGCGCGCCGCGTGACGCGGCCGAGGATCGCCCCTTCCGCCCGCTCGGTGAGCGCCCCTCGCGCTCGGTCGGCGGCGCTGCCGCTCGCGGCACCGCGGGCAAGCGCCCCGCCGGCAAGCCGACAAGCCGCGTCGGCGGCAAGACCGATCGCGGCTTCACCCGCGGCCCGGATCGCGGCCCCGCACGCGGCCCCCGCGCCGCGGCGCCCCATACCCCCGCCACCAATGCGCCCGAGGCCGCGGCCGAGGCCCCCAGCCGCGGCCGCGACCGGCGTGGCAGCGGCGAGGCCAAGCCGCCGCGCCAGGCGCCCGCAGCCCTGCCGGTCAAGGCGCCCCGCCCCTCCCAGGCCGCGATGGCGCGGGATGCGGCGCCGGGTGGCACGCTCTGGCTGCACGGCATCCATGCCGTCGCCGCCGCGCTGGCCAATCCGCGCCGCGGCGTGAAGCGCCTGCTGCTGACGGTGGAGGCCGAGGCCGCCCTGTCCGAGCGCCTGCCCCGCCCCTGGCGCATCCAGGCCGAGCGGGTGGAGCGCAACCGCTTCCAGACCTTCCTGCTGGAGGATGCGATCCACCAGGGCGCCGCCTTGCTCTGCGAGCCCTTGCAGCCGCTGCCGCTGGAAGACGCGGTGGCAACCCGCTCCGGCCCCGTGCTGGTGCTCGACCAGGTGACGGACCCGCGCAATGTCGGCGCCATCCTGCGCTCCGCCGCCGCCTTCGGCGCCGCCTGCGTGGTGATGCAGGACCGCCACGCGCCACCCGAGACCGGCGCCCTGGCCCGCGCGGCCTCCGGCGCGCTGGAGCTGGTGCCCATATCCCGGGAGGTGAACCTCTCCCGCGCCATCGTCGCCCTGCAGAAGGCCGGATTCTGGGTGCTGGGCCTGGCCGGCGAGGGCAAGCGGACGCTGGGCGAGGCGGTGCCGCGCGACCGGCGCTGCGTGCTGGTGCTCGGCGCCGAGGATGCCGGGCTGCGCCGTCTGCAGCGCGAGACCTGCGACGAGCTGGTGCGCCTGCCGATGATGCCGGAGGTGGAAAGCCTGAACGTCGCCGCCGCCGCCGCCGTGGCGCTCTACGAGATCGCCCGCGGCGCCCTGCCGGCCGATGACGAGGCGCCCGATCCGCAGGACGAGATGGATGAGGTCCCAGGGGACGTCTCCGAGGACCTCGCCGAGGAGGACGACCCGGAATGACCAGCCCTGCCGCCACCGCCATCCTGGCCGCGCGCCGTGCGCGGCAGAACCTGGTCCCGCTCGGCGCCCATGCGCCGGCCGATCCCGCCGGCGGCTATGCCGTGCAGCGGGAGGTGGCGCAGGCCATGGGGGCCATCCCGCCCGCCGGCTTCAAGATCGGCGCCACCACCAAGCAGATGCAGGCCTATCTGGGCCTGATCGGCCCCGCCGCTGGATTCGTGCCCGCCGAGGGACTGCATGGCACCCCGGCCCGCGTCCGATTCGCCGATTTCGTGGCGCCGGGCGTGGAATGCGAGGTCGGGCTGCGGCTTGGTGCCGACCTGCCCGCCGGCCCCTGCACGCGCGCGGAGGCCGAATCGGCGGTGGCCGAGGTCTTCGCCGCCATCGAGATCGTCGAGAAGCGCTATGACGACCTCGCCGCGCTCGGCACCCCGACCCTGATCGCCGACCAGGTGTTCCATGCGGGCGGGGTGCTCGGTACGCCTGCGGCGGGCTGGCGCGACCTTGACCTGGGTGCCACCCGTGGGCGCATGACGGTGGCGGGTGCCCTGCGCGGGGAAGGCGTGGGGGCGGATCTGCTCGGCCATCCGATGGAAGCGCTGGCCTGGCTCGCCGCCTCCCCGGCCGCCGCGGCCTTTGGTGGGTTGCGGGCTGGGCAGGTCGTGTTCCTGGGTTCTGTGACTCCGCCGGCCTGGATCGAGGGCCCCTGCGAGGCTGTGGTGGAGTTTGATACACTCGGCCAGGTTGTGCTCACCTTTACATGATCGCGGGATGGGGCGATCCGGGCGCCGCGTTCACCCTCCGGCAATATTGGCCTGCCATATTGGGGCCAGCCGCAGCCTCTCGTGCGGCAGTTCGCCAGGACGGCGCGCCCTAAGTCTGGGACCGTCATGCGCATTGCCGAATGGAACACGCTGCCCGAGGACATGCAGCTGGTATTGTCACGCGAAGCGCTCCGCCGCGCCGCGGAGACGCTGGCCGAACATGCCGAATTGCTGGCGGAGGAGATGGAACAGGGCACCTTGTCCGATCGCGGCGGGCCGGATGCGCTGCGCCTGTTCGCCGCCGTGGTGCGCGCCACCAACGACGACGCCTTCGGCCAGGTCGGCCACGCCTGAACCGCGCGCCGCCTCGCCGCTTGAGCAAGGCCGCGCGCCGGGCTAGACCGGCCTGGATGCCGGGTTAGCACAGCGGTAGTGCAGCGGTTTTGTAAACCGAAGGTCGGGGGTTCGATCCCCTCACCCGGCACCATTTATACCAACGGCCACTCCGCGTGACCGCTCCGGGACGCCCTCAATCGCCGGGCTGAAACCTCCGGTTTCCTTGGCTTCGTCGCGCGAAGGCGCGCCTTCGGTGCGACGCGTTCAACGGCCGGACGTGTGGGCGTGTCTGCGGGAAATGATCGGCGCGGGCAGAGTCAGCCCAGCTCGATGCCAAAAGCCTGGCGCAGCCCGGCCTCCCCGGCGCGGGTCACCAGCACGGTGCGGGAGGCCGGCACCCGCTTCACCCAGCCCAGCTCGAAACAGCGTGTGCAGAGCGCGGCGCCGAGGCCGCCGGCCAGATGATGGCGCCGCTCGCTCCAATCCAGGCAGGGCTTGCAGAAGGCGCGGCGTGACCCACCGGCATCCGGCGCGATGCCGAGGCCGGTCAGGAATTCCACACCCGCCGGCGTCACCACGCCGCCATCGGTGGCCAGCTCCACCTGGCCCCGCGCTGCCATGGCGTCGGCGATCGCCACACCCAGCCGGCCGGCCAGGTGGTCGTAGCAGGTGCGGGCATTGCGCATCGCGGCATCGGCGGGGCCGATGCGGCGCGGCCGGGCGGGAGGTGGTCCACCGCCGGCCACCATCATGATCGCCTCCAGCATCCGCGCCACGGCCGGCGTCGCCAGGCGGTGGTAGCGGTGCCGGCCCTGGCGTTCCATCGCCAGCAGTCCCGCCGCGGACAGCCGGGCCAGGTGCCCGCTGGCGGTCTGGGCGGTGATGCCGGCGACGCTGGCCAATTCCCCCGCCGTCAAGGCGCGGCCATCCATCAGCGCGTTCAGCATGCAGGCGCGGGCCGGGTCCCCCACCAGCGCGGCGGTTTCGGCCATGGCGGCATTGCTGGACATGGGCAGCCTCCCTTTGGCGTGAACCCGCATGATCGGGGCATGGCGCCCGGCATGCTTCGGCATGGACCGAAGCATGGCTCCGCCGGGTCACATCCGCCAGCAGGGTTTTGACGCCTCCCGCGCCACCGCGCCCTCCGTCAGGCCCAGGTCACGCCGCAGATGCGGGCAGAGGGCGCGCAGATCCTGGCGGCTGCGATGCCGCGCCGCGCATCGGGCGATCCAGTCCAAGGCCAGCCGCCAAAGACGGCGGTCCGCATGGATCCTGGCCAGAGGTCGCGCGAGGACATGCATGAAGGCGGCTCCCGAATGGACGTCGCCATGCTGGAGCGACGACAGGACCGGGTGCTTCGGGCCTGGCCGAACCGGGAGAACTTCGGCCCAGACCGCAACATGCACGGCGCCCGCGCCGGCAGAATGGGCCGAGTTGAAGAAGAGTCGCCCGATGTCGCCATCCCCGAACGACCCATCCTCCCCCTTTCGCGGCTGGCACGTGGCCTGGGCGGCCTTCGTGGTCGCGGTGCTGGGCTGGGGTGTGGGCTTCTACGGCCCACCCATCTTCCTGCTGGCGGTGCAGCAGGCGCGCGGCTGGCCGGTGACGCTGATCGGCGGCGCCATCACCTGCCATTTCCTGATCGGTGCCGCCGTGGTCGCCTGGCTGCCCGCGCTGCACGGCCGGCTTGGCGTCGCCGGCGGCACCCGGCTGGGTGGGGTGCTGGCTGGGCTCGGCGTGCTGGGCTGGGCGCTGGCCGCCGAACCCTGGCAGCTTTTCGCCGCCACCCTTCTCAGCGGCGCCGGCTGGGCGCTGACCGGCGGGGCGGCGATCAATGCCATGGTTGCTCCCTGGTTCAGCCGTCGCCGGCCGGCGGCGCTGAGCCTCGCCTATAACGGCGCCTCGGTGGGCGGGGCGCTGTTCTCCCCGCTCTGGGTGGCGCTGATCGCCGGGCTTGGATTCACGCAGGCGGCGCTGCTGCTGGGCGGCGTCATGGCCGGGATGCTCTGGTGGCTGTCCGGCCGGTATTTTGCGGCCGGTCCCGAAGCCTGGGGGCAGCGGCCGGATGGCCTGGTGGTGCCGGTGGCCGGCCCTATGCCGAAACCCGCGCCAACCCTTCCGGGCGCCAGGCTGTGGCGCGACCGGGGCTTCGTCACGCTGGCGCTGGCGGCGGCGCTGTCGCTCTTCGCGCAGATCGGGCTGATCGTGCACCTCTTCTCCCTGATCGCGGTGCCACTCGGCGCCCAGGCGGCAGGCTTCGCGGCGGGGCTGGCGACGGGCTGCGCGATCCTGGGCCGCAGCCTGATCGGCTGGCTGATGCCGGAGGCAGCCGACCGCCGCCGCATCGCCGCCGCCAATTATGGCGTGCAGGCCGTGGGGTCGCTGCTGCTGCTGGCCTCCGGCGGCACGCAGGTCCCGCTGCTACTGGCCGGGCTGGTGCTGTTCGGGCTCGGGCTGGGCAACGTCACCTCCCTGCCGCCGATGATCGTGCAGCGCGACTTCACGGCGGGCGATGCCGCCCGCGCCGTGGCACTGGTGACCGCTTGCGGCCAGGCCGCCTATGCCTTCGCCCCTGCCGGCTTCAGCCTGCTGCGCGACGGCAGCGGATCGCCGGCGCTGTTTCTGGCCGCCGCCGCCTTGCAACTGGCGGCCGCGGTGGTGGTGCTGGCCGGGCGGCGGGGTGGCGGCTGAGGATCAGACCTCCGCCGCCACGTGCCGCGTCAGCGCCGCCGTCCACTGCGCCGAATCACCGTCATGGGGGCTGGCATCGGGTTCCAGGATCGCCAGCGGCAGGCCGGTGTGATGGGCGTCGGCGCTGACCCGGCTGGCATAGGCGACGAAGAGGAAGCTGTTGCCCGCCGGGCCGAAGACCGACTCCACCGCCGCCACAACCTCCTGCATCCGCTGGCCGGTCAGCCGAAAGTCCATCGGCTGCGGCGCCTGGTCCGGCACCCCGGCCAGGTTGTTCTGGGTGTTGGACAGGATGAACAGCCGCCGCGGCAGCGCCCGCAGCGCCAGCATACGGTCCCAGCGCCGTTGCAGCCGCGCGGCCAGCACCGCGAAGTCCTCGGCATCCGCCATCCTGTCGTGCCACAGCCAGATGCCATGACGCAGCCAGAAGGGCTTCTGGGTCACCCGCATCTCGCCCGCCCCCGGCGGCACCCGCACCGGCCCCCGCAGCCAGCGCGCCACGGCACCCGGCGGGGCCAGCACCCAGTCGAAAGGCAGGGTGCGGAGCTGCATCGTCGGGTCCAGCCGGCGGCACAGCAGCTCCGCATTCAGGCTGATATGCCGCGCCGTCTGGCAGGAGGCGCCAAGGCTGACCACCGCCGCCCTTTCGCCGATCAAAGACATGCGGCCGGACCTCTTGGCTATGCCTTCCCTTTTGGTCCGTTTGCGCGGAGAAGGAAAGCGGGGGCGAACCCCGGGGGGAGCAAGCCAGATGACACCGCGCGGCCGCCATTTCTTCGCCAATCCGGGTCCGACCAATATCCCGGACAGCATCATGCAGGCGGTCAGCCACCACACGGTGGACTTCAACGGCCCCGACTTCCTCGAAGTCTATGATGCCTGCCTGGAAGGGCTGAAGCGGGTGCTGCGCACGGGCCAGCACCTGTTCATGTACACCGGCACCGGCCACGCCGCCTGGGAAGCCACGCTGGTCAACCTGCTGTCGCCCGGCGACCGCATCCTGGTGATCGAGACCGGCCATTTCTCCGAGCATTGGGGCAAGATGGCCGCCGACCTCGGCATCGAGGTGCAGACACTGGCCGCCGACTGGCGCCTGGGCCTGGATTATGAGGCGCTGCGCGCGGCACTCGCCGCCGACAAGGACCACGCCATCAAGGCGGTCTGCGCCGTGCACAACGAGACCTCCACCGGCATGACGCTGGACCTGCCGCGCATCCGGGCGATCCTGGACGAGACGGGGCATCCGGCGCTGCTGCTGGCGGACATCATCTCCTCGCTCGGCTCCCTCGATTTTCAGTTTGACGCTTGGGGCATCGACGCCGCGGTGGGCGGCAGCCAGAAGGGGCTGATGCTGCCGGTCGGGTTTTCGTTCAGCGCCGTGTCGGAGAAGGCGATGGCGGCGCACAAGGCCTCCACCTTCCCGAAGCACTACTTCAACTGGACCACCATGCTAACCCGCCGCCACCGCAGCTTCATCGGCACCGTGCCGATCGCGCTGATCTACGGGCTGCGGGAGGCGCTGCGCCTGATCGAGCAGGAGGAAGGGCTGGACAATGTGGTGGCCCGCCATGCGCGGCTGGCGGAGGCCACGCGGCGCTGCGTGCGGCACTGGTCCGGCAATAACGGCCCGCAACTGTTCTGCCTGTCGCCGGAGCGCGTCTCCGATTCCGTCACCTCCATCCTGATGCCGGAGGGGCATGATGCGGAGGCACTCCGCCGCCGCGTCGGCAGCATGAATGTGGCGCTGGGCACCGGGCTCAGCCGGCTGAACGGCAAGGTGTTCCGCATCGGCCATCTGGGCGACCTGAACGAGCCGATGCTGCTGGGCACGCTGGCCTCGACGGAAATCGGATTGCGGCTGCAGGGCGTGCCGCACAGCCCCGGCGGGGTGGAGGCGGCGATCGCCTATCTGGCGGAGACGGCGCCCTGATCCGCCGCGCCACCCGGGCGGAGGCCCCTGCCCTCGCCGCGCTGGTCGAGCGCGCCTATGCGCCCTGGCTGCCGGTGACGGTCAGCCGGCCGCTGCCGATGGATGACGACTACGCGGCGCGCTGCGAGGCCGGCGAGGCCTTTTGTCTGTGGCAGGACGAAAAACTGGCCGCGCTGATCGTGCTGGTGGATGGGCCCGGCCATCTCTGGATCGACAACGTCGCGGTGGAGCCGGCCTTGAAGGGCCAGGGCCTCGGCCGGACCCTCATGGCCTTTGCCGAGGCGGAGGCGCAGCGGCGCGGCCTGCCCGAACTGCGCCTGCTGACCAATGCGCTGATGGCGGCGAACATCGCTCTCTACACGCGGCTCGGCTTCATGGAGACGGAGCGGCGGACGGAGAAGGGACGCGCGCGAGTCTATATGGCGAAGCGGCTTCAGCCCTCCGGCTGAACCGCCACGCCGAGGCTTTCCAGATCGCGCCAGTAATCCGGATAGGTTTTCGCGACGCAGCCCGGGTCCAGGATGGTCACGCCCGGCACCATCAGCCCGACCAGCGCCATGCTCATGGCGATGCGGTGGTCGCCATAGGTCTCGATCCGCGCAGGCCGGAAGTTGTCCCGGGATTGCGGCGTCACCAGCAGGTCGTCGCCCAGCTCCACCGCCAGGCCCGGGGCCAGGCGCGACAATTCGGTGGCCATCGCCGCCACCCGGTCGCATTCCTTCACCCGCAGATTGGCGATGCCGGTGAAGCGCACGGGCGTCGCGTTGAAGGCCGCCAGCGCCGCCAGGGTCGGCACCGCATCCTGCATCTGCGACCCCTCGATCTCCGCCGGCAGATGCGGAAACATCCGGATCAGCGCCTGGGCCTGCGCATCCGGCTGGGTGAAGTCCTGGGTGCCGAGGTCGATGGAGCCGCCGGTCAGCACCTCGGCCGCCCAGAGATAGGTCGCGGCGGAGGCATCCGGCTCGACATGCAGGTCGGCCGCGCGATAGCCGCCGGGCTGCACCACCCAGGACGCGGCACTCTCCTGCGCCACCACCGCGCCGAAATGGCGCATGGCCGCGACGGTCAGGTCGATATAGCCGCGCGCCCCGATCGCATCGCCGGCCAGCGAGACCCGCACCGGCCGCGCACCGCAGGCCGCCAGCATCAGCAGGGCAGAGACATACTGGCTGGACAGGCCGGCATCCACCGTCACCGCCTCACCCGCAAAACCGCCGCGGCCCTGCACGGTCACCGGCGGGCAGCCCGTGGGGGCGGAGGTCTCAACGCCGAGCGTGGCCAGCGCGGCCAGCAGCGGGCCGATGGGGCGCTTCTGCATATGGGCGTCGCCGGTCAGCACCACCGGCCCATCGGCCAGCGCGGCGGCGGCGGTCAGGAAGCGCGTCGCGGTGCCGGCATTGCCGAGGAACAGCGGCGCTTCCGGCGCGCGCAGCCGGCCGCTGCCCGTCACCACGAAGCCGGTCGCATCCGGCTCCTCCACCGTCACGCCCATGGCGCGCAGGGCCTCCGCCATATGCCGGGTGTCGTCGCTTTTCAGCGCCCCGGTGATGCGGCTGGTGCCGCGCGCCAGCGCCGCCAGCAGCAGCGCCCGGTTGGTGATGGATTTCGACCCCGGCGGCGCCACGCGCCCGCGCAGCGGATGGCCGGGCGGCACAATGGTCAGCGCCGCCATGGTCAGGCCTCGGACTCGGCGAAGATGCGGGAGACGTCCCCGCCCCAGGCGGTTTCCCAGCGCTGAAGCCAGCGTTCGGCCTGGGTGATGCCGGATTCGGCGATCTCGGCCAGCGGCGCCAGGTAGACCTCCTCGCCCAGCCCCCGCGCCTTCAGCCCTTCCCGCGCTATCGCCACCGCGTCGCGGGCGATGGCCTGCAGGGTGCGGCCGCGGATGGTGGCGGACAGCGCCTGGGCCGGCACGGCCTGGCGCAGCAGCTTCATCTCCTCCACCGTCCAGCCGCGGATCAGCCCGGCGGCGGCCTTCTGGGCGGCGTCGTCATACAGAAGGCCGGTCCAGAAGGCGGGCTTCGCCATCAGCATCGCTGGGCTGCCGGCATCGGCGCCGCGCATTTCCAGGAAGCGCTTGAGGCGGACATCGGTGAAGACGGTGGTGACGTGGTCGGCCCAGTCGCCCATCGTCGGCTCGTGCCCGGCCAGCTTCTCCGCACGCCCCTCCAGGAAGGCGCGGAAGGGCACGCCGGCGGCGTCGATGTATTTCCCGTCCCGCATGATGAAATACATCGGCACGTCGAGGACGAATTCGGCAAAGCGCTCGAAGCCGAAACCCTCCTCGAAGGCCACGGCCGGGATGCCGGTGCGGTCCGGGTCGGTATCCGTCCAGACCCGCCCGCGCAGCGTCAGAAGTCCGGAGGGCTTGCCCTCCAGGAACGGCGAATTGGCGAACATCGCGGTGGCCAGCGGCTGCAGCGCGAGGCTGATGCGCAGCTTCTCCACCATGTCGGCCTCGTCGCCGAAGTCGAGGTTCACCTGCACCGTGCAGGTGCGCAGCATCATGTCGAGCCCCATGCCGCCGACCAGCGGCATGTAGCGCCGCATGATCGCGTAGCGGCCCTTGGGCATCCAGGGCATATCTTCCCGCGTTGCCAGCGGATGGAAGCCGAGCGGCGCGAAGCCGAGGCCGAGCGGCCCGGCGATCTCATGCACCTCCCGCAGATGCTCTGCGAGTTCCACGCGGCCGGCATGCAGGTCCTCGACCGGCGCGCCGGACAGTTCGAACTGCCCGCCCGGCTCCAGGCTGACGGAGCCGCCATCCCGCTTCAGCCCGATGACGTTGCCGGCGTCGAGAATCGGTTCCCAGCCCTTGCCCTGCAGCCCCTCCAGCATCGCCTTGATGCCGCCGGGCTCGTAGGGCGGCGGGGCGAAGCCATCTCGGAAAAATCCGAACTTCTCGTGCTCGGTGCCGATCCGCCAGGCAGACTTCGCCTTGCTGCCGGCCGCGAACCACTCGGCCAGTTGGCGCGTGGCAGTGATCGGCGTCAGATCGGCCTCGCCGGGATTCGACATGCGCTGCGTTCTCTTCCTGGCGTGCGGCCGAGGCGGGTGCCCCGGTCGTTCAGGCCCAATCGCCCAGCAACGCCTGAAGCGCCGCGAGCCCGGCCACAGCCGCGGTCTCGGCCCGGAGGATCCGGGGCCCGAGTGCGGCCGGCACTACAAAGGGCCGCCGGCGCAGGTCGTCAAGCTCCGCCGCCGTGAACCCCCCCTCCGGCCCGACCAGCAGGGCGATGGGCGAGCCGGGCGGCACTGGCAGGGCGCGGGGCGGTTCGGCCCGGCTGCGCTCCATCGCCACCACCAGCTTCGCGCCGTTCCAGCCATCCAGCACCCGGTGCAGCGGCTGGGCCTCCGCCACCTCCGGCACGGTCAGCCGCTCGCATTGCTCGGCGGCGGCGCGGGCGATGCCGGTCAGGCGCGTGGCATTGGCGCGGTCGGCGACGCTGCGCTGGGTCAGCACCGGCTGGATCAGCGTGGCGCCGAGTTCCGTCGCCTTTTCCACCACCCAGTCCATCGGCTCGCGCTTCAGGGCGGCGATCACCAGCCGGCATTCGGGCTCCGCCGCCGGGGGGCGGGTCTGGGTGGTGACGGCGAATCGGGCACGATCCTTGCGGATCGAGTCGATGGTCGCCGCCCACTCCCCGTCCCGCACATTGAACAGGCGCACGGGGTCGCCCGGGCCGCGCCGCAGCACCGTGCCGATATGATGCGCCTGGCCGGGCGCGGCCTCCACCAGGGCACCCTCGGCCAAGGGCTGATCGACGAAGAGACGGGGGATGGACATGCGGGGCCTCCACGGACAGGTATAGGACGATGAGCGGTTGGACCGATATCCGTGCTTCCGGCTGGGTGGCGCGCCTGCCCCCCGGCTGGCGCCCCTATGCGCTGCTCGGCCGATTCGATCGGCCGATCGGCGCCTGGCTGCTGCTGCTGCCCGGCTTCTGGGCCTTCGCGATGGTGGCGCCGGGATGGGCGGAGGGGCTGCGCCTGGCGCTGATCTTCACCATCGGCGCCTTCGCCATGCGGGCGGCGGGCTGCGTGGTGAACGACCTGTGGGACCGCGACCTGGACCGCCAGGTGGAACGCACCCGCGGAAGGCCGCTGGCCGCCGGCACCGTGACGCCCTTGCGGGCGATGGTCTTCCTGGCGGCGCTTTGCCTGGTGGGGCTGCTGGTGCTGGTGCAGCTGCCTCCGGCGGCGATTTATGTCGGCCTCGGCTCGCTGCTGCTGATCGCGCTGTATCCGCTGGCCAAGCGGGTGACGGATTGGCCGCAGGCGGTGCTGGGCCTCGTCTTCTCCTGGGCCGCGCCCACGGGCTATGCGGCGGCGACCGGCGGGCTCGGCTGGCCGGCGCTGCTGCTCTGGGCCGCCGGCTTCTTCTGGATTCTGGGCTATGACACGATCTATGCGCACCAGGACCGCGTGGACGATGCCAAGGTCGGGGTCCGCAGCACGGCGCTGCGGCTGGGCGCCGGCACCGGGCGGTTCCTGACCCTCTGCTACGCGGCGATGATGCTTCTGCTGGTGGCCGCCGGCTGGGTTGCCGGGCTGCACTGGCTGTTCCTGCCGGCGCTGCTGCCGGCGGCGGCGCTGCTGGCCCGGCAGGTGGTGACGCTGGATATCGACGACCCGGCGCGCTGCCTGATGCTGTTCCGCTCGAACCGGGAGGTCGGCTTCGCCATCGCCCTGGCCTTCCTGGCCGGACGGCTGTGAGGGACCCGGAAAACTTCATCCGCGCCCATACCGTCATCGCCCGCCCGGCTCTGGTGCCGGAGATCGCGCTGCACCTCGCCACCGAGATCACCCCGATCTGGCAGGCCACCGAATCCTGGCTCGCCCAGGAAGGCATCGAGCCGCCCTTCTGGGCCTTCGCCTGGCCCGGCGGCCTGGCTCTGGCCCGCACGGTGCTGGACCAGCCGGGGCTGGTCGCCGGCAAGCGCGTGCTGGATTTCGCCGCCGGCTGCGGCATCGGCGCCATCGCAGCCGCCCTGGCCGGGGCCGCGATGGTGGAGGCGGCGGAGATCGACCCGCTGGCGCTGGCCGCCACCCGGCTGAACGCCGCGCTGAACGGCGTGGCGGTGGCGACGCCGGATGGCGACGTGGTGGGCAGCGCCTGCCGCTGGGACCTGATCCTGGCCGGCGACGTCTGCTACGAGGCCCCCATGACCGGCCATATCCTGCCCTGGCTGCGCGCCATGGCCGGCGCGGGGGCGGAGGTCTGGATCGCCGATCCCGGCCGCGCCTATCTGCCCAAGGACGGCATGGCCCTGATCTCCACCCACCGCGTGGCGACGACGCGGGAGCTGGAGGACCGGGAGCTGCGGGAGGTCACCATCCACCGCCTGCTGCCCTGATGCGCGCGGTGGCCGAGACCGCCCGGCGCTTCCTGGAAGGCATCTGGCCCGACTGGCACCGCCAGCGCGGAATGCCGGTGCCGGCCATCGCCTCCACCGGCACCTGCGGCCGCTCCGCCGTCTTCCTGGCCCGCGCGTTGCGGGAGGCCGGACATCCGGCGGAGGCCTGCCAGGGCTGGTTCCTGGCGCAGCGTCACGGCTGGGTCGCGGCGCGCGGCCTGATCCTCGACATCACCGCCGACCAGTTCGGCGCCCCGCCGGTGCTGATCTGCCCCGATCCGGACCCGCGCTACCGGCCGGGGCCTGACACGGCCGACCCGGCCTTCCAGGCGGCCCGGGCACAGGATGTCGCGGCGATCTGGGACCGCTGGCGCGCCTTCACCGCCACGACCTTGCCTTGAAGCCCGTGGACAGTTGAGTCGCCATGCGCCCTGCCCTGATCCTTCTCGCCCTGCTCCTCGCGCTGCCCGCCGCCGCGCAGACCCAGCGTTCCTATGACAGCCAGGGCCGTTCGACCGGCCGGGCGGAGACGCGCGGCGACACCACCCGCTACTACGACAGCCAGGGCCGCAGCATCGGCCGGTCGGAAACCCGCGATGGCGTCACCCGCCACTACGATGCCCAGGGCCGGTCCACCGGCCGCAGCGAGCAGCGCGGTGGCACGCAGCGGCACTATGACGCCCAGGGCCGGTCCAGCGGCCGCAGCGAGCAGCGTGGCGATACCCGGCGGGACTACGACGCCAGCGGCCGCAGCCAGGGCCGGGCGGAACAGCGCGGCGACACGCAGAGGCTCTACGATGCCCAGGGACGCAGCCAGGGGCGCGTGGAAAAGCGCTGATCAGCGCGTCGCGGCCTCCAGGAAATCAAGCAGCGCCGCCAGTTCCTCGGCATTGCCCACGGTCTGCACCGGCATGCGGGTGCCCGGAGTCACCTGGTCCGGGCCGCGGGTGAACAGATCCGCCACCGTCTCCCGCGTCCAGACGATGTCGCCCTGTGCCAGGCGGTCGGAATAGGCATAGCCGGGCAGCGTGCCCATGCGGCGGCCGAACAGCTCGTGCAGATGCGGACCGGCCATGGGGCCGGACTCCGCCGTCAGGGCATGGCAGGCGGCGCAGGCCCGAAACACACGCGCACCCTCCGGATGCAGGCCGGCCGGGACCGGATCGGCGGGCGGTGGCCCCTCCACGGGGCCCATCGGCCGGCCGGTCGCGGCATTCCAGCGCCGCACCCGGCGGTCCGTGCCGCCGGTGAACAGGCTGCGTCCGTCCGGCGCCCAGGCGACCGACCAGACCGGCAGGCCCGGCCCTTCCAGCGTGTGGCGCAGCCGCAGCGCCGCGACCTCCCACACCGTCACGCTGCCGCCGAGGCCGGCGGCGGCCAGCGCCGTGCCGTCCGGGCTGGCGGCCAAAGCGACGATGGGGCGCGGGCTGGCCTGCACCTCCCGCAGCCCGCCATCGGGCGCGACCAGCCGCAGCATGCCATCGGCGCCGCCGAGGGCCAGCACGCCCTCGGGCAATGCCAGCAGGGCATTCAGCGGTAGGCCGAATTCGGCGAGGGTCAGCGGCGCCTGCCCTTCCGGCCAGAGGCGCAGCATGCCGTCGAAGCCGGCGGTCGCCACCAGCCCGTCACTGCGGAAGGCGACGGCGTTCACCTGGCCCTGATGCCCTTCCAGCACCCGCACCGGCGCGCCACCCGCCAGATCCCAGACCCGCGCCGTGCCGTCCCAGGAGGCCGAGGCCAGCCGCCCGGATTGCACCGCCAGCCCCGCGACCGGCCCATCATGTCCCACCAGCACCCGCAGCGGCTGCGCGCCCGGGGCGGGCGGCCAGAGCGCCACCTGCCCATCCTCCCCGCTACTCGCAAAAATCCCGCCCGGCAGCGCGGCGAGGGCGTTCACCGCGCCCTGGTGCCAGCGCACCACCGCCCGCGCCTGCGCCGCATCCGGCTGCCACAGGATCATCGCCTGGTCGAAGCCGCCAGAGGCCAGCGTGCCATCCGCCGCCACCGCCAGCGCCCGCACCGGCCCGCCATGCACCGCCACCTGCGCCGCGGCGGGGGTCAGGCTCAGCAGCAAGGCGAGAAGCAGGATACGCATGGCGGCAGGATGCCCTCTCCGCGCCGCTGGTCTAGGCTTTCCGCGCAAACAGACGGGAATGTGCGCGGATGACCCAGGATATCGCGACCGAAGTGTTTTGGGCGCGGCTGACCGCGGCCGAGATCCAGGCCCGCGCGACGCCGGAGACGGTGGTGCTGATCCCCATCGCCTCCATCGAGCAGCATGGGCCGCATCTGGCCGTGGGCGTGGACACGGTGCTGGCCGGGGCGGTGGCGGAGCGCACGGCGCGGCGGCTGCTGGCCGCGGGCACCCCGGCACTGGTCACCCCCACCATCTGGTCAGGCCTCGCCGAGCATCACATGCCCTTCGGCGGCACCATGACTCTCGACCTCGCCACCTTCTCCGCCCTGATCGGCGGCATCGCCCGCAGCGTGGCGCGGCACGGTTTTCGACGGATCGCCCTGGTCAACGGCCATGGCGGCAATACCGAGGCGGTGGCGAGCGCGGCCATCGAGCTGACCCGCAGCCTTGGCGTTCCGGTGGTCGGGCTGACCTATTGGCTGGCCAATGCCGACACCTTCGGCCCGATCCTCGAAACCCAGCCCAATGTCATGCATGCCTGCGAGGCCGAGACCTCCATGATGATGGCGCTGGCCCCCGACTGCGTGCGCGCGGACCGGATCGAGGCCGCAGTGCCGAAGCGCGGCGCGCCCCCCGCCCCGCCCGGCTTCAAGCGCAGCCGCCCCTTCACCGAACTGACCGATACCGGCGTGATCGGCGACCCGCGCACCGCCAGCGCGGCGAAGGGCGAGCGGTTGCTGGAGGCGGCGGCGCGACGCCTGGCGGAGGAATTCGCCCGGCCCGAACTCTGGGCCTGAACTCTGGGCCTGAAGTGGCTCAGGCAATCAGATCGGCGGTGGTGAACTGCGCCTTGGTCAGCCCGGCCAGCAATACTCCGTCGCCGGCGCCGAGATCGAAGCGCAGCCCCCCGCTCACATTGGCGGCGAGGGCGAGCAGGGCCGAAGGGTCCTTGCCGAAGCCGGTCAGGGCCAGGCGGTCCGTGCCCGGCAGGAAGTCCTCGATCCGGTCGAAGCCGTCGCCTGGCCGCAGCAGGAAGATGTCCGCCCCCGCCCCGCCCAGCAGCGTGTCATTGCCGCCCCGCCCTTCCAGCATATCCGCCCCGGCTCCGCCTTCCAGCCGGTTGGCGAGCGCATTGCCGACCAGCAGGTTCGCCAGGTCGTTGCCGATGCCCGTCACCGCGCCGCTGCCCAGCAGCAGCACATCCACCGCATCGGGCAACACGGTGCGGGAGATGGCGCCGACCAGCGTATCGACGCCTTCCCCCGCCCGCTCCAACACCACATCGCCGGCATGGTCCACACGGTAGCGGTCGTGGCCGGTGCCGCCGATCATGGTATCCGCACCCGCCCCGCCATCCAGCACATCATCCCCGGCGCGGCCTTCCAGCAGGTCGTTGCCGTCGCCGCCCTGAAGGTGGTTCATCCCGTCATTGCCGCGCAGCGTGTCCGCCCCCGCACCGCCGATGGCATTCTCGATCAGCGAGGCTTGGTTGCCCTGGTACAGCAGGGCGTTGAAGACATTGCCATCCGCGAACTTCTCCTGCCCCACCCGGGTGTCGAGCTGGGCGAGCTGCGCCGTGCTGAGGACGGAAGAGCCCCCCGGCGCCAGATCCACCGAGACGCCGCTGGCATAGTTGGACAGGTCGTAGGTATCGATGCCACCGCCATCCCAGATGGTCAGGAACACGCGATTCGCGCCGGGCGCGCCCTGGCCGACGCCGTCGATCAGCGTTTCCCCGGTCAGCGGATTCCAGCTGTAGCGGGTATGGCCGGCGCGGGCCGAGTAGTCGGCGCCATACAGGTGCTGCAAGGCGGCGATGTCCAGCATCATCCAGCTCTGCGCATAGTCGTTGGCGCCATTGGTGTAGCCGGCGCCGACCGTCGCCCCCTCATAGGAGCGATAGGACATGACGGTGTACTGCATCATGTCCCAGTCCAGCGGCATGACGCCGAAGCTGTTCGCATATTCATGCGGATGCTTCAGGCCGAGCGCATGGCCCAGCTCATGCACCGCCACCGCGAAGCCATAGCTGCCGAGGGTCGGGGTGATGAAGCTGGACCGGCTGCCGAACCAGACATCGCCGCCTTCCCGCCCATTCGGATAATAGGCCCAGGCGGTGGAGGGGACGGAGGATTTGGCGATGCGGATATCCGCCGTCCAATCCTCGGTCGCCTCCCGCAGGTTCAGGTTGGTGAAGCCGGTGACGGAGACGCCGGGGCTGCCCGGGCCACCCGCGGCCTCCCCCACCAGGATCTTGCGCACGGCATCGCGCATGGCGGCGCTGACCTGGCCGAAGCCGCGCGTCGGCTCGCTGGTGCCGTACCAGCCTTCGTAGTCGCTGCTGCTGTCGGGGAAGGAGAAGGTGACGGCGCCGGACATGTCCCAGGCATAGCCGCTGAGCACCCCATCGACGCCGGCATGGCCGGAACCGACGAACTCGAATCGCGGCGCGGCTTCCGCAGGCTGATCCGCGCGCAGCGCGGTCCCGGGTTGATCTGCGCGCAGCGCCGAGCCGACGCCTTTGGCGTCCTGAGTGGCCCCCGTTTGGGGCCGGCAGAGCCAGCACATAGGGCTTCACGTCCGGATCGTCTGGCGCATCGGCCCGCGGACGGGCCCAGGGCCGCTTCCTGCGGCCGGTGACCTGCCCCGGTGCCTGCCCTCCGCCTGTTGCGGGGCCGATCGCGAGGCCCGCGCCAGCAGGCCCCGCCCGGATGTTCTACCGTGGCGCGATGAACCGGCCGTGAATAACCGCTGAGAGGATGGTTGTGCGCCGGCGCGGCCTGCGCTACCCGAAGGCCGCCGGCCGGATGGGGCGTAGCCAAGCGGTAAGGCAGCGGTTTTTGGTACCGCCATTCCCAGGTTCGAATCCTGGCGCCCCAATCAGCCCGGTCGGCGTGTCGCTGGCGGTTTCCGTTTTTTGAGACGGCCGTCGCGCGACAGCGCCCGCGGAGATGGTGCAGGAACGACAGAGCCCGGGGCGCATAGCGAAGCCCCTGTGGCGCCTCCCGCCCGCAAGGTGGGATGTCGGGACGACCGCGAGACCGCCCGCCGAAGGCCAAGGCGGTGCCGCTGGAACTGCCCCCCCACCCTGGTGCTACAGGTCTTCTTGTTGATCGGCATGCTGATGATGAGCCGCACGGCGCTGTTCGCCGCCTTCTTCTCCACTGTCGCGGTCGTGCTGGTCGGCTCCCTCCGCAAATCGCCCCGCATGGGTCTGCGCGAGCCTCTCCACCGCCATTGCCTGCGCCGCGGTGGGCTTCATCGTCATCAGCGTCGGGTTCACGGGCGTAGGGCCGCGGTTCACCCAATCGATCCCCGTTCCTGCTGCGGACGCCCAACCGCCGGCCATGAAGTCCGGCTTCACCGCGATGCGTGAAGGCCGCGCGGCACGCTATTCGTTCAGCCCCTTGCCCGGATAGGGGTGGGTCGCCGCGAAGTGGCGCGCGATATCGACCCGCTTCGCGATCCACACGTCACGGCGCTGCATCATGTAGTCCAGCAGGCGCTGCAATCCGGCCGCCCGCGCCGGATGGCCGATCAGCCGCATATGCAGCCCCACCGACATCATCTTCGGCCTGCGCGCGCCTTCGGCATACAGCATGTCGAAGGCATCGCGCACGAAGGCGAACCACTGGTCCGCATTGCCGGTGACGCCATTGTACTTGCCATCATTGTTCGTCAACGAATACGGCACCACCAGGCGGCCCTGCCCTTCCACCGTGACCCAGAAGGGCAGTTCCTCGCCGTAGTAGTCGCTGTCATACAGGAAGCCACCATGTTCGGTGACCAGGCGGCGCGTGTTCACCGAGGGTCCGTAGCGGCAGTACCAGCCATCCGGCTTCTGGCCGAGCGTGCGTTCCAGGCTGGTCACGGCCCGCGCGATATGCTCGCGCTCCTCCGCCTCGGTCAGTTCATAGTGCTTCACCCAGCGCCAGCCATGGCAGCAGATGTCGTAGCCGGCGTCCCGAATGGCCGCCGCCGCCTCAGGATTGCGTTCCAGCGCCAGCGCGCAGGCGAAGATCGTCACCGGCAGGCCACGTTCCTGAAACAGCCGGTGCAGTCGCCAGAAGCCGACACGGCTGCCATATTCGAACATGCCCTCCGCCGCCAGGTCGCGGCCCTTGGGGATCGGCGTGGTGCCGTGGGATTCGGTGTGGCCGTTTTCCGTGTAGCCCTCGCCATCCTGCACGGAGGGCTCGGAGCCTTCCTCGTAGTTGATGACGAAATTCACCGCGAGCCGCGCGCCGCCGGGCCATTTCGGATCGGGCGGATTGCCACCATAGCCGATGTAGTCGCGCTTCACCTCATAGGTCATGCCGCATCTCCATCCAGATCGACTTCGAAGGGGGCGACCTCGACGAACTCCTCATCCGTCGTGGTGCCGTCCTTCCACATGAACACCGCGAAGCGACCGGGCTGGTCGATGACGGTGAAGGGGTGATGCCAGACATTGGCACCATAGGTGACGCCCTGATCCGCGCGGGCGACAAAGGCCCGTGCCTTCGCCATGTCCGGCCCGCCATCCGCCGCATGGGGCGCGACAATCGCGATCCAGCGCCCGCCCCCCATCGGCACGAAGGATTGCGAGGAATACTGGTGCCGCTCCATCGTCGTGGAGAGAATCGGCAGGGCATTCGGCGTCTTGAAGGTGAAGGACAGGCTGGGCGCCGCCTGCGCACGGCGACTGGACAATGCGGCCTCGGCATAGATGCGCCCGGGCGTCGGCGGCGCGCTCAGCACGTCGCCGAATTCGGCGAAGGCTTCGCTGGTCAGGGGCTTGGCGATCAGGCGCATGCATCAGCCTCGGCTATGGGGAAGGAAGCAGGTCGTCTCAGGGCGGCGCGGGGTCGACCTGGCCGACCAGCCGCAATCCGAACCTTCTCGGAGTGAACGTCCATCGCTTGGCGTGCCACGACCGCATCACCGCGGCTCAGCGCCTCGATCAGTCGCACATGCTCATGGCCCTGGGCCACGAATTGCAGCGGCATGCGCGCCAGGTTGCACATGCGGGCCTTGGCGCGCAGATCCCTGATGAGGGCTGCGAGAAGCGGCACGCCGCAGCCTTGCGCGATCAGCGCATGCAGCGCAGCGTCGAGGCGGCCGGCCGCCAGTGCCGCGGCCTCGTTTTCCAGCAAGCGCCGAACGCGCAGGTTCTGAAGCACCTCATCGCGCGAGAAAATGCGGATGACAACGCTGCCATTGCCAAGCCGCGTCACCAGGCCCTCCCCCTCCAGCCGCTCCGAGAGGTTCGCCCGCATGCCCGACAGGCAGTCGGCAAGCCGCCCCGCCTCCCCCCATCACCCTGATGCTTCGCCTCAGACGTCACGGACACCTGCCTCGGACCGCTATCTCTGCTCATAGGCGCGCACCCCCCTTCGCCGCAATGTCCTGCGAATGGGCAAATCTGCGGCTCACCATCCATTATGCTGAAAATTGTCGCTGTTCATGCGCAAAACATGACAGATGGGATATTTTGGTATCCTAGCGGTGTCCGCGCGCCGCCCCGCTCTTCCCGAGGAGGTCGCGATCATGCGCCCCGCCGCAACAGCCCCTCAACCCCGCCTTCCTCGATCGCTACCCGCATGACCTTTCCGGCGGCCAGCGCCCGCGCATCGGCATCGCGCGCGCATTGTCGGTGGAGCCGGACCTGCTGGTGCTGCCGGTGAGTGCGCTGGACGTCTCGGTCCAGGCGCAGATCGGCAATCTGCTGGACGGGCTGCAGTGCCGGCTTGGCCTGACGCTGCTGTTCATCTCGCATGATCTGAACGTGCTGCATCACCTCGCGGATCGTGTGGCGGTGATGGATCTCGGCCGCATCGCGCATACAGGGCCGGTCGCGCCGCTCTATGCCGCGCCAAAGCATCCCTGCACGCAGCTTCTGCTCTCCGCCGTCGCGCCGGCCGCGCCTTCCATCCGCGCTGCCCCCACGCCATGCTGCGATGTTCCAGTGAGCGCCCTGAATTGCGGGCATTACCCGATGGCACGGCGGTCGCCTGCCATCTGCAGGACTGACCAAGGGAGAGAGAGCACATGCGACTCAGGGACAAGGTCGTCATCGTCACCGGCGGCGCATCGGGCATCGGCCGCGCCATTTCCATTCTCTTCGCCAAGGAAGGCGCCACCGTCGCCATCGGTGACCTGACGGAGACGGTGAAGGAAGGCGGTGAGCCGACCCGCAAGCTGATCGAGGAAGCTGGCGGCACCGCGCGCTTTCACACCTGCGACGTCTCGAAATGGGACGATGTCGACGCGCTGGTGAGGAAGACCGTGGCCGAATTCGGCAAGCTCGACGTCATCGTCAACAACGCCGCCACGCTCGGCAGCGGCACCAGGCTGCTGGAGACGAGCGAGGCGGATTGGGACCATGTGATGGCGGTGAATGCGAAAGGCGTCTTCTTCGGCTGCAAGCGCGCGATCCAGCAATTCCTGACGCAGCCGGTTGTCGGCGATGCGCGCGGCCGCATCGTCAATATCTCCTCCCAGCACGGCATGGTCTGCGCGCCGGGCAAGATCGCCTATGGCACGGGCAAGGCGGCCGCCGTCTACATCACGCGCCAGGTCGCGGTGGATTATGCGGATGACAACATCATCTGCAACGCGGTCGCCCCCGGCCGGATCCTGACAGGCAAGCCGCTGGGCGGGCCGGGCTCGGATTCGCTCGACTATTCGAAGGCGCGCACGCCGATGCCCCGCCTCGGCCGGCCCGGCGACATCGCCAGCGCCGCGCTGTTCCTGGCGAGCGACGACGCCACCTATATCACCGGCCACAACCTGATGGTCGATGGTGGCTGGATGGCCTACTGACGACGACGTTTCTCGTCACCGGCGCCACCGGCTTCGTCCGCCTGCACATCGTCTCCGCGCTGCTGGCGCGGGCGATGAAGGTTGTGGGTGTCGGACATGCGCCGGCACCTACCGATGCGCGCACCGCATTGCCGGGCCGTGATCGCGTCACCTGGCACATCGCCGATCCGCGGGATGTGGATGCCGTGCAGGCATTGTTCGCGCAGCGGAAGCCGCAGCGCGTGGTGCATGGCGCCGCCTGGCCGCGACGGCCGCCGTCAAATGACGTGACGTCGCCCGGATCATGGTGATCGCGTCGCGAGCATGCCGGACACGTCCGCATGCCCATCCCGCACCCGCTGTGGCCTATCGCAGACGTGAGGATGTAACCGTCGGGCTCTTCAGATGTGGCACAGCGTTATTGCCCCTGAAAATCACCGGGGCGACCGCAGACATGTTTCCGCACATCGACGAGACGTCCTCCGCATCGAATTCTTCAGGCGGTCAATTTCATCCCTATTCGGTCCGAAGTGGAAGTCGCAATAATTCTTCCTCTACGATAATTTGCCTGTCGCATCTCCGCTGGGACTTCGTCTTTCAGCGGCCGCAGCATCTCATGACCCGTGCCGCGCAGAACCATGACGTCATTTTCTTTGAGGAGCCGATTTTCCAACCTGGCATTCTGCCACGGCTGGACCTCTCTCCCCGCGAAGGCGGTGTCATCGTCGCCGTCCCGATGCTGCCGGAGGGTCTGCCGCAGAACATGGTGGTGGGGCAGCAACGCAGCATGCTGGACGACCTGCTCGCCAGCCGAGCGGGGCGCCGGCTCACCGCGTGGTTCTACACCCCGATGGCGATGGCCTTCGCCAACCACATCACCGCCGATGTGACCGTCTATGACTGCATGGATGAGCTTTCCGCCTTCCGTGGCGCACCGCCGGCGATGCTGCGGATGGAACAGGCGCTGATCGACCAAGCCGATCTGGTGTTCACCGGCGGCCGCAGCCTGCACGACGCGAAGCGCCACCGGCATCCGCACGTCCATTGCTTCCCCTCCTCGATCGACACCGCTCATTTCGGCCAGTCCCGCGCCGGCCTGCCGGAGCCGGAGGCGCTGAAGGGCCTGCCGCATCCGCGCATCGGCCTCTTCGGCGTGGTCGATGAGCGCATGGACCTCGATCTCGTGGCGGAAATCGCCGCGCGCCGGCGCGATTGGTCGGTGGTGATCATCGGCCCGGTGGTGAAGGTCGATCCGGCCAGCCTGCCGCAGGGGCCCAACCTGTCCTGGCTCGGAGGGCGCGGCTACGCCGCCTTGCCTGCCTATCTCGCGAACTGGGATCTGGGCTTCATGCCCTTCGCGCTGAACGAGAGCACGCGCTTCATCAGCCCGACCAAGACTCCTGAATTCCTCGCTGCCGGCCTGCCTGTCGTCTCGACCCCCGTGGTCGACGTGGTGCGCGACTATGGCGATGCCGGTCTGGTGGAGATCGCCGCGACGGCGGAGGAAATGGTGGCCCATGCCGACGCGCTGCTGCATCGCCCGCGCGCGGCCTGGCTCGCCAGGGTCGATGCACAATTGTCGACCAATTCCTGGGATCTCACCTGGGCCCGGATGTCCGGCCTGATCCGGCAGGCTGCACGGCCGATGCAGATGCCGCAGGCGACCGCCGGTGGCGGCCCGTTCGTGACCGCCGCCGCCGCGGGGGTGGCCAATGTTTGACTGGCTCATCGTCGGGGCGGGCTTCGCCGGATCGGTGCTGGCGGAGCGGCTGGCGCGGGAACGCGGTGACCGCGTCCTGGTCATCGACAAGCGTGACCACATCGGCGGCAATGCCTTTGACCATCATGATGCGGCGGGCGTGCTGATCCATCGCTATGGTCCGCACATCTTCCACACGAACAGCGAGGCGGTCTTCGCCCATCTGTCCCGTTTCACCGAGTGGCGGCCCTACGAACACCGCGTCCTGGCGGAGGTGCGAAGCCCCGTCACCGGCGCCACGCTGCAGGTGCCGATGCCGATCAACCTCGACACCATCAACACGCTCTACAATCTGAACCTGACCGAGACGGAGCTGGAGGGCTGGTTCGCCAGCCGCGCCGAGCAGGTGGCCGAGGTCCGGACCTCGGAGGATGTGGTTGTCGGCAAGGTGGGGCGCGAGCTCCACGAACTCTTCTTCCAGGGCTATACGCGGAAGCAGTGGGCGCTGGACCCGAGCGCGCTCGACAAGTCGGTGACATCGCGCGTGCCGACACGCACGAACCGCGACGACCGCTACTTCACCGACCAGTTCCAGGCCATGCCGAAGCATGGCTACACCGCGATGTTCGAACGCATGCTCGACCATCCCGGCATCACCATCCGCACCGGCATGGACTTCGCGGAGGCGCGCCAGCGCTTCAGCTTCCGCCGCGTCATCTGGACCGGCCCGGTCGACGAATATTTCGGCTTCCGCCACGGCAAACTGCCCTATCGCAGCCTGCGATTCCGGCATGAGACGCTCGACCAGGACCAGGTCCTGCCGACAGGTACGGTGAACCATCCCGCGGAGGACACGCCCTATACCCGCGTCTCCGAATACAAGCACATGACGGGCCAGGCGCATCCGAAGACGAGCATCACCTACGAATTCCCGAGCGCGGAAGGCGACCCCTACTACCCCATCCCGCGTCCCGAGAATCAGGCCCTGTACAAGCGCTACGAGGCGCTGGCCGACGCGGAAGCCGATACCTGGTTCGTCGGGCGCCTCGCGACCTATCGCTACTACAACATGGACCAGGTGGTGGCGCAGGCGCTCGCGACCTTCCGTCGCATCGAGGCCGAACTGCCCCGCCACCCCGTACCCGAATCCATTCTTGCCGCCGGTGATTGAGGCCGATGCCCCCGAAAGCCTTGCCGTCGGCATGAGCCTGTTTCCCAGCTTCTTTCTCGGCGGCTTCGAATGCTCCACCCACCGCCGTTCCGACGGTCGCCGGCTGGACCTTGTCGCCTCCACCCGCCACGACCTGCTGGCGGAGGAGGACTACGCCGCGCTGGCCGCGCACGGGTTGCTGGGTGCGCGTGATGGCGCGCGCTGGCATCTCATCGAACGCAATCCGGGCGAATACGATTGGGCCTCGCTTCTGCCGGTCGTCCGCGCCGCGAAGAAGGCCGGCGTCCGTGTCGCCTGGGACCTCTGCCACTACGGCTATCCCGACCATCTGCATCCCCTGCGCGATGGATTCGAGGAGGCCATGGCGCGCTACGCCGAAGCCCTCGCCTGCTTCCTGCTGGCAGAGGAAGGCGCGCCGCCCATCCTGTGCCCGGTGAATGAGATCTCCTTCTGGGCCTGGGCCGGGGGCGAGGTGGCGCACTTCAATCCCGGCCTGCGGAACCGGGGGGATGCGCTGAAGAACAGGCTGGTGATGGCCTTCCTGAAGGCCGGGCAAGCGGCCCGCCGGGCGGTTCCCGGAACAAGGCTGATCGCGGTCGATCCGCTGATCCATGTCATGCCCAGCCGGCCGCAGGACCGCGCGATCGCACGGGCACAGGATGACTCGCAATGGGGCGCATGGGACGCGCTGCTGGGACTGAGCCGGCCCGAACTGGGCGGTGCCCCTGACAGCTTCGACGTGATGGGCGTGAACTACTACTGGAACAACCAGTGGGAACGGCAGGGCAATGCCGGCCGGACGGTCAGGATCGGAGACCCGCGCCACCGCCCCTTCCGTGAACTGCTTCTGGCCGCATATGCGCGCGGCCGGCGCCCCCTGATGGTGGCGGAAACCAGCGTGGAGGGTGCGCCGCGTGCCGCCTGGCTGCGCTACATCGGCAACGAGGTCCGCGCCGCCATGCGCCTCGGCACCCCCATCCAGGGCATCTGCCTCTATCCTGTCATATCCCATCCGGGCTGGGACAACGATCGCTACTGCCCGAATGGCCTGTTCGAGATGAAGCCGCTGCATGGCCGCCGCCCGGTCGTCGCAGAGTTCGCGCAGGAGTTGCGTCGCCAGCAGCAACTGTTCGACGTGTTCCTGGCAGGTGAGGATGTGGCGGATGAGGGGGATGCCGCGGCGGCCTTTGGCAGCGTCTGGCGGAACGAGGCGAAGCGGCTGGGCGTTGCCGAAAGCGCGTTCAGCGTCTGACCCCCCTTCGTCAAGGTGGCAAGCAGCCGCCTGTCCTTCGACTCCTCACCGCCCCTTCTCCTCCAGCACCTGCTCCACCGCCTCCACATAGGCGGCCGAGAGGCGCGACAGCGGGTGATGCGCCTGGGTCATCAGCGTCACCGGCAGGCGCAGCGAGGGGCGGAAGGGGCGCCAGCCGAGGCCGGCCAGGGCACTGTGGCGCATCAGACCATCCACCACGGCCACACCGCCGCCCTGCAGCACATGCGCGGCGGCGACGACGCTCATCGTCACCTGCAGCACCATTTCCCGCCGCAGGCCCGCCGCCTCGAAGGCCTGGTCCAGCATCGCGCCGAAATAGGTCTCGCCGCCGAAGGAGATCAGCTCATGCCGCGCCAGATCGACCGGCGTCACCGCCTTCAGCCTGAGCAGCGCGTGGCCTTCCGGCGCGATGCAGATCATCTCCGGCGTGCCCAGGCTGCGCACCGCCAGCCCCGGCAATTGCACGGGTGACAGCGCCAGGCCGAAATCGGCCTCCCCGGCGATCACCGCCTCCGCCACCTCCCGCGCCGGCAGCAGGTGGGAGGAGATGCGCACCGCCGGATGGCTGCGGCGGAAGCGCATCGCCGCCATCGGCAGCAGGGTGGTGGCGCAGGAGGATGAGGCGGCGACGCGCACCAGCCCGGCGCCCCCGGTCCGTACCTCCCCGGTCAGGCGCTGGAAGGCGGCCAGGTCGCGGATGATCCGATCGGCATCGGGCAGCAGCCGCTCGGCCTCCGGCGTCGGATAGAGCCGGCCCTTGATCGGCCGTAGCAGCTTGAAGCCGAGCCGGCGCTCCGCGAGCTGGATCGCCTTGCTGACCGCGGGCTGGGAGATGCCGAGGAAGCTCGCCGCCCCGGTCACCGTGCCGCTGCGCATCACCGCGTGGAAGATCTCCAACTGCCGGGCATTCATCGCCGCACCCCACCCGATATCCCATAACCGATGGTTATGCCCTTTCCGCGCCTTCTCGGTCGACCCCCGCGACGGTCCGGGCATAGTGGGGTGTGACAGGCTGAAGACGGAGTGCGGTTCGGATGGGTCATCGTGTGGGCGTCGATATCGGCGGCACCTTCATCGATTTCTGCCTCTGGGATGAGGAGACGGAGGCGCTGCACAGCCTCAAGGTCCTCACCACCCCGGACACGCCGGGCGCGGAGCTGCTGCGCGGGCTGGACCTGCTGGAGGAACGCCACGGCGTGAAGCCGGCGGATATCGTCAGCTTCGTCCATGGCACCACGGTCGGCATCAACACCGTCATCCAGCGCAAGGGCGCGGCGATGGCCCTCATCACCACCGAGCGCTTCGAGGATGTGATCGAGCTGGCGCGGCTGCGCATGCCGGAGGCCTATAGCCTGTATTCCCGCCGCGGCGCGCCGCTGGTGCCGCGCGACCGCATCTTCGGCGTCAAGGAACGCATCCTGTCCGATGGCAGCGTCGAGGCGCCGCTGGATGTGGCGACGCTGGAGGCCGCCGTGGCGAAGGCGCGCGCCAAGGGCGTGGAGGGCATCATCGTCTCCCTCCTCAATGCCTATCGCAATCCGGCGCATGAGGAACAGGCCGTCGCGCTGATCCGTGAGATGGCGCCGGAGCTGTTCGTTTTCCGCTCCAGCGAGGTCTGGCCGGTGATCCGCGAATACGAACGCACCACCACCGCGCTCATCAACGGCTATGTGCATCCGCGCATCCGCGACTATCTCGACCGGCTGATCGAGGGGCTGCGCGGGCGTGGCGTGACGGCGCAGCCGCTGGTGACGAAATCCAATGGCGGCATCATGGCCGCCGAGCTCGGCAAGACCGCCTGCGTCGGCATGGTGCTGTCCGGCACCGCCTCCGGCGTCATGGGCGCCGCCTGGGTGGCGCGGGAGGCGGGGGAGAAGCAGGTCATCACGCTGGATATCGGCGGCACCAGCGCCGATGTGGCGCTCATCATCGACGGTCAGCCGCAATTCGGCCTGGGCGAGAAGATCGGCGACCTGCCGCTGTACATCCCGAGCGTGGCCGTGTCCTCGATCGGCGATGGCGGCGGTTCCATCGCCTGGGTCGATGGCTTCGGCGTGCTGAAGGTGGGGCCGGAAAGCGCCGGCTCCACGCCCGGCCCGGCCTGCTACGGGCGTGGCGGCACGCGGCCGACCATCACCGATGCCTTCGCGGTCTGCGGCTTCCTCGGCCAGCATGACCTGGCCTATGGCGCCTTCCGCCCGGATGCGGACAAGGCCCGCCAGGCCATCGCCACGCTGGCGGGGCCGATGGGCCTCGGCGTGGAACAGACGGCGGAGGCGATTATCCGCATCGCCCTGTCCGGCATGTTCGCCGAGGTGAACAAGATGGTCGCGCGCTACGGCATCGACCCGCGCGATTTCGCGCTGCTGACCTTCGGCGGCGCCGGGCCGATGATGGGCTGCTTCCTGGCGCGCGAACTCGGCATGGCGCGGGTGCTGATCCCGGCGCGGCCGGGCGTGGTCAGCGCGCTGGGCGGGCTGGTCGCCGATGTGAAGAACGACTTCATCCGCACCCTGTTCATCGATGTCGATGCAGCGGCCGCGCCCGCTCTGTCACGCGAAACCACGGCCCTGGAAGCGCAGGGCCTCGCCTGGCTGCGCGACGAACAGCATTTTGCCGGTGAGGCGCGGCCCGGCTGGTTCGCCGATATGCGCTATCGCGGCCAGTCCTTCGAGATCGAGGTGCGTCTCGACCCCACCTGGATGACCGCCGCCGACATGACGGCGATCGCCGAGGCCTTTCATGCGGCGCATGAAGGCATCTACGACTTCTGCGATCGTGGCGCCCCGGTGCAGATCGTCAACCTGCGGCTGGTGATGGAAGGTGCATCCCCCCGCCCGCGCCTGCGGCGGCTGGAACAGGCGGCCGGCACGATGCCGGAGCCGGCGCAGATGCTCCGGGTCTTCTTCGACGATGGCTGGCACCAGGTGCCGCTGTACCGACGTGCGACGCTGCTCGCCGGCCATGTCTTCGCCGGCCCCTGCGTCGTGGCGCAGGACGACACGACAAGCTGCATCCCGCCGGGCTTCGACGCGCAGGTCGATGCCACCGGCAATATCCTTCTGACCGCGGCGGAGTGACCGCAATGGACATGAACCCCCATCCCGCCCCCGTCATCGACAAGGTGACGCTGGAAATCCTGGCGAACCACACCCGCGCGGCGGCCGAGAACATGGCCTATACGCTGTACCGCACGGCGCATTCGACCTTCGTCAAGGAGACGGAGGATTTCACCGTGCAGATCCTGGACGCCGCCGGCCGCACCACCGCGGTGCCGCTGGACCTCGGCGCCACCTGGTATCCGGGCCTCGACTACGGCGCCGCCATCGCCATGGTCGGCGAGTATGAGCCGGGCGACATCGGTTTCACCAACGACCCCTATTCCGGCTACCTCTCCACCCATGCGCCCGACCTGCATATGTGGAAGCCGATCTTCCATGAGGGCGAGCTTCTGTGCTTCGCCTCCGGCCATATCCACAATACCGACATGGGCGGCGCGGTGCCGGCCAGCCTTTCCCGCGCGCTGACCGAAATCCACCAGGAAGGCATCCGCTTCCGCCCCTCCAAGCTCTACCGCGCCGGCGTGCTGAACACGGAACTGGTCGATGTAATGATGACCAATGTGCGCAAGCCGGAACAGAACCTGGGCGACCTGAAGGCTTTCGTCGGCGCGCTGAACACCGGCGAGCGCAAGCTGCGGGAGATGATCGCGAAGTTCGGTCCCGACACGCTGCGGACCGGCTTCGGCGCCTTGCAGGATTATGCCGAGCATCAGGCGCGCGACATCCTTCGCAGCATCCCGGATGGCGAATACTTCTTCGCCGATTTCGCCGATGAGGACGGGCCGGATGGCCACCCCGCGCGCCTCGCCGTCACGCTGCGCATCCAGGGCGATTCCGCGGTGCTGGACTTCACCGGCAGCGACCCGCAGCTCACCTCCTCGCTCAACGTGCCGACGGGCGGCAATCCGCGCCACACGCTGATGCTGGTCGGCGTGTTCTACGTTCTCTACACGCTGAACCCCGGCCTGCTGCTGAACCATGGGCTGACGCGGCCCTTCACCTGCATCCTGCCGGAAGGCACGATGGTGAATCCCAGCTTCCCCGCCGCCGTCGGCATGCGCAGCCTGAGCTGCGCGCGGCTGCGCAGCCTGCTCTTCGGTGCCTTCGGCCTCGCCATGCCGGAACGCATGCCCGCCGCGCCCGCCGGCTCCTCCTCCATCGTCAATGTCATGACGCATGACGACAGGACCGGGGAGGCGCTGATCGCCGCGGTCAATCCGGTGGTCGGCGGTGGCGGCGGCATGCCGCATGGCGATGGCACGGATGGATCGGGCGCCGATGCCGCCTATCTCAAGAACACGCCGATCGAAATCACCGAGGCCGAGGTGCCGATCCGCTTCCGCTGCTATGGCCTGGCGTCGGGCACCGGCGGTGCCGGCCGCTGGCGCGGTGGCATGGCGACGCAGATGGAATTCCAGGTTTTTACGCCCAATACCCGCATCACCGCGCGCAACCGCGATCGCTGCCGGTTCCAGGCCTGGGGCATATTGGGCGGCAAGGCCGGCCGTGCATCCGAGATGATGCTGAACCCTGGCCAGCCGGACGAACGCCTGCTGAACAACATCGACACTTTCACCGCCGGGCCGGGCGACATCATCCGCATCACCTCCCCGGGCGGCGGCGGCCGCGGCGATCCGCTGGACCGGGAAGTGGAGCGGGTGCTGCGCGACGTGGTCTGCGCCTATATCACCCCCGAAGCCGCGGAAACCGATTACGGCGTCATCATCCGCGACGAGGTTGTGGATGCGGCCGCCACCAAGGCGCTGCGCGCCAGCCGCCGCAGCAACACACCGCATCCGCATTTCCACTTCGGCGCGGAACGCGAGGCCTTCGAGCGGGTCTGGACCGAGGCGGCCTATGACGCGATGACGACGATCCTCGCCGGCCTCCCCATCCACTGGCGCCATTTCGTCAAGCGCAAGCTGATGCAGGCGGTGACGGCGGAAGGCAGTGGCGGGGCGGAGGTGCGCGCCGCCTGGCAGGCCCTGGCCGCCACGCTGCCGCAGTTGCGCGCCCATCTGGCGGCGGTCTGACACCATGGCCGATCCCCAGATCCTCGCCGAGGATTTCCGCGCCACACCCTGGTGGTGGGAAGGCTACGACCCGCCCGAGGATGCGCCGGAAGCGCTGCCCACAAGCGCCGATGTGCTGATCGTCGGCGGCGGCTATGCGGGCGTGAGCTGCGCGCTGACCCTGGCGGAGGCCGGCCGCGCGCCGCTGGTCCTGGATGCGGAGCGCCTCGGCTGGGGCGCCAGCAGCCGCAGCGGCGGCCAGGTGACCGGCGGCGTCAATGTCGGCAAGATTCCCGGCGGCGGCAATGCGGTCGCCGCCGGCGCGCGGCGTGACGCCATGTTGCGCGATGCCGCGGCCGGCATGCGGCATCTGCTCGACCTGATCGAACGCCACCAGATCCAATGCGGCTGGCACCCCACCGGCCGCCTCACCGCGCTCTGGACCCCGGCGCATCGCGCGGGGTGGGAGGCGCGGCTGGAACATCTCAACCGCCATGCCGATGCCGAGGCGCGGATGATGTCGCGGGAGGAGCTTCGCGCGGAACTCGGCAGTGACCAGTATGCCGGCGGCGTGCTGATCGGCCGCGCCGGGCACCTGCATCCGGCGCAATTGTTCGGCGGCCTGCTGGCCGCCGCGCGCCGTGCCGGCGCACGCGCCCATGGCGGCGTGCGCGTCACCGGCATCCATCGCGCAGCAGCCGGCGGCTCCGGCCGATGGCGCGTGGAGACCAGCCGCGGCGTCGTGGAGGCCGGCACGGTCGTCATCGCCACCAATGGCTATACGGGAAATCTTCTGCCCGGCCTGAAGCGTCGCCTGATTCCCGTCACCACGCATATGATCGCGACGGAGCCGCTGCCGCCCGACCTGGCCCGCGCCATCCTGCCGACCAACCGCGCGGTGTCGGAGACGCGGCGCGTGGTGAACCACTACCGCCTCTCGCCCGATGGCACGCGGCTGCTGTTCGGCGGCCGCGCGCGTTTCTTCCCGGCGGAGGAACGGGTGACGGCGGCGATCCTGCACCGGCAGATGGTGAAGCGCTTCCCGCAGCTCGCCGCCATCCGCGTCACCCATGGCTGGGGCGGCAAGGTCGCGGTGCCCTTCGACTACCTGCCGCATATCGGCATGCAGGACGGCATCCATTATGCGCTGGGCTGCAATGGCAGCGGCGTGGTGATGATGAACTGGCTCGGCCATGGCGTCGCGCAGAAGATCCTCGCCAATACCACGGAGAAGGTGAACGCCTTCGATGGCGGCCCGATGCCGACTCATCCGCTGTTCCACGGCACGCCGTGGTTCCTGCCGATCGTCGGCACCTATTACCAGGCGCGCGACTGGCTCGACCACCGACGCGCCTGAACGCCGGCCAACCCCCCCGGCATGGTCCAACGCGACCGGGGAGCTGCCTGTCCACGGTCACCCGACCCCATAACAAAGGAGGCTTTTCGACAATGACCGAGACCAAGAGACTGCCGATGCTCGCCCGCCGCAGCCTGCTCGCCTTGCCCATGGCGGGGCTGGCGGCACCATCGGTCTGGGCGCAGTCGCGCTGGCCCACACAGCCCATCCGCATCGTCGTGCCCTATGGCCCCGGCGGCGGCACCGACCTGTCCATCCGCATCCTGGCGCCGAAGCTGAGCGCCTTTCTCGGCCAGCCCGTGGTGATCGAGAACCGCCCCGGCGCGGGCAGCACGCTGGGCACGGATTTCGTCGCCAAGGCGCCGCCGGACGGCACCTATTTCGTGCATGCGACGCTGGCCTCCACCGGCATCGCCGCCGCGCTGTATCCGCGCCTGCCCTATGACCCGGTGCGGGACCTGGCCGCCGTGGCGCCCACCGTCTTCGTGCCGCTGACGCTGGCGGTGACGCAGACCGGCTGGAATGTCGGCACGGCGGCGGAGCTGATCGCGACGCTGCGCGCCAATCCCGGCCGCTACCAGTACGGCTCCAACGCCGTCGGCTCCACCGGCCATCTGGCGAATGCGAATTTCTGCACGCAGGTCGGCGCGCAGGTGGTGCATGTGCCCTATCGCAGCGGGTCGCAGACCATCGCGGCGCTGCTGACCGGGGAAATCCAGTTCGTGCAGGACATCTATGGCCTGCTGAAGCCGTATCACGATTCCGGCCAGGCGAAGTGCCTGTTCGTGACGGCGGAGGAACGCTCCAGGCTGATGCCGGAGGTGCCGACGATGAAGGAGGCCGGCGTGCCGGACTACAAGGCCTATTCCTGGTTCGGCCTGTTCACCGCCGCCGCCACCCCGCGCGGCATCGTCGACCGGATGTCGGAGGCGGTGCAGGACGCGCTGCGCGACCCCACAATCGCCACACGCTTCGAGGAGATGGGCACGCCCGGCATGCCCGGCTGGAGCCCCGACCGCTTCGCCAATTATGTGCGGGAGGAGGTGGTGACCTGGGGCCCGCTGGTCCGCGCCTCCGGCGCCCGCCTGGAATAGGCCGGGCGGCGCGCGGGAGGCTACACAGCCTCCCCCGCATATTGCCCGTCGCGCACCGCCGACAGCAGCAGGCGCGGCGCGACGGCATCGCCGATGCGGAGCGTCGGCACGCCGGCCTCGGCCAGCGCCGCCTCCAGCCCCGCACGCGGGCGGCGCGGCGTGGACCAGGTGAACAACGCCACATCGGGCACCACAACCTCCCGCCCCGTCAGGATGTGGCGGATGCGCAGCCGGCCGTCGGCGAAATCGACGGGCTCGCGATGGATCAGCACCTCGATGCGCGGCTCGGCTGCAGCAAGCCGGCGCTGCACACCTTGGCCGTAGATGGCGGGCACATCTCGGGCAATGGCATCGCGCGGCGTCAGCAGCAGCAGCCGGCCGAAGCGCGCCAGCAGCAATTCGGCGGCGGCGTAGGTGGCGGCCGTATGGTCATGGTCGAACAGCACGGCGAGGCCACCGCGCGGCGCATCCTCCGCCAGCAATTCGGCCAGGGCGCTGCGCAGATCCTGCCCGCCGCCGGTCATGCGCCGTGGCGCGCCCATCTCCGCCCCCGTCGCCAGCACCGCCACATCGGGCGCCAGCGCCTGGATGTCCGCCACGCTGCTGCCCAGGCGCCGGGAGACGCCCGCCACCGCCGCGCGGCGTTCCAGATAGGCCAGGAAGCCCGCGATATCGCCGCAGCCCGGCAGCGCCGCATGCAGCCGCGCGGCGCCCCCGGCCTCCGGCCGTGCCGAGAGCAAGGTCACGCGATGCCCGCGCTCCGCCGCCACGGCGGCCGCCTGCAACCCGGCCACGCCGGCACCGACCACGACGACATGGCGTGACGCCTCGGCCGGGGCTGGCGGTGGCGCCGCATCGGCCGGCGTGCCGCCGCGCGGATTGACGCTGCAGCCGATGGTGCTGGCGCGGTCGATCTCGCCCCAGCAGGCGTTGCAGTAGATACAGGGGCGAATGGACTCCACCTGCCCCGCCGCCGCCTTGGCCGGCCATTGCGGATCGGCGAGCAGCGGGCGCGCCAGCATCACCATCTGCGCATCGCCCGATTCCAGCAGCGCTTCCGCCATCGCCGGGCCCATGATGCGGCCGATGGCGGCGATCGGCACGCCGCGCGCCGCCTGGCGCAGCGAGGCCCAGGATTCGCGGAACGGCATGGGCGCCTCGTGCATGTCCGGCGCATGCATCCACAGGCTCGGCCCGTGGCTGCCCTGGCTGAAACACAGCAGGTCCGGCGGCACATCCGCCACGATCGCCGCCACCAGCCGCGCTGCCTCCGCCGGGTCGATCGAACCCGGCACGCCATCATCCGCCGGCATCTTCACGCCGAGGATGAAGCCGGCGCCGCAGCGCGCGCGGATCGCGGCGAGGATGGCGCGGGTGAAGGCGCTGCGCCCCACGGCATCGCCGCCCCAGCGATCCTCCCGCAGATTGGTCACCGGGGAGAGGAATTGCAGCGGCAGGAAGCCATGTGCCGCCGAGATTTCCACGCCCGAGAAGCCGGCCCGCTGCAACCGCGCGGCGCTGTCGGCATATTCCTCGACCAGCCCCTCCACCTCGCCCGAGGTCAGCGCGCGCGGCACGGTCCAGGACGCGGCATCCACCACGGCGGAAGGCCCGATGGCGCTCAGGGAACGCGCATCGCGATGCGCATTCCCCGCATGCCACAACTGCCCGAGCAAGGCGGCACCCTGCCCTTCCACCGCCGCCGCCAGGCGTTGCAAGCCACCGAACTGCGCCTCGTCCCACACCGCGACCCGCGCCGGCACGGCGGCGGAACGGCAGGCGGCCAGCGCTTCCGTCACCACCAGCCCGGCGCCACCGGCGGCGCGGGCCGACAGATGCGCCACCAGCGCCTCCGTCACCGCGCCGTCGCGCGGCATGCGCGTGGTCATGGCGCCGTAGCCGATGCGGTTGCGCAGCCGTCGCCCCGCGAGTTCGAAGCCGCCCAGCAGGCGCGGGAAAGCCACGGTCACTCAGCCGGCCGCCGCGCCCGAAGCCTCGACGGCGCGGCGCCACTTGGCCAGTTCCAGGCGATGGATCGTCGCCGCCTGTTCGGCCGTGGTGCCGGTGACCGTGGCGCCGAGTTCCGTCAGCCGGGCGCGGATGGCGGGCTTGGCCAGGGTGGTGCGGATTTCCGCCGACAGCTTCTCGATGATCGGCGCCGGCGTCCCCGTGGGGGCGAACAGCATGACCCAGGCGCCCGCATCGAAGTCCGGCACCGTCTCCGCCACCGCCGGCACATCCGGCATCAGGGCGGAGCGTTCGGCGCCCGTCACCGCGATGGCGCGCAGCTTGCCCTCCGCCAGGAAGCTCGGCACGGTCAGGATGCCCTCGATGCACATCTGCACGTCATTGGACATGATGGCCTGCAGGGTGACCAGCCCGCCGCGATAGGGCACATGCGTGGCGTTCAGCCCGGTGGCGGCGCGCAGCATCTCCATCGCCAGATGGTTGGTGGCCCCGACGCCGGAGGAGGCGTAGTTCAGCCGCCCCGGATTGGCCTTCGAATAGGCCACCAGTTCCGCCAGGTTGCGCACCGGCAGGCTGGGCGAGACCACCAGCACCTGCGGGAAGGTGACCATATGCGTGATGGCGGCGAAATCCCGCTGCACGTCATAGGTCAGGTTGCGCAGCAGCGCCGGGCCGATCGCCATATTGCCGGGCGAGCCGACCAGGAAGGTGTCGCCATCCGGCCGCGCCCGCGCCGCGACTTCCGTGCCGATGCTGCCGCCGGCGCCGGTGCGGCTTTCGACGATGAAGGACTGGCCGAGCCGTTCCGTCAGATCCTGCGCCACCAGCCGCGCCACGACATCCACGGCAGAGCCGGGCGTGAAGGGAAAGATCCAGCGCACCGGGCCGCGCGGCCAGGCGGGCTGTGCGAAAGCGGGCGTGGCGAGCAGGGCGGCCGTGCCGGCGATCAGGCCGCGACGGCGCAGGGCGATTCCGTTCATGACGTCATTCCTCCGGATCGTGTCGCTTCATGCGGCGACGGATTTCCGGACACCAATAAGGACCGCTTCACCGCAGGGGACAAGGCCATTGCCCATAGCCGTTACGGCAAGACGGCTTTGCGCAACGGGCATCACGCGCGCTGGCCCGCTGCCTCCAGCATCGCAAGGTCCGGAAGCGGCCGCCGGAAATCCGGCAACTCGGAAAAATGCTGTTCCAGCGCCAGGGCGGCATCCAGCGTGAAACCATCCTGGCCACGCGGCCCCACCACTTGCAAGCCGAAGGGCATGCCCTTCTCGTCCCGGCCGCAGGGAATGCAGATGGCCGGATGGCCCATCATGGAAATGCCGTAGGTGACGCCGGATGTCGCGAAATAGCCGGTCAGCGGCATGCCCTCCATCTCGGTCGGATAGGGCAGTTCCTTCGGGAAGGGTGTCAGCGCCTGGCAGGGCAGCAGCAGCAGGTCGTGGCGCGTGAAGAAGTCCTGGAAGGCGCGGTAGATTCGGGTCTGCTCGGCATGGGCCTCCGCCAGGTCGCCCAGGCTGTAGCGCAGCCCCTCCTCGTAATTGCCGCGCGTATTGCCGCCGAGAAGCTTCGGATCACGCTCATAGTACTTCTTGAAGCCCGCGAGGAAATTGGTGCAGCGGATGACGCGGTAGGCACGGTCGATGCCCTCCATATCCGGATCCTCCGCCTCGCAGCGCCCCAGGGCTGGTGCCAACGCCGCCATGCGGGCGAGGAAGATACGGCGGATGCTGGGTGCGACCGGCGCGAAGCCGAGATCGACCGTGGTGGCAACGCGCAGCGACGCCAGATCGACCGGCCGCCGCAATGCCAGCGCGGCCGGATCGCCGAGCAATGGATTGGCCATCGGGTCGCGGCTGTCCGCACTCGCCATCACGCTGAGCAGCAGCGCTGTATCCGCGACATCGCGCCCCATCGGCCCCTGCACCGACAGCACCGACCAGCCCTGCCGCCGCCGTTCCGAAGCAACCAGCCCCGGCGTCGGCCGGAAGCCCACCACGCCGGACCAGGCGGCCGGCTTGCGCAGCGACCCGCCGGTATCGGAGCCGGTGCAGAGCGGCAGCATGGAGGTGGCGAGCGCGACGCCCGACCCGCCGCTCGATCCCGCGCAGGACAGCGCCGGGTCGAAGGCATTGCCGGTGGCGCCATAGACCTCATTCAGCGTGTTGCCGCCGGTGCCGAATTCCGGCGTGTTGGTCTTGGCCAGGATAATGCCGCCCGCCGCGCGCAGCGCCGCGACGATGCGTTCGTCCTTGTCCGGGACATGGTCACGGAACATCGGCGAGCCATAGGTAGTGCGCAGCCCGGCGGTATCGTTCAGATCCTTCACGCCGATCGGCAGACCGTGCAGCGCGCCCAGCCTGTCGCCACGCATCACCGCCGCCTCGGCATCCCGCGCCGCCTTCGACGCGCCCTCGATATCCATGGCGACCACGGCATTCACCGCGGGGTTCACGGCCTCGATGCGCCTGAGGCAGTCGGCCAGCAATTCCACCGGCGAGATGCGGCGCGTGCCGATCAGCCGGCGGAGCTCCACCGCCGGCAGGTCGCAAAGCAGGGAATGGCTCACGGCGCGCGCCTTGTCGCCATGGCGAGCGTCGCCTGATTGGCCTGCGGCACATAGACGAGATCCGGCGTGGTCGCCCAGGTGGAGACCCAGAAGACCAGCGGCAGGATCGCGCGGCTTTCCATCACCGTCGCCATGGTCTGCTGCAGGATGGCGCGGCGGCGGTCCTCATCCACCGTCACCAGCGCCTGGCGGATCGCCGCATCAACCTGCGGGTCGGAATAGCGGCCGCGATTCGAACCGCCATAGGCCCCGCCACGCGTATGCACGATGCCGACGAAACTGCCCGCCGCCTCACCCGTGCCGGCGCCCCAGCTATGCAGCATATGCGACAGTTCGTTGCGCGCGGTGCGACCGGAATAGACGGTATGCGGCATGGTCTCGACCGCGGCGCGGATGCCGATGCGCCCCCACATCTGCGCCACCGCCTGCACCGTGCGCGTGGCGTTGACGATCCGGTCGTTGCTGGTGTGCAGGACGATGCGGAAGCCATCGGGATAGCCGGCCTCCGCCAGCAGCCGGCGGGCACGTTCCGGATCCGGTGATTCCGGCTGGATTGCCGGATTGTAGCCGAAGAAGCCCTCGGGCACGAGCTGGTTGGCGCGCACCGCCTCGCCCTCGTTCACGCGATCCACGATGATGTCACGGTCGATGGCGAGCGACAGCGCCTGACGCACGCGCAGGTCGCGCATCGGGTTGCGCGGCAGCGGGTTGCCGGCATTGTCGCTCGCATTGCCGGGGATCGGCACCTCATTATGCACATCGACGGACAGGAAGGTCATGCGGTTGGTCTGGCCGGACCACAGCCGCACATTGGCCTGCCGCCGCAGCCGCGCCATGTCGGTGCTCGGCACCTCGTTGATCATGTCCACATCGCCGGCCAGCATCGCCGCGACGCGTGCGGGGCCGAGGGCGATGATGCGGAAGGTCACACGCTCCCACGGCTCCGCCCCGCCCCAGTAGTTGGGGTTGCGCTCATAGATCATGCGATCGCCCGGGCGATGCTCCACCAGGCGATAGGGGCCGGTGCCGATCGCGGCGCGCACCGCCTGGTAGTCCGCCGTGGTCGCGCCTTCGCCATGCTTGCGGGAGATGATGGCGACGGAGCTGAGGTCGATCGCCAGCAGGGGCGAGGGTCCATCCGTGTGCAGCCGGATGGTGTGCGGATCGACGATCGTCCAGCTTCTGATCTGCTTGGTGTAGGTGCCGAAGGAGCTCGGGCTGTTCGGCACGCGCGGCGCGCGTTCCAGGGAGAAGGCGACGTCATCCGCCGTGAAGGGCGTGCCGTCATGGAACGTCACGCCCTGGCGCAGCTTGAATTCCCAGGTCGTGTCATCGACCAGCCGCCAGGATTCCGCCAGTCCCGGGGTGATCTGCTGATTCGCATCCTGATGCGTCAAGGCGTCAAAGACGTGGCGTGCCTGGGAGTTGTTGACGCCGTTGTTGTGGAAGTGCGGATCGAGCGAGGTGGGCGGGGCGGCGAGGCCGATGCGCAGCTCCGCGGCCTGCAACGGTGCCGCGGCCAGCAGCAAAGCCAGCGTGCCGGCGGCAAGGCGGGGGATGGTGGTCATCGCGATCTCCTTATCCTTGCCAGGCGGCCTGGCGTTGCATCAGCGTGGTGCGAGAAGCTCCGGCAGCAATGTGTTGAAGGCTTGGGCGGCCTCGTAGCTCACCCAGTGGCCGGCACCGGGAATGGTATGGAAGGGCAGGCCGGGATCGGCCTCCCGCAGCACGGCGCGCCGTGCCTCCATGGCGCCGCGCGCGATATTGTCCTGCTCACCCCAGATCGCCGCGAGCCGGCCGCGCAGGGCGGGCAGGCTGCGGCGCAGCACATCGGTGCGGCTGATCTCCGGGCTGCGCACGCGGCCGGATTCCGCATTGCGTTCCTGAAGATGCAGCGCCAGCGGGTCGATCCGCGCCGCATCCGCCAGCATCAGCACTTCCAGCGTCCGCCGATGCACCGCCAGCCGCGCCGCGCGATCCGGCTCCCGCCGCCAGGATCCCATCGGGGCCAGGGGCGCGCGCGCCAGGCCGAGCCCGTTGGAGCCGACGATGACGAAGCGCCGCAGCGCCGGGCCGAACTTCACCGCGACCGGCCCACCCATGACGCCGCCGAAGGAGAAGCCCACCAGATCCACCGCGCCGCCCGCCGGCAGCAGGCGCCTGATCCCCTCCACGACGATATCGGCCATGGCATCCGGATTGTCCGGTTCCGGCGGGATGGCCGATTCCCCGAGGCCCGGCAGGTCCACCGCCAGCACCTGCCGATTCCGCGCCAGGGGCAGCACGTTGCGGATCCAGTGGCTCCAGGACCCGTAGCCGCCATGCAGCAGCACCAGCGGCGCACCTTCGCCCCTGCTATGCCACACGAGGCTACCCTCGCCACAGGGCGTCTCCGCCCGCCGCGCCAGCCCCTTCACATGCGCCTCGATCGCCGCCGGCGTCGCGCCCAGCGCCGCCATGTCGGGCGGGATCGGCGCCAGTTCCTGCATCACATCCTGCATCAGCGCCCCGTGAAGACCGGCTTGCGCTTTTCCATGAAGGCGCGGCGCCCCTCCGTGTAGTCGGCGCTGTCGAAACAGGTGGCGACATGGCCGCGCATCATCGCGCCGTCCTGCTCGCTTTCCGGCTTCATCAACTCGTTCACGATGGCCTTGGAGGCGCGCAGCGACAGCGGCGCCTTCTCCGCCAACAGCATCGCATAGTCCCGCACCTCCTGCTCCAGCGCCTCGCCCGGCAGCACGCGGGAGACCAGGCCGATGCGCAGCGCCTCCGCCGCATCCAGCCGGCGGGCGGAGAACAGGATGTCCTTCGCCGCCGAGGGCCCCACCAGGTTCACCAGCCGCCGCAGACTGTCGGAGGAATAGGCGGCGCCGAGATTGGCCGCCGGAATGCCGAAGCGCGAATCCTCCGCGGCGAAGCGCAGGTCGGCCGCCATGGCGATGCCGAGCCCGCCGCCCATGCAGAAGCCGCGGATCAGCGCGATCAGCGGCTTGTCGAAGCGGTTCAGCTTCAGCCGCGCGCTGTCGGAAATGGCGCCATAGGCCGCCGCCTTCTCCGCGCTGTCGCGCTGCTTCTCGAATTGCGAGATATCTGCGCCGGAGACGAAGGCCTTGTCCCCCGCGCCCTGCATCACCACCACGCGGATCGCGTCATCGGCCTGGAAATCATCCAGGATCGCTTCCAGCGCGCCCCACATCTCCAGCGACATGGCATTGCGCTTGGTGGGGTTGCTGAAGGTCATCCAGCCAATCGCGCCTGTCTTCTGCGACAGCATCTCGGCCGTCATCGCGGTATCCTCCAATGCCGCACCACGTCACACCACCTTGCCGGCACGCAGCCGCGCGATGCCATCCGCGTCGTAGCCAAGCTCACCCAGCAACTGGTCGCTATGCTCGCCCAGTTCCGGCGTGGGCATGCGAAGGGTCTCGGGCTGCGGCGCGGCGGAAAGGTTGATCGGCTGACCCACCACGCCCAGCGTGCCGAGCTGCGCATGTTCCACCTTGCGGGCGATGCCGAGGTGCTGGACCTGCTCATCGCCAAAGGTCTGGTCGATGCTGTTGATCGGGCCGCTGGGCACGCCCGCCTCGGTCAGCGCCGCGACCAGGTCGGCGCGCTTCCACTTGCGGGTTTCCGCCGCGATGGCCTCGTTCAGCGCCACACGGTTGCGGCGGCGCAGGCCGGTATCGGCGAATTCCGCCTGGGTGATCAGATCCTCCCGCCCCAGCGCGCGGCACAGCCGGCGATACAGCCGGTCCCCGGCGGCGGCGATGTTCATATGGCCGTCGACGGTGGGGAAGACGCCGGTGGGCGTGCTGGTCGGATGGTCGTTGCCGGCCTGGCCGGGCACATCGCCTTCGATCAGCCAGCGGCTGCCCTGGAAATCCAGCATGGCGATCTGCGCTTCCAGCAGCGATGTATGCACCCACTGCCCGACGCCCGTATGTTCCCGGTCCAGCAGCGCGATCAGCACGCCCTGGGCCAGGAAATGGCCGCTGGTGAGGTCGGCGATCGGAATGCCGACACGCACCGGCCCCTGCCCCGGCAGGCCGGTGATGCTCATCAGCCCGCCCATCCCCTGCGCGATCTGGTCCACGCCCGGCCGCGTGGCATAGGGACCGTCCTGGCCGAAGCCGGAGATGCTGCCATAGACGATGCGCGGATTGACCTTGCGGCAGGCCTCGTAATCGACGCCGAGCCGTGTCTTAACGTCGGAGCGGTAATTCTCCAGCACCACATCCGCCGTCTCGACCAGCTTGAAGAAGATGGCCTTGCCCTCGGCCTCCTTCAGATTGAGGGTCAGGCTGCGCTTGTTGCGATGCAGATTCTGGAAATCGGAGCCATGCCGTTTTCCGATCAGCCCGCCGCCCGGCTCGTCATCCAGCGCGGCGGGCGGTTCGATCTTGATGACGTCGGCGCCCCAATCCGCCAGTTGTCGCGCCGTGGTCGGCCCGGCGCGATGCGCCGTCAGATCCAGCACCCGGAAGCGCGACAATGGCAGGCGCGATGACGACATGTTTTCCTCCGACCCATTCAGGACGAAGGCGATGCGACCATGCCTGCCACCCTGGCCGCAAGCGTGGCATGGTCGGGCGTTCCGTTCAGCGGAATTGCGCGGCGGCCTCGCGCGGCGCGGGCAGGCTGGTGGCAACCCGGGAAAGCTGCGCGGCGCGTTCGGTCAGCAGCCGGGCGAAGCGCGCCTCATCCCCCGCGCCGAAGCGCACCTGCGGCAGGGTGATGCAGAGATCGGCGACGATCCGCCGCCGCGCGCCGAACACCGGCGCCGCCATGCCCACCGCACCCTCCGTCTGTTCCCCGCGCGTGATGGCGTAGCCGCGCGCCCTGATCTTCGCCAGGCGCTCCGCCAGCACCGCGCGGTCGGGCGGCGACCGGCCATCGACCGGCGACAATTCACCGCGCGCCAGCACATCCGCCAGTTCCGAAGGGCTGAGCCAGGCCAGCATGCAAAGCCCCGTGGCGCCCCAGAGCAGCGATCGGTTGCGGTGCATGTGGATGGCATAGGGCACGGGCTGCGCCGCCGGCGCCTTGTCGATGAACATCATGGTCAGCGTCTGCGGCAGCAGCATGCCGAGCATGCAGGTCTCCGCCGTCTCCCGCGCCACATCCTCCAGCACCGGCCGGGCCAGGCGCAGCACGCCGGTCTTGCGGGCGGCCAGCGCGCCGATGCGGCTGAACTCGGCGCTGACGCGGTAGCGGCGATGCGGCGCGCGCTCGATCATGCCGGCGGCGATCAGCTGGTCCAGCAGCCGGTGCAGCGTGCTTGGCGCCAGGCCCAGCTCGGCCGAGAGATCCTTGATGGACAGGCTGGCGCCGGCCTCCGCGAAGCTGCGCAACAGCCCGACGACGCGGGCGACGACGCTGACGGCCGCACCGCCATCCTCCTGCGCCGGAACCGATCTCGCCATGCCGCCTCCACCGACCGATCCACCCGGCGCCCATATTCCGCTGAGTGGAAGCCCACGCAGTAGAGCGCGGCCCGGCGCCGTCTTGCAATGGTAACGTCATTCGGACGAAGTGGGAGAGCAGTTCAATGGATGCATCGACAGCACCGCTGGCCGGGAAGATCGCGATCGTGACGGGCGCCGCGCGGCGCAATGGCCGTGACACCGCCTATGCCCTGGCCGGCGCCGGCGCGGCCGTGGTGGTCAATACCCGCGCTTCCCGCGCCGAGGCCGAAGCCGTCGCCGCGGAAATCCGCGCGCGCGGCGGCAGGGCCATGGCGATGCTGGCCGATGTGACGTCGGAAGCCGAGGTCGCCGGCATGGTGGCGGAGACGGTGGCCGAATTCGGCGGGCTCGACATCCTGGTGAACAACGCCGCCGACCGCGCCATCGCGCCCTTCACCGAAATGGAACTGTCGGAGTGGCGGCGCGTGACCGGCATCATCCTGGACGGCGCCTTCCTCTGCGCCCGCGCGGCGCTGCCGCATATGATCGCGGCCGGCGGCGGGCGGATCATCAACATGGGCGGCGTCACCGGCCATATCGGCGCGCATCAGCGCGCCCATGTCAGCACCGCCAAGGCCGGGCTGGTCGGGCTGACCAAGGCGCTGGCGGTGGAATTCGGCGGCCACGGCATCACCGTGAACTGCGTCGTCCCCGGCAAGATCGGCGGCCCGCGCAGCGCGTCCTCGGGCGAGGTGCCCGGCAGCGGCGGTGCCAAGGTGCTGACGGGTGGGGAGGGCGCGACGGAGGAGGTGGCGGCGATGATCCTGCATCTCTGCCTGCCGGTCAGCCGCTTCATCACCGGGCAGTCCATCCACATCAGCGGCGGTGTCTATCTGCCCTGAGTTGAAGAGCGCGGCAGGAGCCGCGGCGGCCATTCGGCCGCTCGGACCGGTCAAGGGGACCGGTCCGCCTACGTCTCAAGAGCGCGGCAGGGGCCGCGGCGGCCGTTCGGCCGCTCGGACCGATCGAAGACGACTGATCCACCCGGCTCGCCCTCTTGCGCACCACAAGACATAAAGATATGTTGATATGGCGTTGGTCCCGCGCGAGCGGGTGAAAAGGGAACGCCGTGCGGGGGCCCAAACCTCTAGTCGGCGGCTGCCCCAGCAACTGTCAGCGGCGAGGTACCGGCCTTCACGCCCCGCCATCCGGCGGAGCAAGCCACTGCGGGGGACGACCCCCTCGGGAAGGCCAGGCCGGAACCTGTGACCCGCGAGCCAGGAGACCTGCCAGCGCCGCGGACCCGCAGAACCGGGCCGCGCCACCTTCCTGCTGCCGGGCTGTGCGGACCGGGGGCCTGGAGACATTTGCGATGACCATCGCCGCCAATCTCGGCTATCCGCGCATCGGCCCGCGTCGGGAGCTGAAATCCGCCCTGGAATCCTTCTGGGCCGGCAAGACCACCGAGGCCGATCTGCGCGCCACCGCCGAGGCGCTGCGCGCCGGCAGCCGCGCCCTGCAGCAGGGCAGCGGCATCAACCACATCCCCAGCGCCGATTTCACCCTGTATGACCATGTGCTGGACACCGCCTGCGCCCTCGGCGTGATCCCCGAAGGCTATGGCTGGTCCGGCGAGGGGCCCGTCTCGCTCGCCACCTATTTCGCCCTGGCACGCGGCGCCCGTGGCAGCGCGGCGGAACAGGCGGCCGGCATCCGCTCCGGTGCGGTGGCGCTGGAAATGACCAAGTGGTTCGACACCAACTACCACTACCTGGTCCCGCGCCTGACCGCCGCCACCCGCTTCCAGCTCACCCATAACCGATGGGCGGAAGCGGTGCGGGAAGGCCTGGCGCTCGGCCTGCGCAGCCGCCCGGTGCTGCTCGGCCCGGTTTCCTTCCTGCTGCTGGCCAAGGCAGAGGATGGGGTTCGGCCGCTGGAGCTTCTGCCGGCCCTGCTGCCGGTCTATGCCGAGATCCTGCGCGGCATCGCCGAGGCCGGCGCCACCTGGGTGCAGATCGACGAGCCCTGCCTGGTCACCGACCTGCCCGCCGGCGCCGAGGTCGCCTACACCACCGCCTATCGCGCCTTGGCCGAGGCCGCCCCGGGCCTCGACACTTTGGTCGCCACCTATTTCGGCGCGCTGCGGGAGAACCTGCCCTTCGTCGCGGCCCTGCCGGTCTCCGGCCTGCACATCGACCTGATGCGCGCGCCCGAACAGCTCGATGCGGTGCTGGACGCCCTGCCCGCTGATCGCTGGCTGTCGCTTGGCCTGGTCGATGGTCGCAATGTCTGGCGCAGCGACCTGCGCCGTGCCCTCGGCCTCGCCCAGCGCGCCGCCGCCGCCGGGCGCGGCAGGCGGCTGATGGTCGCCCCCTCCTGCTCCCTGCTGCATGTGCCGCATAGCCTGAAGCTGGAGACGGCGCTGGACCCGGCACTCGCCCGGCGGCTGGCCTTCGCCAATGAGAAGCTGGTGGAAATCACCACATTGGCGCGCGGGCTGGATGAGGGCGAGGACGCGATCGCCACGGCGCTCAAGGCCTCCGACGCCGCCATCGCCGAACGCCGCGCCGATGCGCGGGCGCAGGACCCGGCGGTGGCCGCGCGGATGGCGGCGGTGACGCCGGAGATGGCCCGGCGCCACAGCCCCTATCCCCAGCGCGCCACGGCGCAGCACGAAAGGCTCGGCCTGCCGAAGCTGCCGGTGACCAGCATCGGCAGCTTCCCCCAGACCGCCGAGGTGCGTGCCCTGCGCGCCAGCCTCGCCCGGGGCGAAACCACCCAGGCCGCACATGACGCCGCGATGGAACGGCTGACGGAGGAGACGGTGCGCTGGCAGGAGGAGATCGGCGTCGATGTCCCCGTCCATGGCGAGTTCGAGCGCAACGACATGGTGAAGTATTTCGGCGAACAGCTCGCCGGCTATGCCTTCACCAGGCATGGCTGGGTGCAGAGCTATGGCAGCCGCTGCGTCGCGCCGCCGATCATCTGGGGTGACGTCTCCCGCCCCGCCCCGATGACGGTGCGCTGGTCCGCCTTCGCGCAGTCGCTGACGACGCGGCCGATGAAGGGCATGCTGACCGGGCCGGTGACCATGCTGAACTGGTCCTTCGTCCGCGACGACCTGCCGCGCGAGACCGTCTGCCGCCAGATCGCCCTGGCCATCCGCGACGAGGTCGCGGACCTGGAGAAGGCCGGCATTGCCATCATCCAGATCGACGAGCCGGCGATCCGCGAAGGCCTGCCGCTGCGCCAGACCGATCGCGCCGACTATCTGCGCTGGGCGGTGGAATGTTTTCGTCTGTCTGCCGCCGTGGTCGGGGACGCAACCCAGATCCACACGCATATGTGCTACAGCGAGTTCAACGATATCATCGCCGAGATCGCCGCGATGGATGCCGATGTGATCTCGATCGAGACGGCGCGCAGCGACATGGAGCTGCTCGGCGCCTTCGAGGGCTTCGCCTATCCGAACGAGATCGGCCCGGGGGTCTGGGACATCCACAGCCCGCGCGTGCCGGACACGGAGGAGATGGTGGGGCTGCTGCGCCGCGCGGCACAGCGCATTCCGGCCGAACGGCTCTGGGTGAACCCCGATTGCGGCTGCAAGACGCGCGGCTGGGCGGAGGTGAAGCCGGCCATGGCCCATCTGGTGGCCGCCGCCCGCATACTGCGCGCCGAGCTGGTGTAGGGCCCCTGCCCGCGCCCCTCGCGGCACCTCGCCGCGGAGGGCGCGGATAGGCAGGCGACCGAAACGTGCCCCATGGCGCCCGCCGCCACCTGCCGCCATGTTGTGCATGGTGACGGATGGGGGATTCGCATTGATCGGGCTGCAGGACGACCCGCGGCCCCGGCTCTGGACCTCCGGCTTCGTCGGCATGCTGGTGCTGACCCTGCTGGGCTTCGCCAACCTCGCCGCCTTCTACGGGCTGGAGCCCTGGCTGCGCGGCCGGGGGCTCGGCCCAGGACAGGCGGGCATCGCCATCGCCACCTTCACCTTGGTGGCGCTGGTGCTGATCCCGCCCCTGGCCGTCCGCACGCCGCCTGCCAAGGCCGGGCGCTGCATCGTCGCCGGCTTCGCGGTGACTCTGCTGGCGCTGCCGCTCTACATGGTGGTGCAGGGCTTCCCGCAGATCCTGGCGCTGCGGCTGCTGCACGGGTTCGGTTTCGTGCTGACCCTGGTCGGCATCGTCTCCGCCTTCGTCGCCATGGTGCCGGTGACCAGGGCCGGGGAGGCCTATGCCCTGTTCGGCGTGGCGGACCTGCTGCCCTTCGCGCTGCTGCCCCCCTTGCTGGAGACGACGCTGCCGCATTTCGGCGGCGACGCGGCGGCGCAATATGCCGCCATGGCGCTGGTGCAGGCGCCGGCCCTGCTGCTGGCCATCTGGATCGCGCGCCGCAGGCCCCCGGTGCCAATGCCCGGCGAGGCACCCCCGGTGGGCCGGGCGGTCGGCCCGGTGCTGCTGCTGCTGGCGGTGAACACGGCGGCCTTCCTGGCCCATGCCCTGCTGTTCAGCCTGCTGAAGCCACGCGCGCTGGAACTGGGCGGCGGCGCCTTCATCGGCCTGTTCTTCGGCCTGCAGACCGCCGCCATCATGGCCTTGCGCCTGCTGGCCGGCGGGGCCTTCGACCGGGTGGACCAGCGACGCCTGGCCGCCGCCGGGCTGGTGCTGGTCGCACTGGCCATGGCGCTGCTGGCGCTGCCATTGCCGGCGATCCTGCTGCTGCCGGTGGCCCTGCTGGTGGGCTTCGGCTTCGGCGCGGCGCTGCCGCTGCTGAACGCGCTGATGCACCGCCATTCGCCGGCGGCCCAGCGCAGCGGCAATCTGAACCTGATGATGATGACCCTGCAGCTCGGCTATCTGCTCGGCCCGCTGCTGGGTGGGCTCGTGGTCGGCGTCACCGGCTATGCGGGGGCCTTCGCCATGGCGGCACTCTGCCTCGCACCCGCCGCCGCAGTTCTGCTGCGGCTGCCGAGGTAGTTCACGCCTCGGCCAGCACCACTTCCAGCGCCCCGGCAAACGCCTCCATCGCTTCGTCGCTGCCGAAGGACACGCGCAGCCAGCCCGGATAGCGAAAACTGGTCATGGCGCGCGCCATCACGCCGCGCGCCATCAGCCGCCGATGCACCACCGTATCCGCGACCGGCAGATGCAGCATGGCGAAATTGCCGATGGCGCCCACCATCTTCAGCCCCAGCCGCCCGGCCAGCGCCCCCAGCCGTGCCCGCGCCGCGCCGACATGGGCACGCGTCGCCGCGATATGCTCCACATCCCACACCGCGGCCCGTGCCGCCTCCAGCGCCAGCAGGTTCACGCTGTAGCTGATGCTGGTCTTGCGCACCGTCGCCGCCACCTCCGGCGCCGCCGCCATCCAGCCGATGCGCAAACCCGCCAGGCCCCACATCTTGGAGAAGGTGCGGAACACGACCAGGTTCGGATGCCGCGCCATCAGCGCGAAGCTGTCGGGGAAATCCGGGTCCTCGGCGAATTCGGCATAGGCCTCGTCCGCCACCACGATGCAGCGCCCATCCACCGCATCCAGGAAACGCGCCAGCCGCGCATGGTCCCACCAGCTTCCGGTGGGGTTGTTCGGGTTGCACAGGAACAGCAGGCGGGTGCGCGCATCGATCGCCCGCAGCAGCGCCGCATCGTCGAAGCCATCGTCGCGCAGCGGCACCAGCCGCGGCGCGACGCCGGAAAAGCTCGCCAGCCATTCATAGACCGCGAAGGTGCGGTCGGCCGTGACGATATTGTCGCCCGGCTCGCAGAAAGCCTTGATGACGAAAGCAATCACCTCATTGGCGCCATTGCCGAGGATCACCTGCTCCGCATCCAGCCCGAAGCGCGCGGCCAGCGCCCGGCGCAGATGCCAGCCATCGCCCTGCGGATAGAGCGCCGCATCGCGCGGGTCCCAGCGTGCCAGGATCTCCCGACAGGCGGCGGGCGGGCCGAGCGGGTTCTCGTTGTTGTTCAGCCGGTGCAGATGCGCGATGCCGAAGCGCCGCCGCAGCACATCATCCGGCGGGCTGGGCACATAGGCCTCGAAGGCGCGGACATGCGCCGGCACCAGCCGGTCCAGCGCGAAACCGTTCATGCCGTCGCGGCCAGCAGCAGCAGGTCGCCCGCCGCGTCCGGAATCAGCGCGGCGGGCGCCAGGCCGGCGCGCAACAGCCCCTGTGCGAAGCCGGCATGCTCCGGCCGCCCCAGGTCCAGCAGGGCCCGCATCTGCGAAAAACCCTGGCCGCGGAACAGCGCGACATTGGCTTCGGCCACCTCCGCCGCATCCGCCGCCGCCAGCAATGGCCGCAGTGTCACGCGGCCGGCGGCGCGGTCGGTTTCCGCCGCCATGGCGGCGCCGCTGGCGCGGGCGGGCGGTGGCGACGCCTCGATATCCCGGCCGAGGGCCAGGCGGCGCACCATGCCGGCCACCCAGTCGCGCAGTTCCGGCGCCACCCAGGTGATGCCGCCCGGATCCTCCTCCAGCGCGCGGAACAGCACCGGATGGCCGCCCTGGGCATCCGGCAGATGTCCCACCACCTCGAAATCCGCGCGTTTCATGCCGGGCGCCGCCTCCAGCACCACCAGCCCCTGCACCGTGCCGCGCACCAGCCCGGCCAGCGCCGAGTCCAGCAGCGCCTCCACCAGGGCCTTCCGGGCGGGGCCTTCCGGCAGCAGCAGCGCCGGACCCGCCAGCGCCATCAGGCGGCGGCCAAAGGGCTGCCAGAACAGCCCGCCCACCGGGCGCCGCCGCGCATCCAGCGCCACCCGCGCGAAAAGATCGCCAGCCGCCCGCTGGTCCAACACCCTCGCGGCGGTGCGGAAGGCGGGGCCGCCCGCCCCCTTGGCCTCCGCCCAGTCCACCAGCAGTGCCAGCGTCGCATCATCCGGATCGACCGGCGTGCCAACCGGCATTCCCAGCCCGTCGGGCGGCGCCGGCACCGCGCGGGCGGGATAGGCCCGCGCCAGGTCGAAGCCGAGCCGCAGCCCGCCCCGCCCCGCCGGTTCCGTCGTCAGATGGTCCGCCAGCCGCGCCGCCAGATACAGCCCGACGCCCGCCGCATCCTCCACGTCCCGGTCACGCGACTGGTCGAGCCCGGCAAGATCCAGCTCCGCCGAGGCGAAGACCACATCCAGCCGCACCGCATGTCGCCTGTCGCGCAGCGCGAGGGTCACGGCCACGGCGGTTGCTGGGCTGGCTGCCAGCACTTCCTCCGCGATCAGCGCCATTCGTTCGGCCAGGCGCGCCTCGATACCTGTCGCGGCAGCGATGCCACGAATGAATTCCGCGCCCACCGCAGCGAAGCGCACGCCGGGCGGAAGGGTCAGTCGCGGCGCGTCATCCTCGCTTGTCACCAGATGGGTTCTCCATGCGATCCCATCATGCAGGACACAGGAAATCGCGCAAATTCCCGATTCAGGTTGCAGATCGGACATCGCAGGTGCATATAGGTCCGGTCAGCCTTGTTTGGTTCGGCCTGCTCTCCCTGCTCGATCGAGCGCCGAGCCTGGTGTCCGTTTCCCCTCAAAGACTGATCCGCTGTGCAATCTCGCGGAGCGGCCTTTTGTTACGAAGCGGATTTCGTCATGCCGACAGGCACCGTCAAGTGGTTCAACGCGACCAAGGGCTACGGCTTCATCCAGCCGGAAGACGGCTCCAAGGACGTGTTCCTGCACATCTCCGATGTGCAGCGTTCCGGCCTCCAGGAGCCGCGTGAAGGTGATCGCCTGGAGTATGACCTCCAGCAGGGCCAGCAGGGCAAGACCTCTGCCGGCAACCTGAAGCGCGCCTGATTTCAGTCGGGGCGGGTTAGCCCGCCCCTGCTGACGGCCCGCAAGGGCCGAAATGGTGAAGGCGCCGGGCGACTGGCGGACTTCACCACGATCCATCGCCGCACATCAGCGGCGGCGATCCTTCGCGCGGCGCCGCGGCGCCCCGCATAAGACCCAGCATCCGCAGCACGGCCAAGCCGCCGGGGACTGCCCAAAGGACACAGTGCACAACTCCTACGACCGCCTTTCGACCCCGCTCGCCCATGACAGCGGGTCCCTTCCTCCGGCCCAGCCGGACGGCCAGACCTTTCAGACCCCGATGATGTCGAGCCTGACGCGCGACGAAATCCGTCGCATCGTCCTTGACCTGATCGGATAATACCAGCGGGCCGGTCTCTTGACCGGTCCGAGCGCCCGAATGGGCGCCGCCGCTTATGCGGCGAAGCCAAGGAAACCGGAGGTTTCCGCCCGGCGTTTGAGGGTAGCCCAGAGCGGTCACGCGATAGGGCCGCTGGTATGAGAGTCCACTGGCGGGCCACTAAGGCACGCCGCATTTTCCTGGCTCTCCGCTGCGTCCAGCGGAGCTGAAAATGCCTCAGGACGGCGCGGCGCGCGGGCTGCCGGCCATCCGGCCCATCAGGGCCAGACCCGACCCGCGAGGATCGCCGCATGCCGCCGCAGCATCGCTACAATGTGGGCCAGCGCATCGAATTCGCGCCGGGCCGCTTCGACGGCTCCGCCCCTTCCGGCGCCTATACCGTCGTGCGGCAATTGCCGAACGACGCGCAGGACCGCGAATACCGGGTGAAGAATTCGCGCGATGGGCATGAGCGGATCATCCGCGAAAGCCAGATGCGCCAGGGCGCCAGTTCGGTCTTCGGCTGAAGCGTGATGGCCGCAGGTGCGAAGGCACCGAAGGTCTGAATCACGCGCCATCAATCGTCATCGGCGGCGGATCCATCCGCCGCCGATCTTGTTTCTACCGCCGCTTCAGCGCCGCCAGATCCCGCACGGCGCCCCGCGCGGCGCTGGTCGCCATGGCGGCATAGGCGCGCAGCGCGGTCGAGACCTGGCGCTTGCGCGGGCTCGCCGGCTGCCAGGCCGCCTCCCCCTTCGCTTCCATCGCCGCGCGCCGCGTGGCCATCACCGCATCGTCCACCTTCAGGTTGATGCTGCGGCTGGGGATGTCGATCTCGATGATGTCGCCATCCTCCACCAGCCCGATCGGCCCGCCTTCCGCCGCTTCCGGCGAGAGATGGCCGATCGACAGGCCAGAGGACCCGCCGGAGAAGCGGCCATCGGTGACCAGGGCGCAGACCTTCCCCAGGCCCTTCGACTTCAGATAGCTCGTCGGATACAGCATCTCCTGCATCCCCGGCCCGCCGCGCGGCCCCTCATAACGCACCACCACGACATCGCCGGCCACGACCTTGCCGCCCAGGATGCCATCCACCGCCGCATCCTGGCTCTCGAAGACCTTGGCCGGGCCGGTGAACTTCAGGATCGAGGCATCGACGCCAGCGGTCTTCACGATGCAGCCGTCGACGGCGATGTTGCCCGCCAGCACGGCGAGGCCGCCATCGGCGGAGAAGGCCGAGTCCTTGGCACGGATCACGCCGCCGGCGCGGTCGGTGTCCAGTTCCTCCCACCGCGCGGCCTGGCTGAAGGCCACCTGCGTCGGGATGCCGCCGGGCGCCGCCTTGAAGAATTCCAGCACGCTGTCATCGGCGGTCTGCTTCACATCCCACTGCTGCAGCGCCTCCGCCAGCGTCGGCGCATCCACGCGGCTGACGGAGGTATCGATCAGCCCGGCGCGGTCGAGCTCGCCGAGGATGCCCATGATGCCGCCGGCGCGATGCACATCCTCGACATGCACATTGGCGACGGAGGGCGCGACCTTGCACAGCACCGGCACGCGGCGGGACAGCCGGTCGATGTCGGTCATGGTGAAGTCGACGCCACCCTCATGCGCCGCGGCCAGCAGATGCAGCACGGTGTTGGTGGAACCGCCCATGGCGATGTCCAGCGTCATCGCATTCTCGAAGGCCGTGCGGGTCGCGACATTGCGCGGCAGCACGCTGAAATCCTCGGTCTCGTAATGGCGGCGGGTGATCTCGACGATGCGCCGCCCGGCCTCCAGGAACAGCCGCTTGCGGTCGGCATGGGTGGCGACCACCGTGCCATTGCCGGGCAGCGCCAGGCCCAGCGCCTCCGTCAGGCAGTTCATGGAATTGGCGGTGAACATGCCGGAGCAGGACCCGCAGGTCGGGCAGGCGGAACGCTCGATGACCGCGACTTCCTCGTCCGTCACGCTGGAATCGGCGGCCGCGATCATCGCATCGATCAGGTCGACGCTGCGCTTCTGGCCGCGATGCACCACCTTGCCCGCTTCCATCGGCCCGCCGGAGACGAAGACGGTCGGGATGTTGAGGCGCATGGTCGCCATCAGCATGCCGGGCGTGATCTTGTCGCAGTTGGAGATGCAGACCATCGCATCGGCGCAATGGGCATTGACCATGTATTCAACGCTGTCGGCGATCAGGTCGCGGGACGGCAGGCTGTAGAGCATGCCGTCATGCCCCATGGCGATGCCGTCATCCACCGCGATGGTGTTGAATTCCTTGGCGACACCGCCCGCCGCCTCAATCTCCCGCGCCACCAACTGGCCAAGGTCCTTGAGGTGGACATGCCCGGGGACGAACTGGGTAAAGCTGTTGACGACGGCGATGATGGGCTTGCCGAAATCGCCATCCTTCATGCCGGTGGCGCGCCAGAGGCCACGGGCGCCGGCCATGTTGCGGCCATGGGTGGTGGTGCGGCTGCGATATTGGGGCATGGCTCGGCGGTCCTGGCTTGCGGTTCCTCGCCGGGCGCCGCTTCGATCACGCCGCGACCCGGCCGGGCGTTCTAGCCGCTTCGTGATCCAGGGGCCAGATGCAGGCCGGCGGCGGTGGCCTGATGGGCAAAGGCCCGGGCGCCACGCAGCGCGGCGGGCAGTTCCTCCGGCGCCAGCCATTCGGCCAGACCGCCCAGGGCCGACAGCGCATCGCCCCGTTGCAGCGCCGCCAGCAGGTCGAGCAGCATCGCCTCGTCCCGCCCCAGCTCCGCCCCGGCACAGCCGCGCACATCCAGCACCCGTCCGGCATCGCGGGTCAGCACTGACATCAGCAATCCGAAGCCGAGCGTGCCCGAAGGCCGGAATCCCGCGCAGACCAGCATCGCCTGCCAGTCCGGATGGCGCCGCGCCGGCGCGCGATGCGCCGCCATCCAGGCCCGCAGCACCGCCAGCACGCGCAACTCCGCCGGCGCCAGCGCCCGCACCGGATACAGTCCCTGGGGGCGCATTCCATCGGGCATCGCCGCTTCTCCTCGGCACGCAGCTATGCCGCAGGGTGGCCGCGCGGGGAAGTGTGATTGCGAGTCATTCTCACATATGCGAAGGAGGGTCCGGATAGAGGGACCTGCCAATGGCCATCGCGTTGCCGTCCGCCTTGCCCCGCCGCCGCCGTGCCGGCTGGGGCCTTCTGCTGCTGGCGCTCAGCCTGGGCTTTGCCGCGCCGGTCGCGGCGCAACCGGCGCTGCCGCTGGAGCTGAATCGGCTGGAGCCGGTGACCGCACCCACCGAGGGCTGCCGCATCTGGATGATGCTGTCCAACGACGCGCCGGAAGCCGCCGCCATCGCCGCGCTGCGGCTGGACCTGGTGGTGTTCGGCGCGGATGGGCAGATCGCGCGCCGGGCGGCGGTGGAACTCGCCCCGATCGGCGCCGGCCGCACCGCGGTGCGGCTGTTCGACCTGGCCGGCCTGGCCTGCGACCGCATCAGCCGCCTGCTGGTGAACGAGGTGCTGGCCTGCCGCATCGGTGGCGCGGAGGTGGCGGATTGTGCCGACCGCATCCGCCCCTCCTCCCGCGCCGGCATCCGCTTCGGGCTTTAAGGACCTTACCGCCATGGAAACCGCGCACGATCTTTCGCCGCTCGGCCTTTTCCTCGCCGCCGACTGGGTGGTGCGGTCGGTGATGCTGATGCTGGTGCTCGCCTCCATCGGCGTCTGGGCCATGGCGCTGGACCGCGCGCTGCGTTTCCGCCGGCTGGCGCAGGATGCGCGCGCCCTGCGCCGCTTCGCCGAGGATGGCTCCCCCCCCGCCCACGACAATGCCTGGGCCGAGGTGCTGGTCGCCGCCGAACAGGCGGCGCGGGAGGTGATGGGCGAATCGCCCGCCGACCGCCGCCACTACATCGCCAGCGCCGCCCGCCTGGCCGTGACGGAACGCACCGCCCGCGCCAAGGCCGGCCTGCCGGTGCTGGCCAGCATCGCCTCCACCGCGCCCTTCATCGGCCTGTTCGGCACGGTCTGGGGCATCATGAACGCCTTCACCGCCATCGCCCGCAGCGGCAATACCAGTCTTTCCGCCGTCGCCCCGGGCATCGCGGAGGCGCTGTTCGCGACCGCCCTCGGGCTGGTCGCCGCGATTCCGGCAGCGCTCGCCTATAACCGCCTCTCGGCCATGCTGGGCGAGGCGCGCGGCGCCGCAACCGGGGCCGGGGAAAGGCTGGCCCGGCGCCTGGGCCTCGCCGGCGCCAGCCGCACCCGGCTGGCCGCCGAGTAATGGCCTTCAACCTGGATGACAGTGACGGGGAGGAGGACGGCATGCTGTCCGAGATCAACGTCACCCCCTTCGTCGACGTCATGCTGGTGCTGCTGATCGTCTTCATGGTGGCGGCGCCGATGATGATCTCCGGCGTGCCGGTGGACCTGCCCCGCGCCGCCCAGGCGCCGGTGGCGCAGGTGTCGGAGCCCCTGGTGGTGACGCTGGACCGCGAGGGCCGGGTCTTCATCGAGGAAAGGCAGACCGACCCGGCGACGCTGGTCGCCACCCTCCAGCCCATGGCCGCCGAGGCGCCGGACCGCCCGGTGTTCCTGCGCGCCGATCGCGGCCAGGCCTATGGCGAGGTGATGCGCGTGCTCGCCGCCCTGGCCGCCGCCGGCTTCGGCCGCGCCTCCCTGATCGGCGAGGCCGCGCCCTGATCGCGATGCGTGACTCCCGCCATGTTCATCCCGGCGCCTGGGCCGTGGCGCTGGCGCTGCATCTCGGCCTCGCCGCGGTGATGATGCGCCCTGCCGCGCCGCCGATGCTGGCGGGCGGTGGCGGCGGCATGATGGTCGGAATTTCCGGTGGTCTCGCGGGTGGTGGCGGCGGGCCGATTTCCGCCGCGCAGCCCGATGATTTGGCCGCGACCGAGGCGACGCCGCTGGAGGCCGCCGCCGCGACTCCCGATGCGCTGGCCGCGCCGCCGCCGCCGGACAGCCAGGCCGTGCCGCCCGCGCCCCTGGCCGCCGCGCCGCCGGATAGGCTGGCGCCGCCACCGCCGCCCTTGGTCAATGCCGTCCCGCCGCCACCGGTCTCGCCGCCGCCGCCTCAGGCCGCACCGATCCCGCCGCCCCCCGCCCTGACGCAGCAGCGCCCGCCGGAGCTTCTGGCCGCGGCACCGCCCCCGCCGCGCGCCTTGCCGCGCGCGGCGGCGGATCTGCCGCCGACCGCCGCCGAGCCGCCACCCCTGGCCGCGCTGGCCCCGCCCGAGTCCTTGCAGCCGGTGCCGGATGCCACGCTGGCGGCGCCTCCCCCACCGGCTGCCATGACCGCGACTGCGCCGGAGCCCATCACCGCACCGCCGCCGCCCCCCGTGCAGACCGCGGAGCCGCCGCCGCCGGAGCCCCCGGCGCAGCTCGCCACCCTGCCGCCCCCGCCTCCGCCGCCCCCGCTTCAGGCCAGCGAGCCGCCGCCGGAGCAGGTGGCCGAGGCGATTCCCATGCCGCCGCCACAGGCACCGCCGCCGCCGGAGCCGGTGCAGGTCGCGCGTCCGGCGCCCCGCCCGGCGCCACGCCCCGCCGCGCGTCCGGCTCCATCCCCCGCGCCCGCCGCCGCCTCCCGCTCCGCAGCTGTGGCGCAGAGCGGGCCGGGTCCGGGCGCGGCACAGCCGGGCCCCGGCAGCGGCGCCGGCCCGGCCACAGCCGCCGGCCCGGCCGCGGGCGGCGGTGGCCAGGGCGCGCCCTCGGCCATGCCGGGCGAGGCCTCCGGCGCGCGGCAATTGCCGCCGGCCTATGCCGCCGCACTGGTCCGCATCCTGCAACGCAACCTGCGCTACCCGCCCAGCGCGCGGGAACAGGGCATCGTGGGCACGGCGACGCTGCGCTTCGTCATCGCCCGCGATGGCTCGGTGCAGGCGGTGCAGATGGTGCGCGGCACCGGATCGGCGCTGCTGGACCAGGAAGCGATGGCGCTGCTGCGCCGCGTCTCCCCCCTGCCGCGCCTGCCGGCGGATTTTCCGGATGCCCAGGCCATCGTGCTGGCACCGATCGGCTTTTCGATAAGGTAATCTGGCCTCAGGCGCCGGCGCGGCCTCCGGCCGCTGGGCTGCGCGACACTTGTCGCGGCGGCCCTTCGGCCGCTCGCCCGCCTGCGGCGGGCGCCAAGCGCGCTTATGGCAGGCCGGGCGCCTCCCGCCCCGCGCCCGGCCGCCGCGCCATGGCGAAGGCGCTGGCCAGGGCCTCCCGCAGCACCACCACCTCATGCCCGATGCAGATGCCGCGAAAGCCGGCGGCCAGCGCGGCGGCGGCCTGGGCGCCATCGCCGCCCACCCATCCCAATGGCTTGCCCGCCGCCTGCGCCGCCTGCCGCAGCGCCTCGGCCGACGCGCGGTAGCGCGGATCGCCGAAGGCACCCGGGATGCCGAGGCTGTCCGACAGGTCGAAATGGCCGAGCCAGAGCATGTCGAGCCCCGGCACCGCCGCGATCTCCGCCGCCTGCGCCACGCCGGCCGCGCTCTCGACCAAAGCGATGGTCAGCACCGCCTCGTTCGCCGCCGCCATCTTCGCCGCCGGATCGCCGCCGCCATAGCCGTCATGCGCCAGCGAGAAGGCCAGGCCGCGCCGCCCCTGCGGCCGGTAGCGGCAGGCGGCCACCAGGTCCCGCGCCTGCGCCGCGCTTTCGACCAGCGGCATCATGATGCCGAGCGCCCCGGCATCCAGCAGCGGCGGCGCCAAAGCGGGCTGCGGCGCCGGTAAGCGGACCATGGGCACGATGCCGGCGGCGCGGGCATAGGCGCATTGGTCCTTCACCCCCTCGATCCCCAGGCCCGAATGCTCCATGTCCAGCAGCACGAATTCGGCGCCGGCGGCGGCCAGGGTCGGGGCCAGGCCGGGGGTGAAGAATTCGAAGGCCATGACGCCGAAGGCGGCCTCGCCCTGCAGCAATTTGCGGCGCACCGGGTTCTGGACGCTGGTCATGGAGCCCTCCCTCTTTGTCGGCACTCCCGCATGGCGCCGTTCAAAAATCCATCCCGCCAGCGTGATCGCAAAAGGCTTGCCAGCAGGCGCCGGCCTCGCTAACAATAAACCCTATGGTTAACCATATGATGCACAGCCCCCCGCCGGACCTCGACCGGGTCTTCGCCGCCCTCTCCGACCCCACCCGCCGCGCCCTGATCGAGCGGCTGGATGCGGAGGAGGAGCTGTCGGTCAGCGAATTGGCCGCCCCCCTGGCCATGTCGCTGCCGGCGGTGATGAAGCATCTGGATGTGCTGGAGAAGGCCGGGTTGATCGCCCGCCAGAAGGTCGGCCGCCGCGTCGGCTGCCGGCTGACCGCGGGCCCGATGGAGGATGCGATGGGATGGCTCGCCCGCTACCAGCGCTTCTGGACCGAGAGCCTCGACCGGCTGGCCGCGGCGCTGGAGACGAAGGGATGAATGTCACCGTCCCCAGCCTGACCCTGGTCCGCCGCATCAGGGCGCCGCCGGCGCGCGTCTTCGCCGCCTGGACGGAGGCGGAGATGCTGGCCCAGTGGTTCGGCCCGCACCACACCAGCGTGGAATCGGCCGAGATCGACCCGCGCGTCGATGGCCGTTTCCGCATCCGCCTGCGCGAGGACAATGGCGAACGCCACGAGATCGGCGGCCGCTACCTGGCGATGGAGCCGGAGCGCGAGATCGCCTTCACCTGGGCCTGGGCCAGCACGCCGGAACGCGAAAGCCGCGTGACCGTGCGCTTCCGCCCACTGGAGGATGGCACCGAGATCACCCTGACCCATGACCGCTTCGCCGATTCCGACACCGCCACGCGCCACCGTCGCGGCTGGACCGAATCGATGGAGCGGCTGCTGGCGATGTTCGACTGACGCCTGCGCCTAACTGCGAACTTTCCAACCGGCGGCCGAATGGCCGCCGCCAATGCCACGAAGCCAAGCACACGGCGCGCGCGCCTGGCGTCTGAAGGTTCGACATGCGGCCGGCACTTTCGCCGGCCGAGCGGCCGAACGGCCGCCGCCGCCAATGCGGCGAAGCCAAGCGCGCGGAGCGCGCGCCCGGCGTCTGAGGGTCTGCAAAGAGGGAAAACAAATCCATGATGGACGACAAGCCCACCGAACAGCATCGCTGGCTGCAACGCCTGCTCGGCGAATGGACCAGCGAGGCGGAATGCGTGATGGCCCCCGGCCAGGCGCCCATCACCATGCGCGGGCGGGAAAAGGTCCGCGCGCTCGGGGAGTTCTGGGTGATCGGCGAGGGTGAGAGCGAGATGCCCGGCGGCGGCACCGGCCACACCATCATCACCCTCGGCTACGACGTGGCCAAGGGCCGCTTCACCGGCAGCTTCATCGGCTCGATGATGACCATGATGTGGCTCTATGACGGGGCGCTGGAGGGCCAGGTTCTGGTGCTGGACAGCCACGGGCCGGACCACGGCACGCCCGGCCGCATCGCACTGTACCAGGACAGTGTCGAGATGCAGGGGCTGGACCGCCGCACCCTGTCCTCCCGGATGCAGGGCGCCGATGGGCAGTGGCAGCATGTGATGACCGCGCGCTACCGGCGGGTGGGCTGAGCCATGGCGCAGCGCATCCTGCTGCTGGTCGGCACCAAGAAGGGTGCCTTCCTGCTCGAATCCGACGCGGCGCGCCAGGATTGGACGCTGCGCGGCCCCTTCTGCGACACCTGGCCGATCAACCATGTGATCGCGGACCCCGCCACCGGCCGCATCTTCGCCGGCGGCGGCAATGAATGGTTCGGGCCGGCCGTCTGGACCTCCGACGATCTCGGCGCAAGCTGGACGCATTCCAGCGCCGGCCTCGCCTATGAGGCCGGGGAGACGCCGATCAAGTCGGTCTGGAGCCTGGCCCTGGCGCATGGCGTGCTGCATGCGGGGGTGGAGCCGGCCGGGCTGTTCCGCAGCGCCGATGGTGGCCAGAGCTTCGAACAGCTGCGCGGGCTGCGCGACCATCCCTCCCGCGCCGAATGGCAACCGGGGGGTGGCGGGCTGATCCTGCATGGGCTGCTGCCGCATCCGACCGATCCGGCGCAGCTCTGGGTGGCGATCTCCGCCGGGGGCATCTTCCACACGGCGGATGGCGGGGCGAGCTGGGCGCCGCGCAACCGTGGCACGCGTGCGGATTATGCGCCGGAAGATCAGCGCTACCCCGAACACGGCCAATGCGTGCATTGCCTGGTGATGGCGCCCGGCCAGCCGGAGCTGCTGTACCAGCAGAACCATTGCGGCATGTACCGCAGCGAGAATGGCGGCCAGAGCTGGACCAGCATCGAGGCCGGCCTGCCCTCCACCTTCGGCTTCCCCGCTGCGACGCATCCGCGCGATCCCGGCACGCTGTACCTGCTGCCGCTGAATGGCGACCAGGCCGGGCGCTTCGTGCCCGATGCCCAGGCCGCCGTCTGGCGCACACGCGACGGTGGCGACACCTGGCAGGCCCTTCGGGAAGGCCTGCCGCAGCAGAACGCCTTCTTCGGCGTGCTGCGCCAGGCCATGGCGACCGACAGGCTGGACCGCGCCGGCGTCTATTTCGGCACCAGCGGCGGGGAGCTCTATGCCAGCGCCGATGAGGGCGAGAACTTCCGCTGCATCGCCCGCCACCTGCCGACCATCAGTTCGGTCGAGACGCTGGTGCTGGATGGCTGAGGTGCAGGTGGAACTGCCGGCCTCCCTGGCGCGGCTGTTCCCCGGCGCGCCAAGGCGGTTGGAGGTGGAGGCGGCCTCCGTCGCCCAGGCGGTGCTGGCGCTGGATCAGCGCTGGCCGGGGATGCGCGACCGGATCTGCGATTCAACACCCGCCATCCGCCGCCACCTGCGCATCTTCGTGGATGGGGAGGTGGCGGGCCTCGCCACGCCGCTGCGCCCGGGGGCGGAGGTGCTGGTGATGACAGCGATCAGCGGCGGCTGATTCAGAACTGCGCGGTGACGGCGAAGACGCCGACCAGCAGCACCGCCAGGCCGGCCAGGCGCGGCACCGCCCCGGTGGTCAGCGCCGGCACGCGCCGGGCCAGCAGCGCCACGCCCGCGACCAGCGCGCCCTGTACCAGGCCGAGGCCGAGCAGATAGGCGAAGACGGGCGAGGCCTCCGCGCCGATCACCGCCTCCGCATAGGCCTGGCCATGCGCCAGCCCGGCCACCGCCAGCAACGCCATCCAGCCGCCCGCCGGCAGGGTCGCCCGCGCCAGCAGCAGCGCGCCCAGGACGATCACGCTGGCCGCCACGATCCATTCCGCCGCCGGCAGCGCCAGCCCCATCCAACCGCTCGCCACCCCGAGCAGGGAGGCAAGGACGAACAGCAGCGGCCGCGCCAGGCCCCAGCCCGCCAGCCCGGCCACCAGCCCCACGGCCATCAGGAAGGCCAGATGGTCCGGCCCGATCACCGGATGGCCGATGCCGGAGGCCAGACCCTGCCACAGTGTCGCGGGCACGGCACCGTCCATCGGGTGATGCGCCAGCGCCGGGCTGGCGAGCAGCAGCAGGCCAGCCGTGGCGGCAAGGCGGCGAAGGGCGAGGCTCATGCGGCGTCTCCGACAGATGTTCACCACAGGATGCGGCAGCCGGGCGCCGACGCAAACCCTCACGCGGCTGTCACCTCACCGTCGCCCGCACTGGCCCGGTTTGGCCACAATTCAGGCGTGTGATCCGATCATGGACATACGCCAACAGATCGCGGCGGTCCGCTTCGGCACCGGCCCGCGCCCCGAATCCCCCCTGCCGGATGACCCGCTGGCCTGGCTCGACGCCCAGACGCGCGGCCCCGGCCTGCCGCTCGCCCCGCCCCCCGGCCGTGACACGCCGCCGGCGCTGGAGGAAGGCTATCGCGCCTGGGTCGCCCATGATGCGAGCCCGCCACCGCCCGGGCAGATGAGCCCGGTGACGGCGCTGTTCCGCGCCGAGCAGCAGGCCTGGGTGCGCCACCTGCTGACCAGCGACGCCCCCTTCCATGACCGGCTGACCAACTTCTGGCTCAACCACTTCACCGTGGCCGAGCGCGGCGGCTTCGGCGTGACCACCGGCTTTTCGATGTATCTGCGGGACGCCCTGCGCCCGCATGTCACAGGCCGCTTCGTCGACATGCTGGTCGCCGTCTCCAAGTCGCCGGCCATGCTCTACTATCTGGACCAGACCGCCTCGGTCGGGCCGAACAGCAATTTCGGCAAGCGCAGCGGTCGCGGGCTGAACGAGAATCTGGCGCGCGAGATCCTGGAACTGCACAGCGTGGCGCCCGCCAGCGGCTATACCCAGGCGGACGTCACCGAATTCGCCCGGATCATGACCGGCTGGGGCGTGGAGCGCCTGCGCGCGCCCTTCGACACCCTGTTCCGCCCCGGCAATCACGAGCCCGGCGAGAAGACCCTGCTCGGCAAGCGCTATCCCGAAGGCCCGGAGGCCTATGAGGCAGCGCTGCGCGACCTCGGCACCCATCCGGCCACCTATCGCTTCCTCGCCCAGCGGCTGGTCCGGCATTTCGTGGCCGATACACCGCCGCCCGCGGCCGTGGCGCGTATCGAAGGCGTGCTGCGGGAAACGCAGGGCGACCTCGGCGCGGCCTCCCGCGCCCTGGTGCGGCTGCCGGAGGCCTGGGGGCCGCCGCTGACCAAGCTGCGCGCGCCGCTCGACTACATGGTGGCGCTGCACCGCGCCGCCGGCGGCACCGATCCCGGCCCGGTGCTGGGCGCGATGAGCGCGCTGGGCCAGCCGCTGTGGAACGCGCCGCAGCCGAATGGCTGGCCGGATACCGCGGCCGGCTGGGCGGCGCCGGAGCCGATGATGCAGCGGCTCGACCTCGCCTATGAAACCGCCGGCCGCTTCGCCCGGCGCGACCCGCGCCAGGTGCTGGAGGTGGCGCTTGGCCCCTTGGCGCGGGAGGAAACCCGCACAGCCGTCAGCCGCGCCGGAAGCACGCGGGACGCCATCACCCTCGTCTTCGCCAGCCCGGAGATGCAACGCCGATGACCCGGACCCACCTGCCCCACCCCCATCTTCCAGGCCTGGGCCGGCGAGGCTTCCTGCTGGGGCTGACCGCGCTGGCCGCCGTCGGCCAGGCACGGCTCGCCGTCGCCGATACCACCGGTCCCGCCCAGATCGCCGATCGCCGCCTGGTCGTTATTCTCCTGCGCGGCGCCATGGATGGGCTGCACGCCGTGATACCCTATGGCGACCCGGATTACGCCGAATTGCGTGGTGCGCTGGCGATGCCGGAGCCGGGCAAGGAAGGCGGCGCGCTGGATCTCGGCGGCATGTTCGGCCTGCACCCGAAGCTCACCTCGCTGCATGGGCTGTATGGCGAGGGACAGTTGCTGCCCATCCATGCCATTGCCGGCCCCTATCGCACCCGCAGCCATTTCGATGGTCAGGACCTGATGGAGGGTGGCGGTCTGCAGCGGCTGGAATCCGGCTGGCTGAACCGGGCGCTGACCCATATGCCGGAATCCGCCGGCCAGCCCGCCCGCACCGGCCTGGCGCTCGGCCTGGACCTGCCGCTGCTGATGCGCGGCGAGGCGCCGGTCGGCATGTGGGCGCCGCCGCGCGCGACGCGGCCGGAACCCGACCTCTATGCCCGCATGGCCGAACTGCTGCATGCGGATGAGACCATCGGCCCGGCGGTGACGGAGGGGATGCGCGGCCGCGGCTATGCCGCCGGGGCGCTATCCGCCGGCGCGCCGCTGGCCAACCAGGGCGGCTTCATGCGGCTCGCCTCGGCCGCGGGACGGATGCTGGCCCAGCGGGACGGGCCGCGCGTCGCGGCACTCGAACTGGGCGGCTGGGACACCCATGCCGGCCAGGCCGGGCGGATGGAGCCGGTTCTGACGCAGCTCGATCGCGGCATCGCCGCGCTGCGCGGGCAACTCGGCGAGGCCTGGTCGAAGACGGCGGTGCTGGCCATCACCGAATTCGGCCGCACCGCGCGGGCCAATGGCAATCTCGGCACCGATCACGGCACCGGCGGTGCGGCCTTCCTGGCCGGTGGCGCGGTGCGCGGCGGGCGGGTGCTGGCGAACTGGCCGGGGCTCAAGCGCGATTCGCTGTTCGAGAACCGCGACCTGCAACCGACCCGCGACCTGCGGGCGCTGGCCAAGGCCCTGCTGCGGGACCATCTGCGCCTGCCGGCGGGTGCGGTGGACGCCGCCTTCCCGGACAGTGGCGAGATCGCCGCCGAGGCCGGGCTGCTGCGGGCCTGACGCAATCAGGCCGGGCTTGCGCCCGGCCTGATGCTTCGCGGCGGTCCGATGAAGCGTGCTGGCCGCAGGTGCGAAGGCACTGAAGGGCTGACTCACGCTTTCAAACAGAGATCAGGATCAGGGCCGGGCGGCGCCGCCACCGGCACCAGGCTGCGGCATGGCGTCAGTCCCGGTCGGCATGTCGCCGGCCGGTGCCAAAGCGGGCGAGGTTCCACCGATCGGCGCCGTGCCGCTGGCCCCGGGAACGCTGCGCCCGGCGCTGCCGGTCACGCCGGTGGTGCCGGAATCGGCCGGCGTGGTGGCGCCCGACTGGCCGGTGCGGGTCTCGGTCGGTGCCGAGGCGCTGTCCGTGTCGTCACAGGCGGCGACGCCCAGGGACAGTGTCACCGCCAAAGCGGGCAGCAGGGCTGCGATCCTCATCTCGTTTCCTCCTTATCTGAACAGGGCGTCCGGCTTACCGCAGGGTGCGGGTGCCATCGCCCCAGCCGCCGGTGCGGCCGTATTCCTCAAGGCGATCCGCATCGTAGCGCGGCAGTTGCTCCAGTTGCTCGCGCGTCAGATCCATGCGCACGCGGTCATCCTCGCCACCGAGCGTGAGCTGATCCATCGGCACCACGGCGCGGCGTGCGCCGAGGCCGAAGAAGCCGCCCCATTCGATCACCGCGGCACGCACCTGGCCGCTGCCGTCGATCAGCAGGTTCTCGATCTCACCCGCGTCGCGGCCCTCGCGGCCAATGACGTTGGTGCCGACGACGTTGGACACGCGGCTCAGCTCCATACCGGCAGCGGGGCTGCGCGCCGCCGCGGTCTGCGGCTGGCTGCCGCCCGACTGTGCCGGGGCCGGCATGGCGCTGGCGCCAGTGCCAGTCTCACGGGCGTTGGCGTCCCGGGCCGTGGAAGGAACCGCCGCCAGAACCCGGTCGATGGCGCGGCGAGCCTCCTGGGCCGGCACATCATCGTTCCGCAACGTCTGGCGTGCCTGCGTCACCTGTTGCTGAAGGCCGTGGCTGGATGTGGTGGCATTCGGGCCGGCCTGGGTGCCGGCCTGGGCACGGCTGAGCCGCTCGACGGCCTGGCGCGCGCGCGCCAGCGCCTGCGGTGACACATCCTCGGAAGCGTCGCCGATCTGCTGGCGGGCCACACGCAGTTCCTGCGTCGCCTGCTGCATCTCGGTGGATGTGGCCTGGGGACGCGCTTCGCGAGTCTGGCCGGCCTGCGGCTGTGTTGTCTGGCCCGGCTGCGCCATCGGGGACGGGGTGGCTGGCGCGGTTTGCGCCTGCGCGCCGCCCGCAAACATCAAGGCCAGGGCGGCAACGGTGGCAGTGGTGGCCAGCAGGTTCGGGCGGTTCGTCCGGTTGGTCTGCATGGTCATGTCCTTTTATGGGGCGCGCCTGCCCACCCGCCGAGAAGGCGGAGGTCGCAGGCGCGCTTTCTGTGGGGTGCCTGCCTCTGCCGGCACCGGGGGCCGAGGCCCCATTGCGTCACGCCGACCAGCCGCTGACCGGTCGGCGTGCCGAAAGGTCAGCTACGGTCGAGCGTGTCGCGCGCCTTGTCCTTGGCGCCACCGACGGCGTTCTGGACCTTGCCCTCGGCCTTGTCCGCCTTGCCCTCGGCCTGCAAGGCCTGGTCGCCGGTCACCTTGCCCGTGGCGTCCTTCACGGCGCCCTTGGCCTGCTTGCCGATACCTTCGATACGATCCTTGTCGGGCATATCGTCATCTCCTGTGTTGGTGGGTTCTCGTCGACGGATCAGGGCGAGACGTCATGCGCCTGTTGTTGCAGCACGGTACCGCGCTGGGCATCGAGCTGCAGGCGCCACTGGTGCTCATTCTGCCGCGCCAGGACGACCAGGCGATCACCCTCCCGCGTAAGTCCATCGACGTCGGAATAGCCACGCTCCTCCAGCAGGTGGCGAACCTGGCCGGGGGTCAAGGGCGCCTCATCGGCCACCTCTCCGGTGCGCGCCACGACGCGCAGATTCTCGACGCGCTCGCCGAAGCGGCGTGCCGTGCCGATGCGGAGGATTTCGCCCTCCTCCGTCACATCGGCGATATCCGTGTAGCCGCGCGCGCCGAGCAAGGTGGCGATCAGCGGCTCGTCCATCCGACTCGCATCGGTCGGCGGAGCCGGCGTGGCGGGGGTCTGCGCCCAGACGGGCGCCCCGAGGAACAACGTCGCGGCCAGGCAGGTGCCGCTCAATATGTTTCGCATGATCTTCACCTCCCTGGTCGCAGCCGTCTTGCCTTGGCTGGGGATAGAACACCCGACGATCCGGTCCGTTCGATCCTCTTCCGCATGGACAAGGAGTTTCGGGATTCAGTCTTCCTCGCCCGGCACCTCGGTCGGCTGGCCCAGCGTCTCCCGGACATAAAGCTTTTTCACCAGCACGAAGGCCACCACGGTGATCGGCGCGGCCAGCAGCACGCCGGGCAGGCCGAACAGCAACCCCACCGCGACCACCGCGAACAGCAGCAGCGCCGGCGGCATGCTGACCATGCGCTTTTCCACCAGCGGCATGATCATGTTGGATTCCAGCTGCTGGATGGCCAGGAACACCAGCGCCGTCCACAGCAATGTGTCACCGCCCGCGGCGGCGGCCAGCAACAGCGGCGGCACCGCCCCCACCACCGCGCCGATCAGCGGCACGAAGCCGACCAGCCCGGCGAAAAGCCCCAGCGCCAGCGGCGAAGGCAGGCCGAGCAGCCAGCTTCCCACCCCGGACAGGACACCGACGATCACCATGGAGATCAATTGCGCGCCAAGCCACAGGCGCAGCGCATCGCCACTCGCCAGCAATGCGTCATCCGCCAGGGGCTGGCGCTCACGCGGCAACAACTTGACCAACCCACGACGATACAGCCCCGGATTGGCCGCCAGGAAATAGCCGCCCACCACCATCACGACCAGGGCGGAGGCCGCATTGACCAGGATGCTGCCGGCCGTCGCCGCATGCCCGGCCAGGGTGCCCAGGGTCGCGCTGTCGAGAGCACTGGCAGCATCGCCCCGGCCGCTGCCGGGCAGCGGCACCACACCTTCCAGCCGCTGCCGGGCGGCCTCGAAGGCGGCCGGCAGCCGTTCCATGAGCTGGCCGATCTGCGCCGCCATCTCGCTGCCCACCAGCGTGCCTACCAGGCCGAGCAGTGCCAGGATCAGCAATGCCACCAGCCCCAGCGCCAGCCCTCGGGACAGGCCCAGAAGCCGCTCCAGCGGCGCCGCCGCCGCCAGCAGCAGCGCCGCCACCACCACGCCGGCGAAGGTCAGCAACAGCGCGTCCCGCACCTGCCAGAGCAGCAGGGCGACCGCGACGACCGCCGCCACGATCAGCACACGGCGCAGGAAGGCCACCTCCCCCGCCTTGCCCGGCGCATTCTCCCCAAGCTCTTCCATCGACATCCAAGGCCCCTCCGCAAGCGCTCTCCAAAGCGGTGAGGGATCGGAAGGGTTTCATCACGACATGACGCGGACCGTCGGATCGGGCTGTGATTTGCGCTTGCGGCACGGATAACAGGCCGGCAATCTTCACAATTCTGAAATAGAAGTGCAGCGGACTGTCCCATAGAAGGCAGCCGCCCGTTCCTTTTGGGAGTGACTGCCATGCTGCGCCGCCTTTTCGCCACCGGAGCGCTGACCGCCCCGGCCTTCGCCCTCGGCCTGCTCGTCGCCCAGCCCACCCCCGCCGCCGCCCAGGATTGCCCGCGCGGCACGCTGGATGCGCGCTATTGCGACCGTGATGGCGACCTGGTCGCCGATGCGCCGACCAATGCGCGGGAGTTGACCGACCCCTCGACCCTGATCTTCGCCTATACCCCGGTCGAGGACCCCGCCGTCTACCGCGCCGTCTGGCAGCCCTTCATGGACCACCTGGCGCGGGAGACCGGCAAGCGCGTGCAGTTCTTCGCTGTGCAGTCCAATGCCGCGCAGATCGAGGCGATGCGCGCCGGCCGCCTGCACATCGCGGGCTTCAACACCGGGTCGAACCCGCTGGCCGTCAACTGCGCCGGCTTCGTCCCGTTCGCGATGATGGCGAGCAACAACGGCGCCTTCGGCTATGAGATGGAGATCATCGTCCCGGCGTCGTCGAACGCGCAGCGGATCGAGGATCTGCGCGGCCGGACCATCGCCTTCACGGCGGAGACGTCGAATTCCGGCTTCAAGGCGCCCTCCGCCCTGCTGGCCAGCCAGTTCAACATGCGCGCCGGCCGCGACTTCACCGCCGCCTTCTCCGGCCGCCACGACAATTCCATCCTGGGCGTCGCCAACCGCGACTACGATGCGGCCGCCATCGCCAATTCGGTGCTGACCCGCATGGTGGCGCGCAACGTCGTCCGCCCGGACCAGATCCGCAACATCTACCGCAGCGAATCCTTCCCGACGACCGGCTACGGCCATGCGCATAACCTGAACCCGGCCCTGGCGGAGCGCATCCGCGGCGCCTTCTTCAACTTCAACTGGGACGGCACCGCGCTGCAGGCCGAATTCGCGAAGAGCGAGCCGCCGGCCGAGAAGTTCATCCCGATCACCTATCGCGAACACTGGAACGTGGTGCGGCAGATCGATACGGCGATGGAAGTCTCCTATACCTGCCGCTGAAGCCAGGACTGCGAAGCTGACAAGGGATGATGATCCGGTGCTGCTGACCATCGAGGGGCTGACCAAGCGCTACCCGACCGGCGACCTCGCGCTCGACAAGGTCGATCTCGCGGTCCCGGCGGGGCAGGTGATGGCGCTGATCGGCCCCTCCGGCGCCGGCAAATCCACGCTGATCCGCTGCGTCAACCGGCTGGTGGAACCCTCCTCCGGCCGGGTGATGCTGGACGGCATCGAACTCACCAGCCTCGGCTCCGGCGCGCTGCGCCGGGCACGACGGAAGATGGGCATGATCTTCCAGGAATACGCGCTGGTCGAACGCCTGACGGTGATGGAGAACGTGCTGTCGGGCCGTCTCGGTTATGTCGGCTTCTGGGCCTCCTGGTTCCGCCGCTTTCCCCGCAAGGATGTCGAGGAAGCTTTTCGATTGTTGGACCGCGTGGGCTTGGCCCACATGGCCGACAAGCGCGCCGATGCGCTGTCCGGCGGCCAGCGCCAGCGTGTCGGCATCGTCCGCGCGCTGATGCAGGACCCGAAACTGCTGCTGGTCGATGAACCGACCGCCAGCCTCGACCCCAAGACCAGCCGCCAGATCATGCGGCTGATCGTGGAACTCTGCGCCGAGCGGGGGCTGGCCGCCATCATCAACATCCATGACGTGGCGCTGGCCCAGCAATTCGCGAAGCGTATCGTCGGCCTGCGCGCCGGCCGCATCGTCTTCGACGGCACCGCCGAGGCCCTCGGCGCCGACCAGCTCACCGCCATCTATGGCGAGGAGGACTGGTCGCAGACCATCCGCAAGGCGGATGAGGAGGAGGAGGAATCGGCCGAGGTGGTGGCATGAGCGCCAGCACCCTGCCCTCCGGCGAGGCCCGGGTCTTCGACCCGGTGGCCGCCGCGCGCGCCTGGCGCCCGCCGCCGCTGATCGAGACGCCCTGGCTGCGCTATGCCGTCTATCTCGGTGCGCTGGCCTATGCGCTGCTCGCCTTCACCACCGTCGAGGTCAACTGGACCCGCGCGGCGGAGGGGGTGGAGCGCGCGGCGCGCTTCCTCAGTGGCTTCTTCCCGCCTGATTTCGTCTCCAAGCGCCAGGATATCATGGAGGGGCTGCTGGAAAGCCTGACCATGACGGTGGTCTCCACCGGCATCGGCATCATCCTGTCCATCCCGGTGGCCCTGGGCGCCAGCCGCAACCTGGCGCCGCTGCCGGTCTACCTGTTCTGCCGCGGCATCATCGCCATCAGCCGCACCTTCCAGGAAATCATCATCGCCATCGTCTTCGTCGCCATGCTGGGCTTCGGCCCGCTGGCCGGCACGCTGACCCTGGCCTTCGCCACCATCGGCTTCATGGCCAAGCTGATCGCCGAGGATATCGAGGATATCCAGGCAAGCCAGGCGGAGGCGGTGCGCGCCACCGGATCCTCCTGGTTCCAGCTTCTGGCCTGGGGCATCCTGCCGCAGGTGCGGCCGCGGCTGATCGGGCTTTCGGCCTATCGCCTGGATATCAATTTCCGGGAAAGCGCGGTGCTCGGCCTGGTCGGCGCGGGCGGCATCGGCGACACGCTGAACACCGCCTTCGACCGCTATGAATTCGACACCGCGGCGGCCGTGCTGCTCATCATCATCGCCATCGTGCTGGCCTGTGAATATGCCAGCGGCTTCATCCGCCGGAAGGTGCAGTAATGGCCATCCTGACCCGCGCGGACGGCGTGCCGGAATGGCGCCGCCGCACGCCGCGCGCCGACCTGCTGGTCTGGGCCGGCTGGTTCGGCGCGGTGGCGCTGACGCTGCTGTGCTTCCAGTTCATATCAGACCGCACCATCTGGGCCTTCGTCTGGGATGCGCCGACGCAGGGCGCCGATCTCATCGCCCGCATGTTCCCGCCGCGCTGGTCCTATGCCAGCCAGCTCTGGAAGCCGCTGCTCGACACCATCAACATGGCGACCATCGGCACCGCTTTGGCCATCGTCATCGGCGTGCCGCTGGCTTTCCTGGCCGCGCACAACACCACGCCGAGCCGTGCCTTCGTGCGGCCTGCGGTGCTGTTCATCATCGTCGCCAGCCGGTCCATCAATTCGCTGATCTGGGCGCTGATCCTGGTCATCATCCTCGGCCCCGGCCTGCTGGCCGGCATCCTCTCCATCGCGCTGCGCAGCGTCGGCTTCATCGCCAAGCTGCTCTATGAGGCGATCGAGGAAATCGACCCGACGCAGGTGGAGGCGGTGACCGCCACCGGCGCATCGCGGCCACAGGTGCTGGGCTGGTCCATCGTGCCGCAGATCATGCCCGCCTTCGCCGGTATCAGCGTGTTCCGCTGGGACATCAACATCCGCGAGGCGACGGTGCTGGGCCTGGTCGGCGCGGGCGGCATCGGCATGCAGATGCAGGCCAGCATCAACGTGCTGGCCTGGCCACAGGTGACGATGATCTTCATCCTGATCCTCGGCACGGTGCTGGTCAGCGAATGGCTTTCGGCGCGGGTGCGGCACGCGGTGATCTGAAGGATCAGGTCAGCAAGTCGCAGCCTCGCCAGGGTCCTCGAACCGTGCCAGCCGCACCGCCGTATGCCCGCGCATCACCCTCGGGCTCGGCATCACGAGCAGACACACGTCATGGGGCGTGCGCACCTCGACCTCCCCATCCAGGGCGATCAGCGTGTTCCGCCGTGGCACCACCTCGCCGCCGCGGAATTCGCGCAGGAAGGTGAAGCCGGTGGTCGTGGCGGTCACGGTGCGGGTCACCCGCGCCAGCCGTCCGGAAGGCAGCGCCACCTCCGGCGGCAGGGCCGCGCCGTCCTCCGCCATGCCGAGATGGCGCAGCAGGCGGGCGCTGGCCTGTTCCATCAGGGCCAGGGTCTCGGGCTGCCAATGCGGGCCGGCTTCCAGCAGCAGGGCGCTGGCGCCGTCCTTGAAGCGCGTATGGTCGATCAGGCGCATCCCCGCCGCATGGCCGTCATCCGCCACCACCAGCGGCGGCGCGCCCAGCGCCTGGCCCAGCGCCCGCGCCGCCGCGCCGGGACCGGACAGGAACAGCGGGTCGGAGGGCCAGAGCATCGAATGCAGGTCCAGCAGCACATCCGCCTGTGCCATCACCGGCAGCAGCGCCCGCGCCCGGTCCAGCTCCACCGAGCGGCGCGGCCCGCCAAGCAGCTCCGGCGCCCAGAGGCGGTTCATATCCTCCTCGATGAAGCGGCTGGCCGTGGGGTCCGCCGGGTCGAAGCGGTCCAGCGCCGCAAGATTGGCGAAGACCAGGGTCAGCGTGCCACGCCGCGGCCGCACCCCGTCCCGCAGCCAGCGTTGCAGCAGCAGCGCGCCGGCAATCTCATTGCCATGCACGGCGGCGGAGATCACCAGGCTCGGCCCCGGCAGCGGCGCCGCGAAGCGCCACACCCCCGCCAGGCCGGTATTGCCCGCCCGCCAGCGCGCCAGGGCCGGCAGCGGCAGCCGCACCTCCAGCGAGGGCAGGCCGAGATCGGCCATATGGGTCACGCCGCCATCCTGTCGCCGAGCCGGTCGAGGAAGGCGCAGCAGGCGGCCAGTTCCGATTCGGCGATCCATTCCTCCGGTTGATGCGCCTGCGCCACGTCGCCCGGGCCGCAGACCAGGGTGGCGATGCCGGCGTTCTGGAAGACGCCCGCCTCCGTCGCGAAGGGCATCCGCGCCGCCCCGCCCACCGCGCCACAATCTACCGCCAGGGCAAAGAGCGGATGCGCGGGGTCGAGGCTGAGCGGCGGGGCGTGGCAGCGCCGGCGGATGTGGAACGCCGCCTCTGGCGCCCTGTTGCGCAAATCGGGCAACAGCGTGTCGCGCGCGAAGGCTTCGAGCGCGTCGCGCACCGCCTCCGCCGAATCGCCGGGCACGGCGCGCGCCTCGAAGACGAATTCCGCCAGGTCGGGCACGATGTTCAGGATGCTGCCGGCCCGGAAGGTGCCGGTATGGACGGTGGTATAAGGCGGCACGAAGCCCTCCGCCCGGCGCCCCTCGGCGGCGAAGCGGCGGGCGGCGTGTTTGAGAAACACCACGGCCTCCGCCGCCGCCTCCAGCGCATTGGCGGTGCGATGCGCCTGGGAAGAATGGCCGGTACGGCCCGTGACCTCCACCTCCCAGGAGGCATAGCCCTTATGGGCCACCACCGGCGCCATCAGGCTCGGCTCGCCGACGATGCACAGCGCCGGCGGCGGCCCGGCCTCGCTGAGGCTGTCCACCAGCAGGGGCGCACCCGCAAAAGTGGTTTCCTCGTCGAAGGACAGGCAGAGGTGGATCGGCCGCGCCATGGGCTTCGCGAGCAGGCCCGGCACGGCGGCCATGACGCAACTCCAAAAACCCTTCGTGTCGACGGTGCCACGCCCGGTCAGGCGGCCGTGGTCGCGGCGCAGCCCGAAAGGGTCGGCGGCCCAGGCCTGGCCCTCCACCGGCACGCAGTCGCTATGGGCGGAGAGCGCGACGCCGCCCGCCACGCGCGGCCCCAGCACCGCATGCAGCGCCGCCTTGCCGCCTTCCGGGGCGAAGACGAGCCGGCTTTCCACGCCCTGCAGGGCGAGGTCGTCCCGCACGAAATGCACCAGGTCGAGGTTGCTGCGCGCGCTGGTGGTGTCGAACCCCACCAGCCGGTCCAGCATCGCGACCGCCTGTTCCGCCGCCATCCATGAATCTCCCGTAAGGCAGTCTATACGGCAGGGGGATGGCGGCAATCGCGGCTCCGTTTCGCGTATTTCAACGGCCTCCGCGTGACCGCGCCGTGCCGGTCAGGCGACCGGCCCGCCGGGATTACTGCGCCAGGCCCAGCTCCCGCAGCACGGTGCGGTTCATGGTGCTTTCCTCGGCGAAGCGGCTGCGGAAGGCGGCGCCGGGCAGGTAGCGCGGCACGGCGTTCAGCCGCTCCGCGGCCAGCTTGAAGGCGGGGCTGGCGACCGCGGTGGCGCAGGCGCGCTCGATGGCCGCCGCCGCGGCCTCCGGCATATTGGCCGGGCCGATGAGGCCGCCGGCGGAGCTGCCATCGATCGGGAAGCCCAGCTCCGCCACCGTCGGCACCTGCGGCAGCGCCGGCATGCGTTCCCGGCCGAAGACGCCCAGCATCGGCAGGCCGGTATTGGTGGGGATGGAGGGGCTTTCGACGAAGACCTGGATCTGCCCGCCCAGCGCGGCCGTGGCCATCGGCCCGGCGCCGGTGAAGGGCACGTGCAGCCCATCCACCCCCGCCGCCTTCAGCAGGGCGGCCATCAGGATATGCTGGGTGCTGCCCTGGCCGGGGGAGCCATAGATCAGCGCCTCCCGCCCCGATTTCGCATGGGCGATCATGCCGGCGAAGTCCTGGAAGGGCGCGCCGCGGCCGCCCACCAGCACCTGCGGGTTGTCATAGACCAGGCAAAGGAAGCGGAAGCTGTCCATGGAATAGGACAGGCTTTGCAGATGCGGCTGCGCCGTCAGCGGATTGTTCGGCGACATGCCGATCGTGTAGCCATCGGGCGTCGCACGGGCCAGGGCAGCATCGCCGATGGTGCCCGCCGCGCCGCCGCGATTGGCCACCACCACCGCCTGGCCGAGCGCCTGGCTGAGTTCCGTCTGCAGCGCGCGGGCCATCAGGTCGGTATTCCCGCCCGGCGGATAGGGCACGATCATCTGGATAGGCCGGGAGGGATAGGCGTCCTGGGCCAGAACGGCGGGGGCCATCGCAGGCACGGCAGCGAGGAGAAGGCCGCAGGCCAAAGCGGCGCGGCGCGTGAAATCGGACATGGATGTTTCCCCGGAGGTCTTGCTTACCTCCGGACGGAAGCCTGGGGGAACCGAGCGGTCAAGCGCGCCGGCCGGCGGCGGGCTCGGCGCAGGCCATCACCGCGCCGCGCGCGCTTCCGCCACCAGCCGCTGCAGAGCCGGCAGGTCGACCGCGCCCGGCACCAGCGTCTGGCCGATGACCAAGGCGGGCGTGCCCTCGATGCCCAGCGCCTGGGCCAGGCCGAGATTGGCCTGGATGCGGGCCTGCACCGCCGGGTCGTCCATGTCGCGGCGCAGCCGCGACCAGTCGAGGCCTGCGCGTTCGGCCTGCTGGCGCATCACCGGCTCTGTGGGTTCGTTGCGCAGGACCATCAGCGCATCATACAGGCGGCTGTAGCCCCCCTGCCGCTGGGCGGCGAGCAAGGCGCGGGAGGCGAGCACGCTGTTCGGGCCGAGGATCGGCAGGTCCTTCATCACCACCCGCAGATTGGGGTCGCTGCGGATCAGCGCCTCCATGGTCGGATGCAGTTGCTTGCAGTAGCCGCAGCGGGCGTCGAAGAACTCCACCAGCGTCACGTCGCCGCGCGGATTGCCCTTCACCGGGTCCGCGGGGTCCTCGAACAGGGCGGCCGCCTGGGCGGTGATGGCGGCGCGCTGCGCCTCCGCCCGCGCCTGCTGCTCCGCCGCCTCCAGCCCGCCGATGGCATCCCGCAGGATGGTCGGGTCCTCCCGCAGCGCCTGGCGCAGGATCTCGACGATCTCGGCCCGCTGGGCGGGGGTGAAGCCCTGGGCCCATACATGGGGGGCCAGAACCGTGACAGGCACCGCCAGGGCCAGGATGACGGCGGCACAGCGAAGCATCTTGCGCATGGAATTCCTCATCGGCCGCGTTGCGACGTGTTCTCGACCTCGGCCGCGTTGCGCAGATCCTGCGCCCGCAGCCGTTGCGGGCCTGCGGGCAGCGCCGCTTCCGCGCGGCGGGCCAGCATGCGGGCGGTGCGGGCGTCGCCCTGTAGCAGCGCCTCCTCCGCCAGGGCCAGGTCGGCCAGCGGCATGTTGCCCAAGCGGCCCTGGGCGATGGCCACCTGGCGCCAGACGAAGGCGCTTTCGCGTTCCGTCCGCAACGTCGCCTCCAGCTCCTCCAGCGCCTGGCGAAGCTGGGCCGGCTGGCCGAGCTCGATCAGCACGCGGGCATGGCTGAGCCGGATCATCGCCTCGTCCGGGGCGAGTCGGCTGGCCATGTCATAGGGGGCCAGCGCCTCCGCCGGGCGATGCCCCTCGAACAGGATCTGGCCCTTCAGCTCATGCAGCCAGGGGCTGCGCGGCGATTCGGCGATCAATTCATCGATCAGCACCACCGCCTCCGCGATGCGGCCGGAGCGGAACTGGGCGATGGCGCGGGCATAGCGGGCGGGGCGGGCATTGTTGCCCGGCGGGTAGCGGCGCCAGGTGCTGGAAGGCGGATCGATGAAGGCGTCCAGCTTCGCCCGCACCATGGCGAACTCCTCCTCGAACCCCGCCGGCAGCGGGGCGTCGGAGAAGCGGGACCGGGCGATATGCTCGCGGGCGAATTCCAGCCGGTCGCGCGACAGCGGGTGGGTGCGGAAATAGGGATCCTGCCGGCCGACGGCCAGAAGCTCCTGATCCAGCAGCTTTTCCAGCAATTGCTCCAAGCCGCGGGCGGACCAGCCGAGGCGGTCCAGATAGGTGACGCCCGCCTGGTCCGCCGCCTGTTCCTGGCTGCGGGTGAAGGCGTAGAACTCCCCCATCGCGGCGGCCTGGCCACCCAGCACGCCGGCCATCACCGCGTCGGCCCGCCCGGTTGCCGCAGCCGCCGCACCGCCCAGCAGCATGGCCGCGACGGAGCGCAGCATGGCCGCGCGCATCTCATCCGGCAGGCGCGCCAGGTGGCCGCCGGCGATATGGCCGGTCTCATGCGCCAGCACGCCAATCACCTCCCGCACCGATCCCGCCTGCTGGATCAGGCCGGTGTGGATGAACAGCCGGTTGCCGGTGCTGACGAAGGCGTTTATGGCGCGGTTCTGGATCAGCGTGGTCCGAACCAGTCCCGGATCCACCCCCGCGGTACGGAACAGGGGGTGGGACAGGCGCCGGATCAGGTTTTCGGTCTCGGCATCCCGGATGGTGACGATGCGCTGCGACGCCGCTTGCGCCGCGGCCTGTCCAGGGACGACCAGCACGGCGAGAAGGGCGAGGACAACCAGCATGACGACCAGCTTGGTGCCAGCGATCGAGAAGGCCAGGGGGCGCGACATGGGCGCCAGCCTAGCGCGATCGGTGCCCCCTTCACACCCTTCGCATCGGAACGCCGGCAAGGCGGCCCTGATGCTGGCCCTGCTGCCGGCGCTCGCGGCCTGCGGCGGGCTGACCGACTCGGGTGGCGGCGTGCAGGCGGGCCAGGAAGGCTTCGTGCGCGGCTTCCTGGGCGGCATCGCCACGGAGGAACCGCGCGCCTCGCTCACCGGGCGCAACACCCTGTCCACCGGCGGTTCCGCCGCCGATGCGGCGGTGTCCGCGGCGCTGATGCTGGCGGTCACCCAGCCCTCCCGCGCCGGGCTCGGCGGCGGCGGCGCCTGCCTCGTCTATACGCCGAGCCGCAATGAGGTGGAGGCCATCGTCTTCCCCGCCGGCGCCCGCGCCGCGGTGCCGGCCGGCGCCGACCGCCCGGCCGCCGTGCCGCTGATGGCGCGCGGGTTGTTCGCCCTGCATGCCCGCGCCGGCCGCCGGCCTTTCGAGGAGTTGATCGCGCCGGCCGAACAGGCCGCGCGCTTCGGCACCGAGGTCAGCCGCGCCTTCGCCGCCGACCTCGCCGCCGTCGCCGGCCCGCTGTTCCAGGACCCTCAGGTGGCCGCGGTCTTCGCGGGCCCCGGCGGGCAGCCGCTGCAGGCCGGGGCGCGGATGACCCAGGCCGACCTCGGCGCCACCCTCGCCACGCTGCGCACCGCGGGCGTCGGTGACCTGCACCAGGGCGGCTTGGCCCGGCGGCTGGAGGAAACCTCCCGCGCCGCCGGCGGCGGGCTGACGGTGGAGGAGCTGCGCGCGGCGGTGCCGCAGGTGATGCCGCCGCTGCAGCTGCGCGCCGGCAACGACCTGGTCTCCTTCCTGCCGCCGCCCGCCGATGGCGGCCTGGCGGCGGCGGCGGCCTTCGCGGCGCTGCAATCCGGCGCGGCGCCCGATGCGGCGGCGCTGCGGGCGGAGGCTTCGGCGGCGGCCTGGCGGGCGCGGGGTGGCGATGCCATGGCGCTGCTCTCCGCCACCGACCTGCCCGGCGGCGGGCTCGGCGTGCTGCCGGCCTCGACCGGGCTGACGGTGGTGGACCGGGACGGCATGTCCGTGACCTGCGCCTTCAGCATGAACAACCTGTTCGGCACCGGTCGCATCGCACCGGGCACCGGCCTGCTGCTGGCCGCCGCGCCGGGCATCGGCCAGGTGCGGCCGGCGCTGCTCTCGGCCGGGCTGGTGCACAGCCCCAACCTGCGCGCCTTCCGCGCCGCCGCCGCCGGCAGCGGCCAGCAGGGCGCGCCGCTGGCGGTGGCGCTGCCGCTGGCGCGTGTGCTGGCGGGCAGCGACGCCGCCTCGGCGGTTGGTTCGGCGCCGGAGCCGGGGCGGACCCAGTTGATGGCCTGCCCGCGCTACCTGCCGGGCGACCTCAATAGCTGCCAGGGCCTGACCGACCCGCGCGGCGCCGGCCTCGCCTTGGGCGCCGTGGACCGCTGATGGCGCTGAAGGCTGGCAAGGGGGCGGCGGCGCCGCCCTTCCTGGTGATGGATGTGATCGCGGCCGCCAATGCGCGCGCCGCGACCCTGCCGCCCGGCGCCATCCTGCGCATGGAGGTCGGCCAACCCGGCAGCGGCGCCCCGCGCGGCGCGGCGGAAGCGGCGATACGTGCGCTGCAGGCCGGCAATCCGATGGGCTATACGGAAGCCTTCGGCCTCGCCTCGCTGCGCGCCCGTATCGCTGCGCATTACGGGCAGAAGTACGGGGTGGCGGTGCCGGCCGGCCGGATCGCGGTGACGGTCGGTGCCTCCGGCGCCTTCCCCCTCGCCTTCCTGGCCGCCTTCGATGTCGGCGACCGGATCGCCATGGCCGCGCCCTTCTACCCGCCCTACGCCAATATCCTGGCCGCGCTCGGCATGGTGCCGCAGATGCTGGCCTGCGATGCCAGCACCCGCTTCCAGCCGACGCTGGACATGCTGGACAAGCTGGACCCGCGCCCGGATGGGCTGATCGTCGCCAGCCCCTGCAACCCCGCAGGCACCATGCTGGCGCCGGAGGAGTTGGCCGCCATCGCACGCTGGTGCCATGCCAATGGGGTGCGGCTGGTCTCCGACGAGATCTATCACGGCCTGTCCTATGGCACGGTGGCGGAGAGCACGGCGGCGGCCTTCTCCCCCAGCGCCATCGTGGTGAACAGCTTCTCCAAGTACTTCTCCATGACCGGCTGGCGCATCGGCTGGCTGGTGCTGCCGGAGGATCTGATCCGCCCGGTGGAATGCCTGGCGCAGAACATGTTCATCAGCGCGCCGCATATCGCCCAGGTGGCGGCCGAGGCGGCCTTCGACTGCACGGAGGAGCTGGAGGCCAACAAGGCCGGCTATGCCCGCGCCCGCGCCGCCCTGCTGGCGGGCCTGCCCGCCGCCGGCTTCGACCGCATCGCCGCCGCCGATGGCGCTTTTTATCTGTGGTGCGATGTCGGGCACCTGACCAATGACAGCCTGGATTTCTGCGCCCGGATGCTGGAAGGGGCGGGCATCGCCGCCTCCGCCGGCGTCGACTTCGACCGCGATCGCGGTGCTCGCTTTCTCCGCTTCAGCTATTGCGGGGCGGAGGCGGCGATGGTGCAGGCGCCCGCGCGGCTGAGGGAATGGCTGGGGCGCTGACCCCGCCGGCCCTGGCGGCGGCCTCCAGCGCCCGCAGCGGCAGGTCGCGCCCGGTGGCGGCAAGGTCGTTGACCAGCATGGCCGCCGCGGCGCCCTGCTCCGCCAGCACCTCGCGCGCCACGGCCTCCAGCCAGGCGATCCGGGCCGGGACGCAGGCCGCCCAGTAATCCGCGCCCGGGTCGGGTTCCAACGTCTCCAGCCGCCGCAGCGCGGTCCGGTCGCCGGCCAGGGCGTCCCGGGCCAAAGCGAGGGGCACGGCGAGGCCGGGGCGGGGCTCCAGCAGGTCGAGGCAGGCCTGAAGGAAACGTTCGAGCACCGCCGCCTGCCCGTCCGGCCCCGCGGCCTGTTGCCGCAGCAGGGCCAGGACGGCGGCCAGTCGGCGCCCTGCCCTACGCCGTCCGCGCCGGCGCCGTGCCATGAAGTGCAGGCGCTGGGCGACAGCCGCGAGCCAGGTGGGCATTACGTCGCCAGCGCTCCACCCCACCGCCACCATCCAGCGGGCAGCGCGGCGGCCGCGCCGGCTGCCTCCGCCGCCGTGGCGAACAGGCCGAAACAGGTGGCGCCGGAGCCGCTCATGCGGGCCAGCAGACAGCCTGGCCGGGCCGCGATGGCGGCCAGCACTTCGGCCACAGGCGGGCACAGGGTGATGGCGGCGGCCTGAAGGTCGTTGCCCAGCGGGCGCAGCCAGTCGGCCAGATCGGCAGCATCGGCCCAGGCTTCGGGCAGGCTGGCCTCGGGCGAGAAGCCACCCTGCCGGGCGCGGAAGACGGCGGGGGTGGCCAGAGGCAGGCGCGGATTGGCCAGCAGGAGCCCGCAGGGCGGCAAAGACGGCACGGGGGACAGCACCTCCCCCACCCCCTGCATCCGCGCCGGCTGGCCGGTGACGCAGACCGGCACATCGGCGCCCAGCCTCTCGGCCATCGCCGGCAGATCGGCCGAGACGCCCCAGAGCGCGGCCAGCACCCGCAGCGCGGCGGCCGCATCGGCCGAGCCGCCGCCGATGCCGGAGGCGATGGGCAGATTCTTTTCCAGCCGCAGCGCCGCGCCCCGGCTCACGCCGGCGGCCTGCGCCAGGGCGCGGGCGGCGCGCAGAACCAGATTGTCCGGCTCCGCCGCCAGCGCCCCCGCCTCCGGCCCCGCCAGGGACAGCGCCAGCGTGTCGGCGGGGGTCGCGCTGACGCGATCACCCACCCCGGCGAACACCGCCAGACTGTCCAGCAGATGAAACCCGTCCGCCCGCCGTCCGGTGACGCGCAGATACAGGTTCACCTTCGCCGGGGCGAAGCCCGGATCGAGCCTGCTCAATCGCGGCGCTGCGCCGTGGAGGCCGGCGGGTCCGGCAATCCGTCGCGCAGTTTCGCGGTGATCTTCGCCAATTCCTCCGCCTCCGGCTCCAGCCCCATCGCCCGGCGCCACTGGAAGCGCGCCTCCTGCTGGCGGCCGGCGGCCCAATAGGCGTCGCCCAGATGGTCGTTGATGACGGAATTGCGCGGCTCCAGCTCCACCGCGCGTTCCAGCGTGCGGATGGCAGCCGGGATGTCGCCCATGCGGAACAGCGCCCAGCCGAGGCTGTCGACGATATTGCCATCCTCCGGCCGCAGCTGCACCGCGCGTTCCAGCATGGCCCGCGCCTCCGCCAGGCGGTTGCCCTGCTCCACCCAGGTGTAGGCCAAATAGTTCAGGACATAGGGCTGTTCGGGCGCGAGCTGGAGCGCGCGCTGGAAATCCGCCTCCGCCCCAGGCCAGTCACCGGAGCGTTCGCGGCTGATGCCGCGGGCGTAGAACAGCGGCCAATCGGTGGCATTCGGCGCGGCGATGCGGGCGACGGCGCCATCATAGGCGACCACCGCCTCCGGAAAGCGGCTGCGGGCACGCAGCAGGTCGCCGAGCCGGGCGAGCGGCTGCGGCGACTGCGGCAGGTCGGCGGCCAGCCCGCGCAAGGCGGCCTCGGCCTCCGGCACCCGGTCCATGCGGTCGAACAGGGCGGCGCGGCGGAGCGCGATGATGGGTGCCAGCGGGTCGCTCGCCGGCACCGCTTCCAGCACCGTCAGCGCGGTTTCCGGGTGGCGTTCCTCGGCATAGTTTTCGGCGATCAGCAGCAGGGTCGGGCTGAAATCCGGGCGCAGCCGCAGCGACAGCCGCGCCAGGATCAGCGCCGCATCCCCACCGCCCTGCTGGCGCAGCGCGGCGGCCAGAGCGAGGTAGGATTCGGCGATGCCCTCCACCGGCGAGGACACGGCGCGGCTTTCCATCAGCGCGCGCCGGCCGGCCGGGGTGGCGGCAGCGAGCGCGTAGTCCCCGAGCCCGCGGGCCAGGCCATCGACCAGCGCCATCGACTCCGCCTCCCGCCCGCTGCGGGCCAGGATGGCGGTGGCGAGTTGCAGCAGGCGAAGGGAGGGTTCCGGCGTTTCCGTCAGGGCTAGCCGGATGGCGCGCTCCGCCTCCCGCGGTCGGCCGGCGACATCGGCGATCAGCGCCATGTGCAGCAGGTGCAGGCCGCGCAACCGCCCGGCCTCCGCCAGCGGGCGCAGGGTGGCCAGGGCCGCATCGGTCTGGCCGCGTCCCTGCTGCACCCAGGCCAGCAGCAGCGGCTTCAGCAATTGGGAGGGACCCTGGTTCGGCAGGGCGCGGATGCGCTGCTCGGCCCGTTCCCAGCGCCCGGCGGTCGCCTCCGCCCCGACCAGCAGCAGGGCGGCGGCCTGGTTGTTGGGCAGGCGGCGGGCCAGGCGCAGGGCCTCCGGCCGCCCATCGAGCAGCGCGGCGGCGAAGGCGCGGTTCAGCAATTCCGGCTGGTTCGGTTCCCGCCGCAGCGCCTCCAGCAGCCGTTCGGCGGCGATGCGCGTATCCGTCTCGCTCTGGGCGAAGCGGCCGGCGAGGTAGTTGCCGAAGACGCCATCGGGTTCCGCCTCCGCCACCGGGGTGGCGGTGGTGGCGGGGCTGGGCGTGCCGGCCGCAGCGCAGCCGGACAGCAGCGCGGCCGCGAGGAGGAGGGCACGGCGGGGCGGGACGGACCAGATCATGGCGGAACCCTAGCAGGCAAATCCGGCGCTCCGCCAGCAGGGCTTGGCTGCGCCGCAGCATGACGCCAGCCACGCCATATGTCGAAATATTATGACCGCGCTTTCATCCATGGCCCATATTGCTGGCTGTTACACGTTCCGGCTCAATCGTCACTTGCGGGAGTAGAATGCCAATGCGTCGCCCTGTCCTCGCCCTTTTCGCGCTGCTCGCGGGCTTGTTGGCCGCCGGAGCCGCCGAGGCACAGAACCGCTTCTGGCTGGTCAATGAGACCGGCCGCACGATCGAACGTGCCTATGTCTCATCCTCCCGCGTCCAGGATTGGGGGCCGGACATCCTCGGCACCTCGGTGCTGCCGTTCCGCGAGAGGGTCTGGGTGGTCCCGGCCTTCGGGGACTGCATCCTGGATATCCGGGTGACCTATCAGGGTGGCGGCGAAGCGACCCGGATGCGGGTGAATGCCTGCGGGCTGAGCCAGGTGGTCTTCGGCGGCCGCGGCAGTGCGGGCGCCGGAGCGCAGGTCTCCCCGGCGCGGCCGGCGGGGATGAATCCCTCCTTCAACTTCGTCAACGGCACCGGCATCACGATCCGGGAGTTGTATGTCTCGCTGTCCACGGATGGTGGCTGGGGGCCTGACCGGCTGGGCACGCAGGTGATGCAGCCGGGCCAGCGCATCTCGGTGCGGCTGCCGGCGGGCGTGACCTGCGCGGTGGATATGCGCGTGGTCTATATGGACGGTCGCGCCTTCGAACGGCGGCGGCAGGAAACCTGCAGCCTGAACAGCTTCGTCTGGCGCTGATTCATACCCAGCCGAGCAGCAGCCACAGCGCCGCGCCACCGGCCCAGAGGCCCATGGTGGCGCGCTCGCTGGCCCCCAGCCGCTCCGCGATCGCGGCGGGGATGGCGGCGCTGAGCAGGGTGGCGGTCGCCACGATCAGGCTGGCGCCATAATAGACCAGCTCATGCACCGGGGTGACCACCTGCGGATACCACAGCGGCCACAGGCCGAAGACCAGCCCGGTGGCGGGGCTGGTCATGCCGGTCAGCAGGCTGGCCGAGATGGCGAAAAGAAACAGGGTCTGCGGGGTCATGCGCGCGCCCTCATCCCGCCGCCGGGGCCGCCGCCGGGGCCAGCGAGGGGGCCATCCCGGCGGTCCACATGGCGATGCCGAAGGCCATGCGGAAGGTGAAGACCCAGAAGGCGGCCACCAGCGGCAGGAAGACCGGCGCCACATAGCGCGGCACCAGCAGCGCCGCCCCGCGCACCGCCCAATCCGTCAGCCGCCGGAACCAGCGCCAGATATACAGGGGACTGTCGGGCGGGACGAAGAACTGCATGGTGAAGCGGCCAATCAGTGTCCAGCCCACCACGGCGAGGCCATAGGTCACCAGCCAGAAGGGCAGATGGCCCAGGATGAAATGCGGTTGGTCCATTTGGTCCCTGTATTCGCAACAGCGGAACATGAGTCGGGCGGGGCACCTTCCGGCACCCCGCCCGGGTTTCAGGCACGGAAGCGGCGGATCAGTCCAGCACCTTCTCGCCCGCCACCATGCGCACGCCGCCGCGCGGGGTGCGGATGCTGTCGATGAAGTCCTGCATCGCCTGGGACGGCGCGGGCGTCATCAGGCTGACCACGAAGGTCGTCAGGAAGGCCGCCGGAATGCCGAACAAGCCGCAGGAAATGTTGCGGATGCCAAACCACAGCGGCATGCCGTAGTACTGCGTGCCGACCAGGTAGAACAGGCAGACGCCATAGCCCACCACCATGCCAGCCACCGCGCCCGCGGAGGTGGTTCGCTTCCACCACACCCCCATGACCAGCGCCGGGAACAGCCCCGATGCGGCAATGGAGAAGGCCCAGGCCACCATGGCCAGGATGCCCGCGGGCCGCGTACTGGCCACCCAGGCGGCGACGATGGCGACGACGATCAGCAGCACGCGCGCCACCACCAGCCGGCGCTTGGAATTCGCCTGCGGGTCGATCATCCGGTAGTAGATGTCGTGGCTGAGCGCATTGGCGATGGCCAGCAGCAACCCGTCCGCGGTGGACAGCGCCGCCGCCAGGCCACCGGCGGCCACCAGCCCCGCGATGACATAGGGCAGGCCGGCGATTTCCGGCGTCGCCAGCACGATGGCGTCGGCATTGATGATGAATTCGCGGAATTGCAGGATGCCGTCGGCATTCGCGTCATTGATCCGCACCAGGCCGATATTGGACCAGATGCTGACCCATTCCGGCAGGCTGGCGATCGGCGCGCCGATGACGTTGGTGAAGACTTCCAGCTTGGCGAAGGCCGCATAGGCCGGCGCGGTGAAATACAGCAGGAAGATGAAGAACAGGCTCCAGGCCACGGACTGCCGCGCATCCCGCACCGAAGGCGTGGTGAAGTAGCGCATCAGGATATGCGGCAGGGAGGCGGTGCCCAGCATCAGGCAGAAGATCAGCCCGAAGAAGTTGATCGGGTCGGAGTTGATGAAGGGCGTGATATGCGATGGCGCGCCCGCCAGGGCCTCCTTCGTCTGGCGCAGCATCTCGATCTGCTCCAGCGCCTGGCCGTACATCAGTTGCGGCACCGGCACGCCGGTGACCTTGGCCGAAAGCAGCACCACCGGCAGCAGATAGGCGATGATGAGGATGATGTACTGCGCCACCTGGGTCCAGGTGACCGCGCGCATGCCACCCAGCATCGAACAGACCAGGATGCCCGCAAGGCCGACGAAGACCGCCAGTTCGAAGGAAATACCGAGGAAGCGCGAGGCGATGATGCCCGTGCCGAAGATCTGCGCCACGACATAGGTGAAGGACGCCGACATCAGCACGATCACGCCCGCCAGCCGCGCCAGGTTGCCGCCATAGCGCGCGCCCAGGAAGTCAGGCACGGTATAGGCGCCGAACTTGCGCAGATAGGGCGCGAGCAGGATGGCCACCAGCACATAGCCGCCGGTCCAGCCGAGCACGAAGGCCAGGCCGTCATAGCCCTGGATGTACAGCGTGCCGGCCATGCCGATGAAGGAGGCGGCGGACATCCAGTCCGACCCCGTCGCCATGCCGTTGTAGAGTGCCGGGACCCGCCGCCCCGCCACGTAGTATTCCGAGACCTGCGCGGTGCGCGACAGGTAGCCGATCAGCGCATAGACGCCGATGGTCAGGAAGACGAAGAGGTAGCCGATGATCCGGTTCGGAACGCCGACCTGCTCCAGCACCGCCAGCACCAGCACGAAGGCGGCGAAGCCGCCCGTGTACCAGCCGTAGATGCGCCCGAGATTGGAGAGGAAGTCGCCGGATTGCGCCTTGGGGGAGTCGGACATCTCATTCCTCCTCCACGCCGAATTCCTCGTCGATCGCGTTCTGGCGCTTGGCGAACCAGAACAACTGAACGACGAAGATGATCAGGCTGCCCTGGGCCGCCATGTAGAAGCCCAGCGGAAAGCCGAAGATCGTGATGGTGTTCAGGCTGGTGGCGAACAGATGCACACCGAAACCCGCCACCGCCCAGATCGCCAGCATGGTCCACATCAGGCTGGAGGTGCGCCGCCAATAGGCGTCGCCCGTTGCCCGATCCACCGCGGCCGTGTCCGGCCCACGCGGTCCCTTCACATCCCCCACGAGCGGCATGCGAAACTTTCCCTCTTTCCTGGTGCCGACTTTGCGGCTTGTTCCCCACCCTCCCGGCGCGCAGGACACGATCCGGGAGTAAATCGTATGCGATCCATCGGCTAGCACGTTCCGGAATCGTCACGCAATATCGTTGCTCATCGGGAGATCAGAACGCAATGCTCTCGTGGCTCACGCGCCACTTTCAGGATGCACGAAGCAGCGATCCGGCCGGCTTCGGGGATTTCCTGGCCCGCCAATCCGCCTTTCTGGCCCAGAAGCCGCTGGTCGATTACTGCAAGGTCAAGGCCGGACGGGGGGAAAGGGCGCTCTTCGCCGACCCGGACTTCCAGGCCGCGCTGGCGCATTGCCGCTGGCAGACCCTGTCCGGCGCCACGCTGGATATCCTGGCGGCGGCGGAGGCCTGGCTGCGGCCGCATGCAACAGGGGCCGAACCGATCTTGGCCACAGCCCTGGCCGCACTCGGCCGCCAGGGCCTGGCCGAGGCGCCGGCGCCTGCCGAGGAACGCCCGGGGCTGGAGGCGACGGCGGCGGTGCTGGAGGCGCATCTGCTGGCGCTGCAACAGGACCCGCCCCTCGGCGCGGACCGGCTGCGGATGCGCTGCGAGGCGCCGCTGATGGCCACCCTGCCGGTCCATCCGGACCAGCGAATTGGCGAGACCCCGGCGATCCGCGGCGCGCTGCGCTTCCATCTGGTGGCGGCGCAGCAGATGATGGAAAAGCGCTTCGACGCGGCCCCGCTGACCCGCAACCTGCTGGCAGCATCCCATTGAGGCAGGCCGTGCCGATGGTTGCGCGACGCCGCATCCCCGGCGCAGGCTATAGCCAAGGCCGCCCGCGCGCGGTCGCAGGAGGATCACCCACCATGCCGGACGGCACCGCCCCCCTTTTGCAGCGCCAGGACTGCGAAGGGGGCGTCACCCGCCTGACCCTGAACCGGCCGGACAGCCGCAACAGCCTGTCCTTCGCCATGCTCGGCGCGCTGCGCCATGGGCTGGAGGAGATCGCCCAGGATCCGCGCATCTGCGTGCTGGTGCTGGCCGCCGCCGGCCCGGTCTTCTGCGCCGGCCACGACCTGCGGGAGATCACCGCCCATCGCAATGACGAGGATGCCGGCCGCGCCTTCTTCGACGCCGCCATGCACCGCTGCGCGGAGGTGATGCAGGCCATCACCGCTTTGCCCCAGCCGGTGATCGCGGAGGTGCAGGGCGTGGCCACCGCCGCCGGCTGCCAGCTCGTCGCCACCTGCGACCTGGCGGTGGCCAGCGAGGCGGCGCGGTTCTGCACGCCCGGCGTCGATATCGGCCTGTTCTGCTCCACCCCCGCCGTGGCGCTGTCCCGCGCCGTGGCGGCCAAGCCGGCGATGGAGATGCTGCTGACCGGCGCCATGGTGTCAGCGGCGGAGGCCCAGCGGATCGGGCTGGTGAACCGCGTCGTGCCGGCGGCCGAATTGTCGGAGGCGACCATGGCGCTGGCGCGGCACATCGCCGATCGCAGCGCCCATGCGGTGCAACTCGGCAAGGCCGCCTTCTATCGCCAGCGCGGCCTGCCTTTGGCGGAGGCCTATGCGCATTGCGCGGCGGTGATGACGGACAACCTGATGGCGACGGATGCCGAGGAGGGTATCGGCGCCTTCCTCGGCAAGCGGAAGCCTGTCTGGGGCCGCTGACAAGAACCAGGCGCCAAGCCGCAGAGACGACCGAGGAATCCGAGAATGGCTGCCATCGATTACGACGCCCTGCCCCGCACCCCGGCCAACCACCAGCCGCTGACGCCGCTGCTGTTCCTGGAACGCGCCGCACTGACCTTCCCGGATCACCTCGCCGTGGTGCACGGCGCGACGCGCCGGAATTACCGCGACCTGCGCGCGCGCTGCGTGGCACTGGCCGATGCGCTGACGAAGCGCGGCGTGGCGCGGGGCGATACGGTGGCCGTGCTGCTGCCCAATACGCCCGCGATGCTGGAATGCCATTACGGCGTGCCGATGGCCGGCGCCGTGCTGAACACGCTGAACACGCGGCTCGATGCCGGGACCATCGCCTATTGCCTCGACCATGGGGAGGCGAAGGTGCTGGTGGTGGACCGCGAATTCGTGCCGCTGGCGCGCCTGGCGCTGACGCAATGCGCGGTGAAGCCCTTGCTGGTGGAAGTCGACGACGCCGAGGCCAGCGACGCAGCGCGGGCCAACCGCCTGGACGGCGCGCTGGATTATGAGGCGCTGGTGGCGGGGGGCTCGGCGGATTTCGCCTGGACGCTGCCGGGCGATGAATGGGACGCCATCTCGCTCAACTACACCTCCGGCACCACGGGGCGGCCGAAGGGCGTGGTCTATCATCACCGCGGCGCGCAGTTGCTGGCCATCGGCAACATGCTCTCGGCCGGTATCGGCAAGCATCCGGTCTATCTCTGGACGCTGCCGATGTTCCATTGCAATGGCTGGTGCTTCCCCTGGTCGATCACCGCCCAGGCCGGCACGCATGTCTGCCTGCGCGCGGTGCGCGGCAATGCGATGTGGGCGCTGATGGCGAGCGAGGGCGTGACGCATATGTGCGGCGCGCCGATCGTCATGGCGACGCTGCTGGCCACCGCCGAGGCCGAGAAGAAGCCGCTGCCGCATCAGGTGCAATTCGTCACCGCCGGCGCGCCGCCGCCGGAGGCCGTGCTGGGCGCGATGAAGGAAGCCGGCTTTGCCGTCTGCCATGTCTACGGCCTGACCGAATGCTACGGCCCCTCCGTGGTGAATGAGTGGAACCATGCCTGGGACGCGAAATCCGCCCAGGAGCAGGCGGCGCTGATGGCGCGCCAGGGCGTGCGCTACATCGCGCTGGAGGGTCTGACCGTGATGGACCCCGATACCATGGCGCCGATCCCCGCCGATGGCGTGACGATGGGCGAGGTGATGATGCGCGGCAACGTCGTGATGAAGGGCTATCTCAAGGACGCCGCCGCCACCGAAAAGGCCTTCGCCGGCGGCTGGTTCCACACCGGCGACCTCGCGGTGACCTATCCGGATGGCTACATCCAGCTCAAGGATCGCTCCAAGGACATCATCATCTCGGGCGGCGAAAACATCTCCTCCATCGAGGTGGAGGATGCGCTGTACAAGCACCCGGCCGTTGCCGTCGCCGCCGTGGTGGCAAGGCCCGATGCGAAATGGGGCGAGACGCCCTGCGCCTTCATCGAACTGAAGCCGGGTGCTGCGGCGACGGCGGAGGATCTGATCGGCTGGTGCAAGGACCACCTGGCCAGCTTCAAGGTGCCGCGCCATGTGGTCTTCGCGGAATTGCCGAAGACCAGCACCGGCAAGATCCAGAAGCACATCCTGCGCACGCAGGCGCGTGAAGGCACGGTATGATTTTTTCCCTTGCGGCGCGGCATCGCCGCAAGGCAAGCTTTCCACAGTCGTCAACAACCGAAAGGAGGTGATCCAGTGTCTCATGGAATGCAGGCGGGCGCCGGGTCCGCGGGCTGGATCATTGCCACCGCCACAGCGGGGGCGAGTCACTAGGCTCGAAGGCGGCGACGCCACATCACCCATGCCAAAAGGCCCCGGCGGAGCGATCCGCCGGGGTTTTTCTTTGCCAATTGACAGGACTCCCCGGGCGGCGTGACGATCCGTCCTCGCCATAAAATCGGGGGCTTCAATCAATGTCTTGGGCACGGGGCCTTTCGGCCGCGTTCGTCGCCGCTTGCGCGACCTTCTTCCAACCCGCACCGGCCGCCGCCGGGCCGACGCTGGATGCGATCCGCGCGCGCGGACTGCTGGTCTGCGGCATCCATACCGGCGTCGCCGGCTTCGCACTGCCGGACAGCCGCGGCGAATGGCAGGGCATGGATGCGGATCTCTGCCGCGGCGTCGCCGTCGCCATCTTTAACGATGCCAGCAAGGTGCGCTTCGTCGCGCTGTCCTCCTCCACCCGCTTCACCGCGCTGGGCTCGGGCGAGGTCGATGTGCTGTTCCGCACCTCCACCCAGACCATGCTGCGCGACGTCACGCTCGGCCTGCGCCATGCGGTGACCTATTTCTACGACGGCCACGGCTTCATGGTGCGCAACAACCTCGGCGTCTCCAAGGTGTCGGAGATGCGCGGCGCCACCATCTGCCTGATCCAGGGCACGACGAACGAGCAGGTGACGGCGGACTACTTCCGCAGCATCAACGTGCCCTTCACCCCGGTGCTGTATGAACGCACGGACCAGGCCAGCGCCGCGCTCCAGGCCGGCCGCTGCGACGCCTTCGGCACGGATGCCTCCCAGCTCGCCGGCGTGCGGTCCTCGATGACCCGTCCGGCGGATTGGACCATCCTGGATGAGCGATTCTCGAAGGAGCCCTATGGCGCCTATCTCCGCCGCGGCGACGACGAATGGTTCGACCTTGTGCGCTGGTTCACCTATGCGGTGATCGAGGCGGAGGAACAGGGCGTGACGCGCGCGAATGCGGAACAGATGCGCCGCACCAGCGTGAACCCGAACACCCGCCGGTTGTTGGGCGTGACGCCGGAACTCGGCCAGTCGCTGAAGCTGGACCCGGCCTGGGCCTATAATGTGGTCCGCACGCTGGGCAATTATGGCGAGATCTACGACCGCCACTTCGGGCCGAGCACGCCGGTGAACCTGCCGCGCGGGCCGAACCGGCTCTGGACCGACAGTGGGCTGATCTACGCGCTGCCGTTGCGTTGAGGCATGGGCGGCGGCGGGTCAGATCCCGCCGCCATCCACGACAAAGCTCTGCGACGTGACCATGGCGCTGTCATCCGCAGCCAGCCACAGCACCATGCGCGCGAGATCCGGCGGCATCACCTTCCGCTTCAGGCACTGCTTCGCCATGTGCCGCTCCACGGCTTCCGGCGTCGCCCACAGCGCCTCCTGCCGCTCGGTGAACACCCAGCCAGGCACAACCTCGTTCACCCTGATGCCGTCCACGCCCAGGTCGCGCGCCAGGCCGCGGGTCAGGCCGCGCACGGCGGATTTCGCGGTGGTATAGGCGGGCATGCCGCCGGTGCCGCTCAGCCAGCTGACGCTGCCCATATTGATGATGGACCCCGCCTTCGCCTCGCGCATGGCCGGCGCCACGGCCTGGGCGCAGAAGAACATGTGGCGCAGGTTGGTCGCCATGCGCTCGTCCCAGTAGTCGGGCTCCACCGTCTCCAGCCCATGCCGGTCGTCGCGCGCGGCATTGTTCACCAGGACCTGCACCGGGCCGAGCAGATTCGCGACATGGGCCATGGCGGCCCGCAGCGCGGCGATGTCGCGCAGGTCGCAATGGACGAACAGCGCGCCGGTTTCCGCCGCCACGCGCTGGCCGCCGGCATCGTCGAAATCCAGGAAGGCGACGCGCGCCTGCTGGGACGCGAATTGCGCCACCACCTCCGCCCCGATGCCCGAAGCCCCGCCCGTCACCAGCACCACGCGCCCGGACAGCGACGGGTAGATCGCGAAGCTCATGGCTGTTCTCCCGTCAGCAGCGGCCGGGGATCGAGGAAAAGCTGGTACCAGGACAGCGAGAAATGCAGATGCGGCCCGGTGACGCGGCCGGTGGCGCCCATCAGCGCGATGCGCTCCCCCTGCGTCACCACCTGGCCTTCGCGGGCGATGCGCTGGGACAGATGCGCATAGAGCGTGTTCACCCCATGGCCGTGATCCACCACCAGGATCTGCCCGAAGAAGTAGAAATCGCCCGACAGCGTGACGCGCCCCGGCAGCACGGCATGGATCGGCGTGCCGGTCGGCGAGGCCACGTCCAGCCCGTAATGCGGCTGGCGCGGCTGGCCGTTCAGGATGCGCTGGCTGCCGAAGACGCCGCTGATGCGGCCGCGCGCCGGCCAGGTCAGGTCGCGCATGAAGTCGGTGCCGGCGCTGTCCACGCCGCGCGCCGTGGCCAGCCGGGCCCGTTCCGCCGTGATGCGCGCCAGCGCGGACTCGTCCGGCGTCACCATGGCCGGCGGCAGGCCGGTGATGCGCTGCACGTCCCAGTCCCGTTTTTGCACGGGCAGGCGCCGCGTTTCGCGCCGGCCACCGGGATGGGTGATGGTGAGGTTCGCCGAGTCATCATGGTCGCGGCCGAATCCCATGGCGAAGAAGCCCTCCGGCGAGACGCGCACGGCGCGGCCCTCCAGCGCCAGGGTCGTGCCGGGCGGCGCCTGGCCGCGCAGCAGCGCGCCCTGGGCGGCCTCCCCTTTCCAGGTGATGGCCTGCGCCGCCCGGGCGAGCAGCAGTGCGGGGGCGGCAAGAATCAGGCGTCGTGCGATCATAGCAGGCTCTCCTGTGCCGGAGGTTTCTTCGGCGCGCGCGCGCGCTTCGGCGCCTCGCCGTCGGCCGTCGCGGCGACCTCGCCATCGGCGAAGACAATGGCCAGCTTCGCCCCCGGCGCCACCTGGGCGGCCCGGGTCAGCGCCTGCCCCTGCGCGTCGCGCACCAGGGAAAATCCGCGCGCCAGCACGGATTGGTAGGACCCGGCTTCCAGCCGCGCCGAGGCCCCGGCCAGCCGCGCCGCCTTTTCGCGCAGCAAGGCGGCGAGCGGCGCAGGGGAAAATGCCTGCAAGGCGCGGGCGCCCTGGGCGCGCTGGACCAGCCGGGCGAAGGCCGCGCTTTTGCGGCCTTCCAGCAGCGCCAGCGTCGCGCGGCGGGCGGCGATGCCGGCGCGGGGGTGGGGCATGGGCAGGCGGGCCAGCGAGTCCCGCCGCCGGTCCAGGAAGTGGCGCAGGGCGGGGGCCAGCCCCTCCCCGGCCTCGTCCAGGCGGCGACGCAGGTCGGTCACGCGGGCGGGCACATCCGGCAGGCGGCGTTCCAGCCGCAGCAGCACCGTCTCCGCCGCGCGCAACTGCCGCATCATGGCGCCGCGCAGCCGCGCCTCCCGCTGCGCCAGGTCGGCCAGCAGGTCGAGCCGCGCCGGCACCGCCAGTTCCGCCGCCGCCGTGGGCGTGGGCGCCCGGCGGTCGGAGGCAAAATCGATCAGCGTGGTGTCGGTCTCATGCCCCACGGCGGAGATCAGCGGGATGGGGGAGGCCGCGGCGGCGCGCACCACCACCTCCTCGTTGAAGGCCATCAGGTCTTCCAGGCTGCCGCCGCCGCGCGCCACGATGATGACATCCGGGCGCGGGATCGGTCCGCCTTCCGGCAGCGCGCCGAAGCCACGGATGGCGGCGGCGATCTTCTCCGCCGCGCCCTGCCCCTGCACCGGCACCGGCCACAGGATGATCCGGCGCGGGAAGCGGCGCAGGATGGTGGTGCGGATGTCCTGGATCACCGCGCCGGATTCGCTGGTGACCACGCCGATCACCAGCGGCAGGCGCGGCAGGGGCCGCTTCCTGTCCTCCTCGAACAGACCCTCGGCCAGCAGCTTCTTGCGCAGCATTTCGATGCGCGCCAGCAGCGCGCCCTCGCCGGCGAATTCCAGGCGGTCGATCACAAGCTGGTATTTGGAGCGGTCGGCATAGGTGGTGATGCGGCCGGTGGCGATCACCTCCACCCCGTTCTCCGGCTGGATCGACAGGCGCGGCACGGCGGTCTTCCAGATCACCGCCTCCAGCTTCGCATTCTCGTCCTTCAGCGAGAGATACCAGTGGCCGGAGGGGTAGCGCTTGGCCTCGCACACCTCGCCCCGCACGCGGACGCGGCCGAAGGCGCCTTCCAGCGTGCGGCGCACCGCGCCGGCGATCTCGGCCACCGCATATTCGGGGATGTTGCTGGGGGGGTTTTCGGCGGGCGTCGTGTCCATCGGCGGACCCTATGCTAGGAGGCCCCCGACGCGGAAGCCGGGCGGGGATATCGTGATGCGGGTGCTGGTGGTGGGCGGCGGTGGCCGGGAACATGCGCTGTGCTGGGCGATCGCCAAATCGCCGCGTCTGGGCAAGCTGTTCTGCGCCCCGGGCAATCCGGGCATCGCCGAAGTGGCGGAATGCGTCGCCATCGGCGCAGAAGATATTCCCGCGCTTGCCGCCTTCGCCATGTCCCAAAAGATCGACCTGGTGGTGGCGGGGCCGGAGGCGCCTTTGACCCTGGGGCTCGCCGATGCCTGCGCCGCGCTGGGCATTCCCTGTTTCGGCCCCTCCGCCGCCGCCGCGCAGCTCGAGGGCAGCAAGGCCTTCTGCAAGCAGGTGGCGGATGCCGCCGGCGTGCCCACCGCCGCCTGGGCGCGCTTCGAGGATGCCGACGCCGCCCGCGCTTACCTGCGCGACAAGGGCGCGCCGATCGTGGTGAAGGCGGATGGGCTGGCCGCCGGCAAGGGCGTGGTGGTGGCCATGACCATGGCGGAGGCCGAGGCGGCCATCGCCGCCATCATGGAGGACCGCATCCATGGCAGCGCCGGCGCCGCCGTGGTGATCGAGGAGTTTCTGGAGGGCGAGGAAGTCTCCTTCTTCGCGCTCTGCGATGGGACGGAAGCGCTCGCCTTCGGCGCGGCGCAGGACCACAAGCGCGTCGGCGATGGCGATACCGGCCCGAACACGGGCGGCATGGGCGCCTATTCCCCCGCCCCGGCTTTCACGAATGCCCTGCGGGACGAGGTGATGGGCCGCTTCATCCGCCCGACCCTGGCGGAAATGGCGAAGCGCGGCGCGCCCTTCCGGGGTGTGCTCTTCGCCGGGCTGATGCTGACCGCCAGCGGCCCGAAACTCATCGAATACAACGTCCGCTTCGGCGATCCGGAATGCGAGACGCTTCTGCCTTTGCTGCGCAGCGACCTGCTGCCCGTGCTGCTGGCCGCCGCCAGCGGCAGCCTCGCCAGCCTGACGCTGGACTGGGAAGCGGCGCATAGCCTGGTCGTGATCCTGGCCGCCGAGGGCTATCCCGGCACACCGCGCCGCGGCACCGAAATCCGTGGCCTGGAGCGCGCGGCGGCGATCCCCGGCGTGCAGCTCTTCCACGCCGGCACGGTGCGGGACGCGGCGGGCGCGGTGCGGGCCAATGGCGGCCGCGTGCTGGCCGTGCAGGCCAGCGGCGAGACCCTGGCCGCCGCGCGGGAGGCCGCCTATGCGGCGGTGGATGCCATCGACTGGCCGGAAGGTTTTGGGCGGCGCGATATCGGCTGGCGGGCGCTGTAGCGCCTCACACCGGCTCCGGCCAGACGAAGCGCTGCCGTTCCAGATAGGCGAGCCGGGCCGCCAGGTCATCCGACGCGCAGGCCATGGCGGAGACAACGCCGACCCCCACTTGCCGGGCCTGCGGCGCATCCGTCTCCGGCGCCGCTGCCGCCTCGATGGCGATCTCCAGAACCGCGCCCGGATCGGCGATTTCCAGCGCCGCCACGGCCTGGGCGCCGGCGGCCAGTTCCAGCAGCAGCGGCTCCGCCCCCGGCGTCGAGAGGGTGACGCTCTGTGCCGTGGCCGGGGCGCGCAGCATCAGATGCAGCCGCAGCAGCCCGGGCGCCGGCTGGCCCTGGGGCGTGTCCAGCGGCAGGCGCAGCAGCGCGCGGCCCGGGCGGGTCCAGCAGCCCCAGGCCTCCGCCCGATGCCAGCCCTCCCCCGCGCGCAGCAGGTCGGCCAGCGCCATGGCGGGGTCGGGCAGCGGGGCGGCGATCTCCGCCAGCCGGTGCACGGCGCCCAGGGCGGCGGCCATCGGCGCGGCCTCCGCCAACGGTGGCGCGGCGGCGAGGCGGCCGAGCAGGTCATCCGTCACCTGCCGCCAATCGCGCAACTTCAGCCCGGCGCGGACCTTCGCCTCCTGCGCCTGCCGGAAGCCCGGCTCGAAGACCAGCCGTTCCACCGCATCCAGGAAATCCGGCTCGCTCTGGTGGCGGAAATGCAGGGCAAGGCCGAGCCCGGCCTCCTTCAGCCCGCTATGGTCCGGCGCCAGCGTCGCCTTGCCGTGGGACAGGGCCTCCGTCACCGGCAGGCCCCAGCCCTCATGGAAGGAGTTGTAGAGGGTGAACAGCGCGCCCTCATACAGCCCGGCCAGGGCGGAATCCGGCACATCCGACAGCAGCCGCACGCCGTCCCGCAGGGCGGGCGCATTGCGCAGCAGCGCCAGAGTGGGGTCGGAGAGGTAGCCGGGGCGGCCCACCAGCACCAGCAGCGGCAGGGCGCCCGGCCCGTGCCGTCGCGTCAGCGCCAGCCAGGCATTCAGCACGAACAGATGGTTCTTCCGGGACTCCAGCGTGCCGACGAACAGCACATAGGGCCGCCCGGCCAGGGCCGCTGCGCCCGGATGCTGCCGCGCGCCCGGCGGCACCCGCGCCGGCAAAGCATCCAGCCCCAGCACCTCGGCCGGGGGTTGCGGCAGGCCGGGCAGGTGCTTGTCCCGCAACGCCTCCAGATCCCGCCTTGTGGCGTCGGAGACGGTCAGCAGCAGGTCGGCATGGGCGCCGAGGCCGGCGAACCAGCGGGCGAATTCCGCCACCGTCGCCGGCGCATTGTGCTCCGGCACCAGCAGCGGGCCGCAATCATGCACCAGCGCCGCATAGCGCACCCCATGCCGCGCCTTCACCGCGCGCAGCGCCAGGTGATAATCGCCCAGCCACCAGGAGGAGCCGAGGTTGACCAGCCAGGCGCCCTGCGGAAAGACCAGCTCCGGCGAGGCCGCCACCGCCTGCCGCCCGAGCCCCACCGCCTCCCGCCAGGCCGGGTCCAGCGGATCGGCGCCGGCGCGGGCCAGCGCGGCCAGGCGCAGGAAGATCTCCCGCGGCAGGCCGCGCCAGAAGCCGGCCTCCGCATCGAAGACCGCCAGCAGCACCGTGGTCGCGGCCACCCCCGGGCGCAGAGCCGGGCCGACGAGTTCCATCTGCACCCGCTGGATGCCGGATGGCGCACGGTTGCCGCCGAACCAGGACAGCAGGTCGGAGAGGTCGAAGACCACCGCCAGGTCGCCGAGCAGGGTCAGCCCACCGGCCTCCGCCGAGGCCGCCTCGCCCAGCCCGCCCTCGGCCAGCAGCGTCGCCACCTCCCGCCAGGCCTGCTCATTCTCGGGCGCGAGGTCCAGGGCGCGGCCATAGGCGAGGCGGGCGCCGGCGCGGTCGCCGGCCAGCTTCAGGGCATGGCCGATCTGGATCTGGAGGTCGGCATCGCCCGGCATCCCCCGCTCCGCCTGGCGATAGGAGGCGACGGCGCCGAGCGCGTCGCCCTGTTCCTTCACGCAATGGCCGTGCTGGACCCAGATGCCCCAATCCTCCGGCTGCCGCGCCAGCCAGGCGGCGTAGCCCTCGGCGGCGCCGCGCCAGTCGCGCGCATCGCGCCGGCGATCCGCCTCGCCCAGCAGGCCCGCACCCTCGCTCCGCCGCACACCATCCATGCCCGAAGAATCCCGCCCACCGTGTTGCGGGGGATGGTCTAGCGCATGCCAACGGGTTCGGGCAGCGGCATCATGGCCAGGGCCTCCAGCAGCGCCGCCGGGTCCGTCACCCGCCGGGGCAGGCTGATGCGGGCCAGGGCATGGCCGAAGCGCAGGTCGATCCCTTCCGGGTCCAGGCCGATGGCGCGCCAGCCACCCACCTCGCCGCCCTGCCGCAAGGCATGCGCGCGCAGGGTGGCGGCGTGGTCGGCGTTCAGCCGGCGCAGCAGTTCCGGCTCAGCCGCCACCAGCGCCTCCGCCCCGGCGAGGTCGGTCAAAAGATCGGCACCGGTCAGTTCGGGGGCGAGCCGCGTGCCGCCCAGCAGGTCGATGCCATTCGGCGTCACCCGCCACAGGTCGAAGCTGTCCAGGGTGGTGGTCACCATCATTTTAGGATGCCGGGCCAGGTAGCGGCGCAGCGCATCGGGGTCTTCGACCGGCGCCGCATGCCCGGTCAGGGTCAGCCGGACGCCGGGCAGGGGCGCGCCATCATCGCCGTGGGCCTGCACCATCAGCGAGATTCGCTGATCGGCCAGCAGGTTGCGGGTGTGCAGCGCGATGCGGTTCAGCCGCAGCAGCGGCGCGCCGGACATGTCTGTGGCGATCGGCGCGGAGGAGACGAAGGGATAGCCGCTGCCGGCATCCAGCGTTCCCAGGGCGGCGAGACGGGCCAGCCGCAGCACCCGGCGCGCATGCGCGCCCATATCCGCATCCGGATCGCCCACCGGCGGCAGGTCATGGGGACGGGGCGTGATGGGGGGTGGAGTCGGCATCGAATGGGTCACTGGCGTCATGGGCCGGGGACCTTAACCACCAGCGTCGGGCCAGGACATCGATTTCCTGGCCGCCGGGCCGGCTCAGACGCGGCCGTAGGTGTCTTCCAGCCGGATGATGTCATCCTCGCCGAGGTAGGAGCCGGACTGCACCTCGATCAGGGTCAGGGGGATCATCCCCGGATTTTCCAGCCGGTGCACGCAGCCCAGCGGCAGGTACAGGCTCTCATTCTCCCGCAGCAGGATGCGCTCGCCATCCCGCTCCACCATGGCGGTGCCCGCCACCACCACCCAGTGCTCCGCCCGGTGATAGTGCTTCTGCAGGCTCAGCTTGCCGCCCGGCCGCACATTGATCTTCTTCACCTGGAAGCGCGTGCCCAGCGCCACCCCCTCATACGACCCCCAGGGGCGGTAGACCCGGCGATGTTCCGTCGCCTCCCGCTGCCCGGCGGCCTTCAGCTTCTCCACCATCCTCTTCACGTCCTGGGCGCGATCGCGATGGCAGGCCAGCACCGCGTCGTCGGTGACCACCAGCACCACATCCTCCAGCCCGATCACCGCCGCCAGGATGCCTTCCGACCGCACGAAGCAGCGCTTCGCATCCAGCAGCGCCACCGGTCCCTTCGTCGCATTCCCCGCCCCGTCCTTCGGCGCGATATCCCAGAGCGACGACCAGCTTCCCACATCCGACCAGCCCGGCTCGCAGGGCACCACGGCGGCCAACTGCGTGCGCTCCATCACCGAGGTGTCGATGGAAACCGACGGCGCCGATACGAAGCCCGGACCCAGCCGCACGAAGCCGAGGTCCCGCACCGCCTCCGCCACCGCGCCCCGGGCGGCGGCCAGAACCTCCGGCGCATGGGCGGCGATTTCCGCCAGCAGCGTCGCCGCGCGGGCCACGAACATGCCGCTGTTCCACAGATGCCGCCCGCCCTGCAGGAAGCGCTCCGCCGTCGCCGCATCCGGCTTCTCGACGAAGCGGGCGATCTGCTGCGCGCCTTCCACGCCGGGCAGCGGCGCGCCGACCTCGATATAGCCGTAGCCGGTCTCCGGCATGGTCGGGCGGATGCCGAAGGTGGCGATGCGGCCGGTGCCGGCGGCGGCGGCGGCGATCGCCAGGGCCTGGCGCAGGGCCGGCACATCCTGCACGGCCGCATCGGCCGCCATGATCCAGAGCGTGGCGCCCGGCGTCTCCTCCCCGATCAGCACGGCCGCGGCGGCGATGGCGGCGGCGCTGTTGCGCGCCTCCGGCTCCAGAACGATGCGCGCGCCGTCGATCCCGGCTTCCCGCAATTGTTCCGCGACCAGGAAGCGATGCGCCTCCCCACAGACCACCACCGGGGCGGCGAAGCCTGGACCCCGCGCCCGCGCCGCAGTCTCCTGCAACATGGTTCCGGCCGAGATCAGCGGCCAGAACTGCTTCGGATAACCCTCCCGCGACAGCGGCCACAGCCGGCTGCCCGTGCCACCACACAAGATCACGGGAACAATCGAGTCACCCGGATGCCCGGCGAGAGGCACGGTGTCTTGAGGCATCGGGGGCTCTCTTTCCTGCGGCGCTGCCGGTATGTCGCAGGGGTAGGGAAAAAGAAAGGCGAGGCGGCGGCGCAACCGTGTCATCCCATGTCGCCCCACCACCCCGCAGGTTGACGCCGGCCACCACAGGCCGTCTACGAGGCCAGGGCGATCAGGCCGTGAGCAGGAGAGGATGACCGTTGGCGAAGCCCCGCATCGCGATCGACGGCTACAACCTGGCGCTGGACCAGGGCACCGGCGTCGCCACCTATGCCCGCAACCTGTCGCATCGGCTCGGCGCCATGGGGGCAGAGGTCGGCGTCCTGTACGGCCAGCGCGGCTCCAGCGGCAAGGATGAGTTGCTGCGGGAGGTCACGCTGTACGACGCCCGCCCGAAGCCGCCGCACTGGCTGAAGCGGGCCATCGACGACTTCGTCCACAGCCTGAGGCTGTCGATGGGGGAGGAGGCGAAGCGCGTCCAACTGACGGATGCCGTGATCCGCAAGGGGCTGGAAGCCCGCCTGCCCTATGCCGACACAGCCTGGAACATCCCGGAGCTGTTCCGCGCGGCGGTGCAGAGCTTTGGTGCCAAGAACAGCATGGGCAAGGTGCGGCTGCCGGACCGGCAGGATGTGATGCACTGGACCTATCCGCTGCCGCTGCGGGTGGAGGGTGCGAAGAACATCTACACCATCCACGACCTGGTGCCGCTGCGCATGCCCTATGCGACGCTGGACGTGAAGCGCCGCTACCTGGGCACCTGCCGCGCCATCGCCGCGACCGCCGACCACATCGTGACGGTCAGCGAAGCCTCGAAGCGGGACATCATCAACCTGCTCGGCATCCCGGCGGAGAAGATCTCCAACACCTTCCAATGCGTGGAAATCCCCGACCGCCTGGCGCGCAAGCCGGAGAACCTGGCGCGCGGGGAGGTGGAGGGCGCCTTCGGGCTGGAATGGGGCAATTACTGGCTGTTCTTTGGCGCCATCGAGCCGAAGAAGAATGTCGGCCGGCTGATCGAGGCCTATCTCGCCTCCGGCAGCACCGCGCCGCTGGTGATCTGCGGCAAGCAGGCCTGGCAGATGCGCCAGGAACTTGGCCTGATCTATGAGGACGACCAGCGGATCATGGCCGATCCAGGCCCCTTCGACGGTGTCCAGGCGCTGACCCGCAAGCTGCGGGACCGCGTGATCCTGCTGGACTACGCGCCCTTCCGCCTGCTCATCAGCCTGATCCGCGGCGCCAAGGGCATGCTGTTCCCCTCATTGTATGAGGGCTTCGGCCTGCCGGCGCTGGAGGCGATGCTGCTCGGCACCCCGGTGATGACCAGCAACACCTCCTCCCTGCCGGAGGTGGTGGGCGATGCCGCGCTGACCGTCGATCCCTATGACACCAGGGCGATGGCGGAGGCGATCCAGGCGCTGGACGGCGATGCCAATCTGCGCGCCGAGCTGTCCGCACGCGGTCCACGCCAGGCGGCGCTGTTCGACGCCGCGCATTACGACCGCCGGCTGGCGGAGATGTACAGCCGGATCGGGATAACACTGAATAGCTGATTGCCTCAGGCACCGGCGCGCTACCGCACCAGCACCTCCGCCGCTTCCCGCGTCTTGGCCACCGCTTCCGCCGCCTGCGCCACCGCGCCCGAAATGCCGGCGATATTGCCGGAGACGGTGGAGACGGCGGCGGAGGCGTTGTGCATGCTGGCCGACATGCTGCGGGTGACCACGCTCTGCTCCTCCACCGCCGAGGCGGTGGCCGCGACGCTTTCGCGCACGGTCGTCACCGCATCCCGGATCGCGCCCAGGGCGGAGGCGACGGTGGCCGATGTGGCCTGGATGCCGTCGATCTCGCGCGAGATCTGCTGCGTCGCCTGCGCCGCCTGCACCGCCAGGTTCTTCACCTCGCTCGCCACCACGGCGAAGCCCTTCCCGGCCTCCCCGGCGCGGGCGGCCTCGATCGTCGCGTTCAGTGCCAGCAGGTTGATCTGGCTGGCGACGTTGCGGATCAGGCCGACGATGCTGCTCATCGCCTGCGCCGCGCTGGCCAGGGATTCGGTGTTGTCGGCGACCGAGACGGTCTGGGTGAAGGCATCGTCGGTGGCGCTGCGGGAACGCGCCATGCTCTGGGCAATCTCCCCGATCGAGGCGGCAAGCTGTTCGGCACTGGCCGCCACCTGCTGCACGCTCTGCGCCGTCTCATCCGCCGCGCCGGAGGCCGAATGCGCCTCCGCGGTGGATTGCGCGATGGCGCCGTCGATCTCGGTGAAATTGCTGTCGATCAGCGTCTTGAGATCGGCCAGCAGTCGCATCTGCAGGCTGATGTCGGTGGCGAACTTCACCACCTTGCAAGGCTTGCCGCTGGCATCGAAGATCGGGTTGTAGGCGCCCTCGATCCAGACCACGCGGCCCGCCTTGCCCAGGCGGCGGAACTGGCCCACATGGTGTTCGCCCCGCCGCAGCTTGTCCCAGAAGGTGGTGTAGTCGGGGCTGTCGCGGGTCGCGGCATCGACGAACATGCTGTGCGGGCGGCCGCGCACTTCCTCGATCGTATAGCCCAGCGCCTTCAGGAAATTCGCATTGGCATCGAGGATGGTGCCATCGAGCCCGAATTCGACAACGGCCTGGGATCGGTCGATGGCGGCGATCTGCCCAGCGAAATCCACATTCAGCAGGCGCTCGCGGGCATCGGCCCATTCCACCACGAAGCCGGTGCGCTGGCCCTGTTCGACCAGCGGCGTCACCAGCAGGTCGAAGGCGCGGCCGCCGACGCGGATGGTGGCGGCATGCGGCACCTTCAGCGCCGACAACATGCCGCGCTGATGTCCCGGATTCTTGTGGAAGACGTCGATGCTGCTGCCGATCAGCCGGGCCGCGCTGAAGTTCGGCAGGTCGCGCTTCAACTCCGCCTCCGCCTCCTGCATCAGCTTGATGGCGGCGTGGTTCATGTAGCGGATGACCAGGTCATTGTCGGCGACCATGACGCTCGCGCGCAGTGCGTCGAGGGCGCGGGCCGTGGCGGGAGGCTGGGCTTTGCGGGTCAGGGTGGCGAACATGGTGGAGGTGACCTTGTTGGGGCAACCCGCACACAATGCGGTGAGTCTGGTTAATCGCGGCCTCATACCACGGCCCAATTCGTCATGAAATCATGACGAATCCGTCACATGACGCGATGCAGGGCCACAGTCGGGGAAGCCAGCCCCTCGAAGACCGGCCGGGCGAAGTAGAAGCCCTGCATGTAGCGCAGCCCCATGTCGCGCAGCGTCGCCACCTCCGCCGCCCGCTCCACCCCTTCGGCCACCACCTTGATGCCGAGTTCGGCGCCGAGCCCGATCAGGCTGGCCAGGATCGCCCGGCGCACGCGGTCCTGGTCGCAATCCCGCACCAGGCCACGGTCGATCTTGATGATGTCCGGCTTCAACTCCGCCAGGCGCAGCAGGCCGGAATAGCCGGTGGAAAAATCATCCAGGGCGATGCGGAAGCCATGGCGCCGGTATTCCGTGATGATCGCCTGAGTATGGGCGACATCGACGATATGCTCATTCTCGACGAATTCGAAGGTCAGCCGGTCCAGCGGAAAGCCGCTGCGCGCGGCGGCCTGCAGCGTGCGGAGAATACAGGCGCGCGGCTCATAGACCGCATTCGGCATGAAGTTGATGTTGAGCTGGGTGGTCATGCCGAGCCGGGCGGCCAGTTCGATCGCCTTTACCCGGCAGGCCTGGTCGAAGGCATAGATCGTCTCCGCATCGACCTGGTCCAGCACGCTCTGCGCCCCCTCCCCGCCCGGGCCACGCACCAGCGCCTCATGCGCATCGATCCGCTGTGTCTCGACGTCGATGATCGGCTGGAAGGCCATGGTGAAGGGAAAGAGCGGACTGGGCGTCCGACAGGCGGCGCAGGCCGTGGCGGAGGAACGCATGGGCGGGTTGTCCGGAGAGAATAAGTCAACAACGCGACCAAGTAGCCGGAGGTTCTGACGAAACCGCTAACACCAGGCCAACAGGCCGCTCAGCCCAGGCTTTCGGGATAGAAGCGCCGCAGCAGCGGTTCCAGATGCGCGCGCAGATAGGCGACGGCGGAGGCTGGCAGCGCGCGCCGTCCTTCGCCCGGCAGGCCAGACCGGTAATGGGACGTCGCATCCACCTGCCCCGGCGCGCGGCCCGTCACCGCGCCAAAACTGTGGCGTTCGGCGGGGGGCAGCAGGTGGCCGGGATGGGCGGCCTTCAGCAGGGCGCCGAGGCGTTCATTCGGGCGCAGCACCATCTCCTCCATCCGCAGGGTGGTGAATCGGGCATCGTCGAAATCCCAGCGCCGCAGCGCGTGCAGCGGGCCGACCGCCTCGGGGTGGAAATCCGCGCGTTCCAGGAAGGCAATGGTCAGCAGCATGCCCTCCGCCTCCGGCACCCTGCGCAACAGCGCCTGCTGCGCCGCCAGCTGCGGCCAGCCCTCGGTCGGATGGGTGTTGCGGTGGGAATGGTAGGCGGAGACCACCAGGTCCAGCGGGTTGCGGATGATGTGGATGCCGCCCGGGATGCGCCCGGCCAGGAAGCCGTGATCGGCATTGGCCAGGATCGCCACATCCGCCGGCCGGTCCGGCAGGGCGGCGCTGTGGTGGGTGGCGATGCTCGCCAGCCCGTTCATCCGGGCATAGTCATTCACATAGCCCGCCAGCCAGGCACTGGCGCATTTGTGGTGGGTGAGGACGTAGACCGGCATCGGACCTTCCCTCAGCCCGCGCGCAAAAACACCACCCGCGCCGCCCCATGCTCCCGCGTCGCAACCTCCGCCCAGCCCGGAACCTCCAGCGTCTCCTCCCGCCCCAGCTCCGCCGCCACCAGCGCGCCGGGCGCGATCCAGCCGGCGGCGCCGAGCGCGGCGAGGGCCTTCGGCACCAGATCCTTGCCATAGGGCGGGTCGAGCAGGATCAGCTCGCAGGGTGCGACGGGCGCGCGCGGACGCAGAACGTCGCCGCCCAGCACGGTGCAGCGCGCTTCCTCCTTCAGGCTGGCCACGTTCTGGCGCAACACCGCCAGCGCCACGCGGTCCTGTTCCAGGAAGCTCGCATGGGCGGCGCCGCGCGACAGCGCCTCCAGCCCCAGGGCGCCACTGCCGGCGAAGGCGTCCAGCACGCGCCTTTCCTCCACCGCCTCCCGGCCCGCCCAGGGGGCGTGCCAAAGCATGTCGAAGATGGCCTGGCGGACACGGTCGCTGGTCGGCCGCGTGGTCTCCCCCGGCGGCGCGGCCAGCCTACGCCCGCGGTGGAGTCCGGCGACGAGTCGCAGCACGGGGCGGCCTCTTCGGTTCGGCGTTGCGGGCGCGCGGGATATTGCCCGGGCGGGGCGGACGCTTGCTGACCGGCGCGGCGGGTTCGGGCGGCGGGGCGGCCGCGGCAACGGCCTCGGCCTCCACCTCCTCCCGCCGCCGGCGCTTGGCGGGGGCCTCGCCGATGCCGAGCTGTTCGCGCATCACCTTGGGATGCACCTCCTCCACCGCGCCCTTGGGCAGGGTGCCGAGCTGGAAGGGGCCGTAGGCGGTGCGGATCAGCCGGGTGACCTGCAGGCCGAGATGCTGCATCACCCGGCGGATTTCGCGGTTCTTGCCTTCCTTCAGGCTGACCGTGAGCCAGGCGATGCCACCCTGGCGGCTGTCCAGCCCGCATTCGATCGGGCCATAGGCCACGCCCTCGATGGTCACGCCGCGGGCGAGCGCCGCGAAGGCGCGTTCATCGACATGGCCGAAGACCCGCACGCGGTAGCGGCGCAGCCAGCCATTGCTCGGCAGTTCCAGCTTGCGGGCCAGGGCGCCGTCATTGGTCAGCAGCAGCAGCCCCTCGCTGGTCAGGTCGAGCCGGCCAATGGAAATCACGCGGCCGAGGGCCGGCGGCAGGCGTTCGAACACCGTGGGCCGGCCCTGCGGGTCCTTATGGGTGGTGACCACGCCATCCGGCTTGTGGTGGCGGAACAGCCGCGTGCGTTCCGGCATGGCCACCGTCTTGCCGGAGACGGAGATGCGGTCGCCCGGCTGCACGAAGGTGGCGGGGCCATCCACCTTCTTGCCGTTCAGCTTCACCACGCCCTCCGCGATCAGCTTCTCCGCGTCGCGGCGGGAGGCGATGCCGGCGCGGGCCAGGAACTTGGCGATGCGTTCGCCGCGTTCCGGGCTGTCCTCGGTCTCGTCGGTCATCGGCGTGCTGCTTCCACGAAGGCCGCGAGGATGTCGGGGTCGCGCGGGTCCACGGCATATTCCGGGTGCCATTGCACGCCGAGGGCGAAGCGGTGGCCGGGCAGCTCGATGCCCTCCACCACGCCATCCGGTGCCACGGCATTCACCACGCCGGACCCCGCCGTGGCGACCGCCTGGTGATGCGCGCTGTTCACCGCCATGCGGGGCGCGCCGACGATGCTGGCCAGCAGCGTGTCGGGCGTGATCGCCACCTCATGCCCCGGCTCCGTGCGCGGATTGGGCTGTTCATGCGCCAGCGCGCCCGGCACCTCATCCGGAATATGTTGTATGAGTGTCCCGCCCAGCGCCACCGCCAGCAGTTGCTGGCCGCCGCAGATGCCGAGAACGGGCATGTCCCGGTTCAGCGCGGCGCGCACCGCGGCGAGTTCGAAATCCGTCCGGCCCGGCTTCAGCGTGACCTTCGGATGCGGCGCCCCGCCGCCCCAGAGCGCCGGGTCGACGTCGAAGGCGCCGCCCGTGACGAGCAGCCCATCGATGGCGTCGAGGTAGTCCACCGCCAATTCGGGAAAATGCGGCAAGGCGACGGGCAGGCCGCCGGCGGCGATGATGCTGGCAAAATAGTTCTGGCGGAGCGCGTACCAGGGCAGCTTCGACCAGCCACCGGCCGGCTCCGCATCCAGGGTCACGCCGATGACCGGGCGTTTGTTCATGCCGGTTGCTAGACCGCGGCCCGCCGTCAGGGCAAGCATCGCGCCATGTCCCCGATGGAAATCGCATTGCAAGAGGCCCATTCCGCCGCCGCAAGGGGGGAAGTGCCGGTGGGCGCCGTGGTGACGGACGCTGCCGGCCGGGTGCTGGCGCAGGCGGGCAATGAGGTGGAGGCCCGGCGCGACCCCTCCGCCCATGCCGAGATGCTGGCCCTGCGCGCCGCCGCCGCGACCCTGGGCGACAAGCTGCTGCCCGAGGCGACGCTGTGGGTGACGCTGGAGCCCTGCGCCATGTGCGCCCAGGCGATTGCCTTCTTCCGGGTGAAGCGCCTGGTCTTCGGCGCCTATGACCCGAAGGGCGGCGCCGTGGACCACGGCCCCCGCCTGTTCACCCAACCCACCTGCCACCACGCCCCGGAGGTGGTGGGCGGGGTGCGGGAGCGCGAGTCGGCCGCGCTGCTGCGGGGGTTTTTCGCAGGGCTCCGCTGACTCTTGTTTGATCGCGTGATTCAGACCTCCGGTGCGGTCGCACCTTCGGTCATCACGCTCTAATCCATCTGGATGTTGAAGCGCCGGATCACCGCCCCGTACTGCGTGACCGTGTCCTGCATCAGCCGCCCCAGCTCCTCCGGCGTCGAGGACACCGCGGCGGCGCCCGTGCCTTCCACCGCCGTGCGGTATTCCGGGGAGGCGACGGCCGCGGTGACCAGCTCATTCACCCGCCGCACGACGGCGGGCGGCGTGCCGGCACCGCCGCAGATGCCGAGCCAGCCGAAGGCCACCAGGTTCATCCCCTGCTCGGTCAGCGTCGGCACCCCCGGCGCCACGCCCAGTCGTTCCGGGCTGGTGACACCGATGGCGCGCACCTGGCCGCCCTGGGCGAGCGGCATGGTGTTCACGAGGGGACCGACGAACAACTGCAGCCGCCCGGCGATAAGGTCCTGCAGCACCGGCGGCGTCCCGCGATAGGGCACCTCCACCATGGTCACGCCGGCCGCGCCCTCGAACATCCGGGCGACGAGATTGGGCATGGAGGCGGGGCCGACATGGCCGAAGGCCATCCCCTCCGGCCGCGCCTTCGCCAGGGCGACGAATTCCGCGACATTGGTCGCCGGCACGCTGTTGGGCACCACCAGCGCGTAATAGGCGCGGGTGATCTGGCTGATCGGCGCCATCTCCCCCAGCCCATAGGGGCGGCTGGCGCTCATCGTGTTCAGCGCGTCGATATAGGTGCAGACCAGCAGCGTATGGCCGTCCCGCGGCTGGGACAGCACATGGTCCAGCGCGATGCGGCCGCCGGCGCCGCTGCGATTCTCCACCACCAGAGGCTGGCCGAGCTGGCTGCGCAGCTTCTCCGCGATGATGCGGGCGGGGATGTCGGTGGGGCCACCGGCCGGGAAGCCCACCACCAGGCGCACCGGCCGCGTCGGCCAGGCCTCCTGCGCCACGGCCGGCATTCCGCACAGCAGCGCCAAGGCCGCCGCGAGTCCTCGCATTCCCATCGTATTTGTCCTGACGTTTCCCAGGGCGCAGCGTGGCGCAGCCGGGCGGCAGGCTCAAGCCCCGATGGGTCGCCCCAGCACCCCCGCCGCGCGCGGGTCCCACCACCAGGCGGGGTCCGGCCCGACCATCACCCCGGCCTGGAAACGCGGCGCCGGGCGGTGCTTCGCCGTGCCGGCCAGCACCTCCTGCCCCCGCTCGGTCAATCGCCAGGGCGTGTCCCGCGCGATCAGCCGCAGCGGGCCGGTGGAAAGCCGCTCCGCCAGGTCGCGCACGATCAGGTCGGTCATGTGGAAGACGGGATCGCCCTCGCGCAGCGCGCGATGCGCGGCGGCCAGGTCGCCCGCCCCCTCCGCCACGGCGCGCAGCAGCAGCCGCTCGCTCAGCGCCAGGCCGTCGGCGCGCCAGGGCAGGTCCTGCAGATGCCGGCGCATCGCCCCGGCGAGATGCGGCAGGGGCGAGGCACGGCGGGTCAGGCTGTCCAGCGCCACCGGATCGGGGCTGGCGAAGGCGGCCCAGGCCTCGGCGCCGGCTTCCAGCTGCAGCGCCGTCAGCGGCCGCGGTTCCAGCGCCGCCACCTCCTCCGCCGGCATCATGGCGAAGGGGCGCCTGCCATCCGCCGGCATCAGGAACAGCCGCCCGTCCAGCGGCGCGCGGCCTGCCAGCAGCGACAGCACCCGGATCAGGCAGGCCTGGTCCCAGAGGTCATGCTCGAACCACAGCAGCACTCGGTCGAACTTCGCCAGCGCGTTCAGCGCCATGTATTCGCGGCCGAGCCGCAGCCGCGCCGCCTCCACATCCACCCCGGCATGCAGGGCGATGACGCGGGCGCGGCGGCCCATATAGGGGATCAGCTCCTCATCGGAGACGGCGCCGATGCAGACCGGATCGGCGATCGGCAGGTAGTCGCCCTGCCATCCAGCCAGGGGCAGAAGGTCGCGGAGATCGTCGCCGCAGCGGATATGGGCCGTGGAGGTCATGCCCGCCCATGCCACGATGCGGCGGGGCGGAAAAGAGGCGCGGGCGGTGTCACCCGCGCCCCCCCTGTCAGAGCCGCAGGCCGAGGCGACGGATCATCGCCCCCTCCTCCTCATATTGGCGGCGCATGAAGGCGGCGTAGTCGTCCGGGCCCATATGGAAGGGCGCCATGTCGAAGCGGTCGAGGATGGCGACATGGGCCGGGTCGAACAGCGCCTCCCGGAACGCGTCGTGCAGCACCTTCACATGATCGGGATTCATCCCTTTCGGCCCGGCCAGGCCGTAGGGAGAGGCCGAGACGATGTCGATGCCGCTTTCCTTCAGCGTCGGCACATTGGGGAAGCGCTTGGCGCGCTCCGCCGTCCAGGTCACCAGCAGCCGCATCCGGCCCGACAGCACCAGTTCCGACCAGCCGGAGCTATCGGCGCTGGCCTGGATCTGGTTGCCGAGCAGCGCCTGGCTGTTCTCCGCCCAGCCGCGGAAGGGCACATGCGTCCATTCGATGCCGCGCTGGCCCGCGATCTGCTCCATGGTGATGTGCAGCGAGGTGCCGACGCCCGGCGTGCCGTAGTTCACCCGGCCCGGATTGGCCTTCGCATAGTCCAGGAACTGCTCCAGGTTCTGCCAGGGGCTTTCCGCATTCACCACGATGCCGAACAGATAGCCGGTCAGGTGGATGACGTAGGAATAGTCCTCCAGCGGGTTGAACAGCGCCCGCTGCGCCATCTGCGGGTGGCGCAGCACGCTGATCGGCATCTGCGACAGCACATAGCCATCCGGCCGCTCGTTGAGCAGTTGCTGGGGGCCGAGGATACCACCCGCGCCGGCGCGGTTCTCGATGATGATGGGCTGGCCGAGGCGCTTGGAGGCCTGGTCGGCCAAAGCGCGCATCTGGATATCGGTGGTGCCGCCGGCGCCCCAGGGCACGATCACGCGGATCGGCCGGTTGGGATAGCGGTCCTGCGCCCAGACGGTGGGGGCGGCGAGCAGTGACGCCCCCAGCCCCAGCGTGGCGCGGCGACCCATGGCGAAACGGATTGGGCTGGTCATCGAACGTGTTCCCCTGCAACGCGCCGGCCTTCGGGCCGGTTCTGGCCTCAATGCCTATCGCGCGCCGTTCCGGGCCGCAACAGCCGGATGGATGACCAGGGGGTGATGTTGCGGATGCCACCGCCGCGCGGCGCGCGGCGGTGGCAGGCCTGCTCAGTTCATGAAGACGCGGGCGGAGAGCGCCGACTGGAAGATCAGGTTCAGCAGGTCGCGCGCGATCTGGAAGTTCTTCGGATCCAGGCGCGGCAGGGCGATCAGCTCATCGCCCGGCGCCGGGCCTTCCGTCGGCTCCAGGATCAGCTCGCCCGAAGCCTTGCGGATCATCACCTGGGTTTCCACGCCGCGCTCGGCGAAGCCACCGGCCGCCCGGACATAATCGGGAATGCGCATGTCGGGGCGCCAGACCACGGCCTGCGGCACCGACACCTCGCCCGAGACCAGCACGGTCTGCACCCGCTCCGGGATCACGACGACGTCGCCATCCTCCAGCCGCACATCGGCGCAGCGGCCGGTGCGGTCCATGACCACCAGGCGGCCCTCGGGGCGCGTGCGCCGGGCGCGCTGGATGTAGGTGGAGACCAGGTTGGCCTCCACCGCGCGGATCTCCGCCACGCCGGTGGTGGAGGAGACGGCCATGAACAACTGCCGTTCCAGCCGGTCCATCGCCTCATTGATGACGCGGGTCTGCTGGGCCGCGACGGAGGGGCGCAGCAGGAAGACGCCGGCGGGATTGGCCAGCACCGGATCCACCGCGACATGGTCGAGCAGGGTGCAGAGCGTGGTGTCGCGATCGGCGATCAGGACGGAGGGGCCGATGCGGCTGCCCTCGATGCTGACGCGCACGGTCGGCGCCGGGCTGTCGGTGATGAAGGTGATGGTGTCCTGGTCCATCAGCTGCAGGCTGCCCAGCTCCCGCACCGTGGCGTAGCGGGCGAAGGGCTGGCTGCCGCGGGTGCCGCGGATCACCGCATTGGTGGCGGAAGGCAGCGGGGAGGCGAGGCGCAGCAATTCGCTGCCCGGCATGGCGCGGCCGGAGACCTCGAACAGGAAGTTGTTGCGCACCGCGCCATCGGCCCCGACCATGGCGCCCTGCGGCGCGACAACGACCGTGTCGCCTTCCTGCATCGTGATATTGGGCAATTGTCCGGTCAGTAGGAAGCGATACAGGTCCACCCGGGCCACGGTGCGGCCACCCCGGTTCACCGCGATGTCGCGATAGGAACCACGGCCCGGATCGACGCCGCCGGCACGGGTCAGGTAGTCGAGGATGCTGTCGGAACCCGCGCCCATGTGGCGGCCCGGCAGGCGGACATAGCCGGTGACGAAGACGCCGACCTGACTGGCATTGAGCAGCACGGCATAGACCTGCACCTGCTGCGAATAGACGCGGCGCACCTCCGCCTCCACCACCCGCTGGACATCGCCCGCGCGGGTGCCGGCGACGCGGATCGGGCCGATTTGCGGCAGGAACAGGTTGCCCTCCGGGTCCACGACGCCGACCACCGAGGCCTCGATGAAGCCCCAGATGGTGACGGAAACGCGGTCCCCGGCACGGATCACGTAGTTCGGATTGGGCGAATCAGTGGCCGACGGCGGCGCCCGGGTGAACAAGGCGGCGCCGAACACCACCGTGGCGGGACCCGCGGCGCGGGAGGGGTCGCCGATCGGCCCGACCGCCGTGGGGCCACCCTCCGCCGCGGTGGCGGAGCCGGCGCGAGAGGTGGTGATGGCATCCCCGGCCGCGCCAAGCAGGTTCGGCAGCGTGCCGACCTGCGGGCCACGTGCGCCCTGGCCCGTCGCGGTGCCGGGTGGCATCACCTGCGCACTGGCCAGGGCAGGCAACAGCAGCGCCAGCGCCAAGGCCAGGCGTGGCAGCAGGTGGGGCAGGCGGCGAAGCAAGTCGGTCATGTCGGGCACAATCCGGAAGTAGGGCCGGCCGAGGCCGGCCGGCCGTTAAACTGTCCTGTCTCGTTGCAGAATGCCAGGACATGGGCGCGCGCCGGAAGGGGCGTGCGTGACGGCCCTCAGCTTGCGTGTTCGCGTGCCCCGGCAATGACCAGCCAGCCGATCGCGTAAAGCACGGTCAGTGCCACCAGCAGGGTCATGGTGTTGAACATCGCCTTGGGGAAGGTGGCGCGTTCCGGCAGGTTGGGTTCGACCACCCGCATCAGGAAGACCTGCTGGCGCTGCGCATCGGCGCGCGCCGCTTCCAACGATCCGATGGCGGAGGAATAGACCCGCTCGGCGAATTCGCGTTCGAGTTGAAGGCGCTCATAGCCGGAAAGCTGCTGCGTCAGCGTTTCGGAGCCGCTGGTACGGCGCGATCTCTCGCTGGCGATCTGCGCCTGAAGCGCCGCGATTCGGTTGTTCAGCACCTGGATCTGCGGATTGTCCGGCCGCATGAAGGCCTGCTTCTCCTGCAACTCCGCCCGGGTCTGGGCCAGGGCCCCCTCCAGCCGCGCGACGGTCTGCACGGCGCTGCCGACGGCGGCCGTGGGGTCCAGCGTCTGCTCGCGCTCACGGAAGGCGGTCAGCGCGGCGCGGGCGGCAACCACCCGTTCCTCGGCGATCGCCACCTCCTCGCGTCCGACGCGCAGCGTGTCCTGGGAAGTGCGGGCGGAGAAGCGGTTGACCAGCCCTTCCGACATGGTCAGCAGTGCCTCGGCGATGGCGGTCGCATCGTCCGGCCGGTAGGCCTGCACCTTCAGGGTGATGATGCTGGTCTCCATGTCGTAATCGACCGAGACGCGGCGACGATAGTAGCTCAGCAGCCGCTCGGCCTCCGGATCCTCATACATCAGGCGGGACACCCGGTCGGCCTCGGGCCGGCGCCAGATCGCCGCGAGGTCGAGTTGCTCCTGCAACGCGGTCACGGCGGAGATGCTGTCGACGAAGGAGGTGACGGCCTGCGCCTCCTCCCCACCCGGACGCATGGACCCGGCGCTGGCGCCGAGGATGCTGGCGATGCCGCCCGCACCGCCGCCACCGCTGGCGCCGGGGCGGCCGCGCACCAGGATGCGGGCTTCGGCCTCATACATGTCGGAGGCGTAGGTCGCGTAGTACAGCCCGACCACCAGGGTCGGCAGCAGCACCAGCAGTATGTACCATCCCAAGGGACCGCGCGGCTTCAGCCGCGCCAGGATGCTGCGGCGCGGCCGCACCTGTGCGCGCGGCAATGCGCCCGGGCCGGAGGTGGTGGCAGCCTCAGAGGGCCGTATAGGTGGCGACAGCTTCATCGACGTCCTCGAAGAAGGTCAGGCTGCCTTCATTCAGCACCGCGGCCGTGCGGCAATACAGCTTCAGGTGATCGGGCACATGGGTAACGAGCACCAGGGAACGCCCCCGCGTCTTCTCGGCCAGGATCTTCTGCGCCCGGTTGACGAAGCGCTGGTCGCCGGTCGCCGTCACCTCGTCGATCAGGTAGCAGTCGAAATCGACGGCGAAGGACAGGCCCAGCAGAAGCCTACCCATCATGCCGACCGAATAGGTCTTGGCCGGCATGTTCATATAGGGGCCAAGTTCGGCGAAGTCCTCGACGAAGTCGAGAACGCGCTGGACCGGCTGGTTGTAGATGCGGGCGATGAAGCGGGCATTGTCGGCGCCGCTCATGGAATTCTGCAGGCCGACGCCATGCGCCAGGGGCCAGGAGACGGACATGCGCCGCTCGATCCGGCCGGAGGTCGGGTGCTCCACCCCGGCCAGCATGCGCACCAGGGTCGATTTTCCCGCGCCGTTGCGGCCAAGGATGCCGACCGAATCGCCCGGCCGGATGATGCCGGAGACATTGCGCAGCACGTGCTTCTTGCCGCCGCCGCGCAGGTCGTAGTGTTTTGAGACGCGATCGAAATAGATCAAGGCGGCGGCTCAGAATTCAAGGCGCGCGCGCACCGCGCGCACCGCCGCCAGGCCAAGAAGGTTCACCGCCACCACCCAGCCGAGCACATAGGCCAGATCGTAATAGGCTGGGATCATGTTGCCGAACATGCCGTCGCGCATCATCTCATGGATATGGGCCTGGGGATTCCACAGCAGCATCTCGCGCCATTGGCGGGGCAGGTAGTGCAGTGCGAAGAGCGCACCGGAAAACGGCAGCGCGACATAGGTCATCGGGTGGACGATGCGGTCCACCACCTCCCACCGCGCGGCACCGGCGGCGACCAGCAGGCCGAGGCCATTGGCCAATGCGAAAAGCAGCATCAGAGCGCCCACCAGGGTCGGCACGTCATGCGGAGTCGCGCCCGTCCACCAGGCGGTGCCGGAGATGACGACCAGCAGAACGCAGGTGACCGCGCCCATCTCCAGGAGATTTCGCGCCAGCATGATGTCCACCAGCCGGACCTGGCGGTGGTACATCAGCGTCATGTTGGCCTGGAAGGCGGTGGTGGCGCGGTTGATGATGGCGCGAAAGGCAAAATACGGCGCATAGCCGATCACCACGAACAGGAAGGGCGGCACATTGCCCATCTCCCGCGAACTGACCAGCGTCTTCAGCAGGCCGATGAGCGAGGCCAGCAGCAGCGGTTCCAGGAACAGCCACAGAAAGCCGAGATGGCCGCGACCAAAGCGGGTCTGCAATTCGCGCAGCAGCAGGGCATGGATGACACGCCGCTGGACCGCCAGACCCTCCATGGTCCGCGCCAGGCCGCTCTTGCGCTGCGGCATACCCTCGGGCAGCCCATGCATGCCGCCGCTCGCGGCACTCATGGCGCGGATCTCACGGGCGGGCGGAGCCGCCGCCGCGCAGCAGCGGGCGGGCTTCCACCCAGCCACCTTCGGGCGCGGCGCAGACCAGGCGGGCACGCTCCGCCATGCCGGCATCCACCCGCAATTCACGGCATTCGCGACCGCTGGCGGCATTGTAGCTGCGCACCAGCCGCACCTGCGCGGTGCGGCCATCGGCCAGGGCCAGGCGCGTCGACGCGCCGGGCTGGGCCTGGCTGGCGAAGATCACCACCGGGTCGGTGGACACAACGGCCGGCCGGGCGGTCACCGCGGCATTGCTGAAGGCGCGATCACCGCTGCGTGCACACCCCATCAGGGCAGCAACCCCGATCACGGCCACCAGGGCGCGCAGGGGCCGCGTTGCCGAGGAGGTTCCGGCCAGGCGGGCTGAAACGGGCCGGGTTGCGGCTTGTGTGCGGTGCATCATGATGAAGAACACTAGCCGAAGGCCGGGCCTTAGGCAAAATGCAAATAACTTCATCTGTTTCACAGCAAGCGGCGCGGCGCGGTGGCGTCGTGGGCCGGTTTCGCCCCAACCCCGAGGATGCCCCGCTGCCGATACTCCGGCTTCCCCCGGCTGAGCTGGCCGCCCTGCCTCACCTGCCGGCCTTTTTCCCCGGCCATGAGGTGCAAGCCGCCGAGCCGGCCGATGCCCGTGCCGCCGATGCCCAAGGGATGGGGGCGCCCGGCGCCGCAGCGCTGCGCTACAGCCCCGGCCCCTTCCGCCCGCCTCGCCTCGCCGGGCGTGAGGTGCCGGTGCTGCTGGTGGTGGGCCAGGGACCGGACCCGCTGGCCAGCGCCCTCGCCAACCCGCCGGCCAGGCCCGATCTCGCCCAGGCCAGGGCTGTGATGGCGGCGCTGCTGGCGATGCGGCCCGGGGCGCTCGGCACGGCGATGGATGCGAAGGGCGCGCGCGCCATCCTGCTCGACCCCTGCGACCCCGCCCGCCAGGCCACGGCCATCGCCCAGCTCGTGCAACACCGCGCCGCCGGCACCCCGCCGCTGCTGCTGCGCGACCCTTTCGGCCCCGGCGAGGCGGTGCTGCCCGGCAGCCTGCCGGCGCCGGACCCCTGGGCGCTGCTCGATCTCGGCCTGCCGCTGCATGGCGCCAGCCTGCCGCTGGGGCTGCTGGCGCTGGCCGCCGGGGTCCCCCTGGCCGATGGCCGCCTGGCCGGCGCCGACCCGGCCCTGTCCTGGGCCGCGCTGCTCGCCGCCACCCGCGCGGCCGACCCCTTCCACAACCGCCCCTGCCCGATTCCCCAGGCGCTGGATCTGCTGGCGCTGTGGCAGGCGCGCGCCACCGAATCGCGCGGCATCGCCGCCTGCCTCGGCGTGCATCCCTACAAGCGCGACCGGCTGCGGGAATTGCTGGCCAGCGACGCGCCGCCACCCGCCTTCGCCGCCACCCCTGCCCGCGCGATCACCATCGCGCGAGAGCGTGGCGGCGCGGTGCTGGCCTGGGCCGCCAGCGCGCCGCCGGACCTGCCCGCGCGCTGCGCGGAAGCCGGGGTGCCACTGCGCTGGCTGGAGGATGGCTTCATCCGCTCCGCCGGCCTCGGCGCCGCCTTCCGCGCCGGCGCCTCCTTCGCCCTCGACCAGGGCGGCCCCTATTACGATCCGCAGGTGGAAAGCGACCTGGCGCGGCTGCTGGCCGAGGCCCCCTTCCCGCCGGACCTGCTGGAACGCGCCCGGTCCCTGCGCCGCGCGGTGGTGAACCGGGGGGTCACCAAGTACAACCTGCCCGGCGCCATGCCGGAGATCACCGCCCCCGCCGGCCGCCGCCGCATCCTTGTGCCGGGCCAGGTGGAGGGCGATGCCTCCATCCGCCAGGGCGCCGGCGACATCCGCCGCAACCTCGACCTGCTGCGCGCGGTGCGCGCCGCAGCACCGGAGGCCTGGCTGATCTACAAGCCGCATCCGGATATCGAGGCCGGCTTCCGGCGCGGCCGCATCGCCGCCGCCGACCTCGACGGCCTGGCCGACCAGGTGCTGCGCCACGCCCCGATGGCGCCGCTGCTCGGCCTGGTGGACGAGGTTCATACCATCACCTCCCTCACCGGCTTCGAGGCGCTGCTGCGCGGCCGGGAGGTAACCTGCTGGGGCACGCCCTTCTATGCCGGCTGGGGCCTGACCCGGGATCGCGGCCCCGACGCCGCCCCGCCCCGCAGCCGCCGCCTGACCCTGGACGAGCTGGTGGCCGGCGCACTGATCCTCTACCCCCGCTGCATCGACCCGCTGACGCGCCTGCCCTGCCCGCCGGAGGTGCTGCTGGACCGCATGGACCGCCCCGACCTGTTCCCCCCCGGCCGCCGCGCCCGCCTCCGCGCCGCCCAGGGTTTTGTCACGCGCGCCGTCGCCTGGATTCGGGGCTGGCGGTGAGCGGGGTCGTCATCAGCGGCGCCTCCCGCGGGCTCGGCGCGGCGCTGGCCCGGCGCTACGCCGTGCCGGGCGCGCGGCTGCTGCTGACCGCGCGTTCCGCCGCGGCGCTGGAAGGCGTGGCCGAGGCCTGCCGTGCGCAGGGCGCCAGCGTCACCACCCTGGCCTGCGACATCACGGAGGCCGCGCCGCTCGCCGCCGCCCTGGCCGTGTTCGAAGCAGCCGGGCCGGTCGATCTGGTGATCGCCAATGCCGGCACCTCCGCCGGCACCGCACCGGATGGCACGCCGGAGGATGCGGCGGCGGCGGCACGGCAGGTGGCGGTGAACCTGATCGGCGCCATCAACCTCGTAGGTCCCCTGCTGCCGGGCATGCGGGCACGGCGCGCGGGGCGGGTCGGGCTGATCGCCTCCGTCGCCGGGCTGCGCGGCCTGCCCGATTTCCCGGGCTATTGCGCCAGCAAGGCCGGGCTGATCGGCTGGGGCGAGGGGCTGCGCGCCCAGCTCGGCCCGCTCGGCATCCGGGTGACGGTGGTGACGCCCGGCTTCTTCGACAGCGCCATGGGTGCGCGCTTCCACGGGCGGCGGATGTTCGTGCTGAGCCAGGACCAGGCGGCGGATCGCGTGTGGCGCGCGCTGGAAGCCGGCGCGCCGCGCGCCGCCTTCCCCTGGCCGCTGGCGCTCGGCCTGCGCCTGCTGGCGCTGCTGCCGCCCCGCCTGGGTGACTGGGCGGTGCGGCGCATGCGCTTCCGGGTCAGCCCGGAGGGGTAGCGACGCATCAGCCGGGCTTCGAATCCGGCAGGACGCGGCAAGCTTCAATCCGCGCCGCGCACCGGCTCCGCCACCGGCGCCATCCGCCCCTGCGCCAGCGGCAGGAAGGGGCCGACACGGTCCTCATCCAGCGTGGCGACAATGGCGCGCACCAGCTCCGCCCGCCCTTCCCGCGCGTAGAAGACGCCGCGAAGCTGGGTGGTGCCCTGAAGCGCCGCCAGGAAGTCGTCGCGCAGATGCAGGTCGGGCAGCGCCGCCTCGGCCCAGAAACGGTCGAGCGGCCCCTGATGTGCCAGCCCGGGCACGTTCCACACCGCCTGCCCCAGCGCCTTGGCCGGCCGGCCCAGCGCCAAAGCGCGCAGCCCCACGGTGCTGTTGATGGTGATCAGGCCGCGCGCGCGCAGCAGCATCGCATCCAGCGGCCCGTGATGGGCGACATGCACCCGCCCCGTCAGCCCCGCCCGCTGCGCCATCAGCCCGATGCGCCGGCCCCAGCTTTTCAGGCAGGGGTCGAGCGGATGCACCTTCACCAGCAGCCGCGCCTCCGGCGGCGCCATCCGCGCGAAACTCTCCAGCACCTCCGCCATCGGGGTGTCGAGGTCGGGATAGGGCGAATAGGCGCGGACGGAAAAATCCGTCTCCATCTGCATGGCGAACAGCCAGAAGGGCGCGTCGCCGATGGCGGCCAGCGCCTGGGCGCCCTCCGCATGCTCCGCCCGCCGGCGCAGCAGGCGCCGGCCGATGCCGAGATAGGTCGCCACCGGATGGTGCAGCTGGTGGCTGCGGTAATGCGGGAAGGGCCAGGGCGCGAGATTGGCCAGGTGGTAGGCCATGTCCCACATCGCCTGAAGGCGGAAATCGTCGCGGTAGCGTTCCGTCAGGTCGGCCCTCGGCAGGCTGGCGGCCAGGGCGCGGATGCTGTCGGGGTCGCGCGGGAAATGGCTGTCCCCGCCCATGCCATCCTGTTCGAGCGTCACCCAGTCGGGGCGGAAATAGCCGAAATCGGTCACCGCGACGAAGATGCCCCGGCGCTGCGCCGCGGCGATGGCGGCGCGGTGATAGGCGCGCTGCTCGCCCAGCAACAGGATGTCGGTGACGCCGTGGCGGTCGAGGTAGCCGGCGATGAACTCCGGCCAGGCTTCCGCCGTGCCGCCATACTGCACCGCCGGCGGCGCGCCGGGCGGCTGGCGCCAGAACAGCCGGTCGCCGAGCGAAAGGTTGATCCGATGCACCGCATGGCCGAGCTGCGCCAGCCCGGCCGCGACCTCCGCGAAGACCGGGCTGATCGGCCCCTGCAGGAACAGGAAGCAGCGCGGCCCGGCGCGCCTCGTCCGGCGTCGCGGTTCCGCCGTCCCGCTCAAGCATGAGTCCATTGCCGACATACTGTGCCCATAGCCATCATCGGTGGCGGGACTGTCAATGCCACCCGGGGCAGGGCTGGTTTCACGACATTTCAATCGAGGCCGCCGCGCCACAGCCGCCAGCGCCCATCGACCGGCGCGGGCAGCCGCGCCATGGCATTCAGCATCGCCGCATTGCTGTCCAGAATCCATGAAATTTCAAGATGTTGCCACCCCCGCAGCCGGCAGTGCCCGATCGCCTCCCGCAGCAGCGCGCCCATCGCCAGGGCGGAGGCGGGGTGGCCACGAAAATCCTGCGTGATGCCGAGCATCGGCAGCCGCGCGCCGCGCACCTGCCCGGCCAGAGCAAGGCCGAGCCGCGCCCAGCCGAAGGGCAGCAGCCGCCCATTGCCGGGGATGGCTTCGGCGATGTTCGGCACCACGGAGACCAGCCCGACCGGCTTGCGGTCCCATTCGGCGAAGATCACCTCCCCCCGCCACAGCAGCGGGCGCAGCAGCCGGCCGAGGCCCTTCACCTCCGCAGCCCCCAGCGGCACCGCGCCCCAATTGGCGCCCCAGGCGTCGTTGTAGAGCGCGGCGATGCGGCGCAGCTCGCCATCGAAGTCGCGCCGGACCAGCGGCCGCAGCCGCAGCCGCGCCATCTCCGCCGGGCGCTTCAGGGCCAGCGCGGCGAAACGCGCCGAATGGCGCTCCGCCGCCACATCCAGCGTGCAGGCCAGCATGTCCCGCACCGGGGCCAGGCCGGCGGCGTCCAGCATCCCGGGCAGCCAGTCCGGCGAGCCGGGCATGCGGAGCATCGGCGCGCGGCCGAAGAAGCCGGCCTGGGCGCCGACCTCATGGTTGATGGTGAAGGAGAGCGGGCCGGTCATCTCCGCCCTGCCCTGCTCCCGGATGAAGCCGCGCGCCGCCGCCAGCAGCGCCGCCAGCACCGCCGGGTCCCGTTCCAGGCAGAGGAAGCCGAAGGTCGCGGGCGCGGCGGGGTCCTTCGGCACGCAGGCGGCGATGCGCCCGGCCACGGCGCCGTCCTTCCAGGCCAGGAAGCGCTGCACCGCATGGTCCGCCAGGAAGGTGAATACCGCCGGGTCGAACATCCGCGCCTCGTCCCAGCGCAGCGGCACGGACCAGCCCAGCGGGCGCAGGCGCGCCGGCAGGGCGTGGAAGGCGCGTGCCTCCGCCCCGCCGCTGACAGGCCGCGCGACGATCACCCGGCGAGGTCGGCCGGCGCCACTCCATCGGTGGCGGCCACCAGCGCCGCCACGGCGTCGCGCACATCCTGTTCGGAATGCTCGGCCGAGAGGAAGAAGCGCAGCCGCGCCAGCTTCTCCGGCACCGCCGGGAAGACGATGGGCAGGGCGTTCACCCCGTGTTCGAGCAAGGCGACGGCAACCCGCACCGCCCGCACCGAGCTGCCCAGCACCACCGGCACGATGCTCAACCCCTCGGAGGCGCCGGTGTCGAAGCCATGCTGCCGGCACAGGTCGCGGAACAGCCGGGCATTGGCCTGAAGCTTCGCCACCCGCCAGGGCTCCGCCAGCATCACATCCAGCGCCGCGGCGGCGGAGGCGGCGAGCGGCGGCGACAGGCCGACGGAATAGACGAAGCCCGGCACCGTATGGCGCAGCCAGTCGATCAGGTCGGCACGGGCGGCGATATAGCCACCGGCGGCGCAGAGGGTCTTGGAGAGCGTCCCCATCCAGATATCGACCTCGGCGGGATCGACGCCGGCGGCCTCGAACACCCCCTTGCCGGTGGCGCCGACGCAGCCCAGGCCGTGTGCGTCGTCCACCATCAGCCAGGCATCGTGCTTGCGGGCGATGCGGACCAGCGCGGCCAGGTCCGGCACGTCGCCATCCATGGAATAGTGCCCCTCCACCAGCAGCAGCGCCCGCCCGGCGCTGCGGCGGACGCTGGCCATCTCCCGCTCCGCGGCGCGGACATCGTTATGCGGGAAGGAGACGCGCCGCGCGCCCGAAAGCTTGGCGCCCTCGACGCAGGAATTGTGGATGGCGGCGTCGTGCACGATCACGTCGCGCGGCCCCATCAGATGGCCGATGACGGTCACATTGGTGGCATGCCCGCTGACGAAGGCCAGCGCCGCCTCCTGCCCATACAGCGCGGCCAGGCGCTGTTCCAGCACGCCATGCACCGGCCGCTCGCCGGAGACCAGGCGGGATGCGCTGGCGGAGATGCCGTAGCGCGCCATGGCCTCCGCCGCCGCCTGGTGCAGCCGGGGGTCGCCATTCAGGCCCAGATAGTCGTAGGAGCCGAAGTTCAGCGTCTCCCGATTGCCGATCAGGCTATGCGCCCCGGCACGGCCCTCATGCACCCGGAAGAACGGGCTCTCGATGGCCAGCGCGCCCATCGCCTCCCGCATCAGGCCCCAGTCGCGCAGGCCCTGGATGGCGCCGAAGCCCCGGTGGTCGGAGGCGGCCTGCGCCTCCTGCCCCTCACGGCGCTTGGCCAGGCGTTGCACCAGCGCGAGCCGCGCGGCGTTGGAAAGCCCGAAACCTTGCCCACGACTCATGCTGTGGTGCGAACCCCCGAATGACCCATGCCGTCGCTACTCAGCGGCGCGCACCGTATCTGTGCTGGGTTCGAAGGATTCCATCAGGGTGGAGATGGTCGCCTCATCGCCCGACGGCGCCAGCGCCGCATCGGCGATCTGCCGTGCCAACCCCCCCACCGTCAACTCCTCGGTCAGCGCCGCCAGCGCCACCTGCAGGCCGAGCCGCTGTTCCAGCGCCCCGCGCAGCTCCAGCGCGCCCAGGCTGTCCAGGCCGAGGCCGGTCACGGCGGCATCGATGGCCACCGCCTCCGGCGGCAGGCGCAGGATGCGGGCGATCTCCTCCGTCACCAGCCGCAGGATCAGCGCCTCCGCCTCCGGCCGTGGCAGGCTGGGCAGGCGGGCGCGAAGGTCCTCGCCGGCGGCGGGGGCCTCGGAGCCGGCCAGCACGGCCAGCATCGGCTCCACCATGATCGGCAGGGCCAGCCGCCCCTCGCCATTGGACAACCGCACCAGCAGCGGCGCGGCATCGGCGGCGGCGAGCATGGCGGACAAGGCGGAGAGCGACTCCGCCGCCGTCATCGCCGTGACGCCCAGGCGGCGGTTCAGCTTCTCCGCCTTCTCCCGGTCATCGGCCAGCATGCCGACATCGGCGATCGGCCCCCAGGCGACGGCCAGGGCCGGGCGGCCGGCGGCGCGGCGGCGCCGGGCCAGCGCCTCCAGCGCCGCATTGGCGGCGACGTAATTGGCCTGGCCCGGATTACCGAAGGCCGTGGTGGCGGAGCTGAACAGCAGGAAAAGGCCCAGCGGATCGCCCGCCGTCAGCCGGTCCAGATTTTCGGCCGCCTGCAGTTTCGGTGACAACACCCGCTGGAAGCGCGCCGCATTCATCGCCGTGGCGGCACCGTCATCCAGCACCGCCGCGGCATGCACCACGCCCCCGATCGGCCGCGCCGCCCGGATCTTCTTCAGTGTCGCATCCAGCGCCACCGCATCCGTCGCATCGCACAGATGCAAGGCAGGGCGGGCGCCGAGGGCCGAAAGCTCCCGCAATGCGGCGGCGGCCTCGTCGCCACCGCTGCGGCCGATCAGCGCCAGGTGCTTGGCGCCCTGGCCCACCAGCCAGCGCGCGGTCGCCAGGCCGAAGCCGCGGGTGCCGCCGACCACCACGATGGTCTGGTCGGCCGGCGGCGCCCAGGCGGCGGCGGCGGCCGGGCGTTCCGCCGGCGGGCGGATCACCAGCTTGCCGATATGGGCGGAGGTCTGGAGGGTGCGGAAGGCGGCCTCCACCTCCTCCGGCCCGAACAGCGCATGCGGCAGCGGCCGCAGCGTGCCGTCCTGCAAGCGGTCCCGCACCCGGCCCAGAAGGCGGGAGGCCTGGCCCGGCCGGGCGCGCGGCAATTCGTCCACATCCACGGCGAAATAGCTGGCATTGCGCCGCAGCGGCCGGATCGGCGCGCGGCGGTTCTCGACATAGTCGCGCTTGCCGAGTTCCACGAAGCGCCCGAAGGGTTTTACGAGTCCCAGCGAGCGTTCCATCGCCTCCCCGGCAAGGGAATTCAGCACCACATCGACTCCCTCGGGCCAGGCAGCGCGCAGCGCATCGGCGAAACCGGGGTCGCGGCTGTCCAGCACCAGCTCGGCGCCGGCGGCGCGCAGGAAGGCGCGCTTGGCGGCGCTGCCGGCCGTCATGGCGATGCGCGCGCCGATCGCCTGCGCCACCTGCAGCGCCGCGAGGCCGACGGCGCCGGCGCCGCCATGGATCAGCACCGTCTCGCCGGCCTGAAGGTCGGCGCAGGTCTCCAGCGCATGCAGCGCGGTCATGAAGGCCACAGGGATGGTCGCGGCCTGCACCGGGTCCAGCCCTTCCGGCAGCGGCGCGATCGCCTCCACCCGGGTGACGACGCGGGCGGCGAGCGCCCCCGGCGCGAAGCCGAACACCCGCGTGCCGGGGCGCAGCGCGACCCCCGGCCCGGCCTGCTCGACGATGCCGGCGCATTCCATGCCCAGCGTCGGCCCGGCGAAGCCGGCTTCCAGAACCTCCTCCGGCAGCAGCCCCTGCGCCCACATCAGGTCACGAAAGTTCAGCCCGGCAGCCTCGACCCGCAGAACCACCTCCCCCGGCCCCGGGGCGCGGAGGCTGGCGGGTTCCCAGCGCAGCGTGCCGAGCCGGCCCGGCTGGCCGATGCCCAGCGCCAGCGGACCGCCCGGGGCGGGGCTGGTCAGGCCGCGTTGCAGGCGCGGCACCAGCCGCGCATCCGGGCCGAGCGTCACCTCCGGCTCCGGCGCCAGTTGCGCCAGTTCGGCGGTCAGGCGTCGCGCGGCGGCCTCCGGCGCCATGCCCGGCGCCAGGTCGATGCGCCGCGCGCGCAGCGCCGGCATTTCATTGGCCAGCACCCGGGCGAGGCCCTGCAAGGCGGCAGCGGCGGGCATATGCACGCCCTCCGCCGGCTGCTGGCCACCCTGGGTCACCAGCACGAAACCATTGGCGAGGCCGGCCGCGGCCTCCGCAATGGCGGTGACCGTGGCCAGGCGCTCCGCCAGTTCCGACGTCTCCGGCGCGGCCAGCAGCAGCAGCCGCGCGCCGCGCAGGGCGCTGGCGGGTGGCACGTCCTCCAGCGCCGCCTGTTCCACCATGCCGCCGCGCCGCGTCAGCCGCGCGGCCAAAGCGGCGGCGAGAGGGGCGGAGGCGATGTCGGCCAGGATCAGGCTGCGCGGCGGTGCCGGCTGGGCGGCGGCGGGCGGCGGCGGCGGTTCGGCCGCCAGCAGCAGCGCCGGCCAGGGCGCGCAGGCCAGTTCCTCCGCCACCGTGGCGCGGAACCCGGCCTCGGCCAGCCGGCCGAGCCAGAGCGCGGCATCCGGCAAAGCACCACCGGCCGAACCGCCCACCGTCTCCGGCCCGAGCCCAGTCCACCAGGACGGGTCCTGCCCACAGACAAAAGTCCAGACGCGGCCGGGCAGCGGTTCCACCAGCAGCAGCGCCCCACCCTCCGCCAGCGCCGGGCGCAGCGCGGTGGTCAAGGCGGAGCCGGCGCGGGCGCGGGCGGCGGGGGCCAGGCCGATGACGAGGTCGGCCACCAGCGGCGGCGGCGCATCGCCGAGCGGGTCCCAGACCACGCCACGAATCTCGCTGCCGGCCGGCATGCCTTCCGGCAATTCGGGCAGCGGCACGCGGCCATCGCCGGCCGCGACATAGACCAAAGCGCGGCCGAGCGGCGCCAGGCGCGCCAGCACGCGACGGGCCAGAACGCCGCTGGCGGCGCCGACTTCCAGGATGCGCAGCGGCCGGGTCTCCGGCCAGGCGGCGGCGAGCGCGCCAACCGCGGCGGCCAGCGCCTCCGCCAGCCTTGCCATCGCCTCGCCCTGGGGCGGCGGCGGCGGCAGATCGCGCAACCGGCCACGCAGGGCCTCCGGCAGGCGTTCCGCCGCCTCCGCGATCCAGGCCAGATCGAGCGCCAGGCCAGGCTGTTCCGCCAGGACGGAGCGCCAGATCTCGGCGGCCTCCGGCAGGGCATTGTCGGGCAGCAGGCGGATGCCGCCACCGCCCTTGCCCGCCGGCTCCGCCGCCCCGTCCTCGACCAGGGCACGACGGAGGAAGGCCTCATAGGCCGAGGCCTCGGGCGCGGCCTCATGCAAGGTGGGCTCGGCGGCATAGAGGCCCTGGGCGGCGGCGGCGACATGCGCCTCCAGCAGCAGCGCGGCCTCGGTCAGATCGAGCCCGGCGGCGGCGGCGCGCGCCGCTTCCAGCGCCGGAGCCAGGGCAGGCGCGGGCGGCGCGCCTTCCGCCGCGGGGGCGAGCCCGATGCGATAGGCGGCTTCGGTGGCGGCGCTCTGCCCCGGCAGGGCGAAACGCTGGAACACCGCATCCTCGACGCGGGCGACGACATTGCCGAGCGCGTCGCGCAGCACCAGCCGCGCGGTGGCGGAACGCGCGCCGCGCCGGGTCAGCGTGACCTCCGCCGTGACGGCGGCGGCGGCCCCCGGCAGGGCGACCAGCCGCGCGAAGCGCACCGGCACCAGCCCGGTGCCGGGCGGCGGCGGCGTCTCGGCCAGCAGGGCGAACAGCCCCTGCATGGCGCCATCGAGGCGGGAGGGATGCAGCAGGAAGGCGGCATCCGGCGGCGCGGAATCGGGCAGCACCAGCCGCACCCGCACCTGGCCGGGCACGGTGGTGGGCGCCACACTGTCCACGGCCGCGAAGGCCGGGCCGTAGGTCAGACCCAGCCGGGCGGCGATGCCGCGCAGCGTCGCGCCATCCATCGCCTTCGGCGCGCCACCGGGGCCGGGCGGCAGAGCGGGCGGCGCCAGCGCGGCGAGGGTCGCGGCGCGGACCTCGCCCTCGGCATGCAGCGCCCAGGCTTCCTCGGACAGGCGACGGCGACCCTCGATGCGGAAGCCGCCCTCCGCCTCCAGCGTGCAGCGGAATTCGCGGGCACGGCCTTCCTCCAGCGTCGCGGCGCGCAGGATGCGGAATTCCGCCACCTCCAGCGCCGGCGCCTCGGGGAAGCGGGCGCGGGCGGCGGCCAGCGCCATGTCCAGCATGCCGGAGGCCGGCAGCACCGCATCCGCGCCCAGCCGGTGATCGGCCAGCCAGGGAAACAGCTCCGTATCGATGGCGCGATGCCAGACGCCCGGCTCGCCCCGCCGGAAACCGAGCAGCGGATGGTCCAGCACCGGGTCCACCAGATGGCTGGCCTCCACCGTCTCCGGCTGCCAGACCGGCTTGCGGTCCAGCGGCGTCGGCGGCAGGCCGTGCGTGGCCGGGCCGGTGAAGGCCGGGCCCTGGCGCGGATCGGCGCCGGCGGCGAAGGCGCGGTCGGCGATGGCGGGGAAAGGGTCCGCCCCCTCCCCGTCCCGCTTGCTCAGGCTGACGAGATTCGCCGCCTCCACCGCGGCGGCGCGGGCCGTCTCCCGGATATAGGATTGCAGCACCGGGTTGGGGCCGACTTCCAGGAACAGCCGGGCGCCCTGCGCCAGCGCCGTGCGCAAGGCGGGTTCGAAACGCACCGGCTGGCGCAGGTTGCGCCACCAATAGACGGCACCGACCGCCTCCGGCGCCAGCATCTCCCCCGTCACGGTGGAGATCATCGGCACCTGGCCGGGCTGGCCGGCGAGGCCGAGCAAGTCGCCCAGCAGCCCTTCCCGCACCGGCTCCATCGCCGCGCTGTGGAAAGCATAGTCCAGGTCCAGGGCCACATAGGCGTGGCGCTTCGCCTCCGCCGCCTGGCGCAAAGTGGCGAGTGCCGCCTCCGGCCCGGCCAGGGTCACAGCGGCCGGGCCGTTGATGGCGCCGATCTCGACCATGCCCGCAAGCCCGGCCTCGGCGATCAGCGCCGTGGCCTCGGCCGGGGTGGCGCCGAGGGCTGCCATGCGCCCCTGGCCGCGGGTGCGGTGCTGCTGGCGCGAACGCGCCACCACCAGCCGCGCGGCGGCGGGCAGGTCGAGCAGCCCGGCGGCATGGGCGGCCGCCACCTCCCCCACCGAATGGCCGAGCACAAGGTCCGGGCGCAGGCCTTCGGCGGCCAGCGCATCCAGGCTCGCCACCTGGATGGCGAAGAGCAGCGGCTGGGCGATGTCGGTGCCGGCGAGCTGTTCCGCCGTGACGCCGGCTTCCAGCATCGCCAAAGGCGACCAGCCGAGCACCGGCGCCAGCGCCGCATCCGCCCGCGCCATGCCGGCGCGGAAGGGGGCGGAGGTGGCGAGGGCGATGCGGCCCATGCCGGCGAATTGCGCGCCATTGCCGCTGAAGACAAAGCACAGCCCGCCGGGCGTCGCCGCCGCCGGCCGCTGTTCCGCCCGCCGCCAGGCGGCCAGCGCGCCGGCCAGGGCCGGGCCATCGCTGCCGCGCAGGACCAGCCGATGCGCATGCAGGTCCCGGTGCCGCGCCGCGCCGCGCGCGAGCGCCGCGACCTCCGCCACTGGCGCCGCGGCCAGCCGGGTCTCCCAGCTCGCGACCAGGGCGGACAGGGCGGCGTTGGAGCGGGCGGAGAGCAGCAGTGGCGGCTGTGGCGCGCCCTTCGGCGGCGTGGCCTGGCGCTTCGGCGGCGGCGCCGGGCCGAGCAGGACGGCGGCATTGGTGCCGCCGAAGCCGAAGGAATTCACCCCGGCGACCGGCTGTTCGATGGCCGCCAGATCCTCCAGCGTCCCGGGCACGCGGATGTTCAGGGCGGCGAAATCGATGTTCGGATTGGGCTGGGCCTGATGCAGGCTGGGCGGCACCTGGCGCTTTTCCAGCACCAGCATGGCCTTGAGCAGGCCAGCGACGCCGGAGGCCGGCTCCAGATGGCCGATATTGGTCTTGATCGAGCCCACCGGCAGCGGCGTGGCACGGCCGGTGGCGGCCTGGCCGATGGCCCAGGCCTCCGCCGGGTCGCCCGCCTGGGTGCCGGTGCCATGCGCCTCGTAATAGGCCATCCGGTCCGGCGTGGCGCCGACATCGGCCATCACCTGCCGGATCAGCCGCGCCTGCGCGTCCCGGCTCGGCAGCGACAGGCCGATGCTGCGGCCGACCGCGCTGACGCCGCTGGCCAGCACCACGCCACGGATCGCATCGCCTGCCGCCAGCGCCGCATCCAGCGGCTTCAGCAGGAAGGCCGCCGCGCCCTCTGCCCGCACATAGCCATCCGCCCCCGCATCGAAGGCGCGGCAGCGCCCGGTGGGGGAGAGCATGGAAGCGCGGGAGAAGCCGACGAAAGGAAAGGGCGAGAGCAGCACCTGCACCCCCGCCACCACCGCCGCCTCCAGCCGCCCATCCGCCAAAGCCTGGCAGGCAGCATGCAGCGCAACGAGGGAGGAGGCGCAGGCGGTGTCGATGGTCTCGGCCGGGCCGCGCAGGTCGAAGACATTGGTCAGGCGGTTGGACAGGATCGACAGCGCATTGCCGGTCATGAAGTAGCGATCGCCGCCACTGTGATCCAGCAGCCGCAGGTCGCTGTAGTCGGTGGAGGACCCGCCGACGAAGACACCGATGTCCCGCCCCGCCAAGGCGGAGGGTCGACAGCCGGCATCCTCCATCGCCGCCAGCGTCACCTCCAGCAGCAGGCGCTGCTGAGGGTCCATCTCTGCTGCCTCGCGCGGGGAAATGCCGAAGGCGCCGGCATCGAAGCCGCGCAGATCGCCGATGGTGCCGGCGGCGAAGGTATAGGACCGCCCCGGCTCGCCGCGGCGCGGATGCAGGAACAGCGCCTGGTTGAAGCGGTCGGCCGGCAGCGTCGACACGGCATCCCTGCCGGCGGCCAGCATCGACCACAGCGAAGCGGGATCGGCGGCCCCCGGCAGACGGCAACCCACGCCAAGGATGGCGATCGGGCGGACGCTGCGGTTCTGGGCCGCCCGGCGGTGGCGGGCGGGGGTCATGCGGGGGTCGCGCTCAGCGCAGACGCCCCGGCGCCTGGGCGCGCGGCCGGGAAATGGGGTGCCTCATGGCATGCCCTCGTCACGCCGCGCGGTGCCGCGGCGGACCATGTCGTGGTGGGGCTCACTGACGCGCGGCGCCAAGGGTTCCGTCGGTCGTCGCACGAGGTCGCTGAATAGTTGTTCCACTTCAATGAAATGCTCATCCCAGCTTGGCGGACGCCATTGTGTCAGCCGGCTGAGCTGGGCGCGGCGGCCAGGACTGTCAGGCCGGGCGTAGTCCAGCACCGCATTGCGCCAGGCGGGGCCGTCCAGCGGGTCCAGGTAGTCCGGCACCTTCCGCCCCACCTCCCGCAACGCCGGCAGGTCGGAGGCCAGAGCGGGCACGCCGAGCGCCAGGCTTTCCGCCAGCGGCAGGCCAAAGCCCTCGGCGAAGGAGGGAAACAGCAGGGCCCGCGCGCCGCGCAGCAGGGAGGCAACCTCCCGATCGGGCAGGGAGCCGGATTCGCGCACCAGCCCGTCGAGGGCGGAGCAGCGTTCCAGCATGTCCAGCACGTTCTCATTCTCCCAGCCACGACGGCCCACCACGACGAGGCGCGGCGCGGCGCCGCCCATGGCGTTGGCGAACTGGCGCCACAGGTTCAGCAGCAGCAGGTGGTTCTTGCGTGGCTCGATGGTGCCCAGGGCGACGAAATAGGGGCGCAGCGAAACCGGCGGCGCATCCACGCTGGAAGGGCTGACGCCCAGCGGGGCGACGGCAATCAGCGGCCGGTCATTGCGCGCCGACAGCCAGGGCGCCAATTCCTCCGCCGTCGCCGCGGAATTGACGATGATGCCATCGGCGAGCGCGGCCGTGGTGACGATGCGCCGCTTGTGCCGCTCGGCCTGTCCGTCCCGGGCGAATTCCGGATGCTGCAAAGGGATCAGGTCGTGGATCAGGGGCACGAAATGGCAGCCATTGCGCCGCATGGCCGCGATGCGGCCGGGCCGTTCCAGCGCACGGTGGGAGACGAGGAGGAAGCTTTTCGGCCCGGGCTTGCGCAGGGCCTCGTTCATCGCGGGGCGGCCGAAGGGCAGCGCCAGGCGGGCGCGGCGCGCGGCATTGGCGGCGAGCCGGGTGCCGCTTTCCCAGGATTCCTCCAGGGCCGCCACCAGTTCCCGCACCAGCGACAGCGGCAGGGCGGCGAAACCGAGCAGGGGAACTTCCGCGACAAAGGTGCAGTTCTGCGGGTGATGCAGCATCCAGTGCCGGGCATAGGCCATTTCCACCCGGTCGATGCCGGAAGGGGCCGGCCGATGGGCCACCGTCAGCAGGCGGGAGATGTCGAGGAAGACATGCATACCCCTACGACCTCCCCATGTCTTCGCCGCCCCCCGGAATGGCGGGCGCGCCCCAGAGCGCGGTGACTTACCGCAGCCTAACACAGTGATACCCGAGATCCTTGGGACCGCTGCCGCGTGCGGTGCAATAATGTCGCGGCATCAGCCGCTTCGTGCCTCACAAGACTGTGTGGATTCCGCTAACGGGTCAATCTCTTTTTTTCAACACATTTCAGAGATGGCGCCTAGCGGCGTCATCATCCGGCATTGCCATTCGAGGTCGGGCCTAGGGCCTGTGGACTGTTGGGGCCGGGATGCGGCCGGCGAGGGATTTTTCGTGCTGGGCAGGAAGCCAGCGGAGCCGATGGCTGTCCATCGGCGAGCATGGCTGACGCACCCAGCGCGGAAAAGCACCGCCGGACGCGCCCGCAACCCAACTGTCCACAGGCCCTAGTCGTGATCGGGCGCGATCACATTGGTGCGAAGCCCCAACAGCAGCACATCCCGCATCGTTTCCGCGCTTTTGCGGCGGATGTCGAACCAGGCTTCGGGCGTGTGGAAGGCGCTGTGCGGGGTGATGACCACCCGCCCCTGAAGCCAGGGTTCCCGCCGCCGATAGGCCGCGAGCAGGCCGGGCACCGGGTCCACCGGCGGCTCCACCGGGATCACGTCCAGCCCGGCACCGGCGATCCGGCCGCCGCGCAGCCCGGCTTCCAGCGCATCGATATCCAGGCTGGTGCCCCGCGCGGTGTTCACCACGATCGCGCCTTCCGGCAGCCAGGCCAGTTCCCGCGCGCCAATCATCCCGCGCGTCTCCTTCGTGTCCGGCGCATGGATCGACAGCACATCGGCGCCGGACATCAACTCCTCCAGCGTCCGGCAGCGGGTGATGCCGAGCGCGCGGTCCACGCCATTGGGCAGATGCGGGTCGTAGAAGCGCACCTTGAAGCCGAAGGCCTTGGCGCGCAGCGCCACAGCCATGCCGATGCGGCCGAGGCCGACGATGCCAAAACCCTGCACCTCCGCCCGGCGGATCAGCGGGCTGTCGACATAGCGCCAGGGCGCCGGCGGGTCGGCGCGCTGGAGGTCATGATGCAGGATGATGCCGCGCCGCAGGGCCAGCGCCAGGGACACGGCATGGTCCGCCACTTCCTGCGTGCCGTAGTCGGGCACGTTGCAGACGGTGATGCCGCGGGCGGCGCAGGTCGCGCGGTCCAGCCGGTCGTAGCCGACGCCCATGCGCACCACCACGCGCAGCTTCGGGAAGCGCGCGAGGTCCTTGGGCTGGAGCCAGTGGCGGAAGATCAGCAGGCCATCGACCTTGGCGCAGAGGTCATCCGGCAGCGCATCCAGCGTGCCGGTATGCGGCGCGCCGCCATGGAGGATGTCGACCCCGGGGCCGAACACCTCCTGCTCCAGCAGGGTGTCCGGATACATGCCCTCCGGTTCGAGGACGGTCAGTTGCGCCACGCCTGGATCTCCCACCCGCCGCCACCCTGTCAGCCGGGTGGCGGTTCTGGGGGTATCCTTGCCGCTCAGGCGCCGCGCCGCAACCGGGCGAGGCGCCTGAACGACAGGTTTCAGATCAGGCGCGCCACCAGCCGCGCTTGCGCGGCAGGTCGGCCGGCGCGCCCTCGCCCAGCACGATCGGCGCGACCGGCGGCGCGGCCAGCGGCTCCGTCGCCGCCGCGGGTTCCGGCGCGGCAGGAGCCTCCGCGACGGGGGCTTCCGCAGGCGCTGCCTCAGCCGGCGGCGGCGCGGCAACCGGCGCTTCCGCCACCGCCGCGGGCGTCTCGGCCAGCGGAGCCTCAGCCACCGGAGCCTCAGCCATGGGGGCCTCAGCCACCGAAGCCTCGACCGTCACCGGCACCTCGACCGCCGACACCTCAACCACCGGCGCTACCACTGGCGGCACGACAGCCGCCGGGGCGGCCGCGACGGGGGCGGGGCTGGGACGACGGATGGTCGCGGCGCGCTCGGCGGCCTGCTCGGCCGCCTCCATCGCCATGAAGATGTCGTCCATATGCCCGGCGAAGGGGTCCGCCGGGGTCGGCGCGCGGCGCGGCGGCGGCGGGGCCTGGGCCGGGGTCGGGCTCAGCGGCGCCGGGCTCGGAGCGGCCTGCACCGGCTCGGCCGTGCCCTCACCCTCCTCGCGCCGGCGACGGCCACCGCGACGGCCGCGGCGGCGGCGGCGCGCGGCCTCATCCTCCGGACCCTCATCGGTGTCGGATTCGACGGCCTCGACCTCGCCGGCCACGGCGGCGTCGGCCACGGCGGCATCAGCAACGGCGTCGGGCTCGGCGGCGGCCACCGGGGTCTCGGTCGGCTCCGCGCCGTCCTCACCCTCCTCGGACTCCTCCGACTCACCTTGGGCGTCCCCGGCCTGGCCTTCCACCCCATCGCGACGGCCGCCACGGCGGCGGCGGCGGCGGCGGCGGCGAGCCTCACCCTCGGCACCCTCGGCCGGACGCTCCGCCGGAGCCTCGGCACGCGGCGCGGCTGCGACCTCGGCCACAGGTTCCGGCTCGACCGGCTCGGGCTCGGGCGCCTCGAAGACCTCGGCTTCCGGCGCGTAATCCATGCGCAGGGCGGAGGGGCGTTCCGCGATCGCATCCGGATTGGCGGCGCGGGTGCGTTCGATGCGCAGCGCCGGCGGGATCAGCGTGTCGTCCGGCTGCACCATCACGCGCATGCCGAAGCGCTGCTCGATCTGGCCCAGGCGCTCCCGCTTCAGGTTCAGCAGCCACAGCATCACCGGCATGGCGCAATGCACCACGATCTCGGCGGCGCGGCGCTTGGCGCCTTCCTCCTCGATCGCGCGCAGCACCTGCAACCCGCTGCTTTCCACGCTGCGGACCAGGCCGCGGCCCTGGCAATGCGGGCAGGCGACATAGGCGTGTTCGACGACCGAGGGGCGCAGCCGCTGGCGCGACATCTCCAGCAGGCCGAAATGGCTGATCCGGCCGACCTGGATGCGGGCGCGGTCCTGCTTCAGGGCCTCCTTCAACCGGCGCTCGACCTGCGCGTCGTTGCGGGCCGATTCCATGTCGATGAAGTCGATGACGATCAGCCCGGCCAGGTCGCGCAGGCGAAGCTGGCGCGCCACCTCGTCAGCGGCCTCCAGGTTGGTGCGCAGCGCGGTGTCCTCGATGTGCCGGTCGCGCGTGGCGCGGCCGGAGTTCACGTCGATGGAGACCAGCGCCTCGGTCTGGTTGATGACGATATAGCCGCCCGACTTGAGCTGCACATTCGGGCTGTGCATGGCATCGAGCTGGGCATCGACGCCGAAGCGGGCGAAGAGCGGCACGCCGTCGCGCACCGGCTTCACCTTGTTCACATGCTGCGGCATCAGCATGCGCATGAAGTCGCGCGCATCCTGATAGGCCTGCTCGCCCTCCACATGCACGTCCTCGACATCCTTGCCGAAGACGTCGCGGATCGAGCGCTTGATGAGGTCCGCCTCCTCATAGATCAGGGCGGGGGCAGTGCTGGCAAAGGTGCGCTCGCGGATGCCGTCCCACAGGCGCAGCAGGTATTCGCAGTCGCGCTTGATTTCCGGCTTCGGGCGCTGGGCGCCGGCGGTGCGGACGATCAGCGACATGCCCTGCGGCAGTTGCTGCTCGTCGATGATCTCCCGCAGCCGCTTGCGGTCACCGGTGGAGGTGATCTTGCGGGAGACGCCGCCGCCACGCGGGCTGTTCGGCATGAGCACGGAGAAGCGGCCGGCGAGCGAGATGTAGGTGGTCAGCGCGGCACCCTTTCCGCCGCGCTCCTCCTTCACCACCTGGATCAGCATGATCTGGCGGCGCTTGATGACCTCCTGGATCTTGTAGTGGCGCAGGAAGCGCGGCGGGATGCGGCGCTCGCGCGCGTCGTCCTCGGTGCTGCCGCCGACGGATTCGGGCGGTGGCGCATCGGCATTGCCGACGCTTTCCACATCATCCTCGCCCCGAGGAGCATCACGCGGGCCGTCACGGTCGCCGCGCGACGAATCGCGGTCGCGACCGCCACGGTCGCGCCGGCCACGGCCACGCTCACCGCGATCCTGGCGCGGGCCGCGGGCGGCGCGCGGGGCGTCGGTGCCGGCGGATTCGCCATCGGTGGCGCTTTCGCCCGAGTCCAGCCCCCCCGGCTCCGAACCCGCCGAGTCCGGGTCACCTGACTCGGCGCCATCGGCATCGGAATCGGCATTGTCCTGGGCGGCCTCCGCATTCTCGCGGGCCTCCTCGCGCAGCGCCGCATCCTCGGCGGCGTCGCCCTCGGCCTCATCGCCTTCCGGCACGGCCGGGCCGGTGCGGCGCTCGGTTTCGATCGCCATCGGCATGGCGGTGTCGCCGCGCTCCGATCCCTCATCCGGCGCGTCGGAGGAAGCTTCGGGGGCGGCAGCCGCCTCCTGCGCCTCACCCTCGATCTCCCGGGCCGTCCCGGCGACGGCGGATTCCAGCGCTTCGTTCAGCGCCTCATCGACCTCGCGCGCGGCGTCCTCGGCCTCCTCGCGCTCCTGCTCCTCGCGCGCCTCGGCCTGCTGCATCTCGATCAGGCGCTGCCGGTCGGCGACGGGAAGCTGGTAGTAGTCGGGGTGGATTTCGCCGAAGGCGAGGAAGCCGTGCCGGTTGCCGCCATATTCGACGAAGGCGGCCTGCAGGCTGGGTTCGACCCGCACGACGCGGGCCAGGTAGATATTGCCCTTGAGGGGCATCTTGTTCGCCGACTCGATGTCGAAGGCTTCGAGGCGGTTGCCATCCAGCACCACCACCCGGGTTTCCTCGGGGTGGGATGCGTCGATCAGCATGCGCTTGGTCATGGGGGAGAGGACTCCGCACCGCGCTGCCCAGGGGGATCACCGGTGGGCCGGTCGCGGCGACAGGGGGTGGCGGGGCCCGAGACAGGACGGATCGGCGGCAGGAAATCGTCCATGCGGCGGCGATCCGGTCCTTGTCGCGGCGGGCCTTGCACGGGGGTCCGTGGGCAGGCCCTGTTGGGTTCAGTGGGGCCGATGCACCTGGATCACTCCAGGCAAACCGGTCCCGGCGGGCGCGCCTCGCGCTGCCCCGGAAACCCTTCAATCGGCGGCCCCAGGCGGGGCGCCGGTCGCAGGCGCAATCGGGCGGGCGGCAGGCCTGCGGGCCGGTTCCGTGCCGCCGGCGGATTTCCATCGAAGGATTTCCGCCAGGGAAACGTGACGGCCACGCAGGCTCCACGCCGGCCGGGCAGGCACCGCTGTTCCTGGCGAAGCACGGAGAGGAACAAGGTCCCTCCCCCATGCCAGGATCTCGGCCATTGACCCGACACCCCCTGCGCCGCGACAAGGCGGGCAGATCTGGGGAGGGACGGCCGCGCGACACGCAAACCAGGCCGGCGGCGGATGCCACCGGGGCAGGTCACCATAGGCGGCAAGTCCGCGCTCCACAAGGCGCCGTCACGCCGCACCTGCAAAAGGGCCAGGGGCCACGCCCGGCCACGCGAATCTCATCCCAGCTCTCAACCTTCCCTGGCAACCCACGGGCAGGATGTGGCATTCTGGGCCTTGAGGTCGGCACCGGGGGGTGGTCCGACCTTCCGCGTCCCTGGCCGTAGGACTGGCCATATCAGGGGCGTGGCGTGCCGGGCGGCATGGCCCAGACCGGGCCGCGATGCCGCCGGAAACTTAGGGGGGTCCAAACCCATGCTCGGACGTCGAGCCCTGGCGAGCCTCGTGCTCGGCCTTGCGGCGCTGCCCGCGCCGCGTGAAGTCCTGGCCGCCGTCACCGGCGCCACATTGCAAGGGGTGGGGCCGGGGGCGCGCCTCACCATTACCCTGCCGGCCGGGGCGTCCTGGCGGCTGATCGCCGCCCGCCGCCCGAACCGGCTGCTGCTGGAGGTGCCGGGCCAGGCCTGGCGCGCCGCCACCAGCCTGCGCGGCGCAGGGCCGGTGCGCGGGGCGCGGGTGGAGCGCGGCCGGCTGCGGCTCGACCTCTCCGCCCCCGTGGCCCTGCAAAGGGCGGAGGCCAGCGGCACACGGCTGGTGATCGAGCTGGTGCCCGGCTCCGCCGCCGCCTTCGCCCGGCTGGCCGGCGGCAGCGGCACCATGGCCCAAGGCGGGGCCCAAGCGGCTGGACGCACCGCGCGGGCCGAAAGCCTGCCGCTGGTGGTGCTCGACCCGGGCCATGGCGGCCGCGACCCCGGCGCCATTGGCCGCGCCGGCACGCAGGAAAAGCGCATCGTGCTGGCCGCCGCCCTGCAGCTGAAGCGGGTGCTGGAGGCCGGCGGCCGCTGCCGGGTGGCGATGACCCGCGGCAATGACCGCTTCGTGCCGCTCGGCGACCGGGTGGAATTCGCCCGTCGCCGGCAGGCCGCCCTCTTCGTCTCGATCCATGCGGACAGCGCCCCGGGCGCGCGGGGCGCCAGCGTCTATACCCTGGGCGAATCCTCCGACTCCCTGGCCGGCGCCCTGGCGCGGCGGGAGAATCTGGCGGATCGCGCCGGCGGGCTGCGCCTGCCCGCCGTGCCGCCGGAGGTGCAGGCCATCCTGATGTCCCTGGTCCGCGCCGAGACCCGCACCGGCAGCGCCCTGATGGCGCGGCATGTGGTGTCGGAACTGGGGGAGGATGTGCCGATGCTGAACAATGCCCATCGCCAGGCCGGCTTCATGGTGCTGAAGGCGCCGGATGTGCCCTCCGTCCTGGTGGAGATGGGCTTTCTCTCGGACCCGCAGGATGAGGCCGCGCTGCGCCGCGCCGACCACCGCGCGAAGCTGGCCCGCGCCATGGGCCGCGCGATTCACGCCTGGCTGGCCCAAGGGCGGGCGACGGCGGCGGTGTTCGGCTAGTCTCGCCGGCCCCTGGCGGCGGGCACCGCGCCACCCAAGATGCGGGACACGTCTCCGCGGGCGCAAGCCAGACGCGAAACTCCGGCATGGGCCGCGCCGCGCCCGACAGTGTATGAGTGAGCCATGGATAGCCACGACCTCCGCGCTGAAGGCCCCATGGTGGGCCGCACCGCCGCCGCCGCAACCACCCCGGACCCCGCGCCGGACCAGGGTGGCGCTGGCGGCCGCCCGCCGCGCCGCCCCCGCACGCCCCGCACCCCGCGCCGCCGGTCCTGGCTGTTCGGCACCATGGGCTTCGTCGCCAAGTCGGTCGTCGTCCTGGGCATGGCCGCCGCCCTGGCCGGGGCGGGCGCGGGCTATGCGCTGTATCGCTCCGCCTCCGCCGATCTGCCGGACTATCGCTGGCTGGCCGACTACCAGGCGCCGCAGATGAGCCGCATCTATGCCGGCGACAGCCGGCTGATGGCGGAGCTGGCGCAGGAACGCCGGGTCTTCGTGCCGATCGAGGCGATTCCCGCCCATGTGCAGCAGGCCTTCATCTCGGCCGAGGACCAGCGCTTCTGGTCGCATTACGGCGTCGACCCGATGGGCATCGCCCGCACGGTGGTGACCAACCTGGAACAGCTCGGCTCCGGCCGGCGCATGGCCGGCGCCTCCACCATCACCCAGCAGGTCGCCAAGAACATGCTGGTCGGCAACGACCGCACCCTGATGCGCAAGGTGCGGGAGGCGATCCTGGCGCTGCGCATCGAGCAGGCGATGCCCAAGGCCCGCATCCTGGAGATCTACCTGAACGAGATCTTCCTGGGCCAGCAGGCCTATGGCGTGGCGGCGGCGGCGCAGAACTACTTCAACAAGTCGCTGGACGACCTGACGGTGGCGGAGGCCGCCTTCCTGGCCGCCCTGCCCAAGGCGCCGAACAACTACAACCCTGCCCGCTTCCCCGAAGCCGCCGTCGGCCGGCGCGACTGGGTGATCGGCCGCATGGCGGAAGACGGCGCGATCACCACCGCCGACGCCACCCGCGCCCGCGCCGAGCCGCTGATCCCCCGCCCGCAGCGGCGCCCGGATGTGGTCCCCGTCGGCCAGTACTTCACCGAGGAGGTGCGGCGCGAGCTGGTCGCCCGCTTCGGCGCCGACCAGACCACCATGGGCGGCCTGGTGGTGCGCACCTCGCTCGACCCCGTGCTTCAGGGCGAGGCCGAAACGGCGCTGCGCAACGGCCTGCTGGCCTATGACCGCCGCCGTGGCGGCTGGCGCGGCCCGGTGGCGCGGATCTCCGCCAGCCCCACCGAATGGCTGCCGGCGCTGCAGGCGCAGACCCGCCCGCCCGGCGCCATGCCGGAATGGCGCCTCGCCGTGGCGCTGGAAGTCCGCGACCGGGAGGCGCGGATGGCCTGGCTGGAACGGCCGGATGGCCGCACCGCGCCGCAGCCCCGCACCGGCACGCTGAACTTTTCCGAGGTCTCCGGCTGGGCCCGCCCGGTGCGGGATGGCCGCGTCGGCGGCGCCCCGCGGCGCATGCAGGATGTGCTGTCGCCCGGCGACGTGGTGCTGGTCGAGACCCTGGCCGCCAGCCCGGCCCAGGGCCGCGCGGCCGCCCAGTCGGAACGCCTCGCCCTGCGCCAGATGCCGGAGGCCGAGGGCGCCGTGGTGGCGATGGACCCCAATACCGGCCGCGTCCTGGCCATGGTGGGTGGCTGGTCCTTCGAGCGGTCCTGGTTCAACCGCGCCAGCCAGGCGCTGCGCCAGCCCGGCTCCTCCTTCAAGCCCTATGTCTTCCTGGCGGGGCTGGAGGCCGGCATTCCGCCGAACCAGCTTCTGCTGGACGGGCCAGTGGAGATCATGACGCCGCAGGGCATGTGGCGCCCGGGCAATTACGGCGGCGGCGCGCCGCAGGGCTGGGTGACCATGCGCAGCGCGCTGGAACGCAGCCTCAACCTGGTGACCATCCGGCTCGCCCAGCAGGTCGGCATGCCGGCGGTGGCGGAGGTGGCGGCGCGCTTCGGCGTCATCCCCAATATGCAGCGCGTGCTGGCCATGTCGCTCGGCGCCGGGGAGACCACGGTGGTGCGGCAGGCGGCCGGCTATGCCAGCTTCGTCAATGGCGGGCGGCAGGTGATCCCGACCCTGATCGACAGCGTGCAGGACCGCCAGGGCCGCCTGGTCTGGCGCACCGATGCCCGCGAATGCCGCGCCTGCGAATCCGAACCGGGCGGCCGCCCGCCGGAGCTGACGGAAACCCGCGCCCAGGTGACAGACCCGGTCTCGGCCTTCCAGATGACCAGCATGCTGCAGGGCGTGGTGCAGCGCGGCACGGGCGCCCGCGCCGGGGCCGGGCTGAACCGCCCGGTGGCGGGCAAGACCGGCACCACGGACGACTTCAAGGACAACTGGTTCGTCGGCTTCACCCCGGACCTCGTCGTCGCCGTCTGGGTCGGCTTCGACGATCCGCGCAGCCTGGGCAATGGCGAGACCGGCGGCAGCAATGCCGCGCCGATCTTCCGCGACGTGATGGCCGCGGCGCTCGGCGACAGCCCGCCGATTCCCTTCCGCGCCCCGCCGGGCGTGGCCCTGGTGCGGATGCAACTGCCGAACGGCCAGACGATCTTCGAGGCCTTCAAGCCCGGCACCGAGAACAGCGCCCGCCCGCCGGTCGACCCGCTGGCCGGCGAAGCCCCGACCACGGCGGCGGCCAGCGTCGACAGCAACCTGGGCGGCTTGTACTGACGGTTGCGCGGCAAAGCCCTCTCCATCCCCTGGGGTGGAGAGGCTGCATCTCCCGCCCGATCCGCCCGATGTCTCGACAGCCGCGCGGGCCGGCTCTAGGTAACCCGTCATGCGCGCAGATGCCGAGAACCTCAAAACCCAGATCGCCGAGGGCCTCGCCCTGCTGCGCGCCCATCTCAACTGGGATGAGGCGCTGCGGCGGCTGGAGGAACTGAACGCCAAGTCCGAGGACCCGGACCTCTGGAACAAGGCGGATGCCGCCCAGGCGCTGATGCGCGAGCGCAACCGCCTGGCCGCGCAGATCGAGGGCGTCCAGGCGCTGGAGCGCAATGTCGCCGATGCGCTGGAGATGATCGAGCTGGCGGAGGCGGAGGGCGATGCCGCCATCGCCGATGCCGCGGTCGCCGACCTCAAGAGCTATGCGGCCGAGGTGAAGCATCGCGAGACGGAAAGCCTGCTCTCCGGCGAGGCCGACCAGAACGACGCCTATCTGGAAGTGAATGCCGGCGCCGGCGGCACGGAGGCCCAGGACTGGGCCGAGATGCTGCTGCGCATGTACAGCCGATGGGCGGAAAAGCGCGGCTACAAGCTGACCCTGACCGAGCAATCCGACGGCGAGCAGGCCGGCATCAAGTCCGCCACCATCCAGGTGACCGGCGACAACGCCTTCGGCTGGCTGAAGACGGAAACCGGTGTGCATCGCCTGGTCCGCATCAGCCCCTTCGACGCCGCCGCCCGCCGCCAGACCAGCTTTGCCAGCGTCTATGTCTATCCGGTGATCGACGACCGGATCGAGATCGAGATCAACCCGGCCGACCTGAAGACCGACACCTTCCGGGCCTCCGGCGCCGGTGGGCAGCACGTCAACAAGACCGAGTCGGGCGTGCGCTTCACGCATATTCCGACGGGCGTGGTCGCGGCTTCCACCCAGGACCGCAGCCAGCACAAGAACCGCGCCATCGCCATGGAGATGCTGAAGGCGCGGCTGTATGAGCTGGAACTGCGCAAGCGGGAGGCGATCAGCGACGCCGTCGAGGCCGGCAAGACCGATATCGGCTGGGGCCACCAGATCCGCAGCTACGTCCTGCAGCCCTATCAGATGGTGAAGGACCTTCGGACCGGCGTGGAGAAGGGCAATCCCGCCGCGGTGCTGGATGGCGAAATCGACGACTTCATGGCCGCCGCCCTGGCGCTGCGCGTCGGCACCACCCGCTCCGAGGCCAGCGCCAAGGCCGATTGATGGCGGAGGCGGTGCCGGAGGCCCTGAGTGCCGTCATCCTCGCCGCCTTCCCGGACCTCGCAGACGCCCGATTCACGCTGCTGACCGATGGCTGGGAAAGCCAGGCCATCGATGTGGACGACCGGCTGATCTTCCGCTTCCCACGCTTCGAACGCGGCGTGGCGGCCCTGGCGCGGGAAGCCCGGATGCTGGCGGTGATCGCGCCGGCAGTGCCGCTCGCCGTGCCGCGCACGCATTTTCATGCCGGCCCACCCTGCTTCGCCTGGCATGCCAAGCTGCCCGGCGGCACCCTGGTGCCGGCACAGTATGCCGCTTTGCCGGAGGCCGCCCGGCAGCGCCTGCCGGAGGATCTGGCCGGCTTTCAGGCAGCGCTGCATCGCCTGGACCCCGCGCTTCTGACGGAAGCCGGCGCCGGGCCGGTCTGGGACTGGCCGTCGCCGGAGGCGATCCTGCGCGAGGCCTGGCCACGCCTGCCGGAAGTCCTGCGCCCGGTGGCGACGCGGATCGCCACGGATTGCACGGCCCTGCCGCCGGACCCGGGCGGCATCGTCTTCGGGCATTTCGACACGCATGGCTGGAACCTCGCCTTCGACCACGCGGCGGGCCGGCTGCGCGGCGTCTTCGACTTCGGCAGCAGCGGCTTCGGCCCGCTGCATCGCGACTTCCTGGCACCGAGCTTCATCGCGCCGGATCTGACCGACCGGATGATGTCCCGCTACGAGGCGCTGACCGGCCTTCGCCTGGACCGCGCCCGCATCGCCCTGCTGACCGGATTGCAGCGGCTGATGGAATTCGGCGAGTCGACCGAGGCACAGATCGCCGAGTTCGGGCTGCTGCGGAACCTGGAGGATTGGGTGTCGCGGCTGCCGTGACGATCCACCCCTGTTCATCAGCCATAAGTCTGACCTATAAACCTTGATGTGGACGCCGCGCGGAGACGCGGCGCAGGATGGGTCGAGGAGGGTGGATGCGGATTGGGAAAGCTGGCCTCGCGGCGGCGGGGACGGCATGGTGGTGAGCATGGCTGCGCCCCAGACAATCGCCCAGAAGATCATCGCCGCGCATTGCGGGCGGGATCATGTCGAGGTCGGCGAATACGTCACCGTCACGCCCGACTACACCGCCTGCCAGGAGCTGTTCTGGCCGGGCCACAAGCGCAACCTGGAACGCATCGGCGTCGACCGCATCCCGCGCCCCGACAAGGCGGTGATGGTCATCGACCACTCCACCTCCGCCGCCATGGGCTCCCACCACCACGAGACGCATCGCACCCTGCGCGACTGGTGCGCCCGGCAGGGCATCGAGAACTTCTTCGGCCCGGGCAACGGGCTGCGCCACCTGGTACTGACGGAACGCGGCTTCGCCCGGCCGGGCACGCTGATCTTCTCGGACGAGGGCAATATCGCCAGCATCGGCGCGCTGGGCGCGCTGAACCTGCCGATCTCGACGGAGGTAATCGTCGCCATCATCCAGGATGGCAACTGGATCGCCGTGCCACCCTCCGCCCGCATCACCCTGACCGGGCGGCTGGGCTTCGGTGTGACGGCGCGGGACGTCATCCAGACCATCCTGCGAGATTGCAGCCCCGACGGGCGGCTGCTGCAGTGCTGCGTGGAATTCGACGGGCCGGGGCTCGCCACGCTCAGCCTGGACGACTGGCAGACCCTGCTCGCCTCGCTGTTCCATAGCGGTGCCTATACCGGGATCATGACGCCGGATGACCGCGTGCTGGACTATGTCCGTGCGCGGGATGCGGGACGGCCCTGGCAGGCGGTGCGGGCCGATCCCGGCGCCGTCTACATGACGGAGCTGACCTATGACCTGTCCGCCATCGCGCCGATGGTGACGGTGCCGCCGGATGCGCATGGCGCGGTGCCGGTGGAACAGGCGGCGGGGCTGCATATCGACCAGGCCACCATCGGCTTCTGCTCCAATGGAAGGCTGGACGACCTGCGGGAGGCGGCGCGGCTGCTGCGGGGCCGCAAGGTCGCACCGCATGTCACGCTCTATGTCACGCCGGGCAGCCGCGGCGTCTATGTGGAGGCCGCGAAGGAAGGCATCCTGGGCGATCTGGCGGAGGCCGGCGCCACCATCCTCGCCCCCGGCTGCACCACCTGCTGGGGCTACCAGGGCGTGCTGAACGCGAATGAGGTGCTGATCTCCACCCAGCAGTTCAACTACCAGGGCCGCAACGGCGACCGCACCTCCCGCGTCTTCCTGGCCGGCCCCGCGGTGGTCGCGGCCTCGGCCATCGCCGGGCAGATCGTCGATCCCCGGCCGATGCTGGCGGAGGCTGCGCGATGAGCGTCCCCACCGGCCGCGTCTGGAAGTTCGGCGACGATGTGCATGGCGATGACGGCATCATCGAATTCGCCATCATCCGCGACAGCTTTGGCAAGGAATTCGACGAGGACGCCTTGCGCGCCATGTGCTTCCGCCGGCTGCGCCCAGAATTTCCGGCCGAGGTGCGGCCCGGGGACATCGTGGTCGGCGGGCGGAACTTCGCGCATCACAACCATGTCGAGGTCAGCGTCGCCATGCGCGCCTCCGGCATCGCCGTGGTGGTGGTGGAATCCTGCGATTCCGGCTTCCTGCGCCGCGCATTGAATCATGGGTTGCCGGTGATGATCTGCCCCGGCATCCATGGCGGTGTCGAGGATGGGCAGGTGATCTCCGCCGATCCCGCGACGGGCCTGGTGACCCTGCCCGATGGGGGCGCGTTGCGGGCGCGCCCCTTCTCCGAGCGCATGGTGCAGATCTGGCAGGCGGGGGGATCGATTCCGCTGCTGGAACGGGAATTCGCGGCGCGCCGCGCGACACAGGCTCAAGGAGGCTAGAGAAAGATGCTCACACGTCGCATGACGATCCTGGGTGGCGGCGCATTGATGGCGGCGGTCGGCCCGGCCCGGGCACAGACCTTCCCCGACCGGCCGGTGCGGCTTGTCGTCGGCTATCCGCCGGGCGGCAATGTCGATTTCACCGCGCGCCTGCTTCAGCCGGCGATGAGCCAGGCGCTGGGGCAACAGGTGATGGTGGACAACCGCGCGGGCGCGGGCGGCATCGTCGGCACCGACCTGGTCGCGAAGGCGCGGCCGGATGGCTACACCATGCTGCTGACCGGCACCGCGCCGGTTTCCATCTTCCCGGTGGCGATGGAACGCCTGCCCTATGATCCGCTGCGCGACCTGGCGCCGATCGGCATGGCCTATCGCGTGCCGATCGTGATGATGGTCTCGAAGGACATCACCACGACCACGCTGGCGGCCTTCGTCGAACGCGCCAAGGCAACGCCGGGCGGCATGTCCGCCGGCACGGCCGGCATCGGCTCCGGCGCGCATCTGGCGATCGAGCTGTTCAACGCCGGCACCAATGCGGGGCTGGTGCATGTGCCCTATCGCGGCACCGGCCCGGCGCTGAACGACCTGATCGCCGGCAATATCCCGGTGGTCTTCGACCAGCTTTCCAGCGCGCTGCCGCTGCACATGGATGGCCGCGCACGCATCATCGGCATCGCCTCCGCCACCCGGTCGCCGCTGCTGCCGAATGTGGAGACGCTGCGCGAGGCCGGGCTGGTGCAGGCGGAACTCAGCACCACCCTCGGCCTGCTGGCGCCGGGCGGCACGCCGTCCGCCGTGGTGGAGAAGCTCGCCGCCGCGCTGGCCGCCGCGCTGGCGGACCCCGCGGTTAGGGACCGGCTGACCAGCCTGGGCGCGATGATCCCGCCCGCCGCCGACATCACCCCCGCCTATTACGGCCAGGTGGTCCGCGACGAGCTGGACATCTACCGGGAGGCGGTGCGCCTTGGGAATGTGAAGCTGGAGTAGTTGGAGCGCCTGACCCCGACGCCCGTGGAGGCTGACCCATGCGGCCGGCGTCACGCCGGCCGAGGCCGCGAATGCGGCCCGGCGCCTGAGGATCAGCAATACCCCTTCACGCCGCCGCGTTGTTCTGCGCGGTGGCGCTGACGATGCGGCCATCCTCCATCGCCACCACGCGGTCGGCGATGTCCAGGATGCGCGGGTCGTGCGTCACCAGCAGGATCGGCACGCCGCGCGACTTCGCCAGGCCGCGCAGAAGCTGCACCACCTCATGCCCGCTGGCCTTGTCGAGCGCCGCGGTGGGCTCGTCCGCCAGCACCAGCCCGGGGTCCACGGCCAAGGCGCGGGCGACGGAGACGCGTTGGCGCTGGCCGCCGGAGAGTTGCGAGGGCGGCTTGTCCAGATGCTCGGCCAGGCCGACCTGGGCCAGAAGCTCCGCGGCGCGGGCCAGGCGCTGGCCTTCGGACAGGGCCGCATCCTGTTCCAGCGCCATCGCCACATTCTGCCGCGCGGTCAGGAAGCCCAGCAGGTTGTGGTTCTGGAAGATGAAGCCGATGTTGCGGCGCAGGCGCACGCGGGCGGATTCATTGGCGCCGCGCAATTCCTGCCCCAGCACCCGGGCGCTGCCCTCCTGCATCGCGCGCAGCGCGCCGATCAGCGTCAGCAGCGTGGTCTTGCCGCTGCCGGAGGGGCCGGTCAGCAGCACGATCTCGCCCGGCGCCACCGTCAGGTCCACGTCACGCAGCACCGCCTTGCGCAGCTCACCCTCGCCATAGGCGAAGGTGATGCCCCGCAGCAGCACGGGAGCTTCCGCCTGCGTGGGGGCCACCATCAGAACATGTCCGCCGGATTGGCGTCGCGCAGCTTGCGCATCGCCAGCAGCCCGGCCACCCCGCACATGGTGAAGATCATCAGGAAGACGGTTGTGGCGCGCGGCACGTCCATCGACAGCGGCAGGAAGGTGGCGCTGCCGATCACGTCATACAGCAGGGCGGAGACCACGAAGCCCGGGATGAAGCCCGCCACCGCCAGGATCAGCGCCGCGCCCAGCACCACCTGGGCCAGGTAGAAATTGGAATAGCCCATGGCCTTCAGCGTCGCATATTCCTTCAGATGGCCGGCGATGTCGCTGAACAGGATCTGGTAGACAATGACCATGCCGACGACGAGGCCCATCAGGCTGCCGAAGGAGAAGATGAAGCCGATGGGCGTCGTATCCTCCCAGTAGGAACGCTCATGCGCCGTCAGCTCCGCCTGGGTCAGCACCATCACATCCGGCGGCAGCAAGGCGCGCAGCCGCGCCTGGGCGGCGAGCACATCGGCGCCCGGCCGCAGGCGGATGGCGACCAGGTCGATGGAGGAAAGCTGCCTTTCCTTCACCACGCGGCGGAAGTTCACGTCGGACAGCACGATATTGCCATCCGCGCCGAAGGACGGCCCGATCTCGATCAGGCCCACCACCTCCATGTCCCGGTTGCCGACCTGCACCTCGAACGGCCCGCGTTCCGCCAGCATCTGGGCAACGGGGCCGAATTCGGGGCGGGATCGCTGGTCGAAGGCCATGGTGTCGGCGCGCTTCAGCCGGTCCAGCAGCGGTTCCAGGCCCGGGAAATCCACAACCCCCGCATCGGTATCGACGCCGACGAGCTGGATGGCCCGGCGCGTGCCGGTCTCGGGGTTCCGCCATGTGGCCTGGGCCAGGTAGATCGGCACGGTGCGCTCCACCTCCGGCAGTGCCAGCACCTGCCAGGCCCGCACCCGCGGCAGTGGTTCGGACCGGAAGCTGGCGGTGGTCAGGGGGTGCATCAGGAACAGGTCGCCGCGCATGGCGGCGATCAGCGCGGTGGCGCTGTCGAACAGCGCGGCACGGAAGCCGAGCTGCATGAAGACCAGCACGCAGGCGAACATGACGCCGGCGATGGCGGAGGCCAGCCGCGCCTTCTCCGACCACAATTGCCGCCAGGCCAGGCGCACCGCCAGCAGGGTGCTGGCGGCGAAGCCCGGTGACCGGCGCGCGGCGAGGACGGCGCCGCTCACGGCCGGATCGCCACCTGGACCTGCATGTTGGATCGCCGCGCCAGCGCCGCCACGCCGGCCGCATCCAGCGCCAGCCGCACCTCCACCGTCCGCGCATCCACCGCGGCGACGGGGTCGGTGCCGGCCTGGGTGGTGCGGCGCACCTGCCAGCCGATCTCGCGCACCGTCGCGCCGAAGCGCTGCGGCACCCCCGGCACCACCACCTCGGCCGGCGCGCCCTGGCGCAGCCGCGGCAGGTCGGTCTCGAACACCTCCGCCACCACATCCATCGCCGTCAGGTCGGCCATTTCCAGCACGCCGTCGCTGGACACCGCCTCCCCCGCGCGCGCCAGAACCCGCAGCACGGTGCCGTCGATCGGGGCGCGCAGCCGGGCCAGCGCCGCCTCCACCCGGGCGCGGGTCAGGGCCGCCTCGGCGGCGGTGTATTCAGCCTCGGCCAAAGCAAGGTCCTCGGGGCGCGGACCGAGCAGGGACTCCAGCGCGGCTTCCGCCTCCGCCCGCTCGGCGCGGGCCTGGTTGGCGGCGAAGCGGTTGCGCTCCGCGGTCGCCTCGGCGCCGGCGCCGCTGCGTTGCAGGCGCTCCGCCCGCTCGGCCTCGCGCCGCGCGCTGGCCTCGGCGTTGCGCAGCGCCTCGACGCGGGCGCGCTGGGCCGTCACCTCCGATTCGCGGCCGCCGGCGCGGGTGCGGGCCAGCCTGGCGCGGGCCTGGGCGAGTTGCGCCTCGGCCTGGGCCAGCGCCGCATCCTTCAGCGCCGCATCCTGGAATTCCGCGACCACCTGGCCGGCGCGGACCTCGCTGCCCTCCTGCACCAGCAGCCGGGCGATGCGCGGGCTTTCCTGCGCATTGCCCGGGGCGAGACGGCGAATGCGCGAGGCCGGTTCCACCCGCCCCAGCGCGCCGACCCCGATGGGGCCAGTGGGTGCCACGGCGACGGGCGGCGGCGTGGCGGCGGTGCCGCCCAGCGCGACATAGGCGCCGCCGGCCGCCGCCAGCAGTACCACGGCAAGGGTCAGGAATTGGCCGCGGCGGGTCATCGGGCAGGTTCCAGCAGCATGTCCAGGGCCTCGCGCACCTCTGCCAACTCCGCCTCCGTCAGACGATAGAGCCCAAAGACATGCGACATGAACAGCCCATCCGTGGCGCACATGATGGCCTGGGCCGCGCCCGGCCGCAGCCCGTCCTGGGCGAGTGCCGCCCGCATCCGGGCGAAGACGGCGCGGATCGGGTCGAGCAGGGCCGGGTCGTGGTGGAAGGCGGCAAGGAAGACCGCCGCCGCGCGGTCCTGCAACTCGCAGCCCGGCACCGCCGCGCCGAAGGCCCAGGCGAGCATGGCGCGGGCGGTGCGGCCGGAGCCTTCCGGCTGGCTGGTGACCGCCTTGTCGAAATCCACCGCCATGGCCTCCGCCAACCGGCCGAGCAGGCCGGTCAGCAGCGCCTCCTTGGAGGCAAAATGGTACAGCAACCCACCCTTGGAGATGCCGGCATCCCGCGCCGCGGCCTCCAGCGTCAGGGCCGGCACGCCCCGCGCCTGCACGATCGCCTCGGCGGCGTCGAGGATGCGGGTGCGGGAATCGGTTTGGGAGTCGACCATATCCCGTTAGATGTACCGGCCGGACGGTAAGTCAACCGGCCGGACGGTATAGCGGATCAGACGCCCTCGGCCGGCCGCCGCCGCAGCACATCCACCGTCGCCTGCGCCGTGCTGGCGGCCAGGCCCAGGCGCTGCATGGCGAAATCGGCCATGCCGAGCGCGATCTCCCGCTCCCCCATCATCACCAGCCCGACGCCGGCCTCGGCCTCCAGCCAGATGGTCTCGGTCTCGGAATGGCTGCGCACGACGGTCTGGATATTGGGATTGGCCTGGCGCACCAGGCGCAGCACCTCCCGCGCCTCCAGCGCGCCGGGCAGGGCCAGAACCAGGATGCGGGCGCGTTCGGGATGCGCGGCCTCCATCACCTCCGGCCGGGTCGCATCGCCCCAGATGGCGGGCACGCCTTCCGCCGCCAGCCGCTCCACCGCCGCGCGATCCTCCTCCATGACGATCAGCGGCAGGTGGTGGCGGCGCAGGGCGCCGATGATGGTGGACCCGACCCGGCCGGCGCCGACAACGATGGCGTGGTCGGTCAGCACCGGCCAGGGGATCGGCGGCGGGCGCGGGGCCGTGGCGGGCTTGCGGCCGGCCAGCCGCCGTTCCAAGCCCGGTGCCAGCGCCTCCGCCGCCTTCAGCAGCAGGGGCGTGGCGATGATGCTGCCGATGGCGGCCATCAGCACCGGGCCGCGCACCGTGTCCGGCAGCAGGCCCTGGCCGATCGAGACCTCGGTCAGCAGGAAGGAGAATTCGCCGATCTGCGCCAGGCCGGCGGCAACCAGCAGGGCAATGCGTGGCGGCACCCGGAAGGCCAGCAGCAGCGCCAGCACCGACCCGCCAATGGTCAGGATGACGCTGACCGTGGCCGCCAGCGCCGCCAAAGGCTGGTCCGCCACCTGGGTCAGGTCCAGCAGCAGCCCGACCGAGACGAAGAAGATCGCGGAGAAGATGCGGGTCAGCGGCGTGGCTTCCGCCGCCGCCTGATGGCCGACATCACTCTCCCCCAGCAGCACACCGGCGAAGAAGGCACCCAGCGCGAAGGACACGCCGAACAGGGAGGAGGCGAGCACCGCCACCCCCAGCGCCGCCGCCAGCACCGCCAGGGTGAACAACTCCCGCGACCCGGTACGCGCTACCCATTGCAGCGCCCAGGGCAGCACCCGCCGCCCGACCAGCGCCATCAGCAGCACGAAGGCGGCCAGCGACAGCGCCGCCTTGCCGAGCCCCAGCAGCATCGGCCCGGCCCCCGCCCCCGCGCCGCCGGCCAGCGCCGGCAGCAGCACCAGGGCGAAGACCACCACCAGGTCCTGCATCACCAGCCAGCCGAGTGCCAGCCGCCCGACAGGCCCGCCGAGCTTGCCGCGTTCCTCCAGCGACTTGGTGGCGACGGCGGTGGAGGAAATCGCCAGCGCCAGGCCGAAGGCGAGCGATGGCGCCGCGGGCAGGCCGAGCAGCCCGATGCCCACCAGCGCGCCGGCGCCGAGCGCGATGCCGATCTGCACCACGGCCCCCGGCACCGCCACCCGCCACACCGCCAGCAGGTCGGCGGGGCGGAAATGCAGGCCGATGCTGAACAGCAGCAGCGCCACGCCGACCTCCGCCATGGCGGTGACCATGCCGCGCTCCGCCACCGCGCCGGGCAGGTAGGGGGCGATCAGCACGCCCGCGGCGATATAGCCGATCAGCGCCGGCAGCCGCAGCATGCGGGCGCCGGTACCGAAGATGAAGGCAAGCAGGATGCAGGCGACGATCGTCGCCAGCATGGGATCGGGTCCGTGCGGCATGGCAACAGCATGCCGTGTCGGCGGGACGGCGGATAGGGTGGGGAACGGGAGGCCTGCCACGCGTTTGGTGCTAGAAGGGCCGTCCCCTGGGAGAGTCCCGCCCTTGATCGAACATTATGGCTGGTCCGACACATGGCGGCAGGCCTTCGAGCCGCATGACCGCGCCGGCCATATCCCCGGACGCATCATCGTCCAGCAGCGCGAGGCGCATATGGTGCTCACCGATAAGGGCACCCTGAGCGCCAGGATCTCCGGACGCCTGCGCCACGAGGCGCGGGAGGCGGGCCTTCCCACCGCCGGCGACTGGGTGGCCCTGTCTGCCAAGGCCAATGACGGCACCGCCACCATCCATGCCATCCTGCCGCGCCGCACCGCCTTCGTGCGCCGGGCCGCCGACAGCCTGCAGACGCTTCAGGTCATCGCCGCCAATATCGACGTGGTCTTCGTCGTCACCTCGATGAATGCCGACCTCAATCCGCGCCGGCTGGAGCGTTTTCTCGCCGCCGCCTGGCAGAGCGGTGCCCGGCCGGTCGTGGTCCTGACCAAGGCCGATCTCTGCGCAGAGCCCGAGGCCCAGGCCGCCGAGATCGCCGCCCTGGCCGCGGGCTGCCCGGTGCTGGTGGTCTCGGTGCGCCAGGGCCTGGGCATGGACGGCCTGATGGCGCAGATCGCGCCGGGCGAGACCTGCGCGCTGATCGGCTCCTCGGGCGTCGGCAAATCCACCCTGGTGAACGCGCTGCTGGGCGAGGAGCGGATGGCGACGCAGGAGATCCGCGCGGCGGATGCCCGGGGTCGTCACACCACGAGCAACCGCCAGCTCATCCTGCTGCCCGGTGGCGGGCTGATCCTCGACACGCCCGGCATCCGCGAGGTGGGGCTGATCGACGCGGATGAGGGGCTCAGCACGGTCTTCGACGACATCGAGGCGCTGGCGCGGAACTGCCGGTTCAGCGACTGCGGGCACGGCAACGAACCCGGCTGCGCGGTGCGCGCCGCGCTGGAGGATGGCCGACTCGACGCCCAGCGCTGGGCGCATTTCCAGAAGCTGAGCGCTGAGCTGGCGGCCCTGGGCGTGACGAGGGACCGGATGGCGCAGGAGATGGAACACCGGCGCCAGGCCGCGCAGCAGAGGGCGTATCGGTCCACCAAGCGGGATCTGCGGGACCCGTCCTGAGGAACAGGCGCGAAACACCCGCGATCACCCGAGGGCCTGATCCCCTGCCCCATCGCGGGGTCGCCCGCGTGCCGAAGGCGACCCTGCTGGAGCCAGGGGGGGCTCAAATGCCCCCCCGCCACCGGTTCAGAAGGCGAGGGACAGCGTGCCCCGCACCCCGTTGCTCTGCGCATCCTGCGCGAACTGCCCCCGGTAGGAGAGGTTGAGCGAGAGGCCAGGCGCCATGTCGTAGCTGAGCCCCGCGCCGATGATCGCGGCATCCCGCGCGATCGGCACGCCACCCACCTGGAAGCCCGCGCCGCCATTGTCGAAGGCGAGCCTCGCCGTGCCGGCAACATCGCCGATCGCGTGCTGCCAGCCGATATTCGCCTGCGGCCGGAAGGTCCTGCCGCCGAGGGTGACCTCGGCCTCGGAGCGCAGGCCAAGCGTGCTGTAGGCGGTGTCCAGCGAACCGATCCGGCCCGAAAGCGCGGCATTGGAGCCGGTTTCGGTGAAGCTCTCGCCGCCGGTATTGACATAGGCCAGGCCGAGATAGGGCGTCAGCCGGACCGGGTCGAGGTCGATGCGGAAGCTGGCCTCGCCGAAGACCTGCGCGGTATTGGCGCCATAGCCGGCACGCGCCGTGCTGTTGGCATTCGGGAAGACGATGTGCCGCTTGGTGTCGACGTCGTGCCAGGCATAGGAGGCGCCGAGCTGCAGGTTGAGCGCGCCAAACTGGCCGCCGAGATAGGTGCCAAGCTCCATATTGTCGGCGTTGCCGGAGGAGTTGCGGGTATTGGCGTGGAAGCCGGTGCGGCTGACGCCCAGCACGACGCCCGCCTTCCAGTTCTCATCCAGCCGCTGGTCGATGCCGATGAAGACGCCGCCGACATTGCTGGTGACGGAGCCGGCATTGCCGTTCCCGCCCAGATGCGACCAGTCGCCGAAGCCCTGGATCCAGGCGGTGGCCCGGCCGTCCAGCGCCGACTGCGTGCCCGCCAGGGCCAGCCGGTCATCCCGCAACCTGGCGCTCACCGCCTCACGCAGGAAGCGCGACTGCTGCGAAAGCATGCCCGGCATCGCCGCATGCAGCTCGCCCGAGAGGGCGTCGAGGGCGGCGGGCACGGAACCCGTTGTCAGGTCGAGCACGGATTCATAGACCGAATTGCCGAGGCCGAGCGCCTGGATGGCATCCGCCGCCGCCGTCTGGTTGCGCGTCGTCGCATAGTCGCGGAAGGCGATATCGTTGCGCGCCAGCGTCAGCACCACGGCATCGGCCTCATAGCCGAGCACGGGCGTGAGATAGGCGAGATTGCTGGTCGCCGCGTCGAAGGCGCCGCTGACGCCGCCATCCGCCGTCAGGATCTCGTAGCGGGCGAGGTGCCGCATATAGCCCGACTGTGCGACCACGGCCACGGTGCCGCCATTGATGGTGGCGGTGCCGGTCGCGGCGATGCGGTCATGCGTGCCGTCGCCCCAGACTTCCGCCTCATAGGTCGAGCCGGCATTGAAGGTGACGTTGCCGGCGACGGAGAGCGTGCCGGGCGAATAGCCGGGCGCGGCCCTGCCGCCGCTGTTGACCATCAGGCCCGCGATCGTGCCGCTGCCCGAAATCGTCCCCTCCGCGCCGATGGTATAGGTTGATCCCGAGGTGGAACCATTGGCGAGGACGAAGCTCGTCGCGCCGACGGTGACCGGCCCGCTATAGGCATCCGCCTGCTCGAAGAACACGGTGCCGCCGCCGGCGAAGCTGACCGCGCCATTGCCTGTGATGGTGCCGGGGAAGAGGTAGTTGTCCGAGCGGTTGAAGACGAGATTGGCGTTGTTGTGGATGGTGCCGATCAGGCTGCCGGTGGTGCCGCCATTGCCGATCTGCAGCGTGCCCTCGTTGATATAGGTGCCGCCGGTATAGGTGTTGGTGCCGATCAGGATCAGCGTGCCGAGCCCTGCCTTGTTGAGCGTGACGGCGCCACTGATATCACCGCTCAGCGTGGTGTTGCCGCTCAGGACATTGATCTGGCCCGCGGTATTCACCGGCGCCGTGATATTGGCACCGAGCGTGTAGTTCGTGCCCGTGTGGTTGATGACAAGCCTGCCATTGCCGGCGCCGAAGACGATACCGTTCGTCCCGGCATGGATGCTGCCCGCAGCGGCCGCCGCGGCCTCACCCTCCAGCGCACCGATGGCGAAGACGCCGGTAGAGCCGGCATTGGAGGCAATCTGGATCATGTTCGCGGCGGAGACAGAGGCGCCATCGCGGGCCACCAGGGTCCCGTTGCCGTTGAAGCCGACGCGGAGATTGCCCGCATAGCCGCTGCGCGTGTCGACGGTGAAGCCGGTGCCTTCGCCGGAGAGCAGTACGGCGCCGACCGAATTCGCATCGACGCCGATCGCGGCGGTGTAGGAGGTGACGATGGCGCCATCGGTGACGCTGAGCTGGCCACGGCCGGATGTGCCGTTGCCAGTGCCGCCGATATACAGGTTGAGATCATTGGCGAAGGTGGTGCCTGCGCCGCTGACGTTCATGGTGGCGAGGGCCGTGGTATCCGCGCCGATATAGCCGCCATCGACGCGCAGATGGGCGCCGCCCGAGACGGAAATGGTACCGCCATCCGCGCTCAGCCAGCCGTCGGAGCTGTTCCAGTCCGCCGCAAGCCCCCGATTGGCCGAACCGATGAAGGCGGAGCTGCCCTGGCCGGAGACCGTGAAGGTGCCGCCGGCGCCGATATAGAAGCCGTTCTGCGTCTCGAAGCTCGCGCGATCGCTGATCGTGACGCTGCCCGTGGAGTCGGCGTTGCGGCCGAGCTGCACGGACCCCGACACCCAGCTCGCCCCGTCGCCGGAGACCTGCACGGTGCTGGCATGGTTGGCGGCGGCTTCGATCGAGGCCGAGCTTGTTGTCAGCACGCCATTCACGGTGAGCTGCGCGTCCTGCGCCCCGGTCATCGTCAGCGCATTGGCATTCGTGGTGCCGGTGATGCCAAGCCCGCCGCCGGTGATGGTGATGTCGCCGGCGAAGCCGCTGTTGTCACCGCTGAGGACGGTATTGCCCTGAATCTGGCGGATCTGGCCACCGCCGCTGATATTGGGAGCCAGTTCGAAACCGGCGCTGTCGGTGTGGTTGAAGACAAGCCTGCCGTTGCCGGCACCGAGGAAGATGTCGTTCGTCACGATGCTGCCGGGTGCGACCGCCAAGTCGCCTTCCGCCGCGCCGATGTTCAGCGTGCCGGTCGAGCCACTGAGGTAGGCGACGTTGATCCGATCCGCCGTCACATTCGCGCCCTCGGAGACGGTCAGCGTGCCGGTGCCGTAGGTGCCAACATACAGGCGATGCTCGGTGGCGATCGAGGAGTCCTGGCCCGAGACCGCGACGGTGCCGGTCGATCCCGCTTCAGTGCCGATGTAGAGACGATAGGCCGTGACCGCGCCACCATCGGCGACGGTCAGCGTGCCGGTGCCCAGACGGCCGACATTCATGAACCCGGCATAGTCCGTGCTGTCGTTATAGGCTTCCCAGCTGGAGCCGGCGCCGGTGACGGTCAGCGTGCCCTCGGAACCCGCCAGGTCACCCAGGGTGCCGATCACCGACCGCAGCTGCCCACCATTGCTGATGGTGACATTCGCGTTCGTGCCGCTTTCGTAGCCGGCGATGAAGGCGCCGGTCATCCGCCAGGCGGAATTGGTGCCGTCGATCGCCAGCGTTCCCTGCGAGCCGGACACCGTGCCCACATAGCCACTGGCACTGGTGACAACACCGCCATCGGTGATGTTGAGCGTGCCGTTGCCCTCGTTTCCGACATAGAGGTTGCCGGTATTGGTCCATTGGCTTCCAGCGCCGGTCACGGTCGCCGTCGCGTCATCACCGGTCATCCAGCCGATGACGCTGTGCTGGCTGCCCACGGAGCCGCCATTGGCGATGGTGAAGCCGCCATCGCGGAGATAGGTGTTGCCGGTATAGGCGCTGGCGCCCGTCATGGTCAGCGTGCCGGCGCCATTCACGTAGAGGTTGCCGGTGCCGCCGATGCTGCCGGCGAAAGTGCCGTTGCTGGCCTGGTCGAAGACGAGCGAGGCATTGTTCGTGATGGTCGAGCCCCGCAGCGTTGTCGTGTCGCCGACCAGGGTGCCTTCCGAAATCACCCAGTTCTGGTCCGCGAGGCCGGCACCGCTGCCATAGGTCAGCTGCCAGGTGCCGCTGCCAGTCTTGGTGAAGTTGCTGAAGCCCTGATACTGGCCGCCATCAGGGGTCCCGCTGCCCGTGTGGACGCCGCCCGAGAGCACGAGGCCGCGCTGGGTGGGTGTGCGGCCAATCTCGCTCACGTCGAAGCTGGCGCTGCCGGTGCCGCCAAGCGTCAGGGTGTTGACGCCGATCGTCTCGACACCGCCGCTGACACTGCCATTGGTCACGAGGCCGGTGATGGTCGAGCCGGGCATGATGACGAGCGTGTTGTCGCCGGTGCCGAAGGCGATGGCGGTGCCGCCAGGCGTCGTCGTCTCGATCGTTCCGGAGTTCGTCACCGTCGCGTTCGTGTTGCCGGTCTCGATCGCATGGCCGGTCGCGGTGATGGTGCCGGCGTTGTCGATGCTGACCGTGCCGCTGTCCGTCGCCGCCACCACGCCACGCTGGCCCTGGATGCGACCCGTGCTGGTATTCGTGATGGAGATATTACCTGAGCCAGCCGCACCCTGGACACCGATATGGGCATCCGCCGTGACATTGCCCGAGTTGACAATCTCAACAGTGCCGTTCGGAGTCCAGGCAATGAGACCCTGCAGCGTGGTCGATGTCACGTCGCCGGAATTGTCGATCGATGCCAGGCCGTTATACCCGATGACACGGATGCCCGCAGCATGGGCCTGGATGGTCCCGCTGTTGCTCACGCTGACAACGACAGGATCGGTGCTGTTGTAGCCGCCATCGGCATAGATGCCGCGGCCACCGTTGGAGGTGATCGTGGCGCTATTGGTGATGCGGACCCCACCGTCATTGGTCGTCGCCGTGATGGCGGGGCTGTCGCTGCCGGACGCCGTGATCACGCCGCTCGCGGTCAGCACGATGTTGCCGCCGATCTCGTTGCGGACCCAGACCCCGCCGGGGTTGTCACCCGAGACCAGCGTCACCTGGTCGAGCGTGATGTCGATGTCGGTATCCGCGAAGCCCGAATAGACCGTCACGGCGCTGTAGTCGGGTGAGTTGATCGAGGTGTTGCTGATCGTCAGCGTGATATCGAGCGGGCTGTTCTGGGTCGGCCGGGTGCTGACGTTGAGGAAGCCGCTGGTGATGACATGGTCCGTGACCTCGATGACCGGGCTGCCGCCGAGCAGACGCAGGTCGGCACCCGTGGTGTCGCAGGTAAGGAAGCCACCGGTGTAGAGATCACCGCCCGTGACGTTGCAGGCCGCCATCGCAACGGACGGCAAAAACATCAGCCCGGCAGCAGTCGCGGCCGTGACCGTCGCGGCCGCGTAGTTTCCCGATCCATGCGATATTGGTGGCCGATTTTTAATATTAATAATCACGACAATAACTTCCCCTTGTCGAACGCTTGGCAAATCCGCAAGCGCTGTCGTTGCAGACTGCGATGCAGATGATTTATGCAAACTTAACAGCCCGACTGTAAAGGGGGCCTCCATTGGATGAATGCCCGTTGCGGCGGTCCCGATCGAACCGGGCATACGGCTGGTTGCCGGGGCAACGAACTCCCGCGGCGCGCTTGCGCAAGCCGGGGTGAGGTGGATGGTGGTGTGCTTGAACCGGGGCACGCTCTCGTCGAGCGCCCCCAGGCGCTGTCGGCAGCGCAAACGCCGCGCCGCTTTACGCGCGGAGGCCGCCCGACGTCGGGTTCAGGGTGGCCGGAGCGTCCGGTTTGGAGCCGTCTTCGCACAGGTCCGATCAGCCCGCGCAGGCGACCCGGACGCCAATCCGTGGCAGCCTGCGAACTGCTGATCTTTAGGGGGGGGTGTTGGTAGCGGCGAGCGGACTTGAACCGCTGACCCCGGCATTATGAGTGCCGTGCTCTAACCAGCTGAGCTACGCCGCCCCGTAGCCTGAGGCGGGGCCGCGATTACGCCGCCGCCTCGCCGCTGTCAATCTTCGCCGCGCGAAGGAAGCCGCCACCGAGCACGCGATCGCCGTCATAGACCACGCAGGCCTGGCCGGCGGCGACGATATTCGGCTCGGCGAGGGCCAGGTGCAGCAGGCCGGCATCGGCATCCCAGGCGACCGTGGCCGCGCGCGGCGCCTCTCGCCCGCGCAGCTTCACCTGCACCGGGCGCGGCGTGGCGGGCGGGTCGATCAGCCAGTTCACCTCGCCAGCCACGGCCGCCTGCTGCGCCAGGGCGGCGCGCGGGGCCACCACGATGCGGCGGCGGCCGGGCTCGATGGCGGAGACGAACAGCCGCTCCCCGGCGCCACCGCCCAGGCCGAGGCCCCGCCCCTGTCCCACCGTGTAGCGGCCGATGCCCTGGTGCTGGCCGAGCACGCGGCCCTCGGTATCGACGATCTCACCCGGCTCGGCGGTTTCCGGGCGCAGCTTCGCCACAAGCCGGTCGTAGCTGCCTTCCGGCACGAAGCAGATGTCCTGGCTGTCCGGCTTGGCGGCCACCGCCAGGCCCAGGCGCTCCGCCACCGCGCGCACCGCCGCCTTGTCCGGCATGTCGCCCAGCGGGAAGCGGCAGAAATCGAGCTGGTCGCGGGTGGTGGCGAACAGGAAGTAGGACTGGTCGCGCACCGGGTCGGCGGCGCGGTGCAGCTCCGCGCCCTCGGCGCCTTCCACGCGGCGGGCGTAGTGGCCGGTGGCCAGTGCCTCGCAGCCCAGGTCGCGGGCCAGCTCCACCAGATCCTGGAACTTCACCGTCTGGTTGCAGCGGATGCAGGGGATGGGGGTTTCGCCACGGGCGTAGGTCGCCGCGAAATCGTCGATGACGGCGGCCCGGAAGCGGCTTTCGCGGTCGAGCACGTAATGCGGGATGCCCAGCGTCTCCGCCACGCGGCGCGCGTCGTGGATGTCCTGCCCGGCGCAGCAGGCGCCCTTCTTCTGGATGGCGGCGCCGTGGTCGTAGAGCTGGAGGGTGGCGCCCACCACCTCATGCCCCTGCTCCACCAGCAGCGCCGCGACGACGCTGCTGTCCACGCCGCCGGACATTGCGACCAGAATTCTCATCCCGCCGCGTCCAGCCCCTGCTGCCAGAAGCGCTGCTCCAGCCGCGCCGCCTCGCCGAAGGTGGCGGCCAGCATGGGGAAGCGGGCCTCGCCGCCATGGGTCACGCCCAGCGCGTCGATGCGGGCTGCGGCAGCGCGGGCCAGGGCCTGGTAGCCGTCCGACGAATAGGATTCGATCCAGCTCTGGTAGGGGTTGCCCTGCACCTTCCGCGCCGGGTCGGCCAGGATGCGCAGCGCAACCTCCGCATAGCCCACCGTGCAGGGGGCCAGCGCCACTTCCAGGTCCAGGATGTCGCCGGCCAGGCCGCGATCGATGACGTAGCGCGTATAGCTGACGGTCTCCGCCGATTCCGGCGTGGCGCGGACCGTGGCTTCCGGGATGCCCCATTCGGCGCAATAGGTCAGGTGCATCGTCGTCTCGGCGAGGATCGCCTGGATGGACGCCGTCTTCTCCCGCATCGCCTCCAGGCTCTCGGCCTTGAACACGGCGAGCGCCTTGGCGCGGGCGAACTGGATCAGGAACAGATAGTCCTGGATCAGGAAGTCCTGGAAGGCGGCCAGCGGCAGGCTGCCGTCGGACAGGCGGCGGCAGAAGTCATGCCAGGTATAGGCCTGCCAATCCGCCGCGCAGCCGGCCCGCAGCCGGCGGAACAGCCCACCCTCGGCGCCAAAATCCTCCCAGGGCTGCATCATCAGCCGCCGGCGTTGCGCGTGCCGGCCGGCAGCTTCACCACCAGCCCGTCCAGCGCGTCCGTCATGATGATCTGGCAGCCGAGGCGCGACGTCTCCTGCAGGTCGAAGGCGAGGTCGAGCATATCCTCCTCATCCTCCGTCGCATCGGCCAGCTTGCCGTACCAGCCGGCATCCACCACCACATGGCAGGTGGAGCAGGCGAGCGAACCCTCACACGCACCCTCGATATCGACGCCGTGCTTATGCGCGATCTCGAGCACCGAAAGGCCCAGCGGCGCATCGACTTCCTTGTGCGTCCCGTTCCGCTCGATGAAGGTCATCTTCGGCATGTCAGCCTCTACTCCGCCGCGCTGTTGTCTGAGGACTCCATGGCCCGGCGCCAGGCGGCGGCCAGGGCCGCGGCCGCTCGATCCACATCCATGGGCGACGTAAAGCGACCCATGCCGATGCGCAAGGTTGCACGTGCCTGGGCGGGCGGCAGGCCCAGCGCCTGCAACACATAGGAGGGCTCGACCTCGGCCGAGGAACAGGCCGAGCCGGTGGAGACGCAGATCTCCGGCGCCGCCGCCATGATGTCCTGGGCGGAGACGCCGCCGGGGAAGGAGAGCGACAGGTTGCCGGCCACCCGCGCCTCCGTGCTGCCATTGACGACAAGGCCCGGCACCGCCTGCGCCAGCGCGGCCTGGAAACGGGCGCGCTGCCCGGCGATGCGGCCGGCATCCAGCGGGCCTTCCAGCGCCGCGATCCGGCAGGCCTCGCCGAAGCCGACGATCAGCGGCGCCGGCAGCGTGCCGGAGCGGAGCCCCCGCTCCTGCCCGCCGCCCGAAAACAGCGGCGCCAGCCGCACCCGAGGCCGCCGGCGGACATAGAGCGCGCCGATACCCTTCGGCCCGTAGAGCTTATGCGCCGACAGCGAGAGCAGATCGGCCTGGATCTCCGCCACATCCAGCGGAATCCGCCCCGCCGCCTGCGCCGCATCCGTATGGAACAGCGCGCCATGCGCCTTCGCCAGCGCGCCAATGCCGGAAAGGTCCTGCACCACGCCGATCTCATTGTTCACCGCCATGACCGAGACCAGCAGCGTCGGCGCCTCGCCCAGGGCCGCCTCCAACGCGGACAGATCGAGCAGCCCATCCGGCCGCACCGGCAGGATCAGCGGGCCGAAACCCTCGGCGGCCAGGTCCTTGACGCTTTCCAGGACGCATTTGTGCTCGGTCGCCAGGGTGATGACCCGGCGGCGCTCGCTGCCCTGGCTGGCGGCGAAGCGCGCGGCGCCCTTGATGGCGAGGTTGTTGGATTCGGTGGCGCCGGAGGTGAACAGGATTTCGTTCGGCTCCGCCCCGATCAGCTCGGCCACATGGCCGCGCGCCTCGGCCACCGCCGCCTCCGCCTCCCGCCCCATCACATGCTCGACCGAGCCGGGATTGGCGAAATTCGCCTCCCACCAGGGCCGCATCGCCGCCAGCACGCGCGGGTCGGCCGGGGTGGTGGCGTGGTTGTCGAGGTAGATGGGCTGGTTCGCGCGGGTCATGGCCGATTATCTGGCCCCGACCAGGGCGCGGCGGGAGAGGCGATCGCGCATGGCCGACCAAGCCTGGATGAAAAGCTCCGCCGCATCTTCCGGCGCGTTCCAGGGCAGGGAGACGCGGATGCCGCCCTCCACCTCCCCCATCGCCGCCAGCACATGGCTGCGCCCGACCTTGCCGGAGGAGCAGGCGGCGCCCGCCGAGACCTGCATGCCGGCGAGATCCAGCGCGATGACCTGCGTCTCCGCCGCCGCGCCGGGAAGGATCAGGCAGGTGGTATTGGGCAGGCGCGGCGCGCCCTGCCCCGCCACCCGGGCACCCATGGCAAGGCAGGCGGCCTCGATCGCATCGCGCAGCGCGGCCAGCCGCGCGGCGGCGTCAGGCTCCGCCGCCTGCGCCGCCGCGCCGAGGCCGGCGATGGCAGGCAGCGCCTCCGTCCCGCCGCGCCGGCCGCGTTCCTGGCCGCCGCCCGCGATCAGCGGGGCGAGGGCCAGCCCCGGCCGCAGCAGCAGCGCCCCCGCGCCCTTGGGCCCGCCCAGCTTGTGGCCCGAAATGGCCAGGCTATCCGCACCCAGCCCGGCGAGCGACAGCGGCAGCCGCCCCGCCGCCTGCACCGCATCCACATGCAGCAGCGCGCCATGCGCCCGCGCCAGCGCCGCGACCTGCGCCATCGGGTGCAGCACGCCGGTCTCGTTATTGGCCGCCATCACGCAGAGCAGCGCCGGCGGGCCATCCAGCGCCGCCGCCAGCGCATCGAGGTCCAGCGTTCCATACGCCCGCACCGGCAGCAGGGTGGCGCCGGGCGCGGCGGCGAGCACCGCCGGATGTTCCGTGGCACCGACCAGCACCCGGCGCCCGGCGGACAGGCCGTGGATGGCCAGCGCATTGGCCTCCGTCCCGCCTGCCGTGAAGACCACATCCCCCGGCGCCGCGCCGAACCGCGCTGCCACCTGGTCCCGTGCCACCTCCAGCACCCGCCTTGCCGCGCGGCCGGCGGCATGGACGGAGGAGGGATTGCCCGGCAGGTCCAGCGCCGCCAGCACCGCCGCCCGCGCCTCCGGCCGCAATGGCTCCGTGGCATTGGCGTCCAGGTAGAGCGCCACGCGGTCAGGCCTCGGCCACATCCGCCAGCAGCGGCGGGATGGCACGGCCGCAGATCCGGCCGGCGACCACATCGGCCAGCGTCACCCCATCCAGGAACAGCCGGATCTGGTTGCCCAGCTCCGCCCAGAGGTCATGGGTCAGGCAGCGTTCCCCGGCCAGGCAGCCGGCGCTGCCTTCCTCGCAGCGGGTGGCGTGGATCGGCTCATCCACCGCTTCGACGATCGCCGCGATGGAAATCTCCGCCGCCGGCCGCGCCAGGCGATAGCCGCCGCCGGGACCCCGGGTGGAGACCACCAGGCCGCCACGGCGCAGCGGACCGAAAAGCTGTTCGAGATAGGCGAGCGACAGGCGCTGGGCCTGGGCGATCTCCGCCAGGCTGACCTGGCCGCGCGCGCCGCAGCGACCTTCGGCATCGTCACCGTCGCGGGCGGCCAGCTCCACCATGGCCATCACGGCATATCGACCGCGGGTGGAAAGCCTCATCCGGCACTCCCGTCCTGATTGTTTTCCCGCCCAAAGACGGGCCGGCACGGTGAAGCGGAGGCACGAACGTCCGCACAATAGCGGGCCTACACGCGATCAAGTCGCAAGAACATGCTCGCCATGCCGTGAATCCGATATGAAACCTGCCCCTGCCTCACCTATATTGGGTGAACCCCAGGGCTTGGGAACCTGCCCGGGGGTGTCCGAAGGGCGCGGGCGTGCCGCACCCACCAGAACCACGACCTAGGCCGAAGGCTGGCGACCCCCGTCGTCGGTTCGAAGCTATTGTTCCCGACTGCCGGAGTCAACAATCGGCAGACGGGTCCACCAGGATGTCGGTGGTGGTTCGGGATCGGCCCAGGACAGGCCGCGGTCGCGGCGCGTGGGTTCCCCAAACGGCCTGGAGGCTGGCGCCCTGCGCTCGCTTGCCTTCGGCCATGGCCCATGTCGGGCGGATGCCAGGCGGCACCCGCTTCGATCTGGGCCCAACATGGACTGGATCGACAGAACGATGCCTGAAGTCATGTTCGCCGGGCCCGATGGCCGGCTTGAGGGTCGCTACAACCACGCGAAGCAGGCCAATGCGCCGGTCGCGCTGATCCTGCACCCGCATCCGCTGCATGGCGGCACCATGAACAACCGCGTCGTTCACGCGCTGTACCAGCGCTTCCAGACGATGGGTTTCTCCACCCTTCGCTTCAATTTCCGCGGCGTCGGCCGCAGCCAGGGCCGCTATGATGGCGGCATCGGCGAGATTTCGGACGCCGCGGCGGCGCTGGACTTCCTCCAGGCGGTGAATCCCAACGCCTCCTCGCTCTGGGTCGCGGGCTATTCCTTCGGCTCCTATGTCGGGATGCAGTTGCTGATGCGGCGGCCGGAGATGGGCGGCTTCGTCTCCATCTCCGCCCCGGCCAGCCATTACGACTTCGGCTTCCTGGCCCCCTGCCCCTGCAACGGGCTGATCCTGCACGGCGCGGATGACGAGCTGGTGCCGGAAGGCAGCGTGCGGAAGCTGGTGGACAAGCTGAACACGCAGAAGGGCATCGCCATCGACTACCGTGTGATGCCCGGCGCCGGCCATATCTACACCCCGCCCCAGGCCGAGCAGGTGGCCGCGGCGGCGGAAGACCATGTGATGGGCGCGCTGAACCGCAACCGCATGGCGCTGGCTGCGGATTGATCCGGCTAAGCCCTCTCCCCCCTGACAGGGGGAGAGGGTTGGGTGAGGGGGGCCGCGCCGTAATCCCCCGCCTACAACAACGGCCCCACCAGCCGCCCACCCAGGGTCGGCCCCGGCGCCCCGGTCGTCCCCGGAAAGGTCAGCGGCAGACCCCGCCACACCCGGGCCGCCAGCACCCCAAAGGCCTGGGCCTCCAGCGCATCCCCGTTCCAGCCCACCACCTCCACCGCCCGCACCGGCTCGGCCAATGCGGCGCCCAAGGCGCGCATCATCGCCGGATTGCGCCGCCCACCGCCGGCCACCAGCCATTGCACCGGCGGTTCCGGGAAGTGCCGGGCCGCCGCCGCAACGCAGATGGCGCAGAAGGCCACCAGGGTCGCCGCGCCATCGGCCGGTGACAGGCCCGCCGCGCCGGCTTCCTTCAGCGCCCGGTCGAAATCCAGCCGGTCCAGGGACTTGGGCGGCGGCGCCGCCAGCCAGGGATGCGCCAGCAGCGGCGCCAGCACCCCGCCATCCGCCTGCCCGGCCAGCGCCAGGCGCCCGTCGCGGTCATAGGATTCGCCCGTCGCGCGCCGCGCCCAGTCGTCCAGCGGGCCGTTGGCCGGGCCGGTGTCGAAGGCCAGCAGCGTGCCATCCGCGCCGATCCAGGTCACATTGGCGACCCCGCCGAGGTTCAGGATGGCGAGCGGCTTCGGCAGGTCCCGCGCCATGACCGCATGCACCACCGGCACCAGCGGCGCCCCCTGCCCGCCCACCACCACATCGGCCGAGCGGAAATCATGCGCGACGGTCATCCCCGTCTCCCGCGCCAGCCGCGCCGCGTCGCCCACCTGCCAGGTGAAGCCCTTCGCATTCAGCCCGGGCCGGAAGGGCCGGTGCAGGATGGTCTGGCCGTGGAAGCCCACCACATCGGCCGGCCAGCCCACGGCGCGCACCGCCTCCACATGCCGCTCCGTCAGCCGGTCCACGCAACTCGCCAGGAAGGGATCGTCCGGCCCGATCTCCGCCGCGCGGTCCAGCAATTCGCGCAGGTCGCGCCGCAGCGCGGGGGCGTAGGGCAGGGTCAGCACCGGGCCGAGGCGGCCGATCGCCTCCCCATCCGTTTCCACCCAGGCGGCATCCACCCCGTCGAGGGAGGTTCCGCTCATCAGACCAATGGTTCGCAGCATCCCCCCAACGTGCTACGCCGCCGTCACTTCCGAAAGCCCCAGGGACCACCAAGACCCGCCATGACCGCCACCCAGGACTTCCTGCACGCCGCCCGCGAGCGCGGTTTCGTTCATCAGGTGACGGATGCGGAGGGTCTCGCGGCCCAGGGCCGGGTGACCGCCTATGTCGGCTTCGACTGCACGGCGGACAGCCTGCATGTCGGCCATCTGATGTCGATCATGCTGCTGCGCCTGTTGCAGCAGACCGGCAATCGCCCGGTGGCGCTGATGGGCGGCGGCACGACCAAGATCGGCGACCCCTCCTTCCGCGACGAGGCCCGCCCGCTGCTGACGGATGCGCAGATCGAGGTGAACAAGGCCGGCATCCGCCGCAGCTTCGACAGCTTCCTGCGGTTCGGCCCCGATGACGCCGTCATGCTCGACAATGCCGAGTGGCTCGATGAGTTGAAGTACATCCCCTTCCTGCGGGAAGTCGGGCGGCATTTCAGCGTCAACCGCATGCTGACCATGGACAGCGTGAAGCTGCGGCTGGACCGCGACCAGCCGCTCAGCTTCCTCGAATTCAACTACATGCTGCTGCAGTCCTACGATTTTCTCGAACTGCACCGGCGGCTGGGCGTGACGCTGCAGATGGGCGGGTCCGACCAGTGGGGCAATATCATCATGGGTGCCGACCTGGTGCGCCGGATGGCCAGCGCGGAGGCTTTCGGGCTGACCACGCCGCTGCTGACCACCGCCTCCGGCACCAAGATGGGCAAGACGGCCTCGGGCGCGGTCTGGCTGAATCCCGATCGCCTGGCGCCCTATGACTACTGGCAGTTCTGGCGCAATGCCGAGGATGCCGATGTCGGCCGCTTCCTGGCCCTGTTCACCGACCTGCCGATGACGGAGGTGGCGCGCCTCGGCGCGCTGGCCGGCGCCGAGATCAATGAGGCGAAGAAGGTGCTGGCCACCGAGGCCACCGCTCTGCTGCACGGCCGCCCCGCCGCCGAAACCGCCGCCGAGACCGCCCGCCGCGCCTTCGAACAGGGCGAGGCGGCCGAGACCCTGCCGAGCCATGCCACCGCTTTGCCCGCCGCCGTGGTGGATATCCTGGCGGAAGCGAAATTCGTCGCCAGCAAGGGGGAGGCGCGGCGGCTGATCGCCCAGGGCGGCATCCGCCTGAACGACACCGCCGTGGCCGATCCGGCACAGGCGGTGACCGTTGCGGATCTGCGCGACGGCGCCGCGAAACTTTCGCTCGGCCGGAAGCGTCACCTGCTGGTGCGCCCCGCCTGACCGAAGGGGACCGGCCGCCGGCCGGTTCCTTCTTCCGCCCCGCGGTCGTCGCGGGGGTGTGAATATTCGGTCATGAATTCGCCATGTTCCGCGCCGATCCTGCCCCTTGGGCCGGTCTCCCCACCGGCTGAGGCGGAGGTTGCCATGCGGCGCATGCGCATTTCGGCCTGGGTCGGCGCCCTGGCGGCCCTTGCCATCGGCATGGGCCTCGTCGCCGCCATCTATGGCTGGCAGATCCTGCCCGCCCATAACACCGGCTGGATGCTGGAAGGCACGATCGGGCCGGACCCGGTGCAGTACTGGCTCGGCTGGACCTACTTTGGCCGCGCCCCCTGGATGTGGCCGCCCGGCGCCAATCCGGATTGGGGGCTCGAGGTCGGCTCCTCCATCTTCTATTCGGATTCCATCCCGCTGCTGGCCTTCGCCTTCAAGGCGCTGCGCGGGCTGGTGGAAGTGCCGCAATACTGGGGGATGTGGCTGTTCGCCTGCGGCGCGCTGCAGGCCCTGCTCGCCTGGCGGCTGATCGGGCTGTTCACGCCGGACCCTCTGGCCCGGCTGGCCGGGGCCGCGCTGTTCGTGCTTCAGCCGATCCTGCTGCAGCGCATGGGCGGGCATTTCGCACTCGCCGGACAGTTTCTGCTGCTGGCGGCGCTGTATCTGTGCCTGACGCCAGCGGCGCCCTGGCGACGACTGCTGGCCTGGGCGGGGCTGATGCTCGCGGCGTCGCTCATCCATGCCTATCTGCTGCCGATGGTGGCCGGGCTATGGGCAACGGATTGGCTCGCCCGCGCCTGGCCCGCGGATCGTCGCAAGCTGCCTTTGGCGGTGGAGGCGCTGGCCGTGCCCGGCGCGGGGGTGGCGGGGCTCTGGGCGGCGGGGTTCTTCCTGCTCGGCGGCGGCATGGGCGGCACCTGGGGCGGCTATGGGCAGATGCAGCTCGACCTGCTGGCGCCCTTTGATCCCAGCCATTGGGGTGGGCTGCTGCCGCAACTGCCGCGGCCGGACCATCTGGAGACGGCAGACAGCTATCTTGGCCTCGGCACGCTGCTGCTGCTGGCGGGCGGGGCGCTGGCCTTCCTGCTGCGGCCACGGCCGGGGCTCTGGCGTCACTGGCCGCTGCTGGCCGGGCTCGCCGCGCTGCTGGCGCTGGCCATCACCCACCGGATCAGCCTTGGTGGGCAGGTGGTCGCGGTGCTGGCCGAGCCATCGGACAGGTTGCAGGACATCGCCGATGCGCTGCGCGCCTCCGTCCGCTTCTTCTGGCCGGTCGCCTATGCGCTGATCCTCGGCGCCATCGCCGCCCTGGCCCATGCGCTGGGTGGGCGGTGGACGGGGCTGGTGCTGGCCGCGGCGCTGGCGGTGCAGGTGATCGACCTGCGGCCGGGCTTCGACCGGCTCGCCCACTTCTTCCGCCCGGCGCCTGCCACCGCGGCGCTGCGCCTGGACGATCCCTTCTGGCTGAAGGCCAGCCTGCAGTACACGCGCATCCGCCTGGCCCCCACCGGCATGCAGGCAAGGCATTGGGAGGAGGTGGCGGTGCTGGCGGCGACTCGTGGCCTGCCCACCGATGCGGTCTATCTCGCCCGCATCGATCCCGAGGCGGTCGCCGCGCTGAACGCCGCCACCGCCCGGCGGCTGGCCGCCGGCGATCATGAGCCCGGCAGCCTTTATGTGCTGGGTAACGAGGTCATGCTGGCGGCGGCCCGCGCCGGCCTCAACCCGGCGTTGGACCTGCTGGCGCGCTTCGATGACATCTGGGTGCTGGCGCCGGGCTGGCGCGGGCCGGTGCCGGTCATGGCCGCCCCGGCACCGGCTGACCGATCCCGAACAACCCCCGCAGGAAGCCCGGCGTCAATGCCGCCAGAGGGTTGACGCTGACCTGCGGGTCCTCCGCCGGCCCGGTGACGCGGAAGGTGGCCGCGAACAGCCCGCCCCCGGCCTCCGGCGCGAACAGCCGGCCGAGGATGGGGATATTGCCCAGCAGCGAATTGAAGAAATAGGCTGGCACAATGGTGCCCGTCATGTTCAGCCGCTGCCGCCGGCGGTCCAGCGTGCCGGTCGCGGTCAGGCCGAGGGAGGCGGAAAAGGCCCGTGCCTCCCCCAGCGTCAGCACCTCCGGCGTCAGGGAGAAGGGTGCGACGAGGCGGGAGAAGCCCAGGCCGGGGCCGGAGACCGCCTCCACCAGCCCATACAGGGTCATCGCCTGCAGCAGCTTGGCGACCGCAGGCGCGTCGCGCACCGCGAAATCGGTCATCTCCGCGCTGCCTTGCAGCGGGGCGCCAGGATGGTTGCCGGCATAGCGCGCCCGCACCGAGAGCCGGCCGCCTTCCAGCTTGCGCAGCACGTCGAAGCTGCCGAGCAGCGCCCCGGCATCCTCCGCCTCCAGTTGCAGGCTGCGGCCATTGCCGGCGGGCTGGATCACCGCCTCGAACCGCCCGCGCGGCCCGGCGCGGCCGGCGAGCGTCCCGGCACGCAGCACGCCCCGACCATCGATGCGCGCCTGCGCCACCACAGCCGCCAGTTCACGCCCCTCACCCAGCAGCACGCGCTCGAACCGCGCATCGGCGGCGAAGGCGGGACCCTGATCGCCGGCCGCCTCCGACGCCGGGTCCGGAGCAGGGCCATCTTCCGCCAGCGCGCGGCGCAGATCGAGCACGGCGCCGCGCAGCGCCACCGACCACTGGGCGCCGGGGCTGGCGGGGGGCCGCGCCTCGCCGCTGAAACGGCTGCCATCCACCACCCCCTCGGTGATGGTGATACGTTCCAGCCGGGTGGCGCCGGTGAAGCTGGCCGCGCCGCGCAGGCGCAGATCGGCCGCCTCCACCCGGAAGCTCTCGATCGCCTCCAGCCGGTCGCCGGCCAGACGCAGCACCATCTCGCCGCCGGCATGCTGGCCCGGTGGCTTGGCATAGGCGAGCGGATCGATCATCAGCCGCGCATGGCGCAGTTCCGCGCGGACATGCGCGCGGCCCTGGCCGTTGCGCCGGCGTTCGCTGCGGACATCCAGGCCGATGGCGCCCTCCACCAGCTCCGGCAGGGCCAGGCCGAGCGCCACCAGCCGGCTGGCATCGGTCTCCGCCCGCACCGTCTCCCGCATCACCACCTGGCTGGCGGGCCCGTCGCGGAAATCCATCTCCACCGTCAGCCGGGCCGCGATCTCCGCCAGGGTCGCGGTGCCGCTGGCACGCAGGCCGTTATTGTCCACGGTGAGGTCCACCGTGCCGCGTTCCAGCGGCCGGCCGAGCAGCACATCGGCCATCCGCACATCCCGCAGCCGCGCCTGGGCGCGCAGTTGCAGCAGGGCCACCGGCAGGTCTGCCAGCAGCGGGAAGCCGATGGTCAGCCTGCCTTCCATGCTGCCGCGCGGATCCTTGATCGGCAGCGGACGACGCTCGAACAGGCGCAGCCTCGGGTGCTGCACCACCGCCAGCGCATCGGGGATCGGCCCGGCGAGGTTGATCTCCATCGCCGCGGTTTCCTGCGCGCCGGGCGGCAGCAGGAAGCGAACGCTGCTGTCGCGCAGCGTCACCTGGCCGCCGGATTGCCGGCCGCCGGTGACGCGCATGGAAATCTCCTCCAGCCCGAAGGTCACCCGGCCGGCGGCGCGTTCGGCGGGGGGGATCGGGCGCAGCCAATGGACCGTGGCCTCCGCCACTTCCAGCGTCCCGGTCAGGCTGGTGACGCGCGGCGCTTCCAGCCCGGCCCCCGCCTCCGCCTCGATCCGCCATTGCCCGTCGCGGGCGATGCCGGCGGTCAGGTTCTGGGTGATCCAGCTTCGCACGCTGGTGCCCAGCCCTTCCGGCCAGTGGCGGCCGAGATCGGCGATGGCGACGCGGTCGAGCCCGAGGGTCGCGGCGCCGCGCCACCGCCCCTCCCGCAGCAGCGCCTCCCCCCCCAGGGTCAGGACGGGCGGCGTCGGACCATCCAGACGCAGCCGCCCCTGGGTGAGGGTGATGCGGTCCCGGGTCCCCACCAGCGCCACCTCCAGCCCCCCCATAGGGAGGCGCCGGCCCTCCCCCAGATCCAGCACGCCCGCTTCCGTGGCCAGCCGCGCGCTGGCATCGCGCAGCGTGCCATCCGAGCCCATCCGGACCTCCGCCTCGACCCGCACGGTCGCATCCAGCCGGGACAGCGGCGCCAGCCCGGGCGCCGCCGCGGCAAGCTGCGCCGGGCGCAGCTCCGGCAGGCGCAGCCGCAGCGCAAGCTCCGCCGGGCCGTCGGTGGAGGATGTGGTCATTTCCGCGCCGATCCAGACCGGCACCCGTTCCGCCCCGAGCAGAAGCGTCGCCTCGGCATCGCCCAGCAACCCCCCGCCCAGCCGCCGGCGCAACGTCACATCCGCCGCATCCAGCACCCAGGTCTTGCCGAGCGCCGCATCCTCCACCGTGATTCGCCCGCCCAGGATCCGCAGCGATTGCAGGGCGGAGAGCGGTGTGGCGTCGGAGGGCGCGCGCATCAGCTCCGCCACCAACTCATCCAGCCCGGCGCCACCCTCCTGCCCACCCGCCTGCGCCTCGCCGGGGGTCCCCGAACCGACCAGCAGGGCCACCTGCCCCGCCGCATCGCGCCGCAAGGTCAGTTCCGGCCGCAGCAATTCCAGCCGTCGCGGTGCCAATTCGCCGCGCAGCAGCCAGGGCAGGGACAGGGTCACGGCGGCATCCGGCAATTCGGCGGCCACCACGCCCTCCGGCTGTCGCAGGCGGACGTCGCTCAGCCGCAGTTCCAGCGGTGTCAGATGCCCGTCACGCCAGCCCTGCCAGCCAATGCTGACCCGCCCCACCTCCAGCCGCGCATCGGGCGCGGTGCCAGGGACTACATAGGCATTGGCCCTTTCGGCGATGGCCTCGGCCAGGAAGGGCAGTTCGATCGGCCCCTGGGCGAGCCGCCAGGCAGCGCCGCCGGCGGCCAGCAGCAGCAGCAGCGCCAGGCCGAACAGCAGGTGCAGGGCGCGATGCGCCTCCCGCGCCACTTGACCGGCGGCTTGCCTCATCGCCACCCTGGACCTCCATGCCCAGAACACGCCCCCCGGACCCCGCAACGCCGCGCCCGGCCAGGGCCGCCGAAACCCTGCCGCGGCCGCATGACCCGGAGGCCGCCGCCCGGCTCGCCACCCGCTTCGCCGAGCGCGGGGCCGCCGAGCGTGGCTACGCCACCACGGCGGAAGGCGCCGCGCTGCTGGCCGCGCTGGGCGGGCACAGCGCCTATCTGGCCGATCTGGCGCTGCGCGAATCGGCCACGCTGCTGCGGCTGGCGGAGCGCGGCCCCGATGCGGCCTTCGCCCTGGCACTGGACCCGCTGGGCCGCGCCGACCCCACGGCGACGCGCGCCGGCGTCGCCAGCCTGCTGCGCCAGGCCAAGCGGCAGGCCGCGCTGATCGCGGCGGTGGCGGATATCACCGGCCTCTGGGCGCTGGACCGGGTGACGGGCGCGCTCTCCGACCTCGCCGATGCCTGCACCGACTATGCCTGCGCCCATCTGCTGCGGGAGGCGCAGTTGCGGGGCGAGTTGAAGCTGGCCGGCGGCGCCGCGAAGCATGACCCGCGCGCGACCTGCCGCGGCTCCGGGCTGATCGTGCTCGGCATGGGCAAGCTCGGGGGGCGGGAGTTGAACTACTCCTCGGATATCGACCTCATGCTTCTGTATGACCCGGAGGCGGCAACCTACGACAGCGACCGGGCCGGCGCCATCTATGTCCGGCTCGCCCGCGACCTTGTGCGGCTGCTGGAGGAGCGGACGGAGGATGGCTACGCCTTCCGCACCGACCTGCGCCTGCGCCCCGACCCGGCGGCGACGCCGCTCGCCGTCAGCCTGCCGGCGGCCATCACCTATTACGAGAGCATGGGCCAGAACTGGGAACGCGCCGCCATGATCAAGGCGCGGCCGGTGGCCGGGGACCGCGCGCTGGGCGAGCATTTCCTGCGCGAGATCCGGCCCTTCGTCTGGCGCCGCCACCTGGATTTCGCCGCCGTCGCCGATATCCATTCCATCAAGCGCCAGATCCACGCCCATAAGGGCCATAAGGGCGCGCATGCGGAGGTGCAGGTCGCCGGCCATGACGTGAAGCTCGGCCGCGGCGGCATCCGGGAGATCGAGTTCACCGTCCAGGTGCTGCAATTGATCTGGGGCGGCCGCGACCCCGCCTTGCGCGACCCGACCACGCTCGGCGCCCTGGCGGCGCTGGCCGCCGCCGGCAAGATCGACCGGCGCGCGGCGGCGGACCTCGCCGACGCCTATGGCTTCCTGCGCCAGGTGGAACACCGCCTGCAGATGGTGGCGGACCGGCAGACGCACAGGCTGCCGGAGGATGCGCCTGGCCTGTCCAATATCGCCTCCTTCATGGGCTATCCCACGACGGAGGCCTTCAGCACGGCCCTCACCGGCCATCTGAAGCGGGTCGAGCGGCGCTATGCGGGGCTGTTCGAGGCCTCGCCCGAGCTGAGCTCTGCCGATGGCGCCCAGGGCGACCTGGTCTTCACCGGGGTGGAGGACGACCCGGCGACGCTGGCCACCCTGCGCGCGCTGGGCTTCCAGAACCCCCCCGCGGTCGCCACGACGGTGCGCGGCTGGCACCATGGCCGCACCCGCGGCACCCGCAGCGAAAGGGCGCGGGAACTGCTGACGGCGCTGATGCCGGCCCTGCTGGCCGCCCTGGCCCGCCAGCCGCAACCGGATGCGGCGCTGATGCGCTTCGACGCGGCCCTGGCGCGGATGAGCACCGGGGTGCAGGTCCTGTCGCTGCTGGCGCGCAACCCGGCGCTGCTGGATCGCCTGGCCTTCGTGCTGGGGGCCGCGCCGCAACTGGCGGATCATTTCGCCCGCAACGCGGCGGCGCTGGACGGGCTGCTGGCCGGCCACGCCGCCCCCGGCACCGACCCCGCCATTTCCCTGCCCGCTTTGGTCAAGGACGCCCGCTTCCTGGAGGAGGCGCTGGAGGCCGCCCGGCGCATGGTGACGGAGGGCAAGTTCGAGATCGACGCCGCCGCGCTGGAAGGCCGGCTGGATACCGATGCGGCGGGCCTCGCCCGCAGCGCCCTGGCGGATGCCGCGATCGGCGCGCTGCTGCCGCGCATCACCCAGGACTTCGCGAAGCGCCATGGCAAGGTGCAGGGCGGCGCGCTGGGGGTGGTGGCGCTGGGCAAGCTCGGCGGGCGGGACATGCTGCCGGGCTCCGACCTCGACCTGATCCTGGTCTATGACCATGCGGCGGAGGCGGCCGAGAGCACGGGGGGCGCCAAATCGCTCGCGCCCTCCCAGTACTTCGCGCGGCTGGCCAACCAGATGGTCGGCGCCATGACGGCGCCGGGGGCGGAGGGGCGGTTGTATGAGGTGGATATGCGCCTCAGACCCTCCGGCTCGAAGGGGCCGGTCGCCGTCTCGCTTTCCGCCTTCGCCCGCTACCACGCGGAATCGGCCTGGACCTGGGAACGCATGGCGCTGACCCGCGCCCGCTTCGTGGCCGGCGCGCCATCGCTGAAACGCAAGGTGGAGGCGGCGATCCGCCAGGCCCAGGCGCGCGCCGCCGATGCGGCCCAGGTGCTGGAGGATGCCCGGGCCATGCGCGCCCGGCTGCGGCGCGACCTGCCGGCGGACGGCCCCTGGGATGTGAAGCACATGCCGGGCGGGCTGATGGAGGTGGAATTCATCGCCCAGGCGCTTCAGGTGGCCCATGCCCAGCGCCTGCCCGCCATCATCTCCCCCACCACCCGCCTCGCCTTCGCCGCCTTGGCCAAGGCCGGTATCCTGCCGGCGGCGGAGGCGGAGGCGCTGGTGGAGGCCGACCGGCTGTGGCGCGCCATCACCGCGCATCTGCGCCTGACCGTCGGAAGATGGCCGGAGGAATCGTTGCCCGAGCCGGTTGCCCTCGCCTTGCTCTCGGCCACCGCGAAGCTGCTGCCGGAGCCGGCGGTTGACCAACCGGCGTTCCGCGCACAGATGCGCCGCGTCGCGCAGCAGGTGCGCGCCAGCTTCACCCGCCATATCGGCGACCCCGAAACGTAACCGGAGACACGCATGTCCGCAGCCACCGAGGGCGCGCCCGCGCCGGATTTCGCCATGCCCGCATCCGGCGACCGCCAGGTCAGCCTGGCGGAGCTGAAGGGCAAGCCCTTCCTGCTGTACTTCTACCCGAAGGCCGACACCCCCGGCTGCACCAAGCAGGCCTGCGGGGTGCAGGAGGCGCTGCCCCAGCTCGGCAAGCTCGGCCTGACCGTGATTGGCGTCTCCCCGGACGCGATGAAGCCGATCGAGAAATTCGCCCAGAAGTTCAACCTGACCTTCCCGCTGGCCTCGGATGCCGACCACAAGGTGGCGGAGGCCTATGGGGTCTGGGTCGAGAAGTCGATGTATGGCAAGACCTACATGGGCATGGAGCGCAGCAGCTTCCTGGTCGACGCCGAGGGCCGCATCGCCAAGGTGTGGCGCAAGGTGAAGCCGGAGGCGCATGCCGCCCAGGTTCTGGAAGCCGCGAAGGGATTGTGATGCAGCAGCAGGTCGGACAGGGGCAGGTTTCCGGGACGCCGGAAAAGCCGTTGAGCGCCGAGGCGGTGACCTGGGCCTTCCGCCTGCTGATCGGCCGCGACCCCTTCTCGCCGGAGGAGGTGGAGGCGCATCGTGGCCTGCGGGACATGGCAACCCTGCGCCGCGCCTTTTCCAATACCTGGGAGTTCTACGAGTTCTTCGACGCCGGCGTGGATGGCGTGCCGAGCTACGGCATGCCCAACTTCCTGCTGCGCCCCCCCGCCGACCCCGCCTTCCCGTTTCGCTTCGCCCCGCCGAGCCTGGAAGAGCCGGTCGGCCAGATGTGCACCGCCGCGCAATTCGACGATCCGTCCTTCACCGAGATCGCGGAAGCGATGGGCATGCAGCCCACCCGCAGCCGGCGTAGCTGGGAACAGACCTGGATCGTGTCCCTGCTCGCCACGCATGGCATGATCGCGCCGGGCAAGCTCGGCCTCGGCCTCGGCGTCGGGCGGGAACGCATCCCGTCGCTGCTCGCCTCCCGCGGGGTGAAGGTGCTGGCGACGGACAAGGGCGATCAGCCCGAAGACGCTGCCCTGCCACCCGGCGCCCAGCACATGGCGCTGTTCCACCCCGATATCCTGCACCTGACGGATTTCGAGGAGATGGTGGGCTATCGGCACGTCGACATGAACCACCTGCCCGCCGATCTCGACGGGCAGTTCGACTTCTGCTGGTCGGCCTCCGCGCTCGATCGCATCGGCTCCCTCGCCGCCGCCACGACCTTCCTGGAGGAGAGTCTTCGCCTGCTGCGCCCCGGCGGGCTGTCCGTGCACACCTTCAGCTTCAACATCCGCTCCGACACCGCCACGGTGGACCACCCCACCCTGGCCGCCCTGCGCCGGCGGGACCTGGAGGCCCTGGCCGCCCAGATCCAGGCACAGGGGCATGAGATGCTGCCGGTGAACCTGCATCCCGGCCTCGATCCGCTGGATGCCGAGGTCTCGGTGCGCCCGGATGGGCCGCCTCGGCCGAAATACCGTCATGGCGCGCTGATCCTGACCTCCTTCGGCCTTGCCCTGCGCAAAGCGGGGTGATCGGCCATTCCCGCTGCGTCTCCGAACCTTCTTTTTTTTGAGCGCTTCGGCTACAGGGGCCGGGTGCCGGGCGGAGATGCCATCCCCCGCCTTGTCCTCGCCCGCGGGGCCGCATGCCCGTCCGGGCAGCGGCCGCCTGCGCCGCGCCCGATCGGAGACCGCTTGCCGGATGCTGCGTGACCTGATGTCGTTGCCCAGCCGGCTGCTGCGCCTGCAGCAGCGGATGGAACATATTGTTGCCTATTTCGCGGCCCGCACACATCCGCTGCACTACACGCCCACCGCCTATCTGGGCGATCACACGGCGCTGACGGTCCTCCAGGGCCGGCTCAAGATGTTCGTCGACACCCGCGGCAACGACCTGGCGCCCCATCTGCTGATCGACGGCACCTGGGAGACCAACTACACGACTCTGTTCGAGAAGCTGATCCGCCCCGGCGATACGGTGCTCGATCTCGGCGCGCATCTCGGCGTCTATACGCTGCTGGGTGCCCTGGCGACGGGGCCGACCGGGCGGGTCGAGGCCTTCGAGCCCAATCCGCGCTTCGCCGCCCTGCTCGCGCGGTCGCTGGCGGTGAACGGGCTGTCGGGCCATGCCCGGGTGAACAACATGGCGGTCGGCGCCGGGGAAGGCGTGGCGGAGCTGGTGTTTTCCTGGGCCTGGGGCGGCGGCGGCCATATCACCGTCACGCCGGGGCATGTGCCGGAGGGCGGCCAGACCGTGGCCTGCCGGGTGGTGGCGCCGGACGAATTCTTCCCCGACCCCGACTTCCGCGTCGATGTGGTGAAGATGGATGTGGAGGGTACGGAGGCCCGCGCCATCTCCGGCATGCGCAAGCTGCTCGCCCGCTCCCCCAATGCCAAGGTGATGTTCGAATTCGCGCCGGGCATGCTGGCGGCGCAGGGCAGCAGCGCGAGCGAACTGGTTCAGCTTTTCAGCCAGTTGGGCTTTCGTTTCTGGAATATCGGAAACCGTTCCGAGTTGGAGGCGGTGGAACCCGCCACACTCGGCGCCATGACCGACGGTGTGCGCAACATCCTGGCGGCGCGGGAGCTTCCCGCCCTGGCCTGACCACCGAGGAGGCCCCCATGACCGCCCGCCCCGCCACCACCGCCGCCGTGCTCATCACCTGCGGCGTCTTGTGTGCGGCGCTGGCCATGGGGCTGCGCAATTCCTTCGGCCTGTTCCTGGCGCCGATGACGGAGGCCAATGTCTGGACCGCCTCCGGCTTCTCCTTCGCCATCGCGCTTCAGGTGCTGCTGAACGGCGTCAGCCAGCCGATCTGCGGCCAGTTGGCGGACCGCTATGGCGGGCGGGCGGTGGTGATGGGCGGGGCGGTGCTCTACGCCATCGGCATCCTGGGCATGCTGATGGCCTCGGCGCTCGGGGTCTTCACCTTCTTCGCGGGCGTGGTGATGGGGGTGGCGGTTTCCGCCGCCGGCATGCCGGTGATCATCGCCACGCTCACCCGGCTGCTGCCGGAATCGCATCGCGGCCGGGCGGTGGGGCTCGGCACCGCCGGTTCCTCCTTCGGCCAGTTCCTGGTGGTGCCGCTGGCCGGCATCGGGCTGGGCACGCTGGGCTGGGAGGTGACGCTGGCGCTGATGGCCGCCACCGCCCTGATGATGATCCCCCTCGCCTTGCCCCTGGCCGAGCCGCCGCGGCCGAAGGTGGCGCCCAAGGATGAGGAAACGGCGCGCCAGGCGCTGTCCCGCGCGCTGCGCACGCCGAGCTTCTGGTACCTGTTCTTCGGCTTCTTCGTCTGCGGCCTGCACATCTCCTTCCTGACCACCCACCTGCCCGGCTTCGTGCATTACTGCGGCCTGCCGGTGGCGGTGGGCGCCGGCGCCATCGGGCTGATCGGGTTGTTCAACATCGGGGGATCGCTGGCGGCCGGGGAGCTGACGCAGCGCTGGAAGCGGCGGGAACTGCTGGTCATCATCTATGCCGCACGGGGCGTGCTGATCACCGGCTTCATGCTGGTGCCGAAGACGACGACGACGGTGATGATCTTCTCCGCCCTGATGGGGCTGCTGTACCTGTCCACCGTGCCGCCGACCGTGGCGCTGGTGGCGCGGAATTTCGGCACGCGCTGGCTGGCGACCATTTTTGGGCTGGTCTTCCTGGGGCACCAGCTCGGCGGCTTCACGGGCGCCTTCATGGGCGGCGTGGTGCTGGATATGACCGGGTCCTACGACATGATGTGGTGGATCGGCGTGGGGGCCTCGGCCTTCGCGGCGCTGGTGCATCTGCCGGTGAAGGACCCGCCGTTGCCGAAGCCGGCGGGGGCGACGGCTTAGAGTCCCTCGCGGGGCGGCGGCTCGGAGGCGGCCCTTCCGAGCAATGCCACCCGCAGGCGGGGCTTCAGGCCATATGCTGCCGGAAGAACGACGCCAGCTTTTCGAACGGGATGAGATCCACCCTGTCGTACAGGTCCACATGTCCTGCACCCGGCACGTAGTGAAGCTCCTTCGGCTCCGCTGCGCGCCTGTAGGCGTCTTCGCTGAACTCTCGCGAGTGCGCCTGGTCCCCCGTGATGAACAGCATCGGACGCGGCGAGATCGTCTCGATGTCGTTGAACGGATAGAAGTTCATGAACCCGACGTTGCTGGTCAGCGTGGGATGCGTCGTGCGCAGCGGCGACCCGCCCGCGGGCGTGAACTCACCCCGCGGTGTGCGGTAGAAGTCGTAGAACTCGCGCTGGACCGGGTGGGTGTCCGCCGCCAGCGCATGCACCGTCCCGCCGGTATAATGCGTCTCGCCACCGGCGAATTCCGCATAGCGCTGCTGGGCGGCCACCGCGATGATCTGCTTGCGCTGCTCCACCGTCTGCGACTTGTTGAGCGCATCGCGGGTGGCAGCACCCATGTCGTACATGCTGACGGTCGCGATGGCGCGCATGCGGGGGTCGATCTTGGCGGCGCTGACGACGAAGCTGCCACTGCCGCAGACCCCGATCGCGCCGATCCGGTTCCGGTCGATGAAGGGCCGGGTGCCGAGAAAGTCCACCGCGGCGCTGAAGGCCTCGGCATAGGCATCGGGCGCCACCAGATTGCGGGGTTGGCCCTCGCTCTCGCCCCAGAAAGGGAGGTCGATGGACATCGCCACAAAACCCTGCTCCGCCATCTTGGTGGCGTAGAGATTGGCGCTCTGCTCCTTCACCGCGCCCATCGGATGCCCCACCACGATCGCCGGAGTCGCCGCGTTTCGGTCGAGGCCGTTGGGCGTGAAGAGGTTGCCTGCGACGTTCATCTGGTACTGGTTCTTGAAGACGACTTTCTGCGTGGTCACCCGGTCGCTGGTGTAGAAGTTGTTGGCGCCGTTCGACATGTCCTGGGCCTTTGCGGAGGGGAGGTTGAGCATCGACAGGGCGGCGGTCAGGTGCAGCAGGCCGCGGCGGCTGAGATCGCCAGCCGGGTTGCGGGCCTGCTCCGGACCTTCGAGGGTGTCATTCATCGGCGTATCTCCTTGCGGTGCATGGGGTTTGAATCCATCAGCGCGCCTGCGCGCAGCTTCATGGCGGGGACCGCACCAGACATCGGGGCGTCGGATGCGATGCCGTGGGCACGGTCATCACGCGCCAGGCCCGGCGCAGCCATGGCCGTCACCGGCCGCGCTCGACACGGATGGTGACGGCGCCCGGTCGGTCGAAGATCGAGACATCGCCGGTGACGCGGCCGAGCACGATGATGCCGGGTGATGGAACGCGGCCGCTTCGGGTGTAGACTACGAAGTCGCTCGCGCCCCACAAACCCAGGGTTCCGGCCGCGAAGTCCACCTGCCGTTCTGCCGAGGGCAGGGCCTCGGGCAGCCGGCCGGTCTTCTCCTGCCGAAGGTGGTCGCGCATCGGGATCGACAGCGGCAGCATCTGAACGAGCCGGCGCGTCGCGGCGTTGTCGGCAAGCTCGGCGACGACCTCGCCCCACTCGGACGATATCCGGATGCGCTCCTGGGCCGTGGCGGGTCCCGCCGAGAGGGAGGCGGTCAGGACCGCCGCCCCGATGATGGATTTCAGCATGTGGTCTTCTCCAGGATGGAGCCGCGTCGTGGCGGCGGCCGGCCACGGCCCGATGCCTGTTGCAGGTGGCGGAACAGATGACAGGTGCGGTCCGGCGCGATTAGCCGGTAGAATCCGCATGGACCTTGAAGCAGGACTTCATAATGCCGCAGGCCGACCTGAATGACCTCCAGGCCTTCCGCGCCGTGGCCCAGGAGCGGAGTTTTACGCGCGCCGCGGCGCAGCTCGGCGTTTCACCCTCGGCGCTGAGCCAAACGCTCCGCGGGCTGGAGGCGCGGCTTGGGCTCCGACTGCTGAACCGCACGACACGCAGCGTCGCCCCCACCGAGGCCGGTGAGCGCCTGCTGAGAGCGCTGGGCCCGGCCTTCGACGGGATCGAGGCGGCACTCGCCGCGCTCGGCGACCTGCGGGAGAAGCCGTCCGGCACCATCCGCATCACCGCGGGGGAGCACGCGACCGAGACGGTGCTGTGGCCGGCGCTTGAGCGGCTGCTCCCAGCCTATCCGGACATCACGGTCGAGGTGCATGTGGACAATACGCTCGCCGATCTCGCGGCCGGGCGCTTCGACGCCGGCATCCGCATCGGGGAACTGGTGGGCAAGGACATGGTCGCGGTGCGCATCGGGCCGGAGCTGCGCATGGCGGTGGTCGGTGCGCCTGCCTATTTCGAGCGGAGGCCGCCACCGAAGACGCCACAGGATCTGATCGGCCACGCCTGCATCAACATCCGCCTGCCGACGCATGGCGGCGTTTACGCCTGGGAGTTTGAAAAGGACGGGCGCGAACTCCGCGTGCGCGCCGAAGGACCGCTGGTGTTCAACGTGGCACCCCCGCTGCTGAGGGCGGCCCTCGCGGGGCTGGGTCTGGCCTACGTGTTCGAGGACCAGGCGCGCGCGCACCTCGCAAAGGGTCGACTGGTGCGCGTGCTTGCCGATTGGTGCCCGCCCTTTGCGGGCTACCATCTCTACTATCCGAGCCGACGTCAGCCCACGCCGGCTTTCGCCCTGCTGGCGAAGGCGCTGCGTTTCAGGGAGTGAGGCGGACGAACCGCATCGCCGCCTGAAAGAGTTGTGTCGCCTGAAGGTCCACCCCGGATCATATCGAAACGTTCCTGGCCTGCTCTGAAACAGCCCCCTCCCCACCCCCGAGCAACACCGCGCCACCCCCACCCCCACACCGATAGCCGCACCCCCCTCCCCCGCGCTATGCTGCCACCAACTGATGAAGGAGCGCGGCATGCGACAGTGGGTCCTGGTGGCGGCGGCGGCGATGGTCCTGGGCGGAAGCGCCGGGGCGCAGCAGCAGGGCGATCCGCCGCATGCCTGGGTGTTCGGGTCCTGGACCGGCGGCATCTACCCGCCCGGCGCGACCAGCGGGCCGAGTTGCACCGGCCAGCCCGCGGTGATCTTCACCAAGGATGTGGTGCTGCGCGCCTCCGTCTTCGACGTCGCCTATCGCCAGCGGATCATCGAGACGGTCCAGGCCAGCCCGGATGTGCTGGAATTCCGCTTCGTCCCGGCGCAGGGGCCGACCGGGCCGCTCGCCTCCCGCCTGCCGGCCGATCTCGGCTTCGGTTGCGCCACGGGGCCGAACACGCTGCGGGTGGAGCGGCGCGGGCCGAATGAGATCGCCTTCCCGAACTGCACCGAATTCCCCTCCCCGCTCCAGCGCTGCGTCGGGAACTGAACGCCGCCATGCGCATCGCGCTGATCCATGCCCTGCGGCACTCGCCGCCGCCGATCGAGGCCGCCTTCGCCGAATTCTGGCCCGAGGCGCGGCTGATGAACCTGCTGGATGACAGCCTCTCGGCCGATCTGGCGCGGGATGGCGCGCTGACGCCGGCGATGACGGAGCGGTTTCTCACCCTCGGCCGCTATGCGCGCGGCACCGGGGCCGATGGCGTGCTGTTCTCCTGCTCCGCCTTCGGCCCCTGCATCGCGGCGGTGGCCGCGGACCTGGCCCCGATCCCGGTGCTGAAGCCGAATGAGGCGGCAATCGAGGAGGCGGTAGCGATGGGCCGGCGCATCGGCCTGCTGGCCACCTTCCCCGGCACGCTTGCCTCCATGCCGCCGGAATTCCCGCCGGGCGTGGAGGTGGTGCCCTGCCTGGCGGAAGGCGCGCTGGCCGCGCTCGATGCCGGCGATGCGGAGGCGCATGACCGGCTGGCGGCGGAGGCGGCCCGGAAGCTCGCGGGCTGCAACGTGATCCTGCTCGGCCAGTTCAGCCTGGCCCGGGCGGCCCAGGCCGTATCCGCCACCACGGGATTGCCGGTGGTGACGACGCCGGGAAGTGCGGTGCGTCGGCTGCGGGCGCTGCTGGGGGCGTGACCCAGGGCGCCCTGGTGGCGTCCGGGTCTTCCATCGCAACCGCCTGGGGCGGCGCCTCGGGCGGCGGAATCTCGGGCGGCGGTGGGCGCGCGCCGGCATGGCGCACCAGGGCCTCGATCCGCGCCTCGATCGGCGGATGGGTGGCGAACCAGCGCGGGCCGAGGCTGTTGGCGCCGTCATGCAGCAGCAAAGCGCGGACCTGGCCGGGCATGCCCTCCATCGCCTCCCGCCCCCCCGCCAGTTTCTGAAGCGCGCTGGCCATGGCGTCGGGGTCCGCCGTCATCTCCACCGCCCCGGCATCGGCCAGGTATTCCCGGTTGCGCGACAGCGCCATGCGCAGAACCACGGACAGCACCCAGGCCAGCGCCGCCACGGCCAGCGCCAGCAGCACCAGCAGCATGGCGCCGCCCTTGCCCTTGCCGTTGCCGGAGGAGCTGCGCGGCAGGCGGCGCGCCATCCGGAAGCCGCCGCGCCCGACGCCGCGCCACATCACCTCCCCCACCATGGAGATGACGCCGGCGAAGACCGCCGCGACCACGCCGAGCCGCGCATCGCCGTTGCGGATATGGGTCAGCTCATGCGCCACCACGGCGCGCAATTCGCGGGGCGTGAGGGCCTGCATCAGCCCGCGCGTCACCGTCACCGCGCCCTTGTCGCGCGTCAGGCCGCTGGCGAAGGCGTTGCGCGCCTCCGTCTCGATCACCGCGAGGCGCGGCATGCGCATGCCGCGGCTGACGGCCAGCGCCTCCGTCATGTCCCACAGCGCGGGTTCCTGCGCCCGTGTCACGGGGCGGGCGCCGGAGACCATGTCCAGGATCCATTGGTTGGAGAACCAGGCGATGGCGAACCAGATGGCGGAGATCAGCAGCGCGATGGGGAAGGCCGCCGGCAGCAGCCGGAAGGATTGCGCCAGCCCCTGATTGAAATCCTCCGCCTCCGACGCCGACAGCAGCAGGGCGACGGACCAGGTGATCATCGCCAGCAGCACCGGGAAGCCGGCCAGCAGCAGCAGCGTGCGCAGGCCGGTGTTCCAGATATGCGTCCGCAAGCCCAGCGTGGGCAGCATGGCCTCATTCCCCTGGTATCAACCTGCCTATCCGGCGCGTCTGGCGGGGCGACGCCGCGAGCACGGCTCGCCAAGCGGCCGGGGGCCGGACCCGGCGCAGGAATGCCGCAACATCCCCGCGCGGCGATTTCAGACTATTTCAGAACTTCACCTGGGGGGCGTTCTTGGTCGCTGCCCGCTCATTCTCATCCAGCTCGAAGAAGCCGCGCGGGCCGAAGCCCAGCGAGCCGGCGAAGAACACCGCCGGGATGGATTGGATGGAGGCGTTGTATTCCGCGACGCTGTTGTTGAAGAAGCGCCGGGCGGCCGCCAGCAGGTTCTCCACATTGGAAAGCTCGCCCTGAAGCGACAGGAAGTTGGTATTGGCCTTGAGGTCCGGATAGGCCTCCGACAGCGCGAAAAGCCGGCTGAGCGCGGCGCCGAGCTGGCCTTCCGCCGCGCTGGCCTGTTCCGGCCCCTGGGCGCGGACGGCGGTGTTGCGGGCGGCGATCACCGCCTCCAGCGTGCTGCGTTCATGCGCGGCATAGCCCTTCACCGTCTCCACCAGGTTGGGGATCAGGTCGTGGCGCTGCTTGAGCTGCACCTCGATATCCGCCCAGGCCTGGGCGACGGCCTGCCGCAGCGAGACCAGGCGGTTGTAGATGACGACCAGCCACAGCAGCAGCAGGACGACAATCCCGAGCAGCACCCATTCCATGCGCGGCAACCCCCTTGATGGCCTGGCAGGCTACGCCGCCGAGGCGCGTTCCGAAAGGATGGTATCCGCCTGCCGGAAGGCATCGGCCATGCGCTCGGCCGGCATGGCGCCGCTGAACAGCAGATGGCGGTCCATCAGGAAGGAGGGCACGCCGGAAATGCCGCCGCGCCGCGCCGCCATATCCTCCGCCAGCACCTCCGCCCGATGCGCCTCGCCGGCCAGCATCCCGGCCACCGCCGCGGCGTCCATCCCCGCGCCGCCGGCGAGTTTGGCCAGCGTCGCGGCATCGCCGACATCGCGGCCTTCCTGGAAATAACCGCGGAACAGCGCCTCCACCACGGCGTGCTGCAGGCCGCTCGCCTCCGCCATGCGGATCACCCGATGGGCGGCGACGGTATTGGGGGTGCGCAGCATCAGCTCGTGCCGAAAATCCAGCCCGACGGCGCGGCCGGCCTGCGCCACATTGCCGTCCAGCTCCCGCCCCCGGCTTTCCGAGCCGAACTTTTGGGCGCGGTATTCGGCCCGGGCCACGCCCTCCGCCGGCATTTCGGGGTTGAGCTGGAAGGGCCGCCAGCGGATCTCGAAGCGCAGCCCGTCTGCCGCCAGCAGTTCCAGCGCCGCATCCAGGTTGCGCTTGCCGATCCAGCACCAGGGGCAGATGGCGTCGGAAATGATGTCGAGCTTGCGCATGCCGGCCTCCCTGGTTGCGGGCTGACCTCGCACCATGCCCGCCCCATGGTCAAGGCCGCCGGGCTTCACAGGCCGTTAGCCAATGCCCCCGCAAGATAGGCTGGGACAAAAGGCCGAGACTTCCTTTGCAGATCACCGCCACGACCAGCGCGGCCAATGCCCGTCACCTGGCCGGCGTGCTGGCCAACCTGTCCACGACCCAGATCGGGATGCTGGAGCCGGAGGTGATCGGCCGGCTGCCCGGGCTCGCCTTGGCCGGGCTGGCCAGCACCCAGCTGGCAGCCCTGGCGACCACCCAGCTCGCGGCGCTGAAATCGACGCAGGTCGCGGCGCTCGCCACCACCCAGATCGCCGCCCTGGCCAGCACCCAGCTTGGCGCGCTGGGCACTTCGGCTGCCAGCGGAATGGGCGCCACGCAGGTGGCGGCGCTCGGCACAGCGGGGCTGGCGGCGCTCGCCTCCACGCAACTGGCCGCGCTGAAGCCGGCGGCGCTGACCGCCTTGCCCACGGACACCCTGGCGGCACTGGGCACCACGCAGACCTCGGCGCTGACGCGCGGCCAGATGGCGGCGCTGCGGCCGACCCAGATGGCGGCCCTGGCCACGGAGACCATCGCGGCGCTGACCACGACGCAGCTCGCCGGCGTCAGCAATGCCGGCATCGCCGCCCTCGGCACGGCGCAGCTCGCCGCCCTGGCGAGCACGCAGATCGGCGCGCTGAGCCGCAGCCAGGCCACCGCCCTGACCGCCAGCCAGATCACCGCCCTGGCCCCCAGCCAGCTCGTCGCGCTGGATGCCAAGCAGCTCGCCACCTTCTCCGGCGCCGAGGTCGCCGGCCTGTCCAGCACGGCGCTGAGTGCCCTGTCCGGCACCCAGATCGCCGGCTTCACCGCGCGCCAGGTGGCGGCGATGCAGCCGGAGGGGCTGGCGGCGCTGGACCAGTCCCAGCTCGCCGCCATCTCCGCCTCCGCCATGGCGATGCTGAGCCTGGGCCAGGTGCAGGCGCTGGGCACCACCCAGGCGGCGGCGCTGACCACGGCGCAGATGCGCGCGCTCGGCGCCGTGCAGGCGAAGGCCATGACGGCGGAGCAGATGGCCGCGCTGTCCACCACCCAGATCGCCGCGCTGACGCCGCTGGCGCTCGCGGCGGTGGATGGGTCGGATTTCGACGCGCTCTCCACCGCGCAATGGGCTGCCTTCAGCACTGCGCAACTGGCCGCGCTGAAGCCGGCGCAGATCGCCGGCATGGGCACGGCGACGCTGACCGGGCTGGCGCCGGACCGCATGGCCGGCCTGTCCCGCGCCGCCATTGGCGGGCTGACCACCACCCAGCTTGGCGCGCTCGGCAGCAGCCGGATCGCGGCACTGACGACGACGCAGATGGGCGGGCTGACCTCCGCGCAACTGGCCGGGCTCGGCACGGCGGATGTCGCGGCGCTGGGCACCACCCAGATCGCGGCGCTGGCGCGCGGCGCCCTGCCAGGGCTTGGCACCGCCGGGCTGCTGGCGCTGGGCGATACCGGGTTGGCGGCGCTGACCACGGGCCAGGTCAGCGCCCTGACCGCGACGCAGATCGGCGCCCTGCCGACCGCCAGCCTGGCGGCGCTGGGCACGCGCCAGGTCGCGGCGCTCAGCAGCGCGGCGCTGGCCGGGTTGGGTAGCGGCCAGTTGGCGGCGCTCGGAACCAGCCAGATGGCGGCGCTGGGCACGGCGCAGCTCGGCGCGCTGGGCAGCACGCAGCTTGCCGCGCTCGCCGCGACGCAGATCGCCGCCCTGTCGACCACCCAGGTCGCGGGCCTCGCCGGCGCGGCGCTGGGCGGCCTGCAGGGGGAGGCGATGCAGGCCCTCGCGGTGCAGGGTCTGGGCAAGCTGCAATTGATGGGCCTCGGCAGCGCCCAGCTCAGCGCCTTCGCCACCAGCCAGGTGGCGGCGCTGACCAGCACCCAGGTCGCGGCGCTGGACCGCTACCAGGTGCAGGCGCTGCCGGATGGCGCGCCGGCGCTCTGGGGCACGGCGCAGATCGGCGCGCTGACGGCGGCCGGCATCATGGGGCTGGAGGCGGCGGACCTCGCCGTGCTCTCCACCGACCAGGCGGCGGTGCTGAAGCGCGCGCAATTGGCGGCGCTGAGCAGCAGCCAGATCGGCCAACTCGGCGCGACACAGATCGCCGCCCTGGCCACCAGCGCGCTGCAGGGGCTGGTCTCCACCCAGGTGGCGGCGCTGACCAGCACCGCTTTGGCCGGGCTGGCCAGCGGGCAATGGGCGGCGCTGTCGCCCGCCGCGCTGCCGGGGCTGGAGAGCGCGGCGCTGTCCGGTATCGGCAGTGCGAACCTCGCCGCGCTGACCGGGGCGCAGGTGGCGGCCCTCGGCACGGCGCAACTGCTGGCCGCGGCCTCGGACCAGCTCACCAGCCTCGGCACCACCCAGCTCGCCGCCCTGACCGCGACGCAGCTGGGCGCGTTGGACGGCGCGCGCGTCGCGGCGCTGGGGACGGAGGCGCTGGCCGCGCTGTCCACCGCCGGCATCGCCGCGCTCGGCACCGCGACGGCCGGCGCCTGGGGCACGACGCAGGTCGCGGCGCTGGGCACGGCACAGGTGGCGGCCCTGTCCGGCACCGCGCTGGCCGGGCTGTCCAGCACCGCCTTCGACGCGCTCGGCAGCACGCAACTCGTGGCGCTGGGCTCGGCGCAGCTTGGCGCGCTGTCCAGCAGCAGCGTGGCCGCGCTGGCCACCACGCAGCTCGCGGCGCTGAGCGCCTCGGGCCTCGCCGGGCTCGGCGTGGCGGCGCTGGACTCGGCGCAATTCGCGGCGCTGGCGACCAGCCAGGTGGCCGGGCTGGGCTCCGCCCAGATCGCCAGCCTTTCCGCCACCCAGATCGGCTTCCTGGCGACCACGCAACTCGCCGCGCTGACCCCTGCCGCCACCGCCGGGCTGGCCCTGCCGGGGCTGGGCACCACGGGGCTGGCGGTTCTCGGCACGGCACAGATGGCGGCGCTGGGCTCGGCGCAGGTGGCTTCGCTGGATTCCACGCAGCTCGCGGCGCTGGCCAGCACACAGCTCGCCGCGCTTTCCGCCACCGGCATCGCCGGGCTGGATATGGGCCTGGCGGCGGGACGGCTGGGGGAGCTGTCCTCCCGCCAGATCGGCGGGCTGGTCTCCAGCCAGATCGCGGCCCTGGCCGCCACCGACCTCGCGGCGCTGACCAGCACGCAGATCGGCGGCTTGGCGGCGCCCGCCTTGGCCGGGCTGACCACGGTGCAGATCGACCTGCTCGGCACCCGCATGCAGGGGCTGAGCGTGACGCAGATCGGCGGGCTGGGCGCGTCACAGGTCGCCGCTTTGTCCACCACCGTGCTGGCCGGGATGGGCACGGGCCAGGTGGCGGGGCTGTCCTATTCCGGCACATCGGGCCTCGGCACGGCGCAGGTGGCGGCGCTCGGCGCGACGCAGATCGCGGCGCTGCGGCCGCAGCAGTTCCTGGCCCTCGGCACCAGCCAGATCGCCGCCCTGGCGACGACGCAGGTGGCGGCGCTGACCGCGACGCAGCTCGGCGGCATGGGGCCGGCGCAGGTCGGCGCGCTGGACACGGCGCAGATGGCGGCGCTGACCGGGGCCGCGCTGGCGGCGATGGATGCGACTCAGGTCGCCGCGCTATCCACCGCCGATGTCGCGGCGATCGCGCCCGACTCCTTCCTCGGCCTGACCACCACGGCGGTGCAGGCGCTGTCCACAGCCCAGGTGGCGGCGGTGACCACGGCGCAGCTTTCGGCGCTGCGCGCGCGGCAGGAAACCCCCTTCAGCCGCGACCAGCTTTTCAGCATGACGCCGGAGCAGCTTTCCGCGCTGTATGGCTGATCGGCCCCGGGTTGCGCCGCAGGCGCGGCCCGGCCAAGCTGCCACGAAGCGCCAGAACAATCCGACGGCAAACCCCCCGCAGCTCGTGGAGGTTGCATGCTTCGTGACGTCGCCTTTTCGGGCGCCTCCGCACCATGACAGGGCGGCGGATGCACCTGGTCGCCTATCTGAAGACCGGGCCGACCGCGAACCATCCGGGCGCGTGGCGACACCCCGAATCAGACCTGCACGACATCCTCGCGCCCGAACGCTACGAGCATATCGCGCGCGTGCTGGAAGCCGCCTGCTTCGATGCCTGCTTCTTCGCCGACACCTTCGGCCTGCCCGACATCCATGGCGGCAATTTCGACGCCTATCTGCGCAAGGGCGGGCAGATCAGCTACCTCGACCCGATGACGGTCCTGCCGGTGATGGGCCGGGTCACGCGGCATCTCGGCCTCGGTGCCACGCTGTCCACCACCTTCCAGCACCCCTACCACCTGGCCCGCAGCCTGGCCTCGCTCGACATCCTGACCGGCGGGCGCGCGGCCTGGAATGTCGTGACCTCCGCCACCGACCTGGAGGCGCGCAACTTCGGCATGGAGAGCATCCCGCCGAAGGAGCAGCGCTACGACCGCGCGGATGAGGTGCTGGAAGCCTGCGACGCGCTTTGGAACTGCTGGGACCCGGACCCTTTCGTCATGGACCGGGAGAAGGGCGTCTTCATCGACCCCGCCAAGGTGCGCTACGCCGATTTCAAGGGCCGCTGGGTCAGCACCCGTGGCCCGCTGAGCCTGCCGCGCATGCCGCAGGGCCGGCCGGTGCTGCTCCAGGCCGGGGCCTCCGATCGCGGTCGGGATTTCGCCGCGCGCTGGGCGGAGGCGGTGTTCTGCACGCCGCACAGCCAGGCCGATGCGCTGGCCTTCCGCGACGACATCCGGGCGCGGATGGCGAACCACGACCGCGCGCCGGACGGCTGCAAGGTGCTGCCCGGCTGCGCCATGGTGCTGGGCGAGACGATGGCGATCGCGTGGGAGAAGGCCGCCTACCTGCAATCGCTGATCGAGCCGGAGGCGCAGACCATGCTGCATTCCGCGCTGCTCGGCGCCGACCTGTCGCAACACCGGACGGCGGAGGCGGTGGCGGCGGCGCAGGGCCACCAGGGCATCACCGGATCGCAGGACCGCGTGCTGCAACTGATGCAGAAGGAAAAGATCAGCTTCGCCGAGGCCGCCGCGCGACCGCGCAACCTGCTGGTCGGCACCGCGCAGAGCATCGCCGATGAGATGGAGGCCTGGTTCACCGCCGGCGCCTGCGACGGCTTCGTCATCTTCCCCACGGTCTTCCCGCGCATGTTCGAGGATGTCTGCCGCCTGGTGGTGCCCGAACTGCAACGCCGGGGCCTGTTCCGCGGCGCCTATGCCGGGCGCACCCTGCGCGAGAACCTGGCCGCGGCCTGACCCCTTCCCTTCACAGACGAGACCCCTTGCCATGACGCGACCGTTCCACCTCGGCTGGTTCCTCCAGGGCTCCTCCGTCCAGGCCTGGGGTGAGCCCTGGACCGGCGCGATCGGCCGCGACTGGATGGTGCCGGACCTGTTCTGCGACATCGCCCGCGCGCTGGAACGCGCCTGCTTCGACTATGTGCTGATCGAGGACAGCTCCTATGTCGGGGAAAGCTATGGCGGATCGCGGGAGATCTACCTGGCCAATGGCCTGTCCGTGCCGCGCCAGGACCCCAGCGTGGTGGCCACGCTGCTGGCCGCCGCGACGAAGCGCATCGGCATCGTGCCGACGCTGTCCACCTTCGCCTATCCGCCCTATCTGCTGGCGCGGCTGGTGGCCACGCTGGACCAGGTTTCCTCCGGCCGCATCGGCTGGAACATGGTGACCGGCAGCAGCGATTTCGCCGCCATGAACTACGGCATGCCGGGGATGCCCGAACATGACCTGCGCTACGACATGGCCGATGAATACATGGCCGCCGTCAATGCGCTGTGGGACAGCTGGGAGCCGGGCGCGATCCTGGCCGATACCGCCAGCGGCGTGCTGGTGGACCACACGAAGGTCCATGCGGCGAACTTCGAGGGGCAGTGGTTCAAGACGCGCGGCCCGCTGAATTCCGGACCCTGCCTCCAGGGCCGCCCCGTCATCGCCCAGGCCGGCGGCAGCCCGCGCGGCAAGCGCTTCGCGGCGCTGCATGCGGATACGGTGGTGGCCGGCGTGAAGGGGGCGGCCGCCATGAAGTCCTATCGTGACGATGTGCGCGCCCATGCCGTGGCGCAGGGCCGCAACCCCGACCATGTGAAGATCCTGTTCCTGGTCTCCCCCACGCTCGGCGAGACGATGGAGGAAGCGCAGCTTCGCCGCAGCCAGCGCAAGGCGCGGGCGGAGGCGCAGGTGCCGCTGATGCTGGCGCATTTCGGCAAGATCACGAATATCGACTTCGGCCGCTACGACCTGGACACGCCGGTGAACCAGCTGGAGCTGCACACCAATGGCCACCAGCAATCCCTTGATGAGTTCAAGCGCGTCGCCGGCAAGCGCAGCCTGCGGGAGGCGATGCTGGCCTATCGCGGCAATGCCGGATCGGTGGAGCTGACCGGCACGCCGGATGCGGTGGCATCCCAGATGGCGGAGGCGATGCAGGAAGCCGGCGGCGATGGCTTCCTGCTCTCCCTCGGCGATGTCAGCCGGCGCAGCGTGGCGGAGATCGCCGATGGGCTGGTGCCGGCCCTGCAGGCGCGCGGCCTGGTGCGCCGCGCCTATGCGCATGAACAGTTCCGCGACAACCTGCTGGAGTTCTGAAGGGGCGCGCCTTCAGCGCGCCGCGGCCAGGATGCGCCGGGCGCGACGCAGGATGGGCTCATCCACCATGCGCCCATCCACCTCGAAGGAGCCGCGCCCCTCCGCCTCCGCCGCCTCGGCCGCCGCGATCTGGCGGCGGGCGAGATCCAGCTCCTTCTCGCTGGGTGCGAAGCCCTCGTTGAGGATCGGGATCACCGCCGGGTGGATGCAGCTTCCGCCCGTGAAGCCGGCGCGGCGGGACCGCGCGACGGTGTCGCGCAGCTTCTCCAGGTCGCGGAAATCCGCGATGGAGCCCAGCGTGCCCATCGCCGCCACCCCCGCCTGCGCGGCGGCCACGGCCATGCGGCGCTTGATCGCCACCATCACCTCGTCGTCGGAGGTGCAGCCGATCTCGGCCGCCAGATCCTCCGCCCCCACCAGCAAGGCGGTGACGCGCGGGGAGGCCGCGCCGATCTCCGCCATGCGCTCCACCGCCGCCGCGCTTTCGATCAGCGGCAGCAGCCGGCAGCGCGGCGTGGCGCCTTCCAGATCATCGAGGATCTCGGCGATCAGGCGGACATGCCCGCCATCCATCGCCTTGGTCACCAGGATGCCATCCGCGCCGCAGGCGACCGCGGCCTCGATGTCCCGCACCGCCAGGCGCAGCGGGCGGTTGATGCGGACCAGCACGGCGGCGGGGCCGGTGCGGCAGGTGGCCACCGCCTCCGCCAGCCCCTCCCGCGCCGCCGCCTTCTGCGCCACCGGCACGCTGTCCTCCAGGTCGAGAATGATGGCATCAGCGCCGGAGGCCGGCGCCTTGGCGACGAAGCGCGGCACATTGGCCGGCACATAGAGCATGGACCGCCAGATGGCGGCGCGGGGGGTCTGGTGCATCATCAGTTCGCCGTGACGCCGGCGGCCCGGATCAGCTCGCTCCAGCGCGCGACTTCGCGCTGGATCAACTGGCCGAAGGCCTCCGGCGTGGTGGGGGAGGGTTCCGCGCCATCCTGTCGCAGCCGGGCCGAGACCTCGGGCGTGTTCAGGCTCGCATTGATCTCGGCATTGAGCCGGTTGACGATGGCGGCCGGCGTGCCGGTGGGCGCCGCGATGCCATACCAGGGCACCGCGTCGAAGCCGGGGGCCACGGTCTCCGCCGCCGTCGGCAGATCCGGCAGGCTCGGCACGCGCTGGCCGCTGGAGACGCCCAGCGCCCGCAGCAGGCCCTGGCGGGCGAGCGGCATCACCGTGGGCGCGCCGCCCCAGCTCAGATCCACATGCCCCGCCACCAGGTCGTTCAGCGCCGGGCCGAGGCCGCGATAGGGCACATGCTCCATCTCCAGCTTCGTCTCATGCAGGAAGGCGAGCATCACCGTATGGCCGGCGCTGCCATTGCCCGCCGTGCAGTAGCGCAGCCTGCCCGGATTGGCCTTCGCATAGTCGAACATGCCGCGCATGTCCTGATAGGGCTGGCGCGGATGCACGACGAGGACGTTGGGCGTGGTGGCGATCATCGCCACCGGCGCGAAATCCCGCACCGGGCTGTAGGTCAGGTTCGGATACATGGCGACATTCACCGCCAGCGTGCCGATATGGCCGAGCAGCAGCGTGTAGCCATCGGCCGCGGCGCGTGCGACCGCCTCCGACCCGATGGTGCCGCCGGCGCCGCCGCGATTTTCCACCACCACGGGCTGGCCGAGGCGGGGCGAGAGCTGGTCGGCCATGGCGCGGCCGAGCGTGTCATTCGCCGCGCCGGGGGGGAAGGGCACGATCAGGCGGATCGGGCGGCTCGGCCAGGGGGCCTGCGCCAGGGCCGGCGTCGCCAGCGTGCCGGCGGCGGCCAGCAGAAGGTCACGCCGGTTCATGCCACGATCTCCTTGCCCTGAAGCCGCGCACGATCGGCGGCGTCGTAGCCCAGTTCCGACAGAATGGCCTCGGCATGTTCGCCCTGGCGCGGTGCCAGTCGCGACTCCGGCAGTCCGGAGCCCGAGAAGCGGTTTGCGTGTCGCAATCCCAGCATGTGTTCCTCCCCTTCTTCTTGTGTCAGCACCCCTGATCCGCGCAGTTGCGGATCGTCCAGCAGGCTCGCCAGCGTGTGGTAGGGCATGGCGGGCACGTCATGCTGGCGCAGCAGTTCCACCCATTCGGCGGTGTCGCGTTCCAGCATCACCTCGGCACGCAGCGCGAAATAGTCGGCGACATTGGCCAGCCGCGCGGCGACGTTGCGAAAGCGCGGATCGTCCTTCAATTCCGGCCGCCCGATGGCGTCGAAGAATCCGCGCGCCTGCGGATCGGTATTGGCGGAGACGCAGATATAGCCGTCCTTCGTCTTCATCGGCCGCGCATCGGGCGTCATGATGCGCGGGTCGCCGAAGCTGCCCTCGGGGTCGAAGGTGCGCTGGCCGAGATGTTCGGACAGCACGAAGGCCGCCGCATTCTCGAACATCGGCACCTCGATCGCCTGGCCCTCCCCGGTCGTCGCGCGCGCCACCAGCGCGGCGCAGATGGATTGCGCGGCGATGATGCCGACGATGTGGTCCGTGAGGACGAACGGGGCGAAACGCGGCTCGCCGATCACCGCCTCCAGGCAGGCGGCGACGCCGGACAGGCCCTGTATGATGGTGTCGTAGGCCGGCGCGCCGTCATAGGGGCCGCCGCTGGAAAAGCCCGCGATGGTGCAATGCACCAGGCGGGGGTTCAGCGCCGACAGCACCTCCCAGGTCAGGCCCAGCGAGGCCAAAGCGCGCGGCCGCATGTTGCTGACGAAGACATCGCTGGTGGCGGCCAGGCGGCGGATCACCTCCTGCCCCTCCGGCGCCTTCAGGTCGAGCACGATGGACCGCTTGTTGCGGTTGAAATGCATGAACTTGGGCGACATGCCGGGCGCGCCGGGCGGCGCCTTGCCACCGAGCCGCCGCATCAGGTCGCCCTCCGGCGGCTCCACCTTGATGACCTCGGCGCCCTGCACGGCGAGCAGCAGCGTCGAGGTTGGGCCAACGATCACGCCGGTGCAGTCCAGAACGCGAATGCCCGCCAGCGGGCCGCGCTTCGCCGGGGCGTCGCTCACACCATCTCGCCCGGTTCGGCGGCCGCTTCGGCCTGGGCGACGATCTTGCCCTGCTCGTTCACCGCCCAGAGCGAAAGGCTGCCATCCGCCGCACGGCTGCAGCGCAACTCGCCCTCACGGCCGACGAAGAAGGGATTCACATTGCGCACGGAGAAGCGGCCCAGCTTGCCGTCGGGCAGGTTCCGCCGCGCCATCTCATGCAGATACAGCGCATGCAGCCCGCCATTCACGACGAGGCCGGGATAGCCCTCCTCCTGCGTCGTATAGGGCTGGTCGTAATGGATGCGGTGGCCGTTATAGGTCAGCGCGGAATAGCGGAACAGCGTGACCGTCTGCGGCGCATAGACCTGGCTGTCATCGGCCGGCGGCAGTTCCACCTTCGCCTCCGCCTTGGGTGGCGCGCCGGCGCCGGGCTTGGCTTCCTCCCGGTACACGATGTCATGCGCCTCGGTCAGCACCGGCTTGCCGTCCATCTCCACCACATGGTCGACACGGACAAAGATCATCTGGCCGGTGCGGCCGGTCTTCGGCGTGATGGAGGCGATGGTGGAGGTGCGGCGGATTTCCGCGCCGATGGTGACCGGCGCCAGGTAGCGCAGGCGACGGCCGGCGAACATGCGGCGCGGCAGCGGCACTGGCGGCAGGAAGTCGCCCTTGCGGGGGTGGCCATCCGGGCCGAGCTGGGACTGCCGCGCGACCGGGGCGAAGAACACCGAATGCCACCCCTCCGGCAGCGCGTCGCCACGGCGATAGCTCAGCGGGTCGAGGTCGAGCAGGGCGGCCAGGCGGCGGACGATGGGCAGCGCCACCTCATCCTCCAGCACTTCCTGGCGGCCGATCCAACCGGCCATGGCGCTGGTGTCGACATGCGTATCGGGCATCTTGTTTCCTCCAGCCCCGACTCTCGCCCCGCCAGCGCGCCACGTCCAATGCAATATGGTGACCACGTGATGCGTCTGGTGCATCATCCCGGCCATGTATCTGGACCTGCCCGGGCTGGAAGCCTTCATCGCCGTGGCGGAGCTCGGCTCCTTCCGCCATGCCGCCAGCCGCCTCGGCCTCAGCCAGCCCGCCCTCACCCGCCGCCTGCAGCGGCTGGAGGCGGTGACGGGGGCGGAGCTGCTGGACCGCCGTGCCCAGCCGATCCGCCTGACTGCCGCCGGCACCTCCCTGCTGCCCGAGGCGCAGGAGGCGATCGCCAGGCTGCGGGAGGCGATTCGCCGCGCGGTGGACCCGGACCAGGGCCAGCGCATTGAAATCGGCTGCCTGCCGACCCTGGCGCTGCGCCATCTCGGCCCGCTGCTGGCCGCCCATGGCGCGCGCTGGCCGCAGTCGGAGGTCGTGGTGCATGAAAGCTCCGCCACCGAAATCCGCACCATGCTGGAGCAGAACCGTATCGACTTCGCCCTGGCCGCGATCGGCGCGGAGCGCTGGAATGTGGAGCGCGTGCCGCTGTTCGAGGAACCCTTCTTCCTGGTGCTGCCGAAGGACCACCGGCTGGCGGAGCGCGGCGCCGTCGCCTGGGCGGAGCTGCGGGACGAGAAGATGGTCTCCACCCATGCCATCAGCGAGAATCGCCGCCTGGTCGATGCCGCGCTGGACCAGGCGCGGGTGCACACCACCTGGCGGGTGGAGGTGCGGCACCTGGCCACTGCGCTCGCCATGGTCGCCGCCGGCTGCGGCATCATCGCTTTGCCCGCCTCCGCCCTGCCGGAGCCGATGCCGCCCAACCTCACCACGCTGCGCCTGCTGCGCCCGGCGCTGACGCGGCGGGTCGGCCTGCTGAGCCCCCGCGCGCGGCAGCTTTCGCCCGCGGCGCGCAGCCTGATGACGGAGATCGTGGCGCGGCTGGGCGGCGAAAGCGCGGCGGCCAGGCCTTCCCGCGCCGGGCGCGGGGCTTTACGGGTCGCCGCGCCGCGGGGATGATCCGCGCCTTCTCGGAGGATAACCGGTCCATGCCACTCGATGTCACCGCCAAGGGCGTCTACGTCATCGCGCCCACGCCCTTCCATCCGGATGGGCGGCTGGATGAGCCGAGCCTGGACCGGATGACCGATTTCTACCTCGGCACCGCGGGCGCCGATGGCATGACCATCCTCGGCGTGATGGGTGAGGCGCCGAAGCTCGATGGCGCGGAATCCCTCGCCGTCAGCCGCCGCATCATCAGCCGCGCCGGCAAGGCCGGCATCATCGTCGGCGTCACCGCGCCGGGCTTCGCCGCGATGCGCGCCCTGGCGCGCGGCGTGATGGAGGCCGGCGCCGCCGGGGTGATGATCGCGCCACCGAACCATCTGCGGAACGACGATGCCGTGGTGGCCTATTTCCACCAGGCGGTGGAGGCGATCGGCAGCGACATCCCCTGGGTGCTGCAGGACTATCCGCAGCTGTTCCAGGTGCAGATGACGCCCACGGTGATCCGCCGCATCGTCATGGACCTGCCCTCCTGCGTCATGCTGAAGCATGAGGACTGGCCGGGGCTGGAGAAGATCACCGCGCTGCGCCGCTTCCAGGCGGAAGGCTCGATGCGGCCGCTGAGCATCCTCTGCGGCAATGGCGGCATCTTCCTGGATTTCGAAATGGCGCGCGGCGCCGATGGCGCCATGACCGGCTATGCCTTCCCCGACATGCTGGTGGACATCGTGCGCCTGTCCCGGGAAGGGAAGCGCGACGCGGCGCAGGACCTGTTCGACGCGCATCTGCCGATGATCCGCTACGAGTTGCAGCCGGGCGTCGGCCTCGCCGTGCGGAAATACGTGCTGATGCGCCGCGGCATCATCGCCTCCGACGCGCAGCGCCGCCCCGGCGCGGCGATGTCGGCGACCGCGCGGGATGAGGTGGAGTATCTGCTGTCCCGGCTCGGCCGGCACGATGCGCGGGCGAAGTTGCCCGCGCTGGGCTGATTGCATGCGGACCGGTCTCCTGACCGGTCCGAGCGTCCCGGTCGGGGCACTGCCCCGACGCGCCGCCGCTTATGCGTCACGCCGCAGGCGTGCCTTCGGCACGACGAAGCCAAGCGGCCGGAGGCCGCGCCCGTCACGCCTCTGGCGTGCCTGCGGCACGACTGAGGGTTGTGAAAGCTCACGCCCCGGCGAAACGCTCCGCCGCATAGGGCGCGAGGTCGTGGTTGCTTGGGCGGCCGAGCACGGCGGGGGCCAGCATCTCCGCCGTGGGCGCCGAACCGGTCAGGCCGAGATGGCCATGGCCGAAGGCGAAGAACAGGCCCGGCACCCGCTGCGCCGGGCCGATCACCGGCACCGAATCCGGCAGGCAGGGCCGATGGCCCATCCAGAAGCCCTCGGCACGCTTCACCCGCGCATCCGGGAAGACGGCGGCGAGGTCGTCATAGAGCAGATTGGCGCGGGTGGCGTCCGGCACGCGGTCCAGCCCGCCGAATTCCACCGTGCCGGCGACGCGCAGGGCACCTTCCATCGGCGTGATGAAGACCTTGCGGTCGGCCGGGATCACCGGCCGGGTCAGGGCGATGCCCGATTCCGTCAGGTCCACATGGTAGCCGCGCTGCGATTCCAGCGGGATGCGGTAGCCGAGCGGCGCCGCCAGCCGCGCCGACCAGGCGCCTGCCGCCAGCACCACCGCTTCCGCCGCATGCAGCCCGCTCTGCCCCTGGGCACCGCTGATGCGGCCGTCGCGGGTGGTCAATGCAGTGATGCGGTCGCGCAGGATGGTGCCGCCGGCGGCCTGGAAGGCCTGCGCCAGCGCCCGCACATAGCGCAGCGGAGAGGCGCAATGGGCGTGGTCCGGCAGGAAGATGGCGCGCTGATAGGCGGCGCCGACCGAGGGTTCCAGCGCCTCGATCCCGGCGCGGTCCAGCCGTTCCAGCCGCGCCCCATGCGCCTGGCGGATGTCCCAGCTCGCCTTGTCCTTCGCGAGCTGCGTCTCGTTCCGATACAGGTAGAGCTGGCCATGCGGCCGCAACAGCTCCGGCGCGCCGATCTCCCGCGCCAGGGCCTGATGCTGCTCCGTCGCCAGATGCAGCAGCGCGTCCAGCGCGGCGGTGGCGCGGGTGACGGCGGCGGGGCGGGCGGCGGCGACGAAGCGCGCCAGCCAGGGCGCGGCGCGCAGCCAGTAGCCGGCCGGGACATGCAGCGGCGCCCGGCGGTCGAACAGCATGCGCGGCACCTGGCGCAGCAGCCCCGGCATGGCCAGCGGCGCGACGGAGCTGGCGCTGATCGCCCCGGCATTGCCGAAGCTGGCCCCACCCTCCCCCGGCAGGTCCGCGTCCACGACGGTGACGCTGGCGCCGGATTGCCGCAGCCGCCAGGCGAGCGCCATGCCGACAATGCCGGCGCCGATCACGAGCACGCTGGCGGGGGCTGTCTCCGGCATGGGCAGGTCCTGTGGCTGTGCCGGCACGACGGCCGGCGGCGCTCCATCCCTTGCGACTGCGGGGACGGAGCGTCAAGCCGCGCGCCTATCCCGCCAGCGCCCGCATCTCCGCCAGCGCCTTGGCGGCGGCGGCTTTCATGAAACCTTGGTCGGAGGAATAGACGAAGGCGGTGGCGCCGATGCCGGCCAGCCATTCCGCCTCCTTCATCCCGCCGACGAAGACCATCACCGGCTTGCCGGCCCGTTTCGCGGCGGCGGCGATGCGCTCCACCGCATCGCGGATCGGCGGCGAATCATTGGTGGGCGCGCCGAGCGCGGCGGTCAGGTCGCCACGGCCGATGAACAGCGCGTCGATGCCGGGGGTCGCGGCGATGGCGTCGATCTCGTCCAGCGCCTCCGGATCCTCGATCTGGGCGACCACGGTGGCGGCGGCATCGGCGGCCTCGATGTAGTCCCACATCCTGCCGCCACCATAGCCGGCGGCGCGGACGCTGCCGGAATAGCCGCGCTTGCCGCCGCGGTAGCGGCAGGAGGCGGCCACCTGCGCGGCCAGGGCGGCGCTGGCGACATGGGGCACCAGCACGCCCGTGGCGCCGCAATCCAGCACCGACAGCAGATGGTGCGGCGCCGGGCTGGGCACGCGCACCAGCCCGGCGGCGCCGGTGGCACGCGCGGCGAACAGCGCCGCGTCGGTGGCGGCGCGGTCGAAGGGCGAATGCTCCTCATCCACCACGACGAAATCGAAGCCGATGCCGCCGAGGATCTCCGTGGCGTGCAGGGTCGGCGTCTTGATGAAGCTGCCCACCAGGCGGTCGCCACGGGCAAGCCGCGCGCGGAAGCTGTGTTCGGGAATGGCCATGGATCGGTCCTGACGGCTGGCGTTGACGGCGCGATAGATGTTCTGATAAACGGAACATATAGTCGTTGATAGAGACACTGACAGGACAGACATCGCTGTCAAGCCGAGCCGGGGAGGCCTTCCATGCCGCGCATCGACGGACCGACCCATGGCGAGGGGCTTCAGGCCGTCGCCATGGCCCTGCTGATCCTGGAACATCTGGCGCAGCAGCGCGGCGATGTCGGCGTCACCGAACTCGCCCGCGCGCTGGAGACGACGAAAAGCCGCATCCACCGCCATCTGCGCACCCTGCTGGAAGCCGGCTACATCGTGCAGGCGCAGGAACGCTACCGCATCGGCCACCGGCTGGTGACGCTCGGCCGCACGGTCTCGGAGAATTTCGACCTCGCCACCATGGCGCGGGAGGAGATGCGCGCGCTGCGCGACCGCGTCGGACAGACCGTGGTGCTCAGCCGCGCGGAGCCGGCGGGCGCGGTGGTGCTGGCGACGCTGCCTGGCCAGGACATGATCGAGATCTCGGCCAAGACCGGCGCGCTGATGGCGCTGCACTGCACCGCCCAGGGCAAGCTGACCCTGGCCCATGCGGAGCCCGCGCTGCGCGACCGCGTGCTGCTCTCCCGCCTCGACCTGCGCACCCCCCACACCATCACCGATCCGGAACGGCTGCGCGCGGAGCTGGAGCGTATCCGCGCCCAGGGCTGGGCCACGGCGGCGGAGGAAAGCATGGTCGGCGTGAATGCCCTGGCCGCGCCGATCTTCGAGGGCGGCGGCGGCATGGTCGGCGCCATCGCGCTGCTCGGCTCCATCCAGTTCATCCGGCGGGAACCGGCGGCGGCGCAGATCCAGCAGGTGCGGCAAGCGGCGGCGCGGATCTCCGCACGCCTCGGCTGGACGCTTGACAGCGCCGCGGGGTGACAACAAGACTGCTCCATCTGACATAACATTGTCTCGTTCATCAGAACAAGACGGGCTGGAGCGAACGCCATGGCCTATCATGCTTCCGACCCCCGCGCCGCGCTCGCCCCGGCCAGCGGCACCAAACCCGTGGACGGCCCCTACGCCCCCGCGGATTACGCGAAGTTCTACGAGAAGGAGCCGCAGGCGGCGGCGGATGGCGCCCGCACCTGGCTGGTGCGCGGCCGCAACTTTGTCATTGCCTATTCGGAGGTGACCGAAGGCGCCGTGCTGGCGCGCCAGGGCCAGCCCGATGAATACGTGCTGCTGCTGCCCGACCCGGGCCTCTCCGCCACCATCACCGCCGGCGCCGAGACGAAGACGGTGGAGGGCCATTCGCTGGCCTTCATCCCGCCGGGCGACAGCCGCATCACGCTGCACGGCAAGGGCCGCATCGTGCGGCTGTTCACGCCGCGCGCCGAGGACCTGGCCGCGCGCTGCAGCAATGCCGATCGCTACCTGCAACCCGATCCGCGCATCCCGCCGATCCAGGACTGGCCGACGCCGCCAGATGGCTTCCGCATCCGCGACTACACGCTGGACGTGCCGAAGGAGCCGGGGCGCTTCGGCCGCATCTGGCGCTGCACCACCTTCATGGTGAACTACCTGGACCCCGCCGCCGGCCCGCGCGACATCCGCAAGCTGTCGCCGCATCACCACGACGATTTCGAGCAGTGCTCGCTGGTGCTGAACGGGTCCTACACCCACCACATCCGCTGGCCCTGGACGCCGGACCAGACCCAGTGGCGGGAGGATGAGCACGAGCTGTGCGGCGCGCCTTCCGTCACCGTCATCCCGCCGCCCAGCATCCACACCTCCCGCGCCGAGGAGGCCGGGCAGATGGTGGACATCTTCTGCCCGCCGCGCATGGATTTTTCGGCCAAGCCGGGCTGGGTGCTGAACGCGGCGGACTATCCCGCGCCGGAGGGATGATCCGCGCGCCATGGCCGGCCTCAGCCTGAGGTCGGCCGGCTGCCCTTGAACAGCGGCTTCGTCGTGCGCGCGGCATAGCGCCAGCGCCCATCGGCGCCGCGCACGCATTCATCCGTCACCGCGCCGATCAGGATCGGCGGTTCCGACAGCAGCGGCGCCACGCCATCCTCGGCATAGAGGCACATGGTCCACTCCGCCGTGGCGTGGTCCGCGTCCTGCACCGTGACGTGGAAATTGTGGATCAGGTGCCGCGCCACGCGGTCGCCTCGCCCCTCGCGCTCCGCATAGAAGCCACGGATCGCCTCACGCCCCTGCCGCGCCTTGTGGCTGGTGGTGTAGACGCCGTCTTCCGTGAAATGCTCATGCGCGTTGCGGCCCCAGTTGGAATCCACGTCGTGCCAGAAGGCGATGTTGAGGATCTCCAGCTCCTGCCGGATGCGCAATTCGTCGAAAGCCATGGGTCTGATCGTCCTGTTCACTCAACGGAGATGTTGGCGGCGGCAATGATCGGGCGCCACAGCTCGACCTCCGCCGCCATGCGCCGGGTCAGGTCGGCAGGCGTGCCGCCCAACTGCGTCAGGCCGAGCGGCACCAGCAGCGAGCGTGTCTCGTCCATGGCGAGATAGGCATTGCTTGCGGCGTTCAGCTTCGCCACCGCATCCGCCGGCATCCGTGCCGGGCCGAGCAGGGAAATCCAGCCGGTGGCGCGGTAATCCGCCACGCCCTGAGCCTGCACCGTCGCCACGCCCGGCAATTGCGGAATCGCCTCGGCCGAGGTGACGCCCAGCGCGCGCAGCGTGCCGGCCTGGATATGCGGCAGATAGGTGGTGACCAGATCGATCCCCATATCGACCGCGCCCGCCAGCAGGTCGTTCGTCAGCGGCGCGGAGCCGCGATAGGGCACCAGGTTCAGGCGGATGCCGGTGCGGTGCATCAGCAGCTCGATGGCGAGATGCGCGGCGGAGCCCAGCGGCGGCGTGCCGCAATTCACCTTGTCCGGATTCGCCTTCGCGAAGGCGATCAGCTCCTGCACGTTGCGATAGGGCATCTGGCTGCGCGCCGCCATGACGATCGGCAGCTCCGCCAGCAGCGCGACCGGTGTCAGGTCGGTGGAGGGGTTGAAGGGCATCGACCTGAACAGCAGCGTGTTGTTCGTGATCGGGCCGTTGGTGGTGACCATCAGCGTATGCCCATCCGGCGCCGCGCGGGCGACGGAGGCGGCGCCGATATTGCCATTGGCACCGGAGCGGTTCTCCACCACGAAGGGCTGCCCGAAGCGTTCGGAGAAGTTGCGGGAGACGGCGCGCGCCAGCACATCCGTGGACCCGCCCGCCGGCCAGGGCACGACGACGGTGACAGGCCGGTTCGGCCAGGCCTGCGCGGTGGCCGGGCGCGATGCCGCGATGAGGCCGGCGCCGAGCGCGAGGCCACCGATCCGCCGCCTTGTGATCTTGGACATCCGATTGCTCCCTTGGGATTTCGTCATTGTCAGGCGCCGAAATACAGCCGCATCGGCGTGTCGCCGGTGATCAGCCGGCGCGTCGCCGCATCCGGCACCCAGTCCTGCAGATCGGCGATGGTCTCGGCATAGGTCACGCGATCCTCGAAGGCGGCGAAGGGCCAGTCGCTGGCCCACATCAGCCGCTCCCCGCCCGAGACGCGCAGCAGCGCCTGGGCGTAGCCGCGCGCCAGATCCTTCGACGGCATCCGGAAACCGCCGGACATCTTCACCCAGGTGCGGCCACGCTCCACCGCCGCCAGCAGCGCCTTGAAGCCGGGGCAGTTCACGCCCAGCGCCTCGTCCGGCTTGCCGAAATGGTCGATCACCAGCTTCACACCGGCGCCTTCCACCGCCCGGATCACCTCCGGCAGCATCGGGCTGCTGACCAGCGTGTGCACATGCCAGTCCAGGTCGCGCACGCGACGCAGCAGCAGGCGGTATTCGGGGCTGGTCAGGTCGGGGGGGTTGGGCACGCGGCGGAAGAACAGGCGGATGCCGACGATGCCATCGGCCTTCATCCGCTCCAGCGTGTACATGTCCGTCTCCGGCTGCACGAAGGCGGTGCCGCGCAGGCGCGGATTCCGGCGCAGGCAGCGGATGACATAGTCGTTGTACTGGCCGTGCAGGCTGGCCGCGGCGACCACGCCGAAGCCGATGCCGTGCCGGTCCATCACCTCGATGAAGCGTTCGGCGGAAGCATCCTCGGGCGGGTGGTGCCAGGCCCAGGGCGTCAGCGGCATGTCCTTCAGGTAGAGATGGAAATGCGTGTCGACCAGCGGCGTGTCGGTGGTGCTCTCATTCATTCGCGTGGGATTCCTGCGCGAGTGGCGATGGATTGCCAGAGCGGCACCTCGGCCCGCATGCGCGCCGCCAGCGGCCCCGGCCCATCGAGCAGCGTCTCCGCGCCCAGTTCCGCCATGCGCTCCGCCAACGGCGCGCCTGTGCGCAATGGCGCGAGTTCGCGCATCAGCGTCGCCACGGCCTCCGCCGGCAGGTCGCGGGACCCGAACAGGCCGAACCACAGCTCCACGCCATCATATTCCGGCACCAGCTCGGTGATGGTGGGTGTCTCCGGCAGCAGCGGGCTGCGGCGGCGGCCGCAGGTGGCAAGCGGGCGCAGGCGACCGGCGCGGATATGCGGCAGCACCTCGATCGGGCTGAGGAATCCGGAGGCGACTTCGCCTGCCAGCAGCGCGGTGGCGGAGGGGGCGGAGCCGCGATAGGGAATATGCAGCAGGTCCAGCCCGGCCCGGGCGCGCAGCACCTCCCCGGCGAAATGCACCGTGGTGCCGATGCCGGCGGTGCCGAAGCTCACGCCGCCCGGCTCCGCCCTGGCGCGCGCGAGATAGGCCGCCAGGTCGCGGAACGGCGAGTCCGCGCGCACCATCAGCAGGATCGGCGAGGCGGCGGTCAGCGTGACCGGCACCAGGTCGGTCAGCGGATCGAATCCCGGGTCGCGCTGCAAGGCCGGCAGGATGGCGACGGCGGAGGTGCTGTGCAGCAGCGCATGCGTATCCGTGGCCTGCGCCACCGTGCGGATGCCCAGCGCGCCGCCGGCGCCGGAGCGGTTTTCCACCACGAAGGATTTGCCCAGCCGTCGCGCCAGATGCTCCGCGATGATCCGCGCCGGGATGTCCGTAGTGCCGCCGGGCGCGAAGGGCACGGTGATGCGCACCCCGCGCTGCGGCCAGGCCTCCTGCGCCAGCGCGGGCGCTGCCAGGGCGGCGAGGCCCGTCGCCAGCAGATGGCGTCGACGAAAAGGCGCGCGATGTGGGTCGGCAGCCGGTGATTGTCCGGGCAGCATGAACGTCCTCCGCAGCGCATGATCCCGCGCTGTTTTGGCCAAGCTAGCGACTTCGCCGACCCCATCCAGCGCCGTCCGCGGCCATTCCGCAGGCCGGAATGGTGGGGGATCGGCGACGCAGGCGGGCGATGCGCCATGCTTAGCTGCGGGTCATGGAGGATGATGGCGCATGCGGGTGATCGAGATCAGGGGCAAGGGCGGGCCGGAGGTGCTGGCGATGGCGGAACGGCCGGTGCCGGAATGCGGGCCGGGCGAGGTGCTGGTCCGTGTCGCCGCCGCCGGGGTGAACCGGCCGGATGTGCAGCAGCGCAAGGGGCTCTATCCGCCGCCGCCCGGCGTCACCGATATCCCCGGCCTCGATGTCGCCGGCATCGTCGAGGCCGTGGCGCCCGATGTCGCCTGGCCTCGCCTGGGCGATGCCGTCTGTGCGCTGGTCTCCGGCGGCGGCTATGCGGAGTTCTGCCGGGTGCCGGCGCCGCAATGCATGCCGATTCCGCGCGGCTTCAGCTTCGCCCAGGCGGCGACGCTGCCGGAGGTGTTTTTCACCGCCTGGAACAACGTGTTCTGGCTCGGCCGCATCGCGGAAGGCGAGACCCTGCTGGTGCAGGGCGGCACCAGCGGCGTCGGCATGGCGGCGATGCAGATGGCGCGGCAGTTGCGCAACGCCACCGTCATCGCCACCAGCAGTTCCGCCGCCAAGCGTGCCGTCTGCCTGGATTATGGCGCGCATCACGTCGTCGACTACCGGGACGCGGACTGGCCGGACCAGGTGCGGGCACTGACCGGCGGCGCGGGCGTGGATGTCATCCTCGACGGCCAGGGCGGCGACTACACGCCGCTGGAGATGGCGCTGCTCGCCCCCGATGGCCGGCTGGTGCTGATCGCCAGCCATCGCGCGCCCATGGCGGAGATCAGCACGCGCGACATCTACATCCGCCGCCTGACGCTCACCGGCTCCACCCTGCGCGCCCGCCCCCCCGCCTATAAGGGCCGCATCGCGCGGGAACTGGTGGAGCAGGTCTGGCCGTTGCTGGAGGATGGCCGCATCCGCACCCATATCTGCGCCACGCACCCGCTGGAGCAGGCCGGCGCGGCACAGGCGGTGCTGGATGCCAATGCCCAGATCGGCAAGCTGGTGCTGACCGTCTCCGCCCTGGCGAGTCAGATACCGGAACCCAACCCCTGACCGAGCCGCCGGTCCAGTCCGTGCTGCGCGCCCTGGCGATCCTGCGGGAGCTGAACAGGCAGCAGAACACGACCGTGGACCAGCTGCACCGCGCGACCCTGCTGCCGAAGCCGACCGTCATGCGCCTGCTGGCCACCCTGGCCAGCGCCGGGCTGGTGATGAAGGGCGAACGCGGCATCGGCTACCGCGTCACCTCTGACGTGCAGCGGCTCAGCGCCGGCATCCAGGATGGGCCGCTGGTGGCGGAAGCGGGGCGGCCCTGGGCGGTGGAGCTGACCCGCCGGCTGCGCTGGCCGGCGGCGATCGCCGTCCGCGATGGCGGGCGCATCGCCATCAGCGTCAGCACGGCGGCCAGCAGCACCCTCTCCCCCTTCCATGCCACCATCGGCATGCGCCACAGCCTGCTGACCCGCGCGCTGGGCCGCGCCTACCTGGCCCATTGCCCGGATGCGGAACGCCGCGACCTGCTGGGCCTTCTCGCCGCCTCGACAGACCCCGAGGACAATCCGCCGAACCTGGCGCGGGTGGCGCGGATGATCGTGGTGACGGTGCGCCGCCAGGGCTATGCGCTGCGCGACCCGAAGGTGGAGCCGCGCAACTCCAACACCGTCGCCGTGCCGATCCTGCTGGATGGCGCCGTGGCGGGCACCATCGGCCTCAGCTTCTTCCGCTCGGCGGTCAGCCAGCCGTTGCTGGTCGGGGAGATGGTGCCGGCCCTGCATCAGGCGAGCCGCGAGATCACCGCGGCGCTGGAGCGGCTGCGGCCGTCCTGACCCGCCGGAATTCCGGGATGCGGAACGGCACCAGTTCCGCCTTCTGCGCCGGGGAGTCCGCGCCCTAGCTTCCCGCAGGAACCGGGGAAACGACATGCAGGCCGAAGGCCAGGACGATGCGCCGCGCCAGGCGCGCTTTGCCATACCGCCACTGGCCTGCGACGCGCATTGCCACGTCTTCGGCCCCGCCGAACGCTTCCCCTATGCGCCCAGCCGCCGCTACACGCCGGAGGACAGGCCGAAGGAGGTCCTGGCGGCGCTGCACCGCAAGCTGGGCCTGCAGCGCGCGGTGATCGTGCAGGCAAGCTGCCATGGCACCGACAACCGCGCCATGCTGGACGCGCTGCACAGCGACCCGGACCGCTATCGCGGCGTCGCCATGATCGACGATGCGACCACCGAGGTCGAGCTGCGGGAGATGAAGGCGGCCGGGGTGCGCGGCATCCGCTTCAACTTCATCAAGGCGCTCGGCGGCGCGCCGGACATGGCGCTGTTCCATCGCGCCGCGGACCGTGCCCGGCCGCTCGGCTGGCACATGGTGATGCAGTTGCAGGGCGATGGCGTGACGGAAATGGCGGAGGTCATCCGCGCGCTGCGCATGCCCGTGGTGATCGACCATATGGGCCGCGTCGATCCCGCCCTCGGCGTGGAAGGCCCGGCCTTCCGCAGGCTGCTCGACCTGCTGGGCGACGACCGGATCTGGGTGAAGCTGAGCGGCATCGAGCGCATGACCCGCGCGCCCTTCACCGAGGCCCTGCCCTTCGCCCGCGCCCTGCTGCGCGCGGCGCCGCATCGCGTGCTCTGGGGCACCGACTTCCCGCATCCCAACCTGACCACACCGGTGGATGAGATGGAGCTGCTGAACCTGATCCCCGACTTCGCCCCGACGCCGGAGGACCGGCAACGCCTGCTGGTGGACAACCCCGCCACCCTCTACGGCTTCTGAAAGATCGATCATGCCGGCCGTTGATTCCCACGCCCATGCCTTCGACCTCACCCGCCAGGGCTGGGGCGGCGATCGCGGCTTCGATATCCAGGCGAATGAGCTCGGCACCGCGCCGCAATTCCTGCAGGTGCTGGCCAGCCACGGCTTCACCCATGGCGTGCTGATCAACCCGCTTGGCGGCTACGGTGCCAACAACACCTATATGCTCGAAGCCATCGCGGCATCCGGCGGGCGGCTGAAAGGCGTCGCGCTGCTGCCGGATGCGACGCCGGAGACGGAAATCCACCGCATGGTGGAAGGCGGCATCGTCGGCATCCGCTTCAATCTGGACTTCCCGACCAGCCCACCACTGCTCGGCCCGATGGGGGAGCGCGCGCTGGCCCGGGCGCGGGAGGTCGGCTGGTTCGCGCAGGTGCATTATCACCACGGCGACTCCCTGATCGCCGCGATGCCCGCGCTGCGCGCGGCGAAGCTGCCCGTCATCATCGACCATTCCGGCCGCCCCGAACTGCCGGGCGGTCTGCGCCAAAAGGGCTTCCGGGCGCTGCTGGAACTTGGTCGCGGCAGCGATGCCGTCATCAAGCTGTCCGGCGTGTTCCGCTTCAGCCAGACCGGCTCGCCCTATGTCGATACCGATCCCTACATCGCCGCGCTGATCGAGGCTTTCGGCATCGATCGCTGCATCTGGGGTTCCGACTGGCCCTTCCTGCGCGCCAAGGCCCGCACCGATTTCGGCCCGCTGCTGGCGGCGCTGCACCGCGTCGTGCCGGAGGCGGCCGATCGCGACAGGATTCTCTGGACCAATCCGTCGCGGCTTTTCCGCATGACGTCGTGACAGCAAGCAAGGGAGGGTTTCGATGACCATCACCCGACGCAGCGCCCTGGCGGCGGCGAGCCTTGTCCTGACCACGGGATCCGCCCGCGCCCAGGCCTATCCGAACCGCGCGATCCGCGTGATCGTGCCCTATGCGGCGGGCGGCGCGGACCAGTTCATCCGGCCCTTGCAGGCCCGGCTGACCCAGGCGCTCGGCCAGCCCATCGTCATCGAATCCGTCACCGGCGGCGGCGGCGCCATCGGCGCCAACCGGGTGCGCACCGCTCCGGCCGATGGCTATACCCTGCTCTTCGCCGGCACCGGCGCGCTGACGGCGGTGCCGCGCCTGCAAAGGCTGGGCTATTCCATCGCGGATTTCGCGCCGATCGCCAATCTGATCGCCATCCCCTATGTGCTGGCAGGCCGCCAGGGCGCGCGCTTCACCGACTTCGCCGGCTTCCTGCGCGAAGCCCGCGCGAGGCCGGAGGGGCTGAGCTACGGCACGCCCGGCGTCGGCAGCACGCCGCATCTGGTGGCGGAGGCGATGGCCAAGGCGGCCGGCGTGAAGCTGCTGCATGTGCCCTATTCCGGCATCGCCACGGCCGTGGTGGGCCTGCTGGCCGGCGACATCGATCTGGTGATGGGCGCGCCCGGCAATATCATGCCGCTGGTGGAACGCGGCGTGGTGCCGCTGGTGCAGACCGGCGCGCAACGCATCGCCGTGCTGCGCGATCTGCCGACGCTGCGCGAGGCGGGGCTGGATGTGGAACTCGTCACCCGTTTCGGCTTCTTCGCCCCGAAGGGCACCGAGGACGCGGTGATCGCCCGCTGGTCGGGGCTGCTGCTGGAAGGCGGCGCCGACCCTGCCTATGCCCAGGCCATGCAACGCGCCTTCAACGAGGTGGAATTGCTGGACCAGGCACGTTTCCAGAGCTTCCTCGCGGCGGAAGATGCCGCGACGGCGCAGCTTCTGACCGCGCTGAACCTGACGGGCGGCTGAAACAGGAGCGAAGCGAATGAGCGATGTGAACCAGGGCGCCCTCGGCCCCTACGGCCTGCGCGGCAAGGTCGCGGTGATCACCGGCGGCAGCAGCGGCATCGGCGCCGCCTCCGCCCGACGCCTGGCGGAGCAGGGGGCGACGATCGCCATCGGCTACAACAACGGCCGCGACCGTGCGGAGGCGCTGGCGGCGGAACTGCCGGGCGACGGCCATATCGCCCTGCACCTGCCGATGGCCGACACCGCCGCGATCCGCGCGGCAGCGGCGGAGGTGGAGGCGAAGCTGGGCCGGGCGGATGTGCTGGTGAATTCGGCGGGCACCACCCGCGCCGTGCCGCATGCCGATCTCGACGCGCTGGATGACGAGACCTTCGACCGCATCCTCATCACCAATGTCCGCGGCCCCTATTCCACCATCCGCGCCTTCGCGCCGTTGCTGAAGCGCAGCGGGGATGCGGTGATCGTCAACATCTCCTCCCTCGCCGCGATGAACGGGCTGGGCAGCAGCATCGCCTATTGCGCCTCCAAGGCCGCGCTGGACACGATGGGGCTGTCGCTGGCGCGTGTGCTGGGGCCGGAAATCCGCGTCATCGGCGTCTCTCCCGCCGCCGTCGATACCGGCTTCGTGCCGGGCCGCAGCCGCGACGCGGTGCTGAAGCAGGCGGCGCTGACGCCCTTGAAGATCGTCTGCCAGGCGGATGACGTGGCGCTCGCGGTGGTCGCCGCCGTCACGCATCTGCGCCTGACCACCGGCACCGCGCTGCTGGTCGATTGCGGCCGGCATCTCTGAGGGCCGGCGCTTGGAGATCATCGACGCGCAGATCCACGAACCGGCCGCGGGCAAGCCCTTCGACCCACCGCTGGACCCGGCGACGCGCGACGCGGTGCATGTGGAACTGGCGCGGGAAGCGCTGGATTGCGTGCGGGTCGACCGGGCCGTGGTGGTGGCGCGCCCCGCCTTCAACGAGGCCTGCATCACGCGCTATCCGGAACTCTTCGCCGCCGTCGAGGTGATGGATCACAACTCGGAAGAACTGGAAGCACGGATGGCGGGCTTCCGCGCTCGCAAGGGCATGCTTGGCTGCCGCACGCTGGTGACGAACTATGCCGAGGTGCGGCGTGACCCGGAGGTGGCGCTGCGGCTGAACGACACCTTCCAGGGCGGCGGCTTCGATCGCTACTGGGCGCTGGCGGCGCGCTACGACATCCCGATGTTCTTCTCCGCCCATGGTTTCGCCGCGGCGCTGCAGCCGCTGGCGGAGCGGCATCCGGAGCTGACCATCATCGTCGATCATTTCGGCATCACCCAGTCCCTGCGCCGGGAGATCGAGGGCGATCGCTGGGCGGCGCTTCCCGGGCTGCTGGAACTGGCGCGTTATCCGAATGTCTTCGTGAAGTGGTGCGGCGTGCCGCTCGTCTCCCGCGCCGCCTTTCCGCATGACGATGTCTGGCCCCAGCTCCATCGCATCCTGCGCGCCTTCGGACCGGAGCGCTGTATGTGGGCGAGCGATTTCACGCGCCTGCGCTGGGGCGTGCCGGATCGCGCGGGCGCCACGGGCGCGCCGCCGCGCGCGGACTGGAAATCCTACGCCGACGCGCTGCACCACCTGCTGCACACGCGCGAAATCTCGCAGCAGGACAAGGAACAACTGTTCAGCGGCGCGGTTCGCCGCGCGCTGCGCTGGACCAGGGAGGATTAGACCCATGCCCATCACACGCCGCCACGCCCTTGCCGCCACGGCCGCCGCCTTGGCCGCCGCGCCGGCCCTGGCGCAGGACTATCCGAGCCGCGCCATCCGCGTGATCGTGCCCTATGCCGCGGGTGGCACGGACCAGTACATCCGGCTGCTGCAGAACGATTTCGCGCAGCGCCTGGGCCAGCCCGTGGTGATCGAATCCGTCGTTGGCGGTGGTGGCGGCATCGGGGCCAACCGCGTCCGCACCAGCACGCCGGATGGCTACACGCTGCTCTTCGGCGGTACCGCCGCGCTCACCGTCGTGCCGCGCATCCAGAACCAGCCCTATACGGCGATGGATTTCGCGCCCGTCTGCAACCTGGTCGCCCTGCCGATCATCGTCGCCGCGAAGCGCGGCTTCCGCCATCGCACGGCGCAGGAGATGCTGGCGGCCGCCCGCGCGCAGCCCGAGAGCATCTCCTTCGGCTCGCCCGGCATCGGCAGCTCCCCGCATCTGGCAGGCGAAGCGATGGCGCGCGCCGCCGGCGTGAAGCTGCTGCATGTGCCCTATGCCGGCATCGCGCCGGCCATGACCGCGCTGCTCGCCGGCGACATCGACCTGGTGGTGGGGGCGCCCGGCATCATCATGCCGACCGTCGAATCGCACGGCATCCTGCCGCTGGCGCAAACCGGCGCGACGCGCAGCGCCGCGCTGCCCGACCTCATCGCCCTGACGGAGATCGGGCTGGATGTGGATCTGGTGACGCGCTTCGGCTTCTTCGCGCCGAAGCAGACGCCGGAGCCGATTCTGCAACGGCTCGACCAGGTCTTCCGCGACGCCGCCGCGACGCCCAGCTACGCCCAGGCGATGCGGCGCGCCTTCAACGAGGTGCTGTTGCAGGACCGCGCGCAGTTCACCCAGGCCCTGGCCGCGGAGGACCGGGCCATGGCGTTGCTGATCGAACAGCTCAACCTGCGCTGAAAGGCTCAGGCATAGACGATCCCGCAGCCAGGCCCGACGGGGACGGCGATCACGCCGTCCTCGATGGGCAGAGGCGTGAACGGATCGTCCAGGATGTGGTCGTGCTCCGACAGCTCGCAGGCGAAGGGCAGGTTCCGCAGCGACGCGGCGGCGTGGGCGGAGGCGCCCTGCAGCAGCGCCGGACCGAAGGCCGCGCCCATGCGCGTGGCGATCTGTCCGGCTTCCAGGATGCGCGCGGCGGTGACGAAGTTGCGCACGCCGCCGAGCTTGGTCAGCTTCAGATTGACCACATCGGCGACGCGCCCCTGCACCACCCGCAGCACATCGGCCACCGTCTCCACCGTCTCATCCGCCTCGATCGGCACCGGCAGGGTGCGGGTTATCAGCGCGAGACCTTCCCAGTCCGCGGCCGGCACCGGCTGCTCCACCAAGGCGATGTCCTGCGGCTCCAGCCGCCGCCAGGCCGCCAGGAAACCCTTGGCGCTGTAGGACTGGTTCGGGTCGAGCGTCAGCGTCACCTCCGCGCCCACCGCCGCCCGCACCTCCGCCACCCGCCGCGCATCGAGCGCGGCATCGCCGGCCAGCTTCAGCTTCAGCGTGCGGTAGCCTTTCGCCACCAGCGCGGCGGCGCCCGCCGCCATCTCCGCCGGCGCCTTGATCGGCAGGATGCGCGATTGCGGAATGCGGTCGCGATAGCGCCCGCCGAGCAGCGCCGACAGCGGCAGGCCGGCGCGGCGCGCCTGAAGGTCATGCAGCGCCATGTCGATCGCCGCCTTGACCGAGCGGTTGCCGACCAGGGTCGTCTCGACCAGATCCATGATCGCGGCCAGCTCCGCCGGATCGCGCCCGACCACCAGCGGCCGCAGGAAATGCAGCGCCGCCTCGGCGCCCGGCCCATGGGTGGTGATGGCCGGGATCGCATGCGCGTAGCCCAGGCCGGTCACGCCATCCTCATCGGTCAGGACGATGACCCAGCCCTGCAATTCCGCGACCGTGGCGCGGGCGAATTTCCAACCCGGATCCGCCTGGCGCTGTGTGCAGGGACGCAGTTCGGCTGTGACGATGGGCACCCTCGATTCTCCCGCTTCCTCTGCGCCGAAGCTGCCATGTCCGCGGCCCGGTTCGCGTCGAAATCCATCGATATTCCGGAATGCGGAACGCCGTGAGATAGTCCCGCGAGACGCGGAATCCCGCATTAGATTGGCGACAGGGAGCTGTTGCCGGGAAAGCGAAGCGCGCAATGCGCCGCAGGATGCCTGCGCTGGAGACGGACCGCAGAACCCCTCATCCCGACATGGAGTCCTCGCGATGCCGATCCCACAGCCTTCGCCATTCCGGGCCGGGCGCATCCGCCTGCTGCTCGCCCTTCTGCTGCTTCTTGGCGCCGGATTCGCGCGACCCGCACTGGCCACCTTCCCGGAACGCCCGCTGCGCCTGGTCGTCGCCTATGCCGCCGGCGGCACGGGTGACCTGGTCGGCCGGCTGGTGGGGGAATCGCTGTCCGCACGACTCGGCGTGCCGGTGGTGGTGGAGAACCAGGGCGGCGCCGGCGGCGCCATCGCCGCCCGCACGATCAGCCGCGCCGCGCCCGATGGCTACACCATGATGCTCGCCGGCAACGCCATCTTCGCCATCCTGCCGCATATGGCCAATGTCGGCTTCGACCCGGTGAAGGATTTCACCGCCATCGCCAATATCAGCGAATCGCAGCGGCTGCTGGCCGTGCGCCCCGGACTGCCGATCACCACGCTGGCGGAGCTGGTGGAATACGGAAAGCGCAACCAGGGTCGGCTGAACTACGGCTCCTCCGGCATCGGATCGACCCTGCATGTGATGACGGAGATGTTCCGCCGCGAGGCCGGATTCGCCGCCGAGCACATCCCCTTCCGCGGCTCCGCCCCCGCCGTGCAGGCGATGCTGACCGGCGATATCGACTTCATGATCGACACGGTCGTGATCCAGCATGTGCAGCAGGGCCGCCTGCGCGGCCTGGCCGCCGTGGGCGATCGCCGCCTGCCGCAATTCCCGGACATCCCGACCCTCGCCGAACAGGGCTACCCGAATGTCCGCACCTCCGGCTGGCAGGCGCTGATGGGCCCCGCCAACATGCCGCCCGAGATCGTCACGCTGCTCTCCGGCCATGTCGAGTCGATGCTGCGCGAACCGGCCTTCCTCGAACGCCTCGCCCGCGTCGGCGTCGTGCCCAGCTACCGCACCCCCGCGCAACTCGCAGATGATCTGATGGAGGATACGCGGCAATTCGGCGCCATCATCCGCAGCAGCGGAATCTCCGCCCAATGACGTCCAGCCTGAACCAGCAGGCCGCCCAGTGGGCGGCCAACCTCTCGCTCGACAGCGTCCCGGCCGAGGTCGTGGAAAGCACCAAGCTGCGCATCCTCGACCTGATCGGCGTCATGCTCGCCGCGAAGCCGCTGCCCCTCGTCACCGCCGCGCGCCGCGCCGCGCTGGCACTGGAAGGCGGTGGCGGCGCGCATATCCTGGGCGAGGCGGAAGACGTCGCGCCGATGGCCGCCGCCTTCGTCAACGGCGTGATGACCGCCGTGCTGGAATTCGACGACACCCATATCGAAAGCTTCATCCACCCGACCGCACCCTGCGTCGCCGTCGCCTTCCCCGAAGCCCAGCGCCGCCGCCTTTCCGGCCGGCAACTCATCGAAGCCGTGCTGGTGGGCAGCGAGCTGACCTGCCGGCTCGGCCGGATCACGCCCGTGCGGCTGCACAATCTCGGCTTCCATCCCACCGCCGTCTTCGGCGTCTTCGGCGGCGCCTATACGCTGGCCAAACTGCGCGGGCTGGATGCGCAGACCACCGCCGACGCCATCGGCGCCGCCGGCAGCCTCTCCGCCGGCATCAACGCCTCCTTCGAAGACGGCAGTTCCACCAAGATGATGCATGTGGGCTTCGCCGCCACCGGCGCCCTGCGCGCCGTGGCGCTGGCCCAGGCCGGCATCTCCGGCCCCGATCCGGTCTTCGACGGCCGCTTCGGCTGGTTCCGCAGCCACATCCAGGGCCGCGACGACCTGCGCTTCGACGCACTCTGCGACGGCCTCGGCACGTCCTGGGAAGTGCTGAACATCGCCTCCAAGGTCCACCCCTGCGCCTTCACCATGATGCCGCATATCGAAGCAGCCATCGCCCTGCGCGACACCCACAACCTGCGCCCCGAGGACATCGCCCAGGTCATCTGCCAGATCGGCCAACGCTCCTTCGCCACCATGTGCGAACCCGCCGCCGACAAGCGCCGCCCCGCCACCACCTGGCACGGCCGCATCAGCCTGCAACACACCGTCGCCGAAGCCCTGGTCCTCGGCCGCATGGACAAGGACGCCTACGCCAAATCCAGCCTGCGCGACCCCGTGATCAACGCCCTGGCCGACAAGGTGACCTACGAAGACGACCCCACCACCAACCCCACCCGCTCCGGCGGCTGCGTCACCGTGCTGACGCAGGACGGCCGCCGCCTGACCCACCGCATCACCGACATGCGCGGCACCCGCCACAACCCCCTGTCCCACACCGACATCATCACCAAATTCCAAGCCAACACCCGCGACACCCTCACCGCCACCCAGGCCGAAACAGCCATCACCCAACTGCTGCAACTCGACCGCCTGGACGACATCGCGCCGGTGCTGGAAGGGGTTAGGGTGCGCGGGTGATCGCAGGGAGGGCGCTGCCCTCCCCGCACCCCTCCCGCGAAGGGGCAGTGGCCCCTTCGAACCCTCGACTTAGGGGTAGACGAAAGGAGGGGCACGGCGGGCGCGTCGGGACAAGCGGATGCTCAGTGCCCCTCCTTTCGCCTACCCCTTAAATGGGTTTCCAAAGGGACCACTGTCCCTTTGGCAGGGGGTGCAGGGGGACAGCGTCCCCCTGCAAGCAACCCACGGCAACCTCAACCCCTGTCAGCCACCCGTTGCGGTGTTCGCGCCCAGGCCGGCGAGTTGGGCGGCGTTGGTGCTGACCATTTTGCGGATGTCGTCGGGGCTGTAGCCGATGGAGAGGCACAGGCCGATGATTTGGCGGAAGCCTTCGACGGGCAGGGGTGCGTTGGTTTGGCCGAGGTCGGAGCCGAAGAAGGTGCGGTCGATGCCGGCGGCGTCGATCAGGGCTTTGAGGAAGGCTTCGTCGTAGACCTTCATCCGGTTCGGGATGAACATGCAGATCGAGTGTTCGATCCAGGCCCCCATCGAGACCAGTTCCTTCACGTCGGAGAGGGAGGCGCCGACGGTGTAGCTGGGGTGGTTGACCAGCAGGCGGTTGCAGCCGCGTTTTTTTGCTTCGTCGAACAGCGGCCAGACTTCGCTGATATGCAGGTGGCCGCAGGACAGGACGACGTCGTGTTCGGCGATGATGTCGAGCACGTGCTTGACCGGGTCGAGCAGGTCGCCGCGCGCGTCCAGCACGGACAGGCCGATCTGTTTCAGCATCTTGCCCTTGGTCGGCAGCAGGGATTTGCGGTGGCCTTCGCGGATGTGGTTGGCGGCGGAGACGGTGGGCATCCAGACCACCTTGGCGCCGGTCTTCACCGCGGGTTCGACGGCGAAGGGGTTGATGCCGCCGACGGAGTTGTTCAGCACGATGCTGCCGATGGGTTCGGCGATGGTGGCCTTGCCGGCTTCCTTCAGCACGTCGACGAAGGGGCCGGTGGGGTAGTAGTGGTCCTTGAACAGCACGGCGCGCATGCCGGCGGCGGCGCCCTGTTCCAGCGCCTGCTCATGGTTCACGGCGCGGGCCATGACGGAGGGGCCGCTGTGGCAATGCAGGTCGATGGCGCCTTGCATCAGGCTGTCGATCAACTGCGGGTCGGCATTCATCGCGACGGTTCCTTTTCACGCATGGCGTATCCGCGGGCAGCGTGATGGCGGCCCGCTTTCCTCCCGTTCCGTGCCGTGGGGTGGTGGTATCATCGGCGACAAGACGGGGCGCGCGGGAGTGCAAATTGCCCCCTTTCCGCATCGTGGAATCATGGCTCAGGCGCTGCGCGCCTGGCCCTGCTGCAGCCGCTCCATGGAAGCGGTGATCTGCCGGCTCGCCTCCTGCAAGGCGGGCACGAGCTGGTCCGCCAGCACGGCGTGGCTGACGACGGAGCGGAAGTAGCTGAGGCCCAGCGTGCCGGCGACGGACTCCCCCAGCATGATCGGCACCGCGACGGTGTTGGAATTGCGCGGCTCCACCTTCGGGTCGCGCTGCGCATAGCCTTGCCGGCGGACCATGGCGACCATGCCTTGCACCACGCGTTCCAGGTTGGGCGGGTTGTCTTCCGGGTCGGGGGAGGCCGCGAGCAGGCGCAGCAGGATCTGCCGTTCCTCCTCCGGGCAATAGGCCAGGTAGGCGCGGCCGATGGCGCGCGTCACCAGGCTGAAGCGCACGCCGACGGTGGCGTGGAAGGGGGAGACGGCGCTGTCGGCCATGGTGCTGACGCTGATGACGACGCGCCCCTGGTCCGGCACGGCGATCGCCACGGGCCATTTCAGGCGGCGCGTCAGGTCCACCGCCCAGGCACGCCCGGCCTCCGCCACCAATGGCCCGCCATGGAAGCCGGAGCTGAGGGTGGCGACCTGGGAGGTGATGCGATAGCCGAGGCCGCGTTCGCCCTTGGCGACCAGCCCGGCGGTGGTCAGCGTGCCGAGCAGCCGCATGATGGTGGGCTTGGGCAGGTCGGTGGCGCGGTGCAACTGGTCCACGGTGGTGTGGCGCTGGCGGTTCAGCTCCTTCAACAGGTCCAGCGCCCGCAGCACGGATTGCACGGGGGGGCCGCTCATGCGCGGGGTCGCCCGTGGCGGGCGCGCCTGAGCGCGAGGCGGGCGCGCCTGATCGCGAGGCGGGCGCGCCTGATCACAATGACCTGCATTCGGCCCTTCCTCCAGGCGGACATTCCGCATCCTGGAATGCCGGCAAGTCAAGCGCACCGCCAGCGGTGTCACCGGGCCTTCCGTCAGACGGAATGCGGGCAGAGCGTGCTTGTCAGCCTGGCACCCCGCCGAACAGGTTGCGCGCATCGAGCCAAGGCGCCGACCAGGGAGGACAAGACATGACGCAGTCCCATGCCGCGACGGCTGGCCGTCGCCGGCTGCTCGGCGCCGCGCTTCTGGGTGCCGGCGCCGGCCTTCTGCCCGGGCGCGGGGCGCAGGCGGCGAACTTCCCCTCCGGCCCCATCCGCATTGTCATCGGCTTCGGGCCGGGCGGGCTGGCGGACCTGACGGCGCGGCTGGTGGGGGAGCAATTGTCGCAGCGCCTCGGCCAGCAGGTGGTGGTGGACAACCGGCCGGGGGCGGGCGGCGCGGTCGCCGCGCGCATCGGCGCGACGGCGGAACCAGATGGCCAGACGCTGATGATCCTCAGCACCGGCAATGCCATCAACAAGTCGCTGTTCCGGTCGCTGCCCTATGACCCGGTGGCGGATTTCACCGCCATTTCCGCCATGGTGTCCTTCGACCTGCTGCTGCTGGCGGGCGCCAACTCGCCGCTGCGCTCGGTGCAGGATGTGCTGGCGGCCGGCCGCAATGGCGGGCGGCTGGCGATCGGCACCATCAGCCCGGGCAGCACGCAGAACCTGGCGGCGGAATGGCTGCGCGTCGCCGCCGGGCTGGATGCCACCGTCATCCCCTATCGCACCACGCCGGAGGTGCTGACGGCGGCGCAGCGCGGCGATGTGCAGATCGCCTTCGAATCCTATGCCGCCGTGCGCGGCGCGCTGGAGGGTGGCGTGCTGCGCGCCATCGCCAGCACCGGCGAAAGGCGGTCCCAGCTTCTGCCCGACCTGCCGACGCTGCGGGAGGCCGGCCTCGCCGATTACGCCGTCACCGGCTGGAACGCGCTGTTCGCGCCGGCCCGCACGCCGCAACCGGTCATCGAGCTGCTGAACGGCCATCTGCGGGAGATCCTGGCCATGCCGGCCATGCGGGCGCGGCTGCTTGCCCTGGGTGTCGAGCCGGCGCCGAACACGCCGGCCGAGATGGGCGCGCTGCTGCGGCACGACATCGCGCTCTGGGCCCAGGTGATCGACCGCGCCGCCATCGAGCGGCAATGAGGAGGACAGGCGCCATGCCCATCACCACCCCGACCCGCCGCGGCCTGCTGGCTGGCGGCGGCGCGCTGGCGGCCACGCTCGCCGCGCCCGCCGTCCATGCCGCGGGCTATCCGGACCAGCCGATCCGCCTGATCGTCCCCTTCCCGCCCGGCGGCACCGTGGATGTCACGGCGCGGCTGGTGATGGGCAAGGTGGCGGAGCTGCTGGGCGGCAATGTCATCATCGACAGCGCGCCCGGCGCCGGCGGCAATGTCGGCACGCAGCGCGTGGCCCGCGCGACGCCGGATGGCTACACGCTGCTGTTCACCGCGCCGAACCACACCATCAATCCCAGCCTGAGCCTGAACAGCGGCTTCGATCCGGAACGCGACTTCATCCCGGTCTCCCTGGTTGCGCAGATCGCGGAGCTGCTGATCGCGCCGCGCGCCGCGCCCTTCACCACCTTCGCCGAATTCGTGACCTATGCGCGGGCCAATCCCGGCAAGCTGACCTATTCCTCCGCCGGCATCGGGTCCCACCCGCATGTGACGATGGAGCTGATGCTGAAGCGACTGGGGCTGGACGTGCTGCACGTGCCCTATCGCGGCGCGGCGCCGGCCTTCACCGACCTCGTGGCGGGGCGCGTGCAACTGAAGCTGGACAGCCTGGCGACCTCTGCCGCCAGCATGGCCGAAGGCTCCATCCGCGCTTTGGCGATCGCCAGCAAGGAACGCTCGCCGAAGCTGCCCGATGTGCCGACCATCGCCGAGCACGGCCTGCCGGGCTTCGAGGGGATTCTCTGGATGGGCGTGGTGGCGCCCAGCGGCACGCCGGCCGAGGCCATCGCCGCCCTGTCCCGCGCGCTGATGGCGGCCGCCCGCGACCCGGAGGTGATGGCGCGGCTCGACCGCTCCGGCGTCGAGCCGGTCGGCACCACGCCGGAGGAATTCCGCGCCATCATCGCCCGCGAGATCCCGCTGTGGCGCCAGGTGATCCGCGACGCCAATATCCGCGCCGAGTGAGAGAGCAACGCATGCCCCCATTGACGCCGCCGCCCGATCCGAACCCCGGGACGCCGCGCCTGGTCTGCCCGCCGGGTTCGGTGGATGGGCAGGTGCATCTGTTCGGACCGGCCGCGCAGTACCCCTTCGATCCCGGCAGCAAGTACATCTCGGAGGATGCGCTGCCGGAGACCTGCATCGCCCTGCACAAGGCGCTCGGCATCGACCATGCCGTGATCGTCAGCGGCGGCGGCTACGGCATGGACACCACGCATCTGGAACACACGCTGGCGCGCTTCCCGCAGCATTTCCGCGGCGTCGCGCTGCTGAAGCCGGGGACGACACAGGCGGAGATGGCGCGGCTGCATGGCCTCGGCGTGCGCGGGCTGCGCTTCGTCAGCCCGCATCACGGCGCGCATCTGCCGCATCTGTCGGAGGCCGCGGCGGCGATGGCGGCGGAGCTCGGCTGGGTGGTGCAGTTCTACCCCTCGCCCGGGGATCTGGAGGATTTCGCGGACCGGCTGATGGCGCTGCCGGGGCCGGTGGTGCTGGACCATTTCGGCGCGGTGCCCGCCGCTGGCGGCGTCGACCAGCCGGCCTTCCGCACCCTGCTGCGGATGCTGGACAGCGGCCGGATCTGGGTGCGGCTGTCCGGGCCGATGCGCTGCACGAAGGAGGACTTTCCCTATGCCTCCGTCACGCCCCTGGCCCAGGCCCTGGTCGCGCATGCGCCGGAACGGCTGGTCTGGGGCTCCGACTGGCCGCATGTGAACATGCAGGGCCGCGTCATGCCGAATGACGGCGACCTGCTGGACCTGATGCTGGACTGGGCGCCGGAGGAGGCGGTGCGCAACCGCATCCTCTCCGACAATGCCCGCCGGCTCTATGATTTTCCGGAACAGGCCCCCGGCTAAACCGGCGCCGCATCCACCACATGGAAGCCGGCGGTCACGCTGTCATTCCAGCTTTCCGCCCGCAGATGCCCCGCCAGGTGCAGCGTGCCGCCGCCGAGCAGGGCGGCGGCGAGCGGGCCTTCCTTGGCCCGGAAGCAGATGGCCTTGAGGCGACCGCTGCCGCCCTCCCCTTCCAGGAAGGCGCGGATGGTGCCGCCCTCCTTCCCCACGCGATCGGCGCGGACCACCCGGGCGCGGGACAGCACGAAGACCGGCTCCTCATTCCCCGCGCCGAAGGGGGCGAGGCGGGTGATCTGGCTGGCCACCTCTACCGTCGCGCCGGGCACCGTCAGCGCGCCTTCCAGCGCCAGGTCGGCGGCGCCGGGCAGGTTGGCGGCATGGGCTAGGCGTTCATCCAGGAAGGCGTGGAATTCCCCCTCCTTCTCCGCGGGGAAGGAGAAGCCGGCGGCCATGGCATGGCCACCGCCCGTCGCCAGCAGCCCCGCCTGCCGCGCGGCGATGATGGCGGCGCCGAGATCGACCCCCGGCACGGAACGGCCGGAGCCCTTGGCCAGGCCCTCCGACAGGCCGGCGACGCAGGCCGGGCGGTTGTATTTCTCCTTCATGCGGCCGGCGACGATGCCGACCACGCCGGGATGCCAGCCCTGGCCGACCACCAGCAGCACCGGATGGCCGCGCTGCGCCTGGCGCTCGGCCTCCGTCATGGCGGCGGTCAGCACATCGGCCTCCACGTCCTGCCGCCGCTTGTTCACCACATCCAGCCGCTCCGCCATGGCGCGGGCCTCGATCGGGTCATCCTCCAGCAGCAGGCGCAGGCCGAGGTCGCTTTCGTCGATGCGGCCGGAGGCGTTGATGCGCGGGCCGAGCAGGAAGCCCAGCGTATGGGCGGTGGGCGCATCCTTGGCCATCGCCACCTCCAGCAGCGCGGCAATGCCGGCGCGGCTGCGCCTGGCCATCACCTTCAGCCCCTGCGCGACCAAAGCGCGGTTCAGCCCGGTCAGCGGCATCACGTCGCAGACGGTGGCCAGCGCCACCAGGTCCAGCAGGTCGAGCAGCTTCGGCTCCGGCCGGGTGGCGAAGGCGCCGCGCCGGCGCAGCTCCCGCACCGTGGCGATGCCGGCCAGGAAGGCGACGCCGGCGGCGCAGAGATGGCCGAGGCCGCTGGTGCAGTCCAGCCGGTTCGGATTGACCGCGGCGCGCACCAGCGGCACCGGGCCTTCCGCCTTGTGGTGATCGAGGATCACCACATCGGCGCGCCCCCGCGCGGCCTCCAGCGCCACCTCCGCCGCGATGCCGCAATCGACGGTGACGATCAGCGTGGCGCCGCGCGCGCAGAGCGTGGCGATGGCCGCGGGGTTCGGCCCATAGCCCTCATTCAGCCGGTCCGGCACGTAATGCACGACGCGGCAGCCCAGCTCCCGCAGCAGCCGCACGGTCAGCGCGCCGGAACAGGCGCCGTCCACGTCGTAGTCGCCATAGACCGCCACGGATTCCCCGGCCTGGGCGGCATCGGCCAGCCGCGCCGCGGCCGCATCCATGTCCCGCAGGGTGGAGGGATCGGGCAGCAGGGCGCGCAGCGTCGGCTCCAGGAAATCCGACGCCGCCTCCACGCCCACGCCGCGCGCCGCCAGCAGCCGCCCGACCAGCTCGGGCAGCGCCAGCCGCTGGGCGATGCCGAGGCCGATCCGCGCATCGCCCTGCCGCCAGATCCAGCGCCGGCCGAGCACGCTGCGGGCGACGCCCAGCGCCACCTCCGCACCCGGCGGCGCCGGCAAGACGGCCGCGTCGTTCAAGCCGTGAAGGCCGCGGGCTTCAGCGCGAAGTTGTGGTGGCCTTCCACATAGCGGACGGTGCCGGACTTGGAGCGCATGACGATGGAATGCGTCACCGCGCCGCTGCCGAAATGGCGCACGCCGCGCAGCATCGGGCCGGTGGTGACGCCGGTGGCGGCGAACATCACATCACCCTTGGCCATGTCGGTCATGGAATAGACGCGGTTGGGATCGGTGATGCCCATCTCCAGCGCCCGCGCCACCTGGTCGTCATTCTCGAAGACCAGCTTGCCCTGCATCTGGCCGCCGATGCAGCGCAGCGCCGCCGCCGCTAGCACCCCTTCCGGCGCGCCGCCGCTGCCGAGATACATGTCCACGCCCGTCTCGGGCTGGGACACGGCGACCACGCCGGAGACATCGCCATCCGGGATCAGCATGATGCGCGCTCCGGCCATGCGGCAGCGCTTGATGATCTCCTTGTGCCGGTCGCGGTCCAGCAGGCAGACGACCAGGTCGTTGATGCTGCGGCCCTTGGCCTTGGCGAGGTTGGTCAGGTTCTCCTCGACCGAGGCATCGATATGCACCACGCCGTCCGGCAGGCCGGGGCCGACCGCGATCTTGTCCATGTAGATGTCGGGGGCGTGCAGGAAGCCGCCCTTCTGCGCCAGGGCAACGACCGCCATGGCGTTGGGGCCGCCCTTGGCGGTGATGGTGGTGCCCTCCAGCGGATCGACCGCGATATCCACCTCCGGCCCGCCGCCGGCCTTGGCATAGAGGCCGACCTTCTCGCCGATATAGAGCATCGGCGCCTCGTCCATCTCGCCCTCGCCGATCACCACGGTGCCGGAGATGGCGACGGTGTCGAAGGCGCGGCGCATGGCCTCCACCGCCGCGCCATCGGCGGCGTTCTTGTCGCCCCGGCCCATCCAGCGGCTGGCGGCCAGGCCCGCGGCCTCCGTCACCCGGACGAGTTCGAGGGCGAGGTTGCGGTCCACATGGACCTGGCGTTCGAGATCGGCCACGGAAAATCCTCCGGATCAGTGCGGCAGGGTGGTGCGGTGCGCGCCGCCGCAGACAGCGCGCTCGCCAGAATGGCTTGTTGCCCCGTTCAGCGCCCGCCGGGAAGGGGGGAATGGCGGATCAGGGAATGACGGAGATCACGGCACCGCAGGCGGCCAGCAGCGGGCGGGGGGCTTGGCGGCGGCGCCAAGTGGTTCCGCATTCGTTTTGCTCAACCGCAGCATCACGCCTCGATGCCGTCCAAACAGGCGCGCAAGCTCGCTATCCCCATGGCACGACCTTCTAACGCCAACGCCACTGCATCGAGAACATCTTTGGCGACGTGAAAAACTGGCTCAGCATGGCCAAGCACTACTGATGCGCTGACAAGCTTCCTCTCGGCTCGTGTATTTGCTGCCGTCGTATTTTTTCTTATTGTAATTTCCGAGCCCAGCCCCGATCATTTCGTATAAATCATATTTTCGCTAGGAGCGCCCCATGCCCATCGAAATGCCGCCGCCTGAAAACGATCTCCTAATCAGACTTCATGATTACTATTTTCAGGCATCTGACATTATGTTCGAACAGACACACAGCCTTCACAAGGAACTAATCGCAAAAGGTAAACTTTCCAATATTAAAACGGTAAGATATCAGTCCTATGCGCAACTCTGGCTCGCGACACTATATGTCGTCGCCGAAGCTTTCGCTAGCAAGGAAGTAGTTCAGTTTTATTCATCAATAACTTGGTCAAAAGACCTAAATCTTCAGGTCCACTGGGGGTCGATTCAGCACATGATTCCCCAGAAGGGGGAAGAACTACGCCGATACAGAAATGCCACCCTCCACTTTCAAGAACCAATGTCCGATTTAGTGAGGAAGAGGGAGGAATTTTTTAATAATGATGGGCGAAATCCGCTTACATGGGCCCGATCGCTACACGTCGAGATACGACAGTTTTTCTCCGAGTATCGTCCCGCCGCATCTGTGGAATTTATGGTACGAGCTGGTTTCATAAGGTCCATCGACCAGCCTTAACTCCCCCCCGCGCCAATCGCCTAATTGTCTTTGCGACAGCTGAAGCCTGGCCAGGGTCAAAGCGTCTCGATCCGGATCAGCGCCGGCGCTTCCAGAACCGCCTCGAAGGCCTCGATCCGGGCAATGGCGGCGCGCATCTGCGCCTCCTCGCAATCATGGGTGGTGACCACCACCGGCACCGCCTCCCCGGGCGCGCGACCGCGCTGGAGCATGGATTCCAGGCTGATGGCATTGTCGCGCAGCGCGGCGGTGACATCGGCGATGACGCCGGGGCGGTCCACCACCATCAGCCGCAGGTAATAGGCACCGACGCGCTTCGACATCGGCACGGAGGGCGCATGCGACAGGTCCCGTGTCGCGACACCCCAGACCGGGGTGGTGCGGCCACGGGCGATGTCGATCAGGTCGGCGCAGATGGCGCTGGCGGTCGGCCCCGCCCCGGCGCCACGGCCTTCCAGCACGATGCGGCCAACGAAATCACCCTCCGCCACCACCGCGTTGAACACGCCATCGACGCGGGCGATGGGGTGCGCCACCGGCACCATGCAGGGGTGCATCCGCGTCTCGATCCCCGCCTCCGTCCGCCGGGCGATGCCGAGCAGCTTGATGCGGTAGCCCAGTTCCTCCGCCAGCTTGATGTCCAGCGCCGAGATCGCGCGGATGCCCTCCACATGCACGGCCCCGAAATCCACCGGGCGGCCGAAGGCCAGCGCGGCCAGGATCGCCAGCTTATGGGCGGCGTCGATGCCATCCACGTCGAAGGCCGGATCGGCCTCGGCATAGCCGAGCTTCTGCGCCTCGCTCAGCGCCTGGGCGAATTCGATGCCGCGCTCGCGCATCTGCGTCAGGATGTAGTTGCAGGTGCCGTTCAGGATGCCCAGCACGCGGGTGATGTCATTCGCCGCCAGGCCTTCCCGCAGCGCCTTGATGGCCGGGATGCCGCCCGCGACAGCGGCTTCGTAGGACAGGGCGACGCCCTTGGCCTCGGCCAGTTCGGCCAGTTCGGCGCCATGCACGGCGAGCAGCGCCTTGTTGGCGGTGACCACCGGCTTGCCGGCGTTCAGCGCCGCGCGGACCAGATCGGCCGCCTGGCCTTCCGTGCCGCCGATCGCCTCCACCACCACATCCACCTGCGGGTCATGCGCCAGCGCCACCGGGTCGTCATACCAGCGCAGCCCGGCGATGGAGACGCCACGATCCCGCGTGCGATCGCGGGCCGAGACGGCGGTGACGGCAATGGGCCGGCCGGCACGCGCCGCGATCGTCGCGGCATTGTCGCGCAGCAGGGTCAGCACCCCGGCACCCACGGTGCCGAGGCCGGCAACCGCGACGGAAAGCGGCTTGGTCATGCTCTTCAATCCAGTTCAGGCGGCCAGTTCAGGCGGCGTCAGGGTGCTCGACCGGGCCGGCATTGTCGGCGGCGAGGAAGGTCTTGATCCCCCGCATCGCCTGGCGGATGCGCTGGCTGTTCTCGACCAGCGCGATGCGGACATGGCCGTCGCCATGCTCGCCGAAGCCGATGCCCGGCGCGACCGCGACCTTCGCCTTGGCCAGCAGCAGCTTCGAGAAGTCGACCGAACCCATATGCTTGAAGCGGTCCGGGATCGGCGCCCAGAGGAACATGGAGCTTTCCGGCACCGGCACCTGCCAGCCGGCGGAGGCGAGGCCCTTCACCATCACGTCGCGGCGTTCGCGGTACAGGTCGCGCATCTCCTGCACGCAGTCCTGCGGGCCGTTCAGCGCGGCGGCGGCGGCGATCTGGATCGGCGCAAAGGCGCCATAGTCCAGATAGGACTTCACCCGCGTCAGCGCCGAGATCAGCCGCGGATTGCCGGCGGCGAAGCCCATGCGCCAGCCCGGCATGTTGTAGGTCTTGGACATGGAGGTGAATTCCACCGCCACATCCTTGGCCCCCGGCACCTCCAGGATCGACGGCGGCACCGCGCTGCCGAAGTAGATTTCGGCGTAGGCGAGATCCGAAAGAATGAAGATCTCATGCTTGCGCGCGAATTCGACGATCTTCCGGTAGAAATACAGGTCCGCCAGCATCGCCGTCGGGTTGGACGGGAAATTCACGATCAGCGCGGTGGGCTTCGGCACGGAATGGCGCACGGCGCGGTCCAGCGCCTCCAGCATCGCATCGTCCGGCGTGCAGGGGATGGAGCGCACGGAGGCACCGGCCAGCACGAAGCCGAACTGGTGGATGGGGTAGGAGGGGTTGGGCACCAGGATGGTGTCGCCCGGGCTGGTGATAGCCGCCGCCAGATTGGCCAGGCCTTCCTTGGAACCGAGGGTGGCGACCACCTCCGTCTCCGGGTTCAGCTTCACGTTGAAGCGGCGCTCGTAATAGCCGGCCAGCGCCTTGCGCAGGCCCGGAATGCCCTTGGAGGCGCTGTAGCGATGGGTGCGCGGGTCGGCGACCGCCTCGATCAGCTTGGCCACGATATGCGGCGGCGTCGGGCTGTCCGGATTCCCCATGCCGAGGTCCACGATGTCCTCGGCGGCTGCGCGCGCCTTGGCCTTCGCCGAGTTCACCTCGGCGAAGACATAGGGCGGCAGGCGCCGGATGCGGTGGAACTCCTCGGTCATTTTGGTCGGGTCCGTGGATGAAGGGGGCGGAAGTATAGCGGAAGGCGTCAGTCCCGGCGAGGCGCCAGCAGATCGGCGCCCGGCGGTGGCGGCGGGGCCAGCAGGTCGCCGGAAGGCGCGGCCGGCGGGCCGGAAAGCGGCGGCGGCACCGCGGCGGCGGGCGGCGGTGGCGGCGCATCCGGGGCGGCGGCGGCAGGCGCGACCACGGCCGGCTGGCTGGGCACCGGCGGGGTTGGCGCGGGCACCGGGTCCAGCCGCACCGGCGGCAAGGCGGCGATGACGGGCGGCGCCGGCACCCCCTCCCCCGCTGGACGCGGCGTGGCGGAACCGGTCAGCTCGCTGCGCGATCCCGCGCGGTCGGCCGCCAGCGCCTCGGTCAGTGCGGCGCGCTCGGCGGCGTCCGGCACCGTGGGCCGGGGCGGCACGGTCGCCAGGTTGGGATAGGGCGCATCGCGGCCCGGCGGCGGTTCGCGCCCATCCAGATAGCCGCCGCTGACATTGCGCCACCAGTAGCGCGGGTCGATATCCTGCGGCACGCCGCCGGAACAACCGGCCAGCAGCAGGGCGCAGGCCAGCATCAAGGGCGCGCGCGCTTGATCGCACGCCCCGCGGGCCCTACCTTCCCGATGTTTCCCGTGGCATCCGACGCGCGGGTGCATGGCTTCCCAATCCTTCGCGCCAATTCTCCTGCGCAGGGGGTTACCCCGAACCACCCGCGGGCGAAAGCGCCAAGGCGGGTCTCGGCGGGAAGAGTCACCCGAGCAGCCGGGCCGGGATGGGCTTTTGGGGGGCGCATGGCGCAACAGGATGGTTCGAAGCCGGGTTCCGGGGCTCCGGAGGCCGGCGACAAGGGCGCGGCCGCCAGCTTCCGCCTGCCCGACCCGGCGCTGGTCTCCCGCACCATGGCGGATGTGGCGGAACGCGGGCAGCGCATCGTCGGCGATTTCCTGAAGCGCCAGTCCGATGGCGCCCCCGCGGCCGGCCCCGATCCCCTGCATATCGGCAGCGCCTTCCTCGACATGACGACGCGGCTGATGGCCAATCCGGCGCGGCTGATGCAGGCGCAGATCGGCTTCTGGCAGGACTACCTGACGCTCTGGCAGAACACCGCCCGGCGCATGATGGGCGAGACCTCCGCCCCCGTGATCGAGGAAACCAAGGGCGACAAGCGCTTCAAGGACGAGGCGTGGCGGGAGAATGAGGTCTTCGACTTCATCCGCCAGTCCTACCTGCTCTCGGCCCGCTACTTCACCAATGTGGTGCAGGGGGCGGAGGGGCTGGACAACAAGACGGCCCAGAAGGTGGATTTCTACACCCGGCAATTCGTCGATGCGATGAGCCCTTCGAACTTCCTGATGACCAATCCGGAAGTGCTGCGCCGCACTGCGGAGACGGGCGGGGAGAACCTGCTGAAGGGCCTGTCCAACCTGCTGGCCGACCTGGAGCGCGGCAAGGGCAACCTGCGCATCCGCATGACCGACGACAGCAAGTTCAAGGTCGGCGAGAACATCGCGGTCACCCCCGGCAAGGTGGTGTTCCGCAATGACCTGATGGAGCTGATCCAGTACACGCCGACCACCGAGAAGGTCCTGAAGCGCCCGCTGCTGATCCTGCCGCCCTGGATCAACAAGTTCTACATCCTCGACCTGCGCCCGAAGAACAGCCTGATCCGCTGGGCGGTGGAGCAGGGCCATACCGTCTTCGTCGTCTCCTGGGTCAATCCGGACGAGAACCTCGCGGAGAAGGGGTTCGAGGACTACATGCGCGAAGGCCCCTATGCGGCGCTCGACGCGATCGAGGCCGCGACCGGGGAGAAGGCGGTCAATGCCATCGGCTATTGCCTGGGCGGCACGCTGCTGGCTTCCACCCTGGCGCATATGGCCGCCAAGAAGGACACGCGGATCAAATCCGCCACCTATTTCGTCACCATGACGGATTTCGAGGAGGCCGGGGAACTCGGCGTCTTCATCGACGAGGAACAGCTTCTGGGCATCGAGGAGAAGATGTCGAAGAAGGGCTTCCTCGAAGGGCGGGAGATGGCGACCACCTTCAACATGCTGCGCGCCAACGACCTGATCTGGTCCTTCGTGGTCAACAACTACCTGATGGGGCAGGAGCCGTTTCCCTTCGACCTGCTCTACTGGAACGACGATTCCACGCGCATGCCGGCGAAGATGCACAGCTTCTACCTGCGCCGCATGTACCAGCAGAACGACCTGGTGAAGCCGGGTACCATCGAGCTGGCCGGGGTGAAGCTCGACCTGCGCAGGATCAAGGTGCCGAGCTACCTGATCTCGACGCGGGAGGATCATATCGCGCCGTGGAAATCCACCTATCGCGCCACCCAGATCTATGGCGGCAAGACCCGCTTCGTCCTCGCCGCCTCCGGCCATATCGCCGGCGTGGTGAACCCGCCGGATTCGGGCAAATACAGCCACTGGGTGAATACCAGCCTGCCACCCGATCCGGATGACTGGTTCAAGGGCGCGACGGAGCTCGCCGGGTCCTGGTGGCCGGACTGGCAGCGCTGGGTCACGGCCATCGACAAGGAGATGGTGCCCGCCCGCCAGCCCGCCGATGCCGGGCTGGGCGATGCCCCCGGCAGCTATGTGCGGGTGCAGGCGAAGGATTAGTGATGGGCGCTGAGGGAATCCCTCAGCGCGGCCCGATGCCCAGCCCCCGCCCCGGCTCCGGATCCACCCAGCCGGAATGCGGGTCGAGCGCGCCGGTCAGGCCCCAGACCCGGCTGCGCGCCAGCCGCTCCACCTCATCCCGCGCCAGCGAGGTGGCGATGCGCCCCTGCGGCAGCGGGCCGGGGCGGGTCAGCAGCGCCAGGCTCTCCGCCCCGCCCGGCTCGAACAATTCGGCGCGCAGGGCCGCGGCGGCAGCCGCCCGGTCATCGCGCCGCAGCGCCAGATGCGCGGCGGCCAGCGCCCGCACGACCGCATCCGGATCGGCGCCGGCGCGGATGCCGAGCGCCGCGCGGCCTTCCAGCCTCGCCCCGCGCAGCTCGAACAACACGCCGGAGGGCAATGGCGCCCAGCGCAGGTCGCGCTGGAACTCCACCGTCATCAGTTCCACCTGCGCCGCCGCCCGCGCCATGGCGGCGGGGTTGTTGGACAGCGACCGCCCACCATCGGCATAGGCCAGCGCCGCCTGCCCCACCGCATCCCGCAGCGGGTCGGCATTGCCCGCTCCCAGCACGGCGGGGATGCGGGCGGAGGGCGGCGGGGCGCGCAGCTCGGCGCAACCGGCCAGCGCCAGGATCGAAAGCGCCATCAGCGCAGGCCGCATGAAAGGGATCTCCCGGCGTGTCACGGCCCCGAGCTTAACCGGCTTTGCCGGCAGAGGCGAAGGCTGACGCCAGGGCCTGCCCCAGCGCCATCAGGTCATCCTCCACCAGCGCCGCGGGATGCACCACCAGAACACCCTCCCGCATCCGGCCCTGGTTCAGATGCACCCGCCGGGCGCGCAGCAGCGCCTCCATCCGCGCCGCCTGGGCGGGATCGGCGCAGCGGATCAGCAGCAGCGGCGTGGCGCCGGGGGTGATCTCGGCGGGCGTGTCGCCCATCGCCGCCCGCACCGCCTCCAACCGCGCCTGCATCCGCGCCCGGCGGGGCGCATCGCCCTCCGCCTGGAAGCGCCGCAGCGCCACCAGCAGCCCCACCACCTCCTCCTTCCCCGCCTTGCAGGACCGGCCGATGCCGTGGCGCGGCAGGAAGGGCAGCGCCTGGTTGCCGGCGAATTCGGCGGGCAGGCGGAACTGGCCCTCCGGCACATCCAGGTCGAGCATCTGAAGCAGCGCGCTGGCCACCAGGTCCCGCCGCCCGGCCAGGATGCCACTCGCCTGCGGCCCGCCGATCGCCTTTCCACCGGAAAAGGCGACGAGATCGGCCCCGGCATCGAGGAAGCCGCGCAGATGGGCCAAGGGCGGCAATTGCGCCGCCGCATCCACCAGCACCGGCACCCCGGCGGCATGGGCCAGGCGCACGACCTCCGCCAGCGGCGGTTCCGACCAATCTTGGGCGACCCAGAACACCGCCGCCGTCTGCGGCCCGATCGCCGCCGCCAGCTCCGCCGCCGAGGCGTCCCGCACCCCGGCGCCCGAGAAACGGTCCGGGATGCCGACCTCCACGATCCGCCCGCCGGCCACTTCCAGCGCCCGGTCGTACATGTTGCGCTGGCTGCGGGCCATGACGAAGTCCCGCCGGGGTCCCGCCGCCGGCAGCGCGTTCATCGCCCGCGGATCGAGCCCCGCCAGGCAGGCGGCTGCGCCGAGCAGCAGGGCGGCGGAGGCGCCGCCGGTGACGATTCCGGCCTCCGCCCCCGTCGCGTCGCTGATCTCCCGGCAGGCGGCGGCCTGGACCTCCAGCATGTCGAGGCAGACGGCGGAGGCCTCCGCCATCGCCGCCACCACCTCCGGCGCCATGATGCCGCCGGACAGGCGGGTGACGGTGCCGGCGGCGTTGATGATGCGGGTCAGGCCGAGGGCTGCGAGCGCGCTCATCGCGTCAGCACCCGCCGCACCGCATCCTGCCAGCCGGCATGGCGGCGGTCGGCCTCGGCACGCGGCATGGCGGGGTGGAAGCGGCGGTCCAGCCGCCAATGCGCCACCGCCGGGCCGGGCGGCGGCAACAGCCCGGCCTGGAGCCCGGCCAGGTAGGCGGCGCCCAGCGCCGTGGTCTCCTGCACCTCCGGCCGGTCCACCGGCGCGCCCAAAAGGTCGGCCAGGGCCTGCATGGCGTAGTCGGAGGCGGTCATGCCGCCATCCACCCGCAGGGTGGTCATGGGAACAGCTTCCCGAAGCACGGTGGTCCCCGCCGCGCCCCAATCGGCCTGCATCGCCTCCACCAGGTCGCGGGTCTGGAAGGCCACCGCCTCCAGCGCCGCGCGGCAGATCTCGGCGGGGCCGGTGTTGCGGGTCAGGCCGAGGATGGCGCCGCGCGCCTCCGCATCCCAATGCGGCGCGCCGAGGCCGGTGAAGGCCGGCACGAAATAGACCGGCTGGGCGGGGTCGGCCCGCGCCGCCAGCGCCCCGCTCTCGGCGGCGTCCTTGATGATGCCGAGGCCATCGCGCAGCCATTGCACCGCGGCGCCCGCGATGAAGATGGCGCCTTCCAGCGCATAGGTCCGCCGCCCGTCCAACTGCCAGGCCAGCGTCGTCAGCAGCCGGTTCTTCGAGGGCACGGCGGTGTCGCCGGTGTTCAGCAGCAGAAAGCAGCCGGTGCCATAGGTGGATTTCACCATGCCCGGCGCGAAACAGGCCTGGCCGAGCATCGCCGCATGCTGGTCCCCCGCCATGCCGCGCACCGGCACGGCGGCACCGAGCAGCCCCGGTTCGGTCATGCCGAATTCGGCGGCATTGTCCCGCACCTCCGGCAGCAGGGCGGCGGGGATGCCGAACAGCTTCAGCAAATCGCCGTCCCAGCAGCCACGCCGGATGTCGAACAGCATGGTCCGCGCCGCATTGGTCGCATCCGTCGCATGCACCCGCCCGCCCGTCAGCCGCCATAGAAGAAAGCTGTCGACGGTGCCGAAGGCGAGGTCGCCGCGTTCCGCCGCCGCCCGCGCGCCGCCCACATTGTCCAGCAGCCAGGCGAGCTTGGTGGCGGAGAAATAGGGGTCCGGCAGCAGCCCACTGCGCTCCGCGATCAGCGGCGCCGCGCCCTCCGCCGCCAGCCGGGCGCAATGGGCGGCGGTGCGGCGGTCCTGCCAGACGATGGCGCGGTGGACGGCCCGGCCGCTGCGGCGGTCCCAGAGCAGGGTCGTCTCGCGCTGGTTGGTGATGCCGATCCCGGCCAGCGCCTGCGGCCCCACGCCAGCCTGGGCCAGCGCATCGCGCATCGTCGCCAGCGTGGCCGCCCAAATTTCCTCCGGCTCGTGCTCCACCCAGCCGGGGGCGGGGAAGTGCTGGGCCAGGGGCCGCTGGGCGCTGGCCAGCGGCGTCAGATCCGGCCCGTGCAGGATGCTGCGGGTGGAGGTGGTGCCCTGGTCGATGGCCAGCAGCAGGTCCTTCATCACGCCGGGTCCTCCTCCGCATCCTCCGGATCGCGCAGCACCAGCCAGAAGGCGAAGCCCGTGGCCAGCAGCGGCGCGACCAGCGCAGCATGCGCGGCCAGCTCCGGCGCCGCCAGGGTCAGCAGCGGCCCGAGCCCCGCCGACAGCACGGCCAGCAGCAGCGCCGACAGGATCGCCGGCCCCGGCGCCGGACGGCCCAGCAGCACCGCCTGGAGCGCGGCGAAGGCGGGCAGGAAGCCGGCGCCGATCAGCGCCATCTGATAGAGCGCCAGCGATTCCGGCATCACGATCCCGGCCCCGGCCGGCGCGCCCCCCAGCAGCAGGCCGAGCGCCACCGCCAGCGCCTGCACCACCAGCAGCCCGCTGGCCAGGCCGAAGGGCGGCAGCGACCGGGCGAGCGCCACCAGCACCAGGCCGGGCAATGCCACCAGCAGCGGCAGGGTCAGCGCCATCACCGGCCCGCCGGACAGCAGCGCGACCAGCGGCGCGGCCACCACCGCCAGAGCCAATGCCAGCCCGCAGGCCGCCGGCCCGGCCAGGGCCTTCGGCCTGATACGCGCCGCGGCGGCCGGCACGGCGGCCAGGAAGCCGGCCAGCGCCGCCCCCGCCGCCAGCCCCCACAGCGCCCCCGCCACCCCGCCGAGCCCGAAGGCCAGCCCGCCGGCCAGCAGCAGCCCGGCGCCGATCCCCGGCAGCGGCGACAGGCCCAGCCCGGCCGCCACGCCAAGCCCGCCCCAGAGCATGGCCAGGGCCGCCGCCGCCACCGCCGCCGGCAACGCCTGCCGCACCGGCATCACCTCCTCCAGGTGGAACAGCAGGAAGCCGAGCAGCAGCGTGGCCCCGGCCGCGAGGCCGAGCGGCGCCGCCACCACGCCGCGCAGCGCCGCCAGCACCGCCGCCGGCGCCCCCAGCAGCAGGGACAGGCCGACCAGCGTCAGCAGCAGCAGGAATCCCTCCTCCGCGCCGGCCAGCCGCAGCAGGCCGAGCCCGACCAGCATGGCGAGCGCCGGCCCCAGCCAGGCGCCGGCCACCAGTGCCCCGGCGGCGCCCTGGATCATTCGCCCCCCGCTCATCGCTGGGCCCCGCTCATCGCTGAGTCGCCGAAAGCCAGAGCCGCCAGGCGCCGGCCTCGGGCCCGGTGGCGCCTCGCCGCGACGCATGCTCCAGCGCCGGTCGCCAGCGCTGCACCAGGGCTTCCAGCGCCGCGAAATCGCGGGCGCGGAACAGGCATTCCGCCAGCCAGGCGAGCCTCGCCTCCCCCGCCGCCCCGCGCATCACCGCCGCGTCCAGCGCCAGCCGGGCCGCCGGCAGGTCGCCCAGCGCCAGCAAGGCGCGGCCCAGCGCCGCCTCGGCCTCGGCATCGCCGGCCGGGCCGGCCGATTCGGCCAGCGCCTGCCACAGCCCGGCCGCCTCGGCCCTGGCGGCATCGGCGGCGGCCGGCTCCAGCAGGCCGGACAGGGCGGCGCGGTCCAGCGCCCGGGCCAGCGCCCGCTGTGTCGCCAGACCCTCCGCCCCCGCGGCGCCGCGCGCGGCGGCGTGCAGCACCTCCGCCCGGTCCAGCAGGCGTTGTTCCACCGCGGGGCGCAGCGCCTCCGCCCGCGCCCGCACCGCCGGGTCGGGATCGCCGAGCGCCAGGCGCAGCAGGGCCGCGCCGGCCGGGCGGGCGGGATCGGCGGCGATGTCCAGCGCCCGCGCCTTCTGCCCGGCATGGCCCCAGCGCAGCACATCGGCCAGCGATTCCAGCAGCAGCCCATCCGGCAGCGTGCCCGGCCGCGCCGTGGCCAGAGCCTCCAGCCGCGCATCCAGCGGATCCTCCGGCAGCGGCGGCACCGCGGCGCGCAGCCGGCGCGGCATGCCCAGCGCCAGGGCGGCCAGGGCGCCGAGCACCGCCAGCGGGCCGAGCCCCGGCAGCAGCGCCAACAGCAGCCGGGCCACCGCGCCGGACCAGCCCTCCTCCGGCAGGATCGGGCGGATCAGCGGCAGAGCGAGGCAGCAGGCCAGATGCAGCGCCAGCGCCGCGCCCCACCAGCCCAGGCCGAGCAGCAGCGCCACCACGGCCTGCGTCAGCGTCAGCCCGACCAGCAGGGGGGCGAGCCCCATCGCCTCCCCCGGCCGCAGCGCGCGAACGCCCCGCCGTTCCGATGCGGGGCGCGCGGCGCCGCGGCGTTGGCTCCGGCGTCGTTCCACCACCGGGCTAGCGGCCATGCAGCCCCGCCGATTGCCAGCCGCCGCCACGCAGCCCATGCAGCAGCGCCACCCCCACGACCACCTGCGCCGTGGCACCCGGCGCCCGCGCCGCGAGCAGGGCGCGCAGCCGGGTCGCGGCGATCTCCGCCCCGGCCACGGCGGTGCCGGGCAGCAGGATGGACAGGCGCCGATCCTCCATCCGCGCCTCCAGCAGCAGGTCGGAGCCACGGAAGGCCTCCGCCATCGCCGCCCGCGTCGCCTCCAGTGCCGCCGCCGCGCGCGGCCCGGCGGGGATTTCGGCGGAGAGCAGCGCCAGGTCGAAGCCGAGCCGGCGGGCAAGGCCGGTCATCACCGTGATGGCACGCCCGGCCTCCTCCCCCGGCACCATCAGCCCGCCGGCCGTGGCGGGACCCTGGAGGCCGGCGATGCCGCCGGCGGATTCGGAAGCCTCCCGCGCCCGCGCCTCGGCCAGGGCGCCGCCGATCCAGCCGGCCGCCGCTTCCAGCGCCGCGATGGTATCCAGGCCGAAGTCCTGGAAGCCGATCTCCTCGATCTTCACCATGCCGAGCAGCAGCCCGTCCCAGGGCGAGAGCACCGGCGCGGCCAGCACCCCCTCCTCCCCCAGGGCCAGCCGGTCGGCGAGGCGGGTGGCGACAAGGGCACCGCGGCCCTGGCGGATGGCATCGGTCAGCGGCCCGGGCAGCAAAGTGTGGGACAGGGGCGCGCCCTGCGGCCAGCCCTCGGCGGCGACGAGGTGCAGGGTGCGGTCCTCGGCCAGCCAGAAGGAACAGGCGGTGCAGCCGGTCGCCGCGCGCAGCAGGCCGGTGGCGCCGCGGATCACCCCTTCCGTCCCCTGGCCCATGATGCGGGCGGCCTGGAAGATGGCGGTGCCCGCCTGCAGGCGGCCGTTCAGCCGCCCCTCCAGCTCCAGCATCCGTTCGGCCAGGCGCTGATTGGCCTCGGCGATGGCCGCGCGATCCTCGGCGGCGGCGGCCGCGGCGGCTTCGGCGGCGGCGAGGCGGCGGCGGCGCAGATCGGTCATGGCGCCGATCGCCGCCGCAATCAGCGGCCAGACCAGTGGCAGCACCCAGGCCCCGGTGGTCCAGGCGCTGGCGGTGACAGCCAGGCCCAGGCGCAGCACGCCGGCCGCCGCCGCCACCAGGACACCGGGCAGCATGCCGTAGCGGGCCGCGACATAGAGCACCGGCAGCATGAAGGGCGAGGCCGGCCAGTGCGAGAAGCCGGTGCCGCCGGTCACCAGCCGGTCGACCAGCGCCAGCAGCAGGAGCGCGCCAAAGCCCTCCACCAGCGCGCGCAATGGCAGGGGCAGCGGCGGCATTCCGGCCAGCGGCAGGCTGGGCAGCGGCGGGGCCGGTGGCGGCACGGGGCGCGGCGCGGCGGAGTCGGGTAGCGCCGCCTCAGCTTCTGGGGGTTCCGCCAAGGCTGGTTCGGCTGGCGCGGGCTCCGGCAGCGCCCGCAACCGCGCCACGGCCGCCTCCGCCGAGCGTGCACGGCGCCAGGGCCAGGGGAAGCGCCGCCGCGGGGTGGGGGCCGGTTCAGGGGGAAGCGGTGCGGCGGGGATTGGCGTGGCGGCGGTCGCCCAGGGGGCGGCCCAGGGGTCCTCGACGGACGCATCCGCCGGGCGCGGCGCCTCGACCGCCTCGGCGATGCCGGGCGGCGTGGCGGCTTCCGGCCGCGCCGGCGCAGGTGACGGCTGACGCGGCTCCGCCGGGGGCACTCCACCACCCTGCGGCGTCACGACGACGCGGCGACGCCCCGAGGAGGCCATCGGCATCTTCACGCGCGAATCCCTGAACCTGCCATCGCCTCCGATCCACGAGCCGCGTCCAGCAATATCGACAGCGGCGGCATCGCGCCAGGGTTCGCCCCTGGCGGGCCGGCGAGGACACCGCTACCTGTTGCCGGGCGATGTCCTTCACCGCCATCCCCGCCGCGCCCGCCCCCCCCTCGCCTGCCTTGGGCTGGCTGCTGCCCGGCATGGCCCCGGCGCAGCGCTTCGGGCTGGCCTTCGCGCTCGCCGCCAGCGCCGCCCTGGCCACCGCCAGCTTCCTGCCGCCACCCGCCGCGCCGGCCAGCGGCCTGGCCGATTCGACCCGGCCGGCGACCGACCGCACCGCCGCCAGCCTGGAACGCGCCGTCGCCGCCAATCCGGAGGACCCCGCGCCGCTGCGCCGCCTGGCCGCCTATCTGCGCGCCGGCCACCGCCCGCATCAGCTCGCCCAGGTCCTGGAACGGCTGCATGCCCTGACCGGGGACGCCCCATCGCTGCGGGAAGCGATGCAGCTGCACAGCGAGCTCGGCGACGCTGCCGCCGCCCGCCGCGCCCTGGACCGGCTTTCCGCCCTCGGCGCCATCAGCCAGGTGGAGGCCCTGCGCCTGGCGACCCTGCGGCTGGAGGACGGTGATGCCGCCGGCGCCTTCGCCGGGCTGCTCGCGGCGCTGGAGCGCATGCCGACGCCGGAGATCGCCCTGCGCGCCATGCGGACCGCGACCCGGCTGCCGGACCCGGCGATGGCGATGCGACCGATGGGCGCGCTGCTGGCCGAGGCCGCGCCCGACCTGATGGAGGCGCTGCGCCGCGTCCTGCTGAGCGAGGGCCGCCCCGACCTCGCGCTGTTCCTGCTGGAGGGCCTGCCCGCCGCGGCGCAGAACCGCCCCGACACCGCCCTGCTGCTGGCCCAGGCTGAATCCCGCGCCGGCTGGGGCGGCGCCGCGCTGGCCCGGCTGCTGGCGCTGCGCGCGACCGAAGGGCTGCCGCCCGGCGGCGGCGCGCTGCTGATCGAGCTGGCGCTGGCGCATGACCAGTTGGAGGAGGCCTTCGCCGTCGCCGCCCTGCTGCCGCCCGAGGCCTGGCCGGCGGCGCTGCCGGCCCAGTTGCGGGAGGCCGCGGCCGACCAGCTGGAACTGCTCGCGCAGATCGACCCGCAGCGCCTCCTCAGCCGGCCGGCGCTGGCGGCGGAGCTGGCGCTGGCCCGCGGCGACCGCGCCCTCGCCCGCCGCCTGGCGCAGCAGGCGCTGGACCTGCCGCCGGATTCGGTGGAGGGCGCACGAGGCCTCGCCTTCGTGCTGCGCGAACTCGGCCAGGACCAGGCGGCGCATGAACGGCTGCGGCGCGCCATCGAGGCGGGCGAATCCGGGCCGCGCAACCTGCGGCTTTTCGCCGAACTCGCCGCCCGCCCGCCACGCCGCGCCGCCGCGCTGCCGCTGCTGGAACGGCTGCGCGACGGCGGGCCGGTGGCCGGGGAGACCTGGCTGCGGCTGGCCCTGGCGGAGGGGCGCACGGCGGATGCCACGCGCTTCCTGGCCGGCGGCGGCACCGCCTCCGCCACCGCGCTGGCCTCCACCCTGACCCTGGCGGCCCAGGGCCGGCAGGCGGCTCTGGCGGAGGCCGCCGCCACGGCGCTGCGCGCCCTGCCGGCACTGCCGGAGGGCTGGACCACGGAGGAAGTGTCGGTGACGGTCGGCCTCGCCCGGCCGCTGAACGGCAACAGCCTGGCCGCGGCGCTCAACCTGCTGGCCTGGACCACCGACGTCGCCGCCAGCGACCGCGTGGTGCTGCTGCTGGCCGCGGCGCCAGAGGTGACGGGGGCCGCGGCCTTCCTCGGCGCCGGGCAGCACCCGGCGCTGGGCTCCCTGCTGCGTGGCGCGGCGGAACCGAATGAGGCCGGCACGGCGCGGCTCGCCTTGGTCTCCGTGCTGGCGCCGGCCCAGGCCGTGGCGCTGCTGCGGGCGCGCACGGCGGAGGATCCGGACCGCTTCGGCCCCGGCCTGGTGCTGGCGCTGCTGCGCGGCCAGGGCGTGGCGGAGGGCGAGCGGGCGCTGCGCGCCCTGCTGCCACGCCTGCCGCGCCAGGGCCGGGAACAGGCGCTGTTCCTGGTGCTGGCGGCGGCGCCGCAGGATGCGCGGCCGATGCTGCGCGGCGTGGCGGAGGAGACGCTCGGCCGCAACTGGTCGCTGCGCTACGAGGCGATGCTGGAATCCCGCGGCCGCCGGGCCGAATTGCTGGCCGCGCTGCGCGCCCGCGCGGCGCAAGGCGACGAGGCGGAGCGGCAGGAGATCGCGCTGCGGCTGACCGAGCTGGGCGATACGGAGGGCGCCGCCGCGGTCCGGCGCGGCGAGCTGGAGGAGGTTCCATGACCCTGCGGATGTACGACCTGGCCGGCGCCGATCCGGCGCGGCGCTTCAGCCCCTATTGCTGGCGGGTGAAGCTGGCGCTGGCGGCCAAGGGCCTGCCGGTGGAGACCATCCCCTGGCGCTTCTCCGAACGCGCCGCCATCGCCGCGCATGGGGCGGAGAAGGTGCCGGTCCTGCTGGATGGCGACCGCGTGGTCACCGAAAGCCTGGCGATCGCGGAGTATCTGGAGGCCACCTATCACGACCAGCCCAGCCTGTTCGGCGGCCCGGGCGGCCTGGCCCTGGCGCGCTTCGTCAATGCCTGGGCGGATGCGGTGGTGAATGCGGGCCTGGTGAAGCTGGTGGTGGCGGATATCGTGCAGGTGCTGCATGCCGACGACACCGCCTATTTCCGCCAGAGCCGGGAGGCACGCTTCGGCATGCCGCTGGAGGCGGTGCAGGCGGATCGGACCGGCAGGTGGAAGCCTTCCGCCGCGACCTGCATCCGCTGCGCATGATGCTGCGCGGCCAGGACTTCCTGGGCGGTGCGGCGCCGTCCCAGGCGGATGCCATCGTCTTCGGCGGCTTCCAATGGGCGCGCTGCGTCAGCCCCTTCCGGCTGCTGGCAGCGGATGACCCGGTGGAGGCCTGGCGGCAGCGGATGCTGGACGCGCATGGCGGCCTGGCGCGGCAGGCGCCCGGCTTCGATTGATGGAAAACCCCGGTGATCGTGACCGATCACCACCTCAATCGCCGGCGCCGGCATCCGCCGGCTTGGCTACGCGCCACTTGGCGCGGCGGCCATTCGGCCGCTCGCCCGCCTTCGGCGGGCGCAGGTTCCAGTCAGCGGATCGGGTATGACATCTGGCCTGCGGCGCCGGGGCATGGCCTGATGGCGGATCGAACGCTGACCGAGGCCTGATGACCTTCTCCCTGATCGCGCGCTGCGCCCGTACCGGCCAGTTCGGCGCCGCCGCCACCACCTCCTCCCTCGCCGTCGGTGCCCGGGTGCATGCGGTGGCGCCGGGCCTCGGCGCGGTGCTGACGCAGCATCGCACCGACCCCCGCCTCGGCCCGCGCGGCCTCGGCCTGCTGCGCTCCGGCTGCACGGCGGAACAGACGGTGGCGGCGCTGGTCGCCTCCACCCCCGACCATGGCTGGCGGCAATTGGCGGCGATCGATGCGGAAGGCCGCACCGCGCATTTCCACGGCCGGCATGTGAAGCGCGAATTCGGCGCGGCGCATGGGCCGGATGTGGTGGCGATCGGCAATATCCTTTCGAGTGACCAGGTGCCGGCGGCGATGGTGGCAGGCTTCCTCGCCGATCCCGGCCTGCCTCTGGCCGAGCGTCTGGTGCGGGGGCTGGAGGCCGGGGAGGCGGCGGGCGGCGAACATGGCGAGGTCCGCTCCGCCAGCCTGCTGGTCTACGGCCCACACGACTTCGCTTTGGTCGATCTGCGCGCCGATGGCCATGCGCAACCCATCCCGGCGCTGCGCGCGCTGTGGGAGGAATACGCGCCGCTGGTCGAGGCCTATGTCGTGCGCGTGCTGAATCCCGACGACGCCATCGCCCTCTGAACACGTCATCCACCAGGCATCCCGCCACCCATCCGTCTCCGAAAGGTCCCGAGAAAATGCCGATCAACAACAGGATCGCGGCGATGCAGCCGGAGATGGAGGTCTGGCGCCGCGACCTGCACCAGCATCCCGAACTGCGCTTCGAGGAGCATCGCACCGCCGCGCAGGTCGCGAAGCTGCTGACCTCCTGGGGGATCGAGGTGCATACCGGCATCGCCACCACCGGCGTGGTCGGCGTGCTGCGCGGCCAAGGGGGATCAGGGCGGAGCATCGGCCTGCGCGCCGACATGGATGCGCTGCCGATGACGGAGGCGACGGGCCTGCCGCATGCCTCCACCACGCCGGGCGTCATGCATGCCTGTGGCCATGACGGGCACACCACCATGCTGCTGGGCGCGGCCAAGTACCTGGCGGAGACGCGCAACTTCGACGGCACGGTGCATTTCATCTTCCAGCCGGCGGAGGAAGGCGGCGGCGGGGCGCGGGTGATGATGGAGGAAGGCCTGTTCACGCGCTTCCCCTGCGACAGCGTCTACGGCATGCACAACGACCCCTCCCTTCCATTGGGCGAGGCGGATATTCGCGACGATGTGATGATGGCGGCGGCCGACGTGTTCTTCATCACGGTGCGCGGCAGGGGCGGCCATGCGGCGCGGCCGCATGGCGGCATCGACCCGATCATGGTCGGCGCGCAGATCCTGGGCGCGATCCAGACCATCGTCGCGCGGCGGGTCGATCCGCTGGAATCGGCGGTGATCTCCACCACGCAGTTCCATGCCGGCACGGCGCAGAACATCATCCCGGACGAGGCGAAGCTGTCCGGCACCGTGCGCACGCTGAACCCCGCCGTGCAGGACCTGGTGGAGGCCAGCATGCGACGGGTGGTGGAGGCGACGGCGGCGGCGCATGACGCGGTGGCGGAGTTCACCTATCAGCGCGGCTACCCGCCCACCATCAACCATGCCGAACAGGCGCGGCTGGCGGCCGACATCTGCACGCGGCTGCTCGGCGAGGGCAAGGTGCGGCGCGACATGCCGCCGGTGATGGGGGCGGAGGATTTCTCCTACATGCTGCTGGAGAAGCCCGGCGCCTATATCAAGCTGGGCCAGGCCGCCGGCGCCAAGGGCCGCGCGCCGGTGCATACCGTGCAATACGACTTCAACGACGACCTGCTGCCGATCGGCGCCAGCTTCTTCGCCGGCATCGTGGAGCAGGAGTTGCGGCGCGGCTGAGGCGCGGGGAGGCCCTCTCCCCAGGGAGTAGGGCCAGCCTTCAGGCGGCGCGCAGGTGTTCCTGCAGCCGCGGCATCAGCTCCACCAGGTTGCAGGGCCGGAAGCGGGCATCGAGCTGATGCACCAGGATGTCGTCCCAGGCATCCTTGCAGGCGCCGGTGCTGCCGGGCAGCGCGAAGAGATAGGTGCCGCCCGCCACCCCGCCGATGGCGCGAGACTGGATGGTGGAGGTGCCGATCTTCGCATAGCTCAGCATGCGGAACAGCTCGCCGAACCCGGTGATCTCCTTCTCCAGCACGCGCGCAAAAGCCTCCGGCGTTACGTCCCGGCCGGTGATGCCGGTGCCGCCGGTGGTGATGACGCAGTCCACCTGCGGGTCGGCGATCCAGGCGCGAAGCTGTGCCTCGATCAGCCCCGCCTCGTCGCGCAGGATGGCGCGCGCGGCCAGCACATGGCCGGCGGCCTCGATGCGCTGGACCAGCGTATCCCCGCTGCGGTCGGAGGCGAGGTCCCTGGTGTCGGAGACGGTGAGCACCGCGATGCGCACCGGCAGGAATTTGCGTGACTCGTCGATCGGCATGGCGATCACCCCTGATTACTCAGCGGGAGACTAGCATCGCCGCGACCGCTGGCGTCCCCTGGAACTGGGGGAACCGCCCCGTGGCCAGCGCATCGAGCGAGGGCGAGGGCAGGCCGAGCCTTGCGGCGTAGATCCAGGAATAGGCCAGCACCCGCTGCACGAAGACGCGCGTTTCACCCACCGGGATGCTCTCGATGAACAGGAAGGGGTCGGTGCGGTGCCGCACCGCCGGCAGCCAGCGGGAGAGGTTGCCGGGGCCGTTGTTATAGGCCGCCAGCAGCCGGATCAGGTCGCCATCCACCTGCCCCATCCGGGCCAGGTAATGCACATAGCGCTGCCCCACCTCCAGCGAGAAGCCCGGGTCGTGCAGCCGCGCCACATTGGCCCCGCGCAGGCTGCTGTCGCCGGTCACATAGCTGGCGGTGGCCGGCATGATCTGCAGGATGCCGCGCGCCCCGGCCGGGGAAACGGCACGCGGATCGAAATTCGATTCCTGCCGCGCCAATGCGTAGAGCAGCGCCGGATCGATGCGGAAGCCGTGCATCGGCTCCAGCCGCGGCAGCGGGAAGCGGGCGAAGTCGCGCGGCCGCCCATCGGCCGATTGCGACAGGGTGGCGAGCTGGGAGGCGAGCTCCGACATGTTGGACTGGGACGCGACGAGCAGCATGGCGCGCACCACGCCGGCATTGCCCTGCACCCGCGGCCACAAGGCACGCAGTTCCGCCTCCGCCCGCGCCGGCTGGCCGATCTGGAGCAGGGCCAGGGCGCGCCAGCCGGCGGCGGTCTCCGCCATCGCGGCGGCTTCCCCCTCCCCGGCCAGTTCGCTTTGCCAGGCGAAGCCCATCGGCAGGCCGAGGGCGCGGCGGGCGACCAGGCCGTAGAAGGTGCGCGGTTCCTGCGCCGCCTGCATCATCCAGGGCACATAGGCCTGGGGCCGGCGGGCGCGCACGGCGGCGCGGGCGGTCCAGAAGGCGGCGGCGGCGCGGGTCGCCGGGGCGGCGATCTCGGACCGCGCGGCGTGTTCGAAATAGGCCAGGGCGGATTCCGGCCGGTTCAGCGCCCAGGCGGCCAGGCCGGCGATATAGCCCGGAAAGGCGCTGCCGCCGGATTCACGGGCGGCGGCGGAGGCGATGCGGAAGGCTTCCTCATCCTTCCCCTGCTGGAACAGGATCTGCGCGACTTCCGCCCGCAGCAGCGCCGCATAGGCGCCGCTGGCGCGGCTGCGTTCGATCTGGACCAGGGCGGCTTCCGCATCGTCCCGCGCCCTGTCGCGCACCGAACGGTCCAGGCTGGGGTTGCGGCTGATGCGGCGGGTCGGCGGCTCGCGCTCCTCCGGCACCTCCTCGGCGCCATCGGCCAGGCGGTCCTCCCGCGGTGGGGCGGGCAGGGCCATGCCGGCGGGGGCGCGGCGGACCAGGATGGCATGGATGGCGGGGGCATCCGGATGGTCGGCATAGTCGGTCAACCAGGCCACCACCTGCGGCAGCGGCGGCTCCACCCCCGGGCGCAGCCAGCGATCGGCCAGCACATGGCCGAGCAGGCGGCGGTCTTCCAGCCGTTCCGTCTCGCGCGCCGCGGCCGGCATCTCGTTCCTGGCATGCAGGTCGAAGATATGCCGAAGGCGCGCCGCATCGGATGGCGCTAGGGGTTGCGGGAACCCGGCGGCCCGGCCCTGCGATGCAGGGCGTGGGACGCTCATGGCGGTCTGGTCGACCCGTTGCGCGACGGCAGGTGCCTGAACCCCCAGCGTCAACGTCGTCCCCAGAAGCAGCAGCCGGAAGGCTGCGGAAAATGGAGAACGCCGGGCCATTTGGCAGAGCGCTTGCATGGCGGGCCACCCGTAAGGCGTGGCGTGATCGGCTGACAACCCCTGAATCTGAAGACAATTAAAGTTTTTAAGACGCTACTTGGTGAATCAGTCCGTTACCGCATTTTGTTAAGGCATTATTTTTCAGCCGCTTGCGACATCACCATCCAGTGTGCGTCGCAACAATACCAGGTCCATCCAGGCTTCCCGCTTCGCGGCCGGGCTGCGCAGCAGATAGGCGGGGTGCAGGGTGGGCAGGGCCGGCAGCTTCCCCTCCCCGGTCTCCATCTGGTGCCAGCGGCCGCGCAGCCGGGTGATGCCTTCCTTCGCCCGCAGCAGCGACTTGGCCGGGGTGCCGCCCAGCAGCACGATATGGCGCGGCCGCACCAGGGCGATGTGACGCAGCAGGAAGGGCAGGAACAGCGTGATCTCGCCATCCGTCGGCGTGCGGTTGCCGGGCGGGCGCCAGGGCAGGATGTTGGTCAGGTAGAAATTCCGCGACCGCTCCAGCCCGATGCTGGCCATCATCCGGTCGAGCAACTGGCCCGAAAGGCCGACGAAGGGCCGGCCGAGCCGGTCCTCATCGGCGCCCGGCGCCTCCCCGATCATCATCAGACCGCTTTCGGCCACGCCATCGGCGAAGACCAGGTTGGTGGCGGTGTCGCGCAGCGGGCTGTCGGTCTCGGCGATGGCCTGGCGCAGCGCCGCCAGATCCTGGGCGGCGGCGGCCCGGCTGCCGGCGGCCAGGACCGCGGGAGGCAGGCCGGGCGGCAGGGGTGCTGCCGGCGCGGCGCGGATCGCCGGCTGCGCCAGTTCGGGCGGGGGCGCCGCAACCGGGACAGGTGCGGGCGCGCGGAATCGGTCGATGGGCGCGTCTTCCAGCGCCTCATCCACCCCCCAATCCAGCTGCAGCCGCAGCGCGGCCAGCAGTTCCTCGCGCATTCCTGCCTGCATGGGGGCGATATCGGGCCGCTTCGGGGTTCCGCGCAATGGGCAGCAACGCTACATGCGGGGTCTGTTGGAACGCCGAAGGAACAGCGCATGTCCGGTGACGTGGCCGAAGCCCGGGAGAGCATGGAATTCGATGTGCTGGTGGTGGGCGGTGGCCCTGCCGGCCTCGCCGCCGCCATCCGGCTGAAACAGGCGCGCCCCGACACCAATGTCTGCCTGGTGGAGAAGGGCGGCGAGATCGGCGCCCATATCCTGTCCGGCGCCGTGCTCGAACCCCGCGCGATGGATGAGCTGTTCCCGGATTGGCGCGACGATCCGCCGGCGCTCGCCACCCCGGTGACCGACGACCGCTTCATGCTGCTGACCGAGTCGCGCGGCTTCAAGCTGCCGACCCCGCCGCAGATGCACAATGAGGGCAACTACGTCGTCTCCCTCGGCAATGTCTGCCGCTGGCTCGGCGCCAAGGCCGAGGCGCTGGGAGTCGAGATCTATCCGGGCTTCGCCGCCTCCCACACCCTCATCGAGGATGGGCAGGTGAAGGGCGTGGTGGCGGGCGTCGCCGGCATCCTGAAGGATGGCAGCAAGGGTCCGGCCTATGAGCCGGGGATGGAACTGCGCGCCACCTACACCGTCTTCGCCGAGGGCTGCCGCGGCAGCCTGACCAAGAAGCTGTTCGAGACCTTCGGCCTGCGGGAAGGCGTGGCGCCGCAGACCTTCGGGCTCGGCATGAAGGAACTTTGGGAAATCCCCAAGGACAAGCACAAGCCGGGGCTGGTGTGGCATTCCACCGGCTGGCCGCTGTCCTCCGACACCTATGGCGGGTCCTGGCTGTACATGTTCGGCGAGAACCTGGTCTCGGTCGGCTTCGTGGTCGGGCTGGACTATCCGAATCCCTGGCTCTCCCCCTTCGACGAATTCCAGCGCTTCAAGACCCATCCGACGGTGCGCGGCTTCCTGGAAGGCGGCAAGCGCATCAGCTACGGCGCCCGGGCGCTGAATGAGGGTGGGCTACAGGCCGTGCCGAAGCTGGTCTTCCCGGGCGGCATGCTGGTGGGCGACACCGCCGGCTTCCTGAACGTGCCGAAGATCAAGGGCACCCACACCGCGATGAAGTCCGGCATGGTCGCCGCGGAGGCCATCGCCGCCGCTTTGGACGGGGAGGCTCCGCCGGCGGTGCTGGACGCCTATCCGACGGCGCTGCAGGCAAGCTGGGTCTGGTCCGAACTGTCCGGCGTGCGCAACATCCGCCCCGGCTTCGCGAAATACGGCTTCTGGGGCGGCATGGCCGCCGCCGCGCTGGATACCTATGTGCTGCGCGGCAAGGCGCCCTGGACCTGGAGCCACCATGCCGACCACGAGACGCTGAAGCCGGCGGCGGAGGCGAAGAAGATCGCCTATCCGAAGCCGGATGGCGTGCTGACCTTCGACCGGCTGTCCTCCGTGTTCCTGTCCAACACGAACCATGAGGAACACCAGCCCAGCCATCTGGTGCTGCGCGACCCCGCGGCCTGGAAGGGCACGAACTGGGAAAAATTTGCCTCGCCCGAAAGCCGCTACTGCCCCGCGGCGGTCTATGAGGCGGTGGGCGCCGAGGCCGGGAATGGCGAGGGCGAGATGCATCTGGTCATCAATTCGCAGAACTGCGTCCATTGCAAAACCTGCGACATCAAGGACCCGCTGCAGAACATCGACTGGAAGGCGCCCGAAGGCGGCGGCGGCCCCGCCTATATCGGCGGCATGTAGAAGCCACTCCAGGCCTGGACCCGGCATGGTCGCAATGCCGCGCGGCGAGGGGGTGCGGGCCGTGCCGCCGGCCATGACGCTTCGGCGCCCGCGGCGGCGCCCGATGCGCCCGCTGGCCGCGCTGCTGCTCGCCCTGCCGGTGCTGGGGGTGGCGGTGGCGGCCGACCTGGCGCAGCCGGTCGCCCCCGCCGCGGGGCTCCTGACCCTGGCGCTGGCGCTGCTGCTGGGGCTCGGCCTGCCGCTGCGACGGGTGGTGCCGCGCCTCGCCCAGGCCGCCGCCCTGCTGCTGCCCGTCTTCGCCTTGCTGGCCCTGGCCGAGGCGGCCGTCGCGGGGCCGCGCGGGCTGCTCGCACTCTGGCTGCCTTCGGTCACCCCCTGGCAGGACCGGCATCTCGGCACCATGCCCGATCCGCCCTGGGAGGCGGCACGGCTGCGCCTGGCCCTGTCGCAGCCCTGGCCACAGCCACGCCCCTACCCCGCCTCGGCCGATGAATTCCTGTTCAATGCGCTGCTGCGCGATGGCCGTGGCGATCGTGCCGGTGCCGCCGCCGATCTGGCGGAGGCGCTGCGCAGGGCGGCGGAACCGCGCCCGGATGCGCTGCTGCTGCATGGCGCGCTGATGCGCTGGCCGCAGTCGAGGCCGGTGCTGGAGGCAGCCGCCCTCCCCCCCGGCACCGCCGCCCGGCTCGCAGCGTTGCGCGCGCCCGACCTGTCGGCGCTGCTGCCGGAGGATCCGCTGGCCCAGGCAGCGCAGGCGCATGCGCTGATCGCCGCCACCCTGCCGCAGGGGCCGACCATCGCCACCGCCGCCCGCATCGTCCCGGTGCTGGCGGAATTTGCCGATCCGGACCGCTTCGCCACCTTCGCCGCGACCTTCCTCGACCCTCGCCGTGCCGAGGCGCTGCGCCAGGGCGTGGCGACGCTCGACTGGGTAGGGGAGATGGCGGCGCGGCGGCTGTCGGTGAACACCCTGGCCCCGCCGCCCGGCGCGCCGGGCCAGCCCCTGCTGATCCCCATCATCGTGCCGGAGCCGGCGCGGGCGGTGCAGCTTTGGGATGGGACGGATTGGGCGGAGGTGCCGCAGGCGCCCGGCGACCCCGCGCCAACCCTGCGCCAGCCCCGCCCCTTCCGACCCAATACGCTGCGCCTGCGCTATCTGGACCGGGACGGGCAGGCCTCGGCGGAGGTCGTGGCACAGATCGACCCGGCGACGGCGATCCGGGCGGCGGCGCGGCAGGCGCTGCAGCGCCAGGGCGTCTTCACCCTGTACCAGCCCGGCTTCCTCAGCCCCGGCCAGCTCAACCCCCTGCCCATCGCCGGCCCCTTCCGCGCCGCCCTGACCGCCATCACCTGGCGGGTGGAGCCGGGGGGGGAGCCCGTGACGGTGCCCGTCGGCGTGCCGGATGCGGCGCTGCTGGCCGGCGACCCGCCACGCATCCTGGTGGAGTTCACCGTGCCGGAGGAAGCGCGGCTGCTGCACCTGACCGCCCAGCTCGCGGAGGGCGGCGCGATCGGCCCGGTCGTGCTGCCGATCCGCTAGCTGGATCGCGTGATTCAGCCCTCGGGTGCCTTCGCACCTGCGGCCATCACGCTCCAGTACCAGCGGGCCGGTCTCTTGACCGGTCCGAGCGGCCGAATGGCCGCCGCCGCAAGTGCGGCGAAGCCAAGGAAACCGGAGGTTTCCGCCCGGCGATTGAGGGGCCCTGGAGCGGTCACGCGGAAGGGCCGTGGGTATATCCGCGTGATTCAGCCCTTCGGTGCCTTCGCACCTGCGGCCATCACGCGCTGCCCCCTTCCCGAGCCGGCCGGTTGCGGGCAGAGGAACAGCCTGACTTTCTTGGAGCGAAACCCCATGACCCATGCCGCCCCCGGTGGATTCCAGCACGGCATCACCGCCGAAGCCGCCCGCATCATCCTCGACGCCACCCTGGCGAAGGGGCGTGAACTCGGCCTCGCCCCGCTGACCGTGGTGGTGCTGGATGCCGGCGGCCAGTTGAAGGCCGCGCTGAAGGAGGATGGCAGCAGCCTGCTGCGCCCCGACATCGCCTGGGGCAAGGCCTATGGCGCCATGGCGCTGGGCTTCGGGTCCCGCGAGCTGGCGCGGCGCAGCCAGTCCATGTCCGGCTTCATGAACGCGCTGTCCGACCTGGCCGGGGGCCGCGCCGTGCCGGTGCCGGGCGGCGTGCTGGTGCGCGCGGCGGATGGCGCCGTGCTGGGCGCGGTCGGCGTCTCCGGCGACCTGTCGGACAAGGACGAGATCTGCGCCGTGGCCGGCATCAAGGCGGCCGGGCTGATCTCCGATACCGGCGACGCCCCCGCCTGATCTATCGGCCCTGATTGCCGCGCCAGCGGTTGCGGGGCAGATTTGTCCCGCAACCGCACGAGAATCGAACAACATGCTCCGCATCCACGGTATCGCCCGCAGCCGCGCCTTCCGCTGCATCTGGGCGGCGGAGGAGGCCGGCCTGGCCTATGAGGTGGTGCCGGTCGGCTTCGGCCCCGGGCTGCGCGACGCCATGGCGCCGGTCAACCCGAATGGGAAGATCCCGGCGCTGGAGGATGGCGGGCTCATGCTGTTCGAGAGCCTGGCGATCAACCTGCATCTCGGCGCCAAGGCCGGCGCGCCGCTGATGCCGGCCGGCGATGATGGCTCGCGCGTGCTGCAATGGACGCTCTGGGCCGCGACCGAGGCCGAGCCCAATGCCATGCAATGGGCCTACAACACCTTCATCCGCCCGCCCGAGCAGCGCGACGCGGCCCTGGCCGCCGCCGGCGCCGCCGCGCTGGCGCAAAGGCTGGAGGTGCTGGAGGCGCATCTGGCGCAGGGCGGCCCCTGGCTGCTGGGCGCCACCTTCACCATGGCGGATTGCAACCTGGCCAGCGTGCTCTACGGCGCCTGGGCCAATGGCTTCGACCTCGGCCCCTTCCCGAAGGTGAAGGCCTGGCTGGATGCGGCCCTGAACCGCCCGGCGGCGCTGGCGGCCCGGAAGCAGCGGGAGGGGTGAGGTCGAAGGGTGAGGGCGTTCCGCATCCTGGCCCCCCTCACCCATCCTCTCCCCCCTTTGGGTGGAGAGGGGTTGTCAGCTACCGTGGCCCGCGTGCCCGGTTCAGCGCCAGTTCTTCCGGCGTCAATTGCAGGCTGATCCGCAGGGTATAGTCCGTGGCGCGGCGGCCCTGGCCCAGCGGCATGGTGAGCCTTGCCGTCTGGCCGGCCAGGGTGGTGCGGGCGACGTTGGGGCCGAAGGCGACGCGCGTGGTGAAAGCCTGGCGGTCCAATACGGCGCTGTCCGCCGCATCGCTCAGCGCGACGAACCAGGGCAGGTCCAGCGTGCGGCCCTCGGCCGCCGGGCCACGTTCCACATCGAATCGGGGGGTCAGCCGCACTTCCAGCCCGCTGCGGTCGCGGCTGGTATAGTCGCAGCTCGCATCGAAGCCGGCGATCCGCGCATCCGCGGTCAGCGCCGTCAGATCCCCGCTGGCACCGCCCCGGAAGCGGGTCAGGTCGGCGCCATCGGCCAGGATGGCGATGCGTGGGCAGGGCGCCTGGTTGCCCGCCGGGGTGCCGGGCAGGCTGCCGCCGCCGCAGGCCGCCAGCAGGCCCATTCCGGCCAGCACGGCCAGGCGATTGCGGTTGCTGTGAATTGCCATGCGGGCCACTTCCCCTTCGAAGCCAGTCCCCCTTTGAACCGGGGCCGGCGGCCGGTAAGATGGCGCATCGTCGCCACGCTGCGTCTATCGCATCGCCGGCGCCGTCCGACCATCCCCGGCACCGCGAGGTCTCCGGGCGACGCAGCCGCCAAGCAGGATCCGTGATGCCCGAGACCAAGCCCCGGTTGAACGTGCTTCTCGCCGGACCGCGCGGCTTCTGTGCCGGCGTGGACCGCGCCATCAAGATCGTGGAGGAGGCGCTGAAGCGCCACGGCGCCCCGGTCTATGTGCGGCATGAGATCGTCCATAACCGCTTCGTGGTGGAAAACCTGGAGCGCCTCGGCGCCGTCTTCGTCGAGGAACTGTCCGAAATCCCGGACAATGGCCGCCCCGTGGTGTTCTCCGCCCATGGCGTGCCGAAGTCGGTCCCAGCCGAGGCCGCCGGGCGGCAGATGTTCGCCCTCGACGCCACCTGCCCCCTGGTCAGCAAGGTGCATCGCGAATCGGAGCGCCATCATGCGCGCGGCCGCCACATCCTGCTGATCGGCCATGCCGGGCATCCCGAGGTGATCGGCACCATGGGGCAACTGCCGGAAGGCAGCGTGACACTGGTGGAGGACGCCGCCCAGGCCGAGACGGTGCAGCCGCCAGCCGGCGAGCCGCTGGCCTTCACCACCCAGACCACCCTGTCGGTCGACGACACCGCCGATATCATCGCCATCCTCCAGCGCCGCTTCCCCGACCTGGTGGCGCCGGCGAAGGAGGATATCTGCTACGCCACCACCAACCGCCAGGCCGCGGTGAAGGCCATCGCGGCACGGGGGGCGGAGCTGGTGATCGTGGTCGGCGCGCCGAATTCCAGCAATTCCGTGCGGCTGGCGGAGGTGGCGCGCCGCGCCGGCGCCGCGCGGTCGCTGCTGGTGCAGCGCGGCGCGGCGCTCGACCCCTCGATCGCCGATGGCTGCACCACCATCGGCCTGACCGCCGGCGCCAGCGCGCCGGAAGTGCTGGTGGAGGAGGTGCTGGCGAAGCTCGCCACCCGCTTCGAACTGGCGGTGGAGGAAGTGGTGGTGGCCGAGGAAAAGGTGGTGTTCCGCCTTCCCCCGGCCCTGGCGGCCGAATAGACCCCCTTCCATGGCTGTCTATACCGAGGTGACCGACGAGGCGCTGCGCGCCTTCCTGGCCGATTACGAGCTGGGCGGCCTGATTGCCTTCCGCGGCATCGCCGAGGGGGTGGAGAATTCCAACTACGCGCTGCGCACGGAACGCGGCGACTTCGTGCTGACGCTGTACGAGAAGCGCGTCGATCCGGCGGAGCTGCCCTATTTCCTCGGGCTGATGGAGCATCTGGCGCAGGCGGGCCTCGCCTGCCCCACGCCGGTACGCGGGCGGGACGGGGAGGCGCTGCGGGCGCTGTGCGGCCGGCCGGCCGCTATCTGCACCTTCCTGGAAGGCGTCTGGCCGCGCCGGGTGCGGCCGGAGCATCTTGCGCCACTGGGCGATTCGCTGGCGCGGCTGCATGCCGCCAGCGGCGATTTTGCGGGGCGCCGGCCGAATGCGCTGGGGCCGCAGGGCTGGGCGCCCTTGCTGGAGGCCTGTCGGGGCCGGGGCGATGAGGTGCAGGCCGGGTTGATGGCGGAGCTGGACGGTCATCTGGGCGCCATCCTCGCCGCCTGGCCGGCGGCGGGCGCCCTGCCGGTCGGGCAGATCCATGCCGACCTGTTTCCGGACAATGTGTTCTTCCTGCCCGATGCGGCAGGGCAGCCGCGGGTTTCGGGCATCATCGACTTCTACTTCGCCTGCACCGACCTGCTCGCCTATGACATCGCCGTCTGCCTGAACGCCTGGTGTTTCGAGGCGGATGGCGCCTTCAACCTGACCAAGGCGCGGGCGCTGATCGGTGCCTATGCCGCGGTGCGCCCCCTGGCCCCGGCGGAGCGCCTGGCGCTGCCCGCGCTGTGCCGGGGGGCTGCGATCCGCTTCCTGCTGACGCGGCTTTATGACTGGACCCATACGCCGGCGGATGCGCTGGTGACCCGGAAGGACCCCTTGGAATATCTGCGCAAGCTGCGCTTTTTCGCGCAGGTGGAGAGCCCCGGTGCCATCGGCGCCTGACTCCGTGCCGGTGGAAGACCGGCCCTTCGTCGAGATCTGGACCGATGGCGGCTGCAAGCCGAATCCCGGCCCCGGCGGCTGGGCCGCGATCCTGCGCTCCGGCCCGACGGAGAAGGAGCTGACCGGCGCCGAGGCCGCTACCACCAACAACCGCATGGAACTCACCGCCGCCTGTGCCGCGCTGGAGGCGCTGAAAAAACCCTGCCGCGTGGTGGTGCACACCGACAGCGAATATGTCCGCAACGGCATGGAACGCTGGATCAAGGGCTGGGTGCGCAACAACTGGCGCAACGCGGCGAAGCAGCCGGTGGCGAATTATCCTTTATGGCAGCGCCTGCTGGAGGCGGCGAAGCCGCATGACGTGGAATGGCGCTGGGTGCGCGGGCACAATGGCGATGTGATGAACGAGCGGGCGGATGTGCTGGCGACGCGGGCGCGGGAGGGGCTTTGAAGGCGGCTGCTGTCGGATGACCCATAACCCGTCGTTCTGACCCTTTAGACGTGCCGCACCCGGTCGCGTCACATGTTGATCACGCGAACCAGACGAACGCCCCAATCCTCATCCGGGTTGGTGGTGCTGTCACCGATGCGCTCCTGCATGACCGCGACCCCGAGGTCACGGCGCTTCGGCAAGCGGTCCCGTTCTGCGGCCACCAGCGCCGATCCCATCTCCTCACGTGTCAGGTCGGTGCAGTACGCTGGAGCTCCTGGCTGCTGGCGCCACGAGTCCGCAAGGTGGCCTGCATCGAACACGTCCAGACCCGTGTCCCCGACGAGCGCCATGGCGACCTCGCGATCCCGGTCACGATCCGCCGCGACGGGGATGGCGATTCGGCCGGGCGTGCCTGCTGGCTTGCCCTTTTTGGCGAGGGAGGCCGAGCCAATCGCGTTCCAGGCTTTCGCGATGGGACGGCCCAACTGCTCGCTGACCCAGAGGCTTTCGACCTGCCCGCCCTCGATCGCCTCGATCCGGTTGTCGCGGAACGGATAATAGTTGGACGTGTCGATCACCACAGTGTCGTCCGGCAGCCCGGCGACAAGCGGCGCGATGTCAGGGATGCGGTTGAGAGGGATGGAGAGGATGACGACCTCGACGTCCTTGAACGCTTCCGGTGCCGTAACCGCACGGGCCCCCGAGGACAGAAGCTCAGGCCCGATCGTCTCCGGACCCCGGGCATTGGCCACCTTCACGTCGTGCCCTGCCGCACTCAATTCGCGGACCAGCGTCTTGCCGATATTGCCCGTGCCGAGGATGCCGATCTTCATGTCCTGATCCTGATCGATAGACGTTGCTTCGCCCCGAGAACTGTGGGCAGCTGCGCCTTTCATCAAGAACCCACCAAACGGTGGGTTACCCACCGGGAGGTATGCGTGTGACGGACCGGGACTGGCGATGCGAGGATCCGAAGCAGCAACTTGTCTGGGCCGCCGCCACCAGCGAGGCCCTGCGCGTGCTGGAGGGCAAATGGAAGATCGTCATCATCGTCCAGCTTTTCGCTGCCAAGGCGCCGCTGCGGTTTTCTGAGCTGGAGCGCCGCGTCGAGGGCGTGAACCAAAAGATGCTGATCCAGCAACTCAAGGAACTGGAGAAGGACGGCATCGTCACGCGCACGGTCTACCCGCAGGTGCCTCCAAGGGTCGATTACGCCCTGAGCCCCATGGGCCTCGCATTAGGACCGTCGGTGGAGGCGCTCATCGACTGGGCCTTCCTGCGTCGTGAAGCGACAGGGGGGATGCCTGCCGACCAGTGACATGCATTGGAGGTGCCGCGCTGGTCAGGACGCTGAGCGTCAGTGAACGCCATCCGGACGGACGGCTGGATGCCTCAGCGGCAGGTGGGAGCATGGCGGAGGTCTTCATGCCTTCTCCTTGTCGCTGACTTGCCCGCAGCCACCCGCAGATTGTGGCGGCTTGGGAGGTCGCATCGGAAGCCCGTCGCCTGATGACAGGCTATGCTCCACAAAGTTCGGCTGATGACACGCTTTGCTCCACACCGATGACAGGCGATGCTCCAGCGGCCTGCCGAATATCAATGGGATGCGGGGGGATAGGTGTCAGGCAATGATAAAGCCGACAGCTGCCGCGCGCACTTACCGCCATCCCCGTTCCGCTGTTCCACATAATTTGTTTCGGTGCAGCGGAGCTTGGTCGGTCAACGGCGGCTTGCTATTTCATATCGGCAGTGATCTGGTCCGAAAGGCATTGTAAAGGTGGACGGCCAAGAAGCTCCGCTGCCGCCGTGCCAGGAGGACGCCGTAGCTAGCGCAGAGCGTACCGTCGAAGTCATCGAAGAGGATCCGCGCTCGGAGCGCCGCATTCTGCGCTTACGGGACCTTCCCGACGACGCATGCGTCCTGGTCTTAGGCGACCCCGGCAGCGGCAAGACAACCTGCATGGCAGAGGCTGCAAGCTTCTTTGGCGGGAGCTACATCCCGGTTCGCGAATTTCTCGCTAGGCCGGCCTCGTTGGCCGCTCCCGGCACATCACTCTTCCTAGACGCGCTCGATGAGGCGCTGGCCGGCGGGCCGTCGAACCCGGCTGACGCGGTCGCACGGAAGCTGCACGAATGCGGTCAACCGCGCTTCTGGCTATCGTGCCGGCCGGTTGACTGGTCTGCCCTCGCCGGCGCGCGGGTGCTGAGGGACGCGGCGGGCAAACGCTCCTTGATGGCTGTACGGTTACGGCCGCTCGACGACGCAAGTGTCGAGGCGCTCGTCCGCGCCCGAGGGCAGGAGCCCGCGGCGTTCCTGCGGCAGGTGGACGAGGCCAGGCTCAACCCCCTCCTTCGCAACCCACAGACTTTGCTGCTGATGCTGGACGTTGCATCTAAAGGCGGCGGTCTCCCTTCGTCGCGCCGAGCTCTGTACGAGACGGCCGCGGATCTCCTGGCCCGGGAGGCCAACCGCGAGCGCCCCCGGCTGCACCACACACACCGTCCGCCGCCATCCGCCGCCGTGCTGGACGCGGCCGGACTGGCGTGCTCAGCGTTGCTGCTTGCTGACCGGGATGCAGTTGCATTCGAGTCTCCAGCCGACGATCGCGACGTCTCACTGGGCGACCTCGACCCGGAAGGAACAGACGGAGACGCGCTGCGCGCGGCACTCGCCTCACGCCTCTTCTCCGCCGTCGGCGCGGACCGCTTCGTGCCTCAGCACCGCACAGTGGCCGAGTTTCTGGCTGCGCGGTTCCTTGTGCGCCGGGTGGCGGAGCGCGGCCTTCCGCTGCGACGTGTCGAGGCGCTCCTGCGAGGGCGGCATCCGGAGCCGCACCCTTCCCTGCGCGGGCTGTTCGCGTGGGTCACCACGCTGCTGCCAGCGCGGGCGGAAAGCCTCGTGCGCCTCGACCCCTATGGTGTCCTCGCCTACGGCGACCCCGGAGAGCTCGGCCCCGCCGCACTGCGCGCGCTGCTCGCGGCGCTGGCCGAGCTGGAGCGCCGCGATCCCTTCTTCCGCAGCGGCCTGTGGGGCGAGGCGCGCTTGGCCCCGCTCGCTTCACCCGCCCTGGCTGGCGCCTTGCAAGAGGTCCTTGAGAGTCGACCCTGGCCCGGCCAGCTGGCGTCCTGCGTGCTCGAAGCGCTTTCCGAAGGCCAGCCACTCCCCGAACTAGTTGCGACGCTTGCCAACATCGTGCTCGACGCCTCGGTGCCAGAGGACGGACGTGTCGATGCTATTCTGGCCCTGCTACGCGCCTGCGCGGGCGATGCATCCGTGGCTGTAGGGGTATTCCGGCAGCTGTTGCGAAGCGGCGATCCTGGCGGCGCTAGGGCCTTGGCGGCCCGCCTTCTCGTCCAGCTGTACCCCGACCATCTCGACTTGGCCGACCTGGCCAACTTCGCAGAGTTCTTCGCCGGCGGCAGCGAGCGCACGACCAGGCACGCGCACATCGAATGGCACCTTCCCGACCTCGTGCCGCCAGGGGCGGAAGCGGCCGTCCTCGACATCTGGGCGGCGCAGCCATGGGTGACCGGACCGCGACCAACATTCGGCCCGACCTACGACCTCGCGCGTGTTGCCCGGGCGCTGCTGCCTCGCGCGCTGCCGACGCTCGACGCAGACGAGGCCGCGCGCCTTGTCGCGTGGCTGACGATCATCAACGCTCATGAACGCGACAACGACAAGGCGATGGCTGCCGCCTTCGCCGCCCGAGCTGACCTCTTCGCGCCAATGGCAATCGCGGCGACGAAACTGGGAGACCGGGACACACCGAAAATGGCGTACGCAGCGTCCTACAATCTGAGGCAGTTGGCCCCCTGGTGGATATGGCCGGAGGATGGAGGCTGGCGGCTTCTGGAGCGCGGGCTTTCGGAGGCTGACCCGTTTCGTCGAGAACTGCTGTTCCGATTTTGCCTTAAGTTCTGCTTCGACAGAGTGGAGGCGTACGAACTTTTTGAGAGAGTCTGTGAAGAAGCGAAGCGTCACCCTGACCTTGCGGAGCTTGTCGCGAGCGGCAGGATATGTGCCGTGCCGGACGAGAAGCATTACTGGCAAAGGCACCAAGCGCTGCGGCAGCGCAAACAGCAGAACAAGGATGGGTTGCAGCGGGCCGAGAACCTTCGCCGGCTCCGAGACAAGCTGCCGCAGATCGCTGACGGCACCGCGCAGAACGCGTTGCTATGGTGCGCCGATGTGTGCCTCGGCTATTTGATTGGGGCGGGCGAGCAGGACAAGCAGGCCGCCCCGTTCGAGCGCTTATCCCGGGAGGCCGATACCGAGGTTGCCGCCGCGGCGAGAGCGGGGCTGCGCCTCCTCGCATCCAATGGATGGCTACCCTCTCCGGCGGAGTTCGCCGGCCTCCGCGTTCGAGGCGGGGATTACAAGCTTGCCCACGCGTGGGTGCTCGGCGCTGATCTGCTGTTCGAGGACAGCAGCGAGGGGATGCCACAGCTCTCTCACGAGCGGCTGGTTTCGCTCATGGTTCTCGCACTCGTCGCGCCTACATCTGTCGGCAACCGCCAAAAGCGGGAGTGGCCCGGCTGCGTCACCAGAACCTTGCCGGCCGACACCGCCGCCGCCATGCGGGACTTTCTGCTGCCACAGATCGAGGCAGGGCTTCAGTTCGTCGCCGGCCTTCACGAGGCCCTTCGGGACCCCGCCTTTGGGGCGGTGAAGCGTTTGCTGCTCCCCGACCTTATCGAACGGGTGTCTTGCGGAAGCGCCGTGGACCTTGTCCTCGACGCCGCCCTCGCCGACCTTCCGGCCGACGCGCTACTCGCAGCCCTGCGCCGGCGGCTGGATGCCGTCGGGGACCGTCATGACGCACGATGGCCTATGCTCGTGGCGGCTTGGATGCTCGCGCCGGAGGAATTCGAGGAACGGATTGGTCAGGCTCTCGACTCCGACCAAAACCGTCTTGCCGACCTAGCCGAACGGACCGGCGAGTTGACGCGCGGATTCGCGTCGGGGGCTCGGCGACCGCTGCGCCTGGCGCACCGCATATTCCTCGTGCACCGCTGCGGCCCGTCTTGGCCGCCCGCGCCGCGGCCGGTCGGCATATTCTCGTCGCCTTGCGCGGCCGACCTCGCGAACTTTGTGGCGCGGCAGTTCGACGCCATCGCCGCGGACCCGCTGCCGGAGGCCGGAGCCGCACTGGAGGCATTTGCGGCGGACGCGTCGCTCGCCCCGCATTCCCCGATGCTTCGCCACGCCCTCGCGCGCCGGCGGCGCGACGACATCCGCCGCGGTTGGGAGACGCCGTCGCCGGAGGCGCTGGCGGGCGCGCTGCGTGCGGGGGCGCCAGCCAGCGCCGACGACCTGCTGGCGTTCGCGGAGGACCATCTCCGGTCGCTCGACGCCGAGTTGCGCACCACCCAGGAGAACCGGTGGAAGGGCTTCTGGGACAGTCGCCCACTCCGTCCAAAGATCGAGAACGACTGCCGCGACCACCTGTGCGGGTTGCTCGCGGGACGGTTCGACGCCGCCGGCTTGGCGGCCAGCGTGGAAGCAAGGGTGTCTGGTGACGACAGGTGCGACATCAAAGTGCGATCGCTGTCGGTCACGCTGCCCGTCGAGGTGAAGGGGGAGTGGCACCCAAAGCTCTGGACCGCCTGGAGAGACCAGCTCGGTGAAGGCTATGCCCGCGAGCCTTCATCGGCGGGCCGGGGTGTTTACCTCGTTTTCTGGTGTGGACGGAGAAATCTGACGCATCCGGATTCCGGCGACGGCATCGGAAGTGCGCTTCAACTCGAACATGCGCTCCAATCCATGGTGGACAGCTCCGACCACACCCTGCGCGTTGTGGTCATGGATGTAACACCGCCGGGGGTTCCTTCAGGATCGCGCCCGAAAAAGCCCTCGGCGAAGAAGCTTCCAGTGAATCAGCCCCCTCAGTAATACGTCAAATCCCGCGCCTTCCCGCCAAACACCCGCCAGGCAAACACGGTGTAGAGCACGATCACCGGCAGCACGAACAAGGCCCCGGCCAGGATGATGGTCAGGCTTTCGGGCGCGCTGGCGCTTTCCCAGATGGTCAGGCGTTCCGGCACCACATAGGGGAAGAAGGACCAGGCGAGGCCGGTGAAAAACAGCACGAACAGGCCGGTCGCGCCCCAGAAGGGAATGTGGTGCCAGGCATCCTCGGCCAGCGGCATCCGCATCAGCATCCGCGCCAGGCCGAACAGCAGCAGCGCGGTCAGGATCGGCAGCGGCGCCAGCATCAGCAGGCCCGGCCAGTCGAACCAGCGCGCGGCGATGCGGGCGCTGACCAGGGGCGTCACGGCGGAAACCAGCAGGATGCCGAGTGCCACCGGCCACAGCGCCCGCCGCGCCCAGGTGATGGCATGGGCCTGCAGGGCGCCCTCCGTCCGCCAGATCAGCCAGCAGGCGCCGATGAAGACATAGGCGATGGCCAGCCCGATCGCCGACATCAGCGCGAAGCCGGTCGCCGCCCAGCCCTCGGCGAAGCCCAGCACATAGCGGCCGAGCATCCAGCCCTGCGACAGCGCCGCGACCAGGGAACCCAGGAAGAACCAGCGGTCCCAGCGGCGCTTCGCGGCATCGTCCGCCGCCTTGGCGCGGAATTCGAAGGCGACGCCGCGCAGGATCAGCGCCACCAGCATCAGCGCCACGGGCAGGTACAGCGCCGTCAGGATGATGCCGTGGGCGGTCGGGAAGGCCACCAGCAGCAGTCCCACGCCCAGCACCAGCCAGGTCTCATTGGCGTCCCAGAAGGGGCCGATCGCGGCGATCATGCGGTCGCGGTCGGATTCCTGGTCCACCGTCTCCAGCAGGATGCCGACGCCGAGGTCGAAGCCGTCCAGCACCACATAGGCGAGGATGGCCAGCGCCATCAGCCCTGCGAAGATCAGCGGCAGCCATTCCGCGGGCAGGAAGGGGGTCATGCCGGGATCTCCTTGACGATGTCGCCGGGGGCGCTGCCGGGCTTCACCATGGTGCCCTCGGTCTTCTCGGTGAGGCGGCCGGCATGGGCCAGGCGGAAGATGGTGGTGATGTAGGCGATCAGCAGCAGGACATAGATGACCAGGTACATCGCCAGCGTGCCGGCGATGGAGGCCGCCGGCACCGGCCCCGCGGCCTGGGCGGTGTTCAGCACGCCGGTCACCAGCCAGGGCTGGCGGCCGATCTCCGTCACATACCAGCCGGCCAGGGTCGCCACCCAGCCGGCGAAGCTCATCAGCGCGAAGCCGCGCAGCAGCAGCTTCGGCAGGGCGCCGCGGCGGAACAGGTACCAGGCGCCGAGCCATCCCATGCCGATCATCAGCACGCCGATGCCCACCATGACGCGGAAGGCGAAGAACACCGGCGCGACCGGCGGGTGGTTGCCCACGAAGTCGTTCAGCCCGGGCACCACGCCCGCCGCTTCATGCCGCAGGATCAGGCTGGCGCCGGAGGGTATGGCGATCTCGAAGCGGTTCTCCCGCGCCGCCTCATCGGGCCAGGCGAAGAGCACAAGCGGCACGTGGCCGCGGGTTTCCCAATTCGCCTCCATGGCGGCGACCTTGGCCGGCTGGTGTTCCAGCGTGTTCAGCCCGTGCAGGTCGCCGATGAACATCTGAAGCGGCGCCAGCAGGGCCGCCATGACGATGCCGGTGCGCAGCGCCTTGCCCACGCCTTCCGCCCGGTCGCCCCGCAGCCAGCGCCAGGCGGAGATGCCGGCCAGCAGGAAGGCCACGGTCAGCGCGCTGGCCACCAGCATATGCGAAAGGCGATAGGGCATGGAGGGGTTGAAGACGATGGCGAACCAGTCCGTCGCATGCGCCACGCCGTCGCGCATCTCGAAGCCGACCGGGGTGTGCATCCAGGAATTCAGCGCGATGATCCAGAAGGCGGACATCGTCGTGCCGAAGGCCACCAGGAAGGTCGCGCCGGTGTGCATCCAGCCCGGCACGCGCTTGAAGCCGAACAGCATGATCGACAGGAAGGTCGCCTCCAGGAAGAAGGCGGTCAGCACCTCATAGGCCAGAAGCGGCCCGGCGATATTGCCCACCCTCTCCATGAAGCCCGGCCAGTTGGTGCCGAACTGGAAGGACATCGTAATCCCGGAGACGACGCCGAGCGCGAAGGACAGGGCGAAGACCTTCACCCAGAAGCGGTAGGCATCCATCCAGGCCTCGTTCTTCGTCGCCACGAAGCGCAGCTTGAAGAACATCAGCACCCAGCCGAGCGCGATGGTGATGGTGGGGAACAGGATGTGGAAGGAGATATTGGCGGCGAACTGGATGCGCGCCAGCACGATGGGGTCCATGGCTCAGCCCTCCTTGCCGGGGCTGGCGCGACCGCGCATCAGCCCGATGACCTTGTCCTTGGTGTCCAGCAGCCGCGTCACCCTTGCGCCGAGCGCGAGCAGGGAGGCGAGCCTTTCGGTCTCCAGCCGTTTCACATCGTCGTACCATGTGGTCAGTTGTTCGATCAGGCCATGCATTTCCGCCATCCGCTGCTGGGCGTGGCGTTCCTCGGCGCTGCCGGGGGACTGCATCAGCAATTCGCGCAGCACGGAGAGCGTCGGGTCCACCTCCCGCTTCTTCCGCTCCTCCGCCAAGGTGCGCAGGATCTGCCAGACATCGTCCGGCGTGGTGAAATGGTCCCGGCGATCGTTCGGAATGTGCTTCGGGATCGCCAGGTTCCAGGCCTGCAATTCCTTCAGCCCCATCGAGACGTTGGAGCGGGAGACGCCCAGCGCATCAACGATCTGCTCGGCATTCAGCGGGTCTGGCGCGACGTAGAGCAGGGCGTAGATCTGCCCCACGGTGCGGTTGATGCCCCAGCGGCTGCCCATTTCGCCAAAGTGCAGCACGAAGGCCTGAACGAGGGGTGGGAGGTTCATGACGGTCCGACATTTCAGGAATTTCTGAAATATCGGACCGCGCAGGCTTACGTCAATGGGAATCCGTGCGCTCATGCCAACGGCCCATTCGGGCGCTCGGACCGGTCAAGAGACCGGACCGCCGGTATTGGGAAGGCCCTGGCCGAAGCGGAGCCGGTACTCGCGGGGGCTGACGCCGACCAGCCTGCGGAAATGATGCCGCAGCGTGTCCGGCGTCCCGAGGCCGACACCGGCGGCGATCTCCTCGATGCCGCGCTGGCTGGCACGCAGCAGGCGCTTGGCCTCCTCGACACGCTCCGCCACCAGCCAGGCGCCGGGGGGCGCGCCCGTTGCCTCGGTGAAGCGGCGGATGAAGGTGCGCAGGCTCATCCGGCATTCCCGCGCCATGCCCGGCAAGGTCCAGGGGGCGGCGAGGTCGGCGCGGATCCGGTCGAGCAGCGGCGCCACCTCCGCCTGGTGCCGGGCGGGCACGGGCCGTTCCAGGAACTGGGCCTGGCCGCCGGTGCGATGCGCCGGCATCACCAGGCGTCGCGCCACCGAATTGGCGGCCTCCGGCCCGAAATCCTGGCGGATGATCTCGATCAGCAGGTCGATCCCCGCCGCGCTGCCGGCGGCCGTGTGAAGCCGCCCATGCGCGCGGTAGAGGCAGGCATGGTCGACCGCGATGGAGGGATGGCGCGCGCGCAGAGCCTCCGCATAGCGCCAGTGGGTGGTGACCGTGGCGCCATCCAGCAGCCCCGTCGCCGCCAGCACGAAGGCCCCGGAACAGAGGGAGACGAGGCGTGCGCCCCGGCCATGCGCCACCCGCAGCCGTTGGCACAGCGCCTCCGGCACCGGCGCGCTGGCGCTGCGCCAGCCAGGCACCACGATGATATCGGCCTGGTCGATCAGCTCCGGGTCGTGGTCTGGCGTCAGCCGGAAGCCGCCCTGGGCGCGCAGCGGGCCATCCTCGATCGCGCAACTGGCGAAGCGGTACCAGCCCTCGCCCATCTCCGGCCGGGGCAGGCCGAAGATCTCGGCCGCAATCCCGAACTCGAAGGTGCAGAGGCCGTCATAGAGCAGCACCACGACGAGCGGGCCGGAGGTGTTTGGCATGATCTTCATGTACTATGGCAGTCATGCCAATTGCGAGTCCCTGCCCCGTTCGGTGACATGGCCGGGCCACACAAGGACCTCGCCATGCCCAGCGCCGTCACCGCCATCCCCGCCGCCGCCGCCGACCTCGCCTGCGCGCATTTCGCCGCCAGCTTCAGCTTCGAGACCGATTGCTGGGACGTCCATGATGCGCTGTCCCGCACGCCCGACTTCGTGCTGCTGGACGTGCGCAGCCCCACCCTGTTCGCGCAGGGCCATGTGCCGGGTGCGATCAACCTGCCGCATGGCAAGATCATCGCCTCCAGGCTTGCGGAGTGGCCGGAGGGGACGGTCTTCGTCACCTATTGCGCGGGGCCACATTGCAATGGCGCCGCCAGGGGCGCGCTGCGGCTCGCGCAGCTCGGCCGGCCGGTGAAGATCATGGCGGGCGGCATCACCGGATGGATTGATGAGGGTTTCGCCCTGGCCCGCGCCGAGGCGGCGGCGTGACGCCTGCCACCCGGGCCGCGGTGCCCGCGGCGATGCCGCCCAAGGTCAGCCCGCCTGTGTCAGCCCTTGCGCAGCGCCCGCATATTCGCCGCCACCCGGCGCCGCGCCGGGCGCATCGCGGCCTCCGCCACCACGTCCGGCCGCGAGCCCGCCAGCAGGGCCCGGCCGGCGGCGAAGGCGCCATCGGCGAAGGCCTTCTGCTTCTCCGCCACCATTTCAGCCAGCGCCGCGCTGGCGCCGACCGGATCGGTGCCAAGCTGCATGCTGCGCAGCGTGAACACCCAGCCGGCCTGCCAGGCGAACAGCGCATACGCGGCCGGATTCGTCACAGGACGGCCAGCACCGCCTCGGCCTTGGAAACCTCGAAGGCGCCCGGCGCCTCGACGGCGACATGCGTCACCTTGCCGTCCTTGGCCACCAGCACGAAGCGCTGGCTGCGCACGCCCAGGCCGCGCGCCGTCAGGTCGAGTTCCAGGCCCAGCGCCTTGGTAAAGGCGGCGGAGCCATCGGCCAGCATCACCACCTGGTCGGTGATCCCCTGGTCCTTGGCCCAGGCGCCCATGACGAAGGCATCGTTCACCGACATGCAGGCGATCACGTCCACGCCCTTCGCCGTCAGCGCCGCCGCCTGGGTCACGAAGCCCGGCAGGTGCTTGGCGGAGCAGGTGGGGGTGAAGGCGCCCGGCACGCCGAACAGCACCACGGTCTTGCCCGCGAACAGCGCATCCGTCGCCACTTCCTTCGGCCCCTCGGCGGTGGCCTGCATGACCTTCACGGCCGGAATCGTATCGCCAAGCTGGATCGTCATTCGATGGGTCTCCTATTCTTGAAAGGCATTAAAGCAGATCGGGGCGCCGCGTCCATCTGACGGCTTCCCCGTTGTCGCCGACGCCGGGCCTTGCCACCATGCCGGTGATGCGCGCCCCCGACCCCCACGAACTTGCCTTCGCCCGCGGCACCATGCTCGCCTGGGACCCCCCGGCCCCGCGCCCCGGCGCGCCGGCGCTGCTGCTGCTGCATGGCGCATCCTGCGGCGCCTGGGTCTGGGCGGAGGGATTTGCGGGACGCCTGGCCGCCGCCGGCCATGCCGTCTTCGCCCCCGGTTTCAACCCGGGACGCCCGCAGGCCCCGGCCAGCCTCGCCGACTACCTGGCCGATGCCCGCGCCGCCCTGGCCGCGCTGCACCGCCGCGTGGTGGTCATCGGCCATTCGCTCGGCGGCCTGGTGGCGCAGCGCATGCTCGACGCGCCGGAGGTCGCGGGCATGGCCCTGCTGGCGCCCGCGCCGCCGGAGGGGTTGGCCTGGGCCAATTGGCGCCTCGCCATGGCCGACCCGCCGCTGTGGCGCGCCGTGGCACGGATGACGGAGCCCGGCCCGGCGGAGCTGGCGCCGCTGCGCCGCGCCTTCTTCGGCCCCGGCCTGCCCGACAGCCAGGCGCTGCACCACCTGGCACGGCTGCGTCCGGAAAGCCGGCTGGCGGTGCTGGAGGCGCAGGCGCCACAGCCGGTGCCCTCCGCCTGGGGTCTCGGCAAGCCCGCGGTGGTCTTCGGCGGCCGGCGCGACCCGCTGGTGCCGCCCGATTCGGTGGTGCGCACCGCCACCTGGCACGCCGCGCCCTTCGCCCTGCTGGACGGCATGGGCCATGCGATGATGCTCGATCTCGGCTGGGAAAGCCTGGCGGATCGGCTGGGCTATTGGCTGGAGGAAACCTACAGGTGACGGAAACGGTGCTGGTGACCGGCGGCTCGGGCGGCATCGGCCGCGCCATCGCGCGACGCGCGGCGGAAGCCGGCTGGCGGGTGGTGAACCTCGACCTGCGCGCGCCCGAAACCCCCCTCCCCGTCGAGGATTTTTTCGCCTGCGACTTCGGCGACCTGGCGATGACGCGGGATGTGCTGGCGCGGGTTGTGGCGCAGCACGCGCCGACGCGGCTGGTGAACAATGTCGGCGTGGTGAAGCCGGCCTCGCTGGAGGAGACCTCGGTCGAGGACCTCGCCACGGTGATGGAGGTGAATCTTCGCAGCGCCGTACTCTCCGCCCAGGCGCTGCTGCCGGCGATGCGCGCCGCGGGGTTCGGCCGCATCGTCAACATCGCCTCCCGCGCCGCCCTGGGGAAGGAATTGCGCAGCGCCTATGGCGCGTCGAAGGCCGGGCTGATCGGGCTGGCGCGGACCTGGGCGCTGGAACTCGCCGCCGATGGCATCACGGTGAACGCCATCGGCCCGGGGCCGATCGCGACGGAGCTGTTCAAGCGCGCCAATCCCGACAACAGCCCGCGCACCCGCGCGATCATCGAGGGCGTGCCGGTGAAGCGCCTCGGCACGCCGGAGGATGTGGCCAATGGCGTGCAGTTCTTCCTGGATGCGCGCAGCGGCTTCGTCACCGGGCAGGTCCTGTATGTCTGCGGCGGGCTGACGGTGGGGCTGGCGCCGGTCTGAGGCTTCACGTCCGGCGGAGCCGCGTATCGCCGGGCGGCCCACCGCGTTGTCCGGCGGCAACGGCACGAAAGGACGGGCGATGCGGGTGACGATGATGGCTGCGGCGCTCTGCGCCCTGGGTGGTGCGGCGCTGGCGCAGCCGATGCGGGACCCGACCACGGGCCTTTCCGTCACGCCGCCGCCCAACTACCAGGCCAGCGTGGCCCCGCCGCGCGCGCCCTATGCCGCGATCTTCCGGGTGCGTCGGCCGGATGACCGCGACACCGGCTGCCAGGTGGCCTTCGCCGAGGCGCCTGGAAATGCCGGGCTGAGCCAGGACCGGTTGAACGAGACGATGCAGTCCCCCGAATGGCGCGACACCGTGATCCGCACCATGTCCGCCCTCTATGACATCCAGCAGCAGGAGACCTACCGGCAGGGCGAGGTCGCGGGCCTGTTGATGGAGGGCATGATCCGCCCGCGCGACGGCATTCCCGCCCGGGCCCAGCAGATCCGCACCCTGTTCGTCGTCCTGGAAACCCCACGCGGCCGCACCACCACGGTCTGCGTCGGCGAGGTGTCGGGCTTTGCGGAGCGCCGCCCGGAATTCCTGGCCGTCACCAAGGGCGCCGAGTCGCCGCGGTAGCGTTTCATTGGGGCCTCAGGCGCCGGCGCCTCCTCCGGGGACCTGGCTACGCGGCACTTGCCGCGGCGGCCATTCGGCCGCTTGCCCGCCTTCGGCGGACGCAGGTCCCGCCGTTGATGAACCGGCTTCCCTGGAAGCCGGCTTGTCAGATCGGCCGGCGCACCCGCATGAGGCTCTGCTGCGGCGCCGTCACCTTGAGCCGCGGACGCTGCGGCGCCATGGTGGTGACCGGTGCGCGGACCAGATCCGCCAGCTTGCGGCCCAGCGCCTCATAATCCATCGCGTAGAAATGGCTGCGCGAGGCAGAGAAGCCCACATCCGCGCCGATCGACAGGCCCGGCACATCCATCACCACGATGGCCTTCGACTTCATGTCGCTGAGATTCTTGTAGGTGTCGTAGATCGCGCCGCCGGCGTTGATGAGGTCGGACAGGTTGCCGCCACGCTCGATGGCGATCTGGAGGATCTTGGTCAGGCCCTTGGTATTGCCGATGGCGAAGTTGAAGGTGGCCTCGTCATTCGGCCCGGAGACATGGCCATGCATGGCGGCGACATTGGGGAAGCCGGTCGCCACGATCAGCACGAGGCCCACACTGGCGGCGGCGGCCGTCGGAACATGGCCGAGCATGTCTTCCAGCCCCTCCAGCGCCTTCACCATCTGCGGCCCGGCCCCCAGCTTCCTCGCCTGTTCGATGGCCTGCGGCAGGGTCAGCGGCAAGGCGCCGCGGCGCGTGGTGACGCCCAGCAGGTTGCCGGTCACCATCATGTTGCCGAGGTCCAGCGCGCCGACGACGCGCCGCATGGAGGCGAGCAGCAGATCCCCACCATGCGGCAGATGCACGCCGAGTTCGGCCAGCACCCGGCTGTAGAGCGGCATGAAGACCGGATCGACGATCGAGAGCTTGTAGCCGAAGGCGATGAACAGCGGCGGATCGAAGCTGATGCGCCGCCAGTCGCTCTCGGTCGGCAGCACTCCCGGCGGTGGCTGGGCGCCACCCTCCGGCGTGGGGCCGGGCTGCGGCGCGACGCCGCCCAGCAGCCCGGCATCCAGCGCGCGCAGGGTCTTCTGCCCCACCACGCCATCCCATTCCGCCGCATTGGTCGGCCAGACCTTGCTCTGGAAGGAATAGACCGCATTCACCGTGTGCTGACCGTACCAGCCGAGGCCGGAGGAGGGCGGCACCCAATCCCCGCCCAGATCCTCCCCGAGGGTCTTCAGCGCTTCCTGCACCAGCCGGATGGCGGTGGTGTCGTTGGTGGCGCGGCCCATGCCGAGGCCCTTGCGGGCCTTGGTCTCGACCTGGCGAAGAACGGCATTGCCGGCAAGCTTCTCGGATCGAAGGGGCACGGGCGGCACTCCGGAAGGGGTGCGGCAGCCTGTTCCCTGCGGGTCACGCAGAACAACGCAACTGGATGTCAACGCAATGCTTTGAAACGACGGTGAAACGCGGGGTGCCTTTATTGCACGTTACTTATGTAACTTCTGATGTTCGTCGCGGCAACCAGATGGCGACATCCGCCCATCCCGGACACCCGGTGGTTGGCCCTGGCTTGACAGCGGGCCGCGCCGCGGACTTGATGCTCGCATGATCCGCACCGCCACCCTCTGCCGGTATTACGCGCCGCTCTCCTAGCGGCCGGGTGCATCATATCCCTCAACCGCCTCGTCCCTGGCGGTTGATCCCAAGCAAGACCCGCCAGTCGTCGAAGCGCCCCCACTGGAGTTCGCGCGATGACGGCCGCCTCACACCGCCCCATAATTGGACTGATCGGCTTCGGCGCCTTCGGCCGGCTGATGGCCCGCCATCTGCGCGCCCATTGCGACCTGCTGGCGCATGACAGCGCCACGGAGCTGGCAGCGGAGGAGGGCGTGACCTTCACCGACCTGGCCACCGCCGCCGCCTGCCGGATCGTGGTGTTGGCGGTGCCGGTGGATCGCTTCGAGACGGTGATCGCGGCGCTGCGCCCGCATCTGCGGCGCGGCGCGGTGGTGGTGGATGTCGGCTCGGTGAAACTCGTGCCGGCCCGGGCGATGCTGGCCGGCCTGCCGCCGGATGTGGAGATCGTCGGCACCCATCCGCTGTTCGGGCCACAAAGCGCCCGCGATGGCATTGCCGGGTTGAAGCTGGCGCTCTGCCCCATCCGCGGCCGCGCCGCCTTCCGCATCGGCGCCTTCCTGCGGCACGCCCTGCGGCTGCGCGTGGTTCTGACGACGCCGGAGGCGCATGACCGCGACATGGCGGTGGCGCAGGGCCTGACGCATCTGATCGCCGCCGTGCTGGTGCGGATGGAGCCCCTGCCCAGCCGCATGACGACCCGCAGCTTCGACCTGCTGATGCAGGCGGTCGGCATGGTGCGGCACGACCCGCCCGGCGTCTTCGACGCCATCGAGCGCGCCAACCCATATGCCGCCGGGGTGCGCGCCCAGTTCCTGGAGCTGACGGCGGAGATGGGCCGGGCGCTGGAACACCCGGTCTGATACCGTGGATGCCGCCTCCGGCGACTGAGCGACGCGGCACTCGCCGCGGCGCCCATTCGGGCGCTCGGACCGGTCAAGAGACCGGCCCGCAAGTATGAAGCTGACCCAGTCTCAGGCCGGCGCGGCCATCCCCCGCCGGCTGCGCACGAAATTCCAGGCCAGGATCGGCACGGCGATCGCCGCGCCCACGGCACTCATCGGGCCGCTGGGCGAGATGGTCAGCAGCGCCGCCACCACCAGGCCGATCTGCGCCCCGATCCCCATATGGGTGAAGGCATAGCCGGTCAGCCCGAGGCCCAGCACCAGCACGCCCAGCGCGCAGGTGATGGTGACGAACAGGAAGCTCGACAGGGTGAAGTCATCCACCATGATGAGCATCACCGGCGCATAGGCGAAGACGAAGGGCACCGTCGCCTTGGCCGAACCCAGCCGGAAGGCGGTCAGCCCGGTGCGGAAGGGATTCGACCCGGCGATACCCGCCGCCGCATAGGCCGCGACGCAGACCGGCGGCGTCAGATCCGCCAGGATGCCGTAGTAGAGAATGAACAGATGCGCGGCCAGGGGCGGCACGCCGAGCTGGATGACGGCCGGCGCCGCGATCGCCGCCAGCACGATGTACAGCGCCGTGGTCGGGATGCCCGCGCCCATGACGATGCAGATCAGCGCGACGAAGAGCAGGGTCAGGAACAGGGTCAGCCCGGCCAGGGTGCCGAAGGCCGGGGGCAGGATCTCGAAGATCGGGGCGAACCACTGCGCCGTGCTGGCCGCCGCCTGGGTCACGATGAAGCCGACGCGGAAGCCGGCGCCGGTCAGCGTCACCACGCCCACCACCATGCCGACCGCCGCCGCCGCCGCGCCCACCGCCAGCGCGTAGCGCGCGCCCATGTCCAGCGCGTCCCACAGGTCGCGCAGCGTCAGCCGGTTGCGCGGGTTCAGGAAGCCCACGATGACACACAGCGTGATGCCGACGAAGGCGGCCAGATAGGGCGTGTAGCCATCGACGATCACCCAGACCAGGGCGACCAGCGGGATCACCGTGGGCCAGCCGTCGCGCACCGTGGGCCACAATTTCGGAATCTCATGCGGCTCCATCCCGCGCAGGCCGAGGCGCTTGGCCTCGAAATGCACCTGCACGAAGACGCCCCAGAAGTGCATCGCCGCCGGCACCGCCGCCGCGATCAGCAGCGTGGTGAGCGGGATTTCCAGGAACTCGATCATGACGAAGGCGGCCGCGCCCATGATCGGCGGGGTGATCTGCCCGCCGGCGCTCGCCGCGGCTTCGACCGCGCCCGCGAAATGCGGCTTGTAGCCGATCTTCTTCATCGCCGGGATGGTGAGCGACCCGGTGGTGACGGTGTTGGCGATGGAGGACCCGCTGATGGAGCCGAACATGGCCGAGGCCAGCACGGCGACCTTGGCCGGCCCGCCCGGATACCGCCCGGCCACCACACTGGCCAGGTCGATGAAGAACTGCCCGAGCCCCATGCGCGTGGCGATCACGCCGAACAGCACGAAGTGGAAGACGAAGGTGGCGACGACCTTGGCCGGGATGCCGAAGATGCCCTCGCCGGTCAGATACACATGGTTGACGAAGCCGGACCAGTCGGAGCCCGGATGCGCCAGCACGCCGGACAGGTGGTTCCCCCACAAGGCGTAGCCGATGAAGATGCAGACGATGATGGGCAGGATCGGCCCCATCGATCGTCGCGTCGCCTCCAGCACCAGCACCACCATGATGGTGCCCATGACCACATCGGTCTGGCTGGGATTGCCGATGCGGAAGGTCAGGTCATCGAAGATCAGTGGCAGGTAGATGGTGGCCGCGACGATGGCGCCCGCGAAGATCCAGTCCAGCACCGGCACGCCGCCGATGCGCGGACCCACGGAAAGAAACCCGCCCGGAAACAGGAGAAAGATCAGGCTGAGCACGGCGGCCAGGTGGATCGCCTTGTGCCAGTGCTCGGTCAGGATGCCGAAGCCCGCGGTGTAGTAGTGGAAGACCGACAGGGCCACGAGCAGCACGGAGACCAGCCGGGCGGTGAAGCCCCGCAGGTCGCGGAAGCGCAGTTCGGTATCCGCCTCCTTCTCCAGCCGCGCCGCGGCCTCCAAATCAAGTTTGTTGGGCGCGGGGGAGCCGCTCATGGTCAGGGCCTCGGCAGGGAAAATTGAAACAGTCCAGAACGCAGAACCCGGCCCGACGCTTTCGCGTGGGCCGGGCGGGGCAGGTTCAGCCGGCGCGGATCAGCGCAGGATGTTGTTTTCGCGGTAGTAGCGCTCGGCGCCCGGGTGGAAGGGCACCACGCCGCGGCCGGTCAGCGCGCCTTCCTTGACGATCTCGCGGCCCTTGGCATGGCCACGGTCCAGCAGGCCGCGGGTCGTGTCGGACCACAGCGCGCGGGTGATGGCATAGACCGTCGCCTCCGGCACCGTGTCCCGCACCGCCAGCACGGCGCCCACCGTCAGGGTCGGGATGTCGGCTTCCAGCCCCTCATAGGCCGTGCGCGGGATGGTGCCGGTGCCGTAGAAGGGGGCGCGCTCGATCACCTTCTGCGCCTCGGCGCCCGCGATCGGCAGGATGCGGCAGCCGGCGCGGCTGCAGAATTCGGTGAAGGCGGCGGCGGGGTAGCCCACCACGGTGAAGGTCGCGTCCAGGCCGCGATCCTGCATCCGCTCCGTCCCCTGCGCCTGGTTCAGGAATTCGGCGGTGTATTCACGCCCCGCCCGCAGGCCATTGGCCTCCAGGATCATCTCCGCGCCGATGCGCGCGCCGCTGGCCTGCAGGCCGATGGCGATGCGCTTGCCGGACAGGTCGGAGAAGCCACGGATGGCGCTGTCGCGGCGCACCACGGCGTGGATGTGTTCCGGGAACAGATGCGCCACGAAGCGCAGGCGATCCACCTTCGGGCGGCCCTCGAACAGTCCGGTGCCGGTGTAGGACCAATGCGCCACGTCGGACTGGGTGAAGCCCGCCTCGGCATTGCCGGACTGGATCAGGTTGACGTTCTGCACGCTGCCCTGGGTGGCGACCGCCACGGCGACCATGCCCGGCACGCCATCGGTGGCGCCGGCCGCATTGCAGGGCGCGCCCGGCGGGCAGGAGATCGCGTTCGCGATGATGCCGCCGATCGGGTAGTAGGTGCCGCCGGCCGAGCCCGTGCCGATGCGGAAGAATTGCGGTGCCTGGGCGGCCGCGAGGCCGGGCACCATGGCGGCGCCGACAGCGGCGAGGCCCAGGCCACGCCGCGTCATGGAAAATTCGTTCATTTGCTTGTCCCCGTTTGGAATCGGCCAGTGGCTGCGCAGCCTAGTCGGGGAAAGGGCCTGGCGACAACCTTGCCCTCCGGCGCTCAGCCGGCGCGCCGGCGCCGCCGCGCCGTGACCACCGGCTCCACCGCCCCCGGCATGGCCGGGCGGCTGGCATCGGTGGCCTGGAAGCGGCGCTTGCCGCCGGCGATATGCGCCTCCCCCGCCACGCGGGCGGCCGCCGCATCGCCCGCCGTGATGGCGGCCAGGATGGCGGCGTGCTCGGCATTGCTCTCCCGCATATTCTCCGGCTCCACCAGGGCGCGGCGACGGAACAGGTGCAGCTCGTTGCCGAGATCCTCGTAGATCCGCAGGCCACGCGGCCCGCCGCCATGGGTCAGCAGCGCCGCATGGAATTCCAGGTTGGCGGCATAATAGGCCGGCGCCGCATCCGCCTCCCGCGCCGCTTCCATCCGCAGCACCAGCGCCTCCAGCTCCGCGCGCTGGGCGGGCGTGGCGGTGCCGGCCAGGCGGGCGCAGGCGAAGCCGGTCAGCGCCGCGCGCAGGTCGTAGATTTCCAGCGCCTCCGCCGCGCTGACACTGCGCACATAGCTGCCCTGGTTGCGGACGGAGACCACCAGGCCCGACCGCTCCAGCCCCCGCACCGCCTCTCGCACCGGGCCGCGGGAGACGCCGAGGCGCAGGGCAAGCTGCTGTTCGTTCAGCCTTTCCCCCGCCGGCAGGCGGCCGTCGAGGATCATCGCCTCGATCTCCTGCGAGACCAGCGAGGCGAGGGAGCGGGTGCGCACGATATCAAGCGCCGAGGGGCGATCCACGGAGTCCTCCATGGCAGGCACCCTGGCCGGCGCAACTGCAACCTGTCAACAGTTTGCCGATACCCGGGGCGGTGCTAGACAGACCCACCGCGAAGGAGAAACGCCATGGCCGCCACCCCCCAGGCATCAACCGCCCTGTCCCGCTTCACCGTCCTCGACCTGACCCGCGTCCGCTCCGGCCCCACCTGCGTGCGGCAATTGGCCGATTGGGGCGCCAATGTCATCAAGATCGAGATGCCGGAAGGGCTGGACCAGGGCGACCCGATGGGTGGGCCGCGCCAGGGCTCCGACTTCCAGAACCTGCACCGCAACAAGCGCGGCATCACGCTGAACCTGAAGGACAAGGACGGCGTCGCCCTGCTGAAGAAGCTGGTCGAGAAGGCCGATGTGGTGGTCGAGAACTTCCGGCCGGATGTGAAGACGCGGCTCGGCATCGACTACGAGGCGTTGTCGGCGGTGAACCCGAAGCTGGTCTATGCGAGCATTTCCGGCTTCGGCCAGGACGGCCCCTATGCCACCCGCCCGGGCTTCGACCAGATCGCCCAGGGCATGGGTGGGCTGATGTCCATCACCGGCCTGCCGGGCCAGGGCCCGGTGCGCGTCGGCATCCCGATCGCCGATCTCTGCGCCGGCCTCTTCGCCGCACAGGGCATCTTCATCGCGCTGCTGGAGCGGGAAGTCTCCGGCAAGGGCCAGTGGGTGCAGACCAGCCTGCTTCAGGCGCAGATCTTCATGCTGGACTTCCAGGCCAGCCGCTGGCTGATGGAAGGCCAGGTGCCGAAGCAGGCGGGCAACAACCACCCGACCAGCATCCCGACCGGCGTCTTCCAGACCAGCGACGGCTACATGAACATCGCGGCCAGCGGCCAGCGCATCTGGGAACGCTGCGCGGATGGCCTCGGCAAGCCCGAATGGAAGGCCGACCCGCGCTTCAACAGCGGCGCCCTGCGCAGCGAGAACCGCGACGCGCTGAATGCGATGATCGAGGAGGTGACCAAGACCAACACCACCGCGCATTGGGTGAAGGCGCTGAACGACCTCGGCGTGCCCTGCGGCCCGATCAACAAGGTGGATGAGGTCTTTGCCGACGAGCAGGTGCAGCATCTCGGCATCGCCCAGACCCTGAACGGCGGCGACCGCAACGTGGCCTATGTCGGCCAGCCGATCGACATGTCGCGCACGCCGTCGCGCATCGTCACGCATCCGCCGGCAATCGGCGAGCACACCGATGAAGTGCTGGCCGGGCTGGGCCTGGATGCGGCGACCATCGCCGACCTGCACAAGCGCCAGGTGGTCTGAGGTTTTGCCTCTCCGAGAGGAGAGGCTCGGGGCGTCGGGTGAGGGGGCGTCCCGTTTCGGCACGCCCCCCTCACCCAACCCTCTCCCCCCAAGCGGGGGAGAGGGCTTTTCATGTGGAGAGGGTGGGTCGATGGACGGCATGATCGTGACGGGTTCGGAGAAGATGCTGGCCCGCAAGGCGGACGGCATCGGCTGGGTGACCTTCAACAACCCGGAACGGCACAACGCCGTCTCAATGGAGATGTGGGAAGCGCTGGAGCGGATCATGGCGGACTTCACCGCCGATCCGGCGGTGCGCGTGGTTGTCCTGACCGGGGCCGGGGGCCGCGCCTTCGTCTCCGGCGCCGATATCTCGAAGTTCGAGAGCGAGCGCAGCGGCGAAGCGGCGGTCGCCGCCTATCAGGCGCAGACGGCCCGCGCCTACGATGCCGTTTACGATTGCCCGAAGCCCACCATCGCCATGATCCAGGGCCATTGCATCGGCGGCGGCACCGCGCTGGCCGTGTGCTGCGACATGCGCATCTGCGGGGAGAGTGCGAGCTTCGGCGTGCCGGCGGCCAAGCTCGGCCTGGGCTATCCGCTGCACGGCCTGCGCAAGCTGGTCGACCTGGTCGGCCCCTCCTTCGCCAAGGAAATCTTCTTCACCGCGAAGAAGTGGTCCTCCGAGGATGCGCGCGTGATGGGCCTGGTGAACCGCGTGGTGCCGAACGACCAGCTCGAATCCTTCGTGACGGATTATGCGAAGACCATCGCCGGCAATGCGCCGCTGACGGTCGGCAGCGCCAAGTTCATCATCGGCCAGGCACTGAAGGATCGTGGCGAGGCCAATGAGGCCGCCTGCGACGCCATGGTCAAGGCCTGCTTCGCCAGCGAGGACTATGTCGAAGGCCGCCGCGCCTTCCTGGAAAAGCGCCCGCCGCAGTTCAAGGGCCGCTGACGCCCGGCCCACTCTGGACGGGCGGCGTGTTGCGGGTGCATTTGTCGGGACGATTTCAGGAGTCCTGCCCATGCTGCCCGTCACCCGCCGTCTGCTTCTGGGAAGCGCCCTCGCCGCGCCAATGCTCGCCCAGGCCCAAGGCAGTTGGCGCCCGAGCCGGCCGATCCGGCTGGTGGTGCCCTTCGCCCCCGGCGGGCTGACCGATATCCTGGCGCGCGCGGTGGCCGACCAGTTGACCCCCGTGCTCGGCCAGCCCGTGGTGGTCGAGAACCGCGCCGGCGCCGGCGGCAACCTGGCGGCGGAGGCGGTGGCCCGCGCCACGCCGGATGGCCATGCGCTGCTGGTGGCGACGCAGGGCATCATCGCCATCAACAAGGCGATGTTCAACCGCCTCAGCTACGATCCGGATGTCGATTTCGTGCCGATCGCCATGCTGGCGCAGCAGCCCAACCTGCTGGTCATCTCGCCGCGCGCCATGCCGGATGTGACGAACCTCGCCGGGCTGATCGCCAAGGTGAAGGCGACGCCGGGCGGCATGCCCTATGGCTCCAACGGCGTCGGTTCCTTCACGCATCTCTCCATGGAATTGCTGGGTTCGGTCGCGGGGCTGGAGCTGACGCATGTGCCCTATCGCGGCAGCGCGCCGCTGCTGACGGACATGGTCGCCGGCACCATCCCCTTCGCCTTCGACGGTCTCGCCACCTCCGCCCCGCAGGTGGGTGCGGGTGGCGCGCTGAAGGCCATTGCCGTCACCTCCGCCCGCCGCTTCCGCGCCATGCCGGATGTGCCGGCCGTGGCGGAGACGCTGCCGGGCTTCGATGCCAGCCCCTGGTATGGCGTCTTCGCCCAGTCCCGGCTGGAGGAGCCGATGCTGGCGGCGCTGGAAGCCGCCTTCGGCCGCGTGCTCGGAAGCCCGGAATGGGCGGCGTTACTGACGCAGCGCCAGGCCGATGCCATGCCGCAGGGCCGCGCCGCGCTGACCCCGCTGATGGAACGGGAACGCCGGGTGTGGCGGGAGGCGGTGGCCAAGTCCGGCGCGCGCGCGGATTGACCCTGCTTCCCGTCATCGACTGGGCCTTCGCCGGCCCGAGCGGCACGGCGGAAGCCCGGGCCCGGCTGCTGCTACTGGACAGCCTGGGCTGCGCCCTGGCCGGGCTCGGCCATCCGCGCGTCGCCGCCTTCGCGCAGGCGATGCAGGCGGGGTTTCCGGGGGATGTGGCCTTGGCCGGGGCGCGCCTCGCGCCGGCCGCCGCCGCCGCCGTGCTCGCCGCCGCCACCTGCTGGGACGAGGCGAATGAGGGGCTGGCCCGCGCCCATGGTCGGCCGGCCCTGCCGGTGGCGCCGCTCGCTTTGGTGGCGCGCGCCCAGGGCGCCGATCCGCGCCTGACGCTCGCCGCTTTCGCCCTCGGCTATGAGGTGGCGGCCCGGGCTGGGGAGGCCTGGCGGATCAAGCCGGGGATGCATGTGGACGGGTCCTGGCACAGCCTGGGCGCCGCCGCCTGCGCCGCGCGGCTGATGGGGCAGGATGCGGCGGGCGTGGCGCGCGCGGTGCGGCTGACCGCCTGCCAGATTCCCTTTGCCATCTATGCGCCGATCGCCGCCGGCATGGACGGCCGCAACAGTTTTCCGGCCCATGCCGCGCTGCTCGGCCAGATGGCCGCCGCCGCCGCGGCCGCCGGGATGGACGCGCCGGAGGCCGGCTTCGCGGAAGCACGGCGTATTGCCCTTGGCCATGACACGCCCGCCGTCACGGCGCCGGCCGGCGAATGGCTGCTGGAGGAAAGCTACCAGAAGCCTTTTGCCGGCGTCCGCCACGCGCATTACGCCGCCGCCGCCGCTTTGGCGCTGCGCCCACGCCTGACGGCGCCGCCCGCCCGCGTCACCGTCGCCACCTATGCCGAGGCGCTGCGCTATGCCGGCAACCGCGCGCCACGTGCGGCGATTTCGGCGCAATTCAGCCTGAGCTGGGCGGTGGCCGCGGCGCTGGCCCAGGGCGATCTCGGCCCCGCCGCCTATACGCAGGCCGCGCTGGCCGATCCCGCCCTGCGGGCACTGGAGGCTTCGGTGGAACTGGTGGAGGACCCGGCGCTGACCGCCGCCGGCCTGCGCGGCGCCACCGTGACCATCGATGGCCTGTCCGAGACCATCCACCACGTCACCGGCGATCCCGGCCATCCGATGACGGAGGCCGAGACCCTGCGCAAATTCACACGCTTCGCGACACCGGCCCTGGGCGAGGCCGGGGTTGACCGCGCCATCGCCACGCTGCTGCGCGATGCCCCGGCGGAAGGCCTGTTCCATGTTCGATGAGACGGAGGTGGTGATTGCCGGCGCCGGCCCGGTCGGGCTGGCCCTCGCCCTCGCCTTGACCCGGCGCGGCGTCGCCGTGCGGGTGCTGGAGAAGCGGGAGGGTCTTTCCGCCGCCTCCCGCGCCTCCACCTTCCATCCGCCGACGCTGGATGCCCTGCACGAATTGGGGGTGCTGGAGGCGCTGCTGCCCGGCGGCGTGCGGGTGGACCGCATCCTCTGGCGGCGTTCCGATACCGGGGAGGCGGCGGGCATCGACCTCGGCATTCTGGGGGCGGAAACCGGCTTTCCCTTCCGCTGGCACCGCGAACAGCAGGATCTGACGCCCGCCCTGCTCGCGGCCCTGCCCCTGGGGTGCGTACGCTTCCAGGCCGGGGTGGTGGGGATGAGCCAGGACGATACCGGCGTCACGCTGCGCGCGGCCGATGGCAGCACGCTGCGCGCCCGCTACGCCGTGGGCTGCGACGGCGCCTCCAGCGCGCTGCGCAGCCTGGCGGGGATCGCGGCCGAGACCAATGACTACGCCCATCGCGTGCTGCGGCTGCTGACGCCGCTGGATCTGCGGGAGGTGGTGCCGGGGCTGGACGGGCTCGGCTACCTCTATGACGAAACCGGCTCCTGTTCCCTGCTGCGCATGCCGACCGTCTGGCGGCTGATCTTCCGCATCGCGCCGGAGATGACCGATGCCGAGGCGATGGCGGAGGATCACGCCCGCGCCCGCATCGCCCGCTTCCTGCCGCAGGCGGCCGGGATGGAGATCGAGGGGCGCGACGTCTATGGCGTGAAGCGCGCCATGGCCACCGCCTATCGCGCTGGCCGCGTGCTGCTGGCGGGTGATGCGGCGCATCTGACCAATACCCGCGGCGGCATGAACATGAATGCCGGCATCCACGACGCCATGACCCTGGCCGCGACGCTCGACCTGGTGCTGGGTGGCGAGGATGAGCAGCTTTTGCAGGACTGGGCCGATGCCCGGCTTGGCGTGGTGCGGGAGGCTTTGCTGCCGCGCACCGACAGCCGCGTCGCCGCCAGCCCTGGCGAGGAAGTGGCGCGGATGGCGGCGCTGACGGACGATCAGAAGCTGGTCTGGGCGCGGGAGGCGTCGATGCTCGACCTGGCGAAGGTGGGGATGCCGCGATGAACTGGCCGGAACCACGCCATTTGCCGACGCATCGCATCGGCCTGCTGACCCCTTCCGCCAATCCGGCGGTGGAGCCGGAATTGCGGGACCTGCTGCCGCCACGCGTGGCGCTGCATGTCACCCGCCTGCCGGTGATGCCCGGCACCACGCTGGAACAGCGCAACGCCGCATATCCGGCCGCGATCGCCGAGTCCTTCGGGGATTTCGGGGCGCTGGCGCTGGATGCGGTGGTGGTCGGCATCACCGGGCCGAGCTACGCCCAGCCACCGGAGGAGGATGCGGCGCTGCAGGACCGGCTGGGCGCGGCGGCCGGCCGCCCCGTGCTGCTGGCCGCGCGCGCCATCGCGGAATCGCTTGCGGCGCTGGGGCGCCCGAAGCTGCTGCTGTTCTCGCCCTATCCCGGCTGGCTGACGGAACGGGCGGAGCGTTATTGGCGGGCCGCCGGGCTGGAACTGGTGGAGAGCTACAAGATCTCCGACACCTTCCGGGCCTATGAGTTGTCGCCGGAGGAGGTCGCGGACGGCCTGGCGAAGCTGGCGCCGCCGGCGGATTGCGCCGTGCTGCTCTCCGGCACCGGGATGCCGACCATCGATGCGATGGGCTGGATGGCGGGGCGCATCGGCGTGCCGATGGTCTCCTCCAATCTCGCCTGCGCCTTTGCCGCGTCACGGCGGCTGGGGTTGCGGGCCAGCGCGGCGCTGGCGATGTGCTGTCCGGAACTGGCGGAGAAGCTCTGACCCGCTCGGAGCATGATGACCGAAGGTGCGACGGCACCGCTGGTCTGAGTCATGCGACCAACAAAAGGGGAGAGCGTGGTGCGTGAACGACGGTGAACGCATCACGCTCCAACAACAAAAACCCCCGGAGGGCCGGGGGTTTCGTCGTCCTGCTCCGCCACGGTTGCGGCGGTGTGGTCCAGGCTACTTGGTGCGCTGCTTGCGGGCGGCGTAGCGCGCGTCGCGCTTGGCCTTCTGCTCGGCGGCCATCGCCAGGGCGCGGGCCTTCTTCTCGGCGTCGAGGATCTGACTGCGGTTCTGCGCATCGATCTCGGCGATGCGGGCGCGCTGGGCTTCCTCAATCGCCAAGCGCTCGGCTTCCTTGCGCGCGATGGCGGCAGCGGCCTCGGCGGCGGCCTTCTCGGCGGCAATTCGGGCGGCCTCGGCGGCCTTCTCGGCGGCGCGTTCGGCCAGGCGGGCGGCGCGCGCGTCGGCGATCGCCTTCTGCTCCGCCAGCTTGCGCTGGACTTCCGGATCGGAGAGTCGCGACTTGAGCGACTGGAACTTCTCCGCCGTCTTCTTCCGTGCCTCTTCCGCCGCGTTGCGACGGTCGTTGAAGTCAAATAGCTTGCGTGCCTGCATGGATGTCTATGTAGCCTTTGTCATCCCGGCCGAAAAGGGGGGATCGCTGCGCGTCCGGTGCAACCCACCCATCCGAATGGCGCCCGCCCGGCACTACGCCGGGCCTCTTCATGCCGATTTGTCACTTCGGAACAGCAGGACATGCAGTCCGCGGAGATGGGCTTCCGAGGCCGCGCATTCGGCGCCCGCCGGCACGACGACCGGATCACCGCCCCCGACGAAGCGCCCTGCCACTTCCAGCCCGAAGTCCTTGTCATGGCCGGATTTCAGCCGGACCTTGACGCCGATCAGCGGCTTCGATTGCCCGCGCGTGCCGGCGAACTGCTCCTCCGGCATCCAACTCGTCCAGGTGCCGCCGGCGGGTCGGACCGCATATTCCAGGACGCCCGCCTCGCTGCGCAGGGAAATGCCCTGTAATGTCCGGTTTTCCTGGGAAAAATGGATGAAGCCCTCCCCGCCGAACACGTCGCCGGCATGGCTCACATGGGCAAAGACCTCCACCGGGACGCCCACGGCGCATGATGTCAACAGCGGCGTGCCCGCGCCGCCGGACCGGTCCACCGCCCGGACATTCTTCTTGATGAGGCAGGCCCGCCGATAGAAGGTCAGGAACTGGGCGGAACGGCCATAGGTCCGCAGGAAGGCATCCTCGACGGATGCGATGTCGGTCTGGTCGTCGGAAACCCGGAGATCGACCCACCTCTTCAGGTATTCCATGCAGGTCTCGCTGGCGACGCCCCGGTATCTTTCCAGCATGGCGCCGTAGTTCGTCTGCAGATCCTCCACGATATAGATGCCGCCATTGCGGACGAAGGGGAACAAGGTCCGCAGCGACGTGATCTGGTGCTCGCACATGTGGGAGCCATCTTCGATGATCAGGTCGAAGGGCCCATGCCGGACGGCAAGCTGCGTCAGTTCCTCGATATTCGACTGGTCCAGTATCTCGATCCTGACGCGGCCGCGCTCGAACCTCCTGGAGGCGGGAACGATATCGGCCCCGATGACGGTCGCGGCGGGAAAATATTCCTCCCACATCCTGAGCGAGGCGCCATTCAGAACGCCGACCTCGAGAATCCTGATCGGTTCCGCACGCCGCCCGGCCAGGAAGCTCTCGTAGAAACCCAGATAGTCGTGGTGGACGGAGCTTTTGTCCGTCTTATATTTCAGTCCGATATCATTCAGGCTCATGCTACCGGACATGGACGATCCTGACGTGATTATTTCAAATCCAGCATAACTCCGGCATGGGACCCGTCAAGCAACAAGCCGGCCTGCCGGATGGTGGCGGCTTTTCCTGATCGCGTGATTCCGGTTCTTCTGTCATGCTGGCTCAGGTCGCCATGCGCTAATTCGCCAGGGTGACCCCGGAGTCCCGCACCAGCGCCGCCCAGCGGCCCACCTCCGCCTGGTGGAAGGCGCCGAATTCGGCCGGGGGCATGGTGGCGATGCGAAAGCCCGCCGCTTCCAGCCGCCCGCGCACCGCGGCATCCGCCAGCGCCACCTCCGTCGCCTGATATACGGCCGTCAGCACCGGATCAGGCGTGCCGCGTGGGGCGAAAAGGCCAAACCAGGCATCGCCGGAGACATAGTCGTAGCCCAGCTCCTGCAACGTCGGCACCTGCGGCAGGTCGGCGAAGCGTTCGGCGCCGCCCACGCCGAGCGCCCGGATGCGGCCATCCGCCGCCAGGGTGGAAACGCTGGCCCAGGTCGCCATCATGAAATCCACCGTCCCGGCCACCAGGTCCATCGCCGCCGGCGCCGCGCCCCGATAGGGCACATGGGTGGCGTTCATGCCGTTCCGGCGCACAAAAGTCTCGCTCATCAGATGGGAGGAGGAGCCGGCGGAGGAGGAGGCGTAGGATAATCCCCGGCCCGGCTGCCGGCCCAGCGCCACCAGCTCCGCCACCGTCCGCGCCGGCGAGGCGCCGGGCACCACCAGCGCATGCGGCGCGCGGGCCACCAGGGTGATGCCGGCGAAGCCCGCCGGGTCGTAGGGCAGGTTCGGGATCAGCGCGCCATTGGTCGCATGGGTCTGGTTGTTGCCGAGCACCAGCGTGGTGCCATCCGGCGCCGCGCGGAAGGCGGCCTCGGCGCCGATCACCCCACCGCCGCCGCCGCGATTCTCCACCACCACCTGCTGGCCCCATCCCTCCTGCCATTTGGCGGCGATGGCCCGCGCCAGCACATCGGTGGTGCCGCCGGGCGGAAAGGGCACGATCAGCCGCACCGGGCGCTGCGGATAGGCGGCCTGGCCCATCGCCGGGGCAGCCGCGGCCAGCAGGGGAAGCGCGAGCAGGGAACGGCGGTGCATGGGGGCCTCTTCGACGACGGGTCGCCGGATCATGGCCTGCCTGGCATCTCCTGCGCCAGCCGCCACAGCAGCGCCGCGATGCGCACCGCGCCTTCCGTCTCCAGCGTCGGCAGCCGGCCCGGCTCGGCCGGTGCGGGCAGGAACAGCGCTTCCCGCCGCAGCAGGCGGCGCGCCAGGCGGGCATTGCCCTCGGCGAAACGGGCATCGACCTGCTCGGCCATCTCGGGCGGCAGGCGCAGCGGCGGGCCGTTCGAGATCGCCTCCAGCGCCTGGATCAGGCGGCCGCGCCCGGTGGAGGATGCGCCCGCCACGGCGTTGAACAGGCGCAGGAATTCCGCCGTCTCGGCATCCAGGCTGCGGTTCATCGGGGCGATGCGCTGGGGCACCGCCTCCGCCGGGATATCGCAGCAGGCCATGACATCGGTGACGATATCGGCCTTGGCCATGGCCTGGCGCTGATAGGCGCGCAGGATCCAGTAGGGCTCGGCGAAATAGCCGCTCCAGCGGTCGAGCACGGCGGCATGGTCCAGCGGCGTGCCGTGGCGCAGCAGGCGTTCCAGGTCGAAGGGCTCGGCGGCGCCGGATTTCAGCATGGTGGACCAGCCGGACAGCACCAGTTCCGACTGCGGCCGCACATAGAACAGCACCCTGATCTCATCCGCGATCGGCCCGAGCAGCGACCAGAGCCGCCGCACCCCCTCCGCATCCCGGATGCGGGAGGCGAGGTGTTCGTTGGAATAGAAGATCAGCCGGGCCTCGCTGGTCTTCGCCTCGGCCTGCAATTCGGCGGGGAAGTCGCGCAGGAAGGCCTCGAAGGCCGCGTCATCCTGCAATCCGGCCATGGCGCGCAGGTCTTCGGTACCGCGGCCCTCCGTGGCATGCAGCGCCAGCTTCAGGTGGTTCTGCGACCCGGCGACACGGCTGTAGAGGATGCCCTGCGCCGCCAGCGAGGGGCGATTCGCGGCGAAAGTCGTCTGCAGGGTGGTGGAGCCGGTCTTCTCCCCGCCGATGTGCAGGATCGCGAGGCGGCCGTGCTGCATGACTTTCCGCGTATCGCGCCGCGCCGCGCCGGGTCAATGGGCTGAATCCTGGATCGGGGTGCCGATACCCACGGGGCCGGGGGGTGGGGTATGGTCCGGCGATGGACGAGCCCCCCTTCCCCACCCGCCCCGGCACGCAAGGCTATGCGGCGGAGGCCCCGGCCCTGTTGCGGCAGTATGAGAGCATCAGCTTCGCCGATGTTCACCATGCCTTCCTCGACCTGCTGCCCCCCGCCCCGGCGCGGGTCGCCGATATCGGGGCCGGCACGGGCCGGGACGCCGCCGCCCTGGCGGCCATGGGCCATCAGGTGCTGGCGGTGGAGCCGACGGCCGAATTGCGGGCCGGCGGCGCCGCGCTGCACCCCTCGCCACGCCTCGCCTGGCTGGAGGACGGGCTGCCGGATCTGGCGGGCCTGGTGGCGCGCGGCCAGCGCTACGACCTGATGCTGCTAACGGCGGTGTGGATGCACCTCGATGCCCCGGACCGGGCGCGGGCCATGCCGGTATTGGCCGGGCTGCTGGCACCGGGCGGGCAGATGTGGCTGTCGCTGCGCCATGGGCCGGTGCCGGAGGGCCGGGTGATGCATGCGGTGGATCCCGCCGAGGTGGTCGCCCAGGCCGGCGCCGCGGGCCTCACGCTGCTGCGGCGGGAGGAGACGGCCGATACTTTGGGCCGCGGCGGCGTGCACTGGACCCGCTTGGCCTTCGCCCGGGCGGCCTGACAGGCTATAGCCCCCGCATGAGTGACACCCCGGCCCTCGACAACGTCGCGCGCGAAGCCGCGCGGCGGCGCACCTTCGCCATCATCGCCCATCCGGACGCCGGCAAGACCACGCTGACGGAGAAGCTGCTGCTCAAGGGCGGCGCCATCCAGTTGGCGGGCGCCGTGCGCGCCAAGGGCAATGCCCGGCGCACGCGGTCGGACTGGATGAAGATCGAGCAGGATCGCGGCATCTCCGTCGCGACCAGCGTCATGACCTTCGAGCGGGACGGCATGGTGTTCAACCTGCTCGACACCCCGGGCCACGAAGACTTCTCGGAAGACACCTACCGCACCCTGACGGCGGTCGACGCCGCCGTGATGGTGCTGGACGCCGCCAAGGGCATCGAGAGCCAGACCCGGAAACTGTTCGAGGTGTGCCGGCTGCGGGACATTCCGATCGTCACCTTCGTCAACAAGATGGACCGCGAGGCCCGCGATCCCTTCGAGCTGATCGACGAAATCCAGCAGACCCTGGCGCTGGACGCCGCCCCCGTCGCCTGGCCGGTCGGCCGCGCCAGCACCTTCTGGGGGACCTACGACATTCTGGCGAAGCGCCTGATGCCGGTGGATGCGACGGAGGAAGGCGGCATTCCGGTCAGCGGGCCGGACGATCCCAAAATCGCGGGACTGGTGGGCGAGGAACGCGCCACCCAGCTTTACGAGGACATCCTGCTGGCGGAAGCCGGCCTCGCGCAGTTCAATCTGGAAAAGTTCCGGGAAGGCACGCTGACGCCGGTCTATTTCGGCTCCGCCCTGCGCGATTTCGGCGTCGGCCATCTGCTGGAGGGCCTGGCCGACTTCGCCCCGCCGCCCGGCGACCGCGAATCCGACAAGCGCCCGGTCCATGCGGCGGAGGAAAAGCTGACCGGCTTCGTCTTCAAGGTGCAGGCCAACATGGACCCGAACCACCGGGACCGCGTGGCCTTCGTGCGGCTGTGTTCCGGCCGGCTGACCAAGGGCATGCGGCTGCGCCAGGTCCGCACCGGCAAGCAGGTGCCGGTCAACGCCCCGCTGTTCTTCTTCGCCAAGGAACGCCAGGTGGCGGAGGAGGCTTGGCCCGGCGACGTGGTCGGCATCGCCAATCACGGCACGCTGCGCATCGGCGACACGCTGACCGAGGGCGAGGACATCAATTTCCGGGGCGTGCCGAGCTTCGCGCCGGAGATCCTGCGCCATGTGCGCCTCGGCGACCCGATGCTGGCGAAGAAGCTGCGGACCGCGCTGGACCAGTTGGCGGAGGAAGGCGTGGTGCAGGTGTTCCGGCCGCTGGATGGCTCGCCCCCCGTGGTCGGCGTGGTCGGGCAGTTGCAACTCGACGTGCTGAAATCCCGCCTGTCCTTCGAATACGGCGTGCCGGCCGGCTTCGATGAGACGCGCTGGCAGACCATGCGCTGGATCTCCGCCCCTGGCGGCGACCGTGCCGCGATCGAGAAATGGGCCACCACCAACCGGGGCGACACCGCGACGGACCATGACGGCGAATACGTCGCTTTGTTCGGCAGCGACTGGCGCCGCAAACGGGCGGAGGAGGAGTTTCCCAATCTGCGCTTCGATGCGGTGCGGGAGCAGAGCGGGCTGGTGGCGATGGTTCGGTAAAGCGTGATGGCCGCAGATGCGAAGGCACCGAATGGCTGAATCACGCGCTCCAGCTACTCCCGCGCGATCTCCACCCGCCGCCGGAACGGGTCGACGCCAAACCGCATGTCCCGCGCCTCGGCCGGCGGCGTGCGCAGCGTGAGGCGGTCCCGGGCCACGCCGAGCCGGCGCAGTTCCTCCGCCACCGCCTCCACCCGCCGGCGGCTCAGCAGCCCGTCGAGGCGCGGTCCCTGCTGGTCCTGGGCATAGCCGCGCAGTTCGAAGCGGCCCCGCGCGGTGGCGAGTTCGGCCAACAGGGCCAGGCAGTCCTCCTCCAGCACATCGCTGCCGCGTGGGAACAGGCAGGCGGGCGGCGGCTGCGCCAGAGCGGGCGTGGCCAGCAAGGCGAGGAGAAGAGCGAGGCGCGCTGTCATGCCCCCAGCCATCCCATGCCCCGTCCTCCCTGGCGAGCCACCCGCCTTGACGTTCCGCCTTCGTTCGCCCTAATCCCGGCCCAGGTCGCACGCCGGACACCCCGAACCTGACCCCTGCCCCACCTTTGCGCCTGACGCGCCTCCGGCTGACGGATTTCCGCTCCTATCCGAGCTTCGAGCAGCGTTTCGCCGGACGCATCGTGGCGATCGCCGGGCCGAATGGCGTGGGCAAGACCAATCTGCTGGAGGCGATCAGCCTGCTCGGCCCCGGGCGCGGGCTGCGGGGGGCCAAGGCGGGGGAGATCGGCCGGCGGGCCGGCGGCGCGCCCGCTCTGCCCTGGGCCGCCTTCGGCGCCTTCGAGGGGCCGGAAGGCCTCACCGAGATCGGCACCGGCACCTCCGGCGAGCCCGGCGCGGAGAAGGCCCGCCGGAAGTTCCTGGTGGATGGGGAGGCCGCGAAGAGCCAGGCGGAGATCGCCCGCCATGCCGGCGCCGTCTGGCTGACGCCGCAGATGGACCGGCTGTTCCAGGACGGCGCCAGCGGCCGCCGCCGCTTCCTGGACCGCCTGGTCTGGGCGCTGGAACCGGGCCATGCGCGGGAAGTGGCGGCGCATGACACCGCCATGGCCGGCCGCAACCGCCTGCTGGCGGAAGGGCGGCGGGATGCCGCCTGGCTGGCGGCGCTGGAGGATGCCATGGCCCGCCATGCGGTGGCGGCCGTCGCCGGGCGCCGGGCGCTGTGCCAGCGACTGAACCTGCTGCTGGCGGCCGGCACCGCCACCGGCGCCTTCCCCGCCGCGCGGCTCGACCTGCTCTGCCCCATCGCCACGGCGCTGGACGAGGCCCCTGCCCTGGCGGTGGAGGACCGGCTGCGCGCGGCGCTCGCCGAATGCCGGGGCCGGGATGCTGCGGCGGGCGGCGCCGCCCAGGGCGCGCATCGCAGCGACATGGAGCTGGTCCACCTGCCGAAGGGGCTGGAGGCGGCGCTGTGTTCCACCGGGGAACAGAAGGCGCTGCTGGTCTCCGTGGTGCTGGCCCATGCCGCGCTGATCGGCGCCGCGCGCGGCTTCGCCCCCCTGCTGCTGCTGGACGAGGTCGCCGCCCATCTGGACCAGACGCGGCGGGAGGCGCTGTACGAAGCCCTGGCCTGCTTGCCCGCCCAGGTCTTCCTGACCGGCACCGAGCCCGACATCTTCGCCCCGCTGGCCGATCTGGCGGAGGGGTTTTGGGCCACGCCGGAGGGCTTGCGCCCCATGTCACACGGGGTGGTGCCGGGGGCCGCGATTCGGTAGACTGCACAGTGCCGTAACCCGCGCGAAACCCTATTCCAGCAGGGCTTCAAGCCACACTCAGGAGCCTCCGCCGGCATGTCCGACGCCGCCGCGCGCGCCAACCCGCCCGAACGCCCGAATCCCGACCCCAGCAATCCGGGTGCGGATGCCTATGACAGCGCCTCCATCACCGTCCTGCGGGGGTTGGAGGCCGTGCGCAAGCGGCCGGGCATGTATATCGGCGACACCGATGACGGCTCCGGCCTGCACCACATGGCCTTCGAAATCATCGACAATGCGGTGGACGAGGCGCAGGCCGGCTTCGCCACCACCTGCGATGTGGTGCTGAACGGCGATGGCAGCGTCACCGTCACCGATGACGGGCGCGGCATCCCGGTGGACATGCATGCCGAGGAAGGCGTCTCCGCCGCCGAGGTGGTGCTGACCCGCCTGCATGCGGGCGGCAAGTTCAACCAGAACAGCTACAAGGTCTCCGGCGGGTTGCACGGCGTGGGCGCCGCGGTGGTCAACGCGCTGTCCGAATGGATGGAAGTGCGCATCTGGCGCGACGGGCGCGAGCACTTCATTCGATTCGAGCATGGGGACACGGTGCAGCCGCTGACCATCGTCGGCGAATCCGCGCACATGCACGGCACGCAGGTGACCTTCAAGCCGGCGGCCAGCACCTTCACCAAGACCGAATACGAATACCCGATCCTGGAACGCCGGCTGCGGGAGCTGGCCTTCCTGAATTCCGGCCTGAAGATCTCCCTGCGCGACGACCGGCATGTGCCGGCGGTGGAGGCGCATTTCGAGTTCAAGGGCGGCCTCGTCGCCTTCGTCGAATGGCTGGACCGCAGCAAGGAGCCCATCTTCAAGCCGCCGATCAGCCTGGTGACCAAGGCCACCGAGGGCATCCGGGTCGAGCTGGCGATGTGGTGGAACTCCAGCCCGCATGAAGTGGCGCTGTGCTACACCAACAACATCCCGCAGCGCGACGGCGGCAGCCACCAGGCCGGCTTCCGGCAGGCGCTGACCCGCATCGTGATGAAATATGCGGAAGACCTCGCCAAGAAGGAAAAGGTCGAGCTGATCGGCGACGACATGCGGGAGGGGCTGACCGCCGTCCTCTCCGTGAAGGTGCCGGACCCGAAGTTCAGCTCCCAGACCAAGGACAAGCTGGTCTCCTCGGAAGTGCAGCCGGTGGTGCAGATGGCGGTGGCCGATGCGCTCTCCCACTGGTTCGAGACGCATCCGAAGGAAGCCAAGCAGGTGCTGGAGCAGGTCGTGCTCTCGGCCGCCGCCCGCAAGGCGGCGCAGCTCGCGCGCGACAAGGTCGGCCGCAAGAACGCGCTGGATATCAGCACCCTGCCCGGCAAGCTGGCCGATTGCCAGGAGAAGGACCCGGCGAAGTCCGAGCTGTTCCTGGTCGAGGGTGACAGCGCGGGCGGGTCCGCCAAGCAGGGCCGCGACCGGCGCTACCAGGCGATCCTGCCGCTGAAGGGCAAGATCCTGAATGTCGAGCGCGCGCGCATGGACAAGATGCTGTCCAGCGCTGAGATCGGCACCCTCATCACCGCGCTCGGCACCGGCATCGGCACCGGGCCGGAGGATCGCGGCGGCTTCTCCGCCGACAAGCTGCGCTACCACCGCATCGTCATCATGACGGACGCCGACGTGGACGGCAGCCATATCCGCACCCTGCTGCTGACCTTCTTCTTCCGGCAGATGCCCTCCCTGATCGATCGCGGGCATCTCTATATCGCCCAGCCGCCGCTCTACCGCGCCAAGCGCGGCAATGAGGAGCGGTATCTGAAGGACGACCGGGCGCTGGAAGACTTCCTCATCGAGAAGGCCCTGTCCGGCGCGCGGCTACGCTTTGCCGATGGGCGGGAACTGGCGCGGGAGGAATTGGCGGAGGAGGTGGAGCGGCTGCGCCAGGTGGCGTCCCGCATCCGTCGTCTCGCCACCCAGGTGCCGGCCGGCATCATCGAACAGGCCGCCGTCGCCGGCGCGCTGACGCCGGATGTGGACCGGGCGCTGGCCGGGGCGGCGCTGCTGGCCACCAGGCTGGACGCGCTGGCGCCGCCGAGCGAGCGCGGCTGGAAGGCGACCTCCGACGCGGCGGGCCTCCAGCTCTACCGCGTGGTGCGCGGCGTGACGGAACGCCATGCGCTGGACCCCGCGGCGCTGCGCAGTGCCGAGGCCCGCTGGCTGGATGAGCGGCGCGACGTCTTCGCCCGCGACTACGCCAGCGGCCCGGCCATGCTGGCCTTCGACGCCACCGAGACGACGCAGCACGGCCCGCTGCTCACCTTCGACCGCGTGCTGACCCAGGGCCGCCGGGGCCTGACCATCCAGCGCTTCAAGGGGCTGGGCGAGATGAACCCCGACCAGCTCTGGAAAACCACGCTGGACCCCGCCGCCCGTACCCTGCTGCGGGTGCGGATCGAAGATGTGGAGGATGCGGAGCAGGTCTTCTCCACGCTGATGGGCGATGTGGTGGAGCCGCGCCGCGAGTTCATCGTGGGCAATGCGCTGAAGGTGGCGAATCTGGACGTGTGAGGAACGCCGAGGACGCGCCGGGCAAAAGCCTGCCGGCGCGTCCCGGGATCATCCTTCGGCCATCGCGGCTGCGAAGAATGCGCGCGGGTCGTCCGTCTCCAGCAGGAGACCCCGCTCGATCAGCCAGAACCGCGTACCGACATTCTCCACGAAGCGCCGGTCGTGCGAGACGAGCAGGCAGGCGCCCTCCCGCTGCCGCAGCTCCTCCTCCAGCATCTCCTGGCCCTCGATGTCGAGATGGTTGGTCGGCTCGTCCAATAGGTAAAAATTCGGCTCCTGAAGCTGCAGGATCAGCATGGCGAGCCGCGCCCGCTGGCCGCCGGAAAGCTGCCCGATGCTGTGCCCCTCTCGCTCCACGGGAAAGCCCGCGGTGGCGAGCAATGTCCGGATGCGCTGGTCGCCGATCGCGAAGCGGCTGCGGATGGCGTCGTGCAGCGTCTCTTCCGGGCGCAGGTGGCTGAGCGTCTGGTCGCAGATCCCGGCGACCACCGTGGCGCTTACCGTCACGCCTGGCTGGCTGTGGCCCTGGATGGCCTCCGTCACCAGCCCCAGCAGGCGCGACTTGCCGCTGCCATTCGCGCCAAGCAGCACCACGCGGTCCCCGGGCTGGATGCGCAGCTTGCCCGTGGCGAAGAGCCGCCGCCCGCCCGGCGCCGCCACCTTCACGGAGTCGAGGGTCAGCAGTGTCCTGGCATGGGTGCTGCCATCGGCCAGCCGGATCTGCCCGGCCGATCCCTCACGATAGGCGGGACGGGCTGCGGCCTCGATGCGCTCGGCGCGGTCCTGAAGTTGCTTGGTCTTGACCTTCAGCAGATCGGAGCCGGAGTTGACGCCGATGTTGTGCAGCTTGGCCGCCTGCTGCCGCAGCCGGGTGGCCTGGCGCAGCTCGGTCTCGTGCCGCCGCGCCGTGGCCTCGTCCAGCTCCGCCAGGCTGGCGCGCGCCGCGGCGTAGGGCGCCGCGAACTCCGCGGAGGCCTCGCGACGCAGGAACAGTGTGCGCCGGGTGACCGCGTCCAGGAAGGCACGGTCGTGGCTGGCGACCAGCAGGGCGACATCCTGCGGAAGCGCCGCGATCCACCGCTGCAACTGGCCGATCCACTGGAGGTCGAGGTGGTTGGTCGGTTCGTCCATCAGCAGGACGTCGGGCTCCGTCAGCCAGGCCCGGACGAGCAGCACCATCCGCTGCCAGCCGCCGCTCAGTGTGCCCAGGGGGCGGTCGTGCATCTCCGCGGGGACGTCCATGGCGCCGAGCGCGACATCCACCCGCCAGCCCTCCCATTCCCGGCTTTCGGCAGGCAGCGCCTGCAGCAGGACGTCGCGCACCGGCAGTTTCAGCGAGGCTGGCTCAGGGTCCTGCTGCATCAGCGTGACGCGAAGGTTGCGGCCGTAGCGGCAGCGCCCCGCCGTCGGCTCGCTGCGTTCCGCCAGGACACGCAGCAGGGTCGACTTGCCGCCGCCGTTATGGGCGACCAAGCCGATGCGGTCGCCCTTGTGGATCGCGAGGTCGAGATTGGTGAACAGCGGCACACCCACGGACATGCCAAGGGTTTCGAGCGTGATCAGGGACATGGGGTCGTCTTTCACTGTCCTGGCCGGACCGAAGTCCATGCGCAGAACCTCCGTCAGAAGATGAGCTGACCGGGAAAGAGACCTCGAAAGTTCGTCGCCTGATCAGCCCTGCAAACGCATCTGCAGGGCTGGAACAGGGCCGCGCCGGTGGTGGTAGCTGTGATGCACCGCGGCCCTCCTCTTGTTACGGCTGCCGGGAAAACGAGGCTAGCGAAGCGAGGCGTGCCGGGCAAGGAGGAGGTATGCGGCGCAGCCCTGATCCGCGACGAACGCGCCTCGCCAGCCGCGCCGGCCGGGGCCATGCTCCGCTTCCGGCCGCGCGATGGCCGGCCGATGGAGATGGGACATGGACCAGCAGGCGGAGACGGGTAGCGCGGCCGAGGCAACACTGAAGCAGCACCTGCGCGAGCAAGGCTTCGCCTTCGCCGCCGCAGCCCAGACCGGCGCCCTGCTGGGCGAGGCCGGGCTGGCCGACTGGCAGGGCTTTGCCGCGAACTGGGGCGACATGCCGCAGGACAGCTACATGGCCGATGGCGGCCGCTACCGCCGCCGCCGCTTCGCCGCCTTCGCCGTCTCCGCAGCCGGCGACATCACACGCAAGCCGCACCAGCCGCATTACCAGAGCCGCGACTACAACGCCCTGAATGGCGGCATCGAACGCTGGTTCGAACCGGTGGCGGACGCCATCGCCGCGCATCCCGCCCTGCTGGCCACGCTGCGGGTCTGCCACGGCCTGTTCCACCCGCTGACGCCGGACGCGGTGCGCCCGGAAAGCTGGCATGTCGAGATGCACCAGTTCCGCATCGAGGCCCGCCCCAATGAGGCCGGGCAGCCGACACCGGAAGGCATGCACCAGGATGGCGTCGACTGGGTGCTGGTGATGCTCGTGCATCGGGAGAATGTCCTGCACGGGGAGACCAGCATCCACGACCTGCAGCGCCGGCAACTCGGCGGCTTCACCCTGACCCGGCCGATGGATTCGGCCCTGGTGGATGACAGCCGCTGCTTCCACGGTGTCACCCCGGTTCTGCCCGCCGACCCCAGCCGCCCCGCCTGGCGCGACGTGCTGGTGGTGACCTTCCGGCACATGTAGGCGCCGGAACCTACCCCCGCTGCGCCGTCAGGCGGCGGCGCAGCAGCTTCTCCGCCTCCAGCACCAGCATCAGCACCAGCCCCATCGCCAGGATCGGCAGCCCGTCCCAGAGCGGATGCAGCGCCGTGGTGCCGAACAGCGCCTGCATCGGCGGCAGGTAGGTGAAGGCGAGTTGCAGCAGCACCACGGTGCCCACGCCGATCAGCACCGGCCGCGTGCCCATCGCGCCGCGCCAGGTGAAGGAGGTGCTGCGCTCGAACCGCACGCTGAACAGATAGGCGATCTCCATCACCACGATGGTGTTCACCGCCGCCGTCCGTGACGCCTCCAGCGACAGGCCACGCCCCTGCGACAGGCCGAAGATGGCGAAGGTGCCCAGCGTGAACAGCACGGAAACCAGCACCACCCGCCAGACCAGCAGGCCGGACAGCAGCGGATCCTTGGGCGAGCGCGGCGGCCGGCGCATCAGATCCGCCTCCCCCACCTCGAAGGCCAGGACCAGGCCGAGCGTGCTGGCGGTGGCCATGTTGATCCACAGGATCTGCACCGGCGTCAGCGGCAGGGTCAGGCCGAGCAGGATGGCGGTGATGACCACCAGCGCCTCCCCGCCATTGGTCGGCAGGGTCCAGGCGATGACCTTCTGGATATTGTCGAAGACGGTGCGGCCTTCCCGCACCGCGGCGGCGATGGTGGCGAAGTTGTCGTCCGCCAGGACCATCTCCGCCGCCTCCTTCGCCGCTTCCGTGCCCTTCTGACCCATGGCGACGCCGACATCGGCGCGCTTCAGCGCCGGCGCGTCGTTCACGCCGTCCCCGGTCATGGCCACCACCGCGCCATCCGCCTGCAGGGCCTCCACCAACCGCAGCTTATGTTCCGGGCTGGTGCGGGCGAAGACGTCGCTCTCCTTCGCCCGCGCGCGCAGCGCCGCATCGTCCAGCGTGTCGAGATCGGCGCCGGTGATGACGGAACCGGCGCCGCGCAGCCCGACCTGGCGGGCGATGGCGCCGGCGGTGGCGGCATGGTCGCCGGTGATCATCTTCACGCGGATGCCGGCGGCCTGACATTCCGCGACGGCCGCCACCGCTTCCTCCCGCGGCGGATCGATCAGGCCGAGCAGGCCGAGCAGCGTCAGCCCGCCTTCGACATCCGCCTCCGCCAGCGCTGTCGTGCCCTGGGGCATGGCGCGTTCCGCCACGGCAATGACGCGCAGGCCGGACGCGGCCAGCGCCTCCGCCCGCCCTGCCCATTCGGCAGCGTCCAGCGGCGTATCGGCGTCCTCACCACGCTGCCGGTCGCACATCCCCAGCAGCCGTTCCGGCGCGCCCTTCACGCAGGCGAAGGCGCCCGCATGGTCGGCGTGCAGCGTCGCCATGAAGCGGTGGCGGGAATCGAAGGGAATCTCGTCCCGGCGCGGAAAGCGCAGCCGGGCGGCCTCGGCCGGCACGCCGGCGCGGGCGGCGAAGGCCAGCAGCGCGCCTTCCATCGGATCGCCGGCCACCACCCAGCCATCCTTCGCCTCCTCCCGCAGCGCCGCGTCGTTGCAGAGGGTGCTGGCGCGCGCCAGCCGGGCGAGCAGCGCCTGCGCGGCCTCCGCCGGCCGCTCGCCCTCCAGCGTCACCGCACCCTCGGGCGCATAGCCCTCGCCCGTCACCTCGAAGCGACCAAGGGCGGTGTCCACCGCCGCCACCATCATCTCGTTGCGGGTCAGCGTGCCGGTCTTGTCGGAGCAGATGACGGAGACGGAGCCCAGCGTCTCCACCGCCGGCAGCCGCCGAACGATGGCCCGCCGTGCCGCCATGCGCCGCACGCCGATGGCCAGGGTGATGGTCATCACCGCCGGCAGCCCTTCCGGAATTGCGGCGACGGCGACGCTGATGACGGCGAGGAAGGCATCCCCCATCGCATAGCCGCGCAGTTGCCAGGCGAAGGCGAACAGCAAAGCGGCGACGCCGAGGATCACGAAGGTCAGCCGGCGCGCGAAGATGTCCATCTGCCGCAGCAGCGGCGTGGCCAGGGTCTGCACCGCGCCGATCATGCCGCTGATCCGGCCGAGTTCCGTCGCCGGGCCGGTGGCCACCACCAGCCCCGTCGCCTGCCCGGCCGCGACCAGCGTGCCGGAGAAGGCGATGCTGGCGCGGTCGCCGAGCGGCGCTTCCTCCGCCACCGCCGCAACGGCCTTTTCCGCCGGCACGGACTCGCCCGTCAGCATCGCTTCCTCGATGCGCAGGCCGCGCGCGCGGATCAGGCGCAGATCGGCGGGCACGCGATCGCCCGCTTCCAGCAGCACGATGTCGCCCGGCACGAGATCACCCGCATCCACCGTGCGCCGCGCCCCGTCGCGGAGCGCGGAGGCATGCGGGGTCAGCATGTCCTGGATGGCGTTCAGCGCCTGTTCGGCGCGGCCTTCCTGCACGAAGCCGACCACCGCATTGACCAGCACCACGCCCAGGATCACGGCCGCATCGATGAAATGGCCGAGCAGCGCGACGATGACCGCGGAGGCCAGCATCACATGGATCAGCATGTTGCTGAATTGCCCGAGGAAGCGGCGCAGCGCGCTGCGCGGGGCGGCGGAAGGCAGGCGGTTCGGCCCGTGCTCGGCCAGGCGGCGTGCCGCCTCCCCGGCTGAAAGCCCGCTGGGGGAGGATTGCAGGCGCTCCGTCGCCGCCTCGGCGGAAAGCGCGTGCCAGGCGATGTCGGGCCGCGGCGGCGCCGTCACCAGCCGCGGCCCACGGCGCAGGAAGTCCGCCGGCTGGCGTATGGAGTTGTCATCATGATCTCAGTCCCCGATTCGAGAGCCCTGCCCTGGCGAAGCGAGCGAGCGATGGCGCAGCGTCGCGTGTAGATGGGCCGGGGCGCCATGATTCAGGTCAAGCTGGGTCCGGATGGCGGACACGCTCGCGTGACCCGACGCAACCGCCTTGGTGCCGAAACCTTGGGATAGGTGAGGTGCAATGGGGGACGGGGTATGGCGATGATGCAGCGGCGCGGCGGCGTGTTGGCAGGCACGGCGGCGCTGATCGGCCTCGTCTTCACCCTGGCCGCCACCGCGCAGCCCACCCCGCCACCCCCGGCGGTGATGGTGGCGGAGGTGACGGCGGAACCGGTCAGCCGCCCGGCCGAGTTCATCGGCCGGATGGAGGCGATCCGTAGCCTCGACATCCGCAGCCGCGTGCAGGGTTTTGTGACCGAGGTGCCCTTCGAGGAAGGCTCCGCCGTGCGGCGCGGCGACACGCTGTTCGTGCTGGACCCGGCACAGCATGAGGCCGAACTGGCCTCGGTCGAGGCGCAGCTGTCCCGCGCCCAGGCCACGGCGGAGGAAGCCCAGCGCAGCCTTGGGCGCAGTGCCGAATTGCGCCGCACCAACACCGTGCCGCAGGCGCGGGTGGATGAGGCCCAGGCCGTCTATGATGCCGCGCGGGCGGATGTGCTGGCGGCCGAAGCCGCGGTACGGCTGGCGCGCCTGACGCTGTCCTATACGCGCATCGAGGCCGCGATCGATGGCCGCATCGGCCGCGCCAACTTCACCACAGGCGCGCTTGTGGGGCCGGATAGCGGCGCGCTGGCGCGGGTGGTGCAGTTGCAGCCCCTGCGCGTGGTCTTCTCCGTCACCGAGGGCATGATCGTCGATTTCCGCGAGGCGCAGCGGCGCGAGGGCGCCATCGCCCCCGACCTGGCGCTGCAACTGCGCCTGCCCAATGGCAGCCTGTATGACCTGCCCGGGCGCTTTGATTTCCTGGACAGCGAGGTGGCGAGCAACACCGGCACCGTCGCCGTGCGCGCCATCTTCGACAATCCGGACGAAATCCTGCTGCCCGGCCAGTTCGTCACCGTAATCGTCGCCGCGCGCGCGACGGAACGGCGGCCGCTCGTGCCCTTTTCCGCCGTGCAACGGGACCGGGAAGGCCCCTTCGTCTTTATCCTGGGTGAGAACGACACGGTGGCGCGGCGGCGTATCGAAACCGGTGCGCGGCTGCCGCGGGGCTGGTCCGTCTCGGGCGGGCTGGAGGCGGGGGAGACGGTGGTGGTGCAGGGCACGCAGCGCCTGCGCGACGGGCTGACGGTTCGTCCCTCGCGCCAGGGTGAAGGCTCGTGATTTCCAGCCTCTTCATCTCCCGCCCCCGGCTGGCGGCGGCGATTTCCATCGTCATCCTGCTGGCCGGCGCCATCGCCTATCTGTTCCTGCCGGTGCAGCAATATCCGCGGATCGCGCCACCTTCGGTGAGCATCTCGGCGAACTATCCCGGCGCCAATGCGCAGGTCATCGCCGATACCGTCGGCGCGCCGCTGGAATCCGCGGTGAATGGGGTGGAGGGCATGATCTACATGTCCTCCAACAGCTCCAATGCCGGGCAATACACGCTGACGGTGACCTTCGAGGTCGGCACGGATGCCGATATCGCGCAGGTGAATGTGCAGAACCGCGTGCAGCTGGCCTCCTCCTCCCTGCCCTCGCAGGTGGTGCAGCAGGGCGTCACGGTGCGCGCGCAGTCGCCCGACTTCCTGCTCGCCATCGCCTTCCACACGGCGGAGGGCAGCGCATTGAACCCGCTGGAGGTCAGCAACCACGCCAGCACCCTGGTCGCCGATGCGATGTCGCGGATCGAGGGTGTGGGCGAGGCACGCTCCCTCGGCACCGCCGACTATGCCATGCGCATCTGGCTGGACCCGCATCGCATGGCGGTGCTGGGGCTGACTCCGGATGATGTGGCGGCGGCGATCGCGCGACAGAACGTGCAGGCCTCGCTCGGCCAGGCCGGCGGTGCGCCCGCCCCGGCCGGGCAGCAGGACCAGTACACCATCCTGGCGGAAGGCCGCCTGCCGGATGCCGCGGCCTTTGGCGAGATCATCATCCGCGCCGGCGCCGATGGCGCCATCCTGCGCATCCGCGATATCGCCCGCACGGAGCTGGGCGCGCAGAGCTACATGGCCGGCGCCAGCTTCCGCGGCCAACCGGCCACGATGATGACCATCTCCCAATCCCCCGGCGCCAATGCGCTGGACACCGCCGATGCGGTGCGGGCGGAGCTGGAACGGCTGGCGCGCGATTTCCCGCAGGGGATGGAATATGCGGTGATCTACGACGCCACCGCCTTCGTCCGCGCCACGGTGCGGGAGATTCTGGTGACGCTGGCGATGACCTTCGTCATCGTCGTGCTGGTGACCTACGTCTTCCTGCGAAGCTGGCGCGCCACGCTGATCCCGGCGCTGACCATTCCGGTTTCGCTCATCGGCACGCTGGCCGTGCTGCTGGCCGCCGGTTTCTCCGCCAATACGGTCAGCCTGCTCGCGCTGATCCTGGCCATCGGCCTGGTGGTCGATGACGCGATCCTGGTGGTGGAGAATGTCGAGCGCATCCTGGAGGAGACGCCGGAGATCACCGCCGCCGAGGCCGCGCACCGCGCCATGGCGCAGGTCTCGACGCCGATCATCACCACCACGCTGGTGCTGCTGGCGGTCTTCGTGCCCACCGCCTTCCTGCCCGGCATCAACGGCCAGCTCTACCGGCAATTCGCCATCACCATCTCCTCCGCCCTCGTGCTGTCCTCCGTCGTGGCGCTGACGCTGGCGCCGGCGCTGGCGGCCAGCCTGCTGCATCGCAGCCCGCCGGGGCGCGGGCCGCTGGCCGCCTTTGCGCGTGGGCTGGACTGGCTGCGCGACCGCTATGTCGTCGCCGTCGGCTGGCTGGTGGCGCGCGGCGTGGTGGCGCTGGGCGCGGTGCTGCTCAGCATGGCCGGCGCGGTCTATCTGTTCATGGCCCTGCCCTCGACCCTGGTGCCGAATGAGGACCAGGGCGCGGTCTTCGTGGATATCCAGCTTCCCGATGCGGCCTCCCTGGAACGGACGCAAGCGGTGGTGGCGCAGGTGCGGGATATCATGGCGGAGACGCCGGGCGTGCGCGACGTGGTGATGGTCGCCGGCTTCAGCATGTTGCAGGGATCGCCGCGACCGAATGGCGGATTCGGCCTGGCCGCGCTGCATCCCTGGAACGAGCGTGACGCGGAGGCGGAAGGGCTCGGACGGATTCTCGGCACGCTGCAACAGCGTTTCGCGGCGATCCCGGAAGCCCAGGTCATCGCCTTCCCGCCGCCCGCCTTGCCGGGTGCCGGATCGGTGGGTGGCCTTGATTTCCGCCTGCAGGCGCAGCGTGGCCAATCGCCGCAGGAGCTGGCGGAGGTCACCCGCGCCTTGGTCGCCGCCGCCAACGGCCATCAGGCGGTGGGCAGCGCCTCCTCCAGCTTCTCGGCAGAGGTGCCGCAGATTCGGCTGAACCTCGACCGCACGCGGGCGGAGGCCTTTGGGGTTGGCGTCGGCGATGTGTTCTCCACCATCGGCACCTTCTTCGGGTCTCGCTACGTCAACGACTTCACCTATGCCAACCGCGTCTACCAGGTGGTGATGCAGGCCGATGCGCCGCATCGCGCCACGCCGGATGCGGTGCTGGAGGTGCATCTGCGCAATGCGGAGGGCGGCATGGTGCCGGTGCGCGCCCTGGCGGGTATCGAGACCGAGCTCGGCCCCTATGCGCTGTCCCGCTACAACCTGGCGCTTGCCGCGCAGATCAATGCGCAGGCGGCGGAGGGCGCCAGCACCGGCGCGGCGATCGAGGCCTTGCAGGAGGCGGCGGCGGAGGTGCTACCGGAAGGCTACAGCTACGAATGGTCCGGCACCGCCTTCCAGCAGTTGCGGGCCGGCGCGCAACTGCCGGTGATCCTCGCAGTGGCGCTGGCCTTCGCCTATCTGTTCCTGCTGGCGCAATATGAAAGCTGGACGCTGCCACTGCCGATTCTGCTGTCCCTCGCCGTGGCGGGTCTGGGCGCCACTGCGACGCTGACGCTGGTGGGGCTGGAGAACAGCCTTTATGCGCAGATCGGGCTGGTGCTGCTGATCGCCCTGGCCAGCAAGAACGCCATCCTGATCGTCGAATTCGCAAGGCTGCAACGCGATGCGGGGAAAAGCGTGGCAGAGGCGGCTTCCATCGCCGCCGCGCAGCGCTTCCGCGCGGTGCTGATGACGGCGATTTCCTTCATCATCGGCGTGCTGCCGCTGGCCCTGTCCTCCGGCGCCGGGGCCGGTGCGCGCAGCGCCATCGGCTTCACCGTGCTGGGCGGCATGGTGGCGGCGACCAGCCTGGGGCTGCTGGTGATTCCGGCGCTCTATGCCGTGGTGCAGCGGCTGGCGGAGGGCGCGGCGGCGCGCTTCGGCGGCAAGGCGTGATCACGCCACGGTATGCGCGCCATTGTCGGCATGCACCACCGAACCGCTCATCGGCGCGGCCGCCTCGCTGGCCAGGAAGGCGGCGATGCGGCCAATCTCCTCGATGCTGACCAGATGGCCCGTGGGCGTGCGCGCCCGCACGCGGTCCAGCAATTCGTCGAAGCGGTCGATGCCCGAGGCCGCGCGGGTAAGGATGGCGCCCGCCGAAATCGCAAAGGCGCGGATGCGGCGCGGCGCGAGGTCGGCGGCCATGTAGCGCACGCTGGATTCCAGCGCGGCCTTCACCGGTCCCATCAGATTGTAATTCTCCACCACCCGATCCGCGCCGTAGAAGCTGACGGTCATCATGCTGCCGCCTTGCGTCATCAGCGGCGCCGCCAGCCGCGCCATGCGGAGGAAGGAGTGGCAGGAGACGTCCATCGCCATGGCGAATCCCTCCGCCGAACAGTCGACGACGCTGGCATGCAGATCCTCGCGCGGGGCGAAGGCGATGGAGTGCAGCAGGAAATCCAGCCGGCCCCAGTCCCGCGCGATGTGTTCGAACACTGCTTCGAGCTGGCCGGGGATGCGCACGTCGCAGGGTAGCAGCAGCGCCGCGCCCAACTCCTCCGCCACCGGGCGCACGAAGGGCGCCGCCTTCTCGTTCAGATAGGTCACGGCCAGTTCGGCCCCGGCCTGGCGAAAGGCGGTGGCGCAGCCAGCGGCGATGCTCTGGCCATTGGCGATGCCCACCACCAACCCGCGCTTGCCGGCGAGATCGACGATCGGGGTCATGTCAGGCTCCTTCCTCGCGCAGCAGTGACAGCGCTTCATCCGCCACCACCTGCTCCTCATCGGTCTGCAGCACCAGCACGGCGATGCGGCTGCCGGCGGCGCTGATGGTTTCGGCATTCGCGGCATTTGCCGCGTCGTCCAGTACCACGCCCAGCCAGGCGAGGCGGGCGCAAACGGCGGCACGGATCGCGGGCTGGTGCTCACCGATGCCGGCGGTGAAGACCAGCGCATCCAGCCCGCCCAGCGTCGTCGCCAGCCGTGCCACCTCGCCCGAGATGCGGAAGGTGAAGACATCCAGCGCCTGGCGCGCCTCCGGTCGGTCACTGGCCAGCAGGTCGCGGCTGTCGGCGCTGAGGCCGGACATGCCGAGCAGCCCGCTGTGACGGTTCAGCATCTCCTCCACCGCCGCCAGGGTCTGGCCGCCGGGGCCCAGCAGATGCAGCAGCACGCCGGGGTCGAGCGCGCCGGGGCGCGTCGCCATCGGGATTCCATCTAGCGTGGAAAAGCCCATGGAACTGTCGCGGCTGACCCCGGCCTCCAGCGCGCAGAGGCTGGCACCGCTGCCGAGATGCGCCACCACCACGCGACCCGCCGCCAGCGCCGGTGCGCGGCGCGCCAGCGTCGCGGCGATGGATGCGTATGACAGGCCGTGGAAGCCGTAGCGCCTGATGCCTTCCGCATGCAGCGCGCGCGGAATGGCGAAGCGGCAGACCTCATCCGCCTGCTGGCGATGAAAGGCCGTGTCGAAGGAGGCGGTCTGCATCAGCGCCGGCCGCCAGGCACGCAGCGCGTGGATCAGCCGCAGGCTGGCCGGCTGATGCAGCGGCGCGCGCGGTACCAGCGCCTCGATCGCCGCGAGGCTGTCGGGATCGATCCGGGCGGGGCCGGCAAAATCCTCCCCGCCATGCACCACGCGGTGCCCGGCGACGGCCAGGCGCGACAGGTCGAAGCGTATATCGATCGCCGCAAGCATATCGGCCAGCATGGTCTCCGGCGTGCCGTTCAGCGCGATCCGCTGATCGTCGAACTGCAGCACCAGCGGCGCATGCCGCAGATCCAGCACGCCGCCTGCCAGCCGACCGGCCCGCCTTGCCCGAATGGCGAAAAGGCCGAGCTTCACGGTGGAGGAGCCGGCGTTGAAGGTCAGCAGCAGCGGCTGGCTCATGGCGCGAGAACCCCACCCTGCGGCACCGGCCCGGCCAGCAGCTTGGCCAGGGCGGCGGAGGCGATGCGCGTGGTCAGCGAATCCGCGCGGCTGGTCAGGATGATCGGCACCCGCGCGCCGAGCACCAGCCCCGCGGCGGTGGCGCCGGCGAAGTACAGAAGCTGCTTGGCCAGCATGTTGCCCGCTTCCAGATCCGGCACCAGCAGGATATCCGCCTGGCCCGCGACCGGGGAGGTGATGCCCTTGATGCGCGCCGCATCGGGGCTCACCGCATTGTCGAAGGCCAGCGGCCCATCGACCAGCCCGCCGGTGATCTGCCCGCGCGCCGCCATCACCGTCAGCGCCGCCGCGTCCAGCGTGGACGGCATGCGGGGATTCACCGTCTCCACCGCCGCCAGCACCGCGACCAGCGGCTGTTCCAGGCCGAGCCGGCGCAGCATGTCGATGGCGTTCTGGCAGATGTCGCGCTTCTGCTCGAGCGTCGGCAGGATGTTGATGGCCGCATCGGTGATGACCAGCGGCTTGGCATAGGCCGGCACGTCCATCGCATAGACATGGCTGATGCGGCGTTCGGTGCGCAGGCCCGACTCCCGCGCCAGCACGGCGCCGAGCAGCTCATCCGTGTGCAGGCTGCCCTTCATCAGCATGGCGACGCGACCGGAGGCCGCAAGCTCCACACCCCGCGCGGCCGCCGCGTGACTGTGCGGCACAGGATCGATGGTGATGCCATCCAGCGAGACCCGCGCCGCTTCCGCCGCCGCGCGGATCTTCGCCTCCGGCCCGATCAGCAGGGGCTCCAGCAGCCCTTCGTTGCGCAACTCCACCGCCGCCAGGATGGCCGCGGTGGAACAGGGATGCACGATTCCGGCGGCGAGCATCTGCCCGCCGCGCGCGCGTTCGATGAAGGCGTCGTAGCGGTCATGCCGCCGGATCGAGATCTCCGGCAGTTCCGTGCGTGGCCAGGCGATGGCATTGGCTGGCGCGATCACCGTCGCCACGCCTTCCAGCACATTCTCCCCCTTCTGGTTGGTGCAGACGGTGTCGAGCAGCACGATGCGCTTGGCATCCCGCTTTTCCCGCACCGTGACGGTCGCGGTCACCACGTCGCCGGGCGAGACGGGCTTCAGGAAGCGCAGCTCCTGGCCCAGGTAGATGGTGCCCGGCCCGGGCAGCCGCGTGCCGAGCACGGCGGAGACCAGCGCGCCGGTCCACATGCCATGGGCGACGATGTGGCCGAACAGGCCGGTGGCGGCGAAGGTGGCGTCGAGATGCGCCGGATTCACATCGCCGGAGACGCGGGCAAACAGCTCGATATCGTCGCGACCGACGATGCGGACCAGCGAGGCGCTTTCGCCTGGCTGCATCTCGTCGAAGGTGCGGTTTCTGAGAAGCGGTTGGGTCATCATCCTCACCTTTGCAGCACATAGGTGCCGGGCGCGTCGTCCCGTGGCGGGTAGCCGGCCTCCGGTGCCCCCATGGGCGGTGGCGGCACGGCGTCCCCCGGCGTCTGCGTCTCCAGCCAATCGGTCCAGGCGGGCCACCAGGATCCCTCCTGCGGCGCGTGCAGCTCCATCCATTCCTCCGCATCCTGCCAGGCATCGCCAGCCTGGCGCGTCGCGATGCGGAAATGCCGGTGGGGGTGCCCTGGCTCGCTGACGATGCCGGCATTGTGGCCGCCACTGGTCAGCACGAAGGTCACCTGATCGGCATCCGCCAAGGCGTGGATCTTGTAGACGGAATGCCAGGGCGCGACATGGTCGCGTTCGGTGCCCACCGCGAAGATCGGCACGCGGATGTTCTGCGGCGCCGCCGGCCGTCCATCCACCATCAGCCGCCCCGCCGCGAATTCATTGTCGAGGTAGAGGTGGCGCAGATATTCGGCATGCATGCGATAGGGCATGCGCGTCGTATCCGCGTTCCAGGCCATCAGGTCGATCATCGGCGCGCGTTCGCCCATCAGATAGTCATGCACCATGCGCGACCAGATCAGGTCGTTGGACCGCAGCAGCTGGAAGGCGCCGGCCATCTGGTCCGCGGCCAGGTAGCCGCGGTCCCACATCATGCTGTCCAGCAGATGCATCTGGCTGTGGTCGATGAACAGCGCCAGCTCCCCCGGCTCGCTGAAATCGGTCTGCGCCGCGAGCAAGGTGAGCGAGGCCAGCCTGTGATCCCCGGCGCGCGCCATGGCGGCCGCGGCGATGGCCATCAGCGTGCCGCCCAGGCAGTAGCCGGTGGCGTGGATGCGCTGCTCCGGCAGGATCGCGCCCACCGCATCCAGCGCCGCCATCACGCCGAGCCGGCGGTAATCGTCCAGCCCCAGGTCGCGATCCGTCGCGGTGGGATTGTGCCAGGAGATGCAGAACACCGTGTGCCCGCGCCCCACCAGATAGGCGATCAGCGAGTTCTGCGCAGAGAGGTCCAGGATGTAGTACTTCATGATCCAGGCCGGCACGATCAGGATCGGCTCCGCCTTCACCTGCTCCGTCGCCGGCGCGTATTGGATCAGCTCCATCAGATGGTTGCGGTGGACGACGCGCCCCGGCGTGCGTGCCACGTCGCGGCCCACGACGAAATTCTCGGCGCCCAGCGGTGGCTGGCCGGCCATCGTCCGGCCCGCATCCTCCATCCAGTTCCGCATCCCTTGCATCAGGTTCATGCCGCCGGTCTGCATGGTGGCCTGCAGCACCTCGGGATTGGTGAAGGGCAGGTTGGCGGGGGAGAACATGTCGAGGATCTGCCGCGTCAGGAAGGACACCACCTCCTCATGATGCGGCGTCACCCCGGGCACATCATGGGTGACGTTGTGCCACCATTGCTGATTGAGCAGGAAGGCCTGCTGCCAGAGGCGGAAGGGCCATTGCTGCCAGCCGGGATGCTGGAAGCGCGTATCGCCCGGCAGCGGGGCGATGCACAGCGGGGCTTCCGGATGAAGGGCGCCCGCCGTCATCTCCCCGGCCAGCCGCGCGGATTTGCGCAGCGCCTTGTGCAACAACTCCGCCTGCTTGCCGGGGGCGCGCGCCAGATGGACGGACCAGTCGAACAGCGCCAATGCCAGCGCGGCGCGCGAAATGCCGGAGGAGGACTTCGCGCTCAGCGCCTCCGCCATGCGGTCCATGGCGCGAAAACCCTCGGTGCCGATCGGGTCCTCGCGCCGCGCCGTGCAGGCCTCGGTGACAGCCTTCGTCATGTCATGGATCCTTCACTGTCCTGCCTCGGAAACAACGATCGCGATTTCGTGAGATCGCAGCGCAGGACTGGCACCACGACAAATCGCGGCGGCCTTTGGCGTGGCTGCGAAGTAGCCGCGGCGGTGGTCGCGAGTCCTTGACGCAGATCAATGCCCCGCGGGGCGTCGGCGTCTAGGCAGGTGCTTCCACCGCAAGAGGCAGGGATCGATCATGTCCAACCACAAGGCCGCCGCCGCGCCGCAGACCAGCACCATGCCGGCGAATCCGTTCCTCGCCGCCGGCGATTGGACCAAGCCGCTGATGGACGTGCCCGCCAAGTTGCAGGAGGAGGCGATGAGCTTCGCCGCGCAGCGGCTGCGCGCCCAGGCGGAGTTCCTGGAAGGCCTGGCCGCCTGCCGCAGCCCGGCCGATCTGATGGAGCGCCAGGGCCAGTTCCTGCGCTCGGCGATGGAGGCCTATTCGGCGGAAGCTGGCAGGTCGTGGAAGCTGATGCAGGGTCCAGGCGCCTGATTAAAGACGGATACGCGGCATGATGGCCACCGCCCGGCGCTACCTTCCCCTGGTGGCGCTGCTTGTGATCGCGGCCGTCGCCGCATTCTATGGCTGGCGTGCCTGGCAGCCCGCCGGCCTGCCCAGCGGCATCGCCAGCGGCAATGGCCGTATCGAGGCGGTGGAGATCGACGTCGCCACCAAGCTCGCCGGCCGGTTGCAGGAGGTGGCGGTGCGTGAGGGCGACTTCGTGACCGCCGGCCAGGTGATCGCGCGCATGAATACCGACCAGCTTCAGGCGCAGCGGCGGGAAGCCGAGGCGCAGCTGCGACGCGCGCGCATCGCCATCCGCACCGCCGGCAGCGTGGTCACCCAGCGCCAGGCGGAACGCATGGCGGCGGAAGCCGTGCTGGCGCAGCGCGAGGCGGAGCGGGAGGCGGCGGAACGCCGCGTCGCCCGCACCGAACAGCTCGCCCGCGGCAACAACGCGCCGCTGCAATTGCTGGATGACGACCGTGCCCGCGTGCAGGGCGCCATCGCCGCCACCGGTGCCGCGCGCGCCCAGCTCGCCGCCGCCGAGGCCGGCATCGGTGCCGCGGAATCGCAGGTGGTGGATGCGGAAGCGGCGGTGGAGGCCGCGCAGGCCACGCTGCAACGGATCGATGTGGAAATCGCCGACAGCACGCTGCGCGCGCCGCGTGACGGCCGCGTGCAATACCTGGTCTCCCAGCCCGGCGAGGTGCTGGCCGCCGGCGGGCGCGTGCTGAACCTGATCGACGTCACCGACGTCTTCATGACCTTCTTCCTGCCCACCGAACAGGCCGGCCGCGCTGCCTATGGCGCGGAGGGGCGCATCATCCTGGATGCGGCACCAAGGCTGGTGATTCCCGCCGAGGTCTCCTTCGTCTCCGACACTGCGCAGTTCACGCCCCGCACGGTGGAGACGGCGCTGGAACGCCAGAAGCTGATGTTCCGCATCCGCCTGCGAATCCCGCCCGCCTTGCTGCGCCAGCACATGGAACAGGTGAAGACCGGCCTGCCCGGCATCGCTTATGTCCGCCTCGACCCCGCCACGGAATGGCCAGCCGCCCTGCGGGCGACGATCGCGCCGTGACGGCACCGCCGGTGGCGCGGCTGGAACAGGTCGCGCTGTCCCATGGCGCCAACAAGGCGCTGGATGGGGTGACGCTGGACCTGCCCGCGGGCTGCGTGGTCGGGCTGATCGGGCCGGATGGCGTCGGCAAGTCCAGCCTGCTGGCGCTGATCGCCGGCGCCCAGGCGATCCAGCAGGGGCGGGTGGAGGTGCTGGGCGGCGACATGGCCCAGGCGGCGCATCGCCGGCGCAGCGGGCCGCGCATCGCCTATATGCCGCAGGGGCTGGGCAAGAACCTCTACCCCACGCTCTCCGTCTTCGAGAATGTCGATTTCTTCGGCCGCCTGTTCGGCCATGGCAAGGCCGAACGCGCCCGCCGCATCGCCGGGCTGCTGCGCAGCACCGGCCTGGCCCGCTTCGCCGACCGCCCGGCCGGCAAGCTCTCCGGCGGCATGAAGCAGAAGCTCGGCCTGTGCTGCGCGCTGATCCACGACCCGGAGCTGCTGATCCTGGACGAGCCGACCACCGGCGTGGACCCGCTTTCGCGCCGCCAGTTCTGGGAGCTGATCGCGGCCATCCGCGCCGGCCAGCCCAGCCTCAGCGTGCTGGTCGCCACTGCCTATATGGAGGAGGCGGCGCGCTTCGACTGGCTGGTGGCGATGGAGGCCGGGCGCGTGCTGGCCACCGGCACGCCGGGCGACCTGCTGGCGCAGACCGGCGCTGCGGATCTGGACGCCGCCTTCATCGCCCTGCTGCCGGAGGCGCGCCGCGCCGGCCACCAGGCTGTCGCGATCCCGCCCCGCCCGGCGGCGGCGCAGGCGGAGATCGCGATCGAGGCCGACCACCTGACCATGCGCTTCGGTGATTTCACCGCCGTCGACGATGTCAGCTTCCGCATCCCGCGCGGCGAGATCTTCGGCTTCCTCGGCTCCAATGGCTGCGGCAAGACCACGACGATGAAGATGCTGACCGGCCTGCTGCCGGCCAGCGCCGGCACGGCAAAACTGTTCGGCCAGCCCGTCGCGGCGCAGGACGTCGCCGCGCGGCGGCATGTCGGCTACATGTCGCAGGCCTTCTCGCTCTATACCGAGCTGACGGTGCGCCAGAACCTCGACCTGCATGCCCGCCTGTTCAACCTGCCGCCCGAGACCATCCCCGACCGCATCGCCGAGATGTGCCGCCGCTTCGGGCTGGAGGAGGTGATGGAGGCGCTGCCCGAGTCCCTGCCGCTCGGCATGCGGCAGCGCCTGTCGCTGGCCGTGGCGATGATCCATGCGCCGCGCCTGCTGATCCTGGACGAGCCCACCTCCGGCGTCGATCCGGTGGCGCGCGATGCCTTCTGGCGCATCCTGGCGGAGCTGTCGCGGCAGGATCAGGTGACGATCTTCGTCTCCACCCATTTCATGAACGAGGCGGCGCTCTGCGACCGCATCTCCCTGATGCATGCCGGCCGCGTGCTGGTCAGCGACACGCCGCAGGCGATCCGCGAAGCACGTGGCGCGGCGACGCTGGAGGAGGCCTTCATCGATCATTTGCAGGAGGCGATGGGGGCGGAGGCCACGGCGCCCGAAGCGCCGCCGACACCTGACACCACGGCACCGGCCCCAGCCCCGCGCGGCTTCGATCCGCGCCGCCTGGGCGCCTATGCGTGGCGGGAGGCGCTGGAGTTGCAACGCGACCCGATCCGCACGGCCCTGGCGCTGATCGGCAGCCTGATCCTGATGTTCGTCATCGGCTACGGCATCAACCTGGATGTCGAGAACCTGACCTTCGCCGTGCTGGACCGCGATGGCAGCGCCGCCAGCCGCGACTACCGGGGGCAGATCGGCGGTTCCCGCTACTTCATCGAGCAGTCGCCCATCCTCGACTATGCCGATCTCGACCGGCGCATGCGGCGCGGGGAGATCAGCCTGGCCATCGAAATTCCCGCCGGCTTCGGGCGCGACCTGGCGCGCGGCCGGCCGGTGGAAATCGGCGCCTGGATCGACGGCGCCATGCCGACGCGGGCGGAGACGGTGCGCGGCTATGTGCAGGGCATGCATGCCGCCTGGCTGACCCAGCGCGCGCGGGAAGGCCACGCCGCCGCCGCCGCGCTGGGCAGCTTCACGCTGGAAATCCGCTACCGCTATAATCCGGATGTGCAGTCCCTGGTGGCCATCGTGCCGGCGGTGATTCCGCTGCTGCTGATGATGATCCCGGCCATGCTGGCGGCGCTGAGCGTGGTGCGGGAGAAGGAGCTAGGCTCGATCCTCAACTTCTATGTCACCCCGGTGACGCGGCTGGAATTCCTGCTCGGCAAGCAGGCGCCCTATGTGGCGCTGGCGATGATGAACTTCCTGATGCTGGCGGGCTTCGCCATCTTCGGCTTCGGCGTGAACTTCACCGGCAGCTTCCTGGCGCTGGCCACCGCCGCGCTGATGTATGTGATCGCGGCGACCGCGATGGGATTGGTGATTTCCGCCTTCATCTCCAGCCAGATCGCGGCGATCTTCGGCACGGCGCTGATCACGCTGATCCCCGCCGTGCAGTTCTCCGGCATGACCGATCCGGTGTCCTCGCTGGAAGGTGTCGGCGCCTTCATCGGGCAGATCTATCCGACCAGCCATTTCATGACGATCGCGCGCGGCACCTTTTCCAAGGCGCTGAGTTTCGGCGATCTTGGCGGGTCCTTCCTGCCGCTGGCGCTGGCCGGGCCGGTGCTGATCGGCCTGGCCGTGCTGCTGCTGCGCAAGCAGGCGCGCTGACCATGCGCAATATCCTGCAACTCGGCATCAAGGAGTTGCGTGGCCTGGCGCGGGATGTCGTGCTGCTGCTGCTGATTTTCTACTCCTTCACTCTGTCCATCCACACCGCCTCCACCGCCATGCCGGAAGCGCTGAACAAGGCCGCCATCGCGGTGGTGGATGAGGACCGTTCGCAGCTTTCCGCGCGGCTGTCCGGTGCCTTCTACCCACCCCACTTCACCCTGCCGCCGCTGATCACGGCGCAGCAGATGGATCGGCGGATGGATGCGGGGCAGGACACTTTCGCGCTCGACATCCCGCCGAATTTCCAGCGCGAGTTGTTGGCCGGGCGGGTGCCGTCGCTGCAACTCAACGTCGACGCCACGCGGATGACGCAGGCCTTCACCGGCGGCGGCTATGTGCAGTCCATCGTCAGCGAGGAGATCGCCGGCTTCCTCAACCGGCAGGATGGGGCGAGCGTCACCACCGTGGGGCTGGCGCTGCGCGCGCGCTACAATCCGGAACTGAGCAAGGCCTGGTTCGGCGCGATCAATGAGGTGATTTCCTCCATCACCATGCTCTCCATCATCCTGACCGGCGCGGCGCTGATCCGGGAGAGGGAGCACGGGACGATCGAGCATCTGCTGACCATGCCGGTGACACCCTTCGAGATCATGGCGAGCAAGATCTGGTCGATGGGGCTGGTGGTGCTGCTGGCGGCCACCTTCTCGCTGGTGGTGGTGGTGCAGGGGCTGCTGGAGGTGCCCTTGCAGGGGTCGCTGGCGCTGTTCCTGCTGGGCACCGCCTTGCAGCTTTTCGCCACCACCTGCCTCGGCATCTACCTGGCCACCCTGGCCGGGACGATGCCGCAATTCGGGCTGCTGTTGATCCTGGTGCTGCTGCCGATGCAGGTGCTGTCGGGCGGGATGACGCCGCGGGAGAGCATGCCGGAGGTCATCCAGACCATCATGCTGCTCGCGCCCAACACGCATTTCGTCATGCTGGCGCAGTCCGTGCTGTTTCGGGGCGCCGGGTTGGATGTGGTCTGGCCGCAGTTGCTGGCGCTGGTGGGGATTGGTGGCGCGCTGTTCGTGTTGGCGCTGCGGCGGTTTCGGCAGTTCTTGCGGTAGCGTGTGGGAAGGGGGCGTTGATTCTGCGCGCCCCCCTCACCCTGCCCTCTCCCCCCTTTGGGTGGAGAGGGTTCTTTCGGTGGCCTTAGATGGGGCAGACGCCGGAGGCGCATTGCAGATGCGCCAGGTCCACCGCCTCATGCAGCGCCGGATCGTTGATGCCCTCGACGAGGGACAGGAAACGCTCCGGCGAGACCTCCTCCTCCGGCAGGTATTCATAGCCCAGCTCATTGTCCGGCCGGCTCGGCAGGATGGCGCAGCAGCGGATTTCCGGCTGGTGCGTCAGCACCATGTCGCGGAAGGCCGCCAGGTCGTGGCGGTCAGTGTAGATCTTCAGCGTGTAGGACACCTGGTTGCCGCGCTCGGCGCCGATCCAGTGGCGCTCCAGCAGCGACAGCCAGTGATACTGCGCGGCGGGCGCGGCTTCCGGCGCCGTCACCAGCTTCTCGGCCAGGCCCAGCCGCTCGATCAGCGATAGGGTGGGGAAGCCGACGATCGACATGCCGGGGAAGGAGGACAGGCTGCGGATCGGATAGCCGCGCGCCTCGTAATCGGCCAGCAGCCGGTCGCTGTCCGGAGTCCAGCCGCCATCCTCCGCGCGGCTGCCCTTGAACTGCACCCAGCGCAGATAGTGCCGCCGCGCCGGCAGATGCGCGCCCTCCGTCAGCCCGAACAGCTTGCTGGTGGTGCCGGCGGGCTTCACCGTGGTGACGGTGGCCGGCGGCGCCATGCCGAGCTCCGCCGCATAGCGCGAGGATTCCTGCTTCGCCGCATCCGACAGGCGCGACAGCATGGCCCAGAAGGGCGCGGACAGGTTCTCGTCCAGCAGGTCGTCAAAGCCCAGGCCCCAGCGCATCCAGGCCCATTCATGCAGGCCGGTCGGGCCGATGCCGATGCGGTTGGTGCGCGCGACCTCCGCCGCATAAAGCGCGTCCATGCGGTTGGCGCGGATCAGGAAGCGCACGCCGAGGCGCACGCTGTCCTCCACCCGCGCATCCCATTCCTCCGCCAAAGCGGGCGGCAGGTCGCCAGGCGTCAGCTTCGTATGGTCCGCCGGGCAGGCCAGCAGCGGCGCGAAATCGGCGATGACGCAATAGCCGCCGGTGACATGCAGCGTGATCTCGCCGCAGGGGTTGGTGGTGGCGGGGAACTGCGCGGAACTCGCGCGGCGCGCCACCTCGGCCAGCAGCCCCACCGCATGGTCGGCCTGGTAGCGGGCGGAACGCACATCGCGCCCATCCTCGTGCACGGGCTTGTCCCAGGCGCTGCCGGTGCGGTGATCCTCCAGCCGGTCGCCATTGATGAAGCCGGGCTCGCCATTGATGTAGCCGCAGCGGGTCGCTTCCTCGAACACCGCCAGGGCGTGGCGGTGCAGCGGGTCGGCGCTGCCGGCGCGGGCCTCGCGCACGCCCTCCCAGAAGGCGGCGTCGACCATGACGGAGTTGTTGGCCGTCCACAGCCCGCCTTCGGATTTCACCCGGATGAAGCGCAGGATGCCCGGGTCGCGCCAGGATTTCGTGGCCATGCGCGCGGCACGGCGGGCGCCGCCCACCTGCACCTCCACCGACAGATGGTGGTCCACCAGCATCGCCTGTTCCCAGGGGGCCAGTTCGCGGCTCTTCGCCGGCTCGATCACCTGGGCGCGCAGATTGACGAAGGCGCGCATCAGCGAAAGCGGGCCGGAGGCCGGGCGGCCCTGCATGCCGCCGATCGGCGCGCCGCAGGGGCGGATGGCGGAGAAATCCAGCAGCAGCGTGCGGTCGGCCGCACCCTCGAAGGCCAGGCTCTCCAGCAGTTCCACCGCCTTGCCCCAGCCCTCCCGGCTATCGGCCACCACATGGCGGATGGCATCCGCCGGCGCCGGATCCACCAGAAACTCGCGCGCGAGCCAGCCGCGCAGATCGGCCTCCTGCGCCGCCGTCATCGACTCCAGCGAGGTGCCCCAGGGCAGAAGCTGAAAATCGAGCGCGAAGCGGTGCAGCGTGGCGCGGTCCTTCGGCCAGTCCTGGTGCGCCGCATCCAGCCGCAGCAGCAGCTTCGGCGCCTGCGCCCAGTCCACCGCCATCAACTCGTCATCATAGGCCCGGCCGACGCCGCTGCCGTTCAGCAGCAGGTAGAACAGGCTGAAGGAGGCTGCGGCCGTGGCGCAATTGGTGAAGACCTCCATGTTGCGGCCGGGCTGGTCGGCATCGCCATGCTGGAGGTGACGGCCGGAGGTGATGAGCGCGCCGCTGGCGATAGCATTGCGCAGCCGCGCCTGCTCCATCGGATCGGCCGCCGCGCCGAGCAGCCCCATATTCCCCGCCGCGACGCGGTCCGCCACCCGGCCGAAATCCTCGGCATCGCTGGGGCGGAAGACGGTGCGCCGCGCCACGGCCAGGCCCATCCCGGCATCCAGCGCCCGCCCTTGCACCGGCAGCCCGCCGAAGCGGGTTCCCGGGGTCTGGCGGTGGCGGGCATAGGGGGCGCCGGGCAGGGAACCGTCCATCTCGTGCATCCTTGGGCAGCCGCATCAGCGCGGCGGTCCACACGATATATGGTGATCCGATCAGCCCGTCACTACCATATCTAGTCACGACAGCCCGAGCAGAGGACTCCCCGCGGCCGGACCCAGGGCACTTCCCGGCCTTGCGCGCGGGTTTCAGCCGACCGCGCGGGCCGGCAGGGCGGCGAGCTGTTCCTGGTCCGCGATGGCCGCGCAGGCCTCCTTCGCCGCCGCCATCACCCGCTCTGCCAGCGCGGCGCGGCCCGAATCGGGCACGGAATCGAGCTTGGCGGCGATGCCGATGCTGCCCAGAACGCCCCCCTCCGCATTGAACAGCGGCGCGGCGACGCCGAGGATTCCGGGCAGGAATTCGGACTGGGTGATGCCGTGCCCGGCCTCCCTGATCGCGCGCAGGGCGTGGCGGAAGCTTTCCCAGTCGCCACCCAGCCCGGCGGCGGCGATGGTCGGGCGGTGGCGGGCGAAGATGGCGCGAAGCTGGTGCGGCGGCAGATGCGCCAGGATGACCTTGGAGGCCGCGCCGGTGAACAGCGGCCGGCGCTGGCCCCGGCTGAACAACCCCTCCGGCGCGCCGGGCGCCGGGGCATCGGCCACGCACATCACGGTGCCGGAGAACAGCAGGCAGAGCAGGCCGGTCTGCCCCACCTCCTCCGCCAGGCGGCGCATCGCCGGCACGCCGCCGGCCGTCACCGGGTCACAGAGCCGCATGGTGCGGTCCAGCTCGATGATGCGCGGCCCCAGCATCCAGGCGCCGCCCGCCACCGGCGTCAGCAGCCCCGCCGCCTGAAGCGCCTTGATGTAGCGGTAGCAGGTGGAGCGGGAGGTGCCGGAGACGCGGATCAGGTCGTCCGTCGCCCAGGCGGGCGCGGTGGCGGTGAACAGGTCCAGCAGCCCCAGCATCTTTTCCAGGCTGCTGGCGCCGCGGCGCGTCTCCAAGGCGGTCACCGAAGAAAATCCCGTCATGCTGGACAATCCGAAAACCCGAGATTAGCGTCGGGAGGAAGTGGGGGAATACGAACGTATGAGTGGAACCGGTATAGCCGCGAATGCGGCGCGGCGCAGGCTGGAGGCCGGGGGCCTGGTTCTCTGCATGGGGCTGCGCCAGGCCCGCACCGTCGATATCGGCCAGATGGCCGCCGCCTGCGGCTTCGAATCGCTGTATGTCGACATGGAACACAGCCCGATCGGGCTGGAGACCGTCTCCGCCATCTGCACCGCCGCGACGGCCTTCGGGGTGACTCCGCTGGTGCGCCCCCCCGGACATGGGGCGGATTGGATCGGCCGGATCCTGGATGGCGGGGCGCAGGGCATCATCCTGCCGCATGTGAACACGGCCGCCCAGGCCCGCGCCATCGTCGAGGCCGCCCGCTTCCCGCCGCTCGGCCATCGCTCCGTCATGGGTCCCGGCCCGGGCGTCGGCTACCGCGCTTTGCCGCTGAAGCAGATCAATGAGACGCTGAACGCCGGCACGCTGGTGGTCTGCATGATCGAGACGCCGGAGGGCGTCGCCAATGCCGATGCCATCGCCGCCGTGCCGGGGGTGGATGTGCTGCTGATCGGCTCCAACGACCTCTGCACCGAGATGGGCATTCCTGGAGAGCTGCGGAATCCCAGGCTGCGGGAGGCCTATGTCACCGTCGCCGCGGCCTGCCGCGCCCATGGCAAGGTGCTGGGCGTCGGCGGCATCCGGGGGGATGCAGAGCTTCAGAAGGACCTGATCGACCTCGGCGCCCGCTTCCTGATCGCCGGCAATGATGTCGGCTATCTGATGGCTGCCGCGCGGGCCGATGCGGCGACATTGCACAAGCTGCTGCCATGACGGCGCGCGGCCGCCTCACCATCCTCTCGGCCGCCGAGCGCCCCTATTGCGAGGCGCTGCTGCGCGGCTTCGCGCGGCGCCATCCTGCGGTGGAGGTGGATTTCGTCTTCGGCATCTCCACCGCGCTGCATGACCGCTACCTGGCGGAACACGCGGCCGGCGGGCCGACTGCCGACCTGGTCTGGTCCAGCGCCATGGACCAGGTGATGGGGCTGGTGCTGGAGGGCCATGCCCAGCCGCATGGCGTGGCGCATGGCCTGCCGGCGGAGGCTGCCTGGCAGGATCTGGCCCTGGCGACGACGCGGGAGCCGGTGTTCTCCCTGGTGCGCGGCCCGGGGCGCGCCGGCAGCTTCGCCGAGATCGCCGCCTTCCTGGCGGCGAATCCGGGGCCGGTCGGGGTGCCGGATATCGTGGCGAACGGGCTGGGCTTCCTCGCCTTGCTGCGCGCCAGCCAGGTCGATCCCGGCTTCGCCACCGGCCTCGCCGCGCTGGGCGCCCGCCGGCCCCGCCTCTGCGGCTCCGCCCTGGCCCTGGTGCGCGCGGTGACGGAAGGCGGGGTGCTGGCGGTGCATGTGCTGGGGGCCTATGCGCTGCGCGCCGTGGCCGTCGACCCGTCCCTCGCCATCGCCGAATCCGACCTGCCGGCGCCGGCCGTGGCGCGGCTGGCCTTCATTCCGGCGCGCGCCGCCAATCCGGAAGCCGCCTCCGCCTTCCTCGCCTTCCTGGTGTCGGAGGAAGGCCAGGCGGCGCTGGCGGAAGGTGACTTCTGGCCGGTGCTGGCGACCCCGCCGCGCCGCATCGCGCCGATTCCATTGGATGCGGATTTCCCCGCTTTGCTCGACCCCGGCCGGCGCGCGGCGCTGGTCGCGAGCTGGCGCGCCGCCATGACGCCGTGACCGACCCATCGGGAGGAACACCAACAATGAAACGCCGCCATCTTCTGCCGCTGCTCGCCGCCCCTGCCCTGCTGCCGCGCCTGGCCCGCGCCCAGGCCCAGCCCTGGCCGGCGGGCACGGTGCGCATCATCGTGCCCTTCGCCCCCGGCTCCTTCACCGATATCTCTGCCCGCCTGCTGGCGCAGGAACTGACGGGGCAGATCGGCCAGTCCGTCGTGGTGGAGAATCGCGGCGGGGCCGGCGGCACGCTGGGCGCCACCGCCGCCGCCCGCGCCGCGCCGGATGGGCTGACGCTGCTGCTGACCGACAATTCCTACGCCATCTCCCCCTCGCTCTATCCCAGCCTGCCCTATGACGCGCTGGCGGATCTGGCGCAGGTCAGCCGCATCGCCAGCAGCCCCTCCATCCTGCTGGTCCGGCCGGGTCTTGGCGCGCGCGACCTCAACGCGCTGGTCGCGATGGCGAAGGCACGTCCGGGGGCGCTGAGCTTCGGCTCCGGCGGCCAGGGCTCCTCCGCCCATCTGGCGATGGAATTGCTGGCCAATGTCGCCGGGATGCGGCTGCTGCATGTGCCCTATCGCGGCGTCGCCGCCGCGATCGCGGAGGTTATCAGCGGACGGGTGGACATGGCCATCGCCAGCCTTGCCTCGGGCGTCACCCATGTGCGCGCGGGCACGCTGCATGGTCTTGGCGTGTCGGGCGCCCAGCGCGCCGCTGCGCTGCCGATGGTGCCGACCTTCATCGAGGCCGGGCAGCCGCGCTACGACATGATGTACTGGTGGGGCGTGGCCGCGCCGAAGGCGACGCCGGAGGGCACGATCAACCGCCTGAATGCCGAGATCGGCACCGCGCTGCGGGCGCCGAAGCTGGTGGAGGCCTTCGCCGCCGCCGGCGCCACCCCGGTACATTCGACCCCCGCCGAGATGACCGCGCATATGGCGCGGGAAGTCGCGCTGTGGCGGGAGGTGGTGCAGCGCGCCGGGGTGAAGCTGGAATAGGAATTTCGCGAAGATGCTCGACCACAAGGCTGAAGGCCCGCCGGCCTTCCGCGCGCCGCCGCTGTCCTGCGACGCGCATTTCCACGTCTTCGGCGATCCGGCGCGCTACCCCTATGCCTCGCCGGAGCCGCTGCGCTACGCGCCGCCGGTGGCGCCGCTGCCGGATTATCTCGACCTCGCCGCGCATCTCGGCATCGAGCGCTTCGTCTTCGTCCAGCCCAGCGCCTATGGGGAGGACAATGCCTGCATGCTGGATGCGATGCGGAAGGTGGGCATCGCCCACTGCCGCGGCATCGTCGATGTGCATGAGGATGTGCCGGATGCGGTGCTGGCGGAGATGGATGCGCTGGGCGTGCGCGGCGTGCGCATCAACTACTCCCCGGTCAAGCCGCGCATCGACGGCTTCTCCCGCCAGATGCTGCCGCGCATCCGGCGGCTGGAGGCGCGCTGCCGCGAGATCGGCTGGCACCTGGACTTCCTCGGCCCGGGCTGGCTGACGGCGGAGCTGCTGCCGACCCTGGCCAGCCTGACGGTGCCCTTCAGCCTGGCGCATATGGGCATGTTCCTGGCCAAGGACGGCCCCGGCCAGCCCGGCTTCCAGGCGCTGATCGAAGTGCTGAAGCGCGACGATGTGCAGGGCTACGCGAAGTTCACCGGCACCTACCGCATGGCGACGCCGCCCGGTTTCGTCGATGCGGCGCCGATGGCGCGCGCGCTGGTGGAAGCGGTGCCGGACCGCATCATCTGGGGCAGCGACTACCCGCATCTGTCCTTCGCCCATGCCGTCGGTTCCGTGCAGCTTTTCAACCTGCTGGGCGACTGGGCGGATGAGGCGGCGCGCCGGAAGATCCTGGTGGACAATCCGGCACGGCTGTTCGGCTTCTGAGTGTGCGGTCGCCGATGGGCGGCCGTCACGCCAACGCCCGAAGAGCCTGACCTGCGGCCCGCACCGCGGGCCGAGCGGCCGAATGGCCGCCGCCGCTCATGCGGCGAGCCAAGGCCGCGGAGCGGCCGCCCGTCACGCCTTTGGCGTGCCTGCGGCACGACTGAGGGCCTAAAAACCAATCACGCCGCCTTGCGGCTCAGCCGGTCGAGCAGCGCGGCGTAGCGCGGCTGCTCCGCCGTGCCGTCCGGGAAGCTGATGCCGCATTCGCCGGCATCATTGGCATGGGCGATGGTCATCGGCAGGTCCATGCCTTCCAGGCGCAGCCGCCCCCGGCCGCCGGTCCGCGCCCCGCGCACGCCGCTCAGCCGCGCACCGCCGCCGGAGATATCCTTCAGCCGGACCTGGAGGGTGCCCTGGCCGTCCAGCTCCAGCTCCGCCGGCAGGTCCGCCTGATGGCGCTTGTGGCGGCGGCGGTTGACGCTGTCGGTGGAGGTGCGCACAGCCTGGATCACGGCATGGCGCAGATGCACCACCGCCTCCTCCAGAGTCGCCGCCGTGGCCTGCACCGCCTCCGCCTGCCGGTCGGTCTCGCCCACCGCGGCGCGCACCGCGTCGGTCTGCTGCGACATCTCGCCGGCCGCTTCCGCGGTCTGGCCGATGCTGCGGGCGATCTCCTCGGTCGCGGCGCCCTGCTGCTGCACGGCCTCCGACACGCTGGCGACGACGCGGTCGATCTCCCCGATCCGCTGCACCATCTCCGCCACCTCCCCCACCGCCTGGCCGGTGGCCAGGCGGATGGCGGCGAGCTGCTTGCTGATATCCTCGGTCGAACGCGCGGTCTGGGTGGCGAGCTGCTTCACCTCGCTCGCCACCACGGCGAAGCCCTTCCCGGCCTCCCCGGCGCGGGCGGCCTCGATGGTCGCGTTCAGCGCCAGCAGGTTCGTCTTGCTGGCGATGTCGGCGATGATGCCGGCGACCTGGCTGATCTGCTCGGCCTGCTGCGACAGCGCCTCGATGCTGCCGCGCGCGGCGCGCCCGGCCTCCACCGCCTGCTGCGCGGCGCTGCCGGAGAGTGTGACCTGGCGCGTGATCTCGCCGATCGAGGCGGTGAGCTCCTCCGCCGCCGCCGCCACGGTCTGGGCCGTGCTGCGGGTCTGCCCGGCGGCCAGCGCCGCCTCCTCCGCATTGCGGCCGGTGCGGGATGCGGTGCCGGACATGGCGCGCGCGGTGACGGCCATCTCGCCGGTCAGGCCGCTGACCCTGGCCACCGCCTCGCCGGCCGCCCGCTCGATGGTCTCGGCCATGCCGATCATGGCGCGGTCACGGCTTTCCGCCTGCGCCGCCGCATAGGTCTCCAGCAGCAGTTCCAGGTCGAGCCAGACGACGCGGCCCAGCGCCTCCCGCACCGCCTGTTCACGCTGCCGTCCGGCGCGGTTGAACAGGCCGCCGCCACGTGCCGCGGGCTGGTGCAGCGCCAGATCGCGCAGGATCCCGGCCATCACGCTGTGGTGGCAGACCGCCACGGCGAAGCCTGGCACACCATTGGCATGGAAGGCCGAAGCCAGCCGTGCGGCCGAGGCCTCGAAGCCCTCGCCGATCTGGCCGGTGACGACGCGTTGCCAATGCGCCACGCGCACCTCATGCACATCGGGCCGGGCCAGTGCCGCCTGCATCTCGGGCCAGGAATCGAAGGCGCCCTGAAGCGAGACCAGCAATTGCGGCAGCCGCTGTTCGGCGAAGCTCTTCAAGGTGCCGAGGACCCCGAGATCCGAGGCGGTGAGGCCGAAGGCGGCGATACGCTTGTCCTGAGCCGAGCCGTGGGTCATCGAAGGTCCATTTGATTGGCGAGTCTGCTGCGTCTCAGCTTCGCAGAGAAGGATTGGCGGAAGATGAAGCCAGGCCCTGACGGATCGACGGCGCGGGGCGAAGCGCGTAACGACGCGGCAAGGAGAAAACGCGCATGACCGAGACCAGCCCCCGCCATGATGTGGCCGGCCTGACCCAGTTCGCCCGCGACCTTTGCGGTGCGGCCGGGCTCAACCCGGAAAAATCCGCCGCAGTGGCGACCACACTGGTGGAATCCGACCTGCTCGGCCATGTCACCCACGGCCTCGCCTTGCTGCCGCGCTACCTGGAGGATGTCGCCAATGGCGGCATGACGAAGGCGGGGGAGCCGGAGGTGCTGCGCGACCGCGGCGCCTGCCTGAGCTGGAACGGCCGCCGCCTGCCCGGCCCCTGGCTGGTGCACAAGGCGCTCGACATCGCGCTGGAACGCGTGGGCACCTTCGGCACCTACAGCGTCGCGATCGGCGACAGCCACCATATCGGCTGCCTCGCCGCCTATCTGACCCGCGCGACGGAGCGCGGCTTCATGATGGTGCTGTCCTCCTCCGCCTCCGCCGCCTCCGCCGTCGCGCCCTTCGGCGGCATCACCGGCGTGCTGGCGCCGGACCCGGTGGCGGCGGGCATCCCGACCGATGGCGACCCGATCCTGATGGATGTCAGCGCCTCCATCACCACCATCAACATGGCCGGCACCCTGCAGAAGCAGGGCGCGCAATACCCGCACCCTTGGGTGCAGGACGCGGAGGGCCATCCCAGCACGGATCCGAAGGTGCTGGGCCAGGGCGGCACGCTGCTGCCGGCGGGCGGGCTGGATCATGGGCAGAAGGGCTATGCCTGGGCGCTGATGAACGAGGCGATGACCCAGGGCCTGTCCGGCTATGGCCGCGCCGACAAGCCGACCGGCTGGACCGCCAGCGTGTTCCTGCAGCTTTTTGACCCGGAGGCCTTCGCCGGCCTGCCCGCCTTCCTGCGCCAGACCAGCCACACCGCCGCCGCCTGCCGCGCCGCGACGCCGCGGCCAGGGGTGGAACGGGTGCGGCTGCCGGGCGAATCCGGCCTGGCGCGTCGCCGCACGGCCCTGCGGGATGGGGTGGCGCTGGCGCCCGGCATCTGGGACGGGCTGCGCGGCGCGGCGACGAAGCTGGGCGTGGCGCTGCCTGGGTAAACTGGCGCCAGGAATGGCCGACCGGCGGCCGGTGAAGCCGGCCGAGGCCGCGAATGCGGCGAGTCAAGCGGCCGGAGGCCGCGCCCGGCGCCTGAGGGCCCGAAAAATCATACCAACGGTCGATGAAATCGACCGTTGGTATGATTCAGCGCCGCGGGGCGCCGGGCATGCCCGGCATGCCTTGCGGCATTCCCTGGGGCATCTGCATGGTCTGGTAGCCCTGCGGCCGGCGGAAGCGGGCCGGGTCCTGCGCGCCATAGGCGACGCGGGTCGCCTCCATGCTGCCGGATTCGCCACCGGAATTGCCCTGCGCCCGCAGCATCACGCCATCGGCGGTGACGCAGGCGGTGCCGCGGTCGTTGCCATCCTGGAAATTCCAGACATTGCAGGCATGGCCCGCCACCGTGTCGCTGCCCGTGCGGCTGAACTGGCCCCGGCTGGGCAGGCCGGTATTGGCCTGCTCCATCGGGATGTCCATCAGCATGCGCATCTGCTCCATCACCATGAAGCCGCGCTGCGCCCGGTGATCGGCGACCATGTAGCCCATGCCGCCCATATCCATCCGCATGGTCTGCTGCGCGGCGAGCCAGGAGATGGTCATGGAGGGCAGCCCGGCCTGCGCCCGGGCGCCGGTGACGCGATAGGTGACGGCGACATCGCGCGTCGGGAACAATTGCGGCCGCTCCTGCGCCAGGGCGGGCAGGGCCGGCAGGGCGGCGGCCAAGGCGAGGGCGGCAAGGCGGGTGGCGCGCATGGTCGGGACCTTTCCTTCGACGGTGCCGGACGCTCCCCCAGGGGTGCCCGCCGCGTCAAGCAAAGGCCGGCCCGACCGAAACGCGGCGAAACGTCGATCACAAATTTGTGTCTTCACGAAGTTTTTAGCGCGCACGGCGATACTGCGGCCGCATCCAGCCGGAGCTTGCCACGATGTTGTCACGCCTATCGATCCGGGAGCGGCTGATCGCCGCCTTCGCCTTCCTGCTTCTGTGCATCGCCGGGCTCGGCGGCTTCGGCATCTTCAAGATGCAGGCGGTGAATCACGCCTCGGTGGAGATCAACGAGAACTGGCTGCCCAGCATTCAAGCCCTCGCCCGTCTACGGAACGCGATGAACGCCATTCGTATCGACATCCGGAATCACACCTCGACACAGGAACCTAGCCAGCTTCAGGCCGTCGAAGCCCGGTTGTCCGCCACAGGCGGCGATCTCAACATGGCGCTGCGCGCTTACGAGGCGCTGGTCAGCAGCCCGGAGGAACGGCGCCTGTTCGACCAAACAGCCGCTGCCATCGAGAGCTACCTGCGCGAGATGCCGGCCATGCTGGCAATCTCGCGCACGGAGAACCCGATCGCCGCGACCATGGCCGTCAACCGCGTGCTTTCGCCGATCGCCAGTGTCGTGACGCAGCGGCTGGAAGAGCTGACGGAGCTGAACCGGGCCGGCGCCTACGACAGCACCAAGGCCGCCGATGCCACCTTCCACAATGCCCGCACGCTGATGCTGGCCGGCGGGGGCGCCGCCATGCTGATCGGCATTCTCGTCGCCGTGATGCTGCTGCGCGCCATCAACCGCGGCATTTCCGACGTCGTCGCACCGATGCAGCGCCTGTCCCAGGGCGACCTGACGGCGGAGGTCCCGGCCATCGCCGAACGCACCGAAATGGGCCGCATCGCCGCGGCGCTGCGCGTCTTCAAGACGGCGCTGGAGGAGAAGCAGCGCGCCGACGCCGCCATCCGCCAGGAGGAACAGGCCAAGGCCCGCCGCGCCGAGACCGTCGCCAAGCTCGTCGCCGGCTTCGAGGCGGAGGCCGAACAGGCCCTGACCGGCGTCGCCGCCGCCACCAGCCAGCTCGACACCATGGCCGGCAGCATGACCAAGACGGCCCGCGATGGCGAAAGCCGCGCCGCCTCCGTCGCCGCCGCCGCCGAACAGGCCTCCGCCAGCGTGCAGAACGTGGCCGCGGCGGCCGAGGAACTCGGCGCCTCCATCGCCGAGATCGCCCGCCGGGTGACCGACAGCGCCACGGCGGCGCGCAATGCGGCGGAGGGTGCACGCGCCAGCGACGCCGCCATCACCAGCCTGTCCGAGGCCGCGCAGCGGATCGGCGATGTGGTGCGGCTGATCGCCAATATCGCCGGCCAGACCAACCTGCTCGCCCTGAACGCCACCATCGAGGCGGCGCGCGCCGGCGAACACGGCAAGGGCTTCGCGGTGGTCGCCAGCGAGGTGAAGGCCCTGGCTGCACAGACCGCCAGCGCCACGGAACAGATCAGCACGCAGATCGCCGCCATGCAGGCGGAGACGCGCGGCGCGGTGGACGCCATCCGTGGCATCGCCGCGACCATCGACCAGGTGGACCAGATCACCGTGCAGGTGGCCGCCGCGGCCGAGGAACAGGCCAGCGCGACGCAGGAAATCGTCCGCGCGGTGGCGGAGGCCGCGACCGGCACCCGCGAAGTCTCCCGCTTCACCGGCGAATTGTCGCAGGGCGCGGTGGCGACCGGGGAAGCCGCCTCGCAGGTCGGCGCCTCCTCCGGCGAATTGACCCAGCGTTCGCAGCGGCTGCGCCAGCAGGTGGATGGCTTCCTCTCCGGCATCCGCGCTGCCTGATTGCAGAGCGCGATGACCGGAGGTGCGCAGGCACCGAAGGTCTGAATCGCGCGATCTACCCGCCGGCGGCGATCCTGTGCCAGGATCGCCGCATGTCTCCGTCCCCCGCCGAGCGGCTGCGCCGCATCTGTCTTGCCCTGCCGGAATCGGTGGAGGTCGAGGCATGGGAACAGCCGACCTTCCGGGTGCGCGGGAAGATCTTCGCCATGCTGCAGGGGTCGGAAGACGGGCTGGCGGTGTGGTTCAAGGCGCCGTCCGGCAGCCAGGAGGTGCTGGTGGAAGCCGCGCCCTACCGCTTCTTCCGCCCACCCTATCTCGGCCATAAGGGCTGGGTCGCGCTGCGGCTGGCGGACGGGGTGGACTGGGCGGAGGTGGAGGCGCTGGTGCGCCGCAGTTTTTCGCTGATCGCGCCGAAGCGGCTGGCGGCGCAGTTGGCCGCCACCTGAGTCAGTCCCGCGGCCCCGGCGCCAGCACTTCCCGCTTGCCGACATGGTTGGCCGCGCCGACCACGCCGTTCTTCTCCATCTGCTCGATCAGCTTGGCGGCGCGGTTGTAGCCGATGTTCAGGTGGCGCTGGACGAAGCTGGTGCTGGCCTTGCCCTCCCGCGTCACCAGCTCCACCGCCTGATCATACAGCGAGGCCTCGCCATCGGTATTGCCGCCGAGCATACCGGAGAGGTCGGGGCCACCGCCCTCCTCATCCACCTCGGTGACTTCCTCGATATAGGACGGCTCGGCCTGTTCGCGCAGGAAGGCGACGATCGCCTCCACCTCCTCATCGGTGACGAAGGGGCCGTGCACGCGGCTGACGCGGCCGCCGCCGGCCATGTGCAGCATGTCGCCCTGGCCCAGCAACTGCTCGGCGCCCATCTCGCCGAGGATGGTGCGGCTGTCGATCTTGGACGTCACCTGGAAGCTGATGCGGGTCGGGAAGTTCGCCTTGATGGTGCCGGTGATCACATCCACCGACGGCCGCTGCGTCGCCATGATCACATGGATGCCGGCGGCGCGCGCCATCTGCGCCAGGCGCTGCACCGCGGCCTCGATGTCCTTGCCGGCGACGATCATCAGGTCGGCCATTTCGTCGATGACCACGACGATCATCGGCAGCGGCTCCAGCGCCAGGGGCTGGTCCTCGAAGAGCGGCTTGTTGGTCTCCGGGTCGAAGCCGACCTGCACGCGGCGCGTCAGCACCTCGCCCCGGGCGCGGGCGGCGCTCACCTTCTCGTTGTAGCCGCCGATATTGCGGACACCGAGCTGGGACATGGCGCGGTAGCGCTTTTCCATTTCCCGGACGGTCCACTTCAAGGCGCCGATCGCCTTGGCGGGTTCCGTCACCACCGGGGCCAGCAGATGCGGGATGCGGTCGTAGACCGACAATTCCAGCATCTTCGGGTCGATCATGATGAAGCGGCACTCATCCGGGGTGAAGCGGTAGAGCAGCGACAGGATCATGGTGTTGATGCCGACCGACTTGCCCGAGCCGGTGGTGCCCGCGATCAGCAGATGCGGCATGCGGGCGAGGTCGGCGATCACCGGCGCGCCGCCGATATCTTTCCCCAATGCCAGCGGCAGCTTCGCCTGGTGGCGGTGCCAGTCCTCCGCCATCATCATCTCGGAGAAATAGACCATCTCCCGCTTGGCATTCGGCAGTTCGATGCCGATCACGTTGCGGCCGGGCACGGTGGCGATGCGGACGGCGGTGACGGACATGGAGCGGGCGATGTCGTCGGCCAGGCCGATGACGCGGGCGGATTTGGTGCCCGGGGCGGGTTCCAGCTCATACAGCGTGACCACGGGGCCGGGGCGGATCTCGGCGATGCGGCCGCGCACGCCGTAATCCTCCAGCACCGTCTCCAGCATCCGCGCATTGCCCTGAAGCGCCTCCTCCGACGGGCCGGTGTTGCGGCGGGCGGGCGGGGCGGCGAGCAGCGACAGCGGCGGGAAGCGCCACTGGCCATCCGGCAGGTCGAGATGGCCCTGGCGCGCATTGGCCACCGGCTTCGGCGGCGCGGCGCGTTCCGCCACGCGCGGCGCGACGGGCTTGCCCCGGGGGGGTGCCCCGGCCGGCGCGGCCGCGGGGGTCGCGGCGCGCTCCTCCTGCGCGCCGAAGGAGGGTTCGCGCCGCGCGACGGCCGGGCCGGCTGGCGGCGCATCCTCCACCAGGGCCTCGGCATTGCGCAGCAATTCGGACAGCGGCATCTCCCGCTCCCGCCGCCGGCGCATGACGCCGCCGACGGCGCCGCCGACAGCGCCACCGATCGCGCGGAAGGGCCAGGTCACGGCACGGGTGAACAGGCCGGGCGGCACATGCTCCCCCACCTGCCGGGCGCGGGAGGCGGTGAGGCGCGCCGCGCCGCTGGCGGCACTGCCGGCCACCGCGCCGGCGGCGGAACCGGCCCGCCGCCATTCGCCGAGCGTCAGGCCGAGCGCAACAAAGCCCAGCAGCGCCATCAGCACCGCCAGCACCAGATGCGCGATGCCGGCACCGACCGGGCCGAGCAGGTCGCGCATCAGGCCGAGCAACGCCTGCGCCGTCACCGGCCCCGCCGCGCCGCCCGGGCCGGCGGCGGCGGGCACATCGGCGGGCAGCGGCAGCAGCATCAGGGTGGCGGCCAGCAGCGGCATGGCCGCCAGCAGGCAGGCCAGCCGCAGCGGAAAGGGGGCGAGGCCGCGATGCGTCGCCAGCCGCCAGGCCCAGGTCATCAGGCAGGCCACCGGCAGGAAGGCGGCGTAGCCGACGCCCTGGAGCATGAGGTCCGCGACATGCGCCCCCAGCGACCCGGCCAGGTTGGCGGTGGGCTGGGCCGTGGCGGTGGAGAAGGAGGGGTCGCCCGGATCGTAGCTGGCCAGCGCCAGCCCCAGCACCAGCCCCGTCACCACCAGGATCAGCGCCAGCAGCTCCGCCAGCCGCCGCCGGACGGCGGCCATGACGGCAGGTGAGGCGAAGCGGCGCCCGGCTGCGGCGAGCCGGTCGCCCACGGCCGGGGTGCTGGCGGTGCGGGCCATCGAGGGTGGTTCCTGAAGCTTTGCGGGAACTCTACACCGGAAGCCGTTCGGATTGAACGGTGTTTGGTGGCCGCTCGGTTGCCGGGCTGCCTACAGCGCGACCTGCGCCCGCCACAGGCGGGCGAGCGGCCGAACGGCCGCCGCCCCTGCGGCGTCGTTAATCCGCCGGCGGCCGGGTGTTGCGCAGCTTCTTCACCCCGCTGCGCAGCTTCTTCCCCTCCAGCCGCCGCATCTGCGCGCCATAGCTGGGCTTGGTGGCGCGGCGGGTCGGCGGTGGCGGCTCGGCGGCCTTGGCCAGCAGCTCGTCCAGCCTTTCGCGCGCATCGGTGCGGTTGCGGTCCTGGGTGCGGAAGCGCTGCGCCTGGATCACCAGCACCCCATCCTGGGTGATGCGCCGCCCCGCCAGCGTCGCCAGCCGCCGCGCCATGTATTCGCCGAGGTCGAGCCGCTTCAGGTCGAGCCGCAGCTCCACCGCCGTCTCCACCTTGTTGACGTTCTGGCCGCCGGGGCCGGAGGAGCGCACGAAGCGTTCCTCCAGCGCGTCATCGGGGATGGGGGGGATGCGGGCCATGCGGCGCCTCATGCCCCCTCACGCAAGGCTGCGCAAATGAAAAGGGCGCCGGGGGTTGCCCCCCGACGCCCTGTTTCGTTGATCGCCGAAGCTTCAGCCGAGACGCTCGCCGTGCAGGGAGACGTCGAGACCCTCGCGCTCCTCATCCTCGGTCACGCGGAGGCCGACGATGGCATCCACGATCTTGAGCAGGATGAAGGTGGCGACCGCGGTGAAGATGAACACCGCGACCACGGCATAGACCTGGGTCAGGAACTGCGACATGGAGCCGCTGATCCCGGCCGGGTCCGCCGCCGTGCCCGACAGCGGGCCATAGGCCAGGAAGCCCACCATCAAGGCGCCGACGATGCCGCAGACGCCATGCACGCCGAAGGCGTCCAGGCTGTCGTCATAGCCGCACATGTGCTTCAGCGCCGTGGCGCCCCAGAAGCCGGCGAGGCCAGCGACCAGACCGATGACCAGCGCGGAGCCCGGCAGCACGAAGCCCGCCGCCGGGGTGATGGCCACCAGGCCCGCCACGGCGCCGGAGATGGCGCCGAGCACGGAGGGCTTGCCCTTCGTGGCCCATTCCGCCGCCAGCCAGGCCAGCACCGCACCGGCGGCTGCCACCTGCGTCACCAGCATCGCCATGCCGGCGCGCGCATTGGCGCCGACGGCGGAGCCGGCATTGAAGCCGAACCAGCCCACCCACAGCATGCTCGCGCCGATCACGGCGAAAGCGAGGTTGTAGGGGGACATGTTCTCCGTCCCGTAGCCGGTGCGCTTGCCCAGCACGATCGCCGCCACCAGGCCGGCCACGCCGGCATTGATGTGCACCACCGTGCCGCCCGCGAAGTCCAGCGCGCCGAGGGCGAAGATCCAGCCATTCGGATGCCAGACCCAGTGCGCCACCGGGGAGTAGACCAGCAGGGTCCAGAGCGTGATGAAGACCAGCAGCGCGGAGAACTTCATGCGGTCGGCCACGGCGCCGGTGATCAGCGCCGCGGTGATGATCGCGAAGGTCATCTGGAAGGTCACGAAGACGCTCTCCGGGATCGTCGTCGCCACCGCGCCGTCGCCGGAGCCGAGCACGAAGGGACGGTCCCAGCCTTCCCCCATGCCGGAGAGGAACAGCTTCGAGACGTCGCCGATATAGGCATTGCCGTCGCCGAAGGCGAGGCTGTAGCCCAGCACCATCCACAGCACGCCAACCAGGCCGCAGACCGCGAAGGACTGCATCATTGTGGCCAGCACGTTCTTCTTGCGGACCATGCCCGCATAGAAAAGCGCCAGGCCCGGCACGGTCATCATCAGCACGATGGCCGTGCTGGTCAGCATCCAGGCGGTGTCGCCGGTGTCGATGGTCGCGTCCTGCGCGAAGGCCGCGCCGGATACGAGCAGCGCCGGCAGCGCCATGGCAGCGGCGCGCGCAATCCTCGTCATTCCCCCGTTCCTCATCATGCCCCCGGTCTTCACCTTGGGTGTGTTGTCGCCCGACATGCGGCTACAGCGCCTGGTCGTCGGTTTCCCCGGTGCGGATGCGCAGCGCGCGTTCCACATCCAGGACGAAGATCTTGCCGTCGCCGATCTTGCCGGTGCGCGCGGCACCCGCGATCGCCTCGACCACCGCATCCACCATGCTGGCGGCAACGGCGACTTCGATCTTGAGCTTCGGCAGGAAGCTCACGTGATACTCGGCTCCGCGATAGATCTCGGTCTGGCCCTTCTGGCGACCAAAACCCTTGACCTCGGTAACCGTAAGCCCCTGCACGCCGAGCGGAGTGAGCGCATCGCGCACCTCGTCCAGCTTGAAGGGCTTGATGATGGCCATGACCAGCTTCATCGCGCCGCAGTTCCCCTTCCCAAGGCGATATCGCTGCGATGCAATCCAAGGAACGTGCCACAGCGCCCGCCCCTTGCTTTGCGCCGGACTCGCGCCTTGCGGGGCGGCGGTTCCGCGATGCAGCGCAACAATAATGCCCTTTTTTTAGGCAATTGCCTCGCCCTTGCCGAAGCGCCGCTTCGGGGCGACTTTCAGCGTATGAGCGATCTCGAAACCACCGTCTGCATCGTCGGCGCCGGCCCGGTCGGCGCCACCCTGGCCGCCACCCTGGCCACGGCCGGCATCCCCACCGCGGTGCTGGACCGCGCGCCGCTGCCGCCGATGGAACTGCCGGATTTCGACGGCCGCGCCTTCGCCATCGCCCTGACCAGCCAACGACTGCTCGCGGCATCCGGCATCTGGGACCGGCTGCCGGAGCCGCCGCAGCCGATCCATCGCATCCGCGTGGCGGATGGCAGGCCGGGCCATGCCCCCTCCCCGCTCAAGCTGGATTTCGACAGCGCCGAGGTCGGCCCCGACCCCTTCGGCTGGATGGTGGAGGCCCGGGCGCTGCGGGTGGCACTGAATGCCGGCCTGCCGCGCCTGCCCAACCTCCGCGTCTTCGCCCCCGCCGAGGCATCGGTGGAACGCGCGCCGGAGGGCGCCCGCATCCGCATCACCTCCGGCCCCGATTCCGGCACCCTCATCGCCGCCCGTCTGGTGGTGGCGGCGGAAGGGCGCGAAAGCCCGCTGCGGCAGCAGGCCGGCATCGCGGTGACGCGGCACGATTACGGCCAGACCGGCATGGTCGGCGCCTTCGCGCATGAACGCCCGCATAACGGCACGGCGCTGGAGATGTTCCTGCCGAATGGCCCCTTCGCGCAATTGCCGCTGGCCGGACCGGGCGGCTTCGGCACGGCGGAACTGCCGCATGCCTCCGCCTTCGTCTGGTCCGACCGCCGCGACCTGGCCAGCCGCTTCCTGGCGATGGATGACGCCGCCTTCGGGCGCGAACTGAGGCGCCGGCTCGGCGACCATCTCGGAAAAATCCGGCCGATCGGGCGGCGCTGGTCCTATCCGCTGACCGCGCTCTGGGCGCAGCGGCAGACCGATACGCGGCTCGCCTTGGTGGGGGATGCCGCGCATGGCATCCACCCGATCGCCGGCCAGGGCCTCAACCTCGGCTTCCGGGACGTGGCCGCGCTGGCGGAGGCGGTGATGGAGGCGGTGACCCTGGGCGAGGACCCCGGCGGCCAGGCAACGCTGCGCCGCTACGAACAGCGCGCCCGGCCGGATGCGGCGCTGATGCTGGGCGCGACGCATGTGCTGGAAAAGCTGTTCGGCAATGATTTCGGACCGATCCGCATCGCCCGGCGGCTCGGCATCGCGGCGGTGGACCGCATGCCCCGGCTGAAGCGCGCCTTCGCGGAGCGCGCCATGGGCATGGCCGGGGCCAGTGGCTTGCTGGGTGGCCAGGGGCTGATGCGGGGCTGAATGGCCGCCGCGCTCATCCTGCTGTTCCTGGCGCTCGGCGCCGCCACGGTGGTGCAGGCGGCCTCCGATTCGCGCGTCACCCGCGCCTTTGCCGGGCGCACGCTGCGCGCCATCGGCCTGTACCTCGCCTTCCTGGCGGTGCCGCTGCTGGTGCTGCTGTTCGCCGATGCGCTGCTGCCGCCGGTGCCGCGCCAGCAGGCCGCCACGGGCACCTTGATGGCCGTGCTGGGCTGGTTCGGACTGGCCCTGCTGCTGCTGATCCGCACCGCGCCGCGGCTGCGCGCGGTGCCGGACTTCTGGCTGCGCTTCGGCGTGGCGGATGTGCTGCTGCTGGCGCTGCTGGGCCTTGGGATCGGGCGGATCGCCGGGCTGGTGTGATACCAACGGCCCTTTCGCGTGACCGCTCCAGGGCCCCTCAATCGGTGGTGCCGGAGGCACGCCTGCGGCGTGACGCGGAAACCTCCGGTTTCCTTGGCTTCGCCGCACTTGCGGCGGCGGCCATTCGGCCGCTCGGACCGGTCAAGAGACCGGTCCGCTGGTACCCCCGAGCAAATCCTATCCGCGCAGCAATTCCTCGACCATCGCGCGGCTCGGCGTCGCGCCATCCCGCGCCCGCAGGCCGCCGGCGGCGGAGGCGAAGCGCATGGCGCGGTCCACCTTCTGGCGCTCCGCGATCGCCAACGCATAGGCGCCGTGGAACACATCCCCCGCCCCGGTGGTATTGGTGGCCATCACACGGAAGGCGGGGGTGATGCGCGGTTCCGGGTCCTGCGCCGTCAGCCACAGCGTGCCCTTCTCCCCCCGCGTCACCGCGGCGACCTGGCAGCCCTCCGCGATCGCCTTGCGCAGCCCCTCCACCGGCCGGGCGCCCGGCGCGTAATTGGCCAGGCCGGGCTCGGAGAACACCGCGTGGTCGCTGCGCGGAATCAGGTCGAGCAGAAGGCGCGTCTCGCTTTTCTCGCCATCGATCACGGTGGGGATGCCGCGTTCGCGGGCGTAGTCCAGGGCGCGGGCGCTGCCCTCCGCCCAGCGCGGGTCACACAGGAAGGCCTGGGCGCCGTCGAGGATATGCAGCGGCAGCCAGGCCGGATCGGTGCCGAGGTTGTCGCCGCGATAGGCGTAGATGCTGCGTTCCCCCACCGGGTCCACCAGCACGGCGGAAACCGGGGTGCGCCCACCCGTGGCCTTGTGGCAGTGGGAGACATCGACGCCCTGCTCCGCCAGCGCCTCCAGCAAAGGTGGCCCGTTGAGGTCATCCCCCACCCGCCCCCAGAAGACGCAGCGCCCGCCCAGCCGGGCGACGGCGACCGAGGCATTGGCCGCCAGCCCGCCCGCGCCGAGGCTGTAGCCGGTGGCGCGGTTCTTCGAGGGGGGTTGGACGATATCCTGCACGAGGAAAGTGTGGTCCATGACGACGCTGCCCAGGCAGACGACGATCGGGGGGAGGTCAGGCTCGGTCATGCGACCCAGGGTTCCATCACGCGGAGGGTTTCGCCAAGCGGAGATTGCGGCGGTGCCGCATGGAAGAGAGATTGCGGCGGTGCCGGCTTTGCCCGACTGGCTGCGCGCGCGCATCCTGCACCTGGATCCTGAACTGATGGTGTTGGACAAGCCCGCCGGCATGCCGGTTTCGGCCCGCCAGGGGGAAAGCCTGGAGGCTTGGTTGCCGGCCCTGCGCCTGGGCAAGAAGCGGCTGCCGCAGCCGGCGCACCGGCTGGATGCCGATACCGCGGGTTGCCTGGCGCTCGGCCGCACCGCGCCGATGCTGGCGCGGATCAACGCACTGTTCGCGGCGCGACGGGTGCAGAAGACCTACTGGGCCGTGGTGCGCGGCGATCCCGGCGGGGAATCGGGCGTGGTGGAGGCGCCGTTGAAAAAGATCAGCAGCGCGGCGCAGGGCTGGCGGATGCAGGTGGATGCGAAGGGCGATCCCGCGCGCAGCCCCTGGCGGGTGCTGGGACGCGGGGCGGGGCTCACCTGGCTGGAACTGGCGCCGGAGACCGGGCGGACGCACCAATTGCGGGTGCATTGCGCGCATCTCGGCTGCCCGATCCTGGGCGATGCGATGTATGGCGGCGGCCAGGCCGGTGGCCTGCACCTTCTGGCCCGCGCCTTGACCCTGCCGCTGGAGCCCGAGTTGCGGTTCGAAGCCCCGGTGCCCGCGCATATGCAGGCGGCGATCCGCGCCTGCGGGGGGTAGGGCATGTGGACAGTTGGGACCGGGATGCGGCCGGCGAGGGATTTTTCGTGCTGGGAAGGAAGACAGCGGAGCCGATGGCTTTCCATCGGCGAGCATGGCTGACGCAGCCAGCGCGGAAAAGTACCGCCGGACGCGCCCGCAGCCCAACTGTCCACATGCCCTGATATCAAGCCGGCGGGAACAGCGCGGCTTCGAGGTCTTCGAGAGTGAAGGCCGGGTCGGCCAATGCCGCGAGCGGGATCGCGCCCAGCGGCGGCAGGTCCTGGGCCGGCGTGGTGAAGCGCTGCACCGGCAGGCGCCGCCGCGCATAGCCCACCGCCCCCGCCAGATCGAGGCTGCGGGCCATGGAGGGCCGATAGCCATCCTGCGCCTGGATCAGGAAATCCGCCGCATCCACCCGCCATTTCCGCGCCGCCGGATGCCCTGGCCAGGCGTGCAGCTTCATCAGATGCAGCACCGCCTGGACCAGCAGCGACCGCACCGCCTCGATCTCGCGGCGCCCCAAGCTCTCGATCTCCTCGATGATATGGTCCCAGTCGAGATCGTTCACCCGCTCCCCGGCCCGCAGCCGGCGCAGCCGGTCCGATTGCTGTTCGGACCAGGTGACGATGTCGTCGCGCCAGAGATCATCGGGCATCGCAGGCTCCTTCCAGGCCTGAAGCTAGGGCTTCGCCGCGCTCACCGCACGCGCAATTCGGCTGCCGCCGCCACGCCATCCGCATCCAGCACCGTCACCCGGTAGAAGCCTGGGCCGGGCGGGGTCCAGGCGGCCTCGCGCCTTGCACGGTGATGATCGAGCGGGGCGCCATCGACCAAAAAAGTCAGCGGGCGGCGGCCGCCGGCGGCGCGGAGCGTGACATGGCCGGCGCCCTCCGACAGTTCGGCGCCCGGCATGGGGAACAGCAGGCGCAGCCGGTCCGCGGCCTCGGCGAAGGGGCGCGGCGTGGCGCGGATGCGCAGCGGTTGGCGCGGCGCGGCGGGCAGGCGGGCGAAGATCGCGGCCAGCACCGGCAAAGCGGTGGCCCGCCCGGTGAGGCCCGGAATCGGCGTGCCATCCGGCCGACCGACCCAGACGCCGGCCACATGCCGCGCATCCAGCCCCAGCGCCCAGCCGTCCCGTCCGCCCCAGGACGTGCCGGTCTTCCAGGCCACCCCCTCCGGCCCGCCCCCCGGAAAGGGATTTACGAGTATGCCTGCCACTTCGGACGCGATGCGCGGGCGCAGGACCTGCACAGGCGCGGCCGCGGCCCCGGGCAGCGCCACCAATGGCGCGGCGCGGCCGGCATCGCCGAGCAGGGCATACAGCGCCACCAGCTCCCGCAAGGTCGTCCCCGCCCCGCCGAGCGCCAGCGGCAGGGAGGGTTCGGCCCCCGGCGCCATCCGTGGCGGGCTGCCGGCCAGCTTCAGCGCGGTGGCATAGCGCAGCACGCCCAGCTCGCTGAGCAGCGCCACCGCCGGCAGGTTCAGCGATTGCCGCAGGGCGTCGGCGGCGGTGATGCGGCCCATGAAGTCGCGGGAGAAATTCTCGGGCGCATAGCTGCCGAAGCGGAAGGGCAGGTCCGCCACCAGCGTGTCCGGCCGCGCCAACCCCGCCTCGAAGGCCATCGCATAGAGGAACGGCTTCTGGGCCGAGCCGGGGGAGCGGATGGCGCGGGTCAGGTCCAGCATGCCGGCGCGGGTCTCGACGCCGAAACTGCCGCCGACCAAGGCGCGGATTTCCCGGCTCTCGATCTCCGCCACCACCATGGCCAGGGCGGCGTGGTCCGACAGGGGCAGCAGCCGGTCCTCCGCCAGCGCCTCCGCCGCGCGTTGCAGGTCGCGGTCGAGGGTGGTGCGGATGCGCGCGCCCGGTTCCGCGCCCTGGGCCAGTTGGCGGGCGAGGTGTGGCGCGAGGCGGGGCATGGGCTGGCGGACGGCGGGCACCGGGCTGGCCAGGGCAAGCTCCCGCTCCGCCGGGCTCACCTGCCCGGCGCCGGGGGCGCGCTCGCGCAGCAGGGCGTCTCGGGCATGGCGGGCGGCTGCTGGATGGCGATCCGGCCGCAGCGCCTCGGGCCGCCGGGCCAAAGCAACCAGCAGGGCCGATTCGGCGGCGTCGAGCTGGCCCGGCGGGCGGCCGAACCAGGCGAGCGAGCCGGCGCGCAGCCCCTCCAGATTGCCGCCCTGGGGGGCCAGGGTCAGCCAGATGCCCAGGATCTCGTCCTTGCTGAATCGCGCTTCCAATTGCAGGGCGCGCAGCATTTCCACGAATTTGCTGCGCAGCGTGCGCGGCCGAGGTTCCAGCAGGCGGGCGGCCTGCATGGTGAGCGTCGAGCCGCCGGAGACGATCCGCCCGGCGCGAACCCATTGGAAGGCGGCGCGGGTCAGCGCCAGCGGGTCGAAGCCCGGATGCCAGCGGAAGCGCGCATCCTCGGCGGCGATGAGCATGGCGAGAAGGTGGGGCGGCACATCGGCCGGCGCCGTGGGCAGCCGCCAGATGCCGCCGGGGCCCGGCAGGGTGGAGAGCGTGCGGCCCTGGCGGTCCAGGATTTCGACGCCGGCGTGGAGCCGGGCGAGGTTGGGGGGGAAGAAGCGGTCGAGGGTGAAGAGGGTCGCGAGGGCCGTGACGGCGAGACAACCAGCGAAAACCAGGCGCCTCCCTCTCCGCCTGACGGGTTGGGGTGAGGGCGATCGAGGATTGGAAGGCGCGCCCTCGCCATCCAAAGCCCCCCTCACCCAACCAGCCTTCGGCGTTGCGGCAGTGCCGCAACCTCCCCCTGTCAGGGGGAGAGGGCTTTTGCGGTCTCCCTCCGGCATCACTCGCTCGGCAGCACCGTGATCCGCGCCGCGTTCTGCCGTGCAAAAACGCCGGGGCGGTACATGTCCTGCGCCTCCATCCCCGGCAGTTCGAAGCGCCCGGCGGTCACCGCGCGCACCCGCACGGCAAAGCGCGCCAGGGGCTCGCGCGCCGTCAGGGTCACGGCGGCGGCGTAGCGGTCGTCGCGGGCGGGCTGAGCCTCCGGCTCGGTCAGCGTGCCGAGCCAGGCCATGCCCTGGACCTCGCCCGGATCAAGCCGCCCGGCGATCTCCCAGCCGGCCGGCAGGCCCTGGATCAGCATGGCCTGGTGCTGCTCATTGGTGGTGGCGCGCACCTCCATCAGCAGCACGAAGCCGGTGCCGGCGCGCAGCGTGTCGAGGTTCAGCGGCTGGCCATCCAGCGCGAGGAAGCGCCGCGCCACCCGCATCCCCTGCGAGGCCGCCGGCAAGGGCGAGGTCGGCACGCCGGTCAGCGACACCGCCTGCACCACCGGCGCATCGCCCCGGTTGCGCACCTCACCCGCCGCCGTCAGCGGCGCGGTCACCACGCCGGCCACCGGCAGGTCGCGGCCATCCAGCGTGATGCGCGCCGGGCGGCCATCCCGGCCCAGCACGAAGGCGGCGGCGACGGCCCAGGCCTGTTCCTGGGTGTTGCTGACCGCCGGGGTGAACTCCGCCCCCGGCAGGCGGCCGAGCAGCGCCGGCAACCGGTCCTGTGCCACGCCGCTTTCGCGCAGCAGCAGGGCGGTGGCCAGCGCGTCGCGGGAGGCGCTGCCGAAATCGCTGTGCCAGACCTGCCGCGCCGGGGCGGCCAGGCTATCGGCGAAGATCGCCTCCGCCCGCCCACGATCACCGGCACGGGCGAAGGCGGCGGCGAGCTGCGCCTTGGCGAGCGGCGTCGGCAGCCGGTCGAGCTGTTCCGCCAGCCGCCGCGCCGCGCCCAGCCGGTTGCGCCCGGCCAGCGCCAGGACATGGACGCGATAGGCCTGCACGACCAGCACCTCCGCCGTCTCGCCGCCGCCTTCCAGATCGTCCTCGATGGATTGGAGCGCGGTGTTCAGCGCCGCCTCCGGCACCGTGGCGCCATTGGCCCGCGCCCGCAGCAGGGCCTCCGTCGCATAGAGGCTGGCCCATTCCTGCACCTGGCCCTCCGCGCTCCAATAGCCGAAGCGGCCGGAATAGGTCTGGCGATCGAGCACGGAGGCGATGGCCCGGCCGAGCAGCGCCGCATCCTCCTGCGCCGTGTCCGGATTGGCCGGGGCGTAGGACAGCGCCATCACGCGGGACGCCGCCTGTTCCACGCAATCCAGCGGGAAGCGTTTCAACGCGGAAAGAAGGGCCTGCGGGTCGTAGCGCACCGGCGCACCCCAGCTTGCCGTGGCCCGCCAGGTGCCCGGCAGGAAGCGGGAGGATGGCAGGGCCAGCGGCGCGGTGGCACCGGGGGCCAGCGTGCTCACCGCCACTTCCGTGACGGGGGGGCGGGAGGAGCGGATGGTGATCTCCGCCTCGCGCTCCGTGCGGAACCCATCCGGGCCGGTGACGGCGAGCCGCACTGTCCCCTGCCCCACCATGGTCGCGCGCAGGGTGGTCGCCGGCAGGGCGCGGGCGCCGCTGGCCAGGGACTGGTCGAAGCTGGCCGGGCCGGCGAGTTCGATGGCGCCGGTCGCGGTCAGGGCCATGCGGAAATCGCCCGCCGGCAGTTCCACATTGTGCAGCAGCAGCGGCAGCCGCGCCTCGTCACCCGGGGCCAGGAAGCGCGGCAGCAGCATCTCGGCCACGGCCTGTTCCCGCACCGTCATCGGCCTGGCCGCCGCGCCGATGCGGCTGCCATCCCAGGCCACCGCCATCAGCCGCAACTCGCCCGCGAAATCCGGCAGGTCGAGCGGAATGGTCGCGGTGCCATCGGCGGCGAGCTGTACCGGCCCCTCGAACAGCGCCACCAGACGCTGCGGAACCTGCAGCCCGGCGCCACCCTCGCTGCCATCGCCACCCTGGCGCAGCAGCGCCGCCTCACCCTCGGCCGGCGCGATCAGGCGCCCGTAATCGTCCCGGATATCGAGCCCGAGCCGACGCCGCGCCAGGAAATGCGCGACGGGGTCGGGGGAGGCGAAATTGGTGATCCGCAGAATGCCCTCATCCACCGCCGCCAACGTCACCATGGCGGTGCCGCTGGCGCCGGCCAGCCGGATCGGCACGTCCACGCGCGTGCGCGGGCGGGCCAGGGCGGGCGAGTCGATCACCAGATCCATCCGCCGCGCCGCCGGGTCCAGCCCGATCCAGGCGAGGCCCAGCGCCCGGGCGGGCCGCCCCGCCGGGGCACTGCCGGGCCGGAAGACGGTGACGGCGACATGTGCGCCGGGACCCCATTCGGCGGCCACCGGCACCTCCACCTCGACGCCCGCCTCCGGCACCTCGACCTCCCGCAGGGAGACCAGGCGGTCGGTCAGCACGGCGATGCTGGCGCGGCCGGCGAAGGGCGGGGTGATGCGCAGCCGCGCAGTATCGCCGGCCGCATAGGCGCGGCGGTCGGCGGCGACATCGACGCGGTCCGGCACCTCGGCCGATTCCGCCTGCGCCCAGCCGGCGCGGAAGCGGTAGCTGGCGATGCCGAGGCCGCTCGGCTCCGTCACCTCCAGCCGGTAGCGGCCGAAGGGCAGATTGCGGGCGAAGCGCGCCGGACGGCCGGGGGCGACCTGGACATCGGTGGAATCCACCGGCTCGTCGCGCCACACCGTCTCGTACCGGGCGAGGCGCTCGCGGGTGACGATGCGCCAATCCGGCCTTTCCCGCACCAGCCGCACCCGCAGCGTGCCGCTGGTGGCGACGCCATCCGGGTTCACCGCGGCGATATCGAAGGCGGCTTCCGCCCCGTCATTCACCGCCCCGCCCTCGAAGGCCGGGCGGATCGCCAGCAGCGTGCCGCGGGCGCGCACCGGCAGGGACAGGCGCGTGCCGCTGGTGCGCCCACCGGGTTCCGACATCAGCACCGACACATCGGCGCGCAGCGGCCGGGTGGTGTCCGGCGCCTGGGGCAGCAGCAGGGAGAGGGTCGCCTTGCCCTCCGCATCGGTCTCCGGCACGTCGAAGGCCTGCATGTCCGGCGTGAAGCTTTCGTCCATCAGGCCGAAGCGCCAGCCGCGCCAGGCCTCGAAGGGCTGTGGATCGACAGACAGGCGCAGCTCCGCCGAGCCGGTCAGGCCGGCGCCGGGCGCGCCATAGAGGAAGCGCGCCGTGACCGGCACATCCAGCGCCTGTCCGGCCACCAGCGGGCCGGGGGTGGGGCCAGCCGTCACTTCCAACCGTTCCGGCACGAAGGCGTCCACCCGAAAGGTGGTGGTGCCGATCGGCGGGGCGTTGGGATCGGCCAGCACCTCCACCGTCCAGGCGCCCGCGGGCGCGCTGGCCGAGAGCGTCACCGGCGCCACGAAGGCCGCGCCCGCCACCCGGTCCGGCACGCTCTCGAAAAACACCTGGCCATTGGGGCGCTTGATGCGCAGCCGCGCCGGCAGGTCCACCGGCTGGCCGCCGCCATCGCGCAGCAGCGCGCCCACGCGCACCACCTCACCCGGGCGATAGATGCCGCGGTCGAGCCAGAGGAAGGCGTCCAGCGGCCCCGGATGTGGCCGACCCTCCGCCCCGCGATCGGTCAAGTCGAAGGCGGCGCTTTCCAGGTTGAGCGTGGCGAAATCCTCGCCCGAGAAGGCCTGCACCGCCAGCGGGGCCAATTGCCCGGCGCCACGCAGCGCCGCCGCGCCGAAGCGCGCCAGGCCATCGGCGCCGGTCTCGGCTTCCGCCAGCACGTCGTTGTTGCGTGCCAGCAGCGCCACCCGCACGCCGGCACGCGGCGCGGCATCCGAGAATCCACGAAGCTGCACGGCCAGCCCCTGCGGCCCGCGCCAGGCGGTGATGCCGAGATCAGTCGCCAGCACGGCGAGGGAGGCGCTGCCGCGCCCGCGTGTGCCATCCCCCGGCCGCGCCACCAGCACATACATCCCCGGGCCGGCGCTGCGCAGCGCCTCCGGCAGCGGCAGGGCGTTGCGGGTCATGCGGTTGGGCTCGGCGGGCGACAGTTCGGCGCGGCCCTCCCAGACGACGCGGCCGAGATCCTCCGACAGGTTCTCCGCCACCCATTCATCCATCACCTGGCCCGGCCGCCAGTCCCGCATCAGCGGCACGGTGTTGCGCTCGGTGACCCGCACCAGACGCAGATGCAGCGCGGCGACATTCACCGTGGCCACCGTCACCCGCGGGTCCTGGCCCTGGGGCAGCAGGAAGGCGCGGCTGTCGAAGGCGATGCGGGCCGGGCGGTTCGGCATGGCGATGCGCAGCGTGGTGTCGCGCAGCATGCGCAGCCCATCCTCACCCGGCAGGCCGGCGCGCAGCGTCAGCCGCGTGGTCTGGCCCCAGGGCAGGCCGGCAGCGCAGATCACGTCACCCTCCCGAGTCACGGCCATCTCCGGCAGCGGCGGATCGGCGGTCAGCCAGTCCTGCGGCTGCCAATCGGTGCGGCGGGCGGGGGCGGAGGTGAAGGTCAGGCAGGCGCGCGCCGGCTCGGCATCCGGCTCCGTCTGGATGCGGCGCACCAGCAGGCCGGCGGCGCGGCGGGCGGCGCTGAGCAGTTCGCGCTGCTTCACATCCTCCGGCGCCCGTTCCACCACGGCCTCCAGCGCCTCGATCTGCCACATCGGCTGGTTCAGCCGCCGCAGTGCCTCCGCCATCACGGTCAGGGAGGGAATTTCGGGCGCGCCGCCGGGCACCATCATATAGGCGCGCCAGCCGGCCTGGAGCGCGCGCAGCGCCTCCGGCGGGTTGCGGCCGAGCTGGGCGCGGGCGAGGGCCATCCAATGATCGGCGGTGGCCTGGCCCGCGCCGGCCCGCTCCTCCCAGGCCGCTGCCGCCGCCGCCCAGTCGTTGCGGGCCTCCGCTGCACGGGCGCGGGCCTCGGCCTGGCTGCGCTGCTGCGGAGTGCCGCCGGCGGGGAAGCGGCGGGACAGGCTGTTCTCATAGACCGCCGCGTCATTCGTCAGGCCCGGCGGGTCGAAGGCCTGGGCGGCCCCCGGCAGCAGCCAGCCCAGCAGCATAAGGACAGGCAGCAACAAGCGTGGCGACATTGGGCGGCTCCCGCGCGGCGTTTTGGGGAACATGGCATGCCGGGGCGGCGGCCGGCAGCGGGCCGGGGCCATCGCCCGACAAAAATCCCCGGCATCGCCCCGCCGGATTCACACTTTCGCAAACCCCCTGGGCGCAGGCTGCCTGGGCCGGGGCAAAGCCCCACCCTTTCTGGGAGCCATCGCATGAAGCGCGCCCGCAAACGCGTCCTGGTCACCGGCGGCGCCGGCTTCCTCGGCTCCCACCTGTGCGAGCGCCTGCTCGCGGAGGGGGAGGAGGTGATCTGCCTCGACAACTTCTTCACCGGGTCGCGCGACAATATCCGCCACCTGCTGCCGCATCCGCATTTCGAGGTGATCCGCCACGACGTCACCCAGCCGATCCAGGTCGAGGTGGACGAGATCTACAACCTGGCCTGCCCGGCCTCCCCGGTGCATTACCAGCACAATCCGGTGCAGACGGTGCGCACCTCCGTCCATGGCGCGATCAACCTGCTGGACCTGGCGAAACGGCTCGGCGCGCGGATCTTCCAGGCCTCGACGTCGGAGGTCTATGGCGACCCGGCGGTGCATCCGCAGCGCGAAAGCTACCGCGGCAACGTCAATCCCATCGGCATCCGCGCCTGCTACGACGAGGGCAAGCGCTGCGCGGAAACGCTGTTCTTCGACTATCACCGCCAGGACGGGGTGGAGATCCGCGTCGCGCGCATCTTCAACACCTATGGCCCGCGCATGCATCCGCAGGATGGGCGCGTAGTGTCCAACTTCATCGTGCAGGCGCTGCGGGGGGAGCCGATCACGCTCTATGGCGATGGGCGGCAGACGCGGTCCTTCTGCTACGTGGACGACCTGGTGGACGCCATCATCCGGCTGATGCGCGCGCCGGATGGCGTGACCGGGCCAGTGAACATCGGCAACCCCTCCGAATTCACCATCCGCGAACTGGCGGAGGAGGTGGCGCGGCAGACCGGGTCGCGCGCCGGCTTCGTGCTGCGCCCGCTGCCGCAGGACGACCCGATGCAGCGCTGCCCGGACATCACCTTGGCGCGCAGCCTGCTGGGCTGGCAGCCGGAAGTGCCTTTGCAGGAAGGGCTGCGCCGGACCATCGCCTACTTTTCCGATCTGTTGGAACTGCGGCAGCCGGTTCATCTGGCGGGCGGCACCACGCGAATGGCGGCGCGCTGATCCGCTTCCGGTTTACCGGCGGGCAACCCCGGCGAGGTTAGGCTACCCGCATGACAGTCGCCGACAGAAGGTTGGCACCGGAGCTCACGGCCCTGCGCTGCGTGTTCCTGGTGGCCATGCATCACGGCCTCCAGCTCGCGCCGGATGAGCTGCCGCAGCCGGGCCATGGCGACATGGTGCCGGAGGTGCTGCGCGCCTTGCAGGGGACGGGGCTGAAGGCCCAGGCGCTGCGCCGCGCGGGCTGGGACAAGGCCGCCGGGCTCGGCACCGCCTATCCGGCACTGGTGCTGCGCAGTGACGGAAGCTGGGTCATCCTGATCCATATCCTGGACGACGCCGATGGCCAGCCAGTCGCCGCCGTGCTCGACCCGGTGCGGGAGGCGGAGGGTGTGCGGCTGATGCCGCGCGCGGAATTCCTGGCCGAGTGGTCGGGCACGCTGGTGCTGGTGAAGCGCGTTCATGCCCTGACCGATGAGGAACAGCCCTTCGGCCTGCGCTGGTTCCTGCCGGAGATCATCCGCCACCGCCGCTGCTTCGCCGGAGTCGCCATCGCCGCGCTGGTGGCGAACCTCATCGGCTTCGCGATTCCGCTGCTGTTCCAGGTGCTGATCGACAAGGTCATCACCCACCAGGCCTGGCGGACGCTGTATGTGGTGGTCGGCGCCTTCGTGCTGCTGACGGTGTTCGACGCGCTGTTCGGCTATATGCGGCAGCAATTGATGCTGCTGGCCAGCAACAAGATCGACGCGCGGCTCGGCGCGCGCACCTTCCGCCATCTACTGTCGCTGCCGCTGAGCTTCTTCGAGAGCCATGCCGCCGGCGTGCTGGTGCGACACATGCAGCAGACGGAAAAGCTGCGCCACTTCCTGACCGGGCGGCTGTTCCAGACGCTGCTGGATGCGGCGCTGCTGCCGATCCTGCTGCTGTTCCTGGCGATGTATTCCGGCGTGCTGACGGCGGTGGTGCTGGGCTTCTCGCTGGCCATCGCGCTGGTCATTGGCGCCATGGTGCCAAGCTTCCGGGCGCGGCTGAACCGGCTGTATGAGACCGAGGGCGCGCGCCAGGCACATCTGGTGGAGACGCTGCACAATATGCGCGCGGTGAAATCCCTGGTGCTGGAAGGCGCGCGCCAGGCGGATTGGGACCGCAAGCTGGCCGCCGCGGTGCGCCAGCATGCCGCCGTCGGGCGCATCGGTGCGGCCGGCAGCGTCGCCACCGGGGCGCTGGAGAAGCTGATGCAGATCGCGGTGCTCGCCACCGGCGCCACGCTGGTCTTCGACGGGCAACTGACCATGGGCGCGCTGGTCGCCTTCACCATGCTCTCGGGGCGCGTCAGCGGGCCGCTGGTGCAGATCGTGGCCCTCATCAACGAATACCAGGAAGCGGCGCTGTCCGTGCGCATGCTCGGCACGGTGATGAACACCACGCCGGAGCGCACCGGCACCACCCGCATGGCCCGCCCGGCCATCAGCGGCCGCCTGGCCTTCGAGGATGTCACCTTCCGCTATCCCGGCGCGGCGACGCCGGCGCTGGACCGCGTGTCCTTCCAGGTCGAGGAAGGCCAGGTGATCGGCGTGGTCGGCCGCTCCGGCTCCGGCAAGACCACCATCACCCGGCTGATCCAGGCGATCCACGCGCCGCAATCCGGGCTGATCCACCTGGATGGCGTCGACCTGCGGCATATCGACCTGAACCATCTGCGCCGGTCGATCGGCGTGGTGCTTCAGGACAACCTGCTGTTCCGCGGCAGCATCCGGGCGAATATCGCCGCCACCCGCCCGGATGCCGGACTGGACGAAATCATCGAGGTCGCGCGGCTGGCCGGCGCGCAGGAATTCATCGACCGGCTGCCGATGTCCTACGACACGCTGGTGGAGGAAGGTGCCAGCAACTTCTCCGGCGGCCAACGCCAGCGCATCGCCATCGCCCGCGCGCTGTTGACCAGGCCGCGCCTGCTGATCTTCGACGAAGCGACCAGCGCGCTGGACCCGGACAGCGAGGCGATCATCCAGCGCAACCTGGCGGAGATCGCCCGCGGGCGGACCATGGTGATCGTCTCCCACCGCCTGTCCTCGCTGGTGAAGTCGGATGCGATCCTCGTCCTCGAACAGGGCAGGCTGCTGGATTGCGCGCCGCATGGCGTGCTGCTGGAGCGCTGCGAGATCTATCGGCACCTATGGCAGCAGCAGACGCAGTTCATCCATTGATGCGGCTCCGCCCTGCCCGCCGCCGCGCGAAACCCGCGCGGCCGCCGGTGGCGAAGGAGGCGATCGGATTCCAGGATGACCTGGAAGCGCTGATCGCCGAGCCGCCCTCACGCTTCCTCGGCGGCGGCCCCTGGCTGCTGGCGCTGCTGGTGGCCGCGCTGCTGGGCGGGGCAGCGCTGGCGCGGGTGGATGTGGTGGTGACCGGCAGCGGCCGGCTGGTGCCGGATGCGCCGCCCATCGTGCTGCAACCGATCGAACGCGCCGTGCTGCGCGAATGGCGCGTGCGCCCGGGCCAAGTGGTGCGACAGGGTGAAATTCTGGCGCTGCTCGACCCCACCTTCGCGGAGGCCGACCGCCAGGCCCTCGCGGCCCAGGCGCAATCCTTGCAGGCGCAGCTCACGCGGGTGGAGGCGGAGCTGGCGGGCACGCCGCCCGCCCCGGCCGGCAACCCCGATGCCGCGCTGCAGGCCGTGCTGCACAACCAGCGCCAGGCGCTGCGCGCCACACGCCTGCAGGCCCTGGATGCGGAGGCACGGGCGCTGGACCAGGCACTGCTGGCGCTGACCGCGCAGCAATCCAGCCTGGCCGAGCGTGCCGCCATCGCCCGCGACGTGGAAGCGATGCGCCTGCGCCTGACCGAGGGCCAGATCGGCTCCCGCCTCAACCTCCTCGCCGCCCGCAGCGCGCGGCTGGAGGCGGAGCAGGCGCTGGAGGCGGCACGCAGCCGGCAGCAGGAGTTGGCGCACAGCCTGGAGGCCCGCCGCGCCGAGCGCGAAGGCTTCCGGGACGACTGGACCCGGCAATTGCTGGAAGAAGCCGTGCGGCTGCGCGGCGAGCTGGTGCGCGTCTCCGAATCCCTCGGCAAGGCAACGCGGCTGGCGGCGATGAGCACCATCACCGCGCCAGCCGATGGCGTGGTGCTGGAAGTGGCGCGCCGTTCCGCCGGATCGGTGCTGCGGGAGGCGGAGCCGCTGGTGACCCTGGTGCCGGCCGATGCACCTCTGATCGCGGAGATCACGCTGCGCTCCGCCGATATAGGCCATCTGCGCATCGGCGATCCGGTGGTGCTGAAGGTGGATGCCTTCCCCTTCCAGCGCCACGGCCCGCTGCACGGCACGCTGCGCGCCGTCAGCCGCGAGAGCTTTGGCGCCAACCAGCCGGCCGGCACGGAACCGCTGCCGGGCATCGCCGGCGGCGCCGTGCATCGTGGCCAGGTGGAAATCGCCGAAGGCACGACGCTGCGCCTGGCGCCGGGGCTGGCGCTGATCCCGGGCATGACGCTGGCGGCGGAAGTGAAGGTCGGCGATCGCAGCGTGCTCGGCTACATCCTGAACCCGCTGCTGCGCGGGTTGCAGGAAAGCCTGCGGGAGCCGTAGCAGCGCGCCCGCCTGCCGGTCAGTGGCCCACGAACCATTCGCGCGGTTCCAACCGCCCTGGCCGGATGCCCTGCGGCAAGGCGGCCTGTCCGCGCATCAGGCACTCGGCCTCCATGGCGCTGACGGGACGGCTGTAGAAGTAGCCCTGCAATTCGTGGCAGCCATGGCGTTGCGCCCATTCGGCCTCGGCCAGGGTCTCGATGCCTTCGGCGACGATGGTGACCTGCATGAAATTGCACATGGCGATCACCAGGCGCACGATTTCCTCGTTGCGCGGCAGGCCCTGGATCAGGCTGCGATCGATCTTGATGCAGTCGACGGACATCTCGTTCAGGCGGGCCAGGTTCGAATAGCCGGTGCCGAAATCATCGATGGCGATGCGGATGCCGAGCCTTCGGACCTTCGCCAGGTTGGCGCTGAGCACGGGGTTGTCCTCGATCAGCAGCGTCTCCGTCACCTCCAGCTCCAGCCGCGAGGGATCGCAGCCATTGTCGTGCAGGATGCGCTGCACCATGGCGGCGAAGTCCGCCTCGCAGAGCTGGCGCTGGGAGACGTTGACGGAGACGGAGACGTCCAGCCCCCGACGTTCCCATGCGCAACGCTGCCGCACCACCTGTTCCAGCATCGAGGCGCCGATCTGGTTGATGAGGCCCGACTTCTCCGCGATGGGGATGAAGTCGGAGGGCATGATCAACCCGCGTTCCGGATGGATCCAGCGCGCCAGCGCCTCCACCGCCACGGTGCGCTGCGCGGTCGCCGAGTAGCGCGGCTGGTAGTAGGGCACGATCTGGCCGTCCCGCAGCGCGTCCCGCAGGTCCGAGAGAAGTTGAAGCTCCTCCTCCCGCTGGTTGCGCATGCTTTCGTCGAACAGCCGGTACTGGTTCCGCCCGCCGGCCTTCGCCTCATACATCGCAAGGTCCGCGCGCTGCATCAGCAACTGCGCGTTGGTGCCGTGAATGGGGAAGCAGGCGATGCCGATGCTCGGCGTCACCATCAGCTTGCGGCGCTCGGCATGCACCGGCAGGGACAGGCGATCCAGGATCTGCTCCGCCAGCGCATTGATGCGCCCCGTCTCCCCCGGCCCTTCGGTGGCGAGGAACAGGAACTCGTCGCCGCCCAGACGGATCACCGTATCGTCGCCGACGCGCAGCTCCGACAGCCGGCGCGCCACTTCCATCAGCACGCCATCGCCGTGCAGATGGCCGAGCGTGTCGTTGATGGCCTTGAACTGGTCGAGATCGATGAACAGCACGCCGATCCGCGCGGCGCGCTGTTCCGCCTGGCTCAGCATGGCCTTGAACCGCGCGGGCATGGCCAGCCGGTTCGGCAGGCCGGTCAGGGGGTCGTGATGGGCGCGGTTCTGCGCCAGCGCCTCGGCCTCCTTCAACTCCGTCACATCCGTCTCGCTGACCAGGATGGAGGGACGCCCCGAGACCGGGTCGTGGCAGGAGCGGACGGTCAGCTCATGCCAGCGCTGGCCGGCGGCGCTGACGACCTCCGCGATCATGCTGAGCTCCGCCTCGCTGTGGAGCTGCGCCATCATGCGTTCGAAGTCCCGCCGGTGCAGGAAGCGCGACGGCAGGTCCTGATGCGGGGACTCGAAGCTGGCCCGTGCGGCGGGATTGCAATAGAGCGTGCGCCCGTCCAGATCGTGCAACGAGATCATCAGCTTGGTATGCAGCAACGCATCCGCGCTGCGGATCGCTTCCGGCTGAAGTCGCGCCTGGTCCCGCCCCTCGCAGAGCATGCCCATGCGGCCGTCATCGAGCCTGACGCCGCAGAGCCTGACCTCCATCGGGCGTGGCACGCCGCGGGGATAGAGGGTCCACATCTCGGTGAACCTTGCATCATGGCTCATGAAGTCGCCCTGGTACTGGCGCAGCCTGCGGGCCACCGCCGGCGACATATCCGCCTTCAGATCGCGCGATGCCAGTTCCGCCATCGATGCGGCGTTCCAGACCTCCAGCGCCGCGGCATTGGCCCAGACGACGTGGCCTTCGTCGACATCGAAGATCCAGATGGCGGCGATCAGCCGGTCCAGGATGCTGGCAGGGTCCCGGCCATCCGCCTCCGAAGACGTGGCGGCGGATGCGTCGATGACGTCCGTCATCGATGGGCGCCCGCGTTCAGGCCATGGGCGACGCGCCGCGGACGCAGCAGCGGAAGGCGCGCCTGTGCACGCCGCCGCCAGAACGGGCGTTCCGCCTCACGCCCCACCTCATGCTCCCGGACCATATGGGGCAAGGAACATCCCTGCGAAATCAATGGTTCCAGGCCGAAGCACGTTTCGCCGGTCAAGACAGCGACATCGACGAGCCGCAGCTTCGGGCCAGGCCGCAGCGGCGCCGGGAACAAGCCTTGGTCGTTCCCGAATCCGCGCACGGCAACTAAATGATACAAGATCGTCTCGTTTTTTGTCCACGACCGTATTTATAGGAAGATGTTTGCGTATTCCTTGACGGAGGCCGCCACTGTCTCGCGTCCGGGGGCGCCCGGTCTCATACCAGCGGACCGGTATCTTGACCGGTCCGGGCGCCCGAATGGGCGCCGCCGCAAGTGCGTCGCGCCGAAGGCGCGCCTTCGGCGCGACGAAGCCAAGGAAACCGGCGGTTTCCGCCCGTCACGCCTCTGGCGTGCCTGCGGCACGACTGAGTGGGCCCGGAGCGGTCACGCGAAAGGGCCGTTGGTATCAGGCCGCGATCGGCAGGGCCTGCGGCACGGCAGCATGCGGCTTGCGCAGCACGCTGACGAAATAGCCGTTGTGCCAGTCGCTTTCCTTGAAGGCGATCTGCGGATGGGTGTTGTCCAGCGTAGTGCGGATTTCCGCGCCATACAGAAGCTGCAACCCGCCCTGCACGATGGCGCGATGCGTGCCGGCGCGCACCGGCCACCAGTTCCAGTCGTCGCAGATGAAGACGAATTCGTCGGCCAGCGCCGGCAGGGCGGCGATCAGCCCGTCATGCTGGTCCTGTTCCTCATGCGGGCCGTCGAACAGATAGACCTCGAAGGGCGCGTGGCGGGTGGCGAGCTCGGCAAAGGGCACGGCCCGAAAGTCCGCCTCGATCACTTCCACCGCCGCCTGTTCGGTGCGGAACTGCGCCAGGTTGCCCATGAAGGCATCGCGCGGGCCGCCGAACTGGCTCCAATTGTCGATCGCCACCGCCTGCACCGCATTGCCATGGATGGCGCTGCACAGCGTCGATCCCATCCAGCTTCCCACTTCCAGATAGCCGGTGCGGCCCAGCTTGCGCAGCAGGCCGTTGATGAAGTGGCGGTAGCGGGCGCCGGACATGCCGTCGATATTGTAGATGCCCTGGGCGCGGTCGATCGGCGCGGCCAGCGCCTCCGACAGCGCCTGGCGCAGGGGGGCGACGAGGCGCGCCTCCGGCGCGATCATGATCTCGGTCAGATGGGTCATCGGGGGTTTTCTCCGCGCGGCAGCTCGCGCGGCATCTGACAGGATTTGCCTGAACGGAGCGTGAAGGATGGCGCGCATGCAGCATCCGTTCACCATTTCCCGGCAGAGTGGCGCCACACCCGTTTCGGAAAACCCGACGCATGGACACGCTTCCGCCCCAAATCCAGACCCGCTGCGTGTTGCATGTCGGCTGTGGCGCCGCCTCGCCCGACAAGCTGCCGGGGCATTTCTTCCCGGCCGGGGAATGGCGGGAGATCCGGCTGGATATCGACCCGGATGTGGCGCCCGACGTCGTCTCCAGCATCACCGACATGGCGGCGGTGCCGAATGGCTCGGTCGATGCCGTCTGGTCCTCGCACAATCTGGAACACCTCTTCCCGCATGAGGTGCCGCTGGCACTGCGCGAATTCCGCCGCGTGCTGAAGCCGGACGGCTTCGCGCTGATGACCATGCCGGACCTGCAGCAGGTGGCGAAGCTGGTGGCGGAGGACCGGCTGACGGAGCCGGCCTATATGTCGCCGATGGGGCCGATCACGCCGCTCGACATGCTGTATGGCCATGGCGGGTCGCTGGCGCAGGGCAATGCCTTCATGGGCCATCGCGGCGGCTTCACCGCGCGTTCGCTGGAGTCCTCGCTGCTCGCGGCCGGATTCCCCATCGTCCGCGTCGTGCGCGACCAGAGTTTTGCCCTTTGGGCCACCGCCTATATGGGCGGAGGCTCGGCCACCCGCCCGTAATCCAGGCCGCGCGCCAGCCAGCAGCCCACCGTCGCACCGCTGACGCGGCCGCTGGCGTCGCGCCGGAAGGACAGGGTCCAGTCTCCCGGCGGCGTATGGTCCAGCGCCCGCCAGCAGGGCAGCGCCCAGAGGTCCGGGCCGATCGGCTCCAGCTGCTCCATCCGTCCCTGGCCGAGATGGCCGGAAAAGCCGCCATAGGGCACGCCACCGCCATCCGACACCAGTAGGTCCGCGCCCAGCTCGGCGCAGCGGTAGCGGCCGGCGATGTCGGCGGGTGCCACGCCCTGGCAGGGCCGCAGCAGGCTCGCCTGGTTCTCCTGGGGCCGGTCCATGCGAAGGCCTTCCGGCGTCGGCCGCAGCCGGGTGCGGCCATTGCCGGCGCTGCCATCCGCGAGCAGTTCCAGCCGTTCCGCGCCATGGCCGAAGCGCAGCCGCAGCATGCCGGGCGCCGCGCTGTCGATCCGCACGGCGAGGCCGGTCTCCGGCTCCACATAACCACCGAGCCAGTCGGGCGGCGGCAGCGTGGCATCCGGCTGCGGCGTGGCGGCGCCGAGCATCGCGGCGAGCGCCTCCGTCGCCGCTGCATTGGCGTCCGACAGGTGGTTGAACATCACCACGACCGAGATGCGCTCCGCCGGCGCGTAGAGGCGATGGCTGCGCCAGCCGCGCAGCGCGCCGCCATGGCCCAGGACCGGCGTGCCGAAGGCCTCCGCCCGGCCGAGGCCGAAGCCATAGGGCGCGACGGCGCCATCGGCGAAGGTGACCGGCGCGGCGAGGCGGGCATGCAGGCTTTCGGCATCGTCGCGCGTCGCGTCGATATGGCGTTCCCAGGCGATCATGTCGTCCAGGCTGGCGCCGAGGCCGGCATCGCCGGTCCAGATCACCCGGTTCACCGCGGGGCGGAAGCCGGTGGCCTGCATGCCCTCATAGCCTTCGGTGCCGTCCGGCATGGCGGCGGTCTCTGCGGCAAGGATGGCGCTGTCCATGCCGATGGGGCCGAAGATGTGGGATCGCAGCAACTCGGCGAAGCTGCGGCCGGTGACGTCCTGCAGGGCATCGGAGATCAGGCGGAAATTCTGGTTGCAGTAGGCGTAGCGGGTGCCCGGCGTGAATTGCAGGGAGGCGGTCCCGGCGATGACGCGCGCGGCCTCCACATCGCCGAAGGCGGATTCGGCCGGCGCGCCGTGCAGCATGGCGACGGCCCAGTAATCGCGCAGGCCGGACTGGTTATGCGCCAGGTGCCGCACGCCCGGCGTTGCATCGCCCAGCTCCGGCAGCCGCGCGCGGATCGCCCCATCCAGCGCCTCCGGTGCCGGCACCGCCTGCAGCATGGTGCCGCAGGTGAATTGCTTGGTGATGGAGCACATGCGGAACAGCGTGCGCGGGGTGAAGGCGATCCGCCGCTCGGCATTCGCGAAACCCCAGGCGTGGCGGACCAGCACTTCGCCCTTTTGCAGCACCGCGATGGCGCCACCCGGGCCGGGATAGCGGCGCGGCAGGTCACGCAGCAGGCGGTCGAGACGCGTCGAAAGATCGGACATCAGCGGCTTCCCCACAGCACCAGCACCACGCCTGCCACCACGATCAGCGCGCCGATGATGTCGGAACGCGTCGCCTTCTCCCGCAGGTAGAAGCGGCTGAAGGCCAAAGTGAACAGGATTTCCACCTGCCCCACCGCGCGCACCAGTGCCACGGGCGCCAGCGCGAAGGCGGAGAACCAGCAGGCGGAGCCCATGGCGGACAATGCGCCGACCTGCGCGCTGTCGCGCCAGGTGGCGAAGACGGCGCGGAACTGCGCGGGTTCCTTCCAGGCCAGCCAGGCGCCCTGCATCAGCGTCTGCATGGCATTGGTGATGACCAGGATCAGCAGCGCCTTGTAGATCACATCCGCGCCCGGCATCGTCTGGTTCGCCGCCTTGATGAGCACGCCGGTGAAGCCGAAGCAGAAGCCGGCGCCGATGCCGCAGAGCGCCGCCGGCTGCGTCACGCCGCGCAGCAGCTCACTGGGCTTGGTGCCGCGCCCGGCCAGCGACAGGTACAGCACGCCGCCGACGCCCACCGCGATGCCGATCCAGGCCAGCGGCGCCAGATGCTCCCCCAGCAGCACCGTGGCCACGATCGCGGCCTGCATCGCCTCGGTCTTGGAATAGGCGGTGCCGACGGCGAAGTTGCGGTGGCCGAAGGCCATGATGAGCAGGTTGGTGCCGAGGATCTGGCCGAAGCCCCCGATGGCGCATAGCGCCAGCACCGCGACGGAAAGCGGCGGCAGCACGCCGCCGATGATCGCGCTGTAGAGCCCGAAGATCAGCAGCCCCACCGGCACGCCATAGAGGTAGCGCACCACCCCCGCCGCATTGACCGAAAGCTGCCCGCGCAGCTTCTGCTGCTGCGCGGTCCGCCAGCACTGGAACAGCGCGGCGGAGACGGTGAAGCCGATCCAGCCGGGTATCATGGCGCGCCGGACGGACGGCGCAGGTCAGAGCATTCTGCCGATATCATCATCCGGCATTTATCAGCCCAGGCGCGGGTCCAGCCAAGGGCGGTCCATGCGTTTCCATGCGGGAAAGGCGCCGGGGTTCAGCGTGATGCCGAGGCCCGGCACCTGGGGCAGCACCGCCGTGCCTTCGGCGAAGCGCAGGCTCGCGCCCTGGACGATGTCGAAGAAGGCCTCCGTCTCCCCATATTGCACCTCCAGCACCAGGAAGTTCGGGATGGTGGCGCAGAGATGCACGGAATGGGCGTGGCAGACCGGGCCGGTGGGGTTGTGCGGCGCGATCTCCACCCCCGCCGTCTGCGCCAAGGCGGCGATGCGGCGGACTTCGTCGAGGCCCCCGGCGTGCTTCGCATCGGGCATCAGCACGTCGTAGCAGCCGGCCTCGACCAGCGGGCGATAGGCGGCGAGGCCCGACAGGCTCTCGGCGCCTGCCAGCCGCATGCCGCGCGCATTGGCCAGGCCGCGCAGCCGCAGGATCTCCCGGTGATTGGCCTCCGCCACCGGACATTCCAGCCAGAACAGATTTTCGGCGGATACATCACGAATGAGCTGGGCGGCGCTGCCGGGGGAGAAGCGCCAATGCGCGTCGACCATCAGGTCGACATCCGGGCCGATCGCCGCGCGCACGGCGGCGATGCGGGCGAGGCCCGCGGCATAGGCGGCGCGGTTGGCGGGGGTCGCGCCATCCTCCCAGACCAGGGGCTCGAATGGCGCCAGCTTCACGCCCGCGAAGCCGTCCGCCACCGCGCGCGTCGCGGCGGCGGCAAAGCCCTCCGGCGTGCGCGGATTGGCGCCCCGGTTGATATTGGCATAGAGCCGCACGCTGTCGGAAAATGCGCCGCCGAGCAGGCGGTGCAGCGGCTCCCCATTCCGCTGCGCCGCCAGGTCGCACAGCGCCTGGTCCAGCGCGGAGATCGCGGTGGCGGTCACCAGCCCGCCGGGCGCATGCGGCAGGTAGCGGGCGAGGCGGTTGCGGTCCCGCGAATCGTCGCCTTGCAGATTGGCGGCGAGTCGCGAAACCTCCGCCGCCATCAGCGGTTCGTGGTTGGCCAGCGTGCATTCGCCGATGCCCACCCGCCCGTCCTCGGTGCGGACCTCCAGGAAGGACCAGTTGGTCTTCGGCGTGACATTGAAGCCCCGGAAGGCGATTCCGGCGATCTTCATGAGATGGTGATATTCGCGCTGGCGGCCAGCGCCTTCCACTTCGCGATGTCGCTGCGCACGCGCTGGATCAGCACATCCGGCGTGCTGGTGACGATGCGCCCGCCCAGCAGCTTGATGCGGTCGATCACCTCCGGCAGCCGGCCGATGCGCTGCAACTCCGGCACCAGACGGGCCACCACCTCATTCGGAAGGCCGGGCGGTCCGAACAGCCCGTTCCAGGCGATGGTCTCGAAGCCCGGCAGGCCGGATTCGTGCAGCGTGGGAATATCCGGCGCATCCGGCCAGCGTTCCAGGCTGGTCACCGCCAGCATCTTCACCTCGCCGCGCCGGGCGAAGGGCATGACATTGACCATATTGGCGATCAGGAAGGGCGCATCGCCGGAGACCACGGCCTGAACCATCCCCGCCGCGCCGCGATAGGGCACATGGATCATGTCCGTGCGCGTCATGGACTTGAACAGCTCGGTGGAGAAATGCGCCGAGGACCCCGCGCCGGCGGTGGCGTAGTTGTAGTGGCCGGCGGGCTTGGCGCGGATCATCGCCAGCAGCTCCGCCAGGCTGTCCACCGGGAAGACCCGCTGGTTCACCACCAGGGCATTCGGGCCGGTCACCAGCAGCGAGATCGGGACGAAGCTGGTCTCCAGGTCATAGGGCAGGTCGCGATAGAGCGCCGCATTGATGCCGTTGGACCCGGCATTGCCGAGCAGCAGCGTGGTGCCATCGCCCGGGGAGCGAAAGGCGTTCTCCACGCCGATCCGCCCGCCGGCACCGGCCCGGTTTTCCACCGGCACCGGCTGGCCGAGCGCCTGTTCCATGTGATGCGCGAAGACCCGCGCGGTGCTGTCATTGCCGCCGCCCGGCGCATCCGGCACCACCAGCCGCACCGGGCGCGTGGGCCAGCTTTGCGCCAGGGCAAGATGCGGCGTGGCCAGGCCCGCCAGGGCACTGGCCAGCAAGGTACGACGTTGCGGCATGGGGCCGTTCTCCGTTGGGGCGTTTCCGGGCGCCATCATGGCGCGGCCGCCCGCCGTCGAACAGCCATTTGGCGCGCGCTACGCCATCCAGACATCCTGCGAGGCCGCGGCGGGCTCGTCGTCCTCGAAGACGAAGATCGCCTCCGTGATATCGGCCAGTTCGACATTGCGCAGCAGCACGGAACCACCCGTCCTGGCGAAGTCGAGCCGCGTATGGCTGCCCAGACCGACCAGCGCCGCCATGATCGCCGCCACATCCGTGAACAGGTCGCTGGCGTCGATCCGATCCATGGTCAGGTCGAAATCGGTGATCAGGTCGTGGCCGGTACTCTCCTTATTGAAGCCGAACAGATCGGCCCCGGCGCCGCCGATCAGCGTGTCGTTGCCGGCGCCTCCGCCCAGCGTGTCCGCGCCCTCCCCGCCCAGAAGCCGGTCGTCGCCGGCCTGGCCGAGCAGGATGTCGTCGCCCGCGCCGCCCGTCAGCGTGTCGCCACCGCCGCCGCCGTAGATGGTGTCGTTGCCATCATGCCCGGCCAGAAGGTTGGCCAGCGAATTGCCCGTCAATGTATTGCCGGCCGCATTGCCAAAGCCCTGAGTGGCGAAGCCGACCAGGGTCAGGCCCTCGAAATGCTGTTGCAGGCGGAAGTTGAAGCTGACGAGCACGGTGTCGAAGCCCTCATCCGCATATTCCCGGATGCGGTCGCCGGCATCATCCACCCGGTAGGTGTCATCGCCGAGCCCGCCGAACATGCTGTCATTCCCGGCGCCGCCCACCAGCAGGTCGTTGCCATCGCCGCCATAGAGCCGGTCATCGCCATCGCCGCCGTAGAGAAAGTCGTCACCCGCATTGCCATCCAGCCGGTCATTGCCGGCGAGACCCGCCAGATTGTCGTTGCCGGCGCCGCCGGTCAGGAAGTTGTCGAAGCTGTTGCCCTCGATGCGGTTGGACAGGTCATTGCCATGACCATAGGCGGCGCCGGCGGCCTCGGTCAGGATCAGCACTTCCAGATTCTGGCCGAGGCGGTAGCCGGTGCTGGCGAGCACCGTGTCCAGGCCCTCCCCCGCCAGTTCCAGGATACGGTCCAGCCTGTCATCGACCAGATAGGTGTCGTTGCCGGTGCCGCCGATCATCAGGTCGATCCCGGCGCCGCCTTCCAGCGTGTCGGCGCCGGCCAGCCCCATCAGCGTGTCGGCACCGGCGCCGCCGGACAGCCAGTTGGCGGCCTGGTTGCCGCGCATCCAGTCATTGCCGCCGCCACCGATGACATTCTCGATCAGCGCGCGCGGGTCGTCCTCATGCAGAAAGGCATTGTACAGGTTGCGCTGCGCCATATGGGTTCCGGGCACCGCCCCGGTATTGGCCGGCGTCAGATCCACCAACTGATCCGTCGAGAGGATGGAGCCCTCGCCCGGCGTCAGGTCGATGCGCAGGCCATTGGCATAGGCCGAGAGGTCATAGGTATCGATGCCGCCGCCATCCCAGATGGTCAGCAGGATGCGGTTGGCCCCCGGCGCGCCCTGGCCGATGCCATCGACGAAGACCTCACCGGTCGCCGGGTCGAAGCGGTAGGTCGTGTTGCCGGAATTGGTCGCGTAATTCGCGCCATAGATGTGCTGCAGGGCGCGGATGTCATGCGTCATCCAGCTCTGCGGCGATTCGTAGCTGCCGGCGACGGGCTGGTCGTCGACATGGCCGCCGACCGGCATGCGGTAGGACATATTGGTGAATTCGATGCTGTGCCAAGCATCCGGCATCTGGAACACCTGCCCGCCGGGCCGTGCGTTGGCGGAATGCGGATGCGACAGGCCGAGGGCATGGCCAAGCTCGTGCATGATGACATGCCAGGAAACGCTGCCCACGACGGGATCCAGCAGCCCGCCCGGGCCGCTCACGAAGGCTTCGCTGGACAGCCAGGTATCCCCGCCGCGGTAGCCGGGGCCGAAGTCCGCGACCTGCACCGGGTCGAATTCCTCGATCCCCGGGAAGCCGCCGATGCCGAACAGGCCAGGCAGGCTGGTGGCCGCGCCGAAGCGAAGTGTCGCGCCTTCCAGATCCTCGGTGCGGCTGAGTTCGAGGTTGGTGAAAGCCGCGAGCGAGGTCAGGCGCTGCTGCTGCCCACCCGGCAGGTCGGACTCACCTGTCAGGATCAGGTCGAGGGCGCGGGTCAGGGACGGGGTCGGCGTCTCCAGCGCATCGGCCGCACCGCTGATGAAGGCGTCGCCCCAGGCGGCGCGGTCGACCGGCAGTGCATAGGTCAGGCTGCCGCTGGTCCAGCGCGTGCCCGCGAGGAGCGAATCGATCGCTGCCTCGCCGGTGAAGAACACAGGCGCCCAGTCGCGCTCCGGCGCTGGGGCCGCAACGGCCGAGGCGGAAAAGCCCGCCGTCACGTGCTGCGAGGCGACTTCGAAAACGTTCAGGCCAGCAGCCCCGCATATCACGCACATATCGACCGGCCCCCTCCAGGTGATGAGAGATTTTACGTGTTTCTGGATGGAGGTGATAGTTGTGATGAACCAACGGGAGGCCGGGAAATCCTGAAGAATCCGTATATCGCGCGCCGCAGGATCGAGGGTCGGACATCAATTAATCGTGATATCGCGGCCAGATATGCCTCATTCTAGGATCAGCTGTCGCAAAAACAGGAACAAACGCGCCCCAAAGCCGCCCTGGTCGGGTGACGCTGGAGGCCGTCCATGCGCCACCCGCCGGCTCAGCCGAGGAAGGGGTCCACCGGGCTGGCCGGCACGCCGGCGGCCTCGATCACCTCGGCCGCCGCGAACAGCAGGTCCTCACGGTAGCGCCCGGCCAGAAGCTGCGTGCCGACCGGCACCCGCCCGACCAGGCCCGTGGTCACCACCAGCCCGGGCAGTCCCATCAGCGGCAGGCCGACCTGGGTGAGCTGGGCTTCCATGATCGCGCGGAACCGCGCCGGGCTGCTGACATCGTCCTGGTCCGGGAAGGGCAGCTCGGCGGAGACCGGGGTGATCGCCACCGGATAGCGTTCGAAGAACTGCATCCAGGCGCGGACAAAGCCGGCGCGCTTCTGCAACCCGTCCATGAAGCTGTTCAGGTCGGGCTGGGCGCAGAGCGCCTCCATCTCGCCGAAGATGAAGGTGGCGTCGGGGTCGGCTTCCTGGTGCAGGCTGGCATTCAGCCCACGGCGGCTTTCCGCCAGCCAGAGCATGGCCTGGATCGCGGCGGGCTCCCGCAAGGGCGGGCATTCCACCTCCTCCACCACCCAGCCATCGGCCTCCAGCCGCTTCGCAGCGTCGCGCAGCGCGGCCTCCACCTCCGGCACCGTCGCCATGCCTTCCGGCCGGATGCAGAGCGCGGCGCGCTTCTCCACGGGCGGGCCGTCATGCGCGGCGTCGACCCACCAGGGGTCGCGCAGGTCGCGGGCGCTCATTGCCGCGAAGGCCAGCCGCAGGTCGCCGATGGTCCGCGCGATGGGACCGGAGACGGCCATGATCTGCCCGCCGATCGCCCGCTCGGCGCCGGAGGCGTTCCACACCGGAATCCGCCCCAGTGTCGGCCGCAGCCCATGCACGCCGCAGGCATAGGCCGGATAGCGGATGGAGCCGCCGATATCCGTGCCATGCCCCACCGCACCGATGCCTGCCGCCACGGCCGCCGCCGCGCCGCCCGAGGACCCGCCCGGCGTGATCCCCGGATCGCGCGGATTCTTCGTATGCCCATGCAGGCTGTTGCGGCAGAACCAGCGCAGGCTGAAGGCCGGCGTATTGGTGCGCCCGAGCAGCACCGCGCCCGCCTTGCGGAAATTCGCCACCACCGGATTGTCCTGCGTCGCCACTAGGTCCTTCTGGATGCGCAGGCCATTCGTCGTCGCATGGCCGGTCTGGTCGACATTGACCTTGATGGTCACTGGCACGCCGGCCATCGGGCCGGGGTCCTCGCCGCGCGCCAGCGCGGCGTCGATCACCGCGGCCTGGCCGAGCACATCCTCCGGCCGGTGATCCACCACGGCATTGATGGCGGGGTTCGCGGCATCCAGCCGGGCCAGGGCGTCGCGCGCCACCTCCGTCGCGCTCACCTGGCCGCCACGCACCAGGGCGGCAATCTCGGTGGCTGGCAGGCGCCAATACTCGGTCATTGCGGGCTTCCCATCGGCATCCGGCTAGGCTGCGGTGCCGGCTGGCCGGCGTCAACGCCCCGGGGCATCGCGGGTCGATACGGGCTGTCGCGCCGGGACCATCCATCTCACGTTCCGGTGATGTTGCCCCGCCAAGGACCGGCGGGCTGTGGCCCGCCGGGGCGCCATGCGAGCCTTCCCCCGGCCCGTCAGAGGCCGGAATGAACAAGGGAAGGAATCGCCATGTCCTCCAGCCGCCGTGCCCTGTTGGGCGCCGCCGGCGGGGTGGCCGCGCTCGCCGCCACGCCCGCCTTCGCCCAGCGCGAAGCCCCCGGCCGCTATCCGGACCCCTCCATCGAGGTGCTCGATCCCAGCTTCAACCGCTACCGCCTGGTGCTGGCGGCGGTGGAACGCCTGGCCACCGGCTTCCGCTGGAGCGAGGGGCCGGTCTGGTTCGGCGACCAGCGCTGCCTGATCTGGTCCGACATCCCCTCCAACAAGATGATGCGCTGGAGCGAGACGACCGGCCGCGTCGACGTCTTCCGCGAACCCTCCAACAACAGCAACGGCAATACCCGCGACCGCCAGGGCCGCCTCATCACCTGCGAGCATCTGACGCGGCGCGTGACCCGGACGGAGCTGGATGGCCGCATCACCGTCATCGCCGACCGCTATGACGGCAAGCGGCTGAACAGCCCGAACGACGTGGTGGTGAAGTCGGATGGCAGCATCTGGTTCACCGACCCGCCCTTCGGCATCCTCGGCTTCTATGAGGGCGAGCGGGCGGAGCCGGAGCTGCCGACCAACCTTTACCGCGTGGCGCCCGATGGTCGGATCAGCGTGGCCACCGGCGATGTCGGCCGGCCCAACGGCCTCGCCTTCTCCCCGGATGAGCGGATTCTCTATGTGGTGGAGGCGGCGGCGACGCCGCGGGTGATCCGCGCCTTCGACGTCGGCGATGACGGCCGCCTCTCCAACAGCCGCGTCTTCCACCAGTGCAGGGAGGGTGAGACGCCGGACGGCTTCCGCGTCGATGTCGACGGCAACCTGTGGTGCGGCTGGGGCATGGGCACGCCGGAGCTGGATGGCGTGCGGGTGCTGAACAAGGACGGCGCGCCGATCGGCCATATCCGCCTGCCGGAACGCTGCGCCAATGTGACCTTCGGCGGGCGCTTCCGGAACCGGCTGTTCATGCCGGCGAGCCGGTCGCTCTACAGCCTTTATGTGAATACGCAGGGCGTGGCCTACGGGTGAGGGTCGGTTCCTCCCCCGCGCATGCGGGGGAGGCCCTTGCCGGCATCAGCCGCGGGCGATCGCGACCTGCGCCTTGGCGGCGGTCAGCATCAAGCCGCTGTCGTTCATGATGGTCGCCAAGTTAAAGCCCCGCCCGAACATCTCTTCGAATAGGCACCACTTCAAGCGCATATCCCATAGTCACACTATCACGTGGCAAAATTTTCGTTACTTGTGTTATATTCGAAATATTGATGCCCGAGGCTTAGATTTATTCTCCGCCACTTTGATGGTTTGATCTATTAAGGTCGCAATATATGCTCCGAGATTAGAGCGGAAGCTCAATTTCGGGCAATTATCGCGCATCCACTTCGCGGAAAGGCGGAATATCCTTTGTCACTCCGGCTTCCGCAGCCTCGCCTGTTGTAGCATGCGCCTGCCGAACTCGCACATTTTTTGCCTGGAAGCTCCAATCAAGGGAAATTTTTCGGCCGCTCGCATCCTGGCTTCGAAATCCGGCGCGTCTTTCCACCAATGAATACGCCAAGATTGAATGATTCCATAAAATACCATCATCTCATCCGACAAATCACCAAATAACCGCCGATAGCTGTGAACCGCCGTATATATTGTTATCGTAATATATTCTATTGAGAAACTGTTCTCAATATTAATATCTGATGAGCTGTGTTTTAGAAAATTATATGGATGCAGCAGGGCTTCGAAGATTTCACCTTCCAATTCGGGCGAGATGTCAGCTATTTTTAACAATCTACGCAAATCGTTCAGCCCAACCTCTGGCTTTCCACCCGAAAGTGTAGCCATGATCTCGGTCGCAGCGCTGGCGAGTAGATGGGCTGGTATCGGGTCTTCGTCGACGAGGAAAAGCCGAATCGCCGCGTTAATCTCAGTCCGGCAGATTTCTCGTCGATTGAGCCGTAGGTATTCAAGGCTTGGGTTGTCATCAGCGATTGGCAGAGTCGCTCGCTGATCAAGCGACAGACGCCGCTTCTTTCCTTTCAAGGGCGCCCTCTCACCCACCATCACCCGCCACATGCTTCTGTGAAGGAAGTGCCCATACCAAAAATTGCAGTAAGGCTGCCAGCCATAGCAGCCTCGCAGTGGCAGTCATGGCAGGAATCGCCGTCATTCCGGCACGCCACTGAGCGACGCATCACGGTGATCCAGCATAGAGACTACCAGAGACAGGGGCCGAAGCCCCCGTCCCTGTCGCGGAGACTCAGCCGCGCGCGATCGCGACCTGCGCCTTGGCGGCGGTCAGCATCAGACCGCTGTCGTTCATGATGGTCGCCAGGTTGAAGCCCCGCTCGAACATCTCCTTCGAATAGGCGCCGGTCATGGTGTGGATGCCCACCTTCACGCCATGCGCATGGGCGGTGGTGCGGATCTTGTCGAGCACCGCCAGGAACTCCGGCTCCCGCCGATCCTGCAAGGGCGCCATGCCGAGCGACAGACTGAGGTCGGACGGGCCGATATAGATGGCGTCGACGCCGGGGACGGAGACGATGGCTTCCAGATTGTCGAGCGCCGTCTTGGTCTCGATCATCGGGATGACCAGCACATCCTCATTCGCCGCATTGGTATCGGCCGCGGCGCCATACATGCCGGAGCGGATCGGGCCGAAGCTGCGCGTGCCCTTGTTGGGGTAGCGGCAATAGGACACCAGGGCGCGCGCCTCGGCTTCCGTGTTCACCATCGGGCAGATCACGCCCTTGGCCCCGCCATCCAGCACCTTGCCGATGATGCCGGGCTCGTTCCACGGCACGCGCACCATGGGGGTGACGCCATGCGGCTGCATGCCCTGGAAGCAGGCGACCATGGACATGTAGTCCTGCACGCCATGCTGGATATCGACGGTCAGGCTGTCCCAGCCGGCCAGGGCCATGACTTCCGCGGTGAAGCCACTCGGGATGGCGAGCCACCCATTCACCACCGGCTTGCCTGCTGCCCAGGCTGCCTTGACGCCATTTGCCATCTTATCCGTTCCCCCTTGGGTGGTTGTATGATGACTGGACGCTAGGCGCGCGCCGCCGGGGCGTCAACGCGCCGGGCGCCGCTTTGCGAGGCGGCTCCGCACATGGCAGGTTGGGGGCCAGGGCGCGGACCAGCCCGTGCCGCCGGAGCTTTGCATGAACACCCTTTCCCCCCGCCCGGTGGATGCCGTGATCGCGGCCGCCAGTGCTTTCCTGGGCGAACGCATGACGATCAACGCCGCCATCCGCGAACAGCACAGCCATGGCGAGGACAGTTCCACGCCGACGATGCCGGATGCCGTCGCCTTCGTCGAAACCACGGAGGAGGTCAGCCGCCTGCTGGCGCTGTGCCACCAGCATGGCGTGCCGGTGGTGCCCTTCGGCGCCGGCACCAGCCTGGAGGGCCATGTGAATCCGGTGCGCGCCGGCATCAGCCTCGACCTGTCGCGCATGACGGCGATCCTGGAGGTGAACGAGCAGGACATGGATTGCCTGCTGGAACCCGGCGTCACCCGCCAGCAACTCAACGAGCATCTGCGGGACAAGGGCCTGTTCTTCCCGGTCGACCCCGGCAGCCACTGCACGCTGGGCGGCATGGTGGCCACGCGGGCCTCCGGCACCAATGCGGTCCGCTACGGCACGATCCGGGAAAATACGCTGGGGCTGGAGGTGGTGCTGGCGGATGGCCGGGTCATCACCACCGGTGGCCGCACCCGCAAGGCCGCCAATGGCTACGACCTGACCCGGCTGTTCATCGGCAGCGAGGGCACGCTCGGCGTCGTCACCAAGGTTCGCCTGCGCCTCACCGGCATTCCGGAGGCGATGAGCTCCGCCGTGGTGCAGTTCCCGACCCTGGCGGGCGCGGTGGAAAGCACCATCCAGGTCATGCAGCTCGGCATCCCGGTGGCGCGGATCGAGCTGCTGGACGACGACATGATGGCCGCCTCCATCGCCTTCTCGAAGCTCGAGGGTTTTGCCCCGCTCACCACCCTCTTCCTCGAATTCCACGGCACCGAGGCCGGGGTGAAGGAACAGGCGGAGCTGGTGGAGGCCATCACCACCGAAAATGGCGGCAGCGGCTTCCGCTGGGAAACCGATCCGGCGGCCCGGGCCAAGCTGTGGAAGGCAAGGCATGACAGCTACTGGGCCGGCATCGCCTGGAAGCCGGGCTTCAAGGCGCTGACCACCGATGTCTGCGTGCCGATCTCCCGCCTGGCGGAGGCGCTGGTGGGCGCCAAGCAGGAAGCGACCGAGCTCGGCCACACCACCTGCATCGTCGGCCATGTCGGCGACGGCAATTTCCACCAGATGATCCTCTACAATCCGGAGGACCCGAAGGGGCTGGAAGGCGCCTGGGACATGGACCGGCGCGTGGTGGCGCGCGGCTTGTCGCTCGGCGGTACCTGTTCCGGCGAGCACGGCATCGGCCTCGGCAAGCGCGAATTCCTGGAGACGGAACATGGCGCGGAAGCGCTGGCCGTGATGCGCAGCCTGAAGGCGACGCTCGACCCCAAGGGCATCATGAATCCCGGCAAGATGTTCCGGAATTAGGGGATGATCCGCGCGGCGACCGGGATCGCGGTGCCGATCCTGGTGCTCTGCCTCGGCCATGTCTTCTCCAATGCCGTGCGGACCATTCCCGCCATGGCGGCCGACGTGCTGATGCGCGACCTCGGCCTGACGGCGGAGGCGCTGGCCCAGATCACCGGCGCCTTCCCGCTGGCCTTCGCCGCGGTGATGATCCCGGTCGGCATCGCGCTCGACCGCTTTGGCGTGAAGCGCGTGGCGCTGGGCCTGCTGACGGTGGCGGGCTGTGGCGCGGTGCTGGGGGCCATGGCGACCGGGCCGTGGTCGATGCTGCTGGCCCAGGTGGTGCTGGGGGCCGGCTGTTCCGGGATGCTGATGTGCCCCATCACCTTCGCCGCGCGAGGCCTCTCCACCGCCCGCTTCGCCGTCTGGTCCGGCCTGATCCAGGCGCTGGGCAATACCGGCATGCTGCTCTCGGCCAGCCCGCTGGCCCTGTTGGTGGAGGCGCTGGACTGGCGCGCCGGCTTCCTGGCCTGCGCCGGCATCGCCGCGCTGGCCCTGCCCCTGGTGGCGCTGCTGGTGCCGGGCGACCGGCCGGCGGCGGTCCCCGCCCGCAGCCTCGGCGCGGATGTGCGGGAGGTGGCGCGGATGGCGGCCCAGCCGGCGCTGCGCGGCGTGATGGTCTTCGTCTTCGCCTCCTTCGCCGCGGTGCTCGGCCTGCGCGGGCTGTGGGGCGGCCCCTGGCTGATGGAAGGCAAGGGGCTGGACCGGGTGGCGGCGGGGAATGTGCTGCTGGCCTGCACCGTGGCGCTGACGGTGGGGCCATTGCTGGCGGGGCTGGTGCTGCGGCGCGTCGGCCATGCGCGGGCGCTGATGGCCGGCAGCCACCTGGCCTGCGCCGTCTTCATCCTGCTGATCGTGGGCGGGGGCCCTGGCGGCTGGCTGGCCGCGATGCTCGGCCTGCCGATGCTGCCGGTGGCCTGGGATGCGGTGCTGCTGGTGCTGTTCGGCGGCATCATCTCCTTCCAGGTGCTGGCCTTTTCCATCGTGCGATCGGCCGTGCCGCCGGAACAGGCGGGCCGCGCGCTGTCGGCCGCCAACCTGTTCTTCTTCTCCGGCGCGGCGGTGTTCCAGGCGCTGTCGGGGGCCATGGCCGGCTGGGGCGGACCCTCGGCGGCGCTGACCACCTTCGCGGTGGGGCTGCTGGTCTGCACCCTCGGCTTCCTGGCGCTGCGGCCGCGATGAGGCGCCGGCTGCTCCTGGCCGGGGTCACCGCACTGGCAGCCCGCCCGGCGCTGGCGCAGGCACCGCGCATCCTGCCGCGTGCCGCCCTCGGCGCGGAGGCCGGGCGGCCGGTCAGCTTCCTGGCGCGGGAGGTGGGCGGCCCCGGCGCCTGGATGCTGGTGGATAGCGCGCTGGATGCGCTGCACACCCCCTGGTCCAGCTTCAAGGTCCCCAACCTGCTGATCGCGCTGGAAAGCGGCATCGCCGCCGATCTCGCCGCCGCCCGGCGCTGGGACCCCGCCCGCCGCCCGGCCGCGCCGCACTGGCCGGCCATCTGGCGCCAGGACCAGACGCTGGGGGAGGCCTTTCGCAATTCCACCGTCTGGTATTTCCAGGACCTGGCGCGGCAGGTCGGCACGGCCCGCTACCGTGCCACCCTGGCACGCTGGGGCTATGGCAATGCCACGGTGTCGCAGGGATCGGACCGCTTCTGGCTGGATGGCACGCTGCGGATTTCGGTGCGGGAACAGGTGGCCTTCCTCGCCGCGCTGCTGGAGAGCCGCCTCGGCGTGGCGCCCGCCAGCCTGGCGGCGCTGGAGGCGGCGAGCCTGGCCGGCGCCGCGCCCGGCCTCACCCTGCATGGCAAGACCGGCGCCGGCCCGCGCCGCCCCGGACCGGGGGCGGAAGGCTGGTATGTCGGCTTCCTGCGCCGGGACGCCGCGCCGCCCGTGGCCTTCGCCCTGCACACCTATGCGCCGGATTTCGCCGCGCTGCGCGACTTCCGGCGCGACGCGGCGCTGCGGTTGCTGGCGGCCGCCGGGCTGCTGCCGGCGGGCTTCCCCCAGTCGTAACTGTCCACCCGGCCCGCCGGGCTGATAGCCTTCGGCCGACAGCGGAGGTCCTTCCCATGCTGAGGCTGGTGGGTCTGGTGGTGGTTCTGGCGGGCGTCGCGCTGCTCGGCCATTGGCTGCTGGTGCAGGGGGTGCAGATGCCGGGGGAGGTCGGCCGCCTCGCCGCCGGCACCTGCGCCGCCTGCCATTGAGGACGGGGTGCCGCCGCGCACGCTCCTGCACTAGGATCGCCGGGCAGGAGGAGCCCCGCATGCTGCGCAGCCTATTGGTCGCTTTGGATGACACGCCCGGTGCCAAGGCGGCCCAGAACGCCGCCTTCGCCTTGTCCCGCCGCAGCGGCGCGGCGATGACCGCCGCCGTGGTGCTGGACCGGCCGCATACCGAGAGCGACCACGAATTCGTCCCCCTCGGCGGCGCCGCCTTCAAGGCCAGGCGCGACGCCGCCCTGGCGAAGCGGGCGCAGGAGGATGCGGCGCTGGCGCTGGCCGATTGCGCGGCCGCCGCCGCCGGCCATCCCTATGCCGAACTCCGGCTGGAGGACGCGCCGGAGGCCGCCCTGCTGCGCGCCAGCGCCACCCACGACCTGCTGATGATCGGCCGCGACAGCACCCTGGGCCTGGAGGCGACGGAAGACGGCGTCGCCCCGGTGATCGAGCGGCTGCTGATGGACGGCGCGCGCCCGCTGCTGGTGATTCCCCCCGAGTCGGCGCCGGCCGAAGGCCCGGTTCTGGTGGGCTACGACGCCTCCATCCCCGCCATGGCGACGCTGCAGCTTTTCGCATTGCTGGGCCTGGCAGAGGGTGCGCCGGTGCGCGTCGCCTCCGCCGCCGGGAACCGGGCCACGGCGCTGGCGATGGCGGAGGAAGGCTGCGCCTATCTGCGCCAGCATGGGCTGGACGCGACGCCATTGGCCATGGTCGGCGACCGCCCTGCCGATCTGCTGCTGGCGGAGGCGGAGGGGCTGCGGGCGCGGCTGCTGGTGGTGGGATCCTTCGAGGAAAGCGGCCTGCGCCGCCTGTTCACCGGCAGCGCCACGCACACGCTGCTGCGCCATGCGCGCTGCCCGCTGTTCATCCATCACTGAGCGGGGACAGCGGGAACTGGCCGCTGTTCCGCCCCGCCCCCTGCGGGGCAATCACCCCGGCCGGTGCAGCACCGCCGGGGTGCGCGTCACCGTCCGGCGGCCGCGCTTGAAGGCGTCCAGCACCGGCGCGAAGCTGCGCAGCGCATCCACCTCATCCGTCGCATCCACCACCACCAGGTCGGCCGGCGCGCCTTCGCGGATGCCGTAGTCGTCCTGCCGCAACAACCGGGCGGAGCTGTCGGTAATCATCGACCATACCGCCCGCACATCCGCCGCATTGCCGCGCTGGATGATGTTGGCATAGGTGCTCGCCTGCCGGATCAACTGCCCGTCGCCAAATGGCGTAAAAGGGTTCTGGATGTTGTTGGAGGAGATCGAGCAGACCACGCCCGATTCCACCAGCCGGTTCGCATCCACCACGCTGCGCGGCACATCGGCATCGCGGTGCCGCCCGCCGAGATAGAGGTCCGTCGCCGGCAGCACCGTCAGCGCCACGCCCGCATCCGCCATGCGCCTGGCCACCACATCCACATCCGCCGGCTTCATGGTGGACAGCTTGGTGACATGGCCGATGGCGACACGGCCGCCCCAGCCATATTGCTCCGTCAGGTCGCAGACCAGATGCGTGTCGAGATCGTCGCCGCTGATGCCGCTGTCGAGATGCATGTCGATATCGACGTCGAATTCACGCGCCATCTCGAACACCCGGCGGATCTGCGCGGCGCGGTCGCTGTCGTAGTTCGGCGCGGCGCCGACCACCCTGGCGCCATTGCGCAGCGCGGCGACCATCAGCTCATCCGTGCCGGGATTGTTGGTCAGACCCTCCTGCGGCATCACGCAGATCTCGACATCGACGGCCCAGGCGTAGCTGTCGATCAGCGCCTTCACGCCCTCGAAGAAGCGCAGGCCGATGCGCGGGTCGACCTCCACATGGGTGCGCATCCGCGTGCAGCCATGCAGCACGCATTTCTCCAGCGTCGCGGCGGCGCGTGCCGTCACATCCTCCACCGTGATCTGCGGCTTGATGGCGGAGACACGCTCCATCGCCAGATGCGGGAAGCGCGTGGTCTCGCAGTCGCAGCGGTTGAACAGGCAGGATTTGTCGAGGTGGATGTGGGTTTCCACGAAGCCGGCGCAGACCAGCCGGCCCTGGCCCTGCACCTGTTCCCGCGCCGAACCCTCCAGCCGCGGCGCCAAAGCGGCGATGCGCCCGCCCTGCACGCCGATGTCCATCAACGGGTCAGTTGCAGCCGAATGAGGCAGCCGGACCTGGCGGAGCAGAAGGTCGAATTCCATGCGGGGTCTCCGTAAGCGAGCGGAGGCGGCGAATCAGGCGCCCTCATCCTCTACGGCACCGGGTTTGCTTTGCCGACCCCCGACGGATCACGGGATCCAGAATCGGGAGATGACCATGCCGCACCAACCCATCCTCGGCCGGCGCCTGTTGTTCGGCGGCGCCCTCGGCCTCGCCGCGCCGTCGCTCGCCGGCGCCCAGTCCAACTGGCCGGAGCGGCCGATCCGCTGGATCGTGAATTTCCCGCCGGGCGGCGCGGCCGACATCCTGTCCCGCATCCTGGCGGAGTGGTTCGGCACCAGGCTCGGCCAGCCCATCGTGGTGGAGAACCGCCCCGGCGCCGGCGGCATGGTCGGCAGCGACCTGCTGGCCAAGGCGCGTGGCGACCAGCACATGGTCATGATCTCCAACGCCGCCTCGCACGGCATCGGGCCGGTGCTCTATGCCAATGTGCCCTATGATCCGCTGGCCGATTTTTCCCATATCCACCTGGTCGGCACTTTCCGAGTGTGCTGGCGGTGGGGCCCGGTGTGACGGCGCCGGACCTCGCGGGCTTCCTGGCGCAGGCGCGGGCGAAGCCGGGGGAGATGAACTACGGCTCCGGCGGCAATGGCACGATGAACCACCTGATCGGGCAGTTGCTGGCCCGCGCGGCGGGGGTGGAGCTGACCCATGTGCCCTATCGCGGATCGGCGCCGGCGATGACCGATGTGATGGGCGGGCAGATTCCGGCGCTGATGGAAAGCCTGCCCACCGCTTTGCCCAACCTCCGCGCCGGCCGCATGCGGCCGATCGCGACCAGCGAGGCCGAACGCTCCCCGGCTTTGCCGGATGTGCCGACTTTTTCCGAGATCGGCTTCCCGAGTGTGACCTCGACCAACTGGTTCGGCTTCTCCGCCGCCGCCGGCATTCCGGCCGCGGTGAAGGCGCGGTGGGAGGAGGAGATGGCGAAGGCCATGGCCTCCCCCGAGATCGCCGAGAAGTTCGGCCGCATCGGCGTGCGCCCCGGCACGCTGGGGGCGGAGGCCTATACCGCGATGATCCGCGCCGAGTTGGACAAGTGGCGGGAGGTGATTCGCGTCGGCAATATCAAGGTGGACTGATGGCGCCTGGGCGGTGTTCACAGCATCCTTGACCGCCGCGCGCCCCGCTCGTAAGCCATGGGTCAGGCGCCCCAGGCGCCCCTCGCGATTTGTCCGGCCTGATTGCGGCGAGGTCCCGGTGTACCGGGCGGTGGTTGCGGGTCCGGCACGGACCCGAAATCTCCGAAAACAAACGCGCTAAAGGGTCGCGGGGTCCGCCTCATGCGGTCCTGTTGCCCCGGAAGGGGGCCGGACGTCCTGTGGTCGCAGCCCAGCTGCAGCTTTTAGGTGTCCCGATGGCCAGAACCCTGCCCGACCGCCCCCTCCGCCCCGCCACGCTGCTGGTCCGCGGCGGGCAGATGCGGTCCAACCAAGATGAGACGTCGGAGGCGCTCTACCTCACCTCCGGCTTCGTCTATGAAAGCGCGGGCCAGGCCGAGGACACCTTCCTCGGCACCACCCAGCACTACCAGTATTCCCGCTTCGGCAATCCCACCACCACCATGCTGGAAGACCGGCTGGCAGCGCTGGAAGGGGCGGAGGCCTGCCGGCTGACCGCGACCGGCATGGCCGCCGTGCATGCCGCGATGCTGAGCCATCTGAAGACTGGCGATCGCGTCGTCGCCTCCCGCGCTTTGTTCGGCTCCTGCCACTGGATCGTCTCCACTTTGCTGCCGCGCTACGGCATCGTCTCCGAATTCGTGGATGGCGGGGATCTGGAGCAGTGGAAGGCGGCGCTGGCCAAGCCGGCGGCGCTGGTGCTGCTGGAGACGCCGTCAAACCCGATGCTGGATATCCTCGACCTCGCCGCGGTCTGCGACCTGGCGCATCAGGCCGGGGCGATCGTTGTGGCCGACAATGTCTTCGCCACGCCGCTGCTGCAGAAGCCGTTGGATTTCGGCGCGGATGTCGTCGTCTATTCGCTGACCAAGCATATGGACGGCCAGGGCCGCGTGCTCGGCGGCGCCGTGCTGGGCAGGAAGAAGTGGGTGGATGAGGTGCTGCAGCCCTTCATCCGCAACACCGGCCCGGCGCTCAGCCCGTTCAATGCCTGGGTGATCCTGAAGGGGCTGGAGACGCTGCATCTCCGCCTGCCCGCCATGTGCCATTCCGCCGCCGCCATCGCCGATTTCCTGGCGGAGCGGGTGGAGGTGTCGCGCGTGCTGTATCCCTTCCGCGTCGACCATCCGCAGCAGGCCTTGGCCAAGGCGCAGATGACGGCCGGCGGCAGCCTGGTGACCTTCGACATCAAGGGCGGGAAGGAGGCGGCCTTCCGCTTCCTCGATGCGCTGAAGCTGGTCGATGTCTCCAACAACCTGGGCGATGCCAAGTCCCTGGTGACGCATCCGGCGACGACGACGCATATGCGCGTCGGCGCGGAGGAACGCGCGCGCCTCGGCATCACCGACGGCACCATCCGCCTGTCGGTGGGGCTGGAGGATGTGGCCGATCTGATCGTCGATCTGTCGGAAGCGCTGGACGCCGTCGCGCCCCCGCCGAAGCCGACGAAGCGGGCCAAGGTGGTGATCGACGCACCGGCACCGGCGGCCGAGCCCGCCCCGGCACCGGCCCCGGCGGCGAAGAAGCCCGCCAAGGCCAAGCCGGCCGCCGACGCCACGCTGTTCGAGCTGGCGAGCGACCTGCCGGAAGCCTCCCGCCGCAAGGAGTAGTCCCGTGGACCTCGCCATCTGGCTCGCCTTCTGCGCGGCGGCCGTTGCCATGCTCATCATCCCGGGGCCGACCATCCTGCTGGTGATCGGCCAGAGCCTCGGCGGCGGCGCGCGCAATGCGCTGCCGCTGGTGGCCGGCGTGGCGCTGGGCGACCTGACGGCGATGACGCTTTCCCTGGCCGGGCTGGGGGCGATCCTGGCGACCTCCGCCACGCTGTTCACCGCGCTGAAATGGACGGGGGCGGCCTATCTGATCTGGCTCGGGGTGAAGATGTGGCGCGCGCCGGTGGAGGCGACCGCGGCGCCACCGCTGGCGGGCGGCAAGGCGCTGCGCCAGGCCTGGCTGGTCACGGCGCTGAACCCGAAGGGCATCGTGTTCTTCGTCGCCTTCGTGCCGCAGTTCATCGACCCGGCGCGGCCCTTTGTGGCGCAGGCAGCACTGCTGACCGCCACCTTCGTGACGCTGGCGGCGGCCAATGCCGCGATCTATGCTGCGCTGGCCGGGCGGCTTTCCGGCGCGGTGCGCCGGCCCGGGCTGCGCCGCGCGCTGAACCGGGGCGGCGGCGCCATCCTGATGGGCGCGGGCCTCGCGGTGGCGCTGCGGCGGGGCTGATCTGCTGCGTTGCAACATCGGGGTTTACACTGCGGAAACCCTGTTCCTACACTCGCGGCATCCCTGATCCGAGGTGCCGCGATGCCGCTCCCGCTTCCCCGATGGCTCCGCCTGCTGCCGCTTCTGGCGCTTCCTTTGCTGCCGGCGGCGGCGCCTCGCGCGCAGACCCTGACGGCGGTGCTGGAAGCCGAGATCGTCACCCTCGATCCGCATTTCACCCCGGCCTATATCACCCGCACCTTCGGCTACATGGTCTTCGACACCCTGTTCGCGGCCGACGGCCAGGGCCGCATCCAGCCGCAGATGGTGCAGGACTGGACCCGCTCCGAGGACGGCCTCACCTGGTCCTTCACGTTGCGCGACGGGTTGCTGTGGCATGATGGCGCGCCGGTCACCGCCGCCGATGCCGTCGCCTCGCTGCGCCGCTGGGGCACGCGCAGCGCGCTGGGCAGCCGGCTGATGGCGGCCACGGCCTCGCTGGAAGCCAATGACGCGAAGCGCTTCACTTTGGTGCTGAAGGAGCCCTTCGGCCTGGTGCTGGATGCGCTGGGCACCACCTCCTCCCCCGTGCCCTTCATGCTGCCGGAGCGTCTGGCCCGCACCCCGGGGACGGAGCGTATCGCGGAGATCATCGGCTCCGGCCCCTTCACCTATGCCCGCGCCGACCACCGCACCGGCGACCGCATGCTGCTGCGCCGCAATGCCCGCTACGTGCCGCGCGCGGAGCCGGCGGACCATCTGGCCGGCGGCAAGCAGGTGCGGATCGAGGCGCTGGACATCCGCGTGATCCCGGATGGCCAGACCGCCGTCGCCGCCATGCGCGCCGGCGAGGTCGATTTCATCCAATACGCCCCCTTCGACATGCTGGCGCTGCTGGAGCGCGATCGCGGCGTGCGGGTGCAGAGCTTTACGGGTCTCGACCAGTTCACGGGCCATTACCGCACCAATGCCGCCTCCGGCCCCTTCGCCGATCCGGCCATTCGTCGCGTGCTGCTGCATCTGGTCGATCAGGCGGAGGTGATGGCGGGTTTTGGCCTGTCCGACCGCTATGCCCGGACCTGCAACGCCTTCTTCATCTGCGGCTCGCCCTATGAGTCCGATGTCGGCACGGAGCCGATGCGCAGCCCCTCCATCGAGGCGGCGCGCGCCGCCCTGGCGCAGACGCGCTATGCGGGCGAGCCCGTCGTGGTGCTGGTCGCCAACGACCTGGAAGCCGCAAAAATTTCGTCGGAAATCCTGGCGGACCGGCTGCGCCGCGCGGGCTTCACCGTGGACATGCAGGTGATGGACTGGGCCTCCGTCCTTGCCCGCCGCACGCGGCGCGATGGTTGGAGCGTGTTCGGCGTCCACGCGCTGGGCGTCGACCTGCACAACCCGCTGACCAACTCCGTCATCGGCTTCAACTGCACCAATGCGACCACCGGCGGCTTCCATTGCGAACAGCGCCTGACGCCGCTGTTTGCTGCCTTCGCCGCGGCGCCGACGCTGGAGGCGCGGCAGGCGATCGTGGCGCAGATGCAGGCGATCATCTACGAGCAGGGCATGGCCGTGCCCTGGGGCCAGTTCGCCCAGCCCGCCGCCTCGCGCGCGCAGTTGGAGAACCTGATCCCCTCCGCCATCCCCCTGTTCTGGAATGTCGGGAAGCGATAGACGCCATGTATGACGTGATTGTTGTCGGCGCCGGTTCGGCCGGCGCCCCGCTGGCGGCGCGGCTGTCGGAGGACGGGCACCGCAAGGTCCTGCTGCTGGAAGCCGGGCGCGACTGGCGCGCGGCGGAGGCGCCGGCGGCGCTGCGCAGCGCCAATATCATCCCCTTCATGCATGACCCGGCGCATCAGGCCGCTTGGCAATGGCCCGGCCTGATGACGCGGCGGACCAAGGCGCAGCAGCCAAAGTTCTACTGGCGCGGCAAGGCCATGGGCGGGTCCTCCACGGTCAATGCGCAGATCGCCATCCGCGGCGTGCCGGCGGCCTTCGATGCCTGGGCGGAAGCGGGCTGCGAGGGCTGGTCGGCCGCCGATGTGCTGCCGATCTTCGATGCCATCGAGGATGACGCGGATACCGGCACCGCCCCCGGCATCCGCCAGGGCGGCCCGCTGCCGGTGTTCCGCATGCCGTTGGAGCAATGGGGCGCCGTCGATCTCGGCCTGCGCGATGCCGCGCTGGCGGGCGGCTACCGCTGGAAGCCGGACCTGAACGCGCCGGAAGGGGAGGGCATTTCCTGCAACCCCATCAACCTGCGCAACGGGCTGCGCGTGACGACCAATGACGGCTATCTGGAGCCGGCGCGCAGCCGCGCGAACCTGACCATCCGGGGCGAGGCGCTGGTCGATCGCGTGCTGGTCGCGAACGGCCGCGCCACCGGCGTGCGCGTGCGCTTCGGTGGCGGCGCATGGGAGGAGATCGCGGGGCGGGAGGTGGTGCTCTGCGCCGGCGCCATCCACAGCCCGGCCATCCTCATGCGCTCCGGCATCGGGCCGGCGGCAGCGCTGTCGGGCCTCGGCATCGCGGTGGTGCGGGACCTGCCCTGGGTCGGCCAGAACCTGATGGACCACCCGATCCTGCGCGCCACCCTGGCGCTGAAGCCGGAACATCGTGCCCAGGGCGCCGATGCCCGTCACACCAATTGCTGCCTGACCTATAGCAGCGGCATGGGCGGCGAGCGCGACATGATCATGATCGCCTACAACCATCGCGGCCTGACCACCGATGGCGGCCCGGCGGAGGGCGGCGCGGTGGGCCTCGCGCTGTATGATGCCTGGTCGCGCGGCACCCTGGCGCTGACCTCCGCCGATCCCGAGGCGCAGCCGGTTGTCGAGGAGAACATGCTGGACGATCCGCGCGACCGCGCGCGGATGCGGGATGGCGTGCGGCGCCTGGCCCGCCTGACCGCGCTCGCACCACTCAGCGACATTTCGCAGCAGATCACCTTCGGCGAGACCGGCCTGAGCATGGATCAGGCCGCAGCGCTGCCGGATGATGCGCTGGACGCGATCATGCTGGCCGAGGCCGCCGACATCCAGCACGCCGCCGGCACCTGCCGCATGACGGCGCATGAGGAACCGCGCGGCGTGGTGGATCCGGACCTCCGCGTGCGCGGCATCAAGGGGCTGCGCGTGGCGGATGCCTCCATCATGCCGAGCGATTGCCGCGCCAACCTGCACTTCACCTGCGTGATGATCGGGGAGGCCCTGGCGCGCCGCATGCGCGCGGCAGGTTGACGCCCGCCCCCATGGGCCGAGAATGGGCGGCCAGGGGAGACAGGCAATGGCCCAGGCCGATGCGTTCAGCGAGATCACCCGTGGCGTCCGCGTCACGGTGCGCAGCTTCTACCTGGAGGATCAGTCGGAGCCGGAGCGCGGCCTTTTCGTCTGGGCCTATCGCATCGCCATCGCCAATGAGGGGGCGCAGACGGTGCAGCTTCTGAAGCGAAGCTGGCGCATCACCGATGCGCAGGGCCGGGTGCAACAGGTGCATGGCGAAGGCGTGGTCGGCGAACAGCCCGTGCTCGCGCCGGGGGAGCAGTTCGAATACACCTCCGGCACCCCGCTTCCGACGCCTTCCGGCTTCATGGCCGGCGCCTACCATATGGTGGTGACGGAAACCGGCGAGAACTTCGACGTCGCCGTGCCCGCCTTCAGCCTGGACAGCCCGCACCAGCCGGCCAGCCGGCTGCATTGATGGAGACTCCGGAGGGGCTTTTGGCACGGCTCAGCGCGCTCGGCATCGACGCGCATACGGTCAGCCACGCGCCGGTCTTCACCGTCGCCGAAAGCAAGGCGTTGCGGCCCAGCCTGCCCGGCGGCCATGTCAAGAACCTGTTCCTGCGGCCGGAGAAGGCCGCCGGCCCCTTCCTGCTGGCGGTGCTGGAGGAGGACCGGCAGGTGAAGGTCAATGCCCTGATCCGCGCCCTGGGCCAGCCGCGCAGCGTCTTTGCGGAGGCCGAGGCCTTGTGGGCCACGCTCGGCGTGGAACCGGGCTCCGTCACGCCCCTGGGCCTGGTCAATGCTGCCCCCGGCACGGTGCGGATCGTGATCGACCGACTGCTGGTGGAAGGTTTTGAGTGGATCCATGTCCATCCTTTGACCAACCGCATGACCACGGCCATCCGCCCGGCCGATCTGCTGCGTTTCCTGCACCATCTGGGCCATGCGCCCGAGGTGCTGGACCCCCCGAATCCGGTCTGAGCCGCCCGGAAACGCCCGGACCCGCTTGCTTCGGAACGCGCATGGCGCATCTATGCGCCCAAGCGAGAGGAATTTGCCGCCATGGATCTCATCTTCGACCCCAGCCGCCAGCCCGCCCCGGGCGGCGCCAGCCCCGCCGGCACGCCTGATCCGGTGAAGGATGGTGACCAGCGCACCTTCATGGCCGATGTCATCGAGGCCAGCCGCGAAACCCCCGTCCTGGTCGACTTCTGGGCCACCTGGTGCGGCCCCTGCAAGACGCTGACGCCGACGCTGGAAAAGGTGGTGCGCGCCGCCGGCGGCCGCGTGAAGCTGGTGAAGATCGACATCGACAAGAACCGCCAGCTTGTCCAGCAGCTCGCCCAGATGGGCCTGCCGCTGCAATCGGTGCCGACCGTCGTCGGCTTCGTCCAGGGCCAGATCGCCGACCTGTTCCAGGGCGCCCTGCCGGAGGGTGAGGTGAAGAAATTCATCGAGACCCTGCTGAAGGCGGCCGGCGGCCAATTGCCCAGCGCCGACCTGCTGGCCGAGGCCAAGGCCCTGGTGGAAGCCGGCGACCATGCCGGCGCGGTGGAGCTCTTCGCCGCCCTGGCCCAGGCCGAGCCGGAGAACCCCGATGCCATGGCCGGCCTCGCCCGCTGCCTGATGGCGCTGGGCGAGGAGGAACAGGCGCAGGAGGTGCTGGACCAGGTGCCGGAAAAGATCGCCGGCCATGCCGAGATCGCCTCCGTCCGCTCCCAGCTCCAGCTCGCCCGGGAAGGCCGCGAGGCGCGGGAAAAGCTGGGCGAGTTCGAGCGCCGGCTGGAAGCCGACCCGGATGACCACGCCGCCCGCATCGACCTGGCCGTGGCCCTGAACGCCATGGACAAGCGGGCGGAGGCGGTGGACGCGCTGATGGTCGCCATCAAGCGCGACCGCGCCTGGAACGAGGAAGCGGCGCGCAAGCAGCTTCTGAAGTTCTTCGAGGCCTGGGGATTCGATGACCCCGCCACCCTTGCAGGACGCCGGAAGCTCTCCACCCTTCTGTTCCGATAAGCCGACCCGGCCTGGGCCAAACCGCGCGGCACCCGCCGCGCGGGGGGCAGCAGCGCCGCCGGCCAGCGCCAGTGGCTGAAACGGAGCCCATGCCCGCCTTCCAGACCACCTTCGAGGCGCTGCCCTCGGAGGTTCCCATCTTCCCGCTCTCGGGCGCGCTGCTGCTGCCCGGCGGCCGGCTGCCGCTGAACATCTTCGAGCCACGCTTCCTGGCGATGACCGAGGATGCGCTGGCAGCGGGCCGGTTGTTCGCCATGGTGCAGCCCGACCCGGCGCTGCCGCGCACCGAGATCGGCAGCCAGATCTACCGCGTCGGCTGCCTCGGCCGCATCTCCTCCTTCGCCGAGACGGAGGATGGGCGCTACCTCATCACCCTGACCGGCGTGATCCGCTGCCGGGTGGTGGAGGAGGCGGAAATGCGCCGGGGCTATCGCCGCGCCAGCGTCGACTACGCCCCGTATGCCGCCGACCTGGCGCTGGACACGCCGGCCCCGCAGGTGGACCGCAACGCCATGCTCATCGCGCTGCGCCCCTATTTCAAGGCGCGCGGCATCGAGGCGAATTGGGAGGCGGTGGAGGCCACGCCGGACTCCCTGCTGGTCACCACGCTCTGCATGCTCTGCCCCTTCGAGGTGCGGGAGAAGCAGGCGCTGCTGGAGGCACCGACCGTCTCCGACCGCGCCGCCATGCTGGTGACCCTGCTGCAGATGGGCGGCCACGCCATGGCGCCCGAGGGCCGCCCCAGCTAAACGGAATCCACTTGGCCCTCTCCCCCCAACGGGGGGAGAGGGTTGGGTGAGGGGGGCCTTTCCAGTCGCCCCACCTCACGCATCCTGTTGGGGAGACATTTGGCGATGACGGCATCCGAGCCGATGGCCGGGGCGGTGGACCCCCGGCTTCTGGAAATCCTGGTCTGCCCGGTGAGCAAGGGCCCGCTGCGCTACGACCGCGAAGCCGGCGAACTGGTCAGCGAAAAGGCCGGCCTCGCCTATCCGGTGCGCGATGGCATCCCCATCATGCTGCCGGACGAGGCCCGCAAACTGCCGGCCTGATGCCGACACTGACCGAAATCCGCCTGTCCCGGGCGGAGCAGGTGCTGCACCTGGCCTGGGATGACGGCGTGCATTTCGCCCTGCCGGCGGAATATCTGCGCGTCGAAAGCCCCTCCGCCGAGGTGCAGGGGCATGGGCCGGGGCAGCGGGTGACGGTGCCCGGGCGGCGCCATGTCGGCATCATGCGGATCGAGCCGGTCGGCCATTACGCCGTGCGGCTGGTCTTCGACGACCTGCACGACAGCGGCATCTACAGTTGGGACTTCTTCCGCACGCTCGGCGAGCAATACGCCGAACGCTGGGCCGCCTATGAGGCGGCGCTGGCCGCCAAGGGGCTGAGCCGGGACCCGCCGAAGCGGCGGTAGAAGCGACCCTGGCGGTCAGCCGCCGAAGACCGGCTCCCGCTTCGCCATGAAGGCCTCGCGCCCCTCCGCGTGATCGGCGGAGAGGAAGCACATGGTCTGCCAGTCCCGCTCCCGCTCCAGCGCCGCGTCCAGCCCCTCGGCCAGCATGCGTTTTGTGAGTGCGATCGGCAGCGCCGCCTGGGCGGCCAATCCGCGCGCGACGTCCTGCGCAGCTTCCAGCGCCGTACCCTTCGGCACCACGCGGTCGACCAGCCCGATCCGCTCCGCCTCGGCAGCGCCCATCGGCTCCGCATAGAACAGAACCTGCCGCGCGCGCGCCACGCCGATGCGCGCCGGCAGGGTGAAAGGCAGGCCAAGATCGGCCATCAGCCCCACCTTGTTGAAGCCCGCCATGAAGCGCGCCTCCGCCGAGGCAACGATGGTGTCGCTGGCACAGGCCACCGACAGCCCGGCACCCACGCACCAGCCCTCCACCGCGGCCACGATCGGCAGCCGCCCGCCGACCATCAGCCGGATGATGCGATGCGTGCGCCGCATCCTCTCCCGCCCCTGCTCGGCATCCCGCACATCCATGCCCGAAATGTCGCCGCCCGAGCAGAAGGTGCCGCCCGCGCCGGTGATGACCACCGCGCGCACGCCCGCATCGCCCTGCGCCGCCTCCAGCGCCTCGAACAACTGCTCCCGCAATGCCACCGACAGCGCATTGCGCCGCGACGGATAGTCCAGCGTCAGCGTCAGCACCGCACCATCGCGCGCCTGCGCCACGCGCATCACCGGGGCGTCACTCATGCGTCGGTGTGCAGCACGGCGCCGGTCTGCGCCTGCAGCTCCGCCAAGGACATGCCCTCCGCCAGGATCTCCCGCAGCACGAAGCCGCGCCCCTGCACCACATCCACCACCGCCAGGTTGGTATAGATGCGCTGCACCGCCCCCGGCGCCGTCAGCGGATAGCCACAGGCCTCCACCAGCTTCGGCCGCCCATCCTTGGTCGTGTGGTCCATCACCACCCACAGCCGCTTCGCCCCCGCGGCCAGATCCATCGCGCCACCCACCGCCGGCGCCGAGTCATTCTCGCTCGTCGCCCAATTCGCGATGTCGCCATTCTCCGCGACCTCGAACGCCCCCAGCACACACAAATCAATGTGCCCGCCGCGGATCATCCCAAAACTGTCCGCATGGTGGAAAAAGCTCCCACCCGGCCGCAGGGTCACCTGCTGCTTGCCGGCATTCACCAGCCAGGCATTCCCCTTCCCCGCCTCCGGCGCCGGACCCATCCCCAGAATGCCATTCTCGGAATGCAGGATCACCTCCCGCTCCACCGGCACATGATCCGCCACCATCGTCGGAATCCCAATCCCGAGATTGACAAACCACCCCTCCGGAATGTCCCGCGCCACCCGCGCCGCCATCCCCTGCCGCGTCACACCCGCCATCAGCTTCAGCTCCATCGGATCGCCCAGGGCACGGGTGTGCCTTGGGTTGCGCTGCGTGATTCGCAGGGGGACGCTGTCCCCCTGCACCCCCTGCCAAGGGGCAGTGGCCCCTTGGAACCCTTCGATTCATGAGGGGAGATGGAGAGGGGCCAGCGGGGCCTCTGGATCGGCGGGCGCTCCGGCCCCTCTCCATCTCCCCTCAAGGTCCCGTGGTCCAGGAGGCCACTGCCTCCTGGCGGGGAGGGTGCGGGAGGGGCAGAGCCCCTCCTGCAAAGCCACCCAGTGCTACACCCACGGCGCCCCGCGTTCCACCTGGACGACCCGTTGGACGAAGATGCCGGGCGTGTGGACGTGGTCGGGGGCAATGTCGCCGAGGTCCACCACGTGGTGGGTTTGGGCGACGGTGAGGGTGGCGGCCATGGCCATGACCGGGTTGAAGTTCCGGCCGGACTCCCGATAGGTCAGATTGCCCCAGCGGTCGGCCTGCCAGGCTTCGATCAGGGCAACGTCGCCGGGCAGGGCCTGTTCCAGGATGTGTTCGCGGCCGTTGAAGACGCGGCTTTCCTTGCCCTGGGCGAGTTTGGTGCCGGCACCTGTGGGGGTGAAGAAGGCGGGGATGCCGGCGCCGGCGGCGCGCATGCGTTCGGCGAGGGTCCCCTGCGGGACGATTTCCAGTTCCAGCTTGCCGGCGCGGTAGAGTTCCTCGAACACCGTGGAGCCGGCGGAGCGGGGGAAGGAGCAGATGATCTTCCGCACGCGGCCTTCCATCATCAGGCGGGCGAGGCCGACCTTGCCGGCGCCGGCGTTGTTGGCGACCACGGTCAGGTCGCGCGCGCCTTGTTCCAGCAGGCCTTCGATGAGTTCGTCGGGCTGGCCGACGGCGCCGAAGCCGCCCATCAGGATGGTGGCGCCGTGTGGCACGCCTTCCAGCGATTCGGCGATCGATTGGACGATCTTGTTGATCATGTCCGCCCTCTGGTTGCGGGTGTCAGGTAAACGTCTTGGCGCAGGGCGTCCAGATCAGAGCATTTTCAAGCCTCGCGGCTGCGCGAGGCGACTCGGAAAATGCGTTGAACTGGATCTATCTTGTGCGGAAGGCGCCGTGGCTGATGACGGTCAGGTCGCGTTCCACGACCTTGGCGCGGAAGGCGGCGCCGTCCGGCTTGCGCCAGATTTCGGTGCGGATTGTCTCGCCCGGGAAGACGGGGGCGGAGAAGCGGCATTCCATGCGGCCGAAGCGGTCCGGGTCGTGGTCGCAGATGGTCGCCAGCAGCGCGCGGCCGACCACGCCGAAGGTGCCCAGGCCGTGCAGGATGGGGCGCGGGAAGCCGGCCTTGGCGGCGAGCGCCGGGTCGCTGTGCAGCGGGTTGTGGTCGCCGTTCAGACGGTAGATCAGCGCCATTTCGGGCCGCGTCGGCAGGTCGAGCGTAAGGTCGGGCGTGGTGTCAGGCTCCGCCGCCAGGCGCTTCACGGGGCCATCCGGCCCGCCGAAGCCGCCATCGCCACGGAGAAACGTGGTGTTCTCCACCGTGGCGAGTTTCGCGCCCGTGGCTTCGTCGATGATGTCGCGCGCGGTGTAGAGCAGCGCGCCCTTGCCGGCGCCGCGATCCACCAGGCCGGTGACGCGGGATTTGCCGACCACCGTGCCGCTTGTCGGCAGCGGCGCAAAGAGTTCGACGGCCTGTTCGCCGGCGACCAGTTTCACCGCATCCACGCCAGTTGCCGGGTCCGCGAGCCAGAAGCCGGGATAGCCGAGCACCACCGCCATGGTCGGCAGCGCGCGCATGGCCGGGCCTTCGGTGACGTAGCGCAGCGCCTCGGTGTCCATCGGGTCCTGCCCGAGACCCAGCGACAGGGCGTAGAGTGAAGAATCCTGCCAGCGCAGCTCCTGGCGGATTTCCGGGATCGGGAAGTTCAGCAGCGCCTGATAGTCGATGGGCATGATCAGTCCGTAAGTTCGAGGACGGCGTCCGCGGCGAAGGCGCCCTGGCCCGCGGGCAGCACCAGCAGCGGGTTGATTTCGGCCGAGGCCAGGCGCGGTCCCGCCGCCGCGCCGAAGCGGGACAGCGCCACCAGCGCCTGCGCGAGTGCGGGAAGATCCGCCTTGGGTTTGCCGCGTGCGCCATCCAGCAGCGGGAAGCCGCGCAGGGATCGGATCATGGCCTCCGCCTGCGCTGGATCGACGGGGCAGCGGCGGAAGGCGACATCGGCAAAAATCTCGATGAAGACGCCGCCGAGGCCCACCATCGCCATCGGCCCGAAGACCGGGTCCCGCACCACGCCGAGCGCGATTTCAGTGCCGCCCACCACCTGCTTGGCGATCAGCACGCCGTCGATGCGGGCGCCGGGCGCATGGGCGCGGGCGCGCTGCTTCAGCAGCGCAAAACCCTCCCGCACCGCGCTGGCATGGGACAGGTTCAGCAGGACGCCGCCGATCTCGGATTTGTGCAGGATATCGGGCGACAGGATTTTCGCCACCACCGGATAGCCGATGGCCTCGGCGGCGTTCACCGCGTCCTCGACGCTCTGGCAGGCGGCTTCCGGCACCATGGGGATGCCGGCCTCCTCCAGGATGCGCTTGGCCTCGGCCTCGTTCGGCGAAGCGTCAGGCAGCGTGACCGCCGGCGGTGCCGCGGCAGGCGCCGAAGCTTCCGCAAAGGCTTCGCCGAAGCGGCCCATGGCGGCGAGCGCGACCACAGCTCGTGAAGGGTCCTCCATGCACAGGAAGCCATCCGCCTCCCATTCCCGCACCCGCTCGACCGGGGCGAGGATGGACAGGAGAAAAATGCGGTCGGGATGCGCGTCCAGCACCTTCTTCAACTCCGCCCGCAGGCGCGGCGCCATGGAGGGGCTGGCCCCCCATTGGGTGAAGAAGGCGATGACGCTGGCATAGCCGCCATCGGTGACCATGCTTTCGGCAAAGGCGCCGATCACGCTCATGTCGTTGAAGGCCTGCGCCGTGCAGTCCACCGGGTTCAGCGGCGAGGAGAAGGGCACCAGCTTCTTCAGTTTTTGCTGCGCCGCCTCCGGCATCGGCGGCATGGGCAGGCTCACGGCTTCCGCCGCGTCCGACATCAGCACGCCGGCGCCGCCCGAAATGGTCACCACGCCCAGCGAGTTGCGCTTCGGAAAAATACCGCGCTGGGCGACGTAGCAGACGTCCAGCAGTTCTTCCGTGGTCCGCGCGCGGTGCACACCGAATTCGGCCAGCACGGCATCCATCACCCGGTCGTCGCCGGCGATGGAGGCGGTGTGGGACTGCGCCGCCGCCTGGCCCAGCTTGCTGCGCCCCACCTTCATCATCACCACCGGCTTCTTCGCGGCCCGTGCTGCTTCCAGCGCGGCGATGAAGCGCGGGCCGTTCTGGATGCCCTCGGCATAGGCGGCGATGACCTGCACCTCCTCGCTTTCCGCCATCCAGCCGATGATGTCGGACAGGCCGAGGTCGGCCTCATTGCCCGTGGTCACCAGGACGGGGGTGGCGATGCCGCGATCACGCGCGGCGGCGAACAGATGGCTGCCATAGGCGCCGGACTGGCTGGCGATGCCGACGCCGCCCATGCCGCGCATGGCCTGGCGGGGCCAGCCATTCTCGAAGCTGGCGGAGAAGATCGGATAGTAGCCCAAGGTGGCGTTGAACATGCCGAGGCAGTTCGGCCCGAGCAGCCGCATGCCCGAAGGCCGCGCCGCCTCCAGCAGCCGCGCCTGCATGGCCGCACCCGCCTCTCCGGTCTCCGCGAATCCGGCGGTGAAGACGATGGCCGCGCCGCAGCCGCGCGCACCGAGATCGGCCACCGCCTGGATCGCCGCCTCCCCGGGAATCGCCACGATCGCGGCGTCGGGCGCCTGTGGCAGGGAAGCGACGCTGGCGAAGGCCGGCACCCCCTGTACCGTCGCCCGGTTCGGGTTCACCGGCATCAGCGCCCCGGAAAATCCCTGGGACAGCATATAGGCCAGTGGCCGCCCGCCGATGCGGGTGGCGTCGTCGGACGCACCGACCACGGCGACGGAACGCGGCCGCAACAGCCGATCGAGATCCCGGAATGCCAGTTCTGCCTCCCCTTTCGCGCCTGCACGCGGGGGGCCAAATTGCGGGAGGCGTCGAGCGGCGGCAAGCCCCGGCAGGCGCCGCCGGGCCGATCAGCCGATCAGCAGGCCGATCCCCACCAGCGCCAGCAGCAGCATCACAGCCGCGCCCAGCGCCGTCAGCAGATTGCTGCGCTGGCTCTTGCTGCCGCCATCCTCACTGTCCCAGCCGGAGGATATCACCTGGTAGTCCGGCCGCTCGGGCGTCTGGCCGACCCGTGCGGGCGCGTCCGCGAGCATGGTCGGAGAACGCAGGCCGAGCAGGGCTCGGGGTTGATCGGATTGCGGGGTTTCGCTGGCCATGGCGAAAGTATTCGCCAATCGGGAGATATTTTCCACCATCCAGTGGTCATCGGTCCATTTTTTTGCGACGTCCGGACACGTGAAGCAGGCTGAAAAATACCACCGCCGGCTGTCGATCCGAGCCTCATTCTCTCGTCAGAATATTCAGTCGCGCGATCGTTGCGCCAACGCACGCGCCGGGACGCCACCGTGGCGCGCACCATCCGGCACCGAATCGACCACCGCGGCGCCCAGCGCCACCACCGCCCCCACGCCCACCGCAACGCCCGGCTGCAGCACAGCACCGGCCGCGATCAGGGCGCGCGCACCGACGCGGGCCGCGCCGCAAAGGACGGCACCGGGGCCGATATGCGCCGCTTCCTCGACCACGCAGTCATGCTCGACGATGGCACCGGTGTTCACCAGGGCCAGCCGCGCCACCCGCGACTCGGGCCCCAGCACCGCGCGGGCCATGATCTGCACCCCCTCCTCCAGGATGGCGCTGGGGGAGATCAGGGCGCTGGGATGCAGCAGCGGCGGCAGCACGAAGCCCGCCGCCTCCGCCATCAGGCCGAGTCGCGCACGAGCCGCATTGTCGCCGATCGCCACGGCCAGTTCGGTCAGCCCCTCCGCCCGCAAGGCCGCCAGCGCGTCGGTGCCGCCGAGAATCGGGTAGCCCAGCACGGGCGCGCGCCCCGGCGCGTCATCCAGCAGCCCGGCCACGCTGCGGCCATTGGCCTGCAGCAGTTCGATCACCACCCGCGCATGGCCGCCGGCGCCGATCACCAGCACCGGCATGGCTCAGGCGCCGGGCGCCACCACCATGCAGGCACTACGGCCGCGCATCCGCTCGCAGGCCGCCTCGGCCGCATCGCGATCGGCGAGGCCGAGCACCCGGGCGCGGTAGAGCGTGGTGCGCCCCTGCGGCGCGGGCTGCACCAGCAGGCGTGTGCCCGTAGTGCCGACGCGTTCCCGCGCCTGGCCGGCGGCGGCACGCGCCAGGTTCTCGGAGGCGAAGGCCCCAACCTGGATCGACCAGCCGCCGCCGGTGGCGGGCGCGCCCGCCGAGGGGCGCGGCGCAGCCGGCAGGGTGCTGGCATGGGCCTGCGGGATCAGGGAAAAGCCGCGCGGTGCCGGGGAGGCCGCCAGGCCGGGCGGATCGACGCGAACGAACGGCAGGGAGGTGGGTGCGGCCGGGCTCAGCGCGGCCACGGTCTGGGCGGGGCGCGGCGCGGCGGCCGCCCTTACGGCCGGGGCGGCGGGCGGCGGCGCAATCATCGCCAGCGACTCGCTGCCGATGCTGCCGGGATCACCCGGGCTCACCACCGGCGCCATGCGCGTGACCGGGGCCGTCGCCGTCTGATAGCTCTCGAAGCTGGTGCCGAGGCTGCTGGCGGGCACCGCGCTGGCGGCGACGCCATCGCCCGGGCTGGCGATCGGCTCCATCCGGGTCTGGAAATCGCCGAGGCTGGCCACCGGCGCCATGGCGACGACGGTGCCCTGCGGCGCATAGGAAACGCCGGCGGCGGCGGCGTTGGACACCATGAAGCCGCCAGCGGAAGCCAGTTGCGTCGGCTGCGGCTGGCTGGTCGAGCCATCCGGAATCGGGTCCATCCGCACCACCGGACCCGGCGGCAGCGTCGCAACGCGGATGCCAGGGTCCACCGCGCGGCGCTGGTCGCGCAGCGCCAGCATGGTGGCGGTGTCACCGCGCCGTGGCCCGGCCGGGATGCTCAGCGGAATCTCAGCGGCAGCATAGACCTCCGGCGCCGCGCGGCGGTTCGGATGCGCGCCCTGGATCCGCGGCCCGATGCGGGCGACGTAGTTGCGGGTTTCCGCCGGCAGCCCGCGGCTGCCCCAAAGATAATCTTCCAGCCGCCGCGGGCCGGCATTGTAGGCGGCCAGGAAGGCCGGCGCGCCATACAGCTCATACATTTCCCGCAGATAGGCGGTGCCCGCCATCAGGCTGTCCCAGGGATGGTAGGGGTCGGAGCCGAGGTCGTATTTCGCCCGCAACTCGCGATAGGTGCCCGGCATCACCTGCATCAGGCCCATGGCCCCGACGCGGGAGGTGGCGGAGACACGGCCGCCGGATTCCTGGCGCATCACTTCCCGGATCCAGCGTTCCGGGATGTCGAAGCGTTGCGACGCCTGGGTGATGTAGGGACCCCAGGGGTCATGCGAGGGGCCGGGCGCGTCGTAGCTGGACGGCCGCGCCCATTGGGAATTGGAGACCGGGGCCTGCGTCACCGCCCGCTGGGTGGTGGTCTGGCCGCAGGCGGCGAGCATCCCGACCAGAAGGCAGGCCACCACGGGCCGCCCCCAGCGGTGACCGTCGCGCGCAGCGCTGAACCGGGTCATGCAGGCTCTCCGTCGGTTGCGGGTGCCGATCCCCGAGGCCTGCCCCCCCGGCCCGCACACCGCCCCCAAGCGATGCGCCGGCCCAGGCCAACCCCGACTTCCGTCCCGTTGTTCAAGTACGCTCGCAAGTCTCTGGGAAAGATGCCTAACCCATCGCCCCTGGCGGAAGCAAGGACGAGATCATGGCGAAGCCCGCCCCGATCACGCCATGGTGGTGTAACAAGATGAAATCCTTGGCCGGCCCCGGTCGCGCTACACTATCCGGACCACTTATGAGACCGGCCCTGTTTAAGACTGGCTGGCCCCGGCCGGCGAGCATTGCGTAAGGATGTTCTGACATGCGTCTGTCCCAGAGGTTGATCCCCGCCATTGCCGCGCTGGCCCTGGTCGCGGCCCTGCCCGGCTGCGCCCCGACCCAGACCGGCAGCACCGTCTCCGCCCGTTCGCTGGGCAGCGCCGCCCATGTTTCCTACGGCACCATCGTCGGCAGCCGCCCCGTGCAGGTCCAGGGCGGCACCGGGCTGGGCGCGGCCGGCGGCGCGGTGGCGGGCGGCATCGCCGGCAGCTTCATCGGCGGTGATGTCCGTTCCAACCTGCTGGCCGGACTTGGCGGCGCGCTGATCGGCGGCCTGGCTGGCGCCGCGGTGGAAGGCGGGCTGAGCAGCGGCACCGCCATCGAATTCGTGGTGCGGGAGGATCGCGGCGGCGACATCGCCGTGGTGCAGACCAATGAGGCCGGGCTCCAGGTCGGCGACCGCGTGGTCATCAGCCGTGGCGACCGCGTGCGCCTGTCCCGCGCCGCCGGTGGCCCGCCGCCGCCCGCCGCCTATGCCCCCCAGGGCTACAGCACGCCCCAGGGCTATGCACCCCAGGGCTATGGCGCCGCCGAGCAGGTGGCTCCCGGCAGCGGCAAGTAGGCCTGCGCACCATCTGGCCCGGCCGGTTCGGCCGGGCTATGAGCCGCGGCATGTCTGACCCTTCCACCGCGGCGATGCCGTCCTACCATGTCGATGCGGCAGACCCGCAGCGGCTGCGCAAGGCGATTGACGATGTGCGGCTCGGCGTCAGCCGCTGGCGCCTGGCCCTGACCCTCGCCTGGCTGGACATCCGCAACCGCTACCGCGGCTCCGTCCTCGGCCCCTTCTGGCTGACGCTGTCCACCGGCGCGATGCTGCTCGGGCTCGGCCTGCTGTATTCGACGCTGTTCAACATGTCGCTGCGCGAATACCTGCCGCATCTGGCGGTCAGCCTGGTGATCTGGAACGCCATCAGCCAGATGGTGAACGATGCGACGGCCAGCCTGACGGGGTCGGAGGGCATCATCCGGCAGATGCCCCTGCCCTACACCGTGCACGCGCTGCGCTGCGTGATGCGCAACGGCATCATCGCCGCGCACAACTTCCCGCTGATCCTGGTGATCTTCCTGATCTGCGGCCACCTGCCGGGGCCGGAGGCGTTGCTGGCCATCCCGGGCTTCGTGCTGATCGCCATCAATTCGATCGCCGCAGCGCTGTTCCTCGGCATGCTCTGCGCCCGCTTCCGGGACATCGGCCCGATCGTCGGCAGCATCATGCAGCTCGCCTTCTTCCTGACGCCGATCCTGTGGAAGCCGCGCCTGCTGGGGCATTGGGAGGCCTGGATGCCCTTCAATCCCTTCTACGCGATCCTGGAGACGGTGCGCGGCCCGCTGGTGGAAGGCGGCGGCCCGCCGCTCGCCTGGGTGGCAGCGATTGTATATACCTTGCTGACGGTCGTGGTGGCGGCGGTGTTCTTCGTGCGCTTCCGTGGCCGTGTGGCCTTCTGGGTGTAGCGCATGGCCCTGATCGAAGCCCGCGGGCTCTGCCTCGACTTCCCCTATTACCATATCGGCGCGCGGTCGCTGAAGAAGCGGCTGATGGGCAAGTCCCGGCTGCACACCGACCCGTCGAACCGGATCGTCGTCACCGCCTTGCGGAACCTCGATTTCCGCATCGGCAAGGGCGAGAGGGTGGCATTGGTGGGACCCAATGGCGCGGGCAAGACGACGCTGCTGCGCACCCTGGCCGGGGTCTATGAGCCGGTCGCCGGCAGCCTGACCGTACAGGGCCAGATCGGCGCGCTGATCGATGTCGCCGCCGGCATGGACACCGAATCGACGGGTCGCGAAAACGTCCGCCTGCGTGGGTTGTATCGCGGCCTGACGGATGCCGAATCCGACCGGCTGGCGGAGGAGGTGGCGGCCTTCGCCGGACTCGGCGACTTCTTCGACGTGCCGATCCGCACCTATTCCGCCGGCATGGGCGTGCGCCTGGCCTTCGCCCTGGCCACCGCCATGCAGCCGCAGGTGCTGCTGATGGATGAGTGGTTCCTGGCCGGCGACGCCGCCTTCATGGCCAAGGCGGAGGAACGACTCGCCCGGCTGGTCGGCGGGGCCGATATCATGGTGGTCGCCACCCATGATTTCAGCGTGGTCCGGCGCTGGTGCAACCGCGCCATCCGCCTGGAAGGCGGCCTGATCCTGGCCGATGGGCCGGTCGAGGACGTGCTTCGGGGCATGGAAGCGGCCGCGTGAGCGGCACGCCGCCCCTGTTCTGCATCGCCGACCAAAGCCTGCGCGACTTCGTCGGGCATCATTTCTCCTACGACCAGGCCGTGGCGGAAGCCGCCCGCGCCGCGGGCTTCACGCCGCTGGTGCTCGGCCATCGCGACCTGCCGGCCGATGTCGCCTGCCAGGCCGATGCCGTGCCGGCCTTCCGCGACGATATCTGGGCGCAGCGCCAGGGCGTGGGCCCGCTGCGCCGCCGGCGCGACGACCTGTTCCGCAACCGCCGCTTCGCCGAGGATCTGCGGGCCGCGCTGCCAAAGGACCTGCCGGCGGGTTCCATCCTGCTGGCGCATATGCTGACGCGGCGCCAACTGCTCGGGCTGGCCGAGGTGGTGGACGCGCTGCCGCGGCATGTCACGATTGTCGCACTGCTGCGCTACCAGACCGAATTCTACGACGACGACCTGAGCAGACGCGCCTTCGCCCGCCTGCGCCGTGCCGTGGGCGCCGGGGCGAGGCTGCGGCTCGCCTCGGACAGCGCCCGGCTGGCGCGGCGCATCGGCCGGCTCGCCGGCCTGCCGGTGGAGGTGCTGCCGATCCCGCACACGCCGCCGGAACTGCCCCGCCCGGCCCCGGCGGAGGGCCGGGCGCTGCATCTGGTCAGCCTGGGCAATGCCCGCGACGAGAAGGGTTTTTTCGAAATTCTCGACGCCATCCGGCGGCTGCGATCCGAGCCCGGCGGGCTGGCGGGCCTGCGCTTCACGCTTCAGGCGAATGACGCCGCGCCCGCTTTGGCCGCCGCCATCGACGACCTCGCCATGGACCTGCCGGAGGAGGTGCGGCTGCTGCGCCGCGCCCTCTCGCCGCAGGCCTATACGCGGCTGCTGGCCGAGTCCGACATCCTGCTGCTGCCCTATTGGCGGGAGATCTATGAGGCGCGGACCTCCGGCGTGCTGCCGGAGGCGCTGGGCGGCGGCCGGCCGGTGATCTGCACCGCCGGCACCTGGATGGCCGACGAGCTGGCGCTGCACGGCGCCGGCATATTGGTGGCGGATCACGACCCGGCCGGGCTGGCCCGCGCCATCCGCCTCGCGCGGCAATCCTGGACGCGGCTGGCCGCCGGGGCGGAAGCCGGGCGGGCGCTGTGCCTGGCGCGGCACGGCGGCGACGCCTTCATGCGCGCGCTGGTGGCCCCACCGCCGCCGCCCTTGCCGGCGGAGCCGCCGCGCCGCGTGCAGATCCTGTATCCCTGGCCGGATTTCCTGGACCGCGCCGCCGGCGCCAGCCTGCGCAGCAACCTGATGGCGGAGGTGGTGGCGCCGCATGTGGAGGAGGTGTGTGTCATGCAGGACGGCGCCGCCCCGACCACGCGGCGCGGCAATATCCTGGTGGAATCGCTTCATGAACGGCGGCTGATCCGCCTGGCAAAGTCGCTCGGTTGGCGCGCCCTCCGCCTGCTGGCGCGGCCGCTGAGCGGCGCGGCGCACCGGGAGGAGGTGCTGTTCCCCTGGCTGCATCTGCAAAGACTTGCCGACCCCTTCTTCCGCCGCCGCATGGAACGGCAGATCGGCAATGCCGATGCGGTGCTGCTGGAATACGGCTTCTGGGCCGGGCCGGTGCTGCGCATCTGCGAAAGGCTCGGCGTGCCCTGCGTGCTGACCGCGCATGACGTGATCGAGGACCGCGTGCCGGGCTCCGCCCTGCTGCGCCGCCTGACCGGATGGCTGGAGACGCGGGCGCTGCGCCGGGCCAGCCATGTCGTGGCGGTGACACCGGGCGATGCCGCACGCTTCGCCGCGCTCGGCGTCACCGCACGGGTGGTGCCGAACCCGGTGGATGTCGCCGCCATGTCCCGCCCTTTGCCCGCCCCACCGCGCCGGATGCTGGAACGGCTGGGCATCGAGCTGGCGGACCGCGACATCTGCCTTTTCGTCGGCAGCCGCCACGCCCCCAATATCGCCGCCGTCGCCACGCTGCGCGACTTGGCCGCGCGCCTGCAGGCCGGGATGGGGCCGGCCGCGCCGCTCATCGTCATCGCCGGCAGCGCCGCGGCGGAGGAGGAAGCGCCCGGCTTCATCGCCCTCGGCCGCGTACATGCAATGGCCCTGGCCGCCCTGTATCAGGCCGCGCGCCTGGCCCTGGTGCCGCTGCCGGAGGGAACGGGATCGTCCCTGAAGACGCTGGAAGCCATGGCCGCCGGCCTGCCCGTTCTCGGCACCAGCGTGGCCTTTCGCGGCCTCGCTGTGACGGATGGCGCGCAGGCGGCGGTGGAGGATGACCTCGGCCGCTGGTCGGCGCGGCTGCCGGCGCTGCTGGCCGATCCCGACCTTCTGGCGCGCATCGCCGCGGGGGGCCGGGCGCTGGCCGCGAACTATGACCATCGCCGGGTGATGGCGGCCTATCTGCCGCTGCTCGGCATTCCGGAGGATTCGGAAGCCAGTCAGGCCCTGCCGCGCCTGATGGCCGACGATCCGCGCCTGGCCCCGCCAGCCCCTGCCCGGCCGCGCCTGCCGGCCTTCAGCGGCGGGACACTGCCGGTGGGGTGAGGGCCGGTGGGGTGCGGCTGTTCAGCCGACGCTCCACGACCACCAATGCTGTTCGTACCGGTTGTCGTTGAAGACCTGGAAGGGTGCCGCCGCCAGGCCGAGTCGCGCCCGCTGCCTCTCCCCCTGCGCCTGGGCGGCGCGAAGCTGGCTGAGGCCCCAGACGCGGCGCGGAATGCCGCTGCCGGGGCGGCGCACATCGTCGGGCACCTCCTCGAAGCCACGGATCAGCGCCAAAGCGCGGCGCGCCTCCTGCCAGGCGATGGCGGCCGCTTCCGGCCGGTCCTCCCGCCGCAGCAGATGCTCGGACAGGGCGGCGGCCAGGTCGAAATCGGTGGAGAGATGGCCGCAATAGGATTTGCGGTAGCCGAAGCAGTCCCGCAGCAGCGCCATCGCTTCCTCCGGCGCGCGTTGCCCGAAGGCGTAGTCCATGCCCGCTGCGCTGCGCCACAGATACCAGGCGCGCAGATCCTCGATCTCCGCGCGCGGATGCTGCGTGGTGCGTTCCTCGGGGTAGTTGTTGAAGATGCCGAGCGGGGCGGGGATGTGGATGCTGCGGATATGCGGCATCACCCGGTTCTTGAACTCCGTGTCCCCCGCCGCCCGGAAACCCTCGTCGTAATAGCCGAAGCGGTCATGGATCGAACGGCGATACAGCGCGCCCACCCAGGACAGGTAGCAGGTCTCCAGATAGACCAGGTCCTGCCGGTAGCCGGTGCGGTCATAGACCATGATGTCGTTGTCGTAGACGCCGTGGCGGTCGACATTGGTGACGATGCTGTCGGCCATCGCCCAGTCGGCGCTGGCATCGGCGTCCAGCGCCTCCGCCAGTTGTCGCAGCGCATCGGGATGCAGCCCCTCATCAGCGCCGAGGAAGGCGAGGTAGGGGGCGCGGGCCAGCTTGATGCCGCGGTTCCAGGCGGCCTGGATGGTCTCCCGCTCCGCCGAGCGGGCGAAGCAGATCGGCAGGTCGGGATGCGCGGCGGCGAAGGCGGCGAAGGCGCCCTGCTCATCGGCCGGGGAGTTGCTGTCCACCAGCACCACCTCCAGCCGTCCCTGCTGGGCCAGGGTCTGCCGCGCCAGCATGCCCAGCAGCGTCGGCAGCTTGTCGGCGGCATTGTAGAGCGAGGCGATGACGCAGGCGCGCGGCGCGGCGCCCGGGTCGCGGCGGTCGTCCAGCACGGCCAAAGGCAGGTCGGGCTTGCTGCGGTTGCGGGCATAGGCGCCGCGCATCAGGTCGAGGCTGCGTTCCGGCCCTTCCGGCGTGCCGTCGAACATCGCCTCCGCCACCAGGGCCTCCTGCGCGAAGTTGTGTTCGCGCAGGGTGCTGGCGATGAAGGGCAGGTCGCCGCGCGCATCGGCGCCGACCCAGCGCAGCGTGCGCAGCAGATAGGTGGCGGCGGTCAGCGGATTGCCGAGCCGGCGTTCCAGCCGCGCCATTTCCCGGAACAGCGGAACCCGGTCCGCGCGATGCGTGTCGATGGCGCGGGTCAGCCGGCGCAGCTTCGCCGCCACCTCCTCCGCCCGGCGTTCCGGCATGGCGTGCAATTCGGCCAGCAGCGGCGGCAGGTGCGACAAGGCGCGGATCTGGTCGTAGCCCTGGTCCGTGACGCCGGCGCGTCGCTGGATCGCCGCATCGACCTGGCTTGTCAGGGTGGCGCGGCGGGAATGGCCGGGCGGCGTGGCCAGCACGGCGCGCAGCCCACCGGCCACGCCCAGCGCTTCCGTGCGCGCACGATCTGGCAGCAGGCGCCAGGCACGGCGCAGCGCAGGCTTCACCGGCACCACCCGATGCACGGCGCGGGCGCCGGAGAGCAGCGCCGCGCGCCCCTGGGCCAGCCGCGCCTCCGCCGTCTGGCGCAGCCCGCTGGGCGGGTCCATCAGCGCCGCGGAAAGCTGCGCGACGATCTCGATGGCGGTCTGCTGCGCCTGCACATCGGCGGCGCCCCGCGGCAGATGCAGCCGGTCCAGGCCCGACAGGTCCGGCACCAGCGCGGCGCGGTGCAGCGCCTCCGCCACCCGTGCCCGGTGGCCGTCATAATCGGCCAGCACCTCCGCCGCGCGGGCGGCGGCGGCACGCGAACAGTCGATGCCGGTGACCAGCCATGCCAGCTCGGGCACCCTCGCCCGCAGCCAGGCGGCCATGCCGGCGCGGTCGGAGAGCAGCACCGGGCAGCCCTGGCACAGCGCTTCCAGCGCCGTCAGGTTGAAGGTGTCGTGGCGGGAGGGCAGCAGCAGCAGGCTGCGCCCGGCGAGAAGCGCCCGCACCGCGGCCGCATCCTGCCCGCCCGGCATCTCCAGCCGCTCGGCAAGCCCACGCCGCGCGGCGGCGGCACGCAGCAGCGCCTCGGACCCCTGGCGCAGGCGGTTCGGGCCTTCCGGGCCGATCAGCAGCAGCCGGCCATAGCTCGCGGGGTCGAGGCCCCAGGCGGCATCAAGGAACAGGTCGGGACCCTTCCACTTCTCCCGCCGCCCGATGAAGATCAGGTCCGGCGCGCCTCTGGACCGGCTGGCCGGGCGCGGCGCCGGGGCGCCGGTGATGACCAGCGGATCGAGCAGGTTCACCGCGGCCGGGATGCGGCGCTGCCAGGCCTCCGCATAGCTTTCGCTGATGGCGTAGCGCGCATCGGCGGCGCGGAACTGCAGATGCTCCCGCAGCCGCAGCTCGGCCAGGATGCGGCCCTCGTCCTGGCCGGTCGGCCAGCCACCGCGGAAGGCGTCGGAGAGCGTGCCATGCAGTGACAGCACCACGCGGCCGACATGGCATTGCTCGGCGGCCAGAGCGAGGCGGATGAAGGGCCCGAGCTGGGTGTAGTCCGGCACATCCACCACGTCGAAATCGACACGGCCGCAGGCCAGCGCGACCGAGCGCGCCATGTTGCGCGCGATGCGCCAGACCCAGAGGAAATGGTGCAGCGATTCCGGTGCCTCATGCGGCAGCGCGATCAGCGGCTCGACCAGCGGGATGGCGGTGGCATTGGCCGGGCGCGGCGCCTCCGCCGCCTCCTCGCGCCGGAAATAGAACCACTTGTCCTGGGGGCGGTGCTCCATCATCCGCCGGAACACGGATTGGCCACCGCCCACCTGTCCGAACAGGTCGGAGTCCAGGATGAGGATGCGGCGGCCGGGGCGATCGGCGGTCTCGGCGGCCGACATGGCTCAACCTCTCAGGATGGTGGCGCCGAGCGTGTCGAGCCCGACCGGGATCAGCGCGTGGTCGGCCATGCGGGCGCGGAAACCGGGCTGGCGGTCGGGCGGCACCAGCATCAGCAGGAAGCCGCCGGCACCGGCGCCGCAGAGCTTGCCGCCCAGCGCGCCGGCCGCGCGTGCCTTGTCGTACAGCGCGTCGATCTCCGGGCTGGAGACCTTGGAGGAGAGGCGCTTCTTCGTCTCCCACCCCTCATGCAGCATGGCGCCGAACTCCGTCAGCATCGCCGGCGCATCCCTGCCTTCCAGCACCGTCTGCGCCTGGTCGACCAGGGCGAGCAGATGCGACAGGTCCTTGTCGGAGGCACCGGACTTCGTCTTCGCCATCTGCTCGTCCAGCGTGGCGGAGGCGAAGCGGGTCATGCCGGTGTAGACCAGGAACAGCGAGGTGGTCAGCGCCGCCTGGCAATCGGCCGTCATCTGGATCGGGCTGATGCGGGTGCGGCCGCCCTCGAAATCGAAGCGGTTGAGGCCGCCGAAGGCCGCATGGTGCTGGTCCTGCACGCCGCAATTCTCATGCAGCAGGCCGCGCTCGACATGCACCGCCTCCCGCGCCAGGTCCATCTTGGTGGCGCCACGGCCCAGCAGTTCGAAGAGCAGGTTCACGAAGCCGACGGTGAAGCTGGACGAGGAGCCTAGGCCGCTGCGCGCCGGCAGGTCCGCCATGATGGAGATGTCGAGCGGCGCGCCATAGCCGTAGTGGCGAATCGCTTCCCGCACCACCGGATGCTCGATGGCGTCGAGTTCCGTCACCTGCTCCATCTTCGAGTAGGAGATGCGGTAGCGGTAGTCGAGGATATTGGTCAGCCGCAGCGCCGCGACATAGACATACTGGTCGATCGCCATGCCGAGCACGGCGCCGCGCGACCGCGCAAAATATTCGGGATAGTCGGTGCCGCCACCGAAGAAGGACACACGCAGCGGCGTGCGGGAGACGGTCATCATCGGGGGGACGTCTCTGCCTTATGCGTCGCGAGGATCTGCGCGACGCCCTGTTCCACGCTCAGCTTTGGCTGCCAGCCGGTCTTCGCCAGGAAGCGGCTGGAATCGAGACTCTTGTAGCCGGCGCCCTGGAAGGAGCCCGGCGGGCTGACGATGCGCGCATCCCAGCGCAGCGCGGCCAGGATGGCGCGGGCGCATTCACCGATCTCGACCGGCGCATTCGGCGTCACGTTCAGCACGCAATCGGTGAAGGCGCCGTCGGCGGCGATGATGGCGTCGATCTGGTCATGCACATGCAGAAGGTCGCGCACCGTGCGCGGGTTCCCCCAGACCTCGAATTCCATCGCGCCAGAGGCGTGTGTGCGGATCGCGCGGTCGATCATCGCGGCCATGAAATGCGCGCGGTTGTCCTCGGTATGGGCATGCGGGCCATAGACGGTGGCGAGCACGCAATGCAGCCAGTTCATCCCGTACTGCTTGCCGAAGACCTCGCAGCCGGTGGCCAGCAATTCCTTCGCCAGCGCATAGCCCTGCACGGAAGGATGCGGCCGGCCGATGCCGAATTCGTCTTCCGGCGTCGCATGGTCGGTCTCGGCATAGGTGCAGGAGGAGCCGAGGGAAACCAGCTTGGCCTGCGGCTGATGCGCCCGCCAGGCATCCAGCACGTTCAGATGGATACGGGCATTGTCGCGCAGCAATTCGCCCTGGATGCCGAACTGGATCTGCCCGGTGCGCTGTTTTGTCACCGCATGGAAGATGCGGCCCGCCTTTGGCGCGGCGCGAAAGATGGCATCGACGGTTGCGGCATCGGTCAGGTCGCCGGCGGCGCGGCCGATGGCATGCACCGGCCAGCCTTCGGCCTGCCAACGCTCCACGAGGTTGCGCCCCAGAAAACCGTCGGCGCCGAGGATGATGGTGGGGCTATCGGCGTAGGGCATCGCGATACCAGGCAAGGGTTGCGGCCATGCCGTCATCCAGCGTGCGGAAGCGGGCGAGGCCCGGCAGAAGCTGGCGCAGCTTTGTGGCCGTGGCGCGGCGCACCTTCACGCCGCGATTGCCGGCGGCCGGCGGCGAGGTCAGCCTGATCGGGCGCTGCCGGCCCGCCGCGCGCATGGCGCATTCGGCCAGGTCGCGGACCGTGCGGGTTTCCCCATAGGCGAGGTTCACCGCATCGGTGACGCCGCGCAGCTTCAGCGATTCGACAAAGGCCAGGGCGGCGTCGCCGGCATAGATGAAGTCGCGCTCGGCATCGGGGTCGCCGCGCACCTCGAATTCCGGGGCGTCGCCGGCGGCGCGGATGACGAAGGCAGTGGCGACATGCGCCTCCGCCTCATCCAGCGTGTCATGCGGACCGTAGGGATTGGTCAGGCGGAAGCTGATGGTGTGGATGCCGGCGCGGCGGCGCCACAACTCGCCGGTGATCTCGCCCCAGCGCTTCGACCAGGCATAGGCGGCCTCGCCATCATGCGGCCAGTCGTTCAGGTCGAGCGGCAGCGAATCGTCCTGCACGGCCCAGCTCGCCGGATAAACGGCGGAGGAGGAGGCGACGCGGATCTCGGAAATGCCGCGCGCCATGGCGAAGCCGTAGACCTGCTCCGTCATCGCCAGGTTGGCACTGAGGATGGCTTCCTGCTGCTTGCCAAACTGGGAGGCGTAGTAGCGGAAGGCCGCGACATGGATGATCGCGGTGCCTTCCGGCAACGCAGGCAAGCCATCCACCGCCGCGGCCGCCACAGTCATCGTGCAGCCTGGCACCGGGGTGCCGGAGGCCGTCACGCCGATCACCATCGGCACCTGGCCGGCCAGCGCATCGACCACGTTGCGCCCGATGAAGCCGCTGGCGCCCCAGACGAGAACCGCGGGCGGCAGGGTCACGCGGACTCCTTTCCGTAAGCATGCACCTTCGGAATCGGCACCACGAGTTCGCCGCCACCGGCAAGGTACTCGCGCTCCTTCACCAGGAACTCACTGATGAAATTCCAGGCGAGGACGAGGTAGGCATCCGGCCGCGCGCCTTCCTCCGCCTCGATCGGAATGCGCACGCCGGGGATGGCGAGGCCGACCTTCATCGGGTTCTTCTCGACCGCCTTCTGCACCAGATCCGGCCCGATGCCGAAGCTGTTCAGCAGCGTCGCGCCCTTGGCCGGCGCACCATAGGCCCAGACCGATTTGCCCGAATTCTTGTAGCCTTCGAGCAGCGCCACCAGGCGCTTGCGCAGGTCCAGCACGTTGTCGGCGAATTGGCGGTAGGTCTCGATCTCACCAAAGCCCTTGCGAACTTCTTCCGCCTGCATGGCGCGCACGCTGTCGCCCACCGGGCGCACGCCCTTGCGCGTCACATGGGCCTCGATGGAGCCGCCATGGATGTCGACGAGGCTGGCCTCGAAAACCTCCAGCCCATGCTGCTCCAGCAGGGCCGAGAGCGACTTCAGCGTGTAGTAGCAAAGATGCTCGTGATAGACCTGATCGAAGGCGGTATTTTCCACCATGCCGCCGAGATAGATCGCCTGCACCACGAAGACGCCGTCATCCGACAGCAGGCTGGCGATGCCTTCGACGACGCTGTGCAGTTCCTCGAGATGAAAAAACACGCCGGCGGCGGTGATGACCTTGGCGGGGCCGTGCTCCTTGCGGATATCGGCGCAGCATTCGGCGTTGAAGAAGCGGTGCCAGGTCGGCACACCGGCCTCCTGCGCCAGCTTCGCCACATTGCCGGCGGCTTCCACGCCCAGCACGCGGGCGCCGCTGAAGGCCCATTGCTTCAGCCAGGTGCCGTCATTGCTGCCGATATCGACCACGAGGTCGCCGGCCTTCACACCATAGGCGGCGGCGATGCGCTGGCTGGTCGCCAGGAAATGCGCCGGCAGCGTCTTGGTGGTGCCGGAGACGTAGGGGTAGTCGGTGAACATCGATTCCTTGGGAATCGTATGGTCGATCTGCACCATGCTGCAGTCGCGGCAGAAGCCGACGCGCAGCGGGTAATGCGGCTCCACCCCCGGGGCGAGGTCCGGGCGCACGAGACGATTGCAATGCGGCTGGTCGCCCAGATCGATCACCAGCTCCACGCGATGCCCGCCGCAACAGCGGCAGGTCATGTCGAGCATCACGCCGGGCGGCGGCACAACCATGCGGGATTTCACCTCAGACATTGGCGAAGCGCCCGTTGCGCAGCATGCGGTAGCCCTTGATGAGTTCCTGGATGCCCTTGTCCAGCCCGTGGTCCGGCGCCCAGCCGGTCGCTTCCAGCTTGTCGTTGGAGACGACGTAGTCGCGCTTGTCGGGGTCCTCCCCCACCGGCGCTTCCAGCCAGACGAAGCCCGGCACATGCTTGGCGATGCGGTCGCAGAGCTGCGCCTTGGACAGGTTGGCCTCCGACAGGCCGACATTATAGGCCTGCTGGCGCATGGTGCCGACATTGTCGATGCCGTGCAGGAAGGCCTTCACCACGTCGCGGATATGGATGTAGTTACGGCGGAAATGCGCCTCGAACAGCACCACGGCCCGGTCGTTCACCGCGCGCCAGGTGAAGTCGTTCACCAGAAGGTCGAGCCGCATGCGCGGCGCCATGCCGAAGACGGTGGCGAGGCGGAAGGACAGCGAATTGGGGTGCGACAGCACCGCCTCCTCCGCATCCACCTTGGTGCGGCCATAGAGCGAGACCGGGCGCAGCGGAGTCTCCTCCGTGCAGAAGGCATTGCCCACCCCCACGCCATAGCCGGAATTGGTGGTGGGATAGGCGATCAGCTGGTTCGGGCTGGCGCGCTTCACCAGGTCCCGCACCGCGTCGCGGTTCAGCGTGCTGGCGCCGATTTCGTCGCGCGCGCAGAGCGGCGCGCCGACCAGCGCGGCGAGCGGAATGGCGATATCGGCCTCGCGCAGCAGCGGCTCCACCACCCGCATGTCGCGGCAGTCGCCGCGCACCGGGTTGAAATTCGGATCGGCGCAGGAATGGGCCAGGAAGGGCTCGCCGGCGGCGAAGGTGTCCAGCACGGTCACCTGCCAGCCGCGGGCGAGAAGCGCCGGAACCAGCATGGACCCAATATAGCCGGCCCCGCCGGTGACGAGCACGCGCATGAATTTGTTTCCCTCGGGTAACCGGTAGCTCTGCCGCGTATAGAGTCTGGCGTCGCCAGGGGCAACCTGGAGTGCCATATCAAGGCGCGGCCAGAAGCGCCTGTAGCAGCGCGTCCGGGTTGTGTTTCGCGCGCCAGGCGGGTGCCTCCCGCCGGGCGGTCGCGGTCAGTTCGGACAGCCGGTCCAGCGCCGCGGCCAGGCTGGCCCCGGGGGCGGCGCCGGGGGGGATGAACACCGCGCGCTGCGGTCCCGCCGCCTGCGCCATCCAGCAGCCATCCGGCACCACGGCCGGCAGGCCGAGCGCCAGCGCCTCGGCCAATATGCCGCTGCTGCGGGCGCCATAGGTGGCACCGTCATAGGGCAGCAGCAGCAGGTCGGCCGCGGCCATCAGGGCGGTGTAGTCCGCCGGTTCCAGCGCCTGCTCCACCAGGGTCACGTCGCCCCGCGCCCGCAACTGACGCTGCGCGCGCTGCACCAGCGGATCGGCCTCCGCCCCCACCGGCCCGGACTGCACGGTGAAGCGCGCCCGGCCGGCCACCGCGGCGATCGCCTCGGGCAGTTGCGCGAAGCCCTTCTCCGCCCGGGCACCGCCGGCAAAGACCACATGCGGCAGCTTGGGGATTGGCCGAAGCGCGGGCAGCGGCGGCATTTCCACCGGCAGCGGCACCGGCCGGACCTTCTGGCCGGACAGGGCGGCGAATTGCGCGGCCAGGGGTTCGGTATCGGCGAAAAGGCGCAGATCGACGCCGAAGCGGGCCTGAAGCCGGGCGAGCAGCGCCGCCAGGGGCTCCGGCGCCGGGTCATCGGCCTCCATCTCCGCCGGCATGCGGCGCAGCACCACCAGAAGGGTCACCGCCGGCAGGCCGGGCGTGGTGGCCAGGGCGTGCAGATTGGCGCCGGAGACGCTGTGCAGCAGCAGATGATCGCCCGGCCCGGCCCCGAGGCCGGCCAATGCCGCCGCCAGTTCCGCCCCCAGCGGATCGGTGGTCCGGCCCCGGCGCAGATGCCGGCGCAGCGCCCGCAGCGGCGGCGCCACCAGCCCTGCAAGGGGTGCCGGCAGCCGCGCCGCCAGGCCGAAGGCCAGCCGCCGGGCAGCACCGCCGCCGCCGGCGCTCTGGTACCGCGCGCCGAGGACCGCCTCAGCCGGGATGCGGCCCCGATCCGGTGCGCCGGAGTCCAGCACACCGGTGAAGCCGCGCCCCGCCAGCACCAGGGGCGCCAGCCCCGCATCCCGCGCCGCGCGGGCCACCGCCAGGCTGTAGGACAGGTGATGCCCCGCCGGCCCGTTCAACCCGGGATCGGCGATCACGAACCTCACGCCGGCAAGAGCCCCGCCAGGAAGGCGTCCAGGTCGCCGCCGGGGAACAGATGCCCGGGCAGGCCGCAGGCGGCGGCCGCGTCCAGGTCGGTCTGCTTGTCGCCGATCAGGAAGGAGCCTTCCGCCACCACGGGCCAGGCGGCGAGCAGGTCCTCGACCATGCCGGGCCTGGGCTTGCGGCGGCGGCAATCCAGCCGATAGGCCGCCAGCGGCGCCTCCGGATGGTTCGGGCAGTATTCGAAGGCGTCGACATGGGCGCCCGCGCCGGCCAGCACTCCGGCCATCCAGCCATGCATCACGCCGACCTGGCTTTCCGGGAACTTGCCCTTGGCCACGCCGGCCTGGTTGGTGACCACGAAGACGAACCAGCCGGCATCATTCGCCCGCTTCACCGCCGCCGCGGCACCCGGCATCCAGCGCACCTGGGCCGGGTCATGCGGCCAGCCGGTATCCTCGATCAGCACGCCGTCGCGGTCCAGGAACAGGGCGCGGCGGCGCGCCATGGCGGGGATCACGGTCTGCGCCGCGGCCAGATCCTCCGGGATGCCGATATCGATGAAATCGCCGTCATACAGCCCGCCGCGCAGCAGGCCCGCCTCCGCCAGCTTCGGAAAGACGTCGGATTCCAGGGAGACGGCGCCAGGGCCGATATGGTCCAGGATCGGCCTGCGCAGCCAGTAGATGCCGCCATTGATCTGCCCCGTGCGGTCCGGGCTGCGCGCCGCGAAGCCGGAAATACGGCCGTCCGCCGCCACATCCACCGTGCCATAGCGGGCGCCCGGCGCGGTGCGGCGCAGCGCCAGGGTGGCGAGCGCGTCGCCGGCATGCAGCGGCAGGTCCAGCAGGTTCACGTCGAAGCGGGTATCGCCGTTCAGCAGCAGGAATTCGTCGTCCAGCCGGTCGGCGAACAGCCGCAGCCCGCCGCCGGTGCCCAGCGGCTCCGGCTCCACCACCACCTCCACCCGGCTGCCGCGCACCATCCGGCCGTCGTAGCGGTCGCGGATGGTATGGCCGAGATAGCCGGCCATCAGGGTGATGCGGGGGATGCCGAAACGCGCCACCTCCTCCACCAGCCAGTCGAGGAAGGGGCGGCCCGCGACCTCCACCATCGGCTTCGGGATCGCATCGGTCAGCGCGCCGAGTCGCGTGCCGCGGCCGCCGACCAGGATGGCCGCCTGGCGCGGCAGCCCGTCACGCATCGGCGATGCGGGCTTCCACGGCGGCGCAGTAGCAATGATACAACGCCAGATGCACCTGCTGGATCGCCGGGGTGGAGCGGGAGGGAACCGCCAGCAGATGATCGGACACCGCCGCCATCTTGCCGCCCCCCTGCCCGGTCATGCCGATCGTCACCATGCCCAGCTTCCGCGCCGCCTCGAAGGCCAGCACCACATTCTCCGAATTGCCGGAGGTGGACAGGCCAAGGATGACACCGCCGGCCTCGCCATAGGCTTCCACCTGACGGGCGAAGACGGTGGCGTAGCTGTAGTCGTTGGACCAGGCGGTGAGCACCGCCGGGTTGGAGGACAGGCAGATCGCCTTCAGCGCCCGGCGTTCGCGCAGGAAGCGGCCCACCATCTCCCCCACGATATGCTGCGCATCGGCGGCGGAACCGCCATTGCCGCAGACCAGAAGCGGCTTCCCGGCGGCCAGGGCCGTGACCGTCGCGGCGACCGCCGCGTCCATCGTGGCATCCAGCCCCTGGGCACGGGTGCTGGCCAGCAGCGCCTCCGCCTCCGCAAGCCAGGCATCGAGCGTGATCATGTCGGGCAGGAACCTTCCGGGGTGGTCTATCCTGCCGAGCCTCCTAGCCCGGCCGCCAACGCCGGTCGAGCCTGGACGCCATGGGATCGCACGGCTAGACGAGAGGAAATTCAATCCGAGGTTGGAATGCGTGCCAGGATTCTCGACCTGATTCGCCGGGCCACAGGCACCACATCCCTGACCCGCCAGATCGAGTCGCTCGACGCCCGCCTGACCGCCCTGGCCGCAGCCCTGCCGGCGGCACCGCCGCCGCCAGCACCGGGCCTGACCGCGGCGGATCGCGACGCCATCCTGCACCAGATCAACTACACCAATCACAACCTGTATCTCCACCTGAAGGAGGCGATGCGGGTCCGGGAACTGGCGAACCGGGACCTGCTGCTGGCGATCGACCGGCTGGCCCATCTCCTGCCCAGCACACCCATGCTGTTCGAAGCGGAGCGGCCGGTGGCGGTCGACACCGACGATCATGTGTTTCCCTGGGGCGCCGCGCAGGACAATACGCGTTCCCCCCGTTTCGTCGCGGCCTGCGAGCGGCATTTCCCCGGCCGCGCCCTGACCTTCATGGATCTCGGCTGTTCCGGTGGCGGGCTGGTGCTGGATTTCATCCTGCGTGGCCATGCCGGTTATGGGGTGGAAGGCAGCGATGCGCCGCTGCGGGCACAGCGGGCCGAATGGCGCGTGCTGCGCAACAACCTGTTCACCGGGGACATCACCCGCCCCTTCACGCTGCGCCCGGCCGCCGGCGCAGCGCCCGTGGCCTGCGACGTGATCTCGGCCTGGGAGGTGATGGAGCACATCGCCGATGCGGACCTGCCCGGGCTCTTCGCCAATCTGCACGCGCATCTGGCGCCGGATGGCCTGTTCATCGGCTCCATCGCGCTGGGACCGGACGACAACCCCGTGACGGGCGCGCGCTATCATCGCACGGTGCAGCCGCAGGGCTGGTGGGAGGCACGCTTCGCCGAACTCGGCCTGCCCATGCTGCCGCAGCACGACTTCGCCTTCGAGGATTTCTGCCGCGGCACCAGCAATGGCCCGATCGATGAAAACTACCGCAGCAATCCGCATATCGGCTTCCACTTCGTCGCCCGCCGCGCCTGACACCACGGAAGACATCGCATGCGCCGAATGATCCTGGACACCCTGCGCCGCGCCACCGGCACCCAACAGCTTCGCCAGAGCGTGACATTGCTGGAGGAGGAGGTGGCGCGGGCGATGCGCCCGCAGGCGCCAGCCGCCCTGCCGCATCAGGCGGAGCTGGCGCGGCTGGCGCGCCATGCCGATTTCCCGCTGCAGAGCTGGTGGGAAAGGTCGCTGTGGGAGCCGGTGGTGCAACTGGCGGTGCGCGACCATGTGCGGCCGGGCGACATCGCCTTCGATGTCGGCGCCAATGCCGGCGCCTTCGCCATGCAGATGTCGCGCCAGGCCGGGCCCCGCGGCATCGTCTGTGCCTTCGAGGCCAGCCCGCGCATCATCGGCCGCACCCATCACAACCTGACGGCGGCGGGTTGCCACAATGTCACGCTGTATCACCGCGCCATCTGGAACCGCAGCGGCGACTTCGTGCATATCGCCGAGGGCAGCCATCTGAACGACCGCGTCGAACAGGGTGCCGGCGGCATTCCGGTGCCCACCCTGGCACTGGACGACTTCATCGCCGCCACCGGCCTCAGCCCCAGCTTCATCAAGATGGACATCGAGGGGGCGGAGCTGGACGCGCTGCGCGGCAGCGCGCGGCTGATCGCCGAGGGCCGGCCGATCATGGCGCTGGAACAGGCGCCGGACGATATGCGCTGCCATGAGCTGCTGATCGCGGCGGGCTACCTCGCCGTCGATCTCGGCAGCTACAAGCGGATCACGCGCGGGGAGGATTTTTCCAACCCGACCGGCGTCAACAACGTGCTCTTCGTGCCGGAGGAGAAGACCGCGGCCTCGCCCTATTTCGACCCGCGGCAGGAACGGGTGGCGAAGCTGGAAGCCGGCGCCTTCACCCGCGACGCGGCCGGCGGCGCGCGGCTGGCGCAGCCGATGGAACTGCCCGCCGGGCGCTACCTGGTGCGCGCCGATTTCGCTGCCTCCGGGCGGGACAATGAGGTCTATGCGGGCGTCGAGGCGGATGGCGAGACCGTGTTCCGCTACCACACCTTCACCGCCTTCATGGCGGAATGCTACCGCGACTGGGTGGTGCAGCTCGACCGCCCCGGCCGCATCACGCCCTTCCTGCGCTTCCTGAACGGCAGCGATGCGACGCTGGACTGGCGCGGGGCGGAGGTGCTGCGGCTGCCGGCCTTCGACGGCGTCGCGCCGCCGCTGGTGTTTTAACTCCCCAGGGCGAGGTCCAGCGTCGCGACCTCGCCAAAGGGCACGCGGCGCTGGGCGGCCATGCGGATGATGGGCCAGGTGGTCCAGGGCATGGCGAGCAGCGGCATCGGGTCATCCGCCCGCCAGCAGACATCGCGCGTGGTCAGCAGCGCGCGCAGATTGCGGCGGAAGGGGCCGCCGCGGAACAACGAAAGCTGTGTCTCCGTCAGGCAGGACCAGAACTGCTGGAGATGCGTTTCCGGACGGAGGCGCGGCGCCGCGCCGTCCGGGTCCAGCAGCGCCCGGGCGATGTCCTCGCATTGGAAAAAATGCAGGCCGCTGGTGGTGCGGGGGTTGCATTCCAGACCCCAGGGACGGCCTTCCGCATCGACGATCAGGTCGAAGGCGATGAAGCCGGACCAGTTGGCAGCGGCGACGAACCGCGCCACCCAATCGGCGATGGCGGGATGCGCGACACGTTCGAAGGCGACGGCGACGGAGCCCCCCATCAGTGTGCCGCGATAGATGCTGGTGCCGAGCACGCGGCCCTGATGCGCCAGGCTGCAGGTGGAGAATTCCGGGCCCTCGATGAAGCGCTGCACGATGGCGGGCGGCCCGTGGTCCGGCAGCGCCGCGCCCTGTTCCAGCCGCAGCACACCGCGCCCCGAACAGCCATGGACGGGCTTCACCACCACCTTCCCGGCCGAGACGATCGAATGCGCAGCGGCCGTGCCGAGCGGTGCGCTTTCCGGCACATCCAGCCCCTGCGCCCGCGCGAAGTCGATGAAGCTGCCCTTGTGATGCAGGCGCAGCAGGATGTCGGGCGGCATCGCCACCACCCGCACAGCGGGTGGCAGCAAGGGCGGCAGATGCGCGACGTGCAGGATTTCCTCCGACACCGGCAGCACCAGCGACACATTTTCCACAGCCACCACTTCAGCCAGCGCCGCGAGATAGCCGGGGCGGTCCGTGGCCGGCGCAGGCACGCGATAGGATCTGGCCACGGCACGGGACGACCCGCAGAGATGCCGCCCAAAAGGCTCGGCCACCACCACGCGCCAGCCAATCCGGGAAAATCCGCGGGCGAGGTCGAGCGCCTTGGGCAGCCGGCCCAGCGTCAGCAGCACGGTCGGCATCAGGCCGCCGTCACCCGCAGCATCACCTGGCGCGCCGGCCGCGTCGTCAGCCGCGCCGCCGGGCGCACCGCCTCCGGCGCATCCAGGTGGAAATCGAAACGACGGAAGAGCCGGGCGATCAGCAGCACCGCCTCCACCGTGGCGAAGGCGGCGCCCGCGCAGATGCGCGGGCCGATGCCGAAGGGGATATAGGCGCCGGAGACCATCTCGCTTTCGCGTTCCGGCAGGAAGCGGTCCGGGTCGAAATGGTTCGGGCGCGCCCAGTAGCGGCGATGCCGGTGCATCAGCCAGGGCGCCACCATCACCAGCGCGCCGCGCTTCACCCGATAGCCGTCGAGGCGCGTCGCGGTGTTCGCCACGCGGGGCAGGAAAGTGATGGGCGGATACAGCCGCAGCGTCTCCCGGAAGATGTTGCGGGTGAAGACCAGGCGCTTGGTGTGTTCGAAGCTGATCGGCCCATCGCCACACACGCTGTCCACTTCCGCCCGCAGCCGCCGCACGAATTCGGGCCGCGCCGCCAGCAGGAAGAAAACCCAGGTCAGCGCGCTGGCGCTGGTCTCGTGCCCGGCCAGGAACAGCACGCCGAGCTGGTCGATCAGCTCCTCCCGCGTGAAGGCCCTGCCCTCGCCATCGCGCGCGGCGACCACGGCGCTGGCGATGTCGTCGAAGGACTTTCCGGCGTCGAGATGGCTGTCCAGCAATTCGCCGAGGCAGCGGCGGATCAGCGCGCAGCTATCGAGCACGGCCTGGCTCTGCGGAATCTTCGTCCAGGCGCGGTCGAGGATCAGGCGGCGGATTTCCACCTGCGCCACGCTGCGTTCGAAGAAGGTGAAGGCGTCGAAGACCGCATGCGCGACGCGACCCTCAAGCCCGCTGGAGAAGACCGAGCGGCAGATGATATCGGCCGTCAGATGGCTCATCATCAGGTCGAGCGACAGGCTCTCGCCGGTCGCGACGGCGCGGCCCAGGGTCACCTCCGCCGCGTCGATGCCCGCCTGCATGCTGGGGAAGGCGCGGTTCACGCGCATCAGCGTCAAGGCGGGGTCCATCATCGCCCGCTGCCGCCGCCAGGTCTCGCCGGAGCTGACGAAGATGCTGTCGCCGATCAGCGGGTCCAGCGCATTCACCATCAGGTCGGATTTGGGGAAGATGCCCTCCGGGTCCACCAGCACATGCCGCACCAGCTTCGGGTCGTTCACCACCACGATGGAACGGCGCGAATAGCCCAGCGGGCCGATCGGCATGGTGTAGGCCTCGGTCGGCAGCAGCCCGAGAAGGTCCCCCTCCCCCTGCAGCAGCGCGCGGAACAGGGCGATGACGGGCGATCGCGGATGCGGGTGTGGCGGGACGAAGTCACCAGCCAGCATCGCGTCGAACCCTTCCATGACGATCATTCCCCCGCTTTACACCCGGAACTGTCAAGTGTCATTGTCACTTTCTGTCAGGGGAGGCATACAGACCATGGAGCTGATGTTGTTCCACGGGCTGATCGTTGCGCATATCCTGACCGGCACGACGGGGGCGATTGCCTTCTGGGTGCCGGTGATCGGCAGGAAGGGCGGGGCGCGGCACCGGCGCTGGGGGCGCATCTTCACCTATGCCATGCTCGCCACCGGCAGCTTCGCCGTGGCGATGAGCCTGCTGACCCTGGCCGATCCCTTCGGCACGCATCCGCATCTCGCGGCCGATTACGACGCGGCCTTCCTGCGCGGCATGTTCGGCTGGATGATGCTGCACACCGGCATCCTGACCATCAACCTCGCCTGGTACGGCTGGCTCGCCATCACCAACAAGGCGAACCACGCGGCGAATCGGACGCCGCTGAACCTCGCCCTGCAATATGCCGTCATCGCCGCGGCGCTGGCCTGCGCGGCGCAGGGCTGGATCATCGGCCAGAAGCTGATGATCGGCATCGCCGTGGTCGGCGTGGCTACGGGGCTGACCAATCTCTGGTTTCTGCACAAGCCGCGAGTCGAACGGCAGGACTGGCTGAAGGAGCATATCAAGGCGCTGATCGGCGCCGGCATCTCGGTCTACACCGCCTTCATGGCCTTCGGCTCCGTCCGCATCTTTCCGGAACTGGCGCTGCACCCCGCCATGTGGAGCGTTCCGCTGATCGTGGGCCTGGCGCTCATCATCTGGCACCGCCTCGCGGTGGAACGCCAGGCGCGGCCCCGACGGCGGGCCGTGGCCTGATGCATGTCATCGTGGTTGGCGCCGGCATCGGCGGGCTGACCGCCGCCGCCGATCTCGCGCGGCAGGGCGTGCGCGTGACGGTGCTGGAACGCGCGGCGACGGCGGGCGGCAAGATGCGCCATGTGCGGGCCGGCACCGCCGACATCGATGGCGGCCCCACCGTCTTCACCATGCGCTGGATTTTTGTCCAACTCTTCGCGGATGCGGGGCGGCGGCTGGAGCATGCGCTGACCCTGCATCGCGCGGATATCCTGGCGCGGCATGCCTGGCGCGAGGGTGGCCAACTTGCCCTCTTTGCGGATGTCGAACGCTCCGCCGACGCCATCGGCGATTTCGCCGGCGCGCGCGACGCACAGGGCTTTCGCGACTTCGCCGCCCGCAGCGCCGATATTTTCGGGACGTTGAAGAAAAGCTTCATCGCGGCGCAGCGGCCCTCGCCGCTCGATCTGGTACGGCGGGTCGGGCGACTGGATGCGCTGTGGCGCACGGCGCCCTGGGCGACGATGTGGCAGGCGCTCGGCACACATTTCACCGATCCGCGGCTGCGCCAGTTGTTCGGCCGCTACGCGACCTATTGCGGCTGCTCGCCCTTCCTCGCCCCGGCCACGCTGATGCTGGTGGCGCATGTCGAGCAGGACGGCGTCTGGCTGGTGGAAGGCGGCATGCGGCGCGTGGCGGACGCGGTGCGCGACCTTGCCGAAAGCCAGGGCGCGACCTTCCGCTTCGGGGCGGAGGTGCTGGACATCCTGGTGGCCAATGGCCGCGCCGCCGGGGTGCGGCTGGCCGATGGCGAAACACTGGCCGCCGATGCCGTGGTCTTCAACGGCGATGTCGCCGCCCTGGCGCAGGGGCTGCTCGGCGGCGGTGCCCGGCAGGCGGCACGCGACACGCCGCGCCTGGCCCGCTCCCTCTCCGCCGTCACCTGGTGCCTGCATGCGCCGACGCAGGGCTTTCCCCTGGTGCATCACAACGTCTTCTTCGCCGAGGACTATGCCGCCGAATTCGCCGCCATCTTCCGCGGTCGCAAAATCACCGAGGCGCCGACGGTCTATCTCTGCGCGCAGGATCGCGGCCGCGGCACGGTCCCCGCTGGCGCGGCGGAGCGGCTGCTGCTGCTGGTGAATGCGCCCGCCGATGGCGACCTCGGCGAGATGGCGCCCGACGCGCTGGCCGACCTGCGGGAACGCACCATGGCGCTGCTGCAACGCTGCGGCCTGACCATCCAGGCCAGCGCCGCGACCACCACCGCCACCACGCCCGCGGGCTTCCATCGCCTGTTTCCCGGCACCGGCGGCGCGCTGTACGGCCGCGCCAGCCATGGCGCCACCGGCACCTTCGCACGGCCCGGCGCGGCGTCCCGGCTTCCTGGACTGTATCTCGCGGGGGGTTCGGTGCATCCGGGGCCGGGCGTGCCGATGGCGGCGATGTCCGGGCGGCTGGCGGCGGCGCGTGTGCTGGCGGACGCGCCGGTCAGCTCCGGCTGGCGCAGCTCGCGGCGATGACGCGGCAATGCAGGCCCTGGCCACGGCTGCGGCATTCCGCCATGGCGACGCGCTCCGCCTCCGGCTGGGTGGCGCCGAAGCCGACGCTGACGGAGGTGACGACATAGCTGGCCGGGTCGCTGGTGATGAACAGCGCCCATTGGCTGCGCCGCACCCCCTGCACCGCCGCCCCGCAGGCCTGCGCGCTTTCGCCCAGCAGCCGGCAGGCCTGCCCGCCGCAGCGCTGCTGCGCCTGGCGATGCGCCGACACCCGGTCCGCCACCGCGGTCACCAGCCCATGCGCGGCGGAGGGTGCCGGCGCGGCCTGAATCTATCGCGCTTTGACCAAGGTGCTGCCATGCGGCACCACCTGGTCGAGGATCCTGGCCGAGGAGACCACGCCGGGAACGCCGGCGCCGGGATGGGTGCCGGCGCCGACGAGGAACAGGCCGGGCAGGTCCTCGCTGACATTGTGCGGACGGAACCACGCGGATTGGAACAGCTGCGGCTCCAGCGAGAAGGCCGCGCCCTGCACCGAGAGCAGCCGGTCGCGGAAATCCTGCGGGGTCAGGACGCGAGAGGTGACAAGGCTGGCGCCGAGCCCGGGCAGCACCGTCTCCTCCAGCCGCTTCTCGATGGCGGCGCGGTAGGGTTCTGCGTGTCGGGCCCAGTCGGTGCCGCTGCCGAGATGCGGCACGGGGGACAGCACATAGAAGCTGTCGCAGCCCGGCGGTGCCAGGGAGGGGTCCGTCGCTGTCGGCCGGTGCAGATACAGCGAAAAGTCGTCGGACAGCACCTTCCGCTCGAAAATGTCGGTCAGCAATTCCTGGTAGCGTGGGCCGAGCACCATGGTGTGGTGGTAGACGTCGTCAAAGCGACGATTGGTGCCGAAATACCAGACGAAGAGGCTCATGGAGGAATTGGCGCGCGCGACCTTGGCATCGGTCCAGCGGCGGCGCTTATGCTCCGAGAGCAGTTTCGTGTAGGTCCAGCCGACATCGGCGTTGGAGACGACGATGTCGGCGGACAGCGTCTCACCGCCGGCCAGGCGCACGCCGCTGGCGCGGCCATCCCGCACGGTGATCTGCTCGACCTCGACGCCGGTGCGCAGCCTGCCACCGAAATGGTGGATGAGGTCCACCAGCCCGTTCACGACGGCGCCCATGCCGCCCATGGCATAGTGCACGCCGTGCAGGCGTTCGAGATGCGCGATCAGGCAGTAATAGGCCGTGGTGTTCAGCGGATTGCCGCCAATCAGCAGCGGATGGAAGCTGAAGGCGATGCGCAGCTTGTCATTCGAGAAATAGTCACTGACCTTGCTGTAGACCGTGCGGTAGCCCTGAAGGCGCAGCATGTCCGGCACGGCGCGCAGCAGCGTGGAAAGCTGGTGGAAGGGCTGATCGGCCAGCTTGGCGAAGGCAACCTCGAAGATCTTTTCGCTGTCGGCGATGAAGCGCTCGAATCCCGGCAGGTCCTCCGGCGCGATGCGGGCGATCTCGGCGCGTGTCGCGGCAAGGTCGGCGCTGCAATTCATCACCGTGCCGTCGTCGAAGCGGATGCGGTAGAAGGGGTTCATCGCCCTCAGGTCGAGGTGATCCGACATGCGGCGCCCGGCCAGCGTCCACAATTCCTCCAGCAGATAGGGCGCGGTGATGATGGTGGGGCCGGCGTCGAAGGTGAAGCCATCCTGCCGATAGACATAGGCGCGGCCGCCCGGCGCATCGAGTTTCTCGAGGACTGTCACGCGCCAACCGCGCGCGCCGAGGCGGATCGCGGCGGCGAGGCCACCAAAGCCGGCACCGATGACGATGGCATGCGGGCGGGTGTCGTGGTGAAGGTCGATGCCGTCCATCATGCTTCTCCTCGCTCTACGCCAGGCCGAGCGTAATCAGTGCGAGCACCACGTAGCGTCCGGTCTTGGCGATGGCGACCAGCAGCAGGAAGCGCCCAAAAGGCTCGCGCAGCACGCCGGCGGCCAGGGTCAGCGGATCGCCAATGATCGGCGCCCAGCTCAGCAGCAGGGACCAGTGGCCCCAGCGCCTGTACCAACCGCTGGCGCGTTCCAGCGCCGCCGGCTTCACGGGGAACCAGCGCCGGTCCTGCCAGCGGATGAGCTGCCGGCCCAGCAGCCAGTTCACCACGGAGCCCAGCGTATTGCCCGCGCTGGCCACCAGCACCAGCAGCCAGGCGGGTTGCTCGCCCAGCAGCAGCAGCGCGACCAGCACAGGTTCCGACTGCATGGGCAGCAGGCTGGCGGCGCCCAGCGCCACCACGAACAATCCGAGCAGTTCCAGCAGCGAGGACATGCCTGCCTCTATGCCCCATGCGGGCATTGCTGAAAATGCGGCAAGGCCGGCGCCGTGTTGCCACGGAACCGGCCTGCCCGTTCCGGCGCACGCCCATGGGGGCGGCGCCGGCGATCACCGCGGCACGGCCGAGGCGGCGCGCAGCGGCGCCTCACTCACCAGCCCCAATTCGGGATAGTCCTGCAACATCGGCGCGCCATAGAAGGGCCGGTTGGCGCCCTGATGGCAGGTGGCGCAGTTCACCTTCAGCGCATCGCCCGCCACACCAAGCCTCGGCATATGCGGACCTTCCGCGGGACCCCGTGGATTGGCGACCCAGAGCGGTGTCAGCGGCACGACATAGTTGTTGTTCAGATCCCGCACCATGCGGATGCCATGCCAGGCATTCAACCGTGCGGGCGGACTGGTGGACCAGTTCGCGAAGGATCGGCTGTTGTGGCAGAAGGTGCAGTTCACGCCGAGGCCTTCCGACATATGCATCATCAGCGCATAGGTCCATTCCGCCTGCATCGTATTGGCCGGGTTGGTGCCCGGGCCTGATGCCGTGCTGATCACACGGATCTCGTTGTCCTGAAGCAGGAAGGGCGTGAAGGGCTCACCGGGAAGGGAGCTGTCATTGGCGACCGCCGCCGGGTGGTTCTGCCCACGCGAGGCCTGAAGCCCGTTATGCGGCAGCGGAACCGAGGCCCAGACCTCCGCCGGGACCGGACGGCCACGATGGCAGGTGTAGCAGGTGACGCCCGTGGTGCCGACATGCGGCGTCCAATCCGCATTGATGTGCCGCGTCATCTGCAACATGCGGCGCGAGACGACCTTGGTATAGACCTCGTCGGAGGCCAGGTTCTCGACGTTGTGGCAATAGGCGCAACCCTGTTCCGGCGCGATCCATTCGGTCATCGCCGCCATGATGCGGCCGAACTGCGCGACGCTGAGCTCACCCAGGACCTGGACGTTTTCATAGATCTCGCGCGCCTTCTCACCCTCCGTATCCGCCGCCTCCGGTGCTTCCGGGATGCGGTTGGCGGCGAGGCGCACGGCCTGCGTGCGCGGGTTCACCACCTGCTCCATCGCCACGCCGCGGAAGCCCTGCTGGCTGGTGCTCACCGGCGGTCGTTCGAAGGTCATCAGCACGATCACGACGCAGAGCGCTGCGGCGAAGACCAGGCCAACCCGTGCCGTGAGGCTCATCGCGGTGCTCCCGTCGTCAGGGCGGGGTCGATGACCGGCGCCCAAAGCTGCGGATAGGCCGGTGCGAAATGGCGTTCCACGGCCCAGAGGTACCAATTGTCCACGACGGTGCCGGTCAGCAGGATGCCGATGCCACCCGTCAGCGGGCAGAGCACGGCGAACCACCAGGCCCAGCGATGGATGCTCTCGAAGCTGGCATTGAAGCCCATGCACCAGCGCCAGAACAGCGCACCACGTTCCGCCGCCGTGCCGCGATCCAGCACCAGCTCGATCTCACGCTCACCGCCGTAGCGGCCGAGTGCGAGGATGGTCGCGCCATGCATCGCGAACAGCAGGGTGGAGCCATACAGGAACACGATCGAAAGCGCGTGGAACGGGTTGTAGAACAGGTTGCCGTAGCGGATGGAAAACGCCGCGGTCCAGTCGAGATGCGGGAAGATGCCGAAGGGCACCGCCTCGGACCACGACCCCATCAGCACGGGGCGAATGAATCCGAGCACCAGATACAGCCAGATGGCCGCGGCGAAGGCCCAGGCCACATGGGTGCCCATGCCAAGCGCCCGTGCGCGGCGATAGGTGCGCGCCCACCAGAGCAGAATGGAAACGGTCAGGCAGAAGCCCGCGACGATCCACCAGCCGCCCTCCCGCAATGGCGGGATGCGCAGCCCGTATTCGGCCGAGGGCGGCTCAAGCGCCAACCAGAACAGTTGGCGGACGAACTGGACAACGTCCCAGTTCACCGAAGCGAGCATGTTCAGTCCGATGATCTCGATGGCGATGAAGCCGAAGATCAACGAGAGGACGCCGAGCGTGCCGAGATAGACCGGCCCGATCTGTGCATCGCCAATGCGACCGAACAGATGGACGAAGCCGCCCCGCATCTCGCGTGTCGAATTGCCGACAAGAAGCTGGCCTTCGCCCATCGGCGTGCCGGGATAGGGCGTGGGCCCCCGGACCTGCACGCGGGTGAAGAGGTTCTGGTATTCAGGCATCTGCGTTTCTCCCCTTCCCCGTCAGCGCCAGATCGGCAGGTTGAGCCACCAGCCCCACCATTCGGGCCAGCCGCGCGTCCAGAACGGTCCGCTGATGACGATGCACACGGCACTCCAGAACCCGGCCGAGAGCGCCAGGAACAGGCCGAGGCGATGGATGCCGAGCGTGCCGATCGAGTAGCCGATCAGGTCACGGAAATAGGTGTTCTCATGTTCAGCGGTCTTCACCACCTCGCCCTTGGCAGGGTTCAGCGCCGACAGCACCAGGCCGCCATGCATCGACAGCGCCAGCGTCGTGGTGAAGAAGAACGTCACCGCGATCATATGTGCCGGATTGTAGTGGAAATGCAGGTGCTGGTAGCCGACGTTCGACACCCAGTCGAGGTGGCTGAAGATGCCGTAGGGGAAGCCGTGCCCCCAGGCGCCCATCAGCACCGGGCGGACCACCACCAGCGTGATGTAGGCGAACACCGCGACGCCATAGGCGATCGGGATGTGATAGCCCATGCCCAGCTTGCGCGAGATCTCCGCCTGGCGCAGTGCCCAGGACACGAAGGCCCCGATCGCGCAGACCGTGATCGCCTGCCACAAGCCACCCTGCGCCATCGGTGCCAGGCGCAGACCGTAGCTGAGATCGGGCGGCGCGATGTTGATGAGCCAGGGATTGAAGGTGCCGCCCATCGCCGCGCCCATCAGGATCAGGCCGACACCGATGAAGGTGAAGAAGGCCGTGGTCACCCCGAAGAACCCGACCCAGAACGGGCCTATCCAGAAATCAAAGAGGTCGCCGCCCACCAGGGTGCCCCCGCGGACGCGATATTTCCGCTCGAAAGTCAGTATCGCCATCGCATGACGCTCCCAAATGGGCGGGGTGCGTAGAACCCGCCTGTGACATCGTCCCGGGCAGCGGGTGAGGTTTGCACTGCCAACCCCACCCGCGACCCGACAACGCCGCCTTCGCCCTGCTAGCGCAGGGCTCCGACCGGTTGCCCCGGGGTGAAGGTCGCCGGCGTCGCGCACCAGCCCCAATGGTCGCAGTAGCGCGGGGATGCGAGCACAACGATGTGCAGCAACCCCGATACGGCGATCACGCCGACCATCGCCAGGAACAGCGATCGCCGCGGGTCCACAACCATCCAGATCTTATGCATTGCTTCTGTCTCCTCTCTGTCGTCGGGCCAGGCGCCTCAGAAGAAGCGCCAGTCCGGCGGGACGATCTGGTTGCCGTAAACCAGCGGCCGCCACAGCCACACCAGGATATGCGCGCCCATCGAAGCGAAGACGGCGAAGGCCCAACCCTGGATCAACAGGGAATGGATCTCGCGCGCCTCGCCTTCGGTCAGGCCGGTCTTTGAACCTTCGGCCATCAATTCGACCTCCAACTGGCCTTTCGGCCGCTACCGCGCTGATCCCGCGCGGCTGGGATGGACTTGGCGGGACACCGCCAGGACCGACCTGCAAACCGCCGACGGCGACTGGCAGGATCGGAAGGATGCAGGGGCCGCGTCACGCGACGCCCTCCGCAACTTGGTGCACGACCACGTCGCCCAGCTCGCGCTGAACACGTTCGCGCAGGATGCGCGTCTCGCCGGCCGCGCGGGCGGCGCGTTCCACCGCCTCCCGCAGGCGCTTGGCGGCGGAGATACGCAGAAGGAAGGGCTCAGCCTCGACATGCGCGTCGAGCAGGGCGACTGCGTCGTCATCCCAGATCTCGGCGGCACGCGCAGGCGTCGGCTCGACGCGGTCGAGATCGGTGCCGAGCGGAATCATGTGGAACAGCGCATCGAACAGCGCGTTGCAGTATTCCTGCACGATGTAGGTGGCGCCGGCATAGCCCATGAAGGGCGTGCCGGTGGCGCGGCGGATGATCGCGCCCGGAAAGCTCGCTGGGATGTACATGGCACGGGACTTCAGCTCCGCCGCGTACATGCGCTCGTTGAAGCTGCCGAACAGCACCAGCGGGGGCGACGTCTTCATCGCTTCCCGCACCGCGGCATTGTCCGGCTTCTCGCCCGCCTTGCGGCTGAAGGCGAAGGCGCAGGGCACGCCCATTTCCTCGCCGAGGAAACGCTGCAGGCCACGGGCGTAGGTATCCGTTGCGACGACCGCGAAGCTGGCACTGGCAAAAAAGTCCTGGGTGACGCTGCGCCACAGGTCCCAGATCGGCTTGATGGTGGTGTGCTTCTCCCGCTCGATGAAAGGCTCGGGGTCGAGGCCCGTCATCTCGCCGAGCTTGCGGAGGAAGTTGGTTGTGGCGAAAAGGCCCATCGGCGCGCGCAGCCAGGGGCGTTCCAGCTCCTCGCACAGCTTCTGGCCGAATTCGCGATACATGCAGACGTTGACATCCGCATCGGGCAGTTTGGCGATATCCTCGACATGGCTGCCGAGCGGGAACACCAGGTTCACCTCGCAGCCGATGCCTTCCACCAGACGCCGGATCTCGGCCAGGTCGGACGGCATGTTGAAGGTGCCGTAGATCGGGCCGATGATGTTGACGCGCGGCGTGGCGCCGAGCTTCGGATTGCGCGCCCGCATCTTGCGGCCGCGGGCGCCGAATTCGGTCCAGAGCCACATGATGGCGCGGTCGGCGGCCTGCCACTGGTCCTCGTCGATGGTGCGGCAGATGAAGCGCTGCAGGTTGCTGCCCTGCGGCGTCACGCCGCCGCCGATCATCTCGGCGATGGAACCGGTGACGACCACGGCCGGCAGCTCGCGATCCTGCGTGCCGGCGGCGCGGCGCATGGAATCCTCGGTGCCGTTCTTGGACAGGCTGTCCTCGTCGAGGCCGGTGACGACCACGGGCAGCTCATGCGGCGGCAGCGCATCCGTGTAGTGCAGCACGGCGGTGACGGGCAGGTTCTCGCAGCCCACCGGGCCGTCGATCACCACGCGCAATCCACGCACGGCGGAGAAGGCGTAGATCGCGCCCCAATAGCCACCGGCCCTGTCGTGATCGAGGACAAGCATGATTCAGGTCCCCACCGATTCTTCGGCTTTCGCCTTGGCCGCCTGGATCTTGCGCTGACGCTCCCGGAAGCCGGGCGGATCCACCGGTTTGTCGCGGAAGCCGTAGCCCGCGCCATCCGGCGTGCCGACGCCTTCGAAGAAGCTGACCATGCGGCTGAAACGCTCACGCCCCTTGGTCTGTGCGGCGACGATGCTGGCCATGGAGCCAGCGCCGGCCGCGCCGAACAATGGCCGCGCCGAGATCATGTTGGTGAAATACAGCGCGGGGATGCCGAGCTCCTTCGCCTTCTGCACCAGCGGCGTGGTACCGAGCGCCAGGTCGGGCCTCACCTCCCGCATCGCCGCCATGTCCTGTTCCAGGCTGGCGCGGTACTGCACATGCGTGCCGCGTGCCTCCAGCCATTCGCGGTCGGCATCGGACCATTCGGTGCGCGGGCAGGCGGTGCCGACATAGGGCACTTCCGCGCCCGCCTCGACCATCAGCCGCGCAACCAGCAATTCGGAGCCTTCGTAGCCGGAGACGGTGATGCGCGCATTGATCGGGGCCGCTTCCAGCGCCGCTTTGATCGCCGGCAGCGCCCGCGCCTTGGCGGCATCGAGTTGCGCGGCGGTGGTGCCGGTGGCGCGCGCGATGGCGTCGAGCCAAGCCGCCGTCCCGTCATGTCCCACGGGGCCGGAGCCGACCACAGGACGGCCGGCGGCGCGAAATTCGCGGATGCTGGCGGTGTAGAAGGGATGCACCGCGGCCACGACTTCGCAGTCCAGCGCAGCATAGAGGTCACGCCATTCCCGCGCCGGTGTCTGCGGGGCCACGGCCAGGCCCATCGGCGCCAGCATGGCGCCCACACCCATCGGATCCGCGGGGAACAGCTCACCGATCAGCGCGACGGTGCGCTCGCCCTCCACCATCTGCCGCGGCCGCGCCACCGGGCCGGCCTCGGCCTCGCCGCGGGCATAGCGCAGCATGGCGCCGGCCAGCACGTCCTTGGCTTCCGCATGCGTCGGCACACCAAAGCCCGGCACGTCGATGCCGATGATGCGCACGCCGTTGATCTGCTTCGGCAGCAGGTCCAGCGGCACGCCGGAGGCGGTGGGCACGCAGAGATTGATGATGACGACGGCGTCGTAGTCCTCGGGCTTCGCGGTTTCCGTCACCGCATCCCGGATATCCTCGAACAATTTTCCGGTGACCAGCGTCTCGGAATTGAAGGGCACATAGCCCACCGTTCGGCGCGCGCCGTAGAAGTGGCTGGTAAAGGTCAGGCCATAGACGCAGCAGGCGCTGCCCGACAGAATGGTCGCAGTGCGGCGCATGCGCAGCCCGACGCGCAGCGACCCGAAGGCCGGGCACATGCTCTGCGGCTGGTCATGCGGGCCGCGCGGGTAGTTCTTCGTCAGCTCGTCCATCACCAGAGACTTGCCGGCGGCGCGCGCGGCGGCCTCCAAAGTCTCACGGCCTCCGTGGCAACCAGCGGGGTCACTCATGGTTCAAGCGCCCTCATAGACGACTTCGAGGGACGGCTTGTTCAGCACCTCGGCGCCGCACATGTCCTCCATCGTCGCCGGATCCAGCACCACGCCACGGCCAACCGCATCGCCCTTGAACAGGTTCAGCAGGTTTTCGTGCGTCAGCGGATAGGGGCGGACGGGCGGCGCGCCGGCCACCTGCAAAGCGAGCTCCTCGAACACGCTGGCCCATTGGCCGCCCGGCACGCCGACGATCTCGTAATTCGCGGACTTGCGGCGGATGTCGTCATCGGCCGGGATCGCCGCCAGCACCGGGATGCCGACTTCCTTCGCAAAGGCCTGCGCCTCGCCGGTGCCGTCATCCTTGTTGATGACCATGCCGGCCACGCCTACATTGCCGCCAAGCTTCTTGAAGTACTCGACCGCCGAGCAGACGTTGTTCGCAACATAGAGCGACTGCAGGTCGTTCGAGCCGACCACGATCACCTTCTGGCACATGTCGCGTGCGATCGGCAGACCGAAGCCGCCGCACACGACGTCCCCAAGGAAGTCGAGCAGGACATAATCAAAATCCCACTGATGGAAGCCCAGCTTCTCCAGCAGCTCGAAGCCGTGGATGATGCCGCGCCCGCCGCAGCCGCGGCCAACTTCCGGCCCGCCGAGTTCCATGGCGAAGACTCCGTCGCGCTTGAAGCAGACATCGCCGATCTTCACCGCCTCACCGGCCGCCTTCTTCTTGGAAGACGTCTCGATGATCGTCGGCACGGAACGGCCGCCGAACAGCAGGCTGGTCGTGTCCGACTTCGGATCGCAGCCGATCAGCAGCACGCGCTTGCCCTGCTGCGCCATCATGTAGCTGAGGTTCGCCAGCGTGAAGGACTTGCCGATGCCACCCTTGCCGTAGATGGCGATGATCTGCGTTTCCTTCTTCACAGGCCCCGTCGTCACCGCATCCGGCTCCTGCTCCGCTTCCGCGCGCAGCGCATCCGCCATGCTCTGCTGGGCCGAGGGTGCGGGCGAAGAACCGGTCTGTGCGGTCATGAGCATGCTCTCCAATCGAGGATCATCTTGAGGCACGCGGGATCGTTGAAGGCCGTGCGGTAGGCATCGGGCGCGGCCGCGGCGTCACGCCGATGCGTGATCAACCCGTCCAGCGACAGCCGCCCGGCATCGAGCAGTTCACGCACGGCGATCAGGTCCGGCGTCTTCCATTCGGCCGCCACGCGGATCCGCGCCTCCCGCATGAAGGCCGGCGGGAAGGCAAAGCTCAGGGGCGCGCTGTAGAAGCCGGCGAGCACGATCTCGCCGCCCGGCGCCAGGCGCTGCACCAGGCTGTCCAGAAGCCCGCTGTCGCCACTGACATCGCAGATGCTGCGGTAGTCGCGCCGGGTGTCGGTCTCCGGCGCCAGCACGCTGTAGCCTTCGGCGCCATCGGCGCGCGCAGGGTTGGTCTCCCACACCGTGGGCGTGCCCCCCGCCGCGACAACCAGCCGCGCCACCAGCCGGCCGAGCACGCCATGGCCGACAATCAGCTCCGGCAGTTCCGCGGCGATGGCGTGTTGCGCGGTGGCGGCCAGGGCCATCAACACGCCCGTCTCGCCCATCGCGTCATCGATCCGCACGGCGCGCGCTGCCGGCACCACCAGCCGCGAGGCGGCCCCGCCGAACAGGCCGCGCACGTCGCCGAAGCAGCGCGCACCCGGCACGAAGACGCGTGCGCCGACCGACAATCCGGCTTCGGGCATCGCCTCCACCACACGGCCGACCGATTCGTAGCCAGGCACCAGGGGGTAGCCCATGCCGGGAAAGGGCGGCATGCGGCCGGACCACAGCAGACGCTCGGTGCCGGTGCTGATGCCGCTCCATTCCACATCCACCACGACATCCCCCGCGACAGGCGGTGAGAGTTCGAGGCGGCTCAGAACGAGGCGTTCCGGCGCTTCCAGCACGACTGCCGTGGTGTCCACCTTGGAGACGCTCCCCTTCGTTACGTGTCAGCCTAGCCTGACATAAAACTATGTCAAGCTAAACTGACATACCAGGCGTCATGCTGCGCTGACATCCGCGATCAGGACACGCGCCAACAGCGGCGTCGGCGTCGGCAAGGCGCGGCTCGCGGCAAAGCCGGCCTCGCGCAGCATCGCCTGAAGCTCCTCGGCGCGGCGCGGCCGGCCGCGGCCCATGGCAAGCAGGTAGAAGCCGAAATAGGCCTGCCCCATCGGCTCCGCCCCGGGCGTGCCGGCCATCGGCTCGGCGATCAGCAATCGCCCGCCCGCGGGCAGCGCGGCCCGCGCACTGCGCAGCAGGTGCATCACCACCTTGTCGTCATGGTCGTGCAGCACACGCACGAAGCTGATGAGGTCGGCGCCCTGCGGCAGCGAATCGGCGGTGAAGTCGCCGCCGAACACCGCCGACCGCGCGCCAAAACCCCGCGCCGCCAGACGCGCCTGGGCGCGCACCGCCACCGGCGGCAGATCGAACAGCATCAGGCGCAGCGCCGGCGCGCTGGGCGCCACCTCCGCGAGGAAGGCGCCCTCTCCGCCACCGACATCCAGCAGCGCGCGATGGCGCCGGAAATCATAGGCGGCCAGAACCTCGGCCGCGACCATCGGCTGCGACGCCGCCATCAACCCGGAGTAATCGGCCACCTGCCCGCCAGGCAGCGCGGCGGGCGCCTCGGCACCGGCATAGGCCCAGTAGCCCGACAGCGCATTGCCTCCGCGTTCCCGCCGCAGCAGCGCCACGGGGTCGGCAAGATCCGCGTAGAGCAGTGCGTGATGTTCCACCATGGCGGCGATGCCGGGATTGCCGATCATCGCCGCGCCCAGCGGCCCCAACACCCAGCGCCCATCGGCGCGGCGATAGGTGAGTTCCAGCGAAGCGGCGGCCTCCAGCAGCCGTGTCGTCGCCTCCGGCGTCAGCGCCAGGCGATGCGCGAGCGCGGCATCGGTGGCCGGCGCCTCATGCAGAATCTCGAACAGGTTGAGGCGCACGCAGGCGGTCAGCACCTGCGCATAGACGAAGCCCGCGCAGATATCGAAAAGTTGCCGCGCACGGCGCCGCGCCATCGGGCGTGTCAGCGGAAAGCGCGCGGCCCAGGCGCGAAAGCGCGGATCGGCCGTCACCGCCTCCCGCCACCCGCGCAGGCGATCGCGCAGGCAGAGCACGGCCGGCATGCTGGCCAGCACTGGGGGTGCGACGGTCTTCACGCCGCCATGGTGGCGAGTTTCTGCGGCACCAGCCGCTTCACCTCCGCCAGCATCAGCCCGCGCAGCGCCGCCTGGCCCCGGCAGGGCGGCACCGCCGCCACCGCCTGGTCCGACAAAGCGCGAAGCCGCGCCACGGCGCCCTCCAGGCCGAATTCCGCCACGGCGCTCGGCCTTCCCAGCGCTTTGTCCACGCCGACCGGCTTGCCGAGCGTCTCCGCATCCTCCACGGCGTCGCGAAGGTCGTCGGCGACCTGATAGGCCTCGCCCAGCCTATCCCCCAGCAGGCGCCAGGAATCGGGCTCGGCATGGCCCGCGGCGGTGGCGCCGGCGATGGTCGCGGCGGCGAACAGGCTGCCGGTCTTCTGGCGCTGATATTCGGAAAGATCGGCGCGCGGCTCGCATTCCCAGGCCTGGCCCGCGACGATACCGAAGGGCACGCCGACGCCATCCCCCACCGTCAGCAGCAGTGGCCCCAGCCGTTCCGGCGCCGCCGGCGCGGCCCGCGCCAGGGTCTGGAAGGCCAGCACGATCAGCGCATCGCCGGCCAGCACCGCCAGCGGCTCGCCAAAGGCGCGATGCACGCTGGGCTTGCCGCGCCGCGTGGCGGCATCGTCGAAGCAGGGCAGGTCGTCATGCACCAGGCTGGCGCAATGCAGCAGCTCGATCGCGGCCGCGGCGGCGGAGGACAAGGCCGGCCGATCATCGCCGCAGGCCGCGGCCACCGCCAGCGTCAGGCGCGGACGGATGCGCCCGCCACGTGGAAACACCGCATGCCGCAGCGCCGCCGCGAGGCGAGGTGGCGCGCCGGCGGCCTCCGCATAGAGCACGGCATCCGCCAGGCTGGATTCGATGCGTGATACGGCATCCATGGAAGCCCCTCCTGACCTGCGCCCGGCTTGATTGTCATCTTGGCTTGTCAGTCCGGAGTGTCATTCTTTCCTGACACATAAGTCAATCACCATTCGGTCACGCGGGCTTGAGGCGAAGACGTGATTGTCATCCCCAGATGACAGTCGCGGGGTCCTTGCCGGACATCGCCGGCACCGGGCCGTCCGCGGAACCCTGATGGGGGAAGCGAACGATGGCTGAGGCTTTGACCACCACCCATATGTTGGAGAGTGCCCCCGTGGCACCGCGCCGTATCGGCCTGCCGGATCTCGCCACGGCGCTGGGGCGCGGCTGGGCGGATTTCCTGGCGGCACCGACGCAGTTGATGTTCCTTTGCGTGCTCTATCCCCTCATCGGTCTCGTGGCGGCGACACTGGCCGCGGGCGATGAGGTCATGCACCTGTTCTACCCGATGGCCACGGGCTTCGCCCTTGTCGGACCCATTGCCGCGCTTGGCCTTTACGAAATCAGCCGGAGGCGGGAGGCCGGGCTGACGGCCCGCTGGTCCGATGTCTTCACCGTGTTGCGGGCACCCTCCCTGCCGGCGATCCTGCTGCTCGGCCTGGTGCTGGTCGGGTTGTTCCTGGGCTGGATCTGGGCCGCCCATGCGATCCATGCGGCCACCCTCGGCACGCTGCCGCTGGACCCGAGTGGGACCGGCCCGCGCGCCTTCCTGGGCCAGATCTTCGGCACCGCGGAAGGCCGGCGCATGCTGCTGCTGGGCCATGTCGTGGGCTTCGGCTTCGCCGCTGTTGTGCTGGCGCTGACCGTGGTGTCTTTCCCCATGCTGCTGGATCGGCCGCGGGCAGGGCTCGGCGAGGCGATCGGGATGTCGCTGCGGGCCGTGGCGATGAACCCCGTGCCGATGGCCGCCTGGGGCCTGATCGTCGCCGTCCTGCTGCTGCTGGGTTCGCTGCCGCTGTTCATCGGGCTCGCGGTGGCGCTGCCGGTGCTGGGGCACGCAACCTGGCATCTCTATCGACTCGTGGTGGCGCGCTGAACGCGACCTATCGCGTCATGGGACCGAGGGCCGTGTTCTGCCCCAGCCGATCGAACAGCGCGACGGCGCGGGCGATGCGGTCCGCCAGCGCCGGCGGCACAGCCTGGGTGCCGACGGCCTCCACCAGGAAGCGCACCGCCGGCAGGGGCGGCGCCGGGTGGCGGGCGGGACGGGCGGCGAGCGCCGTCATGCCGCGCGCCATCAGCCGCGCCTTGGCCGAACCGCTCACCACGGCGCGATGCGTGACGGAATCGCCGCCCTGGCCTTCCACCGCGCGACCGATCGCCGCATAGACATGCCGCGCCGCGCCGATTCCCGCGCGGCAATCCCAGGGCAGATAGGCAAAGCCCTGTTCCGCCCGCGCATAAAGCGTATCCGCATGGCGCAGCAGCCGCCGCACGACATCGCCCAGCGCCGGGGTGAAGCGTGGTGCGGCGAGGAAGGCCTCCGCCTCCAGCCCCGCCTCCGCCATCCAGTCCAGCGGCAGGTACAGGCGGCCCATCTGCGCGTCGGCGCCGACATCGCGCGCGATGTTCGTCAACTGCATGGCCACGCCCAGGTCGCAGGCCCGCGCCAGGGCCACGGGGTCGCGCACACCCATCAGCAGCGTCATCATCACGCCGACGGAGGCCGCGACGCGCGCCGCATAACCCTCCAGCGCCGCCAGATCGGCATAGCGCCGCCCCGCCGCATCCCAGGCGAAGCCCTCGACCAGGGCCGCCGGCAAGGCGCGCGGAATGCCGAAATCCCTGACCACAACGGCGAAGGCGCGATCCGCCGGATGGTGCTGGGGGCGCCCGGCCAGGATCGCATCCAGCCGCGCCTGCAAGGCCGGCAGCGCCGCCGCGGGATCCGGCGCCTCGTCGATCGCATCGTCGGCCACGCGGCAGAAACCATAGAGCGCGGCGGCGGGCGTCGCGATGCGCGCAGGCAGAAGGCGCGAGGCGGCCCGGAAGGATTTCGATCCGCCGGCCAGAAGCACGCGGCAGGCGGCGAGGTCCGCGGCGCCGAGATCCTTCATGCTGCCAACTCCTCCGCCGCATCCGGATGCTCTGTCAGGATCAACGCCGCGACCTCGGCCGGCCGTTCCTCATGGGCCAGATGGCCGAGGCCCGGCAGGGTGATGATGCGTGCCGAGGGCAGGCGCCGCTGCACCGCCTGTGCCTGCACAGGCGGCACGGCGCGATCCCCCTGCCCCACCACCAGTACCAGTCGTGGCACCAGCCTCGGCAGGTCGCGCAGCAGCGGCACCAGATCCCAATGCGCCATCATGCCGAGCGCGGCGGCAAGGTGCCCGGAATGGCGGAACAGCCGCGCATAAAGATCAACGCCGCGCGCGTCGATGCGGCTGCCGGTATCCCGCAGCAGCCGTTCGGCCACCGCGCGATCGGCGGCGCGCCAGGCGAAGAGACTCGGCACGAAGGGCAGGCCGACCAGCAGCCGCGCCGCGCGGGTGAAGAAGGCCGCATGGCGGTCGCCCAGCGGCTGGAGCGCGCCGTTCAGGCTCAGGATCGCGCCGGGGGCGATGCGCCCATCCAGCGCCATCCGCAGCAGAATCGCCGCCCCCGCCGAATGTCCCGCCGCCAGCGCCGGCCGCAGCCCCAGCACATCGAGCAGCGCCGCGACGGACGCCGCCATGCCCGGCAGCGAAAGCCGCGCGGCGGGCACGGCATCGGAGAAGCCATGACCTGGAAGATCCGGCGCCACCACGGTGAAATGGCGCGCCAGCAGCGGCAGCATGTCGCGCCAGGAATGGGTGGCGGCGGCGGTGCCGTGCAGCAGCAGCAGCACAGGCCCCTCCCCCATCACCATCACATGCCAGCGCAGCCCGGCGGCGGTGACAAAGCGGCTGGCGGCGCGGTTCGGCCAGTCCCGTCCTTCAACCTGCCAGTCGGGGCGGCTGGCCATCACGCCGCCGCCCGGTTGGTCGCGTTGACGGCGGCGGACAGGCGCGCCGGATCGCTGGCCGGCAGAGCGAGGTAGCGCGCGCCCATGGCGGTGGCGAGCTGGCGCGCGAAGGGGCTCGGGCGCGGTGCGGTGTCCACCAGCAAGGTCGCAAGGCCGAACAGGCGCAGGGGCAGCGCGGCGACCAGCGCATCCGCCTCCGCCACCGCGCGCCCCGTGCGGCCATCGCGCGCGACATTGGCGCGGCCATCGGTCAGCAGCACGAGCAAGGGCGTGCGGCCCTTGCGCCGGGCGTCCTCCGCCAGCGCCATCGCCGCGTCGAGTCCGGCGGCCAGGGGCGTGCCGCCACCGCCAGGCAGGCCGGCGAGGCTGCGACGGGCGCGCAGCAGGGATTGCGTCGGCGGCAATAGCAGTTCCGCGGCACGGCCCCGGAAGGCCACCACGGCGACGCGGTCGCGCCGCACATAGCAATCCGCCAGCAGCGCCTCCACCGCGCCCTTGGCCTCCGCCAGCCGCGCCAAAGCGGCAGAGCCGGAGGCATCGACGGCGAAGATCGCCGTGGTTTCCGTGGTCTGGCGAAAGCGCAGCAGGCGGATGTCGTCGCGCCGCACCCGCACCAGCGGCCCGGCGGAGGTCTGCTGGCGGCGCAGGCGCTGCCAGGGCGCGGCGGCGCGCAGCGTCTCGATCAGTGACAGCCGCGCGCCATCGCGCAGCATGCCGGGGCGCGTGCCGATGGGCCGGCCGCGCCGGGCGGAAAGCTGCCTCTGGCCCGCGCGCCCTTCCGCGCCCGCCGCACGGCGCGCCGATTCCCGCACGCCCGCACCCAGCGCCGCCAGCAGGCCCGCCGGCATGGCGGCGCGCGTCGCGGCGAGCAGGATGTCTTCCATCATCGCGGAATCCGGCTGCGCCTGGGGCGGCGATTCCGCCTGCTGCTCCGGCGAGGGCTCGGGCGGGGCGGGTTCGGAGTCCGGCGGTGATTCGGCCGGCAGTTGCGTGGCACGCGGCCCGAAGACCAGCCGCACCGCGAGCGCCGCATCGGCCTGGTCCACCAGGCCCCGCCCCTCCAGCGCCGCCGAGGCGCGGGCGGCCCGCAGCGCGAAAAGCGGGGCGCGCATCGAATGGATGCCGAAGGCCAGCGCGGCGGCACAAAGCGCCGGCAGCAGCGTTTCCGGGACTTCGACCTGCGGCAGAAGCGTGCGCGCGGCGCTGACATCCACGGCGTCCAGGGCGAGGTCGTCAGGCTCGACCCGAAAAGCCAGACGCTCGGACAGCGCGGTCGGCACAGCCTCCTCCGCCGTCAGCCCCTCATCCAGCGCCACCAGGGCGATGCGCGCCGGCAGGCACAGAGCGAGGCCATCGCGTTGCACCGAAACCTCGCCGACATCCAGCACCGCGGCGAGCTTCGCCGCCGTGCCCAGCGCCAGACGCTCCGCCATCGCGGCCAGGACGATGCCGCCATCGGCCTCCGCCAGCACGCCACGTTCGGCGACGGCGCGCCCCGTGGCCAGGGTCGAGGCCAGATCGAGCCCGCCCAGCAGACGCGAATCCGGAATGCCGAGTGGCAGGCGCCGCCAGGGCGTGCCCGCCGGCAGCGACTCCCGCAGCGCGGCCAGCCAGGCCTCCCGCGCCAGCCCCGGCGGACCGCGCAGCACGGCGCCGCCCAGCCCTTCCGGATCGACCGCCAGCAGCAGCGCGGCGCGCCCCCCATCCATCTCGGCTGCGGGGGCGGCGCCTTCGGTCATGACCCGAACAGTTCCGCCACCGCGCGATCGACACGGGTGGTGGCCACCGCCTCATCCAGCGGGTTGCGGCGCAACCGGTGGCGCAGGGCCGGCGCCGCGACCCGGCGCAGATGCGCCACGCCCACGGCCGCATCGCCTTCCAGCGCCGCCAGCGCGCGGGCCGTGCGCAGCAATGTCAGCTCTCCGCGCAACCCATCGGTGCCGAGCGCCATGCAGAGCCGTGCCGCATCCTCCAGCACCGCATCCGCCACGACGACCGCCGGCAGCAGCGCGCGGGCCGCCAGAATGCGCTCGCGCACCGCCTCGGCCTCCGCGTCCCAATGCGCGAGAAAGGCGGCGGGATCGCGTTCGAAGGAATCGCGACGCTTGATGACCTCGACACGCGTCGCAAGGTCGGTCGGGGTGCGCACCTCCACCGAAAGGCCGAAGCGGTCCAGCAATTGCGGCCGCAACTCTCCTTCCTCGGGATTGCCGCTGCCCACCAGGACGAAGCGCGCGGGGTGGCGGATGCTGATGCCCTCGCGCTCCACCACATTCTCGCCCGAGGCCGCGACATCCAGCAGAAGATCGACCAGGTGATCCTCCAGCAGATTCACCTCGTCGATGTAAAGAAAGCCGCGATGCGCGCGGGCCAGCAGCCCCGGCTCGAAGGCCTTCTCGCCATGCGCCAGCGCGCGCTCGATATCCAGTGCGCCGGCCACGCGGTCCTCCGTCGCGCCCAGCGGCAGATCCACGACAGGCACGGGCACGCTGATGGCGACCAACTCGGCCGAATCACGGCAGGCATCGCACAGCTCCGCGACACGTCCCGGATCGCAGCCGAAGCGGCAGCCGGCCACGGCACGCATCGGCGGCAGCAGCGCCGCCAGGGCGCGCACCGCCGTGGACTTGCCGGTGCCGCGATCGCCGAAGACCAGCACGCCGCCAACGGAGGCATCGACCGCCGCGATCAGCAGCGCCAGTTTCATCTCCTCCTGCGCCACGATCGCGGCGAAGGGGAAGACCGGCCGCGATGCCGCGCGGCTGCGCGCCGCCGTGGTTCCGATATCCATCAAGCCGCCCGCTGCAGGCTGAACTGCGCCCAGACGGCGGACAGCGCCTCCACCAGCCGATCCATGTCGGCATCACTGTGCACCGGGCTCGGCGTGATGCGCAGACGCTCCGTGCCGCGCGGCACGGTGGGGTAGTTGATCGGCTGCACATAGACGCCGTGCTCATCCAGCAGGATGTCGCTGATCGCCTTGCAGACCACGGGGTCGCCCACCATCACCGGCACGATATGGCTGGGATTGTCGAGATGCGGCACGCCGATCCCGTCCAGCCGCCGGCGCAGCGTCGCCGCCCGCTCATGCAGCCGCACCCTCTCCACATCGCTGGCCATCAGATGCTCGATGGAGGCGCGCGCGCCCGCGGCGATGGCCGGCGGCAGGGCGGTGGAGAAGATGAAGCCGCTGGCATAGCTGCGCACGAAATCGCACATGGCGGCGGAGCCAGCGATATAGCCGCCGATCACCCCAAAGGCCTTTGCCAGGGTCCCCTCGATCACCGTCAACCGATGCGCGACGCCGTCGCGATCCGTGATGCCACCACCATTCGGGCCGTAGAGGCCGACGCCATGGACCTCGTCGCAATAGGTCATGGCGCCGTACTTCTCGGCGATGTCGCAGATCTCGGCGATGGGGGCGATGTCGCCATCCATCGAATAGACGCTCTCGAAGGCCACCAGCTTCGGCGCGGAGGGATCGATTTCCGACAGCACCCGTTCCAGATCCGCCATGTCATTGTGCCGGAACATGCGGCGCTGGGCGCGGGAATGGCGCATGCCCTCGATCATCGAGGCGTGGTTCATCTCGTCGGAGACGATCACGCAGCCCGGCATCCGCCCCGCCAGCGTCGACAGCGACGCCCAGTTGGACATGTAGCCGGAATTGAACAGCAGCGCGTCCTCCGTGCCATGCAGCCGGGCGAGCGCACGTTCCAGCAGGACATGCTCGTGATTGGTGCCGGAAATGTTGCGCGTGCCGCCAGCACCAGCGCCGTGCTGGTCCAGCGCCTTGTGCATGGCCGCCAGCACCTTGGGATGCTGCCCCATGCCGAGATAGTCGTTGGAGCACCAGACGGTCACTTCCGTGGTCTTGCCGTTGCGGTGCCGCATGGCCTTCGGGAACTGCCCGGCCTGGCGCTCGATATCGGCGAAGACGCGGTAGCGCCCCTCGCGGCGGAGCGTGTCGAGCTGGGAACGGAAGAAGGATTCGTAATTCATCTCGGACCCCCTGTGGCCGGTCGTCGTCCCTGGCGCGTTGAATCGCACCCTGTCATGTCACATGCGACGGCGCGGGCCGTCCCTTGCGTGAGGCAAGCCCCCAGCGCCAGAGCGCATCCGCCGGCACGGGCATCACCATGAAGATATGCTCGATCAGGCCGAGCGCCACGAGCGTGGCGAGCAAAGAATAGCCGACCGCCTCGTGCGGCGAAGCATGCCCCGCCATCGCCGCCCTCGCCAGCAGCACGCAGGCGATGATGCCTGCGAGGACGGAAAGCGGGAAGAGCGCATTCATGCGCCGCCGGCGGAAAAAGCTCTCCATGTAGCGCAGATGTTCCGGCAGGAAGGACTCTGCTAGGTTCCGAACACCGAGGAAGACATTCAGCTTGGCGCTCAGGCGCATGATCCAGAAGGCCAGGAATGTCCACAGCCCGAACTGGTTCGGCGCGCCCCAGCTGACTGCCGCAATCGCCACCAATCCCGCGACAATCGCAAGCTCATGCCACAGGATCGCCGCCACCGCCGCGCGCAACCGAACCCAGCCGCGCGCGCCCTCGGGACAGGCGATGCGCCGTGGCCCCGTGACCATGCCTGTCAGGAAGGCCATCTCCACCCAGGCCCAGATCAGCAGCGCGCAGAAGAAGCCGAGATAGGCACCGCGCATGGTCACATCCCAGGCCACCATGTGCAGCCCAATGAGGGCCGCGAACAGCAGCGCACTGGCGCCGAGCATGGTCCAGCGGAAGGTCTCCCGCCGCAGCCCATCCAGATACAGGATGATGCCCGTGCTGAACCACCAGATGAACAGGGTGAACAGCGCGGGCAGCCCATGCTCGGCCATATCCGCTACCAGGCCGGCTGCAGGCGCGGATCGGCCGGCAGCGGCTGGCGGCGCGGGCGCAGCAGATACAGCCGCGCGAAGCTGGCCGCCGCGGCCACCGTCAGCCCGGCGCGCTTCACGCCGCCGAGCACACCGCCCTTCGCCCTTGCCGCAGCGATTCCCTCGGCAATTCGGCGCAGCCTTTCCAGGCCACGCAGGAAGCTGGGATTGTCCACGTCCAGCGTCGCCGGGAAGACCTGGCGGCAGATCTCCTCCGTGATGCGGAAGACCTTCATGTCGTATTCCGTCGGCGTCATGCCGAGCGCCTTGTGGAATTCCGGCCGCGCATGGTCGCGCACATACATCGTCGCGAAGACCGCGAGCTGGAAGAACCGCACCCAGTACACGTTGGTGCCGCTCAGCAGATGCGGGTTTGCCCGCATCAACAGCGCAAAAGCCTCCCCATGGCGGAACTCGTCATTGCACCAGTTCTCGAACCACTTGAAGATCGGGTGGAAGCGCAACTCCGGATGCCGTTCGAACTGCCGGAAGATGGTGATGTAGCGGGCATAGCCGATCTTCTCGGACAGATAGGTCGCGTAGAAGATGAATTTCGGCTGGAAGTAGTGGTACTTCTTCGCCTTGGTCAGGAAGCCGAGATCAACGCCGACGCCGACATCCTTCAGCGCATCGTTGATGAAGCCGGCATGCCGGCTTTCATCCCGTGCCATCACGCCGAAGATGTCCTTCATGTCCGGATTGGTGACGCGCTTCTTGATCTCGGCATAGAGAACGCAGCCGGAGAACTCCGCGGTGACGGAGCTGACGAGGAATTCCAGCAATTCCTTCTGCAACGGCTCCGGCAGCGCCTTGATGTCGAATGCGTCGAATTCGGCGGTCCGGGTGAAATGCCCCTTGTTCGGATCGGCGTGGAATTCCGCCATCATCGCATCCCATTGCTGCCGCACGGGGGAGATGTCGATCCGGTCCATCGCCGCGAAATCGGTGGTGTAGAAGCGTGGCGACAACGCCGTCTCGGTCAGCGCCATCTTGGTGGCGATACCGGTGGCGTCGGGGCGGCCGCCCGGCGTGCCGATTGGCGCCGCCTCGTCGAGGATCAAGCGTTCCATGCCATGTCCTCCTTGGCCTCGAAGCCGCAATGATACAGCTCCGTCAGCTCGAAGATTGCAACCCATTGCGTCCAGATTCGCGTCAACGGCCCGGCCCGCAGCACGGTCGCGCGCGTTTCGAAGCGCATGCGCTCACCGAAGGCCACGTGGTCCGGTGCGCCATGCACGATCACTCGATCGCCAGGCCGAAGGAAGACACCCTCCGGCACCGCATAGGCATGGAAGCTGTCGGCTGTTCTCTCGATATCCACTGTGCAGGGCACTTCGAAGGATTCCTCCCTACCGAAGATCGCCCGGCCCACTCCCCAGCGGCCGTTCATCCTGGTTACTCCTTGTTGGTCAGGAAACGCACGAAGGCTTCCGCATTGGTCTGGCCGAAGCCGTGAAGGTCGAGCTGGCGACCTGTTGCCTGGTCCTCCAGCGTGATTCGGCCACTCTGCCAGGCGGTCAGGCGGAACGGCGTGGCCGCGCCGATCTGTTCCCGCCGCCGCTCCCGCACCAGGCTGCGCAGCGTTCCACGCACGAAGCCGCCCTCGCCCGGCAGCAACTCCGCCACTTCGGCACCGCTGCGGGAATCGGTGATGGCGACGCCGCCATCGGCGCGATCGGCGAAGAACAGGTCGCGCTGCACGAGCACCACGGGCGTCGCCCCGTCATGGCCCCGTTGCAGCAGGGGCGTGGCGAGCACGAAGGCCAGCGTCGCCGCCACCATGCCCCCACAGATCAGCGCCGGACGGCGCAGAAGGGGATTCTCCGCCAATGTCTGCGACATGTCTCTCTCCCCTCAGGCCATCGCTTCGGCGCGGTCAGGCGCGGACACACCGGCCGATACGACGGCTGGTGCCTGGCGCTCCGTCGATGCGGCGAGCGCCCGCGCGAGAATCTGCGCGGCCTCGTCCGCATCCGCCAGCGCGCGCAGCATCGGCTCCGGCCGCGCCAGACGGAAGGGGCTGATATGCGGCCAAAGCGCCATCCACGACACGCGATGGGGCTCCATCACCTTGACCACGACATCGCCCGTGCCATCCGCATGCCGAATCACGCCGGCCGATTCGATCACCGCGAAAGGAATGTTGATGGTCATCGGCAGCGCCACACCCACGCGCAAAACGATTCGCCGCGTCGTGATCGTGTAGAGTGTGCTGCGCGCCGAGAGTCCGGCAAACAGCAGCAGAAGCGCCACCGGCACCGCGCCGATCACGACCAGCAGGGCCGCGCCGGCCAGCGTCTCCGACAGGCCCGCACCGCCTGCCGTCAGATCGGCGCCGCGCAGCAGCGCGAGCAGAAGGAAGTAGATGACGACGCCACGCACGAAGAGGCCGCGGCGGGCAACACCCTGCCAGATCGGCGAACCCTGCCACAGAATGCTCTCGCCGGCCGGCAGCGGGCCGGGCAGTCCGGGGATGACTTCCCCATCATGCTCGGCGATTTCGGGGCGGGGCGTCACAGCAGCGGCTCGCTGCGCGCAGCGGTGGCGTAGAAATGCCCACCGCCGAAATAGGCGGAGACCTTGTCCTCCTCCAGCAGCGTGATCTGCTCCGGCAGGGCGATGCCCGGCGCCGCCGCCAACTGCGCGGCGGTGACGGAGATGACGCGCACCGTGCCCGCAGCATTGATGGTGGCCAGGAACATCGGCACCAGCACGCGGCGTGCACCGCCGCTGGCCTCCACTTCCAGGTAGCGCAGGATCATCTCCGACCGATCGACCCAGAGATCGACGACCACGCCGGCGATCTTGCCATCCAGCGTCACCACCGGCTTGCCGCGCGGATCGGGATCGGACTCACCGATGACGAAGCCGGGTGCGGCGCGCAGCGGGATGATCTTGGGCAGGCCGTCATCGAAGGCGAGGTCCGGAACATCGGCGCGTTGGGCGTAGGATGCGGGACCAACACCGTCGCGCATCGCGTCCCCCGTCGGCAGCAGCGGCGCGCCGGGATAGCCATCCGCCGGCTCCAGCAGAGCGCTCAGGTCCCGCTCCTGCCGGTTGAGCGCATGCGCATCGGGATGCGCCAGCTTGAAGTGCTTGAGGGGCGGAACGCCCGGAAAGCCCTCGATCGGCACGCGCAGCGGGTGGCTCGGACGATCGGAGATCAGCGGATATCCCTCACGCTTTCCCTCCCGGTGCAGCCACAGGCACAGGATGAAGAAGAAGGCGAAGAAGGCATAGAGCAGCCCCGCCGCCAGATCCATTTGGACGAATTGATGTGCGCCGGGCATTTCTTGAGCCTCCACTCCCTGGGATCAGACAGACGCCTGGCCGGCGAGGCCGGAGGCGGATTCACGTAGCGTGCGGCCGCGGGCGCGCACCAGCGGCCCGACCACGGCAAGTGTCACGAACAGCAGCGCGATCTCGATCAGATAGATGGCAACATAGCCCGTCGCCGCCTGATTCAACCCCTCGCCCAAGGCGCCGGATACTGCAAGGGCGGAGAGCACATCACGCAACACGCCACCGAGCGCGATGGCGCCGCCCGCCGCCGTGGCCTGCACCGCACCCCAGACGCCAAGCGCCAGCCCCACCTTGTCCGGCGGTGCGGCACGCATGCAGGCGGTCAGCGTCGCATGGCCGAACAGGCCAGCGCCGAAGCCGATCATGACCACGCCGCCCGCGAAGACCGCGCTGCTGCCGAAGGCGCCGGAGAAGATGATGAGGCTGAAGCCCAGAATGCCGAACAGCGCGCCATGGCCCGCAACGAGATGCGGGTCGGTGCCCCGGCGCAGCCGCTTCGCCGCGCGCAGGAAGCCCACCACGGCACCGCCGGCAAGCAGTGCGGACAGCGCGGTGGTCGCGCCAACAGAGAGGCCCAGGACCTGGCCGCCATAGGGCTCCAGCAAAACGTCCTGCATGGTGAAGCCGGCCGTGCCGATACCCGCCCCAAGCAGCCGACGGTTCCACGGCCCGCTTTGCCGCAGCGTGCGAAAGGCCTCACGGAAGCTCGGGTCCGGCACGTCGCCGCGCGCCGTGCGCGACGGATCGCGCACCTCCTGCTGCCAGGCCGCGACCAGGTTGAGCACCAGCGTCAGCGCCGCCGCGCCCTGCACCACCTGGATCAGCCGAAGCTGCGAGAAATCCGCCAGTAGCGCGCCGAAGACCAGGGCGGCGAGGACCATGCCGACGAGCTGCATGGCCGACAGCATGGCCACGACATTCGGCTGCTGGTCGCGCGGCGTGAGATCGGTCGCCAAAGCGAGGCCCACCGTCTGCACCATGTGCATGCCTGCGCCGGTCATCAGGAAGGCGATCGCCGCCGCCAACTGGCCGGTCCAGGGCTCCGCCCAGGTGTCGCCGGCCAGGACCAGCAAGGCGAAAGGCATCATTGCCAAGCCGCCGAACTGGATGATGGTGCCGAGCCACAGATAGGGCACGCGCTTCCAGCCCAGCACCGATTTGTAGGTGTCGGAGCGATAACCGATCAGCGCCCGCGCCGGCGCGAACAGCAACGGCAGCGCCACCATGCTGGCGACCAGCCAGGCCGGCACGCTCAGCTCCACGATCATCACGCGGTTCAGCGTGCCGACCAGCAGCACTGCCGCCATGCCGCAGGAAATCTGGAACAGCGAAAGTCGCAGCAGCCGCGCCATGGGCAGGCGTTCGGATGTGGCCGCCGCGAAAGGCAGCAGATGCGGCCCCACGCCCTGCCACAGCCGAATGATCCTGCCGGGGCGCTTCATCGCCGCACGAGCTCCAGGGCCTGGGAGGTGTAGAAGCCGCTCGCCACGCGATGCGTCCGCACCGGGTGCCAACCCATCATCGCCGGATTGCCGCCGACCAGGCGCCGCAACGTGGCTTCCGCCACCGGCACGATGGCGGGCGAACGGTCGCCGCGCGGCACCAGGCGGCCCACTGTGAGGAAGGCCATCAGGAAGGCGCTGCGCGGCGCGAAGGTGAACAGGATGCTCCGCTTGGTGCGTGCCGAGAGGCCCGCGAGTGCACGCAGCACATCGTCCGGCTTGTAGTGGATCAGGCAATCCATGCCGACCACATGGTCGAAGCGCCCGAAGGCAGGGTCAAGCATGTCGCCCACATGAAAGCTGACGGAGCCCGCGCCGTGGCTGCCCTCCGCACGATTCTGCCCGAGTGCGACGAGGGTGGGGGAAATATCGACCGCCACCACCTCCGCCCCGCGCCGTGCAGCTTCCACGGCCAGCGCGCCAGTTCCGCAGCCGGCATCCAGCACGCGCTTGCCGCGCAGATCCGGTGGCAGCCAGGACAGCAGGTTGGCGCGCATCGCATCACGCCCGGCCCTCACCGTGGCGCGGATGCCGCTGACCGGCGCGTCGGAGGTCAGGCGTTCCCAGGCCTTCGCCGCGGTGCGGTCGAAATAGGTCTCGAGTTCGCCGCGGCGGGTGGCGTAGCTGGCGGTGGGCATCAGTCGTACCCCAGCAGGTCGAAGATTTCCCGGTCCTTCAGCGGCGTCGCCTCCAGCGGCGTGACGCCGGCGAGCAGGCCTGCGGCGAGGCGGAGGTATTCCGTGCACACCGCCTCCACCTCCGGCGTCTGCTCCATGTCGAACAGCGTCGCCTTCTTGAGGCGGGAGCGGCGGATCACGTCCAGGTCCGGCAGATGCGCCAGCATCTTCATGCCGGTCGCATCGTTGTACTTCTGGATCTGGTCGGTGTCCTTCGACCGGTTGACGATGACGCCCCCCAGCCGCACGCCGTAATTCGCCGACTTCGCCTTGATGGCCGCGACGATGCGGTTCATCGCAAAGATGCTGTCGAAGTCATTCGCCGCGACGATCACACCGCGATCCGCATGCAGCAGGGGCGCGGCGAAGCCACCGCAGACAACGTCGCCCAGGACGTCGAAGATGACGATGTCGGTGTCCTCCAGAAGATGATGCTCCTTCAGCAGCTTCACCGTCTGGCCCACCACATAGCCGCCGCAGCCCGTGCCCGCCGGCGGGCCGCCGGCCTCCACGCACATGACGCCGTGGCGGCCTTCCACCACGAAATCCTCGGCGCGGAGCTCTTCCGAATGGAAGCCGACGCCGTCGAGCACATCGATCACGGTCGGGATCATGCGGCCGGTCAGGGTGAAGGTGCTGTCATGCTTCGGATCGCAGCCGATCTGCAGCACGCGCTTGCCCAGTTTCGCGAAAGCCACTGAAAGATTGGAGCTGGTCGTGCTCTTGCCGATGCCCCCCTTCCCATACACCGCAAAGACCTTGGCGCCGTCGATCTTCAGCGGGTCGTGCATATGCACCTGCACGCTGCCATCGCCATCGCCGATCAGACGCTCATCGGGCCGCGGTCGTACGATCACGGTCATGCCGCCATCTCCTCGGTAATGCCTTCGAGCCGGTCTTCCAACTCCTCGCCCGCGCGTCGCAGCGCGGCCAGGGTTTCGGCATCAGGCTGCCAGTAGCTGCGCTCCTGCGCTTCGATCAGCCGGTTGGCGATCTTCGCGGAAGCGGTCGGGTTCAGCGCCGCGAGGCGCGCGCGCATGGCGGGGTCGAGCATGTAGGTCTCGGCCAGGTTCTGGTAGATCCAGGGCGCCACCTGGCCGGTGGTCGCGGACCAACCGACGGTGTTGGTCACCTGCGCCTCGATCTGCCGAACGCCCTCATAGCCATGCGCCAGCAGCGGTTCGAACCATTTGGGGTTCAGCGCCCGCGTCCGCGTCTCCAGCGCCACCTGTTCGGCGACACTTCGGATGGTGCCCTCGCCGCGGGTCTGGTCGCCGACATAGACCGACGCCTCCTGCCCGCCGCGCGCACGCCGCACCGCGCGGCTCATGCCGCCAAGCGTATCGAAATACTGGTCGATGGTGGTCAGGCCGACCTCGACGCTGTCGAGATTCTGGTAGGTGACATCGACCGAACCCAGAAGCTGCGTCAGCACCTTGTCCTGCCGCGCCGCCTTGCCGTCGACGCCGTAGGCAAAACCCTTGCGCTTCACATAGGCCTCGGCGAGTTCGTCCTCATCCGTCCAAAGCCCCGCATCCAGGATCTGGTTGACGTTCGTGCCATAGGCCCCGTCGGCATTCCCAAACACCCGCAGCGCCGCCTGCGCCATCTCGCCGCCATGCTGTGCGAGATGCGTCAGCGCGTGCTTGCGGATGTAGTTTTCTTCGATCGGCTCCTCGGCGCTTGCTGCCAGCAGCGCGGCCTCGGCCAGCAGCTTCGTCTGCAGTGGCAGAAGATCACGAAAGATCCCTGACAGCGTCACCATGACGTCGATGCGCGGGCGGCCTAGCACATCAAGCGGCACCAGCTTCGCACCGGTCAGGCGACCGTAGCTGTCATGCCGCGGCTCCGCGCCCATCAGCCACAGCGCCTGGGCGATCGGGCCGCCTTCCGTCTTCAGGTTGTCGGTGCCCCAGAGGACGATCGCCACCGTCTCCGGCAGGCCCTTGCCATCCGCCGCATGCCGCGCCAGCAGCCGGTCCGCCTGGCGCGCACCATCCTGCACCGCGAAGGCGGAGGGGATCTTGAAGGGGTCGAAGCCGTGCAGGTTGCGACCGGTCGGCAGCACATCCGTGGTGCGCAGCAGATCGCCGCCAGGCGCCGGCCGCGTATAGCCGCCATCCAGCGCATGCAGGATGGCCGGAATTTCGTGCTCGGTCGCCAGCAGCGCATCGAGCCGGGCGAACTCGGCCGTATCGGTGACACCGGCCGCGTCCAGCATTTCCTTGCGCTGCGCGGCATCCGGCACTTCGCCCACCACATGCAGCCCGTGCGGGATCAGCGTGTATTCCAGCTCCAACAGTTGGTTGCCCAGGCGCTGGATCACGCCCGGCGCTTCCGCCAGATCCCAGGCCGGCTCTGGCGCTGCGAGATCCACCGCCGCGGCCTGCGCCTGCACCAGCTCGGCCAGCGCGGCGCGTACGCCGTCATCACAATCCGGCTCCAGCGCGCGCCAGCGATCCAGCGTTGCCTTGAGGTCGAGCAGCCCGCGATACAGGCCCGCGCTCGTCACCGGCGGCGTGAGGTAGCTGATGAGCGAAGCCCCCGCGCGCCGCTTCGCCAGCATCCCCTCCGACGGATTGTTCGAGGCATACAGGTACAGGTTCGGCAGATCGCCGATCAGACGGTCCGGCCAGCAGGCGGCCGACAGCCCAGCCTGCTTGCCCGGCATGAATTCCAGCGCACCATGGGTGCCGAAGTGCAGCACGGCATGGGCGCCGAAATCCTCGCGGATCCAGCGGTAGAAGGCGCTGAAGGCATGCGTCGGCGCAAAGCCGCGCTCGAACAGCAGGCGCATCGGGTCGCCCTCATAGCCGAAACCGGGCTGCACGCCGATGAACACATTTCCGAAGCGCACGCCAAGCACGAAGATGCTGGCGCCGTCCGACTGCGCGCGGCCGGGCGCCGGGCCCCATGTGCGCTCGATCTCGGCCAGATGCGTCTCGCGCCGCACATGGTCATCGGCGGAGATGCGCGCGGCGACATTCGCCACGGCGCCGAACTGCTGGGCATTGCCGTCGATGATGGCGCTGCGCAGCGCATCCACGCTGGCCGGCATCTCGACGGTGTAGCCCGCCTTCTGCATCGCGCGCAGCGTGTTGAACAGCGACTGGAAGACGGACAGATAGGCAGCCGTGCCGGTATTGCCCGCATTCGGCGGGAAGTTGAACACCACCGCTGCCACGCGCCGCTCCGCCCGCGCCGAGCGCCGCAGCGCCACCATGCGCGCCACGCGCGCCGCCAGCGTCTCCGCGCGTTCGCGATAGGACACCATGTCACGTCCGCAATTCACGCCATCGCAGCCCGGGCAGGTCACGCCGGTGGAGGAGGCACCGCAGCGGCCGCCAAAGGTCATCGGCAGGATGCCGCCATCCAGCTCCGGGATCGCCACCATCATGGTGGCTTCCACCGGCAACAACCCGCGCGGATCGGCCTCCCACTGCCGCATCGTCTGGAATTCCAGCGGATGGGCGGAGATATAGGGGACATCGAGTGCCGCCAGCGTTTCCTCCGCCGCGCGCGCATCATTGTAGGCGGGGCCTCCGACCAGGGAGAAGCCGGTGAGCGAGACCACGGCATCCACGGTGGTCACGCCGTCGCGCATGAAATGGGCCTCGATCGCCGGACGATTGTCGAGGCCGCTGGCGAAGGCCGGCACCACGTTCAGCCCGCGCGCCTCGAGCGCCGCGATCACGCCATCATAATGCGCGGCGTTCCCGGCCAGCACATAGGACCGCATGATCAGCAGCCCGACCGTGCCCTTGGTGCCGCGCGCCGGCAGTTGCGCCACGCGGTCCGTCACCTGGCCCGGAATGCGCGGATGGTACAGGCCGACTTCCGGATACTCGACGGGCGGCGCGACCTTCAGCGTGCCCACCAACCCGGCACGCAGGCCGGCGGCGTAGCGATTCACCAGCAGTCGCACCAGGTTCGCGAGGTTCGCTTGGCTGCCGGCCAGCCAGTATTGCAGCGCCAGAAAATAGATCCGCACATCCTGCGCCGTGCCGGGGATGAAGCGCAGCAGCTTCGGCAGTTCCCGCAGCATCTTCATCTGGCCCTTGCCGGATGACGCCGCGCCGCCCTTCTTGTTGCCGCGCAGGCGCTTCAGCAGGCCCATCACGCCCTTGGCCTCGGCGCCCATGTCGAAGCGGCCGATGCGGGTCAGCTTCATCACCTCGCCGGCCGACATGCAGCACAGCATGGCATCGCAGGAATCACGCCGCGCCCGAAGCGCCGGCAGCACCAGGTTGATGTGATCTTCCAGGAAAAGCATGGTGGCGATGATGATGTCGCCGCGCGCGATATCCGCATGGCAGTCCGCCAGCGCCGCCTGGTCCGTGCCCCATTCATCGGCGGCATGCACGGCGATCTCGAGGCCCGGCACTTCGCGCCGCAGAACCTCCCGCGCCTGCATCATCGCCCCGGCGAGGTGGCTGTCCATGGTGACGACGACGATACGCATCGTGGTCGCAGCGTGCCAATTCATACCCTCAGGCATACGGCCCTCCGGTCCGGCGGCGAGAGGAATATCTCACCGCGAAAAATGCGCTTTTGCGTCGTACAGGGTCTCGATGGTGATGGTGCCGATGCCACGTTCCTGCGCGAAGCGTTCGGTGTTGCGCCGGGCCTTGCCGCGGACGAAGAAGGGAATCTTCTTCAGCTCCTTCTCCGCGTCATGGCCCCAGCTCAGGGAAAGGGCGCCCGCGGCGGAGTGGGGAGTCTCCGCCGCGGGCACGGGCATGGGCTGCGCGGCGGGCGCGGCCTCTCTGCCCGACTGTGACGGGGCGCCCAGGTCCTTCTTGGAACCATGACCAAGATGACTGGGCTGCACGCCGTCGTTGAACTCGAAATCCTCGCGGAACATGCCGAGCAGATGTTCCTCCAGGCCCATCATCAGCGGATGGACCCAGGTGTCGAACAGCACGTTCGCGCCCTCGATTCCCATCTGCGGCGAATGCCGCGCCGGGAAGTCCTGCACATGCACCGGCGCGGAGATCACCGTGCAGGGAATGCCAAGCCGCTTGGCCACATGGCGTTCCATCTGCGTGCCCAGCACCAGTTCCGGCTGAAGCGACGCGATCTGCGCCTCGACCTCGAGGTAGTCATCGGTGATCAGCGGTTCCACGCCATGCAGCGCGGCGGCGGCGCGGATTTCGCGGCCGAATTCGCGCGAATAGCTGCCGAGGCCGACGACGTTGAAGCCCATCTCCTCCTGCGCCACGCGCGCTGCGGCGATGGCATGGGTCGCGTCACCGAAGATGAAGACGCGCTTGCCGGTCAGGTAGGTGCTGTCGACGGAGCGAGAGTACCAGGGCAGGCGCAGCGCGCCTTCCGCCGTGGTGGCCGGCACGCCCGCGAGCTTCGCCACTTCCTGCACGAAGTCGCGCGTGGCACCGACTCCGATCGGCACCACCGTGGTGCAGGGCTGGCCGAAGCTGCGGCGCAACCAGGCGGCCGCCTGCCCGGCCACTTCGGGGTAGAGCACCACGTTGAAATCGGCCTCGCCCAGCGTGGCGAGATCCGCCGGCGTCGCGCCCATCGGCGCGATCACATGTGTCTCGATACCGAGGGCCGCCAACAGCCGCTCCACCTCCGGCACATCGTCACGATGGCGGAAGCCGAGCGCGGTGGGGCCGAGGATATTGCAGCGCGGCGTCGCGCCTTTGGCGCGCACCGTGCCGGGCTTCGGCACATGCGGGCCGGCGCAGGCGCGGACCAGCTGGTAGAAGGTTTCGGACGCGCCCCAGTTTTCCTTGCGCTGATAGGCGGGCAGTTCCAGCGGCACCACGGGAATCGGCAGCCCCAGGGTTTTCGCAAGGCCCCCCGGATCGTCCTGGATCAACTCCGCCGTGCAGCTCGCGCCCACCAGCATCGCCTGCGGCCGGAACCGCTCATAGGCATCGAGCACGGATTCGCGGAACAGGTTCGCCGTGTCGCCGCCCAGGTCGCGTGCCTGGAAGGTGGTGTAGGTGACGGGCGGACGCTTGGCGCGCCGCTCGATCATGGTGAACAGCAGGTCGGCATAGGTATCGCCCTGCGGCGCGTGCAGCACGTAGTGCACACCGTCCATCGCGGTGGCGACGCGCATCGCCCCGATATGCGGCGGCCCCTCATAGGTCCAGAGTGCGAGCTGCATGGCGCTACACCGCCAGCTTCGCGCGCCGCAGCAGCGGGCGCGCAAAGAGTTCGGCGAGATCGGCGGCCTGGTCGTAGCCCTGGATCGGGGTGAAGACGAGCTCGATGGACCATTTCGTCGTCAGCCCCTCCGCCTCCAGCGGATTGGCGAGGCCGAGGCCACAGACGGTGATATCCGGGCGCAGCGCACGGCAGCGATCGAGCTGCCGGTCCACATGCTGCCCTTCGGACAGCATCGTGCCCTCCGGCAGCAGCGCCAGTTCTTCTGCAAGGTGCTGGCGGTGCAGATAGGGGGTGCCGACCTCGGTCAGCCGCATGCCCAGTTCGCGCGACAGGAAACGCGCAAGCGGGACTTCGAGCTGGCTGTCTGGGAAGAAGAAGATGCTTTTGCCGGCAAGCCTTTCGCGAATCCGGCCGACCGCGGCGCTTGCGCGGGTCGCGGCGCTGGATGTCGCCTCCGCGATGCGCGCCGGGGGCGTGCCCCACACCTCCGCGGCTGCCGTCAGCCAGGCCGTGGTGCCTTCGACGCCGAGCGGGAACGGCGCTGCGATTCGCGTCGCGCCACGTGCTTCCAACGCGCGCGCCGTGTCGCCGAGGAAAGGCTGCGCGAGGAGAAAGCGCGTGCCCGGCCCCACCGCCGGCAGCTCCGCCGCGCGGCGCGAAGGCAGGAAGCGCACCGGCCCCACACCCAGCGCGGCGAAAATCCGCAGGAACTGGTCTTCGACCACTTCGGCCAGCGCGCCGACCACCAGCAGGGATCGCGCGGCGCCGGGCTCGGCGGGCATCTCGGGCACCAGGGACGCCAGGCAGGCATCCTCGCCCTGGGTGAAGGTGGTCTCGATGCCGCTGCCGGAATAGTTCAGCACGCGGACCTGCGGCAGGAAGCGCTGCGACAGGCGCTGCGCGGCGCGCGACAGATCGAGCTTGATGACCTCGCTGGGGCAGGAGCCGACAAGGAACAGCATGCGGATGTCGGGCCGCCGCTCCAGCAGCCGCGTCACCACGCGGTCCAGTTCCGCATTGCAATCGGCCAGCCCCGCCAGGTCGCGCTCATCGATGATGGCGGTGGCGAAGCGCGGCTCGGCAAAGATCATCACGCCGGCGGCGGATTGCAGCAGATGCGCGCAGGTGCGGCTGCCGACCACCAGGAAGAAGGCGTCCTGGATCTTGCGGTGCAGCCAGACGATGCCGGTCAGCCCGCAGAACACCTCGCGCTGGCCGCGCTCCCGCAGCACGGGCGCATCCGCGCATCCAATCTGGGGAAGGGCGGCCGCGGCGCTCATGCCGCCAGCCTGGTGCTGACGCGGGCTTCGTCGAGCCGTGCGGCGCGCAGCTTCAGCACGAACTGCGCGGCGTTGACGACGTAGGCGGCGTAGGCGGCAAGCGCCAGCAGCATCTGCCCCTGGCCGTCCCCGAAGCCGGTGAAGACCGCCAGCAGGTAGGCACTGTGCAACGCCAGCACCAGCATGCTGAACACGTCTTCCCAGAAGAAGGCGGGGGCGAAGAGGTAGCGGCCGAACACCACCTTCTCCCAGACGCAGCCGGTCACCATGATGGTGTAGAGCAACACCGTCTTCACCACGACGGAGGCCGTGGCGACCGCCAGGCCCTCACCCGTGACGAGGAAGTTCAGCACCAGGCCGAGGCTCACCAGGAAGACGGCGAACTGGATCGGCGCCAGCACGCCCTGCACAAGGGTCCAGGGCGTCGCATCGCGCCGCTGGCGTTCTTCCGCAGTATAGAGCGGGCGGCGGCGTTCCGCGGCCTCCATCCTGTGCCGCGCGCTGCGCCCGGCGGTGGCGCCCCAGGGGGCGGCGTCCCATGCGTCAAGCAATCCGGACAGGCTGTTCGTTGTAAACATGGCTTGACAACCCTCCGTCAAAGGCGGTCCGCTGTCGACACAAGGCTGTCGAAGCCCCTGGCCGACAGCCCGCGATGGGGGAAGCATTCGAGAAATCCGCGCTCCATGGCCGTTTCGGCCCTTCCGTTGCGCATCGTTTTCTCCCCCACACCGCGTCTGTTCAGGGAGGCTAGAGGCCGGCGGCTCTGAGTGTCAAGCACGATTGACGTAAATCAAGATTGACATTCCGGCGCCCCGGGGCTCAACTGCAATGACCGGAGGGGGCGATGTCCGCTAAGCCAATGTTGGCCACATCTCACATGGCGGAATGCGCCACAGCGAAGCAGGAGGCGACCTCCGCCCCGCTCGCGGCGCGTGAAACCGCCAGCGGTGAGCGCCGAGGCGGCTCCCGCGCCCCCCCGCCCACCAGCCCCGCCCGCGCCGAACGGCGCCGCGTCGCGCTGCTGGCGCGGACGCTGGAGATGGACGTGATTCCGCGCCTGGTCCTGGCGCGCCGCGAAGCCAATACCCCCGCCTATATCGACAGCCCCGCCGCGAGCATGCCGCGTGAGGAGGATGTCTCGATCCTCGCCGGCCTGACCATGCAGGGCGATCTTGGCGGCGCGCTGGCCTATGTCAGCGGCCTGGCAGCGCGGGGCATGAAGCTGGAGCGCATCTATCTGGACCTGCTGGCCCCGGTCGCGCGGCGACTCGGTGAGTTCTGGGAACAGGATCGCTGCGATTTCACCGCGGTGACGATCGGCCTGTGCTGCCTGCAACAGGTGGTGCTGGAGAACAGCGCCTCCTTCCAGCCGCGACTCGGCCGTGCCGATGCGGATCGGCGGGTGCTGCTGGCCCCGGTTCCGGGCGAACAGCACAGCTTCGGCCTGCTCATGGTCGGCGAGTTCTTTCGCCGACAGGGGTGGGAGGTGGTGTCGGGCACCGGCGGCACCTCGAAGGAACTGGCGGCGATGGTCCGCCGGCAGTGGTTCGCCGCCATTGGCCTGTCGGTGGCGGGGGAGGAGCGGCTGGAAGTGCTGGCGGGCACCATCCGGGATGTCCGGCGGGCGTCGCGCAATCCGCAGATCGGGGTGCTCGTCGGCGGACGGGTGTTCAATGAAAGGCCGGAACTCGCCGCCCTCGTGGGCGCGGATGCGACGGCCTCGGATGGTCATCAGGCCGCGCTGAAGGCGGAAACCCTTCTGGCGCTGCTGATGCGGGAAGCCTAATCCGGGGGCCGCCCCGGCTGGATTGTCCGGGGCCACCCCGGCTGAATTGAGTGTGCGGCAGTGACGTTCAGGAGGCTCGGCTGGGGAGGGGACCCTTGGGATGAAGGACGCTGTGTTCCGTGAAGACCTTCGCTACACCAAGGACGTCGCTTGGCCCCCTCGACGCGGATGCGGCGGCAGGGCTCATCGCCGCCGCTGCGGATATCGCGCTCGTGCTTGACGAGGCCGGCATCATCCGCGACCTGGCCTTCAGCCATGCCGAACTGGCCCGGGAGTTCGAGGGGCCGGAGGCCTGGCTCGGCCGCCCCTGGATCGACACGGTCGCCCGGGACAGCCGCCCAAAGGTGGAGGCGCTGCTGCTCCTCGATCCGCCGGCGGACCAGGCCCGCTGGCGTCATGTGAACCAGCTTTCCGCGCGTGGCATCTCCGTTCCGCTGCTCTGTTCCAGCGCGCCGCTGGGCACGGCCGGGCGCCGTGTGGTGTTCGGACGCGACCTGCGGCCCCTGTCGCAATTGCAGCAGCGCCTGGTGGAGGTGCAGCAATCCATGGAGCGGGACTATTCCCGCCTGCGCCAGGCGGAAACCCGCTACCGCCTGCTGTTCCAGATGTCGGTCGATCCGGTGCTGATCCTGGATGCCGAGCAGCAGCGAATCCTGGAATCGAATCCCGCCGCGCAGCGGCTGTTCGGCCGCGGCGCCAGGCGCAGCCCGGGCCGCATGCTCAGCGAACTGTTCGACCCCACCGGCCGCGCCGCCGTGCAGGCGCTGCTGACCACGGTGCGCAACGCCGGGCGCGCCGATGACGTCACCGCCCATCTGGCCGAGGGTGGGGAGGCGGTGCTGGTTTCCGCCTCCACCTTCCGGCAGGAGGGTGGGCTGCTGTACCTGCTGCGGCTGACGGCCCCCGGCACCACCGCGCCCAGCCTGCCGGATGCCCAGGACAAGCAGTTGAAGGTGATCGAAGTGGCCCCGGATGGCTTCGTCGTCACCGATTCCGGCGCGCAGATCCTGACCGCCAATGCCGCCTTCCTCGACATGGCGCAGCTGACCAGCGAGGAGCAGGCGCGCGGCGCCTCGCTCGACCGCTGGATCGGCCATCAGGGCGTGGAGCTGGAGGTGTTGCTCTCCAATCTCCGCAACCGCGGCGCCGTGCGGCTCTATGTCACCACCTTGCAGGGCGAGATGGGCGGGCAGGTGGAGGTGGAGATTTCCGCCGTCTCCGTGATGAATGGCGGGCAGCCCTGTTTCGGCTTCCAGATCCGCGACATCGGCCCCCGTTCGCGCCCCGCCGCCCGCGCCGCGGAAGGCGCCACGCGCTCCGTCGAACAGCTCACCGAACTCATCGGCCGGGTGCCGCTGAAGGATCTGGTGCGGGAGGCGACCGATGCCATCGAGCGTCTGTGCATCGAGGCGGCGCTGGAACTGACCGGCGACAACCGCGCCTCGGCGGCGGAGATGCTCGGGCTGAGCCGGCAGAGCCTCTACGTGAAGCTGCGCCGCTATGGCCTCGGCGACCTCGACGAGCAGCAGGGATAGGCAGGCATGACGAATCCGGTGACCAGTCTCGGCCTCTCCACGCCCCGGCTTCAGCCGGCGGCGGTGCTGGAGCTGTTGAAGCCGGTCACCTGGTTCCCGCCGATGTGGGCCTTTGGCTGCGGCGTTGCGGCCTCCGGCGCCAATGTGCTGGAGCATTTCCCGCTGATCGCGCTGGGCGTGCTGCTCACCGGCCCCATGGTCTGCGGCATGAGCCAGGCCGTGAACGACTGGTTCGACCGCCATGTGGACGCGATCAACGAGCCGAACCGGCCGATTCCCTCCGGCCGCCTGCCGGGGCTGACGGGGCTTTACGTCGCCCTTCTGTGGACGCTCGCCTCCCTGCTGCTCGGTGCGGCGCTCGGCCCCTGGGGCTTCGCGGCGACGGTGCTGGCGGTGGTGATGGCCTGGATCTATTCGGCGCCGCCGCTGCGCCTGAAACAGAATGGCTGGTGGGGCAACCTGGCCTGCGGCCTGTCCTATGAGACGCTGCCCTGGCTGACCGCCGTGGCCGTGCTCTCCGCCGCGGCGCCAAATGCGCAGGTGGTGGCGGTGGCCGTGCTCTACGGGCTCGGCGCGCATGGCATCATGACGCTGAACGACTTCAAGTCGATCGAGGGCGACACCCGCTTCGGCCTGCGCTCCCTGCCGGTGATCCTGGGCGCGGCGCGGGCGGCGAGGGTGGCCTGCCTGTTCATGGCGGTGCCGCAGGCGGTGGTCGTGGCGCTGCTGGCGGCCTGGGATTCGCCGATCGCGGCGACCCTGGTGGCGCTGTCGCTGCTGGCGCAGCTGGCCCTGATGCGGAAGCTGCTGCGCGATCCGCGCGGGCTGGCGCCCTGGTACAATGGCACGGGCATCGCGCTCTATGTCTCCGGCATGATGGCCGCCGCCGTGGCGCTGGCGCCATGAACGGCACCCTTCCTCCCCTGGGCTGGCTTGGCATCGTGCGGCTCGGTCTGGTGCAGACGGCGCTGGGCGCGGTGGTGGTGCTGACCACGGCGGCGCTGAACCGGGTGATGGTGGTGGAACATGCCCTGCCGGCCTCCCTGCCCGGGGTGCTGGTGGCGCTGCATTACGCGGTGCAGATGCTGCGGCCGAGGCTCGGCCATGGTTCGGACCAGGGCGGGCGGCGCACCCCCTGGATCATCGGCGGCATGGCGGTGCTGGGGCTGGGCGGCGTGCTGGCGGCGGTGGCGACGGCCTGGATGGGCTCGGCGCTGATCCCCGGCATCGCGCTGGCGGTGCTGGCCTTCCTGCTGGTCGGCATCGGCGTCGGCGCCGCGGGCACCTCGCTGCTGGTACTGCTGGCCAACCGCGTCGCGCCGGCGCGGCGGCCGGCGGCGGCCTCCCTGGTCTGGATCATGATGATCGCGGGCTTCGTGCTGACCACGGCGATCGCGGGCCGGCTGCTGGACCCCTATGAGGGGACACGCCTGGTCGCGGTCTCGGCCGGTGTTTCGATCATTGCCTTCCTGCTGGCGCTGCTGGCGGTTGCGGGCATCGAAGGGCCGACCCAGGCGGCACCCGCCGCCAGCGCCCGCACCGCCTTCGGTCCGGCGTTGAAAGAGGTCTGGGCGGAGCCCGTTGCGCGGCACTTCACCATCTTCGTCTTCGTCTCGATGCTGGCCTACAGCGCCCAGGACCTGATCCTCGAGCCCTTCGCCGGCACCGTCTTCGGCATGTCCCTCGGCGAGACCACGCGGCTGTCCTCCGTGCAGAATGGCGGCGTGCTGGCGGGGATGATCCTGGCCGCGGTGATCGGCAGCCTGTGCGGCGGCCGGGTGGCGGTGCTGCGGGGCTGCATCCTGGCTGGCTGCTTCGCGGCCTGCGCGCTGCTGGTCACGCTGGCCAGCGCCGGCATGGCGGGGACGCGGTTTCCCCTGCGGGAAGTCTTCTTCGCGCTCGGCCTCGCCAATGGCGCCTTCGCCGCCGCGGCCATCGCCGCGATGATGCAGCTGGTCTCCCAGGGGCATGAGGGGCGACAGGGCGTGCGGATGGGCATGTTCGGCGCGGCGCAGGCGATTGCCTTCGGCGCCGGCGGCCTCGCTGGCACGGTGGTGCTGGACCTCGGGCGGCTGCTGACCGGCAGCGCCGAGGGTGGCTACGTCACGGTATTTCTGGCCGATGCGGGGTTGTTCCTCGCCGCGGCGATGCTGGCGCTGCGCATCGGGCGCGCGCCAACGCCAAGGATCAGCGCGGGCAAGGTCCCGCCGCTGATGGGGGGACAACGCGCATGAGCCTGGAACAGGCCTTCGACGTCGTGGTGGTGGGCGGTGGCCCCGCCGGCGCCACCGCGGCGCATGATCTGGCACGGCAGGGGCGCCATGTGGCGCTGCTGGACAAGGCGGGGCGCATCAAGCCCTGCGGCGGAGCCATTCCGCCCCGGCTGATCCGGGATTTCGACATCCCGGCCGATCTGCTGGTGGCCCGCGTGAACGCCGCCCGCATGATCTCGCCCTCCGACCGCGAGGTCGATATGCCCATCGATGGCGGCTATGTCGGCATGGTGGAGCGCGCCTCCTTCGACGAATTTTTACGAGCGCGCGCGGCGGAGGCCGGGGCCGAGCGCCTGACCGGCGAATTCCAGCGCATCGAGCATGATGCCGATGGCATGGCCGTCATCGTCTACACGGCGAAGGGCGACACGGCGGAACAGCGCCTGCGCACCCGCTGCATCATCGGCGCCGATGGCGCGCGCAGCCAGGTGGCGAAGCAGTCGGTGAAAGGTGCGGAGAAGATTCCCTGCGTCTTCGCCTATCATGAGATCGTCGAGGCACCGACCGACCAGGCGCCGAAATACGACCCGCTGCGCTGCGACGTCTTCTACCAGGGCAAGCTCTCCCCGGATTTCTACGCCTGGATCTTCCCGCATGGCGACAAGGTCAGCATCGGCACCGGCTCCGCCCATAAGGGTTTTTCTCTACGCGGCTCGGTCGGTGAATTGCGGGCGTCCACCGGGCTCGACAAGGTGCGGACCATCCGCCGGGAAGGCGCGCCGATCCCGCTGAAGCCGCTGAAGCGCTGGGACAATGGGCGGGACGTAGTGCTGGCGGGCGATTCCGCCGGCGTCGTGGCGCCTTCCTCCGGCGAGGGCATCTACTACGCCATGCTCTGCGGCCGGCTCGCCGCCGATGCCGCCGCCGAATTCTGCGCGACGGGCCGCGCCAGCGCGCTGGCGACCGCGCGCAAGCGCTTCATGAAGGCGCATGGCCGCGTCTTCCTGATCCTCGGGATCATGCAGTATTTCTGGTATTCGTCGGACAAGCGCCGCGAGAAGTTCGTCGCGATCTGCCAGGACAAGGACGTTCAGCGCCTGACCTGGGAGGCCTATATGAACAAGGAACTCGCCCGGCCCAATCCTTTGACGCATATCAAGATTTTCTTGAAGGACATGGCGCATCTTCTGGGCCTCGCCGGTCCGCGCCTCGACCGCCCTGCCTCGACCTCGCGTGGAGACGCCTGAGCATGTTATTGTCATCCCAGGATTCCACCGCCGCCGAGGCGATGCGCAAGCGCGGCGCGATCCATGGCCATTCGCCGCAGCACCGGAACAGCACCCGCACCCTGCCGCTGCGGGTCGGCACCCGAGGCTCCCCGCTCGCTTTGTGGCAGACGCGGCATTTCCTTGGCCTCATCACCAAGGTCTGCCCGCTGCTGCGCCAGGTGAACGCCTTCGAGGAATGCGTCATCGCCACCTCCGGCGACATGGTGCAGGACCGGCGGCTGGCCGATATCGGCGGCAAGGGCCTGTTCGCCAAGGAAATTCATGAGGCGCTGCTGGATGGCCGCGTGGATTTCGCGGTCCACAGCATGAAGGACCTGGAGACGGAACTGCCGCCCGGCATCGTGCTCGCCTGCGCCCTGAAGCGGGAGGACAGCCGGGACGCCATCGTGCTCGGCCGCGCGGCGGAAGGCATGGCGGCGGAGGACCCCTATGCCTGCCTGCCGCATGGCGCGCTGATCGGCACCGCCTCCATCCGCCGGCAGAGCCAGTTGCTGCATGCCCGGCCGGACCTGCGGGTGGAGATCATCCGCGGCAATGTGCAGATGCGCCTGGCCAAGGTGCGGGCAGAGGGCGGGCCGCAGGCCTCCCTGCTCGCCATCGCCGGCCTCAAGCGCATGGAGATGGAGCACGAGGCCGCGGTGGTGCTGGACGCCGAGACCATGGTGCCCGCCGCCTGCCAGGGCATCGTCGGCGTCACCGTGCGCGCCGATGACGTGGAGCTGCGCGAGCTGCTCTCCGCCATCGAGGATCGCGACGCCGCCTGCGTCAGCGCCGCCGAGCGCGGCCTGCTGGGCGCGCTGGACGGGTCCTGCCGCACGCCGATCGGCGGCCATGCCCAGCTTCTGGCGGATGGCCAGTTGCAGCTGACCGGGCTGGTGGCCCGCGCCGACGGATCCTTCCTGCTCAAGCGCAAGCTTTGGGGCGCGCCGGCCGATGCGGCGCGGATGGGCCGGGAGCTGGGCGACAGCCTGCGGATTGACAGCCCGGCCGATATTTTTGGCTGAGCGGTGACGCCGGGGGGGTTCGCCCCCCCCGGGTGTCACATTCCTATACTTGCAATTGAGAATGGTTCGCATCATCTAGGTCGCACCCTGCCGCAGGACGACCATGCCCGAAGCGCCCTTCCCCACCTCCGAGGCCCCGCCGAATCCGGCGCTCCGCGCCCTTCTCGCCCGCGCCTCCGTCCCGCCCCGCCAGTTGCATGATCCGGCCCCGGATGCGGCGGCGCTGTCGCTCGCCGTCTCCGCCGCCGCCCGCGCGCCGGACCATGGCTGGCTGCGCCCCTGGCGCTTCGTCGGCATCCAGGGCGAGGCCCGCGCTGCCTTCGGCGAGCTGCTGGCGCAATCCCTGAAGGCGCGGGAGCCGGAGACGACGGAGGCGCGCCTCGACCTGGAACGCGCCAAGCCGCTGCGCGCCCCGCTGGTGGTCGCCGCCGGCGCCGTACTGCGGGCGCATTCCAAGATTCCGGCCTGGGAGCAGGAGGCCACGGCCTCCGCCGGCATCATGAATTTCCTCAATGCCCTGGATTCCATGGGCTTCGGCTGCTGCTGGCTGTCCTCCGGCGCGCTTCAGGACCCGGCGATCAAGGCCGCGCTGGGCTTCGCGGAAGCGGACCGGCTGCTTGGCTGGATCTATGTCGGCACGCCGGAGGCCGAGCGCCCCCGCCCCGAGCGCCCGGCGCCGGATGGGTTCTGGCGGGATTGGCAGCCGGCATGACCGACCTGGCGCAATGCATCCCCGTCCTCGCCTCGCTCAACATGGCGGAGACGCTGGACTTCTATCGCGACCGCCTGGGCTTCGGCGGCGAGGCCTATGGCGACAACTATGCCATCGTGAAGCGGGATGCGATGGAGCTGCATTTCTGGCTCAGCACGGACCGCAGCCATCCGGAGCATACCTCCTGCTACATCCGGGGCGGGCAGGTGCCGGCGCTGCATGCCGAATTCAGCGCGGCCGGCGTGCCCGGCCTGTCGCCCTTTGAGCTGCGGCCGTGGAACATGCACGAATTCCACCTGATCGACCCGCACGGCAACCTGCTGCGCTTCGGCTGCGCGGAAGTGTAGGGACGGCTATCGCTCGTCCGGATAATCGCGCGCCGGCCGGGGCTTGAAGGCCGGCAGCGACCAGCCGCGCCAGATCGCGGCGCCGCGGATGCCGAAGCCCAGCGCGATGCCCGCTATCAGCGACCAGTCGCGCGGCAGGGGCGCCAGGCGCAGCGCCACATAGGCCAGGGCCGCAGCGGCGGCGGCGGTGATGTAGATTTCCTTGCGCAGGATCAGCGGCACCTCGTCGCAGATCACATCGCGCAGGATGCCGCCCGCCGTGGCCGTCACGGTGCCGAGCAGCACCGCCGCCCAGGCTTCCGCCCCCGCGATCAGCGCGATCTCCGCCCCCAGCACCGCGAACAGCGCCATGCCCAGCGCATCGGCCCAGAGCAGCGCTTTGAAACGGCTTTCCACCCGATGGGCGAAGAAGAACACCAGCAGCGCGGCCGCGGCGGCGATCGCCGGCAGTTCCGGCTGCTTCAGCCAGAACAGCGGCGTGCGCCCCAGCAGCAGGTCGCGCACCGTGCCACCGCCGAAGCCGGTGACCATGCCGATCAGCACGAAGCCCACCGCGTCCAACTGCTTGCGGCTGGCCACCAGCGCGCCGGAGGCGGCGAAGACCGCGATGCCCAGCAGGTCCAGCGCCCGCAGCGCGGTATCGAGACCGCCCAATTATTCCGCCGGCACGGCGATCGGCCGCGCCGCCCGCGCCGCCTGCCCGGCACCCCCCATGCAGAACAGGGAGGCGACGAGCAGCGCCGCCGCCAGCGGCAGCACCAGCCAGGCTAGGCCGATATCGATCAGCCAGCCGAAGGGCACCGGGGTGATGGCGCCGCCCAGCGGCAGGCCGGAGGAGACGAAGCCGAAGACCTTGCCCATCTGCCCCGGCGGGATCGCATCCTTCAGCATCACGTCGCGCGGGGTGCGGGAGGAGCCGAGCGCCAGCCCCGCCGCGCCGGCCACCAAGGGCAGCAGCCAGTCCGGCATCGGCACCAGCCCCATCACCAGCAGCAGCGCCGCGGCCACCAGGGTCAAAGCGACGATGAAGGCGAGGTGCTTCTTCGACCGGTCCGCGAACCAGCCGCCCACCAGCGTGCCGCCCGTGGCGCCCATCATGTAGCCGGTCAGGGCGAGGGAGGCGACGGCCACCGGGGTGCCCCAGAGCTCCCCCAGCACGGTGATGGAAAAGGCCTGGATCGCGGTGCCGGCCATGGCCGAGAGCAGGAAGAAGCCGAAGAACAGCAGGATGGGCCGCGACAGCAGCAGCTCCCGCCCCGTCGGGCCGGCCTTGCGGTCCTTCGGCTTGGCCTGGTCGCGCAGGATGCGGCTTTGCCACAGGATGCCCAGCACCACCGGAAGGCCCACCAGCCCCAGGATCAGCAGCGCCGGCCGCCAGCCCATCACCAAAAGCATTCCCGCGATCACCGGCGGCCCGGCGGCGAAGCCGAGATTGCCGGTGAAGGTGTGCATGGCGAAGGCGCGGCCGATGCGGCTCGGAGGGATCGACCCGCCGAGGATGGCGTAGTCCGCCGGGTGGATCACCGAATTGCCCACGCCCGACAGCAGCGCCAGCAGCAGGATCGCCCAATACCCCGGCGCGAAGGCCATCGCGGCGATGGAAAGCGCCATCAGCAGCACGCCGCCCACCAGGAAGGGCCGCGCGCCATGCTTGTCCACCAGGAAGCCCACGGGGGTCTGCAAGGCCGCCGTCACCCCGCTCATCAACGCCACCGCCAGGCCGAGTGCGGCGAAGGAAACGTCGAATTCGTCGCGCCAGACCAGGAACAGCGGCGGCAGGCACAGCATGTAGAAATGGCTGAGGAAATGCCCGGTGCCGATCAGCGCCAGGATGCGCGCATCCTGGGCGGGGGGTGGCGCATCAGGGGAGGAGGACATGCCGGACCAGGGCTCCGCGGCGAGAGCCTCCAGAGTGCATCCGGCGGGGCCGGCAGGTCAAACCGCCGCCACCAGCATCCCGACCGCATCCAGCACCGTCCTGCCCTGCAAGGCCGGGGCGCCAAGTGCCCGGAAGGCGCGATGCGCCACCAGGATGGCGACGACATCCGCCTGGGCCAGCGCCGATTCCAGCCCCGCCAGGACCACCCCCGGGCGCCCCGCCAACGGCGGCGGCAGCGCCGCCAACAGCGGGTCGCAGCAGATCAGGCGCAGCGTGCCGTCGCGCGACAGTTCCTCGGCCACGGCCAGGGCCGGGCTGGCGCGCAGATCGCCCACATCCGGCTTGTAGGTCAGGCCGAGGCAGGCCACGGCGGCGCCCGGCCGCGCCAGCGCCCGGATCGCCGCGGCGACGTGGCCGGGCCGCGCATCGTTCACCGCCCGGGCGGCGCGGATCAGCGGCGCGCCCTCCGGCGCCGACTCGGCCAGGAACCAGGGATCGACGGCGATGCAATGCCCGCCCACCCCGGGGCCGGGCGCCAGGATCGCCACGCGGGGATGGCGGTTGGCCAGGGCGATGGCGGCCCAGGGGTCCACCTGCACACCTATTGCAATGTCTGCCAGTTCATTGGCGAAGGCTATGTTCACGTCGCGAAAGGCGTTCTCCGCCAGTTTTGCCAGTTCCGCCGTGCGGCTGTCGGTGACATGGCACTGGCCGGTGACGAAGCCGGCATAGAGCGCGCGGGCGCTTTCGGCGCAGCCGGGGGTCAGGCCGCCGATGATCCGGTCATTCGCCACCAGCTCCCGCAGCATGGCGCCGGGCAGCACCCGTTCCGGGCAATGCGCCAGATGCACGCAGCCAGGCGGGGCCGGGACGCCGCGCATGGGCAGCGCCAGGTCGGGACGGGCTGCGGCGATGCGGGCGGCCAGCGCCTCCGTCGTGCCGACCGGGCAGGTCGATTCCAGGATCACCAGGTCGCCCGGCTTCAGCAGCGGCGCGATGGCGTCCGTCGCGGCCCAGACGGCCGAAAGGTCGGCGCGGTTGCCCGGCCCGAGCGGCGTCGGCACGGCAATGAGAAACACCTCCGCCGGCCTCGGCGCGCCTTGCGCCACCAGCCGCCCCGTGGCCAAGGCGGCGGCCAGCAGGCTGTCGAGGTCAGGCTCCCGGAAATGCGCCTGGCCGGAGGCCACCGCCTTGACCACGCGCGGATCGGTGTCGCAGCCCAGCACGGCATGGCCGCGGGCCGCCAGCATGGCCGCGGTGGGCAGGCCGATATAGCCAAGTCCCATCACGCAGAGACGCCGCACCGAGCCTCCCACCACGCCGCCACCGCCTGCGCGATCCGCTCGGCGGCGCGGCCATCGCCATAGGGGAAGACCGGGCGGCTCATCGCGGCCAGCCGCGCGGGGTCGTCCAGCAGGGCATTGGCGGCGGCCAGGATCGCGGTGGTGCCGGTGCCGGTGACCAGGGCGGCGCCGGCCTCGACCACCTCCGGCCGCTCCGTCTGTTCGCGGAGCACCAGCACGGGGCGGCCCAATGCCGGCGCTTCCTCCTGCAACCCGCCACTGTCGGTCAGCACCAGGGTGGCGGCGTTCATCAGGGCGATGCTGTCGCAATAGGGCAAGGGCGCCAGCAGATGCACCCCCGCCACGCCGGCCAGCCGAGCCGTCACCGGGTCGCGCACCGCCGGGTTGGGGTGCAGCGGCCAGGCGATCTCGACATCGCCGCGCGCCGCCAGCGCCGCCACGGCCTCCGCGATCCGCATCAGCGGCGCGCCCCAGTTCTCCCGCCGATGCGCGGTGACCAGCAGCAGGCGGCGGCCCGGGGCAACGGCGACCGGCACCACCCCGCTGCGGCGATGGCGGAACAGCGCGTCGATCCCGGTATTGCCGGTGACCAGCACCCGCCCCTCCCCGTATTCCGCGCGCAGATGCGCCGCTGCCGCCGCGGTGGGGGCAAAGCGCAGCGCCGCCAGCGCATCGATGGCGACGCGGTGGAATTCCTCCGGCCAGGGATTGCCCAGATCGCCGGAGCGCAGCCCGGCCTCCACATGGCCCACCGGAATGCCCGACTGATGCGCCGCCAGCGCCGCTGCGAAGGCGCTGAGCGTGTCGCCCTGCACCAGCACCAGGTCCGGCCGCGTGGCGGCCAGCGCCCCGGACGTAGCGGTGAGCAGATAGGCGGTGAGCAGCGGCAGCGACTGGCCGGCGGGCTGGCTGCCCAGGTCGATCTCCGCCCGCTCGTCGAATTCGGCCAGCACCTCCGCCACCAGCCGGGCATGCTGACCGGTGGCGCAGGCGATGGGGGCGAGGCTTGGCTGGCGGCGCAGCGCGGCCAGCACCGGCATCATCTTGATCGCCTCCGGCCGTGTGCCGAAGACCACCAGCACCCGGCAGGGACGCGGCGTGGCCGGGATCATCCCGCGGCGGCGCCGAGGGATTCGCGGATGAAGCCGATCAGCGGCTGCACCACCTGGCTGCGGCCCTCGGCATCGCCGAAGACCGCCATCTCCACCTGCCCCAGCTCCGGCAGGCCCGTCACCTCCCGCAGCCCGGCGGGGAAGCCGCTGCGGCCGAGCACGGTCAAGGCGAAGCCGGCCTGGGCGGCGGCGGCCAGGCCCAGCAGGCTGTCGCAGGTGAAGACCGGTTCGCAGGCAAGCCCGGCGCGGGACAGGGCGCGCAGCGCGCGGTCGCGGAACATGCAGCCCTCCGGCAGCAGCGCCAGCGGCAAAGGCCGGCCTTCCGGTGCCAACCAATCCGGCGCGGCGGCCCAGACCACCGCCTCCGTCCAGATCGGCACGCCCGCCACCTCCCCGTCCCGGCGCTTGCCGAGCACCAGGTCGAGGCCGCCGGCCTCCTGCTTGGCGCGGAGTTCGTGGCTGCGGCCGACCTCCACCTCCAGCCGCGCCTCCGGATAGGTGCGGGCGAAGCGGGCCAGGATATGGGCCAGGCTGCGCGGCACGAAATGGTCGGCGACGCCGAGCCGCAGCCGGCCGGCGATCGGTGGCGCCACCATGCGCCGCACCGCCTCGTCATTCAGGGCCAGCATCCGCCGGGCATAGGCCAGCAGCATCTCCCCCTCCCCGGTCAGCTCGACACGGCGGGAGGTGCGGCGGAACACCGGGCGGCGGACCAGGTCCTCCAGCCGCTTCACCTTCAGGCTGATGGCGGATTGGGTCAGGCCGAGCACACCGCCGGCGGCCGTGAAGCCGCCCTGCTCCGCGACCATGACGAAACAGCGCAGCAGATCCAGATCCAGGTCGGGTATACGCATGGCCCGACGATGATGGTGAATTGTTGGTAAACGGGCAACCCGCGGTTGAAAGACAAAACGGGCGGCGCGATCCCTCGCGCCGCCCGTTCAACCGGTCACGTCAAGCAGTGGCCGAGCTTCAGATATCCTCGTCGTAGCCGCCGCCATCGTCCCAGGCGCCGGCATCATCCTGGTAGCCCGCCTGGTCCTGCCCCGGATCGGTCCAGGGGGAGGAGGTCGGCACCTGCTCCTGGCCGAAGGCACCGGCATCGGCCGCGCCGGTCGTCGCCGCCTCGGCCGCGCCGCCGCCGGAGAAGGCGGACATCAGCGCATTGCCCAGCATCATGCCGCCGGCCACGCCGACCGCGGTCATCATCGCGGTGCGCATGAAGCCGCCGCTCTGGCCCTGCTGAAGCGCCTGGGGGTTGTAGCCCGGCGGGTATTGCGGCTGCGGCTGCGGCCGGGTGCGCATCATCGGGCGCTGCTGCTGGCCGCCGCCGAACATGCCGCCGAGCAGCCCGCGCGGCTGCTGCTGGGCCTGCTGCGCCTGGGACTGGGCCTGTTCCAGCTCCCATTCCAACTGCTGGATGCGGTTCTGCATCTCCACCACCGCATGCTCCTGCACGAAGGCGGTCTGGGTGATGCGGTAGCGGGCTTCCGGATAGCGGGTGAACAGGTCCCCGATCAGCCGGTCGGCCTCCGGATCCACCGGCGGCAGCGGCTGCGCCGGTGCCTGCTGGCCGCCGCCCAGCGCCCCCCAGGGCGAGGCCGGGCGCGCTGGTGCCGCGCCGGCGGCGCCGCTCACCCGCTCCACATAGCCGGTGATGATCCGGCGTTCCTCGTCCGTCATGTGTCCCTGCTTCCTCTGCGTGTGGCCGATGTCGCCAGCCCTCGGGGGTTCCGCCCCCGATCGTTACCGGCGTGTCATCCGGAGGCGGAATTGGCCCGGCCGGGCACAGATTTCAAGCGGCGTCCGCGTGACGTTCAGTGACCGATGCGCGGCGGCAGGCCCAGCCGGCGCCATTCGATGGCCGGGCAGCGATCCACCACCACCACCAGCCCCGCCGCCCTTGCCCGGACGGCCGCCGCCTCATCCACCACGCCGAGCTGCAGCCAGACCGATTTCGCGCCCAGCCGCACCGCTTCATCCACCACGGCCCCGGCCTCGGCGCTGCGGCGGAACACATCGACCATGTCGAGCGGCGCGGCCTCCGCCAGCCCGGCCACCACGGTGCGGCCATGGACCGTCCTGCCCGCCAGCACCGGATTCACCGGCACGGCGTCGTAGCCACGCTCCAGCAGGAAGCCGAAGACGCCATGGCTCGCCCGGTCCGGCCGGTCGGAGGCACCGACCACGGCGATGCGCCGGGTGGCGAGGAGCAGGTCGCGGATCGCGGAATCGTCAGGGCCCATAGCCCAGTCTGCGCCCTTCGCCGCCACCCGCAAAGCCATCTGGCGCTTGCGGCGAGCGTCACGGCTGGGCGATGATTGCGCCATGACGAGGCTCGTCCTGCTCCTCGCTGTGTTGCTGGTGGCGCTGCCGCTGGGTCCGGTCCGCGCGCAGCCGGGCGGCGATGTCGCGGGCGGGCGGGACCATCCCCTGGTCGGGCGCTATGAAGGCGCGGTGCTGCGCCACCATCACAGCCGCGAATTCGACGAATTCCGCATGATCGACCGCCAGGTGCTGAACCGGGACCGGCAGCAGACCGGCACGCTCATCAACGACCGCAACTCCCGGCCCGTCGCCGGCCGCGCCTGGCGCCTGCGCTATGAGGCGCCGGCCGGCCGCAGCGCGGCGGAGGTGCTGCGCAACCACCAGCAGGCCCTGGCGGCGAAGGGCTTTGCGACCGTCTTCGCCTGCCGCGCCCAGGCCTGCGGCGACCCCGCCGCCTTCTGGAACGCGGTGGTGGAGAGCGCCCCCGGCCCGGGCCCCCGCCTGACCAGCGCCTGGCGCGACCAGAGCTATCTGCTCGCCCGACTGGAACGGCCGGAGGGCGAGGTTCTGGTCGCGATGCTCGCGGTGGAGAACCGCGGCGGCCCGCAACTGCTGGTCGATGTGGTGGAGGCGCGGCCGATGCAGGCCGATCGCATCACCTTCGTCGATGCCTCCGCCATGCAGCGCGCGGTGGAGGAGACGGGGCGCGTCGCGCTCTATGGCATCAACTTCGCCTTCGACAGCGCCGAGATCCTGCCCGACAGCCGTCCGACGCTGGAGGAGGTGGCGCGCTTCCTGCGCGCGAATGCGGCGCTGCGGGTGGTGGTCACCGGGCACACCGATTCGCAGGGCGAATTCGACTACAATCTCGGCCTTTCGGCCCGGCGGGCGCAGGCGGTGGTGGCCGCGCTGACCCGGGACTTCGGCATTCCCGCCGCCCGCCTGACTGCCTTCGGCGCCGGCATGGCCGCGCCGCTGGCGCGCAATGACGACGAGGCGGGCCGGGCACGGAATCGGCGGGTGGAGATCGTCAGGCGGTAGCCTGCAGCTCCGCCAGCCGGGCGCCATGGGTGCGGCAGCCGCCGCTCAGAAGCCGACGCTCAGCGCCGCTTCGGCGAAGCCAATGCGCCGCGCCGGCGCCACCGGGGATTTGGCCGCGGCGCGTTCCAGCGCCAGCCGCGCATCGCCCGGGCGCCCCGCCTTCAGGGCAGAATCGACGAAGACCTGTTCCAGCACATCCTGCTGGGCATGGCTGCCGCCGAGGCGGTGCAGCCCACCCAAGGCCGGGCGCAGGGCGGCGCAGGCCTCGTCATGGCGGCCCTCGGCATGGAAGGCGACGGCGCGGGTGGCGGGCAGCGCCGCCTCACGCAGGATGCGGGCATGGTGGGTATTGCCCCGCGCCGCCTCCTCCAGCGCCGTCAGCAGGCGGCCCGCGGCCTCCCACCGCCCTGTCGCGGTCAGGGCCATCATCCAGTGCGGCTGGGTAAAGGCGGACAGCGTGTCGCCGATGCGGGCCTCCGCCTTCTCCGCCAGCTCGCCCCAGCGATCCCCCACGGCGACGCCGCGCAGCCCGAGCCGGAACAGCATGGAGGCGGCGTTCTGCACATCGATATAGAGGTCCGGCTGCGCCAGATGGACCTTGGAGTCACGGTTGCGGAAGCGCGTGTCGTAGAGGTGCAGCACACCCGCAAAGTCGCGATGCTCCATCAGGAACATGGCCTGGTGCCACCAGAGATGGTGCATCAGGTTGTTGCCCCCCTCCCAGTTCGGCTCCAGCGCGGCGATCCAGTCCAGCCCCTCGCTGCGGCGGCCCTGCATTTCCAGCACATGGGCGACGCCATGCGCGGCCCAGAGGTCGGCGGGGTCCAGCGCCACGGCCTGGCGGCCGGCATATTCGGCGATGGTGTAGCTGCCGGTTTCCTCATGCGCGAAGCAGCGGCAGGCGAGCACGCTGCCATAGCCGGCGACATCCTCCGCCCAGCCCGGCATCACCTGTTCCACCAGGGTCACCATCCGGTCCGGCGCCCCCATCCAGAAGGCGCAGAAATGGTGCAGGCGGAAGGCGAGCAGGTCGCGCGGATGCTCCGCCGTGATCTGTTCCCAGATCGACAGCGCCTTTTCGGGCGTGCCGTCGATCCAGGCCGACAGCGCCGCCATATGGGCCTTTTCGCGCGGATTGGCCGGCAGCGCCTGCGCCTTGGCCAGCGCCCCGGCGGCGCGGCCGAGCAGGCCGCGGTCATAGGCCAGCATGGCGAAGCAGCCCGCCATCACCTGCCCCAGCGGCGCCGTGGGATCGGCAGTGAGGAAGGCCTTCAGCCGCAGCCCGGTGTCGAAGCGGTATTTCAGAAAACCCTCGATCGCATGGTCGAAGGCCCGCGCCGCCTCCGCCGAGGCAACGGTCAGGGTGTTTCCCTGGGCATCTTGGTGCATTGGACGTTTCCCTCAGAAAGTCTCGACCCAGGGCCGCAGCTCGATTTCGGCCGACCAGGCAGTTCGGGGCTGGCGGATGGCGGCCAGGGCCGCAGTGGCGATGGCATCCGGGTCCAGCAGCGTATCCTGGCCCGGATCGGGCCGCCTTTCGCTGCGGATGCCGCCATCCACCACGATATGGACCACATGGATGCCCTGCGGATGCAGTTCTCGCGCCAGGGCCTGCCCCAGTCCGCGCAGCGCGAACTTGCCCATGGCGAAGGGGGCAGAACGGGCATAGCCCTTCACCCCGGCGGAAGCGCCGGTCAGCAGGATGGTGCCCGCCTTGCGCGGCAGCATATGGGCGGCGGCCTGCTGGGCGACGAGGAAGGCGCCGAAGGCACAGACCTCCAGCGTGCGGCGCACATCCTCCGGCGCCAGATCGACCGTCGGGCCGCGCACGCGGAAGGAGGCGTTGTAGAGCACCACCTCCGCCTCCGCCGCCTCCGGCGTGGCGAACAGGGCGGCGACCTGGGCGGGGTCGCTGGCGTCGCAGCGATGCAGGCTCGCGCCGGTCTCGGCGGCCAGCGCCGCCAGCTTGGCGGTGTCCCGCGCGGCCAGCGCCACGGCATAGCCCTCGGCGGCCAGAAGCCGGGCGAAGCTGGCCGAAAAGCCCGGCCCGGCGCCGACGATCAAGGCTTTTGGCATGACGTTTCCCCTACCCCGCGCGTGGCGCGAACAGGATGATCGCCGCCCCGCCGAGGCATAGCAACAGGCCCGCCAGGTCGTAGCGATCCGGCCGCGCCCCCTCCACCGCCCACATCCAGGTCAGCGAGGCGGCGATATAGACGCCGCCATAGGCGGCATAGGCGCGGCCGGCGAAGGGCGTGTCGATGCGGGTCAGCGCCCAGGCGAAGAAGGCCAGGCAGGCGAGGCCCGGCAGCAGCCACCAGACGCTCCGCCCGTCCCGCACCACCACCCAGACGGCGAAGCAGCCGGCAATCTCCGCCAGCGCCGCCAGGGCATAGAAGACCAGCCCGGTCAGTCGATGCCTTCCAGCAGCCCGCACAGGGTGCTGCACCGCGCGGCGAGGTCGGTCCAGATGATGTGCTCATGCGGTGCATGGGCGCCGGCGCCGGTGCAGCCCAGCCCGTCCAGGGTCGGAATGCCGAGGGCCGCGGTGAAATTGCCGTCCGACCCGCCGCCGCGATGCTGCTTCGGCAGGGTGTAGCCCGCCGCTGCCGCCAGGGCCTTGGCCTGCTCATACAGCGCGACGATCTCGCCATTCTCGGCGAAGGGCGGGCGGTTCATGCCGCCGGTGATCTCGATGCGGATGCCGTCCTGCTCGCCGGCAAGTCCCAGAATCAGCGCCTCCATCCGCTCCCCTTCCGCGATGGTCGGCACCCGCAGATCCACCTCCGCGCTGGCCTCGGGCGGGATGACATTGGGGCGGGTGCCGCCGAAGAAGGGGGCGACATTGGTGGTGATGCCGGCCGCGAGGTCCGTCATCTCATGAATCTTCAGCACCAGGCGGGACAGGGCGACGACGGCGCTGCGGCCCTCCGCCCAGTTGCCGCCGGCATGGGCGGAGACGCCATGCACCTTGATGACGAAGCGCCCCACGCCTTTCCGAGCCGTGACGCAGGCGCCGCCCGCCCCCGCCGGCTCCGGGATCAGCACGGCGCGGGCGCCGCGGGCGGTCTGTTCGATGATGTCGCGGCTGGTCGGGCTGCCCACCTCCTCATCCGGGGTCAGCAGCAGCACGATCGGCCGCCTCGTCGGGATCTTCTGGCGCAGGATCTCCCGCACGCTGTGAAACGCCATGAAGGAGCCGGCCTTCATGTCGTAGATGCCGGGGCCATAGGCCTTGTCGCCCTCGATCTTGAAGGGCATCGGGCCGGCGAGGCTGCCATGGTCCCAGACCGTGTCGAGATGGCCCGAAACCATCACCGGCGCCTGGTTGCTGCCGGCCTCGGCCGGGGTGCGGCAGAGCAGCGTGTCGCCAAAACCGTCCCGCCCCGGAATCCGGGTGATCTCGCCGCCCACCGCGCGAAGCTCCGCCTCGCAGCGGTCGATCAGCCGGTTCACCGCCACCGGGTCGGTCGTCGGCGTCTCCTGCTCCACCCAGAGCCGAAGCTCCTCCAGAAGCTGTTCCGAGGTGCCGATCGTGGTGGCGGGCATGCTGACTTCCCTGCGTTGGACTGCGCCGTGTTGTGGCAACTCGCCCGGGCCTTGTCGATCCGGCGGGGCAGGGCTAACGCAGCCGTTCGCGGTGCAGCATGGAGGTAGGGCGTGGCCGAAACCAAGCGGGTTTGCGTGTTCTGCGGCTCCATGACCGGCGCCCGGCCCGAATATGCCGAAGCGGCGCGGGAGCTGGGGCGCGAAGTGGCGCGGCGCGGCATGGGGCTGGTCTATGGCGGCGGCGCCGTCGGGCTGATGGGCATTGCCGCCGATGCGGCGCTGAGCGCCGGGGCGGAGGTGATCGGCGTGATCCCGCACGGCCTGCTGAAGCGCGAGGTCGGCCATGGCGGCGGCGTGGAGATGCACGTCGTCGACACGATGCATGAGCGCAAGGCGAAGATGGCGGCGCTGTCCGATGGCTTCATCGTGCTGCCCGGCGGCTACGGCACGCTGGAAGAAGCGGTGGAGGCGCTGACCTGGGCGCAGCTCGGCATCCAGGCCAAGGGCGTCGTGTTCCTCGATATCGCCGGCTTCTGGCAGCCCTTCCTGAAAACCCTGGACTTCATGCAGGCCGAAGGCTTCGTGCGGGAGTCGCAGCGCCCCCTGGCGATGCAGGCCGCCACGGTGGCGGAGGCGCTGGACCGGCTGGACGCCTTCGCCCTGCCCAGCGGCACCCTGCCCTGGCTGCGGCCCGACCAGACGTGACGCCCGCCATCATCCAGGACTGGCACGCGGTGCCGGCGGCGGCGCGCGGCGCCACCCTGGCGCTGGGCAATTTCGACGGCGTGCATCTGGGCCATCTGGCGGTGCTGCGCGCCGCCCATGCGGCGCGGCCCGACCTGCCCCTGGCGGCCCTGACCTTCGAGCCGCATCCGCGCGAGCATTTCCGGCCCGAGGACCCGCCCTTCCGCCTGACCCTGCTGCCGGCCAAGGCGCGGGCGCTGGCGGAACACGGCGTGGCCACCGTCTTCGCCCTGCCCTTCGATGCGCGGCTGGCCGCCATGCCGGCCGAGGCCTTCGTCGAACAGGTGCTGCACGATTCCCTCGGCGCCAAGCACCTTGCCTGCGGCGCCGACTTCGCCTTCGGCCATCGCCGCGGCGGCGATGTCGCCTTCCTCGCGCGGCAGGCGGAAGCGCGCGGCATCGGCCTGACCGTGGTGCCGCCGGTGGTGGATGAGGGTGGGCCGATCTCCTCCACCCGCATCCGCCGCGCATTGCAGGACGGCTATCCGGACCGTGCCGCCGCCGAGCTGGGCCGGGACTGGGAGGTGCGCGGGGAGGTCTTCCACGGCGACAAGCTGGGCCGGGAACTCGGCTGGCCCACCGCCAACATCCTGCTCGGCCGGCATCTGGAGCCGGCGCGCGGCGTCTATGCCGTGCGGGTGGCGCTGTCGGATGGGCGGGTGGTGGATGGCGTCGCCAATGTCGGCCGCCGGCCGACGCTCGGCGGCGACCCGGTGACCCGGCTGGAAACCCACATCTTCGACTTCAGCGGCGACCTCTATGACCAGGAGATCGGCGTGCGGCTGGTACGCTTCCTGCGGCCGGACGCGACCTTCACGGGGCTGGAAGCGCTGAAGGCGGCGATCGCGGCGGATGCGGCGGAGGCGCGGCGGGTCCTGGGCTTGTAGGCAGCCCAAACACCGGCCGCAGCCGGATGCCGAGCCAGCAGCCCGGCAGCGTCGCCGCCACCCAGAGCACGCCATGCAGGCTGCCGGAGGCGCCGCCGCCCAGGAAGGCGCCGACATTGCAGCCGAAGGCGAGGCGCGCGCCCACCCCCATCAGCACCCCGCCCAGCGCCGCCCCGGCCGCGCCGCGCAGGCCCAGCGGCTGGCGATGCCGCAGCCGGCCCTGGGCCGCCGCGGCCAGCAGCGCGCCGAGCAGCAGCCCGACATCGGCGAGGGAGGAATCCAGCGCCAGCACCGGCCCCTCCAGCGCCGCCCGGGTCCAACCCTCAGCCCAGAATGCGGCGGCGGGCATGTCGGCGCCCATCATCATCGCCACCTTGGCGCCCCAGAGCGTCAGCCCGGTGGTGATGCCCCAGGGCAGGCCGGAGGCGAGGAACATCAGCCCCGCCAGCACGCCGATGATCGCCCCGGCGCGCAAGGCTGCCGCCGACGGCCAGGCCCCGCGCAGCACCAGCAGCGCGCCGGCCAGCAGAACGGCCAGGGTCGCCGCCAGCCCGCCCCAGGGGCCGAGCAGGGCGCCGAAATCCACCACGCCGAGATCGGGCAGCCGCATCGCGGCGGGCACCATCAGGCTGCCCAGCACCCCGCCCAGGCAGAAGAAGGGCAGCGCCACCCACATCCGGCGCGACCCCTGCCCGGCCGCGACCAGCGTGCCGGAACCGCAGCCATTGGCCAGTTGCATGCCGACCCCGAAGACCATGGCGCCGCCCAGCAGCGGCAGCCCGATCGGCGCGACGAAGCGCCCAAAACCCTCGGCCAGCAGCCCGACCGGCAGCACCACCAGCGCCGCCACCGCGGGCGCGATGAAGCTGGCGCCCAGCGCCCGCCCATCGCCCTGTTCCAGCAAGGCCCGGTAGCCGCCGGCGAAGCCGTAATCCAGCAGCACGAAGGCCACGCCCAGCGCCAGCGCCACGGCGAAGACCGGCAGCTTCGCAGGTTGTGGCAGCAGCGCCAGAACCAGCGCCACCCCGGCGAGGCCCAGCAGCAGGCCGGGCCAATGCGGCCGGGGCAGGACCAGGGAAGCCAAGGCCCTATTCGGTCGCCTGCCGCGCCAGGCGCTCGAGCAGGGCCTCGGTCGCCGCCTGCCCCTCCGCCGGCACCGTCACCCCGTGGCGAGCGAAAAGGCGCGAGGCCAGGTCGGCGCCGCTGGAGCGGGTCAGGAAGGTGCGCCCGGCCCCGTCCTGCCAGACCAGCACCCGCAGCGGCAGGTCCAGCGCCAGGGTCGGATTGACCGCCATGCCGGGAGTGCCGGCGCGGGGATTGCCGAACAGCAGCACCGTGCGGGCGGGCAGGTCCATGCCGACCTGCCGCGCGGCGGCGGCGTGGTCGATCTCGGTGAAGACCACCCAGCCGGCCGCCCGCACCGCGGCGGCGAAACGATCCAGCGTGGCGCGCGGCGGATGCGCGCTGGGGACCGTGACCAGCCCATCGCCGGCCGGGGCCTGCGCCTCGGCCACTGGCGCCAGGGCCAGCAGCGGCAATGCGAGCACGGCACGCCGCGGCGGTGCAATCTTCATGGCCCGTCTCCTGCCTTCACCCCCGCGGCTTCGCCGCGAAAGCGCAGGCGGTTACGGTGCCGCGCCGATCACAGCCCGATCAGCGTCACCCCGACAAAAGCGATGGTCGCGATCAGCAGGCTCAGCGCCACGCCGAGGCCCAGCGGCGCCAGCCCACGCGCCCGCAGCGCCTTCAGGTCGGTGGACAGGCCCAGCGCCGCGACGCTCGCCGCCATCATCAGGGGCACCAGGAAGCGGGAGGCATCGATGGCAATCCGCGGCACCAGCCCGGTGGAGACCACCGCCACCATCACCAGGAACCACACCGCGAACCAGGGCACCTGCACCTTGGCCGTGCCGCCGCCTTCGGCCGCGCCGCGCGCCACCCACCAGCCCAGCGCCATGATCGCCGGGGCCAGCAGCATGACGCGGGCCAACTTCATCACCGTGCCGGATTGCGCCGCCTCCGGCCCACCCGCCGCCGCCGCGCCCACCGCCTGCACCACCTCATGCAGGGAGGCACCGGCCCAGAGGCCGTAGCTGATGCTGTCCAGCCCCAGCGGCCCGGCCAGCAGCGGCATCAACACCAGCCCGACCGTGCCGCACAGGGTGATGACGGCCAGGGCATAGGTCACGTCCTCGTCCTTGGCCCGCACCACCTGGTTGGTCGCGACGATGGCGGAGGCGCCGCAGATGCCGGTGCCCATGCCGAGCAGCGCCGCCAGCCCCGGCTGCACGCCGAGCAGCCGGCCCAGCCAGATCGCCGCCGGCACCGTCACCCCCACCACCACCACGGCCAGCGCCAGCGCGCCCGGGCCGAGCGCCAGCACCTCCGTCGCCGTCACCTGCAGGCCGAGCAGCACGATGGCGAAGCGCAGCAATGGGCGGATGGAAAAGGACAGGCCTGGATCCAGCACCGGCTGCTTGCCCTGGAAGGAGCGCCAGGCGAGGCCCACCAGCAGCGCGATCACCACCGGGTTCAGCGCGGCGATGCCCGAGGCATTGCGCAGCCAGACGGAGGCAATGGCGATGGCCAGGCATACCAACAGGCCCGGCGCCAGCTTGCGCAGCTTCGGCCCCCAGCCCGCAGGCCCGCCCTCTCCACCCGAAGCAACAGCCGCCATGCCGAAATCTCCAACTCCGATCCGGCATCCGAAGGCAGGATCATTTGCGCAAGACCGGTTCGGGGAGGAAATTCGGCCTGATTTCGTATAGGCGCCGTCCCCGCCGCGGCCAAGCCGGCCCCGATGGACAGCGCCCCCCATTCCCGGCATGGCGGGGCTTCCACTTGCGCGGGACCTCATGGCCGATGATGCAGCCGCCGCATGCCGACGAAACCCTGCTGCGGCCGGCGGTGGGGGTGACCCTGGGGGCGCAGGCGCTGGTGGTGCTGGCCTCCCTGGTCCTGCCAGTGACGGCGGCGCTGGTGCTGCCGGCGACCGGCCTGCCGAAGGCGGCGGTGGGCTGGTATGCGGCGCTGCTGTTCTCCTCCGGCGCGATCTCCACCCTGGTGACGCCGCAACTGGTCGCGGCGCTGGGGCCGGTGCGGCTGCACCAGGCGATGCTCGCTTCCGCCGGGGCCGGGTTGCTGGCGCTGGCCGTGGCGCATCCGCTGGCCCTGGCAGCGAGCGCGGTGCTGATCGGGCTGGCCTATGGCCCGGCCAATCCGGCGAGCTCCGCCCTGCTGGCGCGGCTGGCACCGGCGCATCTGCGCAACCGGGTCTTTTCCATCAAGCAGGTGGCGGTGCCGGTGGGCGGCGCCTCGGCGGGGGTGGTGGTGCCGGTGCTGGCGGCGACGCTCGGCTGGCAGGCGGCCTGCCTCGGCCTCGCGCTGGCGCTGCTGCTGGCGGCGCTGCTGGTGCAGCCCTGGCGCTGGCGGCTGGATGCCGGGTCGCTGGCGCCGCGCGGCGGCGGGCTGGGGCTCTGGGCGCCCTTCGCGGCAGTGCTGTCGGGCGGGCCGACGCTGCGGCTGGGCCTGGCCTCCTTCTGCTTCGCCTGCGTGCAGTTCACCTTCTCCGCCTTCCTGGCCACCGTGCTGGTGACGGTGGCGGGGTGGAGCATCGGCGCGGCCGGGCTGACCCTGACCATCGGCCTGCTGGTCTCCATCGCCGCGCGCCTCGCCTTGGGCTGGGTGGCGGACCGGGTGGCGCCGGCGCGGGTGCTGGGCGGGCTGGGGGTGGCGATCGCGCTGGCCTGCCTGGCCTGCACCGGGCTGGGGCCGGCCACGCCGGTCTGGCTGGTCTGGCTGGTGGCGGGGCTGTTCGGCTTCGCCGCCTTCGGCTGGAACGGCATCTGCCTGGCGGAGACGGCGCGGCTGGCGGCGCCGGGCCGGGTGGCGGCCGCGACCTCCGGCATCATGATGATGATCTATGCCGGCGCCTGCCTCGGCCCGGCGCTGTTCGGCACCTTGCTGGCGGCCACGGGCGGGCCGGTGGCCGGCTTTCTCCTGCTGGCGGGGCTGGCGCTCGCGCCGCTGGCCTGGCTGCGGCGCTGAGTCTCAGCCGAAGATGAGCGAGCGGTGCAGCGCCGCCCCCGCCAGGGCGCCATCCCCCACCGCGAGGGAGACGGAGCCCGCCCCGCGCGCCGCATCGCCGCAGGCGAAGACGCCGGGCACGCTGGTGGCCTTCGTCGGATCGGTGCGGATGATCGGCCCCATCGGCCCCTCCTCCATGGCGCAGCCCAGTTGCGCCGCGATGGGGCTGGCGAAGCGGATGCGGGGAACCAGGAACAGGCCGCGCAAGGCGATGCTGCGGCCGTCCTGCAGTTCCGCCGTCGCCGCCGGCCCGCTCAGCGCCACCACCGGGGTCTCCTCGATGGTGACGCCGCGCGCCGTCAGCGCCGCGCGCTGCGCGGCATCGGGCGGAAAGCGACCCTGGGTGAACACGGTGGTGGGGCCCCATTCGGGGATCAGCATGGCCTGGTGGAACCAGGCGTCAGTGGTCGCCAGCACCCCCAGCAGACCCCGTTTCAGCTCATAGCCGTCGCAATAGGGGCAGAGGAAGACGCTGCGTCCCCAACGCTGGGCCAGCCCTGGAAGGTCCGGCAACACGTCCTCCACACCGGTCGCCAGCAGCAGGCGACGCCCTCGCGACGCCGCACCGGAGCCCAGCTTCACCTGGAAGCCCTCGGGCTCCGCGGCGACCTCGATGGCCTTGTCGACCGCCCAGGCAACCGTAGGGTAGCGCAGAAGCTGGGCGCGGGCCTGGTCGGCGATCACCCCGGGCGCGACACCGTCCTGTCCCAGGAAGCCATGCGATTCGGCGGCGAAGCGGTTGCGCCGCTGGCCGGCATCCACCACCAGCACGTAGCGCCGGGCGCGAGCCAGCTGCAGGGCCGCGGCCATGCCGGCATAGCTGCCACCGACGATGATGGCGTCATGCCGCATGGGTCGCATCCTTCTTCACAGCCTCCAGCCGCCGATGGAAATCCGCCGAGAGGGACGCCAGGGTGATGATGCCGAAGCGCCGCACCAGCATCGCCTCCGCCTGCTCCAGCGTGTCGGCCAGGGCATGGTTGACCGCCTGCTCGACCAGGCATTGCGGCGCGGGGGAGCGGTTGCCGATGGCGAAGACCTCTGGCGCGCCCAGCGCCTCATGCACGTCGCGGAGGGTGATCGCATTCAGGTCGCGGGCCAGCCGCCAGCCGCCGCCATGGCCCTTTTCCGAGCGGACCAGACCATTCTGCCGCAGCCCGGCCATGGTGCGGCGGACCAGGGCGGCATGGCTGCGCATGCAGCGCGCCAGGGTTTCGGAGGTGGTGGGTCCGTCATGCTCGGCCATGTGCAGCAGGGCATGCAGGGCGGCGGAGAGCCGGCTGTCCTTTGTCATGTATCATCCAGTGATACGTGATAAACCTTCCGTCAAGCCGCCGAGCCTGAAGATGACTAAAGGTTAAAGGACACCCGGCCGGTCTCGCCAATGTCGTAGCCGCCCATCCGCGCCGCGCGGGCGGCGAAGGCCGGGCTGCGGGCGAAGCCGAACAGGGTCTGCAAGGGCGACTCGAAATACTGCCGGCGGGGCATCACAAGGTCGAAGCGCTCCCGCAGCAGCGGCACGAAGTCCAGGCCGCGGGAGGCTGCTTCCGCCCGGATGCCGAAGCCGCAATCGGCGCGGCCCTCCGCCACGGCGGCGGCGACCTCATCCTCCGACAGGGCCGGTTCGGCGAGGAAGCCGATCGCCTCCAGCCGCAGCCCGGCCTCGGCCAGCAGATGCATCAGCAGAATGTGGCTGCCGGCCCGGGGCTGCCGGCCGATGACGCGCAGGCCCGGGCGGGCGAGGTCCGCCACGCCCAGGATGCTGGCGGGATTGCCGGGGGCCAGCAGCAGCCCCTGGTCGCGCCAGGCCCAGACCAGCCCGACCACCGCCTGCCCGGCCAGCAGGTCCCGCGCCGCCGGCTCGTTGAAGGTGCCGCTGTCGGGGTCGAGCAGATGCGTCGCCGCCGCCACCGCCTGCCCCTCGGCCAGCGCCGCCAGCCCGTCCAGGCTGCCGCCAGCGCGCAAGGCGAGGCCGCAGCCGGATTGCCGCACGGCCCAGTCCAGCAGCGGGTCGTGGCTGCCGGCGAGGATCGGCGGCGGCGCGGGACGGGCCGTGCCCTCCCCCGCCTCGGCGGCCAGCCAGCCTTGCAGGGCGCGACTCGGAAACAGCCATTTGCCACCGAGCTGCGCCGCCGGCAGGCGTTTGGCGCGGGCGAGGTCATACAGCGCCCGCTCCGACAGGCGGAGATAGGCGGCAGCCTCCTTCAGTGTCAGGATATCCGGCATATTACGGCAGATTCCGGCAAATGCTGCGCCAGCAGAGCAGCCGGCTTCGGTTGACGTCAAGCACCGCCATGGTCAGCCTGCCGGCCATGAACGACCTGCACTCTGCTTTCGGCCAGGCGCTGGGCCTGGTGGCCGATGGCGATGCGACGCTCGGGAACATCGTGCTGCTGTCGCTGCGTGTCAGCCTGACCGCCGTGGCGCTGGCGGCGCTGGTCGGGCTGCCGCTCGGCGCGCTGCTGGCGGTGGCGCGGTTTCCGGGGCGCGGCGGGGTGGTGGTGGCGCTGAATGCGCTGATGGGGCTGCCGCCGGTGGTTGCGGGGCTGCTGATCTACCTGCTGCTGTCCCGCTCCGGCCCGCTGGGGCCGCTCGGCCTGTTGTTCACGCCCACCGCCATGGTGATCGCGCAGGCGCTGCTGATCGCGCCCATCCTGGCCGCCCTCGCCCGGCAGGTGCTGGAGGCGATGTGGGAGGAATATGCCGAACAGCTCCGCAGCTTCGGCGCCGGCCCCTGGCGCGCGGTGCCGACCCTGCTCTGGGACGGCCGCTTCGCCCTGCTGACCGTGCTGCTGGCGGGCTTCGGCCGGGCGAGTGCCGAGGTCGGCGCGGTGATGATCGTCGGCGGCAATATCGAGGGTTTCACCCGCGTGATGACCACCGCCATCGCGCTGGAGACCAGCAAGGGCGACCTGCCGCTGGCACTCGCGCTCGGCATGGTGCTGATGGCGATCGTGCTGACCGTGAACGCGCTGGCCCAGGGCCTGCGCGACATCGCCGCGCGGCAGGCCGGCTGATGCGCGCGCCTGAGGCCATCCTGCCGCTGCGGGCCGAAGGGCTGGGTTTCTCGGCCGACGGCGTCGCCATCCTCAAGGGGATCGGCCTGACCATCGAGGCCGGCAGGCCGACCCTGGTGATCGGCCCGAATGGCGCGGGCAAGAGCGTGCTGCTGCGGTTGCTGCACCGCCTGCTGCCGCCCACCACCGGGCATGTCACCTGGGACGGCCCGGCCGCCGATCCGCGCCGCCACCAGGCCATGGTGTTCCAGCGCCCGGTGCTGCTGCGCCGATCCGTCCTCGCCAACCTCCGCTACCCGCTGGCGCTGGCCGGGCTGGATCGGGCGGAGCAGGACCGGCGCGCGGCGGAGGCCCTGGCCCTGGTGGGCTTGGCGCCGCTGGCCGACCGCCCGGCGCGAAAGCTCTCGGGGGGGGAGCAGCAGCGCCTTGCGCTGGCCCGCGCGGCCGCGCTGCGGCCGGAGGTGCTGTTCCTCGACGAGCCCTGCGCCAGCCTCGACCCCGCCGCGACCCGCGCGGTGGAGGAGACCCTCCAGGCGCTGGCCGCGCGCGGCACCAAGCTGGTGATGGCGACGCATGACCTGGCGCAGGCGCGCCGCCTGGCCGGCGATGTCGCCTTCCTGCATCGCGGGCGCCTGCTGGAACACGCGCCGGCCGCGCGCTTCTTCGCAGCCCCGGCCACGGCCGAGGCCGCCGCCTTCCTGCGCGGCGAATTGCTGTGGTGACAAGAACCCTGGGAGAAACGCCATGTTCCGCCGCCTGATCCTCGCCGCCGCCCTCGCGCTTGCCACACCGGCCTTTGCGCAGGAGCGCAGCATCACCGTCGCCAGCACCACCAGCACGGAACAGTCCGGGCTGTTCGGCCATATCCTGCCGATCTTCACGCGGGAGACGGGAATTGCCGTGCGCGTGGTGGCGCTCGGCACTGGCCAGGCGCTGGATGTCGGCCGGCGCGGCGATGCCGATGTGGTCTTCGTGCATGACCGCGTGGCGGAACAGCGCTTCGTGCGGGAAGGCCATGGGCTGGAACGCCAGCATGTGATGTTCAACGACTTCGTCATCGTCGGGCCGGAGGCCGATCCGGCCGGCATCGCCGGGTCGCGCGATACCGCCGCGGCGTTGAAGCGAATCGCCGAATCCCGCGCGCCCTTCATCTCCCGCGGCGACCGCAGCGGCACCCATGCGGCGGAGCTGCGGCTGTGGCAGCAGGCGGGCGTCGATCCCGCCAGCGGCCGTGGCGTGTGGTACCGTGAGATCGGCCAGGGCATGGGCCCGACGCTGAACACCGCCGCCGCCCAGGGCGCCTATGCCATGACCGATCGCGGCACCTGGCTGTCCTTCCGCAACCGCCAGGGCCTGCGCATCGTGGTCGAGGGCGATGCGCGGCTGTTCAACCAGTATGGCGTCATGCTGGTGAACCCGGCGCGCCATGCGCATGTGAAGCGGGAGGATGGCCAGCGCTTCATCGACTGGATCGTCTCCCCCGCCGGCCAGGCCGCCATCGCCGGCTACAAGATCAATGGGGAGCAGTTGTTCTTCCCGAATGCGGCGCAGGCCGAGCCGGGCGCATGAGGCGTCACGGCGCCAGGTTGCGCCGGAACCAGTCGAGGCGGTCGGCACAGGCCTCGGCCGCCCGCGCCTCGATCTCGCGATAGGCGGCCAGCACCTCCTCCCCAAACGGCGTCAGCGCGCTGCCGCCGCCACGGGACCCGCCCTTGGCCGGGGCCAGCACAGGCTCCCTGAAATGCGTGTTCATGGCGGAGGCCAGGTCCCAGGCGCGCTGATAGGACATGCCGAGACGGCGCCCGGCGGCGGCGATGGAGCCGGTCTCGCGGATCGCCTCCAGCAGATCGGCCTTGCCGGGGCCGAAGGGCATGTCCTTGGCCAGCAGGACACGAATCCGAAGGGCATTGGAGGTGGGCATGGCGGCCAGGGAACCATGGACCGGGCCGCGCGGAAATGGGGCTTGCGTTATCTTCCGTCATGGATATCGTTACAAACGGATATCGTGAAGGAAGCCGATGATGCGCCGCCTGATCCTGGCCGCCCTCGCCTTGCTGCTGGCAGCACCCGCCTTGGCCCAGCAGCCGGCCACCGTCTTCGCCGCCGCCAGCCTGACCGACGCGATGCGTGCCCTGGGGCAGGAATGGGCGTCGCGCGGCCATCCGGCACCGCGCCTGTCCTTCGCCGCCTCCTCCGCCTTGGCGCGCCAGATCGAACAGGGGGCGGGCGCCGACCTGTTCCTCTCGGCCGATGAACCCTGGATGGATTATCTTCAGTCTCGTGAGCTGATCGTGAACAACAGCCGCATCAGCCCGATCGGCAATGCGCTGGTGCTGGTGGCGCCCACGACGCCCACGCGCGCCCCGGTGGCGCTGGGGCGCGGGACGGACCTGCTGGCGCTGGCCGCCGGCGGCCGCATCGCCACGGGCGACCCTGCCCATGTGCCGGTCGGCCGCTATGCGGAGGCGGCGCTGCGCTGGATGGGGCAGTGGGAGGCCATCGCCCCCCGCCTGGCCCGGGCTGACAATGTCCGTTCCGCCCTGCTGCTGGTGGAACGCGGAGAGGCGCCGCTCGGCATCGTCTATGCCACCGATGCGGCGGCCAGCCGCGGCGTGGCAGTGCTCGGCACCTTCCCGGCCGGGAGCCACGCGCCCATCACCTACCCCTTCGCCATCACCCGCCGCGCCGCCGGCAATGCCGAGGCCCTGGCCCTGCACGCCTTCCTGGCCGGGCCCGACGCAGTGCCGGTCTTCGAACGCTTCGGCTTCCGCCTCGCCCGCTGATGGAATTGTCGGCCGAGGAATGGCAGGCCGTCCGGCTGAGCCTGGATGTCGCCCTGCGCTCCGTCGCGCTGGGCCTGGTGCCGGCGGTGCTGATGGCGCTGCTGCTGTCGCGTGGCCGCTTCCCCGGGCGCTTCCTGCTGGATGCGCTGGTGCATCTGCCGCTGGTGGTGCCGCCCGTGGTGGTGGGCTGGGCGCTGCTGATGCTGTTCGGCCTGCGCGGGCCGATCGGCGGGCCGCTGAACGACTGGTTCGGCATCCGCCTGGTCTTCACCACCGAGGGCGCGGCGCTCGCCACCGCCGTGATGTCCTTCCCGCTGATCGTGCGCGCCGTGCGGCTGGGGCTGGACCAGGTGGACCCTGGGCTGGAGGCCGCGGCACGCACGCTCGGCGCCGGGCGGGTCGACCGCTTCCTGACCGTGACCCTGCCGCTGATGTCCCCCGGCATCCTGGCCGGCGCCGTCACCGCCTTCGCCGCTGGCCTCGGCGAGTTCGGCGCCGTCATCACCTTCGCCTCCAACATTCCCGGCGAGACCCAGACCCTGCCGCTGGCGATCTACAGCGCGACGCAAAGCCCGGGTGGAGAGGCGGTGGCAGCGCGGCTGGCCGGCATTTCGCTGACCCTGGCCGTCGCCGGCCTGCTGCTGGCGGAGCTGATCGCACGGCGCATGCACCTGCTGCTCGGGCGCGGCTGATGCTGGAGGTCGCACTGCGGCATCGCTACGGCCGCGACGGCTTCGCGCTGGAGGCCGCCTTCGGCGTGGCGGAGGCCGGGGTGACCGCCCTGTTCGGCCCCTCCGGCTGCGGCAAATCCACCATCCTGGCGGCCGTGGCGGGGCTGCTGCGGCCGGATTCCGGGCGCGTCGTGCTGGATGGCACGGTGCTGCTGGACACGGCACGCGGCATCGCTTTGCCGCCGGAGCGCCGCCGTTGCGGCGTGGTGTTCCAGGATGCGCGGCTGTTCCCGCATCTCAGCGTGGCGGGCAACCTGCGCTACGGCCAGAAGCGCGCCCCACCGGGCGCCACCGGCCCGGGCTTCGAGGAGGTGGTGGCCCTGCTCGGCCTGGCGGCGCTGCTGGACCGCCGGCCCGCCAGGCTATCGGGCGGCGAGCGCCAGCGCGTGGCGCTCGGCCGCGCTTTGCTGGCCCGCCCGCGCCTGCTGCTGATGGACGAGCCCCTGGCCGCGCTGGATGCGGGAAGACGGGCGGAGGTGCTGCCCTTCCTCGCCCGGCTGCGCGACGCCGCCGGCCTGCCCATCCTCTATGTGACCCATGCGCTGGAGGAGGTGGACGCGCTGGCCGACCGGCTGGTCCTGCTCCAGGACGGCCGCGTGCTGGCGGAAGGCGGGGTGGAGGCGCTGACCGCGCGCACCGACCTGCCCCTGGCCGCCCGCCGCGATGCCGGCACGCTGCTGAGCTGCCAGGTCGGCGGCACCGACCCGGGCGGGCTGACGCGGCTGGATTTCGCGGGCGGCACGCTGCTCTCCACCGCGCGGCCGGAGCCGGTGGGCACCCGGCTGCGCCTGCGCATCCGCGCGCGCGACGTGGCGGTGGCGACGGAGGAACCGCACGGCCTTTCCACCCGCAACATCCTGGCCGCCGAGATCACCGCCATCAGCCCCGGCAGCGGCCCGCAGGAGGTTTTCCTGCAGCTCGCCATCGGCCCAAGCAAGCTGCTGGCACGGGTGACGCAGGACAGCGTTTCGCGGCTGGGGCTGGCGCCAGGGAAGCAGGTTTGGGCCTTGTTGAAGGCGGTGACCTTCGACCACCTGGGCGCAGCGCGGTAGCGATCAAGGACGCATTTTCCGAACCGTCAGGTGAAGAACCTGACTTGAAAACGCGTCAGCCCCGCAGATGGCAGGCCACGCGATGGCCCGGCGCAACCTCCCGCAATTCCGGCACGACCGTCTGGCACGGCTCCGCCTTGGCGATCGGGCAGCGCGTGTGGAAATGGCAGCCGCTGGGCGGGTTCAGCGGGCTCGGCACGTCACCCTTCAGCATGATGCGCTGGCGCTTCACCGTCGGGTCCGGGATCGGCACGGCACTCAGCAGCGCCTCGGTATAGGGGTGCAGCGGATTGGCGTAGAGGTCCCGCGCCGAGGCGATCTCCACGATGCGGCCGAGATACATCACCGCCACCCGGTCGCTGGTGTGCTCCACCACCGACAGGTCATGGGCGATGAACAGATAGGTCAGGCCGAACTTCTCCTGCAGATCCTCCAGCAGGTTCACAACCTGCGCCTGGATCGAGACATCCAGCGCGGAGACCGGCTCGTCGCAGACCACCAGCTTGGGCGAGACGGCGAGCGCGCGGGCGATGCCGATGCGCTGGCGCTGGCCGCCGGAGAATTCATGCGGGAAGCGGCGCATGTGGTCGGCGTTCAGACCCACCGTCTCCAGCAGTTCCACCACCCGGTCCTCGCGTTCCTGCCGCGTGCGGCCGAGATTGTGGATGACCAGCGCCTCGCCGATGATCGCGCCCACCGTCATGCGCGGATTGAGGCTGGCAAAAGGGTCCTGGAAGATGATCTGCATGTCGCGCCGCAGCCGGCCGAGCTGCTGGCGGTCCATTGCCGTGACTTCCTGGCCCTCGAACCAGACCGTGCCGGCGCTGGGTTCCATCAGCCGCAGGATCAGCCGACCCGTGGTGGATTTGCCGCAGCCGGATTCCCCGACAAGGCCCAGCGTCTCGCCCGGCGCGATGTCGAAGGTGACGCCGGAGACGGCATGCACCTCCTCCACCTTGCGGCCGAACAAGCCACCACGCACGGCGAAGCGTTTCTGCAGATCCTGCACGCGCAGCAGCGGCTCGGTCATGAGCGGACTTCCGGATACAGGATGCAGGCCACCTTGTGGCCGGGCGCCACCTCCCGCAGCGGCGGCTCCGCGGCGGTGCATTCGGGCATGGCGTGGCGGCAGCGCGCGGCGAAGCGGCAGCCAACCGGCGGATTGAGCAGGGAGGGCACGGTGCCGGGAATCGCCTCCAGCCGCGCATGGCTGATGGCGGCGCGGTCGATGCGGGGGATGGAGCGGATCAGCCCCTGCGTATAGGGGTGCCGCGGGGTGGCGAAGAGCGCGCCGACCGGCGCTTCCTCCACCACCTTGCCCGCATACATCACCACCACCCGCTGCGCGACTTCGGCCACGACGCCCATCGCATGGGTAATCAGCAGCACGGCCATGCCGAGCCGCTGCTTCATCTCCGCCAGCAGGTCGAGGATCTGCGCCTGGATGGTGACGTCCAGCGCCGTGGTCGGCTCATCCGCGATCAGCAGCTTTGGGCCGCAGGACAGCGCCATGCCGATCATCACCCGCTGGCGCATGCCCCCGGAGAACTGGTGCGGATAGTCATGCACGCGGCGTTCCGGATTCGGGATATTGACCAGCCGCAGCATCTCCGCCGCGCGGTCCATGGCGGCGCGGCGGGACAGGCCCTCATGCTGGCGCACCGCCTCCGCGATCTGGTGACCCACCGTATAGACCGGGTTGAGGCTGGTCATCGGCTCCTGGAAGACGAAGCCGATTTCCTTGGACCGGATCTTCTGCATCGCCTCCGATGGCAGCGGCACCAGGTCCCGCCCCTCGAACATCACCTGGCCGGCGGCGATCTTGCCGGGTGGCATGTCGATCAGCTTCAGCACGGTCTTGGCGGTGACGGTCTTGCCGCAGCCGGATTCGCCGACGATGCAGACCGTCTCCCCGCGATCGACACCGATATCGATGCCATCCACCGCGCGCACCCAGCCGTCATCGGTGCGGAAATGAACCTTGAGGCCCTGGATTTCGAGAAGACGCTGGCCGGTCACTGGACGCGCCTCGGGTCGAGCGCGTCGCGCAATCCGTCGCCGACGAAGTTGATGCTGACCACGGCGAGGAAGATGGCGAGCCCCGGGAACAGCGCCCAATGCGGCGCGAAATCCAGATTGTCCTTGGCATCGAACAGCAGCCGCCCCCAGGTCGGCACATCCGGCGGAAAGCCGAGGCCGAGGAAGGACAGGGTGCTTTCGGCGATGATCGCGCCGGCGACATCGATGGTGGCGGCGACGATCACCGGCCCCAGCGCATTGGGCAGGATATGGCGCAGCACCAGCCGCATCCGGCTGGCCCCCAGCGCGCGCGCGGCCTCCACGAATTCCTTTTCCCGCAGGGAGAAGAACTGCGCGCGCACCAGGCGTGCCACGGGCATCCAGTTGAAGATGCCGATCACGGCGACGACCATGATGAAGACGCCCATCTCCACGCCCACGATGCCGGTCAGCGATTCGCGGAACAGGTAGATGATGAGCAGCAGCAGCGGCAGTTGCGGCAGGGACAGGAAAAGGTCCGTCAGCCACATCAGCGCCGCATCCAGCTTGCCACCCGCCATGCCGGCGACGCTGCCGACCAGCACGCCGAGGCCGACGGCCACCAGCATCGCGGTGAAGCCGACGGCAAGTGAAATCCGCCCGCCGTACAGGATGCGCGCCAGCAGGTCCTGGCCGAGATCGTCGGTGCCCAGCGGATGCGCCCAGGACGGGCTTTCGAGCCTTGCGGTGAAATCGATCTCGTCGATCGGCAGCGTCCAGATCAGTGGGCCGAACAGCACGGCGAAGACGAGGAAGAACAGCACCACTGCGCTGACCACCGCGAGCCTGTGCTTGCGGAAGCGGCGCCACGCCTCGCCCCATGGACCGATATGGGGCTTCCGGGCGGGGCTAGCGGTAGCTGATACGGGGATCGAGCCAGCCATAAAGGATATCCGCCACCAGGTTGAAGAAGATGACCAGGATCGCGAAGACGAAGGTGACGGCCATGATGACCGGCGTGTCGTTCGACAGGATCGAGGTGACGAGCAGCGAGCCGATGCCGGGGATGCGGAAGATCTGCTCCGTCACGATGGCGCCGCCGAACACCGCCGGCATCTGCAGCGCCACCAGCGTGACCACCGGGATCATCGCATTGCGCACCACATGCAGGATGGTGACGCGCGATTCCGGCAGGCCCTTGGCGCGCGCCGTGGTCACATGGTCCAGCCGGATCACATCCAGCACGGCGGAGCGCACATAGCGCGTCCAGGCCGCGCCCTGGAACAGGCCCAGCACCATGATCGGCATGATGGTCTGGCGCAGCATCTGCCACCACCAGTTCAGGCCCGTCGCCTCGATATCCGTGCGGAAGACGAAGGGCAGCCAGTCCAGGTAGATGGAGAACAACAGGATCATTAGCAGCCCGGTGAAGAAGGTGGGCAGCGAGAAGCCGATGAAGGCCAGCGTATTCGCCACCTGGTCGAACAGCGAATAGGGCCGCGTCGCCGCATAGACGCCGACCGGCAAGGCGATGCAAAGCGCCACGATCTGCGCCAGCCCGATCACCGCGATGGTGGTCGGCAGGCGTTGCAGGATGAGCTGATCCACCGGAATGCGGCTGACGAAGGAATAGCCCCATTCGCCGCGCAGCATCGCCGTCAGCCAGGACCAGTAGCGTTCATGGATCGGGTCATCCAGCCCGAGGCTGGCGCGCAGATGCGCGCGCACATCGGGCGGGATCGCCGGATTGGTCGCCAGCTCCTCGAAGGGATCGCCCGGCGCCAGGGCCAGGATGGTGAAAAGGATCACGCTGATCCCGAGCAGGCTCGGGATCGCGATCAGCAGGCGCCGGGTGAGGTAGTTGGTCACGCGAGGAAGATCAGGTCTCGCGCCACCAATCGCCGAGCAGCCATGTGGTGCCGTCCCAGGCGCTCAGCACGGGCTTCAGGTTGTTCAGGCTGGCGCTGACCAGGGGCCGCTTCACCAGCGGGATGATGTGGTTGCTGGAGACGACGATGTCGTTCATGCGGATGAACAGCGCCGCCCGCTTCACGGGGTCGAGCTCACCCTGCGATTCACGGAAGATGCGGTCGTATTCCTCCGACCGGAAGCGCGCGATGTTGCGGCCCTGCCAGTTATTGGCCTTGGAGGACACCTCCCAGGACACATACTGGTTCATGAAGCGCTCGGGATCCGCCTGCGGCATCGTCGTCGTGTACATCTGCATGTCGGCCCAGAACTTCGTGTAGGTGTCCGGGTTGGCGACATCCGAGGAGAAGAAGACCGAGGCGGTGACCGACTTCAGCTCCAGGTCGATGCCGGCGCGCTGCGCCGCCTGCTTGTACACCGCCTGGGTGCGCTGGCGCGGCGCGTTGACCGAGGTCTGGTAGATGAAGCGCAGGCGCACGCCATCCTTGGCGCGGATGCCGTCCCGCCCGCGCACCCAGCCGGCGGCGTCGAGGATCTCGTTCGCCTTCGCGATGCTGAATTCCCAACGCATGTTGGGGGAGACGAAGCGCGGCGGGTTGTTCAGGAAATTCGCCGTCGCCGGGCCACCGCGGCCATAGATGAATTGCTGCAGCGCATTGCGGTCGATCAGCAGCGCCATCGCCTGGCGCACCGCGGGATCGCCGAAGGCCGGATGCTGCGACTTGATCGAGGCACGCTCGCCCTCGACCTCGTTATGCGGATCGGTCGGGTTGAGCTGGACGAACTCGATATTGCCGTTCTCGATGATATTCACCTTGCCGCGGCCATTGGCTTCCAGCCGCTTCAGGATCTCGTCCTCGACCTGCATGTTCCAGGCATAGTCGAAATCCGCCGTCTGAAGCACCGCCCGCGCGGCGGAGACCGCATCGCCACCGCCCTTGACCTCCAGCGTGTCGAAGAAGGGGCGGTTGTTCATGTGGTAGTTCGGGTTCAGCTCCGCGCGCAGGTTGTCGCCCGGCGCGAAGGAGACGAACTTGTAGGCGCTGGTGCCCACCGGCCGCAGGTTGGTCGGCGCGTCGCGCGCATTGGCGCCCGCATAATCCTTGAACAGATGCTTCGGGATGAGCTGCCCGATGGCGGCGACGAAGGCATCGGCCCAGAAGGGCGTGGGCTGGGCGAATTCCACCCGCACCGTGTGGTCATCCACCTTCACGACATTCACGTCGCGATAGGAGCCGGAGGAGACGGCGGCGACCGCCGGGTTCTTCGCGAATTCCCAGTTGAAGATGACGTCATCGGCCGAGAAGTCCTGGCCGTCATGCCACTTCACACCGCGCTTCAGTTTCCAGGTGACGGAGCGGCCATCAGCCGACAGCCCACCATTGTCGGTGGAGGGAATCTCCGCCGCCAGGATCGGGTGCAGCGTGCCGTCGGAAGCCCAGCCGGCCAGCGGTTCGTAGAAGACGCGGCTGGCATCCGCATTGGTGGTGCCTGACCCGAAATGCGGGTTCAGCAGCGTCGCCGCCTGCCAGTACAGGATCTTCAGCGCCCCGCCGCCACCGCGCCGCGACGGCGCATAGGTCGGCACCGATTGCGCCGAGGCCGGCGAAATGCCGGACAGCGCCAGAAGCTGCGTCGCCATCGGCGCCGTCAGCCCCACCGCCGCCATCCGCTTCACGAAACCGCGGCGCGACAGCGAGCCCCGCTGCACGCGCCCGATCATCTGGCGCAGGTCGTCCTCGTTCATGCCCAACTCTCCCAAGCCTCATTTGCCCCCGATGGCGCCAGGTCTGTTCGACCGCCCGGCTGCCTTCGGGAAACCCCTGTGGCGGGAACGCTACAGCATGACGACGGACTGTCTAACCCCTTTTTTCGCAACCTTTCTCAGCGCCGCTGCTGGCCCAGCTCTTGGTCCACAACACTGACCCAATAGGCGACGCCCATCGGAATGATCGCGTCGTTGAAGTCGAAATGCGGCGTGTGCAGGTTGGGCGAGGTGCCATCCGGCCCGGAACCGCCGCCGAGGAACATGAAGGCGCCGGGCCGCGCTTCCAGCATCAGCGCGAAATCCTCGCCGCCCGTCACCGGCGGGAAGCTGGTCTCCACCGCCGCATCGCCCACCAGCGCCCTGGCCGCGCTGATGGCCAGGTCGGTCTGTTCGGCATGGTTCACCAGCGCCGGCACGCCGCGCTGGTAGGTGACCTCCGCCGTGCAGCCATGCATCGCCGCCAGGCCCTGCGCCAGTTCCCCGATCCGCCGTTCCAGCAGGTCGCGCACCGCGGGCGTGTAGCTGCGGGAGGTGCCGGTGACGGTCAACTCCGCCGGCATGACGTTGGAGGAGACCGGGGAACCGCCCTGGATCGAGCCGACGCTGAGCACCGCCGCATCCACCGCCGCGACATTGCGCCCGACGATGGTCTGCAGGGCCAGCACGAAATGCGCCTGCACGATGGTGATGTCGGTGGCGAGGTGCGGCGTCGATCCGCCATGGCCGCCGGTGCCGCGGAACACCACGGCGAAGCGGTCCGCCGCGGCCAGCGCCGGCCCCTTGCGCGTCGCGAACTGCCCCGCCGGCAGGGTCGGCTTGTTGTGCAGGCCATAGACCGCGTCGCAGGGGAAGCGATCGAACAGCCCATCCGCCAGCATCGCGCGGGCGCCGCCCCGGCCTTCCTCGGCCGGCTGGAAGATCAGGTGGACGGTGCCGGCGAAGTCGCGATTCTCCGACAGCCAGCGGGCGGCGCCGAGCAGCATGGTGGTGTGCCCGTCATGGCCGCAGGCATGCATGATGCCGGGGTTGGTGGAGGCATAGGGCTTGCCCGTCGCCTCCGGGATCTGAAGCGCGTCCATGTCGGCGCGCAGGCCGATCACCCGCTGGCCCGGCCGCGTGCCGCGAATGGTGCCGACCACGCCGAAGCGGCCGATACCCTCCTCCACTTCCACGCCATAGTCGCGCAACTGCTTCGCCACCAAGGCGGAGGTCCGCACCTCCTCCATCCCCAGCTCGGGATGGGCGTGGATGTCCTGCCGGATGGCGGCGAGTTCCGCCTGCCAGGCCTTCACGCCCTCGATCACCGCCTCGTTCATGCTGCACCCCTGTCCACGATGACGGGCAGCATGAACCGGCGCGCCGGCCCTGGCGAGGTGCTCTACATCCCTCGCAGCGCCCGCCAGACCCGTTCCGGCGTCATCGGCAGTTCGACCCTCACCCCGCCCAGCGCATCCGCCACGGCATTGGCCAGCGCCGCCGGGGCGCCATTGGTCGGCAGCTCGCCCACCCCCTTGATGCCCAGCACGTTGTTCGGCGTCGGGCTTGGCAAGGAGAGCAGGGTGAAGTCGGGCAGATCCGCGGCGCGGGGCATGGCGTAGTCCATCAGCGTCGCGGCCAGCATCTGGCCCTCCGCGTCATACAGCGCATCCTCGGACAGCGCCTGGCCGATGCCGGCGGCCCAGCCGCCATGCAACTGCCCTTCCAGCAGCATCGGGTTCACCACCACGCCGGCATCGAAGCTGCAGGCGAAGCGGTCGAGCATCACCACGCCGGTCTCCGGATCCACCTCCACCTCGCAGAGCGCGATGCCCGCCGGCCAGCTTTCCACCGTGGCGTCGAAATCCGCCAGGCCCCGCAGCCCGCCGGCCCGCGCCGCCACCTCGGCCAGGCCGATGCGGCGATCGGTGCCGACGATCTCATAGGCGCCGTCGCGCCAGGCGATGTCGGCCGCCGCCGCCTCCAGCAGTTCCGCCGCCACTCCCCGCCCCTGTTCGATCGCCGCCTCCGCCGCGCGGACGAAGGTGGTGCCGGAGATGATGGTGGAGGAAGACCCGCCGGTGCCGCCGCCGCGCGGAATGCCGGCGCTGTCGCCCTGGATCACCCGCACGCGCTCCGGCGCCACGCCGAAGCGGGCGGCGATGATCTGGGCATAGGCGGTGGCATGCCCCTGCCCCTGGCTCTGCGTGCCGGTGCGGGCCTCGATCCGGCCATCCGCCAGCACCTCCACCACCGAGGTCTCGTCGCCCCAGCCGCCGGAGCCATGCAGATGGCAGGCGAAGCCCTGCCCCCGCCGCAGCCCGGCGGCGGCGGAGGCGGCGCGCCGCGCTTCGAAGCCCGCCGCATCGCCCAGTCGCAGCACGGCATCGAGCAGCGCCGGCGGGTCGCCGCTGTCGTAGCGATAGCCGAGGGCGGTGCGGAACGGGTAGTCGCCGCGCCGCAGCAGGTTGCGCCGGCGCAGATGGACCGGGTCCCAGCCGCCCTCCCGCGCCGCGACATCCACCAGCCCCTCCAGCAGCACCAGCGCCTCCGGCTTGCCGGCGCCGCGCACGGCATCCACGGGGGCGGTGTTGCTGAAGGCGCCGCGGAGCGCGATGTGGATGGCCGGGATGCGGTAGAGGCCGCCCAGCACCTTGGCCATGCCGCCGGTCGGGATGGTGGGCGCGACGGTGGAGACGAAGGCGCCGAAATTCGCCACGCCTTCCAGCTTCAGGGCCAGGAAGTGGCCCTCGGCATCCAGCGCCAGCGCGGCCTCCGCCACCAGGTCGCGGGCATGGGTATCGGCCAGGTGATGTTCCGTGCGGTCCTGCACCCAGCGCACGTCGCGCCGCAATTCCCAGGCGGCGAAGCAGGCCAGGGCCTGTTCGGGATAGGGCGGCAGCTTCGGCCCGAAGCCGCCGCCGACATCCGGCGTCACCACCCGCAGCCGGTCGCGCGGCCAGCCCAGCACATGGTCGCACAGGATGCGGTGCAGCAGATGAACGCCCTGGGAGGGGGTGGTCAGCACCACCTGTCCCTCCTGCCACTGCGCCAGGGCGGCGCGGGTTTCCAGATAGCCGGCTAGGATGCGGGGCGAGCGGGCGCTGATGCGCGCCACCTGCGCCGCACGCGCGAAGGCGGCCTCCACCGCCGCCGCATCGCCCTTGGTCCAGTCGCAGACCAGGTTGCCCGGGGCCAGGTCGTGCAGCCGCGGCGCGCCGGGGCGCAGGGCGTCGTCGCCGCGCACCACGGCGGGCAGCGGGTCGTAGTCCACTGCCACGGCCTCCGCCGCCTCCCGCGCCGCGGCCAGGGTCTCGGCCACCACCATCGCCACGATCTCCCCCACATGGCGCACCCGGTCGGCCGGGATGGGGGGGCGGTGCGGCTCGGCATGGCGGCGGCCGGCGGCGTCGTGGATTTCCGTCACCGCCGGATTGTGGCCAAGGCTGGCGGTCTCGGCCGCGGTGAAGACGGCGACCACCCCGGGCAGCGCCCGCGCGGCCGCGGCATCGACACGGAGGATACGGGCATGGGCATGGGGCGAGCGCAGGAACACCGCCTGAAGCGCGCCATGCGCCTGCAGGTCTGTGGTGAATTGCCCGCCGCCGGTCAGCAGCCGCGGGTCTTCCAGCCGTCGCAGGGGCTGGCCCAGGCCGGGCAGAACGTCGAACGCCATGGGGACTCCCGCTGGTTGCGCGCCCGCCAGGGTGGCGGAAGCTGGCCGCGATGGGGAGGGGTGGCGTTTCCAGCGCCGGCGTGCATGCGATAGCATGCGCTGCTTCGCCGAAGGACTTCCCCGCGATGTTCGAACGCCGCCACATGCTGCGCCTCGCCCCCCTGCTCTGCCTGCCCGCACCCGCGATGGCCAGCACGGTCGTCACCACCCGCGCCGCGAGCGGTGGCATCGCCAGCGACCTGGTCGGTGCCTGTGAGCGGGAGGCGCATCGCGCGCCGCTGGACGCCGCGATAAGCTGGCGTTGCCCGATCTGCGGATGTCCCGGGCGCGGGGCGGAACCGGGTCGCTAGAAAACGGCAGTTCCTTTTGCTGCCAGCATTGTTGCCGACGATTTTCCGCCCGCCTCGCTGTGCCATTCAGTCCGCCGGGCGAGAGCCGCTGGTGTCGATCGCCATTCATGGCGGATCCATTCATGCCTGATGGCGGCGATTTCACGAATGGCCGATCCCGACCCGCCCCAATTGAAGCCCGGGCGCCGGGGGCGCGTAATTCGCATTGACGCAACGCGGTCCCGGCATCCAGCACAATATTGCTTTTCACGGGATTGAAGTGTAGAGGCGCGTACATGACACGCGAATCCAAGATGTCGGTATCCGACGTCATCTCCGCCCTCGAAAACCTTTCGGTTGCCGAGATCATCCAGGTTATTGCGGCTGCCGAGGAGCAGCGCGATGGCCGGATGGAAAGTGAAAAGAAAGAACTGATGGAGGAATTCCGCGCCAAGGCGGAAGCCATGGGTCTTTCCTTCGATGAACTGGTCGGCACGCCGCCGCGGCGGCAGGCAACGCCGAGCCGCGGCGCCAAGAAGGCCGGCAAGTCGTCGGTGGAGGCCAAGTACCGCAATCCGGAGACAGGCACGACCTGGTCCGGGCGTGGCCGTATGCCGATCTGGCTGAAGGTCGCCGAGGCCGAGGGCAAGTCCCGCGAGAATTTCGCCATCAAGTCCTGAACGCGACCGCGCCCGGAAAGGCTTCTCCGGGCGACTCGGGTCAGGACCGCGTTTTCGCACTACCCGCCAGGCCCCGGCCGGCGGTGGTGCGAAAGCCGGCGCCAATCGCGTGAATGGCCGCTGTCGGACTTTTAATGGCGCAGCCGGCGACCGGCCTGCCCAAAACAATCCGATCATACCGAATTGGCATTGATGCCGTCGGCTGGATGTGCCGGTGTCTGCCAGGTCGTCATTTCCGCGCCTCGTCATTGTTCGGGGTCTGCGATCGGCCGAGGGCCGTCACCGTTATACAATCCGCCATATCGTCGCGGGGTATCAAAAGCTCCACCGGTCGATAATTCAGCCACCCGGTTTCTTAACCGCACCGAGCGCCCGAATGGGTGCCGCCGCCAGGAGATCGCTTGAGGGCGGCGCGGCATGGTCACGCGATTGGGCCGCTGGCAAAAACGGCACCGATTCGGAATATTTTGTCATCCGGATATCGCTGCAAAGGCCCGGGGTTTGGCGAGTGCCCCTTCGTCAACGCAGCCGCTATCCGCAAATGGCCGAGAAGCTGCCCCGTCGAGCGGACCGCCAGGATCAGCGCAGGAAATCGCCCACCCCGTCCCGGAACGCCCGCGCCGTGCCTTCCCGCGTCACCTCCCATAGCGGATTGTCCACCGCCAGCCGCTGCCCGCCATCCCGCGCCACGCCGCGCACCACCACCGGCGCCACCGCCCGCGTCGCGATTCCGAACAGGTCGAGCGGAATACGGATGAAAATGCCGCGGTCGAAACTGCCCTCCCCGAACCGGCTGAAGGGCACGTCGGTGATGGTGGCGAAGCCGCCGATCTCGATGCCGCTGGCGAAACGCCGGCCGATCTCCACCGTGCCGCCCCAATCCCCCGCCAGATAGCGCCCGGCGCGGGCCACGCCATAGAGGTTGAACCAGGGCAGGTCGGCATAGGCCGAGACATGCCCCGTGGTGACCTGGTAGCCGAGCACGCCGAGCCGCTGGTCGTAGTCCCGCTGCACCACCTGCGCGACATCGACACCCAGCGCCCAGGGCCTGCCCTGCGGCCGCCACAGCAGTTCCGCCGAAACCCCGGCGAACATCGGCTCCAGATACCCCGCCGTCACCCGGCCAAACAGGTCCGGCCCGAGCCCGCGAATCTGCTCCCCATACAAGGCGGGGATCGCATTCTCCCCCTCCCGCGCATAGCGCGCCGCATCGCTGCGCACATGCGGCAGGACGCTGTCGGAGGCGACGCCCTCCGCCAGGTTGCCGGCCAGGCTGCGCGCGACACTGCCCGCCAGGGCGAAGCCGCCGCCCAATTCCCACCGCGCCCCCGCCACCGCCGCCACCTGCCAGCGCAGCGTCCGGCCCGGATCGCCGAGCAGCAGCGAAATCCGCGGCTCCACCCCCCAGCTCACCCCGCCATCATCCGCCATGCCCCCGAAAGCATCGGCCCCGGCCGGTTCCAGCGTGCTGGCATGGAAAAGCTCCTCCGCACTGCCATCGCCCCGGCTCGCCGCCTCCATCGCCCGGCGTGGCAGGGTGAGCCGCGCCACCTCCACGCCCATCTGGCGCCAGGACAGGCGCAGCACCTCCACCTGCCGTGGCAGATGCGGCTGCACCGCCCGCGCCACCCGTCCCACAGCCCCGGCCAGGCGCCGCTGCCGCCCGCCCGCCACGGCAATCCGCGCCTCCATCCCCTGGATCACCACCGCCACCGGCCTGAACCCGGCCTCCGCCAGCGCCACGCGGATCACCTCCTCCGGCCCTGTCACCTGCACCGGCCGGGCCGCCAGCGCCGGCAACCGGGGCGCCGCCGGCTGCGCCCGGTCCGGGTCGATCCGGGCCGACAGCCGGAACAGCAGGTCCGTGCCATGCACCCAGTCGAGCCCGGCATCCCAGGTGCCATCCGACCAGTGCAGCCCGTAATTCACCCGGCTCGCCGCCCGCCCGCCCAGCCCCGCCCGCCGCGCCGGCCAGCCGCCCCGCTCATCGCGCAGCGCATCGCCCGAATATTCCAGCTTCGCCCGAAACCCCTCCACCCCACCCCAGGGCGTCCAGACCTCCGGCAGCGAATGCTCCACCCCGCCGAACAGCGCCGTCTCCCCACCCCGGAAGAACGGCACGCCATTCGCCAGCCCACCCTGCCCCACATCCCGCGGCCGATCCTCGAACCGCGCCGACAAACCGGTCAGCGGATTGCCGAAATCCTCGCCCGTCCCCAGCCGCCCCCAGCCCAATCCCAAAGTCACATCCCACGGCCCGAACCGCTTCGAGGCCACCAGATACTCGCCCGCATAAATCCCGGTGCCCACGGCATCCTGCAGCCCCAGCGCCACCGCCGGCCGCCCATCCCCCTCCTCCATCAGCCGCAACTTCAGATCAAAGGCCCGATCCGTGACCATCCCGGCCCCCGTCGTGCCATCCAACCGCTCCGCCAACCGAAAGCCCGTCTCCAACCAAGGCAAAGCCTGCCAATTCAGAAAATGAAACCGCCGCTGATGCCGCAACACCGTCCCCGCCTCGACCACCCCATCCGGCCGAAACCGCGCATTGCGCATCTCCACCAACCCCACCCCGCCATAACTCGACCCCGTCCCCGCCACCTCCTGCGCCTGGGCCGTGACGGGCAAAAGCAGCGTGAGGAGGAGGGTGGCGCTGGTGGCTCTGCAGGGGGACGCTGTCCCCCTGCACCCCCTGCCAAGGGGCAGTGGCCCCTTGGCACCCTTTGATTCATGAAGGGAAATGGAGAGGGGCCAGAGGGACCGTCGAACATGCGGTACCGCTGGCCCCTCTCCATTTCCCTTCAAGGTCCTGAGGTCCAGGAGGCCACTGCCTCCTGGCGGGAGGGTGCAGGGAGGGCAGAGCCCTCCTTGCAAACCACCCACGCCACCCCGCCCCCTCAACGCAGTTCCCGCGCGATCACCGCCAGGGCGGCGGAGGAGATGGTGACCTGGCTCAGCACCTGGGTGAGGTCACGGATGAAGCCCCAGGTCTCGTAGGGGGAGGGGTCCTGGGGGATGACGACGAGGCTGCCGGGCGGGATGGGGGGACCGCCGGCCTGCCAGGCGGACAGGCCGGCGGGGCTGGCCTGGCCGTTGGGCAGGATGATGAAGGCGCGGGCGGTGTCGGCGAAGCGTTGTGGGCCGCCGGCGGCCTGGGTGTAGTCGCTGGCGCGCCAGCCGCTGCGGAATTGCAGGCTGCCGGGGTTCAGCACGGCGCCGACGACGGTGACTTCGTTGGGGCGTTTCGGGATCAGGATCAGGTCGCCCGGTTCCAGCAGCACGTCGCGTTCGGGGAAGGCCGCGAGTTGCACGGGGTCGGCTTCCACCACCATGCGGCCGGCGGCCTGGGCCTGGCGCAGGGCGTTGGCGAGTTCGCGCCCGGCGGTGATGGCGTTGCCGACATCGCCGGAGGGTCCGCGCCCGCCGGCCACGGCCTGCCCGGCGGCGACCTGGACGAGGGAGGTTTCGAGATCCCGCGCGGTGCGGGCGAAGCCTTCCTGCTGGCGCTGGCGCACGCTGTCGCGGGTGAAGATGGCGCCGTAGGGATAGGCCTGGGGGGTCAGGCCACCGGCGCGGGCGAGCAGTTCGGACAGGCGCTCGCCGCGGCGGATGTCGTAGCTGCCGGGGCGCAGCGCCTCCCCGGCCAGCACCACCGGCCCGGATTCCCGGTCGGAGAAGCCGCGCGGAATGCGCAGGACGTCGCGGGGGGAGAGCCGCACGGCGCGGAAATTGGCGGCGCGCAGGTCGAGCAAAAGGCGCGACAGCGGTTGCGCGCCGGAGGAGGCGCCGGCTTCGCGGGCGAGTTCGACGGCGGAGAGGTCGGCGCCATCGGTGGCGCCCCCGGCGGCGGCGAGCAGCAGGTCGAGCCCGGTATCGTCCAGGATGGGAAACAGCCCCGGCTGGCGCACCTCCCCGCTCAGCAGCACGGCGGCGTCGAGCAGGAAGCCGAGAAGCTGAGGATAGTCGCGGAACACGGGCGGGCAGCCGGGCGCGCCGATCTCGGGAAAGCCGGCGCCGCGGGCATGGGCGAAGCGGGCGGGGGCGCTGCGGCTGGCGATGGCGAGCTGGGTCAGGGCCGGGCAGGCCTCCTCCGCCGGGGCTTCGCCGCGCAGGGCGCGTTGCACGGGTGGGCTGGCGAGGAAGGCGATGTCGGACTGGCCGAGCACGATCACCTCGTCGCCCTCGGCCAGCGGCAGGTTCACCTGGCCCTGCAGGGCGCGGGACAGGTCGAAGGGCAGGAAGCGCCGGCCGCGCGTGGCGGGGTCGAGGCGCTGGATGACGGCGAGGCGCGGATAGGGGTCCGGCCGCACCAGCCGGGCATCGCTCAACAGGCTGCGCAGCGTGGCGCCGCGGCGGCCGAGGGCGCGGGTGACCGGCGCCGCGACATGGCCGGCGAGGCGAAGCTGGTTGGTGGCGATATCGGCGCCTGGTTGCACCAGGATGCTGTCGCCCCGCCGCACCCGGTCGCCGGGGCCGATCTCGGCGAAGCTGCGGGTGCCGCCGGCATCGGTGCCCTGCACCAGGAAGCGGTTGCCGGCCGGGCGCAGCGGGTCGCCGGCCAGGCGCAGCACGGTGGCGAGCGGCGCGGCGGTGGTGCCGGCGGGCAGTTCATAGATGCCGGGGCGGGTGACCTCCCCGGCCACGGCGACGACGCTGCCGAGCGGCGGCACCAGGATCCGCTCACCCTCCCGCAGGGTCAGGTCGATATCGCCCCCTTCCCCGGTCAGCACGGCGTAGAGGTCCAGGGTCCGGCGGCCATGCGGCCCGTCGATGCGGATGGCGCGCAGGCTGCCGGTGCGGCGTGGCCCGCCGGCCTGGATCAGCGCATCGAGGGCGGAGGACAGGGCGGTGACGGCCTGCATCCCCGGCCGCTGCACCTCGCCCGCCACCAGCACGCTGATCTGCCGGACCTGGCCGATCGACAGGAAGGTCTCGGTGCCCGGCATGTCGCGGGCGACGCGGGCTTCGAGGTCGGCGCGCAGCGCGCCGAGGGTGCGGCCGGCGGCGGGGATGGGCGGCAGGTCGGGGGTGAGGATGGTGCCGTCGCGCTGCACGCGGAGCGCCAGGGTGGCGCGGGTGCGGCCGCGCAGGGCCAGCATCAGCTCATCCTCCCGCCCGATCAGGTAGTCCTCGGGCAGGGCGCCGATATGGCCGGGGCCGCGGCTGCCGCCGCCGAAGCTGTCATAGCCGAACTGCCGCAGCGGCAGGCCGAGCCGGCCGGCGAAGAAGGCCTCGGTATGAGACAGGTTGTCGGGCGGCGCGGCGGGGCCGGGGCTGGCGGCGGGGGGCGGGTTCGCGGTGGCGGGACTGGGCAGCGGGCCGGGCGGCAGCGGGGTGCGCCCGGCGGCGGCGTCGCGCATGCGGCTCAGGATTTCCTGCTGCGCGGCGGGTGGCAGGCTGGGCACGGGCAGGCCGCCGGGCAGCAGGCTCGGCAAGGTGGGCGGGGCGAGCAGGCCGCCATCCGGCCCGGGCTGCGCCATGGCAGGGCCAGCGGCGGCCAGCAGCAGCAGGAGAAGCCGGCCGGGGCCGTGTCCGAAGGCGGGCGTCACCACAACTCCTGGGTGAATTGCGTATTGGATATTAGCTTCGTTACACCATAGACAGTTCATTCATGACTGACCAACCGTCGATCACGCCTTTCCCCGATGTCGTCCGGGCGCGACGGGGCTGGTTGGTGCTGGACGCTGCATGGCGGCTTGGTCCGCGGCCGGTGGCCCTGATGCTCTGGCACAGGGCCAGCCTGGCGCTCGGCCAACCGCAGCGCGCCCTGGCCCGGGCCGATGCGGTGGAGGGCCGCTTCCTGCCCCGCGCGGCACCGCCGGCACCCGCCCTGCCGCCCGAAACGGCCGGGCGCCTGCTGGCCGCGGCGGCGGCGCTGCCGGCGCGACGGGACTGGCATGGCGGCCTGGACCCCGCCGCCCCGGCCCTCCGCCTGGATCTTTTCGCGGCCGGCGACATCCGCCCGGTCTGGGAGGCCAGCCGCTTCGCCGATCTGCTGCTGCTGGCCCAGGCCGCGCGGCTGGAGCCCGCGGGCGGTCATCTGGCGCGAGCCGAGCAGTGGCTGTCCGACTGGTGCGCCGCCAACCCGGCCTTTCGCGGCCCCGCCTGGGCCTGTGGGCAGGAGGCGGCGCTGCGTGCTTTGTCGCTGTGCCTGAGCCTTGCCTTGCTGGAGGCCGACCGCGACCCGCCGCCGGCCGCGCGCCATCTGCTGCGCCTTTGCGCCCGCCGCATCGCGGCGACGCCGGCCTATGCCGCGGCGCAGGACAACAACCACAGCATCTCCGAACCCGCCGGCGCCTTTGCCTGCGCCCTGCTGCTGGGCGACGCGCCGGGCGCATCCCGCGCGGCGCGGAAACTGGCGGCGGCGGTGGCGCGGCTGGTGGCGCCGGATGGCGGCTTCGCCCAGGTCTCGGCCGGCTATGCCCGGCTGGCGCTGGATGTGCTGGCGGTGGCGGAGGTTTTGCGCGCCCGGCACGGGGCGCCGCCCTTCGCGCCCGTACTGCGCGCCCGTGCCGCCGCGCTCACCACCTGGCTGCACCGGCTGGTGGCGCCGGAGGATGGTTCCACCCCGGCGCTGGGGGTGGAGGATGGCTCGGCCTTCGCCGATCTCGGCCTGCACGGCCCGGCCGATGCGCGTGGCAGCGTGGAACGCGCGGCGCGGCTGTTCGCCGGGGCGGGCGCCGACCTGCCGCGGGATGCGGGTTGTGCCTGGCTCGGCCTGACCTGCCCGGCGGCACGGCTCGGCCGGCCCGCGCGCTGGCGGGCTGCCGGCAGCATGGGCTGGGCGGCGGCCGGCGCCACCGCGCTGCTGCGCTGCGGCCCGCTGCGGTTCCGGCCGGCGCAGTCGGACCTGCTGCACCTGACCCTGCGCGACGGCGCCCGGATCGTGCTGCGGGATGGCGGCACCGGCGCCTACAACCCGCCCGCCCCCTGGTGGCCGGCAGCCCTGGCGGAGGCCGGGGCGCATAATGCGGTGGTCTTCGACGAAAGCCCGCCGATGCCCCGCCTCGGCCGCTTTCTCTTCGCCTGCTGGCCGCGCCTGCGCGCCCTGCCCGATGGTGCGGCCCGGCGCGATGCCGCCGGCCATCGCCAGGCCCGGCGCATTTCCGTGCAGGGCCGGGTCTGGACGGTGGCGGATAAAATCGCTGGCGATTTCCGGGCCGCCACCTTGCGCTGGCGCCTGCCGGCCGGCCCCTGGCGACTGCTGCCGGATGGCGCCACCGATGGCCACCTCCGCCTGTGCATCACGGCCGATGCCGGGCTGACCCTGGCGCTGGAGACGGGCTGGGAGAGCCCGGCCTATGGCGAGATCGCCGCCTGCCCCGTGCTGCGGCTGCGTGTCGCCGCCCCGGCCACGCGCATCACGACAGAAATTCGCCTCCCATAACCATCAAGGGTTGCATTCAGGTTGCTTCCTTAACATTCTGCCCCCGGGCAGGGAGGCTTCGATGCCGCTGGAGGTGCTGATTGCGGGATTGTGGCGCATGCGCGGGCGCATCGCCCTGCTCGCCGCCCTGTTCCTCGGCGCCGGCACCACCGCCGTGCTCTCCTGGCCGCGCAGCTTCGTGGCGGAGGCGCTGGTCGCGCCCTCGGAGACCACGGGCATCGCCACATCCTCCCTGCTATCTCCCTCACCGGCCTTCTCCGGCCTGCTCGACCCGCGCCCCACCGGCAATTTCGCGATCTATCTCGGCGCGCTGCGCTCGGCCGAGGCTGCCGCCCTGCTGGTGGAGGAGACGCCGCTGCTGGACGGGCTGACGGCGCGGCGGGCGGCGGGGCCGGGCGGGCTGCTGCGCCAGACGCTCGGCCTGCGGATCGCGGCCGACCTGGACGATGCCCGCGCCTGGCTGGCGCGGCAGCTGGCGGTGACCCAGACGCTGGGCGCGGTGACCTGGACGCTGGCCCTGGCGCATCCGGACCGCGACCAGGCACTGGACGCGCTGCGCCGGCTGCACGCCTTCGCCGAAGCCAAGGTGCGCGCCGACCTGAACGACATGGCCCGCCGCCGCATCCTGGCGCTGGAGGCACGGCTGGCGCGGGAGACGGATCTCTACATCCGCCAGTCCCTGTACGAGATGCTGGCGCAGCAGCAGCGCGTCGGGCTGGTGGTGGCGGCGGATGAGGCGGTGGCGGCGCGGCTGGTCTCAGCGCCGATGGTCGAGCAGCGCGCCTCCCTGCCCAACCGCCCTTTGCTGCTGCTGCTGCTGCTGGTCACGGCGCCGATCGCGGCGCTGGCGCTGGGCGCCGCCGGCCTGCTGCTGCGCGCGCCGCCCCCCCTGCCCGGCCTGCGGATGGAACCGGCGGAATGACCGGTTCGGTCAGCATCCCGCTGGCCGCCATGGCCGGTTCGGCGGCGGCGGTGTTGCAGATGGCGGGCGCGCTGAAGACGGCGGGGCCCTTCGCCGCGCTGCCGGTGGATCTCACCCTGCTGAGCCTCGCCGCGCTGCTGCCACTGCTGGCGCTGCTGCTGGTGACGCGGAGATGGGACGTGGCGCCGCTCCTCGCTGTGCCGATCGCCGCCGCCGCCCTGCTGTGGCTCTGGCTGGTGATGGCCGGCGCCTGGTCATCCTCCCGCCTCGTGCTGGCCCAGAAACTGCCGGAGCTTGTGCTGGCCGGGCCGGCTATGCTGGCGGCCGGGCTGCTGGTGGGGGCGGAGCCTGTGGCGCGGCGCGCCCTGTGCCAGGCCAGCCTGGGCATCGGCCTGGTCCTAGCCTGCCTCATCCTGGCGGGCATCCCCGGCGGCGACCCGGCGATGCTGGTGGAGTCCGCGCGGGTGCATCACCAGCTCGCCGGCCTCGCCTTGGCCATGGCGGCGTCGCTCGCCGCGCTGGCCCTGGTGGAGGCGCGGCACCCGCTGGCGCGGCTTGGCTGGCTGGCGGCGCTGCTCGCCCTGGCCATGGCGGCGCTGCTGCCCGGCGGCCGTACCGCCCTGGCCGCACTGCTGCTGGGCTGCGTCCTGGCCCCGGCGCTGCGGCTGCGCGGGACGGCAGGCCTGACCTGGCTGCTGGCGGGGCTGGCGCTGCTGGCGGCCGGCGCCGCCTGGCTGGCGCTGAACCCCGCCTGGATCGAGGGGCTGCGCACGCTGGAACGGCTGACGGCGGAACCGGCGGGGCTGGAGGCGCGGCAGGACCTTTGGGCGGCGGCGCTGCGCTGGGGCGGGCTGGCGGCGCCCTGGGGCCTCGGCACCGGCGGCTTCACCATCGCCGCCGGCCATGGCGAGTGGCGCGGCCTGTACCCCCACAACCATGCGCTGGAGGCGCTGGCGGAGGGCGGGCTGCCCGGGCTGCTGCTGTGGTGCGGCGCCTTCGGCGGCGCCGCGCTGGCGCTGCTCCGGCTGGCGCCACAGGTGGCGCCGGCACGGCTGGCGCGGATCGCGGCGCTGGTGCTGCCGGTGGCGCTGACCATCCTGGTCTCCACCGATCTCGGCAACCGCATGGCCTGGTTCGCGCTCGGCCTGGCGCTGAGCCTCGGTGTCACCGTCTACCCGGCCAGGCATCGCGCCGATGTATGAGCGTTTCGGCAAGCGCGCGCTGGACATGATCGGGGCGGCGCTGCTGCTGCTGGCCCTGGCACCGGTCTTCGCCCTGGTGGCGCTGGCGGTGCGGATCTGCCTGGGCTGGCCGCTGCTGTATGTGCAGCCGCGTGCCGGGTTTGGCGGCCGTGCCTTCACGCTGCTGAAATTCCGCTCCATGGCCCCGGGCGACGCGCCGGATGCGGAACGGCTGTGCCGTTTCGGCCTGGCCTTGCGGGCCAGCGGCCTCGATGAACTGCCGCAGCTCCTCCAGGTGCTGCGCGGCGAGATGAGCCTGGTGGGGCCCCGCCCGCTGCCGCTGTCCTACCTGCCGCTCTACTCGGCGCGGCAGGCCCTGCGGCTGAAGCGGCGCCCCGGGCTGGTCGGGCCAGGGGTCGCGGCCGGGCGCAATGCGGTGCCCTGGATGCAGCGGCTGGAGCTGGAGGCCGCCTATGCCGCCGCGCCGCCGCGCCTGCGCGACGACCTGATCCTGCTCGGCCGAAGCCTCGGTGTGCTGCTGCGCGGCCAGGGCGCCACCGCGCCGGGCCAGGCCACCATGCCGGCCTTCGCGCCGCAGCCGGCGCGGCGCTCCAAACAGGGCTGAGCCTTGGTTGTGGCGTGGCAACGAAAGCCCGCCAAGGGGGCATCTTCCCTTGTTGACTCAACCAAAATATGAATGTTTTAACGGACCATCAACCTACTGGTTCGGATGCTGCCCCTGCAAGCCGTGCCCCCCGCCGCCGCCATCCTGCCTTTCCCGCGGCACCCGTCGGCGGCGCGGCTGATGCTGTCCCCGCCCGACCTGGCGGGAGGGGAGCTGGACTCGCTGCGCATGGCCCTGGACTCCGGCTGGCTGGCACCCGCCGGCCCCACCCCTGCCGCCTTCGAGGCCGAACTCGCCGCCCGCACCGGTTTCGCCGCCACCCTCGCCACCACCTCCGGCACCGCCGCCCTGCATCTCGCCTACCGGCTGCTCGGCGTGACGCGGGGGGATGAGGTCTGGGCGCCCAGCCTGACCTTCATCGCCACCGTGGCGCCGGCGGTGCAGATGGGCGCGGTACCGCGCTTCCTGGACGTCACACCGCAGGGCTTCACGCTGGACCCCGGAATGCTGCGGGACGAACTGGTGCGCGCGGCGCGGCGCGGCCGGCTGCCGCGGGTGGTGGTGCCGGTGGACCTCTATGGCCAGTGCAGCGATCTCGATACCATCGTCGCCATCTGCGACCGCTGGGGCGTGCCGGTGCTGAGCGACAGCGCGGCGGCCATGGGCGCGGTGCATCGTGGCGGGCGCCATGCCGGGCGCGGCGCCCGTCTCGCCGCCTTCTCCTTCAACGGCAACAAGATCGTCACCACGGGCGGCGGCGGTGCCCTGGCCAGTGACGACCCGGCGCTGATCGACCGCGCCCGCCACCTGGCCGGACAGGCGAAGGAGCCCTGGCCGCATTACGAGCATGAGACCACGGGCTATGCCTATGGCCTGTCCTCCCTGCTCGCCGCCGTCGGCCTCGCCCAGCTTCCGGCGCTGGAGGCACGGGTGCAGCGCCGCCGTGCCGTCTTCGCCCGTTATGCCGCGGCCCTGGGCGACCTGCCGGGTCTGTCCTTCATCCCCGAGCCCGGCTGGGGCCGCGCCAATCGCTGGCTGTCCGTGGCGCGCTTCGATCCCCAGGCCTTCGGCGCGGACCGGGAGGCGGTTCGCCGCGCGCTGGATGCCGCCGGGGTGGAAAGCCGGCCCGCCTGGAAGCCGCTGCATCTGCAACCGGCCTTCCGGGACGCGCCGCGTTCAAGTGGCGCCATGGCCGCCGGCCTGTTCGAACAGGGGCTTTGCCTGCCCTCCGGCAGCGGCATGACGGAGGCCGAGCAGGCCCGCGTGATCGAGGCCATCGCGTCCTGTGCGCGACGCTGACACGATGGTGGCCGTGCCGGAGGCCGGGGCGGCACCGCTGCGCATCCTGTATCTGCACCAGCATTTCTCCACCCCCTCCGGCAGCACCGCGACGCGCGCCTTCCACCATGCCGGCGCGCTGGCCGCCGCCGGGCACCGGGTGACACTGGCCTGCGGCCGCTATGATGGCGCTGTGACGGGGCTGTCCGGCGCCCTCCATCACGGCCGCCGCCAGGGCCAGGTGGCGGGGTTCGAGGTGGTGGAATTCGACATCCGCTGCGGCAATGCGCAGGGTCTGGTGGCACGGTCCCTCGCCTTCCTGCGCTTCGCCCTGGCCGCCAGCCGGCTGGCGCTGCGCCCGGCGCCCGGGGATCCCGCGGGCCGGCGCTGGGACCTCATCATCGCCTCCTCCACCCCGCCGACCGTGGCGATCCCGGCCCTGCTGGCGCGGCGGCTGCGCGGCACGCCCTTCATCTTCGAGGTCCGCGACCCCTGGCCGGAACTGCCCGCGGCGCTTTCCCGGCAAGGGACTGCCGTGCCGAAGCCGGTGCTGGCCGCGATCGGCCGCCTCGCCGATGCGGCCTGCCGGCAGGCGGCCTCCGTCGTGGCGCTGACCGAGGGCATCGCCCGGCTGGCGCTCGCCCGGGGCGCCGATCCGGACCGGGTCCGGGTGCTGCCGCAAGGCGCCGACCTGGTGCTGTTCCATCCCGGCATCGCCCCCTGGCGCCCGCCGGAGGTCCCGACGCAGGAAGTGCTGGCGGTCTATGCCGGGGCGCATGGCCCGGCCAATGGCCTGCACCAGTTGCTCGACGCCGCCGCCCGGCTGCGACATACCGGCCTGCGCATCGTGCTGGTCGGCGAGGGGGCGGAAAAGCCGGCGCTGATGGCCCGCGCGGCGGCGGAGGATTTGCCCGTCACCTTCCTCGACCCGATGCCCAAGGCACATCTGGCGCGGCTGCTGGCTGCCGCCGAGGTCGGCCTGCTCTGCCTGGCGCCGGTGCCGGAATTCGCCGAATGGACGGCGCCGAACAAGCTGGCGGAGGGGCTCGCCTCCGGCCTGCCGATGGTCACCAATGTGCCCGGCCGTGCCGCCCGGCTGCTGGCGGCCGGTGGCTGCGGGCTGGCCGTGCCGCCCGGCGATGCCGATGCGCTGGCCGCCGCGCTGCTCGCCCTGGCCACCGACCCGCCGCGCCGCCGCGCCATGGCCCGCGCGGCGCGGCTGGTGGCGGAGCGCCAGCTCGACACCAGGCGCATCGCCGCCCGGCTGGTGGCGGTGGTGGAGGCGGTGGCCGGCCGCGCGCCCCGCCGCGCCGCGCCGCGCCGCGACCAGACCGCCGCGTGACGCCGCTGGTTCTGATGCTCTCCGCCGCGCATCCGGCGGAGGATGTGCGCATCGTGGCGAAGGAGGGTGCGGCGCTGGTCGGCGCCGGGCACCGGCTGCGCCACCTGGCGCCGGCCCACCCCGGGCCGCCACCGCCGCCCAGCCTGCACGGCGTGGCGCTGGAGACCTTCCCCGCCCGGCCGGGCTGGGCCGGGCGGCTGCGCGGCATATGGGACCTGGCCCGCCGCGCCGAGGCGGCCCGGCCGGCCGTGATCCATGCGCATGAGCCGGATAGCTGGATCGCCGCGCTGCTCGCCGCGCGGCGCTGCGGGGCGCGGGTGGTGCTGGATGTGCACGAACACTACCCCTCCCGCCTCGATCCGCATCTGCCCGCGCTGCTGCGGCCGCTGGCGCGGGTGGCGCTGCGCCGCTTCTGCCGGCTGGTGGCGGCGCAGGCGGATGCGGTGGTGGTGGCGAAGGACGGGCTGGCATCGGATTTCGGCGGCGAGGCGCTCTGCACCCCGGTGCGCAACTACGCCACGCCGGTGCCGCTGACCCCGCGCCGGCATGGCGCCGGCCCGCCGGTCCTGCTGCATCTGGGCGCGCTGACCCGCAGCCGCGGTGCCCTGCTGATGCCGGAGCTGCTGGCGGCGCTGCCGGGGGCGCGGCTGCGCCTGATCGGCCGCTTCACCGATGCCAGCGAGGCCGCCTTCCACGCTCGCGCCAGCGCGCTGGGCGTCGCCGACCGGATCGAGGCGCTGGGCTGGATGCCGCGGGAGGCGGCGCTGGAGGCGGCGGCCGGCTGCGATATCGGCCTGGTGCTGTTCCAGCCCGGGGTGGAAAACCATCGCCTGGCGCTGCCGCACAAGCTGTTCGACTGCATGCTGGCCGGCCTGCCGGTGATCGTGCCCGACTTCGCCGAGGAAGTGGCGGCGGTGGTGCGGGAGGCCGGCTGCGGCCTGGTGGTGGATGTCAGCGACGCCAACAGCCTCGCCGCGGCCGTGCGGCGATTGGCGGACCCTTCGCTGCGGGCTGATATGGGCCTGCGCGGCCGGCATGCCGCGCTGCGCCGCTTCTGCTGGGCGGCGGAGGCGGCCCGGCTGGTGCGGCTGTACCGGCGCCTGCTGGCGCAGCCGGCGCAAGGTGGGATCGGCACGCCGCTCGCCGAGATACGCGTGCCCGGCTGAACGGCTACGCCGCCACCGAATAGCCCTCCGCCGTCACCAGCGCGGCGATTTCGTCACGGCTCAGCCGGCTGTCGGCCCGCACCCGGCCAGCCTCCAGGTCCACCTCGACCTTGGCCGCCGGGTCCCGCTTCTGGATGGCGAGCGTCACCGCCCGCACGCAATGGCCGCAGGTCATGCCGGCCACCTGCAATTCCTCGGTCATTCGCGCACCCCTTCCAGCTCCGCGAGAATCGGGCAATCCGGCCGATCGTCGCCCTGGCAATGCTGCGCCAGATGCCGAAGGCTGTCAGCCACCGCCTGGAGCGAGGCCGCCTTGCTTTCCAGCGCCGCCACATGGTCCAGCGCCATCTGCTTCACATCGGCGCTGGCCCGGCTGCGGTCGCGCCACAGCGCCAGCAGCCTGCGGATATCCTCCAGCGGGAAGGCCAGGTCCCGCGCATGGCGGATGAAGCGCAGCACGGCCACATCCTGCGGGCCGTAGCTGCGATAGCCATTCGGCCGGCGCATCGCCTCGATCAGCCCGATCGCCTCGTAATGGCGGATCATCTTGGCGGAGACGCCGGAGGCGGCGGAGGCCTCGCCGATATTCATGCCACCGCTCACGCGCGCCGCCCCGTCGCGCGGGGATGCCAGCGGGACAGCAGAAGGGCATTCCCCAGCACCGAGACCGAGGACAGCGCCATCGCCGCTCCGGCGAAAGCTGGCGACAGCAGTCCGGCTGCCGCCAGCGGGATGCCGAGCAGGTTGTACGCGAAGGCCCATGCCAGATTCTCCTGCAGCTTGCGATAGGTTCGTCGGGTGATGTCGAGCGCCGCCGGCACCAGCGCCGGGTCGCCGCGCATCAGGGTGATTCCGGAGGCGGCCATGGCCACGTCGGTGCCGGTGCCCATGGCGATGCCGAGATCGGCCGAGGCCAGCGCCGGGGCGTCGTTCACGCCATCGCCCACCATGGCCACGCGCGCGCCTTCCGCCTGCCAGCGGGCGATCGCCTCCAGCTTGTGCTCGGGCAGCACCTCCGCCTCCACCCGGGCGATACCGAGCGCGCGGGCGGCGGCGCCGGCGGCGGCGGGGCCGTCACCGGACAGCATGGCGACCTCCACCTTCATGTCGCGCAAGGCGGCGATGGCGCCGGCGGCACCGGGCTTCAGCGCATCCTCGAAGGCCAGCAGCGCCAGCACGCGGCCGGAGCCGACCAGCCAGGCGAGACTGCGACCGGCGGCAGCTTCCTGCGTGGCCAGCTCCGCCAGTGCGCCTTCGGGCAGGCCGGATTCGGCCAGCAGGCGCGGGCTGCCCAGGGTCAGGCGGGCGGCATCGACCACACCCTCCACGCCCCGCCCAGGCAGCGCCCGGAAGTTCGTGACGAGGGGCGGCAACGCGCCGGGCGCGGCTTCCGCGAAGGCGGCCAGCACGGCGGCGGCCAGCGGGTGTTCGCTGCCGGTTTGCAGGCTGGCGGCCCAGGCCAGCGCATCCTGCGCCGCCACGCCCGAAGCCGGATGCAGCGCGGCCAGGCGCGGCCGCCCCTCGGTCAGGGTTCCCGTCTTGTCGAAGGCCACGAGCGTGATTCCCTGGCCGCGCTCGATCGCCTCCGCATCGCGCACCAGAATGCCGGCGCGGGCCGCCGCCCCGGTGCCGGCCATGATGGCGGCGGGGGTGGCGAGGCCGAGCGCGCAGGGGCAGGCGATGACCAGCACCGCCACGGCATGCAGCAGCGCCGCCTCGACCCCCGCATCGGCCCAGAGCCAGTAGGCCAGGGTGCCGGCGGCGATCAGCAGCACGATGGGCACGAAGATCGCGGCGACCCGGTCCACCAGTTTCTGGACCGGCGCCCGGCTGGCCTGGGCGGCCGAGACCAGCGCGGCAACGCGCGCCAAAGTGGTATCAGCGCCCACCGCCGTGGTGCGCAGCACCAGCCGCCCGTCCAGCACCACCGTGCCGGTGGCCAGCCGGTCGCCCGGGGATTTCTCGACCGCGCGGCTTTCGCCGGTCAGGGCGCTTTCATCGACGCCGGCCTCGCCCTGTTCCACCAGGCCGTCCACCGGCACGCTCTCGCCGGGGCGCAGCACCACCGCATCGCCCACCACCAGCGAGGCCGCCGGAACCTCGCGCTCGGTGCCATCCGGCGCCAGAAGCCTGGCGCTGCGCGGGCGCAAATCCAGCAGCGCGCGCAGCGCCGCCCCGGTGCCGCGCCGGGCGCGGGCTTCCAGATGCTTGCCGAGCATGACGAACAGGATGACGACGACCGCCGCCTCGAAGTACAGCGCATGGCTGTGCCCGCCGCCATGTTGCAGCAGCAGCACCAGCGACAGGCCGAAGGCGGCGGAGGTGCCGATCGCGACCAGCAGGTCCATATTGCCGGTGCCGGCGCGGACCGCGGCCCAGGCGGCGCGGTAGAAGCGCGCGCCGAACCAGAACTGCATGGGCAGGGCCAGGCCGAGCTGCACCCAGCCATTCGGCATCCAGTCCTGGCCCAGGGGCATGCCCAGCATGCCCATCAGGAAGGGCGCGGCCAGCAGTCCCGCAATAACCAGGTCACGACGCTGCGCCCGCAGCTTCGCTTCCGCCGCCAGGGCCTCCGCCGCGCCATCCTCGGCGCTGGCGGCCAGCCGGTAGCCGGCCTCGGCCAGCGCGGCGGCGAGCACCGCATCCTCCACCGGCAGCAGCAGCCGCAGCGTCGCCTGTTCCGAGGCGAGGTTCACCGAGGCTTCCGCCACCCCCGGCACGGCCCGCAGCGCACGTTCCACACGCCCGGCGCAGCTTGCGCAGGTCATCCCCTCCACGCCGATCTGCCGCACCGTCTCCGGCACCGCATAGCCGGCCTCCCGCACCGCCGCCGCCAGGGCCGCCACCGGGGCGGTGCCACGGATGCTCACCTGTTCGGAGGCGAGGTTCACCCGCGCCTCGACGATGCCGGGCACGGCGAGCAGGGCGCGTTCGACCCGGCCGGCACAGCTCGCGCAGGTCATGCCCTCGATGGGTAAGGACAGGCGGGGGAGGCTGGGAAGCGGGGCCTCGGGCATCGAGATGTGATTCTGTTCCATGGGTCAGGAGATGGGTCTTCCCAATATGGGAAGGTCAAGGGGCGATTTGATATCCTCGGGCAGGGTGCGTCGCCCGGCGGGCCGCCGCATTGATCCAGCGCAGGTTTTGCGCCGCAGCTTGACGGCCGTGCTTCCGCGCCCGACATGCTGGCCGCCATGCGCCGCACCCTGCCGACCCTGATTCTTCTGTCCTGCCTGCTGCCGGGGGCGCTGCCGGGCGGCGCCATCCCTCCGGCCCTGGCGCAGGCCGCGCCGCAGGCCGAGCCGGTGCGGATCATCAACCGAACCGGCCAGCCGGCCACCGCGCTGCATGCCGTGCGCAGCGGCCGGGCGGATTGGGGCGGCAACCTGCTCAATCGCGGCCCGCTGCCGAACAATGCCGGCTTCCCGATGCGCCCGAATGCCGAGGCCGGCTGCCGCTTCGATGTGCGCCTGGTGCTGGCCGATGGGCGCGAGAGCATCGCCCGGAACCAGGACATCTGCGCCACGCCGCGGGTGGAACTGTACTCGGCCAGCGCGGCCATGCCTGCGCCGGCCGCAACCCCCAATGTGGCGCAGGCACGGCCGAATGCGCAGGCGCGGCGGGTGTCCACCGGCACCGGCTTCGTGGTGGCGCCGGACCGGGTGCTGACCAACCAGCATGTGGTCGATGGCTGCGACCGCATCCTGGCCCGCACCGCCGATGGCCGCTGGCTGGCCGCCGTGCCGCCGGCCCAGGTGGACCGGGCGCTGGACCTGTCGATCCTCAACATCCCAGGCAATCCCGGCCCGGCGCTGGAATTCCGCGCCGGGCCGGCGGTGCGCCGGGGGGAGAGCGTGGTGGCCTATGGCTTTCCGCTGACCGGCCTGCTCTCCGCCGATCCGAAGCTGACGCGGGGCGAGATCAACGCCCTGGCCGGGCTGCGCAACGACCCGAACAACTACCAGATCAGCGCGGAGGTCCAGCCGGGCAATTCCGGCGGCCCGCTGCTGGACATGCAGGGCCATGTGGTGGGCGTGGTGGTGGCCAAGCTGGACAGCCGCCGGGTGCAGAACGTCGACAACGTGAATTTCGCGGTGAAGGGAGAGGCCGCCCAGGCCTTCCTGCGCCGCGCCGGCCTGCCCTTCCGCACCGCGCAGAGCAGCGGCACGGATCGCAGCGCGGCCGATGTGGGCGACATCGCCCACCGTTCGACCGTGCTGCTGCGGTGTGAGCGGTAGTCAGGCCCAGGAAGACCCCGATGCCCATGAAGCCGCGCCACGCCCTCCTCCTGGCCCTGCTGGCCACCACCCTGCCCGCTGCGGCGCAGGCGGAGGATGACGCCGAACCTGCCGCCGGCGCGCCCTTCTCGGTCGGCGATGCCTATACCTCCGATGCCGGGCAGTTCCAGTTGCAGGGCACCTTCGGCTACGAGCGCGCCCGCGGTGGGCGAGAGGGTTTCACCCCCGGGGCAACGCTGAAATACGGCCTGAACGACCGGATGGAGCTGAGCCTGGATGGCGCCTATGGCCTGGGCAATGATTCCGGCGTGAACCTGGGCAGCATCGGCCCGGCGCTGACCTGGCGGCTGGCGGACCAGGAGGGCTGGCGCCCGACTCTGTCGCTGAGCCTGGGCGCGGCCATGCCCTTCGGTCCCGGCCGGGGCGGCTGGGGCACCGAGCTCGGCGCGGCGACGAGCTGGGTGACCGGCAGCGGCACCGGGCATTGGGGCCTGCACCTGAATGCCGGCTTCCTCGCCACCATCAACCCGCTGCCCGGGGAGCGGCCCAATGGCTACCTGTTCGGCGGCGCGATCAGCCATGTGCTGAATCCGCAGACCGTGCTGGTCGCCGCCTACGCCCAGCAGACCCAGGATGAGGGGGAGCGTGACCTGCGGCTGGTGGAGGCCGGCGTCATCCGCAACCTGACCGAGACGCTCAGCCTGGGCCTGGCCGCCGGCGCCGGGGTGAACCGCGATTCGCCCCGGCTGCGGCTGACCGCCGCCCTGACCTACAGTTTCGGCACCGGGCAGTAACTACCCCAGCGCCGCCGCGCGGATCGAGGGGTCGATGTAGCGCGACGGGTCGGTCAGTTCCTTCGCCGGCTGCGCGTATTTGCTGCGCAGCCGCAGCACCGTCCGCAGCCCTTCCTCGTCGATCCGCAGATCCCGGAAGATGCCGCGATCAGCGTCCAGCAGGGCGGTGGCGGCGCGGGCCGCGACCGGCGGCGGCATATTGGCGCGCGCCGTCAGGATGGCCGCGGCCTCCGCCCGATTGGCGTCGAGCCAGTCGAGGCTGTCGCGGAAGGCGCGGGTGAAGCCCACCAGCGCGTCCCGCTTCTGGGCGATGACACCGCGACGGGCGGCGGCGACGATGCCCTGGTAGCGGCCCACCACATCGGTGCCCCGCGCCAGCCGCCGGAAGCCGCGCGCTTCCGCCGCAAGGTCGAGCGGCGTGTTCAGCAGGGTGGCCGCCTGCTTTCCCTCCAACAGCGCCGCCAGCCGTTGCGCGCCGCCGCCGACGGCAACCCATTCCACCTGTTCGGCAATGCCGGCCTGGCCCAGCACCTCCCGCAGCACGAAGGCGAAGCCGGTGGTCATGGCATCCACCGACACCACCTTGCCGCGCAGCCCGGCCAGATCCGGCACATCGGCCGCCGCCATGACGGAGAGCATGCCGTCATCGACGCCGAAGAAGGCGGTGAAGTCGGACGGCCCGGGAAGCTGCGCCTCCCCCTGCCCCTCATTATAGGCGACGATATTGTCGACCGATGTCAGCGCCAGGTCGTACTTGCCTGAATACAGGTCGGAGGCCATGGCGCGCGAATTCGGCGTCAGCTCCAGCGCCACCTCCAGCCCATAACGCGCAAAAATGCCCTGGGCCTGGGCGGCCCAGAGGACGAGGTTGGAGGCGCCGGCGAAGGCGACGACGTTCAGCCGGGCCAGCGTCTGCGCGCTGGCCGCACCGGCCGCGAGGGCGCCCGCGACGGTCATGGCGCCTCTCCGTGTGATGGGGTGCATGGCCGCATCAATCGGCGAACTGGCCAGCGGCGACCAGCACCGGGCGCCAGCGCTCGATCTCGGCGGCCAGATGGGCGCGGTGCACCTCGCCATTCTGGCGCGCCACCGGCTCCGGCGGGCTGCCGAGGCCGGTCATGCGCTCCACCACCCGCGCATCGGCGAGTGCGAAGCGCAGCGCGGCGTTCAGCCGGTCCTGCACCGGCTTCGGCGTGCCGGCGGGCGCGTAGAGGCCGTGCCAGATCGCCACCTCGAAGCCCGCCAGCCCGCCCTGTACGGCCGTCGGCACGCCCGGCACGGCGGGCAGCGGCGCCGATGTCGTCACGGCCAGCGCCTTGATCTGGTTCGACTGGATGAAGGGAATCGCGCTGGTCGTCTGGTCGCAATAGATGTCGAGGCGGCCAGCCATCAACTCGGGATAGATCGGGCCGGAGCCGGCGAAGGACACCGCGGTGAAGCGCGTGCCGAGGCTGGCCTGAAGCAGCGTGCCGCAAAGCTGGCTGGCGGAGCCGAGACCGGCATTGCCGAGGTTGATACGCTCCCCACCCTCGCGGATCAGCCGCAGCATCTCGCCGAAATTGGCGGCGGGGAAATCCGGGCGGGTCAGCCACACCATCGGCGTGGCGGTGACCAGGCCCAGCATCTCGAAGGCCGTCAGCGGGTTGTAGGGCAGGCGGCGATACAGCGTCGGCGCGGTGGCCATGCCGATATTGTGCAGCAGGATGGTGTGGCCATCCGGCCGCGCCTGGGCCACGCGGTTCACGCCGATGGTGCCGCCGGCGCCACCGACATTCTGCGCCACGACATTGACGCCGAGGTCGCGCGTCATCGCCTCCGCCAGCATGCGCCCGACCGCATCGGTGGGACCGCCGGGGGCGAAGGGGATGATGAGGGTGATGGGCTGCCCGCCCGGCCAGGCGGATTGGGCGCGGGCGGTGCCGGCGAGCAGGGCCGGGGTGGCGAGGGCGGCGCCGAGCAGGGTGCGGCGGGTGGTGTGGATGGTCATTTTTGTCTGTTTCCCTTGGACGTTTTTGGGGTGGCCGGTTTGCCGGCCTGGTTTGTCTTGATCCTGCGCTGCCCCCCTCACCCGCTTCGGCTAGGCGCTACGCGCCAAGCCTGCGCAGCCCTCTCCCCCCGACGGGGGGAGAGGGTTTGGGTGAGGGGGGCTGTGCAGGTAGGAATTGCCTGGGCCCGTCGCGCGCCTTGTCGCCTCGCTCAGCGCCCCCCGCCGATATCCACCAGCGTGCCGGTCATGTAGGCGGCACCCGGCGAGAGCAGGAAGGTGACGAGGCTCGCCACCTCCTCCGGCTCCCCGGGCCGCCCCAGCGCGATGGCGGAGGTCATGGCCTTCAGCCGCTCCGCCCCCGCGCGCGCCTCATGGCTTTCGGTGCGGATCACGCCGGGCCGCACGCAGCAGACGCGGATGCCGAGCTTTCCGACTTCATTGGCGAGACCGGCGGTGAATCCATCCACCGCGCCCTTCGCCGCCGCATACATCACCCGCCCCGGCTGCCCGCCGAGCACGGAAGCTCGGGAACCGATATTGACGATGACGCCGCCCGACCCGCCGCGATCCGTCGCCATGCGCCGCACGGCGGCGGAGGCGCAGAAGACGGTGGTGCGCAGATTGCCGTCCATCATCAGGTCGTAATCGGCCGCGGTGATGTCGGCGATCGGCGCCTGGGCGCTGCCGCCGGCGTTGTTCACCAGCCCCTTCACGGGACCGATGGCATCCGCCGCGGCGAACAGCGCCGCGATGCCGGCCTCCGACTGCACATCCGCCTGCACCGCCTGGGCACGCCCGCCGGCCTGGGTGATGGCCGCGACGGTGGCCTCGGCGGAGACGGCATCGCGGGCATAGTTCACCACCACATTCCAGCCATCCGCCGCCGCCGCCTTGGCGATGGCGGCGCCGATGCCGCGCCCGGCACCGGTGACGACCAGGACGCCGCGGTCGGTCACCGCGACCATCCGCCGACCTGCGACAGTTCCGCGCGCGCTTCCGCCGCCGTCATCGGCTCGGCACCCAGCTCGCGAAGAATGCGCACGGCGCGTTCGACGAGGACGGTGTTGCTGACGGCCAGCTCGCCCTTGTTGAGGTAGATATTGTCCTCAAGCCCCACGCGCACATGGCCGCCCAGCAGCCAGGCCTGGGCCAGCATCGGGAATTCCATCCGGCCGATGGCGAACGCCGCCCAGGGGCTGCCGGGCGGCAGGATCGACTTCGCATAATTCAGCGTCGCCGGGTCCCAGTCGAAGCCGTAGCGGATGCCCATGCAGACCTGGAACAGGCAGGGACCCTTCAGCACGCCATCGGCCATCAGCTTCTTCGCCAGGCCGATATCGCCGCTGTCGAAGACCTCCAGCTCCGGAATCGTGCCGACGGAATAGATCAGCTCCGCCATCTTGGTCACCGACCAGGGCGCGTTGATGACCACGGCGCTGCCCGACCACATGGTGTTCAGGTCGAGCGTCGCGATTTCCGGCTTCAGCTCGACGATATGCGCCACGCGCTGTTCCGGCGACATCAGCGTGGACCCGGCCGCCGCCTGGCGCGGGTTGTCCAGCGAGGGCACGAAGCGCCCGCCCGGGCCGGTGGTCAGGTTGATGACGACATCGGTGCCGGAGGAGCGGATGCGGTCGATCACTTCCCGGTACAGCGGGATTTCCATGCTCGGCTTGCCCGTCGCCGGGTCGCGGACATGGATATGGGCGACGGCGGCGCCGGCCTTGGCGGCCTCGATCGCGGCGTTGGCGATCTGCTCCGGCGTGATCGGCAGATGCGGCGTCTGTTCCGGCGTGGTGATATTGCCGGTGACGGCGCAGGTCAGCATGTATTTGCGGCGCATGATCTCAGTCCTTGGCCGGGCCGAAGGCGGGCTTGCCGCGGGTGATGTCGAGAAAGCGGGTCACCGTGCGGCTTTCGAACAGCCCATTCGCGGTGAAGGGATCGCCATCGGAGAAGGCGATGGCGGCCGCGCGGTCGGGCACGTCGACGATGAAGACGCTGCCGGTGCGCGCTTCGCCCGCATCGTCGACCGTCGGGCCGGCCAGCTTGATGTCGACCGGGCTGGCCTTCAGATAGGCGCGGTGCGCGTCGTAATGCGCGTCGCGAATGGCCTGGCCATCCGGCTTCTGGGTGCAGTGGATCAGGAACAGCATCAGGTGGCATCCTCCCTTGGAATGCGGAATTCGTAGACGAGTTTGGCCGGCTTGCCTGCCGCCTTGGGCGAATCCCAGTCGGTCACCAGGCTGGCCTTCACGCCGAACACCGCATCATCATGCAGGTAAGGGTCGCCGTCCTTGAAGATGTGGGTGATGAGATCCCGGTAGCCGGGCTTCTTGATCCAGAAATGCACATGCGTCGGCCGCATCGGCCCGCGCCCCATGGCGGAAAGCACGCGGCCCACCGGCCCGTCATGCGGCACCGGATAGGCGGAGGGCATGACGGTCGGGAAGGCCAGCAGCCCATCCGGCCCGGTGACGAAGCGGCCGCGCATATTGTGTTCGTCGCCAAGCTGGCTGTCATAGAAGCCATCCGGCGAGGTGTGCCAGACATCCACCTGCGCGCCTTCCAGCGGCTGGCCGGCCTCGTCCAGGATATGCACCTCGACCTCCAGCGGCTCCCCTTCCACGCCGGGCGACATGTTCTCGCCGTTCTTCAGGGGCGGCGGATTCTCGCGGTGGAAGGGGCCGAGCACGGTGGTCTCGCTGACGCTGGCATGGGTGCGATGGGCAATGGCATCCACCAGCATCGAGACGCCGAGGATGTCGGACAGAAGAATCACCTCCTGCCGCTTGTCGTCGCACCAGCGGCCGAGTTCGGTGATGAAGCCGACGCCCTGCTCCCATTCCTCCGGCGTCAGCTCCACCTCGCGCACGAAGTCATGCACATGGGTGACCAGCGCGGTCATCACCTCGCGGACTCGCGGGCTGGCCTCGGGCGAGATCCGCGCCAGCACCGCGTCGGTCAGGTTCTCGCTGGTATAGGTGATGTGGCCTTCGGGCATGTTGCGTCTCCCTCTCAGCGGCCCATGGTCAGCACGACGCGACCGCGCGTGCCGCGGGCGACGGCGGCATAGGCCTCGGCGCCCCGCGCCAGGTCGTAGGTTTCGGCGATGGCGGGCGCCGGATAGGCGCCGGATTCGAAGCCCGGCCGCAGCGCCTCCATCATCGGGGCGCAGGCGGCGGCGGTCCGCTTCAGGCTGTCGACGCCGAGCAGGCGGCATTCGCGGCGGTAGAAGGGGATCAGCTCGAACTTCACCTGCTCACCCGGCGTGCCGGCGATGACGATCATGCGGCCGCCGAAGGCCAGCGCGGCCAGCGCCACCTCGGTCAGTGCCGGCTTGCCGACGCAGTCATAGACCACATCGACGCCGCGCCCGCCGGTCAGCGCCGCGATCTGCGCCGCCACGTCGTCGCGGGTGACATCGACGAAGCTCGTCGTGGCATGCCGTGCGGGACTGTCGGATGGCGCCTCGCCACGCACGGCCGCGATCACCGTGCAGCCGCGCGCCGCGCCGATGCCGCAGGCCGCGCCGCCGACACCGCCGGTCGCACCCAGCACCAGCAGGGTCTCGCCAGCCTTGAGCTGCGCGTAGTCCAGCCCGATCCAGGCGGTGACGTAGTTCACCCCGACCGCGCCGGCCTGTTCAAAGCTGAGATTGGCCGGCTTGCGCGCCAGGGCGGCGACCGGCAGGCGCAGATATTCGGCATGGCTGCCATCCCGGGTGAAACCGATATCGCCGCCGGTGCCCCAGACCTCAGCACCCAGCCACTCGGCCGGCCCATCCACCACCACACCCGCGAAATCGCGGCCCGGGGTGCGCGGCGGCACGGTCTGGCGCATGCGGCCGGCGACGTTCTTGACATCGGAGGGGTTCACGGAGGCCGCATGGACCCGCAGCAGCGCCTCCCCGGCCTCCGGCGCCGCCAACGCCACGTCCTGGCAGGCCAGCACCTCCGGCCCGCCGAAGGCCGCGAAGCGCAGGGCGGCGGCGCGCGGCGGCAGGCTGGTTAGGGGCGCCTTTCCCGCGAGGGGGGGTGCGTCGGTCATGCTGGTCGGTTTCCTCTGTTGCCCGGTTGGGTAGGCGCTCGGTCCGGCAGGGTCAAGCAAAATCTGCAATCGATTGCATTGGGCATGCCCTCCACATTTGCGCTACAGACGCGCCGATGCTGCCCCCACCCATCCCAAGCCCCCCGCCAGGCCGCGCCACCATCGCCGATGTGGCGCGGGAGGCCGGGGTCCATGCCTCCACCGTCTCCCGCGCCCTGAACCCCGCCACCCGCGGCATGGTGACGGAGGCGGTGGCGCTGCGCGTGACGGAGGTGGCGGACCGGCTGGGCTGGCGCCCCTCCGCGGTGGCCGCCGGGCTGCGCACGCGGAAATCCCGCACCATCGGCATCCTGGTGCCGGACCTCATCAACCCGATCTTCCCGCCGATCCTGCATGCGGTGGAAACCGTGATGGCGGCGCGCGGCTACGCCACGCTGGTCGCGAACACCGACAACGACCCGGCGCGAGAGGCGCTGCTGATCGAGCGGATGGCGACGCATCTGGTGGATGGGCTGATGCTGGCCTCGGCGGCGGCCGGCACCGGGGCGCTGGCGCTCTGCGCCCGCTTCGGCATCCCGGCGGTGCTGATCAACCGGCGCATGCCGCAAGGCGCCGATTGCGCCGCCACCTCCGCCGTCACCAATGACGACCGGCATGGCATCGGCCTGGCGGTGGACCACCTGGTGGCGCTCGGCCATCGCCGCATCGCCCATCTGGCGGGGCCGGAGGGGGTTTCCACTGCCACCGACCGGCGCACCGGCTTCCTCGACCGGCTGCGGCACCACGGGCTGGAGCCCGCAGGCCTCGTCCCCGCGGCGGCCTATACGCGGGAGGCGGGACAGGTGGCGATGGCCGCGCTGCTGGCCGGCCCGCCCTTCACGGCCGTGGCGGTGGCGAACGACATGCTCTGCCTCGGCGTCTATGACGCGGTTGAGGCGGCGGGGCGGCGCGTGGCGGCGGATGTCTCCGTCACCGGCTTCAACGACATGCCCTTCGTCGACCGCATCCATCCCGGCCTGACCACGGTGCGTATCCAGCACGACGCCATGGGCCGGCAGGCGGCCGAGATCCTGCTGGCGGAGATGGCCGACCCGGCCCTGCCCCGCCGCGACATAAGACTGGTGCCGGAGCTGGTGATCCGCGCCTCCACCCGCCCGCCGCAGGAGCCTGCATGACCCTGACCGTCGCCCAGATCTCCGACGCCCATCTCGGCCCGGGGACGAAGGTCTTCCATGCCAATATGGCCGCCATCGCGCCGCTGCTGCGCGACATGCCGCCGGCGGCGCTGGTGGCCAGCGGCGATCTGTCGCTGGATGGCGCGGGCGATGGGGCCGACCTGCCCTTCGCCGCCGCCAGCCTGCGGGACCTGGCCGGTGCGGCGCCGCTGCTGGCGATTCCCGGCAATCATGACGTCGGCAGCGACCCGCGCAGCATGCCGACCCAGCCGGTGAACCCCGCGCGGCTGGCCCGCTGGCAGGCCAGTCTCGGCCCCGACCGCTTCCTGCTGGACCTGGACGGCGCGCAGGGCGAGGCCTGGCGGCTGATCGGGCTGAACACGGAGATCATGGGCACCGGCATGGCGGAGGAGGCGACGCAAGCCGCCTGGCTGGCGGAGGTGGCGCTGTCCGGCCTCGGCGCCCGGCGCATCGCCGCCTTCCTGCACAAGCCGGCCTTCGTCACCGCGCCGGACGACCCCTTCGACTACTGGTCAGTGCCGCCGGAGGGGCGCGGCGCGCTGGCGCCATTGCTGGACCATCCGGCGCTGCGGCTGGTCGCCTCCGGCCATCTGCACCTGCATCACCGGATGCGGCGCGGGCAGGTCGATTTCGTCTGGGCGCCGCCGGCCTCCTTCGTCTGCGAGCCGGAGATCCAGCCGGGGCTGCCGGGGCAGCGTGTGGGCGGTTTCCTGCGCCATGTGCTGCATGCGGACCATGTGGCGACGGAGTTGGTGACCCCACCCGGCCTGCGGGCGCCGTTCCTGGAGGAGGTGCGGGCGGAGACCTATCCGCGACGCGGCTAACGGCAGATGGCGGGCGAGATGCGCCCGTTTCGGTTGTGTTTCACGGCGGTTTCGCGCAACCGCCGGTTGGTTTTAGTGGCGCCTTCAGATGGATAGACTGTGTTCTAGGTTATTTCACAGGGTCGCAATGTCGCAGGCAAACAGGCCGCGTTCCGAGTTCCTGGGTCTGCACGACCCTTACGGCGACGCTCCGGCCAGCAATGCAGCCCCCCGTCCGCCCGCCGGTCCGCTGGTGGACAAGGAAAAGGCCGGGGAATTGGTGCGCGCGGGCGGTGCGCTCACCGCCCTGTTCATCCTGATCGCCGTCGTCATCACCGCGGTCGGCTGACCGCTCAGCCCGGCTTGTCGCCGGGCAGCTGGATGCCGGTCAGCGCCTGCCAGACGCGGATGACAAAGCCATCATCCACCCTGCCCTGTCCCATGGCGCTGGCGGCCGTGAACAATTGCTGCGCCTGGCTGGCCAGCGGCACCGGGTGGTTCAGCCCCCGCGCCATCTCCGCCACCAGGCCGAGGTCCTTCACGAAGATATCGACGGCCGAGCGCGGGGCTTCGTCGCCGGTCAGCACGCGCGCCATGCGGTTCTCGAACATCCAGCTATTGCCGGCGGCGCTGGTCACCACGTCGTAGAGTTTCTGGGGGTCCGCACCTGCGCGGATGCCGAGCGCCATCGCCTCCGCCGCCACGGCGATATGCACGCCGGCCAGAAGCTGGTGCACCACTTTGACAGTTGCGCCGATGCCTGGGGCCTCGCCCAGTTCCCACACCTTTGTGGCCACCGCCTCCAGCACCGGCCTGGCCTTGGCGAAGGCGCCAGCGCTGCCCGAGGCCATGACGGTCATCTCCCCGGTCGCGGCCTTCGCCGCACCGCCGGAGACCGGCGCATCGAGGTAGAGAAAGCCCGCCGCCTCCGCTTGCATGGCCAGCCGCCGCGCATCGTCGGGGCCCATGGTGGCGGAGGCGACGATGACGGCACCCGGCGCGAGCCGCGGCGCGCAGCCCGCGGGGCCGAACAGGGCGGCTTCGGTCTGCGCGGCATTCACCACCAGCAGCAGCACCGCCTCCGTCCCCGGCGCGATAGCCTCCGCACGGGCCGCCACCTGGCCGCCGGCCTCGGCGAAGCTGTTCCGGGCGGCTTCGGAAAAATCGCAGCCCGTCACGGAAAGCCCCGCCCGCAGGCAGGACAGCGCCGCCCCCATTCCCATGGCCCCAAGGCCAATCACCGCAACCTGCATCATCCTGCCTCCCTGATCGCGCAAGGCTGGCGGGAGGCGGCGTTCAGCGCAAGACGAGCATCCCGATCTGCACGAGGGCGGAGACCACCAGCAGGATGAGGACGATTTTCGACAGCGTGGATATCGGCGGCATCAGCCGGAGATGATCCCGCGCAGCAGCGCCTTCAAGGCGGGTGCGGCCTCCGCATGGCGGGCGAGCAGCGCGGCCTCATGCGCGCGCGCCTCGGCGACCAGCGCCTCCGCGCATTCGGCACCCGCCTCCGTCAGTGCGATGCGCGTCTGGCGGCCCTGACGGGTGCGGACCACAAGCCCCTCCGCCGCCATGCGATCCAGCAGCTTGGACATGGTGGGCTGCTGCATCAGGCAGATTTTCCCCAGGGTCCCGACCGTCGCGCCGTCCTCCGCGCCGTGCAGCGTCGCCAGCACGCGCCAGACCGGCACCGCCACGCCGCGCGCCTTCAGCCGCGCATGAAAATCGGCCGAGGCCGCATGCGAGGCCTGGGCGAGCAGGGCCAGAAGATAGTCCTCGACGAAGCGGGGGGATTCGGTCACGCCGCGAATATATGACTTTTCATAAATGGGCGCCATCGCTAGCCTTGCCTCACGCAGGGAGGGCAGCGGATTGCGCGACGACCGGATTGAGCCACAGTGGATCGACGCCTTCGAATCCGTCCTGCGGCTTTGCGCGGCGCAGCCAGGGGAGACGGTCTGCCTCCTCTCCGAAAGCCAGTCGCGGCGGCTGAACATCGACCTGGCGGAGCTGGCGGCGCATCGCCTGGGCTGCCGGCCCTTCCGGCTGGAAGTGCCGACCCCGCGGCAGACGGCGCCGGTGCCGGTGCGCTCCACCGGGGCGTCGCGCGCCTTGGCGGGGCATCCGTCGGTGCTGGCGGCGCTGGGGGCTTCCTCCCTCATCCTGGACCTGACGCGGGAGGGGCTGCTGCACGCACCGGAGCTGCGCGGGATTCTCGCCAGTGGCGCGCGGGTGCTGATGGTCAGCGACGAACACCCGGACGTGCTGGAACGCCTGGTGCCGCGCGCGGAGGATGCCGCCCCGGTGAAGGCCGCGGTGAAGCGGCTTCGTGGCGCGCGGGAGATGCGCGTGACCAGCGCGGTGGGCACCGACCTGACCGTCGCCATGGCGGGTGCCACCACCGCCGGCGTCTGGGGTTTTACGGATCGCCCCGGAACCATCGCGCATTGGCCGGGCGGCGTGGTCGTGTCCTTCCCCGCGGCGGGCAGCGTGGCCGGCACGCTGGTGCTGGCGCCGGGCGATGCGAACCTCACCTTCAAGCGCTACATCGAACAGCCCGTGCGCCTGACCTTGCGCGATGACCATGTGGTGGCGGTGGAGGGCGAGGGTGTCGATGCGCGGCTGATGCGCGACTACCTGGCCGCCTGGGGCGATCCGGGCGCCTATGCGGTCAGCCATGTCGGCTGGGGCATGAACCGGCGGGCGCGGCGCGAGGGCCTGCTGTTCCACGACAAGCGCGACCTGAACGGCACGGAGCTGCGCGCGGCCGCCGGCAACTTCCTGTTCTCCACCGGCGCCAATGAATTCGCCGGCCGCTTCACCGAGGGGCATTTCGACATCCCCGTCTTCGGCTGCACGATCGCCCTGGATGGCGAGGTCGTCGTCCGCGAAGGAGCTTTGGTCGCATGAGCATCATCCTGCTGCATGGAATCGGTGGGCCTTCGTGGGACGACATGGTGCCGGGCGCGATCGACTGGCCGATGCCCGGCTTTGGCGGCACCGCACCGCTGCCGGACATGACCTTTCCAGCGCTGGCGGAAGCGCTGCGGGATGCGCTGGATGCGCGCGGGCTGGATCGCGTGACGCTGGTCGGGCATTCGATGGGCGGCATGCTGGCGCAGGAATTCGTGGCGCGCTTTCCGGGGCGTGTGGCGAAGCTGGTGCTCTATGGCACGACGCCCGCCTTCGGCGGCCGCGACCCGTCCTTCGCCGAACAGTTCCTGGCCGCGCGTCTCGGCCCGCTGGAAGGGCGCTCGATGCAGGATGCGGCGCCCGAGCTGATGGCGGGCATGCTGCCGGATACCGCGCCACCCGAGGCGATGCCGCGCGCGCTCGCCGCCATGCGCGCGATCCCCGAGGATGTGTACCGCGACACGCTGCGCTGCCTCACCACCTTCGACCGCCGAGCCGATCTGCCGAAGATCGCCGTGCCGACGCTGCTGATCGCGGGCGAGCGCGACCAGGCCGCGCCGCTGAAGACGATGCAGCGCATGGCGGAGGCGATTCCCGGCGCGCGCATCACGGTCATCGCGGGTGCCGGCCACCTCATCCATCTCGAAGCGCCGGACGCCTTTCGCGCCGCGCTGCTGCCTTTCCTGGAGCCGTGAGCGCATGACCGACGCGCCGATCTTCGATCCCAAGGCTTTTCGGCTGACGCCCTTCGAAGCGGATCTCACCGCCCACGCCCGTGATTTCGGCGCGCGCGTGCTGGCGCCGCGCGCGGCGCGCTGGGACCGCGAGGCAACCTTCCCCGTCGACAACTACCGCGACATGCACAGCGAGGGTCTGCTGGGCATCTGCATCCCGGCGGAGGAAGGCGGCCTCGGCGCCGATTTTCGGGCCTATTGCATGACGGCCGCGGAACTCGGGCGCTATTGCGGCGCGACGGCGCTGACCTGGAACATGCATGTCTGTTCCACGCTATGGACCGGCGCGCTGACCGAAGACCTGGAGATGGAGGAAGCCACCCGCGCCGAGCATCGTCGCCGCCGCCGGCTGCACTACGACACCATCCTGCGCGACGGAAAAATCTTCTCGCAACCCTTCTCGGAAGGCGGCGCGGCGGCGGCCGGTGCGGCGGCCTTCGGCACCACGGCGGAGCGTGTGCCGGGTGGTTTTCGGATCAACGGCAAGAAGATCTTTGCGAGCCTCGCCGGCCACGCCGATACCTACGGCATTCTGTGCACCGAGATGCTGCCGGGCGAGAAGGCATCCCGGAAGAACACGTTGTATCTCGGCGTGCCGGCGGATGCGCCGGGCGTCTCCGTCACGGGGGAGTGGGACCCGCTCGGCATGCGCGGCACCGTCTCCCGCACCCTCATCTTCGACAATGTCTTCGTGCCCGAAGATGCGGCGTTGATGCCGCCAGGGCTGTATTTCCAGGCGGCGATGCGCTGGCCGCACATGTTCCTGACACTGAGCCCCACCTACATGGGCCTGGCGCAAGCCGCCTACGATTTCTGCGTGCGCTACCTGCGTGGCGAACAGCCGGGCACGCCGCCCGTAAAGCGCCGCATGTACCCCACCAAGCAGATCGCGGTCGCGCAGATGCGCGTGATGCTGGAACAGACCAAGGCGCTGTGGTTCCAGGCGATCACCGAGGCCGGGCCCGATCCATCGAAGGAACAGATGCTGCGCGCGCTCGCCGCCCAGCACACGGTGATGGAGAACGCCCAGGCCATCGCCAGCCTCGCCATCCGCACCTGCGGCGGCCAGGCCATGCTGAAATCCCTGCCGCTGGAACGCATCTTTCGGGACAGCCGCTGCGGCGCGCTGATGCTGCCCTGGACGGCGGAGCTGTGCATCGACCGCATCGGCCGCGACGCGCTGTATGAGAAGGGCGAGACGGACCAGTGAAGCACTGGCTCGCCGCGCAGCCGCCCGACCGCATCGCGCTGCGCTTCGGCACTGAGGCGCTGAGCTATGGCGCGTTGCACGCGCAGGCGATGGCGATGGCGGCGGCCCTCGCCGCGCGGGGCGTTCGGCACGGCGACCGCGTCGGCTTCCTCGGCCAGAACCACCCGGCGCAGATCGTGGCGCTGTTCGCCTGCGCCCGGCTCGGCGCGCTGCTGCTGCCGCTGAACTGGCGCCTGGCGCCACCGGAGTGGCGCTTCATTCTCGAGGACGCCGGCGTGCGGCTTCTGCTGGCGACGCCCGACATGGTTTTGGCCATGCCTGACCGCGCCGTGGACGTCACCACGCTGACCGCCAGCGGCGATGCGCCGGATGACGGCGAGGAAAGCGATCCCGTGCTGCTGGTCTATACCAGTGGCACCACCGGCCGGCCGAAGGGCGCGGTGCTGGACCAGCGCGCGCTGCACCACAATGCGCTGAACGCCGCCCACGCCTTCGAACTGACGCAGGCCGACCGCGTGCTGACCGTGCTGCCGCTGTTCCATGTCGGCGGCCTCAACATCCAGACCACGCCGGCGCTGATGGCCGGCGCCGAGGTGCTGCTGCATCCGCGCTTCGACGCCGAGGCCTTCTTCGACCATCTGGAACGCCACCGCCCGACGCTGACGCTGCTGGTGCCCGCCGTGATGCAGGCGCTCGTCAGCCATCCGCGCTGGGCCTCGGCCGATCTTTCGAGCCTGCGCGCCATCGGCGCCGGCTCCTCCGACGTGCCCCTGTCCCTGATCGAGGCTTTTCACGCACGGGGAATCCCCGTGCAGCAGGTCTATGGCGCGACCGAAACCTGTCCCATCGCCATCATCCAGGATCGCGCGGAGGCGCTCGCCGCACCCGGCTCGCTCGGCCGCCCGGCGCGCCACGCGGAAGCGCGCATCGCCGACGGTGCCACGGAAGGCGAAATCCAGATCCGCGGCCCCGCCACGCTGCGCCGCTACTGGCCGGATGTGCCGGCGCTGGATGCGGAAGGCTGGTTCGCCACCGGCGATGTCGGGCGCGTCGACCCGCAGGGCCGCTTCTGGTTCACCGATCGCCTGAAGCACGTCATCATCTCCGGCGGCGAGAACATCTACCCGGCGGAAGTCGAGCGCCTGCTGCGCAGCGCCCCCGGCATCGTCGAGGGCGCTATCATCGGCCGCCCCGATCCGCGCTGGGGCGAGGTGCCGGTCGCCGTGGTGGTGCCCGCGCAAAACTTCGACGCGGCGCGCCTGCTGGCGCATTTCGAGGGCCAGATCGCCCGCTTCAAGATTCCCCGCGCCGTGGTCACCGTGCGGGCCCTGCCGCGCACGGCGCTGGGCAAGATTGAAACGGCCAGGCTGCGCCAGCTACTGGCCTGAACCCGCAACTCGGGCATGATCGGGTCAACCGGCCCGAGGAAACGCCCCGCATGATGCGCCTGAACGCCTTCGACATGGCGACGCCTGGCCATATCCAGCAGGGGATGTGGCGCCACCCGCGCGACAGCGCTGCGAACTACACGAGCCTTGAGCATTGGACCGGCCTCGCCCGGCTGCTGGAGCGCGGGCTGTTCGACGGGCTGTTCCTCGCCGATGTGCTCGGCATCTACGATGTCCACGGCGGCAGCCCGGATGCGGCGCTGCGCGGCGGCGTGCAGGTGCCGCTGCTGGACCCGGTGCTGCTGGTGCCGGCCATGGCGGCGGTGACAAAGCACCTCGGCTTCGGCGTGACCTGCAACCTGGCCTATGAACCGCCCTACCTGTTCGCGCGGCGCATGAGCACGCTGGACCATCTGACGCAGGGCCGCATCGGCTGGAACATCGTCACCGGCTACCTCGACAGCGCCGCCCGTGCGCTGGGCCAGGCCGAGCAGATGCGGCACGACGACCGCTACGACCTGGCCGATGAATACATGCAGGCCGTCTATGCGCTGTGGGAGGGAAGCTGGGCCGAGGATGCGGTGAAGCGCGACCGCGCCGGCGGCGTCTATACCGATGCGGCGCGGGTACGCCGCATCCGCCACGGTGGCCCGCAATACCGCATCGACGCCATCCACCTGGCCGAACCCTCCCCTCAAAGAACGCCCGTGCTGTACCAGGCCGGCGCCAGCGAGCGCGGCCGCCGCTTCGCCGGCACCCATGCCGAATGCGTTTTTGTGAATGGCACCAACGCCTCCGTCGTGGCGCGTCTTGTCGCGCAGCTGCGTGCGGCGGCGGCCCCGCGCCCCATCCTTGTCTTCGCCGGCGCCACTGTGGTGGTCGGCCGCACCGAAGCCAAAGCGCGCGACAAGCTCAACGACTACGCAAGCTGGGCCAGTGCGGAGGGCGCGCTGGCCCATGCCTCCGCCTCGCTCGGCATCGATCTGCAAAAATTCGGGATGGATGAGCCGGTGCGGGCCGGCGAGAGCCAGGCGATCCGCTCGAACGTCGAGGCCATGGCCAAGGTCACAGGCCCGGACTGGACCCCGCGCATGCTGCTCGCGCAATCGGTCCTCGGCAGCCGCCAGCCGCCCATCGTCGGCGACCCCGTGCAGGTGGCGGATGCGCTGGCGGGCTGGATGCGGGACGCCGATGTGGATGGCTTCAACCTGTCCCGCACGGTGCTGCCCGAGAGCCTCGTGGACTTCATCGAGCTCGTCGTGCCGGTGCTGCAGGAACGCGGCCTCTACAAGACCAGCTACGCCCCCGGCACCTACCGCGAGAAGCTGTTCGGCGCGGACCGGCTGCTGCCGGCAGACCATCCCGCCGCGGGCCATCGCTGGGCATGAACAAGCGCCGCAACATCGCGCTGATCACGTTCGCAGAAATGCTGGCGCTGGCGCTGTGGTTCTCCTCCACCGCCGCCGGCCCGGGCATGCTGGCGGAGGCGCCGGGCCGCGGCGAAGGGTTCCAGGCGCTGCTGACCAGCGCGGTGCAGGCGGGTTTTGTCATTGGCACGCTGCTCTCCGCCGCGCTCGCCTTGCCGGACCGCACCGATCCGCGCCGCGTCTTCGCCGCCAGCGCACTACTCGGCGCGGCGGCGAATGCGCTGATCCTGGTCCTGCCGCCGGGGTCGGAGGCAGTGATCGCCGCGCGTTTCGCGACCGGCATGGCGCTGGCGGGCGTCTATCCCGTAGGCATGAAGCTCGCCGCCGGCTGGGCGGATCGCGGCGACATGGGCCTGGTGGTCGGGCTGCTGGTCGGCGGGCTGACGCTCGGCTCCGCCGCGCCGCATCTGCTGTCCGCACTCGGCGGGGCGGCGTGGCGGCCGGTGCTGGCGGCGGCCTCGCTCTCCGCCGTGGCGGGCGCGGCGCTGATGGCCTGGGTCCGGCTCGGCCCGCGCCACGCCCCGGCCCCGCCCTTCCGGCCCGCCGCGGCGCTCGCGCTGTTCCGCAACCGCGGCACCCGCCTCGCGACCTTGGGCTATCTCGGCCATATGTGGGAGCTTTATGCGATGTGGGCCTGGATCGGCCTGTATTTCGCCGCCAGCTTCGCCGCCTGGCGCGGCGATGCGCCTCGGCCGGCGGAGGCCGCGCTGGCCACCTTCGCCGTGATCGCCGCCGGGGCGCTGGGCTCGGTCGCCGCCGGGCTGGCGGCGGATCGGGTCGGGCGAGTGCGGGTGACGGTCACCGCCATGGCCATCTCCGGCGCCTGCTGCCTGCTGGCGGGGCCGCTCTTTGGGCTGCACCCAGCCCTGGTGATCCTGCTCGGCCTGGTCTGGGGCGTCGCCGTGGTGGCCGACTCGGCACAGTTCTCGGCCAGCGTGGCGGAGCTGGCGGAGCCGGGCCTCACCGGCACCATGCTGACGGTGCAGACCAGCCTGGGTTTTGCCCTCACGCTGGTGACCATCCACCTGATGCCCCCCATGGTGGCGGCCCTCGGCTGGGGCGCTGCCTTCGCGGTGTTGGCGGCGGGGCCGGTGCTGGGCTGCGTGGCGATGCTGCGGCTGGGCCGCAGCGCGGAAGCCGCGCGGCTGGCGGGCGGGCGGGGGTAGCGGCGCGCGCTCGACCCCGGCATCCCATCGCGACATCATGCGCCGAGCCAACGGAGTAGCCGGGCCATGACACTGCTGATCCGCAACGCCACCATCGTCACCGGGGACGATGCCGGCACCATCTTCTACGACGCGGCCCTGGCCATCGAGGGCCGGCGCATCGCGGCGCTTGGCCCCGATGCCGAGATCGCGGCACGCTTCCCCGAGGCTGAGCAGGTGGATGCCAGCGGCCGCGTGGTCTTCCCCGGCTTCGCCAATATCCACACCCATCTGGTGATGACCCTGGCGCGCGGCGTCTTCGAGGATCTGTCGCCGCCGCATGAGCCGCCCTTCTGCGGCGGCCTCTCCCCCATCCCGCTGCCCGACCTCTCGCCGGAGGAACAGGCGTTGATGTGCGAGCTGGGGGCGCTGGAGGCGATCCGCTCCGGCACCACGGCGGTGCTGGAGGATGCGGTGCGGATCGGGAACTACGCCCCGCAGATGCTCGCGACCGGGCTGCGCATGGTGCTGGCGGAACGCTGCTGGGACCGGGTTGGCGGCTCCATCGGCGACCCCACCGCCTTCGTGCGGGACGCGGCGCTGGGCGAAGCCGGGCTGGCGCGGATCGAGGCGCTGCACCGCGACTGGGATGGCGCCGGGGAAGGCCGCATCCGGGTGGGGGTCTCCGCCTGGGCGCCGGACATGTGCTCCCCGGAATTGCTGCGGCAGGTGCGGGCGCTGCAGCAGCGCCTCGACACAATCTGCACCATCCACCTCAACCAGATCTGGGGCGAGGTCGCGGCGGTGCAGGCGCATCACAACATGCTGCCGAGCGAATTCCTGGACAGCATCGGCTTCCTGCATGACCGGCTGGTGGCCGCCCATTGCCGCTGCATGGCGCCGCTGGAGGAGAAGATCCTCGGCCGCAACAAGGTGCATGTGGCCTTCAATTCCGCCATCGCGGCACGGCGCGGGCTGAGCCCCCGGGTCTGCGAGATGGAACAGGCCGGCTGCAACATCGCCATGGGCACCGACAACATGGCGGAAGACATGGTGGAGGCGATGCGCACCGGCCTGTTCATGGAGCGCATCCGCCGCCGCGACGGCCGCAGCCCGACGCCGGAGGAGGCGCTGCGCTGGGCCACCCGCAATGGCTACAAGGCGATGGGGGTGGCCGATGGCGGCTGGCTGGCGCCGGGCAACCTCGCCGACCTCATCATGCTGCGGACGGACCGCCCGCATCTGGCGCCCTTCCTGCGCGCCGTCGCGGTCTTCGTGCATCAGGGGCAGGCGGCGGATATCGACGATGTCATGGTCGACGGGCGCTGGCTGATGCGCGACCGCCGCGTGCTGACCATGGATGAGGCGCGCATCGTCCGGCAGGCGGAGGAGGTGGCGAACCGTGCCTGGTCGCGGCTGTTTGCCGCGCAGCCGGATATCGCCATCCCCACGGGTTTCCGGCCGCTGGCCTGACGATCACGGCAGCGTCTGCAACTGCCCCTCGACCACGCGGCGCCAGGGCGCTTCCGGCGGCGCCTCGGCCAGCAAGGCCTGCCAGATGCGGCGGGCATTCTCGGCGCGGCCGGCGCGGGCCTCGGCGAGGCCGGAGAGGAAGCGCAGGCGCGGCTCCTGCGGGGATGAGCCCAGGGCGCGGGCGATCAGCGCGGCGGCGGCCTCCGTCTCGCCACGCTCGATCTCCAGCTCCGCCAGGTCGCCGGCCAGCTCGCCGTCGAAGCGGGCCTCCAGCGCGGTGCGATAGGCGGCGGCGGCCTCGGCGAGGCGGCCGCGGGACCGTTCGGCATTGCCGAGCAGGATACGCCCCTGCCGGCCGACATCGCTGGCCGGGTCAAGGGCGGCGACGCGGCTGCGCAGCGTCTCCAGCATCCGGTCCTCGGCCTCCATCATGCGCTGGCGCTCGACGAAGGGCACCGCCGGCATGTCGGGCGTACCGCGTACGAGATACAGGCCGAGGGCTGCGGCCGGCAGCAGGAAGACCAGGGCGGCGAGCAGCGCCGGGGTGCGGCCGGGGCGCACATCAGATGCATCGGTAGCGCCGGGGGCGGCCAGAATGCGGCGCTGCACCTCCAGCTTCGCGGCCTGGTACTGGGTGGGGTCGAGGCGGCCCGACTCCGCCTCCCGCGCCAGTTCCGCCAGTTGCGACTGGTACAAAGCAAGGTCGGCCTCGGCGCGGCCGCGCAGCCGGGCGGGGCGGATCAGCGCATAGGCGAGCGGCGCCAGGGCCAGCACCGCCAGCCCGCCGAGCAGAAGCCAGATCACGCCTTGGTTCCGTCCTTGTTCTCGATTGCCGCCTCGATCGCGGCGATGCGGCGCTGTTCCTCCGCGCTCAGCGGCGCGGGGGGTGGCGTCGCGGTGGCGCCGCGGCGGGCCAGCAGGATCAGCCCGAAGCCGGCCAGCAGCGCCACCAGCGGCGTCGCCCAAAGGATCAGCGTGTTCCAGGCGAAGGGCGGCCGCAACAGCACGAAATCGCCGTAGCGGGCGTGCAGGAAGGATTTCACCTGGGCGTCGCTGTCGCCGGCGGTGATGCGTTCGCGCACCAGCAGCCGCAGGTCGCGGGCCAGGCCGACCTCGCTGTCCTCGATCGATTGGTTCTGGCAGACCATGCAGCGGATTTCGTAGCCCAGCGCCCGCGCCCGCGCCTCCTGCGCCGGATCGGGCAGCATGTCGGCGGGGTTGCTGACGGCGAGCGCCGGGCCCGCCATCAGCAGGACCAGAACCATCAGGAGCGCTATGCGGCCCGCAAAGCGGGCCGAGCGCGCGAAAGCGCGCCGCGCCCAAACCAGCCGTCCGGCCGGGCCGGCCAGTGCAGGGCGCGCAGGCCAGGCGGCGGAGCCGCCGCCCGCCGCTTGAGGGTCTGATTTAAGCATATCGACGAAGGAGTATGCGCAGGTCCTGCTCCAGCACCTCGTCGGTGATGGGGCCGGCATAGCGCCAGCGGATCACGCCCTGGGCGTCGAGCAGGTAGCTCTCCGGCACCCCATAGACGCCCCAGTCGATGGCGACCCGGCCCGGCACGTCCTGCGCCAGGCGGTGGAACGGGTTGCCGTGGCGGCGGATGAACTGGAGGCTGTCGGGCGCCTTGTCCTTATAGGCGATGCCGAACACCGGCACGCCCTCGCGGGACAGTTTCATCAACTGCGGATGCTCGATGATGCAGGGCACGCACCAGCTCGCCCAGAAATTCACCAGCACCGGCCGGCCGAGGGCCCGAAGATCGGCGCCGCCGAAGCTGGCCACGCCGCTCTCCGGCAGTTCGGGCAGGACGAAATCGGGCGGCGGCTGGCCGATGAGGGCGGAGGGCACGCCGCGCGGGTTGTAGACACCCGTGCGCTGGCGTTGCAGCGCCGTGTAGAAGCCCACGCCTCCCACCGCCGCGGCGACGAAGGGTGTGGTCAGCAGCAGGCGTCGGGCGAGTGGCGTCATGCCGGCGCCGCCGCGCGCGCCGCGGCGCGGTTGGGGGCGGAAACCCGCACCCGCCGGTCGGCCAGCGACAGCGCCGCCCCCAGCGCCATGATGGCGGCGCCCAGCCAGATCCAGGGCGCCAGAAGGTTGTAGTGCAGACGGATCACGGCGCGGCCGGTCGCGGCCTCCTCCTCCCCCACCACGGCGTAGAGGTCGGCGATCAGGTTGGTATGGATCGCGACCTCCGTGGTGTGCATGCGGGCGACGGGGAAGTAGCGGCGGGCCGGGCGCATCACGCGCACCTCCGCCCCATCGCGCAGCAGGGTGATCTGGGCGCGGCGGGCGGTCCAGTTCGGGCCGACCTCGTCCCGCACCGCGTCCAGCCGCCATTCATAGCCGGCCAGCGTCACGGATTCGCCCGGCGCCATGGAGGCGAGGCGTTCCTGCGCCAGCCCCATCCCGGCGATGCCGGCGGCGGTGATGCCGATGCCGGCATGGGCAATGGCCGCCCCCCAGGCCGCGCGCGGCAGGCCCTTGGCACGGTTCCAGGCGTTGCCCAGGTTGGTCCGGAACAGCGCCGTGCGGTCGGCGATGTCGGCGAAGGCCGCGCCCACAACCCAGGCTGCGAAGGCGAAGCCCACCGCCGGCAGAACCTTCTGGCCGGAGGCCAGCAGCGCCACGAAGAACGCGGCAAAGCCGATCACCGCCACCCACCACAGCTTCATTACGACGGGCACGAGCTGCGCCCGCTTCCAGGGCATCAGCGGCCCCGCCGCCATGGCCAGCAGCAGCGGCACCACCAGCGGGAAGCTGGCCGAATTGAAGAAGGGCGGTCCCACCGAGACCTTGCTGCCGAACAACGCATCCGCGAACAGCGGCCACAGCGTGCCGACGAAGACGACGGCCGTGATCGAGCAGACCAGCAGGTTGTTCAGCACGATCGCGCCTTCGCGCGAGACCGGCGCGAAGATCCCCGTGGGGATCATGGCGCGCGCCCGGAAGGCGAAGAGCAGGAAGGCGCCGGCCAAGTAGAACATCAGCAGGCCAAGAATGAAAAGCCCGCGCTCCGGGTCATTGGCGAAGGAGTGCACGGAATTCAGCACCCCCGAGCGCACCAGGAAGGTGCCCAGCAGAGACATGCCGAAGGCGATGATCGCCAGCAGGATGGTCCAGGTCTTCAACGCCTCCCGCTTCTCCACCACGATGGCGGAGTGCAGCAGCGCGGTGCCGATCAGCCAGGGCAGCAGCGAGGCGTTCTCGACCGGGTCCCAGAACCAGTAGCCGCCCCAGCCGAGCTCGTAATAGGCCCACCAGGATCCGAGGGCGATGCCGAGCGTCAGGAAGCTCCAGGCCGCCAGCGACCAGGGCCGCACCCAGCGGCCCCAGGCGGCGTCCACTCGGCCCTCGATCAGGGCGGCGATGGCGAAGGCGAAGGTGACGGCGTAGCCGACATAGCCGAGGTAGAGCAGCGGCGGATGCAGCGCGAGGCCGATATCCTGCAGAATCGGGTTCAGCCCCTGCCCATCCGGCGCCGGCGGCCAGACCCGTTCGAAGGGATTGGACGTCCGAATGGTGAAGGCGAGGAATCCGAGCGAAATGAGGCCCAGGACACCCAGTACCCGCGCCCGCAGCGCCGTGGGAAGTTCCCGCCCAAAGGCCGAGACGGCGGCGCCACAGAATCCCAAAATCATGATCCAGAGGATCAGCGACCCCTCGTGATTCCCCCAGGTGCCGGTGATCTTGTACAGCATCGGCTTGGCCGAATGGCTGTTCTGCACGACATTCGTCACCGTCGTGTCGTTGATGGCGTAGGAATACATCAGGCAGCCGAAGGCCGCCGCGATGGCCAGGCACTGGCCGAGCGCCAGCGGCGCGCCCGTGGCCATCATCCGGCCATTGCGCAGCTCCGCGCCCAGCAGCGGCAGGATGGACTGGGCCAGCGCCAGCACCAGGGCGAGCGCCAGGGCGAAATGACCAAGCTCCGCGATCATGAGCCGCTGCCCGTGCGCGTGGGTTGCAGGGTGTTCCAGGTGGCGGCCGGCGGCGGCGTGCCCTGTTCAGGCTGCCAATGGCCGGCGCGCTTCAGCGCATCCGCAACCTCCGGCGGCATATAGGTCTCGTCATGCCGGGCCAGCACCTCCGTCGCGCGGAACTGGCCGTCCAGCCCGTAGCGGCCGGCGGTGACCACGCCCTGCCCTTCGCGGAACAGGTCCGGCAACACGCCCTGATAGGTCACCGGCACGGCATGGGCGCCGTCGGTCACCCGAAACCGCACGGTGGGGCGTTCCCCGGTTCGCCCCTCCTCCCGCACCACGCTGCCGGCCTCGACCAGCCCGCCGAGCCGAAAGCTGCGCTCGGGCGCCGGCCGTTCCGCCATGATGTCGGAGGGGGAGCGGAAGAAGACGATATTGTCCTGGAAGGCCGTCAGGGTCAGCGCCGTGGCGCTGCCCACCCCGATGGCGCAGAGCAACAGGATCCAGAGGCGCCGGCGCTTGCGGGTCATGTCTCCCTCTCACCCCGGGGATCGAGGCGCTTCAGCTTGGCCACCGCCTGACGCTGGCGGAGCACCGCCGAAATGGCGAGCGCCGCGAAAACCGCCAGGGTGCCGCCCCAGGATAGGGCGATATGGGTCCAATGCATTGTCATGGATCAAGCCCCTAGGCTGGCACATCGGCACGGCGGGCGCGGGCCGTCTCCAGCGCCCGGATGCGGCGTTCCATCACCGCGGCCCGCGTCCGCGCCAGCACCACCGCGCCGAAGAGCAGCGAAAAGCCGATGGCGCAGACCAGCAGCGGATACAGCATGGAGACATGCATGCCCGGCGCGTCCAGCCGGGTGACGCTGGCCGGCTGGTGCAGCGTGTTCCACCAATCGACCGAGAACTTCACCACCGGCAGGTTCACCAGCCCGACCAGGGCCAGGATGGCGCCGGCCCGCGCCCCGCGATCCGCCTCGTCGAAGGCCCGCACCAAAGCGGCATGGCCGAGCCAGAGGAAGAACAGCACCAGCACGCTGGTCAGCCGCGCATCCCAGACCCACCAGGTGCCCCACATCGGCTTGCCCCAGAGGCTGCCGGTGGCCAGGCACAGCGCGGTGACGGCGGCGCCGACCGGCGCCAGCTCCCGCGCCGCCAGATCGGCCAGCGGGTGTCGCCAGATCAGCGACATCAGCGACAGGATGCCCAGGCCGAGATAGCCGCCCATGGCCAGCCAGGCCATCGGCACATGCACGAACATGATCCGGACCGTTTCGCCCTGCTGCCAATCCGCCGGCGCGAAGCCCAGCGCCCAGATCGTGCCCCAGGCGGTGACGCCCAGCGCCACCGCCCAGAGCCAGGGCATGATCCGCCCCGTCATCCGCAGGAAGCGCCCGGGATTGGCGAAGCGATGCAGGGACCGCGCCCCGGTGGGGCTGGTTTGCGCGGTTTGCGGGCCCGTCTTGGCGGGCGGTGTCAGGGTTCTGGCGTCCACATCCCTACACTAGGGCGGCTTCGCGCCGGATTGAAGCCGAAGCCGGAGGGCGTTACGTCCTTTCTGCCGATCCTGGCCGGGAGAGACTCCATGCTGTTCGCCATCAGCTGCACCGACAAGCCGAATTCCCTGGAACTGCGCATGGCCACCCGGCCGACGCATCTGGAATACCTGAAGTCCAAGATGGCCGGCTTCGTGGTGGTCGGCCCGGTGCTGGACGCCGAGGGCAAGCCCTGCGGCAGCCTGCTGGTGGTGGAAGCGGCCGACCAGGCGGAGGCCGAGGCCCTGGCCGCCGGCGACCCCTATGCCAAGGCCGGGCTGTTCGAGACGGTGACGATCCGCCCCTTCCGCATGGTGTTCAAGGACGGGGCAATGGTGTGATGGCACCCGCGCGCCAGTACTGGCTGGTGAAGTCGGAGCCGGACGCCTTTTCCTGGGACCAGCAGGTGGCGAACGGCGTCGAGCCCTGGACCGGGGTGCGCAACCACATGGCCAAGGCGAACCTCGCCGCCATGAAGAAGGGCGACCTGGCCTTCTTCTACCACTCCAACATCGGCAAGGAGATTGTCGGCGTGGTGGAGGTGGCGAAGGAGGCCTATCCCGATCCCAGCGTGGAGCCGGACACCAAGGGTGCCTGGCTCTGCGTCGACATGAAGGCGGTGGGGCCGATGCCGAAGCCGGTGACGCTGGCCGAGATCAAGGCCGATCCGGACTTTTCCGAACTGGCGCTGGTGCGGATGTCGCGGCTTTCGGTCATGCCGGTCTCGGCGGAACACTGGAAGAAGCTCTGCAAGCTCGGCGGCTGGAAGGGGAAGTAGCGCGATGCGGCTGGAGGGGTCCTGTCACTGCCAGAAGGTCCGTTTCCGGCTGGAAAGCGCGCATCCCTACCCCTATCAGCGCTGCTACTGCTCCATCTGCCGCAAGACCCAGGGGGGTGGCGGCTATGCCATCAACCTGTCCGGCGATGCGGCGACGCTGAAGGTGCGGGGCGCAAAGCACCTGAAGGTCTATCAGGCCCGGCTGCGCGAACCGGGCCAACGTGCCCGGAAGAGCCCCGGCCAGCGGCATTTCTGCGGCGAATGCGGCAGCGCGCTCTGGCTGTTCGACCCGCGCTGGCCGGAGCTGGTGCATCCCTTCGCCTCGGCCATTGATACCAAGCTGCCGGTGCCGCCGGAACACACCCACCTGCTGCTCGGCTCCAAGGCGAACTGGGTGGAGCCCTGCTTCGCGGAAGGCGACCGGCGCCACAAGGATTTCCCGAAGGAAAGCATCGCCGACTGGCATGCGCGGCTGGGACTGGAGAAGCGATGAGCGAGGTCGCGGCGGATGAACGGGTGCTGTGCCGGCTGGCGGATATCCCCGATGGCGAAAGCCGCGGATTCAGCCCGGCCGTTGGCGCCTTCACCGGGCTGTTCGCGGTGCGGCGCGGCGAGCAGGTCTTCGTCTATGTGAATTCCTGCCCGCACGTCGGACTGCCGCTGGACCCGGCGCCGCACCGCTTCCTGGACGCCAAGCGCAGCGCCATCATCTGCGCCGCCCATGGCGCGCGCTTCCGGATCGAGGACGGCGAATGCACCTCCGGCCCCTGCTATGGCGAGAGCCTGGAGGCGGTGCCGGCGCGGCTGGATGCCGCGGGGCAGGTGATCGTGCCGGCCGAGGCGGGACTATAGGCGCGGGCCGATCCGGGCTGGCGCGACCAGGACCGTTGCCCATGCGATGCAGCCGGCGCTAGGCAAAGGAGCGGCACCGACAACCATCGGTTGAGCACCCCTCGGTCCTGGCGCTATACGACCGGGCAACATGCACGAGGCGCCCTGTCTCCCAGGGGCGGAACCGAGTTTTGCCTGACATCCACCTGCCGACGGTCTTCGTCTTCTCCGCGATCCTGGGCGGCTTCCTCGGCTTCGCGACCCTTTGGCTCTGGACCCGCGATCGCGGGGAAGTCGCGCTGGCGAGCTGGGGTCTGGCGCGTCTGTTCGGCGCGGGTGGCACTGTGCTGCTCAGCCTGCGGGGCCTGGCGGCGGATTGGCTGACGATCGACCTGGCCAATATGCTGATCTGCATCGCCTATGGGTTGCATTGGGTCGGGGCGCGCCAGTTCGAGGGGCGGCGGCCGATCCTCTGGGCGAGCCTGCTGGGCGCGGCGGTCTGGCTGGTTGCCAACCGGATTCCGGCCTTCCATGGCAATATCGACCTGCGCGTCGCGCTGATGGGGGCGGTGCTGGTGGGATATAATGGCCTGGCGGTGCTGGAATTCGCCCGGGGCCAGCGGGAACGGCCCCTGCCCACGCGCTCCCTGCTCATCACGCTGCTGATCGCCGTGACCGTCACCTACCTGGCCATCGCGGCCATCAGCCTGATCTTCGCGCCACGGCCGATCGGCAACCAATTGCCGCAGGGCTTCATGTTCGGCGCGCTGGTCGTGCTGAACGTTGTCTTCCTGGCCGGCACCACGCTGCTGCTGGTCGCCCTGACCAAGGAAAAGGCGCAGGCGCGCTCCACCACTGCCCTGGCCGCGGCGCGCGATGCCGCCAACCGCGCCAACCTGGCCAAGACCCGCTTCCTGTCGCGGATGAGCCATGAGCTGCGCACCTCGTTGAACGGCGTGCTCGGGCTGGCGCAGGCGCTGGCGCATGATGCCAGCCTGGGGCGGGAACAGAGACGCCAGGCCGACACGCTGGAACAGGCCGGCCGCCATCTGCTGGCCATCGTCAACGACGTGCTCGACATCTCCCGGATCGAGGCCGGGCGCTTCGTCGCCGTGCCCCGACCGCTGCGGCTCGGCACCTTCCTGCGGGACACCGTCGCATTGGTCGGGGAAGCGGCCGCCACCCGGCAGGTGACGCTGGCCTTGCGCCTGGATCCGGCGGTGCCGGTGGCGGTGCTGGCCGATGGGCTGCGCCTGCGGCAGATCCTGATGAACCTGCTGGCCAACGCCATCCGCTTCACGCCGCCCGGCGGCACGGTGACGCTGCGCGTGGCGCCCCGGGGCGAGGCCACCGGCTTCGAGGTGATCGACACCGGCAGCGGCGTGCCGCCGGCGCTGCGGCCGCGCCTGTTCGAGGAATTCTCCCAGGCCACGGAGGACGACTCCCGCAGCGGCAGCGGGTTGGGGCTGGCCATCAGCGCCGCCCTGGCGCGCGCCATGGGGGGTGAGTTGACCCATGCCGATGGGCCACAGGGGCGCGGCAGTTGCTTCACCCTGTCCCTGCCCCTGCCCGCCACCTCGGCGGCGGAAGTCGCGGTGCGGCGGGATGCGGCGACGGCGCCATCCGCCGCATCCGTGCAGCGGGGCCTGCGCATCCTGGTGGTGGACGACATCGCCGCCAACCGCTTCGTCGCCGCGGCGCTGCTCGGCCCGGCCGGGCATCAGGTGATCGAAGCGGCGAGCGGACTGGCGGCGCTCGACCTGCTGGAACAGGGGCCACTGCCGGATGTGATCCTGATGGACGAGCAGATGCCGGAGCTGGATGGCAGCGGCACGGTGCGCCGGATTCGCGCCATGCCCGGCCCCGCCGCCAACCTGCCGATCCTCGCGCTGACCGCGGATGCGCTGCCGGAACAGGTGCAGGCCATGCTGCAAGCGGGCTTCGACGGCCATCTGGCGAAGCCCGTCGAACGCCATGCGCTGCTCGCCGCCGTGGCGCAAGCGGGGCGCGGGCGCGGCTGCGGCCGTTGAAACAGGCGCGGGATCGCGCGCGGCGGCACCGCGCCGGTCCCCTTGCCGGATGCGGCGCCGCGGCGGATGGTCCGCCGCCATGGCACCCGTCCCTCCTCCCTGCATCCTCGCCGTCGATCTCGGCGGGTCGAGCCTGCGCTGCGCCCTGATCGGCCCGGATGGCGCCGTCCTGGCGCTTCAGGCCACCCGCCACAGCCTGGGTCGGGAGGCCGATGCGGAAGCCTGGTGGCAGGGGCTGCGCGATGGCGCCGCCGCGTTGCGCCGCGATGCCCCGGCGGATTTCGCCGGCATTGCCGCCGTGGCGATCAGTGCCTTCACCCGCAGCCTGGTGCTGGTGGATGCGGCCGGCGCGCCGACCCGCCCGGCCCTGCTGTTCACCGATGCCCGCGCTGCCGAGGCCGTGCCCGGGCTGCAGGCGGGGCTGCCGGAGGGGCATGCGGAGGCGCCGCAGATCAACGCCTTCCATCCCCTGGCCCGCCTCGCCTGGCTGCGGGAGGCCGATCCGGCGGCCCTGGCGCGCAGCGTCGCGGTGCTGGAGCCGAAGGATTTTCTGAATGCCCGGCTGACCGGGCGGATCGCCTCGGACCGGGTGTCCTCCGCGCGGCTGGCCGCCGCCGCGTCGCTGCTGCCCGGCATCGGCCTGCCGGAATCCCTGCTGCCGCCGCTGCTGCGGCCAACGGACATCCTCGGCCATGTCCAACCGGGCGCCATCGATGGGCTCGGCCCGGTGCCGGTGCTGGCCATGGCGAACGACACCTGGGCCGCCGTGGCCGGGCTCGGCGCGCTGCGGGACGGCGAGGCCTATTGCATCTCCGGCACCACGGAGGTGCTGGGCTTGCTGCATCATGCCCCCGCCACCGCCCCCGGCCTGCTGACGGTGGATTGGGACGGGCTGTTCCAGATCGGCGGGCCGAGCCAGCATGGCGCCGATGCCTTGGCCTGGCTGGCCGGGCTGGGCGTGGAGGTCGGGCGCGGCGATCCGCCGCCGGGCGACCCCATCCCGCTGCTGTTCCTGCCGACCCTGGCCGGGGAACGCGTGCCGCATTGGGACCCCGAGCTGCGCGGCGCCTTTTTGGGACTGCGCCGCGACCATTCGGCGGCCGACCTGGCGCGCGCGGTGATGCAAGGCATCGCCTTCAACAACCGCACGGTGCTGCTGCGGGCGGAGGCGGCAGCCGGCCGCCAGGCCAGCGCGCTGCGCCTCGGCGGCGGCGGCGCCACGCCGGGCTGGGCGCAGATCCGCGCCGACGTCCTGGGGCGGGAGGTGCTGCTGCCCGCCACCGCCGAGCCCGGCCTGCTCGGCGCCGCCATCGTTGCCTTCGCAGCGCTGGAAGGCGTGAGCCTGGCGGCGATGCAGGACCGCCTCGCCCGGCCCGCCGCCCGCTTCCAGCCGGACCCGGCGCGGCACGCCATGGCCGCGCGGCTGCACGCCACTTTCCAGGCGGCGGAGGCGGCGGTGGCGCCGATCTCCCGCCTGCTGGCTTGACGCGGCCGGCGCACCGCCGAGGATGACGGCGATCAACGGGGGCGGGATGTCAGGCTTTCTCACACGCTATGGCGCGGCGATTGCGGGGCTGCTGGTCTTCGCCGGCTTCGCCCTCGCCTCCCCGGTCTTCCTCACCGCCGGCAACATGGCCGTGGTGTTCAAGGAAACCGCCTTCCTCGGCATTTTGGCGATCGGCTTCACCCTGGCGCTGACCACGGCGGAGATCGACCTGTCGGTGGCGGAGGTCGCCTCGCTGGCCGCCGTGGTGACCGGGGCGCTGGTGCATGGCGGGCAGGCGCCCTGGGTCGCGATCTGCGCCGGGCTGGCGGTGGGCACCGCCTGCGGCGCGGCGAATGGCATCGCCGTGACGGTGCTGCGGGTGCCGTCGCTGATCGCGACGCTGGGCACGGCGGCCATCGCCAAGGGGCTCGGCTTCATGCTGACCCAGGGCGTCGCCTTCGTCGGCCGCTGGCCGAGCAGCTTCACCGGGCTGGCGCGGGGCAGCACGATGGGCCTGCCCAACCTGGTCTGGTGGCTGGGCGGCGTCGGGCTGGCCGCCTGGGTGCTGGTGAAATGGACCCGCCTCGGCGCGCATCTGGTGGCCACAGGCGAAGCGGACGAGGCCGCGCGGCTGGCCGGCATCCGCACCCTGTCCATGAAGCGCCTGGCGCTGACGCTGGCCGGTGCCTGCGCCGGGCTGACGGCGGTGCTGCTGGCATCGTCCCTCTCCTCCGCCGCACCGGGCATGGCCAATGACCATTTCCTCTATGCCATCGCAGCCGTGCTGCTGGGCATGTGCATGTTCGAGCCGGGGCGCCCGAACATCCCGGGCACGATCTTCGCGGCGCTGACGCTGAAGGTGCTGGGCAATGGGCTGGTGCTGCTGGGCGCCGAATACTACTGGCAGGACATCGTGCTGGGCGCGATCATCCTCGCCTCCGTGGCCCTCTCGGCCGCCGGCATGGGCCGCGCGCCCTTCGTGAAGAAGCTGAATTTCCGGACGGGGAAATGACCATGACCGAAACCACTCGCCGCGGCGTATTGCTGGCCGGCGCCGGCCTTCTCGCAGCACCCGCCTTGGCCCAGGCCCAAGCGGGCACGGATATCGCCATCGTCGGCTTCCAGATGAGCAGCGAGACCCATGCCCGCGCCGCCAATGCCGCCGCCACCGCCGCCCGCGCCAAGGGCTGGACGGCGACGGTGCTGAACAGCGAGGGCGCCCTGCCCCGCCACGCCGAACAGCTCGACACGCTGATCCAGCGCCGCCCCAAGGCCATCATCGTCGCCATGGGCAAGCCGGTGGAGGCGGAGGCGCAGTTCCAGCGCGCCAAGGCCGCCGGCATCCCCATCATCACCATCATGGCCGGCGCCTCCCCGCACACGGTCTTCGACATCCAGGTGAACGAATACAAGGTGGGCGCCGATGCGGCGCTCTGGCTGCTGGGGGAGCTGGGCTACCAGGGCAATATCCTGACCCAGCGCTTCGAGGGCAACGTCGGCACCCGCATCCGCGGCAAGGTGCTGGACGCCGTTCTGTCCGAGAATACCGGCGTGCGCGTGCTCGCCACCCATACCATGGCGCGCACCGCCTCCTGGCGCGACGACGTCCGCCAGGGTTTTTCCGGACTTCTGCTGCGGCATGCGGCGAATACCCAGGGCATCTGGGCCAGCTTCGACGGCCAGGCCTTCGTCATCGACGACCTGCTTCAGGCGCGTGGCGTGAAGAAGGGGCAGGTGAAGTTCGTCTCCATCGACGGCGGCGCCGAGACCTATCGCCGCATCGCCGACCCCGAGAGCACGCTGATGGCCACCGTCACCATCCCCTTCGAGGAGATGGGCAACAAGGCGGTGGAGGCGGTGGACCGCATCGTGCTGAAGGGCGAACCGAAGGGCGCCATGGCGTCCGGCCCCTACCTGTTCCTCGATTCCGTGCTGGTGGATGGCAACAACGTGCAGCGCTTCCTCTGACATGGCGCTGCTGGCGCTCCGCGGCATCGGCATGCGCTACGGCGCCGTGCAGGCGCTGACGGGCATCGACCTCGATGTGACGGAGGGCGAGGTGCTGGCGCTCTGCGGCGACAATGGCGCGGGCAAGTCCAGCCTGGTGAAGATCCTCTCCGGCGCCCAGGCGCCGAGCGAGGGGACGCTGACGCTGGACGGCGACGCCACCCGCTTCCGCGGGCCGCAGGACGCGCTGCGGCGCGGCGTCGCCACCATCTACCAGGACCTGGCCGTCGCCCCGCGCCTGTCCATCTGGCAGAACGTGTTCCTGGGGTCGGAGCTGACGCGGCCGCCTTTCGGCCTGCTCGACAAGCGGCGCATGGCGGAGGCCAGCCGGGGCTACCTGGCGCGGCTGGCCGTGACCATCGCCGATATGGACACGCCGGTGGAGCGCCTCTCGGGCGGGCAGCGCCAGGCGGTCGCCATCTGCCGGGCGCTGCGCTGGGATGCGCGCATCATCATCATGGACGAACCCACGGCGGCGCTGGGGGTCAAGGAGACGGCGCAGGTGCTGGACCTGATCCGCCGCCTGCACGCGGAGGGACGCACCGTGATCCTGGTGAGCCACGCCATGGGCGATGTGGTCGCCGTGGCACAACGCGTGGTTGTCCTGAAGGGTGGGCGGAAGGTGGCCGACCGGCCTGTGCAGGATTCCAGCGGCACGCTGGAAGCGGCGGAACTCGCCCAAATCATCATCCGTGGCGCGGCATCAGGGATTCCGCTGGACCCGTTTCTTAAAAATAGATTAATCTAGCTTCGTATCATTCATCGCGCACACGTGATGCACTGGCGTTAAGCAACCCATCTCTCATGTCGCGCGTTCCTGCGCATGATGCTGCGGTGCGAGACGCGAGCAGCCACCCGCAGGATGCCGACCCGATGACCGAGCGTGAGCTGGACCAGAAGATGGCGGAACTCGATCGCCTGCTGAACGATCCGGAGACGCGCATGGACCCGCACAAGGTCTGGGCGCTGCTGGCGGAGATCAGCCGGCAGGCTGTGGGCAATGGGGGAAGCGCGCCCCGCCCCGCTTGAAACGCCCCGCCTGACCACCCCTATCCTTCGCGTCGCGCCGCGATCAGGAATTCCCTGTTGCCCTCCGGGCCGAGCAGTGGGCTCGCCTCCACCCCCAGCACCTTCCAGCCCGGCAGTTCCGACCACCAGTGGCGAATGCCGGCGCAGACGCTGTCATGCACCCGGGCATCGCGCACCACACCACCCTTGGCGACATTCGGCCCCACCTCGAATTGCGGCTTTATCAGTGCCACAGCCCAGCCGCCCGGCGAAACCAGGCCCAGGGCCGAAGGCAGTACCGTGCGCAGGCCGATGAAGCTGGCGTCGCAGACCACCGCCGCCGGCGCCTCCGGGATCATGGTGGAATCGAGGTAGCGGGCATTGGTCCGCTCCATCACCACCACCCGCGGATCGTTGCGCAGCTTCCAGGCGAGCTGCCCATGGCCCACATCCACCGCATAGACCTTCGCCGCACCGTGATGCAGCAGCACATCGGTGAAGCCGCCGGTGGAAGACCCCACATCCAGCGCCGTGATCCCCTGCGCCTTCAGCCCGAAATGCGCGATGGCGTGGGCCAGCTTCACCCCGCCGCGCGACACCCAGGGATGGTCCTGGCCGCGCACCTCCAGCGGCTGGTCCGGCTTCACCATGTCGCCGGCCTTGGCGATGCGGGCGGTGTCGGAGAAGACCTTGCCGGCCAGGATCAGCGCCTGGGCCCTGGTGCGGGTCTCGACCAGGCCCCGATCGACCAGCGCCTGGTCCGCCCGCTGCTTCGGAATGGCGGCCATCAGGCGGCGAAACGCGTCAGCGCGGCGCGATCCACGGTGATGCCCAGCCCCGGCCCCTGCGGCACCCGCACCACGCCGCCCGCGAAGCCGATCGGTTCCGCCAGCAGCGCGTCCCGCACCGGATGCGGCGAGCGGTCCAGCTCCAGCAGCGGTGGGCGGGGGAACAGGCCGGGGGGATTGTCCGGGATCACCGCCAGAAGGTGCAGGGACGCGGCCAGGGCCACGCCGGTGCCCCAGACATGCGGGTTGATGCGGACCCCGAAGGCATTGGCCATGTCGGCGATCTTCTTCAACTCCGATATGCCGCCACAGGCGGCGACGTCCGGTTGCAGGATATCCGCCACGCGCCGGGTGATCATGTCCCGGAAGCCCCAGCGGGTGAAGCTGGCCTCGCCGCCGGCCACGGGGATCGGCTGGCCGCGCTTCACCTCCAGATAGCCATCGAGGTCCTCCGGCTGCACCGGCTCCTCGAACCAGCCGATGTCGCATTCGGCCACGGCGCGACCATAGGCGATGGCGGCCGGCACGTCATAGGCATGGTTGCAATCCACCAGCAGCCCGATATTGGGCCCGATGGCGTGGCGAAAGTCGCGGGTCAAGGCGATGTCCTCCGCCAGGCCCCAGCCGGTCTTCAGCTTGAGGATGGAGAAGCCCTCCTCCAACCGATCCTCGGCCTCCTCCGTCAGGTAGCGCAGATGGTCGGCGCGTTCGCGGCGGTAGAAGCCGGTGGCATAGGCCTGCACCTCCGTCCGGAGCGGGCCGCCGAGCAGCTTGTGGACGGGCACGCCAAAAGCCTGGCCGGCGATGTCCCACAATGCGATGTCGAGCGCGCTGATCGCCTCGATCACCAGCCCGCGCTGGCCATGGTCGCGCAGCCGGTTGTACATCGCCTGCCACAGCGCCTCCCGCGCCAGGGCATCCTGGCCGATCAGCAGCGGGGCGAGCCAGGCGCAGATCGGCGCGGTCAGTTCCGGCGGGCCGAAGGCCTCGCCCCAGCCCACGATGCCATCCTCCGTCACCACCTCCACCAGCATGGCGCCGCGGCGGCGGTACCAGGCCTGGGAATAGGCGAAGGGCTCCGCCAGATCCGCCATCAGCACATGCGGCGTGACCGAGCGGATCCTCGTCGCACGCATCAGGCGCGCGCCGGCTGGGCCTTGGCCTCCGCCATGCCGAGCGCCGCGCGCGCGGTGGCGACGATGTGCCGGGCATTCAGCCCGGCCTGGTCGTACTGCACCTTCGGCGCGGCATGGTCGATGAAGCTGTCGGGCAGCACCATCGGCCGGAATTTCGTCTGCCCGTCCAGCAGCCCCTTCCACAGCAGGTGATGCGCCACCAGGCCGCCGAAGCCGCCGACCGAGCCTTCCTCGATGGTGATGAGCACCTCGTGGTTCTTCGCCAGGCGTTCCACCAGACCGGTGTCCAGCGGCTTGGCGAAGCGGGCATCGGCGACGGTGCAGCTCAGGCCCTGCGCCGCCAACTCGTCCGCCGCCTTCTGGCATTCGGCCAGGCGGGTGCCATAGGACAGGATGGCGATCGCCGTCCCCTCCCGCAGCACCCGGCCGCGGCCGATCTCCAGCGGCGTGCCGCGGGCCGGCAGGGTCAGGCCGAGGCCCTCGCCGCGGGGGTAGCGAAATGCGCTGGGGCGGTCGTCGATCTGGGCGGCGGTGGCCACCATATGCATCAGCTCGACCTCATCGGCGGCGGCCATCAGCACCATGTTCGGCAGGCAGCCGAGATAGGCGATGTCGAAGCTGCCGGCATGGGTGGCGCCATCCGCCCCCACCAGCCCGGCACGGTCCATGGCGAAGCGCACCGGCAGGGATTGCAGCGCGACGTCATGCACCACTTGGTCATAGGCGCGCTGGAGGAAGGTGGAATAGATCGCCACGAAGGGCTTCAGCCCCTCCGTCGCCATGCCCGCCGCGCAGGTCACCGCATGCTGCTCGGCGATGCCCACATCGAAGCAGCGCTTCGGGAATTTCTTCGCGAAGGCATCCAGCCCGGTGCCGGCCGGCATCGCGGCATTGATGGAGACGATCCGCTCATCCGCCTCCGCCTCCGCGATCAGGGCATTCGAGAAGACTTTCGTGTAGCTGGGGGGGCCGGGGGGCGCCTTGGCCTGTTCGCCGGTGATGACGTTGAACTTCTGGACGCCGTGATACTTGTCGGCGCTGGCCTCGGCGGGGGCGTAGCCCTTGCCCTTCTGCGTCACGACATGCAGCAGGATCGGCAGCGCATCCTCGGCATCGCGCAGATTGCGCAGCACCGGCAACAGATGGTCCAGGTCGTGGCCGTCGATCGGGCCGACATAGTAGAAGCCCAGCTCCTCGAACAGCGTGCCGCCGGTCAACAAGCCGCGGGCGAATTCCTCCGCCCGGCGGGCGGTGCGTTCCAGCGGGCGGGGGAAACGCCGCGCCAGCTTGGCCATCATCTCCCGCACCGAGAGAAACGGCCTGGAGGAGACGACCTTGGACAGATAGGCGCTCATCGCCCCCACCGGCGGGGCGATCGACATGTCGTTGTCGTTCAGGATGACGATCAGCCGCGCCTTGGCCGCGCCGGCATTGTTCATTGCCTCATAGGCCATGCCGGCGGACATCGACCCGTCGCCGATGATGGCGATGACCTGCCGGTCATCGCCCTTCAGGTCGCGCGCCATGGCCATGCCGAGGCCGGCGGAGATCGACGTGGAGGAATGCGCCGCGCCGAACGGGTCGTATTCGCTTTCCGCCCGCCGGGTGAAGCCGGACAGCCCGCCCTCCTGCCGCAGCGTGCGGATGCGGTCGCGGCGGCCGGTCAGGATCTTATGCGGATAGGCCTGGTGGCCGACATCCCAGATCAGCCGGTCGCGCGGCGTGTCGAACACCGCATGCACGGCGACCGTCAGCTCCACCACGCCCAGCGAGGCGCCCAGATGGCCGCCGGTCTGGCTGACGGCATCGATGGTCTCCGCCCGCAGTTCCTCCGCCAGTTGCTTGAGCTGCTCCCCCGAATAGTTGCGGAGATCGGCCGGGGTTCGGACGCGATCGAGCAGGGGGGTCGCGGGGGGCGCCATGGCTGTCAGCTCTTCCTCTCGATGGTGTAGGTCGCAAGGTCCCGCAACAGATCGGCACGATCGCCGAAGCTGTCCAGGTGGTCACGCGCCTGGGCGACCAGGCGTTCCGCCTGCATCCGGGCGCGGTCCAGCCCGAGCAGGCCGAGCAGCGTGGCCTTGCCCGCCGCCGCATCCTTGCCCGTGCGCTTGCCGGTCTCATCCGCGCTGGCGGTCGCGTCCAGCAGGTCATCCGCGATCTGGAAGGCGGCGCCGATATCGCGGCCATAGGCGGCCAGGGCATTGCGCTGGGACAGCGGCGCCTTGCCGAGGATGGCGCCGGCCTCCGCGGCGAATTCGATCAGGCGGCCGGTCTTCAGCAATTGCAGCCGGCCGACCTGCACCTCGTCCAGGGGTTCGTCGGCGGCCTCCGCCAGCATGTCCAGCATCTGCCCGCCGCACATGCCGCGCGCGCCGGCCGCCTTGGCGAGGCAGCGCACCAGCTCGATCCGCACGGCGGTATCGGCATGGGTTTCCTCCTCCGCCAGGGTGCCGAAGGCCAGCGCCTGAAGGGCGTCGCCGGCGATGATGGCGGTGGCCTCGTCATAGGCCTTGTGCAGCGTGGGCTTGCCGCGGCGCAGGTCGTCATCATCCATCGCCGGCAGGTCGTCATGCACCAGCGAATAGGCGTGCAGCATCTCGATCGCCGCCGCGACGCGCAAGGCCGCCTGGCGGGAGACGCCGAATTGCCGCGCCCCTTCCAGCACCAGGAAGCCGCGCAGCCGCTTGCCGCCGCCGATCACGGCATAGCGCATGGCGGCCAGCAGCGGGCCTTCCGGGCCTTCCGCCTGGGGCAGGATGAAATCCAGCGTGTGGTCGATATCCCGCGCGGCCTCGGCCAGAGCGGCGGCGAGCGGCGTGGTCGTTGCGGTATCGGGCATCAGGTGATGTCACGCAGGCTGCCGGCGTTGCCGGGGCTGGATTCGACGATGGCCTGCACCTTGGCCTCGGCCTCCGCCAGCTTCGCCTCGCAATGCCGGCGCAGCGCGGCGCCGCGTTCATAACCCGCCACAGCTTCCTCCAGCCGCCCCTTGCCCGATTCCAGGTCCTTCACGATCCCCTCCAGCTCCGCCAGTGCCTCCTCGAAGGAGAGAGAGGCGACCTGCCTTGCCGTGTCAGGCTGAGTTGACATCAGTCTTGTCTTCCATGGGAAGGAAAAAACATACAGGGGCGGCGATCGGCCCGGAAGGGCAGTGCCGTGCGGGTCAGGCGCGCATCAGCGCCCGCACATGGGCCGCCGTGGAAAGCGCCAATGCATCAAGGTCATAGCCGCCCTCCAGCAGGCTCACCAGCCGCCCTTGGGCATAACGGTCGGCGATGGCGCAGAGTTCGCCGGTGAGCCAGGCGAAATCCGCCTCCCGCACCCGGAGCTGGGCGAGGGGGTCGGCGGCATGGGCGTCAAATCCGGCTGACACCACGATCAGCTCCGGCGTGAAGGCGTCCAGCGCCGGCAGCAGCTCGTCCCGCCAGGCGGCGCGGAAGGCGGCACCATCGGCGCCGGGGGGCAGCAGGGCGTTGCGGATATTGCCGACGCCGCGTTCGCCCACATCGCCGGTGCCGGGATAGAGCGGCCATTGGTGGCTGCTGGCGTAGAACAGGCTGGCCTCGGCCTCGAAACAGGCCTGGGTGCCGTTGCCGTGATGCACGTCGAAATCCACCACGGCGACGCGGCTGAGCCCATGCACCGCCTGGGCATGCCGCGCCGCCACCGCCGCATTGGCGAACAGACAGAAACCCATCGGCTTGTTGGGCTCGGCATGATGGCCGGGCGGGCGGGTGGCGCAGAAGACGCGGCGGACCTCCCCCTTGCAGACGGCATCCACCGCGGCGACGGCCGCCCCGGCGGCGCGCAGCGCGGCCTCCGCACTGCCGGCGCTCATCAGCGTATCGGCATCGAGCGCGACGATCTCATCCCCCTCCGGCCGGATGCCCATGATGGCGTCCACATAGCCGGCCGGATGCACGCGCAGGAGTTGTTCCACGGTCGCCAGTGGCGCCTCCGCGCGGATCAGATCGGTAAACTCACCCGCATCCAGCGCCCGCAGCACGGCGCGCAGCCGGTCGGGGCATTCCGGATGGCCGAGACCGGGGTCGTGCCGCAGGCAGGCCAGATGGGTGAAGAGCAGCACGCCCATGCTCATGCCTCATCCTGGGCTGGCGGGTCCTCACGCTTGCGCAGCGTGAAGCGGAACAGCCCCTTTTCCTCCGAGAACCCGACCAGCGCATGTCCGGTCTCCGCCGCATAGGCGCGGAAATCCTTCACGCTGGCCGGGTCGGTGGCCAGCACCACCAGCCGCGCGCCAGGGGCGAGCGACCGCAGGGCCTTGTTGGCCTTCAATACGGGCAGCGGGCAGGTCAGCCCTTGGACATCCAGCAGGGTCTCGCTCATGCGCGGGAGTCCACCACCCCGGCCGCCCCAAGGCAAGGCCGCTTGCGGAGCCCTGCCCGCGGCGTCACTTTGGGGGCATGAGATCGCCGCCTTTCCTGCCGACGCTGCATCCGCGAGGGCTCACCCCATGACCTGGCGCATTGGTGTCGATCTGGGCGGCACGAAGACCGAGATCGCGGCCCTCGCCCCCGATGGCGCGCTGCGCCTGCGCCGCCGCCTGCCCACCCCGGCCACCTATGGCGGCACCGTCGCCCAGATCGCCGGCATGGTGGAGGCGGCGGAGGCCGAGATCGGCCATACGGCCAGCATCGGCATCGGCATTCCCGGCAGCGAAAGCCCGGATACCGGTCTGATCCGCGGCGCCAATTCCACCTTCCTCAACGGCGAGGCCCTGCGCGCCGACCTCGCCGCGCGGCTGCGGCGGGCGGTGCGGCTTTCCAACGACGCCAATTGCCTGGCGATGAGCGAATTCCACGACCTGCGCGGCACCGGCTTCGCCGTCATCCTCGGCACCGGCGTCGGCGGTGGGCTGGTGGTGAACGGGAAGCTGATCGAAGGCCGCAACCGCATCGCCGGCGAATGGGGCCACAACCCCCTGCCCTGGATGACGCAAGGGGAATTCCCCGGCCCCCGCTGCTGGTGCGGCCAGCAGGGCTGCATCGAAACCTTCCTCTGCGGCCCCGCCTTGGCCCGCGACGCGGATGGGCCGGAGGCGCGCGACGCCGCCCCCCTGCCCGCCCGCGCCGCCGCCGGCGATGCGGTGGCGCGCGCGGCGCTGGACCGGCATGCGGACCGACTGGCGCGCGCCCTGGCGGCGGTGATCAACCTGCTCGATCCGGATGTGATCGTGCTCGGCGGCGGGCTGTCCAACATGGACCATCTGTATGAGGTCCTGCCGAAGCTGATTCGCCGCCACGTCTTTTCCGACAGTTTCGCGACGCCCGTGCTGAAGGCCCGGCATGGCGACAGTTCCGGCGTGCTCGGCGCCGCGCGGCTGTGGTGAGGCAGGCCATCGCCGATGCGCTGATGGCCGGCGCGGTGGCGCTGATGCTGGTGGCAATGTGGCACCTGGCATGGGCGAAATGGGCGGCGTTCCAGGCGATCCGCGCCGGGCATGGCGGCGCCTGGCTGCTATGGGATTTCGCGCGCTTCTACGACACCAGCCGCGCCCCGCCGGCCGCCGTGCCGCATGTGCTGGCGGTGCGGTCCCGCTTCCGCCGCCTCTGGCCCTGGGCACTGGCCGCCTTCGCCTTGGCGATCCCCGCCGCCATCCTGGCCGGCCGGTGATGCCTGCTCACAAGCTGTATCCCCACAAGCCCTCTCCCCCCGACGGGGGGAGAGGGTTGGGTGAGGGGGGCGCGGCATGCCTCGCGCAGGTCCAGCCCATCGTCACCCCCGCACCTTCCGCCAAGGCACGGCGATGACCCCCGCGCTCTGCCGGGATTGCGGCAGGCGCGATCCGGTGGGGCCGAACTGCCCCGAATGCGGCGGCCGGCGCCTGCTGCGCCACCCCGAGCTTTTCGCCCTGACCATCGCCCATATCGATTGCGACGCCTTCTACGCCAGCATCGAGAAGCGCGACCGCCCCGAATTGCTGACCCGCCCCGTCATCGTCGGCGGCGGCCGGCGCGGCGTTGTCTCGGCGGCCTGCTATGTGGCGCGCACCAGCGGGGTGCGCAGCGCCATGCCGATGTTCAAGGCGCTCGCGCTGTGCCCGGACGCCGTCGTCATCAAGCCCGACATGGCCAAATACGTCGCCACCGCCCGCCAGATGCGGGAGATGATGGAGACCCTGACCCCCCTGGTGCAGCCGCTTTCGATCGACGAGGCGGTGCTGGACCTTTCGGGCACCGAGGCGCTGCACCGCGCCCCGCCCGCCATTGTGCTGGCGCGCTTCGCCCGGGCGGTGGAGACGCGGCTCGGCATCACCGTTTCCATCGGCCTGGCGCCCAACCGGCTGCTGGCGAAGCTGGCGGCGGAGCGGGACAAGCCGCGCGGCTTTGGCGTGCTGGGCGCGGAGGCCGCCGCATGGCTGGCGCCGCAGCCGGTGGGGCTGCTGCCCGGGGTGGGGCCGGCGCTGGCCCGCAAACTCGGCGCCGCCGGCTTCACCCGGCTCGGCCAATTGGCGGTGCTGGAGGCGCGGGAGGCCGCCCGCCGCTTCGGCGAGGACGGCCCCGGCCTGGTGGCCCGCGCCCGCGGCGAAGATACGCGCCGCGTGGACCCCGCGCGGGAGACGAAAAGCATTTCGGCCGAAACCACCTTCGACAGCGACCTGCGGACGCTGGCGGAGCTGGAAGTGCCGCTGTGGCGGCTGTGCGAAAAACTTGGCCGGCGGCTGGGGGAGAAGGGATTCGGGGCCGCCGGGGTGGTGCTGAAGCTGAAGACCGCCGCCTTCGAAAGCCGCACCCGCACGGTGCGCCTCGGCCGCCCCACAAGACTGCCCGAAATGCTGTTCCGGGCGGCCCAGCCGATGCTGGCGAAGGAGGCGACGGGGGCGGCGTTTCGACTGATCGGCGTGGGCGCGCAGCCGCTGGCACCGGGGGATCAGGCGGATTTGCCGGATTTGGCGGACCCGGATTCAGCGCGGCGGGCGGATCGATGGGCGGCGGTCGAAAAACTGCGGGCGCGGTTTGGGGAGGGGGTGGTGGTGAGCGGGCGGGGGCTTCCGGGGAAGCCTCGGCCCGGCTGAGCGCGGCATTCGGGGCTTGTCTTTGACCAATTGGGGCGCCATCTTCGCCCAACTGGTTTGGAGGCCTGTGGCATGCTCACCAATTATGATGCCAAGGCGGTGGCCGAGGTGATGGGCATCGCCTTCCTGCGCGACAGCAAGGCGGCCGGGGCGGGCGATTTCGTCGTCCTGCGTGACACTGGCCGGCCGGCGAGTGGGTCGGAGCGGACGCTGGCGGCCTCCCCAGCCCTGATCGAAAAGGCGGTGGAGCGCGGCCTGCCGCGGCAGGCGCTGCGGCATGTCGCGGAATCACTGGCCGGCGGCGACAAGGCCAAGGCGTCGAGCCTGGAATTCGGCGTGGTGCCCAAGACCACCCTGGAACGCCGCGCCCAAAACCTCTCGCCGCAGGAAAGCGAGCGGACCGAGCGGGTGGCGCGGCTGTTCGTCCATGCCCGCCGCGCCTTGGGCTCGGAGGCGGAGGCGCGGGCCTTCATGACCGCGCCGCATCCGGCGCTGGAGGGGCGCAGCCCGGTGGATGCGGCGCGCACGGACCTCGGCACGCGGCGGGTGGAACAGGTTTTGAACGCGCTGGAATACGGGCTGGCGCTCTGAGCCATGCGCCTTTGGCGCATTGTCACGGGGCCGCATCCGATCTGGTCCGGCGAGGGTGCGCGGCTGTTCGGCCAGCGCTGGAATCCGCCCGGCCTGCCCGCGATCTACACCGGCACCAGTTTTGCGCTGTGCCTGCTGGAGGTGCTGGTCCACGCCAACCGCCAATCCCCGCCAAGCGCCGCCCGCTATGTGGAGGCGGAGGTGCCCGAGGATGTGTCGCGGGAGCGGTTTGACCCGGCGCGACATGCGGGGTGGGACGATCCGTTTGATACCTCGGTCGCGCAGGCGTTTGGGGGCGCGTGGCTGCGGGAGGGAAGGACGGCGCTGCTGATCGTGCCATCCGTGGTGACGGGGGGGCGGGATGAGAATGTGGTGGTGAATCCGGCGCATCCTGAGTTTGGGCGGGTGCGGGTGGGGGAGGAGCGGGCGGTGGTAATGGATCCGCGGATCTTTTGGAAGTAACCTCTTAAACTTCGAAATTAGGCGAACATCGGATTAACCCGCACCCACCACGCACTATTTCGCGCGCCCGCGCAAAATCAACGTTAGGAAGAAACTATTCTTTACTCTTAATCAACCCGATTCGATCAACAATAAATTCCGCAATTTTTTCGGGTCCGAATCTCCGAGCATCGACATATCCGTCTACTTTCAATATGCCTTCAACCTCGCCATCATCCAGCCTGACAAGCATAACACGCTCATGCTCTCGGCGCTGAATTATCTCGCGTATCGCCCGAAACTCCACTCCACACCAATTCTTTGCTTGATAGTCGCTGCCGGCGAAAACAACGTCAAGCTTTGCTCGGCTGTAGATCCCCTGCAGCAGGGTGTCTAGTGAAGGCCGAGCAAGCTGCGATGTGTAGTTATCGTCATAAAAATAAGCGTTTGGTCCCAAACTTCTTTCCAGCTCGTGGGAGATTTTCTCGACAAGTTCGCGAGCCTCTCCAGGGAACGACAAAGCAACATCAAAAACATGATTTGATATATCTACACTGTTCTTAATGTCGGCAGCGGAAGAAGGAAGTGCAATGTTCTTCCGATGAAGCTCTTTCGCGAGATCGACACGCTTCAGTGCCCAGTGAGTCCTGTAAAGTTCAAGTTTTGATAGATCTAGCTCAAATCTCATCTCCGACAGTTCATTTGCGGTCAAGAAGGGATGGACATCGACGAGATGATAATCAACTCTCACCTCATTTTGCCGACGATCAATTTCACGAATAAACCCAAAGAGCGGTGCTTTTTGGATGCCAGACTCATAGGCAAATATACAGGGATAGCGCTTTAGCTCCGATATAGACGCGCTATCCAGTCGCCCAAATCGCTCGGTCAACTCTCCGTCTGTGTATTCACGAAGACAACGAGAAAGTTCCAGGTGAAAAGGCACACCCGACCAGCTATCGTCCAACCCCGACACAAAAAGATTATAGAGTGGCCCAAGAGGTTCTTCCTCAGGCTGGGTCAGCAATTTCTGAAGAACGACTATATCAGCGTAAATTGTGTCGAATTGACCCTTTTCGACTGGCCAACGCTTATCATCCGAGGCGGCAAGCCTACTAATATCATAAATATTTACTGTTCGGTCGTTTGTAAGTTTTTTATACTGCAGCGCCGCGTCAGTATATGCCCGAATAAATGAATTTGTGCTTGACCACTTTGCATGATCTGGGGTTGTCCCCGATCTAACAGCGTCCATAGCCTCGCGCAGTGCTGCTACACGAGCAGCTAATATTTTCAACTCTCTTGCGTCAGCCATCACCACACCTCTCTTAGGTTGTTACTATAACGTAATTAAAAGGTCAGTCAATCTCTTGTGCCTACGGCATCAAAAAATTACCTAGCTAAGGCTTTGGATCGATGGCGGGGTGAGCTAGGTCACGAAGCATTTTGTTAATTATGCCCGAAAAATCCTTCCCCCCACCCCCCTCCTCCACAAACCGCCGGTAAAGATCCAGCGCCTTCTCCCCCACCTCCAACCTCACCCCCGCCGCCTGCGCCGCCCCCACCGCCAGCCCCAGATCCTTCAGCATCAGATCCGCCGCAAACCCCGGCACATAATCCCGATTGGCCGGGCTCCCCGGCACCGGCCCCGGCACGGGGCAATAGGTCGTCAGGCTCCAGCTCTGGCCGGAGGATTGCGAAGCCACATCGAACAGCGCCTGGTGCGAAAGCCCCAGCCGCTCGGCCAGCACAAAGGCCTCCGCCGTCACGATCATGGTAGCCGCGAGCATCATGTTGTTGCAGGCCTTGGCCGCCTGGCCCGCGCCCACCTCCCCGCAATGGATCGCGGCGCGGCCCATCTGGCGCAGCACGGGTTCCACGCTGGCGAAGGCGGCCGCTGGGCCGCCGACCATGAAGGTCAGGGTCCCCGCCTCCGCCCCCATCACCCCGCCGGAAACCGGCGCGTCCAGGAAGGCGCGGCCGCAGGCTGCGGCCACGGCGCGGGCCGTCGCCACATCGATGGTGGAGCAATCCACCAGCACGGCGTCCGGCCGGCTCGCCGCCGCCATGCCACCCAGCCAGGCCTCCCGCACATGGGCGCCGGCCGGCAGCATGGTGAAGACGATGTCGGCGCCCGTGGCCGCCGCCGCGCCGCTCTCCGCGGCTTCGGCCCCCGGCACGGCGGCGATGGCGGCGGGGGACAGGTCGAACACCGCCACCTGATGCCCGGCCTTCACCAGGTTCCGCGCCATCGGCGCGCCCATATTGCCCAGGCCCACGAATCCGATGCGCGCCATGGCGGCCCCTCCCCCGTTCGTTCCGGGGGAAAGGCTAGGCCGGCTTCACCCGCGCGTCACCGCTTTCCACCACGAAGCGCCCGCGTTCCTCCAGCGGCGCGCCGGGGCGGGTGATGAAGGGCACGGCGAGGAAGCTTGTCGTGCAGAGGCGGGCGGAGAAGGTGTGGCGGCAATAGCCGCGGCGGTTGTTGTGGAAGGCGATATGCGGGTTCGCCGCCAGCGCCGCCGCCGTGCCGCGCCGTTCCTCGCTGCCATCGCCCTCGCTGCTGATGGAGGTGGCGGTGAATTCGGCGGCGAGCGCCGGCCCCTCCGGCACCGCCGAGACCGTGGCGGCATAGGCGCTGTGCACATCGCCGGAGAGCACGACCGTATTCTCCACGCCCCTGTCGCGCAGCCCGTGCAGCAGGCGCGCGCGGGCGGCCGGGTAGCCATCCCACTTGTCCATGCTGATGGCGCCATTGGGGGAGACTCGGGCGAACATCGGCACCTGCTGCGCCAGCACCTGCCAGGTGGCGCGGCTGTTGGCGGCGCCGTCCAGCAGCCAGCGTTCCTGCGCCGGGCCGAGCATCTGCGCGTCCGGTCGCGCCACCTCCGCGCAGGGCGGTTTCGTGCCGTCGCCGCAGGGCTGGTCGTCGCGCTGGCCGCGCGTGTCCAGCAGATGCAGGCTCACCGTGCCGCCATAGGTCAGGCGGCGATGCGCGGTGATGCGCGGGCCGCGCGGCAAAGCGGAGGCGCGGACGGGCATGTGCTCGTACCAGGCCTGGAAGGCGGCGGCCTTGCGCAGGTCGAAGTCCAGCCCGTGCTCCCCGCGCCCGCCGGTGTCGCCAGCCCAGTTGTTCGCCACCTCATGGTCATCGAAGGTCACCGCGAAGGCATGGGCGGCGGCGGCGGCGGCGAGGTCCGGGTCCTGGCGGTATTGCGCGTGGCGGTCGCGGTAATCCGCGAGGCTCAGCGTCTCCCCGCCCCGATGGCTGCGGATGATGGTGCGGCCGGCGGAAACCGAACCCACCGGGCGGGCGGCGTATTCATAGATGAAGTCGCCATAGTGGAAGACGAGGTCCACCTCCTCCCGCGCGATGTGTTTCCAGGCGGTGAACAACCCGTGTTCGTAGTGCTGGCAGCCGGCGGAGACGATCCGCACGGTGGAATCGGCCTCCATCGGCGGGGCGGTGCGGGCCTGGCCGATTCGGCTGGCCTGGCCGCCGCAGAGGAAGCGGTAGAAATAGGGGCGGGCGGGGCGCAGGCCGGCGACCTCCACATGCAGGCTGTGGGCGGCATCGGGCTGGGCGATGGCGGTGCCCTGGGCGGCGAGGCGACGGAAGCCGGGGTCCTCCGCCACCTGCCAGCCGACCTCCACGGGCAGCGGGTCCAGCCCGCCATCGGGCTGTTCGGGGGTGGGGGCGAGGCGGGTCCAGATCACCAGCCCATCGGGCCGCGGATCGCCGGCGGCGACGCCCAGGCGGAAGGGGTCCTCGGCGAAACGGGGATGGGCCAGGCCGGCCCGGGACGGCCGGGGGTTCAGCGCGGCGAGCCCCGCCAGGGCCAGCGCCCCGCGCAGCAGCCCACGCCGGGACAGATCGGCCAGATGTCGCCGCACCGATGCCATCGCCGCTCCATCTTCCTCCGCCGCAATCGCGGTGTGCCGCCAGTGGCGACGTCGGGCAAGAGGGTGTCATCAGAGATGGGAGAGGTGGTGCATCTGGCCGCTGGCCGGGCGTGTGCGGCTGGCCTATGCAAGCGGGCGATGGCCAATCCGCGCACCCTCCCCCTTTTGTTGCTGCTGGCGCTGGGCGCCTGCCGGCCGAGCTATTCGCCGGACGACTACGCCACGGCGGCGGTGCAGCAGATGAACCGAGTCGAACAGGCGGTCATCATCGGCATACGGCGCGTAACGGTGACGGCGGATGGCAATACGGGTGCTGCGACCGGCGGCGCGGCGGGTGGCATCGTCGGGTCGCAGGCGCCGGGCGGGAACATGGCCGGCGCCATCGGCGCGGTCGGCGGCGCGCTGGTCGGCGGGATCCTGGGCTCGGCGACGGAGCGGGTGGCGGGCAGTACCACTGCCTGGGAATACATCGTCCGCAAGCCGAATGGGGAACTGCTGTCGGTGACGCAGCGGGACGAGGTGGCGATGGCGGTGGGCGAACGGGTGCTGGTGATCGCCGGCGCCCAGGCCCGCATCATCCCGGACTATACGCAGAACGTGCCGGAGGAAGGCGCCGGCCGCGCGCCGACGCCGGGGGCGCCGGCAGCCGCCCGCCCGGCGCAAGCCCGCCCGGTGCCGCCGCCTCCCGCTCCGGCCCCTGCGCCGGACGCCCCCGCCGGTGCCACCCCGCCGGATGGCAGCGCCGCGCCGACCGAGGCTGTGCCCGCGCGCGAGGCCCTGCCGCCCCTGTCCCCGCCATCGGTCGATCCGGCACCCGTAGCCCCGGAGCCGATCACACCGGCCCCTGTCGTGCCGGACCTCGCCGCACCGGACCAGGCGCCACAGGCTCCCGCGAGGCCGGCACCGGCCGCGCCGGAGCCTGCCCCGCCAGCCGCCATGACGCCGTCTCCCCTCGCGCCGGCGCCCGTCGCACCGGCCCCCGGCACGCCAGACGCGGCCCCAGCGGCACCCTGACGCCAACACCCTCTGGCACGCCATTTGCCCTGCCGGGGGCATGACCCGTATCGCGCTTCTCCTCCTGCTGATCCTGCCCCTGGTTCCCGGTCGTGCCGCGCAGGCCGAGCCGGGCCTGCTGTGCCGCGCCGCGATCCAGGCGGCGGAACGCGCCGCCGGCATCCCGCCACATCTGCTGACCGCCATTGCCCGCATGGAATCCGGCCGGCGGGACCCGGAAACGGGCGCCTTCCACCCCTGGCCCTGGACCATCAATGCCGAGGGCCGTGGGCAATTCTTCGCCAGCAAGGCGGCAGCAGTTGCCGGGGTGCAGGCCCTGCAGGCCGGCGGCATGCGCTCGATCGACATCGGCTGCATGCAGGTCAATCTGCGCCACCACCCGGACGCCTTCCCAAGCCTGGAAGCCGCCTTCGACCCGCTGACCAACGCCACCTATGCCGCGCGCTTCCTGACCGAGTTGCATGCCCGCTTCGGCGACTGGAACCGCGCCGTCGCCGCCTACCACTCCCAGACGCCGGAGCGGGGGGAGCCGTATCGGGAGAGGGTGATGGCCGCCTGGGCGCGGGAACAGGGCCAGCCGCATGCGGCACTCCCCACCCCCACCGCAAATACGGCGACCGCCGCCGCCCAGCCCCGGCCAACCGCGCCTACCGCCCCCCGGAATGCCGGCGCCGCGATGCTGTCGAACGGCGCGGAGCGTGCGGCGGTGGTGGCCGCGCCGGCAGGGACGAATGGCCGGGGCCTTGATGCCTATCGGAGCATGCCGGTGCCCATCGCCGGCCGGTCCAGCCGCCTCGGCAGCCTGCTGGCTGCGCGGCGCTGAATAAGAAAGGGGGGCGGCCCAGGATGGACCGCCCCCCTTCTTGGTCGTTCAGGCCGCGGCGCGGCTTTCGTCGGCCGGTGCCGTCCGAACCTCCAGCCCATCCGGGCCGGCGGTCACCAGCAGCCGGGTGCCGTCATGCAGCGTGCCGGCCAGCAGCAGGTCCGCCAGCCTGTCCTGCAGGCTGCGCTGGATCACCCGCTTCAGCGGGCGGGCGCCATAGGCCGGGTCGTAGCCGGCTTCCGCCAGCCATTCCCGCGCCGATTCGTCCAGCTCCAGCGCGATCTTCCGATCCTCCAGCAGCCGGCGCAGGCCACCGAGCTGGATATCGACGATCGAGGCCATGTCCGCCCGGGCCAGACGGCGGAACAGCACCACCTCATCCAGCCGGTTGAGGAATTCCGGCCGGAAGCGTTCCCGCACCGCGCGCATCACGGCCGGCCGCGCCGCCTCGATGTCGCTGGTCTCGGGCAGTTCGGCGATGGCCTGGCTGCCGAGGTTGCTGGTCAGCACGATGATGGTGTTCCGGAAGTCCACCGTGCGGCCCTGGCCATCGGTCAGGCGGCCGTCATCCAGCACCTGCAGCAGGATGTTGAAGACGTCGTCATGCGCCTTCTCCACCTCGTCGAACAGGATGACCTGGTAGGGACGGCGGCGGATGGCCTCGGTCAGCGTGCCGCCTTCCTCGTAGCCGACATAGCCGGGCGGGGCGCCGATCAGCCGCGCGACGGCGTGCTTTTCCATGAATTCGGACATGTCGATCCGGGTCATGGCGCGCTCATCGTCGAACAGGAAATTCGCCAGCGACTTTACCAGTTCCGTCTTGCCGACGCCGGTGGGGCCGAGGAACAGGAAGGAACCGATGGGCCGGTTCGGGTCCTGCAGGCCGGCGCGGGCGCGGCGCACGGCCTTGGCCACCGCCTCCAGCGCCTCCTCCTGGCCCACCACCCGCTTGCGCAGCTGGTCTTCCATCTGAAGCAGCTTGGCGCGCTCGCCTTCCAGCATCTTCTCCACCGGAATGCCGGTCCAGCGGCTGACCACGGCGGCAATCGCCTCCTCCGTCACTGCCTCATTCACCAGCCGCGCATCGCCATCGCCGGCCTCGGCCAGCTTCTTTTCCAACTGCGGGATGACGCCGAAGCGCAGTTCGGAAGCCTTGGCCAGGTCGCCGCGATTCTGCGCCAGGTCGAATTCCGTGCGCGCGTGGTCGAGCTGTTCCTTCAGCTTCTGGCTTTCGACGACGAGCGACTTCTCCGCCGCCCAGCGGGAGGTCATCTCGTTGGAGCGTTCCTCCAGCTCCGAAAGCTCCTTCTCCAGCTTCAGCAGACGGTCGCGGCTGGCGGCGTCGGTCTCCTTGCGCAGCGCCTCGCGCTCGATCTTCAACCGCATCAGGTCGCGGTCGATCGCGTCCAGCTCCTCCGGCTTGCTGTCCACCTGCATGCGCAGGCGGGAGGACGCCTCGTCCATCAGGTCGATGGCCTTGTCCGGCAGGAAGCGGTCGGTGATGTAGCGGTTGGAGAGCGTGGCGGCCGCCACCAGCGCGCCATCCGTGATGCGGACGCCGTGGTGCAGCTCGTACTTCTCCTTGATGCCGCGCAGGATGGAGACGGTGTCGGCCACGGAGGGCTCGCCCACCATCACCGGCTGGAAGCGCCGTGCGAGGGCCGCGTCCTTCTCCACATGCTTGCGGTATTCATCGAGCGTGGTGGCGCCGACGCAATGCAGCTCGCCGCGGGCCAGCGCCGGCTTGATGAGGTTCGACGCATCCATCGCGCCATCCGCCTTGCCCGCGCCGACCAGCGTGTGCATTTCGTCGATGAACAGCACGATGTCGCCGGCGGCCTCCTCGACCTCCTTCAACACGCCCTTCAGCCGCTCCTCGAATTCGCCGCGGTATTTCGCGCCCGCGACCATCGACCCCAGATCGAGCGCCATCACCTTCTTGTTCTTCAGCGCCTCCGGCACGTCGCCGCGCACGATGCGCAGCGCGAGGCCCTCGACGATGGCGGTCTTGCCGACGCCGGGCTCGCCGATCAGCACCGGGTTGTTCTTGGTGCGGCGGGCGAGGACCTGGATGGTGCGACGGATTTCCTCGTCGCGGCCGATCACCGGGTCGAGTTTTCCCTCCTGCGCCAGCGCGGTCAGGTCGCGCGCGTATTTCTTCAGCGCGTCGAACTGGTCCTCGGCGTTCTGGCTGTTCACGGTGCGGCCCTTGCGCAGCGTGGCGACGGCAGCTTCCAGCTTCGCCGCATCGGCATTGGCAGCGCGCAGCGCGCGGCCGGCCTGGCCCTCGCTGGCGGCCAGCGCCACCAGCAGCCGGTCCTGCGCGACAAAACTGTCGCCGGCCTTGGTCGCGGCCTGCTGCGCGGCATCCAGAACCCGCACGATATCCGGCGTGAACTGCGGCTGCCCGGCGCCCGCGCCCTGCACCTTGGGCTGCTTTGCGATCTCGGCATCGACGGACTGCTTGGCCACGGCGGGATCGCCGCCGGCGGCGCGAATCAGTCCGGCAGCCGCGCCCTGTTCGTCGTCCAGCAGCGCCTTGAGCAGATGCTCCGGCGTGACCCGCTGGTGGAATTCGCGAATGGCGATGGTCTGTGCGGCCTGGAGGAAGCCCCGGGCGCGTTCGGTAAATTTCTCGATGTCCATCCTACATGTCCCTCCTGTGAGCGGACGGGCCTCCCTCGCCCCCGGATGGGCAGCGAGGACTCGCCTCTGCCGGTGATGTGGTAAGCGGGGAGGTGACGCTTCAAGGGGGATAATGCATGCGCGTGGAACGGATCACCCGCTACCCGGTCAAGGGTCTGTCGCCGGAGGTGATGGAGGAGGTGGCGCTGACAGCCGGCCAGGGCCTGCCGGAGGATCGCCGCTTCGCCTTCGCCCATGCCGATGCGCCCTTCGACCCCGCGGCCCCGACCTGGCTCCAGAAGCGCCATTTCGCCTGCCTGATGGCGCATGCCCGCGTCGCCCGCATCCGCTCCGCCTGGGATTCCGCCGCCGGCCTTCTGGCCCTGCGGGCAGACGGCATGGCGCCGCTGGATGCCGCGCTTGGCACGGAGGCCGGCCGCGCCGCCGCCGCGGCCTGGATCACCGATTTCATGGGGGAGGAGGCGCGCGGGCCGCTGCGCCTGGCGGAGGCGCCGGGCCATGCCTTCACCGATATCGCCGCCAAGGCGGTCTCCATCATCGGGCTGAATTCGGTGAAGGCGCTGGAGGAGAAGGTAGGCATGGCGCTCGACCCGCTGCGCTTCCGCGCCAATGTCCTGGTCTCCGGCGGCCTGCCCTTCGCCGAGTTCGGCTGGATCGGGAAGGAGATCCTGCTCGGCGGCACCCGGCTGCGCGTGTTCAAGCGCACCCAGCGCTGCGCGGCGACGGAGGTGAACCCGGCGACGGCCGAACGCGATGCCCGCCCACAGCGCTGGCTGCGGGAGCACTTTGGGCACATGGATATGGGCATCTATGCGGAGGTGCTGGAGGGCGGCCGGGTGGCGCTGGGCGATGCGCTGGAGCCGGTGCAGGCGGAACTGCTGGGGTGAGATCGGCAGGCCTCCCCCGTTTCGGGGGGAGGCGGGCCGCTCAGTTGTCGCGCTGCTCGCGCTCCCGCTGGTCGCGGGGTTCCTCCGGACCGTCATCCGAGTCGTTGGAATGGCCGTTGCCATTGCCGTTCGCATGGCCCTGGCCGTTCTGGGCATAGGGGGTCATGGTCATCTCCCCCGGCTCGCCTTGCTGGCCAGCCTCGCCGCCTTCCTGGTCCGGGCCGCCCTGGTAGCGGCGCTGCGGCGGATAGGGCTGGCCGCCCTGCTGCTGCTGGGCCTGGCTCATGGCGTTCAGGATGCGGAAATAATGCTCGGCGTGCTGGAAGTAGCTTTCCGCCATCACCCGGTCGCTGGCGCCGGTCGCATCGCGGCCAAGCTGAAGATACTTCTCGAACAACTGCTGGGCGGTGCCGCGCAGCCGCATATCCGGACCGTTGCTGTCGAAGATATGGTTGCGGTTCATCGGCTGATGGCCACCGCCACCGCCGCCCCCACCGCCGCCGCCACCCTGGCGATACGGCCCACCGCCGCCGCCGCCACCAGCCCCGCCACCATGGCGATTGCCGCCACGGCCGCGCATGCGTTTCATGTTCATCGGTATGGCGTTCGCCGTCTCGCAATCGCGCCGCCGGACTGGGCCAGGCCCTTGCCGGGAACGCGGGATTATCGGGTTGCGTCGTCGCGGCAGGCCAGCATGCGAAAAGGGAACACCCCGCATCGCCGACGCCCGGCCGCTTCTGCCGGCGGTGCCGGGCCGCATTTGCGCCCTGCTCCGCTCTGTCAGCTTAGTCCTCCGAGGCCGGACCGCCAACCGGTTTTTTTGCGAGGCTCAATGCGCGGTCCACCCCGCCCAGATCCGGGCGGCAGGACAGGGGGCGCAGGCCCGCGGTCCTGGCCAGACCCTCGACCGCCGCGCGCTGCCCCTGGCCGAGTTCCAGCACCGCCACGCCGCCCGGTGCCAGCAGCGCCGGCAGCGCGGCCGCCAGAAGTCGGTAGGCGTCCAGCCCATCCGGCCCGCCATCCAGCGCCAGCCCCGGCTCATGCCGCGCCACCTCCGGCATCAACCCGGAAATGGCGGCGGATTCGATATAGGGCGGGTTGGACAGCACCAGGTCGAAGGTCCCGGCCAGCGCTCCGGCCCAGTCCGCGGCCAGGAAGGCGCTGCGCCCGGCAAGGCCGTTGGCTGCCGCATTCGCCGCCGCCAGCGCCGCCGCGGCGGGTTCCCGGTCCACCCCGATGCCGAAGGCGCGCGGCCTTTCGGACAGCACCGCCAGCAGCAGGCAGCCGGTGCCGGTGCCGAGGTCCAGCACCCGCAGCGGCGCCTCCGCATCCGGAAAGGCCGCCAGCGCCGCTTCCACCAGGGATTCCGAGTCGGGGCGCGGGATCAGCGTGGCCGGCGAGACGGCGAGGTCCAGCGTCCAGAACCCCTGCCGGCCGAGGATATGCGCCATCGGCACATGCGCCAGCCGCGCCTTCAGCGCCGCACCGAAGCGGGCCACCGCCTCCGCCGGCACGACCATGCGGGAGTCCCGCAGCAGGGTTTCGGCGGTGACGCCCATGGCATGGCCCAGCAGCAGCCGGGCTTCCAGGCGCGGGCTCTCGATGGCCGCCGCGCGCAGCATCTGGCCGGCCTGGCAGAGGAAGGCGCCGACCGTCTCGCCCGGCTCACAGGCGGTCATTCGCCCTCGGCGGCCAGGCGGGCCGCCTCATCCTCCGCCGTCAGGGCGCCGATGATCTCCTCGAACTCGCCCAGCATAACGCGGTCGATCTTGTGCAGCGTCAGGCCGATGCGGTGGTCGGTCACGCGGCCCTGGGGGAAGTTGTAGGTGCGGATGCGTTCGCTGCGGTCGCCGGTGCCGACCTGGCCCTTGCGGTCGGCGGATCGCACCCCGGCCAGCCGCGCACGCTCCGCCTCATAGAGTCGGGCGCGCAGCACCTTCATGGCCTTGGCCTTGTTCTTGTGCTGCGACTTCTCCTCCTGCATCGCCACCACCACGCCGGAGGGGATGTGGGTGATGCGGACGGCGCTGTCGGTCTTGTTCACATGCTGCCCGCCGGCGCCGGAGGCGCGGTAGGTGTCGATGCGCAGGTCGCCCTCATTGATATGGACGTCGACCTCCTCGGCCTCCGGCAGCACGGCGACGGTGACGGTGGAGGTGTGGATGCGCCCCTGGGTCTCGGTGGCCGGCACCCGCTGCACCCGGTGCACGCCGGATTCGAACTTCAGTTTCGCGAAGACGCCGCGCCCCTCGATGCCCGCGGTCGCGCCCTTCACGCCGCCAAGGTCGCTCGCGTCGTAATCGAGAATCTCGAAGCGCCAGCCCTGGGTGGCGGCGTAGCGCTGATAGGCGCCGAACAGCTCGGCCGCGAACAGCGCCGCCTCGTCGCCGCCGGCGGCAGGACGGATTTCCAGGATGGCGCTGCGGCTGTCCGCCGCATCGCGCGGCAGCAGCATCAGGCGGATTTCGCGCTCGAGCTGCGGCAGGCTGTCGCGGAGCGCATAGAATTCCGGCTCCGCCAGCTCGCGCAGTTCCGGGTCCGAGAGCATCGCCTCCGCCTCGTCCCGCGCCTTCTCGGCGGCGCGGTATTCGGAAACCTTGGCGACCAGCGGTTCAAGCTCCGAAAGCTCCTTGGACAGCGCGCCGACCTGCGCGCCATCCGCGGTGTTCAGCGCATGCCGCACCTCATCCGCCCGGCTGAGCAGCCGGTCGAGTTTTTGGGGGAGGCTCATGGATTGAGTTGCTGATCCGCCCCCCCTCGAGCCACTAACCACTCAGCTATAGGATAGAGGGCTGCAGGCACACGCTCCTGAACCCCGGTCTGTAGATCACGCATAGTCACCGTGCTTGTGGCGATCTCATCACCTCCCAAGACAATGGCAAAGCGCATCTTTTTTTTATTTGCTCGGTCGAACTGACGTTTTACAGAACCTTTATATGCCATGTCACAAGCAATGCCTCCTCGCCGGAGCGCCTGCATGATTTCAATCGCCAAACTCGAGCCACCCTCTGCGGCTATTATCGCCACAGGTGTGGGACCTCTTGGTATATCGTCAAGCAACATGGACAGCCGCTCCACCCCCGCCGCCCAGCCGACGCAGGGGGTGGCCGGGCCGCCCATTTCCTCGACCAGCCCATCATAGCGGCCACCCGCCATGACGGTGCCCTGGGCGCCGAGACGGTCCGTGACGAATTCGAAGGCGGTGTGGCTGTAGTAATCCAGCCCCCGCACGATCCGGGGGTTCTTCCGGGTCGGCACGCCGAGCGTGTCCAGGTGGCGCAGGACGGACTCGAAGAAGGCCGAGGCCTTTTCGGTCAGGAAGGGCTCGATGGTCGGCGCGGTCGCCACAATGCGCCGGTCGCCCTCATCCTTGCTGTCCAGGATGCGCATCGGATTTTTGGCCAGCCGCACCTGGCTGTCGGCCGAAAGCCCGTCCTGATGCGCCGTGAAGTGGGCGACCAGCGCGGCCCGATAGGCGTCGCGGCTTTCCGCATCGCCCAGCGTATTGATCTCCAGCACCACGCCCTCGCTGATGCCGAGATCCACCAAAATGTGCCAGCCGGCGGCGATCACCTCGGCATCCGCCAGCGGCTCCGCCGCGCCCAGCACCTCGGCGCCGATCTGGTGGAACTGGCGGTAGCGTCCCTTCTGGGGGCGCTCGTAGCGGAACATCGGGCCGGCGTAGAACACCTTGCGCGGCAGGTTGGACTGGGTCAGGCCGTTGGAGACCAGGGCGCGGCAGATGCCGGCGGTGTTCTCCGGCCGCAGGGTGATGGAATCGCCGCCGCGATCCTCGAAGGAATACATCTCCTTGGACACGACGTCGGAGGTCTCGCCCAGGCTGCGGGCGAAGACGCCGGTGGCCTCGAAGATCGGCGTCGCCCATTCCTCATAGCCGTAGAGCGCAGTGACGCGCCGGGCGGCCGAGATCACATGATGATGCGCGCGGAAATCCTCGCCGATCAGGTCACGGGTGCCGCGGACGGGCTGGAGCGGAGGGTTTGCCATGGCATGGCGGGTAGAACGGCGCGCGGGCGGCGGCAAGAGGCTGCCACAAGGTGTCACCGCCCGCGCCGGCTCTCCACCCATTCCCGCAGCGCCGCATTGAGCCGCGTCTGGTAGCCGGCGCCATCGCGCGCGAAGTAGTCGAGCAGGTCGGCGTCCAGCCGCAGGGTCACCTGTCGCTTCACCGGCCGCCAGAAGCGGCCGCGCTCCGCGGCGGACCAATCCGTCACCTCCGGCATGTCGGAGGTATCGGGCGGCGTGGCATCGGCGGCCAGGCGCTTGGCTTCCGCCAGCAGGTCCTTGTCAGTGATCTCGTTCATAGGCGCGCCTTTCTGCGGCGGTTGCGCGGCGGGCGGAGATGATGCGACCCGACCCCGCTGGATGAGGCTCCGTATGCACCACCAGCAACAGCGCCGGCAGCGCCGCGACGGGCCGGCCCAGCGTCAGCCAGCGATCGCCATCCGGATGCGGGTCCGGCTGGCTCAGCGCCAAGGGATCTCCAAGCACCAGTACCGCCAAATCGAAGCTGACCCCGTGCTTGGCGCGGTTGGCCGCAGCCTTGCGCGGGTCCCAGACCCAATCCCCCGTCACGACAGAATTGTAGCTACGCGCGCCCTGCGGTTCAAGCTCACTCCGCCGCCTGCGCCGTCTCGGCCGCCGCCGCGGCCTCGGCGTCCTTCGCCGCCTTCATCGCCGTCGCCCGGGCTTCCACCAGCTGCACGATGTGCTCCACCATCTCCTCGGTCTTCACCGTATGGCTGGTCTTGCCCATGCCGTAGACCATGTGCGTGCCCGCGCCGCCGCCGGTCAGGCCGATATCGGTCATCAGCGCCTCCCCCGGCCCGTTCACCACGCAGCCGATGATGCTCAGCGAAATCGGCTGGTCGATATGGGACAGCCGGTCCTCCAGCTTCTCCACCGTGCGGATCACGTCGAATCCCTGCCGGGCGCAGGAGGGGCAGGAGATCACCTTCACGCCGCGATGGCGGATATGCAGCGACTTCAGCAGGTCCCAGCCCACCGAGACTTCTTCTTCCGGCTCCGCGCTCAGCGAAACCCGCAGCGTATCGCCAATGCCGGCCCAGAGCAGGGACCCCAGCCCGATGGCGGACTTCACCGTGCCCGCACGCCGCCCGCCGGCCTCGGTGATGCCGATATGCAGCGGATGGTCGCAGGCCTCCGCCAGTTGCTGATAGGCGGCAACGGCCAGGAAGACGTCGGAGGCCTTCACGCTGATCTTGAAATTATCAAAGCCTTCCTGCAGCAGGTGGTCGGCGTGCCACAGGGCGGATTCCACCAGCGCCTCCGGATTCGGCTCCCCGTATTTCTCCAGCAGGTGCTTCTCAAGCGACCCGGCATTGACGCCGATGCGGATGGAGCAGCCGTGGTCGCGGGCGGCCTGCACCACTTCCTTCACCCGCGCCTTCGACCCGATATTGCCCGGGTTGATGCGCAGGCAGGCGGCGCCGGCCTGGGCGGCCTCGATGGCGCGGCGGTAGTGGAAATGCACATCGGCGACGATCGGGACATTCACCTCCCGCACGATCTCGGCCAGGGCCGCGGTGGCCTCCTCCGTCGGGACGGAGACGCGGACGATGTCGACGCCGGCCAGTTCCGACTTGCGGATCTGGGCGATGGTCGCCGCCGCATCCTCGGTCGGGGTATTGGTCATGGTCTGCACGGTGATCGGGCTATCACCGCCGACCGGGACCTTGCCGACATGGATCAGCCGCGATTTGCGGCGGGTGATCTGCTGATAGGGGCGATAGGCCATGCGGTTTCCCTGCGATCTTCCCAGCGGGCGTCCATCCCGGGCCGGCTCAGCATAGGCGCCCGGCCCGCCCCGTCACAGGGGCGGTCAGCGGGGCCGTTCAGCGCCCGTTGGCGGCCGCGCTGGCCGCCGGGGCACGATTGCGCAGCCGATCCGGCGCGAGCGGAATGTTGCGCCGAACGCCGACCAGACCCTCCAGCACCTCGGAGATGGCGCCGTCCACGACGATGTCCAGACCCTGCGCCCGGCCGGTATCGAGCAGCAGCCCGTCCCGCACCGGCACTGGCCAGGCCTCCCCGGGCCGCAGCACGCGATTCAGCAGCACCTGGCCGCTCCGGCCGTCGCGAACCTGCACCCAGGCGCCTTCCGGGCCTTCGGTCCTGGCGCGCAGCGCCACGCGGGTGCCATCCGGCAACCCTGGTATGACAATCGCGGGGGGTGCCGGCGGCGCGACCGGCGCCGCGGCGACGGGGGCTGGCGGCACCACCGGCGGCGGCGGCGCGACCGGCACCGTGGCGGCCTGGGCCGCGGTATTGGCGCCGGGGGAGGAAGTGGCGGCGATCCCGCCCGGCGGGGGAAGGGCGCCGAGCGGCAGGCTGCCCGCTGGCGGCACGGGGCTGGCCTGCCGCGCCGCCTCCCGCCCCGGAAGCTGGCTGCGGCCCTGCTCCGCCGCGGCCTCAAGCCGCTCCGGCACCGGCGGCACGAAATCCACCGAGCGATTGCCGGTGCCCGAGACATTGTACCAGGCGACATAGGCGCCGATCGCCAGGACCGCGCCCACCACGACCACAGCGCCGGCCGGCACGCCACGCTCCGGCACCGGCTCGGGGAAGACCAGGTTGGTCTTGCCGTTCACCGCCGCGCCGGACAGGTCGCGGAAGCGGCGCACCATTTCATCGGCATCGAGGCCAAGCGCCACCGCATAGGCGCGCACGAAGCCCACGGCATAGGCCGGCCCAGGCAGGTCGCGGACCCGGCCTTCTTCCAGCGCTTCAAGATAGGGACGGCGGATACGCAGCCGCTGCGCCATCTCCTCCACCGAAAGGCCGAGCGAGAGGCGCGAATCGCGCAACTCCTCGCCCACGCGGGCGGCTTCGGCGCCACTGGTGTCGGTGAGACGGGAGGAGCGTTTCATGTCATAGGCCACGGCTGAGACACCTAGCGCGGGGCCATCCAGCCCGCAAACCGATTCCGGCGGGTGCGGCGCGGAATCTCAGCGACGCCGCGCAGCCGCCTGCCAGGACAGGGATTTATACCCGTCGCGCGGCCAGGGCGACGGCCGCCTGTGTGACAAGTTCCTGAACGATTTCGGCCACCGGCTGTTCGCGCGTCACCAGCCCCACGCTCTGCCCGGCCATCAGCGACCCGTTCTCGACATCGCCGTCGATCACGGCACGGCGCAGCGCGCCGGCCCAGAAATGCTCGATCTCCAACTGCGCCGCGCCCTTCTCCACCTCCCCGGCCAGGAAGCGGCGGATGGTCTCGGCCTGGTGCTCCAGGAAGCGCTTGGTGCCGCCATTCTGAAGCGCGCGCACCGGGATCACCGGAAACCGCTCATCAAGCTGGATGGTGGGCAGCGCATCACGCGCAGCGCCACGGACAAAAGCCTTCTTGAAGGCGGGATGGGCGATGGATTCGGTGGCGCAGACGAAGCGCGTGCCGAGCTGCGCGCCGGCCGCCCCCATCTCCAGATAGGACAGGATCGCCTCCCCCCGCCCGATGCCCCCCGCGACGAAGACCGGCACGTCCCGGATATGCGGCAGGATTTCCTGCGCCAGCACGGTGAGCGAGACGGGGCCGATATGGCCGCCGGCCTCGCTGCCCTCGATCACCAGCGCGTCGGCGCCGGAGCGCACCAGCTTCTTGGCCAGCGCGAGCGCCGGGGCGAAGCAGACCACCTTGGCGCCGCCATCCTTGGCCGCCTTGATGGCGGAACCCGGCGGGATTCCGCCGGCGAAGACGATATGGCCGACCTTATGCTCGATGCAGGTCTGCACCAGCTGGTCCAGCCGCGGATGCATCGTGATGAGGTTCACGCCGAACGGCTTGGACGTCAGCGCCTGGGTGGCGACGATTTCCTGCGCGAGCCGGTCGGGCTCCATCGCGCCGCAGGCGATCACCCCGAAGGCCCCGGCATTGGACAGCGCGGCGACCAGGTTGCGCTCGCTGACCCAGGACATCGCGCCGCCCATGATGGCGTAGCGGCTGCCGAAGAAGGCCGCGCCGCGCGCCATCAGCGCGTCGATCCGGGCCAGGGCCTCGGCAGGCGGGGCGACGGGGGCCAGCATGTCCATGGGCTCAGGCCTCGCCGCGCCGGGCGGGTTCGGGCCCGTCCAGGCCATAGGCGGTGTGCAGGGCGCGCACCGCCAGTTCCGTGTAGTCGGCGGAAACCAGCACGCTCACCTTGATCTCGCTGGTCGAGATCACCTGGATGTTGATGCCCTTTTCCGACAGCGTCTTGAACATGGTGGACGCCACGCCCGCATGGGTGCGCATGCCGATGCCGACGACGGAGATCTTGGCGACGTCCGGATCGGCGATCAGCGCCTGGAAGCCGATCGCCTCCTGCTGCTTCTCCAGCAGGTCGCGGGCGCGGGGCAGGTCGGACCGGCCGAGCGTGAAGGTCATGTCCGTGCTGCCATCGGCGCCGATGTTCTGCACGATCATGTCCACATTCACATTGGCCGCCGAAAGCGGGCCGAAGACCGAAGCCGCGATGCCCGGGCGGTCCGGCACGCTGCGAAGCGTCACCTTGGCCTCGTCGCGCGAATAGGCGATGCCGGAGACGATGGGCTGTTCCACGATTTCATCCTCATCCACGACAAGCGAGCCGGGCTTGTCCTCGAAGCTCGAAAGCACCTGCACCCGCACCCGCTGCTTCATGGCGAGTTCCACGGAACGGGTCTGCAACACCTTGGCCCCCACCGAGGCCAGTTCCAGCATTTCCTCATAGGAAATGCGTTCCAGCTTGCGGGCGCGGGGCACGATGCGCGGGTCGGTGGTATAGACGCCATCGACATCGGTGTAGATGTCGCAACGATCCGCCTTGACTGCGGCGGCGATGGCCACCGCCGAAAGGTCGGACCCGCCACGGCCCAGCGTGGTCACCCGGTTGTCCGGGCCGATGCCCTGGAAGCCGGCGACGACCGGCACCTGGCCCATCTGCATCCGCTCGATCAGCAGCGCGCCCTCGATGCTGTCCACCCGCGCCTGGCCATGGGCATTGTCGGTGCGCACCGGCACCTGCCAGCCCTGCCATGACCGGGCATCGACGCCCACCGTCTGCAGGGCGATGGCCAGCAGCCCGATGGTCACCTGTTCGCCGGTCGCCACGACCGTGTCGTATTCCCGCGCATCGTAGAGCGGCGACAGTTCCTGGCACCATTTCACCAGCTGGTTGGTCACGCCGGACATGGCGGAGACCACCACGGCCACCTCATGGCCAGCCTCGACCTCGCGCTTCACGCGCTGCGCGACGTTGCGGATACGGTCGAGATCGGCGACGGAGGTGCCGCCGAACTTCATCACGATGCGGGCCATGCTCGGGTCCGGGGGGTGGGTCCAGATATCTGGCGAGGCAACCCCTGTTGCGCCTCGCCGGGGCGCGGACAGATAACGGGGGGACGGCCGGCGGGCAACCATGACGCAAGGGGATGCAGCCATGACGGACAGCGCGACGGCGAAAAGCGGCACGACGGTGGAGGCCGAGCGCCGCAAATTCGATGCGCTGGCCGGCGAATGGTGGAACCCCGACGGGCCGATGCGCCCGCTGCACCGGATGAACCCGCTGCGCACGGGCTGGATCGCCGACCGCCTCGGCGGGCGCGACCTGACGGGCAGGACCATCCTGGATGTCGGCTGCGGCGCCGGCCTGGCCGCCGAGGCCTTCGCCCGCATGGGCGCGGCCGTCACCGGGCTGGATGCGGCCGGCGCGGCGCTGGAGGCCGCGCGCGCCCATGCCGCCGCCGGCGGGCTTTCCATCGACTACCGCCAGGGCGGGCCGGAGGATCTGCTGGCGCAGGGCCGGCGCTTCGATGCCGTGGTGGCGCTGGAGGTGATCGAGCATGTCGAGGACCGCGCCCAGTTCCTGGCCGCGCTGGCCAGCCTGGCCAAGCCGGGCGCGCCGATCTTCCTCTCCACCCTGAACCGCACCGCGCGGTCCTTCCTGATGGCCAAGCTCGGCGCTGAATATGTGCTGCGGCTGCTGCCGGTGGGCACGCATGACTGGCGCATGTTCATCACGCCCGGGGAGCTGGGCGCGGCCCTGCGCCCGACCGGCTACCGGATCGCGGAGCTGGCGGGGATGACGATGTCGCCGCTGACCGGACAGTGGCGGGAAACGCCGGACCTGTCGGTGAACTACCTGGCCATGGCGCGGCGCTGACCCGGCTTGGACCGTGATGCATTCACTCACGTTCACGCATCACGGTCCAAGCTTTGCTGGATCGCGTGATTCAGACCTTCGGTGCCTTCGCAACTTCGGTCATCACGCTCTTACCCCGGTCAAGGCCCACTTATCCCCCAAAGCGGTGGATGCATCTGGGGATAAGCCGCCGGATGTCCTGTGGGACCCCTTGGGCGACGGCGCCGCGCAGCGATGTTCTTCCTGTGTTCGATCCCACCGATAAAATATTCATTGGCCACGCCATGTATCATCTCGGCCACAGGACAGGTTTTCCACATTCACGGGGGTAAATCTGTGGACAAGCCGACCCATAACTTTCGGCCAGGCGCATGGCTCGTCCCTCTTGACCTGCCGATCCTGTCGAGATGCCAAGGCGACTTGCGCGAGGCCTCGGACAGTTGGGGCATGATATTTCACATGCTCAACGGAGATCGCGCCAATATATTGATTGGTCCGCCTGGTGGCTGGCAGGCGCTCAGCCCGCCGGCGAGGCGTCGAGTTCGCGGACCAGCCATTCGGACTGCGCCTCGGTCAGCTCCTGCGCATACCGGCTCGGCACCGCCTTGTTGCGGTAGGTGAAGGCGAAGCGGCGGACCCAGACGCGCACGGGCCAGTTCGGACAGGCGATGCCGAGATGTGCCTTGATGGCGTCGATCGCCGTATCCATCCGGAAGGCGCAGTCGTCATACTGCAGGTCCAGCCGGTTCGGCAGGTCGGTCCAGACCTGTTGCTCGGCCAGGTAGCCCCGCACCCGGTGGGCCGCATCCTCCAGGGTCACGAATTCGGCGAAGGCCTTTTCCCCCCGGCTGCGCGCCAGCCGGCCGGCATCGAGCAGCGACAGGCAGATGTCGCGCGGATCGCGATGGTTGACATGGGCGGCGACCCGCCCCTCCGCCGCCATCGCCCGATAGGCCGCGACCCAGTCCGGCCCCGGGCTGGCATGGGTCTTCACCACCAGGATGCGCGCGCCCGCCGCCTCGGACAGGGCATGCAGCCCTTCCACCGTCAGCTCCTGCGCGAAATTCACCTTGTGGCCGCCGGGATTCAGCGCGGGCGGCAGCGGCCGTTGCGGGTGGCCGCCCAGCCGCGCCACGCCCTTGGCGAGTTCGAAGGCCAAAGTGGACCCGGATTTGGGAATGCCGAAGCTGAAGACCAACATGCGCTGAATCTATGCCTTCCGGCCGTTCAGCGCCAAATCACGACGTGCCGCGTCAGCCGTCGGCGCGGGGCACCCAGGGCAGGCGGGCGATGTCGATGCCATCCTCGGCCAGGGCCTCGGCCTCGGCCTCCGTCGCCTCGCCATAGATGCCGCGGGCCTCGACCTCCCCATTGTGGATCTTGCGGGCCTCCTCGGCGAAGCCGTCGCCGACATAGTCGCAGGACTTCTCCACCTCGGCCCGCATCCGCTGGAGCATGGCCAGTAACTGGGCCGGGATCGGCCCGGCGGCGACCCGCTGGCCCATGCCGCCCGGCTCCTGCGGCGCCGGCACCGGGGCGGCCGGGGCCTCGATGGGCTTGTTGTCCTCCGCCTTCTCCTCGGGGGGTGGCGCGGCGACCTTCCTGCGGGACTTGCGGACGGCGGGGGCCATCAGCGCGCGGGTCACCTGGCTGCCGCCGCAATGCGGGCATTCCACCAGACCGGCAGCGGCCAGCTTCTCGAAGCCGGCACTGTCCTGGAACCAGCCATCGAATTCATGCGCCGCGCCGCAGCGAAGCTGGTAGTGGATCATGCGGTGAAGCCCATTCCCAGGCCCGCGCCGCGCATCAGGCGGCCAGCAGCGGGTCGAGCCCGCCCTTGCGGTCCAGCGCCATCAGGTCGTCGCAGCCGCCGATATGCCGGCCGTCGATGAAAATCTGCGGCACGGAGCTGCGGCCGCCGGAGCGTGCCATGGCCTCCGCCCGGGCCTCGGACCCGTTCGGGGCGTATTTCTCCTCGAAGGCCACGCCCTTGCGCGTGAACAGGGCCACCGCGCGGGCGCAGTAGGGGCAGAAATCCTGGGTGTAGATCTCGATCTTCGCCATGCTTCCCACATCGGGCGGTCGCGGCCCGCGGTCAAGCCTCCCGTTGCAGCCGCGGGTCGGGGACCCGCGCGGCGGCCAGCACATCCACCGCCGTGGCACCGGCCGCCAGCAGCGTGAGCGCACAGGCCTCCGCCGTGGCGCCGGAGGTCATGACATCATCCACCAGCAACACCCGCCGCCCTTCGACCCGCGCGGCGGCGCGGGCGGAAAGGGTGAAGGCACCGGCCAGCAGCATCGCCCGTTCCGCCGCACCCCGGTCGCCCAGCGCCGGCGTGGCGCGGGACCGGCGCAGCAGGTCCGGAATGCAAGGTTTTTCCGATATCGCGGCCAGCCGCCCGGCCAGCAAGGCGGCCTGGTTGTAGCGGCGGCGCAGCAGCCGTCGCCAATGCAGCGGCACCGGCGCCAGCAGATCGGCCCGCGCCAGCAGCGCCGCGCCGGATTGCGCCATCATCACGGCAAGGGCCGGGGCAAGTTCCGTCCGGTCGGCGTGCTTGAAGGGCAGGATCAGCCGCTGCGCCCCCTCATCGTAGCGCAACGCCGCCCGCGCCTCGGCGAAGGCGGGCGGCCGGGCGAGGCAGGCGGGGCAGAGCCCACCCGGCCCGGCCTGGCCGGCATGCAGGAAGGGCACGCCGCAATGGGCGCAGAAGGGCGCGGTGATGCGCGTCAACTGCCGGAAGCAGTCGGCGCATTGCGTGCCCTGGCGTGCCACCGGCGCCTCGCAGCTCAGGCAATGCGGCGGCAGCAGCGCATCCAGCGCACCCAGGCCGAGCCGCGCCAGCCCCTGGCGAAGCGCCCTACCAGGCGCCGAAGGGGGCATCGCCGTCGCGTTCCACGGCCTGCACCAGGTCGATCTCCCAGGCCAGATAGGCGCGCATCGCATCCTCCACCCCGCTGTTGCGGTCATAGGGGCGCAGATAGGCGTCGATGCAGGCCTCGTCCGGCGGGTTGGTGCGGCCGGATTCCAGCGGATAGCCCGCCGCCACCCAGCCCGCCGTGCCGCCTTCCAGCACCGCCACGGGGCTGACGCCCAGCGCCGCCAGCTCCGCCGCCCCCAGCGCCGCCAGATCGGCGGAGGGCGCGGCGACCGCCACGGGCCGCCCCGCCGGCAGCTTCGGCAGCAGCGCGGCGAGCCGCGTCCGCACGCCCCAGAGCGCGCCCGGGATATGGCCGGTCCGGAAGGCCAGCGAGCGGGCGAGGTCCACCACCGTCACCTCCCCGCCCCGCACCGCATCCGGCACGACGCGCGGAACATCGGGCCGCTGCGCCAGGGTGGGCGTGACCGGCCCTGTTTCCAGATCGCCTTCCAGCCCGCCAGACAAACAAAAAACCTCCCAGCCACCGAGCTGGCGCAGCCAGCCGGCGGTCATGGCGGCGCGGGTGCCGGTGTCGTCCACCAGCACGATCCGCGCCCCGCGTACCGCCACCCAGCCATCCGTCGCCTGCACCAACTGACCGCCCGGGGCGCTGCGCGAGCCCTGCAGGTGGCCGGCGGCGAATTCGTCCGGGTCGCGGACATCCAGGACATAGAGGCTGCGCCCGGCCTCGGCCCGCAGCGCCGCCAGCCCGGCGCGATCGATCCAGCGCACGCCCACGCCCTCCGCGAAGCGCCGCGCGCGCGCAAAACTCTCGGCGGCGTCGGCGGGAGTGCCTTCCGGATAGCGGGCTTCCCTGCCCCGGTCGCATTGGAAGCCCGCCAGCTCCCAGCCCATGGTGCCGTTGCGCAGCGCCACCACCCGGTTCGGCAGGCTGGACCGGCGCAGGCTTTCGGCGCCGAGGATGGACCGCGTGCGGCCGGCGCAGTTCACCACCACCAGCGTCTCCGGCCGCTGCACCAGGCTGGGCACGCGGTAGGCCAGTTCGGCCCCCGGCACGTCGATGCCGCCGGGGATGGACATGTTCCGGAATTCCGCCATCGGCCGGCTGTCCACCACCAGCAGGTCCTCCCCCGCCGCCTGCATCGCCGCCAGCTCCGCCGCATCGACGGAGGGCGTTTCGTAATGGTGTTCGACCCATTCGCCGAAGGCCTTGGAGGGCACGTTCACGCCGGAGAACAGCTCGTAGCCCGCCGTCTGCCAGGCCGGCGTGCCGCCTTCCAGCACCGCGACATCCGTGCAGCCGAGGCTTTGCAACACGGCGGCCAGCCGTTCGGCATATCCCTCCCCGCCATCGGTGCAGACCACGCGGACATCGCGGCGCGGCAGCAGGCCGGGCGCGCGCAGCTCGGCCTGGGAGAGCGGGCAGGGCACGGCCCAGAACAGGTGGGAGGCGCCGAACTCGCCCTCCTCCCGCGCATCCAGGATCGCAAGCTCCTGACCATCATGCAGCCAGGCCTTCAGCGTGGCGGGGGCGATCTGGCGGGTGGTCATGGGCGGGCATCCTCCGGTTTTGGACAGGCTAGACCGGCTTGCAGGCGGGGCGAAGCCGGCGCATCTGCGGGGGATGGATGCGATGCAGGTTTTCGACCGGAAGCTGGTGCGCCGGCGGCGCGACCGGGCCGCCACCACGGTGGAGCGGGTGGCGCCGATCCTGGCGGATTGCGCGGAGCGGTTGCTCGACCGGCTGGACGACACCACGCGCCGCTTCAGCCGCGCGCTGGAGATCGGGGGCCGCGGCGTGGTGGCCCCGATGCTGCGCGCCCGCGGCATTTCCTCGGTCATCTCCACGGACCTGTCGCCGGCCATGGCGGCACAGGCCGGCGGGCTGGCCGTGGCGGCGGATGAGGAATTTCTGCCCTTCGCCCCCGAAAGCTTCGACCTGATCGTCGCCTCCCTCTCCCTGCACTGGGTCAACGACCTGCCGGGGGCACTCATCCAAATCCGGCGGGCGCTGGCGCCGGATGGGCTGTTCCTTGCCTCCCTGCCCGGCCTCGGCACCTTGCAGCCGCTGCGCCAGGCGCTGGCGGAGGCGGAGACGGCGCTGCGCGGCGGCCTGTCGCCCCGCATCTCGCCCTTCCCGGAACTGCGCGACGCCGCCGGGTTGTTGCAGCGCGCCGGCTTCGCCCTGCCGGTGGCGGATGTGGAGGAGGTGGCGATCGCCTATCGCAATCCGCTGGCCCTGCTGGCCGACCTCCGCGCCGCCGGGGAAGGCAATGCCGTGCTGGCCCGCGACGGCCGCACCCCGCCCCGCGCCCTGTTCCCGATGGCAGCGGCCGCCCTGCCTGAAGGCCGCGAGGGCATCGAGCCGGGGCTGCGCCTGCTGATGCTCACCGGCTGGGCCCCGCATGCCAGCCAGCAGCAGCCCGCCCGCCCCGGCAGCGCCACGCACCGGCTGGCCGAGGCGCTCGGCACGGTGGAACACAAGACGCAAGGCTGATCGCAGCCCAGCCTTGCGCCGCCGCGCCTTGCATCCATGGGGGGTGCGGCGCATCTTTCAGGCACATATCCCGCATCATGTCAGGACGGTCACAGCACCATGGACCAGCAGGGCGGCGAGAGCCGTCGCATCACCCTCCACGCCCCCGCCGATTTCGAGGGGATGCGCCGCGCCGGTCGCCTGGCCGCCGAGACCCTCGACATGATCACCCCGCATGTGAAGCCGGGCGTGACGACGGAGGCGATCGACCGGCTGATCCATGACTTCATCCTGGCCAACAACGCCATCCCGGCGACGCTGGGCTATCGCGGCTATACCAAATCCTCCTGCACCTCGATCAACCATGTGGTCTGCCACGGCATTCCCGGGGAACGCGCGCTGCTGGAGGGCGACATCGTCAATATCGATGTCACCGTGATCCTGGACGGCTGGCATGGCGATACCAGCCGGATGTACGTGGCCGGCACACCCTCGACCAAGGCGCGGCTGCTGATGGACGTGACCTATGAGTCCATGATGCGCGGCATCGCCGCCATCAAGCCGGGCGCCACGCTCGGCGATGTGGGCAACGCCATCCAGGCCTATGTCGAGCGCAACCGCTTTTCCGTGGTGCGGGATTTCTGCGGCCATGGCATCGGCCGCCGCTTCCACGCCCCCCCGAATGTGCTGCATTTCGGCCGCCCCGGCGAAGGCCCGACGCTGAAGCCTGGCATGTTCTTCACCGTGGAGCCCATGGTGAATGCCGGGCGGCCGGAGGTGAAGGTGCTGGACGATGGCTGGACCGCCGTCACCCGCGACCGCAGCCTCTCGGCCCAGTTCGAACACATGGTCGGCGTGACGGAGACGGGCGTGGAGATCTTCACCCTGTCGCCGGCCGGGCTGCACCACCCCCCCTACGCCGCCTGACCGGCCGGTGCGCGAGGGTGGGTCGGCGCGATGAGCCTCGCGCCGCTGCTGGCTGCCTCCGCCACCATCCAGCTCCATGCCTTCGCGGCCCTGGCGGCGCTGCTGCTGGGGGTGGTGCAGTTGCTGGCGCCGAAAGGCACCATGCCGCACCGGACGCTGGGCTGGGCCTGGGTCGTGCTGCTGGCGGTTGTTGCCGTCTCCTCCTTCTGGATCACGTCCCGCGGTCATTTGTCCTGGATCCACCTGATCTCCGGCTGGACGCTGGTGGTTCTGCCCTTCGCCGTGCTGGCCGCCCGGCGCGGCCGGATACGGTCGCATCGCAGCGCCATGATCTCCCTGTTCTTCGGCGCGCTGATCGTCGCCGGTGCCTTCACCCTGCTGCCCGGCCGCATCATGGGTGCCGTCGTCTTCGGCTGGTAGCGCGCGACGGTTGAATATCCCGGGCCGTCGTTGCACCTTCGCCGGGACGCAGAGGGGACGGGATGGCCCGGAAGCCGCAATTATCGGAGGCCAGCGCCGGGTTCGGCGGGCTGTTCTCGGCCGTGGCGCCGGCGGATGAGGCTCCGCCGCCCGGCCATCTCGGCCACCGCGCCCGCATGCGCAGCCGCCTGCTGACCGCCGGTCCGGACAGCCTGCTGGACCATGAGATGCTGGAGATGCTGCTGTTCCAGGCGCTGCCGCGCCGCGACACCAAACCCATCGCCCGCGCCCTGCTGACCCGCTTCGGCAGTTTCGCCAATGCCATCGCCGCCCCCGCCCGCGAATTGCAGGAGGTGGAAGGCATGGGGGAGGCCGGCGCCGCCGCGCTCAAGACCGTCCACGGCGCGGCGCTGCGGCTGATGCGGGCGGAAATCCGCCACCAACCGGTGCTGGACAACTGGGACAAGCTGATCGGCTACCTGAACGCCGCCCTCGCCCGCGATCCCATCGAACAGTTCCGCCTGCTGTTCCTCGACTCCAAGAACCGCCTGATCGCCGATGAGGCCCAGGCCCGCGGCACCGTGAACCACACCCCGGTCTATCCGCGGGAGGTGGTGAAGCGCGCCCTGGAACTGCAGGCCACGGCGCTGATCCTGGTGCACAACCACCCCTCCGGCGATCCCACCCCCTCCCGCGCCGATATCGCGATGACGCGGGAGGTGAAGGCCGCCGCCGCGGTGCTGGGCATCGCCGTGCATGACCACCTGATCGTCGGCAATGGCCGCCACCTGTCCTTCCGGCGCGAGGGGCTGTTGTGACATGCGGTGAAACCGGTGCCGGTTGACCGCGCGCCCCGTGACCCGGCATGCTGGCCGAACATGCACCGTCCCCTCGCGCTGATCCCAGCCCTCCTGCTCGGCCTGCTCCTGGGTGGCGACGCCCTGGGACAGGGCAAGCCACCGCCCCTGGGCGCAGCCCCGGGGCCGCAGCCCGGCGGCTTCCCGCCGCTGCCGACCAGCAAGCCACCACCCCTCGCCCCCGGGCCGCAGGCGGGTGTTCCCGGCAAGCCGGGTGGTCCCGCCCCGGGCGGCACCGGCCGCATGATATCCTCCGGCACCGGCTTCGTCGTGGCGCCCGGCCGGGCACTGACCAATGCCCATGTGGTGGAACGCTGCCGCGCCGTGCGGGTGCGCCTGGCCAATGGCACCGATGCCACCGCCCGGGTGCTGCGCGCCGACCGCCAGCGCGACCTGGCGCTGATTGAAATCCCCGCGGATTCCGGCCCTGCCCTGTCCTTCCGACGCGAGATGAACATGCGGCGTGGGGAGGGCGTGGTGACCTACGGCTTCCCGCTGGCCGGCATGCTCTCCTCCGGTCCCACCCTGACCACCGGCGAGATCTCGGCCCTGGCGGGGCTGGCGGATGACCAGCGGCAGTTCCAGATCTCGGCGCCGGTGCAGCCGGGCAATTCCGGCGGGCCGCTGCTCGACCTCGGCGGGCAGGTGGTGGGGGTCATCGTCTCCAAGCTCAACGCCGCCCGCGTCGCCCAGCGCACCGGCGACATCCCGCAGAACGTGAACTTCGCGGTGAAGGGGAATGAGGCGGTGGACTTTCTGCGCGCCGCCGGCGTGACGCCGACGCTGGCCGACAACCCGCCCCGCAGCCCCGCAGAGGTGGGCGAGATCGCGCACCCCTCCACCCTGTTCATGCGCTGCATGGGATAATGCCAGCGGACGGTAGTGTCTCAGTTTGAAATGAGGGGCTGTTTGCGGGCGCGGCCGATCACGGCACCCGCAACACCGCTACTGGTCTCAAAATTTCGCTTGAGAACATTTGGGAAACACATATCATCGATTGACAGTCGAGCCTTGTTGTAGCCTAGACAGCAAGCAACCGCAGTCAGGGAGGCGCAGAGCATGACGATCTCGACTCCGGCAGCCGCCAAGGCTGTGTGCGAGATGCGGGACTGGCAGGTCTCGAACCTCGCCCTGCAGAAAATCCTGTACGTCGCTCAGATGGTTCATCTCGGGCGCTTCGGTGCCCCGCTTGTGCCTGAGAGCTTCGAGGCGTGGGATTACGGGCCGGTCATTCCGAGCCTATACCGGCAGGTCCGCATGTTCGGCGCGCAGCCCATCAAGGACGTGTTCTACGATGCCCGACCATTACCGGAGGGTGCCGAGAAAGCGACCCTGAACGAGGTCGTTCCGTTTCTGGCGCCTTTCACGCCAGGCCAGTTGGTAAATCTGACGCATTGGCAAAACGGAGCGTGGGCGAAGGTTTACCGCCCAAGTACTCGCGGCATCATAATCCCGAACGAAGCTATTGCAGATGAGTTCCGAGCCAGACAGCAATCCACCTGATTCTCCGCTCGGCCGCATTTTTGCGTCCGGCAGAGTCTCTCGACCGCCTGAAATGGCGCAAGAGCAAGCTATAGCTGCTCTTGAAGAGGAAGTTCAGGCGCTTAAGGATGGTCGTCTGGAGGAGCGTTTTTGCTGGATTCTTGTTTCGGTCATACTATTCAACACGACGATCTTTGCCAATACTCAGACCACTGGCGTTCCTCTGGCGATCGTCTTCCTGCAAATAATCCTGCTCAGCGTCCTGGCCCGCAAATGTGGCATGGAATACATAGTCCGGTTCCTTGACCGAATCGTTGATGGATGGGTTAAGCGCGGTCCGAGCGAAAAATCTTAGAGCGATTGGCTTGTCCTTTGTTTGGCAAGCGCCTTCGCATGTCTCTCAGATAAATAGGCTTATGCCGCCTTCGGCTGGCGAGGCTTGTAAGAACCGCGCTTCGCTGCCGGCTCCTCACGCGCGTCGATCAGCGCAACCACGTCCTCCATAGACCAAAGCGTCTTGCTGATCCCGGCCGCCATCGCAGGGCTGCAACGCAGCGTCTTGTGGGTGCGCACGAAATTATACCAGACGGTGTAAAGCGCGACCATGTGAGCGTGGTTCTCGGCCTTCTTAGAGAACCCGTTGGTGAGGCGCGTGAACCGGCGCATGGACATGCGCATGGTGAGGTTCTGGCGCTCAACGTAGCTGGTGCTGACATGCGCCTTGTCGGGGCGGCCTTCGATCCGCGTCTTGCGGATGCCGGTGCATTCCGCAGGGCTGTAGCGCCCCGCCGGGCCGGGCGTGTCGCCATAGAGCTTCACAAGCTGGGCATAAATCCACATCGGCGCCGAAGGCGCCTTCTACGGCTTCCAGATACGCCTTGTGGCCATCGGTGGTGAGCTGCGCCCAGCGGACCGGTCTCTTGACCGGTCCGAGCGGCCGAGCGGCCGCCGCCGCAAGTGCAGCGAAGCCAGATTTGGGGGGGCTCAGCGCCGCCGCCCCAGAGCCCCCGCCACCACGGCCGCCAGCAGCACCGAGGCCACCCACCAGGGCTGCCAGACGCCGAAGGAAAGCTGGCCCGTCACCACGGCGGAGACGGCCATGCCGAACCCCGCCGGGCTGGCCCCCGCCGCCAGCAAGGCCGCGGCCCCCAGCCCCGCCGCGATCGCCGTCCCCACCAGCCCCAGCTCCAGCCAGACCTGAAGGCTGGCATTATGGGTGTGCAGCGGCAGGCGGCGGGCGGAGGGCATGGCGAACCACTGCCGCGCCTCCGCTGAATTCAGCCCGTAGCGCGCCAGGTCCTCCACCGGGAAATTGTCGCTGCCGCCGGGGATGGAACGCGCTGCCTCCATTCCCCAGCCGATCAGCGGCCGTTCCGCGATGCGGTCCACCACGAAATCCCAGATCAGCACGCGATGCGCCGCCGAACGTGGCAAAGGCTCCAGCGACGGCGCCCGCGCCAGCCCCGCCGCGAAGACCAGCGGCGCCGCGACGACGAAGCCGGCCAAGGCCAGCGCCGCCAGCCTCGGCACCAGACGCGGCAGCAGCGCCACCGCCCCGGCCGCCAGCACGCCGCCAAACGCCGCGATCTTCGCCGAATCGGCGGGCAGCCAGAGCGACAGGGCCAGACCCGCCACCACCAGCGCGCCCCGCCAGACCCAGCCCGTCGGCACCGCCAGAACCAGCGGCAGCAGCAGCGCCATCAGCGACACCGCCGGCTTCAGCCCGAAACTGATCTGCGGCATGTCCGTGGGAAAGCCGCGCACCGCCAGGCGCAGCCAATTGCCGCTCGCATGATCCAGCGCCGCCAGCACCACCCCCGCCGCCAGCCCGCCCGCCAGGGCCAGGCCCAGCCGGCGCGGCGCCGCTTCATCATCCTCGACCGCGCGCGACGCCATCAGCGCCAGCAGCAGCAGCGCCGCGAGTCCGCCCACCGTCTGCACCGCCCGCGCCGGCTCCAGCGACCACAGCGCCGCCAGCAGGCACCAGCCGAGCAGACCCACCGCCAGCCAGCCGGTGCGGCCAGGGCGCGGCCAGGGCACCGCGCGCCGCAGCCGCCAATGCGCGACCACCGCCAGCAGCAGGGCAACCGTCACCGCCAGGGCCATGGCCCGGAACTGCGCGACTGCGAGGGGCGGCGCGATCGCCAGCAGGACGGCCAGGGGGCTTGTGGGGGAGCGGTGCCAGGGGAGAGGTGGCACGGCGCCCCTCACCCAACCAGCCTTCGGCGTTGCGGCAGTGCCGCAACCTCCCCCCGTTGGGGGGAGAGGGCTTATCAAATTGGGCGGCATCACTTGGGGCCGCCGTGCCGCTCGGGCTCCAGCCTGGCCTTCAGATAGGACAGCAAGGGAAAGGCCCCGGTGCAGAAGGCCAGCAGCACGCCCCAGGCGCCCTCCCGATACCCCTTGCGTGACACATAGGACTTGAAGGCGCGCGAGACGAAACGCCGCAGATTCGCCGCCAGCGACCCGATATTGCCACTCTCCAGCAAATCCGCCGCCTTGGCCGAGGAATACTTGTCCAGCCGCCGCAGCATGTCCGACACATCCCGGTCGACCAGATGCACCAAGGCCCCCTGCTCGATCCGCGGCCCCTGCTGCCCCACCCAGTCCAACCCCGGATGCACCCGCTGCGCCCGCCAGCGCTTCGCCCCCCGCCGGAACAGGCGCGGCACCGAGGTCGTGCCGAAACTGCCAGCCCAGCCGTACCGGATCAGCCGGTCACCCACATAATTGTCGACCATCACCTGGTGCCAGGCAAAACCCGACTCCCCGATCACCCGCCGCACCGCCTGCGCCAGATCCGGGCTGACCCGCTCATCCGCATCCACCTCCAGCACCCAGTCCCCGGTGCAGGCCTCAATCCCGGCATTGCGACGCTCCCCCTCCAACTCCCAAGCCCCCTCCAGCACCACCGCCCCCGCCGCCCGCGCCAAATCCGCGGAGCCATCCGTGCTGCGATCCAAAACCACCACCACCTCATCCGCAAACACCACCGACGCCAAACACGCCGGCAGTCGCTGCTCCTCATTCCGCGCGACAATCAGCGCGGACAGGCGGGGTGGGGACATCGGACGGGCCTCGAAAGGGCTGGAAGGTGGGCGCGGGTGATTGCAAGGAGGGCTCCGCCCTCCCTGCACCCACCCGCGAAGGGGCAGTGGCCCCTTCGAACCCTCGACTTAGGGGTAGGCGAGAGGAGGGGCACGGCGGGCGCGTTGGGACAAGCGGATGCGCAATGCCCCTCCTCTCGCCTACCCCTTAAATGGGTTTCCAAAGGGACCACTGTCCCTTTGGCGGGGGTGCAGGGGGCAGCGCCCCCTGCAAACAACCAGCGCCGACTTCAGCCCTCTCAGGCCGTCCGGTCCCCGCCCTGCCCTGTCAGCGCCGCTTGTGCCGCGGCGAGGCGGGCGACGGGGACGCGGTAGGGGGAGCAGGAGACGTAGTCGAGGCCGACGGAGCCGCAGAAGTGGATGGAGGCGGGATCGCCGCCGTGTTCGCCGCAGATGCCGAGTTTGAGGTCGGGTTTGGTTTTGCGGCCTTTTTCGGAGGCGATTTGCACCAGGGCGCCGACGCCGTCGATGTCGATGGAGACGAAGGGGTCCTTCGGCAGGATGCCCTTTTCCACGTAGAAGGGCAGGAATTTGCCGGCGTCGTCGCGGGACAGGCCGAAGACGGTCTGGGTCAGGTCGTTGGTGCCGAAGCTGAAGAAGTCGGCGGCTTCGGCGATGCTGTCGGCGGTCAGGGCGGCGCGGGGCAGTTCGATCATCGTGCCGACCTGGTAGATGATGTGGTACTTCGTTTCGGCGAAGACTTCCTGGGCGACGCGGTCGACCAGGGCGCGCAGGATTTCCAGCTCGCGGCGCACGGCCACCAGCGGGATCATGATTTCCGGCACGGGCGCCTTGCCGGTTTCCTGGCCCGTGGCGACGGCCGCTTCGAAGATGGCGCGGACCTGCATTTCGTAGATTTCGGGATAGGTCAGGCCGAGGCGGCAGCCGCGATGGCCGAGCATCGGGTTGGCTTCCGACAGGTCGGCGGCGCGGCGCTGCATGGCGGCGACGTCGGCGCCGAGGCTTTGCGCCACCTCGGCGATTTCGCTGTCCTTGTGCGGCAGGAATTCGTGCAGCGGCGGGTCGAGCAGCCGGATGGTCACGGGCAGACCGGCCATGATCCGGAACAGCTTGAGGAAATCCTCCCGCTGGAAGGGCAGCAGGCGGGCGAGGGCGTCGCGGCGGGCGTCCTCGGTATCCGCCATGATCATCTGGCGGACGGCGCCGATGCGCTCCGGGTCGAAGAACATGTGTTCGGTGCGGCAGAGGCCGATGCCCTCGGCGCCGAATTTGCGGGCCGTTTCGGCGTCCAGCGGGGTTTCGGCATTGGCGCGCACCTTCATCTTGCGCACGCCATCGGCCCATTCCATCAGGGTCGCGAAGTCGCCGGAGAGCTGCGGCTCGATCATCGCCACGGTGCCGGCGAAGACTTCGCCGGTGGCGCCGTCCAGCGTGATGGTGTCCCCGGCCGTCAGGCGCTTGCCGCCGGCGGTGAGGGTCTGGCCGGCATAGTCGACGCTGACCGAGCCGGCGCCGGCGACGCAGGGCCGGCCCATGCCGCGGGCGACGACCGCCGCGTGGCTGGTCATGCCGCCGCGGGTGGTGAGGATGCCCTTGGCGGCGTGCATGCCGTGGATGTCCTCGGGGGACGTCTCGATGCGGACCAGGATGACGGCCTCGCCCTTGGCGGCGCGGGCTTCGGCCTCATCCGCCGAGAAGACGATGACGCCGCAGGCCGCGCCCGGGCTGGCCGGCAGGCCCTTGGCGATGGCCTTGCGCGGGGCCTTGGGGTCGAGGGTGGGGTGCAGGAGCTGGTCGAGGGCCTTGGGGTCGACGCGCTTGATGGCCTCGGTGCGGTCGATCAGGCCTTCGCGCGCCATGTCCACGGCGATCTTCAAGCTGGCGGCGGCGGTGCGCTTTCCGTTGCGGGTCTGCAGCATGTACAGCTTGTTCTGCTGCACCGTGAATTCGATGTCCTGCATGTCCGCGTAATGGGCCTCGAGCTTGGCGCGGACTTCGACGAGCTCCGCGTAAGCCTTCGGCATCACCACTTCCATGCTGCGCTCACCCGGCTTGGCGCGGGATTCGGCCATGGGCTGCGGCGTGCGGATGCCGGCGACGACGTCCTCACCCTGCGCATTCACCAGGTACTCGCCGTAGAAGAAATTCTCGCCGGTGGAGGGGTCGCGGGTGAAGCAGACGCCGGTGGCGCAATCGAGCCCCATATTGCCGAAGACCATCGCCTGGACGTTCACGGCGGTGCCCCATTGGGCGGGGATGTCGTGCAGGCGGCGATAGGTATTGGCGCGCGGGTTCATCCAGCTTCCGAAGACAGCGCCGATGGCGGCCCAGAGCTGGGCATGGGGGTCCTGCGGGAAGGGCTTGCCCGTGACTTCCTCGACCATGTCCTTGTAGCCATCGACTACGCGGTGCCAGTCCTGCGCGGTAAGGTCGGTGTCTTCCATCACGTCGCGGTCGAGCTTCACATGCTCGATGATTTCCTCGAAGCGGTGGTGGTCCACGTTGAGGACGACGGAGCCGAACATCTGGATGAAGCGGCGATAGCTGTCCCAGGCGAAGCGGGCATCGCCGGAGGCGGCGGCCAGGCCGTCCACGGTGGCGTCGTTCAGGCCGAGGTTCAGCACCGTGTCCATCATGCCGGGCATGGAGACGCGGGCGCCGGAGCGGACGGAGACCAGCAGCGGCTTGTGATGGTCGCCGAACTTGGCGCCGACCGCCTGTTCCACCCGGCCCAGGGCCTCGGAAACCGCGTGGCGCAGCTCCGGCGGGTAGGACTGGCCGTGGTCGTAGTAGTAGGTGCAGACCTCGGTGGTGATGGTGAAGCCGGGGGGGACGGGCAGGCCGATGCTGGCCATTTCCGCCAGGTTGGCGCCCTTGCCACCCAGGAGATTGCGCATATCCGCGCGGCCTTCATTGTGGCCGGCGCCGAAGCTGTAGACCCATTGAGTCATTGGACGGCGTTCTCCTGTTTGGACTGTTACGGAGCCCCAGGGGAGTGGGGGGAGGCGCCGCTTCTCAGCCTTCGATCCGGGAAAAGTCTGCAACGGTATCCATGGCGCCCCTGAGCCGTGCGAGCAAGCGCAGCCTGTTGGCGCGGGTTGCCTTGTCGGGGTCGTTGACGATGACCTTCTCGAAAAAGGCATCGAGCGGCGCCCGCAGCGCCGCCAAGGCGGACATGGCGGTGGCGAAATCTTCGGCAAGCAGGGCCTGGGCGACGGCGGGTTCCGCCGAGTCGAGGGCGGCGGCCAGCGCCTGTTCCTCCGGCGCCGTCAGCAGGGCGGGATCGACCGGGCCGGCATGGGGGCCGTCCTTCTTGTCCTCGATCCGCAGGATATTGGCGGCGCGCTTGGCGGCGGCGAGCAGGTTCGGGCCGTCCGGGCCTTCCACCAGGGTTTTGAGCGCCTCGGCGCGGGCGAGCAGGCGGAGCAGGTCATCCTCACCGCCCTGGCCGAAGGCGGCGGCGACCAGGTCGTGGCGCGCGCCCTCGGCGCGCAGCTGGACGCGGAGGCGTTCGGCGAGGAAGTCGAGTAACTCGCCAACCAGCGCACTCTTGGGAACAAGCCGAACGGCTCTTTCTTTTGATGCCGCCCTGGTAACATGAGAGGTGCGATAAATTTGACCGTCGTCGCCTTCCATGAAATCGGCGACAACGCCAGTTCCCACAACATAAACATTGGCCTGATCATTTTTTGCGCGCTGAAGATCGTCTTCTTCCATCATGCGCTCAAAATCCAAGGGATCGCCGGCGGCCTGGCGCTCGACGGATATGTCCTGCGCCAAGTGGAACCCGCCGATCCACGTGTCCATAAAACAGTCATAGGCGAATTCAATTGATGGCCGGAGGGGCAGACGGACGTTACCCTCTCGCAGCAACCGAAGCATGCCTAGTGCCGCACGTCGCAAGGCATATGGGTCGCCGCTTCCCGTGGGCTTTTCGGCGATTGCAAAAAAGCCAACCAATGTATCTAGCTTATCCGCTAGCGACAGGGCGATAGCGACAGGCTCGCTCGGCACCGCATCGCCCGGGCCGAGCGGCCGGTACTGCGTCCCGATCGCCTGAGCCACTGCCGGCTTCTCACCTTGGTTGAGGGCGTAGTAGCGGCCAATGGTGCCCTGCAATTCCGGAAACTCGCCAACCAAGCCGGAGGCAAGGTCCGCCTTCGCCAGCTTCGCGGCAAGGGCAGCGTCGTCCGCATTGGCGCGGACCTTTGGTGCCAGCCAGCGTGCTAGCCGCTCTAGCCGCTCTACGCGCTGCCTCTGTGTACCAAGCTTAGCCTGGAACACCATGTCATCCAGCTTCGGCAGGAAGTCCTCAAGCTTCTGCTTGCGGTCCTGGTCCCAGAAGAAGCGCGCATCCGAAAGCCGCGCCCGCAGCACCCGCTCATTGCCCGCGATCAGGGCCGTGCCGCCGTCATTCGGGACGATATTGGCCACCAGCCCGAAGAAGGGCGCGGCGCCGCCCTCCGGCTTCGTCATCGAAAAATAGCGCTGGTTGACGCGCATGGTGGTGCGCATCAGCTCGGCCGGCAGGTCCATGAAGGCGTCGTCGATGCGCCCCAGCAGCGGCACCGGCCATTCGACCAGCCCGGCCACCTCCTCCAGCAACCCCCGATCCGGCACCACCGCGACGCCCTGTTCGGCGGCGAGTTTCGCGAGGCCGGTCTCGATCAGCGCCATGCGCGCCGCCGCATCCGGCTCCACGAAGCGGGCACGCAGGCCGGCTTCGTAGTCGGCGAGGCCGGTCACGGCAAAAACCCGGTCCTCCGCCGCCATGATGCGGTGGCCCTCGGTCAGGTTGCCGCTTTCCATCCCCGGCAGCGCCTCGATGGCGAAGGGCACCACCTGGCCGTCGAGCAGGCACAGGATGCGGTGCAGCGGGCGGACCCAGGTGAAGGGGCCGTTCCAGCGCATGGATTTCGGCCAGCCGAAATTCTGGATCAGCCCGGGCAGCACCTGCGACAGCAGCGCGGCGGCGGCGATGGTCTCGCCCGGCTTCTGGAGCACCCAGAAGCCGTTCTGGTCCACCAGCTGCTCCCGCGTCGCGCCGTGCTTGCGGAGAAACCCCTCGAGGGCGGCCGGCGGGGCTGCGGTGCGCGGGCCGCGCTCCTCCTTGCCCTCGGTGGTCACCTCCGCGCGCAGCGTCGCGGACAGACCGATGCGCCGCGGCCCGTAGAAGGGTTTCGGTGCGCCTTCCAGAAGCGGCGCCGCGGCGGTGGCGAAGACTCGAGCAAGATCCTCGGCACCCCGCGCTTGCATGCGCGCCGGAATTTCCTCGGAAAAGAGTTCGAGCAGAAACTCCGGCATCAGATCGCGGCCTTCACATCGGTCTCGGAAAAATCAGTGCCCTTGAACAGCAGCGGCGCATTGCGCTCCTGCGCCAGGGCATAGGCGAAGCAATCACCGAAATTCAGCGCGGCCTTGTGGCGGCCCTTGCCGAAGCGGCGCCAGGCTTCCAGCGCCAGGCGCGCCTGGGCCTCCGTGAGGGGCACCACCTCCGCCTCCGCATCCGCCAGAAGCCGGTCGACGCGTGAGCGGATCGCGGCGCCGGCCTTGCCCTCCGCCACAATTCCCAGTTCCAGCAGGGTGGCGGCCGAAACGGCCACCTCCGGCGCCTCGGACAGCAGCGCGGTGAAGCGCTCGGCTTCCGGCTCCTGCTGCAGGATGGCCATGAAGGCGGAGGTATCGACGATCACTTGGGCAGGCCGTTCTCGTCATACAGGTCGCTGTGGTCGCTGCTGCTGCCGGGCGGGAACAGTTTTGCGGACTCCCGACCCGTCGCCATCAGCGCCTCATACTTCCGGCGCACCCGGTCCTCCCGCGCCGCACGCTCCGCGGCGAGGCGACCCTGCACAGCCTCCCGCAACGCCGCGGTGGTGCTGGTGCCCAAAAGTTCGGCCAACGCCTTCGCATCGGCGATCAGCGCATCGTCCTTGATGTTCAACTGGCCCATGGCGCCCTCATGGTAGAACGAAGCGCCAATATGGTAGAAACACCCGGCAAAGTCACGCGGTCTCGCCCGCGACCCAGGCCTCGCAGCAGCCCTTCGCGAGCGCGCGGACGCGGGCGATATAGGCGGCGCGTTCGGTCACGCTGATGGCGCCGCGGGCGTCCAGCAGGTTGAAGCGGTGGGACGCCTTGATGCACTGGTCATAGGCCGGCAGGGCCAGCGGCGGGTCATAGGCCAGCAGCGACTGGCATTCCTTCTCGGCGTCCGCAAAGTGCTGGAACAGCATCGCGGTGTCCGCGCCCGTGAAATTATGATGGCTGTATTCCACCTCGGCGCGGCGAAACACCTCGCCGTACTTCACGCCACGGCCGTTGAAATCCAGCTCATACACATCGTCCACGTCCTGGATGAACATGGCCAGGCGTTCCAGCCCGTAGGTCATCTCGAAGGACGGCACCTCGCAGGTGATGCCGCCAACCTGCTGGAAATAGGTGAACTGGCCGACTTCCATCCCGTCGCACCAGATCTCCCAGCCCAGGCCCCAGGCGCCGAGCGTCGGGCTTTCCCAGTCATCCTCGACGAAGCGGAAGTCGTGCTTCATCGGGTCCAGGCCGAGGTCGCGATAGCTGGCGATCAGCAGGTCCTGCGCGTCGCGCGGGCTCGGCTTCATGATGACCTGGTACTGGTAGTAGTGCTGAAGCCGGTTCGGGTTCTCGCCGTAGCGGCCGTCGGAGGGACGGCGGCTGGGCTGCACATAGGCGGCCGACCACGGCTTGGCGCCCAGCGCCCGCAGCGTGGTCGCCGGGTGGAAGGTGCCGGCGCCGACTTCCATGTCATAGGGCTGCAGGATCAGGCAGCCCTGGGCGCTCCAGAAATTATGGAGGCGAAGGATGATGTCCTGGAACGAAGGGGGTTTTGCGGACATGCCGAGTACAGGTCTTGCCGGGGAGGTTGCGGCTGTTTCAATACCCCCCTGCCGCCTCCCCCGGCAAGCAAGGGACCCCGTTATGACCGATGCCGAGCGCCTGATCCGCGCCTATTACGCCGCCTTCGATGCCGGCGACCGCGCCGCCATGCTGGCCCTGCTGACCGATGACGTGATCCACGACCCGAACCAGGGCACCCGCCGCAGCGGCAAGCCCGCCTTTTCCGCCTTCCTGGCCGGCATGGACGCCGCCTATGCCGAGCGCATCACGGACCTCGTGGTCATGGTGGACGCCACCGGCACCCGCGCGGCGGCGGAATTCACCGTGCTCGGCCAGTATCTGCGGACCGAGGAAGGCCTGCCGGAGGCACGCGGCCAGCGCTACACCCTGCCCGCCGGTGCCTTCCTGACCATCCGGGACGGCAAGATCGCCCGCGTGGCGACGCAGTACAATCTGCCGGAATGGATCCGTCAGGTCTCCGCCTGAGCCACGAAGTCCAGGATCAGCCGCGCCAGTTCCACCGGCATCTCCACCGGCAGCATATGGCCGCTGCCCTCGATGACGCGGAGGCTGGCGCCGGGGATACCGTCCCGCAACTCCTCCGCCTCCGCCAGGCTGCGCAGCGCGTCCTGGGCGGCGGCGATCACCAAGGTGGGGCAGGCGATCTCGCCGAGGCGGTCGTCGAAGGCGGGGCGGGGCAGCAGGGTGTGGCGCAGGAAGACCTCGCCCCCCAGCCGGTCACCCATGCCGCGCAGCCGGTCCACCAGCGCGGCATCGCCGGCACGGCTGGGGTGCAGGCCGCGGGCGATGGCGGTGCGGCTCATCCCCCGGAAGGCGGAGTCCGCCGGGCGCCCCGCCACCGCATGACGGCGCGCGCGCTGGGAGGCGCTGTCGCCGCGGGCGGAGGTGGCGATCAGCACCAGGGCGCGCACCCGCCCCGGCGCCATGCGCGCCACCTCCCGCGCCACGAAGCCGCCCATGGAAAAGCCCACCAGCACGAAACGCGCCGGCGCGGCCTCCAGCACCCGCCGCGCCATGCCTTCCAGCGTCTCGTCCCGAAACAGGTCGCCATGGTGGATCGGGCCGAGCGGGGCCAGCAGCGGCGCCATGTCGTCCCATAACCCGGCGTCCAGCATGAAGCCGGGCAGAAGCACCAGGCTCATGCGCTTGGCGGCCGAGGCGGCTGGCGCCATGCTGCCGGCATCGAGGAGAGAAACATGCCCGAGATCATCATCTACGCCGTTGCCGGCCGCACCACCGACCAGAAGCGCGCCCTGGTCCGTGACATGACCGAGGCCATGGTGAAGAATTTCGGCGTCCCGGCGGAGGCCGTGACCATCCAGATCGTCGAGGCGGACAAGGACTCGAAGGCCAAGGGCGGCGTCCTGTTCAGCGAGCGGTAGCGCCCCGGCGGATGGCGGAACAAGGCCCTCTCCACCCGAGGGAGGGAGAGGGCTTTCGCGGCAGACTACCGAAGTCGGCTAGGCCGCGACCTTCGGCAGGATGCGCCACTTGGCCTCCGCCCAGTCGAAATACAGCGTCCGGGCCTTCTGGCACAGCGGCCCCGGCTGCATGGCGCGGCCCTGCCAGTTGGAGCAGGGCAGGACCTTGCCGTAATTGCCGGTGGAGAAGATCTCGTCCGCCGTCTCCAGCTCCTCCGGCTTCACGGCGCGTTCCTCCACCGTCACGCCAGCCTCGCGCAGCAGGGCGATGACGCGGCCGCGGGTGATGCCGGCCAGGAAGGTGCCATTCACCGCCGGGGTGATGACCTTGCCATCCTTGGCGAACATCAGGTTGGCATGGGCGAATTCCGCGACATGGCCGATCGGGTCGCAGACCACCGCCGCCTCGAACCCCTTGTCATGGGCGAAGGCTGCGGCGCGGGACCCGTTGGGATAGAGGCAGGCGGCCTTGGCGTCGGTCGGCGCCTGGTCCGGTGCCGGGCGGCGCTGCGGCGCCAGGCAGGCGGAGAAGCCTTTGTACTCCGGCAGCGGGCTGTCGTAGATCGCCAGGATGAAATCCGTGCTGTCCGGGTCCGGCCGGGCGGCGCCCAGGCCCTTGCGGACGAAGAACATGGGGCGGATGTAGAGCTCCGCCTGCGGGCCCATGCGGCGGATGCCCTCGCGGCACAGTTCCTCGATCTCGGCCGGCGTCTTCGTCGGCTTCATCAGCATGTTGCGGGCCGACTGCACCGCCCGCGCGCAATGCAGGTCGAGGTCCGGTGCCACACCGCCAAAGGACCGGCCACCATCGAAAATCACGCTGCCGAGCCAGAAGGCGTGGTCCATCGGGCCGATCACCTTCGGCTCCTCGGTGGACCAGTTGCCGGCATACCAATAGACGCCCGCCATGGCGGCAGCCCTTTCTTCCCGCGTTCCTGCCCCCAGCAATGGCACGTCCGGGGGGATGGTTGAAGGGGGCGCGGCCCGCGCCTAGGGTGCGACCGGGACACGGCTTCAGGGGGGAACAGATGACGATCCATTTCGTCGTCCATGATGAAGGCGACAGCGTGGGCGTGGTGGTGGTGGAAGGCCTGAAGGCCGGCACCCGGCTGAACGGCTGGATCATGGACCAGGACAAGATGATGGAATTCGACGCGAAGTCGGACATTCCCATCGGCCACAAGCTGGCCATCCGCGCCATCGCCCAGGGCGATACCATCATGAAATACGGCACGGATATCGGCCGCGCGGTGGCCGATATCGGCGCCGGCGAGCATCTGCACGTCCACAACGTCAAGACCAAGCGCTGGTAAGGGAACGCATCCGATGGGCCTGAACCTGAGAGAGGCCAGCTTCGAAGGCTGGCGGCGCGAGAATGGCCGGATGGGCGTGCGCAACCACGTCATCATCCTGCCGGTGGACGATCTTTCGAACGCGGCCGCCGAGGCGGTGGCGAACAACATCAAGGGCGCGCTGGCCATCCCGCACGCCTATGGCCGGCTGCAATTCGGCGCCGACCTCGACCTGCATTTCCGGACGCTGATCGGCACGGGGACCAACCCGAATGTCGCCGGCGTGGTGGTCATCGGCATCGAACCGGGCTGGACCGGCAAGATCGTCGAGGGCATCGCCAAGTCCGGCAAGCCGGTGGAAGGCTTCGCGATCGAGCAGAACGGCGACATCAACACCATCGCCAGCGCGTCGCGCGCCGCCTACCGGCTGGTCAAGCATGCGTCCAAGTTGAAGAAGACCAAGGCGCCGCTGGTGGAGCTGTGGGTCTCGACCAAGTGTGGCGAGAGCGACACGACCTCCGGCCTCGCGTCGTGCCCCACCGTCGGCAATTCCTATGACAAGCTCTGGGCCAACGGCAACACGCTGGTCTTCGGCGAGACCACGGAGCTGACCGGCGGCGAGCACCTCGTGGCCGCGCGCTGCAAGACGCCGGAAATCCGCACGCAGTTCATGGCGATGTTCGACCGCTACCAGCGCGTGGTGGAAGCGAACAAGACCAGCGACCTGTCCGACAGCCAGCCGACCAAGGGCAATATCGAGGGTGGCCTGACCACCATCGAGGAAAAGGCGCTCGGCAACATCACCAAGATCGGCAAGAAGTGCACGGTCGATGGCGTGCTGGACAAGGCCGAGGTGCCGACCCATGCCGGGCTGTGGTTCATGGACAGCTCCTCCGCCGCGGCGGAGATGGTAACGCTCTGCGCCGCTTCCGGCTTCGCGGTGCACACCTTCCCCACGGGGCAGGGCAATGTCATCGGCAACCCGATCCTGCCGGTCATCAAGCTGACGGCGAACCCGCGCACGCAGCGCACCATGTCCGAACATATCGACGTCGACGTGACCGGGCTGCTGCAGAAGCAGATGAACATGGACGAGGCCGGGGAGGCGCTGCTGGATTGCATCCTGCGCACCGCCGATGGCGAGCTGACGGCGGCCGAGCTTCTGGGCCACCGCGAATTCAGCCTGACGCGGCTTTACGAAAGCGCCTGACAAGCGACTGGCGCCAGACTAAAGGCGGATCGCCGGGCGGGCACCTCGCCCGGCGATCCTTCAAAGTGACGGCATGACCCCGGCCATCCTCGCCGACCTCCAGCACCGTCACGCCGAGCCGCATCGCGCCTGGCACAATTGGGCGCGCATCTCCGCCATGCTGGGAATGGCGGAGGAGGTTTCGCATGCGCTGGCGGACCGGCCGGCCTTCATCCTGGCCGTGATGTTCCACACCGCCGTCTTCGATCGCGGCGTGCCCGATTGCGCCGCGCAATCCATCGCCCTGCTGCAACGCCATCTCGGCCGGGCGATGCCGCCGCATATGCTGGCGCGGGCGGAGGCGCTGATCCAGGCCGTGCTGCGCCAGGAACCGCCGGATACCGAGGATCCCGGCCTGCGCGCCGATGCCGCGCTGCTGCTCGACCTCGACAATGCGCCGCTGGGCGAATCGGCCGAGCGCTATGCGGATTACGAGGCCGCAATCCGCCACGAATTCGCCCATCTGCCGGAGGAACGCTACCGCATGGGCCGCATCGCCGCGCTTCAGATGCTGCTCTGGCGCAGCCGCCTCTATCTGACCGACCGCTTCTACCTGGACCGCGAGAAGCGGGCGCGGCGCAATATCGAGGCGATGCTGGACCGGCTGCACGGCGATTGAAGGTGGCTAGACCCCCAGCCGTGCCCAGGCAGCTCTTTCCTCCACCGCCGCCATCGCGCCTTCCGCCAGCGCGGCGCCGGATAGCAGCCGCAGCGGCCAGGGCGGGCGGCGCGCGCCGATGTTCACCACCTGCGCCTTTTCCCCGAATCGGGCGCGCAGATCGGCCGAGGACTCCCCCAGCCGATCCGCCAGGCCGAGTTCCACCGCCCGCCTGCCGATCCAGAAGCGGCCGCTGAACAGCTCCGATTCCGGCGCCGTCAGCTTCGCCCCGCGCCGGCTCCGGACCCAGTCCCGGAAGGTCTCGTGCAGGTCGCCCAGCAGCGCCTCCAGCCGCGCCACATCCTCCGGCTCCTCCGGGCGGAAGGGGTCGAGGAAGCTCTTGTTCTCCCCGGCCGTGTGCAGGCGGCGGCGCACGCCGATGCGGCCGATCGCCTCCTCCAGCCCGAAGCCAGCGCTGATGACGCCGATGGAGCCCAAAATGCTGGCCGGGTCGGCCACAATCTCATCCGCCGCGCAGGCCAGCCAATAGCCGCCGGAGGCTGCCGCATCCTCGACATAGGCGGTGACGGGGACCTTCTTCTCCTCCGCCAGCCGGCGGATGCGCTGGGCCACCAGGCTGGACTGAACCGGCGACCCGCCGGGCGAGTTGATGATCAGCGCCACGGCCGACAGGCGCTTGATGGCGAAGGCGCGCTCGATCAGCGGGCCGGTGGCCTGGGCGCTGATGCCGGCGGCGGCGAAGGCGCTGGCCGGGCGCGCGGCGATCAGGCCGGACAGCCGCAGCACGGCGATGCGGGGGGCTTTGGACAGGAAGGGAATCTGCATCCTTCCCAGATACGCCGCCGCCCCGGCGGAACAAGGCGGCACCCCTTCCGCCCGGCCTCGTGACGGGTCATTGTCCGGACAACATCTCCCGAGGGTTCCCGATGGCCAAGCCTTCCCCCGTCCTCATTGCCGGCGCCGGCCCGGTCGGCATGGTCGCCGCCGCCTATCTGGCCGGGGAGGGTATTCCGGTGACGGTGGTGGAGCAGGCGCGGGAACTGCCGAGCGACCTCCGCGCCTCCACCTTCCACCCGCCGACGCTCGACATGCTCGGCAAATTCGGCGTCGTGGACAGCCTGATCGAACAGGGGCTGGTCTGCCCGAACTGGCAGTTCCGCGACCGCGCCACCGGCCCCATCGCCACCTTCGACATGGGCGTGCTCTCCGCCGACACCGACCACCCCTATCGCCTGCAATGCGAGCAGTGGCGGCTGACGCAGATGCTGCGCGACCGGATGGCGGCGAACCCGGAGGTCACCTTCATCTACGACGCCCGCGCCACGGATGTGACGCAGGATGCGGATGGCGTGACGCTGACCATCGAGCGCGCGGATGGTAGCACGGAAAAGCTGGCCGGCAGCTACCTGATCGGCGCCGATGGCGCGCGCAGCGCCGTGCGCCGCGCGGTGGGCACGGAATTCCGCGGCCAGACGATTCCCGAAATCTTCCTGTCGATGTCCACCACCTTCCCCTTCCATGAGGCGATCCCGGACCTCGCGGATATCTCCTACATCTCCGACCCGCAGGAATGGTTCGTGCTGCTGCGCACCGCCTCGCTCTGGCGCGTGCTGTTCCCGACCGATCCGGAGGAGACGGAGGAGCAGATGACGGCGCCGGCGCGGATGAACGAACGCCTGCAGGCCGTGGTGCCGAACCCGGCGGGCTATGAGGTGGTGCATCGCACCGGCTACCGGGTGCATGAGCGGGTGGTGGACGACTACGTCCATGGCCGCGTCTTCCTGGCCGGCGATGCCGCCCACATCAACAACCCGCTCGGCGGCATGGGCATGAATGGCGGCATCCATGATGCCTTCAACCTGGCGGAGAAGCTGACCGCCGTCTGGAAGGGCGCCGACCTTGCCAGCATGGGCCGCTACCAGCGCCAGCGCCGCAAGGTGGCGCTCGACGTCGTGCAGCAGCAGGCGCTGCGCAACCGGCAGATCCTGAACCAGCGCGACCCGGAAGCGCGCCGGGCCTATCACGACGAGCTGCGCGCCACGGTCGCCGACCCCGCGCGCCACCGCGCCTATCTGCTACGCTCGTCCATGATCCAATCCCTGCGAGACCTGGAGAGCGTGGCATGAGCGGACATCCCGAGGCCGAGATCTACCACCGCCAGGGCATGGGCAAGACCGCCGGCATGGGCCAGCGCCCGGCGCTGGTCATGGTCGATTTCGTGGTGGGTTTTGCCGACCCCGCGCATTTCGGCGGCGGCAATATCGCGCCGGCCATCGAACAGACGGTGAAGCTCCTCGCCTTCGCCCGCGCCCGCAAATGGCCGGTGGCGCATACCCGCGTGGTCTATGCCGAGGATGGGTCGGATGCCGGCGTCTTCACCCTGAAGGCCCCTTCCCTACTGAAGCTGACCGAGCATTCGCCCCTGTCGCAGATCGTGCCGGAACTGACCCCGCTGCCCGGCGAGCACATCGTCCGCAAGCAGGGTGCCAGCGGCTTCTTCGACACCAACCTCGCTTCCTGGCTGCGCTACCAGGGCGCGGACACGCTGGTGGTCACGGGCTGCACCACCAGCGGCTGCGTGCGCGCGACCGTGGTGGACAGCCTGCAGCACAACTTTCGAACCATCGTCGCGACGGATTGCGTCGGCGACCGCGCGATCGGGCCGCATGAGGCGAACCTGTTCGACATGGGCCAGAAATACGCGGATTTGCTCACGCGGTCGGAGATCGAGGCGGCTGCGGGGTGACAAGTCCGCCGCGGTCTTCCTCGGCATCCTGCCCAAGGGATTTCCGACGGAGATCGCGCAGGTCGCCCAGCGCAAGCTTCGCATCCTGAATGCCGCGACCGGCCTGGACGATCTCAAATTGCCTCCGAACATTCGGCTGGAAGCGCTGAGGAGGGGTCGTGTGGGCCAGCACAGCACCCGCATCAACCAGCAGTGGTGCCTCTGCTTCGTCTGGCGCGACGGCGATGCCTACGATGTCGAGATCGTGGACTGCTATTGAGGAATGCAGACATGTCGACCAGCTTCACCCGCGAGGATCTGGAAGCCGGCATTGTCGATCTGGCCGACATCGACAGTGGCCTGCGCCTGGAGGATGTGACGCCCGGCGCGATCCTGCGGGCCGAGTTCATGGACCCGCTGGACCTCTCGGCGCGGCGGCTGGCAAGCGAGCTGGGCGTTCCGCCCAACCGCATCAACGGCATCCTGAACGGCACCCGCGCCATCACCGCGGAAACCACCATCCCGCTGGCACGGCGCTTCGGCAATGCGCCGCGCTTCTGGCTGAACCTGCAACTGGACCACGATCTTGCCGCCGCGCTGCGCGCCGCCGGGTGCCGCGCGGCCTGACCGCCTACAGCGCCCCGCTGAACAGCGCGGCATTCGCGACCGTGAAGCGCATCTCCCGCTCCGACCAGTCGATCACCTCCTGGATTTTTGCCAGTGGCGTCGGTGGCCCGTCGAAATGCGCCAGGCGTTGCTGCCACAGCGCCATGTTCGCGGCCTGCCGCTGGATAATGGCCGCGACAAATCCCTGCCGCCCCGCCGTATCCAGCCCATAGGCGTCCACAAGGCAGCCCAACTGCGCCGCCTGGATCGCCGGCGGCCCGCGGTCGGGGCGGGAGGAGATGCACCAGCTCCAGCCCATATAGGCGAGGTCGACCAGGGCCTCGCCCGGCGCGGCATAGTCGAAGTCGATGAAGGCCACGGGGCGGCCGGACTGGAACACCGTATTGTTCGGCCCGGCATCATGGTGGCAGACCACCGGGCTGGCGCCGGCCAGGGCGCTGCCGCGCGTCGCCTCGTGGAAGCCGCGCAGCAGCCGCGCCGCCTCGGCCACCTGATCATCCCCAAAGTAACGAAACTTGGCGGGCACCTCGCCGGGGATATAGCCAAACACGTCCCGCCCCGCCGCATCCTCGCCCAGGTGCCGGGGCACGGCCGCAAAACCCACCGCCTCCAGATGCCGCAGCAGGTCCCGCACAAAATCAGAAGAGTCCTTGCGCGGGCGCCGCACCGTATCGCCAACCCGCACCACGCCGCGCGTGTCGCGACCACCCGACAGGGGTTGCTCCCGCGGCGTCACTCGGCGGCGGCGGGCAGCTTCATCCAGCCCGGCACGGCGGGCGTCAGCACCGCGCCATCGGCGGTCAGCGTCACGCCCGGCACCAGCGCATCCAGCCGCAGCAGCGCCAGCCCGTGGCCATCGCGGGCGGAGCGCATGGCGCCCACCTCCACCCCGTCGCGCAGCACCGGGGTGCCGGCCGGTGGCAGGCCGCCCGCCACGGTCACGGGGACGATCCGGCGCTTCAGCAGCCCGCGATATTTGGTCCGCGCCGTCAGCTCCTGCCCCATGTAGCAGCCCTTGGACCAGGACACGCCGCCGAGCTCGTCGAAGCCGGCCTCCAGCAGCACGGTCTTCTCCGCCTCCAGGTCGCGGGAGCCATCGGGCAGGCCGAGGCGCAGCCGGTGCAGGTCCCAATCCGCCTCCGTCGCATCCGCCACCGGCAGCGGCGCGGCACGATCCGCCAGCAGGCGCCAGCCGGCCTCCGGCAGGCGCGGATCGGGGGCGGCGATCATGCCGGGCGGCGGCGGCGTGCCGCCCCAGGCCGCCAGCACCGCCAGCTCCGCCGAGGCATCGCGCAGCGTCACCTTGGCGCGCAGCCGGAAGCGCGACAGGCGCTGGACGAGCATTTCGGCCTGGTTGGCCTCCACATCCAGCAGCAGGCGCTCGGCCTCTGCCAGGATGAAGAAATCGGCCAGCCACTTGCCCTGCGGCGTCAGCAGCGCGGCCCAGACCGCGCGTTCGGGCGTGGCGGCGGCGACGTCGTTGGAGACAAGGCCCTGCAGGAAGCCGAGCCGGTCCGGCCCGGTCAGCTCCACAACGCCACGTCCGCTGAGATGGGTGATCGGCATCTGCGGGACATGGGCGGGACGCTGTGCAGATGCAACATGGCGAAGTGCAATCCGGCGCCATCCCGGTTGGGGCGGCTCCGAAGGCCGTGCTATGGCCGCGCCCTGCATGCGCATCCTGTTCGTCACAGCCACCCGGATCGGCGATGCGGTCCTGTCCACAGGGCTGCTCGACCACCTGCTCCGCACCCATCCGGGGGCGCGGATCACGGTTGCCTGCGGCCCGGCGGCGGCCGGCGTCTTCGCCCGCATGCCGGGGCTGGAAAAGCTGATCGTGCTGGCCAAGCGGCGCGGGTCGCTGCACTGGCTCGAGCTGTGGCGGCAGGTGGCCTTCACCCGCTGGGACCTGGTGGTGGATTTGCGCGCCTCCGCGCTCGCCTGGCTGGTGCCGGCGCGGCGGCGGCTGACGGGCAAGGGCGGGCGACGGGCCGGGCATCGCCTGACCCATCTCGGCGCGCTCTTCGGCCTGGCGCCGCCGCCGCTGCCGGTCGCCTGGACGGCGCCGGAGGATGCGGCCCGCGCCACCGCCCTGCTGCCCGGCGGCCCGTGGCTCGTGCTCGGGCCGACCGCCAACTGGTCCCAGAAGGTCTGGCCGGCGGATCGCTTCGTGCAGGTGGCACAGGCACTGACCGCCCCCGCTGGCGCGCTGGCCGGCGCGCGGATCGCGGTGCTGGGCGGCCCGGGGCCTGGGGAGCGGGAGATGGCGGCACCGGTGCTCGCCGCCTTTCCGGGGGCGGTGGACCTTGTGGGCAGTCTCGCCTTGCCGGAGGTCGCGGCGGTGCTGCGCCGGGCGGCGCTGTTCCTCGGCAATGATTCCGGCCTGATGCACCTGGCAGCTGCGACGGGGGTGCCGACCATCGGCCTGTTCGGCCGCAGCAGCGCCGCCGAATACGGCCCGACCGGCCCGCATGCCGTGGCGGTGGAGGCCGATGGCCCGCCCTTCGAATCGCCGATGACCGACCTGCCCGCCGAGCGCGTGCTGGATGCGGCGAACCGCCTGCTGGCCCGGCCGGTGGCGGCGTGAGAGTGGCGCATGTCATGGCCGGCGCCCCCCATGGCGGGGCCGAGGCCTTTTTCGAACGCCTGGTCCTCGCCCAGCACCGCGCCGGGATGGATGTGCTGGCCGTGATCCGGCGGGATGCGGGCCGCGCCGCGCGCCTCACGGAGGCCGGGCTGCCCCCCACACAACTCCGCTTTGGCGGTCCCCTGGACTGGCTGACCGCGCCACGCCTGCGGCGCGAGCTGAAAACATTCCGGCCGCGGGTGGTGGTGGCCTGGATGAGCCGCGCCGCCGGCTTCGCCCGTGCCGCCTCCGGCCGCAATCCGCCCTGGGCCATGACGGGGCGGCTCGGCGGGGCCTATCCGCTGCGGCACTACAGCGCCTGCGACCTGCTGGCCGCCAATACCCAGGGGCTGTGCGACTGGATCACGGCGCAGGGCTGGCCGGCGGATCGGGTGCGGCGGGTGCCCAATTTCGCTGCCGACCTGTTGGGCACGCCGCCCGCCACCCTGCCCTTCGCACCGGGCGCCATCCCGCTGCTGGCCATGGGCCGGCTGCATCCCAACAAGGATTTCGCCACGCTGCTGCGCGCCATGGCGCTGCTGCCGGGGCAGGTGCATCTGGCGCTGGCCGGGGACGGGCCAGAACGGATCATGCTCGAAACCCTGGCCGGGGAACTCGGGCTGGGCCGGCGGGTTGCCTTCCTCGGCTGGCGCCAGGATGTGGGCGCGCTGCTGGCGGCCAGCCGCATGCTGGTGGTCCCGTCGCGGATCGAGCCCTTGGGGAATGTCGTGCTGGAAGGTTTTTCCGCGAGCCGCCCCGTCGTCGCCACCCTGGCCGATGGGCCGCGCGAGGTCATCAGGCCGGAGGAGAACGGGATGCTGGTGCCGATTGGCGACGCGCCGGCGCTGGCCGCCGCCATCACCACCCTGCTCGACCAGCCGGAGCGCGCGGAGGCCCTCGCCGCCGCTGGCCGCGCCGCCTTCCTGGCCGAACATGCGGAAGCCGCCGGGCTGGCCGCCTGGGCGCGGTTCCTGGAGGAAGCCGCACGCCGGCATGGGAGCCTCGCCTGATGTGCGGCATCGCCGGCCTCGCCTTGCGCCCAGGCCTGACGCCCGATCCCGCGCTCCTGAAGGCCATGCTCGCCGCCCTGGCGCATCGCGGCCCGGATGGGGAGGGCGTGCATATCGCCGACAATGTCGGCCTCGCCCATAACCGCCTGGCGATCATCGACCTGGCGACCGGCGACCAGCCCTTGTTCGCCGGCCCGGCCACGCTGGTCGCGAATGGCGAGGTCTACAACTACATCGAGCTGCGGCAGGCCCATGCGCTGGTTTGCGCGACCGGATCCGACTGCGAACCGCCGCTGCACCTGTACCGCCGCGACGGCATCGAGGCGACGGCGCAGGCGATGCGCGGCATGTATGCGATGGCGCTGCACGACCGCGCCACGCGCCGCCTGGTGCTGACGCGCGACCCCTTCGGCATCAAGCCCATGTACCTGGCCGAGGTGGAGGGCGGCATCGCCTTCGCCTCCGAACCCCAGGCGCTGATCGCCGCCGGGCTGGTGCGGCCACAGGTGCGGGCGGAGGCGCGGGACGAGCTGCTGCAATCGCAGTTCACCACCGGCGCCGAGACCATCTTTGCCGGCATTTCCCGAATTCTGCCCGGCGAAACCGTGGTGATCGCCGATGGCGCCATCGTGGAGCGCCACCGCCGCGCCGCGCTGCCGGAAGGCGGGCCGGTGCCGATGACGGAGGAACAGGCGCTGTCCCGCCTCGACGCCGCCTTCGAGGACAGCGTGCGGCTGCATCAGCGGGCCGATGTGCCCTACGGCCTGTTCCTCTCGGGCGGCATCGATTCCGGGGCCGTGCTGGCGATGATGGCGCGGCTGAACAGCCAGCCCGTGCGCGCCTTCACCGCCAGCTTCGACGTGCCCGGCGCGGCGGATGAACGCGCGGCGGCGGAGGCGGCGGCGAAGGCGCATGGCGCGCTTCACACCACCATCACCGTGACCGAGGCGGATGTCTGGCGCGAATTACCAAAAATCGTCGCGGCGATGGACGATCCGGCGGCGGATTACGCCATCATCCCCACCTGGTTCCTGGCCCAGCGGGCGCGCCAGAATGTGAAGGTGGTGCTCTCCGGGGAGGGTGGGGACGAGCTGTTCGGCGGCTATGGCCGCTATCGCAGCGCCATGCGCCCCTGGTGGCTCTGGGGCCGCCGGCCGCGCGCCACGGGCGCCTTCGACCATGTGCAGCATGTGCTGCGGGAGACGCCGCGCGCCTGGCGGGACGGCATCACGGCGGCGGAGGCCGCGACCGCCCTGCCCGGCCGCAGCCGGCTTCAGGCGGCGCAGGCGGCCGATATCGCCGACTGGCTGCCGAACGACCTGCTGACGAAGCTCGACCGCTGCCTGATGGCCCATGCGGTGGAGGGGCGGACGCCCTTCCTCGACCCGGCGGTGGCGGACTGCGCCTTTCGCCTGCCGGATTCGCTCAAGGTGCGCGGCCGCACCGGCAAGTGGCTGTTGCGGGCCTGGACTGCCCGGCATGTGCCGGGGGCGAAGCCCTTCGCCGCCAAGCAGGGCTTTACGGTGCCGGTCGCCGCCTGGATCGGCGGGGTGGGGGAGCGTCTGGGGCCGCTGGTCGCGGCGCAGGCCGGGGTGGCGGAGGTGGCCCGGCCGGATCGCGTCGCCGCCCTGTTCCGCAACGCCGCCGGCGACAAGCATCGCGGCTTCGCCGCCTGGCACCTGCTGTTCTACGCCCTGTGGCACCGCGCCCATATCGAGCGGCGGGATGTGCAGGGCGATGTCTGGCAGGTGCTGGGCGAGCGCTGAGACATATCAACCGCCCTCAATCCCCGGGCGGAAACCTCCGGTTTCCTTGGCTTCGCCGCATAAGCGGCGGCGGCCGCTCGGACCGGTCAAGAGACCGGTCCGCTGTTGTAAGGTGCCGCCGCCCAGCCTCACCCCGCCGGCGGCGCGGTGCGGGCCATGGCGGGCAGGGCGGAGACCTTCGCAAACCAGGCCTCCAGCTTCGGATGGCCGGGCCGCCAGGGCTCATTGGCATAGCGGAAATCGAGATAGCCCAGCGCGCAGGCGATGGTGATCTCGCCGATCGTGGTCAGGGCGCCGAGCGTATCGGCCTCCGCCTCCAGCGCATCGAGCGCCCGGCTGACCTTGCCCTGCTGGGTCTCGATATAGGTGCGGCGGCCCTCATCCAGCGGCAGGGCGATTTCGCGGCGGCGCGGCTGGGTGGCGTCCATGATGCCGTCGCCGAGCGCCTGCTGGCGCAGCGCATTCCAGCGCGCCGGCCCGGCGGCGGGGAACAGCTTCGGCGCATCGCCGATGCTGTCGAGATATTCGCAGACCACCGGGCTGTCATAGAGCGACATGCCGTCATCCGTGACCAGGGTCGGGATCTTGGACAGCGGGTTGCGGGCCGGCAGCGCCGGGTCCTTGCCGGCATCCGCCCAGGCCTCGATGCGGTCGTCGATGCCGCGCTGGATGGCGCAGGCCATCGCCTTGCGGACATAGGGGCTGTTGGCGGATGTGGTCAGCTTCATGGCAGGCGAGTCCTCTCGTTTCGGCGACTTTCGGCCGCGACGGCCATCTCCACAAGCCGGTGGGTCACCCCCAGGCTTCGGCGGCCGCGCGCATCCGGCCCGGCACCTCCGCCAGCACCTCCGCCCCCGCATTGGCGAAGGCCATGCGCAGGTGGCGGTCCTGGCCGGGGCCGAAGAAGCTGCCGGGCAGGGTCATCAGCCCCTGTTCGGCGGCCAGGACTTCGGCCGCGGCCTCGGCGGATGGCGCGCCCTCCGGCAGGCGGAGATAGGCGAAGTAGGTGCCGATGGCGTCCAGCCGCCAGCCGGGCACCTGGCTGACCCCGGCGCGGAACAGCGCCGCGCGTTCGGCCATCAGCGCCCGGTTGCCGGCCCGCCAGTCGCGCAGCGCCGGCACCGCCCAGGCCAGCGCCGCCTGGGCCGGCCGCGCCGGGCAGATCTGCCAGGTGTCCAGCAGCTTTGCGAGCTGAGCCAGGAAGGCCGGGCCGCCGGCCACCGCGCCAAGCCGGTGCCCCGGCACGCAATAGGCCTTGGAAAACGAATACAAATGCACCAGCCGGTCGCCCCAGCCCGGCTCGGCGAACAGGCCATGCGGCGGGGATTGGGCGGCGGTCAGGAAGTCGCGATAGGTCTCGTCCAGCACCAGCCAGACACCGCGGTCCCGGCACAGCCTGGCGAATTGATGGATGACCTCGGGCGGATAGACCGCGCCGGTCGGGTTGTTGGGCGTGACCAGCACCAAGGCGCGGACCGGCGTGGCGTCCATCAGCACGGCGGCCTCGGCCGGGTCGGGCACAAATCCGGCCTCGGCGCGGGCGGGCAGCGGCACGGCGCGCACGCCGCGCAGGGTCAGTGCCATCTGGTGGTTGAAGTACCAGGGGGCGGGCAGCATCACCGCCTCCCCCGGCGCGGCCAGGGCCGCCATGGTCATGGCGAAGGCGAGGTTGCAGCCGGCGGTGATCGCCACATGCTCCGGCGCCATGGGCGCGCCGTAGAAGCCACTGATATCCTCGGCCAGCGCCGCGCGCAGCCCGGCATCGCCATCGATGGCGCCATAGCCGGAACAGGCGATGCTGCCCGCCGCCTGCGCCAGCCGGGCGAGCAGTTCGGGCGGCGGCGGGTAGCCGGGCACCGCCTGGGTCAGGTCCAGCGCCGCGCCGGCCGCGCCGGCATAGCGGGCGGCCCAGGCACGGGCGGCGGGGATGGGTGGGGCGGCGGTCTCCAGGACCCGGTCGGACAGAATCATGCTTGGATGGTGCCGCCCCCAGGCGGGGCGGGCAATGGATCCGGCGCGTCCTCCACCAGCGGGCGGCCGGTGACATGCCGCCAATGATGCCAGAGCAGCCGCGCCGCGATGCCGCGCCAGGGCCGCCAGGCGAGCGCCATGGCCGCCAGCGCCTTCGGCGCGGGCCGCGCCGCCAGGCCCTTCAGATGCGTGACGCTGGCCGCCAAAGCGATGTCGCCACTCGGAAAAATGTCGGGCCGGGCATGGGCGAACAGCAGATGCACCTCCGCCGTCCAGGGGCCGAGGCCGCGAATCGCGACCATATGCGCCACCGCCTCCGCATCGCCCATGCCGTCCAGCAGGTCGAAGCGCAGCCGGCCCTCGATGCAGGCCAAGGCGAGCGCCCGCGCATGCGCCGCCTTGGGGCGCGACAGGCCACCGATGCCGCAGAGCACATCATCGCCCATCTCCACCAGCCCGGCCGGGTCGAGCGCGCCGGGAATGGCGGAAAGCCGCCGCCAGATGGCGCCGGCCGCCTGGTTGGAGATCTGCTGGCCGCAGATGGTGCGCAGCAGCCCGGGAAAGCCATGCGGGCGCGAGCGCCAGGGCAATGGCCCGGCCGCCGCCTCGATGCCGGCGAAATCCGGGTCGAGCAGCGCCAGCGCGGCCACCGCATCCCGCGCCCAGCCGGGCGGGTGGGGGAAGAAGATGGGCGGCGGGGACATCGGTGGGGGGCTCATCCCCGCCGCCAGTACAACACGCCACCCCGGGCTGGGAGGGGGACTCGCACGGCATAGTGGTGGCCGCGGCCCGGAATGGCGTGCCGTATTCGGGAAATGGGCCGCGCCGGTTACGCGGTCAGGGGCCGAAGCGTCAGGAAGTGCAACACCATGTTACGGCGGCCCCTGGCGTCACCCGCCGCAACAATCCCCCCGCTTTGCCGCTAGGGACCAGCGCCCGGCGCGCTATGTTACAGACATGGACCCCACAGCCCCGCATATCCTGGTGGTCGATGACGACCGGGAAATCCGCGAACTCCTCGGCAAGTTCCTGGAAAAGCAATCCTTCCGCGTGACCGCCGCACGCGATGCGCGGGAGGCGCGCAAGCTCTGGCCGCTGGGCCGCTACCATCTGGTGGTGCTCGACCTGATGATGCCGGGCGAATCCGGCCTGGACCTCGCGCGCTGGCTGCGCACGCAGTCGGAGGTGCCGATCGTGATGCTGACCGCGATGGGGGAGGAGACGGACCGCATCGTCGGCCTGGAGCTCGGCGCCGATGACTATGTCGCGAAGCCGTTCAACCCGCGCGAATTGCTGGCCCGCATCCGCGCCGTGCTGCGCCGCGCGACGGCCGACAGCAGCACCGGCCCGTCCCAGGAGCCGCCCGCCAAGGTCCTCCGCTTCGCCGGCTGGGTGCTGGAGCCGACGCGCCGGCGCCTGCTGAACCCGCAGGGCGCGGAAGTGCCGCTGACCGGCGGCGAGTACGAATTGCTGATGGTGCTGGTGGAACGCCCGAACCGGGTGCTGACGCGGGACATGCTGATGGACCTGCTGCGCGGCCGCCAGGCGGGGCCCTTCGACCGCGCCATCGATGTCGCCGTCTCCCGCCTCCGCCGCAAGCTGGAGGATGACGGGCGCAACCCGCAGGTCATCAAGACCGTGCGCGGCGGCGGCTACGTGCTCTCCGCCACCGTCGAGCGCGGCTGACCATGCGCCGCTGGCTGGGCTGGTTGTGGCCGAGCAGCCTGGCCGGGCGCACCGCGCTGGTGCTGCTGACGGGGCTGATCCTGGTGCAGGTGGCCGGGCTGACCATCCATGCGCTGGATCGCGTGGATCTGCAGCGCTACCAGCATGCGCGGGAGATTTCCCAACGCTCCTTCGGCGCCTGGCGCAGCCTGCTGCCACTGCCGCCCGACCGCCGCCAATCGGTGCTGGAGGATCTGGACATGCCGCCGGGCATGCGGATCACGCTGGATGAGGTGGCCCTCGCCCAGCCGGGCTTCCCGCCGCCGCCTCCGGGGCTGATCCGCCTGCTGCGCCTCGATGGCCTGCACCGCGCGCCCCCGCGCCTGCGGCCGCGGGAGGTGATCATCGGCACCCACGGGCATCCGGGCCGGCTGATGGTCAGCCTGCGCTTCCCCGACCAGGGCTGGCTGAACCTGCGGCTGGAGATGCCGCCGCCCCGGCCCTGGCATTCCCTGACCTTCCTCATCGCCTTCGTGCTGATGACCCTGGCCGCCCTGGCCCTGACCCTCTGGGCCGTGCGGCGGCTGACCCGGCCGGTGACGGCGCTGGCGCAGGCGGCCGACAGGCTCGGCCGCGACGTGAATGCGCCGCCTTTGCCGGAGACCGGACCGAGCGAGGTCGCCACTGCCGCGCGCGCCTTCAACACCATGGCCGAACGCATCCGGCGCTTCGTCGGCGATCGCACCCAGATGCTGGCGGCCATCGGCCACGACCTGAAGACGCCGATCACCCGGCTGAAGCTGCGCGCCGAATTCCTGGACGATGACGAGCAGCGCCGGAAGATGCTGGCCGACCTCGATGAGATGGAGGCGATGATCGCCGCCACCCTGGCCTTCGCGCGGGACGATTCGACGCGGGAGCCGTCGGTGCCGGTGGACCTCGCCTCGCTCTGCCGCACGGTGATGGATGAGGCGGCGGATGGTAGCCCGGACTATGCCGAACTCATCACCTATCTGGGGCCGGAGCATCTGACGGTGGCGGCACGGCCTGGCTCCCTGAAGCGCGCTTTGGCCAATCTGGTGGGCAATGCCGTGGCCTATGGCGGGTCCGCCACCCTGCGATTGCAGCCGCCGGTGGGCGGTGTCGTGCGGATCGTGGTGGAGGATGACGGGCCGGGCGTGCCGGAGGATGAGCTGGAGAACGTGTTCCAACCCTTCCGGCGGCTGGAGGCGAGCCGCAACCGGGAAACCGGCGGCACCGGCCTCGGCCTGCCCATCGCGCGGAACATCTTCCGGGCGCATGGCGGCGATGTGGTGCTGCGCAACCGGGCCGGCGGCGGGCTGGCGGCGCTGGCGACCTTGCCGGTCTAGAGTGCGATGCGTTCACCTTCGTTCACGCATCGCACTCTAACCTTCGTCTGAACGCGTGATTCAGACCTTCGGTGCCTTCGCACCTCCGGCCATCACGCTTCGTCACGGCCCGAACAGGGCCAGCGCCACTTCCCCGGCCACCATGCTGGCTGACAGGCCGATCCAGGACCAGCGCATCGCTTCCCTCCATGCGGGCTCCACCGGGGCCGCGCGCTGCAGAACCTGCGGCCGCGGCGGGATGCGGAGTTCGGCCGGGATGTCGCTGGCGACAGAGGCCTGGGGGCGGTAGCCGAGGGCGATGCTGCTCATGGGGGTGACTGGAACATATCAAGAACATGAACGCAAGCCGATTCATTGTCGCTTCGGCCCCATGCGTATCACGCTGTCCGACCCGGCCCACGATGCCTCTTGTGAAAGCCGGCCGGCCCCGTGAACATGGTGCCAAGCAAGGAGCGCCGCATGTCCAAGTCCGAGGGGTCCCCGCTGGCCCGACGCCTGTTGGTACTGCGCCTGGCAAGCCTGGGCGGTGCCGCGGCGCTGCCCGTTGCGGCGGCGGCGCAGAGTTCCAAGTCACCGCCGGTCGCGCCCGGTGCGCCGCCAGGGGGGAAGGGCGGCCCGGCGCCCAGCGCTCCGAATGCGCCAGGTGGCAAGGGCGGCAGCGCCCCCACCCCGCCCCCCAGCGGGGCGACCGACAGCGACCCGAATGATCCGCCAGGCCGGGGTCGTGGCGGCAACCGGCCGGGCGCCGGCACCAGCGACAGCGACCCGACCGATCCGCCGGGCCGGGGCCGTGGTGGCAGTCGGCCGGGCACCGGCGTGACCGACAGCGACCCGAATGACCCGGTGGGACGCGGCCGTGGCGGCAATCGCCCGGGCGCCGGCCCGAGCGACAGCGACCCCAGCGATCCGCCCGGCGCAGGCCGGGGGGGCGCCGCGCCGCGCAAGGGCGCCAGCGGGCCGACCGATCGCGATCCGACGGACCCGCCGGGACGCGGCCGCGGCGGCACCGTGCGGATCTGACGGCCGCCGCTCAGCCGATGGCGATGCCGCGCCCGGCGAAGAAGCGGTCGAAAACGGCCGGCGCCAGCCGGGCATCCTGCTGCGTGGCGGCCGTGTCGCCGGAGGGGTTGTTGAAGCGCAGCGCGCCCGCCCCGTCCCGGCCGAAGACGAGCACCAGATGCCCGCCGCGCGACGGCGGCGCGATGTCCGGCCGGCGGATGCCGGGATGGACGGAGGCGATGAACAGACCCTCCGGCAGGTGCTCCGCCGTCAGGTCCAGCGCGATGCGCGCGGCGATCCCCTGCCCCGCCAGCCAGGCCACAGCCCCGGCATAGATCAGGCCACGGATGTCGCCCTCCGGCGTTTCCACGTAGCCGCCCTCGGCCTGGACGCCGCGCCGGATGTCATGGATCGGCGGCACCGGCCGCCCCAGCGCGCCGAGCACCATTTGCAGACAGGCGCAGCCGCAGAGGTGCCCGGCCCAGCGGCCATATTCAGCCGCATCCGCCGCGCCGCTGGCGGCCCAGAGCGGATCGGTCGCCGCATCGCGCCCGCCGAGGAAATCCGCGACCAGCTCGCGGCTTTCCCATTGGGCGCGAAACAGGATCAGGCCGCGTCGTTCAGATGGCAGGCGCTACGCTGGCCCGGCGCGATCTCCCGCAGCTTCGGCACTTCCACCGAGCAGCGTGCGAAGGCATGCGGGCAGCGCGGGTGGAAATGGCAGCCGGGCGGCGGGTTCAGCGGCGAGGGGATTTCCCCCTTCACTGTGGCGAAGGCCCGCTTGCGATTGCCGATGCGCGGCACGCTGTTCAGCAGCGACTGGGTATAGGGGTGGTTGGCCGCGGTGAAGACGCGCTCGGTCGGCGCTTCCTCCACCACCCGGCCCAGATACATGATGACCACGCGGTCGCTCAGATGTTCCACCACGCCAAGGTCATGGCTGATGAACAGATAGGTGAGGTCCAGATCCGTCCGCAGCTTCATGAACAGGTTCAGGATCTGCGCCTGGATCGACACGTCCAGCGCTGCCACCGCCTCGTCGCAGACGATGAATTCCGGCGCCACGGCAAGGGCCCGGGCGATGCCGATGCGCTGGCGCTGGCCACCGGAGAACTGGTGCGGGTAGCGACGCTTGAAGGCGGGGTCGAGACCGGCGCGGCGCATCTGCTCATCGACATAGCTGTCGAAATTCGCGCGCGTGGTCAGGCCATGCACCAGCGGCGCCTCGCCCACGATATCGGCGACCCGCATGCGCGGGTTCAGGCTGGCATAGGGGTCCTGGAAGATCATCTGCCGGCGCAGCTTGCCGATCTTGGCAGCCTCGCCCTGCATGCCGGCCACGTCCTGGCCGTTCCACAGCACCTGGCCTTCGGATTGCGGCAGGATGCCCGCGACGATGCGGCCGAGCGTCGATTTGCCGCAGCCGGATTCACCAACCAGGCCCACCACCTCGCCTTTGCGGACGCGGAGGTCGACGCCGTCCACCGCATGGACAATCTCCTCCTTCACCGAGGCGCCGAGGCGGCGCGCCAGCTTGGCGGCGATGTCGAGCTTCTTGGCGAAGCGGCGGGTGACGCCGCGCAGCTCGACCATCGGGGTCTCGCTGTCGGAGAAGACCCGGGCGGTGCCGACGGATTCGCTTTGCATCTGCATCTGGGACTGGCTCATGCCGCCACCACCTCCTCAAGATGCGGATGATGGCAACGGGCGAGACGCCCCGGCAGCCAGGGCTTCAGTTCGGGCATCACCACGCAATCGGCCTGGGCGCGCGGGCAGCGGGCGCGGAAGGAACAGCCCTCCGGCAGGTTGAGCAGAGAGGGCGTCATGCCGGGAATCTGCCGCAGCGGCTCGCCACGCTTGTTGCGCGAAGGGACGCTGCCGATCAGGCCATGCGTGTAGGGATGCAGCGGCGCATCCAGCACCTCTCCCACATCGCCATGCTCGACGACGCGGCCGGCATACATGACGGCGATATCGTCGGCGAGGCCGGCGACCACCGACAGGTCATGGGTGATCCAGAGCATCGCCGTGCCGGTGGTGGCGCAGAGCTTCTGCACCTCCGCGAGGATCTGGCCCTGGATGGTCACGTCCAGCGCCGTGGTGGGCTCATCCGCCACGATCAGGTCGGGCCGGTGCAGCAGGGCGATGGCGATCGCCACGCGCTGGCGCATGCCGCCGGAGAACTGGTGCGGATAGGATTTCAGCCGCTCATCCGGGGATGGGATGCCGACCATGCCGAGCGCGTCGCGGGACCGGGCGCGGGCCTCATCCTCCGACACCTTCTCATGCGCCAGCACCGTCTCGATCATCTGTGTGTCGATACGGAGCACCGGGTTCAGCGTCATCATCGGGTCCTGGAAGATCATGGCGATGCGGTTGCCCCGCAGATGCCGCATCTCCTCCTCGGACAGCTTCGCCAGGTCGTTGCCCTGGAACAGGATGGAGCCGCCGACGATGCGGCCCGGCGCATCGACGAGGCCCATGATGGAAAAGCCGGTCACGGTCTTGCCGGAGCCGCTTTCGCCCACCAGCCCCAGCACCTTGCCGCGGCCGATGGTGAAGGACACGTCGTCCACCGCCCGCACCACGCCGCCGCGGGTGAAGAAATGGGTCTGGAGGTTGCGCACCTCCAGCGTCGGCGCCGCGGCCGTCGCCGGGTTGAGGGAGTCAGCCATGGGCACCCTTACTTCTGCAGCCGCGGGTTCAGCACGTCGCGCAACTGGTCGCCGACCAGGTTGATGGCGACGATCGTCACCAGCAGCGCGATGCCTGGATAGAAGGAAATCCAGTATTTGCCCGAGAGCATGTATTCGTAGCCATTGGCGATCAGCAGCCCCAGCGAGGGCTCCGTGATCGGCACGCCGAGGCCGAGGAAGGACAACGTCGCCTCCAGCGCGATAGCGCGCGCCACCTGCATGGTGCCGATGACGATCAGCGGCGGCAGGCAGTTCGGCAGCAGGTGGCGGAACAGGATGCGGTAGCGCGGCAGCGCCAGGCATTCCGCCGCCTCGATATATTCGCGCCGGCGTTCGACCAGCGCGGTGCCGCGGACGGTGCGGGCGTAATAGGCCCATTCCACCACGACGATGGCGATGACCACGTTCGTCACGGACTTGCCGAGGAACGCCAGGATCATCAGCGCGACGAGGATCGAGGGGAAGGAGAGCTGCAGGTCGACGATGCGCATGATGATGCTGTCGGTCTTGCCGCCGGCATAGGCCGCGGCGAGACCCAGCGATGCGCCCACCATGCAGGCGATGAAGGCCGAACCGGCGCCCACGGTCAGCGAGATGCGCAGCCCGTACATGATGCCGGACAGCATGTCCCGCCCCTGGTCATCGGTGCCGAGCCAGTAGGTGATCGATCCGTCGCCGGATTTCTCCCCCGGCTCCAGCCGCCCGTCCATGATGTCCAGCACCGCCAGGTCGTAGGGATCCTGCGGCGAGATGAAGGGCGCGAGGATCGCCACCACGATGATGATGGAGATCACGATCAAGCCGCCCAGGGCGAGCTTGGATTCGGCGAATTCCGAGCAGAAGCGCCGGAACGGCGTTTCCACCTTGATCTTGGCGGGGTCCTCGATGGGCGCCCCCTGGCCGACGACCGCGCTCATGCCGCGCCCCCCTTCACTTGCTGTCCAGCCGCACGCGCGGGTCGAGCACCGAATACATCAGGTCCACCACCAGGTTGATGGTGATGAACATCAGCACCACGATCATGAGATAGGCGACGATCACCGGGCGATCGAGCACGTTGATGCTGTCGATGATGAGCTTGCCCATGCCCGGCCAGGCGAAGATGCTTTCCGTCACGACCGAGAAGGCGATGGTGCTGCCGAATTCGAGCCCGGTGACGGTGACGACCGGGATCAGGATGTTCTTGAACACATGCACGAAGGTCACGCGGAAGGGGCTGAGCCCCTTGGCGCGGGCGAATTTCACATAGTCCATCAGCATCGTCTCCCGCACCCCCGCGCGGGTCAGGCGGATGACGAGGCTGATCTTGAACAGTGCGAGGTTCAGCGCGGGCATCGCCAGATGCGTCAGCCCGTTCCAGGTCAGGAAGGACCAGCGCGTGCCGAGGATCTCCACCGTCTCGCCGCGCCCGGTGGAAGGCAGCCAGCCGAGCTGCACGGCGAAGACCATGATGAGCATCAGCCCGACCCAGAAGGTGGGCAGGGAGAAGCCGAGGATCGACCCGGCCATGATGGCCTTGGAGCCGACGCTGTTCGGCTTCAGCCCGGCATAGAGGCCGAGCGGCAGGCCGATCAGGATGGCGCCGAAGGTGGCCGCGAAGGCCAGTTCCAGCGTCGCCGGCATCCGCTGGAGGATCAGTTGCAGCGCCGGCTCGTTGAAGACGAAGGAGCGCCCCAGATCCCCCTGCACCGCCTTGCCCAGGAAGATCAGGTACTGCTGCCAGAGCGGCAGGTCGAGCCCGAGGGCAATGATCGCGCGCTCACGCTCGAACTGGTCCGCATCCGGGCTGATCAGGATCTCGACCGGGTCGCCAATGGCGAAGACGCCGACGAAGACGATGATGGACATCGCCAGCACGACGCCGGCGGCCTGAATCAGCCGCCGCAGCAGATAGACGCTCATCCCGGTCCCCTTGACCTATTTGCTCAGCGGGCGGCCGCCGGGCGCGTATCCTGCGCCCGGGTCAGCTCATCGACGCGCGCCTGATGCGTGAAGCCGCGGCGCGACGCCCAGATGTTGGTCTGGATATGCAGCGGGATCACGGCCACCTGCTCCGCCGCGATGCGCTGCGCGCGGATCAGAAGCTGCTCGCGCTTCTCATTGTCCAGCTCCGACAGCGATTCGGTCAGCAGCGCGTCCACCTCGGCATTGGAGAAGCGGCCGCGGTTCGACGCGCCCCAGCCACGGTCCCGGCTGTAGGTGGCCAGGATGTTGCGCAGCGGGTGGCTGCCATCCGGGTTGGAGCCCCAGCCGATCAGGAAGGAGGAGAATTCCTGGCGGCCGGCGCGGCCGACGAAGGTGGACCAGGTCTGCGCCTCGACGGCGGTGCGGACGCCGATGCGGGTCCACATCTGGCCGACCGCCTGGATGATGCGGCTGTCATTGATGTAGCGGTCATTCGGGCCGGACAGCGTGATGCGGAAGCCGTTGGGATAGCCGGCCTCGGCCAGCAGGCGGCGGGCCGCATCGGCATTGAATTCCGGCGCTTCCAGGCCCGGCACATGGCTGTAGGTGCCCGGCGGCAGGAACTGGCCGGACGGTGTGGCCGCACCTTCCATCACCCGCTCCGCGATCGCCTTGCGGTCGATCGCGATCGACAGCGCACGCCGCACCCGCACGTCCTGCAGCGGGTTGCGGCCCAGCGGCCGGCCATCATTGTCCGTGATCTGCGGCGAATTCTCATCCGCCGCGCGCAGATGGTCCAGGCCGAGGAAGACCAGGCGCAGGCCCACAGTCTCCGTGACGTTGATGTTCGGGTCGCGGCGCAGCCGGGCCAGATCGCTGGTCGGCACCTGGTCGATCACGTCAAGATCGCCCGACAGCAGCGACGCCGTGCGCGTCGCGTCGTTGGTGACCATGCGGTAGTTCACCCGCTCGAAGGCCGGCTTGTCGCCCCAGTAATTGTCGTTGCGCGCGAACTCGATCCGGTCGCCGCTGCGATGGTTCACCACGCGCCAGGGGCCGGTGCCGATGGCGACGCGGCCGCTGTTGAAATCCTCGGTCGCCGCATTCGCATGCGTCTCCGAATCCAGAATGCGGACATTGGTCATGTCCAGCGGCATCAGCGGATAGGGCTGCGCGGTGTGGAAGCGGATGGTCAGCGGATCGACGATCTCCATCCGCACGATCGGCCGCGCATAGGCCGCGTAGGAGGACGGGCTGTTCGGCACGTTCGGCAGGCGCTGGATGGTGAAGACCACATCCTCCGCCGTGAAGGCGTTGCCGTTGTGGAAGGTCACATTCGGCCGCAGCTTGAATTCCCAGGTGGTCGGGCCGACCGCGCGCCAGCTTTCCGCCAGGCCGGGGATGTTGCGCGCCGCGGAATCGGTGCTGACCAGCTTGTCGAAGATCATGTCGCTGACGGCGTTGTTCGGCGACAACTGGTGATAATGCGGATCAAGCGATGTCACGGGCGAACCAACGCCCATGTTCAGCGTCTGAGCCTTTGCCGCCGGCAGGCCCGCCACCACAACGGATGCTGCCACCAGGGCGGCATTGCGGATGCTGTTGCGCATCACTCTTCTCCTCAACGAAAGCTTCCCCGAAGCGGCCTCTGTAGCAGCATGTGTCGCGACCGGCTAGGCTAACGGCCTGTTCATGACTGTCCGGAGAGACACAGCGAATGCAATTTAATCCTCCGCGTCGCCGCCACGCGCTGCTGGCCGCGGTCTTGCTGGCTGCCGCGTCGCCCGCTTTTGCGCAGCCGGCATCGCGCAACCTCACCATCGGCATCGGCGGGTCCCCTACCTCGCTCGACCCGCATTTCTACAATGCCTCGCCCAATATCAGCCTGACCATGCACCTGTTCGACCGGCTGACGGAGCAGGATTCGCAGGCGCGCATCCAGCCGGCGCTGGCCGAAAGCTGGCGCGCGGTCAGCGACACGACCTGGGAATTCAAGCTGCGTGCCGGCGTGAAGTGGCATGACGGGCGCGACTTCACCGCCGATGACGTGGCCTTCACCGTCGGCCGCGCGCCCAATGTGCCGAACAGCCCGGGCGGCTTCGGCGGCTTCGTCCGCGCCATCACCCGGGTCGAGGTGGTGGACCCGCTGACCATCCGCTTCCACACCGCCGCCCCGCATCCGCTGCTGCCGACCGAGCTCGCCTCGATCCAGATCATCTCCCGCCATGTCGGCGAAGGTGCGGCGACCGAGGACTACAATGCGGGCCGCGCCGCCATCGGCACCGGCCCCTATCGCCTGGTGTCCTACCGCCCCGGCGACCGCACCGAATTCGCCCGCAACGAGGCCTATTGGAAGGGCGCCGAGCCCTGGGGCCGAGTCTCCTATCGCTTCGTCGCCAATGACGCGGCGCGCACCGCGGGCATCCTGGCCGGCGACCTCGACGTCATCGACCAGGTGCCGTCGACCGACATCGCCCGGCTGCGCCGCGACAACCGGCTCAGCATCTCCGAGATCCAGGGCCTGCGCCTGATCTACCTGATGACCGACTTCTCCCGCACCGACACCGCGCCGGTGCTGGTCAGCGACAACGAAGGCCGGCCGCTGGAACGCAACCCGATGCTGGATCCGCGGGTGCGGCGCGCGCTGTCCATCGCCATCGACCGGGAAGCGCTGGCCGATCGCGTGATGGAAGGCACCGCGCGCCCGACCGGCCAGTGGCTGCCGCCGGGCTCCTATTCCTACAACCCGGCCGTGGAGGCCCCGCGCCCCGATCCGGAGGGCGCCCGCCGCCTGCTGGCCGAGGCCGGCTTCCCGCAGGGCTTCCGGCTGACCCTGACGACGCCGAATGACCGCTATCCGAACGACGCGCGCACGGCCCAGGCCGTGGCGCAGATGTGGAGCCGCATCGGCGTGCGCACCTCCGTCGATGCGCTGCCCTGGACCAGCTATGCGGCGCGCAATTCCCGCCAGGAATTCAACGCCCGCCTGGCCGGCTGGGGCAGCGTGACCGGGGAGGCCAGCTACATGCTGGTGAATATCTTCGGCACCTATAACCGCGAACGCCGCACCGGCGCCTCCAACAACTCCCGCTACTCGAATCCGGAGCTGGATGCGCTGACGGCCCGCGCCGCCGGCACGCTGGACGATGCCGAGCGCGAGAAGCTGCTGCAGCAGGCGGTGGCGATGGTGGATCGCGAAACGGCGATGATCCCGCTGTTCCAGCTCGTGAACTTCTGGGCCACCCGCCGCGGCATCACCTATGAGCCGCGGATGGATGAGCGCACGGTTGCGATGAACGCCCGCCCCGCGAACTGAGTCCCCGCCCGATAAAAGCCTTCTCCCCCCCGACGGGGGGAGAGGGTTGGGTGAGGGGGGCTGCCCGGGACGGGAACGGCCCGCCTCGCCCCGAAACCCTCTACTCCTCCTCGGCCTCCGCCACCGGCAGGATCGCCGTTTCCTTCGGCGAGGCCAGCGCCAGGATCGTCTCGGTCCGCGCCACCCCGGGCTGGCCGCGCACGGCATCCGAGACAAAAGTCTCCAGCGCGGCGATATCCGCCAGGCGCAGCTTCAGCAGGTAGCACCAGGCGCCGGTGACGGTATGGCATTCCAGAACCGCCTCCCGCCCCTTCATCGCGGCGACGAAGCCGGCATCGCCGTCGCCGGGATGCATGGCGACGAAGACGAAGGCCAGCAGGGGGCAGCCGGCGGCGACGGGGTCGAGGTCGATCCGCCAGCCGCGGATCACCTCCCGCTCCTCCAGCCGCTTCACCCGCTCCGCGGTGGCCGAGACGGACAGGCCTGCGACCTTGGACAATTCGGCGAGGCCAGCCGCCCCATTCTCCTGCAGGGCGACGACGAGGTTGCGATCGATTTCATCCATGGAGCGAGCTTAGACCGGGGGGCGCCAAAAAAGAAACGGCGGATCGACAATCACGCCGGAAGAACCGGGCGCACCGCCCGTCCCTTGCGCCCCGAATACGAATCGATATCGAAATACCTTGTCATCTCCTGAACGGACAGCGAGGATATTGGACCACGGGGACCGGAAGGGCCGTCACCGCCGCCGGGTGGGTCAGAAGCGGGGATGAGGCATCGTGGAGATCTTTCTGAACAATCCCCGATTCTGGAATCTCGTCACAAATCTCGAAGGCAAGCTGCTGCGGCATGGCTCCCTGAGATACTTGGTGATGGACCATTCTGTGAAGATGGTGCCTCTCATCAGGAAAAAGACGGAACTCTTCCTGGATATGCTGCGCCGGGACGGGGCGCGGATGAACGCCTGCATAAATGGCAGCTACTATGATCTTTCCTTCCTCGGTAGTTTAGACGCAGCCTTCGGCACGGACCCCGTCGCTGCGAACAAGACGACGATTTTGGGTCAGGTCGTCAGCAATGGCGTGCTGGTTGCTGGCTCAACTGAGCCGGAACGGTTCTTCTTCGCGCAAATGCGGGTGCCGACCACCAATGCGCCCGGCTGGACCTTTTTTGCTGGCGCAGGCGATCCGCCGAAAAATGCCTCGATCATCGCCGCCATCGGTGGCCTCGGGCCGCTGATCGTCGAGGGGCTACGCTATGGCGACGGCAACAAGGGCCGCCCGGGCACGACCGGCCTGCCGCTGCGCGGGGATCCCGGAGGCCAGCTCTCGAAGTCCCTGATTCAGCGCAACAACAACACGTTCATTTCTGTCGAAAAGCGACCGCCGACGACAGGAAAGACGATTCTCGCCTCCCATAGCAGGCTGAAAAAACTGCTCATCGCCGTGCAGCCTGATGGTGTGTTGCCGGGCCAGAGCTACACGACGCTCGCCGAGCAGCTTCTCGCGCTCGGCTTCGACAATGCGGTGTTTCTGGATGGCAGCGACAGCGCAACGCTCATGGTGAACGGCGCGCTGGAAGTTCAGCCCGGAGGGAACAAGGATGAAACCAATACCCTCGGGATCGGCTTCCTGCGCTAGCGCGCGCGGAACGTGGAATGGCGGCCTCGCGACCGCCATTCGCCGTCAGATGTAGTGTTCGGCCAGCGGGCGGAAGCCGTTGAAGGCCTGGCTCGCATAGGTCGTCACATAGGCACCCGTCGACAGAAGCTGCACCTGGTCGCCGGCATCGAGGGCCATCGGCAGGCGGTAGTTGGACTTCTCATACAGCGTGTCGGTGCTGTCGCAGGTAGGTCCCGCGATGGTCACCGGGCCTTCCTCGCCGCCGTCATGCGGGGTCTGGAAGGCGTAGCGGATGGACTCGCCTTCCGTCTCGGCCAGGCCACCGAAGCGGCCGATGTCGAGATAGACCCAGCGCACCGGATCGTCCTCACCCTTGCGGGAGACCAGCACGACCTCGGACGACACCACCCCGGCATCGCCCACCATGAAGCGGCCCGGCTCGATCACCATCTCCGGCAGGGCATTGCCGAAATGCGTGGTCATGGCGCCCATGATGGCGTCGCCGAAGGCGTCGATCTCCGGCACCTCGGCCCGGTAGCGCACCGGATAGCCGCCGCCGAGATTGACCATGCGCAGGTTGATGCCGGCGTCCTTCAGATCGGTGAAGATCATCGCCACGCGGGCGATCGCCGCCTCATAGGCGCCGGTCTGCGTCTGCTGGCTGCCGACATGGAAGGAGATGCCATAGGGGTCGAGACCCCATTCGGCCGCCTTCACCATCAGTTCCTTCGCCATCTCGGCCTCGCAGCCGAACTTGCGCGAGAGCGGCCATTCGGCGCCCTTGTTCTCCACCAGGATGCGGCAATAGACGCGCGCGCCGGGGGCGGAGCGGGCGAGCTTCTTCAACTCCGGCTCGCTGTCGAAGGCGAACATGGTGACGCCGGCGGCGAAGGCGGCCGTGATGGCGCTCTCCTTCTTCACCGTGTTGCCGAAGGAGATGTCGGCCGGACGCGCGCCGGCTTCCATGCAGGCCTGGATCTCTTCCCAGGACGCCGCATCGAAGGAGGAGCCGAGGCCGCTCAGCCGGTCCAGGATCGGCGCGGCCGGATTCGCCTTCACCGCGTAATAGACGCGGGCGAGCGGCAGCGCGGCCTTCAGCCGGCGGAAATTCTGCTCCACGCGGTCCACATCGAGCACGAGGCACGGGGTGGCCGGCGCATGGTCGCGCAGATAGGAAGCGATTTTCGGGTTCATCGCGCCCGTACTCCTGCAAATAGCGGAGACAGCCCCCTGTTGGGGGGACGGCCCCTAGATTGACGAAACGGTCGAACGAACCAGCGACCAAAGGAGGCCGGCGGGGTGAGCCGCCGGGGTTGCCAGAACGCTGACGTCGTTGCGTTAACCTTGCGCCGCGGTGACCGGGCCTTACTGACCGGTTCCGTGGGCCTGGGGCCTTCGGCACGTGCGTACTGCGTCTGCGGCGCATATAGGCGCCGCGAGCCCGGGAGGGAAGCGGTATTTGCCCACCTGCCCGTTTTTTTTCCGTGAGCTTTGCTAAATGGCCGGAAAGCCCCCCCGTGGCCCCGGGGGGATGGCCGGGAAGGCTCCGGCGAATCGCGCTGTTCTCGCGCGAAAACGCCGGAAGCCGTTCAGTTGGCGATCAGCCCGCTATTGGTCACGGTGATCCGGCTGGCGACGCAGACATTCACCCGGCGCAGCTCCGCCGTGCGGCCATTCGCCCAGGTCACCCGGAAGTCATACTGGCCGGTATTCGCCGCGCGGTAGCTCATCTGCCGTCCCGGCGGCAGCACGTTGGCGCCGAGCTGGTCGGTGCCCCAGCCATTCAGGCTGGCATGGCTGAAATGCAGCTGCGCCACGGTCTGGGACGACCGGTTGATGACGAGGAACGAGGTGTCGCAGCCCCGCGCGGGCATCACGACCACGGGGCGCTGCTGCTGTTCGACGCAGGCGGACAGCGCCAGGGCCATGAAGCCCAGCGCCCCGATGTGACGGCGATTCATAGTCTCTCTCCCGCTACGTAACTGTTTGCAACGGGCCGAGGCTAGGATACAGGCGGTCGATCCCACAAGTGAGACGCCGCCAGGCTTTTCAACTCAGCGGATCAATCCCGCGACAGGGCTGGAAGGATCCGCCGCCGGACTGCGCGGCATGCGCCCGGCCAGGAAGGCGTCCCGCCCCGCCGCCACGGCCGCCTTCATGGCGCGCGCCATGCGCACCGGGTCCCGCGCATGGGCGATGGCGGAATTCAGCAGCACCGCATCGCAGCCCAGTTCCATCGCCAGCGCGGCATCCGATGCCGTGCCGATGCCCGCATCCACCAGCACCGGCACGCGGGCCTGGGCGATGATCGCCTTGATCATGAAGGGGTTCGCCACACCGAGCCCGCTGCCGATCGGCGCGCCCAGCGGCATGATGGCGACGCAGCCCATCTCCTCCAGCCGCTTCGCCGCCACCGGGTCGTCGGCGCAATAGACCATCACCTCGAAGCCATCGGCCAGAAGGGCGGCGGCTGCCTCGAAGGTCGCGGCCATGTCGGGGTACAGGAAGGGTGGCGGGCCGAGCACTTCCAGCTTCACCAGATTCCAGCCCCCGGCCTCCCGCGCCAGGCGCAGGGTGCGCACGGCGTCCTGGGCGGTGAAGCAGCCGGCGGTATTGGGCAGGTAGGTGAAGCGGTCGGGCGGCACGAAATCCTGCAGCATCGGCTGGCTGGCATCGGACAGGTTCACCCGCCGCACCGCGACGGTGACCATCTCGGCGCCCGAGGCCTCGATCGCCGCCTTGGTCTCCGGCAGGTCCTTGTAGCGGCCGGTGCCAACGATGAGGCGGGAGCGGAAGCGCCGCCCGGCGACGGTCCAGCCCTCATCGGCCTGCGGAATGCCATCCATCTCAACCACCCCCGATGAAGTGCACGATCTCCAGCCGGTCCCCCGCGCCAAGACGCGTGCTGGACCAGGCGGAGCGCGGCACGATCTCCAGATTGCGTTCCACCGCCACCTTGGGCGCGGCCAGGCCAATCAGCGTCAGCAATTCGGCGACGGACGCGCCCTCGGGCACCTCCCGCCGCTCGCCATTCACCTCGATCTCGATCTGTCCGGCCATTGTCGTCCCCGTCATGGCGGGAAGATGGCCGGCGGCAGTCCCGGCAACAAGGCGCGCGCTATGCAGGGCTGGCATTCACCGCCGCAGGCAGCACCGCGGGAAAAGCAGCGGTGGAGGCGAACTCCCGCCACACAACCACGGATTGTAAACTTTTCTTGCTGTAGCGTCATGATCGCCAGGACACATTTCGCAAGAGGCCCGCATGACCCAGGACCTGCCCCCGAAGCTCAACCGCCGCCAGGCCGCCGCCGCCGGCCTCACTTTCGGCGCCCTGGCCCTGGCCACCGCGGCCGGCCCCGCCGCCGCGCAAGGCAGCGCGGCGCCGGCCGGTGCCGCGCAGCAGGTGCCCGGCGGCATCAGCTACCGCCTGATCGGGCAGTGGGATGTGGCGCGGCTGAACCGCATCCTCAGCGTCGATACCCCTGCCTTCTCCGGCTTCCCGGTCACCTACACCCCGGCGCGCAATGCCGTGCGGCTGTACCGGATCAGCTACCCCACCATGGTGCCGGAGCGCGGCAACAAGCCGGTGACCCTCACCGGCCTGCTGGCCATTCCGGATGGCGGCGCCACCAGCCTGCCGCTGGTCTCCTACCAGCACGGCACGGTCTACGGGAAACAGGAGGTGCCCTCCTTCCCCGAGAACTCCCCCGAGACGCAGCTGATGATCGCCCAGTTCGCCGGCCAGGGTTATGCCCTGATCGGCGCCGACTATGTCGGCATGGGCGAATCGACCGAGCCGCAGGGCTTCATGGTGAAGGGCAGCCACCAGCAGGCGACGGCCGACCTGATTCCGGCCGCCCGCGCCGTGATGCGGGCCATCGGGCTGACGGACAACCGGCTGTTCCTCGCCGGCTGGTCGCAGGGTGGCTATGTGACGATGACGCTGGCCGAGCGGCTGGAGGCGATCGGCATGCCGGTGCAGGCCGCCGCCACCGCCAGCGCGCCGATCGACCTGTGGCTCTCGCTCAACGGCTTCCTGAACTTCCCGCGGCCCTTCGACGCGCCCTGGACGACGACGCTGTTCATCCTCGCCTCCTTCTCCTTCGAGAACTACTACGGCGTGCCGGGCCTGGCGCGGTCGATCCTGAAGCCGGAGCATTACGACCTCTGCCTCCAGGCCTATCAGGGCCAGCCCTTCGACCCGGCCAAGGTTCCGACCAATCTCCGCGACCTGGTGACGGCGCCCTATTTCGACACGCAGTTCTTCGCCGAATCGGCCTTCGGCCGGCAGATGGCCGCCAATCACGGCTATCGCTGGGTCATCCGCACCCCGGTGCGCAACTACTACGGCGAGCGGGACGAGGTCATCACCGTCGGCGTCGGCCGGCTGGCGCAGGACTTCCAGCGCGCCATGGGCAATGACAAGGTGGAGGCGATTTCCACCGGCGCGGATTCCACCCATCGCGGCACCTATGCCCGGGCGGTTCCGGCCTGGAAGACCTGGTTCGACTCCCAGATCGGGTAACATGCGGGCGGGAAAAGGGCGGCGCCGGAAGCTTCCGGCAGGTTGGGGCAGGCACGGCGGCTTGCCCCCGCCGATCCCACCGTGCTAGCCCGGCGAACCCTGCAAAACCTGGGATTCCCGTGAACCCGCCGCTGATCGCCGTCCTGAACGGACCCAACCTGAATCTGCTCGGCACCCGCCAGCCGGAGATCTACGGCGCCGCGACGCTCGACGATGTCGAGCAGCTTTGCGCGGAAACCGCGGAACAGCTCGGCCTCGCCATCGACTTCCGGCAGACCAATGGGGAAGGCGAGCTGATCACCTGGGTGCAGGAATGCCGCGGCCGGGCCGATGGCATCATCATCAACCCGGCCGGCTACAGCCATACCTCCATCGCCCTGATGGATGCGCTGAAGGCCACCGACCTGCCGATCGTCGAGGTCCATATTTCGAACATCCACCGCCGGGAGGAATTCCGGCATCTCAGCTATGTGTCCAAGGCTGCGACCGGCGTGATCGCGGGCCTCGGCATCCAGGGCTATGCCCTGGCGCTGCAGGCGATCGCCGAGCTGGTCATTGAAGAAGGAGAGCCCTGATGTCGGGCGTACAATTCGACGCAGCGGCGATCCGCGAACTCGCCAAGATCCTGCGGGAGACCGATCTCACCGAGATCGAGCTGGTGGAGAAGGACAGCCGCATCCGCGTGGCGCGGCAGATCACCGTGACGCAGGTGGCGCAGCTGCCCGCCGCCGCCGCGCCCCTGGCCGCCGCCCCCGCCGCTTTGGTGGCGCCGGATCCGGCCGTGGCCGATGCGGCGCATCCGGGCCTCATCACCTCCCCCATGGTGGGCGTCGCCTATCTGTCGCCGGAGCCTGGCGCGGCGCAGTTCGTGACGCTGGGGGCCAAGGTGGCGCAGGGCCAGACCCTGATGCTGATCGAGGCGATGAAGACCTTCAACCAGATCCGCGCCCCCCGCGCCGGCACCGTCACCCGCATCCTGGTGGATGGCGGGTCCCCGGTGGAATTCGGCGAACCGCTGATGATCATCGAGTGATGGCGCCAGCCATCAGCCGCCCGATGACGGGAGGGCCGGAGGCTCGGACGTCGTTCAACGCATGCGTTGAACCGGTCGGCCTCCGCACGCCGCGCAGCGGCGGGAGGAGAGCATAATGTTCAAGAAGGTTCTCATCGCGAATCGCGGCGAGATCGCGCTGCGGGTGCATCGCGCCTGCCAGGAAATGGGCATCCGCACCGTCGCCGTGCATTCCACCGCCGACAACACCGCGATGCATGTGCGGCTGGCGGATGAGAGCGTCTGCATCGGCCCGCCCTCGGCCCGCGACAGCTACCTGAACATGGCCGCGATCCTCTCCGCCGCCGCCATCACCGGGGCGGAGGCGATCCATCCCGGCTACGGCTTCCTCTCGGAAAACGCCAATTTCGCCGAGATGGTGGAAGCGCACGGCCTGGCCTTCATCGGCCCGACGGCGGCGCATATCCGCATGATGGGCGACAAGATCGCCGCCAAGGACGCCATGCGCAGCCTCGGCGTGCCGCTGGTGCCCGGCTCGCTCGGCGCGCTGGACAGCCTGGAGGAAGCCCGCGCGGTCGCGGAGGAAATCAAGTATCCGGTGCTCATCAAGGCCGCCGCCGGCGGTGGCGGGCGCGGCATGAAGGTGGCGCGCAGCGCGGATGAGCTGGAGGAAGCCTGGCGCGTCGCGCGCACGGAATCCAAGGCCGCCTTTGGCGATGACAGCGTCTACATGGAAAAATACCTGGATCGCCCGCGGCATATCGAGCTTCAGGTGATGGCCGACAGCCACGGCAATGTGGTGCATTTCGGCGAGCGCGACTGCTCGCTCCAGCGCCGCCACCAGAAGCTGGTGGAGGAGGCCGGCAGCCCGGTGCTGACGCCGGATGAGCGTGATGCGCTGGGCGCCCAGGTCACCAAGGGCCTGCGCCAGCTCGGCTATCGCAATGCCGGCACGCTGGAATTCCTGTGGCAGGATGGCCAGTTCGCCTTCATCGAGATGAACACCCGGCTTCAGGTGGAACATCCGGTGACCGAGATGGTCTGCAACGTGGACCTGGTGAAGGAACAGCTTCGCGTCGCCGCCGGCGAACCGCTCGGCTACACCCAGGAGGACATCCGCTTCTCCGGCCACGCCATCGAATGCCGGATCACCGCGGAAGACCCCGAAACCTTCGCCCCCAGCCCCGGCCGGGTGGATATGTACCACGCGCCGGGTGGGCTGGGCGTGCGCGTCGATAGCGCGCTCTATTCCGGCTACACCGTGCCGTCGAACTACGACAGCCTGGTGGCCAAGCTGGTGGTGCATGGCCGGACGCGGCCGGAGGCGATCGCGCGCCTGAAGCGGGCGCTGGCGGAGATGGTCGTCTCCGGCATCAAGACCACCCTGCCGCTGCACCAGCGCATCGTGGCGGACCCGGAATTCCAGGCCGGCGACTATACCATCCACTGGCTGGAGCGCTTCGTGGAGCGCGGGGCCTGAGTTTGGTCGGGGCCGGCCGCAACTCCTGCCCCGCCATCACTGCCGCGACATCGGCCGAAACAGGTCGCCCTCGCGATGCCATGCTCCTTGCCCCATAGTGAGCAGGTGAGCAGACGCCAGTTCGACATCACCCCCGACCTGATGCTCCGCGCCTACCGCGCGGGGCTGTTTCCCATGGCCGAAACCCGGCGCGGGGACCGGCTGTACTGGCTGGACCCCGAGCTGCGCGGCGTGCTGCCGCTGGACCGCTTCCATCTGCCCCGCAGGCTGCGCCGCACCGTGCTGGCGGGCCCCTATGCCATCACCACCAATCGCGACTTCGCCGGCGTCATCACCGCCTGCGCCGCCCCGGGCGAGGGGCGGGAGGACACCTGGATCAACCCGGAGATCGAGCGCCTGTTCGGCGCCCTGCACCGCATGGGCCACGCCCATTCGGTGGAGGCCTGGCTGCCCGGGGAGGGCGGGCCGCAACTGGCGGGTGGCCTCTATGGCGTGGCCCTGGGTGGCGCCTTCTTCGGCGAAAGCATGTTTTCGCGCGCCCGCGATGCCTCCAAGGTCGCGCTGGTGCATCTGGTGGCGCGGCTGCGGCTGTTCGGCTTCACCCTGCTGGACGCCCAGTTCCAGACCACCCACCTGGCCCAGTTCGGCTGCCATGAGGTGCCGCGCCAGGCCTATAAGCGCCTGCTGTCGGAAGCGGTGGAGGAGCAGGGCGTCTGGAACGACGCGGTGGAGCCAGCGGCCGTGCTGGCCGAAATCCGCCGGCTGAGAGGGACAGCGGGCGAGGACTGACGGCGGCGCACTACTGCGCCCGGCACTCCAGGATGCGGATGTCATAGACCGGGTGCTGGAGCATGTTCACGCCCGGCGCCTCGGCGAACATCCAGCCACGGAACACCGGATTGGCCTCGGCGGGCTGGCGACTGTCGCTGATCTCCAGATAGGCGGCGGCGTCCGGCACCTCATCCGGCGGGCGGGCATGGCAGGCGCGCACCACGATGGTCAGGCTGCCGAAGCGTTCCGGCTGGTTCAGCGCGGCGCGCAGCACGGTGATGCGGGCCGTCACCTTGTCCAGCGCCTGCAACTGGGCGATGCGCTGCGGCCGCCAGTCCTGGGCCAAAGCCGGGCCAGCCAATAGCAGGAAGGCGAAAGCAAGCCGCGTCATGCGCGCTTCGGGCTCGGCAGGGCCGCGACCATCTCGGTCAGGATGCGCCGCATCGCCGCCTCATCCACGCCCATCAGCACCGCATCCTCAAAGGCATCGCGCAGCACCTGGGCCGCTTCCACATGGTTCTCGGCCAGCACCTTCAGCTTCTCCCGGCACGACAGCGGCGCGCCATCGGTGCCCGGCCAGATGGCGGGCGGGGCGAGGCCGCTCATGGCGCCAGGCTGGGCGCCAGGCTGGGCGCCGCGTTCGGTGCGGCCCCGCCAGCGGCGGGCGCACCCTCGCTGCGGGTCGGCTGGCCTTCGGTCATCGAGAAGATGAAACGGCCCAGCAGGCTTTCCAGGCTGATGGCGGACTGGGTGATGGTGATCTCCCCGCCATCGGCCAGGATGCGATCCGAGCCACCCGGCACCAGGGAGACGAAGCGCCCGCCCAGCAGCCCTTCGCTCGCGATCTCGGCGGAGCTGTCGGAGGGGATCTGCAGCGCGGAATCGATGCGCATCGACAGCACCGCCAGGAAGCTGGTCGGATCGATGCGCTGATCCACCACGCTGCCCACCTTCACGCCGGCGATCCGCACATCGGCGCCAGGGGCGAGCCCGTCGATGCGGTCGAACTTGGCGGTCAGGGTCACGCCCGGCCCTGAAAAGCCGGTGCGGCCGCTATTGGTCAGGGCGTAGAACAGGAAGCCGCAGACCACCAGCAGGACCACGGCGCCGGCCAGGACCTCGGCGAGGGAACGACGCTTCATGGATGCTTGATCCTGTCAGGAGCGCGCAGGGTCAGGACCCCGGCGTCCAGGCCTCGTAATCGCCCGTGGTCACCTGGCGGCGCCCGCCGGAATAGTCGTGGCCCGCCGGGTGCCAGGCCAAGGCGGTACCGGTCGGGTTCGGGCGGTGTTCCACCTGCCAGGCATGCAGCTTGGTCTCCGGCAGCGGCGCGGCGGCGGTGTGGTGCAGCCAGCCATGCCATTCGGGCGGCACCTTGGTCGGGTCGGCGGCGCCGTTGAACAGCACCCAGCGGCGCTTGCGGCCATATTGCAGGTAGTCCCGGCGGGACTCGTGATAGCTGTTGCCGAAGCGATCGGTGCCGATCTTCCGACCGGACAGGGCTGTGGTCAGACGCATCATCAGCGACATATGCGATCCTTCGGCGCGGCCCTGGCGACCCTTGCCATGGCTGTGCCGTCATCTGCGGGGGCGGACAGTTTCGCACAACCCTGGCCCTCACGCAAAATGCCGTGTTGTCCACAGGATGTTGCGGCATCCGCGCAAATCACCCACCAGATACGGCTTCCGCCGGGCGCAAGGGGCCTTTAGGGTTGGGGCATGACATCACTCGCCGGAACGCTGTGGGATCAGGTCGCGCTGTGGCGGGTTCGCGCCGCGCCCGATCCTGACGCCGCCACCCGCCCCATCGCCCTGCCCGTCGCCTGGGATGAACAGGCGGCGGAGGCGCTGGCCGCCCTGGCACCTGGCGCCGGGCCGGTGGTCTTCCCGAAGCTCGCAGAGGCCTGGATCAACCGCCTTGCCCTGCGTGGGCGGGAGGTCGGGCTGCTGGCCGACGCCGCGGCGCAGGACAGCTTCGCCCATGCACTGCGCGCCTTGCTGCTGGCCCGCCGTGGCGCGCCGGGCGTCACCATCTGGCGCAACGAGGCCCGCGGCCCCGCCCGCTTCGTGCTGAACCTGCCGGCCTTCCTCGACCCGGAGGGCGGCTTCGACGCCGCGGCCTATGGGCAGGCGGTGGCCCTGGCGGTGCGCGCCCTGGATATCTGGACCGGCGCCAAGGCGCCGCGCCTGTCGGTCGGCTTCGCCGATCTCGCCGGGCTGCTGGCAGGCCTCGGCCTGCGCTATGGCAGCGCGGAGGCGCGCGCCGTGGGTGCGGCCATCACCGCTTTGACCCGTGGCGCGGCGGAGGCCGAGTCGGGCCGGATCGGCGCTGTCCTCGGCGGCGCCCGCGAGCCTCTCGCTCTGTTCGCCCCCGCCCCGCCCGGCGCCACCGTGGTGCCCGGCCTGGCGGAAGCCGCCCGCGCGGCGCTGGAAGCGGCGGCGCGCAGCCTCGGCCTGCGGCACCAGGTGCTGGTGGCGCTCTCCGCCCCCGATGCGGTGGAACAGCTTCTGGGCGCCGAGACGGGTGGCCTCGCCCCCACCCCCGGCGCCACCCGCCTGGCGCTGGACGCCCAGGGCTGGGTGACGGAGGTGCCGAGTCGCACCGCGCTGCGCATCGGCCGCGCGGCGGCGGAGACGCTGCTGGCGCCGGTGCCGGATGCCGAATGGGCCGGCATGGCCCAGGCCCTCGCCCCCTTCCTGCATGTGCCGCCGCCCATGCCGGTGGCCCCCGCCGCCCCGGCCCGCGCCGCGCCGCCCCTGCCGGAACGCGCGCCGACCCAGGCGCAGCGCCCGGCGGGCGCCGTCTGGCGCGTTTCGGTCGGCGGGCACAAGGTGGTGCTGCGCACGGCGGAGGATGCGGAGGGCCGCCTCTCCGAGGTGACCATCGCGCTGACCAAGGAATCGGCCGCCTATCGCAGCCTGATGGAGGCGATGCTGCAGGCGGTCTCGATCGGGCTGGCCGGCGGCGTGGCGCTGGATTCCTATATCGAGGCCTATGCCTATACCCGCTTCGGGCCTTCCGGGACGGTCGATGGCGACCCGGCGATCCGCCGCGCCACCAGCGTGCTCGACTGGGCTTTTCGGCGGCTGGCGCTGGACTATCTCGGCCGCCGTGACCTGATCGACCCGTCGGAGGAGGATTGCGCGCCGGATGCCACCGGCCATGCGGCGGAACACCTGCCGCTGCTGCCGATGGACCTGCCAGCCAGCCCGGCCCCGCGCCAGCGGCGGCGGCAGTTGAAGCTGGTGGGATAGAGCGCGCGCAGCCCGTTTCGGATCAAGGAATTCAGACATGCCCGGCACCGTGGACGCGAATCTCGACAAACTCGGCATCACCCTGCCGCAGGCGCCGGCGCCGGTGGCGAACTACATCGGCTTCAACCTCGTCGGGAATCTGCTGGTCGTCTCCGGCCAGATCCCGCTGGTGGACGGCAAGATCAGCACCACCGGCAAGCTCGGCGCGGGCGTTTCGGTCGAGCAGGGCCAGGCGGCGGCGCGCACCTGCTTCATCAACCTGGTGGCGCAGGTGAAGGCGGCGGTGGGGGATCTGGACCGGGTGAAGCGCGTGGTGCGCCTCGGCGGCTTCATCGCCTGCACGCCGGACTTCACCCAGCATGCGCTGGTGATGAACGGCGCGTCGGACCTTGCCGTGGCGGTGTTCGGGGAGGCCGGGCGGCATGCGCGCAGCACCATCGGCGTGCCCTCCCTGCCCGGCGATGCCGCGGTCGAGGTCGAAGGCATGTTCGAGATCGCCTGAGAGCTTGTGCCCCGGCGGGCGCGCCCAACCTTGACCGGCATGCCCGAACTCAGCCTCTCGCTGCACCGCGCCATCGCGGATATTCCTCCGCTGGACTGGGACGCCTGCGCGGGCGCCGACAATCCCTTCGTCAGCCATGCCTTTCTGCTCGCGCTGGAGGAGTCGGGCAGCGTCGGTGGGCGCAGTGGCTGGCTGCCGCAGCATGCGGCGCTGCGCGACGAGGCCGGCCGGCTGCTGGCCTGCGCGCCCTGCTATGCCAAGGTGCATTCGCAGGGCGAATATGTCTTCGACCATGGCTGGGCCGACGCCTTCGAGCGTGCCGGCGGCAGCTACTACCCCAAACTCCAGGTCGCCGCCCCCTTCAGCCCTGTGCCCGGCCCCCGCCTTCTGGTGCGGCCCGATTCCGGCATCGGCGTGGAGGCGCTGGCGCAGGGCCTGGTGCAGGCCTGCGGCCAGCTCGATCTTTCCTCCGTTCACTGCACCTTCTGCACGCCGCGTGAGTGGGAAGCCCTCGGCGAGGCCGGCTGGCTGCAACGCATCGGCACGCAATTCCACTGGTCCAATGCCGGCTATGCGGACTTCGAAAGTTTCCTGGCGGCGCTGTCCAGCCGCAAGCGCAAGCAGATCAAGCGCGAGCGGCGCGACGCCGAGAATTCCGGCTTCGTGCTCAAGACCCTGCGCGGCCATGAGATCACGCCAAAACATTGGGAGGCGTTTCACCGCTTCTATGTCTCGACCTCCGACAAGAAATGGGGCCGCAGCGCCTATCTGAAAAAATCCTTCTGGCCGCTGCTGGGCGAGCGGCTGGGCGACAAGGTCGTGCTGATGGTGGCGGAGCAGGAGGGCGAGCCCGTGGCCGGCGCGCTGAACCTGCTCGGCACCGATGCGCTGTACGGCCGCAACTGGGGCTGCCTGGTGGAAGCGCCCTTCCTGCATTTCGAGCTGTGCTACTACCGCGCCATCGACTTCGCCATCGAACACAAGCTGTCCCGCGTCGAGGCCGGCGCCCAGGGCGAGCATAAGATCCAGCGCGGCTACCTGCCGGTGCCGACCTATTCGGCGCATTGGATCCAGCATCCCGGCCTGCGCCGCGCCATCGCGGATTTCCTGGATCGGGAGAGGCCGGCGATGATGGCGGAGATCGAGGCGCTGCACGAAGCCTCGCCCTTCAAGCGCAAGGGCGAATGATTACCGTCACGATCGAGGATCCGGACCAACCCGCCATCCTCGCCATGCTGCGCGCCGGCGAAGCGAACAGCGCCGCGCTCTATCCGGCCGAGAGCAACCATCACCTGCCCCTGGCGTCGCTGCGCGCGCCCGGGGTGCTGTTCCATGTGGCGCGCGACGCGCAAGGTCTGGCGCTCGGCACGGGGGCGGTCGTGGCGCATGGCGACTGGGGCGAGATCAAGCGCATGTGGACCGACCCTGCCGCCCGCGGACGCGGGGTGGCGCGGGCCGTGCTGGAAGCCCTGGAACAGGCCGCGCGCGATGCCGGCCTGCGCCTGCTGCGGCTGGAGACCGGGGTGCATAGCCATGCGGCGCTGGCGCTGTATCGCCGCGCCGGCTTCGTCGAGATCGCGGCCTTCGAGGGTTATGCGCCGGACCCGCTCAGTGTCTTCATGGAGAAGACGCTAGCGTGCTGACCGCCTATGCGCAGCTCGCCGGCTCCATGGCGCTGGTCGGCGCCAATGTCGGCGTTGCGAAGGTGCTGGCGGGGTCGCTACCGATCGCGATGATCGTCGGGCTGCGCTGCCTGCTGGCGGTGCTGGTGCTGTGGCCGCTGGCGCGGGCCATGGAAGGCCGGGTGCAAGTGGACGGTCGATGCCTGCGCAACCTGTTCCTCCAGGCGGCCTTCGGCACGGCGCTGTACAATGCCGGGCTGCTGGCCGGGCTGCGGCTGACCACGGCGCTGGAGGCGGGGCTGGTGCTGGCCACCCTGCCCGCCGTCGTCGCCATCGGCAGCGCGCTGTGGCTGCGGGAGGTGCTGCCGCCGCGGCAATGGGCTGCCGTGGCGCTGGCCGCCTTCGGCATGGGCGCGCTGACCCTGGCCCGCGCGGGTGGGGAGGCGCATGGCAGCCTGCTCGGCAACCTGCTGGTCTTCGGCGGGGTCTGCGGCGAGGCGATCTATATCCTGCTCGCCAAGCGCATCGCCGGCCGGGTGCCGCTGGTGACGGCGAGCCTCTGGATGCAGGCCTTCTCCATGCTGCTGATGCTGCCCTTCTGCCTGCCGGTGCTGGGCAGCGCCGCGGCGCTGGCGGACCCGGAGGTGGCGGGGCTTTTGGTGTTTCACAGCCTGACCGCCAGCGTGATCTGCCTGCTGCTCTGGTATGCGGGCCTGCGCCGGGCTCCGGCGGGAATCGCGGGGGTGTTCACCGCATTCCTGCCGGCGACGGCGGCGCTGGTGGCGGTGGTGTTTCTGGGGGAAGCGTTCTCGGCCGTGCATGCGGCTGGATTCGTGCTGCTGACAGGCAGCATGCTGCTGGCCACCTGGCCAGGACGAAGGCGGAACGGTTAGGCTGGGCGGATGCGCGCCTGGTTCGCCTGTACCGGTCTGGAATTGCTGAACCGCGCGCCGGCCGACACTGTCGGCCGATTGGCCTCGGCGCAGCAGGCGCGCGGCTTTGCGGGTTCCCCGGATCAGGAGGCCGCGTGGCAGGGGCAGGTCTCCGCGCTGCGGCGGGCCGTGGCGTTGGCAGGTGGCGAGGCCTGGACCCTGGCGCTGGAATTCGACCTGATGCGCCTGGAAAAGCGCATCGACGCGGTGCTGCTGACCGACCGCGCCATTCTGAGCCTGGAATTCAAGACCGCCGCTGCCTCCCCCGCCACATTGGCGGAGGCGGAGGATTACGCGCTGGACCTGCGCGACTTCCATGAGGGCAGCCGCGGCCATCCCATCCTGCCGGTGCTGGTCGCCGGCCCCGGCGGCTTCACCCCGCCGACGCAGCCACCCCTGTTCTGGCATGGCGTGCTGCAGCCGATCGTCTGCGGCAGCGCCGGGCTGCCCGATCTGCTGCGCTGGGTGGCGGAGGCCTGCCCCGCCGGCCTGCCGCTCGATGGCGCGGCCTGGCTCACCGCGCCCTATCGGCCGGTGCCCAATATCGTCGAGGCGGCGACGCTGCTCTATGCGCGCAACGGCGTGGCGGAGATCGCCGCGGCACGGGCCGATGCCGCCAATCTGAGCCTTACGGCGGACGCCATTGCGCGGCAGATCGCGGCGGCGCGCGCGGATTCCGCGAAGGTCGTGGTCTTCGTCACCGGCATTCCCGGCGCCGGCAAGACGCTTTGTGGCCTGAACGCCGTCTTCGGCCCGTCTCGGCAGGAAGGCGCCGCCTTCCTCACCGGCAATGCGCCGCTGGTCGCCGTGCTGCGCTCGGCCCTGGCGCGGGACGCCGTGGCGCGCGGCGACTGCGACAGGCGGGAGGCGGAGCGGCGCGTGAAGGCGCAGTTGCAGAACGTGCACCACTTCCTGGAGTTCTATGCGCGCGACCCCGCGCAGATCCCGCCCGAACGGCTGATCGTCTTCGACGAGGCGCAGCGCGCCTGGGACGAGGCCAAGGCGCGCGCCGGCACGCAGAACAAGCGCTCCATCCTGACAATGAGTGAGCCGGCCCATACGCTGGACAGCATGGGGCGCCGGCCCGGCTGGGCCGTCATCGTCGCCCTGATCGGCCAGGGTCAGGAAATCAATACCGGGGAAGCCGGCCTCGCCGAATGGGGCCGTGTGATCGCCGCCAACCCGGCTTGGCGCGCCGCCGCCGCGCCGCGCGTGGTGGATGCGACCGACCCGGTGCAGCGGTTGGCGGAGGGACGGCCCGATTGGCTGGCGCTGGATCCGGACCTCGACCTGATGGTGCCGATCCGCAGCGTGCGGGACGCTTCGGGCGCCGCCTGGGTGGCGGCGGTGCTGGAGGGGGATGCGACGGAAGCCCGGCGCCTCGCCGGCCCGAACCTGCCGATCTTCGTGACCCGCGACCTCACCGCCCTGCGGGCGGCACTGCGCGGCATGGCGCGGGGCCTGCGTCGCGCCGGGCTGGTGCGTGCGGCGGGCGCGCGGCGCCTGCGGGCGGAGGGGCTGGGGGCGGAGGTCGAGACCAAGGAGGTGCCGGACTGGTTCCTGCGCCGTTGGCCCGATATCCGCGCCTCCGACGCGCTGGAAGCCGCCGCGACGGAATATGCCTGCCAGGGGCTGGAGCTGGATGTGGTCGGCCTCGCCTGGGGTGGCGATTTCATCCGGCGGGGTGGTGCCTGGGTGGCGCGCGCCTTTTCCGGCACGTCCTGGCAGCGCGCCGCGAAGGACCAGGATTTCATCCGCAACACCTATCGCGTGCTGCTGACCCGCGCGCGCTATGAAACGGTGATCTGGGTACCGCCCGGCAGCCCCCGCCAAGGCCCCTTCCACGACCCGACGCGGGATGCGGCGGAGATGGATGCCGTGGCGGATTTCCTGCTCGCCTGCGGTGCCCACCCCCTGGTGGAGGCCACCCTGGCACCACAGGACACCGCCCCCGCCCTGCTGCTATAGGCGCGCCCCATGCGCCCTTTCCTTCTCGCCCTGTTCCTGCTGCTCGCCGCCCCGGCCTGGGCGCAGGAGATCAAGCTCGCCACCTGGAACATCGCCTGGCTGACCCTGAAACAGGCCGGCGACCCCGCCCTGCCGCGCAACCTCGAAACCCGCACGCCCGAGGATTTCCGGCTGTTGCGCAGCTATGCCAGCCGCCTCGCCGCCGATGTCGTGGCGCTGCAGGAAATCGATGGGGAGGCGGCGGCGCGGCGCCTGTTCGATCCCGCCGAATGGACCATCCACCTGACGGATGAGGAGGATACCCAGCGCCCCGGCTTCGCCATCCGCCGGCATCTGCGCGTCACCCCCCAGCCCGACCTCCGCGCGCTGGACCTGATCCCGCGCGCCCGCTTCAGCCTGCGCCGGGGCGCCGATATCCTGGTGGAATCGCGCGGCGGGGCGCGGCTGCGGCTGCTGTCGGTGCATCTGGATGCCGGCTGCCGGGAGGATGAATTCGCCCCCGACGCCTCCCGCGACTGCCGCAACCTGGAACGGCAGGCGGAGATTCTCGCGCGCTGGACCCAGGCCAGGGCGCGGGAGGGGGTGGGCTTCGCCATCCTTGGCGACTTCAACCGCCGCATGGCGCCGGGCGATGATTTTCTCACAATTCTCGAAGCCGCGGCGCCGCTGACCCGGACAACGGAGGGGCTTTCCTCCCCCTGCTGGGCGGATGCGCGGGGCGGGCGGGCCTTCGTCAGCCACCTGTTCCTCGGCGGGCCGGCGCGGGACTGGCTGGTGCGGGACAGTTTTGCCGTGCTGACCTACAGCGAACGCGCGCGCCGCTATCGCTGGGCGCTGTCGGACCATTGCCCTATGAGCGTCCGCCTGCGCCTCCCCTGAGTCGGGCCGGCGTGCCAGTATCGCCGCCATGCGCCAATTCGCCCGGATCACCCTTCCCCTCGCCGGGCTGAACTTCGTCAACCAGGCCTCGCGCACCATGATCGCGACGCTGGGGCCATTGCTGGCGCTGGAATTCGCGCTGTCCGCCAGCGAGTTGGGCCTGCTGGCGGCGATGTTCTTCGCGGCCTATGCGGCGGCGCAATTGCCGGTGGGGCTCGCCATCGACCTCTGGGGCTCCCGGCGGGTGCAGACGGTGCTGGGGCTGGTCGCCGCCCTGGGCTTCGTGATGTGCGCCCTGGCGGTGGGGCCATTCTGGCTGGCGCTGGGGCGGGTGGTGACGGGGGTGGGGATCTCGGCCGGGCTGATCGCCATGCTGAAGGTCAATACGCAATGGTATCCGCGCGACCGGGTGGCGGGGATGACGGGGCTCGGCATCCTGTTCGGCTCGCTCGGCAGCCTGGCGGCCACCCTGCCGGTGGCGCTGCTGGAACCGCTGATCGGCTGGCGCGGCGTTTTTGCGCTTTTGGCGCTGATGTCGGTCGGCGTCAGCCTGTGGATCTGGATTTCAGTCCCCGAACGCGGGCCGGGCGCGGCGGCGCCACCACGCCGAGGGCTCACCGCGGAAGTGGCGGAGTTCGGGCGCATCTTCCGCCACCCGACCTTCCTGCGCTTCGCCCCCTCCGTCGCGCTGCTTTCGGCGATGAACTTCACCTATCAGGGCCTCTGGGCCGGACCCTGGCTGCGGGATGTGGGCGGCCAGGGGGATGCCGGGCGGGCGCTGCTGCTGCTGTGCTACGCGGCGGGGCTGATGCTGGGCAGCGTCGGCACCGGCCAGGCGGCGTCCCTGCTGCAACGGCGCGGGCTGCACCCGATGCTGGTGCCCTGGCTGTCCATGGCGGGGATCGTGCTGGTGCAGGTCCTGCTGATCGCGCATCCCCCAGGCAACCAGGCGGCGCTTGGCGCGATCTGGTTCCTCTTTGCCCTGTTCAGCTCGGCGGGGCCGGCGGGCTATGCCGCGATCGGCCAGCGCTTCGGGGCGGAGCTGGCCGGAAGGGTGGCCACCGCCATCAATGTCGCGATGCTCGGGATCGTGTTCCTGTTGCAGAACGCCATCGGCTGGATCCTGGACCTCTGGCCGCGCATGGCGGATGGCGGCTGGGCCTCGGCGGGCTATGGCTGGGCGATGGCGATGACGGTGGCATTTCAGCTTGCGGCCGGCCTGGTGATGCTGCGGCCGGAACGACGGGGATAGGACAGGCGGGCATGGAAAAGCGCATCGAATCGGTCCTGTCCCGCTTCCGGGTGGAGGACGGCCGCGATTTCCGCCTGAAGGACCACAAGCCGGATGAGCTGGCCGGTCTCGACATCAAGAAATCGGAGGCGCCGGCGCTGCTGAAGCGCGGCGTGGATTTCCTCTCCACCCAGCAGGACATGCTCTATGCGCAGGATCGCTGGTCGGTGCTCTGCATCTTCCAGGCGATGGATGCGGCGGGGAAGGACGGTGCCATCAAGCATGTCTTTTCCGGCGTGAACCCGCAGGGCTGCCATGTGGTGTCCTTCAAGGCGCCGACCGCGAATGAGCTGGACCACGATTTCCTCTGGCGCCATTCCACCGCCTTGCCCAGCCGCGGCCAGATCGGCATCCACAACCGGTCCTGGTACGAGGAAGTGCTGGTGGCGCGCATCCACCCCGCCATCCTGGATTCGCAAAAGCTGCCGCCGCGCCTGCGGACGGAAAAGATCTGGGAGCAGCGGCTGGAGGATATCGCCGCCTATGAGCGCTATCTCGGCCGGCAGGGCACTGTGGTGCTGAAGTTCTTCCTCAACATCAGCAAGGACGAACAGCGCTGGCGCTTCCTCCAACGGATCGAGGAGCCGGAGAAGAACTGGAAGTTCAACGCCGGCGATGTGCGGGAGCGGGCGCATTGGGACGCCTATCAGGACGCCTATGAACAGGCGATCCGCGCCACCGCCACCCCCGAGGCGCCCTGGTATGTGGTGCCTGCGGACCGCAAGTGGTTCACCCGCCTGGTCGTCGTCGCCGCCATTGGCCGGGCGCTGGAGCAGCTGGAACTGCACTACCCGCGGGTGACGGAGGAGGAACGCCGCGCCCTGATCCAGGCCGGCGAGGAGTTGCGCGCCTGATCCGCCGTCGCGCGCTGGCGGGGCTGTCGCTCGGCGGGATGGCGCTGGCGGCCTGCTCGCCGAATGACATCGCCAACCTCGCCACACCCCGGCGCGGCACCATGCTGGTGGAGGGGCTTGCCTACGGCCCCCTACCCCGCCACCGGCTGGACCTGACCCTGCCGCCGATGCCGACGCCGGAGACGCCGCTGGTGGTGTTCATCCATGGCGGTGGGTGGGCGGAAGGCGGGCGTGGGCAATACGCCTTCGTCGCCCGGCGTCTGGCCAGCTTCGGCATGGCGGTCGCCGTGCCGGATTACCGGCTGTGGCCGGAGGCGCGCTGGCCCGACTTCATCGAGGATGCGGCCCGCGCCGTCGCCTGGCTGCGTGCCAATCCGGAGATGCCGCGCGGCCCGGTCTTCGTCATGGGCCATTCGGCGGGCGGCTTCATCGCCGCCGCCCTGGCGCTGGACCCGCGCTGGCTGGCGGCCGCCGGGCTGCCGGAAGGGCGCGGCGCCCTGGCCGGCGGCATCCTGATGGCCGCGCCGATTTCCTGGCAGCCAACGGACGAGCCCGTGGTGAGCATCTTCGCCCCCGCCCCCGCCGGGCGGATCGAGGCCGCGCCCGACCCCGCCATGCTGGCCGGCGCACCGCCGATGCTGCTGCTGCATGGGCAGGCCGATACGGTGGTGGGCGACATCCATTCCCGCGAATTGGCGCCCGCCTTGGAACGCGCCCGACGGCCGGTGCGGCTGGTTCTGTATCCGGAGGTCGGCCATATCGGCATCATGACCGGCTTCGTGCCGGGGGCGGGGCTGGTCGGGCTGACCACGGCGCCCGTGGTGGCCGAAGTGGTGGACTTTGTCCGGAGCTTAGCCGGGTAGCAGCCCGAACGCCTTCCCGAAGTGTTCGAAGGCCGCCGGCAATTCCGACCGGAGTCGCGCCGCGGATTCGATAGCCGGCGCCGCGCGATCCAGCCGGAAGCCCAGATAGCTATGCACCGCGACGTGCCGGAAGCGCCGCAATTCGTCGAGTTCCGGGAACAGCATCCCGGCAAAAGCGGGACGACGCGAGGAGGGGCGGGTGACCATCACCAGCAAATCCTCATGCCAACTCGATCCAGACGGCTTGGGGTCCTCCGCCAAGGCGAGGATGCGCAGCGCGACCTGCTCCAGGCTGGCATAGGCATCCTGAAGGCACTTCTGCAGGGCCTTCTCCCGCATCCGCATGTCAAGAACCTCACCCGCCCCGCGCGTCTCCCATAGCGTGAGGGCGAGATCGAGGTCTTCCAGCGCCGCGTCCCGCAGGCGCTCCAGGGGCAGCCAGCGTGGATCAGGCGCCACAGCGAATACCCTCCCGCTGCGCCTCGGCCTGGACCAGGGGCGCAAGATCGTCCCAGAGCACCAGATCGGGGACAAGCCCCAGCGCCTCGCAGGCGTCCCGCGCCGCGCGTTCCGCCAGCGCACGATCGCGGCCGGTCGCGCCGATCACCGCGATGTCGGCGTCGCTGCCGCGCCGGGCCGTACCCCGCGCAAGCGACCCGAACAGCAGGTAGTGCCAGGACCGGCCGCGCGCGGCCTCTGCCAAGGCCACCAGCAACGGCTTGCGCGCGGCGGCGATATCGGCGGTGAGGCGGCGGTCCAGGTCCTGGATGGTGGGCATGAGGTCAGCCTAGCGCAGGCGAGGCGTGACCTGCACGTCCTACCCCTGCCCGGTGCCGTCCATCGCATCCAGCACATGCAGCGAATAGGTCAGCGCCGCGCCGGCGTTCAGCGCGATGGCGACGCCCAGCGCCTCGGCGATCTCCTCCTTCGTCGCGCCGGCCGCCTTGGCCTTGCGGACATGGGCGTCGATGCAGCCCTGACAGCGGGTGGTGACGGCGACGGCCAGCGCGATGAATTCGCGGGTCTTGGCGTCGATATGCTTCGTGGTGGAGGCGCCGCGGTTCAGCGCGCCAAAACCCTTCATCAGCTCCGGATGCAGCGTGCCCAGTTCCTTGCCGCGTTCCCGCAGCCCGGCGCTGTAGCCGTCCCAATCCTCAATGCGCGTATCGGTGGTCATCACTCTTCCCCCCTGACAAACAGAAAGGTGCCCCCCTTACCAGGAGACACCTTCCCAACCAGACCGCGGCAGCGTCCCAAAACTACTCGGCAGTTTCGGGTTCTTTTTCGGATTCGCCGTCGCCGCTGTCTTCCGGGCGGGGCAGAGCGGGGGGCGCGGCTTCGAAGAATTCGAAGGCGAGATGCCCGTCCTTCAGCCCGACCTTGACCGAGCCGCCCTTGGCCAGCTTGCCGAACAGCAGTTCCTCCGCCAGCGGCTTCTTCACCACTTCCTGGATCACCCGGCCCAGCGGCCGCGCGCCATAAAGCGGGTCGTAGCCGCGTTCGGAGAGCCATTCGCGGGCGGCGGAGGACAGTTCGATGGTCACGTTGCGGTCGGCCAACTGGGCTTCCAGCTGCATGATGAACTTGTCCACCACCCGGGCGACGATTTCCTGCGACAGCCCGGCGAAGCCGATGACGGCGTCCAGGCGGTTGCGGAATTCCGGCGTGAACAGCCGCTTGATGGCGTCCTCATCCTCCCCGGTGCGCTTGTCGCGCCCGAAGCCGATGGAGTTCTTCGCCATGTCGGAGGCGCCGGCATTGGTCGTCATGATGAGGATGACGTTGCGGAAGTCGACGGTCTTGCCGTTGTGGTCCGTCAGCTTCCCGTGGTCCATCACCTGCAACAGGATGTTGTAAAGGTCCTGATGCGCCTTCTCGATCTCATCGAGCAGCAGCACGCAATGCGGATGCTGGTCGATGCCATCGGTCAGCAGCCCGCCCTGGTCGAAGCCGACATAGCCCGGGGGCGCGCCGATCAGCCGGCTGACGCTGTGCCGTTCCATGTATTCGGACATGTCGAAGCGGATCAGCTCGATGCCGAGCGTTTTTGCGAGCTGCTTGGCCACTTCCGTCTTGCCGACGCCGGTGGGCCCGCTGAACAGGTAGTTGCCGATCGGCTTCTCCGCGTCGCGCAGGCCGGCCCGGGAAAGCTTGATGGCGGCGGAGAGGGCGTCGATGGCCTTGTCCTGGCCGAAGACCATGCCCTTCAGGTCGCGCTCCAGGTTCCGCAGCGTCTCCTTGTCGTCGGAGCTGACGGATTTCGGGGGGATGCGGGCGATCTTCGCCACGATCTCCTCGACATCCTTCAGCGTCACCGTCTTCCGGCGCTTGTGCTCCGGCAGCAGCATGCGGCTGGCACCGACCTCGTCGATCACGTCGATCGCCTTGTCGGGCAGCTTCCGGTCATGGATGTATTTCGCGGAAAGCTCCACGGCGGCGCGGATGGCTTCCGGCGTGTAGCGGACCTTGTGGTGCTTTTCGTAGTTGGTCTTGAGGCCCTGGAGGATCTTGATCGCGTCTTCCAGATTCGGCTCGTTCACATCGATCTTCTGGAAGCGGCGGACGAGCGCCCGGTCCTTCTCGAAGTGCTGCCGGTATTCCTTGTAGGTGGTCGAGCCGATGCAGCGCAGCGTGCCCTGGGCCAGGGCCGGCTTCAGCAGGTTGGAGGCATCCATGGCGCCGCCGGAGGTGGCACCGGCGCCGATCACCGTATGGATCTCGTCGATGAACAGGATGGAGCCGGGCTGCTGCTCCAGCTCGTTCACCACGGCCTTCAGCCGCTCCTCGAAGTCGCCGCGGTAGCGGGTGCCGGCGAGCAGGCTGCCCATGTCGAGCGCGAAGATGGTGGATTTGGCCAGGACCTCGGGGACATCGCCCTCGATAATCCGCTTGGCCAGCCCCTCGGCAATGGCGGTCTTGCCGACGCCCGGATCACCCACATAGAGCGGATTGTTCTTGGTGCGGCGGCAGAGGATCTGGATGGTGCGCTCGATTTCCGAGTCGCGGCCGATCAGCGGGTCGATCTTGCCGGCCTGGGCCTTCTTGTTCAGGTTCACGCAGTAGTTGGACAGCGCGTCCTGGCCGCGATTGGCATTGCCGCGCGCGGGCTTCTCCTCCTTCTCGGCGGGCTCCTCCGGCGTCTGGGCGCTGCCCTGGACGGGGCGGGTGGTGCTGCGGCCGGGGGCCTTGGCGATGCCGTGGCTGATGAAGTTCACCGCATCCAGCCGGGTCATGTCCTGCAACTGCAGGAAGTAGACCGCATGGCTTTCGCGTTCGGAGAACAGCGCCACCAGCACATTGGCGCCCGAAACCTCGTCCCGGCCGGAGGATTGCACATGGATGGCGGCACGCTGCACCACGCGCTGGAAGCCGGCGGTGGGCTTGGCGTCCCCGGCGCGGTCGGAAACCAGGCCGGCGAGGTCCTTGTCGAGAAATTCCGCCAGGTCGCGCTTCAGCTTGTCGGCATCGACCCCGCAGGCGCGGAGCACGGTGGCGGCATCGACATCATCGGCCAAGGCAAGAAGCAGGTGTTCGAGCGTCGCATATTCGTGCCGGCGGTCATTGGCGAGGCCGAGGGCGCGGTGGAGCGTCTGCTCGAGGTTGCGGGACAGCATGGTCTGACGCTCCCTATCGGGTGGCCGGGAAACTCAAAAACGAATCCCGGCGCGGGTTGCCCTCAATGTGGTCGCTCCCCCTGCCCGGGGCCAGCCCCCGCCCAACACTTCGAAGGGTCCAACACTTCGAAGGGTCCTGGACGGGACGCACCACCGATCATTCCTTTTCGATGGTGCATTGCAGAGGATGCTGGTTCTGGCGCGCCAGGTCCATGACCTGTGTCACCTTGGTTTCAGCCACCTCATAGGTGAAGACGCCGCAGACGCCGACGCCGCGGCGATGGACGTGCAGCATGATGCGGGTCGCTTCCTCCCGCGATTTCTGGAAGAAGCGTTCCAGCACATGCACGACGAATTCCATCGGCGTGTAGTCGTCGTTCAGCATCAGCACCTTGTACATGGCGGGCTTGCGCGTGCGCGGACGTGCCTTGACCACCACGCCCGTGGTCGGGTTGTCGCCGCCGTTGCTGCCCTGCCCCGGATTGCCTTGCCCGGGGCGCTTGTCGGTGTCGCTCATGCCTGCCTTGGTTGCCTGGCTGGGCCTCCGCCCCCTGTCGCATCGGGGGCCTTGGCCGGGTGCCTCATCTGGTAGGATATCGGAGCGCGGGGGCGCACGGAAAGGGCTTGACGCATTTCTCCGTGCAGAAGACCTGATTTGGGTTACCGCTCCGCGAAGAGCCGGGCAACAGGAACCGCCAAAACGGCGAAAAGGCCCGCCCGGGTCGCCCACCGCCCGCAACCGGGCAGTCGGCGACCCGGACGGGCCTTTGTCACGACCAGGCCAGCGGGGAAAACCCCCGCCGGGCCGGAAGCCTCAATCAGGCCGCGAGCGGGCGGGAGAACTTCTCCGCCGCGAGCGTCATGCGGGCCGTGATCGGCGCGCTGGCCTGCTCGGCCAGGCGGTAGGCGGCTTCCTGCAGCTTCGCCGTCTCGGACATGGTCCGCTCGATGGAGGCCTTGGCGAAGGCGGCCTGGATGTCGGTGGCCTCCTTCAGGCTCTTCACGCCGGACAGCGCCTTGGCGCTTTCCATCGCGTGCTCGGACAGGGCCTGGGACATCGCGAAATACTGCTTGCCCAGGTCCTGGAAGCCGGCCGTCAGGGCCTGCGTCGCCTTGGTGAAGGCTTCCATGTTGCCACGGCCGAACTCCGCGGCCTCCTCGGCTGCCTTGTAGAAGCCTTCGGCCGTCTTCGTCACCTGTTGCATACCCTGCTCCATCGTCATGCGCGCCTGGCTGGCGCCCTCCTCGATCGTCTTGTTGATGGTCACGTCGGCGGTCTCGACGGCCTCGCTGGCCGCCTCGACCGTGATCTGGGCCACGCTCTCCGTGGCAGTCTCCGCCACCTGGTCGGTGGGGGTCTCGACCAGCGCGACCTCGCGCGTGGTCTCGGCGTTCGGTTCCGTCGCCATGACATCGGCCTCCTCGGTGTCGCGCCGGTCAGGCCGGATCGCGGGAACCTTCGGCCCGGTTCCAGGGCTGTTCTTCGCCACACCGCGGCGTCCGCGGCGCACTGCCTTATCCACGGCCTTCGTCCTCACTCCTCGCCGCGCCGCCTTGCGGGACCTTTCAGGCCCCACCAACTCGACCGCCAGGGCCGGAGCCGGAGGCGTCGCTCGGCGCGTTATGCTGCGGTGCAGCACAGGCTCCACATATCGCCCACCGCACGGAAGATGCAAGGAGATTTTGCGGTGCAGCATAATTTTGTCGCGCATGCTGGAATCGCTAAGGGACCTTAACACCGCCCGCTCGCCGAGCGTTCCGTTGCAGCCGCGCCGCCCAAGTGCTTGCAGTAACAGGATGTTCTGCATTCGCCCCTGTGGACAGGCGGGACGCAGGACCGCTAGCCTGCATGCTCTGGCGGCGCACGGGGGGTGTGCTGCCCGGGGGGTCTTCGACCATGTTCATTCGGCTCGCGCCGCTGGTCGCCTTGGCGGCCGGTCTGTTCGCCGCGCTCTCGCCTGCCCAGGCGCAGATCGGCAGCGAACGCTATGCCGCCATGGTGGTGGACCACCGCAATGGCACCATCCTGGTTTCCGCCAATGCGGATGAGACGCGGCATCCGGCCTCGCTCACCAAGATGATGACACTCTACATGGTGTTCGATGCGCTGCGGGACGGCCGCCTCTCGCTCGGCTCCGCCGTGCCGATCTCGGAGGAGGCGGCGTCCCGCCCGCCTTCCAAGCTTGGCATCCCGGCCGGCGGCAGCGTGACGGTGGAGCAGGGCATCCTGTCCCTGGTCACCAAATCCGCCAATGACGTGGCCGCGGCCTTCGGCGAATTGCTCGGCGGCAGCGAGGAACGCTTCGCCCAGATGATGACGCAGCGCGCCCGCGAACTGGGCATGACGCGCACCACCTTCCGCAACGCCTCCGGCCTGCCGGACTGGGACCAGGTGACGACGGCGCGGGACATGGTGACGCTCGGCCGCCGGCTGATGCTCGATTTCCCCGACCGCTACCACTATTTCGGCCGCACCGAGGCCGCCTTCCGCGGCCTGCGCCTGCGCAGCCACAACCGCATGCTGACCAGCTATGAGGGCGTGGACGGCATCAAGACCGGCTATATCCGCGCCAGCGGCTTCAACATCGTCACCAGCGCCAATCGCGACGGGCGCCGGGTGGTGGGCGCGGTGTTCGGTGGCAGTTCCTGGGTGGAGCGCGACCAGCACATGACGGCGCTGCTCGACCAGGGTTTTGATCGGCTGGGCGCGACGCCACGCGCCGCCATGGCGCAGGCCGCGGCCGCCCCGCTGGTGATGCGCCAGGCCCAGGCGGCGACCAGCCGCAGCCCCCGCGCCGCGGCCCGCACCGCCACGGCGCCGACCCGCACCGCGACCCGGCAGGCGCCCCGCCCCGCCGCGCGCAGCGCCTCCGCCGCCCGGGCCACGCCGGCCCGCCCGGCGGCACGCAGCGCCCGGGCCGCCAGGACGGCACCGCGCCCGGCGGCGGCCCGCACCGCGCCCCGCCCGGCTGCCGCCTGCGCGGCCGCGACCAGCCCCCGCCCGGCAGCACAGCCCGCCCGCCGCGCCGCCGCGCCGACCCCCACGGTCCGCACCGCCACCCGAGGCACCGCGGCCACCAGCCGCAGCGCCGCGCGCAGCCCGGTGACCACGCGCAGCGCCATCGCCCCGCGCCGCACCACCCCGCTGGCCCCGCCCCGGCCGCGCCGCTGAGGCACCCCGCCTGACTGGCGCGCGGCCCGCGACACGGACGGTGCGACAGCGGGCCGGACCGACTCCGAACAGATCTCCAGGTTTGCTCCCGCGTGCACATCCCCTCGCCCCGCCCGGCCCGGCCATCACATCAAGCTGAGCCGGCGATGCGCGCGATCGTCCAGCAAGCCGCCGCCCAGCAGCGGCGTCCCAGCCTGCGGGGCGCGCTGCTGCGCCGGCTTGCCGCCGGCCTGCAACGCGGCAGCCTGACCATCCTGCTGCCTGACGGATCCACCTGGCAGCATCACGGCCCGGTGCCGGGGCCGGAGGCGATGCTGACGCTGCATCGATGGCGCGCGCTGCGGCGCCTCGCCTGGGGCGGCGATGTCGCCTTCGCCGAGGCCTATGGCGACGGCGACTGGTCCAGCCCCGATCCCGCCAGCCTGATCGCCCTGGCCTGCGTCAATGCGGAGACGGTCGACCCGTTGGTCGGCGGCTCGCGCCTCGCGCGGGCGTGGAACCGGCTGCGGCACCGGCTGCGCCGCAACAGTCACGCCGGTAGCCGCCGCAACATCCTGGCCCATTACGACCTCGGCAACGATTTCTTCGCCGCCTGGCTCGACCCAGGCATGTCCTATTCCTCCGCGCTGTATCACGGGCCGGAGGAGACGCTGGAGGCGGCGCAGACCGCGAAGCAGGACCGGGCCATCGCGCTGCTGGAGATGCAGGGCGGCGAGTCGGTGCTGGAGATCGGCATCGGCTGGGGCGGGCTGGTGGAGCGGCTGCTGCGGACGGTGCCCGGCACGCGGCTGACCGGGCTGACCCTTTCCCCCCGCCAGCTGGCCCATGCCAGCGCGCGGCTCACGGCGGCGGGCCTCGCGCCACGCGCCGCGCTCGCGCTGCGCGACTATCGCGACGAGGCCGGGCGCTTCGACCGCATCGTCTCCATCGAGATGTTCGAGGCGGTGGGCGAGGCCTATTGGCCCGTCTTCTTCGCGGCGCTGCGCGCGCGTCTCGTGGAAGGCGGGCTGGCGGTGCTGCAGGTCATCACCATCGCGGAGGAGCGCTTCGCCGCCTATCGCCAGGGGGCGGATTTCATCCAGACGCATATCTTCCCCGGCGGCATGCTGCCCTCCCCTTCCGTGCTGCGGGCCGAGATCGCGCGCGCCGGCCTGGTGCTGGACCATGCGGAATGCTTCGGCGAGAGCTATGCTCGCACGCTCGCCGAATGGCATGCGCGCTTCCTGGCGGCGCAGCCGCGCATGGCGGGAATGGGGCTGGATGCGCGCTTCCAGCGGCTGTGGCGCTACTACCTGGCCTATTGCGAGGGCGGCTTCCGCACAGGCGCCATCGATGTGGGCCTCTATCGGATCCGGCGGCCCGGCTAGACTAGGCCGCCTCCGGGCGCCCCGCCTCCGGCACCGAATCCCGCATGCTGCGGCGGAAGCGCGAAAGGAACCAGGCGAAGCGGGCGGACCAGGAAAGCTCCGGCCGGTCGACGATGCGCGACAGCGGCACGACGTAGTCCAGCAGGAATCCCGGCGTCCAGGTGGCGGAATCCGCCCGCACCCGCATCAGCGCGGCCAGCCACAGGTCGGGGTTCAGCAGCAGGCCAAGCAGCCGCCGCCAGGGATGTGGCGTGGCCAGCACGCCCTCCAGCGCCGCATCCAGCGCCCCGGCGATGACGGTGGAGCAGTTGCGGTTGACCACGTTGTAGAGCGTGTCCTGCCGGTAGCCGATCCAGAAGGCGCGCAGCCGGCGGGCATTGTAGGTGTGGAAGCGCACCTCCTGGTCCGCCTCCACCCAGTTGGCGACCTCCACCGCATAGGAGGGCTGGAAGATGCCCGGCGCATCATTGTCCGTGCTGGCACTGAGCGCATGCAGGAAATGGTCGCGGGAGCGTGTCCTCTCCTCCACCGGGTAGTGGCTGATATAGACGTCCGGCGCCATTTCCAGCGAGGAATGGCCGGTGGAGATGCTGCCATCGGGATTCACCGCACCGAAATAGCGGTCCACGATCGGCATGCGCTCGGTGTCGACGGCGCAGCCGCGCGGTGTCCAGACGCGGATCAGCAGCGGCGTCTCGCTGCGGCCCGGCGGCGTGTCGTCATCCACCAGGATCGGCGCATGCTCGTACCAGCCGCGACCGGCGAAGATCGGCAGCATCAGGATCGCCACCTCCTCCTCCAGGTTCCGCAGCATGACGCCCAGCCGCAGCAGCAGCCAGCCGGCCAGGCCGAGGAAGGCGCCGATGCAGAGGGGGATGTTCTGGCTGCGCGGCAGCGGCCAGTTCAGGATCAGCATGGCCGCCAGCAGCACCTCCGCCGCAGCGATCGCCACATGCAGGCGCCAGCCGCGGAACTTGCCGACCAGCGCCGGCACCACGCGCCCGATGGCATCGGTCAGGAAGAGGATGGCGAGCAGCCAGCCCAGCGCCAGGTCGCTCTGGAAGGGCGCCAGGATCAGCAGCAGGCCCATGAGGACGGAGGCCGCCGGCAACACCCAGGCGAGACGCTCCGCCCCGCGCTGCCGGGCGGCGAGCGCCCCGGCCAGCGCAGCCGCGCCATAGGCGGCGAAGGCCAGGCCGAGCAGCGCGCCGGCAATCTCGGCGAAGGCCGGCACGACATTGGCGGCGATCAGGATGGCCAGGAGGATGAGGCTGCCGCCGAGGACCGAGATGGCGGACCAGTGGGCTCGGAAGGATGCCGGCCCAATCAACAGAAACGCCAGCTTCAGCATGCAGACGACCCAGACAGCCGGGCCGGCTTACTAATCCCGGAAACGAAACCGGTAAAGCAGGGCGGGGCGCAGCCGGCGCGGTCAGTCGACGCCGGACGCACCCGCCCTTGTCCTTCCGTCCTCAGGCCATGCCGCCCCGCGCCGCCACCGGCCAGAGGCATTCCACCCGGCCCTTGCGCACCCCGACATACCAATCGTGGCGATCCACCGTCGGGTCGCAATGGCCCGGCACCAGCCGCACGGACTGGCCGAGGCGCGGCAGGGCCGAGGGGTCTTCCGCCTTCAGCGTCCCATGCTCATCCGAGGCGCCGGCATAGGTCACGCCCGGGAAGCCGTGCACCAGCGGCGGGCCGCTGTCGATCGCCACCGCCTTGTGCCCGGCATCCACCACCGCGAGGCCCGGGCGCGGCGCCGACATCACCTGGGCCAGCACGAACAGGGACTGGCGGAAGGGCGGCGGGTCGTCGTTGCGGCCGTAATCGGCATCCATGAAGGCATAGGAGCCGGCCTGGATCTCGTTCCAGACGCCGCTCGCCAGCTCGTTGCGGAAGGTGCCGGTGCCGGCGCCGCCGACGATGGCGCAGTCCAGCCCGCGCTGACGCAGCTGTTCGACCGTGCGCCGCGTGCCGTCCGCCGCCGCGCCGATGGCCTGCTGGCGCTGGGCCGGCGTGCGGTAGTGCTGGGCGCTGCCGTGATAGGATTGCAGCCCGCCGAAGATCAGGTGGCGGCTGCCGGCGATGCGCTCGGCCAGCGCCACCGCCTCCGGCCCCGGCGCCACGCCGCAGCGGCCGCCGCCGCAATCGATCTCGACCAGCACGGTCATGCGCAGGCCGGCGGCCTCGGCCGCGGATTCGATGGCGGCGATGCCGTGTTCGCCATCGGCGCAGACGGCGACCTTCGCCAGGCCGGACAAAGCGGCGAGGCGGGCCAGCTTGCGCGGCGCGATCACCTCGTTGCTCACCAGGATGTCCGGCACGCCGCCCCAGGCCAGCGCCTCGGCCTCCGCCACCTTCTGCACGCATTGGCCGATGGCGCCGCGCTTCATCTGCTGCAGGGCGATGATCGGGGATTTATGTGTCTTGGCATGGGCACGCAGCTTCGCGCCGGTCGGCGCCAGGATCGCCGCCATGGTGTCGAGGTTGTGCTCGAAGGCATCGAGGTCGAGCAGCAGCGCGGGGGTATCAACCTCCTCCTCGCGCATCCCGGGTTCGGCGGGCGGTGCTTGCAGCATCTTTTTCCGGTCCTCAGTCAGCCAGCGCGGCGGTGAGCGCGCCCATGATGGGGTCAATTTGAGAAAGGTCGTTGTAGCCGTGGAAGCTGATGCGGATGCGGCCGCGGCCGTTCCACGTCAGCACGTTCCGCTCCGCCATGGCGGCCACGATGCGGGACGCGCGGGGATGGGCGATGCAGACGCTGGCGCCGTGCCGCGCCGGGTCGGGCGGGGTGATGCTCGGAATGCCGGCCTGGTCCAGCCGTGCCAGCAATGCCGTGGTCAGACCCTGCACATGCGCCTGCATGGCGCCGCGCGGCAGGCTTTCGTGCAGATCCATCGCCGCCTGCAAGGCATAGGCCGGCAGATGCGCCGGATTGCCTCGGGTGAAGCGATTGGCATCCGGCCGCAGCGGCGGCGCGCTGCGGTATTCGTTGGAGGCATCGTCCGCCACCGAATACCAGCCCGCCGTCGCCGGCGCCCAGCCCGGCTGCCGCGCCCGGTTCCAATAGGCGATGGCGAGGCCGGTGCCGCCCAGCATCCATTTGTAGCAGGCGGCGAAGGCGAAATCGGCGATTCCGGCCTCCACCGGTAGCCAGCCGCTCGCCTGGGTATAGTCCACCACCAGCAGCGCGCCGACGCGATCCGCCGCCGCCCGCAGCGGCGCCAGATCCGGCCGGCTGGCATCGAAATAGGACGCGGCGCTGGCCGCCACCATCCGCGTGCGCGCATCCACCGCCGCCGCCACCGCATCCGCGTCCATGATCGGCACGTGGCGCAGGGTCACGCCGCGACGCATCGCCATCGGCAGGGCGATGGAGGGGTATTCATGGGCATCGAGCACGACATTGTCGCCCTCCCGCCAATCCAGGCTCTCGACCAGCATCGACATGCCCTCGGCCACCGAGGAGACGAGCCCGATATCCGGCGTCGCCACGGACCAGAAGGCCGCGAGCCGGGCGCGCAGGCGGTCGACCTCCGCATCCATGCGGGCGCGGCCGGCCGGGCCGGTGGATTTGTCCAGCGCATAGCGCGCCAGCGCGGCGCCCTGGGCATGCGGCACCGGGGTCTGGCCGCCGGCGCAGACATGGATCAGGTCGGGCGGAATCAGGAAGTCAGTCGGGGCGAAAAGGGGCACGGCGGTCCTGGCGGGGTTGCGCTTCGCCCGCAGCTTGGCACGCTGCGCGCGGAGGAGACAGACACCCATGGATTTCGCCCTGACCGAGGCGCAGCAGGCGCTGCATGACGCGGTCGCCCGCATCTGCGCCGGCTTCGACGATGCCTATTGGCTGGCGGCGGATCGCGGCCACCGCTTTCCGGTCGAGTTCCACCAGGCCATGGCCCGCGACGGCTGGCTCGGCATCTGCATGCCGGAACGGGTGGGTGGCGCCGGGCTCGGCGTGACGGAGGCGGCGATCATGATGCAGGCGGTGGCGCAATCCGGCGCCGCCATGTCCGGCGCCTCCGCCATCCACATGAACATCTTCGGGCCCATGCCCGTGGTGGTGCATGGCTCCGAAGCGCAGCAGGATCGGATGTTGCCGCCATTGATCGCAGGCACCGAAAAGGCCTGTTTCGCGGTGACGGAGCCGAATACGGGCCTCGACACCACACAGCTGAAAACCTTCGCGGAGCGGCGCGGCGACGGCTATGTCGTGCATGGCCAGAAGGTCTGGATCAGCACCGCGCAGGTCGCCGACCGCGTGCTGCTGCTGGCCCGCACCACGCCGCTGGAGCAGGTGAAGAAGCGCAGCGAGGGCCTGTCGCTGTTCTACACCAAGCTCGACCGCAGCAAGGTCCAGGTGCGCGAGATTCCGAAGATGGGCCGCCACGCCGTCGATTCGAACGAGCTCTTCATCGACGGGCTGGAAGTGCCGCTGGAGGATCGCATCGGCGCGGAAGGCCAGGGCTTCGCCTACATCCTGCACGGCATGAATCCCGAGCGCATCCTGGTCGCGGCGGAGGCCGTGGGCATCGGCCATGCCGCCATCGCCCGGGCCAGCGCCTACGCCAAGGAACGCGTGGTCTTCGGCCGCCCCATCGGCCGCAACCAGGCGATCCAGCATCCGCTGGCGCAATGCTGGATGCAGTTGGAGGCGGCGCGGCTGATGGTGATGCAGGCGGCCTGGCGCTACGACCAGGGGCTGGATTGCGGCGCGGAAGCGAATGCGGCGAAATACCTGGCCGGGGAGGCCGGATTCAACGCCTGCCAGCAGGCGGTGATGACGCTGGGCGGCTATGGCTATGCGCAGGAATTCCATCTGGAACGCCTGCTGCGCGAAAGCCTGATCCCGCGCATCGCCCCGGTCAGCCCGCAGCTCGTGCTCTGCTACATCGCCGAGCGCGTTCTCGGACTTCCCCGAAGCTACTGAGACTGGATGTTATTGATGCTTGCCGAGTTGGATGCCCAGGCCACGAAGGTCGAAACCCCGAGCGGCAGTGGCCGCATGGTCTGGCGGATATGGAATGCCTCGGGCGGCACGCCGGTGATGCTGCTGCATGGCGGCAGCGGGTCCTGGCGGCATTGGGTGAAGCAGATTCCCTGGCTGGCGGCGCAGCGCATGGTGATCGCGCCCGATATCCCCGGCCTGGGCGAAAGCGACGATCCGCCGGAGCCGCAGGACCCCGCGACCATCGCCGGCGTGCTGGTGGAGGGGCTGAAGCGGATCGTGCCGGATACGGCGGCGATGGACCTCGTCGGCTTTTCCTTCGGCGCCATCACCAGCGGCCATGTGGCGCGGCTGCTGGCGCCCCGGCTGCGCAGCGTCACCATCTGCGGCGCCGGCGCGCTGGGCACGCCGCGCAGCCCGACGCATCTGGTCAAGGTGCGGGACAAGCAGGGCGCGGAGAAGGTGGCGGCACACCGCCACAACCTGGCGAGCCTGATGTTCGCGGACCCGCAGAAAATCGACGCGCTGGCGCTGGAGATCCAGGAGATCAATTCCCAGGCCGCCCGCCTGCGCAGCCGCCAATTCGCGCCCAGCGGCAATCTGAAGGAAGCCCTGGCCGCCGCCATCGGCGTGCCCGTCAATGCCATCTGGGGGGAGCGCGATGCCGTGGCCTGGCCCAATCTCCAGCTTCGCATCGATGCACTGCTGGAGGCCCGGCCGGGCGCGCGCGTGGCCGTGGTGCCCGGCGCCGGGCATTGGGTGGCCTATGAGGCGGCGGCGGAGACCGATGCGCTGCTGCGGGATTGGTTGGTATCGAACCATTAGACGAACGAACCAAACGCATCCTGCCGCGTTGAAGCCCCGAATGGCCGCCTTGGCCTCGGGAGCATGGGCTTGAGTATCTTCAAATCGATTCTGACCAAGATCTTCGGCGATCGCGACGCCGCCGCCGCCGCCACGCCGGCCGGCACCACCACGACGGCCACCACGCCCATCGCGCAGGTGGATGTGGAAGTCGTCCTGATGCAGATGGCCGCCGCCTCCAAGCAGAAGCTGGATTGGCGGCGGTCCATCGTCGACCTGCTGAAGCTGCTGGGCCTCGACAGCACGCAGGACGCGCGTCGCGACCTGGCGAAGGAACTGCGCTACACGGGCGACATGGCCGATACGGCCACGATGAACCTGTGGCTGCATCGCCAGGTGATGACCAAGCTGGCGGAGAATGGCGGCCGCGTGCCGAATTCGCTGCGGGCCTGATCTCCCGATGGGCGGCTGGGTTCAGCCGCCCATGCGTTCGCGGTAGCGCGCGCCCCAGCCCTCCCCGCGCACCCAGGCCAGGAAATTCTCCGCCGAGGGCGCTGTCTTCGTCACGGCGCAGACGCTGCGCCAGGCGAGGGCATGCATGCAGGAGGTGACGGGCGCCTCCCCCACGAAAGGCTGCCCCAGGATCGGCCCCAGCGTCGGCATGCCGGTGCCGAGCATGGCGACCGCCTGGACATTCCCCGCCGGCAGCGCGGCCAGGGCCGCCGCCGCGCCCTGTGCCGTCATGGCGTAGATCGGATGAAAGCTGCCATCGGCCATGGCGCCCCGCGAAACCTCCGTCACGTCGAAGCCGCGCGCGGTCCAGTAGCCCACCGCGGCCTCCGTCAGGTCGTCCGGATAGGGCGAGACCAGCCCGATGCGTTCCGCCCCCACGGCCTGGAACGCGTCCCACACCGCCAGCGCCGCGGTGATGACGGGAATGCCCAGCGCATCCTGCATCCGCGCCACCAGCGCATCCTCCTCCGCCACGCCGGCATAGTAGCTGGCGCCGGTGCAGGCGAAGGCGATGGCATCGATCGGCGCATTGGCGAATTGCGCGGCGGCCCCTGGAAGGTCCCGGAGATAATCCAGCAGGCGGGCGATGATGGTCGGCTTGGTGCTGGTCATGCGGGCATTCAGCATGGCCACGCCGGGCGGCCAGAGCATGGCGAATTCCGGCTCCACCGTCGTATTCGCCTGCGGCGTCAGCACGCCCACCAGCCCGCGCGGGGCGTATTCGACTGTCATCCTGACCTTGCTCCTTGGCGCCTCGACGCACGGGCTCCGCTCCGCGGCGGCAAACTGGCATACAACTCGCTTGTCCGTCAGGCCCGCCCGGGGCTAACTGCCACGCCCCGCCTGCCCGACCGGAGGATCACCCATGCGTCGCCGCCACCTGCTGTCCCTGCTGCCCGGCGCCCTCGCCGCCCCCTCCCTCGCCTTGGCGCAGGCAGGCTATCCGGCGCGCCCGGTGCGGGTGATCGTGCCCTTCCCCCCCGGCGGCACCACCGACTTCATCGCCCGCCTCGTCAGCGCCCGGCTGAGCACCGTCTTCGGCCAGACCTTCGTGGTCGAGAATCGCGCCGGCGCCGGCGGCACGCTGGGCTCCGACCTGGTGGCGAAAAGCGCGCCGGATGGGCTCATGCTCATCGTCTCCAACATCGCGAGCTTCGGGGTGGCGCCCAGCGTCTATCGCAGCATGCCCTACAACTCCGTCACCGATTTCGCGCATGTGGCGCTGCTGGCGGAGATTCCCTCCGTCCTCGCGGTGAATGTCAGCAGCCCGATCCGCAGCCTGGCGGACTTCATCACCGCGGCGAAGGCGCGGCCGGGGCTGAATGTCGGCTCGCCGGGCAATGGCACCTCCTCCCACGCCAAGCAAGCGATCCTGCAGCGCTCCGCCGGCATCGAGACGACCCATGTGCCCTATCGCGGCAGCGGACCGATGATGAACGACGTGGCCGGCGGCGCGCTGGAATCCATGATCACCACCCTGGTCGAGGCCGGGCGCAACGAACGCTTCCGCCTGCTGGCAGTGACGGCGGATGCGCGGGTCCCGGGCTGGCCGGACCTGCCCACCTTCAAGGAACTCGGTCACCCGGACCTCGTCGCCTCCACCTGGTTCGGCCTTTCGGCCGCCGCCAATACGCCGCCCGCCATCGTCAACCGGGTGAATGCGGAGGTGCTGGCGGCGCTGGCGACACCCGATATCGCCGCCAAGCTGATCGAGACCGGTGCCACGCCGCGCCGCATGACCGCGCCGGAATACAGCGCCTTCGTCGCGGCCGAGGTCCAGCGCTGGGCGGCGGTGGTGCAGGCGGCGGGGATCCGCATCGACTGACGCGCCGCTTTCGAGGAGGACGCCGGCCCTGGGGTCACGTCGCGCGGCGGGGCGATGCACCAGGCAATCCAGGGCTTGACCCACCGCGCCCGGCGCGGTTCCTCCCCTTGCATGGACACACCGCCGGACCCCACGCCACCGGTCAAGTCAGCGGCGCAGCTTGCGCGGGAAGCGCGGCTGGCCGCCGCGCTGCGGGAGAACCTGCGCCGCCGCAAGGCCCAGGCGCGCGCCCGCGCCGATCAGCCCGCCAGGCCGGCGGCGGAGGAGCAGGACTGAGCCGCGCCGGATTGGACGCCCGCGCCCGCATCGGGTAACCCGGCCCTCCCGTTGCCCGAAGGCCGCTGCCCCATGTCCATCATGCCCGACACCTGGATCCGCCGCATGGCGCAGGATGCGGCGATGATCGAGCCCTTCGTCGAATCCCAGCGGCGGGAGGGGGTGATCTCCTACGGCCTGTCCAGCTACGGCTACGACGCGCGCCTCGCCGACGAGTTCAAGATTTTTACGAATGTCGACAATGCGGTGGTCGATCCGAAGGTGTTCTCGGACCAGGGCTTCGTCACCCGGCGCGGGGAGACCTGCATCATCCCGCCGAACAGCTTTGTCCTCTGCCACACCATCGAATACTTCCGCATCCCGCGCGATGTGCTGGTGATCTGCCTCGGCAAGTCCACCTATGCGCGCTGCGGGCTGATCGTGAACGTCACGCCGCTGGAGCCTGAATGGGAAGGCCAGGTGACCATCGAGATCAGCAACACCACGCCCCTGCCCGCCCGCATCTATGCCAATGAGGGCATCTGCCAGTTCCTGTTCCTGCAAGGCAGCGCCCCACCCGAGGTCAGCTATGCCGACCGGAAGGGCAAATACATGGGCCAGCGCGGCGTCTCGTTGCCGAAACTTTGAAGTACGCGGCACGTGCCGCGGGCCCCATCCGGGGCCTCGGTTGCCCTTCGGGCACCCGCCTTGTTCTGATGATCCGGCCAGGAAAGTACCTCTGATGGACCGCATCCGCATCCGCGGCGGCAAGCCGCTCTCGGGCAATATCCCGATCGGTGGCGCCAAGAACGCCACGCTGCCCCTGATGGCCGCCGGCCTGCTCTCCGACGGGCCGCTGACGCTGGAAAACGCGCCGGACCTGGCGGATATCGCCACCATGCGCGCCCTGCTGATCCAGCACGGCATGAAGGTGGAGCACGACAAGGCGCAGCGCCGCCTCGTGCTGTCCGGCGCCGCCGAGAACCTGGAGGCGCCCTATGACCTGGTGCGCAAGATGCGCGCCTCCGTCCTGGTCATGGGCCCGCTGGTGGCGCGATTCGGGGAGGCGCGGGTCTCGCTGCCCGGCGGCTGCGCCATCGGCACGCGCCCGGTCGACCTGCACATCAAGGGGCTGGAGCAGATGGGCGCCGTCTTCGACCTGGAAGGCGGCTACATGCATGCGAAGGCGCCAAAGGGCCTGCGCGGCGCCACCATCATCTTCCCCCAGGTCAGCGTCGGCGCCACCGAGAACCTGCTGATGGCCGCCACTTTGGCCGAGGGCACGACCGAGCTGGTGAACGCGGCGCGGGAGCCGGAGATCGGCGACCTGGCCATGTGCCTGATGCGCATGGGCGCGCGGATCGAGGGCATCGGCACCGACCGCCTGGTGATCGAGGGTGTGAAGCGCCTGGGCGCCGCCACCCACCCGATCATCCCGGACCGGATCGAGGCCGGCACCTATGCCTGCGCCGCCGCCATCACCGGCGGCTCCGTGCTGCTGGAGGGCGCGCGGATGGTCGACCTCGGCGCCGTGGTGCGGACCATGCGGGAATGCGGGGTGGATGTGGCGGAGGAAACCGCCGGGCTGCGCATCACCCGGAAGAACGGGCTGCGCGGCGCCGATGTGATGACCGAGCCCTTCCCCGGCTTCGCCACCGACATGCAGGCCCAGTTCATGGCGCTGATGTGCGTGGCCGAGGGCGCCAGCATGATCACCGAGACGATCTTCGAGAACCGCTTCATGCATGTGCCGGAGCTGACCCGCATGGGCGCCCGCATCAAGTATCACGGCCAGTCCGCCATCGTGCGCGGCGTGCCGAAGCTCTCCGGCGCCCCGGTGATGGCGACCGACCTGCGCGCCTCCGTCTCCCTGGTGCTGGCCGGGCTGGCGGCGGAGGGGGAGACCATCGTCAACCGCGTCTACCACCTCGACCGGGGCTATGAGGCGCTGGAGCGCAAGCTTTCGGCCGTGGGCGCCGCTATCGAGAGGGTCTGAAGCCGCCGCCTCCCGCCCGGCCGCAGCAGCTGGGACTCTCCCCGGCCAGGTAGCGCCCGACCGGCGTCTCCCGAAGCCGGGGCCAGCCGGTCCAGAGCGCCGCCACCAGAAGGCCGGCCAGGATCAGCCAATCACGTCGTGACATGCGCCGCTCAGCCCTCCGGCCGCAGCACGTAGCGCAGCTTCTCCGCCAGTTCCTGGCGGCGATAGGGCTTGCTGAGCAGCACCACGCCCGGGTCCAGCCGGCCGTGATGCACCACGGCGTTCTCCGTGTAGCCGGAGGTGTACAGCACGCGCAGCCCCGGCCGCAGCAGCAGCGCGGCCTCGGCAAGCTGGGGGCCGGAGATGCCGCCGGGCATCACCACATCGGTGAACAGCACATCGATCAGCACCTCGCTGCGCAGGATCTCCATGGCCGTGACGCCGTTGCGCGCGGCCAGCACCCGGTAGCCGAGCAGCGTCAGCTCCCCCACCACATGGGTGCGGACCATTTCGTCATCCTCGACCACCAGCACCGATTCGGTGCCGCCGCGCAGCCGCGCGGGCCGGCCGGGATTCATCGGGCGTGGCACGCCGGCCGCCGCCGCCCGCGGCAGATAGAGCTTCACCGTGGTGCCGTGGCCGGGCTCGGAATAGATCTTCACATGGCCATTGGATTGCTTGACGAAGCCATAGACCATGGAAAGGCCCAACCCACTGCCGCGGCCGAATTCCTTGGTGGTGAAGAAGGGCTCGAAGGCCTGGGCCAGCACCTCCGACGTCATGCCGCTGCCGGTGTCGGTCACCGCCACCACCAGATATTCGCCCGCCACCACCTCCTCATGCCGTGCGGCATAGTCGTCGTCGATCTGCGCGAAACCGGTCTCCAGCGTCATGCGGCCGCCCTCCGGCATCGCATCCCGGGCGTTCAGCACGAGGTTCATCAAGGCGGCCTCAAGCTGCGCCGGATCGACCAGGGCGGGCGGCAGGCGGGGCGTCAGGTCGAAGCGGCATTCCACCCGCTCTCCCAGCGTGCGGCGCAGCAGCAGTTCCATCCTCTGGATCTCCTGCCCGACATCGACCGGCCGCGGCTCCAGCGGCTGGCGGCGGGCGAAGGCGAGCAGGCTGCGCGTCAGCTCCCCGCCGCGCTCCGCCGCGTCGCGGGTGGTCTCGGCCAGCTGCAGCAGGTCCGGATCATGCTCCAGCCGCTCGGCCAGCAATTCGGCGCTGCCCAGGATGACGGTCAGCAGGTTGTTGAAGTCATGCGCCAGCCCGCCGGTGAGCTGACCCACCGCCTCCATCCGCTGGGCCTGGAGCAGCTTGCGGTTCAGTTCGGAGATCGCTTCCTGCTGGTTCTGCAGCGATTCCGCGCTGCGGTTCAGCACCGCCATCAGCCCGCCGAGCTCCCCCCCGGGTGCGGCGGGGGAATGCGGACCGACAGGTCGCCCTGGCCCAGACGCGAGGCCATGCGCGAAATCCGTGCGACCTCCCGCCGGATCGCCACCTCCCCGATCAGCCAGACGGAAATGCCGAGGACCAGGGAGAGCATGGCGAGGATCGCCAGATCCTCCCGCAGCCGCTGATCCGCCGTGGCGACCAGGTCTTCCCGGTCCTGCCCCACCAACACGCGCAGCCCCGCCTGGGCCAGCAATGGGTTGCTGCCGGCCGCCCAGATTTGCCGGCGGCCATCCGCCTCCCGCAATTCGGCCGTCTGCCCATCGCCCGCCAGCAGCGCGAAGTCGCCGAGCGGGGTGCCGGCCAGGGATCGCCCGATGCCGCCCTCGGTGCCCGATGCGCCATTCCAGGCCAGCACCGTGCCCTGCTGGTCCAGCATCAGGATTTCCGTATTCGGCTGCACCAGGGAGAGGTTGTCGCGCACCACCGCCCGCAGGTTCAGCGAGGCGAGCAGGATGAAATCCAGGTCGCCGGCCGGCGTGCGGGCAGGCTGGGCGATCTGGAGCACGGAAAGCCCCGTCAATCGCCCGAACACCGCCTGCAGCGCGACCCCGCGGCGCAGGGTCAGCGCCTGCTGGAAATAGGAACGGTCGCGCAGGTCGAGTTCGCGCCCCGTCTGCAGGGAATCGCAGAACAGCGCGCCTTCCGGCGAAATGGTCAGGATTCCGGTGAATTGCGGATACTGGTCCAGCACGCGGCCGAGAAAGGCCGAGCAGGCGGCGCGATTGTCGCTTTGCAGGTCGCGGGCGCGGGACAGGCCATACAGAAGCTGGCCCGTGGCATGGATGCGGCTGTCGAAGTCACGCGCGACGATCTCGGCGGAGTTGACCAGGCGGCTGGTGGCCGCCTGGATCTGCGCGTCGCGTTCCTGCACGAAGCGGTATCCCAGCAGCAGCGCGGGCACGATCGTGGCCATGGCGACAAGCCACAGCAATCGCGCGCGGATGCTCATCCCTGGCCCACCCCGTATGGCTTTGACGGTTCGACGCCGGAGGGTCCTGCCCCCCATCGCCCGCGCTTCGCGCCATTCTGGCGCCGCAGCCCACCCATATCCACCGCGGGATCATGTGGACAAGCGCTTAATGATTCGACCGTGACATGAGCCGCTGTCCGCCGCAACCACGCCGTGGGCTGGCGACGCTCATCGGGGACTGGAACAGGCTGATTCAGCCTCGAAACATTCCACCACCATCCACATCCACCACGGTACCGTTGATATAGCCCGCCCGCGGCGAGGCCAGGAAGACCGACAGGTCCGCGATCTCCGCAGCCTCGATGGCGCGGCCATAGGGCAGGCCGGTCAAGGTCTCCGCCCAGCGTTCCGGATCGCCGAACTTCAGTTGGGCGTTGACCCGCGCCTGGGTCTCCATCCGGTCCGTGCGGGTCGCCGCCGGGTTGATGCCCAGCACCCGCACGCCGCTGGCCTGCGCCGCGCCGCCGAGCGCGGAGGTGAAGGCGATGAGCGCCGCATTGCCTGTGCCACCGCAGATATAGCCCATGCGCGGCGCGCGGCCGGCCATGCCGATGATGTTCAGGATGACGCCGGCGCCCTTCGCCTCCATTCCGGCGTAGTACATCTGGCACATGTGGATATAGCCCAGGACCTTCAGGTCCCAGGCCTGCTGCCAGCGGGCGAAGGGGATATCCTGCAACCGGCCAGCGGGGATGGCGCCGGCATTGTTCACCAGGATGTCGACCTCCGGGAAGGCTGCGTGCAGCCTCTCCCGCTCATCCGGCTTCGACAGATCGGCGGCCAGGCTTTCCACTCGGATCTGCGCAGCACCGCGCAGCGCATCCGCAGCGGTGGCGAGCGTCGCCGCATCCCGCCCCACCAGAACCAGGTCGCAGCCCTCCGCCGCGAAAGCCTGGGCGCAGGCCAGGCCGATGCCCTTCGAGCCGCCGGTGATGAGCACGCGCTTGCCGGCCAGTTGCAGGTCCATGCGGCTCAGACCTCCATCTCGATCAGGAAGGGGCCATCGGCGGCGAAGCTCTGCTGCATCAGGTCGGCGACGCCCTCCAGCGTGTTGGTGCGCGCCGCTTCCACCCCCATGCCATTGGCCAGCTTCACCCAGTCGAGGTTCGGATTGCCGAGGTCCAGCATGTCCATCGCCGTGCGGCCCGGATTGGCGCCGACGCCGTGATACTCGCCGATCAGGATCTGGTACTTGCGGTTGGAGATGATGACGGTGGTCACCGGCAGCCTCTCCCGCGCCTGGGTCCAGAGGCCCTGGAGCGTATACATGCCGGAGCCATCGGCCTGGAGGTTGATGACCCGCCGCCCCGGCGCGCCAATCGCCGCGCCCGTCGCCAGCGGAATGCCGCAGCCGATGGCGCCGCCGGTGATGTGCAGCCAGTCATGCGCCGGCGCGTTGTGGGTGAACTTGTAGAAGCCGCGGCCGAAGGAGACCGATTCATCGGCCACCACGGCATTGTCGGGCATCAGAGCCGCCAGGGTCTGCGCCAGGCCCTCCGGCGTCGGGGTGCCGCGGCCGGGCTGCGGCCGGGGGCCGGGGTCGAGGAAGGCGGCGGCGGGCGCGCCGAGTTCATCGGCCAGCGCGGTCAGCGCCTGGATCGGATCGGCCTCGTAGCGCGTCAGCAGCAGGATGTCCGCATCCTCGCGGTGATGGCGCGAAGGCTTGTTGGGATAGGCGAAGAAGCCGACCGGCGCCTTGCTGTTGACCAGGATGATGGTGGTGTAGGGCTTCAGCGCCTCGATCGCGAGATCGACCGGATAGGGCACGCGCTCCAGCTGCATGCGGCCCTGGCCGCGCTCGACACGGCTGTTCGACATCTCGGCCAGCACATGGGCGCCCGTCGCCTGGGCAATCCGCCAGGCCAGCGCCTGCGCCTGCTGCGTCAGCGCCAGGCCGCCGAGCAGGATCAGCACGTTCTTCCGGCCACGCAGGGCATCGGCGGCGTTGCGGATGGCCAGCGGATCGGCCTGCGGCGCGGCCGGCACCGGCAGCGCCGCGGCGCCACCATCCGGCGCCTCGTCCCAGCACACATCCGATGGCAGGATCAGGGTGGCGATCTGGCCCGGGGAGGTGCGCGCCGCCTGCACGGCCACGGCGGCATCGCGCGCCACTTCGGTGGCCTTCTCCACCGTCCGGACCCAACCCGAAACGCCCCGGGCGAAACCCTCGGTATCGGCGGTCAACTGGGCGTCCAGCGGGCGGTGATAGGTGGCCTGGTCGCCGACGCAATTGACCATGCCGGAACGCGCGCGCCGCGCATTGTGCAGATTGGCCAGGCCATTCGCCAGGCCGGGGCCGCAATGCAGCAGGGTCGCGGCCGGCTTGCCGGTCATGCGGAAATAGCCATCGGCCATGCCGGTGACGACATTCTCCTGCAGGCCGAGCACGCAGCGCATGCCGGGGATGCGGTCCAAGGCCGCGACGAAATGCATCTCGCTGGTGCCGGGATTGGCGAAACATGTGTCCACCCCCGCGCCCAGCAGGGTGTGCACCAGACTTTCGGCTCCGTTCACCACAAACCTCCCCAACACGATGTCCGCAGGGTGCGCGGCCCGGCACGAGGCGGCAAGGGTGCCTCATGAATGAACATGCATCCATGTTGTGTCCGGATGGTGACGAGCGGATTTACGTCCTGCAATCCGCCCGCCATGGTTGACATTCGCGTGAGGAGGGGGGCTTCCGCGCGATTCTGGGGAGCGGTGGGCATGCCACGCCTGGCGATTGCGTTCTTCTGTTCCGGCTTTGCGGCGCTGCTGTGCCAGATCGTCTGGCAGCGCATGCTCGGCATTTTCGCAGGATCCGACACGATCTCGGCGGCCCTGGTGGTGGGCGCCTTCCTGGCCGGGCTTGGCCTGGGTTCGATCATCGGCGCCAAGCTGGCCGACCGGCTGTCGCCCTGGCACGCGCTGCTCGGCTTCGCCGTGGCGGAGGCCGGGGTCGCCGGATTCGCCCTGGTCTCCAAGCTGTTCCTGTATGACTTTCTGGCAACCGACCTGGCCGGCGTGGTGGACAGCCCGGTGGCGATCTTCGCGCTGTGCTTCGCCGGGCTGGTGCTGCCGACGACGCTGATGGGCGCCTCCCTGCCGCTGCTGGCGCGGGCCATCGCCACCAGCCTGGACACGGTGGCGGAACGGGTGGGCAGCCTCTACGGGCTGAACACGCTGGGGGCTGGCCTCGGCGCGCTGCTGGGCGGCTGGGTGCTGGTGGGGCATCTGGGCTTCGTCGGCGCCCTGGCCCTGGCGGCGGGGCTCGACCTGTTCGCCGCCGCCCTGGCGCTGACGCTGCTGCCGGGCCTGTCCCGCGTGGCGCCGGCACCGCCCGCCCCTTCGGCCCGCGCGCAGGCCCCGGCGGAGCCCTTCGGCAGCCTGCGCCTGTGGTGCCTGCTGGTCTTCCTGTCCGGCTACATCATCGTGGCGCTGGAGATCGTCTGGGTGCGGCTGATGGGCCAGGTGGGTCAGTATCACGCCTATCTCTTCCCCACCGTGCTCGGCATCTTCCTGCTGGCCGATGGGCTGGGCATCGCCGTGGCGTCGCGCATGGTGCGGCGCATGCGCGACCCGCGGCCGGCCTTCTTCCTGACCCAGGCGGGCGGCTTCGCGCTGGGCGCGGCGCTGATCCTGCTGCTGATCTGGGCGCTGCCGCATTGGCCGGTCAATCAGTTCGTCTCCGCCGACATGCAGCGGCTGCGCGATGGCGGGCTGGTGACGACCGTCCTGCTGACGCTCGCCGTGGTCGGCCCGCCGAGCTTCCTGATCGGCATGACCTTCCCCTTCGTGCAGCGCGCCGTGCAGCAGGACCTGGCCAGCGTCGGCGCCCGCGTCGGCTGGGTGCAGTTGGCGAATATCCTGGGCAATGCGGCGGGGTCGATCCTGACCGGCCTGGTCACCTTCCATCTGCTGGGCACCGCCGGCACGCTGCGGCTGCTGGCGGCGTTGTCGCTGCTGCTGATGCTCGGCTGGCTGTGGAAGGCCGGGCGCGGGAGGCGGCCGGAGATGGCGCTGGCGGCGGCCTGCGGCGTGGCGCTGGTGGCGCTGCCGGGCAATGCGGCGCTGTGGTCGCGGCTGCATGCCGAACAGCCGCACCAGGTGGTGGACTGGGCGGAGGACCGCTCCGGCATCGCCTTCTTCCGCGATGAGAACCGGGCGGAGGGCGGGCCGCACGGTCCCTTCTTCATCCAGGGCTTCAGCCAGGGCCGCATTCCCTTCCTGCCGATCCATCAGTTCCTGGGCGCGGTCGGGCCGCTGCTGCATGCGGATCCGAAGAACGTGCTGTGCATCGGCATCGGCTCCGGCGGCACGCCCTGGGCGGCGGGCGTCTCACCCCGGACGGACTCGGTCCGCGCGATCGAGCTGGTGGGGCCGGTGCTGACCGCCCATGCCGGCATCGCCGCGCGCTACCCGGACAGTCCGATCGCGACGATGCTGTCCAACCCGCGCTGGCAACTGGAATATGGCGACGGGCGCCGGGCACTGTCCCGGGGCGAGACGCTGTATGATGTGATCCAGGCCGATGCGATCCTGCCGGAGGGCTCGCATTCCGGCCTGCTCTATTCCGCCGAGTTCCTGGAACAGGTGCGCCGCCGCCTGGCGCCTGGCGGGATCTATGTGCAATGGGGGCCGACGGAGCGCGTGGTGGCGACCTTCGCCGCGGTCTTCCCGCATACGCTGCTGCTGATGCCGGGCAGCGTGCTGATCGGATCGGACAGCCCCATCCCCTATGACCCGGCCGAGCTGGCGCGACGCTTCGCGCAGCCGGAGGTGATCGCCCATCTGGAACGGGGGAATCGCGAAACCCGTGACTATGGCTGGATGTTCGATGAGCCGGCGCTGGTCTGGCAGCCCGGCACGGCCCGCCCGGAACCGGTGCTGACGGATGTCTTCCCGCGCGACGAATTCTACCTGAACAACGGCGTCACCCACACCCTGGCGCTGCGGCGGACGGAGCAGTTGCTCGGGGTGGAATGATGCCGGGGCGGATGGCGCCAGGCCGGGCGGCGGGATAGGGTCTTCGTCCCTGGTCCTGGATGACGCCGCATGAAAAAAGTTCTTCTGGTCGGCTTCCTCTGCGGTGCCCTGGCGGTGATCGTGTTCCACCAGGGCACGCTCTATGTGCTGTACCACCAGTTCGCGCTGATCAAGATGCTGGGCGTGCCGGATGCCTTCCGGCCCGGCGCCGCGGGCTTCAACATCCGCCCGGTGCCGCCCTTCGGCGTGCCGCAGGTGCTGTCCCTGGCCTTCTGGGGCGGGGTCTGGGGCATCGTGCTGGCGGGGCTGATCCGCTGGGGGCGGCTGCCGGACCTGCTGACCGGCTTCCTGCTGGGCGCCGTGATCTGCACCGTGGTCGGCTTCACCCTGGTGGCGGAGTGGCGCGGCGTGCCGATGTGGGCCGGCGGCAACACCATTGTCTGGGCGCGCGCGGCGCTGCTGAACGGCGCCTTCGGCTGGGGCACGGCCTTCCTGATGCGGCCCTTTTCCATCGGCGGCGGCTACTGAGGCGCAAGCCTCGGCCCGCCGGGATCAGCCGCTCAGCCGCCCCAGCAGCGCGGTCAACTCGGCCAGGCTCCGGCATCCGGTCTTGCGGCGCACCGCGGCGAGGTGGCCGCGCGCCGTTTCCACCGCGATGTTCCGAGTCGCGGCGTGCTGCGCCACGGTCCGCCCGGCCGCCAGCGCCGCGGCAAGAAGGGCCTCCGCCGGGGTCAGGCCGAAGGCCTGGCGCAGCAGCGGCGCACGCGGGCGCGGGCGGTTGCTGTCATCGGTCACCAGCAGCATTGCGCCGGTGAAATCCTCCGGCATGCCGAGGGCCGCGATACGGCGCAGGGGCAGAACCTGGACGATATAGGGGGGGCGCCCGCTGCGTCGCGGCAGGGCGACACCGGCGGCCGCCGGCATCATCCTCACCTTGCCGGTGGTCGCCTGGATCGCGGCACCCACGGCCTGGGACAGGGCATGGCGTGCCTGCGCATTCGGCGTGGAGAGGCCGCTGTCGCCCCCCAGGGCAAGCCCATCGCCCTGGGCCGCCATCGCTTCCACCGCCGGGTTGGTCGCGACGACGCGGCGGTGGCGATCGAGCAGCACCACGCCCTGCGGCAGCGCGGCGAAGCCGCTGCGCAGCGCATTGGCCGTCTGCCAGCCACTCGCGGCCAGCCGCGCTTCCATCAGCAGGGCACGGCGCAGATGCAGGAACAGCGGCGTCAGCAGCGCTTCCTCCGCCGCCCCGAAGGGCTCGGCGCGGGCAGAGCGGTGGAAGGCGATGCGGCCGACCATGCCGTCCGGACCCTGCATCATCGCCGACAGGCAGTGGAAGGCGCCGTCGCGCTTCGCCTTCCACTCATTCCAGATGGCGGAGGCGCGGTAGCGGCGCATCGGCACCACCCGGTCCATGTTCAACACGCCTTCCCCGTGGCGGGAGGCCGCGGTGGCCCAAGGGTCGCGATGGATCCAGTGGGTCTGGTAGTCTGTGGTGACCTCGGTGGCGAGGCCGGCACCCTCGCAGCGGCTTTCACGCAGCACGCCCCGCTCATACTGCATCAGATGCACCGCATGGGTGCTGGTCTGAAGCGCGCGGGCCACTGGCTCGATCGCGGCGGTCAGGCCGCGCCCATCGACCAAGGACGCGTACAGGTCCAGCGCATGGGCCTCGGGCGACGACAGGTGCGACGGCTCGATCACGTATGCACAATACCATGTTGCCGGAAATGTGTAAGCGATCGCGGGTTGCTGATGGTGTTTTCTTTGTACGATTCCCACAAGGGCAACCTGCCCGCTGCCCGCTTGCGGCCAGCCCGGCGCGGCGCCACCTTCCCCACATGTCCTCGCTCCGCGTCCAACCCGACCCCTCCGACCCCCGCCTGACCCGGCGCCTGACCGGGCTCGACCAGACCGGCAAGGCGGTGGAGACCAGCGTCACGGTCGAACGCGCCCTGACCTTGTTCCTCAATGGGCAGGAGATCGTCACCATGATGACGATCCTCGACCGGCCGGAGGAGCTGGCGCTGGGCTACCTGCTGAACCAGGGCATGCTGCGCCGGACCGATGCGGTGACCGCGGTGGAGTATGACGAGGATCTGCAGCTCGTCATCGTCCGCACCGAAACGCCGACCAATTTCGAGACCAAGCTTCGGAAAAAGACCCTGACCTCCGGCTGCGCGCAGGGCACCGCCTTTGGCGACCTGATGGAGGATTTTGCTACGGTCGAACTGGCGCCCGAAGCACGGCTGCGCACTTCCTGGCTGTATGGCCTGCTCGGCCGCATCAACACCCTGCCGAGCCTGTATCTGGAAGCCGGCGCCATCCATGGCTGCGCCCTGTGCCGGCAGGATGCGCCGATCGTCTATATGGAGGATGTCGGCCGCCACAATGCGGTCGATAAGATCGCCGGCTGGATGTTCCGGGAGCGCGAGGCGCCGGAGGACAAGATCTTCTACACCACCGGCCGGCTGACCTCCGAGATGGTCATCAAGACCGTCCGCATGGGCATCCCCATCCTGATCTCCCGCTCCGGCTTCACCGCCTGGGCGGTGGAACTGGCGCGGGAGGCGAACCTGACCCTGATCGGCCGCTGCAAGGGCAAGCGCTTCCTGGCCCTGGCCGGCGAACAGCGCATCGTCTTCGATGCCGATCTGACCCATGTGCCGGAGGAATCCGCGAAACACTGGCGCAAGAACAGCGCCGAGGCGATGGGCCGCGCCGATGCGGAATGACACGGTCGCGCCGGAGGCGCGCAAGACTCTGGCGGTGGTGCTGGCCGGCGGGCTGGCACGACGCATGGGCGGTGGCGACAAGCCGCTGCGGCTGCTGGGCGGGCGGCCGCTGCTGGACCATGTGCTGGAACGCCTGCGGCCGCAGGCGGCGACGACCATCCTGAACGCCAATGGCGATTCATCCCGGTTTGCCGACTGGGGCCTGACCGTGGTGGCGGACAGCCTGCCGGATCATCCCGGCCCGCTGGCCGGCATCCTCGCCGGGCTGGACTGGGCGGCAGAGGCCCGGCCCGACCTCGCCTGGGTGGTCTCGGTGCCCGGGGATTCACCGCTGATCCCGCCCGATCTGGTGGCACGGCTGCACCAGGCGCGGGCGCAGGCCGGCGTGCCGCTGGCCTGCGCCCGGTCGGACGGCCAGACCCATCCGCCCATCGGCCTCTGGCCCGTGGCGCTGCGCGGGGCGCTGCGGCAGGCGCTGCTGGAGGGCGAGCGCAAGATCGACCGCTGGACGGCGCGGCACGGCATCGCCCATGCCGATTGGCCGGTGACGCCCCTCGACCCCTTCTTCAATGCCAATGCGCCGGAGGATCTGGCGCAGGCCGAGGCGCTGCTGGCCTTGCAACGCAACGCCCCTGATCCGATACAGGAGGGTGCGGAGTGGAAACGGAGCGCGTCCCCATGAAATCCATCCTGATCGGCGCCCTGGCGGCCATCATCGTCGCCATCGGCGCCTATGCCGTGCTGGACAACAACTTCCAGCAGACCGCCGACCAGCGCTACGCGACGCAGGGCGTGCGGCTCTGATCGCTTGATACCAACGGCCCATCCGCGTGACCGCTCCGGGCCGCCCTCCGGCGGTTTGGCTTCGCCGCATAAGCGGCGGCGGCCGCTCGGACCGGTCAAGAGACCGGCGGTATAGTCAGAATATCCCGCGATAGGGCAGCACCCGGATTCGGTCGCCGGGGCTGACCGTGGTGATGTCCTCCGGCAATTCGGCCAGGGCATCGGATTGGGTGAGCGAGGTCAGCAGCCCCGCACCCTCCCGCGCGAATTTCTCCGCCACCGGCAGGCCGGCGGCCTGGGTCAGGCGCACCCGCACATATTCGCGCCGGCCTTCCTTCTTGCGATAGGCGAAGGCGGCCTCGGCGGGGAAGCTCGGCAGGGGCTCAGGCAGGGCGCCGGCCAGGCGCAGCACCAGCGGGCGCGCCAGGTGCAGGAAGGTGACCACGGCGGCCACAGGATTGCCCGGCAGTCCGACGACCGGCGTGCCGCCGATCACCCCCATCGCCGCCGGCCGCCCCGGCTTGATCGCCAGGCGCCAGAACACCAGCCGCCCGCCCTGTTCGATGGCCGCGCGCACATGGTCGGCCTCCCCGGTCGAGACACCGCCCGAGGTCAGCAGCAGGTCGTGCCGTGCGGCGGCCCCGGCCAGGGCCGCGGCGGTGGCGGCGGGCTCATCCGGCAGGATGCCGAGGTCGCTGGCCTCCACCGGCAGCCCGGCGAGCAGGGCCAGCAGGGTGAAGCGGTTGGAATCATAGGTCCGCGCCGCGCCCAGCACCGTGCCCGGCTCCGCCAGCTCGTCGCCGGTGGAAAACACGCCGACGCGCACCCTGCGGCGCAGCTCCAGCGTGGTCAGGCCGAGCGCGGCGGCCAGGCCGATATCGGGCGGCAGCAGGCGGCGGCCCTGCGGCAGGGCCAGCGCGCCCTGGGCCACATCCTCCCCGGCCGGGCGGCAATTGGCGCCGCGCTTCAGGCCAGGCGCCAGCAGCACGGCACCCTCCGCCTCCCGCGCATCCTCCTGCATCATCACTGTATCGGCGCCTTCGGGCATCGGTGCGCCGGTGAAGATGCGCAGCGCGGTGCCGGGCGCGATCGGCGCCGCCGCCTGCCCGGCCTGGAGGCGTCCGGCGAGGGGCAGGCGCGTTTCGCCCGCCGGGGCCAGGTCGGCATGGCGGAAGGCATAGCCATCGACGGCGGAATTGAAGAAGGGCGGCAGCGGCAGCGGGGCATGCAGGGCCTCCGCCAGCACCCGCCCGGGCGCGGCCAGCAGCGCCACGCGTTCCACCTCCGCCAAGGGCGGCACGCGGTCGGCAATCAGCGCCTGCGCCTCATCCACCGACATCAGGCGACCGCCAAAGGCGAAGCAGTCGTCGCTGAGCTGGGCCAAGTCCTGCCTCCTTCAGCCTTGCAGCACATCCCGCAGCGGGATGGCGCCTTGCAGCAGCAGATCGGCGATCCCCGCGATATCGTCCAGATGCCGATGCGGCAGGGTGGTGTCCGGCGCCGTGTCGCTGGCCACGGCGATGATCGCGCTGTCCGCCGGATGCAGCCAGGGCTTGGCATTGGCCTGGCGGAAGACCTCGATCTTCGGATGCGGGTCGCGCTTGAAGCCCTCCACGATCACCAGGTCCACCGGGTCGAAGCGAGTCAGAAGCTGTTTCAGGCTTGGCTCCGGCGTCTCCCGCAGCTCCGTCATCAGCGCCCAGCGGCGGGCGGAGGAGACCAGCACCTGCCGCGCCCCGGCTTCCCGGTGGCTGTGGCTGTCCTTGCCGGGCTGGTCGATGTCGAAGGCATGGTGGGCGTGCTTCAGGGTGGAGACGGACACCCCCCGCGCGGCCAGTTCCGGGATCAGCCGCGTCAGCAGCGTGGTCTTGCCGGAACCGCTCCATCCGGCCAATCCGATCAGGCGCATCAGGTCATCCAGACAGCGAAAGGGCCGGTCATGGCTTCCACCATGGCCGGCCCGCTTCGGGCAAGGGGCTGAAAGTCAGTCGGCGCCGAGGGGCCGGGCGGCGGTCGGGCCGGTCACGGTGCCACGGGCCTTGCTGAGCTCCTCCTCCACCCAGAGGGAGTGGTGCTCCTTGGCCCAGTTCAGATCGACCTCGCCGGAGCCCATGGCATGGAAGGCGCCCTCCATCCCCAGCGTGCCGATATAGATATGCGCCAGCATCGCGGCGACCATCAGCACCGAAAGGATGCCGTGGACGATATGGGCCAGTTGCTGCCCGGCCATGTCGGTCACGGCGAAGGGGAAGATCAGCACATAGCCGGACAGCGCCACCAGCGTGCCGCCGAGCACGGTGATCCAGAACACCACCTTCTGCCCGGCATTGAAGCGCTTCGCATCCGGATGGCCATGGCGCAGCATCCCGCCACCCGCCTTGATCCAGGCCAGGTCGACCTTGTCCGGGATATTGTCCTTCACCCAGATCAGGAACAGCAGCACGATGCCGAGGGTGAAGGGGAAGGCCAGGTAGTTGTGCGCGATCTTGCCCCACATGCTGACGGCGGTGAAGGCCTCCGGCCCCAGCAGCGGCAGCAGCAGGTAGCGGCCGAAGGTCAGGTTCAGGCCGGAGAGGCCGAGCACGATGAAGCTGCTGGCCGTCATCCAATGCGCCGCGCGCTCGAACAGGTTGAAGCGCTGGATGGTGCGGCCGGAGGCGCCGGCATCGATGCGGATGCGACCCTTGACCAGGTAGAACAGCGCCAGGATCGCCAGCATGCCAAGCACGGCGATGCCGCCCACCAGGGTCAGGGTGCGGTTGTGGAAGGTCCGCCAGTCCTGGCCCTCGGGCTGGATCAGCGTGGCCGCGCGCGCATCGGGGATGGTGATGCGGCCGGTGATACGCTCCCCGCGCAGCGCCGCCTGCAACTCCAGCTCCTCGGCCGAGGGCTGGCCACGGTCGCTGAAGGGCGCGGGAGTCGGCGCCTGGGCGGAGGGTTGGCGCGCCTGCGGCGCGGTGACAGCCGCCGCCGCCGCGGGCGCCGGCGTGCCGGTGGGCGTATCGCCCTGGATCGTCGATTCCGGCACCTGGCCGCTGCCCTGGCCGCCGCTGGCGGGGCCGACTTCCGGCACCGGCGCCTGGATTTCCGGCGTCCCGGCCGCGGGCGCGCCAGGCTGGGTCTGTGCAAGGGCGGGCGTTGCCAGAAGCAGCGCCAGCGCGAGGGTGGGGGCGAGGCGCATCATACCGTCACCGTCTCGCGATAGGCGGTATGCCAGCCCCAGGCGCCGGCGCCATAGCCGCGCTGCTGCACGCGTTCGCGGTAGATGGTGGCGATCATCTCGCCATCGCCAGCCAGCAGTGCCTTGGTCGAGCACATCTCGGCGCAGAGCGGCAGCTTGCCCTCGGCGATGCGGTTGGCGCCGTATTGCGTGTATTCGACGATGGTATTGTCCTGCTGCGGCCCGCCGGCGCAGTAGGTGCATTTGTCCATCTTGCCGCGGCCGCCGAAATTGCCGACGCGCGGATATTGCGGCGCCCCGAAGGGGCAGGCGTAGAAGCAGTAGCCGCAGCCGATGCACAGGTCCTTGTCGTGCAGCACGATGGCATCCGCCGTCGTGTAGAAACAGCTGACGGGACAGACCGCGGCGCAGGGCGCATCGGTGCAGTGCATGCAGGCCATGGAGATCGACCGCTCGCCGGGCTTGCCGTCATTGATGGTGACGACCCGGCGGCGGTTGATGCCCCAGGGCACCTCATGCTCGTTCTTGCAGGCGGTGACGCAGGCGTTGCATTCGATGCAGCGGTCGCTGTCACAGAGGAACTTCATGCGCGCCATGATTAGGCACTCCTGATCTGGCAGAGCGTGACCTTGGTTTCCTGCATGAAGGTCACCGGATCGTAGCCATAGGTGGTGATCGCATTGACGCTCTCACCCAGCACGATCGGGTCGGTGCCCTGCGGATACTTGCTGCGCTGGTCCACGCCCTGGAACCAGCCGGCGAAGTGGAAGGGCATCCAGGCGACGCCCCGGCCGACGCGCGGTGTCACCATGGCCTTCACCCGGGCCTTGGAATTGCTCTCCGGCCCCATCACCCAGACGAACTGGCCGTCGCGGATGTTGCGGGCGGCGGCGTCCTCCGGGTTGATCTCGACGAACATGTCCTGCTGGAGCTCGGCCAGCCATTTGTTGGAGCGCGTCTCCTCGCCGCCACCCTCATATTCGACCAGACGGCCGGAGGTGAGGATGATGGGGAAGTCGCCCGCCACCTGATGGCTGCGGTTCTGCACGGAGACACCCAGATGCGGCAGGCGGAAGCCGCGGCGGTCCGGCAGGGTCGGGTATTGCGCGATCAGGTCGGTCCGCGGCGTGTAGATCGGCTCGCGATGCACCGGCACCGGGTCGGGAAGATTCCATGCGACCGCGCGCGCCTTGGCATTCCCGTACGGAACACACCCATGCTCCATGGCAACGCGAATAATGCCGCAGGAGAGGTCGGTGGCCCAGGAGAAGGTGCCGCCATTGCTCTCGATCCAGCCGCGTTCCGCCTCCGTCAGCTCCTCATACCAGCCGAGGCGCTTCAGCACCGCCACGGTGAATTCCGGGTAGCCGTCCTGGATCTCGGAGCCCAGCGAGTAGGAGCCTTCCGCCAGCAGCGTCTGGCCCTCACGCTCCACCCCGAAGCGGGCGCGGAAGGTGCCGCCGCCGTTCTTCACGTGCAGGTTGGTGTTGTAGAGCACGTGGGTGCCGGGGTGCTTCATCTCCGGCGTGCCCCAGCAGGGCCAGGGAAGGCCGTAGAATTCGCCCGCCACCGGGGTGCCGGGGGCGCCGCGCAGGGTCACCAGGTCGAACTTGTCCTGGTGTTCCATGTGCAGCTTCAGGCGTTCCGGCGACTGGCCGGAATAGCCGGTGCTGAGCGAGCCGCGATTGATCTCGCGCAGGATGCTCTCGGCGGTCGGCGCGTTGTTCCGGATCTCGTAGGGCTTGAACATCTCCTCCCGGAACCGGATGGGCATGCCCTTGCGCTCCGCCGCGCCATCCAGCGCGCCGGCGAGCCGGTACATCAACTCATAGTCCGTCTTCGATTCGAACAGCGGCGCCACGATCCGCGCGCCCCATTGGACCGAGCGGTTGGAGGCGCTGCGGCTGCCGTCGCATTCGAACTGCGTGGTCGCCGGCAGGAGGTAGGTGTTCTCCTTGCGGTCGGCGAGCACGGCGAAGGTGGTGGGATGCGGGTCGGCGACGACCAGCAGGTCCAGCGCCTCCAGCCCCTTCACCGCCTCCGGCATGCGGGTGACGGTATTGCCGCCATGGCCCACCACCAGCATGCCGCGCAGCCGGTCCCGCTGCTGGATCTGGTCTTTTGGAAGTGTGATGGCATCGAAGTAGCGGGTGGTGGGAATGCCCGGGGTGCCCATCATCGCGGCGCTGTCGAAGCGCGGGATCATGTCCTCGTAGCGAACATTCCAGACGCGGCACCAATGGCGCCAGGCATTCTCGTCCAGCCCGTAATAGGCCGGCAGCGTGGTGACATCGAGACCGAAGTCGGTCGCGCCCTGCACGTTGCAATGGCCGCGGAAGATGTTCGCGCCGCCGCCATTGTTGCCGACATTGCCGGTGGCCAGCAGCAGGATGGAGAAGGCGCGCACATTGGCGGTGCCCACGGTCTTCTGCGTGGCACCCATGCACCAGATCAGCGTGGACGGCTTCTGGGTGGCGAAGGCCTCCGCCACCTTGCGAAGCTGCGCGCCCGGCACGCCGGTGACGCGCTCCACCTCCTCCGGCGTCCATTTCGCGCATTCGGCGCGGATCTGCTCCATGCCGTAGACGCGCTGGGCGATGAAGTCCTTGTCTTCCCAGCCGTTCGCAAAAATGTGGTGCAGCATGCCCCAGATGATGGGGATGTCGGTGCCCGGCCGGATGCGGACGTATTCATTCGCGTGGGCGGCGGTGCGGGTGAAGCGCGGGTCGATGACGATCAGGTTGGCGCGGTTGCGTTCCTTGCCGGACAGCACGTGCTGGAGGCTGACCGGATGCGCCTCCGCAGGATTCCCGCCCATGATGATCATGGTCTTGGAATTGCGGATGTCGTTGTAGGAGTTGGTCTGCGCGCCGTAGCCCCAGGTGTTGGCGACGCCGGCGACCGTGGTCGAGTGGCAGATGCGCGCCTGGTGGTCGACGCTGTTCGTGCCCCAGAAGGCCGCGAACTTGCGGAACAGGTACGCGCCCTCATTCGAGAACTTGGCGCTGCCCAGAAGAAACATGCTGTCCGGCCCGGATTCCTGCCGGATCGTCATCATCTTGTCGGCGATCTCGTTCAGCGCGACGTCCCAGGACAGACGCTGCCACTGCCCGCCCACCAGCTTCATCGGGTATTTCAGGCGCCGGTCGCCATGCACCAGCTCGCGGACCGAGGCGCCCTTGGCGCAATGCGTGCCGCGGTTGATCGGGCTGGCCCAGGTGGGCTCCTGCCCGGTCCAGACGCCGTTCTGCACTTCCGCCGTGACGGTGCAGCCGACCGAGCAATGGGTGCAGATGTTCTTGATCCGCTGCACCGGCTTGCTGAAGTCCTGCACGCCCATGGCGGCACCCGGCGCAGCCTGCGCGCGCGAAGCCCCGAGCGAGCCCAAGGCTGCGAGTCCCGCCCCGGCGAAACCGGCCTGACGCAGGAAGCTCCGGCGGTCGAGACCGCCGGAGGAAAGGCCCTGATAGGCAGCGGACAGGCGCTGGCGTGCGGCCTTGCCCTCGGAGCGCTTGATCAGCATCTGGCGTGCTCCCCGTTCTTGTTCATCGGTGCTTATTCGTAGCGATTGGTGCGATAGAAGGCCTGCACATCGGCGGAATCGGCCTGGTAGCGGGCCGCCACGCGCTGCTGCGCATTCTCCTTCCGGGCATCGCGGGCCGGCACGCTGTCGGCGCGCTGTGCCAATGCGGGCGCCACGGCGGCGGCGGCGGCGGTTCCGAGGCCAAGGGCCTTCAGGAAGCCGCGGCGGACGGGCGCTTCACGTCCCTGTTCGTTCATCTCTTGGCACTCCCCAACAGATATCAGGCCGGCAGATCCGCTGCCGCGGCCTCAAGCTCCACGGCCAGACGGCCGAGCCGCCCAACCGCACGGTAGAAATCCGCCATCTCCGCCTTCTCCAGATCCGCGAAGAAGCGCGCGGCCCAGGGGCGGATATGGCGGGTGAAGAAGGGCGCGGACGACCCGGCCTCGCTCGGGAAGGCGCCTGCCAGCAGGCCGGCGAAGGCCTCGCAGACAAAGGCGATATGGTCTTCCGGTTCCGCGATGCCCTCCGCCCGCTCGATGCCCAGCCGGCCGAGGTCGCCGCGCAGATCGGCCAAAGGCCGTTCATGCAGGAAGCCGGTCAGGTAGTAGCTGGCATAGGGCAGCAATTCGCCGCGCCCGACGCCGATGAACAGATGGAAGAATTCCTTCTCGGCCGCCTCGGCCCTGGTCCGGCCGGCGGCATCGGCCAGGGCCGCATAGGCCTCACCCAGCTCGCCCGTCTCGCCGCGCAGCGCCCGCATGCGGATCAGCAGCCCGGCATCCGGCGGGGCGCCCAGCAGCCGGCCGAGCAGCGCGAACAGCCGTGCCCGCTCGGCATCCACCGGGTCCAGCCTCGTCTCCAGCACCGCCGCCTGCGCTTCTTCGGTCATTCGCGTCAATCAAGCCTCGTGCAGCGTCGCACAGCTCCCCAGCCATGTTCGACCCGCAGGAATGTACAGCCAAGCCCAAAGCCAGGCCATCTGCAAGCATTTGATATTTAATTGAGAATTGTTCTCAACTGGGCGGAGCCGGAGGGCCCGCCATAAGGCAGGAGGCAACCATGGCCTGGGATAGAGCTAGCTGGGCAGGGCCCCACCATGGCGCCGCCGCGGGGCGCCGGGCTCGGGTGTCGGCTCGGCGCGCGGCTGGCTCGCGGGCACAGCCTCGGGGGCCGCTTCCGCGACCAGTTGCGGGGCGGCCGGTTCGGCTTCGGGTTCAGCCTCCGCTCCCTCCGCCGTCGTCGCCTCTGGCGGCGCCTCCTCCCGCTCGCCGATCGCCTGGGCCAGCAATTCCTTCAGGTTGCCGCCCAGGTCGAAGCTGAAGCCGGGCGGCATGCCGGCCGCGGTGTTGTAGTCCCAGGCATAATCGGACGGGCCGATGAAGTCGCGAATGCCCGGGTCGAGGCTCCACATCCGCCGCAGCGCGGCGCTGCGCAGCGCCGTCGGAATGCCGGGGCGCAGGAAGGCGGTCAGGTCGCTGCCGAGATCCAGATCCTCGATCCGCGGCAGGGCCGTGAGGTCCAGCTCGGGCTCCGCCGGCGCCGGACAGTCCCCTTCCGGGCGCGGCGCCGGCGGGGGCGACTCGACCTTCTCCGGCTCCGGCTGGGGCGCCTCCGCCTCCGGCGCGCGCTTGCGCCGCGACCAGCGGCTGAGGAAGCCCTCCTCCTCCCCGCTCATCCTTCCCCCGTCAGGCGGCTGCGATGGGCCAGCGCTTCGGGGTCCGCCTGGTCGCGCTTGCGCTTCCAGAAGCCGCGTTCCTTGTGGTGGCGGGCGACGAACTCCGTCATCACCGCCAGCAGGCGCGGTGGCATGGGCAGGGATTCCAGCAGGTCCTGCCCCACATCGGCATAGAGATGCGCCTCCCCCGGATCGGCCGTCACCGTCTGCAGATGAAAGCCCGGCGCGGCCTCGATGGGCCGCAGCAGCACCCAGACCAGGGGCTGGGCGGAGGCGAGGTTGTGGCGGTAGTTGTCGGTGTCCGTGGGGTGCAGCGCCACATCCGCACTGCCGGCGAAGAAGACGGTGCGGCCCGGCTCCTCCCGCAGCACGGTCCAGGGCGGCACGTCCGGCGCTTCCTCCAGCACCTCGATGGCGCGCCAGGCGAATTCCGCCCAGCGGGTCACGCCGGGGCGGCGTTCCACCAGCACCGCCAGCGGGATGAACAGGCTTTCGGGGTTGTGCGAGCGGGTCATGCGCCCGTCTCCCGCGCCCGCAGCGGCAGGCCGGTGACCAGGTTCTGCGGCTTCATCCGCAGCTTCTGGGCCGCATCCATCGCCAGCGCCAGATAGACCGGCCGCCCCGCGACCCGCGGCAGCACGCGGGAGGTTTCCGAGAACTCCAGAACGCCGAGCCACAGGATGCGGGCCAGCCGCGCCTGCTTCACCTTCTTGCCCTGCCAGAGGTCGTTGGCGATGGAGGTCGCCTCCGCATCCAGCCCGACATGCCAGGTCCAGTTGTGGTCCTCGATCACCGGCACCGGGCGGATTTTGACCTGCTCGCCGATCACATGGCCGATGAAATGCTCCAGCGCGCGGGCCAGGCCGTGCTGGCCGGGACGGTTCTCGGCGATATCCAGGGCGAAATCATGCGCGTCGGAGCGGCCGCGATACAGCGGCGCCGTCTCCTCCGAGAGCACATCCAGCTCCACTTCGCGCGGCGGCGACCCGGCTTCCACCAGCAACTGGCCGAGCGGCCCGAAGCCGCCATCGCCGCCGCGCGCCTCCAGAAACTCCTCATCGGCCAGCAACAGGGCGCCATGGTGGATGGCGGCACGCTGTGGCCGGAAGAACAGCTCGGCGGCGCGGAGCACGAAGGGGTCGTCCACGCCTTCCAGGGCGGCGCGGGTGACCAGATGGGTCAGCATCTGAAGGAAGATCGGCGGCACGCCCTGCACGCCATTGCGGAACAGGTCGAGCCAGGCGGCCTCCAGGCTCGGCTGCGCCGCGACACGGTCGCGGAAGCCCAGAAAGACGCCGAAATTCTCCCGCGCATCGGGGTCGGCCAGACCGGCCAGTTCGGCGGCCGGGACCACCCGCATCGGCTCCAGCAGCAGGGCCGCGTGCAGCGCGCGTTCCGCCGGGCAGGCCTCCTCCGGCGGCACCAGCTCCGGCCGGGCGCAGAAGGCGCGCCAGAGGTCGGGCGTGCCGAGGATGCGGCCCTGATCGTCGCGGTCGCAGAGGTGATGGCCGCTGGCGACCCAGAAATCCCCCGGGGCGAGGCCGGCCGGCGTGGTCATGATTTCAGGCGCCTCGCGAATGCGGTCAGGTCGGGATGTTCCGGCGCCTCGTCCTCGACGACGGAGAAGACCGGCAAAGTGGTGAACTGGGTATGCGGCGCCTCGCGCCGGTGCAACGTGCGAAAGCTCTCGCGCACCTCCCCCTCCTCGACGCGGCGGGACAGGGCCAGGACGGTGCCGGGCGGGTGGTCGCAGAGGCTTTCGGCGAAGGCCAGCTCCTCCCGCGCCGCCGCCATCGCGGCCGCGTCGTCGGGCGCGCCGTGATGGGTACGGATGCGCCGGGCCAGGGCGGCCAGGGCAGTCGCGTGTTCCGCCTCCGTCACCTCCGCGACTTCGACCAGGGTGGACCAGCCAAAGGACAAAAGCCCCAGAAAGCCGCCGCGAAAGGCCTGACGGCGCTTGCCGGCGAGGGTTTCGGGCGGCGTGTCCCAGAATTCGAAGCCGCCCGGCACCGCCCATTCGCCGGGCTCGGCGGGCTGTTCGAAGATGACGGTGTCGGAGGGGTCGAGGCGCAGGCAGCGCGGCAGGTGGCGGGTCATGCGGCGACCAGCGCCTCGGCCAGGGCGTGCATGCGCCGCGTGCCATCCTGTTCCAGCACCAGGGCGCCGGTGGCGGGGTCCAGGCCACGTCGCGCGGCGCCCATCCAATCCTCCGCATCCAGCCGCGCCAGGTAGCGTTCGGCGAGCCGGGAAAAGCCGCCCTGGCGGCCCGGATGCTGCCATTCGGCCAGGCCCGCCATCAGATGCCGTGCCCAGGCGGCGGTGAGGTCGGTGGCGGAGAGATCCTCCTCCAGCCAGCCTTCCTCCCGCAACGCGGTCTGGTGCAGGCCATGGCCGGGCTCCCAGCCCGTTGGAAAGATCAGCCGGGCCTCGATGCCCACCACCAGCCAGTCCGGCACCGCATCTTCTGGCGTGCCGGGGGGCCAGGCGAGCCGGGCGCGACCGACCTCCCCGGCATTGATGCGCAGGCGGTCGGGCCAGCCGAAGCTGACCGGCACCTCCGCCGGGCCATAGGCGCCGATCGCATCGGCGAAGGCGCTGGCGGCGGCGAACAGGGCCGGGCGGGCGGCGGCGAGCGGCGTTTCGGGTTCCAGCACCACCGCCACCTCCACCCGGGCCAGGGACCGCACCCAGACCAGCGTGCCGGCGCCGTGGCCGGGCGCGGCCTCGATGGCGCGACGCATGGCGTCGCCGCCACCCTCCCGCAAGGCGATGACGGGGTGGAAGACGGGCGGCAATTCGGGCAGGCCGGTTGTCACGGCGGCGGTGTCTTTCCCGGTATCCCTCGCAAGCAGGCGAGACCATGGATATATGGGCAGGGTCACCCCGGGCCTAGGGCCTGTGGACAGTTGGGGCCGGGATGCGGCCGGTGAGGGATTTTTCGTGTTGGGAAGGAAGACAGCGGAGCCGATGGCTATCCATCGGCGAGCATGGCTGACGCACCCAGCGCGGAAAAGCACCGCCGGACGTGCCCGCAACCCAACTGTCCACAGGTCCTGGGCCTGTGGACAGCCAGGATGACCCCCCGCCCCATGGCCAGCGCCCGCATCACCTTCGCCTGCACCTGCGAGGATACGATGCCGCTCGATGGCCGCGTGATCGCGCGCGGCTGCGGCGGCGGCGCGCCCCGGATGGCGGAGCAGCTCTGCCAGTCGCAGCTCGACCGCTTCCTCGCGGCGCTGGGGGAAGGCGTGCCCGTGACGGTGGCCTGCACCGCCCAGGCGCCACTCTTCGCCGAGGTGGCGGAGGATGCCGGCTTCACCGGGCCGCTCGACTTCGTGAACATCCGCGAGACGGCCGGCTGGGCGCGGGAGGCCAAGGCCGCCGCGCCGAAGATGGCCGCCCTGATCGCCGCCGCCGCCGTCCCGATGCCGGCCACCGCCCTGGTGCCCCTGAAGAGCGAGGGCGTTACCCTGATCCTCGGCCGGGACGAGGTGGCCCTGGCCGCCGCCGAAAGGCTGGCCGGCACGCTGGACGTGACCGTGCTGCTGGACGGCACTGCCCCGGTCCAGCCCCGGCGCAGCGCCGATTTTCCGGTGGCGCGCGGCAAGGCCCGGGGCGCGACGGGCTGGCTCGGCGCCTTCGAGGTGGTGGTGGATGGCCATGCCATGCCGCGCCCCTCCTCCCGCACCGCCTATGAATGGGGGCCGCGCCGCGATGGCGCGGTCAGCCGCTGCGACCTGGTGCTGGACCTGACCGGCGGCGCCGCGCTGTTCCCCACGCATGAGCTGCGCCAGGGCTATCTGCGCGCCGACCCCGCCGATGCCGCCGCGGTGGAACGCGCCATCGGCGCGGCGAAGGAGCTGGTCGGCGAATTCGACAAGCCGCGCTTCATCACTTTCGAGGCCGGGCTCTGCGCCCATAGCCGCAACAAGCGCGTGGCCTGCACCCGCTGCCTCGACCTCTGCCCGACCGGCGCGATCACCCCGGGAAAGGAGAGCGTTCAGATCAGCGCGGAGATCTGCGCCGGCTGCGGCGCCTGCGCCGCCGTCTGCCCGACCGGCGCGGCCAGCTACGCCCTGCCCGATTCCGGATCGCTCCTGAAACGCCTGCGCGCTTTGCTGCTGACCTTCCGCGAGGCCGGCGGCGAATCCCCCGTGCTGCTGGTGCATGACGCCGAGCATGGCGAACCCCTGATCGACGCCCTGGCCCGGCATGGCGACGGGCTGCCGGCGCGGGTGCTGCCGCTGCGGGTGAACGAGGTCTCGCAGCTCGACTTGGCCTTCTTCCTCTCGGCCTTCGCCTGGGGCGCGGCGCAGATCCGCCTGCTGATGCGCGGCCATCGCAGCCATGGGACCGAAGGCGTGTTCCGCAACATCGGCTTCGCGCTGGAAACCCTGGCCGGCCTCGGCGTGCCCGACCACGGCGCGCCGCGCGCCGCCGCCATCGAGACGGACGACCCCTTCACCCTTGGCGAGGCGCTGGCCGCCCTGCCCCGCCGCGGCCTGCCCTTCCCGCCCGCCACCTTCGTGGCGCTGGGCACGGGGCGGGAGGTGCTGCGCCAGGCCGGGCGTGCCCTGGCGGAGGGTGCGCAGCGGCGGGACGCGGTGCTGCCGATGCCGGCGCTGGCCCCCTTCGGCCAGGCGCAGGTGGCGGTGGAAGGCTGCACCCTCTGCCTCGCCTGCACCATGGTCTGTCCGACCGGCGCCTTCACCGCCAATCCGGAAACGCCGCAGCTCCGCTTCCTGGAAGATGCCTGCGTGCAGTGCGGCCTCTGCGCCACCACCTGCCCGGAAAAGGTCATCACCCTGGAGCCACGCCTGAACCTGGCGCCTGAATCCAGCCAGATGCGGGTGGTGAAGCAGGAAGACCCGTTCTGCTGCGAAAGCTGCGGCAAAGCCTTCGGCGTGAAATCCCAGATCGACCGCGTCACCCGCAAGCTGACCGAAAGCGGCCACTGGATGTTCCGCGACAGCGGGCAGTTGGCGCTGCTGCGGCTCTGCGAGGATTGCCGGCCCTTCGCCGCCACCGATGCGCGGATCGATCCCTATGCCGGCCCGGCCCGCCCGGTGGCCAAGACCACCGAGGACTGGCTGCGGGAGGCGGAGCGCGCCAAGCGGGACGCGGAGTGATAGACCTCCGGCAAGCCTGGAGAACCGCCCGATGAAAACCCAGCAGATCCTGCTCGCCCGCCGCCCCCAGGGCGCGCCCGTGCCCGAGGATTTCCGCTTCGTCGAGACCGAATTGCCGGAGCCGGAATATGGCGAGGTGATCGTCGCCCATCGCTTCCTGTCGCTCGACCCCTATCAGCGCGGGCGGATGGATGACGCGAAATCCTACTCCGCCCCCGTGGCGCTCGGCGCCGTCATGGAATGCCAGGCGGTGGGCCAGGTGGCGGCCAGCCGGGATGGACGGTTCCAGGAAGGCGACTGGGTGCTGGGCGGCTTCGGCTGGCAGAGCCATTCGGTGCGACCGGCCCATGCGCTGATCCCGATCGACCCCACCGAGGCCTCCCCCTCCACCGCGCTGGGCGTGCTCGGCATGCCGGGGCTGACCGCCTGGGTGGGGCTGGAGGATATCGGCCAGCCGAAGGCCGGGGAGATGCTGGTGGTCTCCGCCGCCTCCGGTGCCGTGGGACAGGTGGTGGGCCAGCTCGGCAGGATCCGGGGCGCCAAGGTCGTGGGCATCGCCGGGGGCGCGGCGAAATGCGCCTATGTGAAGGACACGCTCGGCTTCGACGCCGCCATCGACCATCGCGGCGACCTGGATGCCCAGTTGGATGCCGCCTGCCCCGGTGGCATCGATGTCTATTGGGAGAATGTCGGCGGCGCGGTGCAGGCGGCGGTGTTTCCGCGCCTCAATGAATTCGGCCGCATGGTGATGTGCGGCGTGATCGCCCAGTACAACACCGCCTCCGGCCTCGCCGCCCATGGCGCCCCGCCCGGCCCGAATCTCGGCCCGGTGGTGCGCAAGCGCCTGCGCATCCAGGGCTTCATCGTCTCCGACAATGGCTGGAAGCGCTACGGCCAGTTCCGGGCGGAGATGCTGGACCACATCAAGGCCGGGCGGATGCAGTACCGGGAGGATGTGGCGATGGGCCTGGCCAATGCGCCGGCCGCCTTCATCGGCATGCTGGAGGGCCGCAACTTCGGCAAGCAGGTGGTGGCGCTGGATTGAAGGCCGACGCCGATCTGGCTCGCGCGCTGGACGGCACGCGGGTGCTGTTCTGCTACGGGCTGCTGGGGGAGGTCATTGCCGGCCTCGCCCCGATCGGCCTGGACTATATGGGCCGCCAGATGGCCTGGCTGCGCGACATCGACGTCGCGGTGCACCTGGCCAAACTGCCGACGGCTGCGCCGGTCGGCGTCAATGCCGGGCGCATCGTCGCGGCGATGCTGGCGGAGCCCTCCCCCGCTATCCTGATCGGCCATTCCAAGGGGGGGCTGGAGGCGCTGGCGGCGCTGGTGCGGCCGGGCATGGCCGAGCGCTGCCGCGGCTTCATCGCGCTGCAATCGCCCTTCATGGGATCACCGCTGGCCGATGCGATACTGGCGCGGCGGCAGGTGCTGCTGGCGGTGCATCACCTGGCGCGGCTGTCCCACCTCGGCACCGGGCGGGGCCTGCGCGACCTGACCGTGCCGGTGCGGCAGGCCTGGATGCGGGCGCATGCGGCGGAGGTGGCGGCGCTGGTCGCGCGCATCCCGGTCAGCACGCTGGCGACCGTGATCGCCCCGCGCGGCGACTGGCGCGAAAGCGCCTATCGCCGGCTGGCGCGCTGGATGGAGGCGGAGGGCGCCGGGCCGGGCGATGGGCTGGTGCCGCTCGGCTCGGCCCTGCTGCCGGGGGCGCGGCAGCGCGTGCTGGAAGGCGGCCACCGCGCCCTGGTGGCGGGTGGCCAGGGCCGCGACCCGGTGGGGCTGCTGCGGGATGAGCTTTGGTGGCTGCTGCGGGGGCAAGCCCCCGCAGCAATCAAGTTTGTATAGACGCGCGATTCAGACCTCCGGTGCCTTCGCACCTTCGGTCATCGCGCTTTACTCCTTCGCCACTTCCACCATCACCAGCTCCGCATCCTCCTCCGCCGTGATGGTGATGGTCGCCTCATCGACGATCCCCGCACCATCCCGCTCCCCGAGCGCCGCGCCGTTCACCGTGGCGGCACCCTTCGCCACCACCAGATAGGCCGCCCGGTCTGCGCCCAGCCTCTGGGTCAGGCTCTGGCCCTTGGCCAGGGTCGTCGCCAGCACCGCGCCATTGACGTTGATCGGCAGCGCATCGCTGCCGGCATCGCCGGGGCGGCCGGAGGCAAGGACGGCAAAGCCGGTTTCCTTGCTGGCCTTGGGGAAGGCCTTGGCGCCCCAGTTCGGCTTGGCGCCACGGACATCCGGCATGATCCAGATCTGGAAGATCTTCGTCGTCTCCGGCTCCAGATTGTATTCGGCATGCACCACGCCGGTGCCGGCCGACATGATCTGCACGTCGCCGGCCTCGGTACGGCCCTCATTGCCCAGGTTGTCGCGATGCGTGATCGCGCCTTCGCGGACATAGGTGATGATTTCCATGTCGCGATGCGGATGCGCATCGAAGCCCGTGCCGGCGGCGATCTCGTCATCGTTCCAGACGCGCAGCCGGCCCCAGCTCATGCGCCTTTCGTCGTGGTAGTTGGCGAAGGAGAAATGGTGCTTCGCCTTGAGCCAGCCGTGGTTGGCACCGCCGAGGCTGGCGAAGGGACGGACATCGATCATCGGAAGGGTCTCCGCTCTGCGACCGGGGGGTCCGCCCCGGCGCTTCTGTTGGACGGAGAGATAGGCGCAGTCCGGCATCCGTGCAGCAGGTCCGAACGGATGTGCGGCATTCAGCAAGTGAATGAAGCCGCAGCCCGTTATCGTGACGCGACCCTGTCGCCCCCGCGACGCGACGGGATGGCCTGGCCCCGCCTGACCAGCTCCTCCCGCACCGTACGGGGCAGGTCGCGGCAGCCGCAGGCCTCGGCATGGGCGAGGTGCCAGGCGACGCGCTGGTCCAGCGTCGCCGGCTTCGGCATGGGGTTCGCCGCGTGCCAGTCGCGGTTCATCCCAGGATCAGCGGCACATCAGGATCGGGATTTCCGAATTCTCCAGCACATGCCGCGTCACGCCGCCCAGGATGAGCTGGCGCAGGCGGGAATGGCTGTAGGCGCCCTGGCACATCAGGTCGGCGCCGAAATCGCGCGCCGCGCCCAGCAGGCCGGCGCCGACTTCGCGGGTCTGCGACTTGAAGGGCACCAGCTCCGCCTCGATCTCGTGCCAGCGCAGATAGGCCTGGATGCCCTCCGCCGCCGGGCCGCGACGCTGGTAATCCTCGGAATGCAGGATGCGCACGGCCTCGGCGCGGTGCAGCCAGGGCAGCGCTGCCGCCACCGCCGCCGCACTCTCCGCGCTGCCATTCCAGGCGATGCAGACGCGGGAGCCCATGACCTCCGGCGCCACGCGCGGCGCGATCAGCACCGGCCGGCCGGAATCGAACAGCACGGCATGCAGCGCGTCGGAGGAGGAGACATCCTCATCCGCCTCCGGATGCGGCACCACCGCCATGTCGTAGAGGCGCGACTGCTGCGCCACCACATCCTCCTCCCGCCCCGCGATCGCCTCGAAGGACAGGGTGACGCCCGGCACCTTCAGCGCGGTATTGGGGTCGGGCGCCATGGTCAGGTCGCCATGGGTGGCGGTGAATTTCTCGAACAGCGATCGGACGCGGCCGGCGCGTTCGCCGCTTTCGCGTTCGGTGGCGGCCATCATCTCCTCGATCATCGCCCCCGACAGGCCTTCGCCCGCCAGCGGCGCGACATCGCGCGCATCGACGCGCACATGTAGGCAGTGCAGATGCGCGCTCCAGATCCGCGCCACCATCAGGGCGGTGGCAAGTGCGGCCTCCCCGGCCGCGGTCCCGGTCAACGGCAGCAACAGGCGGCGATAGGCCATCGCGCCTCTCCTTTATCCAGTGGGTGCGGAAAGCGGTCCCGGAAACTTTATGCCCTATCTCCGGGACCCAAGGCCAGCATCCCCCTCGCGGCGGGCAAAGGGGCGGCGGCGTCCAGCACCGCCCAGCCGATCGCGCCCGGATCGGCGCGCGCCGCACGTTCCAGCACCGCCACCGTCGCGTCGGAGGCATCGCGGCCCTCGGCACTGCGCGCGGCGACGCGGGCGCGCAGCAGATCGAGCGGCGCGGCCAGCCAGATTCCGGTGAAGGGATGGGGCGCCGCGGCCGCTTCCGCCGCCTGGCGCAGCGCAGGGTCGAGGAAGACGGCGTCCAGCACCACCGACTGCCCGGCGGCCAGGGCCAGCCGGGCGGCGGCCATGATCTCGGCATGTACGGCCTGGCTTTCCGCCTCGGCATAGGCCTGCTCGGGCAGGCGGGCTTCCGGGGCCACGCCCGCGCGGCGCTTGCGCGTCTCATCCGTGCGCAGATGCAGCGCGCCCGGCGCGGCGCCCAGCTCCGGCGCCAGGGCCCGCGCCAGCCAGGTCTTGCCGGTGCCCTGCAGGCCGCCGATGGCGACCAGCCGTGGCGGGACCGGGCGCAGGAAATCGCTGGCGGCGCGCAGGTAGCGATGGCCGTCGCCGCCGCGCCGCGCCTCCACATGCGCGCGCACCATGGCCCGCAGCGCCATCCAGAAGCCGAGCGCCGGCAGCAGGCCGAAATCGCCACCGCGCGCCAGATAGCGATTCATCACCCGGGTCGCCGCCGCGCGCTGGCCGAACTGGCACAGATCCATCAGCAGGAAGGCGATGTCGTAGCCGATGTCGGTGGTGGCCAGGGCCTCGTCGAATTCCAGCGCGTCGAAGGGCGTCGGCCGGCCCTCCCAAAGGCACAAATTGCCGAGATGCAGATCGCCATGGCAGCGCCGCACCCGCCCTTCCGCCGCGCGGCCGGCCAGATGCGGGGCGAGGCTGTCCAGCCGCGCCTGCATCGCGGCGCCGAGGGCCGCGACCTCCGCCGGTGGCAGGCCAGTGGCGTTGCAGTCGCGGATATTGCCCGCCAGCACGCGGCCGACGGCGGCGGGCGCGTCGAAGCCGGGCGGGGCCGGCACGGCAGCCTGGTGCAGGGCAAAGACCGCATCGGCGGTCTCGTCCAGCAGCGCCGGGGTCAGCCCGCCGCGCCGCGCCACATTGTCCAAAAAGTCGCCGGGCGGGACGGGCGCCATGCGCAGCACCCAGTCCACCACCTCGCCTTCGCCATCCAGCGACAGGCTGCCATCCGCCGCGTGGGTGACCGGCACCACATCGCGGTACAGCCCCGGCGCATGCGGCTGGTTCAGCGCCAGCTCCCGCCGCGCAAAACGTTCGCGGTCCGCGAGGGCGGAAAAGTCGAGAAAGCCGAGGCGCACCGCCTTCTTCAGCTTCCACACCGTGTCCGGCCCGACGAAGACGGCCGAGATATGCGTCTCCACCGGATCGGCCCCGGCCAGGCGGCGCAGCAGCGCCGCGACAGGGGCCTGATCCGCCGGGATGGTCACGGATACAGCATCTCCAGCCGCCAGCCGGCGCCGTCGCGGTGGAAGACGCGGCGCTCATGCAGCCGGAAGGGCATGTCGCGCCACAGCTCGATGCGGTCCGGCACCAGGCGGAAGCCGGACCAATGGGCCGGGCGCGGAATCTCGCCGAGGCCGAAGCGCAGCGTCTGCTCCGCCACCGCCTTTTCCAGGGCGAAGCGCGATTCCAGCGGGCGGGACTGCTTGCTCGCCCAGGCGCCGATGCGCGAGCCGCGGGCGCGGGAGGCGTAGTAGGCATCGGCCTCCTCCGCCGAGACCGGCTGCACGGCGCCTTCCACCCGGACGGAGCGCTGCAGGGTCTTCCAGTGGAAGCACAGCGCGGCGAAGCGGTTCGCCGCCAGCTCCCCGCCCTTGCGGCTTTCGAGGTTGGTGTAGAAGACGAATCCCCCCGGATCGACGCCCTTGAGCAGGACCATGCGGGCGGAGGGCCGGCCCTCCGGCGTCGCGGTGGCCAGGCATACGGCATTGGGATCGTTGATTTCGGTCTTCGCCGCCTCCGCCATCCAGGACTCGAACTGGGCGATGGGGTCGTCGGTCGGGGGCGAATCCAAGGCGGCTCTCCTGCGGGTGCGGGGGCCAGACAGATGCCATGCCCCTTGCCCGTGACAAGGGCATGTGCCACCACCGGGGGCCATTCGCAACCAGCCTCCGGTGCCCCTTCCCCATGCCAGACGACGTTACGCCAGATGCCGCCAGCACGGGGGTACCGACCGGCACGCTGATGGCGGGCAAGCGCGGCATCATCATGGGCGTCGCCAATGACCGCTCCATCGCCTGGGGCGTCGCGCAGGCCATCGCCGCCCAGGGCGCCGAGATCGCCTTCACCTATCAGGGGGAAGCGCTGGAACGCCGGGTGCGGCCCCTGGCCGACAGCATCGGCAGCAAGCTGGTGCTGCCCTGCGACGTGACCGACGATGCCAGCGTCGATGCGGTGTTCGAGACGCTGGGCCGCGAATGGGGCGGGATCGACTTCCTGGTCCATGCCATTGGCTTCGCCGACAAGCAGTTCCTGCGCGGCCGCTATATGGATACGCCGCGCAACGCCTTCCTGCAGGCGATGGATATTTCCGTGTTTTCCTTCGTCAGCGTGGCGCAGCGCGCCGTGCCGCTGATGAAGCCGGGCGGATCGCTGCTGACCATGTCCTATCTGGGCGCGGAGCGAGTGATTCCGCATTACAACGTGATGGGCGTGGCCAAGGCGGCGCTGGAAGCCAGCGTGCGCTACATGGCGGCCGACCTCGGCAAGTCCGGCATCCGGGTGAACGCGATCTCCGCCGGGCCGATCAAGACCCTGGCCGCCAGCGGAATCGGCGACTTCCGCTACATCCTGAAGTGGAACCAGCTGAACGCGCCGATGGAGCGCAACGTGACGATCGAGGATGTGGGCGGGGCGGGGCTTTACCTGCTGTCCAATCTGTCCTCCGGCGTGACCGGCGAGGTGCAGCATGTGGATTGCGGCTACCACATCGTGGGCATGAAGAACCCGGACGCGCCGGATATCGCGACGGTCTGAGCCGAGGGCGCCACAACCATGGTCGAGATTTGGAGCGCGTTGATCCAATCATTCTCGACATTGCTCGCGGCAGGTATCGCAATATTTTTCGCCTTCAAATTAATCAAGAAAAATGAACTTGAGCGAATGCGTGTCGATTGCGTTCGCAGGTTATTTGGCTTTCGGTTTGGCATAGACGGCACTTGGGATCGCGATGGCGCACCTATGCAGTCCTTTCTTGCTGCGGTAAACGAGGTTCCGTATTTGTTCGCTCAGTATCCAGATGTCATGTCCGCTTTCCGCGATCTGCGTTCAAATCTCTCATCAAATGGTAACACTGAAAAATTCATAACAGCCCTCCTGCGTACGATTGCAAAGAAAACAGATGTCGATTTCAGTGCATTGGGCGAAGCCGACCTTAGCGGTATAATACGCGCCGGCGATCGAAATGGCCGTCACTCAGCAGTAGCAGGTGGCCAAAAGCCCTGCCGATAGAGGAGCAAAGCCCTTGCATCGGATCGCTGCGCTATCCCTGTTTCTGTTGCTCGGACCGGCCCTTGCCACGGCCCAGCAACCGCCCGCCTGCGCCGCCTCCAGCGAATCTCCGCGCACAGCGCAGCAGGTGCAGGATGCCGTGGCACAGCACCGTTGCCCTGCTGGCAGCATGCTGCGCGTCGCCATCACCATCGCAGGGCAGGCGATCGTGCTGAAGCAGAGCGGCATGTGCCAGCCGGACAGCGTTCGCACCTACAGCATGCGGCCAACGCCGCAGACGCATTTCCTGGGGTTTCGCTGCCTGATCGCGGCGCGCTGACCACTCCGACTGGGTGCCGAGGCGGCGTCGCGGCCTCGCCCTCCGCGCCTCGTTGCGGTAAGCGGGGCGGGCCATGTCCCACAACACCTTCGGCCACCTCTTCCGCGTCACCACCTGGGGCGAGTCCCACGGCGCCGCCATCGGCTGCGTCGTCGATGGCTGCCCGCCGCGCCTGGCGCTGGCGGAGGCGGATATCCAGCCCTTCCTGGACCGCCGCCGCCCTGGCCAATCCAAATTCGTGACGCAGCGCCAGGAAGCCGATCAGGTGAAGATCCTCTCCGGCATCTTTGAGGGCGTCACCACCGGCACCCCCATCGCGCTGCACATCGAAAACACGGACCAGCGCTCCAAGGACTATGGCGAGATCAAGGACCGTTTTCGGCCCGGCCATGCCGACCTGACCTATGAGCTGAAATACGGCGTCCGCGATTATCGCGGCGGCGGCCGGTCCTCCGCCCGGGAAACCGCCATGCGCGTCGCCGCCGGCGCCGTGGCGCGCAAGGTGCTGGAAGGTGTGACCATCCGCGGCGCCCTGGTGAATATCGGCGGCGACGAAATCGACCGCAGCCGCTTCGACTGGGCGCAGGTGGACCAGAACCCCTTCTTCTGCCCCGACCCGCTCGCCGCCGCCCGCTGGGAAGAAAAGCTGACCGCCGCCCGCAAATCCGGCTCCTCCCTCGGCGCGATCGTGGAGGTGGTGGCGGAAGGCGTGCCCCCCGGCCTCGGCGCGCCGATCTACGGCAAGCTCGATGCGGAACTCGCCAGCGCGCTGATGAGCATCAATGCCGTGAAGGGCGTCGAGATCGGCGATGGTTTTGCGAGTGCCGCCCTGTCCGGCGAAGGCAATGCCGATGAGATGCGGATGGGGCCGGATGGCCTGGTGCAGTTCGGCTCCAACCACGCCGGCGGCATCCTGGGCGGCATCTCCACCGGCCAGCCGATCGTCGCCCGCTTCGCAGTGAAGCCCACCTCCTCCATCCTGACGCCACGCCATTCCGTCGACCGCTTCGGCCAGGATGTGGAGGTGCTGACCAAGGGCCGCCACGACCCCTGCGTCGGCATCCGCGCCGTGCCGGTGGGGGAGGCGATGCTGGCCCTGGTCCTGGCCGATGCCCTGCTGCGCCACCGCGCCCAGAACCCGGATGCCCCCGGCCAGGCCCGCCTGCCGCGCAACTGAGGCGGCCGCCGAGGCCGCCAAACGTATATCCGACAAAAATACTCGCCTATCACGCATCCGGCGCTTGACGTTTTCCCTCCGCAAGGGCTTAGGGAGAGGCGTCAACGTGATCGGGTCGCAGTCATGCCTTTCGCCGACCATCGGCCGGAACCGGCCGACCTCGACCGTTTCCGCACGCTGTGCGGCGCGCGCCTCTGGGCCAAGCGGCTCGGCGATATCCAGCAACGCACCGCGCTGCCTTCCCTCTCCGGCCGCGCCGCGCAGCAGCGCCATGCGCTGGAACTGGTGCTGGCCCGGCTCTGCGATCCGAAGGCCCTGGCCCGCGCCACCCCCGCCGAACGCCATGCGGCTGCCTTTGCGCGGGAAGCGGTGAAGCTCGCCGCCAGCCTGCCGGCCCCGCAGCGCGCCCGGCTGCGGGACCAGATCGCCGCCGGCCTGACCGGCGAGGCGACGCTGATGCCGCTGTTTCATCTGTTGCGCACCGCCGCGCTGCATCGCAGCCGTGGTTTTGCGGTGGAGTTCACCGGCCTCGCCGAGGAAACGCCCTTCGACCTGCTGATCCGCCGCGACGGCGTTGCCGCCGAGGTGGTCTGCGAAACCGTCTCCGCCGAGGAAGGCCGGGAAGTGCATCGCGGCGACTGGTGCGCCCTGGTCGACAAGGTGAATCCGGAGCTTCAGACCTGGCTCGCCGCGCATCCCGGCCGCTACCTGCTGAAGATGACCCTGCCCGGTGGCATGGCCACCGACAGCCAGGTGGCCGATCTGCATGGCCGCATCGCCGCGCTGCTGGCGGCGCAGAAGCGGCAGGATTCCAGCGCCGATGCGGTGCTGAAGCTCGACCCGCTGGTGCTCGCCGGCGCCCAGGCCAGCACCCAGGGCCTGCCCGCCCAGCTCCGCGCCCAGTTCGGGGAGGAAGCGCACCTGGCCGTCACCGCCGCGGCCGGGGGCGGTTCCGTCTTCGTCATGGCGGCGCGCGCGGGGCGGGAGAATTCCATCGCCGGCGCCGTCACCCGCCGCTGCGGCCTGGTGGCGGAAAGCCGGCTCAGCGGCACGCGGCCCGGGCTGCTGGCGATCTTCGTCGATGACATGGACCGCGCCGAATGGCGGGGCCTGCGCGAAAGGCTGGACCTGGAAGGCGCCGCCCGGCGCTGGATGACGGAACCCGCCGCGCGCCATGTGGTCGCCGTGGCCTGCACCAGCCGGATGGAGCTGTTCGGCGTGGCCCCGCCGGATGGCGCGCCGGAGGGGGAGCTGCGCTTCCGCAACCCCGGCCATCCCATGGGAAAGAACCCGGCCCTCGCCCCGGCGGTCGCCTCCTCCCCCTGACAGGCCATCGCGGCCGGCGATCACCTGCGCGGGACCGATCTGGAAACGCGGCAACTTTGCCGCGATGGCGCCGGCCAGTATACATCTTGGCCAGGCCGACTCTGCCGATGGCGGAGACGAAATCGGCCGACATGGAACCGGGAACGCCGATGACACGGGACAAGAGCGATCCGCCGCGCAGCCTGCGCGAGCAGGCCTATGAGGCGATCAAGCGCGGCATCCTCGATTCCCGCTACCCCCCCGGCGCGCTGCTGTCGGAAAACCAGCTCGCCGATGAGCTGGAGATCAGCCGCACCCCGATCCGGGAGGCGCTGCGCGAGCTCGCCGGCGGCGGGCTGGTGCGCATCCTGCCGCAGCGGGGCATCGTGGTTTCCGAACTCTCGGTGCATGACATCGTCGAGGTCTACCAGCTCCGCGAACAGCTCGAGGGCTTCGCGGTGCGGGTGGCGGCGGAGCGCCTCGGCCCGGCGGATGCCGAGGGGCTGATGGCGGACCATCGCGACGCGCTGGCGCATATGCAGGCCGGGCGGCTTCGCGCGGCCTATGACTGTTCCGTGCTGATGCACAGCCGGATCATCGCGTTGGCCGGCAATACCAGGCTGGTGCAGTTCATGGCGCAGCTCGGCGACCAGGTGCACCGCTTCGGCCTGCTGACCCTGCGCCATGGCCGCGTGGAGCGCGCCCTGGCCGAGCACGGCCAGATCATCGAGGCGCTGGTCGACAACCGGCCCGAGGATGCCGAGGAGCTGATGCGCCAGCACCTGCGCGCCGACCGCGACCTGGCACTGCGCGTGGTGCTGCCCGCCGGGGTGATGCAGCCGGAGCTGACCGCCTGATCCCGGCTATGGCAAGGCGTGTTCGGTGAAGCCGTTCGCCTTCAGCAGGTCCCGCGCCGCCCTGATCGGCGCGGGCACCTCGCAGGGCGTCTGGAAGCCCAGGGCCGGATAGGCGATCAGCCGGTCGATATCGCCGACCATCTCATTGACCAGCCGGTGCCGGAAATCCGCATCGGTGACATAGGCGTCGAAGCCGAGCGGCGGCGCATCGACCCGCGCGGCAAGCCCCGGCCATTGCACGGGCAGGGTATGCCGCACCCGCAGGATGGTCTGCGGCTTGGTCACGAAGACCGCCTGCGCCACCTGCCACCAGGCACTGAGCGCGCGGGCGAAGGCGATGTTCTCGCCGATATGGGTGGCGCGCGGCTCCAGCGTGATGCGCCCAGGCGCAACGCCATGGTCCAGCATGATGCCCGCAAAAACCTCCGCCTCCGTCGCCGGCCAGCGGCCGCGCGTCCAGTTGCCGTCGCGCCCGGTGCAGATCACGCGGGCCGCCGGATGGCGCCGCGCCAGCCCGGCCGCATGGACGGCGACGCGGGTGTCGTAGCTGCCGAGGCAGACGATGAGGTCCGCCGGCCCCGGCGGATCGGGCACCGCCAGGAAGGCGAAAAGCGCCCGGGCGGCGGCCTCCAGCTCCGGCGGCATCAGCCGGCCAGCGCCGCCCGGATCACCGCGACCTTGTCCGGCACGTTGTCGCCGCAGCGCAGCAGGCTGGCTTCCGGCCGCACCGCCTGGACCAGGGGCATGCACTGGCCGAACAGGTCGTTCTCCGCCTCCAGCAGCACGACGCGATGCGGCAGGGCCGCCAGGCGTTCCTGCAACGGCCAGGCGAGCAGCGCCTGCCAGGCCGGGCCGAAACTGGCCGGGTTCTTCGCCACCTGGCGGATTTCCGCCTGAAGCCGTTCCGGCTCGATGCGGGGCTCGACAGCGCGGGCCGTCTCCAGCCGGCGATCCCACCAGGGGAACCACAGGCCCATGTCGCGGCGCATGTGCCACATCCGCAACAGGTGCGAGCCGTCCCAGACCGGCGTCACATCCGGCGCCCAGCGCGGCGCCCATTCCGCCCGCAGCCGCGGCGGCAGCGCGATCGGCGCGGCCAGCAGCACGGACAGCGCCCGGTCCGGCCGGGCGGTCGCCGCCGCCACCACGGTGGAGGCGCCCGCATTATGGCCGAACAGATGCGCCGCCGGCACGCCGAGCGCGTCGCAGACGCCCCAGAGCGCCTCCGCCCAGGCTTCCGGCCCCTGCGCGCCATCCTCCCGGGGCTCGCTCTCGCCATGGCCGGGCGGGTCGAAGGCGATGGTCGGGATATCCAGCGCGCCCAGCAATTCCTCATAGAGGGCGGAGGCACCCGGGACATGCGGCGCCAAGACCAGGGGCGGGCCGGCATGGATGTCGCCCACCACCCGCACCAGCACCTGGCGGCCACCGACATCGACGTAGTTGGTGGTGCTGCGCCCGGCGATGGGCGTGGCCATCGGGGCCGGTGGCACATCGCCGCGCGGCGGATGGCGCAGCAGGATGGCGCGCTCCGCCGCCGCGGCCGCCAGCGGATCGCGCGGCATCTCCTGCACCCAGGCCTCGGGCGGATAGGCCGCCATGGTGCGGTGCTGGCTGTCGCCCGGGCGGTTGCCGAAGCAGACTGGCACGTGCAGCTCCGGCAGCACCGCCAGGCCGGCATGGCGGAAGGCCGCGGCATAGCCGATGCGGTAGCCGTCCCCGGCCTCCAGCAATTCGACCACGCCGCGATGGTTGAACTCCGGGTCGGGCGCGTCGGTATCGGCGCGGAAGGCGAGGCTCTGGTTGTGCCAGGGCCAGAAGACATGCTGGTCGCGGTAGCGATACCAAAGCCAGACCAGATGGCTGCCATCCCATTCCGGCACCAAGGGCAGCAGGTACTTTTTCAGTCGCTCCTCCGCCGCCTTGGCGGTGAAGACCGGGAAGCCGTCGGTCAGCGCCATGGCGCAGCGGTCCGGATGGCGGCGCGCATATTCCACGGCGATGGAGGCACCCGTGTGCCGGCCATAGGTGGAGGCCTGCTCGACGCCCAGCGCCGCCAGAGCCTCCGCCAGCGCATCGGCGAAATCCTCGATCTCGGGCGGGTCGTTGGGCAGCAGGTCGGACAGGCCGAAGCCCGGCGTGTCGAAGGCCAGGGCGGTGAAGCTGCCCGCAAAAACCTCCTGCACCGGTTGCAGCACCTTGGCCGAGCAGGGCGAGGCGTGCAGCAGAGCCACCGCCGGCCCCTGCCCGATCCGCGTGTAGTGGACGCGGCGATTGCCGATCGTCAGGAAATGCCGCGTCAGTTTCATGTCTTCTGCGACCCTTCCAGCGCCCCCGGATTCATCCGTCCGCGCGGGTCCAGCATGGCCTTCACCGTGTGCAGCAACTGCGCCGCCCCCGGTTCCATCCGCGAGCCCAGCTTGTAGAAGCGGCCGATCTGGGCATGCACCGCGCCATGCTGGTCCATGATGCCCGACAGCGTGTCCCGCGCCCGCCGCACCAGGTCGCGTGCCGCCGGGTTGGGCGGGAAGCTGCTGAAGCGCGCGCGGTTGCTCTCCGACAGGTTCTGCAGATGCAGCGCGTCCAGCGCGTCGCGCCAATAGAACATCGGCTCGATCGTCACATAGGCGCCGAGCGAGGAGATGATGTGGCTGATGCTGACCCCGGCCTCCGCCAGCTCCACGGAGAGCGTGGCGTATTCAGCCTCCAGCGCCGCGAGGCAGGCGCTGGCAGCGCCCAGCGACAGCATGCCATGCACCGGCACCCAGCGTTCCCCATCCGGCCCCACCAGGCCACGGATGGAATAGGGCCGGGCGCGCAGGGCCTTGGGGATGGAGGGCGTCACCTCCGTCCCGCCCGCTTCCAGGCACAGGCGGCGGGCGACCTCGATGCCGGCCGCGGCGGCGGCCTCCGTCACGCCATCCGCCGTCAGGTGCAGCGACCAGGCGGGTTCCACCCGGCTTGCGCGGGCGGTGCGGGCCAGGCCGGCGACATCGCGCATGGCCTTGTAGACGGAGCCCGCCCGGGCGGCGACGGCGCCTGCCGTGCGCAGCGCCTCCACCGCCTCCACCTTCGCGGCGCTGCGGCTGCGGACGGGGTCCATGGCGAAGGCACGGGTCACGCAATTGGCCTGCGCCACGCGCACCATGGCGGCCATCATCGCCGCGCCGCTTTCGAAGGTGAAGGAGCCGAAGGCCGCCTCCCGCTCCGGCGCCAGGCGCAGCGCCACCTCGGTCTTCACCCCGAAGGCGCCGCAATCGCCGAGGAAAAGGCCCGTCAGGTCCGGGCCCATATGGCGCCAGAAGGGCGGTGCGTTGCGCAGCGCCAGCGCGCCGGTGCGCACCGCATTGCCATCCGCGAGCACCACGGACAGGCCGAGAATGCCATCCATCCCGCCCGGCAGGTTCTGGGCCACCGTGCCGCCGATGGTGCTGACCGAGCCGGAGATGGGCGAGGCCTGGGCGGCGCGCAGCCCATGCGGCGCGAGCGCGGTCGCCAGCGCCTGCCAGGTGGCGCCGGCGCCGACCACGGCGGTGAGGTTCGCGGCATCGATGCGGATGCCATCCATCCGCACCGTATCCACCACCACGGCCGGCGCATTGGGCACCACGCCGGCGGTGTAGGACAGGCCGGCGCCGCGCGGCACGATCGGACGGCCGAATTCCGCCAGCAGGCGGAGCGCGGTGGCCGTCTCCTCCGTATTGCCGGGGCGGATGACCATCTCGGCCGGCGCCGCGCCGGGCCAGTCGAACAGGTCGGCGGTGGCCAGGGCGCAGGAGGCCGCATCCGTCGCGACATGCGCCGCGCCCAGCCGCTGCGCCAGCGCCGCCGCAAGGGATGTCACTGTACTGCCCTCAGACGCCGGGCGGCCGCTCCGCGGCCTTGGCTGCGCCGCATTGGCGGCGGCGCCCGTTCGGGCGCTCGGCCGGCCAGAGCCGGCCGCAGGCTGCGCCGATCTTGCTTGCGTCGTGTCATGCCGGCGTATCTCTGAGGTTGAAGATTCTGATGGCGTTGTTCCGCAGAATCTTCTTCAGCGGCTCGGGCCGGAAGGCCAGGTCGTGCATCTCGTTCATCGCGCGCTCCGGGTCGATCACCGCCCAATCCGTGCCGAACAGGAATTTGTCCTGGCCGTAGGTGTTCGCATAGTGCACCGCCTGTTGTGGCCAATGTTTCGGCGCATAGGCATCACCCGCCATGTACACATTCGGGTGTTTCGTGCAGACGGAGATCATCTCGTCGGTCCAGGGGTAGCCCAGATGGATGCCGATGATGGTCAGTTCGGGGAAGTGCATCGCCACCCGGTCCAGCGTCATCGGCCGCCCGACGGAAGGCAGGCGGCGGTCGGATTGATAGACCAGGCAATGCCCGACCTGCATCATGATCGGCACGCCCAATTCCGCGCAACGGGCGTAGTAGGGGTAGTAGATCGCCGCATCCGGCGCCTCGCTGAACCAGTGCGGGTAAAAATGCCCGCCGACGAAGCCGTATTCCTTGATCGCGACATCCAGTTCCTTCAGCCCGGCGATGCCGCGGGTCGGGTCGATGCCGGCGAGGCCGGAAAAGCGGTCCGGATACTTCGCGCAGATGTCGCGCACCCATTCATAGGGGATCTCGATCGAGCCCCGCACCCGCAGGTCGCCGCAGCGCACGGCGATCAGGAAGGATCGCTCGATGCCGGCGCGGTCCATCTTGCGCAGGTAGTCCTCGATGGAGACGCCGCGGCGGTCATCCTCCTTGGTCCTGACCTGGCTGCGGAAGCGGTCATCGGTCGGGATGCGGCCCTCGGCGAAGGCTTCCGGGGTGAAGACATTCACCACGATGTCGATCGCGCCATAGCCGGTGCGGGTGGCGGCGGGGTCGAAGGTGGTCATGGACGTTCCTCGGCAGGGGTAAGGTGGTTGGTGCCGTCCGTGATGCGGACACAGGCGGCACGGTGTCCGGCTTCCACCTCCTCGAAGGGGGGCGGGCCGGTGGTGCAGTCGGGCCGCACCAACGGGCAGCCGCCGGCGAAGAAGCAGCCGGGGGGCAGGTTCACGGGGGATGGGATTTCGCCCACCACCTCATGCCGCCGCAGCTTCACCAAGGGGTCCGGCGGCAGATGCGCCGACAGCAGCACCTGGGTGTAGGGATGCGCGGGGTTGGCAAAAAGCTGTTCCGCCGGCGCCTGTTCCGCAACCCGGCCGAGATACAGCACGGCCACGCGGTGGGAGACGAGGCGCACCGTTTCCAGGTCGTGGCTGATGAACAGCATGGCCACGCCGGATTCGCGCTGCAACTCGTCCAGCAATTGCAGGATGCCGGCGCGCACCGAGAGGTCGAGCGAGCTGGTCGGCTCATCCAGCACGATCAGCTTCGGCCGGTTGGCGATGGCGCGCGCGATGGAGACCCGCTGCAACTGCCCGCCCGACAATTCGTGCGGATAGCGGGCGAGCGAGGCCGCCGGCAGGCGCACGCGATCCGCCAGCCGGCGGATCTCCGCCGCGCGGCTGGCGGCATCGCCCTGGCCGTGCAGCGTCAGCGGTTCCTCCATCAGGTGGCCGATGGTCATGCGCGGGTTCAGCGCGCCCCAGGGGTCCTGGAAGACGATCTGCAGGCGCGCACGCAGCTTGCGGAGCGCGGCGGCGCCGAGATGGGTGATGTCCTCGCCTTCGAACAGGATCTGCCCGCCGGTCGGCGCCAGCAGCCGCGTGACCAGCAGGCCGATGGTGGATTTGCCGGAGCCGGATTCGCCGACCAGCCCGAGCGTCTCCCCGGCCGCGATATCGAAGGAGACATCGTTGACGGCATGCACGCCGCCGGGGAAGCGGTGGATCAGGTTGCGGACGGAGAGGACGGGGCTCATGCCGCCTCCCCCGCGAAATGGCAGGCGGCGCCGTGACTGTCGGAGACGGCGATGCGCGGCGGTGGCGCCAGGCAGGCAGTGGTCGCGCGGGGGCAGCGGTCGCGGTACAGGCAGCCGGTCGGCAGGTTGTAGAGGTCGGGCGGCGTGCCGCCGGTCAGCGTCCAGCCGAGCTGCGCGATGCGGCCCGGCGTGCTGGCGATCAGCGCCTGGGTATAGGGATGGGCGGGGCGGGCGAAGACCTGCTGCACCGGCCCGTCCTCAATGATCTGGCCGGCGAACATCACCGCCACGCGCTGGCAGTAATGCGCGACCACGCCGAGGTCATGGGTGATGACCAGCGCACCCAGGTTCCGCGCCGCCACGATGTCCCGCAGCGTGTCCAGCACCTGCGCCTGCACGGTCACGTCCAGGCCCGTGGTGGGTTCGTCCGCGATGATGAGGGCGGGGTCGTTGACCAGTGCCATGGCGATCAGCACGCGCTGCGCCATGCCGCCGGACAATTCATGCGGCCAGGCCTGCATGCGCCGCGCCGGGTCCGGAATCCGCACGGCGGCCAGCATCGCCTCCGCCTTCGCGCGTGCCGCCGCGCCACGCGCGGTGCCGTGCACGCGCTGCATGCGCACAAGCTGGTCGCCGACGCGCTTCAGCGGGTCGAGCGAGGTCAGCGGCGACTGCACGATCATCGCCATCCGCCGCCCGCGGATTTTTTCCAATACGCGATCGGGCTGGCCGATGATCTCCTGGCCTTCGAAGCGGATGGAGCCCCGCGGGATGCGGGCGGGCGGGCGCAGCAGGCCCATGGCGGCGAGCGCGGTCAGCGACTTGCCAGCGCCGGTCTCGCCGACCAGCCCCACCACCTCGCCAGCCGCGACGGTGAAGGAGACACCGTTCAGCGCGCGCGCGATGCGCAATTGGTTGTCGAGCCCGCGCGCGACGAATTCGACATGCAGGTCCTGAACGTCAAGCAGGGTCATATGGACCGGACGAAGGCTTCGCCTTCGTCCCCCTCAGACGCCGGGCGGGCCGCATCCGCGGCCCTTGGCTTCGCGCCATCAGGCGCGGCGCCCATTCGGGCGCTCGGCCCTTCGGGCCGCAACGGGATCATTCTCCGGATGGCCATCATTTGCCCGTCGCCCGCCGCTTCGGATCGAGCAGGTCCGACAGCCCATCCCCCGCCAGGTTCAACCCCAGCACCATGGCGATCAGCGCCAGGCCCGGGAACAGCGCCACCCACCATTCGCCGGAGATCACATATTCCGATCCCTGCCGGATCATCGCCCCCCATTCCGGCGCCGGCGCCTGCACGCCGATGCCGATGAAGGCGAGGGTGGCGGAAATGCGCACCGCCCAGGCCATGCGCAGCGGCAATTGCGCGGTGGCGCCGAGGATGGCGTTGGGCAGGATATGCACCAGCAGCACCCGCCATTCCGGATTGCCCGCGGCGACGGCGGCACGCACGAAGGTGGCATTGCGCAGCGACAGCACCTCCGCCCGCACGATGCGCGCGAAGATCGGGCTGTCGAGAAAGCCCACCACCAGGATGACGTTGAGAAACCCCTGCCCCGTCGCCGCGACGATCGCCAGCGCCAGGATGATGGTCGGAAAGGCCCGCAGCACATCGAGGATCCGCAGAAGGATCTCGTCCACCCAGCCGCCGCGCCAGCCGGCGATCAGGCCGAGTGGAATGCCGACCACCGCCATGATGACGCCGGCCGGCAAGGCGATGCCGAAGGCGTAGCGCGCGCCATGGATGGTGCGGGAAAACACATCCATCCCATTGCCGTCGCTGCCCCACAGAAACGGGTCCGTCCCCGGCGGCTTCAGCGTCGCATAGGGAAAGGAGAGCGTCGGTGGCAGCGGCGCGATGACATCGGCCAGGGCCGCCATCACCGCGAAGACCAGGATGATGCCGAATCCCACGGCAAAAGTCGGGCTGCGGCGGGCGATGCCCAGGACATGGGTGAAGCTCATGCCCGCGCCCGCGGCTCCAGCAGCATGACGACCAGGTCGACCAAGGCGAAGACCAGCACGGAGGCCAGCGCCAGTACCAGCACATAGCCCTGCACCGCCGCGAAATCGCCGAGCAGGATGGCGTTAAGCCCCCAATGGCCGAGCCCGCCCCAGGCGAAGACGAATTCGATCAGGCTGGCGGCAGCGAGCAGGGATGTGAATTCCGACCCGACGAAGGTGATGACAGGCACCAGCGCCGCGCGCAGCGCGATGCGGCGGATGACGCGGCGCGGGAAGCCGCAGGCCCGCGCATAGCGGATATAGTCGGAGCCCATCACCTCGATGGCGATGGCGCGGGTGTGCTTGATGATCGGCGCGGTGGCGACGATGGTGAAGCAGCCGACGGGCAGCACGAGTTGCCCGGCGGCGGACCAGGCGGCTTCCCAGTTCCCGGCGATCAGGCTGTCGATCAGCACGGAGCCCGTCACCACCTCCGGCGGCGTCACCATCATGGAAACGCGGCCCATCGGCGCCGGCGCCCAGCCCAGCAGGTAGAAGAAGACGAAGATCGCCATCAGCCCGAGCCAGTAGGTGGGCAGCGAGAATCCGAACAGGGAGCCAAACCGGGAAAGCTGGTCGAACCAGCCATTCGGCCGTTCCGCCGCATGCAGCCCGAGCGGCACGCCGACCAGCGCACCGATGCCGACGGCCAGCGTCACCAACTCCAGCGTCGCCGGCAGATGGTCCGCGATGGCCTGGGTGACGGGGGAATTGCCCTGCCAGGACATGCCGAGATCACCCTGCACCAGCCGGCCAAGATATCCCCAGAACTGCGTCAGCAGCGGCTGGTCCAGCATCAGCTCCGCCCGGATGCGCGCCAGCATCGGCGCATCCGCCATCGGTCCCGCCAGCATCGCCACCGGGTCCTGATCCCCGATGCGCACCAGCATGAAGGTCAGGAACAGGATGCCGAGCAGAACCGGCAGCGCGACCAGCGCGCGCCGCAGCAGGAAGCCGCCCAGCGTCACCGATTGCAGACCAGGTCCTTCCAGACCAGCCGGTTGTGCGGCCGCCAGGTGAAGCCACGCATGCAGCTCGCAAAGACCTCATGCGTGCCGGGCAGGAAGGTCTCGATGAAGGTCGCGCTGTTCGCCTGGCTGCGCTGCGCCTCCGCCACCAGCTCCAGCCATTTCGCCTCGTCGCGCTCCACGACGGAGGCGTCGATCAGCCGGTCGAGCTCGGCATTGTTGTTGCCGTTGACGTTGGAGCCGCCGCGCGAATGGGCTGTGAGGAACATGTTGTAGGAGGGATCGGGCACGAAGGAGGAGGTCAGATGCGTCATGAAGGGCAGCGACCACACATTGATGGCGCGGCGCGCCGTCATTTCCGTTGCCGGTATGCGGCGCGGCGTCACGCGGATGCCGGCACGCGCCAGGCTCGCCTGCATCTGCAGGGCCAGCGGCTCCTCCCACCACCAGTTGGTGCTGTATTCCAGCGTGACGTCGAGGCCGTTCGGGTGGCCCGCCTCCGCCAGCAGGGCCTTCGCACGGTCGTAGTCGGTCTCATAGGCATAGGCGTCGATGGCGCCCGGGATCGGCGGGTTCAGCATGGAACGGCTGCGCGTGCCGAGGCCGAGGAACACCGCCTCCCCGATCGCATTGTAGTCGGTGGCATAGGCGACGGCCTGGCGCACGCGCTGGTCGTCGAAGGGCGCGATGCGCGGATTCATGCGCACCGTCGCGCTGCCCGGCGCAGCCACGCTTTCGACGCGGATGTTGCGGTCGCGGCGGATGTCGGCGATCTGCTGAAGCGGGATCTGCTCGGCGTATTGCACCTGGCCGGTGCGCACCAGCGCCACGCGGGTCGCCGGCGAGGGCACTTCGCGCCAGACGATGCGGGTGAAATGCGGGCGTTCGAAGACGTAGTTCGGATTGGCGACGAAGATCGCCTGCTGCCCCGCCGTCACCGATTGCACGTGATAGGGGCCGAAGCCGGCCGTGTTGGAGCCAAGCCAGCGCGCCGCGAAGGGATCTTCCGCGGTCGCGTGCTTCTTCGCTTCCGTGCTGTCGAAGATCGCCGGGATATGCAGCGTCAGGACGCTGAGAAAGATGCGGTTGGCGTCGCGCAGGCGGAAGCGCACCTCATTCGGCGAAACCGCCTCCACGCTCTCGATGCGGGCGACGTTGCGAATGAACAACCCGGTGCGGCGCTGGGCGTTGGACTTTTCGAAGGTCCAGACGACGTCGGCGGCGGTCAGCTCATTGCCGAAGGGGCTGCGCACGCCGGGGCGGATGCGGAAGACGTATTCCTTGCCGTCCTCCGACACCGTCCAGGATTCCGCCAGATGCGGCTCCACCTTGCCGGGGTCGAGTTCGGTGCGGCCATCGACCGTGCGGGTGCCGAAGCGGGTCAGCCCCTCATAGACATTGACCGAGGCCTCGATCTGGCCGGGCACCCAGATGTCGGGGTCGAAGCCGCGTGGGGTGGAGACCATGGCCATCACCATGGTGCGGTCCTGTGCGAGGGCCGGCTGCGGCGTCACGCCGAAGCTGGCGAACAGGGTGGCGGCGGCAAGCAGCAGGCGGCGTGGCGCGTTCACGGCATCCTCCTCACGCCAGCGCGGGGCCGGCGCCGTAATGTCCGGACAAGGCTAGACGTCAACTTGGATACAAGTCAACGATCCCTCAGTAACGGTCGGGCCGCTTCCAGGGTTGTGCCATCAGTGGCGCCATATCGGGCGGCAGCACCGGCTTGTGGTCCGGCTTCCAGGTGAAGGCCTGGTCCGGGTCTTCCCACAGCGTGCTCTGCGGCCCGCCGACCGAACGGAACAGCAGCACCGTGCCGGTCCAGGAGCCATAGGGCGCGTGCTTGATCATCGGCGGCCGCCAGCAATAGGCGCCCGACTGCATCACGCCGAAATCGCCCGCCAATTCACCGGAGATCATGAAGAACTCCTGCACCACCGGATGGCGTTCGCTGCGCTCGCCCTGGCGGAAGGGCATGGTGCACGTCAGGTAGGTGACCTCCCCACTGTCGGGGTCGCGCCGCAGCGTGCGCATGCGGGCGGTGGCGGCCATGGATTCCAGGCCCATCGACGCGAAGTCGCCATCCCAGACATTGTCGGTGGCGGAAAGGTGCCGCACCAGCCGGCGTTCATCGAAAGGCGTCGGCGCCACGCCGGGCCGCGCCACCGGCGTGCCCGAAAAGAAGGTCAGCACCACCGCGCCGTCCGCCGACGAAAAGCCGCTGCGCGGCATCAGCCGTGGCAGATGCGCATAGCTGTGTTCGCGGTACGCGATCCCATCCAGCTCGATCCCGCCATCCAGCACCCAGAATTCCTCATCCACCGCCAGGTGGTCCGCGCCCAGCCGATAGCCGGGCGGGTAGCGCAGGATGCAGGACAGCGCGCCGCTCTCCGCGTCGCGCGAGAGAATCTTGGCCTCGGCACCGGGCCGGGCGGCGACGGCGTCGGGCTGCCATGACAGCGCCTGCGCCTGGATCCATTCGATGTGGGGACGTGCCATGCCTGCATCGCGCCCCGTTGCACGACGCCTGTCAATGTCCTGTCCATTGACAGCGGTGGGAAAGCACCCCGATCCTGCCGCGCATGGCTGAATTCGCCCGACGCGGCGCCTCGCGCTGCATGCTGATCTCCGATGGTATCCGCGCTTCCGCGGGCCGCACCCCCGACAAGATCGCGATGCGCGAAACCGGGCGGGAGCTGACCTATGCGCGGCTGGTCGATCGCATCGCCCGCGTCGCCAATCTCTGCCATGCGGGGCTTGGCCTGCGGCATGGCGAACATGCCGCGGTGTTCTCGGCGAATTGCCTGGAATATGTCGAGATCGTCGCCGGCATGGCGGAGGCCGGCATCGCCGCCGCCACCATCGGCCCCGCCGCCTCGGCGCCAGAGATCCGCTTCATCTGCGACGACAGCGCCGCGCGGGTGATGTTCGTTTCCGCCGCGCTGGAGGAAGCCGCCCGCGCCGCAGCACCCGCCAGCGTCGAACGCTTCATCGTCATCGGCCCGGGTTATGAGGCGCTGCTGGCCGAGGCCTCCGCCGGACCCTGCGCGGTGGAGGTGGATGAGCGCGACATCTTCTCCGTCCCCTATACCTCCGGCGCCACCGGCCGGGCCAAGGGCGTGCGGCTGGCGCATCGTGGCCGCGTGCTGTCCGCCTATGCGATGGCGGCGGAACATGGCTGCTACACGCCCTATGACCGCGCCGTCGCCACCACGCCGATGTTCCACGGCGCCGGCTTCCTGATGGCGCTGACGCCGATCTTCTTCGGCGGCTTCGTGGAGGTGATGCCGCGCTTCGACATCGAGGCGCTGATGACCACCATCACCCGCATCCAGGCCACCAGCGCCTATATCGTCCCCGCCCATTTCGCCGCGCTCTTCGCGCTGCCGGAAGCTGCGCGCGCGCGCTACGATGTGCGCAGCATGAAGGCGGCCATCTCCGGCACCGCGCCGCTGCCGCAGGCCACGAAGGAACGCATCGTCGGCTTCTTCGGCGAGGGCAAGCTGTACGAACGCTACGGCACCACCGAGACCTCCATCGCCTGCTCGCTGAGCCCGCCCGACCAGCTCCGCAAGCAGGCCAGCGTCGGCCTGCCCTATCCGGCGACGCAGATGAAGATCTGCGACGGCGACGGCCAGCGTGTCGCGCAGGGCGAGGTGGGGGAGCTCTGGGTCTCCTCCCCCTATATGTTCTCGGGCTATCTGAACCTGCCGGAACAGACCGCGGCGGGCACGCGCGGCGACTGGTTCGTCACCGGCGACCTCGCCCGGCAGGATGAGGAAGGCTACCTCTATCTGGTCGATCGCAAGAACGACATGGTGATCTCGGGCGGGGAGAACATCTATCCGCGCGAGGTGGAGGAGGTGCTGCTGGCGCATCCCGCCATCGCCGAATGCGGCGTCACCGGCGCGCCGCATCCCTATTGGGGCGAAGCCGTCACCGCCTTCGTCGTCACCCGCCCCGGCATGAACGTGACGGCGGAGGAACTGGCGGCGCTCTGCCGCGACCGCCTCTCGCGCTACAAGGTGCCGAAGGACATCCGCTTCATGCCCGCTCTGCCGCGCAATGCCATGGGCAAGGTGCTGCGGCGGGAGTTGAAGGACCAGCTGCGGCGCGAAGCCGTCTGATGCTGACCGCCACGGCGGTGGCCCTGCTGGCGGGCGGGGCCTTCGCCGGCGGCTTCATCTCCGGCCTCGCCGGTTTCGGCACCGGCCTCATCGCGCTCGGCTTCTGGCTGCATGTGGTGGAGCCTTCCGCCGCGGCGACGCTGGTCGCCATCTGCTCCGTCGCCGCCCAGGCGCAGAACCTGCCGGGCATCTGGCCGGCGGTCGATCATCGCCGGGTCTGGCCGATGGTGCTCGCCGGGCTGCTGGGCATTCCGCTGGGCACGCTGCTGCTGACACGGGTGGCGCTGGACAGCTTCCGGCTCGGCATCGGGCTGCTGCTGCTGGGCTATGCCGCCTTCATGCTGCTCGGACGGTTCCAGCCGCGCATCGCCTGGGGCGGGCGGCTCGCCGATGCGGCAGTGGGGTTCGGCGGCGGCGTGCTCGGCGGGCTCGCCGGGCTGTCGGGGCCGCTGCCCACCATCTGGGCGACCCTGCGCGGCTGGGGCAAGGACCAGCGGCGCGGCGTGTTCCAGCTTTTCAACCTGGCCATCCTGGGCACGGTGGTGCTGTGGCACGCGGCCAGCGGGCTGGTCACCGCGCGGCTGGGGCTGATGGTCGCCATCGCCCTGCCCGGCACCTTCGCCGGCGCCTGGCTCGGCATCCGCGCCTATCGCCGGCTCAGCGACCGGCGCTTCCAGGATGTGGTTCTGGTGCTGCTGGCGCTGTCAGGCGCGACCCTGGTCGGGAACGCGTTGCCATAGACCCGGCGGGGTTCAGATCTCGCTCAGCCGGCCCAGCGCCGGTTCCAGCTCGGGAAAATGCTCCGAGGCCGCGTCGAACAGCAGCCCGGCGATCCGCAGATAGCCCCAGCTGGTGAAATGCACCCCATCCTCCGCCCGGAAGCTGCGGCTCGCGGTTTCCAGGGCAATGGCGGGCATGTAGCGGCCCTCGGCGTCGCTCGTCGCCTCCCAGGTATCGACCCAGACGGCGCCCGCAGCCAGTGCCGCGTCATGCTGGATGGTATTGAGCTGCCGCACCGCGCCGGCGAACTGCGATTCCCGCATATTGGGCAGGCCGAGCCAGACCACGCGGCTGCCCGCCTGGGTGGCGTGGCCCACCATTTCCGTCACCCGCCGGGCATAGTGCTCGGCATAGCCCGCGCTGCCGAAGCGGTAGCGGGTGCGCTCCTCCCGCACCACCAGGGGGCGGAAATCATTGGCGCCGATCCAGAAGGCGACGAGTTGCGGCCGGTGCTGCGCCACCAGGTCGCGGGTCACCGCGGTCCAGTCATGTTCGTCGATGCGGGTCACGCCCGTGGCATGCAGCGTGCCATTGATGACGCGCGGCGTCGGCCGGCGGCGCAGCACGGGGTTGAGCGACAGGAACATGCCCTGGGCCAGGGAGTCCCCCAGCAGCAGCAGGTTGACGCGATCCGGCGGCACCACAGGGGGCGCGGAGTCAGATCGTGCTCGGATGGATTCGGCCCTGGACGGACCAACCCCGCCACCGGCAGCGACGGCAGCCAGCATCAGGCCACGCCGGGACAAAAAGGCAGCATCGCGACCAGGCCGCATCCGGGGCACTCCGCATCCACTGGGAATTGGGGCAGAGTAGCAGCGGAGCGTGAACGAGATAAGGATGGCGACCGCAGGATGTTGGATCGACGTCGCCTGATCGGGGGCTTTTTGCCGGGACTCGGCCTGGCCACCCTGCTGCCGGGCTGCCGCAGCGACCCCGCGCCCGGCGGCACCCCGCCGGCCGAGGCGGCGCGACGGGCGGAAGGGCTCGACCCCGGCCCCGACCCGGATTTCGAGGCGCTGCTGACCGCCAGCCCCGCCGGCAACCCCTATGCCCCGCTCGGCGCCGCGCTGCGCGGGCTGGAGGCGGGACGGCAGGGCCGCGCCCTGGTGCTGATGCTGGGCGACAGCCACACCGCCTTCCCGCGCATGGCGGAACGGCTGCGCGAGTTGCTGCAGGTACGCTTCGGCGCCGTCGGCCCCGGCCGCATGCCGCCCGGCCGGGCGCAGAGCAGCTTCGTCCCCGCCGGCATCACCCTGATCCAGGAGGGAAGCTGGAGCACCGCTCATGCGCTGCGTGCCGCCACCCCCGGCCCCTTCGGCCTGGCCGGCTATCGCCTGACCGGCAGCCAGGCCGGCGACCATCTCAGCCTGGCCAGCGCCGACCCGCGCGGCTTCGACCGGCTGCACCTGACGCTGCAATGCGGACCGGAGAGCGGCAGCTTTCGCCTGATCGGCGCCGGCATTCCGGAGGCGCCGCGCGCGACCCGCACCGCCGCGCCCCGGCTGCGCCTGATCCGGCTGGACCTGCCGCCCGGCCAGCGTTCCGTGACGCTGGAACTGATGGGCGATGGGCCGGTGACGCTGCTCGGCTGGGGCGTTGACCGGCGCGGCCGGGGCGCAATGGTGGAATCCTTCGGCATCAATGGCGCCACCCTGGCGACGCTCGACAATCGCGATCCGGCGATCGTGGCGCGAGAGTTGTCGGTGGCGCCGCCGGCGCTCATCATCCTGGAATACGGGACGAATGAGGCGACCGACCGGGATTTCGACCCTGCCGCCTATGGCCTGGCCCTGTCGCGGCGCATCGCCGCGCTGCGCGCCGCCAGCCCGCGCAGCGGCATTCTGCTGATGGGTGCGCCGGATGCGGGGCGCCCGATCCGCCGGGGCCGCGGCGCCTGCCCGGTCACGCCCCTGCCGGCGCTGGCGGCGGTGCGCAGCACCCAGCGTCGCGTCGCCGCCGCCGAGCGTGTCGGCTTCTTCGACTGGGCGGAGGAGGTGACCGGCGGGCTCTGCCGCCTGCCCAGCCTGGCGCGCGCCACCCCGCCGCTGATGCGGCCGGACCTGGTGCACTTCACCACCGATGGCTACCGGCTGACGGCGGAGCGGCTGCACGCGAATCTGCTGCGCGGCGCGGGCCTCGGCGGGGCCGCGGCCTGAGACCATGCTGTTCCCGACCGGGCTGTTCGCGATCTTCTTCGCCTGCGTCTTCGGCACGCATTGGTTGCTGGTGCGCCACGCGCCCCGCGCCGTCCTGCCCTTCCTGCTGGCGGCCAGCCTGGTCTTCTATGCCGCCTTCAGCGTGGAATTCTGCGCGGCGCTCGTGGTCTTCGGCCTCTGGGCCTGGGCCTTCGGGCGGATCTGCGCGGGGCAGCGCCGGGCGGGGCTTCTGAAGCTCGGCATCGCCGGCACGCTGCTCTGGCTCGGCTGGTTCAAATATGCGGGGTTCCTGGCCGGGACGGCCTCCCCCATCGGCGTCGCGCTGGGCCTGCCGCCGCTGCCGGTGCCGGAGGTGCTGCTGCCCGTCGGCATTTCCTTCTACGTCTTCCAGGCGATCTCCTACATGGTCGACACCCATCGCGGTGATGTGCCGGCGGAGCGCTGGCCGCTGAAGGTGCTGGTCTACCTGACCTTCTTCCCGCATCTGGCCGCCGGCCCCATCGTCCGCGCCGCGCATTTCCTGCCGCAGCTCGCCCAGCTGCCGGATCGCTGGCGGGTGCCGGTGGTGATGGCGGGGCTGCTGATCCTGGGCGGGCTGGCCAAGAAGATGCTGCTGGCGAATGAGCTGGCGACCGGGCTGGTGGACCCGGTCTTCCGCGACCCCCTCGGCTTCGGGGCGGGCGACATCCTGCTGGCCTGCTATGGCTATACCATCCAGATCTGGCTGGATTTCTCCGGCTATTCGGACATGGCGATCGGGCTGGCGGCGCTGCTCGGCTACCATTTCCCGCAGAATTTCAACCAGCCCTTCCGCGCCTTGACCCTGTCGGACTTCTGGCGGCGCTGGCACATCTCGCTGTCGACCTGGCTGCGCGACTACCTGTTCAAGCCACTGGGCGGCAGCCGCGGCAGCGAAGGGCGCACCGCGCGCAACCTGCTGGTCACCATGCTGCTGGGCGGCATCTGGCACGGCGCCGCCTGGACCTTCTTGGCCTGGGGCGCGCTGCATGGGGCCGCGCTGGTGGTGGAGCGCTGGCTGGGCCTGCGCGACGTGCCGGCCAGCGCGGCGGGACGCGTCCTGCGCTGGGCGATCACCTTCCACATCGTGGTCGCCGCCTTCGTGCTGTTCCGCGCGCCGGACCTCGCCACCATCGGCACCTTGGGCCAGGGGCTGTTGGCCGGCGCGGCGGACACGGCCTGGACGCCGCGGCTGCTGGTCATCATCGCGCTCGGCCTCGGCCTGCATTTCCTGCCGCCGGATCTGCGCCAGCGGCTGGAGACGGTGCTGCGGCCGCTGCCGGCGCCACTCCTCGGCCTGGTCTTCGGCCTGGCCATGCTCGTCATCATCCTGGCGGCGCCGGAGGGCGTCGCCCCCTTCATCTACTTCCAGTTCTGAGGGGACCGCCGATGCGCCAGCCCTGGCTCCAGCCCACGCCGAACACCCGGCCCGACGATTTCTCGCCCCGCTCCGCCACCATGACGGCAGGCCGCGCGGCCTGCGTGGTCGGACTGGCGCTGCTGGTCTTCGCCGCCGGCCGGTCCGGCGCGATCCTCGATGCCGCCTATGGGCTGGACGTGCTGCCGGGGACGGAGGCGCTGATCGTCGTCACGGAAAGCTGGGATGGCGCCATGGCCATGCTCGGCGTGACGGAATCGGTGGAAGCGGCGCGCGGGCTGCTCGGCCTGGGTCGCTGAGCCATCACCCCCTGCAACCCCTGCCACCAGGCGCGATAGCCCGCGGCCGTCGGGTGCACGCCATCGGCGCTGGGATAGTCGCAGCGGGCCACCCGGCCGCGATGCAGCGCCGGCAGATGCGCCAGGCTGGCATCGGCCAGGGTCTGCGCCCGCAGCAGCGCCCGGTCGAGCGACTGGCTGCCGGATTCCAGCGCCCGGTCGCGGGCGAAGCAGCCCGGCGTCGCCCAGATGATGCGCGCCGCCGGCCAGTTCTCCATCACCGCGGCGATCTGCCGGGCGTAATCCTCGGCCGCCTCCGGCGCCAGGCCGCGCAGGTCATTGGTGCCGAAGACCAGCAGCAGACGGTCGACGCAGCGCGGCGCCTGCTGCCGCAGCCAGGTGAGGCCGGCGCCGGTCTGGGCGACCACCTGATAGCCTTCGGCGCGGGCGAAATCGGCCATGCCCACCGCGAGGCTGTCGCCGAGCAGCAGGTCCGGGCAGGCCGCATCGGCCTGCCCCGGCACCGCCGCCCAGAGCCCCAGTCCCAGTGCCGCACAGGCCAGCCATCGCATCCGCAAACCAGTTTCCTCTCTATACCCTCATACGCCGGGCGGAAACCTCCGGTTTCCTTGGCTTCGCCGCATAAGCAGCGGCGGCGCCCGTTCGGGCGCTCGGATCGGTCAAGTGACCGATCCGCCTTCTATGGTGGCATGTGCCACCGCAACCGCTAACCGGCGATGAACCGCCAGCCGCATGGCTTGCAAGCCGCCCCCTGCCGCGCCCATATCGGCGCCATGGACCTGGACTTCTCCGAGGCGGAGATCCGCCGCTATTCCCGCCACATCCTGCTTGAGGAGGTGGGCGCCATCGGCCAGGCGAAGCTGCGCCAGGCGCGCGTGCTGCTGGTCGGTGCCGGCGGGCTTGGCTCGCCGCTGGGCCTCTACCTCGCGGCGGCGGGGATCGGCAAGCTGGGGCTGATCGACGATGACCGGCTGGAACTTTCCAACCTGCAGCGGCAGGTCATCCATGACACAGGCCGCATCGGCCGCAACAAGGCCGAAAGTGCCGCCGAGACCATCGCCCGGCTGAACCCGGAAACCCAGGTGGAGGTGCATGCGCGGCGACTGGATGCCGAATGGGCCTGGGCCAATATCCCGAATTACGATCTGGTCTGCGACGGCACCGACAACTTCGCCACCCGCTTCCTGCTGGGCGATGCGTGCCACCTGCTCGGCCGGCCGCTGGTCTCGGCCGCCGTGCTGCGCTTCGAGGGCCAGCTTTCGGTCTTTCGCGGGCATGAGGGTGCGCCGCATCCCTGCCACCGCTGCCTGCACCCAGAGCCGCCGCCGGATGGACTGGTGCCGACCTGTTCCGAGGCCGGGGTGCTCGGCGCCGTCACCGGGGTGATGGGGACGCTGCAGGCGACGGAGGTGCTGAAGCTGGTGATGGGCATCGGCGAGGGCCTGTCCGGCCGCCTGCTGCTGTGGGATGCGCTGGACATGCGGTTCCGCACCGTGAAGCTGCGCCGCGACCCGGCCTGCGCCCTGTGCGGCGACCATCCGACCATCCACGACCTGTCCGCCCATGCCAGCCCTGCGGCGACGGCCTGTGCGGTCTAGGGACGGCGAGCGAGCCAGCCAGGACAGCAGGGCCGCCGCATGACCCCCCCCCTCGGCATCCTGCTGCTCTCCGGCGCGCATGACCGCGCGCATTACGCCCTGGTCCTGGCCACCGGGGCGGCGGCGATCGGGCGGGAGGTGGTGCTGTTCGCCAGCAATGCCGGCTGCCGCCTGTTACTGGCCGACACCCCTTTGCTGGCCGATGCCAGGGAGGCGCTTCTGGCCGAGCGCGGCGTCGCCACCCTCGCCGTGCTGGCGGAAGCCGCCGCCGATCTCGGCATCCGCCGCATCGCCTGCGAGGCCGGGTTGAAGGCCGAGGGGCTGGCGCCCGCGGCGCTGGCACCGGGCGTCGAGGTGGCGGGGGTGGTGACCTTCCTGGCCGCGATCGGGGCCGGGCAGATCGTCACGATCTAGCGATCACCGGGCCGCGTCTGAACGCTTGACCCGACACGGGCGGATGGGAGAGGGATCGGTCATGGTTCCTGTCCGTCCCGCCCTGCTCGCGCTGTCCCTGTTTGCCCTGGGCGCCCATTCGCTGCTGGGCCAGGCGGCGCTGGCCCAGTCCAGCCTGGCGCCGAGCCAGGGCAGCCTGCCACCGCCGCGCCCGGCCGGCCAGGCGACACCGAGGCTGGTGCCGTCCGAACAGCCGCGCAACCTGGCCGCGCCCCCGGCCCGGCCCGCCACACCGCCGCGCGCCCAGCCCAGCCAGGCCCAACCCAGCCCGACACAACCCCGGCAGGCCCAGCCCCGGCCGCCCGCGCGGCCGCAGGCCCAGGCCCCCGCCACGCCGGCCCGGCCGCAGGCGCCGCGCGCCAATCCGCCCGGGCAGCGGACACCAACGGTCGGCGGCGCCACGCCGCCACCGAATCGCCGCCCGGTGGCCGCGACGGCCGGCGCCGCTGCCGCTGCCGCGGCAGCGACTGCCGCGACCGCCGCCACGGCGCGCCCGCCGGAACCGGCCTTGCCGCCCCGCCCGGCCGCGCCCAGCACCGGGCCCGTCACCGGCCTGCCGCTGCCGCGCTTCGCCTCGCTGCGTTCAGATGAGGTGAACATGCGGGTCGGCCCCAGCACCTCCTACCCCATCGAATGGACCTTCCAGCGCCGCGACCTGCCGGTGCAGATCATCGGGGAGTTCCAGCTCTGGCGCCGCATCCGCGATCCGGACGGCGCCGAGGGCTGGGTGCATTCCTCCACTTTGGCCGGGCGCCGGACCGTGCTGGTGCGCCCGGCCACCCAGTTGGCCGGCGCCGGCAGTGCCGCATTGGGGGAGGCGACGCTGCGCCGAAGGCCGGAGGACAGCGCCGCCGCCATCGCCCGCTTCCGCCCCGGCGTCATCGCCCGCATCCGCGAATGCGGCGCCAACAGCGCCTGGTGCGAATTGCAGGCCGCCGGCCATCGCGGCTTTCTGCGTCGCGCCGAGATCTGGGGCGTGGGCAGCGACGAGGAGATCCAATAGGCTCCCGCCATGCCCGACGAAGCCCCCCTGCCTGTCCCGGCGACCCACGACATCGGCGGCGCCCCGCGCTTCCGCTGCACCCCGGTGGAACCGGATGACGAGGCCCCGCCCGACGCCTTCGGCAAGCGCGTCGATGCGCTGCGGCAGTTGCTCGCCCAGCGCGGGCTGATGACGGTGGACGAATTGCGGCGCGGGGTGGAGGCGATTCCGGAGGCCGAGTACCACGCCCTCGGCTACTACGAACGCTGGCTGCGCTCGATCACCGCCCTGATGCTGGAAAAGGGCGTCGTCCTGCCGGAGGAGCTGCACCCATGACCCGTTTCACCCCCGGCGCCCGAATCCGCGTGAAGGCGGATTTCCCCGAGACGCGCGGCCCCTGCCACATCCGCACCCCGCACTACCTGCGCGGGCGGGAAGGGCTCGTGGAGCGCCATCTGGGCGCCTTCCGCAATCCGGAGGACCTGGCCTTTGCCCGGCCGGCAGCGACCATCCCACTGTATCATGTGCGCTTCGACCAGCCGGCCCTGTGGAATGAGGGCCAGGCGGGCGACACGGTGCTGGTGGAGCTCTACGAGCATTGGCTGGAGCCCGCCGCCTGATGGCCCACGCCCCCGGCCCCGACAGCATCGCCCTGCTCGACCGCTTCACGGCGGCGCTGGCCGCCCGTGGCGTGGTGACGGAGGCGCAGATCGCCGCGCAGATCGAACGCACCGACCTCGCCGATCCGCGCATCGGCGCCGCCATGGTGGCCCGTGCCTGGACCGATCCGGACTATCACGCGCTGATGCTGCGCGATGGCAGCCAGGCGGCGGAGGCCATGGGGGTTTCCATGGCAGGGGCGCCGCCGCTCGGCGTGCTGGTCGACCGGCCGGGGGTGCATCACCTGGTCGTCTGCACCCTGTGTTCCTGCTACCCGCGCGCCGTGCTGGGCTACCCGCCGCATTGGTACAAATCCGCCGCCTATCGCGCTCGCGCGGTGCGCGACCCGCGCGGGGTGCTGGCCGAATGGGGGACCACCCTGCCGGAAGGCACCGAGATCCGGGTGGTGGACAGCACGGCGGATTACCGCTGGATGGTCCTGCCGCTGCGCCCGACCGGCACCGAGGGCTGGGATGCGGCGCGGCTGGCCGGATTGGTCGGGCGTGATGTGCTGGTGGGCACCCAGTTGCCGGTCGCGGGCTGAATGCCGGTCACGGCTGCGCGAGCCAGCGCGGCGCGGCTGTCGTATTGTGCAGTGCAGCAACCACATGACATCCCATTGAATCAACAATGGGATTTTCGTCATGTCGACCCAGACTTCGCTCGCCCTCTGGGCGCCGCGCCTGCTCTCCGTGCTGCGGATCGTCGCCGCGCTGATCTTCATGGCGCATGGCACCCAGAAGCTGCTGGGCTTCCCGCCGGGCTCCGGCGGTGGGCCGGCCGCGATGTCCCTGCCCTGGATCGCCGGGGTGATCGAGATCGTAACGGGCGTGCTGCTGACGATCGGCCTGTTCACCCGGCCTGCCGCCTTCATCGCCTCCGGCACCATGGCGGCCGCCTATTGGATGGCGCATGCGCCGCGCGATTTCTTCCCGGTGAACAATGGCGGCGATGCCGCCATCCTGTATTGCTTCGTCTTCCTCTACCTCGTCGCCGCCGGGCCGGGGCCGTGGAGTGTCGACGCGAAGCGTCGCTAACGTGGAGCACGCGAAGCGTCGCTGACGTGAGACACGCGACGCGTCGCGGAGGCGTTCTGCCTGCGGCGATAGCGGCCCGGGCACGGGGAAGTATTTGCAAGCAAAGGTAAGATCGGCCCAACCCCGGTCAACCTATTGTTGCGGTGCGGCACGGCCGATGTCAGGATGCCATCAGCAAAGCGTGGATTGCTGGGCCTCAGCGAATCGGCGCGTCGCAGGTTACCGCCACAGCCGCTTCGCGTAAGGCACTTCGAGCCGATGCAGTCCCACTCCCCGATCGGCGCATTTTCCGCGGCCCCGCGCACGGTCTGGCCCGGCCAGTCCCTGCTCCGGACTCCCCTGCGCCTGGTGGTGGCCAATCTGCTCGCGGCCCTGCTCTATGGCGGGCTCGGCGCCGCGGTGGGGCTGTTCTTCGCACAATACGGGCTGTTCCCGGCGCCGATCTGGCTGCCGGCCGGCATCGCCGCCGTGGCCTGCATGACCGGCGGAATCCGGCTGGTGCCGGGGCTGTTCCTCGGCTCCTTCGCGGTGAACTGGCTGCTGCTGGATGCCGCCCTGGCCTCCGCCGCGCTGATTTCCCTCTCCAACAGCCTCGGTCCCCTGGCCGGCGCCCTGCTGACCCGGGCGATGCGCCCTCCGACCGGGCTGTTCACCCGCCTGCAGGGCGTGCTGGGCTTCGTCGCCGGCTGCGTCGTGCTCCAGGCCGTGCTCACCGGGCTCGGCGGCACCGCCGCGCTGGTTGTCACCGGCGCCGTGCCGATGGAAGCCGCCTATTCCATCTTCTCCCGCTGGGCGCTGTGCGAGGCCGGGGGCGTGTTCTTCTTCGCGCCGCTGGTGATGCTGTGGCTGGGCGTGGAGCGCACACCCTCCTCCCCCGGCCAGCAGATCGCGCGTGGCGACACGCTGGTGCTGGCGGCGACCGCCGGTGTCGCCGCGCTGGTCTTCGCCCTGCCGCGTTCCGTCTCCGCGCTGGTGCAGCCGGAGGCGGTGGCGCTGCTGACCATCCCGGTCACCTGGGTGACGCTGCGCATTTCGCTGCGCGCCGCCTATGGGCTGCTGACGCTGATCAGCGTGGTGGCCACCGTCGGCACCCTGGCCGGGCTTGGCCCCTTCCAGCCGGACGTGGTCCCCAACCCGCTGCGCGCCGTCGGCATGATGATCGTGCTGATGGCCACCAATGCGCTGGCCCTGATGGCCCTGCTGAGCGAGCGGCGGGAGGCGGAGACGCTGCTCTCCGAGAGCAATGTGCGGCTGGTGGCGGAGGTTGCCGCGCGCACCGCGGAGCTGCGCCACCGGGCGGAAACCGATGACCTGACCGGCATCGGCAACCGGGGCCATTTCCTGCGCCTGATGGAGGAGGGTTTCGCCGAGGCGCGACGCCGCGGCAGCCCGCTGGGGCTGCTGGTGCTGGACCTGGACCATTTCCGCCCGCTGAACGACATGCGCGGCCATGCCGCCGGCGATGCGGCGCTACAGGCGGTGGCGCAGCTCTGCACGACCCAGGTGACGGGGTGGAATGCGATCCTGGGTCGCATCGGCGGCGAGGTCTTCGCCATCGCCCTGCCCGGCACCGGCACGGCGGAGACGGCGGCGCTGGCGGAGGGGCTGCGCGCCACCGTCGCCCGCCACAGCTTCCGCTTCGTGGGGGATGATGTGCCGGCGCGGATGACGGCGAGCCTGGGCGTCACCGGCCTGCTGCCGGGCGATGCCTCGGCGGAGGAGATGCTGCGGCGCGCCGATGCCGCGGTGTTCCTCGCCAAGGCCAAGGGCCGCAACCGGGTGGAGGTGCGGATGGTCAGCGAAGTGCCGAAGGAAATGCGCGCGAGCAACCTGTCGCGCTAAGGCGCGCGGGGACTGTCGCGCTGAAGGCGCGCGGGGGCTGCTGCCCTCAGCGCTTTTCGGGCGCGCAGTAAAGCCGGTAAAGCGTCTCCAGCACAGCCGCCGCCTCCGGGCTGGCCAGGCTGTAGAAGATGGTCTGGCCGTCGCGCCGCGTCTCCACCAGCCGCAGGTCGCGCATCCGCGCCAGGTGCTGCGACAGGGCGGAGGGGGCGAGGTCCACCAGCTCGGCCAATTGGCCGACGGATTTCTCACCCTCCACCATATGGCACAGCGCCATCAGGCGCTTGCCATGGGCCAAAGCGGAGAGCAGCCGCGCCGCCTCCTCCGCCTTCGCCCCCAGCGTCGCCATGGCCACCGTATCCATCCTGCCTTGTCCTCAAATATCCGGATATTCTGAAAAACCGGGCACGACGCTGTCACCCGCCGGGCGCTCGGCGGGTCAGCCCGCCCGCAGCCGTTCCGGAATCGGCAGGCCGAGGCGCAGCGGCACCGGCCAAAGCTCCCGCACCACCCGCATGATGCGGAACCCGGCCTCGACATAATTGGGCAGGGCGCGGGGATGGTCCGCGGTGCAGGTGTTCACCGTCAGCAGGCGCGGCCGCTCGGCCCAGGCGGTGTCGATGGCATGGCGCAGCAAGGCACGGCCCGCGCCACGGCCGATGGCATGGGGCATCAGGCCGAAATAGGACAGGTTGCAGCCATGGTCGCCGCCGCGGCGTTCCAGCTCGTAGAAGCCTGCCGGCTCCCCGCTTTGGTACAGGACATGGATGCTGATCTCCGGCCGCGCCAGCAGCGCGGCGATTTCCGCATCCGCCACGGTACGGCGCAGCCACCAGACATAGTCGTGGCCGACGGTGTCATACAGGTAGCGATAGAAGGGCACGGAACAGGCCGCAAGCCGCACCACGCTGGCGCCGGGCGGAAAATCCGGCGGGGCGCCGCCGGGCGGCGCATCCATGCGCAGGAAGGTGACATCCACCTCGATCCGCTGCACCGGTTCGCGGATGCCGCTGCGCGCCGGCGTCGCCATGGCTCAGTTGTCCAGGAAGCTGCGCAGCTTGCGGCTGCGGCTGGGGTGTTTCAGCTTGCGCAGCGCCTTCGCCTCGATCTGGCGGATGCGTTCCCGCGTCACGTTGAACTGCTGGCCCACTTCCTCCAGCGTGTGGTCGGTGTTCATGCCGATGCCGAAGCGCATGCGCAGCACGCGTTCCTCGCGCGGCGTCAGGCTGGACAGGACCCGCGTGGTGGCCTCCCGCAGGTTGGACTGGATCGCGGCATCCAGCGGGATGATGGCGTTCTTGTCCTCGATGAAGTCGCCGAGGTGGCTGTCCTCCTCGTCGCCGATCGGCGTTTCGAGGCTGATCGGCTCCTTCGCGATCTTCAGCACCTTCCGGACCTTTTCCAGCGGCATGCCGAGCTTCTCGGCAAGTTCCTCCGGCGTCGGTTCGCGGCCGATCTCGTGCAGCATTTGCCGAGACGTGCGCACCAGCTTGTTGATCGTCTCGATCATATGCACGGGGATGCGGATCGTGCGCGCCTGGTCGGCGATGCTGCGCGTGATCGCCTGCCGGATCCACCAGGTGGCATAGGTGGAAAACTTGTAGCCGCGGCGGTACTCGAACTTATCCACGGCCTTCATCAGGCCGATATTGCCTTCCTGGATCAGGTCCAGGAACTGCAGGCCGCGATTGGTGTATTTCTTGGCGATGGAGATGACGAGGCGCAGGTTGGCCTCGATCATCTCCTTCTTCGCCTGGGTCATGTCGCGCTCGCCGCGCGACACGGTCTGGTAGACGCGCCGGAAGTCCGGCACGGGCAGGCCGGTATCGGCGGCAACCCGCGCGATCTCGGCGCGAATGGCTTCCGCATCGTCCTTGGAGCGGGCAACAAAGGTCTTCCAGCCGCGCGTCTGCAACTTGCTGATACGCTCGAACCAGGCCGGGTCCAGCTCGCTGCCGCGCCACTGTTCCAGGAATTCCTCGCGCTTGACCTTCTGAGCCTCGGCCAGGCGCAGCACCTGGCCTTCCAGCGTGGTCTGGCGGCGGTTCAGGCCCTTGAGCTGGTCGACCAGCTCCTCAATGCGGTTGTTGTGGAGATGCACCTTCTCCACCAGCCCCACCAGTTCCTGGCGCTGCTTCTCATAGGTCTTCTCGGAACGCTGCGAGTTCTCGCCGCCGGAGGTATAGGCATCCATCCGCTTCGACGAGAGTTTCTGCAGCTTGCCGAACAGGCTCTCGATCTGTTCGAAGGCGAGCAATGCCTCCGGCTTCAGCTTTTCCTCCAGCGCGGAGAGGGACAGGCCGACGCCTTCGGCGGCCTCGTCGCCTTCCTCATATTCTTCCTCGGGCGGCGGCGTGCCCTCCGGCGTGTTGGCGCCAGCGGTCGCCTCCAGGTCGATGACATCCCGCAGAAGCATGCGGCCTTCCTTGACCGCCTCATGCCAGGCGACGATGGCTTTGAAGGTCAGCGGGCTTTCGCACAGCCCGCCGATCATCATGTCGCGGCCGGCCTCGATGCGCTTGGCGATGGCGATCTCGCCCTCGCGGGACAGCAGTTCGACGCTGCCCATCTCGCGCAGATACATGCGGACCGGGTCGTCGGTGCGGCCGAGATTGGCCTCATCGACATTGCCGCCGCCTTCCTCGTCGTCCTTCTCGTCTTCCTCGGCCTTGGCGGGCTTTTCGGCCGCGGCCTCGCCGTCCTCCGTCTCCTCGGATTCGACGACGTTGATGCCGAGCTCGTTGAGCGTCGCCATCGTGTCCTCGATGAGTTCGGAGGACACCTGCTCGGACGGCAGGGCAGCGTTCAGTTCATCATAGGTGACGTAGCCGCGTTCCTTGCCGCGGGCGATCAGCTTCTTGACCGAGGCCGTCAGGGTGTCGAGCAGCACGCCTTCCACCGCTTCGTCGCGTCCATCCGCCGTGTCGGTGCCATTCGCGGCCTTGCTCGCCATGCCTTTTCCCGCTCCGTCAAAGGCGCCCTGGCCAGGCCGGGCCTGGGCCCCGCCTTTGCCTGCGCGAATTCGCCACGCCCCACGCCACCGCGCACCATCCGGCCCAACCCGTCAGCCGACCGGTGGGGCCGCCTCCTCCGTCTCCGCCGCCTCGCCGCGGCGTTGCGCCGACAGCAGCAGCGTCAACCGGATGAGCCGCTGCTGCGCCCGGGCCTGGACGACCGGATCGGTCGTCATCGCGTCCCAGTCGCGCCGCGCGCTGGCGAGGTCTTCCATCAACTCCGCCTCGCCCCGTAGCAGGCCGTAGAAGTGCCACCAGGCATCCAGCACATCCTTCGGCTGGGCGTCCGCGCTTGCGGCCTCCGGCAGGCCGGGGTCCCGCAGCAGGCCGGTTGTCAGCTCCGCCAAGCCTATGCCGGCGAGTTGGTCCATCAGACGGGTTGAGTCAAGTTCATGGCCCTCTGCCAGCCAGGCGAGGACGCGGTCGCGGCATTCCGCAAGACGCGCATCGCCGGGGTCGATCGCCGCGAAACATTCTTCCACTTCCGCCAGCAGCCAGGGATGGCGCAGCGTTATGGCGAAGAGCGCAGCGGCCTGGGCGGCCCGGGTGCGTTCCAGGGTGATTGCCGGCCGGTTGCGGGGTGGCGCCGGCGGCTTACGGCCAAGGGAGCTACCAGGGCCGCCACCGCCGCGCTGCGGCCGGCTGGCGGCGAAGAAGCGGTCGAGCAGCGCGCGGCGATATTCCGCCGCCAGTGTCTTGTCGGGGATGGCGTTCGCCGCCTCCGCCAGGCGATGGCGCAGCGCGGCGCGCTGTTCCGGGGTGCTGGCAGGGCGGCCCTCGGTCAGCAGGGCGAACAGCGCCTCCGACAGCGGACGGGCGCCGTCCAGCACCGTGGTGAAGCCACCGGGGCCGCGACGGGCCACCAGCGTGTCCGGGTCCTCGCCCTGCGGCAGGGTCGCCAGCTTCAGGCTGCGTTCCATGGTCAGCAGCGGCAGCGCGGCTTCGGCCGCCTTCGCCGCGGCACGGCCGCCGGCGGCGTCGCCGTCGAAGCACAGCACCGGCTCCGGCGTCAGCCGCCACAGCTCCTCCATCTGCTCCGGCGTCAGCGCCGTGCCGAGCGGGGCAACGGCGCCGCCGAAGCCGGCCTGGTGCAGGGCGATGACATCCATGTAGCCCTCCACCACCACCACCGGCTTGCCGCGGAAGGCGGCTTCCTTGGCGAGGTCCAGGCCGTAGAGGTTGCGGCGCTTGGAAAACAGGCTGGTCTCCGGCCCGTTCACGTATTTCGGCTGTCCGTCGCCGAGCGTGCGCCCGCCGAAGGAGATCACCCGGCCGCGGCGGTCGCGGATCGGGAAGATGACGCGGTTGAAGAACAGGTCGGTATAGCCCTCCCCCCCCTCGCGTTCCCGCACCAGCCCGGCCTCGGCCAATTGGGCGGGGGTGATGCCATCGGCCTTGAGGTCGGCGGCAATGGCGCCCCGGCCGCCGCCGGACCAGCCGAGGCCGAAGGCGGCGATGGTGGTCTCCGTCAGCCCGCGCCGCCTGAGATAGGCCAGCGCCTCCGCCCCCTCCGGCAGGTTCAGGCGGCGGCGGAAGGCGGCTTCCACCGCTTCCAGCACGCCGTAGAGGTCGCGGGCGCGGCGTTCGCGGGCGGCGGCCTCGGGGGTCGCCTGGGGGATCTGGAGTCCGGCCTCCCCGGCCAGGCGTTCCACCGCCTCGGGGAAGCCCAGGCCTTCCGCCTGCATGACGAAGCTGATGGCGTCGCCATGCGCGCCGCAGCCGAAGCAGTGGAAGTGGTCGTCATAGACGTAGAAGGAGGGGGTCTTCTCCCCATGGAAGGGGCAGCAGCCCTTCCAGTTGCGGCCCGATTTGGTCAGCCGCGTCTTGCGCTGGACCAGCGGCGCCAGCGGCGTCCGGAGTCGCAGTTCCTCGAGGAAGTTGGGGGGCAGCGCCATCGCCCTGCCCCCTTAGCACATCGGCGCGCCGATCAAGCGCGCCGAACAATCAGCCGCCGAGACGCGCCTTCACCAGCGGCCCGGCCTTGGCCATGTCCAGCACGGCACCGTGCTTGGCCCGCAGCACGGCCATGACCTTGCCCATCTCCTTCACGCCGGTGGCGCCGGATTCCGCGACGGCCGCATCCACGGCGGCCGCCATCGCCGCCTCGTCCATCTGCTGGGGGAGGAAGGATTCGATGACGGCGATCTCCGCCTCCTCCTTCTCCGCCAGTTCCGGCCGGTTGCCCTGGCGGTACATGGTGGCGCTTTCGGCGCGGGACTTGGCCATGCCGCGCAGCATGGCGACGATCTGGTCCTCCGGCACCTTCTCCACGCCGCTGGGGCGGGCGGCGATGTCCACATCCTTCAGCTTGGCCGTGATCATCCGCAGGGTGGAGGTGCGCGCCGCATCCTTGGCGATCATCGACTCCTTCAGGCTGGCGGTGAATCGGCTGCGCAGGTCGTCGGCCATGGGGTATTCTCCTTCGATGGGGGGATATAGCACGGGACGGCCCATGGGAAAAATCTTCCCAGGCGCGGCCCGCGCTTGCGATGGGCCCGCTTGCAGTGGGAAGGAAATTCCCACATATCTCTCCCATGCGAAGCGTCGAAGAGATCATCGCCCTGATGGGTGGACCGGAAGCCGCGGCGCAGCGGCTGAACATCGGCACCGAGGCCGTGCGCAAATGGCGCCAGGCGCGCGCCGTGCCGTCCAAGCACTGGTCCGCCATCCTGGCCGCCACCGGCCTGACCCTGGCCGACCTGCCGCAACCCCAGCCCACGCCCCGCACCCCTTCTCCCGGCAAGGACAGCAGCACCGTGACCCAGACCGCCCAGACCCCGCCCGCCGGCGCGACCGCCGCCCTGGTGCTGGCCGATGGCAGCGTCTTCTGGGGCCGCGGCTTTGGCGCCCAGGCGACCACCGTCGCGGAGATCTGCTTCAACACCTCCATGACCGGGTATCAGGAGGTGCTGACCGATCCCTCCTATGCCGGGCAGACCATCTGCTTCACCTTCCCCCATATCGGCAATGTCGGCGCCAACCCGGAAGATATCGAGGCCATCACCCCCGCCGCGCGGGGCCTGATCGTCAAGCAGGACCTGACCGAGCCGGCGAATTACCGCGCCACGCGCCACCTGGATGACTGGCTGAAGTCCCATGGCGTGCCCGGCATCGCCGGCATCGACACCCGCGCGCTCACGGCCCGCATCCGCGACGGCGGCGCGCCGAACGGCGTGCTGGCGCATCCGGCGGATGGCAGGTTCGACATTCCCGCACTGATCGAACAGGCCAAGGCTTGGCCGGGGCTGGAGGGGATGGACCTGGCGAAGGAGGTTTCGACCCGCCAGTCCTATGGCTGGGACGAGGCCGAATGGGCCTGGGGCCAGGGTTTTGGGCGGCAGGACGCGCCGCGGGTGAAGGTCGTGGCGGTGGATTATGGCGCCAAGCGCAACATCCTGCGCTGCCTCGCCTCCGCCGGCTGCGCCGTGACCGTGGTGCCCGCCACCGCCACCGCCGAGGACATTCTTTCCCACAAGCCGGATGGCGTTTTCCTGTCGAATGGCCCGGGGGACCCGGCGGCGACGGGCGCCTATGCGGTTCCGGCGATCCGGGGCGTGCTGGAGACGGGGCTGCCGGTCTTCGGCATCTGCCTGGGCCACCAGCTTCTGGCGCTGGCGCTGGGTGCGAAGACCTACAAGCTCGACCGCGGCCATCGCGGCGCCAACCAGCCGGTGAAGGAGCTGGCGACGGGCAAGGTGGAGATCACCTCGCAGAACCACGGCTTTGCCGTGGACGACGCCAGCCTGCCGGAGGGCGTGGTGGTGACCCATCGCAGCCTGTTCGACGGATCGAATGAGGGCATCGCCAGCACCACGAAGCCGGCCTTCTCGGTGCAGTACCATCCGGAAGCGAGCCCGGGGCCGACGGATAGCCACCATCTGTTCCGGCGGTTTGTGGGGATGATCGAGGCGGCGAAGGGCTGAGCCATGGTCGAGCCCGGCAACCTGCTGGCCTTCGCGGCAGTGGCGCTCGGCATGGTGCTGACGCCGGGCCCGAACATGATCTATCTGATCAGCCGCAGCATCCTGCAGGGGCGGGCAGCGGGCTTCGTCTCCCTGGCGGGCGTGGCGCTGGGTTTTGTTTTCTACCTGCTCTGCGCCGCGCTCGGCATTACTGCGCTCGTCATGGCGGTGCCCTTTGCCTATGACGCGCTGCGGCTGGCCGGCGCGGGCTATCTGCTGTTCCTCGCCTGGCAGGCGGTGCGCGCGCCGGGCACGCCCTTCGCGCCGCAGGCGTTGCGGCCGGACAGCCCGGCGCGGCTGTTTGCCATGGGCTTCCTGACCAACCTGCTGAACCCGAAGATCGCGGTGCTGTACCTGTCCCTGCTGCCGCAATTCATCGACCCGGCTTCGGGCAATGTCTTCGCGCAATCCGTCACGCTGGGCGCCGCGCAGATCGCGGTCAGCGTCGCGGTCAATGCGATGATCGTGCTGGCCGCCGGCTCCGTCGCCGTGTTCCTGGCGCGGCGGCCGGTCTGGCAGCGGGTGCAGCGCTGGCTGATGGCGACCGTGCTGACCGGGCTGGCGCTGCGGCTGGCTTTCGACGGGCGGCGCTGAGATGCCCTCCCCCGAAACCCTCCTCGTCTTCGCCGCGCTCTCGCTCGGCCTCGCGGTCACGCCGGGGCCGAACATGCTCTACCTGATCTCCCGCTCCCTCGCGCAGGGCACCGGGGCGGGCATGGTGTCGCTGGTGGGCTGCCAGTTCGGCTCCTTCACCATCATGGTCTGCGCCGCCGCCGGCATCACCGCGGCGCTGCTCGCCATCCCCTATGCCTGGGACATTCTGCGCGTTGGCGGCGCGGCGTACCTCCTCTACCTCGCCTGGCAGAGCGTGCGGCCGGGTGGCCAGCCGATCTTTGCATCTCGGAAAATGCCCCGCGAACCGCGCGCGCGGCTGTTCTGGGTGGGTTTCGCCACGGCGGCGCTGAACCCGAAGGTGGCGCTGTTCTACATGGCCGTGCTGCCGCCCTTCCTCGATCCCGCTCGGGGAAATCTGTTCCTCCAGGCCGCGATCCTCGGCTTCGTGCAGATCGCCATCTGCACCGCCTGGGACGCCGCGCTGGTCTGGGGCGCGGCGGGCGCGGCGCGCTTCCTCGGTGAAAACCCCACCTGGATGGCGGTGCAGCGCTGGGTGCTCGGCGGTGCGCTGGCGCTGCTGGCGGTGAAGCTGGCGACGGAGAGCCGCGCGACATGATGGACATCGCCTTCGGGCTGTTCGCCCTCGCCTATTCCGGGCTGGTGCTCTTCACCGTCGCCTCCTCGCTGCGCCGGCTGATGCCGCCGATGCGCGCGGCGCTGACCGCCTTCGCGCTCTCGGCGGGGGTGCATGGCGCGACGACATTGATGCTGGGCGAGAATGCGATGCTCGCCTTCGCCTTCTGGGGCATCCCCCATCTGCTGATCCTGCCGCTGCTGCTGCTGAGCGCGCGGCGCCAAACCCCTTCGACCGGAGCCTGACATGCCGAAGCGCACCGATATCAAGTCCATCCTCATCATCGGCGCCGGCCCGATCGTCATCGGCCAGGCCTGCGAATTCGACTATTCCGGCGCCCAGGCCTGCAAGGCGCTGCGCGCCGAGGGTTTTCGCGTCATCCTGGTGAACAGCAACCCCGCCACGATCATGACCGATCCGGGCCTGGCGGATGCCACCTATATCGAGCCTATCACGGTCGAGATGGTCGAGAAGATCATCGCCAAGGAACGGCCGGATGCGCTGCTGCCGACCATGGGCGGCCAGACCGCGCTGAACACCGCGTTGAAGCTGGCCGAGGCCGGCGTGCTGGAGAAGTATGGCTGCGAGCTGATCGGCGCGAAGGCGGAGGTGATCGACAAGGCCGAGGACCGGCTGAAGTTCCGCGACGCCATGTCGAAGATCGGCATCGAAAGCCCGAAATCCGCCATCGCGCATACGATGGAAGAAGCCCGCGCCGGCCTGGAACAGGTCGGCCTGCCCTGCGTCATCCGCCCGAGCTTCACCCTCGGCGGCACCGGCGGTGGCATCGCCTATAATCGCGAGGAATTCGAGCAGATCGTCGCCGCCGGTCTTTCGGCATCGATGACCACGGAAGTCCTCGTCGAGGAAAGCGTGCTGGGCTGGAAGGAGTATGAGATGGAGGTTGTGCGCGACAGCGCCGACAACTGCATCATCATCTGCTCCATCGAGAACCTGGACCCGATGGGCGTGCATACCGGCGACAGCGTGACCATCGCCCCGGCGCTGACGCTGACCGACAAGGAATACCAGCGGATGCGCGATGCCAGCATCGCGTGTTTGCGGGAGATCGGCGTCGATACCGGTGGCTCCAACGTGCAGTTCGGCATCAACCCCGTCGATGGCCGCATGGTGGTCATCGAGATGAATCCGCGTGTCAGCCGTTCCTCCGCTTTGGCGTCGAAGGCCACCGGCTTCCCCATCGCCAAGATCGCCGCGAAGCTGGCGGTGGGCTACACGCTGGACGAGCTCAAGAACGACATCACCATGGTGACGCCGGCCAGCTTCGAGCCGACGATCGACTATGTCGTCGTGAAGATCCCCCGCTTCACGTTTGAAAAGTTCCCGGGCACGCCGGCGACGTTGACCACCAGCATGAAGTCGGTCGGCGAGACCATGGCGATCGGCCGCAGCTTTGCCGAGGCCCTGCAGAAGGGCCTGCGCGGGCTGGAGACGGGTTTCACCGGGCTCGATGAGATCGAGGTTCCGGGCGATGGCAGCCACGCCGCCATCCGCACCTCGCTCGCCACCCCGAAGCCGGACCGCGCGCTGGTGGTGGCGCAGGCGCTGCGCGCCGGCATGTCCGTGGAAGACATCCACGAGGCCTGCCGCTTCGACCCCTGGTTCATCCGCGAGATTTCCCGAATTGTCGACGCCGAGCAGAAGGTGAAGGCGGAGGGTCTGCCGAAGACCGCCGACGGCTTTCGTGCGTTGAAGGCACTGGGCTTTGCCGATACGCGCCTGGCCAAGCTGACCGGCAGGACGGAGGCGCAGGTCTTCGCCGCACGCGACGCGCTGGGCGTGCATGCGGTGTTCAAGCGCATCGACACCTGCGCGGCGGAGTTCGCTTCCGACACGCCGTATATGTATTCGACCTACGAAGGCGGCTTCGGCACGCCGGAATGCGAATCGCGGCCGACGAACCGGCAAAAGATCATCATCCTCGGCGGTGGTCCGAACCGCATCGGCCAGGGCATCGAGTTCGACTATTGCTGTGTCCATGCCTGCTACGCGCTGCGCGATGCCGGCTACGAGACCATCATGGTCAACTGCAATCCCGAGACCGTCTCCACCGACTACGACACCTCCGACCGCCTGTATTTCGAGCCGCTGACGGCGGAGGACGTGCTGGCGATCTGCCGCAAGGAACAGGAATCCGGCGAGCTGCTGGGCTGCATCGTGCAGTATGGCGGCCAGACCCCGCTGAAGCTGTCCCAGGCGTTGCACAAGGCCGGCATCCCGATCCTCGGCACATCTGCCGAGGCCATCGACATCGCCGAGGACCGCGAGCGTTTTCAACTGTTGCTGAAGTCGCTCGGCCTCAAGCAGCCGCAGAACGGCATTGCCCGTGACCTGGACGAAGCCTTGGTCGAGGCCGAGCGCATCGGCTATCCGGTCGTTGTCCGGCCATCCTACGTGCTGGGCGGCCGCGCCATGGAAATCGCCTACAACAAGGAGCAACTCCGTCGCTTCGGCGCGGAGGCCGTGAAGGTCTCGGGCGAAAATCCGATCCTGATCGACCAGTACCTGGCCGATGCCATCGAGGTCGATGTGGACTGCATCGCCGACGAGACCGGCGATGTCTATGTCGCCGGCGTGATGGAGCATATCGAGGAAGCCGGCATCCATTCCGGCGACAGCGCCTGCTCCCTGCCTCCCTATTCCCTGCCGCCCGCCATCATCACGGAGCTGAAGGCGGAGACGGAAGCCATGGCCAAGGCCCTGAAGGTCAAGGGCCTGATGAACGTGCAATACGCGGTCAAGGGCGGCGAGATTTTCGTGCTCGAGGTGAACCCGCGCGCCAGCCGCACCGTGCCCTTCGTCGCCAAGGCCACCGGCATCGCGGTGGCCAAGATCGGCGCGCTGGTGATGGCCGGCGCACATCTGAAGAAGTTCGGGCTGGACGACACGGCGGTGTCGCGCCACGTCGCGGTCAAGGAAGCCGTCTTCCCCTTCAACCGCTTCCCGAATGTGGACGTCATCCTCGGCCCGGAGATGAAGTCGACCGGGGAGGTGATGGGCCTCGACCTGTCCTTCGAGAAAGCCTTCCTGAAATCCCAGATGGGCGCGGGGGTGAAGCTGCCCGAGTCCGGCACGGCCTTCCTGTCCGTCAAGGACAGCGACAAGGCCGGCGCCGTGACCCTGGCGCGCCGCCTCATCGAAATGGGCTTCAAGGTCCTCGCCACCCGCGGCACCGCGGCCCGGCTGCGCGAGGTCGGGCTGGATTGCGCGGTGATCAACAAGGTGGCGGAAGGCCGGCCGCATTGCGTGGACGCGATCAAGTCGGATGCGATCCAACTGGTCATCAACACCGCCAGCGGCGGGCAGAGCGTCTCCGACAGTTTCGACATCCGCCGCAGCGCCCTGACGCACGGTGTCCCGCACTACACGACACTGGCCGGCGCCCGGGCGGCGGTGCACGCCATCGCCGCCTTGAAGGGCGGAACCCTTGATGTAACGCCCCTTCAGGCCTATTTTACACGCTCATTCTGAGCGGGCGGGGATGGGGATCGTACCCTTTCCCCGCTTCGCCCGTTTCAGCGCGCCCCACGATCTGCCAGCCTGTCACCAGCCCGTTCGGCTGGCCCACGGCAAGGCTGGGCGCGGGGTGCCCGGAGGAAGGACGCGACGTGCAGAAGTTCCCGATGACCGCGGAAGGCCTGGCTCGACTGACGGAGGAGCTGCGTGCGCTCAAGGTCGAGGAACGACCGGCCGTGATCCGCGCCATCGCGGAGGCGCGGGCCCATGGCGACCTGTCCGAGAACGCCGAATACCACGCCGCCCGGGAACGGCAGTCCTTCATCGAAGGCCGCATCGCGGAGCTGGAATCGGTCATCCCCTCCGTCGAGGTGATCGATTCCACCAAGCTCACCGGCAACAAGGTGCTGTTCGGCGCCCATGTGACCGTGGTGGATGAGGAGACGGAGCAGGAGAAGACCTACCGCATCGTCGGCCAGTATGAGGCCGACATGAAGAACGGGTCGATCTCCAACTCCTCCCCGCTCGCCAAGGCGCTGATCGGCAAGAAGGTCGGCGACAGCGTCGAGGTGCCGGCCCCCGGCGGCGCCAAGGTCTATGAGATCGCCGCCGTCCGCTTCGTCTAGACCATGAGCCCCGTGGTGAGCATGATGCCGGTCGAGGCGCCCTCGATCGGCCTGGCCGATGTCCGCGCCGCCGCCGCCCGCATCAAGGGCGCGGTGCTGCGCACGCCGACCATCTTCTCCGACGCCCTGTCCCGCGCCACCGGCGCGAAGGTGCATCTGAAGCTGGACAACCTTCAGGCCACGGGAGCCTTCAAGGAACGCGGCGCGGCCAATCGCATCGCCCTGCTGACGCCGCGGGAACGGTTGGCGGGCGTTGTCGCCATGTCCGCCGGCAACCATGCCCAGGCCGTGGCGCGCCATGCCTCGCTGGCCGGCATCAGTGCCACCATCGTCATGCCGCGCTTCACCCCGGCCACCAAGGTGACCCGCACCGAAGGCTGGGGCGCCCGCGTGGTGCTGCATGGGGAGACGCTGGCGGAAGCCGCCGCCCATGCCCATGAACTGGCGCTGAACCACGGCCTGACCTTCGTCCACCCCTATGACGACGTCGCGGTCATCGCCGGCCAGGGCACCGCGGCCCTGGAGATGCTGGAGGATTTCCCGCATCTCGACACCCTGGTCATCCCGGTCGGCGGCGGCGGGCTGCTGACCGGCTGCGCCGCGGCGGCGCTGGAGATGAAGCCCGGCATCACCGTCATCGGCGTGGAGGTGGAGGGCTATCCGGCCATGCACCAGCGCCTGGCCGGCCAGCCCGTCTCCGTCGGCGGCCCCACGGTGGCGGAGGGTATCGCCGTGCGCGACGTGGGCGAGGTGCCCTATGCCTGGCTCAAGCGCATGGGCATCGAGGTCCTGGTCGCCCCCGAACGCAGCGTCGAACAGGCCATCGCCCTGCTGGCGGAAGGCGCCAAGCTGGTGGCGGAGGGGGCCGGCGCCACCGGCCTCGCCGCCCTGCTGGCCTATCCGGAGCGTTTCGCCGGCCGCAGCGTCGGCATCCCCGTCTGCGGCGGCAATATCGACGCCCGGGCGCTGTCCAACGTGCTGCTGCGGCAGTTGCTGCGCGATGGCCGCATCCTGCGCCTGCATTTCGACATTCCGGACCGCCCCGGCATGCTGGCTGACATCGCCGCCCGCATCTCCAGCCTCGGCGGCAATGTCATCGAGGTGAACCACCAGCAGCTTTTCGGCGCGCCCACCGTCCAGAGCACGGAACTCTACCTGATGGTCGAGGTGCGCGACGGCGCCCAGGGCAATGCCATCATCGCCGCCCTTCAGGCGGCCGACTACGTGGTGCGCCGCGGCTGAATCCGTCATCGACGGCGCACTGCAAGCGGTTGCACGCGTTGCGGTTGCTTCGGTCACGAGGCATTCTCCCCATAGCTGTGCCGGGCATCCATCCGTGACAGCGCGGGGGGTTCCACTTGCCACACCGCCAGGCCGAAGCGTCAGTTCCGCTGGACAGCCTGCGTCCGCTGCTCGATCAACTCGGCCAGGTCGGCATCTGCCTGGTCGATATGGAAGGCCGGATCACCGCCTGGGATCCGGTCTGCGCCGAACTGATCGGCCATGAAGCGACGGATGTGCTTGGCTGCCAGGCCTCCGATATCCTGCCTCCGCCTGGCCCGGACAGCGCGATAGGTCGCAGCCGGCTGCCGCTTCGCGCGGCGGATGGCACCCCGGCCGGCCATGCGGAAATCCTGCGCCCGCTGCCCCAGGCCGCCCCGCCCGAACGGCGGGAAGCGCGCTACCAGACGCTGTTCGACCACGCCCAGATCGGCATCCTGCTGGCCGACCCGCAAAGCCGCTACATCGACGCCAATCCGGCCATCTGCGCCATGCTCGGCCATGCGCGGGAGGAGTTGGTCGGCATGACCGCCGCCGACATCCTGGCGGAGGGCGAGCTGGCGCGCCTCAGCGCCACGCTGCGGGATCTTCACGCCGGCCTGCGGCACCGCCAGGAATGGCGGCTGCGCCGCAAGGATGGCAGCACCCTGCCGGCGGAGGTGGTGGTGACCCCGCTGCCGGACGGCCTGCTGCTCGCCATGCTGCTGGACCGCAGCGACCGCCAGCAGGCCGAGCGCATCCGCGACCACCTGGCCGCCATCGTCCAATCCTCCTCCGACGCCATCGTGGCGGAGGATATGGAAGGCCGGATCATGAGCTGGAACGCGGCGGCGGAGGCGATGTTCGGCTACAGCGCGGTGGAGATGGTCGGCGCGCCGATCACCCGCCTGGTGCCACCCGACCGGCAGCGGGAGGCCGCCCTGCGGATCGACCGCCTGCGCCGCGGCGAGAAGCTGGAAGTGGTGGAAACCCAGCGCCGGGCCAAGGATGGGCGCCTGATCGACATCTCCGTCACCACCTCCCCCATCTGGGACCAGCAGGGCCAGGTCGTCGGCGCCTCCCGCGCCGTGCGCGACATCACCACGCTGCGGCAACGCGACCGGGAGATCGCGCGCCTGTCCCGGCTCTATGCCGCGCTCAGCCAGGTCAACCAGGCCATCGTCTGGACCCGCGACCGGGACACGCTGTTCCAACGGATCTGCGAGGCGCTGGTGACCCATGGCGGCTTCCGCATGGCCTGGATCGGCTGGCAGGATGCCGCCCTGGCCCAGCTTCGGCCGGTGGCGGCCCATGGCGTCGCCGAACGGGACGTGCAGCGCGGCTTCGCCAAGGCGACCCAGCTCGACCCCGCCTTCCTGGCCTTCCGCAGCGGCGAGACCTCCATCCACAACAGCCTGACCGCCGACCCCGCCATCCTGCCCTGGCGCCAGCATGGATCGGGGCGGGAGGTGGAGGCCTGCGCCGCCATCCCGATCCGCCAGGGCGGCACGGTGCGCGGCGTGCTGACCGTCTGCTCCGACCGCGCGGATGTCTTCCATGACAAGGAGGTGGCGCTGCTGGAGGAGGCGGCGACCGACATCTCCTTCGCCCTCGACAACCAGGAGCGGGAAGTGGCCCGGCGCGCGGCGGAGGAGCGGCTGCGGCACGAGAAGCTCTTTTCCGACACGATCATCGAAAGCCTGCCCGGAATCCTGTATTTCTACGACCAGGATGGTCGGTTCCTGCGCTGGAACCGGAATTTCGAGACCGTCTCCGGCTATTCCGCCGCGGAGATCGTGCAGATGCACCCGCTGGATTTCTTCGGCGCCGAGGACCAGCCCCTGCTGCAACAGCGCATCGGGCAGGTCTTCGAGAACGGCGAGGCGGTGGTGGAAGCGGCCTTCCTGTCCCGCGACGGCACCTCCCACCCCTATCTCTTCACCGGACGGCGGGTGGAGTTCGAGGGCCGGACCTGCCTGATCGGCGCCGGGATCGACCTGTCGGACCGGGAGAAGCGGCACCGGGCAGAGGCGGCGGACCGCATCAAATCCGCCTTCCTCGCCACCATGTCGCATGAGCTGCGCACGCCGCTGAACTCCATCATCGGCTTCACCGGCATCATGCTCCAGGGCCTGGCCGGGCCGCTGAACATGGAACAGGGCAAGCAGCTCGGCATGGTGCAGAACAGCGCCCGGCACCTGCTGGCCCTGGTCAACGACGTGCTCGACATCTCGAAGATCGAGGCCGGGCAGTTGGAGGTGGAGCGGGAAGCCTTCGACCCACGCCGCGCCATCGACCGTGTCATGGCCGCCGTGACACCGCAGGCGGCGGCCAAGGGGCTGATGCTGGATCTGGTCGTGCCGGCGCCGCTCGGCCAGGGGATTGGCGACGCCCGGCGCTTCGAGCAGGTGCTGCTCAACCTGCTCAGCAACGCCATCAAGTTCACCGATGCGGGGCGGGTCGAGTTGTCGGCGGAGCGTCTGCCGGGGCCGCCCGCGGCGCTGCGCGTGGCGGTCGCCGATACCGGCATCGGCATCCGCGAACACGACCTGGCCGGGCTGTTCCAGCCCTTCCGGCAGATCGCCTCCGGCCTCGCCCGGCGCAGCGAGGGCACCGGCCTCGGCCTCGCCATCTGCCGGCGGCTTTGCGAATTGATGGGCGGCGGCGTCACCGCCGAAAGCACCCCAGGCCAGGGCAGCCGCTTCACCGTCACCCTGCCGCTGGAGGAGGCCCCATGAGGGACACTGTGAAGGCCCAGATGCAGGCCCCGATGAAAGCACGTATCCTGCTGATCGAGGACAATGCGCAGAACCGCTACCTCGCCTGCTTCCTGCTGGAACATCACGGTCATGAGGTGACGCAGGCGGAGACGGGGCCGGAGGGGCTGGCCCTGGCCGAGACGCTGCGGCCGGACCTGATCCTGCTCGACATCCAACTGCCGGGCATGGATGGGCATGAGGTGGCGCGACGCCTGAAGGCGGATGGCGCGCTGCGCCATATCCCGGTCGTTGCCGTCACCTCCTACGCCATGGTCGGCGACCGGGAGAAATGCCGGCAGGCCGGGGCGGAAGGCTATATCGAGAAGCCGATCAACCCGGAGACCTTCGTCGCCGAACTGGCGCGCTTCCTGCCCGGCCACTCGGACAGGCCGGCATGACCCGCATCCTGATCGTCGACGACCGGCCGGACAATCTCTACCTGCTGCGCGCCCTGCTGGAGGGCAATGGCTTCACCGTGCAGCAGGCGGAGAATGGACTGGAGGCGCTGCGCCTGGCGCGGGCGGACCCGCCGGGGCTGATCGTCTCCGACCTGATGATGCCGGTGCTGGATGGCTATTCCATGCTGCGGCGATGGCGCGCCGATCCGCGGCTGCGGGAGATTCCCTTCATCGTCTTCACCGCCACCTACACCACCCAGCGCGACGAGCGCCTGGCGATGGCAATGGGCGCGGATGCCTTCCTGCTGAAGCCGATGGAGCCGGAGGCGATGCTGGCCGCCATCCGGCGCACCCTGGCGCAGCGCGAGGAAGGGCAACTGCCCTCGCGCCGCGCCCGGCCGCAGGAGGACCGGGTGCTGCTGCAGGAATACAACCAGGTCCTGCTGCAGAAGCTCGAGGAAAAGGTGCTGGAGACCGAGCACGCCAACCTCGAACTGCGGCGCGAGGTGGCGGAACGCGAGCGCGCCGAGACCCGGCTGCGCGACAGCGAAACGCGCTTCCGCGCCACCTTCGAACAGGCCGCCATCGGCATCGCCCATATCGGCCTCGACCGCCGCTTCCTCTGGGTGAACGACCGCATCTGCGCGATGACCGGCTATCGGCGGGAGGAATTGCTGGGCCTCAGCTTCACGGACCTCTCCCTGCCGGAGGATATCGCGCGGGATGACGCCGCGCGGCAGGCCATGCTGGATGGCAGCCTGCCCCGCTACAACCGGGAAAAGCGCTACCGCCGGAAGGATGGCAGCCTGATCTGGGTGGAGCTGGTCTCCACCCCGGTGCGGGATGAACAGGACGCGCCGCGCTTCTTCGTCACGGTGTTCTCCGACATCACCGACCGCAAGCAGGCGGAAGATTCGCTGCGCCAGCGCGACCGCGCCATCCAGGTGGTCTCCCAGGGGATCGTGATGGCCGATGCCCGGCAGCCGGAGCACCCCATCATCTATGTCAGCGCCGGCTTCGAGCGGATGACCGGCTACAGTGCGGCGGAGGCGCTGGGCCGCAACTGCCGCATGCTGCAGGGCGCGGAGACGGACCGGGAAACCGTCGCCCGGCTGCGGGAAGCGATCGCCGCCGCCCGCCCCATCGAGGTCGAGATCGTCAACTACCGCAAGGACGGCACGCCCTTCTGGAACGCGCTGTCGCTGAACCCGGTGCGGGACGAGGATGGCACGCTGGCGTGGTTCGTCGGCGTCCAGACCGACATCACCGAACGCAAGCGGCTGGAGCGGGAGTTGTTGCAGGCGCAGAAGATGGAGGCGGTGGGACGCCTCGCCGGCGGCATCGCGCATGACTTCAACAACCACCTGACCGTCATCACCGGCTACAGCGAGGAGATCCTGGCGCATCCACGGCTGGAGCCGGCGGTGCGCGAATCGATCACCGCCATCGCCCGCGCGGGCGACCGGGCTGCGGAACTGACCCGCCAGTTGCTGGGCTTCAGCCGCCAGACCATGCTCCAGCCCAAGGTGATCGACCTGAACCAGGCGGTGACGGAAACCGGGCGCCTGCTGCAGCGGCTGATCGGCGCCGATATCGCCTTCGGCATGGTGCTGGCCCCCGACCTCGCCCGGGTCCGGGTGGACCCGGCGCAGCTCGACCAGGTGTTGATGAACCTGGCGGTGAATGCGCGGGATTCGATGCCGCAGGGCGGCCGGCTGACCATCGAGACGGCCAATGTCACCATCTCCGAAGGCTATGCCACCACCACCATGGACTGCCGCGCGGGGCCGCATGTGATGCTGGCGATGAGCGACACCGGCGCCGGCATGCGGCCGGAGGTGCAGGCCCGCATCTTCGAGCCCTTCTTCACCACCAAGGAAATCGGCAAGGGCACCGGGCTCGGCCTGGCGACGGTGTTCGGCATCGTCCAGCAGAGCCAGGGCTGCATCCATGTCTACAGCGAGCCGGGGCTGGGCTCGACCTTCAAGATCTACCTGCCGGCGGTGATGCAGCCACCGGATGCCCCCAGCCGGAGCCGACCGGCGCCGGCGGCGCGGGGGCAGGAGACGGTGCTGCTGGTCGAGGATGATGAGGGCGTGCGCAAGCTGGCGCAGATCGGCCTCGGGATGAAGGGCTACAAGGTGATATGCGCCCGCGATGGGGCGGAGGCACTGGCCATGGCCGAGGAAGCCGGGCCGATCGACCTGGTGCTGACCGATGTGGTCATGCCGCGGCTCGGCGGGCCGGAGCTGGTGCGGGCGCTGCGGGCGCGGCACCCGACGGTGAAGGTCCTGTTCATGAGCGGCTACACGGATGATTCCGTCGTCCGCCACGGGCTGATGGATGCCTCCGTCGCCTTCATCCAGAAGCCCTATACGCCGCGCAGCCTGGCCGCGAAGGTGCGGGAGGTGCTGGACACGCCGCTGCCGGCCGCATGACCGCGCGATGACGATGCAACCCCGCCTGTGCCACGGGGTTGTTCTGCCGCGCCACGGCCACCGCCGGCCGGGCGCGGAGGGTGCTGCGCGTGGAGACGAGTTGGCTGACCGAACTGGCCGGTGACCTGGCCCGGAGCTACGGCCCGAACATCCGGGATCTCGGCCTGGCCTATGCGCTGGCCTTCATCATCGGCTGGAACCGGGAGCGGGAGAGCAACAGCGCCGGCCTGCGCACCTTCCCCCTGGTGGCCATCGCCAGTTGCGGCTTCGTCCAGGCGGCGGAGAGCATCACCGCCGACAGCCCGGAAGCCACTGCCCGCATCGTGGAAGGCGTGATCACCGGCATCGGCTTCATCGGCGCAGGCGCCATCCTGAAGGGTGGCGCGGCCATCCGTGGCACGGCGACGGCGGCCAGTATCTGGGCGACCGGCGCCATGGGCGCGGCGGTGGCGCTGGGCAGCTATCATGTCGCGGTGACCGTCTGCCTGTTCACGGCGGCGACGCTCTATGCGCTGACACCCTTGAAAACAGGCCGTGGCGCAGCGGCGCACCCCGCCGAGCCGGAGGCCGCCACGCCGCCCCGCATCACCTGGGGTTGACGCGGCTGGTCCAGGGTCGCGGCTGGTAGTCGGGCAGGATGCGGCACGGGCCGGTGGCGCGGCTGGCCAGGGCCTCGCAACGGCCGCGGATTTCACTGGCATTGGGGCGGCGCCGGGTTTCCGCCCAGTCGCGCAGCGCGGCGGCGGCGGCGGCGTAGATCGGGCCGGAGAGCTTGGAATGCTCCATCTCCTCGGTGAAGACCTGAAGCAGCAGATGGTCGGTGCCCGCCGCCTCCAGCGTGGTGCGATAGGCGGCCTCATGCTCGACGAAGGCGGTCATGTCCTCCACCCCATGCAGGGTCAGGACGGGAACGGCGATGCGGCCGGTCGGGTCGCCATCCTCCGCGAGGCGCGCCGCCGCCGACGGGTCCGGGGCGATGCGCGGGATGCGGGCATTGAGCGCGGCGTCGTCGGAGGTGCCGCTGTAGCGCACCGACTGGTTCCCGAAGGCGCTGCGCCCCTCCATCATCTGCCAGGCGATATCGGCGAACAGGGTGGTGGCCCAGGTGAGGTGGCCCGGAATCGCCCATTCCGGAATGCGGCTGGCGGCCGAGAGGTCGGACAGCGCCCGAAGCTGGGCCGGGGATCGCTGCTCCGGCGCCAGCTCCGCCCCGGTGCAGGCCAGGTAGCGGTCCATCAGCTCCTGCCGCGCCATCCGGACGCCGCGGGGCAGGCCCAGCGTGACAGGATACTGCGTCTCCTCCGGCCGGGGATGGGTGCCGCAGATCGCCTGGAAGGCGGCGCGCAGGTCGACGCGCATGTCATAGGCGCGGCTCGGCCCGGCCAGCACGCCGGAGGTGAGCAGCGCCGCCTGCCAGGGGCGGGTGCCATCCGCGCCCGGTTCGTTCAACGTCTCGATCGCGCGGGCGGCGACGGCGGCGCCCCAGGACTGGCCATGCAGCAGGCTAAAGCGGATGGGCCCGAGCACCTGCCCGGCGATCCGCCGCGCCTCCAGCGTATCCTCCCCGGCGCGGCGGATGGCGAAGCCGGCGCGGCGGCGGCTGGTGGAGACCCAGGCCCAGCCCTGGTCGAGGAATTCGCTGTAGCGCAGCAGGTCTTCATCGGTGGTGTCGCGGGCCGGCGGGGCCATGCGCGGGCCGCCGAAGATATGGGTGATGAGGCCCCCATGCCAGTTCGCCGGCCGGGCGATCAGCAGGAAGGCGCCATGGCTGTCACGGCCGCGCAGGCAGGTGGTGCTCTCCGGCAGGCCGGGTGGGCATTCCGCCGGGGCGGGTGGCTCGGCGGCCAGGGCCGCCCCACCCAGCCACAAGGCGATGGCCGCGATCGCGGCGGCCCGGCCGGCACGGCTCACGCAGGCGCACCCTCCACCGGCACGCCGGAGATGTCCTTTGTGGTGTGGATGGTCTGCAGGGTCTGCACCCGCAGCACATGGGCGGCGCCGGTCAGCCGCCCGGTCAGGGCGTTCTCATGCGCCGTGTCGCGGGCGACGAGGCGCAGCATGAAGTCGCCGCCGCCACGGATCATGTGGCATTCGCGCACCTCCGGCCATTCGCAGACCATCTGCTCGAAGGCCTGGAGCACCGACTGCTTCTGGGTTTCCAGCCCGACCAGGGCGAAGAAGGTGATCTCCCAGCCCAGCACCTGCGGGTCGAGGTCGGCGTGGTAGCCGCGGATCACCCCCTGCTCCTCCAGCCGCCGCACGCGGCGCAGGCAGGGGGGGGCGGAAAGGCCGACGCGGCGGGCCAGTTCGACATTGGTCATCCGGCCATCGGCCTGCAGCTCCGCCAGGATCTGGCGGTCCACATCGTCGATATCCGGTGGAAGGTCCTCGGTCATTAAGTCCGTCATGTCCCGGCTGGGGGTTCCAGGCGCAATATCCTTTCGACTTCGCCGATCTACAAGACGTTCTCCGTCGATTCACACGCGAGATGGCATAGGACGACAAGGCGGGTTGAGCATTCACCGGGCACGGCCGATATGCAGCGCAACGCTTTGCCTCCAGCCGGATCAATCCCGTGTCCCAGACAATCGCCACCCGCCTGCTGATCCTCGGTGCCGGCCCCGCCGGCTACACCGCCGCCATCTACGCCGCCCGCGCCGGGTTGAAGCCGCTGGTGGTGGCCGGGCTTCAGCCCGGCGGGCAGTTGACCATCACCACGGAGGTGGAGAACTTTCCCGGCTTCGCCGAGCCGATCCAGGGCCCCTGGCTGATGGAGCAGATGCAGGCCCAGGCGACGCATGTGGGCGCGGAGGTGGTGCAGGATGTCATCACCGCCGTCGACCTCAGCCGCCGCCCCTTCCGCTGCACCGGCGATTCGGGGGCGGTCTACCTGGCGGAGGCGCTGGTGATCGCCACGGGCGCGCAGGCCCGCTGGCTGGGCATTCCGGGGGAGAAGGAGCTTTCGGGCTTCGGCGTCTCCGCCTGCGCCACCTGCGACGGCTTCTTCTATCGCGGCAAGGATGTGGCCGTGGTCGGCGGCGGCAATTCCGCGACGGAGGAGGCGCTGTACCTGTCCAACCTGGCGCGCCACGTCACGCTGATCCACCGCCGCGACAGCCTGCGGTCGGAGAAGATCCTCCAGCAGCGGCTGTTCGAACGGCCGAATGTCACGGTCATCTGGGACACGGCGGTGGAGTCGGTGCTGGCGGATGCCAGCGGCCGGGTGGCGGTGGCCCGCGCGCTGGCGCTGCGCAACCTGAAGACCGGGGCGGCGCGGGAGCTGCCGGTGCACGGGCTGTTCGTGGCCATCGGGCACGACCCGGCGACCGCGCTGTTCAAGGGCCAGCTCGGCATGGATGCGGAGGGCTATATCCGCACCACCCCGGGCACCACGCAGACCACCATCCCGGGCGTGTTTGCCGCCGGCGACGTGCAGGACAAGATCTACCGCCAGGCGGTCACCGCCGCCGGCACCGGCTGCATGGCGGCGCTGGAGGCGGAGAAGTTCCTGGCGCATCTGCCGGCCGTGGAGGTCGAGGCGGCCTGATCCGACGGGGCGGGGCGGTTCGGCACAGGCATTTTTGCGCTTTTGGACGGCAGGCCTGGGAAAAAAGCGCCCGAACTGTCATCAGCATGCTACTCAAACCGAATCGCGGCATGTCACCTTGCCACGAACTGAAACAGGGAATCGGGCGCGGGCATGCCGTTGGATTGGGACAAGCTGCGCGTTTTCCACGCCGTCGCCGAGGCCGGGTCCTTCACCCATGCCGGAGAGACGCTGAACCTCTCCCAATCCGCCGTCTCCCGCCAGATCCAGGCGCTGGAGGAGGCGCTGCAGGTCCCCCTGTTCCACCGCCACGCCCGCGGCCTGATCCTGACCGAGCAGGGCGAGACCCTGAACCGCGCGGTGCGGGAGGTTTTCGCCAAGCTGGCGATGACCGAGGCGCTGCTGACCGAAAGCCGGGAACGGCCGACCGGCCGGCTGAAGGTCACCACCACCACCGGCTTCGGCAGCCTCTGGCTGGCGCCCCGGCTGCGCCGCTTCATGCAGATGCATCCGGATGTGACGCTGACCATCGTGCTGGACGATGCCGACCTGGATCTCGCGATGCGGGAGGCGGATGTGGCCATCCGCCTGCATCCGCCCCGGCAGCCGGACCTGATCCAGCGCAACCTGGGCAATTTCGGCTGGCGCGTCTGCGGCTCGCCCGACTACCTCAAGACCGCCGGCATGCCGATGCGGGCCGAGGATCTCGATGCGCATCGCATGATCGTCTATGGCGACTACCGCCCGCCGGTGGAGAGCATCAACTGGTTGCAGGAGGCCGGGCGCCGCCCCGGCTCCACCCGGCGTGCGATGCTGGAGATGAACAGCCTTCCCGGCATCCTGGCCGCCGTCCGCAGCGGCCTCGGCCTCGCCGCCCTGCCCGACTACATGGGCGAGGAGCTGGACGGGCTGGTGCAGGTGCTGCCCGACCTCAAGGCACCGCGGATCGAGGCCTATTTCGTCTATCCGGAGGAGCTGCGCCATTCCAAGCGCGTCGCCGTGTTCCGCGACTTCCTGGTGGCGGAGCTGGCGATGCCGGCCCGGATGCAGCAGGCCGGCTGATCGCATTTCGCGATCGCTGCCTTGAGTTCTGTGGTTAACGAGGTTGTGTTCGATATTGCATGCGTCTGGCGCATGGCGGGTAGCGGCTTTTTGCCCAACATTTTTGCCGCAGCGCACACTATGTAGGCTGTGTTCCGGCGGCGACGCTGGATCAGGGTCATTCGGGTCTCCCGAACCCCTTCGTCTCCCAGACGTGAAGCCTCCCTGTTTGACTTAGGCCGCTACCCCAACGGGTTGGCGGCCTTTTTTTTGGCATGCCAGGGGGGCCTACTCCGCCGGCTGCGGCGTGGCAGGACCAGGGCGGGGCGCCGCCCAGAGTTCCGGCGCCAGTTCCTCCTTCCGATCCGGGAAGGCCAGGGCGCAGAGGAAGGTCACGGCGGCGACGCCGGCCAGCAGCAGCAGCACACTGCCCAGCCCGCCCGCCGTGGCATGCAGCCAGGCGATGACCGGGCTGGCCGCCGCGGCGCCCAGGAACCCCACGAAGAAGCGAATCGAATACAGCTTCGCCCGCAGCGCCGGGGCGACGTAGCGCGCCGTCATCGTCTCGTTCACCGTCACCTGCCCGAAGATCGCCGCCGCGATGACCCCGGCCACCGGCAGCACCATCCAGCCCTGCAATTGCGACAGCAGCAGAAAGCCGGGCATCTGGATGCAGGCTAGCGGCAGGAAGATGCGCTTCAGCGTGTTGCGGTCGATCATCCGCCCCACGGTGAACTGCGTCAGCCCGCCGCAGATCGTCACCAGGAAGGCGAGCAGACCCACCACCGGCAGCAGGTCCGGGCTGTCCGCCAGCCGTTCGGCCATCAGCTTCGGCAGTAGCAGGGTGAAGGCGTTGAAGATGAAGCCGGAGACGGTGGCGAGGCTCAGCAGCACCACCACCGCGCGGCGCACCACCGCAGCGGGAATCTCGGGAAAGGGCTTTCCGGCGGCCTTGTTCTTGGCGACGTCCTCCGGCCCCTCCCGCAGATAGAGCAACCCGACCAGGATGCAGAGCGCGCCCGGCACTGCGAAGGCCCAGCGCCAGCCGAGCCAGGCGGCGAGGAAGGCCGTGACGACCGGCGCCAGCGCCACGCCCAGATTGCCGAAGACGCCGTTGATGCCCATGGCCGCGCCGACGCGCGCCCCGGCCGCATCCACCAGCATCGCCGTGCCGATCGGGTGGTAGATGGCGCTGAAGGCCCCCATCAGCGCCAGCCCCGCCGCCAGCCAGTACGGGCCGGGGGCGAAAGCCGAAAGCACCAGCGCGGCGCCGCTGCCGAGGAAGAAGGCCACCATCAGCGCCGGCCGCCCGAAGCGTTCCGCCAGCCAGCCCATCGGCAGGCTGCCGAGGCCATAGAGCACGAACATCCCCGTCCCCAGCGCCAGGATCGGCCCGTAATCCGTGCCGAACATCGCCGGTTCCTGCAGCACGATGGCCAGCACGGCGGTGGCCAGGATCAGCAGCCCGTAATGGGTGAAGATATGCGCCGCGTTGACGAACCAGATCTGCCGCTGGGCCGCGTCCATGATGGTGTTTCCCCTTGCTGGAAGCATGCTAGTCCTGGCGCCTGATCGACGTCCGGACAGGTCATGTCGCGAACTCGCCAAATTCCCGCCCCCCTGCGCGCCGACATGCCGCAGGATGCAGTGGACCGCCCGCTGGCCGCCTTCGCCCGGGACTATGCGGATGGCGAACACACGCCGCGTCACATGCATGGGCGGGTGCAGTTGATCTACGCCACCCAGGGGGTGATGCGGATCACCACCGACGAGGCCGGCTTCCTGGTGCCGCCGCTGCATGCGCTGTGGATGCCCGCCGGCACCGCGCATCAGGTGGTGACGCAAGGCCAGGTCGCGATGCGGGCGCTGTTCCTGCGCGCCGACGCCGCCCGGGCCGGCCCCGCCGCGACCACCGTGCTCGCCGTGTCACCCCTGTTGCGGGAACTGATCCTGGCCGCCTGCGCGGAGCCGCTGGAATGGGACCCGCAGGGCCGGGGCGGGCATCTGGCCGCGCTGATCCTGGATGAGATCGCCCGCGCGCCCGCACTGCCCTTCCGGGTGCCGGAGCCGCATGACCCGCGCCTCAAGCGCCTGGCCGCCGCCCTGCGCGCCGACCCGGCAAGCGGCCGCACGCTGGAGGACTGGGCGCTGCTGGCCGGCGCCAGCCCGCGCACGCTGGAGCGCCGCTTCCAGGCGGAAACCGGCCTGTCCTTCGCCCGCTGGCGCCAGACCTTGCGCCTGACCGAGGCCGCCGCCCGGCTGGCCGGTGGCGAGCCCCCGGCCCGCGCCGCCGCCGCCGTCGGCTATGCCAGCGCGCCGGCCTTCGGTGCCGCCTTCCGGGCCGCCTTCGGGGTCACGCCCGGCGCGGCGCGCCGTTGAGAATAGGACGCGGCGCGCCGTTGAGATTTTCGAGTTTCAGCACTTCCCCGGCCAGGTAAAGGCTGCCGCAGATCAGCACCCGGGCCGGGCCACCCTCGCGCGGCAGGGCGGCCAGGGCCTGTTCCACCGTGCCGCCCGGATGGGCGGTGCCGCCACTGGCGGCGACCACGCCCTCCACGCTCATCGCCAGGTGCTGCCCCGGCTCCGCCACCGCCCAGAGGCTGCTGGCCGCGGGAATGATGGGCGCGAGGAATTCCGGCACCTGCTTGCCGGCCTTCATGCCGACCAGCACATGCAGCGGCCGGTCGCCAAAGCTCTCCCGGATATGCTGGCCGAGCACCACGCCGGCGCCGGCATTATGGCCGCCATCCAGCCACAGCTCCCAATCCGGCGGCAGCAGCGCCGCCAGCCCGGTCAGGCGCTGCATCCGCGCCGGCCAGTTCGCGGTCGCCACACCGTCCCGGATCGCCGCCTCGGTCAGCCAAGGCGGGTTCCAGCCGCGCAGCGCGGCGATGGCAATGCCGGCATTGTCCGCCTGGTGCGGGCCGATCAGGCCGGGGCGCGGCAGGTCGAGGGTGCCGGCCCCGTCGCGGAAGGTCAGCGTGCCGTCGGCATGGCGCGTCATGTCCCAGGCCTGGCCCCGGGCCGCCAGGGGCGCGCCCTGGGCGCTGGCCTCGGCCTCGATCACCGCCAGCGCCGCCGCCGGCTGGGCGCCGGTGGCGCAGGGCACGCCGGGCTTGATGATGCCAGCCTTCTCCCAGGCAATGCGGGAAATGTCCTCGCCGAAGAAGTCCATGTGGTCGAGGGAGATGCTGGCGATCGCGGTCGCCGCTGGGCGGTCCACCACATTGGTCGCGTCGAACCGCCCCCCCAGCCCGACCTCCAGCACCAGCAGGTCGGCCGGGACGCTGGCGAACAGGTGCAGGGCGACGGCCGTCGTCACCTCGAACACCGTGATCGGCAGCCCGGCATTCGCCTGTTCCACATGCTCCAGCGCCGCGATCAGCGCCGCTTCCGTCACCAGCTCACCGGCCAGCCGGATGCGTTCATGGAAGGAAACGAGGTGCGGACTCGTAAAGACATGCACGCGCAGCCCGGCGGCTTCCGCGATGGCGCGCAGAAAGGCGCAGGTGCTGCCCTTGCCATTGGTGCCGGCGACATGGACCACCGGCGGCAGTCGCCGTTCGGGATGATCCAGCGCCGCCAGGCAGCGCTGCAGCCGCTCCAGGCTGAGGTCGATCAGCTTCGGATGCAGGCCATGCAGCCGGTCGATAATCTCCTCGCTGCGCGAGGATGGCAGGGTGCTCACGCCGGCTTCACGGCCTCGGCCACCACCTCGGCGGGCTCCGGCGGCGCCAAGGCCGGCAGGGCCTCGGGCGGGGCCTCCGCCGGCAGTGTCGGCTCGCGCAGCAGGGAAATCACCTGCGCCAGGGTGGCGCGCATGTCATGCCGCTTCACCACCATGTCCAGGATGCCGTGCTCCAACAGGTATTCGGCCCGCTGGAAGCCCTCCGGCAGCTTCTCCCGCACCGTCTGCTCGATGACGCGGGCGCCGGCGAAGCCGATCAGCGCATTAGGCTCGGCGATCTGGATATCGCCCAGCATGGCGAAGCTGGCGGTCACGCCGCCCGTGGTCGGGTCGCAGAGCACGACGATGAAGGGCAGCCCGGCCTCCTTCACCATGCGCGTCGCGATCACCGTGCGCGGCATCTGCATCAGGCTGATCGCGCCTTCCTGCATGCGCGCGCCGCCGGAGGCGGTGAAGACGATCAGCGGCGCATCCTGCAGCACGGCAAGCTTGGCGGCCGTCACCAGCGCCTCCCCCACCCCGGCGCCCATGGACCCGGCCATGAAGCCGAATTCAAACACGCCGAGCACCGCCTTGCGGCCCAGGATCTGGCCCTGCGCCACCAGCACCGCATCATCCATGCCGGATTTCTGCTGCGCTTCCTTCAGACGGTCGGCATATTTGCGCTGGTCGCGGAAACGCAGCGGGTCTGCCGGCGCCTTCGGCAGCTCGATGCGCGACCATCCCTCATCCAGCGTCGCCTTCACCCGCGCCGCGGCGGACAGCCGCATGTGATGCCCGCAATGGGTGCAGACATGCAGGTTCCGCTCCAGGTCGCGGTGGAAGATCATCTGCTCGCAAGCCGGGCATTTGTGCCAGAGATTGTCCGGCACCTCCCGCGGCTGCCCGAACAGAGCCTTCACCTTCGGCAGCGCCCAGTCGGAAATCCAGTTCATGCGTCCATGCCCTCAAGCGCCGGTCGCGCGCCGGAACGCGCCGCGCGGACAGCCTGCGGCCGCCCATGCGGGGCGGGAGGTAGGGGCAATACCCGGCCCGGCGCAAGAGGGCGCACCACCCGGATGCCATCCGCACCGCGCCCCTGGACATCGCGCGCATCAACCACAACGATAGACAGGATGAATGATCCTCCGCGAACCACCCCTGGTAAAGGCAATCGCCAAGGACAAACCAGGGAGGTCCGCACCCCATGAACCTGCGCGACCTGCGCTACGCGCTGGCCGTGGCGGAACACCGCCACTTCGGCCGCGCCGCCGAACTCTGCCACATCAGCCAGCCCACCCTGTCGACCCAACTCCGCAAGCTGGAGGAGGAACTCGGCGTCGTCCTGTTCGAACGCACCAACAAATCCGTCGTCCCCACCGCCGCCGGCGAAGCCCTGCTGGCCCATGCCCGCACCGCCATCGACGCCGCCGACGCCATGCTGGCCCTAGCCCAGGCCTCCCGCGACCCGCTGCGCGGCCGGCTGCGCCTCGGCGTCATCCCGACGCTCGCCCCCTACCTGCTGCCCCTGGTCTTCGGCCCGCTGCGCGACGCCCTGCCCGACCTGGTCATCGAACCCTGGGAAGACATGACCCACGCTTTGCTCGAACGGCTCCGCAGCCACGACCTCGACGCCGCCCTGCTCGCCACCGACAGCGAAACCCCGGACCTGGAATCGCAGGACCTGTTCACCGAACCCTTCCTCGCCGCCCTGCCCCCCGACCACAAACTCACCCAGCAGGACCGCATCCACGAAGAAGACCTGGCCCCCGACATCCTGGTGCTGGCCGACGGCCACTGCCTGCGCGACCAGGCGCTGGCCGCCTGCGGCCAGGCCGGCCCCCACGCCGGCGCACTCCGCGCCGCCTCCCTCTCCACCCTCATGAACATGGTCGCCGCCGGCTACGGCACCACCCTCATCCCCGGCCTCGCCGCCGGCACCGCCCGCGACACCGGCATCACCCTCCGCCCCCTGCACGGCAACACCGGCCGCCAAATCCGCCTCGTCGCCCGCACCACCTTCCCCCGCCGCGCCGCCATCCACGCCATCGCCACCCTCATCCGCAGCCGCCTCGCCCCCTTCGCCACAGGCGCAGCCGAAGGCGTGGTCTGAGGGGAATGGCCCCGGAGAGGGTGGCGCTGGTTGTTCGCGGGGAGGACGCTGTCCTCCCCGCACCTCACCTGCCAAGGGGCAGTGGCCCCTTGGAACCCTTTGATTCATGAAGGGAAATGGAGAGGGGCCAGAGGGACCGTCGAACATGCGGTACCGCGGGCCCCTCTCCATTTCCCTTCAAGGTCCTGAGGTCCAGGAGGCCACTGCCTCCTGGCAGGGGGTGCAGGGGGACAGCGTCCCCCTGCAATCACCAGCACCACCTCCCACGCCATTCCCTCGGAACCATCGCCATCCCGGCCGCGACCTCTGGTGGACAAGGGCGGGGTGGATGCGCACGGTGATGGTTTGGCGATGAGAGGGTTTCGGTGATGGTGGAGCGGGCGTTTGACCTGGTGGTGCGGGGTGGTTTGGTGGCCACGGCGGCGGAGGTGTTTGAGGGGGATATTGGGATTCTGGGTGGGCGGATCGTGGCTTTGGGCCGCGGTTTGTCGGCGGGGCGGGAGGAGGTGTCCGCGCGGGGCATGATTGTCACGCCGGGTGGCCTGGATCCGCATTGCCACCTGGAGGAGTTGGGCCAGGACGGGTCGGTGCATGAGGAGAGTTTCGCCAGTGGCTCGGCGGCGGCGCTGGCGGGCGGGACGACCTCGTTCATCTGTTTTTTGCCGCAGTGGAAGGGGCATTCGCTGGCGGCCAGTGCGCCGGGCTATGAGGCCAGGGCGGCGCGGTCGCGCTGTGATTATTCCTTTCACCAGATCATCACCGATCCGACGCCGGAGGTGCTTGAGCGGGAGATTCCGGCGCTGATCGCGCGGGGTGTGCGCAGTTTGAAGGTGTTCCTCACCTATGATCCGCTGCGGCTGGATGATGCGCAGTTGATCCAGGTGCTGGCGGTGGCGCGGCGGCACCAGGCTTTCGTCACCATCCATGCGGAGAATTACGAGGCCATTGGCTGGCGCATCGATGCGCTGCTGAAGGCCGGACTGACCGATCCCTTGCAGCATGCCTGGTCGCGTCCGCCGGTGGTGGAGCGGGAGGCGACGCATCGCGCGATCGCGCTGGCGGAGCTGGTGGACCAGCCGGTGCAGATTTTCCACGTGAGCTGTGAGGAGGCGGCGGAGGAGATTGCCCGGGCGAGGGCGCGTGGCGTGAAGGTCTGGGGTGAAACCTGCCCGCAGTATCTGACCCTGTCGCATGACGACCTGCAGGGGCCGGATTTCGCGGGCGCCAAGGCGGTGTGCTCGCCGGCCTTGCGGGAGAAAGGGGAGAACGAAAAGGTCTGGCGCCGCATCCTGGATGGCACGCTGGATGTGGTGTCCTCCGACCATTGCGGCTTTTCCTTCGCGACGGCGAAGCGTGCGCCGGGCAGTGGCGGCTATGGCATGGGCAGCGCCAATCTGCGCGCGGATGGCACGCCGGCCTTCAACGCGATTCCGAATGGCGTGCCGGGCATCGAGACGCGGTTGCCGGTGCTTTTCTCGGAAGGCGTATCGAAGGGCCGCATCGACCTGCCGCACTTCGTCCGGCTGAGTTCGGCCAATGCGGCGCGGCTGTTCGGCCTGGCGGGGCGCAAGGGCAGCCTGATGCCGGGCGCCGATGCCGATATCGTGATCTGGGATCCGGATGCCGAGCGAACCATCCGCAATGCCGACCTGCACCACGCCATCGACTACACGCCGTGGGAGGGTTTCGCCGTTAAGGGCTTTCCGCATGTCACCATCGCGGGTGGCAAAGTGGCGGTGCGCGGCGGGGAAGTGCTGGCGCAGCCGGGCGACGGGCGCTTCCTGGCGCGCGGCGCCTACGACACGGCGAAGCCTAGCGGCCGGGTGCCGGATGGCTTCGACGCGGCCTCCGCCGGGTAGTCCGACTTCGCGCCGCAGCATAACGCGGCGTTACCTTCACGGTTTCACAACCACTCCCCGTCATCCTCCGGGCGCCGACCGACAAGCGGTCGACGTTCAGGGGCGACACAATCGTGGCGATCGAACTGAATTTGCGGGACGACCCCGCGCCGTTCCTGATGGAACGGCCCCAAGCGGCGCTCCGGCGGCGCGCAGCGGCGCCGTTGGCGGGCTTCGCGCTGGGCGCGGCGGCGGCGGCCGCGGCGCTGTTGTTGTTCTGGCCGGGCACGCCGATTTCCGCTGGCGCCACCACCCCCGCCATCGTCCTGGCGGTGGAGGATCGGGCGGCGGCGCTGGACACGCTGTTGCGCCAGGCCTCCGCCCGCATGGCGAATGAGATCGCAAGGGCCGAAAGCGCGGCGCAATTGGCCGAGGCCAGCGCGCAGCGCGTGGCGACCCTGGCCGAACGCGGCCCGATGGCCGATCGCTTCATGATGGCGGCGCTGCTGCTGCAATCCAGCGTCGCGACGCCGCGCCCCTGGCTCCGCGAATACCAGGCGATGGTCGCACTCGCCCCGCCGGGCGCCCTGCCGCGTCCCCTGGCGGAAGTGCTGGCGAGCCATGCGGCGCGCGGCCTGCCGGCCGAGGCGGAGCTGCGTGAACGCTTCAACGCCTTGGCGCCGCAGCTTCTGGCGCGCGCCCCCAGCGAGACGACGCTGCTGAACCAGGCCACCGGCACGCTGCGCGGCTGGCTTTCCGGCATCGCGGATCATCTGCGGCGCGGCAACCTGGCCGGCGCCGTGGCCGATGCCGGCGCGCTGGACCCCGCCTTGCAACCCCTGGTCGCCGGCTGGCTGGCGCAGGCGCGTGCCCGCATGGCGGTGGAACAGGCCGTGCAGGAAACGCTTCTGCGCGCGCTGAACCCCCCCTCGACGCAGCCCACGCTCGCCGCCGCCACCCGCCGGCCCTGATCCCCCTTTTCACTCCATCCCCCCGGGAGTCCAACATGGGCCACCTTCGCAGCCTTTTCCTCGGCCTTGCCATGGCCGTCGGCGCCGCGGCGCCGGCCCTGGCGCAGGGCGCCATGCGCGACCGCCTGGTTGTCATCAGCTCAACCTCTGCCGGCACCGTCGCCCGCATGATCGGCGCGAGTTTCGCCGAGCGCTACGAGGGTGCGCTGGAGCCGACGCGGCGCGGCCTGCCGACCACCGCGGCGCTGGAGCTGTTCTGCGCGGGGATCGGGCCGCAGACCCCGGATATCGCGATCACGGTGCGGCGCATGCCGCGCACCATGCTGGAAACCTGCCAGGGACATGGGGTGCGGGAGGTGGTGGAGATGCGGCTCGGCCTCAGCGCCGTGCTGCTGGCGGTGCGACGTGGCGAGCCGACGCCCAATCTGACCTCCCGCCAGGTGTGGGAGGCGCTGGCCGCCGAACGGATCGACGACGAGGAATTCGTGCCGAACCGCCGCGCGATGTGGTCCGACGTCGCGCCGAGCCTGCCGCGCACGGAGATCCATGTGCTGGCCCCCAATCTCGGCACCGGCACCAACGGCCTGTTCGAGGACATGGTGCTGGAGGGTGGCTGCCGTGACGTGAAGGCGATCCGCCTGCTGTTCGAGGCTGCCTATCGCCGCGGCAAATGCATCACGGCGCGGGACGATGGGCGGATCCAGCGGATGGGCGGGCTTGAAGTGCCGGCCGCGCTGCTCGCCGCCCCGCCCGGCACCATCGGCGTGATCTCCTTCGACCAGTTGCTCGCCAGCGGCGGCAACCTGGTGGCGCTGTCACTGGATGGCGTGCTGCCGACGCAGGCCTCGATCTACGCGCAGGACTATGTCGCGACGCGCACCGTCTACCTCTACGCCAAGCGGCAGCATACGCGGATGCAGGAAGGCGTCGGCGTGGTGCGCGGCATCCGCGAATTCCTGAACGAAGCCGCCAGCGAGGCGGCCTCCGGCCCGGGCGGCTACCTCTCCGTCACCGGCCTGGTGCCCCTTGGCCCCGGCGAGCGTGCCGCGCAGCGCCGTACCGCCGAGCGCCTGACCCTGATCTCCCGATGACCCGAACGCAGGAGCGCCGCGCCATGCCCATCGCCCCCACCGCCCGCCGCGCCACTGCCTGGCTGCTCGCCGGTGCCCTCGCCACCCTGCCGCTCGTGGGCGATGTGGCGCTGGCGCAGCCCGCGGCTTCGGATGATCGCACCCGCGTCACCGTGCCGCTCCAGGACCTGCCGGACAGCGGCGGGATCGGCGAGCGGGCGGAGGAACTGCTGGGCAGCGTGCTGGACCTGTTCGGCTTCAGCGGCGGCACCACGCATTTCATGCGCCGCCACGGCGCGCTGAACCGCAGCCGGACGCAGGATGACGACTTCACCTGGCTGATGGACATCGCCGGCTACAAGCTGAAGGAGATCGAGAGCAGCATCGGCCTGATCCCGACCTTCGGCCTGACCTTCGGCCAGGCGCGGGAGCTGACGGAAGCCGATCGCGACTATGTCGAGCGCATGCTGGAACGGCATGCGGCGCGCAATCCGGGGCCGGTGGCGCTGGTGCAGCGGACCATCGTGCGCGGCATCCTGGATGCGACGGAGATCGGCGGCTTCACCGTGGACAAGGTGGATGTCGACCTGTTCCCGCTGCCGCGCGTGAAGTTCGTGCTGACGCCGACGGATGCGCCGCTGGGCATCGAGGCCAGCCGCATCCTGCGCGCCATCGACCGGCTGAATGCGCGGGTGCAGGGCATGGCGACGCAGCCTCAGGGCATGGACATGCCGACGCAGCCGCAGCCGCCCGCGCTGCGTCCGGCATCGCTGTAACGCCGAGCGGAGACGACGGACATGTATGCTCCCGACCAGGATGGCCGGATGCGCTTCGCCGAGCTGGTGAAGCTGCAACTCCAGGGCCGCCGCTTCCTCGACCGGGCGGAGGAACGCCGGCTGCTGGAGGAAGGGCTGACCCGCTACGGCCTGCGGCTGGAGGAGGCCAGCGGCTTGCTGCGCGCCGCCGCGGAGCAGGACGGGGTCGCCATGGAAGGCGAGCTCGGCCGCTCCTCCGGCATGTTGCTGAAGACCATGGCGGATCGCCGTGGCCGTGTCGCGCGGCCGGATTTCGACAAGGCGGTCGCCTTCTACCGCGCCCGCGCCGGAGACGGTCTGACGCCGCGGGAAGCGGCGACGCGGGTGAAGCGGCAGATGGAGGAGCTGGAACTCCAGCCCAAGCCATCCGGCCGCCTGATCCGCACGCGCCGCTGGTATCGCGCGATCGAGGGCTGAGTTTTTTCCATCTCTGAAGGGGTGAATCGATGAAGACGTTTCTTGCCGCATTGCTGATGCTGGGCCTCGCGCTGGCCCCCCAGGCCGCCCGTGCGCAGGGCGCCGCCGTGCTGACGACGCCGGCGATTCCCTCCGTCACCCTGCCGTCGGTCACGCTGCCGGAAGTGCCCTCGCAGCGGATCACGGCGGGCCATGCCATGGCGCTCGGCGTCGGCCTGTTCGCCGGCGCCGTGGCGGGCTCGGCGCTGATCCATGGCGGCGCGCTGGCCACCGCGATCGGCGCGGCGGCGGGGCTCGCTTTGGGTCACTGGGTCTGGACCGAGGCCGACATCGACATCGACTGAGGCGAAGGCACCGCCGTGCCCAGGATGGCACGGCGGTCCCGCGGCCTGCCCAGGAGGGGCGATATTGGAACTTTCCCTGCCACACCACATCGCCGCCATGTCGTGGTGGATGGCCATCGCGCTGACCACCGCAGTGCCGCTGCTGCTCGCGCTCGGCCTGGGCCATGTCATGCACCAGATCTTCACACCGCAGGAATTCGCGGCGAACGTGCAGATCGGCGCGGTGAAATACGGCTTCGTGGTGGAGATCTACGCCGTCGTCGCCGCCCTCGCCCTGGTAGGCGCCTGGGACATCTATCAATCCGCGCGCGACAGCCTGCAGCAGGAAACCAACAACCTCTACATGCTGGCGCTGTCGGTCGATACCTTCAGCGGTCCGGATTTCGCGACGCTGCGGCAGGAGATGCGCACGGCCATCCGCCTCTATGCCGGGGCCGTGGTGGCGCAGGACTGGCCGGCGATGCAGGCGGGTGTGCCGAGCACCGGTTCCGAAGCCGCCTTCCAGCATCTGACGCGAACCTTCCTGGATGCCAATGGCGTCAATACCAGCCAGCAGTCGCTGGGCCAGGTGATGCCGGGCTGGCTGGCAGAGGTGGCGCAGGCGCGCGTCGCGCGGCTTTCGGTGATGTCGCGCAGCCTGTCGGGGCTGATCTGGGCGCTGGTGCTGACCGTCTCCGTCGCCACCATCAGCTTCCAGTGGTTCTTCGGCGGCGGCCACATCGCGCTGCACTACACCATGGGCGCGGTGATCGCGCTGATCGTCGGCGCGGTGCTGCTGGTGGCGCTGAAGCTCGCCTTTCCCTTCGTCGGCGACGCCGCGCTGCTGACGCCGCGACCCTTCCTGGCGTTGATGGAGGTGACGTGATGCCCCCCCGTTCAATGATGTCCACGGGGTGCGTAGCGCCAGCGCTGGAACAGCACCAGCAGCACGGCGAACAGCCAGAAGTTCAACAGCGCCAGCATCCAGGCCAGCAGATGGATGGCGTAGTGCAGCAGCAGCGCGGTGCTGGCGGCGAACAGCAGGAAGGCGGCCAGCGCCCGCAGCCGCGCCTTGCCGCGCCACCAGCGCAGCGCCGCAAGTGGCCCGCTGGCCAGCAGCAGCAGCGCCAGCCCGCCGGGCATCGCGCCGAGCCCGCCCTGGCGGAGTTGCTCCGCCGCATGGTCCAGGGTGGCGCGGCTTGGCAGGCCGTGCCGTGCCAGGAAGCCGGGCAGGTCGAGGGTCCAGGGCCCCTCCGCCACGAAGATGCGCGACAGGCGGAAATCATCGCCATGCGGCACCGCCAGCAGCAGCGCGACGCCACTGGCCAGCCCGGCCGCCAGCGCCAGCACATGCAGCAAGGGCACGGCCTCCGCATCATGCGGCGCCAGCATGCCGTACAGGATGCTGGCCAGGCGCAGCAGGCCGAGCGCCAGCAGGATGGCGAGCGCCGCCTCCGCCCCGCCCCAGAGAATCGTCCCGATGCCGCTGAATTCCATGCGCGGAAGCTAGGTCCGATGGCCCGGCTGCGTCCATGGCGCGAGGCGGGGATTGCCCTGGCTGTCCTGCTGCTCGCCCTGCCGGCCTCCGCCGCGCCGATGGCCGTGCGCAACATGGACGGAAGCTGCGGCCTGCGCGACGTGCCCGAACAGGCGCTGGCCGCCTGGGATGCCCGCCTGGTCGCCGAGGCCGCGCGGCTGGAGGCATTGGCCGGCCGGCTGCTGGCCGATGCCGCCGCCATGCGCCTGGCCCCGGCGCGGGAGGCGGTGCCGGCCTTCGGCGACTGGGCCTATGGCTGGGTGCAGAGCTACATGACCGCCTATCGCGTCCTGGGCCTCGCCATGCGCGGCGTGGCGGAGGGCGTGGCCGATGGAGTCGCCGGCGAGGACCCCGCCATCACCCTGTCGGATCGCATCGCCCAGGGCATGGCGACCCCGGTGCGGGAGGCATTTCGCCAGCGCGTGCTGGAACCTGTCCTGCCGCCCGGCACGCTGGAGGCCGACCGCGCCCATGCCGCCTTCGTCGCGGGACTCGATTGGCAGGAGGCCCTGGCCCGCGTGGCGCGGGAGGCCGCGGCCCTGCCGCAGGTGGCCTTGATCGCACCCGCCGCCGTGGGGGTGCCGCGCCTCGACCTGCTGGCGGCGTCGCGGCCGCTGGCGGACGCCCTGCCCGATCCGGGCGGCACCGATCCGCTGACCCTGGTGGTGGAGGAAGGTGCCGACAGCAGCAGCGTCTTCCTGCGCTCCATGCGGCCGATGGCGGCCCGGCTCGGCGCCGTGGCGCTGCGGGTCAGCGAGGCTGGGTCCCTGGTCGCGACCGGCGGCGCCTTCGGCTACGCGCTGGGCGGCACGCCTGGCGTCGCGGTGGGCGTGGCGGGCGGCGTCGGCCTGTCCTGGGGCCTCGACTATGTGCTGAACCGCGTCGACTCGGCGCTCAACCGCAGCAGCTTCGAGGCCCAGGCGCTGGAAGCGCTGGAACGCGCGGAGCGGCGCATCGCCGAACAGGGGCGGGTGGCGGTCGCGGCGGCCCTCGCCACGCGCCACGCCGCATTGCGACCGGAGGCCCAGGGGTGCGGATGATGGTGCGGATGATGCTGATGCGCGGGTTGTTGACCTTTTCGCTGTTGCTGGCGCTGGCGCTGCCCGCCCGGGCGCAGCCCGTCACGCCCGATCGCGCCCTTCTGGCGCTGGCCGGGGCGGAGTTGCTGCTGCCGCATCTGGCGCGGCCCGCCCCCTTCCCGCGCGCCTTGGCTGTGACCCGGGCGCTGACCGGGGACGATCCGGCCTGGGTCGCGCTGCTGGCGCCGCTGGAGGCGATCGCGCCGCAGGGCGCGCCGCTGCCGCGCCAGCTCGCCGCCAGCTTCGGCGTGGCGGCCGATGCGGCGGTGCTGGCGGAGATGGGCCAGGGCGACAGCCGCTGGCAGCGCTGGATGGCCACCGCCATGCGCCTCGGCGCGCGTTTCGGCGGCGGTGACAGCCCGGCGCTGGCCGCCATCACGGCGGCGGAGGCGCTGCTCGACCAGGGCGCGCTGGAGGCCGCCGATCAGGCGCTGGCGACCCTGCACGGCCCGGCCGCCGCGGCGCTGGCGGAGTGGCGCGCGGAACTGCAGCGCCGTCGCGCGGTGGATGCGGCGGTCGCGGCGCTCGCCGATCTGGTCACCCGGCGCGCCGCCCTGCCGCAGGCGCTGGCCGGGCGATGAGCGCGGCGCGCTTCGACTGGCGCGGCGTGGTGGCGCGGGGGCTGTTCAGCCTGTTCATCGTCTTCGCGCTGTACAACCCCTCCGGCTATTCCTACCTGCACTGGCTGCTGGATGGCTTCGCCTGGTTCTGGGCCAAGATCGCCATCGGCGCGCTGCTCTGCACGGCGCTGCTGCTGCTGTGGAAGACCGCGCGCGGCGTGCTGAAGCGGCGCGGCATGATCCTGGTGGCACTGTTCTGCATCGGCGCCGGGATGACGCTCGGACAGCTTTCCGGAACCTCGCTGCTTGCCCCGGAATCGCTGCTGATCTGGGGCCTCGTCAGCCTCGCGGCGCTGTTCACCGCCGGCCTGTCCTACTCCCACATCGATCACCGGCTGGGCGGCATCAGCCATACCGAGGAGGTCGGCAAGTGATGGTTCCTGCCCCTGCAGCTGCTCCCGCATCGCCCACCGCTGCTGCGGCCCCCCGCAAGGCGGATGTCTTCCTGGTGAGCTGCATCGACCCGCGCCTGGTCGATGACGTGACGCATCTGATGGAGGCGGTGGGCCGCACCAACCGCTATGCGGAGCTGCGCATCGCCGGCGCGGCGCTGGCCGCCGTGGACCCCGCCCGCCCGGCCTGGAGCCAGGCGCTGTGGGAGAACCTGGCCGCATCGCGCCAGTTGCACGGCGTGCGCAAGGTGGTCTTCGTCAATCACCGCGACTGCGGGGCGATGAACCTGTTCACCAAGCGCCGCCTGACGGATGACCCGGCGGATGAGCTGGTGCAGCACCAGACGGTGATGGAACAGGCCGCCGCCGAGGTCCTGCGCCGCCATCCCGACATGACGGTGGAGCTGCGGCTGATGGAGCTGGATGGCAGCACCACCCTGCTGCCCTGCGCCGCCTGCACCGGGTCCCGCCCCCGCCCGGCCTTGTGGGCGGAGGCGGTGGCGCCACCGCCCAACGGCTTCGCGGAGCTGGTGCGGCTGCGCCTGGCCGATGGTCCGCTGCCGCCGGAGGCGGAGCGCGCCCTGCTGGTGGAGGGCGTCGCCCGCCACGGCCTGACGGCGGAAGGCGCCCGCGCCACGCTCGCCGCCGCCGCCGCGGCGCGCGGGGAGGCCACCAGCGCGGCGGCGGAACGGGAGATCGTGGTGTTCCTGCGCAGCCGTGCCGACCGGGAACGCCGCGTGGCGCGCGACGATGTGGCCCGCGCGGCGGCGCTGTATCGCCGGCTCGCGGGCGGGGTGCTGCCGCCGGCGGAAGCCAGCCGGCGCACCGCGGCGCTGCTGCAGCGGGAAGGGATGACACCGCGGCCGGAGGGCATCTGGCGCTCGATCGCCTGGTTCGCGAAGCTGCTGGATGCGGGGCCAGCGAAGGCGGCCTGAACCGCCGTTGCCCCCAGGGCTTCCCGGGAAGATGAGGCCGCCGGCCATGTCGCGGTTCACAATTCGCAACCGGGACGTGTAGTCTCCCCCACCGGCCCGTGCAGGCCCAAGGGAGGCGGATGGAGGATACCACCACGCACTGGACGCTGGGCAGCGCGCCGCCGCCCGGCATCCTCTGGCCCGCCGCGCTCCAGCATATCGGCCTCGGCTCCGTCACCCTGGTCTTTCCGCTGATCGTCGCTGATGCGGCAGGCGCCGATCCCGGGATGCTGTCCTCCTATCTCTCGCTGGCCATGCTGGCGCTCGGCATCGGCACGCTGCTTCAGGCCTGGGGGCGGCATGGGGTGGGCTCCGGCTTCCTGCTGCCCTCCGTCTTCACCGCCATCTACCTGCCGCCCACTTTGATCGCGGCGCAGCTCGGCGGGCTTGGCGCGGTGGCGGCGATGACGCTGGTCGCGGGGGTGACGCAGGTGCTGCTGTCCTTCGCCGTGAAGCGGCTGCGGCCCTGGCTGCCCACGGAGCTGGTCGGGCTGGTGGTGCTGATGATCGGCGTCAGCCTCGGCCTGCTGGCGCTGCGGCTGATGCTCGGCTTCGGGCCGGGGATGGATCGCGGCACGGATGACCTGCCGGCCACGGCGGTGGCGCTGCTGGTCATCATCGGCGCGACCATCTGGGGCGGGCCGCGCTGGCGGCCGGTGGCGGTGCTCGCCGGGCTGGTGCTGGGCTTCGCGACGCATGTGGCCGGCGTGCTTGCCATGGGCGGGACGCTGCTGCCGGTGCCGGTGGCCTGGCACCTGCCGCACTGGCCGGTGGCGATGCCGGCGCTGGAATGGACGTTGCTGCCCGGCTTCGCCATGGGGGCGCTGGCCTGCCTGGTGCGGGTCTGCGGCGATGTGGTGGCCTGCCAGAGGGCCACCGACCCGCAATGGCGGCGGCCGGATTACGGGCAGATGCGGGCCGGCGCCCTGGCGGACGGGCTCGGCACCTGCATGGCCGGCCTGCTCGGCGTGCCGGGGGTGAACAGCTACACGGCGAGCGTCGGCCTCGCCATCGCCACCGGGGTCACGGCCCGGCGGGTCGGGCTGGCGGTGGGCGCGCTGTGGATCGGCCTCGCCTTGGTGCCGGGGGCGGCGGCGGTGGTGCTGGCGGTGCCGCGCGGGGTGCTGGGCGCGGCGCTGTTCTTCGCGGCGGCCTTCATCGCGGTGACCGGCATGGGCATCGTCACCCAGCGGCTGATGGATGCGCGGCGCACCCTGGTGGTGGGCGTGGCGCTGGTGATCGGCCTGTCCTACGACGCCGCGCCGCAGATATTTGTCGGTCTGCCGCCGGCGGCGCGGCTGCTGGTGTCATCCTCCCTGGTGCTGGCCATGGTGGTGGCGCTGGGGCTGGTGGCGGCCTTCCGGATCGGCACCGCGCAGCAGCGCCGGCTGGTCTGGCGGCCGGAGGATGGGGCGGCGGTGCTCCAGGATTTCGCCCACCAGTCCGGTGCCGCCTGGGGCGCGCGGGCGGAGGTGGTGGCCCGGCTGGAAGCGGCGCTGGAGGAGGTGGCCCAGGCCCTGCCCGGCCTGCTCGCCCCCGGCGCGGCGGTGGAGCTGGCGGCGCGCTTCGACGAGTTCAACCTGGATGTCACGCTGCGCTGGGCCGGCGAGGCGCTGCTGCCCGCCGATGGCAGCCCGCCAAGTCTGGAGGATGCCGAGGACGCCGCCCTGGCCGCGCGCCTCGCCGCGCTGATGCTGCGCCGCGCGGCCGACCGGGCGACGGAGGCCGTGCTGCCGGACGGGCGGCAGGAGCTGCGGCTGCATTACGATCATTGATGGGCGGGGGGCAGACCTGCCGGCCGGCGACCAAGGAAAGTGGTCTCCCCGGCAATCGCTGCGAATAATTAGAGATGGTCACGGGTGGTCAAAGTTCGGCTGAAAGCCGCACCCGGCCTCGCGTTTTGCGCCCTTCGGCATGGTCACAGATGATCACCCGTAATCACCCCTAACCAGTGCCGAGTGTGGGGGCGATTGTGGTGGCCGCTGAAGTTCGATTCCCTGAAACCTTGCTAGAAGGTCTGGTGCGAGGGTAGATGGCGCGGCGCCGCAAGGCTCTGGACGTCAAGACGGCGGAGGCTTTACGCCCCGGTTTCACCGACCGCACGCTCTACGTCGCACTAGGACAAGCCGGCTTCGCCCTAATCCGCGTGTGGCGCGGCAACGCGTTCGGCCTGTGGGGCATGGCGCACCTAGGTCCCGCTAGGGACCTATAGTGCGCCGGTCGGGGGGCGGTGGTAGATCTATATCTATAGAGCAATATGCGTTCAAGCGAACGCAGCGTGCTCTAACCGCCTCGCCCAAGGTACCAGCGTGGGGAGCCCGTCTTTCATAAATCCCGAGATTTTCCGATGATGCAGCGCGAAAGGTATCAAAACAACTGAAAACGAGGAAGGTTTTGCGCTCTAACGTATCGAATGAATGCAGAACCTTCCGCCGTAGCGCTACCGTGATTCTCCCTTGCTTCCACATAATTTTGAAGGTGCAAGAACCTAAGCCAGGTTTCGAAATCGAGCGGCGGCTTTACGTCGATTTGGTCTTGCGTTGCAGCTGTGTATCGCTGGACGTGCAGCTCGTGGAACGGGCGAAGATCGATCGGATCGGCACTTGCTAACATAGCCTCCAGCGCTTCTAGTTGAGATCGAAAGATGGCGAGATAGTTGAACAGGGCATTGTTTATCAGCGCGGCATTCGCGTACTTCTCGAGCAGCCACGTCTCCCTTTTCAGCGAGTTGTCTCCTACGTCGGTATCCATAACTGTATGGATATCTTTGATTTTTGCAGTGACGACATCGCCGAGAGCGCCGTCTGTCCCGAAATTTTTGCGGATTTCCTCGAATGGGCGATTTGCTAGCTGTGAGGACACCGCCGCGTCAGCGAATTCCGCGCCAGCCGGTCCAAACTTCCGAACCCTTCCGATAAGGGCTTGAGCCTCTCGGCGAAAAATCCAGACGGCCCACATGACCAGCAGTGGCCAGGCAATAGCTGATGCGCCGCGGAAAAGCTCGGCGAGGCCGCGTAGCTTCGGTTCATCTCCATGCTTCAGAATGGCTAGCACGCCGAAGAAGCAGCTAAGCGAAAACCATAGCCACGGCTTTGATAAAGCTTCCGCTCCTATCAATTTTATCTGCTTGATTGCGGCGCGCATCCTACCTCCGTAGCCGGGCAATGTGGGCGCCGTTCGGGATGCACTACAGCCCTTACAGGACGGGGCCGGCTGTGGCCTCGCCGCGCTGTGCGCCGATCCACATTGTCCCAGAAGTACGCCGCACATTCACCGCGCGTGCTGCGACCACCCCCACCGGGTGTGGGGCTTAACGTGGGGCTGAAGCGCAGGAAACGGAAAAAACATTCGAGAACAAAGGCTAATGGTGTCCCCGGCGGGATTCGAACCCACGGCCCCCAGATTAGGAATCTGGTGCTCTATCCGGCTGAGCTACGGAGACGCCGCAGCGCAATTACCACAGCCCCGCCCTGCCCCGCGAGGGGGGATGGCCCGCGCCGTGCGCGGAATGGGATGACAGGCGCGCGGATATCCGCATGATCGGACGGCCAGGAAGGATGCCCGCCATGCCGGAGCCGCTGCCCGAAGTGCTGTTCGACGCCATGATGGCCCGCGCCGGCATCCAACTGACGCCGGAGGAGCGCGCCAGCGTGCACCGCGCCTCCCGCCACCTCGCCGCCGCGCTGGAAAGGCTGCGGCCGCAGCCGGATGTGGCGCTGGAACCCGCCACGATCTTCCAGGCGGCCCGGCCATGAGCACGGGCCTGCCCCTGTCGATCGCCGAGGCGGCGCGGCAGATCGCGGCGAAGCGGCTGTCCCCGGTGGAACTGGCCGGGATGTCCCTGGCCGCCGCCGAAAGCCGCAACCCGACCCTGCACGCCTTCATCCGCCTGACGCCGGACCTCGCCCGCGCCCAGGCGAAGGCGGCCGAGGCGCGGCAGATGGCGGGCGACCTAAAGGGGCCGCTGGACGGCATCCCCGTCGGCCACAAGGATATCTACGAGACCGCCGGAATCCCCACCACGGCGCATTCCCGCATCCTGGAGGACCATGTCCCCACCCGTGACGCCGCCGCGGTGCGGGACTGGGCGGCGGCGGGCACGGTCACCATCGGCAAGACGGCGACGCATGAATTCGCCTGGGGTGGCCCCTCCTTCGACCTGCCCTGGCCGCCCGCCCGCAATCCCTGGAATCCCGCCCATTTCACCGGCGGGTCCTCCACCGGCAGCGCGGCGGCCCTGGCGGCCGGCATCGTGCTGGGCGCCACGGGCAGCGACACCGGCGGGTCCATCCGCGGCCCGGCCGGGCTCTGCGGCCTGGCCGGCATCAAGCCGACCTACGGGCTGTGCAGCCGCGCCGGCGTGCTGCCTTTGGCGCATAGCCTGGACACGGCGGGCCCCTTGGCCTGGACGGTGGAGGATTGCGCCCTGCTGCTGCAGGCGATGGCCGGCCATGATCCGGCCGACCCCTCCTCCGCCGATCGCCCGGCGCCCGACCTTCTCACCGGGCTGAACGATGGCCTGCGCGGCCTGCGCATCGGCATCGTCCGGCACTTCCACGAGACCGACCTGAAGGCCAGCCCCGCCGTCCGCGCCGGCGTGGACCACATGGCCGAGGTGCTGCGCGCCGAGGGTGCCGAAATCCGGGAGGTGACGCTGCCGCCGCTGGCGGAATTCCACGCGGCCGGCTGGCTGATCCTGATGTCGGAGGCGCATGCCGTGCATGAGCCCTGGCTCCGCAGCCGCTTCCGCGACTATGGCGAAATCCTGCGGGAAAGGCTGGCGCTCGCCGCGCTGGTCACGGCGGCGGACTACCTCCAGGCGCAGCGCCGCCGCCGGCAATTGTGCCAGCAGGTCGCGGCGGCGATGGCGGATCTGGACCTGCTGCTGACGGCCGCCCAGCCGGCGGAGGCGCCGCGGATCGAGGATGTTCCGAAATTCGCCAGCCTGGAGACGCCGGGCCTGACCATCCCCTTCAACCTGACCGGCCAGCCCGCGCTGACGGTCTGCACCGGCTTCGGCGCGGGTGGGCTGCCCGTCGGCGCCCAGCTCATCGGCCGGCCCTTCGAGGATGCGATGGTGCTGCGCGCCGGCCACGCCTTCGAACGCGCCACCAACTGGCGGGCGCGGCGCGCAGGGGCTTAACGGGCGGCGCTGGTTCCCGGCCAGTCCAGCGGCGCGAAGCGCATCACCGGGATGCGCGCCACGGCCATGGTCCGGTCCTCGATCGTCAGGGGCACCTCGATCTCCGTGGCGCCGGCCGCCGTGGGGCGGGACATCAGCGGCAGCATGATCCGCGCGGTGCCGGCGGCGCGGCGGCCGACCAGCCCGGCATCGGACAGCGCCTGAAGCGCTGGCCCGGCGCCGGTCAGGCGGAGGGAGCCGGCGCCGGTCGGCTGCAGCCCCGCATCCAGCGCGAGCGTCGCGGCCGCATGCAGCTCTGCCGGCCCCCAGCGCAGCGTCAGGCTGCGCAGTTCCAGCACGCCGCCGCCATCACGCCAGGCTTCCGCCCGCTGCGCCGGCACGCGGCCACCCGGCACCGGCCCGCTGAGCGCGGCATCCGCGGCGAAGGTCTCGATGCGGCGACCGAAGGGGCCGAGGGCGTCGGCCGGCATGGGCAGGTCCACCGCCTCCGCCACCAGAGAGAATGCCAGGGCCGGCTCGCCCTCCGTCGCGGTGGAGGAGTTGGCGAGGGCGAGGTTGGCGCGCGCCACCTCCATCGGGCCGGCGGGGGTGGAAAGCCGCAGCCGCTCGGCCAGCAGCAGCGCCTCCCGCGGCGGGGTGTCGCGCTCCAGCGGCACCAGCGCCACCAGCTCATCCGCCGCGAAGCGCCATTCGCCGCCGGCGATGCGCAGGCGCTGGGCGCCGGGCATCTCCACCCGCAGGCGGTGCAGCCAGGGCAGGGTGACGCGCAGCACCACCCGCTCCGCCTCCAGCACCATGCCGCCCGGCAGGGTGGCGCTGCCGCCCTCCAGCCGCACGGCGCCCAAGGTGAGCGTGGCGGAAAAGGGCCAGCCGCCGCGTTGCGGGGCGGCGTGGTCCACACGCCAGCCCTGGGCGCGGCGGATCTGCACCCAGGTGGCCAGCCCAGCCTCAAGCTGACTGGCCATCACCCGCCAGAGCACGGCATGGCCGGCGCCGAGGAGAAGCAGCAGCACCACCACGCCGAGGGCGAGGCGTTGGCCGAGCGGGCGGCGCCGTCGCGGGGCGGCGGGGGGCTTCATGTCCATGATACGGGGCGCTATAGCCCGAACGCGTCCCCCCGTGCAGGCACCCCCTTCCATTCTCCCCATCGCGCCCGAACCGCCGCCGCTGCATCAGGGCGCCATGTGGGTCTTCGGCTATGGCTCGCTGATCTGGCGGCCCGGCTTCGACCATGCCGGCTGCCATCCGGCGCTGCTGCCCGGCTTCCATCGCCGCTTCTGCCTGTGGTCGCACCGCTATCGCGGCACGCCGGAGGCGCCCGGCCTGGTGCTGGGGCTGGATCGCGGCGGCGCCTGCCGGGGCGTGGTGTTCCGCGTGCCCGGCGCGGCGGCGGCGGAGGTGCTGCGCTACCTGGACGATCGTGAACTGCCTGATGGGTCGGAGGTGGTCTATCACCGCCGCGTGCTGCCGGTGCGCTGCCTGGACCAGCCGGGGCGGCCCGTGGTGCCGGCGGTGACCTATGTGGCCAATCGCGGCTGCCGGCTGTATGTGCGCGGCCTGGCGGAAGCCGCCGCGGCCCGGGCCATTGCCCAGGGCGTGGGGCAGATGGGTCCGAACCGTGACTATCTGCTGAACACTCTGAGCCATCTGGCGGCCATGGGGGTGCGGGATCGCGGCCTGTCGCGCATCGCCGCCCTGCTGCCCGAGGTGCCGGCGCCGCTTCCGGATTGAGCAGGTGCCCGCCCCGAATCCGGTCAATTTGTGCGGCGCGAGACCGATTTAATCCACCGCCGCCGCCCATCATACGCCTGCACGGGGCCTCGCCTGCCCGGCGACCTGACCTGCAAAAGGCTCGCGGAGGCCCGATTCTAAAATACGTTGTTTTTTCAAAGACTTGCCAAAGTGGCCGCGTGACCGCATTGACGTTCGATCAATGGTTTGCAACGGGAAAGAGACAGGCGGTGGCAGCAGCGGCGCGGAGCGGCCTGCAATCCGCCCCTGTCAACCCACAGATTTATCCACAGGCCCTGACATCCCCTCGACCCCGCTTTGACTCGGCGCCAGCAGCGGCGCGGCCCCGTAACCGTCACGGGAACCTTCACCCCACCGCTGCGCTGCAGCGCGTGCCAGGATGGCATCGTCCGCAACGGCGTCCCGGCCAGGACGCGGCATCGCAGCAGGGGAGATGATGGAGGCCGAGCTCGCACAAAACCACTCGCCGGCAGGCGACGGCGCCACGGGCCTGTTGCGGCCGGGTGAGAATTGCTGGCGTATCGAACGTGCCCGTCGGGCGACGGTCGTCGTCGACGCGGCGGATTACTTCCGGGCGGCACGCGCCGCGATGCTGGCGGCGCGACGCCGAATCCTGCTGATCGGCTGGGACTTCGATGCCAGGATCGAGCTCATCCCGGGCGAGGACTCGCCCGATGCGCCGCGGCGGCTGGGCGATTTCATCCTCTGGCTGGTCAAGCGCCGGCCGGAACTGGAGATCTGCCTGCTGCACTGGGACCTCGGCGCGCTGAAGGCCCTGTTCCGCGGCACCACCATCCTCACCTTGCTGCGCTGGAAGGCGCATCCGCGCATCACATCCCGGCTGGACAGCCGGCATCCGCCCGCCGGCTCCCACCACCAGAAGATCGTGGTGATCGACGATGCCATCGCGTTCTGCGGCGGCATCGACATGACCGCGCATCGCTGGGACACCAGCGACCACGCCGATGCGGAGCCGCGCCGCACCGACCCGGGTGGCCATGCCTACCAGCCCTGGCACGACGCCACCATGGCGTTCGACGGCCCCGCGGCGGCGGCGCTCGGCGAACTGGCCCGGGACCGGTGGGCGCGGGCCGGCGGCCAGCCGCTCGCCCCGCTCGACGTCGCGGAGGATGGCTGGCCCGAGGATCTGCCCGTGCAGTTCCGCGACATCGATCTGGGCATCGCCCGCAGCAGGCCGGAAATGCCCGACTGCCCGGCCGTCGGGGAGATCGAGCGGCTCTATCTGGACCTGATCGCCAGCGCCCGGCGGATGATCTATGCCGAAAGCCAGTACTTCGCCTCCCGCCGCATCGCCGAGGCGATCGCCCGGCGGCTGGAGGAGGCGGACGGGCCGGAGATCGTGCTGGTGAACCCGGACTCGGCGCAGGGCTGGCTGGAGCCCATCGCCATGGATTCCGCCCGGGCCCGGCTGCGAGAGGCGTTGCGCCGCATTGATACACATGGCCGCTTCCGCATCTACCATCCGGTGACGGCGGGCGGGCAGCCGATCTATGTGCATGCCAAGATCCTGGTGATCGACGACCAGGTGCTCCGCGTCGGCTCCTCCAATTTCAACAACCGCTCGCTGCGGCTCGACACCGAATGCGACGTGGTGATCGACGCTGGGCTGCACGCCAATGCGGCGCTGCGCCCCGCCATCGCCGGGGTGCGGGACGGGCTGCTGGCGGAGCATCTGGGCAGTACCCCGGCGGAGGTGGCGGCGACGCTGGCGCGCAGCGGATCGCTGATACAGACCATCGAATCGCTGCGCCGCCCCGGCCGGACCCTGGTGGCCTATGAGACGCCGGACCTCAGCGCGGTGGAGGCCTGGCTGGCGGATCATGAGGTGCTGGACCCGGAAGGGCCGGAGGAGATGTTCGAGGCGATCGCGAAGCGCGGCCTGTTCCGCCGCTTCAGCCGCCTGCGCCGGCACCGCCCCCCGCCGCCGGGCTGACGGGCCGGAGGTTCAGCCGGTGAGGCGGATGCCCATCTGCCGGATCAGCGGCCCCCAGCTCGCGCGTTCCGCCGCCAGCATGGCGTCGAATGCCGCCGGGCCGCTGGCCATGGCGCCGATGCCTCCGGCGTTGAGGCGGGTCAGCACCGCCGGATCGGCCAGGGCGGCAGACAGGGCGGCGGCGAGGCGGTCCACCGTCGGCTGCGGCGTGGCGGCGGGCACCACCAGCCCCTGCCAGGCCTCCACCACATAGCCCTCCATCCCGGCCTCCACCGCCGTCGGCACATCGGGCAATGCCGGAAAACGTTGGGCGGAGCCGATCGCCAAAGCGCGCAGCCGGCCCTCACGGATCTGGGGCAGCGCGGCGGCCGTATCCAGCATGGCGAAGCCGATGCGTCCGGCCATCAGGTCGGTCAGCACGGCGCTGCCGCCGCGATAGGGGATGTGGGTCGCCTCCGTCGCGCCGGCCTGGCGCAGCAGCCGCGCCCCGGCCAGATGCTGCGGCGATCCGACACCGGAGGAGCCATAGCTCAGCCCCGCCAGGCCCCGCAGCCCGGCCAGGTCGCGCAGATTGCTGTCCGCCGGCACCAGCGCCAGAAGCTGGAACCGCGCCAGCCCGCCAATCGCCCGGAAATCCCGCACCGGGTCATAGGGCAGCCGGTCATGCAGGAAGGGATTGAAGACCAGGATGCCATTGTCGCCGGTGAACAGCGTATGGCCATCCGGCGCCGCCCGGGCGGCCAGCTCGCTGGCCAGCAGCGCGCCGCCGCCCGGCCGGTTCTCCACCACCACCGGCTGGCCCAGCGTGCCGGCCATGGATTGCGCCAGCAGCCGCGCGATGAGGTCGGAGCCGCCGCCGGGCGGATAGCCCAGGATCCAGCGCAGCGGCCGTTCGGGCGCCCAGGCCGGCTGTGCGGAAGCGCCGGTTGCAAGGAGCAAGGCGGGGGTGGCGAGCAGCAGGCGGCGTGGGATCATCTCGGTCGCACCTCGATGGCGGCGTGGCAGATTCGGTCATCCTCCGGCGCCCGGTCCAGCGTCGGATGCGCGCCCCCCGGCGGCAGCAGCGGCATTTGCCAGACCAGGCGCTCCGGCACCGTGGCGGCAAAGCCGGCGGCCTGGAAGGCGGCAAGGAATTGCGACAGGCCGAGCTGGTTGCAGTAGAGCCCGGCGCGCGCCACCGACCGCCCTTCCCAGAACCCCGGCCCGAAGGCCAGATGGCGCAGCCGGCCGCCGAGATGGTCGTGGAAATCCACCGCATGCAGGCCGAGGCTTCCCGGCGCCGCCACCCGGCGCAGCGCCGCCAGCAACGGGGCGAGATCCGCCTTGCGCACATGTTCCAGTGCGACCTCGGAGAAGGTGAGGTCCACCGAAGCCTCCGGCACCTCCGCCAGCCGCGCCGCGCCGCCGACCAGCAGGCGCGCATGGCAGGCGGCCAGCACCTCCTCCCGGTTCGCGCAGCCGGACAGGTCCGGCGGCGTCAGCCCGGCCTGGCGCGCGGCTTCCGCCGCCGCGCGATAGGGGGCGAGGTCGCGTGGCGCCGCATCCTCCACATCCAGGTACCAGATCGGGCCGAGGCCGAGGGCGGCGGCAATGGGCGCGCGAAGCACCATGGCGCCGGGGCCAACTTCCAGCACGGCACGCGGCGGCCGCCCGGCCAGGGCCTCGAAACGCCGCGCCCGCCAGGACAGCGGGTGCACCAGCCGCACGGGGTCCAGCGCATCGAAGGAATGGCGGCGCAGGCCGAGCCGGCGCCAGGCCTCGGGTGGCACCGGCAGGGCGCCGAGCACCAGCTTCACGCCGAGCTTCAGCCACCAGGGCACCGGCGCGCCGGCGGCATAGCCCGGGGGAACCGGAACCTCCTGTGACGGGTTCGGCACGGATGGTGCGCAGGGGGTGGCGTCGGTCTGGGGTGGCATTTTGATTCCGCGGGGGTCCGGCGCAGGCTACCGGAAAGCGGCGCCGGGCGGAAACCGGTCGCTCCTGCTGAAATACGATGAACCGAACCGGTGCGACGGCGTTCCGGATGCGACATCGCCCCAAGGACCGACCACCCATGCCCGAATTCCCGTCCGCGCATCGCGGCGTGCGCGCCGCGGGGGTGCCGCAGAGCGGCGCCGCCATCGCCCAGGCGGCGCTGGTGGTGGTCGCCGTGCTGTATTTCGCGCGCGACCTGCTGGTGCCGCTGGCGCTGGCGGTGCTGCTGTCCTTCGTGCTGGCGCCGATCGCGCGCGCGCTGCGGCGCGTCGGCATTCCGCGCCTGGCGGGCGTGCTGGCGGCCGTGCTCGCGGCCGTGGCGGTGATCGGCTTCCTCGGCCTGGTCATGGGCCGGCAGCTCGCCGAACTGGCGGGCGATATTCCGATCTACCAGTATGAGCTGTCGCGCAAATTCGCATCCCTGAACGCCAGTGGCGGGCTGCTGGAACGGGCGCAGGAGATGCTGCGCGGCCTGGCCGCCGGGGCGGAACGCGCAGCGGCACCCTCTCCCCCGCCGATGATCGGCGGCGACGCTGTGCGGCCGCTGCCGGTCGAAGTCCGGATGCCCGACCCCAAGCCCTTCGAATTGCTGCAGAGCGTGCTGGAGCCGTTGCTCTATCCGCTGGCGACCTTCGGGATCGTCGTGGTGCTGGTGATCTTCATCCTGCTGTATCGCGAGGATCTGCGCGACCGGGTGATCCGCCTGGTCGGCGCCGGCGACCTGCACCGCACCATGGCGGCGATGGATGACGCGGCCTATCGCCTGTCCCGCTTCTTCCTGGCGCAGACGGCGATGAACGCCGCCTATGGTGTGTTCATCACCATCGCGCTGATGCTGATCGGCGTGCCGCAGCCCATGCTCTGGGGCATCGTCGCGGGGCTGATGCGCTTCGTGCCCTTCGTCGGCACCATCGTCGCCATCGCCTTCCCGCTGCTGCTGGCGCTGGCCGTCGATCCCGGCTGGTCCATCCCGCTGATGGTCCTGGTGCTGTTCGCGATCAGCGAAGGGCTGATGGGCCAGGTGTTCGAGCCGCTGGTCTTCGGCCATTCCACCGGCCTGTCACCCATCGCGGTGATCGCCGCGGCGACCTTCTGGACCTGGCTCTGGGGGCCGATCGGGCTGCTGGTCGCCGTGCCGCTGACGGTCTGCCTGGTGGTGCTGGGGCGGCATGTGGAGCGCTTCGAATTCCTGGAGGTCGCGCTGGGGGACAGGCCACCGCTCGATCCCCCTGAAACCTTCTACCAGCGTGCGCTGGCCGGTGATGCCGATGCGCTGGGCGAGCAGGCGGAAGTGGCGCTGCGCGAGAAGCGGCTGTCCGACTACTACGACACGGTGGCGCTGCCGGCATTGGCGCTGGCGCAGGGTGACGCGCTGCGCGGCAGCTTCGCGCCGGAACGGCTGGCGGCCCTGCGCGGCTGCATCGGCACGCTGGTGGAAGATCTGGAGGAGGAGGCGGAGGATGACCTGCCGCCCGACTCGCCGATCGCCGAGCCCGATCACGCCGATGGCCCGCCCGCCGCGAAGGTGGCGGAGCCGCCGGAATCGCTGGTACCGCCCGGATCGGTGATCTGCATGGCCGGGCGCGGCCCCTTCGACACGGCCGCCGCCGGGATCCTGGCGCAGGTGCTGCGCAAGCGGGGCATCGGCGCCGTCGCCGCCCCGGTGGAGCTGGTGCGCGGCGGCGATCTGACGGGCATTCCGGCGGAATCGGTGCGGCAGGCCTGGCTCTGCACGCTGGAAGGCGGCGCATCCACCGCGGCCTCCCGATACCTGCTGCGCCGTCTGCGCCGCCGTTTCCCGGAGGCGAAGGTGGCCGCGCTGGTGGTGGGTGCCGGCCTGGACGGCCGGCTGCCCGAGGCGCTGCGCGGCGAAGGTGCCACGGCGGTGGAGGGCCGGGTTGCGGATGCGGCCCGTGCGGCGCCGCGACTGGCGGCGCCGACGGTGGCGGCGGCGAAGTAGCGGCCGGATCAGAAGCCGCGCCAGCCCAGCCGCATCAGCACGGCGTGGCTGGTGCCGAGGCCGCCCACCTCCTCCCGCGCGTAGCGGCCATATTGGTAGCCGGCATCGATGCTGAAGTTGTAGGGCAGGTCGGTGCCGATGGAGGCTTCGACGTAGTTCTCCGTCGGCACTGCCTCGACGCTGCGTTTCCGCTGGTCGCGCTGCCAGGCCAGCGTGCCGCGCCATTCGCCGATGCGGTGCTGCACGCCCAGCGTGGTGAAGCTGCGGCGTTCGCGGATGCTGGTGTCGAGCATGGTCTCGACCTCGTCACCCGTATCGGGGTCGAAGCCCAGCAGCGTGACCTCGGTGCGCGGCCGGGCGGCGGCGTTGCGGAACTGCACCCCCTCGGCGAAGAACAGCGTGCGCTGGGTCGGGGACCAGCGCTGTTCGTAGCGCAGCGCGGCGGTGTAGCCCCATTCGCGGGCGGTGCCGTCATCCCCCGCGCCGCGCGTCAGCACGCCCAGGTGGTAGGACAGGCCCGGCGCCCATTCGAAACCATCGCCATCCAGCGCCAGCACGGCATTGTCCATCTGCCCGGTATTGCCGGGGCCGCCCTGGGCGCGGGTGTTGCGGTTGAAGCGCTCATAGGCCTCGTCGCAGCAGCGCCGGCGCGTGGCCAGGGTGGAGGACAGGAAGGTCCGGTCCAGGGTGAAGATGGCGGCGGAGATGTCGTGCTCGCCGAAGACCGGGTCGGAGAGGAAGGTGCGGCTGGCGCCGAAACCCAGGCTGTCGGTGATGGCGTTCACCTCATGCGCGCGAATGCGCGTGAGGATACCCGGAAAGTCGTGATGGCCACGGCCGAAGGGGGCGACGAAGCGGCCGGCCTGGAGCGTGGTGTCCGCATCCGGCTTCCATTCCAGGTACAGCGCTTCCAGGAAGGCCGACTGGCGGCGGAAGAAGGTGGTGCCGCCATCCGGCGTGCCGCCCAGCGCATCCCCCTCCCCGATCGGCTCGAAGGCCAGAACGCCCTGGATCGAGAAGCCGGGCGCCAGGTGCAGGCCGGCGGCCAGCTCGCCATAGAGATAGGTGCTGGTGCCGCGCCGGGCGGCGTCCGAGGCGCTGGTGGTGCCCACGGTGTAGAGGCCGATATCGACCTCCTGCGCCAGATGCGGGCGGAAGCCGGCGGCACTGTCCTGGGCCGCGGCGGCGAAGGGCAGCAGGGCGGCGAGCGCCGCGAGAAGCGGCCTCATGCCGCACCTCGCATCGCCGGCACCAGCAGGCCGACATTGTGCCGGAACATGCCCTCATAGGTCGGCGCCGGGCCATCGGGCAGGGACAGCGCATCGGCGAAGAGCCGGCCGCGCACCCGCACCCCGGCCTCCTCCGCCAGGCGGGTCAGGGTGGCGGGGTTGCCCATGTTCTCCAGGAAGACGGCGGTGATGCCCTCCGCCCGGATCTGGCGGATCAGGCGGGCGACATCGGCGGCGCTGGGCTCCGCCTCGGTGGAGATGCCCTGGGGGGCGAGGAAGGTCACGCCATAGGCGGCGCCGAAATAGCCGAAGGCGTCATGGCTGGTGACCACCTTGCGGCGGGCTTCCGGCACGGCGGCGATTTCGGCGCGCACCCAGCCATCCAGCGCTTCCAGCCGCGCGACATAGGCGGCGGTGCCTTCGCGGATCGCCGCCGCCTGGGCCGGCAGGGCGGCTTCCAGCGCGGCTCCGATGGTGCGGGCGTATTGGATGCCGAAGCGCAGATCCTGCCAGGCATGCGGGTCCGGCACCTGGCGCGGGCCGACCGAATGGCTGTGGCGCCGGCCGCCGCCGCCATGGCTGTGCCCATGCCCGTGGTCATGGCCGTCGCTGTCCATCATCCGGGGCGTGATGCCCTGGGTCGTGGTGGCGACGGCGCCGCGATAGCCGGCGGCGCGCAGCATGCGGTCCATCCAGCCGTCGAAACCAAGGCCGTTGCGCACCACCAGGGCCGCGCCGCGCAGCGCCTGGGCGTCCGAAGGCCGGGGGGAGAAGCTGTGCGCATCCACATTCGGCCCGGCGATGGCGCGCAGCCGCACCCGGTCGCCGGCGATCTGCGCGACCATGTCGCCGAGGATGGAGAAGGAAGCCACGACCAGCGGGGCCTGTGGCGCGCCTTGCGCGGCGGCGAGGCCAGGCAGCAGCAAGGCAGGCAGTGCGAGAAGGGAACGCCGGCGCATGGGCGCTGTGTCCTACGAAATGTTATAATGTAACTTTATGCGCCAGGGAGCGGACGGGCAAGGCCCTTGCCCCGCCCCTCGCGCGGGTCAGCCCCGCCCGAACAGCCGCCGCAGCCACCCCAGAAGGCCTTCGCCGCGCGGTGCGACGCGATGATGCGTCACATGCGGCCGGCGGGAGGGCGGCGGCAGGGCGGAGGCGACGGTGTGCCGCCCGATGTCCTGCGCCTGGATCAGCCGCCGCTCCAGCGCCACCACCTGCGCCACCGCCTCCGGCGGTTCGGACAGGGCCAGCGCCTCCGCCGTCGCGCTGGCATCGCCCCAGGCCTCCGCCCGGCGCAGCGCGTCGATCACCCGCACGGTCTGCTCGGCATCGAGCTGCGGCCCGCCACGCCACAGCGCCACGGCATCCAGGCGCCAGGCCCGGGCGAGGTCCTGGCGCCCCAGGTCATCCGCCACCCAGGCCGCCTGAAGCGTCGCCTCCCCGGCCGCATGCAGCGCGCCAGTCTCCTCCAGCACCAGGGCCCAGGCGAGGAAGCGGCGCGCCAAAGGCGGCGTGCCGGATTCCGCCAGCAGCGCCCGGAAGGGTGCGGCGCGCACCGCCTCCGCCGCCGCCGGATGGGCGCGGGTGATGTCGGGCGCGGCATAACCGCAGCCGGGACATTGCTGAAGCCAGCGCGCCATGGTGGAGCGCACCGGCTCCCCCGGCCGCAGGTCCAGGTCCGGCGCCTGTTCGGGCGGCGCGGGGCGAAAAGATGCGTGCCGGCTCTCCGTGCCGCAGACGCCGCAGCGGAGTGCGCTGGCGGTGGCGGAGCGGGAGCCGGCCGAAGGGGTCTCGGCCATGTCACCAAACTAGGGACGAACGGCCCCGGGGCGAAGGGTCCGCGTGCGGGAATCCGCATCGAAGGGCGCAACAACCCTTATGGACTCGGGGCGGGTCGCGCCCTTAAAGGGCAAACATGCCCCGCGGCGACCTCTATCCCGATATTGCCCCCTATGAGACCGGGCTTCTGCCGTTGTCGGCGGGGCACATCATGTATTGGGAACAGGTGGGCCATCCGCGCGGCCAGCCGGCGCTGTTCCTGCATGGCGGGCCGGGTGCCGGGGCGGGCGCCATCCATCGCCGCTTCTTCGACCCCAATCACTGGCGCGTGGTGATCTTCGACCAGCGTGGCGCCGGCCGGTCCCGCCCGCTGGGCGAGCTGCGGGACAACACCACCCCGCATCTGGTCGAGGATATCGAGGCGCTGCGCCGCTTCCTCGGCATCGACAAATGGCTGCTCTTCGGCGGGTCCTGGGGTTCCACCCTGGCGCTGGCCTATGCCCAGGCGCATCCCGATCGCGTCACGGGCTGCGTGCTGCGCGGCGTCTTCCTCGGCCGGGCTTCGGAGGTGGAGTGGTTCCTCTATGGCCTGCGCCGGGTCTTCCCCGATGCCTGGGCCGCCTTCGCCGAGCATGTGTCCCCCGCCGAGCGCGGCGACCTGCTGACCGCCTATCTGACGCGCCTCTGCGACCCCGACCCGATGGTGCATGGCCCGGCGGCGCGGGCCTGGAGCCTGTATGAGGGCTCCTGCTCCACCCTGTTGCCAAGCCCCGAGACGGTGGCGAGCTTCGCCCAGGACCGCAGCGCACTCGGCCTGGCGCGGATCGAGGCGCACTACTTCCGCCACGACCTGTTCCTGCCGTCCGAGGGGCTGCTGGGGAACATGGATAAGATTGCCCATATCCCGGCGGAAATCGTGCAGGGCCGCTACGACATGGTCTGCCCCTGCGACACCGCCTTCGAACTGGCCTCCGCCTGGGCGCGGGCGCGGCTGACGGTGATTCCGGATGCCGGGCATTCGGCGCTGGAGCCGGGGGTGCGGACGGCGCTGGTCAGCGCGGTGGAGCGGTTCCGGCGGCGGGCGTGAGCTGTCCGTTGGCTTCGCGGCATAAGCCGCGGCGCCCATTCGGGCGCTCGGACCGGTCAAGAGACCGGTCCGCTGGTATTATACCAACGGCCGATTTCATCGACCGTTGGTATACCTTTCCAGGCCCTCAGGCGCCGGGCGCCCGCTTTGCGGGCTTGGCTCGCCGCATAAGCGGCGGGCCGCATTCGCGACCTCGGCCGGCTTCACCGGCCGCAGGTCATCCTTTTCGGCCGCTGGTATTACAGATGCCGGGGCAGCTCACGCAGCCCGGCGATGCTGCGCACCCCCTCCGGCAGCCAGGGCGCCGCTTCAGGCACCAGCGCCACCACCTGCATCCCCGCCGCCAGCGCCGCCTGCACCCCCGGCTCGCTGTCCTCCACCACCAGGCAGTGCGCCGGCGGCGTGCCCATGGCGGCGGCGGCGTGCAGGAACAGGCCGGGGTCGGGCTTCCAGGACCCGACCTCATAGGCGCTGAAGATCCGCCCCGCGAAATGCGGCAGCAGGCCGGTGAGGGTCAGGCTCAGCTCGGTCTTGGCGCGCGGCGCGTTGGAGGCGACGCAGAAGGGCAGGTGCAGCGCCTCCACCAGCGCCGTCGCGCCCGCCATCTCCCGCAGCCCGGCGCGCAGTGCCTCCGCCGTGCGGTCGCGCAGGCGCTGTTCGAAATCGGCGGCCAAGGGGCGGCCGAGCATCGCGGTGGCCTCCGCCATGGCCAGGGCCAGGCGCTTGCCGCGGAAGGCCTGCAGGGTCTGTTCGGCCGTCATCTCCAGCCCGGCCTCCAGCAGCGCCTCCGCCAGCACCACGGCGCCGAGCGTCTCGCTGTCCACCAGCGTGCCGTCGCAATCGAAGATGATGGCCTGGATGGTCACGCTGATTCCTCCGCCACGCGCAGAACGTCGATCTTCACCAGCCAGGCCAGCGCCCGGAACAGCCGCGCCGCATATCCCGGCGGCTGGTCCGCGACCAGGGCGCCCGCGCTGGCCGGGCCCGCTTCGAGCTGGGCCAGCACCGCCTGGAAGGTCTCGGCGCCGGGCAGCAGGTCGCGCCGCGCGGCGCCGCCCGGGATGGCGGCGATGGCCAGCAGCCGGGCCAAAGCGGCGGCCGCGTCCGGCAGGCCGGGCGCCAGGCACAGCCGCGTCTCGGGGGTGAGCCGCCGGCTCGGATAGTCGGCGAAGAGCATCGCCGGGTCCGGCCGGCGCGGCACCGGCTCCTCTCCCCGCAGCCGCGCCGCCCTCTCCCCGCGGCCGGACTGGCGCAGCTTCGCCAGTTCCGCCCAGAGCTGCGCGTATTGGCGCATCACCGCCGCCCCGTCATAGGTCGCGATGGCGCGGGCGCGGGCGGCGGTGCCCATGCGGGCGCGCAGTGCGGCATCGCCGATCAGCGCCGCGAAGGCGGCCTCCGCCGCGCCGACATCGACGGCGGTGAACTGCGCCACGCCGGCGATGTAGTGGTCATAGGGCTCGTCGCCCTGGGCGTGACGCTGGGCCAGGTCGGGCATCGCGCCGGCCATCAGGGTCGGGATGCGGAAGCCGGTGACGCCGTGTTCCACCGTGTCGCGCAGCCCGTCCCAGTCGCTGGCGACCACCGGCAGGCCGGCGGCCATCGCCTCCACCGGGGCCAAGCCGAAGCTTTCCTGGATGTTGTCGGAGAGCAGGGTGAAGATATCCGCCGCGGCGCGCAGGGTGGTGCCGGGCTCGGGCCGCTCCACCAGCCGGATCGGCAGCTCCGGCGCCAGCGCCCTGGCGAGTTCGGAGAAGGCCCGGCGCTGCGTGGCATCCGCGAACCAGCCCGACAGGATCAGCACCACCTTCGCGCCGGCGGGCGCGGCGGCGGCGGCGCGGGCCAGCCCCAAAAACATCGGCAGCGGATGCGCCTTGGCGTGGAAGGACAGGCGGCCGTGATGCAGCACGGCGATGTCCTGCGGTGCGATGCCCAGCCGCCGCCGCCATTCCGCCCGCGCCGCCGGGTCCGGCGCCAGGGCTGCCGTGTCGACGCCGAGCGGGATGACCGGCAGGGCCGGCCCCTCCACCCGCGTGGCGCCGAGCCGCCGCGCCAGATAGGCCCCCTCCCCTTGCCAGAGCCTTTGCACTGCCCCGCGCACGGCGGTGGAAGTGCAGACCAGCGCGTCCCAGGGCTGGACGGGCGCGAGCAGCAGCTCCGCCAGGCTGTCCATCGCGGCCTCGGAGGCGATGGTATGGGTGATGCCGACCAGCGAAAGCCCGGCCCCGCCCATCAACCGGCGGCGGCGCCAGGCATATTCCGACAGCTCCGGCCCCGGCAGCATCAGGCAGCCGATCCGGGCGAGTTGCGCGAAATCCGCCTCGGCCAGCGTCTCGGCCGGCACCGCGGCGCCCAGCGCCGCGACCTGGGCGCGAAAGGCGGCGGCATCGGCCGCGCCGCGGGTCAGGGCCACCAGCCGGTCGAACCCCGCATGCCGCACCAGCCCGCCGAGCAGGCCGGCGCCCGCGGCCTGCCGGCCCATCACCTGCGGGCGGCCGTCATCATAGCCGTCGGGGGCATAGAGAAGGGCGGCGGCGGCGGGAATCGGCATGGGCGAAGGCTGCGGAAGCGGCGCTGGCGCGTCAATCGGATCGGCGGCGCATCGGCCGGGACCGGGGCAGGGAATTGCCGGGCGGCGCGGGGCGCGGTATCGCGCGGCGATGAACGATCGGCCGCATTCCGCCGGCGGGGGTCCGCTGCCCACCTACCGTGCCCGCCTGGCAGAGGGCGCGCTGGCCGCCGACCCGGCCCAGGCGCGGGCGGCGGAGGTGCTTCAGGACCTCTGGCGCCGCACCCGGGGCTACGACCCGCATCCGGAGGAGCCCGAGAAGGGCGGCTTCTTCGCCCGCTTCACCCGCCGCAAGCCTGTGGCGGCGGAGGAAGCGCCGGCCGGCACCCCGATGGGCCTCTATCTGGTGGGGGAGGTCGGCCGCGGCAAATCCATGCTGATGGACCTGTTCTTCGAGACGGCGGATGTGGCCCGCAAGCGCCGCATCCATTTCCATCAGTTCATGCAGGATGTGCACCGGCGCATCCATGCCTGGAAGAAGCAGCACGGCGACACGACCGACCCGATCCCGCCGCTGGCCGATACGCTGACGGCGGAGGCCGCGCTGCTCTGCTTCGACGAATTCCAGGTGCATGACATCGCCGATGCGATGATCCTGGGCCGACTGTTCCAGGCGCTGTTCGCCCGCGGCACGGTGGTTGTCGCCACCAGCAACACCGCGCCGGCCGACCTGTTCAAGGGCCGCCCGGGCCGCGACGCCTTCCTCCCCTTCATCGGCCTGATCTCCCGCCGGCTGGAGGTGCTGACGCTGGAGGCGGCGCGGGATTACCGGCGCGACCGGGTCCGGGCGCTGCCGACCTGGCATGTGCCGGCCGATGAGCGGGCGACCCGGGCGCTGGACACGGCCTTCGAGGAATTGACCGGGCAGCCGCATGGCACGCCCACCCGCCTGACCCTGCTCGGCCGGTCACTGGAAGTGCCGCAGGCGGCACGCGGCGTGGCGCGGTTCGACTTCGAGTCGCTCTGCGGCCAGCCGCTGGGTCCGGCCGACTACCTGGCCATCGCCACGCATTTCCACACGCTGGTGCTGGACGGCATCCCGCGCCTGGGGCCGGAGAACTTCGACCGCGCACGGCGCTTCATCACGCTGGTGGATGCGCTGTATGAACATCGGGTGAAGCTTCTGGCCAGCGCCCAGGCGGTGCCGGACCGGCTGCATGAAGAAGGCCATAATGCTGCCATGTTCGCACGGACGGCGAGCCGGCTGAACGAGATGCAAAGCCAGGATTGGCTAGGGCTTCAGCACCTCACGTAACATCCAGAAATGCGCGTTGACAGGCCATGGGGCGATCAGTCTAGTAACGCGCATGGGAGCCCTTCAGGGGTTCGGGGGATGCCACGGCCCTGCTTGGGGCGGGGTCGTGAAGATCGGGGGAATATTATCGCATGCGGATGATCCTGCTTGCCCTGCTATCCGTGCTTGTCTTCGCTCCGCAACCGGCCGATGCCGCCAGGCGTGACGACCGGAGCGGAACGGCGGTGAGCAGAACCAATGCCGCTGCCAGCCCCGCGACCCGCGCCTCCACCCGCGCCACGCCGCGCAGCACGGTTCGCAGCAGCACGGCTGCCCGGACCACGCCGGCGCGCAGCACCACCAGCCGCAGCGCGGCACGCACGACCACCCGCAGCGCGACGCGGACCGCGACGCGCAGCACAGCGCGCACGGTCACCCGCAGCGCGGCGCGGACCACCGCCCGCACGCCGAGCCGGACCGCGTCCCGGACCACCGCCCGCACGCCGAGCCGGACCGCGTCCCGGACCACCGCCCGCACGGCCTCGCGCCAGCAGGCGATGCGCAGCCGCACCGCCAACCGCCAGGTCACGGTGCGCACCGCGCGCCAGGGCACCGTGGTGCGCGGCGCCGCCGCCGCCACCATTTCCCGCGGCAATATGCGCCCCAGCGGGATCGCCGGCTGGCAGGCCGGCCTGCCGGCGGTAACCATGACGCAGCGCGACTGCCCGGTGGGCACCTTCGCCACCCTGGCGCGTGGCCATAGCGACATTGTGCGCTGCATGCCCCTGTAGGGGATGGCGGCCCCCAGCCGGAAGGGTGGGGATTCTGGTTGAATGGGCGGCAATCCGCCCAATTCGATGGCCTTTTCCAGCCCCGGCAAGGCCGTAAGTCATGCAGCCCCGCCTTGCCCGGCTTGCAGGGCGGGAGTAGGAAGCCCCGCAGGGCGTGCCCCCGAGCTTTGAACGGGGGCGCCGTCTTGAAATCCCTGCGAAGCACCACAAGGCAAGGACCGCTGCATGGCCCGCAAGAAGATCGCGCTCATTGGCGCCGGCAACATCGGCGGCACGCTCGCCCATCTCATCGGTCTGAAGGAGCTGGGTGACGTCGTCATGTTCGACGTCTTCCCGGGTGTCGCCGCTGGCAAGGCGCTCGACATCATGCAGTCCGGCCCGGTGGACGGCTTCGACAGCCACATGATCGGCACCGGCGACTATTCCGCCATCGAGGGTGCGGACGTCGTCATCGTCACCGCCGGCTTCCCGCGCATGCCGGGCATGAGCCGCGACGACCTGCTGACCAAGAATGCCGGCGTGATCGGCCAGGTGGCGGAGGGCATCAAGACCTACGCCCCGAACGCCTTCGTCATCTGCATCACCAACCCGCTCGATGTCATGGTCTGGGTGCTCCAGCAGCGCTCCGGCCTGCCGGCGGAGAAGGTGGTCGGCATGGCCGGCGTGCTGGATTCCAGCCGCTTCCGCCTGTTCCTGGCGCAGGAATTCGGCGTGTCGGTCGAGGACGTCACCGCCTTCGTGCTGGGCGGCCATGGCGACACCATGGTGCCGCTGACCCGCTATTCCACCGTCGCCGGCGTCCCCGTTCCCGACCTCATCAAGATGGGCTGGACGACGCAGGAGAAGATCGACGCGATCGTCGCCCGCACGGCCAATGGCGGCGGCGAGATCGTGAAGCTGCTGGAGCGCGGCTCCGCCTTCTACGCCCCGGCCGCCTCCGCCATCGCGATGGCCGAGAGCTACCTGCTGGACAAGAAGCGCGTCCTGCCCTGCGCCGTGAAGCTGAACGGCGAATACGGCCAGGATGACTTCTATGTCGGCGTGCCGGTCGTCATCGGCGCCGGCGGCGTCGAGAAGATCATGGAAGTCGAGTTCACGGCCGAGGAAAAAGCCGCCTTCGACAAGTCCTGCGACGCGGTGAAGAAGCTGATCGCGGACTTCAAGGCGCTCGGCGTCTGAGATCGCCTGCCGGCGGCCCAATGCCTTGAAGGCGTTGGGCCGCCGGCCTGTCTGACGCCCCTCGGGGCGCCCTGCCTGCCGGAGACATCGGATGAACATCCACGAATACCAGGCCAAGGAATTGCTGCGCCGCTACGGCGTGGCGGTGCTCGAGGGCCATGTGGCCTGGACGGCGGATGAAGCCGTGGAAGCGGCGAAGAAGCTGCCCGGCCCCGTCTATGTCGTGAAGTCCCAGATCCATGCCGGTGGCCGCGGCGCCGGCCGCTTCACCAATGACCCGAACGGCAAGGGCGGCGTCCGCGTCGTCAAGTCGATCGAGGCCGTGAAGGAAGCGGCCGAGGCGATGCTCGGCAACGTCCTGGTCACCAAGCAGACCGGCGAGCAGGGCAAGCTGGTGTCCCGGGTGTTCGTCGAAGATGGCTGCGACATCAAGCGGGAGCTGTATCTCGGCCTGCTGATCGACCGCGAGACCAGCCGCGTGACGGTGATGGCCTCCACCGAGGGCGGCATGGAGATCGAGGAGGTGGCCCACGACCACCCCGAGAAGATCCTGAAGGTCGCGATCGACCCGGCCTCGGGCATCTTCCCCTATCACGCCCGCAAGCTCGCCTTCGGCCTCGGCCTTGAGGGCAAGCAGGTCGCGGCCTTCCAGAAGTTCGTCCTCGCGCTGTATGGCGCCTTCCTCGAGCTCGACTGCGCCATCGTCGAAATCAACCCGCTGGTCGTGACCGGCAAGGGCGACATCGTCGCGCTGGACGCCAAGGTGTCCTTCGACGAGAGCGCGCTGTTCCGCCACAAGGACCTCGAGGCGCTGCGCGATGACAGCGAGATGGACCCGAAGGAACTCGACGCGGTCAAGAACGACCTGAACTACGTCGCGCTCGACGGCGAGATCGGCTGCATGGTGAACGGCGCCGGCCTGGCGATGGCCACCATGGACATCATCAAGCTGTACGGCTCCTCCCCCGCCAACTTCCTCGACGTCGGCGGCACCGCCAATGCGGCGCGGGTGACGGAGGCCTTCCGGATCATCACCTCCGACGTCAACGTCAAGGCGATCCTGGTCAACATCTTCGGTGGCATCGCCAAGTGCGACATGATCGCCAACGGCATCGTGGAAGCCTCCAAGAACCTGAAGCTTTCGGTGCCGCTGGTGGTGCGGCTCGAGGGTACGAATGTGGACCTCGGCAAGAAGATCCTTGCGGAGTCCGGGCTGGCGATCATCGCGGCCGACAACCTGGCGGATGCGGCCCAGAAGGTCGTGGCCGCGGTTAAGGGAGCCTGAGCTCATGGCCGTTCTGATCGACGCCAACACCCGCGTCATGACCCAGGGCTTCACGGGCGCCCAGGGCACCTTCCATGCCAGCCAGGGCATCGCCTATGGCAGCACCTATGTCGGCGGCACGACCCCCGGCAAGGGCGGCACCATGCACCCCGAGTTGAACCTGCCGGTGTTCAACACCGTGGTGGAATGCCGGGACGCGACCGGGGCGAATGCCACCGTCATCTACGTGCCCGCCCCCTTCGCGGCGGACGCCATCCTCGAGGCGATCGACGCCGAGATGCCGCTGATCATCTGCATCACGGAGGGCATTCCGGTGCTCGACATGGTGAAGGTGAAGCGCGCGCTGGCCGGTTCCAAGTCGCTGCTGGTCGGGCCGAACTGCCCGGGCGTCATCACGCCGGATGCCTGCAAGATCGGCATCATGCCGGGCCACATCCACCGCCGCGGCTCGGTCGGCATCGTCAGCCGCTCCGGCACCCTGACCTATGAGGCCGTCGCGCAGACCACGGCGGCCGGCCTCGGCCAGTCCTCCTGCGTCGGCATCGGCGGCGACCCGGTGAAGGGCATGGACTTCATCGATGTCCTGAAGCTGTTCCTGGCCGATGACGAGACCCAGTCCATCATCATGATCGGCGAGATCGGCGGCCAGTCCGAAGTGATCGGCGCCGAGTATCTCGCCGAGCACAATTTCGGACCGGGCAAGCCGAACAAGCCGGTGGTGGGCTTCATCGCCGGCGCCACGGCCCCTCCGGGCCGTCGCATGGGTCATGCGGGCGCGGTGATCTCGGGCGGCAACGACACGGCGGAAGCCAAGATGGACGCGATGCGCAAGGCCGGCATCCATGTCGCCGACAGCCCCTCCGCGCTCGGCTCGACCATGGTGAAGGCGCTCAAGAAGTAACGTAACGGTCACCAGGGTCGCGTCAGGCTCTGGTCTCAGGGCCTGACGGCGGCGGGCCTGGTGACCTATGTAGTGGCGGCCCGCCGGCAGAGGCTGGGCGCAACGGAGACGGAAATGGCCGGAGTGGATGTCCTCGCAAGTGCGATGTCGGGCGCGAATGCGACCTACCTCGCCGACCTCTATGCCCGCTGGGCGGAGAAGCCGGACAGCGTCGATCCCTCCTTCGCCGAGCTGTTCGGGGCGCTGAACGACGAAGGCCGCGCGGTGCTGACCGATGCGGTCGGCGCGAGCTGGGCACCGCGCATCCGCGGCGCCTTCGGCCCGGACCCGGAAGCCCCGGCGCCGAAGAAGGGCGACAAACCCGCCCCGGCCGCCGCCGCCGGCACCACCATGGACAAGGCCGCGGCGCAGCGGGCGGTGCTGGATTCCATCCGCGCCCTGATGCTGATCCGCAGCTACCGCGTCCGCGGCCATCTGGAAGCGCAGCTCGATCCGCTCGGCCTGCAGGTGATGAAGCCGCATCCGGAGCTGGACCCCAAGACCTACGGCTTCACCGAAGCCGATATGGATCGCCCGATCTTCCTGGATTTCGTGCTGGGCAAGGAAACCGCGACACTCCGCGAAATCCTCGCCATCTGCCGCGCGAGCTATTGCGGCTCGATCGGCACCGAGTTCATGCACATCCAGGATCCCGAGCAAAAGTCCTGGATTCAGCGGCGGATCGAGGGTGCGCCCTGGGTCAAGGCCTTCGACGGCCAGGCCAAGCGCCAGATCCTGCAGCAGCTGACCGAGGCCGAGGGCTTCGAGGCCTTCTGCGCCAAGAAATACGCCACCACCAAGCGCTTCGGGCTGGAGGGTGGTGAATCCACCATCCCCGCCATCCAGTCGGTCATCGAGGTCGCGGCCGGCCAGGGCGTGAACGAGGTGACGATCGGCATGGCCCATCGCGGCCGGCTGAACGTGCTGGTGAACATCGTGAAGAAGCCCTTCACCGCGGTGTTCAGCGAATTCAAGGGCAGCTCCGCCCATCCCGACGACGTCCAGGGCTCGGGCGACGTGAAGTACCACCTCGGCACCTCGACCGATGTCGAGATCAATGGCCGGATGGTGCATCTGTCGCTCCAGCCGAACCCCTCGCATCTCGAAGCGGTTGACCCGGTGGTCATCGGCAAGGTTCGCGCGCGGCAGGACATGGCAGGCGACACCAAGTCGCGCCGCAGCGTCATGGGCATCACCCTGCATGGCGACGCCGCCTTCGCCGGCCAGGGCCTGGTGTATGAGACGCTGGCGATGAGCCAGCTCATCGGCTACCGCACCGGCGGCACCATCCATATCGTCACCAACAACCAGATCGGCTTCACCACCGTCCCGGCGCATGCCTATTCCGGCCTGTACTGCACGGACGTGGCGAAGAGCATCCAGGTGCCGATCCTGCATGTGAATGGCGACGACGCGGAAGCGGTGGTGTTCTGCGCCCGCATGGCGGCCGAGTTCCGCATGCAGTTCGGCGCCGACTTCGTGCTCGACATCGTCTGCTATCGCCGCCACGGCCATAACGAGACGGACGAGCCGGCCTTCACCCAGCCGCTGATGTACGGCCGCATCAAGGAAATGAAGACGACCCGCACCCTCTATGCCGAGAAGCTCGCGCGCGAGGGTTCGGTCCCGGCCGAGGACTCCAAGGCGGTGCTGGATGCCTTCAACGCGCAGTTGGAGGAGGCCTTCCAGGCCGCCGCCTCCTTCAAGCCGAACAAGGCGGACTGGCTGGAAGGCCATTGGTCCGGCCTGAAGTCGGTCGCGGTGGGCGAGGAAGTCGAGAAGCTGCACGACACCGCCGTCAGCCTGGAGACCCTGCGCGAGGTCGGCGGCGTGCTGTCCCGCGTGCCGGCGGATTTCGGCGCCAATCCGAAGATCCTGCGCCAGCTTGAGGCGAAGCGGCAGGCGATCGAGACCGGCGAGGGCATCGACTGGGCGACCGGCGAGGCGCTGGCCTTCGGCACCCTGCTGCTGGAAGGCCATCGCGTCCGCCTCTCGGGCGAGGATGTGCAGCGCGGCACCTTCAGCCATCGCCACGCCTATCTGATCGACCAGAAGACCCAGGCGGAATACATCCCGCTGAACAACCTGCGCGCGGACCAGCCGAAGTTCGAGGCCTTCAACAGCCTGCTGTCCGAATTCGGCGTGCTGGGCTTCGAATACGGCTACACCCTGGCCGACCCGCGCACCCTGGTGCTGTGGGAAGCCCAGTTCGGCGACTTCGCCAATGGCGCCCAGGTCATCATCGACCAGTTCATCGCCAGCGCGGAGACCAAGTGGCTGCGCATGTCCGGCCTGGTGATGCTGCTGCCGCATGGCTACGAAGGCCAGGGGCCGGAGCATTCCTCCGCCCGGCTGGAGCGCTACCTGCAACTCTGCGCCGAGCGCAACATGCGCGTTGGCAACCTGACGACCCCGGCCAATTACTACCACGCGCTGCGCCGCCAGTTGAAGGCGAACTACCGCAAGCCGCTGGTGCTGATGACGCCGAAGTCGCTGCTGCGCCACAAGCTGGCGGTCTCCCCGCTGGCTGATTTCGGCCCGGGCAGCGCCTTCCAGTACATCATCCCGGAAACCGACGCCCTGGTGGCGGAGGATCAGGTGAAGCGCGTCGTGCTCTGCACCGGCAAGGTCTATTACGACCTGCTGGCGGAGCGGCGGGAGAAGGGTGTGAAGGACGTGGCGATCATCCGCGTCGAGCAGCTCTATCCCTTCGCCAAGACGACGCTGGCGAAGACCCTCGCGCCCTATCGCAACGCCGAAGTGGTCTGGTGCCAGGAGGAGCCCGAGAATATGGGCGCCTGGACCTTCATCGACCGCAAGGTCGAGGGCGTGTTGCGCGAGATCGAGATCAAGGCGAAGCGCCCGACCTATGTCGGCCGCATCGAAGCGGCGAGCCCGGCCACGGGCCTCGCCAAGGTTCACCAGCAGCAGCAGGAAACCCTGGTGCGCGAGGCGCTCGGCCTTTGATGAGCGCTCCACAGGGCAGAAGGCAGGACAGATGACCGATATCGTGGTGCCCCCGCTCGGGGAAAGCGTCTCCTCCGCCACTGTGGCGCGGTGGCTGAAGAAGGCCGGCGAAGCCGTGGCGATGGATGAGCCGCTGGTGGAGCTGGAGACCGACAAGGTCACGGTGGAAGTCAACGCGGCCGTTGCCGGCGTGCTGGAAAGCATCAGCGCCGATGAGGGCGCGGAGGTCGAGGCCGGCGCCGTGATTGGCAGCATCGCCGAGGGCGCCGGCGCCAAGCCCGCCTCCACCGGCACGCCGACCGCCCCGAAGCCGGCCGCCGCCGCCCCGGCGCAGCCGAAGACCGAGGCGCCGCAGCCCGCCCCGGGTCCGGTCTCCCGCCCCGCGGAAGGCGCCGCCAATGGCCCCGCCGCGACCAAGGCGATGGCCGATGCCGGCGTGACGCAGGCGCAGGTCGGCGCCGGCACGGGCAAGGATGGTCGCGTGACCAAGGGCGACGTGCTCGCCTTCCTGTCCAAGCCCGCCGCCGCCCCTGCCCCGGCCGCCGCCGCGCCCAAGGCCGCGCGTGCCCCGGGTGCCGGTGAGGAGCGGGTGAAGATGACCCGCCTGCGCCAGACCATCGCGCGCCGGCTGAAGGAAGCGCAGAACACCGCCGCCATGCTGACCACCTTCAACGAGGTGGATATGGGCGCGGCGATGGCGCTCCGGACCGAATACAAGGACGCCTTCGAGAAGAAGCACGGCGTGAAGCTCGGCTTCATGTCCTTCTTCGTGAAGGCCTGCGTCGCGGCGCTGAAGGAATTCCCGGCGGTGAACGCCGAGATCGACGGCGACGAGATCGTCTACAAGCACGCCGTCCATATGGGCATCGCCGTCGGTGGTCCCTCCGGCCTCGTGGTGCCCGTGTTGCGCGATGCGGACCAGATGAGCTTCGCCGAGATCGAGAAGACCATCGGCTCCTACGGCAAGAAGGCGCGTGATGGCGCGCTGAAGCTGGACGAGTTGACCGGCGGCAGCTTCACCATCACCAATGGCGGCATCTACGGCAGCCTGATGTCGACGCCGATCCTGAACCCGCCGCAGTCCGGCATCCTGGGCATGCACAAGATCCAGGAGCGGCCGATGGCGGTTGGCGGCAAGGTCGAGATCCGGCCGATGATGTACATCGCGCTCAGCTACGACCACCGGATCGTGGACGGCAAGGAGGCGGTGAGCTTCCTGGTCCGCGTGAAGGAAAGCATCGAGGATCCGCGCCGGCTGATGCTGGACCTCTGATTCTTCGGAACGCCTCGAAAAGCCCTTCCCCGCCCGGCGTGGGGAAGGGCTTTTTCATGTCCGCTGCCAGGGTGACCCGATGCTGATCCTCGCCTTCGGCTTCCTCGCCCTCTGCGCCGCCCTCGAATACCGCGCCCGCGGCGAGCCCGCCTTGCGCCCTGAACCCCGCACGGACCGCATATGGCGCGGCCTCGGCACCCTGGCCGGGCTGCTCGCCACCATCGGGCCGCTGGTGGTGATGGCCCGCATCGACGTGGCACAGGGCGCGGGCGCCTATCTGCTCGGCGCCGTCTTCGCCTTCGCCGGCGGCTTCACGCCGGAACGCTGGTGGGGACTGACCTCCATGGCGGCGGGCGTGTTCGGACTGGGCCTGCTGGTCGGCGCGCTGCTGGCCTGAACCATCATTCGATGGCGCGGAAGCCGGTGGCGCGCACCACCTCCGCCCATCGCACCGTCTCCGCCTGCATCATCCGGGCGAAATCCACCCGGCCATGGCCGGCGGGCCGGAAGCCGGTCTCGGCCAGGCGGGCGCGGAGCGGTGGCGCCGCGAGCACCCGCAGCACCCCTTCCTCCAGCGCCGCCAGCACCGGCGCGGGCGTCGCGGCCGGCGCCACCAGGCCGAACCAGGCATGGAAGCCGAGGCCTGGCCGGCCGAGCTCCGCCATGGTCGGCACCTGCGGCAGCAGCGGCGCGCGGGCCGGCCCTGTCACCGCCAGCGCCTTCAGCCGCCCCGCCTGCACATGCGGCGCGACCAGGGCGATGGTGCCGAACATGCCCTGCACATCGCCGCCCAGGATCGCGGCCATGGCGTCCCCGGTGGCGCGGAAATGCACCGCCTCGGCCCGCAGCCCGGCCTGCGCGGCCAGCATGGTGGCGCCAAAATGGCCGGGGGTGCCGGCGCCGAAGGTGCCCATGAAGACCTGCGACCGCGACCTGCCCCAGGCGACGTAGCTGTCCAGCTCCTCGACCGGCAGGCTGGCCGGTACCACGAAGGCGAAGTCGATCGCCGCCACCTCCGCCACCGCGGCGAAATCGCGCGCCGGGTCGTAGGGCAGTCGGGCATAGGTGCTGGGCGCCATGGCGAGCTGGCCGACCTCCCCGAACAGCAGCGTCGTGCCATCCGCCGCGGCGCGGGCGACCTCCTGCGCCGCGATGGCACCGGCGGCGCCGGGCTTGTTGTCCACCACAACCCCGGCGGGCCAGGCCTCGCGCAGGGCCTCCGCCAGCAGGCGTCCCACCACATCCGGGCCGCTGCCCGGCGGGAAGCCGAGCACCAGCCGGATCGGCCTTTCGGGCAGGGCAGCCTGGGCGGCGAGCGGCAGGAAGGCGGCGGCGGCCAGCAAGGCGCGGCGCGGCAGATGCGGCTGGGGCATGGACGGGTCCTCCTTGATTGTTATGCTGCATAATAAGCAAGGCGGGGGACGGATCGGCAATGAAAAGCGCGGCACTGGCTTCCGAATTCGTGGCGCTGGCGGAGGTGGCGGTCGGCCCGCCGGTCTCTCTCGGCGCCGGGCCGCTCGGGGAACGGCGCATCGTGCCGATCCTCGGCGGCCATATCGCGGGACCGCGGCTGGTGGGGGAGGTTCTGCCCGGCGGCGCGGACTTCCAGCTGATCCGCCCCGACGGCGTGGCGGAGATCGAGGCGCGCTACACGCTGCGCCTGGCCGATGGCGCGCTGGTCCAGGTGACCAATCGCGGCCTGCGCCATGCGGCGCCGGAGGATATGGCGCGGCTGCTGCGCGGCGAGCCGGTGCCGCCGGAGCGGGTCTATTTCCGCACCGCGCCGGCCTTCGAGACGGCGGCGCCGGCGCATCTGTGGCTGACCCGCGGTCTGTTCGTAGGCCTCGGCGAGCGGCGGCCGGATGCCGTGCTGATCCGCGTCTTCGCCGTCTAACCGGCGCCCTCCGCCGGGCGCAGCAGGCCGGTGGCCAGGTTGCGGAAGACCTGGATGGATTTGGCCAGCACGGCAGGCGGGTCCTCCGCCGCGGCGATCCACAGCGCGGCGCTGAGCGCGGCACCGTTCAACAGCCGGGCCGTCGCCTCCGCATCGAGGCGCTGGACAATTCCCTGGTCCATCAGCCCCTGGATGGTCTGCGTGGTGGTGCGCAGGCAGGCATTCTGGCTCGGCCAGCGGGAGGGGTCGCCGAGCACGGCCGGCCCGTCCAGCAGCATGATGCGCCGGATTTCCGGCTCCAGCGCCATCTCGATATAGGCCACCGATTCATCGAGCAGCCCCTGCCAGGCATCCGGCGCCCGGTCCCGCACCTCCGCCAGGCGGGTCGCCATCTCGGCGTCGATCTGCGCCACCACCGCCTGCATCAGCCCGGTCTTGTCGCCGAAATGGTGATACAGCGCGCCGCGCGTCAGCCCGGCCTCCGCCGTCAGCTCATCCATCGAGGCCGCCGCATAGCCCTGTGTGGCGAAGGCGGCGCGCGCGGCGCGGATCAGCCGGGCGCGCGTTTCCTCCACCATCTGCGCCCGCCGCGTCGCGACCATCGGCATCTCCACAATTGACATACGCCGCGTATGTCGCCAGTTGGACATACGGTGCGTATATCTTTCACGTGCCACCGCCGCAATGCGGGCTAGGCCCGCCATCTGGATGGAGCGACACATGACCACACGCGAAGCGATCTTCCCCGCCGGCCGCCAGGCCCTCTACGAGACCAATCGCTATTCGGCGGCGATCCGCTCCGGCGACCTGCTGTTCGTCTCGGGCCAGGTCGGCAGCCGCGAGGATGGCTCGGCGGAGCCCGATTTCGCCGGCCAGGTCGCCCAGGCCTTCGCCAACCTCGCGGCGGTGCTGAAAGCGGCCGGCTGCGGCTTTCAGGATGTGGTGGATGTCACCACCTTCCACACCGACCCGGCCCGTCAGATGGAGACGGTGGCGGCCGAGCGGCTGAAGGCCTTTGGCGGCCCGCCCTATCCGAACTGGACCGCGGTGGGCGTGACCTGGCTCGCCGGCTTCGACTTCGAGATCAAGGTCATCGCGCGCATCCCCGGCTGAGCCGGATGCCTCACGGCCGCAGGTTGGCCAGCACGATCTCCCGCCACACACGGGTCGGGCCGGTCCAGGCATCCGGCGTGTTGTAGCGGCCGGCGAAGATCGCCAGCGTCAGTCCCGCCGCCGGGAGCACCCAGAGCCGCTGCCCGCCATTGCCGAAGGCGCCGAACCAGGGTGATGGCGACCCCGCTCCCAGGGCTTCGCGGCCGAGATACCAGTGCCAGCCATAGCGAAGCCCGTCGCCGGTGGGGATGACGGGCCGGGTCATGGCCGCGATCCAGTCGCGCGGCACCACCTGCCGGCCCTCCACCGCGCCGTCCTGCCGCACCAGCTCCCCGATCCGGGCCAGGTCGCGCAGGGTCAGCCGAAGGCCGGAGGCGGCGGATTCCTCGCCGGCCTCCCGGCCATGCCATTCGAAGCGTCCGATGCCGAGCGGGCCGAACAGCACCTCCCGCGCATAATCCGGCAGGGACTGGCCGCTGCCGCGCGCGATCAGCCCACCGAGCAGCTCCGTGGCGCCGCCGCTGTAGATCCAGCGCTGGCCCGGCGGCGTCACCACCGGCTGTTCCAGCACGTAGCGCAGCCGCGACCGCGCCTGCTCCATCGCGATCTCGCTGTTGCGGGCATCGAGGTAGGGGCCGCTTTCGTCCCAGCGCAGCCCCATGGTCATGGACAGCGCATGTTCCACCCGGATGCCGGCCCGCGCCGGATCGGCGGCAAGATCGGGAAACTCGGGGAAGCACGGGTAAAGCGGCGCCTCCGGCGGCGGCACCTGGCCGCGCGCCAGCGCGATGCCATAGAGCAGCCCAACCACGCTCTTGGTCACGGAGCGCAGGTCGTGCAGCGTCTCCGGCCCCATCGCCACCTGACCGAGCGGCCGGCCCCAGGCCTCGTCCGCCCCGTCATCGTAGCGCTCCAGCAGGATGCGCCCCTCCCGCGCCAGCAGCACGCCGTGCAGGCCGCGCAGCAGGCCGGACCGGACGCCGAAATCCAGCCGTTCCGCCAGGTCGGCCACGAAGCCGCCCTCCGCCGGCGTGGCGCGGCCCCATTCCGCCTGGGCAGCGGCGGGCGTGGCGAGGCTGGCGGCGAGCAGCGCGCGGCGGGGCATGGCGCGGTTCACGCGGCCGTCCGGGGGCGCAGCGGCAGCATCACCGCGGTCAGCCATTCGCTGGGCGGCAGGCTGCGGCAGTCGTTCAGGTACTCCTCCCGCACCGGCTCATCCGCCGGTTCCTCGCCGCTGGAGGGCAGCCAGTCGCGGTAGAGCCAGGTATAGGCGCGTTCCAGCTCGGCATAGGGGCCCTGGAACAGCAGCACGGCGAAGCGGCTGGCCGGCAGGTCGCGGATCGTCACGCCCTCCGACCCCTCCACACCCTCCGGCACCGTCAGCCCGGCCTCGGAGCGCAGGTCCTTGGCCGCCACGCTGCTCGGATCATCGTGATACAGCGCGATGAAGCGGGTCTGCGCGCCAAGAAGCCGGCGCGCGGCGGCCCAGGCGATGAGGCGGTCGAAGGTGGAACCGATGGCGGTATAGGCACCGCGATGGGGCAGGGTGGCCAGGCGCAGCGGCGCTTCCTGGCGGATCTCGATCGGGAACAACGTCGTCTCCTCATGCGGTCGGATGGGCAGGCGCAGGCCGATGCCGCCGGAGTCGCGATAGGCGGCGGGCGGGATGCCATAGGCGGTGCGGAAGGCGCGGGTGAAGGCGGCGGCGGAGCCATAGCCGCAGGCCCTGGCCACCGCGGCCACCGGCTGCCCGCCCCGCACCAGCAGGCCGGCGGCATGCGACAGGCGCTCGCGGTGCAGGGTATCGGCCGGGGTCTCGCCGGTGATCTCCCGGTAGATGCGGTGAAAGTGATAGGGGCTGAAGGCGGCGGCCGCCGCCAGCGCCTCCAGCCCCGGATTGCGGGCCGGGTCGGCGGCGATCAGCGCGATGGCCCGGGCGATGCGCCGGCCGTAATCCTGCTGGGTGAGAAGTTTCGTGGCCATCCGCGCATCCTTTGACCTTCACATCCTGACCGATGCCGGCTTGATCGCGCTTGCGATCCTGCCACGACTTGCACGGGGCGGGCCGCGGGCTATGGTCCGCCCAGCATTCGCAGGATCATCTTCATGTCCGAGAGCTTCGACCTCATTGTCATCGGTGCCGGCCCCGGCGGCTATGTCTGCGCGATTCGCGCGGCACAGCTCGGCATGAAGGTGGCCTGCGTGGAAAAGCGCGCGACGCTGGGCGGCACCTGCCTCAATGTCGGCTGCATCCCCTCCAAGGCGCTGCTGCACTCCTCCGAACATTATGAGGAGACGAAGCACAAGCTGGCCGATCACGGCGTGATCGTCGAAGGCGTGAAGATCGACCTGGCGCGGATGCAGGCGCGGAAGGGGGAGGTCGTGTCCTCCAACACCAAGGGCATCGAGTTCCTGTTCAAGAAGAACAAGGTGACCTGGCTGAAGGGCGCCGCCAGCATCCCGGCGCCCGGTCAGGTGACCGTGGAAGGCACCACCTACGCCGCGAAGCACATCGTCATCGCCACGGGCAGCGAGAGCATTCCGCTGCCGGGCGTCGAGGTGGACGAGACGCAGATCGTCACCTCCACCGGCGGGCTGGAGCTGACCAAGGTGCCGGGCCACCTGGTGGTCATCGGCGGCGGCTATATCGGGCTGGAACTCGGCAGCGTCTGGCGCCGCCTCGGCGCCGAGGTGACGGTGGTGGAATTCCTCGACCGGCTGGTGCCGGGCATGGATTCCGAGGTGGGCAAGCAGTTCGAACGCGTGCTCGGCAAGCAGGGCATCAAGACCAAGCTCAAGACCAAGGTCACCGGCGCGACCAAGGCCGCGGACGGCGTGACGCTGACGCTGGAGCCCGCGGCGGGCGGCGCGGCGGAGTCGCTGAAGGCCGATGTGGTGCTGGTCGCCATCGGCCGCCGCGCCTTCACCGGCGGCCTCGGCCTGGCGGAGATCGGCGTGGCGCTGGACGAGCGCGGCCGCGTCGTGACCGACGCGCATTACGCCACCAATATCCCCGGCATCTACGCGATCGGCGATGCCATCGTCGGCCCGATGCTCGCCCATAAGGCGGAGGAGGAGGGCGTGGCCATGGCCGAGATCCTCGCCGGTCAGCATGGCCATGTGAACTACAATGCCATTCCGGGCGTGGTCTACACCTGGCCGGAGGTCGCCAGCATCGGCGAGACGGAAGAGCAACTGAAGACGCGTGGCGCCGAATACAAAGTGGGAAAATTCCCCTTCACCGCCAATGCCCGCGCCCGCGCCATGGGCGATATCGATGGTTTCGTGAAGATCCTGGCCGACAAGACCTCGGACCGGGTGCTGGGCGCCCATATCATGGGCCCCGATGCCGGCACGCTGATCGCCGAGATCGCCATCGCCATGGAATTCGGCGCCAGCGCCGAGGATGTGGCCCGCACCTGCCACGCCCATCCCTCCCTGAACGAGGCCGTCAAGGAGGCCGCACTGGCCGTCGACGGCCGGGCTTTGCATATTTAATTGCCCTCAAACGGCGGGCGCGGCCTCCGGCCGCTTGCCTTCGCGCCGGTGCACTGCTGCGCCCGGCCGCGTTGATGGTTTGGGCGCGGGCCGCATTCGCGGCCACAGCGCGCGGTAGAGTGCGCGCTGCCCTTAGGGGCTGTGCAGCCAGCACTTATCCCTGCCGGATCGCCGGCCCGCTTGGCCGGCCGGGAGCGGCAGCCTGATAAAATACCTGGGGTCGAAGAAGGCGCTGTTGGGGCCGATCCTGGGGGCGGTGGGGGTGGCGGCTGGGGAGAGGGCCGTTGTCGCGGATCTGTTTTCGGGGTCCGCCCGGGTGGCGCATGCGTTGAAGGCCTCCGGCTGGCGGGTGCTGGCGAATGACGCGTTGCGCTTTGCCGCGACCCTGGCGCGCGGCATGGTGCAGGCTGATCTGGAGGTCTGGGGGGAGCGGGCGCGCAAATTTCTGGCGGAGCTGTCGCATCTGCCGCCCGCCCCCGGCTGGTTCACCGAGACCTATGCCGTCCAGGCCCGCTATCTGCATCCCGTGAATGCTGCGCGGCTGGAGGCGATGCGCCAGGCGATCGCGCGCCTGGAGCTGGAGCCGGAGCTGGAGGCGGTGCTGCTGACCGCGCTGGTCCAGGCCGCGGACCGGGTGGATAGCAGCCCCGGCCACCAGATGGCCTTCCTGCGCGAACTGGCGCCGCGCGCCCTGAAGCCGCTGGCGCTGCGCCTGCCCGAATTGCTGCCCCGCCCCGCCGCCGGCCCCTGCCTGGCGCTGGGGGAGGATGCGGTGGGGCTGGCCGGCTCGATCGATTGCGAGGTCGCCTATCTCGACCCGCCCTATGACCAGCACGCCTATCTCGCCAATTATCACCTGTGGGAAACGCTGGTGCGCTGGGACCGGCCGGAGGTCTATGGCCGGGCGCGGAAACGCCTCGATTGCCGCAGCCACCGCAGCGCCTTCAACAGCCGCGCCGGCATCGGCCCGGCCTTCGCCCGGCTGGTGGCCGCGCTGAGGGCGCCGACCCTGGTCGTGTCCTTCGGCGCGGAGGGGTTCCTGGACCGCGCGACGCTGGAGCGGATGCTGGCGGGGCGCGGCTACCTTCAGGTTCTGGAGGTGCCGCATCGGCGCTATGCCGGCACCCGGCTCGGCATCCATAACGCGCGCGGGGAGAAGGTGGGCACGCCCGGGCCGGCCGGGACGATGGAGCGGATCTACCTGGCCAGCGCGCGCCGGCTGGACCTGCCCAGCGACCAGGATTGGCGCGAGGTGCGCAAGCCGGGGGCTTGCCCGGGGACTTGACCGGCGCCCATGTTGCTTTGCTGGCCGGGAAGGGCCATCTGCCCGCTTCCATGATGGAATATCGCCCCTGCCTCCGCCGCAAATGCGCCGGCTGGTCGCTCATCGTCATCAGCCCGATCGGCGGTGTCCTGCCGATCCTGCCGGGGGCGGTGTTCTTCGCGCTGGGGCTGTTCGTGCTGCGTCATCAGTATCACTGGGCGCATCGCGGGTTGAACTGGGCGGATCGGCGCTGGCCCAAGATGGTGGCTAAGGTGGAGGTGATGGAAACCCGCCTGATCCTGCGCAGCGAGGCCGGCTGGCAGGGCGTGAAGGCCCGAACGCGGCGGGTGTTCCGCCGAAGCTGATCTGCCCTGTCTGTCACCAAAGCCGGCGCATCGGGCAACCCTGACCGGCCTGCGACGTTTCCTGAAGCACAACGAGACCCATTCAGGAGACACACGCCATGAACCGTCGCAGCCTTGTCCTTGCCGCCGCCATGCTACTGCCGGCCGCTTCGCTGATGGCGCAGGACCGCCCGACCGGCGTGCTCGACCTGCTGAACAGCACCAGCGTTGGCGCGAACCGCTTCGTGGAACGGGCGACGATCGCCGACAGCTTCGCCGCGCAGTCCGGCGAGATGCTGCTGGCCAAGAGCACCCATCCGCAGATCCGCCAGTTCGCCCAGGATACGACGAACGCGCACAACGCGATGGCGGCCGAGCTGCGCGCCATGCCGGAAGCCACCACGCGCCTGCCCTCCGCCGGCGACGGCCCGATGCTGGCGAAGCTGGAGCGGCTGCGCGGCCTGGACGGCGACGAGCTGAACCGTTGGTACGTCCAGATGCAGGTCGAGGCCTATAAGGAGACGGTGATGCTGTTCGACTCCTACGCCCAGAATGGCGAGGTGCCGGCGCTCAAGGCCTTCGCGGTGAAGCACCAGCCGGCGATCCGCAACTTCCTCCAGCGCGCCGAAGCCCTGCAGGCGCCGCCGGCCTGATCCTGTCTGCTTGATGAAGGGGGCGGTGAAGCGCCCCCTTCGTCCACGACGCCCATGCGTGACTCAATCCGCATGCGGATGCGCGGCGCGCCAGGTCTCCAGCAACCCGGCCGCGTCGACGCGGGTGTAGCGCTGGGTGGTGGACAGGCTGGCATGGCCCAGCAGGTCCTGGATCGCGCGAAGGTCGGCGCCGGCGCCCAGGAGATGGGTGGCGAAGGAATGCCGCAGCGCATGCGGCGTGGCATGTTCCGGAAGCCCCGCCAGCCGCCGCCAGTTGCGCAGCGACCTTTGTGCCACGCCAGGATCGAGCCGCGCGCCGCGCGCGCCGACGAACAGGGGCGAGTCCGGCGCCGGGTCCGGATGTTCGGCCAGCCATGCGCCCATCGCCTGCCGCACCACCGGCAGCACCGGCACCAGCCGCTGCTTGCTGCCCTTGCCGGTCACGCGCAGCGCCGCGTCCTGCCCCGGCCTGGGCGCATCGCGAACATCCAGCGCCAATGCCTCCGCGATGCGGATGCCGCAGCCATAGAGCAGGGTGAACAGCGCCACGTCGCGCGCCGCCTGCATCTTCGGCAGTTCCGCCCGGTCCGGGTCATGCACCGCGCCGATGCCGAAGGCGACCTCCCGCGCTTCTTCCACCGTCAGGGCGCGGGGCACGGAATTGGGCGCGCGCGGGCCGCGCAGGCCGGTGAGCGCCGTGGTCGGCTGGCCATGCCGGCGCGCCAGATGGCGCAGGAAGCCGCGCAGCGCCGCCAGGCGCCGGGCGCGCGTGGCATTGCCATCACCCTCCCGCACCCGATCGGCCATGAAGGCGCGCAGATCGGCGGGACGCAGGGCGCCCAGCGCCGCCACATCCGGCTCCTCCCCCAGATGCCTGGTCAGGAAACCGAGGAACAGGCCGAGATCCGAGCCATAGGCCTCCACCGTATGCGGGCTGGCGCGGCGTTCGGCGGCCAGCATGGCGAGCCAGCCGGCCAGGGCTTCCACGCCCCCCATTTCAGCGCCTGACCATCCGCGCGCCGGTCATCAGCGCCTGACCATCCGCGCGCTGGTCATCAGCGCGACAGCGCCGCGGCGACGGTGCGGCCGAGGAAGGCGAGCGTGGTCGCCACCTGCCGCGTCGGCAGCGCCACCGCATCCCGCGCGCCGAGCGCCAGCAGGCAGGGCGTGCCGCAGGCCAGCGGCACGCGCACCAGCGCATCCCGCGTCACCAGCGCGGCGGCCTCGGCATGCAGCAGGGTCGCCTCCGTCACCTCCGTCCGCACCCGCGCATCGCGGCCCCGGCCGACCAGCCGGGTGACCGCCCCGGCGGGCAGGGGCAGGATGCCGGCGCGGCGGAAGGCGAAGGCCAGTTCGGGCGGGCGCTGCCGGTCGGGCGCGGCGGGGCTGGGCTCGGCCAGCAGATTGCAGCTTTCCACCCGCATCAGGGCGGGCAGTTCCTGGGTGACGCTTTCCACCACATCGCGCGCCCGCATCAGCGCCAGCACGGCGAGCCGCACCCGCATAACCAGCGTGGCGCCGGCCCGGCCATCCTCGACGGCGGCCAGCACCTCCGCCTCCAGCGCCCGGGTGCGGCTGCGCTCGGCGGCCACCATGGCCATCATGTGGTCGGCGAGGTTCTCGCCATGGATGCGGCGCGGCGGCACCAGGGCGCGATAGAGCTCCGGCCGCCGGGCCAGGAAATCCGGGTGGTCCCGCAGATACGCCGCGACCTCCTCGGCCATCGCATCAAGGGACGGGTCGAGGAGGGTCGCGGCGCAGCGTCTCATGACGATATCGAGACCTTCTTGGCTATGGCCGGCGCATGCCACCGGCCAGGCGGCCACGACGCGCCTTGGTCACGCCCATGGCGTGCGCCGGCATGTCGCGGCGTCGACCTCACAGGATGCTCTGCCCCGTCTTGGCCCAGTCGGCGAGGAAGGCGGAGAGGCCACTGTCGGTCAGCGGGTGCTTCAGCAATTGCCGGATGACGGCGGGCGGCAGGGTCGCCACATGCGCGCCCAGCTTGGCCGACTGCACCAGGTGGATCGGGTGGCGGACGGAGGCGACCAGCACCTCGGTCTTGATGCCCGGATAGTTGCGGTAGATCTGGACGATGTCGCCGATCAGCGTCATGCCATCGGTGGCGATGTCGTCCAGCCGGCCGACGAAGGGCGAGATGAAGGCGGCGCCGGCCTTGGCCGCGAGCAAAGCCTGGGCGGCGGAGAAGCACAGCGTGACATTGACCGGCGTGCCTTCCTGCGACAATGCCCGGCAGGTGCGCAGCCCGGCCTCCGTCAGCGGCACCTTCACCGCGACATTGGGGGCGATGTCGCGCAGATACTTGCCCTCGGCCAGCATGCCGGCGAAGTCGGTCGCGGTGACCTCCGCGCTCACGGGGCCTTCCGTGATCGCGCAGATCTCGGCGATCACCTCCGCCATCTTGCGCCCGGACTTGGCGATCAGGCTGGGATTGGTGGTGACGCCATCGACCAGGCCGGATTCCGCCAGGGACCGGATTTCGGCCACATCGGCGGTGTCCACGAAGAATTTCATCAGCCGCACTTCCTTCGGGCGCGCCGTGGCGGCGAATGATCTGGCCGCGCGGCGTTCCCAACAAACTTGTTTCGGTTTCGTTCGTCTCGGAGCCTAGAGCATGCCCCTGCCCGGGTGGAAGTCATCGCAACCGAACCAACTGCCGGGCGTGGCTTCCGCGCCACGAATCCCGGTGCTGCTGCCGTTGCCACTTGCCGCCGGAGCCTATGACTACCGCATTCCGGCCGGCCTGTCCGTAGCGCCCGGCGATTTCGTGGTGGTGCCGCTGGGCGGGCGGGAGCTGGTGGGCGTCGCCTGGGATGGGGAGCCCGATCCCGACCTGTCGGAGCGCAAGCTGCGCGACATCGCCGGGGTGATGGCGGCACCGCCGATGACGGCAACGCTGCGCCGCTTCGTCGCCTGGGTCGCCGGCTACACGCTGAGCGCGCCCGGCGCCGTGCTGCGCATGGCGATGAGCAGCCCGGCCGGCCTGGAACCGCCGCCGGCCCGCGCCGGCTGGCAGGCGGCGCCGGGCGGGCCGCCAACGAAACTCACCCCGGGTCGCGCCCGGGTGCTGGCGGCGCTGGCGCCGGGGCAGGTGCGGGCCGGGCCGGACCTCGCCGCGGCGGCGGGCGTCTCCCCCGGCGTGATCCGCGGCATGGCCGATGCCGGGCTGCTGGTGCCGGCGCTGCTGCCCCCGGGGCTTGCCTTCGACCCGCCGGACCTGGCGCGCCCCGGCCCGGTACTGGGGCCGGAGCAGGATGCAGCGGCGGCGGCGCTGCGCGCGCAGGTGGCGTCGCGGGACTTCGGCGTGACGCTGCTGACCGGCGTCACCGGATCGGGCAAGACCGAGGTCTATCTCGACGCCGTGGCGGAATGCCTGCGCCAGGGGCGGCAGGCGCTGGTGCTGCTGCCGGAAATCGCGCTGTCGGCGCAGTGGCTGGAGCGGTTCCGCAAGCGCTTCGGCGTCGATCCGGCGCTGTGGCATTCCGAGCTGGGCTCCAAGACCCGGGCCAGGACCTGGCGGGCGGTGGCGGAAGGCGAGGTGCAGGTGCTGGTCGGCGCCCGGTCGGCCCTGTTCCTGCCCTTCCCCGATCTCGGCCTGATCGTGGTGGATGAGGAGCATGAGACCGCCTTCAAGCAGGAGGAGGGCGTGGTCTATCACGCCCGCGATATGGCGGTGGTGCGCGCCCGGCTGGCCAAGGCGAGCATCGTGCTGGTCTCCGCCACGCCTTCCCTCGAAACCCTGAACAATGTGGAGTCCGGCCGCTACCACCATCTCGACCTGCCGGAGCGCCACGGCGCGGCAGGGATGGCGGTGGTGGAGGCGCTGGACCTTCGCAAATTCCCCCCCGAGCGCGGCCGCTTCCTTTCCCCGGTCCTGGTGGAGGCCATCAAGAAAACACTGGCGCGGGGGGAGCAGGCGATGCTGTTCCTCAACCGGCGCGGCTATGCGCCGCTGACGCTCTGCCGCGCCTGCGGCCACCGCATGCGCTGCCCGAACTGCACCGCCTGGCTGGTGGAACACCGCGCCCAGAAGCGCCTGCAATGCCACCATTGCGGCCATGCCGAGCCGATCCCGCCGGTCTGCCCCGAATGCAACGCCCCCGGCACGCTGACCCCGGTCGGCCCGGGGGTGGAGCGGGTGGTGGAGGAAGCCACGGCGCTGTTCCCCGATGCACGCCGCATCGTCATGGCCAGCGACACCATCCCCGGCCCCGCGGCGGCCGCGGCGGCGGCAGCGGCGATTTCCGACCGGCAGGTGGACCTCATCATCGGCACGCAGATCGTCGCCAAGGGCTGGCACTTTCCGGGGCTGACGCTGGTCGGCGTGGTGGATGCGGATCTCGGCCTGGCCGGCGGCGACCTGCGGGCCGCGGAGCGCACGCTGCAATTGCTGCACCAGGTGGCCGGCCGTGCCGGGCGGGCCGAGGCGCCGGGGCGGGTGCTGATGCAGACCTTCAACCCGGACCATCCGGTGATGCAGGCCCTCGTTTCCCACGATTTCGAAGCTTTCATGAGTGCCGAGGCCGCCGGACGCCGGCCGGGCCACTGGCCGCCCTTCGGCAGGCTGGCGGCCCTGGTGGTGAGTTCCGAGGATGAGCGGGAGGCCGACCGCGCCGCCCGCGACCTCGGCCTCGCGGCGCCGCGGGCGGAGGGGGTGGAGGTGCTGGGCCCGGCGCCGGCACCGCTGGCCCTGCTGCGCGGGCGACATCGGCGACGGCTGCTGCTGAAAGCCCGGAAGGATGTGCAGGTGCAGTCTCTGATCCGGGAATGGCTGGCACGGGTTGTGCTGCCGAATTCCGTGCGGGTCCAGGTGGATGTGGACCCGGTGGGGTTCATGTAGGCATGCGAGAGATCAGCATCGTCGCCTGCTGGCGACGATGCATCCACTGTGCCGCGGTCTGACTACGCCAGCCCACCAGTTCATGCAGCCGCTGGTAATCCGCTGTCAGATCGCGCTTGAAGATCGGCTCATGATGCGCAATCCGGTTGCGGAAGCGACGGATCAATTGCAGGTCCCGAAAGGCAATGGCCCGCAGGAAAGCGATGGGCGCTGCAGAGGGCGCATCTGGGAAGGCTGCCCGGAAGTTCGGTGCCCATAGGCGGTCATCCTGTCCCACCGTGAACAGATTCTCCCAGAAGGCGAATTTCAGCTCGGCAATGACCTTGCCCGTTGTGGGCTGGCGGGCGGCGACGGCACGCAGATCGGCTTCCGGATTGTAGTCCGATTGGCGCCTGGGACGTGGAAGGCTGCGCAGGAAGCCATTGGACCATGGCCATGTCGCACCATGAACCCGTTGCACTGCTTCGGCCACGCCGTTGCGCATGGCGACTTCGCAAATCTGGAGGGGCACGAGAAAGGCAGCCGAAACGGCCAGATTCCAGTCGTAGAGCGCAAGCGCTTCCGCGCGATCATTGGCGCGGGCCTGGAGGTAGGTGGCGAAGCGCGGCGCCGAGATGACCGCCGGCAACTCCTGGAGTTCTCTCGAGGTGTAGGCCAAATGGGCCTGCTCGAATGAAGCCACCCCGGCCTTCCGCAGATTGTTTCCACATCAGCACTATCCGCGCAGATGCGGCTGGTCAATTGCGTGTTGAATTTCCGGCTGATCGACCCTAAAAACTGTCCATCAGGCTTTGAGAATGCGGGCGTGAGCCCCCCCTCATCGTCGGCAGATAGCGAAAGCCCGCCGCAAGGCGGGCTTTTTGCGTTGCGGCCCGGGACGGTCACCCCCGCCGGCGCAGCGCTTCCTCCACCAACTGCCGGTCGCGCGCCTCGCTGCGACGGCCGTGCACCACGGCCAGCGCCCAGATCACGGCGATGCCCCAGGCTGCCTGGCCGGCGACGAAGGGCAGCAGGATGAACAGCAGGCCGCCGATCCACAGCAGCCCGTTGAACACGGACTGGAAGGGCTTGCCCGACATCAGGATGGCGAGCGGCGGGACGATCAAGGCGAGGAGGTACATCATGATACCCCTCATATCGCCCTGGCACCCCCGCGGTTCAATCGGCCGGGCCGGTCACGCCGCCGTTGCCAGTTCGAGGTTCCGCACCACCCGGCCCTCCATCGCCTCCACCCGCCGGGCACCGACGATCTGGCCGAGATTGCCGGCCACCAGATGCACCATGCAGAGTGGCATGGCGTGCAGCGCCACTTCCACCCGCATCACCTCCCCTTCCCGCGTCGCGCGGACCAGGTCGGGGGTCAGGTCGCGCTTGGCGAAAGGCTCGAGCACGCGCGGCAGCAGGCCGGGAAAGGCATCGGCAGTGACGGTGAAGCGCGCCGCGCAAAGCGGCTCGGGATCGTAGAAGGACATGGGGAGAGACTCCGGATCGGGAACGAAGGACCGTGAAGGCACCCGGCCGCGCGCGACCACACCCTGGGGGTGTGGGGTCAGGCGGCCGGGCCGGTAATTCGGCCCGTGAGGATCCGGAAGGTCATCACACCCTAGCTCTTAGCGGGTTGCGGCGCGGCGGGGAAGTCCTCTCCTTCCTCCGCCGGATGGCGCGGCTGCTGGCGCTCGATGACCAGCTTCTGGTGCGGATAGGGAATCTCGATGCCGAGCTGGTCGAAGCGCTGCTTGATGCGGCGGTTGAACTCGCGCCCGATGCTCCAGCGCGCCATCGGCTCGCCCTTGATGCGGGCGCGGATGAGCACGCCGGAATCGGCCAGCCGCTCGACGCCCAGCACCTCCAGCTCGTCGCGGATGATCGGGTTGAACTTCGGGTCGGCGCGGATATCCGCCGCCACGTCCCGCATCACCTCCACCACCCGGTCGGTGTCCTCGCCATAGCCGACGCTGACATCCAGCACGGCGAAGGAGAAGTCGCGCGTCATGTTGGTCACGGTGGTGACGGCGCTGAAGGGGATGATGTGGATAGAGCCATCCTGCGCCCGCAGGCGGATGGAGCGGATGGACAATTGCTCCACCACGCCGGCCAGCCCGCCGACCGAGACCACGTCGCCCACCGCGACCGCATCCTCGAACAGCAGGAAGATGCCGGTGATGACGTCCCGCACCAGGGTCTGCGACCCGAAGCCGATGGCCAGGCCGATGACGCCGGCGCCGGCGATCAGCGGGGCGACATTGACGCCGATCTCGGTCAGCACGTTCAGCGCCACGAAGACGATGATGGTGCCGGACAGGATGGTGCGCAGCATCGGCAGCAGGGTGCGCACCCGGGCGCTGCGCGACGCCTGGGCATCGCGGGACAGGCGGACCAGGTAGCGCTGGATGGCGGCATTCGCCACTTCCCACACCGTGATGGCGACGATCACCGTCAGCCCCACCGAGATCAGGGAGGCCAGCAGCCGGGCGCCGAGCTGGCCGCGCGCGAACCAGGCGAAGGCGGAAACGCCCCAGGCTTCCAGCAGGAACAGCAGGGTGATGACCATGATGAGGGCGCTGACGATGCCCTTCAGCACCGGCAGGTAGCGGTTAGCGCGGGCCTCCAGCCCCGGATAGCGGCGCGCCAGGTCATGGCCGACGCTGAAGCCGCGGTTGATGGCCCGCCGCAGCAGCTCATCCGCCAGCTTGGCGATGCCGAGGATGGCCAGGGTGATGACGGAAACGCGCAGCAGCCGCTCGAACCCGTCCCGCACCTCCAGCGCCCAGACACCCCACAGCGCCATCAGCCAGAGAATGGCGATCAGGTGCCAGATCTCCGCCAGCCGGTCGCGCAGGCTGCGCATCAGACGGCGCATGCGGTCCGGCTGGTCGCCGGGCCGGAGCTCGGGCGCGCGCAGCAGATCGGCCATGGCGCCGCGGTTCTGCAGGATGACGATGATGAGCAGCAGGGAGACGACCAGCGCCGCCAGCCGCAGGATGCCGTCATAGGCGGCCCAGGGCAGGCCGAACAGCAGCCCGGCCTCGGCCACCGCGTAGCTGAAGATGGCGATGCTGGCGATGCGGCGCACCCAGACGGTCACATAGGCCGCCGTCTCGTCCAGGCAGGGCACCAGCCGCAGATGGCTCGACGCCGGGGAGAACAGCATGCGGCAGACCGCCATCACCGCCCGCAGCGCGATATAGGCGTTGTTGGCGGTCAGCAGCACCAGTTCGGTGGTCGGCAGCGGCCGCACCGCGCCGATCATGCCGTAGGAGATGACGGCGAAGGCGACCAGCGGCAGGAGGTCCAGCACCAGCCGGGCCAGCACCAGCGGCACCCGGCGCATCCAGGTCCAGGGGTCCTCTGCCGCAGGGGCCATGGAATCCAGCCGCTCCGACCAGCGGCGCAGGCTGCGCCGCGCCAGCCATTCGGCCAGCAGGCCCGCGCCGAACAGCAGCATCAGCTTCCAGGCGGCGTCGATGACGCGGGTCTGGGTGACCGGGTCGCGTGCCAGGTCGGAGGCCCAGCGCGCGACCGAAGGCAGGTCCGTCGCCGCTTCCGCCGCCGCCACCAGGCTTTCGGAGATGCCCTGCAGGCGCTGGGAGGCGCCCATCAGCAATTGCGCGCCCAGCGTGTTCGGCGCCAGCAGCGCCGGCGCTTCCGCGGCCGGCGGCGCGGCCGGACTTGCCTCGGGCGGCGTGGCCGCGCCGGTCGTGGGGGTGCCCGTGCTCGTGCCCGCTGCCGGGGCGGCGGCGCGCTGGGCGGCCAGCAGCGTCTCCAGGTTGCGCAGCAGTTCCGTGCGCGCCGCGTCGTTGCGGAGCGTGGCGAGCAGCCGATCCAGCTCCGCCGAGGCCGGGGCTGCGGCGGTTGGTGGCGCCGCCGGGGTCTGGGCGAGGGCCGGGCCGCCAAGCAGCAGCGCCAGCAGGGGGAGAAGACGGAAAAGGACGCGCATGCGGCAGGGTGAACCCTTTTCGACCCTCGCCGGTCAACCCTTGATCCTTGCGGCATCGCACCCAAGGGAAATGCGCGCCGCCATGTTGCGGCGCAGCGCGTCCCAGCGGAGGATGGGCGCGTGAGCCCCACCTCCCCCTCCCTGCCCCGCATCATGCTGGCCCTGATGGCGGCGCATCTGGCCGGGATGGGGGCCTTCCTGACCGTGCCTGTGCTGGCCCCGGCCATGGCGGCGGAAACCGGCGTGCCGGCGAGCCTGGCCGGGCTGCACACCGCTTTGGTCTATGCCGGGGCGCTGGTGACCGGGCCGCTGACCGGGCCGCTGATCCGCCGCTGGGGCGGGGTGCGGATGTTGCAGGTGGCCATGGTGGTGCTGGGCTGCGGCATCGCCCTGGCGGCGCTCGGCCATCCCGTGGCGCTGGCGGCCTCCGCCGTGCTGGCCGGGATGGGGCATGGGCCGGTGACGCCGGGAGGAAGCCATCTGATCGCCGCCCACACGCCGGCGCGACGTCGCGCATTGGTGTTCAGCCTGAAGCAGGCCGGGGTGCCGCTGGGGGCCATGGTGGTCGCCGCTTTGGCGCCGGCCATCGCGCTTCTGGCCGGCTGGCGCGTCGCGATCCTGTGCATGGCCGGCATCGCCTTCCTGGTGGCGCTGCTGATCCAGCCGCTGCGCGCGGGGCTGGACGGGGAACGCGACCGGCCGGGGGCGAGTGCCGGGCTGCTGGCGGTGCTGCGCGAATCGGCGGCCAATGTCGGGCTGCTGCGCACCGACCCGGCTTTGGCGCGGCTGACGGTGATGGCCTGCGGCTACGGCATCGCGCAGTTCTGCTTCTCCACCTTCTTCGTCGCCTTCCAGGTGGCCAGCCTCGGCACCAGCCTGGCGGAGGCCGGGTTGCGGCTGGCCCTGGCCCAGGCGGCCGGGGTGGTCGGGCGCATCTTCTGGGCGGTGCTGGCGGACCGCTTCGGCGCCTCCCCGGTCATGGCCATCTGCGGTCTGGGGGCGGCGGTGGCCGGGGTGGCGCTGGTCTTCGCGGCGCCGGACTGGCCCGGCGTGCTGGTGATCGCCGCCGGCATGCTGATGGGCGCGACCGCCATCGGCTGGAACGGCGTGATGCTGGCCGAGGCCGCGCGGCTGGCCCCGCCCGGCCAGGTGGGCGGCGCCACCGCGGCGCTGTCCTTCGCCTTCGGCATGACCATGCTGGTGGCCCCGCCGGCCTTTTCCGCGCTGATCGGCCTGACCGGCGGCTATGCGGCCGGCTTCGCCATGTGCGTCGTCGCCGTGCTGGTCGGCGCGGTGGCCATTGCCGGTGCCCGGAAATAGCAAGGCCCTGAATAGCCCCGCCGGCTTGCCCCCGTCGCGGGACGTGCCATCTTGGCGTCCATGACAACCTTCCTCACCGTCCTTGTGGGCGTCTCCATGTTCGCCACCCTTGGCGTGATGCTGGCCGGCATGCTGGGCCTGGCGCGCAGCGAGGCCGGAGGCGGCGCCCGCTCCAACCGCCTGATGCGCTGGCGGGTGACCATGCAGGGCGTGACCCTGGTGCTGTTCCTGCTGCTGCTGATGGCGCGGGGTTAGGCGTGGCAGGCCGGTCGCATGACCGGTCTGAGCGCCCGAATGGGCGCCGCCGCCAATGCGGCGAAGCCAAGATGCGCGGATGCGCGGCGCCCGGCGTGTGAGGGGCGGCCCGGAGCGGTACGCGAAGGGACGTCGAGGTATGGGCAGGCTGCCTTGCCCGCGCGAAGCACCGGCCCTATGGTCGGCGCCGTTTTCGTCACGTCTTTCGCAGTTGCGAAAGGCGACCGGCGCCGAGACTGCGCGCCGCGCAACGACCAGGGACCCGGCACAGAATGAAAATCCTCGTCCCCGTGAAGCGGGTGGTGGACTACAACGTCAAGGTCCGCGTGAAGGCGGATGGCTCCGGCGTCGAGACGGCGAACGTCAAGATGTCGATGAACCCCTTCGACGAGATCGCGGTCGAGGAAGCGGTGCGCCTGAAGGAAAAGGGCGTCGCCACCGAGATCATCGCCGTCTCCGTCGGCCCGACCGCGGCCCAGGAACAGATCCGCACCGCGCTCGCCATGGGCGCCGATCGCGGCATCCTGGTCGAGGTGGATGGGGTGGTGGAGCCGCTGGCCGTCGCGAAGATCCTGAAGGCGCTGGTCGCCAAGGAATCGCCGGAACTGGTCATCATGGGCAAGCAGGCCATCGATGACGACATGAACGCCACCGGCCAGATGCTGGCGGCGCTGATGGGCTGGGGCCAGGGCACCTTCGCCAGCAAGGTCGAGATCGCGGACGGCGCCGCCAAGGTGACCCGCGAGGTCGATGGGGGCCTTGAGACCGTCTCCCTCAAACTGCCGGCCATCGTCACCGCGGACCTGCGCCTGAACGAGCCGCGCTACGCCTCCCTGCCGAACATCATGAAGGCTCGGAAAAAGCCGATCGAGACGGTGAAGCCGGCCGATCTCGGCGTCGATGCCAGCCCGCGCCTGACCGTGCTGAAGGTGGAGGAACCGCCGAAGCGCCAGGCCGGCAAGAAGGTGGCCAGCGTCGCCGAGCTGGTCGACAAGCTGCGCAACGAAGCGAAGGTGATCTGACCATGACCGTGCTCGTGCTCGCCGATCGCGGCGAAACCGTCTCCACCCCCACCCGCAGCGCCGTCGCGGCGGCGCAGAAGTTGGGCGGCGATGTGCATGTGCTGGTGCTGGCGCAGTCCGATGCCGCCGCCGCCGCACAGCTTCCGGGCGTCGCCAAGGTGCTGGTCGCCGAGGGTGGCCCCACCGCCGAAGGGCTGGCGGAGCCGGTGGCGGCGCTGCTGGTCTCCCTCGCCCCCGGTTATGACCATCTGCTCGCCCCGGGCAGCGCCGCCGGCAAGAATGTGATGCCGCGCGTCGCCGCCCTGTTGGACGTGCAGATCATCTCCGACGTCGCCGGCGTGGAGGGTGCCGACACCTTCCGTCGCTTCATCTATGCCGGCAATGCGCTGGCGACGGTGAAGACGGCCGATGCCAAGAAGGTGCTGACGGTGCGCGCCGCCAGCTTCGACCCGGTGCCGGCCGAGGGCGGCAGCGCCCCGGTGGAAGCCGCCGCCGCCGCCACCGATCCGGGCGTCTCCTCCTTCGTCGGCGCCGAGCTGGTGAAGCTGGAGCGGCCGGAGCTGACCGCCGCGCGGGTGGTGATCTCCGGCGGCCGCGCCATGGGCTCGGCCGACAACTTCAAGATCCTGGACGGCATCGCCGACCGGCTCGGCGCCGCCATCGGTGCCTCCCGCGCCGCGGTCGATGCGGGCTATGCGCCGAACGACATGCAGGTCGGCCAGACCGGCAAGATCGTGGCCCCGGAACTCTACATGGCCTTCGGCATCTCGGGCGCGATCCAGCACCTGGCCGGCATGAAGGACAGCAAGGTGATCGTCGCCATCAACAAGGACGAGGAGGCGCCGATCTTCCAGGTGGCCGATTACGGCCTGGTCGGCGATGTCTTCAAGATCATCCCGGAGCTGGAAGCGGCCCTGGACCAGAAGTAGCCTTTCTAAAAGCCCTCTCCCCCTGACAGGGGGAGAGGGTTGGGTGAGGGGGGCTCTGCCCCCACGCACCTGACGAGACGGCAGGGCACGCCGTGGATGCGCGATCTCTCCGTCCTCAACAGCCCCCCTCACCCCATCCCTCTCCCCCCGTTGGGTGGAGAGGGGGCACCTGCGGAGACCACGATGACAGAGTTGCAAAAGATCGGCGTCATCGGGGCCGGCCAGATGGGCAATGGCATCGCCCATGTCGCCGCGCAGTCGGGCCTGACCGTGGTCATGCTCGACGTCGCACAGGCCGCCCTCGACAAGGGCATGGCCACGCTGGCGAAGAACATGGACCGCCAGGTCTCCAAGGGCACGCTGACCCAGGCGGATCGCGACGCGGCGCTCGCCCGCATCTCCACCAGCACGGATTACGCCGCCTTCGGCGATTGCGACCTGGTGATCGAGGCCGCGACCGAGCGCGAGGACATCAAGCACAAGATCTTTGCCACCCTCACGCCGCATCTGAGGCCGGATGCGCTGGTGGCCTCCAACACCTCCTCCATCCCGATCACCCGGCTGGCGGCAGCGACCGACCGGCCGGGCCGCTTCGTCGGCATGCATTTCTTCAACCCCGTGCCGCTGATGAAGCTGGTCGAGGTCATCCGGGGATTGGCGACCGAGGACGCGACGGTCGCAGCGGTGGCGGCACTGGCCGAACGCATGGGCAAGACGGTGGCCTATGCCGCCGACTACCCCGCCTTCATCGTCAACCGCATCCTGCTGCCGATGATCAACGAGGCCTGCTTCGCCCTGCATGAGGGGGTGGGCGATGTCGCCTCCATCGATGCCGGCATGAAGCTGGGCTGCAACCACCCGATGGGGCCGCTGGAACTGGCGGATTATATCGGCCTGGATACCTGCCTCGCGGTGCTGCGCGTGCTTCAGGAAGGCATGGGCGACCCGAAATACCGGCCGAGCCCGCTGCTCCAGAAATATGTCGAGGCCGGCTGGCTGGGCCGCAAATCCGGCCGCGGCTTCTACGACTACAGCGTGACCCCCCCGAAGCCGACGCGTTGATGCCGCGGGCAGGACACTAGCCCATGCCCGAGCCGATCGGCGCCTTCGACAGGGTCGCCGGTCGGGTCGGCATTCGTGCCGGCTATGGCCTTCTGGCCCTGGATCTGGCGGCGCTGGCCTGGGTGATCTTCGAATCCTTCCTGCCACAGGGGCCGGTGCTGCGGCTGGTGGATTTTGCCTTCGGCCTGGTGCTGGGGACGGAGCTGGTGTTGCGCCTGCGGGCCAGCCCGCGGCCCTGGCGGGACCTGATGCATCCGGCTGGAATCGCCGATGTGGTGGCCGTCTCCGCCTTCCTGCTGGCGCCCTTCGCCCCGGGCTGGGGCTTCCTGCGCAGCCTGCGGACGCTGCGACTGCTGCGCTCGGCGCGGCTGCTGGCCAAGCTGCGCCGCGACCTGCCGATCTTCCGCCGCAATCCGGAGGCACCGATCGCCGCCGCCGACCTGCTGGTGTTCATCTCCGTGATGACCGGCATCGTCCATGCCACGCAATACAACCGCAACCCCGACATCGCGAACTGGGCGGATGCGCTGTATTTCACGGTCGCCGCCCTCACCACCACTGGCTTCGGCGACATCACGTTGGAAGGCACCTGGGGCAGGTTGCTGACCGTGCTGATCATGCTGGCCGGCGTCACCCTGTTCCTGCGGCTGGCGCAGGCGCTGTTCCGGCCGGTCAAGGTCAGCTTCCGCTGCCCCAGCTGCGGCCTCGGCCGGCACGATACGGATGCGGTGCATTGCAAGGCCTGCGGCGTCCAGCTCAACATCCCCGACGACGGCGACTGAACCCCGCCTGGAGACCCCGCTTGGCACCCGCGAGGTTGCCGACAGTTGGCAGGAACGGCATGTTTCCCGGATGGCCGCGCAGACGGCCGCAACCGGGAGAACAACCATGAGACTGAGCCGCCGCGGCCTGCTCGCCGCCCCCCTCGCTGTGCCCTTCGTCACCCGGGCCAGGGCGCAATCCGGCTGGCAGCCGACCCGCCCGATCCAGCTCATCGTTGGCTTTGCGCCCGGCGGCGGCTCCGACATCATCGCCCGCACCATCGCGGAGGCCGCCGCGCCGCTGTTCCCGCAGCCGCTGGTGGTGGTGAACCGGCCCGGCGCGGGTGGGGCGATCGCCGCCGAGGCGGTCAGCCGCGCGGCGCCCGATGGCCACACGCTGCTGATCGCCGGCGGGTCGGAGAGCACCTCCCTGCCCGCGCATCGCGACCTGCCCTATGACCCGAAGCGGTCCTTCACCTCCGTCATCCGCCTGACCCGCAACGCCCACTTCATTTGCGCCCGGGGCAAGGGTGGCCGCTTCACCACCATGCAGCAGGTGATCGAGGCAGCAAAAGTGCGGCCGGAGGCGCTGACCCATGGCTCGGCCGGCGTCGGCACCCTGTCGCATTCCATCTTCATCATGCTCGGCCGGGCCACGGGGTCGGAGCTGCTGCACGTGCCCTATACCGGCGGCGGGCCGCAGCAGCAGGCGCTGCTGGCGGGGCAGGTGGACCTGGTGGTGCAGGCCTCCGACGAGCTGCGCGGCCTGGCGGCCTCCGGCGACATCCTGCCGCTGGCCTGCGCCTCCGCCCAGAGGATGCCGGCCTATCCGCAGGTGCCGACGCTGCGCGAACTGGGCGTCGAGCTGGTGGCGGACAACATGAAGGGCTGGGTCGGCCCGGCCGGCATGACGCCGGAGATGGTGACCTATCTGCATGACCGCTTCCGCCAGGGCATGTCGGCGGCCGGCTGGCAGCGCTTCATGGAGCAGACCGGGGAGGCCGATGGCTATGCCAATGGCGCCGACTTCCAGCGGGACATGGACACGCTGCTCGACAATATCCGCGCCGCGATGCGCCGCAGTTGAGGACCCAGCATGACCGAGACGATCCAGCCGCCCGCCCCCGTGGCCTTCATCGGCCTCGGCGTGATGGGCGCCGCCATGGCGGCGAACCTGGCCAAGGCCGGCTACGCCCTGACCGTCACCAACCGCAGCCGCGGCAAGGCGGCGGCGCTGGAGGCCGGCGGGGCGGGCTGGGCGGAAACTCCGGCGAAGGCGTCGCGGGGCGCGCGGTTCATCGCGCTCTGCCTGCCGGATACGCCGGATGTGGAGGCGGTGCTGTTCGGGCCGGAAGGGGTGGCGAAGGGCGTGGCACCCGGCACGGTGGTGGTGGATTTCTCCACCATCTCGGCCGCCGCCGCAGCGGGCTTCGCCCAGCGACTGGCTGAGGAAGCCGGCGCGGTGCTGCTGGACAGCCCGGTGTCCGGCGGGCCGAAGGGCGCGCTGGAAGGCACGCTGACCTGCATGATCGGCGGTGACGAGGCCGGTTTCGCCCGCGCCGAGCCCTGTTTCCGGGCCATGGGCAAGACCCTGACCCATCTCGGCCCGGCCGGCGCCGGGCAGGTCTGCAAATCCGCCAACCAGCTCATCGTCGCCACCACCATGCTGGCCGTGGCCGAAGCCCTCGCACTCGGCGCCAAGGCCGGGCTGGACGGCGAGAAGATGCGCCAGGCGCTGCAGGGCGGCAGCGCCGCCAGCTTCGTCATGGAAAACCACGCCGCCCGCATGCTGTCCGGCCAATTCGCCCCGGGCTTCCGGGCGGAGCTGATGCGGAAGGACCTGCGCCTGTCCGCCACCGCTATGCGCGACCACGCCGTCTTCGCCCCCGCCACGGCGCTGACGGCGCAGATGCTGGAGGCGCTCTGCACCTCCGGCCGTGGCGGGCTGGACAGCGCCTCGGTGGGGGCGCTTGTGGCGGAGCTTTCCGGGGTGCCGGGTGATCGCTGAAGGCCGAATGGCCGGAAGCGTGAATCACCCGGCTCTGAACAGACCTACGCGGGACGCTTGAAGGCGACCTTGTCGTTCTCGCCGGCCTTCGGCGGTTCACCGGTGATGCGCGCCTTCACATAGCCATAGGCGTGCAGAAGGGTGGAGGAGGGCGCGTCCCAGTATTCGGCGCCCTCCACCTCCACCTTCAGCAGCGCTGCGCTGGGGTCTTCCGGACCGCCCGGGAACCAGGTGCGCAGCGGCTCGGACCACATCGCCTTCTGCTGCGCCACGTCGCGGACAACCTGGGCGGTGCCGGAGACGGAGACATAGTTCTGGTCGGACGGTTCGGCATAGGCCAGCAGCACCCGTTCATCCTGGCGAATCTCCGCCGCCTTCGGGGAGCCGGCGGCGGTGAAGAACCACAGCGTTCCGTCGAATTCCTTCAGCGCCACGGCGCGCATCGGGCGGCCGCGCATATGGCCATCGGCGTCGAGGGTCACCATGGTCGCCACCTCGATGTCGCGAATCAGCTCCCACACCTTGTCGCGGGCTTCCTGGTCGGTGCGTGTCTGGGTCATGGGCGGTCTCTCCGTTCGGTCGAGGGAAGAACGGGCGGCGGCAGCGGAGGTTGCGTGCCCCCCTCTGGCCGAGGCCGCGCGCCGGCGTTACGGTCGCCGCCATGCCACACCCCCTCATCACCCAGGCGCGCGATGGCGCCGTCGCCATCCTCACCATCGACCGGCCGGCCAAGCGCAATGCGATGGACCTGCCCATGTGGATCGCCCTGGCCGAGGCCATGGAATCCTGCTCCGCCGATGACAGCCTGCGCTGCGTCGTGCTGCGGGGCGCGGGCGAGGATGCCTTCTGCGCCGGCGCCGACATCGCCGCCTTCGAGACCGAGCGCGGGACGCCGGAGCGCGAGGCGGTCTATGGCGCCGAGATCGGCCGCAGCTTCCAGTCGCTGCGCGCCTGCCGCCACCCGGTGGTCGCCGCCTGCCGTGGCTGGACCATGGGCGGCGGCGCGGGGCTGGCGACGATGGCCGATTTCCGCGTCGGCGGCCCGGCCACCCGCATCGGCATCCCCGCCCGCAACCTGAACATCTTCTACGCCTATGAGGAGCTGGACCCGATCCTGCAGTCCGTCGGTTATGCCGTCGCCATGGAACTGCTGGTGGAAGGCCGCGTCTTCACCGGCGCCGAGGCCTATGAGAAGGGCCTGCTGTCCCGCCTGGTGCCGGATGAGGATGTGCAGGCGGAGGCGGTGGCCATGGCGCACCGCATCGCCCAGGGCGCCCCGCTCGCCAATCGCTTCCACAAGCGCGCCCTGCAGCGCCTGCGCGGCGAGTTGCCGCTGACGGCCGAGGATTACGAGGCCGGCAAGAGCTTTCCGTACACGGAGGATTTCCGGGAGGCGACGCGCGCCTTCATCGAGAAGCGCAAGCCGGTGTTCAAGGGGCGGTAATCCGCCTCGGGCCGCCCTCAGTCGGTCGTGCCGGAGGCACGCCTGCGGCGTGACGCGGAAACCTCCGGTTTCCTTGGCTTCGTCGCGCCGAAGGCGCGCCTTCGGCGCGACGCATAAGCGGCGGCGCCCATTCGGGCGCTCGGACCGGTCAAGAGACCGGCCCGCCGGCATCAGCGCGGGGCCAGCGTGTCCCGCCCGCCGATCAGCTTGCGGCGGATGCGGGCCGAGATCTGGTCGATGATCGCCACGGTCACCAGCATCAGGATGATGATGAAGGCCACCTCGTCCCAGGCGCGGATCCTGATGCGTTCGGCGATGGCCAGGCCGATGCCGCCGGCGCCGACAATGCCGAGCACGCTGGCGGAGCGCGTGTTGCTTTCCAGGAAATACAGCGCCTGGGCGATCATGATGGGCAGCACCTGCGGCAGCAGGCCGAAGCGGGTGCGCAGCAGCTTGTTGCCGCCCACCGCATCGATGCCTTCCGCCTGCTTGCGCTCCGCCGTCTCGATCGCCTCGGCATAGAGTTTTGCCAATACGGCGATATCCGCCGTGGCGATGGCCAGCACGCCGGCCAGCGGGCCGAGGCCGACGGCGCGCACATAGGCCAGTGCCCAGATCAACTGGTCGACGCCCCGGAAGCCGTCGAAGACCCGGCGGATGGAAAAATGCGCCAGCGTGTTCACCACCACATTGCCGGCGCCGAGAAAACCCAGCGGCACGGCGATGACCGCGGCGATGAAGGTACCGAGGAAGGCCATGGCGACGCTCTCGGCGATGCCCTTCAGGATATCGAGCCACAGCGCACCGGGCGAGGGCGGGATCATCAGCACCACGATGGTGCCCAGCCCCGAAAGCCCGTTCCACAGCCGGATGGGCGTGATCTGGAACCACCAGAACAGGAAGGCGAACCAGCCGAGCACCGCCAGCCCGCCGACCCAGCGCAGCGCAGCGCCCGCGTCGCCGGGCTGACCCCGAAGGCGGCCGGCATGCGCGCCTGCCACTGCTTGATCTGGCCCGGCGTGGGAGTTGCGATCGCCATGTCCGTCAGCCCCGCGCCGCGCCGGCCGACAACTGCCGGCGAAGCCTTTCGGAAATCATGTCGATCGACGCCACGCTGAGGATGATGAGCACGATGATGGCGCTGATCTCCTCGTAATAGTTGAAGGAGATCACGTGATACAGCTCCTCGCCAATTCCGCCGGCGCCGACGAAGCCCAGCACGCTGGCGCCGCGCACATTGATCTCGAAGCGCAGCAGCGTGTAGCTGAGGAAGTTCGGCGCCACCTGCGGCAGCACGCCGAAGCGCACGCGGTGGAACCAGTTGCCGCCGGCAGCCCGCACGCCTTCCATGGCCGACGTCTCGGCATTCTCCACCACCTCGGCGAAGAGTTTTCCATTTGCGCCGGCGGTGTGGATGATGATCGCCAGGATGCCGGCCATCGGGCCGATGCCGAAGGCCCAGACGAAGATCAGCGCGAAGACGATCTCCGGCACCGTGCGGCAGAATTCCAGGAAGCGCCGGGCCAGGTGGAAGGCCCAGGGGGTCGGCGCCAGGTTGCGCGCGGCCACGAAGCACAGCGCGAAGCCGATCAGCGTGCCGAAGACGGTGCCAAGCAGCGCCATCTGGCTGGTCTCGAAGATCAGCCAGGCCCATTTGTCGAGCCGGTAGAACCAGCCGGCCAGGCTGCCCTCCGTCTCCCAGTCCGCGAACAGCGTCTCCCACCGCAGGGATGGCAGGATGCGCCAGAAATATTCGCCGATGCGAGGCAGGCCATCGGCGAGCGCCTGCGGCGTCATCTCCGACAGCCGCGCGGCCAGCAGCAGGCAGACCAGCAGGATGGCGCCCCATAGCAGGGTGGCGCGCCGCCGCTGTTGCCGCGCCGCCTGGAATTCTGCCTCACCCCGGGCGATTGCGCCGCGGGCGGAGGCGGTCAGGGGCAGCGCGGCATCCATCGGTGTTAGGACCGGCGGCGGCGTTCGGCCGCCTCTTCGCGGCGCAGGCGCACGATCGGCTCGAACATGTCATGCGTCACCGGCGCATAGCCCTGCCCGCCGCCACGCTCGACCTGCGCGTAGATCTGCGGGTGGCTGGTGGCGAGCGCCAGGTGGAAATCGGTGAAGTCCTTCTTGAAGGCGTCCGGCAGGTCCTTCCGGACCGTCATCGGCCCGTTCAGGATCGGCGCGGAGGTCCAGATGATGCGCAGGTCAGCCATGTTGAGCATGCCCTTCTGCACCATCGCACGCAGGTTTCCGCGGGTAAAACCCTGGCTGACCTCGCCCTGGCCCGAGGCCCAGGTGACCGCCGCGTCGTACTGGCGCTGCAGCACCGCCACCACCGCCTGCTCATGCCCGCCGCCGAAGCCGGTGCGGGAGAAATACTGGCCGCTTTCCGTGCCGATACCGGCGGCGCGCAGCTCGGAGCGCGGCACCAGGTAGCCCGAGGTGGAATTGGCATCGGCCCAGGCCAGCGCCTTGCCGCGCATCTGTTCCAGGTTGGTGATGCCGCTATCGGTGCGCACCACCATCACCGCGACGTAGGAGATGCCGCCATCGGCCTCCCGCGCCACCCAGAGCGGCTCGACGCCGCCATTGGTGTCGAGCCAGGCACCGGCATAGGCGGAGGCACCCATGGCCGCGCCCTCGATCTGCTTCGCGCTGAAGGCCTGCATCACGCCGGCATAGTCGGCGGCCGGGAACAGGCGGACGGGGATGCCGAAGGTGGTCTCCAGCAGGGCGCGATAGGCCTCATAGCGGCCGAGGCGATCCTGCTCGTTCTCGCCACCCAGCAGGCCGAGGCGAAGCTGCGGCAGTTGCTGCGCCCAGGCGCGGCGGCCGGCGGCCGGCATGGCGGGGGCAGCGGTCTGGGCGACAGCGGCGAAGGGCGCCAGCGCGGCGCCGGCAACCAGAAGACGACGGGTGATCATGGCGGTTCTCTCCAGGGGGAGCTTGGGGATTCCGCCGACCACGCCGCCGCCTCAGGCGAGGGCGAGGCCGGGCTTGGCGGTCTGGGACTGGCGCGCGGCCGGGTTGACGGCTTCCTGCGCCTGTTCCTCGAATTCATCCTCGGTGACGCCGTAGATCTCCTGCACCCGGGCGGAGGTCAGCTCGGCGGGCGTGCCGTCGAACATCACCCGGCCGGCCTGCATGGCGACGATGCGGTCGCAATATTGCCGGGCGGTGTTCAGGTGATGCAGGTTGGTGAGCACGGTGATCCCGTCCTCCCGGTTCACCTGGCGCAGCGCGTCCATCACCGTCTTGGCGTTGCGCGGGTCCAGGCTGGCGATGGGCTCATCCGCCAGCATCAGCCGGGGCTGCTGCAACAGGGCGCGGCAGATGGCGACGCGCTGCTGCTGGCCGCCGGAGAGCGTATCGGCGCGCTGCAGCGCGACCTCCGCCAGGTCGAAGCGGTCCAGCGCCTGAAGCGCCATGGCGCGTTCGGTGGCGGTGAACATCTTCAGCAGGCTGGTGACGGTGCCCATCACGCCGGGGCGGTGGTTCAGCCGGCCGACCAGCACATTGGTCAGCACATCCAGCCGCTGCACCAGGTTGAACTGCTGGAAGATCATGGCGCAGTCGGTGCGCCAGCGGCGCAGCTCCGCGCCCCGCAGCGCGGTGATGTCCCGCCCGCCATACAGCACCTGGCCGGCGGAGGGCTCCGTCAGCCGGTTGACCATGCGCAGCAGGGTGGATTTGCCAGCGCCGGAACGGCCGATCACGCCGACCATCTGGCCGTCCGGTATCGTCAGGCTGACATCGTTCACGGCCGTGACGGCGCCGAAGCGCCGCGTCAGGCCCCGCAGTTCCAGCATGGAATGCCCCTTCTCAAACCGGGCTATACAAGCACCCCATGACGTCCCCGTGACACAGCGATGATGAAGCAGTTGCAGCGAATCCCCGCCGCTGGCCGGCTTTGCGCCCCGGCCCGCGCGCGGCATGCTGGCGGCGGAACGGGAGAAGCCGAATGATCGTCGACCTGCGCATCTACACCACGCTGCCCAACAAGCTGCCGGAATTCGTCGCGCTGTATGAATCGAAGGCTTGGCCGATCCAGTTGAAATACCTGGAGAATTGCCTGGGCTGGTACACCACGGTCGAAGGCGCGCTGAACACCGTGGTGCATATGTGGGGCTATGCCGACCAGGGCGACCGGGAGCGTCGCCGCACCGCCATGGCGGCAGACCCGGCCTGGGGCGACTACCTGGCCGAGGCTGGCGCCAAGAACCTGCTGGTGAAGATGGAAAACCGCATCATCAGGCCGACCGGCTTCTTCAACGCCTTCCAGGCCGCAAAGTAACGGAATGGGCGGGGCGCGAGGCCCCGCCCCGCCGCATCACACCGTCAGCGTGCCCGCCTTGGCCGCCGCATAGCGCGCGCCGATCTTCTGCCAGTCGAGCACGCTCCACCAATTGCCCGTGTATTCGGCCCGGCGGTTCTGGTAGCGCAGGTAATAGGCGTGCTCCCACACGTCATTCCCCATCAGTACGCGCTGGCCGTCCATCAGCGGGCTGTCCTGGCCCGGCTTGGTGACCAAGGCCAGGCGACCCTCGCGGTTCACCGTGACAAAGGCCCAGCCGCTGCCGAACACGCCATTGGCGGCGCCGTTGAAGCGCGTGCGGAAGGTGGCGAGGTCGCCAAAATCGCGGGTGATGGCCTCGGCCAGCTCCCCCTGAGGCTCGCCGCCGGACCCGCCCATGATCTCCCAGAACATCGTGTGGTTGGCATGGCCGCCGCCATTGTTGCGCACGGCGGTGCGCACCGCCTCCGGCACCTCGCCCAGCTTGCCCAGAAGTTCGTCCAGCGGCAGGGCGGCAAGCTGGCCATGCTCGCGCAGCGCATTGTTCAGCCCCGCCACCTGGCCGCCATGGTGGAAGCGGTAGTGCAGTTCCATGGTCCGGGCATCGATCGCCGCCTCATTGGCCCCGAAGGCATAGGGCATGGCCGCCTGGATATAGGGACCCGTGGGGGCCGGTGCCTGGGCGAGCGCGGCGCGCGGGGTGGCCCCGAGGGTGACCCCGACCGGCAGGGCCATGGCGGCGGAAAGCGGGGCAAGGCCCCGGAGCAGGCTGCGGCGTTGAAGTTTCATTCTGGCGTTCCCTGGGTTTGGCGGATCTGATGCGTGGCGCATCCGGGAGAGGAAGCGCCTGAGGCGGCGGAGGTTGCTCCCATCCCCGCCCCGGCCTAGCCTCACAAGATAGTGAGCCTTGCGAGGGAGGCAGGGCTGCCCAGGAAGCGCCGCAGCCCGACCACGGGCGCGCCGGAATGGGACGCCAGAAGGAGCTGCGGTCCCATGGGTGGCAAGGCATGATCCAGGCTGAAAGCGTCGCCTCCGCGACTCCGGTTCCCGCCGCGCCCCTTGCCGCGGCCCAGGCGGCCCGCCCGGCGCAATCGGCGCTGCTGCGCCGGGCCATGCTGCTGTTGGCGGTGCTCGGCGGCGGGCTGGCGGCGATCGCCACCCTGGGGCCGCGCATCCTCGACATCAACGACCTCGGCTGGCTGCTGCATGGCACGCTGGGGCCGGACCCGGTCGCCTATCTGATGGCCTGGACCTATTTCGCCCCGGCCCCCTGGTCCTGGCCGCCGGGGCTGAACCCGGATTACGGGCTCGAACTCTCCAGCGCCATCTTCTACGTCGATGTGGTGCCGCTGATGGCCTTCCTGGCCAAGGCGCTGCGCCCGCTGGTCGAGATCCCGCAATACTGGGGTCCCTGGATGGTGCTGAGCGCCGCGCTCCAGGGCGCCTTCGCCTGGCGACTGCTGTCGCTGGAGGTGGAGGATGCGCCGAGCCGGGCGCTCGCCGCGCTGCTGTTCGTCTGGCAGCCGCTGCTGCTGAACCGCATGGGTGGGCATTTCGCCCTGGTGTCCCAATGGGCCATGCTCTGGGCGCTTTGGCTCTGCCTGCGGCCGGTGCCGCGCCGGCAGGCGCTGCAATGGGCGGGCTGCCTTGGCGTGGTTGCCATGCTCAACCCCTATGTCATGGCCATGTGCGGCGGGCTCTGGGTGGCGGACTGGTTCGGCCGCGCCCGCGCGGGCCTGGCCTGGCAGTCCCTCGGCGCGCAGTTGTTGATGGTGCCGGCGGCGATGGGCGGGGCGCTGTGGCTGGCGGGGTATTTCACCCTGGCGGGCGACGTGGTGCCCATGGGGGTGCATTACGGCCATTCCCAGCTCGACCTGACCGCACCCTTCGACGCGACGGAATGGGGCCGCCTGCTGCCCGCTTTGCCGGGGCTGCGGCATTGGGAGGCGGGGGGTTCCTATCTCGGCGCCGGCATTCTGGTGCTGCTCGCCCTGGCCCTGGCGCTGGCGCCGCGTGGCGCGCTGCGTGGCGCGATCCGCCGCTATCCGATGCTGGTGCTGATGCTGCTGGGCATGCTGGGCTTCGCCATGTCCAACCACCTCGCCATCGCCGGCCATGTGGTGCTGCAATTCGACCTGCCCGGGCCGCTGGAGCGGGTGGCCGATATGCTGCGCGCCTCCGAGCGTTTCTTCTGGCCGCTGGCCTATACCGCGCTGTTCTGCGGCGTGGTCGTGCTGGTCCGCCGGCTGCCGGTGGTCAGGGCACGGCTGCTGCTGGGCGCGCTGCTGCTGGTGCAGGTCGTCGACATCCAGGCGGGCATGGGCCGCTTCCGCGCCCTGGTCGCCGCCGCGCCGGCGGTGGCGGCGGAGCGGCTGCCGGATCCCTTCTGGGAGGAGGCCGGCCGCCGCTACCAGCGGCTGCGGGCGGTGCCGGCGGCGAATTTCGGACCGTCCTGGGAACCGCTCGCCCGTTTCGCCGCGCCGCGCGGCATCCTGACCGATGCCGCCTACCACTCCCGCGTCGACCCCGCGGCGCTGCGCCGCCTGCAACGCCGCGGCCGCGCCGCCCTGGTCGCCGGGCGGTGGGAGCCGGGGACGCTCTATGTGCTGCGCGATGCCGAGACGCTGGCCCTGGTCGCCGCCCGCGCCAACCCGCAGCGGGACCTGCTGGCGGTGAAGGACGGGTTGCAGGTTTTTGCCCCGGGCTGGTTCGTCGGGCGCTGAGGAAGGGTCCCACCTTTCACCGCTCCATGGCGCGCATCGCCCGCGCGCCCCAGAGCCGGGCGAGCAGCATCACCACCAGCACGGACCCGCCGTGCCAGATCAGCACCATCGCCGCCGCGTCCAGGTGATGCACCAGGGACAGGCCGACGGAGGCGATGGCCGCCGCCGCCAGCCCGGCCAGGGCGGCGACGGGGCCGGGGCGGATGCGGGCGGCGTGGCGCGTCATCCACAGCATGCCGAGCGTCAGCGGCACGCCGAAGCCGATGATGAAGCTCATGCAGCCCAGGCTGACATGCATTGCCGGCCAGCCGCGCTCGACGAATTCCGTCAGGCAGCCCCAGCCGAGGCCGGAGACCCAGAAGGCGGCGAAGGGCAGCGGCAGCAGCGCCCAGCGCTCGCTGCGGTCGGGCAGCGCCAGGTGGAAGGCGGCCACCGCCGCCGCCGCGCCGGTGGCCAGCGCGGCGGCCATGTTCACCTGCTCATGCATCAGCATCAGCCGCTGTTCCAGGTCGTGGCGGAAGCCGGACAGCGCCACGCCCGCCGCCACCACGACGAAGGCCAGGGCCAGCCAGCCCAGCGCCGCCTGCATCGGCGGCGTCACCCGGCGCACCGGGGCCAGGCCCTGGGACAGGCGGCTGATCAGGTCATCGGTCCGCACGGTCGTCTCCTTCTCCGACACCGAAGCGGCGGCGCAGCGAGCGCATCGCCCGGTGGGTCGCCACCTTCAAGGCGCCGACGCTGAGGCCGGAACGGGCCGAGGCCTCGGTCAGCGACAGATCCTCCAGCTTCGCCAGGCGCAGCGCCGTGCGCTGGCTTTCCGGCAATTCCGCCACCGCATCGCGCAGATTGCGCGCGGCGATGCGTTCCTCCGCCACCGGCGCGACCGAGGCGGCGGATTCCGGCAGGTCGTCGATATTGGATTCCCGGCCGGCGCCGCGGCCCCGCCGGCGCAGCCGGTCGATGGCGCGGCGGCTGGCGATGGTGCTCATCCAGGGGCCGAAGGGCCGGGTCGGGTCGTAGGTATGACGCAGCGCGTGGATGGTCATCAGCGCGTCCTGCACCGCATCCTCCACCTCCGCCGCGTCGCGGATGCGGGCGCGGGCGATCTGGCGCAGGCGCGGCGTCACCTCCCGCAGCAGGCTGTCATAGGCGCGGGCATCGCCGGCCTGGGCGGCGGCCAGCAGGCCGCCCCAGCGTTCCTCCTGCGCCGAGCGCCGGGCACTGTCGCCTAGCGCCATGCGCGGCACATCGAGAGCCAGGTCAGGGGGGGCCAGGCAACCGGAGGACATGTCAGGCATGGGCCAGGCGAGGCCAATTGGCCTCGGCGCGGGCGATCTGGCGGTCGATGTCGCGCAGCCACTGCCGTTGCACTCCCAGATCGTAGTTCAGGTAGAGCACACCGTTGCGGATGTGCCATGCCTCGGGGTCGATATCCACCTTGTAGCCGCGCGCCACGCCAAAGGCGCAGAAGCCGCCGAAGCGCGGCATATGGGCGGCCGGATCACGCTCGAAACGGGCGAGATGCGCGGCGGAGGCGAAATGCCAGGCGATGCCGGCATGTTCGGCCTGAAAGGCGGGGTTGCCCCGGCGCGGCCGGCCCTCGGTGAACCAGGCCACGCTGTCGTAGCCATCCAGCGCCACGCCGGCCTTGTGGTTGACGTTGCGGGGCAGGCCATCGGCCTTGGCGGAGGCCGCCAGCAGGGCGGGAACCAAAGCGAGAAGGTGGCGGCGGCGCATGGGGTTGGACCTCGGCTGTGGCATTCCCCCGTCGCTTCGCGGCCCAGGCCGGCATGGTTACGGCCCGATGACGACCGCAGCCCCCCTTGTACCGCCCCGGCCCCTTGCAGCGCCCCGCGCCGGCAAGCGAGGGTGGCGCATGGACACCGATGCCCCGCCCTGGACCACCACCCATTCCGAAATCCTGGTCGAGGACCGCTGGATCAGGCTGCGCGCCGACCGGCTGCGCACCGCCGCCGGGGCCGAGATCGCGCCCTGGTATGTGCTGGACTACCCCGACTGGTGCGCCGTGGTGGCGCTGACCGAAGACGGCCGGCTGGTGCTGGTGCGGCAATGGCGCCATGGCGCGCAAAGCTGGTCGCTGGAACTGCCCGGCGGGGTGATGGATGCGGAGGACGCCGACCCCATCGCCGCCGCGCGGCGGGAATTGCTGGAGGAAACCGGTTATGGCGGCGGCGAATGGCGCTACCTCTATGCCGGCCACGCCAATCCGGCGATCCAGACCAACCGGCTGCACATCGTCCTGGCCACCGGCCTTCGCCCGGTCGCCCCGCCGGCGCCGGAGCCGGGCGAGACGATCCAGGTGGAATTGCTGGAGGTGGCGGAGATGTTGAAGGGCCTGCCGCAGGGGTTGATCGGCCAGTCCATGCATGTCGGCGGCATCCTGGTCGGCCTGGCCGCCGCCGGGCGGATCAGCCTGGGAGAATGCGCGTGACCGACATCACCATCACCCCTCTGGCGCCGCGCCATCAGGCGGCCTGGGATGCGCTCTATGCCGGCTATGCCCGCTTCTACAAGGTCGAGCAGACGGCGGAGATGCGCGCGCGGGTCTGGGGCTGGATCATGGACCCGGCGCATCCGGTGAAGGCGCTGGTGGCGGAGGATGCGGCGGGCCAGGCCATCGGCCTCGCCCATTACCGCGAATTCCCCCGGCCGCTCGCCGCCGGCACCGGCGGCTATCTGGACGACCTGTTCGTCGACCCCGCCGCGCGCGGCCGGCGCATCGCCGATGCGCTGATCGAGGCGGTGACGGAGATCGGCCGGCAGCGCGGCTGGGGCGTGATCCGCTGGATCACGGCGGATGACAATTACCGCGGCCGGGGCGTCTATGACCGGCTGGCGGTGCGGACCGCCTGGATCACCTACGACCGCAAGATCGGGTAGATATTCGGCCAATACCGGCGGGCCGGTCCCTTGACCGGTCCGAGCGGCCGAACGGCCGCCGCAGCTTGTGCGTCGCGCCGAAGGCGCGCCTTCGGCGCGACGAAGCCAAGGAAACCGGAGGTTTCCGCGTCACGCCGCAAGCGTGTCTCCGGCATGACCGTATGAGGGGCCCTGGAGCGGTCACGCGGAAGGGCCGTTGGTATGTACCTGCGCCGTGATCGCCCGCATCCAGACCAGCACGGCGCTCGCCCCCGCATCCGGCTGGCCCAGGGCACGGTCGCCGAGATAGGCGGCACGGCCGAGGCGCGGGCGCATGGTGACGGTCGCGGATACCCCATCGGCCGCCGCCGCCACCGCCGCCTGCCAGGCCTCCGTCAACGGACCGGGGGAGGCGGCAAAAATCTCGGCGGCGGGGTGCAGCGCATCCAGCATGGTGCGGTCGCCGGGCCGGGCGCCACCCAGTTCGCCGATCGCGGCGACGGCGTCGCGGAAGGCGCGCGCCCAGTCGGCATGGTCCGGTGCCTCCGGCAGCGCCCGGGCGGCGGCCAGCAGGGCGGTGGCGTAGAAGGGGCCGGAACTGCCGGCGATGGCCCGCCGCACCGCCTGCGCCATGGCGGTGAGCGCCGTGGCGGGGGTGGCGAAGGCGGCCTCCGGCAGCGCCCGGATCGCCGCCGCGCCGCGCGCCATGGACAGGCCAAGATCGCCATCCCCGGCATGGCTGTCGAGCGCCGTCAGCGACGCCTCCTCCGCCTCCAGCGCCGCTGCCACGGCGAGGGCCAGGCGGCGCAGCTCCGGTGCCAGCGGGCCGGGGGCGGTGGCGGGCGCGGCCTCGGGCTCCGGCGGCGCGGCGACGCGCGCGGCCGGGGCGAGCATGCCACCGCCGGGCCAGGCGGGGGCCAAAGCCGGCGCGTCCAGCCGCGCCAGCCGGCCCGCATCCAACCGCATCAGGCTGATCGAGCAGCCGGGCATTTCCAAGGCCGTCATGAAGTTGCCGGCCCAGCCGCGCGGCACCGCGATGCCCCGCGCCGCCAGCCCGGCCAAGGCGGCGCGGGCGACGATGGACAGTTCCATCGGCGGGGTACCGCCGAGGCCGTTCACCAGCAGCGCCACCTGGTCCCCCGCCGCCAGCCCGGCATCCATCACCAGCGTGTCGAGGATGGTGGCGACGATGGCATCGGCGGGCTCTATCGGCGCCCGCCGCACGCCCTGTTCGCCATGGATGCCGAGGCCCAGCTCCATCTCCGACTCGCCCAGGGTGAAGCCCGGCGTGCCGGCCGCCGGCACGGTGCAGGCACCGAGCGCGACGCCCATGGAGACCACCGCGGCGGCCGCGGCCTCCGCCTCCGCCAGCACGGTATCGAGGTCGCCGCCGGCCTCGGCCGCCGCGCCGGCCACCTTGTGGACCAGCACGGTGCCGGCGATGCCGCGTCGGCGCTCGGGGTCCACCGTGTCGCGCAGCGCCGCGTCATCGGCCACCACCACGACCTTCGTCGGAAGGCCCTCCGCCGTCGCCAGGGCCGCGGCGAGGCCGAAATTCAACCGGTCGCCGGTGTAGTTCTTCACCACCAGCAGCGCCCCGCGCGGCCCGGCGGCGGCGCGGATGCCGGCGAGCACGGCGTCGACCGAGGGCGAGGTGAAGACATCGCCCGCCACCGCGCCCGCCAGCATGCCCGTCCCGACATAGCCCGCATGCGCCGGCTCATGCCCCGCCCCGCCGCCGGAGATCACCGCCACGGGGCGATCGGCCGGCGCCGGCAGCCCGGCGCGCACCACCACATCCTCCGCCTCCAACAGCGCCAGGCCGGGGTTCAGGGCGACCAGCCCTTCGAGCATCTCGCGCACCACATTGCGCGGGTCGTTGACGAGCTTTTTCATCGGCGTTTCCCCTGATTTGCAGCGGGCAGGATCGGCCCCACCCATGCGCGGCGTCAAACGGGCGCGGGCAGCAGCGCGCGCACCCGGGCGATGGCCGCCAGAAGGGCCGGATCGCCACTGCCCAAAACTTCGGCCTCGGCCAGCCAGCGCCGGGCATCCGCCACCTCGCCGCGCCCGGCCGCGCCTTCGGCCGCGCGCAGATGCAGGTCGGCGGCCTCGGCCGTGGCGCCCAGCGCCCGGGCCGCGGCGCCGCGCAGCGCCAGCACCCGTGACAGGCCGCGATAATCCAGCGCGTCGCGCCGCAGCGCCTCCGCCTGCTGGGCGAGCGACCAGGCCGCCTGGGGCGCGCCGCGCAGCAGGGCCGCCTGGGCCGCCAGCTCCGCCGCATCGGCCTGGTAGGCCGCCTGATCGGGCTGGCCGATGGCGGCCTGCGCCGCCGCCAGGCCCGGCAGGTCGCGCGCTTCCGCTGCCATCAGGCCGAGCAGGAACTGCGCCCGCAGCGCCGCCTCCGGGTTTTCGGCCCCGCGCGCCGCGACGAAGCGGGCCAGCACCCCGGCCTCCGCCCGCTGGCCCAGCCGGTACAGCGCCGTCGCCTCCGCCAGCATCAGCCCCGCGGAGGCGCCACGGCCGCGCCGGGCGAGATCCAGCCGCACCTGCCGGGCCACCCTCAGCGCCGCCGGCGCCTGGCCGTGCTCCAGCTCGGCGATGGCCTGGCCAAAGGCCATGGAATCGATCGCCGCGGGATCGTCGCGCTGCCGCGCCCGTTCCAGCCCCTGGGCAAACAGCCGCGCCGCCGCCCGGGGCTGTTCCTGGTCCAGCGCCGCCCCGGCGGCATCGGCCGCGCGGTCCAGCACGGCATCGCGCGGCGGGCCGGGCGGCGGCGCGCGACCGCCACAGGCGGTGAGCGCCAGCAGGGCAAGGACCGCTGCTCTCACGGTCGCAGCCGCATCCGATCTCACGGTCGCAACCGCATCCGCTCTCACGGTCGCAGCCGCTCCACCGCCGGGCGGGCCACAGTGCCGACAGGCCGGGTCACCTCGCCACCGCCGGAGCCCAGCAGCCAGTGCCGCCGCAATTGCAGCAGCAGCAGCTCCATCTGCCGCGCCGCCTCCTGCGCCTGCACCATCACGGCCGGCAGGCCATCCGTGCCGTCACGGACATTGGCGGTGATCTGCGGCAAGGCGGGGCTGGCGCGGGCGATATCCGCGGTGGCGCGCTCCGCCTGTGCCAGTACCCTTTCGGCCCGCGCCACCAGCCCCGGCAGCGTGCCCGGCCCGCCGCGCCCATCGGCGCCGCGCAGCCCGGCGGTGAGCTGGCGCAGCTCGACGCTCGCGCCCTCGATATTCGCCATCACCTGGGCGGCGCGGGCCGTGGCCGCCTCGGCCTCCCGGATCAGGGTGTCGTCGTTCAGCAGGCGGCCGATCGTGCCCTCCCCGCGTTCCAGGCGCTGGGTCGCGGCGGCGAAGGCGGCGGTGCCGGTGCGCAGTTCCTCCAGCACCGGGAAGACACGCTCCTGCAATTCGTCCAGCAGCGTGCCGAGGGTCTCGGTCGGGGCGCGTTCGCTGGTCGCGCGGATCCAGGCGCGGTCCCAGTTCAGCTCCTCCCCCCGGCCGCGCTGGATGTCGAGATAGGCCGGACCCGCGACACCGAAGCGCCGCCGCACCACGGCGGTGGAATCGCGGCGGATGAAGGGCTTGGCCTGTTCCTCGATGCGCAGCTCGGCGCGGATGCGGCGCTCGGGGTCGACGATGATGCGGCGGACGGAGCCGGCGCGGATGCCCAGCACCTCCGCATCCGCCCCCACCGACAGGCCAGCGACGCCTTCCTCCGGCAGCAGCACCATCAGCGTGCTGCCATCGTCGAACCAGTCGCGCAGCACCCCGCGCTGCGCCAGCGCGCCGAGGAACAGCAACAGGGCGAGCAGCACCAGCGCGCCCACCCAGCGGTCGGTATGGCGCAGGCGGACCCGGTCCTCATGGGTTACGGCGTTGCCGGACACAGCCCTTCCTCCTCCAACCGCCACCATTGCGTGGCCGGGAAACCCGGCTCCTGCCAGGCGCGCCGCGACCGGGTCGACCACAGCACGGCAGCCCCCCGGTCCAGCGCCGGGCGCAGCGCCGCCAGCAGCGGATCCGCCAACGCATCCGCCACCTCGCGGTCCAGCGGGCTTTCCAGCAGGATCAGATCCGGCGTGCCGAGCAGCGCCCGGGCACAGCCGGCCCGCGCCAGGGCCGGGCGCGGGATTTCGGAGGGATGGCGCAGCAGCAGGCCGGGCAGGCCGAAATGCCGGCAGAGCGCCACCGCCTCCGCCCGCAGATCCGTGTCCGGCGTTTTGTCGTGGTGCCGGCGCGGCAGCATCATGCTCTCCGCCACCGTCAGATGCTGAAGCCAGCCGCCATCGCCCGGCGCCAGGCCGATACGGCCGCGCCGGCCCTCCGCCACCGGGCGGGCCAGCCCTGTCCAGTCCTCGCCGAGGAAGCGCACCCGGCCGGAGGCCAGCGGGGTCAACCCGGTGCAGAGGAGCACCAGCGCGCGCGCCATGGCCGGATCATCCGCCTGCACCAGCGCCAACTCGCCCGGCGCCAACCGCAGGGTGACGGCGCCCGTGATCGGCGAGGCCTGCGCGGCCGGGCGGGCCTCCTCGATCTCCAGCACCGCGCTCATACCACCGCCACGCTCAAGCCGGCGCTGATCGCCAGGATGCCGAGCAGCCCGCGCACGAAGGCCCGGGGCAGGAGGTGGGAGGGGGATTCGGCGGGCGTGGAGGACAGGCCCGTGATGCTGGAGACCAGCGCCACCAGCGCCCCGATCAGCACCAGCTTCACCGCGAAGAGCACGAATTCCGGAATCGCCGCCGCCCCCAGCAGATTGTCGAGCTGCTCCATGGGCGAGGCCTGCACCAGGCTGAAGAAGACGCCGGTGAGATAGCCTGAGGCCAGCGACACGGCCAGGAAGATGACCCCCAGCGTGAAGCCCGCCGCCGCCATGGCCACCGCGCGCGGCAGCACCAGCAGGGCAAAGGGGTCGATGCCCTGGGCCTCCAGCACATCGAGCTGGCCGCTGGCCTTGGCGGCGCCGCATTCCACCACGGTGACGCTGCCGCTGCGGCCCAGCAGGATCAGCCCGACCAGCACCGGCGTTACCTCCCGCACCAGCACGATCACGAGCAGGCCGCCGGTGTAATCCTCCTGCCCCGCGAAGCTCAGCCAGCGGATCGCCTGATAGACCACGCCGAAGCCGACCAGGCTGGCGGTGATGACGACGGTGCCGAAGCCGCCCGCGATGGCCTGGTGCAGGCTGCGGCGCAGCTCCGTGCGCAGGGTGCGGCGCCAGACCGAAGGGCGCAGACCCTCCAGCAGCACGCCGAGTGCCAGGGCGGCAATGGCCAGGATAAGCTGGAAGCCGCGGCGGGTCGGCCCGCCCAGCGTCTCCAGCAACAGCCAGACCGGCAGCAGACGCGGCTGCGCCGTCACCCTCGCCTTCGCCATCCCACTTCCCCTGCCAGCCCGTTTCGATCAGCGCCCGCGGTCGCGGAAAGTTTCCGGAACCGATGCCACTTCAGCCGTCTTCTAGTGCTGCAAGGTTCGATGACGGGGGTGTGGGTATGCCGGGACGGCAGGTGGTGCAACGGGGTGCGGATGGAAGCGTGCTGATCGCGGTCGCCGCGCTGGCAGGATTGCTGGCCTATGATTCCACGCGGCGCGCGCCGCGGCCCAGGCCGATGCCACGCGGCATCCCTGGCAGCAGCGCGCCGGCCAATGGGCAGGCAGCCGCCAGGCCTTCCGCGATTCCGCCGCGCGGCTGGTGGCACATCCTGCGCCGTACCGCGTCCCAGGCCAGCGAGGACCGGCTGATGATGGAGGCCGCCGGCATCACCTTCTACGTGCTGCTGGCGATGTTCCCGGCGCTGGCGGCGCTGGTCTCGCTGTACGGGCTGGTGGCCGACCCGGCGACGGTTCAGGGGCATCTGAACGCCCTGTCGGATATCGTCCCCGGCGGCGGCATGCAGATCATCGAGGAACAGGTGCAGCGCGTGGCGCAATCCGCCGGCGGCAGTCTGGGCCTGGGCGCGCTGGCTGGCCTTGCCGTCTCGCTCTGGTCGTCCAACAAGGCGGCCAAGGCGTTGTTCGATGCGCTGAACATCGTCTACGAGGAACGCGAGAAGCGCGGCTTCATCAAGCTGACCGCTATCACCCTGCTGTTCACCCTGGGCATGATCGGCTTCGCCATCCTGACCATGCTCGGCGTGGTGGCGGTGCCGGTGGTGCTGGGCTTCGTCGGGCTGGATGGGCGGGCGGAGGCCTGGCTGAGCTTCGGCCGCTGGCCGCTGCTGCTGGTGCTGTCCAGCCTGGTGCTGGCCTGCCTGTACCGCTGGGGCCCGAGCCGGGAGACGGCGCGCTGGCGCTGGGTGAGCTGGGGCAGCGCCTTCGCCTCCCTCGCCTGGCTCGGCGGTTCGGCCGCCTTCTCCTGGTACGTCGCGCATTTCGGCAATTACAACGAGACCTACGGCTCGCTGGGCGCCGTGGTGGGCTTCATGACCTGGATCTGGATTTCCGCGACCGTGGTGCTGCTGGGCGCGGAGCTGAACGCCGAGATGGAGCACCAGACGGCAGAGGACACCACCACCGCCCCGGAGCAGCCCATGGGGCAGCGCGGCGCGGTGATGGCGGATAGCGTGGCGTGATGCTTTTTCAGGCCCTCAGGCGCCGGGCGGCCCCTCCGGGGCCTTGGCTCGCCGCATAAGCGGCGGGCCGCATTCGCGGCCTCGGCCGGCGAGACGCCAGCCGCAGGTCAGCCTTTTCGGGCGCGCTGGTACAAGCTCAGCGCGCCGCCTTGCGGATGTTCCAGGCGATGATGATGCCCGGCATGGCCAGCACGTCCGAGATGCGCGGCGTGACGGCGGAGGGCAGGTACCACTGGCCATAGGGCACATAGGGCACCAGTCGGTAGGCGCTGGCATGCAGCTCATCCAGGATGCGTTTCCGCTCCTCGGCATTCGCCGCATAGGGGAAGGCATCGATCAGCGCCTGATGCGCCGCGTCGCAGGGCCAGCCCGGCCAGGCCCGGTCGCAGCTCGCCTGCATCGGCACATTGCCGACCGGGTCAGAGGCGCCGAGGCCGTTCCAGAAGGTCAGGCCGATATGCCAGCCGCCCTCGCTCGGCGGGCGGCGATTGGCGCGGCGACCGGCCATGGAGGCGAAGTCGGTGGCCTGCACATCGGTGCGGAAGCCGACGGACTGCATCTGCTGCGCCAGCACCAGAGTCGCGGTGTGGACGAAGGGATTGTCGGTCGGGTCCATCATGACGATGGGCGTGCCGTCATAGCCGCTTTCGCGCAGCAACTGCCGCGCGCGTTCCCGCGCCGCCGGGCTGCCGAGGCCGGCGGGGACGCCGGCATTCGTCTCCTGCGGGCTGCCGCAGACGAAGAAGGCGTGGCAGACCTGATACAGCGCCGGGTCCGGGAACATGCCCTGGAGGATTTCCTCCTGGTTCACCAGCAGCATCAGCGCTTCCCGCGCGCGCGGGTCGTTGAAGGGCGGGTGGATGTGGTTCATCCGGATCATGCCCGGCGCGCCCAGCGTATTGGTGCGGACAATCCGCATCCCCCGCCGCTGCAGCATCGGCAGAAAGTCCACGCCGGGGCTTTCGATGTAGTCGATCTCGCCCTGGATCAGCGCCAGCGTCGAGGTCTGCGCATTGGCAATGTTCTGCCATTCCACGCGATCGACATGCACCACCTTGCCGCCGGCAGTGCCGGAGGCGGGTTCGCTGCGCGGCACGTAGTTCGGATTGCGGCGATAGACCACGGTGCTGCCCGGCACCCATTCCTCACGCACGAAGATGAAGGGGCCGCTGCCGATGGCGTCGCGAATCGCGGTGAAGGGGTCGGTCGCGGCGATGCGGGCCGGCATGATGGCGGGCATGTTGCCGGCGGGCTTTGACAGCGCATCCAGCATCAGCCCGTAGGGGCGGTTCAAGGTCCAGACGACCGTCTTGCCATCGGCCTCCGCCGTCAGGCTGACGGTGATCGCCAGGATCTGCCGGCCATGCGGGTCGCGCGCGCCCCAGCGGCGCAGGGACGCCACGACATCCTCCGCCGTCACCGGCGCGCCGTCATGGAAGGCGAGGCCGTCGCGCAGCGTGAAGCGCCAGACGAGGGCATCGTCGGAGACGCTGTAGGCGCCGACCATCTGCGGCTGCGGGCGCTGCTGCGCGTCGCGGCCGAACAACTGGTCGTAGATCATATGCGCATGGGACTGCACCACGCCGGCCGTGGTGTTGATCGGGTCCAGCGTCTGCAGGTCGGCGTTCGGCACCATGCGCAGCACGCGCTCGGGCGGGATGGTCTGCGCCAGGGCCGGGCCGGCGAGAAGGCCGGCGCCCAGCAACAGGGCGGCGAAGCGGGTCAGCATGGGTGGTGGTCCCCCGGGTTGTTCCGCTTTATGGACCGGGTGTTACAGATGGGACAAGTGCCAGGGGCTGTGGACAGTTGGGTTGCGGGCGCGTCCGGCGGTGCTTTTCCGCGCTGGCTGCGTTGGCCATGCTCGCCGATGGATAGCCATCGGCTCCGCTGTCCGCCTTGCCAGCACGAAAAATCCCTCGCCGGCCGCATCCCGGCCCCAACTGTCCACAGCCCCTAGGCCGCCACCTCGAAGGGCAGCACCCGCACCTCGCCGCCCGGCCGCGCCACAAGCACATGATTCGGCGCGATCGGCACCCATCCGGCGCTGCGCTCATCCACCGGTTCCGACACCACCAGCACATTGCCCGCCACGCGGCGCCAGTACAGCGAGGGCGGCCTGCCATCGGAGGACCAGCGGAAGCAGGTCAGCGCCGTGCCGTCGCTCTGCGCTGCGGCGAAGCGCAGCGCCTGCGTGCTGCCGGCATCGCGCATCAGCCCAAGCACGCGACCCAGCGTGCGCGCCGTGGCACCCACCGCATCCTCCGCCAGCCCATCGGCCAGGGCGGCGAGGAAGATCGCCTCGGTATCGCCGGTGCCCAGGCGATGCTCGTAGAGCGTGTCGGGGATCAGCGCCTCCATCCGCCGCTTGATCCGCGCATAGTCGCCGACCTGACCGTTATGCATGAACATCTGCCGGCCGAGGCCGAAGGGGTGGCAATTGGCGCGCGTGGTCGCCGTGCCGGTGGAGGCGCGGACATGGGCGAAGAACAGGCGGGAGCGCACCTGGGCGCAGAGCGAGCGTAGATTCTCGTCCGACCAGGCCGGGCGGATTTCGCGATACAGCCCCGGCTCCTCCCGCTCCCCGTACCAGCCCAGGCCGAAGCCATCGCCATTGGTGGGGGTCTTGCCCTCATCGGCATGCATCGACTGGTGGATCAGCGAATGCGCCGGGGCGCAGACCAGGTCGGACAGGAAGATGGGTTCGCCGAGATAGGCGAGGAAGCGACACATCGGCGCGGCGATCCAGGGCGGTGACAGCCGCGCAGGGTGCGGCCGCGGCGCGCGAAGGGCAAGCGGCCTCCGATTGCCGCGCCACCGCCCGCCGCCTATGCTGCGCCGCACCGGCCGTGAGGCAATCCGCCCAGACATGTCCCGCCCGCGCAGCTTCGACGAGGATGCCGTGATCGAGGTGGCCATGCGCCATTTTTGGCGGCATGGCTATGCCGGCACCAGCGTGCGCGACCTGGGCCAGGTGATGGGGCTCGGCCAGGCCAGTTTCTACAACGCCTTCGGCGACAAGCGCAGCCTGTTCGCCCGCTGCCTGGACCGCTACCTGCAATTCGGCATGCGCGAACGCATCGCCAAGCTGGAGGCGACGCAACCACCCCGCGCGGCGATCGAGGGGTTGTTGCGGGAGATCATCGCGCGGTCGCTGCGGGACCGGCTGGGCTGCCTGCTGGTGAATTCGGCGCTGGAAGTGGCGCCACGGGATCGCGGCATCGCCAGCGTCGTCGCCGCCCGGCTGGCGGAGCTGGAGGGGTTCTTCCGCCGGCAGATGGAAGCCGGCCAGCGCGATGGCAGCATCGATGCCGGGCGCGATGCAGCCGATGTGGCGCGGCTGCTGATGACGCTGCTGCTCGGCCTGCGCGTGCTGGCGCGCGGCCGGCCCGACCGGGCGGTGATGGAGGGCGCGCTGCGCCAGGCGCTCAGCCTGCTCGACCCGCCGGGCACATCCGGGGCAACCCGCGCCTAGGCAAGCCTGCCGCCGTCGATGGGCAGGGCGGCGCCGTTGATATAGCTGGCGGCGTCGCTCAGCAGGAACAGCACCGCCGCCGTCACCTCCCCCACCTCCCCGAAACGGCCGGAGGGATTTTTCGCGCGGAACATCGCCTCGACCCCCGCGGCGCGCTCGCCAAGCTGTTCGAAGACACCGCGCAGCATCGGCGTCTCGATCTGGCCGGGGCAGACGGTATTGGCGCGGATGCCCTGCATGGCGTGGCTGACGGCGACGCTGCGCGTCATCAGCACCACCGCGCCCTTGCTGGCGGAATAGGCCGGGAAGATCGCATTGCCGACGAGGCCGGAGCCGCTGGCCACCGTCACCACCGCGCCGCCACCGGCCTTTTCCATGCGCGGCAGCAGGGCCTTCAGCGCCAGCCAGGTGCCCTTCACATTCACCGCGAAAAGCCGGTCCCATTCCGCCTCCTCCACCTCCGCCAGCGGCCGCGTCGGGCCGAGCAGGCCGGCGGCGGTGACCAGCAGGCTGGCCGGCCCCAGCGCATCCAGCGCCGCCGCGGCACGCTCGATATCCGCGGCGCGCGACACCTCCCCCGCGACCGTCACCGCGCCCGGGCATCGGGCGGCCACCGCCTCCAGCCCCGCCGCATCCAGATCGAACAGCACCAGCCGCGCACCCTCCGCCGCCAGGGCCAGGGCGGCATCCCGGCCGAGGCCGGAGGCGGCGCCGGTGACCAGGCCGATGCGGCCGGCGAAGCGATGCGATGGATCCGGCATGTCCTGCTCCCACGGCCAGCCGTCACGATCCGGCCGTCCTCCGGGGCGGTCAAGGCCCGGCTTGCCTGCCCCTCGCCCGGCATGGCTATGCTGCCCCATGCCGGCAGCACGACCGGCCGGGAGAGACGCCTTGGATTTGCTGGAGCCCCGCCTCTACGCCCCCGCCGGAGAGGCGGATTTCGCCCTGCTGCGGGCGCTGCGCGAGCCGGGGAGCGGCGCGCTGACCTTCCCGCCCTCCCCTTACGGCTGCACCACCACCGGCCGGCCGGCGGAGGCGCTGGAGGAGGTGACGCTGTCCGGCCACGCCACCCTGCTGACCTGCATCGCCATCCACCAGCCGGTGCTGCCCGGGCTGGTGCCGCCCGTCCTGGTGGCGCGGCTGCGCCTGGCGGAAGGCCCGGTCGTGCAGGGGCTCGTGGAAGGGCTGGACGAGGCCGCGCTGCCGCCCGGCACGCCGATGCGCGCGGTGCTGGTGCCGGCGGAGGGTGGCCTCGCCTGCCGCTTCCGGAAGGTGGCGGCATGAACGGGCTGGCCACGTTGCGCCCGGTGCATGTCGTTGGCATCGGCCTGCATCGCTACCAGTTCGCCAGCGACACGCCCTATCCCACGCTCGGCCTGACGGCGCTGCGCGCGGCGCTGGCGGATGCGGGGCTGAGCTGGGCTGATATCGGCGCGGCGATGATCGGCACGGGCGCCCTCGGCATGGCCGCCGGCCGCGTCATGCTGCGCCATATGGGCGCGACGGGCATCGAGATGGTGCAGGTGGAGAACGCCTCCGCCAGCGGCTCCTCTGCCTTCCGCCTGGCCTGCCTGCATGTGGCGAGCGGGCAGGCGGAGATCGCGCTGGCGCTCGGCGTGGACAAGCACGGCACGGCGCAGCGCGCGGCGGAGAAGGACGGGCTGCCGCGCCTGTCGCCCACCGCCGATTCACCCCTGGTGGAATTCGCCCTGCTGGCGCGGCACTGGCGCGACGCGCATGGGCTGGAGGTGGCGGATATGGCGCGCGTCGCGGTGAAGAACCACGGCAATGCCGCGCGCAACCCCTTCGCGCAGTTCCGCAAGCCGCGCAGCCTGGAACAGGTGCTGGCCTCCGCCCCCGTCGCGGGCGACCTCACCGCGCTGCAATGCTGCCCGCGCGGGGAAGGCGCCGCGGCGGCCATCGTCGCCAGCGCGGAGGCCATCGCGCGGCTGGGGCTGGACCGGGCGCGCGCCATCCGCGTCACCGCCTCAACCGCCTGTTCCGAAGGTCCGGTCGCGGGCGACGCGGTGGGGATGGTGGAGATCGTGCGCCGCTCCGGCCTCGACACGCTGCGGGCCGCCGGCATCGGGGCGGAGGAACTCGACATCGTCGAACTGCACGATGCCTTCAGCATCGAGGAGATCGTCTATGCCGAGGCGCTGGGCCTCTGCCCGCCGGGTGCCGCGCCGGGGCGGCTGCGCGACGGGGCCTGGGAGATCGGCGGGGCCTGCGCGGTCAATCCCTCCGGCGGGTTGCTCGGCATGGGGCATCCCATCGGCCCCACCGGCATCGGCCAGATCGTGGAGATTGTGCGACAATTGCGTGGGGAGGCGGAAGGGCGCCAGCAGCCGCGCGCAAGATATGCGATGGCGCATATGATCGGCCTCGGCGCGGTGGCCGTGGGCCATGTGCTGCGGCGGGACTGACCGCGCGTCGATCTCATGCGTTGTGACCGTGAAGCCCTGTCAGGAGGATGGAATGAGCCAGGAATTTCTCGACGACCGGCGCCGCGCGCTGGAAGAGGCCTTTTTCGCGCAGGAGGCGGCGGCATGGCGGGAACGCCATCGCGCGGCAACGGCCGCGCAATCCGAACGCGAAAGGCTCGCCGCCGCCTCCGGCATCAGCGAACCGGCGCTGCTCGACAGGCTGGTGTCGGCGGGGGTGAAGGCGGAGACATTGGCGGCGCTGTCGCTGGTGCCGCTGGTGCTGGTGGCCTGGGCCGATGGCACGCTGGACGAGGCGGAGCGCAAGGCGCTGCTGGAGGCCGCGGCGGAATCCGGCGTGACCGCCGGCAGCGCCGCGCATGAGTCCTTCACCCAATGGCTGGCCGCGCCGCCGCCGCCCGGCCTGCTGGAGACCTGGACCGCCTATATCCAGGCCAGCGCCCCGGGCATGGACCCGCAATCGCGGGAATTGCTGAAGGCCACGCTGATCGGCCGCGCACGGCGCGTCGCGGAAGCCGCCGGCGGCTTCCTCGGCCTCGGCGCCCGCATCTCGCCTGCCGAGGCGAAGATGCTGGAGCAGCTTGAGAGAAGCTTTCCGGCGTAGGTTTGCCAACGCTCGAGACAGGGTGACCTGCGGCCTGCAAGGCAGGCCGAGGCCGCGAATGCGGCCCGCCGCAAGTGCGGCGAGCCAAGCGGCCGGAGGCCGCGCCCGTCACGCCTTTGGCGTGCCTTGGCACGACTGAGGGCACAAAACGCCTAAACCGCCTTCGAATGCCGCCCGGCCTGGCCGAGCCAGGCGTCAAAGGCGGCGGCGGCGAGGCGCAGGAAGGGCGCGCCTTCCGCCGTCATCGTCACCGCCCCGTCGCGCACCAGCAGGATGCCGGCCTGTTGCAGCGGCAGCAGCGCCGGCATGGCATCGGCCAGAAGATCGGCGGGCGGCCGCACGGTGAAATCGCACATCAGCCGCTCGATCACCGCGCCACGCGCCACATCCTCCGCCGTCACCGCCAGGCCGCGCGCGGTGGCGAGCTGGCCGGATTCGACGCGGCGGCGCCAGGCGCCGATCTCCGTCTCGTTCTGCGCGAAGCCCTGGGGCAGCCGGCCGATGGAGGAGGCGCCGAGGCCGATCAGCGCATCCGCCACATCCGTGGTGTAGCCCTGGAAATTGCGCCGCAGCGTGCCGTCCCGCGCCGCGCGTGCCATCGGATCCTCCGGCCGGGTGAAGTGGTCGAGCCCAATCGGCACATAGCCGAATTCCGAGAACATCTGCCGCGCCAACTGCGCCTGTTCCAGCCGTTCCGCCACGCCGGGCAGCGCGGATTCATCAATCAGCCGCTGGTGCTTCTTCATCCAGGGCACATGGGCATAGCCGAACAGGGCGATGCGGTCCGGCCGCAATTCATGCGCCAGCGCGATGCTGCGCGCGAGGCCCTCCGTGCCCTGAAGCGGCAGGCCGTGGATCAGGTCGAAATTGATCGCGGCGATGCCGGCCTCGCGCAGGAAGCCGACGCCGGCCTGCACCACATCGAAGGGCTGCACCCGGCCGATGGCGTGCTGCACATCCGCATTGAAATCCTGCACGCCGAGGCTCGCCCGGGTCACGCCGATGCGCGCCAGGCAGGCCGCCAGCTCACGCGTCAGGCTGCGCGGGTCCAGCTCGATCGCATGTTCGGTGACGGCGCCGAGGTCGAAATGCCAGGCGATCGCCGCCATCACGCGCTTCAGCCCCGCCACGCCCAGCATGCTCGGCGTGCCGCCGCCCCAATGGAGATGCGTCACCCGCCGTGCCGGCGTGGCGGCGGCGATCAGGTGGATTTCGGCCAACAACGCCGCGATATAGGCGTCGATCGGCGCCTGTTGCCGCGTCACCTTGGTGTGGCAGCCGCAATAGGCACACATGGCGGCGCAATAGGGCACGTGCAGATACAGGGAGAGCGTCGCCTCCGGCACCAGCGCGCCGAGCCACTCGGCCTGCTGTGTCGCGCCGATGCCGGCATGGAAATGCGGCGCGGTGGGGTAGGAGGTGTAGCGGGGCACCGCACGCTCCGCCAAGGCGAGCCGCGTGGTGTCGAGCGTCGGGGGCTGGGTCTGCATCGTGCGCGCAGAATAGGCCGGGTGCCGGCGGCACGGCCTTGATCTGTCGCAAGCGGGCCGATGCCGGATTTTCCTCGCGATCCAGGGGTCGGCCCTGGCACTCTCCGACTGCGCAACAAGACGCAATGGGAGGATCCATGTTCCAACGCCGCACCGCGCTCGGCCTCGCCGCCGCTGGCCTGCTGCCGATGCCCGTCCGCGCCCAGACTTTCCCGGAACGCAACGGCCGCTACATCGTCCCCTTCCCGCCAGGCGGGCTGACCGACATCATGGCGCGGCTGGTGGCCCAGAAGCTCGGCGAGGGCTGGGGCCGGCCGGTGGTGGTCGACAACCGGGCCGGCGGCAATGCGCTGATCGGCGCCGATGCCGCCGCCAAGGCCGCGCCGGATGGGCATACGCTGCTGGCTATCACCCTGACCCATGCGGTGAACGCCACGCTGTTCCCGAATGCGCCCTACGACTTCCGGCGCGATTTCGCGGTGATCTCCGTGCTCGGCTCCCTGCCGCTCGCGGTGGTGGTGAATGCGGAGCGCAATCCGGCGCGGGACCTCGCCGGGCTGGTGGCGCAGGCGCGGGAGCGGACGCTGAATGGCGGCACCTCCGGCACCGGGTCGCCGCCGCATCTGGGGCTGGAGCTGTTCCGCCGGGTAACGCGCGCCGGGGACCGGATCGTGCATGTGCCCTATCGCGGCGGCGCGCCCTCCGTCACCGATCTCGCCGCCGGGAACCTGGACATGATGGTCTCCAACCTGCCGGAATGCCTGGCTCAGATCCGCGGCGGCCGGCTGCGCGCGCTCGCCGTGACCAGCGCGGAGCGCCACCCGCTGGTGCCGGATGTGCCAACGGTGCGGGAGGCCGGGCTGCCGGAGCTGGAGGTCACCAACTGGACCGCCGTGCTGACCAATGCGGCGGTGCCGGAGCCCATCCTGGCGCGGCTGGAACGCGACGTGCAGGCGGCGATCCACGACCCGACCACCAGCCAGCGCGCCCGCGATGGCGGCTTCCAGGTGCTCGGCTGGGACCGGGCGCGGTCCACGGAATTCGTGCGGCGGGAAACGGATCGCTGGGCCTCCCTTGTCACCGAGGCCGGGATCAAGCCCGATGCGTGAAACCACCGGATGATGCCCCATGCCCCGACTGAGCCTGGCTGACGCCCAGACCCTCGCCGCCGCCGCGCTTTCGGCGGCCGGCGCCAATGCCGAGATGGCGCGGCTGACCGCCGCCGCGCTGGTGGCGGCGGAGGCGGAGGGCCAAGGCGGGCACGGCCTGTCGCGGGTGCCGCAATATGCCGGCTTCCTCGCCGGCGGCCGGGCCGATGGCGCGGCGGTGCCCATGGTGGTGGCGCAGCGCGGCGGGGCGGCGCTGATCGATGCCGGGCATGGCCTCGCCTATCCCGCGCTGGACCTGGCGGTGGCGGAAGCCGCAAGGCGGGCGCGGGCGCAGGGCGTCGCCTTCATCGGCGTCACCAACAGCAACCATGCCGGCGCCATGGGGCTGACGGTGGCGGCGCTGGCACGGCAGGGCCTGGTGGCGCTGGCCTTCACCAATTCCCCGGCCGCCATGCCGGTGCCGGGCGGCAGGCGGCCGCTGATGGGCACCAACCCCGTCGCCGCCGCCTTCCCGCGCCAAGGGGGCCACCAGGGTGCCGACCCGCTGGTGATCGACATGGCGCTGTCGGAGGTGGCGCGCGGCAAGATCATGCTGGCGGCCAAGGCGGGGAAGAAAATCCCTCTCGGCTGGGCGCTGGACGCCGATGGCAACCCGACCACCGACCCGCAGGCGGCGCTGGATGGGGCCATGCTGGCCATGGGCGGCACCAAGGGTGCGCTGCTGGCCCTGGTGGTGGAACTGCTGTGCTGCGCTTTGACCGGCGCCGCCTTCGGCTTCGAGGCCGACAGCTTCTTCGCCGAGGAAGGCAACCGCCCCCGCCTCGGCCATGCCCTGCTGGCCATCGACCCCGGCGCGCTGGGCGGGGCGGAGGGTTTTGCGGAACGGCTGGAATTCCTGCTCGCCGCCATGCAGGGCGACCCCGGCGTGCGCCTGCCCGGCAGCCGCCGCGCCAGCCTCGCCGCCCGCGCGGCGGCCGAGGGGGTGGAGGTGCCGGCGCCGCTGCTGGCCCAGCTTCAGGACCTGGCGTCCAAGGCCGGGTAGCGCCGGCCGCGCCCGTCATGCCAAAAGCATTCCTGAACTAACTGCAATGATTACGACGGAGCCTGCGATGCCGAGCCCGGCCCTCTCCCTCGGGGAGCCCATTCCGCCCTTCCACGCCCGCTCCGCCGTGAACCCCCGCTTCGCCTTCGACACCACGGCCGGGCGCTGGCTGATGGTGCTGATCCCGGGCAGCTTTGAAACGCCGGGGCTGGCGGGGCGTCTTGCCGCCATGGTCGCCCCCCATGCCCATCTGCTGGACCAGACGCATGCCTACCTGTTCATCCTGGGCACCGATCCGGCGGATGAGGCGGCCGGCCGCATGACGGATGGCCCGGGCCGCCGGGTGCTGTGGGACGATGACGGCAGCGCCCGCCGCGCCTTCCGCGCCGTCGCGCCGGATGGCACGCTATCGCCCGGCTGGGTGCTGCTGGACCCGATGCTGCGCGTCTTCGGCGTCTGGTCGCTGGAGCAGGGTGAGGAGGCGATGGCCACGCTCGCGGCCGTGCCGCCGCCCGGCGACCATGCCGGGGTGCCGCTGGTGGCCCCGGTGCTGGTGCTGCCGCGCGTCTTCGAACCCGGTTTCTGCCAGCGCCTGATCGCGGAATATGAGGCGATCGGCGGTGGCGAGAGCGGCTTCATGCGGGACGTGGACGGCCGCACCATCGGTGTGATGGATTCCAGCCATAAGCGCCGCAAGGACGCCTTCCTGCAGGATGAGGCGCTGAAGGCGCAGATCCGCGCCCGGCTGAACGCCCGGCTGATCCCGGAAATCCGCCGCGCCTTCCAGTATGAGGTCACCCGCCTCGAACGCTATGTCGTTGCCTGCTACGACGCGGCCGAGAAGGGCTTCTTCCGGGCGCATCGGGACAACACCACCAAGGCCACCGCGCATCGCCGCTTCGCCGTCACCATCAATTTGAACGATGGCCGTCCCGGTGGGGATTTCGAGGGCGGAGACCTGAATTTCCCCGAATTCGGTCCCCGCACCTATCTGGCACCTCGCGGCGGGGCTGTGGTGTTTTCCTGCTCCTTGCTGCATGAGGCCCGCCCGGTGACGCGCGGACGGCGATACGCCTTCCTGCCGTTCCTGTATGATGATGCCGCCGCGGCGGTGCGCGAGGAGGGTGCGAGATTTCTGGGTCAGACGATGCCACAGGCGGCGGTTACGACGGACGCCTGAACAAGGGGCCGGAGGATCGCCGCGGCCAGATGCCGGAACGCGGCTGGCGGGATTCGGACCTCGACCGGCTCTGCGGCCCGGCGGCGGCCATCGCGGCCTTCGCGACGCGTCCGGACGATGTGCTGCGCCTGTTCTACACCGCCAGCCGGCGGCGGGAGGTCGGGCCGATCTGCGCCGTCATGGCCCGCGGCCGCCGCCCCTACCGCGAAGTGACGCCGGAGGAGCTGGTGCGCATCGCCCGCACCGAACACCATGGCGGCGTGGTGGCCATCGCCGTGCCGCGCCCGGTGGCGGAGCTTGGCGGAGGTCCCTTCCCCCAGGCCTTGCTGGGCGCGAAGGTGCTGCCGCTGCTGGATGGCATCGGCAATCCGCACAATCTCGGCGCCATCGCCCGTTCCGCCGCCTTCTTCGGCTGCACCGGCATGCTGCTGTCGGATGATCCGCGCCAGGCCGGGCTTTCGGATGCCGCCTATCGCATCGCGGAAGGCGGGCTGGAGCATCTTTCCGTCCTGCGCCTGCCCAATCCCTCCGTCTCCCTGCGCGCCCTCGCCCCCCGCTTCACCACCGTGGCGGCGGTTGCCGCCGGCGGCATGGCGCCGCAGGACCTGCCGCGCAACAAGCCCTTCGTGCTGGCGCTGGGGAATGAGGAGCTGGGCCTGCCCGGCCTGACCGCCGCCGCCTGCACCCATCGGGTCACCCTGCCCGGCAGCGGCAAGGTGGAAAGCCTGAACGTCTCGGTCGCCGCCGCCGTGCTGCTCCACGCCCTGGCGGGGTAGCGGCGGTTCAGGTGATGCGCCTTCCCTCGGAGCCCGACGTGCTGGTGATCGGTGCCGGCGCCGCCGGCATCGCCGCCGCGCGGGCCGTGCTGGCGGCCGGGCGCAGCGTGCTGGTGCTGGAAGCGCGGGACCGGCCCGGCGGCCGCGTGCTCACCGACCATCGGCTTGGCCTGCCCTTCGACCATGGCGCCGCCTGGCTGCATAATGCGGAGGACAATCCGCTGGTGGCCCTGGCCGGGTCGCTCGGCATGGCGCTGGCCGATTCCGACGCGCTGCGCCGGGAATTCAGCTTCGTCGGCGACCGTCCCGCCACCCCGGCGGAGCAGGCGGATTACGGCGAGGCCTGGGACCGCGCCACGGCGGCGCTCGCCGCCCGCGCCGCCCAGCCCGGCGATTGCAGCCTGGCGGAGGCCCTGCCCCAGGGCGGCGCCTGGGATGCCACAGTCAGCGCCTGGCAGGCCGATATCATCTCCGCCGCCCCGCCCGGGCGCATCAGCCTGGCGGATTTCACCGCCAATGCGCTGGATGGCGGCAACCGGATGGTGGAGGACGGCCTCGGCACGCTGCTGGCGCGGCTGGCGGAGGGGCTGCCGATCCGGCTCTCGGCGCCGGTCACCCGCCTGGACTGGGGTGGGCGGCAGGCGGTGGCGGAGGGCGTGTTCGGCACCATCCGCGCCGGCGCCGTGATCGCCACCCTGCCCACCAGCCTGATCGCGGCGGAGACCATCCGCTTCGACCCGCCGCTGCCGGCGGAGGTCCTTCAGGCGGCGGCCGACCTGCCGCTGGGCAGCGTCGCCAAGGTGGGCTTCCGGGGCGCCACGGCGCTCGGCCTGCCGCCCTTCAGCTCGATCGACCGGCAGGTGGCGCCCGGGGAGCCGCTGGTCGCCATCTCCGCCCGCCCCTTCGGCCGCGACCTGCTGGCCTGCCATGTCGGCGGCGACATCGCGGCAGCGCTGGAGGCGGAGGGCGATGCGGCGCTGGAGGCCTTCATGCGGGCGGAGGTGGCCCTGCGCTTCGGCGCCCGGGCCGCCGCCGCGTTACATTTCGATCCGATCGTCACCGCCTGGCAACGCGACCCCTGGGCGCGCGGCGTGTATAGCTATGCCCGGGTGGGCCGGGCCGGCGCACGGCAGATTCTGGCCGCACCCATGGCGGGCGGGCGGCTCTGCCTGGCCGGGGAGGCCTGCCATACGCGCCTCGCCGGCACCGTTGCCGGGGCCTGGTATGCCGGCGAAGCCGCGGCAGCCGCCGCCCTGGCCGCCCTCGGCTGAGGCAAGATGCAACCGACTTGGCGGCAACGGCGTTAGAGCCTGGTGCGTGAAATTCGTTCACGCTCCACGCTCTAACCTTTTGTTTGATCGCATGATTCAGACCTTCGGTGCCTTCGCACCTTCGGTCATCATGCTCTAAGCCCCGATGCGGCAGATTGGCCGGGTCTGGGTGTGCGGAATGGAGACAGGGTTCTGGCCGAAAGCTTGACACTGCGGGAGGCTGACGGCGCGCGCATCCTGGCGCTGTCCGGCCGCGTCGACACGATGGCGGCGGCAGCGCTCTGGACGAAGCTGATGGCGGAGGCGCGCAAGCCCGGCCCGCCCTTGGTGCTCGACCTGGCGGAGGTGGAGGCGGTGGACACCACCGGCGCCACCCTGCTGCTGACCGCCCAGGGCGCCACCGAGGGCGCCCGCATCGAGGGCGCCAGCCCCGGCGTGGTGGCCGTGCTGGACCGGGTGCGGGACGCGCTGGCCGCCCCCCGCCCCAAGACCGTGCCCTACCGCTTCTCCCCCCTGTCCGGCGTCGGCCGGCGGGTGGTGAATGCGCTGCGCAATGCGGTGGACTGGCTCGCCTTCCTGGGGGAGGTGCTGGTGGTCGCGCTGGGCACGCTGATCCGCCCCTGGCGGCTGCGCGGGCGTGAATTGCTGCGCCACCTGGACGAGGCCGGCACCCGCGCCTTCGGGCTGGCGACGCTGCTGGGCGCGCTGCTCGGCGTGATCCTGGCCTTCCAGTCGGCGATCCCGCTGCGCCAGTTCGGCGCGGAGATCTTCGTGCCCAGCCTGGTCGGAATCTCCCTGCTGCGGGAGCTGGGGCCGCTGATGGCCGGCGTGGTACTGGCCGGGCGGACCGGCTCCGCCTATGCCGCCGAGCTCGGCACGATGAGCGTGAATGAGGAAGTGGCGGCCTTGCGCATCATGGGCATCGATCCGATGGCGCTGCTGGTGCTGCCCCGGGTGCTGGCGGGGATGCTGGTGATGCCGGTGCTGTCGCTGGTGCTGACGCTGGCCGGGCTGGCGGGCATGGCGCTCATCATGCGCATCCTGGGTTTCCAGATGACCACGGTGGCGCAGCAGCTCATCAACTTCGTCAGCCTGAAGGACCTGCTGGGCGGGCTGTTCAAGGCGGCGGTCTTCGGCCTGGCGATCGCCATCATCGGCTGCCGCGCGGGGCTGGGCGCCGGGCGTGGGCCGCGCGCGGTCGGCGATGCGGCGACGGCCGCGGTGGTGGGCGGCATCGTCGCCATCGTGCTGCTGGACGGCGCCTTCGCCGTGCTGTTCGAAAGGCTGGGCCTGTGAGCGAAACCCAGCGCCTGCCGGAAAAGACCAAGCCGGTCTTCGGCCCCCCGGTCATCACCGCCACCGACCTGACCGCGCGCTTCGGCACCAACACCCTGTTCCGCCATGTCAGCTTCGAGGTGAAGCGCGGCGAGGTCTTCGTCATCCTCGGCGGCTCCGGCTGCGGCAAGTCCACCCTGCTGAAGCTGATGATCGGCCTGGTGCCGCCGGCCGAGGGCAAGGTGGATATCCTGGACACCGACATCTGGGCGACGGAGGGCGCGGCGCGGCTCGACCTGCTGAAGCGCATCGGGGTGATGTGGCAGCAAGGCGCCATGTTCGGGTCGCAGACCCTGCTGGAGAATGTCGAGATGCCACTGGCCGAGCACACCACCCTGCCGGCCGAGGCGCGGCGGGAGGTGGCGCGGGCCAAGCTCGGCCTGGTCGGGCTGTCGGCGGCCGCCGACCAGCTTCCCTCCGAGATCTCGGGCGGCATGCTGAAGCGCGCCGGCATCGCCCGGGCGCTGGCGCTCGATCCGCCCATCCTGTTCCTGGACGAACCCTCCGCCGGGCTCGATCCGATCACCTCGGCGGGGCTGGATGCGCTGATCCGCGACCTGTCGCGTTCATTGGGGACAACCTTTGTGGTGGTGACGCATGAACTGGCCTCCATCCTGGCCATCGGCGACCGCTGCATCATGCTGGACAAGGAGGCCAAGGGGATGATCGCCGAAGGCGACCCGCGCGAGCTGCGCGACCACGGCACCCACCCGACCGTCCGGGCCTTCTTCCTACGGGAGGCCTTGTGATGGCCAGTTCCAAGACACTCTATGCCCGGGTCGGCGCGCTGGTCATCGTCGGCGTCGTGCTGGCGATCGGCTTCGTGCTGTTCCTGGCCGGCGGGCGCGGGTTGCAGGCGACCCAGGTGTTCGAAAGCTATTTCGACGAGTCGGTGCAGGGCCTCGATGTCGGCGCGCCGGTGCGCTATCGCGGCGTGGCGATCGGGCGGGTGACGCAGATCGGGCTGGTGGCGGCGGAGTATCCGCGGGCGGAGGGCATTTCCTATTCCGCCGGGTTCCAGCGGGTGTTCCTGCGCTTCGCGCTCGACCTGAGCCAGGTGGGGGAGACGCCCGACCTGGCCGAGGCGGTGCGGCGCGGGTTGCGGGCGCGGATCACCGCCCAGGGCATCACCGGGGTGAACTACCTGGAGCTGGACTTCGTCCAGGCCCAGCGCTTCCCCGTCATCGCCCCGCCCTGGCAGCCGCGCTATGCGGTCATTCCAGGCATCCCCTCCACCGTCGCCCAGGTGACCAATGCGGCGGAGGCGCTGATGCAGCGCCTGGCCGACATCCCGGTGGACCAGATCACCCAGGACGTGGCCGGCCTGCTCTCCAACCTGAACCGGCAGACCGGCGAGGGCGACCTCGCGCAGATCCTGCGTGAGGCCGCGACCACCATGGCGCTGCTGCGCGCGGCCGTGCAGGACGGCGACCTGGCCGGCGCCGTGGGCGAGTTCCGTGCCGCCGCCACCGATGCACGCGCGGTGCTGGGCGGCCCCGAACTGCGCGGCGCCATGGCGAACGCCGCCGGCGCCGCGGCGGAGCTGCGCCGGGTGGCGCAACGCCTGCCCGGCGCGGTGGAGGGGATGGAACGGACCATGCGCGCGGCGCGGGAGACGACGGTGGATGTGCAGGCGGAACTGCTGCCCATCCTGATCGACCTGCGCGCCACCACCGCCAACCTGCGGGCCACCGCCGAACAGCTGCGATCCTCCCCCTCGCAATTGTTGTTCGGCGCGCCCCCGACGCCGGATCGCCGCCGATGAACCGCCGCGCCCTTTTGGCCGCCCTGCCCTTGCTGGCGGCCGGCTGCTCCATCCTGCCGGACCGGCCCAATGTGCCGGTCCGGCGCTATCCGCTGAACCCCCAGCGGCCGAATGCCCGCGGCGCGGCACCGCGCGCGCCGGTGCTGCTGGTGCGGCGGGTGCGGGCGGTGCCCGGCCTGCAGGATCTCGGGCTGCGCCGGCTGCGGCCGGATGGGTCCTATGAGATCCTGACCTATGAGCAATGGCTCGCCCCGCCCTCCGACCTGGCCGATTCGGCGCTGCGCGCCTGGCTCCAGGCCTCCGGCCTGTTCACCGCCGTCATCCCGCAGGGCAGCCGCGCCGATGCGGACCTGGTGCTGGAGATGCAGTTGACGATGCTGGAGGCGGTGCCCAGTGCCGGCCAGGCCCGCGCCGGCCTGTCGGGTCTGCTGCTGCGGGAGGAACGGCTTTCCTCCCGCGTCATCGAGACGCTGGAGGTTGGCGCGGTGGCGCCGCTGGCGCCGGATGCGGAGGCACCGGCCATGGCGCAGGCCGTGACGATGGCGCTTGGCCTGGCGATGGGGCGGCTGGAACAGGCGCTGGCGCCGCTGGTGGGGGCCGGCTTCCGCTGAGGCGGGGCCCGCCAGGTCCGGATTCACGATCTGTTGATACGCGTCGCCCGGACGGGTCGGCCCAGGCGTTCTTTTGGGTGGGAGCGCGGGAAATCGCGCACAGTCTCAGAAAAACGACGAAACCCTATCTCCCATTAATCTTTTTCCCATAACTCGGGCGCCATTCTCCGACCGCGGAGACGGAACCACAGGCACCTCTCTCGCGGAGCAACGGTCACGGTTGGCGAAGCCGCCACCCATACCCCCCGCTAGAGGACGCATTGCGGGTTGCGACGCAACTTAAGGTTGTCTTTGCTGCTGGAAGAGCCGGCAACACAACTATTCCGAGTGAGGCGTGACGTGAGCGCACGGCAAAGCAGCGCGATGGCGGATTGGGACGAGGTTTGGGCGGAATATGACCGCCGCAACCCGCCCGCACTGCCCGCGACCCCATCGCCCACCCCCCTGCCACCCCGGCCGAGCTTCGACGCCGCCCCGAATCCGACCGCCCGCCCCAGCCTGCGGGGCCGCAGCGCCCGCACCATCCTGGCGTTGCTGCCGGTCCTCATCGTGGCCTGGTTCAGCGCGCCCTATGTCACGGCCTGGCAGTTGGTCCATGCCATCGATGGCCGGGATCACGCGGAAATGGCGCGCCATGTGGACGCCCCCGCGCTTCAGGCCACCATGCGCCAGGCGCTGGAGGCCTCGCAGGGCGAGGGTCATGGCCCGGATGCGCGCGCCTTCCTGCGCGCCATGACCGCCGAAATGACCGAGGCCTGGGCCGCCCCCACCGCCCTGGCCGAGGTGGCACGCGCCCGCGGCATACGCCCCGGGGCGGCGGGGGAGGCTCTGCGCAGCACCCTGCCCACCGGCCTGACCCGTTTCGAGATGCCACTCGGCGGCGGCGTCGCGCCCATGGCGCTGCGCATCGAACTGACCGGTGAGGGCCTGGCGCCGCGCTGGCAGGTGACCGGTGTGCGGCTGGAGGATCGCCCCCGCGTGCCACCCGCCCCACCAGTGCGCTTCACCGGGCTGCGGTAGAACAGGCGCAGGCTCAGCGGCGTAGCGCGGGTGGGGCTCGTGGCGGAGATCGGCGCTATTTCGCGCCCCATGTCACCTTCACGGTGAACTCCGCCTCGCCCTCGCCAGAGACGACCCAGAGATCGCATTCGCCCGTGATCTTGGCGCGGAACTCCATTTCGATCGTGTCGGGCCGCTTCGGCAGGCGGCTGACGGCCGAATCCAGCATTCCAAACAGGTCCGCCAGGGTCGACAGGCCCTTCTCGAATACCTCCGCGCTGGCCGCGGCGACACGGCCGCCGACACTGACTTCCCCCATGCCGGTCGTTGTTCCGCCGCCACCAATGAACAAGCGCCGTCCGTCCGGCAGTTCCACTTGCATGCGTGCCGACATTCGACTCTCCTACCGTAATGACCGAGGCAGCCCTCATCCTAATCCATGCCACCGGCGCGCGCAGCGGCTTCGTGGGCTGCGGCGTGCTGATCGAGGGCAGCCATATCGTGACCTGCCGTCATGTCTGGGCCGATGCGACGGCGGAGGGCTGTGAAGCGGTCGCCGAGTTCGCCCATCGGCGGGATGGCGACCAGCGCGTTCGGACACGGCTGGAACTGGCTGACCCCTGCATGGCGACATCCGGACCACCCATCGATCTCGTACTTCTGCGGGCGGAATCGATCCCGAGTGGCGTCCCAGCGCTGCAACTAGCGATGCATGACCGATTCGAGACTGGCGACGCGGAAGCGCAGGCGATGGTCGCACGCCCGCGCGACGATGGCGGCGATCCGTGGCTGGAAGTGACCGTGGATGGCACGCTGCGCAAGCGGATCGGCGCGGACGGGCGAAGACAATTCTCGGGTATGCGGGAGCAGGGCTACTGGTTCGTCCGCGGTTCAAGCGGATCGCCGATCTTCAAGCGCGGTGGGCAGCAACTGGCGGCGATCCTGAGCCTGTCCGAACTCGGGGTGAACGATCGCAAGAGCACTTTGCAGGAGGCCTTCGCGATCCCGGCCACGGCGATCCGGCGGCACGTTGAACGCATCGCCGCCGCGCCGGCGGCGCGGGAGGTCGGCATTAGTCGGGCGGAACTCGCCGAGGCGCTGGAGCAGCCCTGGGTCGCGGATACGCCGGTGGCCGAACTGCCCGCACGGCTGAAGGCGTTGTTTGTAGCGGCGCGCGCGCGCGCGGCGGACCCTCTGCCGCCTACCAATGACGGCGGCGACATTGCCGCCACGCTCAGCACCGCGCGCGCCAAGCTGGGCCGGCTCGACACGGCGGGCTCGCTGGCCACGCTGTCAGACAAGCTCGCCGAGGAGGAAGCCGCCCGCCGCCAGCGGATCCTGCCGCTACTGGCCGAGAAGGCGGCGATCCAGCGGCTGACCTATGACTACGACGCCGCCAAGACGACGCTGTGGCAACTGCTGGACCTCGCGCCGGACGAGGTGTGGCACTGGATCGACCTGGGCGATCTGCAGGTGACGACCGGCGACCTGACGGCGGCGCTGACCACCTTCCGTGCCGCGCTGGCCGCTGCGCGGCGGGTGGAAGCCGGCGGACGCGATGAAGCGGCCGCGCTGAACAGGATCGGCGATGTGCAGGTGGCGCAGGGCGACCTCTCCGCCGCGCTCGCCAGCTTCCAGGCGGACCTTGCCATCGTCGAACGCCTCGCGGGCGCCGAGCCGGCCCATGCCGCGTTGCAGCGCGACCTCTCAGTCTCCCTCATCAAGACCGGCGATATGCAGGTGGCGCAGGGCGACCTTACCGCCGCGCTCGCCAGCTTCCAGGACAGCCGCGCCATCACCCAGCACCTCGCGCAAGCCGACCCGTCTCATGTCGAATGGCAGCGCGACCTCTCCGTCTCCCTGGACAGGATTGGCGATGTACAGGTGGCGCAGGGCGACCTCACCGCCGCGCTCGCCAGCTTCCAGGGCAGCAGCACAATACGTGGGCGCCTCGCACGCGCCGACCCGACCCGTGCCGGATGGCAGCGCGACCTCTCCATCTCACTGAACAAGATCGGCGATGTGCAGGTGGCGCAGGGAGACCTCACCGCCGCGCTCGCTAGCTTCCAGGACAGCCGCACCATACGCGAGCGACTCGTGCGGGCCGACCCGGTAAATGCCGAATGGCAGCGCGACCTCTCCGTTTCACTAAACAAGATCGGCGATGTGCAGGTGGCGCAGGGCGATCTCACCGCCGCGCTCGCCAGCTTCCAGGACAGCCGCGCCATCTTCGAGCGTATCGCCCGCGCCGACCCGGCCCATGCCGGATGGCAGCGCGACCTCTCCGTCTCCCTGGACAGAATCGGCGATGTCCAGGTAGCGCAGGGCAACCTCACCGCCGCACTCGCCAGCTTCCAGAACAGCCACGCCATCGCCGAGCGCCTCGCGCGCGCTGACCCGGCGAATGTCGAATGGCAGCGCGACCTCTCCGTCTCACTGAACAAGATCGGCGATGTGCAGGTGGCGCAGGGCGACCTCACCGCCGCGCTCGCCAGCTTCCAGGACAGCCGCGCCATCGGCGAGCACCTGATGCGCGCAGACCCGGCGAATGCCGAATGGCAGCGCGATCTCTCAGTCTCATTGAACAAGATCGGCGATGTGCAGGTGGCGCAAGGCGACCTCACCGCCGCGCTCGCCAGCTTCCAGGACAGCCGCGCTATACGCGAGCGACTCGCGCGGGCCGAACCGGCCCATGCCGGATGGCAGCGCGACCTCTCCTTGTCGCTGGAAAGGATCGGCGAGGTGCAGGTGGCGCAGGGCGACCTCACCGCCGCGCTCGCCCGCTTCCAGGACAGCCGCGCCATCCGCGAGCGCCTCGCGCGCGCAGACCCGGCGAATGCCGGATGGCAGCGCGACCTCTCCGTCTCCCTGGACAGGATCGGCGAGGTGCGGGTGGCGCAGGGCGACCTCACCGCCGCGCTCGCCAGCTTTCAGGACGGCCTCTCCATAAGCGACCGCCTCGCGCGCGCAGACCCGGCGAATGCCGGATGGCAGCACGACCTCTCCTTGTCGCTGGACAGGATAGGCGAGGTGCAGATGGCGCAGGGCGACCTCACCGCCGCGCTCGCCCGCTTCCAGGACAGCCGCGCCATGCGCGAGCGCCTCGCGCGCGCCGACCCAGCGAATGCCGAATGGCAGCGCGACCTCTCCGTCTCACTGGAAAAGATCGGCGATGTGCAGGTGCGTGAGGGGCGCCGGGCAGAAGCGGCCGAGAGCTTCGCGCAGGCGCTGGACATCTACCAAGCTGCGCTACGGCGGAACCCCGGCGACATCCAGGCACGTCTGGCCTCCGTCGTGCCGCTCTTGCGTCTTGGGGAATTGCGCGGTGCCGAGGGGCGGGCAGAGTTGGAAGCGGCGCTGGCCATATTACGGCCGCTGGCGGAGGCGGATCGGTTGGATCACCGGCGGCGACAGTGGATCCCCAAGATTGAGGCGGCGCTGGCTCGGCTTGGGCCGCCCGGCCCGTGACGTCGCCCCGAGGCCCCGCGCGCGCCCATTCCGGGAAAGCCGACCGCGCCTCCGCGCGCTTTTCGGCGCCGTCCCCGGTCAAGGACGGTCTTGTCCGCCGATCCTGGCCGAAGCCGGAGCCGGATACGGTCTTTCCTCCCCTGTTCCGCGCAGGCTAGACCAGCGCCGCGGACAATCCACACCTGCGATGCCGCTTTGTATATTCCCATCGCGGGTAGGTGCGCCTAGGGTTGCAACTCTAGGACGGCTGCCGCGCGCCACCAGGACCGCACCATTTCATGAGCCGCAACGCGAACCTCACACCGCTGCCCGGAAGCTGCGCCGCCTGCACGGTGCGGCCCTTCGCGCTGTTCCGGGTGATCCCGCAGGCCAGGGTGGGCGAGATTGCGCGAATCCGCTCCGGCGTGCGGCTGGTGCGGGCGGGGGACGCCATCATGGACGGCGTCTTCACCATGTATGCCGGCTGGGCCTTCACCTGGACCGCGACGAATGACGGCCGTCGCCAGGTGCTGGATTTCCACCTGCCCGGCGACCTGGTGGAACGCACCGAGGATGCCGCGGAGGTGGAGGCGCTGACCGATGCCTCCTTCTGCATCCTGTCCAAGGAACGGCTCTGCGCCTTCATGGGCCATGATCCCGGCCTGGCCCTGTCCTATGTCGAGGGGCTGACCCGGGACCGGGCGCGGATGCGGGAAAGGCTCACCAGCCTGGGCCGGCGCGACGCGGCCGGGCGGGTGGCGCATCTGCTGCTGGAACTGCATGGCCGGCTGCTGCGGCGCGGCGGTGGTGACCCGCGCGGCGCGGCGGTGCCGTTGAAGCAGGCGCATCTGGCCGATGCGCTGGGGCTTTCGGTGGAACATGCCAACCGGGCGCTGGCGGCGCTGCGCAAGGATGGCGTGGCGACGCTGCACAAGGGCCGGCTGGAAATCCTGAACCGCAAGGCGCTGGAGGAACTGGCCGGCTGGGGCGGCGGCACCCAGGGCGGCATGCTGGCGCCGACGACGCTGGCGGGCTGATTTCCCTCCGGCCGCGCCTGCGCTAGCCTTGGCCAGGATCCTGGGACGGACTTGAAGCAATGCGCCACCTCGCCCTGCGTCACCTGCCGATCAGGCTGGCCCAGTTGCTCTGCTGCCTGCTGCTGCTGGCATGCGGCGCGCCGCAATCGATGCTGGCCCAGGCCCAGGCCCAGGTCGATCCCTCATTCCAACTGGTGAATCGCAGCGGCCAGACGATCCGGGAGATCTATGTCTCGCCCTCCGAGGATCGCTACTGGGGGCATGACTGGCTGGAGAGCAATGTCCTGCCCTCAGGCGGCCGCTTCCCGATTCGCATCGGTCCCGACGCCGGCTGCCTGCAGGATGTGCGGGTGGTCTATGCGGATGGACGGCCGGAGGAACGGCGGCGGCAGGATACCTGCGCCCTGGCCGAGATGGTCTTCGGTGGCGGCGCCCCTGCCCGGCCCGGACCCGGACAGCCCCCATTGGCACCCCCCTCCGCCAGCGGCAATCCCTCCTTCAACCTGGTCAACCATGGCGGACAGGTGATGCGGGAGGTCTATGTCTCCTCGGTGCAGGAGAACAATTGGGGCGCCGACCGGCTGGGCGCGGAGGTTCTGCCCCCGGGGCGGCACCTGGCGATCCGGCTGCCGCTGAACGACTGCCTCAACGATGTGCGCATCGTCTGGATGGACGGCCGCAACGAGGAACGCCGCCGCGTCGACACCTGCGCCCTGGTCAATCTGGTCTTTCGATAGGACGATAGGCCCCCCGGCCCGCCCCATGCCACGCTACTGTCGAATGTCCAGATCGTGAACCGCCGCAGGAGCAAGCCATGGCCTCCCTCGCCGAAGCCTATGCCGCGCTGCGGGAACGCAGCAGAGCCGGACGGCCGGTGGATTTCGAGGGGCTGCTGCGGCGCTTCTACCTCGGCTTCCTGAAGCCCGGCGACATCGCGGTGGATGTCGGCGCCTTCAAGGGCACCCACACCATGCCGATGGCCGAGGCCATTCGCGGCCAAGGCGGCCTGCTGCATGCCTTCGAGGCCAATCCCGGCATGGCCACCGCCTTGCGCCCCTTCCTGGCCCGGCCAGGGCGGGAACATGTGACGCTGCATGAATGCGCGGTGGGCGACAGCGATGGGGAGGCCGGCTACGTGCTGGCGCTCGACAGCCCCGGCTATAGCGGCCTGCAGCAGCGCGAATACGACCAGCCGAATATGCGGACGGAACATATCCGGGTGCGCAAGGTGAAGCTGGACACCTTGCTGGGCGATCTGCCACGGCTCGCCTTCATCAAGATCGACATCGAGGGTGGTGAATTCGACGCGCTGCGGGGGGCGGAAGGGCTGGTGGACCGGCTGCGCCCGGCGATCAGCTTCGAATTCGGCCACCGTTCCTACGACGCCTATGGCGTGAACCCCGGCGAGGTCTTCGACTGGTTCGCGAAGCGCCGCTACATGATCTTCGACATCATCGGCAATCCGCTGCTGACCAAGGAGCGCTTCCTGCGCGCCGACAGCATCCCCGGCCTGTGGGACTTCCTGGCCGTGCCGGAGGACAAGCCGCCGCTCCGCCGCGCGGCCCGCGCGCAGCAGTTGCTGGTGGATCTGGGGGAGGCTTCTACTCCGCCAGCATCCGGTTGATCTGCGGGGTAATGGCGGCGCCGAGGATGGCGTAGCCGACCATGGTCAGGTGCAGCCGGTCGAAGGCCACATGCTCGGTCAATTGCCCATCCGGCATGACCAGCAGTGGGCCGGGCTCGATATAGACGGTGCTGCGGCCATCGGCGCAGCGGGCGATCAGCGCGTTCAGCCGGGCATTCACCGCCCGCACCGGGTCGTTGCGATCGGCGCCGCGCGGCAGGGTGCCGACCAGCAGGATGCGGGTGCGGGGCGATTGGCCATGGATGAAGCGGATGATCTCCGCCACACCCAGCGCCGTATCCTCGGGCCGCGAACCGGCGGCGGAATTGTTGGTGCCGATCAGCAGCACCACCAGCTTCGGCCGCAGATTGCCCCATTGCCCGGCGCGCAGGCGGAACAGCATGCCCTGGGTGAAATCGCCGAAGACGCCCAGGTTGACCGCGCGGCGATGCCCGAAGAACTGGGCATACATGGTGGGTTCCCAGGATTGCGTCAGCGAATCCCCCAGGAACACCAGATCGGCCTGGCTCCGGTCGATGCGGGACAGGTACTGGTCGATCTCCGCCACCCGGCCACGCCAGCCGGGAAATTCCATCGCCTCCGCCTGCGCTTCCCGCGGCAAGGCGGCGGGGGCGGGAATGGCAGGGCAGCCCGGCGCTGCGACAGCGGAACCGGCGGTCAGGCCCAGCACAAGGCCGAGGGCGGCAAGGGCGCGGCGCATACTGCTCAGCGGCCCGGCGGCGCGATAAGGTCGCGGGAGGTGAACAGGATGGTCCGCCCCCCCGGCGACATCAGCCAGAGGCTGGCGATCTGCCCCGCCTCCAGCCGGCCGAGGTCGAGCGGGCCGACCCGCTGCGCCCCGCATTGCGCCCGCAGCCGGGCCGCCGCCGGCGCCACCGTGCGCGCCTGCATGCCGGGGACCGGGACATTGGGGATCACGGCGCGCCCGCTGGGGTCGAGGGCCAGCGTTGCCGTCGGGCAGTTCGGCGCCGCGTTGTAGAAGGTCAGCCGGGCGCGGAGCCGGTTGTATTCGGTGGTGTCCTCCAGCAGCCGGGCCACCACCTGATTGCCCTCCCGCATCAGCAGCACGGTGTTGAAGGTATTGGCATTGACCCGGAAGGGATGGGCGGTGGTGGCGCCGGCATGGGTGATGCGCAGGTCCAGCGTCTTGCCCGCCGCATTCTCCACCACGAAATAATGGGAAATGCGCGCCGCATCCTCCGTGCCCAGTTCGCGCGGCAGGTCGAAATCGGACCGCAGCGAGGCCGGGCCATCGAGACCGTTGGCGTAGCGGATCAGCGCGAAGCCATCGGGCAGCCGCAGCTCATAGAGCATCGGCGCCTGGGCCTGGACGGGCGGCGCGGCGGCCAGCGGGGCGGCGAGGGCTGCGAGCAGCAGGAGGATGCGGCGCATGGCTCAGCGCCGCCGGACGGAGTTGATGAGGGCGATGATCTGCGGCGTCAGGGACCGCGCCCAATTGGCATAGCCGGCCGCCGTGTGGTGCTGGCCGTCATAGGTCGGCCAGGCGCCGGGGCGGGAGAAGGCGGTGCTGTCGATATAGGCGCAGGGCGCCACCTGGGTCGCCAGGTAGTCGGACAGTTCCTTGGCCCGGTCGAAGGTCTTGAAGAAGGGTCCACCCTCCGTGCCCCAGGTCGGCCCGACCCAGATGCAGGGCATGGAGGTGGCCTGGAAGCGCGTGGTCAGGGTGCGCACCTGGTCGGTGATCCACTGCCGCGGCATCTCCCGCTGCGAATAGCCGCCCATCGTGTCGCCGATCCCGACGATGACCAGGTTCGGCCGGTGGCGCTGTACCAGCTCGTCGATCGAGAAGCTGCGCGCGGTATTGGTACGGTTGGTCTGCAGATTGCCCGCGCCGACGCGTGTCGCGGTGCCACAGGGCACGCCGCGTGGCACCACCCAGGCGCCGGCGCCGACGCCGCAGGCGCTGTAGGTGGCGACCGTCGCGCCTTCCCGCCGCAACATGTCATGAAGATGGGTGCTCAGCGATCCAGGATAGACGAAGTGGCTGTCACCAATGACCAGAAGCGATAGCCCGACCAGCGCACCGGACATCCAGCATCTCCTTTGAACAAAAAATAATACTATATTTTATTTTCCGGATGCACCGATAATGCCGACCGCGACCCTATGTCAATCACAGTTCGATGTCGGCACGGCGTCGCCCGTTTCAACCGAAATCAAACGCCGCGTCAGTTGCGCGCCGTCTTATACCAACGGCCCTTCCGCGTGACCGGCCCGCTGATATCAGGCTGCCGGCAGTTTCACGATGAAACGCGCGCCAAGGATCGCGCCATCGGCGTCACGGCGGTTCTCGGCTGCGATGCGGCCCCGCAAACCCTCCACGATCTGGCGCGAGATCGACAGGCCCAGGCCCGAATGCTGGCCGAAGCGCTCGCCGGTGGGGCGTTCGCTGTAGAAGCGGTCGAAGATGCTCTCGAGCTTGGCATCGGGAATGCCCGGCCCCTGGTCCTCGACGATGAATTCCACCATCTGCCCGGTGGGCCGCGCCCGCACCACCACATGGCCATCCTTCGGGCTGAAGGAGATGGCGTTGCCGATCAGGTTGCGGAACACCTGCACCAGCCGACCCTCCACGCCCCGCACGATGAGCCCCTCGGCCGGTGCCTCGATCTCCAGCGTCGGGCTTCCCTCCTCCCGCGTCGCGGCGTGCAGTTCGCCCAGCGCGCCAAGGATCGGGGCGACATCCACCGGCACGGCGATGGTCCGCGACAATTCCGCATCCACGCGCGAACTGTCCGAGATGTCGTTGATGAGGCGGTCCATCCGCACCGCGTCGTCGGCGATGATGGCGAGCAGCCGCCGCTGCTTCACCGGATCCTCGATCCGGCGCAGCGTCTCGATGGCGCTGCGCACGGAGGTGAGCGGATTGCGCAGCTCATGCGCCACATCGGCCGCGAAGCGTTCGTTGACGTCGATCCGGGCCCACAGGGCGCGGGCCGCGGTCTGGAGGTCCCGCGCCAGCACGCCGATCTCATCCGCCCGGGCCAGCAGCGGCCTCGGCACGCTGCCGCCACGGCCCTCGCCTTCGCGCATCGCGGCTGCGGATCGGGCGAGTTGCAGGATCGGCGTCGCGATGGTGCGCGACAGATACAGTGACAGCAGCACCGTCAGCACCAGCGCCAGGGCGAACAGGGCCAGGACCGAAACGCGGATATCCAGCAGACGCGCATCCACCTCCCGCGCCTCCCGCGTCAGCAGCACGATGCCGACGGAGGCGGCGCCCCGGCGGGCGGGTTCGGCGACGGAGACCAGCAACCGGCCCTCCGCCGTGCGGCGGATATAGGGGCGGACGCCGCCTTCCAGCGCCAGGCGCAGCTCCTCCCGCCGATCGGGGCCGCTGGTGCCGCCGAATTCGGGCTGCCAGTCGAAGGAGGGGGCGTTGGGATTCACATCCACCCGCACCTGGTCCTGCGCGCCGCGCGGCAGCATCGCGAGCACCTGTTCATACAGGCCGCCGACGGTGCCGGCGAAGGCGCCGCGTGGTTCGGGCGGCGGCAGGGGCTCGGTGACGATGGCGCCACCCGGCCCTTCGCGCACCCGGCTGTCGGCCACCAGCAGGCCGGTATTGTCGAACAGCCGCGCCTGGGTGTTGGGGGAAGGTTCCACCAGCCGGCGCAGCAGCGGACGGGCGGCTTCCGGCACCAGGATGGTGCGGTCATCCCGCGGGGTGGCTGCCGCCTCCCCGATCGCGGCGGCATAGATGCGGGCCTGGGTCCGCAGTGATTCGACCTCCGCTGCCAGCAACCCGTTCTGGTACTGGTCCAGATAGAGCAGGGAGGCGGCGAGCAGCGCCGGCGGCAGGGCGTTCATCAGCAGGATGCGGCGCAGCAGCGGCGACATCCAGCGCCGCCGATGCGGCTCCGCCTTCACCTTGTGGGAAGGCGGGGGGGCGGGGAGCGAGGGGGCGCCGCCCGAATCGGGCATGGGTCCGGGGATTCCTGTGGCTGCCGGGGAAAGCTAGCCGGGAGACTGCCGCAAGGCCATGGCGGTTGCGTGGCAGCGCGGATGGGCGAAGACTTCCGGTCAAGCAAGATAAGGGAGGCGCGAAAGATGCTCGGGCTGATGCAGGACTGGCCGCTGCGTGTCCACCGGCTGATCGACCACGCCGCCCGCCACCATGGTGGCCGCGCCGTGGTCAGCCGCAGCGTGGAGGGGCCGATCCACCGCACCGATTTTTCCGGGTTGCGCCGGCGGTCGCTGGCGCTCGCCCAGCGCCTGGTGCGGGAGGGTGTGCGGCCGGGCGACCGGGTGGCGACACTGGCCTGGAACACCTGGCGCCATATCGAGGCCTGGTACGGCATCACCGGGGCGGGCGCCGTCTATCACACGCTGAACCCGCGCCTGTTTCCGGACCAGATCGCCTGGATCCTGAACCACGCCGAAAGCCGGCTGATGTTTTTGGACCTTTCCTTCATCGCCCTGGCGGAAGGCATCTCGGAAAAGCTGCCCCATGTCACGCGCTACGTCGTGCTGACGGATGCGGCGCATATGCCGGAGACGAAGCTGCCCGGCGCGGTGGATTACGAAAGCTGGCTGGCGGAGGCGGATGGCGATTTCGCCTGGGCGCCCGGCGAGGAGAACGCCGCCGCCGGCCTCTGCTACACCTCCGGCACCACGGGCGAACCCAAGGGCGTGCTCTATTCCCACCGCTCCAATGTGCTGCACGCGCTGGCGGTCGCGGCGCCGGACATGATGGGGCTTTCGGCGATGGACCGGGTGATGCCGGTGGTGCCGATGTTCCATGCCAATGGCTGGTGCCTGCCCTTCGTCGCGCCGCTGACCGGCGCCGGGCTGGTGCTGCCCGGGCCGAAGCTGGACGGCCCCTCGCTGCATGCGCTGATGGAGGCGGAGGGTGTCACCTTCACCGCCGCCGTGCCCACCGTCTGGCTCGGGCTGTTGCAGCACATGGAGGCGACGGGCGCCGAACTCACCACGCTGAAGCGCGTGGTGATCGGCGGCTCCGCCTGCCCCCGCGCGCTCACCTCCGCCTTCGAGCAGCGCGGGGTGCATGTGGTGCATGCCTGGGGCATGACCGAGACCAGCCCCATCGGCACCATCTGCGGCGTGAAGCCGGAAGTGGCGGGGCGCGACGCCGAAGGGGTGCTGGACCTGCAGGAGACCCAGGGTTTTCCGCCCTTCACGGTCGACATGCGCATCGTCGGCGACGATGGCGTGGAAAAGCCCTGGGACGGCAGCACCTTCGGCAATCTCCAGGTGCGCGGCCCCACCGTGACGCGCGGCTATTTCCGCACCGGGGATGCGCTGACGGAAGACGGCTGGTTCGAGACGGGCGATGTCGCGACCATCGATCCCGCCGGCTACATGCACATCACCGACCGCACCAAGGACGTCATCAAGTCCGGCGGCGAATGGATCTCCTCCATCGCGCTGGAGAATCTCGCCATGGGCCATCCTGATGTCGCGGAGGCCGCCGTGGTCGCCGCGCGTCACCCGAAATGGGACGAGCGGCCCCTGCTGGTGGTGGTGGCCAAGCCCGGGCGGGCGGTGACGCGGGAGGGGATGGTGGCGCATCTGGCGCCGCATGTCGCGAAATGGTGGCTGCCGGATGATGTGGTGGTGGTGGATGAGATTCCGCACACCGCCACCGGCAAGATCCTCAAGACGAAGCTGCGGGAACAATTCGCGGGGTATTTCGGGGTGCCGTGAGGGCGGCTAGCTTCCTGCCGCAACGACGAGGGACTCGGAACATGGCAGGCACGGCCCTGGTCACCGGCGGCAGCCGCGGAATCGGCGCGGCCATCGCGCTGCGGCTGGGTGCCGCGGGGCATGACGTGGCGATCACCTACCAGAGCAACGCCGCCGCCGCCGACAAGGTGGTCGCCGCGCTGGCAGCCCAGGGCCGCCGCGGCCTCGCCATCCAGGCCGACAGCGCCGATGCCGGCGCGATCCGCGCGGCGGTGGATCGCGCGGCGGCCGAACTCGGCGGGCTGCGCGTGCTGGTGAACAATGCCGGCCTGTTCCCCTATGGCGCGCCGGAATCGGTGACGGAGGCGGAGCTGGAACGCGTGCTGGCGGTGAACAGCAAGGCGCCCTTCATCGCCGCGCAGCAGGCGCTGCGCCACATGGCGGAGGGCGGGCGCATCATCAGCATCGGCTCCACCCTGGCGCATCAGGTGGGCCAGCCGGGGCTGACGCTCTATGCGATGAGCAAGGCGGCGCTGGTCGGCTTCACCCAGGGGCTGGCCCGCGACCTCGGCCCGCGCGGCATCACCGTGAACCTGGTGGACCCCGGCTCCACCGACACCGAGATGAACCCCGCCGACGGCCCGGGGGCGGAGGCGCAGCGCGCCGGCGTGGCGCTCGGCCGCTACGGACGGCCGGAGGAACTGGCGGCGATGGTCGTCTGGCTCGCCAGCCCGGAGGCGAGCTACGTCACCGGCGCCCGCTTCACCGTCGATGGCGGCGCCACTGCCTGAGATGCCCCGCATCGGCATCGCCCTCGGCAGCGGCTCCGCGCGGGGCTGGGCGCATATCGGCGTGCTGGATGCGCTGGCCGAGGCGGGTATCCATCCCGAGATCGTCTGCGGCACCTCCATCGGTGCCCTGGTCGGCGCCGCCCATGTCGCCGGCCGCCTGCCGCGATTGCGGGACTGGGTGGAGGCGGCGACCTGGCGGGAGATCGTCGGCCTGCTGGATGTCCGGCTGACCGGCGGCGGGCTGATCGATGGCAAGGAACTGCTGTCCTTCCTCAACGGGCTGGGCCTCGCCGGGTCGATCGAAAGCCAGCCCCTGCGCTACGCCGCCGTCGCCACGGACCTCGCCAATGGGCGGGAGGTCTGGCTCCAGTCCGGCCCGATGCATGCGGCGGTGCGCGCCTCGGCCGCCCTGCCCGGCCTGTTCAGCCCGGCCTTGCATGAGGGGCGCTGGCTGGTGGATGGCGGGCTGTGCAACCCGGTGCCGGTCTCCGTCTGCCGGGCGCTGGGGGCGGAGGTCATCATCGCCGTCAACCTGAATGGCGATCTGCTCGGCCGCCGCTTCGAAGCAACCGCGCCCCCAATGGCGGCGCCGGCGACCTCCCCGCCGAGTTCGGAAGGCATGGGCCGCGCGCTGCGCGACCTGCCGCTGGCGCTGCGGGACCAGGCGGTGGCGCTGGCCGGGCGGCTGTTCCCGCTCAGTGCGGCGACGCCCGGCTATTTCGACGTGCTGGCGAATTCCATCAACATCATGCAGGACCAGATCACCCGCACCCGGCTGGCCGGCGACCCGCCGCATGTGCTGCTGCTGCCCCGGCTGCGCGACATGGCGCTGATGGATTTCCACCGCGGCCGCGAAGCCATCGCGGAAGGCCGCGCCTGCGTCGAGCAGGCCCTGCCGCTGCTGCGGCGGCATCTGTGAGCGCCGGCCAGGCATCCCGGCAAGGCGTGACGGAGGCGCTGGGCGCGCCGGCCCTGGCGATGGGCGCCACCTTCCTGGCCTTCGGCGCGGCGGTGGCGGAGGCCGGGCTGCCGCTGGGCTGGGCGCTGCTCTGCACCGGCGCGGTCTATGGCATGGCGGGGCAGTTGGTCCTGTTGCAGGTGGCCTCCGGCGGCGGCGCCGCGCTGCCGGCGACGCGGGCGGCCACCGCCGCCAATGCCCGCTTCCTGCCCATGGCCGTGGCCATCGCGCCGCTGCTCGGGCGCCGCGCGCCGCGCTGGCTGGCGCTGCCCTTCATCGCCATCACCCCCTGGGCGGCGGGCATGCGCCGCCTGCCGGCCCTGGCGGAGCCGGCGCGGCTGCCCTGGTTCCTGGGCTTCGCCGTGGCCTCCTGGTGCGCGGCGATGGCGGCGACGGCGGCGGGGCACCTGGCGGCGCCCGCTTTGCCGCTGCCGCTGCGGGCGGCGCTGCTGTTCGCCAATCCGCTGTATTTCGCGCTGCTGCTGGCCGCCGATGCCGGCCGGCCGGGGGTCGCCCCGGCGCTGCTGGCCGGCATCCTGGCCGCGCCCCTGGCCCATGCCGTGGGGGGCGCCTGGGGTCTGCCGCTGGCGGGCCTGATCGGCGGCAGCCTGGCTTTCCTCTGGCAGCGCTGGCGATGAGCCAGCCGGACCTGGCGCTGCTGCTGACCGTGCTGGTAGGCCTGGCCCTGCGCGGGCTCGGCCTGCTGCTGGGCGGCGCGCTGCGGCCCGACCATCCGGCCATCGCCTGGGCCTCCGCCGTCTCCGTCGCCACCCTGGCGGCCTTCGTCACCCTGGCCATCGCCGCCCCCGCCGGGCTGCTGGCAACGGTGCCCCTGGCCGCGCGGCTGGTCGGGCTGGCGGCAGGTGGCCTGGCCTATTGGCGTCTGCGCGGCCGGCTGCTGCCGGCCATGGCGGCGGGGCTGGCGGCGCTGCTGCTGGCACGGCTGCTCACCGGCTGACGCGCGCGGCCATTCCGCGGGGTCGGATTCCACGATATCAAGAATTTTGAGACTGCGGGGCTCAACGGGGAGCAGGCGCCGATCCGAGGCCAGGACAGATGACCATGATCGGGTTCGATCTCGGCTCCGAGACGGGGCGGGAAAGGGCACGGCTGGCGATCGCGAATTTCGGCATCGCCTTCTTCGAATCCGACATGGTCACCAGGCTGGTGACGGTCACGCCCAACGCCTTCGCGATGTTCGGCCTGCCCGTGCCCGACCACATGCCGGTCGCCCGCACCGGCTTCTGGGACTGCTACCACCCGGACGACAAGGACGCCGCCCTCGCCACCTTCGAATCCGACCTGCGCGGCGAGCGCAACCGCGACGTCTATTGCGAGCGGGTGCGGATCATCCGCCAGACCGATGGCGCCATCCGCTGGATCGAGTTCCTGGGCCGCATGTTCGGCCCGCCAGGGGCGCGCACCCATATCGTCGGCATGCTGCGCGACGTGACGGAGGCGGTGGAGGCGGAGGAACGCCAGGCCCTGCTGATGCGGGAGGTGAAGCACCGCGCCAACAACACACTGGCCGTGGTGCAGTCGCTGGTGCGGCTGACCCGGGGCGACAATCTGCCCGACTACCGCCACAGCCTGGAAGGCCGCATCCTGTCCCTGGCGCGCACGCAGAGCCTCGTGGAGCGCGCCGATGGCCAGCCGACCACCCTGGCGGCGCTGGTCGCCGCCGAACTCGCGGCCTATCTCGACCATATCGACCTGGCCCTGCGCGCGCCGCCCTCGCTGGCCGCGCCGGCGGTGCAGCCGGTGGCGATGATCCTGCACGAGCTGGCGACCAACGCCGCCAAGCACGGCGCCTTCGCCGCGGCGGAAGGCCGGGTGGGGCTGTCGGCGGCGGTCATGGGGGCGGAGGTGGTGCTGGGCTGGGCCGAAGCGGGCGGCCCGGAGATCGGCGACTCGCCCCGGCACAAGGGCACCGGCATGGCGGTGATCCTGGCCCAGATCCGCCGGCTGGGCGGTACCTGGCAGACGGAATGGCAGCCCGGGGGGCTGGTCGCGGAAATCCGCGTCCCGCTGCCGCGCTGGACCGGGACGGCGGCCGCTCAGCCCGGCGCGAAGCCGTAGAGGCGCGCCGGATTCGCCGCCAGGATGGCGTCCCGCACCGCGGTCTCCGGCGCCCAATCGGCCAGCAGGTCCAGCAGCGCGGCGTCGTCGGGGATGGTGGTGGCGTTGGGATGCGGCCAGTTGGTGCCCCAGACCATCCGCTCCGGCGCCGCCGTCACCAGCGCCTGGGCCAGGGGCGTGACGGCGGCTGGCCGCGCCTGGTCCAGGCTGTAGGGCGAGGACAGCTTCACCCAGCCGCGGCCGGCCTGAAGCAGATCCATCATCACGGCCCAGGCCGGATGCGCCGCCCAGCCTTCCAGCGGCAGTTGCCCGAAATGGTCGAAGACCACCGGGCAGGGCGCGGCGCGCAGCACCGGGGCGAGATCGGCGATCATCTCGGCCGTGGCAAAGATCTGAAGGTGCCAGCCGAGATCGGCCATGCGCCGCGCCAGGGGCGCCACATCGGCGGCCGACAGGGGGATGCCCTGCACCAGATTGGCCCGCGCGCCGACCACGCCGGCCTCCGCCATGTCGCGCAGCAGTCCCGCATCGGCCTCCGGCCGCACCACCGCCACCATCCGCGCCCGCCCTGTCCCGGCCTGCCGCAGGGCGTCCAGATGTCCTTCATTGTCGAGGCCGTAGCTGGAGGGCTGCACCAGCACGTGCCGCTGCACGCCGAGCCGCGCCAGCAGCCGGGCATGGTCGGCCAGCATCGCGCTGCCATGCGGCCTGCCGCCGGGCACCACCGGCCAGGCGGCGTCATAGACATGATGGTGGCAATCCACGGCGCCCGGCGGCACGGCCAGGCGGGGCGGATCGAGACCTTCGGTGAAGGGAATTCTCGCGGCGTCATCCATGCCGCATAAGCTACATCCCTGTAACCCGGTGCCGGAAGCCGGGATCACTGAGTCAGGGCAAGGGGACGGATCATCGTGCTGCGGGTTTTTCTCACGCATACGCCGGAAATGCGCGGCAGCTACTACGCCGAGGCGCCGCTGGCCGCCCTGCGACAGGTGGCCGACGTCACACTGCACACGGGCGAACGGCCGCTCTCCGGCGCCGAGCTGGCGCGGGCCGCCGCTGGCTGCCACTGCATCGTCGCCGACCGCGCCACCCCGGGCACGCCCGAGACCTTTGCCCATGCGCCCGACCTGCTGGCCTTCCTGCGGGTCGCCGTCGATATCTCCACCATCGACGTCCCCGCCGCCTCCGCCGCCGGGGTGCTGGTGACCCAGGCGACGCCGGGCTTCGTGGACAGCGTGGCGGAGCTTGCGATCGGGATGATGATCGACCTGGCGCGCGGCGTCTCGCCGCTGGCCGGCGCCTATCACGCCGGCAACCCGCCGGGCTCCCGCATGGGCACGCAACTGTCGGGCAAGACGCTGGCGGTGATCGGCTGGGGCCGCATCGCCCGGCGGCTGGCAGAACTTGCCCGCGCTTTCCGGATGCGGGTGCTGGTGCACGACCCCTACAACCCGCCCGGTGCCACCGAGGGCGTGCAGGCCGCGCCGCTGGCGCAATTGCTGGCGGAGGCGGATTTCCTGGTGCCGCTGGCGGTCTCCTCGCCGGAGACGCGACACATCGTCGGACCCGCCGCCTTCGCCGCGCTGAAGGAGGGCGCCTTCCTGGTGAACCTGTCGCGCGGGGAGCTGGTGGATGAGGCGGCGCTGGCCGCCGCGCTCGATTCCGGCCGGCTGCGCGGCGCGGCCATGGATGTCGGCAGCGCGCCCGACCAGCGGCCCGACCCGGCCCTGGCCGCGCGCGGCAATGTCGTCGCCACGCCCCATATCGGCGGGTTGACGCCGGAGGCGGCGGAACACCAGGCGATGGACACCGTCCGCCAGGTCGCCGCCCTGGCCCGCGGCGAAATGCCGCCGGGCGCGGTGAATGCCGAAGCCGCGCAAAGGCTGCGCCGCTGGTGGGAGGGCCGGCCGGCCCGATGAGTCTCCGCCGCCTCCACCCCGGGCCGGGCCGCCAGATGATCGCGGACCTGTCCTGGGCCTCCCTGCGGGTGCCGCGCTGCACGCTGGCGGCGCGGCTGGCGATTCCGCGCGCCCTGGCCGCCCGCAACGCGCTGGCGGCGCCGCGCCCGCCCTGGACCGTGCTGTTCACCAAGGCCTTCGCCCTGGCGGCGGAGGCGCAGCCGGCGCTGCGCCGCCTGCACGCCACCCTGCCCCGGCCGCATCTGCTGGAAGCGCCGCATGCCGTGGGCTGCATCGTTCTGGAGCGGGAGCATGAGGGGGTGGCGACCCTGGCGCTGGCCCGCTTCACCGAAGCCCACGCCACGCCGATCGCCGACCTCGCGGCGCGGCTGCACCAGGCCAAGACCGCGCCGCCGGGGGAGAGCCGGCATTTCCACCGGCTGCTGCGCTTCGCCCGCCTGCCCTGGCCGCTGCGCCGGCTGATGCTGCGCTGGGCGGTGGCCCGGGGCAGGCCGCTGCTGCGCTATGGCGGCACCTTCGCCATTTCCGCCCTCGGCGCGCGCGGCGCGGTGATCGTGGACAGCGTCAGCGTGCTGCCGGGATTTTTATCCTATGGCCCGATCGGCGCCGATGGCGGGGTGCAGGTCTTCCTGTCCTTCGACCATCGCGTCATGGACGGCGCCGATGGCGCCACGGCGCTGGAGGGGCTGGAAGCGGCGATGGAGACCCTGGTGGCGGCGGAACTGGCCGGGATGCGGCAGCTCATCCCGGCTGGTTGAGCAGCCGCGCCCGCGCCCAGATCGCCAGCCCCAGCACCCCGGCGCCGGAGACCAGGAAGGCCGTGGTGTAGCTGGTGGCGACGATCAGGCTGCCGAAGACCACGGACCCCAGGCTCTGGCCGAAGAACAGCGCCATGGCGAAGGCGGCCACCGCCGTGCCGCGCGCCTCCGGCAGGGCTTCCGTGGCGCGGGCCTGCAGCACGCCATGCAGCATGAAGAACAGCAGCCCGACCGCGCATTGCGCCAGGGCCACCATCCACCAGGCATTGGCCAGGGCGAAGATCGTCATGGCCAGGGTCAGCCCGATGCCGCCCCAGAGCACCTGCCGCCTTTCCCCCAGCCGCCGCGCCAGCCGCGCGGCGTTCTGCGTATAGACGAAGGAGCCGATGCCGAAGCTCGCCACCACCAGCCCGGCGGTGGCCGCCGACAGCCCGAAACGCTCGATGAGCAGGGAAGCAAGGAAGGGAAAGGCGCCGCCAAACAGAAAAAAACCGTCCGCCGCCGCCGCCATCAGCAGCCGGCGTCCGGGCCGGCGTTCCAGGATGCGCAGGAAGCCCGACAGGCCCATGGTGCGGCCGCCCGCGGCCGGCGACTGCCACAGGGTCGGGCCGAGCCTCACCGCGAAGAACAGCGTCATCCCCGCCGTCATCAGCCCGAGGCCGAGGAAGGCGGTGCGCCAGCCGGCATATTCCGCGATGACGCCCGAGAGCGGCGCGGCCAGGAGCTGGGAGGCGACCATGCCCGTCATCAACTGGCCGATCATCCCCTGGCGCTGGTCGTAGGGCACCTGGTCGCCGATATGCGCCATGAACAGCGGCATCACCGCGGCGCAGGCGAATCCCGCCAGCACCCGCACCGTCAGCAACGTGCCGAGGTCGCCCGACATCGAGGCCGCGAGCTGTGTCGCGCCATAGAGGCCCATGGAAATGGCCACGATCCGCATCTTGCCGAAGCGGTCGCCGAGCGGCCCCATCACGAGTTGCCCAATGCCATAGGCCAGGGCGAAGCCACCGATCAGCGGCGCCACCGCCCCCAGACCCACGCCGAACTCCCGCGCCAGCATGGGCAGCAGCGGGTCCAGCATCCGCATGCCGCAGCCAATGGTGAAGGCCGCCAGCGCCATCAGCCAAATGGGAGGATTCATGGTGAACGCCGCGGACTCCCGCGGCGGGGTTGTCACGCCACGTCGGCCTTCACGCGGCGCACGCGCTCGCTCTCGGTCTTGAGCTGGCCGCAGGCGGCCGAGATGTCGCGGCCGCGGGGGCGGCGCACCGGGCTGGAATAGCCGGCGGCCTCCACGATCTCGGCGAAGGCGCGCACCGCCTCACCGCTGCTGGTCTTGTAGGGGCTGCCCGGCCAGGGGTTGAAGGGAATCAGGTTCACCTTCGCCGGCAATCCCTTCAGCAACCGCACCAGCTCCCGCGCTTCCGCCGGGCTGTCATTCACGCCGCGCAGCATCACATATTCGAAGGTGATGCGCCGCGCATTGCTCGCGCCGGGATAGCGCCGGCAGGCGGCCATCAGCTCCTCGATCGGGTATTTGCGGTTCAGCGGCACGATCTCGTTGCGCAGCTCATCGGTTACCGCATGCAGGCTGACCGCGAGGTTCACATTCAGCTCCGCCCCGCAGCGATCCATCATCGGCACGACGCCGGAGGTGGACAGCGTGATGCGACGGCGGGAGAGCGCGATGCCCTCATTGTCCATGACGATGCGCAGCGCCTTGGCGGTGTTCTCGTAGTTGTAGAGCGGCTCCCCCATGCCCATCACGACGATGTTGGACAGGTGCCGCGCCGTGCCGTCCTTCGGGCTCGGCCATTCGCCGTAGCTGTCGCGGGCGGCCATGAACTGGCCGACGATCTCGGCCGCGCCCAGGTTCCGCACCAGCTTCTGCGTGCCGGTGTGGCAGAACTTGCAGGACAGGGTGCAGCCCACCTGCGTCGAGATGCAGACCGCGCCGCGATCCTCATCGATGGAGGGGATATAGACCGTCTCCACCTCCTGCCCATCGCGGTAGCGGAACAGGAACTTGCGGGTGCCGTCGGTGCTGGTCTGCACCGTCGTGGCCTCCGGCCGCCCCACCACGAATCGCTCCGTCAGCTTGCCCTGCATCGGCTTGGCGATGGAGGGCATGCGGGCAAAGTCGGTGACGCCCTGGTGGTAGATCCAGTGCCAGAGCTGCTTGGCGCGGAACGGCTTTTCGCCAATGGCCACCATCTCGGCGGCCAGTTCCTCACGCGTCAGTCCGACCAGGTCGCGGCGGCCATCGGGAAGGGTGGCGGGCGGTGGCGCGAAAAGCGCGGCCTTGGCCAGGATCCGCGCCCGCTCCGCCGAGTCGAGCTCGGCGGAGGCCGGCGCCGGGGCGGTCATCGCCCCGCCGGACATTCGCGCGAAATCGCCTCATAGGCCGCGGTGAAGCCGCTGAGCGAGAAGGTGTCGGCCACCGTGGCGCGGCCCTGGCCCGGGGTGCGCACCGTGGCGTCGCGGCCACCGCGGAAGGCTGAGATCAGCTGCGGGGTGCCCTGGAAGAAGGCGCTGGACTGCACCACGCCATAGCTGCGGAATTCCGTGTTGCCGGAGGAGGAGGCGACGGTCATCACCGCCTCCGCCTGCCGCGCCAGCGGCGCGCCAAGCGAAATCGCCACCTGGTCGCGCCCGGCCGGGCGATGGGTGATGGTCAGCGTCACATTCTGCCGTGCCTGCGCGCCGGTGGAACGGGTGAAGGCGTAGCAGACCTTCTGCCCACCTTCCTGATGCGTCGCGGCCGTCCAGGCCTGATGCGCGCCAAGTCGCTGCGGGGCGCGCTGGGCCTCCGCGGCATGGGGAAGGACCAGTGCGGCGAGGAGGGGAAGGGCGATACGGACCATGCCCCGCTAGATACGGCGCAACCTTGCCAGGGGCAACCGTGAATGGTTTCCGCGATGCCGCCGCATGCTCTATGCAGGCGGGGATGACCGCACCCGATCCCGCCGACGCGCAACTCGCCGCCCAGTACGAGGCCTATCCCTATCCGGCGCGGGATGCGCGGGAGGAGGCGAAGCGGCTGGTCCTGGGCAGCCCCTCACACCTGCGGGAGATCGACCACTGGGTGTTCGGCGGCCGCCGCCCGGCCAGCCAGCCGCTGCGCGCGCTGATGGCTGGCGGCGGGTCCGGCGACGGCACCATCATGCTGGCGCAGCAGATGACGACGCTGGGCCGTGCCGGCCAGGTCACCTGGCTCGACCGGTCGGCCCATGCGCGGCAGGTGGCGGAGGCGCGGGCGGCGGCGCGGAAGCTTACGAATATCCGCTTCCAGCCCGGCTCGCTGCTGGACCTGCCGGGCCTCGGCCTCGGCCCCTTCGACTACATCGATTGCTGCGGCGTGCTGCACCATCTGCCCGACCCGGCGGCGGGGCTGGCGGCGCTGGCCAGCCAGCTCGCGCCCGGCGGTGGCATGGGCATCATGGTCTATGCCCCTCATGGCCGCACCGGCGTCTATATGCTGCAGGACGCGCTGCACCTGCTGGCCCCGGCGGCGGAGGCACCGCCGGCCCGGGTGGAACTGGCCAAGCGGCTGTGGAAGCAGACGCCGGAAACCGCCTGGCTGCGCAAGAACCCCTGGATCACGGACCATATCAAGGGCGGCGATGCCGGCCTGTACGACCTGCTGCTGAACCCGCGCGACCGGGCCTTCACCGTGCCGGAACTGGCCGCGCTGGTGGCCGGCGCGGGCCTGCGGATCGAGGCGCTGGTGGAACCGCTGCGCTACGACCCCGACAGCTATCTGACCGACCCGAAGCTGCGCGCCCGCGCCGCCGGCCTCGACCCCATCGCCCGCGCCGCCCTGGCCGAAGCGATCTGCGGCAATATGGGCATCCACATCGCCTATCTGACCCGCGCCGAGGACCCGGAGGTGACCCGGCCCTGGGCGGAGGACAGCAGCATCCCGGTGCTGCGGGAGCTGGACGGGCCGACGCTCGCGCGCGGGCTGCGGCCGGATGGGGTGCTGCCGGTCAGCTTCGACGGGCTGCGCGTGGCGGTGCCGCTGCCGCGCCTGGCCGGCGCCATCCTCGCCCGGATCGACGGCAGGACGCCCTGGGGCGAGATCATCCGGGCGGTGATCGCCGCCGGCGCCAGCCCGGACCAGGCGGCGCGCGACCGCGCCGCGCTGGTGCATGCGATGGAGCGGATGAACCGGCTGCTGATCGCCGCGCCGCTTTCCTGACCATGGAAACGCCACCCGCCGCCGTGGTGATCCTGGGTGCGGCGGTGCGGCCGGACGGCACGCCGAGCCCGGCGCTGCGCGCCCGGGTGCAGGCGGCGCTGGGCTGGGGCGAAAGGCAGACCCCGCCGGCGCTCTACATCCCCACCGGCGCCATCGGCCGCCACCCGCCAGCCGAGAGCGTGGCCATGGCCGCGATCCTGATGGCGGCGGGGGTGCCGGAGGCGCGCATCCTCCAGGAACCGACCGGGACCGACACCTTCTCCTCCGTCCTCGCCTGCCTGGCACTGCTGCGCGGCCTGCCGCCGGGGACGGAGCTGCGGGTGGCCACGCATCGCTACCACCTGCCGCGCTGCCTGCTGCTGTTCCGCCTGGCCGGCGTGGCGGCCCGCGCCGTGCCGCCCCCCGCCGGCCCGGCCGAAACCGGCCAGCCGCGCCGCTGGTTCTGGCGGCTGCGGGAGGTGCCGGCGGTGCCCTATGACGCGGCGCTGGTGCTCTGGGCGCGGGCGCGAGGGCGGCTGTAGCCGCCGGTCAAAACCAGGTGCGGCCCCCAATGCCCGCGCCGGAACGCCGCGACGCCGCCCCGCGCATCGGCTATCCTCCGATCCTGTGTCCGAGGATGGGCCGATGCGCCACGCCTTTCAATCCGATATCGACACCATATCCGCCATCGCCGCCGTCCCCCGCATCCTGGATGTCGTCTGCGACGCCACCGGCATGGGCTTCGCCGCCGTGGCCCGGGTGACGGAGGCGAACTGGGTGACCTGCGCGGTGCGGGATGACATCCGCTTCGGCCTGCGCCCGGGCGACGCGCTGAAGGTCGAGACGACGATCTGCCATGAGATCCGCCAGCACGGCGCGCCGGTGACGATCGACGACGTGGCCGGCCACCCGGTCTATGGCACCCACCACACCCCCGCGCTCTACGGCTTCCGCAGCTACATCTCCGTGCCCATCACCCTGGCCGATGGCCGCTTCTTCGGCACGCTCTGCGCCATCGACCCGGCCCCGCGCCGGCTCGACACGCCGGCCACCCTCGGCATGTTCAAGCTCTTCGCGGAGATGATCGGCTTCCAGATCGACGCGCAGGAACGCGTGCTGACCAGCCAGGCCGCCCTGGCGGAGGAGCAGGAGGCGGCGGTGCTGCGGGAGCAGTTCATCGCCGTGATGGGCCATGACCTGCGCAACCCGCTGGCCTCCGTCGATGCCTGCCTGCGCATGCTCGCCCGGACGGAACTGGCGGAGAAGCCGGCAGGGCTTGTGCAGATGGCCCAGCGCAGCGTGCGCCGCATGGCCGGGTTGATCTCGGATGTCATGGATCTCGCCGCCGGCCGGCTGCGCCACGGCATTCCCGTCTCGCCCGGCAGCGGCATTGCGCTGGAGGAGGGGCTTCGCCAGGTGGTGGCGGAGGTCGCGGCCAGCGCACCGGACCGGCGCATCGAGGCGACCTTCGCCCTGGCAGCGCCCGTCGCCTGCGATGTCGGCCGGCTCATGCAGCTCGGCTCCAACCTGCTGACCAATGCGGTGGCGCATGGCGCGGCGGAGGCGCCGATCCGGCTCCGCGCCACCTCGGGGCCGGATGGCTTCGAGCTGGAGGTCGGCAATGCCGGCGCGCCAATTCCGCCCGAGGCGCTGGGCCGGCTGTTCCAGCCCTATTTCCGCGCCTCCGGCCAGCCCGGGCAGCAGGGGCTCGGCCTCGGCCTGTATATCGCCGCGGAGATCGCCCGCGCCCATGGCGGCGCATTGCGCGTCGCCTCCGATGCGGCGGAGACCCGCTTCACCTTCACCATGCCCGTCGCCTCGGCGGAATGCCTTGCGACGAAGGTGCCGGACGCGGTCGCTGTCTGAGCCGCTCAGCGCTTGCGCACGAACTCCGTCCGCAGCACCAGGCCCTTGATGCTGTCGTGGCGGCAGTCAATCTCCTCCGGATTCTCGGTCAGCCGGATGGTCCGGATGACGGTGCCCTGCTTCAGGGTCTGGTTGGCGCCCTTCACCTTCAGGTCCTTGATGAGGGTGACCGAATCGCCATCGGCCAGGAGATTGCCGGAGGCATCGCGCACCTCCACCGGGCCGGGCACGGCGGCGGCCGCAACCTCCCCGGCCGGGCGCCATTCCCCGGTCGCTTCGTCATAGACATAGTTGTCTTCAGCCTCAGGGGCCTCTTCGGCATCCGGCATGGTCGCCTCGTCTTCAGGATAGGCGGCTATCTCCCGCGCGCGGGACGGCACCGCAAGGGGCGGGTTCCGCCGCCCGCGGCGCGCCTGTAAGCAATAGGTTGGGCGAGAGGAGTCCTGCTTGGCCAATCTGTTCCGCGATCGCCGCTTCCTGGTGCTGCTGGCGCTGGGCTTCTCGGCCGGCGTGCCACTGCCGCTGACCGCCTTCACGCTGCGGCAGTGGTTTTCCGAATCCGGCGTCTCGCTGACCGCCATCGGGCTGACAGCGCTGATCGGGCTGGCCTATGCCTTCAAGTTCCTCTGGTCGCCGGTGCTGGACCACGCGGCGCCGCCGGCCTTCGGCTGGCTCGGCCGCAGGCGGGGCTGGCTGGCGACCATCCAGCCGGTGCTGGCCGCCGCCATCCTCGGCCTCGGCTTCACCAATCCGGTGACGGCGGCGGAGATCACGGTGATGGTCGCCGTGCTGGTCGCCTTCCTGTCGGCGAGCCAGGACATCGTGGTCGATGCCTATCGCATCGAGGTGCTGGAGGAGAGCAACCAGGGCTATGGCCTGGCCTGCTACATCTGGGGCTATCGCGCCGCCCTGCTGGCGGCCAATGCCGGGGCGCTGGCGATCGCCGAATTCGCCGGCTGGACCGCCGCCTTCGCCTATTGCGCCGCGCTGGTCGGCGTCGGCTTCCTCGCCGTGCTGCTGGGGCCGGAGCCCGCGGCGCCGCCGGTGGTGGTGCTGCCCTGGTCGCGCCGGCTGAAGCTGGCGGTGGTCGATCCCTTCGTCGATTTCATGGGCCGCCGCTACTGGGTGGCGATCCTGGCCTTCGTCGCCCTGTTCAAGCTGGGGGAGGCGCTGGCCGGGATCATGACCGCGCCCTTCTACCGGGAACTCGGCTTCTCCCGCCTGGAAGTCGCGGCGGTGGGCAGCGTGTTTGGCCTGTTCATGACGCTCGGGGGGGCGCTGGCCGGCGGCTGGGTGGTGGCGAAGCTGGGCACGGCGCGGGCGCTGGTCGTCACCGGCCTGCTGCAGATGCTGTCCAACCTGATGTATGTGGCCCTGGCCCAGACCGGCTACTCCATGCCGATGCTCTGGACCCAGGTCGGGGTGGAGAATTTCACCGACGGTCTCGCCGACGCGGCCTTCGTCACCTACCTCTCGGCGCTGACCAGCCGGTCCTTCACCGCGACGCAATATGCGCTGCTGTCCTCGCTCGCCGCCGTGCCGCTGCGCACGCTGGGCGCCGGCAGCGGCTGGCTGGCGGAGGGGTTGGGCTGGTCCTGGTTCTTCGCCCTGACCACCCTGGCCGCATTGCCGGCCATGGCGATCATGATCTTCCTCCTCAAGCGGTTGCCGCCGCCCGCTCCACCCGTGGTCCAACCCGCGCGAGACCTTCCCGGATGACGAGCCCCTATTTCCTGACGCCGCTGCTGCTGGTGTTCTCGAACGTATTGATGACTTTCGCCTGGTACGGCCACCTCAAGCAGCCGGCCTGGCCGCTCTGGCTGGCGGTGGTGCTGAGTTGGGGCATCGCCTTCTTCGAATACTGCTTCGCCGTGCCGGCCAATCGCATCGGCTACGGCACCTTCACGGGCCAGCAGTTGAAGGTGATGCAGGAAGTCATCACCCTGGCGGTCTTCGCCGTGTTCAGCGTGATGTTCCTGGGGGAGCAGCTCCGCTGGACCTATTTTGCCGCGATGGCCTGCCTGGTCGCGGCAGTGGTCTTCATCTTTTTGCCCGTGGATTGAGAGGGGGGTATCTAGAACGCGCGATTCAGACCTTCGGTGCCTTCGCACCTTCGGTCATCACGCTTCACCCCCGCTCCGTCACCCCACTGGCAAAACCATCCACCAATTCGCGGATGCGCGCCGGGTCGGACTGTTCCATCACCCGGCGGGCGAAGCGGGCACAATCGCCGATATCCAGGCTGCGCACCGCCTGCTTCACGCGCGGAATGGCGCTGGCATTCATCGACAGGCAACGCAGGCCGAGGCCGAGCAGCAGCGGCACCAGCCGCGGATTGCCGCCCATCTCGCCGCAGACCGAGACCGGCATGCGCAGCCGCAGCGCCGCTTCGGTGGCGAACTGCATCAGCCGCAGCACGGCGGGGTGCAGCGGGTCATACAGGTGGCTGACCTCGGCATCCGCGCGGTCCACCGCCAGGGTGTACATGGCCAGGTCATTGGTGCCGATGGCGAAGAAATCCGCCTCCAGTGCGATGGCATCCGCCGCCAGCGCGGCGCCGGGCGTCTCGATCATGGCGCCGAGGTCGGGCAGCTTGTCCGGCAGCCTCTCGCCGCGGCGGCGCAGACGGCGGGCGACGCGTTCATAGATCTCCCGCGCCTGCTTCACCTCGGACGGGATGGTGATCATCGGCAGCAGCACGCGCACCACGCCATCCGGCGCGGCGCCGGCCACGCGGAGGATCGCGGCGAACTGCGCCTCCAGCAATTCGGGCCGCTTCAGCAGCATGCGGGTGCCGCGCAGGCCGAGCGCCGGGTTGGGGCTGGAATGCAGCGGGCCGATTCCCTCGGCCAGGGCCTGCATGTCCTTCTCCCCGCCCCAGTCCAGCACGCGGATGGTCACCGGATCGCCGGCCATCGCCTCGACGATCGGGGCATAGGCCGCCACCTGGGCGTCCTCGTCCGGCAGATCCTCGCGGTTCATGAACAGGAATTCGGTGCGCAGCAGGCCGATGCCCTGGGCGCCGGCCTGGGCGATCAGCGGCAACTCCGCCGGGATTTCCATATTGGCGAGCAGTTCCACCGGCTCGCCATCCGTGGTCACCGCCGGCAGCCGCCGCAGCTTGGCCAATCGCGTGCGTTCGCGGGCGTATCCCGCGACCTGGTCCTTGGCCCAGACCAGGGTGGCGGCCGTCGGGTGCAGGGAAATGGTCCCCGCCGCGCCATCCAGCACCATCTGGTCGCCGCGCCGCGCGGCTTCCGTCAGCCCATGGGCGCCCAGCACGGCCGGAATCCCCAGCGCGCGCAGCATGATGGCGGTATGGCCATCGGCGCCGCCCTCCTCCGTCGCCACGCCGGCGATGCGGGCGGGGTCGAGCAGCGCGGCATCGGCCGGCGTCACCTCATCCGCCACCAGGATGGCGCCCTCAGGCACGTCCTTGAAGCTGCGGAAGGAGTTCTCGGTCAGGTTGCGGGTCAGGCGGCGGGCAATCTCCCGCACCTCCCCGGCCCGGCGGCGCAGCCCGGCTTTATCGTCGTCCTTGGCCGAGAGGATGACATCCGCGATCGCCGCGGCCTCATCGCCCACCGCCGTCTCGGCGGCCAGCAGCCCGGTCTCGATGCGCTTGCGGGCGCCGCGCAGCAGCCGGCTTTCGCCCAGCATCATGGCATAGGCGTCGAGCAGGGGTTCGAGTTCTTCCTGCGCCTCCTCCGGCAGCACGCCGAGGCGCATCTTCAGCTTGGCGACCTGCTTGCGGGAGGCGGTGACGGCCGCCGCCAGGCGCTGCTTCTCCGCGTCCACCGCCGATTCCGCGATGTTGCGGCGCGGCGCCTCGGCCGGGGGTTCGGTGGTGTCGAAGACGGTACCGATGGCGATGCCCTGGGAGACAGGGATGCCACGGATGACCACTTCCTTCGTCCTGCGCGGGGCACGACGGGTGGGGGAATCGGGTCCGGTCTTCTCTGGCTTCATAAACCGCCCCGGGGTCTAGTCCTCATGGAAGCCGGCCTCCATCAGGCCGGCGATGGCCTCCAGGGCTTCCTTGGCGTCCCAGCCCTCGGCCTCCACCAGCACCTCGCTGCCCTGGCCGGCGCCCAGCATCATCAGCCCCATGATGGAACAGGCCGGCACCGTCTGGCCGTGGCGGCTGACGCTGACGCAGGCGGAGAAGCGTTCGGCGACGGTGACCAGCTTGGCGGCGGCGCGGGCATGCAGGCCCCGGCTGTTGATGATCTTCACGGTCTGCCGCAGGGCAATGCCGCCGGAGGGGTCGCAGCCGCAGGGACCCGGCTCCGCCGCCAGGGGTTCGGCCGGCATGGGACGTGCCTTGGACTCGCCGGCTTCGTCGGGCCATTCATTCATGCGTCATTCCCCTTGCTGGGGCCTCCCTCGGGCGTCGAATGACCGTTGGGGGGTTTCACCATCCCCTCCGGCATCTCCGCCGCGCTGGCGATATATTTGCGCCCGGCAGCCGTCGCATGCGCCACCGCCTCGGGCAAGGGCTCGGTGCCCCGGATCTTCGCGAGCTTGACCAGCAGGGGCAGGTTCACCCCCGCGATCACCTCGACGGAACGATGGTCGCAAAGCTGGAAGGCGAGGTTGGAGGGGGTGCCGCCCAGGATATCGGTCAGCACCACCACGCCATCGCCCTGGTCCACCCGCGCGATGCAATGGCGGATATCCTCCCGCCGCGCTTCCAGCTTGTCCTCCGGATAGATGCAGACCGTGGCGACGGCGCCTTGCGGCCCGACCACGTGCTCCATGGCGAGGCGAAGCTCCTCGGCCAGGCGGCCGTGGGTGACGAGGACAAGTCCGATCATGATGAGTGCGCCAGGGCCTCCTGCCCCGCAACCGATGCCCCCCCGCCTGTCGCGGGGTGGGCGGCCAGGTCGCGATGGATGAGATCCACCCGCCAGCCGATGGAAGACAGATGGGATGCAAGACGCTCCGCCACAAGGACGGAGCGGTGGCGCCCCCCGGTGCAGCCGATGGCGATCGTGAGGTACTTCTTCCCTTCGGCGGCGTAGCGGGGCAACAGCAGCTCCATCATCCCGGTCATGCGATCCCAGAATGGGGTGAAGGCGACATCGGACTCGACAAAGCGGGCGACAGGCGCATCGCGCCCGCTCATCGGCCGCAGGGCGGGGTCGTAATGCGGGTTGCGCAGGAAGCGGACATCCCAGACGAGGTCAGCTTCGCGCGGAAGCCCTTTCGGAAATCCAAACGAGACGATGCCAATCGCCAGCCCCAGCGCACGGTCGGGGCGGAAGCGCCGCTCGATCAGCCGGCGCAGCTCCGGCAAAGGCAGGTCGGAGGTGTCCACCACCCAATCCGCCGCCTCCCGCAACGGGGCCAGCAGCGCGGCTTCCCGGGCGATGCCCTCCGTCACCCGGCTGCCGAGCGGGCCGCCGGGCGCCAAGGGATGGCGGCGGCGGGTTTCGGAGAAGCGGCGCAGCAGCACCGGCTCCTCCGCCGTGGCGAAGACCAGGCTGGCGGCGAGGCCGGGCAGGGCGCGCAGCGCGGCCAGTTCGGCCAGCAGCGCGGCGGCGTCGAAGCCGCGGGAGCGCGCATCGACGCCGATCGCCAGCGGCGCGTCGCCATCGCCCACCAGTTCCTGGAGGATGGTCACCGGCGGATTGTCCACCGTCTCGAAGCCCAAATCCTCCAGCGTGCGCAGGATGCTGGCCTTGCCGGCGCCGGACAGGCCGGTGACCAGCAACACCGGGCGCAACGACGGGCTCATGCCGGGCTCTCCGCCAGGGCGCCGGCCGCCATGCGGGCGCGCCCACCGGCCGCCGCCAAGGCGAAGACGATGCGGTCGGGTGCCGAGGCTTCCAGCCCGTGCAGCCTCACCAGCGGCAGGGACTGGCCGAGCACCGCATAGCGCGCGGGCTCCGGCAGGCGCGGCAGGGCCTCCGTCGCCGGGACCAGCCGCACCACCAGCCGCAGCGGCACCGGGCCGGCCACCGGCAGGTCCTGCATCAGGCCGAGTCCGCGGATTTCCAGCATGCCCCGCAGGGGCGCCGGGACGCTGGCCAGCAGCGCGTTGCCATCCACCGCCAGTGTCACCTGGTCATCCGCCACCAGGGCGGCGCCCCGGCCGAGCAGGCGCAGGACGAGATCCGACTTGCCGGAGCCCGAAGGACCCAGGATCAAAACACCTTCACCATCCAGGGCCACGCAGGACCCGTGCAACGACATGACAGCCGGTTAACCTCGAAGGGTCGGCGGACCATGGCAGAAAGGTGGCGAAGGTAAAAGGGGCGAGGTCCGGCGCCTCCGGTTGCCAGTCGGAGGGCCGGCTGCCAGCCTGCCGCCATGCCTGAACCGAGCCAGACAACCATCGCCGCCGCCGCCGCGCGCATCGCCCCCCATATCCGACGCACCCCGGTGCTGCGGATGGCAGGTGCCGATCTCGGCCTGGACATGCCCCTGATCCTGAAGCTGGAGCTGTTGCAGGCCAGCGGGTCCTTCAAACCGCGCGGCGCCTTCAACCGCATGCTCTCGGTGGCCGTGCCGCCGGCCGGTGTGGTCACCGCCTCCGGTGGCAATCACGGCGCGGCGGTGGCCTATGCCGCCCGCGCGCTGGGGCATCGGGCGGAGGTCTTTTGTCCATTGCCGACGCCAGTGGCGAAGACGTCCCGGATCGAGGCCTATGGCGCCATCCTCCACCGCGTGGGCGCCGCCTATGACGAGGCGCGAATCGCCAGCGAGGCCCGTGCCGCCGCCACCGGCGCGCTGCTGGTGCATGCCTATGACCAGCCGGAAATCCTGGCCGGCCAGGGCAGCGTCGCGCTGGAACTGGCCGAGGATGCGCCGGAGGTCACGCATGTGCTGGTGGCGACCGGCGGCGGCGGGCTGATCGGCGGCATCGCCGGCTGGTATGCCGGCACCGGCGTGCAGGTCATCAGCGTCGAGCCCGAATCCTGTCCCACCCTGCACACGGCGCTGCGGGAGGGCCGGCCGGTGCCGGCGCCGGTCGGCGGGCTGGCGGCGGACAGCCTGGGCGCCCGGCAGGTCGGCGCCCTGTCCTTCGCGGTGGCGCGCGACCATGTGGCAATGGCCGTGCTGGTGCCCGATGCGGCGATCGCGGAGGCGCAGCGGCGCCTGTTCGACGCGCTGCGGTTGGTGGCGGAGCCGGGCGGCGCGACGGCGCTGGCCGCGCTGATCTGCGGCGCTTTCACCCCGCCGCCGGGGGCGCGCGTGGCCGTGGTGCTCTGCGGCTCCAACACCGATCCGGCGAAGCTGGCGGGCTGAGTTAACCGCGAATTCAGCGCGGCCCCACCTTGGCGACATGCGCCGGCGCGCAGTCTGCGCCGTGTCGAAGGCGATTCCCCCCGGCCGCCGGCGAACATCCGCATCGCCACCCGAGCCACGCCACAGGAATCGCACTCATGCGCGCCACCTTCCGCCTTCTGATCGCCGCCGCCCTGCTGGGCGCACCGCTGCTGCTGGCCCCGCCCGCCGCGGCGCAGTTCACCGCGCCGACACCCCAGGCCACCACAGGTGAGGCCCCGGCCGCCACCGCGCCGCGCCGCGCCCGCCGGGCCAATGCCGCCACCCCGCGCCGCACCCGCAGCGCCGAGGCGCGCCAGGCCCGCCGGACCCGCAGCGCGGAGATGCGCCAGGCCCGCCGCGTCCGGACCGCCGAGGCGCGCCGCGCCCGCACCGCGATGGCCCGCCAGGCCCGCGCCAGCCGCCAGTCCGGCCAGCCGCGCCGCGCCCGGCAGCCGGTGACGCCCAGCCAGGGCTGACGCCTTCGGATTCGGTGGCGGCCACAATTCCCGGAGGCCGCCATCGACGAGGCCGCGCCCTGGGGGCCGATCCCCCATGGCGCGGCCCCTTGGGCCGGTCGCGACATCGCGACCGGCCTTTTTTTTGCTTGATTGCGCGATTCAGCCCCTCGGCGCGGGCGCGTCCTGCGCCTCCAGCAGCGCCAGCAGCCCCTCCAGGATCTGCGCCGGGGCGGGCGGGCAGCCGGGGATCAGCAGGTCGACCGGCAGCACCTGGCCGACGCCCCCCTCCACCGCATAGCTGCCCTTGAAAACGCCGCCATCCACCGCGCAATCCCCCACCGCCACCACCCAGCAGGGCTCCGCGGCGCTGGCTCGCGTCCGCTCCAGCGCCTCCCGCATGTTGCGGGTGACCGGGCCGGTCACCAGCAGCACATCGGCATGGCGGGGGGAGGCGACGAAGCGCAGGCCAAGCCGTTCCAGGTCGTAGATCACGCCAGACATGGCGTTGATCTCCAGCTCGCAGCCATTGCAGGACCCGGCATCGACCTGCCGGATCGCCAGGCTGCGGCCGAGCCGGACGCGGCCCGTCGCCTCCAGCTTCGCGGCCAGGGCGGCGACGACCTCCGCCGGCGGCGAGGGCACCGGCTCGGTCAGGGGACGGGAGACGAGGCCGCGGGCGAGTTTCGGCCAGAGCATCTTCGATGGCCCCCTCATGCGATCCGCGCCAAGCGGAACAGGTCGTTGCCCTCCGGGTCGCGCAGCACGAGTTCCGTGCCGCTGGCCACCCGCTGGGCCAGCCAGCCGATCTCGTCCAGCGCATGGGCACGGTCGTCATAGGCCCAGTGTTCGATCACGCCGCGCGTGGGGCCGGGGCGGATCAGCGTGACGGTGAACAGCCCGCTGGCCCCCGCCGCCTCCCCCGACTTCGTCGGATAGCGCCCGCTCATTTTTTTGTGCCCTCAGGCGCCGGGCGCACCCTCCGGGTGCTTGGCTCGCCGCATAAGCGGCGGCGGCCGTTCGGCCGCTCAGCCGGCCTTGCCGGCTGCCTTTGGCTGCCCTCAGGCGCCGGGCGCGGCCTCCGGCCGCTTGGCTCGCCGCACTGGCGGCGGGCCGCGTTCGCGGCCTCGGCCTTCGGCCGCCTTGCCACCCTGCTCTCAGGCGCTGGGCGCGTCACAGGTCCACCCCGCTGTAGGAACAGTTGAAGCTTTTGTTGCACAGGGGAAAGTCGGCGATGATGTTGTCCTCGACCACCGCCTCCAGCAGCGGCCATTGCAGCCAGGAAGGGTCGCGCGGGAAGACCGCGCGGATCAGCCCGCCATCGTCCAGCGCCATCCAGGTGGCGATCTCCCCCCGGAAACTCTCGACCAGCGCCAACCCCTCCCCGCCCCTTTGCGGCAGCGGCGCGTGGATCTCGCCGGCGGGCAGGCCCGCCAGCAGGCGGCGGATCAGGCGGATGCTGTCGGTCAGCTCCGCGATCCGCACCCGCATCCGCGCCGCCACATCGCCCTCCTGCCGCAGCACGGCCTCGGGCGGGGCGCCGGCATAGGGCGCGGAAGGAAAAGCCAGCCGCGCGTCAAAAGCCCGGCCGGAGGCACGGCCGATGACGCCGCCCGCGGCAAAGGCCCGCGCCAGTTCCGGCGCCAGCACCCCGGTGCCGACCAGGCGGTCCTGAAGGCTGGCATGATCCTCATGGATCGCATCCAGCACCGGCACCTCCGCCTCCACCAGGGCCAGCGCGGCGAGCAGCGCATCCGCCCCCTCCGGCGCCAGATCCACCGCGACCCCGCCGGGAATCACCCGGTCCATCATCAGCCGATGGCCGAAGGCGGCAAGCTGGGCGCGCAGCATCGCCTCCCGCAACATCCCGCAACGGGCATGCGGGAAGGCGAAGGCGGCGTCGTTGCAGAGGAAGCCCCAGTCGCCGAGGTGATTCGCGACCCGCTCCGATTCCAGCATCACCGCGCGCAGCCAGGCGGCACGGGGCGGGGCGGTGGTTTCGCAGGCGGCCTCGGCGGCCTCGGCGAAGGCCAGGGAATGGGCCACGGTGCTGTCGCCGGACAGGCGGGCGGCGAAGCGCGCGGCGGTGCGCGGCGACTTGCCGAGCATCAGGCCGAGCGTGCCCTTATGGGTGTAGCCCAGCCGCTGCTCCAGCCGCACCACCATCTCCCCCTGCACGGTGAAGCGGAAATGGCCGGGCTCGATGATGCCGGCATGCACCGGGCCGACCGGAATCTGGTGCCAGCCCTCGCCCTCGATCGGCAGGAAGCTGGGCTGCTCCGGCGGCGCGCCGTGGCGGGCGGGGCGGGCGGAGAGCGGCGCGGTCAGCGGCCAGCGGCCGTGGTCCAGCCAAGGGCGCGGATCGAGGCCACCTTCCGCCGCCAGGCCCCAGAGGTCGTGGATCATCCGCTCGAACCGCACCGCGCCGGGGCGGGCGGGGGACAGCGCCGGATAGTGCCCGGCCTCGGCCGGGGTACTGGCCAGCAGCAGCGCGCCGCTCTCCTCCTCCAGGAAGGCGGCATGCACCATCGCCGGCTCGGCCCAGAGGGACAGCAGGGCGAGCGATGGTTCCTCGACCAGCCCCGCCGGCAGCCGGGCGAAATCGGCTGGCGCCAGAAGATGGCGCGGCACCGGGCGGCAGGGCTGCGCCGCGCCGCGGCGGATGAGGGTGGAGGCCTTCATCCGAGCAGCCTCGCCGCATCCATCAGCAATGCCTCCAGCCCCGCCGGGATCGCAAAACCCAGCACGGCGGCCAGCGCCAGCAGGGTCCACATCGGCACGCTGGCCCAGGCGAGCCCCCCCGGCAGCCCAAAGGCCCCCGGCACCGGCGCATCCGGGCTCGCCGGGCCGAGGCACATGCGCTGCAAGGCGCGCACCAGCGCCGTGCCGGCCAGCAGCAGCCCCAGGCCGAGGGGCAGCAACAGCCAGGGCTGCCCCGCCGCGGCGGCGGCCACCAGCCGGAATTCGGAGACGAACAGCGCGAAGGGCGGCATGCCCGCCAGCCCGGCAATGCCCAGCGCCAGCCCCCAGCCCAGCACCGGATGGCTGGTGGCGAGGCCCTTGATCGCCTCCATCTTCTGGCTGCCCTTGATCTGCGCGGCGGCGCCGACGCCGAAGAACACCGCGCTTTTCACCAGGGAATGGCCCATCAGATGCAGCATCCCGGCCAAAGGCGCGCCAAGCCCGAAGGCCAGGGTGGCGAGGCCCATATGCTCGATGCTGCTCCAGGCGAAGAAGCGCCGCGCATCCCGCCGCCGCCACAAAGCCAGGGAGGCCAGCAGCAGGGAGGCCAGCCCAAAACCCACCAGCAGCGGCCCCGGTGCCAGCACGCCCGGATTGAGATCGACGATCGCCTTGGCCCGCAGGATGGCGAGCAGGGAGGCATTCAGCAGCAGGCCGGACAGCACTGCGCTGATCGGCAGCGGCCCCTCGGCTTCGGCATCCGGCAGCCAGGTGTGCAGCGGCACCAGCCCGGCCTTGGTGCCGTAGCCCACCATGATGAAGATGAAGGCGAGCGAGAGAATCCCGGCATCGCAATGCGCCGCCACCGCCCGCAGCGCCGCCCAGGACAGGCCCGGATCGCCATGGCCGACCAGGGGCTGCGCCGCCAGATACAGCAGGATGGTGCCGAACAGCGCCAGGGCGATGCCGACGCCGCACAGCAGGAAGAACTTCCACGCCGCCTCGATCGCCGCCGGCGTGCCATGCACCGCGACCATCAACACGGAGGCGAGGGTGGCGATCTCGATCGCCACCCACATCACGCCGAGATTGTCCGACAGCAGCGCCAGGAACTGCGCGCCCATGAAGACCTGGAAGGCGGCGTGATAGGCGCGGGCGCGCAGCGCGTCGAAGCGCTCCCCCTCCACCGTGGCGGCGGAAAAGGCGGCGGTGGCCAGGCCGATGATGCCGGCCAGGGCGACCAGCGGCAGGTTCACCGAATCCGTCCGGGTCCAGCCCTGCACCCCCTGCGGCAGCGCCAGCAGCGACAGCGCCAGGCCGCAGCTTGCGGCGGAAACACCCAGATTGACCCAGGCCGGCAGCCGCCCGCGCGGGCGCAGCAACAACAGCAGCAGCGCCCCGGCCCAGGGAAAGAACACGACGATCCAGGCGAGCGGGAAGCCGCTCATGGCGCCTCCCCCTCCCCGCGCTGGCGGCTGAGCGATTCCGTGTCCAGAGTCGCCATGCGGTCGCGCAGCAGGAACACCACGATGCCGGCGACCAGCGCCAGCATCAGCACCAGGGCGGCGGTCGAAAGCTCCACCACCAGCGGCATGCCCTGCACGCCGACCGCGGCCAGGATCAGCCCGTTCTCCAGGCTCAGCAGGCCGATCACCTGGCTGACGGCATTGCGCCGGGCGATCATCATCAGCATGCCCAGCATCACCACCGACAGCGCCAGGGCCAGGTTCTCCCGCGTCAGCGCCTGCGCCTGCCCGGCGGTGGCCGGCAGCACCACCATCACGGCGAGCCCGACCAGCGCGGCGGCGGCGAGCAGCGAGGGGCCGACGCCCAGCGCCGTCTCCATGGTCCGGTGCAGGCCGAGCCGGCGCAGCAGCAGCCGCAGCGCGAGGGGGATCAGCACCGCCTTGGCGGCGAAGGCCAGCGCGGCGGTGACATACAGCTCCCCGTTGTTCTGGCTGTAACCCTGCCAGGCCGCGGCCGCGGCCAGCAGCGCGCCCTGCACGGCGAAGGCATTGATCACCGCATCCAGCCGCCGCTGATACAGCAGCACGAAGGACAGCAGCAGCACGCCCCCGCCGAGAAGGTGGGCGACGTCGTAACCGGTACTGCCGAAGCTCATGCCAGCCTCGTCGACAGAAACAGCAGCAGCGCGCCCAGCAACCCCAGCAGCAGCGCCGTGCCGAGGAATTCCGGCACCCGGAACACCCGCATCTTGGCGATGGCGCTCTCGAAGACGGCCAGCGCCAGGCACAGCACCCCCATCTTCGCCAGCCAGGCCAGCGCCCCCACCGCCCAGTCCAGCGGCGCGAAGCCCACCGGCGCGGTGCCAAACGGGAAGAAGATCGCGGCCAGCAAGGCCAGCCACAGGGTCAGCCGCAGCGCGGAGGCCGCCTGCCACAGCGCCAGATGCCGGCCGGAGGCCTCCAGCAGCATCGCCTCATGCACCATGGTGAGTTCCAGATGGGTGGCGGGGTTGTCCACCGGGATTCGGGCATTCTCGGCCACCGCCACGGCCAGCATCGCCACCAAAGCCATGCCGAGCGACACGCGCAGGCCCAGGCTGCCATCCTGGAACAGCGTGCCGATCGCCTCCAGCCCCGTGCTGCCGGCGAGCATGGCCAGCACCAGCACCACCAGCAGGAGCGCCGGTTCGGCCAAAGCGGCGAAGGACATTTCGCGGGCGGCGCCGAGGCCGCCAAAGGCGGTGCCGGCATCCATCCCCGCCAGCGCCAGCGCCATCCGCCCCGCCGCCAGCAGCCCCGCGATCAGCACCAGATCGGCCAGCGGCGCCAGGGCCATGCCGCGCGCGAAACTCGGCACCAGCGCCAGCGCGGCCAGCGCGACGGTGACCCCGGCATAGGGTGCGGCGCGGCTGATCCAGCTCGCATTCTCCGCCAGCACCGGCCGCTTGCGCAGCAGCTTCCGGAAATCGCGCAGTGGCTGGAGGGGGGAGGCGCCGATGCGGCCCTGCATCCGCGCCTTCAGCCAGCGGAGGCAACCCTCAACCAGCGCGGCCGCCAGCAGCACCAGCAGCAGGTGCAGCGCCTGGGTCAGCAGCGCGGCGAGGCTCTCCATTCAGCGCGCCTCCAGCCAGGCGGTCAGCGCCAGCAGCGCCACCAGGGTGGAGAAGGGCAGGATCAGGCAGGCGGTCAGCGACAGGTCGCGCAGCCGGTCGGCCCAGCCGGCCAGCGCATCCCGCAGCCGCGCCACGGGCGCCAGCAGCAGGGTCTCGGTGGGGTCCATCTGGCCGGAGGTGACATGGGCCGGGCCGGGGTCGCCCGGGCGCGGCATCACCACGGATTCATGCGCGGCAAGCAGCGATCCGCCCAGCATGCGCCGCAGCGGCTGGCCGAAGCCGGTGGCGGAGGGCTGGGTCATCGGGTCGCCGAAGGGCAGGTGCGGCGGCGGCGCCATGAAGCCACCATCCCAGGCCGGGCCGCGCGCCACGCCGGCCGGGCTGCGCTGGCGCACCAGCCACCAGACCGCGCCGCCCAGCACCGCCAGCACCAGCGCCACGCCGATCGGCCAGTAGCGCGCGCCGCCATCGCCGACGCGCAGCACGGCCAGGCTGCCGCGCTCCGTGACGCCTTGCGGCGCCAGGATCTGCACCGCACCCGCCGCCAGATCCAGCAGCGGCCCCGGCATCAGTCCGAACAGCACCGTCAGCCCGGCCGGCAGCAGAAGGGCCAGTCGCGCCGCCAGCCTTCCATCCTGCGCCCCGGCCGCGCGCGGGGTGCGCGGCCGGCCGAGGAAGATCAGCCCGAACATCCGCAGCATCGCCGCCGCCGCCAGCGCCGCCGCCAACGCCACCGCGGCAACCGCCACCACGCCCAGCACCTGGAAGGCCAGGTCGCCGACCCGCCACGCCGCCAGCAGCGCCTGCAGCAGCAGCCATTCGCTGGCGAAGCCGGAAAGCGGCGGCAGGCTGGCCGCCGCCGCCGCGCCCACCAGCACCGCCGCGGCGGTTACCGGCATCACATGGATCAGCCCGCCCAGCCGGTCCAGATGGCGGGAGGCGGCGGCGTGCTGCACCTCCCCCAGGCCGAGGAACAGCAGCGACTTGAACAGCGCATGGTTCAGCGCATGCAGCAGTGCCGCCCCCGCCGCCAGCCCGGCCAGCACGCCGAGATCGGCGGCGCGGAAACAGGCGGCGAGCCCAAGGCCCACCGCGATCAGCCCGACATTCTCGATGGTGGAGCAGGCCAGCAGCGTCTTGCCGTCACTCTCCAGATTGGCGCGCAGCGCGCCGAACACGGCGGAAGCCGCGCCCAGCACCAGCAGCGGCACGCCCCACCACAGCGGCTGCGCCGGCCCCGAAAGGTCCAGCAGCACGCGCGCCAGGACATAGAGCGCCACCTTGCTCATCGCCCCCGACATCAGCGCGGCCACATGGCTCGGCGCGGCCGCATAGGGCGGCAGCCAGACCATCATCGGCAGCAGCCCGGCCTTGGACCCGGCGCCCGCCAGCACCAGCCCGAGCACCGCCGCCGCCACCCAGCCCTCCGGCGGCGCGGCGCGGATCGCGGCGAAGGACACATCGCCCGCCGCCCCGCCCAGGAGCCCCATGGCGGGGATCAGGCAGGCACCGGCGAACAGGGCGAAGGCGAGGTACAGCCGCGCGGCGCGACGATGCGCCGCATCCTCATGCTCCGCCGCGATCAGGATCCAGGAGGCGAGGGACATCGCCTCGAACCCCAGCACCAAGGTGAAGCCATCCGCCGCGATCAGCGTCAGCGCCATGCCGGCCAGGAACAGCGGATAGGCCGCCAGCAGCCGGGGCGGCGCGTGCCGCGCATGGGCCAAAGCGAACAGCGAGGCGCAGGCCCCGGCGAGACCCAGGATCAGCAGGAACCAGGCCGAGAGCGCATCCACCGCCACCTGCGCCGCCACGCCCGGAATCGCCAGCGGCAGCGCCTGCGCCGGCAAGGCCCCGCCCGCCAGCACCGCCAGGCCAAGCCCGGCGAACAGCGCCGAGGCGACCAGCGCCCCCCCATGCACCACCATCCACCCCCAGCGCGCGCGGGACAGCGGCACGGCGCAAAGGCCCAGCAGGCCGAGGCCCGCCAGGGTGAGAAGGAGCGCCGTCAGCACGGCAGGGATTTGCAGCGGGTCACCGACTCGGAGGATAGCACCCCCACCCCGTCGAAGAAGTCCGCCGGGTCATCAAGTCTCGGCCCCATGGCGGTTTTTCCAGTCCCATGCGGCCCCGCCGGGCCGCCTTGCTGCTTTCCAACCCCGTCCCGCGGCGCTACAGGACGCCGCCCGGCTCGGCGGGGCGGCGGAGCAGCCGCGCGCCTCGTGCCGGCCCGCCAAGCCACGGGCATGCCGCCCGCCTGGATCAGCCTCGGGGGTGCGTCTCCTTTGGGACCGTTGCTCGCCTTCAGCCGCGGGGTCGATGCCCTGACCACGGGCTTCGGACGGATCGCCGACTGGCTGGTGCTGATCGCCTGCACCGTCAGCGCCGGCAATGCCTTCGCCCGCTATGGCTTCTCCTCCGGCTCCAATGCCTGGCTGGAGGTGCAGTGGTACTGCTTCGCCGGCATGGTGATGCTGGGCGCCAGCCATACCCTGTTCCGCAACGAGCATGTGCGCGTCGACCTGGTCTATGGCTCGCTGCGCATGCGGGCGCGGATCTGGGTGGATGTGCTCGGCCTCACCTTCTTCCTGATGCCCGCCATGGCGCTGCTGGCCTGGATGACCTGGCCCTTCTTCGTCGAGGCCTGGGTGCGGGCGGAGGTCTCCTCCTCCCCCGGCGGTCTGATCCGCTGGCCGGTCAAGCTGCTGATGCCGCTGGGGTTCTTCCTGATGTCCCTGCAGGGGCTTTCCGAATTGGTGAAGCGCATCGCCGTGCTGCGCGGCATCGAGCTGGCCAAGGGGCAGTTGCACGCCGTCTATGCGAGGCCCGACCAGTGAGCGGTTTACTGCACGAAGACATCATGCCGCCGCTGATGTTCGGCGGGCTGGTGGTGTTCCTGCTGATCGGATTTCCGGCGGCCTTCTCCCTGGCCGCGGTCGGGCTGTTCTTCGGCTTCATCTCGATCGAGCTTGGCTTCTTCCCGGAAGCCTGGATGTTCAACCTGCCGCTGCGGGTCTTCGGCATCCTGTCCAACGACCTGCTGCTGGCGATTCCCTTCTTCACCCTGATGGGCGCGGTGCTGGAACGCTGCGGCCTGGCGGAGGATCTGCTGGAAGGCACCGGGCAGTTGTTCGGCAAGGTGCCGGGCGGGCTGGCCTATGCGGTCATCATCGTCGGCGCCATCCTGGGCGCCATCACCGGCACCGTCGCCGCCAGCGTGATCTCCATGGGCATGATCAGCCTGCCGATCATGATGCGCTACGGCTACGACATGCGCATCGCCACGGGCGTGATCGCGGCCTCGGGCACCATCACCCAGGTCATCCCGCCATCGCTGGTGCTGATCGTGCTGTCGGACCAGCTCGGCCAGTCGGTGGGCGACATGTATGCCGGCGCCATCGGGCCGTCGCTGCTTCAGATCTCGCTGTTCCTGATGTTCATCTGGCTGGTTTCCGTGTTCCAGCCGAAGAAGGTCCCGCCCTTGCCGCCGGAGGCGCTGGCCCCGCGCGACTGGCGGCTGTGGTGGCGCGTGCTGAAGGGCATGGTGCCCTCCATGGGCCTGATCTTCATGGTGCTGGGCACCATCTTCATGGGCCTGGCGACGCCGACCGAGGCGGGCGCCATGGGCGTGGTCGGCGCCGTGCTGCTGGCGGCGGTGAACCGGCGCCTGACCTGGGCGCTGATCCGCCAGGCGATGGGCAACACCATGCGCATCACCAGCATGGTCATCTTCATCCTGATCGGTGCCACGGTCTTCACCCTGGTCTTCCAGGGGGTGGATGGCGGCATCTGGATCGAGCATCTGCTGGCGCTGCTGCCGGGCGGCCAGACCGGCTTCCTGATCTTCGTCAACATCTTCATCTTCTTCCTGGCCTTCTTCCTCGATTTCTTCGAGATCGCCTTCATCGTCATTCCGCTGCTGGCGCCGGCGGCGAAGGCGCTGGGCATCGACCTGGTGTGGTTCGGGGTGCTGATCTGCATCAACATGCAGACCGCCTTCATGCACCCGCCCTTCGGCTTCGCCCTGTTCTACCTGCGCGGCGTGGCGCCCAAATCGGTGCTGACGCGGGACATCTACCTGGGCGCCATCCCCTGGCTGTGCCTGCAATTGCTGCTGGTGGCGGTGGTGATCTTCTGGCCGCAGAGCGTGACCTACTGGCTGGACCGCACGCCGCGGCAGGACCCGGCCAGCGTCATCATCGACCTGCCGCCGCCGGTCGCGGTGCCGGATGTGCCCGCCATGCCGGTGTTCCAATGAGGATCACCCCGATCGGCACCGTTCAGGGCGGCCGGGCCGAGCCGCTGGACGATGGGTGGGACGCGGTGGAGGCCGAGATCGCGCTGGACCCGGCGGTGCTGGGGCCGGATGCCGCGCGCGGCCTCGATGCCTTCAGCCATGTGGTGGTGGTCTTCGGCTTCCACCGCCTGGACCCGGAGGCGGTGGAGCGCAACGCCCGCCACCCGCGCGGCCGTCAGGACTGGCCCAGGGTCGGCATCCTCGCCCAGCGCGGCGCCCCGCGCCCGAACCGCCTCGGCGTCACCACCTGCGCGCTGCTCGGCGTGGACGGGCTAGTGCTGCGGCTGCGCGGGCTGGATGCGGTGGCGGGGTCGCCGGTCTTCGACGTGAAGCCGCACATGACCGGCTTCGACCCGCGCGGCGCGGTGCGGGAGCCGGACTGGGCGCGGGAGATCATGGCGGGGTATTGGTAACGCCCCGCCGCTCAGATCATCTCCAGCGGCTGCTTGCGTGACGGCGGCGGGAAGGCCCGGTCCAACTCGGCCATATCCTCCGCCGTCAGCCGCAGGTCCCGCGCCGCCACATTGGCGCGGAGATGCGCCGGATCCGACGCCTTCGGAATCGCGATCACCCCAGGCCGGGCCAGTACGAAGGCCAGCGCCGCCTGCGCCGGCGCCACGCCATGCCGTGCCGCCACCGCCCGCAGCGCCCTGTGCCGCAACAGCGCCCCACCCTGGCCGAGGGGGGAATAGGCCATCACGGGCATGCCCCTTTCGGCGCAGAAGGGCAGAAGGTCGAATTCCGGGCCGCGCGCTTCCAGGTTCCACAGCACCTGGTCCGTCGCGCAGTCGGCCAGCGCCGGGCCAAGCGCCCGCAGATCGGCGACATCGAGGTTGGAGACGCCCCAGCGCGCGATCTGGCCCTTGGCGCGGGCCGCCTCCATCGCCTGCACCGTCTCCGCCAGCGGCACGCTGCCGCGCCAGTGCAGCAGGTACAGGTCGATCCGCTCCACCCGCAGCCGTTTCAGGCTGGCGGCCAGCGCCACCGGCAATTTCCTGGCGGAGGCGTTGTGGGGGTAGACCTTGGAGACGAGGAACACCTGATCCCGTCTTCCGGCGATGGCCTCGCCCACCACCTCCTCCGCCCCGCCCTCGGCATACATCTCCGCCGTGTCGATCAGGGTCAGGCCGAGGTCGAGGCCGAGGCGCAGCGCATCGGCCTCCGCCCGAGGGTCGCCACCCTCCCCCATATGCCAGGTGCCCTGGCCCAGCGACGGCACCACAACCCCGTCAGGAAACCGCACATCCGCCATGGAACCCGCCCCTTCGCTTCCTATCTGCCAGTGATGACCCGCATGGCCCTCCCTGGTTCCCTCGCCGCCGCCCTCATCGTCGCCGGCACGGCCGCTTTGGCGCAACCCGCGCCGCAATTGCAGGCCCAGGTGCCGGAGGAAGTCGGAAGCTGGCGCCTTTCCTGCGTCGCCGACCGCATGACGGACCAGTCCAACTGCCTGCTCCGGCACCGCATGCCGGTGGAGGCGGCGCAGAGCGCCAGCGCGTCGTCGCTGCTGCTGGAGGTGCAGGAGCGGCATGGGCGGCTGGTGCCGGTGGTCACGGCGCGGGACCTGTCGCTGGATGCCGCGAGCCGCGGGTTGTTGGCCTTCACCGGCACGGCGCAGCTGCGCTTCCCGCCCAACCGGTTCTTCGAGCTGCCCTGCGGGCTGGAAGGCCGCAACCTGGTCTGCGCGCCGAAGGCGGAGGATGCCGCGCGGGCGGCGGAGGAACTCGCGGCCAGCCCCACCGCGCTGGTGCGGATGACCGGCCTCGGCGCCGACTCGAACCAGGCGGAGCCGGCGGAGCTGCGGTTGGAAGGCACGCGGGACGCTTTGGCGCGCTATCGCAGCCGGGTGCCGGAGGGGACGGTGACAGCGCCGCCACCGAGTGGCCTGACCCTGCCGGAGATCATGGGGCGCGTGCAGCGGCTGTTCGGGAACTGAAGACAAGGAAAGGGCCGGATGTTGCCACCCGGCCCTCTCCAATATCGGCCCTGCCGAAAAACTATTCCAGGCGCGCGGCCTCGTCGAAGCTCAGGCGCGGGCTGCGGGGAAACAGGCCCTCGGGGTCGCCATAGCCGAGATTGACCAGGAAGTTGGACTTCCAGGTGGTGCCGGCGAAGAAGGCCTCGTCCACCTTGGCATTGTCGAAGCCGCTCATCGGCCCGGCATCGAGGCCGGCGGCGCGGGCGGCCAGGATCAGATAGGCGCCCTGGAGCGTGCCGTTGCGGAAGGCGGTGGTCTCGGCCAGGGCCGGGGTGCTGGCGAACCAGGACCGCGCATCGGCATGCGGGAACAGGAAGGGCAGCTTGTCGTAGAAGGCCATGTCATGCGCCACGATGGCGATGACCGGGGCGGTCATGGTCTTTTCCATGTTGCCGGCCGACAGCGCCGGCTTCAGCCGGGCCTTGCCCTCCGACGTCCGGATGAAAACGAAGCGGGCGGGGGAGGCGTTGGCCGAGGTCGGGGCGAATTTGAGGAGGTTGTAGACTTCCTCCAGCTTGCTGTCCGGCACCTGCCGGTCCTGCCACTTGTTCTGGGTGCGGGCCTCCCGGAACAGGATGTCCAGGGCCTGGTCGTCGAGGGTCGGGCGATCGGTCATCGGTCTCTCCGTCAGCAGCCGGCGGCACCCAGGGGTGCGGCGTTGCCAAGGGGATAGGCGCATTGGCGGCCGGGGCCAATCGCCCGGCGCCAATGGTGATTATCGGCGGCCCGAATGGCCGTCGCGCCAAGTGGCGCGCAGCCTGGCCGGCGATTCAGGCGGTGATCGGTCACGATCACCGGGATTTGGATATCAGGCCTCCACCTGCTCCACCCGGACCACTTCCGGCACGTAATGCCGCAGCATGGTCTCGACCCCGTGCTTCAGCGTGGCGCGGGAGGAGGGGCAGCCGGCGCAGGCGCCCTGCATATGCAGCTTCACCACGCCCTCGCGGAAGCCGCGGAAGACGATGTCGCCGCCATCGCCGGCCACCGCCGGGCGCACGCGGGTGTCGAGCAATTCCTTGATCTGGGTGACGATCTCGCCGTCTTCCTCGGCGAAGTCCTCCGCCTCGGCCTCGGCTTCCTCGCCTTCCATCACCGGCAGGCCGGCCAGGTAGTGTTCCATCACCGCGCCCAGCACGCGCGGGCGGAGCGCCTGCCAGTCGGCGGCCTCGGTCTTGGTGACGGTGACGAAGTCCTGGCCGAGGAAGACGCGGGCGACATCGCCCACGGCGAAGATGCGCGCGGCCAGCGGGCTGCGCCCGGTGGCGTCCTCGGCGGCGGTGAAATCGGCGGTGCCGCTTCCCGGCATCACGTCCCGGCCCGGCAGGAACTTCAGGGTGGCCGGGTTCGGGGTGGCTTCCGTTTCGATGAACATTTTTGGGTTTCCGCGATGGTCTGGCGATTCCCGACCTATGTGGTCCGTTTTACCGGGGGCTGCAACGGGTGGGGATGCGGCGCTGCGTCGCCCCTGCGGCGCGCCAGGCGCGTGGCTGCGATGCCAGGCGGCTGTGCGTCGCGAACACGCCCGGAGCTTGAGCACCCCATGCGGCCTGCCGCACTTCAGGCAGGCCGAGGCCGCGAACGCGGCCCTCCGCCACCGCACCAACCAGCTTATCGCCAGCCAATTCGGATGCGCCAGACTTACAAGGGCACGATAATGACCTGAGCATCAGCGCCGCGCGATGCGGCCCTCCAGCCGCGGCACCACCTGGCCGAGCCTCCGCAGATGCGCGGCCAGCGCCTCCTCCAGCGGCGGGCCGGCGTCATAGGCCTCCAGCGCCCGGTCGCGGAACATGGCGTAGCCATCGCCGCCCCGGCGCAGGAAGTCGTTGGTGACCACCAGATAGACCCGCTCGGGATCGACGGGCCCGGCATGGGCTGCGCTGGTGAGCCGTGCCTCCGCGATGCGCTGCCCGGCCGGCGCGGCCGGGTTCCAGGTGAAGCGCAGGCCTGCCACCTGGGGAAACCGCCCGCTGCCGGGGGTGGAGACGCCATTCTCCAGCGCCGCCAGCAGGTCGCCACCGCGCAGCCGCAGGGTCGCGACGGTGTTGGAAAAGGGCAGGGTGGTCAGCACGTCACCCATGGTGATGGTCTCGGCGGGCAGGCCGGTGCGGATGCCGCCCGCATTGGTCAGCACCAGATCCGCCCCCGGCACCGCGGCCAGCAGGGCATCGGCCAGCAGATTGCCGACCGCGCATTCGCCCAGGCGGCAGGTCGTATTCTCCAGCCCGCCGGCGGAGCGGGCGACGGGCTGGTTGCGGAAGCCGTCCAGTGGCGCTGCGAAGTCCGCCACGATCCGCGCCGTCGCGGGGTCTTCCGGCATCGCCGGGGTGATCTCCTCCGCCCCGCCGCCATGCGCCACGACGCGCCCATCCACCGCCAGGTCAAGGTCGAGCCGCCCGCGCCAGCGGCCGAAGGCGCCCGCCTGCACGATCCGCACCGGGCGGTCGGCGCCATCCACCACCATGGGCGGCGTGACCAGCGTGTGGGAATGGCCGCCGACGATCACGTCGATACCGGGCACGGCCAGGGCCAGCGCCTGGTCGGCCGCGAGGCCGCGATGCGACAGCACCACGGTCGTGGCCGGCCCCTCCGCCCGGCTCGCGGCGATGGCACGTGCCACCTCCGCCTCGCCGGAGGTGAAGCGGAGATTCGGACCGGGGGAGGAGACCTGCGGGATATTCTCCAGCGTCAGCCCGATGACGCCGATGCGCGCGCCGCCGGTGGTGAAGACCCGGTATGGTGTCACCAACCCGGCCAGCGCCGGCTCCCCCGCGATGTCCATATTGGCCGCGAGCAGCGGCGCGCCGAGGGCACGGAGATAGCCGGCCAGCACCTCCGGCCCGCCATTGAAGTCGTGATTGCCGGGCGCCATGGCCTGCACGCCCCATTGCCGCTGCACCGCCGCTTCGGCCAGACCCTTGTGCAGGGTGTAGAACAGGCTGCCGAGGAACTGGTCCCCCGCATCCAGCGCCAGCACCGCGCGGCCTTCCGCGGCGGCGGCCGCGCGCGCCGCGTGGAAGGCGGCCACCAGCCGCGCCGCGCCGCCGAGGCAGGGCGCTTCGGTGCGGCAACTGGCGGCGGAGGCCTGCGCACCCTCATGCCGGCTGTGGAAATCGTTCAGGTGCAGCAGCGTGACGCGCCGCGCCGCCTGGGCCGCCGGCGCGCGCAGCGCGGGCGCGGCGAGGCCGGCCGACAGGGTGATGAGCAGGCGACGGCGCAGGATCATCGGGGTTGCTCCGGGCGAGGCGCATTCAGGTAGCGTATCGCCCTCGTTCCGTCATCGGCCACGCCGTGCCGTCATCGAAGCATCACCTGTACCGCACAGGCATCCCTCGCACGTCGATCTGACCGGAATGATCGCCTTTACGGCGTCAAGCCGGGTTGCGGCGCGCTGCGCGCAGGTCGATACCGCCCTTCTGTCGCCGCCTTCCTCCCCGTATTTTCTGGCCGCCTTCTTCCGGCCACGCCGCCAAGCGAGACTTCCGCGCGATGCAGGTCTATCTGCCGATTGCCGAGATGTCGGTCGATGCCCTGCTGCTGCTGGGCATCGGCTTTGGCGTGGGCTGGCTGTCCGGCCTGTTCGGTGTTGGTGGCGGCTTCCTGCTGACGCCGCTGCTGATCCTGATCGGCATCCCCGCCCCCGTCGCCGTCGGATCGGGCGCCAACCAGACGCTCGGCGCCTCCGTCTCCGGTCTCATCGCGCAGTGGCGGCGCGGCAATGTCGATATGCGGATGGGCTTCGTGCTCATCATCGGCGGCTTCTTCGGCTCGCTGGCCGGCGTGCAGTTGTTCGCCTGGCTGCGGCGTGCCGGGCAGGTCGATCTGGCGGTCGCCATCTTCTACGTCGTCGTGCTGGGCAGCGTCGGCGCGCTGATGGTGCGCGAAAGCCTGACGGCCATCCTGCGCCGCAAGCGCGCGCGGCCGGCACGGCTGCATGAGCATCTCTGGATGCACGGCCTGCCCTTCAAGATGCGCTTTCGCAAGTCGCGCTTGTACATCTCCGTCATCCCGCCGCTCGGCATCGGCTTCGCCATCGGCGTGCTGTCGGCCATCATGGGTGTCGGCGGCGGCTTCATGCTGGTGCCGGCGATGATCTACCTGCTTGGCATGCCGACGGCGGTGGTGATCGGCACGTCGCTGTTCCAGGTGGTCTTCGTCACCGCCAATGTCACATTCCTCCAGGCGATTCAGGTCGGCAGCGTGGACATCGTGCTGACCCTGCTGCTGCTGGCAGGCGGCGTGGCGGGCGCGCAGTTCGGCGCGGCCATGGGCACCAAGCTGCGGGGCGAGGAAATGCGCGCCTTGCTCGGCGCCCTGGTGCTGGCGGTGGCGCTGTCCCTGCTGTGGGACCTGCTGCGGGTGCCGGAGGCGCTGTTCGTCATCGGCCCGGTGCCATGAGGCGCTGGCTGGGCCTGCTTCTGTTGCTGCCGGCCTTGCTGGCCGCGCCGCGCATGGCCCTGGCGCAGGCGACCGCCGTGGCACCGCCTTCGCTGTCCGTCGAACTCTCCACCCGCCGGATCGAGGTGACCACCGCCTTTTCCGGCGCCGAGATCCTGGTCTTCGGTGCCACCGAACGGCTGATCGGCCCGCTGGGGGATGAGGTGCTGGTGCTGGTCACCGGCCCCGAGACGGCGATGATGGTGCGCGAGAAGACCAATGTGCTGGGCTTCTGGATCAACGGCGACGCCGCCCGCTTCAACCGCGTGCCCAGCTACTGGGCGCTGGCCTCCACCCGCCCGGTGCCGGCGATGCTGGACCGGGTGGAACGCGCCGACCTGCGGCTGGCGCTGGACCAGTTGCCGCTGGTGCAGCTCGGCTCCCAGGGGGCGGAATTCCGGCAGGCGCTGGCGGGATTGCAGCAGGAAGCCGGGCTCTGGGTGGACCGGGAAAGGCCGATCGAGGTCTCCGGCGGCCGGCTGTTCCATGCCCGGCTGCCGCTGCCGGCCACGGTGGCGCATGGCATCTACCAGGTGCAGGTGATGCTGGTGCGCGACCGCAGGGTGGTGGCGCGGCAGGAATTGCGGCTGGATGTGGTGCGCACCGGCAGCGCCGCCTGGGTGGCGGACATCGCGCGCAACCAGCCGGTGCTGTATGGCATCGCCTGCATTGTCATGGCGGGCCTGGCAGGCTGGTTCGGCAGCGTCGTCTTCCGGCGCAACTGACCGCCTGCCCGGTCGGCCCCGAGCCTGGGGGATCGAGCGATGGGTGAAACGGCGGAGGCGGCGCAGGCGCGGCGGGACCGGGTCTTCCTGGTGGTGGTGGATGACAGCGCGGAACGCCGGGTGGCGCTGCGCTATGCCGCGCTGCGGGTGCGCAAATCCGGCGGCCGTGTCGCCCTGCTGCGGGTGATCGAGCCAGCCGGCCAGGTGGAATGGGCCGGCGTCGGCGCCATGCTCAGCGAGGAAAGGCGGGAGGAGGCGGAGCGCATGCTCTCCGGCCTGGCGGCGGAGGTGAACGAGATCACCGGCGGCCTGCCCATGCTGCTGATCCGCGAAGGCGATGCCCGCGACGAATTGCTGGCCCTGCTGGCCGAAGACCCCCGCATCTCCATCCTGGTGCTGGCCAGCGCCATCGGCGGCTCCGGCCCCGGGCCGCTGATCCAGGCCCTGACCGGCCGCTACGCCGGCAGGCTGCTGGTGCCGATGACCATCGTGCCGGGCGCGATGAGCGATGCGGAACTGGATAGAGTGACGTGATTCTGGCCCTCAGGCGCCGGGCACCGCCTCCGGCGGCTTGGCTCGCCGCATAGGCGGCGGTGGCCATTCGGCCGCTCAGCCGGCTTTGCCGGCTGCCTTTTTGGCCCTCATGCGTGCCACAGGCACGCCGAAGGCGTGACGGGCGCCGCCTCTAGCGGCTTGGCTCGCCGCATGCGCGGCCTCGGCCGGCTTCACCGGCCGCTGGGCAGCCTTTCAGCCATTGGCATCAGCGTTGCTGGGCCATGAAATGCGCCAGGGCGGCGATCTCCGCATCGGTGACGCCATGCATCACCGCATTCATATTGGTGTCGGTGCCCCGGCGCTGGCTGTCGCGGTATTGCGCCAAGGTGTGGCGCAGGAAGTCCTCGCGCTGGCCGGCGATGCGCGGGATCTGGTTGCGGCCGCTGAAATCCGGCAGGTGGCAGACGCCGCAATGCAGCCGGTCGGACAGCGCCTGGCCGCGTTCGGCCAGGGCGGCATCCGGCGCGCCGCGACCGGGCGGGGCGGCGGGCGTCAGCGCCGCGTAATGTGCCGCCAGATCCTCCACCTGCCCATCCTCCAGCCCCTGCGACAGCGCGTTCATCGGCGCCGCCTGGCGCAGACCTTCGCGGAACAGGATCATCTGAAGGGTGATGAATTCGGCCGGCTGGCCGGCGAGGGAGGGGGTGTTCGCCACCTCGCTGATGCCGGCCGCGCCATGGCAGCCGCCGCAGCCACGCGCCTCCGCCAGGGCCGCCCCCCGCGCCGCATCCTGCGCGGCGGCGGGAAACAGGGCGGTGGCGGCCAGGGCGGCCGCCACCAGGGTCATGCGCCAGCCCGTCACTGGCGGTAGGTGATCCGGTAGATGGCGCCGAACTGCTCCTCCGCCACCAGCAGCGACCCGTCGCGCATCACATGCACATCGACAGGCCGGCCGAGGAAGCGCTGATTGGCATCGTCGCGCAGGCCTTCCAGGAAGGGCTCGATGGCGGTCACCCGGCCCTCCGCGTCCAGCTTCGCCACCACCACGTCGAAGCCGTTCAGCCGTTCCCGGTTCCAGGACCCGCGGCGGGCGATGAAGATCTGGTTGCGATAGGCCTCCGGGAACATGGTGCCGGTGTAGAAGCGCATGCCAAGCGCCGCGACATGCGGGCCGAGCAGCGCGGCGGGCTGCACGAACTCGCTGCAATTGCGCTGGGATGGCGCGCCGGGATCGGCCCAGTCGCCGACGCAGAAGGGAAAGCCGTGATCCTCGCCACTGCGTCGCACCCGGTGCAGCGTGTCGTTGGGGATGTCGTTGCCGGCCCAGTCGCGGCCGTTATTGGTGGCCCAGAGCTCGCGCGTCACCGGATGCAGCGCCATGCCGACGCTGTTGCGCACGCCGCGCGCCTCGATCCGCCGGTCGCTGCCATCGGGGCGGAAGGAGACCAGGAGGGCATGGGTGTCGCGGTTGAAGTCGCAGATATTGCAGGGCACGCCGACATTCGTATACAGGCGGCCATCGGGCCCGGTGGTCAGGAACTTCCAGCCGTGGTGTTCCTCCGTCGGCAGGGCGAAGGCGGCGGTCAGATCGGTGCCGCTGCCCGGATTGTCCAGATTCTGCTCGATATTGTCGAAGCGCAGCACCCTGTTGATGGCGATGACATAGAGATTGCCGTCCAGCACGGCGATGCCGTTGGGCTGGTTCAGCCCCTGCAGCAGGGTTCGGGTGCGGGTCGTGCCGTCCGGATTGCGGGTGATGGCATAGACCCGGCCGATGGTGCGGCTGCCGGCGAAGATGGTGCCGTTCGGCCCCTCCGCCATCATCCGCGCGCCGGGCATGCCATGGGCATAGACCTCCGCGGTGAAGCCCTGCGGCAGGCGGATGGCCGCAAGCGGCAGTTGCGCGGGCGGCGTCACCGTCAGGCGCGGGGCGTGCGGCGCCAGCGTGCCGGCCATGCCGCTGCCTTCCCGGCCGATGGCCCAGGCGGGTGGCGCGGCGGGCTGCTGGGCCTGGATCACGCCGGGCAGGCAGGTCAGCGCGGCCAGAAAGCCGGCCGCGGCGATCGTGTTGCGCATCATGGGTTCGTTCCTCCGCGCGGGCATTCCAGGGCCCGCGTCGCGGCGCAGGATGGCGCAGCGCCGGGCCGCGCATCAAGATGTTGCGCAACCGATTGCGCGCCGCGCGGTTGACGTCTTCGGCATGGCATGGGGAAAGGAAGGCATGACCCCCGACCTACGCCGCGAAGCCCCCGCCGCCGCCCGCAACCGTGACCCGATCCTGGAGGCGCTGCGGCCGTTGCTGCCGGCCAACGGCCTGGTGCTGGAAGTGGCGAGCGGCAGCGGCGAACATGCGCTGCATTTCGCCCAGGCGCTGCCCGGCCTGGTCTTCCAGCCCAGCGATCCGGATGCCGATGCGCGGGCCAGCATCGATGCCTGGTGCGCCGGCCAGCCCAATATCCGCCCGGCCCTGGCGCTGGATGCGATGGCGCCGGAATGGCCGCTGGCGCAGGCGGATGCGGTGCTCTGCGTCAACATGATCCATATCGCGCCCTGGGCGGCGACCCCCGGCCTGATACGCGGCGCCGCGGCCGTGCTGGCGAAGGGCGCGCCGCTGGTGCTCTACGGCCCCTATCGCCGCGAGGGGGTGCCAACCGCGCCGAGCAACGAGGATTTCGACGCCAGCCTGCGCGCCCGCGACCCGTCCTGGGGCCTGCGGCGGCTGGAGGATGTGGCGGCGGAGGCGGCGCAGGCGGGGTTCGGCGCGCCCGGGGTCACGGAGATGCCGGCCAACAACCTGCTGGTGGCGTTCCGGCGAAGCTAGGGGCCGGCGCAGCCAGGGAAAGGCGTCCGGCGTTCGGCACGCCCCCCTCACCCTGCCCTCTCCCCCCTTTGGGTGGAGAGGGTTCCGGCGTCAGCCGGCCGGGTCGCCGGGGGGCGTCGGGCGCTGCGGCATCGCCACGCGCTCCGGCTCCTCCTCCATCATCTGAAGGCAGGGTTGTTCGGCCGCCAAGACGCGGGCGCTGCGCGCCTCCGCCACCTGGGACAGCGGGGCGAGCCAGACGGCGAGCAGGCCGGTGACGGCGGCACGGCGGATATGGCGCATGGGCAGGACCCTTTCCGATGCAGGCCCATTGCCGCGGTCCGCCACGGCAGATGGGTGGCACGACCGTGGCAGGAAAGCGGCAGGGACATCACGCCAGCGCGATGCGACGGAACTCCGCCGCGCTTCGGCGCCAATCGGGCAGGGAACCGCGCCGCGGCCGGCTACGGCAGCATGGCGGCTCTCTGCACCAGGCCCCAACATGGAATAAAAATCTTCTGATTGACGGATATACTGTGTTTGATAGAATAAAATTCCATGCACAAGCCCATTCCGCCCCGCCAGACCGCGCGATGTCGCCCGGATCCGCGCCTATCCCGCTGATCCTGACGCCCTTCGGAGCCTCCCATGACTCACGCGCCCCGTGACCATTTCCGCCGCCGCCTGCTGCTGCGCACCCTCGCCTTGTCGCCGCTGGCGGCCCCCGGCATCGCCCGCGCCCAATCCGCCTGGCCCGACCGCCCGATCCGCCTGGTCGTCCCCTGGCCGCCCGGCGGCGCGGTGGACCAGCTCGCCCGCGCGGTGCAGCAGGCGCTGGGCGCGCAGCTCGGCCAGACCATCGTCATCGAGAATATCGGCGGCGCCTCCGGCCGCGTTGGCGGCCAGGCGGCGGCGCGCGCCACGCCGGATGGCCATACCCTGCTGCTGGCCAACGACACCTTCGCCGCGACCGAGGCCCTGCCGGTGCCCGGCGCACCCTCCCTCAGCCAGAGCCTGCGGCCGGTGGCGCTGGCCATCACGGCGGAGCATGGCTTCTTCACCCATCCGCGCTCCGGCCTGACCCATGCGCGGGATTTCGCCGAGGCGGCGCGGGCGCGGCCGGGGGCGCTGAATGTCGGCGTGCCGGGCATCGGTGCCTCCCAGCACCTGACCAGCGAGCTGATGTTGCGCGCCGCCGGCGGGCTGCGGGTGGAGCATGTGCCCTATCGCGGCGGCGGGCCGGTGCTGCAGGACCTGCTAGCCGGCAATATCGATGTCGGCGTGGTAACCTTCTCCGCCGGCGTGCCGCATGCCCGGGCGCGCAGCCTGGTGCCGCTGTTCGTCACCAGCGCCGGCCGCCCGCCGGCCTTGCCGGAGGTGCCGACGGCCGGGGAGAGCATCGCCCCCGGCTTCGTCCAGGACACCTGGATCGGCTTCTTCGCCCCCGCCGGCACGCCGGAGCCGGCGCTGGAGCGGCTTCAGGCCGCCAATGCCGCCATGCTGTCGGACCCGGCGCTGCAGGCGCGGCTGGCCGCGCTGGGCTTCACCCCCTCCGGCCTGCGGCGGGAGGCTTTTGCCAGCCTGTTCGACAGCACGGTGGCGACCTTCGCGGCCATCGCGCGGGAACGGGGGATCACGGCGGAGAGTTAGGTTTTTTCCACTCCATGATGTGGAAATAGGGCACGCGGCGGTAGCGCGCCGCCGCGTGCGGGTCGCCGCCCGGTGCGGGGGCGGGTTCCGCGAAATGGGTCAGCACCAGGCCCTGGCCCAGCAGCAGGGTCATGTAGTGGCTCATCGGCCGGTGCCAGTTGCGGATGCGGATGCCACGCCAGCCGACCCAGTCGGCGCGCTCCTCCAGATAGTGGTCGATGGCGAAATGCGTCTTTTCGCCGTCCTGGCGCACCCAGCCCTCCGGCATGCCGGCGGTGAAGAAGGGGTTGAGATTGGCGATCAGCAGGCGGCCGCCGGGGGCCAGCACGCGGGCCATCTCGGCGATGGCGGCGGCGGCGTCCGGAATGTCGATCAGGCTCAGGTAGCTGATGGCCAGGTCGCAGGCGCCATCCGTCAGGGGCAGCGCCTCCGCCCGGCCAGGGCGGTAGTCGCCCTCCGGATCGCGGCGGCGGGCTTCGGCCAGCAGCGCCTCGGTCGGGTCGATGCCGATGGCCGGAATGCCGCGGTCGCGCAGCATCCGGCAGAAGCGGCCCTCGCCGCAGCCGATATCGAGTGCCAGCCGCACCGGTGCTGCCGCCACGCGTGCCAGCATCGGCGCATCCAGCACGAAGCGGCGGCCGTAGTCGCCGGCCTCGCCCTGGGCCTCAATCCAGGCCGCGGCCGAATTCGCCCATCCATCCCCTGCCGTCACGCCGGCCTCTCCTTCAACTTCGCATGCCGCCGGTTGACGCATCTCATGGCCGCGTGCCCCATTCCCTTTCTATGAACCGGTCAGAAGACCGGAACGAGATGCGCCGACAAGACTGCGGGGACCGCCCATGACCGATAACAGCCTGATCGCCGTGAAGCCCGAGATCGCCGCGCGCGCCCATGTGGACGCCGCCGGCTACAAGGCGATGGTGGAGGCCGCAACCCGCGACCCCGACGCCTTCTGGTCGAAGGAGGCAAAGCGCATCGCCTGGATGCAGGCGCCGACCATCATCAAGAACACCGATTTCGGCGGCGAATCCGGAAAGGTCTCGATCAAGTGGTTCGAGGATGGGGTGCTGAACGCCTCCGTCTCCTGCCTCGACCGGCATCTGGCGACCCGCGGCGACCAGGTGGCGATCATCTGGGAGGGGGACGACCCGGCCAGCGATGCCAAGGTGACCTACAAGGAACTGCACGCCCGGGTCTGCCAGCTGGCGAATGCCATGCGCGACATGGGTGTGCAGAAGGGCGACCGGGTCTGCATCTACCTGCCGATGATCGTGGAGGCCGCGGTCGCCATGCTGGCCTGCGCCCGCATCGGCGCCGTGCATTCCATCGTCTTCGGCGGCTTTTCACCCGACAGCCTGGCATCCCGCATCCAGGACTCGGATTGCGTACTGCTGATCACGGCGGATGAGGGCCGGCGCGGCGGCCGGAAGGTGCCGCTGAAGGCCAATGCGGATGAGGCGCTGAAGACCTGCCCCTCCATCCGCAACGTCATCGTCGCGAAAAACACCGGCGGCGCGGTACAGATGATGCCGGAGCGTGACCATTGGTGGTCGGACGCCTGCGACACCCAGCCGGAAACCGCCGAACCGGAGCGGATGAACGCGGAGGACCCGCTGTTCATCCTCTACACCAGCGGCAGCACCGGCAAGCCGAAGGGCGTGCTGCACACCACCGGCGGCTACATGGTCTGGGCCAGCTTCACCCATGAGAACGTCTTCGACTATCGCGACGGCGAGATCTACTGGTGCACGGCCGATGTCGGCTGGGTGACCGGGCACACCTACATCGTCTATGGCCCGCTCGCGAATGGCGCGACCACGCTGATGTTCGAGGGCGTGCCTAACTACCCGACCGTCTCCCGGTTCTGGGAGGTGGTGGACAAGCACCAGGTCAATATCTTCTACACCGCCCCCACCGCCATCCGCGCCCTGATGCGCGAAGGCGAGGCGCCGGTGAAGCGGACCAGCCGCGCCAGCCTGCGGATTCTCGGCAGCGTGGGGGAGCCGATCAATCCCGAAGCCTGGCTCTGGTACTACCGGAATGTGGGCGACGAGCGCTGCCCGATCGTCGATACCTGGTGGCAGACGGAAACCGGCGGCATCCTGATCTCGCCGCTGCCCGGCGCCATTGCCCAGAAGCCGGGTTCCGCCACGCTGCCGCTGCCCGGCGTGCTGCCGGCGCTGGTCGACAATGACGGCAATGTCCTGGAAGGCGCGACCGAGGGCAACCTCGTGCTGCTGGATAGCTGGCCCGGGCAGATGCGCACGGTCTATGGCGACCATGAGCGCTTCGTGCAGACCTATTTCTCGACCTTCAAGGGCACCTATTTCACCGGCGACGGCGCCCGGCGCGATGCCGATGGCTATTGGTGGATCACCGGCCGCGTCGATGACGTCATCAATGTCGCCGGCCACCGCATGGGCACGGCGGAGGTCGAGTCCGCGCTGGTCGCCCATCCCAAGGTGGCGGAGGCCGCCGTGGTCGGCATGCCGCACGACATCAAGGGCCAGGGCATCTACGCCTATGTCACGCTGAAGACCGGCGAGGAGCCCACCGAGGCGCTGCGCAAGGAGCTGGTGGCCTGGGTCCGCAAGGAAATCGGCCCCATCGCCAGCCCCGACGCCATCCAATGGGCGCCCGGCCTGCCGAAGACCCGATCCGGCAAGATCATGCGCCGGATCCTGCGCAAGATCGCGGCGAATGAGACGGAGGCGCTGGGCGATACTTCGACGCTGGCGGATCCGGGCGTGGTGCAGGACCTGGTGGATAACAGGATCAGGTAGCGGCGCGCGGCACCACCGGCACCGGCAGCACGCCCAGCCCCGGCCGGGCGAACAGGTAGCCCTGCATCGCCCGCACGCCGAGGCGGCGCAGCGCGGCCAGTTCGCCGGGGGTCTCGATACCCTCCACCACCGGCACCATGCCGAAGGCGAGAAGCTGTTCCAGCGTCTCCCGCACCCGTTCGAAGCGGGCCTCGTCCTTGTCGAGGCCCATGATGACCTCCCGCGCGATCTTGGCGCCGTCCGGGCGCCAGACCATCAGCAGCGGGATTCGCGCATGGCCGGTGCCAACATCGTCCAGCGCGATGCGCAACCCGCGTCGCTGCAAATTGGCCAGGGTGCGGCCCAGCGCCTCGGGATCCTCCACAGGCTCCATCTCACTGATCTCGAAGATCAGGCGGTCGGTCGGGAAGCCCATGGCCTCGGCATCGGCCATCGTGCGGGTGGCACAGAATTCGGGCGCGCCGATGCAGCCGGGGAAGATGTTCAGGGTCAGCGCGGCATTGGTCGCCGGCAGGCCCAGGCGCAGCGCCTCCGCCATCGCGCCGCGGCGGATTTCGGCGTCGAAGCGATAGCGCGCCTCCGGCGCAACGGAAGCCAGCACGCTGCCGGCCGATTCCCCGGCCGGGCCGCGCACCAGCGCTTCCTGCGCCAGGGTCAGGCCGGTCTCAACATCGACGATGGGCTGGAAGGCGACGGCGAAGGGGGGAGTCACACGGCGGTCCTGACGAAGAGCATGTCCAGAATACGATAATTAACACATGGTTTGATACGTGCCACCAGCCTCATCCGGGGCGCCCGCCAGGATTGCGCCGGGCGCGGTTGCGCGGGCCGGCGCCAGCAAGCAGCATCCGCGGCCATGGCCGACCCTCCCGAAAGGCGCTCTTCCGAGACGCGCCGCCTGATCCTCGTGCTCGGCTTGGCCTGCCTCGCCTCAGCGCTGGCCATGCGTGCCTTCGACCCGCTGGTGGGGGAGCTGGCGGCGGAATTCAGCGCCACCCCGGCCACCATCGCCTTGCTCTCCACCGCCTTCGCCCTGCCCTATGCGCTGGTGCAGCCGGTGCTGGGGCCGCTGGGGGATGCGGCCGGCAAGCAGCGCGTGATCCGCATCTGCCTGCTGCTGCTGGCGGTGGCGCTGGCCATCACGGCGATGGCGCCGGACCTGCTGTCCCTCACCCTGCTGCGCATCCTGGCGGGGGCGGCGGCGGGTGGCATCTTTCCCCTCGCCATCGCCTCCATCGGCGACCAGGTGCCGATCGAGCGCCGGCAGGTGGCGCTGTCGCGGCTGCTGGTGGCGGGGCTCACCGGGTCCTCCGGTGGCGCACTGCTGTCGGCGATGCTGGAGCCCTGGATCGGCTGGCGCGGCGTCACCCTGGTCTGCGCGGCCGCGGCGCTGGCGGCGGTGCCGATGCTGCGGGCGGATCGCAGCCGGCCGGAGCTGCGCGGGCCAAGGCTGAACCTGGCCGATGCGCTGCGCCGCTACGGGCAGATCATCGCCCAGCCGGCGGCGCGGGTGCTCTATGCCTGCGTGTTCCTGGAGGGGATGTTCATCTTCGGCATCTTCCCCTTCATCGCCCCGCTGCTGGCGGAGCGTGGCCAGGGTGGCGTGGCGGAGGCGGGGCTGGCGGTGGCCTTCTTCGGCGTCGGCGGCTTCGTCTTCGCGGCCCTCGCCGGGCTGATGCTGCGGCGCATGGGTCAGTCGCGCATGGTGGTGCTGGGGGGCGCGCTGGCGGCGCTGGGGCTGCTGGCCCAGGCCCTGGCGCCGGTGGCGGCGGTGCTGATCGGCGGCTGCCTGCTGCTCGGCCTCGGCTTCTACATGATGCACAGCTCCATCCAGACCCGGGTGACGGAGGTGGCGCCCATGGCCCGCGGCAGCGCCGTGGCGCTGCATGCCTTCAGCTTCTTCCTCGGCCAGTCGCTCGGCCCCGCCGCGATGGGCGCCGGGCGGGCCGCGCTGGGGGCGGAATGGGCGCTGGCCGTCTCCGCCGCCGGGGTGCTGGGCCTCGGTTTCTGGCTGGCGCGCCGGGGCCGCTGAGGCGCCTGCCGCCACCGTTCTGGTTCGCGATTCGCCCCTGTTCTGGAACATGAGGTGAATCAGGCGTAATCCGTGCCAGGCACGCCCCTTTTGAATCAACAGCCTGGTCCGAGTCGCGGGAACGAATCGCTGACTCCCGGATTTCGTTCTCCCACCACAAGATGTGGGGGTAGGCCTCCGAGTCGCCGACTAGCGCGTTCCCCGAGTCGCGCCCGAGTCGCGACTCGAGTCGGGGCACACGGAATCGGCGGCTCATACCAACGCCCGAAAAGACTGAACCTGCGGCCGGCAATGCCGGCCGAGGCCGCGAATGCGGCCCGCCGGTTGTCCGTCGCGCCGAAGGCGCGCCTTCGGCGCGATGAGCCAAGCGGCCGGAGGCCGCGCCCGGCGCCTGAGGGCATCAAATATGATTCCAGCGGTCGATGAAATCGAGCGTTGGCCTCAGAAGTCGCTGACGCGGCCCTTCTGTTCCCAGTCGCCATAGCGTGTCGGCTCCGGCCCCTTCGGCCCCCCGATCTCCGGCGGCAGGGCCAGGCGGATCGGCGCCTCGGCCGGCGGATCGCCGAGCGGGGGCGGCGGCGGGTCGCCCGGCATCGGCATGTCGCCATCCGGCGGCGGCTGGATCGGCGCGGGGTCGGGCTCCGGCACCGGATGGCCCGGCGGCGGGCCAGGCGGTTCCTGCGGCGGCAGCGGCACCTGCTGGGCCAAGGCCGGGCTATTCGTGATGTGGGCGGCGGCAGGCGCCCCCCCGTGATTCGCGTTGCTCATGCCCCACATGTAGGCGATCCCTGTACGGCTTGCAGAGGCTGCAACGCATGACAGGGCATTCGGATCGGAGGATGGATGAGCGGATATCTGCGGACCGCGGTGCTGCTGGCAGGGATGACCGCGATCTTCGTCGGCGTCGGCTTCATGCTGGGCGGCCAGCAGGGCATGGTCATCGCCTTCCTGGTCGCCTGCGGCATGAACGTCTTCGCCTGGTGGAACAGCGACCGGATGCTGCTGCGCATGCACAATGCCCAGCCCATCGGCCCGGGTGACGCGCCCCGGCTGTTCCAGATGACCCAGCAGCTCGCCACCAATGCCGGGCTGCCGATGCCGGCGCTCTATGTGATCCATGAGGACCAGCCCAATGCCTTCGCCACCGGCCGCAGCCCGGACCGGGCGGCGGTGGCGCTGAACACCGGGCTGCTCGACATGATGCCGGAGCGGGAGGTGGCGGGGGTGATCGCGCATGAGCTGGCGCATATCCGCAACCGCGACACCCTCATCATGACCATGACGGCGACCATCGCGGGTGCCATCGGCATGCTGGCGCAGTTCGGCTTCCTGTTCGGCCGGGGCGACAACCGCCAGAATCCCTTCGGCCTGATCGGCACCATCGCCATGATGGTGCTGGCGCCGATCGCCGCGATGATCGTGCAGATGGCGATCAGCCGGTCCCGCGAATATGAGGCGGACCGGGTGGGCGCCAAGATCGCCGGCGATCCGGAGGGTCTGGCCTCCGCACTCATGCGCCTTGAATCCTACAAGGAAGGCCGGGTGAACCAGGCGGCGGAGGCCAATCCGGCAACCGCGCATATGTTCATCATCAACCCGCTGTCGGGACTGCGCATGGATGGGTTGTTCTCCACCCATCCGAAGACGGCGAACCGGGTCGCGGCGCTGCGCGCGCTGGGGGGCGGCGCCGGTCGGCCGCCCTCGCGGCCGATGCCGGTGGCCCCGCCCGCCGCCGGCCCCTGGTCGAAGCCTCCCGCCGGGCCGCGCCGCAACCCCTGGGGTTGAGGGCTTCCGGACGCGAAAAACCCCGGCAGGTCACCCTGCCGGGGTTTTTATCTGCACACGGGTGGGGCCGGAGCCCCACGCCGGTCGTCAAACGCGATCCTTGCCGTCGATCGCGTCGCGCGCGGCGTCCTTGGTGCGGCCAACGGCGCCCTGGGCCTTGCCCTTGGCGGTGTCGAGGTGGCCTTCGGCCTCCAGACGCTCATTGCCCACGGCCTCGCCGACGGTCTTCTTCACGGAGCCCTTGGCCTCGTTCAGGGCGCCCTTGATGCGATCCTTGTCCATAGCGCTTCTCCTATCCTTGGGCCCGGCCTGGTGGCTGGGCTTCGGATATAGAACGCGTTACGGAAGGATCGGTTCATTGCGGAATCAACGAGATTTCGGCAGCCCGGCCAGCGCCGTGTCCACCGCGTCGCCGAAGCGGGCGACGATGGAATCGATGTCCTGGGCGGTGGCGATGTAGGGGGGCGCCAGCAGCACATGGTCGCCGAGGCGGCCATCGATGGTGCCGGCCATGGGGTAGCAGGCCAGGCCGTTGTCATAGGCGGCGCGCTTGATGCGGTCGTTCAGCTTCAGCGCCGGGTCGAAGGGCGCCTTGCTGCCGCGATCCTTGACGAATTCGGCGGCCCAGAACAGGCCGCGGCCGCGGATGTCGCCGACATGGCGATGGTTGCCCAGGCGCTCCACCAGCCGCTGTTCCAGCAGCGCGCCCATGGCCTGGATATTGGCCAGCAGCCCTTCCTCCCGGATCACCCGCTGCACCGCCAGCGCGGCGGCGGCGGCCATGGGATGGGCCTGGTAGGTATGGCCGTGCATGAAGGCGCCGCTGCCGTCGCGCAGCGCGTCCATGACGCGATGGTTGGCCAGGATGCCGCCGATCGGCTGGTAGCCACCACCCAGGCCCTTCGCCACCACCTGGATGTCCGGCGTCACGCCTTCCTGTTCCCAGGCATGCATGGTGCCGGTGCGGCCCATGCCGCACATCACCTCATCCAATATCAGCAGCGCCCCATGCCGGTCGCAGACCGCGCGCATGGCCTGGAAATAGCCCGGCAAGGCGGTGACGCAGCCGAGCGTCGCGCCGACCACCGGCTCCGCGATGAAGGCGATGACGGTGTCGGGGCCGAGGCGCTGAAACTCCGCCTCCAGTTCCGCCGCCAGCCGGGCCACATAATCGGCGTCGGATTCCGCCGGCCCACGGTCGCGATAGGCGTAGCAGGGCGCGACATGGCTGAAGGCGTCGGACAGGATCGGCTGGTAGATCGCCTTCCGCATGGCATTGCCGCCGGCCGCCAGCGCGCCGAGCGTATTGCCATGATAGCTCTGCCGCCTTGCGATATACTTTTGCCTGTTTGGCTGGCCGATTTCCCAGAAATACTGGCGGGAGAGCTTCAGCGCCGCCTCCATGGCCTCGGAGCCGGAGGAGCAGAGATAGAGCTGGGTCAGGCCGCCGGGCTCACCCTCCAGCACCAGGTCGGCCAGCGCCTCCGCGCTCTCGCAGGAATAGAGCGCCGTGTGGGCGTAGGTCAGCTGGTCCATCTGCGCGCGCATCGCGTCCAGCACGCGGGGATGGCCATGACCGAGGCAGGCGACGGCCGCGCCGCCGGAGCCATCGATGATGGTCTTTCCGTTGGAGTCATGCAGGAAGATTCCCTCGCCTCGCAAAGCGAGGGGCGGGTCCTGCCGCAAATTGCGCTGGACCAGATGGCTACGCATGGGTGGGCTCTCCGGCGAGGGCGATGCAGGCGAAGGCGACGCGGGCCTCGGTCGGCACGCCGAAGCGGGCCGTGTGCCGGGCCGGCAGGCCGTTTGGAAAATGCGTCACATATTCGGCGTTGAGCGCGGCGTAGTCGGCGGGGTCGGTGATCAGCATGGTCATCTGCACCACCCGGTCCAGCCCGCTGCCCGCAGCTTCCAGAATGGCGGCGACCTTGGCCAGCGCGTTCCGCACCTCCTCCGCCGGCGTCGCGCCGCGCGAAATGCCGCGGGCCGGGTCATGCGGCGCGGAATGGCCGGAGACGAAGACCAGGCCGCCGGCGCGCGTCGCCTCGCTGAAGGGGCGGGGGGAGCCGGCGGGGGGCGGGCCGAGGATGTCGAACATGAGGTCCTTTCTCAGGGCGCCGTCAGCAGCCCCACCACCGCGCCCGTCATGCAGCAGGCGATGGTCGCGGCCACCAGCGCCGGCAGGCCGAGCTTCACGATATCGGCCCGCCGTTCCGGGCACATCGCCACCATGCCACCCAGCATGATGCCGACCGAGGCGAAGTTGGTGAAGCCGCACAGCGCATAGATCAGGATCAGCCGCGACCTTTCGCTCAGCCCCAGCCCGCCGGATTGCGCGAGTTCGAGATAGGCGACGAATTCATTCACCACGACCTTGGTGCCGAGCGAGGCGGCAACCGTGCCGGCGCTCTCGGCCGGGATGCCCATGGCAAAGGCCAGCGGCCAGAACAGCACGGCGCAGATGCGCTGCAAGGTCAGCCCGGTCAGCGGTTCCAGCACCATGTTCAGCAGCGCCACCAGCGCCACGAAGACCACCAGCGTCGCCATGATGCCGAGCAGCAGGGTCAGCCCATCCTGCGTGCCGCGCACCAGCGCTTCCATGGTGCTGTCATACAGGCGCGGCGCCGTGGCGGCCTGTTCGACGACAGGTGCCGCATCGCCCGGTCGCATCAGCAGCGCCACCAGCACGGCGGCCGGCGCCGAGATCAGGCTGGCGGTCAGCAACTGGCCGGCGGCGTCGGGCACCACGGGGGCGATCATCACCGCATAGACCACCAGCATATTGCCGGCGATGGTGGCGAGCCCCGCGGTCATCACCACGAACATCTCGCTGATCGAAAGCCGCGCCAGCCAGGGACGGACCAGCAGCGGCGCCTCCACCATGCCAACGAAGACATTGGCCGCGGTGGCGAAGCCGGCCGCGCCGCCGAGGCCGAAGGCGCGCGTCAGCAGGCGGGCCAGCGCCTCCACGATCACCGGGATGACGCGCCAGTGGTACAGCACGGCGGCCAGCGCACCGACCACCAGCACCAGCGGCAGGCCCTGGAAGAACAGGATGAAGCCGGCGCCGGGAAAGGGCTCCGCGAAGGGCAGAGGCCCGCCGCCGAGATAGCCGAAGACGAAGCTGGTGCCGGCCCGCGTCGCCGTGGCCAGCGCATCCACCGCGCGGCCCAGCAGGGCGAAGGCGGCGCGCAGCGGCGGAATGTGCAGAAGCGCGGCGGCGAACAGGATTTGCAGACCCAGCCCGGCCGCGACGACGCGCCAGGGGGTGCACCGGTGGAAGCCGCCGAGCGCCCAGGCGAGGGTGGTGAGCGCCAGCAGGCCGAGGGCGGATTGGAGCTGGAGGAGGGTCAAAGCCCACTCTCCGTGCTGGGTGGCGGCGACATCATTCAGCGGCCCTCGCGGTCTCGTCCGGAATGTCGAGCGCGCGGATCGCCGCACTCCGGCGGATGATCTTCTCCGCCGTGATCTCGATGTCCCGCACATCCTGCTGGATATTCGCGAAATGGCCGCGCAGCGCGCCGGTGCGGCGTTCCAGGCGGGCGCAGTCCTCGGCCAGCGCCTCCACCTCATGCCGGATGCGCCGCGCCTCATCCTGAAGCCGCGCATCGCGCAGCAGCCCGCGCATGGTGTTGAGCACGGCCCAGAGGCTGGATGGCCCCACGATATGCACGCCGCGCCGCGCCGCCTCCGCCACCAGGTCGCCATGCGCCGCATGCAGCGTGGCATGAACGGCCTCCGACGGCAGGAACATCAGCGCGCCTTCCGCCGTCTCCCCGGGGATCAGGTATTTGGTCGAGATATCCGCGACATGCTTGCGGATGTCCTGGGTGAAGCGGCGCGTGGCCAGCAGCCGGGCCGGCGCATCCGGCGCGTCCTGCATCGCCGCCCAGGCCTCCAGCGGGAATTTGCTGTCCACCACGATCGGGCCGGGCGGAAAGGGCAGGCGGATCAGGCAGTCGCAGCGGGTGCCGTTGGACAGGGTGTGCTGCCAGACAAAACCCGCCGCCGGCAGCCGGTCCGCCACCAGGTCGCGCAGCTGCACCTCCCCCAAGGCTCCGCGCGCCTGCTTGTTGCCGAGCATGGCGGCGAGCGAGGTCACCTGCCCGCCCAGCGCCTCAATATTCTGGCGGGCGGCGTCGATCACCGACAGGCGCTGCTGGATGGCGGTGGCGGTGGCCTGGCTGCGTTCGGCGGCGTGGTCCAGCCGCGCGGCCAGCGTCCGCTCCTGTTCCCGCATCCGGTCCTCGCTGAGGCGGGCGAGGCGGTCCTGGCCGGCGGCCAGGGCCTCCATCATCGCGCCCAGGCGCAGCACCTCATCCCCGCGCCGGCCGCGGAGCGCCAGCACCAGCAGCAGCAGGCCGAAGGCCAGGGCGCCGGCGATCAACGCGAGGGGCAGCCAGTCCGGCAGGCGAGGACTCCTTTGTCGCGAATCGGGGCTCAGAAACCCAGACTCGCATCCCGGCGCCGCCTCTGGCTACGCCGGCGCGAATTCCCCATTCGCGCCCAGCAGCATCAGCCTACCCGTAGCCACGCCGAAATGCGCGCCCTGCAGCGTCAGGCGGCCCGCTTCCACGGCCTCCGCCACCCAGGGGAAGGTCATGAGGTTGGCGAGCGACAGGCGCACCGCCTCCAGCTCACAGGCCTCCTGCTGGTCCTGCTCCACCGGCACGCATTCCAGCACGCGGCGGCGGGCCTCGGTGGCGATGGTCATCCAGGCCGGCACGAAGTCACGCGCTTCCGGCGGCGCGCCGCGCAGCAAAGCGGTGACGCCGCCGCACATGGCGTGGCCCATCACCACAAGCTGCGAGACCTTCAGCACCCGCACGCCGAATTCCAGCGCCGCGCTGGTGCCGTGATAGGCGCCGTCGGGACTGAAGGGCGGCACGAGGTTGGCCACGTTGCGCACCACGAACAGCTCCCCCGGCCCGGCACCGAAGATCACGGCCGGGTCCACGCGGCTGTCGGAACAGGCGATGACCATGGTCTCGGGATGCTGGCCCTGGGCGGCCAGGGCCTCGAATCGCGCGCGTTCCTGCGGCCAGGTGTCGGCGCGGAAGCGGCGATAGCCGTCGAGGAGGCGGTTCATCAACTCAAGCCTTTGGATGGTGGAGACGGCGCGCGAGATGGTTGCGCGCCCGGCCGAATGGAAGGCCGGGCGCCGCATAAAAATGACAGAACCGTAATTCAGTGCCGGAAGTGGCGCATGCCCGTGAAGACCATGGCGAGGCCTGCCTTGTCCGCCGCCGCGATCACCTCGGCATCCCGCATCGACCCGCCCGGCTGGATCACCGCCGTGGCGCCGGCCGCCGCCGCCGTCTCCAGCCCGTCCGCGAAGGGGAAGAAGGCGTCGGAGGCGACGACGGAGCCCTCTGCCAGTGGCCGGTCCAGCCCTGCCGCCTTGGCCGCGGCCTCAGACTTCCAGGCGGCGATGCGGCTGCTCTCCACGCGGTTCATCTGCCCGGCGCCGATGCCGACCGTGGCGAGGCCCTTGGCATAGACGATGGCGTTGGACTTCACATGCTTGCAGACGCGGAAGGCAAACAGCAGATCTTCCAGCTCCTGTTGCGTCGGCACGCGCTGGGTGACGACCTTCAGCTTCTCCAGCGCCACCCGCCCGGCATCGCGCGACTGCGCCAGGAAGCCGCCGGCCACCGACTTGAAGGTCAGGCCCGGCGCCGCCGGGTCCGGCAGCGCGCCGGTCAGCAACAAGCGCAAATTCTTCTTGCGGGCGAAGATGGCCCGCGCGGCGGCGTCGGCATCGGGGGCCACCACCACCTCGGTGAAGATGGCCGTGATGCGCTCGGCGGCTTCGGCATCCAGGATGCGGTTGGCGGCCACGATGCCGCCGAAGGCGGAGACCGGGTCGCAGCGCAGGGCAAGGTCCCAGGCCGCGGCGAGGCTGTCGGCCTCCGCCACGCCGCAGGGGTTGGCGTGCTTGACGATGACGATGGCCGGCTGCTCGAACTCCGCGACGCATTCGAAGGCGGCGTCGGTGTCGTTCAGGTTGTTGTAGGACAGTTCCTTGCCCTGGATCTGCGCGGCGGTGGCCAGCCCCGGCCGCAGGCTGCCATCGGCATAGAAGCCGGCCTGCTGGTGCGGGTTCTCGCCATAGCGCAGCGTCTGGCGCAGCAGCCCGGCGAAGGCCAGGCGCGGCGGGAAGGCCTCCCCATTCTGGCCGGCGAACCAGGTGCTGATGGCCGTGTCATAGGCCGCCGTGCGCGCATAGGCCGCCTGGGCCAAACGACGACGCAGGCCCAGGCTGGTCCCCCCCTGCAGCAATTCCGCCTGCACTTCCGCCAACTGCCCCGGCTCGGTGACGACAACAACCGAAGCAAAGTTCTTGGCGGCGGAGCGGATCATGGCGGGGCCGCCGATGTCGATATTCTCGATGCAGTCCTCGAAGCCGGCGCCCTGGGCCACCGTCGCCTCGAAGGGGTAGAGGTTCACCGCCACCAGGTCGATCGGGGCGATGGCGTGTTCCTCCATCTGCGCCAGATGCTCCGGCAGGTCGCGCCGGCCGAGCAGACCGCCATGGACCTGCGGCACCAGGGTCTTCACCCGCCCGTCGAGGATCTCCGGAAAGCCCGAATGCTCCGCCACATCCTTCACCGGGATGCCGGCGATGCGCAGCGCCTGGGCGGTGCCGCCGGTGGAGAGGATCTCGGCGCCATGGGCGACAAGCTGGCGGGCGAATTCGACGATCCCCGTCTTGTCGGAGACGGAGAGCAGGGCGCGGCGGATGGGGGTCATGTCGGACATGGGGGGGTTGGAACCTGACAGCATGATGGCCGGGGGTATGGACCCGCCGCAGTGCAGCATCAACCAATGCCTTCGCGAGGCAGCCTTGCGGTTTAGGCGGCGGATGCCCTGGACCTGCGGGACCGCTTCGCGTTACGCGGCATCCAGATTCCGGAGAGACACGCATGGACCAGGCCCCGATCGAAACCGTCCGCGCCCGCTATGGCGCCGATGCCGGCCCGGAGACGGCGCTGGAGATGACCAATCCGGTGCTGGAGACCCTGCTGAACCACCGCTCCATCCGCGCCTTCACCGACCAGAAGCTGGCGCCGGGCACGCTGGAGACGCTGGTGGCCGCGGCGCAATCCGCCCCCACCTCCTCCAACCTCCAGGCCTGGTCCGTGGTCGCGGTGGAGGACGAGGCGCGGCGCAACCGGCTGGCCGACCTTTCCAGCCGCCAGGCCTTCATCCGCCAGGCGCCGCTGTTCCTGTGCTGGATCGCCGACAATTCCCGCCTGACCCGGCTGGGCGAGGCGCATCAGCGGAAGATGGAGGGGCTGGACTACCTGGAATCCTTCATGGTGGCGCTGGTGGATGCCGCCCTGGCCGCGCAGAACGCGCTGGTGGCAGCGGAATCGCTGGGTCTCGGCACCGTCTATGTCGGCCAGTTGCGGCAATACCCGGAGAAGGTCTCGGCGGAGCTGAACCTGCCGCCCAATGCCTTCGCCTGCTTCGGCATGGCGGTCGGCCACCCCGCCATGCAGGGCGCCGTGAAGCCCCGCCTGCCGCAATCCCTGGTGCTGCACCGGGAGCAGTATCAGGTGGCGGAGGAAGACCGGAAGATCGCGGGCTATGACAAGGCCCTGGGCGATTTCTCCGTGGCGCAGGGCATGGGCCAGCAGGACTGGACCCAGCGCATGATGAGCCGCGTCGGCACCGCCGCCGGGCTGTCGGGGCGGGACCGGATGCGGGATGCGCTGACGGCGCTGGGCTTTCCGCTGAAATAGGATCGGCGGACCTTTCGCCCGAGGGATGCCTATCTGAAAGTGGCGCCGGCAACGGCTTGTTCACCGGCCGGCGCCATAATGCCCCCCACCACGCCACGCGATCGGCCGGATTGCCGGCGCCACGGGGATCAAGGCATGTCTGTGACGACCGAAACGACCGACACCTTCCGCGACGCCGTGCGGGCGGAGCTGCATCCGGCCCTGGATGACTTCCGCCGCTTCGTCGATCGCCGCATCGCCGAGCTGAGCGCGGAGCTGCATGCCAGCGTCGAGATCTCCGACATGGGGGAGGAGCGGATGACCAAGGAACTGGCCCGCATCCACGACCAGATCGGCCAGCTCGTCGCCGTTCCCGCCGCCGCCACCCGCAACAGCGGGCTGGAGCTGGAGGCGGTGGTGCAGGCCACGGAAGCCGCCGCCAATACCATCATGGAAGCGGCCGAGGCGATCCAGGACTGGGTCGCCACAGGCGGCAAGGACCTGGATGCGGTGGCGGCGATCGCCGAGCGGGTGAATTCGATCTTCGAGGCCTGCAGCTTCCAGGACGTCACCGGCCAGCGCATCCGCCGCGCCATCCAGCACCTCCAGCAGGTGGAGACGATGCTGGAGACGATGATCCCCGAAGGCGTCCGGCCGGAAGTGCCGCGCGAGCAGGTGGAGGTGAAGACCGCCATCCGCACGGTGGAAACCCCGGCCGGCGGCGACCTCGGCCAGGCCGCGATCGACGCCCTGCTGGATGATTTCTGAGGCGCCTACAGGATAAAATCAGCCGCCGTCAGCACCGTGTCGGCGGTGAAGGACAGGGTGATGGAACTGCCGCCGGAGGTGGTCACCACCACATAGGGATATTCGTCACCCGGCGGACTCACACCAATCTCCAGCTCGGCGAAATCGGTGTAGTTCAGGGCGCTGAGATCCAGCAGATCCTCGCCCTGGCGAAAGTCCTGGATGCTGTCATGGCCGTGGCCGGCGGCGAAGACGAAGATGTCGGCACCGCCGGCACCGGTATAGATCTGCGCATCCGCCCCATCGACGAAGCGGTCGCCCTGGTTGGTTCCGATGAAGCTCTCGAAGCCGGACAGCGCGGCCCCCGCCTGGCCATCCAGCGACAGGAGCGCATTGCGCAGATCCACATTGGCGCCGACGAGGCCGAAAGGCTGGACGTTGAACAGGTCCAGCGTGTCGCGCCCGCCGCCGCCCTCGAAGCGGTTGCCGGCGAAGTCCAGCACCGGATCGGCGCCATCCAGGAAGATGGCGAGCTGCAGCAGGTCGTCCCCCTCACCCAGCGCCACATCATTGTCCCGCAGCACGGCGCGGGCCATGCCCTGCGCGCCAACGGCGCCATCCGCGCCGGCCTGGCCGAGGCGGTTGGTGACCAGGATGCCGCCCTCCTCCGAGATGCCGGCATCCTCCGCCGCGCCGCCGAAGCCGCCGATGCCACCCAGGCCGCCCTGCCCGCCGGTCGCCGCGACCTCCAGCCGCAGCGTGGTCGCCGCATCGCCCGCCACGGCGATCCGGTTGCCGACCAGTTCGGCCGCCGCGTCGCCGCCGGCCCCACCCGCGCCGCCGGCGCCCCCGATATCCGAACCCTCCTCCCGGCCGCCGGAGATCATGGCTTCGAATTCCTGTTCGATGCCGCTGCTGCCGAAGCCGGCGGCGCCGCCGAAGCCGCCATCGCCACCGCGGCCGCCCTGGGCCTCCGCCACCAGCACCCATTCCGTGCCGGGCGCCTGCCGGGCATCGAGGCCGCTGATCCGCGCCAGGGCATCGCCGCCGGCACCGCCCGCCCCACCGGCGCCGCCCTCGCTGCCATCGACGCCATCGGTCAGGTCCAGGTCGAAATCGCCGAGGCCGCCGGCACCGCCCAGCCCGCCATTGCCACCCCGGCCGCCGGTGGCACTGGCCTGCAGCGCGTGGTTCGCCCCCGGACCCTGTGCCGCGAGATAATCCAGGATCTCGGCGATGGCCGCGCCGCCCGCGCCACCCGCCCCGCCGGCGCCGCCGGTGCCGCCCTGGCTCGCATTGTCATGAAGGCCGCCGACCACCATGCCCTCATCGTCCAGGATGGTGACGTTGCGTTCCGCGGCGGAGGCGCCCCCCAGACCGCCGGCCCCGCCCTGACCGCCATCGCCGCCCAGCGCGACCAGCCGGAATGCCGATTCGTCGCGCCCCGCCAGGGCGCCGTTGAGCCGCGTGCCGGCCCCGTCGGCGATGGCCTGCGCGGCGCCGCCGGCACCGCCCGCATCGCCGGCCGCGCCATCCTCGCCGCGCGGCGTCGTGCGGACGTTCAGGGGCTCGGCGAAAAGGAAGGTCTCCAGCCCATCCTCCCCCACCTGGCCGGCATCGCCCGCGCCGCCATCGCCGCCCTCCGCTTGGCCACGGCGCAGCACCCGGTCCTCCTGCGCGCTGCCGGTCAGCACATCGGCGCCGTCGTAGAAGGTGGCGATGGCGCCGCCGCCCGCCGCGCCGGCGACGCCGTTCGTGCCGATCTCCTGCCGCAGCTCATCGATGTCGAGCGGGTCGCTCGCCGGGCCGAACAGCAGGTTGCCGGCGTTCAGATCCTCCAGCGCGGTATTGCGCAGCGTCACCCGAACGCCGCCTCCCAGATCGATCCGGACAACGCTGCCGATCTGCGTGGCCGCTTCCAGCAGCCCTTCCAGCGTCAGCCCGGCCATGGCGGAAAAATCGATCAGATCCTCCCCGGCGGCGAAGTCCACCAGCACCACCTGGCCGGCCTGCGGGCCGAGGCGGAACACATCGCCCCCCGCGCCGCCGGTCAGCCGGTCGTTGCCCCCGCCGCCCATCAAGGTATCGGCGCCATCGCCACCGACGATGGTGTCGTTCCCCGTGCCGCCCAGCAGCAGGTCATTCCCGCCACGGCCCACCAGGCGCAGCCCCGTGGTGGCGCTGGCGGCATCAACGGCCAGGTCGGCGGTGGCGATGCGGGCCAGGGTGATGGTGGCACCGGGCGCCAGCGCCGCCGAGGCCGACGCGCCCAGGGTCAGCGTGATGCTGTCGGTGGCGCGCAGCACCACCTGTTCGAAGCCGCGCAGCCCGGCGAAGGCGGCGTCCTCGACCGCCAGCGGGCCCGCCGCGACGATGCGCAGCGTGTCCCGCCCCTGCCCCGCATCCTGGAGCAGGCCGGGGGCCAGCAGGTCGGCGGTGCCAAGGGTAAAGAAGATGTCGGCGAGATCGCTGCCATCCTGCAGCAACGGCCCGCCGGTCAGCGGGTTGATCCGAAACAGCGCCATGGTGTCTCTCCCCGCCGCGACCGGTTCGGTTGCGCAGCTTTCGGGAGCTTAGGCGCGGCCCGGACGGCGTCCAGGGCTCGTTTTGTCTGGAAGGCACCGCGCGAAACACAACCTCGCGCGGTGCAACGCAGGTGAAACGATCAGCGCTCCAGGCACATGGCGACGCCCATGCCGCCGCCGATGCACAGCGTGGCGAGGCCGCGCTTGGCATCCCGCCGCTGCATCTCGAACAGCAGCGTGTTCAGCACCCGCGCGCCGGAGGCGCCGATCGGATGGCCGAGCGCGATGGCGCCGCCATTGACGTTCACCCGGGCCGGATCCCAGCCGAGATCCTTGTTCACCGCGCAGGCCTGGGCGGCGAAGGCCTCATTCGCCTCGATCAGGTCGAGCGAGGCGATGTCCCAGCCCGCCTTCTGAAGCGCCTTGCGGCTGGCCGGGATCGGGCCGGTGCCCATGATGGAGGGATCGACGCCCGCCGTGGCCCAGGAAGCGATGCGCGCCAGCGGCGTGATGCCGCGCTTCTTCGCCTCCGCCGCCGTCATCACCACGGCCACCGCGGCGCCGTCATTGATGCCGGAGGCATTGCCGGCGGTCACCGTGCCATCCTTGCTGAAGGCCGGGCGCAGCTTGGCAAGCACCTCATAGGTCGTGTCGGGGCGGGGGTATTCGTCGTCGCTGATGACGGTGTCGCCCTTGCGGCCCTTCACGGTGACCGGGACGATCTCGTCCTTGAAGCGGCCGGCCTTCATCGCCTCCCCGGCTTTGCGCTGGCTGTTGGCGGCGAATTCGTCCTGTTCCTGGCGGGTGAGCTGGAATTTCTGGGCCACATTCTCCGCCGTGGTGCCCATGTGGTAGCCGTGGAAGGCATCCCACAGCCCGTCCTTGATCATGGTGTCGACCATGGAAAGGTCGCCCATCTTCTGTCCGGCGCGCAGATTGGCCGCATGCGGCGCCTGGGTCATGCTTTCCTGCCCGCCGGCCACCACGATGGCGGCGTCGCCGCAGGCGATCTGCTGGGCTGCCAGCGCCACGGCGCGCAGGCCGGAACCGCAGAGCTGGTTGATGCCGAAGGCGGTGCGTTCCACCGGGATGCCGGCGGCGACCGCCGCCTGGCGGGCCGGGTTCTGGCCGGCATTCGCCGTCAGGATCTGGCCGAGGATGACCTCATCCACCTCCGCGCCGGTCAGCCCGGCGCGGGACAGCGCGGCCTGGATGGCGATGGTGCCCAGCGCATGGGCGGGCAGGGTTGCGAAGGCCCCGTTGAAGGCGCCGACCGGGGTGCGGGCGGCAGAGGCGATGACAATATCGGACATGCTGGCGGACATGGGCCCTGGGGCTCCTTGGCTCTGGAGACTGGTCGTTGACGCCAGTGTGGGACGGCAGGGCGGCCGCTACAAGTCGCGCAGCCATGCCAGCAGCGGCCGCCACAGCGCGGCCTCCGCCCCGCTGCCGGCCGCCATGCCGATATGGCCGCCGGCGGCGACATGGATCCGGCCCTGGCGCAGCCGCGCGGCCAGCGCCTCGGCGGAGGCCGGCGGCACGATGCGGTCGCGCGCCGGCACGGCGCAGAAGGTGGGCATGGCGAGCGCGGCCGGATCGACCACCGCCCCGGCCACCCGCCAGGCGCCGCGCGCCGGGCTATTGGCGCCGTACCAGCCACCCAGCGCCTCCCGCGCCACGGGGGCGGCCAGGGGCACGCCGTCATTCAGCCAATCCTCCAGCGCCACGAAGTTCCGGGCGCGGTCGGAGGCGGGATCGAGCCGGGCGAAAGCGCGGAATTTCTGCGGGATGCCGAAGGGGTCGAGGCCGGCAAACAGGGTCTGGATGGCGTCGACGGGCAGGGTGCCGCTGGCCTGAAGCATCGGCTCCAGCCCCGGCAGCAGGGCGGCGGCGGTGCGCGCGCGGGTGGCTTCTTCCGGCCCCGTGTGGAAATCCCAGGGCGTCGCCAGCAGGGCCAAGGCGCGCACCCGGTCCGGCCGGCGCAGTGCTGCGGCCAGGGCCAGCAGCCCGCCCATGCAATAGCCCACCAGCACCACCGGGCCGGGGGCTGCCATCAGCGCCCGTTCCAGCCTTCCGGCGATATAGTCGGTCAGGGTGAAGCCGCGCTCCGCCTCCCCGGGCCAGCCCCAATCGAGCAGCAGCGGGCGGGTGCCCTGCCCGGCCAGGAAGCGCAGCATCGACCGGCCCTCCGCCAGGTCCAGCACCTGGGCCCGGTTGATGAGGGAGGGGACGAACAGCAGCGTCGGTCCGCTGCCGCCATAATCCAGCAGCCGCGTATCGCCCTCCGCCCAGATCGCCGGCGGGTCCGGCAGGGTTCGGCTGTAGGGATGGCGGCGATAGGCGGCGATGCCGGCCAGCAGCGCCCGGTCGGCACGCAGCAGGCGGCGCAGGATGGCGGCCCGGAAGGCCTCAGCCGGCTGGTTTGCGGCGGCGAGGGCGGCGGCGATCCGGCGCATCTCCGCCTGCCCCGCCGGGGAGATCGGGCGGCCCTGGTTCCAGGGCGGCCAGCCGACGTTCCAGCTCCTCGACCCGCCGGCGGAGGGCAGCATCGCCGTGCCCGCCAGCGCCGCCATCCCCCGGCTCGCACCCAGGATCAGGTGCAGCGGCAGCGGGCGTGGGCCGCGGCGGCGCAGCGGGGCCGTCATGCGCGGGCCAGGAGTTGGGCGCGCCACGGCCGAAGGGGGGCGCGGTGGCGGCGCGCAGCCAGGCGGCGCCCAGCCCCGCCCAGGCCGCGCTCATCGCCGCCCAGCCCTCCGCGGCCTCCCGGTCCGCGGCGAGGCCGGCGATCTCGCTTTGCCACAGGGTGATCCAGTCCTCCGCGAGGCTTTCCAGCTCCGCCGCCACATCCGGCTCCGGCGCCGCCGGCTTGCGGCCATCGCCCGGCATCATCCCGCCCCACGGGCGGAATCGAGGCCAGAAAACCGGGACATGGCGCGATTTTCGAAATCATCGGAATCAGGTGTTTCGCACCGCAGCGTGGCGCATGTTAGGATTGTGGCAGCGGCGGGGCCGCCAGGGGAAACAAGACGCATGGCGCAGGATACGATCCAGGCAGGTGCGGGCCAAGCAGGCGCCGGGGCAGCGACAGGCAAGGGGGCCGGTGCCGCGCCAGATACCACGGACGGATCGGGCATGCCGCCGGTCGTGGTGAAGAAATACGCCAATCGCCGTCTCTACAACACCGAATCCTCCTCCTACGTCACATTGGAGGATTTGGCGGTGATGGTCCGGAACGGCCGGTATTTCGTGGTCTATGACGCAAAGTCGGGCGATGACATCACCCGCGGTGTGCTGACCCAGATCATCGTGGAGGAGGAGGCGAAGGGGCGGAACCTGCTGCCGACCTCCTTCCTGCGGCAGATCATCGGCTTCTACGGCGACAGCATGCAGTCGCTGGTGCCACGCTACCTGGAATCCGTCATGGGCGCCTTTTCCCGCCAGCAGGACCAGGTTCGGAAGACCGTGGAGCAGACCATGGGCGGCTTCATGCCCTTCCCCAACCTGGAGGAGATGAGCAAGCAGAACATGGCGATGATGGAACGCGCCATGACCTTGTTCTCCCCTTTCCGGCCCAACATGGAACAGCCGGAGACCACACCCGACTCAGCCAGGCTGGCCGCATTGCAGGTGGAGCTGGAATCGCTGCGGCAGCAGGTCGAATACTACAAGGCCGCCGCCAAGCGTCCGGAAAAGGGCTGAATTCTCAGGCGGCCGCATCACGACAATTGTGATCGCGGCAGTAGCAACACAGTGCATGGATCGGCGACACTCACGGCCTTGTCATGCGCGCCAAAGGCGAATGGGGGGCCATTGTCCCGCCCGGAAAGAGCGCTGCACCGCAGCGCGGGGATATGGGACATGTCGACGATCGAAACCGAGAATGATGCCGGCGCCATGCCGGGCGAATCGCGTCCCGGCCAACGCGCCAGCGCCGCAGACCACCATGTGGGCGCGCGCATCCGCGAACGCCGCGTCATGATGGGTCTGTCCCAGCAGCAACTCGCCAAGCTGATCGGCGTGACCTATCAGCAGGCGCACAAGTATGAGCGTGGATTGAACCGCATCTCAGCCGGGCGGCTGTTCGAGATCGGGCAGGTGCTGGGGGTGCCGGTATCCTGGTTCTTCGAGGGCCTGACCGCGGAAAGCACCGCGGCAGACGCCTCGCCGCGCCAGCGCATGTGCCTGGAACTGGCCCGCAACTTCGCGCTGATCGACAATGAGAAGCACCAGGAGGCGCTGAGCCAGATGGCCCGCGCGCTGGCAGCCCAGTCGGGATCAGGGCCGGGATCAGGGTCGGGATCAGGCCAGTAGGGGCGCGGCGAGGACTGATACCAAGGGCCCTATCGCGTGACCGCGGCCGAAAACGCTGGCCTGCGGCCGATGAATCCGGCCGAGGCCGCGAATGCGGCCCGTCGCTTATCCGGCGGGCCAAGGCCCCTGGAAGGGCCGCAGGGCCAGGAAAATCCTACCGTCAGCCCACCGCCACCACACGCCAGGCGGCGGCGGTACCATTCGGCTCCTTGATGGTCACCACGCTGCCGGGGCGCAGCCAGCCGGACAGGGCCTGAAGCCGGCAGAGCGGCGCCTCGTCCAGTGATTCGCCGGGGATGGCAAGGCGCAGCGCCCAACCCTCCTCCTCCCGCACCACGTCACCGAACAGCGCCGGCGCCTCCGGCGCTTCGCGCCGCGCCGGCCAGGGCGCCGGATCGGCGAGGTAGGCAGCGTCATCCGGCATGCCGTGGGCATCCAGCGCCAACGAGAAGACGATCCGATGACCATCCTGGCCCTGCGGCTCCGCCGGGCTCCAGGTCATCACCAGCGTCACCTCCACCACGTCCGCCACCGCCGCTTCTCCCGCCGCCGTCATTCATAACGCCGGATGGTGGGCCGCGGTTCAGATGGCCACCCGCACGCCCAGCTCCACCACCCGGTCCGACGGGATGCGGAAGAATTCGGTGGCCGGCTGCGCATTGCGGCTCATCAGCGTGAACAGCCACTGGCGCCAGCGGGACATCTTCGGCACCGCGGCGGCCACCACCGTCTCCCGCCCCAGGAAGTAGCTGGCCTGCATCGGCTCGAAGGCAATGCCGATATCGCGCAGTGCCTCCAACTCCTTTGGCAGGTTCGGGCTTTCCAAGAAGCCATAGCGCAGGATCACCCGATGGATGTCAGGCGCCAGCTCCGTCACCTCGCGCCGGTCCTCGACCCTTGGGATGCCCTCGTTCAGCACCGTCACGAACAGCACGCGCTGATGCAGCACCTTGTTGTGCTTCAGGTTGTGCAGCAGCGCGCCGGGCACGAAATCCGCCTGGCTGGTCATGAAGACGGCAATGCCGGGCACCCGCATGGTGCGCGATTGCGGCAGCCGGGCCAGGAAGCTTTTCAACGGCAGGCTGTCCTGCCGGAAACGGGCGAACAGCAGGGCGCGGCCGCGCTGCCAGATGCGCATCAGCGTGAACAGCACGATGCCCAGCAGCAGGGGGAAATACCCGCCCTCCGGCACCTTCAGCACATTGGCGGCGAAGAACAGCACGTCGATCAGCAGAAAGGTGCCGAACACCGGCACCGCCAGCCAGAGCGGCCAGCCGAAGCGGCGCCAGAACACCACCCCGGCCAGCAGGCTGGTGCAGACGAAGGTGCCGGTCACCGCCAGGCCATAGGCCGCGGCCAGCGCGTCGGAGGAACGGAATTCCAGCACCAGGATAACCACGCCGAACAGCAGCATGAAGTTCACCTGCGGCAGGTAGATCTGCCCTTCCTCCGTCTCGCTGGTGTGGTGCACCGTCATGCGCGGCAGCAGGCCGAGCTGCACCGCCTGCCGGGCGACCGAAAAGGCGCCCGAGATCATCGCCTGGCTGGCGATGATGGTGGCGGCGGTGGCCAGGAAGACCAGCGGCAGGCGCAAAAGCTCCGGCGCCAGAAGGAAGAAGGGATTCGCCAGCGCCTCCCGGTCCGCCAGCAGCAGGGCACCCTGGCCGAAATAGTTCAGCAACAGCGCCGGCAGGACGATGGCCATCCAGGCGAAGCGGATCGGCTTGGCGCCGAAATGCCCCATATCGGCGTAGAGCGCCTCCCCCCCCGTCACCGCCAGCACCACGGCGCCGAGCGAGATGAAGGCCGCCAGGCGATTCTCCAGGCAGAAGGCGATCGCATGATGCGGCGACACCGCCGACAGCACCGCCGGATTCTGCACGATCTGCGCCAGCCCCAGCAGGGCCAGCACCAGGAACCACAGCGCCGTCACCGGCCCGAAGATCCGGCCCATGGAGCCGGTGCCGCGATACTGCACCAGGAACAGCCCGACCAGCACGGCGAGCGAGACGGGGATCACCGCCGGCTCCATCGCCGGGGAGACGATCTTCAGCCCCTCCACCGCCGAGAGCACCGAAATCGCCGGGGTCACCATGCCGTCGCTGAAGAACAGGCTGGCGCCGGCGATACCCACCACCAGCACCGCGCGGCGCAGCCAGGTGCCCTCCGGCAAGGCCTGCTGGGCCAGGGCGGCCAGCGCCATGATGCCGCCCTCGCCCCGGTTGTCGGCCCGCAGGATGAAGCCGACATATTTCACGGTGACGACGAGGATCAGCGACCAGAAGATCAGGCTGAGGATGCCCAGGATCTCGAATTCCGAGATCCCGTCGGCGGCGAACAGCAGCAGTGAGGCCCGCATCGCATAAAGCGGGCTGGTGCCGATATCGCCATAGACAATGCCCAGTACCGCGATGATGGAGGCCAGGGAGGCAGGCCGGGCGCCGATGGGGTGGCTCAAGTCACGCTCCAGTTGCGGAACAGCCGCAGGCATAGGCTGCCCTGCCAGCGCCATGCAAGCGCGCGCGGATCTGGCACGCTACGGCTCGGCCGCCAGTTTCCCATGGCTGGCATCGGCGCAATGGCCATGGCCGAAATCGGCCAGCGTCTCGATGATCCGGCAATCCCCGGCCGATCCGCCCTCGCAGCTTGCCGCCATCCGCGAAAGCTCCGCCCGCAGCGCGGCCAGCCGGCGCATCCGGGCGTCGATCTCGGCGATCTGGGCGGTGGCCAGGGCATGGGCCTGGGTGCAGTCCGCCTGTGGCCGGTCGGCCAGGCCGAGCAGGGCGCGGATCGCGTCGCTGCCGAAGCCCAGCTCCCGCGCATGGCGGATGAAGCCCAGGCGGCGCAGATGCGCCGGGCCATAGGCGCGGTGGCCGCCGGCGGTGCGGGCGGGCGGCGGCAGCCAGCCTTCCTGCTCATACCAGCGGATGGTGGTGGCCTTCACGCCCGTGGCGCGGGCCAGGTCGCCGATCGCGTAGCTCTGCATCGCGGAGTCTCCTGTCCCGGGAGGTGGGGACAGGGGGCTTGAACTTCCAGCCACTGGAGGTCCCATAACCATCTCCATCGGCAAGGGACCAGGCGGATGGACGGTTTGGAACGACGGAGCTGGCGGGTGGCGGGCATGGATTGCGCCGCCTGCGTCGCCTCCGTGACCCGGGCGGTGGAACGTCTGCCGGGGGTTTCGCGGGTCGAGGTGAACCTGATGGCGGAGCGCCTGACCCTGTCCCTGGCGCCGGGCGGCGCGACGGCGGAGGACATCACGGGGCAGGTGGCAGGCCTGGGCTACAAGGCCACGGCGCTCGGCGAGGCGGCGGCGGCCCCCAGCCCGGTGGCGCACGGCCATCACGACCATGACGACGCCGCGGATGCCCCAAAACCCTGGTGGGGGACGTCGAAGGCGCGGCTGGTCTGGCTGCTCGGCGGGCTGGTGGGCGCCGCCTATGCGCTGTCGCTGCTGCTGCCGGCCGACCTGACCTATCCGCTGTTCGTGGTGGCGACGCTGGTCGCGCTCTGGCCCTTCGGCCGCCGTGCCTTTGCGCTGGCCCGCGCCGGATCGCCCTTTTCCATCGAGACGCTGGTGGTGGTCGCCACCGTCGGCGCCACGCTGATCGGCGCGGCGGAGGAGGCGGCGGTGGTCGTGCTGCTGTTCGCCCTCGGCGAGATGCTGGAGAATGTCGCCGCCGGCCGCGCCCGAGCCGGCATCCGCGCCTTGTCCAGCCTGATGCCCCGCACCGCCCTGCGGCTGCGCGCCGATGGCACCACCGAACAGCTCGCCGCCGGCCTTCTGGCCGTGGGTGATCTGGTGCTGGTCCGCCCCGGCGACCGCCTGCCCTGCGACGGCGTTATCGAGGAGGGCACCTCCGCCCTGGATGAAAGTCCGGTGACCGGCGAGAGCCTGCCCGTCAGCCGTGGGCCGGGGGAGGCGGTGGTGGCCGGCGCCATCAATGCGGAGGGCGCGCTGCGCATCCGCGTCACCCGCGGCGCCGCCGACAACACCATCGCCCGCATCATCCGCATGGTGGAGGAAGCCACCGCCAGCCGCGCGCCGACGCAGCGTTTCATCGAGCGGTTTTCCACCTGGTGGACGCCGGGGGCGATGCTGGTCTCGGCGCTGGTGATCCTGCTGTCGCCGCCGCTGCTGGGCTGGGACTGGGGCACCAGCCTCTATCGCGGCCTGGCGGTGCTGCTGATCGCCTGCCCCTGCGCGCTGGTGATTTCCGTGCCCGCCGCCATGGCCTCCGGCCTTTCGGCCGGCGCGCGGCGTGGCCTGCTGGTGAAGGGTGGCGCGGCGCTGGAGGCGATCGGTGGGGCGCGGACGGTCGCCTTCGACAAGACCGGCACGCTGACCGAGGGCCGGCCGCGCGTCACCGACATCCTGGCCGCGCCGGGCGTGACGGAGGTGCAGGTGCTGGGCTGGGCCGCGGCGGTGGAACAGGGTTCCAGCCATCCGCTCGCCGCCGCCATCCTGGCCGAGGCCTTGGCACGGGGCGTGACGGCGCCCCGGGCCAGCGAACATGCCGCCATTCCCGGAAAGGCCGTGACCGCGCTGGTGGAGGGCCGCCGCATGGCCCTGGGCAGCCCGCGCCATGCGACGGAAAAAAACGCGGATTTCGGGACGCTGGAAGGCGAGCTGTCGCGGCTGGAGGCGGAGGGCAGGACCGTCGCCGTGCTGCTGGCCGGGGAGCGTCTGCTCGGCCTGATCGCGCTGCGCGACGAACCGCGCCCGGATGCCCAGGCCGGCATCGCCGCGCTGCGGGCGCAGGGGCTGCGGCCCGTGATGCTGACCGGCGACAACGCCCGCACCGGCGCCGCCCTGGCCGGCGCGCTGGGGCTGGAGGTGCAGGCGGAGCTGCTGCCGGACGACAAGCTGCGCGCCATCGCCCGGCTGCGGCAGGACGGCCCGGTCATCATGGTGGGGGACGGCATCAATGACGCGCCGGCCCTGGCTGCCGCCTCGGTCGGCATCGCCATGGGCGGCGGCACCGATGTGGCGCTGGAAGCGGCCGATGCCGCCGTGCTGCGGGACCGTGTGACGGGGGTGGCGGAGCTGGTCGGCCTGTCCCGCGCCACCATGGCCAATGTGAAGCAGAATGTGGCGGTGGCGGTGGGGCTGAAGGCGGTGTTCCTGGTGACCACGCTGATGGGCCTGACCGGGCTGTGGCCCGCCATTCTGGCCGATACCGGCGCCACCGTGCTGGTCACGCTGAACGCGCTGCGCCTGCTGCTGTGGCGACCTGCCCAACTGCCGGCCAGGGCGCGGCCATGAGGGCGCTGCGCCTGGTGCGCCGGCTGGCCTGGGGCGGCGTGGTGCTGCTGTCCGGTCTGCTGCTGGCCGTGGCCGGCGGCTGGCTGGTGACGGATGGGCCGCTCGGCCCGCCGCCTGTCGCCTCCGGCCCGGCCAGCCTGCAGATCGGCGGGCCTTTCGAGCTGACCGACCACACCGGCCGCGCGGTGACGGAGCGCGACTTCCTCGGCCGGCCGATGGCGATCTTCTTCGGCTTCACCTACTGCCCGGATATCTGCCCGACCACGCTGGGCGACATGACCAGTTTCATCGCGGCACTGGGCGAAGGTGCGGACCGGCTGCACTGGGTCTTCGTCAGCGTCGATGCCGGGCGCGACACGCCGCAGGCCATGGCCGACTACCTGTCCGCCTTCGACCCGCGCATCCGCGGCCTGAGCGGGAACGAGGCGCAGATCGCCCGGGCGGCGGAAGCCTTTCGCATCAGCTACCGCCGCGTGCCGCTGGAAGGCGGAGGCTATACCATGGACCACACGGCGAGCGTCCTGCTGCTGGACGCCGCAGGGCGTTTTGCCGGGACGATCGACTACAAGGAAAGCGAGACGGTCGCGGTGGAGAAGCTCCGGCTGCTTGCCGGGCGGAGCGAGGCGGAAAGCCCCTCCCCGCCCGGGTAGGGCTCAATGCCCGCGCAGGATCTGGCTGAGGAACAGGCGCAGGCGGTCGGTCTTCGGGTTGCTGAACAGCGCCTCCGGCTCCCCGCTTTCCACGATCTCGCCGCGGTCCATGAACACCACCCGGTCGGCGACCTGGCGCGCGAAACCCATCTCATGGGTCACGCAGATCATGGTCATGCCGGTCTCGGCCAGCATCACCATGGTGTCCAGCACCTCCTTGATCATCTCGGGGTCGAGCGCGCTGGTCGGCTCGTCGAACAGCATGATCTTGGGCTTCATGCACAGCGCGCGGGCGATCGCCACGCGCTGCTGCTGGCCGCCGGAAAGCTGACCCGGATACTTCTTCGCCTGTTCCGGGATGCGCACCCGTTCCAGGTATTCCATCGCCAGTTCTTCCGCTTCCTTCTTCGGCATCCGGCGCACCCAGATCGGCGCCAGGGTGCAGTTCTCCAGGATCGTCAGATGCGGGAACAGGTTGAAGGACTGGAACACCATGCCGACCTCGCGGCGGATCGCGTCCAGGCTGCGCAGGTCGTCCGACAGCTCGATCCCATCGACGATGATCTTGCCCTGCTGGTGCTGCTCCAACCGGTTGATGCAGCGGATCATGGTGGACTTGCCGGAGCCGGAGGGGCCGCAGACCACCACCCGTTCCCCGGTGGCGACGGACAGGTTGATGTCGCGCAGCACATGCAGCGCGCCGAACCACTTGTTGACGTCCTGCAGCAGGATGGCCGGCGGCGCATCGGCCCGCACCGCGGAGGCGAAGCGGCCTTCGGTTTCGAGGGTGTCACCCATGTTCAGCTTCCCTTCGCACCGGTTCAGCGGCGCCGATGTTGGTTGAGATCGCGTTCGAGACCCTGGCTGTACTTCGACATGGCGAAGCAGAACACCAGGTAGATGGCGCCGACGAAGACATAGACCTCGATGCCGAAGCCCTGCCAGGCAGGCTCCACGATGGCGGTCTTGCCCGCGGTCAGCAGGTCGAAGATGCCGATGATGAGCACCAGGCTCGTGTCCTTGAAGAAGCCGATGAAGGTGTTCACCAGCGGCGGGATCACCAGCCGCAGCGCCTGCGGCAGGATGATGAAGCCGGTCTTCTGCCAATAGGACAGGCCCAGCGCCTCCGCCGCCTCATACTGCCCGCGCGGCAGGGTTTGCAGCCCGGCCCGCACGACTTCCGCCAGATACGCACCGGCGAAGAGCGTGATGGCGATCTGCGCGCGCAGCAGCTTGTCGATGTTCATGCCCTCCGGCAGGAACAGCGGGAACATCACGCTGGCCATGAACAGCAGGCTGATCAGCGGCACGCCACGGATCAGCTCCACATACAGCACGCAGAGCGTCTTGATCGCCGGCAGGTTCGAGCGCCGGCCGAGCGCCACCAGGATGGCCAGCGGAAAGGCGAAGGCCAGCCCGAAGGTGGACAGGATCAGCGTGATCGGCAGCCCGCCCCAACGCTCCTGCGGCACATAGGTCATGCCGAGGATGCCGCCCCACATCAGCACGCCGATGACGGTCAGGGTGACGATCCAGATCGGGATCAGCACCCAGGACCAGAAGCGTCGCATGGCAGAGACGACGTAGAGGCCGATGAAAAGCGCGCAGACCAGCAGCGGCCGCCAGTGTTCCTCATAGGGGTAGGTGCCGAACAGGATGAAGCGGTGCTTCTCCCCGATCACCGCCCAGCAGGCGCCGGACCCTTCCAGGTCGCGGCAGACCTGGGTCTGCGGCACATTGCCCTGCATCGGCACCGACCAGATGGCATTGATGAAGGCCCAGTCGATGAAGCCGATGGTCCAACGGACCAGCAGATAGGCCATCACCAGCGTCAGCGCGGTGTTGAGCCAGGAGGAGAACAGGTTGGTGCGCGCCCAGGCCAGGGCGCCGGTGGTCGCCACCGGGGCGGTGCGGGGGGCCGCCTCCGGGTTGGCGGTGGCGGCATTCAGCGTGACATCGCTCATGCTCAGCGCTCCACCAGGGCAATTCGGGAATTATACCAGTTCATGAAAAGGCTGATCGAGAGGCTGATGGTCAGGTAGACCAGCATGATGATGGCGATGCCCTCGATCGCCTGGCCGGTCTGGTTCAGCGTGGTATTGGCAATGCTGACGATGTCCTGGTAGCCGATGGCGACGGCCAGCGAGCTGTTCTTGGTCAGGTTCAGGTACTGGCTGGTCATCGGCGGGATGATGACGCGCAGCGCCTGCGGCAGCACGATGCGCTTCAGGATATCGCCGCGGCGCATGCCCAGCGCCTGCGCCGCCTCCCACTGCCCCTGGTTCACCGCCTGGATGCCGGCGCGGACGATCTCCGCGATGAAGCCGGCGGTGTAGGTGACCAGGCCGATCAGCAGCGCCGCGTATTCCGGCGTGATGGTGATGCCGCCCTGGAAGTTGAAACCGCGCAGCGCCGGGATATCTGGGGTGAAGGGCGCGCCATGCGCCAGCCAGACCAGCAGCGGCAGCCCGCCCATCAGGCCGAGCGCGGCGGGCCACAGCTTGCGCGGCTGGCCATCGGCATATTGCCGGGCGCGCAGGGCGCGGCCGACCAGCAGGGTCAGCACGGATCCCGCCACCAGGGCCAGCAGCGCCAGGCTATGCGCCGGCAGCCATTCGATGAAGGGCAGCTTCATGCCCCGGTTGGACAGGAACACGCCCCCCACCGGGTTCAGCGCCTGGCGAGGCACCGGCAGGGTCTGGAGGATGGTGTACCAGAACAGCAATTGCAGCAGCAGCGGCAGGTCGCGGATGACCTCGATATAGAAGCCGGCCATCTTCGACAGCATCCAGTTGCGCGACAGCCGGGCAATGCCGACCAGCGTGCCGAGGATGGTGGCCAGAACCACGCCGACCACGGCGACCTTCAGCGTGTTCAGCACGCCCACGGTCAAGGCGCGGCGATAGGTGTCGGTGGGGTCATAGTCGATCAGGCTCTCGCCGATCGGCAGCCCCGCCTCCCGCCCCAGGAAGCCGAAGCCGGTGGCGATGCGGCGCACTTCCAGATTGTGCACCGTGTTGGACCACAGCCAGTAGACGATCACCCCCACGATGCCGACGACCAGCACCTGCCAGACGATGCCGCGCAGGCGTTCGTCGGACCAGGACAGGCGAAGCGGGCGTCGGGGCGGCCCGGCCTTGCTCAGGCGCGGATCGGCGGTCGAGGAGGACATGCGGCATCCCTGCTGAGGATCAGGCTCCGGCAGGTTGGCTCCCGCCGGCGATATGGTGTCGCGGGACCGAGGGTCCCGGTGGAGGAGGGAGGGGGTGGCATGCCGGGCCGGCCATGCAAAAGCGGGGCCGCCGCCCCCTCAGAGCCTTTGTCCGATCGCGTGATTCAGACTTTTCGGCGATTCCGCCTCAAGTCATCACGCTCTCGTCTGATCGCGTGATTCAGACTTTTCGGCGATTCCGCCTCAAGTCATCACGCTCGGGCAGCCAGCGGCCGCCCGGGCAGGTTCTCGCGCGCGGCCGGGGCCGCGCGCGAAGGGTTCAGCGCAGCGGCGGGGCGTATTGCAGGCCGCCATTGGTCCACAGCGCGTTCGGGCCGCGCTGCAGCCCGATCGGCGTCAGGTTGCGCTCGAAGATCTCGCCGTAATTGCCCAGCGTGCGGATGATGTTGACCATCCACAGATTGTCCACGCCCAGCATCTGGCCGAGCTCACCGCTGCGGCCGAGCATGCGCTGCACGTCAGGCCGCGCGTCGGACTGCGCCGCCTGGGCGACATTCGCCGCGGTGATGCCCAGTTCCTCGGCACCCACCAGCCCGAAATGCACCCACTTCACCAGGTCGGCGAAGCGCTGGTCGCCATGGCGGACTGCCGGGCCAAGCGGTTCCTTGCTGATGACATCCGGCAGGATCATGTGGTCGGCCGGGCGCGGCTGGGCCGAACGGGTGGAAGCCAGTCCGGAGACGTCGGTGGTATAGGCATCGCAGCGGCCGGACACATAGGCGCCCACCACTTCTTCCAGACGCTCGATCACCACGGGGGTGAAGCGGATGCGGTTGGCCCGCGCCCAGTCGGTCAGGTTCTGCTCGGTGGTGGTGCCGGGCTGGACGCAGATGGTGGCGCCGTTCAGGTCACGCGCGGTGCGCACGCCGGCGGCGGTCTTCACCATGAAGCCCTGGCCGTCGAAGAAGTTGATGCCGGTGAAGTCGAAGCCCAGCGAGGTGTCGCGGGACAGGGTCCAGGTCGTGTTCCGGACCAGCAGGTCCACTTCGCCGGACTGCAGCGCGGTGAAGCGGTTCTGGGCGGTAGTGGGAACGTAGCGGACCTTGGTCGGGTCGTTCCACAGGGCGACGGCGACGGCGCGGCAGTAATCCACGTCGAAGCCGCGCCAGACGCCCTGGCTGTCGGGCTGGGCGAAGCCGGCCAGGCCGGTGTTCACGCCGCAGATCAGCGTGCCGCGGGCGCGGATCGCGTCCAGCGTCGGTGAACCGGGGGCCTGCGCGAGCGCGGGCGTTGCCATCATGGCCACGCCGCCGAGCACGGCGGTCAGGGCCAGGCGAAGAGCTTTCATTCCGAGCACTCCCATTATTTGTCTCAAAGCCTCATTGCCCGCCGATTCGCGGGCGAGATGTTCCCTGCCGGGACATGCTGCGCCAGCCTCGGGCCGGGATCAACGCGCAACATGGCACGCCGAGGCGCTTCGCCTAGGGGGGCGGCCGGACCCTGTCAAACCCGCTGGCTTCCCCGATCGTCACGCAGGCGCCAATCTGCGACATGGGATTGCGGCGAAGGGCAAGCAGACATGCGGATCATTTCGGCGGAGCAGATTCAGGCCAGCCTGCCCTGGGAAGGGTTGGAGGCGGCGCTGGAATCGATGTTCCGCCAGGGCTGCAACGCGCCGCTGCGCCACCGCCACCCCCTGCCCCCGGTGCACGGCGCGGCGGAGGGCATGCTGCTGCTGATGCCGGCCTGGTCGGATAATTACACGGGCGTGAAGATCGTGCATGTCGCCCCCGGCAATGGCGCGCGCGGCCTGCCGGCGGTGCAGGCGGTGTATCTGCTGTCCGATGCCGCCACCGGCCAGCCGCTGGCGATGCTGGATGGCGGGGAGCTGACGGATCGCCGCACCGCCGCCGCCAGCACCCTGGCCGGCCGCCTCCTGGCCCGGAAAGACAGTCGCCGCCTGCTGGTGCTGGGCGCCGGCCGGGTCGGCGCGGCGCTGGCGGAGGCCTGGTGCGACCGCTTCCCCCTGGAACAGGCGGCCATCTGGTCGCGCAACCCGGCCCATGCCCGCGCTTTGGCCGAGCGCCTGGCCGCGCATGGCCTGCCGGCGGTGGCGACCGAGGACCCCGATCCGGCCGGCTATGACATCGTCTCCGCCGCCACCCTGTCCGAAACCCCGCTGGTGCGGGGCGCGGCGGTATCACCCGGCACGCATGTGGACCTGGTCGGCGCCTTCCGCCCGACGATGCGGGAAAGCGACGGCGCGCTGCTCGCCCGCGCCACCCTGGTGCTGGACACCCGGGCCGGCGGGCTGGCGGAGGCCGGCGACGTGGTGCAGGCGATCGCCGAGGGCGCGATCACGGAGGCCCATGTCGCCGCCGATCTTTTCGAGCTTTGCCGCGGCACCCATCCCGGGCGGCGCGACGGGGCGGAGGTGACCGTGTTCAAGTCGGTCGGCTGGGCCGGGGAGGACCTGGCCGCCGCCATATTGACCTATACCACCGGCTGAACCGCCCCGGTCGCGGCGGCCCGCTGCATGGCGGCGAAGACCGCGACGCCATGCACCGCCTCCGCCGGGGTCAGCGGATAGGGCGCGCCGCCCTGGGCCGCGGCGGCGAAGGCCATGAGTTCGGCGCGCTCGATATCGGTGGGCGGAAAGTCCCGGATGGTGGGCGGCCCCTCGCGCGGCGTCTCCACCAACTGGTCCTGGCCGCGCATCTCCAGGATGCGGTCGCTGCCGAACAGCGCGACGCGCCAGTAGCGGGGGGCGGCGGCCAGCGTCGCGAAATTGCCGGTGGCGCCGCTGGCAAAGCCGCAGAGCATGGCAGTGGCATCGTCCAGACCATTGGTCAGCACCAGCGCCCGGCTTTCCACGGCGACGCGGGCGATCGGGCCCGCCAGGTGGATCATCATGTCGAGCATATGCATGCCGCTGCTGCCCATGCCGCCGAGCGGGCTTTCCCGGGTTTCGGCGCGCCAGCCGCCGGGCTGGTAGGCGAAGCCGGCCGGGCCACCGAAATGCCCCTCCACATGCAGCAGGGTGCCGAGCCGCCCCTCCGCCATCGCCTGCTTCATCGCCTGGGCAGCGGGCAGGAAGCGGCGGTTATGGCCGAGCGCCAGCACCACCCCGGCCGCCCGGCAGGCCTCCGCCGCCGCCTGGGCGCCGGGCAGTTCCAGGGTGAAGGGCTTTTCGACGAAGACATGCTTTCCGGCCGCGGCGGCCGCCGCGACCTGCGCGGCGTGCTGGCCATGCGGGGTGGCCAGCACCACTGCGTCGATGGCCGGATCGGCCAGCACGGCGGCGTAATCCGCATGCAGGGCGATGCCCCGCGCCGCGGCCCAGTCCTGCGCCTTGTCGGGCGTGGCGGTGGCGGCGGCGGTGAAGCGCAGCCCGGTCGCGGCATCGTCCTGGACGCTCTCCACCAGGATGCGTCCCCATTTGCCCGCGCCGATGATCGCCGTCCGCAGCATCGCCCACCTCCCGCGCCGAGGCGGGCAGGCTAGCCGCGCAGGCGTTCCGGCGCGATATCGACCGGGCCGCCGCGAAGCTGCGCCTGTTCGATCCGCTCGCCCGGCTGGGTCTCGCCGGGCTGGATCGGGTCGTCGATCTGGCCGGCGGCACGCTCATCCAGCACGTCGGTCACGGCATCGGGGGCGTCGCCGCTCTCGCCTTCCCGCACCCTTTCGCCGCCGGGCAAGGTCGGGCGCAGCGCGTCCTCCGCGCCTTTTGCCTCGCCGATCCGGTCCTTGTCGTCCATATCCTGTCCTCCTCGTCCCGAGGCTGGGTCAACGCCCGGGGATATGGCCGGGTTCGCGCGGGGAACCCGAGGCCGGGAAACAGGCTTTCCACAGACGCAACAGGCGGAGCGGATGCATGACGGCATGGTGGCAGGGTGCGGTGATCTACCAGGTCTATCCGAGGTCCTTCCGGGACTCGGACGGGGATGGGGTGGGTGACCTGCGCGGCCTGCTCGCCGGGCTGGACCATATCGCCAGCCTCGGCGTGGACGCGCTGTGGCTCTCGCCGATCTATGTCTCGCCCCAGGCGGATTTCGGCTACGACATCGCCGACCACTGCGCCATCGACCCGGCCTATGGCACCATGGCGGATTTCGACGCCCTGGTGGCCGGCGCCCATGCGCGCGGGCTGAAGGTGATGCTGGACCTGGTGGTGGGCCATACCAGCGTGCAGCATCCCTGGTTCATCGAAAGCCGGGCGCGGCGGACCGGGCCGCTGGCGGATCGCTACATCTGGGCCGATCCGCGGCCGGATGGCACGCCGCCGAACAACTGGCTTTCCGTTTTTGGCGGCCCGGCCTGGCGCTGGGAAAGCCGGCGCCGGCAATACTACCTGCACCATTTCCTCGCCGACCAGCCGGCGCTGAACCTGGCCGAGCCCGCCACGCGGGATGCGGTGGGCGAGATCATGCGCTTCTGGATGTCGCGCGGCGTCGACGGTTTTCGCATCGACGCGCTGGACTTCATGCATCGCGACCCGGCGCTGCGCGACAATCCGGCGGCACCGCCGAAGCCGGAGATTCCGTCGAAACTCTTCGGCATGCAGCTCCACCAATACGACATGATGGGGCCCGAGACGCCGACGATCCTGCGGCATTTCCGCGCCACGGCAGATGCCTTCCCGGATCGCGCGCTGCTGGGGGAGCTGTCGTCGCAGCCCGGCGCCCATGCCCGGGTGGCACGCTCCACCGGGCCGGGGCTGCTGCACATGGCCTATACGCTCGCCCCGCTGCGCGGCGCCTTCGACCACACCATCGCCAGCCTGCTGGTGCAGGCCGCCGCCAATCCGGATGGCTGGGCCTGCTGGTGCTTCAGCAACCACGATGTGGTGCGCGCCGCCACCCGCTGGGCGCCGGGCGGCGTGGCGCAGCCGGCGGTGACGCGGCTGCTGCTGGCCCTGCTGCTGACCCTGCGCGGCAGCATCTGCGTCTATCAGGGCGAGGAGCTGGGGCTGCCCGAGGCGCAACTGCCCTTCGAGGCGCTGCGCGATCCCTTCGGTATCGAATTCTGGCCGGATTTCGCCGGTCGCGACGGGTCCCGCACCCCGATCCCCTGGCAGCAGTCGAAGCCCCATGCCGGATTCAGCACCGGCACGCCCTGGCTACCGGTCCCCGATACGCACCTGCCGCTAGCGATCGATGCGCAGGAGGCGGACCCCGAAAGCCCGCTGCACTTCACCCGCGCGCTGTTGAAACTGCGCCACGAACATCCGGCGATGATCACCGGCGACCTGGAGCCGCTCGACCTGCCGGCGCCGCTGCTGGGCTTCGATCGGGTGGATGCGGCGAGCGGGGCGCGGCTGCGCTGCCTGTTCAACCTCTCGGGCCAGCCGGCGCCGGTGCCGCCCATGCTGCTGGTGGGCGCGCAGCCGCTGGCGGATCACGTGCTGCCTGACCCGCAGGGCACGCTGCCACCCTGGGGCGTAGCGCTAGCCCGGGTGCCAACACCGTGACCTCCGGGCGGTTTCACATGAGGCGGACCGAGATGCCGCCGTCCACCAGCATTGGGCTGCCGGTCATGAAGGAGGAGCGATCCGACAGCAGAAACAGGGCTGCCTGCGCAATCTCATGCGCCGTGGCCATGCGCCGCATCGGGTGAAGGGTGGCGATCAGATCCAGGACCGCCGCATTGCCTTCGCCCCCAGCCGGCGTGACCGTGCCACCCGGCAGTAGCGCGTTGACGCGGATACCGGCTGCCGCGTGATCCGAAGCCAGGGATCGCACCAGGCCGATCAGCCCGGCCTTGGAGGCGGCGTAGGCTGCCATCCCGGGCATGCCTCCATTGCTGAACCCCACGAAGGAGGAGGTGAAGACGATCGAACCCGCGCCCTGTCCGAAGGCCGGGATCTGAGCTTTCGCCGCCCGAAACGCGCTTGTCAGGTTGACGTCGATGATCTCTTGCCAGGTCGTCAGCTCCATGTCAGCAACGGCGCTCATCGGGCCGACAATGCCGGCATTGTTGAAGGCGCCGTGCAATCCGCCGAACTCGGACCTGGCGGCATCGACCAAGGCTTCGGCGAAACCCTCCTCTCTCACATCGCCAGCCAGTACGGCGGCGCGGCCGCCCGTCCGTTCGATGTCCCCGGCCAGTTGCCTGAGCAATTCCGCCCGACGTGCACCGAGCACCACATTGGCGCCTTCCGCAGCGAACAGCAGGGCCGCCGCCTTGCCGATACCGCTGCTGGCTCCCGTGATGATGATCGTCTTGTTCTTCAGTTCCACCGTGGCGTCTCCGTATGACGGCGCGGGATATGCGGGAGTTTGCCGGCGGACACCCTCCGCTCGTTGCGCCGTAATCGAAGGCCCTTCCACGACCGCCGCCACCTGCCGCAGCCAGCCCTTGCCGATCGCGTCTCATACCAACGGCCCTATCGCGTGACCGCTCCGGGCCCCCTCAAGCGCCGGGCGGAAACCTCCGGGTTCCTGGGCTTCGTCGCGCCGAAGGCGCGCCTTCGGCGCGACGCATAAGCCGCGGCGCCCATTCGGGCGCTCGGGCCGGTCAAGAGACCGGTCCGCTGGTATCAGTTCACGTCAGGCCGCACCCTGGACGGACGGCCCGCGTCGCGCTTCAAGCTTCGGCATCGAAGCACACGGAGCCCGGCCCATGACCCCCGCACAGCGCGACGCCCTGATGGGTGTGACCACCGCCACCCTGACCACGGTGCTGCTCAAGAAGGGCGTGCGCTTCTGCTACATCGCCGGCAGCCGCCCGCTGGAGCCCGGCCCGACGAAGCGCATCGTCGGCCCCGCCTTCACCCTGCGCTTCACCCCGACGCGCGAGGATCTGGCCACCGTCGATAGCTGGGCCTCCCCCACCTCCACCCGCGCCGCGATCGAGGCGATGCCGGAAGGCGCCGTCGCCGTGGCGGATGCCATGGGCAGCACCGCCGCCGGCATCTTCGGCGACATTTTGTGCGCCCGCATGGCCAAGAAGGGCGTTGCGGGGCTGGTCACGGACGGCATGGTGCGCGACGGCGCCGGCGTGATCGGCACCGGCCTGCCGGTGTTCTGCCAGGGCTATGTGGCGCCGGCCTCCGTCGCCGCGCTGAATTTTGTGGGCTGGCAGGAGACGATCGGCTGCGGCGGCGTCACCGTGGTGCCGGGCGACATCGTGGTGGCCGACCAGGACGGCGCCGTGGTGATCCCAGCCGCGCTGCTGGATGCCGTGGTGGATGCCGCGGTGGAGCAGGAGCGGCTGGAGGCCTGGATCATGGTCGAGGTCGGCAAGGGCGTCGCCCTGCCCGGCCTCTACCCGGCCAATGCCGAAACCAAGGCCCGCTACGAGGCCGACAAGGCCGCCGGCCGGGCCTAACGACCGGGCCTGAACGACTGGGCCTGAACGACGGGGCGCGCGTCACGGCGCGCGCGCCTCCTCCCCCACCACCCCATCCAGCACCGCGACAAAATCCTGTTCCAGCCGCGACGGCGCGCGGTGGCGCGGCCGTAGCAGGCTGACGGCCAGGCGGGTGCGCGGCAGCAGCTTGCGCACCAGCAACCCCTGCGACCGCGCTTCCTGCAGCCCCACCCCATCCAGCACCGCGATCCCCGCCCCCTCCCGCACCAGGGCGCAGGCGATGGCGGATTGCGAGACCTCCATCGCGATCCGCCCGCTGCGCCCGGCCTCCGCCAGCGCCCGGTGCAGCACCGCGCCCACCGGCTGCTGCGGGCCGAGCGAGATCAGCGGCTGGTCGAGAATATCCGCCAGATGCAGCGCGCGCTTCGCCGCCAGCGCATGCCCCGCCGGCAGGGCGCAGCCGATCTCGGAGGTGAACAGGCTGCGCGCTTCGGTCCGGGCATCCGGCGTGGTGCCCAGGATCAGCGCCAGGTCGGCGCGATGGTCCGCCACCAGGTTCACCGCCTCGATCGCCGTCACCGCCCGCAGGGTGAGAAAGACCTCCGGCCGCGTCGCGCGGAAACGGGCGATGGCGCGAGGCAGCAATGTCGTGGTCAGTGCCGGCACGGCGACCAGCGCGAGCAGGCCGGAACGCCCGCCGCGCAGGTCCTCCGCCAGCCGTCCCAGGTCGTCCAGCGCGGTGAAGGCGCCCACCAGTTCCGGCAGCAGCGCATGCGCCTCCGCCGTCGGCACCAGGCGCTTCCGCTGGCGCAGGAACAGCGCGAAGCCCAGCCGTTCCTCCGCCTGCTGCAGCATCTTGCTGGCGGCGGGCTGGGACATGCCGAGCGATGAAGCGGCGGCCGTGACGCCACCCTGCTCCATCACGGCGCGGAACACCTGCAATTCGCGCAGGTTGAGGTTCATAGCCATATGGACATGATGTCAGCACATCTTGCGATTTGACAGCATGATCTCCCCGCCGCAGCCTCCCGGTCAGGCGCGATCGGAAAAAGGGCGCCCGGGGAAACGCATGAAGATCGCCAGCATCCAGGGTTTCCACGCCGGCTTCAGCCCGACGCCGGCGCTGGGCAATGCCTCCACCTTCATCCGCCGCCGCGATTTCCTGCTGGTCCGCGTCACCACGGAGTCGGGCGTGGTCGGCTGGGGCGAGGTTTTTGCGTCGCCCTTCGCCGCCGCGGCGCTGATCAGGACGAAGCTGGCGCCGCTGGTGCTGGGCCAGCCCGTGGGCGACTACGGTCGGATCTACCAGGCCATGCTCGGCACGCTGGGCTATGACCGGCGCGGCCCGGCGATGATGGCGGCCTCCGCCATCGACATGGCGCTGCACGATGCTGCCGCCCGCAGCCAGGGCATCAGCGTGGCGGCGATGCTGGGCGGGGCACTGCGCGACCGGGCGCTGGCCTATGCCAGCGGCCCCTTCATCGCCGAGGGTCCTGCGCCCTATGGCGCCTATCCGGAGCAGATCGACGCCCTGCTGCGCCGCGGCTTCCGCGCCATCAAGCCCCGCGCCGGCTTCGACCCCCGCGCCGATGGGGTGATGACCAGGGCGATGCGCCGGCAGGTCGGCGAGGACATCGCGCTGATGGTCGATATCAACCAGGGCTACGGCGTAGGCTCCGCCATCGAATCCGCCAGACGGATGGAGGAGGCCGGACTGCTCTGGATCGAGGAGCCGCTGCAGCCCGAGGATATCCCCGGCTACCAGACCGTCGCCCGCGCCGTGCCCTGCGCCATCGCGGGCGGGGAGGCGCTGGCCAGCCTGGCCGCCTTCCGCGATTTCCTGGCCGCCCGCACCTTCTCCGTCCTGCAGCCGGACCTGACCGTCTGCGGCGGTTTTACGGGATTTCGCAAGGTCGCGGCCCTCGCCGATGCCTATGACCTGCCGGTGATGCCGCATGTCTTCGGCACGCTGGTGAATTTCCACGCCGCCCTGCAGATGGCCGCCCTGCTGCCGGCGCGGCGCGGCGGCGGGCCGGCGCCCTACCCCTTCATGGAATACGACGCGACGCCCAACCCGCTGCTGACCCTGCTCGGCACGCCGGAGCTGGATGCGGCCGGCATGGTGCGGCTGCCGGAAGAGCCGGGCATCGGCCTGGAGCTGGACCCGGAGCGCCTGGCGCCCTGGCTGACGGAAAGCTGGAGCCTGGGCACCGCCTGAAAAAGAACAACACGGAGGAAACCGCCGATGACCATGACGATGCGCCGCCGGGCCCTGCTCGGCACCGCCCTGGCCGCCGGGCTGGCAGCGCCCGCTCTGGCGCAGTCCTACCCCACCCGCCCCGTGCGGCTGGTCGTGCCCTATCCGCCCGGTGGCGCCACGGACATCACGGCCCGGCTGCTGGCGCAGGAATTGTCGCAGTCGCTCGGCCAGTCCTTCGCCGTGGAGAATCGCGGCGGCGGCGCCAGCGTCACCGGCACCCAGGCCATCGCCACGGCAGCGGCGGATGGGCACACGCTGGGCGTCATCGACAGCGCCTTCGTGGTCAATCCGGGCCTGCTCGGCAGTCGCCTGCCCTATGACACGCGGCGCGACTTCAGCTTCGTCTCCCTGCTGGTGCGGTCGCCGCTGGTGCTGGTGGTGCCGGCCAATGCGCCCTGGCAGGACGCGGCGGCGCTGGTGCGGGACGCCAAGGCCAAGCCGAACGAGATGACCTTCGGCTCCGCCGGCAATGGCACGGCGGTGCATATGGCCGGGGAGCAGTTCCGCCTCGCCGCCGACTTCACCTTCCTGCATGTGCCCTATCGCGGCGGCGGGCCGATGATCACGGACCTCATCGCCGGCCGCGTCCACATGGCCTTCGGCACCATCCCCGCCATGGCGGAGCATGTGCGCGGCGGCCGGCTGCGCGCTTTGGCCATCACCGGCGCCACCCGATCCGCCCTGCTGCCGGAGGTGCCGAGCATGGCGGAGGCCGGCTTCCCGCAGGTGAACGCCGCTTTGCTGAACGCCCTGATCGGCCCGGCCGGGCTGCCGGAGCCGGTGGTGACCCGCCTCGCCGAGGCCGCCCGCCGCGCCATCGCCAGCCCCGCCACCCGCGCCCGCCTGACCGAGCTGGGCTTCGACACGGTCGGCAGCACGCCGGAGGAGGCACGGACGGGGCTGCTGGCGGAGATCGCGCAGTGGGACCAGGTGATCCGCGCGGGCGATATCAAGGTGGACTGAGCGCCTGCTCCTCCCCCCGACGGGGGGAGAGGCTTTTCAGCTCACCCCAGCGGCGGCATCGGCGCGCCGGTTTCCACGCGCATCGCCATGCGCGCGATGCTGCCCCAGGCGCGGTCGTATTGCGGCGGCGTGCGGATGGCGTCCACGCGGCCCAGCGCCACGGCGGCGCGCATCGGCCAGTAGGGGTCGCGCAGCGTGGCGCGGGCCAGCAGCACCAGGTCGGCGCGGCCTTCCGTGATGATGGCCTGGGCCTGCTCCGGCTCCGTGATGAGACCGACGGCGGAAACCAGCACGCCGGCACCCTGCTTCACCGCCTCCGCCCCCGGCACCTGATAGCCCGGGCCGAGCACGATCTTCTGGGACGGGTCGATGCCGCCGGAGGAGACGTCGATCAGGTCGATGCCCAGCGCGGCCATGCGCTTCGACAATGCGATGCTCTCCGCCGTGGTCCAGCCGCCCTCGATCCAGTCGGTGTGGGAGATGCGCAGGAACAGCGGCACATCCTCCCCCACCGCCTTGCGCACGGCCTGGGCGATGGCCAGCGGCAGGCGGGTGCGACCCTCGAAATCGCCGCCCCACTGGTCATTGCGGGTGTTGGAGATGGGCGAGAGAAACTGGTGCATCAGATAGCCATGCGCGCCATGCAGCTCGATCACCTTGTAGCCGGCCGCGACCGCCCGCTTCGCCGTGGCGGCGAAGGCCGCGGGCAGGTCGAGGATCTCGGCTTCCGTCATCGGGCGCGGCGCGGCGAAATGGCCCATCGGCAGGTTGGCGGAGGAGACGATCTCCCAGCCCGGCGACGCCGGCTCGTCCACCCAGGCCGGCGCCCGGCTGGCCTTGCGGCCGGCATGGCCGATCTGGATGGCCGGCACCGCGCCGGCATGGGCGATGGCGGCGGCGAGGCGCGCATGGGCCGGGATCTGCCCATCCTCCCACAGCCCGACATCGCCGGGGGTGATGCGGCCTTCGGGCAGCACGGCGGTCGCCTCCACCATCACCATGCCCGCGCCACCCAGCGCGCGCTGCAGCAGATGCGCCAGGTGCCAGTCGGTCGGCTTGCCGTCATCCGCGCAGCAATACTGGCACATGGGCGAGATGCCGATGCGATTGGGCAGCGTCACGCCACGGATGGTCAACGGAGAAAACAGATCGGTCATAGGAACAAGGATCCTGTTCAGGGCGCGAAGGGCGGCAGGCGGCCGAGGCGGCTTTCCATGACCAGAAGGATGGGCGCCCGGCCCGCCGGCGGCGACGCCAGATAGCCTGCCGCATCCGCCGGATACCGGGTGAGGGTCACGGTGTCACCCACATTGCCGCCCACCACCTCCACCACGCCGGGGGCGACGGTGGTGACGATGTCGCAATGCATCGGACGCGGCACCCCCGCCTCCGCCCGCCGTTCCGACCAGTGGCGCAGCCGGTTGCGGCTGCGGTCGAAGCAGACCAGGTCGCCCAGGCGCGGCGCATAGTCCCCCGGCGCATGCGGCAGGAAGGGGGCGGTGGCCGGATAGGCCGCGGCATCGGCGATCAGCGCGTCCAGATACAGGGAATGGGTGGCGTTCGGCGGAAACTCCCGCGCATCCACGCCCGCGGTCCGGAACACCCAGGAAATGAAAGCCGCCGACCAGGCCGGGTTCGACCACAGGGTCGTGCCGCCCATGCCCCAGACCGCGGTGGCATAGATCTGCCGGTTGTCGCGGATCGCGCCCTCATCATCCTCTACCGCGCGCCAATAGGCCAGAACGCGGGGAAAATTCGCCATGTCCGATTCCGGCGCCGGGCCTTCCGGCGCGGTCGTCCAGGCCTCCCGCACCACGCCGCCCCAGTCGCGCCATTCCCCCAGGGCCAGGCGCAGCACGCGTTCCGCGGCGGCCGGCGGATAAGGCAGTGGCGGCGACGCGGCGGGGGGCGGCGGCACCGGCCTGGCGCAGCCGGCCAGCAGCATCAGCAGGGCGAGGACGAACCTTGCACGCGGCACCTTCAGGCCGCGACCGGCTGTTGCAGCATCGCCGCATCGGGCAGCGTCAGCCCGAGCACCAGGGCCGCCTGCCCCGCCGCATTCGGCGCCCCGCCCAGCGGCGAGGGCTGCACGACCAGCGCCTGGCCCTGCGGCCGGACCAGCGGGCGCAGCAGCGCCACCGCCTTGCGATGCAGCGCCTGCGCCTGGTTCACCGCCGCCAAGGGCAGCGCCTCCGGCCGCAGTTCGGCGACGAGCGCCACGGCGGTCGCCGCCCGCGCCATCAGGCCCAGCGCCTCGGCATGGCTGCGCAGCGGATAGGCGGCGCCCCCTTCCAGCACCAGCCCTTCCAGCCGCATCAGCCGGCCACCATCCTGCAGTTCCGTCAGCCCCGGCTGCACCGCCGCCAGCGCCCGGCCGATGGGATCGGCGAGCAGCGGCGGGTCGAGATGCGGCAGGGCGCGCGCCATCGCCAGCAGCGCCAGGGCCTGCCCCACCAGGCTCGCCGGCAGGCCAGGCCGATCCTCGAAAGTGCCCGAAGGTTGCTGCAGGCCGATCAACCGCCGCACCAGCGCGTCCAGCGGCACCTCCGCCCCTGCCCGCCGCCGCGCCTCCGCCGCCAGGATGGCGCCGGCGAGGTCGGGCAGGGCCGGTTCGCCCGCCTGGAGCGCCGCCATCTGCCTGTCGAACCAGGCCTGGAGCGCCGCCACCCGCATCGCCGGCAGCGCGGTGCGATAGGCGCCGCGCGCGGCGAACAGAAGCTGCGTCGCCACCGCATTCAGCGCCGCCCCGTTGGGGGGCAGCGGGTCCAGTTCCAGCCCCGCCATCGCCGCGCCGGCCGGGCCGGCGGCCGCCATGATGGACGCGGCCTTCTCGGCCGCCAGCCCGGGGGCAAGCAACCGCTCCTCCCGGACCACCAGGGCTTCCCCGACACTGAGGGTCACCGGGCCATGCCGCAGTATCACCCAGTGCAAGGCCTGTGGGCGCGCGGCGATGGCCTTCACGGACATGACCTTGTCCGGCGCGCCGGGGCGCAGATGCAAGGTGGGGCCGGTTTCCGGCCAGCCGGCCACGCCCATCGCCAGATGCGCCACCGGCTGCCGTTCCGCCCAGACGCTGACGCCGGCCGCCTGTGGCGCGGCGAAATCGCGCCATTCCGCATTGGTGCCGGTGACCCGGCCTTCCGCCATGTCCAGTCCACCGGCGCCGAGTTGGTCGAGCGCCGTGCTGAGCCGCAGCTTGCCGATCCGCCGCCTGGCGGTGAAGGTCACGCTGAGCTGCAGGATCGGGGAGCCGGGGGTGATGGTGTAGTCGTAGCGCAGCGTGCCGATGTCGGTGGTGCGGGGCCGCAACAGGCCGGCCTTGCCGGTGATGCGGCTTTCATGCCGCAGGATGATGGCGCCATCCTTCCGGTCCAGGGCGAAATCGGTGATCGTATCCTCGGCATCGATGCCGTTGCGGAAGCGGCCCGCGCGGAATTCGACCAGGTTGCCGGTGTGCACGACGGGCGCCGCCGCCTCATCCACCATCTGCTGCATCACCACGCCCGCCGAGAGATCGCCGGTGAAGCGGTGGAACGGGGTGCGGATCTCGAAGTTCCGGGGGTCGTCGCGCACCACCTCGGTCGCGCCGAGCGCCGCGCGGCGGCAGGGCAGCGGTGTTTCCGCCATCGCCATGACGAAATCCAGCAGGCCATCGGCGAAGGCCGGGTCGGCATCGCGGATGTCGGGCTGCGCCAGCAATTCCGCCACCTGCGCATTGGCCGGCACGGCGCAGAAGCCCGCCGCTTCCGAGTCCGACAGCGCCATGAGCCGCCGGGCCCCGACCGTCACATCCCGGAGCATCGTGCCGCGCAGATGGGCGACCAGGCGGTCACGGTCGGTCGCATGCAGAAGGTTGCGCATGGGCGGGATCGCTCTCCGGACAGCCGGACAAGGATACCGTTGCCAGAGGGTCGGCGTGAAGGGCCTGCGTCAGCTGTCTTCGCCAGGGCAGGCCGGCACCAAGGGTCCCGGCCCTGTCAGGCGCCGTGACCCTTGGGTTCCTCAGCGTCCCGTCATGATCCGCTCGACGAGCTGCTTGGCCGTCGGCACGAAGCCGTTGGAATAGAAGGGGTCGCTGGCGAAGCGAAAGGCGTTGTGGCCGGCGAACATCAGGTTGCGGTCCAGCGCCCCGTCATGCGCCACGTCCTGCAGGGTCTTCTGGATGCAGAAGCTGCGCGGATCGGCCTTCTTGCCCGTGGAGAAATCCGGCTCGTTCTGCGTCCAGTTCGAGAAGCGGCAATGGCTGAGGCAGCCCATGCAGTCGACCTGGTCCTTGATGATCTCCTGCGCCTGGTCGGGCGTCACGAAGATCAGCGTATTGTCGGGCGTGCGCATCGCCTCGATGAAGCCCTGCGCCTCCCAGCCCTGCACCCGGGCGCGGTCATGCTCGGTCAGGTAGACCAGGCGCTTCCGCGGGCCGACGCCGTATTCGGCCACATGGTCGCCCACAGGCTCGCTGGTATAGGCCACCTGGTGCTCGTTCCGGTCCTCCAGCTCCCGCAGGAATTCGTTGCGGATGGCGGAGGAATAGAAGCCGGTCGGCGAGAAGGCCTGAAGCGAGACATCGCCGGGCTTCAGCGTCATCAGGCGCTGCTTCCAGGCCTCGCTGATCGGGCTTTCCTGCGTCAGCAGGGGGCGGGTGCCGAACTGGAAGGCGATCGGACCGAGATCGGGATTGTCGATCCAGTCCTCCCACTCCTCCAGCCACCAGACACCGCCGGCCATGATGATCGGCACGTCGCCCAGGCCGAATTCGCGCATCTGCTGGCGCAGTTTCAGGACGCGCGGGAAGGGATCCTCCGGCTTCCTCGGATCTTCGGAATTCGACAGGCCGTTATGGCCGCCGGCCAGCCAGGGGTCCTCATAGACCACGCCACCCAGCCATTCCCGGGTCTTGGAATAGGCGCGCTTCCACAGCGCGGCGAAGGCGCGGGAGGAGGAGATGATGGGGTAGTAGTGCACCCCGTAGTCGCGGGCGATATCGGCCAGGCGATAAGGCATGCCGGCGCCGCAGGTGATGCCATGGATCAGGCCCTTGGCCCCTTCCAGCATGCCGCGGGCGACACGTTCCGCCCCACCCATCTCCCACAGGATATTGGTGTGGATGCGGCCCTGGCCGTTGGAGCGTTCATGCGCTTCCTTCGCCTGGGCGATGCCGCCGGCGATGCCATAGGCCACCAGCTCCTCATGCCGTTCCCGTCGGGTGCGGCCGGAATAGGTCTGGCGGATCACATTGCCGTCGGCATCGTAGCTGTCGGCGTTGACGGCGGAAAACGTGCCGACGCCGCCGCCGGATGCCCAGCCGCCGCAGGTCGCGCCATTGGAAACCGCGACGCCCTTGCCACCCTCAACGAGGGGAAGAACGTCCACGCCACCCATGCGGATCGGGTTGATGGCCTTCAAGGATTTGGGCTCCGGGACTCTATGGGTTGCGCGGCGTCACGTCTTGATGACGCGCGCGTGACCTCAATATGGCGTTCCAACCGCCGCAGGGGGAGGGGGCCCCCCGCGGTTTGCTGAATCAGCCCTCGTCGCGACGGGGGCGGAAGCTGCGCTCGCCGTCGCGGCGCGGCGGACGGTCACCGCGCGGCGCGCGTTCGGCACCACCGGCACCCTCGCCTTCCTCACGCGGCCGGCGGGCGCCGACCTGTTCGGAGATGTCGGCGCCGGTCGCCTGGTCCACCATCCGCATGGACAGCTTCACCTTGCCGCGGTCGTCGAAGCCGATGACCTTGACCTTCACCGCATCGCCGTCCTTGACGATGTCGCTAGTCTTCTGGACGCGCTCATTGGCCAGTTCGGAGATATGGACCAGCCCGTCCTTGGCGCCGAGGAAGTTCACGAAGGCGCCGAATTCGGCGGTCTTCACCACCTTGCCGTTGTAGATCTTGTTGATCTCCGGCTCCGCCACGATGCCCATGATCCGGTCGATGGCCTTCTGCGCGGCCTCCACCGTCGTCGCCGCCACCTTGATGGTGCCGTCGTCGTCGATGTCGATCTTGGTGCCGGTCTGCTCCGTGATCTCGCGGATCACCTTGCCGCCGGAGCCGATCACGTCGCGGATCTTGTCCTTGTTGATCTGGATGACCGTGATGCGCGGGGCCGTCGCGGCCACGTCGCCACGGGCGCCCGAAAGGCCCTTGGCCATCTCGCCCAGGATGTGCAGGCGGCCGTCCTTGGCCTGGCCGAGGGCGATCTTCATGATGTCGAAGGTGATGGACGTGATCTTGATGTCCATCTGGAGCGCGGTGATGCCGTTCTCCGAACCCGCCACCTTGAAGTCCATGTCGCCCAGGTGGTCTTCGTCACCCAGGATGTCGGACAGCACGGCGAAGCCGCGGTCTTCCTTGATGAGGCCCATGGCGATGCCGGCGCAGGGGCGCTTCAGCGGCGCACCGGCGTCCATCAGCGCGAGGCTGGTGCCGCAGACGGTCGCCATGGAGGAGGAACCGTTGGATTCCGTGATCTCCGACACGACGCGCATCGTGTAGGGGAACTTCTCCTTTTCGGGCAGCAGCGGGTGCAGCGCGCGCCAGGCGAGCTTGCCATGGCCGATCTCGCGGCGGCCCGGAGAACCCATGCGGCCCGTCTCGTTCACCGAGTAGGGAGGGAAGTTGTAATGCAGCATGAAGTTCTCGCGGTATTCGCCCGCGAGGGAGTCGATGATCTGCTCATCCTGCCCGGTGCCCAGCGTGGCGACGCACAGCGCCTGGGTCTCGCCGCGGGTGAACAGGGCGGAGCCGTGGGCGCGCGGCAGGACGCCGACCTCGGCCACGATCGGGCGCACGGTCTTGGTGTCGCGGCCGTCGATGCGCATGCCGGTGTCGAGGATGGCGTTGCGGACCACATCGGCTTCCAGCGCCTTCAGCAGGCCCTTGGCGGCGCCGGCATCGAGGCCCTCGGCCTCCAGCGAGGCCAACACGGCCTTCTTCACCGCGCCGACCTGGTTCTGGCGGGCCAGCTTCTCGGTGGTCTTGTAGGCTTCGACCATCGGCGCGCGGCCGAGCTCGGTAATGCGCGCGGACAGGGTCTTCTGGCTCTCGCTGGCCTCGGGCAGCGCCCAGGGCTCCTTGGCCGCGACCTCGGCCAGCTCGATGATCCCCTGGATCACCGCCTGGAAGGACTTGTGGCCGAATTCGACGGCGCCGAGCATGACCTCCTCGGACAGTTCCTGCGCCTCCGACTCCACCATCAGCACGCCCTCGGCGGTGCCGGCGACCATCAGGTCGAGCTGGGACTGCTGGAGCTGGGCGGAGGTCGGGTTCAGCACATAGCCGCCGTCGATATAGGCGACGCGGGCGCCGGCGACCGGGCCGAAGAAGGGAATGCCGGAGAGCGTCAGCGCGGCGGAGCAGCCGACCAGGGCCACCACATCCGGGTTGTTCTCCAGGTCATGCGACAGCACGGTCGCGACCACCTGGACCTCGTTGCGGAAACCCTCCGGGAACAGCGGGCGCAGCGGGCGGTCGATGAGGCGGGAGACCAGGGTCTCGTTCTCGGAGGGACGGCCCTCGCGCTTGAAGAAGCCGCCCGGGATCTTGCCGGCCGCGAAGGCCTTTTCCTGGTAGTTCACGGTCAGCGGGAAGAAGTCCTGGCCGGGCTTCACGGAACGGGCGCCGACCACGGTGCAGAGGACGATGGTGTCGCCGAGCCGGGCCATCACCGCGCCATCCGCCTGGCGGGCAACCTTGCCCGTCTCCAGCGTCAGAAGCTGGCCACCCCAGGAAATGTCCTTGCGGAAATACTTGTCGAACATGAAGCGTCCTTCTTGACCCCGCCGGATGCGGGGCCACAGCGAAAAGCCGCCCGGGCGCGAAACGCGCAGGCAGCCGGAACGCGACGAAGGCGGAGGCCGGGGGGTTATCCGATCCCGGGGGGACGCGGCGACTCGGGCGGCATGGGTCCCACCGCGCGCTGTACCCGGACCTGTCCAGGCGCAACGCGATGGGGACGGCGCTGGAAGCAGGCCGCCCATGTGGCCGGAGGCGCCGTCATCGCCCCATCCGGGCGCGGCTGGTCCGCGAGGCTTCCGCTGCCATCGCAGCGAAGGTCTTTCCCGCATCCGGGACCGACCCGCGCGGCCTATGGCATGCCGGGACCTGAAAGGCCAGAAGAAACGGGTTAGCGACCGCCGCCCTTCGGTTCAGCGCCGCGCGGCCTCACCCTCGAAGAAGCGCGGATCGTTGAAGTCAAACAGGCGGTTGTCCAGCGTCATGCCGGATTCGACCTCATACAGCGTCACCCGCGTCTCCCGCCCCTGGGCGTCGAGCACGGTCCATTGCCGCAATTCCAGCGGGTCCTCGGCGAAGGCCAGGATCAGCCGGCCTTCCGCCGCCGCCTCCGTGCGGTGCAGCCCGACCCGCAGGAAGCCGCCCGAGCGTTCCATGCCGAAGACGGTGATGTCGCCGGACAACCGGATCTCCGGCCGCAGCAACACGCCGAGCGGGGTGGAGGAGGCGGGCACCGCCGTGGGCTGGCGCAACTCCCGGTCATACATCAGCACCTGGCCGCCGGCGGCGACCAGCAGCAGCGGCTCCGGCGGGTCGTAGTCGAAGCGCATCCGGCCGGGGCGGCTGATCAGCGCCGTGCCCTGGGCCGAGGCGCCGTTCTGCGCCACCTGGAGGAAGCGGGCGCGCAGGGTGCGCAGGCCATTGAGATAGGCCTCCACCCGCCCCAGCGCAGTGCGGTCGATGCCCCCCTGGGCGGCGCCCTGCTGGGCCAGAGCGGGGCGGGAGACCCAGGGGGCGAGGGCCAGGGCGGCGGCGGCCCCGAGGATGCGGCGACGTGTCATGTCCAGCAGATGGCCCATCGTCGTCGCCGCGGAAAGAGCCGGGCGCCGTTAACCCACCATCAACAGCAGTTGCGTCTAATGCACCCAACCCAAGGTTGTAGAGCGGCCGCCTTGTTACCCGAAGATCGGGCCTCCGGCCTCTCCACCTCCCGGTGCCACGGAGTCTTCTGATGCCCTTCGATTTCATGCCCCCGCTGCCTCGGATGCCCATCGATGCCGAGAGCATTCACGGCGTGCCGAGGCATGAGCTGGTCGCCCATGCGATGGCCCAGATCCCGCCGGCCCTGCGCGACGCCGTCGCCGAGATCGAGGTCAGCGGCAGCGGCCGATTCGTGCATATGGGCATGGTCTTCGACCAGGTCGCCTGGCGCGCCGCCTGGCGCCGCCCCGGACTGCCGGTGGCCAGCGGAAGCTTTCCGGTGTGGAACGGCAGCCCGGTCTGACCAATCGTCAGGCCGCCTTGTCAACAAGGAGGGCCCTCCGGCACGGCAAGGCGCTGAAATACGCGACCAATGCCCCGTATCGTCAAGCCAATGAGTCACCGCCCGTCAAACATCCTTGACATCCCACAGGCTCCGTTGCGAGCATGCGGTCGTTACGGCGTTCATGCGCTGTCTGCGAAGAAGCAAGAAGGTCTTCTGGCAGGGTGCGAACCTTGACCAGATCCCAATGCAAGGCAGCGCGATGAGCCGGCGCCCGGATCTGTCCATGGCGCCGAACAATCCAGGCCGGATACCGATGTCGGTCCGCGCACTGGAAGACCTGCCGTAGCAAAGAATCGCCGGGAGGGGTGCTCCGGCAGGGTCGTGTGATTCGCCACAGCTTGCTGTGATGTTTCCGCTCGTCCCTGCATGCCCAATTTCCGGCATGGGGAGAGGTGGGTTCTGCCATGGCTTTTTCGGCGGGGATCGGGGCCAGGACAGATGCGCGGCAGGGGTCCACCCCGCCGCCCCTCGCCACCATCGTCTATCGCAGCCGGGCGGTCGCACCGCTTCCCGGCCCGGCGCTGCGGCATCTCGTCCAGACCGCCCAGGCCCGCAATCAAGGCGAGGCCATCACGGGCGTGATGCTCTACGACGACACGCATTTCTTCCAGTGGCTGGAAGGCCCCCCCGATGGGGTCGATCGGGTGATGCACTCGATCCACAATGACCGGCGCCATACCGACGTCGAGATCCTGTCCCGGCGCAGATCGCCCGCGCGCCGGTTCAGCGGCTGGGACATGAAGTTCGCCGCGCCCGGCGCCAGGACATTCGCCTGGCCGGACGAGGTCATCGAACCACCGGCCGAGGTCATCGAAAACCTGCGGCGCCAGCCCAAGGCCGCGCCCGGCCTTCTGGTCCGGTTGAGCCCCGTGCCCCTGGATCCCACACAGGCCGGCGGACAGGAAGCAGCCGCGCTGGTGCGGACGGCGCTGGGCCAGGCCTCCGCCGCGGTGCTGAAGTCCGTGATCCGCGATTCGGTCATTCCCATGCTGTTGCAGCGGCATGGGCGGGACAGCACCGAGACGATGCCGCCCGCGGTCAATCCCCGGGCCGCGGAACTCGCGGAGCTCCTCATCGCCTCGGACCAGACGGCCGCCCTCGATCTCATCCGCGAATTGCGGGGGGGCGATGCCGATCCCCGGCACCTCTACGCGCCGCTGTTCGAACCGGCGGCGCGGAGCCTGGGCGATCTGTGGAACAACGACATCTGCAGCGAATTCGAGGTGACGCTCGGGCTGTGCCGCCTGCAGACGGCGGTGCGGCTGCTCGGCGTCGATGTGCCGCGCGGCATTCCGCTCGGCGACCTGCCGAATGTGCTGGTCGCCCCGGTTCCGGGGGAGTTGCACCAGCTTATGGCGGGTCTCGATTCCGAATGGCTGACGGGGGCGGGCTGGGCACCCCAGATCGCCTTCCCCACCAGCGACCGGGCTCTGCAGGACCTGCTCTCCGCAAGCTGGATCGATGTGCTGGACCTGTCGCTGAGTGCGGCGTTCCGGCGGGAGGATTCGCTGCCGCGACTCGCCAAGACCATCGCCAAGGCACGCCGTGCCTCCCGCAACCCGGCGCTGCTGGTCGTCGTGGGCGGGCGCGCCTTCGTCGAGGACGGCACCGCCGGCCCGGGTGTCGGCGCCGACCTGGCCAGCCGAAGCTCGGAGAACGTCGACCAGCGCATCATCCAGGGGATGCGGGTCGAGGCAGCGCTGCGGGACGCGGATGGCGCCGGAACATCCCCCCGGCGCCGCATCCCGCCGGTCCGTGGCATGGCATCAGCCCCGGGGAAGCACTTGGCCGAGGCCTGATCCTCGCCCGGGGCGGTTCCGCCGGGCCGCGCTTCGCCCTACCCTTCGCCACCGCGCGGCACAGGGCAGGAGCAGCCGATGTTCGAAACCGAGACCACCCCGCAATCCCGCATCGCCGGCGCCGCCGCGCTGCTGGCCGATATCCGCCGGGGCCGGCGCGCGCCCATCCCCGGCCTGCCGGAGGCGCTGAAACCCCGGACCATCGCGGAGGCGGAGGCGATTCAGGTGGCGACCTATGCCGCGCTGGGCTGGGCCATCGCCGGCTGGAAGGTTGGCCGCACCTTACACCAGCCCATCGCCGCCCCGCTGCCCAATGTGGCCTTGGACCCGGTGGCCGAGGTGCCGCTGCACCTGCCGCCCGGCACGGCGATGGAGCTGGAAGTGGCGCTGCGGCTGCGCCAGGGGCTGGATGCGGCGCAACTGGCCGCCCTTCAGCCCGCGGACCTGCCGGAGCTGGCCGACCTCGTCCTGCTGTTCGAATTCGTCGAGACGCGCTTCGCCGCCGGCCATCCCGCCGGCGAGCTGGAGAAGCTGGCCGATTGCGTCTCCAACGGCAGTTGCGTCTTCGGCCCCGCCACCGGTGCCTGGACCTGGCCGGATGTCGAGACCCTCGCCATGCGCCTGACCGTGGATGGCATCGAGGTGGCGCGGCGTGAGGGCGCGCACCGCGCCATGCCGCTGGAGGCGCTGATCGGCGCCTGGCGCGACCGCTGCATGGCGCTCGGCCACCTGCCCCAGGCCGGGGAGGTCATCACCCTCGGCAGCCAGACCGGCATGCTGCCGGTACCCGCCGCGGGCGGCACCCTGGTCGGGGAGATGACGGGGCGCGGCGACCTGACCGTCCGCGTCGCGCCGCTCGGGAGCTGAGATGGCGGATCACGGCGGCCCGGCGCCGATCGCGCATCTGCACGGGATGGGCGGGCACCTGCTGCTCTACCCCGACCGCATCCGGCTGCTGCGGCATGGGCCCTGGTTCACCGCGATGAACCTGCTGGCGCATCTGGAGCGGGAGATGGAGACCATCATCCTGCTGCGCGACCTGGTGGCGGTGCATATGGTGCGCTCGCTGCTGCTGGTGCAGTTCCTGCGCCTGACCTATCCGGGCTGCCCGGTGCCCAGCGGCCACTACCTGCGCGACGCTTTCGCGGAGAACGCCTTCCTGTTCAGCCTGGCCGACAACCGCCCGCTGCTGGCGATGCAACGGCAGATCACCGATGTGGCGGCGGCGGCAAGGGACCATCACGCCAGGGCATGATGGGCCAGGGCCGTCTCGCGCCGGTCAGCGCCCCCGGTAGCTGGGGCGTGGCGGCAGGGAAAGACTGTCCACCTCCAGCAGATCCGCAGTGCCTGCGATGCGGGCGGCGGCGAGCGGATGACCGGAATCGAGTGCCACCAGGGCCAGTTGCCGCAGCTCCGCAAGGATGGAGGCCAGGCTGCGCGTGACCTCCCCCGTTACGGGGTCTGTCTCCACGGGGTGATGGCTGTCTTCATGAGGCATTATCCCAATATTGGACCTGCTGAGATGTCCCAGACAAGATGGGAGGCCGGGCCCGTTGTTCATAAATATCACGAAATCGCGGACCGATACCCATGCGGGCGCCGGTGAGGCGCCCTTGCGGTTTGTCGAACAGAACATATCATGAACTAAACCGCCGGGACCCGCTTCAATGGAATTGCTGCGCAAGCTGGAGATCCTCGCCGATGCCGCGAAATACGACGCCTCCTGCGCCTCCTCCGGCACCAGCCGGCGCAACAGCCTGAAGGGCGGGCTGGGCAGCACGGAGGGCAGCGGCATCTGCCATGCCTATGCGCCGGATGGGCGCTGCATCTCGCTGCTCAAGCTGCTGCTGACCAATGCCTGCGTCTTCGACTGCGCCTATTGCATCAACCGCGCCTCCTCCAACACGCCACGCGCGCGCTTCACGGTGCAGGAGGTGGTGGACCTCACCCTCAGCTTCTATCGCCGCAACACGATCGAGGGGCTGTTCCTGTCCTCCGGCATCATCCGCTCCCCGGACTATACGATGGAGCAGCTGGTGCGCGTGGCGCGAAGCCTGCGGCTGGATCACGGCTTCCGCGGCTATATCCACCTGAAGACCATCCCCGACGCGGCGCCGGAACTGCTGGCGGAGGCTGGGCTGCATGCCGACCGGCTGTCCATCAACATGGAGCTGCCGACCGTCGCCGGCCTGGAATCCCTCGCCCCTGAAAAGAATTTTTCCCGCATCCGCCATGCCATGGCCGGGCTGCGGACGCGGATCGAGGGGGCGCAGGATGAGTTGAAAACGGCGCGGCGCGCATCGCCGCAAAAATTCGCGCCGGCGGGGCAGAGCACGCAGATGATCGTCGGCGCCGATGGCGCGGATGACGGCGCCATCCTCGGCATGGCGGGTGATCTTTACGCCGGCTATCGCATGCGGCGGGTCTACTACTCCGCCTATTCGCCGATCCCCGATGCCTCCCGCCTGTTGCCACCCGCCGCGCCGCCGCTGCTGCGGGAACACCGGCTGTACCAGGCGGATTGGCTGCTGCGCTTCTACGGCTTCTCCCAGGCGGAAATCCTCGCCGGCGGCCAGGGCGGCATGCTGGATCTGGAATTCGATCCGAAAACCGCCTGGGCGCTGCAATCCCGCCAGGACTTTCCCGTGGATGCGAACACCGCGCCGCGGGAGGCGCTGCTGCGCGTGCCCGGCCTGGGCGCGAAAACGGTCGAGCGGCTGATCTCGGCCCGGCGCCACAGCCGGCTGCGCGTCGCCGACCTGGCGCGGCTGCGGGTCAGCCTGGGCAAGGTGCTGCCCTTCCTGGTGCTGGCGGACCATGTGCCGCGCGGGCTGGACAGCGGCGGTCTGCGCGACCGGCTGCGCCCGGCCACCGCCTTCGCCGCCGCCGCCCGGCCGGTGCAAATGGCGCTGTTCTGATGCGCTGCCTGGCGGTGACGCTGCCCGGCCCGGCCGACTTCCTCGCCTGGCGCCAGGCGGCGCGCGGGCTGGTGGCGGCCGATATCCCGCCGGAACAGGCGGAATGGGTGGTGGCGGGCGACATGCCGGGGCTGCTGGCGGAGGCGCCGGCACCGCCCCCTTCCGCCGCGCCCTTCAGCGTGCCGCGCGCCTTCCTCGACCAGGCGGAGATCGCCATCCGCCACAGCGACCCGGAACGCTTCGCCCTGCTCTACGGCCTGCTCTGGCGAATCACGCGGGGTGAACGCCATGTGATGCAGGCGGCGACCGACCCGGCGGTGATCCGCCTCGGCGCCCTGGCCAAGGCGGTGCGGCGCGACGCCCACAAGATGCACGCCTTCGTCCGATTCCGGGAGGTGCAGGCGGAGGACGGCGCGCGCCACATCGCCTGGTTCGAACCGGACCATCATATCGAGGAGGCCGAGGCCGGCTTCTTCGTCCGCCGCTTCGCCTCGCTCCGCTGGTCCATCGTCACGCCGCGCCGCAGCGTCGCCTGGGATGGCGCGGCGCTGTCCTTCGGCCCGGGCGGGCGCCGCGCCGATGTGCCGCCGGATGATGCGACGGAGCCGCTGTGGCGCACCTATTACGGCGCCATCTTCAACCCGGCCCGGCTGAAGCCCGGCGCGATGCGGGCGGAGATGCCGCGCAAATACTGGCGCAACCTGCCGGAGGCGGCGGAGATCCCGCGCCTGCTGGCGGAAGCCCCCGGCCGCGTGGCGGCGATGGCCGCGCTGCTGGCGCCGAATCCCCGGCCGCAGCGGCAAGTGCATCTTTCCGCGCCGGCCCGCGTTGCGCCGGATATGCGGACCCCGATCGAGCCCCCCACCGATCCGGCCATGGCCCTGGCCGCCCTGCGCGAGGAGTTGCTGGCGCGCCCCGACCTGCCGGCGTTCAGCGCCCGCGCGACGCAGCCTGTCTTCGGGGAGGGTCCCGTCGGCGCGGCGCTGATGTTCGTCGGCGAACAGCCGGGGGATGAGGAGGATATCGCCGGCCGTCCCTTCGTCGGACCCGCCGGAAGGCTGCTCGACCGCGCCTTGGCGCAGGCCGGCGTGGCGCGAAGCGAGGCCTATCTGACGAACGCGGTGAAGCACTTCAAATTCACCGCCACCGGCAAGCGTCGCCTGCACCAATCCCCGGACGCCGGCGACATCACCTACTACCGCCCCTTCCTGGCGCGGGAGGTGACGGCGGTGGCGCCACGCCTGGTGGTGGCGCTGGGCGCCACGGCGCTGGCGGCTCTGGCGGCTCTGACGGGCCGGAAGCTGCCGGTGCTGAAGACCCGTGGCCAGGTGGTGACCGGCCTCACCCGCCATCCGGTCTTCGCCACCATCCATCCGAGCTATCTGCTGCGCCTGCCCGACGAGGGCGCGCAGCAGGCCGGCTTTGTCGACTTCGTGGCGGACCTGCGGGCGGCGGCGGCACAGGCGGCGGCCTAAACCATGATCCGTAAACACGGATCATGGTTTAGGCTTTGCTGAGAGGGTGATTCACCGCTACGGCGATTCCGCCTTCGCGGATCACACTCTAGCCGCCCGCCTGCCAGGCCTTCACGCTCTCCAGCGGCCAGAGCAGCATCAGCACGTTCAAGGTCAGGTTGTCGCGGATCACCAGCGCCACGCCGATCTCCATGGCCAGCAGCAGCGCGACGCTGGCCCAGACGGGCAGCCGCGCGGCCAAAGCGAAGCCGACCCACATGGCGGCGATGTCGCTGACGGAATTGAGGACGCTGTCGCCGAAGTAGTCCAGCGCAATGGTCGCCTCGCGGTAGCGCTGGATCACCGCCTCGGTGTTCTCCACGATCTCCCACGCCGCCTCCACCACCGTGGCGATGACGAGTCGCGGCATCAGGCCGAGCCGGCCGGCCAGCAGATGCAGGGCGGCGTAGAAGATCAGCCCGTGGGCGATGTGGGACGGCGTGTACCAGTCCGTCAGATGCTGCGAATTCTCGCTGCTCACCACCTCCCCATGCCACAGCTTGATGCTGCCGCATTTGCAGATCGGCTCCCGCCCCATGGCCAGCAGGATGCCGGCGGTGGCGGCGAGAAGCAGCAGCAGGATGGCGAACCAGGCCCAGCGGGGCAGGTGGCGCATGGGACGAAGGGCCTTGTCGGTGCGGCCGCAGCGTGACGACGCCGCGGCCGCCCGGCAAGACAGCCCTCAGTTCACGGTGATGCGGGCTTCCCGGATCACCCGGCCCCATTTCGCCGTCTCGTCCCGCATGGTGGTGGCGAGCTCGGCGGAGGTGGAGCTGACAGCATCGGCGCCGGCGGCCGTCAGGCGCTGCTGCACGCCCGGCTCCGCCAGAACCTCCCGCAGCACGGTGCTCAGCCGCGCCGTCGCCGCCTCGGGCAGGCCGGCGGGCGCCATCACCGCGCCCCAGGAGGTGGCCTGGGCGTCGGCGAGGCCCGATTCGGCGAAGGTCGGCACGTCCGGCAGCAGGCTGGACCGGCGCGGGCCGGTGACCGCCAGCGCCCGCACCCGGCCGCCCTGCACCTGCGCCAAGGCGGAGGGAAGCTGGTCCAGCATCACCTGGACATTGCCCGCGACGGTGTCGTTCAGCGCCGGCGCGCTGCCGCGATACGGCACATGCTGCATCTCCACCCGCGCCACCATCTTGAACAGCTCCGGCACCAGATGGGTGGAGGAGCCGTTGCCGCCCGAGCCATAGGACAGCGCCCCGGGCCGCGCCCGCAGCAGCGCCAGGAACTCCGCCAGGTTCTGCGCGGGGACGGAGGGGTTCACGATCAGCACATGGTCGGTGGAGAAGGCCATGCCGATGGGCGTCAGGTCCGTCGCCGGGTTGAAGCCCATATTGGTGTAGAGATGCGGGTTGATGGTCAGCGTGCCCGTCGTGCCCATCAGGATGGTGTAGCCATCGGCCGGGCTGCGAACCACATTCTCCACGCCGACATTGCCGCCGGCGCCGGTGCGGTTTTCCACGGTCACCGGCTGGCCCAGCTTCGCCTGCATCCGGTCGGCCACGACGCGCGCCACCACATCGGTGGCGCCACCCGGCGGGAAGGGCACGACGAAGCGCAGCGGCCGGCTCGGCGCCCAGCCCTGGGCCAGAGCGGGGGTCGCGAGTGCCGTGCCTAGCAGGGCGCGGCGCGTGATGCGGAACGTTTTCATGGTTGTTCTCCCGGTTTTTTTTGGCAGTCAGACGGCGGCGGCGTGGCGTTCCTTCAGCAGGGGCAGCACCTGTTCGGGGTCCTGCTGCCACCAATGCTTCGACAGGATCTCGACCTCGGCGAAGCTGCCATAGCCCTGGGCCTCGACCATTTGGCGGATGGCGGGGATGTCGATGCAGCCTTCGCCGGGGATGCCGCGGTCGAAGACGGTGTCGAGCGTCGGCACCTTCCAGTCGCAGACATGGAAGGCGGCGATGCGCGACCCGGCGCGCTGGATCTGCGCGGCAAGCTGCGGGTCCCACCAGACGTGATAGACATCCAGCGCGACGCCCATGCCCGCGCCGAACTCGTCACAGAGATCCAGCGCCTGGCCAAGCGTCGACAGCACCGAACGATCCGCGCAGGTCATCGGATGCAGCGGTTCCAGTGCGATGGTCACGCCGGCCGCGCGCGCCGCCGGCATGATCGCCGCCAGCCCATCGCGCACCATGGCCCGCGCACCCGGCAGGTCCTTCGACCCCGGCGGCAATCCGCCACAGACCATCACCAGGCAGGCGGCGCCAATCGTGTGCGCTTCGTCGATGGCCCGCAGATTGTCCTCGATGGCGGCGGCGCGGCCGGCGGCGTCGGCGGCCGGGAACATGCCGCCGCGGCACAATCCGCTGACAGCGAGGCCCGCATCGCGAATCTGCTTCGCGGCACGGTCAACGCCCATCGCCTGCAGCACATCACGCCAGGGCGAGATGCCCGGAATCCCGTGACGGGCGCAGCCCTCGATGCACTCGGAAAGACCCCACTTCTCCTTCACCGTGACGGTGTTGAGCGACATCTCCATCAGGCGGCACCATGCAGCGCGAGCAGGTTCCGCATGCGGGCGACCGCCATGTCCGGGTCGCGCAGCAGGCCCGCCTTGTCGGCGAGCCGGAACAGCTCGGAAAAATGGCGGATGCTGCGGGTGGATTGCTGGCCGCCGATCATGACGAAGTGGTCCTGGTGGCCGTTCAGCCAGGCCATGAAGACCACGCCCGTCTTGTAGAAGCGTGTCGGCGCCTTGAAGATGTGGCGCGACAGCGGGACGGTCGGCGCCAGGATGTCGTGGAAGGTCGAGAGGTCGTTCTTCGCGAGGCTGGCCAGCGCGCCACCCACCGCCGGGGCGATGGGATCGAAGATGCCGAGCAGCGCGTCGGAATAGCCCTGCTCGTCGCCCGCGATCAGCTCCGCGTAGTTGAAGTCGTCGCCGGTGTACATGCGCACGCCTTTCGGCAGGCGCCGGCGCATCGAGATCTCCTTCTTGTCGTCCAGCAGCGAGACTTTCACGCCATCGACTTTTTCCGCGTGGGCGTGGATGACCTTCAGCGCGGTCTCCATCGCGGCCATGTGGTCGTGATTGCCCCAGTAGCCTTCCAGCGCCGGGTCGAACATTTCGCCGAGCCAGTGGATGACGACCGGCTGCTTCACCTGGGACAGGATGCGGTCATAGACGCGCTCATAATCCGCCGGGGACTTTGCGGCTTTCGCCAAGGCGCGGGAGGCCATCAGGATGATGCGGCCGCCCATCGCCTCGACGGCCTCGCACTGCTCCTCATAGGCGCGGATCACGTCGTCCACGGTCACGTAGGGGCCGGGCGCCAAGTGGTCGGTGCCGGCACCGCTCGCCATCACTGCGCCGGGATGGTCCTGCATCGCGTCCAGCGAGCGGCGGATCAGCTCCTGCGCGGCAGTCCAATCCAGGCCCATGCCGCGCTGCGCCGTATCCATCGCCTCCGCCACGCCGAGGCCGAGCGACCACAGGTGCTTTCGGAAGGCGATGGTGCGGTCCCAGTCGATCTTCGCGTCGAGCCAGGGGTCCTGCTCGGCCAAGGTGTCCGCCACCACATGCGCGGCGGCGAGCGCCACGCGCGGGAAGGGCGGCGTCGCCTTCGGAAAGTCGCGCGGGCCCTTTAGAGAATAATCGCCCTCGGGAAGCTTGATCGTCGACATGGTCACACCTCCAGCTTCGGCAGGTCGACCCAGCGGCGCTCCGCCCAGCTCTGCAGGCCGGCCTCGGCAAGCTGCACGCCCTTTGCGCCCGCCAGCAGGTCCCAGGGATAGGTCGCGACTTCGCCGGCCAGGTATTTGAAGAACAGCTCCCACTGCACCCGGAAACCGTTGGGCATGGGCTCGGTGTCGGGGATTTCCTGCCAGCCTTCGAAGAAGTTGATCGGCTGCGGCGTGTCGGGGCTCCAGACCGGCTTCGGCGTGTTCACGCGCGACTGCGTCCAGCACTTCTGCAAGCCGGCCACGGCGCTGCCATGCGTGCCGTCCACCTGGAAGGTCACCAGGTCGTCGCGCCGCACGCGCGTCACCCAGCTGGAATTGATATGCGCGATCACGCCGCCTTCAAGCTGGAAAGTGGCATAGGCCGCATCGTCGGTATCGGCCGTATAGGCCTTCCCCTGCTCATCAATGCGCCGCTTGATATGCGTCGCGCCAAGGCAGGACACGCTCTCGACATTCCCGAAAAGGTTGTCGAGGACGTAGCGCCAGTGGCAGAGCATATCGAGGATCATGCCGCCGCCCTCGGCCTTCTTGTAGTTCCAGGACGGGCGCTGCGTCGGCTGAAGGTCGCCCTCGAAGACCCAGTAGCCGAACTCGCCCTTCACGCTGAGGATCTCGCCGAAAAAGCCGCTGTCGATGGCCATCTTCAGCTTGCGCAGCCCCGGCAGGAACAGCTTGTCCTGCACCACGCCGGCCTTGATGCCTTTCTCCTTGGCCAGCCGTGCGACGGCCATGGCTTCCGCGAGATTGTCCGAGGTCGGCTTCTCGCAATAGATGTCCTTGCCCGCGTTGATCGCCTTGGTCAGCAGGCCGGCGCGCATCTGGGTCGTGGCGGCGTCGAAGAACAGCGTGTCATTCGAATCGGCCAGGCAGGCATCGAGGTCGGTGGAAACCCGGGAAATGCCATGCGCCTTGGCCAGCGCCTCCAGCTTCTCCCGGTTGCGGCCGACCAGGATCGGGTCGGGCATCACGCGGTCGCCATTCGCCAGCTTCACGCCGCCATCCTTGCGGATCGCCGCGATGGAGCGGATCAGGTGCTGGTTCATGCCCATGCGCCCGGTGACGCCGTTCATGATGAGGCCGATGCGACGTTCCGCCATTTTTTTCAAATCTCCTTCAGGAGAGCCAGGTGTTGAGGTTCGCGCGGACGAAGTCGTCGTCCGTCAGATGCGGGTAGCGTTGCGCCACCGCGGTCAGCAGTTCGGACTGCCCCGGCGAAAGCCCCTCATTCGGGTCGAGGCACCAGATGCCTTCCAGCAGGCCAGCCCGGAAAAGAATTTCGTGGCAGCCGGCGATGACGCCGTGGAAGTCATGTGCCACGTCGAAGACGGCGGCGTTCATCTCCGTCACCTGCGCATCCAGCGCCAGCAATTCGGGCGTGGCATCGGCGCCGCGGCAGCGCGCATGCAGATCGACCGCCGCCTTGGTCCAGACGCTCCAATGCCCGAGCAGCCCGCCCAGGATGCGCAGCGGCTTTTCCGCGCCGGCCAATGCGAAAGGCGTCAGCAGGTCGCCGACGATATGGTCGTCATTGCCGGTGTAGAGCGAAATGCGATCGACCGCCCCGGCTTCGAGCACACCTCGCAGGACGTCCAGCGTGGCGTAGCGGTTGAAGGGCGCCATCTTGATGGCGACCACATTCTCGATCGCGGCGAAACGCTTCCAGAAGCGCATCGGCAGCGGCAGGCCGCCCACGGCCGGTTGCAGGTAGAAGCCGAAGACCGGCATCTCCGCCGCCACCGCCTGGCAATGGGCGATGACCTCATCCTCCGAGGCGCCCTTCCAGGCGGCGAGGCTGAGCAGCACGGCGTGGTAGCCGAGGCCGCGGGCGATCCGCGCCTCCCGCACCGCCTGTTCCGTGCGGCCGATGGCGCCCGCGACCAGGATCGGCGCGTCGTCCCGCTCGCTCGCCGCCTCCGCCGCCAGCGACAGGACGTGCTGGAACAGCCCGACCTGGCGGATGGCGAATTGGGTGGTGTGGACGCCGACGGCGAGGCCCCCCGCCCCGGCCGCCAGGTAGTAGCGGCCCAGCGCCCGCTGCCGCAGCGGGTCCAGCTCCCGCCGCGCATTCAGCGCCAGCGGCTGTGCCGGAATGGCGCAGCCGGCCCGCAGCCGCGCGAGGACGTTCTCGGGCCAATCCTGCCAGCGCAGACCCACGGATTTTCCTCCCCGAAACCAGTAACCAGACGGTTACTTTGTCGCGGGCGGGCGATCAGGTCAAGGCCGCAGATAGCCCAGCACCACCTCCGCGATATGCGCCTCCCGCGCCGCGATCGCGGCCTCGGTGTCCAGCGCGGCGCCGAAGATGGTGGACAGGGTGTGGCGATTGGCGACGTAGAAATGCCCCAGCGCCAGGATGGAGATGTAGAGCTGCATGGCATCCACCCCCGACCGGAAGACCCCGGCGGCGGCGCCGCGCTCCAGCACCGTGGTCAGCGCCCGCAGCATCGGGGAATACAGCGCCGGCACATGGTCCGACCGGCGTAGATAGGCGGCGCGGTGCAGGTTTTCCTGGTTCAGCAGGGCGACGAATTCGGGGTGGCGGCTGGTGTAGCGCAGGTTGAAGGCCACCAGCCGCGCCATCGCCTCCAGCGGCGGCAGGCTGTCCACCGACAGCTCCCGCTCCTCCTCCCGCTTGGCGGCATAGGCGCCTTCCAGCACCGTCAGCCACAGCTCCTCCTTGCTGCCGAAATAGGCGTAGAGCATGCGCTTGTTGGCGCCGGCCCGGGCCGCGATCTCATCCACCCGGCTGCCGGCCATGCCCTTCTCGGCGAATTCCACCAGCGCCGCGTCCAGGATGCGCTGGCGCGTTGCCTTGGCGCGGGCGGAGAGCTGGTCTTCCGCGCGGATCGCGGGGCTAGAAGCGGCCATCCCGCACCTCGAACTTGGTCGCCTTGCCCAGCGCCCGCCCGCCGCCCGCCACCCAATCCGCCACCCAGTCGATCAGCACCAGCAGCGGCACGCGAGGGTAACCGAACTGCGCAAAGGCACGGGCGGCGTTGGAGAGCAGGGCGTTGGGCGCCTCGCTGCCGGCGAATTCCGGGGTGCGGTCCATGCGCGCGCCAAGCTGTTCGGCCAGCCAGCGGATGGAGACGGTCTCCGGCCCCGTCGCATTCAGGATCGGGCAGGTGGCATCGGCGCGGGAAAGCGCGCGCAGCGTCCAGGCATTGGCATCGCCCTGCCAGATGACATTGGCCTGCCCCATGGCCAGCGGCACCGGCGTGCCGGCCAGGACCTTGGTGGCGATGTCGTGCAGCACGCCGTAGCGCAGGTCGATGGCGTAGTTCAGGCGGATGCCGAAGCAGCGCGTGCCGCGCGTGGCGGCGGCGTGCTGGAAGGCGCGTTCGCGGCCGAGGCAGCTCGCGGCGTAGTCGCCGATGGGGGCCGGCGGCGTCGCCTCATCCGGCATCGGCCCGTTCACCGGCAGCATCGGCAGCACATTGCCGGTGGAGAAGAACACGATTCGCGAGGCCGCCCAGCGCGCCGCGACGCGGGCCGGAAGCTGGACATTCATCGCCCAGGTCAGCGCCTCATTCCCCGTGGAGCCGAATTTCATCGCCGCCATGAAGACCACATTTTCCGAGTTCGGCAGCGCCGCCAAAGCCGCATCGTCCATCAGGTCGGCGGCCAGGCATTCGATGCCCCAGGATTCCATGCGTTCCCGCAGCCCGGCCTCCGACCAACGCGCCACGGCGATGACGCGCCGCGCCGGGTCGGCCCGCTTCGCCAGCCGGCACAGCGTCGGCCCCATCTTGCCGGCGGCGCCGAGCACCAGGATGTCGCCCGGCACCTGGGCAAGATCGGCGATCAGCGCCGGGTCGGGGCGCGACATCACCTCCTCCAGCATCGCTTCATCGGCGATACGGCGCGGCAGCTCGGTCATGGTTTCCATCCCGTCCATATCGGGCCAGCATGGCGGCTGGCCGCGTGAAGTAGCATGGCCGCCAGCCCGCCCGGCGCCAAGACCGCCGGCCATAGGAGGAATGACGCGATGACCTGGCAGGAAAGCCTGCGCTACCCGGACCCCGCCATCCGCACCCTGGACCCGGCCTTCAACAAGCTGCGCCTGCCGCTGAGCTCCGTGGAGCGGCTCTGGACCGGCAGCCGCTGGGGGGAAGGGCCGGTCTGGCTCGGCGACCAGCGCTGCCTGCTGTGGTCGGACATCCCCAACAACCGCGTGCTGCGCTGGGATGAGGAGACGGGCGCCGTCACCCATTTCCGCAAGCCCTCGGGCAATGCCAATGGCCATACGCGGGACCGCCAGGGCCGCATCGTCGCCTGCGAGCATGGCGGGCGGCGCGTCATCCGCATCGAATATGACGGCGCCATCACCGTCATCGCCGACCAGTTCGAGGGCAAGCGGCTGAACAGCCCGAACGACGTGGTGGTGAAGTCGGATGGCAGCATCTGGTTCACCGACCCGCCCTTCGGCATCGGCGGATTCTATGAGGGCGAGCGCCACACCCCCGAACTGCCGCACACCAACGTCTACCGGGTGGATGGCCAATCGGGCGAGATCACGCTGGTCGCCGACGATGTCGACCACCCGAACGGCCTCGCCTTCAGCCCGGACGAATCCATTCTCTATGTCATCGAGAGCCGGTCGGAGCCGCGCAATATCCTCGCCTATGACTGCGACGGCACCCGCCTGAGCAATCGCCGCGTCTTCGTCAAATGCGCCACCGGCGAGACGCCGGACGGCTTCCGGGTGGATGTGGACGGCAACCTCTGGTGCGGCTGGGGCATGGGCGGGCCGGGGATGGATGGGGTGAAGGTGTTCAACGCCGCTGGCACCGCCATCGGCTTCATCGACCTGCCGGAACGCTGCGCCAATGTCTGCTTCGGTGGCAGGCACCGGAACCGGCTGTTCATGGCGGCGGCGCATTCGCTCTACAGCCTTTATGTGAATACGCAGGGCGCGGCCGGGGGCTGACACGATGCGGGTGCTGGTCTTCCTGCTGACGGCGATGGGCCTGGCGCTGGCCGGCACCGGCCTGGTGGCGCTGTTCAGCCGGGCCACGGGCTGGGAGATCCGCACCCGCCCGACCGGCGCCAGTCCGGGGCTGACCGTGCCGACCGATCTGGACTTCGCCCTGATCTTCACCGGGATCGGGCTGGCCCTGCTGGGCCTCGCCTGGCTGCTGCGGCGGCGCGCTACGCCTTGATCCAGGCGGCGGGCCACTCCCACAGCTCCTCCACCACCTGGCCCGCCGCCAGCACCGACCAGGGCGGCTCCGGCAGGTGGAAATTCGCGCGGATCACCAGTTCCTGGCCGTCCTGCTCGGCGCGATAGGGGTATTCGACATCCGTCGTCGGCTGCCATTGGATCGGCAAAGCGTGCCGCGCCGCGGCGGCCCGCGCCCGCCAGGATCGCACCGCCTCCAGGAAGGCGGGGCGGTCCAGCTCGTCCAGGTCCACCGCGCCTTCGCGCAATCGGGTGAACAGGCTGTAGCTCGGCAGGAAGGCGCCGGAGCTGGGATGCATCGCCAGCACCGCCCGCCCGCCATCGGGCAGCCGCCATTGCATCACCGGGCGGTCGGCGAGGGTGAAGAAGCGCTCCGGCGCGCCTTCGGGCAGTGATGACGGGGCGGACATGGCGCCAGCCTGCCGCGCCGACGCCGCGCCCGGCAAGCCGCGCGACATGCCGCGCAACACATGCGCAAGAACCGGCTGATAGGCTGCGCCCCGCATGCAGATGTCGCATATCCTGGCCGCCGCCACTTTGCTGGCCGCCATCCTGTATCTCGGCGCGATCCACCGCGCCGCCGCGCGGGCCAGGCGCCGCCATCACCAGGGCGAGGCGCGGCATGTCGCCGCCCGCATCTTCCCGCCGCATCACCAGCCCGGCGAGGCGCGGCGGTTCTGGCTGTGGCTGGGCGGGCTGGCCATCGACCAGCCGCGCGCCCTGCCCTTCCTGGCCGCCATCCTGGCCGGTGGCGCCACGCTGCTGCTGGCGCTGGACCCGATCCTGGACGATCCGATCCTCTGGGGCCGCCTGCTGCCCCCCGCCTGGCGCGCGGCCCTGCCGGACTGGCTGAAGCTCGCCTGGGCGGTCGGCGTGCTCGGGCTGGTGCTGGGCCACGCTTTGTGGATCTTCCTGCGCGCCCCGCGCCATCTCAGCCGCCACTGGCTGCTGTTGCATCCCGATGGCGCCATCACCGCCCTTGGCGCCGAGCTGCCGCGCATCGACCCGACACGGCCCCGCCGCTGCGAGGAAGGCATCACCAGCCGCCTTCAGCCGGATCGCCGGGCGGAGGGTGCGGTGCTGGAACAGGATGGCGTGGTGATCGGCTTCGTCGCCAACCCCCATACCCCCCGCGCCGGCAGCCTGCGCCCGCTGGCCGTCACGCCGCCCGAATGGTGGCGTGTGGAGCTGGAGCCGGAGTCCGACACCGTCCTCACCTTCCTGCGACGGCACCATCCTCCGGCTGGCTGACGCATTCCCGCCCGCTTTGCCCCCCAAGCTGCGGCCCAAAGAGGAAACCCGCCATGACCCTCCGCCAAAGCCTCGCCGCCCTGCTGCTCGCCAGCACGACCCTGACCCCCGCCTGGGCCGCCGAATTGCCGGTGCGCGGCGTCACCCTCTCCTCCACCGGGCTGGCGCAGATCGAGCGGGCGGGCCGCGTCGCGCCGGATGACCCCTCCGCGCTGTTCCGCGTGCCGCTGGCCGATGTGGACGACATCCTGCGCTCCCTGGTCGTCGCCGACCCGGCCGGGCGGGTGGAGGGGCTGCGCCTGCCGGCCCAGGACATGGCCGCCGAGGCTTTTCGGGGCCTGCCCGTGCGGCCCGAGGATTTCGCGAGTCGCGCCACCCTGCTGAACGCCCTGCGCGGCCAGCGCGTCGCGGTGGGGGAGACGGAGGGCCGCATCACCGAAGCCTCCGAGGGCAAGGAGGAAATGCGCCTCACCCTCCTCACCCCCACCGGCCTGCGCAGCCTGACATTGCGGGAGGCGCAGGAGGTGCGGCTGCTGGATGCGGCGCTGGCCGCCCGGCTGGTCCGCGCGGCGGAGGCGCTGGCCGAGACCAGCAGCGCCGATACCCGCCAGATCGCCATCGCGCTGCGCCCCGGCGCCGCCAGCGCGCGGGAGGTTGCGCTGAGCTATGTCGCCGGCGCACCGCTGTGGAAACCATCCTGGCGCATCGCCGTGCCGGAACATGGTGCGGCGGCGGAGGCGCGGCTGATGGGCTGGGCGGTGGTGGAAAATCACAGCGGCGCGGATTGGGACGGCATCCGCCTGTCCCTGGTCTCCGGCGAGGCCGCGGCCTTCCGCCAGGCGCTGTATTCGCCCGTGCTGCTGCCGCGCCGCGAATTGCCCATCCTCGGCAGCGGGCCGGTGGAGGCGGAGGCCGATAGCGGCGCCCGGCCGGTGCCGCCACCCCCGCCTGCCGGTGCGGCGCCCAGCTTCGCCGCCCGCGCCATGGCGGCAGCGCCCCTGCCCGCCCCGGCCCCGATCGCGGAAGCCGCGCCGGCGGTGGCGCAGGCGGTGGCCGCCGCCTCGCTCGGCCGCGTCGCCTTCACCCTGGCCGACCCGGTGACGATCCCGGCGGGGCAGACGGCCAACCTGCCCTTCCTCGATGCGCGGCTGCCGGCGGAACGGGTCTGGTGGGTACAGGGCCTGGGCGGGCGGCACCCCCTGCAGGCGGTGCGGCTGCGCAACACCACGCCGCATGCTTTGCCGCCCGGCCTCGCCACCATCTATGGCAGCGGCGGGGCGGAGGCCGGCGGCTTCCTCGGCGATGCGGAGCTGCGCGGCCTGCCGCCGGGGCAGGAACGGCTGCTGGCCTTCGCGCGGGACCAGGGCGTGCAATACACGGTGGCCCAGCGCAGCGCGGCCCAGCCCAGCGCCGTGGCGCTGCGGCGCGGCGTGGTGCAGGCGACGCTGCGCGTCGTGCAATCCGTGACCTTCGCCGTGGATGGCGGCGGCGCGCGCGGCCGCATGCTGCTGGACCTGCCGGCACGGCGCGGCGAGACGCCGCGCTTCACCCCCGTGGCGGAGGGCGATTTCGGGGTTCGCGTCGAGGCCCGGCTGGAAGGCACGCCCGCCACCTTCACCTGGGAATGGGAGCGCAGCCAGATGCAGCCGATCCCGCTCTGGGACGCCTCCCTGGCCGAGCCCCTGCCGCCGGTCTGGCGCGACCTGACGCTGGACCGCGACATCGCCCGCCTGCCCGGCGGCACCGACCGGCTGCAGGCGCTGCGGAGCCTGCTGGAACGCCTGCCCGCCGAGGCCGCCGGCCGCGCCGACCTCGCCGCGCTGATCGCGGATTTCACCGCCGCCCGCGAAGCGATGGACCGCTTCCGCGAGGCCGCCCGCAGCCACGCCGCAGCGGAGGCCGCGCTGGCCCGCGCCCGCCGCGCGGTGGAGGATCGCACCGGGCCGGCGCGGGAACAGGCGCGCCAGGCGCTGAACGCCGCCAGCCTCGCCGCCAGCCGCAGCGGGGCGGAGGCCGACGGCGCCTGGACCGCCTGGCGCAACCAGGCGCAGGCGGTGGTGACGCGCGGTGGCAACTGAGGCTTGACGTGATTTGGACGTTTGTCCTAGAAGACGATTAGGACAAACGTCCAACTCCTTTCAAGGCGGCAGAGGACCATGGGCGGCGCGATCACCCGCGAACAGATCGTCGAGGCCGCCGACCGGCTGTTCTACGCCCAGGGCTACGATCCCACCTCCTTCGCCGATATCGCCGCCGCGCTGCGCATCTCGCGCGGCAATTTCTATTATCATTTCAAGACCAAGGACGAGATCCTGGCGGCTGTGATCGCGCTGCGGCTGGACCGCACGCAGGCCATGCTGGCGGGGTGGGAGGCGGCGGGCAGCGACCCCGCCGGGCGCATCCGCGGCTTCATCCGGATGCTGGTGGCGAACCGCGCGCCGATCATGCGCCATGGCTGCCCGGTCGGCACGCTCTGCGGCGAGCTGGCAAAGCTCGACCACCCGGCGCGGGACCAGGCGAATGCGGTGATGGCGCTGTTCCGCGACTGGCTGGCGCGGCAATTCACCGCTCTTGGACGGGAGGCGGAGGCGGAGGCGCTGGCCCTGCACCTGCTCGCCCGCAGCCAGGGCGTGGCGACGTTGGCCAATGCCTTCCGCGACGAGGACTTCATCCGGCGCGAGGTCGCGGCGATGGAAGCCTGGCTGGACGCTCAATGACGAGGAGAGCCGAGATGTTCATCGTGCTGCTGCGCTTCGGCGCGAATCGTGCGGCGGCGCCGCGTTTCATGGAGGGCCACCGCGCCTGGCTCGACCAGGGCCATGCCGAGGGCATCTTTCTGCTGAGCGGATCGCTGCAACCCGCCGCCGGAGGTGCCATCCTGGCCCATGGCCTGTCCCGGGACGCGCTGGACGACCGGCTGCGGCAGGACCCTTTCGTCGCGGAGGGCGTCGTGGAGGCCGAGATCATCGCCATCACCCCCGGCCGCGCCGATCCGCGGCTCGCCTTCCTGGCGGGTTGAGCGATGAGCACGCTCCCCGGCCCCGATGGCCATCACCGCTGCCGCTGGTGCCTCTCCACGCCCGACTACATCGCCTATCACGACACGGAATGGGGCTTTCCAGTCGCCGATGAGCGCCGGCTGTTCGAGAAGCTGTGCCTGGAGGGATTCCAGTCCGGCCTGAGCTGGCGGACCATCCTGGCCAAGCGCGACAATTTCCGGGCGGCCTTCGCCAATTTCGAGGCCGACCGCATCGCGGATTTCACCGCGGCGGATGTCGAACGCCTGCTCGGCGATGCCGGCATCGTGCGGCATCGCGGCAAGATCGAGGCCGTCATCAACAATGCGAAGCGGCTGCGGGAACTGGTGCGCCAGGAAGGCTCGCTGGCTGCCCATGTCTGGCGCTTCGAGCCTTCGCCGGATGATCTTCCACCCTACGGCGCGGCCACTTCCCCGGCCTCCATCGCCCTGTCGAAGGACCTGAAGAAGCGCGGCTGGGCCTTCGTCGGCCCGACCACGGTGCATGCCTTCCTGCAGGCCATGGGGCTGATCAACGACCATGCCGAGGGCTGCGTCATCCGCGAGCAGGCGGCGCAGGCACGGACGGTGTTTCAGCGGCCGCGATAGCGAAAGAGATCAATCCGAACAGGTGATCCGCCGCACCGGATAGCGACTGCTGTTGCGATCCTCGGAAACGAAGGTCGCGTCTTCCACCATGGCCTGCGCGATCAGCAGATGGCCGAAGGGATCGCGGTGATCCGGATGCGCGCGCAGGCCGAGCAGCGCGTCCAGATGCGCGGGGCTGATCTCCAGTCGCGTGAAGCCCTGCCGCGCGATGGCGTCCTCGATCTCCCCGATATCGGCCTCCAGCTTCCCGATACGTATCTTCACGACGAGCTCCCAGAGCGATGCCACGCTGACCAGCACGTCATTGCCAGGGTTCGCGATCAGCTCTCGCGCCTGTCCGCCCAGCCTGCCGTCATCGCCCAGCCACCAGAGCAGCGCATGGGTGTCGAGGAGAAGTCTCAACCTTCCTCCGCTTCCATCGCCGCGAGCACATCCAATGGCAGCACATCGAAATCAGCAGCCATGCGGATTTTTCCGCGCAGCGCGCCAGGTTGCCGGGGCGGCCGCGCCGGCGCCGAGGGCGGGTGGATCTCGGCCAGGACCTCGTCATGCGAGGTGATGATGAACGAACTGCCCTGCCGCGCCTGCCGCAGGAACCCAGCCATGTTCCCCCGGAACTCGCGTACGCCAAGTCGCCGCGGCGGAGGCCTGTCGTTCTGCTCCGGCCCGGGCATGGCTTCTCTCCGATGCGACCACAATATGTGTACGCAAAGGGTCTGCCTCACGCAAGAACGGCGCGGCTCTGCTCCTTGGCCCAGACCATCACGCATCCATCCGCCTGCGGCTCCAGCCGCAGGCAGCCCCCGCGCAGCAGGTCCAGCACCGCCTCTGCCACCCCGCCCGGCAGGGTCAGCGCCAGCGTCATCTCGCCGGGCGCTTCGCGCAGTTCCAGGATCAGCTTCGTGCCCGGCGGCAGCCGCCCCGCCGCCTCCTGCGCCAAGGTGAGCAGGCCGAGTTCCAGCGCCGCGCGGTCCATCCGCACCTCCGTCAGGCTGTCCGGCGCGGTGAGTTCGGCCCCCAGCCGGGCGCCCAGCGCCACGCGCAGCAAAGGCACCATCTGCCGCAAGACCAAGGCGGGCGCGGCGCGCGCCTCATCCACCACCTCCCGCCGCGCGGCGTCGAGGAAGCCGCGGATCGTCTCCTCCAGCCGCCGGCCGGCCTGCGCGGCGCGGTCGAGCTGCCGCTGCGGCGCGCCCTCCGTCACGCTGCGCGCCAGCAGGTCGAGGTTGGAGGCCAGCACCATCATGGCGTTGTTGATCTCGTGCTGCACGGCGGGTGCCAGGCTCCGCAGCCGGTCCTGTCGCTGTCTCTCCGGCGTCGGCGCCTCATCGGACATGCCGGATCTCCCTCATCGCGTGCCGTGAACCTATCCGCATTCACCGCAACGGATCATGCCGAATCGCAGTATGCGGCAGAAGCTATTGCGGAAGCGCTTCCAGGATGTCGCGGAACAGCCGCGCCGGCAGGGTGCCGCCGCGCACATCGGCCATCGGCGTCGCGTCATCATTGCCCAGCCAGACGCCCATCACCAGGGCGCCGCCGGACATGCCGCGCGGCGCCGGGGTCAGGCCGATGAACCAGGCATCCCGGAAATCCTGCGTCGTGCCGGTCTTGCCGGCGACCGCCCGGAAGCCCGGCGGCTGCGCGGCGCGGCCGGTGCCGCGCGCCACCACCGATTCCAGCATGCCGCGCAGCGCCGCGGCGCGTTCCGGCGTCGTCACGCGCAGCAGCGTCGGCCGCCCGGCCGGCACCGCCTGGCCGTCCGCCCGCGCCGTCACCAGCCCGCGCGGCTCCGGCAACAGCCCGCCATTGGCGAAGGGGGCGAAGGCGGCGACCAGGTCGATCAGCGTCACCTCCCCGGTGCCGAGCGCCAGCGTCGCATCCCGGGGGAAGGGGCCAGGCAGGCCGAAGCGCTGCGCCACCTCCGTCACTGTCCGTGCCCCACCACCGCGTGCCAGCACCCGCACCGCCGCGGTATTGACGGAATGGGCCAGCGCCTCCTCCAGCGTGATCTGGCCCTGCGCCCGCCAGCCGCCATTGCCGGGGCGCCAGCCGCCGAGATTGATCGGCGCGTCGGAGACCGTGTCCTCCGGTGTCATGCCGGCCTCCAGCGCCGCCAGGAAGACGAAGGGCTTGAAGGCGGAACCCGGCTGCCGGCGCGCCTGGGTCGCGCGGTTGAACTGGCTGGTGCGGTAGTCCCGGCCGCCGGCCATGGCGCGCACCAGCCCGGTCTCCGCCTCCATCACCACCACCGCCCCCTGGCCGACACCGGCCCGCGCGCCGGGGCCGGACAGCAGCGCCTCCAGCCGCGCTTCCACCACCGCCTGCACGCGGAGATCCAGCGAGGTGCGCAGCACGAGGTCGGCATTGCCGGGGAAGCGCGCGATGACATCGTCCAGCGCCCAATCGGCGAACCAGCCCGAGTCGCGGGACGGGCGCGTGGCGAGGCGGATGCTCTCCGCCGCCAGCGTCGCCTCTCGCTGCGTGATGCTGCCGACATCCACCATCGCCGCCAGCACCTCCGCCGCCCGGCCCGCCGCGGCATCCGGCGCGGTGCGGGGATTGAGGCGCGACGGCGCCTTGGGCAGGCCGGCGAGGATGGCGGATTGCCACAGGTTCAGCCGCGTCGCCGGAATGCCGAAATAGAGCCGCGCGGCGGCATCGACGCCAAAGGCACCACCGCCGAGATAGACGCGGTTCAGGTAGATCTCCAGCAACTCGTCCTTGCTGAAATGCCATTCCAGCCACAGCGCCATGACGGCTTCCTGCGCCTTGCGCCGGAAGCTGCGCTCCGGCGTCAGGAACAGATTCTTTGCGAGTTGCTGCGTCAGCGTCGATCCGCCCTGGGAAATCTGGCCGCTGGACCAGTTCACCCAGGCGGCGCGAGCGATGCCGATGGGGTCGATACCGTAGTGCTGGCGGAAGCGGCGATCCTCGATCGCCAGCAGCGCGGCGGGCAGATGCGCCGGCAAGGCGCGCAGCCGCACGACCTCCCCATGCACATCGCCGGAGGTGGCGATGACGGCGCCGTTGGAGGCTTCCAGAGTCACGCCCGCGCGGCGGGTCTGGCTGAGCGCGATATCGGTGCGCGGCAGGTCCCAGGTCAGCACCAGCAGCGCCGCACCGAGCGCCAGCGCGCCCCAGATGCTGAGCAGGAACAGCCGGCGCAGCCAGCGCAGCGGGGAGCGCCGCCGCGGCGCCTCCGGCCGCGACGGGGCGGCGGCACGGGGCGGCTCCACGCGCGGCACGATTCGAGGTGCGACTCGCGGGGTGGTGCGTGGGCGGGCGGGGCGGGCCATCGGCGGCACGCTTAGCGCAAAACGGCTGCCATGAAACGCAAAACCGGGCGCCGAAGCCGTTGATTCCCATGCCCGCCGGAAGCTGCTTCTGCAGCAGCACCAGGTCCAGCCAGCGGTCGAACCCGCGGCCAGGAGGCGGGCAGACCCGCGTCGGTCGCCTCCACGATCACGCCCCGACCCCTGGCACCGGCCCCACCTCCCGCGCCACCGCCAGCAGGGAACGGCGCAGCCAGGCATGGCCGGGATCGGCCTCGAAGCGGCGATGGAAGATCATGGACAGGCGGGTGTGCTTGAACTCCACCGGGCAGGGCCGCAGCGCCAGGCCGTAGGTTTCCGCCATGCGCTGCGCCAGCCGCGCCGAGAGCGACATCACCATGTCGGTCCGCGCCAGGATCTCCGGCACCGCGCCCAAATGCGCCACCACGGCGCCGAGCCTGCGCGGAAACCCCGCCTCCCGCAACGGCCCGTCCAGCGCGCCGTCGCGGGAGCCGTTCGGCGAATGCAGCAGATGCGGGAAGGCGGTGAAGCGTTCCAGGGTCAAAGGGCCTTCCGCCAGCGGATGGCCGGCGCGGACCAAGGTCAGAAAATTCTCGGGCAGCAGGCGCACGCGGGTGTAGAGCGCCGGCGGGTCCGGCAGCACGGCCACGGCCAGCTCCGCCTCCCCCTTCGCCAGCAGGTCCAGCGCATTGGTGCGGTCGGCATGGCGCACGGCGAGCAAGGCGCGCGGCGCTTCCTGGTGCATCTGTTCCAGCAGCGGCGGCACCAGCACGCTCTCGGCATATTCGGACAGGGACACGGTGAAGACGCGATCCGTCGTCGCCGGGTCGAAGGGGGCATGGTCGGCGAGGGTCGTGCGCAGCCGGTCCAGCACCTCCGCCACCGGCCCGGCCAGCGACAGGGCCAGCGCCGTAGGCTCCACCCCGCCGGGGCGGCGCAGGAACAGCTCGTCATTCAGCGCGGCGCGCAGCCGGGCCAGGGCGTTGGAGACGGCGGGCTGGGAGAGATTCAGCTTCTCCGCCGCATGGGTCACATGACGCTCACGCGCCACCGCGTCGAAAACGCGCAGGAGATTCAGGTCGAGGGTCTGCAGGTCAGCCAAGGTGGGGCATCCCGGAGGTGAAGCACCGAAGGCGCATCATTTGTGGTGGTGATGATGGCTGTTCCATCCCTGTGTTGGAAGGAACGCCGCTTTCGCGACCATAACCGCGCCAGAACGGGACGCGGATGCGGCCCAGCCATCGGAGATACGGATATGAACCTCGATACACGCGCCACCACCCCCTATGCCGCGCTGCTGCTGCGCGTGAGCATGGGTGTCCTGTTCCTGGCCCATGGCCTGCTGCTGAAGATCATGACCTTCGGCTTCGCCGGCACGATGGGCTTCTTCGGCTCCCTCGGCTTCCCGCCGGTGCTCGGCGCCGTGGTGGCGGTGGCGGAGACGCTGGCCGGCATCGCGCTGATCCTCGGCATCTGGGTGCGGCCGGTGAGCCTGCTGCTGCTGCCGATCATGATCGGCGCCACGCTGCAGCATCTCGGCGCCGGCTGGATGTTCAGCAATGCCGGCGGCGGCTGGGAATTCCCGGCCTTCTGGACCGTGCTGCTGCTGGTGCAGGCCGGCCTCGGCGCCGGGGCGCATGCGGTGGATCTGGGCCGGCTGACCGGCCGTGGCGCCGAGGTGGCGCGGGCCTGACTTTTCGGTCCTGATTTTTCGGGCTGGCGAAGCCGCCGCGGGCCAATCCGCGGCGGCTTTCGCATGTTCAGCCAACCAATGCCTTGAGCTGCGCCGCCACCGCCTGCCGCAGCAGCACGCCGGCCGCCGCATGGCCGCCGACATGGGCGCGGCGCGCCACGCAGTCATCCTGGTAGGTGAAGGGCTGGCCGGTGGCGAGGTTGGTCAGCTCGCCCGGCGCCGTCTCACCGATGCGGCAATCGCGCACGGATTGTGCCGGACCCTCGGTGGCGCCGGGGCTCAGCGGATTGTCGAAGCCATGATGCGCCTCCGCATACTCCGCCAGTTCCACATCCACCCCGGCCTGCACCAGCCGTGCGACATGGGCGCGCACCGGGGCAATCGGGTTCATGTCGTCCGGGATGCCGTGATGGATGCGGATCGGCGCGGCCACCATCGCCGCATCCTCCAGGTAGCGCGTGGCGCAGTCCGGATAGACCGGGATGGTCAGGGCCGGCGTGATGCCGGAGCGGTTCCACAGCCGGTGGAAGCGCGCCATGGCCGAATACAGCGCCGCCTGCCCGCCGCGCGAGAAGCCCATCACCACGACGCGCTTCGCATCCACCGCCGGATGCCGCGCCAGAACCTCCAGCGCCCGGTAGATGTCGTGGATGAAGGCCAGCCGCCCCAGCGCCGCCTGGTCCTGGCTGGTGGAGGTCAGCCCGCGCCCGGTGAATCCATCCAGCAGGAAGGCGCCCATGCCCAGAGCGTTGATCTGCCGCTGCCACAGCGGCAGGGAGGGTCCGATGCCGCCCGAGCCATGCACCAGCAGCACCACCGGCTGCGGCGTGGCGCCCTGCGCCAGGCTCAGCAGGCCGGCGAGCGGCGTCGGCGGCCCGGCAGACTCACCCAGCAGGAACTGGCGGTCGGTCAGCGTGAGGCTGGTGAAGGGGTGCAGCTCGGTGCGTGCGGGCAGGTCCTGCAAGATGCGGTCACTCCATCCGGGTCGGGGGCGCATCGCTGCGCCCCCCGCATTGCGTGCTGGCTCTACGCCGGAAACGCAAGGCTGTCCCGCATGTCTATCCGCCGGCGCCTATCCGATCGTGGCGGCGCTGCGCTGCCGTTCCAGCTCCGCCAGCGCCGCATCGCGTTCGGCTTCCAGCGCGCGGGTGTTGGTGGCGCAGGCGTCGGGTCCGATCGTGGCGCATTGCGGCGCCAGCGCCTGGACGCGCTCGGCATGGCGCGTGCGGGCTTCCGCGACACGGGCGGCGAAGAAGATGTCCCGCTCCGCCTCCGTCGCGAAGCGGGAGGGTGCGAGGGTGAGGGAGACCTTGTCGGGATAGCGGTTCATGGCGCCGGTCGCGGCATCGATGGCCAGGCCGATTCCCCCGCCGATCAGGATATTGCCCGCCACCATCGCCTGCGCTTCCGCCACCACGGTCCGCGATGCGGGCTGGTGGTCCGGGTGGGTGCAGGCCACGGTCAGGTCCTGCCGCGACTTCGAGACTTCGAGGCTGCCCGGCGTGGCGGCCACCGTGCCGAGCACCGCCCCCTGGCGGGAGACGGTGCAGGCGGCCCCGGCGGGGACGGATTCGACCGCGACGGTCTGGCTGGTGCCGGAGGTGACGGTGGCGCAGGCCGGCAGAAGGGCTATGGACAGCAGCGCCATCAGGCGCGGTAGGCGAAGCATGCAAGGCGTCTCCCGTTAGGATATCGGATCATAACGAGAGGGCCATGATGCGCCTAGCAGGCCGGCCCGGAATTCAGCGGGTGCCGGTGGACCCGAAGCCGCCTGCGCCGCGCGCGGTTTCCGGCAGCACCGCCACCTCCGTGAAGCGCGCACGCACCACCGGGGCCACCACCGCCTGGGCGATGCGCATGCCACGTTCCACGGTGAAGGGCTCGGTCCCCGCATTCATCACGATGACCTGCAGCTCCCCGCGATAATCCTCATCCACCGTGCCCGGCGTATTGGGCATGGTGATGCCGTGCTTCAGCGCGAGGCCGGAACGCGGGCGCACCTGCAATTCATGGTCCGGCGGCAAGGCGATGCAGAGGCCCGTCGGCACCAGCACGCGGGCGCCGGGCGCGATCACCACGGGGGCGGTGACGGCGGCCAGCAGGTCCATGCCGGCGGCGCCGGGCGTGGCATAGGCGGGCAGCGGCAGGCCCTCGGCATGCGGCAGGCGGGTGACCAGGATTTCGACCATCTCAGGCAAGACTCTCCGCGATTCGGGTGGCGAGACGGCGCGCCACCTCCGCCTTCGGCAGACGGGGCCAGTCCTCCACCCCCGCTTCCGTCACCAGATGCACGGCATTCTCCGCGCCGCCCATGACGTCACCCGAGACATCATTGGCGACGATCCAGTCGCAGCCCTTCCGCAGGCGCTTGTCCTGCGCATGCGGCACCACGCTTTCCGTCTCCGCGGCAAAACCCACCACCAGCGCCGGGCGCTGCACCTGACGCTGGGCGATGGTGGCCAGGATGTCGGGGTTCAGCGTCAGGGCGATCTCGGGCGGCGGGGCGCCGGGCACCTTCTTGATTTTCTGGGAGCCGACATCGGTCGGGCGGAAATCCGCCACGGCGGCGGCAAAGACCGCGGCATCGGCGGGCAACGCGGCTTCCACCGCCGCCAGCATCTGCCGCGCGCTTTCGATCCGCACGACGGTGACGCCGGCCGGATCCGGCACCGCGACCGGGCCGCTCACCAGCGTCACGCGCGCGCCGAGCGCGGCCAGCGCCGCGGCGATCGCATGGCCCTGCCGGCCGCTGCTGCGATTGGCGATGTAGCGCACCGGGTCGATGTTTTCGTGAGTCGGCCCGCTGGTCACCACCACATGCCGGCCGGCGAGCGGGCCGTGATGCAGCAGGGCCTCGATCGCCGCCAGGATGGCGGGCGGTTCGGCGAGGCGGCCGGGGCCGCTTTCCGGCTCCGCCATGGCGCCCTCCTCCGGCCCCACCAGATGCACGCCGCGCGAGGCCAGCGCCTTCATATTGGCGACGGTCGCCGGATGCGCCCACATCGCCGGATTCATCGCGGGCGCCACCAGCACCGGCGCCCGCGTCGCCAGCAGCACGGTCGACGCCAGATCATCCGCCAGCCCCGCCGCCATCTTCGCCAGCAGGTCGGCGGAGGCCGGCGCCACCACCACCAGGTCCGGCGCGCGGGCCAGGCGGATATGGCCGATCTCGGCCTCCGCCGCCCAGAGGTCGTCATGCACCCGGGCGCCGGAGATTCCGGCCAGCGCCTCCTTCGTCACGAAGCGGGCGCCGCCGGCGGTCAGGATCGGCGTCACGGCATGGCCGGCGCGGCGGGCCAGCCGCACCAGTTCCAGCGCCTTATAGGCGGCGACACTGCCTGAAACGATCAGAAGCAAATTGGCCATGGCCGCCAGCCTAGACTGCCCCGGCCGGGCCGGCGAGGGGCTCTCCCTCCCGCCCCGGCCAGAACCGGGAGACGAAGAACAGCATGCGCAGAATGATCCTCGCCGCGACCGCCGCCGCCTGGCTGCTGGCCCCCGCCGCGCTGCGCGCGGATGAGATCGGCGACGCCATCACCGAGGCCGGCCGTGCCTATGCCGCCGGCGACCTGGCCGCGGCCCGCACCGCGCTGGGCGAGGCCAGCCAGTTGCTGCAGCAGCGCGCCGCGGATGGGCTGGTGCTGGCCCTGCCGGCGGCGCCGGCCGGCTGGACCGCGGAAGACGCCGAAAGCCAGGCCGCCGCGACCATCTTCGGCGGCATGACCCAGGCGAGCCGCAGCTACCGCAACGGGTCGGACCAGACGGTGCGGGTGGAGATCGCCGCCGACAATCCGATGATCGCCCAGGTGGCGATGATCCTCGGCAATCCGGCCATGGCCGGCGCCATGGGCCGGCTGGTGCGCATCGGCCCGCATCGCGGCGTGCAGGGCCAGGATGGCAATATCACCATGCTGCTGAAGAACCGCTATTTGGTGCAGATCGGCGGCGACGCGCCGCTGGAGGCGAAGATGGCCTTCGCCCGCGCCGTGGATGCGACGAAACTGCCGGACTGACAGGCCGGGCGGCGGGTTACGCCGCCGCCCGCCCCATGCGCCGCACGCCCATCTCCGCCAGCGTCTCCGCCAGCGCATCCAGTGCCCGGCCGATATCGGCCTCCGTCACCACCCCGATGCAGGCGATGCGAAAGGTATTGGCCGCGGCCAGCCGCCCCGGGAAGATCACGAAGCCGCGCTGCTTCATGCCGAGATACAGCTTCGAAAAGGCATAGGCGGGGTCGTCCGGGTCGTGGAAGGTGGCGACGATGGGGGATGCCACGGCATCGTCCAGCAGGGTGGAAAACCCCATCTGCCGCATGCCATCCACCAGCCGCCGCCAGCTTGCCCGGTAGCGGGCCTGGCGCGCCGGCACGCCGCCTTCCTCCGCATGCTCGCGCAGGGCCTCCGCCATCGCCAGAAGCAAATGCGTGGCGGGGGTGAAGCGGAACTGGCCGGTGCGTTCCAGATGCTGGTGCTGGTCCCAGAGGTCGAGCGTCAGGCTATGGCCATTGCCCTTCGTCTCCTCCAGCGCCGCGCGCTTGGCCACCACCCAGGCAAGGCCTGGCGGCGCCTGCAAGCCCTTGTTGGCGGAACAGACCAGCGCATCGAAAGCCAACGCCCTGGCGTCGATCTCGAAGGCGCCGAAGGAGGCGACGGCATCCACCAGCAGCGACTTGCCCATCCGCCGGCAGACGGCGGCGATCTCCGCCAACGGGTTCATGATGCCGGTGGAGGTCTCGCAATGCACGACCATTACATGGGTGATGGCCGGGTCGGCGCGCAGCGCCTCCTCGAACTGCTGGGCGGTCGGTGGGGTATAGGGGGCGGTGCGGAAGCTGGCATGGGGCGTGCGGATGCGGCGCGCCACCTCCAGCAGCCGGTCGCCATAGATGCCATTGGTGTGGATCAGCAGTTTGCCGTTCTCGGGCACGAAGCCGCCGATCACCGCCTCCACGCCCGATGTGCCGCTGCCGACCAGGGGGATCGCCGTGTGGCTGCCCTTGCCGTTGCAGATGTCCAGAAGATAGTCCCGGCAGAAGGCGATGGTCGAAACCATCTTCTCCTCGCCCGAGGCGTAGTCATGCAGCATGGCGCGCTTGACGCGGGCCGAAAGGGTGGAGGGGCCGGGGGTGAGCATCAGCGGCTCGTCCTCAATCGGCGTCTCGGTCATCGCGGCCTCCGGCAGGTTCCAGGCATAGCCTAGGGGGCCATGGACCTGTCGCAAAGCCACCGGCATGCTGCCGGGATGCAGCTTGGAGCGCAGGCATGGACAAGGTGACGCTGGAGATCCTCGGCCGCCAGGTGACGGCGGCGGCGGAGGGCATGGGCTTCACCCTGCAGCGCACCGGCCGCACGCTCTATGTGAAGGAGGCCTCGGATTTCGGCACCGCCCTCGTCGGGCTGGATGGGCGCTTCTTTGGCTATCCGCGCACCATCGGCGTCAGCCATTTCCTCGACCTGGATTGCGGCCCGACCCTGCGCGCGGTGCCGGATCTGGAGGATGGCGATGTCATCATCACCAACCACCCCTTCCTCAGCGAGGGGCTGTCCACGCATCTGCCGGACCTCAATCTCATCAGGCCCTATTTCCACGAAGGTCGCATCGTCGCCTATGGCTGGTGCTTCATCCATTCGGCCGATATCGGCGGGCGGGTGCCTTCCTCCATCTCGCCCTCCAATACCGACCTGTTCCAGGAGGGGCTGATGATCCCGCCGATGAAGCTGGTGCGGCGGGGGGAGATGAATCCGGATTTCCTGACGCTCTACCGCAGCAATGTCCGCACACCGGACCAGAACATGGGCGATGTGCGGGCGCAGTTGGCGGCGCTGCATGTCGGCCGGCTGAGTGTGGCGGAGATGATCGCGCAGCACGGCGTCGATGTCTTCCTCGAAGCCCAGGAAGCCTTGCAGGACTATGCCGACCAGAAGGCCCGCGCCGTCTTCGCCCGCATCCCGGATGGCGAATACCACGCCTGGGACTATCTGGACGACGACATGGTCTCGACCTTTCCCGTCCGCATCCGCCTGACCCTGCGGGTAAACTCGGGAAGGTTCGCGCTGGATTTCAGCGGCACCGATCCGCAGGTCGCCACCGCCTACAACATCCCCACCCTCGGCCGGCGGCATGCCTGGTTCACCGCGCGGCTGATCGGCTGCGTCGCCACGCATGACCCCAGCATCCCGATGAATGCCGGCGTCTACCGCGCCGTCACCGCCTTCGCCCCCGCCGGCAGCGTGGTGAATGCGGAGCCGCCCGCCGCCGTCGGCGTGCGCCAGCCCACCGGCCGGCGCATCTTCGACATGATGACCGCCGCCTTGCTGCAGGGCGACCGGACGCTGATGGCGGCGGCCAGCGGCGGCGTTTCCACCCCCGTGGTGCTGGCGGAGGAGGAGACAGCGCAGGGCGACCGCAATGTCGTGGTGCTGGAGCCGATGATCGGCGGCATGGGCGCGCGGGAAGGCCATGACGGCGTCGATGGCCGCGACAGCGGCACCAGCAACCTCGCCAACAACCCGATCGAGAGCATCGAGGCCGCCGCCCCCGTCCTCGTGCTGCATTACGGGCTGCGGGAGGATAGCGGCGGGCCGGGGCGCTGGCGCGGGGGCGCGGGCCTGGCCTTCACCTTCAAGGTGCTGCGGGATGGCTGCACGGTGCTGGCGCGCGGGATGGAACGCTGCCGCTTCCCGCCCTGGGGCGCCTTCGGCGGCCGGCCCGGCCTGCCCTTCCGGGTCATCCTCAACCACGGCCTGCCGGGGGAGCAGGTGATCGGCAAGATCGACCAGCTCTCGGTCGAGGCCGGCGACACGGTCACCATCCTCACCCCCGGCGCCGGCGGCTTCGGCGACCCTTTTGTGCGCGATCCCGAAGCCGTGCTGCGCGACGTGATTCTTCGGGTTGTCAGCGCGGAGAGTGCGGCGCGGGATTATGGCGTTGTGATCCGCGAGGGAGCGGTGGATGCGGAGGCCACCGAGGCGCTGCGCGCGGCGCGGCCACCGCGCGACACGGCGGGGATCGATTACGGCGAGGAACGCGAAGCCTATGAAGCCGTCTTCGACGATGACGCCATGGCGCGACTGAACGCGGCGCTTTTCGCCCTGCCGCGCCGCCAGCGCGGTCGGGCGAGACTGCGCGTGATGCAGGCAGCGGTGCCGGACATGCCGCAGGCGGGGCACCGCCCGCTGGTTGAGGTGCTGGCCGATTCCGGCGCGGCGCGCCTGCGATTCGAGGACGCGCTGGCCGCGCTGGTGCGGGCATGAGCGCGTCGGATGACCGGAGCGCCGCAGGGCGCGGAGGTCTGAATCCGCCGCGCCAGACAAGCGCGGAAGTGCGCATCGGCATCGATGTCGGTGGCACCTTCACCGACTTCGTCCTGTCCGGCGCGCCGGGCGGCCTGGTCTTCCATAAGGAACCGAGCACGCCGGCCGATCCCTCCGCCGCCGTCGAATCCGGGCTGGTCGCGGTGGTGGCGAAGGCGGGGCTCGCCATGGGCGATGTCACGCTGGTGGTGCATGGCACCACGCTCGGGCTGAACGCCATCATCCAGCGGCGCGGCGGGCCCATCGGGCTGGTCACCTCGCCGGGCAATACGGATGTGCTGGAAGTCGCGCGCTGCCGCATGCCGAATTCGGTGGATTTCCACCTGACCAAGGAAGCGGCGCTGGTGCCGCGCAACCTGTGCTTCGCGATTCCGGCGCGGCTGATGGTGGACGGCACCGTGCTGATGCGGCCGGAGCCCGCCGATTACGACCGCGTCGCCGGATCCCTGCGCGCCGCCGGCGTCGCCACCGTCGCGGTGATGCTGCTGCATTCCTACCTGCATCCGGCGCTGGAGGCGGAGGTGGCGCGCGAACTCGCCGCGCGCCTGCCCGGCGTGGCGATTTCCGCCTCGGCGCAGATCTGGCCGGAATCCCGCGAATATGAGCGGGCGCTGGTCGCCGTGCTGAACGGCTTCATCGCGCCGCTGATGCAGGGCTATTTCTCCCGCCTGGAATCGCGCCTCGCCGCGCGCGGCCTGACGGCGCCGATCAGCATCACGACATCGAATGGCGGCAGCGTCGGGCTGCGCAGCGCGGGCGAACGCCCGATCGAAACGGTGCTGTCCGGCCCGGCCTCCGGCGTCGTGGCGGCAGCGCAGGCGGCGGCGGGCACGCGCTTCACGCAGCTCATCACCCTCGACATGGGCGGCACCAGCAGCGACATCGCGCTGACCAAGGCGGGGGAGCCCGAATACACCACCCGCACCACGGTCGGCGATTTCCCCCTGGTGATGCCGGTGGTGAATGTCTCCGCCATCGGGGCGGGCGGCGGCTCCATCCTCTGGGTCGATCCGCAGGGCGTGCTGAAGGTCGGCCCGCGCAGCGCCGGCGCCGCGCCCGGCCCGGTCTGCTACGGCCGCGGCGGCACGGAACCCACCGTCACCGACTGCTACCTGGCGATCGGCTGGATCGATCCGGACGCCTTCCTCGGCGGCCGCATGAGGCTGGACCGCGCGGCGGCGGAAGCGGCGCTGCTGCCTCTCGCCGCACGGCTCGGCTTCACCGGCGCGGATGCGCCCGCCCGCGTGGCGGAAGCGGCGTTGGCGGTCGCCACGGCGGCGATGGCGACCGAACTGGCCAAGGGCCTCGCCCAGCGCGGCGAGGATGCGTCCCAATTCGCCCTGATGCCTTTCGGCGGCGCCGGGCCGACGCATGCGAATCTGCTGGCGGAAGCGGCGCGGCTGCCGGCGGTGCTGGTGCCGCCGGCGCCATCCACCTTCTGCGCGCTCGGCGCGATCCTGGCCGATGTGAAGCGGGATTTCGTGCGTTCCCTCCGCCTGCGCCTCGGCGCGGAGGGCGCCATGGCGCGGCTGCGTGCGGCACTGTCCGCGCTTTCGGCGGAGGCCACGAACTGGCTGGCGGGCGAGGGCACCATGCTGGCCGGCCATATCCTCTCCGCCACCACCGAGATGCGCTATGCCGGCCAGAGTTTCGAACTGACCGTGGACTGGACGGCGGAGGCTTTCGACGATCCGACGCCCGATATGTTGGCGGAGCTGTTTCATCGGGTGCATGAGGGCGTCTACGGTTTCCGCGACACGGCCAGCGCGGTGGAGCTGACATCCCTGCGAGTCCGCGTCACCGGCCGCATGGCCCCGGTCGAGCTGCCCGCCGCCCCGATGCTGCCCAGCGCCGCACCCCCCGGCACCCGCCGCGTCTTCCGCGCCGGGTCCTGGCGGGATGTGCCGGTCTGGCGGCGCGAGGCGCTCGGCTTCGGTGCCGAAGTCGCGGGTCCGGCGATCCTGGAACAGGAGGACAGCACGCTGGTGTTGCTGCCCGGCTGGGTGCTGCGCGCCGACCGCCAGGGCAACCTGGAGATGCTCCGAGCGGCTACATCAACCCCTTGAGCCGCAGCAGGCCGAAGGTCGCCATCGTCGTCGCGTCCAGGATCGTGCCGTCGCGCAGCATCGCCTCCAGCTCCGCCAGCGGCACGGCGCGGGTGACGATGTCCTGCTCCTCCACCTCCGGCATGGCCGCCCCCTGGGTCAGGCCGCGCGCGACAAAAATGTCGTAGGCCTGGGTCATGCTGCCCTGGGCCAGGTTCAGCCGGCCGCCATGCTGCCAGTCGCTGGCGGCCAGCCCCGTCTCCTCCAGCAATTCGTGGCGTGCCGCCTCCAGCGGATCGGTGCCGGGCGGGCCCCACATGCCCTGCACGAATTCCCATTGCCGCAGGCCGACCGGGTAGCGGAACTGTTGGACGAGCTGCACCGAGCCATCGGCATGCAGCGCCACCACCGTGACGAAATCCGTCTTCTCCACCACGCCATAGATGCCGGTGGAGCCGTCGCGGCGGCGGATGTCATCTTCGCGCACCCGCATCCAGGCGTTGCGGTAGATCTCGCGCGAGGCGAGGGTCTCGATATCCGGGATCACGTCAGCCAATGTCGTTCGCCTCGCGCAGGGCCGCGGCGGCGTCATGGTCGCCGCGCGCCTCCAGCGCGCGGGCGACCATGATGCGATCCGCCTCCGGGCGATTCTGACTCTGCTTGCGCTTGCCGGTCCAGTGCCGAACGGTCAGGCGGATGCCGACCAGGGCCTTGAACATCCCCTCCATGTATTTTTGGGGCTGGGCGTCCATGTCGAAGCCGGGGGTGGGTTCATAGGCGGCGGCCATGGCGCGCATCTGGATGGCGATCTCGGCCGGGTTCTCGATCAGTGTCGCGATGCCTTCCGCCTGCACCACATCGTAGTTCCAGGTGGGCACGCTGGGATGCTGGCCGTACCAGGTCGGCGAGACATAGGCATGCGGCCCGCGGAACACCGCCAGCGCCGGCGCGCCCTGCCCCTCAAAACAGCGCCAATGCGGATTGGCGCGGGCGACATGGCACAGCAGTTGCGCCGGCTGGTCACCCTTCGGGCGGACCAGGTGGAAGGGCAGGTGGCTGACCATCAGCGGATCGGCGCTGACGAGCATGCCGAAGTCATGGCGCTCGACATGGCCGAGAATCCAGTCGGGGTCTTCCACCCGGAAGGCGGCGGGGGTGTACATGGCGGGATGATCCTGCGGGCGAACGGGCAACGCGGCCTGGAAGGCCTGGCGGAAAGGCTCAGAAGCCGATGGTAGCTCGTCGTCGCATGTGCATGCGGAAACTCTGCACCGGAGTCCCGCCGCCGGAGCATTGCATTTCCGAAGGGTCAGCCCCGCGACCGCGCATGAACCAGCAGCGCCAGCCCGCCCAGCGTCAGCACCCCGCCGACGATGTCGCTGACATAGAGCCTTTCCCCCAGCAGCGCCCAGCCGAACACGGCGGCCAGCGGCGGGGCCAGCAGCTGCAGGGCGGTGGCCGTGGAGGCCGGCACGCGGCGCATCATGGCAAAGTTCAGCGCATAGGCGCCGATACCCACCACCACCATGGACCAGATCATCGCCGCCCAGGTGGGGGCGCTGGCCGGCCCCGGCGGGCCGCCTTCCAGCGCCAGCGCCAAGGCGAGGCACAACAAGGCGGAGACCAGGGTCTGGCCGAAGCTGGCCATCCAGATATCCACCCGCCCCTTGGCCGGCGCATAGACCAGCAGCCCGACCGCCTGGGAAATGGCGGCGCCGATGGCGAAGACGAAGCCCAGCGCCTCCGCCGCCGCCAGCCCGTCCAGCGCGCGGAGAAAACCCAGCAGCGCCACGCCGGACCAGCCGATGGCGAGCCCGACCCAGGCCAGCCGCGGCAGCGGCCGGCGCAGGAACAGGCTTTCCCCGGCGGCGACCATCAGCGGCGTGGTGGCGCAGATCAGCGCGACCAGGCCGGTCGGGATGCGCGCCATGGCGAGCCAGGCGAAGGCCAGGTAGCCGCCCATGCCGCAAAGGCCGAGCACCGCCACCCGCCCCATATCCCCCGGCCGCGGCAGCCGCGCCCGCAGCACCAGGGCCAGCACCGCCAGCAGCGGCACGGTCAGCGAAAAGCGGATGGCCAGCGACCAGAGCGGCGGCCATTCCTTCACCACCACCCCCGCCACGGTGAAGGCGGAGGCCCAGATGGCGACGAAGCTGCCGGCGATCAGCAGCGCGCTGGCGTTCATGGAAAAGCTGCCTTCCCTGCTGGCCCTGGCATTCCTTAAGCCAGCAGCGGCGAGGGTTGCACCCTCAGCCGCGGCGGGCCAGGGCCGCGTCCAGCGTGTTCTCCAGCAGGCAGGCGATGGTCATCGGGCCGACGCCGCCCGGCACCGGGGTGATGGCGGCGCAATGGGCCGCGACCTCGGCGAAGGCGACATCGCCGACCAGCCGGCCATCGGCCAGACGGTTGATGCCGACATCGATCACCGTGGCGCCTTCCGCCACCCAGTCGCCCCGCACCATCTCCGGCCGGCCCACCGCCGCCACCAGGATCTCGGCGCGGCGGCATTCGGCGGGCAGGTCGCGGGTGCGGGAATGCACGATGGTGACGGTGCAATCGGCCGCCAGCAGCAACTGCGCCATCGGCCGGCCGACGATATTGCTGCGCCCGAGCACCACCGCCCGCGCCCCCGGCAAAGCGGCGCCGGCGGCCTTCAGCAGGTGCATGACGCCCTTGGGCGTGCAGGGGGTCAGGCCCGGCTGGCCGCTGGCCAGCAGCCCGGCATTCAATGGATGAAAACCATCCACATCCTTCTCCGGCGCCACGGCGGCGATCACGCGGTCGGCCCGGATCTGCGGCGGCAGCGGCAATTGCACGAGGATGCCGTCCACGGCCGGGTCGGCGTTCAGCCGGGCGACCTCCGCCAGCAATTCGGCCTCCGTCGTGCTGGCCGGCAGGGCGATGGTGGCGCTGTCGAAGCCGACCTCCTTCGCCGCCTTGTCCTTGTTGCGGACATAGACGCCGGAGGCCGGGTCCTCCCCCACCCGCACGACGCGCAGGCCGGGGCGGAAGCCGAGGCCGGCGGTGCGGGCGGCGATGGTCTGGCGCAGCGTGGCGGCGACCGCCTTGCCGTCGATGAGGGTGGCCGTCATGCGAGGAGCTTTTCCAATCTGGACACCAGCGCCGCGGGGTCGCCGGTCACGCGGAGAACTTTCTGGCGGGAGGCGCCGCCATGCAACAGCTCGACCGCGGATTTCGCGAGGCCCAGCGCCTTGGCCACCGCCTCGCACACCGCGCGATTGGCGCGGCCATCCTCCGGCACCTCCGCCACCGCCACGCGCAGCGCGGCGCCATCGGGTGAGAGGCCGCCGAGGGAAGGGCGCTTCGCCCGGGGCTGCACCTTCACCGAAAGGTCCAGCCCATCCGCCCGCAGCCGCCAGGCCGTCATCGCCGCATCAGAAGTAGAGGCCGCTCCGCAGCAGATATCCCTGGATCGCGCCCAGCGCGATGGAGGCCGCAGTGATCAGCAGCAGCACCACCAGCGGCGACAGGTCGACCCCGCCGAGATTGGGCAGCATCCCCCGCACCCGCCGCAGCGCAGGCTCCGTCACCCGGTACAGGAAGTCCGCGATGGTCCAGACGATGCGGTTCCGCCCGTCCAGCACGTTGAAGGACAGCAGCGTCTGCATGATCGCGGCCAGCAGAACCGCCCACCAGAACAGGTCGAGGCCGGCCCGCAGCAGGAAGAAAACAGCATCGAGCAGCATCAGCGACCCCTGGGCGTTGCCCGCGAAACCTAGTGGCGGGCGGGCCGGGGAACAAGGCTTTGCTCCGCCTTTGGAAGTTGCGGGACCCTGGCTTGACACCGGCCGGACCCGCAATCATAACCCGCGCCCTACGGTGGACCCACGCTTGGTCGTGTGGGGGTGTAGCTCAGTTGGTAGAGCGCGTCGTTCGCAATGACGAGGTCAGCGGTTCGATCCCGCTCACCTCCACCACCGTCCTTTTATTTCAGGAACTTAGGTCTGGCTCGGGTGACGCCTGTAACGCAGGACGCACCACATGGCTTCGCCGACCGGCTCCTACCTGCTCGTCAGGGACAAGCGGCATTCAATCCGCCTTCGCGTCCCGCTCGACCTTGTGCCGAGGCTCGGCCGCGCCGAGCTGGTTCGAGCACTTGGAACCTCAGATAGACGATCGGCCCGGTTCGTGGTGGCTGGCGTCGCTCTGCGTCTCAGGCTTTTCTGGGCCATGGTCCGAAAGACGCCTCCCCTGACCCCCGAAGAGCTCCGCAGGATCGCGGATGACTGGCTGCGGGCAGCGCTGGCCGACCAGTGGAAGCTCTTGGAACGCGGTGACTTCGCTGATGCGATGGCGCCCGCCGGGCTAGATGCGGCTGAGCGCAGAGCATACAGCGCTTACATGTTCGGGCTCGACGCGGACCTGACCGCTGATCGTATTGTCGAGGGCGACTATCGCAGGTTCGACACCGACGCTGGTCAGTTGCTGTCAGTGGCCGGGCACGGGGAGCGCAGAGGCACGCAGGAGCGGGCAATCCTGAGCCGACTCATGCTTGAACGCTTTGCGGACCTTCAACGAACGAAGTTGGCTTGGGCGGAGGGCAACGTCGGCAGCGTTCCGCCGCAGCTTATCTCGCGCACGTCCATGCCGACCACGACGGCGGCACGAGATCACGCGGGTGACGGTGCCGAAGCCGCTCCATGCCCGAAGCCCGCCTCGCGCTCGATTGCAGAGGCGGGCGAGATCTTTGTAGCGTCGATGCGGCAGAGGAGAATCAAGGAGAAGCATGTCATCGACGTGCAGTCGGACCTGAAGCTGCTTGTCGAAGCGTTCGGGTCTGAGCGTCATGTCGCTGAGGTGACCGCGTCCGATGCTGGCCGACTATGGGAAGCGCTTAGATCGCTGCCACCGCATTTCCGGCGCCATCCGTTGCTGGAGGGCCTTGGGCTGTTCGAGAAGGCGGAAAAGGCCCGCGAGCTCGGCTTGAGGCCGCTGGGCTATCGGACCGTCAACTCCTACTTCAGGACGCTGAGCAATCTGTTCGAGCAGGAGAGGAAGGCGGCGCAGGTGCCGAGCAACCCCTTCCACGGCACGCGTGAAAGGAAGCCGCCGCGGTTCGTGAAGCAGGTGAAAACGTTCACGGCGACTGAGTTGGAAATGCTGTTCGCGAGCCCGCTCTTCCAGGGCGCGAAGAGCACCGCGAAGCCCTACGATGCCGGCGACCACCTGGTAAGCGACTGGCGGTTCTGGGCGCCGCTGATCGCCCTGATGACGGGCGCGCGCATTGGGGAGATCGCCCAGCTTTCGCCGGGCGACATTCGTGTCGAGCAGGGGTTCGCTGTGCTGGACATCAATGAGGCTGCTGGAAAGACGCTGAAGAATGCCGCCACAGCCCGGCTGATCCCGCTTCACGATGTGCTGGTTGAGCTTGGGCTCATGCGTCTCGCGGCCGAGCGGGTAGCGGCGAAATCGCTGCGACTGCTGCCGGGGATGCCAGTGCCCATTCACGGTGATCCGGGCAAGGCGCCGGGCCAATGGATGAGCGAGAGGTTCCTGCCGCGCATGAAACTGAAGACGCGCGCCGGGCTCGGCTTCCATTCCTTCCGGCACACGCTGAAGACCCTACTGCGAAATGCGCAGGTTCCTGACAGCGTGTCGAACAACGTGTGCGGCCACGATAAGCGGACGGTCGGCGATGACTATGGCAGCATTGATCTGGCGGCAATGAAGAGCGGCCTGATTGCGATCAAGCTGCCCGACAGTCTACTTCGGCTCGGACCACGCCACGTCGACTGACCTGGATGCCGAGCCGTGAAGGGATCACGGCACCACCGGTATGCTTCAGGAGGGCTCAGACGGTGCCGGGGTGTTGGGGGCTGCATCTGCTGGAGGTCGTCGTTGTGATCAGCACCAGCACGCCACAGCGAGTGGTGCCTTGGTGGTCCCGTTTCCTTGGGTGTGGCCCGTGGCGGCTTCATCCCGCCGGCACGATCACAACGCTGTCGCCGGCTGAAGGTCGCGATTTGCACGAGGATGGGCTGCGCCAGAACCAGACGTGCTCGACCGACCTCCGCCCTCTCGAATGAACTACCTCGAACCGGTAGCGGTAGCTTGGGCGCGCAAGAAGCTGTCCGCGAACCGGACCACTAATCTCTGCTGGCGGACGGCGTATTCGCGCCACATCACGTGGCAGGACTTGCTGGCCACTCCGCTGCGTTCGTCGATTGCTGCAAGGCGCCGTTCGAGGGTCGCGGCTTCTGTGGTCTCGCCACGCCTGAGTAACTCCCGCCACGTCCGGCAATCTGCGCTGATGAAGCTGCCCTCTCCTAAGGCCATTAGATCAGCGCGGGTGAAGAAGTGGCCGTGGCGAGAGGCATGCCGTGCCAGTTCGGGCGCCCTCTCCTGGATTAGTTGAGGGGGGTCAGATTCTCGGAGTGCCTGAACAATGCCGAGCTCGACCGCCTCCCTGCTCTGCAGAAAGGGTTCAAACCACCAATTCGCGCCGAGACTAACCGCAACGAAGGCGCCTATCGCCCATGGAATCCAACGATGCTCGCCGGGTTCTCCGCTTTTCGCCGCGCTCGGCACGACGTCCTCCCGCCCCGTTACGTTGGGAACTTTAGCGGCGCGCTTCAGATTCGCAACGATCCGGCGGATAGCCGCCTATCCTGATTGAACAATTCTGCCATGACACAGCGCCGACATTTCCGCTTCCCTGATCTGGGAAGTCGGCACTGATAGGACACGGTGCGGATGCGCTCTCCGTGTCCCTTGCGGCCAGGGCTGTCAGGCTGCGAGTGCGGTGGTGGCTGAGGGGGGTGCGTGTGCTGGATGCGGTGGGGAGAAGGGGAGCTTGCGGGTGCTGTTGAGGTAGGGCAGCGCCGTGAAGGTGACGGGCTGACCCAAGCGAAGCTGGCGGGTCGTATAGGACAGCCAGCAATCCTGGGTGCGCAGTGGCGGCAGATCGATCGATCCGTAGGGTGCGACCGCACGCCAGGCGCCGGGCGCGGCATTGAGGAACCTGGCCGCGTGCTGCTGCGGGACAGCGAGCAGGCCGTGGAAGTGGAAGCCCTCGGTGCCGTTCTGGCCGATCAACACTGCCCAAGGCCGCTGCCTCGTCGCCGGCCCGTTCCTCCAACGTCCGGGGAACAGCAGCTGTGCCACGCTGCCATCGAACCGCCGAAGACGCGCATCGGCTTCGATGCCGTCGAGGTGACGGTTTTGGCCCAGACAAGGATGGAGCGTCGCCGCGAACCAGACATCGCCCGGGCGCGCGGCTTCCATGTTCGTCTTCGTCTTGATCAGCCACGCGGCGGAGGCGGCGGTGATTGGGTTCATGACCTTCATAGTAGTTTTGGGGCGAGATTTCCGCACCGCGATGGCCGGGCCTGGCAGCAGATTGGTCATCGGCGGTCAGCGACGTCACGGGCGGCCTGGGACCGGCGCAGCAGGCCGCGAACATCGGCGGGTGCCATCGCCAGGTGCACCGCGAGAGCCTCGGTGGTGGAGAGCGTCACGTAGGTCTGGGCGCCCATGGGATGTTGGTAGGGCACCGGGTGCTGGAAGCGGATCGCGCCGGCAAGCCTCCAGCCGAAGCGCCAGGTGGGGTGTGCCGCGAGGTCTTCAGCCGAGGCCAGGTGCTGGTGCCGCAGCTCGTCCAGCTCGTCGCGAGTGACCGGCCCGATGACGTCGTCGATGCGCACCACGCCGATGACCGTGCCCGTGCCCTTGGCGATGATGCCGATCACCTGGCCGACCTTGTGCGACGTGGTCGAACGCAGCTCGAGGGTCTTCGCACCAGAAACGATGAGCGATGCGTAGGGTTCCACAATAACGAGTGCCGACGTAGCCATGATAATACTCCTGAATGTTTGTTGTTCGGCCATATTTTACCGGACCGGTTTCTCGATGTCGGGCAAAATCGGCGCCTTGATGAGCGAATGACTGGCGAAGATTCGCATTTATTTTCGCTGATCAGCGCCACGCTGTCTTGTTCAGCTATACGGCTGCGATGCTGGATTGACCTCGCCCCGAGCTGTCTTGGGGAGCCCCACGGCAGAGAACCGGTCTCAACAGTGGACGGTTTTGGTGATTGTTGCCGTATTCTATTGATATGAATGAATAATTTGCGCGAAACCACCCTGGGTGCGGCGTGACTGTTTCGCGCACTCCAAGGGTGCGGCACGACCCCGCAGGACATGCACGCATCAGGGTGAGACAGTCGGCGCATCATCTAGGACTTCGCTCTGAGGGCGGGCCTTGCCCGACCGCCGTCGCCGCTCGGTGATCGACCGGGATGGGAGGACAGAGCGCGCTGCGGGGTTTTCACGAAGGGGGCGCAATCGGACCTTGCGTCACGGTGCCGACGTGTTACATTTGCTTAGACGTTCATCTGACTGAATGTCACGAGAGGCAGCGGCACCAGATGACCACCACCCACACCGGCAAGTTCGTCTCCTACCTCCGCGTCAGCACCGCGCAGCAGGGGCGTAGCGGGCTTGGCGAGGAGGCGCAGCGCAAGGCGGTGGCTGACTACCTCAACGGTGGGCAGTGGAAGCTCGTGGCTGAGTTCAGGGAGGTCGAGAGCGGCAAGCGTGACGACCGCCCCCAGCTCGCCGCCGCACTCGCCGCGTGCCGCTTGCACGGTGCCAGACTGGTGATCGCCAAGCTTGACCGGCTCTCTCGCAACGCCGCCTTCCTGTTGAACCTGCGCGACGCTGGCGTGAAGTTCGTCGCGGCCGACATGCCCGATGCGAACGAGATGACGATCGGCATCATGGCGGTGGTCGCGGAGGCGGAGCGCAAGATGATCTCCGTCCGCACGAAGGGCGCGCTTGCCGCTTACAAGGCGCGCTGTGCGGCCGGTGCCACGCTTCGCCCCCTTGGGAACCCAGGCAACCTGTCGAACCGGAAGCTCGGCACGGATCGCGCCAACGTGGAGAAGACGAGGAAGGCGAATGCCCGAGCTGTCGACCTGGCATCCAGCATTCAGGAGGCGAAGGACAGCGGCGCCACCTCTCTGCGTGCCATCGCCGACAAGCTCAATGCACGTGGCATCCCTACGTCGCGCGGTGGTTCGTGGTCAGCAGTGCAGGTGTCGCGCGTGCTTGCTCGGCTGGGGTCGTAGCAGCATGAGAGCCGAACACGGTTACCCCATGGGCCTTGGCGGGTCATGCGGAGGTGGTGGGCACCAACCTACTGATCACGCCCCGTAGCGGCCATCCCCCAGGGGACGGGCTTGGCCGAGGGCGGCGAGCGTGGCGAGCATTTCCCCCATCTTGGCGGTGCGGGGGGCACCCTTAAAGCGGCGGGCCACTTCGCGGGCGGAGGCGGGACCACGGGCCAGGGCGGCGCGAAGCGCGACATACTGCGCGGGGCCTTCCACGGGCCATGGCGGGGCACCGGGAATGGCTGCTTCGGGCACCAGCATTTCGCCTTGCACGGCTGGCCGGCGGGCTTCCTGCGGCGCCTGGAATTCGGGACGAAGCCACCGCACAAGGCCCTGTGCTTCCTCCGCCACCCGTTCCGCATTCAGCGCCACCACGCGGGCCACCACCTCGGCCTCCGGCAGATCAGCGGGCCAGCCATAGGCAGCCGCTACCGCTGCATCCAAGCGGTCGTGGAGGTCGCGGAGGATGGAGACCTGGCCGGCGTCGTGGATGTCCTTCTCTTTCGCGGTCAACTGCTTCCCGGCTCGCACCGCCTCAAGGGTGTTGTAGAGGGCGGTGAGTGTGAGGTGCGAATGAGCCGCGAGGCGGGCCTTGCGATGGGCGTCCAGTTCTTCCGCGATGGCGCCGATTTCCGTCCGTTGGGCAGGCGTGGCGGCGGGAAAGGGGAACGGGTCGAAGCAGACACTTTTCAGATACCGGGGTCTGTCTTCCAAAGTTCCTCCCGAGGCGAGGCACCAAGCGCCGTGGAAGCGACTGGAAAGCGTCCCCAGGATAAATCCATCCATAGATGCAAAGGCGATCAAAGCATCGTCGGGAAGCACGTTGTGTTTAAGAAATGAAAATACGCGATGCTTTGCCGTTACGGGCGTGACAATATATCTTTCCAAGTCGGCGAGGGCTGGACGTAGCTCACTCCGAGGTTCGCCATGAAGCCACCAATTCTGTCGGTAGGCGCTTCTATTATTTTGCTCCCGCTCCGGTTTTACGCGGAGAAGGATGTGCTGATAAGCCGCTGGAAAGCGGGCGAGCACTTCGCCTTCCGAGAGGCCAAAGAAATCAATGACGAATTGGCCGCGACTGCGTTGCGTGAAATCCCGGCCATTCAGATACGGTCGAATATGCCTGTCCAAGCCAGACACCTTGCCAAGGCCCATCGCACCCGCTGCAATAGGCTCGATAATAAATCCGGCTCCATGTAGCTTCACGCCTGGGCTGGCAAGCCGTTCATTTGAACGAAGCGACTTTGTCATCTTTACATCTGTGCCGATAGTAAGATCGGAGTTGATAAAACCTAGCGAAGTGGCGGTCGCTATCGTTGGAACACCATCCACCCCCGGTGTTTCGGAAGTCACAGTTGCCAGAGTCCCTTCACCAGCCCCGGCCTCAACCACTGTCAATGAAATTCGGACAGCCGCCGCCCCGGCTCCATCGGCCCATGGGTGGTCAGGAACCGCAAAGACGATGTGCAGTGGCGCTTTAGGGGCTGCCATGGCTTCCGCTAGAACACGTCTGCAAAAGACCTGTCGTATGCTATTGGATGTAATGAAGCCGAAGCGCCGAGTGGCGGCTGGCGATGTCTTGCCATTTTTCGATTTACCGAAGCGTAATGCCTGCGCTGCTTTCCACCAAAAATGTAGCGCCAAATCGGCAGACTTCGGAACAGCAGGATATGCCTGCCAAAGCGCCTCTGCGTAGCCATCGCCAAGTTCGGCTCGCATGTGTTTCGCGCCGATGAAGGGTGGGTTGCCAACGATGAATTCGGCCTCCGGCCAGTCTGTGACCTTGGGCGCGACGGGGCGCAGGACCAGGACGCGATCCGTCTCGTCCGGCACCTCTTCACCAGTGATCGGATGCAGCTTCGTCCGCCCGCCCCAGCGGGTCAGGGGGGCGCCCGCCGCATCCCGGTCCGGCTCCGCCCGGTCATAGGTCAGCAGCGCATCGCCTTCCTGGATGTTGCGGAAGTCGCGGAGGATCGGCTCGGCCGGCGGGGCGTTGCCGCGCGTGCGGAAATGCCATTGCAGCCAGCCAATCCACAGGACCAGCTCCGCCACCGGCACCGCCCGGGGGTTCTTCTCAATCCCGAGGAACTGGTGCGGGTCCACGCTGGCGCCGGCCATCTCCAGCCGGTCTCCCTCGCCGGGCACCAGATCGGCCAGAAGGTCCAGCACCTCTCCCTCAAGCCGCTTCATCAACTCCAAGGTCACGTAAAGGAAGTTCCCGGTGCCGCAGGCGGGGTCCAGAACGCGCACCGCACAGAGACGCGCGTGATAGGCCCGCACCAGGGTCGCCGCGCCGGGCCGGTCGCCCGCCTCCGCCTTCGCCACCGCCGCCGCCTTCACGCCATCCCATTCCGTCCGCAGGGGCTCCATGACGGTCGGCAGCACCAGCCTTTCCACGAAGGCGCGGGGCGTAAAATGGGCGCCAAGCTCACCGCGCTGTTTCGCATCCAGGGCGTTTTCCAGCAGGCTGCCGAAGATGGCGGGTTCCACATCGGCCCAATCCCGTTGGGATGCCTGGATCAGCAATTCCAGCATGTCCCCATCCACCGGCAGGGGTTCCACCCCGCCATGCGGCCCCGGCGCAAAGAGACCCCCATTGAAGCGCAGCACTATGGCGCGGAGGGCCGGGGAGAAGCCGCCGGCATTCATGCTGCGCCACAGATCGCCAATGAGCGGGACGAAGCTCTTCGGGTCCTTCCGGCAGTCTTGCAGCAGTTCCGTGAAGGCGGTGCCGGAGGGCAGCAGCCCGACCGATTGCGCGAACATGGAGAAGATACAGCGCATGAGGAAGGTGGCGACGTGCTGCGGCGCGTGGCGAGGCTTGTCTCGCGGTCCCTCAAGCGCCCGAACCAGGCGGGCCAGGTAGGCGGCAATCTCCCGCGTGACCTGCACCCGCTTGCGTTGCGGGTTGAGGGAGAGGGGTTCGGTCCAGATGGCGCGGAGAAGGTCCCGCACCTCCGGCTTTTGCAGATCGGGCAGATAGAGGCGGAAGCCCTCGCGGTCCGGGAACTGTGCGTAGTGCTTCCCGGTGCCGGAGAAGTCCGCATAGAGGTCCAGGCAGAAGCCCACGTCACAGACGATAACGAAGGGCGGCCACCCCTCTTCCGATGGCAGGTCCCGCGCGTAACCCTCCGCCTGTCCCTTCGCCTTGAGCATGGACTGTGCCCAGCCCGGGGAACGCCGGATATTGGCCCGCCGGTCCGCCGCGACGGGGCCGAACAGCCCACCCTGCTTGGGCGCGTTGCTGCCCTGCTTGGCTTCCAGGACGAAGCAGCCGCGCTTGTAGAGGTCGATGCGCCGGGTGCTGGTGGACCCGTCCGCCTCGTGATGGGTTACGGCCCGTTCGTAGCGGTAGGAGCCGAGAGGGCCGGCGGCAGGCTCCGGACGGGGCACCTCAAGGACCGTGCAGAGGTCGTCCAGGAAGGAGACGTAGTTGGCCCGTTCGGCCTGTTCCGTGCCGTCCCACCGCGCGATGAAGGCGGTAATGGGGTCCGCCCCTTCCCCGCGCTGCGCCAACCTTGCTCTCCCGATCCTTGTTCGCCGGTTATGGCGCCGCAATGAGCAGTGTTGCTGCCCAGCTTGGTGCTTGCAAGACCGGCCGAGGTGGCGCCTGGAAGGCAGCGCGACATGCTCAGGGGGCGTCGCGTGAGGTTCTGGCCACGGCCACCGATGGCGTCACGTCCTACAGGCAGCAAATATCGCTCCCCTGGACGTAACACATGATGTAACACATGGGGCCATAGTCGCCCCGGCGAAGCCGTTGTTCCTGACCTTTTCGGCCATGGGATCGGTGGTGGAGATCCCGCTCACCTCCACCACCGTCCTCCCTCGCTGATCCTCAGCTTGCCTGCTCAAAACCCTGGGTGCCGGAACGGTCCGCCAGTTCCAGGCTTTGCGCGAAGGCGTCCCGGCGCGCCAGATTGGTCGCCGCCAGGCTGCGCAGCCGTGCCCCCGGGCCGGTCGCGACGGGCGCGGCCGGCAATGCCGGCTGCAGGGTGAAGGCGTTGCTCGGCGCATAGCCGCGCCGCCCCGGCCCGCCATCCGCCGCCACGAAGCCCGGCGCCGCGGAGGGGCGCAGCCGCACCTGGCTGCCGGCCGCGAGCCGCGTCGCGACCGGCGCATCCGCCTCCGGCCGCAGCCGCAGCGGCACGGCGGCGGAGGCCACGGCGCGGGACACGCCCGCATCATTCGCCTGGCTGGCCATGACGGCGGCACGGGTGCCGGGCGCCACCCGCTCCACCGCCTGTTCGATGCGCGCGGCCCGGGCGGCGATATTCTGGCGGGCCTGGCCGCCGCGTTGCAGGTCCTGCCGCAGCCGGCCCTCCGCCGCACCCAGGCGGCGCGGCAGTTCGGCGGGCGGGAAGCCGCCGGAGGCCGCCTCGGCCCGGATCAGCCGCACCTCGGTCCAGCGGCAATACATCAGCGCGTCGAAGGCGATCTGAAGCCGTTCCAGCGCCGCATTCTCCCGCGCCAGCTCTGCCTCCAGCTCGGCGGCCGTGGGCGGGCCGCTGCGGCGGGGGGCGCCGGCGAACAGGTCGCCGGCATTGACGAAGACCACCACCTGCGGCCCGCAGCCATCCTGCGGGTCCGCCCCGGCCTGGGAGGCGACGGGGGCGCCCGGTGCGGCGCAGGCCGCAAGCGCCAGCAGCGCGACGCCCGCGATGGCACCCATTGAACCGGCATGTCGCATGGCTCTTCTCCCGCCCGTCCCGGCAGAGTTGCGGTGCCGGGAGGTAGCGTCAACCAGTGCCAGGGGCAGCGTCGGTTTCGTCTGCTTCGTTGTTCCTGATCGCCGCCTGGCTGCGCCAGGTCCGGCTCCGGCTGGTACACAACCAGGGTTCCAGGCCGCGCGCGATCCTGCTTACATGTCCGGACAACTCGCCGGGGGTCCCGACATGCTGCGTCGCCTTCTGCTGCTCGCCGGCCTCGCGCTGGTGCCCCTCGCCCCTGCCATGGCCCAGGGAAGCTGGCCGGACCGGCCGATCCGGCTGGTGGTGCCCTTCGGCCCCGGTGGGCTGAGCGACGGTGTGGCGCGGCTCGGCGCGGAATGGCTCACCCGCCAGCTCGGCCAGCCGGTGGTGGTGGACAACCGCCCGGGCGGCAATGGCATCGTGGGGATGGAGGCGGTGGCCCGCGCGGCGCCGGATGGGCATACGCTGCTGGGCGCCAGCGCGTCGCACCTCGTGGTCCTGCCGCTGATGCAGCGGATCAGCCTGGACCCGCATCGGGACCTGATCCCGATCGCCATCACCGCCGCCAGCCCGCTGGTGCTGGTGGTGTCCCAAAGCCTCGGGCCGACCACGCTGGCGGAATTCGTGGCGCATGTGCAAGCGCGGCCCGGGCAGCTCGACTACGCCTCCGGCGGCACGGGCGGGTTGAGCCATCTCGGCATGGCCTATCTGCTGCAAAGGCTGGATCTGCGGATGGAGCATGTGCCCTACCGTTCCGGCCCGCTGGCCATGCAGGACATCCTGGGCGGACGCATCCACAGCTATCTGGGCAATGCGGTGGAGGTGCTGCCGGCGATGCAGGGCAACAGCATCCGGCTGCTGGGCGTCACCGGCGCCACGCGCAACGCGGTGCTGCCGGATGTGCCGACCATCGCCGAACAGGGGCATCCGGGCTTCGAGGTCACAACCTGGAACGGCATCGCCGCGCCCGCCGGCCTGCCCGATGCCATCCGCGACCGCCTCGCCAGCGCCATGCAGGGCGCCTGCCAGGATGCCGGCATCCGCGAAAGGCTGATCCGTCTCGGCACCGACCCGGTCTGCAGCACGCCGGCGGAAATGGCGGCCTCGATCCAGCGCCTCACCCCTGTGATGCGCGACGCCATTCGCCTGTCGGGCGCCAGCGTGAACTGATCAAAGCCGGGCGCAACCTGCGGCCCGCCCACGCGGGCCGAGCGGCCGACTGGCCGCCGCGGCCAATGCCGCGAAGCCAAGCGGCCGGAGGCCGCGCCCGGCGTCTGAGGGTATGGAAAAAATGACCACAACTGCTGCCGAGATCTTCCTGCGCCAGCTTGGCGCCTGTGGCGTCGACTGGTTCTTTGCCAATGGCGGCACCGATTTTCCACCGATTGTCGAAGCCTTCGCGAAACTTGAGGGCAGCAACCACCGCCTGCCGGTGCCGATGACGGTGCCGCATGAGAATGCGGCCGTCGCCATGGCGCATGGCGCCTATATGGTGACCGGCCGGCCGCAGGCGGTGATGGTGCATGTGAATGTCGGCACGGCGAATACCATCAACGGCATCCTGAACGCCGCGCGCGACCACACGCCGGTCTTCGTGCTCGCCGGCCGCACCCCCTATGCCGAAAAGGGCCGCCATGGCGCCCGCACGCGGCACATCCATTGGGCGCAGGAGATGTTCGACCAGGCCGGCATGGTGCGGGAGGCGGTGAAATGGGATGGCGAGCTGCGCCAGCCCGACCAGGCCGCGGACCTCGCCACGCGCGCGCTGCACATCGCCATGACGGCGCCGCGCGGCCCGGTCTATGCGACCCTGCCACGCGACACGCTGGCAGCGCCGGCCGGGGCCGCGCGGGTGGATGCGACGCGGGCCGCCGTGCCGGCGAAGCCCCTGCCCGATCCGGCTTCGCTGGCCGAGGCAGCGCGCTGGATCGCCACCGCCGAGCGGCCGCTCATCATCACCTCCGCCGCCGGGCGGCTGCGCGAAGGCTTTGACGCACTCAGCGGTTTCGCCAGCCGCTTCGGCGTGCCGGTGATCTCCTTCACCCCGCGCTTCGTGAACATCGCGGCCGACCACCCGATGCATCTGGGCTATGAGCCGGGACCCTTGCTGGCGCAGGCGGATTGCGTACTAGTGGTGGATACGGACGTGCCCTGGATTCCGCATCTGCAAGGCCCGCCGGAGCATTCCCGAGTCATCCATCTGGGCGAGGACCCGCTGTTCACCCGCTACCCGATGCGCAGCTTTCCGGTCGACCTCGCCATCACGGCGGAACCCGCGACGGGGCTGGAGGGCATCGCCACCGCGCTCGACCTGCTGCTGCCCGCCGACAGCCCGGTGGTGGCCGCGCGGCTGGCGCATTACGGCGCCATCGGCGCGGCGCTGCGCGCGGAATGGGCGGCGCAGGTGGCACAGCCGCCGGAAGGGCTGATCACGCCGGAATGGATCAGCCATTGCATCGCGGAAGCGGCGGGGCCGGATGCCATGCTGGTGAACGAATACCCGCTGCGGCAGACGCATTGCCCGCGGGTGAAACACGGCACCTTCTACGGCCAGAGCACGGCGGGCGGCCTCGGCTGGGGGTTCGGCGCGGCGCTCGGCGCCAAGCTGGCGGCGCCGGAGCGGCTGGTGGTGGCGACGCTGGGCGACGGCGCCTATGTCTTCAACAACCCGACCGCCTGCCACTGGGTTTCCGCCGCGCATGACCTGCCGCTGCTGGTCGTGGTGTTCAACAATGCGATGTATGGCGCGGTGCGGAATTCCACCCTTGCGATGTATCGCGACGGCGCCTCGGCGCAGCAGGGCGGCACGCTGCTGGCCGATCTCAGCCCCGCCCCGGCCTTCGAAATGCTGTGCCAGGCCAGCGGTGGCTACGGGGAACGGGTGAGCGTGGCGGCGGAGCTGCCCACCGCGCTGCGCCGCGCGGTGGAGGTGGTGCTGCGGGAGAAGCGGCAGGCGCTGGTGAACGTGGTGTGTGAATATTGACTATGTCCCGAGCCGCGCCATCAACGCCTTCGCGGCATGTGGCGCCTTCGGCTTGAAGCCGTTGATCATGAAGACGAAGACGTCCCGGGCCTTCGGCGGCTTGTTCTCCGCGGCCGTCAGCAAGGGAAGGTCCGCGGGCGCGCCGCCCTTCGCCCATTCGCGCGCCCGGTCGGCCCAACGGTCCAGCGCGGCCTCCGGGTAACCCAGCGCCTCCTCCTCCGCCGCCGCCTGCAATCGCGCATAGACGAAGGGCGCGGTCACATCATGGATCGCGGGGAAGCCGGGCTTGTCCGCCACCACCGCCGCGACGCCGTAGCGGCGCAGCAATTCGGGAAATTCCGGCACGGCGAAGCTGGGATGCCGCACCTCCACCACATGCCGCAGCGCAACCCCATCCTGCGTCTTCGGCAGCAACCGGAGAAAAGCCTCGAAGTCTTCCGGATCGAAGGCCTTGGTCGGCAGGAACTGCCAGTTGATCGGGCCGAGCTTCGCCTTCAGCTCCGTCAATCCGCTGGAGAGGAAGCGCGTGATCGAAGCCTCCGATTCCGCCAGCACCTTCCGGTTGGTGGTGAAGCGGCTGGCCTTCAGCGCGAAGACGAAATCCTCCGGCGCCTCATCATGCCAACGCGCGAAGCTCTCGGGCTTCTGGGCGCCGTAATAGGTGCCGTTGATCTCGATGGCCGTGACCTGGCGGCTGGCGAAATGCAGCTCCTGTTTCTGGGGCAGGCCCTTCGGGAAGAAGTTGTCGCGCCAGGGCTCGAAGGTCCAGCCGCCAATGCCGACCCTGATCTTGCCTGCCATGCTGTTCCCCTTCCCCCGCGCCGCAGGCTGCACCATGCGGCGCGGGATGCCTCACCACATCAGCGCGACCGGCGCCAGGGGCTGGCCGCGCCGCGCCCGTTCCGCCGGCGGCAAGACGTCGCAGGAGGGCCAGAGCCCGATCGCGAGCGCCGCCGCATAGCCCTCCGGCAGCCGTGCCGCGCGCATCGCCGCGGCGGCGCCCGCGTGGTCATAGTCCAGCGGCAGGATCTCGACGCGCAGGCCCTCCGCAGCGGGTGTCAGCACCGAAAACCAGACTCGCGGTGTGCCGTCATCGGCCGGCATGCCCACCGCGCCGGCATTCAGCCACAGCCCATCCCCGATGCGGTGCGCGAAGGGCAGGCCGCAATGGCCGGCGATGACGCCGTCGCAGCCCGTCGCCGCGATCTCCCCGGCCAGCACATCCCCGGGCGCCGAGGCAAAGAGGAAGCGGCTGGTCTCCGTCGCGCCGCCATGCAGCACGGCCAGCCGGCGGCCATCCGGCAGCGCCAGCACGATCCGCTTCGGCAGGCCGCGCATCCAGTCGCGCTGGGCGGGCGTGACCTCGGCATTGGCATGGGCGTACCAGCTTCGGCTGAGCAGGTCGCAGGCGGTGCCTTCCTCGAAGCCGCAGCCGCAATCCTCGGCGGCCTCGGCGAGCTGTTCCTCGCAATTGCCGGCCAGCACGGCGATGCCGCTGGCCATCACCAGGTCGCAGCAGGCCGCCGCATCCGCGCCATAGGCGACCACATCGCCGGTGCAGAGAATGCGCGACGGTGGAATGCCGCGCCGCGCGGCTTCCGCCAGCACGGCACGCGTCGCCTGAAGGTTGGAATAGGGACCGCCAAAAACCAGCATCGGTCCGTCGATCATCATGCGAGGCTTCTCCGAAGCGCGGCGCTGATCCGGTCGGCCGCCAGCGTCAGCCCGACCACGACCAGCAGAATGGCGAACAGGCGGTTGAAGTCCAGCAGGTCCACGGCGTTCTTCAGCTCCTGCCCAATGCCGCCGGCGCCGACCAGCCCGAGCACGGTGGAGGCGCGGATGTTGAACTCCCACACATACAGCAACGCCCCCGCCGTCTCCGGCAGGGTCTGCGGGATCAGCGCGTGGCGCGCCACCTGCAACGGGCTGCCGCCGACCGCCAGGACCGCCTCCGCCGGGCGCGGATCGGCAGCTTCCAGCGCCTCCGACCACAGTTTTCCCAGGGACCCGGCGGAATGCAACGCCACGCCGATCATGCCGGCGAAGGGGCCGAGGCCGACGGCGGCGACGAAGATCAGCGCGAAGACGAAGCCATCCACCCCGCGCAGCGCATCCAGCACCCCGCGCGCCGGCTGCCGCAGCCATCCGGCACGGGTCACCGGCCTGGTCGCCAACAGGGCCACCGGCGCGGCCAGGATGGCGGCGGCGCAGGTGCCCAGCGTGGCGATGCCCACGGTTTCCGCCGCGCGGCGCGCGATATCACCGGGGTCGGAGAAATCCGGCGGCCAGGCGCCGGCCAGCCAGCCGCCCAGCCTCGGCAGGCCGGATGCCAGCCGCGCCGGGTCCGGCCCCACCACCCAGACCGAGCCCGCGAGCAAGACCAGGAACGCCGCCCAGCCGAGCCGCTTCACGCGTTGCGCAGCCTTCCCAGGGCGCGGCCGGCGGCCTCGATGGGGGCGTAGGTCTCGGCGGTGGCTGGCACCCAGCCAGTATAGTCGGGGGGCAGCACCTCCGCCGTGCTGGCAATGGCGGCCTCGGCCAGGGCGGTGCGCAGTTCGGCCGGCAGGCCGCGACGCACCGCCAGCGCGTCATTCGGCAGGGGATCGCTGCGCCACACCACCTTCACCTGCCCCTCCCGCACCCTTCCCGACGCCATCATCGCGGCGAGGTTGCGGTCGTAATCGGTGGCGAGGTCCACCTGCCCATTGGCCACGGCCACGACATTCGCCGCATGGCTGGCGCCGTCGCGGTAGCGGAAGAAGGTGCGGGGATCGATGCCCTGGCGCAGGAACCAGTGATGCGGCACCAGCCAGCCACTGGTCGACCCCGCATCGGCGAAGGAGATCGACAGGCCCCGCGCATCCTCCGGAAAGCGCGCGATCGGCAGGTCCGGCTGGGCGAGGATGATGGCGTGGTAGGTCGGGCTGCCGCGCCACAGAACGGTGGCCACCGCCTCCGCCCCCGCACGGTCCTGCGCCAGCACATAGCCCCAGGGGCCCATCCAGGCGCAATCCACCTGGTCGCTGCCCAGCGCCACCGCGATGCCGGCCCAGTCCCCGGTGACGGAAAGCGCGTAGCGTCGGCCCAGCTGGGCGGCGAGATGGGCGAAGAAGGGTTCGAAGGCCCGGCGGGTGTCGCCCGGCGTCGGCTGGAACGGCCCGACCGCGAAGCGCAGCGGCGCGGCCTGGGCCAGGGCCGGGCTGGCCAACGCGCCAAGGCCACCGGCCAGCAGGGCACGTCGGCGGAGAAGCGGCGGATGCTCGGGCAAGATCGACCCCTTCGATGTCAGGCGCGGCTTCGCCGGCACGGATGCAAAGGTTACACCGCGCCGCTTCAACGCGCGAAGCGCGCCTTCAGCGGGATGGCGGCCAGCGCCAGCGCGGCGAGGCCCAGCAGCGCGCCCAGGATCTGCGGCGTCAGCACGCTGCTTATGTCGAAATCGCCGCCCGCCTCCAGCACCCCGCCCAGCCCGGCGCCGGCCAGGCTGAACACGGCCGTGCCGGGCAGGATGCCGAGGAAGGTGGTCAGCACATAGACCGGCAGCCGCACCCCGGCGAAGGCCGGCACCAGGTTCACCAGCACGAAGGGAAACAGCGGCACCAGCCGCAGCACCAGCAGGTAAGAGGCGGCATTGCGCCGGATGCCTTCCGCCAGCTTCTGGGCGCGCGGCCCCAGCCGGTCCAGCGCATCGGCGCCGAACAGGGTGCGGGCCAGCAGGAAGACCAGCGTCGCGCCCAGCGTGGCGCCGGTGACCGTCAGGGCCGTGCCCAGCACCGCGCCGAACAGGAAGCCGCCGCTCAGCGTCAGGAAGACGGCGCCGGGAATGGAGAGCGCCACCGCCGCCGCATAGACCAGCACATAGACCGCCGCCGCGAGCACCGCATGGTCCGTGACCAGCCCGACCAGCGTGGCGCGGTGCCGGGCCAGCGTCTCCAGCGACAGATGCTCCGAGAGGCCGCTGGCCCTCAGGCCCAGCACCAGCAGCAGGATCGCAACGCCGATCCAGAGCCGGCGGTCGCGCAGCAGGCGGCCGAGGCGCATGGGCTATCTCCTTGGGTCGGAACGGCTTCGCCCCGGCCGATGCGGTGGTTACGGCCCGTCTATGGCTGCTTTTCGCGGACGGAGCTTGCGCATTCTTCGGCAGGCGGAAAAGCCACCGCGGCGCTGCCATGCCGCGTCGACGCGGTGTAGGGTGGCAGGAGCCGATAGTCCGTCCTGGGCCGCCCGGGGCCTGCGCGGTTCGACACGCGCGTGGGGTGACCGGGACGGCCGCCTGAAACCCTCCAGCCGCAGAGGCGCATGCCATGCCGGGGCCTGATCCCTGCATCCGAGACAGAAGCGGGGTGGCACAGGGCGGGCCGTCGCCCTGCCGACCTCGCGCGGCATGCCATCGATGACCTCCCTGCCCGGCGCCGGCCGCCTGGAACTGGTTGTCGGCGCCGCCATGGGCCTCGGCATGACGGCGCGCGCCGCGGCGGATGGGGGGGCGGATTTCCTGCTGGCGCTCAGCGCCGGAAGGTTGCGCGTCATGGGCGCGCCGTCCCTCGCCGCGATGCTGCCGATCCGCGACAGCAACGCCTTCACCGATGAATTCGCCCGGCAGGAAATCCTCGACCGCGTCAGCGTGCCGGTCTTCTTCGGCGCCGCGGCCTGCGATCCACGCCTGCCCATCGAGGACCTGCTGCGACGCATACAGGAAGCCGGCTATCACGGCGTCGCCAACTTCCCCACCGCCATCCACTACGATGGCACCTTCCGCACCGCGCTGGAGGCCGCGGGCCTCGGATTCGGACGGGAAGTCGCCATGCTACGGGCGGCGCGCGACATGGGCCTCGCGACGCTGGGCTATGCCAAGACGCGGGCGGAGGTGGACGCCCTGCTCGGCGGCGGGGTGGAGCGGCTGTGCCTGAACTTCGGCTGGAATTCCGGCGGCAGCCAGGGCGTGCCGAGCGGTGTGCCCCTGGACCAGGCGGCGGAACGCGCCCGCCGCATCTTCCGCCATGTGCGCCGCACGGCGCCGCGCACGCTGTGCTTCGTCGAAGGCGGGCCGATCATCGATCCCGCCCATCTGCTGGAGGTCTGCGATGCCTCGCGCGCCGATGGCTATGTCGGTGGCTCCACGCTGGATCGCCTGCCGCTCGAAATGTCGGTGATGCAGACCACCTCCGCCTTCAAGACCGCGGGTCTGCTGCGGGACAACGCGACGCCGGAGGCGGCGAAACTGCCTGGCCTCGTCGCGCGGTCCCGCGCCGCGCGGCAGCTTGCCGCGCGCATCGCCCGGCTGGTCGCCACCGACCTGCCGATCCTGGTGGAGGGAGAGCCCGGCGCCGGCCGCACCACCATCGCGCGCGCCATCCACCAGGCCAGTGGCCGCGCCGGCGGCCTGACCTTCCTCGACGCGCAGCAGGCGATTGCCGAGCGCCTGTTCGGGGAGGCCGGGCCGGCGGCGCTGCTGGCCCAGCGCCACAGCACGGTGGTGATCGAAAGCGCCGATGCGCTGCCGCCCATGCTGCGCGCGCGGCTCGCCGACTGGATCGAGCGCGGCAGTTTCGAACGCTTCGCCAAGCCGGGCGAACGCGCGCCCCGGGCGCGGCTGGTGCTGATCCATCCGCCTGGGGGCGAGGCCCTGGCCCGCGCGCTGTCCGCGCAGCGCCTGCTGGTGCCACCCCTGCGCGACCGCATGGAGGACCTGCCGCTGCTGGCGCGGGCCATGCTGCGGGCGACCCAGCGCCCGACGACGCAGTTGGACCCCACCGCGCTGCGCCTGCTGATGGCGCAGCCCTGGCCCGGCAATCTGCGCCAGCTTGCGGAGGTGCTGACCCGCGCGGCGACGGAGGCGCCGGGTGGCCGCCTGACGCTGGAGGCGCTGGAAGCGCAGCTTGGCCCCGCCATCGCCCCCACCCCGACCTCCCCGGCGGATGAGCGGGCCTGGATCCTGGAAGCGCTGCGCCGCAACCGCTTCCGCCGGGGCGAGACCGCCGCCTTCCTCGGCATCGCCCGCAAGACCCTTTACAACCGCATGCGCCGCCTGGGGCTGGAGGCCTGAACCGGCGCATCCCAGGCCAAAGGTTCCGCCCCCTCGATCGCCACATGGCCGGCGCGTTCGGCCCACCAGGCCTCCGGATCCGCGGGCGGCCCAAGTCCGGGATGCAGCAGGATGCGGCGCAGCCCGAGGCCCAGCGCCACATCCACCGCGCGGCGTGAGGCGGCGCAGGCGATAGCGCTGAAGCCCAACTCGGCGAAACGCAGCAATAGCCGGAACTCCGCCTCCGCCCGGTAGCCCACCGCCGCCAGGGCTGCCGCGGTCTCCCCCTCGAACAGCGCGACGGTGGGGTAGTTGACCACCGTCGTCACGCCGGCGCGCCGCAGCAGCGCCGCCATATCCGCCAGGCGCAGGAAGGGGTCGCAGGCAAAGATGCCGACGGCCGGCGGCGCGCTGCGAAACGGCCGCCGCGCCTCCAGCGCCACCCGAAGCGCACCGTTGATGTCGAGCACCGGCAGCAGCGCGACGAGCGGCCAGGTCCCGGGCGGAAAGCCGGCCAACGCGGGCAGGTAGAGGCTGCGCTGGCGGGCCGGCGGATCGAGGCCGTCGAGCCGGGCGCAGGGCCGGAGCCGTGCTGCGGAGGGTGGAACCATTACCCCATTTTACCCAAAGATTGCAGGAAAACCATCTTGCTCCGCCGCCGGCCCAACCGCCATGGTCACCGCCAAGGGGCGCGATGACGCCCGGACGGGGGGATGAGCGCGGGCATGGATCTGGCTGCCACGATCGTATTGAACGGGCTGACTCTGGCCGCGCTCTATTTCATCGTGGCCAGCGGCTTCTCGCTGATCTTCGGCCTGATGCGCGTGGTGAACATGGCGCATGGCGCGATGTATCTCGTCGCCGGCTATGTCGGCTATGCGGTGTTCGAGCCGCTGTATGACAGGGATGTCTGGTACGCCTGGTATGTCGGCGTCGCCGCGGGCGTGGCCTTCGCCGCGGTGTTCGGCGCCTTCGTGCAGGTGGTGCTGCTCGGCTGGATGCAGGGGCAGGAGCTGCGCCAGGCGCTGGTGACCATCGGCCTGTCCATCATTGTCGCCGACCAGCTTCTGGCCATCTATGGCGGCACGCCGCGGCAGTTCTTCGCGCCCGACGCCATCTTCGGTTCCACCCAGGTGCCGGGCGTCGGCGGCTATCCCACCTTCCGCCTGGTGCAGATCGGCATCGCCCTGGCGGTGGGCATCGGGCTGTGGCTACTGCTGAACCGCACGAAGCTGGGCATGATGATCCGCGCCGGCGTGGATGACCGGCAGATGCTCGGCGCCTGTGGCGTCAATGTGCCGCTGGTGGGGGTCGCGGTCTTCGCGCTCGGCTCCGCATTGGCGGGCCTCGGTGGCGTCGTCGGCGCCACGGCGCAGCCGCTCGCGATGGGTGCGGATGGCCGTTTCCTGCTGATCTCGCTGGTGGTGGTGATCGTCGGCGGCATGGGCAGCGTGACCGGAACCGCGCTGGGCGCCGTGCTGATCGGCCTGGCGGAGCAGATCGGCCAGGCGCTGTTCCCGACCTATTCCGTGATCCTGACCTTCGTCATCATGGTCGCGGTGCTGGCCTTGCGCCCGCAGGGAATTCTGGGCCGTGCGTAACACCATCCTGTGGTCCCTGCTGGGCCTCGTGGCACTGCTGATGCTGCCCTGGGCGCTGCCCTTCGTGCTGCCCGCGAACGAAGCCGCGTTCTGGACGGCGAACATCCTGGGCCGCGCCCTTGTCTTCGGCATCATCGCCATGTCGCTGACCTTCCTGGCCACCTATGGCGGCTTCATCTCGCTGGCGCAGATGATGGTGGCCGGCATCGCCGGCTACACGCTGGCGATCCTGGTGGATGGCGCCGTGCCGCATATCCTGGGCGGCTTCGGCTATGGCGCGGCCATACCGCTCGGCCTGCTCGCGGCCACGCTGATGGGTCTGCTGGTCGGCGCCATCAGCGTGCGCACGCGGGACATCTACCTGCTGATGATCACGCTGGCCCTGGCGATGGGCGTCTTCCGCTTCATCGAGACCAATATCGCCTGGTTCAACGGCTATGAGGGCATCCGCAACGTCGTCGGCCCGACCCTGTTCGGGCAGGATTTCCGCAACCCGCTGGTCTTCTACCATATCGCCCTGGCGACCGCCGTGCTGCTCTATGCCGGCATCCTCTATCTGGTGCGCACACCCTTCGGCCTGGTGCTGCAGGGCATCCGCGACAATCCGCGGCGCGTCGCGGCGCTGGGCTATTCCGTCGGGCTGCACCGGATCGCGGCCTTCGGCGTCGCGGGCTTCATCGCCGGCTGCGGCGGCATTCTTTCCACCATCTACAATATCGGCATCTCGCCGGGCTCGATCGGCCTCGGGGCCACGGTGAACGTGCTCATCATGAGTGTGATCGGCGGGCTTGGCCATCCGGTCGGCGCCTTCATCGGCTCCCTGATCTACACGGTCTTCGACACCTTCGCGGCCACCATCTACGACCGCGACCGCTTCAACACGCTCATCGGCGTCGTCTTCCTCGCCATCGTGCTGGTCTCGCCGGATGGCGCGATCGGCATCGGCGCCAGGCTGCGCCGGCTGCTGGCACGGCGACCATGAGCGTCACCAGATCGCGGGCGAGAACGAACCCGCGCGCCACCAACGAAGAACGAACAAGGAAGGAGGAACGGTCATGACCATCCAGATCACCCGTCGCGCCGCGTTGCTGGGCGGTGCGGGCCTCGCCGCCGGCGGCCTCGCCATGCCGGCCATCGCGCAGAACGCGCCGATCCGTCTCGGCGGCCTCACCACGCTGGAAGGCCCCTTCGCCACCGGCGGGCAGGATGCCTATCGCTGCGTGCAGATGGAGCTGGAGCGCATCAACAACACGATCGGCGGCCGGCGCATCGAGTTCATCCGCGAAAGCTCCAACGCCCAGGCCGATGTGGCGCTGGCGCGCGCCCGCAAGCTGATCGAGCAGGACAATGTGGACATCATCCTCGGCCCGCTCTCGGGCGCCGAAGGCATCGCACTGCGCGACTATTCGCGCACGCTGACCGGCAAGAGCATCGTCAACGGGTCTTCAGGTGCCTCCGACACCACGCTGCGCAACCCGTCGCCGAACTTCTTCCGCTTCTCCACCGATGGCACGCAGTGGATGGCCGGGCTGGGGCGGCACATCCATGGGCTCGGCATCCGTGAAGTGGCGATCACGGCGGGCGACTATGCTTTCCCCTATGCGCAGGTCTTCGGCTTCAACCTGGAATTCTGCCGGCTGGGCGGCAAGGTGACGCAGTACTGGGCGCCGCTCGGCACCACCGACTTCACCTCCCAGATCGCGCAGATCAACCGCTCCAATGCCGGGGCCGTCATCGTGGTGCATGGCGGCACGGACGGCCTGGCCTTCATGACGCAATATGCCCAGGCGGGTGGCAGCAAGCCGCTGGTCGGCGGCTCCATCATGGCGGACCAGACCATGCTCTCCGCCCGCGGTCCGCATCGGCGCGTGATGATGGGCATGCTCTCCGGGGGGCCGATCGCGGACATCATCGACGATCCGACCTGGACCGATTTCGTCGCGCGCTACCGGCGCCGCTGGGCCAATGAGGGTGGCTTCGCCTCGCCCTCCATCCATGGCGTGAACTACGTGACGAATCTCTACGGCATCCTGGCCGGTCTGCGGGCGGTGAATGGCGACCTTTCGGGCAACCAGGCGGCATTCCAGCGTGCCATGGCGGCGGCCGAGCTGACCGCGCCGACCGGTGCTTCCGTGAAACTCGACCACAATCGCCAGGCGATCTCCGACATCTTCCTGAACCGGATCGAGGAACGCGGCGGCAATGCCGTGGTGGTGGCCTTCGACCGGGCGCGCGCGGTGAACCAGACGCTGGGCATGCCGGAGGCGCAGTTCCTCCAGCTCGGCTCGCCCTCCCGCGACAATGCGGGCTGCGTGGCCTGATGTGACGGACGGGGCCGGCCGCGTGCCGGCCCCGCCTTATCGCCGCACGGGAGACCATGACCCAACCCGCCCTTCGCCTTGCCGGCGTCAGCCGCCGCTTCGGTGCCTTGCAGGCCGTGCGTGATGTCAGCTTCGACGTCATGCCCGGGGAGCGACGCGCCGTGCTGGGGCCGAACGGTGCCGGCAAGACCACGCTGTTCAACACGATCTGCGGCGACTACCCGCCGACCGCCGGCAGCATCGCGCTGTTCGGCGAGGACATCACCGGGCTGCGCCCGCATCGGCGCACACGGATGGGTATCGGCCGCACCTACCAGACCTCGCTGCTGTTCAACGGGCTGACGGTGCTGGACAATCTGTTCATCGCGGTGCGCGGCCTGCGACCCAACCGCTTCTCCTTCCTGCGTCCCGCCCGCGGCGATGCCGGCCTGGCCAAGGCGCGGGAGCTGGCGGAGCGCATGCGCCTCAGCCATCTGCTCGGGACGGAGGTGCTGAACCTCAGCCACGGCCAGCGCCGGCAATTGGAGGTCGGCATGGCGCTGGCCGGCGATCCGCGCCTGCTGATGCTGGATGAGCCGGCCGCCGGCCTGTCCCCCGGCGACCGGCCGGAACTGCTGCGCCTGCTGCGCGAATTGCCGCGCACGCTGACGCTGGTGCTGATCGAGCACGACATGGATATCGCCTTGCCCGCCGCGGATATCGTGACCGTGATGAAGGATGGCGAGGTGGTGGTGGAGGCAACGCCCGACCGCATCGCGCAGGACCCAGTGGTGCAGGCCATCTATCTCGGCGGTGGGCACTGATGCTGGAGATCCGCGACCTGCATGTCCGCTTTGGCCAGGCGCATATCCTGCAAGGGGTTTCGCTGTCCGTCGGCGCGCGGCCCATGGCCATCGTCGGCCGCAACGGCATGGGCAAGACCACGCTGTGCCAGGCGGTGATGGGCCTCGTCGCGGTGCGGGAGGGTGAGATTGCCCTGGAGGGCGCGGCGCTCAACGGCCTGCCGCCCTTCCGCATCGCCCGGCGCGGCATCGCGCTGGTACCGCAGGGCCGGCGCACCTTTCCCTCGCTGACGGTGGATGAGCATCTGCGCCTGGTGGCGCGGCGCGGCGCGCGCTGGTCGCCGGAGCGCGTCTACGAAACCTTCCCGCGCCTCGCCGAGCGTCGCCGCAATGGCGGCACGGAACTCTCGGGCGGCGAGCAGCAGATGCTCGCCATCGCGCGTGCGCTGCTGATGGACCCGAAGCTCGTCATCATGGACGAGCCCAGTGAGGGTCTGGCGCCGGTGATCGTGGACCACCTCATCACCGTGCTGCGTGGCCTGTCTGCAGAAGGCATGGGCCTGCTGCTGATCGAGCAGAACCTGCGCGTCGCGACCGAGGTGGCGGAGGAGGTGGCGATCATGGTCACCGGCCGCATCGCCGCGCGCATGCCGGCGCGGGAACTGGCGGAGAATCCGGAACTCCAGCGCCGCTACCTCGGCGTGGCGACTGGTGGGCATTGAAGGCAGGGAGCGCGCGATGGCGAAGGTCTATGTCGTCGGCACCATGGACACCAAGGGCGAGGAACTGCGCTTCGCCGCCGATTGCGTGCGGCGCGCTGGCGCGGTGCCGGTGCTGGTGGATGTCGGAACCCGTGATGCGGGGCAGGGCGCCGATGTGACGGCGATGGACATCGCGGGGAAGCATCCGGATGGCGTTGGCGCCGTGCTCGGCCTGGATGATCGTGGCAAGGCGGTGACAGGCATGGCGGAGGCGCTGTCGCGCTGGCTGGCCGCGCGTGACGATATCGGCGCCGTGCTGGGGCTGGGTGGCTCCGGCAATACCGCGCTGGTCACGCAGGCGATGCGGGACCTGCCGATCGGCACGCCGAAGCTGATGGTCAGCACCGTGGCCTCGGGCAATGTCGCGGCCTATGTCGGGCCGACCGATCTGGCGATGATGTATTCCGTGGTGGATGTCGCCGGCCTCAACGGCATCTCGCGCCGCGTCATCGCCAATGCCGCGCATGCCGTGGCTGGCATGGCGCTGAACACGCCGCCCGCCGCGACTGCCGCGGAGAAGCAGGGCCTTGGCCTGTCGATGTTCGGCGTGACCACCGCCTGCATCACCATGCTGCGGGAAACGCTGGATGCGGACTACGAATGCTACGTCTTCCACGCCACCGGCGCCGGCGGCCGCAGCATGGAGAAGCTGGCGGATTCCGGCCTGGTCGCCGCGCTGCTCGACCTCACCACCACGGAGGTGCCGGACTTCCTGGTGGGCGGTGTCTTTCCCTGCGATGCCGACCGCTTCGGCGCGCCGATCCGCACGCGGCTGCCCTATGTCGGCAGCGTCGGTGCGGTGGACATGGTGAATTTCGGCGCCAGGGAGACGGTTCCGGCAAAGTTCACTGGACGCAATCTCTACGTCCACAATCCGCAGGTAACGCTGATGCGCACGACGCCGGAGGAGAATGGGGCGATAGGGCGCTTCATCGTGGATCGGCTGAACCGCATGGACGGGCCGGTGCGCTTCCTGCTGCCGCTCGGCGGCGTCTCGGCCATCGACGTACCGGGCATGCCCTTCCACGATCCCGCGGCCGATGCCGCGCTGTTCGAGACCATCCGTTCCGGCTTCCAGCCAGCGCCGAACCGCAAGCTCATCGAGGTGCCGGCCGCGATCAACGACCGCGCCTTCGTGGACGCCACCCTCGCCGCCTTCCGGGAGATTGCCTGACCATGCCGCGCTTCACGCGACGCGAATTGCTCGACCGCTTCAACGCCATGGTGGCGCGCCGGGAGCCGATCATCGGCGGCGGCGCCGGCACCGGGCTGTCCGCGAAATGCGAGGAGGATGGCGGGATCGACCTCATCGTCATCTACAATTCCGGCCGCTACCGCATGGCGGGCCGTGGCTCACTGGCCGGCATGCTCGCCTATGGCAATGCCAATGACATCGTGAAGGAGATGGCGCGGGAGGTGCTGCCCGTGGTGCAGCGCACGCCGGTGATCGCAGGTGTCAACGGGACTGATCCCTTCGCGATCATGGACCACCTGCTGGATGAGTTGAAGGCGCTCGGCTTCGCCGGCGTGCAGAACTTCCCGACCGTCGGCCTCATCGACGGCGTGTTCCGCGCGAACCTCGAAGAGACGGGCATGGGCTTCGGGCATGAGATCGACATGATCCGCATGGCCCATGCGAAGGACATGCTGACCACGCCCTATGTCTTCAATGCCGAGGAGGCGGCGGAGATGGCGAAGGCCGGTGCCGATATCCTGGTGCCCCACCTCGGCCTGACCACGGGCGGCGCGATCGGCGCGCAGACCGCGCTGAAGCTGGAGGACTGCCCGAAGCTGATCGACGAATGGGCAGCAGCGGCGCGGCGCGTGCGACCGGACATCATCGTGCTGTGCCATGGCGGGCCGATCGCGACGCCGGAGGATGCGGCCTATGTCCTGCGCAACACCACGAACATCAACGGCTTCTACGGCGCCTCCTCGATGGAGCGGCTGCCGACCGAACAGGCGCTGACCGCGCGCACCCGCGAGTTCAAATCCATCGGCTTCTGAATCGGCCCGCTCAACACGCAAGGGAGCATCGCCATGGCCCGCGCCTATGCCTCCACCATCCTGGATGCGCCCGTCGAGGCGGTGTGGGATGTGGTCCGCGACTTCAACGGCCTGCCCAGTTGGAACCCGGCCATCGCGCGATCCGAGATCGAGGATGGGTTGGACTCCGACGTCGTCGGCTGCGTGCGCCGCTTCTGGCTGCGCGACGGTCCCATGGTGCGGGAGCGGCTGCTGAGCCTGTCGGACCGCGACTACAGCTTCACCTATAATTTCGAGACACCGGCCTTCCCGGTGAAGAACTACGTCGCACGCATGCAGCTCATGCCCGTCACCGACGGCAACCGCACCTTCGCGGAATGGGAGGCGGTGTTCGATGAGGCGCCGGAGGATGCGGGCAAGTACGTCGAGATCATCTCGAAGGGCGTCTTCCAGGGCGGCTGGGATGCGCTGAAGCCGGTTGTCGCGGGACGCGCCGCGCCGTCGGGCACGAAACGCTGGGCCGGCTTCCCGCCGAACAAGGTGTGGTGCAGCACGGTGCTGGACGGGTCGGCGGATGCGGTGTGGCAGGTGATCCGCGACTTCGCTGGCATGGGCGACTGGCACGATGCTATCACGCAGATGCACATGATCGACGGTGCGCGCAGCGACAAGGTGTCGGGCACGCGCGACTTCCGGTTCGACACGAACCATCTGAACGAGAAGCTGCTGCACCTGGACGATACGGGGCGCAGCTTTTCGTACTTCATCACCAAATGCGACACGCCCTGGATGCATTATGTCAGCGGCGCGCGGCTGTGGCCGGTGACGGATGGCGATCGCTGCTTCGGCAGTTGGACCGGCGACTGGCTGGCCTCGCCGCAGGATGACCTGGAACTGATCCCCTTCGCGACGAACGAGGTCTATCTCAAGGCCTTCCGCACGGTGGGGGCGCGTTTCCTGAAGGGGGCAAGCGGACGATGAAAACCATCAAGGGCCCCGCGATCTTCCTCGCGCAGTTCGCCGGCGATGCCGCGCCCTTCGACAGCCTGCGCGGCATGGCGAACTGGGCGGCCGGGCATGGCTACAAGGGCGTGCAGATCCCGAGCTGGGATGCACGCCTCATCGACCTGAAGCGTGCGGCGGAAAGCCAGGACTACTGCGACGCGCTGCGCGGCACCTTGGCCGAATCCGGCCTGGTGGTCACGGAGCTGTCGACGCATCTCCAGGGCCAGCTCGTCGCCGTGCATCCGGCCTACGACCTGGCCTTCGACGGCTTTGCGCCCGCCGCGGTGCATGGCAATCCGACAGCGCGCCAGGCCTGGGCCGTCGAGCAGATGAAACTCGCGGCGCGTGCCTCGCAACGCCTGGGCCTGACCGCGCATGCCAGCTTCTCCGGCGCGCTGGCCTGGCCCTATGCCTATCCCTGGCCACAGCGCCCGGCCGGCCTGATCGAGACCGCCTTCGACGAACTCGCACGACGCTGGCGCCCGATCCTCGACGCCTTCGACGAAGCCGGCGTCGATGTCTGCTACGAGATCCATCCTGGCGAGGACCTCTTCGACGGCACGACCTTCGAGATGTTCCTGGAGCGCCTGGGCAACCATCCGCGCTGCAACATCCTGTACGATCCCAGCCACTTCGTTCTGCAGCAATTGGACTATCTGGCCTTCATCGATATCTACCGCGATCGCATCCGCGCCTTCCACGCGAAGGATGCGGAGTTCAATCCCTCCGGCCGCCAGGGTGTCTATTCGGGCTATGCACCCTGGGCGCAGCGCGCCGGCCGCTTCCGCTCGCTCGGCGACGGGCAGGTGGATTTCGCCGCGGTCTTCTCGAAGCTGAGCCAATACGGCTTCGACGGATGGGCCGTGCTGGAATGGGAGTGCTGCATCAAGGACAGCGAGCAAGGCGCGGCGGAAGGCGCGCCCTTCATCGCCCAGCACATCATCCAGGTGGCGTCGCGCGCCTTCGACGATTTCGCGGCGAGCGGCGTGGATGATGCGGCGAACCGCCGCATGCTGGGGCTTTCGCGATGAGGCGGCGTCTGCGCCTCGGCATGGTGGGCGGCGGGCAGGGCGCCTTCATCGGTGCGGTGCACCGCATCGCAGCCCGGCTCGATGACCGTTACGAACTGGTCGCCGGCGCCTTTTCCTCCGATGCCGCGCGCGCGCGGGCCAGCGCGGCTGAATTGCATGTCGCGCCGGACCGCGCCTATGCGACCTGGCAGGAGATGGCGGCCCAGGAATCCGCACGGCCGGATGGTGTGGAGGTGGTGGCGATCGTCACGCCGAACCACCTGCATGCCGGACCGGCCATCGCCTTCCTCGAAGCCGGCATCCACGTGATCTGCGACAAGCCTTTGTGCCACACGATGGAGGCGGCGGAGGCCGTGGCGCGTGCCGCCGCGGCCAGCAGCGCGCGCCTGGCGCTGACGCACAACTACACCGGCTATCCGCTGGTGCGGCAGGCGCGCGCGATGGTGGCGCAGGGCGCCCTCGGCAAGGTTCGCGTGGTGCAGGTGGAATATGCGCAGGATTGGCTGACCGAGGCGCTGGAAGAGACAGGGCAGAAACAGGCGGCCTGGCGCACCGATCCGGCGCGCAGCGGCGCGGCGGGCAGCGTCGGCGATATCGGCACCCACGCCTTCAATCTGGCGGAATTCGTCACCGGGCTGCGGGTGGAAAGCCTGGCGGCGCAGTTGACCGCTTTCGTGCCGGGCCGGCGGCTCGATGACAATGCGCAGATGCTGCTGCGCTTCGCTGGTGGCGCGCAGGGCATGCTGTGGTGCAGCCAGGTGGCGCCGGGCAATGAGAATGCGCTGCGGCTGCGGATCTTTGGCGAGGCCGGCGGGCTGGAATGGGCGCAGGAACAGCCGAATCTGCTGCTGCACACGCCCTTCGGCGAGCCGCCACGCATGATCCGCCGTGGTGGCGCAGGCGCCAGCGCGGAAGCTGCGCAGGCGACGCGCATCCCCTCCGGCCACCCGGAGGGCTATCTGGAGGCCTTCGCGCAGATCTATCGCGATTTTGCCGATCAGATCGCAGCGGCCCCGGCGGGACAGCCCGGAGTTGCCAGGAGCGCGCCGGTGCCGGGGATTGAGGATGGGTTGCGCGGCATGCGCTTCATTGCTGCCGCTGTGGCTTCGAGCCGGCTCGGCGCGACATGGGTTCCGCTGGGATGATGCGCGCGAGAATGACGGCGTGGCGCGCAGAG
>NZ_JAERQM010000010.1 GCF_019029495.1 Falsiroseomonas oleicola
CTGGATCATCTGGCTATGGCGAGGCTCTGCGTAGCGGCACGGCGCTGACAAGCGTGCCGCGTTCTTCCCCGGTGCTGGTCTCGGCCGCCTTCGCGGCGCTGTGCGGCCTGGCGGCACCGGCCGCCGCGCAGCCGGTCTGGATCGGACCGGGTACGGATTTCAACACCGCGACGAATTGGAGCACCGGGACGCTGCCGGGCGTGGGCGGGTTCATCTTCCAGAACACCGGGCCGACCAGCCTGTCCACCAGCACCTCATCGAACTTCCGTGGCATCCTGTATGACGTCGGTGCGCCGACCTATACGATCACCGCCACCGGAGTCACGACGCTGGAAGGCAACGTCGTCAACAATTCGGGCGTCGAACAGGTCATTATCATCCCGAACGGCCAGGCCATGTCGGTGCAGGGTACCTCCGCCACCGGCACCAACGTCACCTATCAGATCGATGGCGGGATGGTTCTCCGCAACAGTAGTGTGGGCGGCGAGTCGAATTTCATCGTCAACGGGCAGATGGTGATCCAGGGCGCGGCGCGGACCATCACCATGGGCGCGCTCAGCGGCGGCGCCAATGTCAGCCTCGACACCACGAGTGATGTCCGCCTTGTCATTGGCGGGCTGAACACGGTTGAGACCTATTCCGGGGTGCTCCGGCAGAACCAGACTGGCCTGATGACGCTCGAGAAGGTCGGCACCGGCGTGCTGACGCTGACCGGCACCAATACCTACACCGGCGGCACGACCATCACCGCGGGCACCCTGCAGATTGGCAATGGCGGCGCGGGCGGCAGGCTCGGCACCGGCGCGGTGGTGAACGACGCAGCGCTGGTCTTCAACACCACCAGCGCGCAATCCGTGGCGGATGTGATTTCCGGCACCGGCACGCTGAGGCAGAACGGCAGCGGCGTGCTGACGCTAGGCGGCGCCAATACCTATTCGGGTGGCACGACCATCACCACGGGCACCATTGCGCTGAATGACCTCGGTGGCCTTGGCACCGGCGGCGTGAGCCTGGATGGCGGCACGCTGCGCGGCAATGTCACGGGCACGCTCGCCAACGATATCGCCGTGGCCACTGCCGGCCTGGGCACGATCAGCGCCGCGACGGGCCAGACGGTGACGCTGACGGGCCAGTTCAGCCTGGGCGACGACGCCGTGATCGTCTTCGGCAGCCTGGCCAATACCGGCACGCTGATCGCGCAGTTCAGCGGTATCAGCACCACCAACCCGCCGGGTTCCCTGCGCATCGCGGGCGGTACGCTGGTCAGCGGCAATCGCAGCATTGCCCAGCTCAGCGAAAGGATCACCACCACCACCATCGATGCCGGCGCGACCCTCGACCTCGACGGCAATACCCCGTCGTCCAGCTTCGCCATCAATGATCTGCGCGGCGCCGGGCGGCTGACGAATACGGGCGTCACCTATGTCCGGGCGGGCGATTTCTCCGGCGAGATCGCCGGCACGGCGCAGTTGGAGAAGATCGGCGCCGACACGCTGATCCTGACGGGCGCCAATAGCTACACCGGCGGCACGACCATCACCGCGGGTACGCTGCAGGTGGGCAATGGCGGTACCACGGGCGCGCTCGGCACCGGCGCGGTGGTGAACGATGCGGCGCTGGCCTTCAACCGCGGCAATGCGGTGACCTTCGGGGAAGTGATCTCCGGCACCGGCACGCTGACGCAGAACGGCAGCAGCGTGTTGACCCTGACCGGCGCGAATACCTATTCGGGCGATACCACCATCGCGGCGGGCACGCTGCGGGTCGGCAATGGCGGCACCACGGGCACGCTGGGCAGCGGGGCGGTGGTGAACAATGCGGCGCTGGCGTTTGATCGCAGCGATGCGGTGACGGTCGGCAACCTGATCTCCGGCACCGGCACGCTGGCGCAGAATGGCAGCGGCGTGCTGACGCTGACGGGCGCCAACACCTATTCCGGTGGCACCGCGCTCCGCGCCGGCACCATCGAGATCGCCAATGGCGGCGCGCTCGGCACCGGGACCCTGACCTTCGATGGCGGTGCGCTACGCGCGACTGGGACGGACACGCTGGCCAACGCGATCGCGCTGAATACCGGCGCCAGCGCCAGCATCACCGCCGCGGCGGGAGAGACGCTGACCCTGACCGGCGCGCAATCCCTGCCCGGCGTCAACACGCTGGTCTTCGGCTCCGCAACCGATACCGGAATCATCCGCTATCGGCCCACATCGGTGAACTTCGCGTCGATGACCGAGCTTCGCGTGGCGGGCGGCACGCTTCGGATCGGCAATGCCATGCCGGGCGCCAACAGCACCATCATCGAGGCCGGCGCGACGCTCGATTTCAGCGAGCGGAGCAGCACGACCGAACAGATCACAAATCTGCAGGGTGCGGGGGACCTGATCAATCCGAACACCACCCTGCTTGTGTCCGGCAACTTTGCCGGACGCATCATGGGCAGCGGCGACATCGACAAGATCGGCATGGGCACGCTGATCCTGACCGGCGCAAACAGCTATTCCGGTGGCACGACGATCCAGACCGGCACGGTGCAGGTGGGCGATGGCGGCACCAGTGGCACGCTGGGCAGCGGGGCGGTGGTGAACAATGGCGCGCTGGTGTTCAACCGCTCCGATGCGGTGACGGTCGGCAACCTGATCTCCGGCAGCGGCACGCTGACCCAGGATGGGCCGGGCAACCTGATCCTGAACGCGGCCAATACCTACACCGGCGCCACCACGGTACAGGCCGGTCGGCTTTCGGTGAATGGCTCCATCGCCGCATCCTCCGGCGTCACGGTGGAAGCGGGCGGCACGCTGGGCGGCACGGGCAGCCTGCCGGGGGTTGCGGTGCGGGCGGGTGGCGCGATCGCGCCGGGCAATTCGATCGGCACGCTGACCGTCAGCGGCGACCTGGCGCTGGCGCCGGGCTCGACCACGCAGATCGAGGTGCAGGGCCCGCTGGCGGACCGGATCAACGTCTCCGGCACGGCGACGCTGGGCGGCACGCTGCAATTGGTGGCGCTGGGCGGCAGCTACAGCTTCAACGCGCCCTATACGCTGATCCAGGCCGGCGCGGTGGCGGGCAGCTTCGCCGCGCTGGACACGCAGGGCAGCTTCGGCGCCGGCGTGACCAGCACGGTGAATACCACGGCGACGGAGGCGCAGCTGCTGCTGACGCCGGCGATGCTGGTGCCGATCATCACCGACCCGCCGCCGCCGGCAACCCCCGGCGTGCCGGTGCCGATCCTGGGCCAGGGCACGCCGAACCAGATTGCGGTGGCGGCGGGCCTTGACCGTGCGGTGACGGACGGGGCCGATGTCTCGGCCTTCTTCCCGCTGTACAACCTGCCGGCGGCGCAACTGCCGCGCGGGCTGGACCAGGTCTCGGGCCAGGTGCATGCGGTGGCGGCGGGGCTGCACGCGCAGGGCGCCGGGCAGTTCCTGGGCGCCATCCTGGACCCGGCGCGGGATGCGGAGGCGCCGGGCGATGGCGCGGCCGGCTCCACCCCGCGCTACGCGGTCTGGGCCACGGCGCTGGCCGCCAACCAGCGGATGGAGGCGGGCGGCAACGCCACGAACTCCGTCTCCTCGACCAGCGGCGGCGTGGCGGCGGGGGCGGATGTGCGGCTCTCCGCGCAGGTGGTGGCGGGCTTCGCCCTGGCGGCGACGGGTGCGACGGCGCGGCTGTCGGATGGCCTTGGCCGGGCGGAAGGCACCCAGTTGCAGGGGGCGGTGCATGGCACGGGCCAGTTCGGGCCGCTGCGGCTGGCGGCGGCGCTGGCCTATGGCGCGATGGAACTTTCGACGGAGCGCTCGGTGCCGTTCCTCGGCGCCGGTGACCTGCGCAGCGATGTGACGAGCCAGGGCGTCTCCACCCGGCTGGAGGCCGGCTGGCGGGTGGCGGATGTGCTGCCGGGCGTGGCGCTGACACCGGCGCTGGCCTTCCAGGGCAGCTGGTACACGGTGCCGAGCTACACGGAACGCGCAACGGGCGGGCAGGGGGCGGCGGCGCTGGCAGTGGCCGGGCAGACGCAGGGCCAGTCGCGGCTGGAGATGACGGTGCGGGCGGATACCAGCCTGGGCCCGGCGCTGAGCGGCTTCGCGCGGGCGGGCTGGGCGGCCTACCTCCAGCGGGATGCGGGGATGAGCGCGCAGTTCATCGGTCTGCCGCAGGCCGGCTTCACGGTCAGCGGGCCGCGGCCGGATGCGCATGCGGCGCTGGTCTCGGGCGGGCTGGACTGGCGGCTGAGCCCCTCCACCACCGTGACCGCGCGGGTGGATGCGGAGCTTTCGGGCAATAGCCACGCCGTGAACGGCACGGCCCGCATCCGCTACGCCTTCTGAGGCGGGTGGGCGCGGGGCTGCAGCCGGGTGCGCGGGGGATTGAGGGCTTCGCGGGGCATTCCTGGCTGAAAGCTCCAGCAACTCCCGCGGCCTCTCATTGCGACTGATACCAACGGCATGACGTGTTGACTCGTGATGAGGGATTCCCGTGGTCACGGTGGCTGTGGTTCGCTGCCTTCTTTTGAAGGAGCAATGCGCATGGTGGCGGTGGCGATCACGCGTGATGAGCATGACGCGGCGTCGCTAAGGCGGGCGGCGTCCAGCAGCCGAGATGCGGACGCGGCGCGGCGGATGCTGGCGCTGGCCCTCATGCTGGAAGGCACCTCTCGGGCGGATGCGGCGCGACTGTGCGGGATGGACCGGCAGACGCTGCGCGACTGGGTGCACCGCTACAACGAGGCGGGGCTTGGTGGCCTGTCGGCGCGGCCGCATGGCGGTGGGCCGCGGCGGCTTTTGTCGGCCGAGCAGGAGGAGGTTGTCGCCGCGTTGGTGCGTAGCGGCCCGGACCCGGCCGAGCACACCGTGGTGCGTTGGCGACGGGTCGATCTTGCCGCGGTGATCGAGGCCCGGTTCGGGGTGCGCTTGCCGAGCGTACGGTCGGCGCGCTGCTGCGCCGGCTGGGTTTTGTAGGGCTATCAGTGCGGCCGCGGCACCCGGCGCATGACGCCCAGGCCCAGGAGGCACACAAAAAAACTTCGCCGATCTGGTCGCCGCGGCGATCCCGCCGCACGCACGCGGCAAGCCGATCGAACTCTGGTGGCAGGACGAGGCCCACGTCGGCCAGCAGGGTACCCTGACGCGCGTCTGGGCCGACAAGGGCAGCCGTCCGCCCGCACCGCGCGACCAGCGCTACCGCTGGGCCTACCTGTTCGGCGCCGTCTGCCCGGCGCGTGGCGTTGGTGCCGGCCTGGTGCTGCCGGTCGCCAATGGCCGCGCCATGAATGAGCACCTTGCCGAGATCAGCCGCCAGGTCGCACTCGGCGCGCACGCGTCGTCACGCTCGACGGCGCGGGCTGGCACCAACCCGGCGGCAAGCTGCGCATCCCCGACAACATCAGCCTGCTGCCGCTGCCGCCCTATTCCCCCGAACTCAACCCAGTCGAGAACGTCTGGCAGTTCCTCCGCCAGAACCACCTCAGCAACCGCGTCCATGAGACCTACGACGCCATCGTCGGCGCATGCTGCAACGCATGGAACTCCCTCGTCGCAGAACCCGCCCGCATCACCTCCATCGCCGCACGCGATTGGGCAGCGGTCAAAGCGTAATGCCGTCGGTATGATGCCGCATCAGGGCGCCATGGCGGCCGCCCTGCCGGATCTGCAGGACGCCTATGGCGTCATGTACCGCGCGCTGACGCTGACGGATTGCCATCTCGACCCCTTCGAGAAGGAATTCGTCTGGCTCGCCATCCTGACGGCGGCCGATGAGCATGTCGGCACCCACCACGTCGACCTGTTCTTCCGCACCGGCGGCACCGGGCGGCAGGCGGAGGCGGCCTTCCGCCTCGTCGCCTGGGCGTGGGGCGCGGAGACCTTCGCCTTCCTCGACCGGCACTGGCAGGGCTATTTTCCCGAGGTTCCGGCGGCGCGCGGCTATCTGGACGGGGTGGCGGCGCTGGTCGCCGGACTCGACGTGCCGCCGGCCCTGGCCCGGCTGGCGCTGCTCGGCATCCATGCGGCGCGGGGCGAGGAATGGGCGCTGGCCGTTGATCTGGAGGCCGCCTATGGCGCGGCGGTGCCCGAGCCGAAGATGGCGGAGGCGCTCAGCCTGGCGCTCTGGCCCTGCGGTGTGAACCAGTTCCTCAAGGCCAGCGTGGTCTGGCTGACCCTGCTGCGCAGCGGCCGGGTCAATCCCTCCGCGCCCTTCCGGGAATGGGCGGAGACGCCGGGGCAGGATGGCTTCGTGCTGCCGCCGCGCGGGGGTGAGGCGGGCTAGCGAAGGCTGCGGCAGTTCCGCTCGAAGGCCGCGAACAGGGCCGCGCCGCCGCTGATGTCGAAGGTGACTGTCTGTGGCCGACCGCGGCTGACCAGACCATGAATCCGCAATGACCTGCCACGGGCCAGAAGCGCCAGCGTCTGTTCCGAGAGCGCGGCATGGTTGCGCTGCACGTCGTCCGACAGCGTCACGATGTCATCGGCGCCGTTGACCTGCACGCGTCGCCGGACGCCGTCGATCTCCATGACAGCCTCCTCCCCCCGAAAGTGCCAGCCGCGCGGGGCGCCGAAATGGGCCATGACGAGGAAGTCTCCGTCGACGGCCCGGCCGCAACCGAGGCTCAGGGCCGATCGACGGTCCCTGGCCTGAATGCCCAGATCCCACTGCACGGTCGTCGGGGCCGTGAGGCGCCAGGCGGTGGACCGTGCCGCCGGCGCCGGCGGGCGCCGGCTTTCGGTCCCGACCCTGCCATCGGAGTCGACGCAGCGTTGCACGAAGGCGTCCCGCGCCGAGCCGGTCAGGCCACGGTCGCTGGCGGCGGCCCCGCATTGCCAGACCAGTTGCTGCACATCCATCTGCGCCTGGGCGGGCGCGGTGGCGGAAGAAGCCATCAAGATGGCCAGCATGAACGCGGGGCGCATCCTGTCTGCTCCTTGGTCCGATGGCGAAATCTTCCGACTTCATCTTCAGGAGTCAAGCAGTGGGGCAGGGTCGGCTGGTCCATGCCGCGCATCGTCGCAGGCGGTCCCGGCTTTACCCGGCTTCCGCGAATTGCAGCGCCGCCAGCCGCGCATAAAGCCCGCCCTGGCGCACAAGCTCGTCATGCGTGCCCTGGGCGACGATCCGCCCCTCCTCCAGCACCACGATCCGGTCCGCCTTGCGCACCGTGGCCAGGCGATGCGCCACCACCAGCGTGGTCCGGCCCTTGGACAGATCCTCCAGCGCCTGCTGCACCGATTGCTCGGATTCCGCATCCAGCGCGCTGGTCGCCTCGTCCAGCAGCAGGATCGGCGGGTCGCGCAGGATGGCGCGGGCGATGGCGATGCGCTGGCGCTGGCCGCCGGACAGCGTCACGCCCCGGGCACCGAGATGGGTGGCATAGCCCTGGGGCAGGCGCTCGATGAAGCCCTCCGCCGCCGCCGCGCGGGCTGCCGCGCGAACCTCGGCATCGGTCGCGCCCAGCCGGCCATAGCGGATGTTCTCGGCCACCGAGGTCGAGAAGATCGCCGGGTCCTGCGGCACCAGCCCCAGCCGCCCGCGCAGATCGGCGGGGTCGAGTGCCGCGGCATCCACCCCGTCCACCAGCACCCGGCCCGATTGCGGGTCGTAGAAGCGCAGCAGAAGCTGAAACACCGTGGTCTTGCCGGCGCCGGAGGGGCCGACCAGCGCCACCGTCTCCCCCGGCGCCACGGTCAGCGAAAAATCCTCCAGCGCCGCGCGGTCGGGCCGGCTGGGATAGGTGAAGCGCACGGCCTCGAAGGTGACGCGGCCCTGCGGCGGCTCCGGCAGCAAGGCCGGGCTCTCGGGGGCGCGGATGTCCGATTCGGCGGAGAGCAGTTCCAGCAGCCGGTCGGCCGCCGCCGCCGCGCGCTGGATCTCGCCCCAGAGCTCGCTCATCGTCGCGCCGGAGGAGGCCAGCAGCACGGCGTAGAAGACGAAGGCCGAAAGCTCGCCCCCCGTCATCCGCCCCGCCACCACATCATGCCCGCCGACCCAGAGGCTGAAGGTGATGGCGCCGAAGCCGCAGAGAATCACCACCAGGATCAGCGCGGTGCGGGAGGCGACGCGCCGCAGCGCGGCGGCGACCGAGGCCTCGGCCTCCGCCCCGAAGCGGCGGCGATCCTCCGGCTCATGGGTGAAGGCCTGGACGATGCGCAGGCCGTTCAGCGCTTCCTCCGCCGTTGCGGCCAGGTCCGCCACCCGTTCCTGCGCGACCTTCGAAAGCCTGCGTTCGCGGCGGCCGAAGATGACCAGCGGCACGATCACCAGCGGCAGCACCGCCAGCACGATGCCGGCCAGCTTGGCGCTGGTCGCCAGCAGCATGGCCAGCGCGCCGAGGCCCGTCAGCGTGTTGCGCAGCCCCATGGAGATGGCGGAGCCGATCAGGGATTGCAGCAGCCCGACATCGGCGGTCATGCGGGACAGGATGTCGCCGGTGCGCGCCGTTTCGAAATAGCGCGGCGAGAGCGACAGCACATGGTCGAAGACCCGCCGCCGCAGATCCGCCGCCACCCGCTCGCCGAGCCAGGAAACCAGATAGTAGCGGGCGGAGGTGGCGATCGCGAGCAGCGCGACGACGCTGCCCATGAAGATCGCCGCATTGTCCAGCGCCGCGGCGCCGCCGGTGAACCCCTCGTCGATCAGACGTCGCAGGCCCTGGCCGAGGGCCAGCGTCAGACCCGCCGCCGAGAGCAGGGCGAAGCCGGCCAGCAGCGTGCGGGACAGGTAGGGCCGCAATTGCGGCAACATCAGACGCAGCGAGGCCAGGGGCGGGCGGGGGGCGGGGGAGGTCACCCCGACTGAATGCACCCCGCCGCGCCCTGCAGCAACAGGCTACTCCATGAAGCCGGGCTCCAGCAGGCGCGGGATCAGCAGCGCCACATCCGGCAGCAGGATCAGCAGCACCAGAACCATGAACATCGGCACCAGCATGATCAGAACGTCCTTCAGCACGTCGACCAGCCGCAACCCGGCGATGGAACAGCAGATCAGCAGGCACAGGCCATAGGGCGGCGTCACCAGGCCGAAGGCCAGGGAGACGATGCTGATCATGGCGAAATGCACCGGGTGGATGTCGCCCGCCGCCGCGATCGGCTGGAGGATGGTGCCGACGATGATGATGGCCGGGATCGCATCCAGGAAGCAGCCCACCACCAGGAAGGTCGCCGCGATGAAGAAGCCGGTCGCGATCGACCCCATCTCCCAGGCCGAGACGCCGGAGAGCAGCGCCTGCGGGATCTGGTAGAAGGCCATCAGCCAGCCGAAGACGCTGGCGGTGCCGACGCAGAACAGCGTGATGGCGGCGAAGCGGCCGGTGCGGCTGAAGGCATCGTACAGCCCGCGCATGTCCATCTTGCGATAGACCAGCAGCGACAGCGCCAGGGCATAGAGCACGGCGATACAGGCCGCCTCGGTGGGCGTGAACCAGCCGAAGATCTTGCCGCCGATGATGATGAAGGGCGTCATCAGCGCGGGGATGGAGATGAACAGCGCGTGCGCCAGCTCACCCCAGGTGGCCTTGGGATAGGTCGGGTAGTTCCGCAGCTTCGCATAGACATGCACCGTGCCCATCTGCGAGGCCGCCAGCAGCAGCCCCGGCAGGATGCCGGCCAGGAACAGCGCGCCGATCGAGGTGGTCAGCACCCCGCCCCAGACGATCATCAGGATCGAGGGCGGGATCACCACCGCGAGCACGGAGGAGACGGCGGTGATGGCGACCGAGAAGCTCGGCGAGTAGCCTTCCTTGATCTGCGCATCGATGAAGACGCGGCCCTGGCTGGCGGCGTCCGCCGTGGAACTGCCGGAGATGCCGGCGAAGAACACCGACAGCACGACATTGATCTGCGCCAGCCCGCCGGGCAGATGCCCCACCATGGATCGTGACAGCGTGACCAGCCGGTCCGTGATGCCGCCCGCGGTCATCAGGTTGGCGGCCAGCAGGAAGAAGGGCACGGCCAGCAGGATGAAGGAGTTGTAGGAGTTGAACGTCTCCTGCACCAGGATCATCGGCCAGAGGCGGTCTTCCAGGATGAAGGCCGGCAGGCAGGCGATACCCAGGCTGACCGCCACCGGCACGCGCAGCGCCAGCAGGGTGAAGAAGATGCCGAACATGATCCACGCGGCTTCGCCGGTGGCCAGTGCATTGCCGCCCATCAGGAATCCGCCCTTTCGCCGTGCAGCAGGACCTGCACATCGTCCCACATGCGTTCACCGGCGAAGATCACCCAGGTGACGCCGGCGATCGGCCAGGCGATGTGGATGGTCCAGAGCGGCAGTTCCGCCAGTTCGCTGATCCGGTACCAGGCGGTATCGGTGAATTCCCAGCCATAGACGATGAAGACATAGGCGAAGCCCAGCACGAACAGCGCCGAGAGGATGTCCATCGCCGCCTTGGCGCGGCCGCGCAGGTTGTAGAACAGGTCGACGTTGAAATGCGTCGCCTCGCGCACGCCGATCATGCTGCCGATCATGATCATCCAGACCAGCAGGAAGCGGGACAGTTCCTCGGTCCAGATGTAGCGCGGGATGAAATCCACGAAGCGCGCGAAGATCTGCATGGTGACGGGCAGGATGATGCTGATGACGGTGACGACCAGCAGCACGTCGAGGCAACGCGCATAGAAGGCGGTGATGCGGCGGAACAATCCGCGCGCGCCCTGTGGCGGCATGCGGCTGGGTATCCTTCGCTTGTGGGCTCTGGGAGAAAAATGGCGGGGCGCGCGGCGCGCCCCGCCCGGAAGACTCAGGAGGTCAGTGCGTTGATGGCGGAGAAGATGCGGTCCGCATCGATCTCCTTCGCGTAGGCCTCCATCACCGGCGCGACGGCGGCGTTCATCTCCGCGCGCTGCGTGAAGGCGATCTTCTTCAGGCGGCCTGCGGATTCCAGCGCCGTGATCTTCGCCGCATCCTCGCTGCTTTCCGCATTGCGGCCGAAGACGCCGGCCTCACGGCCCGCGCGACGGATCGCTTCCTGCAGCTCGCGCGGCAGGCGGGACATGGTCTGCACGGAGAAGCACAGCGGCCGCACGGTGATGGCGTGCTCCGTCATGATGAGGTTCGGGCCGACTTCGTAGAAGCGCATCTGCTCGACACCCGCGGCCTCGTTCTCACCGGCCTGGATGACGTTGTTCTGGATGGCGTTGTAGACCTCGTTATAGGCGATCACCTGCGGCGCCATGCCGATCGCCTGGAAGGTGCGCGACCAGATCGGCGCGCCCTGCACGCGCACGCGCAGCCCGCGCAGTTCCGCCATGTTCGTGGCCGGGCGGTTGGAGAAGATGTTGCGCGTGCCGCCGCCGGCATAGCCGATCAGGGCGACGCGGGCGCGGCGCTCGACCTCGTCAGACACGGGCTTCAGCATGTCGCCGTCCAGCACCTTGTTCCAATGCGACAGGTCGCGGAACAGGAAGGGCGCGTCGATGAAGGGCGCGGCGCGGCTGAAGGTGGACATATGCGCCGGGCTGACAATGCCGAAGTCGACGGCGCGGCCGGCGGACATGTACTCGAAGTACTGCTTCTCCAGCCCCAGGGAGCTGTTGAGATGCCAGACGAAGTTCACCGGCCGGCCGTAATATTCCACCACCTTCGTCGCAAAATGCTTCATCGCGCGGGTGAAGACATGTTCCTCGTTGAACTGGCTGGCGCCGTTCAGCGTGATCGGCGTCTGCGCGCGGACCACATGTGGTGCGGCCAGCAGGCCGGAGGCAGCGGCGATGCCGCCGAGCAATGCGCGACGTTCCATGGATAGCTTCCCCTTGTGATTGCCGGGTCAAGACGCCCGGGTTTACGCGGGCAGTCTAAACTGCCTTCGCCATGCTTGGAAACCGCCCAGTTACCCGGGCTGCGCCACCCATTTCATCAGGTGGCGGGCGACCAGGCAGGTTTCGCCTTTCTGGTTCATCACCTCGCAGGCCGCTTCCGACCGGCGGCGTGCGGCGTCCAGGCTGTCCACGCGGTAGCGCGCGGTCAGGCTGTCGCCGATGAAGGCGGGGGCCAGGAAGCGCACGCGGTCATAGCCGATGGAAACCGGTACACCCTCCGCCCCCGCCGCGATCGCCCGCTGCGCCATGGCCGACGCCGTGGCGGAGAGCAGGCCCAGCACCAGCGCCCCATGGGCGATCCGCTGGCCATAGGGCGTGCGCGCGGCGTAGTCGGCATCGACATGCAGCGGGTCGTGATCGCCGGTGATCTCCGCCGTCAGCAGCAGGTCGCGTTCCGTCAGCGTCTTGGCGAAGCTGGACTCCGCGCCGGTCTCGATCCCGAAGATCACGGCGCCAGGCCCGCGAGGCGGTCGGAGACCGGGCGGCCGGGGCGTGCGGCGATATCGGCGGCGAGGTCCATGCGCGCCGCCGCGAACAGCCTGGCATCCATCTGCCGGAGGCTCGCCGCGATGGCGGGCCGAAAGCCCATGCGACCGCACACCTCCTCCACCGTCAGGCCGGGTGCGATTTCCACCATCTCCGGCCCCGCCGCGCCGAGCTGGAAGACGGCTGCTTCCGTCACATACAGCACCGGCTGGCCGCGTTCGCGGGCGAAGGCGCCGGAGAAGGTGATCTGCTCCACTTGCGCCACCGCCTTGGGCTTGCCGCCGGCGGTCAGCGTGCCGCCGAAGATCACGCGCTTCGCATGCTGGCTGATATTGATGAAGCCGCCCGGCCCGATCAGCTTCCCGCCGAAGCGGGAGACATTCACATTTCCCGCCGCATCGAATTCCGCGAAGGACAGGAAGGCGAGGTCGAGCCCGCCACCATCGTAGAAGTCGAACTGATAGGGCTGGTCGACCTGCGCATCCGGGTTCATCGCCGCCCCGGCCTCGCCGCCCGAGGCCGGCGCGCCGCCGATATTGCCCTGCTCATTGGTCAGGCAGATGGCGTCGAGGCAGCCTTCCTCCGCCGCCACATTGGCGATGCCGGTGAAGATGCCGCTTCCGAGATTGCAGATGGCGCGCGGAAACAATTCCAGCGCCCCGCGCCGCGCCACGATCTTGCGGGCATCCAGCTTCAGGCGGGGGATGTCGTCCAGGGGAATGCGGAACTCGCCCGAATAGGCGGGGGAATAGGGGGTGAGGTAGGTCTGCTCCTGCTCCGGCGCCACGACCACCAGATCCACCAATATGCCGGGGATCTTCACCATCTTCGGATGCAGGCTGCCGCGGCGCACCACGCGCTTCACCTGCACCACCACGATGCCACCGCAGCGCTTCGTCGCCTGTGCCTCGGAGAGCATCTCCAGCGTCACCGCCTCCTGCTCCATGGAGACATTGCCGTCCTCATCCGCGGTGGTGCCGCGCAGGAAGGCGACATCGACATGATAGGGCTTGTAGAACAGCATCTCCTCGCCGCGCAGCGTCACCAGCTCCACCAGATCTTCCTTGGCGGAGGGGCTCTGGCGGCCGCCCTCGACGCGTGGATCGACGAAGCTGTGCAGCCCGGTCTTCGTGAACAGCCCCATCCGCCCGGCGGCCATTTCGCGCATGAGCTGGGACAGCACGCCCTGCGGCAGGGACCAGGCCTCGATCTCATCGGCCAGGGCCATGGCGCCGACCGGCGGGCTGTTGACGTAGCTGCCGGCGATATTGCGCTTCAGCAGGCCCTTCCGGGCCAGATGGCCGAGGCCGCGCGTCCCGCCATCGCCCACGCCCACAGGATGCAGCGCCGTGATGCCGCGCGGCGCGCCCGATTCGGCGAAACGCGCGCCGAGCGCGGCGAGCAGCGCCTCCGGCACCGCATGCCCACCGCCGGAGCCACCGATCAGCAGCGTATCGCCATCCCGCAGCAGCGATGCCGCCTGCCGCGCCGTCACTTTGCGCATCCCGCCCGTTTCCCCAACCGTCATTGCGGCTATCCTAGCCGCAAAGCGGGGGAGTGAAAGCTGTGGCCGAGGCCAAGGACGGAGAGGTGACGCTGGAGGTGGCGGAAGGCGTGGCGGTGCTGACGCTCGACCGCCCCGCCAAGCACAACGCCATCACCAATGCGATGGCCGCCGAACTCGCCAACCATGCGCGCCGGATCAATGACGATGACGCGGTGCGCGCCGTGCTGCTGCGCGGCGGCGGCACGCGCGCCTTCTGCGCCGGCATGGACCTGCGCGCCATCGAGGCCTTTCCGACCGCCTGGGATTTCCGGCATCGGCCGGATTATCCGGGCGCGGTGCGCGCCATCCGCAAGCCGGTGGTGGCCGCGATCAAGGGTTGGGCGCTGGGCGGCGGCTTTGAACTCGCGCTCGCCGCCGATATCCGCATCGCGGCGGAGAGCAGCCGCATCGGCTTTCCCGAGGTGACGCGCGGCTGGGTCGGCGGCGGTGGCGCCTCCCAGATGCTGCCGCGCGTCGCGGGCTTCGGCCAGGCGATGCGGCTGCTGCTGACCGGCGAGCAGATCGACGGGGCGGAGGCGCTGCGGCTGCGGCTGGTGGAACAGCTCGTGCCGGATGATGCGCTGGAGGACACGGCGAAGGCGCTGTGTGCGCGCCTCGCGGCGCTGTCGCCGGTGGCGGTGCAGGCGGTGAAGGCGGCGGTGCGACAGTCGCTGGAGGCACCGCTGACCGCGGGCTTCGCCTATGAGAACGAGATGAACGTGCTGTGCCTGGCGGCTTTACGCGAAGGGGGACGGGCATGATCGGCATCGGTGTCGTCGGGCTGGGCATGGCGACCCAGCCGCATATGCTGGCGATCCGCGATCTGGAGGAAGTTGGCACCGCAAGGCTGGTCGGCGGCTTTTCGCCGAGTTCGGAACGTCGGGCGGGTTTCGCCCTGCGCTGGAAGGCGCCCGTCTTCGACAGCCTGGAGGCGCTGCTCGCCGCCCCGGGCCTCGACCTGGTGCTGGTGCTGACACCGCCCGGCCAGCACCTGCCCGTGGCGCGCGCGGCGGCGGCATCCGGAAAACACATGCTGGTGGAGAAGCCGCTGGAACGCACGGCGGCCGAGGCGGCGCAACTCGTGCAGGTGGCGCGGGAGGCGGGGGTGACGCTCGGCGTCGTCTTCCAGCACCGCTTCCGGCCGGCGGCGCTGCGGCTGAAGCAGGCGGTGGCGGGCGGTGAGCTGGGCAGGCTGTTGTCCTGCTCGGCCAGCATCCGCTGGTGGCGCGACGCGGCCTATTTCGCGCAGCCGGGCCGGGGGATGAAGGCGCGGGATGGCGGTGGCGTGCTGCTGACCCAGGCGATTCATACGCTGGACCTGCTGCTGCACATCGCCGGCCCGCTGGCCCGCCTCGGCGCGCTGGCGAAGACCAGCGGGTTGCGCGCCATCGACACGGAGGACATGGCCAGCGCCGCGCTGCAATTTGCCAGCGGCGCCATCGGCGCGCTGGATGCGACGACGGTGGCCGAGCCCGGCTATCCCGAACGCGTCGAGATCGCCGGCACCGGCGGCAGCGCGGCGCTGGTGGCGGAACGGCTGGAGCTGCATGTGAAGGGCAGGGCGGTCGAGATCGTCGATGGCGCCATGGCCGGTGGCGGGGGTGCCGACCCCATGGCCTTCGACCATGGCCCGCACCGCGCGATGATCGCCGAAGTTTGCGCCGCCATCACGGAGGTCCGTGCCCCGATGAATGATGGCGTCACCGGCCTGCCCGTGCTGCACGCCATCGAGGCGATTCTGCGCAGCGCCGAGTCAGGCGGCTTCGTCGATCTGTAGGGGCGGCTGATTCACGCCTCCGGCCGTTCCGGCCTCTGGCGATCAGACGCCAGCGTGTGGACCATCAGGTCGTTCTCACCCCTCTGCACGACCTCATCCCTCTGGTTCACGAGATCGAACCCCATGGTGACGATGCCGCGCCCGGGTTTCCGGGTCGCGCGCTTCGACAGCACGGTGATGCGCGCGGCGATGCGGTCGCCGACCAGGATCGGGCCCGCAAAGGTCCAGCGCCAGCCGAGCGAGACAATCGCGGCAAATTTCACGGGCGCGCGGTTCTTCAACCCGTCGCAGAGCGCGAGGCCCAGCAGCCCATGCGCGACGCGGCCGGGATAGCCCAGGCCGCGCGCATAGTCGTCATCCATGTGGATGTCGAAGAAGTCCCCGGTCAGGCCGGCGAAGGCGATGATATGCGCCTCCGTCACCGTGATGCCGCCGGTCTCGATGACCAGGCCGGGCTCGACCTGCTCGTAGCGCAGCAGCGCCGGGTCGATCTTCATGCTCGGATCAGGCTTGGGCCGCCTGGACCTCGACATAGGGCAGGCGCTTCACGCGATCCATGTTGACGCCCTCGATCCGCAGCAGCCGGGTCGGGCCGTCGCGGCGCGGGGAATGCAGCTCGCCCGGCTCGTACAGATAGGCATCGCCGGGGCGCAGCGTGTAGTCGCGCAGGCGCAGCGCCTTGCCGGACTTCATGCCCTCGGGCCGCGCCAGGCATTCATAGTCGGTCATCACCGTCTCGCCCGTCGCCTGGCCATAGATGGCCCAGGAGGGGCCGTGGTCATGCGGGCTGCTGGTCTTGGCATCCGAATAGGCATGGGCGAGGACGGCGAAGCCCAGCTCCGGGTCCTCATAGATCACCTGGCGCTCCGGCGTGCCCTCGGGGATGGCCGCGGCGACGAAGCCGGCGTCCTTCAACGCCTCCTGCACCAGGGCGCAGACCTTCTCCCGCCCGGGCTTGCCGGGGTTGTCCTTCAGCGCGGTGCGGCATTGCGCAGCAAAATCTTCGACTGTCAGGGACATTTCAGGGCTCCTCCTTGGCCGGGACGACTTTTCGCCCCGGCCGGCCCGGTGTCAACCATTCGGCTCAGGCGCCGATTCAGGCGACGGCGGAGGCGGCCTTCAGCGCGCGCCGACGGCGGATGTCGCGCCGCAGCGAAAGCCCCAGCGAGACCGCCATCAACACCAGGATCCCGACCGCCACCGGATGCTCCAGGATATAGAGCGGATCGCCGCCCGCGAGCTGCCAGGCGCGCAGCAGCTCCGTCTCGATCAGCTTGCCGAGCAGCAACCCGACCACGATGGCGGCGACCGGGAAGCCGTAGCGCGACATCAGCCAGCCCAGAACCGCGAAGACGAACAGCGTGATCGGCCCGGCGATGGAACCCTCGATGGCGAAGGCGCCCATGGTCGACATCACCAGGACGCTGGGGATCAGGTAGCGCAACGGCAGGCGGACCACGGTGCTGGCGACGAAGACGAAGGCGGTGCCGACCAGCAGCAGGATCAGCGCCTGGGCGAAGTTGGAAATGATGATCGCATAGACGATGTCCCGGTTCTGCTCCATGAAGCGCGGCCCGCCGATGACATTGTGCATGGCGAAGGAGGCCAGCAGGATCGCCGTCGCGCCGCCGCCCGGAATGCCCAGCGCCAGCATCGTCGCCATGGACCCGCCCTCGGAGGAGCTGTTGGCCGATTCCGCGGCGATCAGCCCGCGCGGATTGCCCTTGCCATAGCTTTCGGGGTCGGGCGAGACGCGCCGCGCCTCGCCATAGGAGATCAGGTTGGCGATGGAGGAACCCACGCCCGGCACCGCGCCGATGAAGACGCCGATGAAGGAGCCGCGCAGCAGCGCCACCGGGCTGCCCAGCACCAGCCCGCCACCGGCGATGATGCGGCGCAGGCTGATGGTGCGTTTCGATTCATCGGCGACGATGAACTTCGCATTCACCAGGGCGAAAAGCTGGCTGGCGGCCAGCAGGCCCACCATCGCGGGGATCGTCGGCACGCCATCCAGCAGCCAGGGGATGCCCATGTCGCCGCGCATATAGCCGGCGGTGTTCATGCCGACCGTGCCGCAGAGCACGCCGATCCCCGCCGCGAAAAGCCCCTTGGTGACGGAGGAACCGCCGATCGAGCCCAGCAGCACCAGGCCCCAGATGCCGATCGCCGCCATCTCATACGGCCCGATGCGCAGCACGATCTCCGCCAGCGGCTGCACCAGCACGAAAAGGATCACATAGGAGATCAGCACACCGATGCAGGAGGACACCAGCGCCGCGCCCAGCGCCTCGTTGTGCAGCCCCTTCTGCGCCATCGGATAGCCGTCGAAGGTGGTGGCGACGGCCGAGGATGTGCCGGGGATGTTGATGAGCACCGCGGGGATCGAGCCGCCGAACCCCGCCCCGGTATAGACCGAGGTGAGGAAGATGATGGCCGGCAGGAAGTCCATGTAGAGCGTGGCCGGCAGCACCAGCGCCATCGCCATGGAGACGGAGATGCCGGGCAGGGCGCCGAACAGCAGCCCGATCAGCAATCCGGGCACCACCCAGATCCAGGCATCGAGCGAACCGCCCAGCATGTTGAGGGCGGCGCCGAAGGCGGGGAAGTCGATCATGGTGCGTGGCGCCTAGAGCAGGCTGGTGGGGAAGGGGTAGGGCACCAGCAGGCGGAAGCCATGGACCACGCCGAGCATGAACAGGGGCGGGAACAGCAGCAGCGGCAAGGGCTTGCGCTCCCCGCCGATCACCAGCGCCACCAGGGTGAAGCCCCAGATGGAAAGGTCGTAGCCCACCGCCTCCAGCCCCAGGATGAACAGCCCGAAGGCGCCAACCATGGCGAGGATGCGCAACACCTCGGCCGGCGTCTCCCGCACCTCGCCCTCGGTCACCGGCATGCGCAGGAAGCCGAAGGCGAGGAACACCCAGAGGCCCAGCACCAGCCAGGCCGTAGGTTGCAGCAGCAGCAGGTTCTGCGGGTCGTGCGACACGCCCCGCGCTTCCAGAAGATAGGCCAGCGCGATGCCGGCCAGCGCGGTCACCAGGGCCAGCGGGGCCCAGGCGATGCGGCGCCGCAAGATGGCAGTCTGCATTCGCGGCGCCTCCGGCCTGGGTTCAGGCCTGCTTCAGCAGGTCGGCATAGCGTTCCATCAGCGCGGCGCTGCTGAGATAGGCGCGGTTCGATGCCTCCGGCCCATACCAGGTGGTGGCGAGCTGCTGGTTGCCGAGGGTGCTGACGCATTCCGGATCCTTGGTCGCCGCCTCGATGGCGCGCAGCAGGATGGCATAGCGTTCCGGCTGCGCCGCGACGAAGCGCTTCAGCACGACGAAGCCGCGCTGCGAGCCATCGACCGATTGCGGCTGGAAGCCAGCGGCGCGGGCATGGTCGGTCAGCAGCGGCGCGTCCGGATAGTCGGTGGACTTCTCGTCGCTGAACAGCAGCAGCGGCTTGATGCGGTCCTTGATCGGCAGGAAGCCCTCGCCGCCGACGAAGCCGACATCGACATGCCCGCCCGCCGTCGCCGTGCGCGCCGGCCCGCCGCCATCATAGGTGACAACCCGCACGCGCGACCGGTCGATGCCATGTGCCTGCATCCAGAGCGCCATGTTGATGAGATCGGCCGAGGCCGGCTGCACGCCGATGGACAGGCTGCGCGGATCGGCCTTCAGCCGCTGCACGACCTCATCGATCGAATTGATGCCCTTGCTGGTGGCGCAGGCGGCCAGGGTCAGGTCGCGGGAGGGCAGGTTGATCATGTGGAAGTCGTCCGCCTTGTAGCGGGCGTTCCGCGTCAGGATCGACAGGGGGATATACGGGCCGGCCGAATGCACCATCACCATGTAGCCGTCATCCGGCTGCTGCATGTAGAAGGTGTTGCCCAGCACCGTGCCGCCGCCGGGGCGGTTCACCACCGTCACCGGCTGGCCGATATGCTTCTGCACGAAGGGCGCCATGGCGCGGGCCAGGCGGTCATTGTAGCCACCCGTGGCAAAGGGCACGAGCAGCGTGATCGGCCGCTCCGGAAAGGTCTGCGCGCGCGCAATGCCCGGGGCGGCCAGCGCGGCACCGGCACCGGCCGCCAGCAGCAGCGCGCGACGGCGCGGAATCGCATGAATGGAATCGGTCATGACCCGTCCTCTCCCTGAATGGCGGCGCTGGGCGCCGCGCGGTTCTTGATCTTCGTAAGTCCAGTTAGACAGGCTATTGCTGACAGTCAACGGCTTAGCACGGCGCGACGCCGATCGAGGGGAGGCTGGGATGGATCTTGGATATCAGGGGCGGCGCGTGCTGGTGGTCGGCGCCTCCACCGGCATTGGCTATGCCACGGCGAAGCTGCTGGTGGCGGAGGGGGCGGAGGTGATGATCGCCTCCCGCAACGCCGCCGCCATTGCCGATTCGGCGGCGCGCATCGGCGCCGAATGCGGCCGCGCGCCGGCCACCGCGGTGGCGGACCTGACGCAACAGGGCGCGGCGGAACGACTGATGGCGGCGGCCCAGGCGCGCTGGGGCGGACTCGATGCGCTGGTCGATGCCGTCGGCGGGTCCATCCGTTCGGGCTTCGAGGCGCTGACGGATGAGGATTGGCTCGGCAACTACCAGTTCAACGTGCTGTCGGCGGTGCGGGCGGTGCGCGCCGCCCTGCCGCTGCTGCGCCAGGGCCAGGCGCCCGCCATCGTGCTGCTCGGCGCGGCGGCCTCGCGCATGCCCTATCCGAACCAGATCGTCTCCAACGTCCACAAGGCGGGGCTGCTGGGCCTGACCAAGACGCTGGCCGGCGAATATGCGGCGGAGGGTATCCGCGTGAACTGCGTGGCGCCGGGCCGCACCCTGACTCGGCTGTGGCAGGACCGCGCGGAGAAACTGGCGGCGGAGCAGGGCCGCGCGGTGGCGGAGGTGATCGCCGAATTCGCCCATGAAATCCCGCTCGGCCGCTTCGCGACGGCGGAGGAGGTGGCGGTGATGGTGGTCTGGCTGTCGAGCCCGCGCGCCGCCTATGTCACCGGCCAGACGGTGAATGTGGATGGCGGCATCGCGCGGGGCCTGTTGTAGTCCAGGCGCTGGCGCCAGGCGTGGCGGTTTCGGTTGTATTTCCGCCGTAATCGAGTAAGCCCTGCCAGGCCGCGCCGCCCGCCAGGGTGGGCGCGGTGGGGGCTGTTCGGGCGCAGCCAGGCCGGCGCCTGCTGGTAAGCGGCTGCGCTGCCGGGCTGCTCGCCCGGGCCCTCTGCGATGCACCATCTGGGGACCCGCTGACGCATGGCCGAGACCAGCCCAAACCAACGCCGCCCCTTCTCGATGCTGCGCAACTTCATGGATGGCGAGGCCTCCGGCGGCCTGGTGCTCATGGGGGCCGCCGTGCTGGCGCTGATCGTCGCCAACTCCGCCCTGGCGCCCAGCTACTTCGGCGCGCTCGGTGCCTATCTGGGCCCGCTGTCGCTGCTGCACTGGATCAATGACGGGCTGATGGCGGTGTTCTTCCTGCTGGTCGGCCTGGAGATCAAACGGGAGGTTCTGGACGGCCAGCTTTCCACCTGGTCGCGCCGTGCCCTGCCGGGCATTGCCGCGCTCGGCGGCATGGCCGTGCCGGCGCTGATCTACCTGGCCTTCAACGGCTCCGACCCCACGGCGGTGCGCGGCTGGGCAATTCCGGCTGCGACCGATATCGCCTTCGCGCTCGGCGTGCTGTCCCTGCTGGGTTCGCGCGTGCCGATCTCGCTCAAGGTGTTCCTGACGGCGTTGGCGATCATCGACGACCTGGGCGCCGTTGCCATCATCGCGGTGTTCTACACCGGCAACATCTCGATGCTCGACCTTGGCCTGGCGGCCGCGGTGATCGCCGGGCTGGTGGCGATGAACCGCGCCGGGGTGATGAAGCTGTGGGCCTATCTGCTGCTGGGCGCCGTGCTGTGGGTGCTGGTGCTGCGGTCGGGCGTGCATGCCACGGTGGCGGGCGTTCTGCTGGCCTTCACCATTCCGCTGCGGCCGGCCCCGGGGGCGCCGGACAACCTGGCACATTCGCCGCTGCACCAGTTGGAACACGCCCTGCACCGTTGGGTCGCCTTCCTGGTCATCCCGATCTTCGGCTTCGCCAATGCCGGGGTCAGCTTCGCCGGCGTCACACTGGCGACGCTGGGCAACAACCTGACGCTCGGCGTGGCGATGGGCCTGTTCTTCGGCAAGCTGGTCGGCGTCTTCGGCTTCGCCGCCATCACCATCCGCTCCGGGCTGGCGGAACTGCCGATGGGGGCGAGCTGGCTGCAGCTGCTGGGCATTTCCCTGCTCTGCGGCATCGGCTTCACCATGAGCCTGTTCATCGGCCTGCTGGCCTTCGCCAATGACCCGCATCTTCAGGACAATGTGAAGATCGGCATCCTGATGGGCTCGATCCTGGCTGGCCTGGCGGGGTTCCTGCTGCTGCGCCTGGTGCCGCGCCGCGTTCCGGCGCCAAAGACGGCGGAGGCCTGATTCCAGCGGCCCTTCCGCGTGGCCGCTCCGGGTCGCCCTCGAACGGTCGTGCGCAGGGCACGCCTGCGTCGTGACGCCCATTCGGGTGCTCGAACCGGTCGAGAGGCAGGCCCGCCGAATTGAGGCGGCACCCGCCCCGCCCTTCGCGGTCAGCCTGAGGCGGCGCCCGCCGCCGCCTTTCGCGGGTCAGGCGCGGCGCGCGGCGCCCTCCGCCACCACCTGCTGCCCGGCCACATCCTCCAAAGCCTGTTCCAGGGTTTCCACGCGGATTGGCTTTTCCACATGGCCGTCCATGCCGGCCTGCTGGCAGGCCTCGATATCCTCCCGGAAGGCGCCGGCCGTCACGGCCAGGATCGGCACCATCCCGACCCGGCCAGGCAGGGCGCGGATGCGGCGCGTCGCTTCCAGCCCATCCATGCCGGGCATCTGCACATCCATCAGCACGGCGTCATAGCTGCCGCCGCTGCGCGCCACCGCTGCCACCGCCGCGGCGCCATCCGCCACCAGATCCACCCGATGACCCACCGATTCCAGCGCCGCCCGCAGCAGCAGCCGGTTGGCCGCGACATCGTCCGCGGCCAGGATCCGCAGCGGCCGGCGTGCGGTGCCATGCGGCCGCCGCGGATATCCCGCCTCGTCCAGGACCTCCGGATTGGCCGGCGCGGTCGGCACCAGCTCGGGCAGCACGAGCGGTGGCGGCACGCGGCCGCTCGGGGCCGGGGGCAGGGCGCCTTCCGCCTGTGCCGCGGCTGGCGCGGGCAGTTCGAACCAGAACAGGCTGCCGCGCCCGCCCGGCCCCGGCTCATATTCGATCTGCCCGCCCAGCAGTGCGGCGAAGCGGGCCGAGACGGCAAGCCCCAGTCCCGACCCGGCCGCGCCGCTGCCATCCGGATCGTAGCGCACGAAATCCTGGAACAGCCGGCCATTCAGCAGGGGCGAGACGCCCGGCCCGGTATCGCTGACATCGAAGCGCAGCCGGCCCTCCAGCGGGCGGAAGACCCGCAGCGTGACGCCGCCCGCCTCGGTGAACTTCACGGCATTGCCGAGCAGGTTCAGCAGGATCTGCCGCACCCGCGCCCGGTCCATCAGCACCGCGCGCGGCACGTCGGCCGCGACCTCGATACGCAGCGTCAGGCCCTTCTCGTCGGCCGAGGGGCGCAGCAGCTCGACGCAGGACCGCGCCAGCGCCGCGGCATCCGAGGGCTCAAGCCGAGGGGCCTCGGCCCGGCCGGCCTCGATGGTGCTGATCTCCAGCAGCCGGCCGACCACGCCGGCCAGATGCTCCCCGGCGTCGGAGATGGTGCGCACCTGCTCGCGGTGGTCCGGCCCCAGGCTGCGGTCGCGCATCATGAGTTGCGCCCAGCCGAGGATGCCGTTCAACGGCGTGCGCAGCTCGTGGCTGGCGGCCGAAAGGAAGCGCGACTTCACGGCGCTCGCCGCCCGCGCGGTGTCCAGTGCCGAGGCAAGACGCGCCGCCATCACGTCCAGCCGGCTGGCCAGCGCCGCCAGTTCCGGCGTCGCCACCCGCATATCCAGGCCGACCCGCGCGGAAAGGTCGCCATCGGCCAGCCGGTCCACGGTATGTCCCAGCCGGCGGATCGGCCGCAGCACCAGGAATTCCCCCATCGCCAGCACCAGCCCCACCAGCACCAGGCCGCCGATGCCCATCAGCAGGTAGGACAGCAGCCGGCGCTGTTGCACGGGGGCCAGCAGCACCGCCTCATCCACGCCGACAATCACCCGCGCGCCGCTGAGGCCGAGTGGCGCATAGCTGAACAGGCCCTCCACACCCGGGCGGATCGGCGCGCGCATCTGGCCGGGATTCGAATTGGCCAGCGCCGCGCGCGCCACCGGATGGTCGCTGACATCGCTGCCGATGCCCCAGCGCGCACGTTCCGTCGCATCCGCATCCGGCATATGCAGCCCGACCAGCCGCCCGGTCCCATCGATCAGGCCGATCCGGAAGGACGTCGGCGTGCTGGCCGTGAGGCGCCGCATCAGCCATGCGACGTCGAGGCCTGCGGACATCACCCCGGTCAGCCCACCCTCGGCATCCTGGATCGGCCGGCCCAGATACAGCATGGGTTGCCCGTCGCCCGACAGCGGGCGGGTCAGGCCCGAGAGCACGTCGGTGCGGTCTCGCAGCGCCTGCCGGAAAGCCGGGCTGTTGGCCAGGTTGACCGGCGGCGTGCCGCGGCTGGTGCAGGCCGTCCAGCCATCGGGTCGCACCGTCGCCAGCGAATAAAGCCAGGCCGCGCCGCCGGTGACCTCCCGCAGCACATCGGTGCAGGCTGGCGCGGCCGCGCTGTCGCGCAGGCTGTCCAGCACCGCCGGAACGCGGGAGAGGGCACCGAGCAGCGCCTGCGCCTGCTCGACCAGCGTATCCATCTCCCGCGCGCCGCGTTGCGCCACCTCGGCGGCCTGGGCCTCGGCGGTGGCGATGCGGTCGCGCGCCTCGGTCTCCAGCAGCCAGGTGGCGAAGGTCAGCATCGGCAGCAGCGCCAGCAAAGCGAGACCCGCCCAGCGCAGCCGCACCTTGCGCACCCAGTTCGCGCGGCGTCCGGCCGCGCGTGAGCCGCTGCGGCCCGGGGTGGGGGGAATGGCGGGCCGCGGCGGCAGGATCCAGGCCGAAGACACCTGCGGCACGGCCTCTGGCACCGGCGGCACGGGGTGCGGCCGGCCGATAAGATAGCCCTGGATCAGGTCGCAGCCCTCGGCGCGCAGGTAGTCGAGCTGCGCCTGGGTCTCGACGCCTTCCGCGCAGGCCTTGATGCCGAGGCCGCGGCACAGCTGCAGCACCGCACGCACCACGTTGCGCGCCTTGTCGCTGCTGTCCATGTCGCGGATGAAGGAGCGGTCGAGCTTCACCTTGTCGAGCGGCAGGGTGTGCAGATAGCCGAGCGAGGAATAGCCGGTGCCGAAATCGTCGAGCGCGACGCGCACGCCGAGCACGTGCAACTCCTCGATCGTCACCGCCGCCGCCGCCTCATCCTTGATGAGGGTGCCTTCGGTCACCTCCAACTCCAGCCGGTCCGGCGACAGGCCGGAATCGCGCAGCATCGCGGCGACCAGGCCCGCCAGCCCACCGAGATGGAAGCGGGAGGCGGAGACGTTCAGCGCCACCTTGAGCTTGTGCGGCCAGGCGGCGGCCTGGCGGCAGCCCTCCCGCAGCACCCATTCATCCAGCATCCCACCCAGGCCGCAGGCCTCGGCGATGGGCACGAAGACGGCCGGGGAGACCGGGCCGTGGCCCGGGCGGTCCCAGCGCAGCAGCGCCTCGCAGCTCACGATCCGGCCGGTCTTCGCATCCGCAACCGGCTGCCACTCGAAGCGGAAGGCGCCATGGGCGAGGGCGCTGCGCAGGTCGCGTTCCAGCGCCTGGCGGCCGGCGAGCTGCCCCTCCATCGCCGGGTCGAAGCGCATCTGCTGGCCGCGGCCCTGGTTCTTCGCCGCATAGAGCGCATTGTCGGCCCGCCGCAGCAGCGCATCCGCGTCCAGCCCATCGGCCGGTGCCAGCGCATAGCCGACCGAGGTGCGGATCGGCACCGGCTGGCCTTCATATTCGAACGGCGCGCTCAGCGCCTCGATCAGCCGCACCGCCAGCGCATCGGCCTCTGCCGCCGTGGTGGGGCCGGACAGGATCACGGCGAATTCATCGCCGCCGAGGCGCGCCACCGTATCGGCCTGCCGCACCGAGGCGGTCAGCCGTCGTGCCGCTTCCCGCAGCAGGGCATCGCCGCCGGCATGGCCGAGCAGGTCGTTCACCGCCTTGAAGCGGTCGAGGTCCAGGCAGAACACCGCGAAGCTGTGCGCCTCCGGCCCCCTGGCGCGGCCGATCGCCTCCTCCAGCCGCTGTTCGAACAAAGGGCGGTTGCCGAGGCCGGTCAGCGGGTCGCGCAGCGCCGCCGACTGCGCCGATTCGAGGCTGCTGCGCAGTTCGATCGCCGCCGCCACGCCCTGGGCGATATCGGCCAGGGCGCGGGAGGCGGCCTCCGGCATCTGCCGTGGCAGGTTGTCCAGCACACAGAGCGTGCCGAGCGCATGGCCGGCGCGGTCGATGATCGGCGCGCCGGCATAGAAGCGGACATGCGGTGGGCCGATCACCAGTGGATTGTTCGCGAAACGCGGATCCTGCGCCGCATCCTCCACCACCATCACCCGCTCGGGCTGGAGGATGGCATGGGCGCAGAAGGAGCTGCGGCCTGGGATTTCCCGCAGCTCGACCCCAATCGCGGCCTTGAACCACTGCCGGTCCGCATCGATCAGGGAAACCATTGCCATCGGCGTGCCGGCGAGATGCGCCGCGAGGCGGGCAAAGGCGTCGAATCGGGCATCCTGCGCGGTGTCGAGGATCCCGGCCGCGTGCAGCGCCTTCAGGCGTTCGGTCTCGTTCGCGGGCAGTGCGGCCGGAGCCAAGGCGATCCCTCGCTTCTCTTCAAAGTGGCGAAAATCCAGCACAGACAACTCTAGGTAGCATGAAACTGTAGATTTCTCGTGCATGGAATGCCAGCGGCAGCGATGTAGGAAATGGTTGTAATTTGTCTGCGCCGGGCATCGCCGGTTTCGAGCCGGCGGGTTTCGAGCCGGCAGGCTTCTAGCTGGCCGGCACCAGCAGATGGATGGTGCTGCCGCGCCCCGCGGTGCTCTGCGCCGTCAAGGCTCCTCCGGCGCGACGCAGGAAGGCGGCGACCATCGCGAGGCCAAGGCCGGTGCCGCGTCCCACGGGCTTGGTCGTGAAGAACGGCTCTCCCAGCCGCGCCAGCACCTCCGGCGGCATGCCATGGCCCGAATCGCTCACGCTGATGCGCAGATAGGCCCCCGGCGGCAGATCCGGCGCGTCGCGCGGGGTGGGGGGGGCCGAGAGGCGGTGCGCGGTGATCCGCACTTCACCACCCTGTGGCATGGCATCCCGCGCATTGGCCGCGAGGTTGATCAGCGCCGTCTCCAGCTCCGCCCGGTCCAGCCCCGGCGCGCTGCGCAGGCCGGGCGGGACCTCGCAGCGCACCCGGATGCCGGCACCCAGGGTCGCGTTCAGCAGCAGGGCAAGCTCGCGCAGCGAGGCGCTGACATCGATCGGCTGGGCGGTTGTCAGGGCCACCGGGTCGATGCGGCGCGTGGTGTCCAGCAGCCGGCGCGACAAGGCGGTGGCACGTTCCGCATGGCGCGCGAGGTGCCCGGCCACCTGGCGCACCCGCTCCTGATCCTCCGCATGGCGGTCCAGCAGACGGGCGGCGGCGACGACCGATTGGGTGATGTTGCCGAAATCATGCGCCAGCCCGCCGGCCAGCAGCCCCAGCGTCGCCTGGCGTTCGGCCCCGCGTGCCCGGGCCTCGGCCAGGCTGCGGCTGCGCATGGCGCGTTCGGCCTGCCAGATCGCCGCCAGCAGCAGCGCGATGCCGAGGCCCGCCCCCACCAGCGGCCCCAGCATGCGGCGCGCCCATTCCCGCAGAAGCGCCTGTTCCGACAGCCCATAGGCGATGCCGATATCGTGCCGCAGCAGCCGCCGGAAGGCGGTGAGCCGCGCCACGCCATCGACGGGTGAGGGGCCGCGCAGTGTCGCCACATGGCCCCGTCGCAGCGCCCGCAGCATGTCCCCGGCCCGGCGCGGCAGGGCGGCGCCCTCCGGACTTCCCGGCGCCGGCACCGCCGCCAGCACCGCGCCGTCCAGGCGGAACAGGGTCACGGCATCCTGCGGGGTTTCCAGGATGCTGCGATAGAAGGACTGGAAATTGGCGGGCCAGAGCGCCGCCAGTATCGCGCCGCCATCGCTCATCCCATCCGCCCGCGCGCGCGGGCGGACCAGCGGAAAGACCAGCGTGCCGGAATCCGCATCCCGCACCACCTGTCCGATGAAGGGGGCGTCGCGGATGGGGGAGCCGGCCGGCAGGGCCGCGACATAGTCCTGCCCCGACACGTCCTGCGCGGGCGCGTCCAGTGTTCGGGCCGAGGACATCACCTGAAGTCCGCCCGGGTCGATCAGCGCCAGGCCGCCGGAATTCTGGTTCACCGCATCCAGGGCGCGCAGGAAATCGAACAGCGAGCGGTCCCCCGCCACAGCACCCCAGTCCTGGCCGAGCATGCGCTGCTCGATGGCCGCGATGGTGAGCTCCTGCGCCTCGAAGGCGCGAAGGGCGTGTTCGTGCAGCATGTCCGCCACGCGCTGCACCCGCCCCCGCGCCGCCTGTTCCGCGGCGTGGTAGGTGCCGAAGCCGGTGGCCGCCAGCGCCGCCAGCGGCAGCAGGACCGCGAGCGCGCGCAGCAGCCTCAGCCCGCCGGCCCGGGCGGCCGGCGGGATGACGGGCTTGCCCCTCACGCGGGCGCCATCACCGCGCTGCGTTGCCCTGCGACGGAATGGCGCCGCGCCATTGGTGGTCTGGCGCGGCCGGCATGGGGTCGGGCTATCATCATGCTGGCGATATTAACCTGACCATGGCCGGGGTGTAATCACCCGCGGTCCATCGCGTCGCGGCGCAATGCGCGGGCGGCGCGGTGATTTCATCGTCGCCGGACTTGCTGTAGAGCGCGCTGGTGAACGCCCTTCTGCCTGCCCGCCTGGCCATCATCATCCCCGTCTATGGCGAGGCGGCGAATGTCGCCCCGCTGGTCGCGCGGCTCGATTCCGCCCTGGCCGGTCTGGCCTGGGAGGCGGTGTTCGTCGATGACGACAGCCCCGATGGCACCGCCGCCGCGGCGCGCGCCATCGCCGCCACCGACCCCCGCATCCGCTGCATTCGCCGTATCGGCCGGCGTGGGCTGGCTTCCGCCTGTATCGAGGGGTTCCTCTCCATCTCCGCGCCCTTCGTCGCCGTGATGGATGGCGATCTTCAGCATGACGAGACCATCCTGCCGGCCATGTTGGCGGCGGTTGAGGCTGGCGCCGATATCGCCATCGGCAGCCGCCATGTCGCCGGCGGCGCGGCGCAGGGCGGGTTCTCGGCCGCGCGTGGCGCGCTCTCGGAAGGTGGCGCGGCGCTGGCGCGGTTGCTGCTGCCCGTGAAGGTCGCCGATCCGATGAGCGGCTTCTTCCTGCTGCGCCGCGACCTGGTGGAGGAGGTGGCGCCGCGCCTGGCCGCGCGCGGCTTCAAGATCCTGCTCGACATCCTGCTCTCGGCCCGCCGCAGGCTGGTGGTGGCGGAACTGCCCTACAGCTTCCGCTCCCGCCAGGCGGGGGAGAGCAAGCTGGATGCGACGGTACTGCTGGAATTCGGCGCGCTGCTGCTGGACAAGGCGACGCGCGGCGCGGTGCCGCTGCGCTTTGTGGCCTTCGCGGCGGTCGGCGCCATCGGCTTGCTGGTGCATATGGTGGCGCTGGCCCTGCTGGTCGGGCCGCTGGGCTTTGGGCCGGCGCAATGGGCGGCGACCTTTGTCGCCATGACGGCGAATTTCGTGCTGAACAACCGCATCACCTATCGCGACGCCCGGCTGCGCGGGGGGGCGCTGTGGCGCGGCCTGGCGCTGTTCTACCTGGTTTGCGGCATCGGCGCGGCGGCCAATGTCGGCATCGCCGGGCTGCTGGTGCGCGATGGGCTGCTGGCCTGGGGTGCGGCGGGGGCGGCCGGCGCGCTGATCACCGTGGTGTGGAACTACGCGGTGTCCTCCACCCTGGTGTGGCGCGCCCGATGAGCCTCGCCTGGCTGCTGCTGGGGGTGACGGCGCTGCGCCTGGGCGTGGCGGCGCTGGTGCCGCTGGCGCCCGACGAGGCCTATTACTGGGTCTGGTCCCGCACGCTTCAGGGCGGCTATCTCGACCATCCGCCGATGGTCGCCTGGTTCATCCGGGCGGGCACGCTGCTGGCCGGCGAGAACGCTTTTGGCATCCGGCTGATCGGGCCGATTTCGCTCGCCATCGCCTCCCTGTTGCTGGCGCGGGCCGGAGATGCGCTGTTTCCGGACCGCAGGCCGGGCTTCTGGGCGGCGCTGCTGTTCAACGCCACGCTGCTGGTCGGCGTCGGCGGCATATTGGTGACGCCCGACCTGCCGCTGCTGGTGTTCTGGACTGCCGCGCTCTGGGCGCTGGCGCGGCTGCATGCCTCGCAAGACGGGCGCTGGTGGCTGGCCTTCGGGCTGCTGGCGGGGTTCTCGTTATTCTCCAAATACACGGCCGTGCTGCTTGGCGCCGGCGTGGTGCTCTGGCTGCTGGCCTGCCGCGACGCCTGGCGCTGGTGGCGGGACTGGCGGCTTTATGCCGGCGGCGCGCTGGCGGTGCTGGTCTTCCTGCCGGTGGTGCTGTGGAACGCGCGGAACGACTGGGCCTCCTTCGCCAAGCAGGGCGGCCGGGCCGGGACGGATGAGGCGGGCTTCACCCTGCGCTATCTCGGCGAGTTGATCGGCGGGCAGATCGGCCTCGCGACGCCGCTGGTCTTCCTGCTCTGCGTGGTGGGCGTGGCGGTGGCGGCGCGGCGCTGGTGGCGGGGCGATGCGGCGGCGGGGCTGCTGGCGGCGCTGGTGCTGCCGGGCACCGCGCTGTTCCTGTGGCAGGCGACCGGCAGCCGGGTGCAGGGCAATTGGCCGGCCATCCTCTACCCCGCCGCCTGCCTCGCCGCCGCCGCCTTCCTGCCGGCGCGGCTGCATCGCTGGCAGCGGCCGGCCGTCGGGCTCGGCGCCGTGCTGGCGCTGGCGGTCTATGTCCAGGCCGCCTTCGCGCCGCTGCCGCTCGGCCGTCGGCAGGACCCGACGCTGGCGCGGCTTGGCGGCTGGCCGGAGCTGGCGCAGGCGGTGGAGGCGGAGCGCCGCGCGCTCGGCGCCGGCTTCGTGGCGGCGGAGGAATATGGCCTGGCCGCGCAGCTCGCCTTGAACCTGCCGCCGGGCATCCCGGTGGTGGCGCTGAATCCGCGATGGGCACTTTTTAATCTTCCGCGCCCCGTGCCCGGCGTAACCGGTGTGCTGGTGCAGAGCGAAAGACGGGACAGCGCGCCCGACTGGCCCGGAGCCGAGCCGGTCGGACGCAGCCTGCCGCGCAGCCGGCGCGGCATCGAGGCGGAGCGCTATCGCGTCTTCCGGATCGAGTCGCGTCCGGATCTGCCACCTTCCGCGATCCTTCCCCGTCCTTGACGGAAGGCTGGGTCGCACGATGCTTTAGACACGACCCAGGGCGGAGACCTCCATGTTCATCAAGCGACGGCGCGGTTGGGAGATTCCGGAAAGCCAGGCGACCCCGGAACATCTGGTGCTGGGCCGCCGCGCCCTGATGGCCGCCGCGGGCGCCGGGGCGATGCTCGCGCCCAGCGTTGCCAAGGCCCAGTTCTGGCGCCGCAGCGAACCCGCCGACCCCTGGACCCGCCTGCCGGCCGAGATTCCCGACCTGCCACCGGCCATGCGCAACACCCGCTACCCGGCGGATCGCGCTTTGTCACCCGAGCGGGACGCCGTCACCTTCAACAATTTCTACGAGTTCGGCAGCGACAAGGGTATCTGGAGCACGGCGCTGCGGATGCCGACACGGCCCTGGACCATCAAGGTGGATGGCATGGTCGAAAGCCCCGGCGAATTCGACGTGGATGACCTGATCCAACGCATCGGGTTGGAGGAGCGGGTCTATCGGCTGCGCTGCGTCGAGGCCTGGGGCATGACCGTGCCCTGGACCGGCTTCCAACTGTCCAAGCTGCTCGACATCGTGAAGCCGCTGGGCAGCGCGAAATTCGTGCGCTTCGAAACGGCCCAGAAGCCCGAGGTGATGACCGGGCTGCGGCAGTCCTGGTACCCCTGGCCGCATATCGAGGGCTGCACCATCGAGGAGGCGGCGAATGAGCTGACCTTCATGCCGGTGGGCCTGTTCGGCCGCCCGCTGCCGCCGCAGAATGGCGGGCCGTTCCGCGTGGTCTTCCCGTGGAAGTATGGCTTCAAGTCGGGCAAGTCGATCGCGCGCATCACCCTGACGGACCAGCGCCCGGTCTCGTTCTGGGAGACCTTGCAGGCCAGCGAATACGGCTTCTGGGCCAATGTGAACCCGCAGGTGCCGCATCCGCGCTGGTCCCAGGCGACGGAGCGGCTGATCGGCAGCAATGAACGGGTGCCGACGCGGATGTTCAACGGCTATGGCGACTTCGTCGCCGGGCTCTACACCAACCTTCAGAATGAAAGGCTTTGGGCCTGAAATTCCTCGGACTGCTGCTGCTGATCGTGGCGCTGGCGCTGGGCCTCTGGTTCGGCACCGACACGCCGCTGGGCGCCGCGATTTTTCAGTTATGGCCGGAATTCCTGAACACCTTCCAGGCGGGGGTGCAGCGGCGCGTCCTGCCGGAATTGTGGGACTGGGTGATCCTGCCCGTGCTGCTCTGGCCGGTCTGGGCTGTGCCGGCCGGGTTGGGCGGGCTGTTCCTGCTGCTGGGCCTTGCGCGCCGGCGGTGACAAACAGCGGCGCGGGCCCCCGCAATGCTTGCTGGCCCTGCCTCAGGCCTCGCTTGGCTGTGGCGTGGGCTGGATCGCGGGTGCCACGGGCCGTGAGCCCGGCAGCATTTCCTGCGCCGTGACGTAGCGCGCCACGCGCTCGGGCCATAGCGCCTGGCGGGCGGCGATGGCCTCGGCGACGCGGCCTTCGATCTCCGCCTCGGTCGGCAATTGCCAATCCGTGCCGCGGCAAAGCCCGGCCTCGCGCAATTCGTCGCGAAGCTGGGCCATATCGGTCAGGGCGAGCCCGGTGAAGCTGGCATAGGCATCCACTCGCCCGTCCTGGAGCGCCATCACCGCGCCGCGCGTCGCCTGGATCACCCGGGCCTGTCGCAGCCCTGCGGCGGCGATCTCGCGCGACAGGCTCGCCGCCAGGGGGCGCCGGCGTGCGATCACCGCGATGCGCTGGTCCGCCTCGACCTGACCAATGCCGAGATGGATCGCCGAGCTTTCCGAGAAGACGATCTGCCGGGCGCAGGCATAGGCGGCAACCTGCTCCGAGACCGTCATCTGCTCGGGGTAGAGGATGGCATAGCCCTCGCCGATCAGGTTCTCCTCCAACATGTCCTCGAACAGGTCGCGCCCCTGCTGCTCCGGCAGCCGGCGGCGGGAGACGTAGAGGCGCGGCAGCACCAGCCCCTTCCGCACCCGCCGCGACTCCCGCATCTGCCGCAGCATGGCGAGGTATTCGGCATTGTCCTCCGCCGTTGTCTCGGGCTGGGCGAAGAGAATCTGGTCCGGCATGGCGAGATGGGCGAAGCGGGTGGGCGTTTCCACCATCAGCAGCGGCCGCCGCGGCCCGCCGATGCCGAAGCAGGCCAGCATGTCGACCACCGCCGGCAGCTTGTGCGGGCTGCCGGCGGGATTGCGGAAGGTGTGGTCCGGCAGGCGCAGGAAGACGACGCCGTCGATCCCGTTCTGCAACTGGCGCAGCGCCCAGAGCCGGCCGAGCGTGGTCAGTTGATGCCCGAAATGCCGCTGCAGCCAGCCGCCGAACAGGTAGCGTCCAGGCTGCACCGGCAGATCCTCACCCCGACATTCGGCGGGCTGGATGTTCATGGCCAGGTCGCCAAGGTGGCGACTGCTGTCGACGAGGGCGCCTTCGGCATCGAAGACACCGCCATCGACCTGCCAGCGCATCTGGCTGTCGCGCTGGAGCCCCGAGCAGGGGGCCACCAACGCATTCTCGACCCATCGCAGGCCCGCCACCTGAGGTGCCTCAGACCAGCGTCAGGCTTTCCCGCCGCAGCTGCACCGTCACCGCATCCAGCGCCCGCCCGGCGCGCTCCACCATCCGGTCGATATCGTCGATCTGCATGATGAGCGGCGGGGAGAAGGCCATGGCGTCGTTCGGCAGGCCGCGCAGGATCACGCCCTCGGCCTCACCCGCCTTGGCAAGCCGCGGGCCGATCTTGACGGAGGGGTCGAAGTTCTTCCGCGTCGCCTGGTCGGCCACCAGTTCCACCGCGCCGACCATGCCGACGCCGCGCACTTCGCCGACCAGCGGATGGCCTTCGAAGCGGTCGCGCAGCGCCTTCTGCATATGCGCGCCGACGGTGCGGACATGCTCCACCAGGTTCATCTCGTCGTAGATCTTCAGCGTCTCCATCGCCACGGCGGCGGAGACCGGATGGCCCGAATAGGTGAAGCCATGGCCGAAGGTGCCGATGGTGGCGGAGCCATCCGCCAGGCCCTGGAAGACCTTGTCGTTGATGATGATGGCCGAGATCGGTAGGAAGGAGGCCGACAGCGCCTTGGCGCAGGTGATGATGTCCGGCGTGATGTCGAAGGTCTGGCAGCCCCAGTAGTTGCCGGTGCGCCCGAAGCCGCAGATCACCTCATCGGCCACGAACAGCACGTCGTACTTGCGCAGCACGGCCTGGATCTTGGCGAAATAGGTGGCGGGCGGCACCATCACGCCGCCGGCGCCCATCACCGGTTCCGCGAAGAAGCCGGCGACGGTCTCCGGCCCCTCGCGCAGGATCGTCTCCTCAAGTTCCGTGGCCAGTCGCGTCGCGAAATCCTCCTCCGACTCGCCGGGCAGTCCGCCGTGGTAGTGGTGCGGCGTCGAGACATGGATGAAGCGGTCGGACACCGGCAGGTCGAACATCTTGTGGTTCGCCGGCAGGCCGGTGAGGGACCCCGCCACGGCGGTGATGCCGTGATAGGCCTTGTGGCGCGCGATCAGCTTCTTCTTCAGCGGGCGGCCGATGGCGTTGTTGTAGTACCAGATCATCTTGACCGCGGTGTCGTTCGCCTCCGACCCGCTATTGGCATAGAACACCTTGCTCATCGGGCAGGGCGCGCGCTCGATCAGCATCTCCGACAGGTCGATCAGCGGCTCATGCGACTTGGCCGTGAAGGCGTGGTAGAAGGGCAGCTTGAGCATCTGCTGATGCGCCACATCCGCCAGCCGCTTGCTGCTGAAGCCCAGCGAGGCGCACCAGAGGCCGGCCATCGCCTCGATATATTCCTTGCCCTGGTCGTCCCAGACCCGCACGCCCTCGCCGCGGGTGATCACCACCGGGCCGTTCACCGCATGGGCGCGCTGGTCCGTGTAGGGGTGCATGACATGGGCGATGTCGCGGGCGGCGTTGGAATTGCGGGCCGCGTTGGCGGGGGGCGTCATGGCGCTGGTCGATCCTCGGGCAGGTGTCCTGGAGCGCGAAGCCTAGACCCTTTTCGGCCAAGTGGAAGCGCAACGCGTCGCGATAGGGTCGCGACGGTTGCCCCGGCCCGCGCCCGGCGGCAGATTGCAGGCAGCACGGGAACCGACACATGACCGAGATCAAGCCGCATTCCGCCCATTGGGGCGCCTTCGACGCGATCGTCGAGAATGGCCGCTTCGTCGAGGCCCGCCCCTTCGCGCGCGACCCCTTTCCCGGCAGCCTGCTGTCCTCCATGCCCGATGCGGTGCATGGCAAGGCGCGGATCGACCGCCCCTATATCCGCGCCGGCTGGCTGCGCGGCGAAAGGCGCGGATCGGCGCGCGGCGGCGATGACTTCGTGCCGGTCGGCTGGGACGAGGTGCTGCGCATCGTGGCGGAGGAAACCGGCCGCATCCGCGCGGAACACGGCGCACCCTCGATCCTCGGCGGGTCCTATGGCTGGTCCTCCGCCGGGCGCTACCACCATGCGCGGACACAGCTGCACCGCTATCTCGGCCTGGGCGGCGGCTTCACCAGCCAGGTGACCAACTACTCCTACGGCGCCGGCATGACGCTGATGCCCCATATCCTCGGCACCAATGAGGTCGTGCAGGGCCGCGTTACCGACTGGGGCAGCATCCGCCGCAACACCAAGCTGATGCTGTGCCTCGGCGGGCTGCCGCTGAAGAACGGGCTGGTGACGGCGGGCGGCGGCGGCGCGCATGAATATGTGCCGCTGATGAAGCAGGCGGCCGAGGCCGGCGTGCGCTTCGTCAATATCAGCCCCTTCCGCGGCGATGCGGCCGATTTCCTCGGTGCCGAATGGGTGCCGATCCGCCCCAACACCGATGCGGCGCTGATCCTCGCCATGGCGCATGTGCTGATCGCGGCGGGGCGCGAGGATACGGATTTCCTCACCCGCTGCGCCACCGGCTTCGACCGCTTCCGCGCCTATGTGATGGGGGAGGTGGATGGCGTGGCGAAGACCCCCGACTGGGCCGCCGCCATCACCGAGGTGCCCGCCGAGACCATCCGCCGCCTGGCCCTGGAAGCCGCCGGCGCGCCGACCATGCTGACCGCCACCTGGTCCATCCAGCGCGCCGAACACGGCGAGCAGCCCTGGTGGGCGCTGGTGGCCTTCGCGGCGATGCTGGGCGGCATCGGCAGACCGGGGCAGGGGATTGCCTTCGGCTATGGCAGCATCAACGGCATGGGCACGCCGCGGCAGGAACTTCCCTCCGTCTCCGGCCCCGGGGTGCGCAACCCCTGCGGCGCCTATATCCCCGTGGCGCGGGTGACGGAGCTGCTGGAGCGGCCGGGCGAGATTCTACAGTACAATGGCCGCGACCTGCTGCTGCCCGATATCCGCATGATCTGGTGGGCCGGCGGCAACCCCTTTCACCACCATCAGGACCTCGGCCGGCTGCTGCGCGGCTGGAACCGGGCGGAGACGGTGGTGGTGGCGGAGCCCTGGTGGACCTCCGTCGCGCGTCACGCCGATATCGTGCTGCCGGCGACGACGACGCTGGAACGCAACGATATCGCCAGCTCCTCCCGCGACCGCTTTGTCCGCGCCATGCATCAGGCGATCGCGCCGGTGGCGCAGGCGCGCAACGATGTGGATATCTTTGCCGACCTCGCCGAGGCGGCGGGATTCCGGGACAGTTTTACGGAGCAGCGGGACGAAAGCGCCTGGCTGCAGCACATGTATGGCCGCTGGCGCCAAGCCTGCGCCAAGCAGGGCGTGGTGGTGCCCGATTTCGAGACCTTCTGGGAAACCGGCCATGTCGAGATTCCGGCGCCGGAGACGGATTTCGTGCAATTCGCGGATTTCGCTGCCGATCCGGAGGCGAACCCGCTGAACACCCCCTCCGGCAAGGTCGAGATTTTTTCCGAAACCATTGCCAGCTTCGGCTATGCCGAAACGCCGGGCCACCCGGTGTGGCACGAGCCAACTGAATATCTCGGCAGCAAGCTGGCCGCGAAATACCCGCTGCATATGCTGTCCTTCCAGCCGGCGACGCGGCTGCATGGGCAGTTGGATAGCGGCCGGGTGGCGGCGGCGGACAAGATCCAGGGCCGCGAGCGGCTGCGCATGAACCCGGCGGATGCGGCGGCGCGCGGGCTGGTGGATGGCCAGGTGGTGCGGGTGTTCAACGACCGCGGCGCGGTGGCGGCGGGGGTCGAGGTGACGGAGGCGATCCGCCCCGGCGTGGTGGCCATGGCCACCGGCGCCTGGTGGAACCCCGAACGGCCGGGCGCGACGGACAGCGCCTGCCTGCACGGGAATGCGAATGTGCTGACACAGGATGTGGGGACATCGCGGCTGGGACAGGGCTCGGCGGCGCAGTCTTGCCTTGTGGAGATTGAGGGCTGGGTGGGGGAGGCGGGGGCTGTGACGGTGCATGGGCCGCCGAAGGGGGCGTCTTAGCGAGGTGAAGCGATATATACTGAATGTCTAATATATGTTTCTCTTATTCTCAGTGGCAACTAGGTCACTGTTAAAGGCCTGAAGTATCATCTTCCGGGAAAATTTACCGGGCACCATCATTGCGACTGGCGAAAGAAAATATGGCGCGCTATGTTGTTTTAAGAATGGAGGCGTGTACATGAAGATCGTATCAATCATCAATTATAAGGGTGGTGTCGGAAAGACATCCCTCACCGCTAATTTGGGCGCGGAGCTGGCGTGGCGAGGCAAGCGTGTTTTACTGGTTGATCTGGATCCGCAGGCAAGTCTGACATTTTCTTTTATTAGGCCGGATGAATGGAGTGCCAATTATGAAGCGAGCGGAACAATTAAAGCTTGGTTTGATGCCCATGATAGCGGCGCTCCGATTCGTCTAGATTCTTTAATTACCTCGCCGCTGCGTATACAGCAAAAATTAGCGGGGAGGGGGCGGTTAGATATTATCTTTAGCCATTTAGGCTTAATTAATGTCGACCTCGAACTTGCCACTAGTCTCGGTGGGGCGAATTTAACTCAGTCAAAGCGGAATTTCATTAGTGTGCATCGTAGGCTTGCGGATGGATTTGCGAAATTGGCCGAAGATCACGAATATGATGTTGTGTTGATAGATTGCCCTCCTAATTTTAATATTGTCACCAAGACTGCTATCATAGCAAGTAATTTTATACTTGTTCCGACTCGACCTGATGAACTTTCAACGCTTGGAATTGATTATTTGATCCGCAGCATCAGGGGGCTGATATCTGACTATAACGAGTATATCGCGGTGGACACATCTTCTGCGGATGTTATTATAAAACCGGCAGTTATGGGGGTTGTATTTACAATGATCCAGGAATATGGAGGGCAGCCGATTTCAGCTCAGCGCAATTATATCGCACGCGTCACCCGAGGTGCAAAACTGCCAGTGTTTAAGGCTTATATCAAAAAAAATGACACCCTTTTCGCTGGGGCGCCCGAATACGGCGTCCCGGTTGTTCTGACCTCCCACAATAACTACAGCCACCGAAGTGTTGTCGATGGCCTGGAAGAAGTTACAACCGAATTCGCTGGAAAAATAGGAATCTAGATATGAGCACGCCCGAGATCGTTAGACTGCTTCGTGCGATAGCGGATGTTATAGAACGCAGCGATTCTACAGAGGTCCGCGCGGTTGCTGAGGCGCTCGAAAAAAAACCTAGTAGCGGCCGGAGGCAGTCTTCCAAGGCTCAAAAAAATCTTGACCTGCGCTCTGATTTGGATTTGGTCACCAGCAAATTGATGCAAATTAGTGATCGTGGCGAGGGTCGCGGTTTTCTGGCTAGTTTGAGGCTTTCAAGGGCAGACCTCACTTTAATCGGGCGCAAGAATAACGTTCATATCTTGAAGGAGGATAACCTGAGCGCCATCGAAGATAAAATTATCGAGTCGCTCATTGGGGCCAGACTTAATTCGAAAGCCATTCGTGGTGAAAATAGCTAGCCGAAGGGCAAATTTCCGCATTTCACCCCAACACCCTCCTCAGCCACTCCCCACCCCCCGCCGCCGCCCTTCGCGCCGCCCGCACATGGTTCAGCGCCCGCAAGAACCCATGCGCCGTCCCCGCAAACACCTCCTGCTCCACCTCCACCCCCGCCGCCCGCAGCGCATCGCCCATCGCCAAATTCTCGGAAGCCAGCACATCTAGCTCCGCCACATGCAACAGGCAGGGCGGCAGTCCGCGCAGATCGGCGCGGAGGGGGCTCGCCACCGGGTTCAGCCGGTCGGCATGGCGTGGCGCGTAGCAGTCCCAATAGAACCGCATCTTCTCCCGCGTCAGGAAATAGCCATCGGCAAATTCCCGATAACTCGGCGTTTCGAAGTCCGCGTCGAACACCCCGTAATTCAGCAATAGCCCCGAAAGCCGCAGCCCCGGATCGGTCCGCCGCAGCAGCAGCGCCACGCCCATCGCCAGGTTCGCCCCCGCGCTGTCCCCGCCGAGCACGATCCGCGCCGGGTCCAGCCCCCATTCCGCGCCCTGCGTCGCCACCCAGCGCACCACGGCCGCGCATTCCTCCACCGCCTGGGGGAAGGGCGCCTCCGGGCTCATCGCATAGTCCGGGCCGATCACGGCGCAGCCGGCGGAGGCCGCGTATTCGCGCATCAGCCGGTCATGCGTGTCGATGCTGTTCCACACCCAGCCGCCGCCATGCAGATAGACCAGCACGGGCAGCGTGCCCTCCACCGGGCGGTGCAGCCGGCACAGCAGCCGGCGGCCGCGGATCGGCAGCCAGCGATCGGCGCTTTCGGCCATCACCGGGCCGCCCTCGGTCAGGGGGATGTTCATTGCCTCGGTCAGCGCCCGAGCGGTGTCCAGCGGCAGGGTCAGGGTGATGGGCGGCTGCTTGGCGCCCTCCGCCTCCATCATCGCGTTGAAGGCGAGCATTTCCGGGTCCCAGCGGGGGTCTTGGGCGGGCATTGTGGCTCCCTTCATCGGTTCCGCGCTATCGAAGGCGGGAAGACGGCGGCTGCCAAGCCCCCTTGCGTTGCGGCGCGACCGTCACGGCCCCATGTTGCATTGCACAATGAGCCTTTCCTCCAGCCTCTCCCACCATTCCGCGGTGCGCTTCCGCGAACAGGCCCTGTACCGGCCGCGCCATGTGGTGCTGGTGGCCGATCCCGCCGTGCCGTCCTCCGCGCCCATCCGCCACAACCTCGAATCCGGCGGATTCAGCGGCAGCCTGATGGTGCTGGGGGATGTGGCGGGCATCGCCGGCCTGGCCCAGGCGCCGGACCTCGCCGTGCTGTCCGTGGCGCCAGGGCTGGTGGAGCCCGCCATGGCGGCGCTCTCCGCCCGAGGCTGCCATGCCGTGGTGGTGCCGGGCGCGGCGCCGGACCTCGCCGGCGCCAGCCGTCGCACGGGCGTGCGCGCGCTGGGGCAGGGCAGCTTCGGCATCTGCGTGCCGGGCATCGGGTTGAACGCCTCGCTGTCGCATCTGCCGCCCCGGCGCGGGCGGTTGGCGCTGGTCGGGCAATCCTCCGCCCTCAGCCGCGCGGTGCTTGATTGGGCGGAGGCGGAGGCGGTCGGCTTCAGCCATGTCATCGGCATCGGCGAGAATGACGACCTCGGCTTCGCCCATGCGCTGGACTGGCTGTCCCGCGACCCCGGCACCGGCGCCATCCTGCTGGAACTGCGCCACATCAAGAACCGCCGCATGTTCATCTCCGCCGCCCGCGCCGCCGCGCGGATGCGCCCGGTGGTCGCGATCCGCGCCGGGGGGCGGCTGGCCGACCCCTCCGGCACCGCCGATGCGGTGATGGAAGCGGCGCTGCGCCGGGCCGGCGTGCTGCGGGTGACGGGGCTGGACGACCTGCTCTCAGCGGCGGAGACGCTGGCGCGGGTGAAGCTCGGCACAGGCGTGGCGCCGGGGGCGGGCATCGCTTTGGTGGCCAATTCCACGGGGCTCGGGCTGCTGGCGGCCGATGCGGTGCTGGAAGGTGGGGCGCGTCTGGCGACCCTGCCGGCGGAGGCGATGCAGGCGCTGGAAATCGGCCTGCGCCCTGGCTGGTCCGGCGCCAATCCGCTGATCCTGGGGCCGGGCGCGGCGACCGGGCTGGGGGAGGCGGCGATGATGCTGGCCGGCATCCGCCAGGTGGATGCCGTGGTGGCGCTGCATGCGCCGGAGGCCGGGGAGGATGCGGCGCTGCTGGCCGCCACCCTCTCCGCCGCCGCCAAGGCGACCCGGGCGGCGCCGATCCTGGTCTGCTGGTCCGGCCAGGCCACGGCGGGCGCCCAGCGCGGCGCCCTGGCCGCCGCCGGGCTGGCGGTGTTCGCGACGCCGGAGGCCGCGGTGCGCGGCGCGCTGCATCTTTTGAAGGACCGCCAGAACCGTGCCGCCGCCGCCGAACTCCCCGGCCGCCAGGTGCTCGCCCTGCAGCCGGACCGCGCCGCCGTGCAGCGCATTCTGGCCGCCGTGCGGGCGGAGGGAAGGCTGTCGCTGGCGGAGGATGAGGCGCTGGCGCTGCTCGCCGCCTATGGGCTCCCGGTGGTGGCCGGGCAGGTCGCCGCCGATGTGGCGGGGGCGGAGGCGGCGGCGCAGGCCCTGGGCTTCCCGGTGGTGCTGAAACTCCGCTGCCCCGACATCGCCCGCAAGACGGAGGTCGGCGGCGTCGTGCTCGGCCTGCGCAGCCGCCTCGCGGTGCGGGAGGCGGCGGAGGCGATGCTGGACCGCGTGGCGCGGGAACGGCCTGGGGCGCGGCTGACCGGCTTCCTGGTGCAACGCCAGGCCCAGGGGGCGCAGGAGCTGCGCATGCGACTGGGGGACGACGCCATGTTTGGCCCCTTCATCGGCTTCGGCCTGGGCGGCACCGCGGCCGACCTGCTGCGGGATGAGGGCTTCGACCTGCCGCCGCTGAACCACGCTTTGGCCGGCGCGCTGATCGGCCGCAGCCGCGCCGCGCCCTTGTTGGCGGGCTATCGCGACCATGCGGCGGTGGATCTGGATGCGGTGGCGGGTGCGCTGGTGCGCCTCTCGCAGATCGCGGTGGATTTTCCGGAGATCGAAAGCCTCGGCGTGAATCCGCTCTTCGCCTCGGCCGGTGGGGTGATGGCGGCCGATGCCTCCTGCCGGCTGCGCCCGGCGGGCCGCAAGGCCATGCTCGCCGTGCCACCCTATCCGGAGGAGCTGTCGGCACCCTGGCAGGCACGGTCGGGCGAGACGCTGCTGGTGCGGCCGATCCGGCCGGAGGATGCCGAGGCCCATGCCGAGATGTTCCGCCGCCTGACGCCGGAGGATGTGCGCTGGCGCTTCTTCAGCCAGATGCGGGAACTGCCGCCGGTGCAGATCGCCCGGCTGACCCAGATCGACTACGACCGCGAGATCGCCTTTGTCGCCATGCGCCGTCGGCCGGATGGGTCGGAGGACATGCTCGGCATCTCCCGCCTGATCCGGGAATCAGATGGCCAGACGGCGGAATTCGCCGTGGTGGTGGATGCGGCGATGAAGGGCCAGGGCCTCGGTCGGCACCTGATGCAGCGCCTGTTCGACTGGGCGCAGGCGGAGGGGGTGCGCCACATCGTCGGCCAGATCCTGGCCGACAACGCCCCCATGCTCGCCTTCATCCGCGCCCTCGGCTTCACCACCCGGCGCAGCCCGGAGGATGAGGAGGTGGTGGAGGCCCGGCGGGAGATCCCGCCAAGCCCCGCGGCTTAGCCGCCGCTGGCGCGGATCAGTTCCCGCACCCGCGCCGCCGCGGCCGCACCCTTCATCGCGTCGCGCCAGGCGACTTCCGCCACGCGCTGATGCGCCGCCACCGCCTCATCCGCCGCGGTGATGGAGCCGACGCCGAGGCCGCCATTCGGGGGGGTATCGGCCGGGAAGGGGGAGGAGACGACATGCGCCCTTTCCCGCCCGCGCAGCACCATGAAGCCGCCGGTGGGCTCGACGCCCGAGGCGAGGCCGATCTGCACGCCGATCGGCACGCTTTCCATCATCGCGGCGATCGCCTCCGCCTCCGCCCGCGCCGCCGCCAGGCAGCGCTGGCGGGTGCGTTCCGGCACCGGCAGGCCGGCGGCCACGCCATCCTGCAGGAAGCGGCGCAGGGCGGCCTCGCCGAGGATGGCGATGATGGTCGGGCGGCGTGCCGCATGCAGGCGCTTGCGGGCCGAGAGGAGCCCCAGCGCCTGGTCGGCGCTGGCACGCGCCTGGAGGCGTTCCGGCGCCGCATCCGCGGCCTCGGTCCAGGCCTCGCCGACGGCGCCGTCGAAGGCATCCGTGGTGGTCTGGTAGCAGAAGGCGCCGCCGACGATCAGGATCTGATCCGCCTGCTCCTCCACCTGGCGCAGCCGTTCCTGGAAGGCCAGGGGGCGGGCGAAATACTCGACGCCGATGCCGAGCAGCGACAGCGGCGAAATCTTCAGAAGCTCCGCGAGGCGCCGGATCGTGTCCAGCTTGATGACCTCGCCCTTCTCATACCGGTACAGCGCGGCGCGGGAGACACCGAGGCGTGCCGCGATCTCCTCCGCCCGGAGGCCGGATTCGAGGCGGTAGGCGCGCAGTTGCTGCCCTATGTCCGCGAAACGCATGCAATCCCCCGTAGGTCCATTGATCCAGATACAACCACGATCGGGGAGACAGAATCTCACGGATCGTGCGGCTGGCGCTAAAATGCGGGACGGCGGCGCTCAAGGCAACGCGAAAAGCACGGGAAAATGGTGGTCATTGCGGAGTCATAACGCCTCATGGTTGTGAAAATTGTCATTCATCACAACCCTGGAGGGCGCCGTCGCGTCAGGCTGACGCGGCGGGGGCATGCCGCCGCGTCCTGCCATCCTCGTGGCGCCGATTTGCCTCAGGCGTCGGGTGCCACCTTGTGCGCGGCAAGTGTTTCCAAGGCCTTGACCATGCCGGAATGGTCCCACGCGGCCCCGCCGAGCGCGGCGCAGGCGGCGAAAAGCTGGGCAGTTGAGGCGGTATTGGGCAGTGCGACGCCCAGTTCCTTGCCCGCCTGCAGCGCCAGGTTGAGGTCCTTCTGGTGCAACTCAATCCGGAATCCCGGCGCGAAGGTGCGCTTGATCATCCGCTCACCGTGAAGTTCAAGTATACGTGAGGTGGCAAGTCCGCCCATCAGCGCCTGCCGTACCTTGGCCGGGTCCGCCCCCGCCTTGCTGGCGAAGACCAGGGCTTCGCCCACCGCCTCGATGGTCAGGGCGACGATGATCTGGTTGGCGACCTTGCAGGTCTGGCCGGCGCCGGTGTCGCCCACCAGGGTGATGTTCTTGCCCATGGCCTCGAACAAGGGCTTGGCCCGCTCGAAGGCCGCTTCGCTGCCGCCAACCATGATGGTCAGCGTCGCCTGCTTGGCGCCCACCTCGCCGCCGGAGACCGGGGCATCGAGGTAGTCGCAGCCCTTCTCCGCGACCTTGGCGGCGAAGGTCTTGGTGGCGGTCGGGCTGATGGAGGACATGTCGATCACCAGCTTGCCCGGGGCGAGGCCGGCCGCGACTCCGCCGGCGCCGAACAGCGCGGCTTCCACATCGGGGGTGTCGGGCACCATCAGGATGATGACCTCCGCCGCCGCGGCCACCGCGCTGGCATCCGGCAGGATGGTCAGCGCCTCCCGCAACTCGGCGGTCAGGCTGGCGCGGTCGGGGGCGCAGACCTCATGGCCCGCGGCCTTGAGATGGAGTGCCATGGGCTTGCCCATGATGCCGAGGCCGATGAATCCGATTTTCATTGCGAAGGTCTCCAGAGGTTTCAGATGAGGGCGGAGGCGGTGGTGAAGTGGATGCCGGCCGCGGCCAGGCGCCGGCGGCTGGCATCGAGGGCCTCCAGGGGACCGAGCCGGGCACAGGCATCCTCGACCAGCCAGGTCTCGAAGCCGAGGGCCGCGGCATCCTCGGCGGTCCAGTCGACGCAGTAGGGGCGGGTGATGCCGGCGATGAACAGGCGCCGCACCCCCACGGCCCGCAGCCATTCGGCGAGGCCCGTCCCAGTTTTCCGGTCATTTTCCCGGAATGCGGAATAACTGTCGATCGTGGGACGGAATCCCTTGCGCAGCACAAGCACGACCTTGGCCTGGTCCAGCGCGGAATGGATCGCCGCGCCCGGCGTGGCCCGCACGCCATGGTCGGGCCACAGCACCTGTGGCCCGTAGGGGGTCTCCACCTGGTCCAGCGGCGCGCGGCCGGGGTGCTGGGAGGCGAAGGACAGGTGCCGCGGGTGGTGCCAGTCCTGCGTGACCACGGCCCGCGCGATGGGCCCGGCCAGGATGCGGTTGATGACCGGGATCACCGCCTCCGCCCCCGGCACCGGCAGCTCGTCGGGGCACAGATCCATGAAGGTCGGCTGCGGGTCCACGACCAGCAGCAGATCCTCCTGCGGGTGCAGGGGGGCGGGCATGGCTCAGCCCTTGTAGGGGCTGAACCAGCCGAGGCCCGCCACCGTCTCGCCGGCTGGGCGGTATTCGCAGCCGATCCAGCCCCGGAAGCCCAGCGCGTCGATCCGGTCGAAGACGAAGGGCCAGTTCACCTCGCCGGTGCCGGGCTCGTTGCGGCCGGGATTGTCGGCCACCTGCATATGGGCGATCAGCGGCAGGTGCTTTTCCACCCGCTTGACGATGTCGCCCTCGGTGATCTGGCAGTGATACAGGTCGAACTGCATGCCGACCTTCTCCGCCCCGATCGCCTGGATGATGGCGGCGGCCTGGTCGGTGGTGTTCAGGAAGAAGCCGGGAATGTCGCGGTGGTTGATCGGCTCGATCACCGGCTTCACACCGGCGGGCGCGGCCAGCTCCGCCGCCCAGGCGAGGTTGGCCGCGAGCGTCGCGGTCATCGCGTCATGCGGCACGCCGGCCGGCGCCAGGCCGGACATGACATGGATGCGCGGGCATTCCAGCGCCGCCGCATAGTCCAGCGCCTTGCGGAAACCTTCCTTGAACTCCGCCTGGCGGCCGGGCAGGGCGGCCTGGCCGCGCTCGCCCTGACTCCAGTCACCGGGCGGGCCGTTGAACAGCACCTGGGACAGGCCGTTGTCCTTCAGCCGGGTGGCGATCTCGGCGGCGGGGAAGTCATAGGGGAACAGGAATTCCACCGCCTTGAAGCCGGCCTTGGCGGCGGCGGCGAAGCGGTCGAGGAATGGCAGCTCGGTGAACATCAGCGAGATATTGGCGGCAAAACGCGGCATGGCGGTCTCCTTCCCCTCCGGTGATCCCGGACGGGGGTGATGCCTTGGCCCCCCGCGCCCGGCAAGCCCGCCGGCCCGGTGCGGGGTTGGGGCGGAGGATGCGTGCGCGCGGCTCGGGCTTCCGCTAAGTCTCGATTCCCAGGCTGGAATCCCCGATGAGCCAAGACACCCTCCGCCCCGCCCGCCTGCTCGGTCTGGTTGCGCTGCTCGCGCTCGGCCTGGGCTGTTTCTGGGTGATGCGGCCCTTCATCTCCGCGCTGCTCTGGGCGGTGATCCTGACCTACACGACCTGGCCCGCCTTCCGCATGCTGCGGGAGAAGACGGGCCTCGGCCCCGGCAGCGCCGCTTTGGTGATGGTGCTGGCGGAATTCGTGCTGATCGCCCTGCCTCTGGTCTTCGCCACGCCGACGACGCGGGAGGAGATCGACGGGCTGCGCAGCTCCTTCGAGAGCCTGCTGGTCACTGGCCTGCCCAGCCTCGCCACCTGGCTCGGCGGTCTTCCCTATGTGGGGGAGCCGATCCGGGGGCTGATGAGCGGCTGGGATTCCACCTTTGCCGGCCTGTTCGAGGCGATCAGCCCCTATGCGGGCGGCATCGCCAGCAATGCCCTGGCGGTGCTTCTGGCGCTGCTCTCGGGCATCGCCGAGCTCATCATGGCCATCTTCCTGGCCTTCTTCTTCTACCGCGACGGTCCCGCCATGGCGGCCCAGGCCGAGGCGGTGATGGAGAAGATGGCCGGTCCCGGCACGCGGCGGCTGATCCTGCTGACCGGCAATGTCACGCGCGGCGTGGTCTATGGCCTGCTGGGCACGGCGGTGGTGCAGGGGGCGATGACCGTCTTCGGGCTGTGGATCGCCGGCGTGCCGCAGCCGGTGCTGCTCGGAGTGGTGGCCGGCGTGCTCTCCATCCTGCCGGTGGGGGCGCCGCTGGTCTGGGTGCCGGCCACGATCTGGCTTTTCACCCAGGGGGAGACGGGCTGGGGGCTGTTCATGGGGGTCTACGGCGCCGCTGGGATATCGTCGGTGGACAACGTCATCCGGCCCTGGCTGATCAGCCGCGGCGCCGACCTGCCCTTGCTGCTGACGCTGCTGGGGGCGATCGGCGGGGTGATCGGGTTTGGCATCCTCGGGCTGTTCCTGGGGCCTGTTCTTCTGGCAGTCGGCTTCACCCTGCTGCGGGAATGGGCAGGGAAGGGGTCCTCGGCGCCTAGCGCCAAGCCCCTGACCTGAGATCGGGCTTCCGAAGCCCTTCGCGGCACGATATGGACCATGGTCTGACAGGCAGGTTTCCGGCAGGCGGGCGCAACGACCCGTCGCCCTTCAAGCAGGGGGTATCTGGGATGAGAAGGTTGCTTCTGGCCGCGGCCGCGGTGATGGCGCTTGGCGTCATGGCGCCGGGCATGGGTGGGGCCTCGGCCCAGACGGTGCGCTGGGCGGCGGCGGGCGATCCGAACACGATGGATCCGCACAGCCAGAATGTCGGCACCGTCACCATGGTGCTCCAGCAGATCTATGACCCGCTGATCCACCGCAACGCCGACCTGTCGCTGCGCCCGGGCCTGGCGCTGTCCTGGACCCAGGTCGAGCCCACCCGCTGGCGCTTCGTGCTGCGGCCCGGCGTGAAGTTCCACGGTGGCGAGGCCTTCACCGCCGACGACGTGGTGTTCAGCATCGGGCGGGCGCGACAGCCCACCTCCAACTTCGGCATCTATGTCGATACGGTGCAGGAAGCGGTGAAGGTCGATGAGTTCACCGTCGACGTGGTGACCCGCATCGCCGACCCGATCCTCCCGAACAAATTCGCCTCCGTCTACATGATGTCGAAGGCCTGGTCCGAGGCGAACGGCGCCACTCGCCCGCAGAACACCCGGGCGCGGGAGGAGATGCACACCACCCGCAACACCAACGGCACCGGCGCCTTCCGCCTGGCGAGCCGGGAGAATGACGTGCGCACGGTGCTGCGCCGGAACACCGAATGGTATGGCTGGGCCGAGCCCGATTCGGCGCGGGCGAATGTGCAGGAAATCCAGTTCCGTCCCATCGCCTCCGACGCCACGCGCATCGCGGCGCTGCTGTCCGGCGAGGTGGACTTCGTGCTCGACCCGCCCTTGCAGGACCTGAACCGCCTGCGCGCCGCGCAGAATATCCGCGTGCTGGAAGGGCCGGAGGTGCGCACCATCTTCCTGGCCTTCGACGTGGCGCGGCCGGAACTGCAATACAGCGATGTGCGTGGCCGCAACCCCTTCGCCGACCTGCGGGTGCGGCAGGCGCTGTACCACGCGATCGATATCCAGGCGATCCATCGCACCACCATGCGCGGCCAGTCCGTGGTCACCGGTACCTTCTTCCCGCCGCAGGTGAATGGCTACAGCCAGGCCGAGGATACGCGCCTGCCCTATGACCAGGCCCGCGCCCGTGCCTTGCTGGCGGAGGCAGGCTATCCGAACGGCTTCGGCATCACGCTGGACTGCCCGAACAACCGCTACATCAATGACGAGCAGATCTGCCAGGCGGTGGCGGCGATGTGGACGCGCGTGGGCGTGCGCACCAGCGTGAAGGCGCAGCCGCTGGCGCCCTTCTTCGCGCAGATCCAGCGCCAGGATACCAGCGCCTATCTGCTCGGCTGGGGCGTGCCGACGCTGGATGCGCTGTATTCCTTCCAGTCGCTGCTGGCCACGCGCAACGGCGCGCAGGGCGACGGTATCTGGAACTATGGCGGCTATTCCAACCCGCGCATGGATGCGCTGGTGGAGCGGATGAAGACCCAGTCGGGCGCCGACCGCATGGCCGCGATCCATGAGGCGCTGCGCATCTACCGCGAGGACGTGCCGCATATCCCGCTGCACCACCAGATGATTCCCTGGGCCATGCGCAGCAACTTCACCATCCCGCATGCGGCGAACAACCAGCCCTACTTCCGCTTCGCCCGCATCGACTGATTGGGGCGGCTGCCGCCTGTGTGGCGCAGCCAGGCGGCCGAAGGCCGTGCCCGGTGTATGAGGGCCAAAATACTACTGGCGGCACCAGCCGGCGCCGCCATCACTGCCAGCCGTATCGAGGGACCGTGTTCGCCTTCATCATCAGCCGCATATTGCAGGCCCTGCCCGTCATGCTGACGGTCGCCCTGCTGTCCTTCGCGATGTTCGCCTATGTCGGCGACCCGGTCGCCATCATGCTGGGGCAGGACTACACCGTGGCGCAGCGGGATGCGCTGGTGGCCGATCTGGGACTGGACCAGCCCTTCTTCGTGCAATTCGCCAAGTTCGTGGTGAATGCGGCGCAGGGCGAATTCGGCCTGTCCTACCGCCTGTCGCGCCCCGTCGCGCAGCTCATCGTGGAACGCGCGCCGGCGACGCTTGAGCTCGCGCTTTGCGCGGCCTTCCTGGCACTGGCGATCGGCGTGCCGATGGGGGTCTATACCGGCCTCTACCGCAATTCCTGGCTCAGCCGCTTCTTCCTGACCTTCAGCCTGATCGGTGTGTCGCTGCCGACCTTCCTCATCGGCATCCTGCTGATCCTCACCTTCTCCGTCTGGCTCGGCTGGCTGCCCAGCTTCGGGCGGGGCGACACGGTGAATGTCGGCGGCTGGAGCACGGGGCTGCTGACCTGGTCGGGGCTGAAGGCGCTGATCCTGCCTTCCATCACGCTGGGCCTGTTCCAGCTCACGCTCATCATGCGGCTGGTGCGGGCGGAGATGATGGAGGTGCTGCGCACCGACTACATCAAGTTCGCCCGCGCGCGAGGCCTGACCAACCGCGCGGTGCATTTCGGCCATGCGCTGAAGAACACGCTGGTGCCGGTCATCACCATCACCGGCCTGCAGCTCGGCGCCATCATCGCCTTCGCCATCGTGACGGAGACGGTGTTCCAATGGCCCGGCATGGGGCTGCTGTTCATCCAGAGTGTTGGTGCCGCCGACATTCCCGTGATGTCCGCCTATCTGCTGCTGATCGCGCTGATGTTCGTCACCATCAACCTGATCGTCGACCTGCTGTACTATGCGGTGGATCCCCGCCTGCGCATCGGCCGCGGCAAGGGGGCGCACTGAGATGGCCCAGATGAATGCCATTCAGAGGGCGCTGGACAGCGACATCTGGTATTCCTTCACCCGTTCGCCGATCACCGTGGCTTCCGCCATCGTCGCGCTGATCTGCGTCGGCGGCGCCGTGCTGGCGCCCTGGATCGCGCCGCACAACCCCTTCGACCTGGCCTCCCTGCAGCTCATGGACGCCTTCAAGCCGCCGGCCTGGGAGGCGGATGGCGATCCGAACTACCTGCTGGGCACGGATGACCAGGGGCGCGACGTGCTTTCCGCCATCATGTATGGCGCGCGGGTCTCGCTGCTGGTCGGCTTCTGCGCCGTGCTGCTCTCCGTCTCCATCGGCATCACCGCGGGCCTCGCGGCGGGCTATATGGGCGGGACGGTGGATGCGGTGCTGATGCGCATCGCCGACATCAAGCTGACCTTCCCCACCATCCTGATCGCACTGCTGATCGATGGCGTTGTCCGGGCGGCGCTACCACGCGAGGTGCATGACCAGATCGCGCTCTATGTCGTGATCTTCGCCATCGGCATCAGCAACTGGCCGTCCTTCGCGCGCACTGTGCGCGGATCGACGCTGGTGGAGCGCAACAAGGAATATGTGCAGGCGGCGCGGGTCATCGGCCTGTCCCGCGCGCGCATCATGGTGACGCATGTGCTGCCCAATGTGTTGGGGCCGGTGCTGGTCATCGCCACGCTGAACCTGGGCTTCGCCGTGCTGGCGGAGGCCACGCTGTCCTTCCTCGGCGTCGGCGTGCCGCCGACCCAGCCCTCGCTGGGCACGCTGATCCGTATCGGCAATGACTTCCTGTTCTCCGGCGAATGGTGGATCACCATCTTTCCGGGCATTGCCCTCATTCTCCTGGTGCTGTCCGTGAACCTGCTGGGCGACTGGCTGCGCGACGCCCTGAACCCGAAGCTCCGATAATGACCGCACCCCTGCTTGAAGTCCGTAACCTCCGCGTGGAGTTTCCCACGCGCCGCGGCACCCTGGTGGCTTTGAACGACGTGTCCTTCAGCATCGCGCAGGGCGAGGTGCTGGGCGTGGTGGGCGAATCCGGCGCCGGAAAGTCCATGACCGGCGCGGCCATCATCGGCTTGCTGGAACCTCCCGGCCGCATCGCCGGCGGCGAGATCCTGCTGAACGGAAGGCGGATCGACAATCTTCCCTATTCGGAATTGCGAAAACTGCGCGGGCGCGAGATCGGCGCGATCTTCCAGGACCCGCTGACCACACTGAACCCGCTCTACACCGTCGGCGCCCAGCTCATCGAGACGATGGTCACGCATCTGCCGCTGAACCCGGCCCAGGCGCGGGCCAAGGCGATCGAATGGCTGGAACTGGTCGGCATTCCCGCCGCCAGCCAGCGTATCGACAGCTACCCGCATGAATTCTCCGGCGGGATGCGCCAACGCGTGGTCATCGCCCTGGCCCTTTGCGCGGAGCCGAAGCTGATCGTGGCGGACGAGCCCACCACGGCGCTGGATGTTTCGATCCAGGCGCAGGTCATCGCCCTGCTGAAATCCCTGGCGCGGGAGAAGGGCACCAGCATGATGCTGGTCACCCACGACATGGGCGTGATCGCGGAAACGGCGGATCGCGTGGCGGTGATGTATGCCGGCCGCATCGTCGAGATCGGCGCGGTGCGCAATGTGGTGCGCCATGCCAGCCACCCCTATTCCGCCGGCCTCATGGGCTCCATCCCCCCGGTCGGGCGGCGGCTGGACCGGATGCAGCAGATCGACGGCTCCATGCCCCGGCTTTCCGCCATCCCGCCTGGCTGCGCCTATAACCCGCGCTGCCCAAAAGTCTTCGACCGCTGCCGGGTGGAGCGGCCGGAGCTGATGCCGGCTGGGGACAGCCTCGCCGCCTGCTGGCTCTATGCCGAGGGAGCACCGCGCCATGCGTGATCCCATCGGCACCCCGATGCTGGAGACGATCAACGTCGCCCGCCACTTCGACGTCTCCCGCCCCCTGGTGCAGCGCGTGCTGGCGCGGGAGGGAAGGCGCAGCCTGAAGGCGGTGGATGGCATTTCCTTCGCCATCGAAAAGGGCACCACTTTGTCGCTGGTCGGCGAAAGCGGCTGCGGCAAGTCCACGGTCGCTCGGCTGGTCGTCGGCCTCTACGGCCCGACCTTCGGCAGCGTGATCTTCGACGGCCAGGATCTTTCGCAGGCGCGGGCGGATAGCAGCCAGCGCCGGCGCATGCAGATGATCTTCCAGGACCCCTATGCCAGCCTGAACCCCCGCTGGCGGGTGCGCGACATCATCGCCGAGCCGATCCGCGCCTTCGGCCTGATGAAGGACAAGGCGGAGATCGGCGCCAAGGTGGCCGAACTGCTGACCCAGGTCGGCCTGTCCCCGCTCGACGGCCAGAAATTCCCGCATGAATTCTCGGGCGGCCAGCGCCAGCGCATTTCCATCGCCCGCGCGCTCTCCTCCAACCCGGAATTCCTGGTATGCGACGAGCCGACGAGCGCGCTCGATGTCTCGGTGCAGGCGCAGATCCTGAACCTGATGAAGGACCTGCAGCAGCGGCTGGGGCTGACCTATCTGTTCATCAGCCACAACCTGGCCGTGGTGCGGCAGGTCAGCGACCGCGTCGGTGTCATGTATCTCGGCCGGCTGGTGGAGCTGGCGCCGGCGGAGACGCTGTTCACCACCGCGCGCCACCCGTACACGCGGGCGCTGATGGAGGCGATTCCGGACCTGGAAATGACCGGCCGCCAGCGCATCCCGGTGGGCGGCGAGGTGCCGAGCCCGATCAACCCACCCAGCGGCTGCCCCTTCCACCCGCGCTGCCCGCTGGCCGATGCGCGCTGCAAGGCGGAGCGGCCGGAGATGATCCCGGCCCGCGGCACGCCGGAGACGATGGTGGCCTGCCACGCGGTGGAAGAAGGCCGCGACCGGGTCGGGGAACCGCTGGTCGCGGCCGGCGGCTGACAGCCGTTGGGCCCTCCTCCCCGCCAGGGGGAGGAGGGCCGCGGCGTCAGGCCTGCGCGTGGACGCGGCGAGACGACCGCAGCGCGGACCACACGGTCCAGATCAGCAGCGCAGCGCATAGCCCGAGCAGGGATGCGCTGATCGGCCGGTCGATGAACACCATCATGTCGCCGCGCGACAGCAGCATGGCGCGGCGCAGGTGTTCCTCCATCAACGGGCCCAGCACATAGCCCAGCAGCAGCGGTGCCGGCTCGAAGTTCAGCAGCTTCATGCCGTAGCCGAGCAGGCCGAAGACCAGCGCCAGCCCGACATCGAACAGCGCGTTGTTGATGCTGTAGACGCCGATGCAGACGAAGAACAGGATTGCCGGATACAGGATGCGGTAGGGCACCAGCAGCAGCCGCGTCCAGATTCCGATCATCGGGATGTTGATGATCACCAGCAGCAGATTGCCGATCCAGAAGCTGGCGATCAGGCTCCAGAAGATGTCCGGATGCTCGGCCGGGAAGCGCGGGCCGGGCTGGATGCCGAAGATGATGAGCGCCCCCAGCATCAACGCCATCACCGCATCGCCCGGCACGCCCAGGGTGAGGGTGGGGATGAAGGCGGTCTGCGCGGCGGAGTTGTTGGAGGCCTCCGGCGCCGCGATGCCCTCGATCGTGCCCTTGCCGAAACGCTCCGGCGTCTTCGAGATCTTCTTCTCGAAGGCGTAGGACATGAAGGAGGCGATGGTGCCGCCGGTGCCGGGCAGGATGCCGAGCACGGCGCCGATTCCGGTGCCGCGCAGGATCGGCGCGACGCAGCGCCGCACCTCCGCCATGGTCGGCAGCATGGAACGCATGCTCATCGCCCCGCGCGCGATGATCGACCCCTGCGGCCGGTTCACATTGGCCAGGATGTCGGCGATGCCGAACAGGCCGGTGGCGACCGCGACGATGTTGACGCCGTCGGACAGTTCCGGGATCCCGCCCGTGAAGCGCTGCTGACCGGTCTGCACATCGGTGCCGATCATGCCGATCAGCAGGCCGAGGATGACCATGGCGATGCTCTTCAGCGCCGAGCCCTGGGCGAGGGTGGAGGCCGCGATCAGCCCCAGCGCCATCATGGCGAAGTAGTCGGCCGGGCCGAAGCTCAGCGCCGCGCGCACCATGAAGGGCGAGAAGAACATCATGATGAGGATGCCGACGCAGGCGCCGATGAAGGACGACATCATCGAGGTGAAGATCGCCACGCCCGCGCGCCCCTGGCGGGCCATCGGATAGCCGTCCAGGCAGGTGACGGCATGCGAGGCGACGCCCGGGATGTTCAGCAGGATCGAGGTTGTCGCACCGCCATATTGCGCGCCGTAATAGATGCCGGCGAGCATGATGAGCGCGCCGGATGGCTCCAGCCCGAAGGTGATCGGCAGCAGGATCGAGATCGCCGCCAGCGGTCCGATCCCCGGCAGCACGCCGATCAGGTTGCCGACGATGACACCGAGCAGCGAATAGCCGAGGTTGGTCAGCGTGAAGGCGATGCCGAATCCGGCCGCCAGGTTGTCGAAGACGTCCATGGCTCAGCGCCCCCCGGTGAAGAGCGGGAAGATGATGCCCAGCCCGTAGATGAAGATGGCGACACCGCCGATGGCGACGGCGACCGCCAGCAGGCCGGCGGTCAGCGGCCGGTTGCCGCGGTCCACCAGGGCGCTGATGCCCACCAGCAACAGGATGGCCGGCACCAGGCCGAGATGCTCCCCCGCCAGGATGAAGGCGAAGATGCTGGCGGAGATGCCGAGCACGGCGCGCAGGGAGGGCATTTCGGGCAGCCCGTCGTCCCACATCTTGCGGATGAAGCCCTTGGCCACCACGGCGGCGCCGAGGGCGCAGCAGATCCAGCCCAGCAGGACGGGGAAATAGCCCGGGCCCATGCGGCGGGCGGAGCCGAAGGAATAGTCATCGGCGATGACGAGGGCGGCGGCGCCGATGGCGATCAGGACCAGACCGCCGATGACATCGCGCGGGTCCAAGCGGGCTGTCTTCATGGATGGCGCGCACCCGGCGCCACATGGCTTCGGGGCGAGCCCGACCCAAATCTCTGCATCCTACGATCCTTCCCGAATGCGGACCGTCGCCCCGGCGCGACGGCATCGGGATCGCCATATCAAGCCCCGTGCCAGGAAGTTTTTATAGAAACATCAGTGTCTTGCTGGATTCCGTCCGGATCGGTGTTCGGCGCGGCGAACGGGCGCGCCGGTGCTAGGTCCGGAATTCCGGACGTGGTGCCGGGTCATGGGGTGGTCGTCAGCTATCCAGCCTCAGCCGCCGCATGCGCTCCCACATGGTGGTGCGGGATATGCCGAGAAGCTGCGCCGCCTCCGCCACCCGGCCGCCGGAACGGGCCAGGACGCGGCGGATGTGGTCGCGCTCCGCCAGGTCGCGCGCCTCGGCCAGCGAGACGGGTGTCGTGGTCGTGACGGCCTGGCCGGGGAAGATGTCGTCCGGCGTCAGGATCGGGTGGTTGGCCAGGATGGCGGCGCGCTCGATGCGGTTGCGCAATTCCCGCACATTGCCCGGCCAGGGGTGGTCCAGCAGCGCCTCCAGCGCCGGGGCGCCGAGGGTCAGGCCGGGGCGGTGGAAGGCGCGCGCGAAATGCGCGGCGAAGGCCTCCGCCAGGCCGTACAGATCCTCCGGCCGCTCCCGCAGCGGGGGCAGCACCAGTTCGACCACCGCCAGGCGGTAGTACAGGTCCTGCCGGAAGCCGCCATCTGCCAGCCTGCTCTGCAGGTCGATGTTCGTCGCGGCGACGATGCGGGCGTGCAGCGGCAGGGTGTCCCGCCCGCCGACCCGGGTGAAGCTGCGTTCCTGCAGCAGGCGCAGCAGCTTGGCCTGTAGCGGCGGTGCCAGTTCGCCGATCTCGTCGAGGAACAGCGTGCCGTCCGCCGCGCGCTCGGCGAATCCCTCATGGCGCTGCGTCGCGCCGGTGAAGGCGCCCCGCTCATGGCCGAAGACCTCGCTCTCCATCAGTTCGGATGGGATGGCGGCACAGTTCACCGCGACGAAGGGGGCGGCGGGGTTGGCGCCCAGCGCATGCAGCCGGCGTGCCGCGATCTCCTTGCCCGCGCCGCTCTCGCCGCTCAGCAGGACGGGCGTCGTCACCTGGGCCAGGCGTGCCAACTGGCTGGCCAGCAGGCGCATGGCGGGGGATTGCCAGCCGGCCTCGGCCGCCTGCGGCGCCGCCGTCGCCGGTGCACCGAGAAGACGCAGCTTCTCCAGCAGCAACTGCGGCGGGAAGGGCTTCACCAGGTAGTCGTCGGCGCCGGCGCGCAGCAGGCGCACGGCCTGCGCGACCTCGCCATAGGCGGTGGCGACGATCACCGGCGTGGCGCCGATCTCCGGCATCAGGCGCAGCAGCAGCGCCTCCCCGCTCTCATCCGGCAGGCGGATGTCGCAGACGACCAGTGAGGGGCGATGGCGGCGCAGCAGCGTCTCGCCCTCCGCCGCCGTACGGGCCCACCAGCAGGTCACGCCTTCCAGGTTCAGGCGCTGGACCAGGGAGGTGCCGAGCACCTCGTCATCCTCCACCAGCAGGAGGGAGGCCGCGCCACTCATGCCGGGTGGTCCGGGTGGCGGGGGATCTCGATGCTGATGCGGCTGCCACCGGGCCGGGACTCGACGCCGATATGGCCGCCGAGGCTGCCTGCCAGCCGCGCCGCCACCTCCAGCCCCAGCCCGTCGCCGATGCCGGCGGGACTGAGGCCCAGCAGCAGGCCCTCCGCCGCCGGCGGCAGGCCGCCGCCCTGATCCTCCACCTGCACCCGCAGCATATCGCCCTGGCGCGCCGCGCGCAGCAGCACCTGGCCCCCCGGCGGGGTGGCCGCGATGGCGTTCAACAGCAGGTTCAGCACGATCTGGCGCACCTGAACGCCATCGGTCCGGAAGGGTTCGGCCAGCGTCACCGCCCAGGCCAGGTCGACGCCGCGACGGCGGGCCTCCGGCAGCACCAGCGCATGCAGGTCGTCCAGGTCGGCGGCCGTGACAGGCCGGGCTTCCGGCGGTGGCCGCTGGGTGGCCAGGGTGGTGCGGACCACGGTCTCGATCTGCTGGAGCCCGCGCTCCACCAAGTCGAGGGACCGGGTTCGCACGGCCGCGTCGCTGCCGAAATGGCGCAGCGTGTCGATCGCATTGAGCATGCCGGCCAGCGGGTTGCGCACCTCATGCGCCACCGTGGCGGCGAGGCGGCCGAGCACGGCCACCCGCTCCCGCTCGGTCAGCCGGGCGGCCAGCGCTTCGCGTTCCCGCAGATGGCCCATCAACCGCTCCAGCGCCGCCTCCAGGCGGCCGGCCTCGGTGCGGCGTGGTGGGGGCTCCTCCGTCCTGGGTTCCTGCCGCGCCGTCATCTGCTCCAGAAAGGCGGCGACCTTCAGCACCGGTTGCATCAGGCGGGCGGCCAGGTCGGCGGCCATTATCGCCGCGAAGCCGGCGAGCAGCAGGCAGGCGAAACCCAGGCGCAGCCGCAGCCCGTCCCGCCGGCGGATGACGTCGGGGAAGGCCAGTTGCACGGCGGCCAGGGCCACCACCCGGTTGTTCTGCACGACCTCCCGCTGTGCCCAGGCGATTCGGCCCCCCTCGCTGGGTTCCCAGTGGCTGGCCAGTTCGCCCCGTGTCATCGGCGGTTCGGCGTCCGTGGCGCCGGCGCGCGCCAGGATGGTGCCGTCGGGCAGGCCGACGGCGATGATCCGGTCCACCACGCCCACCTGGAATCCCAGCGCGCGTTCAAGCGCCTTCTGGAGGGTGGGGATGTCGTTGGTCTCCAGCGCCTGCACGGCGGCGGAGGACAGGGTGTCCAGATAGACCGCCGCCATGGTCTCGGTCTGGTGGTCGATCTCACGGCCCATGATGAACATGGTGAACTGCGCCGAGGCGAGGCCGGTCAGGAAGATGGCGATGCCGGCCATGAGCGGGAGCCGCGCAGCCACGGACAGGAAGGGACGGCGGGGTCCGAAGGAGGTCGCTTGCATCGCCCAGCTATGGCCCGCGTCCAGGTGAAGGGCAAACCGCCCTCAGCCGGCCGTGGCGCCGGACGTCAGCGCCGCTGCGCCGCGAAGCGCACCGCTTCCTCCGCCGCGCGGAACAGGGCGCGCGCCTTCTGGTGGGTCTCCTGGTACTCGGCTTCCGGGTCGCTGTCCGCCACCACGCCGGCGCCGGCCTGCACATGCATCAGCCCGTCCTTCACCAGGGCGGTGCGCAGCGCGATGCAGATGTCCATGTCGCCATCGGCGCCGAAATAGCCGACGCCGCCCGCATAGGCACCGCGGCGGGAGGGTTCCAGCTCCTCGATGATCTGCATCGCCCGGACCTTCGGCGCGCCCGACAGCGTGCCGGCCGGGAAGCCGGCGGTGAGTGCGTCCAGCGCATCCAGCCCCGGGCGCAGACGGCCCACCACCTCGGACATGATGTGCATGACCTGGGAATAGCGCTCGACCTGGAATTTCTGGGTGACCCGGACGGAGCCGATCTCCGCCACGCGGCCGACATCGTTGCGGCCGAGATCGATCAGCATCAGGTGCTCGGCCAGTTCCTTCGGATCGGCCAGCAGCTCTGCCTCCAGCCGCTTGTCCTCCTCCGGCGTCGCGCCCCGGGGACGGGTGCCGGCGAGCGGCCGCAGCTTGACCTCGCCATGCTTCACGCTGACCAGGATTTCCGGGGAGGCACCGACCAGAGAGAGGCCCTGCAGGTCGAGGAAGAACAGGTAGGGCGCCGGGTTTAGCCGGCGCAGCGCGCGATACAGCGAAAAGGGCGGCAGGCCGAAGGGCGCGGTGAAGCGCTGGGCGGGCACCACCTGGAAGACGTCGCCGGCGGTGATGTAGTCCTTCGCCCGCAGCACGGCGGCCTTGTAGGCCTCCTTGGTGAAGTTGGAGGTCGGCGCGGGCGGCACCGGCAGGCTGGCGGCGGGCGCCGGGCGGGGCAGGGGGCGGTCGAGCGCCGCCTCGGCCTCATCCAGCCGCGCCTGTGCCAGGTCCCAGGCCGATTTCGGGTCCTGGCCGGCTTCGGGCCAGACCGGCGTCACCAGGGTCAGCGTATCCCGCACATGGTCGAAGACGGCGACCAGGGTGGGGCGGATCATCACCGCCTCCGGAATGCCGAGCACATCCGGATTGGCATCCGGCAGGCGTTCCATGTGCCGGACCATGTCGTAGCCGAGATAGCCGAACAGCCCGGCCGCGATGGAGGGCAGCCCGGCCGGCATCGGCATGCGCGTCGCCTGGACCAGGGTCCGCAGGCTGTCGAGCGGTGGCGCCGGATCGGCCACGAAGGCATGCGGGGCCGACAAGGCGTGGCGGTTGATCTCCGCGCGGCCGTCGCGGCAGCGCCAGACCAGGTCGGGCTCCATGCCGAGGGCGGAAAAGCGCCCGCGCGCCGCGCCGCCTTCCACCGATTCCAGCAGGAAGGCGTTGTGGCGCCCCTGGACGAGGCGGAGATAGGCGCCGACCGGCGTGTCCAGATCGGCGACGCGCTCCCGGAACACCACCTGGCCCTGGCCGGCGGCGAGGCCTTCCGCGAAGCTGGCGAAGCTGGACATGGCGCTCATGGCACAACCTGTTGCAGCAGGGTCGGGCTGATCCGCGGCGCGGCGCGGTTGCGCAGCGCCGCCACATAGGCGGCGTTCAGGTCATCGGCCATCTGCTGCTGCGCGCTGCGGCGGGCATTGTCGAGCGCGGCCTGATCCGCGGCCGGGTCGGTCGAGACCACTTCCAGCAGTTGCGCCACGGCGAAGCCGGCGGCGGTGGGTGCCATGGTCGGCTCATTCACCGCGATGCCGAACAGCACCGACAGCAATTCGCGCGGCACGGTCAGGCCCGGCGCGCCCGGTTCCGGCTGGCGGCCGAAGGGGCCCATGCGGGTGCTCGTCAGGCCGGCGGCGCTGGCGGCCGCTTCCAGCGTCTGGCCGCCGCGCACGGCGGCGAGCAGGCCGGCGGCCCGCGCCTCCTGCGCCCGGCGCTTCGCGTCATTGGTCCAGGCGAGGCGCACATCCGCCTCCACCTGTTCGAAGGGCCTCAGCGCCGGCGCGTTCACGGCGCGGATCTCGATGCCCATGAAGCCCTGCGCCTCGCGGAATTCCTGCAGGCGGGGGGCGGCGCCCTGGTCGGCGGCGAAGATGGCGCGCAGCGCCTCCGCCCGCGCGGCGACGGGCACCGGCAGCACGGCGGGCAGGCCCTCCGCGTCGCGGCCCTCGGCATCCAGGCTCAGGGTGGCAACCGTCAGGCCGAATTCGCGGGCGGCCTGTTCCAGCGGCGCGCCGCCGGCAATCGCATCCTCCACCCGGTTGGCGCGTTCGAAGGCCAGGTCGCCGGCGCGTTCCAGCGCCACATCCTGGCGCAGGCGGTCGCGCACCTCCTCCAGCGTCGAGGTGCGGCCCGGGGTGACAGCCGCCACCCGCATCACATGCCAGCCGAAGGGCGATTGCACGGGGTCGGTCACGGCGCCCTGCGCTGCGCCGAAGGCGGCCTCGGCCAGTTCCGGCAGCGGCAGGTCGGCGCGCGGCACATTGCCGAGCGACAGCGCCGCGCCACCGGCCGCGGTCGCCGCCTGCTCGATCGCGGCGAAATCGGGGTTGGCGCGCCACATCCCGGCAATGCGCTGGGCCGTCGCCTGGTCCGGCAGCAGCGCCTGCTGCAGGTCGCGCCGCTCCGCCGTCTCATACTGGCCCCGGCGTTGCTCATAGGCGGCGGCGAGGTCGGCGTCGGAGATCTCGATCTGATCGGCGAGGTTGTCGGCCGTCAGCACGGCGAGGGTCACTTCCCGCAGGGCGGGGGTGGAGAAGCGTTCCGGGTTGTTGGCGTGGAAGCGTTGCAGCGCCGCCTCGGTCGGCGGTTCCGGCTCCGGCGCATCCAGCAAAGGCAGTTCCACCACCTGGGCGATGCGGCGTTCCTGTTCGTAGCGCACCAGGGCACGGGCCAGGACGTCCGGCGCGGGCGCGCCGGCGCGGACGGCGCCGGAAAGCTGGATTCGCTCCAGGTCGTCGCGGACAATGCGCAGGAACTGCGCCTCCGTCATGTCGTTCTGGCGCAGGAACTGGTCGAGCACGAGCCGGTCATACTGGCCGGCGGTCTGGAAATTCGGGATGGCGAAGATATAGGCCTGCACCGCCTCATCCGGCGTGGACAGGCCGAGCCGCGTGGCCTCCGCCCGCTGGGCGCGCTCCGCGATCAATTGTTCGACCGCCTGCATGGCGATGGCGCGGCGCAGCGGCTCCTCCGCCTCGAAGCCCTGGCCGAGCTGGGCCTGCACCCGCTGCAATTCGCGGCGCGCGGCCATCTGGGCCTCGGGCACCTCGATATCGCCGCCCTCCATGCTGACGACGGCGGTTTCCCGGCCGAAATCGCGCACGGTGTCCTCGATCCCCCAGATGGCGAAGGAAAGGACCAGCAGGAGGAAGAGGACCTTGGCGAACCAGGTCTGGGTGAGCTTGCGGAACCAGGTGATCATGCCGTCCCGGTAGCCGGAAATGCCGCCGGTTGCCAGCCCGGCACGAGGTTGGTAGGCGAAGTCAACGCTCAAGGAGATGCCCGTGACCCCCGGAATCCGCCCCCTCATCGCCGGCAACTGGAAGATGCATGGCACGTTGCGGGAGGCGGTGGCGCTGGCCGAGGCGGTGCAGGCCGGGGCTGCCGGTCTGCCGGCGGACCTGCTGATCTGCCCGCCTTTCGTTCATATCCCGGCCCTGGCCGCGATGGCGGGGCGGACGGTGGCCTTGGGCGCGCAGGATTGCCATGCGGCGGCCAAGGGCGCGCATACCGGCGACACCTCCGCCGCCATGCTGCGGGACATCGGCGCCACCCATGTGATCTTGGGCCATTCCGAACGCCGCGCCGACCATGGTGAGACCGATGCCGTGGTCCAGGCCAAGGTGAAGGCTGCGCTGGCCGCAGGTCTGGTGCCGGTGGTCTGCGTCGGCGAGACGGAGGCGCAGCGCCTGGCGGGGGAGGCGGAGGCCGTGGTGCGCCGGCAGCTCGCCGAGTCGCTACCGGACGATTTCGCCGGCATCATCGCCTATGAGCCGGTCTGGGCCATCGGCACCGGCCGCACCCCGACCGAGGCCGACATCGCCGCCATCCACGCCACCATCCGCGACAGCCTGGTGGCGCGATTCGGCGCGGCGGGGCAGGGCACGCATATTCTCTATGGCGGCTCGATGAAGCCGGGCAATGCGAAGGCGATCCTGGCTTTGGCGAATGTCGATGGCGGGCTGGTCGGCGGCGCCAGCCTGGTCGCGGCGGATTTCCTGGCCATCGCCGCGGCAGCGGAATAGGCGAGGGGGGGGGGTCCAAATCGAAGTCGATCTGAAATTTCTGGCTGCTGGGCTACGCCTAGCCTAGAATCATCGCCCCAGACGGGACAGGCAGCCCATGTCCACCTCCACTGAATTCGCGCGTTTCATGGCCGATCACGCGACGGCCGAGGCCCGGCAGGGTCTGCTCGCCGAACTTGGCGTCAACCCTGCCCCAGCCCGGCTCGCCGGCTGGGCGCGCAGCCGCGGCTATGAGCTGACGGAGGCGGATTTCCAGCCCCGGCCCATCAGCGACGCCGAATTGGACCAGGTGGCCGGCGGGGCGCGCCCGCCGCCGCCGCATATATTGCTATTTATGGGCTGAGCCGGATCGGCGGAGAGGCCGCCCCGCTCCGCACCTAAACCTGCTTCGCCGCGAAGCCTGACTCTCGGCGCGACCAGCCGGCAGGGAGGCGTAACGGCGACGCTGGTCATGACCGGCCAGACCCGCTAGAAGGCGCCCGCCATGACCAATCTCCTCCTCGTCTTTTTCCTGCTTGTCACCCTGGCGCTGATCGGGGTCATTCTCGTGCAGCGCAGCGAGGGTGGCGGCCTGGGCATCGGGACGTCCCAGGGCATGGGCGGCTTCATGTCCGGCCGCGGCACCGCCAACCTGCTGACGCGGACCACCGCGGTGCTCGGCACCATCTTCATGGCGCTGGCGCTGGTGCTGGCCATGCTCGGCAAGGGCCAGGCGCCGCGCGGCTCCATCCTCGACATGCCGGCGGGCAGCCCGCCGGGCGCCGCCGCACCGGCCACCCCGGTGGCTCCGGTCGCGCCGACGGTGCCCAACAACTGAGTTTCCATCCCCGCGCGACACCCGCGCAGGGAGCATGCCTGCCACAATCGGTTCCAACACGCCGGACGGGTTCCCAGACCCGCCCGGCTTCGCTATGAGGGGCGTCCATGACGCGGTTCGTATTCGTCACCGGCGGCGTGGTTTCATCCCTCGGCAAGGGCATCGCAGCGGCATCGCTGGGCGCCCTTCTCCAGGCGCGCGGCTACAAGGTGCGCCTTCGCAAGCTCGACCCCTACCTCAATGTCGATCCGGGCACGATGTCCCCGTATCAGCATGGCGAGGTCTATGTGACCGATGACGGGGCGGAAACCGACCTCGACCTGGGCCATTACGAGCGGTTCACCGGGGTCCACGCCTCCAAGCTCGACAACTGGACCACGGGCCGGATCTATTCGGACGTGATCGCGGCCGAACGCCGCGGCGACTATCTGGGCGGGACCGTGCAGGTCATTCCGCACATCACCGACAAGATCAAGGCGGTGATCCAGGCCGAGACGGATGGCTACGACTTCGTCCTCGTCGAGGTCGGCGGCACCGTGGGCGACATCGAATCGCTGCCCTTCCTGGAGGCTATCCGCCAGCTCGCCAATGAGCTCGGCCCGACCCGCAGCCTGTTCATCCACCTGACCCTGGTGCCCTACATCTCCTCGGCCGGGGAGCTGAAGACCAAGCCGACGCAGCACAGCGTCAAGGAACTGCTGGGTGTCGGCATCCAGCCCCAGATCCTGCTCTGCCGCTGCGACCGCCAGATCCCGGAAAGCGAGCGCCGTAAGATCGCGCTGTTCTGCAATGTGCGCCCGGAATCGGTGATCCCGGCCTATGACGCCGACAGCATCTATTCCGTGCCGATCAGCTACCATGCCGAGGGCCTGGACCGCGAAGTGCTGCGGCACTTCAACCTCTCCTTCTACGGCGAGCCCGACATGCGGCGCTGGGAGAAGATCGTCCAGTCGATCCGCGCGCCGGAGGGCGAGGTGACCATCGCGGTGGTCGGCAAGTATACCAACCTGCTCGACAGCTATAAGTCGCTGGCCGAGGCGCTGGCGCATGGCGGCATCGCCAACAATGTGAAGGTCAAGCTGAACTGGGTGGACAGCCAGGTCTTCGAGGCGGGCGACGAGGAAGCCGTCAAGCAGCTTGAAGGTGTGCACGGCATCCTGGTGCCGGGCGGCTTCGGCGAACGCGGTTCCTCCGGCAAGATCGAGGCTGTGCGCTTCGCCCGCACCCGCAAGATTCCCTTCTTTGGCATCTGCTTCGGCATGCAGATGGCGGTGATCGAGGCGGCGCGGAATCTGGTCGGCCTCAAGGGCGCTTCCTCCACCGAATTCGGCACCTGCGCGGAGCCGGTCGTCGGGCTGCTGACTGAATGGACCCGTGGCAACCAGGTGGAGACCCGGACGGCCGGTGGCGACCTGGGCGGCACCATGCGGCTGGGCTCCTATGTCGCGAAGCTCGCCGAGGGCTCCCTTGTGCGGGGTGTCTATGACGGCGCGGCCGAGGTCACCGAACGCCATCGCCACCGATTCGAGGTGAATGTCGGCTATCGCGAGCGGCTGGAGGAGGTGGGCATGCGCTTCGCCGGCATGTCCCCGGACGGCTCGCTGCCGGAGATCGTCGAGATCCCGGACCATCCCTGGTTCATCGGCGTGCAGTTCCATCCTGAGCTGAAGTCCAAGCCCTTCGAACCGCATCCCCTGTTCAAGGGATTCATCGCCGCCGCGGTGCGGCAGGCGCGGCTGGTCTGATGGACCAGCAGGCGAGGCTGCGGCGCTTCGGCATCGGCATGGCCGTCACCCTGGTGGGGACGGCGGCGGCAGGCTTCCTGTTCGGCTCGCTGGCCGTGCCGCTGGCGCTGGCCGTCGGGCTGGGCATCACGCTGTTGCTGGGTGGCGGTCGCGGCAAGGGTTGACGGCAACGTTACGCCTGCCGTCAAGGATTTCGTCACCCTTTTGGGGTGCAATGCCCGCCATGCGCACATTGACGGGTGTTTCAGGCGTCGAATCCTATCTGTTCGAACCGGGCGACCTGGTGCGCCTGGTGCGGGACGAGGGTGGGTCCGTGAATACGGCCCGCGCCGGGGATTGGGGGCTGGTCACAAAGGTGCACCCCTGCGGCGCGCTGGACCTCAAGCTCGCGGGCTACAGCCGGACGAAGGACTCGCTGCTGACCCGCGCTGTCGCCGTGCCCTGTGGTCGGGTGGAGCCCTGCGACCGCCAGGGCATGCCACTGCGGCGCGGCTTCGCGGCGGTGTGGGATACGCGGCGGCCACGGTAACGTCACAACCCCCCCCCGCATGGCGCCGCGTCGCGGAGTTGCTGCCAAAGGGGCAAGTCGCCTGGGGCGGCTTGCCGATCTGGCGCCGGACCTTTAAGCGCGACCGGGAATTCTCCCCCGATCCGGAGCCCCGCCCATGGCCGCCATCGCCGATATCATCGCCCGTGAGGTCCTCGACAGCCGGGGCAACCCGACGGTGGAGGCGGAGGTGGTGCTGGACTCCGGCGCCATCGGCCGGGCCATCGTGCCCTCCGGTGCCTCCACCGGCGCGCATGAGGCGGTGGAGCTGCGGGACGGGGACAAGGCCCGCTTCGGCGGCAAGGGCGTGCAGAAGGCCTGCGCCCATGTGGAAGGCGAGATCTTCGACGCCATCGGCGGCATGGACGCCGCCGAGCAGGTCAAGATCGACGAGACGATGATCGAGCTGGACGGCACGCCGAACAAGTCCCGCCTCGGCGCCAATGCCATCCTGGCGGTGTCGCTGGCCACGGCGAAGGCCGCGGCGGCCGATCTCGACATGCCGCTGTATCGCTATGTCGGCGGCGTCTTCGCCCGCACCCTGCCGGTCCCGATGATGAACATCATCAATGGCGGCCAGCACGCGGACAATCCGATCGACATCCAGGAATTCATGATCATGCCGGTCGCCGCCGGCACGATCGCCGATGCGGTGCGGATCGGCTCGGAGGTCTTCGCGCAACTCAAGAAGCAGCTGCACGATGCGGGCCACAACACCAATGTGGGCGATGAGGGCGGCTTCGCGCCGAATATCGGCAGCGCCGAGGAAGCGCTGGGCTTCATCAGCAAGGCCTGCGAGAAGGCCGGCCACCGGGTGGGCGAGGATATCCTGTTCGCCCTGGATAGCGCCGCCACCGAGTTCTACAAGGATGGCCGCTACGTGATGGAAGGCGAGGGCAAGACCTTCGATTCCGGCCAGATGGTGGACTACCTGGAAGCCCTGACGAAGAAGTTCCCGATCGTCTCGATCGAGGACGGCATGTCCGAGGATGACTGGGAGGGCTGGAAGCTGCTGACCGACCGGCTCGGCGGCAAGGTGAACCTGGTCGGCGACGATCTTTTCGTCACCAACACCGAGCGGCTTCGCCGTGGCATCGAGACGAATACGGGAAATGCCATCCTGGTGAAGGTCAACCAGATCGGCACGCTGACCGAGACGCTGGAGGCGGTGGAGATGGCGCATCGCGCCGGCTTCAAGGCGGTGATGAGCCACCGCTCCGGCGAGACCGAGGATGCGACCATCGCCGACCTCGCCGTCGCCACCAATTGCGGGCAGATCAAAACCGGCTCGCTTTCCCGTTCCGACCGCACGGCCAAGTACAACCAGCTGATCCGCATCGAGCAGGATCTGGGCTCGGCGGCTCGTTATGCCGGGCGGAGCGTGCTGCGCCGCTAATTGAGCGTTAAGTTGTTGCAGGGGCTCGAATCCGCTGGACAGGCGGGGGCGGGCCCCTGTCTTATGGGGGCGTCGGCCGGGGGGCTCGCGAGCGTGTCGGATATGTATCTGCCGCCAGTACGGCGGGGGGGTTTTGGGGCTTGGCTGATGCGGAGGCTGCGGGCGGCTGTCCTGCCCTCCGTATTCCTGGCCACCAGCGGCTATTTCATCTGGCATGCGGTGCATGGGGAGCGTGGGCTGATCGCCCGCGACCATCGTCTGGAGCGCCTGCAGGAGGCGCGCCTGGAACGTGACCGGGTGATGGTGGAGCTGGAGGCGGCGGAGCGCCGCGTCGCCGGCCTGCGCGGCGACCGCCTGGACCGCGACCAGCTGGATGAGCGGGCGCGGCAGACGCTGAACCTCGTCGGCAAGGACGAGATCGTGGTGCCCTATGAGGCCGAGCGCCGCCTGTTCTGATCGAGGCCCCGCATCTGATCGAGGCTGGGCAGGGCGCGCAGCGGCGCCAGCGGGCTGAGGGCGACGGCCAGCAGGGACAGGCCGAAGCCGAGCATGGCCAGCCACAGCGCCGCTGGCAGGCCGAAGCCGGTGGCGATACCGCCACCGATCAGCGCCCCCAGGGGGCGCACCCCGAACACCGCCACCTGCATCACCGCGCCGACCCGCCCGAGCAGCGCCATCGGCGTCACCGCCTGCCGCAGGCTGGTCTGCGCCACCTGCCACAGCATCGGCCCGAAGCCGAGCAGCCCCATGCAAAGGGCAAGCGTGACGAAACCCGGCGCCAGCAGCAGGGCGGCCATGCCCAGCACCGACAGGCCCGGCCCTGACAGCAGCACCTGCCCGAGCGGCAGCATCGTGCTGATCCTCGGTGCGGCCAATGCGCCCAGCACCAGCCCCGCGCCATAGGCGCCGAGCGCCAGGCCGGCCGTGGCGGCATCGAGGCCCAATGGCCCCAGGGCCAGCGGCACGGCAACAGCCATCAGTGCGAAGAAGCCGGCATTCCAGGCAATGGCGGCCAGGGCAATGGCGCGCAGAAGGGGTTGCGCCAGGACGAAGCGCGCACCCTCCGCCACCGCCGCGCCAAGGCCCGGCTGGGTGGCGCGGGGCAGGGCGGTGGGCGCCGGCAGCCGCCAGGCCAGCAGCGCCGCCACCAGCCCGGCCAGGGCCGCAAGGCCAAGCCCGGCCTGTGGCAGGCCCCGTGTGGCGAGGATGCCTGCAATGGGCGCCGCCGCCAGTGTCGCCAGCGCCCGGCCCAGTTCCAGCCGTGCGTTGGCCGCCGGCAAGGCTGGGCGTTCGACCAGGGAAGGCAAAAGGGCAAAGCTGGCCAGTGCGGCCGCCACCACCCCGCTCGCGCCGAGGAAGCCGGCCAGTCCGAGCAACACCGGCTGCCCCGCCAGCGGCAGCGCGAGGCCGAAGCCCAGCGCCGCCAGCAACCCGCCGGCGGCCAGCAGGCGCCGGCGGTCCATGCGGTCCGCCAGCACGCCGGCGGGCAGGGCCACCAGCAGCCAGGCCATGCCCTGGGCTGCCACCAGGGCGCCCGTCAGGCCGGGCCCGGCGCCCAGGGACAAGGTCGCGATCAGCGGCAGGGCGGCGAGCGCCAACTGGTCCGCTCCATGCAGGGCGGCGAAAATCAGTGGCAGTTTTAGACGGTCGGGCGGGGACATGCGGGGCCTTGTTCCGGAATCTTGCGGGACCCGGGGTGCCCCGGGCACGATTCGGGCGCCATCCGGCGGTTGCGCCGCAATGACGAAAACCGGGCCAAAAGTCAGTTAACCGCAATTCAGTTAATCTCTATATTGCGCTGCACAATCAACATCTTCCCCGCGAAAGACCTGCTTGCACGGGGCACGCCGCGCGCGTAGATGCGGTGGAGGGAAGCTCTGAGGAGGACACCGCATGGCCGAAGCCGCCACCCGATCTGCCCGCGGCAAGGGGGCCTCCAAGGGGGCCAACCAGCCTTCCATCAGCAAGGACGAGCTGACCCGCGCCTATCGCGACATGCTGCTGATCCGACGCTTCGAGGAGAAGGCCGGCCAGCTCTACGGCATGGGCCTGATCGGCGGCTTCTGCCACCTGTATATCGGGCAGGAAGCGGTGGTGGTCGGCATGCAGCTCGGCCTGAAGCCGGGCGACCAGGTCATCACCTCCTACCGCGACCACGGCCATATGCTGGCCACCGGCATGGAGGCCCGCGGCGTGATGGCGGAGCTGACCGGCCGCATCGGCGGCTATTCCAAGGGCAAGGGCGGGAGCATGCACATGTTCTCCCGCGAGAAGGGCTTCTATGGCGGCCATGGCATCGTCGGCGCGCAGGTGTCGCTCGGCGCCGGCCTCGCCTTCGCCAACTGGTACCGCAATGACGGTGCGGTCGCGCTGGCCTATTTCGGCGAAGGCGCGTCGAACCAGGGGCAGGTCTATGAGAGCATGAACCTGGCCGCCCTGTTCAAGCTGCCCTGCGTCTTCGTTATCGAGAACAACAAATACGGCATGGGCACCAGCGTGGAGCGCGCTAGCGCGTCCCGCGACCTGTCGAAGAACGGCGCGCCCTGGGGCATCCCCGGGGAGCAGGTCAACGGCATGGATGTGGTCGCGGTGAAGGAGGCGGGCGAGCGCGCCATCGCCCACTGCCGCGCCGGCAACGGCCCCTATCTGCTGGAGATGAAGACCTACCGCTACCGCGGCCACTCCATGTCCGACCCGGCCAAGTACCGGACGCGGGAGGAGGTGCAGAAGATGCGCGAGCAGAACGACTGCATCGAGACCGCGCGCAAGATGCTGCTGGAGGTCTTCGACACCAGCGAGGCCGCGCTGAAGGTGATCGACGACGAGGTGAAGGCCATCGTGCAGGACAGCGCGGAATTCGCGCAGACCTCGCCGGAGCCGGATGAGAGCGAATTGTGGACGGACGTCCTGGTGGAGTCCCGCTGAGATGACGCAAATTCTGATGCCCGCCCTCAGCCCCACCATGACGGAGGGCAAGCTGGCCCGCTGGCTCAAGGCGGAAGGCGATGCGGTGAAGGCCGGCGACGTGATCGCCGAGATCGAGACCGACAAGGCGACCATGGAAGTGGAAGCCGTCGATGAGGGCACGCTGAGCAAGATCCTGGTGCCCGAGGGCACCGAGGGTGTTTCGGTGAACACCCCGATCGCGGAGCTGGATGACGGCAGCGTGGCGGCCCCCAAGGCGGAAGCCCCGAAGGCCGAGGCGCCCAAGGCTGAGCCCGCCAAGACGGAAAAGATGGAGACGGCGAAGCCCGCCGCCGCCTCGGTGCCGGCCCAGGCCGCCGCCGCGCCGGAGAAGGACTGGGGCGCGACCCGGCCGATGACGGTGCGCGAGGCGCTGCGCGACGCCATGGCGGCGGAGATGCGCGCCGACAAGGACGTGTTCCTGATGGGCGAGGAAGTCGGCCAGTACCAGGGCGCCTACAAGATCAGCCAGGGGTTGTTGGACGAGTTCGGCCCGAAGCGCGTGATCGACATGCCGATCACGGAACACGGCTTCACCGGCATGGCGGTGGGCGCGGCGATGACGGGCCTCAAGCCCATCGTCGAGTTCATGACCTTCAACTTCTCGATGCAGGCGATCGACCACATCGTGAATTCGGCGGCGAAGACGCTGTACATGTCGGGCGGCCAGCTCGGCTGCCCCATTGTCTTCCGCGGCCCGAACGGCGCGGCCAGCCGCGTCGCGGCCCAGCACAGCCAATGCTATGCCAGCTGGTACGCGCATCTGCCGGGCCTGAAGGTGATCGCCCCCTGGTCGGCGGCGGATGCCAAGGGCCTGCTGCGGGCCGCGATCCGCGATCCGAACCCGATCATCTTCCTCGAGAACGAGATCCTCTACGGCCAGACCTTCGACTGCCCGGTGGATGAGGATTTCATCCTGCCGATCGGCAAGGCGAAGGTGGAGCGCGAGGGCACCGATGTGACCCTGGTGGCCTTCTCCATCATGGTCGGCATGGCGATGCAGGCGGCGGAGGAACTCGCCGCGCAGGGCATCAGCGCGGAGGTCATCAACCTGCGCACGCTTCGGCCGCTGGACATCGAGACGGTCGTGAAGTCGGTGAAGAAGACCAACCGGCTGGTCACGCTCGAGGAAGGCTGGCCCTATGCCGGCATCGGGGCGGAGGTCGCCATGCAGATCCTGGAGAACTGCTTCGACGACCTGGATGCGCCGCCGGTGCGCGTGCATGGCCTTGATATCCCGATGCCCTATGCCGCGAACCTGGAGAAGCTGGCCCTGCCGCGCCTCGAACAGGTGATCGAGGCCGCCAAGCGCGTGACCTACAAGTAAGGGAGGCAGCTCATGGCCACGAACATCCTGATGCCGGCGCTGTCCCCCACCATGACCGAGGGCACGCTGGCGCGCTGGCTGAAGAACGAGGGCGACACGGTCAAGGCCGGCGACATCATCGCCGAAATCGAGACCGACAAGGCGACCATGGAAGTGGAAGCCGTGGATGAGGGCGTGCTGGGCAAGATCCTGGTGCAGGGCGGCACCGCCGGCGTGAAGGTCAACGACCCGATCGCCGTGCTGGTGGAGCCGGGTGAATCCGCCGATGCGGCGCCGGCGCCGAAGGCCGAGGCTCCGAAGGCAGAGCCCGCCAAGTCAGCGCCCGCGCCGGAGACGCCGAAGACGGAGCCAGCCGCCGCACCGAAGGCGGAAGCCCCGAAGACCGCCGAATCCGGCGACCGCACCATCGCTTCGCCCCTGGCGCGTCGCATGGCGGCCCAGGCCGGGCTGGACCTCGGGGCCATCAGCGGTACCGGGCCGAATGGGCGCATCGTGAAGACGGATGTGGAGGCCGCGCTGGCCAAGCCGCAGGCCGGCAAGCCCGCGCCGGCACAGGCTGCCGCGCCGGCTCCTGCACCTGCCGCCGCCCCGGCGCCCAAGACCCCGGCGCCCGCCATCACGGCGCCGCACACGGCCATTCCGAACAGCAGCATCCGCAAGGTGATCGCGCGGCGGCTGTCGGAATCGAAGCAGACGGTGCCGCATTTCTACGTCACCATGGATATCGAGATCGATGCGCTGCTGAAGCTGCGCTCGCAGCTGAATGCGACCTCGCCCAAGGATGGCCCGGGCGCCTTCAAGCTTTCCGTGAACGACCTGGTCATCAAGGCCGCCGCGGTCGCGCTGCGGCGCCTGCCGCAGGTCAATGCGACCTGGACCGAGGAGGCGATCCTCCAGTACCACGACGTCGATATCTCGGTGGCCGTCAGCATCCCGGATGGGCTGATCACGCCGATCATCCGAAAGGCGGACCAGGCGGGCCTGGCCTCGATCAGCAACCAGATGAAGGATCTGGCGGCGCGGGCCAAGTCCGGAAAATTGAAGCCGGAGGAGTTCCAGGGCGGCGGCTTCTCCATCTCCAACATGGGGATGTACGGCGTCAGCGACTTCTCCGCGATCATCAACCCGCCGCAGGCCGGCATCCTCGCCGTCTCCGCCGGGCAGCAGCGGCCGGTGGTGAAGGATGGGGCGCTGGCGATTGCCACGGTGATGACCTGCACGCTGTCCGTCGATCACCGCGTGGTGGACGGCGCGTTGGCGGCGGAATGGATCGCCACCTTCAAGAAGATCGTCGAGGAACCGCTGAGCCTGATGCTTTAGCGGGTTCCGGGAGAAGCCCTCTCCACCCAATGGGGGGAGAGGGCTTTCGCCCTTTGCTGAAAGGCTGCATGTGACCAGCGGTTTCACCCTGCGCGACGCGACCGTGGCGGATCTTCCGGAAATCCTCCGCTTGGTCCGCGACCTCGCCGAGTACGAAAAACTGCTGCACGAGGCGGTGGGGACGGAGGCCGATTTCCGCGAGGCCCTGTTCGGCCCCACGCCCCGCGTCTTCTGCATCCTGGCAGAGCGCGAGGGCCGCGCCATCGGCCAGGCGATCTGGTTCTACAATTTCTCGACGTTCACCGGCCGCCCCGGCATCTATCTCGAAGACATCTATGTCGAGCCGGAACACCGCGGCCTCGGCGTCGGCGGCGCCTTCTTCCGGCGTCTGGCGCAGCGCGCGGTGGCGGAAAACTGCACGCGGATGGAATGGCAGGTGCTCGACTGGAACGCGCCGGCCATCAAGTTCTATGACCGCATCGGCTCGGAAAGCCGCGATGAATGGCGCATACGGCGCCTCTCGGGTGACGCTCTGCGTGCCCTGGCAGGAGACTCCTGAAATGGCCGAGACTTTCGATCTCGTCGTCGTCGGCGGCGGCCCTGGTGGCTATGTCGGCGCCATCCGCGCCAGCCAGCTCGGCATGAAGGTCGCGCTGGTGGAGCGTGAGAACCTGGGCGGAATCTGCCTCAACTGGGGCTGCATCCCTACCAAGGCCCTGCTGCGCGCCAGCGAAATCAATCATTTGCTCCATACCCTGGATGCCTATGGCTTCGCCGCCGACAACATCCGCTTCGATTTTGCGAAGGTGGTGAAGCGTAGCCGGCAGGTGGCGGGGCAGCTCTCGGGTGGCGTGAAGCACCTGATGAAGAAGAACAAGGTTTCCGTTTTTGACGGCCACGGAAAGCTGGCCGGCCCGGGCAAGCTTTCGGTCACCAAGGACGGCAAGCCGGTGGCAGAGCTTGCCGCGAAACACATCCTGCTGGCGACCGGCGCGCGGGCGCGCGTCCTGCCGGGGATGGAGCCGGACGGCAAGCTGATCTGGTCCTACCGGGAAGCGATGACCCCGGCCGCTCTGCCGAAGAAGCTTATCGTCATGGGCTCCGGCGCCATCGGCTCCGAATTCGCCAGCTTCTACCTGAACATGGGCGCCGAGGTCACGCTGATCGAGGTGATGGACCGCATCCTGCCGGTGGAGGACGAGGAAATCTCCGCCTTCGTCCACAAGGCTTTTGCCAAGCAGAAGATGCAGATCATCACCGGCGCCCGCGTGCAGGGCGTGCGCAAGGGCGCGGACAGCATCACCGCCATCGTGGAAGCCGGCGGCAAGGTGCAGGAAATCACCGCGGGCCGCATGATCTCCGCCGTCGGCATCGTCGGCAATGTGGAAGACCTCGGCCTGGAAGGCACCAAGGTGAAGGTGGACCGCACCCACATTGTCACCGACGCCTTCGGCAATACCGGCGAACCGGGCGTCTATGCCATCGGCGACCTCACCGGCGCCCCCTGGCTGGCCCATAAGGCGAGCCATGAGGCGGTGATCTGCGTCGAGGCCATCGCCGGCAAGCACCCGCATGCCATGGATGTGCTGAACATCCCCGGCTGCACCTATTGCCGCCCGCAGGTCGCCAGCGTCGGCCTGACGGAGAAGAAGGCCAAGGAGCTCGGCCATGAGGTCCGCGTCGGCCGCTTCCCCTTCATCGGCAACGGCAAGGCCATCGCAATGGGGGAGCCGGAGGGCCTGGTGAAGACGGTGTTCGACGCCAAGACCGGCGAATTGCTGGGCGCCCATATGGTCGGGCCGGAAGTCACGGAGATGATCCAGGGCTACGGCATCGCCCGCACCCTGGAATCCACTGAGGCCGAGCTGATGCACACCGTCTTCCCGCATCCGACGGTTTCCGAGACCATGCATGAGTCGGTGCTTGATGCCTATGGCCGGGTGATCCACATCTAGGCCATGGCCATTCGCGTCGAAATCAACCACGCCCGCAACGCCGCCGAGACCTCGGCGGCGGTGGCGAAGACCGGCGCCGAAAGGCATCCGGAAAAGGCGAAGCGCCCGGACAACCCGATCCAGCGGAAGCCGGACTGGATCCGGGTGAAGGCGCCGACCAGCCCGATCTACCGGGAAACCCATGCGCTGATGCGCGCCAATGGGCTGGTCACGGTGTGTGAGGAGGCGGCCTGCCCGAATATCGGGGAGTGCTGGTCGCAGCGCCACGCCACCATGATGATCATGGGCGACACCTGCACCCGCGCCTGTTCCTTCTGCAACGTCATCACCGGCATGCCGAAGGCGCTGGATACGGACGAGCCGCGCCGGGTGGCCGATGCGGTGGCCAAGCTCGGCCTGCGCCACGTCGTCATCACCAGCGTGGACCGCGACGACCTGGCCGATGGCGGGGCGGAGCATTTTGCCCAGACCATCCGCGCCATCCGCGCCGCGGCGCCCGAAACCACCATCGAGATCCTCACCCCCGACTTCCTGCGCAAGGACGGGGCGCTGGAGGTGGTGATCGATGCGCGTCCCGATGTGTTCAACCACAATCTGGAAACCGTGCCGGCGCTGTACCCCACCATTCGCCCCGGCGCGCGCTACTACCATTCGCTGCGGCTGCTCGACCGGGTGAAGCAGCGCGACCCCTCCATCTTCACCAAGTCCGGCATCATGGTCGGGCTGGGGGAGAAGCGGATCGAGGTGCTTCAGGTGATGGACGACCTGCGCAGCGCCGAGGTCGATTTTTTGACCATTGGCCAGTACCTGCAGCCTTCGGTGAAGCATGCGGCGGTGGACCGTTTCGTGACGCCGGATGAATTCGCCGATTATGGACAGGCGGCGCGCGGCAAGGGTTTTCTCCTGGTCTCCGCCACGCCGCTGACCCGGTCCAGCTACCATGCAGATCGCGATTTCGCGGCGCTGCGGGATGCGCGCGCCGCCAAGCTGAAGGCCGCCTGATGCCCACCCATGCGGAAAAGCGCGTCCTGCCCTACACGCAGGAACAGTTGTTCGACATGGTGGCGGATGTGCGCCGCTATCCGGAGTTCCTGCCCTGGTGCGTCGGCGCGCGCATCGTCTCCCGCACCGAGGACGAGCTGGTCGCGGATCTGACCATCGGCTTCAAGATGTTCCGCGAAACCTTCCGCAGCAATGTCACGCTGGAACGGCCGCATCATGTGCATGTGCGCTACCTGACCGGTCCGTTCCGTTATCTCAACAACCATTGGCGCTTCCGCACCGTCGCCAACGGGACCGAGGTGGATTTCTTCGTCGATTTCGAGTTCAAGTCGCGCCTGCTGCAGGCCGTCATCGGCACCGTCTTCAACGAGGCGGTGCGGCTGATGGTGCGGTCCTTCGAACGCCGCGCCGCCAATCTGTACCGCCGGGCGCCACCGCCGGCCGCCGCGACGCCCGCGCCTTCCGCCTGAAGGTTTACGACGTCCGACCGCAATGCCTGCCATTCGGCAGGTAGGGCCAGAACAGCATGTCCTGCCGGTAGAAGCGTTCCAGCGCCGCCGGGCCGGCCAACATCTCCGGCACGCCGAGGCGGAAGGCCAGGTACAGGTCCTCCGGCTTCAAGCCGCGATTGCGCTCGGCATCCAGCCAGTCATCCTGCGCGCCATGCTGGATCTTCGTCACAAGGCTGCGATTCAGCTCCCGCACCAGCTCGCGCGCCTCCGGCAGCCAGGCGCCGTATTTCGCGCCAGGGGTGGTGGCGGTGATGGGGATCTTGCGGAAGCCGGCATTCTCCTGCCGCCAGCAACTCATGATGTCGTAGTCGGAGACCATCAGCAGGCCGCTGGGGCTGGTCACGGCGCCGGATGTGCCGCTTTTCGCCGTGGTCACCGCGGTCTTCGCCGGCAGCAGCCCGTGCAGCGACCGCGCGGCCAGGTTGGGGCAGCGAAACATCAGCAGCACGGCGCGGGCGGCGGTGACCTGGCGGATCGTCATGACATCCTGCGGGTCGAAGCCGCTGTCGCGGGCATGGCGGATGTCGCTGGCCGAGGCGCCGGCACGTATCGCCGCCGCCTCCCGCTGATCCGCCAGGATGTCCCCGATGCTCACCTGCAACCCGCTCATCTACCAGCGCCCGATGTCATGAGGGCGCGAGGGAAGCACGGCCCCTCGATGGGCGGATGGCGCCGGCGTTGCGCGCTGTTTCACGACTTTGCGTCTGCCACGGCGCGGGGAATCGGGGCAGGCTGCGCGGCGTGGGATACATCCTCTACGGCGATGCCGGCTCCGGCTCCGCCCCGGTCGAGATGGCGCTGGCGGAGGTCGGCGCTGCGGTGGAATTGCGCGCGGTGCCGCTGGAGGGCGACCACCAGCTTCGCGCCGACTATCGCGCCATCAATCCCATGGGCCGGCTGCCGACGCTGATCCTGCCGGACGGCACGGTGATGACCGAAAGCCTGGCGATCCTGGTGACGCTCGCCGATATCCACCCACGCCTTCTGCCGCCACCGGGCGATCCCGGGCGGGCGCGGGCGCTGCGCTGGATGGCGCTGCTGGCGGGCGAGTTCTACCCGCAGATCACCCGCTGGGATTACCCAGCCCGCTTCGGCGTCAGCCCCCACCAGCACCAGGCGCTGCGCGATGGCGCGCTGGCCATGGCGCGCGACGTGATGCGGGTGGTGGAGGCGCATGCCGGCCTGACCGGCGACCCGGCCGCGCCCTTCCTGCTCGGCACCCAGTTCACGGTGGCCGACATCTACCTCGCCGTGCTGTCGCGCTGGGCAGAGGGCCGGGTCTGGACACCCGCCAACCTCCCAAAAATCGAGGCGCTGGCCCAGGCGGTGGCACGGCGCCCGGCCATCGCGCCGCTCTGGCAGCGCCACGGGCTCGCCACCCCGGCTTGACGTTGCGGGCCGGGCATAGCGGAGTGCGCCAGCACAACGCCGGAGCCTTGCCGCATGGTCCACGCCCCCGAACGCCCGCCCGCCGGCGCGCCGCCCGTCCGCATCAACCTGTATTCCGACACCCAGACCAGGCCCAGCCCGGCGATGCTGGACGCCATGATGCGGGCCGAGGTCGGCGACGAGCAGCATGGTGACGACCCCACCGTGCATGCCCTGTGCGACCGCATGGCGGCGCTGATGGGCAAGGAGGCGGCGGTGTTCATGCCCTCCGGCACCATGTGCAACGTGGCCTCCACTTTGGTGCATTGCCGCCCGGGGGAGGAGATCATCGCGCATGAGACGGCGCATATCCTGACCAGCGAGGGCGGCGCCCATGCGGCGCTCGGCAGCGTCCAGATCCTGCCCTTGAAGGGTCCGCGCGGCATGTACACGCCGGATGCGCTGCGTGGCGCCCTGCGCGGCAAGTCGCGCCACACGCCGACGCAGCGGCTGGTGGAGGTGGAGCAGACGGCGAATACGGGCGGCGGCGCCGTCTGGGCCAAGGCGACGCTGGATGAGATCGCCGGCATTGCCCATGGTGCGGGCCTTTCCACCCATATGGACGGCGCCCGGCTGATGAATGCCTGCGTCGCCGCCGGCGTCGCGCCGGCCGATATGGCGGCGGGCTTCGACAGCGTCTGGCTGGACTTCACCAAGGGCCTCGGCGCGCCCCTCGGCGCCGTGCTCTGCGGCTCCTCCGAATTCATCGACGAGGCCTGGCGCTGGAAGCAGCGGCTGGGCGGCGCGATGCGGCAGGCGGGTGTCTGCGCGGCCGGCTGCCTCTATGCGCTGGACCACAATGTCGACCGGCTGGCGGAGGATCACGCCAATGCCAAGGCGCTCGCCCGCGGCCTGGCGCAGATGGAGGGGGTGGAGGTGCAGGACCCCGACACCAACCTGGTCTTCTTCACCATCCCCGGCACCGGCGTGGCGGCGACGGAGTTGGTGCGGCGGGTGCGGATGGAAGGCGTGGCCCTGTCCCTGCTCGGCGGGCGGCTGCGCGCCTGCACGCATCTGGATGTGACTGCGCCGATGATCGACCAGGCACTCTCCGCGATCCGCACTGCGCTATCGAGGGGGTAACAAATTTGCCTTGACAAATTGGGATGCGCCTCCGAGGCTTCCTGACAAATATGTTCGGAGGACGCATCCCATGCTCAAGGAAGCCTTGGTCGAAGCCCCGGCCCGGATCCGGGCCGTGCCGACTGGTGGCGCGCTCGGCGCAGACATCCATGGCTTCGATCCCGCGAAGCTGACCGACGAGGCCATGGAGACGGTCCGCCAGGCGCTGCTCGACCACCTCGTCATCCGCATCCGCGACACCAACATCGATGACGAGGCCTTCGAGCGCTTTGGCGCCCGCTTCGGGGAACTGCTGCCCTCACCGGACTTCACACGCTCCCGCCCCGTCTATCTCGAGAATGCGCGCTACGTGACCATCATCTCCAACGTCACGGAGGATGGGCAGCCGATCGGCGAGCATGGCGATGGGGAGCTGCACTGGCACACCGACCTCGCCTTCACCGACACACCCTCCGCGCTGACAATGTTGTTGGCGCGGGAAGTGCCGCCCAGCGGCGGCAATACCAGCTTTGCCAATATGTACTCGGCCTATGAGGTGCTGCCACCGGAGACCAAGGCGCGCATCGCCCGGCTGCGCATGAAGCACCAGGCCAGCCACAACGCCCAGGGCGGCCGCCGCCCCGGCTACAAGGATATCGAGACAGATGATGTGCGGGAGATGCCGGGGCCGATCCATCCCATCGTCCGCACCCATCCGCTGACCGGCCGAAAGGCGCTGTATCTGGGCCGCCGCTTCGGCGCCTATATCCCCGGCCTACCCCTGGCGCAGAGCGAGGCGCTGTGTGACGAGCTGTTCGCCACGGCCAATGACCCGGCGCGGGTCTGGTCGCAAAGCTGGCGGGTGGGCGACCTGGTGATCTGGGACAACCGCTGCACCATGCATCGGCGCGAGGCTTTTACGGGCCAGGGCCGCCGCCGCATGCATCGGCTGACCACGCGCGGGGAACGCCCGGTTTGATGTCGGGCGCGCCGTCAGCCCCTGCGGCACCGCGCCAGCCTTCCCTGGCGGAGCGGCTGGAGGAACAGCTGCGCCGTCTGATCGATCGCGGGGATTTCCCGCGCGACTGCAAGCTGCCGACGGAGTTCGAGCTGTGCCGGCGCTTCGGCGTCAGCCGCCCCATCGTCCGTGGCGCGCTCGCGCGCCTGCGGGAGCAGGGCTATGTCAGCTCCCAGCAAGGCTCGGGCAGTGTCGTGCTGCGCGGGCCGGATGCCGGTGCGATGCGCTTCCCGGCCGTCGCCACGGTCGCCGATGTCGAGCGCTTCTACGAATTCCGCATCGCGGTGGAGGGTGAGACGGCCCAGCTCGCCGCGCTGCGCCATACGCCGGAGACCCTGGCCGAGATCGAGGCGGCGCTGCGGCAGGCGGAGGAGCTGGCACCGCTCGGCGCGCCGGAGCTGGTGCGGGACACCAATTTCCGCTTCCACCGCGCCGTCGCCCGCGCCTCCGGCAATGGCTTCTTCGTGGCGACGCTGGAGCAACTGCCGAACCTGATCGGCCTCGGCCCGGTCGAGGTCCGGAATTTCGGCATCGACGACCCGGTCGCGCGCGCCCGGCTGATCGCCGCCGAGCACCGCAACATCCTGGACGCGATCCGGCGCCGTGACGCGGCCTTGGCCCGCGCGGAAATGCAGGCGCACATCGCCGCCGCGCGACAGCACATCTACCAGCGCCAGCCCATCGGACTCGTGCCATCGGGCTGAGACAACATGCATGGGGGAGGAAATAACAAATATGCAAATCACCCGCCGGGCCCTTCTGGGCAGCGCCTCCGCGACAATGCTTGCCGCACCTGCCCTGGCGCAGGGACGCCGCTTCGTCATCATGAGCCATGCGGTGCATCAGCGCGCCGTGACCGGGGCCGCCGGCGGCGACAGCAGCGCTGCCTGGAAGCAGCAGGCGGGGGTTGAGACCGAATGGCTGACCTTCGGCGTCGAGGCGGTGCATGAGCGCGTCTATCGCGAGGCGGCACTGTCCCAGGGCGGCGTCGACGTCGCCTTCCTGCTCGACCGCTACACCGGCCCGCACGTCGCCCCGCTGTTCGAGGATCTGCGCCCCTTCATGGAGGCCGAGCCGCTGGAAACGGCGGATGAGATCGCGGCCACCATGTACGGCTCGCACAATTTCCGCGGCAAGCAGACCGGCATCCCCTATCGCCACGCCACCCACGGCTTCTTCTACAACAAGGCGCTGCTGCGGGAGCGGGGGGTTGAGGTACCGACCACCTTCGCCGAGATCATCGCCGCCGCCGACCGCCTGACCCATGCACGCGCCGACGGAACCCGCGTCGCCGGCTTCGCCAATTCCATGGACGACCCCTCCGGCACCATGGATCTCATCCGCGCCCATGGCGGCGACTTCATCACCCAGGACTATCGCTTCGTCGGCGATGCCGAGCCCGCCGTGCGCGCCGTGGCGCTGCTGCGCGATTGGTTCCGCCGGGGGGTGCTGCCGCGCAACGTGATGACCTTCAAGACGGAGGAGGTCATCACCGCCATGCAGCAGGGCCGGGCGGCGATGACGACCCAGCCCTTCGGCCGCTTCATCAACTACAACGATGCGCGCCAGTCGCGCTTCGCCGGGGAGATCGCGGTGGCGCCGATCCCGATGGCCGGCAGCACGGATCTCGCCCCGGCCAAGACGTCCGTCTGGGCGATGGCGATCCCGCGCAATGCCCGCGACAAGCGTCTGTCCTGGTCCTTCATCCGGGAGGTTTCGTCCCGCGCCAGCACCATCCGCGCCGCGGTGAACGGCAATGGCCCGGTGCGCAGCTCCGCCTATGACGATCCCAAGGTGCGGGAGATGGCGCCCTTCCTGGCCATCGAGCAGCGCGTCCTGCCACATGCGCGGCTGACCGTGCCGGGCTTCGAACAGGCGGGGCGGTCGATGGACATCTTCATGGAGGAGGTGCAGCGCGCCATGCTGGGGCAGGCGGAGCCGCTGGCGGCGATGCGCAGCGCCCGCAGCCGCATCGAACCCCTGCTGCCGGCTTGAGCGCCGCCTCGCCACCCCTCGCGGAAGGGGATGTGTCAGCGCCTGCGCGGCAGGCGAAGGCGCGCCCTCGCAGCCGGCCACTTTTTGGCGGCCGGCCCGGCCTGGCGCAGTGGATCCTGCTGACACCGGCACAGCTTCTGCTGGTGTCGCTGATCCTGCTGCCGGCGATCTGGGTCGGCTGGCTCAGCCTGCATGCGGTGTCCTTCACCGCGGAGATGCGTTTCGTCGGCCTCGGCAATTTCCGGACGCTGATCGACGATCCGGTGTTCTGGCGCGCGGTCTGGAACACCTTCCTCGTGGTCAATGCGGTGGTCTATGGGGAGCTGCTGCTGGGCCTCGGCCTGGCCCTGCTGGCAGCCGGCTGGATGCCCTTCCGCACGCTGTTCGTCGCGCTGCTGATCGCGCCCTATGCGATCAACGAGGTCTCCGCGGTCGCCATGTGGCGCTTCGTGCTCGAGCCCGATATCGGCATGGTGTCCTGGGCGCTGGAGGCGGTGGGGCTGGGCCAGCTCGACTGGTCCGCCAATCCGACCGATGCGCTGGTGCTGGCCTCGCTGCTGTCGATCTGGATCCACACGCCCTTCACCTTCCTGATCCTCTACGCCGCCCTGCAGGCGGTGCCGCGCGAATTGATCGAGGCGGCGACGGTGGATGGGGCAGGGGGCTGGCGCGTCTTCATCCATGTGCAGTTGCCGGTGATCCTGCCGGCGCTGCTGGTGGCGCTGATGTTCCGCTACATCACGGCAATGCGCGTCTTCTCCGAGATCTGGCTGCTGACGGAGGGCGGCCCGGCCAGGCTGACGGAGGTGCTGGCCGTCTATCTGTATCGCGCCGCCTTTCGCTACCACGAATTCGGCCTGGCTTCCGCGACGGGGCTGGTGATGATGCTGCTGTCGCTGAGCATCGCCGCGCCCTATCTGTACACCGCCTGGAAGCGGATGTTCGCCCGTGCATAGGCCCGGACCCTTCGGCAAGGCGCTGCGCCTTTCCCTCGCCGCCCTGGCCGTGATCTGGTCGGTCTTTCCGATCCTGATGGTGATCAGCGCGTCCTTCAAACCGCCGCGCGAAATCTTCGCCATCCCGCCGACGCTGATCTTCACGCCGACGCTCGACAACTACCGGGAGCTGTGGCGCGCCTGGCCCGCCTTCTTCGACAATATGCTGAACAGCCTGATCATCACCATCGGCGCCACGGCCATCACCATCGCCTTCGCCACCTGCGCCGGCTACGTCTATTCCCGCTATTCCAGCCGGGCCCTGACGCTCTCGGCCTTCTTCATGGTGCTGGTGCGCATGCTGCCGCCGATCGTGGTGACGCTGCCGCTGTTCCCCGTGTTCAGCTACCTGCATCTGTCGGACACGCATCTGGTGCTGATGCTGCTCTACGCCGCCTTCTTCGTCAGCCTCTCCACCTGGATCATGCGCGCCTTCATCGACCAGGTGCCGCGCGAACTGGAGGAGGCGGCGGTGGTGGATGGGGCGACGCTGCTGCAGATCCTGCGCCGCATCGTCTTCCCGCTGGTGATGAACGGCGTCATCGCCGCCTCGCTGTTCGTCATCGTCTATGCCTGGAACGAGTATATCTTCGCGCTGGTCTTCACCACGCGGGATGCGCGCACCACGCCGCTGGTGATCAGCGAAATCCTGAGCACGGTGGAGGGTGTGGACTGGGGCGTCCTGTTCGCCGCCGCCACGGTGCAACTGGCGCCGGTGCTGATCTTCGTGCTGGCGGCGCAGCGCTATGTGGTGGCGGGGCTGGCGGCCGGGGCGGTGAAGGGCTGAACCCTCCACCGCTTTCCGCGCGCCGGGTTGGTCGGCGCCGGCGCGCCCGTCAAAGCAGAAGCCGGGCTTCCGGCGGAAGTCGGCTTTCTCAGCCCAGCTTCGCCAGCAGCCGCGCATGGCTGCGGGCGCCCTGGTGGAAGCAACGCAGGTCGAACTTCTCGTTCGGGCTGTGCACCTGGTCATCCTCCAGCCCGAAGCCCATCAGCACGGTATCCAGCCCCAGCACGTCCTTCATCGAGGAGACGACGGGGATGGAGCCGCCGCAGCCGATCATCGCGGCGGGGCGGCCGTACTCATCGGCCAGCGCCGCCTGCGCCGCCTTCACGAAGTCGCTATCCGCCGGCACTTCGATCCCCGGGCTGGCGCCGCCGCCCTGGAAGGTGGCGGTGGCATCGGCCGGAAGCCGGGCATTCACGAATTGCTTGAAGGCCTCGAAGACTTTCTCGTGGTGCTGGCCGGGCACAAGCCGGAAGGTGATCTTGGCATGCGCCTCGCTGGGGATGACGGTCTTGCTGCCGGCGCCGGTATAGCCGCCCCAGATGCCGTTGATATCGGCCGTCGGCCGCGCCCAGAGCCGTTCCAGCGCGCCACGGTCCTTCTCGCCGACTGGCACCGAAAGCCCGATGGCACCGAGAAAGTCGTGTTCCGAGAAGCCCAGCGCCTGCCACTGCGCGCGCAGCTCGGGCGAAAGCTCCGGCACGCCATCATAGAAGCCCGGAAGCTGCACGCGGCCATTGGCGTCGTGCAACTCGCCCAGGATCTTCGTGATCAGGTTGTTCGGGTTCAGCGCGCTGCCGCCATACATGCCGGAATGCAGGTCCCGACTCGCCGCCTTGATGTCGAGCTGCACGAAGCACATGCCGCGCAGGCGGGTGGACAGGGCCGGGGTGTCGATGTCCCACATGCCGGTGTCGCTGATGATGGCGACATCCGCCTTCAGTTCCGCGGCATTGGCCTCCATGAAGGGGGCGAGGTTGGGTGAGCCGATTTCCTCCTCACCCTCGATCACCGCGGTGATGGCGCAGGGCGGGCCGCCGGCCACCTTCTGCCAGGCGCGCAGCGCGTCGATCCACATCAGCGTCTGGCCCTTGTCGTCCACCGCGCCGCGCGCGACCACGCGCTGGCCGTTCGGCCCGTCCACCAGAACCGGCTCGAAGGGTGGGCTGGTCCAGAGTTCCAGCGGGTCAGGCGGCTGCACGTCGTAATGGCCGTAATAGAGCAGGTGGCGCTTTGCCCCAGTCGCCGGGCCAGGGTGATGCGCCACCACCACGGGGTGCTTTGGCGTCTGCCGAAGGCTCGCCTCGAAGCCAAGTCCCAAAAGCTGGTCGCGCACCCATTCGGCGGCGCGCACGCAATCCCCCGCATGGTCGGGCTGCGCGCTGATGGAGGGGATGCGCAGCCATTCCACCAGGCGGGCCACCGCGGCGTCGCGGTCGGCATCGAGGGCGGCGAGAATCTGGTCGGTCTGGCTCATGCGTTGGACTCCAAGGCGCGGCGGATCAGGGCGAAGGCGGCAGCGACGGTGGCGGCGCGGATCGCCGTGCGGTCGCCGGGGAAGATGTGGTGCTCGGCCAATGTCGGCCGGCCGCGCAGCACACAGGCCAGATGCACCAGGCCCACCGGCTTTTCCGGGCTGCCGCCGGTCGGCCCGGCGATACCGGTGCAGGAGACGGCGACGGCGGCACCGGAATCCCGCGCCGCGCCCTCGGCCATCTGTCGCGCCACCGGCTCGCTGACCGCGCCCACGGCCTCGATCAACGGGGCGGGCACGCCCAGCATGCGGGTCTTGGCCTCGTTGGAATAGGTGACGTAGCCGGCGAGCATGATGGTGGAATAGCCGGGGATCGCGGTCAGCGCCGCGGCGATCAGCCCGCCGGTGCAGGATTCCGCCGTGGCGAGGGTCAGCTCGCGTTCCTTCAATCGCACCAGAAGGCGTTGCGCGTCCTCAAGGGTTGTTGCGGGCAGCATCAGATGAGCACTCCCGGAAAGAAGGCATGAAACGCCAGCAGCGTCGCGCCGGCGATGGCGCCGGCGATCACATCGTCCAGCATCACGCCGAAGGCGCCCGGCTGCCGGTCGAACCAGGAAATCGGCCAGGGCTTCGTGATGTCCAGAACGCGAAACAGGGCGAAGGCCAGCAGCGCGCCGGGCAGGGTGGCCGCGGGCAGGGCAGCGAGGGCCAGCAGCATGCCAGCGCCCTCATCCGCCACGAACCAGCCCGGGTCCTCCACACCATCCCGCAGCACCTCGCCCGCCGCCCACCAGCCCGCCACCAGGCACAGCGCCGCGAGGCCCAGGCATGCCCATGGCCCAAGCCACAGCGCCGGCAGCACCAGAGCCGAGCCCCAGGTGCCGGGGCCTGGGCGCAGCCGTCCAACGCCCCCCAGCGTCGCCACCATCAAGGCGGGGGTCATGGAATGCGGTCGAGGAAGCTGTCGAGGGCGGCGATGGCCGCCGGTTCCTCCAGCGTCGGGCAATGGCCGGTGCCGGCGATCTCGACGAAGCGCATGTCGGGCCGGAGCTCGCCCATGCGCAGCGCGGTCTCCTCCGCCAGCAGGGTGGAAAGCGCGCCGCGCACCAGCATCAGCGGCGCATGGGCCAGGGCGCCGAAGGCGGGCCAGAGGTCGGGCATCTGGCCGGCGGCCTCCATCGCCCTGGCGATGCGAATGTCCCAGCGGGGATGCCAGGCGCCATCCGGCCCGGCCCGGAAGGTGCCTGTGGCGAAGCGCTGCCAGGCGGCCTCGCCCATCACCAGCGGTGGCAACACGGCCTTGAGATGCGCCACCGCCGCTTCCAGGCCCGGCAGCGCCGGGTCGTGGCCGACGAAATCCCGCACATGGTCCAGCGCCACCGGCTCCAGCACCGGCCCCACATCGTTCAGCACCACCCCGGCCAAGGCGGTCGGGCGCAAAACGCCGAGGATCATGGCCAGGATGCCGCCGAAGCTGGTGCCGACCACCACGGCGCGGTGGCAATGCAGCGCCGCCATGGCGTCGAGCACGTCGCGCAGGCTGTGCTCCACGCCGTAGCGTGCGACATCCGCGGCGCGGGCGCTTTCGCCATGCCCCGCGAAATCCAGCGCCAGCACCCGCCGCTTGCCGGAATGGCGCGCCGCCAGAGAGTCAAAATCTTCCGAGGTCCGGGTCAGCCCGTGCAGGCAGAGGATCGGGGTCCGTCCCTCCGGCCCCGGATGGTCCAGCGCCGCCAACCGCAGCCCGTCGCGCGCATGGAAGAAAACTCGGCGGGTGGTCATCGGCGGCCGGCCATCAGGCTGGCGAGCGGATGCGGCAGGTCGCCGGTGGCGGGGTTGCGGGCACGATAGACCACCACGTTCTCGATCACCCGCTGCACATAGTTGCGCGTCTCGCTGAAGGGAATCTGCTCCATCCAGTCGAGGATATGCGGTCCCTCCGGGGTGCGCGGATCGCCATAGGTGCCGAGCCACTGGTCAACGCGCCCCGGCCCGGCATTGTAGCCGGCGGCGGCCAGCGGCATGGCGCCGCCGAAGCGGTTCAGCATCTGGTCGATGAAGGCACTGCCAAGCCGCAGATTATGCGCCGCGTCCGTGGTCAGCATCGCCGTCGTATGCGGCACGCCCAGCCGCCGTGCCACGCCGGCCGCGGTGGTGGGCAGAAGCTGCATCGGCCCCCGCGCATTGGCCGAGGACACGGCCGAGAGGTCGAAATTGCTTTCCTGCCGCGTGATGGCATGGACCAGCGCCGGCTCCGCGCCATCGCTCGGCGCGGGATAGGGGGTGGGCCAGCCATCCTCCAGCAGCATCACCCCATCCGCCCCCGCGCGCCGCGCCACCCAGACCGCATGGTCCGGCCGGCCGATGGCAACCCCCAGCCGCGCGATCAGCCAGTGGTCCGAAGGCTCCGGCGCCAGTTCCTCCAGCCGCAGAAGGAACAGCCGGGCGCGGTCCGACTGGCCGAGGTCGGACAGCGCGATCACCGCCCGCACCATCTCCCGCCCCAGGAAGCGCACGCCGGCCTCCTGCGGCGGGGCCGGGCTGGGCACGCCGGCGATGCGGGCGGCGAGCTGGGCCGGGCTTTCGCCGAGGGAGACGCTGGCCAATTGGCCGTAGAAGGCGGTGGGCAGGGTCGCCGCCTCCCGCCACTTCGCCTGGGCCTCTCCTGTGCGGCCGAGGCTGGCCAGGGCCGCACCTTCCCAATAGGCGGCGCGGGCGCGGGTGATGACGCTGCGGCTGCCTTCCCCGACCCGGGTGAAATGGCCGAGCGCCTGGGCCGGCTGGTTGAGCACGCGCAGCGCGATGAAGCCGGCAAGGAACTCCGCATCCTGCCGCGCCTCGCCGGGCTCCGCCTGGCCGTGATTGGCGGCCAGGCGATAGGCGGTGGCGGGGTCGCCGAGGCGCAGCGTCTTGCGGGACAGAACCTGGCGCTCCACCCAGATGGCGCGCTGGGCCTCCGGCGAAAGCTCGCGCTGGAGGGGTTCGGCCGCCTGCCAGATGGCGGCGGCCTCGGCATCGCGCTCGGCACGGCGCAGCAGCCGGGCGGTGTCGTGTGCGGCGCCGATATGGCGCACCGGGCCGGGTGTGGCGCTGGCGGCGAGGCGGGCCTCCAGCGCGGCGCGCGCATTGCCGTCCAGCACCGGCAGCAGCCGCGCGGCGGCGCCGATCTGCCCGGCCCAGGCGAGGCGGTCGGCGCGCGCGGCATGGTCGGCGGCGGTCAGGGACAGGCTGTTGCGGGCCAGGAAGTCCGGCTCGGCGAAATTGTCCGCCTCCGCGTCGCGCCAGCCGGCGCGCAGCGCGGCGCTGGCTTCCGCCGTGCGACCGGCGCGGGTCAGGGCATCGGCGAAGCGCTGCGTGCCGGCCAGGGTGCGCGGCGCGCTGCGGGCGAATTGGCGCAGCGCCAGGGCGTCGTCAGGCTCTCCGACCAGCGCCTCCTCCGCCCGGATGGAGACCGTGATGGGCAGGGGCCAGTCGGGGTTGGCGTCCAGCCAGCCGACGATCTCGGCCGCGCTGGCGCCGCCATTGCGGTTCTGCACGCGGCCCCAGACCACCAGCTTGCGCACCACCGGATCGGCGGCGAGCGACAGGCTGTCGGCTTCCAGGAAGCGGTTCTGCCGCAGCGCCTCCATGGCCTGGCGGCCGGCGAGGCGGGCGGAATCGCTGGCCCAGGGCTGCGATTGTGCCGGCCCGGCAAGGGTTGTCCCGAGGGTGGAGGCGAGGATCAGGGCAAGGATGCTGCGCATGGCCAAATCCTAGCGCAAATCGCGCCACATCTCGCGCCCTTGTCGTGCAGAGCCCGGGCCATTAGGTTCTTCGGCCCACTCAACCACGCTGGAATGACCGGAAAAAACATGTTCAGGGGATCGCTGGTGGCGTTGATCACGCCCATGCAGGAAGACGGAACCCTGGACGCGAAGGCTTTCCAGGATTTCGTGAAATGGCAGATCACGGAAGGCACCCAGGGCCTGATCCCGGTGGGCACGACGGGCGAGAGCCCGACGCTGAGCCATGCCGAGCATCACCAGGTGGTGGACCTGTGCATCGCGGCTGCCGCCGGCCGCGTGCCGGTGATCGCCGGCACCGGCTCCAACAGCACGTCGGAAGCCGTGGACCTGACGCGCCATGCCAAGGCGGCAGGCGCCGATGCGGCGCTGGTGGTGACGCCCTATTACAACAAGCCGACCCAGGAGGGCATGTATCGCCACTTCATGGCGATCGCCGATTCCGTCGATCTCCCGATCATCATCTACAACATTCCGCCACGCAGCGTGGTGGACATGTCGGTGGAGACCATGGCGCGGCTGGCGAAGCACCCGAATATCGTCGGCGTGAAGGATGCCACTGCCAACCTGACCCGCCCGCTGCACACCACCGCCGCCATCGGCGAGGATTTCTGTCAGTTGTCGGGCGAGGACCATACGGCCTTGGCTTTTCTCGCGGCCGGCGGGCATGGCTGCATCAGCGTCACCGGCAATATTGCCCCGCGCCTGTGCCGGCAGATGCACGACGCCTGGGCCGAGGGCCGCATCAAGGACGCCATGGCGATCCAGGCGCGACTGACCCCGGTGCATGACGCGATGTTCTGCGAAACCTCGCCCGGCCCGGTGAAGGTCGCGGCAAGCCTGCTCGGCCATGGCACCGACCATTGCCGCCTGCCGATGGCCCCGGTGGCGGAGGCGACGCGCGCCCGCGTCCGCGCCGCCATGACGGGCGCCGGGTTGTTGAACTGATGGCAGAGCCGAAGAAGAAGAAAAGCGCGCTGATCAGCCACGGCATCGCGGCCCAGAACCGCAAGGCGCGCTACGACTACAAGATCGGCGAGGAGATCGAGGCCGGCGTGATGTTGGTGGGGCCGGAGGTGAAGTCGCTGCGCGCCGGCCGCGCCACCCTGACCGAGGCCTGGGCCGGCGAGCGGGACGGGGAAATGTGGCTGTTCAACTGCTACATCCCCGAATGGCAGGCCGGCAGCCATGTCGCCACCTTCGAGCCGCGCCGCCCGCGCAAGCTGCTGCTGCACCGCAAGCAGGTGAAGGAGCTTTCGGCCAGCATCGCCCGCGACGGCATCTCGCTGGTGCCGCTCGCCATCGAGTTCAACGAGCGCGGCGTGGCGAAGATCCAGCTCGGCGTGGGTGAGGGCAAGAAGAAGCACGACAAGCGCGCCGCCATCGCGGAACGCGACTGGTCGCGCGACAAGGCGAGGCTGATGCGCGACCGGGGCTGAAAGCCCCCTCGACGCGACTCCGAAAGGATCGCGAGGCTGCGGCATGCGCCTCCTTCTCCTGATTGCCCTTCTGGTCGCCGGCTGTGCCAGCGCCCAGACCGCCCCGGCCGATCCTGGCCTGCTCGTCATCGAGGTTCCCGGCACCGGCCGGGCCATCGCGGCGCGGCTCTGCCGGCCGGAGGGCGCCGGTCCCGCGCCGCTGGCCGTCATCAACCACGGCTCCCCGGTCAATGCCGCCGCCCGCGCCGCCATGCGGCCGCAGCCCTGCACGGCGGAGGCGGTGCGCTGGTTCCTCGATCGCGGCTTCGCCGTGCTGCTGCCGCTGCGCCGCGGCTATGGCGCGGCGGGGGGCGAATGGGCGGAAGCCTATGGCCGCTGCGCCACGCCGGACTATGCGGCGGGTGGCCGGCAGACCGCGCGGGACATCGCCGCGGCGGTGGGACATGGGCGGCGACTGCCCGGAATTCGTAGCGATGGCGTGCTGGTGGTGGGGCAATCCGCCGGCGGCTGGGGCGCGCTCGCCTTGGCGGCGAACCCGCCGGAGGGCGTGGTGGCGGTGGTGAACATGGCCGGCGGCAGGGGCGGCTGGGCCGGCGGGCAACCGAACCAGGTCTGTGGCGCCGACCGGCTGGTGGCCGCGGCCGGCGGCTTCGGGCGCAGCGCGCGCCTGCCGACGCTATGGGTCTATACCGCCAATGACAGCTTCTTCGGCCCGGAGCTCGCCCAGCGGATGCGGCGCGCCTTCGCCGATGCCGGCGGGCGGGTGGAATTCGCCGCGCTGCCGGCCTTCGGCGCCGATGGCCACAGCCTGTTCTTCGGCCGTGGCGGCAGCGCCGTCTGGGGACCGGTGGTGACGGATTTCCTGCGCAGGCAGGGCGACCGGGCGAGGTGACCCGGCCTCACCCGCCGGCCGCGCCCTGCGTCTGCTTCATCTTGTCCAGGTAGTGCTGCAGCAGTGCATCCGCCTCCGCGCCGCGCGATGTCATCAGGCGCAGCGCTTCGGCGGCCATGGTGTTCGCCTCGATCTCGGCCGCGATGACACCCTCCAGCGCGCCGATCACGGCGTCGAACTCGGCGGGGTCGCCCAGCCCGTCCTGGCCGGCATCCGGCACCTCCATGCCCTGGGCGGCGAGCCAGTCCGTGACGGAGAGCGGCGCGCCATCCGGGCCGGTGATGCTGCCGAAGGCGGCGGTGCCATCGGCCGGGCGGTTGTCCCGCAATTCACCCAGCACCTGCTGCGCGGTGCCGATCCAGGCATCGCGTTCCGCCATCGCGGTCAACTGCTCCTGCACCGGGTTCGGCGGCGGCTCGGTGGGGTCCGCGTTCCGGCTGTCGTCGATGAAGGACAGCAGGTCATCCAGGTCCATATTGGTCCAGCCGACATTGCCGATGCCGAAGCCGCCGGTCACCTGGTCCAGCTCCTCCGCGTCGAGCGGGCGCGGCGCCGTCATCCGGTCTTCCATCCGGAGCACTCCCCCGAAACAAACAACATTGAATACGGTTAGGGGCAGCGCCCGGCCTTGAACACCCGGCCTCGGCTTACGAATCCGTGAGCGACCTCAGCCTCATTGCAGGCTGCCCCAGCGCCCCGTCGCCGGTTCCGCGCCGGCCCATTTCCAGGTCTCGCCCTGGCGGCAGGCGGTGGTGAGGAACCACTGGGTCTCGCCCTGCACCGAGAACAGCGCCTCCCGGCACTCTGCCAGGGCATTGTCGATCACTCGCACCAGTCGCAACTCGCCGTCGCGGTTGCCGATGGGGATGCGGTGGCGCACGGCCCAGCGGCCGGCGCTGTCCGGCGCCAGCCCGCCGATCGCGGCGGCCAGCGCATCCTGTTCCTCGCGGCTGCGCCAGCGCATCACGCCTTGCATGCCCGCGGTGACGCCGGCGCGCACGGTGATGCCCAGCGCATAGCCCAGCGCCGGATTGCTGCTGGCCAGCGCCGCACCGCCACCCGCCACCGCGCCCGTGATCTCCGCCACCTGGCCGCAGCCGGGCAGGGCCAGGGCCAGCAGCAGCGCCAAACGCTTCACTGCAGGCTGCCCCAGCGTTCCGTTGCCGGTTCGGCCGTCGCCCAGCGCCAGATGGTGCCGTCGCGGCAGATGGTGGCGGTGTAGAAGGCGCGGGCAGGGGGATCGCCCTCCACCGAGAAGACGATCTCCTTGCAGTCCAGGTCCCCGGCGGCGATGCGGCGCACCACGGTGACCTCGCCGCGCTCCTCCGGCTCGATCGGCAGGGAATGGTCGGTGTCCCAGCGGGTGACGCCGCCCACCTCCAGCGGCCCGGCCACGGCGGCCAGGCGAAGCTGGGCGGCGTTGCGGCTGCGGCGCTGGGCGTATTGCAGCCCGGCCCGCGCGCCCGCCTGGACGCCGAGGCCGATGCCCGTGGTCGCCGCGGCATTGGCGCCCACCGCCTCCGCCAGGCTGGCGCCGCCGATACCGGCCGCGGCGCTGCTGCCCTCCGACAGCAGGGCGCCGCAGCCGGGCAGGGCAAGGCAGGCGAGGAGCAGGGCAACGGTTCTAATGCGGGTCATGGTCCAGGGTTGGCGGAAAGACCGTCGATCCGGCAACCCCTGGTCTGTTCACGGATCGTTGGGCTCGCGCCTCTTGCATCCGTACCGCGCATCGGCACCTATCAGGACTGAGGAGCATGCCATGGCTGACGACGAGGATGTGACGCTCACCGGCAAGCTGCGCGAGAAGCTTGTCGAGGCGAAACAGGGCTGGGCGCGGGACGGGCGGTTGCTGACCGGCACGACCTCCACGCCCGAGGCCGACCGCCTGCCGCCCGGCCAGCGCCTGGTGAAGGATTTCCCGGTGCTCGACCTCGGCGTGCAGCCGGATGTGAGCCGGGAGAAATACCGGCTGCGCATCGAGGGGCTGGTGGCCGCGCCGCTGCGCCTGACGCTGGATGAATTTCTCGGGCTGCCCCAGGCCAGCCGCACCAACGACATCCACTGCGTCACCCAGTGGTCGCGCTACGCGAACCGATGGGACGGCGTGCCGGTGCCGGACCTGCTGGCCCTGGCCCGGCCGAAGGAGGAGGCGCGCTTCGTCGCGCTGACCAGCTATGACGGCTACACCACGAACCTCGCCATCGAGGATTTCGCGCGGCCCGAGAACCTGTTCGCGCATTCCTGGGAAGGCGCGCCGCTGGAACGCCAGCACGGCGGGCCGCTGCGACTGGTGGTGCCGCATCTGTATTTCTGGAAAAGCCCGAAGTGGCTGACCCGGGTGGAACTGCTGCGCGACGACCGCCCCGGCTTCTGGGAGGTGCGCGGCTACCACAATCGCGGCGACCCCTGGATGGAGGAGCGTTATGGCTGATGTGTCACGCCGGGCGCTGCTCGCCGCGCCGTTGCTGATGGCGGCCGCCCCGACCCAGACCGTCTTCGACTTCCGGCTGGAGGCGCTGGAGGGCGGCGCGCTGCCACTTGCCGATTTCCGTGGTCAGGCGCTGCTGGTGGTGAACACCGCCAGCTTCTGTGGCTTCACGCCGCAATATGAGGGGCTGCAACGCCTGCATGACCGTTTCGCGCCACAGGGCTTCGCCGTGATCGGCGTGCCCTCCAACGACTTTCGGCAGGAGAGTGCGGAGGCCGCGAAAATCCGTGAATTCTGCGAGACGGTCTATGGCATCACCTTCCCCATGGCCGGGCTGACCACGCTGCGCGGGCCGCGGGCGCATCCGCTGTTCGCCTGGCTCGCTGCTCGCGCCGGCGGACCGCCGCGCTGGAATTTTCACAAGTTCCTGGTGGCGCGGGATGGGGTGGCGGTGCGCGCCTTCCCAACCTCGGTCGCGCCGGACCATCCCGACCTGCTGCGAGCGGTGGAGGCGGCGCTCGGCGGACATCCGATGGGCTGAATACGGAGTCTGCAACTTTCCCGCTGCTGCCCCGTTGTCCCGCTGTCGTGAACCGAGGGACATCTCATGAACAGCATCGTTTACATCGTCGGCGCCGTCGTCATCGTCATTGCCATCCTGAGCTTCCTCGGCCTTCGCTGAGGTGGGGGCGGGGGGTGTGGCGCGCCACGCTCCCACCCCGCTCAACCGAGGCGGCGCAGGATCTCCGCCACCACGGATTCGAACATCTCCGTCGTCAGCCGGCCGGTATTCGTGTTGTAGCGGCTGACGTGATAGCTGTCGGCCAGCAGCGTGCCATCGGGCAGCGCATGCATGGCGCCATGCGCGAAGCGGTGCCGCGCCGCGGGAATGCGGTGGCTTTTCATCACCGCGTTATGGGCGACCAGGCCCAGCGCCAGAACCACCCGCAAATTGGGCATGGAGGCGCGCTCCGCCATGAAGAAGCGGTTGCAGGTGGTGATTTCGGCGGGCGTCGGCAGGTTGGCCGGCGGCACGCAGCGCACCGCATTGGCGATCCGCACGCCGAGCAATTCCATGCCGTCCGCCGGGTCCTCCCGGTACTCGCCGCGGGCCAGTCCGTATTTCAGCAGCGTCGCATAAAGCAGCTTGCCGGCATGGTCGCCGGTGAAGGGCCTGCCGGTGCGGTTTGCCCCGCGCACGCCCGGCGCCAGGCCGGCCACCAGAATCGCTGCATCCCGCGGCCCCCAGCAGGGCACGGGGCCATTGTGCCAGTCGGGCCAGGCGGCGCGATTCGCCATGCGATACGCCACCAGTCGGGGACATAGCGGGCAGTCATGGCTGGGCGTCTCGGGCAGGTTCAAGGCGTGGTCTTTCCGGAGCACTGGCAGTAGAGCGGCGGATATGATCCTGATCGCCCTTGGCGCCAACCTGCCCGGCCCGGATGGGCGCGATGCCCTGGCCACCTGCCGCGCCGCCGCCGCCGCGCTGGATGCGTTGCCCGGCCTGCGCCTGCGGGCGCTGTCCCGCTGGTACGCCACGGCCCCGGTGCCGCCCAGCCCCGGCGCGCCCGACTACGTCAACGGCATGGCGCGCCTGGCCCTGCGCCCCGGCGCCGCGCCGCCCGACCCCGCGGCGCTGCTCGCCGCCTTGCAGGAGATCGAGACCCGTTTCGGCCGGGTACGACCCTACCTCCATGCGCCAAGGACGCTGGACCTCGACCTGATCGACCTGGACGGGGTGATGCGCGACGCGCCCGATCCCATCCTGCCCCACCCTCGCGCCCATCTGCGCGCCTTCGTCCTGGCGCCGCTGGCGGATGTGGCGCCGGGCTGGGTGCATCCCAGGCTCAGCGCCACGGTGGCGGATTTGCTGGCGCAGGCGGATCAGGCCGGGGTGCGCGTGCTCGGCTAGGCCTCAGGAGATCGGCGTGCCGGCGCGGAAGGCCTGCGGATTGCGGGCTTCCTCGGCCACCAGGGCGGCCAGGAACTGCCGGATATTCTCCCGCACCGATCCCTCATTCGCCAGGCGCAGCCGCTCGACCGCGGCGAAGGCGGCGCTGAAGGGGGCGGTATAGGCGGCCTCGATGGTCCGCTCGAAGACCACCGCGCCGCTGGCCACAGCGGTCAGCCGGTAGGCGACGGTCGAGGTGACCTCAAGCGAGGCGCCCATCAGCGGCTGCCGCAGCGTGCCCAGCGTCGCATCAAGCCGGAAGCGCCCGCCCTGGATCGCCAGCATTGCATGGGTGCCGAGGCTCTGGCGCAGGGCCGTGGCGAAGGCCTCGTTGGAGACCTGGGAGGTCCACATCGGATTGGTCTCCTGCCCTCCGCCCAGGGTGCCCGTGGCGATCGCCTGCCGCAGGCCGGAGCCCTCGGCAATGATGGTGTCGGGGGAGAGGGGGACGGTCATGGCGCCCGGCGTGGCACCGCTGGCGCAGGCGGCCAGCGGCAATGCCAGCGCCAGAACCATGCCGCGGACAGCCCGGCCCCATCTTTTCTGTATGATGCCCTTATGGAACAATGCGCCCATGGGAAAAATCGTCGCCACGCTGCTGATCCTCTTCTTGCTGCCGGCCTGCGGGGCACGGCAGGCGCAACCACAGGCCGAATCGACCGGGCTGGATAATCGTTTGAGTTGCGAACACATTCAAGGTGAGCTCGCTGCCAACCAGGCGCGGCTCCCGGAGTTGGCGCAGGAGTCGGAACGTCGCGGCGCGGACAATGCCGGCATGCTGCTGCTGATGGGCCTGGGCGGGCTTGCCTTCATGGACAATGGCGACACCCAGCGCAGCGAATCGGCGGCCCTGGAGCGCCGGAATGCCCGGCTGCGGGAGATGGCGGCCGCACGTAACTGCACCCTGGCCGCGCCGGTCTGAGCGGAGCCGCGCATCGCAGCCGCGCCTTGCAAGCGACGCGCCGGCTGGCTACATGGGGCGTTCACCATAGGGTGGGGAGGGGAGTCCCGCGCGCAGAGTCTGCGCATCGGGTGCCCCGGACTATTCCCCCCGCATCGGGATTGGAGCCGCCATGGCGCGCGTAACCGTCGAGGACTGCATCCTCCGCGTCCCCAACCGCTTCGAGCTTGTGCTGCATGCCGCGCAGCGTGCCCGCAACATCAGCCGTGGCGAGGACCTGACCCTCGAACGCGACAACGACAAGAACCCGGTCGTGGCACTGCGCGAGATCGCGGAAGCCACCGTCGACCTCGACCTGCTCCAGGCCGACCTGGTGAAGTCGCTGCAGCGCGCGCCGGAGCCGGAGCCGGCGGAGGAGGAGGTGCTCGACCTCATCGCCACCGACGAGAACATCTTTGGCGTCATGGATGTGAACGAGGAGCAGATCGGCGAGGGTGGCGGCCTAGAAGACCTCTCCGCCGACGACATCGAAGCGGCGATCGCCGCCGAGCTCGGCGGCAAGCGCTGACCGCAGGCGGCTCGCGCGGGGGGCTGTCCCCCGCGCAACCTGCCACGGTCCGGATGGGCCGCCGATGAACACGCCCGCCGATCCCCCGGCCGAATCCGGCATCGCCCTGGAGCCGGCGCCCGCCGCGCCGCCGCTGGCCCCCGCCAGCCCGGCCCCGGCGCAGGAGACCATCGGGCAGGAGTTGGCGCGACTCGTTGCCGCCTATTCGCCCCGCGCCGATACGTCGCTGATCGAGCGTGCCTGGCTCACTGCCGTGGCGGCGCATGAGGGCCAAAAACGCGACAACGGCGACCCCTATATCATCCATCCCGTCGCGGTCGCCCGCACGCTGATCCACTACCGGCTGGATGTCGCCTCCATCGCCACCGCCCTGCTGCATGACGTGGCGGAGGACACCAAGGTCGGCCTGGCCGAGCTGGAGAAGCGCTTCGGGCGGGAGGTCAGCCGGCTGGTGGACGGCGTCACCAAGCTGACGCGGCTGGAACTGCAATCCGAACGCACGAAGCAGGCGGAGAATTTCCGGAAACTGGTCCTCGCGATGAGCGAGGACATTCGTGTTCTCCTGGTCAAGCTCGCCGACCGTCTGCACAACATGCAGACCCTGCACTTCGTCCCGCAGGAAGCCCGCCGCCGCAAGACGGCGCGGGAGACAATGGAGATCTTCGCGCCCCTGGCCGGCCGCATCGGCATGGATGCGCTGAAGACAGAGTTGGAGACGCTGTCCTTCCGCGAGCTGGAGCCGGACGCCTTCCAGTCCATCCTGGCCCGCCGCGGCTTCCTCTATGGCCAGGGCGCCGACCTGATCGCCGAAATCCGCACTGACCTGCGCCGGGTGCTGGAGGAGTCGGGCATTGAACTGCTCGAACTGACAGGCCGGGAGAAGTCGCCCTATTCCATCTGGCTGAAGATGCACGGCAAGAGCATCGAATTCGAACAGCTCTCCGATATCATGGCCTTCCGCGTCATCGTCCCCGACAAGGCGGCCTGCTACCAGGCGCTGGGCGTGCTGCACTCGGCCTATCGCGTGGTGCCGGGCCGGTTCAAGGACTACATCTCCACCCCCAAGACCAATGGCTATCAGTCGATCCATACCGGCCTGACCGTGCCGGAACGGCGCAACGCCAAGATCGAGGTGCAGATCCGCACGCGGGAGATGCATGAGGTCGCCGAATACGGCGTCGCCGCGCATTGGATCTACAAACAGGGCGGGGAGGCGGCGCGCGACCGGCAGAACTTCCCCTGGGTGAAGGCCCTGCTGGAAATCCTGGAACAGGCCAGCGAGCCGCAGGAATTTTTGGACGCCACGCGGATGGAGCTGCACCGCGACGAGGTGTTCTGCTTCACGCCCAAGGGCGAGTTGATCGCTTTGCCGCGCGGCTCCACCTGCGTCGACTTCGCCTATCAGGTGCACAGCCAGGTCGGCGACCAATGCGTCGGCGCCAAGATCAACGGCCAGATCAAGCCGCTGCGCACGCCGCTGGAAAACGGCGACCAGGTGGAGATCATCACCGCCCGCGGCGGCACGCCGAACCCGCAATGGGCGCGCTTCGTCGTCACCGGCAAGGCCCGCGCCCGCATCCGCCGCTTCGTCCATGCCGAGCAGCGCCAGCAGCAGCAGCAGGAAGGCCGCGCCGCCATGGCCAAGGCCTTCCGGGCGGAGGGTGTCGAGTTCTCCGAGAAGATCATCGAGCCGGTTCTGAAGACGCTGAAGCAGACCGGCTTCGAGGAGCTGTGCCTGGTCGTCGCCTCCGGCGCCATCTCGCCCAAGGATGTGCTGCACGCGGTCTATCCGGAGCTGCGCGGCCCGCCCCGCGCGGCGGACCCGCTGCCGCTGGCACGCTCCCGCCCCCGCGCGGTGCCGCTCGCCAAGGGCGGCTTCAAGCGCGACGTCACCATGGGCATCACCGGCCTCGTGGCGGGGATGGAGGTGCATTTCGCCGGCTGCTGCCATCCGCTGCCGGGGGATCGCATCGTCGGCATCGTCACCACGGGCAAGGGCGTGACGGTCCACAAGAACGACTGCCACAACCTGTCCGGCTTCGCCGAAAGCCCGGAACGCTTCATCGATGTCGACTGGGACTATGCCGATGGCAGCGGCGTCGCCCATACCGGGCGGATCGAGGTGGTCATCAGCAACGAGCGCGGCGCGCTGTCCACCATCACCGAATCGATCGCCCGCCAGGAAGGCGCCATCGAGAACATCCGCATCGTCCATCGCGGCCCGGATTTCCAGGAGATCGCGGTGGATGTGGAGGTGCAGGACCTGCGCCACCTGTCCAACATCATCGCCGCCCTGCGCGCCCTGGAAGGCGTGGCGCAGGTCGAGCGGTCCAAGGGCTGAGCTTGACCCCTCCATGATTATCGGACTTGGCAGCGACATCATCGACATCCGCCGGATCGAGCGGGTGATCGGCCAGTATGGCGACCGCTTCCTCAACCGCATCTTCACCCCGGCGGAGCGCGCCAAGGCGGAACGGCGGACGGAGAAGATCCGCGCCGCGACCTATGCCAAGCGCTATGCGGCGAAGGAGGCCGCCTCCAAGGCGCTGGGCACCGGCTTCCGGGCGGGGGTGTTCTGGCGGGATCTGGGGGTGGTGAACCTGTCCTCCGGCCAGCCGACCCTGCGCATGACGGGCGGCGCGGCGGCGCGGCTGGCGGCGATCACCCCGGCGGGGCTGGTCTCCCATGTCACGCTGACCATGACGGATGAATTCCCCTACGCCCAGGCCATGGTCATCATCACCGCGGTGCCCTTGCCGCGGATGGGCGTGTAGCCACCGGCGCCCGGCCGGCGTTTGATGGCGGCTCCCCCTGGAGCCGCCGCCATGACCGACCTGCTGCTGACCAATCTCCGCCTGGCCGATGGCAGCACGCCGCGCATCGCCATCACCGCCGGCCGCATCGCCGCCATCCTGCCGCCCGGTGCACCGGAGCCGGAAGCCGCCGAAACGCGCGACCTCGGCGGGCATCTGGTGCTGCCCGGCCTGGTCGATGGCCATATGCACCTGGACAAGACCCTGTTCGGCCTGCCCTGGCATCCGCACAGCGCCAAACCCTTCCGGCAGAGCCGTATCGACACGGACCAGAGCCTGCTGCCCAGCCTGCCGGCCTCCACCGCCGACCGCGCCGGCCATCTGATCCGCCGCTGCGTCGCCCATGGCACCGCGCATATCCGCACCCATGCGGACATCACCCCGGGCTTCGGCCTGACCGCCCTGCACGGCGTGCTGGCGGCGAAGCAGGCGCATGCGGCGGCGGTGACCATCCAGATCGTCGCCTTCCCCCAGGCCGGCGTCATGCGCCAGGGCGGCGCCCCGGTGCTCGACCTGCTGGAGGCGGCGATCGGGGAGGGGGCGGACCTCGTCGGCGGCATCGACCCCTGCGAGGTCGATCGCAACCCCGCCGGCCAGCTCGACGGGCTGTTCGCTATCGCCCGCAGGCGCGGCGTCGGCATCGACATCCATCTGCATGAGCCGGGCGAGCTCGGCCTGTTCAGCCTGCAGGAGATCTGCGCGCGCACGAAGGCGGAGGGCATGCAGGGCCAGGTCACCATCAGCCATGGCTTCTGCCTGGGCGGCATCGCCGAATCGAAGCAGCAGGCGGCGGCCGCGCTGATGGCGGAATCGGGCGTGGCGCTGGTCACCCACGGCGCCGGCGGCGCCACCCTGCCACCGCTGATGCTGCTGCGCCGGGCCGGGGTGCGGGTGTTCTGCGGAAATGACGATATCCGCGACACCTGGAGCCCCTATGGCAATGCCGACATGCTGGAACGCGCCAGCGTCATCGGCTGGCGCGAGGATGTCCGCACTGATCCGCTGCTGGAGGCGATCTTCGCCATGATCTCCAGCGAGGGCGCCGCCGCCCTGGGAATCGCCGATTACGGCATCGCCGAGGGCCACCCCGCCAACTTCTTCACCCTGCCGGCCGAGAATGTGCCGGAGGCGGTGGGCGGCCATCCGCCGCGCGGCCTGGTCTTCCATGCGGGCGCATGCGTGGCCCGCGATGGTGCCTGGCTCACTTGACGTCGCGCGCCGGCCTGCGAGGGTTGGCGCATGCGCATCCATATCCAGAATCCACACGGCGAGAAGCTGTTCCCCGTCACTGAAGCCCAGGTCGCCGCCGCCCTGGCCCGCCATCCGGAGATCGGCCAGCCCGACATCTCCTTCGCCGATGACGATGCCGGCTTCGACGCCGCGATCGGGCAGGCGGAGGCGCTGCTGACCTGGACGCGGGTGGTGAAGGCCCGCTTCCCCGTCGGCGCCCTGCCCGGGATCGCGCCGAAGCTGAAGGTCATCGCCTGCACCTCCGCCGGCCTGGATGGCCTGGCGCCCTTCGGCTGGCTGCCGCCCGAGGTCACGCTGCTGAACAACCGCGGCGCCCATGCCGCCAAGGCCGGCGAATTCGCGCTGATGTCGCTGCTGATGCTGGCCAGCCATATTCCGTTCTTCGGCACGCAGCAGCGGGAAGAGAGCTGGACCAAGCGCTTCGGCTCGGTGCTCGCCGGCCGCACGGTCTGCATCGTCGGCCTGGGCAGCATCGGCGGCACCGCCGCGAAGCACGCCAAGGCCTTCGGCATGAAGGTGATCGGCGTGCGCAACAGCGCGACCCCGCATCCGGAATGCCATGAGGTCGTCACCACCGCCGCGCTGGACCAGGTTCTGCCGCGCGCCGAATTCCTGCTGCTGGCCTGCCCGCTGACGCCCGAGACGCGCGGCCTGGTCGACCGCCGCCGCATCGGCCTGCTGCCCGCAGGCGCCAAGGTGGTGAACATGGCGCGCGGCGCGGTCTGGGACCAGGATGCCGTCTGCGACGCGCTGGAGGCCGGCGCCCTGGCCGGCGTGGTGACCGATGTGGCGGTGCCGGAGCCGCTGCCGCCCGGCCACCGTATGTGGCGCACGCCGGGCATGCTGGTGGTGCCGCATGTCTCCTCCGACGACCCGGCGACCTATAACGAGGACACGCTGGACATCCTCTTCACCAATCTGCTGGCCATGCGGGCAGGCCAGCCGGCGCCGAACCGGGTGGACCCCGCGCGCGGCTATTGAGGAGGGCGGGCGGGCCACGTAGCGTTCCGGGTTCAGCTCCGGAGCCACCGCCATGAGCCTCACCCGTCGCAGCCTTCTCGCCACCGCGGCGATTGCCGCCACCACCCCCAGCCTGGCCCAGGCACCCGCCTGGCCGACCCGGCCGATCCGCATCATCCTGCCGGCGCCGGGCGGTGGCGGCACGGCGGACACGCTGGCCCGCATCTTCGCGCAGGAGCTGGAAAAGCGCCTGCCGCAGCCCGTGGTGATCGAGAACCGGGGCGGCGCCGCCGGCAATATCGGCGCCACGGCGGCGGCGCGGGCGGAGCCGGATGGGCATACCATCCTCTGGACATGGGCCGGCACGCTGGCCACCAATCCGGCGATGTATCGCGACATGCCCTTCGACCCGGTGCGGGATTTCACCCCCGTCATCCTGCTGGGCAGCGTGCCGAACATCCTGACGGTGAACAACGACCTGCCGGCACGCGACCTCGCCGCCTTCACCGCCTATGCCAAGGCCAATCCCGGCGCCATCAACCACGGCACCACCGGAAACGGGTCCTCGATGCATCTGGCGGCGGAGCTTTTCGCCTCCCGCACCGGAACGCAACTGACCCATGTGCCCTATGCGGCGCCGGCGGCGGCGACCACGGACCTGATCGCCGGGCGCATCCAGGCCATGTTCAACCTCGTCACCGGCGCCAAGCCGCTGGTCGAGGCCGGGCGCGTGCGGGCCATCGCCGTGCTGTCCGAAAGCCGCGTGCCGCAATTGCCGGATGTGCCCACCGCGGCGGAGCTCGGCATGCCGGGCCTCGCCTTCGGCACCTGGTTCTGCCTGATGCTGCCGCGCGGCGCCTCGCCCGCTTTGGTCACGCGGCTGAACGCCCTGGCCAATGAGGTGCTGGCCGACCCCGGCGCCCGGTCGCGGCTGGAAGCCGCGGGCATGGCCTTCGATGGCGGCGGCACGCCGGAACGCCTGGCGACCTATCTCCAGGAGGAGCTGGTGCGCCATGCCGAGCTGGTGCGGATTTCCGGTGCGCGGATCAACTGAGCGCGCGGGGCGCCGCCCGCGCCTTCTGGTGCTGTTCCTGCTGCTGATCGGCTGCACGGAGCGACCGGGGATGGATATCCTCACGCCCATCACGACGGCGCCGGCCGAGGCGCGCGGCGTGACGGTGCATGTCGCGACGACGCGGGAACGCCGCTCCCCCGAGGCCAATGGCTTCACCAATCGCCGTGCCCGCGACCTCAACTTCGCGGAATACACGGTCTCCGTCCCCCCGAACCACCGGCCGGGTCGCATCGAATGGCCGCGCATCCCGGCAGATCCGGCGGTGAGCTTCGCGCCGCTGCGGGACCGCGTCCTCGGCCGCGACGATTTCGAGGCGGCGCTGGCGGGCCGGGGCTGTGGCGAGGCGGCGGCGAATACCCTCGTCTTCGTCCATGGCTACAACACCAACTTCCCGGAGGCGCTGTTCCGGGTGGTGCAGATGGCCCACGACACGGACAACCGGCTGATCCCCATCCTGTTCGCCTGGCCCTCCGATGCCGCCACGCTGGGCTATGTGGCGGACCGGGATTCCGCGATCTATTCGCGCGACTATCTCGCCGATCTCCTGGCGCGGCTGACGCAGATCTGTCCGCGCGGGCAGATCACGCTGGTCGGGCACAGCATGGGCGGCTGGCTGACGGTGGAGGCGCTGCGCCAGCTTCGCCTGGCCGGCCGTGACGCGGTTCTGGCACGGCTGCATGTCGCCCTGGCCTCGCCGGATATCGATATCGACGTGTTCCGGACCCAGATGCAGGTGATCGGCCCGCTGACGCCGCCGATGACCGTCCTGGTCTCCCGTGACGATCGCGCCTTGTCCGTCTCCAGCCAGTTGTCCGGCGCGCGGCAGCGGCTGGGGCTGGTCAATGTCCATGACCCGGAGGTGCAGGAGGCCGCGCGCGCCGCCCAGCTCAACATCGTCGATATCTCCGGGCTCGAAGCCTCGGACAGCTTCAACCACGATCGCTATGTGAGCTTCGCCGGGGCCTATGCCCGCATGGCGGCGACCGGGCGGATCACGCCCGGCGCCGGCCTGCGGCAGGCGGGCGCCTTCATCTTCAACACCGTCGGCACCGTGATCGCCAGCCCCTTCGTCGCGGTCGGGCAGGCGCTGGCGCCGGAGTGAGGGGCGCCTCTACATCACCCGCGGCAGCAGCGGGTCGCCGAGGGTCAGCATCAGCCGGTTGGCATTGGCGAACATGGCGATGCCATGCAGCAGGTCGAGGATTTCCAGGTCGTCCAGCCCCACCGCGCGCAGCGGCGCCAGATGGGCCGCGGTGACGACGCCGGGGTCGCGGGTCAGCGCCTCCGTCACATCCGCGATGGCCTTGCGGCGCGGGTCGGGCTCGGCGGCCCAGCCTTCCTCCAGGATGCGCTGCATCGCCGGCTCGTCGCCGCTGAGCTCCACGAAGCGCTTGGCATGGACCGAGGTGCAATAGACGCAGCCATTCACCATGGAGACCACGGCGGTGGCCAGTTCCCGATCCGCGCGGTCCAGCCCACCCTCGGCATACATGACGATGTTGAACAGCGCGCCCCGCTCACCCAGCGAGCCGGGGTCATGGGCGAGGGTCAGGAAATAGGTGGAGCGCCGCACGGCCGGCGGGCAGGCATCCAGCGCCGCAAGCTGCGCGGGCGTCGCGGTTTCCGCCTTCACGGGTTCCAGCCGAGGCCGCCAGCCGACGGGCTTCATGGTGAAGCGGGTCATGCGGCCTTCTCCTGCTGCATCGCCCGCAGCCCGGCCAGCATCCGGACCTGGTAGGGCACGAAGGCGATGAGCTGGGTCGCCGCCACGATGTCGCGCGGGGACAGGCCGAGCGCCGCCAGCCCGTCGATATCGGCCTTCGCCGTCGCCTCCGGCGTCATCGCCACCTTCTCGGCATAGGTGAGTAGCGCATCGAGGCGGGGGGAGGGGTCCACCGCCCCGGCCAGGGCCTCGTACCGCGCGGCCAGCGCCGCATCGCCTTCCCGCGCCGCCACATGGCAAGCGAGACGCGCACGCTCCGCCCGGCTGATGCCGCCCGGATCCTCGGGCAGCACCAATTCGCGAAAGGCGCCCTCCGCATGGCGAAGGGCTTCGGGGCGGCGGCGGCGCAGCACGCCCAAGGGGCTGTCCGGCGCGATGCCGAGCAGGTCCTCGATCAGGTCAGGTGGCAGGTTTGTCATTGCACCAGGATATTGCCCCGGCTCACGACATCGCGCCACCGCTCCAACTCCGAACTGACCAGCGCGGCATATTCCTCCGGCGCATTGCCCTGCGGCGTGGTGCCGCGTTCGGCGAGCTGCTGGCGCAGCGTCGGATCGGCCAGGGCCTCGCGCGCCGCCGCCGCCATCCGCGCCACCACGGCGTCGGACGCGCTGCGATGCGTGTGCAGGCCGAACCAGGCCTCGGCGGCAAAGCCAGTCATGTTGAATTCGTCGCCGAGTTCGGCCAGGGCGGGCACATCGGGCAGGTCCGGCAGGCGGCGCGGCGCGGTGACGGCCAGGGCCTTCACCGTGCCGGCACGAATCTGCGGCAGGGCCGTGGTCAGGTTGTCGATGAAGCTGTCCACCTCCCCACCCATCACCGCCACCATCCCCGGGCCGGCGCCGCGATAGGGCACATGCTGCATCGGCGCGCGGGCGAGCTGGGCGATCAGCTCCCCGGTCAGATGGGTGGAGGTGCCATTGCCGGCGGAGGCGAAGTTGCGTTCGTTGGGCCGCGCCCGGGCGTCGCGCAGGAAGCTGCGGACATCGCCGGGCACCTTGGCGGCATTCGCCACCCAGACATTCGGCACCGTGACCATCAGCGTGACCGCCCGGAAATCCTCGATCGGGCGATAGGCAAGGTTGCGGTACAGCGCTGGGCCGATGGCGTGGGAGGCGATCTGCGAGACGAACAGCGCATGGTCGTCACCCTCCCGCGCGAAACGGCCGGCGGAGGTGGTGCTGCCGGCGCCGGGCTGGTTTTCCACCACCACGGCGCGGCCAAGCCGATCGCGCATCGCCAGCGCCACCATGCGGGCCACGACATCGGTCGTGCCGCCGGGCGGGAAGGGCACGATCAGCCGCAGGTCGCGCTGCGGCCAGGCCGGCTGGGCGAGAGCGGGGGCGGCAAGTGCCGCGCCGGCGGTGGCCAGCAGCAGGCGGCGCCCGAACAGGTTTTTCCGAAGGGTCATTCCCATCTGTCTCCCAGTTGTATTTCAGCCACGTTGACGTGGACGGCGCGTCATGTCGAGGCTTGGGCGACGCATCCGGGACAGAGCCATGACCACGCTGCCGCAGGACCATCCGCCCCATGACGCCGGCGGCCGCTTCGACGGCCCCGTGATGCGGGAGGAGCATGAGGCGGCGCATTGGGAGAAGGAGGCCGATGCGATCCGCATGCTGCTCGCCGGCCACCGCCTGTTCACCACGGATGAAAGCCGCCGCATGCAGGAACAGCTCGATTCCGCGACCTATTGGGCGATGCCTTATTACGAGCGCTGGATCCTCGCCTTCTCCAGCCTGCTGATCGAGAAGGGGACGCTGCCGGAGGCCGCGTTGCTGGCCGAGGAGGCGCGGCTGCGCGCCGAAGGGCTGGACCGGGTGGAGGGTGCGCCAGCGGGGCATCACCACCACCACGATGACCATGACCACGACCATGACCACGACCATGACGAGGATCACCCCTATCAGGAGGATCACGACGCGGCGGAGACCGTGCTCTCCCCGCTGCGACTGCGCGGCATGGCGGTGCGCAACCTGCTGCTGGCCAAGGGCATCCTGACGCCAGGGGAAATCCGGGAGGAGATCGCGCGGATGGATGCGCGGGGCCCGCATAACGGCGCCGCCCTGGTCGTGCGTGCCTGGACCGATCCGGATTTCGCGCGGCGCCTGGCGGAGGATGCGGTGGCTGCGGCGGCGGAGCTTGGCCTGGATTCGGCGGGCACCAAGCTGGCCGCCTTGTTCAACACGGCGCAGCGCCATCACCTGGTCGTCTGCACCCTGTGTTCCTGCTACCCGCGCAGCATCCTCGGCCGCCCGCCGGCCTGGTACAAAAGCCGCGCCTATCGCGCCCGCGCGGTGCGCGACCCGCGCGGCATCCTGGCCGAATTCGGCACGACGCTGCCCGAGGGGACCGAGCTGCGCGTGCACGACAGCAATGCGGAGCTGCGCTACCTGGTGGTGCCCGCGCGCCCGGCGGGCACGGAGGGCTGGGACCCGGCGCGCCTCGCCACACTGGTGACGCGCGATTCGATGATCGGCGTCACCCCGGCGGCCAGCCCCTGACTATTCCGCGGCACGCGCGAGTCCGAACCGCGCGCGCAGCTCCCGTTCGACATAATCCAGGCTCTCGACATCGGCGAACTTCATGTCGAGGTCGAACAGGTTTGCCTTGTGCGCGCTCGGGCTGCGGTCGCCGCAGGCCTGTTCCACCAGCACGACGCGGAAATTATGCGAGAAGGCGTCCATGGCGCCGGCCCGCACGCAGCCGCTGGTGGAAATGCCGCAGATGATGACGGTGTCGACCTCGTCATAGCGCAGGAAGGCCTCCAGCGGCGTGGCGAAGAAGCAGGAGGGCTTGTTCTTCATCACCACCCGGTCCTGTTCCCGCGGCGCGTAGGCGGCCGGCCATTCATCGGCGCGGGGGTCGCGGCTGTACTGGAAGTCTCCGGCGGTGCCGAGCTTGAGGTTCCAGATGCCGCGATAGCTGGGATGGGTGCGGTCGTCGCGGCGGCTGTAATAGATCGGCAGGTCGAGTTCCCGGAACAGCGCCGTCAGTCGTTCCAGTGCGGCCAGCAGCGCCGGATCCTCCCGCCCGCATTGGGAATAGGCGGGGTCGACGAACATGTAGGTGGTGTCGATGTTCAGCAGCGCCGGGCGGCGGCCGATGCCGATGCGGCGCGCGAAGCCGCCCTTGCGATAGGTCTCCAGCTCCTCATCCGGCACGAAGCCGCGCCATTTCTCCAGCTTCTCCAGCGGTTCCGTCATGATTTCCTCCTGGGATACAAGGCCACGGTCGCGGTGGCGGCGGGAGGCGTCAAGCGGCGTTCAACTGGCGAGCTTCAATGTGACGATGCCGCCCACGATCAGCGCCACGCCGGCCAGCCGGCCGAGACTCGCCGGTTCCCCAAGCAGCCAGATGCCGAGGATGGCGGTGCCGACGGCGCCGATGCCGGTCCAGATGGCATAGGCCGTGCCGATCGGCAGCGTCTTCAGGGCCAGCGCCAGCAGCCAGAAGCTGGCCGCCATGCAGGTGACGGTGAGCAGGGAGGGCACCAGCCGGGTGAAGCCATACGTGTGCTTCAGCCCCATCGCCCAGCCGATCTCCAGCAGACCGGCACCGATCAGGTAGATCCAGGCCACCTTTCCAACTCCGCCATGATGGCAGGGTCTTACGGCGCCGGCGGCGGCAGGTCATCCCCGGCAAGACGCGTGGCGTCCTCCGCCGCGAGGGGTGGCGGCTGTGCCACCATCAGCCCGCGACGGATCGTCGCCGCCACCTCCGCCCGGTGGATGATGCTGTGCATCAGCGTGCGATAGGGCGCCGGGGAGACCGAGATATTACCCCGGAAGGGCTGGTCCATCAGGAAGACGAAGGCCACCAGCGCGCCGACGCCGGAGGCCTGGATCGCCAGCACGCCGAGCACATGGCGGCGCGCCGGATACATCGTGCCGCTGGCGATCAGCAGCAGCATCAGCAGCTTGATGAGGATCCAGAAGGGCTTGGGCAGCCCGTCCGCGGCATGGCTCAGCCGTTCCTCCCGCGCCGTGTCCAGCCCATCGATCTCCTGCAACAGGTCCTGGGCCAGGACATCCGACATCGTCGCGGCGGCAGCATAGACGGCGTGTTCCAGCGCCTCCGCCAGCTTCTGCGTTTCCGGATGGCGGCCGCGATCGGCCATGCCGGGGAACTCATCCTCCGTGATGCTGGTCAGATAGGCGCGGATGCCGGTCTGGAGCGGGGCGGCCGGCGGGCCCAGCCGGTCCGCCAGCCGCGCCATGCCGCTGATCGCCGAGACCTCCGCCGAGACCAGGCGCTGCGAATCGCTCTGCTGGGTGCGGGCCTGGATGGCGCAGAAGGCCAGGGTGAGCGTCAGGGCCGAGACCACGGCGGCGGTGCTGCGCAGCGCCATGTCCAGATGGTCCTTGCGGTCCGGCAGGTTCAGATGCGGCGCGATGGCCGCGCAGGCCCCCGCCGCAAGCCCCGCCGAGGCCAGCATGAAGACCGCATAGACCGCGATATCCGGCAGTTCATAGAAGGCGATCAGCAGAGGCATGGCGTGGCGCGGCCGGAATGGGTGCGGGGCAAGGCGGCCTCCTTTGGCGAGGCGCCAGTATCCGGCCTGCTTTCTTGACCAGGGGTTAGCGACCGGGGTTGGCGCGGGCAGGGGTCGCGGCAGGACGTCGCGTGATGTATAGGAAAGCCGCAGAACACCGCCCCTGCCGAGGGAAGACCGCCGCCCCATGTCGCGCGACAGCCAGATTGCCCGCATCCACCGCCAGCCCAAATCCGCCATGCAGTCCGGCCGCGCCGGGGCCGGGCAATGGCTGCTGGAATTCGCCCCGGGCGAGAAGAAGCGGCTGGACCCGATGACCGGCTGGCCCGGATCGGGCGACACCCAGGCCCAGGTGAAGCTGCGCTTCGCCACCGCCGAGGCCGCCATCGCCTATGCCGAAAGCCGCGGCTGGACCTATGAGGTCGCGCAGCCGCCGGTGGTGCGGGCCGACATCAAGCCGAAGGCCTATGCGGACAATTTCAAGTTCGGCCGCAGCGAGAACTGGTCGCACTGACGGCGCCGGCTTTGCACCCGTAGCTCAGCTGGATAGAGCATCGGATTTCTACTCCGTGGGTCGGGGGTTCGAATCCCTCCGGGTGCGCCATTTTCTCTATTCCAGAACAATAATGGCATCCCAAAGCCGGTTTTCGGCGCGGCTTAGACGTCGAGACCGCTGGTCTGCCGGGAAATTCATAATTGAATAATCTGAAACACGTGACGTCGTGATCTGACGGGAGTAATTTCAATTCCAGGCGTTTTCATCGTATAACGCGCGACCGTACCGGTCATCGTTGATCGTTCCGATCGCTTCGAAAAGATCGGCAACCAGATGAACAGGCGTTCTTTTCTTGCCGGCGGGGCCGGGCTGGCGATTGCTGGTGTCGGGGCAGCATTCTTCGTGCTCCGGGGCATGGGCTCCATGGAGGAGTACAATGCCTCGATTGCCGCGACGCGGGCGGCATTGAGGCAGGCGCCAGAGACAAACGATCTCATTCGCTACGCGACGCTCGCGGCCAACAGCCACAATACGCAGCCTTGGCGGTTCAGGATCAGCGCGGGCAATATCGAAATCCTGCCCGACATGGCACGGCAGATCGGAATCGTCGACCCGGACAACCACCATCTTTTCGCCAGCCTCGGCTGCGCGGCAGAAAATCTGGCCATTGCCTGCGGTGCGCGCGGAAGGCCGGGCGCACTCCGCTTCAACCCGGCGGAAAACGGTTCCATCATCTTCGCCACCGGAGGCGAAGTGCCGGCAGAGCCGATGTTGTTCAACGCCATTCCGCAGCGCCAATCGACCCGTGGCGACTTCGACGGCAAGCCTGTCAGCACCGCCGATCTGCGAAGTCTTGTCACGGCGGCGGCGATGCCGGGCGTCGATCTGGTTCTGCTCACGGATCGGCCGCAGATCGAGCGGGTCCGCGATCTGGTCCTTGCCGGGAACAGCGCGCAGTTGGCCGATCCGGCCTTCCTGCATGAACTGAAGGCGTGGCTGCGCTTCAACCCTCGGCAGGCCATGAGGGCCGGCGACGGTCTGCTCAGCGCCTCCTCTGGAAATCCCTCACTGCCCTCCTGGCTCGGGCCAATGATGTTTGATCTGGCTTTCAAGGCTGAAGCCGAGAACGAGAAATACGCCAGGCAGTTTGCGTCGACAGCCGGGGTCGCGGTCTTCGTGGCCCACAAGGACGACCGCGCGCATTGGGTGCTTGCTGGCCGCGCATGCCAGCGTTTCGCGTTGCAAGCCACCGCCCTCGGTCTCAAGCATGCCTTTATCAATCAGCCCGTTGAAGTCGCGAGCCTGCGGCCTGAGCTGGCGACACTGGTCGGGCTGCCTGGGCGACGCCCCGACATCGTCATGCGCTTTGGCTACGGCCCTTCGCTTCCCTACTCGGCGCGCAGGCCCGTCGAAGCCGTCCTCGCGTGAAATGGCGACCTGGCCGGCTAGCCCCGCCGGACCGCGACATCGAGGACCGCATGCGGATGTTTGAGGCGATCGCCGCCATGCCAGGGCTGGCGTGATCGCCGGGGATCAGATCCTGCGCCTTCTGGCTGGGCGCCAGCATGGAACTCGCGGGACAGCGCCCCGTTGGCCACCACATCGACCCGCCCGCGACAATATCCCACTGGCCAAGGAGGATCGCATGAATTGGTCAGGGATGTTCTTTCAGAACTGGGAGGGGATCGCCCGCACGGTGACGGTCGGCATCCTGGCCTATGTCACGCTGATCCTGTTCCTGCGCATCTCGGGCAAGCGGACGCTGGCGAAGCTGAACGCCTTTGACCTGGTCGTCACCGTGGCCCTCGGCTCGACCCTTTCCGCCATCCTGCTCCAGGAATCCGTCGCCCTGGCGGAAGGCATGGTCGCGCTCGGCCTGCTGATCCTGATGCAGTTCCTGGTGACCTATGTCTCGGTGCGCAGGGCGGGCTTCGCGAAGCTGGTCCGGTCGGAGCCCGCCTTGCTTGCCCGTGACGGCGCCTTTTGCGACGCGACGATGCGGCGCGAGCGCATCACCCGCGACGAAGCCCTGAGCGCCATCCGCGCCTCCGGCGGTCGCGGGATCGAGGATGTGTCATCGCTCATCCTGGAAAGCGACGGCACGCTGAGCGCCGTCTTCGGGCGCGCGGCCTAGCCTTCCTCCTCCAGTGCCAACGTCGCAAAACTCGCCAGCCAATGCGCGCCCATATAGTGCCCGTCGAGATGCGGCAGGCTGGCCGCCAGATGCGCCGCCGCCGCCATCCGCATGCGTACCGCCCGCGGATCGCCTTCGGGCAGCGTCCTGGCCAGGCGGCGCCAGGCCCAGGCGCGGGACAAGTTCAGCCCATCCAGATGCACGATCCTCCCATCGCTGCGATCCGCCACGCGGGCCGGGGTGAACAGGGTTACGGGCGCGGCCTGCGCCAGATGCGGCAGGAAGCCCTCGAACCAGGGGGCGAAATCGGCCGGTGGCAGCAGCGACGCCAGACAGACCGCCTCGGTCAGGGCAGGGGAGAGAAAATCCTCACCGGAGGGTTCCCAGGCCTGGCAGTCGCGATCGGCGCCATACCAGCGCCGTGCCGTCTCTCGCAGCAGCACCAGCAGCGCGGGGTCGTGCAGCGCCGCCCAATCCGCCGCCAGGGTCAGGGCGAAGGCGGTGTTGCTGTGGACGCCGCTGCGGATGGGGTAGTCGGCGCGCGGCAGATGCGCCTGGAAGCGTGCCGCGAAATCCCCGGCCAGCGGCGCCAGCACCGAATCCCAGCGCGTGCCGGCCAGCGCCGCATGCAGCTTCAGCAGCCAGGCCCAGCCATAGGGCCGCTCGAACCCACGGGAGGCGGGGCGGGCGAGATAGGCGCGCTCGGCCTCGGCATTGGCCGGGGTGAAGGCCGAGTCGAAGCGGGCGGCGATGGCGGCGGCCTCCGGCATGTCCGGAAAGCGGGCCAGCAGCCGGGCGAGCATCCAATGGGCATGCACGCAGGAATGCCAGTCGAAGCTGCCATGGAACATCGGATGCAACTCGGAAGGGCGGCGCAGATCGTCCGGCCCCTCCAGCACATGGTCCAGCTTCTGCGGCCATTCCTGCGCCACATGGCCCAGCGCGATCCGCGCCAGGGCGCCGGCCTGATCGGGGCCCATCCCGCGGTGCTAGCCCAGCCGCTCCAGGATCGAGCAGTAATTCGCCACCGCCGCCCCGCCCATGTTGAACACGCCGGCGCGGTCGGCCTTGGGCAGTTGCATCTCGCCCGCTGTGCCGGTGAGCTGCATCGCCGCCAGCACATGCATCGAGACGCCCGTGGCCCCGATCGGGTGGCCCTTGGATTTCAGCCCGCCGGAGGGATTCACGGGCAGCCGCCCATCCTTGGCGGTCCAGCCTTCCAGCGCCGCCCGCGCCCCTTGCCCCTCGGGCGCCAGGCCCATCGCCTCGTATTCGATCAGCTCGGCGATGGTGAAGCAATCATGGGTTTCGACGAAGGACAGGTCGGAGAGCGCCAGCCCCGTCTCTGCCAGGGCCTGTCCCCAGGCGGCCCGGGCGCCCTCGAACCGAACAATGTCGCGGGCGGCGATGGGCATCAGGTCGGTGGTCTGCACCGCGGCGCGGAAGTGCACCGCCTTGGCCATGCCGCGCGCGGTCTCCTCATCCGTCAGGATCAGCGCCGCGGCGCCATCGCTGACCAGCGAGCAGTCGGTGCGCTTCAGCGGCGGTGCGACGAAGGGATTTCTTTCAGATTCAGCGCGGCAGAAGGCGAAGCCGAGATCCTTCCGCATCTGCGCATAGGGATTCGATACACCATTCCGGTGGTTCTTGGCGGCGATCACGGCCAGCGCGTCGGACTGGTCGCCGTGCCGTTGGAAATAGCTTTCGGCGATGCGCCCGAAGACACCCGCAAAACCCGCCGGAATCTCACCCTCATCGCGGCGGTAGGAGGCGCCCAGCAGGATGTCGCCGATCTGCGCGCCCGGCGTCGCCGTCATCTTCTCCGCCCCCACCACCAGGGCGAATCGGCCGCGCTTGGCCGCCAGGAAGTCGAGCGCGCCATGGATGGCGGCGGAGCCGGTGGCGCAGGCGTTCTCATACCGCGTGGTCGGCTTGAAGCGCAGCTCCGGCAGGCTTTGCAGCAGCAGGCTGGCGAAGAAGTCCTGTTTGGAGAAGCCGCCATTGAAGACGCCAACGAAGGCCCCGTCGACCTCCGCCGCGCCGATCCCCGCATCCTCGATGGCCGCCCGGGCCACGCGGCCGAACAGGCTCTCGATATCCGGGTCGTCCAGCTTGCCGAAGGGGGTATGGGCCCAGCCGACGATGCAGGCGGTCATGGCGGTGTCTCCCTAAATCACATCATCCAGCTCGGCTTGCGGCGCTGCTTGAAGCTGGCGATGCCTTCCTCCGCCTCCGGGCTGGCGGCGCGGCGGGCGAAGCTCTGGGCGCCGGCCTCGGCATAGGCCGGGGGCGCCACGGGGCCGAGGGCGGCGAGCAGCGCCTTCGTCTCCGCCAGCGCGCCCGGGGCGCCCTGCAGGATGTCGGCGATGGTCGCCTGCACGGCGGCCTCCAGCCCCGCCGCATCGGGCAGCACCTGGTGCACCAGGCCGGTATGCGCGGCCTCCGCCGCATCCATCACATGGCCTTGCAGGCACAGCCGCGCGGCCTCGCTGCGGCCCATGCGGCGGACCAGCCAGGGCAGGATCTGCGCCGGCACCAGCCCGCGCCGCACCTCGGGCGCCGAGAAGCGCGCATCGGCGGAGGCGAGGCAGATATCGGCCGCGGTGACGAAGCCGAGGCCACCGGCATAGGCCGCGCCCTCCACCGCCGCGATCACCACCTGCGGCAGTTCGGCGATGGCGTTGAAGCGCGCGCCGGTCTTCTGGTTGCGGGCATGCTGGCGGACCAGCTTTTCCTCCGGCGTTTCCACCGCACCGACCTCGGTCAGGTCGAGCCCCGCGCAGAAATGGCCGCCGGCGCCGGACAGAACCAGGACGCGGGCGGAGGTGTCGTTCTTCAGCTCCGCCAACAGCACGTCAAGCGCCTCCACCAGCGCCTGGCTCATGGCGTTGCGGCGATGCGGGCGGTTGAGCACGGCACGCACCACCGGGCCGTCCCTGGTGACCAGAACGGGGTTTTCCTCGGTCATGCGTCTCTGCTCCCTTTGCATTCGTGCGGGGCGAAACTCCGCCCGGCGCGCGGGGTCGTCAAGCCGGGCTCAGACGCCCTCGCATTCGCCCTCGGGCTGCTTGGCGCGAAGGGCGGCGAGTTCCGCGCGCAGCGCCACCATCTCCGCCCGCAGGGACGCCAGTTGCTCGCCCACCGGGTCCTCATCCACCGCCGCGCTCAGCCCGTAGCCGATCGAGGGGTCCTGGCAGGGCTGGCCGCGCGGCGGGCGGGCCGGGATGCCGACCACGGTGCAGCCGGGCGCCACCGGCGCCACCACCACGGCATTGGCACCCACCCGTGCGCCGCGGCCGATGCGGATCGGCCCCAGCACCTGGGCGCCGGCGCCGACCGTCACATGGTCCTCCAGCGTCGGATGCCGCTTGCCGGGCTGGCCGGAGAGGCCGCCGAGGGTGACGCCGTGATAGATCAGCACGTCATCGCCGATCTCCGCCGTCTCCCCGATCACCACCCCCATGCCGTGGTCGATGAACAACCGCCGGCCGATCCGGGCGCCGGGATGGATCTCGATGCCGGTCAGCCAGCGCGCGAGGTGCGAGGAAAAGCGTGCCGCCGCCGGCAGGCGCAGGCTCCACAGCGCATGCGACAGCCGGTGCCAGAGCACGGCATGCAGCCCGGCGTAACACAGCATCGCCTCCACCCAGCTTGGCCGCGCCGGGTCCCGGGCGCGGATGGTGCGGGCCAGCTCGATGATTTCCAGCGCCATCGGGGGTCACTCCAGCCAGGGCGGCGTGGGCAGGCCACGCTCGCGCAGGAAGGCGGGGTTGAACAGCTTTGATTGATAGCGCGCGCCGCCGTCACACAGGATGGTCACCACGGTGTGCCCCGGCCCGAGGTCGCGGGCGACACGGATCGCGGCGGCCACGTTCAGCCCGGCGCTGCCGCCGACCGAAATGCCTTCCTGCGCCTGCAGGGCAAAAACCTGTTCGAGCATCTCCGGATCCTCGATGCGGATGGCGTCGTCGATCAGGTCCCGGGCCTCGGCGAGGTTGCCGGGGGCGCGGGCGGCCTGGCCGATGCCTTCGGTGATCGAATTGCCCTCGGCGCGGGGCGTGCCGGTCTTCACCCAGTCCAGCAGGCCAGAGCCGCCGGGATCGGCCAGCACGATCCGCACATCCGGCTTCCGCGCCTTCAGGGCGCGGGCGATGCCGGCCAGCGTGCCGCCGGTGCCGCAGGCGCAGGTGAAGGCATCCACCTTGCCGTCGGTCTGGTCCCAGATCTCGGGGCCGGTGGTCGCCTCATGCGCCGCGGCATTGGCCAGATTGTCGAACTGGTTGGCCCAGACCGCGCCCAGCTCCTCCGCCAGCCGCTTCGAGACATGCACGTAGTTGCCGGGATCGCTGTAGGGTTTTGGCGCGACCAGCCGCAGATCCGCGCCGATCATGCGCAGGTAGTCCAGCTTTTCCCGGCTCTGCGTTTCAGGCACCACGATCACGCTGCGCCAGCCCATGGCATTGGCGGCCAGCGCGATGCCGATGCCGGTATTGCCGGCCGTTCCCTCCACGATCGTGCCAGGCTCGAAGGGCACCAGCTTTCCCTCCGCCATGGCGGCGGAGAGGATGCCGATGGCGGCGCGGTCCTTCACGCTGCCGCCGGGGTTCATGAACTCCGCCTTGCCGAGGATCTCGCAGCCCGTCGCCTCCGAGGCGCGGCGCAGGCGGATCAACGGCGTGCGGCCGACCGCACCCCAGAAGCCGTCCGAGACGCCGGACATCGCGGTCAGGCCTTCACCTCGACCCAGCGAAGATAGGGCCGCTCCGCCTCCCACCCCTGCGGGAACAGCGCCTTGGCCTGTTCGTCCGGGATCGAGGGCGGGATGATGGCGCGATCGCCCGGGCGCCAGTTCACCGGCGTCGCGACTTTCTTCCCATCAGTGAGTTGGAGGCTGTCGATGACCCGAAGAATCTCGTCGAAGTTGCGGCCGGTGCTGGGCGGATAGACCATGAACAGCCGCACCTTCTTCGCCGGGTCGATGACGAAGACGGTGCGCACGGTGATGGAGGGATCGGCCTCCGGATGCACCATGCCGTAGAGGGCTGCGACCTTCTTCTCCGGGTCGGCGATCATCGGGAAGTTCACGGCATGCCCCTGGGTCTCGGCGATATCCGCCTCCCACCCCGCATGGCGGGCCAGGTCGTCCACCGACAGGCCGATGACCTTCACGCCGCGCTTGTCGAATTCCGGCTTGAGGCGGGCCGTCTCGCCGAGCTCCGTCGTGCAGACGGGGGTGAAGTCCTTCGGGTGGCTGAACAGCACGCCCCAGGAATTGCCGAGCCATTCATGGAAGTTGAGCACCCCATGGGTCGTGTCGGCGGTGAAATCCGGGGCCACCTGGCCGAGTTGGATGGTCATGGCGTCACCTTCTTGTTCGTCCAAGGGCCGCTGCAAGGCAGCCTCAACTGGACGATAAGGGCATTTCGGAGGCGGATTCCAGCGGGGTCGCGGAGGCGTTTCCGCGCCGCACGGCATCGTGCATGCTCGGCGCGCATGGCCGCGCCGCTTGTCTTTCCCTGGCGCCGCCAAATGGAGACGGAGATGGCTGCGGTGCCCATGGATCAGGGAAAAATATTCAGCGAGCAAAATGTCGTCTGGCTCTATACCGACGACCTGGACCGCCTGGCCCAATTCTACGGGGAGGTACTTGGCCTGCCGCTGGTGATGGACCAGGGCATCTGCCGCATCTTCCAGGTCAGCCCCACCGGCTTCCTCGGCGTCTGCAACAAGGCGGACCGGCCCCGCGGCACCAGGGGCATGATGTTCACCTTCCTGGTCCAGGACCTGGACACCGCCTATGCGCGGCTGCTGGCGCGTGGCGTGGTCTTCGACGGGCCGCCGGAGTTGTCGGGCGGCGGGATGGTCTATTCCTGCTTCCTGCATGACCCGGAGGGCTACTGGCTGCAATTGCAGGAGTTCCGCGACCCGCGCTGGCCCTATCCGGCGGGGCGCGGCCCGCGCGCGGCTTAAGTCGGCACCAGCAGGCACACCGCCGCCTGCGCCGCGATCCCCTCGCCACGGCCCGGGAAACCCAGGCGTTCGGTGGTGGTCGCCTTCACCGAAATGCGGTCGAGCGGCACCTCCAGCAGCGCCGCCAGCCGTTCCCGCATCGCCGTCGCATGGGGGGTGATCTTTGGGCGTTCGCAGATCAGCGTGACGTCGGCATTGGCCAGCACCCCGCCGCGGGCGGCGATGCGGCCGGCGGCGTGGCGCAGGAAGCGGGCGCTGTCGGCGTCCTTCCATTGCGCCTCGCTGGGCGGGAACCAGCGGCCGATATCGCCCTCGGCCAGCGCGCCATAGATGGCATCGCACAGCGCATGCAGGCCGACATCGGCGTCCGAATGGCCATCCAGCCCCATCGGGCCGGGGATGGTGACGCCGCACAGCACCATGGGCCGGCCGGCGACCAGGCGGTGGACGTCGAAGCCGGTGCCGATGCGGGGGAGAAGGGGCGGGGTCAGGGCGGCCTCCATGCGGGCCAGATCCTCCGGCCAGGTGATCTTGATGTTCTGCTCGTGCCCCGGCAGCAGGGCGACCGCCAGCCCGGCGGCCTCCAGAAGCTGGGCGTCGTCCGTGGCCTCGGCCGTCGCGGTGCGATGGGCGGCGAGCAGGGGGGCGAATCGGAAGGCCTGGGGGGTCTGGGCGCGGAACAGGCCGGCGCGGGGGACCGTCGCCTGGATCAGCCCGGCCTCGCCGCGCTTCAGCGTATCCGTCACCGGCTGGGCCGGGATGGCGCCCGGGTGCCTCTCCAGCGCCGCCAGCAGGGCCGGCACCGTGCCCGGCGGCACCACCGGCCGGGCGCCGTCATGCACCAGGACGAGCGCCGGCGGATCGCCGGCCAGAGCCTCCAGCCCCGCGCGCACGCTGGCCTGGCGGGTGGCGCCGCCGACGACCGGGGGCAGGGTGGGCAGGCCCTCCAGAATCGCCGCCACCATCGCCAGGCTGTCCGACGCGCAGACGGGCAGGATGGCGTCCACGCCGCCGTCGCGCAGCAGCGCCTCCGCCGCATGGCGCAGCACCGGGCGTCCGGCGAGAGACAGATATTGCTTCGGCCGGTCGGCGCCGAAGCGGCTGCCGCTGCCGGCCGCCATCAGGAGGGCCACAGATGTCATGCGTTCAGGCTAGCCGAAGCCGCGCGCCCGGCCCATCCTGGGACGGCCGGCTCAGGACAATGCCGGAATAAGTGGCAGATCGGCGTGGGGCTGCATGGATCGCATTGCCTCCGGGCCTGTCGGCCTCTACCTTGCCCAAATCATGAGCATGACAACCCCTTCGCCTCGGCTGCGCCCGATTGATCTCGGCGGCGCGACGATCCAGATGCCGGTCATCCTGGCGCCCATGTCCGGCGTCACCGACCTGCCCTTCCGCCGCCTGGCGCGTGCCCTGGGCACCGGCCTCGTGGTCAGCGAGATGATCGCCTCCAACGCCATGGTGCGGGAGAATCGGACCACGCTGAAGATGGCGGAGGTGGATGGGGAAGGGGCCTCCGTCCAGCTCGCCGGCTGCGACCCGGCGGTGATGGCGGAAGCCGCGAAGCTGGTGGTGCAGCATGGCGCGGCCATCGTCGACATCAATTTCGGCTGCCCGGTGAAGAAGGTGGCGCTCGGCCAGTCCGCCGGCTCCGCCCTGATGCGGGACGAGATCGGCGCGGCGCGCATCCTCGAGGCGGTGGTCAAGGCGGTGTCCGTCCCCGTCACCCTGAAGATGCGCATGGGCTGGGACCACCAGTCGCTGAACGCGCCGAAGCTGGCGCGCATCGCGCAGGAGAGCGGCATCCGCATGGTGACGGTGCACGGCCGCACCCGGCAGATGTTCTACAACGGCACCGCCGACTGGGCCTTCGTCGCCCAGGTGAAGGCGGCGGTGGACCTTCCCGTCATCGTCAATGGCGACATCCTGACGCCGCAGGATGCGGCGGAGGCGCTGCGCCAGTCCGGCGCCGATGGCGTGATGATCGGCCGCGGCTGCTACGGCCGCCCCTGGCTGCCGCGCCAGGTCGCGACCTATCTCCAGACCGGCGTGCTGCCGGAGGAACCCAGCCTGGTCGAGCAGTACGAGACGTTGCTGGCGCATTACCATGCCATGCTGACGCATCACGGGCGCGACCCGGGCATGCGCCTCGCCCGCAAGCATGTCTCCTGGTATTCCAAGGGCCTGCATGGTTCAGCGGAATTCCGGTCTGAGGTCAACCGGACGGATTCGGTGGAGGCGGTGCTGGCGTTGATCGACCGCTTCTACCTTCCCCTCATCGAGGGCGGCCATGAGGCCCGGCTCGCCGCATGAGGGCCACCGCCTTGACCCGCGCTGCCCGGGCGCTGCGCCTTCCGGTGCCCGCCGCGCCGGTCCTCCCGCCGGATGCCATCGCCGTGCTCGGCGCCCTGCCCATCGCCGCGGTGGTGCTGGATGCGGAGGACCGCTTCCGCTTCGCCAATCCCGCGGCCGAACTGTTCTTCCAGCACTCCGCCGCCTCCCTGCGCAGCTATTCCCTGCGCGACATGCTGCCGCCGGATCACCGGCTGTTCGCCATGCTGGCCCAGGTGCGCGCGCATGAGGCGCCGGTTTCCGACCATGACCTGGCGCTGGAAAGCCCGCGCCTGCGCCGGCTGGGCGTCGCTGCCCATGGCGCGCCGCTGCCCGAGGTGCCGGGCAGCGTGGTGCTGACCCTGCAGGATGGCTCCACGGCGCAGATGCTGGACCGGCAGCTGAATTTCCGGGGCGCGGCGCGCAGCGCCTCCGCCATGGCGGCCATGCTCGCCCACGAAGTCAAGAACCCGCTTTCCGGCATTCGCGGCGCCGCGCAGCTTCTGGAACAGGGCGCCAGCGAGGGCGACCGGGAATTGTGCCAGCTCATCCAGGACGAGGTGGACCGCATCCGCAACCTGGTGGAGCGGATGGACATGTTCTCCGACCGTCCGGTGGCGCAGGCGGAGGTGAATATCCATGAGGTGCTGGACCATGTCCGCCGCATCGCGCTGTCCGGCTTCGCGGCGCATCTGAAGATCGTGCAGGACTACGACCCCTCCCTGCCGCCGGTCTGGGGCAACCGGGACCTGCTGGTGCAGATCCTGCTGAACCTGGTGAAGAACGCGGCGGAAGCTGTTGATTCAAGGAATGGCGAGATCGTGCTGACCACCGCCTACCACCACGGCGTCCGCATCGCCGTGCCAGGCAGCCAGGAACGGGTGGACCTGCCCCTCCAGGTCATCGTCCGCGACAATGGCCCCGGCATTCCGGATGTCGTCCGTGCGACGCTGTTCGAGCCCTTCGTCACCACCAAGCGGGGCGGGCAGGGGCTTGGCCTGGCGCTCGTCGCCAAGCTGGTGGGCGACCAGGGCGCGCTGATCGAATGCGACAGCCGTCCCGGCCGCACCGCCTTCCGCCTGTCCCTGCCCCTGCCGCCCCCCACACCCCGCCGCCTGCCCGGAGTAGCCGCATGAGTGACGCCGCCGCGGTCTCCGCCACCACCCGCACCATCCTGATCGCCGATGACGACCGGGCGATCCGAACCGTTCTGTCGCAGGCACTTGGCCGGTCCGGCTACCATGTGCGCGCAACGTCTTCCGCCGCCACCCTGTGGCGCTGGGTGGAGGATGGGGAGGGTGACCTGGTCATCACCGACGTCATCATGCCGGATGAGAACGGGCTGGACCTGGTGCCGCGCATCCGCCGGGTGCGGCCCGATCTGCGCGTGGTGGTGATGTCGGCGCAGTCCACCTTCTCCACAGCCTTGAAGGCAACCCAACGCGGCGCCTTCGATTACCTTCCCAAGCCCTTCGATTTGAAGGAATTGTTGGCGGTTGTCGGGCGCGCTTTGGCGGCGCCGAGCCAGCCCTCGGTGGCGGATGCGGATGAGCCGGAGGAGAGGCTGCCGCTGGTCGGCCGCTCCGCCGCGATGCAGGAGATCTACCGGACGGTCGCCCGCCTCACCACCACCGACCTGACGGTGATGATCACGGGCGAGTCCGGCACCGGCAAGGAGTTGGTGGCCCGCGCCCTGCACGATTACGGCCGCCGGCGCGGTGGGCCTTTCGTCGCCATCAACATGGCGGCGATCCCGCGTGAACTGATCGAATCGGAGCTGTTCGGCCATGAGCGTGGCGCCTTCACCGGGGCGCTGAACCGCGGCGTCGGCCGCTTCGAGCAGGCGGCCGGTGGCACGCTGTTCCTCGATGAGATCGGCGACATGCCGCCCGAGGCGCAGACCCGCCTTCTGCGCGTTCTCCAGGAAGGCGAATTCACCACCGTCGGCGGCCGCCAGCCGATCAAGGCCAATGTCCGCATCGTCGCCGCCACCCATCGCGACCTGCGGCAATCGATCCGCGGCGGCATGTTCCGCGAAGACCTGTTCTACCGCCTGAACGTGGTGCCGATCCGCCTGCCGCCGCTGCGGGAGCGGCTGGAGGATATCCCGCTGCTGGCGCGCCACTTCCTGGAACGCGCCCGTGCCGCCGGCCTGCCCCAGAAACAGCTCGACCAGGGGGCGATGGACCGCCTCAAGCAGCATGCCTGGCCGGGCAATGCGCGGGAGCTGGAAAACCTGATGCGCCGGATGGCGGCACTCTATCCGCAGGAGATCATCGGTGCCGATGCCGTGGGCGCCGAACTGGCCGAGGCCGCCGCCGTGCCCGAGGAAGGCCCGCGCGCGCCGGAGACCCTGGAACAATCCGTGGAACGCCACCTGACCGGCTTCATGTCGGCGCATAAGGACGGCATGCCGATCCGCGACCTGTATGACCGGGTGCTGGCGGAGGTGGAGCGGCCCTTGCTGAAGCTGGCACTGTCGGCCACGCGCGGCAACCAGATCAAGGCGGCGGCCATGCTCGGGCTGAACCGCAACACGCTGCGGAAGAAGCTGCGGGAGCTGGATCTGCCGGTGGTCCGGGGCCTGCCCTGATCCCAGACCTGACCCAATGCGCGTTTTTCCGCGCCGGCACGCTTTGGTCCCTGGCGGGCCTGGGATAGATGCGGGGCATGGGACTGGGCTGGCGCCGAATCGGTGACCTTTTTCTGGGTCGGGTGACAACCTTCGGCCTCGCGGTCACGGCCGTGCTGCTGGGGATTGCCACTTTCGTGCTGCTGGCCGGCGGCAGCCCCTTCGGGCCGACCAGCCCGGGGCAGATCGTCTTCGTGGTGCTGCTGAATGCCGGGGTGCTGCTGCTGCTGGCCGGCTCCCTGGTCGCCCGGCTGGTGCGGGTCTGGGCGGAACGGCGGCGCGGCAGCGCCGGGGCGAGGCTGCATGTGCGGCTGGTGCTGCTGTTCGGCGGTGTCGCCGTGGTGCCGGCGCTGATCGTCGCGGCCTTCGCCGCCGTCTTCTTCAACCTCGGTATCCAGGCCTGGTTCAGCGACCGTGTGCGCTCGACGCTGGAAGCCTCCCTCGTCGCCTCCCGCGCCTGGATGGACCAGCACCGGGACGAGATCCGGGTCGATGCCCTGGCCATGGCCGCCGACCTGAACCGCGCCGCCCAGGTTTTCCTGCCCGACAACATGCCGGCCTTCGAGCGGCTGCTGGCGACCCAGACCTCGATCCGCGGCCTGACCGAGGCGGTGGTCTTCGAGCCGACGCTGGGCCGGGTGATGGCCGCCGCCGGCTTCACCCCCGGCGCGATGATCGAACCTCCCCCCGGCTGGGCGCTGGAACAGGTGCGGCAGGGGGAAGTGGCCGTGGTGCCCGGCGAATCAGATGCCCGGGTGCGCGCCGTGACCAGCCTCGACATCCCGCCGGGCCTGCTGCTGCTGATCGGGCGGCCGCTGGATGGCAGCGTGCTGGACCACATGCGCACCACGGAGCTGGCCTTCCAGGAATACGACCAGCTCGACCGCAATCGCGGCAGCCTGCAGATCACGTTTGCTCTCATTTTCGCCTGCGCGGCCTTGCTGGTGCTGCTGGCGGCGGTGCTGGTCGGGCTGGTTTTTGCCAACCAGATGGCGCGGCCGATCTCCCGCCTCATCACCGCCGCCGAGCGGGTGCGCGCCGGCGACCTGGCGACGCGGGTGGAGGAGGGGACGCAGGATGACGAACTCGCCAGCCTCTCCCGCGCTTTCAACCGCATGATCAGCCAGTTGTCGGCCCAGCGGGGCGAGCTGATGGCGGCCTATCGCCAGATCGACGAACGCCGCCGCTTCACGGAAACGGTGCTGTCCGGTGTTTCCGCCGGCGTCATCGGGCTGGATGCGGAAGGCCGCATCAACCTGCCCAATCGCAGCGCCAGCGAATTGCTGGGCGTGGACCTCGATGCCGCCATCGGCCTGCCGCTGGCCCGCGTGGCGCCGGAATTCAGCACCCTGGTGGCGGAGGCGCGGGACCAGCCGGACCGTGCCCGCACCGCCGAAATCCCGATCGGCCCACCCGCCCATCGCCGCAGCCTGATCGCCCGCATCGGCGCGGAGGGCCAGCCCGGCCGGGTCACCGGCTTCGTGCTGACCTTCGACGACATCACCGAATTGCAGTCGGCCCAGCGCAAGGCCGCCTGGGCCGATGTGGCCCGGCGCATCGCGCATGAGATCAAGAACCCGCTGACCCCCATCATGCTCTCCGCCGAACGCCTGAAGCGCAAATACCTGAAGGAGATCTCCAGCGACCCGGAGACCTTCCGGACGCTGACCGACACCATCGTGCGCCAGGTCGGCGATATCGGCCGGATGGTGGACGAATTCTCGGCCTTTGCCCGCATGCCCCAGCCGGTGATCCGCCCCGATCGCCTGGACCAGGTGGTGCGGGAGGCGCTGGTGCTGCAGCGCGGCGCGCATCCCGAAATCCGCTACGACACCACCATTCCGGAGGACCTGCCGCCCTTGCCCATGGATCGCCGCCTGATCGGCCAGGCCCTGACCAACCTGCTGCACAACGCCGCCGACGCCGTGGCCTCCGCCCCCCGGGCGGAAGGCGAGATGGGCGTGATCGGACTGCGGGTGGAGCCGCGCGGCGAGGATATCGCCGTGCTGGTCGAGGATAACGGCATCGGCCTGCCGGAGGGCGAGGAACGGGCGCGGCTGACCGAGCCCTATGTCACCCACAAGGTGAAAGGCACCGGCCTCGGCCTTGCCATCGTCAAGAAGATCATGGAGGACCATGGTGGCCGGCTGGAGCTGGAGGACCGGCCCGATGGCCCCGGCGCCCGGGCGCTGTTGATATTGCCGCGCGTGGTGCCGAAGGGCGCGAAGGACTCGGGCGCGGTTCCGCTACAAGCACGAGAGGACACGCCTGTGACGGGCGCAGCAGCGGGACGCGACGGGGCTGACCATGGCGCATGATATCCTGATCGTCGACGATGAGCCGGACATCCGCGCCCTGATCGAGGGCATCCTGTCGGATGAGGGCTATCAGACGCGGCAGGCGGCCAATTCCGACCAGGCGATCGCCGCCTTCAAGGCGCGACGGCCCTCGCTGGTGATCCTGGACATCTGGCTTCAGAACTCCCGCCTGGACGGCCTCGGCATCCTGGCCGCGCTGCATGGCGAGGAGCCGCGCGTGCCCTGCGTGATGATCTCCGGCCATGGGACCATCGAGACGGCGGTGCAGGCGATCCAGAACGGCGCCTACGACTTCATCGAGAAGCCGTTCAAGTCGGACCGCCTGCTGCTGGTGATCGCCCGCGCGCTGGAAGCCTCCCGCCTCCAGCGGGAGAACAGCGAGTTGCGGCTGCGCGCGGGGGGGGAGGCCGACCTCGTCGGCATCTCCGTGCCCATGACCCAGCTTCGCCAGGCGATCGACCGCGTGGCGCCGACCGGGTCGCGCGTGCTGATCAGCGGGCCGGCCGGTTCGGGCAAGGAAGTCACGGCGCGGATGCTGCATGCGCGGTCGCGCCGGGCCGATGGCCCCTTCGTCGCGCTGAACTGCGCCACCCTGGCGCCGTCACGCTTCGAGGAGGAACTGTTCGGCGTGGAAGCCGGCAGCGATCCGGCGGGCCAGCCGCGCCGCGCCGGGGTGCTGGAACGCGCCCATGGCGGCACGCTGCTGCTGGACGAGGTGGCGGACATGCCGCTGGAGACCCAGGGGAAGATTGTCCGGGCCCTCCAGGAACAGGGTTTTGTCCGTATCGGCGGGGCGCAGCGGGTGACCGTGGATGTGCGCGTCATCGCGACGACGAATCGCGATCTGCAGGCGGAGATCGCCGGCGGGCGGTTCCGGGAGGATCTGTACTACCGGCTCGCCGTGGTGCCGCTGAAGATTCCGCCGCTGCGGGAGCGGCGGGAGGATATTCCGGCGCTCGCCCGGCATTTCATGAAGCGGTCCGGTGACACATCCGGCATGGCATCGCGCGAATTGTCCGAGGACGCGCTGGCGGCGATGCAGGCCTATGAATGGCCGGGCAATGTGCGGGAATTGCGCAACCTGATCGACTGGCTGCTCATCATGGCGCCGGGCGATGCGCGGGAGCCGATCCGGCCGGACATGCTGCCGCCCCATGTCGGCGCCTCCGCCCCAGCGGTGCTGAAGCTGGATCGCAGCTCGGAGATCATGACCCTGCCGCTGCGCGAGGCGCGGGAATTGTTCGAGCGGCAGTATCTGGAGGCACAATTGCTGCGCTTCGGCGGCAATATCAGCCGCACGGCGGCCTTCGTGGGGATGGAACGCAGCGCGTTGCATCGTAAGCTGAAGTTCCTGGGCGTCCACGCCGAGGACCGCGCGCCGGCGGCAGCGGCGGGCGGATAGACCAACGTCAAACAAGAGATTCGCAACCTGCGGCCTTGGCCACTTTGCCAAGGCCGAGCGGCCGGACGGCCGCCGCGGCAAGTGCCGCGAAGCCCAGCGGCCGTAGGCCGCGCCCGGCGTCTGAGGGAAAGCAAAGATGTCAAAGATTGCCTATGTGAATGGTCGCTACCTGCCGCAGTCGGAGGCCTCGGTGAATATCGAGGATCGCGGCTACCAGTTCGGCGATGGCATCTATGAGGTCGTCCATCTGCATGATGGCCGCTATGTGGATGAGGATCTGCACCTCGCGCGCCTCGAACGCTCCCTGCGCGAGATCGCGCTGCCCATGCCGATGTCCCGCGCCGCGCTGTCGATGGTGCTGCGGGAAGTGGCGCAGCGGAACCGGGTGCGGGAGGGGCTGCTGTATATGCAGGTGACGCGCGGCGTGTCGCGCCGCGACCATGCCTTCCCGAGCAAGCCCGTTCCGCCGGCTTTGGTGGTGACCATCCGCCGGGTGCCGGCCTATCCCACCGATGTCGACAAGTGGCAGGCCGCCTGCATCACTTTGCCGGACCTGCGCTGGGCGCGGCGGGACATCAAGTCCGTGAACCTTCTGCCGAATTGCCTGGCCCGCCAGACGGCGCGGGAGCAGGGCGCGATCGAGGCGATCCTGTTCGACGAGAAGACCGGCATGGTGACGGAGGGGGCCGCGACCACTTTCTGGATCGTCGATGAGAACGGCGCCATCCGCACCCGCTTCCTCGACCAGGTGATCCTGCCGGGCTGCACCCGCGCCGCGCTGATGGCCGAATTGCGGACGCTGGGCATCGCCTACGACGAGCGCGAATTCTCGGTGGAGGATGTGCGGAAAGCGCGCGAGGCCTTCATCACCTCCGCCACCTCCTTCGTGAAGCCCATCACGAAGATCGACGGGCTGCCGGTGGGGGATGGCAAGGTCGGGCCGGTGGTGCGGCGGCTGTTCGAGATTTTTGCCCGGCATGTGAAGGGCGATGTGAAGAACGCGGCATGACCCGCCCCGCCTGCATCCTCTGGGACTGGGACAACACCCTGGTGGATGGCTGGGCCGCCATCCAGCACGGGCTGAACGCGACTTTTTCCGAGTTTGGCATGCCGGAATGGGACCGGGAGACGGTGCTGGCCAATGTCCGGGGGTCGCTGCGGGACACCTTTCCGGGGATGTTCGGCGCCGAATGGGAAAGGGCGCGGGATATCTTCTACACGGCTGTCCGCTCCTGCCACCTGCAAGTGCTGAACCCGATGCCGGGCGCGGCGCAGGCCATCGCGGCGGCCGCCGTCCTGGGGCCGCAGGGGGTCGTCTCCAACAAGCAGGGGCCGCTGCTGCGGGCGGAAGCGGCGCATCTCAGCTGGGCGGGACACTTCGCCACGCTGGTCGGGGCGGGGGACGCGACAGCGGACAAGCCCAGCGCTGCGCCGATCCTGATGGCGCTCGCCGCCTGCGGCGTGCCGGCCGGCCCCGCGGTCTGGTATATCGGCGACACGGTGCTGGACATGGACGCCGCGCGGGCCGCCGGCTGCACCGCCGTGCTGCTCGGCCGGGCGGCGCATGATGGCGGCGTGGCGGCGGCGCGGCCGGATCACGTATTCGATGACGGCCATGCGCTCGCGGCGTGGTTGCAACACCTTGCCAGGGCAGGGGTTGGCGAGGGAGATTAGCAGAAGCGGGCTTCCCGGCTGACGGGGCTCCGCATGCGGCATGGTCTTGATGGTGGTACGAATGCCACTTGGGCGATGCCGCTTCTCCCCGCCCATGGCCAGGCCTCCGCGCCTCGCCAAGAACAAGAAGGAACGACCCTCGTGGCCGCCGAAAAATCCCAGAACGTGCAGGACGTGTTCCTGAACCATGTTCGCAAGTCCAAGACCCCGGTGACGATCTTCCTGGTGAACGGCGTCAAGCTGCAGGGAATCATCACCTGGTTCGACAATTTCTCCGTGCTGCTGCGCCGCGACGGGCATACCCAGCTCGTCTACAAGCATGCCATCAGCACCGTGATGCCGGGCGCGCCGATCATGTTGTTCGATGCGACGGCGGCTGGCGCGGGCGCCGGGGCACCGGCACAATCCGCGGAAGGCATGGGCGCACCGGCGCGTGAGAACCGGCTGACCCTGGGGCGAGAGGTGACACCTGTCGGATCGCGCGATTAACCCGACCAGCCCGGAAGCCGGCGCTGGCCGGACGCTGAAGGAAACCCGCGACGGCCCGACCCGGGCCGCAGTGATCCTGCCCCATGACCGCACGCTGCGGGGCGCCGAGGCCGCGTCCAACCGCGCGGCGGAGGCGAAGCTGGCCGAGGCGGTGGGACTCACTGCCTCCATTGGCCTGACCATCGTCCATACGGCGATCTTCCCCCTGCGCGCCATGCGATCCTCCAGCCTGCTGGGGGAGGGTCAGGTGGCCATGGTGCATGAGGAATGCGAGCGCCACGGCGTCAGCGTGGTGGTGGTCGATGCCGCCCTGACGCCCGTGCAGCAGCGCAACCTGGAACGCGCCTGGGGTGCCAAGGTCATCGACCGCACCGGGCTGATCCTGGAGATTTTCGGCGATCGTGCCCGCACCAAGGAAGGTGCGCTTCAGGTCGAACTCGCCCATCTGTCCTACCAGCGCACCCGGCTTGTGCGGTCCTGGACCCACCTGGAACGTCAGCGCGGCGGCTTCGGCTTCCTCGGCGGTCCCGGTGAATCGCAGATCGAGATCGACCGGCGGCTGATCGACGAACGCATCATCCGGCTGAAGAAGGAGCTGGAGCAGGTGCGCCGCACCCGCGGCCTGCACCGTTCCGCCCGCGCCCGCGTGCCCTATCCGGTGGTGGCACTCGTCGGCTACACCAATGCGGGAAAATCCACGCTTTTCAATGCCCTGACCGGGGCCGGCGTCTTCGCGCAGGACCAGTTGTTCGCCACGCTGGACCCCACCATGCGGGCGATCAAGCTGCCGTCGGGCCGCACCGTCATCCTCTCCGACACCGTGGGCTTCATCTCCGACCTGCCGACCCAGCTCGTTGAGGCCTTCCGCGCGACGCTGGAGGAGGTGGCGGCGGCCGATATCATCCTGCATGTCCGCGACGCCGCGCATCCCGACAGCGCCGCCCAGCGCGCCGATGTGCTGGGCGTGCTCGGCGAGATGGCGGAGGGCGAGGATGCGGCCATGGACGAATCCTGGCCCAACCGCGTCATCGAGGTGCTGAACAAGGCCGATCTCATGGGCGGCGTGGATTCCGTGCCGGAAATCCCCGGCGCCATCGCCGTCTCCGCCTTGACGGGCGATGGGCTGGACGCGCTGCGCGACGCGCTGGATGCGCGGATGACGGCGGGCATGCAGACGGCGGAATACCGCATCGCCCCCGGCGACGGCGCCGGCCTCGCCTGGCTCTATGAGCATGGCGAGGTCCTGGGGCGGGAGGATGCGGAGGACGCGATCCGCGTCACGGTGCGCCTGACGCCGGCCGATCGGGCACGCTTCGAACAACGGGGATCCTGATGCGCTTCGATACCAAGGCTGCGCGCGACGTGGCCGCGCTGCTGCGCGACGCCACGCGGGCCGAGATCCTGCCGCGCTTCCGGCGCCTCGCCGCCGGCGATGTCCGCACCAAGTCGAGCCCGCTCGACCTGGTGACGGAGGCCGACGAGGCCGCCGAACGCATGATCGAGGCGGCGCTGCGCGCCCGCTTCCCCGGCTGCGTCGTGGTGGGGGAGGAGGCGACGGCGGCCGATGCCTCGCTGCTGTCGAAGCTGGCCGGCGCCGATCTGGCTTTCGTGGTGGACCCGGTGGATGGCACGGCGAATTTCGCCGCCGGCATGCCGCTGTTCGGCTGCATGGCGGCGGCCTTCGTGAAGGGCGAGGTGGTGGGCGGCTGGATCCATGACCCGTTGGGCGACGACACGGCCGTGGCGTTGCGCGGGGAGGGCGCCTGGTTCGAGGATGCGGAAGGCAAGCGCTTCGCCGATCTCCGCGTGGCCGCGCCGGTGCCGGTGAACCGCATGATCGGTGCCGTCTCCTGGGGTTTTCTCAAGGAACCGCAGCGGACCCAGGTGGCATCTCGCCTGCCCAACCTCGCCGGCATCGTGAACTTCCGCTGCGCCGCCCATGAATACCGGCTGGCGGCCAGCGGCCACGCCCATCTGCTGTTCTACAACAAGCTGATGCCCTGGGATCACGCGCCCGGCTGGCTGCTGCACAGGGAGGCCGGCGGCTATTCCGCGCGTTTCGACGGCAGCGATTACCGCGCCTCCGAACATGTCACCGGCGGGCTGATCTGCGCGCCGGACAAGGCTTCGTGGCAGGAAGCCCGGGACGCGCTGCTTGGCTGATGAGGAGGATGAGGGGGAGGAGGGACCGCCCGGCCTGCCCCCCGGCACGCCCTTCTACATGACCCCGGCGGGGCATGAGGCGTTGCGCGCCGAACTCCGCAAATTGTGGGACGAGGAACGGCCGAAGGTGGTCGAGATCGTCTCCTGGGCCGCCGGCCTCGGCGACCGGTCGGAGAATGCCGACTACCAATATGGCAAGCGCCGCCTGCGCCAGATCGACGGCCGCGTGCGCTTCCTTCGCAAGCGGCTGGAACGGGTGCAGGTGGTGGACCCGGCGGCGCAGACGCGGCGCGATCAGGTCTTCTTCGGCGCCACCGTCACCTATGCCCGGGCTTCCGACGATGCCGAGGTGACCATCACCATCGTCGGCGTGGATGAGGCCGACAGCGCCGCGGGCCGCATCTCCTGGGTCGCACCCATCGCCCGCGCGCTGCTGGGCGCGCGGGTCGGTGACACCCGCAGGCTCCGCACCCCGGCGGGGGCGGAGGAGATCGAGGTGGTGGCGATCGCCTATCCGTGACCTACCGGCTGCGCGCCCAGCTCCGGGAATAGGCCCGGCCGTTCGGGCCGGTGGCGCTGCGGCTGCCGCTCCACTGGCCCGGTGCGCCACGGGTGACCTGGCCTTGGCGCGAAGCGGTTTGCCCCTGCGGACCCGTCACGCTGCCGCTGCGGCTGCAGGTGCCATCCGCGCAACCCGCCGACCGGCTTCCGGTCCATGTGCCCTTCGGCGTCGTCACGCTGCCGGACTGTTCCCAGGCGCCCGCCGCTGGCGCGACCAGCATTGTGGCGGCGGCGAGGACAAGAATGCGGCGCATGGCGCTCACCGGCCCGGCAACCGCGACAGGGCGTCGCGGCAGGGTTGCGACAATTGGGCGGCGTTCTGGCGCAGGCAGGCCAGGATGCGGCCCTCGCCGCGCGGCGTATTGGCGCAATGGCTGCGGTAGTCGGCGGAACAGGCCTGCATCAGGGCACGCTGCCCCTGTTGCTGGGCGGCGGCGGGAAGGGCGGCTGCGGCCAGCAGCAGCGTGGCGAGGATCAGCTTGCGTGACATCTCGATCTCCTTTCAGGAACGGGGCCTTGGGCCTTACCAGCGTCGGATGACGACCGGGCCGCGCACCACCACGGGCGGGCGGACGACGACGGGGCGCGGCACCACCACCACGGGCGGTCGCACCACGACCGGACGCGGCACCACCACCACGGGGGCCTTCCGGACAACGACCGTTGGCGCGGGGGCGATGACATAGGCCTGCGCGGAGGCCAGGCCGGGCAGGGCGACCAGGGCTGTCAGGATCGGCAGAATGGCGAGGCGAGGCATGGCGACGTCTCCTTCATGTCCGCATGGGCGCCGCTTCGGGCGGCGCCGGCGGGGGTGGTGGCAGGACGGGCGGGCCTTCGACGGACTCCGGCAAGGCTGGCGGGGCGCAGGTCAACGGCGGCGCCACGCCCAGCAGGCGCCAGGACTGGCCACGGCTGCGCCAGGCCAGGCCGGACTCGAGGTCCAGGGTCAGGCATTCCACGTTCTGGCCACTGCAGGCCGCCAGCGGCAGCAATGCGGTCAGCCAGGCGCGCCGGCGGGTGGTGAGGGGGGTGATGCGATGTGTCATCGGCGGTGATACGCGGCCGCCGGGCAAAGTCGCCGCGACCGGCGCGCCGATTTTTCGTCACCAGGGCGCGACGATTCCGCCGATCCCGGCCGTATCACCCCGCAGGACATGCGAGGATCGGGCCGATGCGGGCAAAGCGGGATGGGCGTGACGGCTGAATGGGTCTCCAGCCCCGTGCCGGCAGAACCCGCCGAGGCGGAGCTGATGCGGCGCGTCGCGGCGGGGGAGGAGGCCGCCTTCCGGCTGCTCGCGGAACGCCACACGCCCGCCTTGCTGCGCTTCACCGACCGCATGCTCCGCAACAGGGCGGAGGCGGAGGAAGTGGCGCAGGAGGTGCTGTTTCGGCTCTGGCGCCAGGCCGCGCGCTTCGATCCGGACCGCGCGCGGCTCGGCACCTGGCTGCACGCCATCGCCTGGCGGCTGTGCCTCGACAGGCTGCGCCGGCGCGGTGCCGACCTGCCATTGGACGCGGCGGCGGAGGCGGCCGATGCCGCGCCCTCGCCCCTGGAGGCCAGCAGCCGCCGCGCCGACCTGGCGGCGTTGGAGACGCATCTCGCGGCCCTGCCGCATCGCCAGCGCGCCGCGCTGACATTGTTCTATCACCAGGAGATGGAGGGGCCGGAGGCCGCCGCCGCGCTGCGGCTGGACCTGCGGGCCTTCTGGTCGCTGCTGCGCCGGGGCCGGGCGGCGCTGCGCGCGCGAATGCAGGGAGGCTGAGCATGCACATCAACGATTTCGCCGGGATGCTCGACACCTACGGCACCGACCCGGCGCGATGGCCCCCCGCGCAGCGCGCCGCCGCCCTGGCGCTGCGGGACCGCGACCCGGCCGCCCGCGCCGCCTGGGTGGAGGCTGCACGGCTGGAGGCGCTGCTGCGCGCGAGGCCGGAGGAAACCCCCGCCGACCGCCTGCGCGCCGCCGCGGTGATCGCCGCCAGCCTGGCCCGCATCCGGGCGGCGGAGGCGCGGCGCGTGGCGGGGATCTGGCCGCGGATCTGGCAGGAATGGCGCTGGCTGCTGGCCCGGCCGGTCGGGGTGGGGCTGGCCGGGATGGTGCTGGCGGGCTGGTTCGCGGGGCAGGGGGTGCCCTTGCCGCCTTCCGGCGATGCGCTGCTGGATCTGCTGCTGACCGAACCCCTGGCCCTGTTCGAGGATGACGCCCCATGACCGGCCTGACCCGCCTGCGGCTGGTGCTGCTCGCCTCGCTCGGGCTGAACCTGTTCGCCGGCGCCTATTTCGCCGCCCAGGCCTGGCGCGGCGCGCTCCCGTTGGAGACCGCCGGCCTGGCGCTGGAACTGGGCGACCGGCCGCTGCTGCGGCTGATGCAGGCGCTGCCGGAGGCGGATGCCGACAGGCTGCGCCAGGCCTTCGCGCCGCGTCGCGGCCAGGTGATGGCGCAGTTCATGGCGCAGCGGGATGCCCTGGCCGCGGTGCGGCGGGAGCTGACCCGCGACCAGCCCGACCCCGGCGCGCTGGGCCGCGCGATCGAGACGGTGCAGCAGGGCCGTGCCGCCCTGGCCCAAAGCCTTGCCGCGCTGCTGATGGAGGCGGCACCCGGCATGTCGCCGGAAGGGCGGCGGGTGCTGGCGGAGTTCCGCCTCGCGCGCTGATGCGATTTGCGGATGGTGGTCATCCCGGGCGATGATTCGCCCTCCAGGTGCCGCCGGTCCATCTGGTGCATCGACCCATCGGGAGAAAGCGCCATGTCCACCATCACCGACCCGACCAACCCGCTGCCCCAGGGCATCGAGACCGTCATCCTGCCGCGCACCCATGACATCGGCGGCTTCGAGGTGCGGCGCGCCTTGCCGGCCAAGGAACGCCAGATGGTCGGCCCCTTCATCTTCTTCGACCAGATGGGCCCTGGTGAGTTCCTGACCGGCACCGGCGTCGATGTCCGCCCGCATCCGCATATCGGCCTGTCCACCGTCACCTATCTGTTCGAGGGCGAGATCGAGCATCGCGACAGCCTCGGCACCGAACTGGCCATCGCGCCCGGCGACGTGAACTGGATGACGGCGGGGCAGGGCATCGTCCATTCCGAGCGGACCGCGAAGCCGCGCCGCGTGGCGCCGCATCGCCTCTCCGGTATCCAGTCCTGGGTGGCGCTGCCGAAATCGCATGAGGAGGCGGCGCCCGCCTTCGTCCATCACGGCGCGGCCCAGCTGCCGACCCTGGATGCGGAGGGTGTGAAGCTGCGGCTGGTGGCCGGCGAGGCCTGGGGCATCGCCTCTCCGGTCGCGACGCCGAGCGAGCTGTTCTACGCGGATGCGGTGCTGGCGCCCGGCGCGCAGGTGCCGATGCCGGACCATCAGGAGGAACGCGGCGCCTATGTCTTCTCCGGCAGCGTCGAGGTGGCGGGCCAGGTGTTCGAGGCCGGCCGCATGCTCGTCTTCCGCGCCGGCGACCGGATGTCGCTGAGGGCCGGGCCGCTCGGCGCGCGGCTGCTGCTGCTGGGCGGTGCCAGCATGGACGGGCCGCGCTACCTGTTCTGGAATTTCGTCAGCTCCTCGCGGGAGCGGATCGAGCAGGCCAAGGCCGACTGGAACCGCGACCGCTTCGGCGCCCCGGTGCCGGGCGAGACGGAGTGGATTCCGCTGCCCGAGAAGAAGGTGGTCCGGGCCGGGGAGGGGGCGCCGACCAGCTGAGGGTCAGCTCAGGCGACCACCGTCTGCGGGTCGCCATAGCAGAGCCGGCAGGTTTCCCGCTCGGCATGGCGCCCCGCGGCGAAGAGGTCGAGCACCTCGCGCCGGGCGGGGGACAGGAGGGTGTCGATCAGGCTGTCCCGGGCCAGATTGCCGACCGGCTCGCGCCGCTCGAAATCCATGCAGCAGATCGTCACCGTGCCGTCGCAATCGACGATCAGGCAGTCGGAGACCTGTTCCGGCCGGCAGCGGATCGGGCTGGCGCCGAGGCTCAGCCGGTCGAAGGTGGTGCGGTCGCGGCTGCACCGGCTGCTCAGGCCATCGAAGGCCACGCCATTGGCGCCACGCTCCATGAACCAGGCGCGGATCGCCGGCAACTCCGCCAGGTTGAGCCGGCTGACCGGGACGCTGACATAGACCTTGCCGGGGAAGTCCCGCAGGATCGCCTCCACCTTCGGCAGCACCCGCTCCAACCGCAAGGGCGCCATCAGCTTCCCGTAGATATCCGGCACCAGGGATTCCAGGTGCACGGCGATCTGGCTCACACTGTCGAACAGGGCGCGGTGCCGCTGCGGGTTGTAGGCGGCGCCATTGGTGTTCACCGAGATGGCCACCTCCGGAAACAGCTCCCGCGCCAGCCTGGCGCGTTGCACGACCATGGGGTCGACCAGCCCATCGCCCCAGAGACCCAGGGATATCTGCCCGCGGACGGAAAAATGATGCTCCGCCATCTGTCGAAGGATGCCCTCGAACAGGGGCATCGGCATCGGGTGGCGCGGGGCGTGCGCGGTCTCCGCCTTGTTGGTCGGGCAATGGATGCAGGAGGCGTTGCAGGTCCCGGTTGTTCCGAAGCAGACGAAATCGAAGGCGGCGGGCAGGTCCTCCGCCCGCACGCCGCGCTCGGCCGCGATCCGCCGGCGAATGCCGAGGTTCATGCGGCCGCGCAGATCCCGCATGGCCTTCCAGGCACGAGGATTGGCGTGGTGCCGCTTCAGGGTCGCGTCCAGCCGGGTGAAGGCGGCCTCCAAAGCGCCATCGTCACGCTCCACCAGGGCCAGTACTGTCTCGGCCTGAGGCTGGCCAGGGGACAGGGCGAGCGCCTGGCGGCAGGCGGCCGCGGCGGCGCTGCGTGATCCCGTCGCGTAGAGTCGCTCGGCCAGCCCGGCGAGCACCACGGCATCCGCCGGCGCCTCGGCTGTGGCGGCCAAGTAGTGCGATGCGGCCTTGTCCTGGTCGCCGTGGGCGAGGGTGGCTTCGCCCGCCTGCCAGGCCTCGTCGAATCCCCGGCGCTCAAGCTCCGCGATCGCGTTGGAAAGGCGCGGATCCGCGCCGCGGGCCGCGGCGGCACGCAGCAGCTTCAGGCCCTGCATCCTGTCGCCATGGTGGCCCAGCAGATGGCCGAGATGCAGTGCCGCCTCGATGCCCTCGGGCGCCAGATGCAGTGCCGCGCGATAGGCCGCGATGGCACCCGCTGCATCGCCCAGGGTCTTCAGCGCATGGCCCTGCTGGATGTGGATCGGTGCGTGTTTCGCATCCAGTGCCAGGGCGGCCCCATAGGCTGCGGCCGCCGCCGCCCAGTCCTGCCGGTCACGGGCCGCGTTGCCGGCCCGGACCAGCGCCGCGAAGCGTCGCTGGCGTGGGACCAGGCGCTTCCACAAGCGGCGGAGGCTGACGGCCATGCGGTTGGCTCCGTGTCGTGCACCGCAATGAATGAATGCGCGATTGCAGCGCCGCAACCCAAATTCGCCACAGCGAGCGTGTTCCCCCTCCGTTCCAGAGGTCCTGGTGCCGTCCAGGCATATCGGCGTGAGGGCGTAGTACTACAAAAGAGCGATGTAGTTTTGCTACATCCTGAATATCTGGCGGCCATCAGCCTTTCTCCGCTGCCTTCACCGCCTGCCATTCCGCCTCCATCGCCGCCAGCCCGGTATCGGCGGGCGCCAGGCCCTGCGTGGCCAAGCGGCCTTCCACGGCCCGGAAACGGCGCTCAAACTTGGCATTGGCGCCGGCGAGGCATTGCTCCGGGTCGAGATCCAGCTTGCGGGCCAGATTCACCATGACGAAGAACAGGTCGCCCAGCTCATCCGCCTGGCGGGCCTTGTCCATGGCAGGCAGCTCCGCCCGCAGCTCCGCCGCTTCCTCCTCCAGCTTGTCCAGCACCTGATTGGCATCCGGCCAGTCGAAGCCGACGCGGGCGGCGCGGCGGGAGATCTTGAGCGCGCGGGTGAGGGCGGGCAGGCCCACGGGGATGCCGGCCAGCGTGCCGGTTTCGGCGCGGGCGGCGCGCTCGGCTTCCTTCTGCACCTCCCAGGCCGCGTTCTGCAGGACGGCGTCGCGGGCGGCGGCCTCGCCGAACACATGCGGATGGCGGCGGATCATCTTGGCGGCGATGGTCTCCGCCACCTGGGCGAAGCCGAAATGCCCGGATTCGGCGGCCATCTGGGCGTGGTAGACGACCTGGAACAGCAGGTCGCCCAGCTCATCCAGAAGCTGGGGAAAGTCCGGGCCACGGGCGATGGCATCCGCGACCTCATAGGCTTCCTCGATGGTGTAGGGCGCGATGGAGGCGAAATCCTGCACCCGGTCCCAGGGGCAGCCATCCGGGGCGCGCAGCCGGACCATGATGTCGAGAAGCCGCGTCAAAGCGGCAGCGGGATCGGTGGGCGGCATGGCGGGCGACTCTCCGGGGAAGGCCGCCATCCTGGCCCAGGCCGATCAATCCCCAAACCCGCGCGGCGTTATCCCCACGCCTTATCCCCATGTCTGATTGTCGCATAAGGAATATTATGGAAAAAACAGACATGGGGATAAGCCTGGGATCAACTCGGGCACTTCATGTGGATTGGCAGGACGAAAGCCTCGTCACCCGGGTCTAACTTGGGGTGTGCTGGAACGGAGGGTGAACTCAGCCCTCCGCGATCTCCAGCACCATCCCATCATGCCCCGGCTCCACACCCGCCGGCAGCAAGCGGCGCAATTCACAAAAATCCATGTCGGTGCCCATATGCGTCAGCACCGTCCGCCGCGGCCGCAGCCGCGCCACCCAGTCCAGCATCTGGTCCAGCCCGGCATGCACCGGATGCGGCCGGCGCTGGAAACAGCCGACCACCCAGGTGTCCAGACCCTCCAGCGCCGCCAGGCTCTCTTCCGGCAGCGCCACCACATCGGTGGAATAGGCGAAGCGGCCGATCCGGAAGCCCAGCGTCTCCATAACCCGGTGGTCCTGGCGCAGGACCCGCACCGGGATGCCGGCCATCTCCACGGTTTCGCCAGGTGCCACCATTCGGGCGGTCAGCGCCGGGCGGAAGAAGCCGGGCGGCGTCGGCGGGCGGAAGGCGTAGTCGAAACGCTGGCCGAGCAGCGCCAGCGTCATCTCATCGCCGAAGGCGTCCAGCGCCGTGCCCCGCAGCCGGTTGATGATGCGCAGGTCGTCCGCGCCCAGCACATGATCCGCATGGGCATGGGTGAAGGCCACCGCATCGATCGTTGCGATTCCGGCGGAAAGAAGCTGCTGGCGGAGGTCCGGCCCGGCATCGATCAGCAGCCGCCGCCCGGCCGCATCCTCGACCAGCGCGGAGGTCCTGGTCCGCCGGTTGCGCGGCTCCGCCGGGTCGCAGACGCCCCAGTCGCCGCGCCCATCCGGCCCGCCGAGCTGCGGCACCCCGGCCGAACCGCCGCAGCCCAGCAGCGTCACGCGCATCGCCGCGCTACCGCGCCCGGTTGAACAGGCGGTGGAAATTGCCGGTGGTCAGCTCCGCCAGCGCGGCGATGCCGAGCCCCCTCACCTCCGCCAGCTTCGCCGCCGTATGCACCACATAGGCCGGCTCGCACCTTTTGCCGCGCAGGGGAACCGGCGCGAGGTAGGGGCTGTCCGTCTCCACCAGCAGCCGGTCCGCCGGCGTCTCGGCGGCCACCGCGCGGATGGCGTCCGACTTCGGGAAGGTCAGCATGCCGCTGAAGGAGATATAGCCCCCCAGCGCCACCGCCCGCCGCGCCAGCTCCGCGCCGGAGGAGAAGCAATGCAGCAGGAAGGGAAACTTTCCGAGCGCATCCTCCTCCTCGAGGATCGTTGCGATATCCGCATCCGCATCGCGGGCATGGATCACCAGCGGCAGGCCGGACTGCCGGGCGGCCGCGATGTGCCGCCGGAAGCCGAGCTGCTGCACGTCGCGCGGCGCCTTGTCGTAGAAATAGTCGAGGCCGCTTTCGCCGAGGCCCACCACGCGCGGATGATCCGCCTCGGCCAGGATTTCCCCGAGTTCCGGCACCGGCGCCTCGCCGGCGTTCTGCGGATGGACGCCGACCGTGCAGAACACGCCCTCATACCGATCCGCGATCGCCCGCACCGTGGCGGCCTGCTCGCCGAGGCGGGTGCCGATGGAGACCATCACCCCCACGCCGGCCGCCTTGGCCCGCGCCACGACATCTTCCTGCTCCGTCCCCACGAAATGATCGAGGTGGCAGTGGCTGTCGACGATCAGCATGGTCAGGCGGCCGCCTCGATCTTGCGGAACAGCGGCTCCGGCGGCGGCAGGGCCAGGCCCGCGGGCAGCGGCGTCGCCAGGGCATCGAGCCCCCTCGCCACCTCCGGCACGCCCAGCTGGTCCAGCAGCTTCGCCATGGTCCCGGGCATGAAGGGCTGCAGCACGGTCGCGAAGGCGCGCAGCGCATCATGCAGGTGGCGCAGCACGGCGAGGCCGCGCGCCGGGTCGGTCTTCTTCAGTGCCCAGGGGGCGGCCACCGTGATGTAGCCATTGGCGTCGCGCACCGCGGCCATGATGGCCTCCAGCGCCAGGTGGAATTCCTGGCGATCCAGATGCGCGCCCACCACGCCGGGCAGCGCCGCCACCTGGGCGGCGAGCGCGGCATCGGCCTCGGTCGGCGCCGTGGCCTCCGGCAGCTGCGCCTCCGCGTTGCGCTGGATCAGCGAGAGGGTGCGGTTCGCCAGGTTGCCCAGCGCATTGGCCAGCTCGCCATTCAGCCGGTTGACCAAAGCGGTTTTCGAAAAATCGCCATCCTGGCCGAAGGGCACTTCGCGCAGCAGGAAGTAGCGCAGCGGGTCCAGGCCGAATTCCTCGACCAGCGCCACCGGATCGATGACGTTGCCGAGGCTCTTGGAAATCTTCTGGCCCTCATTGGTCCACCAGCCATGCGCGAAGACGCGCTGCGGCGCCGGCAGGCCCGCCGCCAGCAGGAAGGCCGGCCAGTAGATGGCGTGGAACCGCAGAATGTCCTTGCCGACGAAATGCACCTCGGCCGGCCACAGCTTCCAGTTCGGCGCGGCCTCGTCCGGATAGCCGAGCGCCGTGATGTAGTTGGTCAGCGCATCGATCCAGACATACATCACATGGCTGTCGTCGCCCGGCACCTTCACCCCCCAGGTGAAGGAGGTGCGGGAGATCGACAGGTCCGAAAGCCCCGACTTCACGAAGGCCACAACCTCGTTCCGCCGGCTGGCCGGCAGGATGAAGTCAGGGTTCGCGTCGTAATAGGCCAGCAGCCGATCCTGCCAGGCCGAGAGGCGGAAGAAGTAGGACGGCTCCTTCACCCATTCCACCGGTGCGCCGGAGGGCGCGTACTTTGCGCCATCGCGCTCCACCAGCTCATCCGGCCCGTAGAAGGCCTCGTCGCGCACCGCGTACCAGCCCTCATAGGCGCCGAGATAGATCTCGCCCTTCTCGACGAGCTTCGTCCACAGCGCCTGGCAGGCGCGCTTGTGGCGTTCCTCCGTCGTGCGGATGAAGTCGTCGTTGGAGAAGCCCATGGTGGCGGTGAGGTCACGGAAGCTCTGGCTGACCTTGTCGGTGAAGGCCTGCGGGTCCATCCCGGCATCCTGCGCCGCCTTCTCCACCTTCTGGCCGTGCTCATCCGTGCCGGTCAGGAAGAACACCTCGCGCCCCTGCAGCCGCCGCCAGCGCGCCAGCACATCCGCCGCCAGGGTCGAATAGGCGTGACCGACATGCGGCTTGTCGTTGACATAATAGATGGGCGTCGTGATGTAGGAGTTTGAGGTCACGGCATTTGTATCCGGTTTCACGGTCAGCCCGCGCCTCAGCGCCGGGGCGGCGCAAGCCAGAGGAGCGCGGTCAGGACCGCCTGCTTGCGGTCCAGGCTGAGCACATCCGTCTCGGCTGCGAGTTGCCCCAGCCTATCCCACAGGGTGGACCAGTCGGCAAGCGGACGGTCCCCTAGCCATTCCGGCCGCGCCTCGCCCCGCGCGGCCTGGCGCACGCCGGCGGAAATCGCCCGCCGCAACAGGGCGATGAAGGTGGCGAAGCCGCTGCCATCGCGCTTCGCCGCCACCGCATCGGCCAAGGCATGCCAGCCGCGCCGGTCGCCCGGATCGGCCAGCGCCCGGTCCACCAGGGCCTGCATGGCCAGCCCCTCCCCCTCCGCCAAAGCCACCGCCTGGCCCGCCGAGCCTTCCGCGATCCGACCCAGCGTCGCGCGTTCCGTGGTGGAAAGCTGCGGCAGCAGGCGCATCAGCAGCGGGTCGAGCTCGCCGATATCCAGCGGCGACAGGTCCAGCCGGCGGACACGGCTGCGGATGGTGGGCAGCAGCCGGTCGGGCGCCGCCGTGGTCAGCAGCAGCACGGCGCGCGGCGGCGGTTCCTCCAGCGTCTTCAGCAGGGCATTGGCCGCCTCGGGCCGCATCAGCTCGGCGCCATCCACCAGGACGAAGCGCCAGCCGCCCTCGGCGGGGGTCATGGCCAGGAAGCGGATGGCATCGCGGGAATCCTCCACCCGGATCACCTGCTTCACCCCGCCCTTCTCGCCGGTATTCGGCCGCAGCGCGCGCAGATCGGCATGGGCGCCGGCGGCGATGCGGCGGAAGGTGGTGTGGCCGGGGTCGAGATGCAGCGGCGTCGCAGCCTCCGGCAACGCGCCCTCCGCGCCACCGGCCAGCAGCCAGCGGCCGAAGCGGTAGCCGAGCGTCGCCTTGCCGATGCCGGGTGGCCCGGCGAGCATCCAGGCATGTGGCAGGCGGCCGGACAGCGCGGCCTTCTGGAGGGTCTCCGCCGCGCCGCGATGGCCGAACAGGTCGGGCATCGCGCGGACGGGAAGGTCCGGATCCTCCTCGAAGGTCTGTTCCTTGATGGCGCGAGGTGCGCGGCTCATGGCAGGCGGGTGTCGAGCAGGGCGGCGATGTCGCGCGCCACCGCCCCGGCATCCGGCGTCGCATCGACCACCGCGCAGCGTGCCGGCTCGGCGGCGGCGATGGCCAGGAAGGCGTCGCGGATGCGCTGGTGAAAGGCCGTGTCGAGCCTTTCATAGCGATCCGCCGCCACGCCGCGCTGGCGCGCCCGGGCCATGCCGGTCGCCACCGGCAGATCCAGCACAAGGGTCAGGTCCGGCATCCGGCCTTCCAGCGCGATGGCCGCCAGGGAGTCGATGGCGGCGCCATCCACCCCCTGCCCCGCCCCCTGATAGGCCCGCGTGCTGTCGACGAAGCGGTCGGAGATCACCCACATGCCGGCCGCCAAAGCCGGGCGGATGGTGCTGACCAGATGGTCGCGCCGGGCGGCGAAGACCAGCAGCGCCTCCGCCAGCGGGTCCAGCCCGGACCCGCCCAGCAACAGCCGGCGCATGGCCTCCGCCCCCGGCGCGCCACCAGGCTCCCGCGTCAGCAGCACCGGCAGGCCGCGCCGGGCCAGATGCGTGGCGAGACAGCGCGCCTGCGTCGATTTACCGGCGCCCTCACCACCCTCCAGGGTGATGAAGCGGCCCGGCCCCTGCATGGCCAAGGCCCGTTCAGCCGCCGAACCAGCGTCCGACCACGGCCGGGATGCGCGGCAGCAGGCCCAGCCGGTCCACATCGGCGCCCGCGATCAGCGGCACATTCATCTCCGGCACGCCCTGCCCGCCGATCAGCAGCGTGCCGATGCCCTGGCCCTTGCTGACCGGCGCCGGCACCGGCGCGTCGTAGCGCACCCGCACTTCCAGGTTGCGGCGCCATTGCCGCGGCAGGGTCAGCACCAGGTCACGGCCGGCGACCAGGGGCACGGTGGCGCGGTCGCCGAGATAGACCGGCACCTCCTCCACCGTATCGGCGGCGCGGAACACCACCACATTCTCGAATTCGCGGAAGGCCCATTCGAACAGCCTTTCGCTTTCCTCCGCCCGGGCGCGCATGGAGGGCAGGCCGTTGACCACCAGGATCAGCCGCCGCCCGCCGCGGATGGCGGAAGCGGTCAGGCCGTAGCCCGCCTCATCCGTATGGCCGGTCTTCAACCCATCGGCGCCGGCGACGCGGCTGAGCGCCGGGTTCCGGTTCTCCTGGCTGATGTCGTTCCAGCGGAAGCTGCGCTCGTTGTAATAGCTGTAGTATTCCGGGAAATCATGGATGATCCGGCGCGCCAGATGCACCAGGTCGCGGCAGCTCATCCGGTGTTCCGGGTCGGGCCAGCCGGTGGCATTGCGGAAGGTGCTGTCGCGCAGGCCGATGCGGCGCGCGGTTTCGTTCATCAGCTCGGCGAATTGCGTTTCGGAACCGCTGATGCCCTCGGCCAGCACGATGCAGGCATCATTGCCCGACTGCACGATCACGCCGCGCGCCAGATTCTCCACGCTGATGGAGCTGCCGACCTCGACGAACATCTTGCTGCCACCCATGCGCCAGGCGCGCTCGCTGACCGGCAATTGCTGGTCCAGCCGCAGCCGGCCGTTCTTCAGCAATTCAAAGACCACATACATGGTCATCAGCTTGGACATGGAGGAGGGCGGCATGCGGTCATCCGCCGCCTTTTCCAGCAGGATGGCGCCGGTGTCGTAATCCACGATCATGGCGTGCCGCGCGGTGGTATCGAGCGGCCCCAGCGGTGTCGTCGCCGGGCTGGTCGGCGGTGGGGCGGGGCGCGGCGCGCGCGCGGCCGGCGCCTGGCGCTGGGCCTGGCTTTCGCTGGCCACCAGCCCGGTGGCGAGGCCTGCGGCGGCCCCCATCATGTCCCGGCGGCGCATCGGCAGCCTCCTTCCTGTCCGACTCGGGATCACTCTACCCGAATCCGCGCTTCGGATACGCCGGCACGCAGGGTCCCCTCAAGCGCCCTGTCCGCCTCCGCCACGCTATTGAACGGGCCAAGCCGCACCCGGTAGCTCGGCTGCGCGCCCCGCCCTCCCCCGCCCAGCACCTCCACCCGCGCCCGCAGCCCGGCCAGGCGCGCCGCCTGCCGGTTCGCCATGTCGCGGCGGGAGAAGGTGGCGAGGTCCACCCAGAGCAACCCGGGCCGCGCCGCGACGCGGGTCACACGCTCCGGCAGGCGCAGCGGCGGCGTGGCGCTGGTGCTGGCGGCGGTGGCCCCGCCGGCCCGGCCGGCGCCGGGCAATTGCCGCGCCTCCCGCAGCCGGCTCGCCTGGGTGGCGCCAGGCGGCGGCGCCAGGGTCTCGCGTTCCACCGATCCGAGTGGCGCGGCGCTGATGGCGAGTTCCTGCACCTCCTGGCTCGGCAGGCCGGCCGCCAGGGCACGGGAGGCCTCGCCCACCACCTCGATCCGCACCTGGGCTGTGCCGCCCGGCCGCAGCCCGATCAACTCCGCCGCGCGGCGCGACAGGGCGACGACGCGGCCGGGCTGGGCCGGGCCACGATCATTCACCCGCACCTCGATCTGGAGGCCGGTTTCCAGATTGGTCACGGCCAGCACTGCCGGCATCTGCAGGGTACGATGCGCGGCGGAGAGGATGGCCGGGTCGTGGACCTCGCCATTGCTGGTGCGCCGGCCGGCGCGGCTGTCGGTGGCGACGACCGCAAGGCCGGTCTCCACCAGGGCGAAATCCTCGCGCGGATAGGACCAGAGCCCGCCGAGTTGATAGGCCTCGCCCAGCATGTAGCGCGGCTGCGCCACGGGTGCTGCCGGACGCCGCGCGCAGCCGACCGCCAGCACCGCCATGGCCAGCGCGACCCCCAGGCCAGCACGGCGGCCAAGCATCAGGCGACGCGGTCCGACAGCATCCCGACCGCCAGGGCGTAGAAATTGGAGGGGTTGTAGCGGCGGATCACATTGAAATTGTGATAGACGGCGAAGGCCTGCCCGCTCGGCCCCGGGATCAGGATGGCCGCCGGCATGTCGAGCGCCGGCAGTTCGATCCCATCCGGCCGGCGCACGCCCATCCGCACCCATTCGCGCAGCGGGCGCATATTGTCGCGTCGCGCCTGGCTCGGGTCGAAGCCGGCGGGCAGCACCACCTCCCGCCCCCAAAGCTCATCGCCGCGCCAGCCGGAGCGGGACAGGTAGTTGCCGATGGAGCCCAGCGCATCGGCGCGGTTGTCCCAGATGTCGCGCCGGCCATCGCCATCCATGTCCACCGCGAGCCGGTCGAAATTGCTCGGCATGAACTGCGGATGACCCATGGCGCCGGCCCAGCTTCCGCGCATGCGATCGGGCGCGACATGGCCGGCATCGAGGATCTTCAACGCGGCCATCAGCTCATTGCGGAAATAGCTGGCGCGGCGGCCATCCCAGGCCAAGGTGGCCAGCGATTGGATGACGTTCATGTTGCCCATGAAGCCGCCGTAATTCGTCTCCAGCCCCCAGATCGCGGTGACAATGCGCGGGGAGACGCTGAAGCGGCTCTGCACCTCCTCCAGCGTCGCGCGGTTGTCGGCGAAGGCGCGGCGGCCGGCATCGATGCGCTGCTGCGACAGGCGGGCGTCGCGGTATTGTTCCCAGGTCTGGGTGAATTCCGGCTGCCGCCGGTCCAGCTCCAGCACCCGGTCATTGGGGCGGAGGCCGGCCAGCGCCCGATTGAGCGTATTCTGCGACACGCCCGCGCGGCGCGCATCGCCGCGCACCCCTTCCAGGAAACTGTCAAAATCCTGGCTGGCCGCCAGGGCCTGCGTGGCCAGCAGGCTGGCGGTGGCGGAGAGGAGGAGACGCCGGGTGGGAATCATCGGCGCTGGATGCCACAGCCGGGGGCATCGGGGCAACGCACGGATGCGCCAGATACCTCAGCGCGCCGCCGCCGCCATCTCCTCCGCCCGCGCCTGGAGCCGGGTGAACAGCGCCGCGGCGCCGGCATCCACCAGCCGGCCATCCCGCTTGCGGAAGCGGCCATCGACGATGACGGTCTCGATCTCCCCCGGCCCGGCCTGCAACAGCACCAGCCCGGCCGGATCGCTGCGCGGTGCGGTCAGCGGGCTGTCGGCGCGGACCAGCAGGATATCGGCGCGCTTGCCGGGCGTCAGGCTGCCGGTGACACGGTCGAGCCCGAGGCCCCGGGCGCCGCCGATGGTGGCGAATTCCAGCATCTGCCGGGCGGTGACCGGCGGCGTCGCCGGCACCCCCTGCCCGGCCGCCAGCGCCGCCACATTGATCCGGTGCAGCTCCGCCGCCATGGCGACCCGCAATTGCGGCAGCAGGCCGCCGCCGACCATGGAGGGGATGTCGGTGCCGACCGAGACCTTCATGCCCGCTGCCGCCGCCTGGAACATCGCCGGATGGCCATGGCCCATGCGCATCTCCACCTCCGGCGTCGAGCACAGCATCACGCCCTTGTCGGCGGCCAGCCTATATTCATCGGCCTCATGCGTGTTGGAGTGGACGATCTGGAGGCGCTCGTTCAGCAGTCCCTCCGCATCGAGCTGCGCCAGCAGCCGGGTCTTGCGATTGGGGTAGATGGCGGCGCCGGTATGGATGGCGATCGGCACGCCGAGTTCCGCGAGGCGCTTCATATCGGCCAGCGCCGGGGCGAGCGGCGTGAAGTCCGGCCCCTGCAGGCAGGTCCAGATCCGCACCAGCCCCTCCGCCCGCCGTGCCAGCAGGCCGCGGGCATGGGCGATCATGCGGCCGTGAATGGCCGCCGCGTCGCCGCCCTGGGGGATCGGCGGCGCGGTATAGGCCAGCACGGCGCGGATGCCGGCGGCATCCAGCCCCGCCAGCGCCGCATCGGCATGGTCGGGCGACATCGTCTCCCGCGACCAGTCCATCACCGTGGTGACGCCGGCGGCGATCTGTTCCAGCGCGCCGGCCTGGTCGGCGAGCTGCACATCGGCCGGCGTCATGCGGTTGGAATGGCGCAGCACGATGGTCTGGAAATAGCCGCCGAAGGAATGCTCGGTGGAGAGGCCGCGCTGCATCGACTGGGCCAGGTGGATATGGCCGTTGACCATGCCGGGCATGGCGATACGGCCGGCGGCCTCGATCACCTCCGCACCCTCCGGCGCCGGGATGCTGGGCGCCACGGCGCGGATGGCGCCACGCTCGATCAGGATATCGCCGCTGGGCAGATCACCGATGGCGGGGTCCATGGACAGGATCAGCGCGCCGCGCAGCAGGATCGGCCGCGCCGGGTTGGTCGCCGGGGCCTGGGCCTGCGCGGACAGGGCCGCCGCCATGCCGGTAGCCGCGCCGGCAGCGATCAGCGCGCGCCGGCCGAGGCCCGCGCCTTCGGGCATCTTGTTCATGATTGAGGGTCCGTTTCTTCCCGCCGCGCCCGTCAGGGGTCCCGGCGTGGCCAAGATGCCTGCAATCGATTGCGAAGACAAGAGCGAAGGCAAGAGGCACCGTCGCAAGACCCCGGATTCGCAACGGGCCTTTGCAGCCCTGGCCGTCGCGGGCGCCGCGCGGCGCCGCCATCCTCGGCGCAGGACAGAGCTGGATTGCCGATGCGATACCCCGAATGGCTGGTGCTGCTTTCCGCAGCGGATGGCGCCGCCTGGCGCGACCAGGCCGAGGCCCTGCGCCGTGCCGGCCATTTCGCGCTCGATGCCACGGCGGTGGAGGCATCCCTGGCTGCCGGCGGGGCCGCCGCCGCACGGCTGCTGCGGGCCTGCGACGCCGCCGTGCTGCCCCGCCCCGCCCCGGCGCTGGAAGCCGCCTTCCGGGCCCGGAGCCGCCCGGTCTATGCTGAACCCGAGCAGCTTCGCATGGCCACGCGATCCGGCGGCCTGTTGGCGCCGCCCTGGTACGCGCTGCGCGGGCTGGATCGGTAGGAGCGTTCCGGGCGGGCATGCGCGATTTCTCCTGGGACGATGCCAAGATCTTCGCGGCGGTGGTCGAGGCCGGGGGCTGGCGCCGTGCGGCGCAGCGCCTCGGCCTGTCCACCGCCACCGCCAGCCGCCGGGTCGAGGCCTTCGAGGCCTGGGCCGGCGAGCCGCTTCTGGAACGCCGCGCCGACGGGCTGCGCCTCACCGAACGCGGCGAGCGTGTGATGGCCGCCCTCCGCCAGATGGGCGAGGCCGCCGACAGCATCCGCCGCGCCACCATGACGCGGGAGGCGGAGGTGGTGCGCATCACCGCCACCGCCTCCATGGGGCTGGTGCTGGTGGAGCACATGGCCGCGCTGGCGGCGGCGACGCCCGGTGTGGTGATCTCCCTGCTGCCGTCCCGCAGCATCCTCAGCCTGGCGCGGCGGGAGGCGGAGATCGCCATCCGCATGCGCACCCCGCCGGAGGAGGGCCGGCTGGTGATGCGCCGGCTGGCGACGGTGCGGGTCGCGCTCTACGCCGCGCCGTCCCTGGTGCCGGACCCTGCGCGCGTCGACCTGGCGACGCTGCCCTATCTCGGCCTTGCCCGGCCCGCCCAGCAGTCCCGCACCGTGGCGGCGCTGGAGGCGCTGGTCGGCCCGCGCCCGCCGGTCGCCGTGCTGGATGACACGCCGATCCGCCTGCGGGCCTGCATCCAGGGGCTGGGCATGGCGCTGCTGCCCTGCCTGCCGGCCGAGGCCAGCGGCCGGCTGGTCCGCATCGCCAGCATACCGCCTGCGCTGGATGAGGATGCCTGGCTGTTGATGCACGAGGACCTGGCCCGGCTGCCGGCAGTGCGCGCGGTGGCGGAGGCCGTGGCGCAACTATTCCAGCGGCAGAGGCAGGCACTGCTGGGGGAATCGCTTCCCCCGCCTGTCAGAACCGGGCGGTGAAGCCGACCGAGCCGAAGCTCGCCAGCCCGCCGCGCTGACCGTAGAATTCCTCCGTCCGCCAGACATGGCTGTAGGCGAGGCGCAGGCCGCGCCAATGCACCACCAGGCCGGCCGTGGCATCCGCCACCAGGGGTCGCTTGTCCACCGAGGGCCCGCCATCGCGCCAGGTATTGCCATCCAGGAAGATGTCGCGCGCGATGGCGCGGCCCTGGCCACCGATGAAGCCGTACCAGCCGAATTCCTCGCGCGGCTGGAAGAAGGCGGAACCCACCAGCCCCGGGCGGATGCGCGGCGCGCCGTAATCCGCCTCCAGCCCCTGGCCGATCCGGAAGGTCACGCCGGCGCCGGCATAGGTCGAGACATTGCCCAGGGCCACGGTATAGGAAGGCAGCATGTCGGCCTGCAGGCCGCCGAGTTCCAGCGGCGCGGTGCGGACGGTGCGCTCGAACACCAGGTTCAGCGCCAGCTCGTCCCGCAACTGGCTGTCCCAGCCCTTGGTGGTATCGACGCGGATCGCCTCATGCACCGTGTTCTGCACGAACTCGCCGAGCGCCGCCGGCCCGACCACGCCGGCCTGGAGTTCCAGCGTGTTCAGCGAGAATCCGGTATCCCGCTGCAGCACGAGCGACGCGTAGAGATGCCCCGCATAGGGCCGGTCCCGGGGGTCCGGGTTGCGCCGCTGCGTGTCCTCCGGCGTGTAGATCGCCTGCGACAGGCCGGCGCCCCAGCGGACCTGGCCCGGGCCGAGCAGCCGGGTGGCCTGCTCGTTCAGCCAGCGCAGCGGGCCGGGCAGTTCGGCGGAGGGCGACCGCCAGGCGAGCTGCAGGCCGCTGGTGTAGTTGCTGTCGGTGCCACCCAGCGTGTCGTTCTCGTAGTTGAAGGTCCAACTGCCATAGGGGTCGGGCGCCGGCGGGGTCACATCCCCCACCGTCGGCGTCAGCGCCTCCCCGATCCGGGGAACAAGACCCTGGGGTTCCAGACCCTGGCCGAAGCTGGGAGTCGCGGCGAGAAGGACAGTCAGCAGGATCGGGGCTTTGCGCATGGCGCGGGTCTATCCGTTGCGGGTGGCGCAAGCAAACGCCGCCACCCGCGGCCGGGACGCAACAGCTTCGGTCACATCCACGTCACCGGATCACAGCATGCCCATCGTCTTCGGATCGCCCGTGGTGGCGGCCACCGTCACCCAGTCATGCCCGCCGACGAAATGCCCGACCTGGCGCTGGTTGATGCCATAGACGGCGAAACCCGCCGCCTCCGCCATCGCCGCGAAGCCGCGCGCATTGAAGGCCCAGATATGCTGCTCCGCCGGGAAAATCCCCTGCGCTTCCGCCAGGGGCGATCCGACGACCAGCATGCCCGGCTCCATCGCCCGGTAGTCGCGCAGCACCGCCACGGGGTCCGGGCAATGCTCCAGCACCTCGAAGGCGGTGATGAGATGGATGCGCCGCCCCTGGGCCAGGCTGCGCGCCTCCGCCACGTCGCCGATCTCGTAGCGGCAATGGGCATGGCCCAGATTGCCGGCGACGATCCGCGCCGCTTCGATCGCCGGGGCGTTGAAGTCGAAGCCCAGGAAGGCGCAGCGACCGGCGATATTGGCCGGCGGCACCACGGCATTCATGATGACGCCATAGGAACAGCCGGCATCGACCCAGAGGATCTCCTCCCCCGGGAAGCGATCCCCCAGCAGGCGCAGCGCGATCTCGATCTCCCGCGCCGCCTGGTTCAGGCGGGTCAAATGGTCCAGCCCGCCGCGCAGCAGGTCGAGCCGGGTGATGAGGTCCGGCGCATGCGGCTGGCTGGCCATGGCCACCGCCTCCGACTTGTAGAAGTCGATATATTCGCCGAAGGGCTTGGCCGGCTTGGGATAGAGCGGCGGCCGCGGCAGCCCCGGGCGCAGCGCCAGGGCGAGCTGCCCCGTGGCATTGCCCGACAGGTTGAAGCGCTGCCAGCCCGCCAGGATCGCGGTGATGCGGAAGGCGCATTCCTGCGCCACCAGGGTGGTGTGCCAGCAGGCCTGCGGATCCGCGGCGGCGACCATCTGGTCCAGCAATTGCCGCAGCCGCTCGACCAGCGCCGGCTCCACCAGCGTGACCGGGCTGCCCGCCGTGCCGAGCACGGCGAGCCCCCGCTCGCGCAGCGTGGCGGCCGTGGGCGGTGGTGGCGGCGTTTCCAGCATCAGCGTCGCCAGCAGGTCGCGGGTGCTGGCGCTGCCGGCATTCACCGCCGCCATGCCCCGCAGCGTCGCATCGAGCTGTTGCAGCGGATAGGACGGGCCGAACTCGCCGCGCAGCGTCGCGAGCTTTTCCGGCGTGGTCGCCGCGATGCGTTCCAGCGTCAGCAGGAAGGCCTCCACCCGCGCCTGCCCACCCTCGCGCCGCATGGCGGAGAGATTGGCCACCAGCACGCCATTGGTGCAGCCGACGATATGCAGGAAGGGCGCCAGCAGCGGGCTCGCCACCAATTCCCGCAGCCGGAAATCCTCGGCGCAGGGCAGCAGCAGCACGGATTCCTCGAAGCGCTCGCTCAGCGCGGCGATGGGGGCGCCACGCGCGGCGATCTCGAACAGCGTCACCACCACGGCGAGCCGCCCGGCCGGCGCCGGCAGGGCCAGCGGCGTGCCGCGCTCCACCGCGCCGAGAAAGGTCTTCAAAGCCGCCGCCCAGACATGGTCGGGCTGCACCAGTTCCAGCAGGCCACGCAGCAGCGGCATGTCAAGCGCCATCTGCCGTTCGGCCACCGGCACCTCGGCCTCCGGCCCCTGATGCGGCACGAGGTCCATCACCTGCGCCGGCGTGGCATCCGACCAGGGGGCGCCGGGCCAGAACAGGGCGCCCAGCGTCGCCGGTCCGGCGGCTGTGTCCGCCGGGGCGGAGAGGATGATCTCACCGATGGCGACGCCCTTCTGGCGCGTATCGTCGATATTCGGGTCGATGTCGTGATGCGACCGGGTGAAGGGCACCTCCAGCACCAGGTCGCGTCGCCCGTCACCCGCATCCGGCAGGTCGAAGCTGGCCAGCAGGACCGGCTGCGGCCGGTTGTGGTCAACCCGGTGCGGCGCCATCGGCGGCACGCCATCCAGCGTCAGCGCCAGGCCGTCCACCATCGCCCAGTCCAGCACCGAGACCAGCCGGATGGCGAGGTCGACACGACGAATCTGTGGCGCGCGCAGGCGGATGCTGGCGCGGCGGCCGGGGCCGGTCCAGCGGGACAGCGTCTCCCCCGCCCCTTCCCGCACATGCCAGCCCTGCCCGTCCAGCGCCTGGTCCATGCCGAAGCGCATGCGCGCGCCTTCCAGCAGCGTCGCCGTCATGGCGGGATCGGGCAGGAAGTAGCGGCGCTGGTCCCGCGGCAGGGGCGGTGTCTCCGCCCTGCCCTGCGCATCCTCCCACAGCACCTGGTCGACGCGGGTGAGTTCGGCGATCAGCGCCTCCGTCTCCGGCGCCAGCACCGGTGCTTCGCCAGGGGCGACGTTCAGCGGCCGCACGCTGTCCGGCGGCGACCAGCCATAGGCCTCGGTGATACGGGCCAGCGTCTCATCCACCGTATCGGTCGTGCCGACCACGTCGATGCCGGCCAGCCGTACGCGGGCGGTGGCCAGCAGCGTCTCATCGTCCATCAGTTCGGAGGTGCTGAAGCCGCAGAGCATGCGTGCCTGCATGTTGCGGAAATGGCGCTGGGAGAAGGGAATCCGGGCCGCCAGGAAATCGTCCAGCGACATGTGGCGCGCGGCGAGGAAGGCCTCCCGTTGCTCGGGCGAGAGGTCGACCATGTTGGAATCGACGACGCGGCGCCAATGGCGGTACTGGCTGATCAGGCGCGCGCGCGGCTCGCGCAGCACGGTCACGATGAACAGCCGTTCGCCCTTCGGCAGGCCGGCGCTGATCGCATCCAGCTTGTCGTGGTCGAGATGGCTGCCGATGCCCAGCGCGCGATAGGCCGGCGCGCTCTGGCCCAGCATCGGGTTGGCCCCGCCTGCGGCGAGGTCCATGCTCGGCGTGCTGGCAATGTCCTCCTGCGCGAAATGCTGCGCCAGAGCGGCGCCGAAGGCGGTGCCGGCGGTCTTCGGGATGTGCAGGAAGGCCAGCCGCATGCCCGCCGCCCAGCCGGGACGCCGCGTGGGGGCCGTGGCGGGGATGTCACCCGGCCTGTGCAGCGCCGTCAGGGGGACGTTCATCGGAAGGGATCCTCCTCGGCCTTGAGCCAGACGTAATCGCCATGCGGCGCCATCTGCGTCATCGTCTCATGGCTCAGCGGCGGCGAGACATGGATGCCGCCATCGGCCGCCACCATCGGCTGCACCATCCGCACCCGGTAGCCGAGGCCGGCCAGCATGCCCCAGACCGTGTCGAAGGCGGCGCGTGGCACGGGACCGGCCTTCGCATAATGCCCCGCCGACCATTCGGTGATCAGCCGCAGCCGGGGCGAGGCATGGATCGTGTTCATCGCGCCCAGCAGGGCCAGCGCCTCCGACCCCTCGATGTCCAGATGCAGCAGGTCGAGCTTCGGCAGGGCAAGATGCGCCATCACCGTGTCGATGGTGGTGGTCTGGGTTGTGAAGGGCACCATCAGCCCCATGCCCTTCACCCAGCGCCCGGCCGCATCCATCAGCTTCGGCACGCTGCCCGCCGACCACAGTGCCTGGTCGAGACCCGCATGATCCCCCGCCGCCTCCGCCACCGGGCTGGAGATGCCGCGCGGTGCGCCGCCGCCGAGATATTGCGGGTCGAAATGGAATTCCAGCGCTTCCCCCGGCACCTCCGCCAGGGCTCGGGCGATGATGTCGGTGTTGTCGATGCTGCCGTTCCAGTAGAGCGACTTCATCAGGAAGGGCAGGATATGCGGATTGGGCTCGACGCCGATGACGCGGCCCTCCGGCCCGACCAGCCTGCCGCCGAGGCAGACGAAATAGCCGAAATTGGCACCGGCATTGAGGTAGGTGTCGCCGGGTCGCAGCAGTTCCTGCACCAGCCGCGTGGTCCAGGCCTCGTGCACCCCATCGCGTGTCACACCGATGGCGACGTCCATGTTGAAGGCGGGCACCACCATGAAGCCGCCCCAGGCGGCCTCGACCAGCAATTCCCCCGGACCCAGCGGCAGCACCCGCCGCGGCGCCGCCTGCACGGCCGGCCGCGCGGCATTGCGGTCATCCAGATTGCTCATGCGAGATGTTCCCTGAGAGCGCGGAGCGCGATGAGCCCGACGAACCAGGCCAGAAGCGCAACGGCGAAGACGGTGGCGATATTGGTGAGCCGCGCCGGGTAGATGGCCGCTTCCGGCGCCACCGGCCGGACCACGGGGGCGAGGAAGACCTGTTGGCGCGAGGCCTCCGCGCGGCTGCGTTCCAGCGCGCTCATCGCCGCCTCATAGGCACGCTGGGCGAAGATCGCCTCCGCCTCCAGCGCCTCGAAGCCGCCGATGCTCTGGCTGAGCGCGCCGCCGCCGGCATCGGCCGCGGTCAGCCGCGCCTGCACCTCCGCCACCTGGGCCTCCGTCGCGCGGAGATTGCCGAGAAGCTGCATCACCGGTGTCGCGCTGTCGCTCATCACGCTGCGCAGATTGGCGAGTTGCGCGCGCATGGCGATGACCTCCGACTGCAGCCGCACCAGATGCTCGGACAGCGCCTGGGCGTTGCGGCGCGGATCGACCACCTGGCGGTTTTCCCGGAAGGCCTGGACGGCGATGCGGGCGGCGGCGAAGCGGCGCTCAGCCTGGGCCACATCGCGCTCGGCGGCGGAGAGCAGTTCCGCCCGGCTGCGTGCCGACATGTCGTTGACCAGCGCCTCCGACGCCTTTTCCACCGCCTGGGCCAGGGCGAAGGAATCCGCGGCGCTGAAGGCGCGGACCTCCACCGTCACGATGCCGCTGGCGCGGTCGAAATAGGGGCGGACCTGCCGCCGCCAGGCGCGCAGCGCGGTCTCGATCGGGGCCGCCGGGTCGAGCCAGGACAGCGGATCGGCCTCCGCCCGCCCGAGGATGCCGCGCACATCGGCATGCTGCGCCACGGCCAGGATGGCGGCGCGGCTTTGCAGGTGCTGCACCACCGCATAGGCATCCGTATTGCCGGCCGCCGCACCCGCCAGCATGCCGGCGGGCAGCGCCGCGCGGGCAGGGTCGGCCGGGCGTACGGCGAAGCGGATATCCACGGCGAACTGGTCGGCCGCCCAGCGTGCCTGCCAGCCGGCGAAGGCCAGCGTCGGCAGAACCACGAGCAGCAGGAAGCCGAGCAGCGGCCCCGGCGCGCGCTTCTGGCGCTGCGGCCCCGGCCGCGCACTGGGCGGCGGCGGCGCCTGCCGCGTCGCATCCTCGCGCCCCCGCAGCAGGTCGCGCAGCGTTCTTGGCCGTGCCTCGGGCTGTGTCCCGGGCCGCGTCTCGGTCTCAAGCATCGGCGACCCCCATCATTTCGGCATAGCGGTCCAGCGCCTCGTCCACCGTGTCGAAGGCGATCAGCGCGCCATCGGACAGGATGGCGCAGCAGTCACAGAGGCTGCGGATGGTCTGGCTGTTGTGGGACACCAGGATCAGCGAGGCATGGCGCAGCCGGTCGCGGAAGGCGGCGACGGAGCGGGCGCGGAAACGCGCATCGCCAACCTCGGTGATCTCGTCGACGAGATAGACGTCGAAGTCGATGGCGAGCGAGGCGCCGAAGGCGAACTTCGCCATCATGCCGGAGGAATAATGCTCCAGCGGCGCGTCCATCTCGACCGTCAGCTCGGTGAATTCGATGACGGAGCGCACCATCGCCGCGGCGTCCAGGCCATAGATGCGGGCGAGGAACTGCAGATTCTCCCGCCCGCTGAGCTGCGGATGGAAGGTGCCGGAAAAACCCATGGGGAAGGAGACCCGGCCATGGCGGTGGATGCGCCCGGCATCCGGCGGCTCCGTCCCCGCGATCAGCCGCAGCAGGGTGGACTTGCCGGCGCCATTCGGCCCCAGCACGCCCACCTTCAGCCCGGCCGGAAAGGCCATGGTCGCATCGCGCAGGATCGCCCGCCGGCCGCCATCGGCGGTGCGATAGGATTTGCTGACGCCGTCCAGGATCACCATCAGGCGGGCCGTCGCATCTGGCGCGCCGTCGCGGCGAACAGCGCGGTGCCGGCAATCAGGCTGCCGATGGTCCATTGCAGCAGGTAGGACACATCGAGGAAGGGGCTCTCATAGCCGCCGTAATAGGCCTGCCGCATCCATTCGGTGACATGCACCAGCGGGTTCAGCAGGATGAGGCTTCGGATATCCTCCGGCATGTCGAGCGGGTGGTAGAAGACGCCGCAGGTGAAGTACTGCAGTCGCAGGAAGCTTGGCCACAGCTTGTCCCAGGCCGAGCTGTAGCTGGACAGCACCATGTTCACGCAGGCGATGCCGAAGGCCAGCAGGAACAGCACCAGGTAGCAGGCGATCATGGAGGCCGGATCGGTGGGCAGGTGGCCGACGCCGAAGGCGATCAGCAGCGCGAAGGTCAGCGCCGCGATCACCAGGTCGGTCACCGCCGAGAGCACGGATTTCGCCGCCAGCACGTCGAACAGCCCGACGGCCGGCACCAGCAGCAGCGACCGGTTGGTCGCCGGCAGATCCATCGCGCGCTCCGTCAGATGCGCGAAGAACAGGAAGGACAGCACGCCGGTCATGTAGAAGGTCAGCATGCTGTCGCCGATCGGCGGCCGGCTGTCATGGCCGAGGAACAGGAACACGGCGCTCAGCAGCAGCACATGCGACAGCGGCTCGAACAAGGCCCAGGCGTAGCCGAGGCGGCTGGAGCTGAACATCGTCCGCGTCTCCCGCAGCATCAGCGCATCGATGATGCGCGCGCGGCAGGCAATGGCGCGGCCCAGCGGCGGCGGCGGCGGCGGTTGCAGATCGGCCGGCACCCTGGCCCAGCCGGGCTGCGGCGCGGCGCGGAAGGCCGGCTCCGGCTGCGGCACCTGCGGCAACTGGATCAACGGCCGCTCCGCGGCTTGGGCCATGGGCCGCTCCGCCGCGTGGGCCGTGCGGATCTGCTCCGCATGGGGCCGGTGCAGGCCGGAAAGGCGGGCGGCGCGGTTGGCGGCGCTGATCGCCTCCGCCGTCTCTCCCAGTTCCAGCAGGCCGGAGGATGCCAGGCGCCAGCCCTGATGGGACTCGGCGGAGGCGCCGATGGCACGACCCGCGGCCAGCAGCGCTGGTCCGGGCTGGCCGGCGCGCAGCAGCAGCCCGGCCAGATGTTCCAGCAATTCCGGCTGCTGCGGCGCGGCTTCCGCCGCGATCCGCGCGGCCTCCAGCGCCTGCGCCTCCCGCCCCAGAAGCATCCAGGTGCCGGACAAGGCGCGGGCGACCATGGCGCTGCTGGCGCCCCCCTGCCAGGCGGGCAGCAGCAGCGCCTCCGCCAGGCGGTGTCGTCCCGCGACCAGGACAAGGGAGGCGAAATGCACCCGCGGCACCTCCGCCGCCGGATCCTGGGCCGCGCCGAGCAGGGCGGCGATCAGGTCCGGCCCGGTGCCGCCAGGGGCCAGGCCCAGCTCGCCCAATGCTGCCGCCAATCCGGCGCGGTCGAGCGCCGGCGCCGTCAGCAGCGTCGGCAGCGTGGCGCGTTGGTCGAGCAGCAGGCAGGCGACCAGCGCCTTCGCCACCGGCGGGTCGCGCCAGCGTTCGAACAAGGCGGCGGCCTGCGCCGGCAGGCCGGCCTCGATGGCCGCCGCGATCGCCGCCAGCTGGGAGGGTTGCCGGGCATTCTGCTCCATGGCCGATCCTCGCCCCGCTAGCCGAGGATCGCGGCGGGCTGGAGCGAAGTTGCCTGCGCATCGGGCGTGGCCGGCTCCGGCGCCACCATGCCCGGGGGCAGGCTGACCTTCAGGTAGAGCGCGGCATTGCTGCGCGTGTCATGGGTCTGCGGCCGGCCCGAGGGCGGCGGCGGCCCCGCCTCGATCCGGCGGGCAAGTTCGGCAAAATTGCCGATATCGAAGAATTCCACGCGCTCCGGATGGTAGCGGGCGAATTGCAGGAAGGCGCGGGTGCGGGAGGCGATGACCCGGCAGCCCATATCCACCGCCATCGCGATGGGGCCGCTGCTGGATTGCCCGACCTCCAGATAGGGCAGCACCACGGTGTCACACAGCGCCATCGCGGTCATGAACTGCGAATCGTCCAGCACACCCATGAAGTGCAGCCGGTCGTGCAAATCCTGCGGGTGCCGTGCCAGCAGTTCCCGCGCCGAGGCGTCCAGCGCCAGGCTGGCGGCGCCGCCCTCGCGCAATTCGTCGATCACCGTCTGGCCGATTCGCCCCTTCGCCAGCAGCTTCCCGATATAGGCGTCGCGGGGCTGATGCCGGGCGATCGCCTGGGGGTGGACGCCGCCGAAGATCAGCAGGTGATGATCCGGCGGCAGGTAGCGCAACGCCTCCACCGCCGTCTCGAAGCCCTTATAGGGCGAAAGGAAGCCGAAGGTGCCGACCAGCCTGACCCCGGGCGGCAGGCGCTTCAGGATCGGAAAGGCATCCGGCGTGGCCGCGGCGCGGATGGCGGCGGCATCCTCCGGCGGTACGAAGGCCAGCGGATGGTGATGCACATCCGCCAGCCGATGCACATCCCGCAGCAGCCGCATGTCACGTCGCGTATGGGTGATGACATGCACCGGCTTTCGTCGTTGCAACTGCCTCAGATACGAATAGATGCTGTTGGCGAGCGTCCAGGCGCGCAGGTTCTCGGCCAGCACGGCGGCGGCGCCCAGCAGCCGTAGCCGGCCAGCCCGGCCGAGGACCTCTCCATAGGGGATCACCACCTCGTCCAGGATCGTGTGGAAGGTGACGGAGAGTGCCGGGGCGGCGCGCGCCAGTCGCCGGAACCTTCGCAGGATTTGCGGCACCGTCCGCCCGAGAGTCCCATGCTCAAGCTGAATATTGACGCTGTCGAATTCCGCGAGATGTGTCGCTATTTCCTTGATGTGGGCATCCGCCAGCCGCTGGACCCGAGGATGCGGGCTGCGAAGAAGATACTGGTCGAGATCGAAAACCCGGACATCCATGCTGCCCTGCAACTGGCGTTCCAGGGCCCGGGTGTATCCGGCGATTCCGCAGAGCTCATCATAGGTGCTGATGATGGCGACCCGCGGGCGCCGCTGCATCAGATGGCCCGCCGGCCGGGCTTTCGATCCGATATGCACAGCCGCCGCGTTCCTGTTTGCCTTTGTTCAGCAACTCAGGGTAGATGAATACACCTTTGCGTCAACGTAGTGCAAGAGTGCGGATGGACCTCATGCCAGATCCAAATCATTCGAGAATGAATCAAAAATGATAACAAATTCTCTTCTGGATTGGCCCGAGGGATCTTTCCCGTGAGCGCCCCCGCCTTCCGCCTGCTGGACTCGCCGCCCGCCCCGCCCACACGCACCACCGCCCCAACCGCCGTCCGCTATTCTTGCGGTACCGGCACGAATCCGCCCATCTGGCTCGATCTGTCGCGACTGCTCTGGCGCGTTTTCCGCGGGACCCTGACCGGCGTGGACCGGGTCGAACTGGCCTATGCCGAAAATCTGCTGGCCCTGGCGGGCGACCGCCTGCGCTTCCTCGCCTTCGACTATCGCGGCGGATTCGGCCTGCTGCCGCATCAAAGCACCGCCGCCCTGATCCGCGCCGTGGGTCCGGCCTGGGAGGCGGGCACCCTGCCCCGCCTGGCGCCCCGGGCGCTGGCACTGTTCGCGGGCAGCCTGGCGAACTGGCAACGCATGCCCAGCCTGCCTGCCGGGGCGCATGCGCCCTTCTATCTCAATGTCTCCCACCATCCCCTGGCGCATACGAGATCCATCGGCGGCCTGCTGCGCCGGACCGGCGCGCGGCTGGTGCCGCTGGTGCACGACCTGATCCCGCTCGACTGGCCGGAATATGTCGCCGCCTCGGAAACCGCCCGGCACCACCGGCGGATGCGGACCATCGCCCATCACGCCAGTGGCGTCATCGCCAATTCCGCCGCCACCGCCACCGCCTTGCGGCCATTGCTGCCACCCGGCCTGCCATTGCTGGCAGCCCCGCTCGGCGTGGCGCCGCGCCGCGCCGCGGCCCTGCCCGTGGCGATCGGCGACGCGCCCTTCTTCCTGTGTCTCGGCACCATCGAGCCGCGCAAGAACCACCTGATGCTGTTGCATCTCTGGCGCCGCCTCGCCGACCGGCCCGGGCCGGTGCCGAAGCTCGTCATCGTCGGCAATCGCGGCTGGGACAATGAGCAGGTGCTCGACCTGCTGGACCGCTGCGCCCGGCTGCGCCCCCATCTGCTGGAACTCGGCCGGGTTTCGGATGGGGTGGTGGCCGGGTTGATGGACCACGCCCGCGCCCTGCTGATGCCTTCCTTTGCCGAGGGCTTCGGCCTGCCGGTGGCGGAAGCGCTGGCCCGCGGCACGCCCGTGCTGTGCAGCGACATCGCCGCGCACCGGGAATTGGCCGGGCCGGTCGCTGACTATCTCGACCCGCTGGACCTGCCAGCCTGGCAGCAGGCGGTGGAGGACTACGCTTTGCCCATGTCAGCCCGGCGTGGCGCCCAGATTCACCGCCTGGCGGGGTGGGAGGCACCGAACTGGCCCGCCCATATCGACGCGGTGCTCGGCTTCCTCGACGACATGGCGCGCGGCATCGTCCCTGCCGGTGATTTCGCCCCGGCGGATCCTGCGCTATTCTGGAAACCGCCTCCGGGGATGGGTGGCCGAGTGGTTTAAGGCAGCGGTCTTGAAAACCGCCGTGGGTTCACGCCCACCGTGGGTTCGAATCCCACCCCATCCGCCAAACAATTTTCCTATCCTGTCCGTCCCTCGGGGAAACTTCCTAGGAACCTTGCCTAAACGAGCGGCCGCGTCCTATTTTTGCCAGCAGTGTTTCCGATCCGTTCCCACGCAATCCCGCGCTAAGGCGGGCAACGCACCGGGCCACGGATTCGGAAAACCGGGCAACGGGGGATGGCATGCTGACGGACCGGGAAATCCGCGCGCTCAAGCCGAAGGACAAGCCCTACAAGGTTCGGGACGGCGCCGGCCTGGTGCTCCAGGTCATGCCATCCGGCAGTAGGCTCTGGCACTACCGGTACGAGATCGCCGGCCGTGAGAAGAAGCTCTCGATCGGCCAGTACCCGGAGATCTCCCTCGTGGAGGCGCGCCGGGCCCGTGAGGCGGCGCGGGAGCTGCTGCGGGCGGGCAAGGACCCCAGTGTCGAGAAGCGGGTGCAAAAGCTGGCAGCACGGGTTGCGCTCGGCACCACCTTCGAGGTCATTGCGCGCGCCTGGCACGAGGAACAGCGGCAGCGTTGGACGGCGACGCATGCCGCCGACGTACTCGGCAGCTTCGTGACCTCGGTCTTCCCTGCCCTGGGCCGCCTGCCCCTCAGCGAGATCACGCCGCCCATGGTGCTGGTGGTGCTGCGGGATGTGGAGCGGCGCGGCGCGATCGAGACGGCGCATCGGATTCGGCAGCGCATGAGCGCGGTGTTCCAGCATGCGGTGGCGCATGGCTGGGCGGCTTCGGATCCCGCAGTATCGGTGCAGCGCTTGCTGAAGCCGGTGGTTCGCGGCCGGCAGCCGGCGATCACGGATATCGACCGCCTGCGGCAGATGCTGCGCGATGCGGACAAGATGCCCGCGCAGCCGGTGACCAAGCTGGCGCTGCGCTTCCTGGCGCTGACCGTGGTGCGTCCGGGGCAGGAGCTGCTCGGTGCCCGCCTGCCGGAGATTGAGGACCTGGACGGCCCTGCCCCGGTCTGGCGGGTGCCGGCGTCCCGCATGAAGGTGAAGACGGGCGACCATGTGGTGCCGCTGGCGCCGCAGGCGGTGGATGTGGTGCGGGCGCTGATTCGCTTCATCGGCCCCTCCGGCATCCTGTTCCCCAGCGCGCGGACAACGCGCAGGGCCATCAGCAACAATGCGATCGGCTACCTGCTGAACCGGGCCGGCTATCACGGGCAGCATGTGCCGCATGGGTGGCGGGCGGCCTTCTCCTCCGTGATGAATGAGCGGCATCGGCTCGACCGTGCGGTGATCGACCTGATGCTGGCGCATGTGCCGAAGGACAAGGTGGAGGCGGCGTATAACCGCGCGCGGCATCTGGAGCGGCGGCGGGAGCTGGCGGAAGAGTGGGCCGGGCTGCTGCTGGATGGGCTGCCTGGAGCTGCTGAGGTTGTGGAGGGGCCGCGGCGTTGAAACAGCCGCTGACTTGTAGCGGGCTAATCGCTGCGTCTTGGCGACTTCAAGCCCGGTAGCAGCGTGTCGATCCGGCTTACAAGCTGATCAATTTGCTGAACTTGGTCCCCCATTCCATGCTCGACCGCGATCTGGTGAGCGGCGGCTAGTTCAGCGAGGGCAAGCCTCGGCGCGCCTGCCAAGGCATAAGCATAGCCTAGCCCGCATAATTCATGAAGGCTGCTGGATGGCGCGGACGGGGGCGGCCGGCGCTGTAAGGGAGACGCGGTCGCGTTCGATCCCCTCCGGCGC
>NZ_JAERQM010000011.1 GCF_019029495.1 Falsiroseomonas oleicola
TGCCCAGCGTGCCACTGGTGCCGCCATCGCCCACCTGCACCGTGCCGGTCTGGATCGTCGTGCCACCGGAATAGCTGTTTGCGCCGGTCAGGATCAGTGCGCCCGCGCCGTCCTGCGCCAGCGTGCCGCTGCCGGAAATGGCACCGCCGACCGTCACGGCATCGCTGCGATCAAACACAAGCGCCGCATTGTTCACCACCGCGCCGCTGCCCAGCGTGCCCGTGGTGCCGCCATTGCCCACCTGCAGCGTGCCGGCATTGATGGTCGTGCCGCCGGAATAGGTATTGGCGCCGGTCAGGATCAGCGTGCCCGCGCCCGCCTGCGTCAGCGTGCCGCTGCCGGAGATGACATCCCCGAACGTCACCGCATCGCTGCGACTGAAGGCCAGCGTGCCATTGTTCACTACCGCGCCGCCGCCCAGCCCGCCCGTGGTGCCGCCACTGCCAACCTGCAGCGTGCCACCCGTGATGGTCGTGCCGCCGGAATAGGTATTGGCGCCGGTCAGGATCAGCGTGCCCGCGCCGATTTTCTCCAACTGCGCCGTGCCGGCGATCTCGCCGGCGAAATCACCCGCGCGGATATAGGTGACGCCCGTATTCGTCAGCCGCCCGGCGCCGCGCAGGTCGTTGATGGCGAAGCTGGTTGTCGGTGTGTTGCCGTTCAGGTCGAAGGTGGCGCCGGCATCGATCGTGGTGGTGGTGGCCAAGGCGCTGAGCTGGGCAATGTTGCCATTGCCACTGACCACTGTACCGCCAGCAATCCGCAGAGAGGGCCGCGACAGAGTATCGAGGGAAATCGAATTGAACTGCGCGATGATGGTGCCGGCATCGGCCAGGCTGCCGAAGACGAGCCCGGCCTGTTGGCCCAGCTGGACCTGGCCGGTGAGTGTCACCGTCTGGCCCGTCAACGCGCTGACCGTGCCCTGGCCGGTGTTGGCGACAGCGAGGTTGTTGCTGAGCGTGCCCGTGACATTGCCGCGCAGCGTTCCGCCATCCAGGGTCACAAGGCCGGTGCCCAGGGCGCCGAAATCATCCAGCGCAAGAGTGCCAGCATTGATGGTCGTGCCACCCGAATAGGTATTGGCGCGGGTCAGGGTCAGCACGCCGCTGCCATTCTGCGCCAGTGTGCCGCTGCCGGAGATCAGGTTGCCGACCGACACGGCATCGCTGCGGTCGAAGGCCAGCGCCGCATTGTTCACCACCGATCCGCTGCCGAGCGTGCCCGCGGCGGCGCCATCGCCCACCTGCAAGGTGCCCGCGGTGATGGTCGTGGTGCCGGAATAGGTATTGGCGCCGTTCAGGACCAGCCTGCCCGTCCCCTCCTGTGTCAGCGTGCCGCTGCCGGAGATGGCGTTGCTGACGAGCGCTGTATCGGAACGGTCGAACACCAGCGCCGCATTGTTCACCACCGCGCCGTTGCCCAGCGTGCCCGTGGTACCGCCATCGCCCACCTGCAAGGTACCCGCGGTGATGGTCGTGACGCCGGTGTGGCTGTTGGCGCCCGTCAGGGTCAGCGTGCCGGTGCCGACCTTTTCCAGAAGGATCAGGCCGGCCTGACTCTGGACGATCTGCCCGGAAAAGGTGTCATTGGTATTGAGCCCGCCGACGCGAGCGGTGATGTCGTTGGCGGTCAGGCTCTGCAAAAGGCCGGTACCGCTGAGTGCACCCAGTGTGAGGCTGCGCGCATCGCCCATGAGCACGAGCCGGTTCGTGATGACGTACCGCGACTCCCCGCCCGGGGAGGTGTCACCAAGCGACATCTGGCCGACGAGCTGGTAGGTGACGTTGGTGCCCGTGGCGGACGAACCCTGCATGAACAGCGTCTGTCCGGTGGGGACAACGATGATCTGTTCGACGCCGGAGTTGTTCACAACACTGGCGGAAAACTGCGCGAAGTCGCCGAGGGTCAGCGTGTAGGTCGGCGCGCCGGCCGCATAGGTGATGCCATCGAAGGTCGTATTGACACTGGTGGACAGGCTGGTCGGCCCGGTGTTCTGGAAAATGGCCCCCCCGCCATCCGGCACGATGCCGGTGCTCCAGTTCGCCCCGGTGTTGAAATCCGTACCCGGTCCGATCCAGACCGGTTGCGCGGCGGCCGGTGCCGCCAGGCCGCACACGGCCGCGAAGGCGGCCGAGACCAGCACCGGGGAAGAACGCGGCACGCTTGTCAGCGCCGTGCCGCTACGCAGAGCCTCGCCATAGCCAGATGATCCAGACCGCACCGCTTTCTCCAACAAAACGCAAAACCGGGCAGATTCATGCATGTTCCGGAGCGTTACGAAACCCCGCCTTTCAAGTTCAGATAGCCGCGGCGGGCGCGGAATTCGGCCAGCTGCGCGCGCACCTCCTCGGCGGAGGGTGCGAAATCAGCCGGCACGGATATCGGCCGCGCGGATCACCTCGCTCCAGCGCTGGCCGTCGCGCGCGATGCGCGCCTGGAACTCGCTGACCGGGCCGCCCAGGATCTGGATGCCGCTGGCGGTCATGCGGGCGCGCACCTGCGGATCGGCCAGCGCCTGTTGCAGCGCGACGTTCCAGGCCGTCAGGATCTGCGGCGGCAATCCGCCGGGGCCACAGAAGCCGAACCAGTTGCTGACGTCATAATCCGGCAACCAATGCTTGATGAGCGGCAGGTCCGGCAGGTCCGGCGCCGCGGAACCGCCGCCGAAGGCCACGCCACGCAGCGCGCCAGCGCGGATCTGCGGCAGGAAGTCCGGCATATTGCCGATCATGAAGGCGATCCGCCCGGCCATCAGGTCGGTCATCGCCGGGGCGCCGCCGCGATAGGGCACATGGGTGAACGCCACGCCGGCCATGCGGGCGAACAGCTCCGCCGCCAGATGCGGGCTGGAGCCGACGCCGGAGGAGCCATAGGCAATCGCCCCCGGATTGGCCTTCGCCCGCGCGATCAGCTCCGGCACCGTGCGGAAGGGCGCCTCCGGATAGGCGATCAGGATCTTGTAGATGCCGGCGACGGCGGCGATGGGCGTCAGGTCGCGCTCCACCGCGATCGGCAGGGTCATCCCCGGCAGGTTGGGCGAGATCGTCAGCATGCCCATGGTGGCGAGCACCGCCGTATGGCCATCGGGCGCCGCCCGCGCGCAGACCTCGGCGGAGATCATGCCGCCGGCGCCGGAGCGCGTCTCGACGATGACGGACTGGCCCCATTGGGCGCGGAGCGAATCGGCCGCCAGGCGGCAGATCATGTCGCCGGCGCCACCGGGGGCGAAGCCGCAGATGATCCGCACGTCGCGGGAGGGTTTCCAGGCCGGCTGCGCCGCGGCCGGCGCGGCGGCGAGCAGGGCGGCGGAGGCAAGCAGGGTCCGGCGGGTCGGCTGCTGCGCGGCTTGGGACATTCTGGCCTCCTTGGCTTGTCGTGGGGATTCCAGGGTCCGGCGCGCGCGACGGCGCCGGCCATGCTGGGCCAGTGATCGCGCAGCCTAGCTTCGGTATTCTAGGATACAAGATACTTCTGGCGTCGCGCGGGCCATGCCGCGCAACCCGCTGCCGGCTGCCGGCTGCCGGCTCCTGCGCCCGGCAGCCGGGGCTAGCCCACGCGCCCCGCCGCCTCCGCCGCCAGCCAGGCCAATTCACCCTCGCAGAAGGTGGCGACCGGCGCGCGCCGCGCCGCATCGACCACCACAACATCCCCCCGCAGCCCGGGCGCGATCCGCCCCCGGTCCTCCAGCCCCGCCGCGTCCGCCGGATTGGTGGAGACCAGCGCCCAGGCGGCCGGCAGGTCCAGCACGCCGCGGCCGACCATGACGAAGGCGGCTTCCAGCATCGCCGGCCAGTAGTAGTCCGAGGCCAGGATGGTCACGAGGCCCTGTTCGGCCATCGGCGCCGCCGAGCCCCAGCCCATATGGCTGCCGCCGCGCACCACATTCGGCGCGCCCATCACCACATGCTCCCCGGCCTCCCGCGCCGCCTGGGCCACCGCTTCGGACATCGGGAACTCGCAGACCTTCGCACCCAGCGCCCGGAAGGCCGCGCGGGCTTCCGGCGTCGCATCGTCGTGGCTCAGCATCGGGATGCCTGCGGCGCGGGCTGCCTCGGCGAGGCGCGCCTGGGCGGCGGGAACCTCCGGCCGCCGGGCCATGGCGGCCTCTGCCAAAGCGGCGAATTCGGCCACCTTCACCCCACCGCGCTGGGCATAGGCGGCGGCCTTGGCGGCATCCGGCAGGCGCTTGACGATGCCGGGCGTGTGGTCGTTGAAGGCCAGCAGGGCGACGCGGCCGGCGGCGATGTCGGCCAGCAATTCCTCCATCACCTCCAGATTGTCGGCCTCGTGCCGGCAATGGATGCGCAGGTCGCAGCCGCCCTGCCCGCGCAATGCCTCCACCGCCGCCAGCGTGGCCCGCCAGGCGGCGATGCCGCGCAGGCCCGGCTCCCAGGACAGGGTCACGCCGAGGCATGCGGTGGTGATGCCAGCGGCCAGCAACTGCGCCGCCGAATCGCGCATCCCCAGCGCGTGCGGAAAACCGATGCCGGGGCGCGGCTGCATCTGCCGCTCATGCGCATCGCCGTGGACGTCCACCAGCCCGGGCAGCACCAGCAGCCCCTCGGCGTCGAAGCGCCGCGCGCCCTCTGGCACGCCCTCCGCCACCAAGCCATCGGCCAGCGCCACCGGCGCCTTCCGCAACGCGCCGTCCAGCAGCGCGGTGCCGCGCTCGATCAACCAGGCTGTCATCAGGATTCCACCACAAGCTGTGCCCGTCCGGCGGCGTAGCGACCGGTGGAGACATCCACCACCTCGCCTTCCGGATCGGTGTTGATCGCCTCCGTCACCAGAACCGGCCGGTTGCGCGATTGCTGAAGCAGTTCCGCCTCCTCCGCACTCGGCATGCGGGCGGTGATGCGGGTGACGCGGCGGCGGTAATCCGGCACGCCGCAGGCGGCCAGCGCATCGGTGATCGAGGGATTCTGGCGCAGCAGCTCCGGCAGCCGGCCGAAGCGGGTTGCCGGGAAATGGTGGGTGCCGAGCACCAGCGGCCGGCCATCGGCCAGGCCCAGCCGCTCCACCACCACCACCGGCCGGCCGCGCCTGATGCCGAGCTGTTCCGCCAGCCCGGTCTCCGCCGCCATCTCCTGAATGCGCAGGATGCGCCCGCCGGGTTCGCGGCTTTGCCGGCGGATGATCTCGGAGAATCGGGTGCGCGGGCCGAGGCGGTAATCGACCACATCCTCCGCCACGAAGCTGCCGCGGCCCTGTTCGATGCGGACCAGCCCGCGGCCTTCCAGCTCCTCCATCGCGCGGCGGACGGTGTGGCGGTTGACGCCGTATTGCCCGGCCAACTCGGCCTCTGTCGGCAGCCGGGCGCCGGGGGGGTGGGTGCCGCCGGCGATGTCACGCTCCAGCCGCTGGGCGATCTGGCGCCACAGCGCCACACCCTCACCGCGCGCGAGTGGAATACCGGGCAACGGGTCCCCCGCCTGGGGATCGTCATTCATGGCGGCTGCCGCCCTGCTCCGTGTGATGCGTCATGGAAACTTCAAACCTCTTCCGCTCGCTTCATGCGAGTTTTGCTTGACCTTATCGGGGCAGACGACTAGTCGTCTAGACAAATAGAGCATCCCATGACCGACAGCCCCACCGATACCCCAAACGCTCCCTCCGATCCTCCCGCACGGCGCCGCTGGATGTCCATCCTGGCCAGGGCCCAAGCCGCGGAAATCGCCGAGCGCCTGGATGCCCTGCCCCCACCGCCGCCACATCGCCGGCTGCGCGGGCCCGAAACCGGGCTGGTGATGGTCCGCGGCCGCGCCGGCGGCGATGGCGCGCCCTTCAACCTCGGCGAGATGACCGTCACCCGCTGCAGCCTGCGGCTGGAGGATGGCGTCGTCGGCCATGGCTATGTCGCCGGTCGCGATGCAAGGCAGGCGGAGCTGGCGGCGCTGGTCGATGCGCTGATGCAGAACCCGGCCCGGCGCCCGGCGCTGGAAGCGGCGGTGATCGCCCCGCTGGCCGAGGCCCAGGCCGCGCGGCGCGACGCCCAGGCCCGGCGCGCGGCGGCCACCCGCGTGGAGTTCTTCACCATGACCCAGATGCGATGACCACTTTCCCCGGCTTCGCCGACCCGGTCCTCGACGGTCAGGCCGCCTTTCGCGCCGTGCTCCAGGCGATGAGCCGTCCCGGCCTGGTGCAGCGCCTGCCGGTGCCGCCGGAGGCACCGCCTGGCCTGTCCCCCGCCGCCGCAGCGCTGCTGCTGACCCTGGTGGATGCCACCACGCCGCTCTGCCTGGATGCGGGGGCAGAGGCCGAGGCCTGGGTCCGCTTCCATTGCGGCGCGCCGCTCGCTGAGGTGGGCGCCGCCGATTTCGTACTGAATGCGCCGCTGCGCGCCCTTTCGCCGGGGAACGAGGAAGAACCGGAACGTGGCGCCACCCTGATCCTGGAGGTATCGGCGCTGGAGGAAGGCGCCGGCTGGCGGCTGACCGGCCCTGGCATCGAGCATCTGCATCGCCTGCGCGTCGCCGGCGCGCCCGAAGGCTTCCTGGCCGATTGGGCCGCCAATCGCCTGCGCGCGCCCTGCGGCGTGGATGTCATCCTCTGCGCCGGGGATGTCATCGCCGCTCTGCCGCGCAGCGTCGCGATCGAGGAAGGCTGAGCCATGTATGTCGCGACCAAGGGCGGCGAGCGCGCCATCGGCGCAGCCCATGCCTGGCTGGATGAAACCCGCCGTGGCGATACCAGCCTGCCGGAGATCACCGCGGCCCAGCTCGCCGAACAGCTCGGCCTGGCGGTAGACCGGGTGATGGCGGAGGGGTCCTGCCACGACCGGGGACTCGCCGCGCTGGCGGTGAAGCAGTCCAAGGGCGACCTGATCGAGGCCGCCTTCCTGCTGCGCGCCTATCGCACCACTCTGCCCCGCTTCGGCGCCAGCCTGCCGCTGGACACCGACCGCATGGCCATCCAGCGCCGCATCAGCGCCACCTACAAGGATCTGCCCGGCGGCCAGGTGCTCGGCCCGACCTTCGACTACACCCACCGCCTTCTGGATTTTTCCCTGGCTGCCGCGGGCGGGCCGCGCAGCGGGCCGCCTGAGGCCGAAGCGAGCGCGGAGGCCACGCCGCGCGTGACCGAGATGCTGGCGCGCGAAGGGCTGATGCAGCGGGAGGCTTCGATCGAGGCGGAGCCGGGCGACCTGACCCGCGAACCGCTCTCCTTCCCCGCCGACCGGCCGCTGCGCCTCCAGGCGCTTGCGCGCGGCGATGAGGGGTTCCTGCTGTCGCTCGGCTATTCCACCCAGCGCGGCTATGGCGGCAACCACCCCTTCGTCGGCGAGATCCGCATGGGCGAGGTGGCCGTCGAATTCACCCCGCCGGAGCTGGGCTTCGCCATCGACCTCGGCGACATCACCGTCACCGAATGCCAGATGGTGAACCAGTTCAAGGGCAGCCGCACGGAGCCGCCGCAATTCACCCGCGGCTATGGCCTGGTCTTCGGCCATGGCGAGCGCAAGGCCATGTCCATGGCCCTGGTCGACCGCGCTTTGCGCGCGCCGGAGCTCGGCGAGGCGTCCGACTCCCCCGCGCAGCAGCAGGAATTCGTGCTGTCCCATTGCGACAATGTCGAGGCCACCGGCTTCGTCGAGCATCTGAAGCTGCCGCATTACGTCGATTTCCAGTCGGAACTGGAAAGCGTGCGCACGATGCGTGCTTCGGTGGAGAAGACATCGTGAGCGGCTACAACTTCGCCTATCTCGATGAGTCGACGAAGCGGATGATCCGCCGCGCCATCCTGAAGGCCGTCGCCATCCCCGGCCACCAGGTGCCCTTCGGATCGCGGGAGATGCCGCTGCCCTATGGCTGGGGCACGGGCGGCATCCAGGTGACCGCCGCCATCCTCGGCCCGGCCGATGTGCTGAAGGTGATCGACCAGGGCAGCGACGACACCACCAATGCCGTCTCCATCCGCGCCTTCTTCCGCCGTACCGCCGGCATCGCGACGACCGAGAGCACGGCGGAGGCCAGCATCATCCAGACCCGCCACCGTATCCCCGAACGCGCGCTGCGGGAGGATCAGATCCTGGTCTACCAGGTGCCGATCCCGGAACCGCTGGGCCGGCTGGAACCCCGCATCGCGGAGACGCGGCGGATGCATGCCATGGCCGATTACGGGCTGATGCATGTGAAGCTCTATGAGGACATCGCCCGCCACGGCCACATCGCCACCAGCTACAGCTACCCGGTGATGGTGAATGGTCGCTACCTGATGTCGCCCTCGCCCATTCCGGCCTTCGACAATCCGAAGATGGACCGGATGCCGGCGCTGCAATTGTTCGGCGCGGGGCGGGAGAAGCGCATCTATGCCGTGCCACCCTACACTTCGGTCAAAAGCCTGGACTTCGACGACCATCCCTTCCGGCCGATCCGCGCGCCGCATGCCTGCGAACTCTGCGGCTCGCGCGACACCTACCTGGACGAGGTGCTGACGGATGACGTCGGCGGCCGCATCTTCGTCTGCTCCGACACGGATTTCTGCGCCGAGCGGCAGGCGATGAAGGAGGCGGCGGAATGAACGCCCCCTTGTTGACGGCTCGGGACCTCACCCTCCGCTTCGGCCGCATCGCCGCGCTGGATGGCGTGGACCTCGAAATCCATCCCGGAGAGGTCGTCGCCATCGTCGGCGAATCCGGCAGCGGCAAGACCACGCTTCTCCGGGTCCTCTCCGGTCTGATGCGCCCGGATGGGGGTGAGGTTTCCTATCTCGGCCAGGACGTGCTGGGCATGTCGGAGGCCGCGCGGCGGCGCCTGATGCGCACGGAATGGGGTTTCGTCCATCAGAACCCGCGCGACGGGCTGCGCATGGCGGTCTCGGCCGGCGGCAATATCGGTGAGCGGCTGATGGCCACCGGCGCCCGCCACTACGGCAACATCCGCGAACAGGCCTCCCACTGGCTGACCCGGGTCGAGATCGACCCCGCCCGCATGGACGAGGTCCCCGCCAAATTCTCCGGCGGCATGCAGCAGCGTTTGCAGATCGCGCGGACCCTGGTGACACTCCCAAAGCTGGTCTTCATGGACGAGCCGACCGGCGGCCTCGATGTCTCGGTCCAGGCCCGGCTGCTGGACCTGATCCGCGCCCTGGTGGCGGATCTGGGCCTCGCCGTGCTGATCGTGACGCATGACATCGCCGCCGCCCGGCTGCTGGCGCATCGGATGCTGGTGATGCGGCACGGCGTGGTGGTGGAAAGCGGGCTGACCGACCGGGTGCTGGACGATCCCCAGCACCCCTATACGCAACTCCTGGTCAGTTCGGTGCTGGCGGCATGAACCACTCCCTGGTCACCGAGGGCCTTTCCAAGGTTTTTCGTCTGTTCCTGCAAGGCGATGTCCGCATCCCCGTGCTGGACAACGTGGATTTCAGCGTGGCGCCGGGTGAATGCGTGGCGCTGACCGGGCCTTCGGGCGCGGGAAAATCCACGCTGATGCGCTGCCTCTACGGCAATTACGGCGCCGGCGCGGGTCGCATCCTGATCCGCCATCGCGGCGCGATGGTCGACCTCGCAGCGGCGGACCCGCGGCTGGTGCGGGAGATCCGGCAGGAGACCCTGGGCTACGTCTCCCAGTTCCTGCGGGTCATCCCCCGCATCGGCGCCCGCGACATCGTGGCGGAGCCGTTGCGCGCGCGCGGCGTGCCGGCCGAGGCCGCGCAGGCCCGCGCTTCCGAATTGCTGACCCGCCTGAACCTGCCTGCCCGGCTGCACAACCTGCCGCCCGCCACCTTCTCCGGCGGCGAGCAGCAGCGTATCAACCTGGCGCGCGGCTTTGCCGCGGACTACCCCGTGCTGCTGCTGGACGAGCCCACCGCCAGCCTCGACCCTGTCAACCGGCAGGTCGTCGTGGCCCTGATGGCGGAGGCCAAGGCCCGCGGCGCGGCGCTGATCGGCATCTTCCACGACACCGAAATCCGCGACCAGGTGGCCGATCGCCTGTTCGAGGTTTTGCCAATCCAGGACGCCGCATGAATCCCGAAATGATCCTCACCAATGCCCAGCTCATCCTGCGGGACCAGGTGCTGCATGGCACGCTGGTGATCCGCGGCGACCGCATTGCCGAAATCCAGCCCGGCCGCAGCCACGCCCCCGGCGCCATCGACCTGGATGGGGACCATCTGATCCCCGGCATCGTCGATGTGCATACCGACAATCTGGAACGCCAGGTGCAGCCGCGCGCGACGGCGCGCTGGCCGTCGCGTTCCGCCATGCTGGCGCATGACAGCCAGACGGCGGCGGCCGGCGTGACCACGGTGCTGGATGCGCTGTGCCTCGGCGACCTCGGCTTCGATGTCGGTCGCACCCAGACCTTCGTGGAGGGTGTGAAGGACTTGGACGCGCTGGCCGGCACCGGCCTGCTGAAGTCGGACCATTTCCTCCATTTGCGCTGCGAAATCCCGGCCGCCGATATGCGCGAACTGGTGGAGATGGCGGCCGACCATCCGCTGGTGCGGATGGTCAGCTTCATGGACCACTCCCCGGGCGTCGGGCAGTACCGGGACGTGGAGCGCTACCGGCAGATGCGCATCCGCAACGGCAAGACGGCCGAGCAGGTCGACAAGCGCATCACCGAACTGCTGGAACAGCGCGCCCAGTTGCTGGAGCCGAACCGTCGCTGGCTGCTGGATCGCATCGCCCATCGCAAGCTGCCACTGGCCAGCCATGACGATGACAGCCCGGAGGGCATCGCCCGCAACGCGGCGGATGGCATCACCATCAGCGAATTCCCGGTGACCCTGGAAGCCGCGCAGGCCGCGAAGAAGCTCGGCGTGCAGGTGATCGCCGGCGCGCCCAATATCGTCCGCGGCGGCAGCCATTCGGGCAATGTGGCGGTGTCCGACCTGATGCATGACCAGGCGGTGGATGTGCTGGCCAGCGACTATGTGCCGCCCGCCATGGTCGAGGCCGCCTGGCTCGCCGCCGGCCAGGGCCATGCGACGCTGCCGGCGGCCATCGCCATGATCACCGACACGGCCGCCCGCATGGCGGGTTTCACCGATCGTGGGCGGCTGGAGCCGGGGCTGCGCGCCGACCTGGTGCAGATCCGGCCGCATGAAGGACATGCGGTGGTTCGCAAGGTGTGGCGGGCCGGTGAGCGCATCGCGTGATGCGCGCCGCCATCTACTGGGCGCCGCGCATCGACGACCCGCTGCATCGCCTCGGCTCCCAATGGCTGGGCCGGGATACCGAGACCGGCGCCACCCTGGCGCAGCCCACCCTTCCCGGCCTCGACATCGCCGAGATCACCCGCGATGCCCGCGGCTATGGCCTGCATGCCACGGTGAAGCCGCCCTTCCGCATCGCCACCTCCTGGGCCGCGCTGCGCGAGGACGCGATGGCGCTGGCGCTGCGCACCAGGCCCTTCGCCCTGCCGCCGCTCCAGGTCGCCGAGCATCACGGCTTCCTGGCGCTGCTGGAGACGGAGCGCTCGCCGGAATTGCAGGCCTTCGCCGATGCCTGCGTCGCTGGCCTCGACGCCCATCGCGTGCCGCCGACCGAGACGGAAATCGCCCGCCGCAGGCCGGAACGCCTGACGGAGCGCCAGCGCGAAAACCTGCATCGCTGGGGCTACCACTACGTGTTCGAGGATTGGTGGTTCCACGTCACCCTCTCCCGCCGCCTGAACGACGCGGAAATGGAGGTGGTGCGCCCCGCCGTCACCGCCTTCCTGGGCGAGGCCCCGTCCCTGCCCCGGCGTGTGACGGAGCTGTGCCTGTTCACCCAGGCGGGGCCGGGTGCGCCCTTCCTGCTGGCCGAGCGTCTGCCGCTGCTCGGTTGAGCGCGGCCAGCACCCGCGCGGTGCCCTCAGCCACGGTCGAGTCATTCATCACGGTCTCGACCGGCAGGCCGGGGGGCAGCGCGGCCTCCCGCGCCAGGCGGGAGGCGATATCCGCCGCATCCTCCCGCCCCCGCGCCGCCAGCCGCGCGGCCAGCACCGGCAGCGGCGCGGTGATGTTCAGGATGCGCAGCGGGTAGCGCGCGGCCGCCTCTGCCAGCACGGTGCGGGACAGGTTGGCCACCACCACCCGGCCTTCCTCCAGCGCCTGCGCCGCGGCCATCGGAATGCCGTAGAGCAGCCCATGTGCGCGCCACCACAAGGCGAAGCCGCCGGCCTCGCGCAGGGCCTCGAATTCCGGCTCCGTCATCGGGCTGTGATCCTCGCCACCCGCTTCCGCAGGGCGGGTGATGCAGCGGCGGGCGAAGAGGAAGCGGGCATCGCCTTCCAGCGCGGCGCGCGCGCCCGCCATCAGCGTATCCTTGCCCGCCCCGGAGGGTCCGACCACTGGCACCAGCATGCTTCTTGCGCACCGCAATATTGACCGTGACGCTTCTGCCTGCGCCTATCGCCGATCTCAAGCGCCAGACGGAAATACCCCGAATGTTCACGACGCGCCCCGAAATCGCCGGCACCTTTGGCGTTGTCGCCTCCACCCACTGGATCGCCTCCCAGGTCGGGATGGCGGTGTTGGAGCGGGGCGGCAATGCTTTTGATGCCGCGGTGGCCGCGGGCTTCACGCTTCAGGTGGCGGAGCCGCATCTGAACGGCCCGGGCGGCGACTGCCCCATCATCATCCATGACGCCAAGGCCGGCGCGCAGCGCGTGATCTGCGGCCAGGGCGTGGCGCCCGCCGGGCTGACCGTCGCCCATGTGAAGGGGGAGCTGGGGCTCGACCTGATCCCCGGCACCGGCTTCCTGCCGGCGATGATCCCCGGCGCCTTCGATGCCTGGGCGCTGATGCTGCGCGACTACGGCACCTGGTCGCTGCGCGACGTGCTGTCCTATGCCATCGGCTATGCCCATCGCGGCATCCACTACGTGCCCCGCGTGGTCGCCACGCTGAACACCGTGAAGCCGCTGTTCGAATCCGAATGGCCGACTTCCGCCGAAATCTGGCTGCGCAACGGCGGCCCGGTGGCCGGCGGCCTCTACGCCAACCCCACATTGGGGAAAACCTGGGAACGGGTGCTGCGGGAGGCGGAGGCGGCGGGCCATGACCGGGTCGCGCAGATCGATGCGGCGCGCAACGCCTGGTATGGCGGCTTCGTCGCCGAGGCCATCGGCGAGTTCTTCGCCAAGGACGCGCTGCTCGATTCTTCCGGCGAGCGCCACAAGGGCGTGCTGACGGCGCATGACATGTCGCATTGGCGCGCCAGCCAGGAAGCACCGCTGCGGCGCGATTATCGCGGCCACACCGTGCTGAAATGCGGCGTCTGGAGCCAGGGGCCGGCGATGCTGCAGACGCTGGCGCTGCTGGAGGGCTTCGATGTCGGCGCCATGGACCCGCTGGGCGAGCAATTCGCCCATACCGTCATCGAATGCATGAAGCTGGCCTTCGCGGACCGGGAGGCCTTCTACGGCGACCCCGATTTCGTCGATGTCCCCATCCACCACCTGCTGTCCGACGACTACGCCGCCGAGCGCCGCAAGCTGATCGGCGATGCGGCGAGCCTGGAACTCCGCCCCGGCACCCTGCCCGGCATGACCACCCCCTGGGTGGACCAGGACGCCGCCAGCCGCGTGGCGCTGCTGACCCGCGCGCCGGGGGCCGGGGAGCCGACCGTGGCGCGGCTCGGCGTTTCCAGCGCCGATACCTGCCACATCGACATCATCGACAACCAGGGCAACATGGTCTCCGCCACACCCTCCGGCGGCTGGTTCCAGTCCTCGCCGGCGGTGCCGGGGCTGGGCTTCTGCCTGGGCACGCGCGGGCAGATGTTCTGGCTGGATGAGTCGCTGCCGAACGGGCTGAAGCCCGGCAAGCGGCCGCGCACCACGCTGTCCCCGGCCATGGTGCTGAAGGAGGGTCGCCCCTGGATGGCCTTCGGCACGCCGGGCGGCGAGCAGCAGGACCAGTGGCAGCCCATCATGCTGTCGCGCATGATCGACCACGGGCTGAACATCCAGCAGGCGATCGACGCGCCTTCCTTCCACACGGAGCACTGGCCTAGCAGCTTCTGGCCGCGCGTGGCCCGCCCGGGCAAGGCCGTGCTGGAAGGCCGCTACGCGCCGGAGGTGGCGCGGATGCTGATGGCGCGCGGCCATGTGGTGGATGTCGGCGGCGAATGGTCCGAGGGCCGGCTCAGCGGCGCGCGGCAGGAGGAGGACGGCCAGCTTTTCGCGGGCGCCAATCCGCGCGGCATGCAGGGCTACGCCGTCGGGCGGTGACCCGCGACGCTACGCATGAAAAAGCCGCCAGGGTGGTGACACCCTGGCGGCTTTTTCATGGAATAGGGACTTGGCTCAGCCCTATTGGATCAGCCCTTTTGGGCCTGCGCCCGAAGCTGCTCGATGGTGGCGCGGTTGGTCACCTGTTCCGGGTTCATCCGCACCTCGATGATCGCCGCCTTGCCGCTCGCCTTGGCCCGCTGGAAGGCCGGCACCAACTCGTCGGTCGCTTCCACCACCTCGCCATGCCCGCCGAAGGCCTCGATGAATCGCGCGAAATCGGGGTTGGTCAGCTTGGTGCCGGACACGCGGCCGGGATAGGTGCGCTCCTGGTACATGCGGATGGTGCCGTACATCCCGTTGTTGAAGACCAGGATGATCGGCGCCGCATTGTGGTGGAAGCAAGTCGCCATTTCCTGGCCGGTCATCAAAGCTCCGCCATCGCCGACGAAGCAGACCACCGTGCGATCCGGGTGGGTGATGGCGGCGCCGATGGCGGCCGGGATGCCATAGCCCATGGCGCCATTGGTCGGGCCGAGAAAGTCCTGGCCCTCCCGCACATGCATGAAGCGGTTCGGCCAGGTGGCGAAGTTGCCGGCATCCGAGGTGTAGATCGTATCCGCCGGCAGGACTTTTTCGAGTTCCTGCAGGGCGATGGCGAGGTTCAGCGGACCGTCGTAGCTCGGCGGCTTGGCCTGGGCTTCCCGCGCGGCGCGCACGGCCTTGCGCCACGCGCCCCAGGCCGGCTGGGCGATGCGCGGCAGGGCGGCGGCGGCGGCCGCAAAAGCGTTGACATCGGCGGTGATGCCGAGCGCCACGCGATGTACGCGGCCGATCTCCGCCTGGTCCTGGTGGACCTGAATGATCGGCTGCTTCCCGGCGAAGTCGAACAGGGTGTAGCCCTGGCTCACCGGCTCACCCAGCCGCGTGCCGAAGGCCAGGATAAGGTCGGATTCGCGGGCCTTGGCGACCAGCCCGGCATCTGCGCCGACGCCGAGATCGCCCGCATAATGGGCGGAAGTGCCATCGAACAGCCCCATCCGGCGGAAGGAGACACAGACGGGGATGTCGTTACCCACCAGGAAGTCGCGGATCGCGGCCTTGCCGTCCGGCGTCCATCCGCTGCCGCCGAGGATCGCCAGCGGGCGTTCCGCCTTGCCCAGCATCTCCATCATGCGGTCCAGCGCGGCCGGCGCCGGATGGGCGGGCATCACCGCGCCCGGGCCGATATCCGGCACCTTGGCAAGGTCCTTCTGCATCTCCTCGCTCAGCGCCACCACCACCGGGCCGGGCCGGCCGCTGGTCGCGACATCGAAGGCATGGGCCATCAGTTCCGGAATGCGCGCCGCCTCGTCGATCTGCGTCACCCACTTGGCGATGGGGCCGAAGAAGCGGCGGTAGTCGACCTCCTGGAAGGTCTCCCGGTCCGTCTCGTTCATCGGGATCTGGCCGACCAGCAGCACCAGCGGGGTGCTGTCCTGGAAGGCGACATGGACGCCGATGGCGGCATGGCAGGCGCCGGGGCCGCGGGTGACGATGGCGACGCCGGCCTTGCCGGTCAGCTTGCCATGGGCTTCCGCCATATGGACGGCGCCGGCCTCGAAGCGGCAGGTGACGAGCTCGATGCGGTTGCGCTGGTTGTACAGCCCGTCCAGCAGGTCGAGGTAGCTCTCGCCGGGCACGGCGAAGACATGGGTCGCGCCATTGGCGACCAGGGCATCGGCGAGCAATTGCCCGCCCGTGCGGGCCTCGATGCCATCGGAATGCTGAACTGCCGCATGCGCCACGCCGGATTCTCCCCAGGAAATCTTCCCGGGGGATTTAGCCCGGCAGGACGCCCGCGCCTACTCCGCCCGTCCCCCGCGAGGTCATTCGGCCGGGGCCGGGTGGTGCGGCGCGCGCTGGGCGTTTTCCAGCTCCGCCAGCTTCTGCGCGATGGCGCCGATCGGCTTGGTGAAGGGCGCCAGCAGCAGATACAGCGCCGGTACGGCATAGAGCGTCAGGAAGGTGGAGAAGGTCACGCCGCCGACGATCACCACGCCCAGCGCCTGCCGGCTTTCCGCCCCCGCCCCCGTCGCCATGGCCAGCGGCAGGGCACCGAAGGCGGTCGCGATGGAGGTCATCAGGATCGGCCGCAGCCGGGTGACGGAGGCCTCCAGCACCGCGTCATGCACCGTCAGCCCACGGTCGCGAAGCTGGTTGGCGAATTCCACCACCAGGATGCCGTTCTTCGCCATCAGCCCGATCAGCAGCACCAGCCCGATCTGGCTGAAGATGTTCAGCGAAAGCCCGGTGAAATGCAGTGCCAGCAGACCACCCGTGACGGCCAGCGGCGTCGACATCAGGATGATGAGCGGGTGGATGAAGCTCTCGAACTGCGCCGCCAGCACCAGGAACACCACGAGCAGCGCCATGGCGAAGGTGACGTAGAGCGCGCTGGAGCTTTCCTTGAATTCCAGGCTCTGGCCGCGATAGCTGATGCGCGCCTCCGGCGGCAGCACCTCCCGCGCCACGCCTTCCATGAAGGCCAGCGCCTCGCCCAGCGTATAGCCCGGGGCGAGCGAGGCGCTGATGGTGATGGCGCGCACCCGATCCTCCCGCGCCAGGCTCTGCGGCCGGGCGCGTTCGGACAGCGTCACCACGTTCGACAGCGGCACCAGCCCACCCTGGGAGGAGCCGGCGCCGGCGATCAGGCCGAGCGCGCCGCCATTGCTGGTGCGGACGAAGATGTTCTGCAGGTCATAGGGGCTGGCGCGGTCTTCCTCCCGCGCCTGGAGCAGGATCTTGTACTCCTGCCCGCCCTGGACATAGGTCCCGACCTCCCGCGAGCCCAGCATCGTCTCGATGGTGCGGCCCATGGACTGGATGGAGACGCCGAGCTCGGCGGCCTTGCGGCGGTCGATCTCGACGCGGATTTCGGGCTTGGTCTCGCGGTAGTTGCTGTCGAGGTTCAGCAGGCGGGGATTCTGCCGGGCACGTTCCAGGAAGGCGTTGCGCCATTCCACCAGCGTATCGTAGCTGGTGCCGCCGATGACGAACTGCACAGGCGGCTGGAAGCCGCGCTGGCCGAGCGAGGGGGGGTTCAGGGCGAAGGCCCGCACGCCGGGAATGCCGAGCAGCCCCGGCATCATCTCCGCCGCGATCACCTGCTGCTTGCGCGACCGCTCATGCCAGGGGGCCAGGCGCATGAAGATATTGGCCTGGTTGGCCTGCGCCGGGCGCTGGAAGCCGCCGACGGTCGCGAACAGGGAGGCGATCTCCCCATTGTCGACGAAGGGCTGAAGCACCCGCTCCACCCGCTCCACATGCTCCTGCGTATAGGTGAAGGAGGCACCCTCGGGGCCGGTGGTCGGAATGATGATGACGCCGCGATCCTCGGTCGGCGCGAATTCCTTCGGCAGGATGGCGAACAGCAGCACCGCCAGCCCGGTCAGCGCCGCGACGGCGCCCATGGTCAGCACCGGCGCGGCCAGCGCCCGGCGCAGGGTGGTCCGCAGCAGCCAGTTCATGCCGAGGAAGAAGGGCTCGGTCCAGCGCACCAGCCGGCTATCGCCCTCATGCGCGCGCAGCAGCTTGGAGCACATCATCGGCGTCAGCGTCAGCGCGATGAGGCCGGAGAACAGCACGGAGGCCGCCAGGGCGAAGCCGAATTCGGTGAACAGCCGCCCGGTATTGCCGCCCATGAAGGACAGCGGCACGAAGACCGCGATCAGCACCAGCGTGGTTGCGATGACCGCGAAGGCGATCTCCCGCGCGCCGCGGATGGAGGCGAGCAGCGGCGCCTCCCCCTCCTCGATCCGCCGGTGGATGTTCTCCAGCACCACGATGGCATCGTCGACCACCAGGCCGATCGCCAGCACCAGCCCCAGCAGGGTCAGCACATTCAGCGAGAAGCCCAGCGCCGACAGAGCGATGAAGGAGGCGATGATGGAGACCGGGATGGCGACGGCCGGGATGATGGTGGCGCGCCAGGACCGCAGGAAGAAGAAGATCACGACGACCACGAGGATCAGCGCGATCATCAGCGCGTGCTGCACCTCATAGATCGACTGGGCGATGAAGGTGCTCTCGTCATAGCCGATCACCACCTCGACGCCGTCCGGGATGGAGGCGCGGATGCGCTCCACCTCCGCCTTCACGCCATCGGCGACCGACAGCGTATTGGCGGTGGACTGCCGCAGGATGCCGAGGCCGACGCCCGGCCGGCCGTTGATGCGATAGCCGCCGCGCGTATCCTCCGGCGCCACCTCCACCCGCGCCACATCGCCCAGCAGCACCTGCCCGCCGCCGGAACGCGCCAGCACCACCTGGCGGAACTGGTCCGGATGGCTGATGCGGGTGTCGGTGCGCACCGTCAGCTCGCGCGCCGTGCCCTCGATGCGGCCGCCCGGCAGCTCGATATTCTCGCGGCGGATCGCATCCTCGACGTCCTGCACGGTCAGGCCGCGCGCGGCCAGCGCCTGGCGGTCCAGCCAGATGCGCATCGACGGCTTGCGTTCGCCCAGCACCAGCACCTGGGCCACGCCCTCGACGATGGCGAGCTGGTCGGCGAAGCGGCGGCGGGCGACCTCGGTCAGCTCCATGCCGTTGAGCTGGTCGGAGGTCAGCGCCACCCAGAGGATCGGCCGCGCATCGCCATCCACCTTCTGCACGACGGGCGTATCCGCCTGGTCCGGCAGCCGCGCCAGGGCGCGGGCCACACGGTCGCGCACATCGTTGGAGGCGGCATCGACATCCCGGGAGAGCTGGAATTCGATGGTGACCTGGCTACGCTCGTCGCGGGAGAAGGAGGTCATCACCTTGATGCCCTCGATCCCCGCCACCGCCGCCTCGATGATCTCCGTGATCTGGGTGTCCACCACCCCCGCGGAAGCGCCGAGATAGGTGGTGGTGATGGAGACCACCGGCGGGTCGATCGCGGGATATTCGCGGATCGGCAACTTCATCAGCGCGGCGAGGCCGAGCACGATCAGCATCAGGCTGATGACCATGGCGAAGACCGGTCGCTTGATCGAAACGTCCGAGAGCACCATCGCACGGCTTCCCTGGGCTGTCCTGGCACGGGCCGCATCGCTGGCGTCCCGGAATGGCAGGCTGCTGAAAACGGAGGCGTTCTGTCACCGATCCGGGCGCCGATCCGAGGATCAGGCCCGGATCAGGCGGGGATCAGGACGTTGGGCGGGTCATCGTCTCGGTGATGCGCACCGGCGCGTCGTTGCGCAGGCGCTGGATGCCGCGCACCACCACCGGCTCCCCGGCCTCGACGCCCGAAAGCACCTCCACCTCGCCGCGCAGCCGCTGGCCCAGCCGGACCTCCACGCGCTTGGCACGGTTGTCGCGGATGACATAGACGAAGCTGCGGTCGCCCAGCGGGTCGATCGCCTCCTCCGGCATCAGCAGGGCATTCGTGCGGGTGGCGAGTACCAGCTCCACCGTCATGAACAGGCCGGGCTTCAGCGCCTCATCCGCATTGTCGAATTCGCTGATGACGCGGACGGTGCGGGTGGTGGTGTCGATGCGGGTGTCGATGACGGAGACGGTGCCGGTGAAGGCGCGGTCGCCGAAGGCCGCGCTGCGGGCGGTGACCGTGCTGCCGACACGCACCCGGGCCAGGAACACCTCCGGCACCGAGAATTCCACGCGGACCTTGGCGATGTCGTCCAGCGTGGTCACCACCGTGCCCGGCTGCACCAGGGCGCCGACGCTGACCTGGCGCAGGCCGACGCGGCCGGCGAAGGGGGCGGCGATGCGCGCTTCCTCAAGCCTCGCGGCGGTCTGGCGCACCCGGCCCTCGGCCTGGCGGGCCTGGGCTTCCAGGGTTTCCAGGCGCTGCGCGGCGATCGACTGGCCCGGCTGCAACTGCCGGGCACGGGCGGCCTGGCTGCGGGCGTCGTCATACTGGGCGCGGGCCTGGTCCAGCTCCGCGCGCAGCGCCGCCGCCTCCAGGTCCACGAGCTGGTCGCCGGCGGCGACGCGCTGGCCTTCCTCGAAGCGGATATTGGTGACGATGCCGCCGACCTTGGCGGTGATGGTCACCGCGTTGCGCGCCCGGACGGTGCCGACCGATTCGGTGCGGTCCACCACCTGCCCGGTCCGAACCGGTGCGACCGCGACGCCGACCGGACCACCCGGGCCGCCGCGCTGCTGTGCCGTCGGCGCGGCCGCTTCCAGCCCGACCAGGGCCAGCGGCCGAGGCAGGCCGAATTGCTCGCCGTAGATGTGCCACGCCGCTCCGGCCCCGACGATCAGGGCCATCACGGCGAGCTGGGAGGATGTGCGCATGCGACCCCGATTCTCGCCAGGCTTGCTTCTCCCCCGGCGCCATCCGCCGGGAAAGACTCCGTTACCCTTCGTCACCGACAGCGAGATCACGGCGACGGGATGGCCCGCTCGCCAGATGACCCACGATCCGGAATTTTACAAGCTGTCGTCGACGAATGCATGCCCCTGGCATGCAAATGTCATGCCTTCCGCCGCACCCCTTCCCGAGAGGCCCGCGCCGCGCCAATCTCCCGCCCTCAGGGGCAGGAGTGAAGCCGATGCGTGCCATCTTCGTCATGGTGAAATGCGAGATGGGCCAGGCCTATCGCGTGGCGCGGGAAATGGCGGATGGCATTCCGGAATTGTCGGAAATGCACTCCACCAGCGGGCAGTACGACCTGCTGGGGAAATTCTACCTGGAACCGGACCAGGATATCGGCCTGTTCGTGGTGGAGCGGGTGCAGAGCGTGCCGGGGGTGAAGGACACCTACACCCTTCAGACCTTCAACGCCTTTTCCAGCGGCAAGGGCTGAACCGGGGGGCAAGGGGGCGCGGGACTCGAAACCATTCGAAACATCCGCCCCACCCGCGACACAAAGTGGCCCTTCGCCCGCCGTGGAAGATGACCATATTGCAAGGCGTCGGAGGAATCACACCATGCGCGTACTTCCTGCCCTTGCCCTCGCTTCCGCCCTGATGGTCGGCGCCTGCCAGAATCCGGACGGGTCGGTGAACGTCCCCGCCTCCATCGCCCTCGGCGCGGGCGCGGCGCTGGGCGTTGCAGCCATCGCCTCGGCGAACAACAACAACAACCATGGCCATTACGGCCATCGCGGCGGCTATTACGGCCGCCCCTCCTATGGCTATTCGCGGCCCTATTACGGCGGCGGCTACAATCGCGGCTACCGCCGCTGGTGAAAGGGCCTGGGGCGCCTCAGCCCCAGCTTGGGATCAGCCCCAGGTGCGGAAATGCGGCATGCCGGAAATCGGCGGCGCCGCCTTCAGCGCCGCGATGTCCGGCACCGGGCGCATCAGGCTGGCATCGCCCGCCACGGCGGCCTCGATGGCGGCAGCCACCGCCATCACCTTGGCGTCGCCACCGCGCGGACCCACGATCTGCAGGCCGAAGGGCATGCCGGCCTCATCCACGCCCAGCGGCAGGCTGATGGCGGGATGGCCCACCAGCGTCACCGCATAGGCCAGCGACAGCCAGTGGAAATAGGTGCGGGTCGGCTGGCCGTCGATCTCGGCCGGATACAGCTCCGTCCAGGGACGCGGGCTGATGGTGATGGCCGGGCTGATGATGACGTCGTGGTCCTGGAAGAACTGCTGCCAGATCCGGTAGATGCGGGTCTGCTCGCTGGCGGCGCGGGCATAGTCGGCCAGGCTGTAGCGCAACCCCTCCTCCACATTGGCGATGACATTGGGGCCGACATCCTGCGGCCGGGTCCGCACCTTCTCGGCATGGCTGGCGATGAAGCTGGCGGCGCGCAGGATCTCGAAGGCCTCGTCGGTGCCACGGCAATCGGGGGTGGCTTCCTCCACCCGGCCAAATAGCGGGCTCAGCGCGGCGACGCGGCTGGCGAAGACGCGGCGGATATGCTGCTCGGTGGGCGCGAAGCCGAAATCGGGCGTCGCGGCGACGCGCAGGCTGCCGAGGTCGACGCCCATCGGCGGATACAGGTCGCGGTCGCCGCCGCGCACCCGGCGGCCCGGCAGGGTATAGGCCAGCGGGTCCAGCGCATCGTCATCCGCCATGGCCGAGAGCAGCAGCGCCGCATCGGTGGCCGTCCGCGCCATCGGGCCGAGCACCGGCAGCGCCGACCAGCCATGGCCGCGCCGTTCCGCCGGAACCAGGCCGGGCGAGGGCCGATAGCCGACGATGCCGTTGAAGGCGGCCGGATTGCGGAGCGAGCCGCCGGTGTCGCTGCCCGAGCAGATCGGGAACATGCCGCAGGCCAGCGCGACCGCGGAGCCACCGGAGGAGCCGGCCGCGGAGCGCGTCGGGTCGAAGGCATTGCCCGTGGCGCCATAGACGATGTTGCGCGTATTGGCGCCCGCGCCGAATTCGGGCGTGTTGGTCTTGGCCGTGACGATGGCACCCGCCGCGCGGATGTTCGTCACCATCGCCTCATCCCGCGTCGGGATATGGTCCTTGAAGATCGGGCTGCCCCAGGTGGTGCGCAGGCCCTTGGTCTCCTCCAGGTCCTTGATGCCGATCGGCAGGCCATGCAGCGGGCCCAGCTTCTGGCCGGACATGACGGCCGCCTCGGCCTCCTTGGCGGCGGCGCGGGCGCGGTCCTCATCGAGCGCCACGACCGCATTCACCGCATGATTCACCGCCGCGATCCGGCCGAGGCAGCTTTCCAGCAGTTCCACCGGCGAGAGCTTGCGGATACCGATCAGGCGGCGGGCTTCGACGGCAGTGAAGTCGCAGGGTTCGGTCAAGATCAAAAAACTCCCGATTCGCCGCACTCACCGCTTACCAAATCGATTAAGCAATGAATGGCAGACATCAAATTTCCGTGTAGACCACTAAGTATCTGTATGCCCTGTGCTTTCAAGTATCTTCTTGACGGCTCAATGGCCACCGCTCTCGTTTGCCATTGATTATTGCATCGAGTTTTTGCACGCGGTCACAGAGTATCTGGACGACCACCCAAGCGAAAGGTGGTCCCGATGAGTGCCCCGAATCCCAAGCACAACCGCAAATCCAGCAAGCCAGTCCTCAAGGCGGTGACTAAGCCCGACGTCTGGGCAAAGGCCCGGAGCGTGATAGCGCTGGTGCGCGAACTCCTCCTCCTGGCAACGCTCATCTTGTCGCTGTTGTCCGGACGCACTTCACGTCCGGACTCTGAGTCCCAACAGGCCAACCTACTTCGCGAAACCTGTAACCAGCAGGAATGTGGCGTTGAACTTGAGTGACTCAGTAGCCCATCGCGCAGCCATCCTTGCGCGGGTCGGAGCCACCGACCAGACAGCCGCGGGCGCGGTCGATCAGGATGGCCTGGCCGCCGCCATGCGGCTTGTCGATCAGCGCCACCTCATGGCCCAGGCGGTTCAGCCGGTCGATGACGCTGGCCGGGATGCCGCGCTCCACCTGCACCTTGCCCTGGTAGGGGAAGAGGCGCGGCGCATCGAGGCTTTCCTGCACGTCCAGGCCGTATTCGAAATGGTTGGCCAGGAACATGGACTGGCCCATCGGCTGGTAGTGCCCGCCCATCACGCCATAGGGCATGATCGCCTCGCCATTCTTCATCACCATGCCGGGGATGATGGTGTGCATCGGGCGCTTGTCCGGCGCGATGCAGTTCGGGTGACCTTCCTGGAGGCGGAAGCCGAAGCCGCGGTTCTGCAGCATGACGCCGGCCTTCTCGGCGAAGATTCCGGACCCGAAACCCTCAAACAGCGAGTTGATGAAGGAGCAGGCATTGCCGTCGCGGTCGACCACCGAGAGGTAGACCGTGTCCTTGTGCTTCTGCCAGTCGGCATGGCCGGCCTCCGGCAGTTCCGCCATCGCCTTCTCGTCGCGGATCAGCTTGGCCAGGTCGGTGATGTAGTTTTCGGACAGCAGCTTCGCCAAAGGCACCTCGACCTGGGACGGATCGGCCAGGAAGGCGTCGCGGTCGCGATAGGCGAGGCGCGCGGCCTCGATATGGCGGTGGAAGCGCTCGACGCTGAGCGGGCCCTGCTCGACGGTACCGAGCTTCTCGATCATGCCGAGGATCATCAGCACCAGCAGGCCGCTGCCGTTCGGCGGGCACTGGAACACCTCCATGCCGCGCCAGGCCCGGCTGATCGGGTCGACGAATTCGGCGACGGTGGCGCCGCGGGCGAAATCCGCCTCGGTATGGGTGCCACCGGCGGCGCGGAGGGTCGCGACCATGTCGGCCGCGATGGCGCCCTCATAGAAGGCCTTGGCGCCATGCTTGCCGATGGCGCGCATGGTGGCGCCGAGCATCGGGTTGGTGAACTTGTCGCCCAGCTTCGGCGCCGCGCCGTCCTTCAGGAAGTATCTGGCCGCGCCGGGGTGCTTCGCCAGCTTGCCGACCGAGGACTCCCAATCCACGGAGACGCGGCCGGACAGGAAAAAGCCTTCCTCGGCGTAGCGGATGGCCGGCGCCAGGATTTCCTCCAGGCTCTTGCGGCCATGCGCCTTGTTCAGCGTCTCCCAGGCCGAGATCGCGCCGGGCACGGTCACCGAATGGGCGGAGGTCGGCACCATCGCCGTCAGCCCCGCCGCCCGCAGCGCCTCCGGCGTCGCACCCATCGGCGCGCGGCCGGAGCCGTTCAGCGCGATGACCTTGCCGGTGCCGGCCGGGGCATACAGACAGAAACAGTCGCCGCCGATGCCGGTCGATTGCGGCTCCACCACGCCGAGCACGGCGCAGGCGGCGATCGCCGCATCCAGCGCATTGCCGCCCGACCGCAGGATATCCAGCGCGGCGAGCGTCGCCTGCGGCATGGAGGTGGCGGCCATGCCATTGGCGGCATAGACGGCGCTGCGGCCGGGGGCGTGGAAATCGCGCTTCATGCTGGGTGACCTGTGCGAATTGTTGACAGTGTTTTGACGCCGGAGCGGCCGCCCGGCAAGACAGAGGGGGGCAAGCCAGGCCCTATTGGGTCAGGAAGCCGCCATCGATGACCAGGCTGGTGCCGGTGACCATGGCGCTGGCGGGGCTGGCCAGGAAGACGATGGCGCCCATGATGTCCTCGACCGTCATGATCCGGCCGAGCGGCATGCGGCGGATCTGGCTGGTGCGGATTTTCTCATCGGCCAGGAAGGCCTGGGTCAGCGGCGTCTCGACGAAGCCGGGCGCCACGGCATTCACCCGGATGCCCTTGGGGCCGAGCTCGAAGGCCATGGCCTTGGTCAGCCCCTCGATGGCGTGCTTGGTGGCGGTGTAGACGCTGCGATTGGCGCCGGCGACATGGCCGTTGACCGAGGACAGGTTGATGATGGCGCCGCCTTTGCCCTGCTCGGCCATGCCCCTGGCCACGGCCTGCGCCACGGTGAACATGGCGCGGATGTTGAGGTCCAGCAGCCGGTCCAGCGACTCATCCGGCACGTCCAGGAACGGCTCCCGGATATTGGTGCCGGCATTGTTCAGCAGGATGTCGAAGGGGCCCGAGGCCTCGACCAAAGCGCGCACCGCGTCCCGGTCCGTCACGTCGAGCTGCGCGGCGCGGGCGGCATGGCCGGCCTCCCCGACTGCGGTCGCCGTCTCCTCCAACTCATCCAGGCTGCGGGCGGCCAGCACCACATCGGCGCCTGCGGCGGCCAGGGCCACGGCGCCGGCGCGGCCGATGCCCTTGCTGGCCCCGGTGACCAGGGCGCGCAGCCCATCCAGGCGGAAGCTGGGGGTGACAGGGAGCATCTTGAGGCCTCCTCGGACGCATGCTTATGCCCCAGCCCATGCGCCGGCCGCCCGGATCGCGCAAGACCCAGCAACCCGCCCTTCCCCGCCCCCACGCCACACTGTAGGAATGGGCATGGACCAGATCACCTATGCCGATTTCGAGAAGCTCGACATCCGCGTCGGGACCATCATCGATGCGCAGCCCTTTCCGGAGGCGCGCAAGCCCGCGATCAAGCTGTGGGTCGAATTCGGCCCGGGGATCGGGGTGAAGACCTCCTCCGCCCAGCTCACCGTGCATTATTCGCCGGACCGGCTGATCGGCCGCCAGGTGATGGCCGTGGTGAACTTCCCGCCCCGCCGCATCGGCGGCTTCGAGAGCGAGATCCTCGTGCTCGGCGTGCCGGATGAAAATGGCGCGGTGGTGCTGCTGAAGCCTGATCTGAAGGCGCCCGACGGCGGGCGGATGTTCTGACCAACCCTATGCCTGCAGGAAAATGAGAGAATGGCGCCGCGCTACTACACGGTGACCTGGGACCAGCTGCACCGCGACGCCAAGGCCCTCGCCTGGCGGCTGGTGGAGCTTGGCCCCTGGAAAGGCATGGTCGCCATCACCCGGGGCGGCCTGATCCCGGCCGCGATCATCGCCCGCGAGCTGGATTGCCGGCTGATCGAGACGGTGTCCGTGGTGACCTATGACGAGGAGCATCGTGGCCAGCCCCAGGTGGTGAAGCCCCCCGCCGCCGCGCTGGACAGCCAGGGCGAGGGCTGGTTGCTGGTGGACGACCTGGTCGATACCGGCACCACCGCGCGGCTGGTGCGCGCCATGCTGCCGAAGGCGCATTTCGCGACGGTCTATGCCAAGCCCGCCGGCAACCCGACGGTGGACACCTTCATCACGGAAGTGTCGCAGGACACCTGGATCCTGTTCCCCTGGGACACGGAGCCGCAGTTCATCGCGCCGATCGCCAAGGCGCATGCCGGGAAGTAGCCTCTTCCGGGCGGGCGCGTAGCGCCCGGATATCCCGACCGGGTGGCTGTCCGAACAGCCGGCCATATTCGCGGGTGAACTGCGGCACGCTCTCATAGCCCACCGCGAAGGCCGCATGGGCGATCGTATCGCCCTCCGACACCAGCCGGCGCCGCGCCTCGATCAGGCGCAGCTGCTTCTGGAACTGCAGGGGCGTCAGGCTGGTGGCCGCGCGGAAATGCGCGTGGAAGGCGGAAAGGCTCATCCCCGCCGCCTCGGCCAGTGCCTCCACCCGCAGCACACCGGCATAACCCGCCCGGATCACGGCGACGGCGCGGGCGATGCGCCGCGCAGGCCCGTCCGGCAGGCCAAGCGCGCGGATCGCCCCGCCATGGCGGCCCGACAGCAGCCAGAAATGCAGCTCCCGCATCAGCGATGGCGCCAGGATGGGCAGGGCCGACGGGCGCTCCAGCAGGCGCATCAGGCGCAGCGCCGCCTCCGCCACCTCGGCTTCCGTGGCATCCACCGAGACCTTCCGGCCAGCCTGGCCCGGAGCCGGGCCCATCTCCGAGACCAGCGCCGCGATCATCGCCAGGTCGAGGTCCACGACCAGGGACAGGTAGGGCATGCGGGCGGAGGCCCGCGTCACCTGGCTGACCGTCGGCACATCCGCCGTGATGAGCAGCGATTCCCCCGCGCCGAAGTCGAAGCTGCTGCCGCCCATCGTCACGCGCTTGTCCCCCTGCAGCACGATCGCGACCAAGGGGTTGGAGATGGCGTATTGCAGCGCCGTCGGCTGCATCTCGCGCAGCACGGTGAGGCCGGGCATCGCGATCCGCGCGATGCCGTCCCGGCCATGGCGCTCCGCATGCGACCGCGCGGCCGCGACCAGGCTGTCGATCATCCTGGGACCCTAGGCCCGGCGCGCATCTTCGGGCAAGCCATCCATACGATCAGGAACCTATACCGGCGCATCGGCGGAGCAGATCGGGAGAATCAGGCAAGACTGTGCGAGCATCGGGCAAGTCGCGATGGCCGGGCAACGGCATATCTCGGGCCGCCACATCACCCACTGCATGGAGCCTTCCGATGCCCGCCATTACCCTCGTCACCGGCGCCAGCCGCGGCCTCGGCCGCAACACCGCCATCAGCCTCGCGCGCCGGGGCGGCGACGTGATCCTGACCTATCGCGGCGGGGCCGAGGCCGCGCAGGCGGTCGTGGCCGAGATCGAGGCGCTGGGCCGCCGCGCCGTCGCGCTCCAACTCGACGTCACCGACATCGCGGGCTTCGCCGGCTTCGCACAGACCCTGCGCGCCGCGCTGCGCGACATCTGGGGCCGGGACAGCTTCGACCACCTGGTGAACAATGCCGGCCAGGGCGAGATGGGCAGCCTGGCGGAGACCACGGAAGCGCAGTTCGACGCGCTGTTTGCCACCCATGTCAAAGGCGTGTTCTTCCTGACCCAGGCGCTGCTGCCCCTGCTGGCGGATGGCGGGAGGATCGTGAACTTCTCCTCCGGCCTCACCCGGGTCTCCTTCCCCGGCTTCTCCGCCTACGCGGCGGCCAAGGGCGCGGTGGAGGTGCTCAGCCTCTATATGGCCAAGGAGCTCGGGGCGCGCGGCATCGCGGTGAATACCGTGGCGCCCGGCGCCATCGAGACCGATTTCCTCGGCGGCGCCGTGCGCGACATGCCGGACCTCAACCGCGAATTCGCGGCGATGACCGCGCTCGGCCGCGTCGGCGTGCCGGACGACATCGGGCCGATGGTCGCCAGCCTGCTCGGCCCGGACCATCGCTGGGTCAATGCGCAGCGCATCGAGGTCTCGGGCGGTCAGAGCATCTGAGCGCGGCCCCCCATGCGTTAGGACAGATGCGTCAGAAGGAGGGAATCTCCTCCTTCGCCACCAGCACCTTGTCGACGCGGCGGCCGTCCATATCCACCACCTCGAAGCGCCAGCCGGACCAGGAGATGCGGTCTCCCTCCTTCGGGATGCGCTGCAGCAGCGCCAGCATCAGCCCGGCGACGGTATGATAGGTGCCCTCCTGCGGCAGATCCGGCAGGTCGAGCCGCGCCTTCAATTCGTCGGAGGGCATCATCCCCTCCAGCAGCAGGCTGCCGTCGTGGCGCACCACGGTCGGATGGTCGGAATCGTGCTGCGGCGCGCCCAGCTCGCCGACGATGGCCTCCAGCAGGTCGGAGGCGGTGACCACCCCCTCGAAGCTGCCATATTCGTCCATCACCAGCGCCATGCCGATCGGGTCGCCGCGCAGCCGTTCCAGCGCATCGAGCGCCGAGAGCGTGTCCGGCAGCACCCGGGCCTGGCGCAGCGCACGCGCCACCGACATCGGCGCGCCTTCCAGCAACTGGTCGAGCAGATCCTTGGCGGCGACCACGCCAACCACATTGTCCACCCGCCGGTCGGCGACGACAAAACGGGTGACGGAGGAAGCGCGCAGGCGGGCGGCGATATCCTCGGGGGAGGCCGTGCGGTCCAGCCATTCCAGCTCGTTGCGCGGCGTCATCAGCGCACGCACCGGCTTGTCGGCCAGGCGCAGCACACGCTCGATCATCTGGCGCTCCTCGGCCTCGATGGCGCCGGAGGTCGCGCCTTCCGCCACCACGGCCTTCACCTCCTCCTCCGTGATCTGGTTGGCGCTGACATCGTGCTTGCCGAACAGGCGCAGCACGAAGGCGGAGGAGTTGGAGAGCAGCCAGATCACCGGGCTGGTGATCTTCGACAGGCTGGAAAGCGGGCGCGCGACGAGCACGGCGACGCGTTCCGGATTGCGCAGCGCGAGCTGCTTCGGCACCAGCTCGCCCAGGATCAGGCTGAGATAGGTGATGGCCATCACCACCAGGGCGAAGGCCACTTCCCCGGCCGCCGTGCCGATCATCGGGATTTGCGCCAGCACTTCCGCCAGCACCGCGGCCAGGCGGGCGCCACCGAAGGCGCCGGCGAGGATGCCGACCAGGGTGATGCCGACCTGCACGGTGGGCAGGAAGCGCTGCGGATCATCGGCCAGGGCCTGGGCCGCCGTGGCACCCTTGTGGCCGCGGCGCGCCATGGCGCTGAGGCGCATGCGGCGCGAGGAGACGATCGCCAACTCGCTCATCGCGAAAAGGCCGTTGAGCAGGACCAGCAGCAGGATCAGCAGCACTTCGAGGCCGATGGCCATCTCGTTCATGTTCTCCGGATGCGGGGCGAGGTGGTGATGTAGCGCCCGCGTGGCACCAACGAAACCGTTGATGATGGGGCGACTCGCGCCTGGGGCACGCCCAATCATGGCAAAATCGTGGCGCGCAATGAACGGTCTCAAAAAAATTTGTGTTGTGTTAATAATTGGATTTGTTAAGGTCCTGGCAATACCTTCCCGCTTTGGAGGCAATCCATGCGCCAAGATGAATCGACCCTCGCCAGCCTGCCCCAGGGCGATGCCGCGATCCTTCCTTTCCCGAACAGCGCCGAGCGCCGTTTGCGCGTTGCACTACGCAATCTGGAGGCCGCACTCGCCGAGCAGCGGGCCGCCATCGCCAGCTTCCGGCATGAGCTTTCCGCCCTCGGCACCGCCGTCGCCGGCCTTGGCGACAGCACCCAGGCCTTGCAGGACCGCCTGCATGACACGGCCGAGGATACCGCGCTGGCCCGCGAGGCCGCGCTGCGCCTGCAGACCACCGCCGATGCGATGATGCGGGTGAATTGAGGCTTCCGCCGAAACGGCGCTTGCCGCCAAGCTCCGGCGGATTGTAGTAAAGCTACAATTCAACGGAGGACAGGGTGCGCGACCGGATCGCCCACCTGCTGGACCGGCTCAGCCCGGCCGAACGCAAGGTTGCGGAACTGGTCACCGCCGATCCGGCGGCGACCATGAACGCGACCCTTGCCACCCTGGCGCGCAATGCCGGGGTCTCCGAGCCCACCGTCATCCGCTTCTGCCGCTCCCTCGGCCTCGATGGCTTCGCCGATCTGCGCATGGCCCTGGCGCGGGCGGAGGGTGTCGGCACGACCCGCATGCACCGCCGAATCGGTCCGGGCACCCCGGTGCCGGAAGCCGCCAGCGCCGTCTTCGACACCGCCATCCTCGCCTTGGGCGAGGTGCGGGACCGCATGGATGTGGCGGCGATCGAGCGCGCCGCCCTCGCCTTGGTCCGCGCCGCCCGGGTCGAGATCTGGGGCTATGGCGCCTCCGCCGCCGTGGCGCAGGACCTGGCGCACAAGCTGTTCCGCATCTGCCGCGGCGTCGTCGCCCGCGCCGATCCGCACATGCAGGCCATGGCCGCCGCCACGCTGGATGGCGATGCCGTCGCACTCTGCATCTCCCATACCGGGCGGAGCCGGGAGATCGTGGAGGTCGCGGTGCTGGCCGCCGCCGCCGGCGCCACCGTCATCGCCCTCACCCATCCGGGATCGCCTCTGGCCAGCCACGCCACGCTCGTGATCGGCTGCGAGGTGGATGAGGATACGGCGCTGCACACGCCCATGGTCTCCCGCCTCGCGCACCTCGTGCTGGGCGACGCGCTGTCCGTCGCCGCCGCACTGCTCTCGCCGCCGGCGGCGGGGGAGCGGCTGGGGCGCATGAAGGCCGCCTTGCAGCAGCGGCGGATCGCGCCGTGAAGCCGCCAGCCAACCGGGAGACACAGCCATGACGACCCATCCTCTTCTGCCAATGCTGCGTGCGGCGCGCGTCATTCCCGTGGTGCGGACCACGGATTCCCGACTGGCGGCACTCGCCATCGAATGGCTGCGCGGCGCCGGGCTGACCATCTTCGAGATCACCATGACGGTGCCCGACGCCACCGGCCTGATCCGCGCGCTCTCCGCCGACCCGGCGCTGACCATCGGTGCCGGCACGGTGCCGGACCGCGCGACGGCGGAGGCCTGCCTCGCCGCCGGGGCGCGCTTCCTGGTCTCGCCCTGGGTCGATGCGGAGGTCGCGGCGGCGGCGCGGGCGGCCGGCGCGGCCTCCATGCTCGGGGCGATGACGCCGACCGAGGTGCGCGCCGCGCTGGCGGCCGGCGCCGATGTGGTGAAGGTGTTTCCGGCCAGTTCCGCCGGCGGCCCCGGCCATGTGAAGGCTTTGCGCTCGGTCTTCCCGGATGTCGCCTTCTGCCCGACAGGCGGCGTCGATGCCCGCAACGCGCCGGACTACCTGGCGGCCGGCGCCGCCTTTGTCGGCATCGGCGGCCGGCTGGTGGATGAGGCGCTGCTGGCGCGCGGCGACCGCGCCGCGGTGGAGGCCGCGGCGCGCGACGTGCTCGGCCTGCAACAGGCCTGAGGAGGCTGACCGCCATGCCCGACATTCTCTGCCTCGGCGAGCCCATGCTGGAATTCAACCAGCAGCCCGGCGGCCCCGATGGCCGCAGCCTGTACCTGGAGGGGCATGGTGGCGACACCTCCAACGCCGCGATCGCCGCCGCGCGCAGCGGCGCGGAGGTCGGCATGATCGCCCATATGGGGCAGGACCGGCCCGGCCAGAGCTTCGCCGAGCTCTGGGCGATGGAAGGCGTCGATACCGCCTGCGTGCAGACTGACCCGGAGGCGCCGACGGGCATCTATTTCGTCAGCCACGGGCCACAGGGCCACGACTTCACCTTCTACCGCAAGGGCAGCGCCGCCAGCCGCATGCGGGTGCGGGACGTGCCGGAGGAGGCGATCCGGCAGGCGCGGATCCTGCATCTGTCGGGCATCAGCCTCGGCATTTCCGAAAGCGCCTGCGACGCCGCCTTCCACGCCATCCAGGTGGCGCGGAAGGCGGGGGTCAGCGTGTCCTTCGACACCAATCTGCGCCTGCGCCTATGGCCGCTGCGCCGCGCCTCCGCCTGCATCCATACCGCGGTCGGCATGGCCGACATGGTCTTCCCCTCCTATGACGATGCGGTGCTGCTGACCGGGCTGAAGGATGCGGAGGCGATCGCGGATTTCTACCTGCGGCTCTGCCCGCTGGTGCTGCTGAAGCTGGGGGCGGAGGGGCTGCTGGTGGCGACGCGGGAAAGCCGGGCGCGCGTGCTGGGCTTTCCGGTCCGGGCGGTGGATGCGACCGGCGCGGGCGACACGCTGGCCGGCGCCTTCATGGCGCGGATCGTGGCCGGCGACGATGTGTGGGAAGCGGCCCGCTACGCCAATGCCGCCGCCGCCCTGTCCACCACCGGCTATGGCGCCGTCGCGCCGATCCCCACGGCGGCGGAGGTCCTGGCCTTCCTGGAGATGCAGCGGAACTGAGCCGGGCCTCGCGCTAGGGCCTGTGGACAGTTGGGGCCGTGATGCGGCCGGCGAGGGGTTTTTCGTGCTGGGAAGGAAGCCAGCGGAGCCGATGGCTATCCATCGGCGAGCATGGCTGACGAACCCAGCGCGGAAAAGCACCGCCGGACGCGCCCGCAACCCAACTGTCCACAGGTCCTAAACCCCGATCATCGGCAGAACATGGGTGGCGGACTTCTCCCCCACCGCGCGCAGGAAGCCGCAGCGCTCATAGAAGGCGAAGGCAGAAACCGGCGCCCTGACGCGCAGCCGCGCATAGCAGAAGGCGCCGGCCTGGAGCGCGACCGCATCCAGCAGCGCCCGACCGACTCCGCCCCTTCGCCCCGGGCGCAGCACATAGAGCCGGCGCACCCGTCCGACATGGTCCTGCGGCAGGTAGGGGTCCGCCGTCAGCCCGCAAATGCCGCGCAGCGCCGGACCCGCATAGGCGGCGAACAGCGCCTGGCCTGCGCCCTCGAAACGCAGCGCATCCTGCTGCCAGTCCTCCCGCAGCACTTCCAGCATACGCTGTCCGTCACCGAGGGCATCGGCCGCCAATTGTTCGAAATCATCGGGAAGGTGCGCGATTCGCTCGATGCGAATCGGCACGCGTGTGGCGCCCCCAAGGGGTCGGAGTTGGCTGAGCAACGGGGAGGTCGCCTCCAGCGGGGTGCGCCCGCTTCATAGGCGGGCACCGCCCCAGGCGCCAGTCCCGTTGCCGTTACAGGGTCCTGCGATTGTCCCCCGGCCGCAGCCGCAGGCCGGGGCGCAATTTGGTGAAAGGCAGCGTTGCCGGATCGGCCACCACTGGCCCGGGCGCGGCGACCACCAGCACCGCCTCCGCGATCGGCTGGAAATCCGCGCGGAAATGGACGCTGGATTTCAGCGCCAGGATGCGCTGGGCGGAGGGCTCGATGCCGACATGGCGGAACAGCGCCTGGTCATAGGCCTGCATCTTCCGCGATGTGACAATCACGCGAATGCCCGGCTGCGGGCTGATGAGCGCCGTGGGACCGAGGTCGGCGATATTGCCGCCGGCCATCGGGCCGGTGCAGGTGAAATGGCCATCGGTCAGCGTCAGCACCCGCGCGGTGACGGCCAGCGGCGCGCCATCGGATTTGCCGCCGAGGCTGAGCGTGACCACCGCCCCCTCCCCGGCCGCATGGCAGGCGGCGGCGCTTTCGGCGTCGTTGATCAGCGCCAGCACGGCGCCTTCCGCCTTCTGGCGGATCAGTTCCGCCAGCAGGCCCGTGGTGTCGCCATGGCCGCCGCCGCCGGGATTGTCCTGGGTATCCGCCATCACTACCGGGCGATCCGACGTCATCGCCAGCGCGATGGCCTTGGCGACGCCGGCATCGGCCTCATGGATATCCGGCGCGAAGGCGGATTCGCGCGCGGCGAGATCGGCCAGCAGCGCCTCCGCCGCCGCATCGGCGCTGTCCTGGTCGGCCGCGAAGGCGGCGAAGCCGGCGCCGCAATCGGCGAAGTCGGCATAGGGGAAGCCGAAGCACAGGCCGAGTTCGGCGACGCCCGTGCGCGCCGCGATCTCCGCCCGCGCCGCCATGGCATCGGCCATCGGCGGCACCAGCGTGCATTGCCCGGTGATGGGGATCAGGTAGTCCAACTGGCGGAACGCCTTCGCGAAGGGCCGGCCGAGCGCGATGCGGTCGAACAGCAACTGCATGGCCCGCGCGCCGGCCTCCTTCATGTCGACATGCGGATAGGTGCGGAAGGGCGCCAGCGCGTCGGCATGCTGCACCATCGCCGCCGTCAGGTTGCAATGCGGGTCGAGGCTGGCGGTGATCGGCACGTCCGGGCCGAGGATCGCGCGCGCGCGGCGCAGCAGTTCGCCTTCCGCATCCGGAAAATGCTCCGCCACCATGGCGCCGTGCAGGTCGAGATAGAGGCCATCCAGCGGCCCTTCATCGAGTGCCGCCTGAAGGTCGTGGAAGATCAGCGCGGCGAGACGCTCAAAGGCCTCCGCCGTGACCGGGCCGGCCGGATTCGCAAAACCCCAGGACAGCGGGGCGATGGTGACGCCCGCTTCCTCCGCCACGCGGATGGCGCCGGCGGCGGGCACGGCGGAGGGGCGCAGCGTGTCCAGCAATGTCGCCGGGCGTTGCACCGCGGGCCAGCCGCCGGGCGCGAGAAAATCCGCCCAGCGCGTCGGGATCGGGGCGAAGGAATGGCTTTCATGCAGGAAGCCGCCGATGGCGATGCGCATGGGCTTGGAGAACTCCGAACAGCGAGGCGTGAAGCCTGCCAGCCCCAAGGCTGAGTGGGAAGGCGGGCCGGGCTGCGGCATGCTGCGCGGCGATTCGAGGAGAATGCCGATGTCCGACGATGCGCTGCGCCAACCCCTGCCGACGCAGGTGCCCGCCCCGCTGCGCGATGTGCCCGTGCCGGGCGGCAGCCTGGCCTGCTGGGACACGGGCGGCGACGGGCCGGCGGTGATCCTGCTGCATCCGGGCACCGGCAGCCATGCGGTCTGGCCCTATCAGCAGCCGGTGCTGGCGGCGGCGGGTTATCGCGTCATCGCCTATTCCCGGCGCAGCCATCTGGGGTCCCCCGCCACCGAGGACCCCGGCTGCGCGGCCGAGGACCTGGCGATTCTCATGGATGCGCTGGACCTGGCGCGGGCGCATCTTGTGGGCTGCGCGGCGGGCGCCATCGTCGCCTGGGATTTCGCGCTGGGCTTTCCGGAGCGTGTCGGCCGGATGGTACTGGCCTGCACCCATATGGGGCTGGAGGATCCGGACTACGCCGCGCTCAGCGCCAGCCTGCGGCCCGCCGGCTTCGCGCAGATGCCGGGCCATTTCCGCGAGGTCGGGCCGAGCTACCGCGCCGCGAACCCCGAGGGCACCGCCGCCTGGCTGGCGCTGGAACATGCGGCGATTCCGGGCAAGCGGCAGGAGCAGCGCCGCATGCACCGGCTGGACATTTCCGGGTTGGGCCGGCTGGTGCCACCGGTTCTCTTGATCGGCGGCGATGCCGATCTGTGGGCGCCGCCCTCCGTCTTCCGGATCTTCGCGCGGGCGATTCCCGGAAGTGAGTTGGTTATTCTGTCCGAGTGCGGCCATGCGGCGCAGTGGGAGCAGCCGCAGGCCTTCAACGCGGCGGTGCTGGGGTTTTTTGGGAGGGAGTAGGTCCCAAACCACCCGGCGCCTCACGCGTTGCCCCCGGAAAGGCTGAGAGGGACGCTGCCGGCATGACGAAGACGGATGGGCACGACGCCTATATTGCCGCCGCACCGGCGCCGTTCCGCGCCGCGCTGGTCGCGCTGCGTGCACAGCTATCGCAGGCCCTGCCGGACGCCGAGGAAGTCATCAAGTACGACATGCCCGGCTTTCAGATCGAAGACAAAATCATCGCGGGCTATGCGGCATTCACCAGGCAATGTGGACTGTATGTCGACGCGGGTGCCATCGCCGCCCATGTCGACGAGATCGCTTCCGAGAAGCTCAAGGCCACCAAGACCGGGGTTACCTTCTCGGCCAGCAGGCCAATCAGCGGTGAACTGGTTGCCAAACTGGCAGCCAGTTCGCGCAGCCTGAATGGTTTTTAGCGCTTCGCCACACCCGCCGTCGCCAGCACCGCATCGGCCACCACCAGCAGCCCGGCCTCCGCCCATTCCGGCGTGATGCTCTCCGCCTCGTTGTGGCTGATGCCGCCATGGCAGGGGGTGAAGACCATCACCGTCGGTACGCGCCGCGCGCAATAGACGGCGTCATGGCCGATGGCGGTCGGCATTTCCTGATACGCGATCTTCCGCGCCACGGCCGAGTCCCGCAGCCGGTCCACCAGCGGCGTGGCGAAGGGCGTGGCGGGCGAGATCCAGAAGTCCTCCACCGCCACCGTCACGCCGCGCCGCGCGCCGATCGCCGCCGCCTCCCCACGCAGCACCGCCGCCAGGGCGGCCAGCTTGTGCTCGTCGTCATGGCGCGTATCCAGGCTGAACCACACCTGGTCCGGCACCACGTTGCGGCTGTCCGGATGCACGGTCAGGCGGCCGACCGTGGCACGCGCGCCGGCCGACAGCGCGGCTTTCTCGATGGCGAGGATCATCTCGGCCGCCCCCATCATGGCGTCGCGCCGCCCGGCCATGACGCTGCCGCCATGCGCGTTCTCGCCGGTGACCGTCACCTCGAACCAGTGCTGCGCGAGCGCATGGGTGACGATGCCGATATCCAGGCCGAGCTTTTCGAGTTGCGGCCCCTGCTCGATATGCACCTCGAAATAGGCTTCGAGCTCCTGCAAGACGGCGGGATCGGCCGACCCCGCCCAGCCAATTCGCGAAAGCTCCGCGCCGAATACGGCGCCGGCGCTGTCGGTCTTCGCCAGCACTTCGGCCTCCGGAAAGATGCCCATCGCCGCGCCGCTGCCCATCATGGGCGGGGAGAAGCGCGCGCCTTCCTCATTGGTCCAGTTGATGAGCATGACGGGCGCCTCCGTCTCGATCCCCGCCTCCTCCAGCGCGCGCAGGATTTCGAGGCCGACCAGCACGCCCAGCACGCCGTCGAATTTTCCTCCAGTAGGCTGCGTGTCGAGATGGCTGCCGATGGCAACCGGCTTGCGCGACGGATCGCGCCCCGGCCGCGTCAGCGCCATGTTGCCGACGCGGTCGAGCACCAGCGTCGCGCCCGCCGCCTCCGCCTGGCGTTGCAGCAGCGCCCGCGCCTCCCCGTCCAGATCCGTCAGCGTCTGCCGATTGTTGCCGCCCTTGGCCGTGGCGCCAATTCGAGAAAATTCCATCAGGCTGTCCCACAGCCGGGCGCCGGAGGGTTTGAAATTGCTGGTCATGCTGACGCCTCCACGCCACACCATTCGGCCATGGTGATCGCGATGGTCCGGGTGATGTCGTGCATCGAATCCATGCCGACGCTTTCGTCGATGCCGTGGATGTCCTGCGCATCCGGCCCGAAGCAGGCCACGGGCGTGTCCTGGTACAGGGCGAAGAAGCGCCCATCGGTGAGCCCGGTCGCGGGATACTTGCGCAGTTCATGGCCGGTGAGATCGGCAAAGTTCGTCATCGACGCCTGCACGATCTCCGCCTGCATGTCGAAGACGCAGGGATCGGCCATGAAGCCCTTGAATTCGAGCTTCACCTTGGCGCCCTTCAGCGCGCCATCGCCGCGCGCCGATTCCACGATGCGCTCGATATCCGCACGCACGCTGGCCGCTGTATTGCCCATCATCACGCCGACCCGCAGGCCGAGCGTGGCGCGCGTCGGCACCGAGGAATTCCACTCGCCGCCCGTGAAGGTGCCCAGGTTGACGTTCACCGGGTGGTTCACGCCGCGAAAGCTGGGATGGATCAGCTCGCCCCGATTCATGTCGCGCTCATAGGCTTCGAAGCGGGTCCAGATGGACATCGCCGCCTCCACCGCATTCACACCCGCCTGCTTGTCCCGCACATGCGCAGGCCGCCCCGTGACGGTGACCCAGGCCCAGACCACGCCGACCTCCGCGCTGTACATCGCCGGCAGGCCGGGGCCGGGCTCGGGGATGATGACGGCATCCGTCTTCGGCATCGCCAGCATGCAGGCCAGCGCGCCATTGCCGGTGCATTCCTCCTCGATCACCGACTGCATCTGCACCTCCGCCGCCGGCTGCAGCCCGGCGAGCTTCAGCGCGCGGAAGGCGGTGACATACGAAAGAATACCGGCCTTCATGTCGCCGGCGCCGCGGCCATACATGCGGCCGCCGCGAATCTCCGGCGCATAGGGCGGCGTGGTCCATTCATCCTCGGCGCCTTCCGGCACCACATCGACATGGCCCTGCAAGGCCAGCGACCGTCCCTTCACGGCGCGCGGCCGGTGAACGGCCACGACATTGTCGCGCCCCTCATAGCCGATCAGCGGCGGCGAGAAGCCGGGATGGCCGGCGAGCGCGGCGGGGTCCGTCGGCACGCGCTGCGGCGTGAGGCCCAGACTCTCATAGACCCGCGCCATCTCGTTCAAGGCGGAGGCCTCGTTGCCGAGGGTGGAGGGGCAGCGCACCAGGCGCATCAGCCCCTGCTCACCCTCCCCGCGCAGCGCGTCACAGGCATCCAGGATGGCGCGGCGGGCGCCCGGGTCGAGTGTCATGCATACCTCAGCCATGTTGCGGCGGAGTCGAGCCGCTTCCGCGCCGGCTGTCCAGCCGCGCATGGACAAGCGCGCATGGACAAGCGCGCACCGGCACCCCTACCGTTCCCGCCATGAAGAGCTTCGCCGATCCCGCCCAGGCCCTGCACGCGCCGCGCTTCTTCCTCCAGCGCGGCCAGCTCCGCGCGAATTTCGAGGTGCCGGGGCGCGCCGCCTCCCTGCTCGCAGGGCTGCGGCGCCTCGGCCTCGATCCCGCCACGCCCCCGCCCGCCTCCCGCGCGGCGCTGGAGGCGGTGCACCCCGCCGCCTATCTCGATTTCCTCCGCGACTCGCATGCGGAATGGCAGGCGCTGCCGAATGCGGGGGCGGAGGTCGTCGCCAATATCCACCCCAGCCCGGAAATGCTGGCCCAGGGCGCGCCCGTGCCAACCGGGCTGGTCGGCCGTGTCGGGTGGTACACGGCGGATACGAGCTGCCCGATCAGCGCCGGCACCTGGGAGGCCTCGATCGGCGCCGCCGCCTGCGCCATCGCCGCGGCCGGGGAGGCCAGCGCCGGCCGCAGCGCCTATGCCCTGTGCCGCCCGCCGGGCCACCACACCTACGCCGCGCGCGCCGGCGGCCATTGCTACCTGAACAACGCCGCCATCGCGGTGGAGACGCTGAAGCGCGCCGGCGCTGCCCGCGTCGCGGTGCTCGACATCGACAGCCATCACGGCAACGGCACCCAGGGCATCTTCTGGGATTCGCCGAGCGTCCTGACCGTGTCCGTCCACGGCGACCCCTCCGGCTATTACCCTTGGTATGTGGGCCATGCAGGGGAACGCGGCGGGGGGCTGGGCATCGGCTGCAACCTGAACCTGCCGCTGGCCCAGGGCAGCGGCGATGCGCCCTGGCTCGCCGCGATCGGCACCGGCCTGACCGCCATCCAGAACTTTGGCGCGGATGCGCTGGTGGTCTCGCTCGGCTTCGATGCCAGCGAGCACGAGCCGCTGAATTTTCTCAGTGTCACCGCGGATGGATTTGCCGAGGCCGGGCGGATGATCTCGGGCGCCGGCCTGCCGGCGGCGATCATCCAGGAGGGCGGCTACAACGTCGATCTGCTGGGGACGCTGCTGGAACGCTTCCTGACCGGCTGGGGCGGTTGATTTAGGACCGAAAAGAATCAACCCTGGATGCGTGAGTTCCATCGCCCGCATCCAGACCTTCGCCTTCGCCGGCATCGAGGCTGTTCCCGTCGAGGTCCAGGTGCAGATCGCCCCAGGCCTGCCTGCCTTTTTGGTGGTCGGCCTGCCCGACAAGGCGGTGGGCGAATCCCGCGAAAGGGTGCGTGCGGCGCTGACCGCCATCGGCCTGTCGCTGCCACCCAAGCGCGTCCTGGTGAACATGGCCCCCGCCGACCTGGCGAAGGAGGGCAGCCATTTCGACCTGCCCATCGCCATCGCCGTCCTCGCTGCCATGGATGTGCTGCCGCGCGATGAGCTGCACGACTTCGCCGCGCTGGGCGAACTCGGGCTGGACGGCGCGCTGGCGCCGGTGGCCGGCGTGCTGCCCGCCGCCATGGCCGCCTCGGCGCGGGAGCTGGGGCTGGTCTGCCCGGCGCCACAGGGGCCGGAGGCCGCCTGGGCCGGGCGCATCCAGGTGCTGGCACCGCCCGACCTCCCCTCCCTCATCAACCATTTCCGGGGCATCCAGACCCTGGCCCAGCCGGTGCCGCCGGTGCTGGAGGATGGTCCCTGGGCCGGCCCCTGCCTCAGCCAGGTGCGCGGCCAGGAAAGCGCCAAGCGGGCGCTGGAGATCGCGGCGGCCGGCAACCACAATCTGCTGATGGTGGGACCTCCGGGGGCCGGCAAATCCATGCTCGCCGCGCGGCTGCCCGGGTTGCTGCCAGACCTCACCCCGGCCGAGGCGCTGGAGATTTCGCTGGTGCATTCGGTGGCCGGCATGCTGGTGGAGGGCCGGCTGCTGAAGCGCCCGCCCTTCCGGGACCCGCATCACTCGGCCTCCGTCCCCTCCCTCGTGGGCGGCGGCCATCGGGCGCGGCCGGGGGAGATTTCGCTGGCCCATCTTGGCGTGCTGTTCCTCGACGAATGGCCCGAATTCCCCCGCGCGGCGCTGGAGGCGCTGCGCCAGCCGATGGAAACCGGCCGCACCACCATCAGCCGCGCCAATGCCCATGTGACCTATCCGGCGCGCTTCCAATGCGTTGCCGCCATGAACCCCTGCCGCTGTGGCTATCTCGGGGAGCCGGTGCGCGAATGCGCACGCGCGCCGGGCTGCGGCCAGGACTACCAGCAGCGCCTGTCCGGCCCGCTGCTGGACCGCATGGATGTGACCATCGAGGTGCAGCCGATCTCCCCCGCCGAACTCACCCGCGCCCCGCCCGGCGAGCGGACGGAGGTGGTCGCCGCCCGCGTCGCCGCCGCCCGCGACCGCCAGCGCGCCCGCCAGGGCCAGACCGCCGCCCGCTGCAATGCGGAGGCGGAGTGGGAGGCATTGCAGCCCCTGGCTGAGGCGGAAGCCCTGGCGCTGCTGGAGACCGCCGCCACCCGCCTGCGCCTGTCCACACGCGGCCAGGTGCGCAGCCTGCGCGTGGCGCGGACCATCGCGGATCTCGCCGGCGCCGCCCAGGTGGCCCGCGCCCATGTGGCGGAGGCGCTGGCCTTCCGGCACCGCATGCCGGGGCGGGGCGGGTAGGACTCTACCCCTTGGGCTGGCCCAGGCCCGGTGCGGGCCTCGGCGCCGGCACAGGATCGGGTCCCGGCCCCGGCGCTGTCGGGTCCAGCCCTCCACCCGGCGGCACCGGGCGCGCGCTTGGGTCCAACGCGCCGGGGTCCCTCGCGCTGGGGTCCATATCGAAGCCGCCGCCATTGCGCTGGCGCATCTCGGAAACACAGGCGGCCATATGCGCCAGGCTGGCCCGGGTGCCGCGCAGGCCGACGGCCCAGTTGACGCCACTGGCAAAGCGGATTTCGGCCGAGGTCGCCCGGGCGAAGGCCTCGATGAAGCCGCGCATGGCACGGGACTCGGCGGTGATGACCCCGGCGGCGCCACCCAGATTGGTGCGCGCGTTGAAATCCCCGAAGGTGAAGGTCACAGGATAGGCCTGCCCGCCCACCACCACCGCCGCCCGCTGCCCGCGCAGCCGGTCCAGCCGCATGTCCGGCGCGCCGATGAACAGGTGCAGCCCGCGATTGTTCAGCATGAAGGAGACGGTGCGGCGGGACGTCTGGAAGCGGGTGTCCCAGGAACACCAGGCGCGGTCGCCCTGGGCCTGGAACAGCTTCACCGTCCATTGCCCGCTGACCCTGCTCCATATCTGATTGGCCTCCGCGGCCGGCGCCAGCCCCAGGCCCAGCACCAGGCCGACCAGCCATCCCCGCAACCGCATCCCGGCGTCTCCTCCGTTGCTTGAGATGGGACGGTAGGGCGAAGCTGACCCGCCTGTCATCCGCCCGCCATGCCGCCGCGATGTTCCTGGAATGCGGCGGATGGGCTTGCCCTGGCGCCCGGCCTCCCGCAATCGAGGGGCCGATCCGGGAAAGGGCCAGGCCATGAAGATCATCCGCGACCTCGCCGCCCTGCGCGCAACCAGCGCGGAATCGCGCCAGAATGGCCGCAGGCTGGCGCTGGTGCCGACCATGGGGGCGCTGCATGCGGGGCATCTGGCCCTGGTCGCCGCGGCGCGGCAGGCGGCGGAAACCGTGGCCGTGTCCATCTTCGTCAACCCGTTGCAATTCCTCGCGAGTGAGGACCTCAGCCGCTATCCGCGCGACGAGGCCGGCGACCTCGCCAAGCTATCAGCCGCCGGCTGCGACCTGGTCTGGATGCCGGAGGTGGCGACCATGTACCCGGACGGCGCCGCCACCACGGTCGAGGTCGCCGGCCCCGCGGAGGGCTATGAGGGCAGCGCCCGCCCCGGCCATTTCCGCGGCGTCGCGACGGTCTGCACCAAGCTGTTCAGCCAGACCGGCGCCGATGTGGCGGTGTTCGGGGAGAAGGACTGGCAGCAATTGCAGGTGGTGCGCCGCTTCGTCGCCGATCTCGACCTGCCCATCCGGATCCAGGCCCATGCCACGGTGCGGGAGGCGGATGGCCTGGCCATGTCCTCCCGCAATGTCCGCCTCAGCGAGGCGGAACGCGCGGTGGCGCCGACGCTGCCGCGGGTGATGCAGTCCGTGCTTGGCGCGATCCGCGGCGGCGCGCCGCTGGCGCCGACGCTGGCGCATGGCATGGCCACGCTGCGGGAGGCCGGCTTCGCGCCCGACTATCTCGACCTCGTGCAGCCGGAGACGCTGCGCCCCTGGGAATCCGGCCCGGGCCGGCTGCTGGCGGCGGCGAAGCTGGGCGATGTGCGGCTGCTGGACAACATGGCCCTATAGCGGGCCGCGACCCAACACGCGGGCGGGCGGGAAGCGCACCAACTCCACCGCCACGGGCGTGACCGGGCATGGCCCGTCCCAGGCCTCCAGCGCCGCCGCCAGCGCCGGCGCGGCGCCCTCGGCCAGGGTCACATGCGGTACCCAGGCGCCCGGGCGGGTATGCGGGTGGACCTCCACGTCCGGCAGCGCCGCCACCAGCGCGGCCTGGAATGCCAGCAGCCCCGGCGTGACCACGGGCGCGAGGAACAGAATCGGCGGCGGGCCAGGAAACAGGCCGAAGCCCGACAGCATCAGCGTCGCGGCGAGGCGCGGCAGGTCGGATAGCCGCTCGGCGAGCACCGGCTCTGCCGCCGCGTCTTCCACCCGCAGCAGGGTGATGTGGGGCGGATAGCCGGTCTGCCGGCTGGCGGAAGCGAAGCCTGCGGCGGCAAGGGCGGTCTCGAAGCGCGCCAGCCGGGCTTCCGCCGCCGCATCGAAGCGCAGGGTCAAGGCGAGCGGCATGGCTCAGCCCGCCCGCAGCGCATCGGCGATGCGGCGCACCCGCCCCGCCGCATCCACCAGCAGAACATCGAAGCGCACGCCCTCCGCGCCCTGATCCGGATTCGCCGCCATCCAGGCCTCGCCCGCCGCCATCAGCCGCGCCTGCTGGCGCGGGCCGAGGGCGAAGGCGGCGTCGCCCAGCGTGGCGCGGGCCTTCACCTCGACGAAGACCAGCAGCCCACCCCGCGCCACCACCAGGTCGATCTCCCCCGCACCCGTGCGGACCCTTCGGGCGAGCGTCACGAAACCTTCCGCCGCCAGCGCTGCCTCCGCCCGCCCTTCCGCATGCCGGCCCCGTGCTTCAGAGGCACGGCGCGTGGCGGTCGCATCACGCATGGCCTAGGCTCGGTGCCGGCTGATGGTGGATCTCATGCGCATCCTTCTGCTCCTTCTCCTGCTCCCCGGCCTGGCCCTCGCCCAGCCGGCCCAGCGCCACATGGTCGCCACCGCCAGCCCCCCGGCCAGCGAGGCCGCCCGGCAGGTGCTGCGCGATGGCGGCAGCGCGCTGGATGCGGCGATCGCCGCGGCGGTCATGATGACACTGACGGAGCCGCAGGCCAGCGGCATCGGCGGCGGCGCGCTGCTGCTGCATTACAACGGGGAAGCCCAGGCGATCGAGGCCTGGGATGGGCGTGAGACCGCGCCCGCCGGCGCCACGCCAGGCCTGTTCCTGAACCCCGATGGCAGCCCGATGCGCTTCGCCGCCGCCATGGAGGGCGGTCGCAGCGTCGGCGTGCCCGGCCTGCTGCGGATGCTGGAGGCGGCGCATCGCGAGCATGGCCGCCTGCCCTGGGCGCGGCTGGTGGCACCGACCATCGCGCTCGCCGAGGCGGGCTTCCCCGTCCCCGCCCGCATGGCCGCCGCCATCGCCGCCAATGCCGATTCGCTGCGCCGCGACCCCGGCGCGCGGGCCTATTTCTTCGCCGCCGACGGCACCCCCCTGCCCGCCGGCCACCGCCTGCGCAACCCGGCCCTGGCCGATACGCTGCGTCTGGTGGCCGAACAGGGCGCCGCCGCGCTGCATGAGGGGCCGGTGGCGGAGGCCATCGCCGCCGCCGTGCAGGGGCATGCCAATCCCGGCAGCATGACCACGGCGGACCTCGCCGGCTACACGCCGCAGCGCCGCGCGCCGCTCTGCACCCCCTATCGCATCTGGCGCATCTGCGGCTTCGGCCCGCCGAGTTCCGGCGGCGTGGCCGTGGCGCAGATCCTCGGCGTGCTGGAGCATTTCGACCTGCAAGGCCTCGACCCCAACGGCGTCGATGCGGCGCATCTGCTGGCCGAGGCCGGGCGCCTCGCCTTCGCCGATCGCAACCTGTATCTCGCCGATGCCGATTTCGTCCGCGTGCCGCTGCGCGGGCTGGTGGAGGCGCCCTATCTCACCCTGCGCGCGCAGCTTCTGGACCGCGACCGCGCCTTGGCCGAGCCGCGCCCCGGCAATCCCCGCTGGCGCCAGGCCGCCCTCGCGCCGCAGCCGGCGGAGCAGGAGTCCGGCACGACCCATATCGCGGTCATCGACGGCTTTGGCGACGCCGTCTCCATGACCTCCACCGTCGAGGCAGTGATGGCCAGCCGGGTCTTTGTCCAGGGCTTCCTGCTGAACAATGAGCTGACGGATTTCAGCTTCGTGCCGGAGGTGGGTGGCCGCGCCGTGGCGAACCGGGTGGAGCCGGGCAAGCGGCCGCGCTCCTCCATGTCGCCGACCATCGTGCTGGATGCCAGCGGGCGGCCGCTGCTGCTGCTGGGTTCGGCCGGCGGGGCGCGCATCATCGGCCATGTGGCGCAGTCGCTGGTTGCGATGCTGGACTGGAACCTGGAGCCCGCCGAAGCGCTCTCCCTGCCGCGCATCGGCGTCGCCGGCACCGGGCCGGTGGAGCTGGAGGCCGGCACGCCGGCCGCCGCGCTGGCCCCGGCGCTGGAAGCCCGCGGCCATCGCGTCGATGTGCGAGAGATGAATTCGGGCCTGACCGCCATCCGCGTAACGCCACGCGGTATGCTCGGCGCGGCCGATCCGAGGCGTGAGGGAATCGCGCTCGGCGATTGAAGGAAACGACCGATGAAGCGCCTGCTCGCCTGCCTGCTGCTGCTGGCCGCCACCCCCGCCATCGCCGAGGAGACGCGGGAGATCGGCCATGTGAACACGGCCATCACCAATCTCGGCCTGACCCGCAGCCACCGCGTGGTGGTGGAGCGCTTCACCGATCCGGAGGTGCGCGGCGTGTCCTGCTACATCAGCCAGGCCCGCACCGGCGGCCTTTCCGGCATGCTGGGCGTGGCCGAGGACCCGGCCCGCTTCGCCCTGAACTGCACCGCGACCGGCCCTGTGGAAGTGCAACCCGGCGCCCGGCGCGGGGAGCGTGGCGAGGTGGTGTTCGAAAGCAGCACCAGCCTGTTCTTCAAGGAAACCCGCGTGCACCGCTTCGTCGATGAGGAGCGCAACGCGGTTGTCTATCTGGCCTGGTCCACCCGGCTGATCGATGGCTCGCCCTACAATGCGGTCTCTGCCGTGCCGATGCGGTAGGCGCCGCCCCCCAGCCCCTGCGCATCATTCGCATGGAAACTGATGCGCCATGGTGACCAGCCGCCGTGATGGGGCTGGTCGTGGTGACGTGGGAAGGGAAACGCGACGCTACGCCCGGCTTTCCCGCACCGCCGCGCGCTTGCGCGTATCCGGCTGAAGCTTCGTCCCCAGCCCCGGCCCTTGCATCGGCAGGCAGAAGCCCTTCTCCAGCCGGGGCAGTTCCGTCACCAGGTCGCGGTACCAGGTCGCCAGCGTCGCCCGCACCACCTCCTGGAATATGGCCGTCGCCGCATGCAGGGCGAAATGCAGGCTGGCCACCAGGGTCACCGGGCCGGTGCAGTCATGCGGCGCGACGGGCCGCGCCCAGGCCTCGGCCAACGCCGCGATTTTCCGAGCTTCGGTCAGCCCGCCGCACCACGTCAGGTCCACCATCACCACATCGGTGGCGCCGGCCACCAGCAGGTCGCGGAAGGCGACCTTGCCGCCCAGGGTTTCGCTGGCGCAGATCGGCATGCCGGGCACGGCGCGCCGCAATTCCACCAGCGCCGCCGTGTCGTCCATCTTGCCGATCGGGTCCTCCACCCAGAAGGGCTGGATCGGCGCCAGCGCCTGGCAGATGCGGGTGGCCGCGGGCAGCGAGAAGATGGAGTGCAGCTCCGCCATCACCTCCATCTTGTCGCCCACGGCTTTTCTTATTTTCTCAAAGGGTTCCATGCCCTTCTTCAGGTCTTCCAGGTTCATCACCTGGCCGCCGGAGGCCGGCGCATAGACGTCGAAGGGCCAGATCTTCATGGCCGTGAAGCCCTCCTCCAGCAGCGAATGCGCCAACTCGTCGGCGCGCTGCATGAAGGCCACCTGGTCGTCATAGGGACCGACCGCATTCTCCCCGGCCCGCACATCCCGCCGGTCCCGGGCGCTGTTGTAGTCGTAGCCGGCGCAGGTGTTGTAGGCGCGGATGCGGTCGCGGCTCAGCCCGCCCAGCGCCTCATGCACCGGCACGCCCAGCCGCTGCCCCATCAGGTCCCAGAGCGCGATATCCACCGCCGAGGCCGCCCGCATCTCGGCGGAAGAAGCGCCGAAGCCGACATAGGGCGTCATCAGATGCCGATGGATTCGCTCGATGTTTCGCGAGTCCTGGCCCAGCAGGTAGGGGGCCACCAGCTCGTGGATCTGGCCCTCCACCGCCGCCGCCCCGCGAAAGCTCTCACCGAGGCCGGTCAGCCCTTCCGCCGTCTCGATCTCGACCCACAGGATATTGGCGCGTTCGGGCACCCGCAGGGTGCGGACGCAGGTGATGGTCGAGGGTGTCATTCGGCGCGGATTCCCTGGCGGCGGACCACATCGGCCCAGCGGGCGACTTCCGCCCGCACATGCGTCCCCATCGCCTCCGGCGTACCGCCCAGCGGCGCCACGGCAAGCTCCGCCATGCGGGACCGCACGCGGGGGTCGGACAGGGCCTGGTTGAAGGCGGCGTTCAGCGCGGCGATGGCGGCCGGCGGCGTGCGGGCCGGGGCCATGAAGCCGAACCAGCTATCGATGGCCATGCCCTGCACGCCCTGTTCGGCGAAGGTCGGCACATCCGGCAGTTCGGCCAGACGCTCGGCGCTGACCGCCGCCAGGGCCCGCACCGTGCCGGCGCGGAGATGCGGCAGGATGGAGGGAAGGTTGTCGAAGAACACGTCGATCCGCCCGGCCACAAGGTCGGTGATGGCGGGGCCGGAGCCGCGATAGGGCACATGCACCATCTCGATCCCCGTCACCGCGCGCAGCAGCTCCGGACCCAGGTGGTTGGAGGCGCCGACGCCGGAGGAGCCGAAGCTGACCCCGCCGCTCTGGCTGCGGGCCAGCGCCAGGAATTCGGTGACGTTCCGCGCCGGCAACTCGCGCCGCACCGCCATCACATTGCGCACCGCGCCGGTCAGGATGACGGGGGCGAAGTCGTTCAGCAGGTCGTAGCCCGGATTGGCATAGAGCGCCGGATTGGCGCCACAGGGGCCGAAGGCGCATTGCAGCAGCAGCGTGCCATCCGTGGGGCCGCGCGCCACCTCCGCCGCGCCGATATTGCCGCCTGCGCCGGCCTTGTTCTCCACCACCGCGCCGCGCGGCAGATGGGCGGAAGCCGCCTCCGCCAGCACGCGGGCAACGATGTCGCTGGTGCCGCCGGGCGCATAGGGCACCAGGATGCGCACCGGCCGGTCCGGCAGATCGGCCCCGATGGCCGGCAGGGCCACCAGGCTGGCGACCGCCAAGGCCGGCAGCAGCCGGCGCAGCATTTCGTGAATCCGCATCTTCCCCACCCCATCCCGACTCTTCTTGTGGCGAAAGGTTAGGCGCGGCGGCGCGGCCTGCGGAACCCCGTCGGGCGACGGCGAGGCTCACACGGCTTGATTCCCGGGCGTTCCGGGACAAAAGTCACGGAACCATGATCCTCCTGATCGACAACTACGACAGTTTTACCTTCAATCTCTACCACTTCCTGGGCGACCTTGGAGCGGTGGTTGAGGTTCGGCGCAATGATTCCCTCTCGGTGGAGGGCGCGCTCGCCTTGCAGCCGGAGGCCATCGTGCTCTCGCCCGGCCCCTGTACGCCGAATGAGGCGGGCATCTGCCTCGACCTGATCGCGGCGGCGGCGGAACGGCGCCTGCCGCTGATGGGGGTGTGCCTCGGCCACCAGGCCATCGGCCAGGCCTTTGGCGCGCGGGTGGTGCGGGCGCCGGAGCCGGTGCATGGCAAGGTCTGGGATGTGACCCATGGCGGCACCGATATTTTTGCCGGCGTCCCCTCCCCGTTCCGCGCCACGCGCTACCATTCGCTGGTGGTGGAGGATCTGCCCGAGACGCTGATCCCCACCGCGCGCACGTCGGACGGCTTGGTCATGGGCTTGGCCCATCGCGACCTGCCCATCTGGGGCGTGCAATTCCACCCCGAAAGCATCGCCAGCGACCACGGCCACGACATCCTCCGCAACTTCCTCGCCCTCTCCACCCGCAGAAACACCTTCCCAGCCACGACCGCGGCAGCATGAAAAAGATATTGGCGAGGTTGGCGGCGGGGGAGCGGCTGGCGGAGAGCGAGGCGGAGGTTGCTTTCGGCCTCATCATGGCCGGGGAGGCCACGCCGGCGCAGATCGCCGGGATGCTGATGGCGATGCGGGTGCGCGGGGAGACGGTGGCGGAGATGACCGGCGCCGTCCGGGCCATGCGCGCGCGGATGATCGCGGTGGAGGCGCCGCCGGGGGCCATGGATATCGTCGGCACCGGCGGGGATGCCGCCGGCACGCTGAACATCTCGACCGCCGCGGCGCTGGTCGTGGCCGGCTGCGGGGTGAAGGTCGCCAAGCATGGCAACCGGGCGCTGTCCTCCCGCTCGGGGGCGGCCGATGCGCTCTCGGCCCTGGGCATCCCTGTGATGGAAACGCCGCTGGAGGCGCTGCCGCGGGTGCTGGCGGAGGCCGGCATGGTGTTCCTGATGGCGCCCCGCCACCATGCGGCGCTGCGCCACGCCGCCGGGCCGCGGATGGAACTCGGCACGCGGACCATCTTCAACCTGCTGGGACCGCTGGCCAATCCGGCCCGGGTGACGCGGCAGATGACCGGCGCCTTCGCCCCCGAATGGCTGCGCCCGATGGCCGAGACGCTGGCGCGGCTGGGCACCGAACGGGCCTGGCTGGTGCATGGCATGGGCCTCGACGAGCTGACGCTGGCCGGCCCCTCCCAGGTGGTGGAATTGCGCGACGGGCGCATTCATGAATTCCAGGTGACGCCGGAGGAGGCGGGACTGCCCCGCGCGCCGGAATCGGCCATCCGTGGCGGCGATCCGGCGGAGAATGCGGCGGCGCTGCTGGCGTTGCTGGAGGGTGCGCCGGGCGCCTATCGCGATTGCGTGCTGCTGAATGCGGCCGCCGCCCTTGTCGTGGCGGGCCGGGTGGACGACATCCGCGCCGGCGTGCCCATCGCCGCCCAGGCCATCGACAGTGGCGCGGCGCTCACCGTGCTGAACCGGCTGCGCGCCGCCGCGGCGCCTCCCCCCGTATCCGAGTCATCGCCCGTATGAATGTTTCCGCCCCCGTCATTTCCGACACACTGGCCCGCATCCTGGCCGATAAATATGAGGAGGTGCGCCAGCGGTCGGAGGCCATGCCGCTCTCCGAGGTCGAGAGCCAGGCCCGCCACGCCGCCCCACCGCGCGATTTCACCGGGGCGCTCTGCGCCGCCGTGGCCGATGGGCGGGTCGGGCTGATCGCCGAAATCAAGCGCGCCTCGCCCTCCGGCGGGCTGATCCGCGAGCCCTTCGAGCCGGCCGAGCTGGCGCGGGCCTATGAGGCGGCGGGCGCCGCCTGCCTCTCCGTACTGACCGACGCGCCATGGTTCCAGGGCGATCTCGGCCATATGGTCCAGGCGCGCGCCGCCTGTTCCCTGCCGGTGCTGCGCAAGGATTTCATGGTGCATCCCTGGCAGGTCTTCGAGGCCCGGGCGATGGGCGCGGATGCCATCCTGCTGATCCTGGCCGCGCTGAGCGACGAGCAGGCGCATGAGTTGGAGGATGTGGCGCGGTCGCTCGACATGGCCATCCTGGCGGAGGTGCATGACCAGCGGGAGCTGGAGCGCGCCCTGGCGCTGGAGACACGGCTGATCGGCGTGAACAATCGCAATCTCAAGACCTTGGTGACCGATCTTGGCACCTCGGATGAGCTGATCCCGCAGATCCCCGCCGACCGCATCCCGGTGGGCGAAAGCGGCATCCGCACGCCGGAGGATGTGCGCCGCATCTGCCGCGCCGGCGCCCGCTGCCTGCTGGTGGGTGAGCATCTGCTGCGCCAGGCGGATGTGACGGCGGCGGCCCGCGAACTCATCAACGCCATCTGATGACCGAACCCCGCCTGACCCATTTCGACGCCGCCGGCGCGGCGGCCATGGTCGATGTCTCGGACAAGGCGGCCACCCACCGGATCGCCGTGGCGCGTGGGCGGGTGGTTATGGCGCCGGAGACGCTGGCGCTGATCCGGCAGGGCACGGTGGGCAAGGGCGACGTGCTGGGCATCGCGCGCATCGCCGGCATCATGGCGGCCAAGCGCACCAGCGACCTGATTCCGCTGTGCCACCCGCTGGCCCTGAGCAAGGTCACGGTGGATCTGAGCATCGCCGAGCCGGATTCGGTGGAGATCGAGGCCCTGGCCAAGGTCACCGGCCAGACCGGGGTGGAGATGGAGGCGCTGACGGCGGTCAGCGTGGCGGCGCTGACTATCTATGACATGTGCAAGGCCGCCGATCGCGGCATGCGCATCGAGGCGATACGGCTGGTACATAAATCCGGCGGAAAATCCGGAGTTTACGAGGCGACCTGATGATCCCGCTGGAAGACGCGCGCGCCCGCATCCTGGAGGCTCTGCGCCCCACCGCGGCGGAGACGGTGGCGCTCGCGGAGGGCTGGAACCGCGTCCTGGCGCGGCCCGTGCTGGCGCGGCTGACCCAGCCGCCGGCGGATGTCTCGGCCATGGACGGCTATGCGGTGCGCGCCGCCGATGCGGGGCTGGGCACCCGGCTGCGGCTGATCGGGGCGGCGCCGGCCGGGCATCCCTTCGACCAGCAGGTCGGGCCGGGCGAGGCGGTTCGGATCTTCACGGGGGGCTTCGTGCCGGCGGGGGCCGACGGCATCCTGCTTCAGGAGGATGCGACGGAGTCCGAGGGCACGGTCGAGGTGCGGGAGGCGGTGCAGCCGAACCGCTGGATTCGCCGCCGCGGCCTGGATTTTGCTGAAGGCGAGGCGCTGCTGCCTGCAGGCCGGCGGCTTTCCGCGCGCGACATTGGCCTGGCGGCGGCCAGCAACCATCCCTGGCTGGCGGTCCATCGCCGGCCGCGCATCGGCATCCTGGCGACCGGCGACGAGATCGCCCTGCCGGGCGAGCCGATTCCGCCCGGTGGCATCGTCAGCTCCAATGCCCATGCTTTGGCGGCCCTCGTGCGGGCCGGCGGCGGCGATCCGCTGGTGCTGCCGATCGTGGCGGATGACCGGGACGCCATCGCGGCGGCCGCGGCGGCGGCGCGGGGCTGCGACCTGCTGGTGACCACGGGCGGCGCCAGCGTGGGCGAGCACGACCTGATCCAGGCGGCGCTCGGCCAAGACGGGTTCAGCCTGGACTTCTGGAAGATTGCCATGCGGCCGGGCAAGCCGCTGATCTGGGGCAGGCTGGGTGCGACGCCGGTGCTGGGGCTACCGGGCAATCCGGTCTCCGCCTTGGTCTGCGGCGTGCAGTTCCTGCTGCCGGCGCTGGCGGTGCTTTCGGGGCTGCCGGCCGCGGCGCCACCCACCATCCTGGTGCGCGCGGGCGCCGCGCTGCCGGCCAATGACCGCCGATTCGACCATCTGCGGGCCACTTTGCGCATCGATTCGGCCGGCCACACCGTCGCCACCCCCTTCCCGCAGCAGGACAGTTCGATGCTGGCCAACCTGGCGCGGGCGGAGGCGCTGATTCTCAGGCGAGCCCTGGCCCCGGCGCTGCCGGAGGGGGCGGAAGTGCCGGCCATTCCGCTCGGCCAGTTCGGGATCTGAGAACCGTTTCTGTCCCGATTTTCGTCGGAAGTGGCGGAAAACGTTTGACGTCCCGCCGGGAACCTACATAGAACATCCATACCGGTTGCTTGTTTGTTCGGGGTCCACTGGCCCCGGAGGCCGGTGCTGGAGAAAGCCATGCTCACGCGCAAGCAGCACGAATTGCTGATGTTCATCGACAAGCATCTGCGCGCGACCGGCTTCTCCCCCTCCTTCGAGGAGATGAAGGAGGCGCTGCGGCTGAAGTCGAAGTCCGGCATTCATCGCCTGATCACGGCGCTGGAGGAGCGCGGCTTCCTCAAGCGCCGCGCGCATCGCGCCCGCGCCCTGGAAGTGGTGCGGCTGCCGGAGAATGTCGCGCCGCGCCGTGCCGCGGAAACCCCGCCGCCCGCGGCCGCACAGCCGGCCTTCACACCCAATGTCATCCGCGGGCATTTCGCGCCGGGTCTCGCCGGCGTGCAGAAGCCGGCGAATGAGGCGGGATCGGTCGCCCTGCCGCTCTATGGCCGCATCGCCGCCGGCATGCCGATCGAGGCGACGCGGGATACCGCGATGGTCGATGTGCCCGCGGCGCTGCTGGCCGGCGGCGAACATTACGCGCTGGAAGTGGCGGGTGATTCGATGATGGAGGCCGGCATCCTGGATGGCGACACCGTCATCATCCGGCGCGGCGACACGGCCGATAACGGCGCGATCGTGGTGGCGCTGGTGGATGACCAGGAGGTGACGCTGAAGCGGTTGCGGCGACGGGGCAATTCCGTGGCGCTGGAACCCGCGAACCGGGCCTTCGAAACCCGCATCTTCGGACCGGACCGCGTGCGGGTGCAGGGGAAGCTGGTGGGCCTGCTGCGTCGCTATTGAGGCCTCAATAGGGGTCCCATTCCTGGGCACGGCTCGCACGCCAGGCGTTCAGGCGTTGCCAGATAGCCATCGCCGTGGCGCCCGTGGCCAGCCCGGCACAGAGCATGATGGCCGCGGTCATTTCCTGTTTCCTCCTCTCGGGCCTCGATCTGAACGCATTCTGTCGTGTGAAAGTTCAAGGAAGGTTAATCGATCACAAGATCGAGAGACGCAATCGGCAATGTTTCGGGGCGCCCCGGCATCGGTTCGGCCGGCACCCAGGGCCTGTCGCCGCGCCAGTCGCGGTCGCTGCGGCGTGTCGCGCCTTCCCGCTGAAGCCAGACCGCCTGGGCGCCATCCCGCCACATGTCGAAACGGTCCAGCGTTGGACCGCAGCGCCCCGCCACCGGTGCCACCGCAACAATCATGGCGACCGTGCCGCAGGCGTCGCCCGGCGCCAGGGACGGGCTGCGCTGGCCGCGCGGCATTGGCGGCGACCGCAGCAGCAGCGCCCCCACGCCATCCGGATGCGGCCGGAAGCGGCAGGCGCCGGGCGTGCAGGCAATGGCGCCGCCGGCCACCTCCCCCCGGTCCGGCAGGTCCTGCCCTGTCTCCGCGCCCAGAGCGCGCAGCATGTTCTCCCGCACGAAGGCGCGGGCGCCGGGCAGGCGGTGCAGATACACCCCCTCCCCGGTCCGCAGCGCCACCAGCCGCGCATCGGCAGAGACCAGCAGGTCCGGCGGCGGGCTGAGCTGGCCGCCGGCCAGCCCGGCCAGGATCACCGGTACGGCCGGCAGGCGCAGCGCGCCCCGCCAAAGGCACAGCCAACAGAAGCCGATGCCCGCCAGCGCCAAGCCCCATGCCGGCAGCGGCGGCAGCGCGGGCGCCGCGCCGGGCCAGCCGGCGACCGTCCCCGCCGCCAGCAGGATGCCCTCCACCCCCCAGCCCATGACCCGGAGCGGCCATTCCGAGAGACCGAGCGGCAGGGCCAGCATGGCGACCAGCCCCGCCGGCATCACCAACAGCGAGGTCAGTGGCACCGCCACCGCATTGGCCAGGATGCCGAACAGTTGCAGCCGTCCGAAATGGTGCAGCCCGATCGGTGCCGTGGCCGCCCCCGCCAAAGCCGAGGTCAGCACCAGCCCGAGCCCGAACAGCATCGGCCGGCGCCACCAGGCCGGCCGGCCGCGCAACCGCGCCAGGGCGGGCCGCAACGCGTCATGCCCGGCCACCAGCGCCAGCACCGCCGCGAAGGACATCTGGAAGGACGGGCCGAGCAGCTCCGCCGGCGCCACCGCCAGCACCAGCGCGGCCGCGATGGCCAGGGCGCGCAGCGTCAGCGCCCGTCTCCCGGCCAGCAGCGCCAGCGTCACCAGCGCGGCCATGGCCAGGCAACGCTGCATCGGCACCTGCGCCCCGGTCAGCAGCATGTAGAAGGCCCCCGCCCCCAGGGCGCCCAGCGCCGCCAGCGCCTTCACCGGCAGGCGCAGCGCCAGGAAGGGGACCAGCGCGAGGCTGAAGCGCAGCACCGCGAAGACCAGCCCCATGACGATGGTCATGTGCAGGCCCGAGACGGCGAGCAGATGCGCCAGCCCGGAATCGCGCATCGCCGCCATGGTGGCGGCCGGAATGGCGCTGCGCGTGCCGGTCATCAGCGCCGCGGCGACGGCACCCGCCGCGCCCGGGATCGCCGCCGCCACCTCCCGCTCCAGCCGCACCCGCAGCCCGGCCAGCCAGGCTGTGCCGGCCGGGCCCGGCGACAGCGCCGCCGGCCCCAGCGCGAAGCCCGATCCGCCGAGGCCGGAGAACCAGGCGGCGCGCTGGAAGTCGTAGCCGCCGGGCACCACCGGCGACCCCGGCTCCCGCACCAGGGCGCGCAGGCGGATCCGGTCGCCGGGCATCGGCTCGGCCGGATCGGTGGCGCGCAGCCGCAGGCGCAGATGGCGCGGCAGCGGCGGCCCGTCATCGAGGCGCGGCGCGCCGATCGTCACCCGGCGACCCTCCGGCAGGCGCTCCACCACCGTGACCACGCCCTCCACCACCACGGCGCCGAAGGGCAGTGCCAGCGCGGCGGGCTGCCGGGTGGCGTGGAAGGCGCCCAGGCCCGCGCCGAGCAGCAGCGCGGCCAGCAGCCCGACCCCCCAGCCCATCAGCGGCCAGCGCCGTGCAAGTGCCAGGGCCAGCGCGACCAGGGGCGGCACCAGCCAGAGCGGCTGCGTCACCGGCTCCTCCGCCAGGCTGAAATACCACAGCACGCCGATGCCCATGGCGACCGCCAGCCAGGGCGCGAAGCGGCCATGCTGCGTGCCGGCAAGCCCCGCCAGCGCGGCCGCGACCCGCGCGGCCACGCCGCCGGGCACCGAGGGGGAAATGGCCAGGGACATCTCAACCCATGGTGGGGTCATCCTGCCGCCACCGCAACGGAGACCTGTCGCCCGCGCTTTGGCGGCCAGGGCGATCCGCGCTAGACAGGCAGGCCATCACTCCCCTGTCCAGGACACGGAACACCATGTCGGTCCGCACGCGCTTCGCGCCCTCGCCCACGGGCTATCTGCATATCGGTGGCGCGCGCACCGCCTTGTTCAACTACCTGTTCGCCCGCCACCATGGCGGCCAGTACCTGCTGCGCATCGAGGACACCGACAAGGCGCGCAGCACGCAGCAGGCGGTGGACCAGATCCTCGAAAGCCTGGACTGGCTTGGCCTGAGCCCGGACGAGCCCCCCGTCCTGCAGACCAGCCGCGAGGCCCGCCATGCCGAGGTGGCGCGGGAACTGCTGGCCGCCGGCAAGGCCTATCTCGCCTATGACACGCCGGAGGAGCTGGCGACGATGCGGGCGGAAGCGGAGGCCAGCAAGCGCCCCTTCAAATACGATGGCAGCCGCTGGATCGACCTCGACCCGAAGGATGCGCCGGCGCTTCCCGCCGTCATCCGCATCAAGGCACCGAGGGAGGGGGAGACGGTGGTGCCCGACCTGGTGCAGGGCGAGGTGCGCGTGGCGGCGTCCGAACTCGACGACATGATCATCCTGCGCTCCGACGGCACGCCCACCTATCTGCATGCCGTGGTGGTGGACGACCACGACATGGGCATCACCCATGTCATCCGCGGCGACGACCACCTGACGAACACTTTTCGGCAGTGCATGGTCTATGACGCGATGGGCTGGTTCCGGCCGCATTTCGCGCATATCCCGCTGATCCATGGCGCGGATGGCGCGAAGCTGTCCAAGCGCCATGGCGCCGTCGGTGCGCTGGAATTCGCCGAGCGCGGCTTCCTGCCGGAGGCGCTGTGCAACTACCTGCTGCGCCTCGGCTGGGGCCATGGGGATGAGGAGATCATCCCGCGCGACCGCGCCATCGAGCTGTTCGACCTCAAGGATGTCGGCCGCGCCGCCTCCCGCATGGACTACACCAAGCTGACCCATCTGAACGGCGTCTATATCCGCGAGGCGGATGACGACCGCCTGCTGCGGGAGGTGATGGCCCGCTACAGCCAGCGCGGCATCGGCTTCGGCACCGATGCCGCGGCCCGAATCCGCGCCCTGATGCCCGACCTGAAGGCGCGGGCGAAGACGCTGCTGGAACTGGCCGACGCGGCGATGTTCGCGGTGGCCGAGGGCGCGCCGGAGCCGGATGCGAAGGCCGCGGCGCTGCTGACGCCCGAGGCCCGCGAGCGCCTCGCCAATCTGGCGGAATTCCTGGCCGCGGCGCCGTGGGAGCGGGCGGATCTGGAGCAATGGCTGCGCGACTATGCCGAGGTGAAGGGCGTCAAGCTCGGCCAGGTGGCACAGCCGCTGCGCGTGGCGCTGACCGGCAGCACGCAGAGCCCGCCCATCGACGCGGTGCTGGTGGCGCTCGGCCGGGAAGAGTCGCTGGCGCGCATCACGGCGGCGGCCGAAGCCGCGATCTGACCCGGCAGGGTCCCCAGGCACGACGCCGGCCTTCACCCGGCGGCGTTCGTGCCCGGCCCATCGCTCAGCGCGGCACCACGATCCGGCAGGCGCGGGCCGTGGCCCGGGACAGCAGCAGCATCCGCCGCGCCGCCACCGCCCCGGTCGCGGCATCGCCGACGACGGAGGCGACCAGCGGGTTGGTCGTCACCGCCGTCACCGCCGCATTGATGGCGACATCGGCGGCGGCCACCGCCCCCGCCTCGAACAGGGTCCGCCGCAGCAGCTTCAGCGTGCCGAGCAGGCCGGGCCGCAGCCCGTGGATCGCCGCCACCTCCCGCACAAGCCGCAATCCGCGCCAGGCAATGAACAACCCATCCAGCGCCGGGGATGGCACGATGGCGGTGGCCGCCAGGGATTGCAGCGCGGCGGCCCGGCCGGCGGAGACGGCGGCGCGGTCCAGCGTCGCCAGCGGCCCGGCCTCCAGCAGCGCCAACAGTGTCGGCAGGTCCGGCGCCTTGCGCAGCGCGGGCAGCATGGCCTGCGCCTCCGGCAGGCGTGCCGCCCAGTCCAGCACGGCGGCGCGGCTGGCGGCGAAATCGCCACGCGCCACCGCCGCCCGGCCGCGCTCCACCGTGCCGAGGCCGGCCAGGCCGCGCAGTTCGCGCAGGAAGGCGGCTGCGATCAGCCCGTAGCCGGCCGTGGCCACGCCCAGCGTCAGCCAGCCAAGCCAGGGCGCCCGGATGAACTGGTCCGCGACATAGCCGCCGACATCGATGGCGGAGAGGCCCAGCAGCAGCACGGCAATGCCGCCGGCAGCCAGGCTCACCGCCGACCAGGCCCCGCGTGGTGGCGGCGGTACGGCCACTGGCGCCACGGCCTGGTCCCAGCCGAAATCGAGCCGCGGCGCGGGCGCGAGCGACTCCTCCGTCAGAATGCGCGGGCCGCGCGGCGCATCGCTCACAGCAGGTCTCCGATCAGGGATGCCAGCATCCGGTCCAGGCCGAGATGGGGCATCCCGGCCAGCCCGTCACCGGCCAGGCGCGGCGGGCGGAAGACCGGCATGCGGAATTCGCCGCTGCGCCAGAAATCGTGACCCGGTCGGCGGTCCGGCACCTCCCCGGGATAGATCCTTGCGCTGCGCCCGCCTTCCAGCAGCACGCCGCGCACCGCCTGCACATCGCGCCCATCGACGCGGGCCATGTCGTCCTGGGTGCAGCGGAGGGAGGCGATGGCGTGGACGGAGGTGGTGGCCGCCCCCGGCCCCGCCGTGCCCGGCCCGATCAGATCGCCCAGCAGCCCGACCAGCGCGTCGCGCGACCCGGCCGGCACATGGTCCGCCTTGGTGGCGGCGAAGCCCACATGCTGCACGCCCTGCCCGGTCAGCAGGTTCAGCCAGCCGCCGCCGCGCCGCAGCGCCTGGGCGATGGCCGAGAGCGCCGCGGCGGTGTCGTCGAAGGCTTCCTCCCCGGCATGCAGCGCGCCCAGCGCATCCACCAGAACGGCCTGGCGGCGGAAGCGGCGGAAGAAGGGTTCGAAGAAGGCGGTGCGCTGATCCGCCAGATAGGCGGTATGGCGCCGCGCCAGCAGCCGGCCAAGATCGCCCATCTCCCCACTCGGCAGCGGGAAGAACCACAGCAGCGGCGCCTCCCCGCGCGGCCCCGGATTCAGCGCGCGCCCGGGCTGGAGGAAACGAAAACCCAGCTCGTCCCGGCAGCGCAGCAGCGCCGCGCGGTACAGACGAAAGCCCTGCCGGGCCAGCGCCTCGTCATCCCGCGCCTGGGCCGGCAGCGCATCGACAAATTGCAGAAAATCCGCCGCCGCCGCGGCCCGCCGCCCCTGCCGCAACCGCGACAGGGTCTGGCGCGACCAGTCGCTGTAGGACTGGTCCAGCATCGGCAGGTCCAGCAGCCATTCGCCCGGATAGTCCAGCAGTTCGAGCGTGACGCGGCGTTCCCCCGCCACCCAGCCGCGCGCCTGGCCGAGCCAGGAGGCCGGCGCCAGGTCCAGCGCGATCTCCAGGGTGGAGAGGTCCTCGGTGCGTTCCGGCCAACGCGGCGGGTCGGCGGCCAGCGCCTCCAGATGCGCGGCCGCGTCGAAGCGCGGCGTCGCCTCGATGCCCGGCGGCACCAGCCGCGCCCGGCGCAGCCGGTTGCCGGAGGCGGCGGCCAAGGCCGGCAGGGTATTCACCCCTGCCCCGGCCGCCAGGAGATTGGCCACCAGGGAGGTCAGGAACACCGTCTTGCCAGCCCGGGAAAGGCCGGTGACGGCCAGTCGCACCCTCTCCCGCCCCGCCAGCGCCCGCGCCGCATCCGTCATGCCCGCGAGGGCATCCTCCAGCGGCGTCAGGATCGCCATGACCCGGCGGCTACTTCCGCTCGATCAGCTCGATCTTGTAGCCGTCCGGGTCCTCGACGAAGGCGATGACCGTGGTGCCGAATTTTACGGGTCCCGGCTCCCGGGTGATCTTCGCCCCGCCGGCGCGCAGCTTGTCGCAGGTGGCGTAGATGTCAGGCACGCCGACGGCCAGGTGGCCGAAGGCGTTGCCCATCTCATACTGCTCGGTGCCGTAGTTGTAGGTCAGCTCCACCACGGCGGCGCCGGTCGATTCCTCGGCATAGCCCACGAAGACCAGCGTGTACTTGCCGTCCGGCACGTCGCGTCGGCGCAGTTCCTTCATGCCGAGCAGCTTCGTGTAGAAATCCACGCTGCGGTCGAGATTGCCGACGCGGATCATGGTGTGCAGCAGCGAGCCCTGGCTCATGCGTTCTCTCCTTGGTTCAAAACCTGGTCGGCATCCATCGCCAGCAGGAACAGCCCCGCGGCGTTGGCCTCCGATATGGTGACGTCGCGGTCGAGAACGATGGTGCCGACATGACCGTTCCGCGCCTCTACCGCCACGCCGCGCAGCCCGGCGGCGGCGGCGGCGCGGATGGTGTCCGGCCCGATCACGGGCAGGTCGACAAGCTTGCTCTGGGAGGGTTTCACCAGCTTCACCAGCACCCCGCCCGGGCCTTCCCGCGCCAGATCGGCGCAGCGCGCCAGCATGGCATCGGTGCCCTCGATGGCCTCCACCGCCAGCACCAGCCCCTGCTGCACCACGCAGCCCTGGCCGGCATCGGCCTGGCCAAGCTGCCGCGCGACGGAAATGCCGCGCCGGATATCGGCCATGGCATCGGCATCCGGCCGGGCGCGGGTCGGGCAGCCGCCCTCGATCAGCAAATCGGCAAACACCTGCTGGGCGCCGAGGGGATCGAAGCCCTCCTCCCGCAGCACATCGACCACGGCGCGGAGCAGCGCGTCGTCGCCGCCGAAGATCGCCTTGCGGCCCACCTTGGCCGCCAGCCGCACCCCTTCCCCATCCAGCCGCAGCGAGAGGAAGGAGGGGCGCTTCACCCGGCCGGCCAGCACCAGTTGCCGCACGCGGTTGCGCCGCAGCGCCGCGAACAGCGCGCCGACGGCACCCAGCCGCACCACCTCATGCGGCCAGGCCGTGAAATCGCGCGGATCGGCGAAGCCCTCGATCAGTGCGGCGAAGACGGGGCGTCCGGCCCGGCTGGCGGCATCGGCGACGCGCAGCGGCATCACCCCGCCGCCGGCGATCAGGCCGAGCGGCTCCGGCGCCGTCACGAAGCCTCCCCGCCTTCGTCCTCCTCCGTCACCCGGCCGAAGGGGATCAGGCCGTGGCGGCCGCGGTTGCGGGCGAAGGCGAGCATTTCCTCGACCAGCGCATTGCCGGGATGGGCCGCGGCCACCGCCGCGATCGCCTCATCCGGGCGGCCGCCGCGATAGAGGTCGTGCACCGCGCGCGCCACCGTCACCACCTGTTCCTTGCTGAGGCCAAGGCGCCGGCGCATGGCGATGGTGTTGAGACCCGCCAGCTTGGCGCGATAGCCCTTGGCGCGGCCATAGGGCAGCACGTTGCGCTCCACCCCCGACATGCCGGCGACCATCGCCATGCGGCCGATGCGGACGAACTGCTGGATGGCGGCGCCGCCCTGCACCACGGCGAAATCGCCGATCTCGACATGGCCGGCGAGCATCACGTTGTTCACCAGGATCACGCCATCGCCGATGCGGCAGTCATGCCCGACATGGGCGACGCACATCACCAGCCCGTCGGCGCCGATCCGGGTGACGCCGTCGCCGCCGGTGCTGCCGCGATGGATGGTGGCGTGTTCGCGAATCTGCGTCCGCGCGCCGATCACCACGGAGGTCGGCTGGCCCTTGTACTTCAGGTCCTGCGGCGGCAGGCCGATGGTGGCGAAGGGAAACACCTTCACCCCGGCGCCGAGATGCACCCGGCCATCCAGCACGACATGGGCGACCAGTTCGACACCCTCATCCAGCACCGATTCGGCGCTGACGACGCAGCCCGGGCCGATGCGGCAGCCTGCGCCGATCTGGGCCCCGGCCGCCACATGGGCAGCGGGGTGGATGAAGGCTGGCATGGGTTCGGCATCCACCTGGAGGACGGCTTCGCTCACTTGTCGAGGATCATGGCGGCGTAGGACGCCTCGGCCACCACCTTGCCGTCCACCTTCGCCTCGGCGGTGAACTTCCAGATGTTGCCGCGCTGCTTTTCCTTGACGACATGCACGCGCATCTGGTCGCCCGGCACCACCGGCTTACGGAACTTGGCGCTGTCCACGGTCATGAAATAGACCAGCTTGCCCTGCGCCGAGGGTCCCAGCGTTTCCACCACCAGCACGGCGGCGGTCTGGGCCATGCTCTCGATGATCAGCACGCCCGGGAAGACCGGGTGCTGCGGGAAATGGCCCTGGAAGAAATTCTCGTTGATGGTGACGTTCTTGATGCCGACGGCGGAGACATTGGGGACGATGTCCACCACCCGATCGACCAGCAGGAAGGGAAAACGATGCGGGATCGCCTGCATGATGCGGGCGATGTCATAGGGTTCCACCGTTGCGGCCGGTGTGTTCTCGGGGCTCGAATCCATCGTCCTGTCTTCCGTTGGCACCACTGAAAATCGAATGAAAATCGACCTGGGGCGCAGTCAGCCCGGGCGGCCGGCAGGCTTGGCCAGGCGGCGCAGGGTGGCGAAGGCACGCAGGGTCTCCCGCATCGGCCAGGCCGGCGACCCGCCAACCACCTCGCTTACCCCAACATCGGACATCACCCCGGACTGGGCCGCGATCTGGGCCCTGTCACCGATCTCAAGATGACCGGCGGTGCCGGACTGCCCGCCCATCTGCACCCCATGGCCAAGATGGGTGGAGCCGGCGAGGCCGACCTGGGCGACCAATACGCAACCCTTCCCAGTGCGGACATTGTGGCCGATCTGGACCAGATTGTCGAGGCGCGTGCCCGCGCCCAGCACCGTATCCGTCTGGCTGCCGCGATCGACGCAGGCATTGGCGCCCACCTCCACCGCATCCTCCAGGATCACGCGGCCAAGCTGGGGCATGGTCTCGAACCGGCCTTCCGGGGTGACCGCGAAGCCGAAGCCTTCCTGGCCGGTGCGCGCCCCGGGGTGCAGCACCACGCCCCGGCCGGCGATGGTGTGGCTGAGGCTGGCATGGGCGCCGATGCGGCAACCCTCCCCCAGCACCACGCCGGCGCCGATCACGGCATGCGGGCCGATGATGCAGCCCGGCCCGATCTCCGCATCCGCCTCGATCACCACGAAGGGGCCGATCTCGCTGCCGGCGCCGATGCGGGCGGTGGGATCGATGACGGCGGTGGGGTGGATGCCCGGCCGTGCCGATGGCACCGGATGCAGCGCCCGGGCGATGCGCCCGAAGCCGAGATAGGGCTGCTTCGTGACGATCGCGACCCGCCCCTCGGGCAGCCGCGCCAGCAGTTCCGGTGCGATGACAATGGCCGCCGCCTGGCTGTCCAGCGCCTGCGGCAGGTAGCGCCGGTTGTCGAGGAAGCTGACCTCCGCCGCGCCTGCGGCCTGCAGGGGACCGACACCGGTGATGCGCAGGGCGGCATCGCCGCCCCGCAATTCGCCACCGGCCAGGGTCGCGGCCTCGGCCAGGGTCAGCGCGGACCCCGCCGGGAAGAAGCGGGGATCCGCCGCCATTGGCTCAGTTCCGTCGCGCGGGCGCTGCCGGGGCGGGCGGCGGCGGCGGCGGAGGGGCATCGCCGGCCGGCGCGGCGGCGGGCGCGCCGGCGGCGGGGGCCTCGGTCGGCGCCGCGCCCTCGGCCGGCAGGTTCACGCTGCGCAGCACGCGGTTCATCTGCGCGGAGATCTCATCCGTCAGGTCGAAGCCGCTGTCGTTGAAGATGACCAGCGGCCGCGGCAGCACGATGTTCACACCGCGGGAGGCCGCGACCTGCCGGATGACGGCCCCCAGCGCCTGCTCGATCTGCTGGAGCCCGGCCTGCGCCGCCTGGTCGATGGCCCGCGACCGGTCGCGGAAGATCCGCTGCGCATCGGTGATCCGCTCCTGCAACTCCCGCTCACGCTGGCGAAGCTGCTCGGGCGGCGCGGTGGCGCGGGCGGCGGCCAGGGCCTGCTGCTCCTCCCGCCACCGGCCCTGCTCGCGCTGGAGATCCTCGTTCAGCTTGGCGCGGCGCCGCTCGATCTCCTCCCGCACCTGGTTGAAGGCGGCGGAGAGGCGCTGCACCTCGGGGATATCCACGATGGCGATGACCGGCGCCGGTGTGCGCTGGCCGGCCGCCGGCGCCTGGGCCGGGCGCTGGGCGGGCGGCCGCTGTGCCGGGCGCTGCTGCTGCTGCGCCTGTCCCTGCGCCGGCGGCACGAACCATTGCTGGCCCTGCTGCTGCTGGGCGGAGGCCGGACCGATCAGCAGCAACGGAGGGGCGAACAGCAGGGAGGCCGCGAGGAAATGGCGCAGACGCATGGGTCGATAATCCCGAATAGTGCTCAGAAGCGGGTGCCGAAGCCGAAACGCACGAGCTGCGTCTCGTCGTAGGACTCCTTCACCACCGCCTGGGCGATGTCGATGTTGATCAGACCGACCGGCGTGCGCCAGGAAATGCCGACACCCGCACCGACGCGGGGCGAGGTGTCATCCTGCACGCCCGGGCCGGAGACCGGCGTGCGCGACAGCGAGCCGACATCGACGAAGGCGCGGCCGATCAGCCCGATCTCGGAGGGCAGCGGCAACGGGAAGCGCAGCTCGGTGGTCTGGGTCCAGATCAGGCGCCCGCCGAGCGGATCGTCCGAGGAATTGTTGGAGGTATCGCGCGGCCCCGCACCGGCCAGCGCGAAGCCGCGCAGATTGTCGCCGCCCAGGAAGAAGCGGTCGATGATTCGTTCCGGCCGGTCGCCCCAGGGGGTGAGCAGGCCGACGCCGGCCTGCAGCGCCAGCACATAGTCCGAGCTGCCGAGATAGCGTTCCAGCGGCACATAGCCCGCCACGTCGCCGCGCCAGCGCACATAGGCGACATCGCCACCGAGGCCCGCAACATCCGTGCCGATGCGCGCGATGAAGCCGCTGCGCGGCTCGATCCGGCTGTCGCGCACGTCATAGGACAGGGTGGTGCCGACCTGCGACAGCAGGGTCACGCCGGTCTGTTCCTGGATGAAGCGGCTGGCATCCGCCTGCACGTCGAAGACGTCGCGCTGCACCAGGCTGTAGGACCAGTTCTGCCGGACCCGCTCGTTGAATTCGTAGCCGGCGCGCAGCACGACGCCGACGCGCTTTTCCGAATAGCTCGACGTGTCCTGAAGGTCGCGGGTGATGTAGAAAAGATCGACGCCGGCCGCCAGGTTGCGGTCCAGGAAGGCCGGATCGGTGACGGAGAAGTCAACCTGCGTGCGGCGCTGCGCCAGCAGGGTCTGCAGGCGCGCATCGATGCCGGTGCCGAGGAAGTTGCGTTCCCGCACGCCAAAGTCGGTCAGCAGGCCGGCATCGGTGGAGAAGCCGCCGCCCAGCGAGATTTCGCCGGTCGGGCGTTCCGTCACCGTGGTCTGCAGAACCGTACGATCCGGTGCGGAGCCGGGCTGCACATTGATCTCGGCACCGCCGAAATAGCCGAGGTCGCGGATGCGCTGGCGCGAGCGCCGCACCTGGGCGGCGTTGAAGGCATCGCCCTCCGCGATGCGGAATTCGCGGCGAATCACGCGATCCGCGGTGCGGCTGTTGCCGGTGATGTCGATGCGCTCGACATAGGCGCGGGTGCCCTCGGCGATCTCGAAGGTCACATCGACGCGCCGGTTTTCCCGGTCCCGGGCGACCCTGGGCCGCACCTCGACGAAGGGCACGCCGCGCAGGCCGACCGCATCGGACAGCGCCTCCACCGAGCGCTCCACCGCATCGCCATCATACCAGTCGCCCTCGCTGACCGAGAGTTCCCGGCGCAGCGATTCGGGCTCGACGCCCCGCAGCGTGCTGGTGATCTCCGCCTTGCCGACGCGGTAGCGCGGCCCCTCGTCGATCGTATAGGTCACGAAGAAGCCGCTGCGATCCGGCGCCAGCTCGGCGACCGCGCCGGTGATCTGCACATCGGCATAGCCCTGGCGCAGGTAGTACCGGCGCAGCAGCTCGCGGTCGAAATTCAGCCGCTCCGGGTCGTAGATGTCGGAGGTGGAAAGAATGCGGTACCAGGCCTGCTCCCGCGTCGCCACCACGTCGCGCAGCCGGCGGTCGGAATAGGCGGTGTTGCCCACGAAGCTGATACGGCTGACCAGCGCCGCTTCGCCCTCCGTGATCTCGAACACCACATCGACCCGGTTCTGGTCGAGCTGGATGATCTTCGGCTCCACCCGCGCCGCGAAGCGGCCGCGGCGGGCATAGAGGTCGAGGATGCGCTGGCGGTCGGCCTGGGCGGCCTGCGGGGTGAAGACGGCGCGGGCGCGCAGCGTCACCTCCGGTGTCAGCACGTCGTCGGAGACCTTGCTGTTGCCCTCGAAGGCCACCCGGTTGACGATCGGGTTCTCCTCCACCGTCACGCGGATCCGGTCACCGTCGCGGGCCACCGCCACGTCCCGGAACAGGCCGGTGGCGAACAGCGTGCGCAGGCTGCGGTCGAGCCGGTCGGCGTCGAAGGGGTCGCCCGGCTGCAACAGCATGTAGGATCGGACGGTTTCCGCCTCGATCCGCTGGTTGCCGGTGACGTCGATGCCACGCACCACCCCGGAAGCCGGGGCGGTGGCGGCGGCGGGGGCGCGCGGCCCACGGGTCTGCGCCACGGCATCCAGCGCGAGGCTGACCGGGACGAGGCAGGTGGCAGCGAGCAGAAGAAGCCGGTTGGCGACCAAGTGGTGTATTCCCCGGGGGGCTGCGTAAGGCGGCGGAGACTACCCGAGCGGTCGGGGTGCCGCCACCCCCGGCGTCCCATGACCCCGGTTGGTGAGGATCACAGTCGCGCCCAAAAGCGGCCGAACCACGGCAAATCGGGCCGCGCAGTCACTCTTCTTCACGCGGGCTGCGGTCCCGGTCAGGTAACCCGCTGTTTCAAAACGGGTTTGGGCTGGTGCGTTCGATCACCCAAAAAGATTCGTCGCCCAGCGAACGACGCCAAGCTGCGACAGGTCGTTCCAGGTGGCGAAGACGAACAGCGTGATCAGCAGCGCGAATCCGGCGCGGAATCCATATTCCTGCGCGCGTGGCGGCAGCGGCCGGCCGCGGATTGCCTCCGCCGCGTAGAACATCAGGTGCCCGCCATCCAGCACCGGGATCGGGAACAGGTTGATCAGCGCCAGATTCACCGACAGCACCGCCATGAAGGAGATCAGGCTGGCGATGCCGAGTTCGGCCACCTGGCCGGACATCTGCGCGATTCGCAGCGGCCCGCCCAGTTCCTCCGCCCCGCGGCCGCCGGCGATCATCTGCCACACCGCGCCCAAAGTCTGCTTCGTGATATCCGCCGTCTGCACCGTGCCGGCCCAGAGCGCGCTGAAGGGGTCGAGGCGCTGGAATTCGGTGGCCGCGGCACCGACGCCGAGCACGCCCACCGTCGTCTCCCCGCTGGTCCGCGCCGCCGGCGTGGCGGTGACCACGCGCTCCTGCCCCTCGCGCTGCACCGTCACCGCCACGGGCGTGCCGGCACGCGGCTGGATGTGGCGCTGCACCTCCTCGAAGCGGGTCACCTGCTGGCCATCGAGCGCCAGGATGCGGTCGCCCGGCAACAGGCCCGCACTGGCGGCGGCGGAGCCTTCCTGCACGGTGCCGATCGCAGTGGTGGCCGCGGGGCGGCCGACCGTCATGTACAAGGCGCCGAACATCAGCGCGGCGAGCACGAAATTGGCCAGCGGGCCGGCGGCGACGACGATGGCGCGGTCGCCGACGGACTTTTCATGGAAGGTCTGGCCGGGGCGCCAGGTGGCGCGCACCTCGTCCGGCACATCCTCCGGCTGTTCCTGGCCGTGCAACTTCACATAGCCGCCCAGCGGCAGCCAGCCGATGCGCCATTCGGTGCCCTGCCGGTCGGTCCCGGTGGCGATCGCCCGGCCGAAGCCGACCGAGAAGCGCTCGACATATACGCCGCGCCAGCGGGCGGCGAGGTAGTGGCCAAGCTCGTGGAAGAAGACCAGCACGCCGAGCACGACGATGAAGGACAGGATGGTGCGAAAGGGTTCGGGCAGGATGTCCAAGACGGTCTCCAGCGGCGCCAGGCGCCTTGATCTTCAATCGGGTCGCCGGGACCCGGACAACCTCAGCCTACCGCGGCGCGCCCCAGGGCGTGGCCCAGCGCCGCATGCCGCGCAGATTGGTCGAGCGCCAGGATATCCTCCAGCGTCTCGGCTCGCGGCGCCATGAGGCCTTCCAGCGTCTCCGCCACCACCGCGGCGATGTCGAGGAAGCCGAGTCGGCGGTCCAGGAACAGACCCACCGCCACCTCATTCGCCGCATTCAATATAGTCGGCGCGCCACCCCCCGCCTGCAAGGCCTCCCGCGCCAGGCGGAGGGCGGGGAAACGCAGCGGATCCGGCGCGGCGAAATCCAGCCGGCCGAGGCTGGCGAGGTCGAGGCGCGGGATGGCCACCTGAAGCCGCTTCGGCCAGGCCAGGGCATGGGCGATGGGCGTGCGCATATCCGGCGTGCCGAGCTGCGCCAGCAGCGAGCCGTCGCGGAACTGCACCAGGCCGTGCACGGCCGATTGCGGATGCACCAGCACCTCGATCCGCGATTCCGGCACCGGGAACAGGCGCGCCGCCTCGATCAGCTCCAGCCCCTTGTTCATCATGGTGGCCGAATCGACGCTGATCTTGGCGCCCATCGACCAGACCGGATGGCGCACCGCCTGTTCCGGGGTGACGGCGGCCATCTGCGCCCGGCTCCACTCCCGGAAAGGGCCGCCGGAGGCTGTGAGGATGATCTTCTCCACCCCCGCCGGATCCTGGCCATCGAGGACCTGGAAGATGGCGTTGTGCTCGGAATCGACCGGCAGCAGGGTGGCGCCGCCCTGGCGCGCGACCGCCAGCACCAGCTCCGCCGCGCAGACCAGGCTTTCCTTGTTGGCGATCGCCAGCGTGCCGCCGCGGGCCAGCGCCACCAGGGTCGATCGCAGCCCGGCGGCGCCGACGATGGCGGCCATGGTCCAGTCCGCCGGCCGCGCGGCCGCGTCCTCCACCGCCGCCCGCCCCGCCGCGACCGCGATGCCGCTGCCCGCGAGCGCCGCCTTCAGATCCGCATAGGCGCCTTCATCGGCGACCACGGCAAGCCGCGCGCGATGGCGCAGGGCCTGTTCGGCCAGCGCGGAAAAATCCCGGTTGGCGACCAGCGCCTCCACCCGGAAATCCCCTGGCGGCGCGGCATCCAGCAGGGCCATGGTGGAGCGGCCGACCGAGCCGGTGCTGCCGAGGATCGTTACCGAACGCGTCACCAGCCCCATCCCCAAAGTGGCCGCCCCTGCCCCAGCATATAGGTCAGCAGTGCCGCCACGGGCGCCGCCGCCAGCACCCCGTCCAGCCGGTCCAGCAGCCCACCATGGCCGGGGATGAGAGAGGATGTGTCCTTGACGTTGAAATGGCGCTTTATGGCGGATTCCAAGAGGTCCCCGGCCTGCGAGGCGCAACTCAGCAGCAGCGCCACCGCGGCGATGGCGGCCGGCGCTGCGCCAGGCGTGAAGGCCAGCGCGCAGGCGCCACCAAAGACCAGCGCGGCGGCCAGCCCCCCAAGCGCCCCCGACCAGGTCTTGTTGGGGGAAATCGCGGGCGCGAGCTTCGGCCCGCCAAAGGCCCGCCCGGCCATATAGGCGCCGATGTCGGAGGCCCAGACCACCACGAATAGGAACAGCACATTGCCGCGCCCGGCCTCACTGTCATGCCGCAACTCGATCAGCGCCAGCCCGGCCAGCCCGATATACAGAACACCGAGCGCCAGCCGCCGCGCCGGCTGCGTGACGCCGGAGCGCCGCCCGCGCAGCGCCACGCCGATCCAGGTCGCGGCGAAGCCGGCCAGCAGCACCACAAGGCCCAGCCGCACCTGTTCCATTACCGCCAGCGCACCGGCGGCGAAGACCACCAGCGGCACGGAAAGGCCGGGGAAGACCCGGGTACGACGGCCGCAGAGATGCACCCATTCCCAGGCCAGCACCGCGACGGCCAGCGCCACCATGGCCGTGAAGCTCTCCGCGCCGAACCAGATGCAGGCCAGCGCCGCCGGCAGCAGCACGGCGGCCGAGAGCGCCCGTTTGCGCAGATCGATCCAGCGTTTCGCGTCGGCCTTGCCGGCTTGCTCCGTCATCCCCGGGTCCGCCGCGTCACGCGATCCGCAGGCCGAAGCGCCGGTCGCGGCGGGTGAATTCGCCAATCGCGGCCGCCAGATGCGTGGCGCCGTAATCCGGCCAGAGCACGTCCTGGAAGACGAATTCCGAATAGGCCGATTGCCAGAGCAGGAAATTGGAGATGCGCTGTTCCCCGCTGGTGCGGATGATGAGGTCGGGGTCCGGCATGCCGGCGGTGAACAGCATGCCGGCGAACAGCGCCTCGTCCAGCTTCGCCGGGTCGAGCGTGCCGGCGGCAACCCGCCGAGCGGCTTCCCGCGCCGCGGCGACGATCTCGCCCCGCCCGCCATAGGACAGGGCGATGTTCAGGTTCATGCGCGTGCCAGGGGCGGTGGCCTGCTCGGCCGCTGCGATGGCGCGCACGGTGTCGGGGCCGAAGCGCTCCCGCTCCCCCAGCACCCGCAGGCGGATGCCCTCCTTGACCAGGGTGCCGACCTCGGCGCGGAGGTAGACGCGCATCAACCCGGTCAGGTCGCGCACTTCCTCCACCGGCCGCTGCCAGTTCTCCGAGGAGAAGGCGAACAATGTCAGCCAGCCGACGCCGGCGACCGCCGCCGCCTCGATGGTCCGGCGTGCCGCCTCCGCCCCCGCCTTGTGGCCCAGCGCGCGCGGCAGGCCGCGGGCGGTGGCCCAGCGGCCGTTGCCGTCCATGATGATGCCGATGTGGCGCGGCGGCGCCGGCCCGTCCTGCCCCGCCTGCGGCCGGGCTTCAGTCATGCCGCCGTCCAGCGGCCTGGCTGCCGCGCTCATCGCCCGCCCATCCCAGCCGCAGCGCCTGACATCAGCTGGTCCGGATGTCCTTTTCCTTCTCCGCCAGCGTCGCATCGACCGTCTTGATGCTCTGGTCGGTCAGCTTCTGGATCTCGTCGGTCCAGCGCTTGGCGTCGTCCTGGCTGACCTCGGACTTCTTGTCCTTCTCCCAGCCCTTCACCGTCTCCATCGCGTCGCGCCGCACACCGCGCATGGCGACCCGCGTCGCCTCGGCGTATTTCGCCGCAGTCTTCACCAGGTCGTTGCGGCGTTCCGTGGTCAGCGGCGGCAGCGGCACGCGCACCACCTGACCCTCGGTCATCGGATTGAGGCCGAGGCCGGAATCGCGGATGGCGATCTCCACGGCCTTGACCACGGACTTGTCCCAGACCTGGACGGAAAGCAGCCCGGGGCCGGCCACCGAGATGTTGGAGACCTGCACCAGCGGCTGCACATTGCCATAGGCCTCGACGCGAATCGGCTCCAGAAGCGCGGGGCTGGCACGACCGGTGCGCAGGCCCTGGAACTCCTTCTTCATCGACTCCAGCGCGCCGTCCATGCGGCGCTGCAGCTCCTGCTTATACTCGGCGAAGTCGGCGGCCATGCCCGGATTCCCTCTCAAGCACTTTCAAGTCACGCGGATGCGCCAGACGACTCGGAAAATGCGGCAAACAATCGCTAGCATCTTAAGGTCGGGCGAATAGGCCTGACAGTTCGGAAAATGCGTCAAACAGCGGTCTATGGATCGATCACGGTGGTGAACTTGCCCTCGCCCTGCATGACGGCGGTGAAGGCACCTGGTTCGTGGATGTTGAAGACGACGATCGGCAGCTTGTTCTCCCGCGCCAGGCTGATCGCCGCGGCGTCCATCACAGCAAGGTCGCGGGACAGCACATCGAGATAGGTGATCGTCGTATAGCGTTCCGCATTCGGGTTCTTGCGCGGATCGGCGGAATAGACGCCATCGACCTGCGTGCCCTTCAGCAGCGCCTCGCAGCCCATTTCATTGGCGCGCAATGCCGCGGCGGTGTCGGTGGTGAAGAAGGGGTTGCCGGTGCCGGCGGCGAAGATCACCACCCGGCCCTTCTCCATGTGCCGCATGGCACGACGGCGGATGAAGGGCTCGCAGAGGCTGGCCATCGGGATGGCGGATTGCACCCGGGTCGGCACGCCCAGCTTCTCCAGCCAGTTCTGCATGGCCAGCGCGTTCATCACCGTGGCCAGCATGCCCATGGCATCGGCCTGGCTGCGCTCCATGCCTGCGGAGGCGCCGGCGACGCCGCGGAAGATATTGCCGCCGCCGATCACCATGCAGACCTCGACGCCCAGCGCCGTCACGTCCCGGATATCGGCCGCGATGTTCTTCAGCACCGCGATGTCGAGGCCATAGTCGCGGTCGCCCATCAGCGCTTCGCCGGACAGCTTGAGCAGGACGCGCTTGTAGAGAGGAGGTCTGCTCATTTTGTCCCGGGAATCCCGTTGGCTAACGTGGCGCAACATAAGCGGCGCATGATGGCAGCCGCAAGGCGAAGGCAGCGCCTGCCTCACAGCTGGGCCCGGAGGCCCTCACGCGCCGACGCACTGCTTCCAGGGCGGCCCGCCACTGTGGCGGACCTGCCCCTACCGCAGGCGGGCGATCAGCCCTTGGCGGCGGCGGCAACCTCGGCGGCGAAGTCGCTGGCCGCCTTCTCGATGCCCTCGCCCAGATGGAAGCGGGCGAAACCGGTCAGCTTGCCGCCGGCCTTCTTCACCACTTCCTTCACCCGGCTTTCGCCGTCATGCACCCAGACCTGCTCCAGCAGCACCACTTCCTCGTAGTACTTGCGGATGCGGCCCTCGATCATCTTCTCGATGATCTCCGGCTTCTTGCCGGAGGTCGCGGCCTGCTCGCGCAGCACCGCCTTCTCCCGCTCCAGCGCGGAGGGGTCGACGGCGGAGACGTCCAGCGCATCCGGGCGGGTCGCGGCGACATGCATGCCGATCTGGCGGCCCAGGGATTCCAGGGCCTCCAGCTCGCTCTCGGCCTCCAGCGCGACCAGCACGCCGATCTTGCCGAGACCCGGCTTCACCGCATTGTGCATATAGGTGGCGACGGTGCCCGACGGCACCCGCAGCACCTTGGCGCGGCGGATGGTCATGTTCTCGCCGATGGTGGCGATCAGGCGGGTCAGCTCCTCCTGCGTGGAGTGCGTGGTGCCCGGATAGGTCGCCGCCTTCAGCGCCTCGATATCGTCGCCCACCGACAGGGCAAGGCCCGCAACTTCAGACACGAAAGCCTGGAAGCTGTCGTTGCGCGCGACGAAGTCGGTCTCGGCATTCACCTCGACCATCGCGGCGACGGTGGGGCCGGAGGCGACGCCCACCAGGCCTTCCGCGGCGACGCGGCCGGACTTCTTGGCGGCGGCCGAAAGGCCCTTCTTGCGCAGCCAGTCGATGGCCGCTTCCATGTCGCCACCGGCTTCCACCAGCGCCTTCTTGCAGTCCATCATGCCGGCGCCGGTCTTCTCGCGCAGATCGCGCACCATCGCCGCGGTGATCTCGGCCATTTCGATCGTCCCCGTCCTACGAGTCACGGCCGCACCCGGGTCATCGCCGGGGCGGCATCAGGATATCAGGGGCCGGATGGCCACAGCGCATCCGGCCCGGGCCGCCCCCGCCAGGCGGGGGCGCCGCATGTCAGGCCGCCGGAGCGTCCTTCGCCGGTTCGGCTTCCGCCACCGGGGCAGGCGCGGCTTCGGCCGCCAGCTCGGCGGTCACTTCGGCCGCGACCTCTTCCGGCAGCACTTCGCTGATGTCCGGCAGCGCCTCGGCGGGCAGGTCCTCACGCGCGCCGAGATCGGCGCCGGAGGAGCCCAGCTCGGCGGAGATGCCATCCAGCACCGCGCCGGCGACGCTGTCGCAATACAGGTGGATGGCGCGGATCGCGTCATCATTGCCGGGGATCGGATAGGCGATGCCGATCGGGTCCGCATTGCTGTCCAGCACCGCGACCACGGGGATGCCGAGCTTGTTGGCCTCCTCGATCGCCAGCTTCTCCTTCACCGTGTCGATGACGAAGATGATGTCGGGCAGGCCGCCCATGTCCTTGATGCCGCCGAGCGCGCGGTCGAGCTTCTCGCGCTCCCGCGTCAGCATCAGGACTTCCTTCTTGGTCAGGCCCTGGATGTTGCCGGCCAGCTGCTCTTCCATCTGCTTCAGGCGCTTGATGCTGCCCTGGATGGTCTTCCAGTTGGTCAGCATGCCGCCGAGCCAGCGGTGGTTCACATAGTACTGGCCGCAGCGCGCGGCGCTTTCCGCCACATATTCCGCCGCCGCCTTCTTGGTGCCGACCAGCAGCACGCGGCCGCCGGCGGCCACCACGTCGCGAATGGCGCGCAGCGCGCGGTCCATCATCGGCACGGTCTGCTGCAGGTCCAGGATATGGACCTGGTTGCGCACGCCGAAGATGTAGGGCGCCATCCGGGGGTTCCAGCGGCGGGTGTGGTGGCCGAAATGCACGCCGGCTTCGAGCAGGCCGCGCAGGGTAACGTCGGGCATCGCCATGGGGCGGATCCTTTGACTTCCAGTGGTCCGGTTGAGCCTCCGCGCTGCCGCCCCCGCCCGTGAGACCGCGGGGTGGGGACCGGACCTTCGGGGTGGGACCCCCGGAAGGTGCATCGCGTGCGAATTTGCCGCCCCGAGGGATCACCCCGGACCGGCCGGCGCGATATGCCCCAGCCGCCGCCGCGCCGCAACCCCGGCGATTGGCCCCTTCCCTATCCTGGTCCGGCCCCTATCCTGCGCCCCCTATACCGAGACCAGACAATCCGGAGACAGCCCGCCCGCATGCGAATCCTGGTCGTCTCCCCCACGCCGAGCCATCCGCAGGATGCCGGCAACCGCGCGCGCATCCATGCCGTGCTGACAGGGCTGAAATCCGCCGGCCACAGCATCACGCTCTGCCTGCTGGACCGTGAGAAGGTCGCGGCGGAACATCTTGATTCCATGCGGCGGGACTGGGATGAGCTGATCCTCGTTCCGCATGATCGCGGCCTGGAAAAACCCAGCCTCGGCGGGCGCTTCGGCCTGGACGACTGGATCCAGCCGGCGCTGGAGGAGGCGCTGGTGGCACTGGCCGCGCGGCGCCCGGCCTTCGACATGGTGCTGGTGGAATACGTCTTCCTCAGCCGCGCCTTCACCTTCTTCCCCCAGCCCAACCTGCGCTTCCCCGCCCCGGTGCTGAAGGTGCTGGACACGCACGACCAGTTCGGCGGGCGGGACGATCACCTGCGCGCCATCGGCCTCGCCCCCTCCTTCTTCTTCACCACGGAGGCGGAGGAGGCGCGCGGCTTCGCCCGTGCCGACCTGGTGCTGGCGATCCAGGAGGAGGAGCGCCAGGCCTTCGAGGCCTATAGCCCCGCGCCAGTGCTGACCCTCGGCCACATCCCGGCCGGCGACCGCCCGCTTTTGCCGCCGCGCGCCCCGGATGGCCGATTCGTGATCGGCTACCTGGGCAGCGCCAATCCGATGAACACCCGCGCGCTGGACCGTTTCCTGGCGGCGTTGGACCTGCCGGCCCTGGCCGCCGCCGGGGCGGAGATCCGCGTCGCCGGCAGCGCGGCGCGGCATCTGGTGGCGGGTCCCGGCCTTGTGCCGCTTGGACTCGTCGCTGACCCGGACGACCTCTATGCCCAGGTCGACCTGGTGGTGAACCCGCATGAGGGCGGCACCGGGCTGAAGATCAAGACGGTGGAGGCGCTGTCCCGCGGCCGGCCGGTGATCGGCACGGCGGAGGCCTTCGCGGGGCTGGAGCCGCAGGCCGCCTGGCACGCCGCCGCCGATGCCCGCGCGCTGGCCGCCCTGGCGATGCGCGCGGTGGCGGAGCCGGCGTTGCGCGCCCGCATCGCCGAGGACTCCGCCCGGCTGTGGACCCGCTATGCGACCCAGGTCGCGGCTGAGCAGCGGCGCCTGGCCAGCCCTGCCGCGCTGCGCCACGCGGCGCTGCGTCCCCGCACCCTGCTGGTCACCGACCTGCGCTTCTGGGAGGAGCGGCTGGGCAACCACGCCCGCATCGCCGCCCTGGCCCGCGCCGCGCGGGCGGAGATGGACCTCGACCTGTTCTTCCTCGGCAGCATGTCGGAGGCGGAGCGGGCCCAGGCGCAGGCGCTGCTGGGTGGCCGCGCCCGGCTGTTTCCCACCGGCCCCCTGCCACCGACGCCGGATGCCAAGCTGCCGCGCGGCATGACGCCCTTCGAGCGGCGCTCCACCATCGCCTCCGCCCTGCCAATTTTCGCGCAGCACCTGGCGACGCACCCGCCCGATGCGGTGGTGTTCGAATACATCCGCCTGTCCTGGCTGCGCCACGCCATCACCCAGCCGGTGATGACCGTGATCGATACCCACGACATCATGTCGACGCGGGTTCGCAATTTCGACCATTTCGGCCGCCGGCATTTCATCCAGATCGGCGCGGCGGAGGAATTGCAGATCCTCTCCGCCTTCGACCTGATCCTGGCCATCCAGCAGGAGGAGTTCCGCTGGCTGGAGGCGCTGCTGCCGAACCGCGTGCTGATGGCGCCGCATGTGCTGCCGCCGGGCCGCCGCGCGTCCGGCAACGGCGATGACAAGCTGCGCATCGGCTTCATCGGCGGCGACAGCCCGATGAACCGGGACGGGCTGGCCTGGCTGCTGGACCAGGTCTGGCCGGCCGTGGCGCCGCTCGGGGCGGAACTGCATGTGGCGGGCGAGGTCTGCACCGCCATGCCGGTGGGCCGCGCGGGCGTCGTCCTGCATGGCAGCGTGGAACGGCCGGAGGATTTCCTCGCCACCCTCGATATCGGCGTGAACCCGGTGTTCTACGGCGGCGGGCTGAAGATCAAGACCGTCGAATACCTCTGCCACGGCCTGCCCAGCGTGCTGACGGCGGAAGCGCTGTACGGCATCTCCGGCGGGGCCGGCACCGCCTATCACCTGGCATCGGATCGTGGCGGCTTCGTCGCGGCGCTGGCGGAGCTGGTCCTGGACACGGCAAGGCGGGCGCGCATGGGGGATGCGGCGCTGGCCTTCGGCCGGCGGCATTTCGGTCCGGCGGCATTGGCGCCGGCCATGCGCAGCCTGGCGGGCCTGGCCCGCGGCGTGGCCCGCCCCATGCCACAGGCTCCGCTCGCGGCCTCAGCCCCGACAATGCCGAATCCGGTCGCGGCGGGTCCGGCCGCGTGACGCGACAGGCCTGGCGGGGACCGCCCCAAGCTTGCCGAAACCGCCGCGCGGCAATGCCGGCCTCAGGACATCGCGATGCGACCCCGGCAATTCCATCCGGGCTGCTCATACTGTAGAGCTTCGACCATCGTGAACGGAACGTCAGAAGGCGATAGGGGTCCCGGGGCCATGCCTGGCGGCCAGGCCGCAGCGGGGGGCACATGAACCGGCTCACCCATCTGCTGCTGCCCCTGCCCTCCACCCGCTTCGGCGGAACCGAAGGTCATAGCGCGCAGCTCGCGGCCCGCCTCGCGAGCCAGCCGGGACTGCGGGTGACCCTGGCGGCGGAGCCCGCGCTCCATCCCGCGCTCCGCGCCGCCATGCCGGCGGGCCATGACCGCGCGGTTCTTCGCGCCGCGGCGATCGGCTGGCAGGATGGCGTGGCGCCCGAGGACAATGGCGCGCGACAGCAGGCGGCGGCGGCGACCCTGATCGCGGAGGTCGCGCCGGACCTGGTGCTGCTGCCCCTGCCCTGGCCGAATGCGGGGATCGGCCTGCTGCGCGCCGCGGCGCATCTGCCGCGACTGGTGGTGCTGCATCTGGCCCCGGATGGCGCCATCCCGCTCGGCATCGCCGACGCACTGCCGGACATCGCCGCCGCCGATGCCGGCTGGTGCGCCGTCTCCGACCCGGGTGCCCGACGTGCGGAACGGATCTTCGACCTGCCACCGGGCAGCGTGGCGCAGATCGACAATCCGGCACCCACCCCGCCCCGGGCGGACGTCACGATGGTGCGCGCCGCCTTGCGGGGCGCGCTCGGCCTGGCGCCGGGCGCGCCGTTGCTGCTGTTCGTCGGCCGGCTGGAACAGGCCAAGGGCGCGCATCTGCTGCCCGCCATCGCCGCCGATGCCGGCATGGTGCTGGCCTGTGCCGGCAGCGGTCCCTTGCGCGCCGCGCTGGACCGCCGGGCGGCGGTCGATCCGGCCAGGCGGTTGCGGATGCTCGGCCACCTCGCCGACCCCACCGCCTGGTACCAGGCCGCCGATGCGCTGCTGCTGCCCTCGGTGCTGGAGGGGCTGCCGCTGGTCTTCCTCGAAGCCGCCGCGGCGCAATGCCCCGTCATCGCCACGGAGTCGGCGCTGGAGGGCTTCGGGGACGAGGCTGGCAGCCTGGCGCGGCTGGTGCCGAAGGCCAGCGCCGAGGCCTTCGCCGCGGCGGCGCGGGAGGTGCTGGCCAACCCGGCCGCCACCGCGCGCCGTGTCCGCCTGGCCCGGGACGAGGCCGCCCGCAGGTCCTGGGATCGCATCCTGCCCGAATGGCTCGGCCTGCTGCGCGCCGCCGCCGCCCGGCACAAAGCCCATCGACCGGAGACGACCGCATGACCGCCTTCCTCATCGATGACGCCGCGAGGGGCAGCCTCGCCGCCGGACATCCGACCGTGGTCGCGGCCCCCGGGATGACGGGGCTGGAGGCCCTGCCCCTGGCCGTGCTGCGTCCGGACAACGGCGTCCTGCGCCTCGACGGCGCCGCCCCGGGGGCAGCGGTGCCGCTGCCCCCGGGCCTGCGGCCGCTGGCCATCCTGGCCCCGGATGGGGATGCGGCGGCGCCCCTTGTCGCCGGGCTGCCCTTCGGGATTCCCCCTCTCATCGGGCACGATCCGATGCCCGGGCTGATGGCGCTGCTGGTGCAGACGATGGCCGATCTGCGGGCCGAGCGACTGGCCTTGCTGGGTGCCCCCGGCAGCCGCCCGCCCGCCGCCCGCAGGATGCTCATCGATCTGCCGCCGGTCCCCCAGGAAGCGTCGCTGCCGCAGCGCATCGCCCAGCATTTCGGACGGCCGGCGGAAGGGCTGGCCAGCATCGCACTGCATGTCGCCGCGGCCCGCGCCACGGCCGCCAGCCAGTTGCGCGTGCGCCTGCTCGCCGCCGGCCGGGTGCTCGCCGCCTGGGTGGTGCCCGGCGATGAGGTCCAGGGCGGCTGGCTGGCGCTGGACCTGCCGCGCCCGGCCCCGCCCGGCCCGGCGGAGGCCGTGCTGGATGTGGCGGTGGAGACGGCGAGCGGCGAGACGCTGGTACTGTCCGCCGGCGGCCTGGGCGCCACCGCGCCGCTGGCGCTCCGCGCCGAGGTGGCGGAGCTGCATCACCTGGTGCTGCCGCGCCATTTCGACTGGGCGGCCTGCGACCTGCACGCGCTGGTGCCGGGCGTCGCCATGCCACTGGCGCCACAGGCGATGCAGGCGGCGTCGCTGTCCGGGGCCAGCCAGCGCATGGTGGCAGCGGGATCCGAGGCGCCACGGATGATGCTGGACATCGAGCCCGGCGCGACCGCGACGCTCCAGCCGCCAAGCCTGTCGCCCGGCGCGGCCGACCTGGCCCTGGCCGAACTCACCTGCCGGCTCGGCGATCCCTCCAGCCTGCGGGCCAGCCTCCAGGCGGGACCGGAGGGGGGCGCGGGGCGCGATTCCGGCTGGCGACTGGCCGATCCCAACGGAGCGCTGCGCATCAGCCTGCCGCTTCCCGCGGATCTGGGTGGCGGGCTTTGGCTGACGCTGGTGCTGCGCAACACCGGCACGGCGCCCTTGGCGGTCGAGGTTTCAACCCTGGCGCTGATGGCGGGCGCCGCGGGTGTGCCACGTCGCCCGCCGCCGGGACTTGGCGCCTCGGCATTCGCCGCGGCCACCCAGCCCCTGCGCCTGGCCGTGCCCCTGCCCGGCGACGCCCCGCCCGCGCCGATCGAGGCCGCGCCACTGGCCATCGGCCTGCCGGGACCGGCGCCAAACCCCCCCGCCGCTCCACCGCCGCTGCTGGGTGGCGAGGCCGGCGCCCCATTGCCGCCACCAGCGCCGGCCGCCGTCATGCCCATGGCGCCGCCCGTCGCGGTGCCTGTCGTGGCCGGCGAAATGGCACCCGGCGGGGCCGACTTCCAGGACATCAAGCTGCACCAGCACACGACGAATACCGATGGCTCCTACCAGCACATCGATCTCAGCCTGACCGGGCTGGTGGCGCCGGCCGGGGTGTGGCGGGAGGCGCGGCTGAAACTGTTCGACCGCCGCGGCACCGTCGGGCTGGAGTTCCGCCGCATCAAGGGCTGGCCGGCGATGTTCGAAGCCTGGCCGCATGGCGGCAGCGACCAGTACGGCCCCTTCTGGCGGGTGGAGACCCAGGGCACGGCGGAGGCGATGAGCAAGCTCACCTCCGCCCAGGACCGCGCCATGCTGGCCGCGCTGATGGAGTTGCTGCCGGGCCTGGCACGCCACGCGGCCCGGGTGGCCGGCCTGCCGCCGGAAGAGCACGACAATTGGGCCGAGCGTGGCCGCATCATGTCCGCCGCGGTGGATGCCACCCGCGGCGCGCCACAACGCCCGAGCGTCGGGCCAGGCTGATCAGCCCAGCCAGCTCGCCAGCCGCGCCGCCACGGAATCCCAGCGCGCGGCGAAGTGGCGGTGCAGCGCCCAGTCCACGCCATTCAATGCCGTCATCCGCGCGACCAGCTTCGGGTCGGAGAGGCGCGCGGTGATGCCGACACGCTCCTCCGCGCCTTCCTCATTCACCCGCAGCCGCGCCGCCGGGCCGCGGGCCTGGCCGAGCAGCAGCCGGGTCAGGGCCCGGAAGCCCAGCGGGTAGCGCTCCTGCAACCCGAGAAAGGCATAATGCGCCTCGACATGCGCGATGGCGGCGGCGGCATCCCCGGCATCCAGGATCGCCTTCGGCACCAGGTGCCGCGCGGCCCGGTTGCGCTGGCCGGGCAGGTCGAGAAAGGCGTCGAAATCCGGCACGCGCCGCCGCACCTCCTCCGACAGGGGATGCATGCGGGAGCGCTGGTAGAGATAGTCGGAGATCAGCCGCGCGGCCGGGTCCCGCAGCATGGTGAACAGCCGGGTCCCCGGCACGCCCTGCGCCAGCCGCACGACCTGGCGCTGCTGCACATGGCCGGAGGCGAAGCGGAAGGGGGCGAGGCGATAGGCGTCCAGCGCCTGTTCCACCGCGACGTCGTAGCGCTGCATCGCCGGGCGGCCGCGGTCCAGATGATCGATATGCAGGCTGCGATAGGGCGCCAGATCCTTCGCCAACTCGGCCGAGAGCGAGGAGCCGGCGGTCTTCGGCACGTGCACGAACAGCCAGAGCGGCGGCGCGGGCGTGGCGCAGGCCATCCAGTGCTCGAAATCACCGGCGAAAAAGGCCTGCAGCGGGGTCATGCGGTGACCAGGGCCGGGACCAGGGCCGGCGCGGCGGCCCGCAGCCGCTGCGCCACATGGTCATGCAGCGCGCAGTCCAGCGGGTTCAGCGCGCGGATGCGGTCGGCCAGCTCCGGGCTCACCACCTCCCCGCCATCGTCATCCGTGTTCACATTGGCCCGCAGCCGCGGCGTGCGGGGCGACCCGGCCAGGGTGGTGAGGGTGCGGAAGCTCAGGTCATACATCTCCTGAACCCCGACGAAGGCGAAGCGATCCATCACATGGGCGATGGCGGCGGCGGCGTCGCGCTTCACCAGGATGTCCCGCGGCAGCAGGTGCACGGCCGCCTTGTCCATCTCCCAGCGCAGGTCGAGATAGGCCTCCAGCGTCGGGACCCGGGTCCGGAAGGCCTCGAAGCCCGGGTGGCGGGCGGATCGCTGGTGGCGATAGTCCGACACCACCCGTGCCACCGGGTCGCGCAGCAGGGTGATGAAGCGCGCCTGGGGCAGGCGTTGCGCGATGCGGGCCACATGGCGGGCCAGGATATGGCCGGAGGCGAAGCGGATGCCGCGCGGCCCGGCCTGGTCCAGGAAGCGCTCCACCGCATCATCGATGCGATCGCTGAAGCTGCGCGTGGTATCCGTGTAGTCGACATGGATGTTGATGTCGGGCGGCAGGATCGCGGCGAGTTCGGCGCGCAGCGAGGTCCCGGCGGTCTTCGGCACATGCACGAAGATGCAGGGGCCCTGGTCCAGCCGCGCCGCCCGCAGGTAGTCGCTGGTCAGACCCGCGAACAACATTGGCATCGACATCGGTGGCAGGCCTCGCTTGGCTTCGGATCAGTCGGAAATCAGGCCGCGCAGATGCGCCAGCACCTGCTCCGCCGCCTCGGCCGGGGTCTGGCCTTCGGTCTCGACGCGCAGCTCGGGATGTTCCGGCGCCTCATAGGGGCTGCTGATGCCGGTGAAGTTGCGGATCGTGCCCTCGATCGCCTTGGCGTAGAGCCCCTTGGGGTCGCGGCGGATGCAGGCCTCGATCGGGGTATCGACGAAGACCTCGATGAATTCCTCCGTGCCCATCATCTCCCGCACCATCTGCCGCTCGGCGCGGAAGGGGGAGATGAAGGAGCACAGCACGATCAGCCCGGCATCGACGAACAGCTTCGCCACCTCTCCCACCCGGCGGATGTTCTCCACCCGGTCGGCATCGGTGAATCCCAGGTCGCGGTTCAGGCCGTGGCGCAGGTTGTCGCCATCCAGCGTGTAGGTGTGGCGGCCCTCGGCGTGCAGCGCCTGTTCCACCAGCTTGGCGATGGTCGACTTGCCGGAGCCCGACAGGCCGGTGAACCAGATGGCGCGCGGCTTCTGCCGGTCCAGCGCGGCGCGCGCCGCCTTGTCCACCAGGAATTCCTCCTGGTGGATATTGGTGGCGCGGCGCAGGCTGAAGCTGACCATGCCGGCGGCGGCGGTGCGGTTGCTGAAGCGGTCCACCAGCACGAAGCCGCCGGTCTGGCGGTTCTCGGCATAGGGGTCGAGCGGCACGCGCTGGGCGGCGGAAAGGTTGCAGAAGCCGATCTCGTTCAGCTCCAGCCGCCGCGCCGCCTGATGTTCCAGCGTGTTCACATCGACGCGGTGGCGGATGGAGGTGACGGAGACCGGCGTCCAGAGATGGCCGGCGCGCATCAGGTACTGCCGCCCGGGCAGCAGCGGTTCCTCGTCCATCCACAGGATATGGGCGGCGAACTGGTCGGTGACGGCGGGGCGTTCGGCCGGCGGGGCGAGCACGTCGCCGCGGGCCACGTCCACCTCATCGGCCAGGCAGATCGTCACCGCCTCCCCCGCCACCGCTTCCGGCTGGTCGCCATCGGGGCCGAGGATGCGGGCGACGGTGCTGGCCTTGCCCGAGGCCGCGACCACCACGGGATCGGCCAGCGCCACGCGGCCGGAGGCGACAGTGCCGGCGAATCCGCGAAAATCCTGGTTCGGCCGGTTCACCCATTGCACGGGGAAGCGGAAGGGCCGCGACGCCGCCTCGGCCTCCGGCTCCACCTGTTCCAGATGCGCGATCAGCGTCGGGCCGCGATGCCAGGGCGTGTTGCCGGAGAGCGAGGAGACATTGTCGCCGAAGCGGGCGGAGACCGGAATCGGCTGCATCGTGTGGAAGCCGAGCCCGGCGGCGAAATGGGAAAAATCGCCGGTGATGCGGTCGAAGACCGCCTGGTCGAAGCCCACCAGGTCGATCTTGTTCACCGCCAGCACCACATGCCGGATGCCGAGCAGGGAGCAGATATAGGCATGGCGCCGCGTCTGGGTCAGCACGCCGCGGCGTGCGTCGCAAAGGATGATGGCGAGGTCGGAATTGGACGCGCCGGTCGCCATGTTGCGTGTGTACTGCTCATGCCCCGGCGTGTCGGCGACGATGAAGCTGCGGCGGGGCGTGGCGAAGAAGCGGTAGGCGACGTCGATGGTGATGCCCTGCTGGCGCTCCGCCTCCAGCCCATCGACCAGCAGCGCGAGGTCCACCTCCTCCCCCAGCGTGCCGTGCTTGCGGCTGTCCTTGGTGATGCTGGCCAGCGTGTCTTCCATGATGAGGCGGCTGTCGAACAGCAGGCGGCCGATCAGCGTGGACTTGCCGTCGTCGACGGAACCGCAGGTCAGGAAGCGCAGCAGGCCGCGCTGTTCGACGTCCTGGCGGGAGGCGGCGTGGCGAGGCGTGTCGGTCATCTGGTCCGTCTGACCCAATCTTGTCGTTCGGCTATCCCATGGCCGGCCTTGCCGGGGCAAGATGCGCGGCGACCGACGGGAGCCCCACGACCATGACCGATCACGCCCCCTTGCTGGCCCGCTTCGCCGCCATCGCCGCGGAGGCTGGCGCGCGCATCGTGGAGGTGCGCGCCCGGCCGCATGACGTGACCGCCAAGGCCGATGGATCTCCACTGACCGAGGCCGACCTGGCGGCGGAGGCGGTGATCGCCGCCGCCCTGCCCGCCGCCGCCCCCGGCATCGCCGTGGTGTCGGAAGAAGATGCGCAGCGCAGGGCGCCACCACCGGGCGCGCCCTTCATCCTGGTCGACCCGCTGGACGGCACGCGGGAATTCCTTGGCCCCTCCGGCGAGTTCACGGTGAACATCGCCCTGATCGAGGACGGGCGGCCGGTCTGCGGCGTGGTCTATGCGCCCGCCCTCGGCCGCATCTGGCGCGGCGCGCTCGGCCTGGGCGCGGCCATGGCGACGCTGCCGCCCGGTGCCGATCCGGCCCGCGCCGCCTGGCGGCCGATCCGCGCAAGGCCCTGCCCGGCGGCGGACTGGACCGCGGTGGCCAGCCGGTCGCACATGGACCCGGAGACGCAGGCCTATCTCGCCCGGCTGCCGATCGGCGAGCATCGCGCCATCGGTTCCTCCCTGAAGTTCTGCCTGCTGGCGGAGGGGGTGGCGGATGTCTATCCGCGCTTCGGCCCGACCATGGAATGGGACACGGCGGCCGGCCAGGCGGTGCTGGAGGCGGCCGGCGGCCGGGTGGAGACGCCGGAGGGCGCGCCCTTCACCTATGGCAAGGCGCAGGGCGGCTTCCGCAATGGCAGCTTCATCGCCTGGGGCGCCGGCTGATCCCCCGCGCCCGGCGCCGCCCGGTTCCGGGATGATGGGATCCGCCTGTTGCTGGCGGCCGACCATTGCTTGGCCTGGACCGGGAAGCGGTGCATAAATTGCCCCGGTCCACGGAACATGCCGGAGGTCTGGCCGCCAACAAAAGGTCTGGCCTCCAAGAACAGGTCTGGCAAGAACCGGTCTGGACGCGTTGTGGTCGGGCCAGGACGGCGCGAGATGGCAGGCCAAGGCCCGTCCCGGTCCTGCCAGGTTGGGACAACCTGTCGGGGGGCGACCACCCGGCAGGTGTGACATATGGGCGTGCGCCCCATTGGAGGTTGGTCTGCAACTCAGCCTGAAATGCCTCATCCCCCTGCCGGATGGCCGCTGCCTGCTCCTCGGCCGGGCCAGCGCTCCGGCGGCGGTCGGTGCGGAGCTGGCCCTGATGGAGGGGGACACCGCCTGCCCGATCGCGCATGGCGCCTTCTACCCCCTGCCCGCGCAGCACGGGACGGAGGGTTCGGGCGCCGCGCCGGCCCATGGCTTCTCCCTGATCGCCGACCGCGTGCCCAAGTCACCCCGCCTGGTCCTGCGTGCCGGTGGGGGGTCCGCCAGCGCGGAGAGCGTCGAACATATCTTCGAGACCGCGGAGGCGGCCGGCACATCGGGGCTGGCAAAGCTGCTGGCCGATCAGCCGCCGGCGCTGGGCTTCGCCCTGCTGCGCGACGCCGGCACCCATGCCGCGCTGGCCAGCCTGATGACCCTGGGCGGTGCCCCGTTGGGCGCCTTCGCCGAATGGATGGCGCGCCTGCATCCGGTGCGCGGCAGGACCGTGGAGAACCTGCCCGGCGTTGAGGAGGCGGAGGCGCTGCATTCCCTCGGCGGGGATATACTGGTGGTCGTGCGCGGCGGCGCGGCTTTCCCGCCCGAGGCGCGGTTGGAACTCGCTTTGGTCGGGCTGCTGCCAGGGGCTGGCCCGCTGGCGTCGCGCGCCGTGGCGCTGCCGCTGTTCGATGGGCATGCGGCCGCGCTGCCTCAGGCCCTGGTGCTGCATGGGCGCATCGACCCCGCCTGGCTCGACCGGCTGTCGGCGCTGGAAGTCGTGCTGCAGCTGCGGATGGGGGCGGAGGAGGTGCATCTCCTGCGCTGCCGGCCGCGCGCCGCGACGGTGCCGGATCTGCTCGATGCGGTCTGCCGCACAACCCTTCTCGCGGAAGCGGGGGAAGCTGGCAGCACCGAGGCGCTGGGCCTGTTGCGGCTGCTGACGGCGCGGCGGGAAGCCGCCTTCGAGCCTATGCTGGCCAGCCTCGCCGCCCAGTGCCCCCAGGATGCGGATGCAGGCGGCCAGTTGCCGCGCATCGGCCTGATCCTGGGCGCCGACGACCCGGTCGCAACCCGGCTGCTCCAGGTCACCGCCCCGGAATTCGAGGGACGCTGCGACCAACTGCTGATCCTGGGCGATGCGGCGGAGGAGGTGGCGCAGGCCTTCCTGCGGCGCGGCCGCCTGCCGGTCCTGGTCGGGCCGGCCGCCGTGGCCGCGCTGCGCCAGGCCGGCGGTGTCGCCGCGGTGCTGGTGGTGGAGGCGCCGCGCTTCGCCGAGGCGGTGGCGAGGGGCCGTCCGGCGGAGGCCTTTTCCCGCCCCCTCGGTGCCGCGGACCTGGCGCGGCTGCTGGCACTGCATGGCGCGGCCGGCTGCGAGCCGGGGCTGGAGGATTCGCTGGTCCGGCTGCTGCGCCTGGAACGGCACAGGCCCGGGGAGGCCGCCTTCCTGCCGGTGCCGCGCGGCTGGAGCAGCCCGCATGCGGCGGAGCTGGTGAACGCCCATCTGGCGCGGCTATGGACGGCGGGCCTGAAGACGCAGGGCCTGAGGACGGAAGGGCTGGCGGCGCATGTCTGAGGCCAGGAACCCGGCCGGCCGGGTCTGCATCGTCGCCCATTCCCATCCGGAATTCTCCAAGGGCGGCGGCGAGCTGGCGGCGTACCGACAATTCGAGACCATGCGCCATGCGGGGCGGGACGTGCTGTTCGTCGGCGCCTGCGAGATCGGCACGCTCTATGCCGAGACCCATGACATCGAGACGGTGATGCCCTTCGGCGAGGGCGAATACGTCTTTTCCTTCGCCGGCATGGCGGAGGACCGGCTGGCCTGGGACGACCCGTTCCAGCGTGGCGTGCTGGTCGATTTTCTCGCCGGGCTGGATTGCGAGGTCTACCACTTCCACCACTACTGGCGGCTGGGCATCGACCTGATCGATGCGCTGATGCAGGCGCGGCCGAAGGCGCGCTTCGTCCTGACCACCCATGAGATGCTGGCCATCTGCCTGCATCACGGCCAGATGGTGAAGACCAGGTCGCGGGAGCTGTGCCGCAAGGAATCGCCGCTGCGCTGCCTGGCCTGCTTCCCGGACCAGACCCTGGAACGCTTCGCCTATCGCAAGGCCACGCTGCTTTCGGTGCTGTCGCGCTTCGATGCGGTGATCCACCCCAGCGAATTCATCCGCGCCCGCTACCGCGACTGGGGCCTGACCGCACCGCACGACCCGGTGGTGGAGAACTACCTGGGCGATGCCATCCTCGACCAGCCGCGCCTGCCCGCCGATGCCGCGACCATGGCGCATCGCTTCGGCTTCTTCGGCCAGCCCACCTCCTTCAAGGGGCTCGACGTTCTGCTGCGGGCGCTGCCAATGGCGCTGCGCGGCAATCCGGACATCGTGCTGACGGTGTTCGGCGCGGAGCGGGAGGATGTGCTGCGGCTGTTCCCGACGCTGGAGACGATGGTGGAGGCCGCCGGCCCCAGCCTGACCTTCGCCGGCCGCTACGACCCGACCGATGCGGTGGATTTGATGCGCAGCGTTGGCTGGGTGGTGGTGCCGAGCATCTGGTGGGAGAATTCGCCGGTGGTGATCCAGGAGGCGCGGCGCGCCGGCACGCCGCTGATCGTCTCCGACATCGGCGGCATGGCGGAGAAGGTGCTGCGCGATGTGGACGGGCTGCACTTCAAGCGCGCCGCGCCGGTCGACCTGGCGCGGGTGATGGTGCAGGCGACCGACCCGGAACTGCGCGCCGCGCTCGGCGCGAGCATCCGCGATGTCATGGGCCGCGCGGAATTCCTCGCGGCGCTCGATGCGGCGACGGGCATGGCACGACAGCGGAGCTGATGCTGGTCAGTGGGCTATACGCGCCGATGGACTGGCGACGCTGGCGCGAAAGGTGTCGCCTCGCCTTGTCCTGCCTCAACCCAGACCGTCGAACTGGTCCAGCAACGGCCTCAGCGCCGCCAGATCAATGGTGAAGTCGGATTGCATGCCGAGTTGTGGCCGATCCGCCTTGCCATGCAGGCTCCAGTACGCGCCACGCTTGTGGCATATCAGGTCGTAAAAGAAGTCATCCATCATGAATTCGGTGGTGAGCGCCAGCAACCGGACCCCGGCGGGTGCGAAGGCGATATTCGTGAGCGCGGCGCCAAGGTTGCCGACGATATGAGAGGCCGAGGCGAACAGCGCCATCTGCTCTCGCAGCGTCATCGCCTCGGGCGAGACCACCTCGTATCCGAGGGGGGTCAGCATGGCCATCACCTCATCCTGGTTAAGGATCTTTCGTCGTAGCGGGCCACTGCGCTGCACATAGAGCCGCCGCTCACCCGGAGGCACCGGGCCGATCGCCTCGGCTGCCAATCGCTCCAGCGTGCGAACCACGCGAGGCGCCTTGACCCAGGGCTGTACGGTCAGCGGCGCCGGGTAGATCAGGGATGGGACCGAAAGCGGGGAATCATCCGCGAAGATCACCTGTGCTTCGGTGATGCCGTAGATCGCAAGACTGTCGAGCACGACCTGGCGCATCTGTTCGGATATGTGTTTGCGGACGATGTAGTGGCACCGGGTGAGGTCGGCGATCTCTCGCACCAGGTCCAGCCGCGGCAAACTCTCCACCAACCAGTGTCCGTAATTCGAGTCCCAGCGCTGCTTGAGCAGCACATGGGTCGTATCGGCCGGTAGGGGACGAATACCGGGTGAGCCCTCCAACGTGGCGAATCCGGCTTTCGGGCTCGGGCGGAAGCAGCCTGCGAAACGCAGCGCCTGCTGCTGGTTGATCAGGCTTTCCCGGATGATGACGCCTTTCCGGGTGACCACCACGCCATCGCCCAGGATGACACAATTCTGCAAGCTGGCGACTTGCGCCTTTGGCGGCTCCACAATCTGCCCGCTCTGCGCCGAAATGGTGCGAACGATGACTGCGGGCGCGGTGAAGATGCGTGGCGTGATACGCGTATAGGCGCCTCCTGAGTCCAAGTCGCGTGTATCCGGCACGGCTTGCGCCAGATGCCGTAGTCGCAGCTTGGCAGGCAGCCGGGGACGGGGTGCCTGCGGCGCTTTTCGAATGATGACGGCGTTCCGCAGAAATACCACCATCTCCGCGGTGGCCTTGAAGTAAGTATGAAACTCATCCTTCGGCGGCTCCGTGACGAGAGCGCCTCCGGTCAGTCCTTCCGCAAGCCTTCGTACCTCATCGAAGGCGGAGAATGCGGCGCCGCCCGCATAGCGCTTGCGATGCGCATCGCCGAAGCTCGTGTGAATGTCCTCGATGATGAAGAGTCCGCCGGGCAGCAGCACCGGGTAGAGCATGCGCAGCGCGAGTATCTGCTCTGCCCAGAGATGCGTGCCATCGTCGAGGATAACGTTCGGACGCGCAGAACCCGCCAGCTTCAGCAGGAACGACGCATCCCCCGCATTGCCGATCTCGATCCGCACACGATCGGAGGCATGGCGGCTGTGCGCAGGGTCACGGTCCACGCCGATGATGCGGGCGGCGGGGAAATACTCCGCCCATGTCTTCAGGGAGGCGCCGTCATTGACGCCGATTTCCAGAACTTCGATCTCTGCCTCGCGCTGATCCCGCAGGAAGAATTCGTAGGTCCGGAGATAGTCATGGATACGTGAGGACTTGTCGCTGCCGTGCTTGAGACCGATCGCGTTCAGATCGACGGCGCCCGCAGCGGGGGGGGGGACAGGGGCTCGTCCCGACTATCGTCCCGCACGATCGACATCTCCCATACCGATATCCCGGATCATCGCCCGACCACTCAGGAGTGGACAATCCCAGGCGATCCGGCTCGTCGGAACGCCGCGCGATCTCCATGAAATCCATCGCTGGAACCTTGACCCTGCTGCCCCGCCGGCCAAGCCTGCCGGCGGAGGAACCATCCATGTCCCAAGACTCGCAGCCGGCCAGCACCCCCGCGGCGCAGCCGCCCAGCCCCGTGGCGGCCGCCCTGATGCCCGGCTTCCGGCACCAGCGCATCCGCACCGCCGGCGCGGAGATCATGACCGCCATCGGCGGCGCCGGCCCGCCGCTGTTGCTCATCCACGGCAATCCGCTGACGCATGTAAGCTGGCACAAGGTGGCGCCCGAATTGGCGAAGCGCTTCACCGTGGTCGCCATCGACCTGCGCGGCTATGGCGACAGCAGCAAGCCCGAGGGTGGCGAGGACCACGCCGCCTACAGCTTCCGCGCCATGGCGCAGGATGGCGTGGAGGTGATGCGATCCCTCGGCTTCGCGAAATTCGGCGTCGCCGGGCACGACCGTGGCGCCCGGGTGGCCTTCCGCATGGCGCTCGACCATCCGGATTGCGTGACGCAGCTCGCCTCACTGGACATCGTGCCGACCTGGCACCTACTCTCCAACATCACCCTGGGCTGGGGGCTGGAGAGCTACCACTGGTTCTTCATGGCGCAGAAGGCGCCCTTCCCCGAGAAGCTGCTCTGCGCCGACCTCGACTATTACATCAACTACAAGCTGAACAAGAAAGGCGTCGGGCTTTCCATCTTCGCGCCCGAGGCCTTTTCCGAATATGCCCGCTGCACCACGCCGGAGCAGATCCACGCGGTCTGCGAGGACTACCGCGCGACGGTGACGCTGGACTACGAGATGGACCGCGCCGATTTCGGCAAGAAGCACATTGCCTGCCCGGTGCTGGTGCTCTGGGGCAGCAACAGCCATGTCGGCCGGCACCTGGCGGTGATGGAGGCCTGGACGCCCTGGGCGCCGGACCTGCGCGGCTGGGCGATTCCGACCGGGCATTATCCGGCGGAGCAGCGGCCGGACCTGATCCTCGGCGCCTTCCTGCCCTTCTTCAGTGGGCAGGAACCAACCGAAGGGGCCGTCTAGCCCCGCGCCTGCGCCCGCCCCTGCGCCAGATCCCAGGGCAGCTGGAAGAAGATCTCGTCCCAGCCCCAGAACTGCCGCAGGGAGGTGCGCAGCGCATTCGGCGGCAGCACCGGGCGGCGGTAGTCCGCCGCCGTCACCGGCAGCACCGGGGCCAGCAGGTCGCGCCAGAAATCGGCCGACAGCCAGGCATCCACCACGCTGGCATGCCGCCCCGGCGCGAGGTCCGCGCGGCGCGGCGCGATGCGCATCGGCGGCGTGCCGAGGAAGATGCCTTCCTTGCCGAAGAACCGCGCCTCCGCCACCACCGAGGAGGAGACGCCGACGACGCTGCGGAGCCTGTCCTGCGCCAGCAGCACATAGACATTCTCCCGCGTCTCCTGCACCCGGGACAGGCGCAGGCCCACCTGGTGCAGACCAAAGCCATCCGCATTGTAGGGATGCGGCTTGTAGAGCACCGGACCCTCCGGCCCGATCGCCGCATGCAGTTGCGCGGCGAAATGCGACAGGTCCCGCAGCCGGCCATCGCGGATCAGCGCGCGGTCCACCTGGGTCTGGCCGACCAGCAGATGGGATGCCGTGATCGGCTGGCGCGGCGGCATCTTCACCGCGGTGGCGGCAAGCAGGTCGGCCCAGGGCTCGAAGACATGGTCCTCGGCATGATGCGGCAGCAGCCGCGCCAGGATCTCCGGATGGTCGGTCTGAATGGCGAACAGCACATCCGGGCCGAAGCGGTAGGGGTGGATGTTCACATCGATCCAGGGCAGGCCGAGCCAGGTGAACAGGCGCTTCTGAAGCTCCGTCAGCTCGAACCCCACCACGGCCGCGACGCCGGCGAAGGGCGCGGCCATCATGGCCAGGGCATCGCGCGGCAGGTCCGGCGCGTCGAACAGCCCGACCCAGCCCTGGACATCCGGCACGGCGCCGGCCGCCGCATAGAAGCCCGGCGTGTCGAAGCCCTGCACATCCCCGCCTGGTGGCGGGAGGTCCGGCTCATCCCAGAGCAGCGCCTGCACCGGCAGCCCGCTGGCCGCCGCCAGGGGCCGGCGCACCAGGCGGTGGAACCATTGGATATTGCCGTTCTGGGAGGGCTTGAAGGCCTTGTCCTGCGGCCGCAGCAGGTCGCCGGTGACGAGGATGCGCCGCGTCATTCAGGCCGCGCGCTCGATCCGCAGCCAGCCGAGGCCGAGGCCGAGCGTCCGCGTATCCCGCAGGGGCCCGGTCGCCGGGTCGGTGTAGCGCTCGCCATGCAGCAGCAGCGTCAACCGCGCGCCGGCGGGCAGGTTGGGCAGGATGGCGACGCCCTGGCAGGTGGCCACCGCCCCCTCCTGCGCCATCTGTTCCAGGTCGAGCTTCAACCCGTCCAGGAAGACATCCTGCCGCGAGAGGTCGAGCTTCGCGCCGAATGGCGCGCGCAGGGCCAAAGTGACGCGCAGCGGGCCGCCACCCAGCGCCGGCAGTTGCACCGTGGCGCAGCGCGAGGGGCCGGACCAGCGCAGCGCGCCGGTATCGGTCACCTCGGCCGGATACCAGCCGAAGCCGATGAAATCCTCAGCGGCCACATCGAGGGCGACGGGTCCCGCCTCCGGCACCGCCTCGCCCTCGGCGGCGGCGTGCTGGCGCTCGGCGGGGATGAAGCGCAGCGGGTCGATGCGCATCCGCGCCTCGCGCGACAGCGCATCGGCCTCACGAAGCTGGGCCAGGGCTTCCACCTGAGCGGAAAGTCGCGCGACTTCCTCCACCAGATATTCGCCGAACAGGCGGGCATCGGGGTCGAGCCGCGCCAGGAAAGGCGCCGCCACTTCCCGCATCCGCGCCGCCTGGGCATGCAGCAAAGCGGATTCGATCAGCGCGGCGGCGCGGCGATCGGGTGACAGATCAAGCAAGGGATGCTGGCCGTGCGACAGGATAGGCCCCCTCCTGCGGGCGTTGCATTGGTAGCCGAGGGCAGGCCGCGCGGCTACAGCTCCGCGACGTCGGACACGCCGGGCAGCACCTTCATCGCCTGCATCAGCCGTGGGGAGACGTTGAAGCGGCCGGGCAGGACGATCTCCACCTCCTGCCCCGGGCCGGTCATCGGCACCAGCCGCACCTCGCCGCGGCCCTTGCCTTCCCGGCCCAGCATCTCCCGTATCCGTTCCACCACGCTGCTCTGGTCGAGCCAGAGGCGGATGCCCTGGCCCTGGGACTGCGCCACCTTCTCCAGCGGCTCCAGCTCCTGCGCCGTCAGGCGCACGGTGTCGCCATCCAGCCGCACCTCGGTGGTCACCAGCAGGGCGGTGCCCTCGGTCAGCATGCCGTCGGCACGCGCCAGGGTCTCGCTGAAGAAGGTGACCTCGAAACTGCCCTCGGCGTCGGAGAAGCGGACCCAGGCCATCTTGTTGCCGGACTTGGTACGACCTGACTTCACCGCCACCACGGTGCCCGCCAGCCGCATCCGCCCCGCGCCTGCCTGTGCCTTCTCCGTGATGCGGGCGGAGGAGACGGCGCCGAGCTTGGTCAGCACGCGCTTGTAGGTGTCCAGCGGATGGGCCGAGAGGTGGAAGCCCACCGCCTCCGCCTCATAGGAAAGGCGTTCCAGCTCCGGCCAGTCCTCGGCCTCCGGCAGGCGCAGCGGGGGCGGCGCGGTCTCGGCGCCGAACATGTCCCTTGTGGGATTCAGCCGGCGCTCGGCGGCTTCCTGCGCGGCGCGAAGCACGAACTCCATGCCCTGGACCATGCGGGCGCGATTGGGCTCCAGGCTGTCGAAGGCGCCGGCCCGGGCCAGGTTTTCGAGCTGCATCTTGTTCAGCAGCTTCGGATCGACGCGGCCGGCAAAATCCGACAGCGACGCGAAGGGCGATGTGCCGTCGCGGGTGGCCACCAGTTCCTTCATCGCTGTCATGCCGACGCGCTTCACGGCGGCGAGGGCGAAACGGATGGCGGGTGTGCCGTCCTCCTTCGCCTCGATGCGGAATTCGGCGCCGCTGCGATTGATGTCCGGCGGCAGCACGGCGATGCCGAGGCGGGATGCCTCCTGCATATGCCCCGCCAGCTTGTCGGTATTGCCGAGGTCGAGCGACATGGAGGCGGCGAGGAAGGCGACCGGATGGTTCGCCTTCAGCCAGGCGGTCTGGTAGCTGACCAGGGCATAGGCGGCGGCGTGGGATTTGTTGAAGCCGTATTCGGCGAACTTCTCCATGAGATCGAAGATCTCGCCCGCCTTCGCGTCGGGAACGCCGTTCTTCGTCGCGCCCTCGACGAAGATCTTGCGCTGGGCCTCCATCTCGGAGCGGATCTTCTTGCCCATGGCGCGGCGCAGCAGGTCGGCGCCGCCCAGCGTATAGCCGGCCAGCTCCTGGCTGATCTGCATGACCTGTTCCTGGTAGACGAGGATGCCGTAGGTCTCGCCGACTATCTCCGCCATCTTCGGATGCGGCGCCGCCCAGTTCTCGCCATGCTTGCGCTGGCAATAGGCGGGGATATTGGCCATCGGACCCGGCCGGTACAGCGACACCGCCGCGATCAGATCCTCGAAGCGGTCGGGGCGCATCATGCGCAGGCATTCGCGCATGCCCTGGCCTTCGAACTGGAACACGCCCGCCGCATCGCCGCGCGCCAGCATGGCGTAGGTCTTGGCGTCATCCAGCGGCAGCGTGTCGAGGTCGATGGTGACCCCCTGCCCCTTCAGCAGCTCCACCGCGCGCTGCAGAACCGTCAGCGTCTTGAGGCCCAGGAAGTCGAACTTCACCAGGCTGGCCTGCTCGACATATTTCATCGAGTACTGGGTGATGAGGTCCGGGCTGCGCGGGTCGCGATACAGCGGCACGATATCGACCAAGGGCTCGCGCCCGATAACGACGCCGGCGGCGTGGGTGGAGGCGTTGCGGTACAGCCCCTCCAGCTCCTGCGCCACTTCCAGCAGGCGGTGCACCTGTTCGTCGCCGCGCTGCATCTCCTGCAGCTTCGGCTCGCCCTCGATCGCCTGGGCCAGCGTCACGGGCTTGGCCGGGTTGAAGGGGATCAGGCTGGCGATGCGGTCGACCTGGCCATAGGGCAGGCCCATGACGCGGCCGACGTCGCGCACCGCCGCCTTGGCCTGCAGCTTGCCGAAGGTGATGATCTGGGCGACGCGGTCCAGGCCGTATTCGCGGCGGACATAGTCGATGACCTCGTCGCGGCGGTCCTGGCAGAAGTCGATGTCGAAGTCCGGCATCGAGACGCGTTCGGGGTTCAGGAAGCGCTCGAACAGCAGGCCCCAGCGCATCGGGTCGAGGTCGGTGATGAGCAGCGCCCAGGCGGCGACGGAACCGGCGCCCGAACCACGCCCCGGCCCCACCGGAATCCCCTGCGCCTTGGCCCATTGGATGAAGTCGGCGACGATCAGGAAGTAGCCGGAAAAGCCCATGCTCTCGATGACGGAGAGCTCGTAGTCGAGGCGTTCGCGATAGGGCGCGCGCGCCGCCGCCTCCAGCCCCAGCACATCCAGCCGGCCTTCCAGGCCGCGCTTGGCCATGGTGGCGACGGTCTCCGACTCCGTCATGCCCGGCATCACCTTGGGGCAGACCGGCAGAGCGGGCTTTTTCGATTCGGCCATCACGGCGCAGCGCCGGGCGATGGCCAGGGTATTGTCGCAGGCCTCCGGCAGGTCGGCGAACAGCTTCCGCATGGCGTCGGCGGATTTGAAGAAGTGCTCGGCGGTGACGCGGCGGCGGTCGGGCTCCGCGATCACGCGGCTTTCGGCGATACACAGCAGCGCGTCGTGGGCCGCGTGCATGCTGGCCTCGGCGAAATAGACATCGTTGGTGGCGACGATGGGCAGCGCGGCCTCGTCGGCCAAAGACAGCAGCCCGGCCTCCACCATCTTCTCCATGGCCAGGCCGTGGCGCTGCAATTCCACCACCAGGTCGTCGGGGCCGAAGATGTCCCTGAGCTGCGCCAGCAGCTTCGCCGCCGCGTCGCGCCGGCCCTCGGAGAGCAGCCGCCCGAGCGGCCCGGTGGTGCCGCCGGTCAGCAGGATGATGCCCGCCCGATGCGCGTCCAGCGTGGCCAGCGAGATGCAGGGCAGGCCGGAGACATCGCTGCCGAGATAGCCGGCGGAGGACAGCCGCTGGAGATTGTCGAACCCCGCCGCATCCCGCGCCAGCGCCACGATCGGGTCCGGCCGCTGCCGCGAGGGATCGTTGCTCCGCCCACCCTCATCCGTGATGGCGCGGGACAGGAACAACTGGCAGCCCATGATCGGCTGGATGCCCTTGCCGGAACAGGCCTGGGAGAATTCCAGCGCGCCGAACAGATTGCCCGAATCGGTCAGCGCCACCGCCGGCATCCCCGCCGCCCGCGCCAGCGCCGGCAGCTTTTCCGCCTTGATCGCACCCTCGCTGAGGGAATAGGCCGAATGGGTGTGGAGATGGACGAAGGAGCTCATGCCCGGTTCCTACCACGCAAGATGGGGGTCTGCATGACGGATGATGAAACCCTGCTGCGCCGCGCCATCGCGCTGTCGGCGGCGGTGCGCGACTCGGGCCAGCACCCCTTCGCCGCGCTGCTGGCCGATGCCGAAGGCCGGGTGCTGATGGAACAGGGCAACGGCTTCCATGTGCCGGGCTGGCCGCATGGCGACGGCACCGCCCATGCCGAGCGGCTGCTGGCCACCCGCGCCTGCCGGGAACTGCCGCCCGAGGCCCGCGCCACCGCCACGCTGGTCAGCAGCGCCGAGCCCTGCGCCATGTGCGCCGGCGCCATCTACTGGGCCGGCATCGGCCGCGTGGTCTATGGCCTGTCGGAACGTCGCCTGAAGGCGCTGATCGGCCCGCATCCCGAGAACCTGACCATGGACCTGCCCTGCCGCGACGTCTTCGCCGCCGGGCAACGGCCCATCGAGGTGGTGGGGCCGCTGCTGGAGGCGGAGGCGGAGGCGCCCCATCGGGGCGCCTGGGGATAGCGGCCTCATTCCAACGGCCCTTCCGCGTGACCGCTCCGGGCCGCCCTCATACGGTCGTGCCGGAGGCACGCCTGCGGCGTGACGCGGAAACCTCCGGTTTCCTTGGCTTCGCCGCATTAGCGGCGGCGGCCATTCGGCCGCTCGGACCGGTCAAGAGACCGGTCCGCTGGTATTACGGCCCCGCGCCATGCAGCGCCGCCCGCAGCGGCCCCAGCTCCGGCAGATCGTGATCCGCCGGCCACAGCGCCACCCGCACCCCCTGCCCGCCGACCGAGAGCGAGCCGGCATAGCCGATGCCATAGGGCCGGACGGAGAGCAGGAATTCCCCGCCCGGTGGGGCCGCCGGGCTGAAGCTGAGTCGCAGCAGCCCATCCGCCGCCAGGCTGCCGCTCTGCACCGGCCCGGTCTCGCCAGCCCGCTGCACGCCGAGCAGGGAGGGTCGGGCGGTCCAGTTTCCGGTCACCGGCCCATCCGGCGTCTGCCGCGCCAGTTGCAGGCCCAGCATCGGCACCGGCGATTGCGGCACCGCGGGCGGGGTGATGAGGAAGACTTGCCAGGGGCCGGTCAGGGTTGAGCCATGGCGTTCCTCCGCCACCGGCACGACCGGGATGGTGAAGCTGGCCGGCGCGCCGGGGGCGATGGTGACCTCCGCCTCGAAGGTCACCTCCCCGGGGGCAATGGCGGTCACCCGGTAGCGACCCGGCAGGAAGCGGCCACGCCCCTGCGCGCTCGGCGCCTGCGGCGCCCAGGCCTCGGGCGGCAGGTCGGGGTCGAGCGGCACGGCGGACCAGGTGACGGGGCCGGGCGGCACGCCCTCCGGCAGGTTGAAGGTGACCTCGACCTCCGGCATCGCGTCCTGGCCGGGCGCGGCGCGGGTGGCGGTGGCGGCCTGGGCGGCGAGCGCGGCGACGCTGGTGGTGTCCGCATCCTCGAAGGGCACGCCGACGCCGAAGCGGCGGGCGAACATCACCTCGGTGCGGCGGGCATTGATGTAGCGCACCTCATATTCGCCGGGCTCCGTCGGCACCCGAAGCTGGCGCCGGCCATTGCTGGCCAGCGCGAAGGCCCAGTCGTCGCCATATTGATTCGGCGGGTCGCCGGGGCGGGCGATCACCACCCGTTCCTCCAGCCGGTTCGGGGCACGGAACTGGAAGACGACGCGGCTGCCGGGCGCGACCGAGCCCACCGGCTCGAAGCCCATATTCGGCGCCACCACCTCCACCGCCTGGCGGGCGATGACGGCGCCATTCGCGGCGCGGATGATGAGGTCGTATTCGCCAATTTGCGTGGGCGCCTGGCGTCCCACCGGGTTGTTCGGCCGCCGGTCCGCGCCGCCGATCACGCCGTAGCTGGGGCCGACGACCCCCCGCGCCGCGCCGCGCGGCACGAAACCCATGTAATCCACGAAGCGTGCCTCGCCGCGCCAGCGGATGCGATAGGTGAAGCCGGCCTCGGCCTTGTCCTGGATGTCGAAGGCGGCCTCACGCGCCGGCGCGGGGGGTGGGGCTGGCGGCGGTGTCGCGGGCGTGGGCAGGCTGACCTCGCGCAGCGCCTCGGCCAGTTCGGCGCCGGAATTCGTCTCGAACAGCTTCCCCCCGGTCTGTTCGGTGATGCAGGACAGCGCCTGCACCTCCGTCCGCGTCAGGCCGAAGCCGACCACATGGGCGCGGATCGCGATCCCCTCCGCGGCGAATTCGGCGGCCAGGGCACAAGGGTCGCCCTCGCAGGTTTCCAGCCCATCGGTGACCAGGATGATATCGGCGGATTCAGCGGTGTCCGGGATCTGGGCGCGGCCCTGGCGCAGGCTCTCGGTCAGCGGGGTCATGCCGCGCGGCACCAGGCGGCGCAGGCGGTCCGAAAGGGCGGCGCCCGGGGCGCGGCCCATCGGCGCCACCACCTCGATATCCCGGCAATCGCCCCGGCGGTTGTGGCCATAGGCGATGACGGAGAGCGGCACCGCGGCGTCGCGGCGGGTGAAGTAGTCGCCCACCACCTCCCGCGCCACCTCGATCCGCGTGCGGTTGCCCTCCAGCCGGTTCCACATGGACCCGGAGGCATCGAAGACCAGCACGCTGACCCTTTCGGCCGCCACCGGCCGGGCGGCCAGCAGCAGCGGGGCGGCGAGCAAAGCAAGGGCGAAGCGGGCTTTCAAGGCGCAGTCTCCTGTTTCCCGAAAGGCAGGGCCATGGCCGAGCCCAGCATGTGGTTGAGCCGTGCGAGGTCGGAGGCGAAGGCGGTCAGCGTCGCCTCCAGATCCAGCTTCCGCCAATGCGGCCCCGGCTCCAGCACCGGCTCGTCGAGCGGGCGCGGGAACAGCACCACGGCATAGCCGGCCTGGATGCTCAGCATCGGGCGTTCTCCCTGGGCGCCGGGCATCAACTGGGCGAGACGGATGGTACCGCTGCGGCATTCCGCCTCGACCCGCGGCAGGCCGGCGCGGACCCCGGCGTTGAGATCCGGCGCGACCAGACGCGGCTCCTCGGCATGCACCAGATAGCGTTCGTCGAAAGTGGCATCGCCCACCGGAGCAGGCCGCAGCCCGTGCCGCGCCCGCGGCGCGCCGCGCAGCTCCGACCCGCTGTCGCGGCCGATCGCCACCGTCGCGCCGCCTGTCGTGCGCCAGGGCAGGTCCATCTCCACCGCCGTCACGGCGAGCCTCACGCCATCATTCGCGGCCTTGCGCCGGCTGGGCGGGCCGAGGGTGATGGTGAGGCGGGAGATCGCGACCTGGCGGCCATCCCGATGGCCCAGCAGCCGGTCCTCGACGACGACGCCGCGCACCTCCGGCAGCAGCTTCCAGCGATCCACCGCCGCCGGACCCAGCGCCGCATCGGGCTCGTACCGGAAGCCGGAGAGGAAGCTGGCCATCAGGCCGGTAACCTGGCCCTTGGCCGCTGCGCGGTATTGCGTGGCGGTGCGCCCATCGACCAGCAGGAAGGCAAGCACCAGCAGCAGCAGACTGACCAGCAGGAAGGCGATGACGGAGCCGCCCGACAGGCCGAAGAACAGCCCGACCGCCACGGCGCCCGGCAGCAGCACGCGAAGCTGCGCATCGGCATTGGCCACGGCGTCCAGCCGCGCCGCCTCCAGCCGTTCCGCCACCGGCGTCAGGCGGGCGATGAGTTCGGCGCGCAGATCGGGCGGCAATTCGGCGACAATGGGCTGCGGCCGTTCCGCGCGCGCCGCGCCATGCATCCAGGCCGAAAGGCCGATGAAGGAGAAGCGCTGATAGTCCTGGACCAGCTTCAAATCCGTGCCCCGCCGACTCGCCGGCGAGATGGCCGTCGATCAGTCCGGGATCATGAACGGATCAATTCTGGACGTCCGATGACAGGGCAGTGAACGAAACGCCATGAAACAGACAGGGCAGGATCAGCCCGCCACCACCTTGCCATCCCGCAGCGTCACCACACGGTCCATGCGCCGCGCCAGCTCGGGATTATGCGTCGCGATCAGCGCCGCCATCCCCTGCCCGCGCACGGCTTCCAGCAATTCGGCAAAGACCCGGTCGCTGGTGCCGACATCGAGATTGCCGGTCGGTTCATCCGCCAGCAGCACGCGCGGGCGGTTGGCCAGCGCGCGCGCGATGGCCACCCGCTGCTGCTCGCCGCCCGAGAGCTTGCCGGGCCGATGCTGCTCCCGCCCCTCCAGGCCGAAATCGGCGAGCAATTCGCGCGCGCGCGCATCGGCCGCGGGTTTCGCCACGCCATTGGCCATCTGCGGCAGGGCGATGTTCTCGATGGCCGAGAATTCGGGCAGCAGATGATGGAACTGGTAGACGAAGCCGATGCCGGTGCGGCGGATGGCGGTGCGCGCATCGTCGCCCAGCGTGCCGGCGGCCTGGCCGGCGAAATAGACCTCCCCCGCATCCGGCTTTTCCAGCAGGCCGGCCAGATGCAGCAGGGTGGATTTGCCGGTGCCGGAGGGGGCGACGAGCGCCACGATCTCGCCGGCCACCAGGGTGAGGTCGGCGCCGGACAGCACCTCCAGCACGCCGGCTTCCGTCTTGAAGCGGCGGGTGACCGAGCGCAGTTCCAACGATGCAGTATTACTCATTGCGCAGCGCCACCACAGGGTCGGTCTTGGCCGCGCGCCAGCTCGGATAGATCGTCGCCAGCAGCGACAGGCCGAGGCCCATGCCAACCACCTGCATCACCTCCTTCGGATCCACCACGGCGGGCAGGCGGGTCAGGAAATAGACCTCCGCATTGAACAGCTCCGTGCCCGACAGGGACTGGATCGCCTGTCGGATGCCCTCGATGTTCAGGCAGAAGACCAGGCCCACGGTGAAGCCGATCAGCGTGCCCAGCACGCCGACGGAGGCGCCGCAGAGCAGGAAGACGCGCAGGATGGAGCCGCGCGTGGCGCCCATGGTGCGCAGCACCGCGATATCCCGCCCCTTGTCCTTCACCAGCATGATGAGGGAGCTGACGATGTTGAAGGCGGCGACGATGATGATCAGCGTCAGGATCAGGAACATCACGTTCCGCTCCACCTGCACCGCCGCGAAGAAGCTGGAATTGGCATCCTGCCAATCGACGATGCGCACCGGCGTGCCCTGAAGCGCCGTGCGGATGTCCCGCGTCACCGCCCGCACCCCGGTCGGGTCCTGCACGAAGACCTCGATCTGGCTGGCCGCGTCGCCGGTCTGGAAGAAGGTCTGCGCCGCCGGCATGGGCAGGAAGACGAAGCTGCTGTCGTATTCCTGCATCCCCACCTGGAACAGCGCGACGACGGTATAGGCGCGCACCCGCGGCACCGTGCCGAAGACCGTGGTGCGCCCCTGCGGCGAGACCAGCGTCAGCTTGTCGCCAATGCCGATGCGCAGCTTCTGGGCCAGCCTTGTGCCGACCACGATGGCGTCATCCCCGGTGAAGCGCGCCAGCGAGCCTTCCATGATGTTCTCGGCGACAAGCCCCCGCGCGCGCAGATCCTCCGGCTTGATGCCGCGCGCCAGGCCGCCGGAGGCACCGCCGGCCTCGCTGGTCAGCAGCACCTGGCCCTCCACGATGGGCGTGGCGGAAACCACGCCGGGCAGCGCGCGGATGCGCCCGGCGATGGCGTCGTAATCCGACAGCGGCCGCTCGATGCCATGCACGCCGAGATGACCGTTCAGCCCCAGGATGCGACCCAGCAGCTCGATCCGGAACCCGTTCATCACGGACATCACGATGATGAGCGTGGCGACGCCAAGCGCTATGCCGACCAGGGAGAAGATCGCGATGACCGAGACGAAGCGCTCCCCCTTGCGCGCGCGCAGGTAGCGGAAGGCGATGGCGCGTTCGAAGGCGTTGAACATGTTCAGCCGAGAATCTTCTTCAACGCATCCTCGGGCGAGACTTCCATCTTCTCGCCCGTGGCGCGGCGCTTCAGCTCCACCACGCCGTTCGCGACGCCGCGCGGGCCGATCACGACCTGCCAGGGATGGCCCATCAGGTCCGCATCCGCGAATTTCGGGCCGGCGCGCTCGGCGCGGTCGTCATACAGCGCCTCCGGGATCGCGGCATACATCCGCTCGCTCAGCGCGTCGCAGGCGGCGTCGCCCTGCTTCAGGTTGATCACCACGGCCTTGAAAGGCGCGACCGCATCCGGCCATTTGATGCCGGCCTCGTCGTGATTCGCCTCGATGGTCGCGCCGACCAGGCGGGAGACGCCGATGCCGTAGCTGCCCATCTCCGGCACCACCGGCTTGCCGTCCGAGCCCTGCACCGAAAGGCCCATGGTCGCGGAATATTTGGTGCCGAAATAGAAGATGTGGCCGACCTCGATGCCGCGGGCGGAGACCCGCTTGGCCTCCGGCACCTGTTCCCAGGCGGCGGGGTCGTGCATTTCCTCGGTGGCGGCGTAGTGGCTGGTCCAGGCGTCGACGGCCGGGGCCAGGTCCGCATTGTAGTCCGGCGCGCCTTCCAGCGCGTTCATGTCGAGCAGGTCCTGGCTGACGAAGACCTGGGACTCGCCGGTCTCGGCCAGGATGATGAATTCGTGGGACAGGTTGCCGCCGATCGGCCCGGTATCCGCGCGCATCGGCACCGCCTTGAGGCCCATCCGGGCGAAGGTGCGGAGGTATGCCAAAAACATCTGGCGGTAGCTGTGCTGGGCGCCTTCCTTGGTGACGTCGAAGGAATAGGCATCCTTCATCAGGAATTCGCGCCCGCGCATCACGCCGAAGCGCGGCCGCACCTCGTCCCGGAACTTCCACTGGATGTGGTAGAGGTTGCGCGGCAGGTCCCGGTAGCTTTTCGCAAATCCGCGGAAGATGTCGGTGACCATCTCCTCATTGGTCGGGCCGAACAGCATCTCCCGGTCATGCCGGTCGCGCAGGCGCAGCATTTCCGGCCCATAGGCGTCGTAGCGGCCGGACTGACGCCAGAGCTCGGCCGACTGGATGGTCGGCATCAGGATTTCCTGGGCGCCGGCCCGGTCCTGTTCCTCCCGCACGATCTGCTCGATCTTCTGCAGCACGCGCCAGCCCAGTGGCAGCCAGGCATAGATGCCGGCACTGGTCTGCCGCACCAGCCCGGCGCGCAGCATGAGGCGGTGCGAGGCGATGGTCGCCTCGGCCGGGGTTTCCTTCAGGGTGGGCAGGAAGGCGCGGGAGAGGCGCAAGTGGCGGCTCCTAGAGGGACGGGAGGGGGAACCTAATGTTCCCGGGGCCCTGGCGCCAGCCATCTGGGTCATTTGTGCGATGCAATGCGTGCCCTGCTGCACCGCAGCAATAAAAATACGCGCAGCCCGCCCCTTGGGTAAGGAAAGAGCGGAAAAATGCTTCGCCCCTTAAGAAAGTGCTTGCACCGATCCGTCACCGGAGTAAAAAAGAAGGGCCGCACCCGTGAGGGTACGGCCCGAGTTTAGGGAGGAAACGCCAGTCACACGGCAGAGAGAGGATCAACCTCTCTCTGGAACCTAGATTGGCCTCGGCACCCAAGGCGGCACAACAGCAATCGCCGCTATCGGAAGCCAAAAAACAGGCTTCCAAAACTAATGTGCCTTTTTTTAGGGCGGCACCCGCGGGGAGGCGGGTTTGCCGCCTTAATTTTGTGCAGGACGTCCCGGCAGCACCGCCGAACTCCCGGGGCCGGTATAGGCCCACCAGCCATCCCGGAAGCTCACCCAGCCGCTTTCCATCACCGCGAAGACCCCGAGCCAGAGAATCGCGGCCAGAATCGTGGTGCCCGCCAGCTTGCGCAGCAGCAGCGGCTTTTCCGGCGCACCGCGCCAGCCGCCATCCTCCGGCGGCAGGTCCACAGGCTTCGTGCCGATCGGCAGCACGATGAACAGCGCCGTCCACCAGATCAGCAGATAGACGATGACGCCCGTGAACCAGCCCATGGGAGCGTCCCTATACCCGCATCAGATGCACTTCGACCGAGGGCCGCTTGCGCAGCCGGCGCCCCACGGCCTTGCGCACGGCGGTGCGCGCGGCTTCCCGCAGCAGCCCGTCCTCGCGCTTCAGATTGCCCGGCATCTCGGCCACCGCGCGCACCAGGTCGGCCGCGATCTGCCCCGGCTCCTCCCCCGTCTCCTCGAACAGGCCGGGGGCGGAGACCTGCGGCTTGCCCAGCACGCGGCCGTTGCCGTCCACCACGAAGGAGGCGACGATGACGCCGTTCAGCAGCATCTTCTTCCGCGCCGCCAGCACATCGCCGTCCAGGCGCAACAACCGGTCGCCGTCGATGGCAAGCCGCCCGACAGGCACGCTTTCCACCACATCCGGCTTGCCCGGGGCGAAGCGCAGCACGTCGCCATCCTCGATCACATAGGCGATGGCGCCCAGGCTCTCGGCCAGGTTGGCGTGCTCGTTCATGTGGCGCCATTCGCCATGCACGGGGATGGCGTATTTCGGGCGGACCAGCTGGTACAGCCGCTTCAGCTCATCCCGCGCCGGATGGCCGGAGACATGGACCATGTGGTCATCCGCCGTCATCACCTTGACCCCCGCGCGCGACAGCTCGTCCTGCACCCGCAGGATGGCGCGTTCGTTGCCGGGGATCATGCGGGAGGAATAGATCACGCAATCCCCCTCCCCCAGCGAGATATGCGGATGGGTGTCGCCCGCGATCTTGGTCAGCGCCGAACGCGGCTCCCCCTGGCTGCCGGTGCAGATGATGAGGAGCTGGTTGTCGGGCACATCCTCCGCATCGTCTTCCGACAGGAAGGGCGCGATGGAGCGCAGATAGCCGCATTCCCGCGCCGAGGCATCGGCATTGCGCAAGGACCGCCCGAACAGCGCCACCTGACGCCCGGCGCCCTTGGCCGCCAGCGCGATGGATTCGATGCGCGCCAGGTTGGTCGAGAAGCAGGAGACGGCGACGCGGCCCTTCAGCCCCTTGATGAGGGCCGCCAGGTTGCGGCGGACTTCCGCCTCGCTGCCCGAGTGGCCCTCGACCATGGCATTGGTGCTGTCGCAGACCATGGCCAGCACGCCCTCATCGCCCAGGCGCCCGAAGGCGGCCTCATCCGTCGGCGGGCCGATCAGCGGATTGGGGTCCAGCTTCCAGTCGCCCGTGTGCAGGATGGTCCCGTACTTGGTCCGGATCGCCAGCGCCTGCGGCTCGACGATGGAATGGGCGACCCGCAAAAATTCCAGGTCGAAGACGCCAAGCTGCCAGCGGCCGCCGAGCGGGATGGTGATGATCTCCGCCTGCTGACCCAGCCCCGCCTCGCCCAGCTTGCGGCGCAGGACGGAGGCGGTGAAGGGGCTGGCATAGATCGGGCAGCGCAGCTTCGGCCAGATATGGGCGACGGCGCCCACATGGTCCTCATGCGCATGGGTGATCACCAGCCCCACCAGCTTGTCCCGCCGCTCGGCCAGCCAGGCCGGGTCGGGCACCATCACCTCGACCTCCGGATGCTCCGATCCGCCGAAGCCGAGGCCGAGGTCCACCGCCAGCAGGGCGCCATCACAGCGGTAGACGTTGAAGTTGAGTCCGATTTCCCCCGTCCCGCCGAGCGGGATGAAGGCCAGGTCACCAGTCATTCTTCTTGTTCCAGTCTTGATACAGCGTTCGTCGTCTCGGGGCGCGTCGCCCGACCCTGCCGCCGGCTGCCCGTCGCCATGCAGGGCGCCAGGCGGGGTGGCTCAGGGGTCGTCGCGTCGCGCGGTTCGGGTGAAGATGGGGGCGGGATTGCGTGCCGCCAACAGGCGCAGGCCATCCAGGGTCGTATCCTGGTCGGTCGTCTCGATCACGGTCGTGCCTTCGGCGAAAAGCGGGGCGAGTCCCCCGGTGGCGATGACCTTCAGATCGCCGACCGGATACTCCTCCTGCTCCGCCCGGATGCGGGCCACGATGCCTTCGATAAGACCAACATAGCCCCAATAGATGCCGGATTGCATGGCGGCCACCGTATTCCGCCCGACCACGGCCTGCGGACGGCCGATGCCGATGCGCGGCAGACGGGCGGCAGCGCGGTGCAGCGCCTCGATCGACAGGTTGATGCCGGGCGCGATCACACCCCCGAGATAGGCGCCGTCCCGGCCCACCACGTCGAAGGTGGTGGCCGTGCCGAAATCGATCACGATCAGCGGCCCGCCATAGGTGTGGTGGGCGGCCAGCGCGTTCAGCAGCCGGTCGGCACCGACCTCATGCGGCGCATCGACGCGGATATCGAAACCCCAGTCGAGATGGGCGCGGGCCACCAGGGGCTCGCAGTCGAACCATTCGCGGGACAGGCGGCGCAGATTGTAGAGCGCCGCCGGCACCACCGTGCCGATGACGCAGCGGGTGATGTCGGAGGGCTTGAGGCCCGAATGCTGAAGCAGGGTCAGCAGCCAGACGGCGTATTCGTCCGAGGTGCGTTCGGCATCCGTGCGGATGCGCCAGCGGCCCCGCCATTCGGTGCCGTCATGCACCGCGAAGACGACATTGGTATTGCCCGCATCCACCGCCAGCAGCATGTCTTTCAGCCCGCCTCCCGATACGCGACTTCGCCCGTGGTCACGGCCTGCACCCGGCCCTCCGTCGCCAGCAGCAGGCTGCCATCCTCGGCGAGGCCCGCATAATGGCCCGAACGCCCGCCGCGCAGCGTCAGCGGCGCCTGCAGGGCCGGGCCGCGTGCCATCCAGGCGGCGCGCACGGCATCGAAACCCTCCACGCGCCATAGCCCCCGCAGCCGTTCCAGCGCGAACAGCATGCTCACTGCCACCTGTTCGGGCGGGATGGCACCCAGGCTGGCGGTGGGGCGGTCCGGCAATGCGGGGGGGGCGGCCAGGTTCACGCCGATACCCATGATGAGCCAATCCAGCTCGCCCGCCGGCGTCGCCGCGCTTTCGCACAGCACGCCGGCCAGCTTGGCCTCCCCCAACAACACGTCATTCGGCCATTTGAGGCGCAGCTCGGCGGGGTTTGGGGTGAAGGGGGCGACGCCTTCAGCCATCACCAGCGCGGCCAGCAAGGCCCATTTGCCCGCATCCCGCGCCGGCCCGCCGGGCCGCAGCAGCAGGGAGAAGTAGAGGTTGCCCACCGGGCTTTCCCAGACCCGCCCATCCCGGCCGCGCCCGCCCGACTGCCGCCGAGCCAGCACCGCCAGCCCCTCCGGCTCCCCAGCCTCGGCCAGTTGCTTCAGCAAGTCGGAGGTGGAGGACAAGCTTTCATGGACGCGCAGGCGCCACCCGGCCGGTGGCGCGACGGATACTGTCATCCCGCCAGGGCCGCGACCGCCACCTGGGCGGCGGCGATGATCGGCGCCGGGAACAGGAAGAACAGCACGGTCAGGATGCCGGTCGCCGTCATCACCACCGTCAGGCCGGCCGGGCGGGCATCCAGCGCCTCATCGCCCGCGTCGAAATACATCACCTTGACGATGCGCAGATAGTAGTAAGTCGCGACGACGGAGGTGCCGATGCCCACCGCGGCCAGCACCCAGTAGCCGCCCTGCACGGCCGCCAGGAAGACGTAGAGCTTGCCGAAGAAGCCGGCGAGCGGCGGGATGCCGGCCATGGAGAACATGAACACCGCCATCCACATGGCCATCGCCGGATCGGTGCGGCCAAGGCCCGCCAGGTCGTCCACCTGTTCCAGCGCCCGGCCCTTGCGGCGCATGGCGACCAGCACGGCGAAGGTGCCGACGGAGGTCACCATGTAGATCGCCATATAGACCAGCACGCCGCGCAGCCCGATATCGCTGGCGACCGCCAGGCCCATCAGCGCGTAGCCGACATGGCCGATGGAGGAATAGGCCATCAGCCGCTTGATGTTGCGCTGGCCGATGGCGGCGAAGGCGCCCAGCAGCATGGAGCCGACCGAGGCCACCCAGATCACCTGCGACCACTGCGCCGCCAGATCGGCGAAGGGGCCGGCCAGCACACGCATCAGCAGCGCGATGGCCGCCACCTTCGGCGCCGTGGCGAAGAAGGCCGTGACCGGAGTCGGCGCACCTTCGTAGACGTCCGGCGTCCACATATGGAAGGGCACCGCGGAGATCTTGAAGCTCAGCCCGGCGAGGACGAAGACCAGCCCGACAACGACGCCAAGGCCCACCGTGCCGCCCGCCAGCGCATCCGCCAACTGGTCGAAGTTGGTGCTGCCGGCGAAGCCGTAGACCAGCGACGAGCCATAGAGCAGCAGGCCGGAGGCCAGCGCGCCCAGCACGAAATACTTCAGGCCGGCCTCGGCGCTGCGGGGATTGTCGCGGTCGAAAGCGGCGATGACATAGAGCGAGAGCGACAGCAGTTCGAGCCCGATATAGAGCGACATCAGGTCATTGGCCGAGACCATGACCAGCATGCCCATCGTCGCGAACAGCATCAGCACCGCATATTCGAAGCGGCCGATGCCCGCCTTCTCGTTGAAGTCGAGCGACAGCACCACACCCAGCGCCGCGCCCAGCAGGATCAGCACTTTCGCAAAACGGCTGAAGGCGTCGGAGACATACTGGCCGAGGAAGGCCGTGCCCTCCCCCTGCCCGATCACCAGCACCGCGGTCAGCACGAAGGCGCCGATCACGGCCATGGAGACGGGGAAGAAGGTCTCCTTCTTCGGGATCACGCCGGCGGCCAGGATCAGCAGGCCGGCGATGCCGAGGACGATCTCGGGCGTGGCAAGGGTCCAGTTCATCGGGCTCATCACATCCCAGCCAGTCGCGCGGCGCCGAGGGCGGCTTCATGGCGCGCGACCAGCGCGGCCACGGTCGCCTCGAAGAAGTTGAGGAAGGAGGAGGGATAGACCCCCATCCAGATGGTCAGCAGGATCAGCGGGGCGAAGGTGGCGTATTCGCGCGGGCTGAGATCCAGCAGCGTTTTCAGATCCTCCCGCACGATCTTCCCGAAGATGACGCGGCGATAGAGGTACAGCGCATAGGCCGCACCGAGGATCATGCCCATGCAGGCGCCCAGCGCCACCCAGGGGTTCACCTTGAAGGCGCCGACGATCACCAGAAGCTCACCCGGGAAGCCGGCAAGGCCCGGCAGCGCGACGCTCGCCATGGTGAAGACCATGAAGACCAGCGCATAGGCCGGCATGATCTTCGCCACGCCACCGTATCGGGCAATCTCGCGCGAATGCACCCGGTCGTAGAGCACGCCGACGCAGAGGAACAGCGCGCCGGAGACGACGCCATGGCTCAGCATGGTGAACAGCGCGCCGGAAAGGCCCTGCGCCGTGAAGGTGAAGATGCCCAGCGTGACGATGCCCATATGGGCGATCGAGGAATAGGCGATCAGCTTCTTCATATCCTCCTGCGCCAAGGCGACGAGGGAGGTGTAGATCACCGCGATCACGCTCAGCGCGAAGATCAGCGGCGCGAAGTCGGCCGAGGCCTGCGGCAGCAGCGGCAGGGAGAAGCGCAGGAAGCCATAGGCGCCCATCTTCAGCAGCACGCCCGCCAGGATGACGGAACCTGCGGTCGGCGCTTCGACGTGTGCATCCGGCAGCCAGGTATGCACCGGCCACATCGGCACCTTCACGGCGAAGGAGGCGAAGAAGGCCAGGAACAGCCAGAACTGCATGCGCGGCGAGAAGGCCGTCTCCATCAGCGTCGGGATGTCGGTGGTGCCGGCCTCGTACCACACCGCCAGGATCGCCAGCAGCATCAGCAGGCTGCCCGCCAGGGTGTAGAGGAAGAACTTCAGCGCCGCATAGACGCGCCGCGCCCCGCCCCAGATGCCGATGATGAGGAACATCGGGATCAGCACGGCTTCGAAGAAGATGTAGAACAGCACGAAGTCCAGCGCCGCGAACATGCCGATCATCATCGCTTCCAGAACCAGGAAGGCGACCATGTATTCGCGCACGCGGGTCTGCACGCTCTCCCACGAGGCCAGGATGCAGAGCGGCGTCAGGAGGGTCGACAGCAGGATGAACAGCACCGAGATGCCGTCGACACCCATGTGGTAGCCGACACCATATTCCGGCAGCCAGTCCACCTGCTCGACGAACTGGAACTCCGCCGTGGACTGGTCGAAGCCGGTCCAGAGCAGCAGCGACAGCGCCAGGGTGATGAGGCTGGCCCAGAGCGCGGTCCAGCGGGCATTGCGGGCGACCACCGCTTCCTCGCCCCGCACCATCATGATGATGAGGGCGCCGGCCAGCGGCAGGAAGGTGACGAGGCTCAGCAAGGGGAAACCGGCGGTGTTCATCGGGGCATTCCGACCAGGATGAGGCTCACGAACAGGACAAGCCCGATGATCATGGTGAAGGCGTAGCTGGCGACCCGGCCGGATTGCAGCCGCACCGCACCGCCCGCGACCCCGACAGCCAGGGACGCCGCGCCATTCGGCATGCCGTCGATGATGCGGGTGTCGCCGGTCTTCCAGAACACCCGGGCGAGGTGCATCGCCGGGCGGACGAAGATCGCGTCATACAGCTCGTCGAAATACCACTTGTTGAGCAGGAAGCGGTGCACGCCCGGCAGCGCATTCGCCAGCATCGCCGGCAGCTTCGGCGCGAACATGTACATCACATAGGCCAGGGCGATGCCGGACAGACCGACCACGGTCGGCGCCAGCGGCACCCAGGACGGCACATGATGCGCATGTTCCAGCACCTGGTTGGTAGCGGAGGTGAAGATCGCGCCGTTCCAGAAGTAGGTCTGATGATGGCCGACGAACATGTCGTAGAAGTAGTAGCCCGTCATCACCGCACCGGCCGACAGCGCCAGCAGAGGTACCATCATGGTCCAGGGGCTTTCATGCACGTGTTCCATGGTGTGGTGGTCCGCCCGCGGCGCGCCATGGAAGGTCAGGATGATGAGCCGCCAGGAATAGAAGGCGGTCAGGAAGGCGGCCAGCAGGCCCATGGCGAAGGCGTACATCCCGGCCCCGCTATGCGCGGCATAGGCCACCTCCAGCACCATGTCCTTCGAGTAGTAGCCGGCGAAGTACGGCACGCCTGCCAGCGCCAGCGACCCGACCCACATCATCACATAGGTCAGTGGGATCTTCTTCCAGATGCCGCCCATGCGGCGAATGTCCTGCTCATCCGACATGGCGTGGATCACGCTACCCGCGCCGAGGAACAGCAGCGCCTTGAAGAAGGCGTGGGTGAACAGATGGAACATCGCCGCCTGATAGGCGCCGACGCCGACCGCGAAGAACATGTAGCCGAGCTGCGAGCAGGTCGAATAGGCGATGATGCGCTTGATGTCGTTCTGCACGCAGCCGATGGTAGCCGCGAAGATCGCCGTGGTGGCGCCCACGATGGTGATGACCGTCAGCGTGGTCGGCGCATATTCCAGCACCGGCGACATGCGCACCATCAGGAAGACGCCGGCCGTCACCATGGTCGCCGCATGGATCAGCGCGGAAACCGGCGTCGGCCCCTCCATCGCATCCGGCAGCCAGGTGTGCAGGCCGATCTGCGCCGACTTGCCGCAGGCGCCGAGGAACAGCAGCACGCCGATCACTTCAAAGGCCGGCAGGCCGAGGAAGGTCTGCCCCTGCGCCGCCTCGATGCCTGCAAAGATCGTCTCGAACTCGACGGACTGGAAGGTCCAGAAGGTCAGCGCCAGGCCGAGCATGAAGAACACGTCGCCGACGCGGTTGACGATGAAGGCCTTCATCGCCGCGCGGTTGGCACTTTCCTTCTCATACCAGTAGCCAATCAGAAGATAGCTCGCGAGGCCGACGCCTTCCCAGCCGAAGAACAGCTGCACGAGGTTATCGGCCGTCACCAGCATGAGCATCATGAAGGTGAACAGCGAGAGATAGGCGAAGAAGCGCGGGATGGTCGCGTCATGCGACATGTAGCCCACGGAATACAGGTGGATCAGCGTCGAGATGAAGGTGACCATGGCCACCATCACCACGCTCAGCGTGTCGTAGCGCAGCGCCCAGGACACCTCGAAGCCACCGACATCGATGAAGGTGAACAGCGGCACGACGCCGGGCGCGCTGCCCAGCGCCACATCGATGAAGGCCGCGGAGCCGCAGACGGCCGCGAGCGCCATGAAGAACACGGTGGCCCATTGGGCCGGCTTGTCGCCGATCCAGCGGCCCAGGAAGCCCGCGATGCAGGCCCCGAGCAGCGGGAAGAAAATGGCGCCGACATACATGGGCTCAGCCCTTCAGGGTGGACACGTCGTCCACCTCGATCGTGCCGCGGTTGCGGAAGTGGATGACGACGATGGCGAGGCCGATGGCCGCCTCGGCGGCGGCGACCGTCAGGATCAGCATGGCGAAGATCTGCCCGGTGAGATCGCCGAGCTGGGCCGAGAAGGCGACCAGGTTCAGGTTCACCGCCAGCAGGATCAGCTCCACCGACATCAGGATGACGATGATGTTCTTCCGGTTCAGGAAGATGCCGAGCACCCCCAGCACGAACAGGATGGCGCCCACCGTCAGGTAGTGCGCAAGGCCGATGGCCAGCATCAGTGGTGCCCCCCATGGGCGTGGTCATGTGCGATGGGCTTCGGCTTCTCGGCCGGCGCATCCACCGGCGGACGCTCGATGCCGAGTTCCGCGAGGCCGGCGCCGCTGCGCACCTGGCGCAGGTTGACGCTGCCCATGCGGGAGACCTGCTTGCCGATATCCTGGCGCTTGGCCTGGGGCTTGTTGCGCAGCGTCAGCACGATGGCGCCGATCATCGCGACCAGCAGGATCAGGCCGGAAAGCTGGAACAGCCAGACATAGTCCGTATAGAGGATGCGCCCGATCGCCCGGGTGTTCTCCACCCCCGGCTCCATCGGGTTCAGCCGCAGCACGGCCGCGTTGTCGGCGAAGCTCCAGCTTCCGAAGACGAAGATCAGCTCGGCGAAGAGCACCAGGCCGATGACGCCGCCAATGGGCGCGTAGCGCTGGAAGCCTTCCCGGATCGCGGAGAAGTCCACATCCAGCATCATCACGACGAACAGGAACAGCACCGCGACGGCGCCGACATAGACGATGACCAGGATCATCGCCAGGAACTCCGCCCCCGCGATCAGGAACAGCGCCGCGGCGTTGAAGAAGGCCAGGATCAGGAAAAGCACGGAGTGCACGGGATTGCGGCTGGTCACCACCATGACCGCGCTGGCGATCAATATGGCGGCGAACAGGTAGAAGGCGATGGCGGCAATCATTCCCCTGCCCCTCAGCGATACGGCGCGTCGAGGGTCAGCCGCTGGGCCAGTGCCGCTTCCCAGCGGTCACCATTATCCAGCAGCCGGCCCTTGTCGTAGATCAGCTCCGACCGCGTTTCCGTGGCGAATTCCAGGTTCGGCCCCTCGACGATGGCATCCACCGGGCAGGCTTCCTCGCACATGCCGCAATAGATGCACTTGGTCATGTCGATGTCGTAGCGCGTGGTGCGACGGCTGCCATCCTCGCGCGGTTCGGCCTCGATCGTGATGGCCTGGGCCGGGCAGATCGCCTCGCACAGCTTGCAGGCGATGCAGCGCTCCTCGCCATTCGGGTAGCGGCGCAGCGCGTGCTCCCCCTTGAAGCGCGGGGAGACCGGCGTCTTCTCATAGGGATAGTTGATGGTCGCCTTGCGGCTGAAGAACTGCTTCAGCGTCAGCGCCATGCCGCCGACCAGTTCGGTCAGCAACAGGCTGCGGGCGACGCGATCGAGGGTTGCCATGGATCAAACTCCTCCCGGCAGCCAGCCGAAGATCTTCAGCACGAAGGCGGTCAGCACCAGCCAGAGCAGGCTGAGCGGCAGGAACACCTTCCAGCCCAGGCGCATCAGCTGGTCGTAGCGGTAGCGGGGAAAGGTCGCGCGCACCCAGACGAAGACGAACAGGCAGAAGCAGATCTTGAAGATGAACCACAGCGGCCCGGGCACCCAGGTGAAGGGCGCGATATCGAAGGGCGCGTACCAGCCACCCAGGAACAGGATGGTTATGAGCGCGCTCATCAGGATCATGTTCGCGTATTCGCCGAGGAAGAACAGCGCGAAGGACATGCTGCTGTATTCGACGAAGAAGCCGGCCACCAGCTCGCTCTCGCCTTCCGGCAGGTCGAAGGGCGCACGGTTGGTTTCGGCGAGGGCGCTGATGAACATGATGATGAACATCGGGAAGAGCGGGATGATGAACCACATCCCCTCCTGCGCCCGGACGATGTCGCTCAGGTTCAGCGAACCGACGCAGAGCAGCACGGTGACGATGACGAAGCCCATCGAGACTTCGTAGCTGACCATCTGCGCGGCGGAGCGCAGCGCGCCGAGGAAGGCGTATTTCGAATTGGAGGCCCAGCCGGCGATGATGACGCCGTAGACGCCAAGCGAGCTGATCGCGAAGAGGTACAGGATGCCGACATTGATATCGGCGATGGCCCAGCCCTCATTCACCGGGATCACCGCCCAGGCCAGCATCGCCAGCATGAAGGTGATCATCGGCGCCATGATGAACAGCGTCCGCGCGGCGCCGGAAGGAATGATGGTTTCCTTCATCAGCATCTTCAGCGCATCGGCGAAGGGCTGAAGCATGCCGAAGGGCCCGACGATATTGGGCCCCTTCCGCATCTGCATCGCGGCCAGCACCTTGCGCTCGGCCCAGGTGAGATACGCGACGCCGATCAGCAGCGGCACCAGCAGCGCCATGGCCTGGGCCACGGTCAGTGCGAGCACGCCCAGGGGGGTGGCGAGGAAAGCGTCCATCGTCCTACTCCGCCGCTACGGCCAGCGGCGCGGCATAGGTCGCCGCGCATTGCGCCATCACCTCGGAGGCGCGGCTGATGACATCGGCCTGGTGGTAATTCGCCAGCGGCAGGCTGAAGGCCGTGGACGACAACCCGCCGACATCGCCGGAAGGCCCGGTCGCATCGGTGCAGAAGCCGCGTTCGAAACCCTCGGCCAGCGGCATGGCATCCCGCAACTGCGCCAGCGTGTCGAAGGGCAGCGTGGCGCCGAGCGCCTCGCTCGCCGCGCGGATGATGCGCCAATCCTCCCGTGCCTCGCCGGGCGGATGGATCGCCAGATGGCCACGCTGCACGCGGCCCTCGGTATTCACCCAGGTGCCGTCCTTTTCCGTGTAGGCCGCACCCGGCAGGATGACATCGGCGCGGGACGCGGCCCGGTCGCCGTGATGGCCCTGGTAGATGACGAAGGTGCCCGGCTGGATCATTGCCGGATCGACGCCATCGGCGCCCAGCAGCCACAGCGCATCCACGCCGCCGCCCAGCATGCCGCCGATGTCCTGGCCGCCCTCGCCCGGCAGGAAGCCGAGCGCCAACGCGCCCACCTGGCCACCGAACAGATGCAGCAGGTTGAAGCCGTGCCAGTCCGGCCGCAGCGCATCGGCGCTGGCCGCCACCTGCCAGGCCGCCGCCAGCACCGCCGCGCCATCCGGCCGCGCAAGCGCGCCGCGCCCCAGCAGCACCATCGGCTTCTTCGCCGCGCGGAAGGTCTGGCTGAACCAGTGGGTGCCCTCGATGAGGGTGCCCAGCGCCGCCGGGCCGTCGCCCAGATGCTGATGGCCATAGGTCAGGTCGAGGCCGACGGGGCCGATCAACCCGACCGGGAAGCGCCCCTGCGCCCAGCGCTTGCGGATGCGGGCATTGATGACCGGCGATTCATGGCGCGGATTGCTGCCGACGATCAGCAGCGCATCCGCCTCCTCGATCCCGGCGATGGTCGTGTTGAAGCGGTAGAAATCCGGCCGCGACACGTCGATGGCCGCGCCATCCACCCGGCAGTCGAGATTGGCCGAGCCCAGCTTGGCCATCAGCGTCTTCAGCGCGAAGAGGCTCTCGGCTTCCACGAGGTCGCCGGCAATGGCGCCGATGCGCGACCCGGGCAGGCCCTTCAGCTTCGCCGCGATGGCGGCAAATGCCTCCCCCCAGCTCGCCGGCCGCAGCTTGCCGTCCACACGGAGCCAGGGCCGGTCCAGCCGCTTGCGTTTGAGGCCGTCGAAGGAGAAACGGCCGCGATCGGCCATCCATTCCTCGTTCACATCCTCATTGATGCGCGGCAGGATGCGAAGCACTTCCGGGCCGCGCGTGTCGATGCGGATATTCGTGCCGGTCGCGTCCAGCACGTCGATACCCTCGGTCTTGCGCAGCTCCCAGGGCCGCGCGACGAAGGCATAGGGGCGCGAGGTCAGGGCGCCGACCGGGCAGATGTCGATCAGGTTGCCGGAGAGCTCGCTGGTCAGCGCCTGCTCGACATAGGTGCCGATCTCCAGGTTCTCGCCGCGGTTGGTGCCGCCGAGTTCGGAGGTGCCGGCCACTTCCGCCGAGAAGCGGACGCAGCGCGTGCACTGGATGCAACGGGTCATGATCGTCTTGATCAGCGGCCCGATGTTCTTGTCCTTCACCGACCGCTTCGCCTCGCGGTAACGGCTGTGGTCCATGCCATAGCCCATGGCCTGGTCCTGCAGGTCGCACTCGCCGCCCTGGTCGCAGATCGGGCAATCCAGCGGGTGATTGATCAGCAGGAATTCCATGACGCCGCGACGCGCATTGCGCACCACCGGACTGTCCGTCTTCACCACCATGCCATCCGCGACCGGATAGGCGCAGGAGGCGACGGGCTTCGGCGCCTTCTCGACCTCGACGAGGCACATCCGGCAATTGCCGGCGACGCTCAGCCGCTCATGGTAGCAGAAGCGCGGGATTTCCTTGCCCGCGGCCTCGCAGGCCTGAAGCACCGTGGCGCCGTTCGGGACTTCGACTTCGATCCCGTCAACCGTGACCTTGGCCATTGTCGTTACTCCGCCGCCATGGGCAAGACTGGCGCGGCATGCGCGGCCTTGTAGGCTGCGATGCGTTCTTCCATCACGGGACGGTAGTGCCGGATCAGCCCCTGCACCGGCCAGACGCCACCATCCGCGAGCGCGCAGATCGTGTGGCCCTCGATGCGACGGGTCACATCCTCCAGCACGTCGATCTCCTCGACCTCGGCGCGACCCTGCACCATCCGGTCCATCATGCGGCTGACCCAGCCCATGCCCTCGCGGCACGGCGTGCACTGGCCGCAGCTCTCATGCTTGTAGAAGCGCGACAGGCGGGCGATGGCGCGGACGATGTCGGTGGACTTGTCCATGACGATCACGCCGGCGGTGCCGAGGCCCGACTTGTGCTCGCGCAGCGCATCGAAATCCATCAGCACATCGTCGCAAATGTGCTTCGGCAGCAGCGGCGTCGATGACCCGCCTGGGATGACACACATCAGATTGTCCCAGCCGCCGCGCACGCCGCCGGCATGACGCTCGATGAGCTCCCGCATCGGGATGCTCATCTCCTCCTCGACGTTGCAGGGCTTGTTCACATGGCCCTGGATGCAAAAGATCTTTGTCCCCGAGTTCTTCGGGCGACCAAAGCCGGCGAACCAGGCGGCACCGCGGCGCAGAATGGTGGGAACGACCGCAATCGTCTCCACATTGTTCACCGTGGTCGGGCAGCCATAGAGGCCGACGGCCGCCGGGAATGGCGGCTTCAGCCGCGGCATGCCCTTCTTGCCTTCGAGGCTCTCGATCAGCGCCGTCTCTTCGCCGCAGATATAGGCGCCGGCGCCACGATGCACATACAGGTCGAAATCCCAGCCCGAGCCTGCAGCGTTCTTGCCGAGCAGCCCGGCCGCATATGCCTCGTCGATCGCCGCATCCAGCACACGGCTCTCATTGTAGTATTCGCCACGCACATAGATGTAGCCGGCATGCGCGCCCATGGCGAAGCCGGCGATCAGGCAGCCCTCGATCAGCGTATGCGGATCGTGGCGGATGATGTCGCGATCCTTGCAGGTGCCGGGCTCGGATTCGTCGGCATTGACGACGAGGTAGTGCGGCCGCTCGCTCGCCTGCTTCGGCATGAAGGACCACTTCATGCCGGTCGGGAAGCCGGCGCCGCCGCGGCCGCGCAGGCCGGAGGATTTCATCTCCTCGATGATCCAGTCACGGCCCTTGGCGAGGATGCCGCCCGTGCCGTCCCAGTTGCCGCGCTTCTGCGCCGCCGGCAGCCGCCAGTCCTGCAACCCGTAGAGGTTGGTGAAGATGCGGTCCTTGTCGGAGAGTGCCATGGCCTATTCTCCCCCCACATCGATCAGCGTCAGCGGCCCGCCTTCCGGCGCGCTGGTCTGACGACCGATGCTGCTGCCGGGTGTCGGCTTCTCGCCACGCTTCAGCGCCTCGATCAGCGCCACGGTGCGGTCGTAGTCGAGATCTTCGAAGTAGTCGTCATCCACCTGAAGCACCGGCGCATTCACGCAGGCGCCGAGGCATTCCACCTCGGTCAGCGTGAACAACCCGTCCTCGGAGGTCTGGCCGACATGCACATGCGCCGCGTCATGGCAGGCGCGCATCACATCGTCCGAGCCGCGCAGCATGCAGGGCGTGGTGCCGCAGAGCTGCAGGTGGTGGCGGCCGATCGGCTTCATGTTGAACATGAAGTAGAAGGTCGCGACCTCATAGACCCGGATCGGCGCCATGCCGAGGCGCTCCGCGATCACGTCCATCGCCACCTTCGGCACCCAGGCGCTGCCCGTGCCGCGGCCCATCTGGCGCTGCACGACATAGAGCAGCGGAATCACGCCGGAAGCCTTCTTCGCCTCCGGATATTTGGCGAGAATCTTCGCGATTTCGGCTTCGCTGGATTCATCGAAGGCGAAATGCGTGGGCTGCGCAAAACTCACCGGTCGATCTCCCCGAACACGATGTCCAGGCTGCCAATGATGCTCACCGCATCGGCCAGCATATGCCCCTTGGACAGGGCCTCCATCGCCTGCAGATGCGCGAAGCCGGGCGCGCGTATCTTGCAGCGATAGGGGCGGTTGGTGCCGTCGGCCACCATATAGACGCCGAACTCGCCCTTCGGCGCCTCGGTCACCGTATAGGTCGCGCCTTCCGGCACATGGTAGCCCTCGGTGTAGAGCTTGAAGTGATGGATCAGGCTTTCCATCGACCGCTTCATCTCACCGCGCGACGGCGGGGAGATCTTGTGGTCGGCGATCTTCACCGGGCCGGGGCGGATATGGCCCAGGCATTGTTCGACCATGCGCAGCGACTGCCGCATCTCCTGCATCCGCACCAGGTAGCGATCGTAGCAATCGCCCTGCACGCCGACCGGGATTTCGAAGTCGAGCTGGTCGTACATCTCATAGGGCTGCGACTTGCGCAGGTCCCAGGCGCAGCCGGAGGCGCGCAGGCAGGGGCCCGAAAAACCCCAGGACATCGCCTGCTCCGCCGTCATCACGCCGATATCGACGGTGCGCTGCTTGAAGATGCGGTTCTGCGTCAGCAGCCCCTCAAGCTCATCGAGGAATTTCGGGAAGCGCTGGCACCAGGCGCCGATCTTGTCTTCCAGACCTGCCGGCAGGTCCTTCGCCACGCCACCGGCCCGGAAGTAGTTCACATGGTAATGCGAACCGCCGACCGCCTCGTAGAATTCCAGCAGATGCTCGCGCTGCTCGAAGCCCCAGAGCGACGGCGTGATGGCGCCGACGTCGAGCGCATAGGTGGTGACGTTCAGCAGGTGGTTCAGGATGCGCGTGAGTTCCGCGAACATCGTGCGTATCCACTTGGCGCGCAGCGGCACGTCGTTCTCGATGCCGAGCAGACGCTCCGTCGCCAGGACGAAGCTGTGCTCCATGCACATCGGGGAAACGTAATCCAGCCGGTCCATGTACGGCATGGCCTGGAGATACGTCTTGTATTCGATCAGCTTCTCGGTGCCGCGATGCAACAACCCGATATGCGGATCGGCACGCTCCACCACCTCGCCCTTCATCTCCAGGATGAGACGCAGCACGCCATGCGCGGCCGGGTGCTGCGGGCCGAAATTGATGGTGTGCGTCTCGGCGTCGAACAGCTTCTGGGACGCGTTCGGCCCATCCATCTGCGGCAGGCCGCTGACGAGTTCCGTTGTCATGACTTCGGCCCCTCGATCTGCCCGCGCTCCGTCCGAATCTGATGGACCTTCTCGTCGCCCGGCAGGGTGGTCATGCCCTCCCAGGGACTCAGGAAGTCAAACGACCGGAAATCCTGGGTCAGCGCCACAGGCTCATAGACCACCTGCTTGCGGCTTTCGTCGTAGCGAACCTCGACATGGCCGGTGAGGGGAAAATCCTTGCGCAGCGGATGGCCCTCGAAGCCGTAATCGGTCAGCAGGCGGCGCAGGTCGGTCTGACCCTCGAAGACGATGCCGTACATGTCCCAGGCCTCGCGCTCATACCAGGTCGCGGCGGGCCAGACGGCGATCAGGCTCGGCACCGGCGTCGCCTCATCGGTCGAGACCAGCACGCGGACGCGCTGGTTCAGAGCCAGGCTGAGCAGGTTGTAGACCACCTCGAAACGCTCGGCGCGCTCCGGCCAGTCCATGCCGCAGATATCCATCACCTGTTCGAAGGCGAAGCGCGGATCGTCGCGCAGCATCAGCATCAGCGGGACCAGCTGCTCGCGCCGCGCGCGCAGCACCAGCTCCGCCCCGCGTTCCACGAACACCTCCTCCACCACGGCACCCGCGGCTTCGGCGATGGTGGCGCCCAGCGCCTGGAGGGTGCTGGCGTCAGCCACGGAGGATCGTCCCCGTGCGGCGGATCTTCTTCTGCAATTGCAGGATTCCATAAACCAGCGCCTCGGCTGTCGGCGGGCAGCCGGGGACATAGACATCCACCGGCACCACACGGTCGCAGCCGCGCACCACGGAGTAGCTGTAGTGGTAATAGCCGCCGCCATTGGCGCAGGAGCCCATGGAGATCACCCAGCGCGGCTCCGACATCTGGTCGTAGACCTTGCGCAAGGCGGGGGCCATCTTGTTGGTCAGCGTGCCGGCGACGATCATCACATCCGACTGCCGCGGCGATCCGCGCGGGATGATGCCGAAGCGATCGAGGTCGTAGCGCGCCATATAGGCGTGGATCATCGGCACCGCGCAGCAGGCCAGGCCGAAGGTCATCGGCCAGAGGCTGCCGGTGCGGGCCCAGTTCACCACCTTGTCGAGGTTGGCGATGACGAAGCCTTTTTCCTCGATCTCGCCGGTGATGCCACGCACCACGGAATCCTGCGCCGGGCCGGGGGGCAGAGCCTCCCTGTTCCAGGCGATCTGGTCTGCATTCGAACCGCTCATGCCATTCTCCGGGCGCCCCGCCGGCCTCCCCTAAAAGGCTTCATTCCCAGTCCAGCGCGCCTTTGCGCCACTCATAGATGAAGCCCACCGTCAGCACGCCCAGGAAGCCCATCATGGACAGGAAGCCGAACCAGCCGATCTCGCCGAGCGTGATCGCCCAGGGAAACAGGAAGGCCACTTCCAGGTCGAAGATGATGAACAGGATGGCGACCAGGTAGAATCGCACATCGAACTTCCGGCGCGTGTCGTCGAAAGGCTCGAAGCCACATTCATAGGCCGAGAGCTTCTCGGCATAGGGCTTCTGCTTCGCGGCCAGAAGCGCGCCGCCCACCATCGCGCAGGCGATGCCCGCTGCGATGCCCAGGAACACCAGGATCGGGAAGTATTCTGCCAGCAGCGGCTGGGTCATGGTGCTTCGGCCATCCTTGCCTGGCCCGAGGCCGCCAGGGCACCCGAGCTGTTCCACTTGCACGCCAAGGCAGGGCCAACTGCGCCAATCCGCAGGCCCCGTCTCATCGCATTGCAGCGCAGCGGAGAATACGCGCCCTCGCCACACTTCGCCATAGGGCCGATGCATGATGAAAGTGTTGACATCCGCAAGATCGTGCAACGGCCCGAAAAAGAAAAAGGGCGCTCACCAAAGGTGAACACCCATTTCTTAACTTTCCAGGGAAAGTACCAAGTCCGCGTGGCGCGAGTGACGGGGCTCGAACCCGCGACCTCCGGCGTGACAGGCCGGCGCTCTAACCAACTGAGCTACACCCGCCCGCGAACTTGTGTGGCGGGAAATACGGGGGCCGAGGCACCCTGTCAACCCGCTGTCACCAACGCCGCGAATAGACAATCACGGGCGGCGGGGCCAGGAACGCCGCCAGGGCGATCGAGGCCCAGAGCGCCTGGGTCTCCGCCGCCTGCAGCTGCAACTCCCGCTGGAAGGCCCGTTCCTCCCGCACTTCCCGGTCGAGTTGCCGCAGCCAGCCCTGCGCCTCCCGATCCCCCCGGGAGGCGGCGAGGCTCAGCCAGCTGCGCGCTTCCGTCAGATCCTGGCCCATGGTGTCGAGACCGGTCATGTAGAGCCGCCCGACCGCCTTCTGCGCCGGGAGATAGCCACCTTGCGCGGCCTGACGCATCCAGCTGAGCGCGTCGTAGAGCTGGCGCGGCACGCCATCGCCCCGGAAATACATCAGGCCCAGATTGTACTGCGCCTCCGGCACGCCGTTCTCGGCGGCGACCGTCAGCCAACGCGCCGCCTCCCCGGCATCGCGCGCCACGCCCTGGCCGGAGCGATGCATCATGCCGAGATTGTAGGCCGCCTGTGCCACCCCGCCCTCGGCCGCCGCCACGGTCAGCCGCACCGCCCGCCCACGGTCGCGCCGGCCGCTTTCCAGCATCTGCGCCAGGCGGAACTGCGCCCAATGATGGTTGGCCTCCGCCGCCTGCTCATACCAGCGCATCGCCTCCGCCGGATTCCGACCCCGCCCCCCGAGCCCGAATTCCAGAACCTGCCCCATGCGATAGGCGGCGCGGGCATCCCCCTCCCGCGCCGCCTGCTGCAACTCGGCCGGATTTTCGCCGCGATACAGGTCGGGATCAGCCTGACGCTCGCCGCGCCCATCCACCGGCAGTGTGGTGTTGCGCAGCTGCTCCGTCGGGACCACGCGGCAATCCTCTCCGGCGCGGCAGATCTGTACCGTCTGGCCGAAGCCCCCGCCGGTCCGCGGCGGGGTCTGCTGCATGCAGGCCGTCAGCACCAGCGCCAGCGACGCCGGGACCCAACGCCCCGCGATCATCGAACCCGCAGCCTGCCACCCGTGCCGGAACCGCCGCGGATTTCCTGCGCCCGGTAGTTGCGCACCGCGACAACCAGCTTGTTGTAGGAATCGACGAAGGCGGCGACGGTGGCCTGCCCCTGCGGCGTCCGTTGATAGGCGCTCAGCGCGCCACCCGCGCCGCCACCCGTACCAAGCCCGAGCCCGGCAAGGCCACCGGCCAGGTCATTGGTGGTGGAACTGCCCTCGGAGGCCGCGACCTGCACGCCACTGCGAATATCGAACAGGGACATGGTCACGCTGGTGGAGCTGGTGCGCATCGCCGCCCCGGCGATGCCGGCCGCCAGGCCACCCCAACTGCCACCGAAGCCGCCCAGGCTGCCCGCGATCCCACCGGTGTTGGATCCGGCGAAGAGAATGGCGGGCTCCAGGAAGTAGTCGGCCGCCACGCGCTGGCCACGCTGCTGGTTGGACCCCGCGCGGAACTCGCCGGAGCGCTGGCGCGCCGTGATCCCGGTCATCCGGGATTCGAGGCGGTCATTCCCCATCGAGGTGATCATGAAGCAGTTGGATTGCTGGATGACCAGCCGGACCATCGGCTCGATCGTGGTGATCTGGGTGGCCTGGGTGAAGGGGCCCCACCAGGCCTGCTGGCGCCCATCATCCACGGCGAGCGTGCCCATCGTCTCCGGGCAGCGTTCCAACCCGCTGGCGCCCACACTGGTCGACCCGCCCGCGGCGCCCGTCACCGGGCCAGACGCGGTGCCTTGAGTGACGCCCTGCACACATCCGCCAAGAGCCAATGCGGACATCACGGCAAAAGCCACATTCAAACGGGGAAGAAGTGCCGTCACTGGAGAACTCCGATTCCTGTTCAGATGCCCAGCCGGCGACAGCCGCTGCGCCGCGGCGATTCTAACAGAGGAGAAATCCGTGATGATAGGCGCTTGATGCGCAAGGGCATCATTTTCCCGCCCGCGTGGACGGTCATGAAAGGAGGCCTGGGCGCTGACGGGATCGAACCGCCGACCACCTGTGTGTAAGACAGGCGCTCTACCGCTGAGCTAAGCGCCCCAGGCGTGGAGAATGGCCTAGCCGCCCGGCGCCGCGGCGCCAAGAGGCCCTGAAACGGAAAAGGGCCAGCCCCTGCGGGCCAGCCCTTCCCTCACGCAATCCTGGCGGAAGGTCTCAGTTCACCGCGTCCTTCAGGCTCTTGCCAGCCTTGAAGCGCACCGTGTTGGTCGCCGGAATCTCGATCTCCTCGCCGGTCCGCGGGTTGCGGCCCTTGCCGGCCTTGCGCTTGGAGGTGCTGAAGGTGCCGAAGCCCACCAGCCGCACTTCGGTGCTGGTCTTCAGCGCCTTCTCGATCGCATCGAACACCGCGTCGAGCACGTCGCTCGCCTTGGCCTTCGGAATGTCAGCAGCCTCCGCAACCACGGCGACCAGATCCTGCTTGTTCATGTGGGCTCCCTTTCAGGTTCCTGTTCATTTCGCATCGTCGAACGGGCCCGAATCACGCCCCGCCATGGCGGCACACTAGGAGCGGCGTTTCGGGGCAGTCAACGCCGGGGCGCCCGATTTTCGGCGGATATCCGCCAATTCTTCGACAGAGCCACGCCGGGAATGCATGGCATCGCGCGCAGCGCTGGAAGATTGCGCCGCGGTTAGAATTTTCAGCCCAAAAAAGGGAAAGGCGCGCACCTTTCGGTACGCGCCCTGCCCTCAACATGATCCAGCCGGTTCAGTGCGGTCGCACAGCCGCCCCGTCGCCCGGCGCACCGCCCGCGGCAGGCGCCGGCTCGGCCGGCTCTTCCCAGGTGATTGCTTCCGGCTTGCGCACCAGCGCCTGGGAGATGACCTCATCCGCATGGCTGACGGCGATGATGGCGAGCCCCTTCTTCACATTGTCGGGGATCTCGGCCAGGTCTTTTTCATTCTCCTTCGGGATGAACACCGTGGTGACGCCCGCGCGCAGCGCCGCCAGCAGCTTCTCCTTCAACCCGCCGATCGGCAGCACCCGGCCGCGCAGCGTGATCTCGCCGGTCATGGCGATGTCCTTGCGCACCGGAATGCCGGTGAGCACGGAGACGATGGAGGTCGCCATCGCCACGCCGGCGGAAGGCCCATCCTTCGGCGTCGCGCCTTCCGGCACGTGCACGTGGATGTCCCGCTTCTCGAACACCGTCGGCTTGATGCCGAAGTTGATCGAGCGGCTGCGCACATAGGACAGCGCCGCGGAGACGCTTTCCTGCATGACGTCGCCGAGCTTGCCGGTCGTCTTCACCGCGCCCTTGCCCGGCAGCACCACCGATTCGATGGTCAGGATCTCGCCGCCCACCTCGGTCCAGGCGAGACCCGTGACCACGCCCACCATGTCCTCCGCCTCGGCCTCGCCGTAGCGGAACTTGCGGACGCCGGCGAACTTCTCGAGGTTCTTGACGGTAACGGCGACCTTCTTCGCCTTCTTGGAGACGATCTCCTTCACCGCCTTGCGGGCGATGCCGGCCAGCTCGCGCTCCAGATTGCGCACCCCCGCTTCGCGGGTGTGGTAGCGGACCATGTCGTGCAGCGCCTCGTCCGAGATGCTCCACTCGCCCTTCTTCAGGCCATTGGCCTCGCTCACCTTCGGCAGCAGGTGGCGCTTGGCGATCTCGACCTTCTCATCCTCGGTGTAGCCGGGGATGCGGATGATCTCCATGCGGTCCAGCAGCGGCTGCGGCATGCGCAGGCTGTTGGCCGTGGTGACGAACATCACGTCGGACAGGTCGTAGTCGACCTCCAGGTAATGGTCGTTGAAGGTGCCGTTCTGCTCGGGGTCCAGCACCTCCAGCAGCGCGGAGGACGGGTCGCCGCGCCAGTCGGCGCCCAGCTTGTCGATCTCATCCAGCAGGAACAGCGGGTTGGACGACTTCGCCTTCTTCATCCCCTGCAGAACCTTGCCGGGCATGGAGCCGATATAGGTCCGCCGGTGCCCACGCACCTCCGCCTCGTCCCGCACGCCGCCGAGCGACATGCGCACGAAATTGCGGCCGGTCGCCTTGGCAATGGACTTGCCGAGCGAGGTCTTGCCCACGCCGGGGGGGCCGACGAGGCACAGGATCGGCCCGCGGATCTTCGAGCTGCGAGACTGCACCGCCAGATACTCGATGATCCGTTCCTTGATCTTGTCGAGCCCGTAGTGGTCGGCATCCAGCACCGCTTCAGCCGCGACCACGTCATTGCGGATGCGCGACTTCTTCTTCCACGGGATCGACAGCATCCAGTCGAGGTAGTTGCGCACGACGGTGGCCTCGGCCGACATCGGCGACATGGTCTTGAGCTTCTTCAGCTCCGCCATCGCCTTGTCGCGGGCCTCCTTCGACAGCTTGGTGGCCTTGATCTTGGCCTCCAGCTCGGCGGCCTCGTCCTTGCCTTCCTCGCCCTCGCCCAGTTCCTTCTGGATCGCCTTGAGCTGCTCGTTCAGGTAGTATTCGCGCTGCGTCTTCTCCATCTGCCGCTTGACGCGGCTCCGGATGCGCTTCTCCACCTGGAGGACGCCGATCTCCGATTCCATATGCGCGAAGACGCGTTCCAGGCGCGGGCCGACGCCGACGATCTCCAGCAGTTCCTGCTTCTCGGAGATCTTCAGGTTCAGGTGGCTCGCCACCGTATCGGCCAGCTTGGCCGGCTCCTCGATCTGGTTGATCGAGACCAGCACCTCCGGCGCGATCTTCTTGTTGAGCTTGATGTACTGCTCGAACTGCGCGACCACGGTGCGGGCCAGCGCCTCCAGCTCCCGCCCCTCGGGCTTCGGCTCCTCCGCCGTTGCGGCGAAGGCTTCGAAATAGGGTTCGGTGCCCTTATAGGCGTCGATCTTCGCGCGGCGGCCGCCCTCGACCAGCACCTTCACGGTGCCGTCCGGCAGCTTGAGCAGCTGCAGCACCGTGGAGACGGTGCCGACCTGGTACAGGTCCTCCGCCCCGGGATCGTCCTGCGCGGCGTTCTTCTGCGCGACCAGCAGGATCTGCTTGTCGTCGCGCATCACCGCTTCCAGCGCGCGAACGGATTTCTCGCGCCCGACGAAGAGCGGCACGATCATGTGGGGGAAGACGACGATGTCGCGCAGCGGCAGGACGGGAAGCAGCTCGCCGCGGACGGGTTCAGTGGGATTGGCCGCCATATCGGACCTCACTTTGGACGATCGGCGCGGAAACCGCCCCCAGGATGATCCCCCCTGGGGTCCTGGTTATCGGCACGGTTCCCGGCGCCACGGGATTGTCAAACAGATGGCCCCCCTACCCCACCATCACAAGGCGAGCCCCATGCGGGGTCCTCATGCCAGGGGGGCCATCCAAGGCCGGGCCCATCGGCCCGACCCATCGTTCAGCCCGCAGATTGCTCCGCGGGGCGTTCACCATAGATGAACAGCGGGCTGGCACGGCCTTCGGCCACCTCGCGGTTCACGACCACCTCCTCGATATCCTCGAGGCCGGGCAGGTCGAACATGGTGGAGAGCAGGATCGCCTCCATGATCGAGCGCAGGCCGCGCGCGCCGGTACGGCGCTGGATGGCCCGCGTCGCCACGGACTTCATGGCGTCCTCGGTGAAGGTGAGCTTGGCCCCCTCCATCTCAAACAGCCGCTGATACTGCTTCACCAGGGCGTTCTTCGGCTTGGTCAGGATCTCGATGAGGGTCTTCTCATCCAGATCCTCCAGCGTCGCGACCACGGGCAGGCGGCCGATGAATTCCGGGATCAGGCCGAATTTCAGCAGATCCTCGGGCTCGACCTCCTTGAGGATCGCACCCGTGCGCCGCTCATCCGGCGCCCGCACCTCGGAGCCGAAGCCGATGCCGGAACCCTTGCCGCGGGAGCCGATGATCTTCTCGAGGCCCGCGAAGGCGCCGCCGCAGATGAACAGGATGTTGGTGGTATCCACCTGCAGGAATTCCTGCTGCGGATGCTTGCGCCCGCCCTGCGGCGGCACGGAGGCGACGGTGCCCTCCATGATCTTCAGCAGCGCCTGCTGCACACCCTCGCCCGACACGTCCCGCGTGATCGACGGATTGTCCGACTTGCGGGAGATCTTGTCGACCTCGTCGATATAGACGATGCCGCGCTGGGCGCGTTCCACATTGTAGTCGGCGGCCTGAAGCAGCTTGAGGATGATGTTCTCGACATCCTCGCCGACATAGCCGGCCTCGGTCAGCGTGGTGGCGTCCGCCATGGTGAAGGGCACGTCGAGGATGCGGGCCAGGGTCTGCGCCAGCAGCGTCTTGCCCGACCCGGTCGGGCCGATCAGCATGATGTTGGACTTGGCGATCTCGACCTCGCCGGCCTTCGCCCCATGCGCCAGGCGCTTGTAGTGGTTGTGGACCGCGACCGAGAGCACCTTCTTCGCATGGTCCTGGCCGATGACGTAATCATCGAGGACCTTGCAGATCTCGCGGGGCGTCGGCACGCCGTCACGCGACTTGACGAGGTGCGTCTTGTGTTCCTCGCGGATGATGTCCATGCAAAGCTCAACGCATTCATCGCAGATGAACACGGTTGGTCCGGCGATAAGCTTCCGGACCTCATGCTGCGACTTGCCGCAGAACGAGCAATACAGGGTGTTCTTCGAGTCGCCGGACTTGCTCATGCGCGCTCCGAAAGCCTCAAGCCGCGACCGCCTGGCAGGCTGACCGCGCGGGACGCCTGCCCCCCGGCCGGGGGGCGGGAAACAAAGGAATATAGCCCCGCAAGCGCGCGGGGGAAAGTGCCACCGTTCGGGTGACGGCGCGGCACATTGCCGCGCCCCGCCCCCGGGGGGTTCAGATCTTCACCGGATCGGCCGGCGGCAGCGGGCGCTGCTCGACCACATGGTCGAGAAGGCCAAAATCCCGGGCCTCCTCGGCCGTCATATAGGTATCGCGCTCCATCTTGGCCTCGATCTCCTCGATCGGCTGGCCGGTATGGTGCACGTAGATGCGGTTCAGCCGCTCCCGCGTCTTCAGGATCTCCCGCGCCTGGATGGCGATGTCCGTCGCCTGGCCCTGGGCGCCGCCGGAGGGCTGGTGGATCATCACCTGGCTGTTCGGCAGGGCGTAGCGCTTGCCCTTGGCACCGGCGGTCAGCAGCAGGCTGCCGGCGGAGGCGGCCATGCCGACGCAGACGGTGGAGACCGGGCTGCGGATGTACTGCATGGTGTCGTACATCGCGAGGCCGGCGGTCACGACGCCGCCCGGGCTGTTGATGTAGAAGGCGATCTCCTTGTTCGGGTTCTCGCTCTCCAGGAACAGCAGCTGCGCGCAGACCAGCGACGCCACCTGGTCGAAGATCGGCCCGGTCAGGAAGATGATCCGCTCCTTCAACAGGCGCGAATAGATGTCATAGGCCCGCTCACCCCGTGCCGTCTGCTCGACGACCATGGGGACGAGGGAGCTGTTGTAGAATTCGACCGGATCGCGGTCACGCATGGTGGTCCCTTTCATGCCCTTCCGTCGCCGGCATGGGCGCATTCCCCTGACTGGGTTCCCCCGACTGGGCTGACCCGGTTCCCCGTATCGAGGCCGCAGTCTGACAGCGAATCTCTGCCATTCCGTTTAAGATGGGGAAAGCGGCGCCCGCCGCAAAGCCCCCCCTCGGATGCACCGCCCGCAAGGAGCGCGGAACTGGTGCGGCAGGGTGGCAAAAGCAAGCGGGGCGGGCCATCGGCGCCGCCCCGCGGGTCGATTCGGAAGGGTCGAAAACCCTTATTCCGCCTGGGTCGTCAGCTCGGAAGGGGCCACCTGGTGGTCGGTGACCTTGGCCAGCTCCAGCACGAAATCGACCACCTTCTCCTCGAAGATCGGCGCCCGCAGCCCCTCGATCGCCTGGGGATTCTTGCGGAAGTACTCCAGGACCTCCTTCTCCTGCCCCGGATAGCGGCTGGCTTCCTGGCGCATGGCGTTGGCGATCTCGTCGTTCGAGACCTGGATGTTGTTGGTGCGGCCGATCTCGGACAGCAGCAGGCCCAGGCGGATGCGGCGCTCGGCGATGGCGCGGTAGTCCGCCTTCAGCGTCTCCTCGTCCTTGCCCTGGTCGTCGGCATCGAGCTTGCCAGCCTTCAGGTCCTGCTCCACCCGCTGCCAGATCTGGGCGAACTCGCCCTCGACCATGCCGGCCGGCACTTCGAACACCGCCTTCTCGGCCAGCGCGTCCAGCAGGGCGCGCTTCACCTTCATCCGGGCCAGGGCGTCATATTCGCCCTGCAGGTTCTCGATGACCTTGGCGCGCAGCGCGGCCATGTCCTCCAGCCCCAGGCGCTTGGCGAATTCGTCGTCCATCTCCGGCAGCTTCTTCACTTTCAGCGCCTTGGCGCTGATCGCGAAGACCGCGTCCTTGCCGGCCAAGGCGGCGGAGCCGTATTCGGCCGGGAAGCTGACGGAAATGTCCTTCTGCTCGCCCGGGCTCATGCCCTCCAGCTGCTCGGTGAAGCCGGGGATGAAGCCCTCGCCGGCGACCTCGACAGGGGTATCGGTCGCCGTGCCGCCCGGGAAGGGCTCGGACAGGCTGCCATCCTCGTTCTTCGTGCGGCCCTCGAAATCAACGACCAGCACATCGCCCTTCACGGCCGGGCGGGCTTCCGCCACATCTTCCGTGGTGGCCAGGCGGCCGGCCATGGTGGCCAGGAATTCGTCCACCTGGGCGTCTTCCGGGGTCGCCTTCTGGCGGTCCAGCGCGATGGAGGCGAAATCCGGCATCGGGATCTCGGGCAGCAGCTCCAGGTCGATCTTGTATTCCAGATCGGCGCCGTCGCTGTAGTTCACCAGCTCGATCTTCGGCTGCATGGCGGGCCGCAGGCCACGATCGGCGATCACCTGGCGGGTCGCGTCATCGACGGACTGTTCCAGCACCTCGCCGGCCACGGCCTGGCCGTAGCGCTGCTTGACCACGGCGGTGGGCACCTTGCCGGGGCGGAAGCCAGGCAGGCGCAGGTCGGCGCCCAGTTCCTTCAGGCGCTTGTCGCGCTTTTCGGCGAGGGTCGCGGCCGGGACGACGACCTGGAACGCCCTTTTCAGCCCCTCGGCGGGAAGCTCGGTGACCTGCATTTTGGACCTTCTTCATGCACAGAGGCGCCCATGACGGGCGCAAGACGCTTTGAGGCCCGCCCCGTTACCGCCCAAGGGCGCCGGGGGCAATGGGGATCGGCCCGAAACCGGGCCAGGCCGGGGCCGCCCCCGGGCCAAAAGCGGCGAAAATCCTGCGGGCGGAGGGACTCGAACCCCCATGACTTGCGCCACTGGAACCTAAATCCAGCGTGTCTACCAATTCCACCACGCCCGCGCGCCTGGCCGCTACCTATCCGCCCGGCGGCCCGGCGCCAAGCGGGTCTTCGCAGCTATCCGCGCAGCACCGCCGCGGCGCAGGCATCCAGGATCGCCGCCGCGTCCAGACCATAGGCATCATAGAGGTCCGGCAGGTCGCCACCCTGGCCGAAGCGGTCGACGCCGAGCGGCACCACGCGCTGGCCGCGCACCGAGCCCAGCCAGGCATGCGCCGCCGGATGACCGTCCAGGATCGTCACCAGCGCCGCATCGCGGTCGAGCGGCGCGAGCAGCTTCTCCACCACCGATTCGCCCGGCCCGCCCTGGCGTCGCGCACGGCCCTGGGCCAGCCAATCGGCATGCAGCCGGTCCGGGCTGGTGATGGCGAGCAGCCCGGCATCGGGCATATCCTCCCGCACCGCATCGAAGGCCTCCCGCGCCTCGGGCGCCACCGGCCCCTGATAGGCGATGGCCAGCTTCGCCCCGGGGCCGGGCGGCACCACCCAGTAGCCGCCGGCGATGACAGCCTCCGCATCCAGGCGCCGCTCCGGCTGGGCCAGGGCGCGGGTGGACAGCCGGAGCCAGACGGAACTGCCCTCCGGCTTCTGCATGTGGTCGAAGGCGAAGCGCATCAGCACCGCCAGCTCATCGGCATAGGCCGGCTCATAGGCCGCCAGCCGGTCCTGGGCGATGCCCAGCAGCGGCGTGTTCACCGACTGGTGCTGGCCGCCCTCCGGCGCGAGGGTCAGCCCGGAAGGCGTTGAAACCAGAAGAAACCGCGCATCCTGGTAGCAGCCATAGATCAGCGCATCGAGCCCGCGGTTGACGAAGGGGTCATAGACCGTGCCCACCGGCAGCAGCCGCGCGCCGTACAGGGAATGGGACAAGCCCAGGGCGCCCAACAGAAGAAACAGGTTCTGCTCGGCGATGCCGAGTTCGATATGCTGCCCCTCCGGCCCCATGCCCCAGCGCTGCGCGCTGGCCAGCTTGGCATCCCGGAACACGTCGTTCTTCAGATGCCGGTCGAAGATGCCACGCCGGTTCACCCAGGGGCCGAGATTGGTCGAGACGGTGACATCCGGGCTGGTGGTGACGATGCGCTCGGCCAGTGGGGCATTCGCCCCCTGCCCGCGCCCGATCTCGGCCAGGATTTCGCCGAAGGCGGCCTGGGTGGACATCATCCGCCCGGGCGGAATCCGCGGCGCCGGCAGCGTGGCGGGCACCGGGATCAGCGGCGAATCCAGCCGCCGCCCCTCCGGCGCCAGCGGCCTGGCGAAGGGGATGGACTCGAGGAAGGCCTGGATCTCGGCCTCCGGCAGGTCCAGCCCCTCGAAGCGGTCCCATTCATGGCCGGGGCGGATGCGCATGACGTCCCGGAAGGTCGCCATCTGCTCCTTCGTCATCAGCCCGGCATGGTTGTCCTTGTGCCCGGCGAAGGGCAGGCCCATGCCCTTCACCGTATAGGCGATGAAGCAGGTCGGCTGGTCGCCCGCCGCATCGGCGGCCCGGAAGGCCTCGGTCAGCGTCTCGATGTCATGGCCGCCGAGATTGGTCATCAGCGCCGCCAGCTCGTCATCGGTCAGCGGGTCGATGATGGCGCGCACCCCCGGCACCCGGCCCAGCTCGGCCAGGATGGCGTGGCGAAAGGCGGCCCCGCCCTGGAAGGTCAGTGCGGCATAGAGGCTGTTCGGGCAGTCATCGATCCAGCGCCGCAGCGCCTCCCCCTCCGGCCGGGCGAAGGCGGCTTCCAGGCGGCGGCCATATTTCAGGGTGACGACGTTCCAGCCCATATCGCGGAACAGGCCCTCGATCCGGCCGAACAGGCGGTCGGGCACCACGCTGTCCAGGCTCTGGCGGTTGTAGTCCACCACCCACCAGACGTTGCGGACATCGTGCTTCCAGCCCTCCAGCAGGGCCTCGTAGATATTGCCCTCATCGAGTTCGGCATCGCCGACGATCGCCACATGCCGCCCGGCCGCGATCTCCGGCCGCCCCAGCCCGTGCAGCCGGACATAGTCCTGCACCAGACTGCCAAAGGTGGTCAGCGCCACGCCGAGGCCGACGGAGCCGGTGGAGAAATCCACCTCCGCCCCATCCTTCACGCGGGACGGATAGGGCTGGATGCCGCCGAACTGCCGCAGCGTCGACAGCTTCTCCCGCGCCTGCCGGCCCAGCAGGTAGTTGATGGCATGGAACACCGGCCCGGCATGCGGCTTCACCGCCACCCGGTCCTGCGGCCGCAGGATCTCGAAATACAGCGCCGCGAGGATCGAGACGGAGGAGGCGCAGGAGGCCTGGTGGCCGCCCACCTTCAGCCCATCCCGATTCGGCCGGATGTGGTTGGCGTGATGGATCATCCAGGCGGAAAGCCAGAGCAGCTTGCGTTCCAGCGCGTGCAGCACCGCCAGACGGTGCGACAGGCCCTTCACCTGCGGCGCTTTTTGAATCGGACGTTCTACGGTCAAGTGTCGGCCCTCCCGGGTCGGTTATGCGGCCAGGATAGGCTGGGCAGGCCACGGCGCGAAGCACAGCCGCGCGCGGCGGGGTGGGCAGACCCGTTCACGGCGATGTGTTGTCCGAAGCCGGATCGGTCGTCGCCATGCTATTGTCTATTGGCGTCCCACTCGGCGATCTGACGCCGACCGCTCGCCTGCCGGAATGAAATCGAAATGGCTACATGACCTGGACCCAGGCCGCCTTCGGCCGCATCACGCTTGGCCTCACCGCGCTGGGCTTCGTTATCCTGCTGGCGATCGGCGTCGGCCTCGTCTGGATGGTGCAGGAAACCCGCGGCTATGCGTCAGCGGTGGTGGCGACGCAGCAGATCCGGGTTACCACCGCCGAGGTGTTCAGCTCCCTCCAGGATGCGGAGACCGGCCAGCGCGGCTATCTGCTGACCGGCGACGCGGCATATCTGGAGCCCTACCGCCAGGCCGAGGCGCAGCTGGATTCGGAGCTTGAGAGGCTGGCCACGCAGGTCGCCGCCGATGGCGGCAATATCCCTGTCCAGGAGGAGTTGCGTTGGCGGATCGAGGCCAAGCTGGCCGAACTGCGCCAGACCATCGAGTTGGCCGAGTCCGGCGACATGCCGGGCGCCACCGCCCTGATGCGCGACGGCCGGGGCAAGACCCTGATGGATGACGTCCGGCAGGTGCTGAATGGCATCGAGCAACGCACGGCGGCGCGGCAGGAGCGACGCAGCGCGAGCATGGACCGCGCCGGCCGCATCCTGCTCCTCGTCGCCGCCAGCGGGCTGGTGCTGATCGCCCTGGTCAGCCTCGGCACGTTGCGTGTCGCCATGCTCTATACGCGCGAACTTGAATCGGCCCAGGCGGCGCTGCGGGGCTCCAATGCCGGGCTGGAGCAGCGGGTCGCCGCCCGCACCACCTCCCTGATGGCGGCGAATGAGGAAATCCAGCGCTTCGCCTATATCGTCTCCCACGACCTGCGGGCGCCGCTGGTCAATGTCATGGGCTTCACGCAGGAGCTGGAGACGGCCATCGAGGCGGTGCGCGGGCTGGTGCAGCGCGCCGGGACCGAAGCGCCGTCCCTCGTTACGCAGGAAGTGCGCGACGCGGTGGAGGAGGATATCCCGGAAGCCATTGGCTTCATCCGCTCCTCCACCAACCGCATGGACCGTCTGATCGGCGCCATCCTGGCGCTGTCGCGGGAAGGACGGCGGCGCCTGGCGGAGGAGCCGGTGGCGGTCCAGGGGCTGCTGGAGGGCATCGCCGCCAGCCTTCAGCACCAACTGGACCGCGCCGGGGCGGAGATCACCCTGCAACCGCCCTTCCCCACCCTGCGCACCGACCGGCTGGCGCTGGAACAGATCCTCGGCAACCTGCTCGACAACGCCACCAAGTACCTCGACCCGGCCCGCCCCGGCCGCATCCTGCTGCGCGCGCGGCGGGAGGCGGGGCTGAATGCCATCGACGTCGTCGACAATGGCCGCGGCATCGCCGCGCGCGACCACGCCCGGGTGTTCGAGCTGTTCCGCCGCTCCGGCCCCCAGGACCAGCCTGGGGAGGGTATCGGCCTGGCCCATACCCGCGCGCTCGCCCGTCGCATGGGGGGTGACATCCGCCTGACCTCGACGCTCGGCGTCGGCTCGACCTTCACCCTGCTGCTGCCGGATGCGCTGCCCGCCCCGGACCCGGCGCCCGCATCCCAGACCGAGGAATTGCCCGCATGAACGTCTCCGCCCAGGCCGTCACCATCGTGATGATCGAGGATGACGACGGCCATGCCCGGCTGATCGAGAAGAACCTGAAGCGCGCCGGCGTCTACAACGACGTGCTGCACCTGAATTCCGGCACCGCGGCGGTGGAGCATCTGTTCGGCCCCGGCCGGCAGGGCGGCGCGCCGGTGCTGGTGCTGCTCGACCTCAACCTGCCGGATATGAGCGGCATCGACATCCTGGCCCGGCTGAAGGCGGACCCGGTGCTGCGCCTCGCACCTGTGATCGTGCTGACGACGACGGATGACGACCGGGAAATCCGGCGCTGCTATGAACTCGGTTGTTCCGTCTACATCACCAAGCCGGTGAACTACGAAACCTTCGCCCAGGCGGTCCGCCAGCTCGGGCTGTTCCTCGCCGTCATCCAGGTTCCGCCCACAGCCCCATGACCCCCCCCGCCAGTCCTGCCACCTCCCGCATCCTGTATATCGACGACGACGCGGCGCTGTGCCGCCTGGTGCAGCGGGCGCTTGGCCGGATGGGGCATGAGGTGGTTACCGCGCATGGTGGCGAGCAGGGCGTCGCCCTGGCGCGGCAGGGCGGCTTCGCGGCGATCTGCCTCGACCACTACATGCCCGGCGCCGATGGGCTGGAAACGCTGGCGGAACTTCGCGCCCTGCCCGACCCCGCCCCCGTGATCTTCGTGACCGGGGCGGATGAGACCCGGGTGGCGGTGGCGGCCCTGCGCGCCGGCGCCGAGGACTTCGTCGTGAAGACGCCCGGCGAGAGCTTCCTTCTGCTGCTGCACCGGGCGATGGAAGGCGCCGTCGGCCGGGCCTCGATGCGCCGCCAGCAGGCGGAAGATGCCGCCGCGGTGCGGGAAGCGCGCGACCGGGCGGAGGAGCTGGCCGCCAGCCGCGCCCTGCTGTTGCAGGAGGTGAACCACCGCGTCGCCAACAGCCTTCAGATCATCGCCAGCCTGACCCGGCTTCAGGAAGGCGCGGTGGCCGACCCCGCCGCGCGCGCCGCGCTGGCCGCGGTGCGCCACCGCATCGCCGCCGTGGCCCAGGTGCATCGGCGGCTCTACACCTCCGCCGATGTGCGCTCCGTCGCGCTGACGGACTATCTCGGCGGGTTGCTGGCGGAGATCGGCCGCAGCGTGGAGACGGCGCGCATCGACTTCACCGGGGCCCCGCTGGAAGTGCCGCCGGATCGCGCCGTCTCGCTCGGCGTCATCCTTTCCGAGCTGGTCACCAATGCGCTGAAATATGCCTATCCCGACATGCCGGAAGGCGGGCCGATCCGCGTCACCTTGGCACAAGAAGGCGATGCGGGCGTGCTGCGGGTGGAGGATGACGGCGTCGGCGGCGCGGGGGCGGAGCAGGTCTCCGGCACCGGCCTCGGCGGGCGGATCGTGCATGCCATGGCGGGGACGATCGGCGGGCTGGTGGAGTTCGCCGGCGGGCCGGGCTCACGCGTCACGGTGCGGTTCGGGCTGGTCTAAGTTCAGGACCCATAAAGGGGTTGCGCGGAAGGCCTGATCTGTGAGTCAACCTGCCTGTGGAGGCGGGGCATACGATGGGCGATCTCTTCTGGC
>NZ_JAERQM010000012.1 GCF_019029495.1 Falsiroseomonas oleicola
CTTCTCTGCCATGTGCTCAGTATGCCACCCGGCCCGCCGCGACGCACGCCTTGCCTGAGCGGAATATATTCAGGGCCGGTCAAACTGACCCACTACCGGCTCCGCCGCATGGTTGACCGACGCGGCGCGGCCGGATGATCCTGCACAGCAGATCAGGAGTCCGCCTCGATGCCCCGCATGCTGCGTTTCACCTTTGTCGATGCCGGGGTGTCCGGCCGTGTCGAATTGCATGAGACACTCGCCGCCCGCACGGTCGATGCGATCTGGGGCGCGTTGGCCACCCCGGTGCGGCAGCTTTCCTTCCACGCCATGTTCGCCGGGCCGGAGATCATGATCGGCCTGCCGCCGGAGAACCAGACCTTCGATCCGCGCAGCCTGCCGCCGGAGAACCAGACGGTGATCCCCACGCCGGGCGACGTGCTGTGGTTCTACCAGGCGCCGAACATGATGAAGGGCCTGGCCGACGAGTTCTGGGAAATCGGCATGTTCTACGGCGACGGCGGCCGCGTCTTCGGCCCGCTCGGCTGGACCCCGGTGACCATGTTCGGCCGCATGCTGCCCGAGGATCTTCTTCAGTTTGCCAAGGAGTGCGCGGATATCCGGCTGCACGGCGCGAAGATGCTGGAGATCAGGCGGGAAGAGTAGTATCGTTCAAGATACGAATAATCCCTAGAAGGAACTAGATGCTGTGTCCGCCGACGAGCCTCCAGTTGCGGCGGTGACCGAGTCTGGGTCGGCGTTCGCGAAGGTGGCCGAAGGAGGTTTGCTACGGTTGCTGGTTAGCAAGCCAGTCCAGGAAGCTATCGGCCGCCTCGTCAGCTCCGCTGTTGATGTTCCTGCGCTTGTCTTAGAGAAGCGGAATCAACGGAACAGAGACGAGATAGCCGCGCAGTCTAGAATAACCCGGGCTCTTTCAGAGGTTGCAGCTAAGCGGATTTCGAAAGATTCTGAACTCGTCCAGCGTGCCATAGACCGCTGGGTCGGAGACCTGGCAAATAAGCAGCAGGCGCGTGAAGATGTTGCGAGAAGGACGCTGGAGCATCTGGCCGACAATCCGCCACCTGCCTATCAGGCTGAAGGTCCATCCATTGATTTCATGGGATATTTTGCGAATGTTGCGGAATCAGTAACCTCCGATTCACTTCGGGATTTGCTCGCGCGACTTCTGGTCGGGGAGATTCGGAATCCCGGAACGATTTCCAGGCAAGCAGTTCAAATCGCCTCACTTATGGACCAGAAGGCGGTCCAAGCGCTCTGGTCGATAAAGCCTTGGTTGATCGGGAGTACGCCGGCGTGGCTTCCGTCGGTGGGGCCCTTTGCTGAATCAGATGGTATAAAGAAAATACATCTTCTTGACGCAATCTCGGTGTTGAGGGTTAGTGAAGCAGCGGGTGTAAAATTCGTAAATGAGGGAAAAGCATTGCTGCAGTGCCAAGTTGGTGGAATTTTGCTGCATTCTAAGAATGGACAAGAAAAATTCCCTCTTATAGTTGGCGGTGCTCACCTTACGCCGGCTGGAGAAGAAATCGCATCTTTGATTCCTTCGCAAGACTCAGTAAGTTTAGAGGATATTGGTAGGGGGTTTTCACAGCTTAGAGGTCTTGATAAAGTAGAGATCTGTGAGGTCGTTAAGGTCGATAACCTACTTTATCCGGTTAATGTCCGTTCTTTGGCATAGCCAGCCATCATTCATTGGCGGGTTGCAGTATTATTATTCTCTACTTTCGCTCCACCACCTCCACCACCTGGTCGCCGGCATAGAGTGGCATCCAGGGGCGGCGGATGGAGCCGACCCAGGCGGATGTCGCGGGGCAGGTGATGGTCTCCACCACCTGGCCGGTCATGTCGACCATATGGCCCATGATGTCCCCGGCGGCCATGTCCTGGCCGGGCTCCACGCGGCAATCCCAATAGCCGCCCTGGCTGCACTTCACATGCACCGCGTTGCCGCCATAGCGGATGTCGCTGGCCGTCGGCGGCTGCCCGGGGATCATCCCCAGCGCCTGCGCCGTGCCGGTGAGCGCAGTGGCGAAATTGTCGAGGTCGAGCGGCCGCACCCGGGCGCCGCCGCCGCTTTCCACGATCAGCGCGGCCTTGTTGTGGCGGCGGGTGACGTTGGTGAGGAAGGTGCCCTCCATCCAATCCTCCGTCGCGCCCCATTGGTAGCGGCTGCCGACCTGCGCCGAGAGCTTCTGGGAAGCGAGCTGCGCCGGCGACGTGCCCTTGGCGTCGTGGATGACGTAGAAGGCGGTGATCGTCAGCTCCCCGCCGCTGTGCAGGTCGAGCACCGCATCGCCGCCATGCTCCCCGGCGAGCGCCAGCAGCCGGTCGGCGAGTTGTTCACCGACGCTGCCCCTGGGACTGCCGGGGAAGATGCGGTTCAGGTTGGTGCCGTCCTGCGGGATCAGCCGGCTGTGCATGCGCTGGCCGAGCGGATTGGCGCACATCAGCGCGGCGATGCTGCCCTTGAAGGTCTTGAGGTCCAGCCCGCGGAGGAAGCGCGCGGCCGCGATCGGGCCGACATTCTCGCCGCCATGGATCAGGCACTGGATGTACAGCCGCGGCCCCGGCAGCGCGCCGCGCGCCAGCATGACGGGGGAGAGCAGCGGGCCGATCGGGTCGCTGGTCAGCGCGATGGTGCCGGTGGCGAGTTCGCCGGGGGCGGCCTCGGCGGTGCCGAATTTCATGGGTGATCCTCCTGGGAACTCTATTCGGGTGGCAGCGCCACCAGGTCGCCGCGGGTCCAGCGCGCCGTGGCTGGCCCGCCGGTGCGAAAACGGTCGGCGAGCGAGGCCGGCCCCTCGGCCAGCAATTGCCGCCCGCCGGGCAGCCGCAGCACGGCCTGGGTGCCGGTGCCGAGGAAGCTCAGCAGCTCCACTGTGCCGGACACGGCATTCGGCCCCTCGGCCGGCGCGTCATCCAGCGTCACCCGCTCCGGCCGCAGCACCAGCGTGCCATCCGGCGCGTCCAGCGGAATGCCATCCTCCGACCGCCCATCGCGACTGACCAAGATGTTGGCGCGGCCGATGAAGCTGGCGACGAAGCGCGTCGCCGGGCGCTCATAGACCTCGCGCGGCGTGCCGAGCTGTTCCAGGCGGCCCTTGTTCATCACCGCGATGCGGTCGGAGATGGCCATCGCCTCCGCCTGGTCATGGGTGACGAACAGCGTGGTCAGGCCAAGTTCCGTCTGCAGGCGACGCAGTTCGATCCGCGTGCCTTCGCGCAGCAGGGCGTCGAGGTTGGAAAAGGGTTCGTCCAGCAGAACCACCGCGGGGTTGATGACCAAAGCGCGGCCAACGGCGACGCGCTGCTGCTGGCCGCCGGAAAGCTGCTTCGGCAGCCGGGCCTCCAGCCCCTGCAATTGCAACAGGGAGACCATGCGGGCGACGCGCTCCGCGATCTCGGCCTTGGCCACGCCGCGCCGCTTCAGACCGAAGGCGATGTTTTCGGCGACGCTCAGATGCGGGAACAGCGCGTAGGACTGGAAGACCATGCCGGTGTCGCGCTGATGCGCGGGCATGGTGGTGATATCCTTGCCACGCAGCAGGATGCGGCCTTCGCTGGGCTCGATGAAGCCCGCAACCATGCGCAGCGTCGTGGTCTTGCCGCAGCCGGAGGGGCCGAGCAGCGCCACCAATTCGCCTGCCGCGACGGTCAGATCCATGCGGGCCACGGCGGTGGTGCTGCCATAGCGGCGCGCCAGCCCGTCCAGCACCAGTTCCGCGCTGTTCGTCATCGGTTCGCATACATCTGTTGGGCCACCATCAGCAGCAGGGCCAGCAGGATGAGCATGGAGGAGACGGCGGCGACCGTCGGGTCCATCTGCATCTGCGCGGCGCCGTAGAGAACGACGGTCAGCGGCGCGTCCCGGACGGAGCCCAGGAACAATGCCATCTCGACCTCGTCGAAGGAGAAGATGAAGGCCAGCGCGGCGGCGGCGATCAGCCCCGGCCGCAGCACCGGCAGCGTCACCAGAAAGAACGCCTTGATGGGGGACGCCCCCAGGTTGCGCGCCGCTTCCTCGATGGCCGGGTCCACGCGCCGCAGCACGGGCAGCATGACTCGCAGAACCATGGGGACGCCGACCAGAAGGTGGGAAATGACGAGGCGCGTCATGCCCGGGGGCGCGATTGGGTTGGCGGCGAAGAACAGCGTCAGCGCCACCGCCAGCACCAGCGCCGGCAGCACCAGCGGCGACAGGAACAGCGCCTCCAGCAAGGTCGATCCGGGGAAGGCGAAGCGTGTCAGCGCCACGGCGGCGGCGGTGCCGATCACCAGGGACAGAGCGGCGACCATCAGTCCCAGCCGCAGGCTGACGAAGAAGCCGTTCAGATAGCGCTGGTCCGCCAGCGCCGCCTGGTACCAGCGCAGCGAAAAGCCCTGCGGCGGAAAGGCGAGGTAGCCGGTATCGCTGAAGGAGGCCGCGACGATCACCAGCAGCGGCCCCAGCAGATAGACGAAGCCGAGCACCGCCATGCCCCGCAGCACCCAGCCGAGCGGTGTGCGCAGGCTGGTCATCGGTTCTTCTCCCCCAGCAACTTGCCGTAGGTGAGCGCGACCGAGAGCGAGATCACCAGCAGGATGGCGGCGATCGCCGCGGCGAAGGGCCAATCCAACAATTCCAGCGTCTGCTCATAGATCGTCACCGCCATGAAATGCGCCCTGGCGCCGCCGATCAGCGAGGGCGTGGCGAAGGCGGAGACAGATAACGAAAAAACCAGCAGCGACCCCGCCAGCACGCCACCGCGCGCCAGCCGCAGCGTCACCAGCCACATCGCGACGGCCGGCGAGGCGCCGAGATTCATCGCCGCATGTTCCAGGTCCCGGTCCACGCCGCGGATCACCGCATAGAGCGTCACGATCATAATCGGCAGCAGCACTTGTGCGAGTGCGATCACCACCCCCGTGAAAGTGCCAATCAGCTGGAAATCCGGCGGCACCAGCCCCGTGCCCTGCAACAGGCGGGAGGCGACGCCGGAGCGGAAGAACAACACCATCCAGGCGAAGCTGCGCACCACCGCCGACACCCACAGGGGAAAAGTGGTCAGCAGCAGCAACAGCCCCGCCCAGCGCGTCTCTGCCCGTGCCAGCAGGAAGGCCAGCGGAAAGCCCAGCACCAGCGTCACCAGCGTGACGCAAACGCCGAGCATCAGGCTGTTGCCGAGCACCCCGAGGTAATAGCTGTCGCCCAGAAAGCGGGAAAAGGTCGGCGGTCCGCCGAGCGATTGCAGGAACAGCCCGAGCTGCGGCCAGATGAAGAGGGTGGCGAAGATCAGCGCCGCCGGGGCCAGCAGCCCGGCGGCGATCAACCCCCGCCGAGCGTTCAAATCACCGTTCATGTGGATGCTGATGCATCCACATGACCCTCAGGCGCCGGGCGCCGCGCATCCGCGCGGCTTGGCTGCGCGCCACTGGGCGCGGCGGCCATTCGGCCGCTCGGCGCGCTTGATGCGCGCCGCACTAACGCGCGATCTCGCGGTTGAAGCGGTCGGTCCAGGCCGGGCGGCTGGCATTGATGACGTCCCGGTTCAGATCGGCCAGCTTGTCGGTCGGCGCCATGAAGGGTGCGACATCCGGCGGCAGTTGCGTCGCCGGGTTCACCGGTGCCCAGCCGATCTCCCGCGCGATGGCGGTCTGCACCTCCGGGTCCAGGTGCCGGTTCAGCACGGCCGCCGCGATGTCGGCATTGCGCGACCGCTTGGCCACCGCGCCGGTCAGCAGCACGAAGGGCGCGCCTTCCTCGGGCACGGAATAGGCCACGGGGATGCCCATGGCGGAGCTGCGCATGGCCGAGGCGCCGTCATAGGGCATGATCCAGATATCGCCGGAGGCGAACAGCGTCTGCACCTCCGCCGCCGAGCGGAAGATATTGGCGCGGCCGGAAATCCGCTTCAGTGCGTCGAAGCCCGGGCCGATATTGCTCTCGCTGCCGCCATGGGCGCGGGCCAGCATCACCAGGAAGTCGGTGCCATAGCCGTTGGTGATATGCGGGAAGGCGATATGGCCCTCGAATTCCGGGCGGAAGAAGTCCTTGTAGCTGCGCGGCGGGTTCGCGACCTTGTCCGGGCGATACAGGATGCCTTCCGTCACCAGGCCCCAGGCGATCCAGTGGCCATCGGCATCCTTGAGACTGGCCGGGACGCTGGCGAAGTTCGACGCATCCGGCAGCTTCTGCGTCAGATCGCCGGCTTTGGCGGCAACCTGCTGGCCGCCGGAGAACATGAACAGGTCGATCTGCGGCGCCTGCGCCTCGGCGCGCATGCGGGCGAAGGCATTGGCCGAGAGCAGCGGCGTCTGCGTGCCACGCGCCCCGGTCTCCCGCGTTACCACGTCATAGACCATGCGCTGGATCAGGTCCTGGCTCGGCCCGCCAAAGGCCGTGGCCACGATTTCCCGCCCCGCGAAGCGCTGCTGCGCGCGCGCCTGGCCCGCCAGCAATGGCAGGGCTGCGGCGGCGAAAGCGGAGCGTCGCGTCAGTGGACGCGACATGATTCCATCACGCGACATGGGGCCGGTATCCTTGGAGGGCGAGCGTTTGAATTGTCCGGACTATGCGACCGCGACGCGGCGGCTCGCAAGCCCCGTCGCGGTGCGCTGCTAGGCCATCTCCGGCAGCCGGGCTTCCACTTCGTCATGTTCCGCCAGCAGGGCGGCGAGGCGGCGGCGCATCTCGATGCCGGGCTTGTCGGCCGGCATGTGCAGCTCCGCCCCCATCTCCAGCGGCACGTCGAAGGTGGTGGTCTCCAGCACCCCGCGATCCTCCTCCGTCACCGCGCGGTCGAAGGCGATCACCTTCGCCGCCGGCGCCTCGGCCTCCGTGTCATTCCGAAGCACCCATTGGCAGATCATGCTGTGCTGGTCGTCGATCGGTGTCGCGCCGGTGCACAGGATGTGGGTCAGGCCGGTCGGGTAGTCGATGCGGCTGGCGCGGAAGAAGGGCAGGAACCAGCGGCCCTCGATCACCCGTACCGTGCGATCGCTGTCGGACTTCACCAGTTCCTTGCTGATGCCGCGATTCGAGACCGGCGCCTCCGACCGCATGATGAAGCCCCAGTCGGTGTGCTCGATGGTGGAAGGCGCCGGCCTGGGGTCTTCCGGAATGCCGAAGGTGGCGGCATGCACATAGGAGAAATGCGCGGTATCAAAACTGTTCTCCATGATCCGCAGGCCGGAGACGGCCCAGGGTTCGTGGAATTCGTCGATGCGGCGGAAGGCGGGATCGGCCGCTTCGGGGATCTCGGGAATCGCCATCAGCGGTTCCTCCAGGCAGACCCAGATCCAGCCGTAGCGGCTGGCGGCGTGATGCGCCTTCGCGCCGCCCTTCAAGCCGCGCAGCGGGTCATGCGCCTGCGGCACCTTCACGCAGCGGCCATCGGCGCCATAGGCCCAGCCATGATAGCCGCAGGCCAGCGCCGGGCCTTCCGGCACATCCCGGTCCAGGAAGCCGGTGGAGAGCTTCGCCCCGCGATGCGGGCAGCGATCGGCCAGCGCCGCCGGGGCCCCGCCTTTGCCGCGCCACAGCACGATGTCCTGGCCGAGCAGGCGGAAGGGCACCGGCTTATCGGCGGTCAGCGCGGCTTCCGGCATCACCGGATACCAGAATCGACGCAGCACTTTTTGGCGCGTGGCCAGCATGGGGGAGGTCCGTGGGCATGCCTCGCCGGGGATGGCGGCGCCCGGGCTTCGCAACCGCCATGCCAGCCGCTTTTGCGGGCAATCCGGGACCAATCGGCGATTTGCGCCCAAGAACAGGGCGGGCGCGCCTTGCAAAGTGGCAGAATCCCGCCCGCCAGGCCCCTGCAAGGCGGCACAGAGGTTGCTTGGTGCCCTCGGCGAAGAAACAGCTGCGCTGAAGCGCGCGCGCGACAGGAGACTTCACCGATATGCCGACCCCCCGCCGTACCCTGCTCGCCGCCGCCGGAGGCCTGCTGGCCGCACCAAACCTCGCGCGCGGCCAGGCCGCGCTGACGCCGATCAAGTTCTCCCTCGACTGGGCCTTCCAGGGTCCCCAGGCGCCCTATCTGCTGGCGCTGGAGCGTGGCTACTTCCGCGAGGAAGGGCTGGACGTCACCATGGATCGCGGCTTTGGCGCCGGCGACGTGCCGGTGAAGGTGGCCAGCGGCGCCTATCAGTTCGGCGTCGGCGACGTCTCCGCCGTGATGCGGCTGCGCCTGACCCAGCCCGGTACCGACCTGATCTGCCCCTTCATGCTGGCCCAGGGCAGCCCGCTTTCGGCCATCACCCTGCGCCGCACGGGCATCCGCACGCCGAAGGACCTGGAGGGCAGGAAGCTGGCGGCGCCGGAAACCGATGGCGGCCGGCAGTTCTTCCCGGCCTTCGCCCGCGCCACGGGAATCGATGTTTCGAAGATCACCTGGATCACCGTGACGCCGCCGTTGCGGGAGCCGATGCTGGCGCGCGGCGATGCCGATGCCATCACGGGTTTCGAGACCTCTGGCGTGTTCAGCCTGCGCGCGCTGAACATCCCGCAGGCCGATATCCTGGTGATGCGCTATTCGAATTTCGGCGTGGCGCTGCTCTCCACCGGCCTCCAGGTGCGCAAATCCTATGCCGAGGCCAATCCCGCCGTCGTCACCGGCATGATCCGCGCCATCATCCGCGGCCATGCCGATGCCTGGGCCGAGCCCGATGCGGCCATCGCCGCTTTGGTGAAGCGCGACCCGACCGCGCCCGTGGCGCTGGAGAAGGCGCGGCTGATCGCGAATTTCGAGTTCATCCGCACGCCGGATGTGCTCTCCGGCGGCTATGGCAACCTGCCGACGCCGCGGGTGCAGGCCAGCATCGAGACGATCCGCACCGCCTTCAACATCTCCGCCAGCCTTTCGGCCGGGGACTTCTACACCCCAGCCTATCTGCCGCCGGCCGACCAGCTCCGCCTGCCGGCCTGACCCGCGACACGGAGGGGGGGCGGGGCACCGCCTCCCGGCTTCGTGCATGGATCATGGCAAAAAAAAGGCGCAACCTGACCGCTCATTCGTGGATCGGGGGACCCACCATGTTGATCGGCCTCTGCCTTCTGGCAGGCACCACCGCATTGCTTGGCATGGCGAGCGTGGCGTTGAGCCTGCTTTCGGGCATGGATCTGGCCGGTCTTGGCGCGGCCGCCGGCTTCGGCCTGGTGTCCCTGGTCGCGGGCCTTGGCGCCACGGGCATGGCCCTGGGCCGGGAACGCGCGGAGCGTTTCAGCCGGAGCTGACGCGACGCGCCAGCAGCGGGGCCAGTGCCGGATCGGTGTAGCGGATCTCATGGCTCCGCACTTCCGGCTCCGCGCTCGCATCGCCCAGCGTGACGGTCAGGCAGAGGCTGGTGCCCATCAATTCCAGCCGCTTATGGCCGCGCCGCGGCAGCGGGATTCGGCGGCGGCGGCAGGCCTGAAGCAGCATGGCCAGCATGTCCGGCGCCTGGAAGGTCCAGCCCGGACGACCGCCAGGGCGCGGCGGATGCGGCACCAGCCGGCAGATCACCTCCCCGGAGGTGGCGGTGGCCATGTCGAGCCGCATGCGTCCGGTGCCGCTGGCCCAGCCAGGATCGGCCAGGGCCATGCCTTCCGACAGCGCCTCCAGCACCTCCTGCGGCGTGAACAGGATGTAGCGGACTTCCTTGGGCATGAGCGGGCGTCTCAGGACGTCGGCGAGGCGTCGGACGGGGGCATGGTTTTTGCGGCCCTCGACCACGATCCTGCCCCGGTCCCGCCGCTCGATTCGTTCCGCATCGCGATCCTGCCCAGCATGCTGCGCGGCAGGCTGGCATCCCAGCGCTGAAGGAAGCGATAACGGCGGGCCGGCGCAACTTTCCTACGGCAGCAGGATGCGCAGCGGCGTCGCGCCATCCTCCACCGAGACCGGCAGCAGCCCGGCCGGGTCGCCATCCGCCTGCACCGGCACCGCCGCGCCGGTCAGCACCACCTGCCGCGCCGGGCGTATCACCACCCCGGGCAGGCGCGGCACCAGGCCGAGCGGCAGGGCCGCGCCGGCCAGCAGGGCAGCGGCCGCGCCACCCTGGCGGAACAGCACCACCTGGAAGCCCGGCGCCGCCGGCCGGGCTGCGGGGGCCAGCAGGTGCCGCCCGGCATAAAGCCGGCCCTTGGTGACGATCACGCTGGCCGCGACCTCCGCCACGCCGCCATCCAGGCTGGCCGTGATCGGCGGATAGCCGTAGCGCGGTGCCTCCCGCAGCGCCTGCAGCACATAGGCGGCGCGGCCGAACTGGCGCTTCAGCCGCAGGTCCAGCGCGGCGACCACCGCCGCGTCGAAGCCGGCGCCCAGCATCTGCACGAACAGGATCTCCCGCCCATCGGCGAAGCGGGCATGGCCGGGCCAGACCAGGCCGGATTTCCCCTGGGCCAGCACCTGGGCCGCAGCCTCCGGCGTCCGGTTCAGGCCGAGCTCCCAGGCCAGCACATTGGCCGTGCCCAGCGGCAGCAGGCCGAGCGCCGCCGGGCTGCCCGACAGCCCCGCCGCCACCTCCGCGATGGTGCCGTCGCCGCCCGCCGCCACCACCAGCATGATGCCGCGCGCGGCCGCCGCCGCGGCGATCCGGCGCGCATCGCCGGGGCCGGCGGTCTCTGCCACCTCGGGCCGCAAGCCAAGCCGGAGAAGCGCGTCGAGGGCGCGCGAAAGGCGCCGCCGGCGGCCGGCACCGGCGGTGGGGTTGAAGACGATGAGCATGGCTCGCCCTACCCCGCGCATGATGACAGCACGCCGACATCCGGCTGACGGTCGCGTGACATGCGCGCTGCGCATCCCGCCCCATCCCGCAATGCAGCAGAAGTCACTCAAGATTCACGTCGCGCCGGGCCTTCCCGCGTTACTCCGCGACCGCGCAACGGAACTGTCAGCGATGCGTTCGCCGCGCGCGATGGATGAGGACGGGGCACAGACGGATGCACAACACAGAAACCCGGCGCCGCTACCGCACGGTCTTCCTCTCCGACATGCATCTCGGCACGCGCGGCTGCCGCGCCGATTTCCTGGCGGATTTCCTGCGCCGCGTCGAATGCGACCAGCTCTATCTGGTGGGCGACATCATCGATGGCTGGCGGCTGCGCAAATCCTGGTACTGGGATGCCGAGCATGACGAGGTGATCCGCCTGGTGCTGCGCCTGGCGCGCAACGGCACCGATGTCGTCTACATCCCGGGCAACCATGACGAGATGTTCCGCGACTGGCTGGGCCTCGAGGTCGCCGGCGTCCGCCTGGCGAAGGAGGCGGTGCATGAGGCCGCGGATGGCCGCCGCTTCCTGGTGATCCATGGCGACGAATTCGACAGCGTGGTGCGCTACGCCAAGTTCCTCGCCCATCTCGGTGACTGGGCCTACGACACCGCGCTGGCCGCCAATCGCTGGTTCAACGCGCTGCGCCGCCGCTTCGGCTATCCCTACTGGTCGCTGTCGCAATGGCTGAAGCGCCAGGTGAAGGAGGCGGTGAAGGCGATCGACCGCTTCGAGGTGGCGCTGGCCCAGGAAGCCCGCCGGCGGGGTCTGGACGGCGTGGTCTGCGGCCATATCCACCACGCCGAGATGCGGGAGGTGCAGGGCGTCCTCTACATGAATGACGGCGACTGGGTGGAAAGCTGCACCGCGCTGGTGGAGCATGCCGATGGCCGCTTCGAACTGGTGGACTGGGCCCAGGAAAACCGGCTGAGCTTCTTCCGCGACGCCACGCCCGCCCCAGCCCCTGCCCCGCTGCCGGAAACCGCATGACCGCGTTTTCCACCTTTCGTCGCGCCGCCATCTCGGGCATCCGGGGCGCGCATGAAGGGCCTGCGGCGAAGGGGATGCATTGGACGCGCAGTCGGTTTGGGGGATGGGCGCGCTTGAGGGCACGGAGATGACGGCAGCGGCCGGTCCGCTTCGCATTCTCGTCGTCTCCGACGCATGGTATCCGCAGGTGAATGGCGTGGTCCGCACCATGGCGACGGTGGTGGCGGAGCTGACGCGGCTGGGTGATGTGGTGGAGGTGATCGGACCGGACCGATTCACCACCATCCCGACCCCCGGCTATGCCGAAATCCGCCTGGCCCTGGCGCCGCGCCGCAAGCTGGCCCGGCTGGTGGACGCCTTCCGGCCTGACGCCGTGCATATCGCGACGGAGGGGCCGCTGGGCTGGGCGATGCGCGGCATCTGCCGGGCAAGGGGCTGGCGCTTCACCACCTCCTTCCACACCAAGTTTCCGGACTACCTGCACGCCCGCACCCGCATCCCGAAGGCCTGGTCCTGGGCGCTGATGCGCCATTTCCACCAGGCCGGAAACGGTACGCTCTGCGCCACGCCGACCCTGGCGGCCGAGCTGAAGGGCCGGGGATTCACCCATGTGGTGCCCTGGTCCCGCGGCGTCGACCTCGACCGCTTCCATCCGGCGGCGGGGGAGAATGGCGCGGCGGAGGGTTGGGAATCGCTGCCGCGCCCGATCTTCCTCTGCGCCGGGCGCGTGGCGGTGGAGAAGAACCTGGAGGCCTTCCTGGCGCTGGACCTGCCGGGCAGCAAGGTGGTGGTGGGCGATGGGCCGCAGCGCGCCGCGCTGATGCGCCGCTTCCCCGACACGCATTTCACCGGATGGCGGGAGAATGGCGCGCTGGCGCGGGCCTATGCGCTGGCCGATGTCTTCGTCTTCCCCTCGCTGACCGATACCTTCGGCCTTGTGCTGCTGGAGGCGCTGGCCAGCGGCACGCCGGTGGCGGCCTTCCCGGTGACCGGGCCGCTGGATGTCATCGGCGACCATCCCGTCGGGGCGCTGGATGGCGATCTGCGCGCCGCCTGTCTGCGGGCGCTGTCGGCGGACCGTGCCGGCTGCCGGGCCTATGCGGCGCAGTTCTCCTGGGCCGCCTGCGCCCGCCGCTTCCGCGACAGCCTGCTGTATCGCTGATCGCGCGCCGATCCCGAGTTGGGGCTCGGTTTCCCGATTCCGCCCGGGCGTGCTACCGGCTGCGGCATGGCGTGTGTCCGACCCCGCCCATGATGCGCAAGCTGATCCGGCATCCGGCGGTCCAGGGGGGGCTCGCGCGGATCGTCGGGCTGTACCTTTCCCTGGTGATGCGCAGCACGCGCTGGCAGCTTCTGGGCGCCGAGCCGGCGCTCGCGCTGGTGGCGCAGGGGCAGCCGCTGATCCTGGCCTTTTGGCATGAGCGCCTGCCGCTGATGCCGGCGCTGTTTCACCTTGCCACCGCGCGACTGCCGATGGTGGCCGGGTTGCGGCCGCAGGTGCTGGTCAGCCAGCACCGCGACGGACGCTTCATCGGCGCTGCCGTCGCCCGCTTCGGGGTGCAGATGGTCTATGGTTCCTCCCGTCGCGGCGGCGCCCAGGCGCTGGTCGGGCTGCTGCGCGGGCTGCGCCGAGGACAGCCGGTTCTCATCACCCCGGATGGCCCGCGCGGACCACGCCGCCAGGCCGCCGCCGGGGTGGCGCAGCTCGCCGCCATGTCGGGCGTGGCGGTGGTGGCGGTGGGCGCCGCGAGCAGCGCGCATCGGCGCCTCGGCTCCTGGGACCGCATGATGCTGCCGCTGCCCTTCGGCCGGGGCGTGCTGGTCTGCGGCGCGCCCATCAGTGTGCCGCGCGAGGGGGCGGAGGCGGCGCTGCCGGCTATCGCCGAGGCGCTGGATGCCGCCTGTGCGGAGGCCGACCGGCTCTGCGGCGTGGTGGAGCCGCCCGCGCGGGCGCCAAGGCGCCGATGACCCTGCCGATCCTCGCCTGGCGCCTCGCCACCCGGCTGGTCGCGCCGCTGCTGCCCTGGCACCTCGCCCGTCGCGCGCGGCGGGGGAAGGAGGTCACGGCCCGCCTGCCGGAACGTCATGGCCTGGGTGCCGCCCGGCCGCCCGGCCGGCTGCTCTGGCTGCATGCGGCCAGTGTGGGGGAGGCGTTGTCGACCCTGCCGGTTCTGGAAGCGCTGCTGGCGCGGGACCCGGCCCTGCACCTGCTGGTCACCACCGGCACCGTGACGGGGGCGGAGGCGCTGCGCCGCCGCCTGCCGCCGGCCCTGACCCGCCCGGATGCCGGGGGCCTGCCGCGCATCGCCCATCGCTTTCTGCCGCTGGACGTGCCGGGCTGGGTGGCGCGCTTCCTCGATGACTGGCGGCCCGACGCGGGCGCGCTGGTGGAAAGCGAACTCTGGCCCAACCTGCTGGAGGCCGCCCGCGCCCGGCATCTGCCGCTGGCGCTGCTGAACGGGCGGATGAGCCCGCGCTCCTTCGCCCGCTGGCGCCGCTTTCCGCGCAGCGCGGCGCGTATCCTGGGCAGCTTCCGCCTGGTGCTGGCGCGGTCGGAGGGGGACCGGGCACGGTTGGCGGCGCTGGGGGCCACGGAGGCGCTATGCTGGGGCGACCTCAAGGCCTCCGCCGCGCCGCTGCCGGCCGAGGCCTCGGCGCTGGCGCTGCTGCGCCAGGCAATCGGCGAGCGGCCGGTCTTCCTCGCCGCCTCCACCCATCCGGGGGAGGATGCGCTGGTGCTGGCGGCCCATGCGCTGCTGGCGCCGGCCTGGCCGGAACTGCTGACCGTGCTGGTGCCGCGCCACCCGGAACGGGGCGCGGCGGTGGCGGACCAGGCGGCGCGGCAGGGGCTGGGCGTGGCGCGCCGGGCCGCCGGCGGCATGCCGGGGCCGGGGGTGGCGGTGTATGTGGCGGATACGCTGGGCGAACTGGGCCTGTTCTATCGCCTCGCCACCCTCGCGCTGATCGGCGGCAGCTTGGTGCCGCATGGCGGCCAGAACCCGTTGGAAGCGGCCCGGCTGGGCTGCCCGATCCTGCTCGGCCCACATACCTACAACTTCGAGGAGCCTGTGGCGCGGCTGATGGCGGCCGGCGGGGCCTGGCTGGTGGTGCCCGAAGCCGCCATGCTGGCGGAGGAGGTGGGCGGTATGCTATCCGATCCTGCGGGGCGCGAGGCCATGGCCGCCGCCGCCGCCGCCATCGCGGAGGGCCAGGCCGGCCTGCCGGGCATGGTGGCCACGGCGCTGCTGGACCTTATGCCGGTTGTTTCCGGATCCGCCGAGGGTGGCACGGCCGGCCTGTCGCGCGGGACATGAGACCGGAGCCTGGCCTCCGGGCATAGTTGAGGGCCGCCCGTGGCGGCGTTTTGGTGAACGAAACCTGATGGTCGAGGCCTGATGCGAGCACCCGCCTTCTGGGCGGCCAGTGGTGGCGTGATGCCGCTGCTGCTGGCCCCCTTCTCCGCACTGTACGCGCAGGCCACCGCGCGGCGCATGGCGCAGCCCGGCTGGCAGGCGCCGGTGCCGGTGATCTGCTGCGGCAATGCCACGGCTGGCGGGGCCGGCAAGACCACGGTCGCCATGGATCTCGGCCGGCGGCTGGCGGATCGTGGCGTCGCCGCGCATTTCCTGCTGCGCGGCTATGGCGGCACCACCAAGGGGCCGCTGCGGGTGGACCCCGCCACCCATGACAGCACGATGGTGGGGGATGAGGCGCTGCTGCTGGCCGAAATCCGCCCCACCTGGGTTTCCGCCGACCGCGCCGCCGGTGCCAAGGCTGCCGTGGCGGGCAATGCCCGCTGCATCGTCATGGATGACGGGCTGCAGAATCCGGGCCTCACCAAGGACCTTTCGCTGCTGGTGATCGATGGCGGCTTCGGCTTCGGCAATGGCCGCATCATCCCCGCCGGCCCGCTCCGCGAACCGGTGGCCGCCGCCGCCGCCCGCTGCCAGGCCGCGGTGATGATCGGGGAGGATGAGACCGGTGCGCTGGACCTGCTGCCGCCGGGCCTGCGCGTGCTGCATGCCAAGCTGGTGCCGGGGCCGGAGGCGGCGATGCTGCGTGGCCAGCCGGTCTATGCCTTCTGCGGCATCGCCAACCCCCGCAAGTTCTTCGCGACCCTGCAGGAGGCCGGCGCCGTGCTGGCGGGGCGGGAGGCCTTCGGCGATCACTACCAGTACGATGCCGAGGAAATCCAGCAACTGCTGGACCAGGCGGAGGCCGCGCGCGCCCTGCCCGTGACCACCAAGAAGGATTTCGTGCGCATCCCGGCGCAATTCCGGTCCCGCGTCACAGTGGTGACGGTGGGGTTGGAATGGGCTGAATCGGCGCAGATCGAGGGCCTGCTCGACCCGATCGCGGGGCGCGTGCCGATCCCGGCCTAGGCGGCGCCGCAGGCTGGCATGCAGGTTGCATCTCCCTGACCCGGTAACGGGCTGGGAGACCCCCATGAAGATCGGTGATGCCGCCGTGTTCCGCCGCTTCTGGTATGCGGCGATGCCTGTCGAAAAACTGGATGAAGGACCGCAGCCCTTCGCCCTGTTCGGGGAGGAGATGGTGCTGTGGCGCGCCGCCGATGGCACCGTCTCCGCGCTGGAGGATGCCTGCTGCCACCGCTCCGCGCGGCTCTCCTTGGGGGAGCAGCATGGCGATACCCTCGCCTGCCCCTATCACGGCTGGGAATTCAACGCCGCCGGCCAATGCACGCTGATCCCGCAGCGGCCGGAGGTGGCGCCGCCGGCCAGCGCCCGGGTGAAGGCCTATCACGTCGCCGAACGCTACGGCTTCGTCTGGGTGGCGGTGGAGGACCCGCTGATGGGCATCCCCGAACTGCCGGAGGCCGATGACGGCGGCTACCGCATCATCCAGGAATTCCACGAGGCCTGGGACATGTCGCTGTTCCGCCTGGTGGATAACTGGTTCGACCTGGCGCATGTCGCCTTCGTCCATCGTGGCACCCAGGGCGACATCAAGCAGCCGGTGCCGCCGCCCGAGGATATCGAGGAATTCGATTTCGGCCTGATCTCCCGCGCCACCGTGCCGATCGCCAATCGCAGCGAGGGGAAAAGCTACACGGGCATCGACAGCGACACGACGGTGCGCAAGCGCGTCGCCACCTGGTGGGCGCCGAATTGCCGCAAGCTGCACATCACCTATCCCAACGGGCTGCAGCACATCATCTTCACCACCGCGACGCCGCTGGGCGACAAGCGCATCCTGTTCACCCAGTTCTGCATCAGGAATGACAGCGAGGCGGATATCCCCGCCGCCGCCGCCATCGCCTTCGACCGCCGCGTGACGACCGAGGACAAGATCATCCTCGAGGCCACGCGCGCCGATGTGCCGATCATGCCGGGCGAGACGCCGGAGCAGGGCATGCCGCAGGACCGCGCCGGCAACCTGGCGCGCAAGAAGCTGCGCGCCATCGTCGAGACCTACTCCGCATCCACCCACGCGCCCGAACTCGCCACTGCATAAGGGAGACTGGACATGCTCACCCGACGTGGCGCGCTTGGCGCCGGCCTTGCCACCGCAGCCCTGATCTCCGCGCGGGATGCCCGCGCCCAGGGCCGCACCTGCCGCTTCAGCCTGGACTGGGCGATCAGCGGCTCCACCGCCTTCGCCCAGGTGGCGGAACGCGGCGGCTATTTCCGGGAGGAGGGGGTGGATATCCGCCTCTCGCGCGGCTTCGGCTCCGGCCGCGTGCCGATCGATGTCGGCGGCGGCGCCTATGACATGGGCTTCGGCGATTTCTCGTCGATGGCGAAGTTCGCGGCGGAGAATCCCTCGGTCGGCATGATGTGCGTGCTGATGGTGTTCGACGGGCTGCCGCTGGTCGCCGTCTCCCGCGCCGATGGGCCGATCCGCACGCCCAAGGACTTGGAAGGCAAGCGCATCGCCGCGCCGGAGGGCGATGCAGGGCGCCAGATCTTTCCCGTGTTCGCGGAGGCCGCGGGCTTCGACGCGGCCAAGGTGCAATGGATCAGCGTGACGCCGCCGCTGCGCGAGCCGATGCTGATCCGCGGCCAGGCGGATGCCATCACCGGCTTCGTCAGCTCCACCGTCATCAGCCTGAAGGGGCTGGGCATGCCGGAGGCGCAGCAGCGCATCATGCGCTACCGCGACTATGGCGTGCCGCTGTATTCCAACTGCGTCATGACCACCCGCACCTATGCCGAGGCGAACCCCGCCGTGGTGCGCGGCGTGGTGCGCGCCATCGCGCGCGGCGTGCAATCCATGGTGGCCGATCCGGCGGCCTCCGCTGTCGCGGTGAAGGCGACGGAGCCGCTGGTGGACCAGGCGCTGGAGGAGGAGCGGGCGCGGCTGGTGAATGCCGAGCTCATCATGACCGACCATGTGAAGCAGCATGGCCTGTCCGCCATGGACCCGGCCCGGCTGGCGCGGTCGCTGGACATCCTGGAGAAGGTCTACGCCTTTCCGAGGCGGCCCTCGGCGGAGGAGCTTTACACCAGCGCCTATCTGCCCGGCGCTGCGGACTTGAAGCTGAGCTGACTCAGAAAGCCCTCTCCCCCCGTCGGGGGGAGAGGGCGCGCCCGGCTCCGCCTGCTACCGCCAGAGCCCCTTGGCCGCGAGCCAGTCCTGCACCAGCGCCGCCACCTGGTCGCTGTTGCGGTCCATCATCAGCATATGGCTGTTGCCGGGGATTCCACGGCTCGGCAGGTCCACATCCTCCACCGTGCCGCCGGCCGCCGTGATCGCCGCAGCGAAGGCGCGGGCGTTGCGGCGGATGACGGACCAGCGCGGGTCCTGGTCGACATAATCGCCATAGACCATCAATTGCGGCACATCCTTCAGCTTCGCGGCCTCCGCCGTCGCGCCGATGCCGGCGGGCTCGATCAGGACCAGCGCGCGGAACAGGTCCGGCCGCCGCTGCGCCACCTGCCAGGCCAGGGCGCCACCCTGGCTGTGCGCGATGACCACAGAAGGACCGACCCGCTCCAGCAGCGCGACATAGGCCGCGATCACATCGGCATCGGTGCCGAGGTAGCGGGCGACCACCTGGCGGGTGAAGGCTTCATAATGCTCGGTCGGGAACTGGTTGCCCGGCAGGACGGCGCGCGTGGCATAGGACCCCGCGCCGGTGCCGATGCGGAACCGCTCCCACGGATTCTGCGCCGGCAGGTGCAGCGGCGGCGCGTAGATCTCGGGCACCATGGCGGCGCCGCTGCGGCCACGCTCCACCGCATCCGTCACATAGGTGGCCCAGCCGCGGCGCAGGAAGAACTCGTCCCAGCCCGGCCGGCCATCCGGCGTCGTCTCATAGGTCACGCCGGTCAGATAGGCGCCGTGCCAGAGCATCAGCGGCGCCGCGCCGCGCTGCGGGGCGGGCACCATGAAGCGGGCATACATCTGCCCCACCATGTGGACGCCGTTCGGGTCGATGCGTAGTGGCACGCTGCCCGCGGTCGGCAGGTATTCGCGCACCGGCTGGCCCGAAAGCTCCACCTGCCGCCCGCCGACATGGAAGGAGCCGAAGCGCTCCAGCGCGATCGGCTGCGCCTGGGCCGCGCCGCCGAGGCCGAGACAGGCCGCGACCAGCGCGGCACCCCATTTGGTCATGACATTTCCCCTCACCCGGGTTCGGTCCCGGCTGGGGAGTATCCTATGATGCAGGACGCCGTCGCGCCTACCGCCCGGACAGTGATTTTTCGAACAGGTCGAGCAGCGCCACGCCGAAGGCCCGCATATTGGCGGCGCGGTCACCATGCCCGGTTTCCAGCGTCACCACGACCTCCACAGGCCCGCTGATCGCGAGGCAGCTATGCCCCGCCGCATCGCCATAGCGATTGCCGCTGGGGCCGGAGGCGCCGGTTTCCGCGATGCCCCAGACCGTGCCGAAACGCGTCCGCAGGGTCCGCGCCAGCAGCATGGCATAGGGTTCGGAGGAGGAGCGCATCCCCGCCATCTCGGTGGCCGTGATCCCCAGAAGCTGTTCCCGTGCCGTGGCCGTGTAGACCACCGCGCCGCCGAGGAAATAGGCACTGGCCCCCGGCACCGCGAGCAGGCTGGCCGAGACCAGCCCGCCGGCGGAGCTTTCGGCCACCGCCACCGTTTCGCGGCGCGCCTTCAACAGCGCGCCGACCGCCTCGCCCTTGGCAAACAGCGCCTGCATCTACTCCGCCGCCTGGGCATAGGCCTCAAGCGGCGCGCAGGTGCAGACCAGGTTGCGGTCGCCATGCACATTGTCCACCCGCTTCACCGGCGGCCAATACTTCTGGCGCGCCACGTAAGGCAGCGGGAAGGCGGCCTGTTCGCGCGAGTAGGGGTGCGACCAGTCGCTGGCCATCACCTCGGCGGCGGTGTGCGGCGCGTTCTTCAGCGGGTTGTCGGCGCGGTCCATGCGGCCCTGCTCGATGGCGCGGATCTCGCCGCGGATAGCGACCATGGCGGCGATGAAGCGGTCGAGCTCGCCCATCGTCTCGGACTCCGTCGGCTCCACCATCAGCGTGCCGGTCACCGGCCAGGACATGGTCGGCGCGTGGAAGCCGTAATCCTGAAGCCGCTTGGCGATATCCTCGACCGAGGCGCCGCCATTCTGCTGAAAGCCGCGGCAGTCCAGGATGCATTCATGGGCGACCATGCCCTGACTGCCGCGATAGAGCACCGGATAATGCTCGGCCAGTTTGGTCGCGATGTAGTTGGCATTGAGGATCGCCACCTGCGTCGCGCGCTTCAGCCCATCCGGCCCCATCATGCGGATATAGGCATAGGAGATCGGCAGGATGGAGGCGCTGCCGAAGGGTGCCGCCGCCACCGGCCCATGCGACGTCGCCATCGGCCCTGCCTCCGCCAGCATCGGATGCGACGGCAGATAGGGCGCCAGATGCGCGGCGACGCCGATCGGGCCGACGCCCGGCCCACCGCCGCCATGCGGGATGCAGAAGGTCTTGTGCAGGTTCAGGTGGCAGACATCGGCGCCGATGGCCGCCGGGCTGGTCAGCCCGACCTGCGCATTCATATTGGCGCCGTCCATATAGACCTGCCCGCCCTTCTCATGGATCAGGGCGCAGATTTCCCGGATGGCTTCCTCGAAGACGCCATGCGTGGAGGGGTAGGTGACCATCAGCGCGGCGAGCTTCGCCGCATGCTGCTCCGCCTTGGCGCGCAGATCGTCCAGATCGACATTGCCGTCCCGGTCGCAGCCCACCACCACCACCTTCATGCCCGCCATCACGGCGGAGGCCGGGTTGGTGCCATGGGCGGAAGATGGGATCAGGCAGATATCGCGGTGCAGGTCGCCGCGCGCGCGGTGCCAGGACCGGATCGCCAGCAGCCCCGCATATTCGCCGGCGCTGCCCGCATTCGGCTGCAGGGATACCGCGGCAAAGCCGGTCACCGCGCAGAGCCAGCTCTCCAGCCGCCGGATCATCTCCAGATAGCCGGTCGCCTGGTCCACCGGCACGAAGGGATGGATGTTGCCGAAACCGGGGAAGGTGACGGGGATCATCTCGGCCGTCGCGTTCAGCTTCATCGTGCAGGACCCCAGCGGGATCATGCTGCGGTTCAGCGCGACGTCCTTGTCCTCCAGCCGCTTCAGGTAGCGCAGCATGGCGTGTTCCGCGTGATGGCTGCGGAACACTTCCGCCGTCAGCACGGCGCTGCTGCGCGCCAGGGCGGCGGGGAAGCCGCCCTCGGGCATGATGCCATCCAGCTTCGGCGCGGCCTGGCCGCCGGCCTCGGCGATGGCCTCGACCAGCGCGAGCAGGTCGTCCCGGGTGACCGTCTCGTCCAGCGCGATGCCGACGCCGCCACCCTCATGCCGGGCGAGGTTGAAGCCGCGCTTCAGGGCGCCGGCGATCAGCGCCTCCGCCTTGCCGCCGGCCTCGATGCAGATGGTGTCGAAGAAGTCGGCATGGCGCAGCGCGAAGCCGGCGCGCTTCGCCGCCCCCGCCAGCAGCCGCGCCTGCAAGGCGACGCGCTTGGCAATCCGCGCAAGGCCTTCCGGCCCGTGCCACACGGCATACATGCTGGCCATGACGGCCAGCAGCACCTGCGCGGTGCAGATATTGCTCGTCGCCTTCTCGCGCCGGATATGCTGTTCGCGCGTCTGCAGGGCGAGGCGCATGGCCGGCTGGCCGGCGGCGTCCAGCGAGACGCCGACGAGGCGCCCGGGCATCAGCCGCTTATGCGCATCCTTCACCGCCATATAGCCGGCATGCGGCCCGCCAAAGCCCATCGGCACGCCGAAGCGCTGGGTGGAGCCGACGACGACATCGGCCCCCATCTCGCCCGGCGGCGTCAGCAGCACCAGCGACAGCGGATCGGCGGCGACGATGGCCAGGCCACCGGCCTCATGCACCGCCGCGATCTCCCGCGTCAGGTCACGGATTTCGCCGGTGGTGCCCGGATAGTTCAGCAGCAGCGCGAAGGGCTTTTCCGCCCGCACCGTCGCGATGATCTCGGCGGGCTTGGTCACCAGCACGCGGAAGCCCAGCGGCTCCGCCCGGCCCGCCACCACGGCGCGGGTCTGGGGATGCACATCCGCTGCGATGACGATGGTGTCGGACTTGCCGCGCGTCGCGGCATGGGCCAGCGCCATCGCCTCCGCCGCCGCCGTGCCCTCATCGAGCAGGGAGGCATTGGCCACCGGCAGGCCGGCGAGGTCGGTCACCATGGTCTGGAAGTTCAACAGCGCTTCCAGCCGGCCCTGGGCGAGTTCGGCCTGATAGGGCGTATAGGCCGTGTACCAGCCCGGATTCTCCAGCACATTGCGCAGGATGACCGGCGGCGTCAGCGTGCCGTGATAGCCGATGCCGATCAGCGACTTGATGTCCGCGCGGTTCTTCGCGGCCAGCGCGCGCAGCTCCGCGATGGTCTCCGCCTCCGTCGCCGCGGGCGGCAGCGGCAGGGGCGCGCTGCTGCGGATGGCGGCGGGCACGGTGCGGGCGGCCAGGGCCTCCAGGCTGTCCGTCCCGACCACCTTCAGCATGGCGGCGATCTCGGCGTCGGAGGGGCCGATATGGCGGCGGGCGAATTCGCCCTTGTCCTCCAGCGCGGCGAGGTCGGCGATGGCGCTCATGCCAGGCCGTCCACGAAGGCGGCGTAGGCGGCCTCATCCATCAGCGCGGCCACGGCCGCGGCATCGACGGCGGTCAGCTTGAAGAACCAGCCCTCCCCGGTCGGGTCGGAATTGATCAGCGCGGGATTCTCCCCCAGCGCCGCATTGCTTTCGGCGATGCGGCCGGCGAGGGGGGCATAGACGTCGGAGGCCGCCTTCACGCTTTCGACCACCGCGCAGGCCTCGCCCTCGGTGACGTCGCGGCCGGCCTCGGGCAGGTCGACGAAGACCACGTCGCCCAGCGCGTTCTGCGCGTGGTCGGTGATGCCGACGGTGGCGGTGTCACCCTCCAGCCGCACCCATTCATGATCCTTGGTGAAACGCAGTTCGGCCATGTCTCTGGGACCTTTTTTCAGCGGGCGTAGCGGTGGGGGATGAAAGGCAGGGCGGCGACGCGGCCGGGCAGGGCCTTGCCGCGCACCATCAGTTCGAGCGCCGTGCCATCGGCCGCCGCGCCGCGCGCGACATAGCCCATGGCGACGGGCGCATTGGCGGAGGGGCCGAAGCCGCCGGAGGTGATCTCGCCGACCACCTGGCCGCCGGCCTGCACCGGCGTGTGGCCACGGGCGGGCTGGCGGCCTTCCGGCTGGATGCCGATGCGCAGACGGCTCGGCCCGTTGTCGAGTTCGGCCCGGCAGCGCTCGGCGCCCTGAAAATCCCAGGCCATGCGGCGGCGCTTGCCCATGGTCCAGACCAGATTGGCTTCGACCGGGCTGGTGGTCTCGTCCAGGTCGTTGCCGTAGAGGCAGAGCCCGGCCTCCAGCCGCAGCGAATCGCGCGCACCAAGGCCCGCGGGCTGCACGCCCGGCAGCGCCAGCAGCGCCTTGGCCAGCATGTCGGCCTGTTCGGCAGGTACGGAGATCTCGACGCCATCCTCGCCCGTATAGCCGCTGCGGCTGACCAGACAGTTCACGCCGGCGATGCTGTGCTCGGCAAAATCCATGAACTTCATGGTGGCGATGCCGGGCGCCAGCGTGGCGAGCGCCGCCACCGCCTGCGGCCCCTGAAGCGCGATCAGCGCCCGGTCTGGCAGCGGCCGCAGCGTGACGCCGCTGGGCAGCACCGCCTCGATCGCCGGGATATCCAGATGCTTGCGGGAGGCGTTGAGCACCAGGAACAGCCGGTCGCCGCGATTGGCCACCATGAAGTCATCGAGGATGCCCCCCGTCTCCGTCATCAGCACGCCGTAGCGCTGGCGGCCGGGCTTCAGCCCCTGCACATCCGCCGGCGTCAGCTTTTCGAGGGCCGCCGCGGCACCTTCGCCCAACAGCTCTGCCTGACCCATATGGGAGACGTCGAACAGGCCGGCGCTGGCCCGCACATGCAGATGTTCCGTCAGGATGCCGGCGGGATATTGCACCGGCATGGCATAGCCGGCGAAGGGCACCATGCGCCCGCCCAATTCCCGGTGCAGCGATGCGAGCGGGGTCTCCAACAGTTCGGATTCGGCCACGGTGCCCCCAAAGGCTTCCCACCGCCGAAATGGCGCCGGGTGATCCGTGACCCCCCTCTGTCCGGTGACCTGAGAGATTCGGCCGGGTTCTTTGCGAACCGGACCTTACTCCGTCGGTGCCGCCCCCCGTTCGGAAGGCGAGCTTTCCAGAGACCCGTCGCCACCTTTCGGCGACATCCCACGCGGCCCTTTTGCCTGAGCGTTTCCGGGGGCCGGTTGCGCCTTCGGCGGCGTCCCGTCAGCCCGCCGGGCTGCCGCGACACTCTCTCCCGCGTGGTTCAGACGGGAGAGGCCCGTATGCCCGAGCGGACCCGCCCGCGCAACGGCGGTCTTGCCGAAGACCCCGCCCGACCTGATGGTATCCGGCCGGAACGACATGGGGAAACGATGCTGGAACTGACGGAAGCGGCGCTGCTGGCCGCCCTGCGCGGCTGGGTGGAGATCGAAAGCCCGACCCAGGATGTCGCCGCGGTGAACCGCATGGCCGACCATGTGGAGGCGAAGCTGCGCGCCATCGGCGCCCGAATCGAGCGCATTCCCGGCACCGACGGCTATGCCGATATCCTGATCGGCCGGATCGCGGGCGAGGAACCCGGCCCCGGCCTGCTGCTGCTGGGCCATATCGACACGGTGCATCCGGTCGGCACCCTGGCCACGAAGCTGCCCTTCCGGGTGGAGGGCGACCGCGCCTATGGCCCCGGCACCTATGACATGAAGGGCGGCAATGCGATGGCGCTGGCCGCGCTGGAACATATCCACGCCCAGGGCCGCCGGCCGCGCCTGCCGGTCAGTTTCATGATGATCCCGGATGAGGAGGCGGGCAGCCCCTCCTCCCGCGCCGCGATCGAGGCGGAGGCGCTGCGCCACGCGGCGGTGCTGGTGCCGGAACCTTCAGGGGAGGGCGGCCGGCTGACGGTCGGCCGGCACGGCATCGCGCGCTACCACCTGCGCACCATCGGCCGCCCCGCCCATGCCGGCGCCACCCATGCGGAGGGCCGTTCCGCCATCCGCGAAATGGCCCGGCAGGTGCTGGCGATCGAGGCGCTGACGGATTACGCGCGCAACTTCTACGTCAATATTGGCACGATTTCGGGCGGCACGCATGAGAACATGGTGCCGGTGGAATGCCGCGCCATCTGCTACGCGCTGGTGCCCACGGCGGTGGAGGCGGCGGAGCTGCGCGACGCCCTGTTCGCGCTGCGCCCGCATGACCCGGATGTGGTGCTGGAGGTGGTGCCCGGCCTGTCCCGCCCACCCTTCGCCAAGACCCCGGCGGGCCAGGCGCTGTACGATCAGGCCAAGGCGCTGGCGGCCGATGGCCCCTTCCCGGTGCTGGGGGAACGTGTGGCCGGCGGTGGCAGCGACGGCAATTTCACCGGCGCGCTCGGCGTGCCGACGCTGGACGGTCTCGGCGTCATCGGCGGCGGCCCGCACAGTTTTGAGGAGCACATCCTGACCGGCTGCCTGGTGCCACGCACCCGGCTGTTCGTGCGGCTGTTCGAGACGCTGGAAAGGCCGGGCTGACAGGGGGCAGGCAAGGCCGCGCGCCGTCGAAACACTGTTTCGGGGCGTTTCGTGCAACTGCGGCGCGAAGGCTTTGTCCTTGCAACGACCGATGGTCGGATTAGCGTGGCGACCTTCACGCCGGCCATGGTCGTAGAAGCGGGGGGCTGACCGATGTCGAATGTCGCGGGCAAGGCCTATGGGATGAACGTCGTCACCCCCATGCGGCCCTGGAAGACCTGGATCAACCGGCTGCTGTTCATGGTGGCGCGCACCCAGCCACAGCAATTGGGCGGGCTGCTGGGCCTTTCCATCATCCACTTCGCCCGCTGGGTGATGATCCGCCGCGACCAATGGCCCGATCTCGGCCAGGGCAGGCCTGTCATCGACAATGACTACATGCTGTTCGTCAGCAACTTCAACGGCACCTGGGACCAGTATATCGACGCCTTCAGCGACGGCATTCCCAACGGCCTGGACCTGTTCTGGTATTCCAGCACGAAATACCCGGGCTCCATCCCGATCACGCCCTTCAAGAACTACATCCGCGCCAACCAGATCGACACCGGCTACTACTACAACGCCACCCCCGGCGCGGCGCAGCGCGACATCAAGGCGGCGCTGCGGGTCTGGTCGGTGCTGGACGACCTGCGCACCCAGCATGCGAAACTGCCCCCGGCGGAATTCGCCGAGGCCTGGCGACGCGCCTTCGTCGCCATCCAGAACGACCTGCCCTCCCCGGGTCATGCGCCCGTGGCTAGCAACGACACCCAGAATGCCGACCTGAACCGAGAGGCGCTGATCCGCCGGCCGCGCGACTGAGGGGAGACGAACCATGCCCAATTTCGACGGCGGCCACTACTTCCTCACCGCCCTGGTGCCGATCCGCGGCGACCTCTGCGCCGATCCGCGCACGGATGCGACCGTCACCTCCCATCTGCATGAGCTGCGCGCGACGCTGGCGGCGCTGCCGACGGCCTTGCAGACCCCGGCGACGGAGAAGATCGGCCTCAACAGCCCCTTCGCGCGCGGCAACCGCACGCATTTTGCCCGCTTCGCCATTCTCGATGATGTGGCCTTCAACGGGCGCGGCCAGCGTGACCCGATCGCGGTGGCGCTGGGCCTGGGCAAGCAGCCGAGCGTGGCGGATCCGGTGGACCGGCTGCCCTGTTCCTACCTGATCTTCGTGGCGGATTTCGACGCGCCGGATGGCAGCCAGGCGGCGCTGGACGACTACCTGGCGCATCTCTGGCAGATCATGGAGCCGGAGCTGCGCAACATCTTCGGCCATTGCGACGGCCATGCGCGGCTGACCGATGCGGCGGGTTTTTCCGGGTTGATCCGCGCTTGCCAGGTCGAGACCACCATGCCCTTCAACGACTACTGGCAGGGCGCGCCGCCGCTCACGCCGCTGCCGCTGAAGCGCCTGCTGCTGCCGGCGCTGGTGGCGGCCGGGGCGCTGGTGCTGGGGCTGCTGATCGGCATCTTCGCGCAGGGCTGGCTGTGGCTGTCGCTGGCCGGGCTGGTGGCGCTGCCGGTCGCGCTGTGGTGGGCCTATTCCCGGGTGATGGCGGCCGCCGCCGTGCCCTTCCCGATGGCGCCGCGCTCCGACCTGCCATCGGTTTTGAAGGCGCTGTATCTGCAACAGCAGGTCACCCGCTTCGCCATCGACACCCAGGGCGCGGACCCCGCGACGCTGCACGCCGCCTTCGGCGACTTCCTGGCGCGCCACAGGCCGGAGGATGCGGCCGCACCCACCCAGCGCCCCGGCGTGGTCAAGTGCTGAGGAGATCATGAGCATGGCCGTGCAGCTCGACCTCGCCGATATCCAGGGCAATGTCCTCACCGCCTATGGCCGCCTCGGCTTTCCCAAGGGGCGCTTCCTGCTGCTGAACATCGCGGATGCGCGGGCCGGGCGCACCTTGCTCGACATGCTGCGGCCCTATGTCACCACGGCGTTGCGCTGGCCCTCCTCCAAGGACAAGGAACCACCGCCCGGCACGGTGTTCCAGCGCCGGCCGCAGGTGGCGGTGAATGTCGCCTTCACCTTCTGGGGTCTGCTGGCGCTCGGCGTGCCGATCCGCACGCTGCGCGGCATGCCCGATGAATTCATCGACGGCATGCCCGCCCGCGCCGACATCCTTTGCGACAATTTCCCGAAACACATCGAGGAGGCCTGGGACCCGGTCTGGCTCTGGCGCGACGATCCCAGGCGGCGCGTGCATGTGCTGCTGACGCTGAACGCGCAGATGAACGATGACGGCACGCCGGTGGAGCGCCTCGATGAGGTAACGCGGGAGATTCTCGGCTTCATTCATGCGATGCAGGGGAAGGTCACGCTGCTGTCGGGCCATCGCGGCGCGGATGAGCGCTGGCAGGATCTGTCGGCGCTGCTGGGCAGCCTGCCGGATGGCACGAAGACCCCGCTGCCCACCGAGCATTTTGGCTTCGTTGACGCCATTGGTGACCCGGTCTTCGAGGGCCAGCATGAACCGGACAAGATGGCCGCGCGGGTGGTCGGCCAGGGCAAGCTGCTGCCGGACCAGAGCTGGGCGCCGCTCGCCGCGGGCGAATTCCTGCTCGGCCATCCGGATGAATCGCAGGAGATCGCCGGCGGCCCCATGCCACTGGATTTCGCCCGCAACGGCACCTTCATCGCCTATCGCAAGCTGCACCAGAACGTCGCCGCGTTCCGCGATGCCATGGACCGCATGGCGGTGACATTCGCCAAGGTGATGCAGGTGGGGCAGGAGGAGGCCTGCGAGACGCTGAAGGCCAAGATCGCCGGCCGCTGGTCGGATGGCGTGCCGCTGATCTCCGCGCCGACCTATCCCGAATGGCGCGCCGTGCAGGCGCGGCGCGTCGCGGCGGCGAAGGCGGGGGACAGGGCGACGCTGGCGGCGCTCGACCGTGCGCTGGTGGACTTCACCTTCCGCGACGATCCGCTGGGCGCCAAATGCCCCTTCGGATCGCATCTGCGGCGTTCCAATACGCGCGACATGATGGACCCGCTGCTGACATCCCCGGATCCGAAGAAATGGGGTGGCTCCGTGCTGAACAATCGCCGCCGGTTGTTGCGCCGCGGACTGCCCTATGGCGAGGCCGCGCCCGGCGCGACGGTGGATGACCAGGAGCATGGCATCGTCATGCTCGCCACCTGCGCCAGCCTGTTCCGGCAGTTCGAATTCGTGCAGCAGCAATGGATGCAGTACGGGCTGGACTTCAACACCGGCAACGACACCTGCCCGATCGTCGGCAATCACGGCGAGGATGCGAAATTCGTCATCGCCGCCGACCCCGCCTCCGGCAAGCCGCCCTTCATCTGCGACCGTCTGCCGCAATTCGTGGAGACGCGCGGTGGCGAGTATTTCTTCGTCCCCAGCATGACGGCGTTGCGCATGATCGCCGCCGGAATCGTGGACCCGACATGAGCGGGCTCCTGGGGAATGCGGCGCGCGCGACTGCGGTGCGCCTCGGCATGGCGGGCGCGGCGCTGGGTGCTGCCGGGAAGCTCGCGCTGCGCGGCGCCAGGGCCTATTCCGGTGGCGCTGACGGAAGAAAGCAGCGCATCGCCGCGCTGCTCGGCGCCACGGCGAATCAGCGGCTGGTCTTCGCGCTGCTGCGTGCGGCGAAGCCGAACCTTGCGCTGAGCCGCAAGCTGATCGCGGCCTATGACAACACCGGCACCGTCATCGTCACCCGCCATGCCGATGTGACGGAGGTGCTGGAACGCGAGACGGATTTCGCCGTCGTCTACGAACCCAAGATGCGCGCCATCACCGCCGGCGAGAACTTCTTCCTCGGCATGCAGGACAGCCCGGCCTATACGCGGGACGTGTCCAACATGCGCCTCGCCGTGCGGCGCAGCGACCTGCCGGACATCGTGATTCCCTTTGTGGCATCGCAGGCGGAGGCGATCGTGGCCGGCAGCGGCGGCGCGCTGGATGTGCCGCAGGCGCTGACCCTGCCGGTGCTGACCGGCTTGCTCGGCCATTACTTCGGCACGCCCGGCCCCTCCGGCCCCGTCATGGCCGATTGGACCACGCGGATGTTCTGGTACCTCTTCGTCGACCTGGCGGGAGAGGAGGCGGTGACGCAGGCGGCGATGCGGGCCGCCGCCGAATGCCGCGGCTGGCTGGATGTCGCCATCGCCGCCCGCAAATCCGCCCCGGCCGGCACGGACCAGGTGCTGGACCGCTGCCTCACCTTGCAGGCGGCGGGCGTGCCGGGGATGGACGACCTCGGCATCCGCAACAACCTGATCGGCTTGTTGATCGGCCTGGTGCCCACCCTGTCCAAGGCCAGCGTCAAGGCGCTGGACGTGCTGCTGGACCGGCCCGAAGCGCTGGAGGCCGCCCAGGCCGCCGCCCGCGCCGATGACGATGCCGCGCTCGCCGCCATAGTCTGGGAGGCGCTGCGCTTCGACCCCGTGAACCCCTTCATCTATCGCCGCGCGGTGCGGGAGACGGTGATCGCGCGCGGCACGCTGCGGGCGCGGCGCGTGCCGGAAGGGGCGATGGTGCTGGCGGCCAACCTCTCCGCCATGTTCGACCCCATCGCGCTGCAAAAGCCCGAGGAATTCCGGGCGGGGCGGGAGGCGGGCGGCTACATCCTCTGGGGCTATGGCATGCACACCTGCTTCGGCGCGCATATCAACCAGGCGGTGATTCCGCAGATGCTGAAGCCGCTGCTGCGCCGCCAGGGGCTGCGCCGTGCGCCCGGGGCGGCCGGGCAGGTGGATGGCGCGGGCACCCCCTTCCCGGTGCACTTTCGGCTGGAATTCGACAGTCTGTAACCGCTTGCGGGCGCCGCCGCGCAATGGTCTGCTGACCAAAAGCGGAGGACACGACATGGCGCGCCTGCCCTATCGCGACGCGGACGAGCTGGCGGCGGAGGACAAGCCGCTTCTGGTGCGGCCGGTCAATCTGTACCGCGCCATGGTGAACAATCCGGGGATCACCCGCGCCTTCCTCGGCCTGGCCAACCAGATCCGCCACCAGGGCGTGCTGGATGGGCGGCTGCGCGAACTGGCGATCCTCCAGGTCGGCTGGGTCACGCGCTCCCCCTATGAATGGTCGCATCATGTGGCTATCGGGCGCGGTTTTGGCGTGACGGATGCCGATCTGCACGCCATCGCGGCGGAGACGCGGGGCGAGGCCAGCGGGTTGGAACCCATCGCCCGTGCCGTGCTGCGCGCGGCGCGGGAGATGGCGGAAGGCGCGGATGCGCTGCGCGACGTCACCTTCACGGAGTTGCGCGCCTATCTCGACGAGCCGGCGCTGACGGAGCTGCTGGTGGTGGTTGCCTTCTACTGCGGCGTGGTGCGATTCCTGGGCGCGGCGGGCATCGAGGTGGAGCCGGATTACCAGCCGCATCTCAATGCCTTTCCGCTACCTTCAGACTGATCAGCCCGCCAGCCAGTCCGGAGTGACGACAAGCCCCAACAGTTCCGCCAGCGCCTGCCATTCCGGCTGGACGTTTTCCGAGCCGAACAGAAAGTTCACCGTGCCGAGGCAGGCGCCCGCATGCAGGATCGGCACGTTGACGATGCTGCGCAGGCCGAGGCCCAGGATCAGCTTGTGGTCGTCGAAGAAAGCCGTGATGGCGGCAGCACCTTCGCCAACAAAAACCTTCCGCTCCTCCAGCACATGCCGTCCCCAGGCGGTGTCCCGCTTCGGCTTGGCGCCGCCGACCGGATAGGCGGCGGCGTCGGTGCTGAAGATGCGGCGCACCGTCATGGTCGCCGCGTCGAAGCGCATGGCGGTGCACAGCCCATGGCCCATCGCCTGCCGCGCCACCGCCTCCGCCGCCCCCAGCAGGGCCAGCGGCCGCGCATCGCGCGCGGCCGCCGTCAACAAGGCCCTTTGTGGCGCGGTCAGCACCGCATCAGGCATCGGTCATGCCGATGCCCAGCTCCCGGATCACGCGGCCCCATTTCTCGGCATCGGCCCGCAGCGTGCGGCCGAAGGCATCGGCGGATTCATTCACCACCTCCACGCCGATCGCCGCCATGCGGTCCTTCACCTCCGGCTGCATCAGCGCCTTGTTGATCTCCGCGTTGATCTGGGTGACGAGGGTCGCCGGCATGCCCTTCGGCCCCAGCGCGCCGTACCACACCGCCATCTCATAGCCCGGCACGGTTTCCGCGACGGTGGGCACATCCGGCAGCAGGCTGGAACGGCGGCCTTCCGTCACGGCCAGCAGCCGCAGCCGGCCGTCGCGGACATGGCTCAGGGTCTGGGTGCCGGCGCTGAAGAACAGCTGGGTCTGGCCGCCCACCGTGTCCTGCACCGCCGGCGCACCGCCGCGATAGGGCACATGCACCATCTCCACCCCCGCCATGCGTTCGAACATCGCCGCGCAGAGATGGTTGGTGGAACCGAGGCCGGCGGAGGCATAGGCCACCTTGCCCGGGTTCGCCTTGCAATAGGCGATGAACTCCGGAACCGTATTGGCGGGCACGGAGGGGTGGATGACCATCGTGTTCAGCACATAGGCCAGCAGCGCGATGGCGGTGAAATCCTCGGCACCGTTGAAGGGCATGTTGTTGAACAGCGCATCGTTCATCGCATGCGTGCTCATCGACCCGAACAGCAGCGAATAGCCATCCGGCCGCGACCGCGCCACGACGTTGGAGCCGATATTGCCGGAGGCGCCGGAGCGGTTCTCCACCACGAAGGGCTGGCCGAGGGAGCGGCGCAGCGGCTCCGCCAGCACGCGCGCCAGGATATCCGTGGTGCCGCCAGCGGCCCAGGGCACGACGATGCTGACGGGGCGGTTCGGGTAGCGGTCCTGCGCGAAGGCCGGGGCGGCGGCGAGGCCGAGACCGGCGGCCAGGGCCGTGCGGCGGGTGATCTGGGTCATGCTCTGCATCCTTATGCCGGCGACGGCCGGCGGCTGGGGAAGAAGGGTGTCAGGCGGCGTCCGAGAAGCGCCCGGCATCGGTCGCCTGGATCGCCTGGTGGATCGATTGCAGGTGCTGCCACATGGCGCGGTGCGCCTGGGCTGCATCCCGGTCGGCAATCGCCTCCGCCACCGCCTGGTGTTCGGCGGCGGCCTGGCGGCGCAGTGCGGGGGTGGCGATCAAGCCGCGCAGATGGCCCCAGGCGGTGCCGGCGCGGCAGGCCTCGATCTGCTCGAAGGCGTCGCGCAGCAGGGTGTTCTGGCAGGCGGCGGCCACCGCGCGGTGGAAGCTGGCGTCCCAGCGGCCCCAGCTTTCCTCGTCCTTCGCCTCCACCCCACGGCTGGCGCAGCGGCGGATGGCCTCGATATCGGCGGGCGTCGCCTTCAGCGCGGCGAGCGAAGCCAAGGCCGGCTCCAGCGTGCGCCGCGCCTCCATCACCGCCAACGGGTCGCTGGCCAGGGCCCGGCTGGCGGGGCCGGCGGCGGGCTTCAGGCCGAGCCAGGTGCCCTGGCCGACGCCGCGCCAGACGCGCCGTTCCAGTTCCATCCGCTGCAGCACACCCCGCAAGGCGCGGCGGCTGAGCCCCAGCAGGGGGGCGAGTTCGCGTTCCGGCGGCAGGCGGTCGCCCTCCCGCAGCCCTGCCTCATGCAGGTGGCGTTCCAGGCGGGCGCGGGCGTCATCCTCGGTGTTCATGGAACCAGACTAGTATTGGTCCTGGAAAATGGGAAGAGGATGCGGCAATGAGGGCCGGATATCCGCCAGTGAGGCGGAACCAATTTCAATTGGTTCAGGAGAGGCCCCATCTTCACCACGCGCCCAGAGCTCCGCGGCACCTTCGGGGCCATCGCCACCACCCATTGGATCGCCAGCGCCGTCGGCATGTCGGTGCTGGAGCGCGGCGGCAATGCCTTCGACGCCGCCATCGCCGCCGGCTTCGTGCTGCAGGTGGTGGAGCCGCATCTGAACGGCCCGGGCGGGGAGGTGCCGATCATCCTGCAACACCCCGGCCAGGTGCCGCAGGTGATCTGCGGCCAGGGCCCCATGCCGATGGCGGCGACGCCGGAACGCTTTTTCGAACTCGGCCTGAAACAGGTGCCCGGCACCGGCCTGCTGCCGGCCGTGGTGCCAGGTGCCTTCGATGCCTGGATGCTGCTGCTGCGCGACCATGGCACCTGGTCGCCCCGCGCCGTGCTGGAAGCCGCCATCGGCTATGCCGAGGACGGCTTTCCGGTGCTGCCCCGCGTCGCCTCCAGCATCCTGCCGGCCAAGGACTTCTTCCCCGCCGAATGGCCCAGCTCCGCCGAGGTGTGGTTGCCGGGCGGGGAGGTGCCGCGCCCGCGCGCCTTGCTGCGCACGCCCGGCATCGCCGCCACCTATCGCCGTATCCTGGCCGAGACGGAGGCCGTTGGCGGCAACCGCGAGGCGCAGATCGAGGCCGCCCGCCGCGCCTTCTACCAGGGTTTTGTTGCGGAGGCGGTGGACCGCTTTTACCGTCAGGCGGAGCTGATGGATTCCTCCGGCCGCCGCCATCGCGGCCTGCTGACCGGCGCGGACATGGCCCGCTACAGCGCCCGGGTGGAGCCCACCGTCGCCCGCGACTATCACGGCGTGACCGTCCACAAGACCGGCCCCTGGGGCCAGGGTCCCGTGCTGTTGCAGGCGCTGGCGCTGCTGGAGGGTTTTGACCTCGCCGCCATGGACCCGGCCGGGGAGCGCTTCATCCACACCATCGTCGAATGCCTGAAGCTGGCCTATGCGGATCGGGAGGTGTTCTACGGCGATCCGGATGCGGTGGAGGTGCCGCTGGCGACGCTGCTCTCGGCCGACTATGCCGCCACCCGCCGCGCTTTGGTGACGGAACAGGCCTCCATGGAACTGCGCCCCGGCGACCTGCCGGGCGCGGCGCAGCGGATGCGGGAGGTGCTGGCGATGGCCGGCGCGGAGAGGCCCGTGGGCCTCGGCCATGGCGAGCCCACCTTCGCGCCGCTGCCGGTGGAGTGGGGCGACACGGTGCATCTGGATGTGGTGGATCGCTGGGGCAACATGGTCTCCGCCACCCCCTCCGGCGGCTGGCTGCAAAGCTCGCCGGCCGTGCCGGGGCTGGGCTTCTCCATCTCCACCCGCGGGCAGATGTGCTGGCTGGCGCCGGGCCATCCCAGCACGCTGCGCCCCGGCATGCGCCCGCGCACCACGCTGACGCCGACGCTGGTGACGCGGGACGGCGAGGCCGTCCTGGCGCTCGGCACGCCGGGCGGCGACCAGCAGGACCAATGGACCCTGGCCGTGCTGCTGCGGCATCTGCATCACGGGCTGGACCTGCAGGCCGCCATCGACCTGCCGCTCTTCACCAGCCGCCATTTCCCGCAGAGCTTCTATCCGCGCACGGTGGAGCCCGGGAAGCTGCTGCTGGAGGAGCGCTTCGGGCCGGAGGTCATCGCGGCCCTGCAGGCGCGCGGTCATGGCGTGAAGGTGGAGCCGCCCTGGTCGCTCGGCCGGGTCTGTGCGGTTGGGCGGCGGGATGGTTTTGTGCTCGCCGCCGCCACCCCCCGGCTGATGCAGGCCTATGCCATCGGGCGCTGATCAGATCTTCTGTGACGTCGCACCTTCGGCCGTCACGCTCTCCCGAAAGGCGAAGCCAATGCCGGGGCGGTCGGGCAGTTGCATCACGCCCCGCTCCGGCGTCATGTCCTCCGACAGGCGCTGGCGCAAGGCGAGCTGCGCGCCGTGCATCTCCAGCAGCCCGCCCTGGGCATGGCCGCCCATCAGCGCCGCATTGGCGATGTCCCAGCCACCGGCATGCGCCACCGGCGTGCCATAGGCTTCCGCGAGCGTCAGGATGCGCAGCGCGGCGCTGATGCCGCCGCAGAAGGCGGCATTGGGCTGCAGCCAGTCCACCGCGCCCATCGCCAGCGCGTCGCGGAACCAGGCCATGGACTGCACCATCTGCCCGGCGCCGATGGGGATGCGGATGGCGCGGCGCAGGCTGGCCAGCGCGGCGAGGTCGTTGCCCAGCACCGGTTCCTCGAACCAGGCGATGTCACACTCCTCCACCAGCATCGCCAGGCGGCGGGCAGTGGCGACATCCAACCCGCAATTGGCATCGAGCATCAGCAGCGGTTCCGCACCGAGCGCGTCCCGCACCGCGCGCACCCGTTTTGCATCCTCCGCCACGCCACGCCCGCCGGCGGCGACCAGCATCTTCACGCCGCGAAAGCCCTGCTCGACCGCGTCGTGGCAGACTTTTACGAGTTGCGCCTCGTCATAGCCGGGCAGGCCGACGGTGGCGTAGCAGGGCACCGCGGATCGCGCGCCGCCGAGCAGCCGCCATAAGGGCTCCCCCAGCCCGCGTGCCCGCAAATCCCACAACGCCATGTCCAGTGCCGACAAAGCGGAGACGAAGGCGCCGGTGGCGTTGCGGGTGTTGTACTGCGCGGTCAGGCGCGGGCCGATGGCCTCGATGGCCCGCGCATCCGCGCCGCGCAGCGGTTCCTCCATGCGCTGGATCAGCGCTGCCACCTCCTCCGCCAGGAAGCGGCCGGTGACGCCGGTGCCGACCAGGCCATCCTCGGTCTCCACGCGGCAGCGCACGAAGGTAGGCGTCTCGCGCCCGGCATAGTTGGCGGCGGCCTTCACGGCCGGCAGGCGCTCGACCTGCGCGGTGATGGCGCGGATGCGGGTCATGCTGTTCTCTCCCTCATGTGCCGTCCTGCGCGGCTTGTCCGATGGCTTCCAGGAAGCGCGCGCGGCCGAGGCGCGCATGCGCCTCCGCCAGCCCCCGCGCGCGCGCCGCATCACCGCGCAGGATGGCCTGCATCAGGGCGCGGTGCTCGTCATTGGCCTCCGTCATATGGCCGGGGCGTTCGAAGGAACGGCGGCGCAGCAGCAGCAGCTTGCGAGTGAGCTGCGCATAGAGCGCCTCCGCCTCCCGGTTGCCGCCGAAGGCCAGGATGCGGGCGTGGAAGTCGGAATTGATGCGGAAGAATCCTTCCCTGTCGCCATGCACGATCGCCGCATCCATCGCATCGACCATGATGCGCAGCACCAGCGCCTGACCGGCGCTGATCCTATCCGCGGCGCGGGCGGCGGCCAGGCCGAACAGCGCGCCGTTGATCTCGTAGATATCCATCGCCTCGTCCTGGCCGAGGCTGCGGACGAAGGCGCCGCGATTCATGATGACGGTGACGAGACCGGTCTTTTCCAGTGCCCGCGCTGCTTCCCGCACCGGGCCGCGCGAGACGCCGAGCGCGCGGGCCAGCGCCACCTCGTTCAGCCTCTCGCCCGGCCGCAGCGTGCCATCGAGGATCAGCGCCTGAAGCCGACGCGCGACATCGAGGCCCAGCGGATGTGTGCGACGCAGCAAGGCATTTGCGTGCGGCGCAGCATCGCCATCGCGGCGTCGCGGTGACGTGGCGGTGGGTTCGGGCAGCGTCAGTGGCATCAGCGCATCTGCCATCCCGGAAAGTGTTTACAGTTTCCTCTGAGCCTGACAAGCTGACGTCAGAGCGAAAAAGAACCACCTCGGGAGGAGGTCGCCCATGGCCAAGCCAAGGCGAAGCCACGCTGTGTCGCGCCGCGCTGTGTCGCAGGGGATGCGCGGCGCATGACGCAGGATGCCACCATCACCGGCCTGCCGCTGTCCGGATTGCGCGTGCTGGACCTGACGGTCGCGCGTGCCGGCCCCACCTGCGTGCGCCATCTGGCGGATTGGGGGGCGGAGGTGATTCGCATCGCGCCGCCTTCCGCCGATGCGGGCGACATCACCGGCGACCAGGACGGCTTCGACTACCAGAACCTGCACCGCAACAAGCGCGCCATGCAGATCGACCTGAAGACGGAGGCGGGGAAGGCGATCTTCTTCCAGCTCGCCGCCACGGCCGATGTGGTGATCGAGAATATGCGCGCGGCGGTGAAATTCCGGCTGGGCGTGGACTATGCCAGCGTCAGCGCGGTCAATCCGCGCATCGTCTATGGCAGCATCTCCGGCTTCGGGCAGGACGGGCCCTATGGCCACCGCGCCGGTGTCGACCAGATCGCGCAGGGCATGGGCGGGCTGATGAGCATCACCGGCGTGCCGGGCGCGGGGCTGGTGCGCGTCGGCATTCCGATCGCCGACCTCACGGCCGGCAATCTGCTGGCGCTGGCGGTGATGATGGCGCTGTATGATCGCACCCGCACCGGGCGTGGCCGCTGGGTGCATACCAGCCTGCTGGAAGTCATGGTCTTCATGCTGGATTTCCAGGCCAGCCGCTGGCTGCTGGCCGGCGAGGTGGCGGGGCAGGCGGGCAATGACCACCCGACCTCCATCCCCACCGGCGTCTATCCCACGGCGGATCGCCCCATCGCGCTGGCGGCATCCTCGCCGCGCATGTGGGAACGGTTCTGCGACGCGCTGGACAAGCCGGAATGGAAGACGCGCCCGGGCTGGAACACGCGCGACGGGCGTTCCGCCGACCGCGCCGCGATCAATGCGGCGATCAGCGAGGTGACCCGCACCAAGCCGAGCCTGCATTGGATCGAGATCCTGGACCCCGCGGGCATTCCCTGCGGCCCGATCAACACCATCGACCAGACTTTTGGTGATCCGCAGGTGCAGCATCTGCAGATGGCCAAGCCCGTTGCGCATCCGCGCCTCGGCGACCAGAAACTGGTGCGCAACCCGATCAACATGGCGGATGTGGACTGGGACATCCGCAACGCCACGCCGGATGCCGGCCAGCACACCGATGCGGTGCTGGCGGAGCTGGGCCATTCCCCCGACGACATCGCCAAGCTGCGCGCCGCGCGCATCGTGCAATAGGAGCGCGCAAGATGGACGGCATGACCCTCAGCCTGACCACGCCCAAGATCCTGGCGCGCATCGAGGACGGCATCGGCTGGCTGACCTTCAATCAGCCGGAGAAACGCAACGCCATCTCGCTGGAGATGTGGGAGGCGGTGGCTGATGCGGCGCTGCGCTTCACCGAGGATCCGGCGGTGCGCGTCGTCGTCATGCACGGCGCCGGCGGCAAGGCCTTCGCCTCGGGCGCCGATATCAGCCAGTTCGAGAAGCTGCGCGACAGCGCGGAGGCGGAGGCGAAGTACTCCGCGGTCTCCGCGCTCGCGCGGCAGCGGCTGGAAGGCATGGGCAAGCCGCTGATCGCCATGATCAACGGCTTCTGCATCGGCGGCGGCTGCGCCACGGCGATGGTCGCCGATATCCGCATCACCGCGGAGGATGGCCGCTTCGGCATCCCCGCCGCCAAGCTCGGCGTCGCCTATGCCTGGCACAGCCTGCGCCGGCTGGTCGCGCTGGTTGGCCCGGCCATGGCGAAGGAGATCATGTTCACCGGCCGCTTCCTGGATGCCCAGGAAGCGCTGCGCGCCGGGTTGGTCAACCGCGTGGTGCCGGTGGAGCAGCTGGAGACCACGGTGCGGGAGATGGCGCTGACCATCGCGCGCAACGCGCCGCTCTCGATCCGTGCCTCGAAGGAAGGCATCGACCAGATTGCCGGCGAGCCTTCCAGGATCGACCAGTCGCGCTTCGAGGCGCTGTACCGCGCCTGCTTCGACAGCGCCGACTACGCCGAAGGCCGCACCGCCTTCATGGCCAAGCGCCCCCCCGTCTTCAAGGGGGGATAGAGCCCAGGACGTGCCTGCCAAGCCCAGGGAGGAAACAACAATGAGCGGCTTCACCAAGCGCCAGATCCTGACCCTCACCACCGGCGTCGCCATCGGCGGTGCCAGCTTCCGTGCCGCCGCGCAGGACATGCCCGCGCATGAGCGCCAGCTTTATGAGGCGGCGCGGCGGGAAGGCGAGATCACCTGGTATTCCGGCCAGTACAATGCCGAAACCTCGGAAGCGGTCGGCCGCGCCTTCAACGAACGCTATCCGGGCGTGCGCTGCAATGTGGTGCGCAGCACGTCCCAGGTGGCGTTCCAGCGGCTGTCGCAGGACAACCGCGCCAATGCGGCGCAATGCGACGTCTTCAGCTCCACCAATTCGGGCCACTTCACCCAGTTGAAGCGCGAAGGGAAGCTGATGCAGTACCGGCCGGTGAATGCCGACGGCATGCTGCCCGCGATCCGCAACATGGATGCGGACAACTTCTTCCACACCAGCTTCCTCGGCCTGTTCCTGATGACGCACAACACGCGCCTCGTGCCGGAGGCGGAGGCGCCGCAGAGCTGGACCGATGCGCTGGACGGGAAGTGGAAGGACAAGCTGGCGGTCGGCCATCCCGGCTTCAGCGGCGCCATCGGCGTCTGGGCCGTGCAGATGCGCAAGATGTATGGCTGGGACTATTTCACGCGGCTGGAACGCAACAATCCGCAGATCGGCCGGTCGAGCCAGGATCCGGTGACGACGCTGAATGCCGGGGAGCGCTCGGTGGGCCTCTGCGTGCCGGTGGGCACCACGGCGCTCGCCATCTCGCGCGGCAATCCGCTGAAGCTGATCTATCCGCGGGAAGGCGTTCTGGCGGCGATCTCGCCTTCCGCCATTCCGTCCAATGCGCCGCATCCGAACGCGGCCAAGCTGTTCATGGAATTCCAGGCGGGCAAGGGGCTGTCGGAGACGGTGCGGCGGACCTTCAACGAACCGCTGCGGCCCGATGTGCCGCCGCCGGAAGGCGGACGCCCGCTGGCCGATGTCACGCTGCTGACGCCGACCCTGGAAGAGCAGGAGAAGGGCGTGCCCGAGGTGCGGGAAGCCTGGCGGGACACCTTCGGTGTCTGACGCCGACATAATTGCGGCGCCTAACGCCGACGAATTGGGGAGAGAATAATGACGAACATCACGAAGCGGGGCCTGCTCGGCGGCACGGCGGCGCTGACCGCGGCGGCGATCCTGCCCTTCCGCCATGCTTCCGCGCAGGACATGCCGGCGCATGAGCGGGAGCTGCATCAGGCAGCGCAGCGTGAGGGTGAGCTGACCTGGTACACCGGCCAGATGCAGGCGCAGCCCTCCGAGGCGATCGGCCGCGCCTTCACCGAACGCTATCCCGGCGTGCGCTGCAACGTGGTGCGCACCACCTCCCAGGTCGCCTTCCAGCGCCTGTCGCAGGATGCGCGGGCACGTGTGGCGCAATGCGACGTCTTCAGCTCCACCGACTACAGCCACTTCACCTTCCTGAAGGGCGAAGGCCGGTTGATGGCCTACAAGCCGCAGAATGCGGCGGGGCTGGTGAAGGCGGCGCGCGACGCGGCGGATGCGGACGGGCATTTCCAGATCTCCTACCTCGCGCTCTACATGCTCGCCCGACGCACCGATCGTCTGACGGAGGCGGAGGCGCCGAAAAGCTGGCGGGAACTGACCGATCCGAAATGGCGCGACAAGCTCGCGGTCGGCCATCCCGGCTTCAGCGGCGCCATCGGCAACTGGGCCATCATGATGCGCGCCGCCTATGGCGAAGCCTTCTTCCGCGAGCTGGAGCGCAACAAGCCGCAGATCGGCCGATCCGCGGGCGATCCGGTGACCACTCTGAATGCCGGGGAAAGGCTGGTCGGTGTCGGCATTCCCTCCGCCGCCACGCTGTTCAGCATCTCCCGCGGCAATCCGCTGGCGCTGACCTATCCGAGCGATGGCACGCTGCTGGTGCCGGCGCCGAGCGCGGCCATCGCCAATGCGCCGAAGCCCAATGCCGCCAAGCTTTTCATGGAATATGTCACGGGCGCGGCCTATTCGCGCACGGTGCGCGAATACTCCGCCGAATCGCTGCGTCCGGAGGTGCCGCCGCCGGAAGGCTCCCGCCCGCTGGACGAGATCAAGACCATCACGCCGACGCCGGATCAGGTGAAGAACGAAATGGTTGAGGTGAGGGAGCTCTGGCGTGACATTTTCGGCGTCTGATCGGCAAGGCCGATGAGCGAAGCCCCCGCACTTCCCCAGGGCGCGGCGCAGGCAGTGCCGAGGCGGCTTTCCGGCCGCCTCGCGCGCTTCGAGCCGGTGACGCTGCTGTGGATCGCGCTGATCGCGATCCTGCTGTTCCTGGTTGCCTTCCCGCTCGGCAAGCTGCTGGTTGTCAGCTTCGAGACGCGCGGGACCGGCGCCTTCACGTTGATGAACTACGTCTCGGCCTATGGCCGTTCGCGCTACGTCGATGCCCTGGTCAATTCGCTGATCCTCGGCCTCGTCTCCGCAACCATGGCGGTGGTGATGGCGGTGCCCATGGCCTGGGCGGTGTCGCGCACCGACATGCCGTTCAAGGGCCTGACCTGGGCCGTGGTGCTCGGCGCCTTCATCCTGCCGCCCTATCTCAGCGCGGTGGGCTGGATTCTGCTGGCCGGGCCGAATTCCGGCTTCCTCAACCTGGCGTGGCGCTGGGTGACGGGGGCGGAGGGCGCGCTGGTCAATATCTACAGCTTCAGCGGCATGGCGCTGGTCATCGCGCTGAATTCCTTCCCGCTGGTCTTCATCTTCGTCAAGTCGGCGCTCGACCTCGTTTCCTCGGAGATGGAGGATGCCGCCAATATCCTGGGCGCCGGCACCTGGACGGCGATGCGCAAGGTGTCGCTGCCGCTGGTCTGGCCGGCGATCGTGGCGGGTTTCATCATCGTCTTCCTGGAAGCCATCGCGCTGTTCGGCACGCCGGCCATCATCGGCATTCCGGCGCGCATCAATGTTGTGACAACACAGCTCTGGCAGTTCTTCGAGTATCCGGTGCGGGTGGAGGTCGCGGCCGCCTATGCCATGCCCCTGCTGCTGATCACCGCCGGCATGATCGTGGTGCAGAAGCTGATGCTGGCGCGCAAGGGCTATGTTTCCCAGACCGGAAAGGGCGGCGAGAGGCGGCCGATCAAGCTGGGGCCCTGGCGCTGGCTGGCCTTCGGCTGGTGCGCGATGGTCGGGCTGATGGCGGTGATCGCGCCGCTTTTCGTGCTGCTGCAGGCCAGCTTCGCCAAGGCCTGGGGCCGCGGCCTGGCCTGGGACAACCTGACCTTCGCCAATTACTACCTGCTGATCTTCGAGCATGAGATGGCGATGACCTCCATCTGGAACACCATCTGGTTCTCCGCCACGGCGGCGACCATCGCGGTGCTGCTCGCCCTGATGATCGCCTATATCGTCAACCGGCGGCTGGTGCCGTTCGGAGAGGCGCTCGGCTTCCTGGCGATGGCGCCCTTCGTCATCCCCGGCATCGTCATGGCGATCGGCTTCTACGCCGCCTATGCCTCCCCGCCCTTCGCACTGTATGGCACGGCGACGCTCATCATCCTGGCCTTCGCGGCGCGCTTCCTGCCCATTGCCTATGCCAATTCCACCTCCGCCATCCGCGCCGTGCATCCGGAGATGGAGGAGGCGGCGCGCATCCTGGGCAGCGGGCGGCTGCACGCCATCCGCATGGTCACGGCACCGCTGGTGAAGAAGGCGCTGCTGGGCGGCTGGCTGATCGTGTTCATCGTCGCCTCCCGCGAATTGTCGGCGGCGATCTTCCTGGTCGGGCCGCGCACGCGGACGATGTCCGTGCTGCTCTACGACCTCAGCGAGGCCGGCAACTTCGAGGTCCTGGCGGCCTTCGGCGGGCTGCTGCTGCTGGTGACGATGGTCTTCGTCGGCATCGGGATGAAGCTGGTCGGGCGTGACTTCATGCTGCGGAGAAACTGAGGATGTCGCGTCTTTCGCTCCAGGGGCTGACCAAGGCCTACGGCCTCAATCGTGTCGTCGATTCCATCGAGCTGACCCTGCAGGAAGGCGAATTCGTCTCCCTGCTCGGGCCTTCCGGCTGCGGCAAGACGACGACGCTGCGCATGATCGCGGGCTTCGTCGATCCGAATGAGGGCAGTATCTCGCTCGACGGCCAGGTGATCTCCGCCCCGGGCGCCGTGCTGCCGCCGGAAAAGCGTGGCATGTCCATGATCTTCCAGAGCTATGCGATCTGGCCGAACATGACGGTGGCGGAGAATGTCGGCTTCGGGCTGAAGCTGCGCAAACTGCCCTCCGACGACATCCGCAAGCGGGTGCAGGACATATTGGAGGTGGTGCAGATGGGCCACCTCGCGGCGCGCTATCCGGCGGAGCTGTCCGGTGGGCAGCAGCAGCGCGTGGCGCTGGCGCGCGCCATCGTGGTCAAGCCGGCGGTGCTGCTGCTGGACGAGCCGCTGTCGAATCTCGACGCCAACCTCCGCGAGGAGATGCGCTTCGAAATCCGCCGGCTGCATGACGAGTTCCGCATCACCACCGTCTATGTCACGCATGACCAGGCGGAGGCGATGGCGACATCGGACCGCATCGCGGTGATGAATGCCGGGCGGATCGAGCAGGTGGATGCGCCACACCTCCTCTACACCCGCCCACGCACACGCTTCGTCGCCGGCTTCATCGGCCGCACCAACCTGCTCTCCGCGGAGTTGCGCGACGGCCAGATCGGCTTTGGCGGCATCGCCATGCAGGCGGGCCAGGTGCCGGGGGCCGAGGCCGCGATGGGCAACGATATCCTGGTCTCCGTCCGGCCGCAGAGCATCGGCCTGCATCGTGCACCGCCCAGCGGTGGCGGCCCGGTGCTGGAAGGCGTGGTGGCGCAGCGCACCTTCCTCGGCGAGACCTGGGACTATGTGGTGCAGGCGCAGGGCAGCGAGCTGCGTCTGCGCGCCACCGCGCCGCCTTTGCAGATCCATGATGTGGGCGAACGGGTCTGGATGGAGTTCGATCCGCAGCAGATGGCCATGGTGGTGTAGCGCCCCGCCGGCAGGCCGTTACACTGGCGGGCATGGACGCATCCCGCTTCGTCGCCGCCATCGTGGTGGCGCAGGTGCTGGCGCAGATCGGCGCCTTCACCCTGCCGGCCCTGTTGCCGGGCTACATGGCCCGGTGGCAGCTTTCCGCCACCGAGGCGGGCTGGCTGATCGGCGCCTTCTTCGCAGCCTATGTCGCCGCCGTGCCGCTGCTGGTGGCGTTGACGGACCGGTTGCCGGCGCGGCGCATCTACCTGCTCGGCACCGCGCTGACCGCCGCCTCCCATCTCGGCTTCGCCTTCCTGGCGGAGGGGTTCTGGTCGGCGCTCTCATTGCGCGCCCTGGCCGGCATCGGTTGGGCCGGATGCTACATGCCGGGGCTGAAGGCCCTGGCGGATCGGCTGGAGGGGGCGGCGCAGTCGCGCGCCGTGTCCTGGCACGCGGCGGGCGTGGGCATTGCCGGCGCGGCCTCCTTCCTCGTCGCCGGCACGCTGGACGCGCTGGCGGGGCCGCAGGCGGCCTTCCTGTTCGGCGGCGTCGCTGCTCTGGTTGCCTTCGGCATCGGCGCGGCGGTTCTGCCCGCCACGCCGCCCAGGCGGCCCGAGGGCGCGCCCCCGCCCGGCGCCCTGCTCGATTTCCGCCCGGTGCTGCGCAACCGCGCGGCGATGGCCTGGATCGCCGGCTATACCGTGCATACCTGGGAAATGGCGGCGCTGCGTGCCTGGGCGGTGACCTTCCTGGCGCTGGTGATCGCCCGCCATGGCGCGCCGGCCTGGCTGCCGGGGCCGAACCTGCTGTTCACCCTGGCGGGGCTGCTGGGCATCGCCGTCTCCATCCTGGGCAATGAGACGGCGCAGCGTTTCGGCCGGGGTCGCGTGGTGGCCTGGGCGATGGGTGCGGCGGCCCTGATGGCGGTGCTGACGGGCCTTTCCGCCATGGTTTCCGCGCCGTTGGCGGTGGCCTGCGTGCTGCTTTGGAACGCCGCGATCTATCTCGACAGTTCGGCGCTGACGGCCGGCACGGTGCAGGGGGCAGAGCCGGGGCGGTGCGGCGCCACCATGGGGCTGCACAGCATGTGCGGCTATGCCGGCGGCTTCCTCGGCCCGCTCGGCGTCGGCGTGGCGCTGGACTGGGCGGGGCCGGAGGACCTCGCGGCCTGGGGCCTCGCCTTCGGCCATGTCGCGCTTGTCACACTGCTCGGCTTCGCGCTGCTGCGCCGGCTTGGCCGAACGGTGTGAGGCGTTCCCGTATCCCGCAGGCGCTCCTATTGCGCCGTGATATTGGCCGTCCGCGCGGCGATGCGGGATCGTTCCAGATCCTGCGCGATATAGGTCGCGAAGCCCTCCGGCGTGGCGAGCGCGCCGGCCGCGGTCTCTCCGCCCATGCCGGTCATGCGGGCCTGGAAATCGGGCAGGCGCACGATCTCCGCCATCGCCCGGCCGAGGCGGCTCATCGCCTCCGCCGGCGTGCCCGCCGTGGCGAGCAGGCCGACATAGGAACCGGCGGTGAAATCGGCGACGCCCTGCTCCGCCATGGTCGGCACATCCGGCAGGGCGTTGAGCCGCGCGGTGGCGGCGACGGCGACGATGCGCGCCTGGCCGGCGCGATGCAGCGGCAGGGCGGTGGAGAATTCGGTGAAGAGCAGCGGGATATTGCCCGCCAGGAAATCGGGCACCGCTGCGCCGCCGCCGCGATAGGGCACGTGCAGCAGCTTGGCGCCGCTGGCGGCGATGAAGGCTTCCAGCGACAGATGCGTGGCACTGGCCACGCCCGCCGTGCCCACCCCCAGCGCATCCGGCTGGGCGCGGGAGGCGGCGACCACATCCGCCACGCCGCGATAGGGCGCGGAGGGCTGCACGACAAGGCAATGGGGCACCTGCATCGCCATGGCGACCGGGGCGAAATCCTTCGCCGCATCATAGGGCAGCCGCGTCTGCACCACCGGATTGACACTGAGCGGGCCGTTGGAGCCGACCAGCAGCGTGTAGCCATCAGGCTGCGCCCGTGCCACCGCCTGGGCGCCGACACTGCCGCCTGCGCCGGGGCGGTTCTCCACCACCACCGGCTGGCCGAGGCGTTCCTGAAGCAGCGGCTGCAACAGCCGTGCGATGGTGTCCGCATTGCCGCCGGCCGCGAAGGGCACGATGACGCGCAGCGGGCGGTCCGGCCAGGCGGCGCGGGCCGGCAGCACCTGCAAGGCGGGGATGGCACCGGCCGCGGCCAGCAGGGCACGGCGGCCCAGGCGGGGATGGATCATGACATTTCCTCGACGATATTTGTTGCGTCCATCATGACATTGGCCGAAGGCGGGTCAAGCGCGGCGGCGTCAAACCCCTGAAAAGACGGGATAGACACGGCTTCCGCATCAAGGCCGGCGGCGGCGGCTGAACCGCTACCGCGCCGCCGTGTCGAAACAGCCCTGCACCGTCACGGGCAGGGCGAATTTCTGGATGCGCTGGCTCGGCGTGCGCGCGAAGCCATCGACCAGGGCCAGGTAGCGCGGCCGCTGATGGCGCGCGAGGCGCGGGGCCAGCCAGGCGCTGAAGGCGGCGAGGTCGAGCGCCAGGCCATCGCGGGACTGCAGGAACAGCTTGATCTCCTGCTCCCCGATCTCGGCGGCGACGCCGATCATGGCGCAGTCGGCGACATCGGGATGCCGCGCCGCCACCGCCTCCACCTCCCAGGCCGAGACATTCTCGCCACGCACCCGCACGCTGTCCGTCATCCGCCCATGGAAGAACAGATTCTTGTCCGTATCCAGGCTGCCGGAATCGCCGGTGTGGAGGGCGCCGTGGCGCAAGGCCCTGGCGGTGGCTTCGGGATTGTCGAGATAGCCCTGGGTCAGTGCCAGGGGTTCATGCGCGCGCACCACGATCTCGCCACGCGCGCCCGGCGGCAGGGTGTTGCCGGCCGCGTCGAGGATGGAGACGTCGAACCAGGGCATGGCCCGGCCGACCGAGCCCGGCACGCCCGCCGCGTTGAAGGTGGAGAAGGAAGAAGCCTCCGTCATGCCATAGCATTCGCGCAGGTTCACACCGAAGCGCGCCTGCACCTGCGGCCAAAGCTCCACCGGGCAGCCGCCGCCCCAGGCGATGCGGACGCCATGCGCGCGATCCTTCGGCGAAGGCGGCTGCTTCAGCAGGATCTGCAGGATGCCCCCGAGATAATGGATATGCGTGGCCCCCGCCGCGACCACCTCGTCCCAGAATCGGCTGGCGCTGAAACGCGGCACCATGTGCAGCACCACGCGGCGCAGCAGCGGCGCCACCAGCATCTGCGCGCCGCCGATATGGTGCAGCGGCTCCCACATGAAGAACACGTCGTCATCCCGCGCATCCGCCACCAGCATCACGCCCTCCCCGGCGAGCCGCAGCATGCGGTGGGAAACGCGCACACCCTTGGGCGGGCCGGTGGTGCCGGAGGTGGTGCAGATGGCGAAGTCCTCGGTCGCTTCTGGGGAAGCCTCCGCGAAGCGCGCGCCGGGCGCGGCTTCCAGCGCGGCCAGCGGCAGCACCTCCGCCGTGGTGTCGAGCGGCGTGTCGGCCAAAATCAGCTTCGGCCGCGTCAGCGCCAGCACATGGCGCAGCCCGTCGCCCACAAGCTGCGGGTTCAGCGGCACCCAGGCGATGCCCGCCTTGGCCATGGCATAGGCGACGGGCAGCGAACTCAGCGCATTCGGCAGCACCGCTGCCACGCGGTCGCCCCGCGTCACGCCGCGGGATCGGAATGCCTGTGCCAGCGCATCGCTCTGCGCATCCAGCCCGGCCAGCGTCAGCGACGTATCGGCGGAGCGTGCAAGAACCCGTTCCGGTTCCGCCGCCACGGCGCGGCGCAGCAATTCGAGAAAGCCCTCGGCCACTTTGATCGCACCCCGTTTGCGGCTATCCGAGGAGGTAACGCCGCGCAGAGGCAGGAGCAACATGTCCGAGACCGCCGAAGACCATGTGCTGGCCAGCACGGAAGCGGGCATCCGCATCATCACCCTGAACCGCCCCAAGCGCCTGAATGCCTGGGACGCGCCGATGCGTGCCCGGCTGCTGGAGCTGCTCTCCGATGCGGCCGCGGACGACACAGTGCAGGCCGTGGTGCTGACCGGCACCGGGGAACGTGCCTTCTGCGCCGGCCAGGACCTGAATGAGGGAAAGACCTTCGATGGCGACCGGGCGGAGGACTGGATCGAGGAATGGCGCGCCCTCTACGGGGCCATACGCGCCTTCCAAAAGCCGCTGGTCTGCGCGCTGAACGGCCTCGCCGCCGGCTCCGCCTTTCAGGTCGCCTTGCTGTGTGACATCCGCGTCGGCCATGCCGGGTCGAAGATGGGCCAGCCGGAGATCAATTCCGGCATCGTCAGCGCCACGGGCTTCTGGATCATCCGCGAGATGCTGGGCCTGTCGCGCGCCATCGAGATGGTGCTGACCGGCCGCATGGCGGAGGCGGAGGAATGCCACCGCCTCGGCCTGCTGCATCACCTGGTGCCGGCGGACGAGGTGCGCGCCACGGCGCTGCGCATCGCGCGGGAACTGGCCGACAAGCCGAAGCTCGCCTTCCGCCTGAACAAGCAAAGGTTCCGGGAGGCGACGCAGCCCGGCTTCGACGAGACCTTCGCCGCCGCCCGTGCCTTGCATCGCCAGGCCTTCAGCGACGGTGAATCGCAGCAGGTGATGCAGCGCTTCCTGGAGAAGGGAAAGGCGTGATGCGCCACGCCATCGTCACCGGCGCCAGTTCCGGCATCGGGGAGGCCATCGCCCAGCGGCTGCTGCGCGACGGCTGGCGGGTGACCGGCCTCAGCCGGCGCGTGCCGGATGAGCAGCACGCCAACTACACCCATCGCAGCATCGATCTTCTGGATGCGGCGGCGCTGCCGGCGGCGTTGGAGGGGCTGGAGCCGACCGCGCTGGTCCATGCCGCCGGCGTGATGCGCGCGGCCATGCTGGGCGAATTGCAGGCGGAGATTGGCGCGCTGCTCTGGCGCCTGCATGTGGATGTCGCGGCGCAGCTCGCCGATGCGCTGGTGCCGCGCATGCAGGCGGGTGGGCGGGTGCTGCTGGTGGGCAGTCGCGCCGCCGGCGGTTCCGCCGGGCGTAGCCAATATGCCGCGACCAAGGCGGCGGTGGTCGGCCTGGCGCGGTCCTGGGCGGCGGAGCTGGCGCCGCGCGGCATCACCGTGAATGTGATCGCCCCTGGCGTCACCGACACGCCGATGCTGCGCGACCCCGCCCGCGCCCATCACCAGCCGCGCACCCCGCCGATCGGCCGCTACATCGCGCCGGCGGAGGTCGCCGCCTTGGCCGCCTTCCTGCTGGGGGAGGAGGCAGCGGCGATCACCGGGCAGCAGATCATGATCTGCGGGGGCGCATCGCTGTAAGGGATGGACGCACGGCAGCCCGGCGACCGCGCAGGCGGGCTGCACAGCGGCGGCGGAGACGGCTAGGCTCGCCGCCTGGTCACGGAGTCCACCCCCATGCGCCGCCTTTCCCTGCTGCTCGCCAGTGTCGCGCTGTCGCTGCCCGCCTGGGGCCCCGCCTGGGGGCAGGAGGCACGGATCGCCATCCAGACGGAAACGTCCTCCCTCGACCCGCATTTCGCCGTGGTCGGCGCCAATCATGCGGTGGCGCGCCATGTCTATGATCCGCTGGTGGCCTCAGACCGCTTCATGCGGCCGGTCGCCGGGCTGACCGAATTCTCCAATCCGGAGCCCGATGTCTGGGAATTCCGCATCCGGCCGGATGCGCGCTTCCAGGATGGCAGCCCGGTGACGGCGGAGGATATCCGCTTCTCCCTGGAACGCATGCCGCGTGTGCCGAACAGCCCGGCGCCGCAGATCCGCCTGGCGGGCAGCCTGACGGCCATCGAGGTGGTGGATGCGCGCACCATCCGCCTGCGCTCCCGCGGGCCGGACCCTTCGGTGCCGCTGAACGGCATGACCGCCTGGATCGTCTCCGCCCGCGCCGCCGCCACGGCGACGACGCAGGATTTCAATGCGGGGCGGGTCAATATCGGCTCCGGCCCCTACCGCTTCGTCGAATGGCAGCCCGGCTCCCAGCTTCGGCTTCAGCGCAACCCGACCTATTGGGGCGAGGCCCCGGCCTTCGAGCGGGTCAGCATCCGCTCCATCTCCAACGATGCCGCGCGCATGGCGGCGCTGCTGGCCGGCGATGTCGACCTGATCGATGCGGTGCCGCCCGGGGAGATCGCGCGGCTGCGGGCGCGGCCGGGGATTGGCGTGACCAGCGCCACATCCTCCCGCTTCATCTATCTGGGCCTGGACCAGGGCAATGAGGTGACGCCCTTCATCACCGCGAAGGATGGCAGCCCGCTGGCCCGCAATCCGCTGCGCGACCCGCGCGTGCGGCGTGCCCTTTCCATCGCCATCAACCGGCCGCTGATCGTCGACCGCGTGATTTCCGGCGCCGCCACGGCCGCCGGGCAGATCGCGGTGGAAGGGCAGATCGGCTACGATCCGGACCTCGCCCCGCCGGCCTTCGATGCCGCCGCGGCACGCCGGCTGCTGGCCGAGGCCGGCTATCCGGACGGCTTCCGCATCACTTTGCACTCGCCCAACAACCGCTATGTGGAGGATGACAAGACCTCCCAGGCCATCGCGCAGTTCTGGGCGCGCATCGGGCTGGATGCGCGGGTGGAGGTGATGCCCTCCAACGTCTTCTTCACCCGCGCGGGGCGGCGCGAATTTTCGGTGTTTCTGATCGGCTTCGGGCATACCACGGGCGATGCCTGGCTGGGCATGTCGCAGGTGCTCCACAGCTTCGATGCGTCGCGCGGCCTCGGCGGGCTCAATCGCGGCCGCTACGCCAGCGCCGAATTCGACGCGCTGATGGCGGAGACGCGCAACATCGTCGATGTGCCGCGGCGCGACGCGATGCTGCGCCGGGCGCAGCGCCTCGCCTTCGAACAGGATACGGCGATCATTCCGCTGCATGTGCCCAACAATGTCTGGGCGCATCGCGCGAGCTTCACCTATGAGGGCGGGGTGGAGGAGGCGGTCTATGCGCCCTTCCTGCGCCCGGTGCGCTGATGCGGCGCGAGGAATTCATGGTGGCCTGCCGCGACGGCGTGCGGCTGGCCACAGATGTCTACCTGCCGGAAGGCGACGGCCCCTGGCCCGTGATCCTGGAACGCACGCCCTACGGCAAGCGCGAGGTTTCCCGGTCCGAGCGCACCGAGGCCGACCCGACGCCGCAGCGGCGGGAGGTGATGGCCGCGTATTTCGTCCAGCACGGTTACGCCGTGGTCTACCAGGATTGCCGCGGCCGCTACGGCAGCGAGGGTGAATTCATCAAGTATCTGTCGGATGGCGAGGATGGGTTCGACTGCTGCGCCTGGATCGTGACGCAGGCCTTCTGCAATGGCCGCATCGGCACCATGGGCCTCAGCTATGCCGCCCATACCCAGGCCGCGCTGGGCTGCCTGGACCCGCCGGGCCTCGCCGCGCAGATCCTCGATTCCGGCGGTTTTTCGGACGCCTGGCAGGGCGGCATCCGCCGGGGTGGGGCCTTCGAGTTGAAGCAGGCGAGCTGGGCCTTCAACCAGGCGCTGCTGGCGCCGGAGACCAAGGCCGATCCCGTCCGTGCGGCGGCGCTGAAAGCCGAGGACCTGGTCACCTGGTTCCACCGCTTCCCCTGGAAGCGCGGCCATTCCCCGGTCCGCCACGCGCCGGATTACGAGGACTACCTGTTCGAGCAATGGGAACACGGCGCCCGCGACGACTACTGGCAGCGCCTCGGCATCTTTGCGATGGGTTGGCACGACCGCTACGCGGCGGTGCCGAGCGTGCATATGTCGTCCTGGTACGATCCCTATCCGCGCACGGCGACCGAGAATTTTTGCGGATTGCGGGAACATGGGCGCGGCACGCCCTCGCTGATCCTGGGGCCCTGGACGCATGGCAACCGGTCGCAGACCGCCTTTGGCGAGGTGGAGTTCGGGCCGGAGGCCACCATCGATTCCTGGGCGGGCGACTGGCGCGCCTTCCGGCTGCGCTTCTTCGACCGCTGGCTGAAGGAGTCCGCGAACGGCGTGGAGGACGAGCCGGCGGTGCGCGTCTTCGTCATGGGCGGCGGCAGCGGCCGGCGCACGGAAAAGGGCCTGCTGGACCACGGCGGGCGCTGGCGCAGCGGCAGCGACTGGCCTTTTGCGGGCACCCGCATGGCGCGGTTTCACCTGCATGAAGATGGCCGGCTGGCGGAGGCGCCGCCCGCCGCCGAGGCGGCGCCGCTCGAATGGGATTCGGACCCGCGCCATCCGGTGCCGACCATCGGCGGCGCCATCACCTCCATGGAGCCCGTCATCACCGGCGGCCCGATGGACCAGCGGGAGCGGGAGGGACACTTTGGCTGCCGCCCGCCCTATCTGCCGCTCGCCTCCCGCGCCGATGTGCTGGTGTTCCAGACCCCGCCGCTGGAGGCCGATGTGGAGGTGATCGGGCCGGTCACCGCCGAGCTGTGGATCGCGACGGATGCGCCGGACACCGACATCACCGCCAAGCTGGTCGATGTGCATCCCGCGAGCGCCGACTACCCCCAGGGCTTCGCCATGAACCTCTGCGAGGGCATCCTGCGCTGCCGCTACCGCGACGACCCAGCGGCGCCGAGCCCCATGGTGGCGGGGCAGCCCACGCGCATCACCGTGGAGCTGTTTCCCACCGCCAACCGCTTCCTGGCCGGCCACCGCATCCGCCTGGACATCGCCTCCAGCGAATTCCCGCATTACGACGTGAACCCGCAGACCGGGGAGCCGGAAGGGGCGGCGCGGCGGATGCGGGTGGCGGTGAACAGCCTGTTCTGCGACGCCGGCCGCCCCTCCGCCCTGCTGCTGCCGCTGGCGCCACCTGAAGCCGGGTGATGCCCGGCCGGTGACCCCGCGATGCGCTGGACAGAACGCCAGCGCCTTGCGCATCCTGCCGCCCTGCCAAAGACAGGGACAAAGGCACAATGTTGCGTAAATCACCCCGCATGACGCTGCGTGGCGCCATCGGCGCGCTGGCGCTCGGCGCGCTGCTCGCCGGCGCGCCCGCTGCGAGCCAGGCCGCCACCTTCACCTGGGCCACCGCCAACGACATCCTCGGCCTGGACCCGCATGCCAACAACCATGGCGTGACCAACGCCATGAAGTCCAACGTCTATGAGCCGCTGGTGCGGCGCGAGCCCGATGGCTCGCTTTCCCCGGCTTTGGCCGAGCGCTGGGAGATGACCTCCCCCACCACCTGGCGCTTCCATCTGCGCCGTGGCGTGAAGTTCCATGGCGGCGAGGCCTTCACGGCCGCCGATGTGGTGCATGCGGCGGAACGCGTGAAGCAGAACGACATGGCCTATGTCGTGCAGTCCGTGGCCGCGGTGCGCGCCATCGACGACCACACGGTGGAATTCGAGACGCGCGGGCCTAACCCGATCCTGCTGCAGGATCTGACGCTGTTCTTCATCACCTCCAAGGCCTGGATCGAGGCGAACAACGCCATGGCCGTGGCCCGCGCCGGCCAGCCGGGCGCCACCAGCACCTTCGTGCAGCTCAATGCCAATGGCACCGGCCCCTTCCGGGTGACGGAGCGCCTGGCGGATGAGCGCACCGTGCTCGTCCCCAATACCGAGTGGTGGGACAACGCCCAGCACGGCATCACCCGCGCCGTCTTCCGCCCGGTGGCCAGCCCACCGACCCGCGTCGCCGCGATCCTGTCGCGCGAGCTGGACGCGATGTATCATGTGCCGTTGCAGGATGTGCAGCGCATCTCCCAGGCGCAGGGCCTCCGCCTGATCCAGGGGCCGACGGCGCGCAGCATCTACTTCGCCTTCGACGTGAACCGCGCCGAGAATGCGGATGCGCCCGGCACGCCGAACCCGCTGCGTGATGTGCGCGTGCGCCGGGCCATGTACCAGGCGATCGACATGGGCACGATCACCCGCGTGATCCTGCGCAACTCCACCATCGCCGCCGGCCTGCCGATCGGCACCGCCATCAGCGGCTTCGTGGAATCGCAGAATGCGCGCCTGCCCTTCGATGCCGCCGCCGCGCGGCGCCTGCTGGCGGAGGCCGGCTTCCCGAACGGCTTCCCCATCACGCTGAGCTGCCCCAACAACCGCTATGTGAATGACGAGGCGATCTGCCAGGCCGTGATCGGCATGTTGCAGCGCGTCGGCATCCAGGCGCGGCTGGACAGCATTCCCTTCACCCGCTTCCTCCAGCGCGGCGCGAACAAGGAATACATGTTCTACATGCTCGGCTGGACGCCCGGGAATTTCGACATCACCAATCCGGGGCGTGAATTGCTGGGCGAGGGGTCGTTCAACTGGGGTGGTTTCCAGGACGACCGCATGGCGGAACTGCTGCGCCAGATCGCGGTGGAGACCGACCAGGCGAAGCGTCAGGACCTGTCGGGCCAGTACTGGGCGCGCTTCCAGGAACTGCTGCCGATGATCCCGCTGCACCAGGAACCGCAGATCTTTGCCGTGCGCGACACGGTGGCGGAACTGCCGCTGCGCTCGAATGAGGATCTGGAACTGCGCCACGTTCGCATGCGGCGCTGAGCCAAGGCTGGTCCGCCCGCGAAGGCCCGCTCCGCAAGGGGCGGGCCTTTCTGCTGACCGCTTGCCCGGGCAGGCGACCGGTCGCAGCATGGCGCGACACAGCGGGAGACCAGGCGATGACCGGCCATAACCAAACGGGCTTCCGATGAGCGCCGCCATTGCGGAGGCCTCCGCCGCGCTCGTCGCGCTGCTGCGCGACCGGCTGGAGCCGTCGCATCCGGTCATGCTGTCCCCGGCCGAGGGGGCGGAGGGGATCGCGCTGCGGTTGCTGCATCTGCGCCCCGATGCGCGCCACGCCAATCGCCCGCTCGGCTTCGACCCGCAGGGCACCCGCGCCGCGCGGCCGGATCTGGGGCTGGAACTGGTCTATCTGCTGACCGCGGAGCATGGGGAGGAAATGGCGGCACAGACCGCCCTCGGCACGGCGCTCGCCGTGCTGCATGGCAACCCGGTGCTGGAGACATCCTCCGGCGCCCGGCTCACCGTGTCCCTGCTATCGGCGCCGCTGGCGGAGATGACCATGGCCTGGACCGCGCTGCGGGAGACGCTGCGCTGCGGCGCGCTGATCGTGGTGTCGGGGGTGGTGTTGAAGGGCTGATTCAGCCCGGCGCGGCCAGCCCACCATGCGCCGCCGACCAGGCGAAGGGATCGGCCAGGTAGCGCCGCAGCTCCGCCAGGGTCGCGGGCGGCAGAGCGCCGCGTGCCTCGGCCTCCGGAAGCACGTCTTCCCAGGTCGCCAGCGCGAAAAGGCGCGCGCCGACATCCGCGATGTCGGTCACCACGCGATCAAAAATGCCCCATTTGAACAGCACGAAGATCTGCGTGACCTCCGCCCCCGCGCGCGTTAAAGCGCGGCTGTAGCCGGCCTTGCTGCGGCCATCGGTGGTGACGTCGCTGACCAGCAGGGTGCGCGCGCCGGGCCGCAAGGCGCCCTCGATATGCGCATCGGCGCCGAATCCCTGGGCGCGCTTGCGCACGGTGACGAAGGGCAGGTGGAAGCGCTCGGCCAGCATGGCGCCGATGGCGATGCCGCCCTGTTCCGTGGCCGCCACCGCGTCGAAGCCGTCGAAGCCGACCTCCGCCAGGATGCGGTCCTCCGCCCCTGCCAGCAGCGCCCGCCGCGCCAGGGGAAAGGAAAGTGCCCGCGGCATGTCGAGATAGGCCGGGCTGGCCCAGCCGGAGGACAGCATGAAGGGCCGGTCCGGCCGCAGCAGGATGCTGCCGGTGTCGAGCAGGATGCGCGCCGTGCGGCGGCCGATCCCGGGGTCCTGGGTCATGCGCGCAATGCCTCCGCGCCCTGCAGCAGGATGGCCTGCAGCACCGCGGCGCCTTCGAGAAAATCGGCCATGTCCATCGCCTCATGCGGGTTGTGGCTGCCGTGTTCGTTGCGCACGAAGACCATGGCGCTGGGCACGCCGGCATTGGCGAAGATGGCCGCGTCGTGCCCCGCGCCGCTGGCCAGCACTTCGTGCGGCATGTCGCCTTCGGTGCAGATGCGCTGCGCCAGCGCCAGCAGCCGCGCATCCATCACCGCGGGCGGCGTGCGCACGGCGCTGCCGAGTTCGATTCGCACGCGGCGTTCCCGCGCGATCTCGCTCGCCTCGGCCTCGGCGAGTTGCCAAAAATCCTCCAAAGTGCGCTCGCTTTCGCTGCGGTATTCCAGGGTGAAGCGCACTTCGCCGGGCACCCGCGTCATGGCGTGTTCGCGGGGGTCCGTGGTGAAAATCCCAAAAGTCATCACCAGGTCCTCGCCGCGTTCCAGCAGGGTGCGCCAGGTGGCGTCCAGCCGCATGGCGAGGTCGGCCGCCCCCAGCACCGCATCCCGCCGCAGCCAGCGCGGCACCGCGCCGGAATGCGCGGCTTCCCCCAGGCAGCGCGCTGCCGGGTGCCGGAAGTTGCCGCGGATGCCGGAGACGAGGCCGACCGGCACGCCGCGCGCGACCATCACCGGCCCCTGCTCGATATGCAGTTCGACGAAGTGCGACAGGCTCTGGGGGGCCAGCAGTCGCTGCCGCGCCTCGACCACGGCGACATCCGCCCCCTCCCGCGCCATGGCGTCGCGCAGTTTCAGGGAGGGGTCCTGGAGGCAGGGCAGGTCGAGCCATTTCGGGTCGAAGCTGCCGAACAGGGCGGAGGAGCCGAGATAGGGCCGGCCATACCAGGCGCTTTCCTCCCCGCGCAGCACCAGCAGCTTCAGGCTGCGCGCCCTCGGACCGGCCCGTTGCGCGCCGAGCAGCGCCAGCAGCCCCGCGATCACCCCTGCGGCTCCATCGAAATTGCCGCCCTGCGGCACGCTGTCGAGGTGGGAGCCGCAGGCGGCGGCGGGCAAGGTGGGGTCGGTGCCGGGCAGGGTGATGTGCAGGTTGCCGGCGGCGTCCCAGGCGATCCCCAGCCCCGCCTCCCGCGCCACCGCCTCGATCCGCCGCATCGCCAGGGTTTCGGCGGGGCCGTAGGTCTCGCGGGTGATGCCGGTGCCGTCATGGTCGGTGGCGCGCATCTCGGCGAAAAGCCGGCCGGCGAGTTCGGCGAGGTCGGGGGCGATTCGGGGCAGGGGCGGTGCGCCGGGCAGGTCCATCGCCGCAGGCTCGCCCAGGGGGGCCGGCCGCGCAAGCCGCGCGGGCCCAGCCGCGCAGGCGGCACAGGTAAGGCTTGCGGCGGTGGCCCTTGGCAGCGGCGCGCCGCCACCCCACCATCCCGCCGCACACTGGGCCGGGCGCGCATGGACAATCTCGACTTTCTCATCCTCCGCACCGGCGAGGCCGATGGCCTGGTGACCGCGGAGGAAGCCCTGGACGCCGTGGCGGAGGCCTGGCGGGAGCATGGTGCCGCCCGCAACCTGCTCTCCACCCCCGCCACCCTGTCCCTGGCCACCCCGCTGGCGCGGTTCCGGGTGAAGGGCGCGGTGCTGCCCGAATCCGGTCTGGCCGGCTTCCGCCTGATGTCGGAGGGGGAGGCATCACGCGACTGGTTCTGGCTCGCCGATCTGGAAGGCCGCCCGCTGGCGCTGATCGAGGCGCGTTGGCTGCGCTCCCTCCGCACCGCCGCCACCGCCGCTTTGGCGGCGAAGCTGCTGGCGCCGGCGGGCATCACCAGCGCCGCGGTGATCGGTGCCGGCCGCATCGCCAGCCATCTGCCCGGCGTTCTCGCGCTGGCCCTGCCCGGGCTGACCACGCTGCATGTGGCGGCGAGGCGGGCGGAGGCGGTGGCGGAATTCTGCGCCGCGCACCAGATCGGCCTGGCCGCGACCCCGGCCGCCAGCCCCGCCGAGGCGGCGCGGCAGGCGGAGCTGGTCATCACCCTCTCCAGCGCCGAGGCCCCCGTGGTCGCCGCCGCCGATCTCCGCCCCGGCGCCACTGTCATCGCGCTCGGGGAGGCCGATCTGGCGCCGGATGTGCTCGGCTGGGCGCAGATGCTGGTCGCCGATGGGCCGGACCTCAGCCACCCCAATGGCAATGCCGCCGCCTGGATCGCCGCCGGTGCCACCAGCGCGTCGGCGCTGGCGGAACGCGCCGGGCCGGATCTGGGGCTGATCGCGGCGGGGCTGGCACCCGGCCGGGCCGATCCGGCGGCGAATGTGCTGGCGCTGGTGCAGGGCCTGGCGATCGGCGACCTGGCGCTGGCCGCCATCGCCTGGCGCAAGGCGCGGCTGCGCCGCCTCGGCCTGCGCTTCCCGATGGGTGAGGCCGCGGCAGCGCGCTTCCGGGGTCCGACCCCGCGCCGGAACCGCAGTCTGAGATAAGTCCGGCTTCAGCAGGCGGGGTTCAGCACCTGCCGGACCTGCTCGGCGAGGTCGGCGAAGCGGTAGGGCTTTTGCAGCAGCGGCACGGCCCCCTCATGCCCGGTCTGCGCGAGGTCGTGGTCGCCCGAGGTGAACAGCACGCGCAGCCCGGGGCGCAGCGCCACCGCGAGCCGCGCCAGTTGGTAGCCATTGAGCCGGCCTGGCATGACGATGTCGGTGAACAGCAGGTCCACCGGCTCCGGCCGTTCCAGGGCAGCCAGCGCGGCCTCCCCATCCTCGACGGCGGTCACCTTGTAGCCGAGCCGCTGAAGCTGGTTCGTGGCGGTTTCCCGCAGCGCGGGGCTGTCCTCCACCAGCAGGATGCAGGCGCCACGCGGCGCCGGGATGGCGGCGGCGGCGGCGGCGGCATCCTCCACCTCGGCCGCCTGGGTCGCCTGGGGAAGATACAGCGTCACCCTCGTGCCCTGGCCGGGGGTGGATGCCAGGGCGATCCGGCCATTCGACTGACCGATGAAGCCGAACACCATGCTGAGGCCGAGTCCGCTGCCCTTGCCCATGGCCTTGGTGGTGAAGAAGGGCTCGAAGGCGCGGGCCGCGACCTCCGGATTCATGCCGGTGCCGGTGTCGCTGACCGTGATGGTCACGTAGTTGCCCGGCTCCATCCCGGGCGGGCCGGACATGCCGGCCTCGTGCCGCAGCGGCGCCGCCTCCACCCGAAGGGTGCCGCCATCGGGCATGGCATCGCGCGCATTGATGCACAGGTTGAGCAGCGCATTCTCCAATTGCGGCCCGTCGATCACCACCGGCAGCCGGATGTCGGATTCCACCACCTCCAGCGTGATCTGCGCCGCGAAAAGCCGGCGCAGCAGCGGCTGCATCTGGGACAGAAGGCGATTCAAATCGGTGACGCGCGGCGCCAGCGGATGCAGCCGGGCGAAGCTCAGCAGCCGCCCTGTCAGCTCCGCGCCGCGCTCGGCGGCGGCATGGATCACGTCGATGCCCTGCCGCAGGTCCGGGGGAAGGCCAGGCAGGTCCTGCATCAACTCGGCATTGCCGATGATGACCGCGAGAAGGTTGTTGAAGTCATGCGCCACGCCGCCGGTCAGCCGGCCGATGGCGTCCAGCCGCTGGGATTGGCGAAGCTGTTCCTCCAGATGTCGCTGTTCGGTGACGTCGCGCATGCTGCCGACCATGCGGCGCGGCGGACCGTGCGGGTCATCGGTGACGAAGCCGCGGTCGATCACCAGGGCCAAGCTGCCATCCGCCTTCTGGAACTGGTATTCGGCTGACCAGGACGCGCCGCCGGATCGTGCGGCGGCCTGGCGGCCGGCCATCACCCGGGCGCGATCCTCCGGCGCGATGCGCGCCACCCACCAGTCCAGGGTGCCGGATGCGGGTGGCAAGGCGTGGCCGAACTGTTCCGGCATGCCCTCGCCCCAGGTGAGGGTGCCGGCGGCGATGTCCCAGTCCCAGACCACCTCCCCGGCCGCGCGGGCCAGCAGCCGCAGCCTTTCCTCATTCAAGGCGATCGCCTGCTGCGTCTGCCGGCGTTCGGTGATGTCGCGCTCGATCGCCACCCAGTGGGAGATGGCGCCGGCGAGGCCGGTGACCGGGGCGATATCCGCCTCCACCCAGAAGCGGCTGCCATCATGTCGCTGGTTCTGCGTCTCGGCGCGCAGCGCCCTGCCCTCGGCGATCGCCAAGGCGATCCGTGCCGCATCCTCCGACTCCAGGCGCAGCGGATGGTAGGGCTGGCCCCGCAGCGCCTCCGCCGCAAGGCCGCTCTGCCGGGCGAAGGCGGCGTTGGCCCGCAGGATGCGCGGCGGGCCGCCGGGATGCGCTTCCAGGATCAGCACGGCGTCGTGGCTGGCATCCATGGCGCGTTGGTAGAGATCGATCTCCTCCGCGTCGTGCAGGCGGCGCAGCAGGGGGCGCAGGCTGCCGGCCAGGCCCAGCAGCATCGCGGCGATATCCTCCAGGTCGTCGCGCTCGCGGGCATAGCCGACGCTGAAGGCGAAACGTTCGCTGCCGGTCGAGACCGGGGTGATGATCTGCGACTGGATTTTCTGCCGGACCGAGAGGCTGATGGCCGGGAAGCGGCGCTGCACGGATTCATCGATGGCGCGGATGACCTGCTGCTCACCGCTGCTGGCGACCAGCCCTGCCAGGGAATTGTCGATGCGCACCACGCTGTGGCGCAGATGGTCGAGATAGGCTTCCGTCAGCTCTGGCGTGCTGGCCTGGCCGGCGACAAGCTGCATGTGCTCGCCATCCGGCCCGATGCGGAAACACAGGCAGAGCACGGCGCCGGTGGCGTCGCGCAGCGCCGCCATGGTGGCGTCCAGCGCCTGCGCCAGGCTCGGCGCATCGGCCACCAGGCGCAGCAGCCGTTCACGCAGGGCCAGGTTGTCCAGCGCCCTTTGCCGGGCCGAGGCCTCCGCCTGAAGGTCCAGCGCATCCACGGCGATGGCGGCAAGGTCGGCCACGATGGCCTGCTGCGTTGGGCTCAGCGGGGGGCGCGGCGTGGCGTGGTGCAGGCGCAGCGTGCCGCAGGGCGTGCCATCCGGCATGTGCAAGGCCGTGTCGTGGGTGAAGCCCGGCCTGGCGGCGTCCGGGATCTCCGTCCGCAGGATGATGCGGGCTTCCTCTACACCGAGCAGGCCCCGCGCCAGGCGCTCGATCCGGGCGAAGGCGGCGGCCAGCGGCGTGTGCCGGTGGCCTTCCTCCTCGTGCTTCGTCGCGGACATGGTCACCTTTCAATGAGTACCCCTTCGGATTCGGGAAGGGGCACGGAAGTGGCCCAGAATGCCTCGAATGCCGCGCCGCGTCATCCGTGCCGCGTCCTGGCGGGGTTTCGGCACTGGCCTTGCTTGACTTCACCCCCGCCGGCCCGAACATCCGCAGGGTCGGCGGATGGGGATGGCATGGATCTCGGCCCAGATGGCGTAGCGGCGGACTTCCCGGTGCGGGAGCAGGTACTGACGGTGGCGGAGAGCGTGCCGGTCGGGCGGCGCTACCATCGTCTGCTGCTGAACGCGCCGGGGCTGTCGGCGGCCAGCCGGCCGGGGCAGTTTTTTCACCTGCTTTGCCGGGACGGCGGGGGCAATGGCCCCTATCTGCGCCGGCCGATGAGCATCTGGCGCTGCGGCGAGGGAAAGCCGCTCGGTTTCCTGCTGCATGTGAAGGGCCGTGGCACGGCGGCGCTGGCGGCGCTGCGGGCGGGCGATCACCTTTCGGTGGTGGGTCCGCTCGGCCAGGGATTCACGCTGGATCCGGCCTGGCGGCGCATCCTGATCCTGGCGCGCGGCGTCGGACTCGCCACTCTTGCCCCACTGACGGAAGCCGCGGCGGCGCGGGGCATCGCGGTGCGGGCGGTGCTGTCGGCGCAGGCGCCGGAGGATCTGATGGCGGCGGAATTTTCCGGGGATTCCGGCGCCGAGATCACCCCCGTCTTCGACAGCGACGGGTCAAGCGCGGTGCCGGCGATGGAGGCGCTGCTGCGCGCAACCTTCGAAGGTTCGTCGCGGCCGGATGCGGTCTTCACCTGCGGATCGAACCGGCTGTTCCTGCTGTTGCAGCGGCTGGCGGGCGAATACGGCATTCCGGGCCAGATCGCGCTGGAACAGCAGATGGGCTGCGGCCTCGGCATGTGCTTCTGCTGCGTGCGGCAGATCCGCGCGCCGGATGGCCAGGTGGTGAACCTGCGGGTCTGCGCGGAGGGGCCGGTCTTCGACCTTCAGGCGGCGTTGGCATGGTAGACCTTGCCGTCCGCATCGGCGGAATGACCCTGGCCAATCCGGTGATGCCGGCCTCGGGCACCTTCGGGCCGGAGCTGGCCCAGGTCTTCGACCTGAACCGGCTCGGCGCGCTGGTGACGAAATCCGTCACGCCGCAGTACCGGGAGGGCAATGCCCTGCCGCGGCTCTGCGAGACCGAGGCCGGGGTGCTGAATTCCATCGGCATTCCCGGCAAGGGCCTGCCGCATTTCATCGAACATGCCATGCCGGACTGGCGCCGCTTCGCCGCGCCGCTGGTGGTGAGCCTTTCGGCCGATACGGTGGCGGCCTTCGCCGAAGCGGCGGCGCTGCTGGCGGCAACCCCCGGCGTGGCGGGGATCGAGGCCAATATCTCCTGCCCCAATCTGGAGGAGGATGGCCGCGCCTTCGCCATGCATCCGGAGACGGCGGGCGCCGCCATCGCGGCGATGCGCGCCGCCTGCGGCCTGCCGATCTGGGCCAAGCTGTCGCCCAACACCGCCGATATCGCCGCGGTGGCCCGCGCGGTGGAGGCGGCCGGGGCGGATGCGGTGGTGGTGGCCAATACCATTCTGGGGCTCGCCATCGACATCGACCGCATGGCGCCGAAGCTGGGGGCCGGGATGGGCGGCTTTTCGGGACCCGCCTTCAAGCCCATCGCGCTGCGGCTGGTCTGGCAATGCGCCCAGGCGGTGCGGATTCCGGTGATCGGCGTGGGCGGCATCGCCACGGCGGAGGATGCGGTGGAATTCCTGATGGCCGGCGCCAGCGCCATCCAGGTCGGCACCGCCAGCTTCGTCAGCCCCAATGCCCTGCTGGACGTGCTGGACGGTCTTTCGGCCTTTTGCGCCCGGCGCGGTTTTGCGCGCGTGTCGGACCTCACCGGGCTGGCCCTGCCCGGCCGCCTGCGGCCCGCGGCGGAGTGATGGCGGACGCATTGCGGCTCTGCGCCGAGGCGGAGGTGCCGGAAGGCGAGGGGCGGCGGGTGGAGACGGAGATCGGCGATTTCGCCGTCTTCCGGCTCGATGGCGCCTTCTTCGTCCTGGCCAATGCCTGCAGCCATGGCCCCGGCCATCTCGGCCTCAGCCCGGTGGAGGGCGGGGAGGTGGTCTGCGAGGCGCATCGCGGCCGCTTCGACATCCGCACCGGCCGCGCCACCCGCCTGCCCTGCCGGGAGGCGGTGCAGGTCTGGGACGCGGTGCTGCGGGATGGCGCCGTCTGGATCGATCCGGCGCGGGGCCGGGTGGAAGACTGATGGCGGTCGATTTCCTCGGGCTGGAAGCCTTCCTGTCGATCGCGGAGCGCGGGTCCTTCCGCAAGGCAGCGGCGCATCTCAACCTCTCCCAGACCGGGCTGTCCCACCGCATCCGCAAGTTCGAGGATGCGCTGGGCTGCCGCCTGCTGGCGCGCACCACGCGGCAGGTGACACTGACCCCCGCCGGACTGGAACTGGCCGGCCGCGCCCGGGCGCCGGTGGAAACCCTGGTGGCCGTTCTGGCGGAACTGCGCGCTGGCGCCGGGCGGGGGGAGCAGAGCGTGACCATCGGCTGCCTGCCGACCATCGCCGTGCACCACATTCCCCGCCTGCTGGTGGAATTCGCCCGCACCCATCCCGGCGTGACGGTGAAGGTCTTCGACAACTCCGCCAGCGAGATCGCCGATTCCGTGGCGCGGGGGGAGGCCGAGTTCGGCATCACCATCGTCTCCGCCAATCGCTGGGACCTGGATATCGTGCCGCTGCTGACCGAGGCCTTCGTCGTTGCCTGCCCGAGGGCGCATGACTTCGCCGCGCGCCAGCACCTGTCCTGGTCGGAGCTGGAAGGCCAGCCTTTGGTGCGCGTGGCGCCGCATACCGGCAACCGCGCGCTGCTGGATGAGGCGCTGGGCGCGCGGCGGGATGCGATGGACTGGCATTACGAGGTGCAGCACCTGGCCACCGCCATCAGCATGGTCGAATCCGGCCTGGCCCTGGCGGTGGTGCCGCGTCTTGCCGTGGATGCCAGCGGATCGCCGGGCGTGGTGGCGGTGCCGCTGCGCGATCCGGCGGTGATGCGCAGGCTCGGCGTCGTCTCCCGCCGCGGGGTGCCGCTGTCACCGGCGGCGGAGTCGCTGCTGGCGCTGCTGCGACGGCATTTCCGGGCGCGGCCGCGGGATAGGTCGGCGGCGGCCTGACCTTGATCCGCTCAACCTATTCATAAAACGGCATAGTCACGCCATTCTTTCCATTTGTCGCATGGGCGGGGCGCGGGCATCCTCGGGCGAAATCACGTTGTCCGAGGAATCGCATGTCCAAATCCGGTCTCGTCATCACCGCCCATCCGGGCGATTTCGTCTGGCGCGCCGGTGGTGCCATCGCGCTGCACGCCAAGCGCGGCTACCGCATGAAGATCCTCTGCATGTCCTATGGCGAGCGCGGCGAGAGCCAGTTCGCCTGGAAGGAGAAAGGCGCCACGCTGGAATCCGTGAAGGCCGGCCGCAAGGCGGAGGCCGAGGCGGCGGCGGCAGTGCTCGGCGCCGAGATCGAGTTCATGGATGCCGGCGACTACCCGCTGGGCAACACGCCGGAGATGCTCGACCGCGCCATCGACATCTTTCGCGAATTGAACCCGAGCTTCGTCCTGAGCCATGCGCTGAAGGACCCGTACAATTTCGACCACCCCGAGGCCGCGCATTTCGCCCAGCAGGCGCGCGTCATCGCCCAGGCGATGGGCCACAAGCCGCAGGCCGACTACACCTATTCCGCCCCGGCCATGTTCCTGTTCGAGCCGCACCAGCCCGAGCAATGCGACTTCAAGCCGGATGTGCTGCTGAACATCTCCGAGGTCTGGGAGACCAAGTTCAAGGCCTTCCAGTGCCTGCCCGCGCAGAAGCACCTCTGGGCCTATTATGAGCGTGTGGCGCTGAACCGTGGCATGCAGGGCGGCCGCAATTCCGGCAAGCCGATGGTCCACGGCGAGGCCTATATGCGGCTCTTCCCGCAGGCCCTCGAAGAGCTCGTCTGAGGATGAGCGGGCCGCTGGCCGGGCTGCGCGTCCTGGACCTGTCCTCCGTCGTCGTCGGTCCCGTCTGCACCGGGGTGCTGGCGGAACAGGGGGCGGAGGTCATCAAGCTGGAAAGCCCCGAGGGCGACCTGCTGCGCAAGCTCGGCGGCAAGGGCCGCACGCCGGGCATGGCGGGGAAGTTTCTCAACTTCAACCGCGGCAAGCGTTCCATCTGCCTGGACCTGAAGCATCCGCGCGCCAAGGCCGTGCTGGCCCGCATCGCCGCGCGCTGCGACATATTGGTGACGAACATCCGACCGGAGGCCCAGAAGCGCCTCGGCGTGGATGCGGCGACCATGGCGGAAAAACTGCCGCGGTTGATCCATTGCTCGATCGTCGGCTTCCGCACCGATGGTCCTTATGCCGGCAAGCCGGCCTACGACACGGTGATCCAGGGCGTCTCCGGCATCGCCGGCTGCTTCGAGGCCTCCACCGGCGAACCGCGCTACGTGCCGATGCTGGTGGCGGACCATGTCTGCGGGCTGATCGCCGCCCAGCAGATCGGCTTTGCGCTGTACCGCCGGGAGAAGACGGGGCGCGGCGAGAGCCTGGAAATCCCGATGTTCGAGAACATGGCGGCCTTCGTGCTGCAGGAACATCTGGGGCCGATGTCTTTTCGGCCGGCACTCGGCCCTCCGGGCGACCAGCGGGTGCTGAGCCCGGAGGCGCGGCCCTTGAAGACCGCCGACGGCTTCATCGCCGTCTCCGCCAATACGGATGCGCAGGCGCATGGCTTCTTCCGCGCCATCGGCCGGCCGGAGCTGATCGAGGATCCGCGCTTCGGCAAGGTCGCGGCCCGCACCGCGCATACGAAGGAATACTTCGCCTTGCGCGCCACCGCGCTTGTCGGAAAAACCACGGCGGAATGGCTGGCGCTGTTCACGCAGCACGACGTGCCGGCCATGCCCTACAACACCCTCGAATCCCTGCTGACCGACCCGCATCTGCGCGCCACCGGCATGGTGCGGGAGGAGGAGCACCCGACCGAGGGCGCAACCTTCGCCATCGGCGCGCCCAATATCCTGTCGGGCGGCATGGCGCCGACCCTGCCCGCCGCGCAGCGCCTTGGCGCCGCCGGGTCGGAGCTGCTCGCGGAGGCCGGATTGTCGGCCCAAGAAATCGAAGACCTCGCGCGCGATGGCGCGCTGATCCAACCGGAGGAAAATCCATGACCAGGCTGAACCTGCCCCGCCGCACGTTGCTTGCCGGCGCCGGCCTGCTTGCAACCCCCGGCCTTCTGCGCGCGCAGGGCGCCTGGCCGGAGCGGCCGGTGCGGCTGGTGGTGCCCTTCACCCCCGGCGGCAGCACCGACATCCTGGCCCGCGCCCTCGGCGCCGAACTCCAGGAGGCCCTCGGCCAGCCCTTCGTGGTGGAGAACCGCCCAGGCGCCGGCGGCACGCTGGGCAGCGATCTCGTCGCCCGCGCGGCGCCGGATGGCTACACGCTGATGATGGGCCATATCGGCACGCTGGCGGTGAACCCGTCGCTCTACCGCAACCTGTCCTTCGACACCGTCACCTCCTTCGCCCCCATCGTGCTGGTGGCGAATGTCGCCAATATCCTGGCGGTGAACACGCGCAAGCTGCCGATCACCAATGCGCAGGAGCTGATCGCGCGCGCCAAGGCTTCGCCGGGCACCATCACCTACGGCTCCGGCGGCAATGGCTCCGCCGCCCATACCGCCGTGGTGGCCTTCTGCCTGGCGACGGGGATCGAGCTGACGCATGTGCCCTATCGCGGCACCGGCCCGATGATGAACGACCTGATCGCCGGCCAGATCGACATGACGATGACGGGCGGCCCGCCCATCCTGCCGCCGGTGCGCGCCGGGTTGTTGCGCGCCATCGGCGTGTCCTCGCTGCAAAGGCTTTCCAGCGCGGCCGATATCCCGACGCTGGACGAGCAGGGCGTCCGCGGCTTCGACGCGGTGCAATGGTATGGGCTGGTGGCGCCGGCCGGCACGCCGCGCCCGATCATCGACCGGGTCAACGCCGCCAGCGCCCGCGCCCTGCGGGGCGAGAAGCTGAAGCCGCGCCTGGCCGCGGAGGGCGCCGATGCCGCCCCGGGCACGCCGGAGCAGTTCCGCGACATGATCATCGCCGAGCGCGAGCGCTGGGGCGAGGTGATCCGCCGCGCCAATGTGACGAATGAATAGGGCCATGCTGCACCTCACCCGTCGCGCCGCCCTCGGCGCAGCCCTCGCTCTTCCCGCCATTCGCACGGCCCGCGCCCAGGCCTGGGCGCCGGGCCGCCCGATCCGCATCGTGGTGCCCTTCGGGCCGGGTGGTGTCGCGGACCTGACCGCCCGCGCGGTGGCGCAGCGCATCTCGGAGCGGCTCGGCCAGCCGGCGGTGATCGACAACCGCCCCGGCGCGGGCGGCATCGTCGCCGGGCAGCAGTTGATGGCGGCGCCGGCCGATGGGCATACGCTGCTCGTCGCCTCCAACGGCACGGCGATCAGCAAGGCGCTGTTTCGCACGCTGCCCTTCGATCCGCTGACGGATTTCGTGCCCGTGGTGACCATGGGCGCCTTTCCCATCGCGGTGGTGGTGGCACCGAATTCCCCGGACCGGGACATCGCCGGCCTGCTCGCGCGGCTGCGGGCCAATCCGGGAAAACTGAACATCGGCAGCATCACCGCCGGCAGCACCCAGAACCTGTCGGCGGAGCTGTTCAAGATCCGCGCCGACACCCGCTTCGAGACCATCGCCTTCCCGGCGACGCCGGCGCTGACCACGGCGCTGATCCGTGGCGATGTGGATGCGGCCTTCGAGATCACCGGCCCGATCATGGGCCAGATCCAGGCCGGCGCGCTGCGGGTGCTGGCCGTGACCTCCGCCACGCGCGCCACGAACCTGCCGGATGTGCCGACGCTGACGGAGGCCGGGGTGCCGGATTACGACGTGGCGTCCTGGAACGCGCTGGTCGCCCGCGCCGGCACGCCGCCGGAGGCGATTGCCGCGATCAACGCGGCGGTGAACGAGGCGCTGGCCAGCGCCGATCTCCGCGCGGCGCTGACCCAGGTGGGGGTGGAGCCGCGCGGCGGCACGGCGGCGGCGATGGGCGAGCTGCTGCGCGCCGACACCGCGCGCTGGACCGAGGTGATCGAGAAGGCAGGGATTCCGCGGCAGTGAAGAAAGAAATCCCGACCTGCAAGGGTCCCGACCCCGACACCCGCACGCCGCGGCTGGTGCTGCCGCCTGGCGCCTGTGACTCGCATTGCCACGTCTTCGGCCCCGGCGCCGTGTTTCCCTATGCCGAGGACCGCGCCTATACGCCGCCCGATGCGCCTTTCGAGGGGCTGGTGGCGCTTCACCAGAAACTCGGCGTGTCGCGTGCCGTCATCGTGCATGCCTCCTGCCACGGCAGCGACATGACGGTGACGCTGGACGGCATCGCCCGATCCGGCGGCACCATGCGCGGTGTGGCGGTGGTGGAGCCGGGGGTGACCGATACGGAGCTCGCCCGGCTGCATGCGGGCGGCATCCGCGGCGTGCGATTCAATTTCGTGCGCCATCTGGGCGGCATGCCGGACATGGCCTTCTTCCAGCGCGTGCTCGCGCAGGCCGAGGTGCTGGGCTGGCATGTGGTGCTGCACCTGGATGCGCAGGACATAGTGCCCCTGGCGGACACCATCGCCGCCATCCGCATCCCCTTCGTCATCGACCACATGGCCCGGGTGAAGGCGAAGGAGGGCGTGGACCAGCCGGCCTTCCGGCAATTGCTGGAGCTGATGAAGAACCCGCTCGCCTGGGTGAAGATCTGCGGGTCGGAGCGGATTTCCTCGGCCGGCGCGCCCTTCCTGGATGCGGTGCCTTTCGCCCAGGCGCTGCTGGCGGCCGCGCCGGATCGCTGCCTCTGGGGCACGGACTGGCCGCATCCGAATATCGCGGGCGACATGCCGAATGATGGCGACCTGGTGGATCTGCTGGGCGCCATGACCGACGACCCGGCGCTGATCCGCCAGGTGACGGTGGACAATCCGACCCGGCTCTACTGGGCGGACTGACCGGAACTTTTGTGACAGCGGGCGTTGCGAAGGGGGCGGGGTGGGCGAAACATGGCCCGCCCCGCCCTTTTGATATTTGGGACCACGAGACGATGGCCACGAAGAAGCTCCATCCCAGCACGCTGCTGGCGGTCGAGGACCTGGATTTCCTGCTGCGCGACGAGATGCGCGCGGCGCGTTTCGGCATGGAATATCTGAAGGCAGAACTCGCCCTGCGGGACTGGGGCGTGCGCTCCACCGTCGTGGTTTTTGGCAGTGCTCGCGTGCCGGATGCGGAGACGGCCGCCCGCGCGCTGGAGGCCGCTGACACGGAGGACGCCAAGAAACTGGCGCGGCGGCAGGTGGCCCTGGCGGCGCATTATGAGAAGGCGCGCGCCTTCGCTCGCATCGTCAGCCTGCGCGGCGGCGCCCTGGCCGAAAGTGGCGCGCCACGGGACAATGTGATCGCCACCGGCGGTGGCCCCGGCATCATGGCCGCGGCCAATCGCGGCGCGGCGGAGGTCGGCGCGCCCTCCATCGGCTTCAACATCACCCTGCCGCATGAACAGGCGCCGAATGAGTGGTCGACCCCGGCGCTGACCTTCCGCTTCCACTACTTCGCCATGCGCAAGATGCACCTGGCGATGCGGGCCAATGCGCTCGCGGTCTTTCCCGGCGGCTTCGGCACCTTCGATGAGCTGTTCGAACTGCTGACCCTGGTGCAGTCGCGCAAGGCGCCATCCCTGCCGATCGTGCTGTTCGGCGGCGACTACTGGCGGCAGGTGGTGAATTTCGAGGCGCTGGCCGAGCACGGCATGATCGCCGAGGCGGATCTTAAGCTGTTCGAGATCGTCGATGATCCGGAGGAAGGCTGGGCCGCCCTGGTGCGTCGCGGCCTGCGCGCCCATACCCCGCCGGCCCAGGCGCCGAGGTCATAGGCGCCTAGACTCAGGCCCGCTTCGGGCGCTGGCCCAGCTCGGCCCGCCGGATCACCGGATGCGGGCCGGGGTTCAGCCGCCACATGGTGAAGCTCAGGAAGGTCGCGAAACCGACCCAGAGCAGATAGGGCGCCATCAGCCAGGCCGCCGTGGTGGAGATCGGCGCGAACAACACGATGCAGGCGAGGATGGACAGGAACAGCGCCGCCGCCTCCACCGTCGCCCAGCCCAGCCGCCGAATCCCGAAGAACACCGCCGACCAGCCGGCATTCAGCACCAGTTGCAGGAGCCAGACGGCCATTGGCAGGCCGATTCCGTCGGCGCGCCAGACCAGAAAGCCGGCGACGGCGATCATCAGGTACAGCAGCGACCAGGCGATCGGGAACAGCCAGTTCGGCGGGTTCCAGGACGGCTTGCGCAGCCCCGCATACCAGTCACCGGGGGAGAACAGCGCCCCGGTGGACGCCGCTGCGAAGCAGACGGCGAGGCAGGCCAGGGCGCCAAGGATCAGGTTCAGGTCCATGCCGTCCTACATGGACGGCACCGCCGGCCCTGTCCATCGGGAAGCGCGGATCAGGAAACCCGCAGCCCCGCCTTCTCGATCACCTGTGTCCATTTGGCGTTCTCGGCCTGGACGAACGCGCCGAAGGGGCCGGGCGCCATGAACTGGGCGGTGCAGCCCTGGCCATCCAGCAGGGCGACCACGGCCGGCGTTTCCAGCGCCGTCTTCAGCGCGGCCGACAGACGGTCGAGCACCGCTGGCGTCAGCCCCGCCGGGCCGACGATTCCCCACCAGGGGGCGGCGGTGAAGCCGGGCAGGGCGGCCTCCGCGATGCTGGGCACGTCCGGGGCCTGGCTGGCGCGTTCGGCTGTGGTGACGCCGAGCGCCTGGATGCGGCCGCCGCGGACATTGTCCTGAAGCGAGGAGAAGGCATCGAAGTAATAGTCCACCCGGCCGGCGATGAGGTCGATGGTGGCCGGGGAGGACCCGCGATAGGGCACATGCGTCGCCTGGATGCCGGCCGAGGCGTTGAAGGCCTCCGCCGCCAGATGGCTGGTGGCGCCGATGCCGGAGGAGGCGAAGTTGAGCTTGCCGGGATTGGCGCGGGCATGGGCGATGAAGTCGCGCAGATTGCCGGGCAGGCCATTGCGGGTGACGAGGCAGAAGGGGCCGACGCCGATCAGGCCGAGCGGCGTGAAGTCCCGCGCCGGGTTGAAGGGCGTGTCCTTGTCGATCAGCGGCCGGTAGTAGGTGGCGGCGCCGGAGATCAGCAGCGTGTAGCCGTCGCCGGCCGATTTCGCGACGTTGTCGGTGCCGAGCGCGCCGCCCGCCCCCGGCCGGTGGTCGAAGACCATCGCCTGGCCCAGCGAGGCCGCCATGGCATCGCCGACGATGCGCGCGATATTGCCGGTGGCCCCGCCTGGCGCCCAGGGCACCACGAAGCGGATCGGCCGTGTCGGATAGCCGGCGGGCTGGCCGAGCGCCGCGCGGGCGGCGAGAAGGCCAGGCAGGGCAGCCAGCAAAGTGCGGCGGAAGGTCATCTCGGCGCTCCGGAAGCAGAGGCAGGATGTTGCGCCGCACAGCGAAATCTTCGCAAGATGCATTATTGGCGGTGCGAAATCGGGCGCAAGTCGATCGAGGTCAATCGTATGCAAAATATACTTTATGTCGGCAGCGCCTGGTCCTCCTCCTGGTCCGTGGTGGGCTGGATGGCCTGCCGTCTGGGCGGGTTGCCGGTGGAAATGCGCCGCATCTTCCTCTCCCGCCCGGACAGCCCGCCAAAGCTTCGCGCCGTCTCCCCTTCCGGCCGGGTTCCCGTGCTGCATCTGGCCGGGCGGCCGGATGAGGCGGAGGCGGGGATGGTGCTGTGGGACAGCCTGGCCATCGCCGAATGGCTGTGGGAACGCGATCCCGGCTGCGGCATCTGGCCGCAGGACCCGGCGCGGCGCGCCTATGCCCGCTGCGTCGCGGCGGAGGTGCACAGCCATTTCGACGAGGTGCGCAACGGCCTGCCGATGAACCTCATCAAGCGCTGGCCGTTGCGCGATGGCCTGCCCAGCAACGTCAAGCTGATGAACCGCCCCGGCGTGCGGGCGGGGACGGAGCGGCTGGAGGCGATCTGGCGCGATGCCCGCGCCCGCTGGGGCGGCCCCTATATCGCCGGGGCGGAGTTCTGCTTCGCCGATGCCGTGCTGGCGCCGATGTGCAGCCGCTACGTGACCTATGGTGTGGAACTTGCGACCGACAGCATGGATTTCATCGCGACACAGATGGAAAGCCCCCTGATGCAGGCGTGGTTGGCGCGGGCGGAGGCCGAGGCGGATGAGGTGGGGCGCGATATCGTGTTGATGTATCCATGAAGCCGGACATCCTTGAGGCGCTGCGGCAGGTGGCGGTGCCGACCCTGTCCGCCGTGATGTTCGCCCGCGGCCTGCGCAGCCGCTTCCTGCACGGCATCGTCCCGGCGAATCCCGAAGCCGCCCGCTTCATCGGCCCCGCCTATACCATCCGCGCCATTCCGGTGCGGGAGGATCTGCGGGATGCGGTGGCGGCCGGGCGACTGCCGAACCTGCACCGCCAGATTTTCTCCGGCGTCCCGGCGGGGGCGGTGCTCGTCTGCGCCACGGGGGGTGCGGCGCATGTGTCCGTCCTCGGTGACATCATCGCGACCGCGCTGCACCGCAAGGGTGTGGCGGGGGTGGTGGTGGATACCGGCGTCTCCGACCTGCCGGTGGTGGCGGCGATGACCCTGCCGGTGCATCACGGCGGCGGATCGGCGCCCGTGCCGTCCTCCGCCGCGGTGATGGTGGTGGACCATTCCCTGCCCATCGGCATCGCGGGTGTCGCCGTGTTCCCCGGCGATATCATTGTGGGCGATGCCTCCGGCGTCGTCTGCATCCCGGCCGAGCTGGTCGAGGAGGTGGCGCGGGAGGCGGCGGAGAAGGAACGGCTGGAGGCCTGGATCCTGGCCCAGATCGAGGGCGGCGCGCCGCTGGAAGGCACTTATCCCCCGGACGCCGCCACCAAGGCGCGCTACCGGGCGGCCCAGGGGTAGAAAGAACCCGGCCATCGCAAGACCGTTGCATCCGGAGGGGAGGGGTCTAGGCTGCATTATTGCAGTTTTATGACACGACTCCGGTGAGGTGAGCGGGATTGTCCCAGGCGCTGCTGTTGGTGGAACTGGCGGGCCATGCCGCCCTGCTGCTCTGGGGGCTGCACATGGTGCAGTCCGGCGTGCAGCGGGCTTTCGGCATGCGGCTGCGCCATGTGCTGGGCATCGGCCTGGGTGGAAGGGGCCGGGCCGTGCTGGCCGGGCTGGTCATCACCGCCGCGCTGCAATCCTCCACCGCCACGGCGCTGATGCTGGGCAGCTTCGCGGCCGGCGCGGGCGTGGCGCTGGCGCCGGCCCTGGCCGGGATGCTGGGGGCCAATCTCGGCACCGCGCTGATCGTGCTGGTCCTGTCCTTCCCGACCGGGGCGCTGGCGCCGGGGCTGATCCTGGGTGGCGTGGTGGCCTTCCGGCGGGGTGGGGCCGGGCGGGTGCGCGATATCGGGCGGGTGGCGATCGGGCTCGGCCTGATGCTGACCTCGCTGCATCTGCTGGGGCAGGCGATGCGGCCAGTCGAATCCTCCCCCGCTCTGCACCAGGTGCTGGGGGCGATCGCGGACATGCCGCTGCCCAACCTGCTGGTGGCGGCGGTGCTGGCCTGGGCGGCGCATTCCTCGGTGGCGGCCATGCTGTTCATCGCGGCGCTGGCCGCTTCCGGCGCCGTGGGGGCGGAGGCCTGCCTCGCCATGGTGCTGGGCGCCAATATCGGCAGCGCCATGAACCCGCTGCTGGCGGCGACCGGGGATGTGGGGCCGGACCGCGCCCGGCTGCGCGTCGCGCTGGGGAACCTGGCGAACCGGCTGGTCGGCGCGGCGGTGGTGCTGGCCTTCCTGCCACAGGCGGCCGGGCTGCTGGGGCCGGTGACCGCGCTGGCAGCCGCGAAGGCGCATCTGGCCTTCAATATCGGCACCGCCTTGCTCGCCTGGCCGCTGCTCGGCCCGCTGTCGCGGCTGCTGGAACGCTTCCTGCCGGACCGGCCCCAGGCCGAGGATGCCGGCGCGGCGCGCTACCTGGATTCCGGGGCGCTGGATTCGGCGCCCGTCGCCCTGGCCAATGCGGCCCGGGAAGTGCTGCGCATGGCCGATGCGGTGGAGGCCATGCTGGCCGCCTCCATCGCCGCCTTCCAGGAGGGGCGACGCGAAGGACCCAAGGTGGCCAAGCGGCTGGATGACGTGGTGGACCGGCTGCACTGCCAGGTTCAGTTCTATCTGGCGCGCATACCGCAGGAAAACCTGGGGGAGGAGGAGGCCCGGCGTCTGGCCGAGATCCGCGCCTTCGCCGTCTCCCTGGAACATGCGGGGGATGTGCTGGAACGCGACCTGGGCGGGCTGGCCGCCAAGCGCCTGCGCCGAGGCCTGGTGCTGCCCGCCGATATCGCCGCCGAGATCACCGGCCTGCATCTGCGCCTCCAGGCGCAGCTTCGCCTCGCCGTCGCGGTCTTCATGCGGGAGGATGCGGAAGCCGCCCGCCGCCTGGTGCGGGAGAAGGAAGGGCTGCGGGAGGCGGAGCGCCTCGCCTTGAGCCGGATGGTGGAGGCCGCGGACCGCTCCGCCGCGGAAGGCGGGGCGGCGGCCGGGCTGCTGCTGGATGCGGTGCGCGACCTGCGCCGGATCGGCGCGCATTTCGCCATGGTCGCCCACCCCTTGCTGGAACGCCGGGGCGAATTGCTGCCGAGCCGGCTCTCCCCCGAGGTGCGGCTGGAGGAGGAGAGCCCGGCCGGGCGGTAGATGCCGGCTAGTCGGCGGCCAGGGCCACTTCCGTGGTGCCATTGCCGATGCCGGCCAAGTGGCGGTTCAACTCCTGCCGGCCGCGCTGGAAAGCGGCCAGCGCCTGGCCGCGCAGCGGGGCGCCGCCGGGCAGGGCGACTGTGGCGGGGTTCTGCGGAACGCCGGCCATCCGGATCTCATAATGCAGATGCGGCCCCGTCGACATGCCGGTGGAGCCGACCCGGCCGATCACCGCACCCTGCCGCACCCGGGCGCCGGCGCGCAGGCCGGGGGTGAAGCGCGACATATGGGCATAGACGGTCTCGACCCCGCCCGGATGGCGCAGCCGCACCGTGCGGCCATAGCCGCGCTCCGCCTTGGCCGAGATGACGGTGCCATCCGCGGCGGCATAGATGGGCGTGCCGGTGGGGGCGCCGAAATCCAGCCCGGCATGACGGCGGCTGTAGCCCAGCACCGGATGGCGGCGCATGCCGAAGCCGGAGGTGATCCGGGCGCCATCCAGCGGCGTGCGCAGGAAGCCGCCGCGCAGGGGGCGGCCATCGGCGCGGTACCAGTCCACCTCGCCATCCGGCGTGGCATGGCGCCAGACCTCCATCACCCGGCCGGAGAGGCTGATGGCCGCATAGTGAAGCTGGCCGTGGCCGAGCAGGTCGCCATCCGGGCCACGCAGGCGCTCGAAGGCCACGGCGATACGGTCGCCGGGCTGCACATCCCGCTGGAAATCCACCTCATGCGACAGGGCGCGGATCAGGGAATGGGTGAGGGGACCCGGCAGGCCGGCGCGGGTCAGGCTGGTGAAGACGCCATTGGTAATGATGGTCTCGACCCGGGCGAGGTGGCGCAGGCGCGGGGTGACCACCTCCTCCAGCGCCCAGCCGGTGCCGCGGCGGTTCAGGGCCAGGGTGTGGCCGGGCTGGGGGGCGATCTCCAGGCCGATCAGCGCATTCTCATCATTCAGGCGCAGCCCGACCTCCTGGCCGACGGCCAGGCGGCGCGGCTCGAAGGCGGGGGTGAGGGCGGCGATGGCGGCATGGGCATCGGCGGGATCGACGCCTGCCTCCGCCAGCAGGCCGCCCAGCGTATCGCCGGGACGGACGGTGACGATTCGCTGCGCCTCATCCGGTGGGTCCGATGCGGTGGCCTGCGCGGAATGGGCGCTGAGGCCGAGGCAAAGGCAAAGGGCGAGGCGCAATGTGAAAATCATGCGGATGTCATGTCCGAAGTGGTGTCGGCGGGGAACTTCTGGGCATGGGGCGGTGAAGTCAACCACGAAGGCGCGGCCGCAATGTAACGTGTGCAGCAATGTCAAGGCTTTGCGGGTTATGGCAGCTATGTGACGCAATCTGCGGCCCCGTGTTGACTCCCTCCGGTCTGCCCCGTAAAAGCCCCCCACCGACGACGAGCCACACGGTTCCGAGACGGGGCGCTGAAAAAGCGGGGTTGAAAACGGCGGAGCGATCCGCTAGATACTCTCCCCCGCCGCTAAGGCGACGATCTTCTCCACGCAGCGATGCGATGGTGCCGCTGGTCAGGGTTCTGGCCTCGGATGAGATCATTGTTCTTTTAAACTGTGTATCTGTTGAGGGAAGAGTAATTAGCTGCTCTTTGGTCCTTGTATCGCTTGCTGATGATCCTGAGGGATTGTTGGTGATGGTGCGGGGG
>NZ_JAERQM010000013.1 GCF_019029495.1 Falsiroseomonas oleicola
GTCCGGAAACGGCAGGGTTCAGGTGTCGCAGCCGAATCCTATTGCCGTTCAACGGCTTGCACCATGTCCGCCAACCCTGATGAATTTTCCGGGCTAGATCGTCCCATGAGGTCCATGGCCGGGAGGACCACGCCCGTGACCCACTTCTTGAACCGCTTCGCGGCCGGCTTCCGGGAGGTCAGCACGAGGGAATAGAGGCCGGACTCGTTGATGATCGTGAGGGTCTGCACCTGGGCCGCCGCGATACCCTCCGCATTACGGATGGTATCCTTCTCGTCGTCGTCCAGTCGGCTCACGGCCTGGGCCGGATTGACGATCCCCAGGACCCGGCAGACATCGGCCAGGACAAACCAGGGGGCTCCGTCGCGCTGGATCACGCGGACTTCGGTCACATAATCCAGGTCGTCGAAGGTGAAGGTCTTCGGGGTGGGGGGTCGGGGCGCGCTCCGCTGACGACCACCCCAAGCTAGGTCTTCAAGCCGGCCGGCAAGGTCACCTTTGCCAGTTCGACCAGCAACTCGTCAGGTCGGTTGCGCCAGCCCGCGCCATAGCCGGCCCCGGCATTGGTCGGATTGTCGTGCCCAAGGATCGCATCCGCCGCCTCTGTCGGCACCCGGAGAAATCGCAGGGTCTCCGCCATCAGATGCCGCCACGAGTGCGCCGGAGCCTTCTTCGGGTCGGTGATGCCGAGACCCCGCACCCACCTCGATTGTCTCTTGGTGGCGACCTCGCCGCGCCCCCCGTAATGGCCCTGCGGCAGGTCTGGGAACAGCGGCGACCCGGGCTTGAGAGCCTGGACGTGCGACAGGAAGCCTTCCGCGATCAGCGCCGGGTGGAGCGGAATGAGCCTCTGCGCCTGCGCCGTCTTGAGGCTGCGCCCCTCGCGCTCCGGGTTCACGTCCAGCACCCACACGCCCCGGACCTCCCGCACATCTTCCCGGACCGCGCCGCACGCCTCCTCTATCCGGCATCCAGACAACGCGAGGACCCACGGCAGCCACCGGAGGAAACCCTTCGCGCGGCGCGCCGCTGTCAGGATCACGACCGCGTCTTGGTCATCGAACGGCACGCGCGCGGCGGGACCACCCTTCGCCTTCTTCGGGGCCATCCCTGAGAACGGGTTGGCGGAGACCAAGCCATTGTCCACACCCCATGCCCACACAGGGCGAAGCATGGCGATCCCGTCCGCGATGGTCTTGAGCGCCTTCCCCTCCGCCAGCCGCGCCTCTTTCCATGCCCGGACGTCCGCCTTGGTGATCCGCCCCGCGTCGTCATGACCGGCCGCCTTCTCCAGGCCGCGCAAGGCCGCAGCCCGTTTGTCCAGGGTCTTCGGGACCTGCGGGTTCTCGCGCGCGAAGGCCGCCAAGAGGTCCGACGTCTTCACCACCGCCGTGCGCCCTGCCGCAGGGGATGACCTTATCTCTGTCGCGGCGGGGGCCGGGGATGGCAGTTCGGGAAAGCGCGCCGCATCCGGATCGGGCGACCAATCGCCCGCCGCACGGCGGAGCGCGACGTGAACCGCCTGTTGCCGGGATGACCACAGGGCCTCCGCCATTCGTGCGACGCTGTCTTGGTCCGCAGCTATGCCATGCCCCCGGAGGAAGACCCTGGCATCGTCCAGGTCGGCAGGGGCCGGAACGAAGGTCCGGAGGTCCTCTTGGCTGTCGCCATGCGGGCCGGTCAGCCTGTCCAGCAAGCCGTCAAGCTCCGCCTCCCGCGCCTCGCGTGTCCCCGGCCTCGCCTCTGCGTCCTGGACCGCCTCCCGATAGGCCAGCCCGGCCAGCGCCGCGACCTCGCGTGGGGTGACGTGGCGCGCCTTGCCGCCCAACTCGGCGCGGGCCGCCTCCAGGGTCGCCAGGAAGCGCGACAAGACCTCGGGATGGCGCTTGGCGGCTTCGGTCCGATCCTTCGTTCCGAGGCTCTCCACAAGCTCCAGCCTGCCGAGGATCTGGCGGAGGTCCCTCGGAACTCGCACGCGGGTTCGGAAGACACCGGACTTGGGATGGGGTTGGGGACGAGGCATGGCCAGGACCATCGGTGTATCACCCCGGTGTATCACCGAGCAACCGCGAAGTCCTTGACCTGCCTAGTTCCATTGCAAGATCAGCCGCTTACGGGCTGTCTGGCGGAGAGGGTGGGATTCGAACCCACGGTAGACTTGCATCTACTTCGGTTTTCGAGACCGACGCGATCGACCACTCTGCCACCTCTCCGCAGGCGGTGGCGCGCCGTATAGTCACAGGCGGTGCGGCGCGCAACACTCCGATCATGCGGGTCGTAGGTGCATCTGCCAGATTGGCGGCCCCCAGATTGTCGGGCGAGCCCCCCATGGACCTGCCACGGGCCGCAGCTGCCGTTGACTCCCTGGCCGGCACCCCGCTATACGCTGCGCCCTCCGGCCACCCAAGGTGCCAACTGCCTGGGGATGCCGGCGGTCAGTCATGGCCGAACCACCCACATTGTCCGGGCGAACCCGCCCAGCAGCACCGGACCTCCGAAAGCCCGAGCGCGAACATGACCTATGCAGTGATCCGCACCGGCGGCAAGCAGTACCGCGTCACTCCCGACGCCTTGCTGACCGTCGAGAAGCTCGAGGCCGAGCACGGCGCCACCATCACCTTCCATGATGTGCTGGCCGTCGGCACCGAGGCCGGCCTGACCGTGGGTGCCCCCACCGTGCCGGGCGCCACCGTCACCGCGGTGGTCGAGGGCCAGACGCGCGGCGACAAGGTGATCATCTTCAAGAAGCGCCGCCGGAAGAACAGCCGCCGGAAGAACGGCCATCGTCAGATGCAGACCGTGCTCCGCATCTCCGCCATCGCCGCCGCCTGATTCGTAGCGACAGAAAGGAACCCCCACCATGGCACACAAAAAGGCCGGCGGTTCGTCGCGCAACGGGCGCGACTCGGCTGGCAAGCGTCTCGGCGTGAAGCGCTCGGACGGCCAGTTCGTCCAGGCCGGCAACATCATCGTCACCCAGCGTGGCACCAAGATGCGCCCGGGCAACAATGTGCTGGTCGGCCGCACCCACTCCCTGCATGCGACCGTCGATGGCCATGTGAAGTTCGAGCGCAAGGCCGAAGGCCGCGTGCAGATCTCCATCACGCCGATGGCCGTCGCGGCCGAATAAGGACCCGCCACCTGGCAGGGTTCCGGACGGGGGCCGCACGGCCCCCGTTCGCGTTTCCGGGCTGGGATGCAACCCCATGAAATTCCTCGACGAAGCCAAGGTCCATGTGAAGGCCGGCGACGGCGGAGACGGCGTCATCGCCTTCCGGCGTGAGAAGTTCATCGAATATGGCGGCCCCGATGGCGGCAATGGCGGCAAGGGCGGCGATGTCATCATCGAGGCCGTGGACGGCCTGAACACGCTGATCGACTACCGCTACGCCCAGCATTTCAAGTCCCGCAAGGGCGGCAATGGCGCCGGCCAGGACCGCTCCGGCGCGGGCTCCGACGACGTCATCATGAAGGTGCCGGTGGGTACCCAGATCCTCGCCGAGGACAAGGAAACCCTGCTGGCGGACCTGACCGAGGTCGGCCAGCGCATCGTCATCGCCAAGGGCGGCGATGGCGGCTACGGCAATGCCACCTTCAAATCCGCCACCAACCGATCCCCCCGCCGGGCCGATCCCGGCTGGCCGGGTGAGGAGCGCGCGATCTGGCTGCGACTGAAGCTGATCGCCGACAGCGGCCTGCTTGGCCTGCCCAATGCCGGCAAGTCCACCTTCCTCGCCGCCGTCTCCGCGGCGCGGCCGAAGGTGGCCGACTACCCCTTCACCACCCTGCACCCGCAGCTGGGTGTGGTGCGGCTGAATCCGGATGGCACGCCATCCCGCGACGGTTCGCTGGAATTCGTGCTGGCCGACATCCCGGGCCTGATCGAGGGCGCGCATGAAGGCGCGGGCCTCGGCACGCGCTTCCTCGGCCATGTCGAACGCTGCGCGGTGCTGCTGCACCTGGTCGATGGCACCGCCGCCGACCCGGCCGCCGCCTACCGCACCATCCGCGAGGAACTCGCGGGCTATGGCGGCGGGCTCGCCGACAAGCCGGAGGTGGTGGCGCTGAACAAGTCGGATGCGATGACGCCCCAGGCGACCGCATCGCGCCTCAAGGCGTTGTCCAAGGCGGCAGGGCGGCCGGCGCTGCTGGTCTCGGGCGCCACCGGGGCGGGGGTGAAGCAGGTGCTGTATGCGCTGTACCAGCAGATTTTGGCGGATCGCACCACCAGCGCGTAATACCAACGGCCCTTCCGCATCACCGAGAAAGATCGGCTGGGCCTTCGCCTCGCACGCTGATCGCCCCAGGGCGACCCACGATCCACAACGTGGCGAAGTTCAATAGCGCCAGCTCCTGCCTCGGATCAGATCGCGAAGTCCAGCGGCTCGGATGTCGGGCGGCGCAGGCCGGCGGCAGCGGCCTGCCGCAGAAGGTCATGGATCGTCGTCGTCGCCAGACGCTCCCGCAGCCCGGCATCCAGGTCGCGCCAGAGCGGCGCGGTCACAGCGGCGGCCAGGCGTCCCGAGGGTTCTTCCTTCTCCGTCTCGGTCACCGCGCCGACGATCTCGGCCAGGGTGATGGAGCGGGGCGCGCGCGCCAGGCGATAGCCGCCCTTGGGGCCCCGGGTGCTGTCCAGGATGCCGGCGCGGGACAGGCCCTGCAGCACCGGCTCGATCCCGCGCCGCTGGGCCTGGAGGCGGTCGGCGATTTCCGCACCGCCGGTCGCATCCAGACCCCGACCGGCATGGAAGGCAACGTCCAGGACGATGTCGATGGCCAGCAGGGCGCGGTCTCGGCGGAGAATCATCGGGCTGGCCTTCTGTCTGCCAACAGGCTCGGATTTCACCAGGCGGGACGCGTCCATGTCCCGATGGCACCGGATTTCTGGTCGGTTAAGGCCCAGTCAGCAGGGCAATCTACGCCGGGACCGCGTGCATTGCCAGCCTTCCCCCTTACGGCTGGCACGCCTGCCGCGTATCGTCATCCACATGGCCAAACGCATGCAGACCCATCGCCGCCCCGCCCTGGCGCCGGATGCCACGCCCCGCCCATGCACGGCCGCGGAACCCGCAAGTCCCAGGGGCCGGCTCTACGGCAGTGTCCTTGAGACGATCGGCGGCACCCCGCTTGTCCTGCTGCCCAGATTGGGCGCCTCCGCCGGCTTGAAGGCGCGGCTGGCTTTGAAGCTGGAGTATTTCAACCCGCTCGGCTCGGTGAAGGATCGCATCGGCCTCGCCATGGTGGAGGCCGCCGAGCGCGACGGGCTGATCACGCCTGGCCGTTCGGTGCTGGTGGAACCGACCTCCGGCAATACCGGGATCGCGCTGGCCTTCGTCGCCGCCGCGCGGGGCTACCGGCTGATCGTGGTGATGCCGGATGGTGCCAGCATGGAACGCCGCAAGATGATGTGGCTGCTGGGCGCCGAGCTTGTCCTCACGCCGTCCCGGGCCGGCATGGCAGGGGCCATGGCCCGGGCGGAGCAGATCATTTCCGAAACGCCCGAGGCCTGGATGCCAAGGCAGTTCGACAACCCCGCGAACCCCGCGATTCACGCCGCCACGACGGCCGAGGAGATCTGGGCCGATACCGGGGGGGAGGTTGCGGCCATTGTCGCCGGGATCGGCACGGGCGGCACCGCCACCGGAATCGCGCGAATGTTGAAGTCGCGCGCGCCGGGCCTGCGCGTGCTGGGCGTGGAACCGGCGGAGAGCGCGGTGCTGAACGGCGATGAACCAGGACCGCACCGTATACAGGGCATCGGCGCCGGTTTTCGGCCCGCTGTGCTGGAGCTGGACCAGCTCGACGGCGTGCTGCGCGTGACGGAGCGGGAGGCCATTGCCGCCGCGCGGCGCTGTGCGCGCGAGGAAGGCCTGCCGATCGGCATATCCTCCGGCGCCGCGCTGCATGCCGCCATGCAGGTGGCGAGTGACCCCGAACTGTCCGGCAAGCTGGTCGTCGCCATCGCTGCGAGTTTTGCGGAGCGGTATCTCTCGACCGAGCTGTTCGAGGGATTTTGAGGGCTTTCTCCACCTGCCCGCCTCGCAGGTCTGTGCCTCGCGGATGAGATCCGCCATCGCGCCCCGGTGCTTGATGCCAACGGCGACGGGCTGGGGCAAGGACAGGGTGCGCGGCTGCTTCACCGGACTGAAAAAGAAGGGGGTCACAGTCGAGGTGGTCGCGTGAACTCGCCAGGTCGGCCCGAATCGCGTGGGAAGCCGGGGATCCTACACGGTCTACCGTGTCGCCGGTGCTTAAGACCGCACGGGGAACAGCCGGAGCTCCAGCAGCGCTCCACCCTGGCCCGACTTGTTTCGTGCCAGGTCAGCCACCGGCTAACCCTTTGAATAATTGGCGGACCCGAAAGGATTCGAACCTTCGACCTCTGCCTTCGGAGCGTGTTGGGGCGGTCTTCGCCAGTCTTTCTCTCTTTACGCTAGAACCCCCTAAACCACTACGTAGATTGAGATTTTCTGGCACCGCCGACCGCATCGTGTATCCGTCTGCACGTCGAAGTTTCGGCCCGGGTGCTTCCGTGGTGCTTCCGTAAGTGGAGCCACGGGTCCCAACTCGGACCAGGAGCACAGGACGTGGGAAAGCTCAGCAAGCGCACCGTCGACCAGGCAACGCCGCAGGCCGGGGACTACTTCATCTGGGATGACGAACTGCCCGGGTTCGGCATGCGGGTGTTCACCTCGGGCCGGCGCAGTTACCTGGTGCAGTATCGCGCCAAGGGGCGCACCCGCCGCTTCACGATCGGCACTCATGGCGTGTGGACGCCCGAGACGGCGAGGCGGGAAGCTCGCGTGCTCCTGGGCCGGATTGCGCAAGGCGACAATCCGGCGGAGCAGCGCGAGCTCGACCACCGCGCGATCACGGTCAAAGAGCTCTGCGAGCGCTATCTGGCCGATGCCAAGGCCGGCCTGATCCTTGGCAAAAAGCAACGGCCCAAGAAGGCCTCGACGATCTACACGGACGAAGGTCGGATCAAGCGCCATATCGTCCCGCTGCTCGGCACGCGGCGCGTGAAGGACCTCACCAACGCCGACGTGACGCAATTCATGCGCGACATCGCATCTGGAAAGACAAAGGCCGACGTAAAGACGCGGAGGCGCGGGCGCGCCATCGTCCGCGGCGGCATGGGGACGGGCCGCCGCACGGTTGGCTTCCTGGGCGCGCTGCTGACCTATGCGCGGGAGGCCGGCATCATCAGTACCAACCCGGCGCATGGCATTCGTAAAGCCGCCGACCAGAAGAGGACGCGACGTCTCTCGGAGGACGAGTATCGGCTGCTCGGGAGGTTGCTGGCGAAGGCGCACGCTGACGATCAGCTCCGAACCTCGGCCAAGATCACCCGGCTGCTCGCCCTGAGCGGGTGCCGGCGCGGCGAGATCCTGAATCTGACCTGGTCCGAGGTGGACACCGGTAACAGCTGTCTTCGGCTCCACGATACGAAGGAGGGCGCGTCCGTGCGCCCGATCGGACTTCCCGCCGTCGATATGCTGGAGTCGGATAGGCCGCGTGAGCCAGTCGGCCCGGTGTTCCGCGGCTTCCTCGATGGCAAGCCGTTGATCGGCTTCCCGAAGCACTGGGATAGGATGTTCGCGAAGACACCGCTCGCTGACGTCACCCCCCATGTCTTGCGCCACAGCTTCGCCAGCATCGCAAACGATCTCGGCTTCACTGAGTCGACTGTCGCAGCTTTGCTGGGACACGCTCAGGGATCGGTGACCAGCCGGTACATTCACGCGGTCGACACGTCGCTGATCATGGCCGCCGATACGGTCGCCGGATACATCCAGGCGCTGCTGGAGGGTGCGCAGTTCCGGCGTCGGGGCTACGCGCTGGATCGCGCGTCCAGGGAGATGGCGCTCTCACGGCACCTCGGGAACCCTTTGCTGCCGGCCGTGAGCCACCTGGCCGAAGCCAGCGCCGCCGATCAGACCCCGGGGCCTCACGGCCTGAAGCCTTGACGATATAGCCTGGGAGCTATAAATGACTTGGCAGGTCTTATTTGTTGATGAGTTCGATGCGGAGTTCGGAGAGCTACCGGAAGCCGTGCAGGATGAACTGTTGGCTTCCGCCAAGCTCCTCTCCGCGTTCGGTCCGAATTTGAGCCGCCCGCATGCGGATACGCTCAAGGATTCGGCGTTCGCCAACATGAAGGAACTGCGGTTCGAGGCGGAGGGCGGCGTCTGGCGTGTCGCCTTCGCGTTCGATCCCGAGCGCAAGGCCATCCTGCTCGTCGCCGGCGACAAATCGGGTGGCAGTGAGAAGCGCTTCTACAGATCGCTCATCGCGAAAGCCGAAAGGCGCTTCAGGGTGCATCTCGATCGGCTCAAGGCCGCGAAGAAGGGAAAAACGTGATGGGACGAACACTGAATGATGTCGTTGCCGCGCTTCCCGAGGCGCGGCGGGCACGTGTTGAGGCGCGCGCCCAGGAGCTCATTGATGAGGTTGAGAGCCTGAGCGAGCTGCGCCGTATGGCTGGCAAGGCGCAGGTGGAAATCGCATCTGCCTTGCGGGTTAAGCAGCCCTCGATTTCGAAGATCGAGAAGCAGGCGGACATGTATCTCTCGACGCTCCGAAGCTATGTCGAGGCGATCGGCGGAAAGCTGGAGCTCGTCGTCCGCCTGCCTTCACGCGCGCCTGTACGGATCGAGCACTTGGGCGACGTCGCCCCGAGCGTTTCCGCCGGGCCCAGGAAGGTCGCAGTCAAGCGGCAGACCAAGCCGCGTGCGGCCGCCCGCGCCGGGTGATCGGACGATCCGCCGTGAGTAGTACCCAGGATCCGGGTGCCGGGATGGGCGAAATCCGGCGGTAGCGCTTCGAACGCAGAGTGAGAGTTTGGCGGCTGGCGCCGTGACGGGTTTCCGGGCCGAGAGAGAGGCTCGCGGCCGGCCCGTCATGGAGAACCGCCATGACCCGCTCCGCGACGCGGCCGGCCCCGAGCGGCCGAGCCTCGGGTGACCGCGCGAACCTCTACGACGAGATCACCGACAGGATCATCGCTGAACTCGATGCCGGGCGGCTGCCCTGGGTGCAGCCCTGGGGAGCCTCGGGTGTGGCCGCGCCGCTTGCCCTGCCGAAGAACGCCGCGACCAGCCGGCGCTACTCCGGGATCAACGTCCTGATCCTCTGGGGAGCCGTCGTCGAGCGCGGCTACGCCGGCCAGAGCTGGCTCACCTTCCGCCAGGCCCTTGCGCTCGGTGGCAGCGTGCGAAAGGGCGAGCGCGGTACCACCGTCGTCTATGCCGACCGCTTCATTCCCGGCGAGGAACGCCAGCGCGCGCAGGAGACGGGCAAGGACGCCCGCGCGATCCACTTCCTCAAGCGCTTTACCGTATTCAACGTCGAGCAGTGCGACGGACTGCCGCCCGAACTCGCCGCGACGGCGCCGCCCGCGGATACCTCGCTTATCGAGCCGCGCGTCCAGTCGCTGATCGCGACCTCCGGCGCCAACGTCCGCATCGGCGGGGAGCGCGCCTACTACGACGTGCTCGGCGACATCATCCGCGTTCCGCCGCCGCAGGCCTATTTCCAGCCGATCGACTGGCACCGGACTGCACTGCATGAGCTCGGCCATTGGACGGGGCACGCGTCGCGCCTTGGCCGCGAGATCGCCAACAGCTTCGGTTCGAAGAAGTACGCGCAGGAGGAGCTGGTCGCCGAGATGACCGCGGCCTTCACCTGCGCCGACCTGGGCATCGTGCCGACGGTGCGCCACGCCGACTACATCGGCTCCTGGCTGGAGGTGCTGCGCGAGGACAATCGCGCGATCGTTCGGGCGGCGAGCGCAGCGTCAAAGGCGGCCGACTTCCTGCTCGCCTTCGCGCCCTAGACCGACGCGGTCACCGATGAAACACATGTGGCGGAGGCCGTGTCATGACCCAGCAGCACAGCGCCATGGTTCCGCTCATCGCGTCAGAGGCAGAGGAGCGCTATGGCCACTACATCCGCGAAGCTCTGACGACCGAGGGTGGTCACCTCGCCATCGGCCGCGGCGGCTTTACCCTCTACTTCGCCCGCGGTGGATATCTCAGTGGGCACGACTGCGAGACCATCAAGACGGCCTGCATCGCGGCTGGCCTGCCGGTGATCGACAGCTGCGCTCTCCCCTTCGAGGTCGTCTGCGATCTCGCGGTGCGCGGCCCGATGGTCGCGGTCGGCGAGCCCGCCAGTCCGCCGCCCTGGGATGCGTTCTCCTACGCGCCACTCGCGGATGTCGCGGATGCCTATCGTGCGGCCGGCGCGGAGGTGTGGAACCTCGCACCCTGTCCCGCACCAGCGGCGCGAACAGAGTGAGAGGGCCGAGGCGGTCATCGTGACGGGTTCAGGGGTAGGGAGAGAGGCTCCCGGCCGGCCCGTCATGGAGACCCCCCATGTCGAAGTCCGCCCCGAAGGTCGCGCTGTCCGCCTCGCGCGACATCCCCTTCAACCGCCTTGTGCTCAGCCAGGCGAATGTCCGGCGCATCAAGGCCGGCATCGCCGTTGAGGAGTTGGCCGAGGACATCGCCCGGCGCACCCTCCTCCAGAGCCTCACCGTCCGCCCCGTGCTGGACGACGATGGCCGCGAGACCGGCACCTTCGAGGTGCCCTCGGGCGGCCGCCGCTACCGCGCGCTGGAACTGCTGGTGAAGCAGAAGCGCCTCGCCCGCACCGCGCCGATCCCCTGCATCATCCGCACCGAGGGCATCGCTGAGGAGGACAGCCTGGCGGAGAACGTGCAGCGCGCCCCGCTGCACCCGCTCGACCAGTTCCGAGCCTTCCAGGCCCTGCGCGAGCGCGGCCGCTCGGAGGAGGAGATCGCCGCGGCCTTCTTCGTCTCGGTGAGCGTCGTCCGGCAGCGGCTGCGCCTCGCCGCCGTCTCGCCCCGCCTCCTCGACCTCTACGCCGAAGACGGCATGACGCTCGAACAGCTGATGGCCTTCACCGTTAGCCCCGACCATGAGCGCCAGGAGCAGGTCTGGGAGGCGCTGCAGCGCTCCTACACCAAGGAGCCCTACCAGATACGCCGCCTGCTGACCGAGGGTGCCGTCCGCGCCTCCGACAAGCGCGCCCGCTTCGTCGGCGCCGAGGCCTATGAGGCCGCGGGCGGGCTGATCCTGCGCGACCTGTTCCAGCCCGACGACGGCGGCTGGTGGCAGGATGCCGGGCTGCTCGACCGCCTCGCGCGGGAGCGGCTGGAGCGCGAGGCCGAGGCGATCCGCGCCGAGGGCTGGCGATGGGTCGAGGCCGCGCCCGACTTCCCCTACGGCCACAGCTACGGCCTCCGTCGCCTGGCCGGCGAAGCACAGCCGCTGACCGAGGAGGAGACGGCGCGGCGCGAGGCGCTCCAGGCCGAGTTCGACCGGCTGGAGCAGGACTGCGCCGAGGCCGACGAGGTGCCGGAGGAGACCGACCGGCGCCTGGCCGAGATTGAGGAGGCGCTCGCCGCCTTCGAGGATCGGCCCGTCGCCTACGATCCTGAGGAGATGGCGTGCGCCGGCGTCTTCGTCAGCATCGATGGGTCGGGCGCGCTGCGCGTCGAGAGCGGCTACGTCCGGCCGGAGGACGAGCCGCCGGTCGCGGCTGAGCCGGAGCAGGAGCAGGTCGGGACCGACCAGCGATCGGGCGATCCGGAGACGGAGGGCGAGACCACTTCCGAGCCCGACACCGGCACGGCCGCCCCGCCCGTCGAGCCGCCGGAGGAGGAAGAGGGCATCCGCCCGCTGCCCGACCGGCTGCTGACCGAGCTCACCGCGCACCGCACCCTCGCGCTGCGCGACGCGCTAGCCGCCGATCCGCAGACGGCCTTCCTCGCCGCACTGCACGCGCTCTGCCTGCGGCTGTTCTATCGCTACGGCCTCGACTCCTGCCTGGAGATCGAGCCGAAGAGCGCGCTGTTCTCCGCCCAGGCCCCGGGACTCGCCGACACCGCCTCGGCACGCGCCATCGAGGCCCGCCATGCGCGCTGGCAGGCGCAGATGCCGACGGATCCGGGGGAGCTCTGGCGGATCCTCGCCGGCTTCGACGCCGACAGCCGCGAGGCGCTGTTCGCGCACTGCGTCGGGCTGACGGTCAATGCGGTGCACGAGGCCTACAACCGCCGGCCCAAGGCGATCGCGCATGCCGACCGCATCGCCGAAGCGGTCAGCCTCGACATGGCCGCGGTCGGCTGGCGGCCGACGGCGGAGGCCTATCTAGGCCGCGTCACCAAGGGCAGGATCCTCGCCGCCGTACGGGAGGCGCGTGGGGTGCGGGCGGCGGAGCGCATCGCTGGCCTGAAGAAGGCGGAGATGGCGACGGCCGCCGAGGAGCTGCTCGCCGGCACCGACTGGGTGCCCGAGCCGCTGCGGACGCCGGGTCAGGTCTTCGCGGCGGTGGAAGCGGAAACCGAGGCGGCGCCAGAGGGCGAAGCGGAAACGGCGGCGGAGGGCGGCGATACGGCCATCGCCTCGGCGCCGCCGGCTCAAGACACTGAGGCCGCGGCGTTCCCCATCGCCGCCATCGCCGCCGAGTAACCGGCCTCCCTGCACCTCGCGGGCCCGTCGCAAGGCGGGCCCGCATCTTTATGGAGGGACCAATGCGCGAAGATGCCGCCGCGCTCGCACGCCGCCTGGCCCGCAACGCCGAGGCGGTCTGCCGCCACTACCTCTCTAACGGCCGACGCGAGGGGCACTGGTGGACTGCGGGCGATGTCACGAACACGCCGGGGCGCAGCCTGTTCGTGCGGTTGCACGGGCCCGAGGCGGGCAGTGGCGCCGCCGGGAAGTGGACCGACGCCGCGACGGGCGATCATGGCGACCTGCTGGACCTGGTTGCCCGGGCGCGTGGCCTCGACTGCCTGCGCGACGTGCTGGAGGAGGCTCGGCGGTTCCTGAGCCTGCCCGCGCCGCAAAGGCCCGAGCAGCGCGCGCCTGTAGCCGTCGGCTCCCCGGATGCGGCGCGCCGGCTGTTCAACGCCGGGCAGCCGATCAAGGGGACGCTCGCCGAGACCTATCTGCGCGCGCGGGGTGTCACGTACCTGGACGACCTGCCGGCGCTGCGCTTCCACCCGCGCTGCTACTACCGCGCCGACGAGAACGCGCCGGTCGAGACGTGGCCCGCGATGCTCGCCGCGGTGACGGACCTCGGCGGCACGATCACCGGGGTACACCGCACCTGGCTCGCGCGTGACGGCAGCGGCAAGGCGCCGGTCGCGACCCCGCGGCGGGCGATGGGCCGACTGCTTGGGAATGGCGTGCGGTTCGGCGCCGCACAGGAGGTCGTCGCGGTAGGCGAGGGCATCGAGACGATGCTCGCACTGCGCTGTGTTTTGCCCACGCTGCCGATGATCGCGGCGCTATCGGCGAGTCATCTCGTCGCTCTTGTCCTGCCGCCTGGTGTGCGTCGACTCTACGTTGCCCAAGACAGCGACCACGCGGGCAACCGAGCTGCCGCAATGCTAACCGAGTGCGCCGGGCGAGCGGGCATTGAGTCTGTCGCCCTGAGCCCGCGTTCGGAAGACTTCAACGAAGATCTACGCCAGATCGGAGCTGCCGAGCTGGCCGCGTGGGTGCGCGTGCAGATGGCACCTGTGGATGCAGCCCTGCTGCCTACCGGCAATGGCTAACCTTAGCCAAACGGTCATCTCAACGCGGGCATGACCCTCGTCCGCTTCGCGCCCATCGCGGACCTTCAGCTAGACCCTGCCATCGCCAAGAAGCGGACGTTTCGGCTAGTACTTGGCGACCTTGACGGTGTGGCATCACTATTCGGGTTCAGAGCGGCTTCGACAAAATCCACCGCGCGCGATCATTTGGAGGGTCATGAATTGCCCTCCAAGCATGATTCTCAGTGGCAGCGTGGCATTCACGGGTTCTGGCACCTTGGGCGCTGCTGGCGGCGGCTTTATCGCCACCGCGCCACTCACCCCGATCAAACCTCCGACACTTGTGCCCACGAAGTAATCACGTCATAATTGAAATGGGCAAAAATGGGGGGCTGTATATTATGCCTGTACGGGCAGCTGCCTTTGCATTCGACGAGAATGCAAGTCTCGACGACAATCTATCCGCGTTCGGAAACTATATCGACGAGATGGACGCCGCGCTGGGAGCGGAAATGCGAAAGCAATTCACGGCGCTTCTCGAGGGAACGTACAAGGCGGATGAAGTCTGGGATCGGTTGTTCGAGATTTGCGCCGCGCCGCCCACCGAGGACAAAAACACAAGCGAGGTAGAGGTCGCGGCAGCGCCCGCTAACGCGGCTACCGCCCAACCATTGGCCGCGCCCCTGCCGCCAGTGACCGGCTGGTTACTTGAAGGCGTTTCGATCGAAGGCTTCAGAGGCGTGAACAATGAGGGGCACCCCCTCGAGCTCAGGCTGCAGCCCGACAAGGTCAGCAGTATCTCGGCGGTGAACGGCGTCGGCAAGACATCCGTTTACGACGCCGTGCGTTACGCGATCACCGGAAAGCTACCCTGGCTGGATGAACTCCCCGCCGCCGAGCGGGACAAAGACTACTACCAGAATCGATTTCACTCGACCGGTCAGTCCACTATAAAGCTCCGGCTCGTCGCCGAACCCGGCGGGGAAAAATGCGCGATCACCATCGGCCGGAACGCGCTAGGCCATCGCTCGGTCGCAGCCACCGCGCCTTGGGATACCAGCGCGATTCTGACCGCGCTCAATCGCGAGTTCGTATTCCTCGATGGACCGACTTTTCAGAAGTTCATCGCTGCGGGGCCACTCGTTCGCGGACGTACCTTTTCCGGGTTGCTGGGGCTATCGGCATACAGCGATCTTCGCCAAGCTCTCGCGGGTCTGGTGAACACGCGCGCGTTCAACAATCACTTCAGTGTTGCTGCCCATGCGCAAAACAAGACGCGCGAAGAGCGGACCGCCCGTGATCTGGCAGCAGCAATTGCCAACGACTACGAGATTCTAGTTGGCGCGGCCATTGGGGAGTTGAATGCAACGGCGGCGAAAGAGAAGTGCCAGGACGCGCTGGCCCAGATCGCGCCGCTGAAACCTGTCTGTGAAGGAAAGGCGTTCGCAGCCATCGACATCGACGCCTGCATCGAGGCGATCAAGGATGCCGAGGGCGGGCCGAAACGCGAGCGCCTTGGCACCTGCATCCGAGAGCGTAGCGATCTCGCTAAAGTTAATCATGAGGCTCCAACTGCGGAGCGGGCCGCGCAACTCACCGCGCTTGCCGCTGAGCGGGAGGACGCGGTGGCAAGGACCGCCGGCGATCTGATGCTCCAGCTTTATCAGGCAGGCTCGAAGGTCGTGGAAACCGAACAGTGGGAGGATCCGCATCTTTGCCCGCTTTGCGATGGGACGGGAACTCACAGCCTGCGGGACCACATTGCCTCCAAGCTCTCCGAGTTCGAGGCCTTGGATAAGGCGGCTACGGCGCTGGCGACGGAATGGAGTGCGTCCGGGTGGACTGAGCTTCTTCAACTCGAATCCACGATGGAGTCCACCGCCGAAAAACGCCTACTCGCCGCCCGGAATACCCGAGCCGCCGCTGGCTCGATCTCCAAGGCGGAAGCCGAGGCGTTGGTGGAACATCTTGCGGCGCTGCGCACCAGGGCTGGCGAGATCGATGCGCAGTTGGCAGCCGAGCAGGCCCAGCTCGAGAAAGAATTGCCGCCGTCGTCGGTCGAGGTGACCAAGAAAGTGGAGACCGCGCGGCGCTTGCAGGATAGCTGGAATAAGCTCGAGCAATCCCGGAATGCGATTGCGGAAGAAGCGGTAAGAGACGCCTGTGTTGATCGGGTTCGTGACTTTCTCGTTGATGCATCCAAGACCTTCGCGACGGCCGAGGCAGGTATGAGCAAGGCGCGCCTCGCTGCCGTCGAGCCCGTCTTCAAGGAGTATTTCAAGAAGATGTCGTTTCACGGCGTCGAGCCGGCCGTCTCGAAAAAGGCAGATAGCGAAGAACTGCGCATCGGCCTTACCCAATTCTACGGGCTAACGAACGTCTCGCCCCAGGCGCTTCTCTCCGAGAGCTTCCGCAACGCCTTCGCGATCTCGCTCTATCTGGCGGCCGCGTCTCTCTACGGCGGACTGCCGAAATTCGTAGTTCTCGATGATGTGACGTCCAGCTTCGACGCCGGGCACCAGCACTTTCTAGTTGAACTCATCAGAACCACCTTCGCGAGGCCCGGAAACGCGACAGGACCGCAGGTGATCCTGTTGAGCCACGACACGATGCTCGAAAAGCTGTTCAACAAGCACAGCGGTTCGGGAGCGTGGTGGCACCAGCGCCTCGAGGGATCGCCGCAGGTTGCCGTCTTGCCGCAGGCCGGAGCGGTCAACAAGGTGCGCGACCGCACCATTTCGATGCTTCAAGCCGGCCAGGTCGACTCCGCAAAGGAAGGCGTGCGGCAGTATTTGGAATATCGATTAAGCGATCTCATCAGCAAGCTCCGCATCCCGGTGCCGGTGGACATCGCCTTCAACGACGACAAGCAATTGGCGGGCGAATTCCTTAAGGCCATTGAGGCGGCCGTCAAACTGCACAAGGCCGCCAACAGCCTCCAACTCGACGCGGCCCAGCAAGCCGGCCTGAACACCAACATGGTGACGATCGTTGGAAACTTCCTAAGCCATTGGGGCACCGGCCAGGCAGCGGCATTCTCCGGCCCAGCCCTGCTCGGCGTGATGCAGGCGATCGATGACTATTGCGATTGCTTTACCTTCGAGCCCACTCCGGGCGCGGCCAGGATTTACTACAAGTCACTATCGCAACGACAGTAGAGACGCTTCTGCCACCGCCGATCGCCGATGCATATTGCGTCTCTGAGTCCACACAGTGCGGTGTTTCTGCGCACCCGATAAGCTTTGCCGGCTCATACCGATCCGGTCTCATGCGGCCACCGCCTACATGGCAGCTAAAACTTCACAGTGGGCCATCGAACGGCTCGGATGAGGTCGCGAGCTGACGAGGCAAATTTTGCTCGATGATGCGCCGCATGAACGGCCCGCTTACTGGCCACCGCTTTCCAAAAGCAGACCGTGCGGATACGGCCAAAACTTGTCGTTGAGTACCGACATGGGGTGAACGTGGAAGCAGTGGACGTACTGGGCTGGCCAGGTGTCAGTCGGCAGTCTCTCGCGCATCGCCGCGCCCACGGCCTTCTCGCTGGCGATCGGGCCGGAGCCGGGCCCTCCCCGCAACGCCGTCGCGCAACTTTCTTCCCCGCGGCCCTGACGGGCCGCTTCCTCGCGACGCAAGAAAGCCGCGCGCCGGCGTCCTCCGCTGCGCTGCGGCCCTCCGGCTTCGCCTGCGGGTGCCGGTCCGTCCCGCCCCCGGCCGGGTGATCGCCACGAAGGCCGCGATGGGCGCGGCCCGTGACAGCGAGGACCCGGCCATGACCGACCGCTTCGACGACACCGAACCCACCCACGCCGCCTCCGCCACCGCGCACCTGCTCGACGAGCTCCAGCTCCACGGCTACCGCCCCTTCGCCGACGAGCCCGACCCTCGGCCACTGCCCGATCCCGACCGCCTCTCCGGCGCCGTCGCCGACATCTTCGACGTACTGGTCGCCAGCCTCGGCGAGACGCGCCTCGAGCCCGACCTGCCCGACCTGCTCTGGTCGCTGGTCAACCTCTTCCATCGCGGCATCGACCGCATCGGCCGCGAGCTCGACACCAACGAGGTTGCCCAGCAGCGCTCCCAGCGCGAGCAGGACGGTTCCGAGGTCCGCTCCGTCGAGCTGGAAAGCCTCCTCGCCCAGGGCCTCACGCTCATCGAGCGCCGCAACGCCTTCGAGTTCCTCCGTGATGCCGCGGCCGAGCACTTCGAGCACCACACCGGTTCCGCCTGGCGCCCGCGCGCCGGTTCGATGGTCAGCCGCCGCACGATGACCGCGGCGATGATCGACAGCCGCGACTTCCTCGCCGCCAGGCGCCGCGCCGAGGCCGAGCCGCTGCTGCCGCCGGGCGTGCGCATCGCATTCGCCGGCGGCGTCGAGTGCAACGACCACCAGCGCATCTGGGCCGCGCTCGACCGGGTGCATGCGAAGCACCCCGATATGGTGCTGCTGCATGGCGGCACGCCGAAGGGCGCCGAGCGCATCGCCGCCTGCTGGGCCGACCAGCGCAAGGTGCCGCAGATCGTCTTCAAGCCGGACTGGCACCGCCACGCCAAGGCCGCGCCCTTCAAGCGCAACGACGCGCTGCTCGAGACGCTGCCGATCGGCGTCATCGTCTTCTCCGGCTCGGGCGTCACCGACAACCTGGCCGATAAGGCGAAGCGACTCGGCATCCCGCTCTTCGACTTCCGCGGGGGCGGCGGGTAGCGCCGCCCGCACCATGATGCGCTCGCGCAAAGGCGAACCGCTGGGCGACCGCGATCCGCTATAATCGGGGCGCATCATCGCGCCTCGACCGGGGAGGGTCGAATGACGCTCGGTGTCATCGTCAGCCTGTTCGGCCTCGGCACGATGCTCGTGCTGCTGTTCACACTCGCTATCTACGCCGTGCCGTTCTTCGTTGGGCTGACGGTCGGCATGTGGGCGTTCGAGACAGGCGCGGGGGTCATCGGCGCCATACTGGTCGGCATCATCGCGGGTGTGGTCGCGCTGTTCGCTGCGCAACTGCTCTTCGCGTCCGTGCGCTCGCTCGCCCTGCGGGCCGTCATCGCGCTGCTGTTCGCCGCACCGGCCGCCGTCGTGGGCTACCACGCGGTGCTCGGGATCTCGGCGCTGCTTGTGCCGTCGGAAGCCTGGCGCCACGTCTTCGCGGCGATCGGCGGCCTCGTGGTGGGTGTCTCAGCGGCAGCGCAGTTGGCTGCGTTCGCGGGCTTCGGCACCCAGCCGAGGCAGGTCACCATTGGCCGCCCTGACGCTGAGTTCGCCAAAGCGGCGGGACCGGATCAGCCTCGCCTGCCATCCTCTTCCGCGGCACGCCTGCCCGCACCGTCATCGGGATCGCGCAGCTGAAACGAAGCAGGGCGACCCCCGTCGGGAACATCCGCGCCGCGACCCGTATAGCCAGGATGATGCGCAACAGGACTGGCGTTTCGCCTTCCCCGTTCCGGCCGGATCTTCCCTTGAACACGCCTTGGGCGCCGTGACCGCGATGCCTAGTTCATCGCGCTTGTGCGGGCGCGGCGACAGTCGCCTGCTGTCTCCATGGTCCGTCCGGTGTCGCGCTGCCACGCTGCCTCGGATGGCCTGATCTGGCCGAGGGATGGCTGACGCCTCGGGCGCCTCGGCCGCAACGGCGCCGGTGCGACTTTCTTCCCCTGCGCGTGCCGCGCATTCCTCGCGAGGCAAGAAAGTCTCCCAGCCCCGTCCTCCGCTGCGCTGCGGCCCCTCCGGGGTGCGTCGGCGCCCGCCCCCGGCCGGACGATCGCCATCGAGGCCGCGATGGGCGCGGCCCGATCGACAGACAGGAGACAGTCATGGCGACCATCGGCACCTTCACCCGCACCGGCGACGGCTTCAACGGCACGGTCTCGACGCTGACTCTCGACGCCAAGGTCCAGGTCCGTCCGGCCGAGAAGAGCAGCGACAAGGCCCCCGACTTCCGCATCTTCGCCGGCCGCGCCGAGATCGGGGCGGCGTGGAAGAAGACCTCGAACGAGGGCCGCGACTACCTCTCGGTCAAGCTTGACGACCCCTCCCTGCCAGCGCCGATCCTGGCGAACCTCTTCGAGATGGAGGGCGGCGAGTTCGAGCTGATCTGGTCCCGCCCCAGCGGCAACCGCAGCAGGGAGTGAACGGCCATCAGCGCCCCGCCCGGATGGGCGGGGCGCCAGTGACGCCGCGGCCCCTTCTGGGATTAGGCTGGCTCCCAGACCCGACCGGCGAGCTCACACCACTGATCGGCCTGCCAGCTGTAATGCAGCACCAACCTGGATCACGACATCGTCGCCTTGGATGCTCCGCCTGCATTTCGCGCGAGTGCTTTGTCTGCACTCTCCTTGCGCTGGCCCCCACGCCGTAGCGGGGTCACTCGCGCATCCTCGCCATCCGGCTCGACCAGCGCGACGTGACTGACACCCAGCGCAGTGGCGAGCTCAAACAGCGTCACCACCGTTGGATTGCGCCGGCCACGCTCAAGGTCGCTGAGATACTGCTGGCTGAACCCTGACCGCTCGGCGAATGCCTCCTGCGTCAGGCCCTTTTCCAGCCTGATCCGACGCACATTCCTCCCGACCAGCCGGCGCATGTCCATGCCGGCACGCTTGGCGCGTTACATACTTTGAGTTTATCTTCTATAGTGTGTAAATGCTTCGCGGCCTCCACCATGTAACGCCACGTCTGGCGTTTGCCGCACAGATCGGTGACCCTGTGCTCACGCGAACGATACCGGGCTGAGGGGCCCCTATGACCGCCACGACGATCCTGGACACCCCGCCAGATGAGCCGCGCGTTACGGCCTATGACCTTGCGCACAAAGTCGCCTACCTACGGCTACTCGATGCGGCATCTGAGGGCGCGGATTGGCGGGAAGTCGCGCGGATCGTGCTTGGCCTTGACGCTGGCAGCGATCCAGATCGCGCGCGGCGTATCCACGATAGCCACCTCGCTCGAGCCCGCTGGATGACGGAATCGGGCTATCGCGATCTGCTGCGACAGGGCTCGAGCAGCTGAGCGACGTTGCGCAAGGGGCAACACGTGTTGCTCGCCGTGCGACTCCACAGGGCACGGAATGGTTGCATCTGTCGGCATACTGTGTGCGGAGCTTAAATTCCGTCCCCTGTCGGAGCCTTGCCATGCCGGCGCGAGACTGGCGGTCGGCGGCCGCCTATGCAGAGCTGGAGAACGCCTCGGCAAGCGATCTCGCCTGGGAGTTCCTTCGGCGCAACCCGCGCTACGAGCGCGATTGGGAACAGCTCGACGACGCGCCGCCCGACGATGCGGCCGAAGCAGTCGCCGAGCACTGGGGGTTGCGATTTCCCGGCCGATCCGGCGCTGAATGCGCGAGCGGCAGGGGTGGTCTGGGCACCACTAATCTGCTCCTCCACCGTGGCGCTCTCGGCCTTGCAGTTGTCGTTCTCGCCACCCTCACCGGCTGCCCTGCCGTGGGTGAGCTCGCCACGCCCGGCGAGTGACGGGCTGCATGGCGCCGTCGGCAAGCTTGCCATGCCTACTTGGGTGGTCGCCGGCACGCCCGACGGAGCGCCGCTTGGGGCGTTGATCCCGCTCGACGAACACCTTCCGCAGCGTCTCGGATCGGTGTTGCGCCTCTGGCACGCGCTGCATGACCGAAATCTGCCCGCGGACGACATGACCAGGCAGCGCCGGCATCGGCTCGTGCAGGCTCTTCGCGCCCTCGACGGACGCGACACCGGTGCCAGCTACAGGCAGCTGGCGGCGGGCTTGTTCGGACCAGCGCGCGTACCCGTGGGCGCGGCCTGGAAGTCCCATGACCTCCGCGGTCGCACCATGCGATTGGTCGCGGACGCCATCCGGCTGCGCGACGGCGGCTATCGCGGTTTGCTTCGCCAGGGCCCGCGCGTGAAGCTCGCGCGCTGACGGTGTGGGTACGCCCAGCCGGCCCGTCCCTTCGTACTCCCCCGACGCTGCTCCCCTTCGCCAGCCTCCGACCTGACCGCCGCGCCCCATGCGCTGCATCCCACAACGTCACCGGAGGCTCACGATGCCCGACCCGAATGCCGGCCTGCCGCCGCGCTATCTCCGCACCCCCGAGGCCGCCCGCTTCCTTGGCCTGTCCGGCCGCACCCTGGAAAAGCACCGCACCTATGGCACCGGCCCGCGCTACTCGAAGCTCGGTGGCCGCGTCGTGTATGCCGTCACAGACCTCCAGGCCTGGGTGAACCGCGGCACCAAGGCCTCGACCAGCGACGACACGGGCGCGACCGTGCTGCCCGCCAAGCGCCATGCGGCAGTCTCGCCGGCCTATGCCGGCGCGGCCCGGCGTTGAGGGCGTCGCCAAATGCACCCCAAAAATGCCGGCAGCGAACGGCTCCGGCTCAGCCCCTTTGACGCGCTGCCGGAGGACGGTCCGCCGCGCCGCGACCAGCGCGATCTCATGGAGCGACCGTTCTTCTCGCTGGCAAAAGGCCGTCGAACCGCACCGATCCTGTACCGCGCCGGCTGCATCGAGGTGCAGGTCCACGCCGTCCCCGAGCACGGCATGGCGACTATCTGGGACGCCGATGTGCTGATCTGGGCCGGTTCGCAGATCGTCGCAGCAGCGGAACGCGGGGTGACAACCTCACGGTTCCTCCGCTTCACGCCATATCACCTGCTGACGGCCATCGGCCGAGGCGCCGGCCAGCACCAGTACCTCCTCCTCAAGGCCGCCCTGGCGCGCCTGCAATCCACGGCCGTCCGCACCACGATCCGCAACGGCGCGCAGTGGCGGCGCCAGCAATTCTCCTGGATCAACGAATGGGAGGAGCGCGTCACGGCCTCCGGCCGCTGCGAGGGGATGGAGTTCATCCTGCCCGACTGGTTCCACCGCGGCGTCCTCGACCAACAACTCGTGCTGACGATCGACCCGGCCTATTTCCGTCTGACCGGTGGCATCGAGCGCTGGCTGTATCGCGTCGCACGCAAGCATGCCGGCCATCAGCCGCGCGGCTGGGCGTTCGAGTTTCGGCACCTGCACGCCAAATCCGGCAGCCTGGCGCGCTTTACCGACTTCGCGCTGGATCTGCGCCGCATCGCAGCCCGGCAGCCACTCCCGCGCTACCGGCTGGCTGTTCAACGGACGGCCGCAGGGGCCGAAGTTCTCCACATCTCGCCTGGACAACTCTGTGGGCAAACTGTGGATAACATACGTGCGCCTGTGGATCAGCACGGCAGATCAGGCGCAGAAGGTATCGGCACATCAGGCGCAGGACTATCGGCAGATCAGGCGCAGGAATGCCCCGCAAACCATTGCCACGACAACGAAATTCGGCCGCTTAATGAGTCTAATAGAGAGTCTAACTCTAAACTGGTAGTGGGGCGCCCGCCCGGCGGGAAAGCCGACCGAGACGGGGAACGGGAGGGCGCGCCATGACCGCGCTGACCGGCGTCGAGCTGCTCTGGCTCGAGGGCCGCGTCGAGCGCTGGATCCGCTTCGGGCGGATCGCCGAAGAGACGATCCTCGACCGCCGCCGCCGCGTCGTCGCCTTTGCGCCGGGTGAGGTCTTCGCGTTCGTGCGGTGGGCGTCGAACGGCTATGGCACCGTCGTCAGCCGCATCGACATCCTGCGCGCGGTTGGGCCTGGCGAGGCCTACAGCACGATCGGCTTCGTGACGCCGGGGGCAGAAATCCTGCTGCGCATCTCCGGCTGGCCGAAGGTCAACGAGGTGCTGCGCGCGATCGATGCGGTCGAGCAGACGGGCGTCGCGCCGGAGGAGGCCTGCCCCGACCATTGGCGGCACGTGATGAACCGCTTGGCAGCCGGCGAGCAGCCGCGCGCCTACACGCGCGAGCGCCACCGCGCCTGGCTGCTGCGCCGGAGGATCGACGCATGATGGCGCTGCGCAGACGCCGCGCGGTGCCCCTCGCGGCCATACTGGCCGGGCTGGGGCTGATCGCTGTCCCGGCAATCGCGGGTTGGCAGCCGCGCATCATCTGGAACGCATCAGCGAGCGTGCCGCTCGGCCTCTACATCGCGGCACCTGCCGACGATGTCGCACTGGGCGACCTGGTGCTTGTTAGCCCGCCCGAGCCGCTGGCGAGGTTCCTCGACGAGCGCGGCTACGTCGCGCGCGGGGTGCCGCTTCTAAAGCACGTCGTCGCTCTGCCGCCGCAGGTGGTGTGCGCGATGGGTGACGCCATCAAGGTAGACGACCAGAGGGTGGCGCATCGTCGCGTCGCCGACCGCCTGGGCCGCCCGCTGCCGGCCTGGCACGGATGCCACGGGCTCGAATCCGATCAGGTGTTCCTGCTCAATGCGGCGGAGCCCGACAGCCTTGACGGCCGCTACTTCGGACCCATCCCGCGCAACAGCATCGTCGCCAGGCTTCGCCCGATCTGGATCACGGAGCGCGGACTGTGAGCAAAACGCCCCCTTTCCACGCACGCCCATCGACGACGCACGGCGCTCCGACAGCGCGCGCTGGACGCCACGCGTCTTCCCTCCCGTCCCGGTCGCTCCACTTCATCGCGGCCTTGCTGCTGCTACTTGGTCTGCTGCCGACCGGGTCGGCGGCGCAGACGCTTCACGGCGCCGAGATTGCGGCTGCATCGGAGCGCTTCGGCATCCCAGAGGCTTGGATCAGGGCGGTCATGCGCGCCGAAAGCGCCGGCGATCGGCTCGCTGTGTCGCACCGTGGCGCCATGGGGCTGATGCAGGTGATGCCGGCGACCTGGGCAAGCCTGCGCACGCGGCACGGCCTCGGCGCCGATCCCTTCGCACCGCAGGACAACATCCTGGCGGGCACCGCCTACCTTCGGGAGATGCTGGACCGCTTTGGATCGGCGCCGCTCATGCTGGCGGCCTACAACGCCGGTCCGGGACGAGTGGAGGCCCATCTGGTGGCCGGACAGCCGCTGCCGGCGGAGACGCGAGCGTATGTCGCGGCCCTCGCGCCGATGATGACCGGCGGCGCTGGCAATGCGGCGCCTGGCCAGCTTGCGGCGAGAACGGCGCACGGTCCCGACGGCATCTTTGTGCTGCTCGGCGGTGACGCACCGGCGGAGACAGCAGCACTGGCCCGGTCGATCTTCGTGCCTGTCGCGGACACATCGATCACCGCCGGTGGGCAAGCGGCGCAGCCGATGGCTCGCAGATCCCGAACAGCCGAGGCGCCCGAGTTTGACGGCCCGGTAACCGATCGCGACCACATTTTCGCCATTCGTCGTGGCAGCGGTGGGCATGATCAGTGACCGCCACGCAGCGCGGGATCGCGCAGCCCCTTTCCGCTCAGCATGCGTCGCCCCCCCGCGCGCGCTGATGTGCTGCTGTAGTGTCATCGGATACCGCCGGGAGGGACAACGGAAGTGGAGAGCCGGGCATCTCAGGAACCCCGACCGCCGATTGCCAGATAAAAGCAGGGCTGGCGGTCGGACGTATGTCACTAATCCAACACAGAAATCCCCGCCTCGCGCCGAAGTGGCGGCTGGCTCTTCCTGCCAAAATCCAAAGCAAATCAACGGCCTCAGCGCCAGCCGCCGCTGCGCGCCGGCGGCTCGGCGGCCATGACGACCCGCGACGACGATCTGAACGTCCGCCCCGGCCGCATCGGCGACACACGTGCGCCAACCCGCCGGGCGCAGAGCTTCGTCGGTCAGGTCATGCGAGCTGTCCGCAAGGCCGGCCATACCGGCCCCGGCTTTGGCGGCGGGTCGCGGGCTAGCAACCGCTCGCGTTTCGGGCGGGGCCGCGCCGCTGCGGCACAGGCAGCGCTTCGCTCGCCGTCGCGCCGCGTCGTGATCAAGGCGCGCGTCGTGCGCCATCAGGGCACGCGCTTCCGCTCCGCCTCCCTCGCCACCCACATCTGCTACCTTCAGCGCGATGGGGTGACGCGCGTCGGCGCCAAGGCCCAGCTCTTCGGCGCGGGCACCGACAATGCCGACGGCCGGGATTTCGCGGAGCGCTGCGCCGATGACCGGCACCACTTCCGCTTCATCGTCAGCCCGGAGGACGCGCCCGCGCTCGCAGACCTGAAGGCCTGGACGCGCGACCTGATGCGCCAGGCCGAGCAGGATCTTGGCAGCCGCCTCGACTGGGTCGCGGTCGATCACTGGAACACCGACAACCCCCACGTCCATGTCCTGGTGCGCGGCCGGGCCCAGGATGGCGGCGACCTGGTGATCTCGCGCGACTACATCTCGCGCGGCTTCCGCGGCCGCGCCGAAGCGCTGGTCGAGCTGGAACTTGGGCCGCGGACCGAGAAGGAGATCCGCAGCGCATTGGAGGCTGAGGTCGGTGCCGAGCGCTGGACCGGTCTCGATCGTGCCCTCCGCGCCGCCGCCGATGAGGGTGGCGGCATCCTGGACCTGCGCCCCGGCGGCGCGGACGCTGCCGATCCGGAACTCCGCCGGCTGATGATCGGCCGGGCGCAGACCCTGGAGCGGTTCGGTCTCGCCGACCGGCATGGTCCCGCGGTCTGGACGCTCAAGCCCGGCATGGAGGAGACGCTTCGCGACCTCGGCACCCGCGGCGACATCATCAGGACCATGCACCGCGCCATGCAGGGCCTCGGTGCCGAGCGCGCGGCCGGTGACTTCGCCATCCATGGCGACCGTCCCGAGCCCATCATCGGCCGCCTCCTCGAGCGCGGCATCGCCGACGAGCTCAAGGGCAGCGGCTACGCGATCATCGACGGCGTCGATGGCCGCGTGCATCATGTCCGCTTCGCGGATATCGATGCAACCGGCGACGGGCACCCAGGTGCGGTCGTCGAACTCCGTCGCTACCAGGACGTCGGCGGGAGGGAACGCAGCGCTCTGGTCGTGCGGTCGGATCTTTCGGTCGAGGCGCAGGTCACCGCCAATGGCACGACCTGGCTGGACCGGCGCCTGCTGGACCGCGGGGCGCTACCACTGGCGGGGCAGGGCTTCGGTGCGGAAATCGAGGGCGCGCTCGCGCGCCGGACCGAGCATCTCGTCGCGGCCGGTCTCGCACGACGGCAGGGTCAGCGCGTGGTCTTCGCGCGCGACCTGCTCAACACGTTGCGCCAGCGCGAGGTGGAGGCGGCTGCCGCGCGGGTAGCGGCCGAGACGGGCAAGTCATGGCGGCCGGCGCGGGAGGGTGACCCTGTCTCCGGGGTGTTCACCCGACGCCTCGACCTGGCCTCGGGGCGCTTTGCGATAATCGAAGACGGGCTGGGCTTCCAGCTTGTACCGTGGAAGCCATCAATGGAGCGACAGCGAGGGCTGGCCGTGGCAGGGAGCATTGCGCCTGGCGGCGGTCTCGAGCTCACACCCACGCGCAAGCGAGGCCTCAGCCTCTGAGCGGATGCCGCGCCACCGCATCGGCTAGGTAGGCGTCCCCGCCGTTTCGCGCGATGCGCTCGCCGCGGGCACGATGCCGGCCGCTGGCCGCTTGAAGGTCACCGCGTCAATCGCGCACCTCTCATGGCATGTCCGCCGCGCTCCCCACCCGTCGATGACCGCCACCAAGATCCTCTGGGGTCAGGTCCTGGTCGTCTTCCTGATCGTCCTCGCCGCGGTCTGGGGTGCGACGCAGTGGGTCGCCTGGCGCCTTGGCTACCAAGCGCAGCTCGGGCAACCGATGGACGTCTGGGGGAGCGTGCCGGTCTACCCCCCGCCCGCCTTCTTCCTCTGGTGGTACTGGTATGACGCCTACGCGCCGAGCGTGTTCTACGAGGGCGCCATCATCGCCGTCGCCGGTGGCTTCGCGGCGATCGGCATCGCCATCGGCATGTCCGTCTGGCGCGCCCGCGAGGCCCGGGACGTGACCACCTACGGCTCGGCCCGCTGGGCGACGGAGCGCGAAGTGCGAGACGCCGGGCTGCTTGCCCCCGATGGCGTCGTCCTCGGCTGGTTCGCGCCGCGCTACCTCCGGCATGACGGCCCCGAGCATGTGCTGTGCTTCGCGCCGACCCGCTCCGGCAAGGGCGTGGGGCTCGTGGTGCCGACACTGCTGACCTGGCCCGGCTCGGCCATCGTCCACGACATCAAGGGCGAGAACTGGCAGCTCACCGCCGGCTGGCGGGCGCGCTTCGGCCGGGTGCGGCTCTTCGACCCCACCAACCCGGCGAGCGCCGCCTACAACCCGCTGCTCGAGGTGCGCCGCGGCGACAGCGAGGTGCGCGACGTGCAGAACATCGCCGACATCCTGGTCGACCCCGAAGGCGCGCTGGAGCGACGGAACCACTGGGAGAAGACCAGCCACTCCCTGCTGGTCGGCGCCATCCTGCACGTTCTCTACGCCGAGCAGGACAAGACGCTCGCCGGCGTCGCGGGCTTCCTCTCCGATCCACGCCGCCCGATCGAGCGCACACTGGCGGCGATGATGACGACGCCCCATCTCGGCAACCGGCCACACCCTGTCGTCGCCTCCGCCGCGCGAGAGCTGCTCAATAAGTCGGAAAATGAACGATCCGGTGTTCTATCGACCGCGATGAGCTTTCTCGGTCTATATCGTGATCCGGTCGTCGCGCAGGTGATCCGCCGCTGCGACTGGCGGATCGCCGACCTGGTCGAGGCGCGCGAGCCGGTCACGCTCTACCTCGTCGTCCCGCCCTCCGACATCGTGCGGACCAAGCCGCTGGTACGACTCGTGCTGAATCAGATCGGCCGGCGCCTGACCGAGGCGCTGGAAAACGATCGGCGACGTCATCGGCTGCTGCTGATGCTGGATGAGTTCCCCGCACTCGGGCGGCTCGACTTCTTCGAAAGCCAGCTCGCCTTCATGGCTGGATACGGCATCCGGTCCTTCCTCATCGCGCAGTCCCTGAACCAGATCGAGCGGGCCTACGGACCCAACAACGCGATCCTCGACAACTGCCATGTCCGCGTTGCCTTCGCGACGAATGACGAGCGCACGGCGAAGCGCGTCTCCGATGCGCTCGGCACTGCGACTGAGATTCGGGATAGCCGGAACTATGCGGGGCATCGCCTTTCGCCCTGGCTCGGCCACCTCATGGTCAGCCGCCAGGAGACCGCGCGGCCGCTGCTGACGCCGGGCGAGGTGATGCAGTTACCACCGACGGATGAGATCGTCCTGGTCTCGGGCTGCCCGCCAATCCGCGCGCTGAAGGCGCGCTACTACGAGGACAGGCAGCTTCGCGCACGCGTGGTGGCGCCGCCGGACCCCGTATCGGTTGAGCCGTCAGTGCCCCGCCCGGATGACTGGAGCGCGCTTAAGCCCCCCGCGTTTGAGGCAGCAAAATCCGCCTCCGCCGCGATCGACAATACGGAGGGCGGCATCCGACGGGAGCCTACCCTGCCGGAGCATGAGCAGATCGCGCCTGAGCCAGGGCCGCCGTCCGATAAAGAGTTCGTCTTCTCGGAGGACGAGCAGGACGACGATGTCGCCCGTACGCGGGCCCTCGCGGCGCGCGCACGTCGCTTGGTACGCCAGGCGGCGCTCGACCCCGATGACGGCATTGCCCTCTGACCCGCCATGAGGACCAAGGCAACTTTCCGGCTGCCCCCGGGTCTGATGCGCCGCCTCGCCGATTACGCGACGCGCAAGCGCATGAGCCAAGCCGTCGTGGTCGAGGCCGCACTCGAGAGCTACCTGTCGCCGGACGGTCCTGAGCGGCTGGAGGCAGCCCTCGCACGTCGGCTCGATCGCCTGTCGCGTGTCAGCGAGCGGCTGGAACGCCACACCACCATCGGCAATGAGGCGTTAGCCCTGTTCGTACGGTTCTGGCTGACCAGTACGCCCGCATTACCGGACACTGCTCCGGCCGCCACTCAGGCCAAGGGACGAGAACGTTACCAGGCATTTATAGAGGCGCTAGGACGCCGACTGGTTCAAAGCCGGGGTCTTGCAGATGAGGTCGCTTCTGAGCGTGAACCAAGTCAATCCGACTAGCGGCGGCGACGCTTTCGGTGGAGGTGACGAAGCGAAGGATGCCGTGACCATCCTCACCATCCCGCCCGAACGCCTCTGACCCATCAGCGCATCGCGCCTGATTCTACCGTGGCCAGCTCTGGTGAAGGTCGTCGATCACGAAGGCATGGCGGTGGCGAAGCGCGCCCGTCGGATCCGGTCGCGCATCATCCAGATGTGCATGCCCGGGTGGAAGCTGATCGTGAATGTGCTCGACCTCCTCGGCATCATTCCTCGGCCACAGCAGCATGGCCGCTACCAACCCCACGGCGCCGAGCGCAGCGAGCACCAGGAAGGTGGCATCCATGCCCGCTGCAGCGCCGAACCGCCCTGCCACCGGATAGGCGACAAGCCAGCAGGCGTGGCTGAGTGCGAACTGCGCCGCAAACAATGCAGGGCGATCGCCGGCATGAGCTGAGCGTCGTAGCAACCGTCCGCTCGGCGTCAGCACGAGCCCGTTGCCAAGGCCCAGCAGCATCCAAAGCGGCAGCAGCATCGACCAACTCGGCACCAGCAGCCCGATCAGCAAGCCCGCAACAAGCAGTCCGGCACCGGCCAACATGGCGGTGCGGTCGGTCATCACGCCGTCGAGCAGCCGCGGCACCGCGAGTGCGGCAAGCATGGAGCCGGCGCCATAGGCCGCCAGCGTCCAGCCCAGCTCGGCTGCGCCCAGGCCGAAGCCCGCGCGCACGAGCACCACGGTGTTCACGATCACCATCGCGCCGGCCATGGCCACTGTGACGTTCAGCGCGAGCAGCCCGCGCAGTCTGGGCGTGGCAAGGTAGATGCGCGCACCGCGCGTGATGCGGCCCCAGGCGCCCTCCTCCGTCGCCAGTGGCTTGGGCGAGGGCAGCGCCACGTTCAGCACGAGAACGGCCGAGGCGAGGAAGCCCAGCGCATTGCCGGCGAACAGCCAATGGAATCCGATCAACCCGAGCAGCGCAGCGGCGATCGCGGGGCTAACGAGCGCCTCCAGGTCGTAGGCGAGGCGCGAGAGAGACAGCGCCTTGGTGTAGCCGGCCTCATCCGGGAGAATGTCGGGGATGGTCGCCTGGAAGGTCGGCGTGAAGGCGGCGGAGCCAGTTTGCAGCACAAAGATCAGCACATAGACCTGCCAGATCTCGGTCACGAAGGGCAGCGCCAGTACAACCGCGGCGCGCAGCAGGTCGAGTGCCACCAGCAGGCTGCGCCGAGGCACCAGATGCACGAAGGCTCCGGCGACGGGCGCGATGCCCACATAGGCGATCATCTTGATTGCCAGCGCCGTGCCCAGCACGGTCCCGGCATCGGCGCCGGCGAGGTGATAGGCGAGCAGCCCCAGCGCGACCGTGGAGAGGCCCGTGCCGAGCAGCGACAAAACCTGCGCCGCGAACAGGCGGCGATAGGTCAGGTTGGCAAGCGGGCTGAACATGGAGGGCATCCGTGTGCCATTCTATGGCATCAAACGAACGGCGACACGCGCCGGTAGCGACACCAAAAGTCAGGATTCGATTGAACAGTAGGCATGCTGGACGTTTCCCCCCCCCCCATTATCGGCTGGCCCCTTTGGGAACGTCCTCCGCCCGGCGCCGGAGCTCTTGCGGCCAAGTGCTGGCAATATAGGCAATGACAGCCGCGATCTCTGCGTCGGTGAGCACGCCCTCGAAGGCGGGCATGTCACTCTCGTAGCCCGGCACAAGGCCGGTGACCCCCTTGCGGGTCAACTCGATCAACTGGGCAGTCGGGTGGTGCCAAGTGTGGCCTGTGGCGTCATGCGGCGGCGCGGGCAAGCGGCCGTTCGGCCGGCGCGTCCGCCAGTTCGGCTGGCCCTCGAGTTTCACACCGTGGCAGGAGGCGCAGTTCTCCGCATAAACGCGCCGCCCGAGATGGATACTTGCCTCGTCTCCCTCCAAGCTATCACTGCTTGGTCTCCACAGGTTCCACCCCCCCCCCGCGAGCGCCGCCGCCACGACTACACCTACTGCCGCGGCGAGCAGGTGGGAATGAACCCGCATCAGTTGCGTCGTCCGAACACGTATTTGGCAAGCGCGAGGATCGCCAGGACAAGAAGGGCAAGGAACAGCAGCCCAACCACACCCATTCCCCAGAACATCCCGCCACTCATCATCGTTTCATTCATCATACTCTTCCGTGCCCTCCTCAGCAGCGATCAGGCATCTTCAATCGAGCCGCGTCGCCCTGAGCCGCAGCGCGTTGCCCACAACGCTCACCGACGATAGCGCCATCGCCGCCGCCGCGATGATGGGCGTGAGCAGAATCCCGAATATCGGATACAGCACGCCCGCGGCGATCGGCACGCCGGCAGCGTTGTAGGCGAAGGCGAAGAACAGGTTCTGCCGGATGTTGCCCATCACGGCCTCCGACAGCCGCCGCGCTCGAACGATCCCCATGAGGTCACCGCCGAGCAGCGTGATGCCCGCGCTTTCGATCGCAACGGCCGTACCCGTGCCCATGGCGATGCCGACCTCGGCAGCCGCCAGCGCAGGCGCGTCGTTCACGCCATCACCCGCCATCGCCACGCGACGCCCTTCGACCTTCAGCTTTTCGATGATGCGCTGCTTGTCCTCGGGCAGAACCTCCGCCTCGACCTCTGTGATGCCAAGGCGCCGCGCCACAGCCTCCGCCGTCGTGCGGTTATCGCCGGTCAGCATCACCACCCGCACGCCATCCTTCGCGAGACCCGCGAGCGCCGCTGGTGTCGTCGCCTTGACTGGATCGGCCACGGCGACAATTCCGAAGGCGCGGCCATCCACCCCCACGAAGAAGACGGTGGCGCCATCCCCACGCAGGCGCTCGGCTTCCGCCGACAGCGCGCCGACATCCACCTTCGCCTCGTCCATCAGACGGGCGTTACCAACCGCGACCTGGCGTCCCTCGACCGCCCCCGTCACGCCACGTCCGATTGGCGCATCGAAGCCCTCGACCGCCGGTACGGCCAAGCCGCGCTTCTCCGCCGCCCGCACCACGGCTTCAGCGAGCGGATGCTGGCTCGGCCGCTCCAACCCCGCAGCTAAGCGCAAAACCTCATCCTCGGCCACGCCCACCGCCGGGATCACCGCCACCACGTCCGGCCGCCCCTGGGTAAGGGTGCCGGTCTTGTCCACGACCAGCGTGTCGATCCGCTCCATGCGCTCCAGCGCCTCGGCGTTCTTGATGAGCACGCCGGCCTGCGCGCCCCGTCCCACGCCCACCATGATGGACATCGGTGTCGCCAGCCCTAGCGCACACGGGCAGGCGATGATCAGCACCGTCACCGCGGCGACCAAAGCAAAGGCGAGGCGCGGCTCTGGTCCCCATATCGCCCAGACCGCGAAGGCAACTATGGCTATTGCCACCACCACCGGCACAAACCAGCCAGAGACCTGATCGGCCAAGCGCTGGATCGGCGCGCGGGAACGTTGCGCTCCCGCGACCATGCGGACGATCTGCGCCAGTACCGTGTCCTGGCCGACGCGATCGGCGCGCATGATGAAGCTGCCCTGGCCGTTCAGCGTGCCGCCGACGACCTGATCGCCCACCGTCTTGGTGACCGGCACTGCCTCACCCGTCACCAGGCTCTCATCGACGTTGGAGGTGCCCTCCAGCACCGCGCCGTCGAGCGGCACCTTGTCGCCTGGGCGGACGCGGAGCCGATCGCCGACCACGATTGCGGCCAGCGGGACTTCCTCATCTGATCCGTCGTCCCGCAGCCGCCGGGCCTGGGCTGGTGCCAGATCGAGCAAGGCGCGGATTGCGCCGCCTGTCTGCTCGCGCGCCCGAAGTTCGAGCACCTGCCCGAGCAGCACCAGCACGACGATTACCGCAGCCGCCTCGAAATAAACGGCAACCGAGCCATCGGTCGCGCGGAAGGCCGCCGGGAAGATATCAGGCGCCAAGGTGGCCACGACGCTGAACACCCAGGCGACCCCAGTGCCCAGGGCGATCAGGGTGAACATGTTGAGGCTTCGGTTCACCAGGCTCTGCCAGCCCCGGACGAAGAACGGCCAGCCAGCCCAGAGCACCACGGGTGTCGCCAGCGCCAGCTGAATCCAGTTGCCGACGCGCGGCCCGCCGACGAGGTGCATCATCCCCGTCAGGTGGCCACCCATTTCCAGCAGGAAGACCGGGATGGTCAGCACAAGGCCGATCCAGAAGCGCCGGGTGAAATCCACAAGCTCCGGGTTGGGTCCCGTCTCGGCCGAGGGGGTTTCAGGTTCGAGTGCCATGCCGCAGATCGGGCAACTGCCGGGGCCCGGCTGTCGGATCTGCGGGTGCATCGGGCAGGTGTAGATGGTGCCCGGCGCCACAGCCTCGGCGCGCAGCGGGGCACCTGGCTGCAGATACTTACCAGGCTCGGCGATGAACTTGGTGCGGCAACCTGCTGAGCAAAAATGGTAGGCATGCCTTGCATGATCGGCGTGGTGAGCCGTCTTTGCCGGGTCCACCGTCATGCCACAGACCGGATCCTTCACGGTTCCCGATGCCGAGGCAGTCCCTTCAAGCTCAGGATCGTGCTTGCCGTGGGCGGTGTGGGGGCCGTGATGTTCCATGTCCGTCTAACTCCTCAGCGCGCGAAAGGTCGCGCGGGCGGCCGCACTGTCAGCATCGCCAGTGGCGGCAACAGCAGCCATTGAAGGAAAGGGGTGAGCCCGGTTCCCCACGGCGGAAGGCGCGGCATGGCGGCCGTGTAGGCCCACGACTGGCGCAGATCGACGTTCAGCCACTCGCTGAACACCGTGTATCCAAGGCCCGCCAGGGTCGTGGTAACGGTGACGCGTCCCCACCCCCGGCTCGGCCATTGCCAGGCTCTCGTCAGCAGTATCGCGATCGCCAGCGCGGCAGCGGCGATCATCGCGTCCCCGCCGGTGCAATGACCGACGGCGAAGGCAATCTCGCCCGGCGTTCCCTCCGCCCACAACGTGTAGAGGGGGAGCTGCGCCACTTCCCAGATCAGATTCAAGGCTACCATGACCGCGAGGTAGCGTGCCGCGGGGGTGGCCAAGGCAGCCCACCCTTGCGGCGCAAGTTGCATCATTTGGCGCCGGTGCCACGATCTGAACCAGCATTTTGCCCGCCTCCGCCGTGGCCATGCCCGTGGTGCATGAACAGGTGCAACAGCGGACAGGCGAGGAGGATAGAATACGGTAGCGCGCCGAACGCGTGGCCCCAATGCTCTCGCAGGACGTAGAAGGCCGCGACTAGCGCGAAGCCGATCACGGCGATTCCGGTGCGGGTGCGCCACCAGGATGGCGCGCCCTGCGCATGGACGCCAACCATGCGGTCCATGTCACCGCATCCCCATCCGCATGCCGCGCAGGTGCTCGGCCATTAGCTCGTCGGCGGTGCGGCGCTGCTCCTCGGACAGCGCTGCATAGAGCGGTGTCGCCGCCGCGCTGACCGCGCGAATCGCTTCCAGATGGGCGGAGAGCAGGGCGATACGGCGCTCCATCTGTTCTGGCGCGGTGCCAGGGCCGGTGCTGCTGCCCATCGCCTGCTGCATTGCCTGCCGAAGCCTGTCGCTCTGGGCGCGAACCGCATCCGCGAACGCGTTCCATTGAGAGATCTGGCCGTCCGTGATCCGCAGCTCAGCGCGGAAAAAGGCCAGATGTCCCTCAATCCGGCGGAAGGGCTGCATCGATGCAGCTGCCATCCGGCTCTGCATCATCTGCTGCATCATGCGGCCCATGTCGCCACCCATCATTCCGGCACCCGGGCCTGCCATGCCGGGACCTGGCGCGCCGTGTTGGGCTGGCGGCGTCGCTGGCTGCGGGGCGCCGGTGGGCGCTCCGGGATGATGGGGATCGGTTGCTCCGCCAGCAGGTGCTGGCGCTTGCGCGAGCGCCGTTCCGGCCACTCCGAGCGCCAGAATGGCTGCCGTTGTGAAACTGCTGAGCTTCCTCATGGTCTTGTCCTCTTCGGTTGTTGGGCAACCGTGTTGTGAGACGAACGGGAGCCGGTTGAGTGCGCGCAGGGTGCCGCCCGGCGTCGGCTCAGAGCGTCACCGGGGAGGCGTATGCGCCAAAAAGGCACGCAATTCGGTGATCTCCCGCTCCTGCTCGCGGATCACGGCTTCGGCCAGTCGGCGCATCGCCAAATCCCGACCGTGCGCAAACTGAATGCGCGCCATTGCGATCGCACCCCCATGATGGGGGATCATGGAGGCCGCGAAATCGAGGTCCGCATCGCCCGTGAAAGTGATGGCCATGTCGCGGTGCATCTTCTCGTTCGCAGCTAGAAAGGCGACGGTCGAGGGGACTGCCTGCCCGATGCGCCCAGCTGCTGCGCGGTGGGTGCGTGCTGCATCCCGGGCGTGTGACCAGGCGCATTCGGCATTTGGCCGTGCATCATCGTGCCGTCCGGCATGAGATGCCCTGGAGAAATGCCCTGCGACACGGCGTAACCGAGGCCAGCGCTAAAAAATATGCCGGCTGCGAGAGACAGCACGAAGGATTTGCGAGGCATCAGATGGCTTCCTTCCCTTGAACGATCTGCATCATCAAGTCGGCGTATATCTCCGGCTTCACAGCGCCAGGACGAAGCATGTCGCCGTGGGATCAGGCGGTGATGCGCTCGGCCTGCCAACCACCATCGCGCAGCGCCTGCTCGAGACGCGCTGTATCCATGGTCGACTTCACGGAGGCTTCGCGCGTGTCCAGCTTGATATCGATTTCCGCCTGCGGGTCGACCTGCCGGAGCGACGCCGTTACGCCCTTCGCGCAGCCGCCGCAGTTCATGTTTGTGATCCGAAAGCGATGCATAACGCCCCCCTAATGAAATCTCGCCTCCTCACATGTGGTGATTGCCACAAGGGTAAGGTCAAGAGGCGCAACAGTGTGCGACAAGCGATTTCCTGGACGGCCGATTTCGCGCAACCTTCCGCGCATCGGCCGCTGTCGCCAGGTTCGCCAGTAAGATTTAAATCGCCCCCTAACGCCCAGGTCTTTCGGCCAAGAGGACAAAGGCTGTCAGCGCGTCCGCTGCGATCCCATGGACCGGTCCATCTGGTCGCATTGTGTCATCATCTGCTGCATGTCAGAGGACAACTGCGCACCCTGCTGCACCGACTGCCGCATCTGGGCGCAGTGCGTCATCATCGCCTGATGATCCATGCCCCCCATACTGTGTCCCTGCATGCCGGACATTCCCTGGCCCGGCGGTGCCTGTGAGCCACTCGCGCTCCGCGCTGAGGCCGCTGCGGGAGAATTCTGCTGCGGTGCACACGCAGCTGCGCCCACGGCGAGCAGCACAGCCAAGCTCACGCCGATACCCCTGGTCAGTCCTATCACGGCATTCTCCTCTTGCTCGCCCTTGTTGACGCCGACCGAAGGACCTTTGAGCACCGTCGATTGGCGCGAGCCCTTCATAATGCGCGAATCTCCCCAATGGTTGTAAAAGTCCTCCACCAGCAATACTTTGTCTCATTGTAGCAGAGCCGTGGACACCTTTCTCGGCGATCATCCCTACGACATGCTGCGCGGCTCCGTCGCTGGTGGGTTGTGTGAGGAAGAGTAGGGATCTTCCGCTGTAGCTCCCCGGGCGTCCGGACGCTTCTTGAGCGCAATGCCTTAATGAGAACCAAGACGCTGGAGCGTCCCTTCGCGGCTGCTGCGAGGATCGGCGAGCGCAGTATGCAGAAGGCAGGATGCAGTGCGCCCGCGGCCACCGGGATCAGCGCGCCATTGTAGGCGGAAGCCGAGAACGGGTTCTGGCGGATGTTCCGGATCGTAGCATGGCCAAGAGCAATGGCGTTCGGCACGCCGAGTAGGTCGCCGCGTATAAGCACCCCGTCGGCGCTCTTGATGGCGATGTCAGTGCCTGCTCCGCGCCTCGAGCCGGCGGTCAAGCAGGATCAGGGTGGCGATGACAGCCTCCGCCTCGTAAAAACCGCCAGTGCCTGCGCAGGTAGCAGCCCCGGCGCGAAAGCTGCCACGACCGAGTAGGCCCAAGCGGTGCCGGTGCCGATCGCTACCAGCGAGAGTCCATGCTAGGCGCACCGCGCAGCAGGTCGGTCAGCCCTTCAAATGGAAGCACAGGCCAAGCCCGAAGAGCATCACCGCGGCCAGGGCGAAATGCAGTTACCAGAACACCTCCATCCGATCGCGCCGGCTATCCAAAGATGCAGCGCACGCACAAGGTGGCCCACCATCTCGAGTACGAACAGCGGCAGCGTAAGCGTCGCGGCAAGCAGTGTGGCGTGGCCAAGCGAGTGAATCTCGCGAACACGTGTCTCACATTCGCGATCCACACGGGCGCCAGCAGCCTCGAGCGAGATTCGGCGGGCTTCGCAACCCGCCTTGCGATCTTCTCCGCCCGCTACGTCTCGCCACTTCGAACCTCGGCGAACGGCTTCACATCTTTCCAATCGCCTGGCTTCACAGCGAGAACCGGCGTCGTCGGTTCCTTCTACGGCTTCGGCGGATATAGCGGGAACACCGGACGAGATTGCCGGGTGGCCGCGCAAAGCGGTCAGGCCGGCTCGCCGCCCCGGAAACGCATGAAGCTCATTCGGCCGCCAGTGCCGTCGAAAGCGATTACGTCGTAGGTATCCGGCGCTGCGCCAGGCATCTCCATGCCCGGCGATCCCAGCGGCATGGCCGGCACCGAGAGCCCGCGGACACCTGGGGGACGCGTTGCCAGCAGGCGCTTCACGGCAACCGCTGGCACATGGCCTTCCAGTACATAGCGGTCGACTAGCGCCGCATGGCAGGAGAGCAGGTCAGCCGGTGTGCCGAGCGCCCTGCGCGCAGCGGCTACCGATCCCACAACATTGTCTTCAACGGCGAAGCCTGCCGTGCGCATGTGCTCCACCCACGCGCCACAGCAGCCGCAGTTCGCATCTCGCCACACCTGAACGCGCGGTAGCCCCCCCGCGACCGCAGCGGCCGGTGCAGCCAGCAAGGTTAATCCCGCCGAAAACAGTCCACGTCTTCCTAGCGTCACGACGCACTCTCCTTTGTCGATGTGTTTGTTGATATCGGTAGCGTAACTACTGCCAACAACCCAGTAGCGGGCAGATTTGAAAGCCGCAGCGTACCGCCGTGCCGCTCGACAGCCTGACGAGCGATAGTCAAACCGAGCCCGCTGCCGCCGGTGCCGCGATTGCGCGATGTCTCGAGGCGCCGGAACGGCTCGAACACTGCCTGCATGTCCGCCTCTGGAATGCCGGGCCCGTCATCTTCAACTCGGATTAGGATCCGGGATCCCTCATCGATCAGCCCGACACGAGCGCCGCCTCCATATTTCACGGCATTGTCGATCAGGTTCGAGAACGCTCGCTTCAGCGTCACCGGGCTGCAGACCAGCCTCGCCTGCGATGGGCCGGTATAGGTCACGGCCGCGCCCGCATCGGCGGCCGCGTCGCACAGGGTCTCGATCATCGCCACCAAATCGGCCGCCTTGCGCGGCTCGCTTTCGGTTTCGCCACGCAGATAGGCGAGTGTTGAGTCAATCATTGCCTCCATTTCGTCGAGATCGGAATCAATCGCACGCGCCGCCTCGCCATCCTCGACGAAGCCGGCGCGCAGCCGCAGTCGCGCGATTGGTGTGCGCAGGTCGTGGCTGACGGCGGCCAGCGCCTGCGTGCGGTCGGCGATGAGACGGTCGATGCGCCCCTGCATTCGGTTGAAGGCCTGCGCCGCCTGGCGGACCTCACGTGGCCCCTCCTCCGGGATCGGCGCCTGCGACCCCACCCCGCCGATCCGGTCCGCCGCCTCCGACAGCGCGCGCAGCGGTCGGCTTATCAGCCGAACCACGAACAGCGCGAGGATGAGGATACCCACACCCATGGCCGTGGTGGACAATACTGTCGCGTGTTCGGGTGCACCCGAACGGAGCAGCGTCGCCGAGAAGTTGAGCCAAGTTCCATCCGCCATTGGCAGTGCGCCTAGAAGCAGGTGGCGCGCCGGGTCGGCCTGATTCGCGCCCTGCTCGGCATAGCCCAGCCGAAGGCCGGCAAGGTCGGATACTGGCACGAGTTCGCCGAGCCTTGCCCGGAGCGCCTCAATGCGTGAGCTTGCCTCCTCCACCAAGTTTACGGCCGGGTCTGCGGTCCAATGCAGGTCCAGGCTAGCGGTTGATAGGGCATGAGCTGTGCCGTCGCGCTCCGAAAGCGGCAGCGCGACCACCGCGCGCTTGACGGAAACCAGACGCTCCGCGAGCACTGCTTCCCACGTCGTGCCGAGCAGCGCCGCAGTTCCCGCCTGGTGCACCCAAAGGCTGCCGACATGGAAGGTGAGCAGGCCGACCAGCAGGACAAGGACGACGCGCCCGCCAAGCGTCCCGGGAACCAGCCAGCCGAGCCACCTCACACGCCGCGCTTCACGGCAGGCACCAACATATAGCCGGCGCCGCGGATCGTTTTGATCACTGTCGGGCTTTCGTCGGTCGGTTCAAGCTTCCGCCGCAAGCGACTCACCATCACATCCACCGACCGGTCGGTGCCGTTGAATGCATGGCGGTTCCGCGCCAGGTCGAGCAGCTGGTCCCGACTCAGAACCCGCTGTGCGTGCTCGCAGAAGGCCAGCAGCAAATCGTATTCGCCGCCCGAGAGGTCGACCGCCACGCCGTCCGGGGACGCCAGCTCCCGCCGCCGGGCATCAAGCGACCAACCGCCGAAGGTAATCGTGCCTCCCGTCGTGCCTGCCACCGGCTCGCCAGCTGCGCCGCTGGACCGACGCAGCAAAGCCCGCACACGCGCCAAAAGTTCTGCGCGGCCGAACGGCTTTGGGATATAGTCGTCTGCACCCAATTCGAGCCCGAGCACCCTATCTGCCTCTTCACCGCGCGCCGTCACCATGATGATCGGCACGCCTGACTTCGCGCGCAGGGCGCGGCACAGATCGAGGCCGGATTGCCCGGGAAGCATGACATCGAGAAGAATAAGGTCCACCGGGGCGCTGCCTAGCACGTCCCACATCTCCCGCCCGTCGCGCGCGCCAGTGACGCGGAAGCCGTTCTGGCGCAGGAATTTCGTGATCAGGTTTCGCATCTCCCCGTCATCCTCGACAACGAGGAGATGCGCTTCTGGTGACAATTGATCGGCCCGCATAGCTGACTACCTCCGTGTACGCGGGCCCTGTAACATCAGAACATCGATCGAATGCCAATGACAGCATAGCTGTTGGAAATTCGCTCTCCATTCGCGCGTGCCAGATTGGCGGTCTCGCCCAACTGACGCTCCCAGCCGACCTGGACGTAGGGCGCGATCTGAGGGGTAAATTCGTAGCGCAGCTGTAGCGACAGATCCATGTCCGTCAGTCCCCGCCTTATCTCCAACTCGCGGTCATTGCCCGCACTTGCGTTGATCTCGATTGCGGGCTTCAGATAGAGACCTGGTCCGTTGTCGTTGAAGATGCTTCGGGCGATCAGCAAGTCGGTTGAAGACTCCAGGCGCCCGCTCAGCACGCCTTCTTCGCTGACATAGGCGGTTGCCTCGACCTCAAAGAAGTAGGGCGCGATGCCCGAAAAGCCGAAAGCGCCGTAGTTCCTATTGGTCCGGAAGAAGTCGCGGCGCCACCCGACGTTGACGTCCCAGAATTCCGAGATGGGTCGGTTGTAGAAGAGTTGGATCTCGGCCTTGTCTGTCTGACCACGGATTTGCTCGCCTTCCGTACGGAACAGGAGCCGATGATCGTAAGTTCCAACCCGGGCATCGAGATCCCATGAGAATCGATCGCCCTGCGAAGACCCGCCGTAGTCGAGATTATTGAGGCGGACCACTGAGTTAATGGCGTTATGGCTGTGGGCCAGGGCGGGCATAGCGGGCGCCAGAAAGGCACCCGCGACGGCAGCAAGGACAACATTTCGCATCAACCGGCGCTCGCCACGCGAGCCGGCTCGACGATGAAGCGCGTCATCATGCCGGCTTCCATGTGGTACAGGAGGTGGCAGTGGAACGGCCAGTCGCCTACCTCGTCGGCGGTGAGCAGAACGGAGGCTTCGGCACCCGGGCGGACGAGCACAACATGCTTGTAGGGCAGCCGGTCGCCTGCGCCGTTCTCCATCTCCATGAACATCCCGTGCAGGTGCATGGGATGCGCCATCATCGTCTCATTCATGAATCGGATGCGAATGCGGTCACCCTCGCGGACCCGGATTCCCTCCTCCATGCCGAAGCGGCGGTCGTTCAGTGACCAGGAATAGCGCCCCATCTGGCCGGTGAGTCGCAGGATGATGTCCCGTGAAGGCTGCGGCGCGTTCGGGCGAGCTCGCGTGCTACGGAGGTCGGCGTAGCGCAGTGCACGCTTGCCTTCGGGTGTGCCGGCCTGTTCCCAACCCAAAGGGTTGTTCGGATCGGCCATGGCAGTGGCACTAGGCATTGCATGTCCCGCATGGGGGTCGGCTGCGGCTTGCGCCGGCGCGCCGGGCATCACATGCCCCGCATGAGGGTTGGCCGCGGCCGGGCCGGTGCCACTTCCACTCATCGGCATGCCACCATGGTTCATGCCCGCCATCGCCGAGCCACCCATCGCCATACCGCTATGATCCATGCCAGCCATCGCTGAGCCGCCCATCGCCATCCCGCCATGGGCCATGCCCATATCTGCCATGGTCAGCACGGTCCTCGGCCGACGTGGCGGAATAGCCGCCTCCATCCCTTCGCGCGGTGCCAGCGTGGCGCGCGCATAACCGCTGCGGTCGAGCGGCTCCGACATGATGGTGAAGGCTCGCGCCTCCGTCGGGTTGACCACCACGTCGTAGGTCTCGCCGACGCCGATGCGGAACTCGTCGACCGGCACCGGGATGACAGGCAACCCGTCCGCCGAGATCACCGTCATCCGCAGGTCGGGAATCGCTACGTCATACATGGACATGGCTGATCCGTTGATGAAGCGTAGCCGCACCCGCTCGCCCGGGGTGAAAAGGAAAGTCTTGTTGTCTTGCGGGCCGCGCCCGTTGACCAGGAAGCTGTAGCCGGTGACGTCGGCTAGGTCCGTCGGGTCCATCCGCATTTCGCCCCAGGCCTTTCGATCGGCCATTGTGGCACTCCAGCCATCACGTCGAACGTCACGCATGAAATCCAGAAACGTGCGCTGGCCACGGTTGTAGTAGCCTTCGCGGTTCCGGAGATTACGGAAGATAGCGTCCGGCGCTTCCGGGCTATGATCCGAGAGCAACACGACATAGTCGCGCGTCACGCGCACCGGCTCCGGTCTCGCCGGCTCAATGACGATCGCGCCGTACATGCCCGCCTGCTCCTGCGCCGCGGAGTGGCTATGGTACCAGTAGGTGCCGGCCTGCCGGAGCTGGAAGCGGTAGGTGTAGGTCTGACCGGGCTGGATCGCCTCATAGCCGTTGAAGCCGGGCGCGCCGTCCATGACGCCGGCGAGCAGCAGCCCGTGCCAGTGGATGGAGGTCGGCTCGCTCAGGCGGTTGGTGACCCGGATCACCACCTCCTCGCCCTCGCGCCACCGAAGTACCGGGCCGGGCACAGTGCCGCCGATGGTCAGCGCATTGGTCTGCGTGCCATCAACGGTGATGCGCGTAGCCTCCACCGCCAGATCCTGAACGCGATGCGCATTGGCGAAGCTCTGGCGGCCTGGGAAGGCGGTCACCACGCCCGCCATCCCGGCGGCGGCGGCCAGCTTCAGGGAGTCACGACGGGAAAGCGGGCTGGTCATGTGCGTTCTCCGTCGTTCAGCGCGGCGTCACGACGAGTTCGGCCGCCATGCCGCTCTCATAGTGGCCGGGGATGTTGCAGGCGATCTCAATGGTGCCGGCGCGCGTGAAGCGCCAGGAGATCTCGCCGGTCTTGCCCGGCTCCACGAGCACCGTGTTGGGCGCCGTGTGGTCCATGCGTGTGCCGTCCGGCATCGTCATCGTCAGGCTGACGACGCGCTCCGGCGTGATCATGCCGTGCTCGAACATGCGTGCCATCTCGGGCCGGTGCGCGGCCGCGACGGCAGCCGGCGCAAAGCTGAACTCATGCAGGAACTGGCCGCGATTCACCGCCACGAAGCGGATCGTCTCGCCGGCGCGAACCTGGATGCGTGGCACGCTGTAAGCGTTTTCCGTCATCTCGATCCGCACCACGCGGCCGGTGCCGCGCGCGGCTGGCTGGCCGAGCAACTGGGCGTTGTTGCCATGACCTTCTGGCGAGGCGAGCGCAGGGGCTGGAACGAGAATCGCAGGCGTCGCGGCGGCGGCCGCCAGCAACGTCAGGGCAGCCAAACGGGACATCTTGATCACAGGTCTCTCCTGGAATGGTTGGGCGGGGGGCGGACGGAACAACCCCTCGGCATGGAGGATGCCTTGCCAACATGTACGGGGCACGTCCCGATCATGACAAAATATTGCTGACCGGGACGTCCGGAGGATGGTCAGCGGACCGAATTGGACAGCCGCTGGAGGTTCCAGAGTGCCGAATTGTGGCCCCCACCCATGTCGGGCATCGTGTGAGGCGCGGCGGCGGTCGCGGCCTCGTCGCACTCGCTGCTGGCGTTCTCCCCAGTTCCGACAATGCGTGGATTGACGCAGCTGACGACAGGACTCGGTGTGGCGGAGGTGTCGTATTCGATCTCAACGTTCTCTCCGCTGCCGGTCACGCGCCGCACCGGTAGCGAGGTCACCATTGAAGCGCGGTTGGAGTAGATCAGCACAGGCAGGCGACCCAGGTACATCGGCTCCAGGGAGACCACCGGCTGACCGTTGGCGTGCGCCAAGGTTGGCGCCACGGCCAGGCCGGCGACGAGTGCGAGGGCTAATCCAGTGGGTGAAGTCGGGGACATGGTGGCTCTCTCCTTGCGTGGGCCGAGCACCTTGCGGTGCGGCACAGGCCACTTATGGAATGCCTCCGTTGCAGCGGTTTATCGGCTTGCCGACAAAGCATATTCAATACGTCGCATTGCGACGCTGCGTTCGCACCGCGACGCGTGAGCGTCTTGCATCGGGCGGACGACCGCAGCAGGGATGCCCTACGGGCCAGCGGAGGCGGCTGTCCGCGGCGGGGGTTGTCACAATATGTGAGACGCGTCTCGTCTTCGGAGTCGACGCGTCCCGTGTGTTGGATCCTCACAGTGCCCGTGGGCGAAGTCTGCAAGGGTCTCAATGATCCGACACTCTCCAACCACGCCGCCCTCGCAACTCGTCGCCATGCGCTGAAGTTCCGCGCGCAGAGCCGTGAGCCGCCGTAGCCGCGCGTCGATCTCGCCAATCTGCGCGGTCGCAAGCGTATGCGCCTGACCGCAGTCTGCGTCTGGCCTGTCCGCAAGGTCGAGCAATGCGCGGATCGCCTCGCTCTCGAAGCCCAGTTCTCGGGCGTGGCGAATGAACCCGAGGCGGCGCAGATGCGCGGCGCCATAGGCGCGATGGCCGCCCTCGGTCCTACTTGGCGGCGGCAGCCACCCCTCCTGCTCGTACCACCGGATCGTGGTTGGCTTGACGCCCGTGGCGCGCGCGAGATCGCCGATCGAGAATGTCGCGCTCACTTTGGGTCGGCCTCATGCTTGGCGAGAAAGCGTGCGAAGGCGGCCAGGGCTTTCTCGCTGGCATGATGCTCAAGCCCCTCGGCATCAGCCTCCGCAGTCTCGGGGTCGAGCCCCACCGCCAGCAGGAAGCGGACGACCAATTCGTGTCGCGCCCGGGCAGCGGATGCCACCGCCTGGCCGGCAGGCGTCAGGAACAGCCCGCGGTACGGTTTGGTTTCCACCAGGCCGTCGCGCTGCAGCCGCGCGACCGTCGCGGCGACGGTCGCCTGGGCAACACCCATGCGTCGGGCAATATCCACGGCACGCGCCTCGCCTTCCTCCTGAAGGAGGTCGGCGATCAGCTCGACGTAGTCTTCGGCAATGGCCGAGCGATCGGCTTCGCGCTGCTGCGTGAAGCGCGCTGCGTGATCTTCCGGGGGCGGGAGGGAACGTGGCGAGGCGCGAGGCATGCCTGACATTAGCGCCTCCGCTTGACATCAGCCATAGTCCGATCACTATAATTTAGCAGACACTAAGTTTTGGAGGCCGTGCGTGAACCCGCCATCCGAGGTTGTCGCCTCGCCCGCACCCGCCGGGCTGCCAAGCCTGCCGGAGGTGCACCGCTCGGTTGCGGTGCCAAACGCAGGCGGGTTCCTCCGCAAGCTCTTTGCCTTCATGGGTCCAGGCTACCTGGTTGCGGTCGGCTACATGGACCCGGGCAACTGGGCGACCTCGCTCGCCGGCGGATCGGCCTTCGGATACACCCTGCTCGCCGTCGCACTGACCTCCTCGCTGATGGCGATCCTGCTGCAGGCGCTGTGCGTCCGGATCGGCGTCGCCACCGGCCGCGACCTCGCCCAGCTCTGCCGTGAGCGGTTTCCAAAGGTGGTCGCCTATCCACTGTGGCTGTTTGCCGAGATTGCGATCTGCGCCACCGACCTCGCCGAGCTGATCGGCACGGCCATCGCGCTGGAATTGCTGTTCGGCATTCCGCTGCTGTACGGCGTGTTCCTGACCGCGCTCGACGCCTTCCTGATCCTGTGGCTCCAGAACAAAGGCGTGCGCTGGTTGGAAGCGCTGATCTTCGGCTTCATCATGCTGATCGTCGGCTGCTTCGGCATCCAGATCGTGTTGTCCGACCCGGACTGGGCGGCGGTGCTGAACGGCTATATCCCTGCCGTCTCGATCGTGACTAACCAGACGCAGCTCTACATCGCCATGGGCATCCTCGGGGCCACCGTGATGCCGCACAACCTGTACCTGCATACCGCCGTGGTGCAGTCGCGGTCCTGGAACTTCGATGAAGCGGGCAAGCGGGAGGCAATCAAGTTCGCCACCATCGACAGCACTCTGGCGCTGACCCTGGCGCTGCTGATCAATTCGGCGATCCTAATCACCGCAGCCGCCACGTTCCACGCAAGCGGCAATACCGAGGTGGCGGAAATTGGTGAGGCCTACCAGCTGCTGACGCCGCTATTGGGCGCAGGCATCGCGGCCACCGCCTTCGGCGTGGCGCTGCTGCTGTGCGGACTTAACGCCACCGTCACCGCCACCCTGGCGGGGCAGGTGGTGATGGAGGGCTTCCTGCGGTTCCGCTTGCCCCCGGTGTTGCGGCGGCTGGTGACGCGGCTGATCGCCATCATCCCCGCTGTGATCGTCACCTGGATGTATGGAGCGTCCGGCACCGCGCAGCTGCTGATCCTCAGCCAGGTTATCCTGTCGATCCAGCTGCCCTTCGCGGTGATCCCGCTGATGCTGTTCGCGCAGGACCGCAACCGCATGGGTGTCTTCACGGCACCGGCTTGGCAGATCGCGCTTGGCTGGGCGACGGCGGCGGTGATAGTCGGGCTGAACATGAAGCTTTTGTTTGACGCAGGGCTTGGGGATTAAGGCAGGTCCCGCGCGTCCGGCGGCGGTTGCACCGCATCCAGGTCTGCTGGCGCGATCTATGCTGTAGCCGGCTCCACTTGCCCAAGGGCGCCCGCAACGCCGGTACAGAGGCCCAACGGGCCGCGTCAGCGATGCAATGTGAGGCTATATTGGTGCTGCCCGCTAATCGCTCCCGTTGGCAACGAGCCATGGCACCGGTTCCGCTTGACCTTCCCACCGGGGCAAACCGGCTTATGTCGCCAGCTTAGTGTCACCGCCCGTCCGGCCGAGATGAGGAACACCCATGACGTCACGCCGCTCTCTCCTCGCCACCGCCACACTTGTTGCGCTGCCGATGCCCGTACTTGCCCAGCGCGCCACGCAGATCGGCGTATGGCGCGACCCGAATTGCGGCTGCTGTTCGGGCTGGATCGCGCATTTGCGCGCTGAGGGCTTTACCGTGGCGGACCAGGTGGTGCAGTCGGTCGCCCCAGTGCGGCGCCGCCTTGGGACGCCGGCCGACCTCCTGTCCTGCCACGCGGGCGAGGTCGAAGGCTTCGCGCTCGAAGGCCATGTGCCCGCGGCTGCCATCCGCCGGCTGCTGGCAGAGCGCCCCGCGGGCGTTCGTGGCCTCGCTGTGCCGGAGATGCCGGTTGGCTCGCCCGGCATGGAAGTGCCCGGCGCACCGGCTGACAGCTACGACGTGATCGCCTTCGGCACCGGCCCACACCGGCCTTTCATGCGCTTCAACGGGTGAACCCCGACTTGAGCTGGCCGATAAGAAGGGGCTTGAACCTCTAGCCACTAGAGGTCCCATACCTACCGCCTGTACGATCGGACGGATGTCATGGGCGCTGTAACAAGACAGACCTGGCGGGTGGAGGGCATGGATTGCGCCTCCTGCGTTGCCAAGGTCACCAAAGCCGTGGAACGGCTTCCGGGGGTCTCGGGTGTCGAGGTCAACCTCATGGCCGAGCGATTGACGCTCGACCTCGATACGGCCGGCCGGCCTGAGGCCGTCGAGGCGCAGGTTGCGGCACTCGGCTATTCGACGAAGCGGCTCGATGGCGCCGCGACGGCGGCAGGCCCAGGCGGTGCGGCGCCCACCTGTGGCCCTGACCATCCACACGATCATGATCACGAGGATGGCCATAGCCACGAGTCTGCCTCAGCGAAGCCCGCGGCACATGGCCACAGCCACACCGACCATGAAGATCCTGTCGACGCCACGAAGTCTTGGTGGGCGACCGGCAAGGCAAAGCTGGTCTGGCTGCTCGGCGCGCTGGTTCTTGGCGCCTATGCGCTATCGCTGGTTCTGCCTGAGCAGCTGACCTATCCGCTCTTCCTCGTCGCCACCGCCGTGGCGCTGTTTCCCTTTGGCCGGCGCGCCATCGCGCTGGCCCGTGTCGGCAGCCCCTTCAGCATCGAGACGCTGATGTGCACCGCGGCCATAGGCGCCGTGGTGATTGGCGCGGCGGAGGAGGCCGCGGTCGTCGTGCTGCTCTTCGCGATCGGCGAGTTGCTGGAAAACGTTGCCGCCGGCCGTGCCCGTGCCGGCATCCGCGCTTTGGCCGACCTTATGCCGCGCGTGGCGCTACGCGTGCGGCCAGATGGCACCACCGAGCAACTGCCCGCTGACAGGCTGGCGATCGGCGACTTGGTGCTGATCCGGCCAGGCGACCGGGTGCCCTGCGACGGCACCATCGAGGAAGGCACCTCAGCCCTGGATGAAAGCCCGGTGACCGGGGAAAGCATCCCGGTGGCACGCGGGCTGGGCGAGGCGGTGATCGCGGGATCGATCAACGCAGATGGCGTGCTGCGCGTCCGCGTGACGCGCGCGGCCTCCGATAACACCATCGCCCGTATCATTCGCATGGTGGAGGAAGCGGCCGCGTCTCGGGCGCCGACCCAGCGATTCATCGAGCGCTTCTCCGAGTGGTGGACGCCCGGGGCGATGATTGTATCGGCGCTGGTAATCCTGTTGCCGCCCTTCCTGTTCGGCTGGGATTGGGGCACCAGCGTCTATCGCGGCCTCGCGGTCCTGCTGATCGCCTGCCCCTGCGCGCTTGTGATCTCGGTACCGGCCGCCATGGCCTCCGGTCTCTCGGCCGGCGCCAGGCGCGGGTTGCTGGTGAAGGGTGGTGCTGCCCTGGAAGCCATCGGTGCCGCCCGGACGGTGGCCTTCGACAAGACCGGCACGCTCACCGAGGGTCACCCGCGCGTGACCGAGATCCTTCCGGCGCCCGGCCAGATGGAGCAGCAGGTCCTTGAACTGGCGGCTTCCGTCGAGCAGGGCTCGGCGCATCCGCTGGCCAAGGCGGTCCTGGCCGAGGCCTCGGCGCGGAGCCTTACCCTGCCGACAGCAACCGATCTCGCTGCCATCCCCGGCAAGGCGGTCACGGCCATGATCGGCGGGCGCCGCATTAGCGTCGGCAGCCCGCGCCATGCGCGCGAGGCAGGCGCGCAACTTGGCATCCTTGAGATGAGGCTGGCGCGGCTGGAGTCCCAGGGCAAGACGGTCGCCGTGGTGCTGGCAGACGGCACCACGCTCGGATTGATCGCGCTGCGCGATGAGCCACGCGTCGATGCGAAGGAGGGCATCGCAGCGCTCTCAACCCTCGGCGTGCGGTCGGTGATGCTGACTGGCGATAACCGCCGGACCGGCGAGGCCATCGCCGTCTCGCTCGGTCTGGACGTGAAGGCGGAACTGCTCCCGGATGACAAGCTGCGGGAGATCGGCCGCCTGATGGAGGGTGGCCCGGTCGTGATGGTCGGCGACGGCATCAACGATGCGCCAGCGCTGGCGGCGGCTTCTGTCGGCGTGGCGATGGGCGGCGGCACCGACGTGGCGCTGGAATCGGCGGATGCCGCAGTGCTGAAGGATCGTGTGACCGGCGTGGCGGAACTGGTCTCCCTCTCGCGGGCGACCATGGCCAACGTGAAGCAGAACGTGGCAGTGGCGGTCGGGCTGAAGGGCGTGTTCCTGGTGACGACGCTGATCGGCCTGACCGGCCTCTGGCCCGCGATCCTGGCTGACACTGGGGCCACGGTGCTTGTAACCCTCAACGCCCTGCGCCTGCTGCGCTGGCGGCCCCAGGCTTGATAGGGGGACCTGATGTCCGAGGGACATGACCATGCGCCGCACAACCATGCTGGGCCCGCGCACGGCGCGCGGGTGACGGCAGGCAGCGAGCGGCGGATCCGCACCGTCCTCATCATGACTGCCGGCTACGCCGCAGTGCAGGCCGTCGGCGGCTGGCTCTCAGGGTCCTTGGCGCTGATCGCTGATGCTGGTCACATGGTGTCCGACGCGGCGGCCCTGCTGCTGGCGCTGATCGCCTATCGTGTCGCGGCAAGGGCGCCGGATGCGGTACGGACCTATGGCTTCCACCGGCTCCGGGTGCTGGCCGCATTGGCCAACGGCGCCTCCCTGCTGCTGCTGGTCGCCTGGATCGCCTGGGAGGCCGTGTCGCGTCTGCGTGAGCCATCGGAAGTCCTGGCCGGACCCATGCTGGTGGTCGCGGCCATCGGTCTCGCCATCAATATCATCGGCGCCCTGATTCTGCGCCGCGGCGACCAGGGTGACAGCAACCTGCGCGGTGCGATGCTGCATGTGTTGGGCGACCTGCTAGGCTCGGTAGGCGCGATTGGCGCCGCCATCGGCATCATGCTGACCGGTTGGACCCTGCTTGACCCGATCCTGTCGGTCCTGGTCGCCGTGCTCGTGGTGCGTTCCGCATGGGGGCTGGTGTCTGAATCGATCCGCGTTCTGTTACAGGCCGTACCACGCGGCCTGGATGCCCGCGCCGCCGAGGCCGATCTTGCCACTCTTCCCGGCATTGCCGAGGCCGGACACTTCCATGCCTGGACGCTGACCGACGAGAGCAGCGTGGCCACGGTCCATGTCGTCCCGGAGGCCGGTGGCGATCCGCTGGCGCTGCCGGCGCTGGTCGCGTCACGGCTGCGCGAACGCTATGCTATCGACCACGTCACCACGCAGGTTGATCCACCTGGCGCCCTTGTCGCCGGCAAACACTGAGGATCTCACCGCATGACCGTTCCTTTCGACTGCCCACGCTGTGGCACCGTGCTGACAATGAGCGACCGCGCCGGCATTGAGATCGACTACTGCCCGAGCTGCCGAGGCGTGTGGCTAGACCGCGGCGAGCTGGACAAGATCATCGAGCGTGCGGAGGCCGCGCCTGCCGCGCCAAGTTCAGCCTGGACCAGGCCGAACGCAAGTGGATGGCGGCCGGAAGGCGGCCACCGCGAGGAGCACGGGGGCCATGGAAAGCAAGCCCAACATGGGCGCCGAAAGTCTTGGTTGCAGGAGATGTTCGATTGAAGGCCCTGCATGAACCCCAACGCCGCTGGCTGGTGATGGCGATTGCCTTGGCCTGGCGGGCGATCTCGTCGCGCTCGGCCGAGGCGCAGGATGGACAGGGAGGATCGGTCGTCGTCAGCGGCGCGTGGGCGCGAGCCGTGACCCCTGAAGCTCGCGAAAGTCAGGGCTTTTTCATCGTCCGCAATGCCGGCGCGACAGCGGATCTCTTGGTCTCAGCCTGGTCGCCCGATGTCGAGACAGCACGCGTGCTGGAGCGCGATCCGATCTCTGCCGGCGCATTCCGTCCCCCAGCCGAGGGGCTTCCCATTCTCCCTGGCGGAACTCTCACACTGGAACCCGGCGGGCCATACCTTGCGCTGAATGGACTGCGTCAGCCTCTCGGGTCGGGCAACATGATCCGGGTGTTCCTTCGGTTTGCGCAGGCCGGCGACGTACCTGTTGAACTTCGAGGTCATGACCATTGAACGATGACACGTCGCCCGATGCCCTCCGCATCCGTGCCCAAAAGCGCCGGTCGCGCGCCATCCTTGCCGTGCTCTTCACCCTCGTAGCCGTGTTCTTCGCCATCACCATAGCGCGGATGGACGAACAGGCGGAGGCGCGGAAGGCGCGTGCGACGGAGCAAAGATGAAGGCCGGCCCGCTGGTCGCAGCAGCCGGCACCGCATCGGTGGGCAATTCGACCTTGACGCCGCTCCGGCTTGGGGTGCGGTCGAGTGCGGCCGCACTTGCTCTCGGGGCTATGACGCCGCTCGCTTTCGCGCCGCTGTACCTTCTGCCGGCCTTCCTTCTCGGCTTCGGCGGGTTGTTTCTGCTGCTGGAGCGGACGCGCTCGGTCCAAGGCGCCTTCCTTCTTGGATGGCTGTTCGGCATCGGCAACTTCATAGTCGGGCTTGGCTGGATCACCGAGGCATTCGCCGTGGATGCCGAGACCTTCGGTGCGCTCGCCGTTCCGGCGCTCGTGGCGTTGTCGGCGGGTCTGGCCTTGTTTCCCGCCTTATCGCTCGCGGCTGCGCGATACGTGGCGGGTTCCGGGCGCGGTCCGCGTCTTCTCATCGCATTCACGATCTGCTGGACGGCGGGTGAATGGCTGCGCGGGACGGTCCTGACCGGCTTTCCATGGAATCTCGCGGGGCACGTCTGGGGGTTCGCCGACGCGCCCCTTCAGCTTGCCGCCTTCATTGGAATTCATGGCCTTGGTCTGGCGACCATCCTCCTCGCGGCGCTGCCGGCTTTCGCGCTTTCCGCTCGGCGGGTCTTGCCGTTCGGCCTCGCCGCCTGCTGCGTGGCGCTGCTGTGGGCCGGCGGCGCGGCAAGGCTCGCGGTGCCGCCGCCACCGGAATTGCCGGATGTTCGGCTGCGCCTGGTGCAGCCCGACGTGGCGCAGTCCCTCAAATGGGCGCCCTCGGAAAGGGCTCGCATCCTCGCCGATCTTCTCTCTCTCAGCCGCACACCGGGAGCATTGGGCGCAGAACCGACGCATCTGCTTTGGCCCGAGACGGCAGTTCCCTACCTGATCGCAGAGGAGCCTGCCGTCCGCGCGGCAATCGCCGCTGTGGTGCCGCCGCGGGGCGCCCTCGTGACTGGCGGGGTACGACGCGGGCTGGACGTCGCCGGGCAGCCGTCGATGCGGAACAGCGTGTTGGTCCTCGATGGCACGGCCCGAATCCTGTCGGCCTACGACAAGATGCGGCTGGTCCCCTTCGGCGAATACGTGCCCTTCCGCGCGTGGCTACCGGGGGTGCCGAAGCTGACGGATGGCGCAGTAGATTTCTCGCCGGGCACGGACCCGGCGCCATTGCCGGTTCCCGGCTTGCCTGCCGCCATGACGCTGATCTGCTACGAGGCAATCTTTCCTGGTGGTGGCGGTGGAACAGCACGCGACGCAGGTTGGATTCTGACCCTCACCAACGACGCCTGGTTCGGTCGCTCCTGGGGGCCGCACCAGCATGCGCTTGCGGCCAGGATGCGCGCTGTGGAACTCGGATTACCGATGGTGCGCGTTGCGAATGGCGGGGTTTCCTTCGTCACCGATGCCTACGGGCGGGTGCGGCAGCAGTTGGCACTTGGCACGCGGGGCGTACTGGACGTGGCGCTGCCTGGAGCGTTGCCGAGCCGAACGCCCTACGCAAGCTTCGGAGACTGGCCGCTGCTGGCGGTCCTGTTCACAGGGCTGGCAGGCTTAGCCGCGACCCGCAGGGGAGGCGAGCCGCATGGCGCTTGAATTCTCGGCCCTCGGCCTGCTCCTGGCGTTCGGTGGCGGCCTGGTCTCCTTTCTGTCGCCCTGCGTGCTGCCGCTGGTTCCGGGCTGGGTGGCCTACGCCTGCGGCACCGGCGTGCGGGATGCGCCGCCACGAAGCCGCGCCATGCTGCTGGGTGCCAGCTTCGTCCTAGGCTTTTCGCTGGTCTTCGTGCTGCTCGGGCTCGGTGCCTCGGCGTTGTCGCAATGGCTGCGGCGCTGGAGCCTGGAGTTCCAGGTCGCCGGCGGGGCACTGGTCCTGGCCTTTGGCCTGGTGCAGATCGGTGCGCTGCGCCCCTCCTGGCTGCTACGGGACGTGCGGCTGCCCGCCTTTGCAGCGGGCGGCACGCCCGGCGGCGCGGCGCTGCTCGGCGTCTCCTTCGGTTTTGCCTGGACGCCCTGCATTGGCCCTGTCCTCGGTGCAGTACTGGCGGTCGCGGCTATCCAGGGTGATGGCGCAGGGGCACCGCTGCTGCTGGCCTACTCGTTGGGGCTGGGCGTGCCCTTCCTGCTGGTCGCCTTCTACCTGCCTGCGGCCGCGGCGACGTTGCGGCAATGGCGTGGCTTCGGCCGCGGAGCGCAAGTCGCCTCTGGCTTCGTCATGGCGGCGATGGGCGTGCTGATGATGCTGGGCGAGATGACCAGCATCGCGGGCTGGTTCGTCCAGACCTTTCCCTTCCTGCTGAGGCTTGGCTGATGCGCTTGATCGGGATCATGGCGGCGCTGGCCGCCGGTGCGGTGGACCAGGCCACCAAAGCCTGGGCGCTCGGCGCCCTTTGGCCACCCTATAGTGAGGGCATCACGGTGCTGCCCGTGCTGAACCTGCGGCTCGGCTTCAACACCGGCGTGACCTTCGGCATGTTTGCCGACAGTGCAGCCGGCGCCGCCTGGGTGCTGGTGCTGGTCACCCTCGCCATCACAGGTGTTCTGCTGCGCTGGCTCTGGCGCAGGACATCAAGAGTGGAGGCCCTGGCGCTCGGCCTCATCATCGGCGGCGCCCTTGGCAATGCCGTCGACCGGCTGCGCATCGGGGCCGTCGTTGACTTCCTCGACGCGCATTACGCGGGCTGGCACTGGCCCACCTTCAACATGGCCGATGTTGCAATCGTCTGCGGTGTCGCCCTGCTCATCCTTGCCGGCCTGCGTCCCGCATCGGCCGAGAACACCACCGCCTTTCAAAATACTGGGAGCAAAATCCAATGAGCAAAGATCTTTCGCGCCGCGGCACCCTGACCGGCCTGGGCGTCCTGGTCCTGTCCGCCCCTGCCTTGGGACAGCAAGCGGCAGCCCCACCCTTCGCGGTCACCGAGCCTGGCCCGGAGACCCCGCGCCCACTGCCTAGCGAGCGCGCGATCGGGCGGGAGGACGCTCCTGTGACGGTGATCGAGTTCCACTCGCTGACCTGCGGCAACTGCGCCAATTTTCACACCCAGCATTTTCCCCGCATCAAGGCTGCCTATGTGGATCCTGGGCTGGTGCGCTTCGTGCTGAGGGACTTCCCGCTCGACCGCGTGGCGGTCGATGCCGCCGCGCTTGTCCACTGCGCGGGGCCGGAGCGGTTCGAGGCCCTGCTCTCCGTGCTCTACACCAACAAGGAGGCTTGGGCGCACAGCCCAGATGCTCGCGGCTGGCTGCGCCGTACGGCTGGTTTGGCGGGTCTTTCTCCCGCTCGCCTGGAAGCCTGTTGGACCGACCGCGGCTTCTCCGACCCCATCATCGCATCCCGGCTGCAAGCCGAACGGGAGTTCAGCATCAGCGCAACGCCTTCCTTCGTCATCGGCGGCCAGGTACAGCGCGGTGTGCTGACCTTCGAACGTTTCGCGCAGCTGGTGCAACCGCTTCTGCCGCCAGGGGCGGTCCCTGCTCCGGCTCCCAGAGTGCTTCCGCGCCTATGAGGCGCGCAGGGTTGCGCAGATGGCTACCCTGCGGCACATCCTGTCGCACTATGGGACTGCGTTGCATAATCCTGGGTATAACCCTTGCATTCGTCCCAGCCACTGGCATGGCGGCCCCGTGTCCGGCAGCCATGCCCGTGGCTGGGGAGCTTTCCTCGGGCTTCGGGCCCCGCCATGGCCGGATGCATTCGGGGATCGACTTGCGGGCCCCGGAAGGCACGACGGTGATCGCGGCCGGGCGAGGGGTTGTGCTTTTCGCCGGGCGCTACTTCGACTACGGCCTGATGGTCGAGATTGAACATCCGGACGGCTCACGCGCGCGTTACGCCCATCTTGCCCGCTTCGCGCCAGGCATCCGCGCTGGAACGCTTGTGAACGCGGCAGTGGAGATCGGCGTCGTTGGACGCACCGGACGCACCACCGGGGCCAACCTGCATGTCGAACTCCGCCGCGGGGGCAGGCCCGAGAACCCCTGGCCCTGGCTGACGCGAACCGCATGCGTGCCTTTGACCGAGGTCGCGGAAGCTCCGACAGCGCAATGAAATCTCTCGCGATCTACCTCGCGGCTGCCGCGGCCGAGATCGCCGGCTGTTATGCGATCTGGACCAGGTGGCGGCTCGGCGGGTCTATTGGCTGGGCTGCTGCTGGCGTCGTATCGCTTGCCCTGTTCGGCTGGCTGCTGTCGCTGACGGATGTGGAGAGCGCCGGCCGGGCCTTCGCGGTCTATGGCGGCATCTACATCGCGGCTTCGCTGGTCTGGCTGCGGGCGGTGGAGGGCGTTTCGCCCGATCGCTGGGACCTGATCGGTGGCGCCGTCTCCGTCATTGGCGCGCTGATCATCCTCTACGGACCGCGCCAAGCATGAGGCGCATCTGGGCAGAACTGCGCGCGCCTGTCTCGGCGCTGGTGCTGCTCGGGATCATCGCGCGCCTGTTGCTGCCGCTGCCGGCCTTCGCGACGGTGGAGCGTTCGGCCTTCGACGCGCTGCTGCGTTCATCGCTCTGCCTGCCCTCCGGACAACCCGGACCCGCGGAGGAAGAACAGGCTCCGCATGCGGCGCCGGCCGGGCATTGCCCACTGTGCCGTCTGCCGGATGGTGCCTGGGCGCTGCCGCCGGCCGACGTCGTTCTGCATCAGCCCGCTTGGGTGAACCTCGAACAGGCTCGTCCGCCTGGCCGTCGGCTCGTTTTCTCGCCGCCAGCGCGTGGCCCGCCGCCAGCGCGTGCACCGCCCACACCTCCGAATATCGGCTGATCGTCATCGCCGGCGTCGTGCGCCGGCTGCTTTCCATTCCGATTCGGAGTTCTCCTTCATGCGTCGCACTTTCCTGCGCGCGGCCCTCATGGCCGGCGCGACCCTCACTGCCTCTGCTCTGCCATCCGGGTCTGCCACCGCGCATGATTTCCGCGCCGGCGACCTGCAGATCGGCCATCCCTGGACGCGCGCGGTCACGGCCAGCGCCCCGACCGCGGCGGGTTACATGACCATCCGCAACACCGGCAGCGTCGCCGATCGGCTTGTTGGAGCCGAGATGTCGCGGGTGAACAAGGTCGAGCAGCACGAGATGACCTTGACTGACGGCATCATGCGCATGCGCCCAATCCCTGGCGGGATCGCCATTCCGCCCGGGCAAGAGGTCCGCCTCGCACCTGGCAGCCAGCACCTGATGCTGGTCGGCCCGCAGGGCGGCTTCACCCAGGGTGCGCGCATCCCACTCACGCTGGTGTTCGAGCGGGCCGGGCGCGTCGAAGTCGAACTTGCGGTCGAAGCAGCCGGCGCGCGCGGCTCCGGCCACGACGGGCATTGAGGCCGTGCGATGAAGCTCTTGCGCCTGATGCGTTGGCTCGCCTGGGGTGCCGTCGCTGTCGTGGGTTTCGCTCTCCTGGCGACCACCGGCGGCTGGCTGGTGACCGATGGGCCCTTGGCTCCCGAACGTGTCGCAACCGGCCCGTCGAGCCTTGCGATCGGCGGGCCATTCCGACTGACTGACCACCGCGGCCGGCCCGTGACCGAGCAGGATTTCCGCGGACGGCCTGTGGCGATCTTCTTCGGCTTCACGTCGTGTCCCGATGTCTGCCCGACCACCCTCAATGAGATGACGAGCTTCATCGAGGCCATGGGTGCGGATGCGGATCGGATCCAGTGGCTGTTCGTGAGTGTGGACAGCGAGCGCGACACACCGCAGGCGATGGCCAACTACCTCGAAGCCTTCGATCGGCGGATCACGGGCCTGTCTGGCACCGAGCCGCAGATTGCGGAGGCTGCGCGAAGCTTTCGCGTCTATTACCAGCGCGTTCCGCTGGAGGGCGGTGGCTACACGATGGACCACTCGGCGAGCATCTTCCTGCTGGATGCCGAGGGGCGCTTCGCCGGGACGGTCGACTACAAGGAGAGCGAGCGGGTCGCGTTGGAGAAACTGCGGCTGCTGGTGGGTCAGAATTGACGACGAGGGAGGGCACACTGAGCCTCTCGCTTGACTTGACGACTCCCACCGCCAAGTCGCCTTCAGCAACGGGGTCACGATGAGTGTCTGTCCGCAGACATCTTGATTCCTTTGAGTCACCTGTGATTCGCTCGGCTGGAGCGATTTGCGGAGGCGTTGCGGATGTGGACGACGGAGAACCGGTCCCGGTATGACCGGCGCGGGTTGCGCTACCCGAGTGACATGACCGATGCGGATTGGGCGCTGATCGCTGGGATGATCCCGCCGGCGAAGCGCGGCGGCAACGCGCGGACGGTGAACCTGCGCGAGGTGGTCAACGGTCTGCTCTACGTGCTCGGCACCGGCTGCCGGTCGCGTGCGATCCCGAAGGACCTGCCGCCGCGCAGAATGCTGCATGGGGCAAGAAGCGCCACGTCCTTGTCGACATGCTCGGTCTGATGCTGCACGCGGTGGTGCACAGCGCTGGTCTGCAAGACCGTGACGGCGGCGTGTTGGTGATGGCGACCTTGTTCAGGATGTTCCCTTTCCTGCGCAAGCTCTCCGCCGATGCCGGCTACCAGGGGCCGAAGTTCCAAGCCGCACTGAAGCGCGTGTTGCGCCAGGTGCAGATCCAGATCGTCAGGTGCTCCGACACAGCGCAGGGATTCGAGGTGCTGCCCCGGCGATGGGTCGTCGAACGCACCATCGCATGGCTCAATCGATGGCGCCGCCTCGCCAAGGACTGGGGGAACCTCAGCCGCACCGCGCTCGCATTCCTCCGCCTCGCATCCATTCGCCTCATGATGCAAAGGCTCTGCCAACCTTGAAAATGTTCGCGGACCGACTCTGAGACGTCACCATAGAGATGTCACGCGGATCAGCCGTGCCGCATCGCTAAACCAAGAATGACAGTTGGGCGTCAGAGATACTTGCCCGCATAATTCATGAAGGCTGCTGGATGGCGCGGACGGGGGCGGCCGGCGCTGTAAGGGAGACGCGGTCGCGTTCGATCCCCTCCGGCGCTGGGG
>NZ_JAERQM010000014.1 GCF_019029495.1 Falsiroseomonas oleicola
GCCAGAAGAGATCGCCCATCGTATGCCCCGCCTCCACAGGCAGGTTGACTCACAGATCAGGCCTTCCGCGCAACCCCTTTATGGGTCCTGAACTTAGTCTGAATGTTCGAGAAGGGCCGAACCCGGCGGTTCGCCTCCCTCGGCGACTGGAAGCTGGGCACCACGCTCCGCTCAACTCGGCTTCGTCGTCCGGTCTCAGCACCAAGGCGCGTGCCTCTGCGGAGCGGCCCGTAGCCGAATTCGGAAGCTGAAAGTTAAGCCACCAGCACCCGGAAGGTCCCGCCGATGAAGTTCGGATCCGCGGCATCCGCCTGCAGGCTGACCTCATCCGCTCGGCCGATGTCTTCATACAGCCGGTAGGCATGCACCAAGGCCGGCAGCGGCTCCGACACGGTCACCGTCCGCAGCCGCGCCAGATCGGCGGCACGGCGGGTCAGATCCTCTGCCACGGCAGCACGCAGGTCGCGCAGGGCCAGCGCCGTTGCATCCTCTCCCGCATCGGCCGCCACCACCTCCTCCGCCGCCAGCAGCCCGCAGACCTGGTCACGCAGCGCCACGGCGGCCTCATAGGAAGGCGGGCTGGCCTCGGCGGTGGCGCGGGCCAGGGATGCCAGCGCAGCCCGCCGGCAGAGCGCCGCAGCCGCCGCCTGGCCGGCCGCCTGCGCGACCCCCACCACATCCCCCGCCGTCGCCTCGGACGGCTGTAGCGCCGCCAGAGGCGCCAGCAGCCGCATGGCATCGCCCGGGTCCGGCGACAGGCCGCGGATCGCCTCCGCCAGGTCCTGGCTGGCGGCGGCGAGTTCCGCCAGCGTGCTCACAGGCGTGCCGCCAGGCTGGAGACCAGATCTGCCGCCCGGGCCGCCCCGCGCCGCGCCGCGGCCACGCCGTTCAGCGCCCGCGCCGTGGTGGCATTGGCCGCCGTCACCGGCGCCAGCGCCTGGCGGTAGCCGGCGGCAAAGCGGCCAAAGCTGCGGTTCAGCCCCGGCGCCACCATGCCCACCGCGTTCATCACAACCCTCGCATCCCCCATCAGCTGATTGGCCTGGGCGGTGTACTGGCCCAGCGTCTGCTGCACGCTGCGCACCACGGCCACCCCTTCGGTCAGCGCCGCGCCGGCGCGCTGCACAAAGCTGCCGGCGGCCTGTTCATCCAGCGCATCCGCCAGCGCCGCGATGCGCCCGCCGAAGTCCTCGATGACGTCGGGAAAGCGCCGGCTGCCATCCTCGACAAAGAGGAAGTGCAGCTCGACCACGCGGCCGAGGTCGTGGCGGATGCGGGTGTGGAACTCGACCAGGCTGACCTTGAGCAGGCCAAGCGTCGGGTGCAGCAGCTCGCCCGGCTCCTCGGCCTCCGCCGCCTCGATCATCTCGAGCTCCAGCGCGGCGACATCATCGCCCACCCGAAAGCCGATCAGGCCGAGGCGGCGGGTGGCGCGGCCGGTGTCCTCGACCCAGACGGAATCCCGGAAGGGATATTCGTGGATCGTGGTGGCCCGCCCGAAGCTGCCCTCCATGTTCCAGACCTCGAAGGGCACACCGCGCCAGGCGGCCGGGCGATAGGGAAGGGTGCCGCTCATGGTCCTGCCCCCATCCCCGGCCGTTCGATCCGCACGCCGTCATCCGTGCGGGTGCGGATGGTCGCCCCCTCGCTGCCCGGGCCGGCGAGCGTGACGCGGACATCCACCCCCTGGCGGCCCGTCTGCGGGGCCGGCGTGGCCGCAGCGGCGCCGGGCTCTGGCGCTGCCGCAGGGGCTGGCGCGCCGGGCGGCGCCAGCGCCTGCGCCACGCCGCGTTCCACCACCCCCGAATCCAGCGATCGCCCGTTCTCCTGCACCGCCATGGCGGCGACCAGGCGCCGCAGCAGCCCGGCGTCCTGCACGTCGATTGTCTCGTTCGGCGCGATACCCGTGGCCCGGGATACGGCGGCGATATAGGCGGCCGTGTTGTTCTCGCCCGGTGGCGCCCAGCGGGTCACCATGCGTGCCAGCGTATCGTCGCCACGCCGGGCGTTGAGCTGCATCTGCCGCACCGATTGGGCGATACCCGCCTCCATGGTGGGATAGACGCCAAAGCGGCCATCCGAGGCCAAGCCGGGATTGGCCCCCTGCTGCGCCGGATGAAACATCAGGTTCAGCGGATTGTTGTTGCGGATGCCGCGGGGCTCGCTGGGATTCCCCGGGCGTGCGACCGGCGCCGGTAGGGACGGCGCCCAGCGCTGCCGGAAGAAGGTCCCGAGGCGCGCCTGGAGTGAGGGGATTCCGGCCGGGCGGGGCGCCGCCGGCGCCAGCTCCCGCCGCAGCGCCTCCGGATCGCGGCGCAGGCGCTCCAGCTCCTCCGCCGCTCCGGCATTCGTCGGCGATGGCCGCAGGATATAGGCGGCGGCGGCCACGGCGCCGGTGCCGCCCACACCCAGCAGCCGCAGCATCCACGGCGCCAGGCGGAAGGCGGTGATGCTGGTCAGCGTGGTGACGATGCGGGTCAGCGGACTCAGCACATGCGCCAGCAGGGCCACGCCCAGCAGCGTCGCGGCATTCTCCATGCCGCCCATCCAGCCGATGACGGTGGAGATGCCGGTGCCCACCGCATCCAGGCGCTCGCCCAGCCGCGTCAGCCCGCCGCCATCCACCCAGGCCGTGAAGCGCCTGGCCAGGTCCTCGACGATCGCGCTGAGGCGCGGCCCCTGGGAGATCAGCCAGTTCGACAGCCGGTCCAGCAGCGGGATCAGCACCGGTGCCAGGCGGGCGGCCAGCGTGTTCACAAGCCCCTGACCCGCCAGGTTCAGCCGGATCTGCGCCAGTTCGAACTGACGCGCGGCCTCGGCGCCCTCCTCGGAGATGGCGCCCGCGCGGCGTGCCTCGCGCTCATATTCGCGCATGCCGGCGGCGCCCTGGCGCAGATAGGGCAGCAGCCCGGCCGGCAGGCGCAGGGCACCCATGACGCGGGCCTGAAGCCGGGGATCGGCGATGCGGGCGATGCCATCGGCCACCTCCGGCAGCACCTCGCTGGCCGTGCGGGCCTGGCCGCTGGCATCGCGCAGGTTGATGCCGAGCAGCCGGAAATACTGGACGGCGGTGTCGTCGCGCCCGCCGACGGCGTCGGACAGGGCATCACCCATGCCCTCCAGCCCCTGCATCAGCTCCTCGGCCGAGGATCCCGCCAGTTGGACGGCGCCGCGCATGGCGAACAGCGCTGAGGCGGTGCTCTGCACCCGATAGGCGGTGCGGCCGAGCTGCGCGCCGACGCTGGCCCAGCTGCCAGCCAGGCGCAGCACGCCGGCGATCGACCCGGTCGCCGTCAGCACGGACAGCGGCGGCACGATCATGGCGATGTTGCGCGCCGCAGCGCCGGCCATGCGCGACAGGCGGTCCATGCCCAGCGTCGATCGGCTGGCATTGCCGAGGCGGCTGATGCCGGCGGCCAGCCGCAGCGCGCCGCTGTTCATCTTGGCGAGCGGCGCCGACAGGCGGTCGACGGCGCCGATGGTGACGTTCAGCGCGCCGGCGGAGGTTGTCCCGGACATGTCAGTTCCTGCGGCCGAAGGCGGCGGCCTGGCGGTCCCACCAGAACATTTCCATCGGGGTCATCGCGGGGACGTCCCCCGGCCCGAAGCCGCAGGCGAGCGTCACCCGGGCGACGGCGCGACCCCAGCCGCCGGCGGGTCGCTCGGCAAAAAACGCGCGAAGTACCGGCTGGCCACCTCCAGCACCTTGGGCGAGAGCTTCGCGACCAGCTGGGGCGCGATGCCAGCGCTTTTCTGGATCAGATGCGAGGCCTGGGCGATCTCATTGCCCTGCTTTTGCGCCGCCATGATCATCTCGATGGTCAGCGGTTGCAGGGTGATCTCGGTCACCGTGGCGCCGTTGTATTCGACGGCCGGAAAGCGGATCACCCGCGGCGGGATCTCCTCGATCACGTCCTCGCCGAGGTCGTCGTTCTGCGCGTCCATCTCAGCTCTCCTGCACATCCGGCCCCTCGAAGCGGACCTCGAAGGTGGCGTCGTCGGCGTTCACTTCCTGGGCGTTGACGCACCACATGCCGTTGCCGGTGATACGCTTGCCGCTGACCAGCTCGAGCGAGACGGAGACGCTCTCCATCGCCTCGAAATCCGCCACCCGGGTGCCGGCATTGTCGCGGATCTTGGCCTTGATGTAGGGCGCGACCGGCTTGACGCTGAAGCCATGCACGCCGTTCTGTCCGACCATCGTCTCCTTGACGGAGCGGGCGGATTGCCAGCCGACGCTGTCGACCACGTCGTATTCGACGCCGTCGATATAGAGGTAGGAGGTGCCCGCCAGGGCCCCGGGTTGCAGCGCCATCTCAGTTCACCCCTTCGGATTTGCGGAACTGCACCAGGCCGGCGAATTGGCGGAACTGGTCGATCGGGATGATCGGCAGCAGGCCATCGACGCGGCAGCGGTTGGAGGCATTGCGCTCGACGATCAGCTCGGCCGCGAAGTCCGCGTAGCCCTGCACCAGGCCCTCGGCCTCCATGCGCCGGTACTCGCCCAAAATGCCGTCGCGGATCACGCCTGTGGTGACGATGCGCGCGCCAGGCCGGAAGCGCGTGCCCTCCGACGCCAGCTTGAAGCGCCCAAAGGTGCTGGTGACGTAGTTGCGCAGGCGGCGGATGGCGGCGGCCAGCAGATACAGCGTCTCCGGGTAGAGGTAGCTGTCATCGGGCGCGCCCTGCGGGTTCAGCCGGTAGGTGGTGACCAGCGTGTCGGTGATGACCCGCCCATCGGCGGCGACCGTGAAGGCGCCGAGGCCGTTGTTCAGCAGGATGTTGCGGTCGCCGATGCCCCAGCGCTTGTCGCGGGGCGGGGCCATGACATCCAGCACCAGGCCATGCAGCGGCAGGCCGGGATCGGCGCGGAGGCTGGTGGCGCAGGCGCCGGCCAGGTTGGCGGCCCAGATCCAGGGCGGGCTCGGCGAGCCATCGGCGGGCAGGCAGACCATGTGCGGGTCGTTGCGGCCCTGCCCGAAGGTGGTGCTGGCGCTCAGCGTGCCGCGAAAGCCGGTGAAGGCGCCGCCGTAGAGCATCTGGTCCCAGGACCAGCGGGCCGCCAGGTGGTCGCGCAGCGCGTTCAGACTCGCCGTGTCCGTATAGGGTATGGCGTAGACCTCGAAGTCGTCGTCGCCGATATTGGCCAGCGCGGCGGCCAGGTCGGGGTTGGTGGTGCCGCCGGACATGCCGGCGATGGTCACCACCAGGCCGGCCGGCGGCGCCTCGCCACCGGCGGAGCCCAGCAGGTTGCGGCCGAGGGCGATGTCGTTGCCGGCCAGGCCCTTGTTGCGGGCCGTGCAGGTGACCACGCCGGCGGCATTGGCGGCGGTCACCGGCAGGCTGGCATCGGCATTGATGGCGGCGACATAGGCCGCCGCGGCCGTGGTGGCGGTCATGGTGCTGGACAGGCCCACGGCGACGCGGCGGTCACCGATATAGGCGTAGTCCGTGCCATTGGCGGTCGGCGCGGTGCCGACCGTGAAGGTGCCGGTCGCGGCCACGCCGGCGCTGGCGTCAGCCAGCGGCAGGACATGCGCCTCGCCGCTCCGGTCGCGGCGGCGATAGGCCTCGGCCATCAGCGCCAGCATGGAGCCCCGGCCGGCGCGGCCGCGCAGCCAGTCCAGGCTTTCGAGCAGCGCCGGGACGCCGGGCGGCAGGTCGCCGGTGGAAAGCTGCTGGCCGAGGATCAGGCTGCGCAGCGCGCCGGCGGTGCCGGAATTGGCGCGCGAATTGTCCAGCTCGGCGAAGAACAGGGTCGAGCGGTTGCTCGCGGGGATCTCGCGGAAGCCCAGCACGGGGTCACCTCCAGGGCGTTGCAAAGGGGGACGCAGAAAACCCGCCGGCAGCAGCGCTGCGGCGGGTTCTTGCGAGTGGGGCAGGGGACGAGGCGACGTCAGGGCCTATCCGGGCGGACAGCTGCGCAGGCTATGGAGCTTCGCACCTGTTGTCTCAGCGGACCGTGTCAGCCCTGCCTGGCCGGCGGCCATTGGCGGGCGGCGTGAAGCACGCGCAGCACCCGAACGGTATCGCCCGCCAGGTCGTAGATCAGGATGTAGTTCTGGTGCGCGACCAGTTCGCGAGTGCCCGTGACGCGGCCGGGCCGGCCCATCTGAGGACGATCAACCAGGCGCGCGGCCTTCTCCGAGAACAGTTCGTCGAGCGCGAGGGCGGCGGCAGGATTCTCCTGCGCGATGTGCGCACGGATGTCGCGCCGGTCCTGTGCGGCCGGACGCGTCCAAACCAGCTTCACCCGACGGAGCCGGCCATCCTGCGCCGGGTTTCAGCACGCCATGCGGCGGCCTCCGCCTCGGCGTCCTCTGCCGAGATCAGATCCCCGGTATTGGCGGCCGCGATGCCCGCCTGAACCTCGCGGCGGAACCAGGCGTCGTGCTGCGCTGCCTCCTGCTGCTGCCGCACGAAGTCGCGCATATAGTCGCGCAGCAACTGCGCGCCTGTACGGTCTTTGGCTTTGGCGGCCTTGGAGAAGTCGGCCTTGAGTGCCTCGTCGACGCGAAAGGTGAAGGTGGCTTCGGTCATCGGCGCAACCCAATGTGTTACGTGGCGCGTGCACCGTAGCACATCATGGGGAGGCTGTCAGGGATTTACGCCCCGCTGGCTTCGCCGACAGATACGCCGGTCGCCGGAACCGTGGTCTCGATGACGTCGCCGTCGCGCAGGCGGCGCATCCAGTAGGCGTCGCGCGGCACTTCGCGGCCCTCGGCCGGCAGGTGGTCGCGCAGGATCGGGTCGGGGACCGACAGGCCCTCGGCGGGAATCACATACATCGGGGGGCTCCTACGCCTGGCGGCGCGCGATGGGGCGGAAGGCGAGGCTGGTCTCCTCGCAGTCGGTGGGCGGGTGCGGCGTCTCGAAGACCTCGGTCCAGGCCATGTCGAAGGCGATCAGGGCCGAGCCGAGGGCGACCTCGCTGCTCTTTGTGTCGATGCCGAGCGTCGTCTTGACGCCGTCGATGCGTTCGATCCTGCGGTCGGGCGGCAGCAGCAGCTCGGCCGCGGTCATCACCACCTGGGTGATGGCGCCGGCCAGCTCCTCGAGCTCGGCCTCCAGCTCCATGCAGGCGCGGGACCGGGCATCCAGCCGCAGCTCGACGGCCAGGATGAAGGAGACGGTGTAGAAGGACCGGTGCGAGGTGCCGCCCGTGCGCTTCTTTTCCTCCTGCCAGCCATAGACCAGGGCGGCGGGAAGGTGGTCCTCCGACAGCGGCCAGGTGCGGGCACGGAAGACCCGATTGCGCAGCGCCGGGACGCGCTCCGCCAGCAGGGTGGCGACCGTGGTGCGGACGGCGCAGCGATGCTCGAGGGTCATTCGACGCGGCCCAGATGCAGCAGGATCCAGCCCTCGGAATCCGGCAGCGCCGCGCCGGTGACGTCATAGGTGACGTCGCGGATCAGCACCCGGTCGAGCGGCTTGGGGGCGTAGCCCGGCGGCAGCTCCGCCGCGCGGATCGACAGGGTGGAGCGGGCCACCAGAACGGGTGGCCCATCGCCCGGCCCGGGCACCTCGACCATGCCGGTGTCGAAGATCCCGGGCACCTCGAAGTCGGGCTCGAAGCGCGGGCCGTAGAGGATGGGCTCCGCCTCCTGAAAGGCGCGCATCACCGCCGCATCCAGCCGGGCGAAGTCGATCGCCACGGCGGCCTCAGGCGCCCTTGCGCGCGCGCTGAAGCATCCCCGGCCGGGTGCAGATATGCAGCGGGTAGGAATAGGCCTCCATCGTGAACTCCGCGTTGCGGTCGCGGTCGATGATGGGCTGGATGTAGATCGGCTTGCCGGGGGTGTTCACCCAGTCGAAGCTTTCGCCCGGTGCGAGGGCACGCTCGAAGACGCCTGGCGCGCCGACGGGGAAGAACTTCGCCTTGTCGGACGCCACGGCGATGGTCGTGTTGTCGTCGGTACCGCGGTAGTTCATCCAGTCGATGCCGCCGAAAGGCATGGACTGGAAGGCGGTGCCGCCGCGCAGATCCACCGCGGCGTTCCAGTTGACGTAGGTCTGCACCACGTCCGGATGCGCCACCAGGTCATCCCAGAATTCATCGCCGACGATGGCCTGCACCCGGGTGCTCGGCGTCCAGGCGCCCTGGGCGGCGCGCATCATCTGCCGCACGACCTTCGCGCATTTCTTGCGCAGTGTGCCGCCGGTGCTGCTGCCGGTCAGGTCGAAGGCGACCTCCGCCGGCTGGGTCACGCCGAATTCGGCGAACCAGTTGAACAGGGTGGAGCCATCGGCATCCAGCAGGATGCCCTGCACCGCGCCGAGGCGATGCAGCTCCCAGGTCACCTCCATGTTCATGGTCAGGCCGGTGGGGCCGGAGAGGCGGCGGGCGGCCTCGGTCTGAAGCTGCATCAGCACCGTCTCCTGGCCGAATTCGCGGATGTTCTGCAATTCGGCGGAGCGGATGGTGTCGGCATGCGCCAGGCGGGGCACCTCGAAGTAGCGCATCTTGCGCTTTTCGGTCGTGCGCTGCTTGAGCGGCGCGCCGCGGTCGGAGGTGGGGATGATGATGAGCTGGCCGTTGCGTTCCTCGACGGCGAGCGCCGTGGTGCGGATCGGCTTGTCCTCGAAGACGCCGAGACTGCCGAGGCCGGTCGGCGCATAGGGGTGGCGGTCGACATAGCTGGTCAGTTCCAGCGCCGAGAAGGCGTCGGTCCGGAACAGATTCATGATGGTCATGGTGAGGGATTCCCGGCGTGGGACGGCCGCCGGCGCAGCGCGCCACGGGGAGCGGTCCGGAGGGGTTGGAAATCGCCCGCCGCAAGGCGAGCGCGTGGCTCAGCGGCCGATGATGAAGCTGGCGGCCAGGTCGGCGAGGCCGGCGGTGATGCCAGTGCTGTCGACCGTCTCGGCCCAGACCAGCTCGGAGGCATTCACCTCCGCCAGGCGGGCGATGATGGTGCATTTGCGCGAGGCGCCGGCCGGGATCAGCACCGGGTTGAACAGGATGGCGCGGGCCGTCTCGCTGCCGTCCGAGCCGACGTTGTCGTAGGGGACGTAGGAGCTGTCGGCGGTCAGCCGTGCGAGCACCAGGCCGCCTTGCAGCACCAGCTCGGTGCCGCCGGCGTTGTTGATGGTCACGACCTCCCGCGACAGGTGGCCATTGGCCTCGGAGATCAGGAAGGCGCCAGCATGGAAGCCTTCATTCAGGACGGGGCTGGGCATCGGGGGGTCCTCGACTACTTCCGGGCGATGCCGGCGCGCTGTGCGGCCGCGTCCCAGGAGCTGATGATGGCCTGGCGGCCGGAGGGGGCGGGCGCGGTGCCGGTGGGGCGCGGGCCGCCGAGGGCGGCCATGCGGTCGGACAGGCTCGGCTGGCCGGCGCCGGCGGCACTGCCCTCGCGCGGCAGGGACTTCAGGACGCCGATGGCGGCCTTGGCGGACATGCCGGTGTCGAAGGCGAGGCTGCAGGCGGCGGCGACGCGGCCGGCGGCGTGCTTCGAGGTGAAGATGGCGCGGCAGCGGGCGCGCTCGGCCTTGGTGGCGGAGCGGGCGGCCTGGCGGGCGGCGGCGGAACCCTTCGGCTTGTCCTCCTCCTCCTCGTCATCCTCCTCCGCCTTCTCGTCGTCGTCGTCCTCCTCGGCGCGATCCTTGTCGTCGTCGCCGTCGTCGTCCTGGGCACGGTCCTTGTCGTCGTCGTCATCCTCCGCGGCGGAGGCGTCGCGGCGATCCTCGTCCTTGTCGTCGTCGCGCTCATCCTCCTCCGAACGCTTGCCGGAGGCGGTGACGGCGTCGGCGCCGATCAGATGGGCGAAGGGCAGCGCCTCGGCGGCCTGGCGCTTGCGGGGCTTGGCGGCGCGCGCGGGCGGCGCGCCCGCGGGCTTGCGGGAACGGGACATCAGAACCTCGTCGGGGTGGAGTGGTGGGGCGGCGCTACAGGCTGCGGAACAGCGCGCCGAAAGCCTGGTCAGGCGATTGCACAGCATCCGCCAGGCCGGCCGTGACGCCGGCGGCGCCGAGGAAGGTCTCGGCCTTGGTGCCGTGAATGGCGGAGGCCTTCAGGCGACGGTTGCGGGCGACGGTCTCCACGAAGAGCTCGCCCATCGTGTCGATATCCGACTGCATGCGGGCACGCGCCGCAGCCTCGAGCTTCTCGTAAGGGTTGCCCTCGGCCTTGTGGGCGCCGTAGCGGATCATCGTCACGGTGATGCCCGACTGGGATAGCGCCTCGGAGAAATCCACATGCATGCCGATGACGCCGATGGAGCCGGTGCCACCGGTGCGGGGCACGGTGATGCGGTCGCAGGCGCAGGCGATGGCATAGGCGGCCGAGAAGGCGTTCTCGTCGAGGATGGCCCAGAGCGGCTTTTGGCCGCGCAGGCTGTGGATGGTGTCCGCCAGGTCGAAACAGCCAGCGACCTCGCCGCCCGGGCTGTCGATCAGGAAGGCGATGGCCTGCACATCCGGATCGCGCAGCGCGGCCAGCAGGTTGAGGCGGATGCCGTCATAGCCGGTCATGCCGGAATAGGGGCGCAGCGTGCCGAGCTTTTGGACGAGGGTGCCGCTGACCTCGATCAGCGCGATGCCGCCGACGATGCGGTAGCCGTTGGTGTCGTCCTCGCGCGGGCCACGCTGCGCGGCGGCCTCGTCCTCGTCGAAGGCCTGCGGGCGCAGCGCGACCAGCTGTCCGGCGCTGAACAGGCGGGCGATGCCGAGCCGGTCCGCCAGCGCCGCCATCACCACCTCGGCCTTGGCCGGATGGATGGCGATGGGCGTGTTGAACAGGCGCTGCGCCAGGTGGGGGAAGCGGGTCACGGGCTCTCCAAAGGCGCGAGGGGCAGCGGCGCATGCCGTCGAGCAGCGGCTCCGCGCAGGGGTTCGGGCCGATGGCCTGCGGAACAGCCGCGGTGGCTACTCACGGGAATAGCAGCGCTCCGGCACGGTTCGGTGACGAACCAGACGGTGGGCGCGTCCGTTCTCCTCCCTGTGGCGGCGCAAACATCGTCGCGCCGCCCGCAACACGGAGGAGGTGCCCAAGATGACGAATTCAGGTGGCGATCCGGCAGCCAATACCGACAACATCGCCAAGGAGCCGGAGAAGGCCGCGCATGTCGGCCGCATCGGCAGTCCGCATCAGCCGGGCGAGGGCAAGGTCACGCCCAGCGAGGCCAACTCGGGGAAGACAGGCCCCGGGTCCCAGGATCAGAAGAAGGCCTGACGGGTCGACGTAACGGCCGGCCAGGCTCAACCGTCTACTTCGCCTTCTCCGGCCTCTCCGCCGGTCGGTTCGGCGACCCCGCTGCCCAGGTCGGCAGCGGGATGCCGCGCTCCTGCATCATGCGGATCTCCAGCGCCCGCTGATCCAGGTTCTCCTCAAAGTCCCGGCCCTGCTCGGCCGCCTCATCCTCCAGCGTGCCCAGCCCGGCCTCCATCCCCAGCACCGCGCCCTGGCGCTCCGCAACCGGGTCCACCCAGCCACGGGCCGGGCCGATCCAGCGGCAGCGGGCATAGGCCGTGCGCATCTCGGCGAAGGGCGGCGCGTTGCGGGGAAGGGGAGCCAGGCCGCGCTCCAGCACCTCCTCCAGGAAGGCGCCGTAGATCGGGTTGGCGAAGCCCATAGCGAACCAGTCCCGCCGCCGGATCGCCGTCTTCCACGCTTCCAGCATCGCCGCGCGGGCGCTGCTGTAATTCGTCTTGCTGTAGTCCCAGGTCAGCTGCTCGGCCGAGAGGCCCGTCGCGGCCGCCAGGGCGCGCAGCACGGCGGATTGGAAGGCCTCGAAGCCGCTGTTCGGGCGGGTGGCGCTCTGGCTTTTCAGGGTCTCGCCCGGGGCCAGGTGCGGCACCTTCACGCCGCCGATCATCAGCGGGTTGGCGGCGTGGTGCTCGCCGCGCAGCTGCTGATAGGCGCCGATCATCTCGTCGCCGGCGGTGGCCAGCGCCAGGTCCTCGCGATCGAGCGGGGATTCGATGACGGTGGCGAAGACCGTTTGCAGCAGCGCCTGCTGCAGCTCCGCCTGGTCGTAGCGGGACAGCATGCGCATCCGTGCCAGGATCGGCGTCAGGATGCCGGTGCCGCGGTGCTGGCCGGCACGCTCCCGGTCGAAATCGTGCACCACGATGGGGCGACCCCAGGGTGTTTCGCGCGGAAAGTAGTCCCAGTGCATGGAGGGCACCGCGGCGTAGACGTCGCCCTGATGCGCCTGGCGGATGTGGTAGCCGACCGCGGCGGCGGAGGCGCCATCCAGCTGCACGCCCCCGCGCAGGGTCAGCGTGTCCATCTGACCATAGGGGTTGGAGAGGCGGTCCGGGTCGATCAGCTGGACGGAGGTGCTGTAGCGCGCGCCGCCGGCGCCGACCCGCTCCGGCGTCCAGAGCAGGCAGGCCAGGCTGTCGCCGTCGATCACCTTGTGGCGCAGCGCCACCCAGAACATCTGGGTCAGGGTCTGATGCCGCTCCGCATCGCAATGTCGGCCGAGGTCGTCGGCGAACATGCGCCATTCGGCCTCGACCACGCGGCCGAAGTCATCGGCCCAGCTGGCATCGAAGCCGGGGGAGAAGCGTTCCAGCGCGCGGTAATCGGGCTTGGCGACCAGGCGGAACTGGCTGCCGATGGCGCTGTCGAGGATGCGGGTGACGCCGCCGGTCGCCCAGCCGTCATTGCGGATGAGGTCGCGGGAGCGGGCGACCATGCGGTCGCGGTCGTGGTTGATCTCGCCATCGGGCGAGCGCAGCCAGGGCTGCCAAGTGGCACTTTCCTGGCTGAACAGGTTCGCCGCGTCATAGGCGAAGGCGCCACCGATGCCACCCGGCACGCCGCTGGCCTGGGCGCGCAGGCGGCGAGCGCGCAGGACCTGGCCGGCGGAGCGGGCGCGTTTCATCGGAACACCACGTCGAGCGCCCGGCGGGGTTCGCCGAGGGCGGTGTTGATCTGGCGGATCAGGCCGCGGATGCGGGCCTCATCGGCGGCGGTGAAGGTGGCGGTGCGGGAGGAGAGGCCGCCGGCGGCGTAGCCGACCGAGACGGTCTTTTCGCCCATGGCGAGGTCGATCAGGGCCTGCTGGAGCTTGGCGCGGGTGGCCGTGAGGGCTTCACGCGTCATGCCCGCGAAGACGCCTTTGGTGATGGTCGCGGGCACGGGTTCCTCGGTGTAGGTTCTGGCGTCGGCATCGCCAACCGGAGCGACTGATGTGGCTACCTTTGGTCCTGGCCGCCGTGATCTCGGGCGAAGCTGCCGGGTGAGCGGCCGATCCGTTTGCGAAAGGCGGTGCTGAAGGCACTCGCCGACTCATAGCCAATCTCGTCGGCGATCCGGTCGAGGGGCTTTGAGCCACGCGCCAGGGCGTCCTTCGCGATGGCCATGCGCCAGCGCGCCAGATATTCGAACGGCGCGCAGCCCACGGTTTCGCTGAAGCGCGCGGCAAAGGCCGACCGCGACATGCCGGCTATCCTGGCGAGCTTGTCGACAGGCCATTTGGCCCGTACGTCCGAATGCACCGCGCGCATTGCCCGACCAATTGCCGGGTCCTGCATCCCGCGCAGCAAGCCGGTCGGTGCCCGCCCCCGGTCGACAATGCCCCAGCGAAGGGCTTCCACCAGGAGTACTTCCAGCATGCGCTGAAGGATCAGATCCTTCCCCGGAAAGTCCGCGGCGCATTCCTCCGACAGCAGCGCGATCAGGCGGCCGAACCGTGTCGCGTGGCCTTCCAACGCCGGGATACGAATGAGGTCCGGTAGCAGTGCCAGCAAGATGGGCGCATTGATCTGTTCGAAGGTGAAGCTGCCGCCCAGCGCGATGAATTCCGGCTCGCCCTCCTGCTCACCATGGCGCACCGCTTCATGCTGCGGCTCGGCGACGATGCAGGGAGAGCCAGGCTCGCTGTAGAGCGAGAAAGCGGGTGTTGTCGGCAACAACAGAAAGTCGCCCTGGTTGAGCCGCAGCGGAGCGCTGCCATCGAACGCGACCCATGCTTCTCCGAGAAGGACGATACAGAAGCCGGGCGCCGCATGCGCTTGGTAACGCGCGCCCCATCGCCCACGGCCGCTGATGGGCTTGGATATGGCAGCGCTCGGCCGCAGCAGGGTGATGATGTCGGCGAGGGGATCCATGGATTGGACGATCCATAAATAGTTATGGAGCTTCCATTATCGATCGTCTGCCCGTGGCTGTCTATCTCCGGGTCGGCACCACAAAGGAGACGGACATGGCTGGCACGATCCTCATCACAGGCACCTCATCGGGCTATGGCAAGGCAACCGCAGAGTTCTTTCTCGCCGGCGGCTGGGATGTCATCGCGACGATGAGAAGGCCGGACCCAACCCTGTTCGCCGAAAGCAGCCGGCTGCGGGTCATGCCGCTGGATGTGACGCGGGAGGACAGTATCGCTGAGCTGTTCAAGGCTGTCGGACCAATCGATGTGCTGGTCAACAACGCCGGACTGGGAGGTGTCGGAGCCTTCGAAGCGATGCCCATGCCGATGATCCGCAGCCTCATCGAAACCAACACCATCGGCGTCATGGCCATGTGCCAGGCCGTGATCCCACAGATGCGCGAGCGCCGATCCGGGACGATCGTGAACGTGACGTCGAGCGTCACCCTCGGTTCCTTCCCGCTCGCCGCGCTCTATACGGGCACGAAGCAGGCGATCGAGGGATTTTCAGGCTCGCTTGCACATGAGCTCGATTATTTCGGCATTCGTGTGAAGCTTGTCGAGCCTGGCTACGCGCCGACCACGCGTTTTGGGGCGAACGCCATGATCCCCGTCGAGCAGCTGCTTCCCGACGCGTACGCTGACTTCGCGCGACCGATCCTCAATGCCTTCGCTAAGCCCGCCATGACGACGAGAGAAGTTGAGGTCGCGGAAGCAATTTGGGATGCGGTCCACGACACGGCGCGACAGCTTCGATTCCCGGCAGGTCCGGACGCCGTTGCTCTCGCCCGGGGGCATTGAAGGGCCGCTACATGCGACGGCGCCCGCATTGCAGCGTCAGCTGACCCAGCGGCGACGCACGGTCTTGAACGAGGCGTCTGCAGGTGCCGTCGGTATGGCCGCGCGCCCTTGCCGTGGCGGCGTATCGACGGTGCTCGCCGGCCGCGGCGGAGCTGTGCCTTCGCCCTTCCTTGGCCCCACGTAGCCCACTGCCGCCATATCCGCCCGCCGGTTCAGCTGCAGCCCGAAGTGCAGCAGCCCGCACAGCGCGCCATAGGCATAGACCCGGCAGTCCAGCGCCTCGTTCCGCCGCCCAGGGATCGGCTCCCACACCCGGTACCGGCTCACCCCGGACTTCACCGTGATCAGCCGCTCCGCCGTCAGCTGCTGGTACCAGCCGAGGTCCCGCGTCGCCGGCACATGCATGAAGCCCGGCCCGGGCTCCTCCAGCGCCAGGCGGTTGCGAATCACGTCCTTCGCGCTGTTCACGCCCAGCATGATGGGCCGGTAGCTCGCCTTGTGCGCCGGTGTCGGCCGCTTGGTCGGCCAGACCGGGTTGCGTGCGCCCTTCTGCGCGCTCTCGCCCTTGATGCCCCAGATCTTCCGGCCCAGCCGCGCCTTGCAGAAGGCGTAGACCTTCTGGGTATGGTGTCCACCGGTGTCGATGCAGGCGGCCTCGATCGCGAAGGGCCGGCCGTCGTCGCGGTGAAAGCGCTGCAGCAGATAGGCGTCGACCTGGTCCCACAGCGCATCGCTGCCGGGATCGCCCTCGAAGACCTCATAGGCGATGGACCAGGATTCCTCGTGGTGGCCCCAGCCCACCAGCTCCAGCACCACGCAATCCTGCTGCACGTCGAGGCCTGCGGTCAGCACCGCCACGCCTTCCGGCACCACGCCCGGCCAGTTCTTCGCGCGGCGGATTAGCGCGTCCAGCGCCAGGGCCTTGCCGGTGTGCTGGCGGTAGGGCCTGGCCGCCTGGGTGTTCCACCAGACCTGGAGCTTCTCCTCATCGCCCTGTGCCGCCAGCCACTTCCCGGCGACATCGGCCGGCTTGTCGCGCTGCCAGGGCGAGTAGAGCTTCGAGGCCTGGAATCCCGCATGCTTATTCGGCACCGCCCAGGCGCCGCAGTGCTGGCAGGTGGCGCGGTAGACGGCGTAGCGCCGGCCGGCCCACCACTGCCAGGTGGCGTCGACCGCGGCCTCTGTGCCGCCCTGCTTCGGCAGGGCGCGCCAGCGAGCCTCATAGGCGTCCAGCGGCGCCTGGCGCTCGCCGCAGCAGGTGAAGGGCCGCGTCTGGTGCCAGCGGGCCGTGGTGAGCGCCCGGAGGCGATCGCCCTCGCTCCAGCCGGTGCCGCAGCACTCGCAGTAGATCCGTGCCGTCTCCGGCCGGTGCACCCCCTCCGGCTTGTCCCAATGGACGTGCCGGAAGAAGTCGAGGAACTGGCGGTGGCCGCAATGCGGGCAGGCCAGGGAGGCGCGCCGCTGATCGCTGGCCGCCTCCGCCGCCTCGATGCGGCTGCTGCCTTCGACGGTCGGCGAGCAGGCGCGCAGGGACAGCCAGTTCAGGTCGAAGCTGGCGAGGCGCTCCTCGGCGATGTCGATCGGCTCGCCCTCGCGGGTGACGACGTATTTGTCGACCTCGTCGCAGAGCAGCACGCGGATCGGGCGGCGCGCCAGGTTGTCGGGCGAGCCGGCGCCGGCCAGCGCCAGGAAGCCGCCCGGGAAGCTTTTGAAGAGCAGCGTCTCCTCGGCATTGCGCGTCTTGGCGGAGCCGACCAGGTCGCGCAGCACCGGGGTGGCGCGCACCATCGGTGTGATGCGCTCCTTGGAGAACTGCTCGGCCGCGGCCTCCTTCGGCTGGAGCAGGAGGATGGGGCAGGGGTCGAGATGGGCGAAGTAGCCGAAGACATTCTCCAGAAGCGCGGTCTTCATCAGCTGGGTGCAGACCATGGCGCTGATGGTGTGCACGCCCGGCTCGGTGACGGCGAGCATCGGCCCGCGCGCCACCTCGACGGTGGCGGTGCGCCAGCGGCCGGAGCGGGAGCCGGCGCCCTTGGCGAGGTGGCGGTAGCGGTCGGCCCATTCGGGCACGGAGATGCGCGGCGGCGGCGTCAGGCCGCGGCGCCAGGCACGTGCGAGGCGGTCAGTCGGGGTCGCCGGGTGCGGTGAAATCGGCTTCGGGCTCGCCGAGCTCCTCGAGCTGCTCGTGAACATAGCGGGTCAGGGCCTCGGAGACGCGATCCGCCTCGAGGTTGAGGTCGGCGGCCAGCAGCGGCCCGACGCGGGCCGGCCAGTTCAGCCAGGCATCGCGCGCCGCGCGGGCGCTGTTGAAGAGGACCTGCTCGGCGAGCTCGATGTCGATGACGGCGCCGGCGGCCTTGCGGGCGGTGACCATGCCCTTGAGCGCGGCGGCGGCGGCTTTGACCTTTTCGGACTGCGCGAGCTCGGGCGCGTCGCCGGCGAGGACGCGGCGGGCGAAGGCGTCGAGGTCGAGGGATTCGCCCTCGGCGTCGGGCTCGGCGCGCCGCCGGCGGCGGAGGGCACCGCCCGTCGGCTGAGGCTCGAGCGCCTCCGCGGGTGCGGACAGTGCGGACAGGGGTGCGGACACTGCGGACAGGGTGTCCGCACCGCTGTCCGCACCCGTGTCCGCACCCGCCGCGGGGTGCCGGTTGCCATGCCGCCAGCCCGTGCCGACCAGCTCGGGATTTAGCTTCCCGCTCGACAGGGCATGGAGTTTGCCCTGTTCCACGGCGCGCCGCACCAGCCTGTCACTGCACCCTTCGCGCCGCGCGAACTCCCGGATGGAGATGCCATCCTGTGGGGGTGCGGACAGGGGTGCGGACACCTTTTTTCACCCATAGCTGGGGATGGATCGGGGTGCGAAGCTTCCCGTGCGGGGGGGTGGGGGCAGGAAGGACCCAGACCGGGGGGGGTGGGGGCCAGCATGCGCGCCCCTCCTGCCCAGCCAGGTCCTTCCTGCCGCCGATGCGCCGCATCCCCGTGCTGTCCCGCCCGTCGGGCCGCGCTCGCGGCCGCCATCGGCGGGGACGTGGGAGCGGCACAACCTCAGACCCGGGCGCGCTTGCCCTTGGTCGCGATGGAGCGGCGCGCCTCGGCGCGGTTGCGCGGCACGCGGCTGATGAGGATCTTCATCTCGGCCTCGTTCCTGGGCGCGGGCGTGGTGCGAAGGACGTGCTCGACCACGCGCTGCTTGAGCGTGAACATCATCTGACCTCGTGATGGCTGGGCTTGGTCCCGCCTACCGGCGCGCGGTGGCGAGGGCCTTGGCGAGCGCCTGGCGGAAGGCCGGCGTCATGGTGGCGCGGGCCACCTTGATCGCGCGGTCCCGGAAGCCGAAGCGCGGCTTGTAGCGGGCCTGGCCGATGAACAGCGCGAGCGGTTGCAGCGCGCCGCTGGCCAGGCGGCGGAAGAAGCCGCCGACACCGGATGGCGTCTTGCCGACGAAGACATCCTTGCGGCGTTGCAGCGCGGCGAGACCGCGGCGCGGGATGTTGCCGAAGGCGTTGCGCGCGATGGCCTTCGGCATGATCAGCGCCTGACCCTTGCCGGTGCCGCCATGCTTCGAGCGCTCCGGCTGGCGCGTGCCGCCGGTCTCCTGCAGCTGCAGGTACTCGGCCTGGCGGTCCTTCACGAAGACCCGCGCGACCAGGTTGTTCTTTCGGGCCGGCGTGACCGCGATGCCGTTGCGGGTGAAGGGCGTGGGCCTGTCGAAGATGCTTGGCAGCGCGCGGCGGTTCGCCACCGCGGCCGCCTGCGCCATATCGGTCAGCGCGCGCGCCGTGGCGAAGGGCACCTGGTTGCGCGCCAGGTCATCCAGTCGGCGCGTCAGCGGGTTGAAATTGGCATCGACGTGAATCATCTTGGCGCCCGTTGCCCGGCCAATTCCTGGGGAGGAACATGGCATGCCGTTGCAATCCCGTTGGGATGCTTCCCGCAACCTGATTCGCGACATGATTCTCGCGCTTCTCGCAAAGCCAGGCGAGGCAGCGGAGTTGCGCGAGCCGCTGCTGCGCACCGCAGAGCTCTACGCCGAGGATCCCCTGGTGCCGCAAGCTGAGCGCGACGAATGGATCCGACTGGCCCGCCGTCTGCAGAGGCCAGCCGACGGAACGGCGTGATGCCCCTGTGCTACTGCACGGTCAGGGTGGTGTAGCCCTTGCGGCCCTTTTTGCCGGGGATGATCTGGCCGATCATCGCCCTGGTGATGACCACATTCTCGGTGGCCGGCGTGCTGGCGTGGGAGCTGCGCGTCAGCACGCGATTGCCGGCGATGACGCTTTCATGCGGCCCCATGGCGTGCAGCAGCGTGACCTTCAGCGCCTCGTTCTCCGCCGTCAGGCGATCGATCTCCGCCTTGTTCACCGCATAGGTGCCGGCATCGGCGACGACCTTCCGGTCGAGGATCTGCGGCCGCGTCACCGGCGGTGCGGCCGCGGTGGCCTTGGTGCGGGCGGTGGGCTTGGGCGTGCGAGCCATCAGCTGGTGTTCCTGTCGAGAATGCGTTGCACCTGGGTGGGGTGCCAGACTTCGGCGCCGGCGGAGGTTTTCACCCCGCGCGCCATCAGGGCCGCGGCGATCTGCGGCAGACTGGTGCAGCCCGCCGCCTCCGCGGCGCGAATCATCGGCAGCACGCGGGCCGCATGCTCGGCGGCGAGATCCCGCCGCACGGCATTCGCGCGCCGTGCCTGCTCGGCGTCGCCGGCGACCAGGCGCGGGCTGCCGAGGCGAACGCCGCGCGCCCGCGCCGCCTGAAGCGCCGCCCGGGTTCGGGCGGAGATCATCTCGCGCTCATGCTCGGCGACGGCGGCCAGGATGTGGATGGTCAGCCGGTTGGCGTGCGGGTTGTCGCAGGCCACGAATTCGATGCCGCTCTCCATCAGGTTGCTGACGAAGGCGACGTTGCGGGCCAGGCGGTCGAGCTTGGCGATGATCAGCGTGGCGCGGCGGGCGCGGCAGGCGACGATGGCGGCGGCGATCTGCGGCCGGTCGTTCTTCTTGCCGGACTCGATCTCGCGGAACACGTCGAGGATCCGGCCGCCCGCGGCCCGGACATGGCGCTCCACCGCCTCTTGCTGCGCCTCCAGGCCGAGGCCCGAGGCGCCCTGCTTGTCGGTGCTGACGCGGTAGTAGGCGACGAATCCCGGCAAGCCCGCTGCGGCGCCAGCGGCCTTCTTGAAGGGCTTCCGGGCCATGTTCCAGCAGGGGTGCGGGGTGGCGGGCCTTTACAGACCCAAACGGACGTTTGACGGGATGTTAAGGGGCCGCCGGCTTACGCGCAGCGCTGTCGGAAACGACGAAGCCCCCGGACCGGGTGGGCCGAGGGCTTCTGCGGGGTGGGCCGGCGACGAGTGGGGCGTGCCGGCCCTTTGCGGGCATCGTGGCGCTTCCGCTACCGCAGAAGCCACCATGTGATCAAGCGTAAAGTTACACAACATTCATTTTTGGCTTTCCCTGAGCGGGTGCTGTGGAAGGCTGACGGAGGCAGCTATTGAGGCTTACCGTATTGCCGCGCCAAGCTATCCGGCCCCTCCCGCTCCTCCCGCCACACCCGCGCCCACTCCGCCCCGCCGCATTGCTGCGCGTACAGCGCCATCACGATCCAGCTGATGCCCTCCGCGTGCCAACGCTGCACCGCCCGGTAGTCCCAGCCGAACATCGACCCGATCGACCGCCAGCTGTGCCGGTGCCGCCCCGTGATCGGGCTGGTCAGCGCCCGCAGCAGCAGGATCCGCCGGTGGTTGATCCGGTCCTCCGGCACCAGCTTCATCCAGCCGAACGCCTCGTCCATGCGCGTCACCTTCCGCGCGCTGGGCACCGGTGCCTTGATGGTGATGGGGCCGTAGCCATAGGCCTCCGCCGCATTCACCAGCACCTCCGGCCAGTTGCTGCGATAGCCGGCTGGAAGGCAGCCCCTGGAGGGGAGGGCCAGCAGCGTCGCCCCGGCCTCCTCCAGCCGGTACTGCACCACCTCGGCATCATAGATCGGCTCCTGCGGCCGGGCGGCCGCCAGGTGCTGGACGCGGGTCATGTTCATTGGGCGCCTCCAAGCGCGCGCGGGCGCCGGCGGAGGGTCCGCGGCGCCGAATGTCAGAACGTGTGAGCGTGCCTGGTCAGTGGCGCCGCGCGATGGCGGGGCGCGGGCTTCCGCCGCCGGGGTGGCGGTGGCGCGTGGCTTTCCCAGGCTATCCGAAGACCTACCCCAGAACCTGCCACGTGATCCACGGGCTTTCGGAGTCTCGTCGGGGTCGAAGAGGTGATGCAGGACGCCTCAAGGCGGCGGGCCCCCGCCCGGCGCTGGCAGGGGAAATATCACAGATCATGAAAGCAGAGGAGCGATCCTTAACATCCGATCGTAAAATCCGGGAAGCGCCAGCAACCGGCCCCGGCTGGACGGGCCAACGCATCCAGCCAACAAATAGAAACAATCGGCGAACGCTGTTAAGTTCGTAGGGATATCGGGCGAAATCGGTACGCAGATCCATTCCGATTGAGTTTCTCTAAAATCGAAGTCGCCTCATTCGGCCCCACGGAAAACTTCCGACGCAACACATCATATATCGCCGCATACTCATTTTGAAGGTTAGTAGCAAAAATACCCGTATCATCACTTCCAACACAAATGGCCGGCACCGACGCAAAACCGTCGGCGGTCAGATTTAGCCACCGAAAGAGATGATGCTCGTCCAGCCGATCATAAGAACTGATACGGACATTACTAGTAGGAAGCACCTCAATGGCGATACTTGCATCGGCGAGATTACGCAGTACATTTGCTTGAAGTGTCGTCAACGCGGCCTCAGTGAGCCAATTTGTTCGAACTTCCATACGCTCATCTAAGCGATTGCCGCGGCGATGCCGCTCACGGTAAATAGAATATGCAAGCGGATGCAGCCTCGCAGCATCCCCGATCCGCTTCAGTTCCTGGCGCCTTGCGGGAGCATTTAGTCTGCCTGCTTTGTCGTCGGCAGCTGCAGCGATTTCGCCAACGTCGAGTCGGATATCACTCCTCCGCTCGAGTTCAAGCACCTCGAGGATGTCAAGCTCGCGAAGCAACCACGCCTGATACAAACTTGCGGCCGAATATTCCGTCTCGTAGATCCGGGAAGAAAGATGCGCAATCTGCGTCTGAAGACCTAGAGCTTCTGCAGCAGTCTCTGGACGTGCTGATAGACAAGCATGCGCATATACAAGGTTATCTAGATGTTCACCTGCAAAAATCATGATTTTCGGCCCGGCTCGGTCTCGCCAGAGGCTAGGATGAATGCCAAGCGCAGTCGCGTGGCCCATTCTGTCGCCTTTGCCCAACGAGAGGAAAGATTTCGCCTCGTCGCATGCCCGGACTCCCGAAACAAGGTGAACAAAGTCCTCGCCTACGTGGAAAGAAGAATGTTGAAAGCCATGGCGTCGAAGATACCTGAAAGTGGGCGCAAAGACTTCCGGAGGCGCATGAAGCTCGTTTGCCGCCGCATCGATTCCTCGCAAAATCTGCCGAACGAATACGCTACGCTCAGCCGCCTGCCTGACGACCTGGGCCTGCTGCCTCAAGTCGGTCCTTAGCGCCATATTAAGCGCCTGAGGGACACGATCGCGCCCCCTGCGAGAAGGACGTTTAATGAAATGAACCACGAGGGCTAGCTCGGCATCTGGCCTGCCCGCAGTTGGACGCGAACAACCCGGACAACAAGCTCCTGTAAGGCAGCCCGGCGCTACACCGCGAAGACCGCGCGCAGCCGCCCGCTTGGGACAACCTCTAAACAAGAGATAGCCGTCAATGATGTGCGCTAGCAGCATCATAAGATCTCTTATATCCTTTTTAGGGGCTAGCCGCCCCTCGAGATGCTTCAGCACGCGATGAGGCGGCGCTCCGTTAAGTTGCCTGAAGCGCGCTTCATACGCACGCTCGAGATGCTCACGAACTCCAACAAAGGTGTATTTTTGAAACTGATCAAAACCCACTTCGTCAATTTGCTGAACTGAAATGCGAGAAATTTGCGTTTGAACAAGCATATTAAAATACAGAGCCAAGCCCAACTGAGTTTTCGGCCCGCCCGCCAAACGCAACCCCTGAAACCAGGAATATAGGAATGCGGCCTCGTCAATGATAGGTGATGATGGCGATCCCGGATGCATTCTTGAAATTGGCCTATAACTAAGAGGTAGTCCAACCGTATCGCTGCACCCATAGTCGGCGAGATCAGCATTCATGGTTGCCAAAATCGATGCCATTGCAATATCTGTCCGCCTCGCCCTTTTAAGGTCGCTTAAGATGGATGCTGTAATATGCCTTACTCTCCGAGCCGAACGCAGTCGCCGGTAAATTTCATAGGGAGTTAGCCCCAACTCTAGCTGATCGTAGAATTCACGCGTTGGCTCTCCTGATTTTTGTAGAGCTGCCTTGAGCTCTCGTAGATATATTTCAGGTGAACGCACCGCATCAGGCCATACAATATCAAGTTCGGTTGAGCCATTTAGATGCATGTGCATTTCGTTCAGGCCTTCGCGCTCGATAAGGTCCCGAATCTCCGGCTCACAGGTAGAAAGCAGAGCAGAGTCGCCAATCTCGGCTGTTAAATATGCCCTGGGATCAACTTGAAAATCTGGCCCATCTCCTTCATCAACCAGAAAGGCGACTAAGACAGCTAGAGGCGAGATCATCGGCAGCAGCTCTTGCCAGTCCACCCACGCTTCGCTTCGAACGTGGATTGTCTTCCCGGTTCGCTTAATGAACCGAAACGCCAACGCCGAAAGGATCGCCCACGGAAGTTCGTGTAGCTCCTCGACCTGCCCTAAGCGCTCATCTAGATAGTTTTTGTAGAAATGGTCGGCTCTCCTTGTATCGGATCGCCTTTCAGCGACAAACAGACGCCTTCGAACGTCGCGCATAGAAGGGACTGATCCCTTGCACAACTCCTTAAGTCCGAACGAGTCTGAGAAAGCTCGACGGAAAATGAGCGCGCTCATTTCTCGGCTAGCTCTGCGGGTCTACGTCGTTGCCGCTGATCCGCACTACGCGACGTCGAACGCCCGAGCGACCTAGCGCCGCAAGCGAAGTGCCGACACGGCCGTCTTGGTCGCTTTGGCCCTGAAGCTGAACGGTATTAAGTGCGAAATAGAGGCCAGCGAAGACAGCGCTATTTTCGGCCTTTGGTGATCTAAGGTGAGTTTCCGCAAAAGACGCATCGCCATCCTGCCAAAAAGAATCTAATCGTGAAGCATAATGCTGGAAGATGCTGTCGTTGGGTTCTTGCGGCCTTGGCACTGCGACTTCCTGTGCCTCGTCTCTTGCAAGGAAATAGGCCCATAACGGACAAGAGAAAATGAGATCAAAGAACGCAAATTCAGGCGTTTCTAGAAACTCTGCCTTTCCCTCGGAACTGTATACTTCATCCAAAAGTCGCGCAAATACCGCCCCTGAGGTTACCGGGTTATTTGCAAGACTTCTCCGGGTGTCTATATTGGCTGCACGCAGTGCCTCGTATCCGACAGAATGAAGAAAGGCGATGACAGTTCGGTGCATAAGGACACCAAGGTATCTTGTTTTTCCGTGAGCCAGTTCGTCGCGCATATTTTGAAAGGAATACGTGAATCTCGTCCACATTCGAGAGAGGGTCACAGGTGCCAGAGGGCGTAAAGCGCGGCGCGTGGCGTGCTCGTTCACCCAGTCCACGAGAATATCCTCAACACGCCATCCAGAATGCGAGGCAAATGGATCTCGATCCTTATCTGCACCAACCTCATCCTCATCATCGAAATCGGCGGGGTCTTCAGACCGTGTTTCGTGAGCTGCGACAGGCGTGGGATAGCTGCGGACCTGGGAAGAAGATTTTAATATCCTAGCTACTTGATTTAGTCGATCCGATGCAGGCGCAGAAATAACATCGATTAACTCGCCAACGGTACTTAGGAGGCGTAAAAATGAATAGTTGCCTGACTCTGCGGCTTGCCCACTAACAATTCGATGCATTGGAATTCTCGCCACCAAACCGGAGTTCCGGTCGAGCCGCTCGGCAAGATCTTCGACGCCGTTGATAAAATATACCTGGAATCCGGCTTCTTTTCCACGGCGCGAATCATAACCCCAGCCCGCTTTTAAAAGCGACGCATGGTAGCCCCTTAGCGGCGGCGATAATGTTGACAGAACCTGTGCTTGATCCGATTCCACGCGATCTTTAAGCCCCCGAAAAAGATCTCGAGGCAAAGCTTGTTTGCCATCGTATTCCAAGCCATAAAGCTCCTTAGTCGCAGCATTTCTCTCGCGCACCCGTGTTAATGGGACGCTGGCGCCGCTGAGTCGAATTTGAGATATGGTACGACGGATTCCTTCGCGGCCACCTTCTGTAACTTCCCAGGCAGCTAAACGGCTCACGAATTGAAGGCTGCTCTCTACCGTGCCCGCCGCAAGGTGTGCAAATAAGCGAGGCATACCGTCCGATGCGGCAGCCATGATTTCGCCTCGATCTATTTTTTCTCTAATTACAGCAATTCGGAGCAGATAATCCACAGAACGTCCGGGCGAAGCGCGAAATACGCCGTTCAATACAGCCGTCAGATAAAGCGCCACAAGATTTCTATTATCAGCATCAACCGCATCTGGATGCAGGCGAGCGAGGCTCGTCCACAGTTTGGACTGTGTAAGCCACTCCCCCAAAACCCCAATGATTGCATTGGGGGCGGAGTTACGAGTCTTTTCGATATCTAGCCCTACGCTCATTAACGCAGTCCAGGCAACGTGGCGAAGCGCGTTCTCCGCCGTACTAAATGCGTCGTTGCTCGGTTGGTTGTCGCCACAAACGTCTACAGCCCCGGCTAATATTTGTAGTACGCTTCGGGTTGGCATCTGTAGCAATTGGCGACTCACGAGTTCCAGGTCAGGTTGATAACGGACACCGAGAACCCTGTCTGATAGCCTCTTGAGAAAAATGCGCAGGTGAATTGGTGAGTTCAATCGCTTTGCTGAAAGTTGAATTTCTCCAATTTCGTCATAATATGAAAGCGGCTTGAGATCAATTCGGTTTTCGGGTGGCGCCACTTTAACAAGGTACTGGTCCTGAAGAGCCTCGACCATTGAGCCAATTTTGCGAATCAACGATGTTCCAGGCTCAGCGACCTCCCGCATCTGCTCCGCTCGAAGAAATGCCTCTCCCATTTGGCCCCACTGCTGGCGACGAACGAGAAGCGCATAGAGATTAAGGTCACCTGATAGTATAATGCGAAGCTGTGGCGTGACGAGATACTTACGAAGTGCCTCAAGCACCGGCCAGCCCCGCTCGAACCAGGTATCCACGTCATCGATGGCTAGAACGAAGGCATTTACGTCCAAATATCGGGCGGCGGCCCGAACAAAATCGCGGAAACGCCGCTCAAAATCGTGCGCTGCCGATGCGTCTTCTAGACCACGATCTAAGACGAAATCTGGGTCAAGCCAATCTTTTGTAGCATCGAGCCCCTCCCCAATGCCGTCGAGCAGAGACAGACCTTGGGCTAACTTTCTTAGCGCGCTTGCGACAATCACGTATTCATCGGAGCGCCCAGACCGACGCCGGCCATGTTCTGTCGCAATTCTTATACGGTCGATGACTACAATAACAATGTTTTGCTTTGTTTCAATCAGCGTCGGATCGATGAGGCCGAGGCTATAAAGTTGCGGAGGGGAAGAGTTGGCATTCGAATTACCGGTCAATAACTTCTGGTAGTCACCGTGTTGAACCGTATTTAAGATGCTTGCTAGGAACGTTGTTTTTCCTTCTCCTCGGCGAGCAGAGACCAATATCGCGTCGTGGCGACGCCCACGCAGTACGTTTAGTGTCAAGGGGCGATTGCCATCCTCGACTCCGTCCCTTGGCTCATCGATGGGGCGAGCCAGTGCACTCAACACTCTGGACCGGGCTTCGCGCTGAATGAAACTCGGAGCTGCGGGCTCAACGCTAGGGTTTCCCACGAGGTCGAGATCGATGTGGATCGTGTCTACATCGCTCAAAGTTCAGCTCCTTTTTGATCTGATCCGAAATAATACGCTAGTTGCCCATGTTGCGGTAGGCGCTTGGGAGAAAACGGTTCGCACACGTGCCGCATCAGCAATGTCGGCGTCGGAGTAGCAATGCGGTCAGGGCGTAGAGGCCGCCACTAGTGTTTGGCGGCCATCAGCCTTCCATCGCGCGTTAGGCTAGTTCATGCTGGCACCGCAGTGCGAGCATGCGGCAGGATAAGGGCGCAGCCTAAGGCGCGCGAACGTCCTGGTCGGCGCGTCCTTGACATCCGCAGAGCCAGTTGCGCTCAGCCCCCAGGCTCCGTGCACAGCCGTCAGGAGCGCCGATTGCTGAGCCGGCTGCGTGTTGCTCTTCGCGCCTGGGGCGATACTTCACAACGCCCAAAGTAGTCATCCAGCGCGGTCTTCACGAGGCACGCGATGATCTCCCCCCGCGACTTCTCCGGCGTCGTCTCACCCCAGTAGAAGCTGACGTCGTCCTCCATTCGGTCGTCGAACACCGCCAGCAGCTGACCGATCACCGCCTGGCGGTCCAGATCCACCACGGAGCCGCGGCGGTAGCGTTCCATCCGCCGCTCCGTCTCCTGGTCAAAGCGATGTTCCACCGCCTCGGCGACCGGCTCCGGCGGTGCCGGGTCCGGCGGCTCCGGCAGCGGCAATTGCGTGGGCCAGGCGCCGGTCGGCGGGGCGGCGCTGGTGCCAGCCAACGGGCGCACCGCCTGGCTGCCGCGGCGCACCAGCAGTTCCAACGCCTCGGCATTCGTCAGGCCTGGGGCGTGGCGCAGCCGCCAAGCCTCCACCGTCTCAGTCACCACGGCGTCGAGCACCGTCTCCAAGGCCGTTCCCGCCTGTCGGCGCAGGCCGAGGGCGACCAGTCGGCGGATGGCCTCGGCCTCCGTCCCGGCACCTGTCGCGTGCCGAAAGGCGGCGACCTCGGCCAGCATGCCCTCCTCGAAGGACAGGATTTTGCGGATCGGATAGGCGGCGGGACGGCCCATTTCTTATATCATTCCCGGATTGGGCGGCATCAGACGCCCAAAAATGGTGTCGACTTATATCACAAACTCGGGCGAATGATGTACCGAATTCGACGTGGTGGCGGGCTTGCAGCGAGGATCATCAGGCCGGCTGGGGGGGAGGAGTAGGCCGAAAGTCCAGGTACTACCGTAATATGGTGGGAAGATTCCGAAGGGGAGGGGGGTTGCGCCCTGCGCCTTTGCGCCCTGAGTTTCTTATATCATTATTATATCAATGATGTCGAAAACAAAAGGCGCAAAGGCGCAGGGCGCAAGGGGGTTTCCCTTATTCTCTCACACCCCCCGTGTCCCCTTCAGGACCCCCTGCCGGGGCCCCTGATAGACCTCCCAGGCCTCCCGGCTCGGCTTGCCATCCACTTCCGCGCCAGAGGGCAGCCGCCGCGCCCAGCCGTGCTTCTCCAGCACCGCCACCACCTTCGCCGCGCTGTCCCGGTCCCGCAGGAAGGTCGGTCCCTCCCGGTACACCGTCTTCAGCGTGAACCGCTGGACGTGCTTGTCCTGGAGCCAGGCCAGCAGCACTTCCGCCGCCGTCAGGTCCTGGTTTGACTGGCCATTCTCGACCAGCCGCAGCGCCTCCTGCGCGTAGTGCCGCGCCAGCGTCGCCCCGGCCTCCATCATCGCCGCGCTGATGCCGATCGCATCCGCGTCCTCGAACACCGCCAGCACCGCCGCCAGCCGCGCCGCATGCTCCGCCAGCTTGCTGCCGAAGGGCCGGATCGCGTCGTACTCGGCCCCGGGCTTCAGCTTCACCTCCACCTCGTCGTGAAAGCGGATCCAGGCCGCCCGCGCCTCCGGGTCCAGGTGCAGCCCGCGCGGCGTCAGCTCATTCTCCGCCTCGCCATGCGCCGCCGGCCGCCGCAGCACCGACAGCATCGTTCGGCTGTAGGCCTGCAAGGCCAGCTCCACTTCCACCGGCGTCTCACGCCACAGCCGCGAGCCCGCCGTGGTGGGCGGCACCACCACCAGGAAGCGCGCCAGCGTGCCGAGATCCGACAGGGTGCGGTCCGTCATCAACTGCTCGATCACACCGGGCTGCACCATGATGTGCACGCAGAGCCGCTTGCCCGGCATTCGGTGCGCCCCATCGCCTGACCGAAACCGGTTCAGCGTCGCGCCGTCCCACAGCAGGTTCAGCGTCGCGCCCGCCTTCATGCGATTCTCGTCGGACATCATGTGCCCGCCGATGATCTTCCCGCCCTCCGCCGTGAACATGCCGATGCTCGGCCGGCCCTTGTCGGCGAAGTAGCGCTCGATGCCCTCGACGGTCAGGTTGTCCGCCAGGATGATCGGCAGCATCGGCGGCTGCGGCGGGTCGCCCAGTTGTTCCAGCGCCGTCTCCAGCCGGTCCCGGTCGCCGCGATTGGCCTTGTCCTTCAGCGCCGCCTCCTTCGCCGCGCCATAGGCTTCCATCCCCAGCGCATAGGTGAGCTTCTCGCTGCGGTACTCCTCCGCCAGCTCCGCCTCCCATTGCCGCACCGGCGCCACCGCCAGTTCATCCACTGCGCTCTTGCGCTCGCCGGACATCGCCGTGCTGATGCAAAACAGGCTGACCGGCTTGGTGCTGCCCATCGGCAGCACGACGTTGACGTGCTGCTGCACCGCCAGCGAGGCGGCGGCGATGACGGACTGCGCGCACATCGCCACCGGCGCCTGGGTGCGCCACTGGATGGCCTCGACCGCGTCGCGCATCGTCGCCGGCAGGCAGGTCAGCGGGAATTCCAGCGGTGGCCGGGTGTCACGCCGCAGTGGCAGGGGCTCCTCATTCGGCAGGGGGATGTGGTCCGGCACCAGGCGGCCGGCGCGGTCCCAGATCTGCTCGAAATAATCCTCGCGCCCATCCGCCAGGCGCTCGGCGCCGGCGCCCAACGCCCAGCCGATCAGCGCCTCACGCATCTCGTCGAAGTTGAAGCCGGCGCGTTTCAGCGCGGAGCCCAGCGCCTGGTCGCGCTGTTCCCGCCGCTGGCCGGCGAGCTTGCTGAAGTCGCCGTCGACCAGCCGCTGCAATGACGGACTGTGCGGGGCGATGGCGCGGATGCGGTCCCAGATGCCCAGCGGCGGCCGCCAGTCCGGCGTGGCGTCGACCAGCCGCAGCAGCTCCTCTCCATCGCCACCGGCGTCCAGCCATTGCTCGGCATCGCCCTTCTCCGGCAGGCCGGGCAGGTGGACGATTCGGATGCGCGCGGCGACGCCATGCAGGGCGCTGGCCACCAGCTCCGCATGGGCGGCGCCGGGCTTGTCGTTGTCCGGCAGGATGACGACGTCGCGGCCCTCGAACCAGGGGGTCAAGCTGTCCTGCCATTTGCCGGCGCCCATCGGGTTGCAGGTGGCCGGGCCGATCGCGGCCGCGACCAGCAGGTCGGCGGCCTTCTCGCCCTCCGTCACGAAGACCAGGCCGGCAGCATGCGCCATATCCGGCAGGCGGTAGGGCACGAAGTCGATGCCAGAGACGCCGGGTGTCCAGCCGCCGGCGCCGTTGGCACGCTCCTGCCGATAGGTCTTGTTCGCGGGGTCGCCACCGGGGTGGAAGCGCAGCACGCGCATCACCGGGCGGCCATCCGCCTGCCGATAGACCCATTCGGCCACCGGCTTGCCAAGCTTCGGCGCAGGCTTGTCGGTGCGGATCGGCGCCGCGGAGGGCTTCAGCCGGGGGGCGGGGCCATCGGCATGCGTCGGGGCGGGGATGCCGCCATCGACATGCTGGCGCAGCCATTCGATGGCCGCGCCATTCACGAGACCGGTCTCGCGCCGGATCAGATCCAGCACGCCACCGCCCTGCTTCGCCTCATGGTCGTAGAAGGTGCCGCGCTCCGGCCCGCCGACATTCACCGCCAGGCTGCCATGCCGACCAAAGCGCAGCTGGTCACGCTTCGACAGCGCCTTGTTCGGCTCCCCCAGCAGCTGCCGCGCCACTTCCCGGATGTGGGCCTTGAAGTCGATGTCGCCGCGCTCGCCGCGCCGCCCCCTGCCGGTTTGGGTGCGATCGCTCATGGCAGTCTCCGAGGTGTTCGAGCCAGGCAAGAGACACGCGAGCGCAGGCGGCCCGCGCGTAAGGTGGTAGGGCGAGAGAGCGGGTCAGGCCGGCTCATCGTCGCCCCCTGCGTGGGGACAAGCGCCCGCCGCCATCCCCGCCCAGCGGGCGACGGTCGGCGGGCGCTCCCTCACCCTTCACCGCGGGGGCGGCGGGCGAGCTGACAGCGGCTTCTGCCGCAACGGTGACGCGCGCGAGCTTTGCGGCCAGGCGCATGGCCACCGCGCCAATCGCGTCGGCCTCGGCCTGGCTCATCTCGCCATCGGCCAGGGCCTCGCAGAGCGCGGCGGGCACCTCACCGGCGGCGCGCGCGAAGGCCGCGACCTCGGCCGCCAGGGTCGCGCCATCACGCGCCCGCTCCGGAACCAGCCGATGGCCGGTCAGCCGTGCCTGTTCGACCGCGACGATGGGCTCGCCAGCGATGCGTTCGAGCTGTGTCACCACGTCGATTGGCGGGAAGGTGCCGAGGTCGTTCAGGTCATAGTAGCGCGCGAGCTGGGAGGTGGAGACGCGGACACAGGCCGAGGCCGCGACCAACCCGCCCACCGCGCCGATCAGCCGTCGGAAGGCGGTTTTCAGCGCGCGGAGATCTTCCTCCACCGGTTGGGTGGCCGTCATCGCCGCGGCCCCCATCCGAACGGAACGGTTCCCGCTGCGCGGCCAGCGCGCGCGACGCAGAGTGGGGGCATGGAGAACCGCATCAGCCTTGCCCCATCGCCGCCGGACGGCGCGGCACGCGCTGCACCGGCGGCGCCGCCTGGTAGAAATCCGCCGGCGAGACGGCGCCGCCCGTCACCGACATGATTCGGCGCATCACCGCGGCGCGCGGAATTCGCTGGCCATGCAGGTAGCGATGCACCGATCGGGCATCATGAAGGCCGAGCTCGCGGGCGAGTTCGGCGAGGGTCCATCCCCGGCCTTGCCGGAATTCTTCGAGCGTCATGGCCGCAGAATGGCCACGATGGCCACAAACAGCAAGGCCATATTGGCTACAGACGGCCTCGCCGCTTCTGGCCATAATGGCCAGATGACAAGCCGACTCCAGGAAGTCCTCGACATTCGGGGCATGAAAGCCGCTGATCTGGCTCGGCTGACCGAGACGCAGCCGAGCACCCTCAGCAAGCTGACCACAGGGAAGCGGCAACTGTCCCGGGACTGGGCGGTGAAGCTGGCGCCGCATCTCGGCGTGGATCCCATGGCGCTGCTGGCGGAGCCGGGCACGCCCGTGACCGGCGATGCGACGGAAAGCCTGCTGGTGCAGCCACGGCCGCCCAGCACCCGGCCAGTGCCGCCCGGCCATGTGCTGATCCGCGAATACCAGGCGGAGGCCGCGGCCGGTGAAGGCGGCGTCGTGATTCTGGACCATACCGCGCCCATCGTCGGCGAATGGGTCATGCCGCGCGATGCGCTGCCGCCGGAGCATCGCAGTTCCACCGTGGTGGTCATGCGCGTGGTCGGCGACAGCATGGCGCCACTGCTGCGCCCGAACGAGCGGGTCATGGTGGATATCGGCCACAACTACGTCGGCGCCGACGGCACCTACTTGGCCTGGAATGGGCTGGTGCAGGTGTTCAAGCGGCTGCAGGTGCTGCCCGGCGCGCCGCCCATGGTGCGGTTTTCCAGCGAGAATCCGGCCTACGCGCCCTATCAACTGCCGCTGGATGAGGTGCGGGTGCTGGGCCGGGTGCTGGGGAAGTGGACCTGGCTGTGACACCGTTATGGCCACAATGGCCTTGACGACCATCCATTAGTGGCCAGACTGGCCCTTCTCTGTCCGAGGAGGAGCCTATGTGCATGAACAGGAGTGGCCACGGCAGTCTCAGCCCGCGGTCACGTAACGACCAGCGGCGTGAGTTGGACCGCCACCTGATCGTCGACCGCAGCGGCGACCGGGTGCACCTTTCCCTGAACGGCGTGATCGAGATCCTGACCCCCGACGAGGCGATCCGCCTCGGCCAGGCCATCGTCTCCGCCGGCCGCGTCGCCGCCACCAAGGGCGGCAGGGCGGGCACATGATCAGCGCCCGTCTGATCGCCACCATTCGCCTCGCCCGCGAAGCCAATCTGCGGCAGCCGCACCTGTTCCCCGCCGCGCTGGATGCCATCGGCGACCAGGTGGACCGATTCCTGGATCTGGAAGGCCCGCAGCTGGCGACGCTGCGCGAGGCGGGGAGGGTGATGGCCGGGCTGCTGAACCTCGCGGCCGCGCCCGGCGCGGATCGGCCGCTGCTGCTGGACCAGATCATGGCGCTCGCGCTTCAGCTTCAGCAGTTGGAGCGTGTGCTGCGCGTGCAGGTTCTGCCGCGCCACCACCTGCCGCAGCTGCTGCCCGGCCTGCTGCGCAACACCCCGTTCACCGTCATTCAGGGAGGGCTGCGATGAGCAGGCCGAATCACGACATCACCGGCTGTACCGGCGAGGAAGGCACCTGCGGCCCGTGCACGGCGCGACGCGCCTTGATGGCGGCGCGCAGCGAGACGACGAATCTGATGATCTCCACGGTGGAGGTGCTGGACGCCGTGGTGCGGCCGACCAATGCGGATTACGTGCTGTTCTGCGCCCGCGTGCTGGAGCATCTCATTCGGCAGTCCCCCGGCGGGCTGGGCGGCGCGCGTGCCGCGATGTTCCTGGCCGAGCAGAATGCGAAACTGCCGGAGGGGAGGCGCTTCGATGCCTGATGCCGCAACGGATGTTCCCGAGGGCCCCGTGCCGCCGCCCATCGATCCCTGGGTGGGCATTGCGCGGGTGCAGCAGGAGGTTGGGCTCAGCCGATCCACCATCTATCGCCGCATGTCCGAGGGCGGCTTTCCGCGGCCGCGCGAGCTGGGCGGCGGCGTGGTGCGCTGGGTGCTGTCGGAGATCCATGCCTGGAAGGCTTCGCGGCCTGAGGCGCCGCCCGGTGGACACCCAGTGCAGGCCCGGCGCGGACGGCCGCCCAAGGCGCGGTAGCCGGCGCCCTTGACCCTGCCCGCGCGGATCGGGCAGGGTCCGTCCCGGAGCCTGAGAAACTCCAAACCAAGGCGGTCCGCCCCGATACGGCGCTTCCACGCACCGTTACTCCGGGGGGCGCATGTCCATGTCCGAAGGCGCCGGCTTGCCGGAAGCCCAAAGGCATGCGCGCCCATCCTTGGTTGGGTTCTCAGCCCCCGGAGCGCGTGCGCCCTGAGAAGCAAGGGTGCTCCGGCCATCGCTGACCAAGGAGCACTCCAGCATGTCGATTGCCGATCGGGAGGGCACGGGCCTTCCACAACCCGACCTCTTCACCCGCGCCATCCAGGGCCTGCCCCTTCCGATGAAGCACCCCGACGCGGCGGTGCTGATCATCTGCGAGGAATGGCACCGCCTTCAGTCGGAACAGGCGCGCCTCGAGCGCGTGAAGGCGGCAAGCAAGCGCGAGCGGCGCGCGCTGAAACATGCGAAGGCCGAGGTCGCCGAACGCCTCCTCACCGCCGAGGACTTCGCCGCCGGCCTGATGGCGCATACGCCGGCCGGATGGCTGGCGAAGGCGAAGCTCGCCTTCGCCATCTCGGCGTGCCTGCCACCGGAAGAGACGCCGGAGAAGAGCGATTTCCCGCCGCCGGTGCTGATCGCGTGGTCGTTGGTGGAGGATTTGCGGCGGGGGTTGGGGGGGCAGAACGGTTAGCACCGAGGACCACTTATGAACGGGCAGGAGAAATTGCAAAATCATCACGATTTCGATATAGAGTTGGTATGCCCTCGAAGATCTTCTTTTCGTCATGCTTCCAAGAGCCGAAGGGCACAAAGCTCGCCCTGCGGCAACGGGTCATTGATGGAATTAATCCAAAGAAGCGCATAACCGGCGAACGGGAAGATGTCGAGAATTTTCCAGTCTGGATGGCGGAAAGCTGGAAGATACTTGACCAAAACAATATGGTCCCCTTCATAGAGAAAGCGATGTTCTGTGTTGAGGGCGTCCGGACTTCGCAGACCTATGTTGCGGTCGCCCGCTCTAATTATGGCAGCAAAATCAAAATAGCAAACGGCGAAGATGTGCAAGTTTCCTATTTTGAGATGGAAATCTTCGAGGCAGCACTTTTGCAAAAGCCCATGAAAATCTTCATTCTGGAGGGCGAAGAGCTTACCGGACGATTGAAGTATGTTTTAGATTTGCTCGAGCCGGCCCTGCCAGGTCTAGACCGAACGCCGCGGAGTGAAGACTATATTTTTGCATGCCTACAGGAAATGCTCGAGGATCTTGAACAGCCGCGGCGCTCGCGCCGTCTTCGTCATCTTGTCGGTTCCGCCCCACGCTTTACTGACCAACTCATGGCAGACCGCCACTTTGAATATAACCCGATGGCTGCTGGCCCGCCGATCAGGTTCCTCAATGGATTGGGCGACCTCTCAGCCGCGCGCCCTAATGAAAGCTTAGTGAGCACTGTTCTCAAAGATGCACAGACAGAGCTGCGACATGATCGCAAGCTTTCTCTACTATGGATGGCTATCCGCGAATTGATGGGCGCGCCGCCTACCAAGGCGAACGATGAATTTGTCCCACTTTGGGAGCAAGCCCTGGCAGCATGGAGTTCAGCTGGCGCTTGGTATGGATTGCATGGCCATCCATATATGGGCTGCCTCGCCGCTCTTAGTTCGCTTAATTCAATCAAGGCAGAGCGATACGGATTTCCAGCTGGCCCCCATAGCGGATTCGCAAGTGAATACTACTCCATCTCAAAGCAGGCCCACCGGCCAAAATACCGCAAAGATGCGCTCGACATGGCCCTCAAGCATATCGAGGCTGAGGCTCTAAAAGGCGAGGCATCAGGAACATCGGGGTTGCGGGGAAGTATTTTGTACGCCCTTGGCGACAGGAAGAAGGCGATTGCCGACTTCCGACGGGCGCTGGAACTCAGGCGTTCTGTTGAGGGCGCCGATAGATCCGCAATCGGCGAATCTATGAGCGAGTTGGGCTTCGCCTTGGTTCGCTCACTAAAATTTAGAGAGGGCTTGTCTCTCTTGGAACAAGGCGTGGATCTGCTTCAAGCAGGCCCCGTCACCGGTTTTGTGGTCCGCGCCAAGCGGAAGCTAGCCCGGAAAATTCATCAGGGTTGGCGGACATGGTGCAAGCCGTTGAACGGCAATAGGATTCGGCTGCGACACCTGAACCCTGCCGTTTCCGGA
>NZ_JAERQM010000015.1 GCF_019029495.1 Falsiroseomonas oleicola
CTCAAGCGCAACTCAAGCGCAACTCAAGCGCAACTCAAGCGCAACTCAAGCGCAACTCAAGCGCAACTCAAGCGCAACTCAAGCGCAACTCAAGCGCGCCTCGGCCGGCGCTGGCGCTTCGATATCCTTGGTGAATACCTGGGATGCGGCAACCTGTTCGAGAGACACCCGCTGACCGGCAGCCTGTGATTCCGCGAGAGTTGGGCAGTTTTGAAGGATATCTAGTAGCTACCAGTTGACTTCCATATAGCTTTCCGAGAACTATCGGGGCGCAACCGGATAGCGAGCAATGGCTGATGCCGATAATCGTGTTCGCGTCGCCAAAGGGCGGCGCCGGGAAAAGTACCTCGGCCGTCGTGCTCGCGAGTGAGCTGGCACTGCGAGGCGCAGAGGTCGTCATCATCGACGCGGACCCGAATCGTCCGGTCAGCAGCTGGGCGGGGCGGCCCGGCTGCCCCCCGACCCTCACCGTTCTGTCAGATGTGGCGGAGAGTTCCATCATCGACGAGATCGAGGCCGCGGCGGCGCGGGTTCCCTTCGTGATCGTCGATCTCGAGGGAACCGCCAGCATGACGGTGGCCTACGCCATCAGCCGGGCGGATTTGGTCATCGTGCCGACGCAGGGCAGCCAGCTCGATGCGGCGGAGGCCGTGAAGGCCATTCGCCTGATCCGCCAGCAGGAACGGGCTTTCGGCCGGCGCATCCCCTACGCCGTGCTCCTCACGCGCACCTCATCCGCCATACGTCCCCGGACCCTCCAGCACATCCGGGATGAGATGGCGCGAAACGAAGTACCGGTCCTCGACACCCAGATGCATGAGCGCGAGGCCTTCCGAGCCATCTTCAGCTTCGGCGGCGCGCTGCAGGGCCTCGGCGCCAGCCAGGTCAGCGGCGTCGAGAGCGCCATCAGGAATGCCCAGGCGATGACAGCGGAAGTGGTCTCACTCCTCAAGCGCACATCCGAGAAGATGGAGGCCCTCACTTGAGCGGCGGGAGGGCGCCTCTCTTCGGGCAGGATGCGGACCTCGATCTGTCCGGCTTCAAGCCCAAGCCGGCCGCCAGGCCAGAGCAGGTGCGCGATGTTGCCGAGCAGGCCGGCTTTCGCAGCCGGGAGGCTGCGTCGCCCTCGACGGTGCCAGAGCCGACGACGCCAGGACCGGCGCCGCGGGAGCCGCGTCGGTATCGTACCGGCCGCAACGTCCAGCTGAACCTCAAGGTCAGGCGCGAGACGGTGGACGCCTTCTACCAGATCGCCGACGCGCAGGGCTGGGTGCTCGGCGAGGCCTTTGAGCGCGCCGTGGCTGCCCTCAGGAAGGAAATCGATAGCGATATCGAAAAGCTATCGAAAGGCTAACTGGTAGCTTTCGGATATCTTCCGGATTGCGCCCATCGCCCGATGCACCGCCCGCGGGCCGACTCGGAAGGGGAGGGGACTCTACTGACGCCGCCATCTGTCCACAGGGCAGGCAGTTTTCCAGGGGACTCTACTGACGCGAAAAGGGGACTCTGCTGACGAAACGCGAGTCGTCCAGGGGACTCTACTGACGAATCTAATAGTTTGAATCTAATAGCTTCCAAATAGCCTGCGTCAGTAGAGTCCACCTTGCACTCGCGGCGTGTTTTCATGGCAAATGCCGAACATGGCGGATGTTCACCAGCTGATCCTGCAACACGGCCTCGAAGCGGCGCGGCTGATGGCTGCGACGAAAGGTGAGCGCCAGGCCATCGATGCGGCCGCGCAGGTGATGGGCGATGAGGAAAGCAGACTTGGCATCACGCATGCCGGCTTCGCCATGACATCGCTGCCACACAAGCGGATCGAGGAAGCCTTCTGGCGGCGCGAGGGGCACCGCACGACATTGCTCGTGGAAGCCGGTCGAGACCGGGACGGGACTGTGATGGGCGTTCCCTACGGATCGATCGCGCGGCTCATCCTTTTGTACCTGCAAACCGAAGCCGTCAGGACCAATTCGCCGGAGGTCGAACTCGGCAGGTCCATGAAGACCTGGATGGGCCGCATGAGCCTCTCCACTGGCGGAAAGACATACCAGCTGGTGGCAGAACAGGCGCGCCGCATCTCGGCCTGCCGCCTGACCTTCTTCACCGATCGCAGCAATGGCGCAGAGGCCAGGCACAACGGCGCCTTTGTACAGGACGCCATCACCCTTTCCGGGGATTTCAGGGACGAGGATCAACCGTCGCTCTGGCAGGACCGAGTCAGGCTCGACCGGCACTTCTGGCATTCGCTGAAGGAACACCCGGTACCGGTCCGTGAGGAAGCGATCAGGGCGATCGGAACGCGCAGCCTGGCGATCGACGTCTACATCTGGCTGGCCTATCGCCTGCACGCACTGGCCAAGCCAACCCCGGTGACCTGGTCGGCCATCCATGGCCAGTTCGGCGCCGGGTTTCGCCTGGTGCGCCAGATCAAGCCGACCTTCAGCGAAGCCCTACAGCTTGCTCTCGCCGTCTACCCGGCCGCGAAGGTGGACATCGACAAGGAAGGCATCGTCCTGCACCCGTCACCCCCGGCCATCCCCAAGATTGAGGCCCGGCGGCTCGGCATCGCGTGACCCAGCAAGCCGCAAAGTGGACTCTACTGACGCCACTCCATGAGAGTGGACTCTACTGACGCTCGATGAGGGCAATCCAGATCATGCCCCGAGGCCCAGTATAGGAGTTGTGCTCCTTGGCGCGCTGAGCCGCCGTGTCAGGCTACCATGGCGGACAGGCTGACGGTGGATGGTCGTCGGATAGATCACCGAATTCGAGGTATTTGCCGAAGGCGTCAAAACGCTTGTGGCGGCCCAGGCGCTTGAGTTGAGCCGGGTGGGCACCTCGGTTCATGCCGGTGGTCAGCGCGCCGCGCTTGAGGCTATGGCCGCCAAAGGGCCGGACCTAACGAAACGCGCAGCCGTGTAGCATAGCGGTACGGAGCGAGAACGCGGCGACGACCCTGCCCTGCAAATCCGGCGGCTTGCTGTCGCATCCGGTATTTTGGCCGCCGTTTCCTGGTGTCGGGAAACGGGTGTTTGTCGACGGGGGCGCTGACCGGAGCGCCGGATGCCTGCCGACGGCCGAAATCCTGCGCGACAAACGCTGTCGGAATGACCTACCATGCGGAAACCCCCGGGATGGGTTTTCCGTGCATGCTGGTCGGCTACATGCGGGTCTCCTCCGACGGCGATCGCCAGGTCCTTGACCTCCAGCGCGACGCGCTGCTCGCGGCCGGTGTCGACGCGCGGCACCTGTTCGATGACCGCGCCAGCGGCAGCCGTGACGACCGCGCCGGCCTTGCCGCCGCGCTCGCCTTTCTGCGGCCTGGCGACTGCCTGGTGGTCTGGAAACTCGACCGCCTTGGTCGGTCGCTGCCGCACCTGCTGACCGTGGTGAACGACCTCAAGGCACGCGGCGTCGCCTTCCGCTCGCTGACCGAGGCGATGGACACGACGACCCCGCAGGGTGAGCTGTTGTTCCACGTCTTCGGCGCGCTGGCGCAGTTCGAGCGCTCCCTGACGCAGGAGAGGGTCAGGGCCGGACTTGCCGCGGCACGGCGGCGCGGCCGGCGTGGCGGCCGGCCCGCTGTGATCGGCGCCGAGACGCTCGCGGCGGTTGTCGCAGCCCTGGAGGGCGGCGCCAGCAAGGCGGCCGTCTGCCGGACCTTCGGCGTCAAGCGCAGCACCTTGATCGACACGCTGGCGCGCATCGGCTGGTCGGCTGGCGCCGCGGAACGGGGAGGACGGGGTGGCGCGTAGACAGCACGGACCGAGGCTCAGATCGCGGCGCCCTACGACCCGCCAACCGAACCGCGTGACCTCGCGCGCCACTGCATGCTGTCGCCGAAGGACCTCGCGTCGGTCACGCGCCGGCGGGGCGACCATAGCCGGCTCGGCTACGCGCTGATGCTCATCTACCTGCGTCACCCCGGTCGTCCGCTCAGCGCCGGGGAGGTGCCACCGGCGCGCTCGTAACCTTCGTCGCCGAGCAGGTCGGTGCGGCGCCGGAAGCGCTCGGCGACTATCTCGCCTCGGAGCAGAACCGGCGCCGCCATGCCGCCGAGCTGCAGGAATGGCTCCGCCTGCGCCCCTTCGGCCCGCGCGCCGCGGCGGACCTCACCGGCTGGCTGCTGCCGCACGCAATCGAGGACGACCGGTTGGTCCACCTGGCGGGGCTGGCGCTCGAGGAATGCCGACGTCGAGGGATCGTGATCCCGCCGCCTGACCGACGGGCTGTCGGCCGAGCAGCGACGCCGGCTGGACGCACTTACGGCGCGCCGGGGGGAGACGAGCGGGAACTGGTTCGCCTGGCTGCGGGGATGCCGGAGGCCATCAGGCCGTCCGCAATGCTCGGCCTAGTCGAGCGCCTCCGGCATGTCCGCGCCATTGGCCTGGACCCGGGGCACGGGCATCGCGTTCACCAGGCGCGCCTCGCCCGGCTCGCCCGAGAGGCGGCGGCACGCCACCCTGGTCGCGGTGGGGCTCGACATCTCGGCGGACCTGACCGACGCGGCGCTTGAGTTGTTCGACCGGCTGGTCGGGGCGATGTTCCGCCCGCGGAGAGAATTCAGCCCATGGAATAGTCTCGCAACTGGCCTTTGCGAACGGTCTGTAATGCGCCACCCACCGTGCAATCAACGAACTCGATTCCACGTCGGCTCAATTCCTCCGAAACCAACTTATATACGAATTGCCCACGTCCCTCCTCGGTCCAGGTCGAGGTCAGGCTTTCCTCCCGCGTCTCCGCAGAGGTATGCTGCGACATATCGTAGAAGTATTTTGCGGTGGTCCCAGCCTGATTGTAGTTGGAATCACAACCAACCAGCACGATGCGTTCGAAGCCAAGCATCACCGCAGCGGGAATAGCCAGGCTGATGACACCGGTGCGGCCATCGTCCAGAAACGTGTCTATATCTGCGTTGAAGCGACCGACCCGGTCGATGAAGCGTTTGAACGGCTTCTCGAACAACCCGTAGTTGACCTCAAACTCCCGATGCAGGCCGATAGATTCGATGAACTCGCGGAAGTAATAGGAGGTCCAGAGTGCGGGCCGGTGCTTGTGCGCGCGGAGTTTCTCCAGATAGCCGTCGGGAAAGCGCGGCTCCGTGGTCGACCAGCCGCCAAACAGCATATGTGAGCCCAGCACCAGATGATCGGGCCGCACCACGTCAAAGCCGTCATGCAGCACGAACCAGTTGAAGGCGAATTTCTCCAGCCCATCCACTGGTGTCAGATCGGTTTGCGCCATGGAGGGCCCATTTCCGAGCATCACACAGGTGCGGCGCCCCGCCGCCATGGAAGCCAGACGTATCGGTAATGCACGTCGATGGGCCTTGGCGTGGTTTCGATAGGCTTCCACCCGGGTGTGGAACATCATGTCCCGATAGGCATCGATCCAGGGCTTCGGGAACTGCATTGCCTTCGAGGTGACCGACTGCATATGGTCCGCAGCTACATAAAGCCTGTTGTTCCAAGGCTTCGGGCCTGCAAAATGAATAATCGAAATTCCATCCGGCTGGCCATTGAGGAACTTGGCCAAGTACTTGACGTTACAATTGTAGTTCAGCGGCAGGTAACGCTTGGGCTTGTCACGCAGATAGATGTTCCAGATCTTCTGATCCGAAAACCGGTCTATGACAGGACAGACTTCGGTGGAGGCATAGGCCACGATTGCCTCCCGAAACGCCGCATAGGCTTCAGGCCCGGTACGATCTCCGGGAATGCTGATGACGCCGCTGTTGAAAACCCATTCACCAGTGAAAGTGGAGCGGGCGACATATTCACGATCGCCGCAATCGTAGCAAATGTTGTAATCTTCACCATCCCAAAGCTCAGAGAGGTCGTCGAGGATCAAGATATCGGAATCCAGCAGAATTACTCGCTTGAATCCGGTAAGGGCCAAACCCTCCATGTTCATGTAGCCAAGCTTGCCGATCCGCTTGTGGTTGTCGGATGTGGCAGGAACCTGGTCGAACCAGTCCATGTTCGGCTCAAGGAAAATCAAGTTCGCATAGAAGCTTCGCAGCCGTGCCTGCACAAAAGCGCTTAGCGTACCGTCATGACAGATGTGGATTGGACTGGTCATGTCGGGATAAACCCGCAACAATGACAGGATAAGACCTTCGATACCCGGCAGGAACTTCGCATTTGCCACAGTAAGGAAGGCGATGTCCGCCCCAGGAGTCTGGCGCGGCCGTGCGGCACGACGCATCGGCGGGATCAGCCGGTCCCCCAGCAGTTCAGCCTCACGGATCGACAGCGGCAGCCCCTTGGCCTGCTTGGCGCGTAGTTCCGGCAGTTGCGTCGCGCGCTCGGACTCGAGCGCGAAGACATCCAGCTCCCCGATGTCGCGTGGTGGTGGCGCCTTCACGGATCCGCCACGCGCCGCAGAGGTCAACTGGCCCTCGAGTATCTCGATGCGGGACTTCAACTCGTCACGCTGTCTGCGAACCTCGTCCCTCTGCTGCCGCGCAACCTCTCGCTGCTGGCGGGCTTCGTCCCGTTGGCGACGGAAGAAATCCGCGCCCTGGTCGGCCTTGGGCTCGGCTGTCGGTACCTTGGCAGGCTCGGCAGGCGGGCCGGCAGCATGCGCTTCACTACGGAGAATCAAGGGCAACGGAGCCGGAGCGTTCGCCGACATTACTGGACTTGTCCCGATCTGGCAGTTGTTACGTGGCGCATAGCCATCTTAGCCGACTGCGCTTAGGCTGTCCCGCAATTCGGCGATGCCGCGCTGGCGCAGGAAGGGCTCCAGCAACGCAGTCGCGATCGCCACGTCTTCCACTGACTGCTTTTCCTGCACCATGCGCGCATAGCCGACGCAGAACTCTGCAACCTCTGGCGCCGATCGTGCTGCCAGGCGCGCGGCTTCCAGCGCCTCGGCTGGCGCGTTCTCCCGACGCAGCAGCGTGGCCCGCAGGTGCTGCCAGCCAGGGTTGGTCCAGTCGGCGTCCGCCTCCACCAGACGCATCGCACGCTTGCGCCCCGACTGACCTCGACCCATGGCAGCATGTACCTCGTGGAAGGCCGCATACTGGCGCGGCTTTCCATGTGCGTATGGCAGCGAGACGACTTCTTCGTCCATCAGCGCCCGCAATGCGTCGGAGCCGCGTTCCAGCAAGACGCCCAGTGCCCGCTTTCGGCGGAGATAGGCGATGCCGTTACTGCGGCAGGGCAGTTCGACGATGGTGCCATAGGCCGGCCGCAGCGTCTCCTCGCGCCGCAGCATGGCCGCAGCGGCCGGATCCCAGGAGCAGAGCGCAGTGACACCCATCTGTTTGGCCGGGAGGCCACTGGCCAAATGATCAACCTGGCCCCAGAAAGGATGCGGCAAGGCGCCGGCCTCTGTGAAGCTCTCAGGCACTGTCAGCGGGTTGACGGCCAGCATCCGGGCCTTGGGCAGGAGCATGTTGGCCAGCAGCGCCACCGTGGCGCCCGCACCTTCGCCGACCAGATGGATGGGCAGTTCCGTCCCCAGCCCGCGCAGCCAGCAGAACAGGCTGTCCAGGCTGTCGACAAAGCCGGGGACACCCTTGCCGAAGGCGCCCTCCGGGTCGGTGAAGCGCGCCACCGAGACGGGAGTGGTGGTGTCGGTGGCGTTCGGTGCATCCGTACCGAACGCAAGGAAGATGCTGCGCGCCCCCGGGCGCACCACGATCTTGTGGTTGCTGCCACTGCCCGTTTCCAGGGTTGTCGGCATTGGCGAATCCTGCGCCGTGGTCACGGTGGATGAGATCAAGGACATGTGCGCGTCCCTTACGACTGATACCAAAACAAGGCTTGCGGCGTGACACGTCGCATCTGGCTGGCGCTTAATCCTGCCGCCTCGACAATGCGTTCCCGGATCTGCTGGCCGAGGCGTGCACGGCATTCGCGGCCGAACTGGCGGCGTACGATGCTGGCGAAGGAGGGCGCCTCCTGGCCAGGCGATATCGCGGTGGCAAGGGGTACACTGACGACACGCCCATGATCATCGACGATGTCGCCGCCGAACAGCAGCGAACCCCCGGGCCGCAGCGCGTGGCTGAACGCTTCCAGCACGGCCGGAACCGCTGCTCCAATGTCCATCAGGCCATCGGCAATGATAATCAGGGCGTAGGAACCTGGCGCCAGTGCCTCCGCCTGGCCCGCAGGCTCGAATTCGTGGAACGGCACTGCATTTGTCGGGGGTGCCGTGCCGGGCGCTATGGTCGGGTGGTAGTTGCTGCCCAGCAACGCATACAGCCGCCGCGCAACGACCGCGCTCGGCATGTGGTGCAGCACGGGGCCGTCAGCCTTCAGCAAATTCAGTCCCGTGAGCATGACCCAAAGGATTCGGTCCGCCACGGTCGAACCGCACACCTCGCACGTCGCGTCGACCGCCACCGGCGCCCCGCAATAGGGGCAGTGGGGTTGTGACGTTGCGCCTCCGGGGGTCGGGGTCATCGCCATCGATCTCTCCTGCGAGAATTAATGATTCTCGATTTGATGCCTGAGCAAGAATTCGGCCAATGCGCGGATCGCGCCGAAACCGCCCTTCTGTTTCAGGATCAATGCGCCGGCGCGCACCGACTGATGCGCATCCGCCGGCACAACGGCCAGCCCCGCTGCATTGAGGCAGGCGGCATCGTTGATATCGTTTCCGAGATAAGCAACCGCATCCCAGGACAATTCTCGTTCTTCCAGCCAGGCGGACAGGGCGCTGAGCTTGTCATCAATTCCCTGCAAGCATGGCACCTGAAGCTTGCGCGCGCGCGCCGCGACAACCGGGTTGCGTTCCTTGGACAAGATCAGCACATGGAACCCGGCGCGGCGCAGCATTTCCACGCCCATGCCATCGGATCTGCTGCAGAACACAGCCTCGCGTCCGTCCTGGTCCACCAGCACGCGATCATCGGTATGGACGCCGTCGAAATCCGTCACCACCACCTGGATGCGCGTCTGCGGCGGCAGCCTCGGGCGATCGAGCACCGCGGCCATGGCATCGCACAACAGCAGGTCGGTCTCTTCGTCGATCTCGATGTGAGGCGCCGCCATCGGCACCGGCACCGCCGGACCGCAGAACCTGTTGCCACTGGCCCGGAATGGCGCAACGCGCATGGCATAGAGCGCGCCATTCTCGCGGAACTGGGGCGGCAGTTCCTGGCGCATGCGGCGGCGCCCCGTATGGTCGTGGTTTACCCCGACGCCAAAGCCGCGATCGTCCAGGCCCCAGAGAAAGCCGTGATCCTCCACGACCGAAAGCGCGCAGGCGGCCTCCCTTTGGTCCACCGCGGTGACCAGCGCATCAATGTCCGCGCCTGTCGTAAAAGGCGAGGTGCATTGCATCAGCACCACCACATCCGGCAGCGCGGGGCCCCTGGCCTCAAGGATTTCAAGCGCGTGCAGGACTGCTGCTTCGGAGGAGGCGCGGTCTCCCGAAATTTCGGCGGGACGCTCCACGAGCACCGCACCGGCAGCCGTCGCCGCGGCACCGATTGCCGGATCATCGGTGGAAACCAAGACCAGATCGACGCAGGCGGCAGCCCGGGCGGCCTGGACGGCACGGACGATCAGGGAGCGTCCGCCAACGAGCCGTAGATTCTTACCAATTATGCCCTTGGACCCACCACGGGCCGGAATGACAACCACAGCGCGCAACGAGGCCACAAGGACGCACTCCAGCCGAAATGCCCGGTCGCAGGACCAGGCATAAGACGCGACGGGCAAACAAAACTTCGGGACCCTGACCCAAGGATGCCCGCGTGGCGGCCACAGGCCCCCTGAAGACAGCGAGGGCTACTGCGCGGCCACCTGGGTGGCGGGTTCCCACTTCAGCTTGCGGCGTGTGGCTTCCTCGATCTCGAGAATTTCCGTCCGCTTGTAGGTCAGCGCCTTGTTGACATTGATCAGGTCGCGCTTGAGACGCCGCATGCCGTCAGGTTCCAGCGAGGCGGCATGGTCGGTACCCTTCCAAGTACGGTCCAGCGTGAAGTGCCGCTCAATGACCGTCGCGCCCAGCGCCATGGCTGCAATGTCGGCGGAAATGCCGAGATGGTGGCCGGAGAAACCAATCTCCCGAACCCGCGAGCCGTACATCTCCCTGAAGCGCGTGATCTCGAGCAGACACAGATCCTCGAACGGCACCGGATAGCCGGAGGTGCACACATACAGGACCACATCCTTGGCGCGACCGCGGTCCTCGTAGAAGCGGACCACGGACTCGACTTCCGCCGCCGTGGTCATGCCGGTCGAGACATGCAGTTCGCCCGGGTAATTGGCGCAGAGCCACTCCTGCAGATCGAAATGCAGATTGGTTGCCGAGGGGATCTTCAGGAATGCAGGCCGGAGCGCCGCCATTTGCTTCGCGGATGTCAGATCCCACACCGAGGTGCCATAGATGACCCCCTCACGCGCACAGACCTCCATCAACTCCGCATGCTGGTCCGGAGTGAATTCCAAGGCCTCGCGATGCGCACCATAAGTGTCGCCATAGGCATTGGACGGCACCGGATGGGGGGCGTGATACTGAGTCGAGCTTAGAAGCTCGACATTATTTCTTTTTTGGAATTTGACCGCATCGACCTGACAAATGCGCCCCGCAACACCAACCATCTCCTTGGCCAGCGCCAGGTCGCCCTTATGGTTGCAGCCAATTTCCGCAATCAACTTTGCCATGTCGGCCTCCTTAATAAGGAAAATCTCTTATTTTGAAATGCGTTGCGGGAGCGCCTTTACTCTCGTCTCTCTGCCAATTTATTGCGCAGGCTTCTGTCCGGCGCAAGCAAAGATTGAGTAAGCATAGTTTCGTTCAGGCGCCACACGCTCAGAGCATCACTTTTCCTGCATGTAGCACAAGACCTGCCATTCCACGATGCAAAGCCTGCCCATCCAAAAGGCAGTTGTGCATCTCCACACTCCGCAACCGCCGATCTTCATCTCGGCCCGCCACAATCGCCGGACGTGTGCTGCCAGGCGCGGCCCGGATGTCCAGATCACGGCACCTCGCATCCCAGCGCAGGTCATTGGCTGCTGTCGGCACGTCGTCCTGCAAGGCGCCTCGGGGGAAGCCTTCAATCCGTCCCGACAAGACCAAGCCGCTGCTGGCAAGGCGCAGGACCCCGAGATCGGGGATCCGCAACGGATCTGGCCCGGATGCCGAAAGCTCCAGCCGCAATGCGCCGCCTGAGGCATTGATCGAGACGGCCGGACGCCGCCGACGCGTCCCGGCCGCTCGCCCCATGCCGCGACCGACGACCTGCCCTTCGATGGTTGCGACATGGGAAGCCCCCAGCGCCTCCGGTCCACCTATGACGACCACACCGGCCCCGAGCGTCAGGCGCCGCAGCGGGCAGACAGCGCGGCGTGTGGCGCGGATCGCATAGACAGCCATGTCCTCCAGAACCACGTCTTCCAGTAGAAGATGTTCCGTTGCCGCTTGGCCAGGGAACATCGAATCATTGATCTCCGCGCCAATGTCGATGCCCTTTCCATGAAAGTCGGACGCTCCGTCATCTTCGGACCGGCGCGGTGGGCGTCCCTGAGCACGAAGCCGGCGGATGGTGAAGTGGCCTGGCCCGCCCAGATTCATCAGAGAGCCACTCCAGGCCCCTTCCGTGGCGAAGTCCTCGATCAAAACTTCGCGGGTCTGCAGGCCCATGACGTTCAACGGCGAACTGACGCCGCCCTGGCCAGCTTCCGTTGGCCCCCGTAGCCGAAATCCACGCACCAGAAGGCGGCGCGCATCATGTACGAACAGCCCCTCGCGAAAGGTCGGGTGCTGAAGCGCCAGGTCGTGCAGCTCTACATCCTGGCAATCCGCCACCAGCAGCGGTCCGCGCCGTCCGTAGGCCCCGCGTATCGGCGCGCGGTTATCCCAGTGACCAGCAAAGCCGGTTAGCACCACGTCGCGCAGCACGCAGTGGCGCGCGCCCCGCACCTCCAGCAGCGCTGCGGCGTGCGGGTCCGGTCCCTGCCGAAGCCCGCGCCTGCCCTGGGAAATGCCGCCATCCAGCGTGACGCCACGCAGCGAGAATTCAACGGCCCCCACCGACTTTAGGATGGGGCGGCTTACGGGAAGCCCGGGGTTTGGCGGCGTTGGTCGCGGCACGCAGAGAAGTCGCGTGCGCCCCGCACCTTCGCCGCGGATGCGCAGGATGGCATGCCGCACCTCCGGGCAATCATGGTCGCGCGCATCGGCCACCTCACCCGGCGGCACAGCAATGACCGTGGTGCCTGCTCCGAGCAGTAGATCGGTACCGCGCATGGCGGCCCCCGCAAGTCCCCGGGCGAAGGCTTCGGAGGCATTGGTACCGTCAGCCTGCCCACCGAATTCCGCAAGGCGCACGCCCTGTAGGCGCTGGGATAGACCGGGAGTGGCAAGGGTACTAGCGAACAGGCCAAGTGCGGCACGGCGTCGGATCATAAGGCATCTCCCACCCAGGTCGCCTATCCGAGCGTGATCCGTTCAAAGGGACAGGCCCCACATCCCAAATAGGGCTGGATTTTGGAAAATACGCTCCAATCAAACCAGCCCGAGAAGAATATTAATCTGGCGGGGCGCGCGAGACAAGGCCGAAATATGAAGGCGGGAATATTCTTGACAACCCACAGTCATGGAAAATTCGCCACATTTCCTCTTTAACTCTCTGAACCCAAGCGGATGGCATGGGGTCGTAAATTTCTTTTTTATCATATAAATTAAAATATTCATCTTGGTATCGGTTGTCAGATTCGCCCTTGCCGCTTCCTCGTTTTTTTCGAGCGGCGTATTCTTCCAAGCTTTTAATCCCATAGTGGCGAAGAATAGCAAGCCCGTGACCGGAAGTAGTCCAGTTTTGATGAGAGATGCCATTTCGGAAATTTTCTGGATTAATCGGCTGACCATCAGAATAAATCGAGTTGACTTTGGATAAGTCAAAATGATGAGGGAAGTGAGGACCAAACCCCCTTAGATTAGAGTCGTGCAACGAGAGTGTCTTTAAGGTTTTGCTTCCGCGATGCGAATCGCTACACCGCCAATGATAATTTTCCATCACAAGGCCCGCCGGCCTCACCTTATGTCCGTCCGAACCATAGAATCGCCAATTGAAAGATATGCTATGCGCATCTGGGAATCTAGAAACGTAACTTGAGATGTCAATGTCTTCCGTAAGGTATAAAAATTCATCAGCATCTACAGGATAGACATAAAAAATAGAAGCGCGTGATCGTGCCGCAGCCAAACATAGGCGATATCCGGATTTTTGCGGATTTCCCAAGGGAGGCACTTCGTTCAAAAAATACTCAATCATACCTCCATCCGCAAGGCACTGAAAGACTTCCAAACTTCGATCGGTATTGTTGTTGGTCGCAATAAAAATTTTTGAAAAACCAAGTAATTTATAATGCGCCACAAATTCCAAAACATAAGGCCCTTCGTTTCTCATTATCGAAACGAGAAAAATCGGATCTTGGGGCATTGTGCGTAAATTCCCTGAAATCGCACGAAAATAGCGAGCGATCAGCCTTTCCGAAGGCAAAGAAGCGCTCGAGATTTGTCAAAATCCAAGATCCAGCGGGGAAATTGCATATCATCGGCGCCTTCGGCCCTGATGCGCTCAAGGGCTGGAAGGGCGGAAGTCGTGTTGGACAGATCAATACCCTTCTCTCTTAGATCCAAATCCCACCACCGAACCGAAAGAAGCCTTGAAACGATATCGGTAGAAAATCGTGATTTAATACGTCGAGCCGGAACACCTCCAACTATATCATACGGCGCAACATCGCGAGTTACCACTGATCCAGCAGCGACGACCGCGCCATGTCCAACCGTTACTCCGCGACGAATGAACACCCCGTTGCCGATCCAGACGTCGTGGCCAATCGTGACTTTTCCACTGCGCCAGGGGGTGCGTCTTCTGGACTGCACCGCGCTAAACCAAGGATCACCGCGAAAGACATTCCCGGATCCCCAGGCAATAGGATGTGTAGAGACGCCATCGAGGGGGTGGTCGACGGAGCCGATTATCACACGCCGGGCGATTGAACAGAACCTGCCTATGGTGGTTTCACGAAACTCACAGCCTATCCCCGAAAAGGAATAAGCGCCTATTTCGAAGACTCCGTAGATACGTGCGGGCGCAATACTGCATGGCGTTTCGATAACCGCTGATGCCGGTATGTTCTTACTATCGAAGCCAATGCCGCGGGCTTGAAGTGCTTTACGCACTTCCGGCTCGCTGACTGTGGAAAGGGAGATATCATCGTTCTGCGTAAGCATGGTTATCTTACTGCGTCGACCCAAATGCTTTCATTCGGCCGGGTCTTGTCAAAATAAGCCTTGTTCCTCATGAGGGGGAGGATAGATTGGCCATAAGAAGATCTGAGTACCAAACGAAATCCGGAAGACACTAACATCCGGCGCAGCTTTTGTTCTGTCCAATAATTTATATGCTGGTTGGGTTTTTTTCTGCTAAAGTCTGCGTTTGCCAGGATCGAGTCCGCAGCCGCCTCTGGTGGGCGGCTTGCATGTTCGGCAATAATCGCTTCTTCAAGCGGCAATCCGCGCCACTCCTTTAGCGCACCGTAACAGGAAGCAATTCTTTCAAAGTAAAGCTGATGGACCGGCTTGCCTTTGCTGAACCCTGAATTGGTATTTATCATCAAGACGTCTCGCTTGAGGCGCCCCGTCGATCGCTGATCGTAATAGCGCGCGTCGTTAATTTTCCATGCGGCATAGGCTGTGTAAAAATCAGGTGTTGAAATGCGAAATACGCCGCCGGGGCGGATAATTCTGGCCATTTCAGAGAAGATGTGCATGACCATCTCATCGGTGAGATGCTCAATGGTGTGGCTCGTAAATGCGCCATACAAAAAATTAGATTCAACCGGCCAAGATTCAAGAACAGACAAGTCTATATTGTAATCGGGTGGGGTATATTGATCGTATGGCGGTTGAACAAAATCGTGGTTGCGCCAGCAGGGGTGGGACCAATCTCCTGCGCCGATATTGAGAAAGGGTCGCAGGTCTGTCGCCTTGTCGCCCAACAGGGCGGTGTAGTCTGCGGTGTCATCTACGCGATCAGTCATAAGGCGATCGTCTAAATTGGCAAGCGAAAAAAGTGATGCGGTGTCGTCAAGCGCGCTCCAATCGAACCCAGCCTGTTCTACCGCAGGTGGTGCCAAAAGAGATCTCTTTTCGCTTTCCATGATAACCACCTTCAAATCCAGGGATTAAAGCGTTACGTGTTGCTTGCGCGGCACTATTTTTATGTTTAATCCAGATGGTGTCAACCTCGGATACTTACATATCCTCTGGTTGCTCTTCGATGGCGGGCATCGATGGGCGTTTACCGCTCACGATTGCCTCCTTTAGCGCCACGGCCCGGGCGAGGCGAGGGCGTATTGAAATTGCCAGATCCAGATGTCCCATCGCTCGGTCCCGATCACCGGCCCGTGCTCGCAGCATGCCCAGCGCACACAGGGCTGCGTAGTGCTTCGGTCGAATTTTCAAGCAACGTTCGAAAGCGTCAGTTGCTTCTTCTTCCCGCCCCAGCCGCATCAGAAGCTCGGCGTGGGAAGTTTGCAGGGTGATTGAATGTGGTGCCAGAGCGGCGGCGCGGCTGGCGGAGATCTCGGCGGTGGCCAGATCGCTGCGACGCTTGGCAAGCACAGCCAGTACATCATGCGGCACAGCCCAGCCTGGCTCGATCCTGCGTAACCGCTCCGCCCACTCCTGGGGTTCCAAGTCCTTCTCATCCAAAAATAGAGCCCGGGTCAGCCGGTCGATGATCGATTTGATGCGCGGCACCTCGCATCGATGATCCAGCGGAGCACTGATCTTGAAAGGGCGCCCTGTCGCCAAACCTGTAAGGGCCGCAGCAAGATCGCCGTTCCCGGCAATCAAGGTCGAAGCCAGATGGTCGCGGCCCGCGACCGGGTACTGGCCATCTTCTGGCATCGTCACCACGCGGGTTGCGTTCCAGACATCGACGATGTCGTCCGACCCGAACAGAATATGGGTGGCCGGTCGGTGCCGGTTCTTGATCCGGAGCAGCGGTGCCAGGTCGAAATACGGACGATCGGAAAAGTCCTCCGACGGCGTGTGCGGCAGGCGGCGGTCTATGATGGTTTGTGGCGACATCGCGAACACGGAATCGACGCGCAGCAGGTGCCCGAACAACAGGGCCGCATAGCCGCCCATGGAGGATCCCATGGTCACGCGGCGCAGCGGTCGCAGCCTCGCCAGCACGCGGCTGAGATGCTCGACCAACGCCTCAGGGGAGTCGACGCCCTTGCCAACGCCACGCTGGAACCAGCAGTCGAACGGATCCCTTACATAAACCCGGGAAAACGGCAGCTTCTCGAGATTCTTGTAAAATGAGAAGCCATTCGAATTGACCGATGTGAATGCAATGATAACTGGCGCCCCAGGACTGAATTCTCGGACCTCCAGAGCATCTGGAATATTGAATTCACTCATGTCGCAGCAAGCGCCGGAGGGGCGCTGTCAGCCGGTCCTGCGTGTCTCAGCATCGAGCGTTCACCATCCTCGGGATCTTGGTGCTGGAGCTAGTCCCTTTGTACTCGCGGTTAGCCCACTCTTCCACGAACAGGGTTATCCGTGCGACTGATGTAAAGCAATGGCATCCTCTCTTCGCGCATCCCGCCCCGCAGAATCTTACGCCAAAGAACTCAGGGCCCTTCGCAACGCCGGACGACCTCTAGCATTGCGGGAACTGCTTGAGGAGGCACTAGCAGCGCATCCATCTCGCAAAGATTTCAATGCTTTGCGAGCCAATCTCCCGGCGCTGGAGAATCGTCCCGCCGACGCCGCGTCCGAGTGGTTGGAGCGTGGCCCCCGCTTGGCCCTTGTGCATTGGCGGTTCCATGCGGCCCGGCATCTGGCCTGCGCCGGGGACCCAGACTGGGGTCGTACCGAGCCACTCGCTGATGTGTTGGATACGCTGTTCCTGCGCGATGCCTTGCCGATGCTGGACTCACCACAGCAGGCGCCGCTGGCGAACGCCATCGCCTCCCGCTTGGTGCAGGAGGCTCCGGGCCTCGGGCCGGAGGCGGCGCTCGCTTTCCTGCGCGGGGCCGAGCGCTTCCTGCGACTGGCCCCCAGCGGTCTTGGCGACCACCCCGAGACGGTGGCGAATCTGACTGCTGCGACCCGCAGCCTCGCCGCCCGAATGGACATTCGGGACAGCCTTGCCGGTGCGCCGGAGGGGCTGGGCCTGTTGCTCGCCAGCACCTGGCCGGACCGCACTGCGGCGGCCTTCGGCAGCGACTTGCCCGCCGCCATCCTCGCCGCCTTCAACGGCCCTGTCGCGGCCCGGTTACTCGGGCCGACGCGGATTTTCGGCCTGATCCGGGATCTCGCCGAATTGGGCCTGCCGTTGCCTGCCACTGCCGCGGTGCCGCCGGCCCTGCTGTCCCTGCTGGCGAAGGATCCACTGCCCATCCTCGGCCGCCTGCATGCCGCGGGCGGCGTCGCGGCGTTGGTCATGCTGGTGCCGAAGCTGCCGGCCGATGCCGCCATCCTGCCGCTGCTCGGCCGCATCGCCGAGACCACGGATGTGCCCGCCTTGGCCGATGCCTGCCTGACAGCGCTGGAACCACGCCTCGGCGCCTATCTGGGGCTGCTCCTGCGGCTTCGGGCTGAGGGCCGGCTGGGGGGCGATGCGGCCTTCAGGCCTGGGTTGCTCGGCCTGCTGCGGCGCGCCGGTGCGCCAAGCCTGGCCAACCCCACAGCCGCGCCACCGCCGGCGCCGCCCGTTTCCCCCTGGCCTCGCCGCGCCGCGGCCGAGGCGGCAGGCAACGGCGACCTGGCCGGCGCCACCGAACTGGGCGAGGCGCTGGCCGACACGCTGGACCATCAGGGGTTGCGTGACCTGACGGCGCGGATGGTCGCCGCCGCGCCACATGACCCGCGCACCGGGGTCGCCACCGCCCGCCTGCTGCGCCGTGCCTGGATGTGGGAGGAATGGTTCGCCGCCTGCCATCGGCTGGAGGAGGTTGCGCCGCGTTCCGCCCCGGCTGCCGTCGAATGCGTCTTCGGTGCCATCGATGAACGTGACTTCGGCCGCGCCTGGGATGCGGTGCGCCGCGCCCGGAGGCTCGGCGCCAGCACCGCCGCGCTGCGCGCGGAGGCCAGGGTGCTGCATGCGGAGGGCCGGGTGGATGAGGTGCTGGCCGCGTGGGAGGCGGTCTGCGCGCAGCCCGATGCTGGTGCCTCCGACCGGCATGACCGCATCATCTGGCTGTTCGGCGCCGGCCAGGACGTGGCGGCGGAGGCCGCCGCGGCGCAGGCCCATGCGCGCCATCCGGCGGAACCGCGCTTCGCCATCAAGCTGGCCCAGGCCGCGGAACGCCGGCGCGACTACGCGGCCGCGGCCCTCGCATGGGGTGCCATCGCCGCCCGCCCGGATGCGCCGGCGGATGCGTTGCCGGGCCTGCTACGCTGCTTGTGGATGCAGGATGATCGATCCGGGCTGGCCGCGGCGATCGAGGCCTATCGCCGCCCTGGTACCCCACATGACCTGCTGTTCGGCCTGCTCGATGCCTGGTTGCGCGGCGAGGCGGCAGGCCAGATGGCCCTGGCCGAGGCGGTGGCCGCGCTGCACCGGACGACGCGCGCGCAGCTTGCAGAGGCACGCGCCACCTGGCGGGCCGATCCCGGCCTGATGCTGCTGTCCGGCCAGCCTGTCCCGCACCCCTCTCCCGAACACGCCGCCGCCCTGCAGGGCGCCGAGGCGGTTCTGCAGAAGATGGAGGCCGGCCAGACCGTCATTGTCGGAAATTCACCGGAACTGATTGGCCGAAACGACGGGGCGCGGATCGACGCGGCGGGCAGTGTGGTGCGGCTGAACGATGCGCGGATCGGGGGGTTCGAGACCGATACCGGGGGTCGCACCACCTTGTGGTTCTCTTCCGCCAACCGGCTGGGTGAGCCGGATCCCGGGCTGCGGCCGGAGCATGCCTGGCTGTACCAGCCTGAGGCGCAGCACCTGCCGCCGATGGCGCTGTTCTGTGCCGGCCGGCTCGGCGTGCCAGCGCCATCCGGCAGCACCTTCCTGCCGCCGGATATGCACCGCTTCAGCAATGACTTGGTTTACCCAAAGCCAACCACGGGCTTTCGCATGGTCACGACGCTCGCCTTTGCGCTGGAGAGCCCTGTGGCCGTAGCCGGCTTCGATTTCTTTGTGCGCCATGGCGGTCATTACTTCAGCACCGGCCGGCCGCTACAGGTGGGCGAGGTGCATGCGGTCGATTTCGAGCGGCGGCTGGTCGATGAGATCCTGGTTCCCGCCGGGCGTGTGCACCGATGGTAGCTGCGCCACTGCCCTGGGCCGTTCTGGCGCGGGACGCCACAGTGGCGGTCGACGCGACCGAGGCGCTGCTGCCGCCCGATGTGCCCGCACTCCTGCATCTGGGGGAGGCTGCGGCGGCCGAGCCGGTCGCCGGGCTGATCCTGTTCGATGACCGCAGCGCCATCGCGCGCGCGCGCATCGCCGAGGCGCGTGCCGCCGATCTGCCCGTGGTGCTGGCGCAGGCCACGGCCGGGTTGCCGCGCAACGTCTTCGGCCTGGCGTCGCTGGACACAACCCAGGCGCCGGCCTGGGGCGCCAGCGCGCCTGACCTGCTGGTTCTGGCAAGTCCGGCGGATGCCGCAGCCGTGGCACGCCAGGCCGGCCCGGCAGCACCGCGACGGGTGGCGATCGGCCAGCCCGGCGTGGGGTCCTGGGCCTGGTCGCGGTTGCGCCGGCCGGCTCGGCCTGGCCAAGTGGTGCTCGATCCCGGTCTGCAGGCCCCCGAACTGCGGACTGCTGGCCTGAACCTCCCGCTCAAGGGTCGTGAGCCGCCGATCCTGGTGACGGCCCGCCCGGCCGATGCGGCCGAGGCGCTGCGGATGGGGTGGAAGACGCTGCTGCTCGCGCCCGGGTACCGGGACGACGACATATCGCAGGGCCTGGCCATCGCTGACGGGCCGGTCCGGGCCGCGGCGTTGCTCCCCCGCTTGGCGGCAGACCGTGATTCGCCCACGGGATGCCCGGCGCGGCTACTGCCGCTTGCCGGGGGCGAACCACTGGCGCGACTGCTGGCCCAGCTGGTCCTGGCGGGGGTCGACGCGGTGGGCCAGCCTTGTGGCATGCCAACCGCCGCGCCAGCCCGCACGGCGCTGCGGCTGGATGGCCTCGCGATGCCGCGCGGCGGCCTCGTCATCGTCTCGCATGACTGGTCCGAGCGCACCGGCCTGGCCCGCCCGGCGCTCCGCATGGCGGAGGTGCTGCGCGCCGCCGGTATCCCCGTACGTTGTCTGCCAATCGGCCCGGAGGCGGATCCCCGGCCGGTCCTGCGCGCCATCCCGCCGGAGGCCGCGGTGCTATTCAACTCGGCCGGCATGTTTGAGCGTGGCGAGGCGGCGCTGCGGGTCTACGACGCCATCGCGCCGGCGCGGCGCGCCATCTACCTGCATGAGACCGCGTGGACGCTGGAGCGCTTCCGGCAGACGGCGCCGGATCTATGGCAGGGTTTCGCCCGGCGCCTGCCCACGGCGCTGCTGCTGTGCGTCTCCGCCGCCCAGGCCCGGCTGCTGGCCGGGCAATATGGTGCCACGCGCTGCGTCGTGGTCGGCAATGCGACGGAAGTGCCGCGCGCGGCCGAGACGCTGCTGCCGGCCCCGGCCGGTGCGCACACGGCTATCGCAATGCTCGGCACCGTGCAGGTGCGCAAGGGCCCTGCCCTGTTCGGCGCTGTGGCGGAACGTGCGGCCAGGTTGGCGTTGCCCTGGGATTTCAGTTGGATCGGCCATGACGTGCAGGAACCGGGCATGCCACCGCCCAGCCCGGCCGTGCGCTGGGCCGGGCGGCTCGAGGGGGCGGCGTTGGCGGCGGAGCTGGCGGCGATGGACCTGCTGTTGCTGTCCTCGGCCGATGATCCGATGCCGCTATCGGTGATCGAGGCGCTGGCGCTCGGCAAGCGGGTGGTCGCCTATGCCGAGACTGGCGCGGCCGAGGCGGTGGCCGGCCTGCCGGGCTGCGCCGTCTTTGCCGACTACACCCCCGAGGCCGCGCTGGCAGCACTGCAGGCGGCACTGGCCCGACCGGCCGATCCTGCGGTGATCGCCGCGCGGGGGCAGGATCTCGCCTCCCCGGTCGGCCTGGCGCAGCGGATCCTGGCCGCACTGATGGCTGGCGCCACGGGCCGGCCGGTCCCCGCCGCCGCATGATCGAGCCCTTGCGCGGTGCGGCGGCATGGTCGGAGGCGGCACGCCTCGGGCGGCCGGTCGTGGTGGTGGGCAACGGCCCCTCGGCCGCCGACCTGCCGGCAGGCGCGGTGCCAGAGGAGGCTGTGATCGTCCGCACCAATGCCTTCTTCTTCGAGGATACGCGGCGCTACGGCCGCCGGGTCGATGGCATCTTCTGGGCGGTGGCGCGGCGCTGGCTGCAATTGGGCTTCCAGGCGGCGATCGCCGAGCAGGTCTATGAGTTCGGCACATTCTTCACTCCGGTCGACGTGGCGCGCGAAACCCTGCCGCCGTTCCGGACGGAGGCCGCGGAGCTGACGCGCCAGCTGCAACCGCGCATGTCGCATTTCGACCTGCTGCGCGCCGAGCCGATCATCGCCGGCTTCCTGGCCGCGCCGCGAGAGCGGGTGCGGCCCATGCTGCCGACCCAGGGGCTGCAGGCGGTGGCGACGATGCTGGCCTTCGGCTTCCGGGACATCCGCATCGCCGGCATGGACCTGTACCAGGCCGACCAGCGCTATGTGCATGCCGTGCCCGACTTCATCCGCGACATGACCGCGCCCGTTCATCTCTCGGGCGGCTACGAGGCGGCACAACATGGGCTGGAGACCGACCTTGGCTTTCTGACGGCGTTGCGGGTGGCCTTCCCGTTGGCGCGGATCAGCTGCCTCAGCCCAAGATCCTACATGGCGAAGTTGCTGCCGCTGGCGTCGCCATCCGCCCGGCCTGGGGCCTCGGCGGGTCCGGCCCCGGCCAGCTTCGAATCACGCCTCCGGATGCTGTGCGGGGCGCCTTTTGGGCAGATGCCGGCCGCTGAACCCCAGGCTGGATCCGCTGAGCCTGGCTTGGCCGGTGGCGTAGCCCAGCTCGACGTGCGCCGGGCGTTGCTCTGGGCCTGGCGGCCGGAACAGCCGACGGCCTGGCGCAGCATCCTGATCGAAGGCGCGGCAGGGCTGCGGGAGCGGTTGCGGCCGGACCAGAAGGTGCATGAGCTGGAACTCGCCTGCCTCGGCGATGGCCGGCATGGGCGGATCCTCGACCTGGCCTGGCTGGCCGAACGGGTTGGCCCGCCGCCCTGGCGGTTTACCGACGTGGCCAGCGGCCTGCCGCTGCATGGCAGCCCGCTCGACCCGCGCGAGGCGCTGCGCTGGCCGCGGCCCGACCCGCGTGAGATCAGGCTCGTCACCGATCCTGCGGCAGCGGCACCGGGTGGCGTATCAGGCGGGGCATCGGGCGACATACTGGCGGTGCCGGATGGCGAGGGGCGGCTCCGCTGCGACACCGAGGATGGCCCGACATGCCTGCTGCGCCCAGCGCTACCTGGCCTGGCCGGACAAGTGGCGGCGCTGCAGCATGCTTTTCCAAATGTGCCGGTGCGCTGGCAGCCTGCCCCCGGCACGCTGCATCCGGCCGCCCTTGCTGCGCTGGTTCAGGCGACAGGTCCGCGGCTGGGCGACTTGCTGGCAATGGCGGCGGAGGGGATGTTGGTTGGACTGCCGGCAACGGCGCAGGATCAGATCAAGGCCGCCCTCATGCTGCAGTCCACCCTTTTCATCCTTGGCGAGGGCCATGTCCGGGATGGCTTTGGCGGCCTGCTCGACCAGGTGTCAGCGGCCCAGCGATTGCCGCTTTCGGTCGCGACGGGGCTGCTCAGCGTGCTGGGAGAGACGCCAGGCGGCGGGGCGCTGCTGATCGGGCTACCCGACTTGCTGCAGGGCGGGGAGATGCTGATGCCGCGGCTGCTCGCCATGGCCCGGGGCGGCGAGAAGCATGTCTTCGTGGCGGTGCCCGGCTGGCCGTCTGGCGGCGCACGGGCGCGCGACCTGCTGCATCGGCTGGGTGCCGCCGGCGGCACCGCGATCGCCACCGATCTGGGTGTTGCCGATGCGCTGCGGGTGGCCCTGCCGGGGCTGCCGCTGCGGGTTGCCGAGGCACCGCCGGCGGCCTGGCACGCCCTCTGCCTGCGGCCTGCACACGCCGATGCGCGGCGCACCATCGGCCTGCTGGTCGCAGAGGCGGACCGCGCCACGCTCGACCTGGTGGCCGATGCGGTCTGGGCATTGCCGGCCGGGGATCGCCAGCGGCTCGACCTGCTGGTGCTCCCCCTGGGTGGCCAGGCAGGGCCTGCCGAGGCGGAGGCGGCCGGCATTGCCTCCGCCGAGACGGTGCCGGTGGCGAACCCCTCGGCGGAGGTTATGGCGGCCCTTGAGGTCTGCATCCTGATGGGCTCCGCATCCGGCTTCCCGCCAGCGCTGTCGCATGCTTCGGCGTTGGGCCTGCCGCTGCTGCTGGCCCAGCCGGCCGGCTTCGCGTCCCAGGGGACAGCGCCGCCAGTGCTGGGACTGGACGCGGCGTTGGCCGCGGCGCTGGCCGGCGGTGGCGAAGCGGGCGTGCTGCGGGCGCCGGCTGCCGAAGGCAGCACGGCCGCGCTGCTCGCCGCGATGGCGGACGTGCCGCGGCAGGCGGCTGCGGCCTTCCTTGCCGGGCAGGCCAGCCTGGCGGTCGGTAACCAGCCGGAGGAGGACGCAACGGATCTCGAAATCCGCGCCTATTTCGGCACCTCGGGTGAGGGCAGCACCGTTACGCTTCACCTGTTCAACCGCAGCCCCCACACTTGGCTCCGGGCTGGTCGGTCCGGGTGTGGCGCAACCCATCTCGACATGGCCTTCCACAGCGGTGACCCGGGCGCCGCCTTGGTGCGCCATACACTGCCGCTATTGGCGGACCTGCCGCCGGGCGGCGATTGGACGGCTGCCTTTCCCATGCCCAAAGGGCTGGCGGGACGTTCCTGCACTTTCACCCTGAGCCTGCTCCGCGGCGCGATGAGGCGAAGGCGATTGTTCGGCCCGGTGCAGATCAGAAGGGTTCCATGAGCGAAACGGTATTGCCGACAGCCGTCATCGAAAAGCGCTGGCTGCAGCGGGTTACGCTCAGCATCGCGCCCGCGCCACTGCCGCGCGGTGCCGTGCTGATGGTGGGGGGCACGCCGCAGCCCTGGACCCCGGCCGGACCTAGCGGAGCCATGTTCTCCTTGCCTGAGGAGCTGATCGCCAAGGGTGACACCACGGCAGAGTTCGTCGGCACCGACGGCGCGAAGCTGTCCGCACCCTGCCCATTGCCGATCGGTTTCTGGATCTCCTTCGGCACGCTGGTCGGCTTCATCGACCACGTCGAACGCCTGCAGGACCAGGTGACGGTGCGGGGCTGGGCCGTGGATTGGCGGAAGCCGCGGCAGCGCGTGCAGATCGGCCTCGAGACCGAAGGCCGGATCGTCGCGCTGGCGCGCGCCGACATCTACCGCGCCGACCTCAAGCAGCTCGGCGTCGGCGACGGTCACCAGGGCTTTGCCTTCTGCATTCTCGGCAACGCCCTGCACCGCGATGAGGAAATCGTGGTCCGGCTGATGGCCAATGGCGCGCCGCTCAACGGATCACCGGTGCGGCTTGGCGGCGGGCACGACAAGACCGGCGGCGCCACCGTGGTCGGACGGCTGCACGCCCCGCAGCAGGTGCAGGCAGAGGCGGCCGATGCTGTGGCCGAAGACATTGCGCTGCCCCCGGACCTGATCCCCGTGGCCATGCCACCGGCACTGGCGGAGCAGGATGCCGAAATCCAGCGCATGCTGACCAAGGCCGCGCAGGATCACCCGCAGGCCTATCTTCTGCTGTGCGAAAGCGGCACAGCCCTGTCGCCGGCGCAGGCCGCACGCCTGGTGGCAACGCTGCGCACCAATGCTTGCGCCGGCTTCGCCGCGGCAGTGACGATGATGCCGGACGGCATGGTGGTGGGCGGCGGCTATCGCATGATCGGCGATGGGGAGGGCGACAGGATTGCGGCGATCCGGCCGCCGCCGGCACTGGATCTTCTGGTGGCGGAGATTGGCAGCCCCGGCGTGATCGCCTTCCCTGCGCCGGTGCTGCTGGCGGCGCTGGCGGAGTGCGGTCCCTGGCAGGAAGGCCGCCTCGGCTCGATCTGGAGCGAATTGGCGGTGGCGCTGCTGGCGCGTGGCCTGGTCGGCCTGCTCGACCCTGCGGTGCAGGCGATGGCACCCTATCGGCATTCCAAGGACCGCTGCCCGCCGAAGGTCAGTCCTGCCTTCCTGGCCGCCTTCCGCCCGGTACGACCCCGCCGCCGTGCGCAGCGACTGGTGGAGCTTTCGGCCGCCACCGACATCGGCCTGGCCTGGCAGACCTTGGGCGAGATTCTGCTACGCCGCGCCGTGGTCTGGGCGTTGCTCGACCACCGGCCTGTGGTGGCACTGGATCCGGCCGCGCCCGCAGCGTTATTCCGGCGACTACGTGGCCATGGGCTGGAGGTGCTGGAAGCGCCCCTTCCCGATGGCCTCGACGCTGCGGAACAGCCGCTGCGCCACCGGCTGCTGCGGCAGGTGCAGCAGCCATCCGCGACCAGCCGGGGTTTGGTGCTGCAAGATCTGGTCGTCGGCGAAGACTCTCCGGGGCTGGAGGCGATTTCACTGCACAGCCATCCGCTGGCGATACTGCCGCCGCCTGACGCAGCCCTTACCGCGGCCCTGCTCCGCGCCCAGATGCTGCCAATCGCCCCTGCGCGGGAGCCATCGCTGTGGCGGGAGCGCGGCGGCGGCGAAGATCCGCTTGATCGCATGGTTGCCGCACAACTGGCCCTGGAAGCAGGCACGGAGGGCGCGGCGGATGCAATGCGGGATCTGGCGCAGGCTGGGGCTGCCACGGTCGAAACACCGCCGACAGGCCGCAGCCCGCAGGCCTGCGCCGAGCACCTGCAGGCAAGACTGCGGCAGATCGGGTTCTGAACGACGCGGAGAGGTGCCGTCGCAGCGTCGTCATGCCGTCGTACTACGGTCCGCGTGACCTCATACCGACGGCCCTATCGCGTGACCGCTCCGGGCCGCCCCCACACGGTCGTGCCGTAGGCACGCCTGCGGCCGCTGCCGTTCGGCCGCTCGGACCGGTCAGGAGACCGGTCCGCTGGTATCAGTCGAGCGCCGTCAGGGCTGCCTCCATCTGGCTGCCGGTCATGGCGAATGGCAGGACGCGCAGATGCCGGATTTCGCCGAACAGGTTGTTCGTCCCGGTTGCTGAAGACCCCAGACGCAGCGTTGTCAGATCGGTGCTCAAGGCGACCAGCGGCTGAATGCTGTCCCCACGCAGCAGCACCGATCCGCTGCCGGTACCGTCCACACTCAGCCCGACAGCGAAGGGTACCCCCGCCGTGATCGTTCCGGCATTGGCCTTGAGGGTCGTGCCGGGGCTACGCACCCGCACTGCCCCGCTGGCTTGCACAGGCATGGCGATGCGGTTGGTGTTCCCGCCATCGTCGAGATGAAACAGGTAGGCTTCACCAGAAAGGGCCGGTATTTGCCCAGCCCACAGCACCGTGCATGGGCCAGCAACGCCCAGGCTCGCCAGGGGCGTACTGACCAGGTCCATGCCGCGCGTGCTGGCCCCTGGCGAGCCGACCAGGGGCAGGATTGGGCTGGAGACGAATGGTGCGAGTTCCTGCTGCGGGCAGGCGACCCGCAACGTTACGTCGATGGTGCCCGCGGCCGGGATGGTGAGCAGCACCTCGGAATGGGCAAAGGCAGCCAGCGCCGGCATGGTGAGCGTGGCGTGCCATCGCTGGCTGCCAAGGCTGGCGCCGGTCGGTACCATGGCAATGCTCTCAACGCCGATGGACACACCGCCTGCATCGCGCGCCCGCATCACCTGCGCGACCGAGGTCAGGCCAGTAAGGGAGCCGCCCACCAGCCTGACGAAACTGCTTGATGTCCAGGTTTCACCAGGCGATGCGGCGTTGGCTGTGCCGGCTTCTGGCGAAATGCTGAGTTGCAGCGTGCTACCGGCGCTGTTCGTGCCGCTGAAGCGCAGGTCGATCCAAGCCAGGCCATTTTCGGTTCCGGTATCCATGATTTGGCGCGTGATGCCGCTGCCGGTGCCGCTGATGACCCAATGCGTCGGCGCGGTGCCGGGGGAGCCAATGGCAGCGCCCTGCGCACGTGGGTTGCGGATCCCGTTGGTCCGCTGCCCCTCGATCAGCAGGCGGCGTGCGGAGCCGCTGAAGCGCGGCACATCCGCCCCGTACTCGAGCCAACTCATGCCATCCGCACCAAGCGAGCTCGTATTCGCCGTGACCTGCGCGCGTTGCAGCGGCGCAAAGTCGCGAAGAACCGAGGGGCTGACCAGCCGGGTGCCGGCCTCGCCCAACATGCCCAGCATAGGAGCCATTGTCATGGTCATGCCTGGGGCTTCCCTGCATCGTTGCGGGTCTGTGCGGCAAGCAGCATGGGATGATGTCCCTTCGATGTTGATTGTCGGAGCGCATCCGGATGGTGCCCCCTCCGAAGGGGCAGGCCGGCTTCATGGTGCGGCGGCCTGGAGGGTAGGGGACTCTTGTTGCGCTGCCGCCGCGTGATGATGCCTAAATACCTATTTAATCACCGATGTCAAGGAAATATTTCCTTTTCCGGGGCGCTGTTTGCCAGCCGCTCCTGCCACGGCCAGCATCCTGCTTCCGTTGGGACCAGCCTTGACCGGCTGCCGCGATAGGTCGTGCCCCGAAGGGGTTTTCCTTCCGCTTGGCTGCGTCCACCGACTGAAGAACAGGGGCGCCTATCTGAGCGAGGACGACATCGTCCGGTTGGAAGAGGTCCACGGACGCTCATAGCCCCTGGCCTGCCGCAGGCGGGCCAATGGCGACAGCGGAAGCCGGCCTCGCACGCCGGCCTTCGGATGGTTGGTGGGCGCTCAGCCCGACATGATCAGGGGAATGCCGGCCATTTGCCGGAGTTCATGAAACCGCTCGTATAAGGGGTTTCCGTCGCTTGGCTGCAGCAGGCGCCACTTCGTGGTTCCCACGAAGTGGATAGCCCGGGCATTCTGCAGAGCTTCCTTGCAGAATGCCGTCGAGGCATTTTCCTGCAACTTCCAGTTATAGGTGTGCGGAAGGTAAAATACGTTGGAGTCCTTCCATAGATATTGCAGGAGAGACTGGTCCTGGATACTGGTGTGATTTTTTTCCCGCAGCAAGGAGACGGCCTTTTCGAACCAGACCATGCCGATATGGGGCTTCTTGATCAGCATGAAGCCGGAGTTGATTGGTGCGCGGGAAGCACCGAAATCAACGCCGAAGCTATGGCGTGAAGGTCCAGCCGCTACCATCGCCAAGCTAAAGGGCAGCCGAAACACACCGCCTACGCCGCGCAGAACCATGAAGTCCGAATCGATCCACATTAGCGCTTCGTAACGCTCCATCCTGAGAAGACAGAGCTTCAGATAGACGCTTCTCTTGTTGGGAAGGCCGGCGTCGATCCCTTTCTTGACGATCTTGCCGCCACTCCATCGTTTCGACAGATCATCATCCAGAAAGTCGGCGTTGGCTTCCTCGAAGATCAGTGAAGGATAGATCCGTATAAGCAGATCGCGGTTCTTGTCATTCAGCGGAGCGTAGAGTGGATGTGTCAGAAGGATGACGTCGGTATTGACGGGGATGGATTTGGACAAAACCAGGCTGTATAAAAAGACACCACCGAAGCCGATGAAGTTGTCGGTGACGCAACTTACGAAGGCGCGGCGGGCTGGGCGCGGGGGGGGATTCGGCGATGTATCTTCCATGACCGGACCAATTCCCTTTCCATTTTGCCGCGGCGGCCAAGCATGATCGTCTGGCAGCCTGTCCCTGCCAATCCCGTGTTCACCGCAAAAGCCCGGCAGTATTGTAGCCATATTGGGTGATGGGGCTCGATGGCGCGGAAGGCGGCTGAGAGACGTCCGGACCCCGAGCGGCCTGAAAGACGACCGGTCAATCCACGGCCATGTCCAGCTCCCGCATCCAAAACGTCGCACGGAAAATCCCGAGCCGTCGCGCCGCTTACAACGCGTGCCGCGCTACAAGGTCATCTACACTCCGGCAGGCGCAGATGATGGGGCTGCTGGAGATGCGCCCGTAGCTGTTGCCCACCAACCCAAGGCAGCCGCCCATTCGGGACCAGGCCGTTCACAGCCTATGCGCGGTTCAGCACCAGCAAAGTCTGGGACCGCATCCAAATGTCGTTGCCAAGGACATCAGAGCACGCCGGCGCGCAACAGGTCGTGCAAGTGCAGAATTCCCACCGGCCGGCGGTCGTCCTCCACCACGAAGACGCTGGTGATGCTGTACTCGTTCATCATGCCGAGCAGCTCGGCGGCCAAGGCCTGGGGCGAGGTGGTGCGCGGTGCGCGAGTCATGACCTCCGCCACGGGCACAGTCAGGTCGAATCTGCTCTGGAAGGCACGCCGCAGGTCACCGTCGGTCAGAACGCCCGCCAGGCAGCCATCCTGGTCCACCACGCCTGTGATGCCGAAGCGGCGGGACGTCATTTCCATGATCGCCTCGCCCAGTGTCGCCGCCATGGTGACGCTGGGGATCTCGTCGCCACCATGCATCAGGTCCCGCGCCCGCATCAGCTGCGCCCCGAGCTTGCCGCCAGGGTGAAAAGCCCGGAAATCCGCAGGCGAAAAGCCCCGCGCCTGCAGCAGGCAGATCGCCAGCGCATCGCCCATGGCCAATTGCATGGTCGTGCTGGTGGTTGGGGCCAGGCCGTTCGGGCAGGCCTCGGGCATGCGTGGCAGCGTCAGCAGGATGTCGGCGGCACTGCCAAGCGCGCTGTCCGGCCGCGATGAGATGGCGATCAGCGGCACGTCGAAACGGCGGGCATAGGCGATGACGTCGGCAAGCTCCGGCGCCTCCCCCGACCAGGACAAGGCCAGCACGGCATCCTGCCGGGTGATCATGCCGAGGTCGCCGTGGCTGGCCTCGGCGGGATGCACGAACATCGCCGGCGTGCCGGTGGAGGCCAGGGTGGAGGCGATCTTCCGGCCGACATGACCAGACTTGCCCATGCCGGTAACAATCAGCCGGCCTGGTCGTGCCAGGATCAGCGAGACCGCCTCGATCGCTTTACCGCCCAGGGGCCCTTCCAGGGCCCGCCGCAACTCCTGCAGGCCCTCCACCTCCAGGGTAAGGGTCCTGATCATGGCCTCGCGACGCAAATCGTCGGTCATGCCAGCATGTCACGTGCGCGCTGCAGGTCGGCGGGCGTGTCGACACCAAGCGGCACATCCGCCACGGCGATTGCCTCGATCCGCATGCCAGCCTCTAGCGCGCGAAGCTGCTCCAGCTTCTCACGCAGCTCGAGCGGGGACGGCGGCAGTGTGACGAAGCGGTCGAGCGAACTCCGACGCCAGCCATACAGCCCGATGTGGTGATACAACGGCCCGTCACCCCAGGGCGCCGTGGCGCGAGTGAAGTACAGGCAGTGGAAATGACCTGGTGCCAAACCGGAGCCGACCATCTTCACGACGGAGGGGGCGGTGCGCTCATCATCCCGATGAATCTCGGCGACCAGGGTCGCGAGATCCACCGCCGGGTTGTGCAGAGGCGTCAGCACAGCGCGGATGGCTGCGGGGGCGATGGTTGGCAGATCACCCTGAAGATTGATCACCACGTCATGCCGCTCGTCAGGGTCGATGGCTTGCAACGCTTCATGGATGCGGTCGGAACCCGAGGGGTGGTCGATGCGGGTCATCTGCACCCTGCCGCCCACCTGCTGGATGGCCTGGGCGATCTCGCTTGCATCCGTCGCGACCACGACCTCGCCTATCGCGGCTTCGATGGCGCGGCGCCAGACATGCACGATCATCGGCGTGCCGTGGATGTCGGCCAGCGGCTTGCCGGGCAGCCGGCTCGCCGAAAGGCGGGCCGGAATCAGGACGATCGGATTCATGCGATGATCGGGTCTGCCGGGAAAGCCTTCACCAAGCAATCGATCGCCATCAACCGGCGCAGCAATGCTTCGAACTTCCCCATTGGTACCATGTTGGGGCCATCGGATGGCGCGTTGTCCGGGTCCTCATGCGTCTCGATGAACAAGCCCGCCACACCGACCGCGACCGCGGCGCGGGCCAGCGTCTCAACGAATTCCCGCTGGCCACCGGAGGAGGTGCCCTGACCGCCGGGCTGCTGCACCGAATGGGTGGCGTCGAAGATCACCGGCAGGCCGGTGTCGCGCGCCATGATGGGCAGGGAGCGCATGTCGGAGACCAGGGTGTTGTAGCCGAAGGAGGCGCCGCGCTCGGTCAGCATCACGCGCGAATTGCCAGCGCCGGTCAGCTTGGCGGCGACGTTCTTCATGTCCCATGGCGCCAGGAACTGGCCCTTCTTGACGTTCACCGCCCGCCCGGTCGCCGCCGCGGCCAGCAGCAGATCAGTCTGTCGACAGAGGAAGGCCGGGATCTGTAGCACGTCTACCACCTCAGCCAGCGGTGCGCATTGGGCGGCATCGTGCACATCGGTAAGCACCGGCAGGTTCAGACTTTCGCGGATCTCGGCGAAAACAGGCAGAGCAGCGGCCATGCCGACGCCGCGCGCGGCGTCGGCTGAGGTGCGGTTCGCCTTGTCGAAGCTGGTTTTGTAGATCAGGCCGATCCCCAACCGACTGGCGATCTCCTTCAATGCGGTGGCCGTCTCCAGCGCGTGGACACGGCTTTCCATCTGACAGGGGCCAGCAATCAGGACGATGGGCAGATGATTGCCAAGGCGGACGCCCCCAATATCTACCGAAATCTGATGAGCAATCATACGATACCAGCCACACTTCTATGTTGAGAACGCCCAGAGCAATGCCGCGGCATCGCAAGCAAAACTAACGCCCTACCCGCCGAAGCTAGTGTCAGATATATGGCACCAGCCTGTCGGCAGTATTTCCCGCGACAGTCCGGGGCACCGTCGTCGCGGTGATCCGCGACGAATGACGCATAAGGCGCCTGATAGCAGAGTTTGCAGATGCGGTCTTTCATCTCTCGGTCGGACGCGTGGCGCCTTCGTCTGGCTGGTTCCCTAATGGCCTGCCATGGCCGCCCGCTTACCCTGACGGCCGGCTAAAGTCGGCCGATGGACCGGTAGCTGAAGCCGGCTTCCCGCATCGTCCCCGGCTCATAGATGTTGCGTAGGTCCTCCAGCACCGTGCCGCGCATCGTCTGCTTCAGCTTCTCCGGCGACAAGGCACGGAACTCGTTCCACTCCGTCAGAACAACCAGCGCATCGGCGCCGGCGGCCGCATCCAGCGCGCCGCTGGCATAGACCACCGCCTCCGGCAGCATGCCCTTGGCATGGCCCATCGCCACCGGGTCATAGGCCCGCACCGTGGCGCCGGCCTCCACCAGCTTCGGCACCACCACCAGGGACGGCGCATCGCGCATGTCGTCGGTTTCCGGCTTGAAGGCCAGGCCGAGCACCGCGATGGTCTTGCCCGCCACACTGCCGCCGCAGGCCGCGATGATGCGGTCCGCCATCTGGCCCTTGCGCGCATCGTTGATGGCAATCGTCGTCTCGATCAGCGTCAGCGGGCTGTCGTAGTCGCGCGCCGTGCGGGCCACAGCCAGCGTGTCCTTCGGGAAGCAGGACCCGCCATAGCCCGGGCCAGGATGCAGGAACTTGCGTCCGATGCGGCCATCCAACCCAACCCCGCGCGCCACGTCATGCACATCCGCGCCGACGCGCTCGCAGAGGTCCGCGATCTCGTTGATGAAGGAGATCTTCATCGCCAGGAAGGCATTCGCTGCATACTTCGTCAGCTCCGCCGTCTCCAGCGAGGTGTTGACGATCGGCGTCTCCATCAGGAACAGCGGGCGGTAGATGCGGCGCAGCAATTCGCGCGCCCGCTCCCCCACCGGGCCATCCTCGGTGCCGACGACGACGCGGTCCGGCCGCATGAAGTCGCCGATGGCGTTGCCTTCGCGCAGGAATTCCGGGTTGGAGGCGACGGAGATCTCGAGGTCCGGGCGGACGCGGGCGACGATTTCCTTGATCTTGCGGCCGGTGCCGACCGGGACGGTGGACTTCGTCACCAGCACGATCGGGCCCTTGGCGGCCTTCGCCACCTGCTCGGCGGCGGCGAAGACATAGGTGAGGTCCGCATGCCCATCGCCGCGGCGGGACGGGGTGCCCACGGCCAGGAAGACCGCATCCGCGCCCGCCATCGCCGCATCCAGGCTCGTGCCGAATTCCAGGCGGCCGTCGCGGACATTGTCCGCCACCAGGGCATCGAGGCCCGGCTCGTAGATCGGGATCCGCCCTTCGTGCAGCGCCGTGATCTTGGACGGATCGGCATCTATTACATGGACCTGCATGCCGAACTCGGCGAAGCAGGCGCCTGACACCAGGCCGACATATCCGGCCCCGATCATCGCTATCCGCACGCGCCACTCCGTTGCGTTAGGGAGCGGTTGTCTACCCTGCGTAACCGTCTCGATCAAACCTGCCGCAGTGCAGCATCACGTGAGGTCCGGCTTCCCGCATGCACCTGTTTGCCTGCGGTGATCATGGCCGCGTCGGGTGCCCAAGAAGCCAGGCCGCCGCGGTGCGCATCGCATCCCCCTGCTCTATGACCTTGCCGAACTCTGCCCATTGCCCGGTGGCGCATGACAGCGGCGGTTGGAGGCCGGGCCGCTGTTCCGACGGATCCGAGGCTCCAGGGCCGGCAAGGCCGGGCAAGCGCCCTGCCTTGCCCCGCATCGGTACCGCGCCGCTTTCGCTGCAGTCGGTCGGCGACATCTTAGGCACGCGGCGGCGACGGGCTTCGATCCGGCCAGTTTTGGCGGGCACAGTCTGAAACGGGGCGCGTTGACCACATGAGCCGCGGCGCCCACCCTGCGCAACTCAAGCGCAACTCAAGCGCAACTCAAGCGCAACTCAAGCGCAACTCAAGCGCAACTCAAGCGCAACTCAAGCGCAACTCAAGCGCAACTC
>NZ_JAERQM010000016.1 GCF_019029495.1 Falsiroseomonas oleicola
GACGCAAACCCCGCATCACGGCCCCGCTCGCGCTACACGCCCGCCACCACAGGCAAGATACATCAGGTCCATAGCGGCGAATTTCCGCAGCCTGCTAGGTTCTGTGGACACTTACCTGAGCCACAGGACGGTGGCGGCGATGGTGACGACGGCGAGGTAGTTGCGGGCGGTCTTTTCGTATCGGGTAGCGACGCGGCGGAACTGCTTGAGCTTGGAGAAGCAGCACTCGATGAGGTGGCGCTCGTTGTAGAGCGTCTTGTTCAACGGGTGCTTGAAGGTCCGCGACGGGTTGTTGGGAATGACGGCGATCGCGCCTGCCTCGGCGATGACGTGGCGGAAGTGATCTGCGTCGTAGGCCGCATCGGCCAGGACGGCCTCGGGCCGGTCGTTGCCGAGCAGGGCGGCAGCCTGGGGTGCATCACCGCGATGCCCGGCTGTCAGCACGATCCGGGCGGGACAGCCGAGCCCGCGGACGGCGAGGTGGATCTTCGTGCCGAGGCCGCCGCGGGAGCGGCCGGTGGCCTGATCGCCAGCCCTTTTTTTGCCCCCGCCGCGTGCTGGTGGGCACGCACGATGGTGCTGTCGACGATGAGGTACTCGAAGTCGGGGTCATCGGCCATGGCTGCGAAGATGCGGTGCCAGACGCCCTTGGCGCTCCAACGGCAGAAGCGGCGGAAGGCGCTGTTCCAGTTCCCGAAGGCCTCCGGCAGGTCGCGCCAGGGCGAGCCGGTGCGCACGATCCACAGCACCGCCTCGACGAACATCCGATTGTCACGGCCCGACGTGCCGCTGCTCCGCTCGTCGCCAATAATGTGCTCGCTCAGACGCGCGGCCACTGCGCATCGCTCAGGATCAGCCGGTCCGCCACACCCATACGCCGCCTCCAAAAGGCAGCGTTGAATCACGCCTCACCGACCAGGGGAATCCCAAGAGTCCACAGAACCTAGGCCACCTCAGCCGGCAGGCCGGCCCAGGCCTCCTCCGGCGTGAAGCGATGCGGCAGCAGGCCCTGTTCGAAGCAGTAGTCGATGGCCAGCGCCAGGGCCGGTCGCAATTCCGCCCGGCTGCGCACAGCGGCCCCTGATTCCTTCAGCATCCGCAGCAGTTCCGGCACCAGGGACGGGTCGCCCTCCACCACGTCGCGGCGCATCACCACCAGATGGTTCAGCGGCAGGAAGCCGTGCTTCGCCTTGAAGGCGGCACCAGCCGCCTGGGCATCGGCGAAAACCGGCCGCAGATCCGGCGCATCCGGCATGTCATTGCCGAAGATCGCCGCATCCGCCGCGCCGGAGCGCAGCATGGCCAGCAGGTCCGGCCCATCGGCCGGTGCGCGCGTCACGAAGGGCGGGTCGCTGAATTCGGCGACATGCGCGCCCTCGAAGGTGGTCCAGCGCTGCTGGTCCGCCTTCACCCCGAAGGATTCGGCCAAGCTGCCGCGCAGCCACATGCCGGTGGTCTGGCTATAGGCCCGCACGGCGATATGGGCGCCGGCGAGATCGGCCGGACCCTGGATCGGCCCGTCCCTGCGGCAGAGCATCGCGGCTTCCTGCGCGCGTTCCACCAGCACCACGGGCAGCAGCACCAGCGGCTTGTCATAGGCGCGGGCCATCAGGAAGGTGGCGATCGCCATCTCGCTGACCTCGAATTTGCCGGACCGCACCATGGGCGCGAAAGCCTTCGAGATCGGCGCGACCTTCTCCACGTCCAGCCGCAGCCGGCTGGACGGGATCTCCCCGTCCAGCAGCCGCGCCGTGCCCGCATAGCGGCCGAGCGCGGTCTTCAGAACACGCACATCAGTCACGATAGCTGGGGTCCAACCGGTCCAGCTTGCGCAGCAGACCCGGCCATTCCATCACGCCATAGGGGCGGCGCGTGCCGGGCTGGTAGTTGTTCCAGGTGGCATCCACCACCGCCTGCGGCACCTCCACCAGCTTCTGGCCGGTGGCCTGCGCGGCGAGCTGGGCGCGGCAGGACAGTTCCAGGCGGTGCATGGCGTTGAAGGCCTCGCCCACCGTCTTGCCCACGGTCAGCAGCCCGTGGTTGCGCAGGATCAGCGCGTTGTTGTCGCCCAGGTCGCGCACCAGGCGTTCCTGCATCGCCAGGTCCAGCACCACGCCATCGTAGTCGTGGTAGCCGATCTTCGCGAAGCGCATGGCGGTCTGGTTCATCGGCAGCAGCCCGCATTCCAGCGAGGACACCGCCATGCCCGGCCAGGTATGGGTGTGGATGACGCAGGCGATCTCGTGGCTCGCCTCATGGATCGCGCCATGGATGACGAAGCCGGCGCGGTTCACGCCATAGCCGAGCTGGCTCGGGAATTCCGGGCGCATGAGCACATTGCCCTGCACGTCGATCTTCACGAGGGAGGAAGCGGTGATCTCCTCATACAGCATGCCATAGGCATTGATGAGGAAGGCGCCTTCCTCACCCGGCACACGAACAGAAATGTGGTTCGCGGCCATGTCGGACATGCCGTAGAGGTCGATCAGGCGGTAGCAGGCGGCGAGGTCGATGCGGGCCTGCCATTCCTCCGGCGACACGCGGTCGCGCAGCGAGGGGATGATGAAGCGGTCGGGACTGTCGGGCATGGGCGGGATCTCCGGTCAAATCATTCGGGCAGCGCGCCGGCGATGCGCACGATCTCGCGCCACCGGTTGATCTCATGCGCCAGGAAGGTGCGGAAGGCGTCGGGGCCGTTGCCGACGGGGTCGGCGCCCTGTTCGATCATGGTCTGGGCGATGCGCGGCTGGGCCAGCACGGCATGCACATCGGTGACGATCCTGTCGAGCACCGGCTGCGGCGTGCCGGCCGGCGCCACCATCCCGAACCAGGAGGAGGCGTCGAAGTCGCGATAGCCCAGCTCGACCATGCTCGGCACATCGGGGTTGGAGCGGGACCGCTGGACGGAGGACACCGCCAGCGGCCGCAACTGCCCACCACGGATATGCCCCATGACGGAGGGGATGGTGGCGAACATGAAGTCGACGCGCCCGGCCAGCAGGTCGTTCAGCGCCACGGCGCCGCGATAGGGCACATGCAGCGTCTGCGTCCCCGCCATCTGGTCCAGCATCACGCCCGACAGATGGGCGGAGGTGCCGACGCCGGTGGAGCCATAGCTGAGCGCGCCGGGCCGGCGCTTCGCCTCCGCCACCAGCCCCGCCACGTCGCGGATGGGGGAGGCCGCCGGCACCACCAGTATGTTCGGCACCCCGGCCAGCAGGGTGACCGGCGCGAAGTCGCGCAGCGTGTCATAGGGCATGTTCTTGACCAGCGACTGGTTCACCGCCAGCGGCCCGACCGAGCCCACCAGCAGCGTGTAGCCATCGGGCGCGGCGCGCGCGACATGCTCGCTGCCGATATTGCCGCCGGCGCCGGGCCGGTTCTCGATGACGACGGACTGGCCCCACTTCTCCGTCAGCGCCGCACCGAGAAGGCGGGCGATGATGTCGGTGGTGCCGCCCGGGGTGAAGGAGACGACGAATCGCACCGGCCGGTTCGGCCAGACCTCCTGCGCCCGCGCGCCTGGCACCGCCGAGACCAGGAAGGGAAGCGCCAGCGCCGCGCGCCGCGAGATGGTCATGGTCACGTTCTCCCGACGGGCGATCGTGCCGCCGCCCGTTTCAGCAGGGCAGGATGCGCCGGGCCGTCCCATGCGACAAATGGAAAGAATGTCCCGGGTGTTTCCTATTCTGCATCTATTCGCCCGCCAGGCCCAGCCGCCTCGCCGCCAGCACCCGGTACAGCCGGTCGCTCCAATGCGCCTCCTCGCAGCGTGCCGAGTAGCAGAGCGAGATATCGTGCTCGTCATCGGAGGCGCAGGCCGCGGCCGCGATCTCCGGCCATTCCGGCACCGGCAGGCGGCGCAGCGCTTCCGCCGCCGCTTCATCCAGCGGCATCGGGCAGCCCATCTTGGGATAGACCGAGGCGATGGCCTGCCAGAAGAAGCGGATGGCACGCTGCTGGTCCGCCGGGTCCAGCACCGGCAGGACCAGACGCAGCCAATGCGTGCCGGTCAGCGCATGCAGGGCGCAGAAATCCATGGTGGCGCCGAAGAGCAGCAGGGAATCATGCGCCATCTTCGGAATCGTGTCCGGCCCCACCGCCAGCCAGTCATGCACCGCGGCGAAATCCGGCATGGCGGCGGTGCGGCGCATGGCGTGCCAAAGCAGCCCGTCATCGAATTCCATCGCCCGGAGCGCCGGCTGCGCGCCCACCAGCAGCAGCACCCCGGCCGGCTGGTCGGTGCGCGGCGCGGCATCGAGGCCCTCGCCCAGCGGCAGGTAGGTGGCGGCCCAGTAGCCCAGCGCCGCTGCCACCTCCGCCGCCGTGTCGGACGCCACGGCATAGGCCAGCCGCATCAGCGCATGCAGGGCCGAGGCGGCGATACCCGGCAGCAGCCGCGGCAGATACAGGCGCTGCAGGGCGCGCGCATCGCCCAGCCGCGCCAGCTCCGCGAGGAAGAAGGCGCGATAGGCGGCCTCCGCGCGCCGGTCGCCCAGCCGGGCGGTCCAATCCGCGCGTTGGATGGTGCCATCCGGCGGCGCCATCGGCCCCAGCTTCAGGTCCTGGATGTAGTTCGACAGGAAGCGCCGCGCCGCATCCTCCCCGCCGCCCAATTGCCGCTGCGCCCAGAGCACCATCGGCGTGTGATTGGCGAAGGCCCCGGCATATTCGGCGCTGAGGCCGCGTGCCTCGGTGAGGGCGTCGGGGCGATCCCGCAGGGTCGTGTCGCTCATCATGCGGTCTCCGAAGGGGTGCCGTCGGCGTCATCGCGTCGCGATCATGCCGTCGCCCAGGCGCCTCGCCCGCAGCTTACAGCGCGAGGACCCGCGACGCGATCCATCACGCCTTGCCGCACGGCTCAACCGGCAAGGGCGCCGTTCCGGGCGATGACGCGCCCGGCCTTCACCACCAGCGCACGGGGCGGGGCGGTGGCCACGGCTTCGGGCACATCCCCGGCGGCGACCAGCACCAGGTCGGCCGGCGCGCCCTCCACCAGCACAGGCGCCGGCAGGCCCATCACCTGGGCCGGGGCGGTGGTGACCAGGCTGAGCGCCAGGCGCAGCTCCGCATCGGTCAGCAGCGCGGCGCGATAGCCGACCAGCCGGGCGCGTTCCAGCATGTCGCCATGGCCATAGGGCGACCAGGCGTCGCGGATATTGTCGGAGCCCACGAAGACAACGACGCCTTCCGCCACCAGCCGCTTCACCGGGGGGATCGCCTCCGGCCCCGGGCCATTGGTCATGATGGCGACGCCGGCTTCCGCCAGGGCTGCGGCGGTGCGGGCGAGCGTGGCCTCCTCCACCTGGCCCAGGGCATAGGCATGGCTGACGGCGACGCGGCCCCGCAGCCCGGCGGCCCTGGTGCGGGCGGCGATGCGGCGCAGCTCGAAGGTACCCAGCTCGCCGGGGTCGTGCAGGTGGATGTCGATGGGGACGCCATGGCGCTCCGCGATGCCGAAGACGATGGCGAGCTGCGCCTCGATATCCTCATCGATGCCGGCGGGGTCGAGGCCGCCGACCAGATCGGCGCCGGCGGCCACCGCGGCCTCCAGTATCCCGGCATGCCGCACCACGCCGGATTGCGGGAAGGCGACGATCTGCATCGACAGCAGATGCGCCACCTGTTCGCGCAGCTCCAGCAGCGCCTCCAGCCCCTTCAGGCCGGCGTCGGAGTCGACATCGACATGGGTGCGGATGGCGGTGGTGCCCTGCGCCGCGATGCGGTCCACCAGCCGGCGGGCGCGGACCGGCATGGGCTCGGCGATGGCGCGAAGCTGCGCTTTCTCCGCGGCGATACGGCCGGCGACGGTGCCATCCGGGCGATGCGGCTGCCAGGGCAGGCCGAGGAAGGTCTTGTCCAGATGGATATGCCCATCCACCAGGCCGGGCAGCGCCAGCATCCCACCGCAGGCCTCCACCCTGCCACCCCGCAGGGTATTGGCGGGCGCGATGCGGGCGATGCGGCCGGCGCGCAGGCCGAGGTCCTGGCGCAGGTCATGGGCCGTGGTGGCGATCCTCAGATCGGCCAGGATCAGATCGAAGGGGTCATCCTGCATGGCACGGCATGTGCCACGAGCCGGCGGGACCGGGCCAGCCCATTTGCAGGGGGCCTATTTTCTAGGATACATCTTGTGTGCGTCGGGCCATCCTCGCCCCCGCAAGGTGCCGTGGGAGCGACGCATGAAGCCGTGGGATGGGATCATCTCGGAAGAGGAGCAGCGGGCCTACAATGCCGCCGGCTTCGGGCGCCGCGCGGGCCTCGGCCGCAAGCCGGCGCTGCTGGTGATCGACGTGCAGTACCGCACCACAGGCACCCGCCCGATGCCGTTCTGGGAGGCGGTGAAGGAATACCCGACGAGTTGCGGCCAGGTGGGCTGGGATGCGGTGGCGCAGATCCAGCGCCTGATGACCCTGTTCCGCGGCCGGGGCTGGCCCGTGCTGTATCCCCACGTCTCGCCGAAGGAAAGCTTCGACACCGGCCGGCTGGCGGCCAAGGTGCCGGCGCTGATGACGGTGCCGCAGGAAAGCTACGCCTTCGTCGCGGAGGTCGCGCCACAGCCCGGCGACATCCTGCTGCCCAAGAAGCACCCCAGCGCCTTCTTCGGCACGCCGCTGGCCAGCTACCTGGTGGATCTCGGCGTCGACACGCTGGTGGTCACCGGCTGCACCACCAGCGGCTGCGTGCGCGGCTCCGTCGTCGATGCCTTCGCCTATAACTGGCGGGTGCTGGTGCCGCAGGACGCGGTCTATGACCGCTCCGCCACCTCCCACGCCGTGAACCTGTTCGACATGGCGGCGAAATACGCCGATGTGATGCCGACGGATGAGGCCCTGGCGGCCCTGGACGCGCTGCCGTGACGCGCCACGACCTGCTGCTGCGCGGCGGCACCGCGGTGCTGCCGGGGCGCGGCCCGACCGAATGCGACATCGCGGTGGCGGAGGGACGCATCGCCGACCTGCTCGCCCCGGGCGCGGCGGCGGAGGCGGCGGAGGTCTGGGACATCACCGGGCTGGTGGCGCTGCCCGGCGCGATCGACGCGCATCTGCACCTCGGCCACGGCGCCGACATCTCGCGCCCCCGGGTGCCGGAGGATGCGGCGCGGGAGAGTGGCGCGGCGGCGGCGGGCGGCATCACCTGCTTCCTGCCCTATCTGATGGCGACCGAGCCCTTCTCGACCTTCTGGGAGGAGGTGGTGGCCATCACCGAGGCCGGGTCGCGCATCGATTTCGGCTTCCACCCGATCATCTCCACCGAGGCGCAGCTGGCCGAGGTGCCGCTCTATGCCCGCGACTACGGCGCGCCGAGCTTCAAGATCTTCATGAACAACCGCGGCGGCGAGGGAAAGCGCCTCGGCCTGCCCGACATCGATGACGGCTTCCTGCTGCGCCTGGCGGAAGCCGCCGCCGCGCATGGCGGCATGGTCTGCCCGCATCCCGAGAACATCGAGCTGGCCTGGGTGCGGCGCGCCCGGATCATGGCGGCGGACCCGGAGGGCAAGGGCGGGCTGGCAAGCTGGAATGCCTCCCGCCCCCCCTTCGTCGAGGCCGATGCCGTGCAGCGCGCGGGGCTGGTGGGGCGGGAGGTCGGGGCGCCGGTCTATATCGTCCACACCTCCTCCGCCGCCGCGCTGGAGGCCGCGCTGCGCCAGCGCGCCGCCGGCGGCCGCATCTTCATCGAGACCTGCCCGCACTACCTGACCCATGACATCGGCTGGGGGGGCGGCGTGATCGGCAAGATCAACCCACCCTTGCGGGAGGAAGCGGACCGGGAGGCGCTGTGGGCGGCGCTGGCCGATGGCCGCATCGACACGGTGGCGACCGACCATGTGCATCGCGACCTGGCCGGCAAGGAGGGCGGCCTCTGGAAAGCCTCCCCCGGCTGCCCGGGGATGGAGACCCTGCTGCCGGTGCTGCTCTCCGAGGGTCATGCCCGGCGCGGCCTGCCTTTGGCGCGGATCGCCGAGCTGGTGGCGGAGGGGCCAGCGCGAGCCATGGGCCTGCCGGTCAAGGGGCGGATCGCGCCGGGGCTGGATGCCGACCTGGCCCTGGTGGACCTGAAGGCGCGCTGGACCGTGACGCGGGAGGGGGTGCTCTCCGCCGCCGGATACTCGTTGTATGAGGGCTGGGAGATGACCGGCCGCGTCGTCCACACCCTGGTCCGCGGCCGTCCGGTGCTGCGCGACGGGGCGCTGGTGGCTTCGGCGGCGGGCAGCGGGCGCTATGTGCATCGGCGGCTCGGACACGGCTGATCGGGACTTCCCCAAGCCAATCGGCCGGGCTATTGAGGGACCCGTCTGGACCCGTAGCTCAGCTGGATAGAGCGCTGCCCTCCGAAGGCAGAGGTCGAAGGTTCGAATCCTTTCGGGTCCGCCAACTTATCTACACTAATCAACGCGCTAGTGGAAGCACTTCCGGGCCGGAGCGTGTCGCGCAGGCGCACGGAAGCACCACGGAAGCATGCGGTTGAAACCGGCCCTGAGTTAGTCGGTGCATGCGCGGCGGCTTGGCCTGCCAGTTTCGAGCCCACACTCTGAGCCGGCGACCGCTCACGCGGTCAGGCAAGGGGGGCTTACCGATCCCCCCGAGCGCGCAAACTCAGCCCTTCCCGCCGAAATGTGATTGCAGCCAAATCGCAGGCTCAGGCAGGTTCGGCAGGATAACCTTTAAATCAAGGCCGGTCCTGCTGAGGTTGATTGCGCTCCAAGGCGTGCGCGGGTCGGGGTCGGCCGAAATTGTGGCCGGTGGCGGTGGAAGGAAAGCGCGGTTTAGGCCCCGTACCAGGGCATCTAAACGGATCGATCAATCTCCGGACGCTTCAGCTCGCCATCCATGTCGAGCGTCACGGTAGCATTCGACTCGCGGCTAAAGCCGCCAACATTACCGCTTCAGTCGTCAGCCGACGGATCGCCCTTCTGGAAGATGAGCTGGGCGTGTCTCTGTTCGAGCGGCGAACGTCAGGTCTTCGGCCAACCGCGGCGGGCGCTCGGTTTTTGGAGGCCGCGCGCCGGATGCTAGCCGAGCTCGATGGTGCGGCCGGTGCAGCCCGAGCAGCGGGCTCTGGCCTGGTCGGCCAGCTTGTCATCGGCACTTACTTCTCGGCCTCGAGCGGTCGCTTCCGCGATGCCCTCCTACGCTTTGTGGCACGGAATCGTCATGTCGAAATTTCGGTGGTCGAGGGCGATCGCGAACACCTACTTGGCGAACTGCGCCGCGGCCGAACAGACGTCGCGATCCTCCTCGGGCCCCACGACGAAACGGGCCTGGACCGACTTGCACTATGGCAGGAGACAGGCATGGTCGCCCTGAATGAGGGCCATCCCCTTTCCGCCTCGGACCTGGTCCCGTGGCGGGGCCTCGCGGGCGAGACATTCATCACCACATCCCGTGGATCCGGACGGGAGGCCCGCGCCACGGTCCAGAGGATGCTGCCTCACGAGCACCCAGCCCGCTTCGCGACGCACGATGTCAGTCGGGAGGGCATGTTCAACCTGGTCGGCACGGGGCTCGGCGTTGCCGTGCTCGCGGAGTCCGCTTCGGGCGCATCCTATCCTGGCGTCGTGTTCCGGCCAGTCGGTGACGAGGCAGGGCCGACGATGGTGGAGGCTGCGGCCTATTGGGATCCCAAGCGAGACAACCCTGCCCTGCGTCGGTTCCTGGCGCTACTTCGGGCCACTCAGAGGTCCCGTGGCGGCGTCTGAGGCTGCGGCATGCGTGACTTAGGCGCGGGCTTTCGGGCCGAGCGAAACCCCCTGTCACTCGCCAAGAAGCTGGCCATCATCGGCGCTACGAGCTTCGTCGGCTCCACCGGCTGGCTGGTTTCGCGTGAGAGCGCGTCGGCGTAGGCGACCAGGTCGCGATGCAGTCCGGCCGGCAGCTCCACGGCGAGCTTGACCGGACGGTCGTCGAGGATCGGACCGAGCTTTAGCTTCGGCATGGGTCAGCCTCCATACGGTTCGAGCACGAGATCGCGGTGGACGATGACGCGGACCGGGAAGCCCGGGCGTACGGTCAGCGTCGGCGGGACCGAGAGCTGCCGGCGGACGATCTCCTCGCCGGCGCGGCCGACGGTATCCTGGCCGCTTTCGCGGATGGCGCGGGCGATGTCGCTCTCGTCGTCCTGGCCCAGTTCCAGGCCGAGGTTGAGCAGTGTCGCGAGGCCCGCGGCTAAAAAGAGCTGTCCCCAATGGTGGTCGACGCCGTCCTCAAGCCCCGCATAGCCCGCCTCATCGGTACCCGGCATGCGCTCCAGCACGATGGAGCGGCCGCTGGGTAGAATCAGCCGGTTCCAGGCCAGCAGGATGCGCCGCTGCCCGAAGCTGATCCGGCTGTCGTAGGCGCCGATCAGGCGCGCGCCCTGCGGGATGAGCAGATGCCGCCCCGTTGGGCTGTCGAAGACGTTTGCAGTGACCTGGGCGGTGATCTGCCCGGGCAGGTCGGAGCGGAGGCCGGTGAGCAGCGCCGCGGGGATGACGCTGCCGGCCTGGATGACGAACGGACTAACCGGTGCCTGAAGGCGGTCCGCTGAGGTTGTGCGCCGATCCGCCTGGCCTCCGAGGAAGGCGGTGCGACGATCGGTCGCATCCTGGCCTATGGGCAATGCGCCGGGTTCCACAGCTTGCGGCCCGACCGGCTCGGCGCCGCGCGGCGCACCTCGCGCCTCGACCTGCACAAAGAGCCGGCTGGTGCGCGCTGCTTCGATTTCCTGTAGCCGGCGCTGCTCGGCAGGATCGGCGGTTGTCGGCATCGCCGGCGGCACGACCGGCTGACCGCGTTCCTGGGCGCGCAGGATCGGGCGGCCCAGATCGCCTGGCAGCGGCGGCCCCAGCTGCGGAATGCCCGCATAGTCGCGCGGCAGGTTGGCAAGGCCATCGGCCTCCGGATTCCTGTCGGTGCTGTAGAGCTCGCGCGGGCCCTCGCCGCCGCTGCGGCTCTGTAGTGCCACGATCAGCGCCCCGCCGATCCCGAGCCCGGCCGCGACGCCAAGGCCAATCAACACCCGCCGGGAGAGCCGCATAACCCTGGGCGGATCGGGGCGCAGGCGCAGTGCCGCCGCGATGTCGCGCTCGCTCCCGCCCCGTTCCGGTGCCGCCCCGCTCATCGCGCCCGGCCGTCGGTGCGCACGATGCGTACGCGCTGCTGGCGGTCGCCGAGGCGCAGCTCCGCCGCGGCGAAGAGCCGGTCGACGATCATGAAGTTCTGCCGGACGCGGTAGTTCACCAGCTGCCCCTCGCCCTTCGGCCCGATGACGAAGAGCGGCGGCATCTCGCCCTGGCCGATGCCGCGCGGGAACTCGATGAAGACCTGCCGCTCGTCGTCGAAGGCGCGCAGCGGCCGCCAGGCCGGGCTGTCGCCCTCGACCTCGTAGCGGAAGCGCAGCCGCGAGAGATCGAGTCCTTGCTCGACGGGCGCCGCAGCATTCTGCCGGCGCAGAGCGATCAGCGCGTCCTGCGGATACTGCCAGGAGACCGAGGCCATAAAGGTGCGCTCGGTGGAGCGCAGCTCCAGCAGGTAGGTGCGCCGGTCGGTATTGATGATGAGGTTGGTGGTGAGGTCGGGCCGCGTTGGCTTGACGATGATGTGCACGCGGCGCGCAGGACCCGTGCCGCTTTCGGTGTCGCCAATGATCCAGCGCACCGTGTCGCCGGCGGCGACGGGGCCATTGCCGACCAGCGTCTCGCCCTCCTGCAACATGATGGCCGTGACCTGGCCGGGCGCTGTGTAGACTTGGTAGAGCGCGCCGGGCGTGAAGGGGTAGACCTGCACCGCGTTGATAAAGCCAGCCCGGAGCGGCTGTACCCGGGCCGCGGCGTTTGCCTGGTTGACTCGGACGGTGGGATCGGGCGGCTCGGCTGTGCGCCTTGAGGGCGGGAGCCGCTGAAGCTGCCCTGGCAGCGGTAGCGGCGTTGGCACCTCGACGATCTCAACCGATCGCGGCGGCTCCGGTATCTGCGTCGCCTGGATTGGCTCGTCATCGTAGCTGATCTCGGGCGGGCGGAAGGCGCAGGCGCCAAGGAGAAGCAGCGCCAGGATGATATGTGCCTGCCTCATTGCCCGAGCTCCCGTGACCAGTTGATGGCGTGGACGAAGATGCCGAGAGGGTTCCTGCGCAGCCGCTCGGCATCGCGTGCGGGCTGCACGACAATGGTCAGGATCGCGGTCCAGCGCTCGGTACGAGAGAGCTGCCCGTTCTCGTAGGTCCGTTCGATCCAGGCGACGCGAAAGCTGTCGTCGGAGGCGCGGATGACGCTGGAGACCTCGATTGCGACCTGCTCACGCCCGACACGGCCAAAGGGGTCGCTGACGCGGGCGAAGTCGTTCAGCGCCAGCGCGCCGCGGTCGGTCGCGAAGTCATAGGCGCGCAACCAGTTTTGGCGGACGATGATCGGGTCGGCGGCGATGCCGCGCACCTGTTCGATGAAGCGCGCAAGGTGCCAGGCGATCTGCGGGTCGGTCGGCCGGAAACTCGCGACGGCGGGGGCGACCGCCTGCGCCTCGCCGAGCCGGTCCACCTGCACGACCCAGGGCACGATGGTGCCCCGGGCGGACTGCCAGACCAGGGCGGCCGCCAAGCCGGCGATCAGGGCAAGTTCACCCAGCGCCATGAGGCGCCAGTTGCGCGCCTGGACGCGAGCGGAGCCGATGCGCTCATCCCAGGCCTGGGCGGCGCGCTGGTAGGGCGTCTCGGGCTCGGGGGTGCGGCCGTAGCGGACGGACGGGCGACGGAACATCAGCGATCCTCCGAGAGGCGGATGGAAGTGCCGGCGCCGCCGCCGTCACCCGAGCGGATGGCGTGGCCGAGGGTCGTGACACCGTGGCTGAGCGCCTGGCCGCGCCGCATGCGGCGGGCCCAGGCCGGGGCACCGGAGGACGACGGCGGGTCCACCGGAGCCGATGTGCCGCCGGACATGGCCGCGCTGCCGGCCGCGTGGCTGGCGCGAAGGCTGTCCGCGGCGGCGCGCAGCGGGCTCATGGCGGCGGAGCCCGCGGCCATCGTCACACCGGATGCGCCACCATCGCGGTAGGCGGTGCTCGCGGCGCCGAGCGCGTAGGCCGAGCCGCGCGCGCCGGCTCCGATGGCCGATCCTGCTCCCCCGACCGCGGCGGCGCCCGTGCGCACGGCAGCGGCACCGGCGACCATGGCCCCGCCCGCCGCGAGTCCCGCGCCGACCGCCGCGCCCGCCCCAAGCTGCGGCCCGCCGGAGATCAGCCCATTGGCGATGCCCGGCCCAAAGATCCCGAGTGCCAGCAGCGCCAGCGCGGCGAGGACGATGGACATCGCCTCGTCGATGGTCGGCTGATTGGCGCCGAACCCCGCGGTGAACTGGGTGAAGAGCGTCGAGCCGATGCCGACGATGACGGCCAGCACCAGCACCTTCACGCCGGAGGAGACGACGTTGCCGAGCACGCGTTCGGCGAGGAAGGCCGTCTTGCCGAACAGCCCGAAGGGCACCAGCACGAAGCCCGCCAGCGTCGTCAGCTTGAACTCGATCAGCATCACAAAGAGCTGGATCGCCAGGATGAAGAAGGACAGCAGCACAACCGCCCAGGCGAACATCAGGATCGCGATCTGGACGAAGTTCTGAAAGAAGGAGATGTAGCCCATCAGGCCGGAGATCGCCTGGAGCAGCGGCCGCCCGGCATCAAGGCCGACCTGCGCGACGCGGCCGGGCTGAAGCAGCTGCTGGGCGGTGATGGTGGAGCCCGAGGCGACCAAGCCGAGGCCGGCGAAGCTGTCAAAGATGACTTGGGCCAGGAAATTCCAGTTACCGATGATCCAAGCGAAGATCCCCACGAACAGGGTCTTCTTGATCAGGCGCGCGATGATGTCGTCGTCGGCTCCCCAGGCCCAGAAGAGGGCTGCGAGGGTGACGTCGATGACGATGAGCGTCGCGGCGAGGAAGGCGACCTCGCCGCCAAGCAACCCGAAGCCGCTGTCGATGTAGCGGGTGAAGACGTCGAGGAAGCGGTCGATGACGCCGGTGCCGTTCATGGCACGTCCCGGGGGCGGCAGGGATGTGGCGCCACGATACGCTCTCAGGGACCATGGAACATGCGGGCGGAGCCGGGCTGATAGCCGACTCCGGGTGCCAGGAAGCGCTCCATCTGCTCGTGCGCCTGCTCCTCGCCGCTGGCGGCGCGAGCGGCTTCCAGGGCTTCTGCGCGGCCCTGGGCGGCGACGAGGGCCGTGAGGTCTGCGATCTGTTGCGACTGGAGAGCGAGAAGCTGATTGCCCGCCTGCGCCGCCTGAAGCGCACCAGTCGCGCCCTGGCTCTGGCCCATCAGCGTCTCGGCCTCGGCGCGCGTGCCGGTTAGGTTGCCCATCACGGTTGCCTGGGTCATCAGCGCGTCCTGGAAGCCGGCGACCGAGGTCTGCCAGCGCTCGCGGGCATTGGCGTACATCTGCTGGCTGGAGCCGAGCGAGGCGGCGCTGCCGTAGCCCTGCGCGAAAGCGCGCTCGATGTCCGTGACGTCGTAGGCAAGGCGCTGAGCGCGGGCGATCAGCATTTCCGTCCGCGCGAAGGACTGCTGCAGCCGCGTCAGCGACGAATAGGGCAGGCTCGTGAGGTTGCGCGACTGGTTGACCAGCATCTGCGCCTCATTCTGGAGCGAGCTGATCTGATTGTTGATCTGGTCGAGTGCGCGGGCGGCGGAGAGGATGTTCTGGGCGTAGTTCCACGGGTCGAAGACCGTCCTCTGCGCCATGGCGGGTGTGACCGCGACGGGAAGAGGGAGGCCTAGCAGGGCCGCGCCGAGCAGCGCGGCGTGAACTGGGCGGCGGATCATGGGGCAGAATCCTCCACAGGGTCGGGCAGCAGTTCGGCAGCCCATTCCAGGCCGTGGCGCAGCAGCCAGGCGCAGGCGAAGCCAGCGTGGCCATGGGCGGCGAGGGTTTCGGCGATGGCGGACTGGTCGGTCTTGGAGGAGGCCGCGCAGAAGGCGAGCGCGACCTCCGACAGCCCCAGCTCGAACAGCCGGTTGCCGCGGCGCGACTGGCAGTAGTAGTCGCGCTTGGGCGTGGCGCGGGCGAGGATCTCCATCTGTCGGTCATTCAGCCCGAAGCGCGCGTACATCGCCGCGATTTGCGGCTCCAGCGCGCGCTCGTTCGGCAGGAAGACGCGCGTCGGGCAGCTCTCGATGATGGCGGGCGCGATAGCCGAGCCGTCCACGTCGGCCAGCGACTGGGTCGCGAAGACCACTGAGGCGTTTTTCTTGCGGAGCGTCTTGAGCCACTCGCGCAGCTGCGCGCCGAAGGTGGCATCATCCAACGCAAGCCAGCCCTCGTCCACGATGATGAGTGTCGGCCGGCCGTCCAGGCGCCGGCCGATGGCGTGGAAGAGATAGGCCAGCACCGCAGGGGCGGCGGCGGTACCGATCAGCCCCTCGGTCTCGAAGGCCTGCACCTCCGCCTGGCCCAGCCGCTCCGCCTCGGCGTCCAGAAGTCGCCCCCAGGGTCCGGCGAGGGTGTAGGGCTCGAGGGCGCGCTTGAGCGCCTGAGACTGGAGCAGCACTGCAAGGCCGGTCAGAGTGCGCTCGTGGATCGGCGCCGAAGCAAGGCTGGTGAGCGCGGACCAGAGGTGGTCCTTCACCGCCGGATCGATCGCGACGCCCTCGCGGGCGAGGAGGCCCGCGATCCATTCGGCGGCCCATGCGCGTTCCTCCGGCGCGTCGATGCGGGCCAGGGGCTGGAGCGCGACCGGCTCGGCCATGTCGCCTGCCAGCGCGCCGCCGAGGTCATGCCAGTCCCCGCCCATGGCGATTGCGGCGGCGCGGATCGAGCCCCCGAAATCGAAGGCGAAGACCTGCGCGCCCGCGTAGCGGCGGAACTGCAGCGCCATGAGCGCCAACAGCACCGACTTGCCCGCGCCGGTCGGGCCGATGAGCAGCGTGTGCCCGACATCCCCGACATGCAGCGAGAAGCGGAAGGGCGTCGCGCCCTCCGTCCGCGCATGGAAGAGCGGCGGGCCACCGAGATGCTCGTTCCGCTCCGGCCCGGCCCAGACTGCCGAGATCGGTACGATATGGGCAAGGTTCAGCGTCGAGATCGGCGGCTGCCGGACATTGGCGTAGAGGTGCCCCGGCAGGCTGCCGAGCCAGGCCTCGACAGCGTTCACCCGCTCGCGGATGACGGTGAAGTCGCGGGATTGGATGACCTTCTCGACCAGGCGGAGCTTGTCGTCCGCCGCGCGGGCGTCCTCGTCCCAGACCATCACGGTCGCTGTGACATAGGCCCAGCCGGCGATGTCCTGGCCGAGCTCCTGCAGCGCCTCGTCGGCATCGGCGGCCTTGTTGGCGGCGTCGCTGTCGAGCAGGACGCTTTGCTCGTTGGTCATCACCTCCTTGAGGATGGCCGCGATCGACTTGCGCTTGGCAAACCACTGCCGGCGGATGCGCGTCAACAGCTTTTGGGCATCCGTTCGATCGAGGCAGATGGCGCGGGTGCACCAGCGATACTCGAAGGCGAGCGCGTTCAGTTCGTCGAGGATCCCGGGGAAGGTGGCGCTCGGGAAGCCGATGACGGTGAGTACGCGAAGATGCGCGTCGCCGAGCCGGGGCGCGAGGCCACCCACTAGCGGCTGCTCAGCCAATAGAGCGTCGAGGTGCATCGGCGTCTCGGGGACGCGCACCAGGTGGTGGCGTGTTGAGACGGTCGAGTGCAGGAAGGTCAGGGTTTCGCCATCGTCGAGCCAGCGCGCCTCCGGCACGAAGGCCTCGATTTGGTCGAGCACGCGGGTGGTTCGGTCGATAAAGCCGCGTAGCGCCTCGCGGCCAGTGGCGGCGTCGGCGCCCTCTGCGCCCTCGTAGAGCCAGCTTTCGGCGCGGGCGGCCTCGTCGGCCGGGGGCAGCCAGGCGAAGGTGAGAAGGTAGCGGCTCTCGAAATGCGCGCCAGCCTCCTCGAACTGGGCGCGGCGTTCGGCGTCGACCAAGGCGGAGACAGGGTCGGGGAAGGTGCTGGCGGGGTAGCCGCGCGCCGGCACCCGCTGGGCCTCCGCGAAGACTGCCCAGCCCGAGCCGAGGCGGCGTAGCGCGCCGTTCAGCCGCGCAGCGGTCGCGGCGAGTTCGGCGGGCGTGGCGCTGTCCAGATCCGGGCCGCGGAAGCGCGCGCTGCGCTGGAAGGAGCCGTCCTTGTTCAGCACAACGCCGGGTGCGACCAGGGCGGCCCAGGGGAGGAAATCCGCGAGCATCTGGGGCTTCGTGCGGTACTCTGCGAGGTTCAGCATCGCCGCCTCACGCGCGCAGCCAGGCGGGGTAACGCAGGTGCCGGCGCACCACCTCGACGAACTGCGCATCGCGTCGAGCCGCCCAGACAGCGGCGAGATGGCCAGCCAGCCCGATCAATAAGCCGGCGACCCAGAGGCGCAGCCCGAGGCCGATCGCCGCGGCGATCGTGCCGTTGGCAATCGCGACTGCGCGCGGCGCACCGGCGAGCAGGATCGGCTCGATCAGCGCGCGGTGCACCGGCGCCGAAAAGCCCGGGACGGGATCGGCCGGCGCGGCCATCAGATCAGCGCTCCGCCGCCGAACTGGAAGAAGGACAGGAAGAAGCTCGATGCCGCGAAGGCAATGGAGATCCCGAAGACGATCTGCACCAAACGCCGGAAGCCGCCGGAGGTATCGCCAAAGGCCAGCGTCAGGCCGGTGACAATGATGATGATCACCGCGATGATTTTGGCGACCGGCCCCTCGATGGATTCCAGCACCTGCTGCAGCGGCTGCTCCCAGGGCATGTTGGAGCCTGCGGCTTGGGCGGGCGCGGCAAGCGCGAGGCAGAGCGCAAAGGCGGCCGCGCCGGCGAGGCGCGTGCGCAGCGTGGATGTCATGGGGTATCTCCTGATGGGGTGAGGTCGTAGTCGCCGGTTGAGGTCAGGCCACGGACCTGGGCGAGTTCAACGAGGCGGCGGTCCACGCCGCGGCCGGCGAGCACGGCGATGACGTCGATCGTCTCGGCGATCAAAGCGCGCGGAACGGTGACGACGGCTTCCTGGATCAGTTGTTCAAGACGACGCAGTGCGCCCAGAGCAGAGCCCGCGTGGATGGTGCCGATGCCGCCGGGGTGGCCTGTGCCCCAGGCCTTTAGGAGGTCGAGCGCTTCGGCGCCTCGGACCTCGCCGATGGGGATACGGTCGGGGCGCAGGCGGAGCGCGCGCCGGACGAGTTCTGAGAGCGAGACGACGCCATCCTTGGTACGCAGCGCGACCAGGTTCGGCGCGCGGCACTGGAGCTCGCGCGTGTCCTCGATCAGCACGACACGGCCGCCCTCGCGCGCCACCTCGGCGAGCAGGGCGTTGGTCAGCGTTGTTTTGCCGGTCGAGGTACCACCAGCCACTAGAATGTTGCTGCGTTCTGCGATCGCACAGCGTAGCGCGGCCGCCTGCGTGGCCGTCATGATGCCGGAGGCGGCGTAGTCCTCCAGCGTGAACACGGCGACGGCGGGCTTGCGGATCACGAAGGCCGGGGCCGCGACGACCGGGGGCAGCAGTCCCTCGAAGCGCTCACCCGTCTCGGGCAGCTCCGCCGAGACGCAGGGGCGGTCCGCATGCACCTCCGCCCCGACATGGTGGGCCACGAGGCGGATGATGCGCTCGCCATCGGCGAAGGCGAGCCGCTGGCCCGTGTCGGCGAGGCCTTCCGCGAGTCGGTCGATCCACAGCCGGCCGTCGGGGTTGAGCATGACCTCAACGACGGCCGGGTCCTCGAGCCATGCCGCGATGCCGGGACCGAAGGCCGTACGCAGCATGCGCGCGCCACGCGCGGTCGTCTCGGCCTTGAGTAGATGCAGCGACATGCGGTCCCCGTGGTGGTGCCGCGGCGGAGATGCCGAAGCAGGCTGGGACGATTTAGGAGCGCTGGAACGGCGAGCTCGCAATCGACGAATGCTAGCGTCGTGGATAGGCGCGCGAAGAGAAGCGGCCTTCGGCGGCCTTGCGCTTCGGCGCGCCATCTGTCGTCGTACTGGGCCGCGCGACTCAATCCCCGGCATACAGGGCTGCGACCGCCGCGGAAGCGCGTCGCGCATACCCTGCAAATCCAGCTAGCGAGCCCTATCCGCACCATCTTGGACATCAGTCCCAGGTCGGCTCGGAGAAAATGGCGATTGCCCCCATGCGAAGGTCAAGGGACGATGAGGAACCCAGGTTTCGGAGAACATCGCGCCACATCAGGCTATGACTGCCCAAACCAGCAGCGCCGCTGTACCGATCCAGACAATGGCGATAACTGCCGCAGCAATCCTGCTAACCGGGCGCCGCGCCATGGCCATGGCTGCGGCACGATGCTCCGCGATCAGCTCGTCGGGGATCAGCCGCAGCACGAGCCAGATACCGAGCGGCACCAGGATGATGTCGTCGAGATAGCCCAGCACCGGGATGAAATCCGGGATCAGGTCGATCGGCGAGAGGGCATAGGCCGCGACCATCAGGGCCAGCACCCGCGCCAGCCAGGGCGTTCGCTTGTCGCGAGCGGCGAGGTAAAGCGCCAGAACCTCGCGCTTGAGGTCTCGCGCCCAGGCGCGCAGTGCCTGCCATGCCCGGGCCATCATGGCGCGGCCTGGCCGAGGCGCAGCACGCCTCCGCAGCCGCCGTCGCGTGGCGCCAGGCCGCGGTCCGTCTGCACGGCCGCGGCCAGGCCACCGATTGCAGTGCGATCGCCCTGCGCGCTTGGCCGGGGCAAGGACAACACGCCCGCGATCGGGGCCAAAGTCTCCGACATCACCGACGCGATCAGCAGCGCCTGGTCTAGTCGCTCCGGATCCTGCCAGCCGGATGACCATGCCCGCAGGACAAGCCGCTGGTCAGGAGACCCGGCTGGCCGGGCCAGGGTCAGCGCCGGAATCCTGCCGCGGTCCATCACCGGCATGGCCGGCAGGTCCATGGCCGGCGTGCCGGGGGCAATCATGCGGCCGAGCGCCGACGCCGACCAGCCCGGCAGGCTCTGCCAGCGATCAGCCGCGAGCGCCGCCGCGAGGGCGGCGGCCGAGCCCTGCCATTGCAGGAGGATGGGTTCCTCGTCCTCGCCGCCGAGGTCGCTGCGATGGGCGGGCAGGCTTCGCCAACCGCCCGCCAGCCAGGGCTCGGCCAGCAGGCTCGGCCGCAATTCATTGCCGCGCAGCACGGCCATGTCAGGGCCGATATGCGTGGCGATCCGCGCGCCGCCAACGCCGAACAGCAGCACCCCCACCACGGCCGCCATCGCCAAGGGCGCCACGGCCTCGTGCCGAAGATCGCGGAACACGAGCGCGAAGCCCGCCACCACGGCCGCACCCAGCAGCATCCCGCCCACGACATCGGACGGCCAATGCGCGGCCAGATATACGCGCGAGAACGGGATCAGGACGATCAGCGCCAGGATCGGGGCCAGCGCCAGCCGGCGCCACCGCCCCCCTGGCCCGCCGGCGACGAGCCAGGCGAGCAGCCCCAGTGTCACCACCGCCATCGTGCTGTGGCCGCTGGGGAAAGAGAAGCCGGGAGCAATCGGGGTCACCAACGGCGGGCGTCCGGCATGGACGCCGAGCTTGATCGCGGTCATCAGCGCCGCCGTCGCGGCTATGGCGACCAGTACCCCGGCGCCCAGCCGGAACTGGCGCCGGACCAGCAGCCAGCCGATCATCGCGCCGCTGACCACCAGGTTCATCGCGGTGTCGCCAAGCCGCGTTGCGGCCAGCATCACAGGATCGGTCCATTGGGTGTGCAGCGATCCGACCAGCGTCAGCACCGCGGCATCGACACGGACGATCGCCTCGCGCCCGACCACGCCTTCCAGCAGCGCCAGGAAGGCCAGCAGGCAGAAGGCGGCCAGCGCGATCAGCAGGGCGCTGCCACGAAGCCCCGCATGCTCCGGCGCGGCCGCGAGGCGCCCGAGGCGGCCCGCGAGATCGCGCCGCGGCGCCGCCCAGGCGGCGAGCGCGGCGCGGCCTTGCCCGACCCAGCGATGTCCGAACAGGGCCGCTGCCCGCAGCCCCTTCAGCGTCGCCAGTAGCAGGGCCAGAAGCAAGGCGATCGCCAGCCCCAGCCGCAGGCTGATGGCGCCGGCACCCGCCAAAGCCGTGGCCGCCAGCACGCCCGGCAGGACATGCGCTGGCGCACAGACCAGCGCGGAGGCAATGTTGGCGGCATAGAACCGCCCGGCCCCCATGCCGAGCATCCAGGCGGCAATCGGCACGGTGGAACGCATCACCGGGACGAAACGCGCGATCAGGATGCTGCTGGCGCCGCGCCGCAGGAAATAAGCCTTGCCCCGCTCCAGCAGCTCCGGCCGGCGCGAGAACAGGCTCACATAGAGGGCGATATGCTGCAGCCGATAGAGGAAGAAGATCACACCGAACAGGAACAGGATGTGGTCGTAGCCCGTCATCATCTGCTTGGCGCCCAGGTAGACGAACGGCAGCAGGTTAACCCCGGTGATCTCCTGGATGTAGCCCTTGTCGCCCTCGGCGACGGCATGGGCGAGCGCCTCGGCGGTGGCGCCGAGCAGGGTGAGGCCGAGGACCAGGACGCATAGCCATGGAATTCGCGAAAGGCGCGTGGCGCCCGCGACGGTGGAAATCATGAGATGAGACCGCTCAGGTGAGATAAGGAAGAAACCGTCCGAAGACGACGGCAAGGGTTGCTCAGTCCAGCCCGCGGGGTTGCCGTTCCATCCTGCTGCGTGGCGCCGGCGCAAAGTTGTCCTGACCCAGTATTCCGAGCCGGGCACGCGCCATCCAGCGCGGTGCCAAGGAGGTCAGGCGCACGGTCACCGCCTCATGCACATGGTCTGTGATCGCATGATCGGCAGCATCGTGGGACCCGGGCAGACCCGGATCGTCGGTGGCGTGGACATGGTCACCGGCAATGTGCGTCGACACCGCGGCGAGGGGCGGCGCGAAGGTGCTGATCAGCAGCGCCACGAGCAGCAGCCTGAGTATGGGTCGAAACGCCCTCATGCCGCGATGCTGCTCCAATCGGCCATCGCGGCGACAGATTGCAGATTGACGGTATCCCTACCAGGAGGATAGGACAGACTCATGAATGATCGCCATGTCCACGGCTCCCACCCGGAGATCGCCAAGCGCCTGAAGCGGGCCGAGGGTCATCTACGCAGCGTGGTAGAGATGATCGAGGCGGGCCGGGCATGCCTGGACATTGCGCAGCAGCTCCACGCCGTCGAAGCGGCGATTGCGAACGCCAAGCGCACCCTCATCCATGACCATCTCGACCATTGCTTGGACCATATGGTCGGCGCGATCCCGCGCGCCAATCGCGGGCCCATCGATGATCTCAAGGCGCTCACCAAGCCCGGAAAATTCATCAGGGTTGGCGGACATGGTGCAAGCCGTTGAACGGCAATAGGATTCGGCTGCGACACCTGAACCCTGCCGTTTCCGGACAC
>NZ_JAERQM010000017.1:0-2500 GCF_019029495.1 Falsiroseomonas oleicola
TGCGCTTCATTGCTGCCGCTGTGGCTTCGAGCCGGCTCGGCGCGACATGGGTTCCGCTGGGATGATGCGCGCGAGAATGACGGCGTGGCGCGCAGAGCCGACTGGCCTGGAAACGCCAAAAACCCACCGGCTCACGCCGATGGGTCTTTGGATTGCATATGCTGAATGGGATGCGGGGACAGGATTTGAACCTGTGACCTTCAGGTTATGAGCCTGACGAGCTACCGGGCTGCTCCACCCCGCGGTGGTGTTCTGTTTGGGAGGCGTATGATGTTCCGGTGTGGTGGCCCGGCGGCGACCTACTCTCCCGAGCCTTAAGGCTCAGTACCATGGGCGCTGGGGTGTTTCACGTCCGAGTTCGGGATGGGATCGGGTGTATCATCCCCGCGATGGCCACCGGGCCACCAGACCGGAACATCATATGCTGTTCGGTGTCTTGGATTTGGTTGTGTGTGTGTGTGTTGGGTAGTGTGCGGCTTGGTGCTGCGCGCGGCGCCTGCCTCTTGCGAGGCTGGGCCGGTGCGGCGATGGGGTATGGAGCGCTATCGGGCGATTAGGACCGCTCAGCTGAGTGAGTTACCCCACTTACACCTGCGGCCTATCAACGTGGTGGTCTTCCACGGCCCTCAGCGAGACCTCGTCTTGAGGCTGGTTTCCCGCTTAGATGCCTTCAGCGGTTATCCATTCCGCACTTGGCCACCCAGCCATGCCACGGGCGTGACAACTGGTTCACCAGAGGTGCGTCCATCCCGGTCCTCTCGTACTAGGGACAGATCCTCTCAAGTCTCGTACACCCACGGCAGATAGGGACCGAACTGTCTCACGACGTTCTAAACCCAGCTCACGTACCGCTTTAATCGGCGAACAGCCGAACCCTTGGGACCTGCTCCAGCCCCGGGATGCGATGAGCCGACATCGAGGTGCCAAACCTCCCCGTCGATGTGGACTCTTGGGGGAGATCAGCCTGTTATCCCTAGAGTACCTTTTATCCGTTGAGCGATGGCCCTTCCACGCGGGACCACCGGATCACTAAGGCCGACTTTCGTCTCTGTTCGCGCTGTCGCGCTCACAGTCAGGCGGGCTTATGCCTTTGCACTCAACAGCCGATGTCCGACCGGCTTGAGCCCACCATCGCGCGCCTCCGTTACCATTTGGGAGGCGACCGCCCCAGTCAAACTGCCCACCACGCAGGGTCCCGGCTCGGGGTGACCGAGCTCGGTTAGACGCCAGAAAGGCACAGGGTGGTATTTCAAGGTTGGCTCCACACAAGCTAGCGCCCATGCTTCAAAGCCTCCCACCTATCCTACACAGTCCCTTCCTGGCGCCACTGCGAAGCTGCAGTAAAGGTTCATAGGGTCTTTCCGTCTGACCGCGGGTACCCCGCATCTTCACGGGGAATTCAATTTCGCTGAGCCCATGCTGGAGACAGTGGGGAGGTCGTTACGCCATTCGTGCAGGTCGGAACTTACCCGACAAGGAATTTCGCTACCTTAGGACCGTTATAGTTACGGCCGCCGTTTACTGGGGCTTCGGTTCGGAGCTTGCACTCCTCCCCTTAACCTTCCAGCACCGGGCAGGCGTCAGACCCTATACGTCATCTCTCGATTTCGCAGAGCCCTGTGTTTTTACTAAACAGTCGCCACCCCCTGGTCTGTGCCACCCAACCACACTTGCGTGCAGCCAGGTCTCGCTTATCCCGAAGTTACGCGAGCAATTTGCCTAGTTCCTTCAGCATGGTTCCCTCAAGCGCCTTGGAATACTCGTCCAATCCACCTGTGTCGGTTTAGGGTACGGTCCATATGTCAGAGCTATTTCCCGAGCAGATCCAACAGCCACCCCAATCCAATAAGGGGTAACTGCACTTCACTGCTGTCACTTCTGACGGGCCCAGGAATATTCACCTGGTTTCCATCGGCTACGGCTGTCGCCCTCGCCTTAGGGGCCGGCTCACCCTGCGCGGATTAGCCTTGCGCAGGAACCCTTGGATTTTCGGCGGGAGGGTTTCTCACCCTCCTTGTCGCTACTCATGTCCGCATTCGCACTTCCCATACCTCCACGGCCCCTCACGGATACCGCTTCACAGGCCTAGGGAACGCTCCGCTACCGCGCATCTTACGATGCACCCACAGCTTCGGCTCGTGGCTTGAGCCCCGTTACATTTTCGCCGCAGAACAGCTATTAGACCAGTGAGCTATTACGCTTTCTTTAAAGGATGGCTGCTTCTAAGCCAACCTCCTGGTTGTTTTGGCCGTCCCACATGCTTTCCCACTTAGCCACGAATTAGGGGCCTTAGCTGGTGGTCTGGGCTGTTTCCCTCTCGACAATGGACCTTAGCACCCACTGTCTGTCTGCCAGGCTGCACTCATCGGCATTCGGAGTTCGGTTGGGTTTGGTAGGACTTTGGGTCCCCCTAGCCCATCCGGTGCTCTACCTCCGACGGTGATCGCCTGACGATCTACCTCAATAGATTTCGCGGAGAACCAGCTATTTCCTGGTTTGA
>NZ_JAERQM010000018.1 GCF_019029495.1 Falsiroseomonas oleicola
GGTAGTGGGTCAGTTTGATTTCTGACCCTGACTCTTTTCCCATTCCTCCAAAACCACCACCATATCGGCCAGTTCCCAAAGCTTGGCGCTCACGCCGGCCGCCATCGCGGGCGTGCAGCGCAGGGTCTGGTGAATGCGAACGAAGTTGTAGTGCATGAAGTAGATGGCCAGGGCGTGAGAGTGGTTCTCCGCCTTCTTGCTGAACGCGTTGGTCAGGCGGGTGAAGCGGCGCATCCCCATCCGCATGGAGAGGTTGGACCGCTCCACGAAGCTGGTCGAGACGTGCTTCGGATCGGGGCGGCCTTCCACGCGGCGCTGTTCGGCGCCAACGCATTCGCCGGGGCTGTAGCGCCCGGTTGCGCCGCTCGGCTCGCCATAGATTTTCACCAGCATGGCGTAGTCGATATCGGCGCCGAATGACTGTTCCACCGCCTCAAGATAGGGCTTGTGGCCGTCGCTGGTCAGTTGCACCCGGTTGGCCAGCCGCAGGGCCAGGTCGCCGATGAAGTGCTGCGCGGCAGCGCCGTCGCGGGCGCCGACATACCAGCTCGGGATCAGCTTCGTGTCGGCGTCGATGGCCGTCCACGTCCAGATGTCGCCAGCGCCCTCAGGGGCAGCCTTGGCGCCCGCGACGTTCTTCTGCTTGGCATAGACGAAGGACCAGATTTCATCGACCTGGACCCGCTTGCAGGTCAAGCCGCGCATGGTGCGGTCCTGGTAGTCACTGAACGCCTCGCCCGCATCGGCCAGCAGCTTCGCGATGGTGTTCTTGCTGGCGCCCGTCATGCGCGCGATGGCCCGCAAGGCCATGCCTTCGACCATCATGCCGAGGATTTGGGCGCGGGCTTCGCGGGAGAGCTTGTTCATGCCGGGCATGATATGACCCTTTATGCTTGGCGTCAAGCATGATCCCGCAGATCAGGTTCTGCTTGCACCGTAATTCGTGCAAGCAGTATGCTTGCGTCGTGGCGATGCAAGCAAGAGGTTGGCATGTCAGATCAGGAAGCGGCACCAGACCCGAAGAAGTCGGCGGGAGGCAGGGCTCGGGCGAAAGCGCTCTCTCCCGAAGACCGGAGCGCCATCGCTCGTAGAGCGGCCATGGCGAAGCACGGGATGCACAAAGCAATTGCGGAAGGCGCAATCATCATCGGAGATATCAAAATCCCCTGCGCTGTCCTGGACGATGGCAGCAACACGCGGGTGCTTACCCAAGAAGGCTTTCTAGGAGCCATCGGCCGAGCGGGAAAAGCCAAAGGCGGCGAAGGAGCTACGGTCGACGGGATGCCCGCTTTTTTGCGCGCCGGCAACCTAAAACCGTTTATATCCAACGACTTAATTGCGTCGACAAGTCCGATAGAGTTTGTGCCGCTTCGGGGGCCGGGCTACCAGGGGCGCGCCTTCGGGTACAGAGCGTCACTGCTGCCTGCGGTGTGCTGGGTCTACCAAGACGCGCTGGTCGCACAGAAGCTTCTGCCAAGCCAAACCCACATTGGAAAGGCGTGCCGCGATTTCTTGAAGGCGCTTACCAACTACGCGATCGATGACCTTGTGGATCGCGCCACCGGCTTTGAAGACATTCGAAAAAGAAAAGCCATAGATGAGATCATTCAACGATACGTTCAAAAAGATGCCCAAAAATGGGTGCGCATGTTCGATCTGGATTTTTATCGCCATATATTTAGACTGAATGGCTGGCCGTTTAACCCGGAAACCACCGCGCGCCCTGGGGTCATTGGGCACTGGACCAACGACATATATGATCGACTAGCACCGGGGGTGACTGCCGAACTGCATTCAAAAGTAAAAAGAAATGCCAGAGGGAAGCCCACCGAAAAAATCGGCTGGTATTTGACCCCAGAAGAAGGAAAGCCAAGCCTCAAGGCCCTCCTAGAAGGAGTTAAGCTCCTTATGAGGCAATCCAAGACCTGGGATGAGTTCAAGGAAAAATTGGATGAGTATTACCCTAGCTTCAAAGACAAGCAGCTAAGCTTGCCCGTGGGGCAAGGAGTATTCTATCTTCCCAAACCAAAGGACTAAGGGGTTCCCCACCGCTTGGCGGCAGCCTTCTTAGCTATCTCCGCCCGCCGCTCGGCCGTCATTCCGGCCGAGCGGGCCGCTGCGCCCTTACGGCCCATCTCGGCGGCAGCCGGGTCCTTCCCATCATCAACCTTGTCCACGACCTCGCCGGTCGCGATGTCGCCTATGAGCTTCGCCAGGGCGATGGGGTCGCGGGGGCGGGGGATGCGCTTCTCTGCCATGTGCTCAGTATGCCACCCGGCCCGCCGCGACGCACGCCTTGCCTGAGCGGAATATATTCAGGGCCGGTCAAACTGACCCACTACC
>NZ_JAERQM010000019.1 GCF_019029495.1 Falsiroseomonas oleicola
GCGGGTTTTGGATCCGTTTATGGGTGGTGGAACCTCTTTGGTGGAATCATCCAGATTTGGTGCTGAAACGGTGGGCTACGATCTTAATCCAGTGGCATGGTTTGTAACCAAAAAGCAGATGGAGGCTGGTGAGGCCTCTTTAGAAGAATTGGAGGAGGGATTTCAGATAGGTAGTTGGATAGCAAGACAAAGATACACCGCACAGTGATGCCTCTCGTCCTTACCGAAGTTCTCTCCCACCCAGAATTGACTGGAGCTGTTCAGGTGGATCAAGTCCTCGTCGTTTCCACGTCGCCAACATCGTTGTTATTGTCTCGTGAATCTGGACCCCTTCTGCCGAACGCAGGGTCCGAAACATCTTCCGAAGGACTACTTGCTCGCGCAGAGCCCGCTCTGCGCGATTATTCGTTGAATCAACACCCCGTTCGGTCACGAACGTCAGCCAGTGACCCAAGCCATTGCTGATCTTCTTGATCAGCTGCTGAACCTCTTGGGCCTCGTAACCTTCCCTCACCAGGCCCTCCAAGTGTAAGGATGCTTCCGCCCGCTTCTGCTCGCGGGCGGAAGCGGACGGATCTCCTTCGACGAACGTCGTTAGATCGTCGTGGAGTGCGTGCAACTCTTCAGACAGCCGCTCTGCTTCCTCGTACCGTTCAGCGACGTACTCAGCCTCCCGCAACAGGTGCGCCCAGCACCGCTGCAGTTTCGTGTGATAACTCGAATACGCCGACCAGCCGTCACAACTGAGCGTCGAGTCCTCGGCGAATTCCTCGCCGAGGACGTCTTCTAAGACTCCACTTCCTCGGCTTTCATCAACCCAAAACAGCACTTCGTCATCAGTGACGAACGTCCACGCCCAGTGTTGTTCTCCATCGACCGGAAAGCCTGTTTCATCGCAGTAGACGACCTCACTCTCCCGAATCTTCTCTTTGACATCCTCGTAAGCGGGTCGCAGACCGGCTGCGACCCGCTTAGTCAAGTTGTAGATCGTCCGGTGAGAGATCGGAAGGTCGAAGTCCCAGTCAAACAGCTCGGCCTGTTTCCGGTTCGGCAGTCGTTGATGGAACCGACCGAGAGCGGTTTGGGCCATGATATTTGGCCCAAACCGCCCCTTTTCGGGACAGTCAGGATGCTCAGCAACAACCTCGTTACCACAAGAACAGTGGTGTTTGCCGAGCTTGTACTCGGTAACAGTGGTTGGAACAGGAAGCGGTACGTCAATAATAGTCCGTGAAACGTAGCTATCAGGGCTAGAGAGGATTTGCTCACAGTCTGGACAGAATCCCTGATCAACGAGGATCGTCTCTTCCAGTTGAGGTGCAGTTCGTGTAATTGATCTCTGACCTTCGCTGCGTCCAGGCGATGAGTCGCTGGCGGCGTCAGAGTCGCCGCCAGCGTCGTCTTCATCAGGTTCTTGGTCTTCGTCCTCGGTTTGGTCGTCATCGCCTGATGAATTAGCCGCACCACCCTGTCTACTGGGTGGTGTGTTTGGATTTTCGTACTGCTTGAGGCGAGCCTCAAGCTGTTCGATCTTCTGTTGTTGTGCAGTAATCTGGCGTCGCAGCAGCCGGTTCTCAAGCTTCTTGACTACGAGCTGCTGGCGGAGTAGCGAACTGTCGTCGGTGCGGATCACGGAATCTGTCGATTCCGTTGATCCGCGACTCCCCAGCGACACAGTAATTCAGCAGTAGTGAACGATCTATGAGACTGCTACGAAATCGTCTCGACATGGAACTGCTATCCAACTACTCCAAGGTTAGCATGAGTATATCAGTATGAATTATTCAAACAGCATATACCAATCACCGTCGTCTTGAACGGCCTCGATAACTGCTACGTCACGTCCGTCATCAT
>NZ_JAERQM010000002.1:0-757856 GCF_019029495.1 Falsiroseomonas oleicola
CTTCTCTGCCATGTGCTCAGTATGCCACCCGGCCCGCCGCGACGCACGCCTTGCCTGAGCGGAATATATTCAGGGCCGGTCAAACTGACCCACTACCCGGTGTCGCTGCACGCATGCCGCGCATGCGAAAACGGCCGGGACAGGGTCCCGGCCGCGCGGTCTCGTCAATCGGGACGAGAATTACTGCCGCACGCCGCCGCTGTTGGACGGATAGGCGCCGGAAGTGTTGGACCCGGTGGCGCGGTCATAGGCGCGCTCCGCCGCCGTGCCCGGCGGGTTGCCGGGGCGACCATCCGACTGGCGCGGGAAGGCGCCGGAGGTGTTGGTGCCGGCGGCCCGGTCCAGCGCCCGCTCGGCGGCGGTGCCGGTCGGGTTGTTGCCGGTGCCGTCCGGGCTGGTCGGCGGGCTTCCGGTGGCGCTGTCATAGGCCCGCTGGGTGGCGGTGGAGGGCGGGTTGCCCGCCATGCCGTCCCGGGGCCCCTGCTGAGTGCAGGCGACGATCGGCACGAGGGCCGCAAGCACGAAAAGCGACTTCTTCATGGTATTCAGCCCTCGTTCGATCTTCGGCTCAGCCGCGGCGCGCGTTGCTGTCGTAGGAGAAGGCCGGCAGGCTCTCCAGGCTGTCCTTGGTGGCGCCGCGCAGCATCCAGCGGTTGCGCTCGCCGTCATGGGTCAGGCGCTCATAGGGGATCGCAACCAGCTTGGCGCCGATGCCCAGGAAGCCACCGACCGAGATGATCGCGACCGGCTGGCCACCCTGCGGCGGCACGATCAGGTCATCGATCTCGCCGATGCTGTTGTTTTCCTCGTTGTAGATGTTCGAGCCCACGAGCTGGCTGGCGCGGCGGCCCTGATTCAGGCTCATGCTGTCCACGGCCATGCCCGGCGTGGTAGCGCCGGTCGCGGTCGTCGACGGCGTGGTCGCGCGGTCCAGCGCACGGCCGGCGGCGGTGCCGGGGGGGTTGTTGCCGGTGCCATCGGGGTCGGTGCGGTTGCCGGTCACGGCGTCGGCGGCCCGCTGGGTGGCGGTGGAGGGCGGGTTGCCCGGGGTGCCGTCGGCCGGGGCCTGGGCCGTCATGCCGCCACGCGCCTCATTCGGCACGGCAGCGGTCTGGCCGAACGCCATGGCGGGCGCGATGGCGATGGCCGCGGCGGTCGTCATCTGCAGGAAGTTCTTCGTCGTCAGCATCGGGCTGTCTCCTCTTGCATCCTGTGGCCGGTTCGCACCGCGATCCGTGCCTGTCCTCCTCAACGAGACTTCGGCCAGAAGGTTTCGCGGTGCCGCCGTTTCCCAATCGCCGCGGTTGCGGCGCGGGCCAGCTCTGCCGCCGAAGCGGTCGCCAGCGCGGCCCTGACCGTGGCAGGATGGTCAGGATGTCATCGCAACGAAGGCGCGCCGCGCCGCCTGGACCGGACCGCGCGCCGCGCCCGCCCGGCCCACCCCCCGGGGCAGCACGGTTGCGGGAGGCGGCGCTGGCGCATCTGGCGCGCTTCGCCGCCACCGAGGCCGGGCTGCGCCGGGTACTGCAGCGCAAGGTCGATCGCTGGGCCCGCGCGGCGGAGGCCTTCGGCCTGACCGACCTGGCGCCCGCCATCGCCGCGGGGAAGCAGGCGGCGGCGGAGGTGGCGCGCAGCCTGGCGGCGGCCGGCATTCCGGAAGACGTCGCCTTCGCCGAAAGCCGCATCCGCCGCCTGCTGCGCACTGGCCGGTCCCGCCGCGCCGCTTTGGCGCATCTGGCGCAGAAGGGCGTGGATGCCGAGACCGCCGCCGCCGCGCTGCCGGCGGGGGAGGGGGCGGAGCTGGATGCCGCCCTCGCGCTGTGCCGCCGCCGCCGCTTCGGCCCCTTCGCCCCGGCGGAGGTACCGCCGGAGGCGCATCGCAAGGCGCTGGCCACCCTGGCCCGCGCCGGCTTCGACCGCGCCACGGCGGAAGCCGCCTTGGGCATGGAGGCGGAGGCCGCCGAGACGCGCCTTTTCGCCTTCCGGCAAGGCTGAGGGCATGTCCGGTTCCAGCCCCAGGCCCAACCGCGTCGTCTTCACCCGGCAGGGGGTGTGGCGCGGCTTCGTCGTCAGCATGCCGCTCTGGGTCGGCATGTTGCCCTTCGGGATCGTGATCGGCCTGCTCTCCGCCGCCAAGGGGCTGAGCTTCGCCGAGACCATGCTGATGACCACGATCGTCTTCGCCGGCGCCGCGCAGCTTGTGGCGCTGGAACTCTGGACCGACCCGGCGCCGATCCTGGCAGCGACCATCGCCACGCTGGTGGTGAATATCCGCATGGCGCCGATGGGCGCGGCGCTGGCGCCATGGCTCGACAAGCTGCGCGGCTGGAAGCTGTGGGGCACGCTGGCCACCCTGGTGGACCATTCCTTCGCTTTGGCCATCGCGGAACAGCGGGCCGGGGGGCGGGATGCGGGCTATCTGCTGGGTATCGGGCTGGGGATCTGGATATCCTGGGTGGCCTGCGTCGCCATGGGGCATCTGGGGGGCGGGATGCTGCAGGTGTCGCCCGGGCATCCGCTGTTCTTTGCCTCCATCGCCGCCTTCCTCTCCATCCTGGTGCCGCTGTGGCGCGGGGCGCGGCTGGACCTGCTGCCCTGGCTGGTGGCGGGGCTGGTGGCCGTGGCGGCGCATCGGGCGGCGCTTCCGGTGCCGCTGCCGCTGCTGGCCGGCACTTTTGCCGGCGCCACGCTGGGCGCCTGGCTGGAAATCCGGGGGCGCGCTGTCAGATGGAAGTAAGGCTGGATGTGCTGCTGGCCATCCTCGGCATGGCGCTGGTGACCTATGCCAGCCGGGCCGGCGGCTATGCGGTGCTGCGGGCGGTGCGGCCGCCGGACTTCGTGCAGGTGCTGCTGCGCCACCTGCCGGGCTGCCTCTTCGTCGCCTATGTCGCGCCGCCGCTGCTGGCGGGGGGCTGGCCGGCCTGGATCGGTGCGGTGGTGGTGGTGCTGGTGCAGATCGCCAGCCGGAACCTCGGCATCGCCATCCTGGCCGGGGTGGGCAGCGTCTGGGGGCTGCATTGGGCGCTGCCGGTGCTGGGGCTCACGCCTTGACCCGAACCCGGCCGCATCCGCATATAAGCGGCATGTTCCGCGGGATTTTCGGCCTCCGAATTATCCGCCCGGCCCGCTGAGGGCCGGGTTCCCCTCGCACGCCGTTCCCCGATCCGGGCCCCGCCGGGCCATATGAGACCCTGATCCATGACCGATGCCCCCTCCGAGGCCCCCGCGCGCGACTATCGCGGCACCGTCTTCCTGCCGAAGACGGAGTTTCCCATGCGTGGCGACCTGCCGAAGCGCGAGCCCGGCTGGCTGGCGCGGTGGGAGGCGATGGGGCTGCGGGACAAGCTGCGGGCGCAATCCGCCGGCCGCGAGAAATTCGTCCTGCATGACGGCCCGCCCTATGCCAATGGCAACCTGCATATCGGCCACGCGCTGAACAAGATCCTCAAGGACGTCATCAACCGCGCCGCGCAGATGTCGGGCCGCGATGCGGATTACGTGCCGGGCTGGGACTGCCACGGCCTGCCGATCGAGTGGAAGATCGAGGAACAGTACCGCGCCAAGGGCCGCGACAAGGACGCCGTGCCGATCCTGGATTTCCGGGCCGAATGCCGCGACTACGCGACCCATTGGCTCGGCGTGCAGAGCGAGGAGTTCCGGCGGCTGGGCGTGCTCGGCGACTGGGCTGGGCGCTATGCCACCATGGATTTCTCCAGCGAGGCCGCCATCGCCGGCGAGATCGGAAAATTCCTGATGAACGGGTCGCTGTATCGCGGCCTGCGCCCCGTCATGTGGAGCCCGGTCGAGAAGACCGCGCTGGCCGAGGCGGAGATCGAGTATCACGACCATGTCTCGCCGACGCTCTGGGCGCGCTTCCGGCTGAAAAGCGCGGGGGCCGAGGACCTGGTCGGCGCCTCCGTCGTCATCTGGACCACGACGCCCTGGACCATCCCGGGCAACCGCGCCGTCGCCTATGGGCCGGAGATCGACTACGCGCTGGTGCATGTGGAAGGCGTGGCGGAGGGCAGCGCCCTGGTGTCGGGCGAGTTCCTGCTCGTTGCCCTGCCGCTGCTGCCGCAATTCGAGAAGGACGCCGGACTCGGCGCGCATAGCGTCAAGCGCCTGCTGAAGGGCGCGGAGCTGGAAGGCGCCATCTCGGCGCATCCGCTGGCCGGCTGGGACGGCGCCAAGGGCGGCTACGGCTTTGCGGTGCCGCTGCTGCCGGGCGATTTCGTGACCACCGAGGCCGGCACGGGTTTTGTCCATATCGCCCCGGGCCATGGCGAGGACGATTTTGCACTTGGCAAGGCCAATGGGTTGCCGGTGCCGGAGACCGTCGGCGATGACGGCACCTTCACCCTCCAGGCGCCGGGCTTCACCGGCCAGCATGTCTTCAAGGCACATGACGCGGTCTATGCGGCCTGCGAGGCGACGGGCACGCTGGTGGCGAAGTCGAAGTTGACGCACAGCTATCCGCATAGCTGGCGGTCCAAGAAGCCGGTGATCTTCCGGGCCACGCCGCAATGGTTCATCGCCATGGACGATGCGAATGCCATTCGCGAGAAATCCATGGCGGCACTCGGGAAAACGCATTTCGTCCCCGATATCGGCCGCAACCGCATCGGCGGCATGGTCGCCGTGCGCCCCGACTGGTGCATCAGCCGCCAGCGCGCCTGGGGCGTGCCGATCCCGGTCTTCGTCGCGAAACAGTCCGGCGAGCCGCTGCGCGACCCGGCGGTGATGGAGCGCATCATCGCCGCCTTCCGCGCGGAGGGCGCCGATGCCTGGTACCAGCCCGGCGCCGCGCAGCGCTTCCTCGGCGCGGATCGGGATGCGGAGCACTTCGAGCAGGTGATGGACATCGTCGATGTCTGGTTCGAATCCGGCTCCACCCACGCCTTCGTCCTGACGCCGGAGCGCGGCCTGCCCTTCCCGGCGGACCTCTATCTGGAAGGCTCCGACCAGCATCGCGGCTGGTTCCATTCTTCCCTGCTGGAATCGGTGGGCTCCCGCGGCGTCGCGCCTTTCAAGGCGATCCTGACGCATGGCTTCGTGCTCGATGAGCAGGGCCGAAAGATGTCGAAGTCGCTGGGCAACGTGGTCGCGCCGCAGGATGTGGTGAAGGAGTACGGCGCCGATATCCTGCGGCTCTGGGTGATGAACACCGACGTCACCGAGGACCAGCGCATCGGCAAGGAAATCCTGAAGCAGCAGGCCGAGCTGTACCGCCGCATCCGCAACACCCTGCGCTGGCTGCTGGGCAATCTGCACGGCTTCTCCGAGGAGGAGATCGTGCCGCATGCGGAGCTGCCGGAGCTGGAACGCTGGGTTCTCTACAGGCTGTCGGAACTGGATACGCGGCTACGAGAGGCTCAGCAAAGCCATGATTGGAGTGGCGTATATCCCGATCTCCACGCCTTTTGCGCCACCGACCTCTCCGCGTTCTACTTCGATGTTCGCAAGGACACGCTGTATTGCGACGCGCCCGAAAGCTTGAGGCGTCGCGCCGCGCGCACTGTCATTGACCAATTGCATCGCTGTCTGACCGTTTGGCTGGCGCCGGTGCTAGTCTCGACGGCTGAGGAAGCTTGGCTGGCGCGCTTTCCGAATGACGCGGACAGCGTTCATCTCCAGACTTGGCCGATTATCCCGCCAGAGTGGAAGTTCGGGCGGCTTGCGACCAAGTGGAATGAAATTCGGCAATATCGGCGCCTTGTCACGGCCGAGATTGAAGATCTGCGCCGTGTCGGTACGATTGGCTCGTCGCTTCAGGCGGCTGTTACCATTGCGCTAAAGGCCGACGAACCGGCCAATGTATTGACTGCGGAGCAATGGGCCGAGGTCTTGATCGTGTCTCAAGTGAGTTTCGCAGCGCCTGGAGAATTGGTGGGCCAAGTGGCTGTCGCCCCCGGCCAGAAATGCGACCGCTGCTGGCGCGTGCTGCCGGAGGTCGGGCTTTCCCCGGCGCATCCAGGCCTCTGCCGCCGCTGCGAAGCGGTGGTGGGATGATGCAGCACCTGCCGGTCCAGGTTCGCACGCCATGATGCGCCTCGGCCTCACCCTGGCCCTGGCCGTCCTCGCCATCGACCAGCTCTCAAAATGGTACATGCTGTTCGTGCTGGACCTGCCCAGCATCGGGCACATCCCCCTGGTGGCCCTCGGCCCCTTCGGCTTCGACCTGACCATGGTCTGGAATCGCGGCGTCACCTTCGGGATGCTGGCCGGCGACGGCCCCTGGTCGCAGGCCGTGCTGGGGCTGCTCGCCCTGGCCATCGCCGGCTTCCTGCTGCGCTGGATGGCCCGGGCCGAGAACCGGCTGACCGCCCTGGCCCTCGGCGCCGTGGTCGGCGGGGCCGTCGGCAATGTCATCGACCGCTTCCGCTTCGGCGCGGTGGCGGATTTCTTCGATGCCCATGCCTGGGGCTGGCATTGGTATGTGTTCAATCCGGCCGACGCCGCCATTGTGCTCGGCGTCGTTGCTCTGATCGGCGATGCCTTGTTCCGGCCATCGCCCAAGGCTAAGGGTTCCACGCCATGACCCAGTTCCGCACGATCCTGCTCGGCCTGCCTCTCCTCGCGGTGCTCGCGGGGTGTGGCGGCGATACCGCCCGGTCCCTCGGTTTCACCCGGGACCCGCCGGACGAATTCCAGGTCACCACCCGCGCGCCGCTCTCGGTGCCGCCACGCCTGACCGAACTGCCGCCGCCGACCCCGGGCGCCCCGCGCCCGCAGGATCAGCGCGCGCCGGCCAGCGCCATTCTCGGCGGCAGCCCCGCCGCGGCGGCGGCCCGCCCCGTCTCGGGCGGGGAGCGGGCGCTGCTGGCCCAGGCCGGCCAGCCGGTGCCGGACAGCATCCGCGACCAGGTGGATGCCGAGAGCCTGCGGCTCGATCGCCCCGATCGCAGCGTGGTGGACCGGCTGATGTTCTGGCGCGGTACGACACCCGCCGCCGGCACCGCCGTCGATCCGCAGCGGGAGGCCCAGCGCCTGCGTGAGAATGCCGCGCTCGGCCGGGAAACGACGGAGGGTGTGACCCCCGTCGCCCAGCCGCCGCGCCGCAGCCTGTTCGACTGGCTGTTCTGACACCCGCGAGGGTGGCCGAACGCAGGGCTCATGCCTATCTGATGCCGATCCTGGCCGGGACACCGCCTCGCGGTGTGCCCGGCCAATCGCGTTGTCGGAACCCCGGCAGCGTTCCCGCTCGCCGCGCAATGTCCCTGGCGCCCCCGATTAGGGGGTGGCATCCGGGCCGCGCTTATGCATGGTTCCGCCCGTGACCGATCCGACCCAGCCCTCCGCCACGCCCGCCTTCCTGAACCACGACCGCCCGCCGGTGCCCGACCTGGTCGTGCCGCGCGGCGTGCTGCCCTTTCACCTGGACCAGCGCCCGGTGCGCGGCCGGCTGGTGAAGCTGGGGCCGCTGGCGGATGCGCTGCTCGGCCGCCACGCCCAGCATCCGGTGGTGCTGCGCCTGCTGGGGGAGGCGCTGGCGCTGACCGCCGCCCTCGCCACCGCCCTGAAATTCAAGGGATCCTTCAGCCTTCAGGCCAAGGGCGATGGTCCGGTGACCCTGCTGCTGGTCGATTGCACCGATTCCGGCGCGCTGCGCGGCACGGCCAAGGTGGATGCCGAGCGGCTGGAGGCGCTGCTCGCCGGCAACCCGCAGCCCAGCGCCGCGGCCCTGCTCGGCCAGGGCTACTTCGCCTTCACCTGCGACCAGGGCGACGACATGGAGCGCTACCAGGGCATCGTCCCCATCGAGGGCGAGACGCTGGCGGCCATGACCGACACCTATTTCCGCACATCCGAACAGTTGCAGACCGAGGTCCGCCTGGCCTGCGGCCGCAGCCTGGCCGGCTGGCGCGCCACCGCTTTGGTGATGGAGCGGGTGGCCAGCGAAGGCGGCATCGGCGACGTGACGACGGCGGAGGAGCAGGACGACGCCTGGCGCACCGCCCAGGCGCTGATCGGCACGCTGAAGGCGGAGGAGATGCTGGACGATGCCCTTCCCGCGGAACGTCTGCTGCACCGGCTGTTCCATGCAGAGGGGCTGGAAACCGACCGGCCCCGCCCGCTGTCCTATGGCTGCCGCTGCTCCCGCGCCCGGCTCGCCACGGTGCTGGAGAATTTCACCCAGGACGACCTGGACCACATGGCGGATTCGGGCGCCATCAGCATGACCTGCGAGTTCTGCGCGGTGGAATTCCGCTTCGAACGCGACGAGGTCGGGGGCAAGGCGGGGCGTGCCTGACGCCCTGCTTCGGCCTGGACCGCCGAGCCATGCTGCAGTACCGGAACAACGCGCCGCAGGGAGATGGGCCATGCCGACACGCCGCCATTTGCTGAAGGCCTCGCTGGCCCTGCCGCTGGTCGCCGCCGCCTGTGCGACCACGGAGGACAGCCTGCCGCCGCTGCGCCCGCTGGTCACCGGCTACCGCCACCTGACGCCGCTGCGGCTGAACGTGCTGGAGATCGAGCAGGCGGAGCCGCTGCCGGGCACTGTGCAGGTCATCCTGCCCGCGCCGATGCGGCCGGATGTGGAGTTGCGCCGCATGGCGGAACACCGGCTGGTGCCGATCGGCACCACGGGCAAGGCCCGTTTTCTCATCACCAATGCCCGCTTCGCGCGCCAGCCCCTGGCGGCACAGGGCGGGTTGAGCGGCTTCCTCGCCGGGGAGCCTGGCGAACGCCTGGCCTGCGAGCTGGCCTGCCGGGTGGAGATCATCTCCGGCGAGGGCAACCGCGTCGCCTTCGTCGAGGCGCAGGTGCAGCGCCAGCAATCCGTCGCCGATGGCGCCACCGCCAGCACACGGCTTCAGGCGGCCGAGGATCTGGTGCGCCAGTCCATGGACGACATGAATGTGGAATTCGAATTCCAGCTTCGCCGAACCCTGCGTGCCTGGCTGGCGGAGGGGCTGACCCCGACCGCCCCGGCGCCCGTGCCGGTGGAGCGTGAGGACCTGCCCGGCGGAGCACCAAGCCCATGACCGTGACCTTCAGCAACCCGCCGGGCGTGCACACCCCCGGCGCCCGCTATGCCCATGCCGCGCTGGTGGAGGGCGCGCAGCGCCGGCTGGTGATCTCCGGCCAGATCGGCGTGGCGCCGGATGGCACCATCCTTCCCGCCGGCGCGGCGCAGATCGGCCAGGCGCTGGAAAATCTCGCGGCCGTGCTGTCGGCGCATGGCATGGGGCCGGGCAACCTGGTGAAGCTCGGCGTCTTCCTGACCGACCGGGCGCTGATCCCGGTCTGGCGCACGGAGCGGGACCGGGTGCTGGGGCCGATCGCGCCCTGCAGCACGCTGCTGCTGGTCGCGGGCCTGGCCGACCCGCGCTTCGTCTTCGAGGTGGAGGCGGAAGCGGTCGCGTAAACAACCGGCCCTTTCGCGTAACCGCTCCGGGCCGCCCTCAGGCGCCGGGCGCCGCCGCCGGCGGCTTGGCTCGTCGCGCCGAAGGCGCGCCTTCGGCGCGACGCATAAGCGGCGGCGGCCGTTCGGCCGCTCGGACCGGTCTTCGACCGGCCCGCAGGTTGCGCGCCCTGGGGCGCCCTATGCCTCCGCGCCGCTGCGCGGGCTGCCGATCATCGCCAGGAATTCCCGGCGGGTGGCGGCGTCGTCCCGGAAGGCGCCGAGCATGCGGCTGGTGACCATGGAGACGCCCGGCTTGTGGATGCCGCGGGTGGTCATGCACTGGTGCTGCGCCTCGATCACCACGGCGACGCCCTTGGGCTTCAGCACCTGCTCGATGGTATTGGCCACCTGGGCCGTCAGCTTTTCCTGGATCTGCAGGCGCTTGGCATAGGCTTCCAGCACCCGGGCGAGCTTGGAGATGCCGACCACCCGGCCATCCGGGATATAGGCGATATGCGCGCGGCCGATGATCGGCACCAGATGGTGCTCGCAATGGCTTTCCAGCCGGATGTCGCGCAGCACCACCATCTCGTCATAGCCGTCCGTTTCCTCGAAGGAACGGGCGAGCAGCTCCACCGGGTCGGTCTCATAGCCGCCGAAGAATTCGCCATAGGCGCGGGCGACGCGGGCGGGGGTATCCACCAGGCCCTCGCGGGTGGGGTCGTCCCCGGCCCAGAGCAGCAGGGTGCGGACGGCGGCTTCCGCCTCCTCCCGCGTCGGGCGGATGGGGGTGGCGGGAGACGGGGCGCCCAGGCTGCGGGCAGGGGTCTGAATGTTCACGGGTAAGGTCCTATCGGCATCTCGACGCGTCGAAGGCAGAGGTCCTGCCGTCGCATCATCGCGCCCTGTGGAGGCAGAGGCTGGAAAGCAGAGGCTCGAAAAGTCAGATGGGGGCGGTCGGAAATCGCGCAATGGTGAGTCGGGGCGCGGATCGATGGCAAGCCATGTCGGTTCCTCAGACCGGTGGTTCACCCTGCACGGGTTGGCTGCCCATGGCGCGCAGCAGGGTGGTGATGGCGCGCGCCGCCGCCTCCACCGCATCGGCATCGCTGCCCTTGGCGACCAAAGCGACGCCGCCGCCGCCCATGCGGTAATAGGGATAGCTGCCGATATCCAGTTCCGGCCAGCGCGCCTGGATCGCCGCCAGCCCCTCCGCGATGCGGCCCTCCATCACCCCATCGGCATGCACGGCGCGGGAGGCGATGGGCGGGCCGCCGGCCAGCGTGGGCGCCAGGGATTCGAACATCGCCTGCATGATGCGGGGCACGCCTGCAAGCACATGGACATTGCCGATGGTGAAGCCGGGGGCGATGGAGATGGCGTTGTCGATCAGCGTGGCGCCACGCGGCATGGTGGCCATGCGCTGCCGGGCGGCGTTGAAATCGCCCGGCTTGTAGTGGCGTTCCAGCCGCGCCCAGGCCTCCGGCTGCGGTTCCCAGGGCACGCCGAAGGCGCCGGCGACGCATTCGCTGGTGATGTCATCATGCGTTGGGCCGATGCCGCCGGTGGTGAAGACATGATCGTATTTTTGCCGGACGTCATTCAGCGTGGCGATGATCGTCGCCCGCACATCCGGGATGATCCGCACCTCGCGCAGCGGAATGCCGATCTCGCCCAGGCGAGTCGCCAGGAAATTGATATTGGCGTCCTTGGTGCGGCCGGAGAGCACCTCATTGCCGATGACCAGCAGGGCGGCGGTGGGGTTGGGCGTGGCGGCGGTCATCGGGTGGGGTCCGGATACCAGAGGGGGATGGCGAGGCGTGTGGCCAATTCGGCCATGCGCCGGTCGAACGTGGCGACCTCCGCCTGTTCCCGTTGCGCCAAGGCAAGATAGAGGCAGTCATAGATCGGGTGGGAGAGCCGCTCGGCGATGATGCAGGCTGATACAGCCAGAATGTCCATGTCGAACAGCGTCAGCATGCCGCTGCGTCGCAGTTCGGCCAATACCGCCTGGGCATGGCCCTGGGGCACGGTCTTGCGCCGCGCCTTGGTCAGCAGGGCATTGCCGATCTCGGCCAGCAGCAGGCTTGGGGCCAGAAGCTCGGCTCCACTGCTCTGCACCTCTTCCGCCCTGTCGCTGGCGGCCTCGGCGACGAACCAGGCCACGGCGACCGAGGCGTCGACGACGATGCGCGTCACGAACCGGCAGCGCTCGCGTCGTCATCCGCCCATCGCGCCGCGAGCGCATCACGCGCCCTGCGGATTTCGGCGGTACTGTCCCAGTCGGGATCGGGCGTCGTCTGCGCGCGAAGGGCACGGCTTCGCGCGATCCAGGCCTCACGGTCGGAGGCGTTGGAGGCCTCGGTCAGCGTCTCTCGGGCCAGATGCTCCAGGGAGGTTCCGCGTTCCAGCGCCTTGCCCTTGAGCCGTTCGATCACCGCTTCATCCAGGTTCCGTATCAGGATCTGGCCCATCTTCGCGCAAGCTTCCAGATGATATCACAGAATGATATCATCCAGATCTGGCCTCCGCTACAGGAAATCCCGCAGCAGCGCGACCAGCGGCTTGTCCGCCGGCGGCATGGGGTAGTCGCCCAGCTTGTTCGGCCGCACCCAGGACAGCGCCTGGCCTTCCAGCGGCTGCATCCGGCCTTCCCAGCGGCGGCAGAGATACAGGGGCATCAGCAGGTGGCGCTCGCCCAGGGGATGGCTGGCGAAGGTGAAGGGGGCGAGGCAGCTCGCCGCCACGTCGATCCCCAGTTCCTCCTTCAGCTCCCGGATCAGGGCCGCCTCCGGCGTTTCGCCGGCCTGCACCTTGCCGCCGGGGAATTCCCACAGGCCGGCCATGGGCTTGCCCTCCGGACGGCGGGCCAGCAGCACGCGGCCATCCGGGTCGATCAGGGCGCAGGCGGCGACCAGCAGGATATTGGTGCCCTGTGGGGGTTCGGCCTTCTTCTCCGCCGTGGCCGCGGGCAGGTCGGCGCGGGTCAGTTCGAACAGCTTCACCGGCATGGTGCCGCCGCGCGCCACGAAATCCCGCACCCCCTCGCCGGTCTCGCGGAAGCCGATGCGGCGCAGCACGGCCTGGCTGCGGCTGTTCTCGATCAAGGCGGAGGCGACCAGCCTGTCGAGGTCGAGATGCGCCAGCGCCCAGCTTGCCAGCCGCAGCGCGGCCTCCGGCCCCACGCCATGGCCCCAGAAGCGCCGGCCGATCCAATAGCCGAGTTCCGCCTGGCGCTTCGCGGCGTCTCGCGTCAGGCCGATGCAGCCGACCAGCACTTCCCGCTCCTCCGGCTCCCCGGCATGTTCCACGCCGGTGATGGCCAGGTGCCAGGCGGTGCCGGCGGCGAGCTGGGCGCGGGTGGAGGCGATCCAGTCATCCGCCAGGGCGCGCGGATAGGGGAAGGGCACCCTCGCCAGGGTTTTTGCGACCTCCCAGTCATTCACCAGGCGGTGGAGCTCGGCCGCATCCTCGGGCCGCAGTGGCCGCAGCGTCAGTCGGTCCGTGCGCAGCGGCGCGAAGGGCGGAGGCGCCAGAGGGTCCTCCCGGGGAGAGTCGTCAGGCGCCATGGATGTCGATATCGCCATGCGGGAAGTCGCAGGTCCCTGTGTCAGGCGAGTGCCGGCAAAAGAACCGGATACTCAAGCCCCTGTATGGGCCTGAAAATCCGCCGCGTCATGGCCCGATGCGGCTTTTGCGGCATCAATGCCGCAGTGTGGCAGGATGGTCGCGCTCCGCTTTCGGCAACCCCCCAGGCGCATCCGGGGTTCTGGTCGGGGGATGCCGTCCCCGGGGGCCAGCCACGTGAATCACAGCATCATCGTATTGGGGGCATCGGCTGGCGGCGTGGAGGTGCTCAGCACGGTCTGTCGGGGCCTGGCGGACGATCTCCCGGCTGCCGTGTTCGTCGTTCAGCACGTTTCCCCCGGCGGGCTCAGCAGGCTTCCGGAGATATTGAGCCGGGCGGGGCCGCTGAAGGCGCATCATGCCGTGGAGGGGGAGCGGGTCGAGCTAGGGCGGATCTACGTCGCACTGCCCGACCGCCACCTGCTTCTCGACGACGGTGGCGACCGGGTCCTGCTGCGTCGCGGTCCGCAGGAAAACCGGGCTCGGCCGGCGGTGGATGCGCTGTTCCGATCCGCCGCCGTGGCCTGCGGTTCGAGGGTGATCGGCGTTGTATTGAGCGGCATGCTGGATGATGGGGCGGAGGGACTTGATGCGATACGCCGCTGCGGCGGCGTCACCGTGGTCCAGGACCCGGCGGACGCCGAATGGCCCGACATGCCTTGCAATGCGCGGGAGCGCGCCGGTGCGGAACATTGCCTGCCGGCGGCCGACCTGCCGGCCCTGTTGCTGCGCCTGGCGCGAAGTGCCGCCGGGCCTGCGGTCCCCATTCCCGCCGAACTCGTGCTCGAGGCACGCATCTCCCGCCAGGAGCTTACGGTCATGAGCGAGGACATCACCACGGTCGGCAAGCCGAGCGCGCTGGGCTGCCCCGAATGCGGCGGCGTGCTGAACGTGGTGGGGGAGGCGACAGCGCCCCGCTTCCGCTGCCAGGTGGGCCATGCCTATGGCCCGAAGACGCTGGCCGCGCATCAGGCCGAATCGCTCGACAAGGCGCTGGGTGTTGCCTACCGGACGCAGCGGGACCGGCGGAACCTGTACCTGTCGATGGAACGCGCCGCCCGGCAGCGCAACCGGATGCAGGAGGCGGCGCGGTGGCAGAAATCGGCCGACGAGGCCCAGCGCTTCGCGGATCTCATCGGCACCGCTGTCGATGAATTGCGGCAGAGCGGCATGCCGCCGACGGAAGGCGCCGACGCCTAACTCCGATAGGATCCGTTGATGTCGATGTACCCATGCGTCAGGTCGCAGGTCCAGGCGGTCGCCTTGCCGCGGCCGAGCGCCAAGTCCACCTCGATCCGCACGTCGCGGCCCTTCATATGGGCGATGACGGGCGTCTCGTCGTAGCCGGTGACGACGGCGCCCTCCCGCGCCATCCAGGTGCCGCCGATGGCGACGGAGAGCAGGTCGCGATCTGCAGGCTCCCCGGCCTTGCCGACGGCCATGACGATGCGGCCCCAATTGGCGTCCTCGCCGGCGATCGCGGTTTTCACCAGAGGCGAATTGGCGATGCTCATGGCGATGCGATGCGCCGATTTGGCGCTGACCGCCCCGGTCACGTCGATCTGGATCAGCTTCTGGGCGCCCTCGCCGTCGCGGGCGACCATCAGGGCCAGGTCCATGAGGACTTCGTGAACGGCGCGTGCAAAATCCTTCAGCATCTTGCCGCCCTCGGCGGGCACGCGGGGATGCCTGGCGGCGCCCGTGGCGAACAGCAGCACCGTGTCGCTGGTGGAGGTGTCGCTGTCCACCGTGACGCAGTTGAAGGATTTCTGGGTGCCCTTGGCCAGGATCGCCTGGAGCGCCGCGGCCGGCACCTTGGCGTCGGTGGCCAGGAAGCACAGCATGGTCGCCATGTCGGGGGCGATCATGCCGCTGCCCTTGGCGATGCCGCTGACGGTCACCGTGGTGTCGCCGATCTGCGCCGTGCGGGTGGCGCCCTTGGGGAAGGTGTCGGTGGTCATGATGGCGCTGGCGGCGCCGGCCCAGCCATCCTCGTCCAGCTTCCCGAACAGGGGCGGCAGGGCGGCGAGCAGCTTCTCGGTCGGCAGCTTCTCGCCGATCACACCCGTGGAGGCGAGGAACACCTCGGTCGGCTTGCAACCCGCCAGCCCGGCCATGGCCTTCGCGGTGTCGCTACAGGTCTGGCGCCCCGCCTTGCCCGTAAAGACGTTGGAATTGCCGGCGGTGACGACCAAAGCGCGGGCCTTGCCGCCCTTCAGCGCGGCGCGGCACCAGTCGATCGGCGCGCCCGGGCATTTGTTCTTGGTGAACACCCCCGCCACGGTGGTCCCGGCGGGGAAGACCATCATGGTCACATCCTCCCGCGCCTTGTAGCGGATCTCCGCCCGGCCGGAGCCGAGGCGCAGCCCCGCCACCGGCGGCATTGCGGGCAGCGGCAGCGCGAGCGGAGAGACGGGAAGATCCTTGCCGGCCATGGTCGGGTCTTTTCTAGCGGCGGGGTTGGGGGGAGGCGGGCGGCGGCGCGGCACCGTCGAGCAGGGAGGGCGCGGCCGGGGCGGGCAGGGGGCTGCCATCCATGGCGAAGCGCTCGATCCGGGCGGCGCCGCGGATGCGCTCCACCTCCGCCGTCACGGCTTCCTCGAAGGCGCGCTGGCGCAGGGCTTCCTGGGCTTCCTCGAAGGGCGGCGGCGGCACGGCGCGGCGTGCCTCCACCTTGATGACATGCCAGCCGAACTGCGTCCGCACCGGGCTTTCGGAGATCTGGCCGGGCTGCATGGCGAAGGCGGCGGTGGCGAATTCGGGAATCATGTCGCCGCGCTTGAAGAAGCCCAGGTCGCCACCCTCCCGCGACCCCGGGCCGGTGGAGCGGCGGCGGGCGACCTCGGCGAAATCGGCGCCGGCGGCGCGGGCCTCGGCCAGGGCCGTGCGGGCCTCGGCCTCGGTCGGGACCAGGATGTGGCGGGCGCGCACCTCCTCCTCCGCCGGGCGGCCGGCGACGTCGCGCTGGTAGCGGGCGCGCAGCGATTCCTCGGTCATCTGCGGGGCGACGGCGCGGGTGATGAGGGCCTGCTGCAGCGCCTCCTCCTCCGCCCGGCGCAGGCGGGCCTGGACCTCCGGGTCATTCGCCAGGCCCTGGGCGCGGGCGGCGGCGGTGATGGCCTTCTGGGTGATGAGCTGGTCCAGCAGCAGCGGCATCAGCATGGGCTGCGGCATGGAGCGCAGCTCCGCCGGCAGGCGCTCCATCTCCGATTGCAGCTCGGACAGGCGGATTTCCGCGCCTTCCACCCGGGCCACCACGGGGTCCGAGGCTGGGGACGCCGCTGGGGCCGGTGCCTGGGCCAAAGCCGGGGCGGCCACCAGGGCGGTGGAAAGCAGCAGGGCGGCGAGGAGGGGAGCCGTGCGGCGCATCGCGGGGATTCTCGTCATGTTCGGCGGAAGATGGCCGATGCGGGGGGGCGCCACAAGGCAGGGGCTCCGCCATGGAGCCATGTCGGAATGCCGGCTGCGTTGACGTGGCAGGGCCGCGCGCCTATCTCTCGGCCGCCGCGCTTTGCCCGGGCCGGGCCTTTGCGCCCCCGACCGCCGGGCGTGATCGCATCGGCGCTGCCGCTGGTCGCAAGCTGCGGGTCGGAGACAACTGCCAGACATGTTCCAACGCCTCGTCCGCGCCGTATTCGGCAACACCAATGACCGGGCGCTGAAGCGCTTCCAGGCACGGGTGCCCGCGATCAATGCGCTGGAGCCCACGCTGGCCGCCTTGTCCGATGAGGCGCTGCGCGGCAAAACCGCGGAATTCCGTGCCCAGCTCGCCGCCGGGCGAACGCTGGACGACATCCTGCCCGAAGCCTTCGCCACGGTGCGGGAGGGTGCGAAGCGCGCCCTCGGCATGCGGCATTTCGACGTGCAGATGATCGGCGGCATGGTGCTGCATGATGGCCGCATCGCCGAGATGAAGACCGGCGAGGGCAAGACCCTGGTCGCCACCCTGCCGGTCTACCTGAACGCCCTGCCCGCCAAGGGCGTGCATGTGGTGACCGTGAACGACTACCTGGCCAGCCGCGACGCGGAATGGATGGGCAAGCTCTACGGCTTCCTCGGCCTGACCACCGGCACCATCGTGCATGGCAAGTCGGACGAGGAACGGCGCGACGCCTATCACTGCGACATCACCTACGGCACCAACAACGAATTCGGCTTCGACTATCTGCGCGACAACATGAAGTACCGGCTGGAGGACATGGTCCAGCGCGACTTCGCCTATGCCATCGTCGACGAGGTCGACAGCATCCTGGTGGATGAGGCGCGGACGCCGCTCATCATCTCCGGCCCCTCCGACGACAGCAGCGACCTGTACAGCCGCGTCGATGCGGTGATGAAGGAGCTGGTGAAGGATTCGTCCCTGTTCGAAAAGGACGAGAAATTCAAGACCGTCCACATGATCGAAGCGGGGACGGAGGCGCTGGAGGCGGCGCTGACCGAGGCCGGGCTGCTGACCGAGGGCGCGCTGTATGACAGCGCCAATGTGACCCTGGTGCACCACGCCAACCAGTCCCTGCGCGCGCATGTGCTGTTCACCAGGGATGTCGACTACATCGTCCGGCAGGACAAGGTGGTCATCATCGATGAATTCACCGGCCGCATGATGGAAGGCCGCCGCTATTCGGAAGGCCTGCACCAGGCGCTGGAAGCCAAGGAAGGCGTCACCGTCCAGCCGGAAAACCAGACGCTCGCTTCCATCACCTTCCAGAACTATTTTCGGCTGTATCCCAAGCTTGCCGGCATGACGGGCACGGCCTCGACCGAGGCCGATGAATTCGCCGAGATCTACAAGCTGGAAGTGGTGGAAATCCCCACCAATGTTCCGGTGGCCCGCCTGGACTCGGACGATGAAGTCTACAAATCCGCGCGCGAGAAGTACGAAGCGGTGGCCGTGCTGATCGCCGAGGCGCGGGAGCGCGGCCAGCCGACACTGGTCGGCACCACCAGCATCGAAAAGTCGGAGCTGATCTCCGAACTGCTGAAGCAGAAGGGCGTGCCGCACCAGGTGCTGAATGCCCGCTTCCACGAACAGGAAGCCGGCATCGTGGCCCAGGCCGGCCGCCCCGGCTCCGTCACCATCGCCACCAACATGGCCGGCCGCGGCACCGACATCCAGCTCGGCGGCAATGCCGACATGCTGGCCCGCGCCGAGGTCGGCAACAGCGACAGCCCGGAATACGAGACGGTGCTGGCCCGCCACAAGGCGGAGGTGGAAGCGATCCGCCCGGCCGTGAAGGCCGCCGGCGGCTTGCTGGTGATCGGCACGGAACGGCATGAAAGCCGCCGAATCGACAACCAGCTTCGCGGCCGGTCCGGCCGCCAGGGCGACCCGGGCGCCAGCCGCTTCTTCCTGAGCCTGGAAGACGACCTGATGCGCATCTTCGGCAGCGACCGCATGGGCGGGATGCTGCAGAAGTTGGGCCTCAAGGAGGGTGAAGCCATTGTTCACCCCTGGATCAACAAGGCGCTCGAGAAGGCCCAGAAGAAGGTCGAAGCCCGCAACTTCGACACCCGCAAGAACCTGCTGAAATACGACGACGTCATGAACAACCAGCGCAAGGAGGTCTATGCCCAGCGCAAGTCCTTCATGATGGCGCCGGATGTGGCCGAGACGGTCGCCGAAATGCGGCGGGAGACGATCGGCAAGCTGGTCGATGTCGCGATCCCGGAGAATGCCTATCCCGAGCAATGGGACACGGTGGGTCTGCAGGCGAAGGTTCTGGACCTTCTCGGCCTGGACCTGCCCGTCGCCGAATGGGCGGGGGAGGAGGGTATCGACGAGACGCAGGTGCGCGAACGCCTCATCAAGGCGGCCGATGAAAGCTACGCTGCCCGCGTCGCCAATATCGGCACCGACCTGATGCGGATGGTCGAGAAGTCGCTGCTGCTTCAGATCTTCGACGCGGTTTGGAAGGAGCACCTTCTGGCGCTCGACCATCTGCGCCAGGGCATCGGCCTGCGCGCCTATGGCCAGCGCGACCCGCTGAACGAGTACAAGTCCGAAGCCTTCAACCTGTTCAACAGCATGCTGGAAGATCTGCGGGAGCGGACGACCACGGTGCTGATGCGCATCGACATCCGCCCCGATGCACCGCCGCCGATGCCGGAGCCGGTGCAGGTGATGGACCTGCGCCACCCGGACCCGAACGGCATGGCCGAGCTGGAATACGCCGACGCCCCGCCACCCGCCTATGGCGCCGCGCAGCCGGCCCGCCAGCCGATGCTGGCCCAGGCGGTGGACCCGAACGACCAGGCCACCTGGGCCGCCACCCCGCGCAACGCGCCCTGCCCCTGCGGGTCGGGGAAGAAATACAAGCACTGCCACGGGCGGGTGTGAGGAGGCAGGGCCGCTCCGTCCCTGGACGGAGCGCCGCCGCTACTTGCCACGCCGTCCCTGGCCCGGCCCGTCGCTGGGGTCCGAATCCGTCAGCCCGGTCTGCCGGCGCCTGCCGCCCCTGCCATTGCCGGGGCCATCGGAAGGATCGCTATCGGTGATGCCGGTACCGCCGCGCCGGTAGCCGCCCCTGCCATTGCCCGGGCCGTCAGAGGGGTCGCTGTCGGTGATGCCGGTCCCGCGGCGACGATTGCCGCCGCGTCCATTGCCCGGGCCGTCAGAGGGATCGCTATCCGTGATCCCGGTGCCGCGCCGCCGCCCGCGCCCATAGCCGGGGCCATCGGAGGGGTCTGAATCGGTAATGCCGCTGCGGTACTGAGCCGGCTGTCCCTGATCCCCGATATCGGTTGCTGGGCGCGCTGGGCTGGCGGCGGGTGCCGCCCCGCTGCCTTTTGCCCAGGCCATGCCTGGCAACAAGGCGCCGAGACGCAAAACGAACAGCCGTCGTCCCGGCCTGGGGGGATCCATTTTCGACATCGTTCTGGCCGTTCCCTTCGCGTTCCGATGGTGGAGCGAAGGCCGGCTTCGGGCAAGGCGCATGACGGCTGGCCGAATGAATTCGGGGCCATCTTCCGCGCTGCCTCAGACCCGGTGCCTCACACCCGGCGCAGCGGCACCCGCGTGGACATCCAGGCGGCGAAGGCCACCAGCAGCGTCGCGGTGCCGAAGCTGGCGCGGAAGGCCGTGGTCATCTGCGCCCGGAACACCGCCTCCGCCGCCGCATCCAGCCCCGCCAGCGCCGCCGGCCCCTGGTTGACCAGGGCGACGAACAGCCGCGTCGCATCCTCGCCCATCACGGTCAGAGAACCGAACAGCACGGCCCCCAGCAGCGCCGTGCCCGTCGCCGCGCCGAGCGACCGGGTGAACTGGACCGAGGCGGTGGCGGAGCCAAGCCGCTTCGGCCCCGCCGCGACCTGCACCGAGACCTGCACCATCGGGAAGGACATGCCGAAGCCGACCGAGATCAGCCCCAGCAGCCCGGCCATCACCGGCAGGGACAGGGCCGGCAGGCCGATGGTCAGTACCAGAAGCAGGCTGGACGACAGGCTCAGCCCGATGCCCGGCCAGCGCATGACATGGCCGGTGCGGGCCAGCAGCGCGCCGGAGGTCATCGCCCCGAAGCCGGCGCAGGCCGACAGCGGCAGCAGCGCCAGGCCGAGCTGGGCCGGCGACAGCCCGCGCACCGCCGCGAAATAGATCGGCAGGAAGGCGATACTGCCCACGAAGGCACCCGCGACGCAGGAGGACATGAGGTTGGCGCGCCAGATGGTCGGATGGCCCAGCACGTCCAGCGGCAGCAGCGGGTCCGGCGCCCGCTTTTCCTGCCGCAGCAGCAGCCACAGCGCCGTGCCCGCCACCGCCGCGAGCCCCAGCGCCACCAGCAGCGGCCCCGGCGTCAGCCGCCGCGCCTGGTCCAGCGCCATCAGCGCCGGCGCGACGAAGACCGCGAAGAGCACCAGCCCCCACCAGTCGAAGCTGAACCCCTTGGACTGGCCGCGGGAGGCATCGCCCAGCCGGGTCACCGCCAGCCAGGCGGCGAGGCAGGACAGCGGCAGTTGCAGCGCGAAAATGCTGCGCCAGCCGAAATGCTCGGCCAGCAACCCGCCCAGCACCGGGCCCAGCGCGCTGGCGGTGGTGAAGACAGCGGCGATATAGGCCTGGAAGCGGCCGCGCTCCCGCGCCGGCACCACCTCCGCGATCAGGGCGACGGACAGGCTTATCAGGCCGCCGCCGCCGATTCCCTGCACCACCCGCGCCGCGGCCAGCGTGCCGAGCGAGCCCGCGAAGGCGCAGAGCGTGGCGCCCGTGGCATAGACGGCCAAGGCCACCAGAAGCATGCGCTGCCGCCCGAAGGCGTCGCCAAGCCGGCCATAGACCGGGGCGGCCACGGTATTGGCCACCAGATACAGCACGATGATCCAGGACAGCCGCTCGACATCGCCCAGGCCGCGCGCGATGGCGGGCAGGGCGGCGGCGACCAGGGTCTGGTCCAGCGCGGCGCCGAACATCGCCAGGCCGACGGCGGGAAAGACCCGGAAGAACAGGCGCCGCAGTTCGGCCGGCGGCACCGTTTGGGCCGGCGCGCCGCTGTCAGGGGGAGGGGTCATGCGGGCGGGATCAAACCACCCGCGGGGCGGTCAGACGACCCCCGCGCGGCCCATATCCAGAAACTTCTCGCGCCGGCGCGCGCGCAGCGTGGCGCCATCCAGGGCCAGCAGGGGCTCCAGGCTGTCCCAGATCTGGCGGGACACGGCGGCCAGCATCGCCGCCGGGTCGCGATGCGCGCCGCCCAGCGGCTCCGCCACCACCGCATCCACCAATGCCAGCTTGCGCAGGTCCTCGGCGGTCAGGCGCAGCGCCTCGGCCGCCGTCGCGGCCTGGGCGGCGTCGCGCCACAGGATGCTGGCGCAGCCCTCCGGCGAGATCACCGAATAGATCGAATGTTCCAGCATCAGGATGCGGTCGGCGGCGGCGAGCGCGATGGCGCCGCCCGACCCGCCCTCCCCGATGATGGTGGCGATGAAGGGCACCGGCGCGTCCAGCCCGGCCTCGATCGAGCGCGCGATGGCTTCCGCCTGGCCGCGCGCCTCCGCCTCGATGCCCGGGAAGGCGCCGGCGGTGTCGACGAAGGACAGGATTGGCAGGCCGAAGCGGCCGGCGAGCTCCATCAGGCGGCGCGCCTTGCGGTAGCCCTCCGGGCGGGCCATGCCGAAATTGTGTTTGACCCGGCTTTCGGTGTCGTGGCCCCGTTCCGTGCCGATGACCATGACGGCACGGCCACGGAACCGCCCCATGCCCCCGGTCACCGCCAGGTCATCGGCGAAGGCCCGGTCGCCGGCAAGTGGCAAGAAGTCCTCGATGAGGCCCTTGATGTAGTCGGAGGCGTGGGGGCGTTCCGAGTGGCGGGCGATCTGCGCCTTCTGCCACGGCGTCAGCTTGGCATAGGTGGCGAGAAGCAGCTTATGCGCCTTGTCGCGCAGCTTGCTGACCTCCTCGGCCACGTCGATGCCGCCGGCATCCGTGGTGCGGCGCAGCTCCTCGATCTTGCCTTCGAGTTCGGCGATGGGTTTTTCGAAATCCAGGAATTGGCGCATGGCGCAGGCGGGTTACCCGAAAAGTGGTGGCTGCGTAAGGGTGGGGTCGGATTAAGCCGATGGAAACCGCCTTGTGGCAGGCTGGGGCTGCAATCCCCGCCGCCCGCGAAGGCCAAAACAAATGTCATTCTTCCGCCGCGACCCATCGGATCTGTCGGTGAAGGCCGAATGGCTCGACACGCTGTCGAGCCATGCGGGCGTCGGACTCTGGGACGCCATACTGCATGAGGGGGATGCGATGCACCCCCTGTCGCGCTGGACCTGGTCGGCGGAATTCCGCCGGCTCTGCGGCTTCGCCAGCGCCGCCGAATTCCCCGACAAGGTGCAGAGCTGGTCCGACCGCCTGCATCCGGAGGATATCGACGGCACCTTCGCCGCCTTCGGCGCGGCCCTGGCCAGCGGCAGCACCTATGACACCACCTATCGCCTCAAGGTGAAGGATGGCAGCTATCGCTGGTTCCGCGCGACGGGCGGCGTCATCCTGGATGCCAACCGCAAGCCGCGCCGCGCCTGCGGGTCCCTGGTCGATATCCATGCGGCGAAGGAGGCGGAGGCCGCCAACCGGTCGATGATGCGCCGGATGGCCGACAGCTTCGAGGCGGAGGTGATGGCCCTGGTCGGCCAGGTGGCCAATGGCACCGCGCGCCTGGAACAGGATGCCAGGGCGATGAACGCCGCCGCCGCCCGCACCCTGGACCAGACCGGCACGGTGGCCGGCGCCGCCGCGAATACCAGCGGCAATGTCCGCTCGGTGGCGGAGACGACGGAGCAGGTGACCGCCTCGATCCAGGAAATCGGCAGCCAGGTGGTGCGGTCCACCAGCGCCACCGGCTCCGCCACCGAACAGGCGCGGGGTGCGACGCTGGTGGTGGAAAGCCTGATCGCCGATGTGCGGCGGATCGGCGATGTGGTGAAGCTGATCTCCGACATCGCCGGCCAGACCAACCTTCTGGCCCTGAACGCCACCATCGAGGCCGCCCGCGCCGGGGAGGCCGGGAAGGGCTTTGCCGTGGTGGCCAGCGAGGTGAAGACCCTGGCCGCCCAGACCGGCAAGGCGACGGAGGACATCACCGCCCGCATTCATGCCGTGCAGGTGGCGACCGACAGCGTTGCCTTGGCGATCCAGCAGGTGGCGGCGACCATCGTCAACCTGAATGAAAGCGCCTCCGCCATCGCCGCCGCCGTGGAACAGCAGGGCGCCGCGACGCGGGAGATCGCGCGCAGCGTGCAGCAGGCGGCCGGCGGCACCGACGAGGTGTCCTCCGCCATCGCCACGGTGGATGAGGCGGCGCGGGAGACGGGTTCGGTGGCCGGGCGGATCGTGGAGGATGCGCGGTCGCTCTCCGGCCAGGCCGGCGCGCTGCGCGACCAGGTGAACAGCTTCCTCGGCCGCATCCGCGCCGCGTGAGGGTGGCTGATACTCAGCGCACAAAGGTTTCACCTTTGTGCCCCTCAGACGCCGGGCGGGCCGCATCCGCGGCCCTTGGCTTCGCGGCATGAGCCGCGGCGCGCATTCGCGCGCTCGGCCCTTCGGGCCGCAGGTCGGCACTTCGTGCGGTTGGTCTGATGCGGCCGAAGCTGCCCGGCCTTACCCCTGGCGCGGCAGTTCCTGCTCCGCCAGCGTGGCGAACCAGGAGGCGCCGATGGGCAGGATCTCGTCGTTGAAGTCGTATTTCGGGTGGTGGACCATGGCGTCGCCCTCGCCCTTGCCGCCTCCCAGGAACAGATAGGCGCCGGGCTTCTCGTTCAGCATGAAGCTGAAATCCTCGCCGCCCATGGTGGGCTGCGGCAGCGGGCGGGCGCGGGCCTCGCCGACCACCAGGGCGGCGGCGCGGGCGGCGGCCACCGTGCTCTCCGGCTCGTTCACCGTGGCGGGGTAGGCGCGGGTGAAGCTGGCCTCCGCCGTGGCGCCGAAGCTGGCGGCGACGCCGCTCACGATGCGCAGGAAATTCGCCTCCAGAAGGTCGCCGACCTCCGGCAGGAACCAGCGCGCGGTGCCCTGCATCTGCACGCTTTCGGGGATGACGTTGAAGGTGAAGCCGCCCTTGATATGGGCGATGGTGATGACCCCCGCCTCCAGCGGATTCACGTTGCGCGCCACCACGGATTGCAGCGCGGTGACGATGTGGGAGGCGATGAGGATCGGGTCGATGCCGTTATGCGGCATGGCGCCATGCGCGCCGCGACCGGTGATGGTCGCTTCCAGATTGGCCACCGCCGCCATCACCGGGCCGGGCGCGTGCAGAAAGATGCCGGCGGGCGCGCCGGGCCAGTTGTGCAGGCCGAAGATGCGATCCATCGGGAAGCGCTGGAACAGCCCCTCCTTCACCATCACCTCGCCGCCGGCCAGGTTCTCCTCGGCCGGCTGGAACACCAGGTAGACGGTGCCGGCGAAGTTGCGGGTCTCGGCCAGGTACTTGGCCGCGCCGAGCAGCATGGTGGTGTGGCCGTCATGGCCGCAGGCATGCATGATGCCGGGCGTCCGGGAGGCATAGGGCTTGCCCGTGGCCTCCTCGATCGGCAGCGCGTCCATATCCGCCCGGAAGCCGACGGCGCGGCCATTCGGGCCGCCCTGGCCGTGGATCACGCCGACCACGCCGGTGGTGGCAATGCCGGTCACGACCTCGTCGCAGCCGAATTCGCGGAGCTTCGCGGCGACCACGCCGCTGGTCCGGGTCTCCTGGAAGCCCAGCTCCGGATGGCGGTGCAGGTCGTGGCGCCATTCCGTCATCTCGGGATGGAATTCGGCGATGCGGTTGATGACGGGCATGGGCGCGGCCTCCGGCTTGACCCTCCCTGTTTGGGACGGGTCACCGGACCGCGCAAGGTTTACGCGACGGGCGGCAGCATGAAGGCGAGGTCGGCGCCCTGCGGCGCCTGGGTCACCTGTTCATGCACCAGCCGGTCCCAGCCGCGCGCCGGGGCGGGGGCGGGGGACCAGAGGGCGCGGCGGCGGGTCATTTCCGCCTCATCCACCAGCAGTTCGATCCGGCGGTCCTTGACCGAGAGGCGGATACGGTCGCCGGTCTCGGCCAGGGCCAGCGGGCCGCCGACCGAGGCCTCGGGCGCCACATGCAGCACGATGGTGCCGAAGGCGGTGCCGGACATGCGGCAGTCGGAAATCCGCACCATGTCCTTCACGCCGGCCCGCGCCAGCTTCTTGGGGATCGGCAGGTAGCCGGCCTCCGGCATGCCGGCCGGGGAACGCGGGCCGGCATTCTTGAGGACGAGAATATCGGTGGCCAGCACGTCGAGCTCCGGGTCGTCGATCCGGTTGGCCAGGTCTTCCAGCCCGTCGAACACCAGGCAGCGCGCCTCCGTCTCGAACAGCGATGCGGTGGCGGCGCTGCGCTTGAGGATGGCGCCGTCCGGCGCGAGCGAGCCGTAGAGGGTGACCAGCCCGCCCACCGGCGAGACCGGCGTTTCGCGGGCGCGGATGATCTTGCGGTCCACGAAATGGCTGCCATCGCCGATCCGGTCGCGCAGCGTCACCCCATCCAGGTCCAGCGTGTCGAGGTCCAGCAGGTCGCGGATTTCCCACAGCAGCGCCTGCATGCCGCCGGCGCTGTGGAAGTCTTCCATATAGCCCTCGCCGGTCGGCTTCAGATCGACCAGCACGGGGGTGGTCTCGCTGAGCTCGTCCAGGCGCCGCAGGTCCAGCTTCAGCCCGGCGCGGCCGGCGATGGCCGCCAGATGCACCACCGCATTGGTGGAGCCGCCGATGGACAGCAAGACTCGGACAGCGTTGTCGAGGTTGCCCTGGGTCATCAGCGACAGCGGCGTGACCGGCTTCTGGATCAGCCGCACCGCCTGGGCGCCGGCCTCCTCGGCCATGCGCAGCCGGTCGGCATGCACCGCGGGGGCGGAGGCGGCATCCAGCGGCATGAAGCCGAGCACGCTGGCGATGCAGGCCATGGTGCTGGCCGTGCCCATCACGCCGCAGGTGCCGGCGGTGGTGGCCAGTTTTCCCTCAAGGGTCTTGATCCGCTCGCCCGAGACTTCCCCGGCGCGGTAGCGCGCCCAGTAGCGGCGGCAATCGGTGCAGGCGGAAAGCCGTTCGCCCGCGAAGGACTGCGCCAGCATCGGCCCCACCACCAGCATGACGCTGGGCGTGCCGGAGGAAATGGCAGCCATGAGCTGGGCCGGCACGGTCTTGTCGCAGCCGCCCACCAGCACGGCGGCATCCATCGGTTGGTTCGCCAGCATCGCCTCCGTGTCCAGCGCCATCAGGTTGCGATAGTGCATGGAACAGGGGGTGAGGGAGGGTTCGCAGATGCTGATGGTCGGGAAGGCAAGCGGCAGGCCACCGGCCGCCAACACGCCGCGCTTCACCGCCTCGATCAGCTCGGGCGCCGTGCGGTGGCAGTTGTTGTAATCCGAGCCCGTATCGGCGATGCCGACCACGGGCTTGTCCAGCATCGCCTGGGAATAGCCCATGGACTTGGCGAAGGACCGGCGGAGATAGAGGGCGAAGTCGCGGTCCCCGTAGTTCGAGGAGCGATTGGCGAGGCCTTGCGGCTTGGGGGTCGTTTCCATGGGTGGGAGACTCCTTCGCGGCGCGTGGCCTGTCCAGAGGTGTCTTTCAGGGCGGCAGCAGCGCGTCCACCAGCGCCTCGATCTCCGCGGCGATGCCATCCGCCGCCAGGGCGGCGCGGATGGCGCGGCGATGGCCGGTGAAATGCGCGGCGGGGTCGAGCGGGACGCTGGCCGCGACCGCCTCGGCCTGGGTGGCGGCGGCGGCGAGGTCGCGATGCAGCGGCTCGGCCGGGTCGTATTCGGGGATGGGGAGGGTCCAGACGAGGTTGTCGAAGTCCCGCTTGTCGCGCTGCCCATGCGGCTGGAGGTCGGTGATTTTTGCCAGTACGGCGGCGCTGTTGAGCAGGGCGAGAAGGTAGCCGGCTTCCTCGGCGGACCGGGCGGGCGCCCAATAGGCTTTGTGCTCGACGATGAAGGCAGGATCGTTCACACGAGCGGCGCTGAGGCGCGTGCCAGATGCGGTGTAGAGGACCCGGAGTTCCGCGTTGACCGTCTGTGCGGAAGTTCCTCGCATGTGATCGAGCCTTCCGCGCAGCGTCATCCGCTGTTGGCCGACACTATTTCTATTGCTGTGCTCGGCCCATTTTTTTTCGCAGTCGCCAAGCCAGGCAGCGAGATAACGGTAGCCGCGATCCGCCGCAGCCGCCGCGTCAAGTAGCTCGCTTCCGGCAAGCGGAATAACGGCCGTCGCGGTGTCCAGCATGCGGTATGGCGCCACCGATTCTCCAAGAGCAAGCGGTCGCAGGAAGATCGCCTCCACCGGGCCGCGTGGCGGCTCGATGTCCTTCCACGGCGCCTTGTCGAGCGACCCAACTCGCCCGCGGACTCTCGGCGCGTTACGGTTCCTCCCAAGTCGCGTCTCCGGTTCCGGGTCCACGACAAAGAACCGCCGCGGCACCACCGTCGCGCCCTGCCGAAACCGCGCCCGATACGGCGAAACCCCCAAAAGTGTCCGCGCCCGCGGCCAGGGCGCCCGCGTCCTTTGCAGGACCATCGCGGCTTCCGCATCCGTCGCATCGCGCCGCGCCAGCCGTCCCGCAAAACGATCCACCTCCGCCGGCACCGGCCCGGCCGGGGCGCGCTGGCCGAACAGCACGCAGGTGCTGGTGGTGCTGCTGCCGGATTGCGCGCCGAAGATCGGCCAGACCCGTTCCAGCGCCCAGGCGCCGGTCAGCCGCACCTCCACCCCGCCGAACACCCCCGCCCGCAGCGGCGCGAAGACCGGCGCGTTCAGCGCCGCGAAGGGCACCACGAAGGCCAGAGTGCCGCCCGGCCGCAGGTAGCGTTCCGCCCCGCGCGCCCAGAACAGCGCCCAGATATCCTGCTGCGTCGCCAGGTTGCCGCCGACCCAGAGGCCGTATTCCGAAAGCCCCTCCTTCACCCGGTCCTTCATCGCCGGGCTGAGGTGGCGGTAGACGATCCAGGGCGGGTTGCCGACCAGCACATCCGCCCGCTGGTCATCCCGCGACAGGAAGATCGGCCGGCGCAGGTTGCGCAGCACGAAGGTCCAGATGCCGTTGCGCCCGGCATCGTAGAGCCGCTTGAGATGCGCATAGGTCTGGCCGAGCCGTTCCACATCGGCCGGCGCCGCCCCCTCCAGCCGGGCCAGGCGGCGGGTGACCTGCACGGCGGAGGCGCCGTCGCGCAGCCCCTGGTTCAGCGTCTCCAGCCCCTGCTCGAACAGCTCCTGCTCCTCGGCGAAGCCGGTGGGCACCTGGAGCGGCGCCTCGCCCGGCACCTCGATCAGCACATCCGCCTGGTCCAGGTAGCGCCGCAGCCCCCATTGCAGCGCATCGCCCAGGAAGACCGGCACGGTCAGCCGCGCGGACCGCCCGGCCAGCACCTCCCCCAGCGCCAGCAGCCAGGTGACGCGCGCCAGCGTGACGGCGACGGGGTGCACATCCAGCCCGCGCACCCCCTCCGCCGCCGCTTCCAGGATACGCCGATCCTCCCACCCCGCCGCGCGGCCGGCCGCCACCAGCCGGCGCAGCGCATGGAACAGGAAGGTGCCCGATCCGCAGGCCGGGTCCAGCACGCGCTGTTCCAGCGGCCGGGGGACGGCCGCCTCCACCACCCGGAAGGCGAGCCAGTCCGGCGTGTAGTATTCGCCGAGGTCGTGCCGCTCCTCCGGGTCCACCAGGCTTTCGTAGAGGATCTTCAGCACGTCGGTCTCGACATCGCGCAGCCGGAAGCGGTCGGCGCCGCGCGCCACCTGGCGCACCAGCGCCGCGCCCTCGGCCTCGCGCAGCGGCCAGTCGAAGAAATCGGCCTCCACCGCGCCCTGGATACCCTCATCCGCCAAGGCGGAGCCGGAGAGCAGCGCGGCGGGGTCGTCCACCGACAGGCCCAGGACCCGGGCGGCGATCGCCTTCACCACGATCACCAGATAGGTGTGCTGGAGGAACAGCGAATCCTGGCCGACCGCCTCGCCATAGGCCTCGCGCAGCAGCCCGTCCCACAGATCCCGCTTCAGCCGCACCTCCGGATCGTCGCGCAGCCGCGCCCAGAGGGCTTCGAGCGAGAGGCGGGCGCGGCCGAAGGTCAGGCTGGCGCGGCCAAAGGCCTGGGCGATGCTGCGCGGGTCCGGAATCAGGTCCGGCGTGTCGGAGAGCAGCGGCTCCAGCCAGGCCATCAGCTCCGCCGGCCGGGCAGGGTCGGTCTGGTGGCGGGCCAGTTCATGCAGCGCGCCGTCGCGCAGGGCATAGGCGACGAAGGTGGCGCCATCGGTGGCGATGCCGGTGACCGGGCGCGGGGAGGCGGCGCGGGCGGCGGCGTCGCGCAGATAGTCCGGCATGCGGCGCAGCACGTCCGTTTCCTCGCGCCGCAGGTCGGATTTCAGCTCGATGACCGTGGCGCCCCACAGCGTGTCGATCCGGCCGGTGCCGTCCAGCAGCCAGGCTTCCTGCTGCATTTCGTGCCAGGCCGCGCCGAAACCCTCGCGCAGCAGCTCGCCGAGCATCATGCGCAGAGTCTCGTGCCGCGGCCGGGTGGCGAGGGCGGCCACCACGTCCGGCAATCTATTGTTGCGCCACGGCATTGCGCCAGGATGCGTGATCGGGGGCGGGCTGCCTAGTGGCACTGGCCGCTGTGCCGACTCGCCGGTTCCCTGCTATCGCTAGGCCATGCACGGACAAGCCGATCTCTTCGCATCCGAACCGAAACCCGCCGCCGAAGGGCCGAGCGAGGAGGTCGTGCGGATCATGCGCGCGCGGCTGCAGGCCACGCTCGCCCTGGTGCGGGCGGCCGAGGACATGCCCTGGGACGACCATCTGGCCATCATCCGGGAGGATAATGCCTTCCGCTACGGCAAGGACCTGCTGCCGGCGGCGGAGGCGGCCGCGCTATGGGCCGCCTTCGATGTGGAGATGGACCGGCTCTACGCCGTGATGAACGCCCGCCTGGCAGCCGAGGCGCCGGAATAGGCGCGCGCCGCCGCGCTCACGCCGGGCGGTGGCAGACGCAGCAGAGCTTGTTGCCATCGGGGTCGCGCAGATAGGCCCCGTAATAATCGGCATGATAATGCGGCCGCAGCCCAGGGCTACCCTCCTCCGTCCCGCCCTGGGCGAGGCCGGTGGCGTGGAAGGCGCGGACGGCGGTGCGGTCCGGCGCCTCGAAGGCCAGGGTGACGCCATTGCCGGCGGTGGCGGGGCGGCCGTCGATCGGGCGCATCAGCCAGAATTGCGGGCTCGCCTCGGGGTTCGCGGCATAGCCGGCCTGGCCCTGTGCCGCATCGGTATGGAAGCGGGTCAGGCCGAGCGGGACGAGCAGGGCGTCGTAGAAGGCCAGGGCGCGGTCGAAGTCGTTGGTGCCGAGGGAGGCGTGGCTGAACATCGTCGTGGCCTCCGGTTGCCGGGGCGGTTTGCCATGGCGGCGCTTGATGCGTCTTGCGGTCCTGGCGATGGGTGGCGGTATCCCGATACCGCCAGCGAAAAACCCCGGTTTGCCTTGACTTTCCGACCCTGCCGCCGGATAAGGCGCGCCAGACCGATAGTCGGAATTACGAAGCAGATGCTTACTCGGCAAACCACCTCCATCAAGCCGGCGGAGGTCACCAAGAACTGGGTGCTGATCGACGCGGAGGGCCTGGTGCTCGGCCGTCTGGCCAGCGTCATCGCCAATCGCCTGCGCGGCAAGCACAAGCCGACCTTCACCCCGCATGTGGATTGCGGCGACCATGTCGTCGTCATCAACGCGAAGAAGGTCAAGGTCACCGGCCAGAAGGCCGAGCAGTCCGTCTTCTACTGGCACACCGGCTATGCCGGCGGCATCAAGGGCCGCACGGTCGCCGAGCGCCTGGCCAGCCCGCACCCCGAGCGGGTGCTGGAGAAGGCGGTGGAGCGCATGATCACCCGTGGCCCGCTCGGCCGCGCGCAGATGCGCAACCTGCATGTCTATGCCGGCCCCGAGCATCCCCATGCCGGCAATACCCCGGCCGCGCTGGATGTCGGCGCGATGAACCGCAAGAACGTCTTCGGCGCGCCCGCGAAGGCCGCCGCTGGTAAGGCCGCCTGAGCATGAGCGAGACTGAATCCCCCCGCAGCGGCGGGTCCCTGGCCGAACTCAAGGACCTGGTCGCGGCCGCCGGTGGCCCCGCCGCCGAGCCGGCAGCGATCGTCGCCCCGAAGCGTGACAGCCTCGGCCGGTCCTACGCCACCGGTCGCCGGAAGAACGCGATCGCCCGCGTCTGGGTGAAGCCCGGCAGCGGCAAGATCGAAGTGAACGGCAAGCCCTCCACCACCTATTTCGCGCGCCCCGTGCTGCGGATGGTGATTGGCCAGCCCTTCCTGGTGGCCGATCGCGACCAGCAGTTCGATGTCTTCGCGACGGTCGTCGGCGGCGGCCTGTCCGGCCAGGCCGGTGCGCTGCGCCACGGCATCACCCGCGCGCTGACCTATTACGAGCCGGGCCTGCGCGGCATCCTGAAGAAGGCCGGCTTCCTGACGCGCGACAGCCGCGTGGTCGAGCGCAAGAAGTACGGCAAGGCGAAGGCCCGCCGATCCTTCCAGTTCTCCAAGCGCTGACGCCGGGCGGACCGGGCGTCACGCCCGGCCTGCATGGCTGGTTATCCGAGAGGGGCAGGTCCGCAAGGGCCTGCCCCTCTTGCTTTTTCGGCCGCCGGAGGGCGGCATGGCTGCGATCCGAGGGAACATGACCATGGCCAAGGGACCCATCCCCAGCGTTTTCATCGACGGCGAGGCCGGCACCACCGGATTGCAGATCCGTGAGCGCCTGGCCCGTTTCCCCGGCATCGCCCTGCGCAGCATCCCCGACGCCCAGCGCAAGGACGCCGAGGCGAAGCGCGCCCTGATGGCGGAGGTGGACCTGGTGGTCCTCTGCCTGCCGGACGCCGCGGCCAAGGAAAGCGCCGCCATGGCGCAGGCCCTTGGCGCCGATGCGCCCAAGCTGATCGATGCCTCCACCGCGCATCGGGTGGACCCGGACTGGGTCTATGGTTTTCCGGAGTTGAACGCGGCGCAGGCGGCCGCCGTGGCCGGCGCCACGCGCGTCTCCAATCCCGGCTGCTACCCCACTGGCGGCATCGCGCTGATCCGTCCGCTGGTCGAGGCCGGGCTGCTGCCGCCGGATTATCCGGTGACCGTCAATGCCGTCTCCGGCTATTCGGGCGGCGGCAAGCAGATGATCGCGGAATTCGAGCCGACCCGCAGCGCCGCGCCGTTTTTCCTCTATGGCCTGAACCTCGAGCACAAGCATGTGCCGGAGTTGCAGAAGTACGGCGCGCTGACGCGGCGGCCTGTCTTTGTCCCTTCGGTGGGTGACTTCGCGCAGGGCATGCTGGTGTCCCTGCCGCTGCATCTCGACCTGCTGAACGGCAAGCCGACGCCCGCCGACCTCGAAGCCTGCCTCCGCGCCGCCTATGCCGGCAGTGGCTGGGTGCGGGTGGAAGCGGCCGACGCCAAGGCGCGGCTGGCGCCGGAGGAGTTGAACGGCAGCAATTTTCTTGAATTGCGCATCTACGGGAATGCGGCGCTCGGGCAGGCGGTGCTGGTGGCCAAGCTGGACAATCTGGGCAAGGGTGCATCCGGCGCGGCGGTGCAGAATATCGGGCTGATGCTCGGTGTGGACGTGAGCGCCGCACTGCCGCTGGCCGCTTGAAATAGCTGGGAGAAAACGAATGACCGGTCCCGTCATCCCCTTCGAGGACAAACACCCAAAGATCCATCCGGAGGCGTGGGTGGCGCCGACCGCCATTGTCATCGGTGATGTCGAGATCGGCGAGGACAGCAGCGTCTGGTATCACTGTGTGCTGCGTGGCGACACCAACATCATGCGCATCGGCGCCCGCACCAATATCCAGGATGGCAGCGTGCTGCACCTGAATGCGGGGGCAGAGCCGCTGATCATCGGCGATGACGTCACCATCGGCCATGCCTGCATCGTGCATGCCTGCACTCTGAAGAACCGTGCCTTCGTCGGCATGGGCGCGACGGTGCTGGACCGCGCGGTGATCGAGGAGGGCGGGATGCTCGGCGCTGGCGGCATGCTGCCGCCCGGCAAGGTGATCGGCCCCAACGAGCTGTGGATGGGCAGCCCGGCCAAGCTGGTGCGGGTGATGTCGGCGGAGGAGCGGGGCAAGTTCGACCGCACGGCGCCGAATTATGTGGCGCTGGCGAAGCGGCATCGCGCGTCGCTCGCGCGTTGAGCCGCCACAGGGCCTGACTTGTGGGGCGCCTTGGCGCGCCCCATTTCCGGCTAACGCAAGGTGAGGATGCCCGACATGCGACCCGCACTCGCCACCCTGGCCGTGACCGCCCTGCTGGCCGGGGCCTGCACACCGAGCCCGCCGCCGGAATATGTGAACCTGCCGGTCAGCGCCGAGCGGGCCGGACTCGGCGACCCCACGCGCGGGGCCATTCTCGCCTCCTCCTACGCCTTCGGCACACCCTCCTCCCTCGCCGGTGACCCGGCGGCGGCGGCGCAGGCCCTGGCGCAGCTGGAATACCTCACCGTGGAGCTGGGCTTCGGCGGGCCGTGGCGGGACATGCAGCCGCTGGTCTCGGTCGAACTGCGCCAGGCGCGGGCGGAGACGCGGCAGGCGCTGGGCTTCCGGGGCGATGCCCCGCCGCAGGTGGCGGTGAATGCGCTGTATGACGCGGCCGCCGCGCTGCGCCGCAACGACCGGGCGGCGGCTGGCACGGCGCTGGCCGCCCTGGCCCCGCAGGGTGGCCCGGATGCGGCGCTGGCCCGGCTTTCGGACCTGCCGCCCTTGCCGCGTGCCGCTTCGGCGACGGCCCGGGCACGGGATGCGCTGAACCGGCGCGACAACGACCGGAACCAGCGTGAGCGGTTTTTCTAGACTTCTTCCCGTCCTGATCCTGGCGGGCTGCATGGCGCAGCCCGTGCCACCGCCGGCGGAGGTGCCGCTGGCCATGCCGGCCGGGCTGGGCGATCCGGCCCGCGCCGCCGTCCTCGCCGCCACGCCGGCTTTCGCGGATACCACCACCCTGGCCGGCAGGCCGGCGGAGGCCGCGCGGCAGGCGGCGCGGTTGGAATGGCTGGCGGCGACACTGGTGCATCTGCCCGAATGGCGCCGCGCCTCGCCCTTGCTCGGGCTCTTCCTGATCCAGGGCCGGGATGAATTGCGCGGGGCGCTGGGCATCCCATCCGCCGCCGCGCCGGCCGCGGTGGCCGGCGCCCTCCTCGATGCCGCGGCCGCGCTGGAGGCAGGGGAGCCCGCGCGCGCTGCGGCGGCACTGGACGCGGTGGGGCAGGGCGGCAGCATGCTTGCCCGTCTCGCCACGCTGCCGCCCTTGCCGCATGCCGCGCGGGCCACTGCCTTGGCGCAATCCGAACTCACCGGCGACGGACGCTGGGACGTCGACTGAACGGCTGATGGCGCAGGGTTGACCGCCCTGGGATCCTGGTGGCTTGCGCGGTGTGTAGCCTTGGCTACATACTGACGGTCGAGCCTGATGTTCAACCTCATACGACATCCACCGACTCCAACAGCCGATAGGGATGCCATGACCGGACCTGCAACCCGCCGCCGCCTGCTGGCCGCCAGTCTTGCCTTGCCGGCACTTCTTGCCTTGCCCGCGCTGCCGGCCCGCGCCCAGGCGCCGAAGCGCGTCGTCGCCACCTTCACCGTGCTGGCCGACATGGCGCAGAACGTGGCCGGGGAGGCGGTGCTGGTGGAAAGCCTCACCCGTCCCGGCGCCGAGATCCATGACTACGAGCCGACGCCGCTGGATGTGGTGCGCGCCCGCGCCGCCGATCTGGTGCTGTGGAACGGCATGGGGCTGGAGCGCTGGTTCGAGCGGTTTTTCAGCCGCGCCGGCAATACCCGCCAGGCCGTGCTGACCGAGGGCATCACCCCGATCGGCATCGGCGAGGGCCCCTATGCCAACCAGCCCAACCCGCATGCCTGGATGTCGCCGACCCTGGCGCTCGTCTATGTCGAGAACATCCGCAAGGCGCTGTCGGAACTCGATCCCGCCAACGCCACCACCTTCGCCGCCAATGCGGAACGCTACTCGGGACAAATCCGCGCGGTGGATGCGCGGATGCGCGAAAGCCTGGCGCGGCTGCCGGCCGATCGCCGCGTGCTGGCGAGTTGCGAGGGCGCCTTCAGCTACCTGACCCGCGACTACGGCCTGCGGGAGGCCTATCTCTGGCCGATCAATTCCGAGGATGAGGGCTCGCCCCGGCAGATCCGCGCCATGATCGACACGGTGCGACGTTCCCGCGTGCCGGCGGTGTTCTGCGAAAGCACGGTGAACGACCGCCCGATGCGCCAGGTGGCGCGGGAGGCCGGCGCGCGCTACGGCGGCGCCCTGTTCGTCGACAGCCTGACACCGGATGACGGCCCCGCGCCCACCTATCTCAAGCTGCTGGAGGCGAATGCGGAGGTCATCCTGCGCGGCCTGCTCGGCACGCAGGCACCCCGCTGATGGATGGCGGGGCGATGCCGGGGCTGGTGGTGCAGGGCGTCACCGTCACCTATCCCAACGGCCACCTGGCACTGCGCGATGCCAGCTTCATCCTGGCCCCGGGGACGGTCTGCGGGCTGGTGGGCATCAATGGCAGCGGCAAGTCGACGCTGTTCAAATCCATCATGGGACTGGTCCGGCCCAGCGCCGGCAGCGTGCGCATCGGCGGGGAGCCGGTGCAGGCGGCGCTGCGGCGCAACCTCGTCGCCTATGTGCCGCAGGCGGAGGAGGTGGACTGGTCCTTCCCCGTCGGCGTGCGCGACGTGGTGATGATGGGCCGCTATGGCCACATGAGCATTCTTCGAATCCCACGCGCGGCTGACCACAAGGCGGTGGATGCCGCGCTGGCGCGGGTCGGCATGTCGGACCTCGCGGAGCGGCAGATCGGCGAGTTGTCGGGCGGCCAGCGCAAGCGCGTCTTCCTGGCGCGTGCCCTGGCGCAGGGCGGCCAGCTTCTGCTGCTGGACGAGCCCTTCACCGGGGTGGATGTGACCACCGAGGACGCGATCATCGACCTGCTGAAGGCATTGCGGGAGGAGGGGAAGATCATCCTGGTCTCCACCCACAACCTCGGCTCCGTGCCGACCTTCTGCGACCATGTGGTGCTGGTGAACCGAACCGTTCTGGCGGCGGGTCCGACGGCGGAGGTTTTCACCGGCCCCAACCTGCTGCACGCCTTCGGCGGCGCGCTGCGCCAGCACAGCCTGCCGGAACAGGCCAAGGCCCATGCGCCGCTGGAAGCGGGGCATGTGGTGGTGCTGTCGGATGACGAGCGGCCGCTGGTGATGGCGCCGGACGGGCGGGTGCTCGGCCGGCTGACGCAGGATCTGTGAGGGTGGCGAAGCTGCGTGTCGTGGGTACCCGCCGATGACCGAACTCCTGATCCCCTTCGAATACGACTACATGCTGCGCGCCATGGGCATCAGCGTGCTGGTCGGCGCCGTCGCCGGGCTGCTCTCCTGCTACGTGGTGCTGAAGGGCTGGTCGCTGATGGGCGATGCGCTGAGCCATGCCATCGTGCCGGGCGTGGTGCTGGCCTGGCTGGGCGGCATTCCCTTCGCCATCGGGGCCTTCGCCTCCGGCATGCTGGCGGCGCTGGCCATGGCCGGGCTGCGCGGCCGCACCCCGATCCGGGAGGATGCGGTGATCGGCGTGGTTTTTACGGGTTTCTTCGGGCTGGGACTGTTCCTGCTGTCGCTGTTCCCGTCGAATGTGCGGCTTCAGACCATCATCTTCGGCAATGTGCTGGGCATCGCCGATGCCGATATCATCCAGATGGCGATCATCGCCGTGGTGGTGGCGCTGGTCATCGCCATCCGTGGGCGCGACCTGATGCTGTCGCTGTTCGACCCGGTGCAACTGGTCGCCGCCGGCGGCAGCCCGGGGCGGATGCGGGTGCTGCTGCTGACCCTGCTGGCGGCGACCGCCGTGGCCGGGTTGCAGGCGGTGGGGGCGGTGCTGGTGATCGGCATGCTGGTGACGCCCGGTGCCACCGCCTATCTGCTGGCCGATCGCTTCGGGCGGATGGCGGCCATCGCATCGGCCATCGGGGCCAGCACCGGCTTCCTGGGCGCCTATGCCAGCTATTTCCTGGATGGCTCGACCGGCGGCAGCATCGTCGCCCTGCAGGCGGCGATCTTCGTGGTCGTGCTGGTCTTCGCCCCGAAGCACGGCATCCGCGCCAGCCGCCGTGCCGCCGCGAAAGCCGTGGAGTCCCCCGCATGATCGAGGCCCTGCTCGCCCCCTGGATGCATGGCTTCATGATCCAGGCGCTGTTCGTCGGGCTGATGGTCGCCGCCCTTTCGGCCATCCTGTCCTGCTTCGTGGTGCTGAAGGGCTGGTCGCTGATGGGCGATGCGGTCAGCCATGCCATCCTGCCCGGCGTGGTCGGCGCCTGGCTGCTCGGCATTCCGCTGGTGATCGGCGCCTTCGTCGCCGGCCTCACTTGCGCCATCGCCTCCGGCGCCATCAAGGCCACCTCCCGCGTCAAGGAGGATGCGGCGATGGGGGTGGTGTTCAGCGGCATGTTCGCCGTCGGGCTGATCCTGCTGTCGCAGGTGCGGTCCAACGTGCATCTCTCCCATGTGCTGTTCGGCAGCATCCTCGGCATCGAGGCCGAGGATTTCTGGACGACGCTCGGCATCACGACGGCCGCCCTGCTGGTGCTGGCGGTGCGCGGGCGGGACCTGGTGCTGTACTGCTTCGACCCGGGGCAGGCGCGCATCGTCGGGCTGCATGTCGGCCGGCTGCGGCTGCTGCTGCTGACGGTGCTGGCGGCGAGCATCGTGGCGGGGGTGCAGGCAGTGGGCGTCATCCTGGTGGTGGCGCTGCTGATCACGCCGGGCGCCATCGGCCTGCTGATGACGGACCGCTTCGGGCGGATGGTGATGGTCTCGGTGGCGGCGGCCTGCACGGCGACGGTGGTGGGCATCCAGCTCAGCTTCATGCTGAACGCCTCCACCGCCGGGTCGATCGTGCTGGCGCTGTCGGCGATCTTCGTCCTCGCGCTGCTGGCCTCCCCACGCCACGGCTTGCTGCGGCGGCGGCCGGCCGCGCAGCCGGGATGAGGCCGAGCGGCCAGCGGTAGCCGCTGCCTTTCGGATCAAGCTGTAGCCCGTGCTTCAAATTGGCACCGGTCATTCCACGATGCTAGTAGGTGCGAATGACCACGGCCGATTCCAGCCCGGAGCCCTGCCCATCCGAACCGCCGGATGAGGCCGCGCGCCATGCCTCCGCCCGCACCGCCCGCGCCGCCGCGCTGGCGGAGGATTATGTCGAGATCATCGCCGACCTGCTGGAACGCGATGCGGAGGCGCGGCCCACCGACATCGCCCGCCGCCTCGGCGTCACCCATGCCACCGCCATCAAGACCATCGGCCGGCTGAAGCGCGATGGGCTGGCGCATTCCAAACCCTATCGCGGCGTCTTCCTGACGGAGGCCGGGCACGAGCTCGCCCGCCGGGTGCGCGCCCGGCACCAGACCGTGGTGGCCTTCCTCGCCGCGCTCGGCGTGCCGGCCGATGTCGCGGAACAGGATGCCGAGGGCATCGAGCATCATGTTAGCGCCGAGACCCTCGCCGCCTTCGAGCGTTTCCTGTCGGAGCGTGGCAGGACGCCATGATCGAATTCCTCGACGGCATCCGCGCCAGCATCCATGAGGCCTGGCTGATCCCCGCCCTCTATGACCTCGGCCTGATGGCCTGGGAGGAGGAGGCCTTCGACTGGCTGGGCTTCGCCCTGCTCGGCCTGGTGCAGATCGCGGTCTGCATCGCGCTCTGCGGCGGGCTGGAGCTGTGGCGGCCGGTGGAGCGCTGGAAGGACAGCGCGGCGGTGCGGACGGATATCCTCTACACGCTGCTGATCCGCCTCGGCATCCTGCCGCTGGCGGTCTTCGTGCTGTTCCGGCCTTTGCAGGTCTGGCTGCATGGCACCATCGTCGATTTCGGCATGGTGCCGCCAACGCTGGAAAGCCTGATCCCGCCGCTGCGCGACTACCCGCTGATCGCGCTGGCGATCTATGTGGTGGTGCTGGATTTCGGCGAATACTGGCGCCACCGGCTTCAGCACAGCATTCCCTGGTGGTGGGAACTGCATGCCGTGCACCACGCCCAGACCCAGATGACCTTCTGGACCGATGACCGCAACCATCTGGTGGATGACGTCATCGCCGCCATCTGGCTCGGCCTGCTGGCGCTCGCCATCGGCGTGCCGCCGGCGCAGTTCCCGGTGATCGTGCTGGTCACGCGCATCGTCGAATCGCTGTCGCATGCCAATGCGCGGGTGGATTTCGGCGCGGTCGGCGAAAGGCTGCTGGTCTCGCCGCGCTTCCACCGCGCCCATCACGGCGTGCTCTCCACCGAGGCCAAGGGCGTGAACTACGGCGTGCTGCTGCCGGTCTGGGACTGGATGTTCGGGACCGCCGACTGGAACCGGCGCGACTATCCGGCCACCGGCGTGCCGGGGGCGGATGCGGCCATCGTCAGCGGCGGCTTCCTGGCGCAGCAGGTGGCCGGGCTGCGCGCAGCTCTGGCCCGGCTGCGCCCCCGCTCAGCCCGTCCGACGCGCGAGCAGCACGAATAGGCGGTGCGTGGCGATATCGACCTTGCGGCGGGTATGGTCCTGCCAGGCGCGATCGGCCTCGGCCTCGCTGTGATAGGGGCCGTGCAATTCCTCGGTGCCCTTCTCCAGCACCGTGAAGCTGGTGTCGGTGAAGACGCCGCCCCAGACCACCCAGATCTGCTGCTCGGTCATCCTTGGTCCCTTCATCATGCCGCGGTGCAGCATTAGAGCATCCGGCTGCGTGGCGGTATCGCCAGGCCCGGGTAAATTGGACCGCCGGCCCTACAATTTCATGAAGGGATCAGCAGGGCCGGATCGGCAGATGTGGCGCCGGGTCCACGACCACGCCATTCACCACCAGTTCGAAATGCAGATGCGTGCCATAGGTGATGCCGGTGCGCCCGATGCGGCCAAGGCGCTCGCCCTGCGCCACGCGACGGCGGCCGGACGCCAGGGCGGGGGCGACGGTGCCGAGATGGACATAGCGGGTGGTGACCCCGCCTTCATGACGGAGCTCGACCGTGAGACCCGCCGCGCCCTGGCGCCGGATCGCCACCACCTGCCCGGCGGCGGCGGCCACCACCCAGGCGCCGGCCGGCGCCGGCATGTCCATGCCACGGTGGTTGCGGGAGGCCCGCGGGCCAGCGGCGCCTTCCGCCCGCGGGCCGAAGGGGGAGGAGATGCAGGCCGGGCTGACCGGCAGCCGCAATTCGATGGGCAGGCGAAGCTCGGGGGGCAGCCGAAGCGTAGGGGGCAGGGTCTGCGCCGTGGCTGGCGCCGCCATCAGCGCCGCCAGCAGGATGAAAAGTCGCATGCCGAATCCTGTCCGAGCCGGGCGGCGGGTTACCCGCGCCACCCGGCAATGGGCAAGCCTCAGCGGCGGTAGTTGCGGCCATCGCCACGCCGCGGCGGGGCTCGGCGGTTGTCGTAGCGCGGCTGCGACTGGTCATACAGGTAGCCACCCGCACTGCCGACACCGGCCCCGAGCAGGGCGCCGAGCCCGGCATTGCCGCTGAAGGAGCCGAGGACGCCGCCGACGGCACCACCGCCGAGGGCGCCGGTGGCGACCCGCTGCTGCGTCGGGTTGAGGTCACCGCAGGCTGCCAGGCCAAGGCCGGCGGCGAGGGGAAGAACGAGGCGCATGAAGCGCATGATCGGGGTCCTTTCGCTCAGCGTGTCGGCCGGCCGCGACGGGCCGGGGGCGTCATCGGCGGGCAGGGGAACTGCGCCTGCGCGTAGCGCAGGAAGCCGTCCAGCGCCGGTTCCCGCGCATAGGACGGGTTTTCGCGCGCCCAGGCGGCGAAGCCGATGCCGGTCTCGGCCACGCTCGGCCCCGGGCTCGGCACGCAATACAGCGGCCGCACCGGCCCACCCGTGGGGTGCAACAGCGCATGATACTGCCCGGCCGCGGTCACGAAGCCCTGGCAATAGGCGATGGCCTCGTAGCGGCGCATGCCCTGGACCCGCGGATCGCAGACGGCGGCGAGGTCGGCCACGGTCTGCACATGGTCGGTCAGGTCGTTGTCACGGTCGGGGCCGCGCGGTCCCTGGGCGTGTGCGGTGGAAAGGCCCAGCAGGCCCAGCATGGCGACGGTTGCCACAAGGCGCATCGTCGTTCCTCCCTTCGGAAGTGAAGCGGCAGAGTCTGCCTGGCCGGGGGTGACCCGGGCGCAAGCATCCCAGTGACAACGCCCGCCGGGCGGTTCCGTTCAGTGCTGCGCGGAAAAAGCCTGGCCGGCCTGCGCCGTGGCCACGGGCGCCATGCCGATCCGCCCCAGCCCCGGCAGTTTCACCGCCGGGCGGCGCAGATCGAGGCCGGCGACGGCGCCGAGGAGGTTCACCTCCACGCCCTCGACCCAGCCCAGGGTCAGCCCGGCATAGCCGCCGAGCGACAGGCGCAGGCCGGTGCCCGAGCCGGTGAGCCGCAGCCAGCGCCCGTCATGCGGAAAATCCTTGCCGATGGCGTTCGGTGGCAGGGCGGCCGGCAGCCCGGGCACGGCATCCAGCACCGCGGCGACGAAGGTGTTGGAGTTGGGGCCGGGCCAGACCCGGTAGTCGCCCTGGTTGGCCCAGGCGTAATCCGCGATGGCGGCCTGCATGGCCGGGATCATCCGCGCCGCCTCCGCCCCATCGGCGGCGAAGACCAGCTCCGGCATCCGGCCGAACCAGCGGCCATCGGCGGCGAAGCCGTTCACCCGGATCGGCGCGCCCCAGGCGGTGTAGTCGTAGCGGGTGTAGCTGTCCGCGCCCTCCGGCTTGATGACCAGCCAGGAATGCACGGCGAAGATGCCGCGCCAGCGCACCGTGGGGGCGGCGAAGACGCGCACCACGGCCGGGCGGTGCTGGCTTGCCGCCGGCAACAGCCCGGCGCTGCCGCGATCGGCGGTGCGCCAGGCGGTGCCGACGCCGTTGAACTGATACAGCAGCGCCGAGATCGCCAGCGGCAGCAGGAAGAACAGCGCGAAGAGCGCCAGGGACCAGCGGAGGATTTTCATGGTGGACCCACATCTTTGGTCGGACCGGCGCGCTCGCAACCCAACCACCCCGGATTGACAGCACGGCAGGGTGGCGGCCTGTTCACGGCCAGAAATTGGGGAAGCGGGCAGGATGGAACTGGGCCTGAAGGGCAGGACGGCGCTGGTCACCGGCGCCTCCATGGGCATCGGCCGCGCCATCGCGCGGGAACTGGCGGCGGAGGGCGTGGCCGTCGCCATGGTGGCGCGCGGCGCCGAAAGGCTGGCGGAAGCGGCCGCCGCCATTGCCGCGGAGACCGGCAGCCGCACCGTGCCGATCGCCGCCGACCTGGTGGACCCGGCGGCGCTGGAGGCAGCGGTGGCGCAGGCCGAATCGGCGCTCGGCGTTATCGACATCCTGGTGAACAATGCCGGCGCCACGCCGATGGGCCGCATCGCCGACAGCGACGACGCCACCTGGCGCAAATCCCTCGACCTGAAGCTGATGGGCTATATGCGCTGCGCCCGGCTGCTGGTGCTGCCGATGCGGGCGCGGCGCTGGGGGCGCGTGATCAACATCATCGGCCGATCCGGCCACCAGCCGCGCGCCACCTATATCGTGGGCTCCAGCGTCAATGCCTCCCTGCTCAGCTTCACCCATGCCCTGGCGCAGGATTGCGCGCCGGACAATGTGCTGGTGGTGGGGGTGAATCCTGGCCCGATCGCGACCCCGCGCTGGGACGCGCTGGTGGCGCAAGGCGCGGCCGGCAGCGGGCGGGACCCGGAGGCCGAGAACGCGGCGGCCATCGGCTCCGTCGCCATGGGGCGGCTGGGCACGGCGGAGGAGGTGTCGGGCCTCGTCGCCTTCCTCTGCTCCGACCGGGCCGGCTTCATCACCGGCACCAATATCGACATCGACGGCGGCGGCACCCGCTGCATCTGAAGGTTTTTCGAATGCCCCATTTCGAGGTCTCGGCCGGCGCGACGCTGGCCTATTCCGTGGATGACTTCACCGATGGCTGGACCACGCCGCCCACCGTGCTGCTGCTGCACGGGCTGGCGGAAAGCGGGGAGGCGTTTCGCGCCTTCGTCCCCGCCTTGGCACGCCAGGCCCGCGTGGTGCGGCTGGACCTGCGCGGCTATGGCGGATCGACGCCGATGCCGGCGGACCACCCCTGGCGCTTCGACCAGCTCGTCGCCGATGTGGTGGCGCTGATCGGCCATCTCGGCGCAGGGCGGGTGCTGCTGGCGGGCGGCAAGATCGGCGGCACCATCGCCATGGCCGTCGCCGCGCGGCATCCGGAACTGGTGGAGAAGCTGGCGGTGCTCGGCGGCCCCGCCTCCCTCACCAACATGGCCGGCCGCACCCCCGGCTGGCGGGCGCAGATCGCGGCGGAGGGCGTGCCCGCCTGGGTCGCTGCCTCCAACGAAGGCCGCATGGGCACGCGCATGTCGCCGGAGGCGCTGGCCTGGTGGACGGCCATGATGGGCCGCACCGCCGCCTCGACGCTGGAGGGTTTTCTGCAGATGGTGCCCTCCGTCGATGTGACGGCGGAGGTGGACCGCATCCAGGCGCCGACGCTGGTGGTGACGACGACCGGCAGCGGCCTGGGCTCCGTCGATGAGGTGAAGGCCTGGCAGGAGCGCATCGCCGGCTCCCGCCTCGTCGTGGTGGAGAATGACAGCTACCACGTCGCCGCCTCCGACCCCGAAGCGACGGCGGCGCTGGTGCGGGACTTCTTCTTCGGCTGAGATCAGTCGGAGTCGCCCAGCAGAACCTCCGCCACATCCTCCGAAAAGACGCGGCCGCGCCCCTCGATCACCACCATCCCGGGCGCGGCCGGATCGCGCCGGCCCTGTGGCAGGCCGTGGTCGCGCAGGGCCTGGGCGCAGCCGGGCCAGTCGCCGCCCGCCACGGGCTCGTTGACCGAGGCCCAGGAGAGGGTGCCGCGGACATCGTCGCCATGGCCATGCCGCTCGGTCCAATGCGCGCCATGCGCCAGAAGAAAGCGCGCCAGCGCCGCATCGCCGCGAAACACCGCGAGGTTGAGGGCGGAGGCGTTCCAGTCGCCGCCCGGCACCGCGATGGGCCAGCCCATCCCGACCATCAGCCGCACGGCCGCATCGGCGCCCTCCGCCGCCAGGTCGGGCAGCAGGCGGAGCTGCTGCGCGGATAGCGCGGCCGGCAGGTCCGGGCGCCGTGCGGCGATGGCGCGCGCGGCGGCTTCGTCGGCACTGGCGCAGGCGGCGAGGAAGGCCTCTTCCTCCGTCAGGCTCTCGGCCGCGCCCTGTTCGGCCAGCAGCGCGGCGACCTCCGCGAGGCCAAATTGCATGGCGAGGCGCCAGGCGCTGATGCCGGAAGGTGTGCGGTCCCGCGGATCGGCGCCGGCCGCCAGGAGCGCCGCGACATGGCGCGGCGACCGCCGCCGGCGGATCGCCCAGAGCAGCGGCGAGCCATAGTCGCTCAGCGGCGGGTTGCGCGCCGGCTCCCGCGCATTGCCGCCGGCGGCCAGCAACAGTTCCAGCGGCGTGGCATCGGCGAGGTCGAGGGCGCGGTAGATGGCATTGGTGCCTGGGATGCGCGCGCCATGCGCCAGCAGCAGCCGCGTGCAGTCCGGGTTTTCGAGCGCGTGATAGAGCGATTCGCCGTCATCCGGATCGGCGCCCGCCGCCAGCAGCAGCCGCGTCATTGCCGCGTCCCGCTGGGACCCGGCGGCGCCGTAGAGGGCGGAAAGTGGTTGCGCCGCATCCGGCACGGTAAGGGAGGCCGGGGGGAAGCGATTGCCGATGCGCTGGTTGGGATCGGCGCCGGCCGCCAGCAGCAGGCGGGCGCTGTCCCGTAGCCGCTCGTGAAAATCCGGCAGGCGCAGCAGGCTGGAATGGGTGACGGCGACCAGCGGTGGCAGGCGCAGCGGGCCGCCCGGGCGGTTCACCCAGGCGGGATCGGCCTCGGTCGCCCGGCGCAGCGCCGCGACATCGCCGATGGCGCAGGCGAGCCAGGGGTCTCCTGCCGCCAGATCGGGGGTCTCGGCCAGCATCCGGGCGGCGACGGCGGGGCGGGCGGGGTTGGTGCTGCCGGTGACGTCGCCGGCATAGACCCGTTCCAGCCAGAGCCGCTGTCGGGCGCCGCCATCGCCCTGCGCTTCGGCATGGCTTTTCAGCTCCGCCCAACTGGCGAAGCCGTGGTCGCGGGCGAGGCAGGATTGCGCGTCATGCAGGCGAAGCGCGGCGAGGGCCTCGGGCGACAGGCCGGCGGCGGCGGGCAAGGCGCGCCGGAAGCGGGCGATGGCCTCGGCCTCGCCGTCGCGCAGGGCGCGCAGCAGCGCCTTCGCCTGTTTGCGCAAATGGTCGAGATTCACCCGGTCGGGCAGGATGGGCATGCGAAACCTCCGTGCACAGGATCGCCGAAGGCCCGCAATGCCGGCGGCACAAAGGTCTGGCGCGAGGTCAGCGCTGCAAGTGGGTTGAACCCTGCCCGCGGGCCCGGATGCGGCTTGCTCCGCGTGGCGACGCTACCGGCGACGGTGGCGGAGGGTCAAGATGCGCGGCCAGAGCAGCAATGCCGCCAGCGGCAGCAACGCGACCGCCCCATCCACCGCCGCGCCGCGCGCCAGCACCGGCAGGGCGGCGAGGGCGGCCAAGGCGGCGGCGAAGGGCAGGCTGGCCAGCCGCGTGCCCGGCGGGGCGGCCGCCGCGCCCAGGCTGGCGCCCCAAAGCCCGAGGGCCAGCAGCGCCGCCGGCCCCGGCGGCCCGGCCAGCGCCAGTCCGGCCCAGAGCAGCCCCGCCGCCAGCACCGCCGCCCCGCGCGTCGCCCGCAGCGCCGGCAGGGCATAGAGCGCGACCGCTACCACGACCGGAGCGGCCTGTGCCAGGTCGGCCAGGTTGCGCGGCGCGCCGGCCATCCACCAGCCGGTGCCCAGCACCCCGAGGCCCGGCAGCAGCCAGGCCGGCGCCAGTCGCCAGACCATGCCGAGCCCGACCAGCACAAGCATGGCCAGCGCCAGCAGTGGCAGCCTTTCGGGCAATTGCCGGGGGGAGGCGGGCAGGGCGCCGAACAGCCACCACCAGCCCGCCAGTACCCCCGCGCCAAGTGCGAGCATCGCTGCCCCACGCCAACGCCGCCCGGCCAGCGCCAGCGCGCCTGCCACCAGCAGGGCGAGCAGCCCTGGCATCGCTTGCGCCATCATGCCGCGTCACCTGTTGTTCCGTGACGCTCCGCGTCACCTTCCGAAACTTGCGGCGGCGCGACCGGCCGGCCTAATCGCCATCGTTGCCAAGCCGAGGACCCGCCATGGCCCGCGAGACCACGCCCCTGCCCGGAACGCGTCGCCTGAAGGTCTGGGACCCGTGGATCCGGCTGGTGCACTGGGCCATCGTCCTGCTGATTCCGCTTTCCTGGTGGTCGGCGGAGACGCATCGCTTCGACCTGCACGTGCTGTCCGGCTACACGATCCTGACGCTGCTGATCTTCCGCATCGCCTGGGGCTTTGTCGGCAGCCAGACCGCACGCTTCCGCAACTTCCTGGCCTCCCCCCTGGAGGCGATCCGCCATCTCGGCCATTTCCGCCGGCGGCAGGCGGCGGTGGAAATCGGCCATAATGCGGCCGGTGGCTGGATGGTGCTGGTGCTGCTGGGGCTGCTGCTGGCCCAGGCGGTCAGCGGGCTGTTCGCCGATGATGAGATCTTCACCCGCGGCCCGCTGGCCCGCGCGGTGGACCCGGCGACCAGCGCGCTGGCGACCTCCATCCATCTGCGGGTGTTCTGGGGAATCGTCGCGGCGGCGGTGCTGCATATCCTGGCGATCCTGCTGTATCGCCTGGTGCGCAAGCAGAATCTGGTGGGGCCGATGATCACCGGCGCGCTGCGCCTGCCCGTGGTCTATCGCGGCCCGCAGCCGCGCATGGGCAGCAACTGGCTGGCCCTGGCGCTGCTGGCGGCGGCGGCGGGCGCGGTCTGGGCGCTGGTGAGCTGGGGCTCGGCCCAGGGCAGCGCCAGCGCGTTCGGGTGAGGTATCCGTCTCAACCGAGTCGATGTCTGCACCACCTGCGGCCGGCTTCTTCCGCCGGCCGAGGCCGCGAATGCGGCCCGCCGCCTATGCGGCGAGCCAAGCGGCCGGAGGCCGCGCCCGGCGCCTGAGGGGCGCGAGGTTTACCTCGCGCGGAACTGCTGATGGCAGGCGCCGCAGGTGCCGCCGGTGCTGCGCAGCAGGTCGGCGGGGATGGTGCCGGATTCGGCCGCCGTCTTCAGCGCGGCGAAGGCGGTCACCATGTTGGTGGCGCGGGTCTGGAAGCCGGCGCGGTCGGCCTCGATGGCCGCCAAAGCGCGGGTCTGGCCCGGCTGGGTGCCCTGGGGCTGTGGCGGGGTCAGGCTGGCGGTCGGCACCAGGGTCGGCAGGGTCGCGATGAAGGCCGACATCGCCTCGATCCGCGGCACCAGCGCCCGCGTGTCGCCGCGCGACTGCACGGCCTGCGCCACAGCCTCCATGCCCTGGCCGAGGCCGCGCAGACCCGCGCGGCGTTCCGCCACCACATCCTGGGACATGGCGGCACCGGTGATGCCCAGCGAAACCAGGGCAACGGCTGCCGTCAACCAAACGCGCATGCGTGACATCCTTTCGGTTCTCGAAGGATGAGACTGCCAGCACTGGCCCGGCGCCACAACGCATCGCTGTGTGACCATGCCGCCTGTTGCACTTCGCAACCAATGCCGGTCGTGGCGGGGCGCGGGACTTGCGCGCCCCGCGCGGCGGCGCGAGGCTGATCGCAACAAGATCTGGGAGGATCGTGAATGACGATGCGACGCAGCCTTCTCGGCCTGGCGATGGCCGCCGGCCTGACCACCGCACTGGCCCCGCCGGCCCTGGCCTTTCCCGACAGGACCATCAACCTCGTGGTCGGCTACGCGCCCGGTGGGTCCACCGACATCACCTCCCGCCTCCTGGCGGACCGCATGGGGGCGGCGCTGGGCGCCAGCGGACGCGTGGTGGTGGAAAACCGGCCCGGCGCCTCCGGCATGATCGCCAGCGACTGGCTGCGGCGGCAGGCGACGGATGGGCATGTGCTGATGCTGGTGGAGGCGTCGTCCCACGCCTTGGCGCCGAATGCCGTGGTCGGCGGCACGCGCTACGACCCGGTCGCGGACTTCACCCATGTCGCCGTGGTTGGCACGGCCCCGATGATCGTGGTGGCACAGCCGAACCTGCCGGTGCGCAACCCGGCGGAGATGGTGGCGCGGATGCGAGAGGGGCAGGCGGAACAGATGCCCTTCGCCTCCTCCGGCGTCGCCTCCATGCCGCATCTGTCGGGGGAGATGCTGACCCATGTCATCGGCCTGGGTGGTCGCTTCCCGCATATCTCCTACCGTTCCGGCGGGCAGATGGTGGAGAGCATCGCCAAGGCGGAGACCCAATGGGGCGTCGCGGTGCTGGCCTCCGCCGCCGGCCAGGTGCGGGACGGGCGGGTGCGCGGCATCGCGGTGACGGGGATGGAGCGCTTTCCCTCCTTCCCCGACATCCCCACCCTGAACGAGACGGCGCTGCCCGGCTTCGACCTGGAGAACTGGTTCGCCGTGATCGGCCCGAAGGGCATGCCGGAGGCGGTGACCGCGCAGATCAACCGCGCGATCCGGGAGGCGATCGCCCAGCCGCAATTGCGCGACCGCCTGCTGACCGCGGGCGTCGCGCCCTGGACCCGGCCGAACAGCCCGGCCGATGCCGCCGCCTTCTTCCAGGCGGAACTCGCAAAATTCCGCCAGGTGGTGGAACGCACCGGCGTGCGGCTGGAGCCCTGAGCATGGACGCCGCCGCCGATATCATCGTCATTGGCGGCGGCTCCGCCGGCTGCGTCGTTGCCGCCAGGATGTCGGAGGATCCGTCCTGCCGCGTGCTGTTGCTGGAGGCGGGGCCGCCGGATCGCGACCCCTGGATCCGGCTGCCCATGGGCTATGCCAAGCTGTACGGCACCGGCCGCTACGATCCGCGCTTCATGACGGAGCCGGAGGCGGCGCTGGCGGGCCGCGCCATCCACTGGCCGCGCGGGCGGGTGCTGGGCGGGTCGGGCTCGGTGAACGGGCTGGTCTTCCTGCGCGGCAGCCCGAACGACTATGACCGCTGGGCGCAATCCGGCGCGCGCGGCTGGTCGCATGAGGAGGTGGCGCCCTTCTTCCGCAAGCTGGAAAGCTGGGAGGGGCCGCCTTCGGAGGCGCGCGGCAAGGATGGGCCGATCCGGGTCAGTGAGCCGAAGCGGCTGGCGCCGGCGGCGCGGGCCTTCGTGGAGGCCTGTGTCGCCGCCGGGCTGCCGCGCTTCACCGATGTGAATGGCGGTGGGCCGATCGAGGGCGCCGGGCCGATCCAGCTCAATGTCGGCAACGGCTTTCGATCCTCCTCCGCCCGCACCTATCTGCATCCGGCCATGCGGCGGCCGAACCTGCGGGTGGAGACCGGAATCACCGTGCAGCGAATCCTGTTCGAGGATGGCCGCGCGGTGGGGGTGCAGACGGGGCAGGGGGTGTTTGGCGCCGCCCGGGAAATCGTGCTGAGCGCGGGGGCGATCGAATCACCGAAGCTGCTGATGCTGTCGGGCATCGGCGATGCGGCGGCGTTGCGGGACTTCGGCATCGAGAGCGTGGCGCACAGCCCCGATGTCGGCCGCAACCTCCAGGACCATCTGATCTCCAAGTTCATCTTTCGCACGAAACCCTGCGGCACGCTGAACGAGATCCTGGGCAGCAATTTCCGAAAAGGCGCCATGGGGCTCGACTGGCTGTTGCGGCGTGCCGGGCCGCTGGCCATCGGCGCCGGGGAGGCGACGGCCTTCGCCCGCATCACCCCGGGCGCGGAGGAGGCGGAGGCGCAGATTCTCTTCGTCAACTTTTCGACGTTCGACTACAGCCAGGGGCTGCACCCCTTCCCCGGCGTGATGTGGAATTACGGGCCTTGCCGGCCGGACAGCCGTGGCTGGCTGACGCTGGCCACGCCCGATCCGGCGGACCGGCCGGTGATCCGGCCGAACTACCTGGATCATCCGAACGATCTGCGGGTGATGCTCGGCGCCGCCCGCCTGTCGCAGCGCATCGCCGCCAGCGCGCCCTTTGCCGGGCTGATCGAGGAAGAACTGCGCCCCGGCCCGCAGGGCACCAGCGATGCGGCGCTCGAGGAGAACATCCGGGCGACGGCCGGCACGGTGTTCCACCCCTGCGGCACGGCGCGGATGGGCACGGACAGCCGGGCGGTGCTGGACCCGGAATTGCGGGTGCGCGGCGTCACCGGGCTGCGGGTGGCGGATGCCAGCGTCTTCCCGCTGATCCCCTCCCCGAATATCCAGCCGGCGGCCTTGATGGTAGGCGAGCGTTGCGCCGACTTCCTACGACGCGCCGCATGACGATCCGGGAGACAAGACCAGAATGACAGACCGCAAAACCGCCCTCATCACCGGCGCGGGCCGCAACATCGGCCGCGCCGTGGCGCTGGCCTTGGCCGGGGATGGCTTCAACGTCGTCATCAACGGCTCCTCCAACCAGGCGGCGGCCGAGGCTGTGGCGGCGGAGGCGCGGGCCCTGGGCGTTCAGGCACTGGTGGCCATGGGCGATGTCGGCGACCCCGCCGCCTGCGGCCGCATCGCTGCCGCCGCCTTGTCCGAATTCGGGGCGGTGGACGTGCTGGTGAACAACGCCGCGCTGCGCCCCGCCAAGGCCTTCCTGGAAACCACCGCCGAGGATTGGCGCCGGGTGATGTCGGTGGATCTGGAGGCCGCGATCTGGCTGTCCCAGGCCTGCCTGCCGGGCATGCTGGACCGCGGCTGGGGCCGCATCGTCAACTTCACCGGGATGAATGCCATCCACGGCTATGCCGGCCGCGCGCCGGTTTCCGTCTCCAAGCACGGGCTCTGGGGCCTGACCAAGTCGCTGGGCAAGGAGTTCGGGCCGAAGGGCATCACCGTCAACGCCATCTCCCCGGGGCCGATCGCCTCCGACGACGAGGATACCAACCCGTCGGAATACCGCCAGAAGATGGTGTCTCGCGTGCCGGTGGGGCGCATGGGCCAGCCGCGGGAAGTGGCGGCGATGGTGCGGCTGCTGGTCTCGGCGGATGGCGGGTTCATCAATGGACAGATGCTGCAGGTGAATGGCGGCACGGAGACGTAGAAATAGCGCCAGTGGCGTATTTTCCTTGCCCTGACCCGCCAATGGCGTATATCTGATCCGCGTGCAATTCCTCCGCACCCGCCGCTTCATGAAGGATGTGAAGAGGCTGGCCATGACGGAGGTCGAGCTTGAAGCGCTGGAAGCCACGATTGCCACCCGGCCGACGGCTGGTGACGTGGTACCGGGCCTGAAAGGCCTGCGTAAGTTGCGCTTTGGCTTCGGTGGGCGCGGCAAGCGGGGTGGAGGGCGTTGCATCTACGCCCTGTTGCTGGAGGGCGGGCTGGTCGCCCTTCTGCGCGCCTACGCCAAGAACGAGGCGGATGACCTGACACCGGACGAGCGTCGCCAAGTCATCGCCTTGCTGAAGGAGATCGAGGATGGCGGATGATCGTGAGGGTTTTGGCGCCGGCCTGGTCGAGGCGCTTCAGGAGGTGCGGGACTGGCAACAGGGCCGCGGTGCCCTGCATGTGGTCAATCGCAACCCGATGCCGCCGGAGCGGATACGCACCATCCGCAAACGCCTGGCAAAGACCGCACGCGCCTTTGAGGAAAAATTCGGCATCCCCGCCGCCACGCTGAACAACTGGGAACAGGGTCGCCGCGCGCCGGACCCTGCGGCGCGCCTGCTGTTGGAAGTGATGGAGCGTGAGCCGGAGGCGGTGGAACGGGCCGTCGCCGCCACCACCCCGCGCTGATCTCACACCGCCACGAATTCCCCCGCCCGCATCAGCGGCTCCACCGCCCCGTCCTTCGTCACGCCGTCCACATCCAACTCCCCGCTGCCGATCATCCAGTCGATGTGGATCAGCGAGGCATTGGCGCCGCGTGCCGCCAGCCGGTCCATCGGCACGCCCACCGAATCCCGCAGGCAGGTCGTATAGGCCTGGCCGAGGGCGATGTGGCTGGCGGCGTTCTCGTCGAACAGCGTGTTGCGGAACAGCAGCCCGCTCGCGCTGATCGGCGAGGAATGCGGCACCAGCGCCACCTCCCCCAGCCGCGCCGCCCCCTCATCCGTCTCCAGTACCTTTTTCAGCACTTCCTCGCCCCTGGAGGCATGCGCCTCGACGATCCGGCCTTCCGCAAAACGCACCACGATGTCCTCGATCAGCGTGCCGGCATAGGCGAGCGGCTTGGTGGAGCGGACGGTGCCGTGGACGCGCAGGCGGTGCGGGGTGGTGAATACCTCCTCGGTCGGGATGTTGGGGTTGCAGGTGATGCCGTTCTTCGCCGGCTCCGCCCCGCCCGCCCAGAGATGGCCGTCCGCCAGGCCGAGGGTCAGGTCGGTGCCCGGCCCGCGATAGCGCAATTCAAGAAAGTCCTTGTCGTTGAGATACTTCGTGCGCGCGTGCAGCCGCGCATTATGCGCCGCCCATTCGGCCACGGGATCGGCCACATCGACGCGGCAGGCGGCAAAGATGGCGTCCCACAGCTTCGCCACGGCCTCCTCCTCCGGCAGGCCCGGAAACACCTCCTTCGCCCAGCCGGGGGTGGAGGCGGGAACGAGGTTCCAGTTGATGGCGAAGCTGGTGATGAGCTCCAGCGCCGGGCGATAGGCGATGGAGCGCGCGCGGTTCGACCGTGCCACCTTCTCCGGGTCCTGGCCGGCCAGCAGGGTCGGGCTTTCGCCCACCACGGCCAGCCGCGCCGCATTGCCGCGAAACGCCTGGGCCATACCCTCGAACAGCCAGCCGGGGGCGACATCGAAGGCGTCCGGCGCGGCGTGGCGGTAGCGGGCGAGCGCCACCTCGTCATCGCCGATCAGCGGCGTCACCAGCGTGGCGCCGGCCTGGTAGGCGTGGACGGCGATGCGGCGGACCAGCGGCAGTGCCTCCACCGGGCTGGTCATCACCAGCTCCTGCCCCGGCTGGAGGTTCAGCCCGACGCGCACGGCGAGCGCCGCCAGTCTGTCGAGCCGCGTGGCGAAATCGGTCATGTCAGCTTTATCCTAGCTACGTGTCGTCGTGGGCGCGGGCGTGCGGGTCAACCGGCGGATAGCGGCGACCACGGGCGGCTGGTCCCATTCGGCCTCCCCCATCAGCCGTGCCACTTCCAGCCCGCGCCGGTCGATCAGGAGGGTGGTGGGCAGCACCCGCACGCCCAGCGCCCGGCCGGTCGCGCCGCGTGGGTCGAGCCAGATGGCCATATGGCGCAGATTGGTGCGCCGGTAGAAGGGCTCCACCTGGGCGCGTCCGCCGCGGTCGTTGGACAGGGCCAGCACCTCCACCCCCTCCGTTGCCAGTTGTGCATGCAGCCGGTCGAGCGCCGGCATCTCCGCCACGCAGGGGGGGCACCAGGTGGCCCAGAAATTCACCACCAGGGCCTTGCCGCGGAAGGCATCGAAGCCGGTCTGGCGGCCCTCCGCATCGGTGAAGGACAGGCCCTCGGGCAGGGGTTGGGGCTCGGGATGCTCGGTCAGGCGCTGCAGGCCGTTGGCCGTGGCTTGGCGTCCCCCCGCCGTGGCGAGTAGGGTCGCGCCCGCGGCAAGCTGCAGGAACCCGCGGCGGCCGCCATATATCCTCTGCACTACGAAAGACCTCCTCCGTGACCGAACAGCGTGCGAGCCATGACCTCTGGGGCGGGCGTTATGCCGAAGGCCCCTCCGCCATCATGCGGGAGATCAATGCCAGCATCGGCTTCGACCGCAAGATGTGGCGGCAGGATATCACCGGCAGCCTCGCCCATGCGGCGATGCTGAAGCATGTGGGGATCATCAGCGCGGAGGACGAGGCTGCCATCCGCCAGGGCCTCGCGGATATCGCCGAGGAGATCGAATCCGAAAAATTTGTCTTCAGCGATGCGCTGGAAGACATCCACATGAACATCGAGGCTCGGCTGACGGAGCGGATCGGGGAGGCCGGCAAGCGCCTGCACACCGCGCGCAGCCGCAACGACCAGGTGGCGCTGGATGTGCGGCTCTGGACGCGGGATGCGATCGATGGGCTGGACCGGCAGATTGCCGATGTGATGCGGGCGCTGGTGGCGCGCGCGGCGGAACATGCCGGCACGGTCATGCCCGGCTTCACCCACCTGCAGCCCGCCCAGCCCACCACCTTCGGCCACCATTTGCTGGCCTATGTCGAGATGCTGTCCCGCGACCGCGGCCGGCTGGCCGATTGCCGCAAGCGGCTGAACGAAAGCCCCCTGGGCTCCGCCGCGCTCTGCGGCACCGGCTTCCCGATCGACCGGCACATGACGGCCGCCGCGCTGGGCTTCGATCAGCCGATGCGCAACAGCCTGGATGCCGTGGCCTCCCGCGACTTCGCCGCCGAGTTCCTGTTCGCCTGCGCCATGTGCGTGACGCACCTGTCCCGCCTGGCGGAGGAGGTGGTGATCTGGACCAACCCGTACTTCGGCTTCGTGAAGCTGTCCGACGCCTTCACCACCGGCAGCTCCATCATGCCCCAAAAACGCAACCCGGATGCGGCGGAGCTGGTGCGCGGCAAGACCGGCCGTGTGTTCGGCGCGCTGGTGGGCATGCTGACCGTGCTGAAGGGCCTGGCGCTGACCTATGGCAAGGACATGCAGGAGGACAAGGAAGGCATTTTTGATGCCGCCGAGACTCTCGCGCTGTGCCTCGCGGCCACCGGCGGCATGGTGCGCGACATGCAGCCGCAGCCGGAGCGGCTGAAGGTCGCCGCCGGCGCTGGCTTCTCCACCGCGACGGACCTGGCGGACTGGCTGGTGCGGGAGCTGAAATTCCCCTTCCGCGACGCGCACCACGTCACCGGCAAGCTGGTGGCGATGGCGGAGGCGGCGGGCGTGGACCTGGCCGGGCTGAGCCTCGCCCAGATGCAGCAGGTGGAACCGCGGATCAGCCAGGGCGTCTTCAATGTGCTGACGGTGGACGCCTCCGTCCGGTCGCGCACCTCCTTCGGCGGCACGGCGCCCGAAAACGTCGCGCGGATGGCGGCCGAATGGCAGGAGAAGCTCGCATGAAGCTGTTCATCGCCCTGCTGCTGGTGGCCGGCACGCTGGCCGCCTGTGGTCGCTCGGGCGGCATCCGCGCCCCCGGCCCGGCGGAGAACATCACCTATCCGCGGAGCTACCCTAGCCGCTGAGGGCCTGATCGTAGCGGGTCTGGGCGGCCTGGACCTCCGCGATGTGGCGTTCGGCCCAATCGCGCAGCAGGTCCAGCCGCTCCGCCAGCGTCGCGCCGAGCGGGGTGATGGCGTATTCCACCGTGACCGGCACGGTGGGGAAGGCGGTACGGCGCACCAGCCCGTCCCGCTCCAGCCCCTTCAGGGTCTGGGACAGCATCTTCTGCGACAGGCCCTGCACCCGCCGACGCAGCGCGTTGAAGCGCATCGGCGCTTCCGCCAGCAGCCCCAGCAGCAGCACGGCCCATTTGTCGGCGATCCGATCCAGCACCACGCGGGTCGGGCAATTCACCGCATAGGTATCGGGCGTCATCGTCATCATGTCCGTCAGGGGCATCTCGATCGTGGGCATGGCCGGTTTCCCCGAGGCAACCAGGTGAGTGAAAAGTGCCTTCTTTTCACTTGGTAGGAGAATTGGCATCTGGTCTCCAACAGAAACCACTCTGGAGACCAGACCATGAAGATCGCCCTCATCGGTGCCACCGGCCAGGCCGGCTCCGAAATCCTCAAGGAACTCGTGGCGCGCGGCCATGCCGTCACCGCCATCGTCCGCAACCCGGACCGCGTGCCGGCGCTGCCGCATGTCACCGCCCGCCAGGGCGATGCCGGCGACGTGGCGGGCCTGGCCGCCCTGCTGGCCGGGCATGATGCGGTTATCAGCGCCGTGCTGTTCACCACCAGCGACCCATCGAAGCTGATCGAGGCCGTGCGCCGCTCCGGCGTGCCACGCTACCTGGTGGTGGGGGGTGCCGGCAGCCTGGAAGTGGCGCCGGGCCTGCGGCTGCTCGATGCCCCCGGCTTCCCGGAGGAATATCGCCCGGAGGCCACTGGCGGCGCCGCCTTCCTCGACCTGCTGCGCGGCGAGACGGTGCTGGATTGGAGCTTCCTCTCCCCCTCCCTGATGTTCATCCCCGGCCCGCGCACCGGCAGCTTCCGCCTCGGCGGCGACCAGTTGCTGAGCACGCCGGAAGGCAGCAGCATCAGCTTCGCGGACTACGCCATTGCGATGGTGGATGAGGTGGAGCGCCCGGCCCATTCGCGCCAGCGCTTTACCGTCGGCTACTGAGCGCCAGCAAAAGCTTGGCGAGTGCGGCCCGGACCCCCAGAATAGGGGCATGGCCGCACCCGCTCCCCTGCTTCACCCGGACCCCGACCCCAGCTTCGCCGAGCTGCTCGCCCTCCGCCCGCATCTGCGCATGGACCCGCTGGCGGGCCTGATGATGGAGGAGGTGCCGCTGGCGCGCATCGCTGCGGCCCATGGCACCCCGGTCTGGGCCTATTCCGCCGGGGCGCTGCGCCGGCGCCTGGCCGCGCTGCAGGGTGCCTTGAAGGAGGCGCGGCTGGGCGCGCAGGTGCATTTCGCGGTCAAGGCCAATCCCAACCTCGCCGTGCTGCGGCTGCTCGGCCAACAGGGCGCCGGCGCCGATGTGGTGAGTGAGGGCGAGTTGCGCGCCGCCCGCGCCGCCGGCATCCCGGCCGCCCACATCGTCTTCTCCGGCGTCGGCAAGACCCTGGCCGAAATCCGCCTGGCCCTGGCCGAGGACATCCAGCAGATCAATGCCGAAAGCGCGGAGGAGGTGGAGATGATCTCCGCCGTGGCGACCGCCATGGGCCGTGTCGCCCGCGTCGCCCTGCGGGTGAATCCGGATGTGGACGCCAAGACCCACGCCAAGATCACCACCGGCAAGTCGGAGAACAAGTTCGGCATCGCGATCGGGGAGGCCCCGGCGCTCTATGCCCGCATGTCCAGCCTGCCTGGCATCCAGCCGATCGGCGTCGCCGTGCATATCGGCAGCCAGATCACCGCCGGGGTCGGCGCCTATCGCACCGCCTATGGCCATCTGGCCGACCTGGTCCGCACCCTGCGCGCCCAGGGGCTGAGCGTGGAGCGCGTCGATTGCGGCGGCGGCCTCGGCATCCCCTATCGCGACGAGCCGGCGCCGAGCCCGGCCGCCCTGGCCGGCGCCATTTCCGCCACCTTGGGCAATCTCGGCGTGGAGCTGATGGTGGAGCCGGGGCGCTGGATCGCCGGGCCGGCCGGCGTGCTGGTCACCTCCGTCGTGCTGCAGAAGCTGGGCGAGGCGCGGCGATTCGTCGTGCTGGACGCGGCGATGAACGATCTGGTCAGGCCCGCCATGTATGAAGCCTGGCATGGCATTGTTCCGGTCGCGCCGGCGGATTTCGCCGCCCCCCTGGCGCCGGCCGATATCGTCGGGCCGATCTGCGAAAGCGGGGACACATTTGCCCGAGGTCGTGGCATTCCCAGCCTCGCCCCGGCTAGTCTGGTCGCCATCCTGGATGCGGGGGCTTACGGCGCGGCGATGAGCAGCACCTACAACAGCCGACCTCTGGCCGCCGAAGTGCTGGTCGATGGGGACCGATTCGCCCTGGTGCGGGAACGCCAGACGCAGGAAGCGCTGCTCGCCGGGCAGCATGTGCCGGAGTGGCTCGACGCATGACGGATCCGGCGGCTGCCTCCCCGCTTCGCGGCCTGAGGCGCCGCCGCCGCCTGGCGAGGCTGGCGCTGGGCTGGGAACGGCTCTGGCCCGCCCTGTGGCCGCCGCTCGGAGTCTTCGGGCTGTTCCTGCTGGTGGCGCTGCTGGGCCTGCCGCTGATGCTGCCGGGCTGGGGGCAGGCCTTGCTCTCCCTGGCCTTCCTGGCCGGTGTGATCCTCGCCGCGCGCCAGGGCTTTCGTGGGCTGGCGGTGCCGCGGGTGGAGGAGGCCGACCGCCGGCTGGAATCCGCCTCCGGCCTCGCCCACCGCCCGCTCGCCGCCTTGGCCGACCGGCCGGCGGGGGATGACCCGGTGGCGCTGGCGGTCTGGGCGGCGCATCGCCGCCGGGCAAGCGCCTCCATCCGCGCCTTGCGCGTCGGCCTGCCGCATCCGGGGCTGGCGCGGCGCGACCCGATCGCGCTGCGCGCCGGACTGGGCCTGGCGCTGGGCGCCGCGCTGGTGGTCGCGGGGCCGGAGGCGCCGGAACGGCTGCGCCGCGCCTTCCTGCCGCATCTCGGCCTGGCCACCCCGGTGCCGGCGCTGCGGCTGGAGGCCTGGGTGACGCCACCGGCCTATACCGGCGCCGCGCCGATCTTCCTCGATGCCGCCGGCGGCAGCCTGACCGTGCCGCAGGGCAGCCAGTTGCAGGTGGCGCTGTCGGGCGGCAGCGGCGGCACGCCGGAACTCCAGATCGGCAGCGCGGCGACGCCCTTCCGCGCGCTCGATGCCCGGTCCTGGGCGGCGGAGGCCCAGCTTGACCATGGCACCCGCCTCGCCATCCGCCGGGGCGGCTTCGAGGTGGCGGGCTGGACCCTGACGGTGCAGGCCGACCAGCCCCCCATCGCCCGCTTCACCGAGGCGCCCGCCCGCGCCGCGCGCGGCCTGGCGCTGCGCCTGCCCTGGCAGGCGGAGGATGACTGGGGCCTCGCCAGCCTCGTCACGGAAATCCGGCTGGCGGCGCGGCCGCAGGCGCCGGCCCATCTGCTCGACATCAATCTGCCCAGCGTGCAGCCGCGCGAGGCGAATGGCGTCTCCGGCCCCGATCTCTCGGCCCATCCCTGGGCGGGGCTGGAGGTGCAGGTGCAGCTTCTGGCGCGGGACGGGGCGGGGCAGGAGGGTCGCTCCGACGCCGCCACCGTCACCCTGCCGGAACGCGCCTTCAGCCATCCGGTGGCCCAGGCGCTGATCGCCATCCGCAAGGCCCTGTCGCTCGACCCCACCGCGCGCATGGCGGCGATGGTGGAGCTGGACGGGCTGGCCGAGGCGCCGGAGGCCTTCGAGCACGACACCACCACCTTCCTCGCCTTGCGCAGTGCGCGCCACCGGCTGGAGCTGGACCTGCGGCCGGAGGCGGTGGGCGAGTCGCAGGAGACGATGTGGGAAACCGCCTTGGCGCTGGAGGAAGGCCGCGCCGATCGCACCGCCCGCGCCCTGGAACAGGCCCGCGCCGCCTTGCGGGAGGCGCTGGAGGAACAGCTTCGCCAGCAGGAGCAGAATGCGGAGCAGTCGCCGGAGCAGAACCAGGAACAGCGCGCCGAGGCCGATCGCCGCATCCAGGAGCTGCGCGACGCCATCCGCCGGCACCTGGAGGCGCTGGCCGAGCGCCTGCAGCAGGAAAATGCGGAATCGATGACCACCGATCCGCAGAACCGCCTGATGAACCGCCGCGACCTGGACCGCCGGACGGAGCGGATGCGGGAGGCGAACCGGGAGAACCGCCCTCAGGACGCCGAGCGCGAATTGGCGGAGCTGGAGGAGATGCTGCGCGCGCTGGAGGAAGGCCGCTCCGCCCAGGCCGAGGCGCGGGAGCGCCAGCGCCAGCAGCGCGAACGCGGCCAGCAGCAGATGGGCGTGGTGCAGGACATGGTGCGCCGCGAGACCCAGATGCTCGACAGCGGCCATCGCCGGGCGGAGGCCGAGAGCCAGCGGCAGGAGGCGGAGCGCCGCGCCCAGCAATTGCTGAACCGCGCGCCCTGGGCGCGCCCGCAGCAGCAGGTGCCGCAGCAGACGGACCCGCAGCAGCAGCAGCGCCGCGAGGCCGACGCCGCGGCGCGGGAGGAAGCAGCCCGTGAAGCCCGCACCCAGCGCGCCCTGCGCCGGGCGCTCGGCGAGGTGATGCAGCAATTCGGCGACCTGACCGGCGAGATCCCCGCCCCCCTCGGCCGCGCCGACCAGGCGATGCGGCAGGCGCAGGAGGCGCTGGCCGAGGGCCGCGATGCCCGCGAGGCGCAGCAGACCGCGATCCGCGAATTGCAGGAGGGCAGCCGCCAGATGGCGCAGCAGATGCAGCGCCAGTTCGGCCAGGGCGAGCCCGGCGAGGGCGAGGAGGACGGCGAGGGCGAGGGGCAGGGCCAGATGATGGGCGAGGGCCAGGGCCAGGGGGAGGGCAGCGACCAGGCCCAGAACCAGGGTCCCGGCCGCGACCCGCTCGGCCGCCGCACCCGCGAAGCCCCCGGCGCCCAGGACAATGGCAGCGACACCCGCGTGCCGGATGAGGCCGAACTGCTGCGCACCCGCCGGATCCAGGAGGAACTGCGCAAGCGCGGCGCCGAACGCACCCGGCCGCAGGAGGAGCTGGACTATATCGACCGGCTGCTGCGGCGCTTCTGACGGCTGTGGTCATCACGGAGACCCCGGTCCCGGGCGGCCTCGCCCGGATCATCGCCCTGCACGCCGACTGGTACGGCCGCCACTGGGGCTTTGGGCTGCCCTTCGAGGCCAAGGTGGCGGCGGAGCTGGGGGCCTTCGCCACGGCGCTGCCGCATCCCGATGCGCGGCTGTTCCTGGCGCTGTCCGAGGCCGGCGAGGTGATTGGCGGCATCGCGCTGGATGGTCGTGACCGCCCGGCGGCCCGCATTCGCTGGTTCATCGTGGCGGAAGGCGCCCGGGGCGGCGTGGGACGCCGGCTGCTGGGCTCCGCGCTGGATTTCGCCGGGGCGCGCGGCTTCGAAAGGCTCTGGCTGACCAGCTTCGCCGGGCTGGATGCGGCGCGGCGGCTGTATGAGGGGCACGGCTTCCGACTGGTCGAGGAGGTCGTGGCGGAAAGCTGGGGCGTGGCGGTGCGGGAACAGCTTTTCGAACGCCCCTGAACGCCCTCGCGCTGGCGGCCCGCGCCAAAAATGCGACGAAACAATGTGGAAAAATTGCAAGGCCGGAAGGGATGGCCGACGCCCCTGCACATGCGACAAGCTTCGCCGCCGGGCAGGAACCGGGGGAAGGAAACGCATATGGCCATTCGCATGGGCTACAACGTCGCCTATCGCTGGCAGGGCATCAGCCTGCATTGCTGGATGACGGCGCTGGAGATGCTGATGCAGTGGCGTCATGGCTGCATCTACGGCGTCGATCCCGGCACCGGGGCCAATCGCACCGCCCATACCGCCCAGGTGCAGACGGCCAAGGCGCGCAACCGCGGCTACAGCATCGACAACATCAACGACTACGGGCTGCGCCAGGTCACCAGCAACGACATCTCCGCCCAGATCGGCGGCTGGCAGGCGGCGCTGCGGGCCGGCGGGCCGATCCTCGCCTCCGGCACCTATGGGCCGGCGCGGATCGTCGGCGGGCATATCGTGCTGATCGTCGGCATCAGCGGGTCGAACAAGGTGGCCTATCTCGACCCCTTCCTGATCGGCATGAAGGCGATCTTCGGCAACCACGCCACCTATGTCAGCCCGGCGGATTGCTATGCCCGGCTGAACAAGAGCTTCGGCGTCAACCAGCTGCACCAGGCGGCCGCCGGCGGCGCCGATGCGGGATTCGGCTGGCCCTGACCCTTTGCAGCGGTGACGCGGGCTGCGAGGCTGGGCGCAACCGAGAGAGAGGCCCGCCATGTCCTTCACCGCCCCCCCGCGCCGGCTCGGCACGCTCGACCGCCCGGATTGCCGCATCGCTTATGAGGTGACGGGCAGCGGCCCGCCCATCGTCTTCGCCCATGGGCTGGGCGGCTGCTACCTGTCCTGGTTCCAGCAGGTGGCGTATTTCGCGCCGCGCTACACCTGCGTCAGCTTCTCCCATCGCGGCTTCTTCCCCTCCACCGCGCCGGCCGGCGGGCCGGATCCGCGCGACTATGCGGGGGACCTGGCGGCGCTGGTCGACCATCTGGAGCTCGGCGACATCGCTTTGGTCTGCCAGTCCATGGGCGGCTGGACGGGTGTGGAATATGCGCTGGCCCGGCCGGGGCGGCTGCGCGCCCTGGTGCTGGCCGCGACCACCGGCTCGCTCGACCCCCGCCAGATGCGGGAGCCCGCGCGGGGCCGGCTGGAGGGTTGGAACCGGGACTCGGCCGCGGCCCGCGCCGCCATGCAGGCCGCCCATATCCACCCGGCCGGCGGCCCGGCCATGGCGGAGCGCCAGCCTGCGCACCACCACCTCTACGCCGCGCTCGACCGGCTGAGCGCCGGGCTGGACAAGGAGGCGCTGCGCGCGCGGATGACGGAGATGCGCCGCCGCCCGCCCGCCGACCTCGCTGGCGGCAATTGCCCGGTGCTGTTCATGCCGAACGGCCAGGACCAGGTGATCCCGCCCTTCGCGCTGGAGGCGATGGCGCCCGAGATTCCCGGCGCCCGCGTGGCGCGCATCCCCGATGCCGCCCATTCCGCCTATTTCGAGACCCCCGCCGCCTTCAACGCTTTGGTCGAGGCCTTCCTGATCGAGGTCGGCCACTCACCCCAATAGGCCGTAATGCCGGGCGGCCAGGGTGTAGAAGCCCCAGGCGACGGCGCCGCAGCCCAGCGCCAGGGGCAGCGACAGCCCCTGGCCCATGGCGACGGCGATGATGCCGAGCACGGTCGCCGTCGGCACCAGCCCCCAGAGCACGGTGACGGTGAAGGCGCGGATTTCCGCCGGTGGCGCGCCATCCACGCCGAGCCAGATCATCGACAGGATGGAGATCAGCGGCAGGGCCGCGATCCAGCCGCCGAGCTGCGGATTGTGCCGCGCCAGCAGGTTGATGCCGCCGATCACCGCGGCGGAGGCGGCGATCTTGAAGAGCATCAACATGGCGGCTCGCCCCCCGTCACGCAGCGCAGCAGCAGCGCCATCCCCTCCGCGATCCGGTCGCGCTCGGCCTGCGTCAGCCGGGCAAGACAGGCGGCCAGGCGCGCCTCGTCGAGGCCTGTATGCTCCCTGAGCACCACCATGCCCTGTGAAGTCACCGACACCTCCACAACGCGCTCATCCGAGGATCGCCGCGTCTTGGTGATGAGACCCTTGTCCGCCAGCCGGCGGGTGATTTCGGAGGCGGTGTTGGTGGCGCAGCCGATGGCCTGGCCGAGGGATCGGATGGTCGCGCCACCCTCTGCCGCATATTGCAGCGCGCGCACGGCCTGATGACTGAGCGGGGTCGTATAGGGGGCGTGGCAGTGGCGATAGATCGCCGCGTGGTGGTCGGAGAGCCGGCGCGCCAAGGTCGTGCTGGTATCACTTCGCATATGACGAATATGTCGTTTGATACGATATTTTTCCAGCGCAAAATCTCAGCACCTGCGCCAGATGTCGACGGTGATCTCCTGCCAGCCTGCCAGCGCCATCCCTCCGACCGGCAGCGCGGACGTCGCCGTCGTTGGGGGCATGGTATGCCTCCGCGTGCTTTCGCCAGAGAGAGATGATCGGCCATGCGAATCAAAAGAGCGACCCCAATGGATGCGCCACGCTGCGTGGAACTCGTTGAAGCGCGACGTTTGGAATACCAGGCCTATGAGCCCGTATTCTGGAAGAAGGCGCCCGGTTCGGTAGCCTCGACCTTGCCCTGGTTCGAGCAGTTGTTCTCGGACTCGCGAAATGTGTCCCTGGTGGCCGTGGAGGATGAGGTGGTCGTCGGCTTTGTCATCGCGCGTGAATTTCCAACGCCGCCTGTCTACGACCCCGGCGGCGCAACCGCCCTGATCGACGACTTCTGCGTTGCGTCAAAGAGCCGCTGGCTGGATGTCGGTGCCGCATTGCTGCGGGAAGCGAAGTCGGAGCTGAAGAACAGGGCTTATGCGCAGGTCGTCGTGGTGGGCGCGCGCCAGGATGCGGCAAAGATGGCTTTTCTGAGCCAGACCGATCTTTCCTTGGCGTCGACATGGTGGACGGGAGCGCTGCAGCCGTGAGCAAAATTGCTGCGGGGTGACGCTACGCCGGCGACAGGCTGAAGGTCCCGCCGATGCGGTTCGGGTTCAGCAGCGGCCAGTACTACAATATGTCCCACCTGGGCGGCGAGAGGTTGTTAGGAATAGGGTCTGGCGGGCCGCGCCCGACGATGATGAGCACTATGTCTACGCTATAGCCCCCTGACGCCGCGTCTTGGCGTCATTCCGAGCAACGGTGGGATTCTTGGCGATAAGCGACAATGGCCGGATCTTTCCAGGGCGATGCTTGCAAAAAAGGGAAACACATGGCTGTTCCAACGTCCAAGGTGGAATTGCTGGCTGCGATTACGACGACATTCGAAAAGTTGATGGCGGACTTAGCGAAGGTTCGGCCCGACCGCGCAGGTGAGGCCACGATGAAGGGCCATGCCGACGGAACCACCATGAGCCCGGCCGATCTGGTGGCATATCTGATCGGATGGAACGAGTTGGTTCTGAAATGGCTGGATCGCGACGACCGGGATGAACCGGTTGATTATCCCGAGGCCGGCTTCAAATGGAACCAGCTCGGCGTGCTGGCTCAGAAATTCTACGCAGATTACAACGCAATGCCATGGCACGAACTGCTCGCCCGTCTGGAGGATGCGAAAGCAGGATTGATCGCGACGATCACGGTCCGATCAGATGAGGAACTTTATGGCAGCGCCTGGTACGGGAAATGGACCAAGGGTCGTATGATCCAGTTCAATACCTCATCCGCCTACGCCAATGCTCGAGCCCGGATTCGGGCAGCGCCGCTAGAACTCGATCGTGACTGACGGCGCGCTTCGCCTCGCCTCGCCTTGATATACGGCCTCAATGTTATTCCCATCGGGATCAAGGACGAAAGCGGCGTAGTATCCCGGATGATAGGCTCGCACTCCGGGTGCGCCGTTGTCGCGCCCTCCGTGGGCCAACGCCGCGCTATAGAAGGCATCGACAGTTGCGCGATTTTTCGCCTGGAAAGCCAGGTGATGTCGCCCCGTCAATTCGCCCGCTGCTGTGGAGCTGTCTCCCGAGGATATAATGAGTTCATCGGCCAAGAAGTAGCCGTTGTCCGTGCTGAGAACTGGTATATCCAGCACAGACATGACTGCCTTGTAGAAAATTTCGCTCGCGGCGAGGTCGCGCACGACAAGCTGGATATGATCGATCAAGCGTCCACGGTGCAGTCGGTTTGCTTCCATGTCTTTTTTCCGTCGAATGAGAGGCGGACAGACCTTCGCACAGTCGGGAGTGACCGGTAAGTTTCAAAGCCGCCATTCTCAACGAAGAATACAAACGACTGGAATAGGGTCTCGATGCCGGCGGCGTTTGTGTAGCCGTCGCGCACAACATCGCGCCACAGAGGACAATCGGCGGAAAATGGCGGGGCGGGACGAGCCCGATATCAACGGTCGCTGGGCGAGCGGCCGGTGCCAGCCGCCGAGGCAAACCAGTGTATTCGCGGTTTGTTCTTGACCTCGGAGCGCGGTTGGGAATATGGTCACATCACAGGAGGTGGCCATGCCCGACCCGATCCCCGTGAGCGCCTCCGATCTGCGCCAGGCGATGCGCGATCCGCGATACTGGCAGTCGGGCCATCCGGAGCGTGGAGACTACACCAAATGGGTTGAAGGCGCCTTTCGACAGCTTCAAGAAGGCTCGGCCAACTTGGACAGCCTCGTTTGGGTCAACCCCTATACGCGCACGCGGGACGGCGAAACCGAGGAAGTCAGCGGCCATTTCCGCCACTCGGGCAGGCAAGGTGGCCTGGGCGATCCAAGTGGCGATGCAGCCCAGGGCGCCGTTTCGGTCGAGAACGAGCCGGGTCGCGGCGTCGCGCGCCGCACCACTGTGCGCGACCGCTCGGGACGCCTCATCGGTCGTTGCGAGACCCTCTCAGATGACGGCCAGATTTGCACCATGGCTATGCCGGATGGCGGTATCCTCGTGCAGGGTTTGCGGGCTGGCGACGGCGCGTTCGTGCCCGTCGCCGCCCCAGCGGCTGCCTATGCCTTCCCGGCGTTGCTCGGCGCTGCCACAGGGCTCTACAACTACTTGCCCAATCGGCCGCTGACAGCGCCACCTGGCAGCGCCGAGGCGGATACGCCCTTCCTGTATTTCTATCGCGGCTTCGAGGGAACCGAGGCCGGCGTGCGGGTCACTGTCGGCCAGCTTTCAGAGCAGCGTGTGCGCGACTTCTGTCCGAAGACCGCGGAGTTCGAGGAAAGGCTGAGCGAGATCGCCGCGGGGCTGCCTCGCGAAGGACGTTCGCCTCAGCAATGGGGCACTGATGTCCACACAGCGATGCATCACAGCTTGCGGCGGCAATATGGCACGACTTCGAGCGTGGTCAGGCCGGAGTTGTCCGTGGTCGGTGGCGTGGGACAACGCTATGGAACGGCAGGGTCGACGCGTCTCGATATCTATCACCGCGTAGAGAGAACCGACACGATCTGCGCCTATGACATCAAAACGGGCACGGCGGGCTTAAGCGCAAGCCAGGCCGCGCGGATCTATGCTGGCGCCCATGCTTTCGGTCGCAGCAACAACATCAGCAATCCGCGTGTCCTGGTCATCGAACTCCGCCGGACGCCCTGATCATGGCAACGCTGAAGCAACTTCGCGAAATCTTCGCCCCGATCCTGGTCGAGCATCCCGACCTGGTTTTGCGTGGCCGCTGGCTGTTCCGCCCGCCGATCGAGAGTGCGATTGTGGGTTTGTATATCGGCCGAACTTCGTCAGCCAGCGACTCTGTAATGGCACTGTCGGTCATCCCGCTATCACGCTTCGATCATCCCTTGACGCTTGGATTTGACGAACCGTTTGAAGTGGAGCGTGTCATTGGCGTGCCTGCTCCCAACCGGTGGGTGCGGAGCGAGGAGGAAGGTCCCCCACGCATCTTTCAGGACATGTTCGCGCCAGAGTACCAAACGGAACTCTTGCGCAATTTCAACGCAAAGGTACCGGCGTTTTTCGATGCGTTCCGCAACTTCGACGATGTCGCTGCCTGGGTTCGCCGTTTCTGTCAGCCGCCCGACGGTCGAGGGGACATCGATAAATTCAGTGCTTGGCTTGCAACGATGCAAGGGGACTTCGTGACCGCCGCCAACAGGCTTCAAGCCCACATAGACTGGATGACGCCATCCTGGTCAGCATTCGGCGCAGACAGCGGGCGTGAAGAGAGAGCGATCCGAGACGTCCTGCGCACCGGCGACAGAGCGCATATCGCCGCCTTTCTGCACGCGATGGAGGAGCGCACGATCTCGCAAAACCGCCTCCAGCGCTTCTGGCGCCGCACGCCATTCCCTTTCGAGAGAGCGTAGCTTTGGCTGCTAATCGCTATGCTCCGTATGGGGGCATGCTAGGAAACAGCCCGATCTATTCCGAGCAAGGATCGAAGGTAGCGGCGAGGATGAGGGTAAGGGAGCGAGAAGCTGGGTAGCGGTGCGAACCGGGTAAGCGTCCGCTGACGGCTGCGGCCGTGGCGGCTTGACGCGGCTCAGGTGGCGTCGGGCCGGAGGTTCCAGGGTGCGAGTTCGCCGATGCGGTTGATCGGGTGGTCGGCGATGCGGTCGAGGAGCACGCGCAGGTAGGCCTGCGGATCCCAGCCGTTGAGCTCGGCGGTGCCAACCAGGGTGTAGATGATCGCGGCCCGCCTGCCGCCCTCGAGCGACCCGGCGAACAGGTAGTTTTTCCGGCCCAGGGCGAGCGGGCGCATCCGGCGCTCGGCGGCGTTGTTGTGCAGGCAGGCGCGGCCGTCGCGCAACACCGTCGTCAGCGCGTCCCATTGCGCCAGCGCGTAGCGGATGGCCTTGGCCAGGTCCGACTTGCCGGAGATCCGCCGCAGCGTCGCCTCCAGCCAGGCATGCAGGTCCGCCATCACCGGCGCCGAGCGGGCCTGGCGGGCGGCGAGGCGGGCCTCCGGCGGCTGTCCATGGATGTCGGCCTCGATGGCGAACAGCGGCCCCATCCGCTCGATCGCCTCGCGCGCGAGCAGGCTGCCGTTGGCCAGCATCTCATCGTGGAAGTAGCGCCGCGCATGCGTCCAGCACGCCGCCTCGACCACGCGGCCGCTTTCGTAGAGCGCGTTGAACCCGGAGTAGGCATCGGCTTGCAGGATGCCCTGGAAGTCGCGCAGGCGCCGCTGCGGATGCTCGCCCTTCCGGTCCGGCGTGAACTCGTAGAACACAGCGGGCGGGTCGCGCCCGCCGAACGGCCGATCGTCGCGGAGATAGGCCCAGACCATTGCCGTCTGCGTCTTGCCGCGGCCCGGTGCCAGCATCGGCATTGGGGTATCGTCGGCATGGATGCGCGGGCCGGACAGCGCATGGCGACAGATGAACGACGCCATCGGCTCGGCCAGTGCGGCCGACCTGCCAACCCAGCCCGCCAACAGTCCCCTGGGCAGGTCCAGCCCGTCCCGGGCGTAGATCTCCGCCTGGCGGTAGAGGGGCAGGTGGTCGCAGTACTTCGAGACCAGCACATGGGCCAGCAGACCCGGGCCGGGCCTGCCACGCTCGATCGGCAGGGATGGCATCGGCGCCTGCGTCATCGCCTCGCAGGTCCGGCAGGAGAACGCAGGCCGGACATGGCGCACCACCTCGAACCGGCCGGGGCGGTATTCCAGAATTTCCGTCACATCCTCGCCCACCTTGCGCAGCACCCCGCCGCAGGACCGGCAGGCGCAGCCTCCGACAGGTAGATGCTCGACATCCCGTCGCGGCAGATTCTCCGGCAGCGGGCGGCGGCCGCGGCGCTGCGCCTTCTCCTCCGATGCCGGGCTGCTGGCGGCGCCGTCCTCCTCGTCACCGGCACCACCCGCGACGGCGATGTCGGCGAGCACCTCGTCGAGCCGCAGCTCCAGCTGCGCGACCTCAGCGGCCAGGCGCTCCGACGATCGCCCGAACCGCTCATGCCGGAGACGCGCAATCTGCACCCGCAGCCGCTCCGCCTCGAGCGTCTTGGCCTGCAGGCCAAGCTCCGCGATGCGACGGGCCGCGCGCTCCTCGGCCAGCTCACCGCGCAGCGCCGCGATCATCGCCGCCAGGGCGGCGGGATCCTCAGGCGGCGCGCTGTTCGGGTGCGGCGTCACGCCGGAATCGTCCCAAACGCAGCCGCGTCGGGGCAAGGTGAAACTGCTGGAACGCCGCATTTCTATACCGCGATCTCGGGCTTCCAGCTCGGCGTCGGCGTGCGCCAGTCCAGCCCCTCCAGCAGCATCGCCATCTGCGCCGTCGTCAACGTCACCGCACCCTCGCGCGCGATCGTCGGCCAGATGAATCGGCCCTTCTCGAGCCGCTTGGCCAGCAGCACCAGCCCTTGGCCGTCCCACCACAAAGCCTTGAGGAGATCACCGCGCCTGCCGCGGAACAGGAACAGGTGGCCGGAGAAGGGGTCGGCCTTCAGCACCGTCTGCACCTGCGCGGCCAGCCCGTCGAAACCCTTGCGCATGTCTGTCGCACCGAGCGCGAGGTGCACGCGCATCCCGGCATGCAGCGATAGCATCAGGCGTCGAGCGCCGCCGCCAGACGCCCTAGCACCTCAGGCCGGATCATCTCGGAGACGCGCAGCACCCGGCCGTTCGTCAGCACCACCTCGACCATCGCCGCGGCCTTGCCTGGTCGCACGACAGGCCCGCGCGACGGCAATGGCGCGCACGGTGCCTGCCTGGAGGCCGCAGCCTCGACCACACGCACTGGGACCAACGTCGGGGCTCCATCAGCGCGCACCACCCCAGGCATCGTTCCTTCTCGCACCTGGCGCCGCCAATCAAACAGCAGGCTGCGGCTCATCCCGTGCCGGTCCGCCACAGCCGCGACCGATGCCCCAGGCCGCGACAGCTCCTCAACCAACGCAAGCTTCTGCTCGACCGGCCACCGCCGACGACGCGCCACCACGCTGATCACCTCGCTCACACGACCGTCCGGCACCGACCTTACCCCTAGGCGTAAGGGCGCCAACGGACATCCGCGTCGCCCAGCATCACAGGAGATCAGCCGATCCGCGATACCGCCACAAGGCAGTCAGCAGAGGACGCTTACCGATTTCTGCCCGAAGACCGTGGAATTCGAGGAAAGGCTGAGCGAGATCGCCGCGGGGCTGCCACGCGAAGGACGCTCGCCGCAGCGATGGGAATGGATGTCCATACGGCGATGCACCACGGCTTGCGACGGCAATATGGTACGACCTCAAGCGTGGTCAGGTCGGAGTTGTCCTTGGTCGAAAATCTAGTTCGTCCCTACGGTACAGCAGGAGCAACGCGCCTCGATATCTATCACCGCGTCGAGGGAACAGACACAATTTGCGCCTATGACATCAAGACTGAGACGACGGGGTTGAGCGCGACGCAGGCGGCGCGCATCTACGCAACAGCGCATGCATTCGGCCAACGGAGCGGGAACATCCCTAATCCGCGCGTTCTCGTCATCGAACTGCGGCGGACGCCCTGATCATGGCAACGCTAAAGCAACTTCGCGAAATCTTCGCCCCGATCCTGGTCGAGCATCCTGATCTGGTGCTACGCGGCCGCTGGTTGTTCCACCCGCCCATCGAGACGGCCATTATTGGGCTTTACATTGGCCGGGCAGCCTGTGCCGGCAGCTCGGACATGGCTCTGTCAGTGATTCCGCTATCGCGCTTCGCGCCACCCTCAGCGCTTGGCGACAGGCGGGGCTTCGAAGTCGAACGCGTCATTGGCGTACCGCCACCCGGACGTTGGGTTCGAGGCGGGGACGAAGGTCCCCCGCGCATCTTCCAGGACATGTTTGCAGCGGAATATCAGGCGCATCTGGTGCGCAATTTCAATGCCAAAGTGTCACCGTTTCTGAATTCGGTAAGAGAATTCGCCGATGTGCTGTCCTGGGTCAGCTCCCTTCGTGGATCGCTCTTCGACAGTGGGCCGATCGACCTCATCGACGGCTGGCTGGCTGCGATGCGGGGCGACTTCGCCACGGCCGCTGACAGGCTAAATGCGTATATTAAAAGGGCAGGCACACCGTCGTCGCCTCTTGGCATTCAGGAGCATCAGCAACGCGGAGTGCTTCTGGATGCGCTTCAGACCGGCGACAGGGTGGGTATCGCCGCCTTTCTGCACGAGATGGAGGAGCGGACGATCACCCATCACCGCCTGCAGCGCTTCTGGCGCCGGACGCCATTTCCTTTCGAGAACGCGTAGCTTCGGCTGCCAATCGATGTACCCAGTATGGTCACGCGCCGGGACGAAAGTCCTATCGGTTCCCAGCAAAGGCAAGATTGGCGGTGGGGAGGAGCGTGTTGGAGCGAAAAGCCGCTTAGCGGTGCGAACCGGAGCGAAACTGGCGGTGCGAGACGAGCCGGAAATCGACGGTCTCTGCAAACCTATCGGCCCGCTGTCGGATGCCGGGGCGACCCGACAGACGGCGATGGATCACTTCGGCCCGCTGACCTCTCCTTCGGAGCGTATCGGTGGCGAGGGCAGCCCGAAATCCTTGAAGTCCCCAAACCAGGACAACCTGCCCTGCGCGTTCTCTGCACAAATCTCCACGTCAACGGAAATGCAGTAGATCGCGTTCACCAGCGCCTGCATGGCATCCTCACCGCCAAATCGCCCCCTGCGGTTTGTCAGCGGTCCGACAATTTCATAGGCGCAGAACCAGGATCTACCCTCTGGCGCAAGCTTCGGGCGGCCAATCCTGACGTGGAACTGTGGCTTGCCATCTACCTCCATGACCCTGGAGGCGATGATTTCCGTGAGATCGTCCGCTGGAATGCCAACCATCTTGAGCTACCTCCCGATTACGAGCGGTGGGATGTAGGCATCGCGACCACATTGCGCATAACGTCCATGGCGCTGGCCCAGCAAGACCGCCTCACACCGGGTGTGGCCAAGGCATCGCAGACCCTTTGATCGCGCACAAGCTGCCCGTCGCATGCAGCGCTTCTTCTGTAGGCAACGGCGATGTAGCGGTCCGCCTCGCCGCCTTCGGCGATGGCTACATCCAGATCTTCGTTGTCCCCGCCCGGGGGATCAGCGCGCGTGTGGGCAGAGACGGTCACGGGTTTGCCGTCTACCGTTCTGACGTAGCTCCGCACATTTACAATGCCGGCCTCGCTCCCGATGCCACGACGTGTCGACGCGCTGCGTGAGGGTGGGTCGGTACCGAGAAGCGGTCTTCTGGCGAGCGCTGGGGAGCTTTGGGTAGCTGCCGCGCGGTCTGGAATTGCAACAGATGACAGCCCGCCCATGAGAGGTCTCCGTGTTCGAAGACGCATCCTGCATCAATATAGGAAAATAGTCAAGAACAAAATTAGAACTCTGCATCTGTGCAAATGCTATGGCCTCCCCCAACGCTTGCCGCACAAGGGCCAAGGTAGACAGCCCAAACCCGATCACTGCCGGTTGGGGCTGCCTAGGGTATTCGTCATGAGGAAACTAGCCACTGTGGCCCTCATGAGCGAAGGAGGGGCGCTCAGTTGGATGGCTTTGCGTAGGTTCCTGCTCGGCTTCGCCGCGAGGCTGCGCGAGCCAGAGCGAAAAGCAGCGTAGCGGTGCGAACCGGGGCGAAACTGGCGGACGGGGTGGGATTCGAACCCACGAGACGCTTTCACGTCTACACACTTTCCAGGCGTGCGCCATCGACCACTCGGCCACCCGTCCCGCGCAAGGCCGGCTATCTACCAGACGTCCCGCTCGCCGCAACCCCGCCACCTGTTGTCCGGCGCATTTTGCGCGGCGGCGCACCCTGGCGGTTGCCAGCCGCCCTGCCGCCGGCCCATAGCCAAGGTGCATGGCGGCGAAGGAGATTTCGGCGTGGACAAGGATGAACTGACGCGCTGGGCCCTGGCCAGCGGCTGGCAGATGCTCGCGGGCCATCCGAGCCTCACCAAGCCCCGGTCACCGAAGGAGGCGATCGTGCGCCTGGTGCTGAAGGCCACCGTGGTGCATGTTGAGGTGAAGAAGCCCGCCGGGAAGTGGGAAAAGATGACCGGCGCCGCCTATGGCGACATCCAGCCGGACCCCGATACCGGCCTGCCCATCGGCCTTGGGCTGGACACCATCACCGGCTTCACCATGCTCATGCAGGACAACAAGGACCGCCAGGTCTTCGCCCGGATGACCGGCGGCGCGCCCTGAAAACCTCGGCAGGCGCGCCCCAAGCCTCGACCTGCGCCGCCGCCGGGTGCATAGGGGGCGCCCTTAATCCGACCGGAGAGTACTACGGATGAAGCCAGCCGAGATCGCCCGCGTGCAAGCCTATCTGCGCCGCCTGCTGGCCACGGACCGCATCACCCTTCTGGCCCCCGCCCGCCCAGGCCTGTCGGTCGAGGTCGCGGTGCAGGACGAGGTCATTGGCACGGTGCATCGCGATGATGAGGAAGGCGAGGTCTCCTACGCCGTCATGCTGACGGTGCTGGAGGAAGACCTGCCGCCCGAGACCGCCCCGTCGCCGCCGGCCCGCGGTCGGCGCTGAAGGGCGAGGCCCGGTCTCAGCGATACCGGCGCTCGTTGCCCCAGCCCGGCTGAAGCAGCAGGTCCGGCATGGGCATCGGCTGCGGCGTGGCGGAAGGCGGCACCAGGCCGCTGCCGCAGGCCGGGCGCAGGATGCCGCAATCCCAGGTGAAGCGATCCGGCCTGCCCGTCATGCTGCCGCCGCGGACGAAGCCGCAGGTACAAAGCTTGCCGGCGATGCAGGCCACCGTCCCCTCCCGCGCGGCCGTGCAGGCGGGCGGCGGCGCTTCCGCCCACGCGGGCGGTGCGGTCAGCAGGAGCAGAAGAACAGCCAGGATGCGCCACATCCCGGCAGATTGCGCCCGTATTCATGAAGCAGGGCTTGACGCAGCCGCCTGTCAGCCGCCGTTGAGCGCGCCGATCACCAGCCCCTCGGTCAGGATCTGCGGCAGCACCATCGGCGCGGCGGCGCCCGGCGCCCAGTAGAGATACAGCGGCACACCCTCCCGCCCCTGTTCGCGCAGCAGGGCGCCGATGGCCGGGTCGCCGCGGGTCCAGTCGGCCTTGAGATAGGCCACGTCCCGCGCCGCGAAGGCGTCCCGCACGGCGGCGGCGCGCAGCGCCACCCGGTCATTCACCTGGCAGGTGATGCACCAGGCGGCGGTGGCATTGACGAAAACCGGCCGTCCCGCCGCCCGCAGCGCCTCCACCCGCGCCGCGGACCATGGCTCCGCATTGGTATCGGCCGCGGCGGCCACGGCCGGCGAGGCGGAAAGGCGCGGCAGCAGCGCCAGCGCCACCAGCACCGCGACCCCCGCCGCCGTCACCCCGGCGATCCGCCACCGGCCCGCGCCGGCCCGCTGCGCCAGCCCGAGCCCCCAGAGGCCGGCCGCCAGCACCACGGCACCGGCCAGGCCGAACAACACCCCATCCGGCCCGACCTGAAGCGCCAGCACCCAGACCAGCCAGGCGGCGGTGGCATAGATCGGGAAGGCCAGCGCCTGGCGCAGCCGCTCCATCCAGGCGCCGGGCCGGGGCAGGGCGCGCGCCAGCCCCGGAAACAGCCCGAGCAGCGCATAGGGCAGCGCCAGCCCCAGCCCGAGGGCCAGGAACACCGCCATGGTCGCGGCCGGCGGCATCACCATGGCGGCGCCGAGGGCGGCGGCCATGAAGGGCGCGGTGCAGGGCGTGGCCAGCAGCACCGCCAGCCCGCCCGTGGCGAAGGCCCCGGGCAGCCCGCCGCGCCCCGCCACCGCCTGGCCGGCGCCCACCGTGCCGCCGAAGGCGAAGACGCCCGACAGGTTGAGCCCAACCGCCAGCATCAGCCAGGCCATGGCGGCGACGAAGGCGGGTTCGGTGAACTGGAAGCCCCAGCCGGCGGCCAGGCCCGCCGCGCGCAGCGCCACCAGCAGCCCGCCAATGGCGGCGAAGCTCACCAGCACGCCGGCGGTATAGGCGGCGGCATGCAGGCGGATGGTGCCGCGCGCCGCGCCGCCCAGCCGCGCCAGCGCCATGGCCTTCATCGCCAGCACCGGGAAGACGCAGGGCATCAGGTTCAGCACCAGCCCGCCGGCCAGCGCCAGCAGCATCGCCTGCCACAGCCCCATCCCCCCGATGGAGGAGGCGGGGCCAGTGGCGGTGGCGGCGACCTCGAAAGCCGCGCTCTGGCCGCCCGCATCGTGCAGCAGCAGCGTCCCCTCCAGCGCTGCCGGGGCGACGCCGGGCAGCAGCGCCAGGCCGAGGGTCAGGGTGCCATCCCGCAGCGCCAGGGGCTGCGGCGCGGTGTTGTCGATCAGCCCCGGCGCGTTGGGGAAAAAGAAGGCGTCCCGCACCATTTCCGCCGTCAGCCCGGTCGCGGCCAGGGTCAGGCTGGCACGGCCCGGCGCCTCGGCCGCGGCGCTCACCCCGGCCTGGGCGGTCCAGGGCAGGGCGCGTGGCAGGCGCGCGCTGGCGGCCTCGAACAGCTCGGTGGTGAGGGGGGAGGGGATGGGCGTCTCCGCCACCGGCAGGGTCAGGCGGAAGCTGCCCTCCTCCGGGATGCAGACATCGGCGCAGACCAGCCACGTCGCCTCGGCCGACAGGGTGAAGGCCGCGCCCGGCGCCAGCCCGGCCGGCACGGCGATCCGCAGCGGCAGCAGCACCTCGTTCTTGTAGCCGAAATTGACCAGGGGGCCGTAGGGGATGCGCTCCGGCGCCGGCCAGGCGAAGGGGCCGGCACTGGCGCCTTCCGGCAGGGTCCAGGTGATCTCCGGCGCGGCACCGGCATCGCCGGCATTGCGCCAATAGCTGTGCCAGCCCGGGGCGAGGCGCAGCCGCAACCCGGCCTGGAATTCCTGGCCGGGTGCCACCGCCGCCACATCCGTCACCAGTGTCGCGGTGGCGCGGGGGGAACGGACGGCCTCACTCTCCACCGCCAAGGCCGGGGTGGTGAGCAGAAGCCCGAGCAGGAGGGCGGTGCGGCGCAGCATGATGGGGATATAGCATGTGCGGCGCCGATTGCGCCCCCGCCGGCGCGGGCCGCGAACAGGGCACCTGGTCGGAGTGGCTGGTTCAGAAACGCCGGACTGGCGCGGGCGGCAGGCGCGCGGCCAGGTCGCGGATGGCCTGCGCCACCAGCCCCGGCGCCTGCCAGGGAATGTCATGGTCCGCCTGGTCGGTCACGCGCAGCTCCGCCTGCGGCAGCCCGGCCGCCAGGGCCCGCTGCGCCGCCAGGGCTTCCGCCTGCGCCACGGGCGCCGCCATCCCCTTCGGCACCACCACGGCACCATGGGTGGAGGCGAGGACGATGCAGGGCTGGCGCGGCGGCGGCGCGGCATCGATGGCAGCGGTGTCGGCGGCCAACTGCGCCAGTTCGGCGCGGGTGGCCCGCAGGCCGCGCGCGGATTGCGAAAGTCGCGTCCAGGCCGCCACCATGCTCTCCGGCGTCACCCGGGCCGGGCGGGGCGGCAGCCCCTTGCGCCAGCGCCACAGCCGCCAGAGGCCCAGGCGCGCCGCCGGCACCTTCCACCACAGCGACCGCGCGAAGCTGGAGCGTACGATGGACCCCGCCTGGCTCGCCGAGATGGTCTCCACCAGCAGCAGGGCGGCGACATCCTCGGGGTAGCGTGCCGCATGCAGCCGGGCGGTATGGCCGGAGCAGGAATGCGCCACCAGCAGCCAGGGCGGTGCCAGGTGCATCGCGGCGAGCAGCGCCCGCTGTTCGGCCAGCAGCGCCTCCACCCCCCGTGATGGCTTGCCCGGTCCCAGGCTGCTCCACAGATGGCCGCCGCGGTCATAGGTCAGCACCAGCCAGTCCGGCCCCAATTCGCGCACCACGCCGGGCCAGGTCAGGCTGCCATTGGTCAGCCCGCCATCCATCACCACCACGGGCTGGTCGATGCTGCGGCGGCGGCCCTGGAGGTCGGCATGCAGCAGGGCCTCGCCCAGCGCCACGACCTCTCCGGCTTTGGCGATGCGGCCGCGATCACGGGCGGCGGCCCAGCTCTCCCATGCCATCCCGATCAGGCCGAGCAGGGCCACGACCAGCACTGTCAACATGGCCGCCATCATGGCTGGTGACGACGCTGTCTCGTTGAGGCGTGTCGGGCGTTCGGGGGCGTCATGGCCGGTCGCGGCGCGCGGACCGGCGGTCGCAGCGGCATGGCAGGCGCTGCGGCCGAGGCGTCCGGCCAGGCTCGGTCATCTTCAGCGTCCCTGCTCATGTCCCGGCTTCGTTGCCATCCACTGCGCGGCAAGACGGGTCCCCGACACCACGAACCATGCCGGCTGGATCCCGTCACGGCTGGCGCAGGGTGCGGTTCACCGGCATGCCCAGGCAAAATGCGACGCATTCGCGAATGACGCAACGGGGCAACTCCATGCTGCCCAGAGGGCCGTTCCAAACCCCATGATCTCAGCGCAATCCGCAGTTAAGGCCGAAATCAGCATGTAATCAACACTATTTCATACTATCGGGTCATGTCGTCCTGAGGCATCTCGTTGCCCGTCTGCGCGGGCTTCACGGAAAAGCGGCGGCGTCCTCCCCCGTCTCACGCAGCCGCACATCCTCCAGCTCCACATAGCCGAGCGGATGCGGCCGGAAGCCGCGCAGGCCGGGGCGCGCACCGGCCAGGACATCGGCGGCATAGAGCGGCAGGACCGGCAATTCGGCATGCACCAGGCGCTGCGCCTCCGCATAGGTCTCGCGCTGCCGCGCCGGATCGGCGCTGCGCCGGGCCTCGGCCACCAGCGTGTCGAGGCGGGGGTTGGAATAGCCGCCGGCATTGAAGGCGCCGCCGGTGCAAAGGTCGCGCTGGAACAGGATATGCGGATGCGGCCGGGCGGATGCGCCCTGGATCGCCATCTGCCAGCCGCCCTGGAGATAGACCGCCGGCCACCAGGGCGGGTCCCAATAATGCCGCAGGTCGAGCTCGATGCCGATGGCCGCGAGCCCGGCCGCCACCTGCGCCGCCACGCCGGGCACCGGCGGCATGGCGGTGGTGGAGACCTGCACGCGCACCCCGTCGCCATGGCCGGCTTCACGCACCAGCGCCCGGGCGCGGTCCGGATCGAAGGGCAGCGGCTCCAGCTTCTCCGCCCAGGGATCGTCCTCCGGCAGCACCCCCACCACCAGCCGGCCACGATCGCCCAGATGGCGGGCGCGGATCGCCTCCAGGTCCAGCGCATGCGCCACGGCCTGGCGCATGCGGGGGTCGTCGAAGGGCGGCTCGGTGGTGCGGAAGGCGATGACGGTCTTGCGCGGGGAATTCGCCACCAGGGCCTGCACCAGGCCGCGCGCGACAAGATCGGCGGCGGCGCCGGCGGGCAGGGTCTCGATGATGTCGGCGGCGCCGGCCTCGATGGCGGCGATGCGGTCGGCGGCGCGGGGCGCGAAGCGGATCACCAGCTCCTCCGCCGCGAAGCGGTGGGCGGCGTAGTGGCCGGGGAATTTGCGCAGGCGCAGATGGCTGCCGCGGCGCCATTCCAGCACCTCATAGGGCCCAGCGCCGACCGGTTGCACGGCGACATCATCGGCCAGGAAGCAGCGCCAGGCCAGCGCCGGCAGGAAGGCCAGGTGGGGTTCGGCGAAGCGGAAGCGCAGCGTCAGCCGGCCGGTCGCCTCCACCGCCTCCAGCCCCGCGAAATCGCCCTGGAGCGGGCTTTGCACCCGGGGGTCGAAGATGCGGTGGAAGCAGGCGGCGGCGGCCTCCGCCTCCAGCGCCCGGCCGTTGTGGAAGGTCAGGCCCGGCCGCAGCGTGAAGTCGAAGATGCGATGGCCGTCCGAGACGCGCCAGGATTCGGCCAGGTCCGGCTGCGGTCGCATCGCAGGGTCCAGCCGCAGCAGGCTGGGGCAGGCGAGCTTCAGGATGACGGTGGCGGAGCTGGAATCGCCCTCATGGGTATTGGGGGCGAGGGAGATCGGCTCGTGGTTGAACAGCAGGTGCAGGCGCATGGGCCAGTCTCGCCGCGGTCTGCCAGGGTGGGAAGGGCCGGGGTGATGGATTCGTCACCGCCGGCGCAGCATCTGCCGGGCGCCCGCTTGCCGGCCGGCGGGCGCTTCGCTATAGCGCAGGCCTCGCCGCCAGCCGCCGGAGTGTAGCTCAGCCTGGTAGAGCACTGTGTTCGGGACGCAGGGGCCGGAGGTTCGAATCCTCTCACTCCGACCAAACGCGCGGCGGCGAGGGAAACCCCGCCAGGACCTGGTCCTGGCGGGGTTTTTTCATGCCCTCGGGACGGTGCCGCCTTTGTGCGATGCAAAACTGCCACAGGGGCTGTCGAATTTCTGCAACTTCGCGGAAATCGCTTCCGTCCGCCGCGCGCCCTGCTACTTGTTGCGTGACTGCTTACAAAACACGCAGCCGAACGCGAGACGCGAGGATTGCCCATGATTCGCTCCATGACCCTGGCTTCGACTGCCTTGTTTGGGGGCATCTTGCTTGCATCCGGTGCAGGCCATGCCCAGCAGACCATCGAGGGTGCGGGGTTGACCATCACCACGACCCCGACGATCGCCTCGGACTATTCTTTCCGCGGCATGAGCCAGACGCGGAACCGCCCCGCCGCCCAGCTCACCCTGGATGTCGAGCACAGCTCCGGCCTCTATGTCGGTGCCTTCGTCAGCAACGTCGCCTTCGCCGGCACCAATGCGCGGCAGGAAGTGGACCTGAACGCCGGCTACCGTTTCGAACTGGCGGGCGTGAAGCTGGACCTCGGCGCCACCTACTATGCCTATCCGGGCTATGACGCGCCGACCGGCGGCTACGAGCTGAACTTCTACGAATTCGCCCTGCGCGCCTCCTATGAGATCGCACCGCTGAAGTTCGTCGGCCTCGCCGCCGTCTCCCCGGACTTCACCGGCGAATCCGGCCTCGGCGTTTATCTCGAGGGCGGCGTGGACGTCACGCTCGACTACGGCTTCACCATCGGCGGCCGCTACGGCTACCAGTGGGTCGAGCGCAACTTCGCCACGCCCGGCCGCAACGAGGGCGCCTTCGGTGCCGAGGACTACGCCAATGTCTCCCTCTTCGTGTCGCGGGAGATCATCGGCGGCGTGACCGGCACGCTGTCCGGCGTGTTCACCTCGCTCGACCAGCGCCAGGATTGCTTCGGCGGTTCCAAGGTCTGCGACAACCGGGTGATCTTCACCCTCAGCCGCACCTTCTGATCGAAGGCTGGCTGATCGAAGCCGGGATCAGGCCGGGCGCCCTGGAAGGGGCGCCGGCCGATCAGCCGCGGCCGCGCGCGGCCCAGAACATCAGCCATTTGGCCGGCCAGGCCCAGGCCATGCCGACGACGACGAAATAGGCGAATTGCAGCAGCCAGTGCCGCCCCAGCACATGGTCGGCCAGCGCCACCCCCGCCATCACATACAGGGCGAAGCCGAGAAGTCCGCCCAGCAGGGCGATGGTGATGCGGGACATGTCGGGGATGTGGCCCAGCCTGCCCGCCGCGCCAAGCCCCCGACCCAACCCTGCCTTGCCACGCGAAGGTTGCCGGCCCCGCTTGCCCCGCCTAGTTTGCCCGCCGCGCGGCAGCACGGCCCCGACCGGCCGCAGCGCCGCGGCAGGGAGCACCCGAACCGCAGCATGGCCGATACCTCCTCCACCCGCCTCGCCGTCGATCCCAGCATCGACCTGAAGGACCATATCCGCGGCATCCCGGACTTCCCCAAGCCCGGCATCATGTTCCTGGATATATCCACCCTGCTGCGGCACGGCGCGGCCTGGCGCAGCGCCATGGCCCGGCTGGCCGACATCATCCGCCCCTACAAGCCGGACATGCTGGCCGGCATCGAAAGCCGCGGCTTCCTGGTGGCGGCGCCGCTGGCGCTGGAACTCGGCCTGGGCTTCGTCATGCTGCGCAAGCCGCGCAAGCTGCCGGGGCTGACCATCGGCCTGAACTACGCGCTGGAATACGGCACCGATCGCATCGAGATGCAGGCCGATGCGGTGAAGAAGGGCGACCGGGTGGTGGTGCTGGACGACCTTCTGGCCACCGGCGGCACCCTGGCCGCCGGCATCTCCCTGCTGCGCCAGGCGGGTGCGGAGGTGCCCTGCGCGGCAACATTGATCGAACTCAGCTTCCTGAACGGCCGTGCGCGTCTCGACGTGCCCTTCGAGTCGCTGATGACCTACGACAGTTGATCCGGGGGCGTTCCGCAGGCTTGCCACGTTTCTGCCCCATTCGGGCCGCTAGGTGGCAGGCATGAAGGCCGGTGGGATGGGAGACAGGGACCCGACCCGGCGGGCAGTCGGCCGCGGGATCGCGGCGGCGCTCGCCGCCTTCGCATGTCCGAGTGCCGGCGGCGCGGCGATCGCCGCCATCAACGTGCCCGAGGCCGCCACCCTGCTGGCACCGGGGCCGGAGCAGGGCACGGCCGCCCATCTCGCGGCCCGCGCGGCCGCGGCGCTGGCGCGCGGCCTGGTGCAGGCCGCAGCGCTACGGGTTTCAGTGCTCGGCGGGCCGGATGGCATCACCGCCGCCAACCGCTTCGCCACCTCCACCGCCCGCGACGGGCCCATGCTGCTGCTGCTGTCGGGGCTCGCCGCCCAGGCTCAGCTCGTCGGCGATGCCCGCGCCCGCTTCGAACCGCGCCACTGGCCGGCGATCTGCGGCAATGTGCAGCCCGCCTTGCTGGCCATCCGCCGCGGCCTGGCGCCCGATACCCCGCTGCGCCTGGCGCTGCCGGGGCCGGCGGCGCCGGAGGCAGGGGCGCTGCTGGCGCTGGACCTGCTGCGCCGCCCCGCCACGCCGGTCTTCGGCCTGGCCGCCGAGGGCGGCCCGCGCCCGGCACTGGCCGAGGCGGCGCTGCGGGAAGGTTCGGCGGATGCGGTGGTGCTTTGCGGCAGCGATGCGGCCCTGCGGGCCGCCGCGCTGGGGCTGGTGCCGCTTTTCGCCTTCGACGCCCCGGGCCATGCCCGCGACGTGGCGCTGCCGGAGGTGCCGGCCCTGGGGGAATTGCTGGCCGACCCCTCGCGGCCGGAGCTGCTGGAGGCCGCCCGCGGCGCCGGCGCCGCCTTGCGCTGCCGGGCGCTGCTGGTGCTGCCGGCGCTGACATCGGCCAATGTCGTCGCCCTTTGGCGCGGCGCGGCCCAGACCTGGCCGGAGGAGGCGCCGGACACGCCGGAGGCCGGCACCCGGCGCATAGGCCCGGGCGAGGCCACCGTCCTGCTCAGTACGCTCTGCCCGGGGCCGGAGGCGGCGCTGGCCTATCGGCTCTGGCTGCTGCGCCGCCTGAATTTCCAGGCGGGTTGAGCGAAGGGTATCACTCACTCTTTCTCGCGGGGACCGCCCAGCCCGATCCGTTCCGCGACGTTCCAGACCGGGCCGACCAGCAGGTTGCAGGCCACCGTCCGCACCAGGTGGAACCCCAGCACCAGCGGCACCGCGAGATCCAGCGCCTTGGCCGTGATGGTCATCTCCGGCATCCCGCCCGGCGCCATGCCCAGAACCACGGCGGCCGGCGGCAGGCCGGAGATCAGGCCGAGGCCAATTCCCAGCAGGGCCATCAGCGCCGACAGAAGGAAGGTGGACCCCACCGAGGCCAGCGCCAGGCGGCGGGAACTCAGCAGGAACCGCCGGTTCATCCGCGCCCCCAGCCCGGCCCCCATGCCGATCTGCGCCACATCGATCATCCAGAGCGGCACGCCGGATGGCAGCATCTCGAAGGCCGAGAGCAGGATCACCAGAAGGCAGGGGCCGAGCATCCAGGGATTGGCCAGCTTCAAAAGGCGGATCAACAGCGCGACACCAAGGCCCGCCACCATCAGCAGCGCCAGCCCGGCCATATCCACCGGTGGACGTTCCGCGAAGAAAGCCCCGGCGCCACCACGCGGTGCCAGCCATGTGATCAGCGGCGGGAAGATCACCACCACGACCATCACGCGGATGGTCTGCGCCAATGTCACCGACGGCACCGAAACCCCGGCGCGCTGCGCCAGAACGACCATGACAATGATCCCGCCGGGCACCGCCGAAAAATAGCCGGTCCGCGCATCCGTCCCCGCCATGCGGGCGAAAATCCGCGCCACCAGCGCGCCGACGATGATGCTGACCAGCGCCGCCAGGATCAGCCAGGGCAGGGCCGCGGCCAGCGCCGCCAGCACCGGCGTGGTGAAGGTCTGGCCGAGCCCGAGGCCGAGGAACAGCAGCGCCACCGGCCGCACCGGGGCGGCGACCGCCGCACGCTCATGCCAGGCCAGCACGCCGGTCGCGGCCATGGCGCCCAGCATCCAGGGCAGCGGAATGTGCAGGAGCCAGGCAATGGCCCCGCCCCCCGAGGCCACCGCGGCGGTGAGGAGGTGGTTGTAGACGGTGGAGGCGGAGGGGGTGCTGATGGTCACTGGGCGCCGTCTTGCTGCACCACACCATCGACCCCCGGATCGGCCTCGGCAACCCCCGGCGGGCGGTTTCGCGGGCGCGCAACGGAAGCCTTCGCGCGATTCATGCTTTCTCAAGCTTCGCCGCATTAGATGCGACGTTGATATATTTCCTGAGAGGAATCCCGAGATGCTGAGTGCCACCTCACCCGTCGGCGCCGTGCGTCCCGTGCCCGAAACGCCACGTGCCGCGCCCACCGCCGAACCCCCGAAACCTCCCCTGGCGCCGGCGAAGCAACTGCGCATCGAGCCCGCGCTGCAGCTGGTGGTGACCGAATTCCGCACGCCGGACGGGGAGGTGCGGCAGAGCATCCCGACGCCGCGGGAGATCGACGCCTATCGCAACCCGCCGCTGCCCTCCCCCGACAAGGCGGCCGATGCCGGGGTGGACGTCAAGAGCTGAGCGGCGCGGCGCCGCCGGTGCCCATCAGCTATGGGCCGTCAGGCGTGGCCCGCCGCGCCGGACAGCGCGCTCGGGTCCACCCGCAGCTTGGCCAGTGCGCGGCGCCAGAGCTGGTCCGGCGCGCCCTCGAACAGCAGGGCCTCATCCGCCGGCACGCTCAGCCAGGCATTCTGCTGCAATTCGCTGTCGAGCTGCCCTGGTCCCCAGCCGGCATAGCCCAGCGCCAGCAGCCCCTCCCGCGGCCCGCCGCCCTCGGCGATTGCCTTCAGGATCTCGACATTGGCGGTGAGTGCGAGGCCGGGCATCACCTCCAGGCTGCCTTCCGTCTCCCAATCCGCCGTGTGCAGCACGAAGCCGCGGCTGCCTTCCACCGGCCCGCCCTGCGTCAGGCGGATGCGCCGCGCCGGCGGCACCGGGTCCAGCCCCAGCTGGCTCAGCAACTGGTCGAAGGTGAGGTTGTCGAGCGGCTGGTTCAGCACCAGCCCCATCGCGCCCTCGGCCGAATGGGCGCAGAGGCAGATGACGCTGCGGGCGAAGCGCGGGTCGGACATGCCCGGCATGGCGACCAGCAACTGGCCGGCCAGGTAGCCATCCGCGCCGGGATCGTCTTCGGTGAGGGGGGAGGTGTCTCGGCTTGCCATGATGCCCCCCAAGATGGCGCTGCCCTCCGGGCGCCGCAAGCGGCAAGCCGCGTAGCGGCAGGCGCGTGGCGCCCTCTCGCGGCTGGCGCATGGCGCCCCCTCGCGGACGGCGTTCCGCCGGGCTAGTCTGAGCGCATGCGCTATATCTCAACCCGCGGCGATGCCCCGTCGCGCGATTTCGAAGGCGTCCTGCTGGCCGGCCTGGCCGAGGATGGCGGGCTGTTCGTGCCGGAAAGCTGGCCGGTGCTGACCAGCGCCGAATGGCGCGCGCTGCGCGGCCTGCCCTATCCGGACCTCGCCGCCCGCATCCTGTCGCTGTTCACCGGCGGCCAGCCGGATGAGGCGGTGCTGCGGCCGATGCTGCGCCAGGCCTATGCCAGCTTCGGCCATCCCGCCATCGCGCCGCTGGTGCAGCTCGACACGCGGGTCCATGCGCTGGAGCTGTTCCATGGCCCGACGCTGGCCTTCAAGGACATGGCGATGCAGGCCCTGGGCCCGCTCTTCGACCATGTGCTGACCCGGCGTGGGGAGAGGGTGACGGTGGTCGGCGCCACCTCCGGCGATACCGGCTCCGCCGCCATCGAGGCGCTGCGCGACCGTGCGGCCGTGGATGTGGTGATCCTGCATCCGGAAGGCCGCACCAGCGTGGTGCAGCGCCGGCAGATGACCACGGTGCTGTCGCCCAATATCGCCAACCTCGCCATCCAGGGCTCCTTCGACGATTGCCAGGACCTGGTGAAGGAGATGTTTTCCGATGCGCCCTTCCGGGCGGAGATGCACCTGTCGGCGGTGAATTCGATCAACTGGGCGCGGATCGCGCTGCAGATCCCATACTACGTCGCCTCCGCTCTGGCGCTCGGTGCGCCGGACCGGGAAGTGGCCTTCGCAGTGCCCACCGGCAATTTCGGCAATGTGCTGGCGGCCTGGGCCGCGCGGCGGATGGGGCTGCCGATCGCGCAACTGCTGATCGCCTCCAACCGCAACGACATCCTGACCCGCTTTCTGTCCTCCAACGACATGACCATGCGGAGCGTCGAACCCTCCTTCTCCCCCTCCATGGACATCCAGGTGTCCTCCAATTTCGAGCGCCTGCTGTTCGAACTGCTGGGGCGCGACCCGGCGGCGACGGCCGACACCATGCGGCGTTTCCGGGCGGAGGGCCGCATGCCGGTGCCCGATGCCGCCTGGCGCAGCGCCACCCAGGTGTTTCGCGGCTTTGCCCTGGACGATGCCGGCACGCTGGCGGAAATCCGGCGGCTGCACGGGCAGGGCTACCTGGCCGACCCGCACACCGCCATCGGCACCGCCGCCGCCATGGCCAGCCCGCCTTCCGACCCCGCCATCCCCATCGTGGTGGCGGCCACCGCGCATCCCGCGAAATTCCCCGATGCGGTGCGCCAGGCGACCGGCATCGAGGCCCCTCTGCCTTCGCGCCTCGCCGACCTATATGACCGTCCCGAGCGTTTCACCCGCCTGCCGGCCGATCTCGGCCAGATCGAGGCCTTCGTGCGACGCCACACCCTGCGCAACGTCGCCTGACTGCGGCGAAGGAAGCCCATGAACGACGCCATTCGCCTGACCCGGCTGCCGAGCGGCCTGACCGTGGTGTCCGAGAAGATGCCCCGGGTCGAGACCGTCTCCATCGGCGCCTATGTCGATGCCGGCACGCGGCATGAGGCGGCGCCGGAGAACGGCGTCTCCCACTTCCTGGAACACATGGCCTTCAAGGGCACCGAACGCCGCGACGCCGCCGCCATCGCGCGGGAGATCGAGAATGTCGGCGGCCACCTGAACGCCTATACCTCCCGCGAGAACACCGCCTTCTACGCCAAGATCCTGAAGGAGGATGTCGGCCTCGCCGCCGACATCCTGGGCGACATCCTGTCCCACAGCACCTTCGTGCCGGAGGAGCTGGAGCGTGAGCGCGGCGTGATCCTGCAGGAGATCGGCCAGGCCAACGACACGCCGGACGACATCGTCTTCGACCATTTCCAGGCCACCGCCTACGGGTCCCAGGCGATGGGCCGCCCGGTGCTCGGCACCGAGGAAACCGTCGCGGCGATGAGCCGGGAGGCGCTGACCGGCTATATGCGCCGTCACTACGGCCCCAGCCGCATGGTGGTCGCCGCCGCCGGGGCGCTGGAGCATGAGGACCTGCTGGACCTCGCCCAGCGGCATTTTTCGGAGCTTCCCGACGCCGTCGCGGCCGTGCCGGAACCCGCCCGCTACACCGGCGGGGAGTTCCGGGAGGAGCGGGACCTGGACCAGGTGCATCTCTGCTTCGGCTTCCCCTCCGTCGCCTCCACCCACCGGCTGCACATGGCGACGCAGCTTCTGTCGACCCTGCTCGGCGGTGGCATGTCCTCCCGCCTCTTCCAGGAAATCCGGGAGAAGCGCGGGCTGGTCTATTCCATCTATTCCTTTGCCTCGCCATTCCAGGATGGCGGGCTGTTCGGCATCTATGCCGGCACCGGCGAGGACCAGGCGGAAGAGCTGGTGCCGGTGACGCTGGAGGAACTGCGCCGCGTGCAGCGGGACGTGACGGAGGACGAGCTGAACCGCGCCAAGGCGCAGCTTCGCGCCAGCCTGCTGATGAGCCTGGAATCCACCGGCAGCCGCTGCGAACAGCTCGCCCGCCAGCTCCAGGTGCATGGCCGCATCATCCCCACCGAGGAAACCAAGGCCCGCATCGCCGCCGTGACGGTGGAGCAGATCCAGGAAGCCGCGGCGCTGGCCTTCCGGGGCGCGCCGACGCTGGCGGCGCTGGGACCTGCTGGCAAGGTGCCGGGGCTGCCGGCGATCATCGAGAAGCTGGCGGCCTGAAACGGGCTGGCCGGCCCGCATTTGACGTCGGCGTCGTGGGACAGTTACTTTCACGACATGACTGCTACGTTATCCACTGCTGACCGGACGTTCTCCGAACCCGGCCTGGCCACCGGTGCCCCCGACACGGTCCACGAGCCGGTGCTGTACGGGGAGGCCGGGACGGTTCCGGGCGGCGAAGCGGCCGAGGCGGGCGCCCGGATATCGGACTACCTGGCGGATTGCGCCGGTCTGGCCCGCGCGGCATTCGCCGAGGCGCCGGTGGACCCGGCGCCACCTCTGGACCCGGTCGAGGCGATCCTCGGCGTCCTGCTGCGCCACGAATTCAACCACCAATCCCGGGGCCGCGTCGCGCATCTGCTGCCCGGCCTGCGTCAGCGGCTGCAGGCACAGGTCCAGCGCGCCGCGCCCATCCCCTTCTTCATGAGCTACAATGGCGGCTACCACGCCACCACGCGGCCCGATTTTTCCCGCCCCCTCGGCTTCGAGGCCGGGATCGCGGAACTGCTGTTCCTGCACATGATCGCGCGGCTCAAGCGCCGGCTCGCCGCCGTCTACCCGCCGGGCATGGTCTACCACATCGTCCTGAACAACGGTGTCGCCGACTGGGTGAACGACATTCCGACCGCCCGCACGGAAGCCTATGCGCGGGCGCTGGAGGGCATGGCGGCGGCGCTGGGCGCGGCAGGGCAGGTGCGCCTGCTGGTGCAATCGCATCTCGGCGATTTCGCGGCCCGCATGCGCCAGGTGCCGATCGCCCCGGCGGCGGAGATCGACCCCGCCACGCATCACAACATCGAACGCTTCCTCGGCCGTCCCTGCACGGCGGCGGAGGCCCGGCTGCGCCTGGCCCGCTACGCCCCGGCCGAGTCCGCCTGGTGGCAGGAGCTGCGCGGCATCGTCGATGCGGCGGGGGGCATTCGCCTGCTGCAGGTGGCGAGCGCGGATTTCCTGTCCTTCCGTCCCTTTCCCGGCGCCGCGACCCGGGCGCAGACCGGGCAGGTGGGTTTCCGCCTGCAGGGCGGCAAGCCGGTGCCGATGCTCATCACCACCGCCACCTTCGCCGGCGCGGGTGTCGTGCCGGTGCCGGTGCGCTGGCCCCTGAGCCTCGCCTGGCCGGATTCCGCCGCGGCATGACGGCGGCGGTCCTGGCGGCCGATCCGCTGGCGGAGGACACGCATTGGCGCCGCTCCACCCTGCCGGCGCCGCCGGCCGAAGTGCTGGCGATGACCCTGTGCGAAAGCCTGGCCTGGATCGCCGCGCGCCATCCGGACCGGCCGGCCATCCTCTCCGCGACTGAGCGGGTAAGTTTCGCTGAACTGCTCGGCCAGGTCGGCGCGCTGGCGGCGGCGATCCGCGCGGCCGCCGCGCCGCCTGGGCCGGTGGCGCTGCTGCTGCCGGCCGGCATGGGCTACATTGCCGCCTGGTTCGCCTGCGCGGCGGCGGGGCGGCCGATGCTGATGGTGGAACTGGCCAACCCACCCGCCCGCAACGCCGCGCTGCTGGCGGCGGCGGGCGCGGCACTGGTCCTGCATGATGGCGACGCGGCGGCTGTGGAGGCGATGGGCGACCTGCCGGGCCTCTGCCTGTCGTTCCCGCTGGTGCCCGGCCCGCTGCCGTCTGACCCGTTCCCGCCGGGCGGGCTGGAATCGGCGGCGCCGGCCTTCCTCTTCGCCACCTCCGGCTCCTCCGGCCAGCCGAAGCTGGTGGTCTATGCCCAGGCAACGGTGCAGGCGAAGGTGCAGTGCTCCGCTTTGGTCATGGGGGTGGGGCCGGGCGACACGGTGATGATCGCCGGCTCCCACGCCAATTTCGGCGTGCTGCACCACGCGCTGGTCTTCCTGTTCCGGGGTGGCACGCTGTGCCTGCACGACATGCGGGAAGGCGGGCTCTCGGGCATGTTCGGCGCCATCGCGCGCTTCGGGGTGAATCACCTGCGCTTCACCCCTTCGCTGTTTCGCAGCGTGGCGGCGATGCCGGAGGCGGCGCCGGCGCTGCGCCAGGCGGCCTGCATCCGCTTCGCCGGGGAGCCGCTGCTGCGCGATGATATCGCGCTGGCCCGCACCCACCTGCCGCCGGGCTGCGAGGTGCAGAACCTGTATGGCAGCACGGAGAGCATGATCTTCTTCTGGTCCGACCGGACCGAGGCGCTGCCCCCCGGCGCCCTGGTGCCGAACGGCCGCATCTACCCGGTGGCGGAATTCCTGCTGCTGGACGAGGCCGGCCGCCCGGCGGCGGAAGGCGCGGCGGGGGAGCTGGTCATCAGCTCCCGCCTGCATGCGCTGGGCGACTGGGTGGAGGGGCGGGTGGACCCGGAACGATTCCCGCCCGACCCGCGCGGCGGCGGGCGCCGGCTGTACCACACCGGCGACGTGGTGCGGCTGCTGCCGGATGGCTGCATGGTGGTCCAGGGGCGGCGCGACCGGCTGCTGAAGGTGAACGGCCAGCGTGTCTCCCTGCTGGAGATCGAGGCGACGTTGCGCGGCATGCCCGGCTGCGCCCAGGTCTCGGTGCAGCCGCGGGAACAGGATGGCGCGACGCAGCTCGTGGCCTTCCTGGTGACGGAGCAGGGCGCGCCGGCCGACCCCGGCGCCTGGCTGGCGGCCCGGCTGCCACGCTACATGGTGCCGGCCCGCTTCTGGCCCGTGCCGGCGCTGCCGCTGTTGCCCGGCGGCAAGGTGGATGGCCGGGCGCTGCTGGCACTTCTGCCGGCGGCGGCGGCCCCGGAGCTGTCCGAACCGGATGCGGCCGAGGGGGAAGGGCTGGAGGCCCAGCTTCGCGCCGACTGGGTGCGGATCCTCGGCGTCGAGGCGCCCGATCCGGATGCGGATTTCTTCGCCCTGGGCGGCGACTCCGTGAAACTGCTCGAGCTGACCCTGGCGATGGAGCGGCGGACGGCGCGGCCGCTCAGCCCGGCCGCCTTCCTCGAACAGCCGACGATCCGGGGCCTGCTGGCCTTGATGCGAATGCAGCAAAAGTCTGCCTGGACCGGGGCTGCGCCCGCAGCCGGGCGCTTCGATGCGCGCGGGCGTGTGACGCTGAAGCGGCTGCGCCATGCGCGGGGCATTTCGAAGGGCATCATCCTGGGAATGCCAAGCTACAAGGGCCATCTCGCGCCGCTCGCCATGTTCGCCCAGCATGTCCTACCCGATCATGAGATCTGGGGTTTCGATGCCGATATCGGCGATCGCAACATCCTGCAGGACGGGGCGTGGCTGGCCTGCGCGCAGGAGATCGCCGGGCAACTGGCCGCGACGCCCTGGCTGCGGCCCTGCGCCATGGTCGGCTTCTCCGTCGCCGGCTACCTCGCCTGGCTGGTCCACGGACTTCTGGCCGGCGGGCCTTGGCGGCCAGGCCGGATCGTCGCCCTGGATGCGGCGCCTCTGCATGCCGGACAGGGCGCGGTGGAGACCGAAGCGAAGGCGCTGCTCCCGGGCAGCGAGGACCGCCCCGCTGAGATGCTGCTGGTCTGCCGACGCCCGCCCGATCCTTTCATGCCATTGGACGAGATTCCGGCGCGCTGGCGGGCGCTCGGTGTTCCCTTCCAGCCCCTGAACCTGCCGACGATCGACCATGGCGACTTCAACCGCGCGGAGGTCGTCCGCGTCCTGGCCCCTTCGATCGCGGCCTTCGTGGAAACCGGCCAGGCTCCGGCGTTGACGCTGCCCGAGGACTTCTCCTCCACCACCTGCGGCTGCCGGCTTCACCGGATGCTCACCGAGGGCGCGCCGCCCCGGCCAGACCAGTTGCGCGACCTGCTGGCGGATGTGCCACTGGCCGACAACCTGCGTTCCATGGTGGCGCTGCTGTTCCTCGTGATCGTGGGGGGGGAGCATGCCATGGCGCTGGAACTGGCGCGGCACTGTGCCAGGCCGGTTGGCCATCGCCGGACCCACACCCATGCCCTCGTCGGGCTGCTCAGCATGAAGGGCGAGGTGGCGCAGGCCACGGCTATCGCCGAATCCTGGTGCCGGGCCTGCGGCGAGAATGCGGAGATGCGACAGCGTGTCCTGCCGGTTTTCCGCCCACCGCAGCCCTGGGCCGCGCTGGCCCGGCACCCGATGGCCAGTGTCGCGATGGTCGACCTGGCGCTGGATTGGATGGCGGCGCGTGAGGGCGTGGGGCCGGCCTGAGCACCTGCCCCGCAGGACCGGGCTGGCCTGGCCGCGCGGATCGTGGTTGTTGGGGCTGCGCGGCAAGGCAACCACGGCAAGCCGGCCGGCCGGACGGCCCCGAAGGGCCATGATGCGGAGCGAGCATGAGCGACCTGAACCATCTTTCCGACCTCGTCGCCGCCGCCCGGAAGGCCGGCGCGGATTCGGCGGATGCGCTGCTGGTCCGCAATGAATCCCTCTCCGTCTCCCGCCGCCTTGGGCGGATCGAACAGTTGGAGCGGTCGGAAGGCTTCGACATCGGGCTGCGCGTCTTCCTCGGCAAACGCCAGGCCATTGTCTCGACCACGGTGGCGGACCCTGCCGGCTTCGCGGCGCTGGCCGAACGCGCCGTGGCGATGGCGAAGGTGGTGCCGGAGGATCCCTTCGGCGGCCTCGCCGACCAGTTCGACCCGCCGCGCGACGCCGCCGAGCTGGACCTGCACGACCCCACCGAGCCGGATGCGGAGGAGCTGATCGCCCGCGCCGCGGCGGCGGAGGAGGCGGCGCTGGCGGTGCGCGGCGTGACAAACAGCGAGGGCGCCGATGCCGGCTGGGGCCGGGTGCGCATCGCGCTCGCCACCAGCGCGGGCTTCGCCGGCCACTATGTCCGCACCTCCCACAGCCTGTCCTGCACCGCGCTGGCGGGGCAGGGGACGGCGATGGAGCGGGATTACGACTATTCCTCCGTCGTGCACCTGGCCGATCTGGAGGATGCCGAGGCCATGGGCCGGCGCGCCGGACAGCAGGCGGTGGCGCGGCTGAACCCGGTGCGGGCGAAGACGGCGCGCATCCCGGTGGTCTATGGGCCGCGCGTGGCGTCTTCCCTGCTTGGGCATCTGCTGGGGGCGATCAACGGCGCCTCCGTGGCGCGCGGCACCTCCTTCCTCGCCGATCGGGTGGGCAGCCAGGTGTTGGCCAAGGGCCTGACGGTGCGCGACGACCCCTGGCGCCCGCGCGGGTTGCGCTCCCGCCCCTTCGACGGGGAGGGCATGGCCGGCGCGCCGCGCGCCATCGTCGAGGACGGGGTGCTGACCACCTGGATCATGGACTGGCGCAGCGCCCGGCAGCTCGGCCTGGCCAGCACCGGCCATGCCAGCCGCGGCACCGGCGGCCCGCCCGGCCCGGCGGCGAGCAACCTGTGGCTGGCGCCGGGCGTGCTGAGCCCGGCGGCGCTGATGGCCGATATCAAGGAAGGTCTCTACGTCACCGACCTGATCGGCATGGGGGTGAACGGCATCACCGGCGACTACAGCCGCGGCGCCGCCGGATTCATGATCCGCGACGGCGTCCTGGCCGAGGCGGTGAGCGAGATCACCATCGCCGGCAACCTGAAGGACATTTTCCTCAACATGACGGCGGCGGACGACCTGGTGTTCCGGCGCGGCACGGATGCGCCGACGGTTCGCGTGGAGGGGCTGACCCTCGCCGGTGCTTGAAGCGGGGGCGGGGCGGGGCCTAGTCTGGCCCCATGGACGGCACCATCGAAGCGCGGCCCGAACTGTCTGACCTGCTGGACCGCGTCCGGCGGGGGGAGACGCTGACCATCACGGAAGGCGGCAGGCCGGTGGCGCGGCTGGGGCCGGCGGAGGTGGCTGGACATGACGTCGGCGCGGCGCTTCAGGCGGCCGCGGAGTTGACAGCCCTCCGCGATCGTATGGACCTCCGAGGCCTGCGGTGGTCTGACATCAAGGATGAGGGGAAGCGATACCCGTGACGGCGCTGGTGCTCGACGCATCGGCGACGGCGCCCTGGTTCCTGATTGACGAAGCTGATGCAGCCTCTGCGGCCCTTCTGATCCAGGTCGCGCAGCAGGGTGCCGTTGTGCCGGCAATCTGGCATTTCGAGGTGGCCAGCATCCTGCGAAGCGCTGAACGACGCTCGCGTCTCACCCCCGACTTTGCCGATGCCGTCTATCTCAAGCTGGCCCGCATGCCCATTGCCACAGATGCGCCGGCGCTCGGTACGCTTGCCGGCCGTCTGCACCGGTTGGCGCGGCAGCATGGGCTCACCCCTTATGACGCCGCCTATCTCGAACTCGCCCAGCGCCGCGCCCTGCCGCTGGCGACCCGCGACGCGGCACTGATCCGCGCCGCGACGGCGGAGGGCGTGGCGCTGCTGCCAGCCTAATCCACCCGGATTTCCCGCACCTGCACCTGGTTGTCCGCCCGGTGCGTCACCGTCACCCCGGCCCGGTGCGCCCAGGGGATCATCATGTGATACATCGGGATGTGGCCGAGATCGGCATTGTGCAGCGCATGCGCCTGGCGGATCAGGCCGCGCCGCGCCTCCGGGTCCTGTTCCGCGTCGATGCGCGGGATCAGCGCGTCGAAGGCGGGGTTGGACCAGCCGCCGGCATTCCAGGTCGCCGCCCTGCCCACGGCGCGGGAGGCCATGACGGCGCGGATCGTGTAGCTGGCATCGAAGGTCGGCACGCCCCAGGACAGCGCATACATCATCGGCTCCTGCCGCCGGATGCGCTGGGAGAACTGGGCATTGGGCAGGATGTTGAGCTGCGCCCGGATGCCGACGCGGGCCAGCATGCCGGCCACCGCCTGGCAGGCCTCGTCATAGGTGCCGGTCGGGCATTCGAAGGGCACCGAGAAGCCGTTCGGATAGCCCGCCTCGGCCAGCAGCGCGCGCGACCGCGCCGGGTCGTGGGGCAGGCGCCGATCCGCCTCGGCCGACCAGCCATTGACGAATTGCGTCCACATGCTGGCCGTGGGCACGCCCTGGCCACGAAGCGTGGTGCGGCGCATCGCCTCCACATCCAGCGCATGGGCGATGGCCTGGCGCACCCGCAGGTCCTTGAAGGGATTGCGGCCGCGCACATCGGACCCGGCCAGCTCCTCCACATCCTGGCGCAGGCCGAGCCAGACGGTGCGGTTCTCCTGCCCCTCCAGGATGCGCAGGCGCGGGTCGCGCCGGATGCGGGCGACATCCTGCACCGGCACGACATGCACCATGTCCACCTCACCGGACAGCAGGGCGGCGACGCGCGTCGCATCCGAATTCAGGGTGATGTGGTGGTATTCGGTGACGTTGCCGCCCGCCTGGCCGTTGCTTCCCTGGCCATTGCCCCACCAGTTCGGGTTGCGGACCATGACGGTGCGCTGCTCGGCCTCCCGGCTCCGGATCACGAAGGGGCCGGTGCCATTGGCGTTGCGGACGGTGAAGGTCTCCTCCCGCTGCGCGAAGTTCTGCGGCGCGGTGGCGCGGTTCGCCTCCGACCAGCCGCGATCCATCATCAGCACGCGGGTCAGCTTGTCCGGCACCACCGGGTCGGGCACGCGGGTCACGATATCGACCGTCAGCGCGTCCACCGCGACGACGGAGGCCACGGTGTCGACATAGATGCCGTAGTTGGAGGTGGGGGTCAGCGCCCGGGTGATGCTGAACACCACGTCGTCGGAATCGAAGGTCTCGCCGCCGGCGAAGCGCACATCCGGGCGCAGGTGGAAGCGCCAGCGCGTGGCTTCCACCTGTTCCCAGCGCAGCGCCAGGCCGGGCTGCACCTTCAGGTCGTCGGCGCGATGCGTCAGGGTCTCATAGACCTGGCTGACCACGAGGTAGGTGAACAGCGCATTGGTCGCATGCGGGTCCAGCGTCGCGGCATCGACGCTGGTGGCCATGCGGAAGACCCGGGCCGGCGTGTTGCCCTGCGCCGCCGCGCTTTGTGCGCCCGCCACCTGCGCGGCCAGCGCCAGGCCTGCCGCGATTGTCCAGATCCGTCCCGCCCGCTGCATCGCAAACCCCATGTCTCGAAGGCGAACAGACTGCGCAATGGCCGGCGCAAGGGCAAGCGCGCCGTCGTGATGGGTCTGTCCGTCCGTCCGTCCTATTTTAAGAACTTCTGCGTTAGGGGAGGGGTGCGCCCCGCGCGGTAGGAATCCCCCGGTTGCAGCCTGACCCAGCCCTGGCCCTCCACAATGTCCGGCGCCTCGGCCAAGGACCCCTGCGCATCCTCCTGGCCCATGGCTATGGGTGCGACCAGTCCATCTGGCGCCTTGTGGCCCCGCTGCTGGCGCGGGATTTCGAGGTGGTGCTGTTCGACCATGTCGGCGCCGGCAGCGCCACCGCCCTTTACGATCCGCATCGCCATGCCGGGCTCCAGGGCTATGCCGAGGATGTGCTGGCGATCTGCCGGGCGCTGGGGCCGGAGCCGCTGGTCTTCGTCGGTCATTCCGTCAGCGCCAGCATCGGCGTGCTGGCCGCGGCGATGGCGCCGGAATGCTTCGCCCGGCTGGTTCTGCTGACGCCCTCGCCACGCTACATCAATGACGGCGACTATATCGGCGGCTTCACGGCGGAGGATATCGAATCGCTGCTGGCGCTGCTGGAGGCGGACCAGGAGGGTTGGGCCGCCGCCATGGCGCCCACCGTCATGGGCAACCCCGACCGCCCTGCACTGGCGGAGGAGCTGGAGGCGCGCTTCTGCAGGCTGGACCCCGCCGTGGCGCTCAGCTTCGCCCGCGTCACCTTCACCGCCGACAACCGCGCCGACCTGGCACGGGTCCGGACCCGGACGCTGGTCCTGCAATGCGAGGATGATTCCCTTGCGCCCGCCGGCGTCGGCAGCTTCGTGCGCGACCGGCTGCCCAACGGGTCGCTGCAGACTCTGGCCGTTGCCGGCCATTGCCCGCATCTCTCGGCCCCGGTCGAAACCGCGGCCGCGATCCGCGCCTTCCTGGCCGACCATGTCCAATCGGATCGGAGGTGACCATGCCGCAGGGCGTGCTGGTGGAGAATCTCCAGGATTTCTATGAGGATGCACCCTGTGGCTACCTGTCCTGGCGGATCGAGGATGGTGCCTTGCTCCGGGCCAACCGGACCTTGCTGCGCTGGATCGGGCCGTGGGAGGCCATCAAGGGCGCCGGGCGCTTCCGCGACCTGCTGACCCCGCCCGGCCGGATCATGCACGAAACCCGCCACACGCCCCGGCTGCGGGCAGGCGGGGCGGTGGAGGCGGTGGCGCTGGAACTGGCCTGTGCCGATGGCCAGCGCCTGCCGGTTCTGGCGCATTCCCAGCTTCTGGCAGATGGCCCCGATGGCGGGTCCGTGGTGCGCACCTCCCTGTTCGACGCCACCGTGTATCGCCGTTACGAGGAAGGGCTGGTCGCGGCGCGGCGACGGGCGGAGCAGGCGGAGGCCGAGGCCCGCCGGGCGCTGGTGGCGGCCGAGGCGGCGGCGCGGGCCAAGACCGGCTTCCTGGCGGCGATGAACCATGAATTCCGCACGCCGATCGGCATCGTCTCCGGCTTCACCGGACTGCTGCGGGCGGAGGCGGAGGCCGGCGGGCCGGGTGCCGCGCGACTCGACTGGCTGCGCGATGTGGAGGCAGCCTCCGAGCACCTGCTGGTGCTGCTGGAGGATGCGACGCTCTTCGCCCGGCTGGATGACATGGCGCGCCGCATGGTGGTGCGGCCGGTGGCGCTGCGCCGCCTGGTCGATTCGGCCATGGTGCTGGCCGCGCCGGTGCTTCAGCGGCTGGGCATTCATGCCAGCGCACCGGATGTGGAGGGCGCGCCCAGCCTCCGCGCCGATCCGGCCCTGGCGGCGGAGGCGCTGGCCTGCGGGCTGCGCGAGATGGCGCGGATGGCACCGCAGGGCGCGCATATCCTGATCGAGAATGCGTTCGAAGGCGGGCTGGCCAGCATCCGACTGACCTGCCCGAAGCTGGAGATGGGCGAGGCCGCCCTGGCCGATCTGCGCGCACCGCTGGCCCCTTCCGCCCTGCTGTCGCGTGGGCTGCAAGGCTCCGGCCTTGCCATCGCGGTGGCCCAGCGCATCGCGGAACTGCACCAGGGCAGCCTGCGGATCGAGGCGCCGCCGCTGGGCGGGCTGATGCTGGCGCTGGACCTGCCGCAGGAAAGCTGAACCGCGGGCGCTGAACCGCCCTCCGACAAGGCATCGCAATTCCCACCAGCCATGCCTATATTACAGCCAGGAAACCCAACCGGAGCCACGGAACCCCAACATGCGCCGCAAAGCATCCATTCTCGCCGCCGTCGCCGTCGTGGCGCTGGCGCTCGCCCCGGCCTTCGCGGAAGCGCGCCGTGGTGGTGGTTTCTCCTCCGGCAGCCGCGGCGCGCGCACCTATCAGGCGCCGCCTCCGACCTCCACCGCCCCCGGCGGTGCGACGCAGATGCAGCGCACCCAGGCCGCGCCGACCGCCGCGACGGCCGGCGCCGCCACGGCTGGCACGGCCGCGGCCGGTGCCGCCGCCGCGCGCACCGGCATGCGGGGTGGGCTGATGGGTGGCCTGCTCGGCGCTGGTTTGTTCGGCATGTTCCTGGGTGCCGGCCTGTTCGGCGGCCTGGGCGGCTTCGCCTCCATCCTCGGCCTGCTGCTTCAGGTGGCGCTGATCGGTGGCGTGATCTGGCTGGTGATGCGCATGATCCGCGGCCGCCGCGAGGCGACTGCGGGCGGCCCGCCCAATGCCTATGCGCGCGACATGCAGCAGGGCGTCGGCCCACGGCCGATGACCGGTGGTACCATGGGCGCGCCGCGCGGCGCGATGCCGGCCGCGGCCGAGCCCGAGGTGGCCACCCAGCCGTTGCAGATCGTCGAATCCGACTACCAGGAATTCGAGCAGAACCTGCACGCGGTGAACGACGCCTGGACCCGCCAGGACCTGGAGGCGCTGCGCCGTCTGTCGACGCCGGAGATGACCAACTACTTCGCCAATGACCTGAAGGACCTGCGCGCCCGCGGCTGGACCAATGCGACCAGCGGCACGCAGCTTCTTGCCGGCGACCTCTCCGAGGCCTGGCAGGAGAATGGCCAGCATTTCGCCACGGTGGCGATGCGCTATTCCATCGTCGACGTGACCACGGACGCCGCCGGCAAGGTGGTCGAGGGTGATGCCACGGCGCCGCAGACGGTGACGGAACTGCTGACCTATACCCGCTTCCCGGGCGAGGCCTGGCGCCTGTCGGCGATCCAGCAGACCGCCTGAATCCCCGGGGCGAAGGGGCGAAAACCCCCTTCGCCCTGGACTCCGCACCCTGCATCGGCTAGGCGTCCCCGCTGCGTCGGCACCCCTGGAGGCCGGCGCATTTTCTTTGCGCCCATCCCGCCGGCAACGGCGAGGGGCGCATTCATTCTTGAAGGAGCCTGGCAATGGTCCAGACAGTGCGGATCGAAGCCGTGGCGCGCGCAGATGCAGGTAAGGGGGCAGCGCGCGCGACCCGGCGGGAGGGGCTGGTCCCCGGTGTTGTGTATGGTGCGAAGCAGGCGGCGACGCTGGTGGCCTTCGACCCGCGCGACATCATGAAGGAACTCACCAAGGGTGGCTGGCAGTCGCACCTCTATGAGGTCGTCGTGAAGGACGGCCCGACCGAGCGCACCATCATGCGCGAGGTGCAGTTCCACCCGGTGACGGATCGCCCCATCCACATCGACTTCCAGCGCGTGGCCCCCGGTGCGCGTATCCGCGTCCGCGTGCCGGTGGTGTTCCTGAACGAGGAAACCTCGGTCGGCATCAAGGCCGGTGGCGTGCTGAACGTGGTCCGCCGCGAGGTTGAGGTTCTGGCCGAGACCGACAAGGTGCCGGACCAGTTCGAGATCGACCTGGCCGAGGCCAAGATCGGCGACGGCCTGCGCTGGTCCGCCATCAAGGACCATCAGGGTGCGCGCCCCGGCATCGCCGGCCGCGACTTCATGATCGCCTCGATCGCCGCGCCGACCATCGACGAGAGCCTGGCCCCCGTTGTGGTCGCCGCGCCGGAGCCGGTGAAGGGCAAGGGCAAGGCCCCGGCCAAGGCCGCCGCCAAGCCGGCCGCCGCGGCCCCCGCCGCGCCCGCCAAGAAGAAGTGATCAGCCGGAGCGCGACCTGCCCGGAAGGGCGGATCGCGCTCCACTGACAGCAAAAGGGGTCCGTCGCTGTGGCGCTGCTTTGGGTCGGCCTCGGCAATCCGGGGCAGGAACATGCGCGGCAGCGCCACAACATCGGCTTCATGGCGATGGACGCCATCGCCCGGCGCCACGGTTTTTCGGCCTGGCGCAAGCGCTTCAAGGGGCAGGTGGCGGAGGGCATGCTCGGCGGCCAGAAGATCCTGGCCCTGAAGCCCGAGACCTATATGAATGCGAGTGGCGACGCCGTGCAGCAGGCCGCGGCCTTCCTGAAGCTGGGCACGCCCGATATCTGGGCCTTCCACGACGAGCTGGACCTGGCGCCCGGCAAGCTCAAGGTGAAGAAGGGCGGCGGCACCGCCGGCCATAACGGGCTGCGCGACATGCAGCGCGCCTTCGGCAATGCGGATTTCTGGCGCGTCCGCCTCGGCATCGGCCATCCCGGCCACAAGGACCGCGTCACCGGCCATGTGCTCGGCAATTTCGCCAAGGTGGAAACCTGGGTGGAACCGCTGCTGGATGCGGTGGCCGATGCCGCGCCGCTGCTCGCGGAGGGCCAGCACGAGGCCTTCATGACGCGCGTGGCGCTGTTGACGCAGGAAGGATGACTCCGATGAGCGGCCTGGACGAAGACAGCGTGTTCGACGGCGATTTCGGCGGCCCCGGCCCCGAGGATTTTGCCAATGGCGCCGCCGCCCTGGCCGCCGGGCTGATCCGCGAAGCCCAGGGCCTTGCCCAGGCCGCCGCCGCGCTGCGCAGCGTCGCCGCGCCGAACGCGCCCGGCGTTCCGGGTGGCGAGCCGGTGTCCGACATCCGCCGCCAGCGCATGGTGCTGCACACCGCCGGAGAGGCCGCGATGCGCGCCGCCCTGGCGCTGGATGCCGCGGCCCTGCTGGCTGAATCCCGCGCGCCGGCCGAACAGGCCGCCCGCATCGCGGAGGCAGCCAAGAAGGTCGGGCTGCCGCCCGCCACCCTCGCCCCCTTCCTGCGCAGCGCGGCGCTGGATTTTCGGACGGATGACGCGGCGGCCCGCATCGCCGCCTCCACCCTCGCCAACGACCTCTGCGCGCTGCTCGACGCCGCTTCCAGCTGAACGGATAACTTCCCATGGGTTTCAACTGCGGCATCGTCGGCCTGCCCAATGTCGGCAAGTCCACGCTTTTCAACGCGCTGACGGCCACCGCCAGCGCCCAGGCGGCGAATTATCCCTTCTGCACCATCGAGCCGAATGTCGGCCGCGTGGCGGTCCCGGACCCGCGCCTGGCGGTGCTGTCCAAGGTGGGCAAGTCGCAGAAGATCGTGCCGACCAGCCTGGAATTCGTCGACATCGCCGGCCTGGTGCGCGGCGCCTCCAAGGGCGAGGGGCTGGGCAACCAGTTCCTGGCGAACATCCGGGAGGTGGACGCCATCGTCCATGTGCTGCGCTGCTTCGAGGATGACGACGTCACCCATGTGGAGGGCAATGTCGATCCGGTGCGGGATGCCGAGACGGTCGAGACGGAGCTGATGCTCGCCGACCTGGACAGCCTGGAGAAGCGCGCCTACGGCCTGAACAAGCGCGCCCGCGGCGGCGACAAGGAGGCCAGCGCGCAGCTTGCGCTGATCGAGCCGATCCTGGCCGCCCTGACCGAGGGCCGCGCCGCCCGCACGGCGATCCCGAAGGGCGAGGAGGAGGCGGTGCGCCGGCTTCAGCTCATGACCAGCAAGCCCGTGCTCTACGTCTGCAATGTGGAGGAATCCTCCGCCGCCACCGGCAATGCGCATTCGGAAAAGGTCTTCGCGATGGCGAAGGCGCAGGGTGCCAAGGCGGTGATCGTCTCCGCCGCCATCGAGGCCGAGATCAGCATGATGGCCGAGGCCGACCGGGCCGAGTTCCTGGAAAGCCTCGGTCTCGGCGATAGCGGGCTCGATCGCATCATCCGCGCGGGCTACGAGCTACTCGGCCTGATCACCTACTTCACCGTGGGGCCGAAGGAGACGCGGGCCTGGACCATCACCCGCGGCACCAAGGCCCCGGGCGCGGCCGGCGTCATCCATGGCGATTTCGAGCGCGGCTTCATCGCCTGCGAGACCACCGCCTATGACGACTATACCAGCCTCGGCGGCGAGCAGGGCGCCAAGGAAGCCGGCAGGATGCGCGTCGAGGGCAAGGAATACGTGGTGAAGGACGGCGACGTCCTGCTGTTCCGCTTCAACGTTTGAAGATTTTCTTGTCCTCAGACGCCGGCGCGCGCATCCGCGCGCTTGGCTTCGTCACGCCGAAGGCGTGCCTTTGGCACGACGCATGAGCGGCGGCGCCCATTCGGGCGCTCGCCCGCCTGCGGCGGGCGCAGGTCGTGCTTCAGGAGATGCGGCATGATCCAGTCCTTCGAGATCTTCCTGGCCACCGCCCCCGGCCTGGAACCCCTGCTGTTCGAGGAAGTCCGCACCAAGGGTTTCAAGCGCCCCAAGGCGGTGCCGGGCGGCGTGACCATCGCGGGTGGCTGGCCGGAAGTCTGGCGCGCCAATCTCTGGCTGCGCGGCGCTGGGCGCGTGCTGGCGCGGATCGACAGTTTCCGGGCGGTGCATCTGGCGCAGCTCGACGCCAAGGCGCGGCGGGTGGACTGGGCCAGCGTGCTGCGCGCCGATGTGCCCTTCCGGGTGGAGGCGAGCTGCGCCGCATCCCGCATCTACCATTCCGGCGCCGCGGCGCAGCGGATCGAGACGGCGATTCGGGAGACGCTGGGCGCGAAGCCGTCGGAGGACGGCGTGCTGGTGATGGTCCGGCTGGAGAACGACCAGTGCACCATCAGCGTCGATACATCGGGGGAGCCGCTGCACAAGCGTGGCTACAAGGAAGCGATCAACCCGGCGCCGCTGCGCGAGACCATGGCCTCGCTGTTCCTGCAGGCCTGCGGCCATGACGGCACGGAGCCGGTGGTGGACCCGATGTGCGGCGCCGGCACCTTCGTCATCGAGGCGGCGGAGATCACCGCGCGGCTGAATCCCGGCCGGTCCCGCGCCTTCGCCTTTGAGCGCCTCGCGAGTTTCGACGACGCGGCCTGGCAGGCGATGCGCGCGGTGCGCCGCGCCCCGGCCTCGGCCGCGCGCTGCCATGGCCGGGACCGCGATGCGGGCGCCATCGCGATGAGCCGGGCCAATGCGGAACGTGCCGGCGTCGCCGAGAACACCGATTTCGCCCAGGCGCCGATCAGCGAGCTGACCCCGCCGGAAGGCCCGCCGGGCCTCGTCATGGTCAACCCGCCCTATGGCAGCCGGATGGGGGAGGGCACGGACCTCGCGCCCCTCTACGCCGCCTTCGGCCAGGTGATGCTGCGGCGCTTCGCCGGCTGGCGCGTCGGCATGGTGACCAGCGAGCCGAAGCTGGCCCATGCGACGCGGCTGCCCTTCCTGCCGAACACCGCGCCGGTGCCGCATGGCGGGCTGCGGGTCGCGCTGTACCGGACGCTGCCGCTGGCGTGATCAGCCGCCGCGGCGCGGCGCCCGCTTCCTGGCAGGGGGGGGCGGTGCGGCGTCGGGCATGGGCGCGGACATCGGCATCCGCATGGGCTGCATGGGCATCCCCATGGCTGGGGGCATCCCGCCCATTGGCGCAGACGGCATCGCTGCGCCCGGCATTGGCGCGGCGCGCATCTGCATGCCGTGCTCCGCCGCCATGGCTTCCACCTTCCGGCAATAGACATGGTAGAGCACGGTCATGATGTCCCGCACGGATTGGTCGCCGATGCGGTAGAAGATGTGATGCGCCGCGCGCCGCGTCTCCACCAGCTTCTCCTGCCGCAGCCGCGCTAGGTGCTGCGACAGGGCGGACTGGCTCAGTTCCAGCATCGCGGCGAGGTCGGAGACAGAGCGCTCGCCGAGCGCGAGCTCGCACATGATCATGATGCGCGTGCGGTTCGCCAATGTCCGCAGCAGCGCCGCCGCGGCATCGGCGCGCTGCGCCAGTTCGGCCAGATCCAGGGAGCGCTGGGTCTCGTCCACGATTTCCTTGCCCCTTACGACCGACGCTGCCCCATGGCGCGGCGGTTCAGCGTTGCATGCCCCATCTTACCACCGTCCGCGCCTCCAGCGTACGGAACACCACGCCTTCCATCAGCAATCCGATGACGATCACCGCCATCAGCCCGGCGAAGACCTCCGCCGTCTCCAGCGAATTGCGGCGCTCGAAGATGAACCAGCCGAGGCCGCCGGAGCCGGCGGAGACGCCGAAGACCAGCTCCGCCGCGATCAGCGTGCGCCAGGCGAAGGCCCAGCCGATCTTCAGGCCCGAGACGATGGATGGCAGCGCCGCCGGCACCAGGATCAGCAGGACGTAGCGGATGCCACGCAGCCCGTAATTCTGCCCGGCCATGCGCTGCGCATCCGGCACGGCGCGGAAGCCGGCCAGCGTGTTCAGCGCCACCGCCCAGAGCACGGAATGGACGATGACGAAGATGATGCTGCCGGAGCCCAGGCCGAACCACATCAGCGCCAGCGGCAGCAGCGCGATGGCCGGCAGCGGGTTGAACATGGCGGTCAGGGTGGAGAGCAGATCCGCGCCCCAGCGGCTGCCGATGGCCAGCGAGGTCAGCACCGCCGCGAGCAGGATGCCGACGGCATAGCCCATCAGCAGGATCTCCAGCGAGGTGCCGATGCGGTCCGGCAGCGTGCCATCCAGCATCAGCCGCAACAATGCCGCCGCCGTCTCGCCGAAGCTCGGGAACAGCAGCGGGTTGTCGTAGAGCCGCGCATTCAGCTCCCACAGCGCCGCGATGCAGACCAGCACGATGGCGCGCCGGAACCAGCCCTGCGCGGCCAGCCGCTGCGCGAAGGGCAGGGGGCGCACCACCGGCTCGGTGATGGCGCTGGCGGCGATGGGCGCTTCCTCACGTTCGGGACGCGCGGCGGTGGCGCGGCGCGGCGCGGTGGCGGACAGGCTCATGCGGGAACTTCCTCGACCGGCTCGGCGAAGAGCATGCTGTGGATGCGCTGGTGCAGGCGCTGGAATTCAGGGCTGCCCTGCTGCTGCTGGTCGAGCCCCGCCGCATCCAGCTCCGCCCGCACCCGGCCCGGATGCGGCGACAGCACCAGGATGCGGGAGCCGACGATGATCGCCTCCTCGATCGAATGCGTCACGAACAGCGCGGTGAAGCCGATGTCGTGCCACAGCGCCAGGAACTCCTCCTGCATCCGCCGCCGCGTCAGCGCATCCAGCGCCGCATAGGGCTCGTCCATCAGCAGGATGTCGGGCTTCATCGCCATGGCGCGGGCGATGGCGACGCGCTGCTTCATGCCGCCCGAGAGGGTATGCGGATAGGCATCGGCGAAGGCGGCCAGGCCGACCTTGGCGATATAGTGCCGCGCGCGCTCCTCCACCTCCCGCCCGCTGAGCCCGCCGCCGACCTTCATCGGGAAGGCGACATTGCCGAGCACGGTCTTCCAGGGCAGCAGCTGGTCGAATTCCTGGAAGACCATCATGCGGTCGGGGCCGGGCCGTTCCACCGGCCGGCCATGCAGCAGGATGCGGCCCTCCTCCGGCTTCAGGAAGCCGCCCACCGCCTTCAGCAGGCTGGACTTGCCGCAGCCGGAGGGGCCCAGCAGCACGAAACGGTCGCCATCCTGCACCTGGAAGCTGACGCGGGAGGTGGCGGTCACCTGCCGTTCCGGCGTGGTGAAGCGCAGGGTGACGCCCTGCACGTCGAGCAGCGGCGCGGCGCTTGCCTCAGCCATCGATCAGCCGCCCGCCCGGTCGTGCATATTGTCCCAGAACAGATCCTTGAAGCTGGGCGGCAGGGTGCGGATCTGGCCGCGGCGATGCATGAAGCTGACATAGGGCATCACGCCCATCGGCGTGGAGGTGAATTCCAGCACCGACTTGTCGCGGATCATCGCCTCCGTCTCCGCCAGGTCGATCCGCCCGGGATTGCTGCTGGCGTAGATCTCGGCGGCCCGGCGCGGCTCCTCGTTGATCAGCTGCATCGCATCCTCGATCGCCAGGGCGACGGCATCGAAGACCTTCGGATTGGCGTTGCGCCAGCGGCCGGTGTTGTAGAGCACGGCGCCCGCATGCGGCCCGCCCAGCACATCCTCCGACGAGATCACGCGGGTGATGCGGGAGTCCTTCGCCTCGTACCAGGCGAAGGGCATATTGGCGAAGTGGGAGGTGATCTCGGTCTGGCCGGAGAGCAGCGCCTGCATCGCCTCCGGATGCGGCATGGAGACGGTCTGGCGGTCCAGCCGGTCGAAGCCGCTTTCGCCGAAGGCCTTTTCGCAGGCCATCTGAAGCGTCAGCGCCTGGACCGAGATGCGCACCGCCGGCAGCGCGATGCGGCCCTTGCCGATGAGGCCCGCCAGATCGCGCACATCCGGCACCACTGTGTTGAGATGCAGCGGCGAATTGCCCATGGAGGCGATGGCCCGCACCTGCAGCGAGCTGCGCGTCTTGTCCCAGAGGTTGATCATCGGCGGCACGCCGCCGGAGATGAAATCCACCTGCCCCGCCAGCATCGCGTCGATCATGGCCGGGCCGCCGGTGATCTTCAGCAGTCGCGCCGCGACCGGCCCGACGCCGAGCTGGCGGGCTCTGCGGTCCACCAGGCCTTCCTTCACCATGACGGTGATCGGCAGGTAGCTGAGGCCGAAGCCCTCGGCGAAGCGCACCTCGCCGACTTCGGCGCGCGCCAGGCGCGGGGCAGCGAGGCTGAGCAGGCCGGCGGCGGTCAGCGCGCGTCGGGTCGTCGTCATCATGTGTCTCTCCCGCTGGAAGGGTGCTGCAGCGCTTCCTCGAGCTGGGCCAGTTGGTCCTGGCCCCAGAATATTTCCCCCGCGAGGGCGTAGGTCGGCGCGCCGAAGACGCCGGCGGCCAGCGCCTGGCGCGTATTGGCGTGCCATTCCTCCAGGATCGCGGGGCTGGTGGCGGCGGCGACCAGCGCCGCGCCATCGAAGCGGTCGGTGAATTCGGCCAGCATGTCGGGCGCGGCGATGTCGCGGTCGCGCAGCCAGCAGGCGGACATCACCCACTCGGCGATCGGGAAGGGGTCCCGCCCGGCCCGCTGCGCCGCGATGACGAGGCCCGCGCCCAATTCGCGGGAGACGCCATGGCAATGCGGGTCCAGCAGGATGGGAATGCCGCGGCGGCGACCCCAGCGCGCCAGCTCCACCAGGCGATAGACCTGCCGGGCCGGGGCGCGGTCCGGCAGCTTCAGCCCGCCGGTGGCGGCGAAGATCGGCTCCAGATTGACCGGGAGGTGCCGGACCTCCGCGTCGTGGCGCGCGGCGAGCGCCTGGAAGGCGGCATGGCCGAGGAAGGAGAAGGGGGAACCCAGGGAATAGAAATAGTCGATGCGCATGCCGCCTGCCTGCCATTGGGCTCGGCGGGCAGCCTGGAATGAATTAGAGAATTAGTAAATCCATAATGTTTGCGGATGTGGCTGCCCTACAGCCGCCAGCGCCGGTGCTGCCACAGCCACTGGCCCGGATATTCGCGCACCCAGCCCTCGACGATGTCGTTCACCTGCTGGGTCGCTGCCTGGATGTCGATCTGGCCCTTCGCGTCCCGCACGAGGTCCACGGCCTCCGTCAGTTCCAGCCGGAAGCGGCCGCCGGGCAGGCGGATGGCCCGCGCGCCGTGGATCGGGCAATCGAAGCGCCGGGCGAGGCGGGCCAGGATCGGGATGGCGCTGGCCTCGCGCCCCAGGAAGCGGATGCGCGGGCCGCGGCCGAAGCGCTGGTCCACCAGCATGCCGAGATGCATCCCCTCATCCAGCGCCTCCATCATGCGGATCGGCGCGGCGGGGCCGGCGGGGATCAGCGCGCCCATCACGCCGCGGCGCAGCGCCAGGATGTCGCGGGCGATGGCGGCGTTGTTGGGGGTGCGGTAGAGCGCCGCCGCCGGCAGGCCGTGACGCAGCGCGGCAACGGCGGGCAGTTCCCAATTCGCCAGGTGGGCGGCGAAGATGATGGCGGGCTTGCCGTCATCGCGCAGGCGCTCGAAGCGCGCCATGCTGTCGGCGTCCAGCTCGATGCGGCCGGTATTCGGATTCTCCGGATCGAAATCCCAGAGATCGCCGAGATGCACATATTCGCTGGCGGTGCGGCCGAGATTCGCCCAGCTCTCGCGCAGGATCGCGGCGCGTTCGGCGGCGGTCTTCTCGGGAAAGGCCGCGTCGATATTCTCGCGCGCGATCCGGTTGGCGGAGGTCAGCGGGCCGAGGGTTCGCGCCACCGCGGCGCCGATGCGCCCCGCGCGGTCCGGCCCCAGCGCGCGAATCAACGCGAAGCCGCCCCGGACCAGGGCGGCCAGCGTTTCGTCCGCGGCGCGTTTCAGCGCGGCCTTCATGGAAACCGGCAAAAAATCAGAACTTCACCACGATCTTGCCGAAGACGCGGCGCGATTCCAGCCGCTCCAGGCCTTCCGTGAAGCGTTCCAGCGGCACCACGGTGTCCAGCACCGGCAGGATGCCCTGCGACATCTTGCCCAGCGCATCGCCGACGTTGCGGATGGCGCAGCCGAAACTCCCAAAAATGCGGAGCTGGCGCTGGAAGATCATCATCAGGTTCGTCTCGGCCGAGACGCCGGAGGTGCTGCCGCAGGTCACCAGCCGCCCACCTGGGCGCAGCGACAGCAGCGATCCCGCCCAGGTGGTCGCGCCCACATGCTCGAACACCACATCGACGCCGCGCTTGCCCGTCACCCGGCGCGCCACCGTCGAAAAGTTCTTGTCGGTGTAGTTCACCACATGGTCGGCGCCGAGCGCCTGCGCCTTGGCGCATTTCTCGTCATCGCCGGCCGTGGCGATCACGGTGCAGCCATGGGCCTTGGCGACGCGGATGGCCACCGAGCCGATGCCTGACCCCGCAGCCTGGATCAGGATGGTCTCGCCCGGCTTCAACTGCGCATTGTCGAACAGCATGTGCTCGACGGTGCCAAAGGTGACGGTGGCGCAGGCCGCTTCCTCGAAAGGCACGTTTTCCGGCACGCGCACCAGCAGCCGCGCCGGCACATTCGCCAGTTCGCGCGCGAAGCCGTCGATATGGAAGCCGGCGACGCCGGAGACGTTCTCGCAGAAATTGTCGCGGCCTTCGCGGCAGGCGGCGCAATGGCCGCAGGTGCGGGCGCCATAGGGCACGGCGCGGTCGCCGGCCTTCCAGCCGCTGACGCCGGCGCCGACGGCCACCACCTCGCCCGACGCCTCCGCGCCCACCGCCAGCGGCAGCGTCCGCTGGGCGAAGGCCATGCCGCGCCAGCCCCAGACGTCGATATGGTTCAGCGAGACGGCGCGGATGCGAAGCTGCACCTCGCCCTCGGCGGGCGGCGGCGGCGGTTCGATATCCTCCAGCCGCAGGTCACGGTCGCCATGCAGGCGGAGCGCGCGCATCAGCCGGGCTCCCCGCTCAGCACCAGGCACACATTCTGCCCGCCGAAGCCAAAGCTGTTGGACATCACATGGGTGACCTTCGCGGCGCGGGCGACATTCGGCACCACGTCCAGCGTGATCGCCGGGTCCGGCTCGTCATGGTTGATGGTGGGCGGCAGCATCTGGTCGCGGATCGCCAGCAGGCTGAAGGCGGCCTCGATGGCGCCCGCGGCCGACAGCGTATGGCCGATCATGGATTTGTTGGAGGAGATCGGCGGCGCCTGCTCGCCGAAAACGGCGCGCATGGCGAGGTTCTCCATCTTGTCGTTCTCCGGCGTGCCGGTGCCGTGGGCATTGACGTAGGAAATGTCGTCCGGCGTCAGCCCGGCATCGGCGATGGCATTGCGCATGGCCTGGATCACCGCGCTGCCATTGGGGTTTGAGCGGGTACGGTGGAAACTGTCCGACTTCTCGCCGGCGCCGCGCACCACGCCCAGGATGCGCGCCCCGCGCGCACGGGCATGGGAAAGGCTTTCCAGCACCAGGCAGGCGGCGCCCTCGCTCATCACGAAGCCGCCGCGGGTCTTCTCGAAGGGGCGGGAGGCGGCGGTGGGGTCCTCGTTGCGGGTCGACAGGGCCGAGAGCAGGGAGAAGCGGATCAGCGCCTCCGGCTGCACCGTGCCGTCCGCGCCGATGGCCAGCGCCGCCTGGGTCTCGCCGCGCTGGATCGCCTCGACGCCGAGCTGGATGGCGGAGGCACCGGTGGCGCAGGCGGTGGTGACGGCGATGGGCGAACCGCGCGTGCCGAAACGGGCGGCGAGATGCTCGCCGACGCTGGCGAAGGCGGCCGTCTCATACAGCGCCGTCCAGCCGGTGGCCGCTTCCGTCAGATCCGGATAGGCGACGGCGGCCGGGGCCAGGCGGCGGGCGAGTTCGAAGCGGTGCGGCCATTCGACCTCGACCGGCGGCATGCCCAGCATCAGTGGGCCGGGGAAGGCGCCATCGGCGCCGAGGCCGGATTCGGCCAGGGCTTCCTCGGCCGCCATCACCGCCATGCGCATGACGCGGGGGGTGGCGGTCAGCGGCGCGCCCTCCGCCTCCTCCGGCAGGTCGACCGTGCCGGCGATGGTGGTGCGCAGGTGGTCGGTGGGGAAGCGGGTGATGCGGCGGATGCCGGAAGTGCCGGCCAGCAGCGCCGCCCAGTTCTGCGCGACGCCGAAGCCCAGTGGCGTGACCAGGCCGATGCCGGTGACGGCGACGATCGGGCGGCCGGCGTGATCCAGGAAAGCGCTCACGCCTGTTCCTCCGCCGGGATCGCCCGCAGATGGGCCAGGGCCTCGCCGCGCCAGGCGCCGAAGCCGGTCACCAGCAGGTCGCGGGCGGGTTCGGTCATCGGGGCTTCGGCGTCTTCCAGCGCGGGCGGCGTCAGCCCCTCGGCCAGCATCAGCGCGCCCAGGGCGAGGCTGGCGGGGAAGCTGGCCTCCACGCCCCAGCCGAGCCGGCTGCCGGCGGCGCGCAGCGTGACCTCCCGGCCAAGCCCGGCGAGGAATTCCCGCTCCGCCGCCAGGGGCGCGGCGAGGCCGGTGGCGCCGGACAGCACGGTGAGCGGGCCTTCCGGCAGGTCCAGCCGCGCCAGCGCGCGGCCGGCGGCGGCGCCGGAAGTGTCGGTGGCGCTGCGGCGTGCCTGTTCGCAGGCGACGCCCATCACCTGGGCGAGGCCCCGGGCGCCGCGGGCGCGGGCGCTGCCAGCGGTCTCCAGCACCAGGAAGGCGCCGAGCGTGCCGGGAATGGCGCCGGGCGCCGCCGCGCGGGCGAAGACCGGGGCGTAGCCGCCCCGGCGCAGCAGCCCGCCCGCATGATACAGCACCAGCAGGTCCCAGCGCGGGGCGATGAAGGCGCCGCCGACCAGGGCCGACTGGCCGCGGCCTTCGGCCAGACGCGCGGCGGCGATGCGCACCGCCTCCGCCCCCGCCTGTTCCTCCCCCATCAGGGTGCGGGAGGCGCCGGTGACGCCGTGGACGATGGAGACATTGCCGGCCAGCAGGTTCGAAAGCTGCGCCAGGAACAGGGTCGGCCGCAGCCCGCCGGCCAGCAGGCTGTTGAGCATGGTGGCCGCTTCCGGCGGCGGCAGGCCGGCCAGCGCGGCCAGCACATTCTCATCCAGGCCCATGTCGCGCTCGCCGCCGCCGGCGGCGATCAGCAGGTCCATCTCCGCCACCAGGGGGCGGGCGCCGGCATCGTCCAGGGCCAGGCCGGCGGCATAGGTGCCGAGGCGCTGCCAGGGCTCCATCTGCCGCTGGTCACCCTTCTTCGGGATCTGGCGGTCCAGTTCCAGCATCGGCGAGGGATGCAGCGGGAAGGGGGCGTGGCTTTCGGCATCGACCGGCGGCGGCGCGGTGCCGGCCAGCAGTGCCGCATGGGTGGCGCGGCCCTCGCCGGCGGCGGAAACCAGCCCGATGCCGGTGATCCAGATCGGCTCCTGCGCCATCTCAGCCATGCCCCGATCCATCATATCCGGGCAGGCCGATGCGCCGGGCGGTTTCGGTCATGGCCTGGCGCAGCGGCTCGGCGGGAAAATCCATGATCCGGAAGGTCAGCTCGGCATCGGCCACGCGCTTGCCGTCGGACAGGATGCGGGCGCTGGCGACGGCGTAGCCGGAGCCGTCATGGGTGCGCGTCGCTTCCACCACCAGCGGTGCGCCGGGGCCGACGAAGCCGCGGAAATTGGCGCCGTTGACCTTCAGCAGGAAGGGCATGCGTTGCAGCTTCTCGATCGACAGCAGCAGCCAGCCGGCGGTCTGGGCCATGGTCTCCACCAGCAGCACGCCGGGGACGATGGCGTAGCCGGGGAAATGGCCCTCGAAGACCGGGCTGGCCTCCGGCACCCGGCTTTCGACCGTGATCCGGTCCGCGTCGAGCGTCACCACGCGATCGACCATCTGGAAATATTCCAGCCGCATCGCCTGTGCCCCCGTCTCCCCCTCGAACGCCTGGCCTCAGGCCTTGGCCTGCTTGGCGGCCACCAGCTCCTCGATCCGCTGGGCGAGGTTGCCCATGACGAAATACTTCTCGGCCGGCGCGGTGCCGGCATTCACTTCCTGCGTCCAGCTTTCCACCGGCACCTTGATGCCGAAGGCCTTGTCGATGGCGAAGACGATGTCGAGGAAGTCCAGGCTGTCGATGCCCAGGTCATTGATGACATGCGCGCCCGGCGTGATGCTGTCGCGCGCCACTTCGCTGTTCTCGGCGATGATGTCGGCGATCTGGTCGAAAACCGGGGTTGTCATGGCGAACAGGCTCCGGGGGCGATGGCGGAAGCGCGCCTCTTCGCCCGAACCGGCCGCCTTGTCCAGCGCCGAGCAGTTTCAGACCCGGCCGAGAAAGGCCAGGACCGCCGTATTGAACTGTTCCGGCTGCTCCATCGGCACGGAATGACCGGCATCGGCGATGGCCACCACCTTCGCCTGCGGCACATGCCGCAGCCAGCGCGCCATCAGCGTCGGCGGCGCATAGAGATCGGCGCTGGCGGTGATGGCCAGCATGGGCAGGCGGATCGCCGCGATCTTGGCGAAGGTGTTGGGGGTGCGGAGCGAGGGCTGGGTCGGCGCGTCCTTCTGCTTCGCCACCTCCTGCGCATGGGCCCAGGCTTCGGTCCGCTCGGGATGCAGGGCGCGGAAGGAGGGGCCGATCTCGCGGAAGCTCTCGGGCAATTGCCGGAAGCCGTCGAACAGCACGTTCCGGGTCAGTTGCTCCATTTCGGGCTCGGAGAAGGCGCCGGTGCTGGCGGCGACGGTCAGGCTGCGCAGCCGGTCCTGCCGCCAGCCGGCATAGTCCAGCGCGATGAAGCCGCCACCGGCGACGCCCAGAAGGTGGAAGGGCGGCAGGTTCAGGTGGTTGGCCAGCGCGTCCAGATCCTCCGCCACGCTGCCCGGCTGCGGGCCGGTGGCGGGGTCGGCCAGGCTGTTGCCCCAGAAGCGGCGGTCGAAGGCGATCACGCGGTGGCCGGCGGCGGTGAAGGCGGCGAATTGCGGCTCCCAGCTCGCGCTGGTGCCGGTATTGGCGTGCAGCAGCACGATGGGCGCGCCCGTGCCTCCATTGGGACCGCCGCTGTCGCGGTAGCAGAGGCTGACGCCGGGCAGCGCGGCCTGGCGGGGCGGTGGGGTGGCGGGGCCGGCAAGGCTCATGGTTGGGGCGTCTCCTTGGCGGAAAGGTTAGTCCTGTGACCTATTTCCTGTCGAGCCAGGGCCGCCCCATCTGGCCGCGCCCGCCCGCCGGCGGTAGCTTCGGCGGGACGGAATCAAGGGAAGGAACCGCATCCATGGGCAAGCGCATCGCCATCATCGGGGCCGGCGCGGTCGGCGGCTATGCCGGCGCGTATATGGTCCAGGCCGGCGAGGATGTGACCTTCGTCGACATGTGGCCGGAGAATGTGGAGGCGATCCGCAGCACCGGGCTGCGCATCAGCCACATCAAGGACGTGCCCGAATTCACCGTGAAGGCGCGCGCTTTGCACCTGACCGAGTTGCAGTCCGTGGCGCGGCAAAAACCCTTCGACATCGCCTTCATCTGCGTGAAGTCCTACGACACCGACTGGGCGACGCTGATGGTGCGGCAGTACCTGGCGCCGGATGGCTATGTGGTCAGCCTGCAGAACTGCATGAATGAGGAAACCATCGCCGGCCTCGTCGGCTGGGGCCGCACGCTGGGCTGCATCGCCAGCTCCATCACCGTGGAACTCGCCGCCCCCGGCCATGTGAAGCGCGCCTCCGGCAAGGGCGGCGCGGCGCATACGGTCTACCGGGTGGGGGAGGTGCATGGCCGCATCACCGACCGGGCGAAGGAGGTGGCGCGGCTGACCGCGCTCTCCGACAGCACGCTGGTCACCAACAACCTGTGGGGCGAACGCTGGTCCAAGCTGGTGACCAATGTGATGGGCAATGGCATTTCGGCCGCCACCGGCCTCATCAGCCGCGACGTGCTGCTGGACGACCGGCTGCGCCATTTCACCGCCCGGCTGGGCAGCGAGGCGATCCGCCTCGGCCAGGCGCTGGGCTATGGGCTGGAGGAGATCCTGCATCTCGACCCCGAGCTGATCGCCCGCGCGGGTGAAGGCGATGCGGAAGCCGTCGCCGGCTACGACAAGGCGCGGCTCGCGGAGGCCAACAAGCCGGGCGGCGCGGCGGGGCACCGGCCTTCCATGGGCCAGGACATGGTGAAGGGGCGGCGGACGGAGATCGAATACCTGAACGGTTTCATCGCCACCCAGGCCGCGCCGCTCGGCCTGGCGACGCCCGCCAATGCGGCATTGACCGCCCTGGTGCAGCGGATCGAGCGCGGCGAGATCGCGCCCGACCCGGCGCATATCCACGCCCTGCGGCTGAACTGAGGGCCGCGCCGCGCGTTGGGGGGGCAGAGGAGGACCGAGCATGGACAGCAACGAGATGCACCGCGCCGTCACCCAGGCCCGCCGTGGCGCCCCGACCCGGGCGGCGCTCGAAACCCTTCGGCGAGGCGAACGCGACGAACCCGCCGCGACGGCCGAAAGCTGCCTGCGGCAGGGCCAGGATCCGGAGCGGCGGCTGGAGCCGTTGCGCCGGGGGGCGCCGCCTCACCAGGCATAGGCGACTCCACCGCCGCCGCGCGGATCGGCGCCGCCGGTCGGCACGCCGTCCCGCAGCAGGATGGCGTGCGCCCGGCTCATGCCCGGGTCGTAGGAGAGCGGCGAATGCCGCACCTCATGGCCCAGCTCGCGCAGCGCCTGCACCACATCCGCCTGCACCCTGGCCTCACAAAACACGGGGCCGGCCTCGCAATGGATGCGGGGGAAGGAGACGGCCTCGACGGCACTCATGCCGAAGTCGATGGCATTGACGATCGTGGTCAGCACGGCGGAGATGATGACGCTGCCGCCGGGCGCGCCGACGATCATCCAGGGCCTGTCATCCTTGAAGACCAGGGTGGGCACCATGCCGGTGGTGCGCGCCTTGCCCGGCGCCATGCTGTTCGGGCGGCCCGGCCGCATGTCGAACAGCTTCATCGCATTGTTCCAGTTGAAGCCGAGGCCCGGCGTGACCACCCCCGCCCCGGTGCCCAGCGTATGCGTCAGCGACACACAATTGCCGGCCGCATCCCAGACGGAGAGATGCGTGGTGCAGGAGGGTGGCGCGGCCACGCCGCCGCCGGGCATCCAGCCTTCCCGGATCTTCGCCGCCCAGCGCGCGGCGCGGTCCTTCGAGATCATCTCCTCCACCGGCACGTCATGGAATTCGGGGTCGGCCAGCATCGCCTCCCGGTCCTCATGTGCCGCCGCCATGGCGCGGGCCACCAGATCGTAATGCCGCGCGCTGCCGGGATGGGTCGCGGAGAGGTCGAAATTCTCCAGGATATTGAGCATGGCGATCAGCACCGCGCCGGAGCCGGGCGGAGGGTTCGAGGCGATGCGATGGCCGCGATAGCTGCCGATGACGGGTGCGCTTTCCCGCACCCGGTAGCCCGCGAGGTCCGCCGCCGTGACGAAGGCGCCCTGCGCGGCGAAGTCCTCGGCGATGCGCGCGGCGATCCCGCCGCTGTAGAAATCCGCGGCGCCGTGCCGTGCCAGCCGTTCCAGCGTGGCTGCCATCTCCGGATGGCGGAGCGTCTCCCCCACCTCATGCAGCCTGCCATCCGGCCGCAGATACAGCGCGGCGCAGGCCGGGGTGGTGGAAACCCGGGAAAGTCCGTCCGGCAGGCCGGGCTGGGGCTTGCGGGAGAGGAAGTCGCGGAAGAAGGGGGTCACCGTCACCCCCTCCCGCGCCATGCGGATCGCCGGTTGCAGCAGATCGGCCCAGTCGCGGGTGCAGAAGGTGGCATGCAGATGCGCCAGGCCGGCGACGGTACCGGGGGTCATGATGGCCTGGTAGCCGAGTTCCGCCCGGTGGTCGTCGAACAGCGCATAGCCGGAAATCTCCGACCTTCCCTGGCTGTCGGCGGCCCACATCGCGGGCGTCACGCCGGCCCCGGCGCGGGCGTGGAAGTCGATCATGCCATGGCGGCCGCCGGCCGCCTCGAAGAATTGCAGCGTGCCCATGCCGCCCAGCCCGCACATGAAGGGGTCCTGAAGCATCTGGCAGAAGGCGGCGGCCAGGGCGGCGTCGAAGGCATTGCCACCCTCCCGCAGCACGGCCGCCCCGGCATCGGCCGCACGCGGCTGCGGGCAGACGACGAGGCCCTTGAGTCCGGACATGGCGCTTTCCCTTGCTGTGCCTCGCAAGGCTGCACCGGGGCGCGCGGGGGCGGAACCCGGGCGGCGTGGTTTTGACAGGACTTTTCCAGGCTGGTTTCATCCCCCCTTGAACCAGGAAGTGGATCCAGTGATGCAGATCAACCGCCGCACCCTCCTCGGCGCCGCCACCCTGCTGCCCCTCGCCGCCCAGGCCCAAGGCCGCTATCCCGACCGGCCGATCCGCCTGGTCGTGCCCTTCGCCGCCGGCGGCATCATCGATGTGGTGGCGCGCCTGGTGGCGGAGCCGCTGTCGCGGGAACTCGGCCAGCCCGTGGTGGTGGAAAACCAGCCCGGCGCCGGCTCCACCATCGGTGCCCGCACCGTCGCCCGCGCCCGGCCGGATGGCCATACGCTGCTGCTGAACGGCGCCGCGCATCCGGTGATCCCGGCGCTCTACAAGGAGGCCGGCTTCGACAATGTGGCGGACTTCGCCCCGGTCGGGCTGGTCGGCGACCAGTCCTTCCTGGCCTGCCTGCATCCCTCCGTCCCCGTCACCGATGTGCCCAGCCTGCTGGCCTGGCTGCGGGAGAAGCGCGGCCAGGCGACCTTCGCCACCACCGGCATCGGCGCGGCCTCCCACCTCGCGGGTGAGCTGCTGAAAAGCCTGGCGAATGTGGATTTCACCGTGGTGACCTATCGCGGCACCCCGGCGGCGGTGACGGATTTCATCGCCGGGCGGATCGACATGATGATCGACAGCCAGACCCTGCTGGCGCCCTTCGTGGCGGATGGCAAGGCGCGGGCCGTGGCGGTGACCACCACGCGCCGGTCGCGCATGTTCCCCGACCTGCCGACCTTCGCGGAAGCGGGCATCACCGGCTACCGCGCCTCCTCCTTCCAGTCGCTCTATGCCCCGGCCGGGACGCCGGAGCCGATCATCGCCACGCTGTCGGCCGCGCTTCTGAAGGTGCTGGCCGACCCGGCGGTGCAGGCCAGCTTCGTCGATCGCGGGGTGGACCCGATGCCGGGCGACCCGGCGGCGGCGCGGGCCTTCCTGAAGGCGGAGGCTGACAAATGGCTGCCGATCCTGGCCCGCACCGGTGCGAGCGCCGGTTGATGGAAAGGCTGGTCCTGATCGAGCCCTTCCGGGCGATCTTCTACGCGCCCTACTACGTGGCCCTGGAACGCGGCTGCTTCACGGCGGAAGGCATCGAGATGATGCTGGAGACCGCCGGCACGCCGGATGCCGCCGCCGGCCGCCTGCTGGATGGCAGTGCCGACCTCGCCTGGTCCGGCCCGATGCGGCCCATGCTGGAACGCAGCCGCGACGCTGCCAGCCCGCTGCGCAGCTTCGGCGCGGCGGTGATGCGCGACCCCTTCCTGCTGATGGGGATGGGCGCGCGACCCGACTTCAGCCTTTCCGACCTCGCCACGATGCGCGTCGCCATTCCATCCGAAGTGCCGACCCCCTGGTGGTGCCTGATGCACGACCTGCGCCTGGCCGGCATCGACCCCGCCGCCTGCCCGGGCCATGTCCGCATGCCGATGCCCGAAGGGGCCAGGGCGCTGCTGGCCGGCGAGGTCGATGCGGTGATGCTGTTCGAGCCGATGGCGGCGGCGCTGGAGGAACAGGGGGCGAGCCAGTGGTACGCCGCCGCCAGCCGCGGCCCCACCGCCTATTCCGCGCTCTATGCCACCACCACCCGCATCGCGGAGAAGCATGCCGCCTTCACCGCCGTGGTGCGGGCGCTCGGCGTGGCCAAGGACTGGCTGCGGGATGCGGAGGATGCCGCGATCGTGGAGGTGCTGGCGCCGCGCTTCGCGGATGTGGAAGGGCGGCACCTGGCCCGGGCCGTGGCCCGCTATCGCGGCCTCGACCTCTGGGGCGGCACCACCCATCTGCCGGAGGCGGCGCTGGACTGGCTGGCGGCGGCGATGATCTCCTCCGGCGCCATGGCCCATCATCCCGGCTACGAGTCCTGCATCGACCGCAGCCTGGACCTCGTCGGACCGCGGGGCTGAATGGGTTCACAACCCTGGCGCCGGCGCGGATGATCCGGGCCTGACCGCGGCCCGGTGGCCGCGGCGGTTGGGGGGATATCGAACCGGATGCGACGCGGCCAGGCCTGGACACTTCTGCTGGTCGCGCTCGGCGCCATGTTCTTCCAGCAGACCTTCGCCGCGCTCGGGCGCAACCTGATCTCGGTCATCGCGCCGGCCATCCTGCAGGACCTGGCGCTCGATCCGGCCTGGCTCGGCGTCTATGTCGGGATCGGGGCGGCGGGGTCGCTGCTGTTCCAGCTCGGCTGCGGCAGCTTCATCATCCGCCATGGCGCGCTGCGTATCAGCCAGATGGCGCTGCTGATGCTGGCGGTGGGGCTGGTGGTGGCGACCGCCGGATCGCTGGCCTTCTTCGCCATCTCCGCCCTGATCGGGGCCGGCGGGGCGGCGGTCTCCACCCCCGCCAGTTCGCATCTGCTCGGCCGCTATTCGCCGCCGCGCTACGCGCCGCTGGTGTTTTCCATCAAGCAGACGGCGGTGCCGGCCGGGCTGCTGCTGGCCGGGCTGCTCGGGCCGCTGCTGACCGGATGGTGGGGCTGGCGCGGCGCGCTGCTGACCTCCGCCGCCGCCTGCCTGGTTCTGGCGGTGCTGCTGCAGCCGCTGCGGGCGGAATTCGACGCCGACCGCGTGCCATCCCGCAGCTTCCGGCTTTCCGACTTCCAAACCACCCTGGCGGTGGTGATGCGCGACCGGCCGCTGTTCAAGCTCGCCTTGGCCTGCTTCGTCTTCAACGGCATGCAGACCGTCTTCATGTCCTATTTCGTGGTCTACCTGACGGCGCTGGGGCATGAGCTGGCGGTGGCCGGGATGGTGTTCTCGGTGGCGACGCTGATCGCCGTGCCGGGGCGCATCCTGTGGGGCTGGGCCGGCAGCGTGCTGACCAGCCCGCGCGTGGTGATGGGCGTGCTGGCGCTGGGCATGGCGGCCAGCTTCCTGTTCGCCGGCCTGTCCGGGCCGGGCTGGTCGCTGGTGGCGCTGGGCCTGGTCGGGGTGGGGCTGAGCGCCACGGCGCTGTCCTGGAACGGCGTGCTGCTGGCGGAGGCGGCACGGCTGGCGCCGAAGGGCATGATGGGGGCGGCGACCGGTGGCGTGCTGTCCTTCGGCCAGCTCGGCGCGCTGCTGATGCCGCTGGTCTTCGCCGCGGCGCTGGGGCTGAGCGGCGGCTATGTGCTGGGCTACCTGATCTGCGCGGTGCCCTCGCTCGCCTGCGGGCTGATGCTGCTGCGTGGCGGGCTGCGGGAGCGGCCGCAGGCGTAAACGCCCCGCGGGGGCGCAACCCGGCCCGCTCTTCACGATACGCTCATTACTCTTCCCTACACTTCGCGCATCACCAAAGGCGTGAGCGTGAACATGCGTGTCAACGACGCAGATGAAGCAGACTCGTCCGTCATCCGCCTGTCCGGGCCGCTGACGATCGGCACCGCGCAGCAGGCACGCGACAGGTTGCTGGACGCGCTGCGGGCGCCGGGGCCGGTGACGGTCGACTGCGCCGAGGCAACGGCCTTCGACATCGCCTTCATCCAGCTTCTGGAATCGGCACGCATCCTCGCCACCCGCCAGGGAACCACGCTGCGCCTGGCGCAGCCACTGCCGCCACGACTGGCCGAGATGCTGGCCGCCGGCGGCTTTCGCGGCTGGGACGCCGCTCAGGATCGGAGTGCAGCATGAAGAGCGTTCTCACCGTCGATGACTCGGCCAGCATCCGGCAGATGGTGCGCCTGACCCTCTCCGGCTCCGGCTACAAGGTGGTGGAGGCGGAGAATGGCGCGGAGGGCCTGAAGCAGGCCAAGGCCGCGCCGGTGAACATGATCGTCACCGACCTCAACATGCCAGTGATGGATGGGCTGACCTTCATCCGCGAACTGCGCAAGCTGCCCGCCTACAAGGGGGTGCCGATCATCTTCCTGACGACCGAATCGGATGCCGCGCGCAAGCAGGAGGCGAAGCTGGCGGGCGCCACCGGTTGGATCACGAAACCCTTCCAGCAGGACCAGTTGCTGAACGTCGTCCGGAAGGTGCTGGGATGAGCAGCATCGCCGAAGCCACGGAGATCTTCCGCCAGGAAGCCAGCGAATTGCTGGAGCAGTTGGAGCAGGCGCTGCTCGACCTGCATCGCCAGCCGGACAATCGCAGTCTGGTGGACACAGCCTTCCGGGCGCTGCACACGATCAAGGGCTCCGGCGCCATGTTCGGCTTCGATGCCGTGGCGGCCTTCGTGCATGATTTCGAAACCGCCTTCGATCGCGTGCGGCGCGGCCTGAGCCCCTGCAGCCCGGCGCTCGTTGCTGCGGCGCTGGAAGCGCGCGACCATATCCGCGCGCTGATCGAGCAGCCGCAGGCGGCCGATGCGGCGCATGGCGAATCGCTGCTGCGGGCGCTGCGCGCGGCGGTGGAAGGGGAGGTCGCGGCCACTCCTGCCGCCACCCCTGACGCCAGCCCTGGCCCCATCCATGGCCCCACCCCTGGCCAGGACTGGCGCGTGCGCTTCCACCTGGGGGCGGAGGCGCTGGTGAATGGCGCCAATCCGCTGCTGATGCTGGACGAGTTGCACAGCCTGGGCACGGCGCAGGTCACCGCGCTGGTCGATGCGGTGCCGCCGCTGGACGAGATCGATCCCGAAAGCTGCCATCTGGGCTGGGAGGTGCTGCTGCGCACCGAAAGCCCGCGCGCCGCGATCGAGGAGGTCTTCATCTTCGTCAGCGACGACGCCCGCATCGAGATCACGCCGATGACGACGGCGGAGGTGCCCGCCGCGACCACGGCCGAGGCCGCGCCCATCGCCGCCGTCCCGGCTGCCGCCACGCCAGCCGCCGTCGCGGAACGCCCGCGCGCTGAGGCGGAGATCGGCCGGGTCGGTGGCAGCCTGCGCGTGCAGGCCGAACGGCTGGATGAGCTGATGGATCGCGTCGGCGAATTGGTGATCGCCCAGGCCCGGCTCAGCCAGCTTGCCGTCGGCGGCGATACCGGCCTGACCACGGTGGCGGAGGAAATCGGCCGCCTGGTGTCGGAACTGCGCGACACCACCATGGGCATCCGCATGCTGCCCATCGGTTCCCTGTTCGGCCGCTTCCGCCGCCTGCTGCACGACCTGTCGCGCGAACTCGGCAAGCCGGTGGAGCTGGTGACCAGCGGCGAGGAGACCGAACTCGACAAGACGATGATCGAGCGCCTGGCCGATCCGCTGGTGCATCTGATCCGCAACGCCGTGGATCATGGGCTGGAGATGCCAGAGGCGCGGCGCGCGGCGGGCAAGCCCGCCGGCGGCGTCATCCGCCTCAAGGCGCGGCATGCCGGGGCGGAGGTGCTTGTCACCGTCAGCGACGATGGTCGCGGCCTGGATGCGGAACGCATCCGCGCCAAGGCGCTGGAGCAGGGGCTGATCGCCGCGGAGGCGCGGCTCAGCGAAAGCGAAATCCACCAATTGCTGTTCCAGCCGGGCTTCTCCACGGCCAAGGAAATCTCCGCCATCTCCGGCCGCGGCGTCGGCATGGATGTGGTGAAGCGCACCATCGAACAACTGCGCGGCGGCATCGAGATCGCGAGCCGCCCGGGCCAGGGCACCGATGTCACGCTGCGCCTGCCGCTGACGCTGGCGATCATCGAGGGACTGCTGGTGCGCGTCGGCAACGGCCGCTACGTCATCCCGCTGTCCGCGGTCGAGGAATGCGTCGAGCTGCCGGCGGGCGAGGCGGCGCGCTCCGGCGGCTACAGCCTGCTCAATATCCGTGACGCGCTGGTGCCCTTCCTGCGGCTGCGGGAGATGATGCATTGCGCGACGCCGGCCGACCCGCATCAGAAGGTGGTCATCATTTCCGCCGGTGACCAGCGGCTCGGCCTGGTCGTGGACCAGATCCTCGGCAGCCACCAGACGGTCATCAAGTCGCTGTCGCGGCTGCATGCCGATGTGAAGACCTTCTCCGGCGCCACCATCCTCGGTGATGGCAGCGTCGCGCTCATCCTCGACGTCGCCCAGCTTCTGGAGATCGGGCAGGCGGAGGAGGAGGAGCTGCGCAACCGCTCAAGGCAGGCCGCATGATGTCAGAGACCCATCCCCCCGCCATGCTCGACGTGCTGACGCTCGGCATCGGCGGCGAGACCTTCGCCATCGAGGCCGGCATGGTGCGCGAGATCCTGGATCTTGTTCCCGTCACGGATGTGCCGGGCGCGCGGGACTTCGTGCGCGGCGTCGTCAATGTGCGCGGCCGCATCGTGCCGCTGGCCGATCTGCGCTGGCAATTCGGCATGAAGCAGACCGCGCCGACCGCCGATACGCGCATCATCGTGCTGGAGCTGGAACTGGACGGGGAGGCGACGCCGGTCGGCATCCTGGCCGACCGCGTGCATGAGGTGACGCAGCTCGCGACCGCCAGCCTGGAAAGCGCGCCGCGGGTCGGCATGCGCTGGCGTCCCGAATTCATCCGCGGTGTCGGCATGCGGGGCGACGACCTGATCATCCTGCCCGATCTTGCCCGCATCCTGAACTGATCGAACAAGTTACGAAGGAGCGCTGCCATGCGCATCACAGTCAAGGCGAAGCTGTTCGCCGCATTCGGACTCGTCCTGCTGTTGATGGCTGGCATGGGTGGGCTTGGCATCGCCAGCCTCGGCCGGCTGGATGCGGAGCTGGAAGGCGTGCTCGACGGCCCGGTGCCGCGGGTGCAGCGGGCGATGAACGCCAAGATCGAGATGGGCCTGCTGGTGCAGGCCGAGAAGAACATGCTGGTCGCGGGTGGGCGCGGCGCTGCCGAGCAGTTCGTGACCGAGATGGAGCAGCGCCAGCAGGCCATGTTGCGCGCCATGGACGACGCCCTGGCGGTGGTGCCGGACAGCGAGAAGCCGCATTGGGCGGGCGCGCGGGCCTCCCTGCAAAGCTATCTCCCCTTGCAGCAGCAGATGCGTGACATGGTGCGGGGCGGTGCCGTCGCGCAGGCGGAGACGATCTCGACCGGGATCGCGCAGCGGCATGTGACGGAGGCGGTCCGGCACCTGACCGACGCGGTCACCGCCGACCAGGCCGATATGCGGGAGGCACGCGCGCATTCCGCGGCCACCTATCGTGAAGCGCGGCTGATGCTGATCGGCCTGGGCATTGGTGCATTGCTCATCGGCCTGGTGGCTGCGGTCTGGATCGCGCTGTCGATCAGCCGTGGCCTGGCCAAGGCGGTGACGCTGGCGGATGCCATCGCCACTGGCGACCTGACACGCCATGCGCAGGTGAACTCCAACGACGAGATCAAGGACCTGATCTCCGCCATGGAACGCATGACGCTGGGGCTGCGCGGTGTGGTGACGGAAGCGATGACGGCGGCGCAGAATGTGTCCTCCGGCAGCCAGGAGCTGTCCTCCAGCGCCGAGCAACTGGCGCAGGGCGCGACGGAACAGGCCTCCTCGGCCGAGGAAGCATCTTCCTCGATGGAAGAGATGGCGGCGAACATCAAGCAGAACGCCGACAATGCCGGCCAGACGGAAAAGATCGCGCGCCAGTCGGCGCTGGATGCGCAGCGCAGCGGCGATGCGGTGGGCCAGGCGGTGGCGGCGATGCAGTCGATCGCCGAGAAGATCAACATCGTGCAGGAAATCGCCCGCCAGACCGACCTGCTGGCGCTGAACGCGGCGGTGGAAGCGGCGCGCGCCGGCGAACATGGTCGCGGCTTCGCTGTCGTGGCTTCCGAAGTGCGCAAGCTGGCGGAACGCAGCCAGGCGGCGGCGGGGGAGATCAGCACGTTGTCGTCCAATACGCTGAAGACGGCGCAGGAAGCGGGCGACATGCTGCTGCGGCTGGTGCCGGACATCAAGCGCACGGCGGAGCTGGTGGAGGAGATCACGGCGGCGTGCCGCGAGCAGGATATCGGCGCCAGCCAGATCAACCAGGCGATCCAGCAGCTCGACAAGGTGACGCAGCAGAACGCCAGCGCGTCCGAGGAAGTCTCCGCGACTTCCGAGGAACTCTCCACCCAGGCCGAGGTGCTGCAGTCGACGATCTCCTACTTCCGCCTGGGTGCGGAGGATGCGCCGAAGCCAAACTCCGTGCCCCGGACGGCCCCGGCGCCACGCCAGATCCGCGTGGCGCGCGTCGCGGATTTCGCGAAGCCCGCCACGCGGCGCCCGGCGCGCCCCACCACCAGTGGCAAGCTGAATGGCGGCTTCGCCATCGACATGGCCGGCGCTGGCGATCCGCTGGATGCGGACTTCCAGCGCCACTGAGACCACCCCTTCCATCCAAACCGCTCGAGACAGGATGATTCGGACCATGCGTATCACGGTAAAGGCGAAACTCTTTGCCGCCTTCGGCTTCGTCATCCTGCTGATGGCAGGCATGGTGGGGCTGGGCATCAGCAGCCTCGGCGCGCTGAACACGACCCTGGAGGATGTGCTGAACGGCGCCGTGCCCCGCGTGCAGCGCTCCCAGACCGTGCAGACCGACATGGCGCTGCTGGTGCGGGCGGAGAAGAACCTGCTGGTCTCGACCGACCGGGCCACGATTGACCAGTTCGCGGGCGAGATGGACCAGCGGCGCCAGGCGCTGACCCAATCCATGGATGATGCGATCCGCGTCGCCTCCGAAGCGGGTCGGCCGCGCTGGGTCGCCGCGCGCGCGGCGTTGCAGCAGTACATCCAGGCGCAGGACCAGATTCGTGACTTCGTGCGGGCTGGCAACAATGCGCAGGGCGTGGCGATATCCACCTCTGCCGGCCGGCGCCATGTCACGGAGGCGATGGATCGTCTTGGGGAGATTGTCTCGCTGAACCAGGACATGGCGCGCGCGGCGCAGGCCGAGGCGGTCGCCACTTATGAGCAGGCACGCACCCTGCTGCTGTCCATCGCCGGCGTGGCCTTGCTGATCGCCATCGGCGCCGCGCTGTGGATCGCGCTGTCCGTCAGCCGCGGTCTTGCCCTGGCCGTGGGCGTGGCGAATGCCGTCGCGATCGGTGACCTGACGGCGGAAGCCAAGGTCTCGACCAATGACGAGATCAAGGACCTGATCGACTCCATGGCCCGCATGACGGAAGGCCTGAAGGCCACCGCCGCGGTGGCGGAGGAGATCGCCAATGGCAACCTGGCCGTGCAGGCCAGGCGCCTGTCCGACAAGGACACGATGGGCATCGCGCTGGAGCGGATGCTGGAGAAGCTGCGCGGCGTGGTCTCCGAGGCCGTGACGGCGGCGCAGAACGTCTCCTCCGGCAGCCAGGAACTGTCCTCCAGCGCCGAGCAACTGGCGCAGGGCGCGACGGAACAGGCCTCCTCGGCCGAGGAAGCCTCTTCCTCGATGGAAGAGATGGCCGCGAACATCAAGCAGAACGCCGAGAATGCCGGCACGACGGAAAAGATCGCGCGGCAGTCGGCGCTGGATGCGCAGCGCAGCGGCGATGCGGTGGGCCAGGCGGTGGCGGCGATGCAGTCCATCGCCGAGAAGATCAACATCGTGCAGGAAATCGCCCGCCAGACCGACCTGCTGGCGCTGAACGCGGCGGTGGAAGCGGCACGTGCCGGCGAACACGGCAAGGGCTTCGCCGTCGTGGCCTCCGAAGTGCGCAAGCTGGCGGAACGCAGCCAGGCGGCGGCGGGCGAGATCAGCACGCTGTCGTCGAACACGCTGAAGACGGCGCAGGAAGCGGGCGACATGCTGCTGCGGCTGGTGCCGGACATCAAGCGCACGGCGGAGCTGGTGGAGGAGATCACGGCGGCGTGCCGCGAGCAGGATATCGGCGCCAGCCAGATCAACCAGGCGATCCAGCAGCTCGACAAGGTGACGCAGCAGAACGCCAGCGCGTCCGAGGAAGTCTCCGCGACCTCCGAGGAACTCTCCACCCAGGCCGAGGTGCTGCAGAACACCATCGCCTATTTCCGCCTGGGTTCGGAGACGCATCACGCCCAGCCCGCGGCCCCGATCCAGGCTGCGCGTCCGGCCAACTTCGCGCGGTCCAGGCCGATGGTGAAGGCCGCGCCGAAGCGGGCGCCGGAGAAGCCGGTGAAGCACGCCAATGGCAAGCTGAATGGCGGCGGCTTCGCCATCGACCTGGCCGGCGCGGGCGACCAGCTCGACACCGAATTCCAGCGCCACTGACGGGCGGAGGCATCCATGGCGGATCACGGCCAGTACATCACGCTCGGCGTCGGGGAGGAGGTCTTCGCGATCCCCGTCGCCCATGTCCAGGAAATCCTGGACCTGCGCCCCATCGCACGCCTGCCGCATGCGCCCGCCAGCCTGCTCGGCCTGACCGATGTGCGCGGGCAGAGCGTGGCGGTGGTCGATCTGCGCAGCATGCTCGGCCTGCCACCCGTGCCCGCCAGCCAGGGCACGCGCATCCTGGTGCTGGAACTCACATTGGCCGGGCGCCCGCTGCGCCTCGGCCTGGTGGTGGACCGCGTCTTCGAGGTGACGGCGCTGGACGAGGATCGTTCGGAGCCGGCGCCCGAGATCGGCCGCCCCTGGCGCTCCGACTGCATCCGCGGCATCGGCCGCCGCTCGGGCGGCTTCGTCATCGTGCTCGACATCGCCCGCCTGATCGGCACGGAGGCGCCGGCCGCGCTGGCCGTCGCCGAAGCCCCGATGGCCGCCTGAGGGTCCATGGACGAACTCAGCGACCGACGATTCCGGCAGGTCGCCGGGCTGATCGAGGAACAGGTCGGCATCCGCCTGCCGGCCGCCAAGCGCACCATGGTGGAAGGCCGCCTGCGCAAGCGCGCACGCGGCCTCGGCATGGGCGGGGTCGATGCCTATTGCAGGGCGCTGTTCGAGGAAGGGCTGCTGGAGACGGAATACCAGCATGTCGTCGACCTGGTCACCACCAACAAGACCGACTTCTTCCGCGAGCCGGAGCACTTCACCTTCCTGGAACAGCAGGCGGTGCCGCGGCTTCTCGCCGGCCGCAGCCGCGCCGACCGGCAGTTGAAGATCTGGAGCGCCGCCAGCTCCACCGGCGCGGAGGCCTATACCATCGCCATGGTGCTGGCGGAGATGGCCCAGGCCGCCACGCCCAGCTTCAGCTTTCGCATCCTCGGCACCGACATCTCCACCCAGGTGGTGGAGACGGCGCGGCGCGCGGTCTATCCCGAGGATCTGCTGCATCCGGTGCCGGTGGAGATGCGCCGCCGCTACACGCTGCGGCATCGCGACCCGTCGTGCCACGAGCTGCGGATCGTGCCGGAACTGCGGGCCGTGACCGGCTTCCGCCATCTGAACCTGATGGATGCGCGCTATCCGGTCGATCACGACGTGGACGTCATCTTCTGCCGCAATGTGCTGATCTATTTCGACCGGCCGACGCAGCATGCGGTGCTCACCCGGCTCTGCAGCCATCTGCGCCCCGGCGGCTTCCTGCTGGTCGGTCATTCCGAGACCGCCGCCGGCAACGGTCTGTCCGGGATGCGCGCCGTCGTCTCCACCATCTGGCAGCGTGAGGAAGAAGGCGCATGACCCGCCTGGCCGGCCGCCCCATCCGCGTGCTCATCGTCGATGACAGCGCCGCGGTCCGCGCCGCGCTCAGCCGCATCATCGAGGAGGCACCGGATATCGAGCTGATGGGCACCGCCTCCGACCCCTTCATCGCCGCGCAGCGCATCCAGCAGGAGGTGCCGGATGTGATGATCCTGGACATCGAGATGCCGCGCATGGATGGCATCACCTTCCTGCGCCGCATCATGGCGCAGCGGCCGATCCCGGTGGTCATCTGCTCCTCCCTGGCGGAGGGCGGGTCGGAGACGTTGCTGCAGGCGCTGGATGCCGGCGCGGTGGAGGTCATCGCCAAGCCGCGGCTGGACAGCGCGCAATTCCTGAAGGAATCCGCCGTGCGCGTCTGCGACGCGGTGCGCGCCGCATCCCGCGTGCGGCCGGGGCGGCAGGCGGCGCATCTGCCATCACGCGTGGTGGAACGCAAGCTGACCGCCGATGCGGTGCTGCCGCCGCCCAGCAGCCGCGCCATGGCGCGCACGACGGAACGCGTGGTCTGCATCGGCGCTTCCACCGGCGGCACGGAATCGCTGGCCGCGGTGCTGACGGCGCTGCCGGTGGACTGCCCCGGCATTGTCATCGTGCAGCATATGCCGGAACGCTTCACCGCGGCCTTCGCGCGCCGGCTGGACGGCATGTGCCGGATCGATGTGAAGGAGGCGGAGGATGGCGATGCGGTGCTGCCCGGCCGCGCGCTGATCGCCCCCGGCAACCGCCATATGCTGCTGCATCGCAGTGGCGCGCGGTATTGCGTGGCCATCAAGGACGGCCCGCTGGTCTCCCGCCACCGGCCCTCGGTCGATGTGCTGTTCCGTTCCGCCGCGCAATATGCCGGGCCGAATGCCGTCGGCTTCATCATGACCGGCATGGGCGATGATGGCGCGCGTGGATTGCTGGAAATGCGCAAGGCCGGCGCCACCACCTTCGCCCAGGATGAGGAAAGCTGCGTCGTCTTCGGCATGCCGAAGGAAGCGATCGCGTTGGGCGGGGCGGAACGCATCATTCCGCTGGACCGCATCCCCACCTCCATCGCGGATATCCGCCAATGGGCCTGAGAATTCCCGCGCTGCGCGGGCTGCGCCACCGGCTGGACGAGGCCTTCGCGCCGGTGGACGTGGAACTGCTGGCCGCCGGTGACCGGCTCGGCCAGGCGGTGACGCGGCTGAACGACATCAATGCGAGCTTCGACGGGCTGCGCCAGACGCTGGATGGCGAGGCTGTTGCCGCCGCGGGCGCGACGCTGGGCGAGGCGGCGGGCGCGATGCGGGCGCTGTCGGATCAGTTGCGGCAGGAGGGGGAGGGGCTGTCGGCGCTTTCCGTGAAGCTCGGCGGCGTCGGCACCTGCATCGCGACCCTGGCGCGGATCAATCGCGGGCTGTCCGTGCTGTCGTTGAATTCCGCCATTGCCAGCAGCGGCATCATCGACACCAGCCGCGACCTCAGCAGCTTCGCGGAGGAGATCCGCGCGCTGATGCAGATCTCCGAAGGCGCGGTGCGGCGCTATGAACAGGCGCATGCGGCGGCGCTGACGGAGCTGCGGCGCGTGGCCGCCGCCCAGGCTGGCTTCGCCCGCCAGCATGGCCCGCTGCTGCGGGAGGTGGCGGAGCGGATCGCCACCGGCCTCGGCCATGTCGCCACGCGTCGGCGCGACGCCGCGCAGGCGGCGGCGGCGGTGCAGGAACGGGGGCAGTCCATCGTCACCGCCGTGGCCGACACCGTCTCGGCCCTGCAGGTCGGCGATGCGACGCGGCAGCGGATTGAACATGTGGTGGATGCGCTCGGCCTGTTGGCGGAAGGCCTCGGCGGTGCCGCGCTGCCCTGGTGCGTCGGGCTGGCGCCGCCGGAGCGGGATGCGCTGGCCGCGCGCGCGGCCGCCTTGCAGGCGGCGCAGTTGCGCGACACCGGGCAGTCGCTGTCCACCGAGATTGCCCGCATCTCCACAGCCCTGGCGCGGCTGGGGGACCAGGCGCATGGCATGGTCGCGACCGGGGATGCGGTGTTTGGCGGCGGGGGCGAGGGGTCCTTCCTCACCGCCATGCGGCGCGACCTGGACGAGGCGACCGCGCTGCTCGGTGAGGGGCATGCCCGGCGGCGGCAGGTCGATGCGGCCATGGCCGGCATCGACGGGATGATGCGCGGCCTGCTGACAGGCCTCGCCGCGATCCGTGAGATCGAGACGGATATGCGCCTGGCCGGGCTGAACGCCGCCTTCAAATGCGCCCGCCTGGGCGAGAAGGGCCGCGCGCTGGCCGCGATCACCCGCGAATTGCGCAGCCATGCCCGGCAGATGGCGGAAGGGGTGCAGGCGCTTTCGGTGGCGCTGGAGGCGGCGCTGGAAGCGGGCGATGGCATCATGGCGGCCGGCGGCGCGGCGCAGGCCGGGGCGCTGGAGACCACGCTCGGCGCGCTGCGGCAGGGCCTGGCCGGGTTGCAGGGGGCGGGCGACGACATGGATGGCGCGATCGCGCGGCTGCGGCAGGATGGCGGGCAGGTGGCCGATGCGCTGACCGGCATGTCCTCCGGCCTGGCCGGCGCCGCCGCGCTGCCCGGCCTGCTGCACGATGCGGCGGCGGAGGTGGAGGCGCTGCCCGGGCCGCGGGCGCCGGTGGCGAGTGCCGAACTGCTGCGGGAACGCCTCGGCCTGGTGAATGCCGTGCCCTACACCATGGCGCGGGAGCGGGAGATCGCCCGCGACTTCGGCGCGGAGCTGGAGGAACCGATGGTGGCGGAGCTGGACGACATCCTGTTCTGAGGCCCGTGCCGAGTCGGGGAAGGCGGGACCGGCCCGCATCGACAGTTCTTGATTTGTTCCAGGGCTTCGGCCACTCTCCCGACCATGCCGCCGCCCCCTCTCCCCATTGCGCCCCCCGATACCGACCCGCCGGGCATCGACCAGCAGACCCTGCTGGCGGCGCTGCGCGCGCGGGTGGCGCGGCTGGAAGGGGCGGGGCGGGAAGGGCATGGGGCGGCCCCGATCCCGGTCTGCGAGGGTCTCGGCCTGTCCGGCGGCGGCCTGGCGCGGGCGGCGCTGCATGAGATCCTGGCGGCCGAGCCCGGCTGCGGTGCGGCCTTCGCCGCCATGCTGCTCGGCCGCGCCGGGGGCACGGTGCTGTGGATCGGCGCCGGGGCGGAGGCGCTGACCGCCTGGCCCCCCGGCCTGGCGCGATTCGGGCTGCTGCCGGCCAACCTGATCCTGCTGCGCGCGGCGCAATGGAGCGACGCACTCTGGGCGATGGAGGAGGCGCTGCGCTGCCCGGCGGTGGCCGGGGTGCTGCTGGCGCCGGATTGGGCGGGCGACCCGGCGGCGCAGGCGCTGGACCTCACCGCCAGCCGCCGCCTGCAACTCGCCGCCGAGGCGGGGGGCGGCATCGGCCTGCTGCTGCGCCCGGACATGGCGGAGCCGCCGCCCAGCGTGGCCGCCAGCCGCTGGCGCATCGCGGCCCAGAATGCGGCGGGCGCCGGGCAGGGCATCGGCGATCCCTGCTGGCGGCTGGAATTGCTGCGGCAGCGCGGTGGCCGGCCGGGCGGCCCCTGGACCGTCACCTGGCGCGCCGCGGCTGGGCAGATCGACCGCGAATCCGAGGCGCTGGAGGCCGAATCGGCATGACCGCGCCGCGTCGCTACCTGGCACTGCACCTGCCCGCCTTCGCGACAGACCGGCTGCGCCGCGCGGAGCCCGACCTGCCACAGGACGTGCCGCTGGCCATCTGGGCCAGCCAGGGGCCGCGCCGCCTGCTCTCGGCCGTGGATTTGCGGGCCTGGGCGGCCGGGCTGCGGCCGGGCCAGGCGCTGGCCGATGCCCAGGCCATCGCGCCGGACCTGCTGCTGCGCCCCGCCGATCCGGAAGGCGACCTGCGCCTGCTGGAGGGCCTCGCCCTCTGGGCCCGGCGCTACACGCCGCTGGCGGCGCTGGATGCGCCGGATGGGCTGCTGCTCGACATCACCGGCTGCGACCATCTGTGGGGTGGGGAGGCGGCCCTTCTGGCGGAGGCGCAGGAGCGGCTGTGGCGGGCCGGATTCGCGGTGCGGGGCGCGGTGGCCGGCGCCGCCGCCACCGCCGGCGCCCTGGCCCGCGCCCACGGGGATGGCCCGGTGGCGCCCAGCGGGGCGGAGGCCGAATGGGTGGGGCCGCTCTCCATCGCCCCGGCGCTGCGGCTGGACCCGGCGCTGCTGGAACAGTTGGGGGGGCTGGGGCTGATGACCGTGGCGGATCTTTTACGCCTGCCGCGCCCCGGCCTCGCCCGGCGCTTCGGGGTGGATCTGCTGGACCGGCTGGATGCCCTCGCCGGCCGGCGGCACGCCCCGCTGCGCCCGGTGCTGTCGCCGCCCGATCTGGGCGCGGCGCGGGACCTGGTGGAGCCGATCATCACCCGCACCGCCATCGATGCGCTGCTCGACCGGCTGCTGGACCAGCTCTGCGCGAAGCTGCGGGCGGCGGGGCGGGGGGCGCGGCAGGTGGTGCTGATGGCCTGGCGGGTGGATGGCGCGGTGCAGGAGGTGGCGATCGGCACCGGCACCCCGCTGCGCGCCCCCGCCCATCTGCGCCACCTGTTCCGGGACCGTCTGGAACGGCTGGAACCGGGCCTGGGCTTCGAGCGCATGGCGTTGGAGGCGCGGGTGACCGAGCCGATGAGCGGCGGCCTGCAATCCGCCCTGGCCATTGGCGGCCGGCGGGACGAGGCGGCGGCCCAGCTTCTGGCGCAGTTGCTCGACCGGCTGCGCCAGCGGGTGAAGGTGCGGCGCCTGGCGCCACGCGATGGGCACTGGCCGGAGCGCAGCGTGGCGGCGCTGCCCCTGCTGGCGCCGATGCCCGAGATGCCGGTGGGCTGGGTCCGGCCCGACGCGCCGGTGCTGCTGCTGCGCCGGCCACAGCCGATCGAGGTGGTGGCGTTGCTGCCGGATGATCCGCCTGCGCTGCTGCGCTGGCGCAACCGCCCTCATCCCGTGCTGCGGGCGGAGGGGCCGAGGCGGCTGGAGCCGGAATGGTGGCGCGGCCCGGGGGTGGCGCGCGACTACCACCAGGTGGCGCTGGCCAGCGGCGCGCGGCTCTGGCTGTTCCGCGCCGGCCCGCCGGAGGCCGCGCGCTGGATGCTGCACGGGCATCTCCCTTGACCGGCTATGCGGAACTGGCGGCGCGGTCGAATTTTTCTTTCCTCGATGGTGCCTCCCACCCGCAGGAACTGGTGGAGCGGGCGGCGGAGCTGGGCCTCGCCGGGCTCGGCATCTGCGACACCAATTCCCTGGCCGGCGTGGTGCGCGGCCATGTCGCGGCGAAGGCGAAGGGGCTGCCCTTTCGCGTCGGCTGCCGGTTGCGGTTGGAGGATGACAGCGAATTCCTGGCCTGGCCGACGGACCGCGCCGGCTATGGCCGCCTGACCCGGCTGCTCTCGGAAGCCCGGATGGCGGCGCCGAAGGATGCCGGGCGGATCAGCCGCGCCGCGATGCGGCAGGCCGCCACCGGCTGGGTGCTGGCCGCCATTCCGCCGGAGGACCCCGACGCTGCCTTCGCCGCGCGCCTGCGCGAGGATGCGGCGGCGCTGCGCGGGCAGCTGGCCCTGCCGCTGCTGCTGGCCGCGGCCTGCACCTGTCGCGGCGACGACCAGGCGCGGCTGGACCGCCTGGCTGCCATCGGCCCCGCGCTGCTCGCCACCGGCGATGTCCGCTACCACGATCCCGCGCGCCGGCCGCTGGCGGATGTGCTGAGCGCGATCCGGCTCGGCCGGCCCGTCGCCGCGCTGGGCGGCGCGGCGGAGCCGAATGCCGAGCGCCATCTGAAGCCCCCCGCTGAAGTCGCGCGGCTCTTCGCCCGCCATCCCCAGGCACTGTCGAACACGCTGGAGGTGCTGCGCGCCACCGCCGGCTTCTCGCTCGACCAGCTTCGCTACGAATATCCGGACGAAATCCTGGAGGAAGGCCGCAGCCCGCAGCAGACGCTGGAATCGCGGGTCGCCGCCGCGATGGAAACGCGCTGGCCGGATGGCGTGCCGGACCATGTCCGCATCCGCATCGCGGAGGAGCTGCGGCTGATCGAACAGCTCGGCTACGCGCCCTATTTCCTGACGGTGCATGAGATCGTGCGTTTCGCCCGCGCGCAGACCCCGCCGATCCTGTGCCAGGGCCGCGGCTCGGCGGCGAATTCGGCGGTGTGCTACGCGCTGGGCGTCACCGCCGTCGATCCGGCGGAGCACGACCTGCTGTTCGAGCGCTTCATCTCCGCCAGCCGGGGCGAGCCGCCCGATATCGACATCGACTTCGAGCATGAGCGGCGGGAGGAGGTGATCCAGCACCTCTACCAGCGCTATGGCCGCGACCGCGCGGCGATCTGCGGCACCATCATCCGCTACCGCGCCCGCAGCGCGATCCGCGAGGTCGGCAAGGCGCTGGGCCTGACCGAGGACGTCACCGCGCGCCTCGCCAAGGCGAGCTGGGGGCCGGGCCGCGAGCGGGAATTGCCGGAGCTGGCGGCGGAGGAGGGGCTGGACACGCGCGATCCGCGCCTCGCCATGGCGATGGAACTGGCCGGGGAACTGGTCGATTTCCCGCGCCACGCCGCGACCCATGTCGGCGGCTTCGTCATCACCCGCGGGCCCTTGGTGGAACTGGCGGTGGTCGGCCAGGCGGCGATGCAGGACCGCACCGTGCTGGAATGGGACAAGGACGATGTGGAGGCGCTGGGCATCCTGAAGGTGGATGTGCTGGGGCTCGGCATGCTGTCCTGCCTGCGCCGGGGCTTCGACCTGCTGCGCGGCCATGCGCGGCTGGATCTCGATCTCGCCACGCTGCCGCGCGAATGCCCCGAGACCTACGCCATGCTGCGCCGCGCCGATACGGTGGGCGTCTTCCAGGTGGAAAGCCGGGCGCAGATGAACATGCTGCCACGGCTGCGCCCGGAGAAGTTCTACGACCTGGTCATCGAGGTCGCCATCGTCCGCCCCGGCCCCATCGCCGGCGACATGGTGCACCCCTATCTGCGCCGCCGTTCCGGGGAGGAGGAGCCGGACTATCCTGCCCCGGCGGGTGGCGATCCCGATGAGTTGCGGCAGGTGCTCCACAAGACCCTGGGCGTGCCGCTGTTCCAGGAACAGGCGATGCGCATCGCCATGGTCGCCGCCGGCTTCTCGGCGGATGAGGCCGACCAGTTGCGCCGCGCCATGGCGACCTTCAAGGCGCATGGGCAGGTGGAGAAGTACCGCGACAAGCTGGTCTCCGGCATGGTCCGGCGCGGCTACCAGCGCGATTTCGCCGAGCGCGTCTACAAGCAGATCGAGGGTTTCGGCAGCTACGGCTTTCCCGAAAGCCACGCCGCCAGCTTCGCCCTGCTGGTCTATGCCTCGGCCTGGGTGAAGTGCCACCACCCGGCGGTCTTCGCCTGCGCGCTGCTGAACAGCCAGCCCATGGGCTTCTACGCGCCGGCGCAGATCGTGCGGGATGCGCGGGAACACGGCGTCGCCATCCTGCCCATCGACGTCAATGCCAGCGCCTGGGACTGCACGCTGGAGTCGCGCGCGGACAGCGCCCAGGGCCTGGCGCTGCGACTCGGCCTGCGGATGGTGACGGGCCTGGCCGGGACGGATGCCGATGCGATCCTCGCGGTGCGGGATGCCCATAACGGCGCGCCCTTCGCCAGTGTGGAGGAGGTGGCGCTGCGGGCCGGGGTGGAGCGCCGCGCGCTGGATGCGCTGGCCGCGGCGGATGCCTTTGCCGGATTCGGCGTGGCACGGCGCCCGGCGGCCTGGGCGGCGCGGGGCGTGGCCGGCGGGCCGCAGGCGCTGCCGCTGTTCGCCGCCGCGCGCGACCCGCTGGCGGAGGAAGCCCCGCTGATGCCGGAGGCGCCGGTGGCGCTTCGCCCGCCTTCGGAGGGGGAGGGGGTGGTGGAAGATTACCGCGCCACCGGGCTGACGCTGGGCCGGCATCCGCTGGCGCTGCTGCGGCCGGAACTGACGGCGCTGGGCCATGCCGATACGCGCCAGTTGCTGACGGCGCGGCCCGGTTCCCTGCTGCGCATCGGCGGGCTGGTGCTGATGCGCCAGCGCCCGGGCTCGGCCAAGGGGGTGATCTTCATCACCATCGAGGATGAGCACGGCGTGGCGAACCTGGTCGTCTTCACCGATGTGGCGGCCCGCCACCGCGCCGCCTTGGTCAAGGCCCGGCTGCTGATCGCGGAGGGGTGGGTGGAGCGGGTGGTGGAGCATGCGGAGGTGCCGATCACCCATCTCATCATCCGCCGGCTGACGGATCGTTCGGACCTGCTGGACGGGTTGCTGCGGGCGCCGGTGGGGGACGCCGCCTGGGCGGAGCGCAATCTGGGCCATTCCGACGAGGTCCGGCGCCCGGAATCGGCCGGCCGACGGCCGAAGGCACGGCTGCCGGGAAGCCGGGATTTCCGCTGAGGGTCGGCCCTGCCGCCTTCACGGCGCCGGGCGACATATGCGCAACAGGTCGTTCCAAAACTTGGAGGGGACGCTCCCGGCGCGTTGACAATGATAATGATTCGCATTTGCATCCCGCCTCTTTCACGAGGGGGTAGTTCCGATGTCGTTCCCACAGGCCTTGCCCATCCACCGCCCGCGCCCCTGGCGCGCCCTGCTGCTGGCCACCGTCGCCGCCTTTGCCGTCAGCCCCGCCCTGGCCCAGGACAGCACCGCCCCCGCCGAGGGCGAGGTGCGGGTGCCGGCGCTCACCCTGCTGCCGCCGGTCAACACCACGGGCCTGCGCAATGAGCGCCGGCTGATGGACACGCCGGCCACCGTCGATGTCATCTCCGGTGCCGAGCTGGACCGGCAGATGGCGCGGAATGCGGAGGATGTGTTCCGCTACACCCCCGGCGTCACGGTGAACCGCCAGACCACCGGCACCGACCCCTTCGGCAGCCTCGGCGGCATCACCGTGCGCGGCGTCGGCGGCAACCGCGTGCTGACCGTGGTGGACGGCTTCCGCACCATCGAACGCATCACCGACAACACCCGAGACGTGGTCGATCCCTGGAACATGAGCCGTGTCGAGGTCGTGCGCGGCCCGGGCTCGGTGCTCTATGGCTCGGATGCGCTGGGCGGCGTGGTGAACTACATCACCCGCAATCCCTCCGACTATATCCAGCCCGGCCAGAGCTGGGGCGGCGAGGCGAGCACCAGCTTCTCCTCGCTCGACAACAGCCTGCAAAGCCGCATGACGGTCGCGGCGCGCGCCGCGGAATACTCGGCCATGTTCTCCTATCAAAGGCGGGATGCCAGCGAGCCCTCGCGCAACAATTCCCGCTCCCCCGACGGCATCTGGAACTGCACGCGCAACACCGCCGCCGGCGCCTTGCCCTGCAACCGGCTGAACCCGACCGACATCGCTTCCGACAACTACTTTGCGCGTGTCGTCTGGGATCCATTGCCCAACTTCCGCATGCGCTTCACCGCCGATGTGATGCAGCGCGCGACGGATGTGGACCAGCGCTACGACCTCGGCCCGACCTCGGCCACCAGCGGCATCACCAACCTCGACTACCAGCGCCGCCAGGCGATCAATCGCGGCCTGTTCTCCACCGATGCGGAGTGGCGCCCGGAATATGGCTGGCTCGATTCCGTGCGCATCATGGCCGGCTACCAGCCGCAGGAGATCGAGCGGACCGGCACGCGGCTGCGCCAGATCGCCAATGGCCAGCGCACCAGCACCTATGACCGGACGACCTATTCCGAGAATGTGCTGCAGGGCGAATTGCAGCTCAGCTCCAGCCTCAACGTGATCGGCACGCGCCACGTCTTCACCTATGGCGTCTCCGCCAGCACGACGGAGACGGATTATGAGCGGGAGGACATCGCCACCAACCTGAACACCGGTGTGCGCACGGTGACGCGGGCCGGTGGCTTCAACTTCGCCAATGCCGATACGCGCCGCCTCGATGCCTTCGCGCAGGATGAGATCACGCTGTTCGGCGGAAGGCTGACCCTGGTGCCGGGCATGCGCTATTCCACCACGCGCATCAGCCCGCGCCCGGATGGGGACTACAAGCCGGTGGCAGGCGCGGAGCCGCGCAACCAGGATGACAGCAACCTGTCGCTGGCGCTGGGTGCCATCTGGCGGCTGGACGAGGTCTTCTCGCTCTATGCGAATTACGGCGAGGGCTTCAAGCAGCCGACGGCGGAGCAGCTCTATACCTCCCTGCCCAGCACCACCTTCAACCTGGTGCCGAATGCCAACCTGCGGCCGGAGGAAGTGCGCAGCGTGGAGGGCGGCATCCGCGTGCAGCTTCCGAATGCCTATGCCAGCCTCGGCGTCTTCCGCGCCGACTACACGGACTTCATCCAGAGCTTCGTCAGCATCCCCGGCACGGCCGACCTGACCTATCAGAACCTCAGCGAGGTGACGGTGCAGGGTGTGGAATTCAGCGGTGCCTGGCGCTTCGCGCGCGACTGGACGCTGAATGGCGCGGCCTCCTGGCAGGAAGGTCGCCAGCGCGCCACGCCGACCTCCCAGCGCACCGCCTTCGATGGCGCGCGGCCGCTGACGGCGACGGCGGGCGTCACCTATGACAACCGCGACCTGCGCACCAGCGTGACCCTGAACGGGACCTATGCGGCGGAGGTGACGGAGGCGAGTTCATCTCAGCTCTACATGCCGAAGTCCTACCAGGTCTTCGACATGCTGGCCTCCTGGCGGCCGCTGCCGAATGTCGAGTTGAATGGCGGCATCTTCAATCTGCTCGACACGCGCTACCTGCCGCTGGCCCCCGGCGGCACCACCTATACCCGTTCGGAATTCGCCAGCGACGCGACCAAGGCGACGAACCCGATCGAGCTTCAGGTGGCGCCCGGCCGCACCTTCCGGCTCGGCGCGCGCGTCACCTTCTGAGGTGACCGGCCGGCGCCGCATCGCGGCGCCGGCACAATGCTCAATCGCGGCACCACCAGGCGTCGTCGCCATAGCCGAAGCGCGGCGGCTGGGGTGGCGCGGTGAAGCGGGCGGAAACCGCCAGTCGCCGCATCGGATTGTAGTAGGACGGCACCACCAGCCACTGCCATTGCAGCGCCCGGTCCAGCACCCGCGCCGTGCTGCGCAGGCTGTCGCGGTCCGGCGCCGCCACCAGCCGGTCCAGCAGCGCATCCAGCGCCGGATTCGCGATGCCGCTGAGATTGCCGCTGCCCGTGCGTGACGCGGCTTCCGAGGACCACAGGTTGCGCTGCTCCGCCCCCGGCCATTCCGGCGGGATGGTGAAGCGGAAGGCGAGGTCGAAATCGCGCGCGCGGATGCGCTGGGCGAAGGTGGAGGCGTCCAGGATCTCGAAGCGCGGGTTGATGCCGATGCGCCGCAGCGCGCGGAACCAGACGGTGATCAGCGCCTGCTGCGCATTGCTCTGCGCCAGGACCGACAGGCTGAAGAGCTCGCCGGTTTCCTTGTGCACCAGCCTGCCGTCATCCTCCCGCGGTGCCCAGCCGGCGGCGTCGAGCAAGGCGAGGGCGCGTTCCAGCATGGCGCGGTCGCGGCCGCTGCCATCGCTGCGCGGCGGCTGCCAGGCACGGTCGAAAGCCTCGGGCGGAAACAGCCCCGGAAATTCCGCCATCAATGCGCGCTCCGCCGCATCGGGTGGCTCCTGCGCGGCGAGGTCGGAATTCTCGAAAAAACTGCCGGTGCGCCGGAAGCTTTCATGGAACAGCGCGGCATTGGCCCATTCGAAATCGAGCAGAGTGGTCAGCGCCTCCCGCACCCGCGCATCGGCGAATCGCGCGCGGCGCAGGTTGAAGCCGAAGCCGTTCATGCCCGTGATGTACCAATGCGGCTGTTCGACGCGGCGGATGCGGCCATCGCGCACCGCGGGCGTGTCGTAGCCCACGGCCCAGCGCCGGGTATCGGCCTCGATCATCCAGTCGGCATTGCCGGCGAGCAGCGATTCGAAGGCGGCGATGCGGTCGCGGTGGTAGGTCACCTCGATCCGGTCGAAATTCCAGCGGCCGCGCGCCGTCGGCAGGTCGCGCGCCCACCAGTCGCGGTTGCGCTCGAAGACCACGCGGCGGCCCGGATCCACCTCCGTCACGCGATAGGGGCCGCTGCCGGGCGGCGCATCCATGGTCAGCGCGCCGAATTCGCGCCCCTGCCAATAGTGGCGCGGCAGGATCTGCACGGCGCCGAGGCGCAGCACCGCATTGGCCGGGTCCCCGGGCGGCAGGCGGAAGCGCACGACGCGCGGCGATTCGGCCACCGGATCGGCATGTTCGAACAGGGCGCGGAAATGCGGCCGGCCCTCCCGCCCCAGGGTCTGGGCGGTGAAGACCACGTCATCGGCCGTGATCGGGCTGCCATCGGTGAAGCGCGCCTCCGGCCGCAGGGTGAAGCGCACCAGCCGCGCCTCCGCGTCGATCTCGAAGCTTTCGGCGAGGTGGCCATAGGCCGCCTGGGCCTCGTCCGGATTGCCCATCAGCAGGGAATCGAAGGACCAGGTCCAGACGCCCATCACCATGCGGCCGCGCAGGGTGAAGGGGTTCAGCGTGTCGAAGGTGCCGGGCTGCACCATGCGCAGGGTGCAGCCCTTGGGTGCATCCGGATTCACATGCGGGAAATGGGTGAAGCCCGGGGGCAGGGCCGGGGCGGCATGCGCGGCCACGGCGTCGTGGCGTGGTGCCTGCGCGGCCCCTGGGGCCGGCATGCCGAAAAACAGGGGAAGGACGCCGAAGGCGGATATGCAATTGCGAATCATTTGCATATATCAGGGCCAACGCCGCTCCAGGGCAAGATGCAACTGCACCGCTACATCCTCCGCCGCCTGCTTCTCGTGCCGCCGACGCTGCTGGCGATCGTGGCCCTGAACTTCATGGTCGCCCAGCTCGCGCCGGGCGGGCCGGTGGAGCATATGATCGCGACGCTCGGCGGCGATGTGCAGGATGCGGCGGAGCGTGCGCTGGGCGCCCAGGCCTTCGACGAGCCGCAGGAGCCCGCCTTGCGCTACCGCGGCAGCGAGGGCATGGACCCGCGCCTGGTGGCGGAGATCGAGCGGCAGTTCGGCTTCGACAAGCCGCCACTGGAACGCTTCTGGCTGTTGCTGCAGAGGCTGGTGACCTTCGACCTCGGCCGGTCGCTGTTCCTCGACCGGCCGGTGGTGACGCTGCTGTGGGAGAGGTTGCCGGTCACCGCCTCCCTCGGTGCCTGGTCGATGCTGTTCACCTATCTCATCGCCGTGCCGCTGGGCATCGCGCTGGCGGTGCGGCGCGGCAGCCGCTTCGACCGGATGGCCACGGCCATCACCGTCGGGCTGCATGCGGTGCCGGCCATGGTGGTCGCCGTGGTGCTGCTGGTGGTCTTTGCCGGTGGCCGCTTCTGGCAGTGGTTCCCGGCCGGCGGGCTGCTTTCCGCCGATGCCGCCAGCCTGTCCTGGCCGCTTCTGGTGCTGGACTGGCTGTGGCACCTGGTGCTGCCGGTCTCGGCCATGGTGATCGCCGGCTACTCCTCCCTCGCGCTGATGACCCGCAACCTGTTCCTGGAGGAGCTGGGCAAGACCTATGTCCTGCTCGCCCAGGCCAAGGGGCTGGCGCCGCGCCGCGTGCTGTTCGGCCATGTCTTCCGCAACGCCATGCTGGTCATCGCCGCCGGCCTGCCCGCCGCGCTGCTGATGGAGCTGTCGAGCGGCGCGGTGCTGATCGAGGCGCTGTTCGGCCTGCAGGGCCTCGGCCTGCTCGGCATCGATGCCGCGCTCAGCCGCGACTTTCCGGTGATCTTCGGGACGCTGTGGCTGTTCACCCTGCTCGGGCTGCTGATGCACCTGGCTTCGGACCTGCTTTATGTCGCGATCGACCCGCGTATCGGCTTCGATGGCCGCCGCAACTAGCCCCGTGAAGCGGCCCGTCTGGCGCAGCCTGCCGGCGCTGCTGCTCGGGCTGGTGGCGCTGCTGGTGCTGCCGGCGGAATTCGTCGCCAATGACCGGCCGGTGCTGCTGGTGCTGGACGGCGCCATATCCTCCCCGGCGCTGCGGCGGCCGACCGAGCGCGCGCTGGGCGGCAGCCTGCCGATCCCGGCGGATTTCCACGACCCGGCGGTGCAGGCGCTGCTGGAGGCGCGCGGCGCCACGCAGATCTGGCCGCCGATCCGCTTCGCGCCGGATACGGTGGCGCCCGGCCTGCCGCAGGCCGCGCCCGCGCCGCCCTCCCGCCAGCATTGGCTGGGCACGGATGACCAGTCGCGGGACGTGCTGGCGCGGCTGGTCTGGGGGCTGCGGCTGTCGCTCGGCTTCGGGGCGGTGGTCACGGCGCTCAGCCTGGTCTTCGGGCTCACCCTGGGGGCCATCCAGGGCTATTTCGCCGGCATCACCGACCTGGTGCTGCAGCGGCTGACCGAGATCTGGGGCGGCGTGCCGCTGCTGTTCCTGCTGATGATGCTGGCCAGCGCCATCGCGCCGAACCTCTGGGTGCTGGCGGCGGTGCTGTCGCTGTTCATGTGGATGGGGATCGCCGGGCTGACCCGTGCGGAATTCCTGCGCCTGCGCGGGCAGGACTTCGTGCGCGCCGCCGTGGCCATGGGGGCGGCGCCGCCGCGCATCATCTTCCACCACATACTGCCCAATGCCCTGGCGCCGACCCTGTCCATCGCGCCCTTCCTGATGGCCGGGTCGATGACCCTGCTGGCGGGGCTGGACCTGCTGGGCCTCGGCATGCCGCCGGGCACGCCTTCGCTGGGCGAGCTGCTGGCGCAGGCGCGCAACAACCTGCACGCGCCCTGGCTGGCGGCGGCGGCGGTGGGCACGCTGGGCGGCATGCTGCTGCTGGTGACGCTGGTCGGCCAGAAGCTGCGCGACGCGATGGACCCGCGCCTCGCCCCGGCCCGCCGCCTGGTGCAGCTTCGCCCGGCCCCGGCCGGCGACGCGCTGCTGGACATCCGCGGGCTGGAGCTGGATTTCGGCGCCACCCAGGCGCTGCGCGGCGTCGACCTGACCATCGCGGCCGGGCAGGCGCTGGCGCTGCTGGGGGAGAGCGGCTCCGGCAAGACCGTCACCGGGCTGGCCATCGCCGGGCTGGTGCCGCCGCAGGCGACGCGGCTGGCGGGCAGCATCCGCCTCGCCGGGCAGCAGCTTCTGGGCCTGGCGGAGCCGGCGCGGCGGGTGGTGCTGCGGGACCGCATCGGGCTGGTCTTCCAGGAGCCCGGCGCCGCCTTCAACCCGCTGCAGCCCGTGCTGCGCCAGGTGGCGGAAGCCGCCGCCACCGCCGGCCTCTCCGCCCGCGCGGCGCGCGACCGGGCGGCGGAGCTGCTGCGCATGGTGGGCCTGCCGGAGCCGGTGATGCGGCCGCGCGCCCTGCCGCACCAGTTCTCCGGCGGGCAGTTGCAGCGCGCCGTCATCGCCATGGCGATCGCCCGCGAACCGCTGCTGCTGATCGCCGACGAGCCCACCGCCTCGCTCGATGCCGCGCTGCGCGGGGCGTTGCTGGAATTGCTGGACGGGCTGCGTCGGCGGCTCGGCATGGCGCTGCTGCTGATAACCCACGACATCGACGCGGCGCGCGCCGTGGCCGACCGCGTCGCGGTGATGCAGGGCGGGCGCATCCTGGCCGACCTGCCGGTCGCCCATCTGGATACGGCGCGGGAACCGGCGCTGCGCCGGCTGCTGCGGCCCCAGGCCGCGCCGCCGCGTTCCCCCCCGCCGGCCGGGCGCCCGGTGCTCGCCGCATCCGGCATCGGCCTGCTGTACGGCGCCACGCGGGTGCTGGATGGGGTGGACCTGACGCTGCATGCGGGCCGCACCCTGGCCGTCACCGGCCCCTCCGGCTGCGGCAAGACCTCGCTGGCGCTGGCGCTGCTGCGGCTGGTGCCTTCGGAGGGCGAGGTGCGGCTGGATGGCCAGCCCCTGCCACCCGGGCGCGGCTGGCGGCGGCGGGTGCAGGTGGTGTTCCAGAACCCGGCCGGCAGCCTGTCCCCGCGCATGACCCTCGGCGCCATCCTGGACGAGCCGCTGCGGCTGCACATGCCCAACCTCTCCCCCCGCCTGCGGGCGGCGCGGGTGCGGTCGGCGCTGGCGGAGGTCGGGCTGGACCCGGCGCTGGCCGGGCGCAAGCCCGCCGCGCTCTCCGGCGGCCAGCGCCAGCGCGTCGCCATCGCCCGCGCCCTGATCGCAGGACCCGATGTGCTGATCCTGGACGAGCCGACCAGCGCGCTCGATCGCAGCGTGGAGGCCGAGGTGCTGGCCCTGATCGCCCGGCTGCAATCCGCGCGCGGTTTCGCCTGCCTGCTGGTGACCCACGATCCGCGCGTGGTCGCCGCCCTGGCGGATGAGGAATTGCGCCTGGCCGCCGGCCGCATCGCCGGCTTCCGGGTGCTGCACCGCCCAACACCCCAACTGGAGACGACCCCATGAGCGAGACCACCCCCGACACCCTGCCGAAACGCTTCCTGCTGGAGGCCAGCCTGGAGGAGGTGGCGGCGATGCTGCCGGCGATCGGCCGCGCCATGGTCGGCATCAGCGGCGGCGGCACCACGCATGAGCGTATCGGCGTGATCGCGGCCGCGCCCTGCACGGCGGAGACGCTGCGCATCCAGGGCGAGCAGCATGATTCGGAACTGGCGCTGGCCCGCGTGGTGCGCGTGATCGGCGACCGCAGCAGCACCATGCGCGGCAAATCCTATCCGCGCTTCGAATTCAAGGATGCGGCGGATGTGACGCTGATGTCGGTCACCGCGATGGACGGCGCCGAACTCTACGACGAAGCCGTGCGCGCCCATGTCGGCACGGTGCTGGAGTCGCCACCGCGCCCCGACCTGCCGCCCACGGACCAGCAGCCCGAGGCCGATGCCGGCAATGCGGCGCTGGAGGCGCTGCGCGACAGCGGCGGCCAGGTGGAGATCGGCTTCGGCGAGGCCGGCGCCCGCCAGGTCTGGCGCGGCCAGGTGGAGGAGGTGAAGGGGGTGATGGGCTACGCCAATATCATCCGCCCGGACTTCCACCTGCATCTGCGCGGCGGCTCCGTCACCGGCTTCCGCCGGACGGAGGCCGGGCTGGCGGCGCTGGATGCGCAGGGGGCGGAAACCGGGCTGGTGCTCCGGCCGCTGGATGCGGCGGCGGAAGCAGCCCTGGCCAGCTTCGGCTGAGCCATGCGGGCGGCGCTGCTGCGGTTCCGGCGCGACGGTTTCGCGGTGTTGCCCGGCCCGCCGGCGGCCTTGCAGGACCGGCTGCGGGCGCTTCTGGGAAGGCTGGACCGGCGCGCGCTGAGCCCGGCTGAACGCGGTCGCTGCGTCATGGAATCCGCCCTGAGGGAAAGCCAGCGCGGCATGGCGCTGCCGGAGGGGCGGGACGCCATCTTCATCCTCGGCGAGCCCGGCCGGCTGCATCCGGCCTTTTCGGCGGCGGTGGCGCATCCCCGCGTCATCGCCGCCGTGTCGCGGGCGCTGGGCAGCGAAAGGCTCGCCTTCCACTTCGCCAATGTCACCGCCAAGGCGGCGGGCTTCGGCAGCGGCATCGCCTGGCACCGGGACGCCACCAACCGCTACATGCCGAGCCGGCGTGGCGCCTTCCTGCGCGCCATGATCTGCCTGGACGGCATGCGCCCGGCCAATGGCGGCACCGCCTTCCGGCCCGGCTCGCATCGCGGCGCCAGCCGGCCGGCGGTGGTGCCACGGGTGCCCAGGGGCGGGCTGGTGCTGATCCATGCCCGGGTGCTGCATGGCGGCGCGCCGAACCGCTCCGCCACACCGCGCCGCAACCTGATCGTGCAATGGGGAAGGCGGGACGATCCGCTGGTCCTGCGCAACCGGGAAAGCCAGACCGGCCGCCCGCCCACATCGCTGGCGCGCCCCGGGCGCTGGCTGACGGGTTGATGAGCGTCGGGCGTCTTGCACCACGCATCGCCCATCGCAACATCCGGGGCATGATCGACCCCAAGGCTCTCCTCGACCGTTTCCTCGGCACCGGCAGCGGTGGCCAATCCGCCTCGCCCTGGGGCGCCCAGCCGGGTGCCCAGCCGCCGGCGGCGCCCCCCTCCGGCCAGGCACCCTCCCCCTGGACCTCCCCCGGCGGTGCCGGCGGCGGGCTGGCTGATGCGGCGCGGCAGATGCTGAACCGCACGGGCGGCATGGGCGGCTTCGCCGGCGGCGCCGCCGCGGGCGGCCTGGCCGGGATGCTGCTGGGCGGCAAGGGCTTCCGGCGCGGCGGTGGCTTGCTCAGCCATGGTGGCGCGGCGGTGCTCGGCGCGCTGGCGCATCGTGCCTGGCAGAACTGGCAGGCCGGCCAGGCCCCCGCCACCGCGCCGCCCGCCACCGCGCAGGACGCCGCGGCGGTGGAGCCCCGCTTCCTGCCCGGCGCCAGCCCGGCGGCGACTGGCGAGGCCTTCGAACTCGCCCTGATCCGCGCCATGATCGGCGCCGCCCGCGCCGATGGCCATATCGACGGGGAGGAGCGCGGCCGCATCTTCGCCCAGGTGGAAAAGGCCGGGCTGGACCCGGAGGCCAAGGCCTTCGTCTTCGACGCCATCGACCAGGGCATCGGCGTGACGGAGGTGGTGGCCGCCGCGAAGACGCAGGAACAGGCCAGCGAGATCTACCTGATCTCCCGCCTCGCGGTGGATCCGGACCATCCGGCGGAGCGCGCCTATCTCCAGGCGCTGGCGCACCGGCTGCAACTGCCGCCGGACCTCGTGGCGCATCTCGACCGGCAGGCAGAGGCCGCGCCCGCCGCATAGGCGGGGCGGCGCCGTGCTGGCATGATGCCGGCATGAAGATCGCGCGCGTCACGACCCATCTGCACCGCAGCCCCTTCACCTATGGGGCGGGCGCCCAGACCAGCGGCGGCAATCTGCGGCTGCGGGAGATCGAGACGCTGCTGGTGCGCGTCGAGACCGAGGATGGCCTGCATGGCTGGGGGGAGGGGTTCGGCTTCTCCCTGGCCGGCACCACGCGGGATGCGGTGGACCGGCTGGTCGCGCCTGCCTGTATCGGCCAGGATGCCGGCGACATCGCCGGGCTCGGCGCCATGCTGGCGCGCCGCTTCCACAATTACGGCCGCAACGGGCCGGTGAGTTTCGCGCTGGCGGCCATCGACATCGCCTTGTGGGACATCGCGGCGAAGGCGCGCGGCCTGCCCTTGCATGCGCTGCTGGGCGATGCGGCAAGGCCCAGCGTGCCGGCCTATGCCAGCCTGCTGCGCTATGGCGTGGCCGCCGATGTGGGGCGCAACGTGGCGGAGGCGGTGCGGCGCGGCTATCGCCAGATCAAGCTGCATGAGGTGGACATCGCCTGCATCCGCGCGGCCCGGGCAGTGGCGCCGGCCGAGGTGCCGCTGATGCTCGATATCAACTGCGCCTTCGATGAGCTGGCCGACGCGCGCGATTTCTGCGCCGCCGTGCGCGACCTGCATATCGGCTGGGTCGAGGAGCCGGTCTGGCCGCCGGAGGATTTCGGCAGCCTCGCCACGCTGCGGCGGGAGGCCGGGGTGCCGATCTCGGCCGGGGAGAATCTGGGCGGCGTGCCGGATTTCGCGCGGTTGTTCGCGGCCGGCGCGGTGGATGTGGCGCAGCCCAGCATCACCAAGCATGGCGGCGTCTCCGGCCTGATGGCGGTGGCCGGGCTGGCGGCGAAGGCCGGCGTGGCGGTGGTGCCGCATGCGCCCTATTTCGGGCCGGGGCTGCTGGCCACGCTGCATCTGCTGGCGGCCTGGCCCCGGGCCGCGCCGCTCGAAATCTATTTTGCCGATCTCGCAGCGCCGCCCTATCCGGAACTGTGCGTGCGGGATGGCGCCATCGCCGTGCCCCAGGCCCCCGGGCTGGGGCTGGAACCCGCCATCGGATAGGTGCCAGCCAATGCCGGAAAAGCCTCACCTGCGGCGGGCGAAGCTGGCCAAGCGCCCGAATGGGCGCCGCGCCAAGTGGCGCGCAGCCAAGCCGGCGGAGCCGGCGCCCGGCGCATGAGGGACTGGAAATATCCTGCGGCCGGCGAAGCTGGCCGAGCGCCCGAATGGGCGCCGCGCCAGGTGGCGCGCAGCCAAGCCGGCGGAGCCGGCGCCCGGCGCATGAGGGTCATAAAATTCCAAGCCCCCGGAGGGGGCGCCCGGCGCCTGAGGGCCTCGAAATTCACGGCAGCATGATCGGCGCCAGCCCGTGCCGTTCGGCCGCGCGGGCCAGGCTGCCATCGACCCGGCTGCGCTCCAGGAAGGCGTTGACCTCGTTCAGCCAGGCCTGGTCGCCACGCGGCATGGCATAGGCGTAGAGCGTGTCGCCGAAGCGGCCGGGCGGGTCGATGACCCGCGCCCAGTCATGCATCAGCACCATCCGCCGGGTATAGGGAAAGTCGGACATGAAGACATCGGCCCGGCCCGACAGGATTTCCCCCTCCCGCGTCCGGGGCGGGGTCACCACCATCACCTCCGCGTTGCGCAGCGTCTCCCGCATCAGCGGTTCCATCACCGTCCCGGCGGCCACGGCCACCACCGTGCCGGGGCTGTCGATGTCCCGCCAGCTCTGCACCCGGGTATTGGTGCGCGTGGTCACCGCATAGACGGCGCTGGCCATATAGGGCTTCGAGAAGGCCACACGCAGGGCGCGAGCGGGAGTGATGCCGACCGCCATCATCGCGATGTCGCAGCGCCCCTCCTCCAGCCTTGCCATGAATTCGGTGAAATTCGTCTCGATGAAGGCCGGCCGCACCTGGAGTCGCGCCGCCAGGCCGCGCGCCATGTCGATGTCGAGGCCTTCCATCTCGCCGTTCCGGGGATTGCGGTAGGAGATCGCGAAATAATCCGGCCAGATACAGACCAGCAGTTCACCACGGCTGCGGATCGCGCCCAGGCGGCCGGGTGCGGACGGGGTTGCGGTCGCGTCAGGCGGTCCTGACAGAATTTGCGCCCGAACTGCGTCTCTCCGCTCGCAAATTAAGACAAAAAGAACCATAAACGTCGTCGCAAAGATGGCTCCACGCATCACCCAACTCCGTTTCGCCCTGCGGCGCTCGCTGGGCCTCGGCGCACCCCGCCCCGCCGAGCCGCGTCCCTGGCTGCTGTTCACCGCGGCCGTCGGGCTGGTCGCCCTGTGCCTTGTGGGAATCTACAGCATCCTGATGCATCGCGGCCAGCAGGACGCCATCGCGGATGCGGAAAGGCTGACCCAGGGGGTCGCCGCCGGGCTGGCGGACCAGCTCACCCGCGCCATCCAGACGGTCGACCTGGTGATGCTGGATGCCCAGGACCGGCTGACGGAAGCCGAGCCGGGCCAGGTCGCGCGGCAGGTCACCGTCCGCATCCGGGATGTGCCGCAGCTGCGCGCCGTGCTGATCGCCGATGCCCAGGGCTTCATCATCGCCAGCTCGGTGGAGGGGCTGCGCGAGGCCTCGGTGGCGGAGCGGGAATGGTTCCGCCTGCTGCGCTTCGGCGGCCAGGCCCTGCGCCTGGGCGCGCCGGAGGCCGGGCGCTACCTTGGCCCCACCGGGCGGGCCATCGGCCATGCCGGCGGGCTCTATGCCATTCCCTATGCCCGGGCGCTGCGCGGGCCGCGCGGCGAATTCCTCGGCACCATCATCGCCATCCTGAATCCGGACTACTTCGTCGGCGTGGCCCGGCGCCATGCGGAGAGCTTCGGCGCCGTCATCCGCATCCATTCCTTCCAGGGCCTGCTGCTGGCCCGTTCCGATGGCCGGGTGGAAGGGGTGGGGGAGCTGAATTCCTCCTCCTGGATCTTCCGCGATTTCCTGCCACGCCGGGAATCCGGCACCTGGGCCGGAATCGACCAGGACCGGTCCGATGTCGTCGCCTCCTTCGCCGTCACCCGCCAGGGGGCCTTCGTGGTCGAGGTCGCCCGCAACCGGGAGGATGCGCTGGACAGCGCGCATCGCCTGGGCGCGCTGCTGGCCGCCGGTGTCGCCGCCGCCGCCGTGGTCACGCTGGTGGCGCTGTGGCTGCTGGTGCGCCAGGCCCAGGCGCTGAAGATGCAGGGCCAGCGCCTTTCCGAGTCCGAGCGTCATGCCGTCGCCGCCTCCCGCGCCAAGGAGGATTTCCTGGCCTCGATGAGCCATGAGATCCGCACGCCGATGAATGGCGTGATCGGCATGACCGGCCTGCTGCTGGACACGCGGCTCGACAGCCTCCAGCGCCGCTATGCCGAGACCATCCAGGGCTCCGCCGAGCATCTGATGCTGGTGCTGAACGACATCCTCGACTTCTCCAAGCTGGAGGCGGGGGCGCTGCAGATCGAGCAGGTGCCCTTCAACATCGAGGCCGAGATCGCCACGATCGTCGAGCTTTTCGCCCCGCGCGCCGCCGCCAAGGGGGTGGAGCTGGTCTGCGCCCTGTCGCCCGAACTGCCGGCGCGCGTCATGGGCGACCCCGGCCGCATCCGCCAGATGCTGTTCAACCTGGTCGGCAACGCCGTGAAATTCACCGAGACGGGCTGGATCCAGGTGGCGATCTCGGTCGATGCCGAGCTGGACTACTGGCGGCTGCGCGCCTCCGTCTCCGACACCGGAATTGGCATCGAGCGCGACAAGATCGCGCATCTGTTCGAACGCTTCACCCAGGCCGATGCCTCGATCCGCCGCAAATACGGCGGCACCGGCCTGGGGCTCGCCATCTGCAAGCGGCTGGCGGAGGAGATGGGCGGCGGGATCGAGGCGGTGCCGCGGCTGGCCGGGGTGCGCAATGGCGGCGGCAGCGTCTTCCGCTTCTCCGTGAAGATCGGCCGGGTGGAGGGCGACCAGCAGCCGCTGACCGGCCTCGCCGGGCGCCGCGTTCTGGTGGTGGACGACCTGCCGCTGAACCGGGAAATCCTGGTGCGACAGTTGGTCGGCATGGGGGCGGAAGCCGCCGCCGTTTCCGATGGCGGCACCGCGCTCGCCGCGCTGCGCGCCGCCGCCAGCCAGGGCCGGCCCTTCGAGGCGGCGGTGCTGGACGGGCAATTGCCGGATGGCGACGGCCTGGCCCTGGCGCGGCGCATCCGCCAGGACTGGGACAGCTTTGGCCGGCCGCGCCTGCTGCTCTGCGCTTCCGGTTCCGCCGACCCGCGGGAGGCGCAGCGCCAGGGGGGGCATTCGGGGAACCATTCGGGGCAGGGGGTGCTCGACGGGCTGCTGCTGAAGCCGGCGCTGCCGACCCGGCTGCGGGACGCGCTGCTGCTGGCGCTGGCGCCACGCCAGGCGGCGGCGGCGCCCGCCCCGGCGCCCGAGCCGAGCCCCGAACCGGAGGGGCCGCAGATCCGCATCCTGCTGGTCGAGGACAACCCGACCAACCAATTGGTCATGCGCACCATCCTGTCCCGCGCCGGGGCCCTGGTGGAGGTGGCGGGGGACGGGGCGCAGGCCGTGGCGGCGGCGGAGGGCGACCCCTTCGATGCCATCCTGATGGACCTTCAGATGCCGGTGATGGACGGGCTGGAGGCCACCCGCACCATCCGCGCCAGGTCCGGGCCCAACAGCGGCACCCGCATCATCGGCCTGACCGCCGCCGTCGGCCCGGAATTCGAGCGGCAGTGCCGGGAGGCGGGGATGGACGACTACCTCGGCAAGCCGGTGCAGCGCGAGACGCTACTGCGCAAGCTGGGCCTCGCGGTCAAGCCGAAGCAACCCGCCGGCTCCGACCGCGCCGCGTAAAGGGCTATTCGGCGAGAGGCAGTCCGTCCACCGCGACGGCGAGGCCGCCGCGCTGGTCGCGCAGCGCCATGACCGCCACCCCCGCCACCGCCCAGCCTTCCCCCTGCCGCAGCAGCAGCGGCGCGCCGGAGACGCCGCGCGTGCCGGCGCAGCCATGGCGCAGCAGCAGCTGGCCCGCCGCGTCGCGCTGCACCGCCAGCACCCGGCAATCGGTATCGGCCAGCAGCGCATGCGCCCGGTCCTGCTGCCATCCGCCCAGCGCCACGGCCGTGCCGGCCGGCGGCAGGGCGGCCAGGGGCAGGAACGGATTGGGCAGGCGCCGCGCCAGCCGCAGCACCGCCCAGTCGGCGCCGGCCGGGCCGCCGGAAGCGGGGTCGTAGCCAGGGCCGATCCGCAGCGCGGCACCCTGCGCATGGCTGGTGAAGTCGCCGCGATGATAGCCGGCCAGCACATGCAGACGCTCCGGCCGCAGCGGCTGCCTTGTGCGCCGCGCCACCACGCAATGCGCCGCCGTCAGCACCAGGTCGGGCGCGATCAGCACGCCGGTGCAGCGGCCGCCGGCCTCACTCTGCACCCGCACCAGGCTGGACCAGGGGGCCTGCCCGGTCAGCACCGGCCGGCGCGCCGCGTCCTGCCCCACCCCCGGCAATTGCGCCGCCGCCGGGCTGGCCAGCAACAGGGCGAGCAGGGCGGCGCGGATCATGCAGCCCGCCGGGTCGGCAAACGATGAATCAGGACCGCGACGACCAGGGCCAGTCCGGCCACCAGCCAGGGCACAAGCCCGGCCCCGCCAAGGTCGGCCGCCAGCCCCAGCGCCGCCGGCACCACCGCCACCCCCAGAGTCGCCGCCGAGACCTGCAACCCCACCGCCTGCGCCGCCGCCGCCGCGCCCAGCCGGGCCGGGGTGCGGGCCATGATGGTGGGGTAGATCGGCGCCAGCGCCACGGCCAGCAGCGCCAGCATAAGCAGGTCCGCCACCCCGCTGGCAAAACCCAGCGCCGCCAGCACCGCCACCGGGGCAAGCAGCCGCAGCAGCCGGTCCGCACCGATCCGGTCCACCACGAAGCCCAGGCCGATGCGCCCGCCGGTGAGGGCGGCGAAGAACAGCGTGGCGGCCATGGCGCCCTCCGCCGGGGTGGCGCCGCGGGCGGCGGTCATGATGGTGGCGGCCCATTGGCCGGCGCCGGCCTCCAGCCCCGTATAGAGGAAGAAGATCGCCACCTGCAGCCGCGCCACCGGGTTGCGCAGCACGGTCCAGGCGCCGTGGCGCGGCCCCTCCGCCGGGCCGGCGCCCTGCCAGCGGCGGCGGGTGGCGAGGAAGCCGAGGGTGAGCAGCGCCAGCGCCAGCCCGACGGCGAGGTAGCCGGCCTGCCAGCCGAAGCCCGCCGCCAGCAGGGCCGCCGCCGTGGCCGGGCCGAGCGTGGCGCCGACCCCCCAGAAGCCGTGCAGCCAGTTCATGTGGCGCGGCTGGAAGCGGGCGGCGGCGAAGGCGTTCATCGCCGCATCCACCGCCCCGCCCCCGGCGCCGGCCAGCGCCGCCAGGGCGACGAAGAAGACGAAGGGCGGCGCCGCCGATTGCAGCAGGGCGGCGCAGGCGGTGGCCGCCAGGCTGGCCACCAGCAGCCAGCCGATGCCGAAGGCGTCGACCAGGCGGGCGGTGAAGATGCCGGCCAGCACATAGCCGCCGGCCGTGACCGCCAGGATCAGCCCGAGCCCGGCATTCGGCACGCCGTAGAAGGGTCGCAACTCCGGCCACAGGCTGCCCGGCATCGGGTCCGGCAGGCCGAGGCCGATGAAGGCGAGGAAGGCGAGGGCAAGAAGCGGCATGAGCGGGGGCTACACCGGACGGTGCGCCGAGGCCATCAGGGGTCGATGCCCGTCGCCTCAAGCGGCGTGCCGTCCTTGCGCGTGAACATCGCGGGTTGGTCATGGGGCGGCGCCAGCATGTCGATGTCCGAATAGGTGGCGTCATCGTCCGGGATGCGGCTGCCGATCTCCAGCACCAGGGCCTCGGCGCCGGACAGGTTGTGCAGATGGTGGCCATCCGGCTCGCCGGCCTTGAAGCCGGCCGCTTCGCCGGGGCGGAGCACTTCCTCCCCGGTATCGGTCACCAGCGTCACCTCGCCGGCCAGCACGAAGATGAACTCGTCGGAGCCCTTGTGCCAGTGGCGCTGGCTGGACCAGGCGCCGGGCGGCAGGCGCAGCAGGTTGACGCCGAACTGCGTCAGCCCCGCCGCATCGCCCAGCCGGCGGCGTTCGCGGCTCCGGCAGGGTTCGTCATGTGGCGCGGGATAGTGGCAGCCGATGACGGGGGGAAGGGTGGCGGGATCGATGCGCTTGCCCATGCTGCGTTTCCTTTTGGAGCGAAAGAGCATCACAGCATGGGGCTGCGCCGAGGTCAGGACCGACCCGTCAGTGTCGGTGGCTGCCGCCGACGGCAGCCGGGCCGCGGGACCCGGCGGATTGCACTTCGAGGGTGACCTGAATCTCCCCGGCCTTCTCGAAGACCAGGGTGACGGGCACGCTTTCGCCCTGGCGCAGGGCCTGCTTCAGGTCGATCAGCATGATGTGCAGCCCGCCGGGGGCGAGCGTCACCGTCTCCCCCGCCGGCAGGTCGATGGCCTCCACTGGCCGCATGCGCATGACGTTGCCGTCGCGGATATGGGTGTGCAGCTCCACCGTCCGGGCGATGTCGGCGCGGGCGGCGACCAGCCGGTCGGCCGCGCCGCTGTTGCGCAGCGTGAGGAAGCCGGCGCCGACCCGGCCGGCGCCGGCCGCGCGGGACCAGCCCGCCTCGGCCTGGATCGGGCCATGGGCATGGCCCTGTGCCTGGGCGCGGGTCGCGGCCAGACCGATCAGCGCGCCGAGGCCGGCGCGGCGTGTGAATGCCGTCATCGTCCTGCCTCCTCAGCCCAGCATGTCGAGGCTGTCGGCACCTATACCGGCGCGGCCCTCGATGCGCCCCGCCAGCCGGGCGAGATTGGCGGCGATGCGGGCGCCGGCCACCGGGTCGCCGGTGGTGCAGGTGGCATTGGCGATGGTCAGCGCGCGCTGCATCGCCATGGTCTCGGCCGGGGTCGCGTGAATCAGCGCGGCCTCCAGCGCTCTCCGGGCCGGCTCCAGCGCGCCGTCACAGACGGCGGTCAGGTGGGCCTCCATCGCCTCCGCATCGCAGGCGGCGGCGCGGCGGGTGGTGAGCAGGGTGCCGGCGGCGACCGCGGCGGCGGCGAGCGGCAGGAAACGGCGGGTCTGGGTCATGGTGATGTCCTCAGTTGCGCGGCAGCAGCCGCACGGCCGGGGCGGGCATGCGGTAGTCGGTGATGCGGCGGCCGGCTTCGGGAATCTCGGTCCAGGCGGCCTGCTTGCCCTCCGGGCAATCCTGCACGACGGGGATGTAGAGCAGCTCGCCGGGCGTGTTGGGCAGGCGCATGCGGATGACGAATTCGTCGTAATGCGCGCTTTCCAGCCGGCCGCCTTCCCAGATGATCTCGGAAAGCGGGGCGGTGGCGCCATGGCCGCTGCCGGCCTCGCCGCGCGCGACGGTGCGCAGCGTCCAGCCCGCCTTCGGCATCGGCTGGGCGATGGTCACACCCTCCGGCAGCCGCACGGTGAAGCGGATGGTGGGGGCGCCGTCGCAGCCATGCGGCACGCGGAAGGTGGCGCGATAGGTGCTGTTCGGCGCGGCCTGCTGTGTTTCCAGCGTGACATGCGCGGCGGCGGGCGCGCTGCACAGGGCGGCACCGGCCAGGGCGAAGGCGCCCAGGGTGGTCTTGAACATGGCGAGATTCCTGCATTCCAAGGGGATAGGCCCGGTTGGTCGTCAGGAGGTCGGCGGTGCCCTTGGTTGCGGCTGGCAGCGGGGCGGGGGCGCCGGGCTGGGCGTGGAGGGCGGGGCGGGGGCCTCGGCCTGCGCCAGCAGCAGGGGCGGCAGCAGCGCCATCGGGGGGGGCGGCAAGGCGGCGCCACCGAGGCCGCCGCAGAGCGGGCAGAGCATGCCCGTGGCATGGTCGGCGCCCGGAAGCTCGTGGTCGTCCAGCACCAGCGGGATGCTGCGCATCCCCTCCGGCGTGCAGATGTCCATGTGCAGAACATCGCCGGGCGCGGCCAGCTTCAGGCAATGGCCGAACGCCGTGCCCCACTGCATGAGCAGCAGCAGCACGAGAAGCCGGGTGAGGGCAGGGCGGAAGCGCACGGCGTAGCTGTAGCACTGCCGACCCCTGAAACGGAAGCGGCGCGCGACCCTTCCGGATCGCGCGCCGCGCCATGTCAGGCGGTTGGCCTGGGCATCAGTCGCTGTTCTGGCGCACGCCCATGAACTGCAGCAGAAGCTGGAACAGGTTCACGAAGTTCAGGTAGAGGCCCAGCGCGTCGAAGACGCTGCGCTTGCCAGCCTCGTCGGAGCCTTCGGCATAGGCATGCTCGATGTAGTCCGCCTTGATCCGCTGCGTGTCATAGGCGGTGAGGCCGACGAAGACGACCACGCCGATGACGCTGATGGCGAATTGCAGGGCGGAGCTGCCGATGAACATGTTCACCAGGCTCGCGATGATGATGCCGATCAGGCCCATCAGCATGAAGCTGCCCAGCTTCGTCAGGTCGGCCTTCGTGGTGTAGCCATAGAGGCTGATCGCCGCGAACATGCCGGCCGTGATGAAGAAGGTGCTGGCGATGGAAGCGCCCGTGTAGATCGCGAAGATGTTCGACATCGACGCGCCCATCACGGCGCAGAAGGCCCAGAACAGCGCCTGCGCACTGGTCTTGCTCATCCGGTTCACGCCGAAGCTCAGCACCAGGATGAAGGCCAGCGGCGCGAACATCGCGGCCCAGCCCAGGATGGTCGGCGCCGTCGCATTGCCGCGCGGCGTCCGGACCACCTGGTAGAACAGGCTGGCGATGTCGGGGTTGGAGGCGATGAAATAGGCGACGATGCCGGTCAGCGCGAGGCCGGAGGCCATCCAGTTGTAGACGCGCAGCATGTAGGCGCGCAGGCCTGCATCGAGCGCTGCGGCGTCCACGCCCGCGGACCGCCCAATGGGCTGGGTCCAGGCCGACGCGCCCGTCCGGAAGCGGTTGTCGGGACCGAGAGCCATGGTCAGGAAATCTCCTCGCGGGCGATGGTTAGGGGCCGCCCGCATACGGCCCATCATATGGAACTTCTGTAATCCGGATCAACGGGGGGGTGGCCGGGACGCGCAAGATTCACGCGGGACCGCGGCGAATCAGGCCGCGCCCTCGGTCCAGTAGCCCTGATGCGGCACCGCGCCTTCCGATTCCAGGGCCGGGCCGACCACTTCCACCGGCTCCGCCGCCGAATCGAGGACCGCGCGGCAGGACAAGGTGAGGCCGGCTGTATGCGGCTGGGCATTGCGCAGATGCAGGATGGCCGCCGCCGACAGGCCATACACCACCCGCCCGACGCCGGTGTAGAAGATGGCGGCCGAGCACATGGCGCAGGGCTCGCCGGAGGAATAGATGCTGGCCCGCCGCAGCCGCGCGCGCGGCACGCCTGCGGCGATCACCGCCTGGCAGGCATTCATCTCGCTATGCGCCAGGGTGCCGCCGCCGCCTGTGCCCTGGGTGGACAGGCCCTCCGCCAGGATGGTCCCGTCCTCCGCCACGATCACCGCGGAGAAGGGGCGGTCGCCACGGGCGCGGGCCACGCCGGCCAGGTGGAAGGCGTGGCGCAGATGCTCGATATCCTGGGGGTGGAGGTCACTGTCCATGCCCCCATCCAAGCGCGTGCCTACTCGTTGCGCAACAGCGGCGCGGGGCGGACGCGCAGCGCCAGCGCCGTGCCGATATAGCCCAGCGCCAGGGTCAGCAGCACGCAGCCCAGCACGGTCACGGCCAATGTCCCGGGCAGGAAGACCCAGTCGGCCCGCATGATGTAGCGCACCACGGCCCAGCTCGCCGCCGATCCGGCGGCCGCGGCCAGCAGCCCGGCCACCAGCCCGAGCAGGCCGAATTCCACCAGCCAGGCACCGCGGATCTGCGACCGCGTGGCGCCGATGGTCTTCAGCACCACCGCATCCCGCACCCGGGCCCGCTGCCCGGCGGCCACCGCCCCGGCCAGCACCAGCATGCCCGCCAGCAAAGTGACGGAGGACACCGCCTGCAGGGCGACACCCACCCGCGTCAGCAGCCCCGCCACCGCCTCCAGCGCATCCCGCACCCGGATGCCGGAGATATTGGGGAAGGCGTCGGTCAGCGTGCGCAGCACGGAGGTCTCCACCGCCTCGGTGCTGCGCACCGTGGCGATATGGGTGTGCGGCGCCGCCGCCAGCAGACCGGGGGAGGCGACCATGACGTAGTTGATGCCCAGGCCACGCCACTGGATCTCACGCAGCGAAGCCACCCGCAGGTCGATGTCGCGGCCCAGCACGTTCACGGTCACGATGGAGCCGATGCCCATGCCCCAGCCGGCGGCGAGGTTGGCGTCGAAGGAGACCAGCGGCGGGCCGCTGTAATCCGCCGGCCACCACTGGCCCGCGACCAGCCGCGTGCCATCTGGCGGCGTCGCCGCATAGGTCAGGCCGCGATCGCCGCGCAGCGCCCAGCGGGTGTCCTCGGTGGCCTGGACGTGGTCGGCCGGCGTGCCATCCACCGCGACGATGCGCGCACGAAGGGAAGGCACGCTGCGCACCTCCGCCACGCCGGGCTGTGCAGCGGCCAGGGTGTTGAAGGCCTCCGACTGGTCGGACTGGATGTCGATGAAGAAGAAGCTTGGCGCGGCCTGCGGCAGCTGGTCCGACAGCTGGGCGCGCAGATTGCCCTCGATGGTCGCCACCGCTGCCAGCGTCGTCAGGCCGATGCCCAGCGCCACCAGCATGGTGGAGGTCGGCGCGCCGGGGCGGTGCAGATTGGCGAGGCCGAGCCGGATGGTCGGCCGCCGCAGCCCGCGCAGGCTGCGGGCAAAGGCCATCAGCCCGCTCGCCCCCAGGCGGAACAGCAGCAGGGTCAGCGCCGCGCCGGCGCAGAAGCCGAGCGCGAAGCGCGGCTGTTCCGCCGTGCCCACCACCAGCGCCACCAAGGCGAAGGCCGAAAGTCCGGTCGCCACCAGGATGCCCCGGGACGGCCAGCCGGGATTGGCGGTGATGAGGTCGCGGAACAGCGCGGCCCCCGGAATCCGCTGCGCCCGCCCAAGCGGCCAGAGCGAGAAGGTCAGCGCCGTCAGCAGCCCATACAGCGCGGCCAGCGCCAGCGGTGCCGGGTAGACGCCGAGCCGCGGCGGCACCGGAAGCGCACCGGCCAGGGCCTGCGCCGCCAGCCAGGTCAGGCCGAAGCCGGCGACCAGGCCGATGGTGATGCCGATGACCGACAGCACCAGCACCTGGATCAGATAGGTGGCGAGGATGGTCCCCGCCGGGGCGCCCAGGCAGCGCAGCGTCGCGATGGTGCGGCCGCGCGCATCCAGCCAGGCGCGCACGCCGGTGGCCACGCCGATGCCGCCCACCAGCAAAGCGGTGAAGCCGGCCAGCACCAGGAAGGCGGCGGCGCGGTCCATGAAGCGGTTCACCCCCGGCTCCGCCTGGTCCGCCGTCCGCACCCGCCAGCCGCCATCGCCCACCGCCGCCTGCATCTCGCGGCCAAAGCGGCGCACCTCCGTGCCCGGGGGCAGGCGGAAGCGGGTGTCGTAGGAGATCAGGCTGCCGGGCTGGATCAGCGCCGTGGCCGGCAGGGTCTCCGCCAGGATGAGGGCGCGCGGGCCGAGCACGGCAGGGCTGGCGACACGGTCCGGCTCCTGCGCGATGGTGCCGGCGAAGGTCAGGCTGGCCTCGCCGATGCGGACCATGTCACCGGGCGTCAGGCCGAGGCGTTCGACCACCGAGGCCTCCAGCGCCACGCGCGGCCTGCCATCGATCGGCACCAGGCTGGCCTGGGGCGGGTCCAGGCGCAGCGTGCCGTAGAGCGGATAGGCGGCATCCACCGCCTTCAGCTCGACCAGCGACCTTTCGCCGGAAGGCGCCACGGCCATGGCCCGCATCTCAACGACGCGGGAGGCTTCGGCGCCGCGCGCCCTTGCCCAGTCCAGCGCCGCATCGGGCAGCGGCTGGTAGTTCACCCGCACCTCGACATCGCCGCCGAGCAGCCGGGCGCCATCGGCCAGCAGCCCGGCCTCGGTCGCCGCGCGCAGCGTGCCGACCGCGGCAATGGCGGCCACGCCGAGCGCCAGGCAGGCCAGCACGATGCGCAACTGGCGAAAGCCGCCGCGCAATTCCCGCCGCGCCAGCCGCGCGCCGAGCCGGATATGATCCATCATGGCGCGTTATTCCGCCGCCAGCTTCAGGCCGGCACTGTCGGCGACGATGCGGCCATCCTCCATCCGCACCTGCCGCTCGCAGCGTTCGGCCAGCAGCGGGTCATGGGTGATCAGCAGCAAGGTGGTGCCGAGCCGGGCGCGCAGGCCGAAGAGCAGGTCCATCACCACCGTGCCGGTGGCGCGGTCGAGATTGCCGGTGGGCTCATCGGCCAGGATCAGGCGGGGCTCCGCCACCACGGCGCGGGCCAGCGCCACGCGCTGCTGCTCCCCGCCCGACATCTGGCCGGGGTAGTGTTCCAGCCGATGGCCGAGGCCGACATCCTTCAGCGCTTCCGCCGCGCGGTCGAAGGCGTCGCGCCGGCCGGCGAATTCCAGCGGCATGGCGACATTCTCCAGCGCCGTCATGGTGGGGATGAGGTGGAAAGCCTGGAAGACGATCCCCACCTCGTCGCGACGGAACCGGGCCAGCGCATCCTCATCCAGCGCCCCCAGATCCCGTCCGGCCACGGCGAGGCGCCCCGCACTCGGCGTCTCCAGCCCGGCCAGCAGCATGAGGAGCGATGTCTTGCCCGAGCCCGAAGGCCCCACGATGCCCACCGCCTCTCCAGATTGCACCGCCAGGTCGACGCCGCGCAGCACATGCACCGGGCCGGAGGCCGCCTTGGCGGTGAAGACCAGTCCGGTGGCGGCGATCAGCGGCGATGCGGGTATGCTCACGGGGCGGGAATCCTATTACGGCGGTTTCATGTCATATGGGCGCCGTGCTGCGCTGCAAAAGGCGGCCTTCGGTATCGGAATATTGCTGGCTGCGACCAGGGGCACCCGCGCCCAGACGTCCGAGGTGCGCCTGCTGATGCTGGGCGATTCCATCACCGCGGGCTACGGCCTGGCGCGGGGGGAGGGGCCGCCAGCCCGGATCGAAGCCCTGCTGCGCGAGCGCGGCCGCAATGTGCGGGTGCTGGATGCCGGCGTGTCCGGCGATACCACGGCGGGCGGGCGGTCCCGGCTGGAATGGGCGCTGGCCGACCGGCCGCAGGCGGCGATCGTGGCACTCGGCGGCAATGACGCGCTGCGCGGGCTGACCCCGGCGCAGATGCGCACCAACCTGACCGCGATCCTGGACGGGCTGGCGGCGCGGAATATCCCGACGCTGCTGGCGGGGATGATGGCGCCGCCCAATCTCGGCGCGGAATACGGCCGCGACTTCACCGCCGTCTTCACCGATCTGGCGGCGGCGCGGCCGCAGGTGGTGTTCTACCCCTTCCTGCTGGAGGGCGTGGCCGGCGACCCGGCGCTGAACCAGGCGGATCGCATCCACCCCAATCCGCGCGGCGCGCAGATTATGGCGGAGCGGATGCTGCCCGCCATCGAAACGCTACTGGACCGCATACCGGCTTCCGCCGCAGGCTGACACCGCCCCGGATTCGGAGCCGCCTGCCATGGTTCGTCTCTTCGTCGCCCTTGCCTTGCCGGACGAGGTCAAGGCCCAGCTCGCCGCGCTGGTCGGCGGCATCCCCGGCGCCCGCTGGGTGCCGCCGGAGAACTACCACCTGACGCTGCGCTTCATCGGGGAGGTGGAATCCTGGCAGGCGGAGGAGGTGGATGCGGCCCTCGCCGCGATCCGCGCGCCGCGCTTCGACCTGGCCTTGGCCGGGATCGGCACCTTCGAGAAGGGCGGCCGCATCCAGTCCATCCACATCACCGCCGAACGCAGCGAGGCGCTGACGCGGCTTCAGGCCAAGGTGGAGACGGCGTTGCAGCGCGTCGGGCTGGAGCCGGAACGCCGCCGCTTCGCCCCGCATGTGACCCTGGCGCGGACCGAGAAGGCGGAGACGCACAAGCTGATCGGTTTTGTTCATGCCCACAGCCTGTTCCGGTCCCCGCCGGTGCCGATCGACAATTTCGTGCTGTTTTCGTCCTATCTGGGGAAGGAGGCGGCGCATTACGTGCCGGAGGTGGAGTACGAGCTGGGATGAGGGCGGCTACCTCGCCCAGGGGTCGATCACCCTCACGCCAAAGCCTTCGAAATCACGGCCATTGCGGGTGACCACGCTGGCCGTTCGGCAGTGCGCGATGGCTGCGATCATCAGGTCGATGGTGGTGGTCGGCCGCCCGGCGCGACGGCGCTCCGCGAAGATCCTGGCATAGGCCTCGGCTGCAGCGCTGTCGAAGGGCAGCAGGCGACCGGCAAAATCCTCGGCGAACATCGCGATGGCCGTTTCGATCAGGCGCGTGCGGCGCTGGCCTTCGGGCATGATGGCCAGGCCTGCCATGATCTCGGCCTGCGTCAGTGTCGTCGTGCAAAGCTGGTCGATGGGCTGGGCTGCGATCCAGCCCATCAATGCCGGATCGGGTTCGGCACGCATCAGGGCCGACAGGACGTTGGTGTCGAGGATCAGGGTCACGCGAAGCCGGGAGGGTCCCTGGCCTCTTCGCGTGCGGGAAGCTCCAGATCGACGTCGCCCAATGGGGCGAAGCGCGCCCGGATGCGGGCGCCGAGGTCCGTCTTGCCGGTGTCGGGGGTGGAAAGGGCGCTTTGCAGGATGTGCTGCGCTTCCGCTTCCATCGACCGTCCCTGTTCCGCCGCGCGGGCACGCAGCCTGTCCTTCAGCCCGGGATCGAGATTGCGGATGGTGAGGCTGCCCATGCCCCCAGAATCCCGCCCCAGCCCCACCCCTGTCAACGCAAACCCGCTCCCAACACCCCGCCGCCCCCAACCCAGGCGCCCCACTTCGCAACCCTGCAGCGGCAGCCTGTCAAAAATACCCTTCGCGTTTTTTGCGTTCCATGGAGGCTTCCTGGTCGTTGTCGATCAGGCGGCCCTGGCGTTCGCTGTGGCGGCTTTCGCGGATTTCGGTGAGGACCTGGTCGATGGTCTCCGCCCGGCTTTCATGGGCGCCGGTCAGGGGCCAGTCGCCCATGGTGCGGAAGCGGACCCACATGGTTTCCACCGTCTCGCCCGGTTCCAGCGGCATGCGGTCGTCGTCGCGCATGATGAGGGCGCCGTTGCGGCGGAGCATGGGGCGCGGGGCGGCGTAGTACAGCGGGACGACGGGGATGGATTCGGCGGCGATGTAGTCCCAGACGTCGAATTCGGTCCAGTTGGACAGCGGGAAGACCCGCATTTCCTCGCCCGGATTGATGCGGGTGTTGTAGAGGCCCCAGAGTTCCGGCCGCTGGCCGCGCGGGTCCCAGACATGGCCGGGGGCGCGGAAGGAAAACACGCGTTCCTTGGCGCGGGCCTTTTCCTCGTCGCGCCGGGCGCCGCCGATGGCAGCATCGAAGCCATGGGCGTCGAGCGCCTGTTTCAGCGCCTCCGTCCCCATGACGTTCATATGGAGCTGGGAGCCGTGGCTGATCGGGCCGATGCCGCGGGCCAGGCCATCGGGGTTGGTATGGACGATGCAGTCCAGGCCCAGCTCGGCCATGCGGCGGTCGCGGAAATCCAGCATCGCCCGGAAATCCCAGCCGGTGGCGATGTGCAGCAGGCTGAAGGGCGGCTTGCCCGGGGCGAAGGCCTTCATCGCCAGTTGCAGGACGACGGAGCTGTCCTTGCCGATGGAGTAGAGCAGGACGGGGTTGCGGAAGCTGGCCGCGGTTTCGCGCAGGATGCCGATGGCCTCCGCCTCCAGGCGCCTGAGATGGGGCGTCAGGCGGTGGGCGGTCTCGGTTGGCATGGGGGACGTTGCCTCTGCGGTGGACGCGCCGTGTCTGATGGCACGGCGGGGCGGGAGGCGGAAGTGGCCCTGCGCCCCAGGCGGCCGGCTTTGCCGGCCGAGGCCGCGAAGGCGGCCCGCCGCTTATGCGGCGAAGCCAAGCGCGCGGAGCGCGCGCCCGGCGTCTGAGGGGCCTGAAACGAGGCGGCCGGCTTTGCCGGCCGAGGCCGCGCCTTCGGCGCGATGAGCCAGGCGCGCGGAGCGCGCGCCCGGCGTCTGAGGGTACAAAAATCAAACCGCCTTCAGGAAGGTCAGCAGCTTGTCCGAGGCCGCGGCCTTGTCGGTGCGGTCGATGGCGGCGAGTTCGGCGGCCAGGCGGTCCAGCGCCTGTTCGTAGATCTGCCGTTCGGAGAAGGACTGGTCCGGCTGGCCGGCGTTGCGGTGCAGGTCGCGCACGACCTCCGCGATCGCCAGCGGGTCGCCGGAGTTGATCTTCGCCTCATATTCCTGGGCGCGGCGGGACCACATCGTGCGCTTGATGCGGGCGCGGCCGCGCAGAACTTCCAGCGCCTCGGCCATGTGGTCGCCGGTCGCCAGCTTGCGCAGGCCCGAGGAGGCGGCCTTGTTCACCGGCACCCGCAGGGTCATGCGGTTTTCCTCGAAGGTGACGATGATCACCTTGAGCGACATGCCGGCGACGGGCATGTCCTCGATGCCCTGCACCTGGCCGACGCCATGGGTCGGGTAGACCACATGGTCGCCCGGATGGAATTCCGGCGGCGGGCCCTTGGGGCGGGGCGGTGGCGGCGGGCTCGCGCCCTCCTCATCGTCCTGCGGCAGCGGGCGCGGGCCGCCGCGCGGCGGGAACATCGGCGGCCGGGGCGCATTGGAGGCGCCGGAGCCAGGGCGGCCGGGCGGGCGATGCGGCGGCGGGGGGGAATCCTGGCGCGGTGGCAGCGGCGCCGTGCCCGCCTTCTTTTCAGGCTTGGCGACCTTGATCTCGGCGGAGGTCTCGGCCTCCGGCTCGGATTTCTGGGTTGTCGCCGGACCGGACTTCGCCGTCTCGCCGGTTTTCGCCTGGGCGGTTTGCTTCATATGGCCACCCGATTCTGCATCCCGCACCCCGGCTGCCCCCGTGCCGATGGCAAGGGGGCCCCAGGCTTGGGCATGTCATGGACCCGATGGGCGGCAAGGCGGCTGCATGGCGCCGCAACTTCCCGATCCCATTGATTATGTAATACAAAGCGGGGCGAATTGCCACCCCCCGGCCGGAATCGGCTTCGCTTGACCCTCGTTGAAGGGCTCAGGCCTTGCCGGGGGCCGGGTCGAACAGGTCCTTCTTGCCGGGCTTGTCCTTCCACTCATCCGCATCGTCCGGCGCTTCGCCCTTCCGGGTGATGTTCGGCCATTGCGTGGCGTAGGTGCGGTTCAGCTCGACCCAGGGCGTCGCCTTGTCGTCGCTGTCCGGCAGGATGGCCTCGGCGGGGCATTCGGGCTCGCAGACGCCGCAGTCGATGCATTCATCCGGGTGGATGACGAGCATGTTCTCGCCCACATAGAAGCAGTCCACCGGACAGACTTCCACGCAGTCCATGTATTTGCACTTGATGCAGTTCTCGGTGACGACGTAGGTCAACTGCGCCTCCGGCGGGGATGCGGGGCCGCGCCCATTGGCGGCTCCACCACCGCGCCAGTTCGGGGCCGCGGCCAGCCCCACATGGCCCAGCATCCGGCGCATGGCAAGCGGTTGCGCTGCATCATCACGCCGGTTCCGGCCCGGATCGTCCCTCGGGCGCGGGATCGGAGAGGTCTTCATACAACCCGCGGGCCTCGCTGGCCGGGCCGCGCCGCGCCGCCAGGGCCAGCACGCGCCAGATGCGGACCTCGCCCGCCATGGCCAGTGTCAGCACATCGCCGGGGCGCAGCTTGTAATGCGGCTTGTCGGTCCGCTGGCTGTTGACGCGCACGCGCCCGTTGGAGACCTGGCGCGCGCATTCGCCGCGCGTCTTGGCGATGCGCGCGCACCAGAGCCAGAGGTCGAGCCGCTGGAAGGCGGGCTCAGCCTCCACGCGTCAGTCCTTGCGCAGCTTCAACTGGGCCAGCACGGCGAAGGGCGAATCCGGCTTGGGGCCGGAGGACCATTCGCGCGGCTGCCGGTCGCCGCCGCCCCGGTCGCGGTCGCGATCCGGGCGCGGGAAACGGTCGCCACCGCGCCGGTCGGGGCGCGGCCCCTCGGGACGCGGACGGTCGGCCTGGGGGCGATCCCCCTGGGGCCGATCCCCCTGGGGCCGGTCACCCTGCGGGCGCGGCGCCCTATCCCCCTGGGGCCTGTCACCTTGCGGCCTGTCACCCTGGGGACGATCCCCCTGCGGCGGCCGATCCCCTTGGGGCCGATCCGGCCGGGGGCGACGTGGACCCTCGAAGCGCGGGCGGTCCTGGCGCGGTGCCTCGGCCGCGGCGCCTGCGGTACCGGCTTCCGCCGGCGCGGCATCCCGGCGCTGTGGCGGCCGGCCGCGGTCACGGCGCGGGCCATCATGGCGCGGGCCATCCTCACGCTTGGGCCGCAGCTCCGGCGGGATGGGTGGGCCGAAATAGATCGGACGCGGGCCGGCATCGGCCGGGCGCGGCGCACGTTCGGGCCGCGGACCACGTTCCCCACGCGGCACATCGCCCCGCGATTGGTCGCCCCGATGCTGGTCGCCCCGAGGTTCCCCGCGCGCATCGCGACGCGGGCCGCGCGGCCCCATTGGCCGGTCCTGCCGCACCACGCTGATGCGCGGCGGGACAAGCGGGCCGAACTGCCCCTCCTCCAGCGGCGGGGAGGGCATCAGCCGGAAGCCCATCGCCTCCAGCGCCATGGACAGCGTGTCGCCCTTCACCCCGAGGCGGGAGGCAAGACCCTCCGGCACCGGCGCGGCAGCACGGCGGGTCAGATAGCCCAGCTCGCCGGCAATCCGCTCCGCCACATCCAGCCGCAGCAGCACCCGCCCGGCCGGCAGCCAGCCGGCGATCTGGGCGAAGCCTTGCGGCCAGCCTTCCGGCCCGCGCGGCGTGTTCGGGTCTTCCGGCGCCGGCAGCGGCGTTTCCGGCAGGGTGACGGAGACCAGCCCCGGATTCGGCAGCAGCGGCGTCGGGATATTGCGGCGCAGCGCCCAGAGCTGCGCGCGCAGCCCCATGGCGCGCGGTTTCAGCACGTCCGGCAGGTACATGGCGTAGCGCCCGGCGCGGATGCCGATGGCCTTCAGCCGCGCCCGCAGCTCCGCCGGAATTTCCCGCTCGGTCGCGCCGGGGGCGAGGCCCATCGCTTCGCGCAGCCGGAAGGCCGGGCCGCGCAGGGTATTGTCCTCGGCCGCCTTGGCCTCGATCGCCTCCAGCCCGCCGAGCTCGCGCTTGACCAGGGAGTCCATCCAGGCCGCGAGCCGCACCCGCACCCGTTCCCGCTGGGCATTGTCCAGGAATTCGGTGGCGATGACGTCGACATGCGGCTTCAGCGGCTCCGGCCCCGGGCGCAGGCGGGCGATCTCGGCCTCGTCCCAGATCACCCGGTGCTGCGGCGTCAGCCGGAAGGCGTCGTCCTTGGCGACCTCAAGACTCGCCAGGCGGCGGGGGATTTCCTCGCGCAGGGCGCGGCGCGCGGCGCGCAGCACCAGGCGCTTGTCTTCCTCCTTGGTCGCCTCGGCATCCGGCTGGAAGTGGAAGCCGGTGACCTTGCCGACCGTATGGCCTTCCACCACCACCTCGCCCTGGCGCGTCACGGCGGAGAGCAGCGTCTCCTCCGTGTCATCCAGGCGGCGGATCAGATGGGCGGCGCGGCGGTCGACGAAGCGGGCGATCAGGCGCTCATGCAGCGCGTCGGAAACCGCTTCCTCGGCCTTGCGGGCTTCCGCCTGCTGGGTCGCGGCATCGGCGATCCAGTCGGCGCGGGCGGCGATGTAGGACCAGATGCGGATATTGGCGAGGCGGGCCATCAGGGTGTCGAGGTCACCCTCGACATTGCCGAGTGCGGCGATATTGCCGGCCACCCAGTCGCTTGGCAGCCGGCCATCCGTCGCCAGATGCTCGAAGATCTTGGCGCAGAGCCGCGTATGGCTGTCATCCGCGATCTTGCGGAAGTCCGGCACCTGGCAGGCTTCCCACAGCAGCCGCACGCGGGCGCGGCCCTTGCCGAGTTCCCGGATTTCCGATTCGCGGGACAGGGCGTTCAGCGTGATGTGGTCGACCGCGTCATTGCCCTTGGCGAGGCCGGGCGTGGGCGGCGCGGTGGCAAGGCTGTCCAGCAGCCCGTCGATGCTGGCGAAATCCAGGTCCGAATTGCGCCAGGCGATTTGTGCCAGTGGCTCGAAGGCATGGCCTTCTATCTGGCGGGCCAGCTCATCCGGCAGCGGCGGGCATTCGGCGGTGGTCCCGAAGGTGCCGTCGCGCATGCCGCGGCCGGCGCGGCCGGCGATCTGGGCGGCTTCCTGGGCGTTCAGCGGGCGGATCTGGTGGCCGTCGAACTTCTGGAGGTCGGCGAAGGCGATGTGGTCGACATCCATGTTCAGGCCCATGCCGATGGCATCGGTCGCGACCAGGAAATCCACCTCGCGATTCTGGTACAGCGCCACCTGGGCGTTGCGCGTGCGGGGCGACATGCGCCCCATCACCACGGCGCAACCGCCCCGGCGGCGACGGATGGCCTCCGCGATCGCATAGACCTCGGCCGCGCTGAAGGCGACGACGGCGCTGCGCGGCGGCAGTTTTGTCAGCTTGGCGGGGCCGGAATGGGTCAGCTGCGACAGGCGGGGCCGCGTCTCGATCTCGGCCTGCGGCACCAGTCGCTGAAGCAGCGGCCGGATGGTCTCGGCCCCCAGAAACATGGTTTCGACCATGCCGCGCGCATGCAGCAGGCGATCCGTGAAGATGTGCCCGCGATCGGCATCGGCGCAGAGCTGGATCTCGTCCACCGCGACGAATTCAGCGCGGCGGTCCAGCGGCATGGCTTCCACCGTGCAGGCGAACCAGCGCGCCTCGGGGGGGACGATCTTTTCCTCCCCGGTGATCAGCGCGACGTACTTCTCCCCCTTGGCCGCGACCATGCGGTCGTAGTTCTCGCGCGCCAGAAGGCGCAGCGGGAAGCCGATGATGCCGGAGGCATGCGCCAGCAGGCGAGTGATCGCCAGATGCGTCTTGCCGGTATTGGTCGGGCCAAGCACCGCGCGAACGCGCGGGGCAAACATCTGGCCATGGGACATGTGATGGTCGGACATATTGGGAATTGGGCATGGTCCGTGGGGGCAGCGGTTGCGTGGCACGCCATCGCGCCCTTGGCAACAGCAGCCACGCCGCAGGCCTTCATCGAAATGGCAACGAAGTGTCAATCTCCGCGGGTCAGACTGCCCCCGGTGGCCGTTCCCCCCGGGCCACATTCGGGCAGGAGGCCCAGGATGTCCGTAACGTTTCGGCGAGCCCTGCAGCCAGGGCCGCGCTTCGATTCCCCATCGCAGTCCGAGCCGAACGAGGGTCGCCTTGCCTGGATGATCGGCCTCGGGGCGCTGCTGGGTCTTTGCCTGACCGCAACCGTGCTGCTGCCGCGAAGCGATGCGCCATTGCCGTCACCCGATACGGCCGAGGCCCTCTCCTTGCTCGCACCACGTCCGGCGGAGCCCGCGACGCTGGGCGGGCTGGGCCGTGCCCTGGCGGTGCTGGAGCGGGACCTGAGCATCTGGCAACGGCTGGTGGCGCCGGAAGGCCAGGTCGATCTGGGCCCCCTGCGCGCCAGCCTGGCCGATGGCGCGGGCCCGGGGCGCCAGATGCCGGAGGCAGCGCCACGCGCGGGACTGGTCGAGCCGGCCGATGATGCCGCCGGCCTGGGGCTGATCCTGCTGGCGCTGGCGCTGGCCGGCGCCACGCTCTGCGCCGGGATCGCCGCGCTGCTGCTGGAGCGGCTGCTCTTCGCCCCCTTCCGCGCCTTGCGCGACGTGGCCGATGCCATGGCGGAGGGAAATCTGGACAGCGCGGTGCCCGGCACCGGGCGGGCGGATGAGGCCGGCGCCCTGGCGCGCAGCCTGGAACGCCTGCGCATCGCGACGCTGATGGCGCAGGAGGAGGTGGCGCCGGGCGCCGGCCCCGGGATCGAGGCGGCGACGCGCCATATCGAGCAGATCGCGGCCGGCGCCGCGGCCCGGGCGCTGGAGACCAGCCTCGCACCCGGTGCGGCGTGGGAGGAACTGGCGCGGGAGGCGCGGGAACTGGCGCGGCAGGTGGTGACCATCCGCGCCGCGGCCGGGCAATCCGTGGCCGCCATCGCGCGCCTGGAGGCAGAGGCGACCTCATCCGTTCGGGAGACGCATGCGGCCGGCTGAGCCGGTCAGCCCAGCAGCAGGTGACCCAGCATCAGCAGGGCGCCGAGAAAGGTGGCGGCCGGCACCGCCATCAGGCGCATGTCGATGGCATCGGTCGGCATCTTGCGACCCGGGAAGCCCGGCCGCAACGGCAGGTCGCGCCATTGCAGCCGCAGGTAGCGGGCCGATTCGAGGACCCAGATGGCGGCGGCCAGTCCGATGCCCAGCTCCTGCATCGGCAGGCGCGGCACCAGCGTATCGGCGCTGGCCAGGGCGATCCACAGGGCTGGGGCGACGACGCCAATGACCAACATCCAGCGCAGGCCTGGATCCATCGCGGCTGACCTTTTCCTGACACGAGGCCCCGCAGCTTGGCGGATTTCCGCCATGCGGCAACAGGCCTTGGCGACGCTGCCCGGGCAGGCCAGCCTGCGCGGGTGACACCCGCCCTTCGCTTCGTCCTGCTCTACAGTGCCCAGTTCGTGGTGGTCGGCGTCACGCTGCCCTTCCTGCCGGCGGTGCTGGCCGACAAGGGGTTGTCGCCGCAGGAAGTCGGGGTGCTGCTGGCGGTGGGCTCGGCGGTGCGGCTGCTGGCGGGGCCGGCGGGCGGGCGGGTGGCGGATGCGCTGGGCGATGCGCGGGCGGTGCTGGTCGCCGGCGCGGCCATCGCGGCGCTGGCCGCCTGCGGCTTCCTGCTGCCGGCGGGTTTTCTTCTGTTGATGCTGGCGATGGCGCTGCACAGCGCCGCCTTCGCGCCGGTGGTGCCGCTGACCGATGCGCTGGCGCTGGCCGCGTCCCGCCGCGCGCCGGGCTTCGACTATGCCCGGGTGCGGGCGGCGGGCAGCATCGCCTTCATGCTGGCGGCGGTGGCGGTGGGGCAGGCGGTGGCCTGGGCCGGGATCGGCGCGGCGGTCTGGCTGATGCTTGCGGGGCTGGTCGCCACCGCGCTCGCCGGACTGGTCCTGCCCGCGTCACCGCCCCGGCCGGCGCGAGGCCTGGCGCGCGGCTGGGCCGGCTTCCTGGCGCCGCTGCGCATTCCGGCGGTGCGCCGGTTGATGCTGGTCTCCGCCCTGATCCAGGGCAGCCATGCGTTGTATTACGGCTTTGGCACCCTGCACTGGCAGGCGGCGGGGCTGGGCGCCGGTCTGATCGGCGGGCTCTGGGCCGTGGGCGTGCTGGCGGAGGTGGCGCTGTTCCTCTGGGGGCGGGGGCTTGTCGCACGACTCGGGCCGGTCGGCCTGTCGCTGGCCGCCGCCGGGGCCGGGGTGCTGCGCTGGGGGGTGACGGCGCTGACGGTCGACCCCTGGCTGCTGGTGCCGGCGCAGATGCTGCACGCCGCGACCTTTGGGATGCAGCACCTGGCGACCATGGCCGTGCTGTCCCGCGTGGTGCCGCCAGCCGAGGCCGGCACGGCGCAGACCCTGCACGCGGCGGTGGGCGTCGGGCTGTGGATGGGGCTGCTCGCCTTGGTCTGCGGGCCGCTTTATGCCTGGGCGGGTGGGGCCGGCTTCTGGGCCATGGCGGTGCTCTGTGCCCTGGCGCTGCCCGCCAGCCTGGCGCTGGGGGCGGCGATTGGTCCCAAAGCGCGATGACCGGAGGTGCGAAGGCACCGGAGGTCTGAATCGCGCGGTCTACAAATCCCGCCAGCCATCCCCGTACCAGACCCGCGGCGTGACCTTCGCGCGGCCGTCTTCCACCTCGATGCGGTTATAGGCATTGGGCGTGCCGCGCAGGCGGGTGGAGGTGGCGCTGCCGGCCTGGGCCAGCACCAGCGCGCCATCCCGCACCGGCCGCACATCGCCCAGATGCAGATGCCCGGTCAGCACCAGCCCCACCTTCAGCCGCGCGAAGGCGGCCAGCGCCGGCTCGGCATTGCCGACCAGCCGGGCGCCGGGCTTCAGCAGGGGGGCCTGGAAGGGGTGATGGGCCACGATGATGCGGAAGGGGCCGGGGGGCAGCGCCATCAGATGCGCCTCCGCCGCCGCCAGCCGGCTGCGCGAAACCCGGCCGCGCGCCCAGTTCAGGTAGAAGCCGGCGCGGCGGGCCGTGTTCATGCCGACCAGCGCCACCTCCGCATCGGTGAAGACCGGCTCCGTCTCCGGCCCCACATGGAAGCGCCAGCGGCGATAGGGGTCGGTGAAGCGCTCCAGCAGGTTGTAGGGCGACAGGTCGTGATTGCCCGGCACGGCGAGGAAGGGAATCCGCAGCCCGCGCAGGAATTCCATGGCGGCGATGAACTCGCTGTGCCGCGCGCCCTGGGTCAGGTCGCCCGAAACGGCGAGAAGGTCGGGCTGCCATTCCGCCAGTTCCTGCGTGAAGCTGGCCACCACCACCGGGTCATGGGCGCCAAAATGCAGGTCCGAGAGATGCGCGATGCGTCGGGCCATTCTCAGGCCGCGGCTGCGGTTTCGGCGGCGGCGCCCTCGGCCTCCCCGGGTGGCGGCACCAGCACGCGCAGCGAAGCGGGATGGATGCGATAGACCAGCGGCGGGGTCAGCAGCATCGCCTCCCCGTCATTCATCACCCGGATCGCGGTGCGCGGCGTGCCGATGGTCACCTGGCTCGCGGTGCGTTCCTGCACCAGGCGGGACCCGCGCCAGCTTCCCAGGAACATCCCGGCCATCAGCTTCACCCACCACCAGGCGCCGTAGCGCCGCGCGACATAGAGGGCCAACTCCCCGGCATCGAGGCGCGGGCGCGCCATCATCAGCCCGAAACCCTCCGCATAGCGATTGTTGGCCACCGCCAGCGCCCGGGTCCAGAGCCGGACGATCCGCCCCCCCTCCAGCGCCACCGACAGCCGCATCGGCCGATGCCGCCATTCGGAACGCAGCGCGGCGAGGGCGAAGCGAAAGCGCGGCAGCCAGCCACGCTTGCCGCGCCCCCGTTCCCGGTGCCGGCCGAGCCAGGAGGGGGAGCCGATGACCGAGGAACACAGGAAGACATGGCCGTTTACATCGGCCACGTCGATCACGCGGATATGGCCGTGCGACAGCGCGATGGCCGCGGCCTCCAGCTCCAGCGGAATGCCGAGATCCTTGGCCAGCATGTTCATGGTGCCGAGCGGCAGGATGCCCAGCGCCGTCTGCTTGCCCATCAGCCGTTCGGCGGCCGCCATGATGGAGCCGTCGCCGCCGCCCACCACCACCGCATCCGCGCCCATGGCGACGGCCTCGTCGAGGCGGGCGAGCAGGCCCTCGGCATGATCGGGGACCAGCACGGCATCCAGGCCTGCGGCCGTGAGATGCCGCGTGACCTCGGCCTCGATTTCCTCGCGGCCAAGAGCTGTGCCGGAGGCGGCGTTGATGACGACGGCGATGCGCATGTGACCCGCAACGGTTTGGCCAGCGAAAGGTTCGCCGGAGCTGTGTGATGACACCAGCGATGTTTGTGGGACAGGCTGGTGGGGCTTGAGCCTCACGTGATCGTGCCCTGGCGGGGATGCGAAAAGGGCGCGGCCCTTGCGGACCGCGCCCCCTTTCCTCAATCGCGCGATGCTCGGATCAGGCCGCCTTGGCCATCCCGCGCAGCACATAATTCAAGATGCCGCCGTTCTTGTAGTACTCGACCTCATCCGCCGTATCGACGCGGCAGAGCAGCGTCGTGCGGTGGGTGGTGCCGTCGGGGCGGTGGATGACCATGCCGACCTGCATGCGGGCCTTCAGATCCTCCAGCCCTTCCAGGTCGATGATCTCGGCGCCGGTGATGCCGAGGGACTTGCGGTCCTCGCCATTCTGGAAGGTGAGCGGCAGCACGCCCATGCCGACCAGGTTGGAGCGGTGGATGCGCTCGAAGCTCTCGGTGATGACCGCCTTCACGCCGAGCAGGAAGGTGCCCTTGGCCGCCCAGTCGCGGGAGGAGCCGGTGCCGTATTCCTTGCCGCCGAAGATCACCAGCGGCACGCCCTCCGCCTTGTACTTCATGGCGGCGTCGTAGATCGGCAGGATTTCCTCGGAAGGATGATGCTTGGTCATCCCGCCTTCGACGCCCGGCACCAGCTCGTTGCGGATGCGGGTGTTGGCGAAGGTGCCGCGCATCATGACTTCATGGTTGCCGCGGCGGGCGCCGTAGCTGTTGAAGTCGTGCTGGCGCACCTGGTGCTCCAGCAGATAGTCGCCGGCCGGGGAGGTCTTCTTGATGGCACCGGCCGGGGAGATGTGGTCGGTGGTGATGCTGTCGGCCAGCTCCGCCAGGATGCGCGCCCCGGTGATCGGCGGGATCGGCGGGATCTCCATCGTCATGCCGGTGAAATAGGGCGGGTTCTGGACATAGGTGGAGCCGCTGTTCCAGCGGTAGGTGTCGCTGTCCGTGTCGACGCGGATGGCCTGCCACTGCGCCGGGCCTTTGAACACGTCGCCATAGCGCTGCATGAACATCTCGCGGGAGACGGCGGAGTGAACCGTGTCGTTCACCTCCTTCTGCGTCGGCCAGATGTCCTTCAGATAGACCGGCTGGCCGTTGCTGCCGGTGCCGATCGGGTCGGTGGTGATGTTCAGCGTCACCGTGCCGGCCAGGGCATAGGCCACCACCAGCGGCGGCGAGGCCAGGTAGTTGGCGCGGACATTGGCGTGGACGCGGCCCTCGAAGTTGCGGTTGCCGGAGAGGACGCTGGAGACGACCAGCTTGTTGTCCTCGATGGCCTCCAGGATCGGGTCTTCCAGCGGGCCGGAATTGCCGATGCAGGTGGTGCAGCCATAGCCGACGGTCTGGAAGCCGAGCGCATCCAGATCCGCCGTCAGCCCGGCCTTGTCGAGGTATTCGGTGACCACCTGGGACCCAGGCGCCAGCGAGGTCTTCACCCAGGCCTTCGGCCGCAGCCCCAGCGCCCGCGCCTTGCGCGCCACAAGGCCGGCGGCGACCATGACATAGGGGTTGGAGGTATTGGTGCAGGAGGTGATCGCCGCGATCACCACATCCCCATGGCCGAGGTCGTAGTTACGCTCCGCCACCGGCACGCGCAGATCGGCCTTGTCGCCGGGCACGCCCATGGTGCCGGCCGCCAGATCCTTGGCGAAGCTGGTGGAGACCTGGGTCAGCGGCACGCGGTCCTGCGGCCGCTTCGGCCCGGCCATGGAGGGCTCGACCGTCGACAGGTCGAGTTCCATCGTATCGGTGAAGACCGGGTCGGGGGTGGAGGCATCGCGCCACAGGCCCTGCGCCTTGGCATAAGCTTCCGTCAGCTTGATGCGGTGCTCGTCGCGGCCGGACAGGCGCAGATAGTCGATGGTGGTCTGGTCGACCGGGAAGAAGCCGCAGGTCGCGCCGTATTCCGGGGCCATGTTGCCGATGGTGGCACGGTCGGCGAGCGCCATGTCCTCCAGGCCCGGGCCATAGAACTCGACGAACTTGCCGACGACGCCCTTCTTGCGGAGCATCTGCGTGACCGTCAGCACCATGTCGGTGGCGGTGACGCCTTCGCGCACCTTGCCGACGAGCCGGAAGCCGATGACGTCCGGGATCAGCATGGCGATGGGCTGGCCGAGCATCGCGGCCTCGGCCTCGATCCCGCCGACGCCCCAGCCGAGCACGCCCAGGCCGTTCACCATGGTGGTGTGGCTGTCGGTGCCGTAGCAGCTATCCGGGAACACATAGGTGTCCGGGCCGTCCTGCGACGTCCAGGCGACCTGGGCCAGATATTCCAGGTTCACCTGGTGGCAGATGCCGGTGCCGGGCGGCACGACGCGGAAATTGGCGAAGGCGGACTGGCCCCAGCGCAGGAACTCATAGCGTTCGCCATTGCGCTCGAACTCGACGTCCACGTTCTTCTGCAGCGCATTCGCGGTGCCAGAGAAGTCCACCATCACCGAGTGGTCGATCACCAGATCGACCGGCACCAGCGGGTTCACCTTCTTCGGATCGCCGCCGAGGTTGCTCAGCGCATCGCGCATCGCGGCCAGGTCGACCACGGCCGGAACGCCCGTGAAGTCCTGCAGCAGGATGCGGGCCGGGCGGAACGGCACTTCCTTGGTGGAGGAGCCCTTCTCCAGCCAGGCGACGACGGCCTTGGCGTCGTCCACCGTATAGCTGCGGCCATCCTCGAAGCGCAGCACATTCTCCAGCAGCACCTTCAGGCTGACCGGCAGCCGGCTCGGATCGCCGATGGCAGCAGCAGCCTCGGGCAGGCTGAAATAATGATAGTCCTTGCCGTCCACCTGAAGGGTACGGCGGGTCTTCAGGCTGTCCTGCCCGATCATCCGCATGGTCCGGGGTCCCCGTTCGCGTGGCGCCGGGTTGGGTGCCACCCCGGAAGCGGGGCGCCTTCCGCCAAGCCTGGCGCGGTTCCGCCGTGCCGCTTTCGCGACCGCAGCAGGCGGCTTAAACCACAGGGATGACGGGCGGTCCATCCGCCAGCGTCGCCAATGCGCGCGCTTGTGCGCGCCTTGTGTCCGACGCATGCCGGATTGGACCCTGCAAACCTGTGCAGGAGTTGTTTTCGTGCGCCGGGCCGTCGGCCTGGGTACGGGGAAGGGGGAGGGGTGCTGGAAGCGCGGGATCTGGCCTGCTGGCGTGGCGACCGGGCGATTTTCGCCGGCCTGTCCTTCACGCTTGAGCCCGGCGGGGCGCTGCTGCTGCTGGGCGCCAATGGCGCCGGCAAGTCCAGCCTGTTGCGGCTGCTGGCCGGGTTGATCCCGCCGGCCGAGGGCCTTCTTTTATGGCAGGGGCAGGATGCGCTGGCCGATCGCGTCGCCCATGCGGCGCGGCTGCGCTACCTCAGCCACCAGGATGCGCTGAAGCCCTCGCTGACGGCCGCTGAGAATCTTTCCTTCTATGCCCGGCTCTGGGGTGGGGAAGTGGCGGCGGCGCTGGCGAGTGTCGGGCTTTCGGAACTGGCGGAATTGCCGGCGCGGATGCTGTCCTCCGGCCAGAAACGGCGGCTGGCTTTGGCGCGGCTGGCCCTGGCGCCGGTGCCGCTCTGGCTGCTGGATGAGCCGACGGTGGGGCTGGATGCGGCCTCCGTCGAACGGCTCGGCGCGCTGCTGGCGGCACACCGGGCGGCGGGCGGCGCGGTGCTGGCCGCGACCCACCTGCCGCTGCCCCTGCCGGGCGCGCGGGAGCTGGTGCTGTGAGGGGCTTCAACGCGGTGCTCGGCCGCGAATTGCGGCTGGCGCTGCGGCATCCGGCGGACAGCCTGGCGGCGGTGATGTTCTTCGTGCTGGTCTGCGCCCTGTTCCCCTTCGGCATCGGGCCTTCCCCTGAAATCCTCGCCCGCATCGCCCCCGGCGCGCTGCTGGCGGCCGGGCTGTTGGCGGCGCTGCTGCCGCTGGACCGGCTGTTCGGGGCGGAGGCGGAGGATGGCTCGCTCGACCAGTTGTTGGTCTCCGGCCTGCCGCCGGCGCTGCTGGCCGCGGCCAAGGCGCTCGGCCATTGGCTGGTCACCGGCCTGCCACTGCTGGTGGCGACGCCCGTGGCGGCGGCCATGCTCAACCTGCCGGTGGAAGCCTGGGGGGTGGCGATGCTGGCGCTGGGTCTGGCCACCGGCGTGCTGTCGCTGTTCGGCACGGCGGGGGCGGCGCTGACGCTGGGCGCGCGGCGCGGCGGGGTGCTGCTGCCGCTGCTGGTGCTGCCGCTGTCTATCCCCGCGGTGATCTTCGGCGCCGCCGCCATCGAGGCGGCGGCCGGCGGCATCCCGGCGCGACCCTATCTTCTGCTGCTGGCCGCCCTGCTGGCCCTGGCCGCGCCCCTGGCCCCGCTCGCCGCCGGAGCCGCGTTGCGGGGGGAGTAATTACCGGCGGGCCGGTCACTTGACCGGTCCGAGCGGCCGCCGCGCCCAGTGGCGCGCAGCCAAGCGGCCGGGTCGGGGCACTGCCCCGACGCGCCGGCGCCTGAGGCAGCTTCTACCGCCGGGTGCGGCCCCAGCCCGGCTCCTCCACCGCCATATGGCGCAGATTGGCGCGGTCGAGCATTGCATCCGTCTCCCGCCACGCCGCCGTCGCGATCTCCGTGCCGTCCAGATGCGGGCAGACGCGGTCGCGCATCAGCACCTGGCCGTCCACCACCACATCCAGCACATCCTGCCCATTGGCGAAGTAGACCACCCGCGCCACCGGCATGTTCGCCGGCACCATATGCGGGGCGGAGAGGTCGACGGTGATGACATCCGCCTTCTTGCCCTCCTCCAGGCTGCCGATCTCATCGCCCAGGCCGAGGCCGCGCGCCGCGTCGATCGTCACCATCTCCAGCGCCTTGCCGGGCGGGATCATGGTCTCGTCGCGGAAATGGCGCTGGTGGTAGCGGATGCATTGGAACATGTGGCGGAACATGTCGCCTGAGCGGTCCGGCGCGGTGGCGTCGGAGCCGATCATCACGGTCACCCCGGCCTCCATCATCTTCGGCGCCGGGCAATAGCCGCGGACGGCGGCGATGGCCGAGGGGTTGTGCACCACGCTCGTCCCCGTCCGCACCAGCGTGTCGATATCCGCATCCGTCAGCTCGGTGCAGTGGCTGAGCCAGGCATCGGGGCCGAGCAGGCCGAACATGCGGTCCGCCAGCTCGATGCTGCCCTGGCGATGGCCATCCTGGTGGAAGGGCGCGCCGCGCGACCGCCCGGCTTCGCGGACCAGATGACCCTGGCGCTCGATCTCCTTCACCTTCGCCGGGTCGTGCTTCGCCTCCCGGTAGACCGGCATCAGGGTGGCCACCTTCACGCGGCCCTTGTTGTGCCAGCGCTCCACCCCGGCGGTGATGACATCGAGCTGCTGCTCGAAGCTCACCGGCCGTTCGACCCCATCGGGGCCGACATAGGGGCGGGGGAAGGGCGGGCGGGTCGGGCCGAGCACCAGCAGGCTGCGGATGCCCACCTCCTCCGTCGCCTCGGCATGGGCATCGGTGAAGGCGCGGTCGTCCACCCGGCCGATGCTGTCGCCGCCGCCGAGCAGGGAGACGCCGGTGGTGACGCCGAAGCGCAGCCGTTCATAGGCCGCGAGCTTCGCCTCCGCCCGCCAGAAGCTGGGCGGGGAGGCGAGGGTGTAGATGACACGGCAGGCCTCCATCCAGGCGGCGCTGTCATTGTTGCCGAGCGTCTTCACCAGGCCATGGCCCGCATGGGCATGGCCGTCGATCAGCCCGGGCAGCACGGCGCGGCCGCGCGCCTCGATCACCTGCTTCGCATGGGGATGCGCCAGTTCCACCGCCTCGGTCGGGCCGACGGCCTGGATGCGGCCATCCTTGATGGCGACGGCGCCATCCGGCAGCACGCGGCGCTGGGTGTCCATGGTGATGACGACGCCGCCGCGGATGAGAAGATCGGTCATGGAAGTCCCTTGAATGGGGGGTACTCAAATCGGCACGGCCCCCTCACCCGGGTGAGGGGGACTTCGCGCGTCGAGAAAAAACGCAAGCGGCAGTCTCAATCCACCTTCACCAGCCACAGCCGCAGCCGGTTGTCCGGCGCCTGGCGCAGGTCGATCCCCCGCCGGGACGCCCAGGCGATGGGCTGCTGGAACAGTGGGATATGGGCGATCTCGGACCGCTCGATCTGCAGCGCCTGGCGGATCAGGGCGCGGCGGCTGGTCTCGTCCGGGGCTTCCGCGGCCTGGGCCACCAGCGCGTCGAATTCCGCATTGGACCAGCGGCCGTAGTTCAGCCCGCCGGTGGTGCGGCTGTTGGTGCGCAGCACCTCGTTCAGCGTGGAATAGGCATCGGCCAGCGGCAGCCCGGCATGGCCCAGCATGTACATGGAGAAGTCGCGCGTCGCGGTGCGGCGGGACCAGATATTGGTGGGCTCCGACTGCAATTGCAGCCGGATGCCGACCCGGGACAGCATGGCGGCCACCGCCTGGCAGGTGCGCTCGTCATTCACATAGCGGTCGTTCGGGCAGACGATGCCCACAGAGAAGCCGTTCGGGAATCCTGCCTCCGCCAGCAGGCGCCTCGACGCCTCTGGATCATAGGGCAGGCGCTCGTTCAGATCGGCCGGCGCGCCGGTCAGGAAGGGGCTGACCATCATGCCGGCGATCCAGGCCTTCTCGCGCATCACCGTTCGGCGCAGGGCGTTCACGTCGATGGCGCGGTAGATCGCCTCCCGCACCCGGCGATCCCGGAAGGGGTTCTGGCCGCGCACGTCGGAATAGAGCAGCTCGTCGCGCTCATAGTCGAAGCCGAGATAGATGGTCCGCAGCTCCGGCCCCTCGACCATCTGCACCCGCTGGTCCTGCAGCAGGCGCGGGATGTCCTGAAGCGGCACCTCCACATTCGCGTCGATGGCGCCCGACAGCAGGCTCGCCGTGCGCGTCGCGGCGCTGCGGATCGGCTGGAAGTTTACTCGAGTTAGGTTGTGCACGGGCGTATCCCACCAGCGTGCATGGGGTTCCAGCACCGTGCGTTCATCCGGCCGGCGCTCCGTGATGCGGAAGGGGCCGGTGCCATTGGCGGTGCGGGTCGCGCCCGATTCCTGCTGCGAGGACAGGTTGGCCGCATTCTCCGCATTGTTCGCCCGCGACCAGCCCTCATCCATCATGAAGAACTGGGTGATGGAGGCGAGCAGGATCGGGAAGGGGCGGTGCGTCTCGATCTCGATCGTGTGGCTGTCGAGCTTCCGGACCTCCTTGATCGCGCCCAGCAGCCCACGCGCCAGGGACCCCGGCCCGTTCACCCGCGCCCAGGTGAACAGCACGTCGTCCGCGTCGAAGCTCTCCCCATTATGGAAGACCACCCCGCGGCGGAGGTTGAAGCGCCAGACCGTGGGGCTGGTGCGTTCCCAGCTTTCGGCGAGCGCCGGCTCGATCTCGATGCGGTCATTGTGCCGCACCAGCGCCTCATAGACATTGCCGAGGAAGGTATTGGTGAAGGTGTTGTTGGAGGAATGCGGATCCAGCGTCAGCACATCCGCATTATAGGCCCAGGTGAAGGACTTCGCGGCCGCCGGCGCGGCCCCCATTGCAGCCATGGCGAGGCCGCCGGCGAGCAGGGCGGCAAGGGCAAGCGGGCGCATGGCGGGGGCTCTCCGGGGAGGGGGGTCGCGGCGGTCAGCCTCCTTCCGCATCGCGCAGGCGTCAATCGCATTCCGGCGCCATGCCGCTGTCCCGCCACGAAAAATCACCATCTTCGCAGGATCACCGAGGGGTAATCCGTATGCTGCATCCGATCCGCGCCTTGGCCATCTCCACACTGCTGCTGGCGCCCCCCGCCTTGGCCCAAACCGCCTTGGCCCAGCCCGCCGGCCTGTCCGAGACCACGCTGCACATCGCCGAGACCGCCGAAGTCACCCGCGCGCCCAATGAAGTGGTGGCCGTGCTGCGTGCCGAATCCCGCGCCGGCACCGCCGCCGCCGCCCAGGATGCGGTGAACCGCGCCATCGCCGCCGCCGTTGCCCGTGCCCAGGGCAGCAACGGCGTGCAGGTCTCGACCGGCGGCTACTGGACCGCGCGGGTGGAGGAAGCCCGCGCCTGGCAGGCCAGCCAGACCCTGACCCTGCGCGGCGCCGCCGCCCCCGCCTTGCTGGAACTGGTCGGCGCGCTGCAGGGCCAGGGCCTGGCCCTGGCCTCGCTCGACTGGACCCTGACGCGGGAGGCCGCCCGCACGGCGCGGGAGGAAGCCTCCCGCCTCGCCCTCGAATCGCTGCAACGCCGCGCCGGGGCCATCGCCACCCAGCTCGGCCTGCATCTGGTCGGGCTGCGGGAGGTGCGAATCGACGTGCCGGATCGCGCGCCGCGCCCGATGATGGCCATGGCCGCCCGCGGCAGCAGCCTGTCCTCCGCCGCCCCGCCCGTCGCCGTCGCCGAGGATACGGTGGTGACCGCGACGGTGGAGGCGGTGGCGGTGCTGCGCGCGCGCTGAAACCTTCATGATCTTGCGGCGTGCCCCCGCTCCGGCGGCGTTTTTTTGCGCCCCAGACCAAGACGGTATGCGAAACTGGCGCGCCGCCCGCCCAAAAACGCATTGCGGCCCTGCCGATTGCGTGGCTGCACAGCGGCTGCTTATGCGCTAGACCCACGGGATGGTGGCAACTCCATGACGGAAACTATTCAAATGGGTGTCGTAATCGGGGAGGTCGCACGCAAGCTGGGCTACCGCCCTGGCATGGCTTGTGCAGTTCTTGGCAACCCCCCGGGGATGACCTTCGGCCTTCCAAACGGAGCAACCGCGGCGGCGGACCTCATCCTCGCCTTCGCGGCGGACAAGGTGGCACTCCGCGCCATCGCGCCCCGCGCCCTCAACCTCTACGGCATCGGCGCCCGCCTCTGGCTCGCCTATCCGAAGAAAACCGGCCCGGTCCGCTCCGACCTCGACCGCGACCACGGCTGGGACCCGCTGACCACCGAAGGCCTGCTGCCCGTCACCCAGGTCGCCCTGGACGACACCTGGTCCGCCCTGCGCTTCCGGTTCCGCGAGGAAATCCCGAAAGTCATGCGCGCCGGGTCCTGAACATTGCCGAAGCCGTCAGCCCCACCGCTGACGGCTCCGCCAATGCGTCAGCCACCCCTCCGCGTCACGGCATTTCCCTCCGGCATGAGGCTGCGGTAACCTGCGAGGATTGCGCCCAGCCCGGCGCCCGACCGGATCCCGCATGACCCAAAGCCGCAGCCCGGCCAGCCCGATGCCAGCAGCAGCACGCCCCAGCCTGCCCACAGGTCCGCGGCCCGCGGCCCCCGACCTCAACCGCAGCGCGGTCGCCCGCTACCTGCAACTCGCCACCCTGTTCCGCCGCCGCGTCGAACAAGGCATCTGGCTGCCCGGCACCCAGATCCCCACCGTGGACGACCTTGCCGCCGAATACGGCGTCGCCCGCGCCACCATCCGCCAGGCGCTCGACCAGCTCGCCGGTGAAGGCCTGATCGAACGCTTCCGCGCCAAAGGCACCTTCGTCAGCACCACACCCCCGCAACGCCTGTGGTGCGACGTCGAAACCGACTGGAACGGCCTGCTCCGCTCCCGCGAAGGCGCCCATATCGAAATCCTCTCCGACACCCCGGGACAAGACCCGCAATCCCTGCCCGCCAGCGAAGGCCTGCCCGCACCCCTCTACCGCCACCTCCGCCGCCGCCACTGGCGCGACAACCAACCCTTCCTCCTCGCCGACGTCTGGCTGGACGAACGCCTCTCCCCCCAAATCACCACCGAAGACCTGACCACCAAAACCGCGCTCCGCCTGGTCGCCAGCATCCCCGGCGTGCGTATCGCACAAGCCCGCCAAACCCTGACCATCGGCGCCGCCGACGTCGAAGCGGCCGCCCAACTCCACATCCCCCTGAACGCCCCCATCGCCCACGTCCACCGCCTGGCCATCGACCCCGACGGCACCCTCCTCCTCATCGCCAACGGCACCTACCGCGGCGACATGGTGCGCATCGACGTCAAGCTGCGGTAAGGCCGGGGGAAGGTCGGCGCTGGTTGTTTGCAAGGAGGGCTCCGCCCTCCCTGCACCCTCCCGCGAAGGGGCAGTGGCCCCTTCGAACCCAGGGATGAGGGGCAGGATGGAGGAGGGGCATGGCGGAAGCGTCGGGCCAGGCGGTCGCGCCTTGCCCCTCCTCCATCCTGCCCCTTAACGGGATCCCAAAGGGACCACTGTCCCTTTGGCGGGGATCGGACGCATGCGTCCGATGGGGGCAGCGCCCCCTGCAATCACCAGCGCGACCTACCCCCGGGCCTAAACCTCGCTTGCCTTCGACACGAACCGGTCGAGGACGCGTTTGGGGCCGCTGTGGTCGAAGGTGATGTCCAGGCGGTCTTCGTCGATGTCGGTGATGGTGCCGTAGCCGAATTTCTGGTGGAAGACGCGTTCGCCTTTGGTGAGGGCGGTGTCGCGGGCGGGGCGTTCGCGTTGGTCCCAGGGGTTCACTTCGGTCAGGCGGGGGCGGCGGGCGAGCAGGCCTTGGCTGCCGAGGAAGACGCTGGGGGTGTCGGCCATGCGGTTCGCGCGGCTGGTGGATTGGCCTTCGCGGGTGATGGCGTCTTCCGGCAGTTCGTCGAGGAAGCGGGAGGGGATGGAGGAGGTCCAGTTGCCGTAGATCTGGCGGTTGGCGGCGTGGCTGATGATGGCGGTGCGCCGGGCGCGGGTGATGCCGACATAGGCCAGGCGTCGTTCTTCCTCGAGCGCCTTGTCGCCGCCTTCGTCGAGCGAGCGTTGGGAGGGGAAGAGTCCTTCTTCCCAGCCGGGCAGGAAGACGGTGTCGAATTCCAGGCCCTTGGCGGCGTGGAGCGTCATGAGCTGGACGCGTTCGGCTTCGGCGTTCTCGTCGGTTTCCATGACCAGGGCGACGTGGTCGAGGAAGCCGGCGAGGGTCTGGTAGTCGCCGAGGGCGCGCTCCAGTTCCCTGAGGTTTTCCAGGCGGCCGGGGGCTTCGGGGCTGCGGTCGAGTTTCCACATTTCTCTGTAGCCGGATTCGTCCAGCATGGTCTCGGCGGCGACGACGTGGCCCTCCTTCTCATTCACCTGCCGCCAGCGGACGAAGCCGCGCATGAGTTCGCGGAGTGCGGCGCGGGGTTTCGGCTTGAGGGTGTCGGTCTCGGCGATGCGTTCGGCGGCGAGGGCCAGGGGAATGTTCTCGGCGCGGGCGGCCTGGTGCAACGTGCGCATGCCGCTGTCGCCGAGGCCGCGCTTCGGCGTGTTGACGATGCGCTCAAACGCCAGGTCGTCGGCCGGTTGGTGCAGGATTCGGAGATAGGCCATGGCGTCGCGGATTTCCGCGCGCTCGTAGAATTTCAGCCCGCCGACCACACGGTAGGGCAGGCCGAGGGTGATGAGGCGTTCCTCAAAACTGCGGGTCTGGGCGTTGGCGCGGACGAGGATGGCGAATTCGGAGAGCGGGTGGCCCTTGCGCTGCGCCTGCTCGATCCGCTCGCCCACCATGCGGGCCTCTTCCACGCTGTCCCAGAGCGAGACGACGCGGACATTCTCCCCTTCCGCATCCTTGCGGCCGGGGCGCAGCGTCTTGCCGAGGCGCCCGGCATTGCGGGCGATCAGCCCGGCGGCGGCGGCGAGGATGGGCTTGGTGGAGCGGTAGTTGGATTCCAGCCGGACGATTCGGGCGCCAGGAAAGTCCTTCTCAAATCGAAGAATATTTTCGATCTCGGCGCCGCGCCAGGAATAGATCGACTGGTCGTCGTCGCCGACGCAGCAGATGTTTCTCTGATTCGGGTCCTCGTTCTGGGCGAGCAGGCGCAGCCAGAGGTACTGGACCAGGTTGGTGTCCTGGTATTCGTCCACCAGGATGTAGCGGAAACTGCGGTGGTACTCGGCCAGGATATCGGCGCGGGTGCGCAGGATTTCGGTGACGTGCAGCAGCAGGTCGCCGAAATCCGCGGCGTTCAGCTCGATCAGCCGGCGCTGATAGGCCTCATACAGGGATCGGGCGCGGTTGTTGGCGTAGTCCGAATCCTCGGCCGGCGTGATCCGCGCCGGGGTCAGGCCGCGGTCCTTCCAGCGCTGGATCACGGCCATCAGCCCCTGGGCTGGCCAGCGCTTGCTGTCGATGCCGCCGGCGGCTTCCATGATCTGCTTCAGCAGCCGCATCTGGTCGTCGGTGTCGAGGATGGTGAAGTTGGACTTCAGCCCGACGATCTCCGCATGCCGCCGCAGCATGCGGGCGCACAGCGCGTGGAAGGTGCCGAGCCAGAGGCCATCCGCCGGCTGGCCGAGGATGGTGGCGACGCGTTCGCGCATCTCCCGCGCCGCCTTGTTGGTGAAGGTCACGGCCAGCACCTGCCAGGGGCGGGCGCGGCCGGTCATCAGCAGATGGGCGAAGCGGGTGGTCAGCACGCTGGTCTTGCCGGTGCCGGCGCCGGCCAGCACCAGCAGCGGCCCGTCCAGCGTTTCCACCGCCAGGCGCTGTTCCGGGTTGAGCCGCGCCAGGTAGTCGGGCTGGGTCGTCGGCTGGCTCCCAGGGGAGCTCATTGACAGGAGCCCACGGAGCCGGCGGCGCAGATCCGCGTGCCATCGGTCCAGGTGGCGCCGTCCAGGATCACCCCGGTGAAATCGGTGCCGCCCAGCATGGCGCCGGTCAGGTCCGCCTGCGTCAGATCGGCGCGGTACAGCCGGGCCCGGCGCAGATCGGCGCGGATCAGCTTGGCGCCGCGCAGCGTGGCCCGGGTGAAATCCGCCTCCCGCAGTGTCGCGCCGGTGAAGTCGGCGCCGTTGAGGTCGGAGGAGACGAAGCGCACATAGGACCCCTCGACCCCGGCCAGATTGGCGCCGACAAGCTGGACCCGCTGGAGCGAGGCGTCGCGCAGCTGCATGCCGGCGAGGTTGGCATTGCTGAGGTCCCGCCCGTCCAGGCTGCAGCGCCGCCAATCCACCCCCGCGCCGGGCGGGTCGGTGCAGGCGGCCTGGGCCGGCGCGGCGCCGAGCCCGGCGGACAGCGCCAGAAGGGTGAAAAACAGGATGGCAAACCGGGTGTGATGACGGGGGCGCACCCTCGCGATATAGAACACAGGTCGAACAACTCCAACCTCTGACGTCCGCTTCCTTCTCTCCCCTGGCATCTGGGTTCCCTTGCTCCGTTTTCTCGAATGGTCAGCCCGCAAAGGCGGGGCGCTGTTGGGATTTGGTGTCTTCATCGGCGTGTTGCTGCCGCCCTTGGCCGCCGCGACACGGGATGTGGTGACGCCGGTCGTCGCCTGCCTGATGACATTGGTGTTGTTGCGGGTCGATTTCGGCCAGGTGCTTGGTTATCTGCGCCGGCCGCTGCTGGTGGCGGCGCTGCTGGGCTGGGTGTTGCTGGCCTGTCCGCTGCTGGTCTTCGCCATCGTCCGCATCCTGGGGTTCGAGGGGCCGCTCAGTGCCGCGGTGGTCATCATGGCGACGGGCTGCGCCGCCACATCCTCCCCGGCCTTCGCCCGGATGGTGGGGCTGGATGGGGAGATTTCACTGGTCGTCGCGGTGATCTCCACGCTGCTGGTGCCCTTCACCGCGCCGCCCTTGGCGCTCGGCCTGCTGGGGATCGACCTGGCGATCTCCCTGACCGGGCTGATGGCGCGGCTGTCCCTGGTGGTGGGGCTGCCGCTGCTGGTCTCCCTGGTGATCCGCCGGCTGGCGGGGCCGGCGCGGCTGGCGCGCTATGGCCGTGGCGTGGATGGGGCGGTGGTGCTGCTGGTGGTGTTCTACGGCTTCGGCGTGATGGATGGCGTGCAGGCCATGCTGCTGGCCGAGCCGCTCTGGGTTCTGGGTGGCATCGCGCTGGCCTTCGCCGGCAATTTCGGGCTGAACATCGCCACCGCGCTGGTCTTCCTGAAGGTCGCCGGGGCGCGGGTGGCGCTGTCCGGCGGCCTGCTGTCGGGCAATCGCAACATGGCGCTGTATCTGGCGGTGCTGCCGGCGGCGACCGATGCGCGCATCCTTATGTTCTTCGCGCTGTGCCAGTTCCCGCTGTTCCTGTCCCCGGTGCTGCTGCGCCCTGTCTATGACCGGCTGCGCCTGCGCCTGTTGGATTGAGGCACCCCTTGCCGCCGCCTGATCCACGCCCTGTTATGGGACAGGAAGCGCAACAAGGAAGACTGGCATGGCCTGGCCCGACCCGCATCGCCCTGGCGAGCCCGCCGACCCCTCCCGCCCCTGGCACTGGGTGGCGCGGATCGAGGATGGGGCGGCGGCCACGCCCCTGCCGATCGGCTGGAATGGCGCATTGCGCAACTGGATGGTCTGGGACGGCAGCGCGGTCACGGCAGCCGAGGCGGCGCGCCGCTTCACCTATCTCGGCCCCTGCCTGACGCCGGCCGAGGCGCAGGCCAGGGCGGAGTCCGCGCCTGAGGAACCGCGCGGCCTGGCGGCGCTGGCCGCTTCCGCCACCCCGCCGCCGCCGCCCGCCATGGTGTTCCGCAAGGACGCGGTGCGGAACCACCTGCTGATCTTCGCCGGCACGCTGTTCGGCACCCTGTTTCTGGCGGAGAAGGTGATCCGCTGGTAGCGGCGGGCTATCCCGCGTTCTGCGGCCGGACCCCCGCGGCGCGGGCGGCGGCGCCCCATTTCTCCATCTCGGCCTGGACGAAGCCGCGGGTCTCATCGGGGTTCGAAGTGACGACCTCCGCCCCGAGTTGCCGGTGGCGCGCCACCACATCGGGGCGCAGCACGGCGGCGGTGATCTCCCGGTGCAGCCGGTCCAGCACGGGCACCGGCAGGTTGGCCGGACCCATCACCATGCCCCAGGTGGAGGCCTCGAACCCCGCCACGCTTTCGCCCAGTGTCGGCACATCCGGCAATTGCGGCGCGCGGGTGGCGCCGGTGGTGGCCAAGGCCTTCAACGTGCCGGCCTGGATATGCGGCAGCGCGGCGGGAACGGTGTCGAACATGATGTCGACGCGCCCGGCGATCAGGTCGGGATGCGCCTGGGTCGAACCACGATAGGGCACATAGGTCATCTCGATGCCCGTCTGCTGGGCGAAGAGCACCGGCGCCAGCCGGACCACGCCCCCCGTGCCGGCGAAGGTCACATGGCCGGCCGGACTGGCCTTGGCATGCGCCACCAACTCCGACGGGGTGGAGGGCCCGAAGCTGCGCGCGGCGCAGAGCACCAGCGGGGTCTTCGTGGTCAGGCTGATGAAGGTGAAGTCCCGCATCGTGTCATAGGGCAGTCGGTAGAAGGCGGCGTTCACGGGATGGCCGACGGACACCAGGGCCAGCGTATGGCCATCGGCGGGCGCGCGCGCCACGACCTCCGTCCCGATGACGCCATCGGCGCCGGCGCGGTTTTCCACAGGCACCGCAACACCCATGGCCGCGGCCATGGGCTCCGCGATCAGCCGCGCGGTGATGTCGGAAACGCCCCCCGGCGTATAGGGCACCACGATCCGCACGGGGCGGGAAGGCCAGGCCTGGGCGCGCGCCAGGCGGCTGCCGAGGACAAGGGCGGGCGCGGCCAGAAGGGTCGCGCGACGGGTGGTCGTCATGGGCTTCACCTCCACATCCGGTCTGATGCCGGTGCGCCATGCTGGACCCAGCGCCGGGGGGAGGGGAAGGTCGTTCGTGCCCGGCGGGCTTCGCCCGCCTTGGCGTTTCCGGCGGGCCTCAGCCCGCCTTCGGCCTCGCCCCCAGCAGATGGGCGATGGCATAGGTCAGGTCGGCGCGGTTCAGCGTGTAGAAGTGGAATTCGTCCACCCCATTGGCCTGAAGCAGCCGCACCTGTTCTGCCGCCACCACGGCGGCGACCATGCGGCGGGTCTCCACATCCTCCTCCAGCCCCTCGAACAGCCTGCCCATCCAGGCCGGGACGGAGGCGCCGCACATGGCGGAGAACTTCTTCATCTGCCCGAAATGCGACACGGGCAGGATGCCCGGCACGATCGGCACGGTGATGCCGGCCGCGGCGCAACGATCGATGAAGCGGAGGTAGACATCGGTGTCGAAGAAATACTGGGTGATCGCCCGGGTCGCCCCGGCATCGATCTTCCGCTTCAGGAAGTCCAGATCGGCACTGGCGGAGGCCGCCGCGGGATGAGTCTCCGGATAGGCGCCCACCGAGATGTCGAAATCGCCGATTCGGCGCAGCCCGCGCACCAGGTCCTCCGCCTGGGCGTAGCCGCCCGGATGCGGGGTGTATTCGCTGGCGCCCGCCGGCGGGTCGCCGCGCAGCGCCACGATGTTGCGTACCCCGGCGGCCAGGTAGTCCCGCGCCACCTCATCCACCTCCTCCCTGGTGGCGCCGACGCAGGTCAGGTGCGCGGCGGGGGTGAGGGAGGTTTCCTTGGCCAGCCGCGCCACCGTGTCATGCGTCCGGCTGCGGGTGGTGCCGCCGGCACCATAGGTGACGGAGACGAAGCGCGGCCCCAGCGGTTCCAGCCGCCGTATCGCGGCCCAGAGCGCGGTCTCCAGCGCCTCGTTCTTCGGCGGGAAGAACTCGAAGGACAGTTTCGGCGGCGGCATCTCGGTGGGCACCGGAAGGCCGGCGACGCGCGGGCCGGTCAACCAACGCTGCAAGGTGCCAGGCAGGGCCATGTCCATGGTGCGGGTTCTCTCACGGGCCGGCGGGCAACACCGGACGTCTCGGTTCGTAACTTCGGCGGCACCACCGTTCCGCTGATGCCTTCCAACGCATATAAGGGTGTGCGCGCGTCCCAGGAAGGCCCGGGACGCGAAGCCCGGGGTTTGCCCGGTCGTCCGTCACCGGAGGTCGCAACTTGATCGCTACCCGTGCCACCCAAGCTGCCCCCGGCCTGTCGCGCGCCGCGCGCCTGCGCTCCGTCCTCGGCCTGGCCCTGCTGGTCGGCCTCGGCGCCTGCGCCACGCGGCCGGATCCCACGGATACCGAGGCGGTCGCGGAATTCCGCGCCAACAACGACCCGCTGGAGCCGATGAACCGCGCCGCCTACTTCGTGCATGACGGTATCGACACCCTGGTGCTGCGCCCGGCCGCGGAAATCTATCGCGTCTTCCTGCCGCCGGAAGTGCGTACCGCCATCCGCAACGTGCTGGCGAACCTGCGCACGCCCGTGATCCTGGTGAACGACCTGCTTCAGGGCGAAACCCAGCGCGCCGCCACCACCACGGGCCGCTTCCTGGTGAACACCACCGTCGGCATCGGCGGCATCTTCGACCGCGCCACGGATTTCGGCCTGCTCGGCCATACCGAGGATTTCGGCCAGACCCTGGCGGTCTGGGGCGCGCCGGAAGGCCCCTATCTGTTCATTCCCGTGCTCGGCCCCTCCAGCCCTCGCGACGTGGCGGGCTTCGCCGGCGACGTGGCGATGAACCCGCTGACCTATGTGGGCGGGGAGACGGTGGACGCCATCACCATCACCCGTACCGGCGCCACCGCCCTGGATACCCGCGAAGGCCTGATTGAACCGATCGACCAGGTGCGCGCTACCTCCCTCGATCCCTATGCCACCATTCGCAGCGCCTACCGGCAGCGTCGGGTGGTGGAAATCCGCAACGAGCCCACCGGCGCCGCAGCGACCTCCGACCTCGGCATCGGCTCCGGCATCCAGGGGCTTCGGCGCTGAGGCGCCGCGACCCGCAAAGGACAACCCGCCCATGACCGTTACCGCCCGCCGCACCCTGATCCTCGGCACGCTCGGCGGCTCGCTCGGCCTGCTCAGCCCGGCCGGCGGCGCCCGCGCGCAGCAGATGGAACCGCAGCGCGCCGCGAACTTCATCCGCACCACCGGCCAGGAACTGGTCGCCGCCATCAACGCCGACGGCCCCGTGCCGCAGCGGCGCGACCGCGTCGGCGCCATCCTGCGCCAGGCGGTGGACGTGCAGGGCGTGGGCCGCTTCATCCTCGGCCGCTGGTGGCGCACCGCCAATGCCCAGCAGCAGCAGGAATATCTGCGACTGTTCGAGGAAGTGCTGATCCGCAACCTCTCCTCCCGCTTCGGGGAATATCAGGGCCTCACCTTCTCCCTCGGCCGCAGCCAGTCGCGGACGGAGGAAGACGTGCTGGTCAGCACCATCGTCGAACGCGCCGGCAGCCCGGCCTTCGGGCTGGACTGGCGGGTGGCGGAAGTCGGTGGCCAGCCCAGGGTCGTCGACGTGATCGCCGAAGGCACCAGCCTGCGCCTGACCACCCGCAGCGAATACAGCAGCGTCATCACCCGCAACGGCAACAACGTGCAGGCGCTGCTCGGCGCCATGCGCCAGCAGATCACCCAGCTCGCCGCCCGCGAAGGCACCTGACCGACCCGATGACCGACACCGCCGAGCCGACCGTTCTCCTCCGGCAGGAGGGGGCGGCCGGCACCCTTCTGCTGAACCGCCCCCGCGCGCTGAACGCGCTCGACCTCGGCATGATCGCGGCGCTGGATGCCGCGATCGCCGGGCTGCGGGACGACCCGGCGGTGCGCCTCGTCATCCTCGAGGGCGCGGGCGGCAAGGCCTTCTGCGCCGGCGGCGACGTCCGCCGCATCCGTGAACTGGCCCTGGCCGGCGATGCCGCCGGTGTCCACGCCTTCTTCGCCGGCGAATACGCGGTGAACGCCGCCATCGCGGCATTCGAAAAACCCTGGATCAGCCTGATCGACGGCGTCTGCATGGGCGGCGGCATCGGCGTCTCCATCCATGGCAGCCATCGCGTGGTCACCGAACAGGCCCTGCTCGCCATGCCGGAAACCGCCATCGCGCTGTTCCCCGATGTCGGCACCTCCTACGCCCTGCCGCGCCTGCCCAGCGCCACCCCTGGCGCCATGGGCCGCTGGCTGGCCCTGACCGGCGCCCGGCTGCGCGGCGCGGAGGCCGTGGAAGCCGGCCTCGCCACCCATTTCGTCCCCCGCGACCGCCTTCCCGCGCTGCGCACCGCCCTGCTGGACGGCGACGCCAGCGCCATCGACCGCTTCGCCGAAACCGTGCCGCCCGGCCCCATCGCCGCCCAGCGCCCCGCCATCGACCGCTGCTTCGGCCCCACCACCCTTCCCGCCATCCAGGCCGCCCTCGCCACCGAGAACACCGACTGGTCGCGCGCCCAGGCCGCCATCCTGGCCAGAATGTCGCCCACCAGCCTGGCCGTGACCCTGGAACTGCTGCGCCGCGGCGCCACCCAGGACCTCGCCGCCTGCCTCGCCACCGAACTGGCCCTGACCGGCCCCGTCACCCAACATCCCGACTTCGCCGAAGGCGTCCGCGCCGTCCTGGTCGACAAGGACAACACCCCCCACTGGTCACCACCCCCGACCGACCTCGTAGGCTTTTTCGGCCGGGATGGTGGGTGAGGGGGGCGCCGGTGATTTGCAGGGAGGGCGCTGCCCTCCCTGCACCCTCCCGCGAAGGGGCAGTGGCCCCTTCGAACCCTCGACTTAGGGGTAGGCGAGAGGAGGGGCGCCGAACGTCCGCCTGGCCCATCGCGCCCTCGTTGCCCCTCCTCTCGCCTACCCCTTAAATGGGTTTCCAAAGGGACCACTGTCCCTTTGGCGGGGGTGCAGGGGGCAGCGCCCCCTGCAAGACCAACCCGCGCCCACCTTCACCCACTGTCTCCCGCTGAAAAGGTCTCCGGTTCGATGTCGCGTGATGTGTATGCCCAGCGTCAGGCGCGGCGGGCGGATCCGTTGGAGACCTTGTGGATGGAGGGGTTGCCGGAGGAGGTGGTGCCGGCGTTTGAGGCGGCGTTGCAGCGGGTGTGTCCTTCGGTCGCGATTTTCCGGGATGAGGTGACGGACACCTGGCGGGTTGAGGGGGTGCGGCCTTGTGGGCAGGGGGAGGAGGAGCTGGCGGGTGCGCTGGCTTTGGCGTCCCTGGTGTCGGGTGGGTTTGAGCCGGTCCTGCAGGCGGCGCCGGTGGAGGCGGAGGGGTGGTTGGCCCGGACCGTGGCGGCGTTTGGCGAGCAGGAGATTGGCGGGGCCTATCTGGTGCGGCCGACGCATCTGCCCGAGCGCCGGATTTATGGGCGGGAGGTGTTGAAGCTCGATGCCGGGATTGCCTTCGGCTCGGGCGAGCATGGTTCGACCAGGGGTTGCCTGGTGGCTTTCGCGGCGGTGGCGCGTGGCGGGCGGGCCAGGCGGTTGCGGCGGCTGCTGGATCTCGGCACGGGGTCGGGGATTCTGGCCATGGCGGCGGCGAAGCGGCTGCGGCGGCCGGTGCTGGCCACGGATATCGAGCCGTGGAGTGTCCGGGTGGCGGAGGAGAATGCCCGGATGAACGGGGTGGGGCGGCTGGTGCGGGCGCGGCTGGCGGATGGTTGGCGCGACCGGCATGTGCGGGCCGGGCGGCCTTATGACCTGGTTTTCGCGAATATCCTGGCGCGGCCGCTGTGCTCGATGGCGAAGGATCTGTCGGTGGGTCTGGCGCCGGGGGGCACGGCGATCCTGGCTGGCCTGCTCGGGACGCAGGTGCGCATGGTGCTGGCGGCGCATCGTCGGCGCGGGATGGTGCTGGAGCGGCGGCTGCCGCAGGGTGCCTGGGCGACGCTGGTGTTGCGGCGGCGCTGACCCGGACATGCGCTGAGGCCGGCCCCCGTCAGGGGACCGGCCTCGCGCTTCCGCGAACCGCGCCGCCGCGGGGGCGGCGCGGGCGGGTAACTGGGGCCGTTCAGGCCGCGGCGGCGGGCTGCTGGCCGTTCGCGGCGGGGGCCTGGTTGGCATTGGCGGCGACGGCCGCTGGCAGGCGGAACGCGGTTGCCGGCAACGCGGTTTCCGGCTTGGCCGGCAGGCGGAAGTCGGGCTCGAAGACGCGGGCGATTTCGCCGCGGGTCAGGCCGATATCCGCCAGTTCGCGGTCGGTCAGGCTGCGCAGGTTCTCATAGGTGCGGCGGCGGGTCGGCCAGCTCCGCAGGGTGCTGCCGAGGAAGCTGAGGCCGCGGCCGAGCGTGCTGAAAAGACGCAGGATGCCATCGGCGATCGCCTTGTCGCGGGCGTGGATCGCGGCATGGCGCAGCGCCTCGATCTCCAGCGCGGTGCGGTCGTGGTTGGCGATGGTGAACAGGGTGCCCTGTTCCTGGCTGTGGCGGGAGTTCATGATGACCTCTGTTGAGCTGCGCGGTGGCCTGGGGCCGTCCTTGGCCTGGGGTCGCCGCGCTTCGCAGGTGCAACATAGGGGCGGGAAGGTCACAGGTGATGCGTTCAAGCCACAGCCAAGCCATGCGTCTTACGCATGAAACACTGTGGACATATGTTTCGTCGTTAGGGCTTCGGTAACGCAACATGCAACATTCCGCCTCCGGCGCCGCCCTGGTGGCCCTGCGCGCCGAACTGGTCCGTCAGGGCCTGGATGGCCTTCTGGTGCCGCGTGCCGATGCCTTCCTCGGCGAATATGTGCCCCCCTCGGCCGAGCGCCTCGCCTGGCTCACCGGCTTCACCGGCAGTGCCGGCATGGCGCTGGTGCTGCGGGACCGGGCGGTGCTGTTCGTCGATGGCCGCTACACCACCCAGGCCGCGGCCGAAGCCCCGGGCTGGGAGCGTCGCCATCTGCTGGAACAGCCGCCCGCCGCCTTCCTGAAGGCGGAGGCGCCGGGCGCGCGCATCGGCTACGATCCCTGGCTGCATCCACAGGCGGCGCTCGACCGGCTGGCGGAATCGGGCGCCGTGCTGGTGCCGATGGCGGCCAATGCGGTGGATGCGGTCTGGTTCGACCGCCCCGCCCCGCCGGCGGCCCCCGCCTCGGTGCATCCGCCGGACTGCGCGGGCGTGGATTCGGCGGAGAAACGCGCCGCGGCGGCGGCGTTGCTGCGGGAGGCCGGGCAGGATGCGGCGGTGCTGGCCGATCCGCATTCCGTCGCCTGGCTGCTGAACATCCGCGGCCGCGACCTGACCCATACGCCGCTGGCCCTCGCGGTGGCGCTGCTGCATGCCGATGCGCGGGTCGATCTGTTCCTCGACCCCGCGCGGGCTGATGCGGCGCTGCGGCGGCATCTCGGCAACGCCGTGGCGCTGCACCCGCCCGCGGCGCTGGACTCGGCGCTGGACGGCCTGGCGGGCCGGCGGGTGCGGCTGGATGCGGAGGTGACGCCGGCCTGGTTTGCCCAGCGCCTGCGCGCGGCGGGGGCGGAACCGGTCGCCGGGGAGGATCCCTGCCGCCTGCCGCGCGCCTGCAAGAACCCGGTGGAGCAGGCGGGCGCGCGGGCCGCGCATCGGCGCGATGCCGTCGCCCTGTGCCGCTTCCTCGCCTGGTTCGCCGAGGCCGCGCCGGCGGGCGGGCAAACCGAACTCTCCGCCGCCGCCAGGCTGCTGGCGCTGCGGGCGGAGGCGCCGGACTTCGTGGCGGAGAGCTTCCCCGCGATCAGCGGCGCCGGGGAGCACGGCGCGATCATCCACTACCGCGCCACGGCGGAGAGCGACCGGCCGATCCGCCCGGATGAGTGCTACCTGATCGACAGTGGCGCGCAGTACCGGGACGGCACCACGGATGTCACCCGCACCCTCTGGACCGGGCCGGGCGACCCGCCGGAGGAACTGGCCGCACGCTACACCATGGTGTTGCAGGGCCATCTGGCGCTGTCGGCGCTGCGCTTTCCGGAAGGTGTGGCCGGGGTGCATCTGGATGCGCTGGCGCGGCACGCGCTGTGGCAGGCGGGGCTGGACTACGACCATGGCACCGGCCATGGCGTCGGCAGCTTCCTCTCGGTGCATGAGGGGCCGGCCGGCATCAGCCGCGCGGCGCGGCCGGTGCCGTTGAAGCCCGGCATGATCCTGTCCAATGAGCCCGGCTTCTACCTGCCGGGCGCCTACGGCATCCGGATCGAGAACCTGCTCATGGTCGCCCCGGCGCCGGAACTGCCGGGTCAGACCAGGCCCTTCCTGCAGTTCGAGACCCTGACCTTCGCACCCTATGACCGTCGGCTGATCCAGGTGGCGCGCCTCTGCGCGGCGGAGCGGAAGCAGGTGGATGCCTATCATGCGGCGGTTCTGCACCGCCTGGGCCCGCTGCTGCCGGCGCGGGAGGCGGGCTGGCTGGCGACCGCCTGCGAAAGGCTGGGCTGACGCCCGGCCTGGCGCGGCGGTTGAGGATCCGAGTCGTCACGCTCGCATCACCGCGGCGCCGCTTTTGTGGCGGCGATCGGACGCGCCGTTGACAACTATTTGTGATCTCCTGGCCGGAACCGCCTGCCGGTCCGCGTTGTGGCGCGCGGCGCGTTTCCGGGTGGTCCATTGCGAAGAAGCGCAACTTTCACGGGCATTTTGCTGGACTGACGCAGCGAAAGGTTGTTGATGCTCTTAATCAACTTCCTCTTCATCTGCTGCTGCGATCCTGGAACCACATGTCCCATCCAATTCGCCGCCGCGCCCTGTTCGCCCTGGCCGCCGCACCCGCGCTGCCAGCCCCCGCCGTCGCACGTCAGGCGGCCTCCGGCCCGCCGGGGGTGCCGGTGCTGGAGCCGGCCGAATGGCAGGCCTTCTGCAACCGCTTCCTGCGTCCGGATGGGCGGGTGGTGGACACCTTCAACAACAACATCTCGCATAGCGAGGGCCAGGGCTGGGCGCTGGTCTGTGCCGAGCAGGCGCTGGACCAGGAGACCTTCGACCGGATCCTGGGATGGACGCTGCGGGTCCTGGGCCGGCCGCAGGACGCCTTGCTGTCCTGGCGCTACCGGCCGGATGCCCGGGGCGGCGGCGGTGCGGTGGACGATCCGAACAACGCCACCGATGGCGACCTGATGGTGGCCTGGGCGCTGCTGCGGGCCGGCAAGCGCTGGCGATCGCCGGAATACACCGCGCAGGGCACCGCGATCGCACGCGATGTGCTGCGCCTGCTGGTGCGCCAGGTGGGGGAGGAAACCGTCCTGTTGCCCGGCGCCAGCGGCTTCGAGCAGCGCGACCATGTGGTCATCAACCCTTCCTACTACGCCTTCCCGGCGCTGCGCGCGCTGGCCCAGGCGGTGCCGGACCCGACCTGGCTGCGCCTTGCCTCGGATGGCCTGTCGCTGCTGCGCCGGGCGCGCTTCGGCCGCTGGGGCCTGCCGGCGGACTGGGTGGCGCTGCCGCGCGGCGGCGGCCGGCCGGCCCCGGCGCCCGGCTGGCCGGCGCGCTTCTCCTATGACGCGGTCCGTGTGCCGCTGTACCTGGCCTGGGCGGGGCTGGGGCGGGAGCCGGCGGCGATCGGTGCGGCACGCTTCTGGTCCGACCCCCAGCATGCGCGGATGCCGGCCTGGACTGATTTCGGTTCAGACGCGATCTCGCCCTATGCGGCGTCGGCGGGGATCCGGGCGGTGGCACAACTCGCCATCGCCAAACATGGCAGCGAGGATCAGATTCCGACTTTTTCCTCAATATCTGAGTCGCAGGACTATTATTCCGCTATTCTTGCGCTGCTCGCCCGTCTCGCTTGGCGAGACTCCTTGATATCTTCGATATAGGCCTGCCGATGCGGTAGAGATTGGGTATTCCCTAACCGTCGCGGCCACGGCATGTTGCACCGCGATTGGGGGTTGATCTCGCATGCGCCAAGATACGGATGTGGCTAGGGTTGCTGCCGCACTGCGGGCTCCAGCCATCCGTTACCGCAGTTTCGGAAATGAGCCGGTGCGCACGCCTGCGCCGCCGCCGGAGGGAGAGGCCTATGGCCTGCTCGGCGCCGCCATGACCGCGGCGGCCGAGGCGGGCCAACAGCAGGGCCATCCCCCGGCCGAGTCCTGGCCGTCGCCGGACACCACAGCCGAGACGCGAAGCTGGCCGGAGCCTGCGCCCGCCGCGACGTGGCCGCCGCCGGCCGCGCCCGTGGAGGCCCCGCCGCCCTGGTCCGAACCCGCGCCACAGGCATGGTCGGAGCCGGCCCCGCAGGTCGTGCCGGAGCCGGCCCCGCAGGTCGTGCCGGAGCCTGCGCCGCGGGTCGTGCCGGAGCCTGCGCAGCAGGTGTGGTCAGAACCCCCGCAGGTCTGGTCCGATCCGACGCCCGTGCCGCCGGCGCCGCCGGCCGTTTCCTGGTCCGATCCGGCTCCGGCCGCCCCCGCCTGGCCCGCCCCGGCCCCGGTGATGGCGCCGCCCGTCATGGCCCAGCCATCGGCGCCCGTCGCGCCGCCGCCCGCTGCCGAACCGCCGCCTGTCGCTGCGCCGCCGCCCGTGCCCGCTGCGCCGGAGCCGGCGGCCCCGTCCGGCTGGACCCCGGTGGCGGAACCGCCCGCCGCCCGGGCCCAGCCGCCCGCGCCCTTGCCTGTCGAGGCGCCGACCCGTCGCAGCTATGGCGTGGCCGATATGGGGCTGCTGCGGGCCGCCGATGCCATGGTGGCGCCGCCCGTCTCGCGTCTCGGCATGTCGACCCTGTCGCAGCTTTCCGCCGCACCGCCCGCGGGCGGTGCGGGGCAGCCCCAGGGCGCGCCGCGTGCCATGTTCCCCCTGATCGAGGCGCTGGACCTGCCCGGTGGCCTGACGGCCCGGCGCGGCGCCGCCGTGGCGGAACCCTTGCCTGAGCCTGAGCCGGCGCCGGAACCCCTGGCCCCCGAGCCGTCTCCCTTGCCGGCCATCCTGACGGCCGCCGAGATCGACCTGCCCCTGCCGGAACTGCTGCGCCTGCTGGCGGCGGATCCGGCGGAGAGTGCCGATGCCTTCCTCGCCCTGCGCCACGCGCCGCAGGCCGAACCGCCCCAATCCTGATGTTCCACGCTCCGACGGGAGGCTACCCCCGACCATGCCGCTGATCTGTTTCGCATCTCCCAAGGGCGGCGTCGGTAAGACCACGCTGGCGGCCAATCTCGCTGATGCCCTGCAGCGCGAGGGCCGGCGCACCCTGGTCATCGATTTCGACCCGCAGAACACGCTGCGCCTGCATTTCGGCGTGCCGCTGTCCGACATGGGCGGCTTCACCTCCGAACTGCCGCGCCGCCCCGACTGGCGCAGTTGCGTGCGCGAGACCAGTTCGGGCGTGATGGTGCTGCCGCACGGCGCCATGGAACTGCGCGGCGCGCTGGGCCTGGCCGCGGCGCTGGAACGGGACCCGGAACTGCTGGCGGCGCCGATGCGCGCCATCCTGGCCGATCCCGGCCTCACCGTGATCGCCGACACCTCCCCCGGCCCGTCGCATGCGCTGGCGGTGCTGGTGCCGATGGCCTCCATGGTCATCGCCGTGCTTCAGGCGGAAGCGATCAGCGCGGCGCTGATCCCGGATATCGACAGCGGCCGCTTCCTCGGCTCGGGCACCATGGCGGCGCTGTTCGCCGGCCGCCTGCGGGTGGTGCTGAACGAGGTGGACCTGAATTCCCGCCTGTCCCGCGCCGCTGCGGATGCCGTCGCGCGCCATCTCGGCCCGCGCCTGCTGGGCGCCGTCAGCCGCGATGAGACGATGGCGGAGGCCCTGGCCATGCAGAAGCTGGTGCAGGAAATCGCGCCGGACAGCCGTGCGGCCGAGGATCTGCGCGGCATCGCCCGCGCCATCGAGGCCGCGCTGCCGGCCGCGCCGGAAGGCTTCGGCATGGGCTGGGGCGCCCGATGAGCTTCGCGCAATCGCTACGCCAGCGCCGCGCTTTTCGCAGCGGCCCATGGGCACGGAGCTGGGTCATCTGGCCGCTGATGTTGCTCAGTCTGGTGATCGGCGTGATCTTCATGGTCGCGCCGCTTCAGGCCGAGCAGCAGGCCTGGCTGGCGGTTGCGGGATTCCTTCTGTTCCTTGTCGCCAACCGTATTCCCGGCCGGGCGATGACGATCTTCGTCGTCTTCATGTCCTGCCTTGTGTCGATGCGCTACATCTACTGGCGGCTGGTCGACACGCTGGAATTCACCAGCTTCCTGCAGACCTTCCTCGGCACCGGCCTGTTGCTGGCCGAGGTCTATGCCGTCTCCACCATGCTGCTGGCCTATTTCCAGGCGATCTGGCCCTTGGACCGCAAGCCGGTGCCGCTGCCGGAGGATCCGGATGAGTGGCCGACCATCGACGTCTTCATCCCGAGCTACAACGAACCGCTGGAGATCGTGAAGCCGGCCATCTACGGCGCGCTGGCGATCGACTGGCCGCGCGACAAGATGAACGTCTATCTGCTGGATGACGGGCGGCGCGACGAATTCCGGCGATTCTGCGAACAGGTCGGCTGCAACTACCTGATCCGCGGCGACAACAAGGGCGCCAAAGCCGGCAATATCAATGCCGCGCTGAAGGTGACCAACGGCGAATACATCTGCATCTTCGACTGCGACCATGTCGCGACCCGCGCCTTCCTCCAGCTCACCGTGGGCTGGCTGTTGCGGGACCGCGACCTCGCCATGGTGCAGACGCCGCACCACTTCTATTCGCCTGACCCCTTCGAGCGGAACCTCGCCTCCGGTGAGCGCGTGCCGAATGAGGGGCTGCTGTTCTACGGCATGGTGCAGCAGGGCAACGACTTGTGGAACGCGGCCTTCTTCTGCGGCTCCTGCGCGGTGATCCGGCGCGAGGCGCTGCTGGAAGTGGGCGGCGTGCCGACCGAGACGGTGACGGAGGACTGCCACTGCTCGCTGAAGATGCAGCGGCGTGGCTGGCGCACCGCCTATCTGCGCATCCCGCTGGCGGCCGGCCTGGCGACGGAACGGCTGATGCTGCACATCGGCCAGCGCATGCGCTGGGGCCGTGGCATGATCCAGATCCTGCGCATCGAGAATCCGATGCTCGGCTCCGGGCTGAAATTCTACCAGCGCTGCTGCTACTTCATGTCGCAGTTCCACTTCCTGTTCCCGCTGCCGCGCTTCGTCTTCCTGACCGCGCCGCTGGCCTTCCTGCTGTTCGGCGAAAGCATCATCGCGGCCAGCCCGCTGGCCATTATCGCCTATGCCGGCCCGCATATCCTGCATTCGGTCGGCGCCACCAGCCGGCTATCCGGCCATGTGCGCCACAGCTTCTGGTCCGAGATCTATGAGACGGTGCTGGCGCTGTATTTGATCCCCGTGATGCTGGCGACCTTGCTCGATCCCAAAAAGGGAAAATTCAACGTCACCGACAAGGGCGGCACGCTGCAGGAAGGCTTCTTCGACCTGCGCGCCGTGGGGCCGAACATGGTGCTGGCGCTGGCGCTGATCGCGGGCCTGCTGTCGGGCATCTACGGGCTGAGCACCAATCCGGTGGAAAGCCTCGACTTCCAGGCCTTCGCGCTGAACTTCCTCTGGGCGACGCTGTCCTTCGTGGTGGTGCTGGCGGGTCTCGCCGTCGGTCGTGAACGCCGGCAGGTGCGCGAACGCGCGCGCGTCGGCGCGGTGATCGCGGCCAATGCCGTGCTGCCCGATGGGCGGGTGATCGAAGGCGAGACCATGGACCTTTCGCTGGGCGGCGCCGCGGTCGCCATCGAACGTCCGGCGGATGTGGCGGAGAATACGCCGATCACGCTGGAGTTGGATGTCGGCCCCGAATGGGTCGCCATCCCGGCCGAGGTTCTGCGCTGGCAGGACGGGCGGATGCAACTGCGCTTCGCGGCGCAGACGCTGCATGACGAGGGTAACATTGTGCGCGCCGTTCTTGGCCGCGCGGATGCATGGGTGGATTGGGACGACGTGCGCGAAGACAAACCACTCCGCAGCCTTGGTGAGGTGGCGCGGTCCATCGGCGGCCTGTTCCGCGGCGACAGCCAGTTCTCCTTCTTCACGCGCCGCCAGCGGCGCAACCGGGTGGTGATGGAGGCCCCGCCGCCGGAAGCCATCACGGCCGACACGGCGCCGGAGATCGTGCCGCCGCCCCGCCGGGCGCGTGGCGAGACCGCCGTGCGGCGCGCCGCGGCCGTCGCCCTGGCCCTGGCCCTGTCGGCGCCGGGCCTCGCCATGGCGCAGGTCAATCTGCGCGGCGCCCCGCCTCCGCCGACGCCGTTGCAGCCGGGGCCGCAAGGTCTGCCGCTGACGCTCACCCCGCAGTCGCCGGGCGTTGGCACCTTCGGGGCGCCGGCCACCCAGAGCGGCGCGGTGCCCTTGCAGCAGCAGGGCTCGCCCTTCGTGCCGCCGGGCCAGCCGCCCGCGGCATCGGGCAATGTGCTGGCGCCATTCAGCCAGCAGGGGCCGGCGCCGTCGGCCCCAGGCTCCAACGTCGTGGCGCCCTTCGGCCAGCCGGCCCAGCCCGGGCAGGCGCCTTCCGCCTCCGGGTCCAATGTGCGGACGCCCTTCGGCCAGCCGGCGCAGCCGGGCCAGGCGCCCGCCGCCTCCGCCGATGCGCCGCTGGCGCCCTTCGGCCAGGTTGCGCCGGGGCAGTTCCCGGGCCAGCAGGGGCCGATCGGCGTCCAGGTCAATACCGGCCTGCCGCCGCTGCCGCAGGCGCAGCCGGGCTTCCTCGGCGGCGTCGGTGTCGGCAGCTTCGGCGTGCCGACCGGCGATGTCGGCTCCACCCGCACTGAGACCCGCACCCTGCGCCAGCTTGGCCTGCGCGCACCGATGCAGATGCGCGGCACGTCCGACTTGCAGGGCGTGCTGTTCGGCGTGCGTGGCGATGAGGTGGTGACCGGGGCGCGGCTCGTGCTCCAGGGCGCGACCAGCCCGGCGCTGATCCCGGAATACAGCCAGGTGGCGATGGCGCTGAACGAGCAGTTCGTCGGCGTGATCAATCCGGACCGCAACCGGCCGGCCTTCGGGCCGCTGGAATTCCCGATCAACCCGGTGTTCTTCGCCGACCTCAACCGGCTGAACTTCCGCTTCACCGGCCGCTACACGCTGGAGTGCAACGACCCGCTGTCCGGCCTGCTCTGGGCCAATGTCTCCGACCTTTCGACCCTTCAGTTGACGCTGGAACGCCTGCCCCTGCAGCGTGACCTGGCACGCCTGCCGGAACCGTTCTTCGACCCGCGCCTGTTGCGCGAGCCGCTGGTGCTGCCGGTGGTGATGCCGGAAGCGGCGAGCAATGAGGGGCTTCAGGCGGCGGCGACCGTCGCCTCCTGGTTCGCGGTGCAGGCGGACTACCGCGGCGCGAGCTTCCCGGTGTCCTTCACCCTGCCGCAGCGCGGCAATGCGGTGGTGATCGCGGGCGGGCCGGAGACCATTCCGGGCCTGGCGCTGCCGCGCTTCGACGGACCGACCCTCGCCTTGGTGCCGAACCCGACGGATCGCTTCGGCCTGATCCTGGTGGTCGGCGGCCGCACCGGCGAGGAAGCGACGCAGGCCGCGGTGGTGCTGGCCGGCAGCAAGGAAGCCCTGGCCGGCGAGATCGCCGTGGTGCAGCCGATCACCGTGCCGCCGCGCCAGCCCTATGATGCGCCGCGCTGGGTGCGCAGCGACCGCCCGGTGCGCCTTGGTGAATTGGTGGATCCGACGGAATTGCAGGCCTTCGGCTATGCGCCGGGCCCGATCTCCGTGCCCTTCCGCACCGCGCCGGACCTCTACACCTGGCGTGGCCGGCCGCTGCCGGTGGAGCTGAACTACCGCTCCCCGCCCGGGCCGATCATGGATGTCGCGGTCTCGCGCCTCGATGTCGCGCTGAACGACATCTATCTGCGCAGCCTGCCGCTGCGGGATGCCGATGCGCCCTGGCCGCTCAGCTACTTCTCCCGCCAGTTCGGCCAGTCCGAGCGCATGACCGGCCGCTTCGGCCTGCCGCCCTACCTGATCTTCGGGGCGAATGAGCTGCAGATGCGCTTCGACATGCGCCCGCTGCATCGCGGCGACTGCATCGCCGTGCCGGCCGATGTGCGCGCCGGGATCGACCCGGACAGCACCATCGACCTGTCCGACGCCTATCGCTTCACCACGCTGCCGAACCTCGCCTTCTTCTCCGGCTCGGGCTTTCCCTTCACCCGCATGGCGGATTTCGGCGACACGGCGGCGGTGCTGCCGGAGCGCCCGAATGAGGTCGAGCTCTCCGCCTTCCTGACCCTGATGGGCCGTCTCGCCTCCCATGTCGGCCATGCCACCACGGGTATCCGTGTGGTGCGGCCCGATGCGCTGGAGAGTGTCTCGGGACGCGACCTGCTGGTGATCGGCACCCTCGGGCGCCAGCCGGCGCTGGAGACACTGCTGCGCGATGGTCCGGTGGTGCTGGAAGGCAACCGGCTGAGCGTGGCATTGCCGGATGCCTTGGACGGCTTCCGCAACCTGTTCCTCGGCGATGAGCCGCGTGTGGCCCGGGAACAGGCGCAGGCGATGCTGACCTCCACCGGCGACGGCCTCGGCATCCTGATCGGCTTCGAGAGCCCGCTGCGTTCCGGCAAATCCGTCGTGGCGCTGACCGGCACCACCCCGCAGGGGCTGGAGCAGATGCTGGCGGCGCTGCGCGATCCGGAACAGGCGCCGCGGGTCCAGGGCGACCTTGCGATCCTGTCGGCCGGCCGGATCACCGGCTTCACGCTGGGCGACCACTATACCGTCGGCACGCTGCCTCCCTTCATCTGGCCGCAGTACTTCCTGCAGACCCGGCCGGACCTGCTGCTGCTGCTTCTGGCCATTTCCTGCGCCATCATCGCCGTTCCCGCCTATTGGGCGCTGCGCCGTCGCGCGGCCATCCGTCTCCGGACGAGGACCACATGATGAAAAGCCCGACCCGGACCATGCGCGCGGGGCTGCTGAGCACCGCGCTGGTGGCCGTCAGCCTGGCCGCCGGCCCCAGCTTCGCCCAGGATCGCGGCATCGCCGCGCTGCTCGACCAGGCGAACTACTGGAAGCTTCAGAATCGCCCGGACCAGGTGGTGCGGACGCTGGAACGCGTGCTCCAGGTCGATCCGCGCAACGCCGACGCCCTGTCGGGCCTCGCCGAGGCGCAGGCGCAGCTTGGCAATGTCGCCCAGGCGCAGCAGGCGCTGGGGCAGCTTCGTGCCACGGCGCCGGCCGATCCCCGCACCTTGCAGGCCGATGTGGCCGTTCGCACCTCCACCGTTGATGCCACCGCCCTGGCGCAGGCCCGCCAGCTTGCCCAGGCTGGCCGGAACGCGGAAGCGGTGGAACGCTACCGTGGCATCTTCTCCGGCGCCCCGGTGCCGGACAGTTTCGCACTGGAATATTACCAGGCCCTTGCCGGCACCGAGGCCGGATGGCGTGAAGCGCAGCAGGGCCTGGGCCAGCTTGCCTCGCGCAACCCCAGCAACACCGCCGTGCAGCTCGCCTATGGCCAGGTGCTGACCTATCGCGAGGAAACCCGCGCCCAGGGCATCGATGTGCTGCGCCGCCTGTCCGGCCAGCCCGCCAGCCAGCAGAGCGCCGCCGCCGCCTGGCGCCAGGCGCTGACCTGGCTCGGCCAGGGGCCGGAGGCGGTGGGGCCGCTGGAGGGCTACCTCCAGCAATTCCCCAATGACGCCGAGATTCAGCGGCGGCTCGATGAGGCGCGCGCCCAGGTGCAGCCGGTCGATGAGGCCGGCAATGCCCGCATGGACGGCTGGGAAGCCTTCAGCCAGGGCCAGATTCGGGAAGCGGAACAGCGCTTCTCCGCCGTGCTCGAAATCAACCCGGATGATGCCGACGGCCTGGGGGGACTCGGCCTCGTCCGGCTGCGTCAGGGACGACGGGCGGAGGCGGCCCGGCTGCTTCAGGCGGCGATCGATGCCGACCCCACGCGCCGCGCGAATTGGGAGGAGGCGCTTCGTGGCGCCACCGTCGTGCCGCGGGGTCCGGCGGGCGGCGGGCGCGGCGTGGTGCGGGGCGGCGGCGGCGCGCCGGGGCCGGATATCCAGGCGGCGCGCAACCTAGTGGCCCAGGGCAATGTCAGCCAGGCGGAGCCGCTGCTGGCACGCATCGTGGCCCGCAATGGCGGCGACCGCCCGGATGCCGAGGCGCTGCTGGGCGATATCGCCCTGCGACAGGGCAATGCGGCCCTGGCCGAGCAGCGCTACCGCACCGCATTGGCCCGCCGGGGCAATTTCGGCGCGGCCATGTCCGGCCTCGCCAATGCCCTGCAGGAACAGGGCAAGTTCGCCGAGGCGGAGGAAGTCTATCGCCGCATCGGCGGCACCAATGCGCCGCAGGTACGCGCCGAGGCCCTGCGTGCCGAGGCGCAGCGCACGGATGACCCGCAGGCGGCCGCCGCGCTGCTGCGCGCCTCCATCCAGAACGACCCTTCCAACCCCTGGCCGCGGCTCGATCTGGCGCGGCTGATGGCGCAATCCGGACAGGGTGCGGAAGCGAACCAGATGGTCGCCTCCACGGTGGCCAGCCGGGCGACGCCGGATGCGATCCACGCCGCCGCGATCTTCGCCTTCGAGCAGTCGCGGCCGGATGAAACGGTGCGGCTGCTGGAGCGGATTCCGGCGCGGGTGCGCAACAGCGCCCATAACCAGCTTCTGGCCACCGCGCGGGTGGAGGCGGAGGTGCAATCCGCCGTCGCCCTGGCGCGACGGGGCCAGCGCAGTCTCGCGCGCCAGCGGCTGATCGCCATCGCCTCCCGCCGCGACCCGTCCGGGCAGGCGGGGCCGTCCGCGGTGCGGGCGCTGAATTCCATCAACGACACGCGCGGCGCGCAGGAAGCGGCGCGGATGTATGCCATCGCGGCGCGCGGCCAGGCCCCCGCGTCGCAACTGGCGGCGGCGTCGGCGCTGGCGGAAGCCGGGCTGAACCCCGAAGCCGCCACGGCCGCCGCCGCGATCGATGCCGGGCGGCTGACGACGGATCAGCGCCGGCAGGCGAACGACATCTCCGCCGGCCTGTCGATCCGCGCGGCGGACCAGCTCAACCAGCGCGGGCAGCAGGCGGCGGCCTTCGATGTGCTGGAGCCGACGCTGCGCCAGAACCCGACCAATCCGGCGGCCAACCTGGCCCTCGCCCGCCTGTATCAGGGCGCGCGGGACCCGGAGCAGGCGGGGCGCATCGCCGAGGCCGTGCTGTCGCGCAATCCGCGCGACACGGATGCGCGACAGGCTGCGATGGATGCCGCGATCGCCAACCGGGACTGGGGCAGGGCGGAGGCGCTGCTCTCCGAGGGCCGCGCCCTGATGCCGAACGATCCGCGCATCCCGCTGCTGGAATCGCGTCTGGCGCGCGCCTGGGGCGACCAGCGCCGTGCCCGCAATGCGCTGGAAGCGGCGGCGCGCATGCGGCGCGAGCAAATCGGCGCCACCACGCCGGGGCTGCTCGGCGGTGCCATGGTGCCGCAGGCGACGCTGCCGGAAGGCCGCCAGCCGTCCCAGACGGAAAATCCGTTCCGCCGCGTGCCGCTCTCGGGCCAGGACCAGGGTGCTTTCGCCACCCAGGGCCAGCAATTCGCCCAGGCGCAGGGCTTCGGCTCTCCCGGCCTTGGCGGCCCGGCCCAGCCGGCCGATCCGCTGCTGAACGAGATCAACCGGCAATTGGTGGAGGTGCGGCAGGAAGCCGCGCCGCGCATCACCCCGGCGCTCGGCATGCGCACACGCTCCGGCGATGATGGCATCGACGCGCTGACCGAGACCCATGCCGGGGCCGAGGGCAGCATCGCGGTGCCCGGCATCGGCGGCCGCCTGACGGCGCGGGCGAGTGCCGTGACGCTGGATTCGGGCGATCTCCAGGGCTCGCTGGCCTCCATGCGGCGCTTCGGTGGCTATCCCCTGACCCTGGCGGGTCAGGGCGGCACGCTGACCCAGGCGCAGGCGAATTCGGCCCGCACCACCGAATCGAGCCAGAGCGGCGTGGCGCTCGGCGCGGCCTATGCCCGCGGCGGTTTCTCCGCCGATATCGGCACCACCCCGCTGGGCTTCCTGCGGGAGAATGTGGTCGGCGGCATCGAGATCGCGCCCGAGATCGGGGATGGCGTGCGCCTGCGCGTCACGGCGGAACGCCGTGCCATGACGGACAGCCTGCTGTCCTGGGGCGGCCTGCGCGACCCGGCCTTCGGCACGACCTGGGGCGGCGTGGTTCGCACCGGCGCGCGCGCGCAGATCGAATTCGCCAGCGGCGACACCAATTTCTACATCGCCGGCGGCTATTTCAGCATGAACGGCGAGGGTGTGGCGGAGAACAGCCGCATCGAGGCCGGGGCCGGCTTCCAGACCCCGATCTGGCGCTCCGCCACCGAGGAGTTGGTGACGGGCCTCGACCTGGTCTATTTCGCCTATGACAAGAACCTGCGCTTCTTCACGCTGGGCCATGGCGGCTATTACAGCCCGCAGAGCTTCATCGCGGCGAATGTGCCGATCGATTATCGCGGCCGGTCGAACAACCTGTTCTACCGCGTCGGCGCCAGCCTCGGCGTGGCGACCTTCACCGAGGACCGCACCGCGATCTTCCCGAATGATGCGGGCCTCCAGGGCCAGCTTCAGGCGCGCGCCAATAGCGAAACCGGCGTGGACGCCTTCTATGCCGGCCAGTCCAAGACCGGCCTGACCGGCGGGCTGCGCGGCGACATCGAATACATGATCACGCCGCAACTGCGCATCGGTGGCGCGGTGCGCTTCGATCAGGCGGCGGATTGGAGCGAGACGCGCGGCCTGGTCTATGCCCGCTACCGCTTCGATCGCTGAATGGGATACGGGGCATGACAGATGTTCACGCGGCGGAACCGGTGACGGCCGCCTATCTCGCCCGGCGCGGCGTCGCGGCGCAGTGGCGGCCCTTCCTGCGCGGGCTGGTGGAGACACTCGACGCGCATCTGGACAGCGATGGCCGGGCCGCGCTGATGCGCGCGGTTGGGCGACGCATGGCGGAGGCGATGCCCCTGCCGCATTGCGACACGCTGAAGGGGCTGGAATCCCATATCAATGACGCGCTGGGCGCGGCGGAATGGGGCTATTGCCAGCTCTCCGTCGATGTCGAGCAGCGCCGGCTGCTGGTGACGCATGCCGCCGCGCCGGCCGTGGGCATCGGCCAGGATGCCGAGGGCGCCTGGATCGGGGCGGTGCTGGAAGGGCTCTATGGCGGTTGGCTCGCCGGGCAGCCGGGCGCCGATGCGGCGCTGGCCCCCAGCGTTTCGGTCTGCGTGGCCGGCGAGGCCAGGCTGGGATACGGGCGGGCGGCCTGAATTCGGGGCGGGGCGTCAGCCCCCCACCGCCACCTCCAGCCAGCCGCGCGCATCCAGCCAGGCCACGTCGCCCGGCAGCAGCAGCACGGTGGTGGTGTCGCTTTCGACAATGGCCGGGCCGGGCAGTTTCTGGCCCGGGGCCAGAGCGGTGAAGGCATAGACGGGCAGGTCCTGGACTGCGCCGGCGACGAAGGCACGGCGCTGCGCCACCGGTGTCGCCGGGGCGACGTCCGGCAATTCCCGGACGGGCACGGCGGGCAGGCGGCCGATGGCGGCGACCCGCGCCGTGACCAGCACCACCTCCTCCCCCCGCAGGGCATAGGTGAACAGCGCCTCATGCCGCGTGTGAAAGCTTTCCGAGATCTGCGCCGGCAGGCCGGGCGCCTCCCAATCCACCGTATCCAACGGCACGCCGACTTCGAAAACCTGCTCGCCATAGCGCATGTCCGCGCTGCGGCGGATCGTCGGGGCATCATCGGTCCCCTGGGCCATCCATTCGGCCATGCGGGCGCGGGCGGCGGCCTCCAGCTCGGCAAACAGCGCACGGATGGCGGGCTCGTCCGGCAGGCCGGTGGCGCCGATCAGGCTGCGCGAGACCTCGTAGCGCAGGTCGGTCTGCAACATGCCCCAGGCCGAGAGCCCGGCGGCCAGCAGCGGCACCGCGACCCGCGCCATGCCGAGGTCCCGCGCCACCGCGCTGGCATGCAGCCCCGCCGCGCCGCCAAAGGCCAATAGGCAAAAGCCGCGCGGATCGACGCCACGCCGCACGGTGGCGACGCGGATGCCATCCGCCATGGCGATGTTCGCGAGTGCATGGATGCCCGCCGCGCAGTCCATCATGCCGAGGCCGAGTTTTGCGCCCAGCCGCTCCACCGCGCCCTCTGCGGCGGCGAGGTCCAGCGAACGCCTTCCGCCGAGGAAGCGCGCGCCGTCCAGGTAGCCCAGCACCAGGTTGGCGTCCGTCACCGCCGGCTCCGTCCCGCCCGCGCCATAGCAGGCCGGGCCGGGCACCGCGCCCGCGCTGCGGGGACCCACCCGCATCATGCCGCCGGCGCCGACATGGGCGATGGAGCCGCCGCCGGCGCCCAGCGTCACGATATCCAGGCTTTCGAGCGCGATGCGCTCGCCGCCCACCACCCGGCCGCGGCCGAGCGCCGCCTCGCCACCCTCGATCAGCGCGACATCGGTGGAGGTGCCGCCGACATCGAAGGTCACCAGGTCCTGGCCCAGCCCGGCGCGGGCCAGCGCCAGCCCGGCGGCGACGCCGCCCGCGGGGCCGGAGAGCGCCGTGCCGGCGGCGATGCGCGACGCCTCGGCGACGGGTGCCACGCCGCCATGGGAGAGGATGACGAACAGCGGCGCGCGCAGCCCGGCCTCGGCCAGGCGGGTTTCCAGCCGGCCGAGATAGGTGGCGACGATGGGCCCGACGGCGGCATTCACCACGGTGGTGGAGAAGCGCTCGAACTCCTTGATCTGCGGCAGCACGTCCGAGGACAGCGTCACATAGGCGCCTGGCAAGGCGGCGGCCACGGCGGCGCCGGCGGCCTGTTCGTGGGACGGGTCGCGCCAGGAATGGAACAGGCAGATGGCCACCGCCTGCACCTGCTCGGCGCGCAGGGTCTCGATGGCGGCGGTGAGGGAGGCGTCGTCCAGCGCCAGGGCCACTTCGCCATCGGCGCGGATGCGCTCCCGCAGCGGCAGGCGCAGGCGGCGCGGCACCAGCGGGGCGGGGGGTGACAGGCGCAGGTCGTAGCGTTCGGGCTTCAGCCCCTCCCGCATCTCGATGACGTCGCGATGGCCCTCGGTGGTCAGCAGGCCGATGCGGGCGGTGCGGCGTTCCAGCAGGGCATTGGTGGCGACGGTGGTGCCATGCACCAGGCGCTCGGTCCGGGCCAGCAGATCGGGCAAAGGCAGGCCGAGCATGCCGGCCAGCACGCCGAGGCCATCGAGCACGCCGCGCGACTGGTCATCCGGCGTGGTCGCCGCCTTGGCGAGCAGGGTCGCGCCATCGGCACCGATGCAGACGACATCGGTGAAAGTGCCGCCGACGTCGCAGCCGATCCGGTAGGGGGGAAGCATATGGCTACTCCAATTGGCGAGCCCCCCTCACCCGCTCCGGCTAAGGCGCTGCGCGCCAAGCCTGCGCTGCCCTCTCTCCCCGACGGGGGGAGAGGGTTGGGTGAGGGGGGCCACGCAGGTCGATCGCTACGTCAGACAAAACCCTCGGCCGCATCCGCCGCCCGCGCCGCCGGGTCGCGCTTCGCCGGGTCACCCCAGCCACCGCCGCCACCCGACCGCACATGCAGCACATCGCCGGGGGCGAGCGGCACGCCAGTCTCCTTGGTGCGCAGGTCGCGCGGCGCGCCCGTCACGGGGATCAGCCGGTAGTGATGCGGCGCGCCGTCCTGGCCGCCGAGCATCCCCGCCGCGCCGTGGCGCGCACCGTCGCCGGCCGTATTGGCCCGTGCCGGGCCGGCGGTTTCCACCACCAATTCCAGCTCTCCGCCGAGCCCGCCGCGATACTGGCCGTCTCCCGCGGAGCCGCCCAAGAATTCGTGGCGGCGGAAGAACAGGGGGAAGCGGGCCTCGGCCATTTCGACGCTGCCGAATTTCAGCCCGCCGGCCGAATGCCATTCGCCGGCGCCGGACCAGCCATCGCCGGTCGCATGGCCGCCGCCACCGGGCCGCGCATGGAACAGGTGCCAGACGAATTTCTTGCCCGCACGTCGCGGGTCGTTGCCCTGGATGGCGATGCGAAAGCGCCGGCCCCAGCCGCCCATGGCACGCTCCGGGCAGGCATTCGCCAGCGCCTTGACCACGGCCTCCACGATCTCGTTCGAGCAATGGCTGGTGCAGAGCGTCACCGCCGCCCCCTCCGCCGCGCGCACGACCGTGCCCTCCTTCGCCAGCACGGTCAGGGGCCGGAAGGCGCCGTCATTCTTGGCCACCTCCGGGTCCAGCAGATAGGCGAGCGCCATCCGCACGGCGGAGACGGTGTTGGGCCAGGAGGAATTGACGAAGCCCAAGGTCTGCGGGTCGCTCGCCGTCAGGTCCACGGTCAGCTCGCCGCCCCGCTTGGTGACGGTGGCGCGGATGGTGACGTCCTCCGCCCCATGCCCGTCATCATCCAGCACCGCCTCGCTTTGCCAGGTGCCGTCGGCCCAACCAGCGATGATGCGGCGGGCATGCGCCTCCGCCAGGTCCAGTATGGCATCCGTCGCGGCATTCAGCTTGGGCGCGCCGTGGCTGGCCAGCAGCGCCTCCAGCCGCTTCGCGCCGAGTCGGGCGGAACCCCACATGGCCATCAGGTCGCCCCGGAAGTCGCGCGCGATGCGGGTGTTGAGCGCCAGCATCTGCACGAGGTCCTCGCGCAGGGTGTCGTTCTCGCCCAGGCGGATCGGCGGGATGCGGATGCCCTCCTGCCAGATCTCGGTGGCGGAGGGGTTGTAGCCGCCATGGGTGGCGCCGCCGATGTCGGACTGATGGGCGCGGACGACGCAGAGGAAGACGAGCGAAGGCCCGTCCCGATGATCCGAGGCCGCAGGCCGAGGGTCTGAATCGGGCCGGGGCCCGTCGAAGACGGGCAAGACAATGGTCAGATCGGGCAGGTGGCTGCCGCCATGCCAGGGGTCATTCAGCAGAAAGCAGTCGCCGGGGCGCATGGCGTCCGGGAAGGCCTGAAGCACGGCCTCCGCCGCGAAGGGCATGGCGCCGACATGCACCGGGATGTGGTCCGCCTGCGCCACCAGCCGCCCGCGTGCATCGCAGAGCGCGATGGAAAAATCTCGGGAGGAATTCAGGATCTGGGAGGTGGCGGTGCGCAGCAGCGCCTCCCCCATCTCCTCCACCACGGCGCGGAAGCGGTTTTCGAGCACCGCAAGGGTGACGGGGTCGGGCGGGGAGCTTGGCATGGTCCGACCGTCCCGCCGCAGGCGCGGCGCGTCAAGCGGGGGTTGTTCCGCGGTGGGTGGTCTGGCGGGCGGCGCGAAGCGGTCGCATCATGCGGGACAATGGAACGCCCCGCCACACTCACCGAACTTCTGGCGCACACCGCCGCCGCGCAACCCGATGCCCCGGCTTTCCCCGGCCTGAGCTGGGCGCAGGCGGAGGCGCAGGTGCGGCGCCTGGCGGGCGGGCTGGCGGCGGCAGGCATCGGGCCGGGCGACCGGGTGGCGCTGTTCCTGCCGAATCGCCCCGACTTCCTGCTGCTGCTGTTTGCCCTGGCCCGGCGCGGCGCCTGCGCCGTGCTGCTGAACACGCGGTTCCGGGCGCTGGAGGTCGGCAACCTGCTGGCCCGCGCCCAGCCCAAGGCCATTGCCGTGGCGCGCGATTTCGCGGCCGTGGATGCCGCCGCCGTGCTGCCGGACCCGCCGGGCTCGCTGCGCCTGGTGCTGGGCATGGATGGGCTGGGGGAGGGCCAGCTCGCCGGCCTTCCGGTGCTGACCCGCAACGCGCTGCTGGCGGCGGAGGATTCGCCCGATCTCGCTACGCCCGGGGCCGAATGCCTGACCTTCACCACCAGCGGCACCACGGCGGGCCCAAAGCTGGTGCTGCACCGCCAAACCTCCATCGCCGGCCATGCGGCGGATGTGGCGGCGGCCATCGGCACTGATGCACCGGGCGCCGCGATGCTCGCCGCCGTTCCCTTGTGCGGCACATTCGGGCTGAGCGCGGCGCTGGCGGCGGTGGCGGGTGGGGCGCGGATCGCCTGTATGGAGAAGCTGGACGCCCCGGCCGCCGATGCGCTGATCCGGGCGGAAGGCATCACCCATATGGTCGGTGGCGACGAATGGCTGCTGCTGCTGGCCGGTGCGGCGGCGGGGCGCCCCTACCAGGGATTTCGCTTCACCGGATTCGCCAGCTTCCATGGCCAGGCGGAGCGGGTGCTGGCGGCGTCTGACGCGCTGGGCCTCGCGGTGCGCGGCGTCTATGGCAGTTCCGAGGTGCAGGCCTTGTTCGCCGGCCAGAACCCAGCCGGCCCGCATCGCGCCGTGGGCGGCGGCGCGCCGGTCAGCGGCGAGTCCGGCTGGCGCATCGCCGAGGATGGCGAATTGCTGCTGCGCGGCCCCTCCCTGTTCGACAGCTATCTCGGCAATCCGGAGGCGACGGCCAAGGCCCGCACGTCGGATGGCTGGTTCCGCAGCGGCGACCTGGCGCAGCCGCAGCCCGATGGCGGCTTCGGCTTTCTGACGCGCCGCGGCGACGCCCTGCGCATCGGCGGCTTCCTGGTCTCGCCCGAGGAGATCGAGGGCTTTCTCCAGGCCCAGCCCGGCGTTGCCGCCGCGCAGGTGGTGGAGGCCGGTGGCAGACCCGTGGCCTTCATCATCCCTGGCACCGGCTATGACGAGGCCAGCCTGATGGCGACAGCGAAAGCGAACCTCGCGAAATTCAAGGTGCCGTCACGGATCGTGGCGTTGGAAAAATTTCCGGTGGTGGATGGGCCGAACGGCCCAAAGATCCAGCGCGCGCGATTGCGGGAGATGGCGTCCGAGTGAGCGGCACGACCCCCAAGCTACGCGACCCGAGAATCGTCGCGGCGATCGTTGCCAGCGCGCTGTTCATGCAGAACCTGGACAGCAGCGTGGTGGCCACCGCCCTGCCGGCCATGGCGCGCGACCTGGGGCGGGACCCGGTGCATCTCTCGGTCGCCATCACCTCCTACCTCGTGGCGCTCTGCGTCTTCATCCCGGTTTCCGGCTGGGTGGCGGACGGCTTCGGGCCGCGGCGGGTCTTCATGTGGGCGATCCTCGTTTTCACCGGCGCCTCGGCCCTGGTGGGGCTGTCGCAGGGCCTCGGCACGCTGGTGGCGGCGCGGGTGCTCCAGGGGCTGGGCGGCGCCATGATGGTGCCGGTCGGCCGCCTGCTGCTGCTGCGCCGCGTCAGCAAGGAGGAATTGCTGACGGCGATGACCTGGCTGACCATGCCGGCGCTGCTCGGCCCGATCTTCGGCCCGCCGATCGGCGGGTTGCTGACCGATGCGGTGTCCTGGCGCGCGGTGTTCTGGATCAATATCCCGGTCGGCGCGCTGGGGCTGCTGCTGGTCTGGCGCTTCATCCCGGAGCTGGAGAAGCAGGACCCCGGCCCGCTGGACACGCGCGGCCTGCTGTTCTGGGGGATCGCGCTGGCGCTGCTGGTCTCGGGGCTGGAGACGATCGGGCGCGGCCTGGTGCCGCTCTGGGTGACGCTGGGGGTGCTGGGGCTGGGCGCGCTGGCGACGTTGGCGGCGGTGCTGCATTCGAAGCAGGCGGTGCGGCCGGCGGTCGATCTTTCCCTGCTGTCGATCCCGAGCTTCGGCATGCCGATGCTCAGCGGCACGCTGTTCCGCATCGGCGCCGGGGCGCTGCCCTTCCTGCTGCCGCTGACGCTGCAATTGGTCTTCGGGCTCTCGGCCTCCGGCAGCGGGTTGCTGACCTTCGCCACGGCGCTCGGTGCGCTGACCATGAAGCCGCTGATCCGGCCGCTGCTGCGGCGCTTCGGCTTCCGCACGATCCTGGTGGCCAATGCCGTGGCGGCGGCGGCGGGGGTGGCGGTCTGCGCGCTGTTCAACCCGTCCTGGCCGCCGATCGCCATCTTCCTGGTGCTGGCGGCGGGCGGGCTGTCGCGCTCGCTGCAATTCACCTCCATGGCCACCATGGCCTTTGCGGATGTGCCGCAGAACAAGCTGGCGGCGGCCACCGCGATGACAGGCACGATCCAGCAATTGTCGGTGGCGCTGGGCGTGGTGCTGGGGTCGCTGACCCTGGCGGCGGGGATGCATTTCCGGGGCACCGCCGAACCGGGTCTGGCGGAATTCCAGGCCGGCTTCGTGGTGGCGGGGCTGGTGATGCTGGCGATGCTGCCCGGCGCGCTGCGCCTGCCGCGGGATGTGGCCGCGCGCGTTTCCGGCCACCGGCCAACACCGCCGCAGGCGTGAGGGGGAGGGGGACAACCCCCCTCCACCCCGCTGGTATCACACGAACAGCGCGTTCACCTGGTTCGAGGACATCGCGCCGATCTGGGTGCTGGTGAAGCCGGCGACCTGGGCGTCCGAGAGCGCCGCGATATCCACCGTCTCCAGCGCCGTGACCTGCGTGGTGGTCAGGGAGGCGAGCTGCGTCGTGGTCAGCCCCGCCATCTGCCGCGTGGTCAGGGCGGTGACGGAGGTGCTGGTCAGCGCCACGACCTGCGTCGTGGTCAGGGCGCCGATCTGGGTCTGGGTCAGGCCGACAAGCTGGCTGGTGGCCAGCGCCGCGGCCTGGGTGGTGGTGAGCGCGGTGACCTGGGTGCTGGTCAGTGCGCCGAGCTGGGTGGAGGTCAGCCCGCCGAACTGCGTGGTGGTGAGCACCACGATGTCGGTGGTCTCCATGCCGCGGATCTGCCCGCTGCTGATGCCGCCGATCTGGGTGGAGCTGAGCGCGCCCATCTGGGTCGTGGTCAGCGCCGCCAGCTGATTGCTGCCGAGGCCGGCGACCTGGGTGGTGCCCAGCCCGCCGATCTGGGTGGTGGTCAGCGCCGCCACCTGGGTGGTGGTCAGGGCCGCGGCCTGGGTGGTGGTCAGTGCAACGAGCTGCGTGGTGGTCAGCGCCATCGCCTGCGTGGTGGTCAGCGCCGCGAGCTGGGTGGAGGCCAGGCCGCGCAACTGGGTGGTGGTCAGCGCCACGAGGTCGGTGGTCTCCAGCGAGGCCGCCTGGGTGGAGGTCAGGGCGGAAAGCTGGGTGCTGGTCAGGCCGGCGACCTGCGTTGTCGTCAGGGCGGCGAGGTCGGTGGTCTCCATGCCGCGGAGCGCGGTGGAGGTGATGGCGGCGATCTGTGTGCTGGTCAGGGCGCCGATCTGGGTGGTGGTGAGCGCCGCCACCTGGCCGGAGACGAGCCCGGAGATCTGGCTGTTCACCAGGGAGGCGACCTGGGTGGTGGTGAGGGCTGCCGCCTGAGTGGTGGTCAACGCCGCCATCTGGGTGCTGGTCAGGCCGCGCAGCTGCGTCGTGGTCAGCACGGCGAGGTCGGTGGTCTCCAGCGCCGCGACCTGGGTATTGGTCAGCCCGTTCACCTGGTCGGAGGTGAGGCCGGCCATCTGGGTGGTGGTGAGCGCGGCGAGGTCGGTGGTCTCCATGCCGCGGATCCAGTTGCGGCGGATGCTGCCGATCTGGGTGCTGGTCAGGGCGCCGATCTGCGTCGTGGTGAGGGCGGCGAGCTGGCCGGTGGTGAGGCCCATCATCTGGTCGGAGCCGAAGGCACCGATCTGGGTGGTGGTCAGCGCCGCGACCTGGGTGGTGGTGAAGCCACCGACCTGCGTCGTGGTCAGGGCGCCGACCTGCGTCGTGGTCAGGGCGGTGGCCTGCGTCGTCGTCAGCGATGCGAGCTGCGTGGAGGTCAGGCCACGCAGCTGGGTGGTGGTCAGCACGGCGAGGTCCGTGGTCTCCAGCGCCGCGGCCTGGGTGGTGGTCAGGGAGGCGATTTGCGCCGTGGTCAGGCCGGCGACCTGCGTCGTGGTCAGGGCGGCGAGGTCGGTGGTTTCCATGCCGCGCAGGGCGACGCTGCCGATGGCGGCGATCTGGGTGGTGGTCAGCACGCCGACCTGTGTGGTGGTCAGGGCCGCCACCTGGGCGCTGGTCAGGCCCACCACCTGGGTGGTGCCGAGTGCGCCGATCTGCGTCGTGGTCAGGACGCCGACCTGGGTCGTGGTCAGCCCCGCGGCCTGGCTGCTGGTCAGTGCCGCGACCTGGGTGGTGGTCAGCGCCGCCGCCTGGGTGGTGGTCAGCGATGCCACCTGCGTCGCATTCAGGCCGCGCAACTGCGCGGTGGTGAGCGCGACCAGGTCGGTGGTTTCCAGCGCCGAGGCCTGCGTGGTCGTCAGCGCGCCGATCTGCGTCGCGGTCAGGCCGGCGACCTGGGTGGTGGTCAGGGCGGCGAGGTCGGTGGTTTCCATGCCGCGCAGGGCGACGCTGCCGATGGCGGCGATCTGCGTGCTGGTCAGGGCGCCGATCTGGGTGGTGGTGAGTGCCGCGACCTGGCTGGAGACGAGACCGGCGATCTGGCTGTTCACCAGCGCGCCGATCTGGGTGGTGGTCAGGGCACCGGCCTGGGTGGTGGTCAGTGCGCCAAGCTGGGTGCTGGTCAGGCCGCGAAGCTGCGTTGTGGTCAGCACTGCGAGGTCGGTGGTTTCCAGCGCCGCGACCTGGGTATTGGTCAGGCCGTTGATCTGGTCGGAGGTAAGGCCGGCCATCTGGGTGGTGGTCAGCGCCGCGAGATCGGTGGTCTCCATGCCGCGGATCCAGTTGCGGCGGATGCTGCCGATCTGGGTGCTGGTCAGGGCGCCGATCTGGGTGGTGGTCAGCGCCGCCAACTGGCCGGTGGTGAGGCCCATCATCTGGTCGGAGCCGAAGGCACCGATCTGGGTGGTGGTGAGGGCAGCGACCTGGGTGGTGGTGAAGCCGCCGACCTGCGTCGTGGTCAGGGCGCCGACCTGCGTCGTGGTCAGGGCGGTGGCCTGCGTCGTGGTCAGCGCCGCGAGTTGCGTGGAGCTCAGGCCACGCAGCTGGGTGGTGGTCAGCACGGCGAGGTCCGTGGTCTCCATCGCGGAGGCCTGGGTGGTGGTCAGCGCGGCGATTTGCGCCGTGGTCAGGCCGGCCACCTGCGTCGTGGTCAGGGCGGCGAGGTCGGTGGTCTCCATGCCGCGCAGGGCGACGCTGCCGATGGCGGCGATCTGGGTGGTGGTCAGCACGCCCACCTGCGTTGTTGTCAGCGCCGCGACCTGCGTGGAGGTGAGGCCGGCGACCTGGGTGGTGCCCATCGCCGCGACCTGCGTCGTGGTCAGCGCCGCGGCCTGCGTGCTGGTCAGCCCGCCGATCTGCGTGCTGTTCAGCGCCGCGACCTGGGTGGTGGTGAGCGCCACCGCCTGCGTTGTCGTCAGCGACGCCAACTGGGTGCTGGTCAGGCCGCGCAACTGCGCGGTGGTGAGCGCGACCAGGTCGGTGGTTTCCAGCGCCGAGGCCTGCGTGGTCGTCAGCGCGCCGATCTGCGTCGCGGTCAGCCCGGCCACCTGGGTGGTGGTGAGCGCGGCGAGATCGGTGGTCTCCATACCGCGGAAGGCGGTGGAGCTGATGGCGGCGATCTGGGTGCTGGTCAGGGCGCCGATCTGGGTGGTGGTGAGTGCCGCGACCTGGCTGGAGACGAGGCCGGCGATCTGGCTGTTCACCAGGGCGGCGACCTGGGTGGTGGTCAGCGCCGCCGCCTGGGTGGTGGTCAGTGCGCCAAGCTGGGTGCTGGTCAGGCCGCGAAGCTGCGTTGTGGTCAGCACGGCGAGGTCGGTGGTTTCCAGCGCCGCGACCTGGGTATTGGTCAGCCCGTTCACCTGGTCGGAGGTGAGGCCGGCCATCTGGGTGGTGGTGAGCGCGGCGAGGTCGGTGGTCTCCATGCCGCGGATCCAGTTGCGGCGGATGCTGCCGATCTGGGTGCTGGTCAGGGCACCGATCTGCGTCGTGGTCAGCGCGGCCAACTGGCCGGTGGTCAGGCCCATCATCTGATTGGAGCCGAAGGCGCCGATCTGGGTGGTGGTCAGCGCCGCGACCTGGGTGGTGGTGAAGCCGCCGACCTGGGTGGTGGTCAGGGCGCCGACCTGCGTCGTGGTCAGGGCGGTGGCCTGCGTCGTCGTCAGCGATGCGAGCTGCGCGGAGGTCAGGCCCGCAAGCTGGGTCGTCGTCAGCACGGCGAGGTCGGTGGTCTCCATCGCGGAGGCCTGGGTGGTGGTCAGCGCGGCGATTTGCGCCGTGGTCAGGCCGGCCACCTGGGTGGTGGTCAGGGCGGCGAGGTCCGTGGTCTCCATGCCGCGCAGGGCAATGCTGCTGATGGCGGCGATCTGGGTGGTGGTGAGGGCGCCGACCTGGGTGGTGGTCAGGGCTGCCACCTGGGTGCTGGTCAGGCCCGCCACCTGGGTGGTGCCCATCGCCGCGATCTGCGTCGTGGTCAGCGCCGCGGCCTGCGTGCTGGTCATCGCCGCGAGCTGGCTGCTGGTCAGCGCCGCCATCTGCGTCGAGGTCAATGCCGTCGTCTGCGTGGTGGTAAGGGCGCCGATCTGTGTCGCATTCAGGCCACGCAGCTGGGTCGTGCTCAGCGCCACGAGGTCCGTGGTCTCCAGTGCGGAGGCCTGGGTGGTGGTCAAGGCACTGATCTGCGTCGCGGTCAGGCCGGCGACCTGGGTGGTGGTCAGGGCGGCGAGGTCGGTGGTCTCCATGCCGCGAAGGGCGGTGGAGGTGATGGCCGCGATCTGCGTACTGGTCAGGGCGCCGATCTGGGTGGTGGTCAGCGCGGCGACCTGGCCGGAGACGAGCCCGGCGATCTGGCTGTTCACCAGGGAGGCGACCTGGGTGGTGGTCAGCGCCGCCGCCTGCGTCGTGGTCATCCCGCCAAGCTGGGTGCTGGTCAGGCCGCGAAGCTGCGTCGTGGTCAGCACGGCGAGGTCGGTGGTTTCCAGCGCCGCGACCTGGGTATTGGTCAGGCCGTTGATCTGGTCGGAGGTAAGGCCGGCCATCTGGGTGGTGGTCAGCGCGGCGAGGTCGGTGGTCTCCATGCCGCGGATCCAGTTGCGGCGGATGCTGCCGATCTGGGTGCTGGTCAGGGCGCCGATCTGCGTCGTGGTGAGGGCGGCGAGCTGGCCGGTGGTGAGGCCCATTATCTGGTCGGAGCCGAAGGCACCGATCTGGGTGGTGGTCAGCGCCGCGACCTGGGTGGTGGTGAAGCCACCGACCTGGGTGGTGGTCAGGGCACCGACCTGGGTGGTGGTCAGGGCGTTGGCCTGTGTCGTTGTCAGCGCTGCCATCTGCGTGCTGGTCAGGCCGCGAAGCTGGGTGGTGCTGAGCGCCACCAGGTCCGTGGTCTCCAGTGCCGCGGCCTGGGTGGTGGTCAGGGAGGCGAGCTGCGCCGTGGTCAGGCCGGCGATCTGCGTCGTGGTCAGCGCGGCGAGGTCGGTGGTCTCCATGCCGCGGATCTGGCTGCTGCGGATGGCCGCGATCTGCGTGGTGGTCAGCACGCCGACCTGCGTCGTGGTCAGCGCGGCCAATTGGGTGCTGGTCAGGCCGGCGATCTGGGTGGTGCCGAGCGCGCCGATCTGCGTGGTGGTCAGTGCCGCGGTCTGGGTGCTGGTCAGCGCCGCGAATTGCGTGCTGTTCAGCGCCGCCATCTGCGTGCTGGTCAGGGCGGTGGCCTGGGTGGTGGTGAGTGCCGCCACCTGGGTGCTGTTCAGGCCGCGCAACTGAGCCGTGCTGAGCACAGCGAGGTCCGTCGTCTCCAGCGCCACCGCCTGGGTCGTGGTCAGCGCGCCGATCTGCGTCGCGGTCAGGCCGGCGACCTGGGTGGTGGTGAGGGCCGCGAGATCGGTGGTCTCCATGCCACGGATCGCGGTGGAGCTGATGACGGCGATCTGCGTGCTGGTCAGCGTGCCGACCTGGGTCGTGCTCAGCGCCGCCAATTGCGCGGAGGTGATGCCGGCGAGCTGCGTGCTGGCCAGGGCCCCGAGCTGTGTGGTGGTGAGCGCGGCGGCCTGGGTGGTGGTCAGGGCGCCCATCTGGGTGCTGGTCAGGCCGCGCAGCTGCGTCGTGGTCAGCACCGCGAGGTCCGTGGTCTCCAGCGCCGCGACCTGGGTGGTGTTCAGCGAATTCACCTGATCGGAGGTCAAGCCGCCGATCTGCGTGGTGGTGAAGGCGGCGAGGTCCGTCGTCTCCAGCCCGGTGATCCAGTTGCGGCGGATGCTGCCGATCTGGGTGCTGGTCAGGGCACCGATCTGGGTGGTGGTCAGCGCGGCAAGCTGGCCGGTGGTCAGGCCCATGATCTGGGTGCTGCCGAAGGCGCCGATCTGCGTCGTGGTCAGGGCGGCCACCTGGGTGGTGGTGAAGGCGCCGACCTGGGTGGTGGTCAGGGCGCCCACCTGCGTCGTCGTCAGCACCGCCGTCTGCGTCGTGGTCAGCGCTGCGAGCTGCGTGGAGCTCAGGCCGCCGAGCTGCGCCGTCGTCAGTGCCACGAGGTCGCTGGTTTCCAGCGCCACGGCCTGGGTGCTGGTGAGCGAGGCAAGCTGTGCCGTGGTCAGGCCGGCGATCTGCGTGGTGGTGAGCGCGGCGAGGTCTGTCGTCTCCATGCCGCGGATCTGGCTGCTGCGGATGGCGGCGATCTGGGTGGTGGTGAGGGCGCCAATCTGGGTGGTGGTCAGCGCGCCAATCTGGGTGGAGATCAGCCCCGCCATCTGGGTGGTGCCGAGCGCGCCGATCTGGGTAGTGGTCAGTGCCGCCGTCTGCGTCGTCGTCAGCCCACCGACCTGTGTGCTGGTCAGCGCGGCCATCTGCGTCGTGGTCAGCGCCGCCGCCTGGGTGGTGGTCAGCGCGCCGAGCTGGCTGCTGGTCAGGCCACGCAGCTGTGTCGTGCTGAGCGCGGCGAGGTCCGTCGTCTCCAGCGCCACCGCCTGGGTGGTGGTCAGCGCGCCGAGCTGCACGGAGGTCAGGCCGGCGACCTGCGTGGTGGTCAGCGCGGCGAGGTCCGTGGTTTCCATGCCACGGATCTGGATGGAGCTGATGGCACCGATCTGCGTGCTGGTCAGCGCGCCGAACTGCGTGGTGGTCAGCGCCGCGAGCTGGGCGGAGGTCAGGCCGGCGACCTGCGTCGTCGCCAGCCCCGCGACCTGGGTGGTGGTCAGCGCCGCCGCCTGCGTGGTGGTCAGCGCGGCCACCTGCGTCGTGGTCAGGCCGCGCAGCTGGGTGGTGCTGAGGGCCGCGAGGTCGGTCGTCTCCAGCGCCACGACCTGCGTCGCGCTGAGGCCGGTGAGCTGGGCGGAGGTGAGGCCGGCCACCTGGGTGGTGGTCAGCGCGGCCACATCGGTGGTTTCCAGCCCGCGCATCTGCGTCGCCGTGATGGCACCGATCTGGGTGCTGGTCAGCGCGCCGATCTGCGTGGTGGTCAGCGCGGTGAGCTGGCCGGAGGTCAGCCCCGCCACCTGCGTGGTGCCCAGCGCCGCGACCTGCGTCGTGGTCAGCGCGCCCATCTGCGTGGTGCTGAGCCCGGCCACCTGCGTCGCGGTCAGCGCATTGAGCTGCGTTGTGGTCAGCGCCACCGCCTGCGTCGTGGTCAGCGCGCCGAGCTGCGTCGAGACCAGGCCGCGGATCTGCGTCGTGGTCAGCGCCGCGAGATCGCTGGTCTCCAGCGCCGCGGCCTGGGTGGTGGTGAGGGAGGCGAGCTGGGCCGTGGTCAGGCCGACGATCTGGGTGGTGGTCAGCGCGGCGAGGTCCGTGGTCTCCATGCCGCGGATCTGGCTGCTGCGGATGGCGCTGATCTGGGTCGTGGTCAGGGCGCCAACCTGGGTGGTGGTCAGGGCCGCCACCTGCAGGCTGGTCAGGCCGGCGATCTGTGTGGTGCCCAGCCCGCCGATCTGCGTCGTGGTGAGCGCCGCCACCTGGGTGGTGTTCAGCGCGCCCGCCTGGGTGGAGGAGAAGGCCCCGAGCTGGGTGCTGGTCAGCGCGCCGAGCTGCGTCGTGCTGAGTGCCGCGATCTGCGTCGAGACCAGGCCGCGGATCTGTGTGGAGCCGAGAACGGCAAGGTCGGTGGTTTCAAGCGCCGCCGCCTGGGTGCTGGTCAGCGCCGCAAGCTGGGTGGAGGCCAGGACGCCGACCTGTGTCGTCGTCAGCGCCGCCACCTGCGTCGTGGCCATGGTACGGATCTGCGACGTGGTCAGGGCCGCGATGCTGGTGGTGGTGAGCTGCCCGATCTGGGTCGTCGTCAGCAAATCGAACAGCGCCATCACCTGAACTCCCGATTGGGCAGAAGGCATCGCGCCAGGAATCACGGATTCCGGGTTGCAGGCGGCGCGACGCAAGCGGGTGGACCTTCTGTCGTCCCGGCGTGGGGGCAGAGTAGGGAGGATCCGTTGACGGCTGGTGAATTTGGGTCGCGGAAAAATGCGGATGCGCATCGGTGCGCCGGTAACCGCTTCTTCATCCCCGCTTGGCATGCTGCGCGGCCGTTGCAGCGCGCCAGGATGGAAGCATGCGGATCGACAATGTGGCGGAGCTGTTCGGCTCGGCGCATCAGCTTGCCAGCCTCGGGGAGCCGCGCCAGGCGGCCGCGCTGTATCGCGACTGGCTGGAACGCCACCCGGCGGACCCGCTGGGCCATGCCGTCTATTTCAATTACGGCGTGCTGCTGTCCGGCCTCGATGACCTGCCCGGGGCGGCCACCGCCTTCGCCGAGGCGATCCGGCGCAACGCCGCCTTCATCCCGCCCTTCATCAATCTGGGCGTGGTCTATGAACGGCTCGGCGCGGTGGAGCCGGCGGTCGCGCATTGGGCGCATGCGGCGGCCAGCCTCGCCGCGGTGACCGGCGATGCGCTGGCCTACAAGACGACGGCGCTGAAGCACATCGCGCGCGTGCTGGAATCGCAGCAGCGCCATGCGGAGGCGGAGGCGCATCTGCGCCAGATCATCGAGATCGCGCCGACCATGCGCGACGTGGTGCAGCACTGGATCAGCCTGCGCCAGCGGCAATGCGCCTGGCCCTTGCTGGAGCCGGTCGGACCGCTGGACCGCACCGCCTTGCTGCGCGGCATGGCGCCGCTGAGCTTCGTGACCTATGCGGATGATCCGCTGATGGCGCTGGCACTGTCCGCCGCCTATGCCCAGGCCGAGACCGGCGTGCCGGCGGAATTCCGCAGCGATGCGGATTTCGCCGACCGGCGTGCGGCAGCGCCGGGCCGCCGGCTGCGCATCGGCTACCTCTCCTCCGACCTGCGCTCCCATGCCATCGGCCATCTGACGGCCGACATGTACCGCCTGCATGACCGGTCGCGCTTCGAGGTCTTCATCTATTACTGCGGCATCCCGCAGGAGGATGCGGTGAAGGCGCGCATCCGCGACAGCGCGGAGCACTGGACCGACATCACGCCGCTGGACGACGACGCGGCGCTGGCCCTGATGCTGGCGGATGGCATCGACATCCTGGTGGACATCAACGGCCATACGCGCGGCGCGCGCACAAAACTGCTGTCGCGCCGGCCGGCGCCGGTGATCGTCAACTGGCTCGGCTATGCCGGCACCATGGGCACGCCCTATCACCACTATATCCTGGCCGACGACACCATCATCCCGCCGGGGTCGGAGGCCTGGTATTCGGAGGCCGTGCTGCGGCTGCCCTGCTACCAGCCGAATGACCGGCACCGGCAGGTGGCGGCCACGCCGACACGCGTCTCGCTCGGCCTGCCGGAGGATGCGGTGGTGTTCTGCTGCTTCAACGGCGCCCAGAAGATCACGCCCTTCGTCTTCGAACGCTGGATGCGGGTGCTGCAGGGCGTGCCCGGCAGCGTGCTCTGGCTGCTGAAATCCAGCGATGCGGTGGATGTGAAGCTGCGCGAACGCGCCGCGGCGGCGGGCATCGACCCGGCGCGGCTGGTCTTCGCGCCGATGGCGGGCAATGCGGACCATGTCGCGCGCTACGCCGCCGCCGACCTGTTCCTGGATACGGCGCCCTATGGCGCGCATACCACCGCGTCTGACGCGCTGTGGATGGGCGCGCCGGTACTGACCCTGCCGGGCCGCGGCTTTGCCAGCCGTGTCTGCGCCAGCCTGGTGCGCGCGGCCGGCGTGCCGGAACTCGTCTGCGCGACGCCGGAAGACTACGTGGCGCAGGCCATCGCGCTCGGCAATGATGTGGTGCTGCTGCGGGCCTATCGCGAGCGCCTGCTGGCCCTGCGCGAAACCTCCGTGCTGTTCGACACGGAGGCTTTCGTGCGCGCCATCGAGGCGCAGTTCGAGGCGATGTGGGCTGCCTTCCGCGACGGCATGCTGCCGCGCCCGGATCTCACCAATCTCGACACCTGTCTCGATCTCGGCCTCGCCGAGGACCATGATGCGCGGGAGCTGTTCACCGTGCCGGACTACGAGGCGGTCTGGCGCGCAAGGCTGGCGCGGCGCGATGGCTTCCAGAAGCTGCCGCCGGATGCGCGGCTGTGGAGCGCGGCATGAACGCGATGCTGCCGATGGAGACGCTGGATCTCGGCTGGCTCGCCGGGCTGATCGCCGGCCCGGCCTGGCCGCCTTTGCTGCCGCCCGCGGAGGAGGCGCGGCGCCAGCGCGCGCTGCGCGCCCTCCGCCTGGAAGGGCTGCTGCCGCTTGTGGAACAGGCGACGCGGGAGGGACGGCGCGGCGTGACCGTCGCCGTCTACCAGGCCTGGCTCGCCGCCAATCCCGGCCATGCCCAGGCGATGGCCGCCTGGTTCAACCTGGGCGTGGAGCTGGCCCAGGCGGGCGATCCCGGCCAGGCGGTGATCTGCTACCGCAACGCCCTGGCGCTGAAGGCGGATTTCCACGAGGCGGCGATCAATCTCGGTCTCGCGCTGGAAGCGACCGGGCAGGCGGAGGCGGCGCTCGCCGCCTGGGGCGCAGCCCTGCAGCCGGAGGCGACGCGCCGCAACCTGCTGAACCAGCGCGGCCGTGTGCAGGAACAATCCGGCCGCTTCGTCGAGGCCGAGCAGTCGTTGCGCGCCAGCCTGGTCAGCGACCCGATGCAGCCGGATGTGCTGCAGCACTGGACGCATCTGCGCCAGAAGCTCTGCCTGTGGCCGATCCATGCCGGCGACATTCCGGGGCTGGCGGAGGCCGATGCGCAGCTTCATGCGGGCCCACTCGGCGCGCTGGCGCTGTTCGACGATATCGACCTGCAACGCCGCATCGTCGCCGCCTGGCTAGAGCGCAAGGTGCCGGCGGCGCCGGAGCGGCTGGCGCCGGCGCAGGGCTATCGCCACGACCGGATCCGCATCGGCTACCTCTCCTCCGACTTCTGCCGCCATGCGATGAGCTTCCTGATCGCGGAGGTGCTGGAACGCCACGATCGCGCGCGCTTCGAGGTCTTTGGCTATTGCTCCTCCCCCGAGGATGGCAGCGACATCCGCGCGCGCGTCATCGGCGCGCTGGACCATCATGTGCGCATCGGTGCGATGGGCGACGAGGAAGCGGCGCGGCGCATCCGTTCGGACGAAATCGACATCCTCATCGACCTGAACGGGCTGACGCGCGGCGCGCGGATGGGCGTGCTGCGCTGGAAGCCGGCGCCGGTGCAGGGCACCTATCTCGGCTATATCGGCAACGTGCCCCTGCCGGAGCTGGATTTTCTGCTGTGCGACACCGTGGCGGTGCCGCCGGACCGCGCGCATCTCTACGCGCCGAGGCCTTTGCCGATCGAGGGCCTGTACCAGGCGAATGACAGCCGCATGCCGGAACTTCCGGTGCTGACGCGGGCGGAGGAGGGGCTGCCGCAGGACGCCTTCGTGTTCTGCTGCTTCGCCAATTTCTACAAGATCACGGAGACGATGTTCGCCGACTGGCTGCGCATCCTCCACGCCGTGCCGGACTCCGTGCTCTGGCTGGCCGAGGATGGGCACGGCGCCAGCGCGAATCTGCGTGCGCGCATGGAAGCCGCCGGCCTGCCGCCGCATCGGCTGGTGCTCGGCCCGCGGGTGGAACCGGCGCGCTATCTCGCACGCATGCGGCTGGCGGATCTGTTCCTGGACACCACGCCCTATAATTCCGGGACGGTGGCGAGCGACGCGCTGCGCATGGGCCTGCCGCTGCTAACCCTCGCCGGCCAGGCCTTTGCCGCGCGCATGGCGGCCAGCCTGCTGACCGCGATCGGATTGACGGACGGCATCACCGAAAGCCGCGAGGACTATGTTGCCCGCGCCATCGCGCTGGCCACCGACCGGGACCGCCATGCGGCGGCGAAGCAGGTGCTGGCGGGCGATGCCTGGGCGCGCACGCTGGGCGACTGTGCCGGTTTCACGAGTCGGCTGGAAGCGGCGCTGGACAGCGTCTGCCGGCGCGAGGCGACCGCTTCATAGGGCCTCCGGATCATTTCTTCTTTTTCGCCGCCTCGCCGGTCCTGTGGCCGGCGGCGGCGAGTTCCGCGATGCGGTCAGGCAAGGCGGCGCGGATCGCGGGGCGGTCCTCGCGATCCTTCTTCCAGCGCTTCTTCTCCCGCTTCAGCAGGCCGCAGCCGAAGCAGAAGCCGGTGGTCTCGTCATAACGGCAGACATCGATGCAGGGACTGGCCATGCCGCACCAGATGGGGTGCGGCATGGCATCCTGCGATCACGATATGGAAGGTGTCAGAAGCGGTAGCGCATGCCGGCGCCGATGATCCACGGGTCGAGATTCGCCTCCGCGCGCACCGCGCCATGGTTCACGCTGACATCCGGGCGCAGCCACAGCCGCTTCACATCGACATTGGCGACCCAGCGCGGCGTGATCTCGTAATCCACGCCGGCATTCAGCGCGAAGCCCCAGGCATTCTCGACATCGACATGGCTGATGCCGGCGCTGCGGCCACCGCCCTCGCCATAGAACACCGTGTAGTTCAGCCCGACGCCGAGATAGGGGCTGAATCGGCTGGCGGGCAGCGGGTGGTATTGCAGCGTCACCGTCGGCGGCAGCGCCCAGACGCGGCCGAGATCGATATTGCCGCCCGCCAGCCCGCGCACGCTGACATCATGGCGCGAGGTCGCGGCGATGACGTTCACCGCGAAATTCGGCGTCAGGAAATAGCTGAGGTCGAGTTGCGGGGTCGCCGTCGCGCTCGCATGCGGAGTGCCGCCGATGCTGGTATTGCCGCCATTGGAAGGCAGCACGCCGATGATGCTGGCGCCCAGGACCAGATCGCCCGCCTGCTTGCCGCGCACATCCTGCGCAACTGCCGGCATTGCCGCGACCATCCCCGCCAGGGCGATCGCGCAGAACTTCCTTGTCATAGTCTCAGCCTTTTCGTCCGCGGCGCGCGCCCATCGCGGCGCCACGTGACGTTCATCGGCGTGGTGGCGTCATGCGTCCTTGATGCAGGTCAAGGCGCGCGACCGCCGCGCGCTATTCCGCGCGGATGTTGGCGCTGCGCACCACTTCGCGCCAGCGCGCGATGTCCGCCTGTTGGAAGGTTCGGTCGTCATCCGGGGAGTTGGCGACGGCATCGAAGCCGCCCGCCGGGACATGCGCGGCGGCGGTGCGGAGGTTCTGGAGCATCCGGTGAACGTCCGCGCCGCCGCTGCGTTCGAACCGGGAATGGCAGGGAGGAAGGCATGGCGATCCGCCAGGCAGCCTGGATTACGCTCTATCTGATCCTGGTGCTGACGCCCCAGGCGCTGCTGTTCCTGGGCGAGGTGCCGCCGGGGCGGGACTTCTGGTGGAACTTCTCCATGGCGCTCGGCTTCGCCGGGATGGCGATGATGGGCGTGCAATTCGCCCTGACCGCCCGCATCCGGCCGATGACCTCGCCCTTCGGCGTCGACATCATCTACCTGTTCCACCGCTACCTGGCCTGGATCGCCCTGGCGATCGCGGCTGCGCATTTCGGCATATTGTGGCTGTGGTACGAGGACCGCCTCGGCCCCACCATCAATCCCTTCGAGGCGGATTGGGAACTGACGGCGGGGCGCGCGGCGCTGGTGCTGTTCGGCCTGGCCGTCGTCACCTCCGAATGGCGGAAGCTGCTGCGGCTGGAGTACGGGCTGTGGCGCTACCTGCATGTGGTGCTGGCGACGCTGGGCTTCGGGGCCGCGGTCGCCCATATCATCGGCATCGGCTATTTCACCGCATCGCCCATGAACCGGGCGCTGTGGCTGGCGGCGACCCTGTCCTGGCTGCTGTTGCTGGTCTGGGTCCGGCTGGTGAAGCCGCTGCGCCAGAAGCGCGCGCCCTGGCGGGTGGTGGAGGTGCGGCCCGGCCGCAACGATGTCTGGACCCTGGCCATCGAGCCGGAGGGCCATGCCGGGCTGCGCGGCTTCCTGCCGGGCCAGTTCGCCTGGCTGACCCTGCGCAATTCCCCCTTCGGGCTGCGCGAGCATCCCTTCACCATCGCCTCCGCCCCCGAATCCCTGCCGCGGCTGGAATTCGGCATCAAGGAGCTGGGCGATTTCACCAGCCGGATCGGGGAGGTCCGCCCCGGCGACCCGGCCTGGATCGACGCGCCCTTCGGCGTCTTCTCCATCGACCGGCATCCGGAGGCGGAGGGCATTGTCGGCATCGTCGGCGGCATCGGCATCACGCCGATGCTCAGCATGCTGCGCAGCCTGGCCGCGCGCGGCGACCGGCGGCCGGTCTGGCTGTTCTACGGCAACAAGGGCTGGGAGGATGTGGCCTTCCGGGAGGAGCTGGAGACGCTGGCGGCGCGGCTCGACCTGCGCCTGATCCATATCCTGGAGGACCCGCCGGAGGGCTGGCAAGGCGAGAGCGGATTCGTGACACGGCAGGTGCTGGAGGCGTATCTCCCCGCCGAACCCCGCCCGCTGCTGCACTGCTTCCTGTGCGGGCCGACGCCGATGACGGCGGCGGCGGAACAGGCGCTGCTGGGCATGGGCCTGCCTGCGGCCCGGATCCAGACCGAAATCTTCGAACTGGCCTGAGGAACGTCCCATGCGCCGCAGCCTCGCCATACTGCTCGCCTTGCTGACCGGCCTTCTGGTGCTGCTGATGGCGCTGGGCTTCGCCCTGCTGCGCTGACTGGCATGGCTTGCCCCCAAGGCCATGTCCCGATAAGCGCGGAGGCATCGCAGGGAGCAAGCACCAGCATGGCCACCGACCTCGACATCGCCCGCGCGGCGACCTTGCGCCCGATCGCGGAGATCGCGGCCCGCGCCGGGATCCCCGATTCGGCGCTGGAGCCCTATGGCAAGTACAAGGCCAAGATCGGCACGGATTTCGTGGCGGAGGCCTCCGCCCGCCCGCCCGGCGCCCTGGTGCTGGTCACCGGCATCAGCCCGACCCCGGCCGGGGAGGGCAAGACCACCACCACCATCGGCCTGGGCGATGCGCTGAACGCGCTGGGCACGAAGACCATGATCTGCCTGCGCGAACCCTCCCTCGGCCCCTGCTTCGGGGTGAAGGGTGGGGCGACGGGCGGCGGCCATGCCCAGGTGCTGCCGATGGAGGACATCAACCTCCATTTCACGGGCGACTTCCACGCCATCACCAGCGCGAACAACCTGCTCTCGGCCATGGTGGACAACCACCTGTACTGGGGCAACGAGCTGAACCTCGACCCCCGCCGCATCTCCTGGCGCCGCGCCATGGACATGAACGACCGGAACCTGCGCGATTGCGTGGTCGGCATGGGCGGGGCCAGCCAGGGCGTGGTGCGGGAGGACGGCTTTGATATCACCGTGGCCTCCGAGGTGATGGCGGTGTTCTGCCTGGCGAAGGACCTGGCCGATCTCCAGGACCGGCTGGGCCGGATGATCGTCGGCCGCCGCCGCGACGGAACGGCGGTGACGGCGCGGGACATCAAGGCGGATGGCGCCATGGCGGCGCTGCTGCGCGACGCGCTCTCGCCCAACCTGGTGCAGACCATCGCGGGCAGCCCCGCGCTGGTGCATGGCGGGCCGTTCGCCAATATCGCGCATGGCTGCAACAGCGTCGTCGCCACGCGGATGGGCCTGGGGCTGGCCGATGTGGTGGTGACGGAGGCCGGCTTCGGCGCCGATCTGGGTGCGGAAAAGTTCCTCGACATCAAGTGCCGCCTCGCCGGGCTGAACCCGGCGGCATGTGTCATCGTCGCCACCGTCCGCGCGCTGAAGATGCATGGCGGCGTCGCCAAATCCGCCCTGGGGCAGGAGGATGTGGCGGCGGTGGAGCGCGGCGTGGCGAACCTCGCCCGCCATGTCGAGAACATGCACAAATTCGGCCTGCCGGTGGTGGTGGCGCTGAACCGCTTCACCAGCGACACCCCGGCCGAGATCGCCGCCGTGCAGGCGGCCATGGCGCGGCTGGATACCCAGGCGATCCTCTGCACCCATTGGTCGGACGGCGCGGCGGGCGCGGCGGAGCTGGCCCAGGCGGTGCAGGCGCGCATCGCGGCGGGGGCGGCGCGGTTCCAGCCGCTCTATCCGGATGCGATGCCCCTGGCCGACAAGCTGCGGACCATCGCACAGCAGGTCTATCGCGCGAAGGACGTGGCGATTCCCGCCCCGGCGGCGCAGAAACTGGCGCGGTGGGAGGCGGAGGGCTTTGGCCATCTGCCGGTCTGCGTTGCCAAGACGCAGTATTCCTTCAGCGCCGACCCTACCGCCCTCGGCGCGCCGGTGGACCACACGCTGCCGGTGCGCGACGTGCGGCTTTCGGCCGGCGCCGGCTTTGTCGTCGCGGTCTGCGGGGAGATCATGACCATGCCCGGCCTGCCGCGCCGCCCGGCGGCGGAGACGATCGGGCTGGATGCGGAGGGCCGGATCGAGGGGCTGTTCTGATCCGGCGCCGCCTGGCTGCCGCTGCCCGTGTCGAGGGCGGCGGCACGGGCGTTGTCCGCGTTACGCTTCGTCACCGCCAATCGCCGCCTTTCTTCACGAGTTTATTTGCGAATAAGTCGTATTCGCAGTAACCCTGCCGCAGCCACCCCAGCCAGGCCGCCGCACCGTCACGGCGACCAGCCCGGCCCGCGAATGACACAGGCGCCGCGGCACCCCCTGTCGCGGCAGGACGGAGATCGAAGTCATGCCATCCTTCCCCAACTGGCTCATGGCGGGCACCGCCATGGGGATGGTGCTCGCCGCGCCGGCCCTCCGCGCGCAGGAGGCAGCGCGGGAGACGGTGCGCCTCAGCCCCGTGGTGGTGACCGAGCCGGGCGACACCGGCGCGCGCAGCACCATCGGCCAGGACCGCCTGAACCTGGAAGGCGCCCTCAGCCTCGATGACCTGCTGCGCAGCGTGCCCGGCACTTTTACGCGCGAGTCCGCGCAGCAGCCGGGCGTCGCAGTGAACATTCGGGGCTTCGAGGGCTCTGGCCGCGTCAACATGTCGATCGACGGCGCGCGCCAGAACTTCCGCTTCACCAGCCATGAGGCGGCGGGCTTCACCTATGTCGATCCGAACCTGCTGGCCGATATCGACGTGACGCGCGGCGCCGTCACCGGCGTCGGCGGCGGCGCTCTGGCGGGCACGGTGAATTTCCGCACGCTCGATGTCGATGACGTGGTGGCGCAGGGCCGGACGATGGGCGGGCTGACGCGCCTGTCCTGGGGCAGCAATGGCGTCGGATTCCAGGAGATGCTGGCGGCCGGCGCGAGATCGGGCGGCATCGGCGTGGTCGGCGCGATCAGCCATCGCAATTCGGACAACTACCAGGATGGCGACGGCAACAGCGTGGCCAATTCCGGCCAGCAACTGCTGTCGGGCCTGCTGCGCACCAATATCGATTTCGGCAGCGGCCATACGCTGTCGCTGGGCGGCGTGTTCTACGACAACGACTTCTACGCCAACTCCTACCGCCAGACGGTGGAGAACCGCACGCTGACGGCGAACTACCGCTACAACCCCGGCAATCCGCTGATCGACCTGCGGGTCAATGCCTATCGCAACGACCTGTCGATGAAATACACCGGCGGCACCGGCACCGCCCTCGGTCGCGTCATCGAGGATGTCGGCATGGGCTTCGATGCCGCCAATACGTCACGCTTCAATCTCGGCCCGGTGCGGGTGCGCAGCACCACGGGCTTCGAGTATTTCCACGACGACGTGTCGTCGCGGAATGGCGGGGTCAATCCGGGCGACGGCACCAGCTCCCTGCTCGGCATCTTCACCGAGAACACCTTCAGCTACGGCATTTTCGACCTGACCCCGGCGCTGCGCTACAATCACTACACGCTGAACGGCTCGGGCGTGCTCAGCAGAAACTATGGCGCCTATGATGTGGATATCTCGGAAGGCTCGGTCGATCCGAAGATCACGCTGGCGGCCAATGTCACGGACTGGCTTCAGCCTTTCGTCACCTGGTCACGCTCGATGCGCGCGCCGACCTTGCAGGAGACGATGCTGGGCGGCGATCATCCGGGCACCGTCTCCAGCTCCTATATCCCCAATCCGAACCTGCAGCCGGAGACGCAGCAGGGCTGGGAATTCGGCGTGAACGTTCGCAGACGCGGGTTGTTGCGGCCGAACGACGTGTTCAGCGCGCGGCTGAACTACTTCATGATGGATGTGGAGGACTATATCGCGACGAGCTACGTTCCCTCAGCGCGCGCCTATCAGTTCCAGAACGTCGCCGGTACCGCCAAGCTCGACGGCTTCGAGGCGGAGATCAGCTACGATCCGCGCGTGGTCTTCGCCAGCCTGAGCTACACCCACACCAATTCCCGCCTGCCGAGCCAGCTTCCGGGCCTGGGCGCCAGCCAGTACACGCCGGACGACGTGGTCTCGCTGCGCGCCGGGGCGCGGTTCCTGGAGGAGAAGCTGACGGTGGGTGCGCGCTGGGACTACGTCTCGGGCGGGCTCGTGGCCGGGGGCAATGCCACCTTCACGGCCGGCGAGGCCAGCCAGGGTGGCGATCCCTACAACCTGCTCGGGCTGTTCGCGACCTATGACGTGACGCCCGCGATCCAGGTGAATGCCCGCGTCACCAACCTGCTGGACGAGGCCTATACGCCCTTCCTGAGCACCATCGGCACGGGCCAGGGCCGCACCATCTATGTGGGAACGCAGATCCGCTTCTGAGCGGACCCTCAGTTCGTGGTGCGGAGCAGCCGCAGCAGCTCCTCCGGCACCGGCTCGGCCAGCGCGTCGTCATAGCGACGCGCCAGCTCGTCCTGCAACCAGCGATCAAAGGCCGGGGAGGGACGGGGGGCCGTAACCGGCCTGGGCGGCGGTGCTGATCCGACAAGGGGTTGCTGCTGACAATTCATGGGACTACAGCGCATGGTGGCCTGCCCGGTTCCGCATGCCGCGTTGCAACGATGTCATGCTTTGCGGCCGCGAACCGAAGCGCCGTCAGCGCCGGTGCCGCCGCCCCCGCTGCGCGCCATCCAGGATGAATTCGGCCAGGGCGTGGGCCAGGCAGTCATGCAGCTCATCCGCCACGGCGACGCGGCGCGCGCGGGGCGCCCGTTCCAGGTCGATCCGGTCGGTCTCCACCCAATGGCGCATGATCGCCCAGCGGCTGAACAACTGCGCCCCGCTGGCCGCGGCCGCCACGCGCAGCCAGTCCCGGTAGCTTTCCACATCCGCATTGCCGCGCAGGAAGCGGGAGAATTGCGGATCCATCAGCACCACATCCGTGCGCTCCCCGCGGATGGCGCGCAGCCGTTCCACCGCGCCCTGCACCGCCTCCGCCATCTCCTCCACCGGCAGGCCGCGCGCGGCCTCCACCGTGCCGAGTTGCCAGATGATGAGATGGGGTCGCACACGCGGCCCCTGCTCGGCCAGGATGCGGGCATGGTCGGCGGCGGTGGTGCCGCGGGCGCCGAAGACCTCCAACTGCACCGCCACCGGGCGCACCTTCTCCGCCAGCACGGCCTGAAGGCGCAGCGGCCAGGTGGCGGCGGGGCCCGAGGTGCCGCCCCCCTGGGTGGAGGCGCTGCCCACCACCAGGATGCGCAGGTCGGTATGCGCCAGGGCGGCGAAGACCCCGGCCATGGGGGCTGCTTCCAGCGCCTCCGCCGGCGCATCGCAGGCCGGTTCGGCGGCGCGCGCCGGCATGGCCCACAGGCTGGACAACAGGAGGCCGGCCAGGGTGCGTTTCGCGAAAGCGCGCATGACGCTCATGGCCTAGCGGCCTCCGCCGCGACGGGCAAGACGGGTTTGGCCTTGCGCTTGCCTTCGCCGCCATACCAGGCGGAGACCAGCCCAACGAGATACAGCGCGGCCAGCCCTACCAGATTCACCGCGACCTGCGCCAGCGCGCCCGACTGCTGATCCAGCGCCAGCCGCCCGAGAAAGGACAGGAAGATGCCGGAACAGAACACCGGCAGCCCCTGCTGGCCCATCAGCACGAAGGCCGCCGGCACCGGATGGCGCAGCCAGCCCGCCTGGCGCGGAATCAGATGCGCCACCAGCCAGCCGAGCAGCAGCACGGACGCCAGCCGCGCCGGGTGCAGCCCGGCCTTGTCCACCGTGGCGAGGCCCGCCGCCAGCCGTTCCGGCGCGTAGAGGCCGAAGCCCGGCCCGTGCCAGACAAGGTTGAGCGCCAGGGCGGATGCCAGCAGCACCAGGAAGGCCGCCACGGCCAGCCCGCGATGCCAGGGGAAGCGCCGCGCCAGCGCCACCGGATCGGCCCGGCCCAGCACCACGCCGATGGCGAACAGCAATTGCCAGGCGAAGGGGTTGAAGAACCAGCCACCCCCGGTCCAGGACGGCAGGGTGAAGCCGCTCAGCCGGGTCGCCGCATACATGGCGATGGACAGGCCCAGCAGCCAGCCGGGCCGGCGGATCAGCGGCAGCGCCAGGGCGAACAGCCCCATCACCACGATGTACAGCGGCAGGATGTCCAGGAAATGCGGCTGGTAGCGCAGCAGCAGCGCCTCCAGCAGCGCGCGATAGGGCTCGTTGCCGAAGGGGTCGAGATGCAGCTCGTCCAGATAGGCGGCCTGGTTCAGCGCGGCAGCGGAAAACCCGACCTGGGCGGCGAAGACCACGAACAGGAAGATATGCGCCACATACAGCGTGCCCATCCGCCCCGCGATCCGCGCCCCGGCCGTCAGCCAGCCATCGCGTTCCAGCATGCGGCCATAGGCGATGCCCGCCGCGTATCCGGCCAGCAGCACGAAGACCTCCGTCGCATCGCAGAAGGCGACATTGCGCAGCGTGGCGTGCGCCAGCAGATTGCCGGGCGTATGGGTGATGAAGATGAACCACAGCGCCAGGCCGCGCAGGAAATCCACCCTGATGTCGCGGCCGGGGCTGACGGATGGGGGAGAGGTCATGCGGCGCAAGCATCGCGGAAGGGAACGGCGTGGCGCAAGCATCCGCTGACGATTTGCTGCGCGACGGCGCGGCCCGCCACGCGCGCGGCGACCTGGCGCTGGCGGAGCGACTGTACCGCCGCGTGCTGAAGCTGCGGCCGGGGGATGGCAATGCGCTGAACCTGCTTTCCGTCGCGGCGCGGCAGCGCGGGGACCTGGCGGCGGCGCTGGAACTCTCCGCCCAGGCGCTGGCGACCCAGCCGGACAGCGCCGTCTTCCTGGCCAGCCGCGGCGCCACCCTGGCGGAGGCCGGCCTGCTGGAGGCGGCAGTGGCCGCGCTGGGCGCGGCGCTGGCCCGGCGGCCGGGGGATGCGACCGCGCTGCGCAACCTCGGCCAGGCGCTGTGTGCCATGGGCCGGGCCGGGGAGGCGGTGGCCCCGCTGCGCCGGGCGGTGGAGATCACCCCCCAGGCCGCCGAGCCCTGGATCGCCCTGGCCCATGCCCTGCGGGAAGCGGGACAGGAAGGCGCCACCGCCGCCGCGCGACGCGCTTTGGCCGTGCCGGGCCTGGCCCCGGCCCTGGCCGAGCAGGCCCGTTTCCTGCTGGCGGCGCTGGGGGCGGAGGCGCCGCCGGATCGCGCCCCGGCCAGCTATGTGCGCGACCTGTTCGACCAATATGCCCCGCGTTTCGACGCCGATCTGGAAGGCCGCCTCGGCTACCGCACCCCTGCGCTGCTGGCGGCGCTGCTGGCGCAGGCGGGCGTCGCGGCGGATGGCACGCGCCGGGTGCTCGACCTCGGCTGCGGCACCGGCCTGTCCGGCCTCGCGCTGAAACCCTGGGCGCGGCGGATGGAGGGGCTGGACCTTTCGCCCCGCATGCTGGCGGAGGCGCGGCGGCGCGGGCTGTACGACGCGCTGCACGAGGCCGAGCTGGTCGATTTCCTGACAACCCGCCCGGCCGGCTTCGACCTGGTGGCGGCGGTGGATGTGCTGAACTACCTGGGCGACCTGGGCCCGGCCCTGGCTGGAATCGCCGGGGCGCTGGCGCCGGGCGGCGTTGCCGCCTTCAGCCTGGAAGCCGGGAAGGGCGACGCCTTCGCGCTGGGGGAGGGGCTGCGCTACCGCCACGACCCCACCCATGTCTTGGCACTTGCCGCCGCAGCGGGCCTCTCGCCCCTGGCGCGGGAGGATACGGCGCTGCGGCAGGAAAAGGGCGTGCCGGTGGCCGGCGTGCTGCTGGTGCTGGGCCGGGGCTAACCCAGCCCCCGCGCCAGCGCCCGCACATCCGTGGCCGCCGGGCTGCCCGGATGGCGGGTCAGCAGCGGGGTCTGGTGGCGGATCGAATCCGGCACCTTGGCATCCCGCCGCACCACGCCGGCGAGCGGCAGGCCGCGCTGGAGGAAGCGCCGGGTGGCGGCTTCCAGCGTCGCATGGGTGCGCTGGCCGGCGGCGGGGCTGCTGGCCAGGTTCACCACCAGCCGCGCCGGCCGCGCGGTTCCATCCTGGTCCTGATCCTGGGCATGCAGCTTCAGCACGGCATAGGCGTCGGTCAGGCTGGTCGGCTCCTCCGTCGCCACCACCAGCAGCAGGTCGGCCAGCGCCGCCATGCGCCGCTGCGCCGCATCGACCCCGGCGCCCAGGTCCAGCACCACATCCTGGAAGCGCGCGGCCAGCCGGCGCGGCAGGGCCAGCGCCTCCTCCAGCGCCGCGCCGGACAGGCCGGCGAGCGCGCCGCTGCCCGACCGTCCGGGCAACAGGTGAAAGCCGGCAGGCACCGGCATCGCCGCATCCTCCGGTGCCGCGCCGGCCAGCACCGATGCCAGGTCCCGCGCCGGGTTCAGGCCGAGCTGCACATCGGCATTGGCGAGGCCAAGATCGGCATCCATCAGCACCACGCGCCGCCCCTGCTGGGCGAGGGCCTGGGCCAGCGTGATGGACAGCCAGGTCTTGCCGACGCCCCCCTTGCCGGAGGCGATGGCGATGATGCGTCCACTCACGAGGCGAGATCCTCCCGCAGGGCTGGCGCCGCCAGGCGCTTCGCCAGCCATTCCGGTGACAGGGGTTCGAGGCCGGCCACGGCATCCTGGCCGGTGCCGGCCTCGGTCAGCTTCAGGCCGGTGGCCGCCGCCGCCAGCACGCCGCCCAGCCGCCGCGCGGCATCCAGCCGGGTCGGCAGCAGCCAGCGGCAGCCGAGCAGCCGGAAGGCGCTGGCCGTCTCGGCCGATTCATCGGCGTCGAGCCCCGCCGGCAGCACCAGCACCGGCGCGCCCTTCGCCACGTCCAGCAGCGCGGCAAGGCCCCGCGCGCCGACCGGGTTGAAGGGGTCGCAGCCGGGCAGGTCGACCAGCACCGGCTGACCCTCCGCCCGCCGCGCCAGCGCCTTGGCCAGCGCCGCCGGGCCGCTGGCGATGGCCAAGGGCAGGTCCAGCACCCGGGCGAAGGCGGCGAGCTGTTCGGCCGCGCCGGCCTTCTTGCCATCGGCGGTGATCAGCAGCGGCTTGGCGCCGGCCATCACCAGCCGCGTGGCGAGCTTCGCCGTGGTCAGGGTCTTGCCCGCGCCGGGCGGGCCGCAGAGCAGCATCGGCGCCGGGCCGAGCGGCAGCTTGCCGAAGCCCAGCACCGTGCCGAGCGCCGTGGCCAGCCTGCCCTGCGCCAGCTTCTGCGCCAGCGCCGCCGGCACGTTGTGGCGGGCGAGGTCGGGCGGGATGGGCCGGTGGTTGCGCGCCGAATCCGGCGCGATCATCAGCGGCTCATCGTCCTGTTCCTGGGCCGCCGTCACCTCCACCCCGCCGGCGACGCGGCGGGTGGAGAGCAGCACCGCATCCTCGCCCAGCTCTGCGCGAAGCTGCGCCATGGCGTCGGACATGCGCGCGGCACGGATGACGCGCAGTTTCATGCGACGCTCCCCACCGTGCGGATGCGGGCGCGGGCATGGATCTCGGTATGCGCCAGCACGCTGGTGGCCGGGCGGAAGCGTTCCACCACGGCGCGGACATGGGCGCGGATGGAGCCGGAGCAGACCAGCACCGCCGGCTCACCCGCCCCGCTCGCCGCATCGAAGGCGTTGCGCAGCGCCCCCATGAAGGCGGAGAGCTTCGACGGCGCCATGGCGAGCTGCTTTTCCTCCCCGGGTCCGACCAGCGATTCGGCGAAGGCCTGTTCCCATTCGCCGGACAAGGCGATGATCGGCACATAGCCATTGGGGCCGCGCGCCGCGTCGCTGATCTGCCGCGCCAGGCGCATCCGCACCGTGGCCAGGATCGGCCCCAGCGAGCGCGCCCCGGCCGCCGCCGCTTCCTGCATCCCTTCCAGGATGGTCGGCAGGTCGCGGATGGAAACCCGCTCCGCCAGCAGCGATTGCAGCAGCCGCTGCACCGTGCCGATGCTGGCCTGCGCCGGCACCAGGTCGGAGACCAGGCGCTTATGCTCCGGCGCCATCTCGTCCAGCAGTTTCTGGGTTTCCGCGAAGGACAGCATCTCCGGCATGTTTTCCCGAGTCACCTCGGTGAGGTGTGTCGCCAGCACGCCGGCGGCATCCACCACGGTGCAGCCCAGCGCCAGCGCTTCCTCCCGCCGGTATTCCTCGATCCAGGCGGCGGGAAGGCCGAAGGTGGGCTCCTGCACCCGCTCCCCGGGAATGGCCGGCGGGTTGCCGGAGGGGTCGATGGCGAGATGCAAGGGCGGCTTCAGCACGCCGCGGCCGGCCTCGATCTCCTTCACCCGGATCACATAGGTGTCGGGCGGCAGTTGCAGATTGTCCTGGATGCGGACGCTGGGCAGCACGAAGCCCAGCTCCTGCGCCGTGGTCTTGCGCAGCGTCTTGATCTGCTCCGACAGCCGCGGCGCGTCGCCGGCGGCGAGGCTCAGCAGGCCATAGCCGAGTTCCAGCCGCAGCAGGTCCATCTTCAGCGAATCGCTCAGCGGCGGTTCGCCGGGCGGCGGTGGCGGCGCCTCGTCCACGGCGCGCTGGGCCTGGATCACCTGGTGCTGCATCCGCGCGCCCCAGGCGGCGGCCCCGGCGATGGCCAGGAAGGGGATCAGCGGCATCCCCGGCAGCATCCCCATCACCACGGCGGCGCCGGAGGCGAGCGCCAGCGGCTTGGAACCGCCCAATTGCAGCACCAGTGCCTGGTCGGCACGGCCCTGCACGCCGCCCTTGGTGACGACGATACCGGCGGCAAGCGAGACCAGCAGCGCCGGAATCTGCCCGACCAGCCCATCACCCACTGTCAGCATGGAATAGGTGGACACCGCCTCGCCGAAGGGCAGGCCCTGGCGGACGGTGCCGATGGCGATGCCGGCCAGCAGGTTGATGAGCGTGGTGACAAGGCCGGCGATGGCATCGCCACGGACGAATTTCGCGGCACCGTCCATGGCGCCGTAGAAGCCGCTCTCCTCCTCCAGCTCCCGCCGGCGCAGGCGCGCCTGGTCCTCGGTCAGCAGCCCGGCGGAAAGGTCGGCATCGATCGCCATCTGCTTGCCCGGCATCGCATCCAGGCTGAACCGCGCCGCGACCTCGGCGATACGGCCCGAGCCCTTGGAGACGACGACGAAGTTCACCAGCAGCAGGATGGCGAAGACGATGAGGCCGACGAGAACGTCGCCACCCATCAGGAAGCTGCCGAAGGCGGAGATGACGCTGCCGGCGGCGTTCGGCCCCTGATGCCCATCGGTCAGGATGGCGCGCGTGGTGGCGACGTTCAGCGCCAGGCGCAGCAGCGTCGTCAGCAGCAGCACGGTCGGGAAGCTGGTGAAGTCCAGCGGCCGGGTCATGAACAGGGACACCATCAGCACCAGCACGGAGGCGGTGATGGACAGCGCCAGCCCGATATCGAGCATCCAGCCTGGCAGCGGCACCACCAGCACCGCCACCAGCAGCACCACGCCGAGGCCAAGCGCCACGTCGCCGCCCGGCCGGGCGCGGATCAGCCACGCCGGAATCACGATCCCGCCCATGATGGATCAGACCGCGATCTGGAAGGGTGGCTGGCCGGGCGCGGGCGGCACGGCGATGCCGGCGGTGCGGTATTCGCCCAGCTTGTTGCGCAGCGTGCGGATGGAGATGCCGAGGATCTCCGCCGCGCGGGTGCGGTTGCCGAGGCAGTGGGTGAGGGTCTCCAGGATCAGCTCCCGCTCCACCTCCTCCACCTTGCGGCCGACCAGCGCGGCGACCTGACCGGCCGGCTCCGCCGGGGATGCCGCCGGTGCGGAAGGCGCCGGCAGGGCCGGGGCCGCCGGCGGGGCGGCGGGGCGGGAAAGCTCGATCGCCTCCGGCCCGATCTCATGGCCCTCGGCCAGCAGCACGGCGCGGTGGATGGCGTTCTCCAGCTCCCGCACATTGCCGGGCCAGGGATGCGCCAGCAGGCGGTGGCGGGCCAGCGGCGACAGCGGCCGTTCCGGCAGGCCGTTCACCTGGGCGTAGCGGATGCAGAAATGCTCGGCCAGCGGCAGGATGTCGGCGGTGCGCTCGCGCAGCGGCGGGATGCGCAGCGCCACCACGTTCAGTCGGAAATACAGGTCCTCCCGGAACCGTCCGGCGACAACCTCGGCGGCCAGGTCACGATGCGTCGCGGCGATGATCCGCACATCCACCTTGATCGGCGCCCCGCCCCCCAGCCGGTCCACCTCCCGCTCCTGGATGACTCGCAGAATCTTGGCCTGGAGGCGGGGGTCCATCTCGCCGATCTCGTCCAGCAGCAGCGTGCCGCCCTCGGCCTGTTCGAACTTGCCCTTGCGCGCCGCAACGGCGCCGCTGAAGGCGCCCTTCTCGTGCCCGAAGAGCTCCGATTCCAGCAGCGTTTCCGGCAGCGCGGCGCAGTTCAGCGCGACGAAGGGGCCGCGGGCGCGCTTGGAGATGGCGTGCAGATGCCGCGCCATCACCTCCTTGCCCGTGCCGCTCTCGCCGGTCAGCAGGACGGAAGCCTCGGCGCGCGCGAGCTGCGCGGCGCGGGCCATCAGTGTCGCCATGGAGGGGTCGCGCGCCACCGGCCCGTCGCTGGCCTGCGGCGCCGCGCCGGCAGCCTCCAACATGGCGATGATGAGGTCCGCATCCGGCGGCAGGGGAAGAAAATCCCGCGCGCCGCCCTCGATGGCACGCACCGCCGCATCGGCATCCTCGGCGCGTCCGCAGGCGACCACGGGGCAGGCGATGCGCTCGGCGGCCAGCGCCTGCACCAGCCAGACCACGTCATGCCGCAGATCGACCAGCGCGAGGTCGGCGCCTTCCCCGCGCAGCCGGGTCAGGCCGGCGGCGACACCTTCCGCATGGCCGAGCTTGGCGCCGCGCGCGATGGCAACGCGCGCCGCCGCGCCCAGCTCCCCCTCCAGCGAACCGATGATGAGCAGCCGGGCCATGGCCTCAGCCGCCCCGGTCGGATTTGACGATTTCCGTCATCGTCACGCCGAGGCGGTTGTCATCCACCATCACCACCTCGCCACGCGCGACCAGGCGGTTGTTGACGTAGATGTCCACCGCCTCGCCGAGCTTGCGGTCCAGCTCCACCACCGCGCCTCGGCCGAGCTTCAGCAACTGGGAGACCTGCATGGTGGCGCGGCCGAGCACCGCGCTGACCTGCACCGGAATGTCATAGACCGCATCCAGGTCGCGCGGCCCGCCGGTATTGCCGGTACCATGCTGCGCATCCTGCGCGGGCACGGCCTCGAAACCATCCTGTGCCGTCATGGCGTGGGTTCCTCAATTGTCATGGACTGTTTCACGGGCGTCAGCCCGGCGATCGCCAGCACCTCCGCGATCGCGGCACGGCGGGCTTCGAGCGACATCACCAGCGCCCCGTCGCGCCAGGACAGCCGCGCATCGCCGGGGGCCAGCGCCGGGTCGGCCACCACCTCCGGCGCGCGGGGCGGCAGCCGGGCGGCGATGGGCGTCACGAGATCGGGCGCGACATGCAGCAAGGCCTCCGGCCGGTCGGCGATGGCGGGCAGCATGGGCACCACCAGCCGCGCCACGATATCCGGTCCCAGCCGTTCCAGCGCGCCGGGCAGAGCGAGATCCATCGCCTGCATCAACATCTCCGCCAGGGCCTGGGCCGATTCCTCCGCCACCCGGCGCCCGGCTTCCGGGGCTTCGGCCAGCAGCGCGGCGCAGCGATCCACCGCGCGCTGGATCGCCGCCTCCTGCGCCTTCGCCTGTTCGGCGCGGCCTTCCTTCAGCCCGACCGCATGGCCGATGCCGCGCCCTTCCGCCAGGCCCTCCGCCCGGGCGGCGGCGGCCAGCACCGCCGGGTCGGGCGGCGGCGGCGCGGCCGGCGGTGGCGGCGCGTTGAGGTCGGGCAGGCGCAGGGCGAGCCTCATGCCAGCATCTCATCGTCGCGCCCATCGGCGATCTGGATCTGGCCCTGGGCCGCGAGGTCCTTGGCGATGCCGACGATCTGCGCCTGCGCCTCGTCCACCTCGCGCAGCTTCACCGGGCCCATGCCGGCCAGGTCGTCCTTCAGCAGCTTGGAGGCGCGTTCGGACAGGTTGCGGAAGAACATGTCGCGCAGCGTCTCCGACGCGCCCTTCAGCGCCAGGGTCAGCTTGTCCTTCGGCACGGCGCGCAGCAGCGCCTGGATGCCCTGGCCGTCGAGGCGCTGGAGGTCGTCGAAGGTGAACATCAGCGCGCGGATCTTCTCCGCGCTGTCGCGTGAGCGCTCCTCCAGCGCGGCCAGGATGCGGCCCTCGGCGGCACGGTCGAGGTTGTTGAAGATCTCCGCCATGACTTCATGCGCATCGCGGCGCGAGCCACGGGCGAGGTTCGACATGAACTCCATGCGCAGCGTGCGCTCGACGCCTTCCAGCGCCTCCTTCTGCACCGTCTCCATCCGCAGCATGCGCATCACCACTTCCATGGCGAAGCCTTCCGGCAGCAGCGACAGCACGCGGGCGGCATGGTCGGGGCGGACCTTGGACAGCACGACGGAGACGGTCTGCGGGTATTCGTTCTTCAGGTAGTTCGCCAGCACCGCCTCGTTCACATTGCCCAGCTTGTCCCACATGGTGCGGCCCGCCGGGCCGCGGATTTCCTCCATGATCTGGGCGACGCGTTCCTTCGGCAGCGTCTTCAGCAGCAGGCGCTCGGTGCTTTCATAGCTGCCGATCAGATGCCCCGCCTGGCCGAGCTGGGCGGCGAATTCGCGCAGCACCTCCTCCACCGTCGCGGCGCCGACGGAACCCAGCGCGGCCATGGCCAGCGACAGGTCGCGGATTTCATCCTCATGCAGCCGCGTGAAGATCTTGGAGGCATGTTCCTCCCCCAGCGCGAGCATCAGCGTGGCGGCCTTCTGCGGTCCGGTCAGCGTCGCCATCACAAATCCTCCGGGGGAGCGAGCCAGCGGCGTACCACCGTGACCGCGGCATCAGGGTTCTTCTCGACCAGCTCGACCAGCGCTGCGAGGGCGGAGGCGCGCATCTCGCCTTCCACCTTGGACAGCTTCACCATCTGCTCATCCACCGCGCCGCCCTCGCCACCCTCCTGCGCCAGCAAGGGCGTACCATCCGGGCCGGCCACCTGGGCGGCGCCTGTGATGGTGCCATTGGCCTGGGCCATCGCGGCCTCGGCGGCGGTGGCGAAGGTCACGGTATTGCCATCCGGCCCGACGCCCACCAGCACCGGCTGCGGGGTCATGGCCAGCACCAGGCGGTTGGCCACCGGCTTGCCGATCAGCAGGATGGCGGCCAGCGCGACCAAGGCGAGGATGCCGGATTCCAGCAGTCGCCCGAGCATCGCCGGCGGCAGGGCCTGGCCGAGGATGGAGAAGCCCTCGCTCGTCGCCTCGGCGATCGGCGGCTCGGCGAAGCGCAGGCTCACCACCTCCACCTTGTCGCCGCGCTGCTCGTTGAAGCCGATGGCGGAGCGGGCCAGCGCCATGATGCGGCCGATCTCATCCGCATTGCGTTCGCGGAAGCGCGGCGGGGCGCCATCCGGCTGCGGTTCCCAGACGCCATCGACCAGCACGGCCAGCGAGACGCGGCGCAGCGAGGGCTGTTCGCGCACCGTGTTGCGGGTGGTGCGGCCGATCTCGAAATTCGTCGTCTCCTCCTGCCGCTGCTGTTCGCTGCGGTTGCCGCCATTCTGCGCCTCGGCGCCCGGAAGCTGGTTGGCGACGGTGACGTTGCCGGCCTCCCCGCTGCGGTTGCTCTCGGTGCTGGACTGGGTGGAGCGCGGCACCTGGTTTTCCGGGTCGAAGCGTTCCTCGGTGGTCTGCACCCGGTCGAAATCCATCTCCACCGAGGCCTCGGCGCGCACCCGGCCGGCGCCCAGCGTGCGCTCCAGCAGGTCTTCCACGGCGCGGGCCAGGCGCAGCTCCTGCGTGCGGCGCATCTCCTCCCCGGTCTGGGCGGCGGCGGGGCCGGTCAGGGCCTGGCCGCCGCGCGCCAGCAATTCGCCGCGGCTGTCGACGATGGAGACCTGCTGCGGCCGCAGCCCGGGCACGGCGGCGGCGACCAGGTGCAGCACCGCCTGCACGCCTTCGCGGTCCAGCCGCTGCGCGCCCTGCATGGTCAGCACCACGCTGGCCTGTGCCTCGCCCCTTTCGCGGGAGAAGGGCTCGCGGCGTTGCAGCACCAGGTGCACGCGGGCGGTGCGCACGCCGGCCAAAGCGCGGATGCTGCGGGAGAGCTCGCCCTCCAGGGCGCGCAGCCGGTTCACATCCTGCTGGAAGGGCGTGGTGGTCAGGCTTTCGCCACGATCGAAGATCTCGTAGCCGATGGAACCGCCGGAGGGCATGCCCTCCCGCGCCAGCATCAGGCGGATGCGCGGCACTTCCGATTCCGGGACCAGGAGCTGGGCGCCGCCGGCGGCGAGCCGGTGCGGGATGCGGGCGCGTTCCAGGGCCGCGACCATCTGCCCGGCATCGCGCGGGTCGAGGTCGCCATACAGCAGGGCCATCGGCGGTTCGGAGGCGCGCATCGCCAGCACGGTCACCAGGCCGAGCACGGCCAGGCCGATGCCGGCCAGCGCCGCCAGGCGCAGCATGCCCAGGCCACGAAGCTGGGCGATCAGGCCACCCATGCCACGTCCCCCAACCTGGCGCCTTCGGCGCCGACCCCCGCTGATCGCATCCTGCCATCCCCGAGCCGGCCCATGCCGACTGGGCAGGTTTTGCCGGGAGGGCGGTAAGGGCTTGGTTAACGCGCGGCGGATTTCTGGCGTGGGGCGCCGGCGCGGCCCTGGCACGGATTTTTTTCGGGGTCGTTGCATCCATCCCCGGACCTCCGCCGTAGCGCGGATGGACCCGGAGTTCCTCGGCCGCTGCGCCGGCATCCTGTGCCTCGGCGGCGGGCCGGGCGTGGCCCCGCCTGGCGGGCGCGGGGGGCGCGCGGCCAATTTCGCGGCCGATCCCGCCGCCGCCCGGCTGGTGCTGGAAGCGGCGGAGGCGCGGGTGACGGTACTGCCGGCCAGCGGACTCGGCCTGCATCTGGGCCTCCGCGACCTGGCGCCGCTGCCGACGACGCTGCGCCGGGCGCTGTGGCCCCGCCTGCTGGTGAGTGGCCTGGGCCTCCGGCGGCCCCGGGTGACGCCCCTGGCGCTGCTGCCGGCGCTGCGGCTGACCCATCCCCTGCTGTTCGAAACCCGCGAGGTGACCCTGACGCTGGGCGAGGAGGGCCGGCTGGCGGCGGCGGCGGAAGGGCCGCATGAGCTGGTGGCGCGGCTGCGCCACCCCGAGGCGGCGCGCGCCGTCCTGCTTCAGGCCCTTTCCGTCTGGCGCTGAAGCGGCGACTCGGCGGCTTGAAGGGTGGCGCGGGGGAATCCCGCCGGGACAAGGGGTTGCCACCTGGCGGATGGGCGCCGCTTTCGTCCGGGCCGGGTTGGCGCTATATCAGCGGACCGGTCGCTTGACTGGTCCGAGGCCGCGAATGCGGCCCGCCGCTTATGCGGCGAAGCCAAGGAAACCGGAGGTTTCCGCCCGTCACGCCTTTGGCGTGCCTCCGGCACGACCGACTGAGGGGCCTGAAACGTGTCAACGTTTCGGGCCATTGGTATTGGGTCTCCGCCGCGCCCCCGGCCCAGGCGAGGCCGGGCGCCCTTCTGGAGTCCTGGATGACCATCGCCATCGAGATCGGCCTGACCGCGTCCGGCAACCCGGCCGAATTCGACCTTGAGGAGCTGCTCTCCACCCGCCTGCTGGTGCAGGGTAATTCCGGGTCGGGCAAGTCGCATCTGCTGCGCCGGCTGCTGGAACAATCCGCCCCCTGGGTGCAGCAGGTGGTGGTGGACCCGGAAGGCGACTTCACCTCGCTGGCCGACCGCTTCGGCCATCTGGTGGTGGATGCGGCGGACCATACCGAGGCGGCGCTTCAGGTGGTGGCGGAGCGGGTGCGGCGGCACCGCGTCTCCGTCGTGCTGAACCTGGAGCATGTGGAGGTGGAGGCGCAGTTGCGGCTCGCCGCCGCCTTCCTGGGCGGGCTGTTCGACGTGGACCGGGATGCCTGGAACCCGGTGATGGTGGTGGTGGACGAGGCACAGCTTTTCGCCCCCGCCGCGGCCAGCGAAACCTCCGACGAGGCGCGGCGGGCGGCGCTGGGCGCCATGACCAACCTGATGTGCCGGGGCCGGAAGCGTGGCCTGGCCGGGGTGATCGCCACGCAGCGGCTGGCCAAGCTGGCCAAGAACGTCGCCGCCGAGGCCTCCAACTTCATGATGGGCCGCACCTTCCTCGACATCGACATGGCCCGCGCCGCCGACCTTCTGGGCATGGAGCGGCGCCAGGCGGAGATGTTCCGGGACCTGGAGCGGGGGCAGTTCATGGCGCTCGGCCCCTCCATCTCCCGCCGTCCCCTGCGGGTGCGGGTGGGGCTGGTGGAGACCGGGTCGCGCAGCGCCGGGCCGAAGCTGGTGCCGCCCCCCTCCCAGGCCAGCGCGGCGGAGGCGCGGGAGCTGATCCTGGCGGCGCCGGAGCCGGAGGCGCTGCGCCTGCCCCGCCGCGCCCCGCGCGCGCCGGCACCGGACATCCTGGCCCAGCTCGCCCAGGCCCGCCCCGCCGCGCAGGCCGCCGAGCCGGTGGCGCCGGCCAGCCCGGCGGAGCAGGCGGAACACCGCCGCAGGCTGCGCGCCGTGCTGGCCAAGGTGCTGATGGAGCCGGACGCGCCCTTCCGCCCGGCCAGCGTGCTGTACCAGGACTTTCTGGTGCGCTGCCGGATCGAGGAGGTCGGCGGCCCGGCCATCGACATCCCGGCCTTCCGCCGCCTGCTGACCACGGCCCGTGCCGGCATCGCGGCGGAGGTGGCGGAGGGCAGCGAATGGGCGCAGGCCGTCAGCCGCGCCGAGTCCCTGCCCGACGACGTGCAGGGCGTCTTCCTGCTGCTGGCCCGCGCCGCTTTGGAACGCCAGCCCTGCCCCTCCGACGCCACCCTGGCGCGCGCCTATGGCAGCCGCTCCATCGGCCGGGCGCGGCGGCTTTTGACCTATATGGAGGAGCAGGGGGCGCTGGTGGTGCGGGCGGAGCGGGGCGGCAAGCGCAGCGTGGTGCTCGTCGGCCTCGCCTGGGAAACGGCGCCGGGCGATCCGAATGGACCGGAGGAGATGGGACCCGTGACCTGAACGGGCCGGGCACCCTACATTGGGCGCCATGGACACCAATCCCCTGCTGAGCCCCTGGACCACGCCCTTCGGCGTGCCGCCCTTCGACCTCATCCGGCCCGAACATTACGGCCCGGCCTTCGACCAGGGCATGGCCGAGCAGGTGGCGGAGATCGCCGCCATAGCCGCCGACCCCGAACCCCCAACCTTCGCCAATACGGTGGAGGCGCTGGAGCGCAGCGGCCGGACCCTGGACCGGGTGCGCAGCGTCTTCTTCAACCTCGTCTCCAGCCAGGCGACCGAGGCCCTGCAGGCGGTGGAGCGGGACTATGCGCCGAAGCTCGCGCGGCACCGCGCCGCCGTGACGCTCGACCCCGGCCTGTTCGCGCGGGTCTCCACCCTGGCGGGTCAGCGCGCCACGCTGGGGCTGGACCCGGCGCGGGACCGGCTGCTGGAACGCCTCCATGCCGGGCTGGTGCGCGGCGGCGCGGCGCTGGACCAGGCCGGGCGCGACCGCATGGCCGCGATCTCCACCCGGCTCGCCGTGCTGCACACCCAGTTCGGCCAGAACGTGCTGGCCGACGAGAATGACTGGCAGATGGTGCTGACGGAGGCGGAGCTCGACGGCCTGCCCGACTTCGCCTGCGAGGCGGCGCGGGAGGCCGCGCGGGAACGCGGCGTGGCGCAGGGCTATGTCATCACCCTGTCCCGCTCCTCCATCGAGCCCTTCCTGACCTTTTCCACCCGCCGCGACCTGCGGGAGGTGGCCTGGCGCGCCTGGGTGGCGCGCGGCACCGGCGCGCGGGACAATTTTTCGCTGATTCGCGAAATCCTGGCCCTGCGTCGGGAACGCGCGCGTTTGCTCGGCCATGCGGATTTCGCCGCCTGGCGCCTGGCCGACAACATGGCGCGGGAACCCGCGGCGGCGGCCGAACTGCTCAACCAGGTCTGGGCGCCCGCCCGCCGCCGGGCGGAGGTGGAGCGGGCGGAGCTGGAGGCGCTGGCCGGCCATCCGATCCAGGCCTGGGACTGGCGCCATTATGCCGAACGCGCCCGCCGCGCCCGTCACGCCATCGATGAGAGCCTGACCAAGCCCTATTTCCCGCTGGACGGCATGCTGAACGCGGTTTTCGACACCGCGCGCCGCCTGTTCGGCGTCAGCTTCGTCGAGCGCCCGGACATTCCCGTCTACCACCCGGATGTCCGCGCCTTCGACATGCAGGATGCGGAGGGTGCGCATCGCGGCGTCTTCCTGCTGGACAGCTTTGCCCGGGCGGGCAAGCGGTCCGGTGCCTGGATGAGCAGCTTCCGGGTTGGGCAGGGGCTGGATGGGGCGGTGACACCCATCGTGGTGAACAACAACAACATCGCCAAATCCGCGCCGGCCCTGCTGTCCTTCGACGAGGCGCGGACGCTGTTCCACGAATTCGGCCATGCGCTGCACGGGCTGCTCTCGGTCGCGCATCATCCGTCGCAATCCGGCACCGCCGTGCTGGCGGATTTCGTGGAGTTCCCGAGCCAGGTGCTGGAGCATTGGTTGGAAGTGCCCGAGATCCTGCGCGAACATGCGCGCCACCACGAAACCGGCGCCCCGCTGCCGGAGGCGCTGCTGCGCAATCTGCTGGCGGCGCGGCAGGACGGCCAGGGCTTTGCCACGGTGGAGTTCGTGTCCTCCGCCCTGATCGACCTGGCGCTGCACACCCATGAAGACCCCGAAAGCCTCGATCTGGTGGCCTTCGAGGCCGAATTCCTGGCGGGGATCGGGATGCCGGAGGCGATCGGCCTGCGCCACCGCCCGGCGCATTTCCAGCATCTGTTCGCCGGCGGCGGCTACGCGGCCGGCTACTACGCCTATATGTGGGCCGAGGTGCTGGACGCCGACGCCTTCGAGGCCTTCGAGGAGGCGGGCGACCCCTTCCATCCCGAATTGTCGGCGAAGCTGAAGGCCATCTACCAGGCCGGCGATACCCGCGATCCGATGGCGCTGTATGTGGCCTTCCGTGGCCGCCCGCCCAGCGTCGCGGCGCTGCTGCGCAACCGGGGGCTCGTCGAAGCGTAATCAGCCGGGGCCTTGCCGAGTGTGAAGGCGCGGGGCGATGGTGCCGCCAAATGGGAGAGACTTCGCATGAGCCTGCGCCGCATCGCGACCACGCCGTTTGCCGACCAGAAGCCCGGCACCTCCGGCCTGCGGAAGAAGGTCACGGTGTTCCAGCAGCCGCATTATGTGGAGAATTTCGTCCAGGCGATCTTCGACACCATCGGCGCGGCGCGGCAGGGCGCGACGCTGGTGCTGGGTGGTGACGGTCGCTTCCTGAACCGGCAGGTGGTGCAGACCACGCTGAAGATGGCCGCGGCCAATGGCTTTTCGCGGATTCTGGTGGGGCAGGGCGGGCTGCTCTCAACGCCGGCGGCCTCCAACCTGATCCGCATCTCGGGCGCCGTCGGCGGCATCATCCTCTCGGCCAGTCACAATCCGGGCGGGCCGGATGGGGACTTCGGCATCAAGTTCAACGCCGCCAATGGCGGCCCGGCGCCGGAGGACATCACGGGCGCCATGCATCGCCGCGCCAGCATGCTGGTTGAATACGCCATCCTCGATGTGCCGGACCTCGACCTGGACGTGGTGGGGGAGGTGACGCTGGGTGACTGCACCGTGGCGGTGGTGGACCCTGTCGCGGATTACGCCGTGCTGATGCGCAAGCTGGTCGATTTCGACGCCATCGCCGCGATGTTCCGCGGCGGCTTCCGGATGCGCTTCGACGCGATGAGCGCGGTGACCGGCCCCTATGCCAAGGCGATCCTGGAAGGCGCGCTGGGCGCCGCGCCGGGCACGGTGGTGAATGCCGAGCCGCTGCCGGATTTCGGCGGCCACCATCCGGACCCCAACCCCGTCCACGCCGCCGAGCTGATGGCGGAAATGCTCGGCGCCGAGGCGCCGGATTTCGGCGCGGCCTCCGACGGGGATGGCGACCGCAACATGATCGTGGCCCCCGGCCTGTTCGTGACGCCGAGCGACAGCCTGGCCGTGCTGGCGGCGCAGGCGCATCTGGCGCCGGGCTATGCGCGGGGCCTGGCCGGCGTCGCACGTTCCATGCCCACAAGCCGGGCGGTGGACCGCGTGGCCAAGGCGCTGGGCATCCCCTGCTATGAGACGCCGACCGGCTGGAAGTTCTTCGGCAACCTGCTCGATTCCGGCCGCATCACCCTGTGCGGAGAGGAAAGCGCCGGCACCGGGTCCGACCATGTGCGGGAGAAGGACGGGCTCTGGGCCGTTCTGGTCTGGCTGAACATCCTGGCCAGCACGGGCCAGCGCGCGGATGCCATCCTGCGCGACCATTGGGCGCGCTTCGGCCGCGACTACTACACCCGCCATGACTATGAGGAGGTCGATGCCGGGGCGGCGCAGGGGCTGATGCAGGCGCTGCGCGATATGCTGCCGACGCTGCCGGGGAAGGTCTTCGCCGGGCTGACCGTCGCGGCATGCGATGATTTTTCCTACACCGATCCGGTGGATGGCTCCGTCACCGCGCAGCAGGGCGTGCGCGTCCTGTTCGCCGAGGATGCCCGCGCCGTGTTCCGCCTGTCCGGCACGGGCACGGTGGGCGCCACGCTGCGCGTCTATCTCGAGCGCTTCGAGCCCGATGTGGCGCGGCACGACGCGGAGACGCAGGCCGTGCTGGCGCCGGTGATCGCGGCGGCGGGCGAGATTGCTGGGATTGCCCGTCATACCGGCCGGGATGCCCCTTCCGTCATCACCTGAGCAAGGTTGTGCGGCGCAGCAACATGCTGCTACACGGCCTGCATGGCTTTCACGCCCCCCTGACGCTTCGCACCACGCCCGCATCGCGGGCGTGACGTGCCTTCCGCGCCCCGCCTGATGGCGGTTGGTGCCCTGCGTCCTTTTTCTCCTGTGCGGGGTTTTTCCCCGGAGTCCTGATTCATGTCCCTTGCCCGGCTCCAGGCCGAATGGTTCTCGAATATCCGCGCCGATATCCTGGCCGGCACCGTCGTCGCGCTGGCACTGATTCCGGAGGCGATCGCCTTTTCGATCATCGCGGGCGTCGATCCCAAGGTCGGCCTCTATGCCTCCTTCTGCATCGCCGTGGTCATCGCCTTTGCGGGTGGCCGGCCGGCGATGATCTCGGCGGCCACCGGGGCCATGGCGCTGGTGATGGTCACGCTGGTGAAGGAGCACGGCCTCAACTACCTGCTGGCGGCGACGCTGCTCTGCGGTGTGCTTCAGATCATCGCAGGCGCGCTGAAGCTTGGCGTGCTGATGCGCTACGTCTCGCGTTCCGTCATGACCGGCTTCGTCAATGCGCTGGCCATCCTGATCTTCATGGCGCAGTTGCCGGAACTGATCGGCGTCACCTGGATCACCTATGTGCTCTGCGCCGCGGCGCTGGCCATCATCTATCTGCTGCCGCTGCTGACGAAAGCGGTGCCTTCGCCGCTGGTCGCCATCATCGTCATCACCGCCGTGGCCATCTGGTTCGGGCTGGATGTGCGCACGGTGGGTGACATGGGCGAATTGCCGGCGGAGTTCCCGGCCTTCCTGCTGCCGGATGTGCCGCTGACGCTGGAGACGCTGTGGATCATCCTGCCCTATTCGGCGACGCTGGCCGTGGTCGGCCTGCTGGAATCGCTGATGACGGCGCAGATCGTCGATGACCTGACCGACACGCCTTCCGACAAGATCCGCGAGAGCTACGGCCAGGGCCTCGCCAATATCGTCGCCGGCTTCTTTGGCGGCATGGCCGGCTGCGCGATGATCGGGCAGTCCGTCATCAACGTGAAATCCGGCGGCCGCGCGCGGCTTTCCACGCTCTGGGCCGGGTTGTTCCTGCTGTTCCTGATTCTCGTGCTGGCTGACCTGGTGCGGCAGATTCCGATGCCGGCGCTGGTCGCGGTGATGATCATGGTCTCCATCGGCACTTTTTCGTGGAGGTCACTGGCCGACCTCCGCGTGCATCCGAAGAGCTCGTCCATCGTCATGCTGGCGACTGTCGGCGTCACGGTCGCCACGCATGACCTGGCGCAGGGCGTGCTGGTGGGCGTGCTGCTGTCCGGCATCTTCTTCGCCCGCAAGGTGGCCAATATCTTCCGCATCCGCTCGGCGCTTTCCGCGGATGGCCGGCAGCGCACCTACACCGTCACCGGCCAGATCTTCTTCGCCTCCGCCGAGAGCTTTGGGGAGGCCTTCGACCTGAAGGAAGCCATCGAGCGCGTGGTCATCGACGTATCGGGTGCCCATATCTGGGACCTGACGGCGATCGCCGCGCTGGACCGCGTGGTGCTGAAGTTCCGCCGCGAGGGCACGGAGGTGGAACTGCTGGGCATGAACGAAGCGAGCGCCACGCTGGTGGACAAGCTCGCCACACACGACAAGCCGGGCGCATCCGACGCACCGGCGATGCATTGAGGGGGAACGGAAAGATGGCGCGGATTCTCGCCTGCACGGATGGCTCGATCTATGCCGAGAGCATCCTCGACCACGCCGCCTGGGCCTCCGCCCGCATGGGCGGCGCCGCTGTCCGCGTGCTGCATGTGCTGGACCGGGCCGCGGCCGACCTGCCGGTGGACCGCAGCGGCGCGCTCGGCGTGAATGCCTCGGAGGGATTGCTGCGCGAATTGGCGGAGCTGGATGCGGCGCGCGGCAAGGTTTCGCTGCGCCGGGCGCGGGCGCTGCTGGAGGCCGCGGAGGCGCGGCTGAAGGCTGCCGGCGTCGCGCAGGTCAGCACCGTGCAGCGCCACGGCGCGCTGGTGGACACGGTGGTGGAGTTCGAGGCGGAGGCCGATCTTCTGGTGATCGGCAAGCGCGGGGAGGCGGCGAACTTCGCCGTGGGCCATCTCGGCGCCAACCTCGAACGGGTGCTGCGCGCCAGCACCCTGCCGGTGCTGGTGGCATCCCGAGCCTTCAGGCCGGTGACGCGCTGCGCCATCGCCTATGATGGCGGGCTTTCGGGCCAGAAGGCGGTGGCCTATGCCGCCGGCACCGCCGCCCTGGACGGGCTGGAATGCGAGCTGGTGACGGTGGCGGCGGATGAGGCGGCCGGGCGCGCGCTGCTGGCCAGGCCGGCCCAGCAACTGGCCGATGCCGGCAGGACGGCGTCCTTGACCGTTCTGCGGGGCGAGCCGGAGACGGCGATCGCCGGGCATGTGGCGGGTGCCGGCATCGACCTGCTGGTGATGGGCGCCTATGGCCATGGCCGCCTGCGCAACATGATCCTCGGCAGCACCACCACGGCCCTGTTGCGAAGCTGCAGGATCCCGGTGCTGGTGTTCCGTTAGGCGCCCTTGCCCGATACCGCTTGAAACACCATTCCGTTCCACCTAGCGTTCCGTCCCAGGTGGCGTCTGGCTGAGACCAGTTGCGCGCATAGGCCCATTCAAGGGCCATGGCACGCCACTTGCAGGGCTTCAGTTCGGTATCTGGGAGAATGAAGGAATGAAATTCGGTGTTTCGCTGCTCATGGCAGCGGCGACGATGTTTGGCGTGGTGGCGACCGCCTCCGCCCAGCAGACGCTGCAACAGGTGCGGCAGCGCGGCAGCCTGAACTGTCAGGTCGGGCTGCCCACCCCGGGCTTCTACGCCCTGGCGGCGAATGGCACCTGGTCGGGCATGGATGTCGATGTGTGCCGCGCCGTGGCCGCCGCGATCTTCGACGATCCCAGCAAGGTGCAGTACCAGTCGGTGACCTCCGCGGTGCGCTTCACCTCGCTCGCCAATGGCGAGAGCGACATGCTGTCGCGCACCACCACCTGGACCGCGGTGCGTGACGGCCAGCTCGGCCTGGAATTCGCCGGCGTGAATTTCTACGACGGCCAGGGCTTCGTGGTGCCGCGCGCCTCCAACATCACCTCCGCCCGGCAGCTCGATGGCGCGACCATCTGCGTGCTGACCGGCACGACGACGGAGCTGAACCTCGCCGACTATTTCCGCGCCAACAACATGCGCTTCACCGCCGTGACGAATGAGAACGTCAACGTGCTGGTGGAGACCTATCTGGGCGGCGGCTGCGACGCCTATACCAACGACAAGTCGGGCCTGGCCGCGCGCCGTTCCGCCTTCCCGACCCCGAACGACCACATCATCCTGCCGGAGACCATCTCCAAGGAACCGCTGGGTCCCGTGGTGCGGCATGGCGACAACAACTGGGGCGATATCGTCCGCTGGGTGCTCTACGGCATGATCGAGGCCGAGGAGATGGGCGTCACCTCCGCCAATGTCACGCAGATGCTGCAATCGCCGAATCCCGGCATCAAGCGGCTGCTGGGCGTGGAGGGCAATGTCGGCCAGGGCATGGGCCTGCCGGCCGATTTCATGGTGCGGGTGCTGCGCCATATCGGCAATTACGGCGAAACCTATGAGCGCAATGTCGGCGCCAATACGCCGATCGGCATTCCGCGGGAACGCTCGCTGAACGCGCTCTGGACCAATGGCGGCATTCTCTACGCCATGCCGTTCCGCTGAGGCGCCTTCGCTTCCCACAGGACGTGCCGTGAGAAGCTGAGGCCGGGGGCCGCGCGCGATGCGCGGCCCTTCCGGGACGGCCTCGCACGGCCCAGGCAGGGCTGACCATGTCCCAATCCACCGCCATCCGCCGCCCGGCCACGCCGCCCTTGCGCCTTGGCACGCTGGCCAATGACGCGACGGTGCGCTCGGTCTTCTACCAGGCCGTCACCTTCGTCTGCGTCGTCGGGCTGATCTGGTACCTGGTGTCGAACACCATCGCCAATATGGCGACGCGCGGCATGTCCGCGGGCTTCGACTTCCTCGATGTCTCCGCCGGCTTCAACATCGCCTTCACCCTGATCCCGTATCGGGAGGGTGACAGCTATCTGCGCGTCTTCCAGGTGGGCATCGCCAATACGCTGCTGGTCGCCGCCATCGGCGTGGTCTTCGCCAGCATCCTCGGCCTGGTGGTGGGGCTTGGGCGGCTTTCGACGAACTGGCTGATCCGCACGCTGGCGCGCTGGTATGTCGAGATCCTGCGCAACACGCCGCTGCTGCTGCAGATCATCGCCTGGTATTTCGGCGTCTTCAACCTGCTGCCCTTGCCGCGCGCCAGCGTGGATCTCGGCGGCGTCATGTATCTGAACAATCGCGGCGCCTATTTCCCCGCCCCCGTGCCGGGCGAGGGCTTCGGCCTGGTGCTGCTGGCGCTGGTCGCTGCCCTGATCGGGGCGGTGCTGCTGCATCTCTGGGCAAGGCAGCGCTTCCGTGCGACGGGGCGGCCCTTTCCCTCCGTGCTCGTGGGAATCGCCTTGGTGCTGGTGGCGCCGACGCTGGTCTATCTGCTGCTGGGCGCGCCGCTCACCTGGGACTGGCCGGTGCTGCGCGGCTTCAATTTCCAGGGCGGCTTTTCGGTGCCGCCCGCCTTCTGCGCATTGGTGGTGGCGCTGTCCATCTACACCTCCTGCTTCATCGCGGAGATCGTGCGCGCCGGCATCCAATCCGTCGGCCATGGCCAGACGGAAGCCGCGCGGGCGCTGGGCGTGAAGCCTTCCCGCACCATGCGCTTCATCATCCTGCCGCAGGCGATGCGCGTCATCATCCCGCCGCTGATCAGCCAGTATCTGAACCTGACGAAGAATTCCTCGCTGGCGATCGCCATCGGCTTTCCGGATCTCGTCAGCGTCTGGATGAACACCTCGCTCAACCAGTCGGGACGCGCGATTCCGATCGTCGCCATGACCATGGGCTTCTACTGCGTGGTCAGCCTGGCCGTGTCCTTCGTGCTGAATTCCTACAATCGCCGCATCCTGCTGAGGGAACGCTGAGATGTCGGACGCGCCGCTGGTCTTCGCACCCCGCCCCGCCGATCCGCCGCCGCCTTCCACCATCGGCGTGGTCGGCTGGATGCGGGCCAACCTGTTCTCCTCCGTGCCGAATGCCATCCTGACCTTCCTCGGCATCTACATCTTCTATGTCGTGGTCAGCGCCATCGTGAACTGGGCGCTGGTGAATGCGGTGTGGGAGGCAGAGAATCGCCGGCAATGCCTCGACATGGTCGGCCGTTCCGGCGCCTGCTGGCCGGGTGTCGCCGCCTGGATTCCGAACCTGATCTACGGGCTGTATCCGAAGGACCAGGTCTGGCGGATCAATACCGGCTTCCTGATCCTGATCGCCTGGGCCGTGCCGCTCTGGCTGCCGCGGGTGCGGTCGAAGGTCGCCATCGGGCTCAGCCTGGTGCTGGCCTATCCCTTCCTCGCCTCCTATTTCTTCCATGGCGGCCAGCAGACGCTGGTCTGGACCGCGCTGATCGCGCTGGGCGCCACGGCCTTCGCCTGGACCTGGTTGACCAGCCTGGCGGAGATGCGCTTCGGCCTCGGCTTCGGGCCGCTGGTGGCGCGGCTGTTCGGCGCGGCGGATGACGAAAGGGCGCGCCGCATCGGCTGGGGCGCGCTGGCGGCGCTCTATGTGCTGACCTTCGTCATCGTCTCGCAGCTCGATTTCGTGGAGGTGCAGACGCGCTTCTGGGGCGGGCTGTTCCTGACGCTGGTGATCTCCGGCATCGGCATCGCCTTCTCCCTGCCCGCCGGCGTGGTGCTGGCGCTGGGGCGGCGGTCGGAGATGCCGCTGATCCGGGTGTTCTGCGTGACCTTCATCGAGCTGTTCCGCTCCGTCCCCCTCATCACCATCCTGTTCATGTTCAACACCATGCTGCCGCTGTTCCTGCCGGAGGGTGTGGAGGTGAACCGGCTGCTGCGCGCCATCGTCGCCGTCTGCCTCTTCGCCTCCGCCTATATGGCGGAGATCGTGCGCGGCGGGCTTCAGGCGATCCCGAAGGGGCAGTATGAGGCGGCCGCCGCGATGGGGCTGGGCTTCTGGCAGTCCACCTCCCTCATCATCCTGCCGCAGGCGCTGCGCATCATGATCCCCTCCATCGTCGGCAACTTCATCGGCCTGTTCAAGGACACCACGCTGGTCTCCATCATCGGGTTGTTCGACCTGCTCAGCATGTCGCGCGCGGTGGGGGAGGATACACGCTGGCTCGGCCTGTTCATCGAGCCCTTCTTCTTCATCACGCTGATCTACTTCGTCTTCTGCTTCCTGATGTCGCAATACAGCCTGAACCTGGAACGCAGGCTGGGGGAGGGGCAGCGCCGATGAGTGCCGCGATCGAGCTTGTCGGCGTCAGCAAATGGTATGGCGGCTTCCAGGCACTGAAGGGGCTGGACCTGACCGTGGCGGAAGGGGAGAGGGTGGTGGTCTGCGGGCCATCGGGGTCCGGCAAATCCACCATGATCCGCTGCATCAACCAGTTGGAGCGGCACCAGAAGGGCGATATCCGCATCCATGGCCAGGCCCTGACTGGCGAGCCGAAGCGGGATGCGCCGATCCTGCGGGAGACGGGGATGGTCTTCCAGTCCTTCAACCTGTTCCCGCATATGACGGTGCTGGAGAACTGCACCTTCGCGCTGTCCTGGGTGAAGCAGATGCCGCTGGCGGAGGCGGAGGCCATCGCCATGTCGCATCTGGAACGGGTGCGGATTCCCGAACAGGCGAAGAAGTATCCGCTGCAGCTTTCCGGCGGCCAGCAGCAGCGGGTGGCCATCGCCCGCGCGCTGTGCATGGCGCCGCGCATCATGCTGTTCGACGAGCCGACCAGCGCGCTGGACCCGGAAATGATCAAGGAGGTGCTGGAGGTGATGGTGGAACTCGCCGGCACCGGCATGACCATGGTCGTCGTCACCCATGAGATGGGTTTTGCGCGCACCGTCGCCGACCGGGTTGTGTTCATGGACCAGGGCGAGATCGTGGAGCAGGCGGCGCCGGAGGTGTTCTTCTCGGCCCCCCGCTACGACCGGACCCGGCTGTTCCTGAGCCAGATCCTGTAGGGGAGCCTGGCTTCCCCTCAGGCCGGGCGGTCTGCTACGCCTTCAACCTCAGTTCCAGGCGAGAAGGCGGCAGCATCCCATGCCCAACGAAACCGCGACCGAGCCGGCCGCACCGGAGGATCTCTGGCGACTGCGCAGCAGTCTCGACAATATCGACACGGCCCTGGTCGCCATGCTGGCGGAACGTTTCCGGGTGACGCGGGAAGTCGGCCATCTCAAGGCCCGCCACCGGCTGGATGCGGTGGATGTGGCGCGGGAGGAGGCGAAGGTCGCCCGCCTGCGCGAAACCGCCGCCCGCGCCGGCCTGGATGAGGATTTCGCCGAGGAGTTCATCCGCCGGGTAATGGCGGAGGTCGTCCGCCAGCACCGGGAGATCGCCCAGAAGGGCTGAAAAGCCCGGAAAAGCCCTCTCCCCCTGACAGGGGGAGAGGGTTGGGTGAGGGGGGAAGTGCAGGACAGCAAACGCGTTCGCGTCTCGCTACGACCGCTCACCCCTTCGCGGGCGTCTCGACCCGCAAATACCGATCCTCCAGCGCCCGCCAGGTGGCGTTATCAAAAAGCTCCCACAGCTTGCCATGGCTGTACATGCGGTCCGCCATGGCGTTGGAGGAGCCGGTCTCCTTCAGGGAAGCCAGCATCTCCATCCCCGCCTTGGCGATCAGCCGGGTCATGGCATTGGGGTAGATCGCCAGCCGGAAGCCGAGTTCCGTCAGCCGCTCGGCCGGCAGGATCGGGGTCTTGCCGCCTTCGACCATATTCGCCAGCAGCGGCACGTCCGGGAAGGCGCGGCCCACCTCCTCCAGCTCCGCCTCGGATTGCGGGCTCTCGACGAAGATCACATCGGCCCCGGCCTCCCGGTACTGCCGGGCGCGGCCGATGGCGGCGGCCAGGCCTTCGCCGGCGCGGGCATCGGTGCGGGCGATCACCACGAAATCCGGGTCCCGCCGGGCTTCCACCGCGGCGCGGATGCGCATCTGCATGTCGGTGGCGGAAACCAGCTTGCGGCCGGGCTCATGGCCGCACTTCTTCGGCCATTCCTGATCCTCGATCTGGATGGCGGAAACGCCCGCACGCTCATACTCCCGCACGGTGCGGATGACGTTCAGCGGGCCGCCATAGCCGGTGTCGCCATCGGCGATGACGGGAATGGAGACCACGTCGCAGATGCGGCGGATGCGGTCGATGATCTCGCCGAAGGACAGCGCCGCCACATCCGGCGCGCCCAGCGCGCTCATCGAGATGCCGGCGCCCGTGATGTACAGCGCCGGGAAGCCGGAGGCATCGACCAGCCGCGCGGTGACGCAGTCGAAGGCGCCGGGGGCCAGGAACAGCTCCTTCCCCGCCAGCAATTCCCGCAGCCGGCGGTTGCGGCCCGGCGCGTCGGCGAAGCCGATGGGCAGGATGGGGCCGGTGGGGGGCTGGTTGGCGTCGGGCATGGCGATTCCTCCTGGACAGGGCGCGGGGCGACGGATGCTGGACCCGCGGCGTTGCCATCCTACTGCCATGCAACGGGCGGGGGACCCAAGCCCCCCATGTGCCTTCAGTCGCAGCGGAACCGGCTCGGCGCCCCCGCGCCGCAGCAGGAAAAGAAGGCCGGCCTGGCCGGTGGCGGGGTCTGGCCGCTGCGGCCGGAAACCAGGTCCACCCCATCCACCAGCACATGGCTGATGCCCGGCAGGTCGCCATGCGCCACGGCATCCGCCACCGTGGTGCCGGCCGATCCGGTGATGCTGCCGCAGATCACGATATCCGCCGGCCGCCCGACCTCCAGCCGCCCCACATCCAGCCCATGCGCCGCCGCGGTATTGCCCGTGCCGACGGCGATGGCCTGGCCCGGTGTCAGCTCGCAGATGGAGGCGAGGTAGAGCAGGTTGCGCAGCATGCCGCGCGGGATCACCCCGGTGCCGCCCGGCGTATCGGTGCCCAGCGTCAGCCGGTGCAGCTCCCCCTTCTCCCGCAGCAGCCGCACCAGCAGGGCGGTGGAGCGGTAATTGCCGGAGGTGCAGACCTCCAGCGCGAAACCGGTGCGGGCGACCACCTGCTCGATATCCACGTCGCTCATCGGAATCGGCCCGCCGCTGACATGGGCGGCGACATCCGGCTGCAGCCAGGACAGCGTGTCATAGCCGCAGACGGCCGAGGCGCCGGAGCGGGAGACGCCGCCGGTATGCACCTTCACCCTGATGCCGCGGGCATGGCATTGCGCGACATAGCGCAGCGCCTCCGTCCGATCCTCGCCGAAGGGGTAGAACAGGAATTTGGCGAAGCGCACGCCGGCCGCGGCCAGGCGGTCGAAATGCGCCTCCTCCATCCCCGGCACCAGCAGCACCGTGCCGGCGCTGAGCTTCACGCCGGACCAGCGCACGCGGCCGGTGGTGGCGCTGGTGACGATGGCGATGGAGGTGACCAGCTCCGCCGAGAGATTGCCGTAGTCGAGGCCGGGGATATGCAGCTCCCCGGCCGAGACCATGCTGGTGGTGCCGCCATGCAGGTAGTTGCCGATCCAGCCGATGGCGTCCTGGGTCGGCGTCCATTCGCCGAGCACGGGATGCACATGGCCATCCACCAGGCCGGGCAGCACCGCACCGCCGGCGGCATCGATGACGCGCTCGCAGGTCGGGCGCGCGGCCTCCACCGCCGCCGGGTCGAGGGCGGCGATGCGACCATCCTCGATCAGCAGGCTGGTCAGGGCGGCGGTCGGCGCGGCGATGTCGCCCGTGAAGAATTCGCCGATATTCTCGATGATGAGGCGGGACATCTCCGCGCCCTCAATTCGTGGGCCGCGGCTGGGCGGCGGCGATGGCGCGCCAGCGCTCATATTCCGCGCGCACGAAGGCGATGGCCTCGGGGCGGGAGGACAGCACTACGGCATTGCCGGTCTGGGCGAAGGTGGCGACGGTCGCGGGGTCACGCAGCGCCGCCTCCAGCCCCTGCCGCAAGGCCACGAGCGTTGTCTCCGGCACGCCGGTCGGGGCGAAAAGTCCGAGCCAGATATCGACGACGAAATCCGGCACGCCGCCTTCCGCCATGGTCGGCAGTTCCGCCAGCAGCGGGCTGCGTTCCGCGCCCGTGGTGGCCAGGCCGCGCAGGCGTCCATCGGCGATGAGGCCGCGGGCGCCGGCGATGCTGCTGAACACGCAGTCGACGCGGCCGGCGATGATGTCCGGGAAGGCGGCGGCGACGCCGCGATAGGGCACGGCGGTCATGCGCAGCCCCTGCTGGCGGCCGAACAGCTCCGCCGCCAGATGCGTCATGGTGCCGGCGCCGGGGGAGGCGAAGGTGACCGGCTCCGCCCGGCTGCGGGCCAGCGCCACGAACTCGGCGAGTGAGGTCACGGGCAGGTTGGGGCCGACCGCGACAACGAGTGGCGAGGCGCTGATCATGCCGACCACCTGGAGGTCCGCGGCGAAGTCATAGGGCAGGCTGGGCAGCAGGAAGGGATTCACCACGATGGCGGAATCCGAGACCAGCAATGTGTGGCCATCCTTCGCCGCCTTGGCGACCACATCGGTGCCGACCACGCCGCCGCCGCCTGCGCGATTCTCCACCACGACCGTCTGGCCCAGAGGGCCGGCAAGGCCGGTGGCGAGGATGCGGCCGACCGAATCGACGATGCCGCCCGGCGCGATCGGCACGACCAGGCGCACCGGCCGGGTGAAGACCTGCGCCGTCGCGGGCGAAACGGTACAAGCCAGTGTCGCCGCCGCGCCGGATACGAGAAGACTGCGTCGCGAAACCAGCATGGTGATGTTCCTGCCTTGAAATATCAGGCGAGAATTCACGCCACCGCTGCGTGCGTCAAGAAATAATTATCAGGACATTATCTGTCCGGGATTGAATTGTGCGCATCGCGGATTTGCCATTTCGGCAATCCTGCGGCGATCATCCCGCCTTGCGGAAGCGCCAGCCATCCGTCGGCAGGGCGGAGGCCACGGCCTCCGCTTCCATCTGCCCGGGGTTCAGCAGGTGGTGCGGGTCCATCTCCCGCTTGAAGGCCAGCTCCCGCGCCCCGATGGACTTGATGCCGACGCCGCGCAGCCCGGTGGTATGGGAATTGGCGATCTGCGCGCCCTCCGCCTGCATCGCCTGCACCAGCTCCGCCATCTGTGCGGGATCCTGGAAGGGGATATAGGGCGAGCCGAGCCCGACCACCTCGCCATCCGAGAGGAAGATCTCGCTGCGCATCGGCCCGACATGGCCCAGGCGGCGATGGATGCGGGTCAACGTCTCCAGCAGCCCATCGGCCGGGAACATGCCTTGCAGCACCGTGGTCTGCGGATGGGATTTCTGGATCTGGCGCAGCCCGTGCCCATAGGCGAATTCATAGATCGGCGCGCCATAGGGGCCCTCGCCCTCGGCATGGTCCGCCAGCAACGTGCCGCCGAATTCGGCGATCATGTCATCCGCCGCATCGCGGGTGGAGGGGGCCAGCATGGTGAAGACCGCCGTCATCCCCGCCGGCACCAGCCCGCCCAGGGCGCGCATCATGGCGGGTGCCGGCGCTTCGTGGATGGAGATCAGCTTCTTCAGGATGCCGGCCTCCTTGCCCAGCCGCACGCCGAAGCGGGCGGCGCTGGGATAGTCGGGGAAGGCCAGGATCACCTCCCGCCACGCCCAGGCCGGGGCGAGGGGCAGCTCCACCTCCGTGATGATGCCGTTGGTGCCATAGGCGTGGTGCACCAGCTCCACGTCCCGGCCGCGCAGTTCCAGCGTGCGGGGCTTGTCCTCGATGCTCAGCATCTGCAGGGCGGTGATATTGCCGCGGTCGCGCAGCATGCCGAAGCCGCAACTGCCCATGCCGCCCGACCCGCCGGCGATGAAGCCCGCCAGCGTGCTGGCCTTGCGGGTGGAGGGATGGATCCGCACCTCCCACCCCCGCGGCCGTAGCGCGGCATCCAGCAGGTCCATGCGGATGCCGCTGCCGCAGCGCACCCGGCCATCCCGCTGCCACAGGATGCCGTCCAGGCCGCGCAGGTCGAGCAGGATGCCGCCGGCCAGGGGCACGGACTGCCCGTAATTGGCGGTGCCGCCGCCGCGCGGCACCAGCGGGATGCGCAGCCGCACCGCCTGCTGGATCACCCGCAGCAGCTCCGCCCGGTCGCGCGGCGCGACGATCAGGTCCGCCGTCTTGCCGGCCAGGGCCTTCCGCAGCAGGGGGCTGACCGCGAAATTGTCGCGGGAGCGCAGCCGGATCTCGGCGCCATCCTCGATCACCGGCACATCGCCGATCGCGGCCATGAATTCGCCGATGGCATACATGCTGCTTGTCCTGTCGCTGCGACCGGCCAGCGGCAAGCAAGCCCCATGCCGGCGGAGAGGCGCGCATGGTCATCGAGGATGTCCCCTACCACCCGGACGGGCTGCTGGCCCGGATCTACCGCCCGGAGGGGCCAGGCCCGCATCCGGCCGTGGTCTCGGTGCATGGCGGTGCCTGGACCTTTGGCGACCGGATGATGAATGCGGCGCTGGATGGCGCATTGGCGGAGGCCGGGGTGCTGGTGATGGCGCCGGAGATGCGCAAACCGCCGGCGCATCCCTATCCGGCCTCGATCGAGGACATTCTGTGCGCCATCCGCTGGCTGAAGGCGCAGCCGGGGCTGGGGCCGGTGGGCGGGCTGGGGACATCCAGCGGCGGGCATCAGGTGATGCTGGCGGCGCTGCGGCCGGGGGGCGATGCCGCACTGGCCTTCGTCGCGGTCTGCTGGGGGGTGCTGGACCCGCTGGCGCGCTACCGCATGGCGCAGGCGCGGCAGGCGGAAAAGCTGCTGGCGGCGCATCACGCCTGGTGGCCGGACGAGGCGGCGATGGAGGATGGCAGTCCGCAGCACATCGTGGCGCGGGGGGAGGCGGTGCCGCCGCCGACGCTGCTGATCCAGGGCACTGCCGATGCCAATCTGACGCCGGACATGGCCGAACGTTTCGCCGAAACCTGCCGCGAAGCGGGCGGTGCGGTGGAACTGCGGCTGTTTCCGGGCCGGGGCCATCTGTTCATCACGGAGGACCCGCAGGCGGCGGATTCGCGCGCGGCGATCGCCGCGATCGCCGGTTTCATCCATGCCCAGGCCGCGGTCACTCCGGCCTGAGGGCCGCCGCGCATTTGCGCAGCCATCGGGCCGCATGGCGGTGATGCGGGCCTGTCCTGCCGTGGCATGCGGCTTGCATTTCACGCACCCGACCTCAGGAGAGTTGGGACGATGCGCGACCGCCCTGCCACCGCAACCCTCGACCTTTCGCGCCGCGCCTTGATCGGCACGGCCGGCGCGGCCACCGCGCTCGCGCTCATGGCGCCGCGCATCGCCCGTTCGCAGACCGAAAAGATTGTCCTGACCATCGACTGGCTGCCGACCGGCGACAAGCAGGCCGGCTTCGGCGGCATCGCCCAGGGCTTCTTCGCCGCCGAGGGGCTGGATGTGGAGATCCGCCGCGGCAGCGGCGCCGCCGACAGTCTGACCAAGGTCGCCACCGGCGCATCCCATTTCGGCTATTCCGACATCGCCAATGTCATGGCGGCGCGGCCGCAGGGCGCGATGGTGAAGGCCATCTTCTCGCTGCATGCGAAGCCGGCGCATGCCGTCATCACGCTGAACAGCAGCGGCATCAACAGTTTTGCGGATTTGCAGGGCAAGACGCTCGGCACCGCGCCAACGGCGTCTTCAAACCTGTTCTTTCCGCTGGTGATGCGCGATGCGGGGCTCGACCCCGCGCGCGTGCGCATCGTCAACACCGACCCTGCCGCGCTGGGGCCGATGCTGCTGACCAAGCGCGTCGATGCCGCCATGCTGTGGCTGACCAATACCGTGCAGCTGGAAGGCCCGGCGCGCGAACAGGGGGCGGAGCTGGTGGTGCTGCCCTTCGCCCTCGCCGGGCTGCGCATGTACAGCGGCGTGCTGATCGCCTCCGACGACACGCTGGCACGGCGCGGCGATCTCACGCGGCGCTTCCTGCGCGCCATGCGCCGTTCCCTGCTGTTCCAGCAGCAGGACCCGCTGGCCGTGGCGCGTGCGACCGCCGCGCTGAACCCGCAGCAGAACCCCGAGATCGAGGCCAGCCGCATCGAGATCATGAAGCGCAGCATGCTGGAGATGGACCCGGCGCGCTTCGGCCAATTCGACCCTGCCGTGCTGCGCGAGACCTATGGCTGGCTGATCCGCGCGCAGAACCTGAACCCGGCGACCGACCCCGAGACCTTCGTCGACCGCAGCTTCATGCCCGCCACCGGCACATGACCCCGGCGATCCGTTTTGCGGGTGTCGGCCACGCCTATGCGGTGCGCAACGCTGCGCCGGTGCAGGCTTTGGCGGAGGTTGCGTTCGACGTCGCGCCGCATGAATTCGTGGCCGTGGTCGGCCCTTCCGGCTGTGGCAAATCGACGCTGCTGCGGATGGTGGCCGGGCTGCTGAGCCCCTCGCGCGGCAGCGTGGAGGTGCGCGGCGCGGCGCCGGCCACGCAGCAGGCGGCGATGGCGCTGGCCTTCCAGAAGCCCACGCTGCCGCCGTGGTTCGACGTGCTGGGCAATGTGCTTTTTCCTCTCAAGCATCGCGGGTTGCGCATCGGTCAGGCCGAGCGCGAGCGGGCCATGTCCCTGCTGGCGATGATGGGCCTGGCGGATTTCGCGAAGCGCCGGCCAGATGAGCTTTCGGGGGGCATGCAGCAGCGCGTGGCGCTGTGCCGCGCGCTGGTGACAGAACCGGAAATCCTGCTGCTGGACGAGCCCTTCTCCGCCCTCGATGCGCTGACGCGGGACGAGCTGGGCTTCGAGCTGCTGCGCCTCGGCGCCGCGCGGCCGCGCACCGTGATCCTCATCACCCATTCGGTGGCGGAGGCGGTGATGCTGGCCGACCGCGTGCTGGTGAGGTCGCCGCGCCCGGGCCGCATCGCCGCCGAGTTCATCCCCGACCTGCCCCGCCCGCGCGGGCCGGAGGTCACCCGTCTGCCTGCCTTCCAGGAGGCCATCAACGATGTCCGGGACACCATCAACCGCCTCGGCGCCCACCGGCTTCCGGGTCTCGCTGCCTAGCCTGAGGCTTGGCTGGCTGCGCCGCTTCGGCGTGGCGGTGCTGACACTGGCCACGCTGGTGCTGGTCTGGGAGGCGGGCGTGCGCATCTTCGCCGTGCCGCGCTTCATCCTGCCCGCGCCGAGCGCGGTCTGGACGGAGACCATCGCGGTCGGACCGGCGCTCTTCGTCGATCTGCGCGCGACGCTGACGACCGTGGTCGGTGGCTACATCGTCGCCATCCTGGTGGCCTTTCCGATCGCGGTCGCCATCTCATCCTCCCGCGCCGCATCCTCCGCCATCTATCCGCTGCTGCTGGTGAAGCAGTCGATTCCGGTGGTGGCGCTGGCGCCGATCCTGACGGTGGTGATGGGCACGGGCGAATCCGCGCGCATCACCATCACCGCGCTGATCGCGATCTTTCCGCTGGTGGTCGGCATGGCGACGGGACTGTCCGCGGCGCCGCGCGAATTGCTGGAGCTCAGCGCCTCGATGAAGGCGTCCTGGTTCAAGCGGCTGGTCGATATTCGCCTGCCCTGCGCCGTGCCCCACATCTTCGGCGCGCTGAAGGTGGCGATCGGGCTGGCGTTGATCGGGGCGGTGGTCGCGGAGTTCGTCGCGGCGGAAAGGGGTCTCGGCTACCTGATCTATTCCTCCACCGCCTATTTCCGCCTGCCGGTGGCCTTCGGCGCCATGCTGGTCCTCTCCTGCATGGGGATGCTGCTGTTCCAGGCGGTGGTGCTGGCGGAACGCATCTTTTTTCCCTGGGCCGTGGGTCGCGAGGAGGATCCGGCATGAGCGCCGTGCTCACACGCTTCGACAAGCCGGCGATGGTCGCGGCGCTGGGGGACGTGCCCTGGTCCGACGCCCCGGCGCAGCTCAAGCTGAAATCGCGCGACTTCTACTGGTTCAGCCCGGTGCTGACGGAAAAGCTCGATGCCTGCCGCGCCGATCTCATCGCCATGCCGCGCGACGAGGCCGATGTGATCCGCATCGCCGCCGCCTGCGCCCGGCTGCGCCTGCCGCTGGTGGTGCGCGGCGCCGGCACCGGCAATTACGGCCAGGCGACGCCCCTCTTCGGCGGCGTGGTGATGGAAATGACCGGCCTGAACCGCCTGCGCTGGATCGAGTCCGGCCGCATCCGCGCCCAGGTCGGCATCCGCATCGCGGCGCTGGATGCGCTGGCGCGCAAGGAAGGGCAGGAGCTGCGCCACTACCCCTCCACCAAGCGGCTGTCGACCATCGGCGGCTTCTTCGCCGGTGGATCGGGCGGCGTCGGCGCGGTGACTCATGGCGGGCTGCGGGAGCCGGGCAATCTGCTGGGCGCGCGCGTCATCACGGTGGAGGAGACGCCCCGCATCATCGAGCTGCGCGGCCAGGACACCGGCCTGGTGAACCGCACCTTTGGCAGCACCGGCATCGTCACCGAGATCGAAATGCCGCTCGATCCCGTGCGGCCCTGGCAGGATGTGCTGGTCAGCTTTCCGGAGATCAACGCCGCGCTCCGCTTCGGCCGCGCGCTGGCGGAAGCGCCTGGCATCGCCAGGAAGCTGGTCAGCGTGCTCGGCGCGCCCACAGTCGCGCTGATGACGCCGCTGCGCGTGCTGGTGCCGGCGGGGCGGGACGTGGTGCCCTGCATGGTGGATGCGGCGCATATGGAGGCGCTGCGCGACCTGGTGGCGGCGCATGGCGGCCAGATCGACCACAGCGCCGACAGCCTGGAGGCGGAGACCGATCCGGCGCGCACCCCGGTCTTTGAATTCACCTATGGCCACACCACGCTGCACGCGCTGAAAAGCGACAAGGCCATCACCTATCTGCAATCGCTCTACGACATCGACCGGGCGGAGGCGCAATGGGCGGCGGTGCAGGCGCGCTTCCCGGACCAGGTGCTGGCGCATTTCGAATTCTTCGTCTGGGAAGGCCGCGTCGCGCTCAGCGGCGTGCACCTGATCCGCTGGTCGACGCCCGGGCATCTGCAATCGGTGATGGATTTCCACGAATCCATCGGCGCGGCCATCGCCAATCCGCATGTCTCCACCGTGGAGGATGGCAGCCGCTACAAGCTCGCCCCCGGTGACCAGCTTCGCTTCAAGGCCGAGGTCGATCCGCGCGGCCTGCTCAACCCCGGCAAGATGCGGAGCTTCGTGCCCCCCGCCGGGAATCAGAAGGACGTCGCATGATCATCTACCAGCCCCCCGTCGTGGCCACCTCCATCCCGGTGATCGACATCGGCGGCCTCGCCTCTGCCGAGCCCGCGGCGCGCAAGGATGTGGCCTGGGAGATTCACAAGGCCTGCCGCGACACCGGCTTCTTCTACGCCGCCAATCACGGCATTCCGCAGACATTGCTGGACGGCCAGTTCGCCGCGGCCCGCGCCTTCTTCGCATTGCCGCTCGACGCCAAGATGGCGGTGCAGTTCCGCCCCGGCGCGCATAATCGCGGCTATGAGGCGATGCAGCGCCAGCGCCTCGACGAAGGCTCCCCGCCCGACCTGAAGGAAAGCTTCATGTTCGCGGGCGAGGTGCCGAACGGCCCGCCGAATCTCTGGCCGGAAGGGCTGCCCGACTTCCGCGCGCAGATGGAGGCCTACCACAACGCCGTGACCTCGCTGGCCGATCGGCTGATGCGCGCCTTCGCCCTGTCGCTCGGCCTGGCGGAAAGCTATTTCGGCGATGGCTTTGTCGGCGTGAAGCCCTCCGTCCGCCTGCTGCACTATCCGCCGCATCCCAAGGACGCGGCCTTCAACCAGCTGGGCGCCGGTGCGCATACCGATTGGGGCGCGCTGACGCTGCTGTTGCAGGATGATGCGGGGGGCCTCGAGGTCTGCAATGCGGAGGGGCAGTGGATCAGCGCCAGGCCGATCCCCGGCACCTTCATCGTCAATCTTGGCGACATGGTGCGGCGCTGGACCAACGACCTGTACCAGTCGACGCCGCATCGCGTGGTGAACGCGGCGAGCGGCCGCGACCGCTATTCCTGCGCCGCCTTCTACAGCCCGCGCCGCGACTATGTGGTGCATTGCGTGCCGACCTGCCTGCCGGAAGCCGGCCCGCCGCATTACGCGCCCTGCACCACGGGCGAGCATATGGACGAGATGGTGCGGCGGACCTACGGCGGGTGACGCCCGAAACACTGTCCATGCGCCTGCGGGACGGCGTGCGGCTGGATGCGGATGTCTGGCGCCCGGCGACGCCCGGCCCGCATCCCGTGCTGCTGATGCGCCAGCCCTATGGCCGGCGCATCGCCTCCACCGTCGTCTTCGTCCATCCCGCCTGGTACGCGGCCCAGGGCTATATCGTGGTGATCCAGGATGTGCGCGGCAGCGGCACCTCCGAGGGCCACTTCCTGGCCTATGACCGGGAGGCGGAGGATGGCGCGGAGGCCGTGGCCTGGGCCGCCACGCTGCCCGGATGCGACGGCCAGGTGGCGATGTATGGCTTCTCCTATCAGGGCGCCACGCAATTGCTGGCGCTGTCGCGGGGGCCGGCGGCGCTGCGGGTGATGTCGCCGGCGATGGCGAGCTGGGAGCTGTATGGGGAGAAGGCGCGCGACAAGGGGGCCTTCCTGCTCGCGGGCAATGCCTATTGGGCGGCGCAGATGGGCGCGGCGCAGGCGCGGCGGGCCGGGGATGCGGCGGCCTATGCGGAACTGGCGGCGGCGGGGGCCGAGATGCTGGCCGGGCCTGTGCCGGCGGCGCCCGCCGTGCTGCAAAAGCATGCGGGGCTGCACCACTACGCCACCTGGCGCGATGCGCCGGCCGAGGACGGCTATTGGCAACGCGCCTCCCCGGTCCAAGCCATTGGCGCGACGCGTGACGTGATACGGCCGGATGTGCCGGCGCTCTGGGTCGGGGGGTGGTTCGACTATCACCTGGACGGGACGCTCGCGGGGTATCGGGCGCTGTCGCGGGGCGGTGCGGATCACTGGCTGATGATCGGGCCCTGGCCGCATCTGGCCTGGTCGCCCGTTGGTGCCGGCGCGGATTTCGGGCCGGCGGCGCTGTCCGATGTGGATGCGCTTCAGGTGGCATTGTTCGACCATGTGCTGAAGGGCGCGCCGCTGACCGGCTGGATGGCGGCCTCCCGCGTGCGGCTGTTCGATCTCGGCCTGCGCGCCTGGCGCGGATTCGCGGCGCTGCCGGAGCCGGAGATGCGGCCGTTGTTCCTGGCCGGCGATGGCCGTGCGGCGGTGCGGGATGGCGGCCTGACAGCGGCGGCGCCGGAGGCCGCGCACTGGGAACACGTCACCCACGACCCCTGGCGCCCCGTGCCGGCGCTCGGCCTGCATCACGGCGGCGCCGCCTGGCGTGACCGGGCGGAGGTGGATGCGCGCTTCGACGTGCTGGCCTTCACCACCGAACCGCTGACCGCGCCGCTCGATCTGGTGGGGGAGTCGGAACTGGTCGCCGAGGTGCGGGCCAATGCGCCGAGCTTCGACCTGAACGCCACCCTGTCGCTGGTGACGGCGGAGGGGCGAAGTTACGCCCTGTCCCAGGCCCATGCCGTGCTGTCCCGCGGCATGGTGCGGCTGAAGCTGCGCGCGCTGTGCATCACCCTGGCGCCGGGCGACCGTCTGCGGATTTCCCTGGCCGGCGCGTGCTTCCCCGCCTACCCGGTCAATCCCGGCACCGGCACCGATCCGCGCCATGCGACGGGGGCGGAGGCGCTGCCGATCACGCTTTCGGTGCGCTGTGGCGGGGCGGCGCCGGCGCGGCTGCTGCTGCCGGTACTGAGCGTGTCATCGGCAGCGCCAGGGTGACCAGCCAGCAGGCGATCAGCATGGCGGCGGAGCCGATCAGGCAGGCCGACAACCCGCCCCATTGATACAGCAGGCCGGAGAGCAGCGTGCCGGCGAAGCGGCCCACCGCATTGGCGGCGTAGTAGAAGCCCACATCCTCCGCCGCCTTCTCCGACCCCGCATAGGCCAGCACGAGATAGGAGTGGATCGAGGAATTCACCGCGAAGGCGAAGCCGAAGACGCAGAGCCCAACGACCACCAGCAGATCGCCGCGCGGCAGGTCGGACCAGAGCGCGGCCAGGATCGCCAGCGGCACCAGCGCCAGCAGCAGCGACCACAGCCGTGCCGCCGGCACCTCGGTGGCCAGCCCATCCGTGCTGCGCCGGACCAGGGCGGGGGCTGCCGCCTGCACCAGGCCGTAGCCGATGGTCCAGACGGCCAGGAACCCGCCGACCATGGTGAAGGTCCAGCCGGAGGCATAGAGGAAGACCGGCAGCCCGACGACGAACCAGACATCCCGCGCGCCGAACAGCACCACCCGCGCCGCCGCCAGCAGATTCACGCCGTGGTTCTTGGCGAAGAGTTCCTTGGCGGATTTCGAGGCTTTCGCTCTGCCCATCAGCGGCGGCAGTGACAGCAGCACGCCCAGCAACACGCAGGCGAGCAGCGCCGCCATCAGCCAAAGTGCCCCGCGAAAACCCACGATCTCCAGAAGCAATCCGCCGAGGAAGAAGCCGAATCCCTTCATCGCGTTCTTGCTGCCGGTGAACCAGGCGACCCAGCGGAACAATTGGCCAGAGGCATCACCGGCCGTGAGTTTGATCGCGGACTTGCTGGCGGTCTTCGTCAGGTCCTTCGCGACGCCACAGATACCCTGCGCCAGCACCACCCATGCAACGGAGGCCGCCATGCTCCAGCCTGGCGACAGCGCCGAGAGCAGCAGAAAGCCCGTGATCTGCGTGATAAGCCCGACGGCCAGCATCCGCGCGATGCCGAAGCGCGTGGCCAGCCAGCCACCGATCAGGTTCGCGCCGATGCCCGCCGCTTCATACAGCAGGAACAGGAAGGCCAGCGTGAAGGGCGAAAAACCGAGGCGGAAAAAATGCAGCAGCACCAGCATCCGCAAGGCGCCATCCGTCAGGGTGAAGCCCCAATAGGCGGCCGTGACGATGGTGTAGTTGCGGGTGCCGGCATTCACAGCCCGACGCGCTCCATATGGATGGCGAGGTCGACCATGCGGCAGGCATAGCCCATCTCATTGTCATACCAGGCGTAGATTTTTGCCATGGTGCCGTTGGTGACCATGGTGCTCAGCCCATCGACGATGCTGCTGCGCGTGTCGCGGGCATAGTCGATGGAGACCAGCGGGCGCGATTCGAAACCCAGGATGCCGGCGAGCGGGCCGGCGGCGGCGGCGGCGAAGAGTTCGTTCAACTCCTCCGCCGTCGTGGCGCGTTGCAATTCGAAGACGCAGTCGGTGAGGGAGGCATTCAGCACCGGCACGCGCACCGCATGGCCGTTCAGCTTGCCCTTCAGCTCCGGATAGATCAGGGCGATGGCGGTCGCGCTGCCCGTGGTGGTGGGGGACAGCGACAGCATGGCCGAACGCGCGCGGCGCAGATCCTTGTGCGGCGCATCGACCACCACATTGGTGTTGGTCGGATCGTGCAGCGTGGTGATCTGGCCATGCCGGATGCCGATCGCCTCATGCACCACCTTCACCACCGGGGCGAGGCAGTTGGTGGTGCAGGAGGCGGCGGTGACGATCGGGTGCAGCGACGGATCGTAGAGATGTTCGTTCACGCCGACGACGACGTTCAGCACGCTGTCGAATTTCACCGGCGCCGCCACGATCACCCGCTTCGCGCCGCGGTCGAGATGGCCCTGCAGCGCCTCCGGCGTCAGGAACTTGCCCGAGCAATCCAGCACCACGTCGACGCCGTGATCGCCCCAGGGGATGTCGCCGGGCTTCGCATGTTCCGAAAAGCCGATGCGCTTGCCGCCGATATGCAGGGCATCGGCCTCCGCCGCGATGTCGGCGCGCCAGCGGCCCTGCACGGAATCGAATTCCAGCAGATGGGCGCAGGCGGCGACGCCGCCCTTCACCTCGTTCACATGCGCGATGTCCAGGCGGTTGCCGGCGCGCGGATCCTCCGGCTGCCGTTCCGCCGCGCCCATGGCCGCGCGCAAGGCGAGCCGCCCGATGCGCCCCATGCCATTGATGCCGATCCTCATGCGCCGGCGCTCGCCTGCGGCTGCGCCAGCTCATCCAGCCGGGCCTTCAGCGCGATGCGGTCCAGGGTGGCGAAGGGCAGGGCGGTGAAGATGCCGAGGCGCCGTTGCAGCGCGGCGTAAAGCTCGTTCAGCAGCGTCGCGCGTTCCGCCGCACTGCCGCTGAACTTCGCCGGGTCCGGCAGCGGCCAGGCGGCGGTCAGCACCGTCTCGCCGAAATCCGGGCAGGCCTGGCCGGCGAGCGTGTCGCACAGCGCAATGACGAAATCCATGCGCGGCGCGTCGGGCGCGGTGAATTCATCCCAGCTCTTGGACCGCAGGGCGGAGGTGTCGTGCCCCAGCGCCTTGAGCTGCTGGAGCACCTCCGGCAGCGGACCCTCCGTCGCCGGGTCGGACCCCGCGGAGAAGGCGCGAAAACGCCCCTGGCCGATCTTGTGCAGGATCGCTTCCGCCATGACGGAGCGCGCGGAATTTCGCGTGCAGAGGAACAGCACGTTGAAGACCTGTGTCATCGGCGGTGTCTCCGGCAGCAGTCTGTGAAGGTCGCCACAGCGCTCGGGCGCGCCGTTGCAGCAGGCCTCGGTCAGGAAACCGATCAACGCGCGCAGGCGGTCGATCTGGGCGGCATAGATCAGGCTGCGGCCCTGCCGCGTGGCGGCGACGAGCCCCGCCTGTTCCAGGGCGCGCAGATGGAAGGACAGGGTGGAGCCGGGCACGGAGAGGCGTTCCGCCAGCATGCCGGCCGCCACGCCCGAAGGCCCGGCCGCCAGCAGGGCCCGCATCAGATCCAGCCTTGTGCCCTGGCCGAGCGCCATGAAGGCGGTCGCCGCGTCCTCGATCTCCATGCCGCGCTTATGCCGGTGGCGGGGCGGTCGCGGCGTGACAATTCGATGAAACTGGAATTATGGATTCAACCGATCTCGGCCACGGCAGCCCGCGCCGCCCGGGTCACGCCCGCCAGGGTGGCGGAAGCGCCGCCGGTCCAGTCGCCATAGCCGAGCAGCCAGAGGCGCGGCTCGGCCAGGGCCCGCCCGGTGGCGCTGACGCGGACGCGGCCATCGGCCTCCACCACGCCCAGCGGCGCCAGATGATCCAGCGCGGGCCGGAAGCCCGTGCACCAGATCAGGACATCGGCCGCCACGCGCGACCCATCCGCCCAGACCGCGCCCTCGGCCTCCAGCCTTGCGAAGGGCGGCAGGCTGTGCAGCACGCCGCGGGCGCGGGCTTCCATCACCGGCGGCACCATGACGATGTTGCCCAGGCCGCCGAGCGGCGGCGGCGGCGGCCTGCCTTCGCGTTCTGCCTGCCAGCGCGCGGTGGCGCGGTCGAACAGCACGCCGCCATCGACATCATCCGGCAGGAAGACGGGCGGGCGATCCGTCACCCAGGTGGCCTGCGCGGCGGTCCGGGAAACCTCGGCCAGGATCTGCGCGCCGGAATTGCCGCCGCCGACCACCAGCACGGACTTCCGGGCGAAATCCTCCGGCCGCCGGTAATGGGCCGAGTGGATCTGCGGGCCGGCGAAAACGTCCCGGCCGGGGATGTCCGGGATGAAGGGATGGCTCCAGGTGCCGGTGGCACTGATGACGGCCCTCGCCGTCCAGGCCGCGCCATCCGCCGCCTCCACCTGCAACCCCTCCGCCGCGCGGCGCACCGCCGTGACCTGCACCGGCCGCCGCACCGGCAGGGCGTAGCGGGCCTCATAGGCGGTGAGATAGGCGATGACGGCGTCGCGTGGCGGATAGCCACCGCCTGGCACCGCCGGCATCGGCCAGCCGGGCAGGGCGCTTTGCGCGGCGGGAGAGAACAGGGTCAGCGAATCCCAGCCATGCCGCCAGGCACCGCCCGCGGCCTGCCCGGCATCGAGGATCTGGAAGCTTCGGTCCCCGCGTCGCAGGAAATAGCCCGCCGAAAGCCCGGCCTGGCCGGCGCCGATGACCAGCACATCCAGGTCCATCACGCGGTCTCCGGAAAGGGGCAGTTGGGTCTGCATTGGCTCATGAGTATTCGCCCATCGTCGATTCACGACATGTGGGGCAGCCCTTCACCTGGTAACCCTGGGCCGGGCTATCCTCCCACGGCATGTGATGGGGCATTGAAGAAAAATGGATTGGAAGACCGGCTGGCGCAGCTTCTACTACCAGGGCGCGCCGGCGGCACCGGACCCCGTGCTGGTCCCGGGCCGCGTGGCGCTGCTGGTGATCGATGTCCAGGAAACCTATCTCGAACGCCCCGACCCGGCGTCGCTGACGGGTGAGGACCTCGCCCGGTATCACGCCTGGACGCCATTCCATGACCGCATGCACGGCACGGTGCTGCCCGCGATTCAGCGCCTGCTGGCGCGCTTCCGCGCCGATGGCCATCCGGTGTTCTTCGCCCGCATCGCCTGCCTGCGGCCGGATGGCGCGGACCGGTCGCTGAGCCAGAAGAAGCCCGGCTGGAACAACCTGCTGCTGCCGCATGATCGCGCCGATTCCGCGATCCATGCCTCCGTCGCGCCGCTGCCCGGCGAGATCGTGGTGACGAAGACCACCGATTCCGCGCTGACCGGCACGAATCTCCGCCTGATCCTGGCGAACATGGGCATCACCCATGTGGTCTGCGCCGGCATCTTCACCGACCAATGCGTCAGCTCCACCGTCCGCAGCCTGGCCGATGAAAGTTTCGACGTGATCGTGCTGGAGGATGCCTGCGCCGCCGGCAGCGAGGAGCTGCATCTGCGCGAGCTCGAAATCCTCAACCGCATCTATTGCGAGGTGATGCGCGTTGAGGATCTTCTCCGCTACTTGCCCGCCTGAACGGCCGCCTCCGGCGCCGCCCGCAGCACCAGCAGCGCCAGGCAGCCGGACAGGGCCAGCGCCATGGTGACGCTGAGCGCGGCCGCCACGCCGCCGCGTTCCAGCAGCAGCCCGAACAGGAAGGGCGATGCCGCCTGCAGGAACCGCGCGGGCGCCCCCAAAAGCCCCTGCCGCGCGCCATAGCCGGCGGGGCCAAACACGGCGAGCGGCAGCGTGCCCTTGGCGATGGTCATCACGCCATTGCCCATGCCGTGCAGCACCGCGAAGGCCGCCGCCGCGGGGCCACCGAAGCCGATCAGCACCAGGGCGCCCAGCGGATGCCCCAGCATCGCCAGCCGGGCCGAGACCAGCGGATGGAAGCGCCGCAGCAGCCCGAACTCCGCGACCCGCGCCGCCACCTGCGCCGGCCCGATCAGCGCCGCCGCGGCGACGGCGGTGGCGCCGCTGGCGCCCGCCGCCTGCAATAGCGCCGGCAGATGCGCCGCCATGGCACCGGCGATGAACCAGCTTCCGGCGAAGACGAAGGCCAGCAGCGGCATGGCGAGGCGGCCGGGTGCCGGCGGCGCGTCCTCCGCCATCGCCGCCTTGCGTTCCGGCGGCGGGGCCGGGGGCACCAGCAGCCGGTTCAGCGGCAGGCCGATCAGCAGATGCAGCGCCGCCCAGCCGAGGCAGGCGCCGCGCCACCCGAACGCCTCCGCCAGCAGCGCCGAGACGGGCCAGCCCACCGTGCTGGCGAAGCCGGCGATCAGCGTGATGCCGGTGATCGGTCCCCGCGCCGCCCTGCCATACAGCCCCGCCAGCGTGGCGAAGGCCGCGTCATACAGCCCCATCGCCATGCCGATGCCGAGCACGCACCAGGCCGCCGCCATGCTCCAAGGCCCCTGCGCCAGGCCGAGCGCCACCAGCCCCAGCGCCAGCACCAGGTTGGAGGCGGTGAGCATGCCGCGCCCGCCCTTGGTATCGATCACCCGCCCCACCACCGGCCCCAGCACGGCAGAGAGCATCAGCGCAGCGGAGAAAGCCCCAAAGACCCAGGCGGTCGAAATACCGAATTCCCGCGCCATCGGCGCCGCCAGGATCGCCGGCAGGTAGTAGGAGGAGGCCCAGGCCAGCGTCTGCGACGTGCCGAGGGCGATGACAACGCGTCTTGCGCCCCTGGGGGCTCCGGCGGGCGCCACCTCGCTCATGCCACGCCGCAGCAGGGCGCGGTGGCGGGAAGCGCCGGCTTTGGCGTGCAGCAACCGCCCTGCGGGGTTGCCGGCGTGCCGCAGGAGGCGGCCTCCGGCGCGCGATCCAGGCTGCACACGCCGGTCTCCGGCAGCACGAGTTCGACCCGCTGCGCGGCGGCCGTGTCGCCGGCCAGGTGGGCGGCGATGCTGCGCACCTGTTCATGGCCGGTGGCCAGCAGGAAGGTGGGCGCGCGGCCGTAGCTCTTCATGCCGGCGATGTAGAAGCCCGGCTCCGGCTGGCGCAGCTCCGCCTCGCCATGCGGGCGCACCGTGCCGCAGCTATGGTGGTTCGGGTCGATCAGCGGGGCGAGGGCGGGGGTCGCCTCCACCGCCGGGTCCAGATCCAGCCGGATTTCGCGCAGGAAGCCCAGATCGGGCCGGAAGCCCGTGGCGACGATGATGCGATCCGCCTGCACCGTCAGCGCCTGGCCGTCCTGCCGGCCGGTGATGGCCAGCGCGTCCCCCTGTTCGGCGATGCGGTCGATCAGGAAGGGGGCGAGGGCGGTCACCGCGCCGCTGTCCACCAGCGCCTGCGCCCGCCCACCCAGGGCACCGCGCGCCGCCAGCCCATCATTGGCGCCACCACCGAAATTCACCGCGCCGAGCGGCCGCCGAAAGGCCCAGAGGATGCGCGTGCCCGGCGACTGCCGCGCCAGCTCCGCCAGGTCGAGAATGGCATTCATCGCCGAATGTCCCGCGCCGACGACCAGCGTCGTGCGGCCCGCATGGTCTGTCCGCGACGTGCCGAGCACATCCGGAATGCCATAGGCGATGCGGCCGCGGTTCCGCGCCTCGCCCAGTGCCGGCATGCCATGGGCGCCGGCGGGGTTGGGGCTTGACCAGGTGCCGGTGCAGTCGATCACCGCCGCGGCCTCCATGGCCTCATCCTCGGCCAGATGCAGGATGAAGGGCGCCGCCGCGCGGTCCGCGCCATCCCGCAGCCGCCCGAGGTCGCGCCGCGCCACGCCGGTGACGCGCGCATCTGTGCGGATGTCCCCGGCCAGGGCCTCGGCCAGCGGGTCGAGATACCGTTCCACCAGTTCGGCCCCGGTCGGATAGGCCTCCGGGTCCGGCGCCACCCAGCCGCGCGCGGCCAGCAATTCCGCCGCCGCCGTGTCGATGTTGTAGCGCCAGGGGGAGAACATGCGCACATGTCCCCAGTCGCGCACCGCCTGGGCAATGCGCGGCCCGGCTTCCAGCACCAGCGGGCGCAGCCCGCGCGCCCGAAGCTGCGCGGCGGCGGCAAGGCCGATCGGGCCGGCGCCGATGATGGCGATGGTCATGTGCAGTCTCCGGGGGTCTTGCAGGGTTGGGCGAAGGCGCGGCCGGTATCGGTCAGCGCCGCGGTGGCCTCCATCCAGGCGTCCAGCGCCACGCGAAAGGCGGCGCGACCGCTGTCGGTCAGGGCATAGACGCGGCGCTGCCGGCCCTGCACCACCTCCTCCGCCACGGTCACGAAGCCACCGGCCTCGAATTCCCGCAGCACGGGGTAGATGGTGCCCTCGGTGGGGGAGCAGCAGCCGCCGGTCACCCGCTCCACCGCACGGGCCACGTCATAGCCATGCAGCGGCGCGTCGTGCAGCACCCGCAGGATGAAGAACTTTGACAATCCCATCTTGATGGTGCCGGACCAGTAGTCGCGGGCGCCATAGTCGATGCGGGGTGGGACGGGGCGGAGGTTGGTCATGCGCCAAGGCTAATACCTTGGACGTCGATGCCTCAAGCCTTGATGTATGAAAATTCCTTCATCCGGTCAGGCCGGCGCGGTCACCCGGGGCAGCGGCCGGCGCCGCTTCGCCGCCATGCGCTCAAACGTCAGATAGACCGCCGGCGTGGTGTAGAGCGTCAGAAGCTGGGACAGGATCAGCCCGCCGATGATTGTGATGCCCAGCGGCTGCCGCAGCTCCGCCCCCGGCCCGGTGGCGATCGCCAGCGGGATGGCGCCGAACAGCGCGGCCAGAGTCGTCATCAGGATCGGGCGGAAGCGTTCGCGGCAGGCCTCCAGGATCGCCACCATGCCGCCCTCGCCGCCCTCGCGTTCATGGGCGAGGGCGAAATCCACCATCATGATGGCGTTCTTCTTCACGATGCCCATCAGCAGGATCACGCCGATCATCGCGATCACGCTGAACGGCGTATTGGTCGCCAGCAGCGCCAGCAATGCACCAATGCCCGCCGTCGGCAGGGTTGAGAGAATGGTCAGCGGGTGGATCAGGCTTTCATACAAGACGCCCAGCACGATGTAGATGGTGACCAGCGCCGCCAGGATCAGCAGCGGCAGGCCGCTCAGGAAGCTCTGGAAGCTGCGCGCATTGCCGGCGAATTCGCCCCGCACGCTGGCCGGCATCTGGATATCCAGCGCCGCCTGCTCGACGATCCGCGTCGCCTCCCCCAACTCCACCCCCTCGGCCAGCGAGAAGCTGATGCTGGCGGCCGGGAACAGGCCCTGATGGGTGATCGAGCGCGGCGCCGTGCTGCGTTCGAGCCGCACCAGCGACCCCAGCGGCACCGGCCCGTCGCGGCCGGGCACGAAGATGCCGGTAAGCTGGCCAGGGTCCTCCGTCAGCCGCGGATCGATCTCCAGGATCACCCGGTACTGGTTGCGGGTGCGGTAGATGGTGGAGACCTGGCGCTGCGCGAAGGCATTGTTCAGCGTCCCGCCCAGCGCGGAGATGGAAACGCCGAGCCGCGCCGCCGCATCCCGGTCGATCACCAGGCGGGAGACGAGGCCGGTGCGTTCCTGGTCGGAGGAGACATCGACCACCTGCGGGATGCTGCGAAGCTGGTTCACCAGCCGCTCGCTCCAGGTGCCGAGTTCCTCCAGATCGGGGCTCAGCAGCACATATTGGTAATTCGCATTGCCCTGGCGGCCGCCGATCATGATGTCGCTCTGCGCCCGCAGGAAGGTCTGCGCGCCGACGATGCGGCCCAGTGGCACACGCAGCCGGGCGATGACCTGGGCGGCGTTCATCCCGTCCCGCGCCGCCAGCGGCGTCAGCCCGACCTGCAGACGGATATTGCTGGAGCCGAAGAAGCCACCACCGCCGAGCGAGGCCGAGACATTCTCCACGGCCGGATCGGCGCGGATGATCTCCACCACCTGTTCCTGATAGGCGACCATCGCCTGGAAGGAGGTGTCCGGCTGGGCGATCACGGCGCCACTCAGCAGGTTGCTGTCCTGTTCGGGAAAGAAGGCCTTGGGCACTTGCATGTAGAGCCAGACGGTCAGCCCCACCAACCCGATGGTGCCAGCCACCGTCAGCCGCCGCCAGCGCAGCACCATCACCAGGCTGCGCATATAGCCGGCGATGATCCGGTCCATTGCCGCCTCGAACTCCCGTCCGAAGCGGCCCGGCGGGCGCGACGTCTGGCCGGCCAGCAGCACGGCCAGCATCGGCGTGACGGTCAGTGAGATGACGGCGGAGATCGCCACGGCGATGGACAGGGTCGCGGCGAATTCGAAGAACATGCGGCCGACGATGCCGCCCATGAACAGCAGGGGGATGAAGACGGCGATCAGCGAGAGGCTCATCGAGACCACGGTGAAGCCGATCTGCCGCGCGCCTTCCAGCGCCGCCTCCCGCGGCCGCAGCCCGCGTTCGGTCATCCGGGCCATGTTCTCGATCATGATGATGGCGTCGTCGACGACGAAGCCGACCGAGATGGTCAGCGCCATCAGCGACAGGTTGTTCAGCGAATAGCCCAGCATCCACATCACGCCGAGCGTTCCCAGCAGGGACAGCGGCACGGAGATTCCGGCGGCGATGATGGCGGAGGTGCGGCGCAGGAACAGTGCCACCACCAGCACCACCAGCACGATGCTGATGAGCAGCGTGTGCTGCACTTCCGCCACGCTGGCGCGGATCGTCTCCGACCGGTCGCGCATGATGGTGATGTCGATGCCGGCGGGGATCCAGCGGCCGAGGTCGGGCAGCAGGGCGCGGATGCCGTCCACCACCTCCAGCACATTGGCATCGGCCTGTTTGTAGACCGTCAGGATGATGGCGGGGCGGCCGTTATAGGAGCCGGATTGGCGCCGGTCCCGCGACCCGATATCCACCTGCGCCAGGCCGGACAGGCGGACGATGGCGCCATCCGCCTGGGTCACCACGATGTCGCCGAATTCCTGCGCCGTCACCAGCCGGTCATTCACCGCGATGGCGGCGGATTGCAGCGGCCCGTCGATCAGCCCGGTGGGCTGGGTGACATTCGCATTGGTGATCGCGGTGCGGATCTGGTCGAGCGAGACATTGGCCGCCGTCGCCGCCGCCGGATTGACGGCGACGCGGATCGCCGGCTGCTCGGCGCCGGCGATGCCCACCGTCGCGGTGCCGTTCACCTGGGCGAGGCGCGGCACCACCACGCTGTCCGCCGCATCATAGATCTCGCCGGCCGTCAGCGTGTCCGAGGTCATCGCCAGGATCAGCACCGGCTGATCACCCGGGTTCAATTTGCGAAAACTCGGCTGGCTGGTGAGGCCGGAGGGCAGGTCGGCCTGCGCCGCGTTGATCGCCGCCTGCACATCCCGCGCCGCCGATTCGATGGAGCGCGACAGATCGAACTGCAGGATGATCCGGGTGGAGCCGAGCGAGGAGCTGGAGGTCATCTCGCTGATGCCCGGAATCTCGCCCAGCTTGCGTTCCAGTGGCGCGGCGACGGACGACGCCATGATCGCCGGATCGGCGCCGGACTGGCTGGCGGTGACCGCGATGGTCGGGAAATCCACTTTCGGGAGTGGCGCCACCGGCAGGTCGAAATAGGCAACCAGCCCGGCCAGGGCCAGGCCGATGGCCATCAGCGTGGTGCCGATGGGGCGCGCAATGAAGGGGGCGGAGATCGACATGGGCTATTCGGCCGGGGCCGGCGGGGCGGCGCGATGGCCCAGCCGCTGTGCGCGGCTGCGGATCGCCTCCATCGCCAGGTAGATGACCGGCGTGGTGTAGAGCGTGATGACCTGGCTCAGCAGCAGCCCGCCGATGACCGAAACCCCGAGCGGCAGCCGCAGCTCCGACCCCGCGCCGCTGCCCAGCACCAGCGGCAGCGCGCCCAGCAGGGCCGCCATGGTGGTCATCATGATCGGCCGGAAGCGCAGCAGGCAGGCCTCCCGGATCGCGTCGCGCGGCGTCATGCCGTGCTCGCGCTGCGCCTCCAGCGCGAAGTCGATCATCATGATGGCGTTCTTCTTGACGATGCCCATCAGCAGCACGATGCCGATCATGCCCACCACCGACAGGTCCAGCCCGAACAGCTCCAGCCCCAGCAGCGCGCCGATGCCGGCGGAGGGCAGGGTGGACAGGATGGTGATGGGGTGGATGACGCTTTCGTAAAGCACGCCCAGCACGATGTAGATGACGATGATCGCCGCCAGGATCAGCCAGCCCTGGCCGGCCAGCGACCGGGTGAATTCCGCCGCGTCGCCACCGAAACTGCCCGCCATGGAATCCGGCAGGCCGAGCCCGGCCTGCGCCGTGCGGATCGCCTCCAGCGCGCCGCCCAGGGATGCGCCGGGGGCCAGGTTGAAGCTGAGCGTCACCGCCGGGAACTGGTCCTGCCGCGTGATGGTCAGCGGCGCCCGGCCCCGGGTGATGGTGGCAATCTCCGCCAGCGGGATCTGCGGCGCGATGGTGGCGCCGGCGGCCGATCCGGTGACGCGCAGCAGGCCGATGGCGGCCGGGTCATTGGCCTGGGCCGGATCGGCTTCCAGCACCACGCGGTACTGGTTGTTCTGCGCATAGATGGTGGAGATCTGGCGCTGGCCGAAGGCGTTGTACAGCGTGTCGTCCACCGCCTGCATGGTCACGCCCAGCCGCGCCGCGCGCAGGCGGTCGACCTGGACCTGTACGCGCAGCCCATCCTCCCGCTGGTCGCTGCCGACATCGCGCAGCTCCGGCAATTGGCGCATCGCCGCCAGCATGCGCGGCGCCCATTCGGCGATCAGCGCCGCATCGCTGTCCATCAGCGTGTACTGATACTGGGTGGAGGACGGGCGGGTGCCGATCTGGATGTCCTGCACCGGCTGCATGTAGATCTCGATGCCGGGAATCTCGGCAAGGCGCGGGGACAGCCGCGCCATGATGGCGGAGACGCCGTCGCTGCGTTCCGCGCGCGGCCGCAGCACCGCGGTCAACCGCCCGGTGTTCTGCGCCGCATTCACCGTGCCGGCGCCGGCGACGGAGGTCACGGCGATCACATCCGGATCGGCCTGCGCCACCTCCGCCACCTGCCGCTGCAATTCGGACATGCGGGCGAAGGAGACGTCCTGCGGCGCCTCGGTGGTAATCGTAATCAGGCCGGTATCCTGAAGGGGAAGAAAGCCCTTCGGCATGACGACGTAGAGGCCCACCGTGCCGGCCACGGTCAGGGTCGCCAGCACCAGCATCAACCCCTCCCGCGCCAGGGCCATGTCCAGCGTGCGCGCATAGCCGCGGCGCATCGCCTCGAACCCCCGCTCGAACAGGTCGGAGATGCGGCCGGGCCTGTCTTCCCCATGCGGGCGCAGCAGCAGCCCGCACATCATCGGGGTGAGGGTCAGCGACACCACCATGGAAACCAGCACGGAGATGGTCAGCACCATGGCGAATTCGCGGAACAGCCGGCCGACCACGCCCTCCATGAACAGCAGCGGGATGAAGACCGCGACCAGCGACAGGGTCAGGGAGACGATGGTGAAGCCGATCTGCTTCGCACCCTCATAGGCGGCCTGCAGGGGCTTCTTCCCCTCCTCGATCATGCGGACGATGTTCTCGATCATGACGATCGCATCATCCACCACGAAGCCCGTCGCGATGACCAGGGCCATCAGCGAGAGGTTGTCCATGGAATAGCCGAGCAGCGCCATGATGCCGAAGGTGCCGATGATGGACAGCGGCAGCGCCACGCCGGGCACGATGGTGGCCCGCAGGGTGCGCAGGAACAGGAAGATCACCGCCACCACCAGCAGGATGGACAGCACAAGGGTGAGCTGCACCTCATGCACCGAGGCGCGGATCGTCTCCGTCCGGTCGGAGACGACGGAAAGCTCCATCCCCGCCGGCAAGGCGCGTTGCAACCCATCGAGCTGGCCGCGCAGCGCTTCGACCGTGGCGACGATATTGGCGCCGGGCTGGCGCTGCACATCCAGCAGCACCGCGGGGCGGCCGTTGAACCAGGCCGCCGTCAGCGTGTTCTCCAGCCCCTCCACCGCCACACCGACATCGCGCAGCCGCACCGGAGCTTCATCCCGCCAGGCGATGATGAGGTCCTCGAAGCCCGCGATGGTGGTGATCTGGTCGTTCGCCATGACGGCGGAGGCCTGCAGCGGCCCGTTCACCGAACCCTTGGCGCCGGCGACATTGCCGGCGGTGACGGCGCTGCGCACCGCCTCCATCCCGATGCCATAGGCGGCCAGCCGGCGCGGATCGACCTGCAGCCGCACCGCCGGGCGCATATTGCCCTGCACCGCGACGCGGCCGACGCCGCCCACCTGCGCCAGCCGCTGCGCCAGCAGCGTGTCGACGATATCCGACATGCGGGAGACCGGCAGCGTCTCACTGGTCAGCGCCAGGGTCAGGATCGGCGGGTCGGCCGGGTTCACCTTGGCATAGGTCGGCGGGTAGGGAAGGGTGGAGGGCAGGGTGCCGCGCGCGGCATTGATCGCCGCCTGCACATCCTGCGCCGCGTCGTCGATGTCCCGGTCCAGGTTGAACTGAAGCGTGATGCGGCTGACCGAGGGCCCGCTGACCGAGACCATCTCCGCCAGCCCGGCGATCTGCGCCAATTGCCGCTCCAGCGAGGCGGTGACCAGCACCGCGATCGTCTCGGGCGAGGCCCCCGGAAGCTGCGTCGTCACCTGGATGGTGGGAAAATCCACCTCCGGCAGCGAGGACACGGGCAGGCGCATGTAGCCATAGAGGCCGGTCAGCAGCACCGCGATGGCCAGCAGCGCGGTTGCGACCGGCCGCGCGATGAAGGGGGCGGAGATGTTCACGGTGCGGGCGGGGGGCCAGGGGGAGCGCCAGCAGGAGCCCCTGGCGCTCCACCGGCCGGCGGCCGGCGCCGCGCCTGCCGCGGCACCGCCACCGGCACCACCGGATCGGCCACCTGCACCGCGCTGCCCGCCACCAGGCGCAGCGCGCCGGAGGTGACGGCCCGCTCACCCGGGCGCATCCCCCGCAGCACCACGGCCTGCTGGCCGGCGATGGTGCCGAGCGTCAGCGGCCGCTGCTCCACCGTATTGTCGTCCTTCACCACGAAGGCGTAGGGCCCCTGCGGCCCGCGCTGCACCGCGACCAGCGGCAGCACCACCACGTCGCGCAGCGTGTCCACCTGGATGCGGGTATTGACGAAGGCGCCGGGCCAGAGCCGCAGGTCGGCATTGGGGAATTCGGCCTTCAGCCGGATGGTGCCCGTGGTGGCGTCCACCTGGTTGTCCACCGTCACCAGCCGGCCGACCGGATTGGCCGGCGGCGGGCTGCCATCGGCGCGCGGCGGCGCCGATTCCGCCAGCCTCGCCTCCACCGGCACCTCGCCCCCGGCCAGCGCCTGCATCACCTGCGGCAGGGTCTGCTGCGGCAGGGTGAAGTTCACGGCGACGGGGCGAAGCTGCGTCACCACCACGATGCCGGTGGTGCTGCTGGACTGCACATAATTGCCGATATCCACCTGCCGCAGCCCGATCCGGCCATCGATGGGGGAGCGGATGGTGGTGTCGTCCAACTGCGCCTGGGCATTGGCGATGGTCGCGTCGTCGAACTGCAACTGCGCTTCAAGCTGCGCCACGGTGGCGCGCTGGGTGTCCAGCGTCTGCTGGGATGTGCCGCTGCTGCGGGCGAGCTGGGTGTAGCGCTGCAGGTCGCGCCGGGCATTGGCGAGCTGCGCCTCCCGCTGCGCCCGGGTCGCCACCGCCTGGTCCAGCGCCGCCTGGTAGCTGCGCGAATCGATCCGCACCAGGATGTCGCCCGCCGTCACCTCCTGCCCCTCGCGGAACAGGATTTCCATGATGCGGCCGGAGACCTGCGGCACGATGGTGACGGTGTTGGAGGCCTGCACGGTGCCCAGCGCATCCAGCAGGATCGGCAGGTTCTCGACCGTCGCGGTCGCCGCCGTCACCGGAATCGCGGGCATGCCGCGCCTCGCGCCGGCGGGGCCAGCCCCGGTCGTCACCTGGGGTGTCGCGCCGAACCAGCCCTGCTGCCAGGCATAGCCACCACCTGCCGCCGCCAGCAGCGCGGCCGAAAGCAGCCAGGGCCAGGCCCGGCGCCGCGCGGCCGGCTGCGGTGCCGGCAGCGCCAGCACCTCCGGCGGCGCGGGCAGGGCCTTGGGCGTGGGGGAGGCCAAGGGCGGCTCCGGCTGCGGCGGGCGGGGCAGGTCATTCATGGCAGGGGCCTTGTCGGGCCGCCGGCAATCGGGGCGGGCTGGGGAGATGGGGTGGAGGCGGGCGGAACATAGGTCCAGCCGCCGCCGAGCGCGGTGAACAAGGCGGCAGCGGCCTGCAACCGGTCCGTCTGCGCCTGGGCCAGGGCGTTGCGGGCGGTGAACAGGCTGGACTGAACGCTCAGCACCGTCAGCAGATCCACCGTGCCGGCCTGCAGCTGCGCCTCCGCGATCGCATAGGCCCGCCGGGCGGAGGCTTCGCGCACCCGCTGCAACTCCACCGATTCACTGGTGCGGCGCAGGGCGGAAAGGCTGGTCTCGGTGTCCTGCAGCGCGGCCAGGATGGTGCGCTGGTACTCCGCCAGCAACTCCTGCTGCCGGGCGTCGAACTGCTCCACCTGGGCGCGCAGCGACCCGGCATTGAAGATCGGCGCGGTCAGCCCGGCCGCCAGGCTGTACACGGTGGAACCCGGCCGCAGCAGCAGGTCCAGCGCCGTGCTCTGCAGGCCACCCGAGCCGGTCAGTGCGATGGTCGGGAACAGCGCGGCGCGGGCGGCGGCGAGATTGGCATTGCCGGCGGCGAGGTTGGCCTCCGCCAGTTGCACATCCGGCCGCCGCACCAGCACCTCCGCCGGCAGGCCGGCCGTCACGGGCGGCACGCGAATCGCCTCCAGCCGCATGGCGCGGATGTCGATCTCCCCCGGCGCCACGCCGGTCAGGGTGCCGAGGGCGAAGCTGTTCTGTTCCGCCGTCTGTTGCAGCGGCGGGATGGCGGCGCGCTGCTGCGCCACGGTGGTTTCCTGCTGCGCCACATCCAGGCCGGTGGCGGTGCCCACCGCCACGCGCTGGCGCAGGATGGACAGGTTGCGGTTCGCCAGCTCCAGGTTGCCGCGCTGGATTTCCAACTGCTCCTGCGCGCCGAGCACGTTGAACAGGGCGGTGGCGACGGAGGACTGGGTGCTGAGCGCGGTGACGCCGATGGCATAGCGCGCCGCGGTGGCGGAGGAGCGGGCGCTTTCCAGGATGGCCCGGTTGCGGCCCCAGAAGTCCACCTCATAGCTGGCCGAGAGGCCCACCCCGAAGCTGTTCCCCGCGCTGCCGGCCGAGCCCGGATTGCGGTTGGTGCCGCGCGACCGGCCGGCCGAAAGGTCCCCATCCACGGTCGGCAGCAGTGCCGCGCCGGAGATCCGCACCTCCGCATCCGCCTGCCGCAGCCGGGCCGCCGCGCCGGCCAGGTCCAGGTTGCCCGCCATGGCCGCCCGCATCAGCGCATCGAGCTGCGGCGTGTCGAATTCCCGCCACCAATCGGGCTCCGGCCAGCGCATGGCGGTCGGCGCCGGCTCGGCCTGGGCCATGCGGAAGACGCTGGGCAGGCGCAGGCCGGAAGCCGCCGGGTCGATCCGCGCCGCGCAGCCAGTGGCCAGAAGCGCCAGGCCAAGCAGGCCGGAGGTGCGGAGAATGGCGGGGCGGGGGGGAAGATGGTGGCGCATGCGCGGCAATATGAACCCTGCTTGTGGCGCCGGGGAGGCGGACGCCCTCTGCATGTCTCTCTGGCCCGGCGGGGCCGTGAGGGCCACCGACTTTTGGCTACGAAGCGTTTCGGCCGGTAAGCGGCGCCGCGCTGGTCGCAACATCGGCGGTTCCGACCGCCGGAAAAGGGCGCGGCGGCAGCAAGGTTAATATTCCTTAAGCCCAACTGACCTCCGCCTGTCACATGCCGCGGATACCAAGCCGCGCATGAAAGGCAGCCGGCGACCCGCATCCGTGAAGACGGGTCGGGTGGAACGGCGTGCCGCGATGTCCGGAGCGATGACATGAGCCTGAGCACGACCGCCACCAACGCCCTGACCTTCGCGGAGACCGGCAGCCTGGCCCTGGCCGGCGCCGAGATCTCGGCCTTCGATCCCGGCAGCAATCGCCTTTTCGTGACCTCCGGCAGCGGGCTTCAGGTGGTGGACCTGTCCAACCCCGCCGCGCCGGTGCTGGTGACGACCATCGACTTCACCGATCTCGGCTTCGTCACCACCGACATCACCAGCGTCGCGGTGAAGAATGGCGTGGTCGCCGTGGCCCTGCCCGATGCCGACAAGGCGCTGCCCGGCCAGGTGGTGCTGCTGAACGCCGCCGATGGCGCGCTGCTGAATGCGGTGACCGTGGGCGCGCTGCCGGACAGCCTGACCTTCACCCCCGATGGCAGCAGGATCCTCGTCGCCAATGAGGGCGAGATGAACGAGGACGGCACCGATGGCGACGGCAGTGTCAGCATCATCGACCTGAGCAATGGTGCGGCCAACGCGACCGTCACCACCGCCACCTTCGATGCCTTCAACGGCCAGGAAGACGCACTGCGCGCCGCCGGCGTGCGCATCTTCGAGAGCCGCAGCGTCGCCCAGGATGTCGAGCCGGAGTATGTGGCGATCTCCGCCGACGGCCTGACCGCCATGGTGACCTTGCAGGAAGCCAATGCGGTGGCCCTGCTGGATATCGCCACCGCCACCTTCACGGCCATCGTGCCGCTCGGGCTGAAGGATTTCTCCGGCCTGCTGGCCGACTACAGCGACCGTGACGGCCCGGGCAACGACCCGCTGCCGGGCAACCTGGTGAATGCCCCGGTCTTCGGCATGTACATGCCGGATGCGATCGACAGCTACCAGGCCGATGGCCAGACCTTCTACGTCATCGCCAATGAGGGCGACGACCGCGACGACTTTCTCAGCGGCGGCGAGACCATCCGCGTCGGCAACAACGGCTATGTGCTCGACCCGACCGTCTTCCCGAATGCGGCCGAGTTGAAGGACAATGACAATCTCGGCCGGCTTACCGTCTCCAACGCGCCGGGCCTGCGCGGGGACACGGATGGCGACGGCGATATCGACCAGATCCTGATGTATGGCGCGCGGTCGTTCTCCATCCTCGACGCGCAGGGCAATATCGTCTTCGACAGCGCCGACATCATCGAGCGCATCGTGGCCGAGCATTTCCCCGAACTGGTCGATGACAGCCGCAGCGACAACAAGGGGCCGGAGCCGGAGGGCATCGAGATCGCCCAGATCGGCGGCTCCACCTATGCCTTCGTCGCGCTGGAACGCTCCAATATCACGCTGAGCTTCGACGTGACGAACCCGGAGGCGGTGTCCTATGTCGGCGCCGCGCGGATGGAGGGTTCGGTCAGCCCCGAGGGCGTGCTGGTGATCCCGGCCGAGGATTCGCCGACCGGCAAGGCGCTGCTCGTGGTCAGCAACGAGGTGAGCAGCACGCTCTCCGTCTTCACCACCACCCAGACCCCGGCCTTCACCCTCCAGCTGCTGCATTTCGCCGATGGCGAGGCGGGCCTGCTGGCCGGCAGCACGGCGAAGAACCTGGCCGCGCTGGTCGATGCCTTCGACGGCACCTATGAGAACACGCTGATCCTGGCCGGCGGCGACAACTACATCCCCGGTCCCTTCCTGGCCGCCGGCACCGATGCCTCCGTCGCCGCCACCCATGGCCGCGGCAACAACCCCGGCGCGGCGGATATCGAGATCCACAACCGCATCGGCGTGGAAGCCTCGACCATCGGCAACCATGAATTCGACCTTGGCACCAATGCCTTCGCCGACGCCGTGAACGACGCGGCCTTCCCCTATCTCTCCGCCAACCTCGACTTCTCCGGCGACCCGGCGCTTGCCGGCCGCTACACGGAGACGGTCGGCACGGGTGGGCTGGAGGATGCCTCGACGCTGGCCGGCCGCATCGTGCCTTCCGCCGTGGTGGACAAGGGTGGCGAGAAGATCGGCCTGGTCGGCGTGACCACGCAGATCCTGGAGAACATCTCCTCCACCGGCGGCGTCGAGGTGAAGGGCTTTGACGGCGACGGCGCCGAGACCAACGACATGGTCCTGCTGGCCGCCCAGCTTCAGCCGGTGATCGACGACCTGATCGCCCAGGGCGTCAACAAGATCATCCTGATGTCCCACCTCCAGCAGATCCAGTTCGAGCAGCAACTGGCGACGCTGCTGAGCGGTGTCGACATCATCCTCGCCGCCGGCTCCAACACCCGCCTTGGCGACGAGAACGACCAGGCGGTGGAATTCCCCGGCCATGCCGCGGATTTCGCCGGAACCTACCCGCTGGTCACCACCGGCGCGGATGGCGGCACCACGCTGATCGTCAACACCGACAATGAGTACACCTACCTCGGCCGCCTGGTGGTTGACTTCGATGCCGAGGGCCGCATCATCCTGGAGAACCTCGACAGCGCGGTGAACGGCGCCTACGCCGCGACCGACCAGAATGTGGCCGATGCCTGGGGCGTGGAGGTCGAGGACCTCGACACCACCGCCTTCGCCGAGGGCACCAAGGGCGCCGAGGTGGCCGAGATCACCGATGCGGTGGCCGCGGTGATCGCCGCCAAGGACGGCAATGTCTTCGGCTATACCGATGTCTATCTGGAAGGCGAGCGTGCCCAGGTCCGCAGCCAGGAAACCAACCTCGGCAACCTGACCGCCGATGCCAACCGCGAAGCGGCGGCGGATGCGCTGGGCGACCAGCCCTTCATCTTCTCCCTGAAGAATGGCGGCGGCATCCGCGCGCAGATCGGCGCGATCGATGTCGTCAGCGGCGACAAGCTGCCGCCGATCGCCAATGACAGCGCCGGCAAGCCCGCCGGCGGGGTCTCCGAACTCGATGTCGAGAATGCGCTGCGCTTCGACAACAAGCTGATGGTGTTCGACACCACGCCGCAGGGTCTGCTGAACATCCTGGAATTCGCCGCCAGCATCAATCCCGGCAGCGGCGGCTTCATCCAGCTCGGCGGCGTGCGCTTCGCCTTCGACCCGGACAATGCGGTGGGTGAGAAGGTGACCAGCGTCGCCCTGACGGACCAGGCCGGCCATGTGATCGCCCGCGTGGTCGAGAATGGCGAGATCGTCGCCGGCGCCCCGGCGCTCATCAGCGTCGTCGCGCTGAACTTCACGGCGAATGGTGGCGACGGCTATCCGGTGAAGGCCAATGGCAGCAACTTCCGCTACCTGCTGGATGACGGCACGCTGAGCGCGCCGATCGACGCGTCGCAGGACTTCACCGCGGGCGGCAATGTCCCTGCCAATGCGCTGGGCGAGCAGCAGGCGCTGGAAGCCTACATGCAGGAATTCCACGGCACGCCGGAAACCGCCTTCAACCAGGCGGATACCCCGGCCTCCGAGGACACCCGCATCCAGAACCTGAACGCCAAGGCCGAGGACACGGTGTTCGAAGGCCTGGACATCACCGGCGGCGAGGGTGCCGACCGCATCGTCGGCACCGAGGGCGACGACACGCAGAGCGGCGGCGACGGCGATGACCGCCTGCTCGGCCGCGGTGGCGATGACCTGCTGATCGGCGGTGCCGGCAACGATCGCCTGGTCGGCGATGCGGGTGCCGACACGCTGCTCGGTGGCGACGGCAACGACACCATGTCCGGTGGCGCGGGCAACGACACCCTGGTCGGCGATGCCGGCAACGACCGCCTGCTGGGCGATGCCGGTGATGACCGCCTGTTCGGCATGGACGGCAACGACACCATCCTCGGCGGCACCGGCAATGACGATCTGGAGGGCGGCGACGGTGCGGACCGCATGCTGGGCGGCGCCGGCGACGACGTGCTGATGGGCGGCCTTGGCCTCGACATCCTGCTGGGTGGCGCGGGCGCCGATATCTTCCGCTTCGCCGCCTATGAGGAAAGCCTGCGCGGCAGCTCCGACCGCATCCGCGACTTCTCGGTGGCGGAGGGCGACAAGATCGACCTCTCCTTCATCGACACCGACCTGCTGATGCCGGGGGACCAGGGCTTCGTCTTCGTCGGCAGCGACGCCTTCCTCGGCGGCGGCGTGGCCTCCGTCCGGGTCCAGTACGGCCTCACCGGCACCGCGGTGCAGGTGGATGCCGGCGATGGCGGGGATGCCGAGATGCTGATCCTGCTGGTCGGTCAGCCGGCCCTGCAGGCCAGCGACTTCATCCTGTAAGGCTTATACCAGCGCTCGATTGCATCGAGCGCTGGTATACCTTGCCAGGCCCTCAGGCGCCGGGCGGAAACCTCCGGTTTCCTCGGCTGCGCGGCATAAGCCGCGGCGCCCATTCGGGCGCTCGGACCGGTCAAGAGACCGATCCGCCGGTATTACGCCGCGCCGGCGCGATCCATGGGGATCGTCTCGACTTCCAGTGTGGCCGCCCCCGGGCTTGCCCCGGTCGCGGCGGTCAGCGCCGCCGCCGCCTCCGCCAGCCGTTCGGCGGCCCGGTTCGGCGCTTCCGCCGCGCGCTCCAGCGCGGCGCAGGTCTCCGGCAGGCGTTCGGCCAGCGCGGCGAGCGCTTCCGCCGCCGGGCGCAGCCGGTGGCCGGCGGCGTCCATCATGCCGGTGGAACTCGCGAGGCGCTGCGCCGCGCCCTCCAGCAGCGGCTGTGCCGCCTGGACCGCGGTCAGATGGGCCTCCGCGATCGGTTCCAGCCGCTCGAGCCGATCCATCTGCTGGCGCAGCCCATCCGTCGCCGCCGCGATATCGTCCCGTGTCGCCATGCCCTGCGACTCCACCGCCGGGGCCACCAGCCCGAGGCAGGCGGCTTCCTGGCGCAGGGCTTCCGTCGCATCGTCCAGCCGCTGCGCCATTTCGTTGATCCGGGCATCGAAGGCGGGCACGGCGCCGCCGAGGCGTGTCGCCTCGCCGCGCAAGGTGTCGGCGGCTTCCATCACCTGGGCGGCGCTGGCCGCGGCCTCCTCCGCCAGTTGCGGGGCGACGGCGCCGAGCCGTTCCGCTTCCTCCCGCAGGCGTTCTGCCGTCTCCCGCATCATGGTCGCCATGGCCTCGGCCTGGGCGGCGATCTCCGGCGCGACGCGGGTCAGCGCCTCAGCCTCCTGCCGCAATGTGGCGCCGGCCTCGGCGGCCTGGGCCACCATCGCGCTGGCCTGGGCGGCGAGCAGCGGGCCGAGCGTGCCGAGCCGCGCGGCCTCCTCCCGCATCGCCGCCAGGGTCGTGGCGGTATCCGTCTCCAGCGCGCCGAGCCGCGCGGTCTGTTCATGCATCGCGGTTGCCGCGGCGGCGGTCTCGTCGCGCAGTCCGGCGGTGAAGGCCTGGGCCTCGGCGGTCAGGGCCTCGGGCAGGGCGGCCATGCGGCTGGTCTCGGCACGCAGCATTTCCGCTGCCCCGGCCAGCTCGGCGACGGCCTCGGCGGCCTTGCCTTCCAGGCCTGGGGCCATGGCCGCCAGCGCCGCCGCTTCCTCCCGCAGCATGGCGGTATCGGCACGCAACCGGCCCGACAGGCCGTCCATTTCCGTCCGCAACGCCGCGGCCGCCGCCTCCACCGGGCCGGGCAGCGCGGCGAGCAGGGGCGGCAGCGCGGCTTCCAGCCGCTGTTCCACATGGCTGGCGACCTGTTCCAGCCGCTGCGGCAGGGCGTCGCCGAGCGCCAGCATGGCGGTGGCGGCGCGTTCCAGGCGCTGCGCCACCTGGCCCATGCGGCCATTCTCCTCGGGATCAGGGCGCGCCCCGGGCGTCGGCTCCGGCCGGCCTTCCGGCATCCGGTCCAGCCGGGCCATCAGCCGCCCCTCCGCCGCGACCAGCGAGGCGTCGAGCGGCCCGGCGAGCTGGGCCGCGACCTCCTGCGGCAGGCTGTCGAGCCGCGCCGCCATGCCCTGCGGCAGCAGGGCGAGGGCCTGCTCGGCGCGGGCCGTCATCTGCGCCATGCGCTGCGCCTGGCTGTCCACCAGCCCGGGCAGCAAAGCCAGCGCCTGGGCGGCGCTGCCGCTGCTCTCGGCGCTTTCCTCCAGCCTCGCGGTGGCGCGGGCGGCGGCTTCGGCCATGCGCGTGGCGGCCTGGGCGGAATCCGCCTGGATGCGCGTGGCCTCCGCGCCCTCCCGCTTCAGCCGCATCATCTCCTCGGTCAGGGCGCGCAGCAGCGCGGCCATGGGTTCCGTCATAGCCTCCGGCCGTGTCGCCGGTGCGGCGGGGGCGGCGCCCCGGCGCCACAGACCGGCCAGCGCCACGCCGGCGCCCAGCAGGCCGAGGCCGGCGGCGGCCGGCATGGCCCAGGGCGTTTCCAGGCCCCCGGCCAGCGCCGCGCCCATCAGGCCCGTCCCGGCGCCCAGCGACAGCGCGGCCAGCAGGCCATCCGCACCCAACCTGCTGAGATTCAGCCTGCGAAGATCCGGCTTCGGCGCCTGCATGGCTGTCTCCATCCTCGAAAATCCGGCCACGTCAGGCATCCCGCGCGGCCTCCCGCGCATAGGCATAGGGCGGGAAGGGGCCGGCGAGGGACAGCACCAGCCCCGTACCGGCCAGGTCCATGGCGGCCGTGTCCAGCGCCTTGCGCAGCCGGCGCTGCGCATCGCCGGCCAGCAGCGCGGCCCAGCCGGCCACGGCGCCCGCTTCGGGGCGGGTCGGGGCGAGGTGTCGCGCCTCGGCACCCAGCAGCCGGGCGAGGTCCTGCGCCGCCTGCCGCCGCCGCGCCTGGCGGGCGGCGAGAAGCGCCGCGCCCGGCCGTGGCGCGGTGGGCTGGCCGATCTCGTCGGACGTGGCGGGCCGGGCCAGATCAGGGTCGGCCTGCCGCAGCCAGGCGGCGTGCTGGGCCACATCCTCCTCCAGCGTCACCGACCATTCGGCGCAGCCGGAGACGGCGGCCAGGGCGCAACCGAAGCGGCGCGCGCGCTGCCGCAGCCAGAGCCGCAGGGAACCAGGATCCGGAAAGACGGCGCCGAGCGCCAGGGGCAGCGTCGGCCCCGGCACGGCGGCGACCACGCGGTGATGCGCCTCGGCGCGGGCGCCCAGCCAGTCCGGGTCCTCGGCCGCGTCGAAGAAGCCTTCGGGCACCTGGCTGGCGAGCACGGTCAACCCGGCCTCATCCAAAGCGAGCAGGGGCAGGCCGGGCAGGATGCCGGGTGCCTGGGGCAGCGGCATGCCGCCCATGGTCACCGCATAGGCGTAGAGCGCGCTCATCTCAGGCGGCCTCGATGGTGGCGGCCTGGCGCAGTTGCGGCGTGCCGGGCTGGAGCGCGCTGGCCAGGCCGCGCCACAGCTCCGTCACCTCGGCGGGCTGGCGCCGTTCCGGCAGGCCGCCCAGCGACCAGTGGCCGGTTGCCTCAGCGGGCCGCAGCAGGCGCAGCGCGCCGAGTGCCAGCGCCGGCAAGGGGCCGCGCAGTTCCACCCGCTGGTCGCGCGGCAAGGCGAGATTCAGCGCCGCCTGCAGCGCCGCCACCGCGCCGTCGCGCAGGATGATGGTGGCGCCGGACTCGTGCTCCCCCAGGTCATGGGGCTGGGCGGCGATGGCGACGACATGCGGATGCAGCGCGGCTTCCAGCGCGGCCTGGGCTGCCGTGCCATCGGGTGCGACGCCGTGCAGCACCACATCCCATTGCTGCCGGCCGCCCTGCCGCGCCAGGGTGCTGGCCAGCGCGCCTTCCTGCATGGCCAGCAGGTCGCGCAGCGCCGCCTCGGGACAGGTCGCGGAAAGCGGGTCGCAGGCCAGGAAGGCGCCGTGCCGGCAGGCCAGTTCCAGCCGCTGCCGCAGCCGGGGCCAGGCGCGCAGCAGGGCGGCGCGGTCGCGGCGCTGGAACAGGCGGCGCAGGGGCGCCTCGGCCGGTTGCACCAGGGCCACCGCCTGGCCGCAGGGAAGCAGCGCCACATCCGGCCCCATCCGTGCCGCCAGCGCCGCCGCGCCGGCCTCCGGCGCCAGGCCGAGCAGCCGCACCATCCGGTCCATGGAGCCGCGTTGCGGGGGCAGGTCGCGCCGCTGGGGCAAGTCACGTTGCAAGGGCCGCGTATCCTGGCCTGGCCGGGAATGCGCCCGGGCGCCGACCTCCATCCTGGATGTCTGGATGGCAGGCTAACCGCGCCCTGGTGAATCAGCCGTGAAGCCGGGGCGGAGGGGCGGTATCATGCCGATACCCGCAAAGACCGACCGCGGCCGGCGACGCCGGCCGAGCGCCCGAACGGGCGCCGTGCCCAGTGGCGCGCAGCCAGGCGGCCAGAGGCCGCGCCCGGCGCCAGAGGGCACCGAAACGGCGCTCAGGCCAGCTTCTCGGTCGAGACCTCATGCCGCGCGCGGCCGGTGCTGGCGAAGGCGCTGATATTGTCCAGCGTGATCTCCGCGATCGCCGCCATGGCATCGGCGGTGAAGAAGGCCTGGTGCGCGGTGACCAGCACATTGGGGAAGGTCAGCAGCCGGGCGAAGATGTCGTCCTGGAGCATCTGGCCGGACAGATCCTCGAAGAACAGATCCGCCTCCTCCTCATAGACATCGAGGCCCAGCAGCCCGATGGCGCCGGATTTCAGCCCGTCGATCGCCGCCCGCGTGTCGACGATGGCGCCCCGGCTGGTATTGATCAGCATGGCGCCGCGCTTCATCCCGCCGATCGCCGCCGCGTCGATCAGATGCCGCGTCGCCGGCGTCAGCGGACAGTGCAGGGTGATGATGTCGGACCGGGCCAGCAGTTCCTCCATCGCCACATAATCCAGGCCCAGCGCGCGCCCCTCCTCCGAGGGAAATGTGTCATGCGCCAGCAGATGGCAGCCGAAGCCGCGCAGGATGCGGGCGACGGCCAGGCCGATGCGCCCGGTGCCGACGATGCCGGCGGTGCGGCCATGCATGTCGAAGCCGAGCAGCCCGTCCAGCGCGAAATTCCCCTCCCGCACGCGGGCATAGGCGCGGTGGATGCGGCGGTTCAGCGACAGCATCATCGCCACCGTGTGCTCCGCCACCGATTCCGGCGAATAGGCCGGCACCCGTGCGACGGTGATGCCGAGCCGCTGCGCCGCCACCAGGTCCACATTGTTGAAGCCGGCGCAGCGCAGCGCGACCAGCCGCACGTCGAGCCCGGCCAGCGCCTCCAGCACCCCGGCATCCGCCTGGTCGTTGACGAAGGCGCAGATGGCCCCCGCACCCTGGGCCAAAGCGACGGTCTCGGCGGAGAGCCGCGCCTCCTGGAAGACCAGGCGGTGCGGCGCCCCGGCCGCCGCATTGGCGGCCTCCAGGAACTGCCGGTCATAGGGCTTGGCGCTGAAGACGGCGACCTGCATGGGAATGATCCTAGCTTGACTGGCGCACGGTCATGGTATCGCAGGGCAGGGCGGCGAGCAGCCGCTTGGCGGTGCTGCCGACCAGGAAGCCGGCGAGGCCGCTGCGCCCCTGGGTGCCGAGCACCGCCAGCCCGACGCCGCGTTCCCGCACATAGTCGCAGACCAGTCCGCTGACCTCGCCATGTTCCAGCAGGGGGGTGACCCGTTCCTGCCAGCCCGGCGCGGCCCTCACGCCGTCCAGGAAGGTCGCCTGCTCCGCCAGGGCCATCTGCCGCATCTCCTCCTGATTGGCGCCGCGGCTGATGAAGCCCTCGAAGGGCACCTGATAGCTGTGGAACAGGGTGATGCGGGCCTCGGGGAACAGCCGCAGCGCCGTCTCCAGCGCATGGCGGGAGGCGGCGGAGAAGTCCGTCGCGACAAGGATCTCGCGATAGGAACGCTGCGCGCGGCCCTTCACCACCAGCACCGGCATCGGCGCGTGGCTGACCAACCGGTCCACGATGGCGCCAAGCGAGGCGCGCCCCAGCATCTCATCCCGGGCGACACCCGTCACCAGCAGCCCGGCACCCAGCGCGCCTGCCTGGTGCAGGATGGTCTCGGCCGGGTCGCCGCGCGCCAGCAGCACCTCCGGATCGAGCCCGCTGCCTTCGAGATCGGCGCGGATCTGCGCCTCCACCATCGCGCGGCCGCCGCCGTCCTCACGCCGCCAGGAGGGCCTGTCCGCCGGTACCTCGCCGGGGATCACATGCAGGATGGACAGCTTCGCACCCCAGGCCTGGGCGAGGCGCACGGCGCGGTCCTGGGCGCGGTCGCAGCGGCTGCTGAGATCGGTGGCCAGCAGGATGCGGCGCGGGATGGCGCTGTCGGCCGACACTTGCGGTGGCGTCATGGCCATGGGGTCCTCCTTCGATATGCGACGCGTAGATTGAGGGAATGGGAACGTCACAACATTGATGAAAATCAATGTTGTCGGACGAAAGCTGGCGCCGCTTCGCCGGGCGGGGTTCAGCCAACGGCCCCTCCGTGCGGATATGGTGCGCGGATTCTCAATCGTTTGATACCGGCGGGCCGGTCCTTGACCGGTCCGAGCGGCCGCCGCCGCGGGCGTGCCTTCGGCACGGCCGCATCAGGGTGGCCCGGGGCGGTCACGCGGAAGGGCCGTTGGTATGATACAGCGGTGGGCGATGCGGGCCGCGGATCTCCGCCGCGGCCTGGAACGGTGTCGCGCTGGCGCGGGGCATCGCGCTGCCACGCAGGGGGGGATGAGCGGATGATGACCATCGCGGCGCTGTCGCCCATCGCGCTGATCGTGCTGCTGATGGCCGGCGCCGGGCGCGGCGCGGTGCCGGCCGGACTGGCCGGTTTGGCCCTGGCTTTGCCGGTGGCCCTGCTCGTCTTCGGCTGGCAGGGGCCGATCGCTTCTGGCGGCGCGGCCGCGGCGCTGGGCGGCGTGGCGGCGGAGGCCGGCTTCTCCGCCCTCACCATTCTCTGGATCGTCGCCCCGGCGCTGTGCCTGCATGAGCTTCAGCAGGCCAATGGCGGCACGGAGACGCTGCGCCGCGCCCTGCTGCGGCTTTCGGCCGACCGGCGGGTGACGGCGCTGCTGGTGGCCTGGTTCTTCACCCTGTTCACCGAGGGGGCGGCGGGCTTCGGCACCCCGGTGGTGCTGGCGGCGCCGATCCTGGTCGGGCTGGGCTTTCCCCCGACCCAGGCTGTGGCCATGGCGCTGCTCGGCCATGCGGTGGGGGTGTCCTTCGGGGCGGTGGGCACGCCGGTGGTGCCGCAGGTGGCGGCGAGCGGGCTGGATCCGCGGGCGCTGTCGGGCGCCACGGCGCTGCTGCATGCGGGCTGCGGCTGGGTGATGGCGCTGGCGCTGCATCGGGTGACGGGATCGGGGCCGGGATCGGGCGGGGCGGCCCTGGCGCTGCGCGCTGCCCTGGCCTTCCTGCTGCCGTTCCTGGCCATCGCCATCTGGATCGGGCCGGAACTGCCCACATTGGGCGGCGCCCTGATCGGCGGCCTCGCCTTCATCGCAACCCTTCCGCGCCGGCCCCGCGCGGCGGCGGAGCCGGCGCCGGGGGCGGCGGCGCTGGGGCGCGCGGTGCTGCCCTATCTGCTGCTGCTGGGCCTGATCCTCGCCACCCGCCTGCTGCCGGGGGTGGGGGAGGTGCTGTCGGCCCCGGCGCTGGGCTGGTCCCTGGCGGATGGCGCCTTCCACGGCGCGATGCAGCCGCTGACCCATCCTGGCACGCTGCTGCTGGCCAGCCTTTTGCTGGCGGTGGCCCTGCGCCGGGAAGGCCTGCCCGCGCTCCGCCAGGCCGCCGCCCGGGCCCTGCCGCGCCTGCCGCCGGTGCTGCTGGCGCTGGTGCTGATGCTCGGCCTGGCGCGGCTGATGGTGCATTCCGGCATGATCGCGGTGCTGGCGGAGGCGGCGGCGGGCCTGGCCGGCGGCGCCTGGCCGCTCTTCGCCGCGGCCACCGGCGCGCTCGGCACCTTCGTCACCGGCTCCGCCACCGCATCGAACATCCTGCTGACGGATTTCCAGCTCGCCACCGCCACGGCGCTGGCGCTGCCGGCCCTGCCGCTGCTGGCCGCCCAGGGCTTCGGCGCGGCCATCGGCAATGTCATCTGCCCGCACAATATCGTCGCCGGCGGGGCCAGCCTGGGCCTCGCGGGGCAGGAGGGCGCGGTGCTGCGCCGCACCTTGCCGGCCTGTGCCCTGGCCTTGGCCATGGGTGGGGCGCTGACACTGGCGGTGATTTGGTTCGGGACATGATCCCGCCCCCTCGCCTCGCGGCGTGCCCTCTGGCAGGTTTATCGTATGCCAAGTGAAAAACGCATCGTCACGCTGACGGCCAATCCCTCCATCGACCTGGCCAGCGAGGCCGAGTCGGTGCGGCCCGTGCGCAAGATCCGCACCCGCAATGAGCGCTATGACCCCGGCGGCGGCGGGGTGAATGTCGCCCGCGTGGTACGGGAACTGGGCGGGCAGGCGCTGGCCGTGCTGCTGGCCGGCGGTGTCACGGGCCGGTTCCTGGAGGAACTGGTGGATGACCTCGGCCTGCCGCGCCAGATCGTGCCGATCGCCGGCCGAACGCGCATCGCCCAGATCGTGCAGGACCTGTCGAGCGGCCTGGAATACCGCTTCATTCCCGAAGGGCCGGAGGTGACGGAGGCCGAGGCCCGCGCCACGCTCGATGCCCTGGCGAAGGCGGGCGGTCGCTGGCTGGTGCTCAGCGGCAGCCTGCCGCGCGGCATGGGCGGTGATTTTTTCGCCCGTGCGGCGGTGGAGGCCCGCGCGCGCGGCCAGCGGGTGGTGGTGGACAGTTCCGGCCCGGCGCTGCGCGCGGCGATCGAGGCCGGCGGGTTGGAACTGGTGAAGCCGAGCCTCGGCGAATTCGAATCCCTGATCGGCCGCAAGCTGCCCGAGGCGGCGGAGCAGGAGGCGGCGGCGCAGGAATTGGCGCGCTCCGGCGCGGCGCGGCTGGTGGCGGTGACGCTCGGCCATCGCGGCGCGGTGCTGGCGAGCGCGGAGCGGGTGTGGCGGCTGCCGGCGCCGGATGTGCCGGTGCGCGGCGCCTCCGGCGCCGGGGACAGCTTCGTCGCGGCGATGACCCTGGCGTTGGCGCGCGGCCTGGCGCCGGAGGAGGCCTTCGCCTGGGGCAGCGCCGCCGGTGGCGCCACGGTGGCGCAGGCGGGCACGGCCCATGCCCAGCGGGCGGAGGTGGAGGCGCTGTACACGCTGATGCGGCGGCTTCTGCGCTGAAGCGTGATGATGGGAGGCGGACTCACCGAGACATCGGAGGCTCGCGATCAGGCGGAAGCAGGATCATGCGGCATGCACGACGGTGCAAGCCGCATGATCTGGCGTGGGTTCAGCGCGGTACCGGCACCGCGGACCAGGCCACGCGCCGGGCCAGGGGGGCGGCGCCTGGCGCGGGTTGCGGGTCGTCCTCCAGCACGTAGCGCACCTCCAGCAGCAGGGGCGGGGGACCGGGCAGATGCCAGGCCAGCCGGTGCAGGGTGAGGTCCAGCCCGCGCCGACTGTCGCTTTCACCCGTTTCCACTGCAGGAGGGCCGAGCCGGCCGATGGCCTCGGCGCGCAGTTGCGCCAACGGTGTCGGTTCGGCCAGGTCGCGGGTCCACCAGGCCGCGACCAGCGGGGCCCAGGGCGCGGCGCCGGCGCTGGCCATCCGCAGGCCGGGGCACAGCAGCCAGGCGCCGGCGGGGCTGCAGCGGTCGGCGACAGGCAGGGCGACATGCAGCAGAAGCCCATCTGACAGGGCCTGCGGCGCCTCCGGCACCAGCCCTTGATCGCGTGCCAGCGCCAGCGCTTGGCTGATCGGCATGGGTGGCAAGGGCAGGGTGGCGCCATCCATGGCCAGGGTGGCGCCTGGAAGAAGGCCGGCGAGAAGGGAAGCCAGCCGGAATGCGGGGCGGCGTTTCATCCGATCAGCCTAGGCCTCACCGTCTGGCGGATCGTGATCCATATCAATTTCAGTTCGAATTCTTGTGGGGCATGCTCTGTCCCAGCGGATGAGGGTTCCCATCGCCCCCCCTCACGGCTTGTGCCCACGGAGACACCGCAACGCAATACATGTGGTGAAAGATTTTCTGTGGAATTATTGTTCACGTAGGTGAAAGTAACACTTCACTGCATACTTGAGATATTGCGAATTAGGTCGCTGCACGTCAGAGTATATTTTCTAAAATGTATTTACTGTGGAGTGTCGATATTGCCCGGGTTCCCGCCCCGATGTGTCGGTGGCCGCCGCGCACTGACTTCGATGCTGATATCCTCCCTGCCGGCCCTGACCTTGCCTGCCGGGAGCCATCCTGCGCAGGCCTCCGACCCCCTGCGCGTCGCCATTGCATCCCGGCCGGAGGTGGCGCGGGATGCGGGCGATTGGGCGGGCTTCTGCCGCCGTTGGCTGCTGCCGGAGGGCCGGATCATCGATTCCGGCAACCGCAACGTCTCGCATAGCGAGGGCCAGGGCACCGGGCTGATCTTCGCCGCCCGGCATTCCGACCGGAGCAGCTTCGAACGCATCCTGCGCTGGACGCGCGGCACGCTGCGCCGCCCGGGCGATTCGCTGCACGCCTGGCGCTACAATCCGGGCGCGGCTATCCCGGTGGATGACCCGAACAATGCCACCGATGGCGACCTGCTGATCGCCTGGGGCCTGCTGATCGCGCATGAGCGCTGGGGGGATGTGGCGCACCGGGCCGAGGCGCTGGCCATCGCCCGCGACATCCTGCGGCTCTGCGTGCTGCGACGGGGGGATGAGGCGCTGCTTCTGCCCGCCGCCTATGGCTTCCGCCACGCCGACCATGTGGTGCTCAACCTGTCCTACTGGCTGTTCGGCGCGCTGCGGGCGCTGGAGGCCGCGATGCCCGATCCGGTCTGGCGCGCGCTGCGGGAAACCGGGCTGCGCCTGACCCGGGCGGCGCGCTTCGGCCGCTGGGGGCTGCCACCCGACTGGCTGATGCTGCCCGCCAATGGCAGCAGCCCCCGTCCGGCCCCGGGCTGGCCGCCGCGCTTTTCCTGGGATGCGGTGCGCGTGCCGCTGCATCTGGTCTGGGGCGGCCATGTGGCGGAGCCGACGTTGCGGGCCTGTGCCGAGTTCTGGGGCGATCCGCGCTGGCGCCGGATTCCAGCCTGGGTCGATGTCGTCACCGGCGCCACCGCCCCCTATGCCGCCACGCCGGGAATCCTGGCGATCGCGCAGCTTGCCATGGCCGCCCAGGCGGGTTGGGGACGGCATGAGGCGCTGCCCCGCGTCGCCGATGCGACCGACTACTACGCCGCCAAGCTGGTGCTGATGTCGCACTACGCCTGGGATGAGCGCGGCCTCGACATGTCGGAGGAACCCCGGCGGCGGCTCCGGCAGTTCGAATCCGGCCCAGGGGCAAGGGCGCGGAACTGAATCCCTGTCCGGGACAAATACTTTGTTCATCCACCGCCCGGCACTCTGGCCCGGCCGATGCCCCAACCTGTCCCCCGCCCGCCGGCGCGCCCGGCGCTTTTCGCCGAGCGCGGCTGTGCCGTGCCCTTCACCGCGCCCCTGCTCGCGGGCGCCAGGCTGCGCAGGCAGTCGCCCGAACCCGCGGAATTGCTCCTGCCCGGACCGGGTGGCACGGAGGTCGTGGCATGGGACGCCTGCCTGGCGCGGCGCGCCCCCTCGCTGCATGACCGCCAGCTCTGGGCCCGGATCTCCCAGCAGGAACGACCGACCCCGGCCCTGATCCGCGCCGCGGCGCGGGAGGTGGCCTGGCTGGGCTATGCCGGCCGCCCCGCCCAGGCCGCCGCCCTGACCGCGCAGCGGCAGCAGGAGGCGGTGCGCGACGTGGTGCGGGAGGCGCTGGCCAAGGCCTTCGGCGAGGAAGCGGCCGCCGGCGCGCTGCTCGGCCCGATGGTCGCGATCCTGGCCCAGGCCGGGGTGGGCCACGACCAGCTTGCGCAAAGCCCGCCCACGGCGGCGATCCCGCAGGGTATCGTCGCCCTGCAGGCCTTCTGTGCCAGCATCGCCGCCTTCGCGCAGTCCGCCCCCGGCCAGGCCGAACGTCGCGCCGCTTCCATCGCGCTCAGCGCCGCGCGCATGACCCTGCCCAAGGCGGATGCCTGCCTCGCCGCGCTCTGGGCGGCGGTGGCCGAGCTGCCCCCCGGCCCGGCGCGGCAGGCGCCGCAGCCGGCGGAGGTGCTGCCCAAGCTGGCGGCGCTGGCCGCGCGGGCGGAATGGCTGCTGGATGGCTGGCCGATGCTGGGCGCCCTCTGGGCTTCCGCCGATCCGGCGGAGCGCGGTGTCCTGCTGGCGGAAATGCTGTCCATGCTGCCGGTGTTGCCCCGGGAGGCCGAGGGCTGGGCCGAGGATCCGCCACAGGATGCCCCCTGGGACACGCTGCTGCGCGCCCGGGACGCGGTGCTGCCCGGCCTGCCGGAGATGCCCGCCGGGATGTGGATGGCCCGCCATGAGGCGCTGCGGGCGCTGGTGCCATGAGGTTGCTCGGCGGGCAGACGCGACGGCTGCACCAGGCGCTGCAACAGGGACAGGACCATGGGGCGGGGCGGGTGCTGGGCCTGCTGGAGGGTCTTCCGGTCGTGCCGGAACGCCCCATGCGCCTGGCACAACTGCTGTTCCTGCCGCTGGAAGGCGCAGTGGGCGCGGCGCAGGGCCTGCCCTCCTTCCCCCGCGCCGCCATCCCCGCGACCACCGCGCTGGTCGCGAGGCACCTGCCGGCGCTGGCGGCGGAGGTGGAGGCCGCCGCGCCCTGGCATGGTCTGGCCGACCATGCGGTGGTCGCCGGCCTCGGCGCCCGGCTCTGGCCCGCGGCCGGCCAGGCGCTGCGGGACGGCCCGCCCGACGGCTGGACGGCGCCGGGCCTGACGCCGGAGACCGTGCTGCCGGCGCTGAAACTGGCCAGTGCGCTGTGGCGCCGCGCCGTGCCGCTCTGGCAGGCCTCCCTGGCGGTGAACCCGTCGGAGGCGGTGCTGCGCACCACATTGGCGTCGCTGGCGGCCGAAGGGCCCGCACCCCTGGCGGCGGGCATGGCCTTCCTGCTGCGCAACGCCGCCCGGCCCGGCCTGGTCGCCAGCCTCGCGACCCGGCTGGCGCCGGAACTGGCCGCCATGGCCGAGGCGGCGCTGGCGGCGCGGCTGGCGGCGGAGGTGGCCTGCCTGGCCGAATGCGACCATGCCGCCGCGATGGCGGCGACCGCCGCGCGGCTGGCCGTTCTGCTGGCGGAGCCGGAGGCGGATGCGCCGGCAGCGCGGCAGGCGCTGGTGGCGCGGTTGCGGCGTGAGGCCGCCCAGGCCTGCCATGGCCATTACGCGACCGCGCTTGCCGCGCGGCTGCTCGCCCCCGCCACCCGCGCCGCCGCGGCGCCCCCGGCCGATGATGCGACGGTGGCGATGCTGGAGGCGACGGCGCGCGACCTGTGTGGGCTGGAGGCCGCTGGGCGCGAACTGGGCCAGCAGGCCGAGTTCGAACGACGGCGGGAGGAAGCGCTGCGCCGCCTCGCCCGGCTGGCCGGGAACCCGGCCGGGCTCAGCCGCATCGAGCTGGCCCGGCTGGCGGAAATCCTGGCGGGGCCGGAGGCCGGGCTGGCCCTGCTGGTATAAGGCCTGTCCAGTCGCTCAGGCGCCGGGCTTCTGGCCCTCATGCGTCTCGCTGCCGGCCCGCCAGCGATGGGTGGAGGCGCCGAAGGCGACCATCTGGCCGGATTCGTCGAAGACCTCCGTCCGCACGAAGAAGATGTTGCGGCCGCGCTGCGCCATGCGGCCCTCGGCGATCACCCGCCCGCCCTTCACCTGGCCGGTGAAGCGGCAATCGAGGTCCAGCGTGACCGCCTTGCGGACATTGCCGGGCACGCTGCACCACAGACCGGCATAGCCGGCGGCCTGGTCGATCATCGACAGGATCAGCCCGCCATGGATGATGCCGGACCGGTTGCGATGCGCATCCCCGGCCTGGCAGGCGAGGCGGGCGAAGCCGTCCTCCCAGTGGATCAGGGTCAGGCCGAGCAGCCTGTGATAGGCTGCGCCGTCGGGGTCCAGGCTGGCGGGATCGGGAGGCGGGATCTGTGTCATGCCTCCCCGTTGCCGTTCCGCGGCGCCCTGGTCAACCAGGGAGACAGCGATGACCTTGCCCGAGCGGGTGGAGATCGATGCGGCCGGCGATGTGGCGCTGACCGCGGAACAGGCGGCCGCGCTGCTGGGTGTCGCACTCCCCGACTTCCTCGCCGATCTGCGCGCCGGCCATGTCTATTCCGTGGTCGAGCGCGGCGAGGGCGCCGATGCCGGGCGGCTGCGCCTGACCCTGCACCGCCGCGCCACGCAGCGCCGCCTGCTGGTGGAGGCCGGCACGGGCCGTGTGCTCGGACCCGGCTGAACGGCAATAAGCCTCACGACAATGGGAAGGTTTTGGGCTCTAATTGTGTCAATGCATCAACCGATGCGGTTCAGACTGCGGCGGCGCCGCGGGCCAGACCGCGGCGGTGCCGCGCCCTGTGGCGGTGCCGCCGTGAATCGGCCAGGCGGGACCGCCCGCGATGAGGTCGCCCATGCAGGAAGATGCCTTGATCGATGCACTTGCCGACGCCCTGCCGGGCTGCGCCGCCATTCGCCTGGCACCCGATGGCCGCATCATCCATTGGACGGAGGCGGCGCAGCGGATCCTGGGCCATGCCGAGGCGACCGCGCTCGGCCAGCATGTCGGCATACTCTATGCGCCGGAGCAGGCGGCGGCCGGCCAGCCCTGGCGCGACCTGGAACAGGCGCGGAGGCGGGGGCGCCTCGTCCTGGAATCCTCGATCTGCCGGCAGGACGGGTCCTGCTTCTGGGCGCAGAGCACGATCCTGCCGCAACCGGAGCCGGAGGCCGGCTTCGCCCTGCTGCTGCGTGACCTGACCGAGCAGCGGCGTGCCATCGATGCGCTGGAGGCCACCCGCCGGGAGCTGGAGGAGCGGGTGACGGAACTGACCGCGCTGCGCCGCCAGCAGCGCGGCGCCGGGGAGGCGCGCTTCCGCCAGGTGGTGGAGGCGGCGCCCAATGCCATGGTGATGATCAATGCCGCCGGGCTGATCGAGATGGTGAACGCCCAGGCCGAGCGCGTCTTCGGCTATCCGCGCGCGGAGATGCTGGGCCAGCCGGTGGAGATGCTGGTGCCCGCCCGCTACCGCCACCATCACCCGGGGCTGCGCGGCGCCTTCATGTCCGATCCACGCTCCCGCCCCATGGGCGCGGGGCGGGATCTGCACGGGCTGCGCAAGGATGGCAGCGAGTTCCCGGTGGAGATCGGTCTCAACCCGATCGAGACCGAGGACGGGCCAATGGTGCTCTCCGCCATCCTCGACCTGTCGGCGCGGGTGCAGCTGGAGGCGCTGCTGCGCCAGGCGCAGAAGATGGAGGCGGTGGGGCGGCTGACCGCCGGCGTGGCGCATGACTTCAACAACCTGCTCCAGGCCATGATCGGCAGCCTGGAGATGTTGAAGGACCGCGTTCAGTCGGATCCGAAGAGCGAGGAACTGGTCGAGGCCTCGATCGACGCGGCACTGCGCGGGGCGCGGCTGACGCATCATCTTCTCGCCTTCTCCCGCAAGCAGGTGCTGCGGCCGAGCCGGATCGAGATCGCCGGCCTGCTGCGCCGCACGGTGTCGATGCTGGAACGCACGCTCGGCCCGAATATCCGCATCAGGGCGGAGGAGGAGCAGGGCGGCCTGCATGCCTTCGCCGATGCGGCGCAGCTTGAGGCCTGCATCCTGAACCTGTCGATCAATGCGCGCGATGCCATGCCGCAGGGCGGCACCCTGACCATCCGCGCGCAAGGCTGCCATATCGGGCCGGAGGCGGCGACCGAGACCCTGCCCGCGGGCGACTATGCCCTGCTGGCGGTGGAGGATACCGGGTCCGGCATTCCGCCGGAGCTGCTCGACAAGATCTTCGAACCCTTCTTCACGACGAAGGGCGTGGGGGAGGGATCCGGTCTGGGCCTGCCGATGGTGCTCGGCTATGCGCGGCAATCCGGCGGCGATGTGCGGGTGACCAGCCAGCCCGGCCAGGGCACGCGGGTGGAGCTGTTCCTGCCGCGCAGCGCCTCGGTGGATCTCGACCGGGCGGCGGATCGGCAGGCCGCGCCGGTGCAGCCCGCGCAGGGCCGGGTGCTGCTGGTGGATGACGCGCCGGCCGTGCTGCAGACGCTGGGCGCCTTCCTGTCCGGCGCCGGCTACCAGGTGGTGCGGGTGGGCAGCGGCGATGAGGCGCTGCGCCTGGTCGTGGCCGGTGCCAAGCTGGATTGCGTGGTGACCGATTATGCGATGCCGGGCATGTCCGGCGTGGACCTGCTGCGCCGGATCGAGACGCTGCGGCCGGAACTGCCCGGCCTGATCGTGACCGGCTATCCGGGCGTGGAGAATCTGAGCGACCTGCCGCCGCATATCCAGATCCTGCGCAAGCCCTTCCTGCGCGCGGAGCTGCTGCGCCGGGTGCGCGCGCTGGTCACCGAGGGGCGGCTGGCACTGCGACCGCCGGGTGGCTGACCGCCTTCGGCCCGATCAGCCGATCTGGAGGTTCTGCAACGCCTCCTCCAGCTCCGCGAAGCTCGGCATGGAATGGGTCGGCGCGGTCTTGCGGCCGGCCTCCACCGCCACCTGCGGTGCATTGCCGTGCAGATGCGCGACCAGCACGGCGCGGATCACCTCGTAGTATTTGCAATCCTCCAGGATCACGCCGTTCAGTCGCGTCGCCATCGGCCCCATCACGCCATAGGCCAGCAGGATGCCGAGGAAGGTGCCGACCAGCGCACCGCCGATCATGCCGCCGAGCACGGCGGGCGGTGAATCGATGGAAGCCATGGTCTTGATGACGCCCAGCACGGCGGCGACGATGCCGAGCGCGGGCAGCGCATCGGCCGTGGTCTGGAAGGTGTGCGCGACATGCATCTCCTCCTCCCGCACCTTCTTCAGCTCCTTGGACATGATGTCCTCGATCTGGTGCGGGTCGTCGGCATTCATGCCGACCATGCGCAGGTAGTCGCAGATCATCGCCAGCGCGATCTTGTCCGCCATGATCTTGGGGAACTTCTGGAAGGCCGGGCTTTCGGAGGGCTTCTCGATATGCGCTTCCAGCGCCATCGCGCCCTTGGTCTGCGCCAGACGCACGAACCAGTAGAGCAGCGACAGCAGGTCGACATATTCGTGCTTGTGGAAGCGCTCGCCCTTGATGATCTTCCCGAAGCCGCCGAGCGTGTGCTTCACGCTGTGCATGCTGTTGCCCATGACGAAGGCGCCGATGGCGGCGCCGCCGATCATCATCATCTCATAGGGCAGCGACTTCAGGATGATGCCGAACTTGCCGCCGGCGATCATGTAGCCACCGAAGACCATCGCCAGCAGGAAGACCAGGCCACCGATTGTCGTCATCGCACAAGGCTCCGTGGCGTGGAGGGGGTGGGGGCGGCGGCGCGTTGCGCCGGGGGCGTCACGCTGGCCGGGCGCGCGGGAGCAGCGGCCGGCGGTGTCGTGGCCGGAGCTGTCGCCGCGCCGGGTGGCGGGTCGCGCAGCAGGGTGATGGAGACGCGTCGATTGCCCGCCGCATTGGGCGTCTCCGGCAGCAGCAGGTCGCGCGCGGCATGGCCGGTGACGCTGCGGATGCGGCTTTCCGCCAGGCCGGCCTCGGTCAGCAGCCGGCGCGTGACATTGGCGCGTTCCGCCGAGAGGTCCCAGTTGGAGCGATCGCCGCCGCCGCGGAAGGGCGTGGCATCGGTGTGTCCGGCGATGGCGATGGAATTGGGCAGCCGCGCCACCGCCTGGGTGACGCGGGCCAGCAATTGCCGGGCGCGGTCATTCGGTGCGGCGCCGCCAAGGGCGAACATCGGCTGCTGGTCGGCGTCCAGAAGCTGGATGCGCAGCCCCTCCGGCACCTGTTCCACCCGCATCTGCTGGGCGAGTTCGGCCAGCAGCGGGTCCTCCGCCACGGCATTGCGCAACTCCTCCGCCGTGCGTTCGAATTCGGCGCGTTCGCGGCGTTCGTGCTCGGCGCGCAGCGCGGCGTCGCTCAGCGCCCGCGCCTCGGCCTCGCGCCCCTCCTCCTGAAGCTGTGCGATCCGCGCCTGTTCCACCGGGTCCATGTCGCCCGGCGGGGCGTCGGCGCGGGCCTGCTGGCTGCGGCGCTCCTCGGCCTCCTCATCCTCGCCTTCCGGCGCGTCGCGCATCGGGATGGGGCGGGCGACGGTGGGCACATCCTCCTCCACCTCCACATCCTCCAGCACCGGCAGGGGGCCGTGCTGCAGGCGGATGGCGCCGGCATTCTGGGTGAGCTGGGCGGATTCGTTCGGCGTGCGCCCGCCGAAGGGCTGGCCGGAGCCGGTGGTGCTCTGGCCCAGGACATTGGTGGGGGCGAAGTAGTCGGCGATGCCGCGGCGCTGTTCCTCCGTGGTCGCGTTCAGCAGCCACATCAGCAGGAAGAAGGCCATCATCGCCGTGACGAAGTCGGCATAGGCGACCTTCCAGGCGCCGCCATGGTGCCCGCCGCCGCCTTCCTCGATGCGCTTGATGACGATCGTCGCGCCGTTTTTGCCGCCCTTGGCCATGGATCTCCATGAAGTCCCATCCGCGCCCCTGTTGGGCCGGTCGGGGTAGGAGATAGCGGAGGTCGGTTAAGAGGGCGCTAAGGCGGCGCGCGATGCGGTTGCGCCATCAGGCAGCGCCGGATTCATGTTGCTGGTTCACAACAAAATCCGCCAGGGTTTGCTGGCAGGATGGAGGCGCATGACATGCCCGTATGGCCGCAGGATACAGATGCCGCACTGGATGCCTTCTACGGCGATCCGGACAAGGACAACGACGGTGCACCCGATTCGCATTGGGAAGGCGCCAATCTGGTTGCCATTCCCGCGCGCTGGAGAATGGTGGCGTCCTGGGATCATGGACTCAAGATCAGGTCACTGCGTATCCACTGGCGCTGCGCCGAAAGCCTCGGGCAGGCGCTGGACACCATCATGTCGCATTACGGCAGCCAGTCCGCGATCGAGGCCGCGCGCATGCACCTCTACGGCGGGGGGTATACGTTCAGGCGACGGACGAGCGGCAGCCGCCTGTCCACCCATGCCTATGGCGCGGCAGTGGATTTCGACCCGGCTCGCAACGGGTTTGGCGTGCCGTGGCGTGACGGCGCCGGGATGATGCCGGTGCCGGTGATCCAGGCGTTCCAGGCCCAGGGATGGGTCTGGGGCGGCGATTGGGGCACGCCGGATGCCATGCACTTCCAGGCGGCCATCAGCTGAGGGGCGAGGCCAGCGCCTTCGCGAAGGTCGCCGGGTCCACATTGCCGCCGCTGACCACCACGCCGACGGCGCGCCCCCGGGCTTCCACCTTGCCGGCCAGCACCGCGGCCAGGGCGACGGCGCCGCCCGGCTCGGCCACGATCTTCAGATGTTCGAAGGCGAAGCGCATCGCCCGGAACACCTCCGCCTGCGTCACCACCACGCCACCGGCCAGGCGGGGCTGGTTGATGGCGAAGGTCAGCTCGCCGGGCCGCAGCGACAGCAGCGCGTCGCACAGGGTGGCGCCCTGGCCGTCATTGGCGATGCGCTGCCCCGCTTCCAGCGACAGCCGCGTATCGTCCCAGCCCTCCGGCTCCACCGCCCAGATGGCGGTGGCGGGGGAGGCGTCCTCCGCCGCCAGGGCGCAGCCGGCGATCAACCCGCCGCCGCCAGTGCAGACGGCCAGCGCATCCAGCGACAGGCCGGCGGCGGCGGCATCCTCGACCAGTTCCAGCGCCAGCGTGCCCTGGCCGGCGATGACGTCCGGATGGTCGAAGGGCGGCAGCAGCGTGGCGCCCCGCTCCGCCGCCAGCCGTGCGGACAGCGCTTCCCGGTCCGTCGTCCTGCGGTCGAAGAAGGTGATCTCCGCGCCCCAGCGGCGGGTGCTCTCCACCTTGATGGCGGGCGCGTCCTGCGGCATGGCGATCAGCGCCTTCATGCCGAGCAGCGCCGCCGCGCAGGCCACCGCCTGGCCGTGATTGCCGGAGGAATGCGTCACCACGCCGCCGGCCCGCGCGGCGTCGGACATCCGCAGGGATGCGTTGGTGGCGCCGCGCAGCTTGAAGCTGCCGGTGCGCTGCAAGGGCTCCGGCTTCACCAGGATGGTCCCGCCGGTGATCTGGTCCAGCAGCGCGTGGCGCAGCATCGGCGTGCGGATGATATGGGGCGCGATGCGCGCGGCGGCGGCGCGCACATCCCCCGCCGTCGGCAAGGCGGTCATGCGGCGGCCCTGAATCGATTGGGATCGACCAGCGGCACCACCGGCCGCAAATCCTCCGCCACCGCGCCGGCCACCAGCCCGGCCACCAGCCGCCCCGCCGCCGGCGAGGTCTGGATGCCGTAGCCGCCCTGGCCGATCATCCAGAGGAAGCCCGGCGCCCCTGCCGCAGAGGCCCGGGCATCGAAGCCGATGGCCAGGCTGCGATCCGGCGTGAAGCTGCGCAGCCCGGCCCAGCGATGCTCCACCCGGTGCACGGGAATATCGAGCGCCTGCTGCATGCGGTCGATGGCGATGGCGATGTCGATTTCGTCCGGCTGCACGTCATGCGGCGGCATGTCGGTTTCATCGGCCGGGGAGACCATCAGCTTGCGCCGCGCCTCCGGCCGCACGTACCAGCTATGCGCCGCATCGCCGACCAGGGGCCAGCCGCTGCAATCATGCTGGCCGGGATCGATGATGAGCGCGGTGCGCCGCTTCGGTTGCAGCCCGATCGGGGCGATGCCGGCCAGCGCCGCGACCTCATCCCCCCAGGCGCCGGCAGCGTTCACCAGGACCGGGGCGCGGTAGACGGTGCCGTCATTCGCCGTGGCGTGCCACAGGCCCTTCTCGTGCCAGATGCGCCCGGCCCTTGCGCGCAGCGCCAGCACGCCGCCCGCCGCCCGCGCGGCCTTCAGGAAGCCGGCATGCAGCGCGGCCACGTCGATGTCGAAGGCATCGCGCTCGATGGCGGCGGAGACGGCATAGCCGGCCTTCAGCGGCGGCCCCATGGCGGCAACCTCCGCCACCGCGATCGGCTCCAGCCCCTCGCCGGCGTCGAGCATCGCCTGCATCTCGGCCGCCTGCTCGGCGGGGGCGATGGTGACCACGGGGCGCTGCGCGAAGAGCGGCGCCTCGGCGAAACCCGCGGGCGGCGCGGCGAAGAAGGCGCGGGAGGCGGCGGAGAGGCGCCGGACATCCGGCGGGCCGTAGTTCTGGATCCAGATGGCGGCGGACCGCCCGGTGCTGTGATAGCCGGCGGTTTCCTCCGCCTCCATCAGCGCGACGCGGCCGGTGGCCGCGCAATGGGCGGCCGCGGTGGCGCCGGCGATGCCGGCACCGATCACGACCACGTCGAAATCGAGAATGTCCATGGCCGCATCGTCCCGCGCCCCGGGGGTTCGGGTCAATCCTCCGGCATCCGGCGATTCCTGCGGCAGCGGGCGATTCCTATCGCGCAAGCAACGTCATCAGCGGTTGCATGGGCGCGCAAAGGCTGACTAACCTTTCCGCGGGAACAAAGCGGACCGGAGAACCGGCCGCGAGGGAGGAGGTTCGGATGGCATTCGACGGGATGAGCCGGCGCGATGTGCTGCGCGCCAGTGCCTTGGCCACCGTTGCGGGCGGAACGCTCGCCGCGCCTGCGGTTCACGCCCAGGCCACCACCACATTGCGCTGCGGCTTCTGGGACCACTGGGTTCCGGCGGGCAATGGCGCGATGCGTGAACTCTGCGCCGAATGGGGCGAGAAGAACCGCGTCAATGTGCAGGTCGATTTCATCACCTCGGTCGGCAACCAGAACCTGCTGACCATCGCCGCCCAGGCGCAGTCGCGCTCCGGCCACGACATCCTGTCCTTCCCGACCTGGGAGCCGGCGGCGAAGTACGACATGCTGGAGCCGCTGGACGATGTGATGGGCCGGCTGACGGCGAAATACGGTCCGGTGAACGCGGCGGCGGAATATCTCGGCAAGATCCGCGGCAAATGGGTGGCGATCCCGGCGGTGTCGGGCACCCAGATGAAGCCGGCCTGCGTCCGCTTCGACCTGATGGAGCAGCATGCGGGCATCGACATCCGCGCCATGTGGCCCGCGAACGACACCCGCGGCCCGGGCGCCGACACCTGGAACTGGGACACCTTCCTGACGGCGGCGGAGAAGTGCCACGCCGCCGGCGTGCCCTTCGGCATGCCCATGGGCTCCTTCACCGATGCGGTGGATACGGTGGGCGCCATCATGGCCTCCTTCGGCGCCAGCATGATGGACCGCGAGGGCAAGGTCACGGTGCAGGGCAATGCCAAGCTGAAGACGGCGGTGGAGTACCTGGTGAAGCTCTCCCGCTTCCTGCCGAACGATGTCTGGGCCTGGGATGATGGTGCCAACAACCGGGCGCTGATCTCCGGCCGTTCCGCGCTGATCTTCAACCCGCCCTCCGCCTGGGCGGTGGCCAAGCGGGATGCGCCGCAGGTGGCGGAGAAGTGCTGGACCGTGCCGGTGCCGGCCGGGCCGGAGGGGCGCTTCACCCCCTACCTGCCGTATTTCTGGGGCATCTGGGCGTTCAGCCGCAACAAGGGTCCGGCCAAGCAGCTTCTGGAATTCCTGTCCGAGCGGACCTCCGCCGAGAAGCAGACCAACACCAGCAACGGCTACGACATCCCGCCCTTCGTCAGCATGAACAACTTCGAGGTCTGGGCGAAGGAAGGGCCGCCGGTCGGCACCGTCTACAACTACCCGCTGCGGGCGCACCACAACGCCACCGCCAGCATCGCCATGGCCCCGGCACCGGCGGAATTCGCCGTGCAGGCCTATCAGCAGGCGCTGAACACCAAGGTGGTGGCGCGCATCGCCCAGGGTGGCGAGACCATCGACCAGTCGCTGGACTGGCTGCATCGCGAACTGACCAACATCGTCCGCGGCGGCTGAAGCCGGCGCGGCGGGGGCGACGGATGGGCGGCCGCGGCCGCCCATCCGCAAGGATGCAGGGGAGAAGTTCATGGTAGCCGATGGCAGCCACGCCCTGGGCGGCATGGCGAGCAGGGATCGCGGACGCGCCAACGCCATGCAGCGCTTCGCGCGACGGCGATCGACGATCGCCTTCCTGATGACCCTGCCGCTGCTGGCGATCATCGTCGGCCTGGTCGCCTATCCGGCGGCCTATGCCATCTATCTCTCGACGCTCAACCGGCGGATGACGGCCTTCGCCGGCACGCTGAACTTCGAATTGCTGTTCGAGAGCGACACCTTCTGGATGGTGGCGTTCCAGTCCTGCTTCTTCGCCATCACGGCGGTGGTGCTGAAGGCCTCCATCGGCTTCTGGCTGGCGCATATGCTGCACCACATCCCGGACAAGGGGCAGCGCAAGTGGCGCGGCATGCTGCTGGTGCCCTGGGTGATCCCGCCGGCGCTGTCGACGCTCGGCTGGTGGTGGATGTTCGACCCCTCCTACTCCTCGATCAACTGGCTGCTGGCCGTGATCTCGGTGCCGGAGGTGCCGTGGCTGGGCCACCATTGGTGGGCGCGCATCGCCATCATCATGGTGAATGTCTGGATCGGCGCGCCCTTCTTCATGATCATGTATCTGGCCGCGCTGAAATCGGTGCCGGAGCAGCTGTATGAGGCGGCGATGATCGACGGCGCATCCTCCTTCCAGAGGCTGCGCTACGTGACGCTGCCGATGATGGCCAACATCATCTCCATCACCGTGCTGTTCAGCCTGATCGTGACCTTCGCGAATTACGACATCGTCCGCGTGCTGACCAATGGCGGGCCGCGCGACCTGACGCATGTCTTTGCCTCCTACGCCTTCCAGGTCGGCATCCTGTCCGGCAACATCCCGCGCGGTGCGGCCGTGTCGCTGTTCATGTTCCCGATCCTCGCCCTCTGCGCCTTCTTCGTGCTGCGCAGCGTCACCCGGCGCAACAAGGAGCAGATGTGATGTCGGCCACCACCGCGGGCGAGGCCCCGAAGGGCATCTACCACCTGGCCGGCAGCCTCCGGAAGGAACGGCGCTGGGCGTTGTTGACGGCCTATATTTCGCTGGTCATCGCCGCCATCATCTTCATGGCGCCGCCCTTCTACATGTTCATCACCAGCCTGAAGGGCAGCGGCGAGATCGCCAGCCAGATCGGCAGCCCCTGGCTGGTGCGCGACCCGACGCTGGAGAACTACACGGCGATCATCTTCAACCCGCTGTTCCAGCGCTTCATGTTCAACAGCATCGTCATCACGCTGTTCGTGGTGGCGCTGACCATGGTGATCTCGATCCTCGCCGCCTTCGCGCTGGCGCGGATGCGCTTCTTCGGCAGCCAGGTGCTGGCGACCGGCGTGTTCCTGACCTACCTGGTGCCGGACACGCTGCTGTTCATTCCGCTGTACCAGATCGTCGGCGGGCTCGGCCTGCTGAATTCGATCTGGGGGCTGATCCTGGTCTATCCGACGCTGACGGTGCCGTTCTGCACCTGGATCATGATCGGCTACTTCACCTCCATCCCGAAGGAGCTGGACGAGGCGGCGCTGATCGATGGCGCGTCCTGGTCGCAGATGCTGCTGCGCATCTTCATCCCCGTGGCGCTGCCCGGGATCATCGCGGCCACGATCTTCGCCTTCACCGTGTCCTGGGCCGCCTTCGTCTATCCGACCGCCTTCGTCACCACGCCGGACCAGATGCCGCTGACCATCGGCGTCGTCTCCCAGCTCGTGCGGGCGGATACCTTCGCCTGGGGGCAGATCATGGCCGGTGCCCTGGTGGCCGCGCTGCCGCCGGTGGTGATCTACGCCTTCCTGATGGACTACTACATTGCCGGCCTGACCGCCGGCGCAACCAAGGGCTAGGGAATCCGACATGGCTGAGGTTTCGGTCCGCAAGGTGGTCAAGGCCTATGAGGGCAATGTCCAGGCGGTGAAGGGCATTGATCTGGAGATCGCGGACCATGAATTCGTCGTCCTCGTCGGTCCCTCCGGCTGCGGCAAATCCACCACGCTGCGGATGATCGCGGGGCTGGAGGAAATCACCTCCGGCGAGATCGCCATCGGCGGCACGGTGGTGAACGACATTCCGCCACGCGACCGGGACATCGCGATGGTGTTCCAGAACTACGCGCTGTATCCGCACATGTCGGTCTACGAGAACATGGCCTTCGGCCTGACGCTGCGGAAGTTTCCGAAGGCGGAGATCGCCAAGCGCGTGAACAATGCGGCGCGGATCCTGGATATCGAGCCGTTGCTGGAGCGCAAGCCGAAAGCGCTGTCGGGCGGCCAGCGGCAGCGCGTGGCGATGGGCCGCGCGATCGTGCGGGATCCGAAGGTGTTCCTGTTCGACGAACCGCTGTCGAACCTCGATGCCAAGCTGCGCGTGCAGATGCGCACCGAGATCAAGAAGGTGCATCAGAAGGTGCGCACCACCACCGTCTATGTGACGCACGACCAGGTGGAGGCGATGACGCTGGCGGATCGTGTGGTGGTGATGAACCACGGCATCATCGAACAGGTCGGCCCGCCGCAGGAATTGTATCACCACCCGAGGACCCGCTTCGTCGCCGGCTTCATCGGCAGCCCGGCGATGAATTTCTTTCCGGCGCGGATGGAGAATGGCTCCGGCGCGCTGCGGCTGAACCTGCCCAATGGCATCGTGCTGCCGGTGCCGGCGGATCGCACGGCGCGCTACCAGGGCGCGGCGGGGCGGGAGGTGCTGTTCGGCATCCGCCCGGAACACCTCACCGAGCCCAAGAACCTGGAGCGCGACAATATCGCGGTGTTCGATGTGACGCCGGAGGTGATCGAGCCGATGGGGATGGAGACGCTGGTGCATTTCTGGATGCAGGGCGCCGAGATCTGCGCGCGAATCGACCCGACGACCCCGGCCGAGCCAGGGGTGCCGATGCCGCTGGCGGCGGACCTCAACCACATGCATGTGATCGATCCGGAAAGCGGCATGGTGCTGTAGGTTCCCGGCGGCGCGGAGCTGTTCTAGGCTGGCGGCACAAGAAAATCCGAGAGAGCCATGGCCGCCGAATATGTCACCGTGCCCGCGCCTGCCCTGGAAGCGGTCGTCGAGAAGATCTTCGCGGCCGCGGGCTGCGATGGCGGAGAGGCCAATCGCATCAGCACCCATCTGCTCGGCGCCAATCTGGCCGGGCATGACAGCCATGGCGTGGCGCGGGTGCCGCGCTATGTGGAATGGCTGGAGGCCGGCTATGTGCTGAAGGGCCAGCAGGCGGAGATCGTCACCGATGGCGGCTGCTTCGCGCTGCTGGATGGCAAGTTCGGCTTCGGTCAGACGGTGGCCCCGCAGGCGGTGGAACTCGGCATCGCACGCGCCTTGCAGCATGGCATCGCGGTGGTCGGGCTGCGCAATGCCGGGCATATCGGCCGGGTCGGCGAGTATTCCGAAAAGGCGATCGAGGCCGGGCTGATCTCCGTGCATTTCGTCAATGTCGCGGGCAGCGTGCTGGTGGCGCCCTTCGGCGGGGTGGAGCGGCGATTCTCGACCGCGCCCTTCAGCGTCGGCGTGCCGCTGCCGGGTCGGCCGCTGATCCTGGACTTCGCGACCTCGCTGGTGGCGGAGGGCAAGGTGCTGGTGGCGTCCAATGGCGGGAAGGCGCTGCCGCATGATGCGCTGATCGAGCCGGACGGGCAGCTTTCCGCCGATCCGCACACGCTCTATGGCGACTATCCCCAGATCGGCCCGCGCAACCCCTCCAACGGCAAGGGGGCGATCCGCGCCTTCGGCGAGCACAAGGGCAGTGGGCTCGCCTTCATGTGCGAGATGCTGGCCGGCGCGCTGACCGGCGGCGGCACGTCCGGCCCCGTCGATGCGCGGGGGCGCATCGCCAATGGCATGCTGAGCTTCTACGTCTCGCCCAGGCATTTCGGGACCCAGTCGGAATTCGAGGCGACGGGCCGCGCCTATGTGGATTGGGTGATGGAAACGGCACCGGCCGATCCCGCCAGCCCGGTGCTGGCGCCCGGCGACAAGGAAGCGCAGACCCGTGCCGATCGGCTGGCGCATGGCGTGCCGCTGCAGCCGGACACCTGGGAGAGCATTCTGCAGGTGGCCCGGCGCCTCGGCGTGCCGACCAACGGCTAGGTGGATCCCCTCACACGCGCGCTGATCCGGATGGCGCAGTGGCTGCGCCATCCGCCATCCCGCCGCACCGTCCAGATCATCGTCGTGGTGCTCATCGTCGCCACGGCGCTGGTGCTGGTGGAACGCTTCATCGGCTGGCCGGACTGGGCGACGACCGACCGGGTGCCGATCCGGCGGATGTAGATCCTACAAGAGCTCCATCTGCCGCGCCTCGGCGCGCGGCGCCTGGAACTGGCTGCAATCCAGCGCGCCGAACTGGCCCGGCCGCCCTTCCAGCCCATAGCGGCGCAGGGCGATGCGGAAGCGCTGGGACAGCAGCTCGGCATAGGCGCCGCTGCCGGTCTGGCGCTGGCCGAAGCGGGCGTCATACAGCCGGCCGCCGCGCGTCTCCCGCACCAGGGCCAGCACGCGGGCGGCGCGGTCCGGGTGGTGTTCCTGAAGCCAGGCCTCGAACATGCCCTTGATCTCCAGCGGCAGGCGCAGCAGCACATAGCCGGCATGGGTGGCGCCGGCATGGGCGCTGGCTTCCAGGATGCGCTCCATCTCCATGTCGTTCAGCCCGGGAATCATCGGCGCCGCCAGCACGCCGGTCGGGATGCCGGCCTTGGTCAGCGCCGTCACCGCCGCCAGCCGCTTCAGCGGATGGGCCGCGCGCGGTTCCATCACCCGCGCCAGCTTCATGTCGAGCGTGGTGACGGAGAGGCAGACCCGCACCTGGTTGCGCGCCGCCATGCGTTGCAGGATGTCGAGGTCGCGCAGCACCAGCGCGCCCTTGGTGACGATGGTGACCGGATGGCCGAAGCGTTCCAGCACCTCCAGCACCCGCCGCGTGATGCCCAGCGTGCGTTCCACGGGCTGGTAGGGATCGGTATTCGCCCCCAGCGCCACCGGCTTCGGCCTGTAGCCCGGCTTGGAAAGTTCCTTCTCCAGCAGTTCGGGCAGGTTCGGCTTGAACATCAGCTTCGATTCGAAATCGAGGCCGGGGGACAGGCCGATATAGGCGTGGCTGGGCCGGGCGTAGCAATAGACGCAGCCATGCTCGCAGCCGCGATAGGGGTTCAGCGACCGGTCGAAGCCGATATCCGGGCTGTCGTTCCAGGACATCGCGCTGCGCGCATGGTCGCGCGTCAGCGTCGTCGCCAGCGGCGGCAATTCGGCGAAATCGGTGTCCAGCGTGCCCCAGCCATCGTCATAGAGTTCGGAATGGCTCGACTCGTAGCGGACGCCCGGATTGGTGACGGCACCCCGACCCTTGCGGGCCAGGGAGGGCATCGCGGTGGCACCTCCGTCCGGCATGGCTCCGATCCTCTTGTTTCGCGGTTTGTTCTCAGGCATCAGAAGACATTCCCGCGCAGGGCGTCAAGAACAAAATGAGAATAGAGGGCCTTTCCGTCGTCATCCCCGCGCTGAACGCCGCCGCCACCCTGCCGGCGGTGCTGGCGGCGCTGGGCGATGCGCCGGCGGAGGTTCTGGTGGTGGATGGCGGCAGCACGGATGGCACCACGGCCCCGCGCCTCATCACCGCCCCGCGCGGCCGTGGCACGCAGATCGCAGCCGGCATCGCCGCCGCGCGCGGCCCCTGGCTGCTGCTGCTGCATGCCGATACCCGCCTGGCGCCCGGTTGGGCGGAGGCCGCCGGCGTCGCCATGGCCAGCCCCGATCGCGCCGCCTATTTCCGCTTCGCCCTGGACGATGCCGCGCCCCAGGCCCGCCGGCTGGAACGCGCCGTCGCCTGGCGCTGCCGCGTCCTCGGCCTGCCCTATGGCGACCAGGGCCTGCTGATCCATCGCGACCTGCTGGCGCAGGTGGGCGGGATGCGCCCGCTGCCCTTGATGGAGGATGTGGACCTCGTCCGCCGCCTCGGCCGCGCGCGCCTGGCCGCGCTGCCCGTCGCCGCCGTCACCTCCGCCGCGCGCTGGCGGCGCGATGGGTGGTGGGCGCGGTCGGCGCGCAACCTCACCTGCCTCGCCCTCTTCTACGCGGGCCTTCCCCCGGGCATGATCGCGCGGATCTATACGGGCCGAGGGCGCCGATGAGGGGTGACACGCTGCTGGTCTTCGCACGCGCGCCGAGGCTGGGCGCGGTGAAGCGGCGCCTGGCGAAGGGCATCGGCGCCATGGCCGCGCTGCGCTTCTATCGCGGCCAGCTCGCCGCGCTGCTCGCCGCCGTGGGGCGCGACCGGCGCTGGCGGACGGAGCTGGTGGTGACCCCCGCCCGCGGTGCCGCCCGCTGGCCGGCCCATCTGGCCCGTTCCGCCCAGGCCAAGGGCGATCTCGGCCAGCGCATGCAGCGCGCCATGGCGCCGCATCGGCGCGTGGTGCTGGTGGGCAGCGACATCCCCGGCATCGCGGCCTCGGACATCGCCGCCGCCTTCGCCGCGCTCGGCCGCGCCCAGGCGGTCTTCGGCCCGGCGGAGGATGGCGGCTACTGGCTGGTCGGCTTCGGCCCGCGGCGCCCGCCAAAACCCTTCGCGGCGGTGCGCTGGTCCTCCGACCAGGCGCTGGCCGATACCCTGGCCAATTGCCACGGCCGCCCCGTCGCCCTGCTGCGCACCCTGCGCGATGTGGACACGGCCGAGGACCTCGCCTGGCTCGACGGCGACCGCGCGGTGACGCCGCCCGCCGCGCTGGCCCGCCTGACCGCCACCCCCAAGCGCCGCGTGAAGCGCCCCCAGCGCCCCGGCCGGAAGCCCCCCCGCCCATGAGCAACCCGAACTGGAGCGCCACCAGCGCCGACTACGCCCGCCACCGCCAGGGTTTTCCGCCCGGCCTCTATGACATGCTGGCGCATGAGGCCTTGCTGCGCCCCGGCATCGCCGCGCTCGACCTCGGCACCGGCACCGGCACCCTGGCACGGGGCCTTGCCGCGCGCGGCGCCACCGCGCTGGGCCTCGACCCCGCCGCCGGCCAGGTCGCCGCCGCGCGCCGGCTGGCGGAGGCCGAGGGCCTGGCCGACCGCGCCCGCTTCGATGAGGGCATCGCCGAGCGCACCGACCAGCCCAATGCCGCCTTCGACCTGGTCACCGCCGGCCAGGCCTGGCACTGGTTCGACCGGGGGCTGGCGGCGGCGGAGGCGATGCGGGTGCTGAAGCCCGGCGGCGCACTGCTGATCTGCCACTTCGACTGGATCCCGCTGCCCGGCAATGTCGCCCATGCCACGGAATTCCTGATCGAGGCGCATAACCCGCATTGGCGCATGGGCCGCGGCACCGGCTTCTACCCGGCCTGGGCCACGGACCTCGCTCTGGCCGGTTTCCAGGATATCGGCTTCGGCGGCTTCGACCACGCCGCGCTCTACAGCCGCGCGGACTGGATCGGCCGCATCCGCGCCTCCGCCGGCGTGGGCGGTGCCCTGGGGGGCGAGGCGGTGGCGCGCTTCGAGGCGGAGCTGTCGGCGATGCTCGATGCGCGCTTCCCGCAGGACCCGCTGGCGGTGCCGCACCGCGTTTTCGCGATCTGGGGCTGGAAACGCTAACCCAATCGCAACCTCCGCCGGCGCAGCCTTCCGAAAAAGCCGGAGGCTGCGCCCATGCCCGACAGCGATCCCAACCGCACCGAACTGGCGCGGGAGATGCGGCAATCCATCGCCCGCCACCTGGCGGAGCTCCACCGCCTGCACATCGCCCTGGCCGCCGACAGCCGCGCGCTCAAGCGCCTGACCATCGAGGGCCATGCGCAGTCGGAGATCGAGATCGCGGCGGAGATGCTGGAGCAGTACACGGCCGCGAGCGGCGCCTTTCTCGAAAACATGCGTGGCCGCTTCGAGAATCGCCTCGGCCTGCTGCGGCGTGGCGCCCCGGTGGGGCCGGATGCGGCGCTGGGGCAGGGGCCGGTGGGGCATGGCCCGTACTGGTATGCCTTTTCCCGGCTCTGTGCCGCGCTGCGGCTGGTGGAACGGCGCACCGGCTGATGGCAACCAACGGCCGGATTGAAGGACCAGCGGTCCGCATGGCGGGCCGAGCGGCCGAACGGCCGCCGCGCCAAGTGGCGCGCAGCCAAGCCCCCGGAGGGGGTGCCGGCGCTTGAGGCAATGGCAAACATGCCGACGAGTCGCCGCAGGCGGCCGTCGCCATGATTTCGCCGGTTGGCAAAATGCCCTATGCCCGGCGCATGCCGGATTACAGCCACGAATCGCAGGCCGGCGGGCGGGTCGCCGGGGTGGATGAGGTGGGGCGCGGGCCGCTGGCCGGGCCGGTGCTGGCCGCCGCCGTGGTCTTCACCGCGCCGCCCGCCGCCGCCCTGGCCGCGCTGCTGGATGACAGCAAGAAGCTGAACGCGGCCCGGCGGGATGCCGCCTATGTCGCGTTGCTGGAAGCCGCGCGGCGCGGCGAGCTGGAATACGGCATCGCCGCCGCCAGCGTGGCGGAGATCGCCCGGCTGAACATCCTGCATGCCAGCCACCTCGCCATGGCCCGCGCCCTGCGCCGGCTGCGCGCGCCCTGCGACCTGGTGCTGGTCGATGGCAATCGCGCGCCGCCCGTGCCTTGGGCCGTGCGCTGCCTGGTGGGCGGGGATTCGATCAGCCTGTCGATCGCCGCCGCCTCCATCCTCGCCAAGGTCACCCGCGACCGGGCCATGGCGCGGCTCGATCCGCGCTTTCCCGGCTGGGGTTTCGGCCGCCACATGGGCTATCCCACCGCCGAGCACCGCGCCTGCCTGGCTCGCCTCGGCCCCACGCCGCATCACCGCCGAGGCTTCGCCCCGGTCGATCAGTTCTTCCTGCAACTCACCGCGCCAAGTATCTGAGTTGACGGCGCGACTCGGCGCCGCGCATGTTGCGACTCGCGAATCGAGGGGGTGCGTGGCGTTACGATGGGGATGGGGCTCGACCTGCCGCTGGACGAGGTGCTGCGCGGCGACTGCATCTCGGTGCTGAAGCGCCTGCCGCCGGCCTCGGTGCACATGATCTTCGCCGATCCACCCTACAACCTTCAACTGAAGGGGGAGCTGCGCCGGCCGGATGACAGCCTGGTCGATGCGGTGGACGATGCCTGGGACCAGTTCGCCAGCTTCGGCGCCTATGATTCCTTCACCCGCGAATGGCTGAGCGAATGCCGCCGGGTGCTGCGCAAGGATGGCACGATCTGGGTGATCGGCAGCTACCACAACGTGTTCCGGCTCGGCACGTCGCTTCAGGACCTGGGCTTCTGGATCCTGAACGACGTGGTCTGGCGCAAGGCCAACCCGATGCCGAATTTCCGCGGCCGGCGCTTCACCAATGCGCATGAGACGATGATCTGGGCGGCGCGCGGGCCGGAATCCCGCTACCGCTTCAACTACGCCGCCATGAAGTCGCTGAACGACGACATCCAGATGCGCAGCGACTGGTATTTTCCGCTCTGCACCGGGGGGGAGCGCCTGCGCGGCCCGGATGGCGCCAAGCTGCACCCGACCCAGAAGCCGGAAGCGCTGCTGCACCGCGTGCTGCTGTCCTGCACGTCACCGGGGGAGGTGGTGCTGGACCCCTTCTCCGGCACCGGCACCACCGCCGCTGCCGCCAAGCGGCTCGGCCGGCGCTATATCGGGATCGAGCAGGACCCGGTCTATGCCGCCGCCTCGGAGGAAAGGCTGCGCGGCATCGTGCCGATGGATGAAAGCGCGGCGCTGGCTTTGCCGAACAAGCGCGAGCAGCCGCGCATCGCCTTCGGCGTGCTGGTGGAACGCGGGCTGGTGCCCGCCGGCAGCACGCTGGTGGACCGCAACCGCCGCTGGCGCGCCGTGGTCGGCGCCGATGCGACGCTGCGCTGTGGCGAGGCGGTGGGCTCCATCCACAAGGTCGGCGCGGCCTTGCAGGCGGCACCCTCCTGCAACGGCTGGACCTTCTGGCATGTCGAGACCCGCGACGGCCGGCTGCGGCTGATCGACGAGCTGCGGCAGGAGATTGCGCGGGATGGCGGCTGACCGGCCGGTCCTATGGCTGATCGCCGGCCCGAATGGTGTCGGCAAGACCAGTTATGCCCGACGCTACCTACGGGCCGCGGCCGGCACCGAGCGTTTCGTCAATCTGGATGAGATAGCGCGCGGCTTCTCGCCGCTGACGCCGACACCGGATGCCGAGACGGCGACGAAGGCCGCGCGAACGGTGCTTCTGCACATTGCAGACCATATCGCCCAGCGACGCAGCTTCGCGCTGGAAACAACCCTCGCCGGCCGCACCCATCTGCGCACCATCGCCGCCGCCAAGGCCGCCGGCTTCGCGGCCAACCTCGTCTTCTGCATCCTGCCGGATGTGGAGATGGCGCTGGCCCGTATCGCCGCCCGTGTCACTGCCGGCGGGCATTCGGTGCCCGAGGCCGATGCGCGGCGCCGGTTCCCCCGCGCTTGCGCCAATTTCGCGGCCTATGCTGGCGCCTGCGACCTGTGGCGTATCCTCGACACGCAGCAGGCGGAACCCCGGCTGGTTGCCGCCGGCCCGCCGACCGCGATCGCCGACCCGTTCCTGCTCGCGGGACTTCCGGCTTCGTTGCGCGAGGCCTTGATTTAGCGCCGGCTCAGCGCCCGCAGCAGCGCCCAGGCCAGAGCGGTCTTCACCGCCGTGCCGGGCACGAACAGCAGGAAGCCGACCTCGAAGGCCCTTGCCCAGCCGGTGAAGCCGGCCAGCCAGGCCACGCCCGGCACGAAGATCAGCAGATGCGCGGCCAGCAGCACCGCGCCCTGGCGCCACATGTCCAGCCCGCGGGCGAAGCCGGCCAGCCAGCCGGCGAGCAGGAAGCCCAGCAGATAGCCCGCCGTCGGCCCCATCATCACCGCGAGCCCGCCGGTGCCATGGGCGAAGACCGGCAGCCCCATCGCGCCCTGCGCCAGATAGGCCATGACGGCGGCAAGACCCGCCGCCGGCCCGCCCAGCGCGCCCAGCAGCAGCACGGCCAGCGTCTGCAGGGTGGCGGGCACCGGCCACATCGGCAGGCTGATCTGGGCGGAGGCCGCCAGCAGCCAGGAGCCGAGCAGGGCAATACCGGCGAAGCGCAGCGCCGGGCGGGTGGATGTCAGGGCGATGGCCATGGGCAGGGTCTCCAAAGCGTTTCCGCCCCGGTGTGACGCTGGCCGCGCCGGCTGTCCAGTCAGCCCGGCCGCACCGGGATGCGCCCCTGCGTCGCGCGCAGCTGGGCCACGGTCTGGTCGAAGGCCGCGATCCGCTCCGGCCCGGCGGGGTGGCTATCGAACATTCCGCTCTCCTGCCGGTCCGACAGCCGCGCCATGGTCAGCAGGAAGCTGCGCGCCTTATCCAGGTCGTAGCCGGCGCGGAACAGGATCAGGGCGCCCAGGTGGTCGGCCTCCCGCTCCTGATCCCGGCTGAAGCTCAGCCGGCCGAGACGTCCGCCGAGGCGTCCCGCCCCCTCGATATCGCGGCGGTTGCTGGCGGCGGAGTTGCGCCCGCCCGCCAGCGCCCCGGCGATGACCAGCGCGCCCATCAGCGTGCCACCGATCGCCGCGCCGACCTGCTGGTTGGCGCGGCCCTGGCGCACATGGTCGGCGGCGTGGTGCGCCAGTTCATGCGCCATCACCAGCGCCACCTCGTCGTCGTTGCGAGCATATTCCAGCACGCCGCGATTGATCTCGACCCGGCCATCGCTGCCCGCGGCGGCGTTCAGCGTGGTGCTGCGGGAGGTACGGAAGAACCAGTCGCAGCGGTTCAGCCCGATCTCCCGGCAGATCTCCAGCGCCGGCGGATTCAGCCGGCCGGCGATGCGCCGGACGGTGGCGCTGGCCTCGCCACTGGCCAGCATGCGGCGCGGCGTCACCCGGTCCTGCGCCGCCTCCGCCGCGGCGAGGCGCACGGACTCCGTGGGCGGCAGCGGCGGCGGCCGCACCGCGCCGCCGCAACCGCAGAGCATGGCGCCGAGGCCCATACAGAAGACGCGGCGTCCTGCCATCGCGCACCCATTGCCTTTCCGTATCGGCAGGCTGGCATGCGCGCGCTGGTTGATTCAAGACGTTGCTGTAACGCCCTGTGGTCAGGCCGCCCGGATCGCCGTCAGGAAGCCCGTCACCTGGCCGCGCAGCGCATCCGCCTGGCGCGACAGCCCGGCGGAGGCGTCGCGCAGCCCGCCGGTCGCGGCGGCGGTGGCCTCCGCGCCCTGCATGACCTCGGCCGTCCGGCGCGTCACCTGATCGGTGCCGGTCGCGGCCTGGGCCACGGCACGGCCGATTTCCTGCGTGGCGGAGGACTGTTCCTCGGCCGCCGCCGCCACCTGGGTTGCGATCTGCGCCAGATCCTCGATGGTGCGGCCGATGCCGCGAATCGCCTCCACCGCGCGGCCCGTCTCCGCCTGCATGGCGCTGATCTGGGCGCCGATCTGCTCGGTGGCCTTGGCGGTCTGCGCCGCCAGGGCCTTCACCTCCCCGGCCACCACGGCGAAGCCCTTGCCGGCATCGCCGGCCCGCGCCGCCTCGATGGTGGCGTTCAGGGCCAGGAGGTTGGTCTGGCCGGCGATCGACTGGATCAGCCCCACCACATCGCCGATCCGCGATGCCACCTCCGCCAGCCCGCCCATGGCGGCATCGGTGGTGCGGGCATCGACGGCGGCGCGCTGGGCGATGCGGGCGCTGTCGGCGATCTGGCGCGCCACCTCGGCGATGCTGCTGGCCAGCTCCTCGGCCGAGGCCGCGACGGTCTGCACATTCTCGGACGCCGCGCCGGCGGCCATGGCCATGCCCTCGGCCTGTTCCCGCGCCTCGCCGGCGGCGCGGCCCAGCCGGTCTGCCGTCGCGTCCAGCGGTGCGGCAGCACCGGCCACGGCTTCCAGCACGGTGGTCACCTCGGTCTCGAAGCGTTCCACCAGGGCCTGGGTGGCCTCGGCGCGGCGCATCTTGGACTCCTGCTCCGCCACGGCCGCGGCGGCGGCCTGGCGGGCCGCCTCGGCGTTCTGGCGCAGCACTTCCACCGCCTCCGCCATATGGCCCACCTCATCGGCGCGGCCCCGGCAGGGCACGGTCACGGCATTGTCGCCCTGTGCCAGGGCCTGCACCGTGCTGGTCAGCTGCACCATCGGCACCACCACACGGCGCACCAGCAGCAGGCTGAGCCCCGCGAGCAGCAGGCCGACCAGCCCGATCACGACCAGTTCCAGGGCCAGCGTCGCATTCGCGGCCTGCTGCTTCGCCGCGGCCAGGCCGGCCGCTTCCGCCAGCGCCGCGTCACGCACTTCCAGCAGGATCTGGAGGGAGGGGGTGGCGAAGGCGGTGAAGGCGTCGCCATCCATCGGATAGGTGCCGCCCACACGGCCGGCCGCGACCAGTTCGCGGACCTTGCCGGCCGCCTCTCCGAAGAAGCGTCGCTCGACCGACTCGATCGCGCTGGCGAGGCCAGGCGGGTTGCCGACCAGCCCGGCCAATTGCCGAACCTGGCGCCAGCCGGTCTCCAGCACCCGGCCGGCACCGGCGATGGTTTCCAGCTCGGCCGGCGTCAGGGCGCGGGCATTGCCGCGGGCGGTGGCGATGGCGACGATCTGGCGGCTGCCGGCATCGCGCAGGTCCCACACCATGCGCGCCGCCTGCACCAGCGTCTCCAGCCCCTCGCCGAGGCCGGCGATGCCGCGATGGCTGGCATCCAGCGCCGCGGTGATCTCGGTCAGCAGGCCGTCATAGACCTGCTGCGGCCGGGCGCGGGCCGCTGCCGTGCGCTCGGCCATCGGCAGCAGGGCGGCGCTGCGGGTGGCGGCGCGCAATGTCGTCAGGGTGGCGGGCATCGCCTCGATGCGCCGCATATGCGCCTCCAGCGCGGCATCGCCGGCGTGGTGCAGGCCGGTCAGGGCGGCGGCCAGCGCCTCATCGGTGCTGGCCTCGATGGCGCTCAGCCGTGTCAGCAGGGCGGCATCGGCCGGGGCGGCGGAGTGCATGCGGATCACCCAGTTGCCACGCTCGATGACCAGCTTCTCGGTCAGGCGCAGCAGGCCGGCGGCGGCCTCCGTCAGCCCGCTGGCCTGCGCCGCGCCGCGGCTGCGCTGCCACTGGTCATGGGCCATGAAGCCGCCGACCGCTGCGCCGACCGAGGCGATTCCCAGCATGGCGAGGGTGAAGAGGGTCTTGATTCGCATTGCGGCTCCGGCCTGACTGTCAAGCTGGATTTACCACACGGAGTATTGAGAGGACTTGAATCGTCCCGACTATCCGCCCGACTATCCGATCGCTTCCAGCGCCAGCAGCCGGTGCATGGCGCTCGGCATGGCGGCGCGGGCGGCCTGGGGGTCCATCCAGGCGAAGCCGGGCGCCTCGGTCGGGCCGGGCAGGCGGGCGGTGAGCAGCGTCATGCGCAGCTCGAAATGGGTGAAGCCATGCCGGGCTTCCCCGGGCGAAGGCAGCCAGGCGAGCCCGGGCAGCGGGGCGTGGTCCAGCGCCTCCGCCGCCGCCCAGGCCGTGGCGCGCCAGGGCGTGCCGGGGATTTCGAGCATGCCGCCCAGCAGCCCCTTCGGCGGCCGGCGGCGCACCAGGATGGCGCCGGCATCGTCGAACAGCAGAAAGTGCACGCCATGCCGGGTTGGCCGTGCCCGCTTCGGCGTCTTGCGCGGCAGCTCCGCCTGCACCCCGGCCGCCCGGGCGGAGCAGCCGTCGCGGAAGGGGCACAGCGCGCAGGCGGGGTTGCGCGGGGTGCAGATGGTGGCGCCCAGGTCGAACAGGGCCTGGGCGAAGTCACTCGGCCGGGCGCGCGCCGCCGCATGCGCCATGAAGCCCTGGGCCAGCGCCGTCAGGCGCGGCTTGGCGGCGGGCAGGGGCGTTTCCTCCCGCATCAGCCGCGCCACCACCCGCTCCACATTGCCATCCGCCGGCACCACCGGCTGGCCGAAGGCAATGGCGGCGACGGCGGAGGCGGTATAGGGGCCGATGCCCGGAATCGCCCGCAGCCCCTCCACCGTGCGGGGAAAACCCTGCGCCGCCAGGGCCTTGGCCCCGGCATGCAGGTTGCGGGCGCGGGCGTAGTAGCCGAGGCCGGCCCATTCCTCCGCCACCTCCTCCCACCCCGCAGCGGCCAGCGCCTGGACATCGGGGAAGCGGGCGAGGAATCGTGTATAACGCGGGCCGACGGCGGCCACGGTGGTCTGCTGCAGCATCACCTCCGACAGCCAGACCCGGTAGGGGTCGGGCCGGCTGGCATCGTCGCCGCGCCAGGGCAGCACCCGGCGATGACGGTCATACCAGGCCAGCAGCAGGGCGGGATCGGGGAGGGAAGGGGTCACGCATGGCGGAAGATGGCGACCGGCGGCGATTCCCGACAGCCCCCCTGCCGCTGTCCTCCCTGATTCCGCGGCTGACCCGCCCGGCCTTCCGCAAGCGCAGCCCGGCCGGGGCGCAGTTGATGGCCGATTGGCCGGATGTGGTCGGCCCCGCTTTGGCGGCCTCGACCCAGCCGCTGCGCCTGACCTCCGGCACCCTGACCCTGGCCTGCGCCGGGCCGGTGGCGATGGAATTGCAGCATCTGGCGCCGGAGCTGATCGGCCGGATCAACGCCCATCTCGGTCGCACCACGGTGGAGCGGCTGCGCTTCGTGCAGCAGGCCCCGGCCGGCGCCCCACCCCCCCGGCCGCGGCCGAAGCCGGTGACGCTGCCGGAGGGGGTGGAGGCGCGGCTGGCGGAGATGCCGCCGGGCGAATTGCGCGATGCTCTGGCAAAGCTGGCCCTCGGCGTCTATCGAAAGCGCTGACCGACCCTTTTCGGAGGCTGCCTTCCATGCCCGACCGCCGTTCACTGCTGACGCTCGCCGCCGGTGCCCTGGCCTTCGCCCCCGGCGCGGTGCTGGCGCAGGGCGCCGCCCCGGCCACGCCGCCCCCGCCGGCGCTCGCCGCCGATGACCCGCGCATGACGGAGCGCAGCCTGGGCCGCGCCGACGCGCCGGTGACCGTGATCGAGTATTTCTCGCTCACCTGCGGCCATTGCGCGGCCTTCCACCGGGAGACCTGGCCCAAGGTGAAGTCGGACCTGGTGCAGGCCGGCCGCATGCGCATGGTGTTCCGCGACTTCCCGCTGGATGGCCTGGCCCTGGCCGCCGCCGCCGTCGCCCGCAGCCTGCCGGCGGAACGCTACGAGCCCTTCATCTCCACCCTGCTGTCCAGCCAGGACCGCTGGGCCTTCGCGCGCGGCGGCGACCCGCGGGAGGAGCTGTTCAAGGTCGCCGCCTTGGCTGGCATGCCGCGCGCCAAGTACGACGAGGTGCTCGCCGACCAGGCGCTGGCCCGCGCCATCCTGGCCGCCCGCGTCGCCGGGCAGCAGGAACACAACGTCTCCTCCACCCCCACCTTCGTCTTCGGCAGCCGCGCCGTGCCGGGCAACATGACCTTCACCCGCTTCGCGCAGCTTGTGGGCGAGACCCGCTGATCCATGGAGTCCGTGCCGGCAGAGCAGCCGGGTGAAACCCCCGACGAGCCGGCACGGACCGAAGAGCAAGTCGAGGCCGCGCGCCGCGCGCGGCTGACCAAGCTGCGCATCGCGGGCTTCAAGTCCTTTGCCGAGGCCACGGTGGTGGAGGTGCTGCCCGGCCTGACCGGCATCGTCGGCCCGAATGGCTGCGGCAAGTCCAATGTCGTCGAGGCCCTGCGCTGGGCGATGGGCGAGACCAATGCCCGCGCCATGCGCGGCGGCGAGATGGACGACATCATCTTTGCCGGCACCTCCACCCGGCCCGGTCGCAACCTGGCCGAGGTGACGCTGACATTGGAGGAAGCCGGCGGCCTCGCCCCGCCCCCCAATGCCGAAGCCCAGGATCTGGAGATTTCGAGAAAAATCGCGCGGGGGGAGGGCAGCTCCTTCCGGGTGAATGGCCGCGAGCTGCGCGCCCGCGATGTGCAGACGATGTTCGCCGATATCGGCTCCGGCGCCCGGTCCTCCGCCATGGTCAGCCAGGGCCGCGTCGCCGCGCTGATCTCCGCCCGGCCGGAGGAACGCCGCGCGGTGCTGGAGGAAGCGGCGGGCATCGCCGGGCTGCGCGCCCGCAAGCATGAGGCCGAACTCAAGCTGCGCCAGGCGGAGACCAATCTCGGCCGGGCGGAGGATCTGCTCGGCCAGATGGAATCCGGCCGCCAGAACCTGCAACGCCAGGCCCGCCAGGCCGCGCGCTACCGCAACCTGTCGGGGCTGGTGCGGGAGGCGGAGGTGGAGTGGCTCGCCATTCTGCGGGCTCGCGCCCAGGCCGCCCTGACCCAGGCGCGCGACGCCTTTGCCCATGCCCGCCATGCGACCAGTCAGGCAGAGGCCGCTGCCGAGGCCGCGGTGCGCCGGGCCTTCGCCGCCGAACAGGGCCTGCCGGCGCCGCGCGCGGCGGAAGGCAATGCCCGCACCGCGCTGGAACGCCGGCGCGTGGAGGCGGAGACGCTGGGCGCCGAGGAAGCCCGCGCGCGGGAAGCGCTGGCCGGCGCCGTGCAACGTCATGCCGCATTGGCAAAAGACCTGGACCACGCCGCGCGGGTGGAGGCGGATGCCGACACCGCCGAGGCACGCCTGACGGCGGAGGGCGAGGAACTTGCCCGGATCGCCGCCGAACTGCCCGGCCGCAGCGCCGATGCCGAGGCCGCTGAACAGGCCGCCATCGCCGCCGTCGCTGCTGCCGTGGAAGCCGCCGACCGCGCCACCCAGATCGCCGCCGAGGCCGCCGCCCAGGCCAATGCTTTGGCAGTTGCCGAGGCCGAGGCGGCGACGCGCGCCGAGCGCCTCTCCCAACAGCACCGCAGGATCACGGCCGATCATGCGGCGGCCCAGCAGGCGCAAATCCCGGAGGAAGCCCGCGCGGCGGCGGCAACGCGGGTGACGGAGGCCGAATCGGCGCTCGCCGAGGCCGAAGCGGCGCTCTCCGCCGCCGAGACCGCCCGCGCCACCGCCCAGGCGGCGCATGAGGCGGCCCGCCGCCTGGCCTCCGAGGCGGAGGCCACCGAATCCCGCGCCACGGCCGAACTCCAGGCCGCCGAAACCGCCGCAAGGCGCGGCGCCGAACAGCAGGCGCGCCTCACCGCCGAACGCGACGCCGCCCGCGCCGGGGCCGTGCCGGAGGCCGAGATGGCCGCCGGCCGCGCCGAGGCGCAGGCGGCCACCGCCGCTTTGGCCGAGGTCCGCGCCGCGCTCGACGCCGCCGAAAAGACCCGCGCCGCCGCCCAGACCCGGCATGAGGCCGCCCGCACCGCCGCCAGCGAGGCCGGCGCCGCCCGCGCCCGCGCCGCCGCGGAGGCCACGGCCCTCGCCGATGTGCTGCGCGCCCGCGAAGTGGGCGGGGGCGCCGAGACGGTGCTCGACCGCATCGGCGTGCCGCCCGGCCTGGAAGCCGCGCTGGGCGCGGCGATGGGGGAGGGGCTGGACGCGGCGCTGGACACCGACGCGCCGCGCCATTGGCGGGTGCTGCCGCCGCTCGACCCGATGCCGGCCCTGCCGGCCGGCGCCACGCCGCTGGCCCGGCTGGTGGAAGCGCCGGATGCGCTGGCCCGTGCGCTGTCCCAGGTCGGGCTGCTGCCCAAGGGCGCCGATGGCGCGTCACTTCAGTCGTTGCTGAAGCCCGGCCAGTCCCTGGTGACGGAGGATGGCGCCGTCTGGCGCTGGGACGGCCAGGGGCTGTTGCCCGGCATTCCCACCCCCGGCGCCGTCCGCCTCGCCCAGCGCAATGCGCTCCGCGCCGCCACCGCCCGGCTCGACAAGGCCGAGGCCGCCGCCGGCGCCGCCGGCCAGGCCCGCGCCGAGGCCGCCGCGGCCGAGCAGGAATCGCGCGGCGCCGAGGCAAGGCAGCGGGAGGCGCGCGCCACCGCCGAACGCCGCGCCAACCTCGCCGCCACGGCGCTGGACCGGCTGACCGCGCGCGACCAGCAGGCGCAGCAGCGCCTCGCCGCCATCGCCCCCCAATTGGCGCGCCTTGAACAGGAGGTGCAGGCTGCGACCGCGGCGCTGGAGGCCGCGCGCATCGCCCGCGCCGCCGCCCCCGACGCCGCCGCCGCCCGCCAGTCCCGCAGCGCCGCCGCCGCCGAGGAATTGTCGGCAACCCGCGCCGAGACCGCCGCGCGCGAGGCCCGGCGCGGCGCCGAATCCCGGCTGACATCGGCGCGCGACGCGGCGCGCGGCCTCGCCGCGCGGGCGGCGGAGGCGGAAGCGCGGCTGGCCGCGCTGACCCCGGAACTCGCCCGCATCACCGCCGAGCATGAGGCCGCCGCGAAGGCTTTGGCGGAGGCCCAGGCCGCCCGCGCCGCCGCCCCCGACCTCGCCGCGCTGCGCGCGCAGGTGGAGGCGGCGCGCCTCGCCCTCTCCCAGGCCCGCGACACGGAGGCCGGCTGCCGCGACAGCCGCGCGACGCTGGCGGCGGAGGCCACCCGCATCGCCCAGCGCCAGGCGGCGATCGGGCCGGAGCGGGCGGAATGGGCGCGCCGCAGGACGGAGGCCGCCGGCCGCCGCCAGGAACTCGCCCAGCGCGCCGCCGCCGCCGCCGCCGAGCGCGATGCCCTGGCCGAGGCGCCGGAGACCGCCGCCGCCCAGCGCGCCGCCGCCGGCCGCGCCCTGGCCGAGGCCGAGGCCGCCCACAAGGCAGCCGCCGCCGCGCTGACCGCCGCCGAGACCGAGGACCGGGAGGCCGCGATCGCCCGGCGCGGCGCCGATGCCGCCTTCGCCCAGGCGCGCGAGGCACAGCTCCGCATGGAGGGCGCCGCCGGCCAGGCGGAGGCCGCCGCCCTGGCGGTGGAGGAGCGCATCGTCGAACGCCTCGGCGAGGGTCACCCGCCTCTGCCGCGGGAGGTCCCCGAGCTGACCGACCAGGCCGAGGACAAGGCCCGCCGCAAGATGGAGCGGCTGACCAAGGAGCGGGAGGAGATGGGCCCGGTCAATCTCCGCGCCGAGGCCGAGCTGAACGACCTGGACGCCACCCGCGCCCGGATCGAGGCGGAGCGCCAGGAAGTGGCCACCGCCATCGCCAAGCTGCGCGGCGTGATCGGGCATCTGAACCGGGAAGGCCGCGAAAGGCTGCGGGTGGTCTTCGACAAGGTCGATACCGAATTCCGCGCGCTGTTCACCCGCCTGTTCGGCGGCGGCAAGGCGCATCTGGCCCTGGTCGGCTCCGACGACCCGCTGGAGGCCGGCTTGGAAATCTTCGCGGAACCGCCGGGCAAGAAGCTGTCCTCGCTGAACCTGCTCTCGGGCGGGGAACAGGCGCTGACGGCGCTGTCGCTCGTCTTCGCCGTGTTCCGCTGCAATCCCGCGCCGGTCTGCGTGCTGGACGAGGTCGATGCGCCGCTGGACGACGCCAATGTGGAGCGCCTGTGTGACCTGCTGGAGGTGATGGCGGCCGGCGACGACCAGGGGCGCGGCGGCACCCGCTTCCTGATCGTCACCCATCACCCGCTGACCATGGGGCGGATGCACCGGCTGTACGGCGTGACCATGCAGGAACGCGGCGTCTCCCGCCTGCTGAGCGTTGATCTCCAAAGGGCGGTGGAGATGGTGGAGGGCGCGCCGGGCTGATTCCCTGGCCAGGCCCATCACGGCGATTTCCTTCGTCGCGTTAACTATTTTCATCGAATTGTGAGCGAGACTGGGCGACCGCGCAAAAAATGCGACGTGATCTCTCCGATCTGGAATTCCGCCATGCGGCGCCGCAGCCTCGTGCTTATTCCGCTTCTCGCCGCCTTGCCGGTGCAGGCCCAGCCGCAGCGCGGCCGCGTCATCCTGCGTGTCACCGGACGCATCACCGGGGCGGAACGCAGCTTCGACCTTGCGGAGCTGGAGGCGCTGGGCCTGGAGGCGCTGCGCACCCGCACGACCTGGACGGGTGCCGATACGCTGCATTTCAGCGGTGTCCCCCTCGCCCGGCTGCTGCGGGCCGTGGGCGCGCAGGGTGACCAGCTGCGCGCCACGGCCCTGAACGACTATGCGGTGAACCTGCCGCGCGAGGATGCCGACCGTCACGGCGCCTTCCTCGCCACGCGCCAGGATGGGGTGCCGCTGCGGGTGCGCGATCGCGGCCCCATCTGGCTGATCTACCCCTGGTCGGCCCGGCCGGATCTCGACCGATCCGTCTATCGAGACCGGGCCATCTGGCAGCTTCGCCACATTGATGTGAGCTGAGGCCGGATGCCGCGCCGGGGGCGCCTGAGGTTCCACGGCACCGGCTGGCGCAGTGCCACGCTGCTTCTGGCGGCCGTTGTCCTGCTCGTCATCTCGGTCGGCGCGGCCTTGCAGCGGGCGCGCGAGCAGTTCCGGCTGGAGGCTGGCAGCCAGCGCGTCTCCATCTGGTTCAGCACCCAGGCGCTGGTGGAGCTGCACCGCTTCGGCCTGGCCCTGCAGCGTCACCATCGGGGCGAGCCGGGCTGGGACCAGGACCGGCTGCTGGAGCGCTACGAGATCCTGCTGAGCCGCCTGCCGCTGCTGGAGGGGGCGGAGGAGGCGACGACACGCACGCTCCAGGACAGCAGCGACGTCGTCGCCGGCATGCAGGCTGCGATGGAGCAGATCGAGCCGGATATCCTGCTGCTTCGGGCGGGCGACGCGGCCACCTTCGCCCGCATCGACGCCGTGGTCGGCGAAGTCGACCTGCTGCTGACCCGGCTGAACCTCGATCTGCATACCGAACGGCGCAGGGCGGTGGAGGTGGCGCGCGTCAACTCCCGCCAACTGGGCGTGATCTTCGTGGCCAGCCTGTGCGGGCTGCTGCTCTCGGTGCTGCTGCTGCTGCTGCTGATCGCCCGCGGCGGCCAGCGGGCGGCGGAGGCCGAGCGCACCCTGCGCGTCCTGGTCGACGCGCTGCCCGTCGGCATCGCCGCCTTCGACCCCGACGGGCGGATCGTGCTGATGAACGAGGCCGGCCTCAATCTCGCGCGGCTGGAGGATGAGGCGGCGGCGCTGGGCCGCCGCGCCACCGAGATCGGCGCCTCGTCGCGGGTGGAGGAGGATATCGAGCGCGTGCTGGCGACCGGCGTGGCGCTGCCGACCCAGGAACAGCACGTCCGCCGGCCGAATGGCGAGGATCTGACCCTGATGGTCAGCACCGCCCCGGTCTTCGCCGGCACCGACCTGGTGCGGGTGGTGCGGGTGGCGCTGGATGTGACGGAACAGCGCAGCGCCGACCGCCGCATCCGCCACCTGGCGGAGCATGACACGCTGACCGACCTGCCCAACCGGCTGCTGTTCGGCACCCGGCTTCAGGCGCTGCTGGGTCGCGCCGCACCGGATCGCATGCTGGCGGTGCACTGCATCGACCTCGACCACTTCAAGGAGGTGAATGACAGCCTGGGCCATCCGGTGGGCGACCAGTTGCTGCTGGCCGCCACGGCCCGGATGCGCGCCGCGATGCGCCCCGAGGACATGCTGGCGCGACTGGGCGGCGACGAATTCGCCGTGATCCAGCCCGGGCTGCGCAACGAGGCAGAGGCCACGGTCTTCGCGGAGCGGCTGATCCATGTGCTGGCCCAGCCCTATCGCCTGCAGGGCTATACGCTCCGCTCCGGCGCCAGCATCGGCACCGCCGTGGCGCCGCAGCATGGCACCACGGTCGAGATGATGCTGAGCCGCGCCGACATCGCGCTGTACCGCGCCAAGGCGGGCGGCCGTGGCCAGGCGGTGATGTTCACGCAGGAACAGGAGGAGGTGCTGCGGCTGCGCCGGCAGATGGAGGAGGATTTGCGCCAGGCACTGGATCTCGGCCAGCTTTTCCTTGTCTTCCAGCCGAAGTTCAGCATCGCCACGGGCCGGCTGAAGGGCTGCGAGGCGCTGCTGCGCTGGCAGCATCCGCAACGCGGCCTGGTGTCCCCGGGCACGTTCATCCCGGTGGCGGAGGAGACCGGGCTGATCCACCCGATCACCCAGCGGGTGCTGGATCTCGCCTGCCGCCAGGCGATGGCCTGGCGCCTGCAGGGGCTGGAAGTGCCGGTCGCGGTCAATCTCTCCGCGGGGCATTTCGGCGCCGACCAGGGCCTGCGGCTGGTGGAGACGGCGCTGGCCGAGACCGGCTGCGACCCGGCGCTGCTGGAGGTGGAGGTGACGGAGGGTCTGTTCCTGCGCTGCGCCGAGACGGCCCGGCGGAACCTGGAGGCGCTGCGTGGGCTGGGCGTGCGCATCGCCCTCGACGACTTCGGCACCGGTTATTCCTCGCTCGGCTATCTCCAGCACCTGTCCTTCGACGTCATCAAGCTGGACCGCAGCTTCATCCTCGGCCTGGGCGAACCGGCGACAGCGGATTCCGTGCCGGGCCGGCGGATCGCCGATGCCATCATGCGGCTGGCGCATGGGCTGGGGGCGGAGGTGGTGGCGGAAGGGGTGGAGACGGAGGCGCAGCTCAACGTGCTGCGCCAGCTTGGTTGCGACCATGCGCAGGGCTTCCTGCTGGGCCGGCCGATGCCGGCCGAGGCGCTGTCCGAGGTCGCGCGCGGGCAGGCGGAGGGCGCGGGTAGCCGCAGCGTGGCTTGACCGCCGAGGCTGCGGCCCCCAACAATGCATGCGTTAGCCCATTCGCTGGCGCGCGCCTTGATGGCGCGCTTTGGCGTCGGGAAAGCAGGCGGGACAACCGCCGGTGCATGGGGGAGACCATCCGATGACCACACGCCGCGCTTTGCTTGGCGCCACCCTGGCCTTGCCGGCCCTGGCCAGCGCCCGGGCCCAGGGGAACTGGCCGGAACGGCCGGTGCGCATGATCGTGCCCTTTCCGCCGGGCCAGGCCGCCGACATCTTCGCGCGCGTCATGGCCGATGAATTGTCGAAGCGCTGGCCGCAGCGGGTGGTGGTGGAAAACCGCGCCGGCGGGGCCGGGGCCATCGGCATGGATGCGGTGGCCCGCGCCACGGCGGATGGCTATACGCTGGGCATCGGCACCTCCGGCACGCTGGGCGTGAACCCCTCCGTCATGTCGCGGCTGCCCTATGACGCGGAGAAGGATTTCGCCGCGGTCACCAATATCTTCACTCTGCCGCTGATCTTCGTCGCCCATCCGAGCTTCGAGGCGAATGACATCGCCGGCTTCGTGGCGCTGGCCAAGGCGCAGCCCGGGCAGGTGCAATATGCCTCCGCCGGGCCGGGCACGGCGCAGCACATGACGGCGGAGATGCTGTCGCACAGGCTCGGCCTGCAGATGCAGCACGTGCCCTATCGCGGCAGCGGGCCGGCCATGGCGGATCTGCTGGGTGGCAATGTGAAGGTGATGGTGGACAGCCTGGCTTCCGCCCTGCCGCATATCCAGGGCGGCCGCATCAAGGCGCTGGCCGTCACCGGCCGGGCACGCACGCCGCAATTGCCGAATGTGCCGACGGTGGCGGAGACGGTGTCGCCCGGCTTCGAGGCGCTGGGCTGGTCCGGCATCGTCGCCCCCGCCGGCACGCCCGCCGATATCATCCGCAAGGTGAATGCCGATGCCGTGGCGATCCTGCGCGATCCCGCGGTTTCGGCCCGCATGCTCCAGCTCGGCGGTTTCCCCGACCCCGGCACGCCCGAGGAATATGGCGCCTTCATCAAGGCCGAGATCGCCAAGTGGCGGGAAGTCGCAAGGGCCGCGAACGTCCGCTTGGATGGCTAAAGTCGAGGGTCCCAAGGGGCCACTGCCCCTTGGTGGGGGAGCTTGAGGGGGCAACGCCCCCTCAATTTGTCATCCGCGCCCCCCGTTGACGCCGCCCCGATGACGGCGCGTTGTGCCGTCGATGTTCCTGTTCCGTCTCTTCGAGCGCGCCGTCGATCCGGTGGCGCCACCCGGGGCCCGCGCCGCGCGCTGGTTCGGGGTTCCCGTGCCCGAAGCCCCGCCCCCGGCGCGGCTGACCGGCTTCTACTGGCATTTCGCGCGCCAGGCGCGGGCGCTGTTCGGGCTGCTGTTCGCCACCGGGCTGACGGTGGCGCTGCTCGACCTGCTGATCCCGGTCTTCATCGGCCGCGTCGTCGGCCTGCTGGAACAGCATGGGCCGCAGCGGATCTGGGCGGAGGCCGGCGGCACGCTGGCCGGCATGGCGGCTGTGCTGCTGCTGGCCCGGCCGACCGCCATACTCTGCCAGAACCTGGTGACGCAGCAGGCGATCATTCCCGCCGTCACCTCCATGATCCGCTGGCAGAGCCATTGGCAGGTGGTGCGCCAGGGCTGGACCTTCTTCCAGGAGGATTTCGCGGGGCGAATCGCCAACCGGGTGATGCAGTCCGGCCCGGCGTTGCGCGAATCGGTCGTGCAGTCGGTGAATGCCGTCTGGTACATCCTGGTCTATGGCACCGGGGCGGTGCTGGTGCTGGCGTCGACCGAATGGCGGCTGGCGATTCCGATCCTGGTCTGGTTCGCGCTTTACGCCACGCTGCTGCGGCTGATCGTGCCGCGCATGCGCGACCGCGCGCGGAAAGCCAGCGAGGCGCGCAGCCTGCTGACCGGGCGGGTGGTGGACAGCTACACCAATATCGTCACCGTCAAGCTGTTTGCCCGCGCCGAACAGGAAGACGCCTGGGTGCGGGAGGGGGTGGAGCAGCTCAATCGCGATTTCGCCCGGCAGACCCGGCTGGTGACGCTGAACGGCTTCCTGCTGTCCACGCTGAATGCCTCCATGCTGACCTCCACCGCGGGGCTGGCCATCTGGCTGTGGTCGCGGGGGGAGATTCCCTTGGCGGTGGTGGCCTCGGCTTTGCCGATGGCCTGGCAGATCGCCAATATCTCCGGCTGGGTCGCCTTCAACGTGGCCGGCATCTTCGAGAATATCGGCGTGGTGCAGGAGGCGATGGGCAGCATCGCCGTGCCGCAGACCGCGCCTGATCCGCCGGGGGCGAAGCCGCTGGCGGTGCGCCAGGGCGCGATTCGCTTCGAGCAGGTCCGATTCGGCTATGGCCGGGCGAGTGCCATCGGCGCGCCGCCGCGCGGCGCCGTGCTGCATGACTTCGACCTGGACATCGCACCGGGGGAGCGGGTCGGGCTGGTCGGCCATTCCGGGGCGGGCAAGACCACCGCCATCAACCTGCTGCTGCGCTTCTTCACGCCGGAGGGCGGGCGCATCCTGATCGACGGCCAGGACATCGCCGGGGTCACCCAGGAAAGCCTGCGGACCTCGATCGGCGTGGTGACGCAGGACACGGCCCTGCTGCACCGCTCGATCCTGGAGAACATCCGCTACGGCCGGCCGGAGGCCAGCGTGGCGGAGGTGGTGGCGGCGGCGGAACGCGCGGAGGCGCATGACTTCATCATGGCCCTGTCCGACTGGCGCGGCCGCACCGGCTATGACGCCCATGTGGGGGAGCGTGGGGTGAAGCTCTCGGGTGGCCAGCGCCAGCGCGTGGCGATCGCCCGGGTGCTGCTGAAGGACGCGCCCATCCTGCTGCTGGACGAGGCCACCAGCGCCCTCGACTCGGAGGTGGAGGCGGCGATCCAGGCCAGCCTGGAACGGCTGATGGCGGGTAAGACGGTGATCGCGGTGGCGCATCGCCTGTCCACCCTGGCGCGGATGGACCGGCTGGTGGTGCTGTCGCAGGGGCGGGTGGCGGAGCAGGGAAGCCACGCGGAATTGCTGGCGCAGCGCGGCGTCTATGCCAATCTGTGGCAGCGGCAGTCGGGCGGGTTCATCGGGGAGTAGGGGCGCTTACGGCGGCGAAGCCATGTTGCAGCGCGTTCATCACCTTGACACCCCGGCCCCTACACCGTAGGAGCGGGCCGCCTTCCGGGCGGGGCGCCGCAGGGGAGAGCGACGGGTGGCGGAAGACGACGGCTTCGAGCAAAGGCTCCGGCAGGCCCGGGCACGGCAGGGGATGGATCCCAAGCCGCGCCTCAACGGTCCTCTGTCGGGGAGCAGCGCGAGTGTTGGTTTCCGCGCCGGTGTCGAGGTGGTTTCGGCGCTGGTCGTGGGCATTGCCCTTGGCTGGTACCTGGATCGCTGGCTCGGTACCTGGCCGTGGCTTTTCCTGCTGTTCTTCGTTATCGGCAGCGTCGCAGGGGTGATGAACGTCTATCGTTTGTTCGACCCTCGGCGCAGTTCCGGGAAGCAGGATTAGAGGCTGCCGCAGCGCGGCAAGTATGCTCCCCCGTTCGCGGGGGGACGGGAGATTGCGAGTGGCCGCCGAATCCGGATCGATCGACGCCCTGAGCCAGTTTGAGCTTGCCCCCGTTTTCGGGCCGGTCGGCGCCGCCGTCGGCTTCACCCAGTCCAATGCGCATATGCTGCTGGCGGCCGGGCTGATCACCGCGCTCCTGATGTTCGGCATGGCCGCCCGCGCCGTGGTGCCGGGGCGCCTGCAATCCTTGGCCGAATCATCCTACGAATTCGTTCACGGCATCGTCGACAGCCAGGTGGGGCATGGCGGCAAGCGCTTCTTCCCCTTCGTCTTCACGCTGTTCATGTTCGTGCTGTTCGGCAACATGCTGGGCCTGTTCCCCTACGCCTTCACCTATACCAGCCATCTGGCGGTGACCTTCGGCCTGGCGCTGATCGTCTTCGTGGTGATCACCGCGGTCGCGCTGGCGCTGCATGGCCGGAAGTTCTTCGGCTACTTCTTCCCCGAGGGTGCGCCGCTGTGGCTGGCGCCGATCATCGTGCCGGTCGAGGTGGTGTCCTACCTCTCGCGCCCGGTGAGCCTCTCGGTGCGTCTGTTTGCCAACATGGTCGCCGGCCACGTGCTGCTGAAGGTGTTCGCCACCTTCGTGGTCATGCTCGGGGCGCTCGGCGCGGTGGGGCCCCTCGTGGCCACGCTGCCGCTGGCGGTGAACGTGCTGCTGATCGGGTTCGAGATCCTGGTGGCCTTCCTCCAGGCCTATGTCTTCGCGATCCTGACCAGCATCTACCTCCACGACGCGGTGCACCTGCACTAGGCCGCTCCGGCTCAGGCAGGCGCCCCGCGCGCCGGACCAAGATCCACCCTCTCGACGTCGAAAAGGATTACTTTCATGGAAATCGTGCTTGCTGCGAAGGCGATCGGTGCCGGCATCGCGGTCCTCGCCCTGTTCGGCGTCGGCCTGGCCCTTGGCAACATCTTCTCCACGCTGATCGCCTCCGTGGCCCGCAACCCGGCGTCCCGCGATGCCGTGTTCCCGATCGGCATCCTGGGCTTCGCGCTGACGGAAGCCGTGGCGCTGTTCGCCCTGCTGATCGCCTTCCTGATCCTGTTCGCCTGATTTTCGCGGCCGGCACGTGCCGGCCGCGACGTGCGAGTGGCGCGCCGGCCAAGGGGGTTGGCGCGCATCAGGGACGTTGACGGGGAACATCATGCCGCAGCTCGATTTCGGCAACCCGCTGATGATCGCCCAGATCGTCTGGTTGCTGATCATCTTCGGAGTCCTCTACTTCGTGCTCGCCACCTACGCGCTGCCGCGCGTGGAGGCGGTGCTGGAGGATCGCCGGCGCCGGATCGAGGGTGACCTCGAGGCCGCCCAGGCGGCGAAGGCCGAAGCCGATGCGGCCATGGCGACGCATCGCGAGGCGACCGCCAAGGCCCGTGCCGAGGCACAGGCCGCCATCGCCGCTGCCCTTCAGGCGGCGCAGGCCGAATCCGCCCAGCGGTCGGAAGCCCTGGCCGCGAGGCTGGCGCAGCAGATCGAGGCGGCCGAGGGCCGCATCGTCGCGGCGCGGGATTCCGCCATGCGGTCGCTGCGCCAGGTCTCCACCGAGACCACGGTCGCCGTGCTGCAGCGCCTGACCGGTGAGGCCGACCAAGCCGCGGTGGGTGCCGCGGTGGACCGTGCGCTCGTCGCGCGCGGCCAAGCGTAAGGACCCGCCGCCATGGCCCATCACTACGCGCATTTCTGGCTCGACCCGAAGTTCTGGGTCGCCATGTCCTTCGTGCTGTTCGTGCTGCTGGTCGGCAAGATGGCCTGGAGCCGGATCACCGGCATGCTGGACGCCCGCGGCGCCCGCATCCAGTCGGAGCTTTCCGAGGCGTCCCGCCTGCGGGTCGAGGCCGAGGCGATGCGCCGGCAGGCCGAGGCCGACCGCGCCGCCGCCCTGGCGGAGGCGGAGCAGATGATCGCCCGCGCCCGCGTCGAGGCCGGCCGCGTGGCCGAGGCCGCGGCGCTGGAGGCGGAGCAATCCGCCAAGCGGCGTGAGCGCATGGCGATGGACCGCATCGCCGCCGCGGAGGCCTCCGCGGTCGCCGAGGTGCGCAACGCCGCCGCCGAGATCGCCGGCCAGGCGGCGCGCGACGTGCTGGCGCAGACCATGGATGCCGAGAAGGACGCCGTGCTGATCGACCGCGCGGTGGCCGATCTGCCTCGCGCGCTTCGTGCGGCCTGAGACAGTGGTCGCGCTTCGCGCGGCCTGAGACAGTGGTCGCGTTGCGCGCGGCCTGATCTTTCCTGAATGTCGTGCCTGCCGAACGGGGACCCCTTGGGGTCCCCGTTTTGCGTTGATGCGGGTTTCCTTCCCGGCGGATGCCGGTAGTCTTCGCGGGATCGAAGAATCAGGAGACTCCATGCGTCGCCACCTTCTCGCTGCCGCGCTCTTGGCCGGCACCGCCTGCGCCGTGCCGATGGCCGCCCAGGCCAACCTGTTCCGATGGGCCAATGACGGCGACGTCAATTCCATGGACCCCTATGCGCGGCAGGAAACCTTCCTGCTGATGTTCAACGGCAATATCTATGAGCCGCTGGTGCGCCGGAACCGCCAGCTCCAGGTCGAGGCCGCGCTGGCCGAGAGCTGGACGCAGCCCAGCCCGACCGTCTGGCGCTTCCAGCTGCGCCGCGGCGTCACCTTCCAGGACGGCACGCCCTTCACCGCGCAGGACGTCGTCTTCTCCTACACCCGCGCCAAGGCCCAGGGCAGCAATGTCGGCGGCAGCCTGGCCAGCGTGAAGGAAGCGCGCGCGATCGACGACCACACGCTGGAAATCGAGACCACGGCGCCGAACCCGATCTTCCTGGAGGAGATCACCGGCATCGGCATCATGTCGCAGCGCTGGGCCGAGGCGAACAACGCCACCCGCAGCGCCGACCTGACCTCGGGCGCCGAGAATTTCGCGACGCGCAACGCCATGGGCACGGGGCCGTTCCGCCTGGTGAGCCGGGAGCCGGACCGCCGCACGGTGCTGGCGCCGAACCCCGGCTGGTGGGACCGCGCGGAGCACAACCTGACCCGCGTCGAGTTCAACGTCATCGCCAATGACGCGACGCGCGTGGCCGCCCTGCTCTCGGGCGAGGTGGACATGGTCTACACCGTGCCGCCGCAGGACACGCAGCGCCTGTCCCGCACCAATGGCATCACCATCCACCAGCAGGCGGAACTGCGGACGATCTATTTCGGCTTCGACCAGCTTCGGCCGGAACTGCTGAAGTCCGATGTGCGCGGCCGCAATCCCTTCCAGGATGTGCGGGTGCGCCAGGCCTTCAACCATGCGCTGGATCGCGCCGCGATCGTCCGCACCGTCATGCGCGGCCAGGCCCGTGCCACCGGGTTGATGATCGGCCCGGGGGTGAACGGCCATACCGAGGCGCGGGACCAGATCCCGGCCTACAACCCCGACCTGGCGCGCCGCCTGCTGACCGAGGCCGGCTATCCCAACGGCTTCGGCGTGACTCTGGACTGCCCGAACGACCGCTACGTGAATGACGAGGCGATCTGCACGGCGGCGGTTTCCATGCTGGCGCGCGTCGGCATCCGGGTGACGCTGAACGCCCAGACCCGCGCCCGCTACTTCGCCGAGATCCTGGGCCCGCGCTACAACACCAGCTTCTACATGCTGGGTTGGACCCCCAACACCTACGACGCCCACAACGCCTTCTTCAACCTGATGGCGTCGCGGGAAGGCAATCGCGGCATGTTCAATGTCGGCGGCTTCAGCAACGCCCGCTTCGACGAGCTGGTGGGCCTGATGGCGGTGGAAACCGACGTCGCGAAGCGCAACGCCATGGTGGAGGAGGCGATGCGCATCCACACCGAACAGGCCGGCCACGCCCCGCTGCACCAGCAGACGGTGATCTGGGCGGCGCGCAGCAACGTCCAGCTCCAGCAGCTGGCCGACAACTGGTTCCCGCTGCGCTTCGTGCGCATGGGCAATTAGTCTCATGGGGGCGCCAGGCGACTGGCGTCCCACTACGGCAGTGTAGCTGACCTATTATGCCTCCGGCGCATGGGTGCATTGTTAGCTTCGGTGGCTCCCTTACGCATGGGTGTTGCGATAGCATCGGGTCACACGCAATAAAAACCGAGAGCGACAGACGCCATGACCCAGTCCGCCCGCTTCCCCACCACCCTCACGCGCAACTCGAAGCCGCGGCAGCCGGACTCCGCCCTGGCCTTCGGCAAGAGCTTCACCGACCACATGTTCCTGATGGACTATGTCGAGGGGAAGGGCTGGCACGATCCGCGCATCGTCCCCTACGGCCCGCTCAGCATGGACCCGGCGACCACCGTGCTGCACTACGCCCAGGCGGTGTTCGACGGGCTGAAGGCCTATCGCGGCGCCGATGGCACCATCCGCCTGTTCCGCGCCCAGCGCCATGCGGAGCGCCTCGGCAAGTCCTGCGCCGGCCTCTGCATCCCGCCGATCCCGGCCGACCTCGTGCGCCAGAGCTTCGAGGCGATCGTCGGCGTGGACCATGACTGGGTGCCGCGGACCGAGGGCACCAGCCTCTATATCCGCCCGACCGTGATCGCGACCGATGTGATGCTCGGCGTGCATCCGTCGCACAGCTACACCTATTTCGTCATCTGCTCGCCGGTCGGCGCCTATTACAAGGAAGGCGTGAAGCCGGTCCGCATCCTGGCGACCGACACGCATGTGCGCGCGGTGCAGGGCGGCCTCGGCGAGTCCAAGGCCGCCGCCAACTACGCGGCCTCCCTCTCGGCGCAGCAGGAGGCGGAGCGCCAGGGCTTCACCCAGGTGCTGTGGCTGGATGGCGTGGAGCGGCGCTGGATCGACGAGGTCGGCACCATGAACATCATGATGAAGATCGGCGACGAGGTGGTGACCCCGCCCTTGGCCGGCACCATCCTGGATGGCGTCACCCGCAACTCCATCCTGACCCTGCTGCGCGACTGGGGCCACACCGTCTCCGAACGCCCGGTGAGCATCCAGGAAGTGATGCAGGCCGGGCGCGAGGGCAGGCTGACCGAGATGTGGGGCACCGGCACCGCCGCCGTTGTCTCCCCGGTGGGCGAGCTGGGCTACAAGGGCGACCGCATCAGCATCGGCAATGGCCAGACCGGCGCGCTGACCCAGAAGTTGTATGACAGCATCATCGGCATCCAATACGGCCGACTGCCGGATGCGCATGGCTGGATGAGCACGGTGCCGGTGCCCGTGGAGGCGTAACCGCAAGGCCCTCTCCCCCTGTCAGGGGGAGAGGCCACGCGGCGGCCTCGCTACTCGCTCTCCAGCCGGTCGATATCATCGTCCGAAAAGCCGAAATGATGCGCGATCTCATGGATCAGCACATTTCGGACAAGCCGGAACAGATCCTCTCCGGTCTCCACCCATTCCAGCAGGATCGGTTCCCGGTACAGGGTGATGCTGTCGGGCTCGCCCGGGGCGTCGAAGACGCTCTTCTGGGTCATCGGCACGCCGCGATACAGGCCGGTCAGCGCCCAGGGGCTCTCGAAGCCGAGTTCGGCGGCGGTTTCGTCATCCGCCACCTCCTCCACCACGATGGCCGCGCCGCGGACCAGGTCGCGCAGCTCCTTGGGAATGGCGGAGAAGGCCTGCTCGGCCATCTCCACGATGTCCTCAAGCGTGGGGGGGTGGTGGAATCGGGTCATCGGGTGCTTCCTTCCCGCAGCCGCCGCCGGCGTCAAGTCCGATGAGGGAGAACACCCCGCCATGATCCGTCCGCTGGATGCCGCGACCCGCGCCGAACTGCCCCATACCCTGCCGCTGTGGCAGCTGGCGGAGGGGCGGGATGCCATCACCCGCCGCTTCCGCTTCGCCGATTTCTCCACCGCCTGGGCCTTCATGTCCCGTGTGGCCTTGCTGGCGGAGAAGCTGGATCACCATCCGGAATGGTCCAATGTGTGGAACCGGGTGGAGATCCTGCTGACCACCCATGATGCCGGCGGCCTCTCGGAGCGGGACATCGCCATGGCGCAGGCGATCGACGCGATCGAGCCCCCGCGCATTCTCTGACGCTGGTCAGGCGCCCCGACACTCGCTTACCCTTGCGTCACCGGGCCAATGGCGCCCTGAAACAGGGAGTGGGTGGGATGATGAAGCGCAGGACGATGCTTGGCGGCAGCTTGGCCGCACCGATGCTGCTGGCGGGCGGACGTGGTGCCTTCGCCCAGGGTTCCGGCCCGATCCGGGTGGCGACCGCGGGGCCGATGACCGGGCAGTATGCGGCTTTCGGTGGCCAGATGCGCGCGGGTGCCGAACAGGCGATCACCGACCTCAACGCCGCCGGCGGCGTGCTCGGCCGGCAGCTTGCGCTGGAAGTGGGCGACGATGCCTGCGACCCGCGCCAGGCGGTCTCCGTCGCCAACCAGCTCGCCTCCCGCCGCGTGGCGCTGGTGGCGGGGCATTTCTGCTCCGGCAGCTCCATCCCAGCCAGCAAGGTCTATGGCGAGGAAGGCGTGCTGCAGATCAGCCCGGCCTCGACCAACCCGGCCTATACGGATAGTGGCGACTGGAACACCTTCCGCGTCTGCGGTCGCGACGACCAGCAGGGCCTGGTGGCCGGGCGCTACATCGCCCAGAACATGCGCGACCGCCGCATCGCCATCCTGCACGACAACACCGCCTATGGCCGTGGCCTGGCGGAGGAGACCAAGAAGTCGCTGAACGCGGCGGGTGTGACGGAGACGCTGTATTCCGCCTATACCCCCGGCGAGCGCGACTATTCGGCCATCGTCTCCCGCCTCCAGCAGGCGGAGATCGGCGTGGTCTATGTCGGCGGCTACCACACCGAATCCGGGCTGATCCTGCGCCAGGCCAAGGAAGTCGGGATGAACCTGACCCTGATCGGCGGCGACGCGCTGGTGACCAACGAGTTCTGGCAGATCACCGGCGCGGCCGGTGAGGGCACGCTGATGACCTTCAGCAGCGACCCCCGCAAGCGCCCGACCGCGGCGCAGGTGGTGCAGCGCTTCCGCGCCCGCAATGTCGATCCGGAGGGCTATGTCCTCTACACCTACGCCGCCATGCAGATCTGGGCGGCGGCCGCGACCCGCGCGGGCGGCACCGATCCGCGCCGCATCGCCGCCCTGCTGAAGTCCGGCGGCCCCTGGGCCAGCGTGCTGGGCGACATCAACTTCGACCAGAAGGGCGATGTCACCGTGCCGGATTATGTCTTCTACGTCTGGCGCAACGGCACCTACGCCGAGATGTAGCCTGCCGGGAGGGGGCGGCGCGGTGCCGCCCCTATTCCACCCGCATCCCCGTCGCCTGCACCACCTCCCGCCACCTGCCGGAAGCTCGCGCCACCCAGGCCTCCGCCGCCGCGCCGTCCCCGGCCTCCGGCGTCACGGCCCAATTGGCCAGCCGCGCCTGCGCCGCCGGGTCGGCGAAGACCGTGGCGACCAGCCGGGCCGCCGCCGCCCGCGCGGCCTCCGGCACGTCGCGCGGCGCCATCAGCAGATAGGCGAAGCGGATGTCGAAGCCGGCATGGCCCTGCTCCGCCACGGTCGGCACATCGGGCAGCATCGGCAGCCTTGCCGGGCCGGAAATGGCCAGTGCCCGCAGCCTTCCATCCTTCACGATTTCCGCCCCGCCGGAGATAGCGATGAAGCCGGCCTGCACCCGCCCGGCCAGCAGCTCCGTCACCGCCTGGGCATTGCCGCGGAAGGGGATGTGCTCCAACTGCCCGGGCCGTAGGCCAAGCGAATGGCTGAGATGTTCCATCGCCAGATGCCCCGGGGAGCCATAGCCGGCCGAGGCATATTGCACCGGCTGCCGCCGCGCCCGGTCGAGGAATTCCGCCAGCGTCCCGATCCCGGCGGAGGGATGCACCAGAAGCACCACCGGATAGGTTCCGGCCACCGCCACGGGCCGCAGCGCGGCCGGGTCGAATCCCAGATTGCCATAGACATGCGGGTTGACCGTGAAGCTGCTGTCGATCGCCAGCAGCAGGGTGCGGCCATCCGGCGCGGCGCGGGCGGTCAGCGCCGCGGCGATATTGCCATTGGCGCCGGGGCGGTTGTCCACCATGGCAGTGCCCAGGCCGAGCCTTGGCGCGGCCTCCGCCAGCAGCCGGGCGATGCCGTCCAGCGCCGCGCCGGGCGGGAAGGCGGCGATGATGCGCAGCGGGTCGCCACCCTGGGCCAAAGCCGGCCTGCCGGCCAAGGTCAGCGCCGCGGCCAGGGCCGCGCGTCGGGACAGTCTCATCCGCTTCTCCCCAGGCGTGTTGTTGGCCCCTATGCTGCGGGACGGAACCTGGGGGGACAAGGCCGATGGCCACGCGCAATGTGCTGTTCATCATGTGCGACCAGCTGCGCTGGGACCACATGGCCTGCGCCGGCCATCCCTTCCTGAAGACGCCGAACCTGGATGCGCTGGCCGCCCGCGGCGTGCGTTTTTCTCAGTCCTATGTGCAGTCAGGTATCTGCGGCCCCTCCCGCATGTCCTACTACACCGGCCGCTATGTCTCCTCGCATGGGGCCACCCACAACCGCGTGCCGCTTTCTGTCGGAGAGGTGACGCTCGGCTGGCATTTGCGGGAGGCGGGGCGGACCCTGGCCCTGGCCGGCAAGACCCATGTCCTGCCGGACGCGCATGGCATGAAGCGCCTGCGGCTCGATGGCCAGCACGACCTGGCCGCGCTGTTGCGGGAGGGCTGGTTCACGCTGGTGGATCGCCATGATGGCCACCATGCCGAGCCCGACAGCGCCTATGCCCATTGGCTGCGCGGCAAGGGCTACGACAGCGCCGATCCCTGGACCGACTACGTCATCGCCGTGCAGGACGCGCAAGGCCAGGTCCATAACGGCTGGAAGATGCGCAATGCCCGCCTGCCCGCGCGCGTGGCGGAGGAACACAGCGAAACGGCCTATACGGCGGACCAGGGCATCGCCTTCATGGAGCAGCAGGGCGAAACGCCCTGGGTTCTGCACCTGTCATTCGTGAAACCGCACTGGCCCTATATCGCCCCCGCGCCCTACCACGCGATGTATTCCGCCAATCAATGCCTGCCCGTCGCGCGCCACCCGGCGGAGCGGGGGGCGGAGGCACATCCGCTGCTGCGCGAATGGCAGAGGGAGGAAGTGTCGGAAAGCTTCCAGCAGGATGACTGCATCAGCACCGTCCGCCCGGCCTATCAGGGCCTCATCACCCAGCTCGACGACCATCTCGGCCGGGTGTGGGACACACTGACCCGGCTGGGGCGCTGGCAGGACACGCTGGTGGTCTTCTGCTCCGACCATGGCGACTACCTCGGCGACCATTGGATGGGGGAGAAGGAGCTGTTCCACGACTGCGTGCAGCGCGTGCCCATGCTGGTCTACGACCCCTCGCCGGAAGCCAATGCCACGCGCGGCACCGTCGATGACCGCTTCGTGGAGGCGATCGACCTGGTGCCGACCTTTCTGGACGCGCTCGGCCTCGATCCCGCACCGCATCTGCTGGAGGGAAGGTCGCTGCTGCCGCTGACGCGCGGCCAAGGCGTGCCCTGGCGTGATTCGGTGGTCTCCGAGCTGGATTGGACCTTTCGTGGTGCGCGGCGGCGGCTGGGCGAGAAGGTGGGGCAGCACCACGCCTGGATGCTGCGCGATGCGCGCTGGAAATACGTGCACTGGACCAGCGGCTACCGCCCCCAATTGTTCGACCTGCAGGCCGACCCGCAGGAGTTTTTCGATCTTGGCGCCGATCCGGCGTTCGAGCCGGTGCGGGCCGCCATGCGCGAAAGGCTGCTGACCTGGTTCACCGGGCTGAAGCGCCGCACGACCCTGACCTGGGCGGAGGCCGAATTGCGCACCGACCGGCACAAGGCGGCGGGCGTCTTCTACGGGGAGTGGTAGCGCCGGCTTCACGAAGCCGCGACCGGCGGTTGCGCCGACCTTCCGTTCGCGTTGTCCTGCCCGGAACGGAAACGCCGGGGGGAGGGAATGCGCATGGCATGGCGCGCGGCCATCGGCTTCGCCGTGGCCCTGGCGATCGCACCGGCGGCGGCCCAGGTGAGCGCGCCTCCGGCGCGGGCCCAGGTCACGCTGGCGATATCCTGCGGCGCCGTGGGCATGGAGCTGGAGCTGTGCCGTGAAGGCGCCGAGGCCTGGGCGCGGCAGACCGGCAACCGCATCACCATGGTCTCCACCCCCAGCGGCAGCACCGAACGGCTGGCGCTGTACCAGCAGCTTCTGGCGGCGCGATCGGCGGATATCGACGTGCTGCAGCTCGACGTCGTCTGGCCCGGCATCCTGGCGCGCCACCTGATGGACCTCAGCCCGCATGTGGATGCGGCGGAGCGTGTCCGCCATTTCCCCGCGCTGGTCCGCAACAACACGGTGGAGGGCCGCTTCCTCGCCATGCCCTGGCTGACCAATGCGGGCCTTCTCTACTACCGCCGCGATCTTCTGGAACGCCACGGCCGCACGGTGCCGGAGAGCTGGCAGGAGCTGGCGGAGACCGCCGGCCTCATCATGCGCGCCGAACGCGCCGCCGGGGAGGACCGCCTCTGGGGCCTGGTCTTCCAGGGCCGCGCCTATGAGGGGCTGACGGTGAATGCGCTGGAATGGCTGCACAGCCATGGCGGCGGCAGCATCGTGGAGGCCGATGGCCGCGTTTCCGTCAATACGCCGGACGCCCGCGTCGCCATCGCCCAGGCCGCGTCCTGGATCGGCACCATCACCCCGCGCGGCGTGCTGAACTATGCGGAGGAGGAGGCGCGCGGCGTCTTCCAGACCGGCAATGCCGTCTTCATGCGCAACTGGCCCTATGCCTGGCCGCTCCTCAACGCGGAGGACAGCGTGGTGCGCGGCCGCGTTGGCGTGGCGCTGCTGCCGCGCGGCGGGCCAGGGGGCACGCATAGCGCGACACCGCAGGGCGCGCATAGCGCGACGCTGGGCGGCGAACAGCTCGCCGTCTCACGCTATTCGCGCCATCCCGAACAGGCGCTGTCCCTGGTGCTGTATCTGACGGGTCGGGAGGAACAGAAGCGCCGTGCCATCACCGGCGGCTTCAACCCCAGCCGGCTCGACCTGTATGAGGATGCGGAGGTGCTGGGCGCGAACCCGTTCTTCGGCGAGTTGTTCGAGGTGTTCGTCAACGCCGTGCCGCGCCCCTCCGCCGTCACCGGCAGCCGCTACAACCAGGTCTCGGCGGAATTCTGGAACGCGGTGCATGTGGTGCTGGCCGGGCAGGTGGCGCCGGGGCCGGCGCTGGACCGGCTGGAACGCAACCTGACCCGGATCGGTCGCGGCGGGCGGTGGGACCGATGAGCGTCTCGCCGATGCAGCGGGCGCGGCGGCGCGGGGCCTGGCTGTTCCTGGCGCCGATGCTGCTGGTGCTGGCGGGCATCGCCGGCTGGCCGCTGGGGCGAACGATCTTCTTCTCCCTGACCGATGCGCGACTCGACCTGCTGGGCGATTATGGCTTCATCGGGCTGGAGAACTACCTCTGGCTGGCGCGCGACCCGGAATGGTGGGCGGCGGTGCGCAACACGCTGGTCTTCGCCAGCATCTCCGTCAGCCTGGAAACGCTGCTGGGCATCGTCATCGCCCTGGTCCTGAACGCCAGGATGCGCGGGCGCGGGCTGTTGCGGGCGGCGATGCTGATCCCCTGGGCGATCCCGACCGTGGTCTCGGCGCAGATGTGGGGCTGGATGCTGCATGACCAGTATGGCGTCATCAACGAGATGTTCTTGGCTGTCGGCCTGATCGCGGAACCACGTGCCTGGACGGCGGATTACGGCACGGCGCTGGCCGCCATCATCGCCGTGGATGTCTGGAAGACAACGCCCTTCATGGCGCTGCTGGTGCTGGCGGCGCTGCAATTGCTGCCGGAGGAATTGTACGAGGCGGCGGAGATCGACGGCCTCGGCCCGGTCGGCCGCTTCTTCCGCATCACCCTGCCGCTGATCTGGCCGGCGCTGATGGTCGCGATCATCTTCCGCACCCTGGACGCGCTGCGGGTCTTCGACCTGATGTATGTGCTGACCGGCAACAGCCGCGCCACGGCGTCGATGTCGGTCTATGCGCGGCAGCAGCTCGTGGACTTCCAGGATGTTGGCTATGGCTCGGCGGCGGCCACCGGGCTGTTCCTGGTGATCGCCATCGTCACCGCGCTGTTCCTGACCTTCGGGCGGCTGCGGCTGGGCGCGGAGCCGGGGCGATGAGGAGGCCGGGACGCATGCTGGGCCGCGCGGCCTTCTTCCTGTTGGTGCTGGTGATCGTCGCCTACACCGTCTTTCCCTTCTACTGGGCCATCGTCGCCTCCCTGAAGGAGGGCAGCGCGCTGTTCACGGTGGAGGCCTGGCCGTCCCGCCCCGCCTGGGACAACTATTTGGCCGTTTTTCGCGAACAGCCTTTTGGGCGGAACATCCTGAATTCCGTGATCGTGGCGGGTGGCGTCGTTGCCCTGTCCCTGGCGCTCGGCCTGTCTGCCGCCTTCGCCCTCGGCCGGGTGCAGTTCCGCGGGCGCAAAATGCTGCTGCTGGTGATCCTGGGCGTGTCGATGTTTCCGCAGGTGGCGGTGCTGTCGGGCCTGTTCGAGCTGATCCGCGCGCTGGGCCTCTACAACAACCTGCTCGGCCTGACGCTGAGCTACCTGATCTTCACCCTGCCCTTCACCGTCTGGGTGCTGACCACCTTCCTGCGGGAGATGCCCGTGGAGTTGGAGGAAGCGGCGATGATGGACGGCGCCGGCCCCTTCACCGTGCTGACCCGCATCTTCCTGCCGCTGATGGGTCCGGCCATGGCGACCACCGGCCTGCTGGCCTTCATAGCCGCCTGGAACGAGTTCCTGTTCGCCCTGACCTTCACCCTGACCGATGAGATGCGGACGGTGCCGGTGGCCATCGCGCTCATCACCGGCGCCAGCAGTTTTGAGCTGCCCTGGGGTCGCATCATGGCCGCCAGCGTCATCGTCACCGTGCCGCTGATCCTGCTGGTGCTCGTCTTCCAGCGCCGCATCGTGGCCGGGCTGACCGCGGGGGCGGTGAAGGGGTAGTCACGCTGCCGCTTCGTCGTGCCCCACCGGGTGGTAGCCGCGCCCGTACCAGATCAGCGCCCGCCCCGGCAGGCCCTGGCGGATCGCCGCGACCTCGGCGAACAGCACGCTATGGGTGCCCTTCTCGATGACATCGACGATGTGGCAGTCGAAGGACACGGCCGCGGCCTCCAGCACCGGGGCGCCCGTGGCCAAGGTGGACCAGGCGCCGAAGGCGAAGCGCCCTTCGCCCTTCAGCCCGCCAATGCCGGCAAAGGCATCCGAGATATCCCGCTGGCCGGCCGCCAGCGCATTCACACACAGCACGCCATTCGCCTTGACCAGCGCATTGCCGGAGGAGGAGCGGTTCAGGCAGACCAGCAGAGTCGGCGGATCATCCGTCACGGAACACACGGCGCTGGCCGTGAAGCCGCCCCGCCCGGCGCTGCCGGCGCTGGTCACCACATTCACCGCGGCGCCGAGCCGGGCCATGGCATCACGGAATTCGTCTCGGCTGACTGTCATGGCCCTCGGTCTTGTCTGGTCACGCTGCCCTGCAACATGGGTCGCGACAGCCGACTTGGGAAGCCGCCTTCAGCCGCAGGGGACCAGCCGGATGTTCTCCACCTGGGCGTCGATCGGGCTGTTGGTGTCGTCCACATCCGTGCCGATCGCCACTTCCAGCAGCCCGGGCACGGCCTGGCCGCCGAAGGCCACGCGCCAATCTGTGCCGAGATCCACCTTCTCCTCCACCCATTGCCCGCGCCGGGCCTCGGCGGGGTGCATGATGCGGACGCGGGAGATGGCGGTGCTCCAGGGGCTGGCGAAGAAACCGCGCGGCGCGCCCGCCGCCTCCTGCCCCGTGCCACCCCAGACATAGGACAGCGCGCTGCGCGGCAGGCGGTGGTCGCCGGCCACGGCCTGGGCCATCGCCATCTGGGCGCGGGCGCCAAGGCCTGCATTCGGCCCGTAATCCGTGAAACCCACGGTCAGCGCCAGCGCCCGGTCATCGCCGCCCTTGCGGCGCAGGTCGGTGGGCGGCGGCCCGGCATCGACGCGCCAGCGCCAGGCGAGGCAGGTGGCCTGGCCGGGCAGGGGGCGATGCACGAAGGCTGCCTGCCCACGCCCCTGCACCCGGACGCCGCCGGAGGGTGTTGCCTGGAACTGGGCGGGCTCGATGCCCTGCCAGCGCACCTTGCGCCAGCCCAGCCGTTCGAGGTCCGGCGGCGTGATGCCGGGTGCGATGGCGGCGATGAGCAACGGGGCGGCGCAGGCCACGGCCAGCGCAAGGGCGGGTCGTTTCATGCGGATAGAGTTGCGGCTGGCGGTCCGTGAAACAAGTGTTACTTCGCGGCGCGGCGATTCATTCCTCCAGATCGCGCGCCGCCATCCACCCCGCCCGGTCCAGCGCGTACCAGAAATGCCGGCTGAGCCGATGCCCCGCCGGCAGCCGCGGATGCAGGAAGTCCCCCTGCCGCCGCATCCCCAGCCGCTCCATCAACCGCCAGGAGGCTTCGTTTGCCGGCGGGGTGAAGGCGATGATGCGGTCCAGCCGCAGCCGGCCAAAACCGTAGGCCAGCGCCAGCCGCGCCGCTTCCTCGGCCAGGCCCTGGCGCTGATGCGCGCGGGTGATGCGCCAGCCGATCTCGATGGCGGGGGTGAAGGGCGCCTGCCAGGGCACCTCCAGCAGCCCGACCACGCCGACGCAGCCGGCGCCCGGCAGGTCCACCGCGCCGAAGGAAAAGCCGTGTGCCGCCTGATGCGCCATCATCCGCGCCACCCAGGCATCGCTCTCCGCCCGGTCCATCGGCGCGGCGAAATGGCGCATCACCTCCGGGTCGCTGTTCATCGCGAAGACCGCATCGCGGTCCCCGGGCGCCAGGGGGCGGAGGGTCAGGCGGGGGCCGTGCAGCAGCATGGGGCGTCCGTGAGGGTGGTGTCAGAGCCGCGCAGGGTAGGCCTGGCCCAGGGCTTGTGCCATCCACCGCCTGGCGAAGCGGCTCGCGGTCTCATTTTCCTGCCGGTACTGGGCAATCTTGTCGGTGCATTTTTGGAAGTCCGAGAAGAGGATGTCGATTCCTTTGAATTTCCCGAGGGCCGTGCTGAGCTGATCGCTCACAAGCCCGCCCAGGGCGCCCCCCTCTGACGCATAACTTGTCAGCAGGGTGCGAACGCGCCATCCGCCTGCCGGCGAGAGCTTCGGCTTCACCACGCCCAACAGCTTCACGGCCGCGAAGGCCCCGGGGCCGAGCAGGCCAGCATTGACCGGATGGACAAAGAGACCCACGCCCCCGAGGGCGCCGCGAACGATCGGATGGCGGGCGACATTCTGGTCGAAGCGCGCATCCACCAGCCGCCACTCCTCGATATGTTTCAGCATCTTGAGCAACTCGCGGGCCAATGGCTTGGGAATGTCGCCTTCTCGGGGCATGCCGCCGAGGGCCGCGTGGGTGCCGTCCAGCACCAGTCGCGGGCGCGGCGTCCGGGTCCCTGGCTCACCTTCGTCGCCGACATTGGTCCAGCCGACGCGGCTGCCCCAGTGGCGGGACCGGCGGACGACCGCGCTCGGACCCACGTCGCGCGCGATCCAGGTGTCGTCGATGTCGCTCGACATATCCACCGGATCGAATAGGGCCAGGCTGGCAATGCGCAGCCGCCCGGCATGGCGGTCGCGCAGTCGTTGGAGCTGCTGAACCACGGGCTTGGACTTGCCGAAGGTCAAAAGGCGCGCGGTGTTGGACGCCCAGCCCTGGGGCGGTTGCGACAGCGCATTGGCGATATCGAGCGCCATGGCGGCACCCCGGCTGTAGCCGGCGAGGTGGATGCCCAGCATCCCATCCGCCGTCTTCGCGTGCCGCTCGATATGATCCAGCGCTTCCTTGAAGGACCTGTTGACATAGCGGCCGAGGGCGTTGGGACCGCGGACATAGTGGCTGTGCGAAGCAGGGAGGCGGGAATTGACAATGATGCGGCGCACATGGCTGTCCGCGAATTTCTCATCGTAGACGTCCGGCGCCATGTCCCCGAACAGATTGGCGTGGCTCCCATCGATTCCCACGAGGACCTCAGCGTCCTTGGCCATGGCCCCACCCCGTTTCCGAATCGAAGTCGCAACGTGCGGCTTCCGGGGAGGCTTGTCCACCCAAACCCCTTCGCGCGCGGGGCAAGCCGGCGTAGTTAGGGTGCATGAGGACCGTCACATGACCCCAAACTCGCCCGATAGCCTCGCCGCGACCGTGCCGGATGGCGCGCTGCTGGCCCTTCCCCCCGACAATTCGCTGCCTTCCGTGGCCCTGGCCCGGGCGCTGGTGCGGCGTGGCGCGAAGCGGCTGCGGCTGCTGGGCGTGCCGGTCTCCGGCTTTGCCACGGATCTGCTGATCGGCGCCGGCTGCGTCGCGGAGATCCAGACCAGCGCCGCCTCGCTCGGCGAGGCCGGTTTCGCGCCGCGCTTTTCCGCCGCGCTGAAGGCCGGCAGCATCACGCTGCGCGACGCCACCTGCCCGGCGATCCATTCCATGCTCCAGGCGGCCGAGAAGGGCATTCCCTTCATGGCGCTGCGCGGCATCATCGGCAGCGACATTTTGGCCAATCGCCCCGACTGGAAGGTGGTGCCGAACCCGATGGGCGACGGCGTCTCCGACCCCATCGTGCTGCTGCCCGCTCTGTCGCCCGATGTGGCGCTGATCCATGGCGTGATGGCGGATGAGGCCGGCAATATCTGGGTCGGCCGCCGGCGGGAACTGGCGACGGTCGCCCATGCCTCGAAGCGCGTGCTCGCCACCGTCGAGCGGATGGTGAAGGGCGACATGCTGGAGGATGAGAAGCTCGCCCCCGGCTGCATCAGCGGCACCTATATCGAGGCGGTGGCCGTGGCCGAGCGCGGCGCCTGGCCGGTGGCGCTGCTGGACGAATACGGCTTCGACGCGGCGCATGTCGCGGAATATGCCCGCATGGCCAAGACCGAAGCCGGCTTTGCCGAATATCTCGACCGCTACGTTCTGACCCAGCAGGCGCAGGCCGCGGAATGAGACCTTTTAAGCAAACGACCGACCTGCGGCCGGCATCCTTCGCCGGCCGAGCGGCCGAACGGCCGCCGCGCCCAGTGGCGCGTAGCCAAGCGGCCGGAGGCCGCGCCCGGCGACTGAGGGCCACATGGATATGACGATTAAATTGGAAGAACGCCTCGCCGCCACCCTGGCACGGCTGATCCTGGACCCGGCGGCGCCGCCGGCGCGCCATATCGCGGTGGGCGCGGCCAGCCCGATTCCGGCCGCGGCCTGCTGGCTGGTGAAGAAGCAGGGCCATCCCGTGCGGCTCTCCCTGCTGCACAAGCGCACCGGCAATCCCTTCAGCGAGGGATCGCGGGAGCTGTTCGACCTGACCGGGCAGGGGCGGATCGACCTGTTCTTCCTCGGCGGCGGGCAGATCGACGGCCAGGCGAACCTCAACCTGGTCGGCACCGGCGAATGGCCCGGCAAGTCCGTGCGCTTCCCCGGCAGCTTCGGCAGCGCCTACATGTATTTCATGACGCCGCGCACCATCCTGTTCCGCGAGGAACACTCCGCCCGCGTGCTGGTGCAGAAGGTGGACAATATCTCGGCGCCCGGCGTGTCGGAGCCCGGCGTCTTCCGCCGCGGCACGGCGCAGGCCCTGGTCACCGGCAAATGCGTTTTTGCCTTCCATCCGGACCGCGCGCGCTTCTCGCTGGCCAGCATCCATCCCGGCGAGACCGTCGACAGCATCCGCGCCGCGACCGGCTTCGACTTCGACGTGGCGGATGACGTGCCGCAGACCCCCGATCCGACCGAGGCCGAGCTCGCTTTGCTGCGCGGGCCGATCTGCGACGAGATGCTGGAAACCTATCCGGAGTTCTGTGCCCGCGTGTTCGACAGGAAACTTGCCGCATGACCGACGCGGTTCCCATGGCGCAGGGCAAGGGCCTGGCCCTGTCACCCGGCGCGCTCGCCGGCCTCAAGGTCATCGACCTCACCCGCGTTCTCGGCGGCCCCTATTGCACCATGATCCTCTCCGACCACGGGGCGGAGGTGGTGAAGATCGAGCCGCCGCAGGGCGACGAGGTGCGCGACTGGGGCCCGCCCTTCGTCGATGACTCCGCCAGCTATTTCATCGGTGTGAACCGCAACAAGCGGTCGCTCGCGCTCGATCTCGGCAAGCCGGAGGGGCGGGAGGTGCTGATGCGCCTGCTCGACGGCGCCGATGTGCTGATCGAGAACTACAAGCCCGGCGCCATGGAGAAATGGGGCATGGGCTATGCCGATGTCCTGTCCAAGCGTTTCCCGAAGCTGGTGCACTGCCGCGTTTCCGGCTTCGGGCCGGATGGGCCGCTGGGTGCGCTGCCGGGCTATGACGCGGTGATCCAGGCCATGGTCGGGCTGATGTCGATCAATGGCAACGACACCACCGGCCCACTGCGCATGGGCACGCCGATCGTCGACCTCGCCACCGGCCTCTACTCCGCCATCGCCATCCTGATGGCGCTGCAGGAGCGGACGAAAAGCGGCCAAGGCCAGTTCCTGGATATGAGCCTGCATGATTGCGGCATGGCGCTGCTGCACCCTCAGGCGGCGAATTTCTTCCTTAACGACAAGCGCCCGAAGGCCACGGGCAACCCGCACCCGAATATCTCGCCCTATTCCAAGTACCGGACGAAGACCTGCGAGATCTTCCTGGCGGTCGGCAACGACCCGACCTTCCGGAAAGTCTGCAAGTTCCTGTCGCTGGATGGCCTGCCGGATGATGCGCGCTTCCGCAGCAATGGCGACCGCCTGACCAACCGGGACACGCTGACCGAAATCCTCGAAGCGCGCCTGGCGGCGGAGGATGGGCACGAGCTGTGCGACCGCCTGCTGCGCGCCGGCGTGCCGGCCGGGCCGGTGCTGCATGTGGACGAGGCGATGGCCGCGCCCCATACAGCGCATCGGCAGATGGTCACGGAGCTCGGCAGCTACCGGGGCCTCGGCACGCCGATCAAGATGAGCCGGACGCCGGGCGGCACACGCGCCGCCCCGCCGCGCTTCAACGAACATGGCGATGACATCCTCGCCCGCCACGGTTTTTCGGCGGAGGAAGTCACGGCCTTGAAGGAAAAGGGAATTGTGGTGGCGGTACGCCGGACATGAGCATGAGCAAGGAACCGCCGCGCAGCCTACGCGCGATCGAGCAACCGGCCGAGATTGAAAGGCTGCTGGCCCTCTGGGCAGCCGCCTTCGATGAAAAATCCATCCCCGCCCGCGCCAAGCCCCGGCTGCGCCCCGCGGCCACCGGCCGCAAGGCCGGATGCACCCTGTGGCAGGCCAAGGTGGCCGGCCTCGACATGAACATCTGCCTGGAGGAGGTCACCTCCAACCGCTGGCGGCTGGACCATGGCAATCAGGGCGCGCTGGCCCTGATGGACGGCACCCCGGTGCTGCTGCGGCAATGGTATGTGAAGCGGGCGCCCACCGACGCCTCGCTCTCCGCCGCCGAGATCGCGCAGGTGACGGAGGAGGCGCCCTTCTACGTCACCCCCGGCGTGCATCGCGGCGCGCCGTCGGAGCGCCGGCTGTACCAGGTGGTGGCCGACCTGACCCAGCCGCCCGAGGCCATCCGCGAACAGACCGCGGCCGCCATCGCCCGCCAGACCGCGGCCAACGAGAAGTTCGGCTTCGTCTGACCCGAAGCCCTCTCCCCCAGTGGGGGAGAGGGTTGCGCGGATCAGTCCCGCGCAACGACCGGATGGCGCCGCGCCGCCGCCGCGTCCTATCCACCCGCCATGACCACCCCCATGAATGCCCGTCTCTGGACCCTGCTGCTGGCGCTGGCCGTCATCTGGGGCGGGTCCTTCTTCTTCATGGCCGTCGCGCTGCGGGGCTTTCCGCCCTTCACCATCGTGCTGGCGCGCGTGGCCCTGGCCGCCGGCGCGCTCGCTCTGGCCTGCCGCATCCTGGGCCTGGCGCTGCCGGCGACGCGCGCCGCCTGGCTCGCCTGCGCCGGGATGGGGCTGCTGAACAATGCCATCCCCTTCACCCTGATCGTGGTCGGCCAGCAATACATCCCCTCCGGCCTCGCCGCCGTGGTGAATGCGGCGACGCCGGTCTTCGCCGTGCTGGCGGCGCATGGGCTGACCACGGACGAGAAACTCACGCCCAACCGCCTGGCCGGCACGCTGCTGGGCCTGCTGGGGGTCGCCATCCTCGCCGGCCCCGCCGCCTTCGGCCGTGGCGCGGCGGATGAGGCCTTGGGCATCGCGCTGTGCCTGGGCGCCTGCCTCTCCTATGGCCTGTCGGGTGTCTGGTCGCGCCGGGTGCGCCGGGCCGGGCTGGCGCCGCTGCCGGCGGCGACGGGGCAGTGCATCGCCTCCAGCCTGATGATGCTGCCGCTGGTGCTGGCCTTCGACCGGCCCTGGGCGCTGCCCACCCCCTCGCTGGAGGCGGTGGCGGCGCTGCTGGCGCTGGGGCTGCTGGCAACCGCGCTGGCCTATGCGCTGTTCTACGCCATCCTGGCCGGGGCGGGGGCCACCAACACCATGCTGGTGACCCTGCTGGTGCCGGTCACCGCTTTGCTGCTCGGCGCGCTGGCGCTGGGGGAGGTGCTGGCGCCGCGCCACTTCGGCGGCATGGCGGTGATCGGGCTGGGCCTGCTGGCGATCGACGGGCGAATTCTGCGCGCCGCCCGGGCTCGCCTTTAGGCCTGCCCGTGGGCGGCATCGCGCCACGAAAAGTGGTGCGGGCGGTCGGAATCGAACCGACACTCCTCTCGGAACCGGATTTTGAGTCCGGCGCGTCTACCAGTTCCACCACGCCCGCGCGGCGCACAGCCTAGCGGAAAAACCGCTCAGGGGAAACTGTCCGGAGGTGTCTCCCGTTGCGTGGCGAAGTCGGCGGGGCTGGTGATCTCCAGCAGCTCCAGATCCTCGGAATGCGCCACCTCCACATGGCGGATGCCGGGCGGCTGCAGCACTGAATCGCCGGGATGGAAGGTGACCGTGCCGATATCCTCATAGGTGAAGGTCACCCAGCCGCGCAGCACATAGACAAGCTGGAAGCCCAGCGCGTGGCTGTGCCATTCCGGCGCCGCCCCCTGGCCGGGCACGGCGCGGATCACATGCGCGCCGAAGGCGCCGCCGCTCGCCTGGCGGACGCCCAGGTCGCGATAGGCGAAGAAGCTGCGCAGCCCGGTCTCGAAAACCGCCTCCGCGGCATGGCTGACCGTCGTGCGGGGTGATGGGGACATGCGGTTCCTCCTGCGTCTTTGGCCTGAAGTTAACACGCTCTCCACGGGCCGCGGCAGATTGTCCTCACGATCGCGTGACCGCGAGGGAACCGAAACGCCTGCAATGTGCTAGGCTGGGGCATGCAAGACTTTCCCACCGCGCCCGCCCAGGCGGCGCTTTTCCTCGACTTCGATGGAACCCTGGTGGAGATCGCCGAACGGCCCGACGCCGTCGTGGTCCCGCCTGACCTGCCGAGCCTGCTGGAACGGCTCTCCGCGCATCTGGGCGGGGCGCTGGCCATCGTCTCCGGCCGCCCGCTTCTGGAACTCGACCATTTCCTGCCGGTGGCCATCGCCAAGGCCGGCAATCACGGCGCGGTGCTGCGCCCGCTGCCGGATGGTCCGGTGGAACAGCCGGCCCTGGCATCCCCCCCTGCGGCCTGGCGCGCCAAGGCGGGGGCCTTCGCGGAAGCCTTCCCCGGGGCCTTCATCGAGGACAAGGCGCATGGCTTCGTCCTGCATTTCCGTCAGGCGCCCGAGGCGGGTCCGGAGGCCGGGATGCTGCTGACCTCCCTGGTTTCGGAAGCGCCGGATGATTTCGCCCTGATGCCCGCGCATATGGCCTGGGAGGTGACGCCGCGCAGCGTCTCCAAGGGCACCGCCGTGGCCTATCTGATGTCCCGCAGCCCCTTCGCCGGGCGTGTGCCGGTGTTCATCGGGGACGATGTCACGGATGAGGCCGGAATGGCGGTGGCGCGGGAAGCCGGCGGGCTCGGCCTGCGGCTCCAGGACAGTTTCGGCACGCCGGGTCGCTTCCGCGACTGGCTGGCCGTGCTGGAAGGGCAGCTCGCGCGCGGGGTGGCGGCATGAGCCGGCTTGTCATCGTCGCCAATCGCGTCCCCGACCCGAAGGAGGCCGGCGCGACGGCGGGCGGTCTTGCGGTCGCCATGCACGACGCGCTGGCGAAGCGGGAAGCGGTGTGGTTCGGCTGGTCGGGCAAGACCGCGGACCAGACCGGCACCGAGGCGAAGCTGGTGCCGCATGGCAACACCACCTATGCAACGATCGATCTGGGCCATGACGACTACAAGCACTACTACCAGGGCTTCTCGAATGCCGCGCTCTGGCCCGTGCTGCATTACCGCCTCGGCATCGCGCGCTTCGACCGGCGCGATTTCGCCGGCTACCAGCGCACCAATGCCGCTTTCGCCGCGGCCCTGGCACCGCTGCTGAAGCCGGACGACACGGTCTGGATCCACGACTTCCACCTGTTCCCGATGGCGGCGGATTTGCGCGCGCTGGGCTGCAAGCAGCGCATCGGCTTCTTCCTGCATGTCCCCTTTCCGCCGCGCTCCGTCTTCAACGGCCTGCCGCATGCGGAGGCGCTGCTGGCGACGCTGGAGGCGGTGGACTGCATCGGCACCCAGACCGAGGACGATGCGGAAAACCTGCGCGCCGCGCTGATCGCCATCGGCAAGGGGGATGTGGCGCTGCGGGTCGGCGCCTTCGCCATCGGCATCGACGCCACCGGCTTCGCCAAGCTCGCCGCCCAGCGCGCGCGGGTGAAGGAGGTTCAGCGCCTGCGCGATTCGCTCGGCGGGCGCTCGCTGGCCATCGGCATCGACCGGCTGGATTATACCAAGGGCCTGCCGCAGCGCATTGCCGGCTTCGGCGCCATGCTGGAACGCTTCCCCCGGCATCGCGGCAAGATCACCTTCCTCCAGGTCGCCCCGGTCAGCCGTGGCGACGTGGCCATGTATCGCGCGCTGCGGCGTGAACTGGATGAGGGTGTGGGCCGCATCAACGGCCAGATGGCGGAGCCCGACTGGGCGCCGATCCGCTACATCACCCGCGCGGTGGCGCGGCCGACACTCGCAGGCTTCATGCGCATGGCCCGCATCGGCCTGGTGACGCCGCTGCGGGACGGGATGAACCTGGTGGCGAAGGAGTATGTCGCGGCGCAGGACCCGGCCGACCCCGGCGTGCTGGTGCTGTCGCGCTTTGCTGGCGCGGCGGTGGAACTGGATGGCGCGCTGATCGTCAATCCGCTCGACCCGGACGACATCGCGGAAGCGCTGGATGCGGCGATGGACATGCCGGCGGATGAACGCCTGGACCGCTGGAATCGCAACTGGGCCAGCGTGAAGGCAGGCTCCGCCAATATCTGGTGCCGCCGTTTCCTCTCGGCGCTGGAGGGGACGGAGGCGGTGGCCGATGCGGGCCAGGCGGAAGCCCAGCCGGCCCCGACCCGCAAGCCGAGGCGCAAGCGCGCGGCGTGATGATTGCTGGCGGCGCGCCGGCGTCGGTGCTGGCACGTCGTCTAAAGAACGATTAACCTTCCCAGGTGGGAAGCAGCCTGGCGGTTGTTGACCGGAGCAACCGTTGGACCCGCACCATGCCCGCGCATCTCAATAGCGTTCAGTATCTGCGGGCGATCGCGGCCATGATGGTCGTGCTGTTCCACATGGGTGTGCCGCTGCAGCGCCTTGGCTATGAGGGGTCCTGGCCGGATTGGCCGGCGCGCGGGATCGACATCTTCTTCGTCATCAGCGGCCTCATCATGTGGGTGGTGACGGCCGACCGGAATGTTCGGCTGCGGGACTTCTTCTACCGAAGGGTCGTGCGCATCGTCCCGATCTATTGGCTGCTCACCAGCTTCATCGTCGGCCTGCTGCTTCTCGCGCCGGCCCTGGTGCAGAGTGGGCGCTTCGAGGTCTGGCATGTGGTGGCCTCCTACCTCTTCCTGCCCGCATCCCACCCGGTCATCGACATGGTCGCGCCAGCGCTCATCCCCGGCTGGACGCTGAACTACGAGATGTTCTTCTACGCCATCTTCGGATTGTCGCTGCTGCTGCCGCCAGGGCAGCGGTTGCCGGCGATCTGCGGCGTTCTGGCCCTGCTCGTCGCGCTGGGCGAGATCATGCGGCCGGGAGGCGTGATGCTTGCCTTCTACACCTCACCCATCATCCTGGAATTCGGCTTCGGCGTGGCGCTTGGCGCCGCATTGGGGCGCGGCTGGGCGATGCCCCCCTGGCTCGCCTGGCCGACGATCGGGCTCGGCTTCGTGGCGCTGGCGATGGGCGACGAGGCCTGGGCACACCGGGTCATCGTTGCCGGGCTGCCATCACTGGCCATCGTCGCCGGCGTCGTCTCGCTGGAGGTGGCCGGAAAGGTGCCCAGCCTGCGCGTCCCGAACCTGCTGGGCGACGCCTCCTACGCGCTCTATCTCACACATACCATCGTGCTGTCGGCCATGGGCCAGGTCGCCTACCGCCTCGGCCTCGGTGGGCTGCCGGGCGGGCTGGTGATCTTTGTCCTGCTGGCCTGCGTCGCCACGCAACTGGCCTCCCTCGCGATCCATATGGCGTTCGAGAGGCCGCTCAACCGGCGGCTGCTTCGTCTGGGCCGTGACATGGGGTCGGCCAGGACCTTGCGGGTCGCGGCCTGAGCGGCCTGATGCCGCGGCGCCCATCCGGGTGCTCGGGCCGGTCAAGAGACCGGCCCGCGGGGATCAGAACACGAAGCGCGTGCCGACCAGCAGGCTGCGCCCCGGCGTGACGAAGCCGTTCGCCGGCTCCCACCGGCTGTTGCCCAGGTTGCGGCCCTCCGCATAGGCGGTGATGGCCGGCGTCACGCGGTAGGACGCCGTCAGGTTCAGCACGGTGCCGGACTTGTTGTAGCGCACGCCCGACAGGAAGTTGCCGCTGTCGTCATAGGAGGCGGTGTCCGGAGACGGCCCGGTGAACAGCACCTCCGGCGCGATCACCAGCCGGTCGGTGGGCGACAGCCGCGCCCCGGCGGAAACCACGTTGCGCGGCCGGCGGGCCAGCGGCGCGTCGGTGACCTCGTCCCGCGCATCCGTGATGGTCCAGGCCAGCCTTGTCTCCAGCCAGCGCGCCGGGCGCAGTCGCAGCTCCATCTCCACGCCCTGGCTGCTCGCCTTCTCGATGTTCTCCAGGCTGGAGAAGGCCCGGTTGAAGTTGATCAGGTCGTTGGTGCGGGTGTTGAAGTAGGTGACGCCCACGGTCGCGCCGTCGCGCCGGCCGAAGATCGGCAGGTCGGTGTCGAAGCCGGCCTCCCAGGCGAAGGAGGTCTCGGCCTCCAGATCCGGATTGCCGCGGAAGAAGCTGCCGATGCGGCCGAAGCGCTGGTACAGCGACGGCGCCTTGAAGGCCGTGCCCGCCGAGACGCGGAGGCGGGAGGCCACCTCCGGCACCGCCAGCACCGCACCGGCGCGCCAGGACAGGAAGCCGTCATAATCCTCCGCCAGGTCCTGCCGCAGCCCGGCGGACAGGTCGAGCCGGTCGCCCAGCCGTGCCTGCACGCCCGCATGCAGCGCGGTGCTGCTGGCCCGCGCATCCGTCACGGTCCGGAAACCCGGGGAGCCGGAGGTGGCGTCCACGCTCTCCCGCTCATGCGTCACGCCGAAGGCGAGGCCGGCCATGGAGAAGGGGCCGACATCGCCCAGCCGCACCCGGTTGCCCCAGTCCAGCGTCTGGCGCTGGCCGCGATAAAGGTCGTCCGTGCTGGCGCTGCTGCGCGCATCGGGCAGGTTGATGTAGCGGCGGCGATCCTCGGTCACCGCGGCGCGCAGCCCGGTGGTCCAGACGCCGTCGAACAGGCGGGTCTCGGTCCGCAGCTGGCCGAACCAGCGGCGGTCATTGCCCTCGTAATTCGGGTCGTCATTCGGGATGTTGTCGAGGTCGAGCTGGTTCTCGCGCCAGCGCAGCAGGCCCTCCACCATGCTGGTGCCATCGGCCCAGCCGAAGCGGGCGGTGCCGGCGCCGGCGCGCAGCGCCTCCGTCTCCTTGGTATCGGCGCGGAAGCGACTCGGCGTGGCATCGCTGCCCTGGGTGGTCAGGCCCTGGCCCATGACCATGTAGTTCCAGTTGCCGAGCGAACCCGCCGCGCCCAGCGCACCGCGCGCCGTGCCCTGGCTGCCGCCGGCGACGTCGCCGAAGACCTGCACCGGCACGCCGGCCGGCGCGCGCCGGGTCACCAGGTTGATGACGCCGCCGATGGCGCCGGAGCCATAGAGGGCGGAGCCCGGGCCGCGCACGATCTCGATGCGCTCGATATCGCCCAGCAGCTCATTGCCGAAGTTGAAGGCGCCATTGGCCTCCGACGGGTCGTTCACCGGCACGCCGTCCAGCAGGACGAGAACGTGGCGGGAAGCGGTGCCGCGGATGAAGACGCTGGCCTGCTGGCCGAGGCCGCCGCCCTGGACCAGGTTCATGCCGGGCACGGTGGCCATGGCCTCGGCCAGGGTCTGGTAGCCGCGCTCCTCGATATCCGCGCGGGTCAGCACGGTGATGGCGGCGGGCACACGCTCCGCCTCGGTCGGGATGCGGGTGGCGGTGACGATGGTCTCGGGGATGGCCTGCTGGGCCAGGCCTGGGGCGGACAGCAGCAAGGGCAGGGCGAGCGCGAGGGGCGCGGCCCGGTTCATGGACTTCATTCGCATCGGTTCCTCCGTGCGATCAGACGACATGCCCGGCGACCCTTCCGGGCCATCAGGCGGCTGGCGTCGTCGCCGCCGGCGGAGACGAGCGGACAGCGGCGATCCTTCGCCACTGGCCTGTCGTTCCGTTGCGCCGGTGCACCCCGCCCGGCACGCGCGTGACGTCTCTGCGCCGGCCGGTCTCCTGGCTCGCGGAGCACCGGGTGGCACACCACCCGGATCCTGTCCCCGCCTTCTCGGACCCGGATCAGGGTCCAATGGCGTCAGGGAGACAGGGTCTCCGCCTACAGTTGCGGGGGCAGCCGCGGACGTGGCCCGGCGGGTTGCCCCGGCTGGCCTTCGCGCGTTCCCGTTTCAGCCCTTGCGGGCCACCGTCGCATGGCGGCCTGTTACCATTGCGTCGCGGCGCCGCCAACCAGGCTTCAGAACATCCAGCCCAGCGCCTGCAGACCCAGCCAGCCCAGCATCCCGAGCACCACGGTGGCGAAGACGCAGCCGGCGATGGTCAGCGCCACGCCCCAGCCGGTGACCTTGCTGTCATGTTCGATCAGGCCGAGGGCCATGACGATATTGCCGAAGGCCGGCGGGCCGTTGGTACCGGGACCCGGCAGGATCAGCATGATGGCGACATAGGCGGTCAGCCAGCCGATGATCCGTTCCCCGAGCGGGGAGGTGAAGAAGCCCGGCCGTGGCTTCACGTATTTCTCGATCCGCCCGAGACCCTTGGAGGAGGCGGAGGCGAGCCGCAGCAGGTCGGCCCGCTTGATGGTCTGCCGCGCCAGGATGCCCGGCAGTTTCGGCACCCGCAGGCCCAGCCCCATCTGCACGCCGAGGATCAGCAGCGGCGTGCCGAAGACGCTGGCCATGCCGGGCAGCAGGCCCGGCAGCAGCAACAGCAGCAGCAGCATGCCGAAGGCGCGGTCGCCGAAGGCCTCCGCCATCTCGCCCAGGCTGATACGCTCCCCGGGGAAGGCGGCCGCGACCTCCGCGACGATGCGGGAGATCGGGGCGGACTCGGCGGACGGCCCTGTCTCCGGGCTCATGCGCCACCTTCTGCGCGGGTCAGTTGAGCCCGAACAGCCAGGTGAAACCCGCCATCAGCATCCAGCCGACGCTGCCGATGATCGACAGCGCCAGCAGCGTGCCGCAGATGCCAAAGACCGCGCCGGCCAGGATGGTGCGCGTATCCTCCTCCATCAGCCCGATCGCCATGATGAGGCAGGCGAGCGAGGGCGGACCATTGGTGAAGGGCAGCGGGATGCAGACGATCGCGGCCAGGAAGACGCCGTAATAGCCGATCAGCCTTTCGCCCATCCGGGTGGTGAGCCAGGAGGGGCGCGGCTTCACGAAGCGTTCCACCCGGCGCAGCCAGGGCAGCGCCTTGTCCGCGATCATCCGCAGATCGGCGCGGCGCATCGACCGGCGGGTGAGCATCACGGGCAGCTTCGGTGTCGGCAGCCCATAGGCCAGTTGCGCGCAGATGATGAGCAGCGGCACGCCGAAGATGGGGCTGAGGCCAGGGATATAGACCGGCAGCAGGTTGGGCAGGGCGAAGAGAACGATCAGCACGCCATAGCCGCGCGCGCCAAGCGCCTGCATCAGATCGCCCAGGGTTACCCGTTCGGATGGCCAGTCCCGCGCCAGGGCGGTGACCAGTTCGGAGACGGGGACGGGGTGGGCATGCGAATCCGTCGCATGCTGCGTGTCGTGAAGCCCGTCGATGGCGCTTCCACTCCTGTCCCAGCCCGGACATTTCGGTCCGGCAGCCATTCCCTGGACCGCTGGATAGCACGGCTTCCCGGGGCTTCACAGGGGCATGCTCACGCCCGCGTGACTTGTATCTGGGCATCGGGGCTTTGCTTGCGCCGGGGCAGGGGACGATCCTAGCTTTCTTTGCCCAGGCTGTAGCGCATCGGCCGCCGGGGCGAAACGCCCCGGCCTGTCGTCCACATGAAAAACGGTTGAAGATCAATCCACAAGGCGGCCAGCGCCGCCGCGGGCTATTGCGGCTGGAAATTCGCGATCCGCAGCAGCTCCGCATTTCGCGCGACATCGGCGACGATGAAGCGCTCCGCCTCCTCCACCGTCTCGGCCACCGGTTCGAAGCCCAGGCCGGTCAGGCGCTGCACCACCTCCGGCTCCCGCAGCCCGGCGACGAGGGCGGCATTGATCCGATCCGCGATCTCCCGCGGCATGGCGCGGGGGCCCCAGACGCCGTACCAGGAATAGAATTCGAAGCCGGCCAGCCCGCCTTCGACTGCCGTCGGCAGTTCCGGCGCCAGGGGTGTGCGGGTGGGGGTGGCGATGGCGAGCCCGCGCAACTGCCCGCCGCGCACCAGCGGCAGCGTGGACAGCACGGGGTCGAACATCAACTGGGTATTGCCCGCCGCCACATCGGTCAGCGCCGGCGAACTGCCGCGATAGCCGACGATCTCGATATTGGCGCCGGTGACGCGGTTGAACTCGATGCTGGCCAGGTGCCCGGCGGCGCCGAGGCTGCTGGTGGCGAAGGTCCAGCGCGCCGGATCGCGCTTCGCCGCCTCCACCACCGCCGCGATCGTGGTCTGCGGCAGGCGGGGGTTGGAGACCAGCACCAGCGGGCCGCGCGCGGTGCGGGCCAGGGGGATGAAATCCGCCACCGGGTCATAGGGCGCCGCCTTCATCACATGACGCGCCATCGGGTGGATCGAGGCGGAGGCCAGGATGGTATAGCCATCGGGCGCGGCCTGGAGCACCGCCTGGCTGCCGATAGCGCCATTGGCCCCGGCGCGGTTTTCCACCACCACCGGGACGCCGAGCTTTTCCTGAAGTTTCTGGGCGGACAGCCGGGCCATGGCATCGGTCGCGGCGCCGGGTGTGTAGGGGACGATCATGCGGATCGGACGCGCCGGCCAGGCCTGGGCCAGGACCCGGGGGGCCGCGAGGGAGGATGCCAGCAGACCACCGCCTGCCGCCAGAATGCCACGCCTGTCGATCATCCTGCGCTCACCTGTCTTGTTCGTGAGGCATGCTGGCATCGGCCAGGCGGGGATGCAAACAGCTTCGTGGAACAGGATGGTTATACCGATGGATGACGTGGATATCGCCCTCTGCCTCGCCATGGATGTCTCCGCGAGCGTCGATTTCGCCGAGTTCAACCTGATGGCCGGCGGTACCGCTGCCGCCTTCCGCGACCCCGATGTGCTGGCCGCCGCCACCGCCGGGCCGCGCGGCGCGGCGGCGGTGGCGCTGCTGCTGTGGTCCGGACCCGGGGCGCAGGACCTGGCGGTGGGCTGGACCCGCATCGCCGATGCGGCGGGGGCGGAGGCTTTGGCCGTCGCCATCGAGAACTGCCCGCGCCTGCCCCGCCCCGGCGCCACCGCGCTGGGGGAGGGGATGGCCGCCGGCCTCGCCGTGCTGGCCCGCGCGCCGGGCGACCCCACGCGACTGGTGCTCGATGTCTCGGGCGACGGCCGCCACAATGCCGGGCGGGCGCCCGGGCCGGTGCGGGACCTGGCGGTGGCAGCGGGGCTGACGGTGAACGGCCTCGCCATCCTGAACGAGGAGCCGGACCTGCTGGACCATTATGTGGCGGAGGTGATCGGCGGCCCCGGCAGCTTCGCCATGCCCTGCGCCGACACCATCGATTTCGCGGACGCCATCCTGCGCAAGCTGCGCCGGGAATTGCTGGGTGGCACCTTGGTCGTATAGCCGGGGGTGGTATAGCCGGGGGGCAATGCCTCAGACGGTGAAATCCCCATGCTGCTGCTGATCCCCGGCCCCGTGCAGACCCGCCCCGAAGTCCGCGCCTGCATGGCCGAGGATATCGCCCCCTGGGACGAGGATTTCCGCGACGAATACGCCGCCATGCGGCCGCGCATCGTGCAGATCGCCGGTGGGGTGGAAGGGGTGCATGCCTCCATGCCGCTGCCGGGCTGCGGCCATATGATCATCGAGGCGGCGATCCGCACCTTCGTGCCCGCCGGCCGGAAGCTGCTGGTGGTGCGCAATGGCGGCTATGCCGAGCGTCTGGCACGGCTGGCGGAGACGGCGGGCCGGGTGGTGGTGGCGCTCGACGGGCCGGACGACGTGCCGATGTCGCCGGAGCGACTTGCCCAGGCATTGGCGGAGAACCCCGATTGCGGCCATGTCGCGCTGGTGGTCAGCGAGACCGGCACCGGCATCATCAACGACCCGCAGATCCTGGGGCCGGTGATCGCGGCGGCGGGGCGGCGGATGATCTGCGACGCGGTCTCCGCCTTCGGCGCGCTGCCGTTCCGCATGGACGCGCATCCGGAATGCGATGTCGTGGTCTTCACCTCCAACAAGTGCCTGGAGGGTCTGCCGGGCTTCGGCTTCGCCGTGGCGCCGATCGCGCGGCTGGAAGCCTGCCGTGGCCAGGCCGGATCCTGGGTGATGGATCTGTCGGACGTCTACGACCACGCCCTGAAGAACGGGTGGGGCAGCTTCCGCTTCACCCCGGCGGTGCAGGCGCTGCGGGCCTTCGGCAAGGCGATGGAGGTCTATGAGGCGGAGGGGGGTCAGCCGGCGCGCCTCGCGCGCTACAGCCGCAACCGGGACGTGATGTATGCGGGGCTGAAGGCGCTCGGCTTCACGCCCTATGTCGCGCCGGAGCATCAGGGGCCGATCATCGTCAACGTCTACCAGCCCAACGACCCGAAATGGAGCCTGGAGGCCTTCCAGCGGGGCATGAAGGCGCGCGGCGTGATCCTTTCCGACTTCTCCTCGACCAAGGTGCCCAGCATGCGCTTCGGCTGCATCGGCGCGATCGACGAGAAGGACATCCGCTTCGCCCTGACGCAGGCCGAGGCGGTGTTGGCGGAGATGGGCGTGACGCAGCGCGGCGTCTGACAACGCCGGGTCTGGCTGCGCCCTGTTGCTTGACACGACCAAGGTTTGTCGCGCTGTCGACACGACAGAATCACGTTTTTCTTCCCGCCGCGGGCAGTCGCCGGACCCGGCGCCGCATCCATTTCAACAGGCGCCGCCAGAAGGCCCGCGAGCGAAGGCGATTTACCGAAAGTTGTTTCTTGTAGAGAATGGAATCCGACGCCGACATTTTGTTGACTTTAGCAAAATCAATGGCTAACTGTAATCACGCGTCCATTTTTTTGGTTGGCCCGAAGAAACATGCAGCAACATATCGCGAGGCTCGTTTCTTCTTGCGGGCTTTCGCGATTCGACTACCGCGCATGGCCGGGCATCGAAGTCGTGGTCGCACAGCCCGCAGCGCGGGAGGATGCACCGCCCGCGCCGCGGGAGGACGAGGCGGCACCGCCTGCCGCCGATGAGGTGTCTGGCGCCGCTGCGGAGGATGCGGCGGCGGCGATGCCGCTCCAGGCGAGCCAGCCCCAGCCGGTGTTGCCCCAGCCAGCGCCGGCCAAGACGCAGCCGCCCGAGGCATCGCGGCCCGCGCCGTCCTCGCCCGACCCGCGTTCCGGCGACGAGGCGATGTCGAGGCCGCGCGCCAGGTCCTTGCTGGCGGGTCTTGCGAAGCTGATCGAATCACCGCCGCCACGGATCGTCATCGCGGAACCGCCTGTCGCGCCGATCGCGCCACCGGGTCTTGGTCGCCGGGCACAGGAGCGTCCACCCGGCCCGCCCCCTGGCTATGAAGCGCCCGTCCATGTCGGCTACCTGCCGGCACCGAAGGCGCCACAAACGCCACGCGCGGCGGCGGCCCCGCGCCGCTTCGCGCTGCTCGACGAAATCGCCGTCGCCAGGCGGCGCGTTGACCCGCGCCGCGGCGCGTCGCATCTGCCCCCGGATTAATCCCACTCCAAATAGAGCACGCCCAGCATCATGCCGCTCGTCGCATTCGTCTCGCCCAAGGGGGGCGTCGGCAAGACCACCCTCGCCGCCAATGTCGCCGCCGTGCTGGCGGCGCGGGGGCATGAGGTTGTGGGCCTCGACCTCGATCCGCAGAACGCGCTGCGCCTGCATCTCGGCGTGCCGATCGATCACGATGACGGCTTCCTCGCGCAGCTCGGGCAGGAGCGCCCCTGGCGCGAAGGACTGCGCCAGACGCGGGCCAATGTCGCGCTGCTGCCGCATGGCTACACCGAACCCCATGCCGCCCTGGCCCTGACCCGCCTGCTGCTGGAACAGCCGGAGGTGTTGGCCAACCAGGTGAAGGACATGCTGGCCGCGCCGCAGCGCGTCGTGGTGGTCGATGCCCCGCCGGGACCCTCGCCGGCGCTGTCAGCCGTCTTGCCGCTGGCGGATGTGATCTGCGTCGTGCTGCTCTCCGATTCCGGCTCGGCCTCCTTCATCCCCTCCATCGTCACCGGGCGCTTCCTGGGGCGCGGGACCCTGGCGGCGCGCTCGGCGCTGAAGGCCATGCTGGTGTTGAACCAGGTGGAGCTGGGCGCGCCGCTCTCCGATGCCGTGCTGGATTTCGCCCAGCAGGCCATGGGCGACCGCCCGGTGAGTGTCGTTGCGCGCGATCCCGCGGTGGCGGAAGCGCTGGCCGATCGCCGCCTGCCGGTGGAGGGCGCCGGCCCGGGCGCGGACGACCTGGTGCTGCTGGCGGAGCGGATCGAGGGTCTGCTGGCCCTGGCCGCGCCGCCGGACAGGGACAAGCCGCGCCCGGCCTTCTCCGCCCTGGCCTCCTGGGGGCACCGGCGTTGATCCGCGCCGCGACGGAGGGCAGGCTGCCGCTGCCCGGCCGTCTGCTGCGCGGCACCCTGGTGGGTCTCGGCCTGCTGGCGCTGGTCATCGTCGTCACGGTGCCGCTGCCGGGACCGGCGCAGGGCGTGCTGACCCTGGCCGGCGCCGCCGCCTTCATCATCCTCAACCGTTTCCGCTCGCGGTTGGTGACCGTGGTGCTGGTGATGCTCTCGGTCGCCATCACCAGCCGCTACCTGTTCTGGCGGGTGACCCAGACCCTGGAATTCGAAACCTTCCTGGGCGGCGTCCTCTCCATCGGCCTGATCCTGGCGGAGTTCTACGCGGCGACGCTGCTGTTCCTGTCCTATGTCCAGCTCACCTGGCCGCTGGAACGCAAGCCGGTGCCCCTGCCGGCGAACATGGACGAATGGCCGACCGTCGACATCTACGTCCCGTCCTACAACGAGGATCTGGAGATCGTCCGCCCCACCGTGCTGGCCGCGATGAACATCGACTGGCCGCGCGACAAGATGAACGTCTACATCCTGGATGACGGGCGCCGCCCCGCCTTCCGGCAATTCGCCGAGGACATCGGCTGCGGCTACATCATCCGCCCGGACAACAAGGGCGCCAAGGCCGGCAATATCAACCATGCGCTGAAGCACACCGATGGCGAATACATCGCCATCTTCGACTGCGACCACGCGCCGACCCGCGCCTTCCTGCAATTGACCGCCGGCTGGATGGTGCGGGACAGGCGCATCGCGCTGGTGCAGACGCCGCACTTCTTCTACTCGGCCGACCCCTTCGAGCGGAACCTGGCACGCCAGCGCCCGGTGCCGAATGAGGGCCTGCTGTTCTACGGCGCGATCCAGCCCGGCAACGACCTGTGGAACGCCGCCTTCTTCTGCGGCTCCTGCGCCCTGATCCGGCGCACGGCGCTGGAGGAGGTGGGCGGCGTGCCGCACCAGACGGTGACGGAGGACTGCCACTGTTCCTTCCTGATGCAGAAGAAGGGCTGGCACACCGCCTATATCCGCCTGCCGCTGGCCGCCGGCCTCGCCACCGAACGCCTGTCCATCCATATGGGCCAGCGCATGCGCTGGGCGCGCGGGATGATCCAGATCCTGCGCCAGGAAAACACGCCGATGGCGCGGGAGCTGACGGTGGCGCAGCGGCTTTGCTACACCACCGCGGGCTTCTCCTTCCTGTTCGCGCTGCCGCGCATCGTCTTCCTGACCTCGCCGCTGGCCTTCCTGTTCCTCGGCCAGAACATCATCGCCGCCTCGCCGCTGGCCATCATCGCCTATGCCGGCAGCCACATGATCCACGCCTTCGGCACCGCCGCGCGCCTGAACGGCAAGAACCGCCATTCCTTCTGGTCCGAAATCTATGAGGCGACGCTGGCCGGCCCGCTGGTGCGGGTCACCCTCGCCACGCTGTGGGACCCGTTGAAGGGCAAGTTCAACGTGACCGACAAGGGCGGCATGGTGGAGGAAGGCTATCTCGACGTGCGCGCCGTGCTGCCGACCATGATCATCCTCGGCCTGCTGCTGATCGGCGTTTCCATCGGCCTCTACGGGCTGTTCACCACGCCCACCGCCTCGCTGGAATTCCAGGCCTATGCCCTGAACACGCTCTGGGCCGTGCTCTGCCTGGTGCCGGTCTCGGCCGCCGTCGCCGTCGGCGTGGAGCGGGAGCAGATGCGCGCCCGCGCCCGGATCCAGACCGCCATCCCGGCGGAGGTGGTGCTGCCGGACGGGCGGCGCATGCCGGCCACGACCTCCGACCTGTCGCTGTCCGGCGCGCGGCTGCGGCTGGACCGGCCGCTGGGCGTGGCGGATGAGGAAAACTGCCGCATCGCCCTTCATGTGGGGGGCGAGGTGCAGGAAGTGCCGGCGCAGCTTGTGCGCTGGGACGACAATGAGGCGATGGTGCGTTTCCAGCTCAAGGATGTCCGGGACGAAATGGCCTTGGTGCGTGTGTTCTTCGGCCGCCCGGATGCCTGGATCGAATGGGACAACTGGGCGCGCGACAAGCCGCTGCGGGCGCTGCGCGACGTGGTCGCGGCGACGCGCGACGCGGTCTTCGTGCGCTACCGCTTCCGCATCCGCGGCACGCCGGTGCGCACCCCGGCGGCGCTGATCGCCGCCTCCGAACGCAAGTCGGAGATGCTGCGCCCGCGTCAACCGCGCGCGGTCGCGCCGGCTCCGGCGCCGGTCCGGCTGCCTGATGTCGCCGCCGGCTTGCTGCTCGCGGCGATGCTGGGCCTCGCCGCGCCGGCCTTCGCCCAGGCGCCCCTGTTGGACCCGGGCGCGCTGATGGCGCAGCCGCTGCCCCCCGCGCTGCCACCCGCGGCACCGACGCCCCTGGCCGCGCCGCCGCCGCTCGCCGCCGCGCCGCTGTCCTCGCCCTCGGTGCGTGAGCTGCGCTTCACCTTGCGGGAGCTGGGCCTGGCCGGCCCGATGCAGTTCCGCGGCACGGCGGATCTGCAGGGCGTGCTGTTCGGCTTTTCCCGCGACGAGGTGGTGACGGCGGCACGGCTGGTGGTGCAGGGCGGCTCCTCCGCCCAGCTCCTGCCCTCCCAGTCGCAGGTCGCGGTGACGCTGAACGAACAATTCGTCGGCAATATCCCGCTGGACCCGGCGCGCGGCGCCTTCGGGCCGGTCGGCTACGACCTGGACCCGGTGGCCTTCGCCGAGCTGAACCGGCTGAACTTCCGCTTCAGCGGCCGCTACACCACCGAATGCAACGACCCGCTCTCCGGCCTGCTCTCGGCCAATGTGTCGGATCTCTCCACGCTGTCGCTGACCATCGAGCGGCTGATCCCCCAGCGCGATCTGGCGCGGCTGCCGGAGCCGTTGTTCGACCGCCGCAACCTGCGCCAGGCGCTGACGCTGCCGGTGGTCATGGCCTCCGAATCCGGGGCCACGGCGCTGCGCGCGGCGGCCATCGCCACCTCCTACTTCGCGGTGGAGGCCGATTACCGGGGCGCCCGCTTCCCGGTCTTCCGGCAGATTCCGCAGACCGGCAATGCCATCGTCCTGGTGACCAGCGAGGATGCCGTCCCCAACCTCCCACTGCCGCGCATCGCCGGGCCCACTTTGTCCCTGGTGCCGAACCCGACCGACCCCTTCGGCACGGTGCTGGTGATCGCCGGCCGGTCGGAGGTCGAACTGGTGCAGGTGGCGACCACCCTGGCCGTGGCCGGCAACAGCTTCGGCGGCGAATCGGTGGAGGTCTCGGCGCCGCCCAGCCTGGCGCCGCGCCGGCCCTATGACGCGCCGCGCTGGGTCTCGGCCAGTGGGCCGGAGGAATTCGGCCGGCGGACCGATCGGAACGACCTCCAGGCCTATGGCTACACCCCCGGCACCATCCGCGTGCCGCTGCGCACGGCGCCGGACCTGCTGACCTGGGCCGGGCGCGGCATTCCGGTGGACATCGCCTTCCGCGCCCCGGCCGGGCAGGTGCTGGATGTCGCAGCGTCGCGGCTGGATGTCGCCGTCTCCGGCGCCTTCCTGAAATCGCTGCCGCTGGGCTCGGGCGAGCGCTGGTGGCTGCCCGGCTTCGCCACGAACTGGCTGACCGGCACGCTGCTGGACGATCCGGCGGTGCGGCGGGGCAGGGTGCTGGTGCCCACCTATCTGCTGGCGGGCCAGGACGAGCTTCAGATGCGCTTCGACATGCGCCCCCTGGCGCGGGGCGATTGCGCCGGCATCCCGGGCGACATCCGCGCCGCGATCGAGCCGGATTCGACCATCGATATCTCGGGCGCCTGGCGCTATGCGCGCCTGCCCTCGCTCGGCTTCTTCGCCTCCTCGGGCTTCCCCTTCACCCGCATGGCGGACCTCTCCGCCACCACGGTGGTGCTGCCGGAGCAGCCGAACACGGTCGAGATCGGCGCCTTCCTCGACCTGGTCGGCACGCTGGCCCTGAAGGTCGGGCTGCCGGCGACCGGGCTCCAGGTCGTCTTCCCCAACGGGCTGTCCAGCATCGGGGACCGGGATGTGATCCTGCTCGGCACGCTCGCGCGCCAGCCGGCGGCGCCTGCGCTGCTGCGCGGCAGCGCGGTCCAGCTTGCGGACGGGCGCGTCAGCCTCGGCGCCTCCGACCGCCTGTCCTCGCTGCGCGCGCTGTTCCTGGGCGAGGGGGAGGAACGGCAGCGCGCCGCCGCCGCCTTGTCGGGGCTGGGCGACAACGTCGCGCTGATCGTCGGCACTGAATCCCCCAGCCATTCCGGCCGTTCCGTGGTCGCCATGCTGGGTGTCACGCCGCTGGCTTTGGCCAATGCCGTCACCACGCTGCGCGACCCGGCGACGGCGGGGCAGGTGCAGGGCGATCTCTCCGTGCTGAATGGCAACCGTGTCAGCGCCTTCAGCACCGGCCGCGGCTATACGGTCGGCGATCCGCCCCTCTGGCTGATGCCCTATCTGTGGATCGATGAGCAGCCCTGGGCGGTCGGCCTCCTCATGCTGGCGGCGGCCCTGTTGCTGGGCCTGCCCACCGCCTGGATGCTGCGCCGCCGTTCCGCCATGCGCCTGCGCGCGCGCAGCCCGAAAGGTCATTGAGATGGGACCGCGCCTTCCCCTGGCCCTGATCGCCACCCTGGCGGCCACCTCCGCATGGGCACAGGGGGAGGCGCCGGCCGCCGCGCCCGCACCAGCCGCCGCCGCGCCATCCGGCTCCCCCGCCATCACCATCCTGATCCGCCAGGCCGAGCGCCTGATCGCCCAGAACCAGCTCGCCTTGGCCTCCGCCGCGATCGAGCGCGCCTTGGCGGCGGAGCCCCAGAACCCCTCGGCGCTGGCCACGGCCGCGCGGCTGGAACTGGCGCGCGGCAATCGCGATGCCGCCGCCAGCTACCTCGCCCGCCTGCAGCGCACCGGCGCCGTGACGCAGCTCGCGGCGGTGGAGGACGCCGTGCGCGCCGCCACGCTGGACCGCAACGCCCTGGAGGAAGCCCGCCAACTGGCCCAGGACGGTCGCGCCGCGGCGGCGGTGCAGCGCTATCGCGCCGTCTTCGGCAACCGCCCGCCGCCCGAGGAATTCGCCACCGAATACTACCAGGCCATGGCCGGTGCGCCGACGACACGGGCGGAGGGTCTGCGCAACCTCGGCCGCATCGCCGACCAGCCCGAGGCGGATGTCTGGGCGCGGCTCGCCTATGCGCAATCGCTCACCTTCGACCCCGCCACCCGACTCCAGGGCATCGAGCGTCTGCGCGCCTTGGCCGAGGTGCCGGCCGTCGCGGTGGATGCGCGGCGCGCCTGGTCCACCGCCATCGGCTTCGCCGCCGGCGACCCGGCGATGCGCCCCCAGGCCGAGGCCTTCCTGCGGCGCTTCCCCGGCGACGCCGCCATGACGGAACGCCTGGCCGCGATGCGGGAGGCACCCGCCCCGGCCGCAGCCGACCCCGACGCCCTCGCCCGCCAGCAGGCCTTCCAGCGCCTGGAGGCCGGCGCGCTGGGCGACAGCGCGCAGCGCTTCGAGGCTCTGCTGCGCGACAATCCCCGCGACGCCGATGCGCTTGGCGGCCTCGGCATCATCCGGCTGCGGGAGGGCAATCAGGCCCAGGCGCGGGACCTGCTGGAACGCGCCATCGCCGCCAATCCGGCCGGCGCGGCGCAATGGCAGCGGGCGCTGGATGCGGCCAGTTTCGGGTCGGAGGTCGCCGCCGCCCGCGCCGCGCTGCGCCGTGGCGCGCTGGAGGAGGCGGGGATCGAGGGCCGCCGCGCCGCCCTGCGCGACGTGGAGGATCGCTCCGATGCCGAGGCGGTGCTGGGTGAGATCGCCCTGCGCCGGGGCGACGCGCCCGGTGCCGAGGCACGCTTCCGCGCAGCGCTCGCCCGCCGCCCGGGCCTGCCCTCCGCCCAGGCCGGGCTGAATGCGGCGCTGCGGGCGCAGAACCGGGGTGGCGAGGTGGTCGCCGCGCCGCGCCAGGAAGCCGTGCCCCGGGGCGAGCCCGCCGGCGGCACCGCCCCCGCGCCCGCCGCCGCCTCCCGCTTCCGCAACGAGGCCGCCCGGGCGGCCGACCCCGCCGCCGCCGCCGCTTTGCTGCGCAACGCCGTGGCCGCCGCGCCGGACGATCCCTGGATCCGCCTCGACCTCGCCCGCGCCCTGCGCCGCCAGGGCCGGGGCGCGGAGGGCCGCGCGCTGGTCGAGGAACTCGCCGGCCGCCTGATGACGCCGGACGCGACCTATGCCGCCGCCCTGATGGCGGAGGAGGATGGCCGCCCGGCCGATGCCGATGCCTTCCTGTCCCGCATCCCCGCCGCCCGGCGCAGCACCGACATGCAGCGTCTTGCGGTGCGCATCCGCAGCCAGCGGGATGTGGCGGCGGCGGTGGCGCTGATGGCGGCCTCGCCGCTGGATGGCCGGACCCGGCTGCTGACCATCGCCGCGCGCCCCGACCCGACCGGGGCCACCGCCGCCGCCGTGATCCGCGCCTTCGGCGAGGCCGGGGACCGCCCCGGCGCCGGGGAGGCCGCGCGCGTCGCCGCCATCGCCAACCGCACCCAGACCCCGGCCCGCGTCGCCATCGCCGGCGCGCTGCTCTCCGCCGGGCTGGAGCCGGAGGCCGTGGCCCTGGCGGCGGAGATCGAGGCTGGCGGCGTCAGCCCGGCCGTGCAGCGGGACCTCGCCGCGCTGCGCGGAGGTGCCGCGATCCGCGCCGCCGACCGGCTGAACGAGGCCGGCGACCAGGCCGGCGCCTTCGAAAGGCTGCGCCCGGCCCTCGCCTCGGGCGACAATCCGGCGGCGCAGCTCGCCCTGGCACGCCTCTACATCACCGCGCGCCAGCCGGCGGAGGCGCTGCGCATCGCCGAGACCCTGCTGGCCCGCGACCCGCGCAATGTGGAAACCCGCCGCGCCGCGATCGAGGCCGCCATCGCCGCCGGCGACCGCCAGCGCGCCGCGCAGCTTCTGGCGGAGGGGCGGACGGCGATGCCGGGCGATGCCCGGATGCTGCTGCTGGAGGCGCGGGTGGCGCGCGATGCGGGCGATGGCGATGCGGCGCGGCGGGCGCTGGAATCGGCCTCCCGCCAGCGGGCCGTCGAGTTGGGCGTTGGCGGGCGCGGCTCGGCCGCGGCGACGCCCAGCGGCATGGCCAACCCCTTCGGCCCCAGCGCCGTGGCCCGCACCGGCGCACCGCCGGACCCGCTGGCCCGCGAGATCGAGCGGGAGCTGGCGGCGCTGCGTGACGATGTCGGGCCGAGCCTCGCCGCCGTCGCCCATGGCCGCATGCGCTCCGGCGATGATGGCCTCGACAAGCTGAGCGAGCTGTCGACGCGGCTGGAGGGGGTGGCGGCGGTGCCTGCCGTGGGCGGCAGGCTGACCGCCTATGCCGAGCCGACCACCATCGATGCCGGCTCCGTGGCCAATTCCCGCCAGGCGCGGCAGCGCTTCGGCACCAGCATATTGAACGGCGCGGGCACCCTGCCGGCGCCGACCGACAGCGGCGCCTCCGGCGTCGCCGTGGGCCTTGCCTATCGGCGGGGCGACTGGCTGCGCTTCGATGTCGGCAGCACGCCGATCGGCTTCCAGACCTCCAACATCGTCGGCGGCGCCGAGCTGGCGCCGGAGCTGACGGCGGGCGGGCTGCGCCTGCGCATGACCGCCGAGCGGCGCGGCATGAATGACAGCCTTCTGTCCTGGTCCGGCGTCACCGATCCGCGCACCGGCACGAGCTGGGGTCCGGTGCTGCGGACCGGCGGGCGGGCGCAGCTCGAATTCCCGATCGGCAATGGCTACGGCTATGTCGGCGGTGGCTATTCCATGCTCGATGGCAGCGGCGTCGTCTCCAACAGCCGGATCGAGGGCGGCGCGGGCGTGTCCATCCCGGTCTGGCGCCAGGGGGAGGGGGAGCTGCGGACGGGCCTCGACCTCGTCTACCTCGCCTATGAGCGGAACCTGCGCTACTTCACGCTCGGCCATGGCGGCTACTTCTCGCCGCAGCAATATACGGCGCTGAACATCCCGGTGGATTATCGCGGGCGCAGCGGCGACCTCTCCTACCGTGTCGGCGCAACCATCGGCTATGCCGCCTGGCGCGAGGATTCAGCCCCGGTCTTCCCGAATGATTCGAACCTGCAGGGCCAGCTCGCCTCGATGGCGGAGGCGACGGCCGGAACCGCGGATGCGGTGCTGGCCAATTACCGCAGCCAGTCCTCGGCCGGCGCCGTGGGCGGCGTGCGGGCGGAGATGGATTACGCGCTGAACACCAATCTCTCGATCGGCGCCGGGCTGAACTACGACAAGGCCTCCGACTTCGACGAGACGCGCTTCCAGTTGCGGCTGCGCAACCGGTTCTGAGCCCTGGCCCCGTCAGGGCCAGGTGAAGCCGCGCGCCGTGGCTTCCTGGGCCGGGGTCTCGGCGGCGTGCGGCAGGTAGTGGGCACGCACATAGTCCAGCGGATCGCCCGCCACGCCCGCCGCCTTGACGAGGCAGGCCATGAACAGCCCGGTGCGGCCGACCCCGGCGCGGCAGCCGATATGCACGGGCCGGTCCGGCTCCGCTTCCAACTGGCGCAGCACCTCGCCCACCGCCGCGCGCAGCGCCGCCGGCTCCGGCAGGCCGAAATCGGCGGTGGGCAGCGGCACATCCGCCAGCCAGGCCTTCTGGGACTGCATCTCCAGGCAGACGCCGAAGGCGCCGTCGGGCAGGGAATCGAAGGGGCCGCCGGTGATGGTCACCGGCCGCCCGGCGACCGTCAGCGGCAGCCTGCCACGGATGGTCATGGCTGCACCGGCAGGCTGCGCAGATAGGCGACCAGGTCGCCCAACTCCTGCTGCGTCATGTTCGCATAGGCCCAGAAGGCCATGGGCGGGGCGAGCTGGCGGCCGCTACTGGACACGCCCTTGGTGATCGCCTCGACGATCTGCGCATCGGTCCAGCCGCCCAGCCCGTTCGCATGCGGCGTCAGGTTGCGCGCCACGGAGACGCCCCAGGGGCCGCGGAATTCCATGCCGCCGGCCCCCAGCCGGGTCCGGTCGTTCTGCCCGGTGGGCAGCATCGGGGTGTGGCATTCCATGCAGTGGGCGACGGCATTGGCCAGGTATTCCCCGCGCGCCACGGGCGTGTCGGCCGGCGGCGCCACGCTGACGACGGGCGGGCCATAGGCCGGCGGCAAAGTGATGCGATAGACGCTGCGCTCCACCCGGTTCGCCACCGGCGGCACCGTGCGCAGATAGGCGACGATGGCGGCCAGGTCCTGGTCCGACAGGCCGCGATACAGCGTCATCGGCATCGGCGGGCCGATCAGGCTGCCATCGGGGCGGATGCCCTCCCGGATCGCGCGGGCGAGCTGCGCATCGGTCCAGCGGCCGATGCCGGTCTCCGGGTCGGGGGTGATATTGGGGGCGACGGCGCGGAAGGGCGGCTCGTCGAACACCGTGCCGCCCGCCAGGATGCGACCCGCCACCGGCCCCTGCGGCCCCATCGGCGTGTGGCAATTGCCGCAGGCGCCGGTGACCTCCACCAGATGGCGGCCACGCTCCAGCAGCGCGGGCTGGGCAAGGGCGGAGGAGGCCAGGGCGGGCAGCAATGCCCCCAGGGCCAGGCCGATGATCCGGAACATGTTCGCGTTTCCCCAGGCTGCGGCAGCGCGCGCAGACTGGCGTCGCAACGTTACGTCCGCAAGGGCGGAGCGCGGCCCCTTCGCTTCACATCATGTCATGCGGTCGGGGTCTGCGCGGCCTCCGGCTCGATCAGCGACTCCGCCTCCCGCTTCAGGGTCACGTAGGACTTCAGCGAGAAGGGCAGCATGCCGAGATAGATCACGCCCGCCGCCGCCAGCGCGGCCCAGGGCTCCGCCACCAGGAAGGCCACATACAGCCCCGCGCCCAGCAGCAGCGGCAGCACCGCGGCGCGCGGAACCCGGAAGTTCTTGAAGGACCAGGTCGGCAGGGTGCTGACCATCAGCACGCCGACCGCGACCAGCACGACGCCCACCAGCACCGGATGGCGGATGGCATCCCCGGTGCCGACCCAGCCCCATTCGGAAAAGGCCAGGGCACCAAACAACGGGAACAGGGCGCAGCCGGCCCCGGCCGGCGCCGGGACGCCGGTGAAGAAGCTGTGGGCATAGGCGGGCTTGGGCGCCGGGCCGATATCCAGCGAGGCATTGAACCGCGCCAGCCGCAGGGCGGAGCAGACGGCGAAGAGCAGGCAGGGCACGAAGCCCAGCGGCCCGACCGTCTGCATCGACCACAGATACAGCACCATGGCCGGCGCCACGCCGAAGGACAGAAAATCCGCCAGGCTGTCGAATTCCGCGCCGAAGCGGGATGTCGCCTTCAGCAGCCGCGCCAGCCGCCCGTCCAGCCCATCGATCACCGCCGCCACCACGATCAGCGCCGCGGCCAGGGCGAAGCGTCCCTCGATCGCGGCGCGGATGGCCACCAGCCCGGCGCAAAGGCCGAGCATGGTCAGGATGTTCGGGATCAGCCGGTTGAAGGACAGGCCCTCGAAGCGCGGCCGGGTGCGCCGGCGGAAGCGCCGCAGGCCGCGCAGGCGTTGTGCCTCCGGTGCCGCCTCACTCACGCGGGATTCGCCATCGGCATTCATGCCGGGTTGGCCATCGGCAGCAGCTCCGCCACCACCGTCTCGCCGCCGATCATGAGCTGGCCGACCGCGACCAGCGGCCGGGCGCCTTCCGGCAGGTACACGTCGGTGCGGCTGCCAAAGCGGATGATGCCGAAACGGTCGCCTGCCTGCACCTGATCCCCCTCCCGCACATGGCACAGGATGCGGCGGGCGATCAGCCCGGCAATCTGCACCACGGCCACGTCCCGCCCATCCGGCATGCGGATGGCGAGCGCATTACGCTCATTGTCCACGCTCGCCTTGTCCAGGCTGGCATTCAGGAAGGCGCCATGCCGGTAGGCGATCCTGGTGACAACGCCATCCACCGGCATGCGGTTCACATGCACGTCGAGGACCGAGAGGAAGATGCAGACGCGGTAGCGCGGCGCCGGGCCGAGGCCCAGCTCCTCCGGCGGCACGGCCGGGCCGGCCATCACCACGCGGCCATCCGCCGGGGCCAGCACCACCTGTCCCCGGGGCGGGGGCACCCGTTCCGGGTCGCGGAAGAAGTACAGGCAGAACAGCGTGAAGAGCACGCCGGGCCAGAACAGCCAGCCGCCGAGCAGCAGCCCGCCGATCACGGCGACGGCGAGGCCGCCATAGATGAAGGGACGCCCGGCCGGGTGCGGGCGGGAGAGGACGAGTCGAAGGCTGGAGATCAGGCTCATGCGGTCGCTTATGGTATGTTCATCCTTCGCGGACAACATGCATCCATGGACCCTACCCCGCATGGACCTTTCCTGGTCGCGCTTGACGGCCAGTTGACCCCGGTCGGCCGCCCCGCGCTGCGCTTCGCCTGGCGAGGGCGCGGCTGCGAGGCCGTGGTCAGCGCCGGCCATATCACCCTGGCGGCCCAGGCCGGTGCGGTGCCCTATACCATCGATCGCGCCGCGCTACGCCCGGCCGCCTTCGCGGCGCTGGAGGCTCTGCCGGCGGAACTGCCGGAAGGCTGGCGCCTGCGCCTGCTGCCCGACCATCGGGTGCGGCTGGAACATGCGATGGAGCTGGAGGGGACGACGACGGCGACCGCGCTGGTCAGCGCCATGGTGGGCTTCGCCCTGGCGCTGGACCCCTATCTCGACCGGCTGGAATCGGCCGGGATGGAGGCCGGGATCGTGAAGACCTGACCGGGGAAGATCAGGTTCGGATTGCGGATCTGGTCCCGGTTGGCCTCGAAGATCACGGTGTAGCGGATGCCCTGGCCATAGGCGGCCCGCGCCAGGCGCCACAGGTTGTTGCCCGGCTGCACTACCACCCGTCCTTCCGCGACGCTGCCGGGCGGCAATTGGTCGCGTTGGAAGGGCAGCTCGATCCGTGCCGCGACGGCGCCATTGGCCGCGACCTGGTCGAGCCGCAGGCGGTGCCGGCCGATGGCGGGCGCTTCCGCCGGCGCCATGGTCCAGCGGCCCTGCGCATCGGCCTCCGCATCCCCGGCGTGGCTGTCGTTGACATAGATGCGGACGGAGGCGCCGGGCGCGGCCGTGCCGGCGAAGCGGATGCTGCCGGCATCGGTGTAGTCCACCACCTCCAGCCCCAAAGCGGGGCCGGCCGCCGGGGAGGTCCCCACCGTGGACAGCGCGGTTGTGCCCTGCAGCACGCGGGCAGGTCCAGCCTCGGCGGGCGGCAGCAGCACGACAAGGGGACGCGCCGGTGCGGGTGCCTGGACCGTGGCCGGGATCGGGGGCGATGTGGCGGCAGGTGCCTGTGCGGCGGCGCGGCGCTCGGCCTCGGCCTGGGCGATGGCGGCGATGCGGGCCTCGGCCTCGGCGCGCGCGATGGTGGCGGCGCGGCTCTCGGCCTCCGCGCGGGCGATGGCGGCGGCGCGGGCCTCGGCCTCCGCCACGGCCTTGGCGGCCGCCGCGGCTTCCGCGCGGGCGATGGCCGTGGCGCGGGCTTCGGCCTCGGCGAGGGCAAGGGCAGCCAGGCGCGCCTCGGCCTCGGCCTGCGCCAGGGCTTCGGCCGCGGCCCGTGCCTCGGCGATCGCCCGGGCTTCGCGCGCGGCGGCGTCAGCGCTGGCCTGGAGGCGCGCGGCCTCCGCATCACGCGCGGCTTCGGTCGCTTCCGCGGCGGCCACGGCCGCCTGTAGGGCGGCGTCGACGAGGCGGGTGGCCTCCGCCTGGGCCAGGTCATCGGTCCGCGCGGCGGCTTCGGCGCGGGCGGCTGCCGCGCGTGAGGATTGTTCCGCCTGGGCGGCGGCGAGCTGCTGGGCCTCCCGCAGCCTGCGGGCCGCGGTCTCTGCCTGCGCCAGACGTTCCGCCTCCGCGGTCGCTGCCGCCTGTGCGGCGGCCTCGGCCTGGGCGCGGCGCTGGGCCTGCGCGGCGGCTTCGGCCTCGGCGAGGCGTTGCGCCTGGGCGGCGGCTTCGGCCTGGGCGAGGCGTTGCGCCTGTGCGGCGGCTTCGGCCTCGGCGAGACGTTGCGCCTGTGCGGCGGCTTCGGCCTGGGCGAGGCGTTGGGCCTGTGCGGCGGCCTCGGCCTGGGCGAGGCGTTGGGCCTGTGCGGCGGCCTCGGCCTCGGCGAGGCGTTGGGCCTGTGCGGCAGCCTCGGCCTCCGGCCGCGGCGTCTCCGCCACCAGGACCGGCTCAGGCACCACCACGACGACAATATCGGGGCCGGCGATCTCGACGCCGCCGATCCGGGCGCGCAGCGAGAATTGCCGGCTGCCCGGGCGCATCGGATCGGGGGGCAGGATCACCCATTCGCCGCGCGCATCCGCGCGGGCGCGGCCGATCTCCCGCCCATCCTCGAACAGGATCACCTCTGCCCCCGCGGCCGCACGGCCGGCGACCACAACTCCGCCACGGGCACCGACCCGCACCACGTCGAAGCGCGGCGGCTCGGGCGGCGGGGGTGCCGCGGCGGGGGCGGTGACGGTGGCGGTACCCTGCGGCACAGCCGGCGCGATGACGGCCGGTGCCGTCGCCGCAGGCGCCGGTGCTGTCACCGCAGGCGCCGGTATCGCCGGCACCGTCACGCCTGGCGACGATGCGGCGGCCGGGGCGCTGGAGGGGGCCTGGGACACTGGACGCGACGGCGCATCCCCCGCCGGATCGTTCTTCACGAACCGGCTGGCGACAAACGTGGCGAGTCCCGAGGAGACCACGACCACGATCAGGAGGGCGCGCCCGCTGCTCGTCATGCCCATGTAACTAGGCCGTGATGCCCTGCGCGCACAAGGGCTTAGGCGCCTTGCATTTCAGCCCTTCCGCACCCACCGGCGCCGAAATCCCCCCCCTGGCGCCCGGTCAGTTCGCCTGGGCGCCGGAGGCGGCGACAACGCGGCCCCATTTGGCCCGCTCCTCCACCACGAAACGGCCGAAATCCGCGCCGAGCCGGGTGCCCGGCGTCGCGCCGCCCTGGGCGAAGCGGGCGCGCAGCCCGGCATCCGCCAGCGCCGCGCCGCAGGCCGCCTGAAGCCGCTGCAGCACCGCCTCCGGCGTGGCGGCGGGCGCCACCAGGCCGAACCAGGCCTCCGCCGCAAAACCCGGCACGCCCGATTCGGCCACCGTCGGCAGCTCGGGCAGGGCCTCGGCGCGGGCCGCCCCGGCCACCGCCAGGCCACGCACCTGGCCGCCACGCACCTGCGGCAGGGCGGCGGGCATGTTGTCGAACATCATCTGGATCTGCCCGCCCACCAGGTCCGTCATCGCCGGGGCCGCGCCGCGATAGGGCACGTGGACGATGTCGATCCCCGCCATCGACTTGAACAACTCCCCGGCCAGGTGGTTGGTGCTGCCATTGCCGGAGGAGCCGAAGGCCAGCTTGCCCGGATCGCGCTTCGCCAGCGCCACCAGCTCCGCCACCGAGCGCACGGCCAGGCCGTTGGTGACCATCAGCACGATCGGCACGCTGGCCACCAGCGCGACCGGCGCGAAGTCCCGCTGCGGGACGAAGGGCATGTTGCGGAACAGGTGTTCGTTGATCGCCAGCGGCCCGGGCGCGGTCAGCAGCAGGCTGAGACCGTCTGGCGACGCCTTGGCGATGCTGTCGGCCCCGACATTGCCGCCGGCCCCGGCGCGGTTTTCCACGATCACCGGCTGGCCCAGCCGTTCGCGCAGCGCCTCGGCCAGTTGCCGGGCGATGATGTCGTTCGAGCCGCCGGGCGGGAAGGGCACGACGATGCGCAGCGGGCGATCGGGCCAGGCCTGGCTGAAGGCGGGCGCGGCGAGTCCGGTGGCGAAGGCGGCGGCCATCAGGCCGCGGCGGGGCAGGATCATGAGGACATTTCCCTTTCGGCGGCTCGGATGGCCGCCTGATGCCCTGTCCTTCTATCGCCGCATCGCGCTGCCCGGCAAACGGGCGCCTGTCCGGTGCCCCATGAAAAAGGGGGGCCACGAAAAAAGGCGGCAACCCCGCGGTTGCCGCCCTGATCTCACCTTGGGATCGAAATCCTCAGGCGGCGGTGACGGAGGCCGCTTCCGGCCCCTTCTTGCCCTGCACCACGCGCAGCGTGACCGACTGACCTTCGGTCAACGGGCGCAGGCCGCTGCGTTCCAGCGCCGTGGCGTGGACGAAGACGTCCTTGCCGCCATCGCTCGGCGTGACGAAGCCGAAGCCCTTCTCGGCACTGTACCATTTCACCGTGCCCTGGACTTCCTCGCCCGCGCCGGGGGGGGGCGGGGCGCGGAAGCCGGCGCCACCCGAGGGCGGGCCACCCGGGCGCGGGCCGGCGCCGCGCGGCGGCGAGGCCGGAACCTCACCCACCTCGCCGACCTCCAGCACCTCGGTCACCTGCGGGCCGCGCTCGCCCTGGCCGACACGGATGCGCAGCTTGGTGCCGGGCAGCGCCGAATCGGCGCCGGCGCGCTGCAGCACGCTGATATGCAGGAAGGCGTCGCCGCCACCGCCATCGACCGCGACGAAGCCGAAGCCCCGTTCCGGATCGAAGCGCTTCACCACCGCGGCGACGTCCGGCCCCGAGGCCACGGGCCCGGAGGACCGGCGCGGTGCGCCGGCGGAGGAGGGCGAATAGCTCGGGGTGGGCGGAGGTGCCCACCCGCCCTCCTGCGGCATGTCGTCGTCGAAGCCTCGCTTGCTGCGGGCTTTGCGGTCTCGCCGCCAGTCGTGCGTGTTGGTCATCTCTGGACTCGCCTGTTCGGCCGCGACCGCGTCCGGCCCCGCCGTCTCGTGGATTCGAGCCCGGGGAGGAGGAGCGGCCGCACCGGCCTGACCCGCAGTATAGGTCACCAGCGCCGTGCTTCAACGTATGAAGCGCAATGAAGCGCGGAAAGCTGCGGCGAATCTGGTCACGGCGACGCCAGAAGCCCGCCCTGCCTGCCTGGACGGCCTGGAAAGGCCCAGGAAGCGCCGCCATGATCCGCCCATGGACCCGACGAACTCGTCCCTGCTGCTGCATGCGCTCAGCGATACGGTGCTGCGCCGCTCCTTCGGCGAGGCGGCGCTCCAGGCCGGCAGCGCCTATGCCAGCCAGGGGCGGGTGCGCCGGATGGAGATGGCGGCGAATGGCCAGATCCTGGCGCAGGTGCAGGGCACGGCCACGCGGCCCTATCGCCAGTCCATCACCCTGCTGCCGCGACCGACCGGCGGTATCGCGTTCCTGCACAGCTGCACCTGCCCGGTCGGCCTGCATTGCAAGCATGTGGCGGCGGTGCTGGTGCGGCTGCGCGCGGCGCCGGCGCAACTGGCCAGCCTGCAACACGCGCTTCGGCTGGCACCCGCCCCCGCGGCGCCGGCCGTGCCGCCCGAGGTCGCGGCCTGGCTGTCCCGCCTTACCAGCGAGGCCACGCCACCCGCCCCGCCCCGCGACCAGCGACAGGTGCTGTTCCTGTTCGACCTGCCGCCGATGCCGCCGGGCCAGACGGGTGGCCAGATGGGCCGCCTGACCGCGAAGCCGGTCACCGTGCAGATTCGCAAGGACGGCAGTATCGGTGCCGCGCGCAATCTCGGCTGGCGCGGCGTTCCGCCCCGGCCGGCCTATATCGAGGAGGCCGACGCGCCGCTGCTGCGCCGGCTGGATAACCTGCGCTGGAGCCATCACGAGCTGGGCCGTGATGAGGAGCCCGCTGAATTGCTGCGCCGCATCCTCGCCACCGGCCGGGCGCGATGGAGAACGGCGGAAGGCCCCACCCTGCGGGAGGGGCGGCCGCGGCCGGGCGACATTGCTTGGCAGGTGGAGGAGGATGGCGGGCAACGCCCCGTGCTGACCCTGCCGGCCGGCCTGCAGGGCTTCCTGCTGGACGGCTATCGCTACCTCGATCCCGCCAGGGGCGAGGTCGGGCCGGTCCGCACCGAACTGCCGCCGGCCCTGCTGCTGCCGCTGCTGACGGGGCCCCCGATCCCGCCCGACGCCGCGCCGCATGTCACGGAGGCCCTCGCCCGGCTGCTGCCCGGCACGCCGCCACCCGTGGCGCTGGACCCGCCGCAGCCGCTGGACGGCCCGCCGGCCCCGCTGCTGCGGCTGATCCGCACCACGCTGCCCTTCGACCCGGCGGCCCCCCGCAACCGCCGGCCCGCCTATGGCAAGCCCCTCGAATCCGAGGTGCCGGCGGCGCTGCCATCCTTCCGCTACGGCCCGCTGACGCTGCCGCCAGGCGGCGACATGGCGCCGCGCACCCTGCGCCATGACGGCCGGCTGTATCGCCTGAACCGCGACGCCCAGGCGGAATGGCTGGCGCTGGACCGGCTCGTCGACGCCGGCCTCACCCCGGCCGGGGATCTGGCGCCGGCCTATCTGCCCTTCCGGTCGAAGGGCGAGTGGCTGCTGGCCGAGGACGCCGCCCTGGGCGGCTGGCTCGGCTTCCTGCTCGACCAGGTCCCCGCGCTCCAGGCCCAGGGCTGGCAGGTGGAGATCGCCGAGGACTTCCCGCTGCGCCTGGTGGAGCCCGCCGACGCGCCCAGCGCGACACTGCGCGAGGGCTCCGGCATCGACTGGTTCGAGTTGGAACTCGGCGTCACCGTGGATGGCGAAAGGCTCGACCTGGTGCCGCTGCTGCTGCGGATGATCGGCGGCGGGAAGGGGCAGGCCCTGCTGGCGGACCAGCCGGACGACAAGCCGCTGCTGCTGCCCATGGCGGATGGAAGGCTGCTGCGCCTGCCGATGGCGCGGCTGCGCCCGACGCTGCAGGCCCTGGACGAATTGCTGGCCGACGGGGCGCAGGACCCGGAGGCGGCGGGCATCGGCTTCTCCCGCCTCGATGCCCCCCGCCTCGCCGCCTTCGAAGCCGCCAGCCAGCTCCGCTTCGAGGGCGGGGAGGCGCTGCGCAGCCTCGGCCGGCAATTGCGCGAGGCCGGCGGCACGGTGCCGCCGGTGACCATCCCGCCCGGCTTCCAGGCGGATCTCCGCCCCTATCAGGCGGAAGGCGTCGCCTGGCTGCAAATGTTGCGCGGCGCGGGCCTGGGTGGAATCCTCGCGGATGACATGGGCCTGGGCAAGACGGTGCAGACCCTGGCGCATCTGGCCATCGAACAGGCGCAGGGGCGGCTCGATCGCCCGGCGCTGATCCTCTGCCCCACCAGCCTGATCCCGAATTGGCGGCGGGAAGCGGCGCGTTTCGCGCCCGATCTGCGGCTGCTGGTGCTGCACGGCACCGCCCGCAAGGCCGCCTTCGGCGAGATCGCGGGGCACCATCTGGTGCTGACCAGCTACCCGCTGCTGGGCCGCGACATCGAGACCCTGGCCGCCCAGGACTGGCGCATCCTGATCCTCGACGAGGCCCAGGCGATCCGCAATCCGAAGGCGGAAACCAGCCAGGCGGCGCGGCGGCTGAAGGCGGACCAGGTGCTGTGCCTGTCCGGCACGCCGCTGCAGAACCACCTGGGCGACCTCTGGGCGCTGTTCGACCTGCTCGCCCCCGGCTTTCTCGGCAGCGAGAAAAGCTTCCGCAGCCGCTACCGCACCCCCGTCGAGAAGCGCGGCGACACGGCCCGCCAGGCCGCCCTGGTGCAAAGGGTGCGGCCCTTCCTGCTGCGGCGGACCAAGGCGGAGGTGGTGCGCGACCTGCCACCCAAGACCGAGATCGTCGAACCCGTCGAACTCGAAGCCGCCCAGCGCGCCATCTATGAAGGCATCCGCCTGGCGATGCATGAGAAGGTGAAGGCCGCCATCGCCAAGCGCGGCCTGGCACGCTCCGGCATCATCATCCTCGATGCGCTGCTCAAGCTGCGCCAGGCCTGCTGCGATCCGCGGCTGCTGAAGCTGCCCGTCGCGCGCAGCGCCAGACCAGGCTCCGCCAAGCTCGACCGGCTGATGGAGCTGCTGGAGACGCTGCTGGAGGAAGGCCGCCGCGTGCTGGTCTTCTCCCAGTTCACCAGCATGCTGGCGCTGATCGAGGACAGGCTGCGCGCCGACGCCATCCCCCACCTGATCCTGACGGGCGACACCAGGGACCGCGACACGCCGGTGCGGCAGTTCCAGGACGGGGCGGTGCCGGTCTTCCTCATCGGCCTGAAGGCCGGCGGCGTCGGGCTGAACCTGACGGCGGCCGACACGGTCATCCATTACGACCCCTGGTGGAACCCCGCGGTGGAGGACCAGGCCACCGACCGCGCCCATCGGATCGGCCAGGACCGCCCGGTTTTCGTGCACCGCCTGGTCACCCTCGGCACCATCGAGGACAAGATGGAAACGCTGAAAGCGCGCAAGCGCGAGCTGGTGGCCGGCGTGCTGGGCGGGGAGGAAGGCGCCGCGCTGAACTGGACCGAGGCGGATATCGAGGCGCTGTTCGCCCCGGGGGGATGAGGCGGCCCTGGCACCGGTCTTGCTAGCTAAGGTCCGGACATTACCCGCATCTTCCGGAGGAATCGCATGACCCTGGCCCGCCGCACCCTGCTCGGCGCCACAGCCGGCCTGCTCGCCGCGCCCGCCCTCGCCCAGGCGCCGGAGCGCATGCGCTTCGTGCTGAACTTCCGGCCCGATGGCGGCACCGCCGGCTACCTGCTGGCCCTGTCGCGCGGCTACTACCGCGAAGCCGGGCTCGACGTGACCATCGACGGCTCCTCCGGCTCCGGCGACGCCATCACCCGCGTCGCCTCCGGCAACTACCAGATGGGCAGCGGCGATATCGCCACCCTCATCGAATTCCATGCCCGCAACCCCGCCGCCGCGCCGAAGGTGGTGATGTCCCTGCACGACTCATCGCCCCAGGCGATCATGAGCCTCGGCGCCACCCGCATCCTGAAGCCCGAGGACCTCGCCGGCCGCACCATCGGCCAAGGCCCCGCCGACGGCGCCTCCCGCATGTTCCCGGCCTTCTGCCGCATCAACAACATCCCGATGGAGCGGATGCGCCTCCAGCAGGTCACCCCGGCACTGCGCGACCAGATGCTGATGACCCGCCAGGTCGATGCGGTCACTGGCTTCGACTACACCGTCTTCTTCAACCTCAAGGCCAACGGCGCGAAACCCGAGGACATCCACACCCTTCGCTACGCCGACCACGGCATGGACTTCCCCGGCAACGCCATGCTCGCCAGCCGCAGCTTCATCGCCGAAAAACCCGACGCCGTCCGCCGCTTCCTCTCGGCCTCCACCCGCTGCTGGCACGACGTCATGGCCGACCCCGCCAAGGCCGCCTCCGAACTCAAGCGCCAATTCCCCCTGCTGGAAGAATCCATCGAAGCCGAACGCATCATCTACCTGCGCGACCGCCTGATGATCACCCCCCGCACCCAAGCCGACGGCCTCGGCACCCTCTCCGACACCCGCCTTACCGAAACCATCGCCCTCGTCAAAGACGGCTTCGGCCTGCCATCCGCCCCCCCCAACCCCGAAATCTACGACGGCCGCTTCCTGCCCAGCGCCGACGAGCGACGCCTGCGGGGGTAGGAGCGAGGGTCAGCGCGGGTGGTTTGCAAGGAGGGCTCTGCCCTCCCTGCACCCTCCCGCCAGGAGGCAGTGGCCTCCTGGACCTCAGGACCTTGAACAGAAATGGAGAGGGGCCAGCAGGACCGCCGAACACGCGGTACCTCTGGCCCCTCTCCATTTCTGTTCATGAATCAAAGGGTTCCAAGGGTCCACTGACCCTTGGCAGGGGGTGCAGGGGGACAGCGTCCCCCTGCAATCACGCAGCGCTGTCCCCCTTCGCGCCCTACTCCGCAGCCGTCTCTTGTCCGGTGGGGAAGCGGCGGCGGACTTCGTCGCGGCGTTCGAGCCACCAGGCGTAGGAGGGGGGGAGGAGGGGGAGGGGGTTTTGGCCGAGGGTTTGGGCGGCGTGGGTGGGCCAGTTGGGGTTCCACATCATTTCGCGGGCCAGGGCGATGAGGTGGCAGGAACCGTCCTGCAGGTAGGATTCGGCCTGGTGGGGGTCGGTGATGAGGCCGACGGCCATGGTGGGGAGGCCGGTTTCGCGGAGGATCTCGGCGGCGAAGGGCACGTGGTAGCCGGGGGTGCGGGGGACGACGGCGAGGGTGAGGGGGCCTTCGATGCCGCCGGAGGAGCAGTCGACCAGGTCGATGCCGCGTGGTTTCAGGGCGTGGCAGAGGGCCAGCGTGTCTTCCATGTGCCAGCCGCCGCCGCGGCCGTCGACGCAGGACAGGCGGATGAGCAGGGGTTTGGTGGCGGGCCAGGCGGCGCGGACGGCCTCCACCAGTTCGAGGCCGAAGCGCATGCGTCCCTGCCGGTCGCCGCCGTAGGAGTCGGTGCGGTGGTTGGTGATGGGCGAGAGGAATTGCTGGATGATGTAGCCGTGCGCGGCGTGGATTTCGAGGATGTCGAAGCCGGCGTCATCGGCGCGGCGGGCGGCGTCGGCGTGGAGCTGGATGACGTGGCGGATGTCGTTGGCGTCCATTTCCTTCGGGATCATGGCGCCGGGCTTGAAGGGGATGGGGCTGGGCGCCAGGCCGGACCAGGGCGGGCGGCCGTTGGCGGCGTCTTCCTCGGTCAGTGGAGAAAAACCGTCCCAGGGGGCGCGGGTGGCGACCTTGCGGCCGGCATGGCCGATCTGCATGGCGCTGGCGCTGCCGTTCGCGCGCAGGAAGTCGGTGATGCGGCGCCAGGCGCGGGCCTGTTCGTCGGTGTAGATGCCGGGGCAGTCATAGGTCTTGCGGGAGCGTTCGGAGACGCTGGTTTCCTCGCAGAAGACCAGGCCGGCGCCGCCGAGGGCGAATTTGCCGAGATGGACCAGGTGCCAGTCGCCAGGGATGCCGCCGGGGTCGGAGCGGTACTGCGACATCGGCGAGACGACGATGCGATTGCGCAGTGTCACGCCACGCAATGCGTAAGGGGTGAGCAGAAGGGGTGTGGCGGCGTCGGTCATCGGCAACTCCGGTCGTGCGGGCAGGTAGGCCCGGGCGGCTGTGGGATGCAAGATGGTGGCCATGGATGCCAAGGGATGGATCGGCGCTTCGGTGCCGCGGCGGGAGGATGCGCGGCATCTGCTCGGCCAGGGGGTGTTTGCGGGGGATGTGACGGCGCCGGGGATGCTGGAGCTGGCCTTCTGGCGCAGCCCGGTGGCGCATGGGCGGATCGGCGCGGTGACGCGGCCGGCCGGCGTCTATGTGGCAGGCGAGATCGGGCCGGTGACGCTGCTGCCGGCGGGGCCGGACATGCCGGGTTTCCGGCAGGCGCCCTATCCGCCGCTGGCGGAGGAGGTGGTGCGCTTCGTCGGCCAGCCGGTGCTGGCGGCGCTGGCCGCGACGCGCGGCGCGGCGGAGGATTTGTGTGCGCGCTGCGAGGTGGAGATCGCGCCGCTGCCTGCTTTCGCCGATGTGCCTGCGGCCTTGGCGCCGGGGGCCGCGGTGCTGCATCCGGGCTGGGCTGACAACCGCTACGGGTCCGGCCATGTGAAGGCGGGCGATGTGGCGGGGCTGGATGCGCCCATCCGCATCCGCCGACAGCTCGGCCTCGGCCGGCAATCGGCGGCGCCGATGGAGCCCCGCGCGCTGATCGCCGTGCCGGACCGGCGCACCGGGGAGTTGGTGCTGCACATCTCCTCCCAGGGGCCGCATGTGCTGCGGCATGCGCTGGCGGCGATGCTCGGCCTGCCGGAATCGCGGCTGCGGGTGGTGGCGCCCGATGTCGGCGGCGGGTTCGGCGCCAAGAACCGCCTGATGCCGGAGGAGGTGGTGGCCTGCGCCCTCGCCCTGAAGCTGGACCGCCCGATCCGCTGGGTGGAGGACCGCCGCGAGCATCTGATGGCGGGGGCCCAGGCCCGCGAACATCTGTACGACCTGACCCTGCATGCGACGCGCGACGGCATCGCGCTGGGAATTGAAGGCGAGTTATGGGTCGATGCCGGCGCCTATGCGCTCTGGCCGACCGGCGCCTTCGCCGAGGCCGGCATGGCGGCGCGCAATCTCGGCGGGCCCTATGGCATCGCGCATCTGGATGTGCGGCACCATACGGTGGCGACCACCAAGCCGCCGATGGGCCCCTATCGCGGCGTCGGCCGCACCGGCGCCTGCTTCGCGATCGAGCGGCTGATGGATGCGCTGGCCGATGAGGTGGGGGTTTCGCGGTACGACATCCGCCGCCGCAACCTGATCGCCCAGCTGCCGCACACCACCGCGGCGGGCATGACGCTGGATACCGGCGACTACCCGGCCGCGCTGGAAGCCTGTGCCGGCATGCTCGACCTGCCGGCACTGGAAGCGCGGCGCGCGGCGGGGGAGAAGGTGGGCGTCGGCTTCGCCATCTACACCGAGCAATCCGGCCACGGCACCACGGAATGGGCCGGGCGAAAGGCGCGCGTGGTGCCGGGGCACGAGACGGCGACGCTCCGCATGCACCCGGATGGCAGCCTTACGCTGCTGACCGCCATCCACAATCACGGCCAGGGGCTGGAGACGACGCTGGCGCAGATCGTGGCGGAGGAGCTGGGCCTGCACCCGGATGCCATCGCGGTGCGGCACGGCGATACTGGTCTTTCGCCATTCGGCTTCGGCACCTTCGCCTCCCGCTCCCTGGTCTTCGCGGGCGGCGCGGCCAAGGCGGCGGCCGAAATGTTGGGTGCGAAGCTGCGGCGCATCGCCGCGCATTTCCTGCAGGCGGATGTGACGCTGGTGGATCTGCGGGAGGGGCGCGCCTGGGCGGGCGCCGCTTCGATCCCGCTGGTCGACCTCGCCCATGCCGCCACCATGCGCCAGGAACGCCTGCCGCCCGGCGAGCCGCCGGGGCTGGAAGCGACCGCCGATTACTGCCCGCCCGAGGATGCCGGCGTCTTCTCCTACGGCGTGCACGCCGCCGTGGTGCGGGTGGATGCGGAGACCGGCGCGGTGGCGCTGGAGGATTACTGCGTCGCCGAGGATTGCGGCACCATGATCAACCCGATGGTCGTCGACGGCCAGGTGAAGGGCGGCGTGGTGCAGGGCATCGGCACCGCGCTGACGGAAGAGCTGCGCTTCGATGCCGAGGCCCAGCCGCTGTCCACCACCTTTGCCGAGTATCGCCTGCCGGATGCGCCCAGCCTGCCGGAAATCCGCGTGCTGCACCTGGTGACGCCGGCGCGCAGCACCGTGCATGGCGCGAAGGGCGTGGGGGAGGGTGGCGCCATCGCACCGCCGGCGGCCATCGCCTCTGCGGTCGAGCAGGCGCTCGGCCTCGGCATGGTGGTGACGCAGACGCCGGTGACGCCGCGCCGTGTTCTGGCGGTGCTGCCATGATCCCGGCCCCCTTCACCCTGCGCCGCGCCGCGACCTGGCAGGCGCTGCCCGAACTGCTGGAAGACGCGCTGCCACTCGGCGGCGGCCAGTCGCTGATGCCGCTGCTGGCGCTGCGACTGGCGGAGCCTACCGCCTTGGTGGCGCTGCGCGCGCTGCCCGGCTTTTCCGACATTGCGGAGCGCGACGGCGCGCTGTGGATCGGCGCCGGCGTCACCCATGCGCGGATCGAGGACGGCATCGGCCCGGCCCCCTTGCGCGATTGGCTGTCGCAGGTGGCTGCCGGCATCGCCTATCGCCCCGTGCGCAACCTCGGCACGATCGGCGGCAGCCTGGCGCTGCACGACCCGGCCGCGGATTGGCCGGTGGCGCTGCTGGCGCTGGGCGCGAGCGCCGTTCTGCGGCAGGGCGATACGCGGCGGGTGCTGCCGATGGCGCAATTCCTGACCGGCGCCTTCGCCACGGCGCTGCAACCCGGCGAGGTGATCGAGGCCGTGACCATCCCGATCCCCGCCCCCGGCACGCGCTTCGGCTGGTGCAAGCTCGCCCCCGCCCCGGGCGCCTTTGCGGATGCGCTGGCCGGCGTGTTTCGCGCGCCCGGCGCCGCGCCGCGCATCGCCGTGGCGAGCCCGGCGGGTGCGCGTTTGATGCCCGAGGCGCCGCCGCCTGACGACCCGCATCTGGCGCGGCTGCGCGCCGTCGCGATCCGGCGGGCCGGCGCATGACCCGGCTGTGTGTCAATGGCGAGACCCATGATGTCCGCTGCGAGGATCGCGATTCGCTGGCGCTGGTGCTGCGCGATGCCCTCGGCCTGACGGCGACGCGGATCGGCTGCCAGCACGGCAGTTGCGGCGCCTGCAATGTGCTGCTGGAGGATGTGCCCGTACGTGGCTGCCTGGTGCCGGCGGCACTCGCCGAGGGCCAGGCCGTCACCACCCTGGAAGGCCTGCGCGACGACGCCGTGATGATCCGCCTTCGCGCGGCTTTCACCGCGCATCACGCGCTGCAATGCGGCTATTGCACCGCCGGCATGCTGATCGCCGCGCGGGACCTGATCCTGCGCGGCCGCGCGGGATCCGCGGCGGAGGTGCGGGCCGGCCTTGCCGGGCAGCTCTGCCGCTGCACCGGCTATGACGGCATCGTCGCGGCGGTGCTCGCGGCTCAATAGCCCCGCGCGCGATCCACCACCTGATGCAGCGGTTGGCCGGCGCGGAAGCGCGCCAGGTTGGCGAAGAAGGCCTCCAGGCAGCGCGGGGCGTAGTCCGCCGGATCGTAAAGCCCGCAATGCGGCGTGATGACCAGGTTCGGCGTATCCCACAGCGGATGCTCCGGCGGCAGCGGTTCCTGCGGCAGCGCATCCAGCACCGCGCCGGCCAGCCGCCCCTCCGCCAGCCTTGCGGCCAGCGCCGCGGCGTCGAGGATTTCGCCCCGGCCGATATTCACCACGCCCGCATGACGCGGCAGCAGGTCCAGCTCCGCCGCGCCGATCAGGCCGTTGGTCGCCGGGGTCAGCGGCAGGGCGATGACGAGGAAATCCGCCTGCGGCAATTGCGCCCGGAAGCCATCGCCCCGGCTCATCTCCACGACATCCGGATGCGGCCGGCCCGACTGGCTGTTGCCCAGCACCCGCATGCCCTGCCGCGCCAGCGCCGTCGCGGCGGCCCCGCCGAGCGCCCCCATGCCAAGGATCAGCGCGGTCTTCCCCGTCACCGTGCCCCCGGGATTCGGCGCCCAGCGATGCGAGCGCTGCGCGGTGGCGAAGAAGGGGATCTGGTTGTTCAGCATCAGCACCGACAGCAGCGTGAATTCCGCCGCCTTCGGAATATGCGTGCCGCTGGCATTGGTCAGCACCACCGCCTCCGGCAGCCCGGCCTTCAGCAGCCATTCGACGCCGGCGCTGGTATAGCTGATCCAGCGCAGTTTCGGCGCACGCCGCGCCAGGTCGTGCAAGGGCGCGCCGCCGGCCAGCAGCAGCACCTCCGCCGTCGCCAGCCCCGCCTCCAGCGCCGCCGCCGTCTGGCCGAAGCTGAGTTCCACCGGCTGCCCCGCGGCGGCGGCGCGGAGACGCGGCTCGGAAAAGGCCTCCGCGATGGCGGAGGCCGGGTTCACCTGCACATGCAGTCGCGTGGGGGCCACTATTCGATGCGGATGTTGTTGGCGCGGATGATGCGGCCGTAGCTTTCGGTCTGCTCCGTCAGGATGCGGCGGAAGGTGGCGGCGCCCTCGGCGCGGACCTCGCCGCCCAGCTCGCCGATGCGCCGCACGATGTTTGGCTCCTCCAGCACCTGCGCGATCTCCCGCTCCAGCCGCGCGATGACGGGTGCCGGTGTGTTGCCCTGGGTCAGGATGCCCTGCCAGGTACCGGAATCCGGCTCCGGCCAGCCGAGCTCGCGGAAGGTCGGCAGGTTGGGCAGGGCGGCCAGGCGCCTGGTGCCGGTCACGGCGATGCCGCGCATCTGGTTGTTCACCACGAAGGTCTGCGACTGCGTGGCGCCGGCCAGGGTGAAATTCGCCTCATTGGTGACCAGGGAGGTCAGCGCCGGGGCACCGCCGCGATAGGGCACATGCACCACATCGCCGCCCCAGCCATTGGCGAGCGAAGCGGCGACCAGGTGGCTGAGCGTGCCGGTGCCCGAATTGGCGGCGTTCAGCTTGCCCGGATTGGCCTTGGCATAGGCTGCGAGTTCCGCCGCGTTCTGCACCGGAAGCTGGTTGTTCACCGCCAGGATATAGGGCGCGTAGACCACCATCTGCACCGGCGCCAGGTCGCGCAGGCTGTCGAAGGGCAGGCGCGGGAACAGATGCGGGTTGGTGGCGAGGACGGAGATGTCCAGCAGCACCATGGCATGCCCATCCGGGCGGCTTTTCGCCACCAGGTCGGCGCCGATATTGCCGCCCGCGCCGGCCCGGTTCTCCACCACCACGGATTGCCCGATCTTCTGGCTGAGCGAGGGCGCGACCAGGCGCGCCAGGATGTCGCTGGTCCCGCCGGGATTGAAGGGCACGATCAGGCGGACGGTCTGGGTGAAGTCCTGGGCGCGCAGGATGCCGGGCGCGGCCAGCAGCGGCGCGGCGGCCAGGGTTTGCAGGATGGTGCGGCGTTGCATGGCGCGGGTCTCTCCCAGGTGCTGCGCCTCTCCGGGCGCGATCGGGCGGAGTTTCACGCCCGGTGGACGGCGCCACAAGGCCGCCGATGCGCGGCGGGGTGTCGTGACCGATGACGTTCCGAATCGTGGCACGCGGATTGCTGCCCTCGCGGGACGCGAATTGCTGTTTTTCAGCATGTTCATCCGCGCCGGAAGCGTCATCCGGCCCCGAATTGGAGTTCCCATGCGCCGTCGCTCGCTGCTCGCCTTGCCCGCTCTGCTCGCCACCCCCGCCTTGGCCCAGGCGCCCGCCTGGCGCCCCAACGCCCCGGTTCGCTACGTCATCGGCTTCCCGCCCGGCTCCAGCTTCGACATGGTCGGCCGCATCGTGGCGGAGGGCGCGGCGCCGCTGCTCGGCCAGACCGTGGTGGTGGAGAACCGGCCCGGCGCCGGCACACTGGTGGCGGTGCAGTCGGTGAAGACCATGCCGGCCGATGGCCAGACCGTGCTGATGGTGGCCAACAGCTTCACCGTGAACCAGTCGCTGCACAAGCCGCAGCCCTATAGCGCGATCCGGGATTTCGACCCGCTGGCGCTGCTGGTCTACACGCCGCATGTGCTGGTCTGCCACCCGTCGCTGGCCGCAGATTTCGCCGGCTTCATGGCCAAGGCGAAGGCCGCGGGGCGCGGCCTGTCCTTCGGCACCAATGGCCAGGGCACCAGCCAGCATATGGGGCTGGAGCATCTGAAGATGCTGGCCGGGCTGAATGCGGAGCACATCCCCTATCGCGGCGTGGCGCCGATGCTGACCGATCTGCTGGCCGGCCGCGTCGACTATTCCATCGGCAACCTGTCCGATGTGCTGCCGGCGGTGCGCGACAACCGGCTGGTGCCGCTCGGCATCGTCGCCGATGCGCGCCACCCGCTGCTGCCCGCGCTGCCGACGCTGACGGAGCTGGGCTTCCCGCAGCTTCTGTCCGACACCTGGTATGGCGTGGTGCTGCCGGCCGGGGCGCCGGAGCCGGTGAAGGCGGCGCTGTCCGGCGCCTTCCTCCAATCCATCGGCCGGCCGGAGGCGCGGGAGCGTCTGGCGGCGGTTGGCCTCGATGTGCTGGCGCGCGGGCCGACGGAACTGCGCGACCGCATCCAGCGCGACACCACCACCTATGCCGAGATCATCCGCGCCGCGAATCTCACGGCGGGGTAAGCGCTTCGCCCGGGGCTCATCCCAGCGGCTGGGGCGCGCCGGCGATGCCGGCGCGTTCCAGCGCGGCGGCGACGCGAAACAGCACATCCTCGCGCCAGGGTGCCGCGATCAGTTGCACGCCGATCGGCAGGTTGTGCGGCGTGCCGGCGGCGGCGGGATCGGCCAGCGGCACCACCAGCACCGGCAGGCCGATGCAGGAAATCGGCTGGGTATGGACGCCGAGATTGGGACGGATCGGCAGGATGCGCCCATCCAGCTCCGTCATCGCCTGACCGAGCGGCGGCGCGACGAAGGGCGTCGCCGGGGCGAGGATGACATCCACGCTGTCGAACAGCGCCAGCACCGCCGCGCGATAGGCCGCGCGCATCCGCTGCGCCTGCACCACCCAGCCCGCCGGCAGCAATGCGCCGGCCAGGAAGCGGTCCCGCGTGCCGGGGTCGAAGTCCCCGGGCCGGTCGCGCAGATCGGGCAGGTGCAGCTGGCCACCCTCCGCCATGGTGATGAGGAAGGCCGCTGCCCGGCCACGCGCCGCCTCGGGGATGGTGACGCGCCGCGTGGCGCCCAAGGCCCGGGCCAGCACGGCGACGGCGGCGAAGGCCTCCGCATGGCCATTGCGCGCGAAATGGTCATCCGCCACCGCGATGCGCAGCCCGCCAGGTCCCGCTCCCAGCAGGCCCGACACCGGCTCGGCGTCGCGCCGCTGCTGCGCCGGGTCCTCCGCGTCAAAACCCTGCAGCGCGTCATAGGCCAGCGCCAGGTCGGCGATGTCCCGCGCGAAGGGACCCAGATGGTCCAGCGCGGCGACGAAGGGGTAGCTGCCCTGCCGCGACAGCCGGCCATAGCTCGGCTTCAGCCCATAGATGCCGCAGAGCGAGGCCGGCACGCGGATCGAGCCATTGGTGTCGCTGCCCAGCGCCAGCGGCACCAGCCCATCCGCCGCCGCCGCCGCCGAGCCGCCGGAGGACCCGCCGGCGATGCGCGTCAGGTCGTGCGGGTTGCGGCAATCGCCGTCATGCGCATTCTCCGTGGTGAAGCCATAGGCATATTCATCCATGTTGAGCGCGCCGAGGCAGACCGCCCCCGCCGCCCGCAGCCGCCGCACCAGGAAGGCGTCACGGGCGGCGGCGGGCCGGCCGCGCTCGATCTTCGCGCCGGCCCGGGTGGTGACGCCTTCCAGGTTGAACAGGTTCTTCACGGCATAGGGCACGCCGGCCAGCGGGCCGGGGTCCCGCCCCGCGGCGATGGTGGCATCCACCGCCGCGGCCTCCGCCCGGGCGCGGGCGGCGGTGACCTCGGTGAAGGCATGTGTGCGGGGGTTGCGCGCGGCGATGTCGGCCAGCGCCGCTTCCGTCACCTCCGCCGCGCGCAGCTGGCGGGACCGGATGGCGGCGGCGGTGGCGGCGGCGCTCATCGGGCGACGAAGACCGGTGCCGGTTCATCGGTGATGTCGAGCGGCCAGCCCTGCACCAGGGCGGCCATCTGCGCCGCGAGCTGGAGGTTGGCGACGACGCCCGGCAGATGCGCCGGCGCGATCTCCAGCCCGATCAGCCGGGCCGTCTCGCGGGCATGCGCCGCCGCATCGAAGGCGGGACCCTGGGGTGGGCCGGCGGCGGGCGCGCTGGGGGCCATGGCGTCTCTCGCATGCGGGGCTGGACAGGCGGAACGGCGCCGATAAGGCTGCGTGCTGCGGCGGGGGCACAGCAAGGCCCGTGCCACCCGCAACCGGAGAAGCCCGTGTCCCTGGATCTGCTTGAGGCCCGCCTGCGCCAGGATCTGGCGATGCTGAACCTGCCGTCCGCCAATTGGGTGCCGCCGCGCCCGGATGGGGCGCTGGATGTGCTGGTGCTGGGCGGCGGCATGCTCGGCCTGTCCGCCAGCTTCGCGCTGCAACGCCTGGGCATCGCCCGGCACCGGGTGCTGGAAGCGGCGCCGGCGGGGCAGGAGGGACCCTGGGTGACCTATGCCCGCATGCTGACCCTGCGCTCGCCGAAGCATCTGGTCGGCCCGGCGCAGGACCTGCCGAGCCTGACCTTCCGCGCTTGGCACACCGCCCAGCATGGCGAGGCGGGGTGGGAGGCGCTGGGCAAGATCCCCCGCGCGATGTGGATGGACTATCTGGTCTGGCTGCGCCGCGTGCTGGCGCTGCCGGTCACCAATGGCATCACCGCCACCCGCATCCGCCCCGGCCGCGACGGGGTGGTGGCGGTGCAGACGGATCGGGAAGGTCTGATCCTGACGCGCCGCCTGGTGCTCGCCACCGGGCGGGACGGGCTCGGCGGGCCGCGCCTGCCGGACTGGATGCCGGCCAGGCAGGGGCCGCGCATCCGCCACAGCAAGGACCCGATCGATTTCGCCGCGCTGGCCGGCCAGGTGGTCGCCGTGGTGGGCGCCAGCGCCTCCGCCGTCGACAATGCCGCGACGGCGCTGGAACACGGCGCGGCGGAGGTGCATCTGCTGGTGCGCCGCGCGGCGCTGCCGGTGCTCAACCGCTTCAAGTCCATGGTGCATGCGGGCTTCACCCATGGCATGCCGGGGCTGGACGACGCCACGCGCCTCGCCATCCTGATGGCGGCCTTCGAGGGTTCGGTCGCGCCGCCGCGCGAATCGCTGCTGCGCCTCGCCGCCCATCCCGGCTTCCGGCTGCACCTCGCCACCCCGGTGCTGGGGGTGGCGGAGGAGGCTGCAGGCGTGACGCTGACCCTGCCGGGCGGGCCGATGCGGGTGGCGATGCTGATCCTCGGCACCGGCTTCGCCATCGACCTGTCGCGCCGCCCCGAACTGGCGGATCTCGCGCCGCATGTGCGGCTCTGGGCCGATGCGGTGGAGGTGCCGGGCGGGCTCGGCGAATTCGCCACCTACCCCTATCTCGGCCCGGGCTTCGAGTTCCAGCCGCGCGGCGGCGCCCGCACCGGCTGGGTCGGGCGGGTGCATGCCTTCAACATCAGCGCCATCGCCAGCCTCGGCCTCATCAGCGGCGACATCCCCGGCGTCGGCGACGGCGCGCGACGGCTGGCGGAGTCGATCGCACGGTCGCTGTTCGTGGAGGATGCGGCGCATCACCTGGCGGCCGTGCGCGGCTATTCCGACAGGGAGCTTCTGGGGGATGAAATTCCACCCGCGGCACTCGTGGGGGGATGATCTGCCATTCGGAGGCATGACACTTGCATGGGCGGGATCGAGCTTTACGCTCGCCGGACCTCCACCATGAATCCTTGGGGCATCGCGCCATGATCCAACGTCGCAGCTTGATGGGTGGCCTCGCCGGCCTGGGCGCCGTGGCGCTGATGCCGGATCGGGTCGTCGCCCAGGGCAATACCGTGAAGTTCGGCTTCTTCGGCCCCTTCACCGGCAATTTCGCCGCCAATGGCCAGCGCTTCCGTGAGGCCGGGGAGCTGTTCCTGGAACAGACCAACGCCGCCGGCGGCCTCGCCGGGCGGCGGCTGGTGGTGGATTTCCAGGATGATCGCGGTGACCCGCTGCAATCCACCAACATCGCCCAGCGCTTCGTGGCGGATGCCGAGGTGGTGGCCGCCATCGGCAGCTTCACCAGCACATCCTCGATGGCCGCGGGGCAGATCTTCGCCCAGGCGAGGATGCCGCAGGTCAGCCCGACCTCCTCGCATCCCGACTACACCAAGATCAGCCCCTATCAGTTCCGCATGCCCAATACGCAGGACATCGTGGCGGAGCTGAATGCGGAGCTGATGGTCAACCGGCTGGGCACCAAGCGCATCGCGCTGCCCTATTTCCAGGACGACTGGGGCATCTTCGTCGCCCAGGCCACCAAGGCGGAGATCGAGAAGCGCGGCGGGGAGGTGATCCTCTCCGAGGCAATGACCCAGCAGGCGCGCGACTTCCGCGCCATGATCACCAAGATCCGCGCCGCCCGCGCCGATGGCATCTTCATCGCCAGCCATTACGCGCCCTCCGCCATCTTCATGCAGCAGTTGCGCCAGGCCGGCATCACCGTGCCGGTGGGTGGCGCCGATCCGCTGTACAATCCGGAATTCCTGCGCCTGGCCGGCGCGGCGGCGGAAGGGGTGATCTGCACCACCTATTTCTTCCCCTCCGACCCCTCCAAGGCCGCCTTCACCGAGGGCTACAAGGCGAAGTATGGGCGGGAGCCGGATCAATGGGCCGCCTTCGCCTATGACGCCATCGCCATCGCGGCGGAAGGCGCCAAGGCGCTGATCACCGCCGGCCGCCCGGTGACGCGGGAGGCGCTGCGCGACGCCATCGACGCGCTGCCGCCCTATGACGGCGCCAGCGGCGTGACCGAATTCGTCAATGGCAGCCCGCGCAAGCCGATGACCTTGCTGGTGATCCGCAACGGCAGGTACGAGCTCTATAGCTGAGGACTGAGACTTTCTGATGATCGAGCTGTTCCTCAGCCAGTTGCTGAACGGGCTGGTGATCGGCTCGGTCTATGCGCTGATCGCGCTGGGCTTCTCGCTGGTCTTCGGCGTCGCCAACCTGATCAACTTCGCCCAGGGCGCGCTGCTGATGCTGGGCGCCTTCTTCGCCTTCACGCTGATCCAGTGGGGCCTGCCGATCGTGGTGGCGGGCCTCCTCTCCGTGCTCGCCACGGCGGCGGTGGGGATGCTGGTGGAACGGCTGGCACTGCGGCCGCTGCGCAATGCGCCGGCCATCGCGCCGCTGCTGTCGACCCTCGCCATCGCCGTCATCGCCGATGCGGGGGCGGAGCTGATCTGGTCCGCGGAATCGCAGCCCTTCCCGAGCCCGCTGCAATCCTTCGTCGTCTTCGTCGGCGGCGCCTTCCTGACCGGCGTGGACATCGCGACCTTCATCGTCTCGCTGGCCGTGATGGGCGGGCTGATGATCTTCCTCTCGCGCTCCTGGACCGGCCGCGCCTTGCGCGCCACGGCGCAGGACCCGGAAGCGGCGGCGCAGATGGGCATCGACGTGGCATTGATGCGGCAGATCGCCTTCGGCCTGGCCGGCGCGCTGGGGGCGCTCGCGGGCATATTGGTCGCGATGTACTACCAGTCCGTCTTCCCGCAGATGGGCGTGCCCTTCGGCATCAAGGGCTTTGCCGCGGCGCTGCTGGGCGGCCTCGCCAGCATTCCGGGCGCGGTGCTGGGCGGCTTCCTGCTCGGCATCTTCGAGAATCTCGCCAGCGGCTATGTGGGCGAGGGCTCGCGCGACCTGATCGCCTATTCGCTGCTGATCCTGGTGCTGATGGTCCGCCCGCAGGGGCTGCTGGGCACCGGGAAGCTGGAGGCGCTGGGCGGCGTCGGCGGGGCCTCCGGCGCCATTCCCACCACCTCCATCATCGCCAGCCTCGGCGGCGCCACGGCGCGGACGCGCAACTGGGTGCTGCGGCCGAAACTCTGGATGATGCTGGCGGCGATCGCGCTGGCGGCGGTGCTGCCCTGGCTGGGCTCGGCCTATATCGTGCAGGTGGCGGCGGGCTGCGCGGTCTTCGCCATGCTGGCGCTGAGCCTGACGCTACTCTCGGGCTCCGCCGGCATCATCTCCATCGGCCATGCGGCGCTGTTCGGCTTCGGCGCCTATCTCTGCGCCATCCTCGGCCGCAACCATGGCTGGCCGGTGGAGGGCATCCTGGCCGCCGCCGCCTTCGGCACCGCGCTGATGGCGGCGGTGGCGACGCTGCCGGCGATCCGCCTGACCGGCCATGCGGTGGCGCTGGCGACTCTGGCGGTGGGACAGGTGGGCTATCTGCTGTTCCTGAACTGGATCGAGCTGACGCGCGGCCCCATGGGCATCGCCGGCATTTCGCGCGGCACGCTGCTGGGCATCCCGATGCAGCCGCTGGATCGGCAATACTGGCTGGCCCTGCTGCTGCTGGCGGTCTGCTACGTCATCGCCCATCGCCTGCTGGAGTCGCCCATCGGCCGAAGCTGGCGCGCGATCCGGGAGGATCGGCCGGCCGCCCATGCGGCGGGCGTGCCGGTGCGGCGCTACCTGGTGCTGGCGGCCGCGACCTCCGGCCTGATCGCGGGGCTGGCCGGCGCGCAATTCGCCTGGCTCCAGGCCTTCGTCAGCCCGGATTCCTTCGTGCTGGAAACCAGCATCGTGCTGATCTCCATGGTGGTGCTGGGCGGCATGGGGAATATCGCCGGCGCCGTCATCGCCGGCGTGCTGCTGGCCATATTGCCGGAGGCGCTGCGTGCCTTCGACGACTGGCGGATGATCGTCTACGGCCTGATCCTGCTGGCCCTGCTGCGCTTCCGCCCGCAGGGGCTGGGCGGCGTGCGATGAGCGCGGCGCTGACCCAGGCCCTGGCCGCGCATCGCCATCCCGGTGCGCTGGTGCTGGAAGGCGTCACGCGCCGATTCGGCGGGCTGGTCGCCACCAATGAGGTCACCTTCACCGTGCCCGGCGGCGAACTTCTGGCCATCGTCGGCCCCAACGGCGCGGGCAAATCCACGCTGGTGCAGCTCATCACCGGCTTCGTGCGGCCGGATGCGGGGCGCATCCGCCTTGGCCCGCATGACCTGACGCGGCTGCCGCCGGAACGCATCAGCGCGCTCGGCGTGGCGCGCAGCTTCCAGACCAGCCGGGTCTTTCCCGGCCTGACCGTGCTGGAAAGCGTGCTGGTCGGCACCCAGGTGCAGCTGATCGGCGGCGGCCGCCTGCCGCGCGCCTTCAACACTTTGGCCGAGACCGCCTCCGTCCTGTTCGGCCTGCCCGCCTATGCGGCGCGCCGCCGCCTGCTGGAGGACCGCGCGGAGGCGACCCTGAAGCTGTTCGGCGACCGCCTCTGGCCGCGCCGGGACGCGCCGGCCTTCAGCCTGTCCTACGCCAATCGCCGCCGACTGGAGATCGCCCGCGCCTTGGTGGCGGAGCCCGACCTGCTGCTGCTGGATGAGCCCACCGCCGGCATGAACCCCACCGAGACCGGCGAACTCGCGGACCTCATCGCCCAGCTCCATGCCGACCGCCCGGCGCTGACCATCGTGATGATCGAGCACAAGCTCCAGGTGGTGCGGCAGCTCGCCTCCCGCGTCATCGTCATGAACCATGGCAGCGTGCTGGTGGATGCGACGCCGGAGGAGGCCCTGGCCGATCCGCGCGTCGTCACCGCCTATCTCGGCCGCGCCGAGACGAGCCACGCCCATGGCTGAGCCCTATCTCTCCATCGACAGCATCGACGTCTTCTACGGCCCGGTGCAGGCGCTGTTCGGCGTGACCGTGACGGTCGGGCGGGGGGAGGTGGTGGCGGTGCTCGGCGGCAATGCCAGCGGCAAATCCACCACGGTGAAGGCGGCGCTCGGCCTGGTGCGGCCGCGCGGCGGGCGGATCACCCTGGCGGGCCAGCGCATCGACGGGCTGGACCCGCACCAGATCATCGGCCGCGGCGTCGGCTCGATCCCCGAGGGCCGCCGCGTCTTTGCCGAGATGAGCGTGGAGGAGAATCTGCGCCTCGGCGCCTATGCGCGGCGCGGCGAGCCCCCCGCCAGCCTTCAGGCGGATCTGCAAGAGGCCTTCGCGCTGTTCCCGCGCCTGGCGGAGCGCCGCCGCCAGGCCGCCGGCACGCTGTCGGGCGGCGAACAGCAGATGCTGGCCATGGCCCGCGCATGGATGCGCCGGCCGGAGCTGCTCTGCATCGACGAGCCCTCCATGGGCCTCTCGCCACTGTTCGTGGATCATGTCTATGAGGTGCTGGCCCGCTGGAAGGCGGCCGGCCTGACCATCCTGATGGTGGAGCAGAACGCCAATATGGCCCTGCAACTGGCCGATCGTGCCTATGTGCTGCGCAACGGTGCCATCGTGGTGCAGGGCGCGGCGGCGGAGCTGGCGGGGGACCCGGAATTGCGCAAGGCCTATCTCGGTGGCTGATTTGTTGGGCGGCGCGACGATGCGCCAGGTGGTGGGCGCCGGGGGCGTGCGGCTGGCGGCGGTGGAAGAGGGCAACCCCGATGGCCCGCCCATCCTGTTCATCCACGGCTTTTCGCAGGCCGCTTTGTGCTGGACCCGACAGTTCACCGGCGAATTGGCGCGGGATTTTCGCCTGATCGGCTTCGACCTGCGCGGGCATGGGCACTCGGACAAACCGGAGGACCCGGCCGCCTATCAATCCCCCGAGTTATGGGCCGATGACGTGGCGGCGGTGATCGCGGCCTTCGGGCTGGAGCGCCCGGTGCTCGCCGGCTGGTCCTTCGGCGGTCGGGTGCTGGGCGCGGTGGCGCGGCGGCATGGCACGGCGGGGCTGGGTGGCCTCGCCTTCGTCGGCGCCATCAGCAAGGGCGGCGTGCCGGATGCCCAGCGTTTTCGCGGCATCACCGGCCCCTTCCAGGCGGCGATGGGCTCGGCGGATATGGCCGAGGCGGCGGCGGGCACGCTGCGCTTCATCCAGGCCTGCACCGCCGCGCCGCTGCCGCCCGATCTGCAACGGCTGATGGACCTGACCAATGGCATGACGCCGCCCTGGGTGCGCCGCGCCATGATGGGCTGGCAGGTGGACCATGACGACCTGCTGCCGACCCTGCGGGTGCCCGCCCTGGTGATCCATGGCGCCCAGGACCAGGTGCTGCTGCCCAGCGCCGGACACCATATCGCCGCCCTGCTGCCCGGCGCCGAGCTGCGCATCTACGAGGCCAGCGGCCATGCGCCCTTCCTGGAGGAGCCGGCGCGCTTCGACGCCGATCTCGCCGACTTCGCCCGCCGCGTCAGGGCTGGCTGAAGAAGGCCTCCTCCTCCGCCGCCAGGTGCTTCGCCCACATCGCGACGGTCGCCTCTGCCTTGCCGGTTTCCTGCCAGCGGCGGCCGAAGCCGGACATGCCGTGCGGCCGGCGCTTGCGGTCCAGCCGCAGCTCCACCATGCAGCGCAGCAGTTCCAGGATGGACTCGCCCGCGATGGGCGGCGTGCCATCCACCCAGCCATGCGCCATGCCGCTGGTCGGGTCGATGAAGCCGGCGCGGGAGGCCGCATCGGCGACGCGCCGTTCCACATCCAGCGAATGCAGGGCTTCCGGCAGATGCAGCGCGGCGGCGAGGCAGGCCTCGATGGCGTAGCTGCCCCAATTGGCGATGGTGGCGACCATCAGGATGTCGGTTTCGACCTTGGTGCCGATCAGCCGGCCGGTCGGCACGACATCCCGCACCGCCTCCGGAATCCGGCCCATGCCGACCTCGTTGCCGCCATCGCCGATGCCGATGGTCAGCACGCCGCGGCGCTTCGCCTCATCGATATAGAGCTCCACCTTGCCGACCACGTCGGTGACGTCGAGGCCCGGGCCGGTATGGGTGGTGCCGTTGAAGTTGGGCGCTGGCTTCTCGATGCTGACCATCGCCCTGGCCTTGGTGGTCTCGAAGCAGCGCACGGCCTCCACCGCCGCGCGGGCGGGGTCGATGGGCAGGGCCAGGATGGCGGCCTTGAAGGGGGTGGTGACGGCCATCTCCAGGCCGATCACGTCGAGGCCGGTGGCGCGGACCAGCGCCTCCATCCGCGCGATATTGGTGACTTCGGTGAGGAAGACCGGCGTGGCATCCAGCGCCACCGCCACGGCGCGGCCGAGCAGTGCGGCGCCGACCGGGCCATCGGCTTCCGAGATCATCGCCGGCGGGTCGAAGAAGCCGGCACAGATCAGCACCACGTCGCGCGGCTGCACCCGCTCCACCAGTGCGCGCGCGGCGAGCGAGGACAGCGGCGCGCCCTGCAGCGCGCGGGCGGCCTCATACAGCTCCTTGGTGATGTTGCGGTTGGTGATGTCGGCGCCACCGCCCGACATGAAGACCTGGGCCGAGACCAGCCGGTCGGCGGATTCGCCGACGACCTGGCAGAGATCGAAATCCGGTTCCATCTTTGGGCGTCTCCTCAGGGCGTCAGCACGATGCGGCCATTCACGGCGCGATCCCGCAACATCGCAAGGGCTTGCGCCACATCGTCCAGCTTCATGACGGTCGCCGGCGCCGGCTTCACCAACCCGCGTTCATACAGGGAAAAAATCTCGGCGAAGCAGGCGGCGACGTCCTGGGGCACGCGCTTGCGGTAGTCGCTGATCTGAAGCCCGCTGACCTCGATGTTCTTCACCAGCAGGTAGTTGGCCTTCAGCGTCGGGATGTTCCCCGCCGCGAAGCCCACCACCACCAGCCGCCCCTTCCAGGCGAGGGCGCGCAGCGCGGCCTCGAAATAGATATCGCCGAGGGGATCGATGACGATGTCAACGGCCCCGGCCACTTCCTTCACCTGCGCGCGCAGGCTTTCGCGGATGTCCGGCTGCGACAGGTCGATGATCGCATCCGCCCCCGCATCAAGCGCGAGCTGCGCCTTGGATGCGGAGGACACACCCGCCAGCACGCGGCCACCCAAGGCCTTCGCCAACGCCACGGCGGCGAGACCCACCGCACCGGTCGCGCCCAGCACCAGCACCGTCTCGCCCGGCTGGAACCGCGCGCGTTCGCGCAGCGCGAACCAGGCGGTGTCATAGGCCAGCGCCATGGAGGCCGCCTCGGTGAAGGGCATCGCTGCCGGCAGGCGGTAGCACTGGTTGGCGGGGGCGAGCGTGTATTCTGCATAGCTGCCGATTTCCGCCATCGCCAGCACGCGATCGCCCGGCGCCCATGCGGTGACGCCCTCGCCCACCGCCTCGATGATGCCGGCCGGACCCTTGCCGGGCGTGAAGGGCAAAGGCGGCACGAACTGATAGCGCCCGGCGATCACCACCAGGTCCACATAATTGACGGACACCGCCTGCACGCGGACCAGCACCTCGCCCGGCCCTGGCGCCGGGCGCGGAACCTCGGTGACGATCACCGCCTCCGGCCCGCCAAAGGCGGTGACCTGCGCCGCCCTCATGCCGGCGCGCTCCAGCGCACCGGCACCGGCACCAGCCGCCCGGCCTCGACCTCCGCCGCCACGCCGCGCTTCAGGATCTTGCCGCTGGCCGTCAAGGGAATCTCCGGCAGGTCGAGGAAGAATTCCGGCATGTCGTAGCGCGACAGGCCAGCGGCATCGAGATGCGCGAGCAGCGCCTCCGCCGTCACCTCCTGCCCTGGCCTGCGCATCACCGCGAGGCACACCTTCTCCCCCAGCCGCGCATCCGCCACCGGCAGCGCGGCGGCGCGGGCGATGGCGGGGTGCTGCATGGCCAGCGTCTCGATCTTCGCGGGGAAGATGTTGTGGCCACCGCGGATGATCACATCCTTCTTGCGGCCGGTGATGCGGATGTAACCGCCCTCGTCCACCCAGCCGAGATCGCCGGTCAGGAACCAGCCCGCGCGATTGAAGCTGTCCTCGGTCGAGGCCTGGTCGTCGAAATAGCCGAGCATCAGGCTGGTGCCGCGCCCGGCGATCTGGCCGACCTCGCCCGGCGGCAGCGCCTGATCCGGATCGTCGCGGGAGACGACCTGAATCTCATAGCCCGGCGCCGGGCGGCCGGAACTGCCAGTGATCAGCGCGGGATCGTCGCCGGGCAGGGTGTAGTGGGTGGAGCAGGCCTCCGTCATGCCATAGCCCGATTGCGGCGTGACGCCATGCGCCAGCAGATCCGCCACCACCTGCGGCGGCGCCGCGGCGCCGGAGATGCGGAAGCCGCGCAGCGCGCCGATGCGGGTCGCGTTGCGGCGCTTCAACTCCGAGAGCAGGTCGATCGCATGGGTCGGCACGCCGACAAGGAAGGTGGTGCCGGTCTCCACCAGCCGGTCGAGCAGCGATCCGCCACGCGGCAGGTCGGGCAGCACCAGCTCGCAACCCGCTTCCACCGCCATCACCATGCAGCCGAAGCCGAGATTGTGGCTGAGCGGGCTCAAGGTCGCGATCACGTCGCGCGCATCCAGCGACCAGTCGGCGAGGATGGCACGCGCATTGGCCAGCACGGTGTTGTCGCTGTGCATCACGCCCTTCGGCGCCGCCGTGGTGCCGGAGGTGAAGGCCAGATAGAGCACGCCGTCCGGATGCCCCACAGGCGCTGCCTCCGTCGCGGTTGCCAAGGCCGGCCCCGCCCAGGCCTGCCGCGCATCCGGCGACAGTTTGGCCATTTGGTGCACCCGCTTCAACGAGGGGATGTCGCGGATACGCGCGAAAATGTCGTGCCGGGACGCATCGGCGCCGTAGCCTTCCTCCGCGATCAGCGCGGCGGCGCGCATGCGGGACAGCAGTTCCACCACTTCGCCGACCGTGTGGTCGCGATGCAGGGAAGGGCAGCAGACCAGCCCGTCGCGCGAACAGGCCAGCAGCGCCACCAGCGTCTCGATCCGGCTCGGCAGCCAAACGGCGACGCGCTGGCCCGGGCGCAGCCCCGCCGCGCGCAGATCGGCGGCCAGCGCATCCGCCGCATCCACCATCGCGCGCCAGGTGATGGCGCGCTGGCGATCGCGCATGGCGATGGAGTCCGGCGCGCGCGCGGCCTGCGCCACGGCCCTGGCATGCAAGCTGTGTGGTTGCCAGAAACCCGTGTCATAGCCTTGCCGCAGGCGTTCCGGGCTGAGCGTGGTCAACAGACTTGTCATCAGGAATGGATGCCGGATGTGCGCGGCGCGAGGGGTGCGGGGCGCTGGGTGAAGGAATTATCCTGACATTTAACCATGTCGTTGCGGCCGCCTGTCAACCATCTTCCCCCCATGTTGCGGCGCAGCTAATCTCGACCACAGGATACGACAGGAGTCTGTGGTCCGTGAGCTCTCCCGCCCGACGCAACCCGTCCGCGATGCCGGCGCCCGCCGCCGCGCCGCCAACCCCGTCGCCGGGCAGTCGGGGTACGGCGCGCGCTTTCGTGCTGGGTCGCGTCGCGCCGTTGAATCCCGCCCATGCCATGCCGCTCTACATGCAGCTTGCCGAACGTTTCGTAGCCCTGGTGTCGCAGGGACAGGATGCGCTGGTGGGGCAGTCGCTGCCGACCGAAAGCGAATGCATGGCGCATTTCGGCATCAGCCGGCCAACCGTGCGCCAGGCCATGGCGCATCTGGCGAATCTCGGCCTCATCACCCGTGGTCGCGGCCGCGGCACCTTCGTCGCGCCGCGCCGTCTCGACCATGACCTCAGCCTGGCCTTCGAGGATGAGGCGCGCAACGCGCGCAAACGTGTTTCCTTCCAGGTGCTGGACCGCCGCACCGTGCTGGCCCCCGCAACGGTGCGCGCGGCGCTCGACCTGCCCGCCGGGGCGGAGGTGGAGATGGTGGAGCGGTTGCGGTTGCTGGATGGCGAGGTCTTCGGCCATGAGCTGCGCTACCTGCCGACCGCCATCGCCCGCCATGTGACGGCGCGCATGCTGGAGCGCCAGGCGGTGAACACGCTGCTGCGCGCGGCGGTGGGGGAGGCGCCGAAGCGCATGCGCCTGGTTGTCCGCAGCGTGCCGGCGGATACGCGCATCGCCCGCCTGCTCGGCGTGAAGCGCGGCATGCCGCTGCTGGAAAGCGAGCATGTCTACCGGCTTGCCTCGGGCGCGCCGGTGCTGTGCGGCTTCGTGCGCTTCCACGGCGACCGCTTCCAGTTCATCGCGGAGGCCGAGATCCGCAGCGAGGCGCAGCTCTGATCCCGCCTGCGCCGCCTGCCTGACATCATCGCCCCTTGACGCCGCCGCCCTGCGCCGTCCTATTGTCAGGACATTCACGCAACAGGCGCGGGACAGGGCATGCCGCCGGACAGCAGGATACCGAATGCGCTGCCGAATGACGGGCCGGGGGCGATCGACCGCCCGGCGCCGCTGACCCAGCCGGAGACGGCCTGGGGCAGCGATGCTGTGGCCGACATGCTGCGCGCGCTGGGCGTGCCCTATGTGCCGCTGAACCCGGGGGCGTCGTTCCGCGGGCTGCATGACAGCCTGGTCAACCACCTGGGCAACCGCGACCCCCAGATGCTGCTCTGCCTGCATGAGGAACATGCGGTGTCCATCGCGCATGGCTGGGCGAAGGTGACGGGCAACCCGCTGGCGGTGGTGCTGCACAGCAATGTCGGGCTGATGCATGGCAGCATGGCGATCTTCAACGCCTGGTGCGACCGCGTGCCGATGATCGTGCTGGGCGCCACCGGCCCGGTGGATGCGGCGCGGCGGCGGCCCTGGATCGACTGGATCCACACCGCGCAGGACCAGGGCGCGCTGGTGCGCAATTTCTGCAAATGGGACGACCAGCCGGCCTCCGTGCCCGCCGCCGTCGAGTCCCTGCTGCGCGCCAACCAGATCGCGACGACCGCGCCGCAGGGGCCGGTCTATATCAACCTCGACGTTTCCTTGCAGGAGGAAGCGGCGCCGGCGCCGCTGGTGGTGCCGCCCGTCGCCCGCTACCGCGCGCCGGAATCGCCGGTGCCGTCCCCGAAGCTGGTTGCGGAAGCCGCGGCGCTGCTGCGGGGCGCGCAGCGGCCCGTGATCCTGATGGGCCGTGTCTCCCGCAACCAGGACGACTGGGACCGGCGCGTAGCCCTGGCGGAAAGGCTGGGCGCGACCGTGGTGACGGACCTGAAGGCCGGCGCCGCCTTCCCCAGCACCCATCCGCTGCACGGCCCGCCACCGAGCGGCTTCCTGACGCCCGCCAATGCCGCCGTGCTGCGGGACGCCGATGTGATCCTGGCGCTGGACTGCATCGACCTGGCCGGCACCTGCAAGCTGGTCTGGGACGGGCAGCCGCCGCCGGCGAAGATCATTCGGGCCTCGGTGGACCAGTTGATCCACAATGCCTGGTCGATGGACTACCAGGGCCTGCCGCCGGCCGATGTCTATCTGCTCTGTGAGCCGGATGCCGCGGTCGCGGCGCTGCTCGATGCCCTGGCCGATCTTTCGGCGCGCGCGCTGCCGGCGGCCGTCGCACGCCCCTGGCCGGCGCCGACGGCGGACAATGAGATCGGCCTGCCAGAGCTGGCCAGCGCCCTGCGCGCCGCGCTGGGGGAGACACCGACGACGCTGGTGCGCGTCACCATCTCCTGGCCCGGCACGCTGTGGGATTTCGGTGGGCCGCTGGATTTCCTCGGCGGCGATGGCGGGGCGGGGCTGGGCTCCGGGCCGGGGCTGGCCATCGGCGCGGCGCTGGCCCTGCGGGGCAGCGGGCGGGTGCCGGTGGCGGTGCTGGGCGATGGCGACTTCATGATGGGCGCGACGGCGCTGTGGACCGCCGCGCGTTACCGCATTCCCGGGCTGATCGTGGTTGCCAACAACCGTTCCAATTTCAATGACGAGCTGCACCAGGAACGCGTGGCGCTGACGCGCGGCCGGCCGGTGGAAAACCGTAGCATCGGCCAGGCGATCGCCGGGCCGGATATCGACATCGCCGCGCTGGTGCGCGCGCAGGGCGCCGTGGGGCTCGGCCCGGTGAGCGATCCGGCGGCGCTGGAGGGCGTGTTCCGGGACGCGCTGGCACAGGTGGCGGAAGGCCATTTCGTCGTCGTCGATGTGCGCATCCGCCCGGGCTACGAGGTCGCCACCGCCAGCGGCATGATGCAGCGCGGCGCCAAGGCATGAAGCCCGCGCCCTTCGACTGGCACGCGCCCACCACGCTGGCGGAGGCCGCTTCCCTGCTGGCGCGGCTGGCGCCGGAGGATGGACGCGTGCTGGCCGGCGGGCAGAGCCTGCTGCCGGCGATGGCGTTGCGCGTGGCGCGGCCGCCGCATCTTGTGGACATCAACCGCGTCGCCGGCCTGGACGTTCTGGCGGTGGAGGGCGGGTTGCTGCGCATCGGCGCGGTGGTGCGCCATGTGGCCTTCGAGAAGCCGGTCGCGCCGGGGCCGCTGGGCGCCCTGCTGGCGGAGGTGGTGCGCCACATCGCCCATTGGCCGATCCGCCAGCGCGGCACCTTCTGTGGCAGCCTGTGCCATGCCGATCCCGCCGCCGAATGGCCGCTGGTGGCGGTGGTGCTCGAGGCGGTGATGCTGGCGCATTCGCTGCGTGGCGACCGGCGCATCGCGGCAGTGGATTTTCTGCGCGGGTTGCTGGACACGGCGCTGGCACCGGATGAACTGCTGCGCGGCGTCGAGATTCCATTGCTGCCGCAGGATGCGTGCTGGGGCTTTGTCGAGGTCAGCCGCCGCGCCGGCGACTTCGCCCAGGCCATGGCACTGGTGGTGCTGCGCCTGGACGCGCAGGGGCGCATTGTGACGCCGCGCGTGGGGATTGGCGGGGTGGAGGCGGTGCCGCGCCGCCTGGCGGTCGTTGAAGCCGTGTTGGAAGGCCAGACGCCCTCCGCCGCGCTATTCGCCGCGGCGGCGGAGGCCGCGGCCGGGGCAGTCGATCCGATGGAGGATGCGGCGTATCGCCGCGCCTTGACCCGCACCGTGACGTTGCGCGCGCTGCATCAGGCCTGCCCGGCATGAAGGACCATGCCCTGACCCTGACGGTGAATGGCGCGGCCCATCGCATCACCGTCCCCGCGCGCCGCAGCCTGGCCGATGCGCTGCGCGAGGATTGCGGGCTGACCGGAACACATCTGGGTTGCGAGCATGGCGTCTGCGGTGCCTGCACCGTGCTGGTGGATGGCGCGCCGATCCGTGCCTGTCTGATGCTCGCGGTGCAGGCGGAGGGCGCGGAAATCCGCACCGTGGAGGGACTGGCCTCCGGCGGCACGCTGAACCCCTTGCAACAGGCCTTCACCGACCACCACGCGCTGCAATGCGGTTTCTGCACGCCGGGCTTCCTGATGCTCGCCACCGCGATGCTGGAGGAGAATCCGGCGATGGAGGAGGCGGAGATGGTGGACCGGCTTTCCGCGAACCTCTGCCGCTGCACCGGCTACACCAATATCCTGAGGGCGGTTCAGGCCGTCGCGGCGGCGCGGCGATGAGCGTCTTCGGGCAAAGCGTGATGCGGCTGGAGGATGCGCCGCTGCTGCGCGGCGAGGGCGCCTTCGCGGCCGATATCGACTTCCCTCGCCAGATCCATATGCGCGTGGTGCGGGCGGAAATGGCGCATGCGCGGTTGGTCTCGGTCGATGTCACGCCGGCGCTCGATCTACCGGGCGTGATCGCGGCCTGGTCGGCCGCGGACGTGGCGGAGGTGCCGCCGATTCCCTTCCGCGCCACCAAGGTGCGCGGGCTGGAACCCTATTGCCAGCCGATCCTCGCCCAGGGCCGCGTGCGCTATGTAGGCGAGCCGGTGGCGGTGATCTTTGCCGAGGATGCGGCGGTGGCGGAGGATGCCGCCGACCTCGTTCTGGTGGAGCTGGAGGAACTGCCGGCGCTGCTGGACGCCGCGGCCGAGCCCACTGATTTCGACGCGACGCGGAACACTGAACCCACCATCGTCCGCAAATCCTATGGCGAGCTCGACGCTGCCTTTCGTGACGCGCATGTGGTGGTGGCGCTGGACCTCGCCATCGGGCGGCATTCCGGCGTGCCGATGGAAACGCGCGGCGCCATCGCCCGCTACGATGCGGCGCAGGATGTGCTGGAACTGCATGGTACGGCGAAGAAGCAGCATTGGAACCGCGACGAGATCGCCCGCCTGCTCGGCCGGGCGCCGTCCTCCGTGCATCTCTTCGAGGGCCATGTCGGCGGTGGCTTCGGTGTGCGGGGGGAGCTGTATCCCGAGGACCTGTTGGTATGCCTCGCGGCGCTGCGTCTGCGCCGGCCGGTGAAGTGGATCGAGGACCGGCGGGAACATCTGGTCGCGACGAATCATTCGCGGGAACAGCGGCACCGGATTCGCGCGGCGGTGGATGCGGAGGGGCGCATCCTTGCCATCGACAATGTCTTCTTCCACGACCAGGGCGCCTATATCCGAACCCATGGCGCGCGGGTGGCGGATATGTCCGCCGGGCTGCTGCTCGGCCCGTATCGCGTGCCGGCCTATCGTGCCACCGGCCATTTTCGCCTGACCAACAAGACGCCCGCGGCGACCTACCGTTCCCCCGGCCGCTTCGAAGGCAGCTTTGTGCGGGAACGGCTGATGGATGCCATCGCTGCACGCTGCGGCTTGGACCGTGTTGAGGTGCGGCGACGCAATTTTGTCGATGTGTCGGAGATGCCCTATGCGCGGCCACTGGATGCGCTGGGCACGGATGTGGTGCTGGATTCCGGCGACTATGCGCTGCTGCTGGACAAGGCGCTGGCACGTTTCGGATGGGATGCGCGGGTGGCCGATGTGGCGCGGCGGCGCGCGGCTGGCGAGTCCGTCGGGCTCGGGCTGGGCGTATTCGTGGAGAAAAGCGGGCTCGGTCCTTCGGACGGCGTGCGCATGACGGTGGATGCGACCGGTGCGGTGGAGCTGGTGACGGGCGCGGCTTCGGTCGGGCAGGGGGTGGAGACGGCGCTGGCGCAGATCGCGGCGGCGGCGCTCGGTGTGGATTACCGGCGTGTGCGCGTGGTGCGCGGTCGCACGGATCGCATCGAGTTCGGCAGCGGCGCCCATGCCTCCCGCGTCACCGTCATGTCCGGCTCCGCGACGCATCAGGCGGGGCTGGCGTTGGCGGCGCTGGCGAAGCAGACGGCGGCGGCGTTGTTGCAGACGCCGGAAGATGCGCTGGAGATTGTCGATGGCGTGGTGCGCCGTGTTGATACGCCGGAGGGTGCCTCCGTCACGCTGGGCGAAGTCGCGCGCGCCCTGGCGCCAGGAACAAAGCTGTCGCGCGACCGTGCGACGCCGGGGCTGACGGTGGAGAGTTGGTTCCACAGCGATCACATGGCCTATCCCTATGGCGTGCATCTGGCGCAGGTGGCGCTGGATCGTGGTACCGGGCAGGTGAAGGTGGAGCATTACCTGGTGGGTTATGATGTCGGCCGCGCGGTGAATCCGATGCTGGTCGAAGGCCAGATCGCCGGCGGCTTTGCGCAGGGTCTCGGCGGCGCGCTCTATGAGGAATTCCGCTACGACGAACGCGGCCAGCCGCTCTCCACCACCTTCGCGGATTACCTGATGCCGACCATCGCGGAGATGCCGCCGCTGGACATCCTGGTGACGGAGGATGCGCCGAGCCCGCTGAACCCGATCGGCGTGAAGGGCGCGGGGGAGGGTGGCACCAACGCCGTCGGCGCCGCCATCGCCTCCGCCGTCGATGATGCGCTGGGTGGTCGCGGCCAGGTCACGCAGCTTCCGATCATGCCGCGCGACGTGCTGCGCTTCCTGGCGGAGGGTGCGGCATGAAGGCGCCGGCCTTCGAATATCACGATCCGACGACGCTGGCGGAGGCGATCGCCCTGCTCTGTCGGCTGGAGAATGCGCGGCCGCTGGCCGGCGGGCAGTCGCTGATGCCGATGCTGAACATGCGCTTCGTACAGCCGGACCATGTGGTCGATCTCAACCGCATCGCCGAGCTATCGGGCATTCGCGTGCTGCCCGATGGCGCGCTGGAGATCGGCGCGATGACGCGGCAGCGCGACATCGAACGTGATGCGCGCGTCGCCCAGGCCTGCCCGCTGATGGTGGAGGCGCTGGCGCAGGTCGGCCATAGGCAGACGCGCAATCGCGGCACCATCGGCGGATCGCTCTGCCACATGGACCCGGCGGCGGAACTGCCGCTGGTCTGCGCGGCGGTGGATGCGGTCGTGCGGATCGCCGGGCCGGGCGGCGAAAGGGAGATTCCCTTCGCCGAATTTCCGCTGGGCTACATGACTCCCGCGGTGGGGCCTGACGAGTTGCTGGTCGGTCTGCATGTGCCGGCGGCGCCGAAGGGGCAGGGGCATGCCTTCCTGGAATTCGCACGTCGGCACGGCGACTTCGCCATCGTCGCCGTGGCGGTGCTGCTGGACCCCGGGCCGGATGGGCGCGTGGCGCGCGCCTCCGTCGCGCTCGGCGGTGTCGGCCCGGCGCCACTGCGGCTCGCGGAGGCGGAGGCGCTGCTGCGCGGCACGGCGGTGGAGGACGACGCCATCGCCCGCGCCCTGGCCACCACAGCATCGCTCGATCCGATGGAGGATGCGCTGGTGCCCGGCTGGTATCGCCGCCACCTGGCCGGCGTGCTGCTCGGCCGCGCGCTGGGCATCGCCCGGGAGCGCATGGCATGAGCGAGCGGCGGATCACGCTGGCGGTCAACGGCCAGCGCCACGACATCACCGTGCCGGTGCGCCGCAGCCTGGCCGATGCGCTGCGCCAGGATTGCGGGCTGACCGGCACGCATCTGGGCTGCGAGCATGGCGTCTGCGGTGCCTGCACCGTGTTGGTCGATGGCCGTTCCGCCCGCGCCTGCCTGATGCTGGCGGTGCAGGCCGAAAATCTGGCCATCACCACCGTGGAAGGGTTGGCGCCGGACGCAGCGATGCTCCATCCCTTGCAGCAGGCTTTTGCCAACAACCACGCGCTGCAATGCGGCTTCTGCACGCCGGGCATGCTGACCACGCTGGTGGAGCTGCTGGCCGAGAACCCTTCGCCGAGTGCGGCGGAGGTTCGCGTCGCCATCTCCGGCAACCTCTGCCGCTGCACGGGCTATGAGACGATCGTCGCTGCGACACTGGAAGCCGCCGCCGTGATGCGGGGGGAGGCGGCATGACGCGGATCGTCGGCCGTGACGTGAAGCGCATCGAGGATCCCGCGCTTCTGCGTGGGCGGGGCCGCTTCGTCGATGACATCGCGCCGCCCGGCCTGCTGCACGTCGCATTCCTGCGCAGCCCGCATGCCCATGCTGCAATCCTGTCCGTCGATTGCAGCGCGGCCCGCGCCATGCCCGGTGTTCATGCCGTGCTGAGCTATGCGGATATCGCCCCGCTGCTGGCGGAGCCGCGCCTGCGCGTGGCCCTGCCGAGCCCCGCCTACCGCCAGACGCTGGACCGCCCGATCCTCGCGATGGATGAGGTGGTGCATGTCGGCGAGCCCGTGGCCATTGTCGTCGCGACGGATCGCGCCATCGCCGAGGACGCCGCCGCGTTGATCGAGGTGGAGTATGACCTGCTCGATCCGGTAGCCGATGCGGTGGCGGCGCTGGAGCCCGATGCGCCGCGCGCGCATCGCACGGCGCCGCACAATCTGCTCGCTGAATTCACCCTGGCCTATGGCGATGTCGACGCCGCCTTCGCCGCCGCGCCGCATGTGCTGCGCGAAAGCCTGGATCAGCATCGCGGTGGCAGCCATTCCATGGAATGTCGCGGTTGCGTTGCGATTCCCGATGCGGTGGAGGACCGGCTGACGCTGTGGTCTTCCACCCAGACGCCCCATGTCGCGCGCCGCATGCTCTGCGACATGCTCGGCCTGGCGGAAGACCGTATCCGCGTCGCGACCCCCGATGTCGGCGGCGGCTTTGGCCCAAAACTGGTCTTCTATCCGGAGGATGCGGCGGTGGCCGTCGCCGCGCGGCTGCTGAAGTGCCCCGTCAAATGGATCGAGGACCGGCGCGAACATTTCGTCGCCACCACGCAGGAACGCGACCAGCGCTGGGATGTGGAGATCGCCTTCGACGATACGGGCCGCATCCTCGGAGTGCGCGGCGAGGTGATTCACGACCACGGCGCCTATACCGCACGCGGCATCAACGTCGCCTACGGCGCCGTCTCCGCCATGCCGCTGGCCTATGTCGTGCCGGCCTATGCCATGCGTTGCCGATCCGCCGTCACCAACAAGGTGCCGGTCACGCCGGTGCGCGGCGCGGGGCAGCCGCAGGGCGTCTTCGCGATGGAGCGCTTGCTGGACGCGGCGGCGCGCAAGCTGGGGCTGGATCGCGCGGAGATTCGCCGCCGCAATCTCGTGCCCGGCGATGCCATGCCCTATGCGACGCCGCTGCGTACCCGCGGCGGGATGCAGGTTGTGCTCGACAGCGGCGACTATCCGCGCTGCCTGCAGGCGGCACTGGATCGCGCGGAATGGGATGGCTTCGCGGCACGTCAGGCGGCGGCGCGGGCGCAGGGGCGTTATCTCGGCATCGGTCTCGCGAATTATGTCGAGGGCACGGGGCGCGGGCCCTACGAACATGTCTCGGTCCGCATCGAGGCCTCCGGCCGCATCTTCGTCGCCACGGGTGCGGCAGCGATGGGGCAGTCCACGCACACCATGCTGGCGCAGATCGTCGCCGAACAACTCGGCTTCGACATGGCGAATATCGAGGTGGTGGCCGGCGACACCGCCGCCGCACCACTCGGCCTTGGTGGCTTCAACAGCCGGCAGGCGGTGCTGGCCGGCACCTCCGCCCATGTCGCGGCGCTGAAGGTGCGGGAACGCGTGCTGCGCGTGGCGGCGACGCTGCTGGAAGCCGCGGAGGCCGATCTGGAGATCGAAGGCCGCGCCGTGCAGGTGAAGGGCGTGCCCGCCATGCGCGTGACCTTGGCGGAAGTTGCGCGCGCCGCCGCCGGCCTGCCGGGCTTCAGCATTCCGGGCGGTGCCGGCCCGGGCCTCGCGGCCTCGGAGGAAGTGGTCATCGACCCGATGAGCTACGCCAATGGCAGTTGCGTGGCGGAGGTGGAGGTGGATGAGGCCACCGGCGCCGTCACCCTCCGCCGCATCAGCTTCGTGCATGATTGCGGCCGTGCCTTGCATCCGCGCATCGTCGATGGCCAGGTGCTCGGCGGCATCGCGCATGGCATCGGCAATGCGCTGTATGAATGGATGGGCTATGACGAGCAGGCGCAGCCCGTCACCACCACCCTGGCGGAATATCTGCTGGTGACCTCCACCGAGATGCCGGCGGAGATCTCCATCGGGCATATCGAAAGCCCCACGCCGTTGAACCCTCTGGGCATCAAGGGTGTCGGCGAATCCGGCGTCATTCCCGTGGCGGCGGCCATCGCCTCCGCCATCGAGGATGCGCTGTCGCCCTTCAACGTCCACATCACGCGCGTCCCGGTGATGCCGCAGCATCTGGTCGCGCAGATTTCGCCGGAGGCGGTGCGATGAAATTCACCAATCACTTCGAAGTGCCGCTGCCACCGGATGAGGCCTGGGCGCTGCTGCTGGATGTGCAGCGCATCGCGCCCTGCGTGCCCGGTGCCGAACTGACGGAGGTGATCGACGAGCGCAGCTTCAAGGGCCGCGTCTCCGTCAAGCTCGGCCCGGTCGCGCTGACCTTCGCCGGCACCGCGCGTTTCGAGACCATCGACGAGGCCGCGCGCAGCGCGACGGTGAAGGCACAGGGCACGGATGCGAAGGGCCGCGGCGGTGCCAATGCGGTTGCCACTTTCGCACTGTCGCCCATCGAAACCGGCACGCGCGTGGACATCGCCACTGACCTGAACCTCTCCGGCTCCGTCGCGCAATATGGCCGTGGCGCCGGCATGATCCAGGAAGTCGCCTCGCAGATCATCCGGCAATTCGCCGAGGCCCTGCGCGCCGATATCGCCCGCCGCAGCCCGGCACCCGCCGCCGCGGATGCACCACCCCCGCCGCCACCACCACCCGCCGCCCCCATCGGTGGCTTCGGCCTGCTCTGGCGCGCCTTCCTCGCCTGGCTGCGCCGCGCGACGGGGCGCTGAGCATGAAGCGCCTCACCCTCAGCCTGTCCTGCCCCGCCTATGATCGCACCCGGGCACTGTTCGACGGGCGGGTGAGCATCGAGGGCTGCGACATCATCCCCGTGGCGATGTCGCCGGAAGAAGCCTTCCACCGCGCCTTCCGCCACCAGGAATTCGACATCTCCGAACTCTCGATGTCGAGCACCATGGTGCAGATCGCCGAGGGCCGTTGCGCCTATGTGCCGATCCCGGTCTTCCCCTCCCGACTGTTTCGTCATTCCGCCATCTACATCCGCGCCGATCGTGGCATCGCGCGGCCGGAGGATCTGCGCGGCCGCATCGTCGGCGTGCCCGAATACCAGATGACCGCGGCGCTCTGGTTGCGCGGCATCCTCCAGGACGAATATGGCGTCGCGCCTGCCGAGATGCGTTGGCGCAGCGGCGGTTTGGAAGAGTCGGGTCGCGGCCAGGTGGTCGCGTTGAACCTGCCGACCGATGTCGAGTTGCAGGCGATTGGCGCCGAGGAAACCCTCTCCGCCCTGCTCGACGAAGGTCGCATCGACGCGCTGCTGACCGCCCGCGCCCCCTCCTGCTTCGGCCGCAACCCGAACGTCGTGCGGCTGTTCCCCGATTATCGCGCGGCCGAGGAAGACTATTTCCGCCGCACCGGCATCTTCCCGATCATGCATCTGGTCGGCATCCGTCGCAGCCTGGTCGAGCAATTCCCCTGGCTGCCGGTCAATGTCTTCATGGCCTTCGAACGCGCGAAGCAGCTCTGCTACACGGACCTCGCGAAGATCGGCCATCTGTTCACCACGCTGCCCTGGGCCGTGGAAGAATTGGCGCGCACCCGCGCGTTGATGGGAGAGGATTTCTGGGCCTACGGCGTGCACAAGAACACGCGGGTGATCCAGGCGATGGCACGCTACGCGGCGGAACAGGGACTGACCCGGCGACACCTGTCGGTGGAGGACCTGTTTCCCGCATCGGTCATCGACCTCGCCAAAGTCTGACGGCATCTGAACCATCGTCTGGGGGCTTCAACATGACCGCACCGAACATCACACGTGCCGCATTCCTGTCCGGCGCCGCCGCGCTGGCCTTCGCCGGTGGCCGCAGCGCCCAGGCGCAGGGACGACCGCTGCGCATCGTACTGCCCTACGCGCCCGGCGGCGTGGTGGACACGCTGGGCCGCGTGCTGGCGCAGGGCATGACGGATGCCATGGGCGTGCCCGTGGTCGCCGACAACCGCCCGGGCGCCGGCGGCATGATCGGCTCCGACCACGTCGCGAAAGCCACGCCGGATGGCACCACCGCGCTGGTGATGGACCCGGCCATCATCATCAACCCCTCGCTGCAGGCCAGCGTGCCCTACGACGTCTTCCGCGACCTCAAGCCCGTCTCCATCTTCAGCTCCTCCCCGCTGGTCTGCGTCGTCTCGCCGACCCTGCCGGTGACCACACTGATGGAACTCGTGGAATACGGCCGCGCGCATCGTGGTGAGCTCAGCTACGCCTCCGCCGGCGTCGGCACCACGCCGCATCTGGCGGGCGAGATGCTGAACCAGCGCACGGGCATCGAGGCGACGCATATCCCCTATCGCGGCATCGCCACCTCCTTCGCCGATATCATGTCCGGCAAGGTCCACTTCGCCTTCAGCAGCATCGCCGGCGCGCGTGGCCTGGTGCTGGATGGGCGCATGCGCGGCCTGGCCACCACCGGCGCCGCCCGCCCACCCGCGCTGCCCGACCTGCCCACCGCCGTGGAAGCCGGCCTGCCGAACTTCGTCATCGACCTCTGGCTCGGCGTCTTCGTGCCCAGCGCGACACCGGACGCCACCATCGCCACCATGCACCGCGCCATCCAGGCGGCACTCGCCAAGCCCGAGACCGCGGCCGCCTTCCTGCGCGCCGGCGCGCAAGTCCGCCACACCTCGCCCGCCGAGGCCGCCGAGATCCTGCGCACCGAGCACGCGATGTGGCGGGAGCTGATCACCACCGCCAAGATCACCCTGGGCTGAGGGCCGCACCATGACCCTCACACGCCGCGCCACCCTGGCGCTGCCCTTCCTCGCCGCGCCGGCACTTGCCCAGGCGCGGCCGGTCCGCCTGCTGGTGGGCTTCGCCCCCGGCGGGGCGGCGGATACCATCGCCCGGCTGGTCAGCGCCCGCATGGGCGAACATCTCGGCCAGACCGTCGTCGTGGAAAACCGCAGCGGCGCCAGCGGCACCATCGCCGCCGCACAGGTCGCGCAATCCGCGCCCGATGGCACATCCCTGCTCTTCGCCACGCTGACCCACGCGACCAACCCCTTCCTGTTCCAGGGCCTGCCCTTCGACTACGCCACCGCCTTCGCCCCGGTCAGCCAGGTGGTGATCTGGCCGCAGATCCTGGCGGTGAAGAACGACTTCCCCGCCCAGTCCTTCGCCGAATTCCTGGCCCTGGCGCGTGCCCGCCCCGCCACCATCAGCTACGGCACCCCCGGCAACGCCACCGCCCAACACCTGATCGGCGAAATGCTGCAACGCCAGGCCGATATCCGCCTGGTCCACGTGCCCTATCGCGGCGGCGCCGACGCCGCGCGCGACCTCTCGGCCGGCGTCATCGACGCGGCCTTCATGACCACCTCCACCGCCTTGCCCATCCTCTCCGGCAACCGCGCGCGCCTGCTGGCCGCCGCCACCACCACCCGCCTGCGCGCCTACCCAAACACCGCCACCATCGCCGAATCCGGCATCCCCGGCTTCGAACTCAACGACTGGTGCGCCATCTTCGCCCCCGCCGGGACCGCCACAGCAACCCTGACCCGAACCCACGCCGCCCTGACCCACGCTTTGGCGAACCCCGACGTGCAAACCCGCCTGCGCGACCTCAGCACCGAACCCGTCGGCAGCACCCCCGAAGCCTTCACCCAACACCTGGCCCGCGAATCCACCCGCCTCGGCACCCTGATCCGGGACGCGAATATCCGGATCGGGTGATCCTGGAGTGGCGGCGCTGGGTGGCTTTGCAGGAGGGGCTCTGCCCCTCCCGCACCCTCCCCGCCAGGAGGCAGTGGCCTCCTGGACCTCAGGACCTTGAACAGAAATGGAGAGGGGCCAGCAGGACCGCCGGACACGCGGTACCTCTGGCCCCTCTCCATTTCTGTTCATGAATCAAAGGGTTCCAAGGGTCCACTGACCCTTGGCAGGGGGTGCAGGGGGACAGCGTCCCCCTGCAAATCGCTCAGCGTGCCTCTCCCAGCATTTCCGACCCGGGTATCGTGCCTTGGGGCAGGTTGGTCGCGTAGGTGGCGAGGTCGCCGGGGCGGGTCAGCCAGATGTCGTCGCGGTGGGTCAGGATGTGGCGCAGGGCGTTGCGCAGGGGGCGCAGGCGGAAGGGTTGGCCGACGACGAAGGTGTGCAGGACGATGCTGCAGACCAGGGGGCGTTTTTTGGATTGTTCGAGCATTTCGTCGAACTGGTCGGTGATCATGTCGGCGAATTCGCGTCCGCTGTGTTGGCGGAAGACCATGGCGGGGCTGTCGTTCAGCTCGATGGAGTAGGGGACGGAGAGGATGGGGCCGGCGCGGGTGGCCATCCAGAAGGGTTGGTCGTCGGCGGGCAGGTCCATCATGTAGCGGAAGCCTTCTTCGCGCAGCAGGTCGAGGGTGACGTTGCTTTGCGCGAGGTAGGGGCCGAGCCAGCCGGTGGGTGGCGCGCCGGCGTGGCGGGTGATGGCGTCGCGGGTTTCGACGATCAGACGGCGTTCGTCGTCTTCCCAGAGGGTGTCCTGGCGTTCGGCGTTGCTGCGGCCGTGGCCGATGAATTCGTCGCCGCGTTTCAGAAGGGCGGGCGCGATTTCGGGCATGTAGTCGAGGGCGGCGCTGTTGACGTTGTGGGCGGAGGGGATTTCCAGCTCGTCCAGCATGTCCAGCATGTTCCACAACCCGACGCGGTTGCCGTAGTCGCGCCAGGCGTAGTTGCGCGCGGATTGCGGGGCGTTGACCTGGGCGCTGTCGCTGCCCATGCCGGCGCGGAAGGCGAAGTGTTCGATGTTGTTGCAGACGATGACGGCGAGCTTGGCGCCGTTCGGCCAGGTGTAGGTGGGGCGCGTGGGGATGGCGCTGGGCGCGTAGCGGCTGTGGCTCGGCAGCTTCATAATGTCAGGTCCTTTGCAGGTTGTGCTGACGCTATGGCGCAAGGACGCCGCCGGCAACCTCAGCCGCGGCAGGCGGCGGCGGTGATGCGGCAGACGGCCATCGGGTCGCGGGACCGGCATTCGGCGATGGCCTGCTGCTCGGCGCGCTGCTGCGTCGGCCCGCTGCCGGCGGAGAGCGAGGTGACGACGTAGGAATTGGGGTCGGAGGTCATGAACAGCGCCCATTGGCTGCGCTTCACGCCATGCGCCGCGGCGCCGCAGGCCTCGGTGAATTCGGCCAGCGGCCGGCAGCCGGGGCCGCTGGCGGTGCAGGCGCGTTCGGCCAGGCGGTGCGCGGCCATCCGGTCCCGCTCCCCCACCACCAGGCCGAAGCCGGCGGAGGGGGTGCGGGCGCCGTAGATCACGCCGTGGCTGACGCTGGGGCGCGCGCCGGCGGGGACGGCGATCGGGATGGCGGCCGGGGCGGCGGGCTGGACCACGGGGCGCGGCGCCGGGGCGGCCGCGCGATGCGACACGCGCTGGGCGGCCGGCGGCGTGGCGTTGCGCGGCGCCGATGTGGTGCGGGCCGGTTGGGCGCTGCCGGGGGTGCGGCCGCGGCCGGTGGCTTCCGCGCTGCCGCGATGGGACTGGCTGGCGAGGTAGGCCATCGACGCGTCGCAGCGGATGGTGCAGGCCTGGGCGGTGCGGGCGCGGTTGGCGCCGAGCTGGGCGTTGCCCTCCGCATTGCAGCTCGCGCGGCACATGGCGGCGGCCTCCGGGTGCAGCCGCTGCTGCGCCATGGCGAGGCCGGGCAGGGACAGGAAGGCGAGGCTGGCGGCGATCAGAGCGGGGCGCATGATGATGTCCTCGGAAGCCATGCCCCGGGGCAGAGCCTGGGGCGTCGTGGTGGCGTCCTTTTGCGCGCCTGACCTTGCCGCGCGATGTCGCGCTTGTGATGCAGAACCTTAGGGTGTTTCGCCGCGTGAGATCAGTGTGACATGCGATGTGACATCTGTTTCACGGCGGCGTAGGCAGGCGCGGCCATGACCCTGCCCGACCTGCCTGAACTGCCCGTTTCCGAAGCCCTGCCCCGCCTGACGGCGGCGTTGCGCGTCGGCGCCAATGCCGTCCTGGTGGCGCCGCCGGGCGCCGGCAAGACCACGCTGGCGCCGCTGGCCCTGATGGCGGAGCCCTGGGCGCAGGGTGGGAAGATCCTGGTGCTGGAACCGCGGCGGGTCGCTGCGCGCGCGGCGGCGCGGCGGATGGCGGAGCTGATCGGGGAGGGTGCGCCGGGCGGCACCATCGGCCTTTCCACCCGGCTCGACCGCATGGTCTCCGACCGCACGCGGGTGGAGGTGGTGACGGAGGGGCTGCTGGTGCGCCGGCTGCAATCCGATCCGGGGCTGGAGGGCGTGGCCGCGGTGCTGTTCGACGAGGCGCATGAGCGCAACCTCGACACCGACCTGGCGCTGGCCTTCTGCCTCGACCTGCAAAGGGCGCTGCGGCCGGAACTGCGGCTGCTGGCGATGTCCGCCACCCTCGATGTCGCGCGCTTTGTCGGCTTGCTGGGCGATTGCCCGGTCATCGAATCCCTCGGCCGTGCCTATCCGGTCAAAGTTGAGCATAGGCTGCGGGACATTAAGGAATCGCGTGAATTGCCGGAGGCGATGGCGAGCGCGATCCGCGACGCGCTGCGGGCGCATCCGGGCGATGTGCTCGCCTTCCTGCCCGGCTGGGGCGAAATCCGCCGCACGGCGGAGCGGCTTTCGGGGATCGAGGCGGAGGTGCTGCCGCTGCACGGCGAAATGCCGCCGGCCGAGCAGGACCGCGCGCTGAATCCCTCCGACCGGCGAAAGGTGGTGCTGGCGACCTCCATCGCCGAAACCTCGCTGACGGTGCCGGGGGTGCGGATCGTGGTGGATGGCGGATTCCGCCGCACGCCGCGGCTGGACCCGGCTTCGGGCCTGGCGCGGCTGGCGACGGTGCGGATCAGCCGGGCGGCGGCGGAACAGCGCGCCGGCCGCGCCGGCCGCACCGCGCCGGGGGTGGCGATACGCCTGTGGACGGAGGCGGCGCATCGCGGCATGGCGGTGCAGGACCGGCCCGAGATCCTGGAGGCGGAGCTGTCCGGCCTCGCTTTGGACTGTGCCGCCTGGGGCGCGGCGCCGGCCGATCTCGCCTTCCTCGACCCGCCACCGGCGGGCGCCCTGGCGGCGGCGCGGGCGCTGCTGCGGGATCTGGATGCGCTGGACGGGGAAGGGCGCATCACCGCCATGGGGCGGGGCATGGCGCGCATGGGCACGCATCCGCGCCTGGCGCGCATGCTGCTGGCGGCGGTGGATGAGGGGGAGAAGGCGCTGGCCGCCGACCTCGCCGCGCTGCTGGAGGAACGGGACCCGCTGCGCGGCCGCGACCAGCCGGCCAATATCAACCTGCGGCTGGAACTGCTGCATGGCGGCGACCATGCGGATGCGGATCGCGCGACGGTCCAGCGCATCCGCCGCGCCGGGGCGCTGCATCGCCGCCGGCTGCGGCTGCATGGCACGGCGCTGCCGGGGGGCGAGGCCGGGCCGCTGCTGGCGGCGGGGTTTCCGGATCGCATCGCGGCCAAGCGCGGCGGCATGGATGGCGCCTTCCGCCTCGCCTCCGGCCAGGGCGCCCGGCTCGGCGCCACCGACCCTCTGTCCCGCGCGCCGCTGCTGGCCGTGGCGGACCTGGAATTGCTGGGGACGGAGGCGCGCATCCGCATGGCCGCGCCGCTGGACCGCGCCGCGCTGGAGGCGCGCTTCCCGGAACGGCTGCGCTGGGTGGAGGGCGCGGCCTTCGACGCCCGCGCCGGCGCCGTGCTGGCCCGCCGCCGGCTGATGTTCGGCCCTCTGGTGCTGGAGGATCACGCGCTGCCCAGCGCCGACCCCGCCACCATCGCCGCCGCCCTGGCCCAGGGCATCGCGGAGCGCGGCCTGCGCGACCTCGACTGGTCCAATGCCGCGAAGCAGACCCGCGCCCGCATCGGCTGGATGCGGCGGGCAGAGGGGGAGGCCTGGCCCGACCTGTCGGACGAGGCCCTGGCCGCGACCGCCGCCGACTGGCTGGCGCCGCATCTGCATGGGCGGACCAAACTGGCGGAGGCCAAGGCGCTCGACATGGTCGCGGTGCTGCGCGGCCTGCTGCCCTGGGACCAGCAGCGGCGGCTGGATGCGGCGCTGCCGGCGCGACTCGACCTGCCCGCCGGGCGTTCCGCCGCGATCGACTATGACCGGGACGTGCCGACGCTGGAGGCCCGCGCCCAGCATCTGTTCGGCCTGGAACGCCTGCCGCCGCTGGCCCAGGGCCAGGTGCCGCTTCAGGTGGCGCTGCTGTCGCCGGCCGGGCGGCCGGTGGCGATCACCGGGGACCTCGCCGGCTTCTGGCGCGGCGCCTGGGCCGATGTGCGGCGCGACATGCGCGGCCGCTATCCCCGCCATCCCTGGCCGGAGGAGCCCTGGGCCGCGCAACCGCCGCCGCCGCGCGCATCTTGACCGTTTGGCAGTCATGGCGCCCGCTTGATGCAAACCCATATCCCCATCTGCCCCGTGCCCTTTCGCCCCGGAGTCCGCATGTCCCAAGCATTGTCCCGACAGGGCCTGTCCCGCCGCGCCTTCGCCGGCCTCGCCCTGCTGCCCGTGGTCGGCTGCGCCGCGCCGCCCGCCCAGGCGCAGCGCGGCGCGCTGCTGGCCCTGCCGGACTTCGCCGACCTGGCGGAGCGGGTGCTGCCGGCGGTGGTCAGCATCTCCGTCACCTCCGAGGCGCGCACCGAAATCCCGGCGGAACTGCGCGGCACGCCTTTCGAGCGCTATTTCCGCGACCGGCAGCGTGGCCGGGGTCCGCAGGTGATGGGGGCCGGGTCGGGCTTCGTCATCGATCCCTCCGGCCTGGTGGTCACCAACAACCATGTCATCGGCAATGCCAGCCGGGTGCAGATCACCTTCCAGAACGGCCAGGACTACACCGCCCAGCTCGTCGGGATGGATGAGCTGACCGACCTCGCCCTGCTGCGGATCGAGGCGCGCGCGGCGCTGCCCGCGGTGGCCTGGGGCAGTTCGGCGGCGCTGCGGGTCGGCAACTGGGTGCTGGCGGCGGGCAATCCCTTCGGCCTCGGCGGGTCCATCACCTCCGGTATTGTGTCCGCCCGGGGGCGGGAGATCGGCGCCGGACCCTTCGACGACTTCATCCAGACCGATGCGCCGATCAACCCGGGCAATTCCGGCGGGCCGCTGTTCAACACGGCCGGCGAGGTGATCGGCATCAACACGGCCATCTACTCGCCCTCCGGCGCCTCCGCCGGCATCGGCTTCGCGGTGCCCTCCGACCTCGCGCGGGGGGTGATCGACCAGTTGCGCGCCACCGGGCGGGTGGAGCGCGGCTGGCTGGGCGTTTCGGTGCAGGATGCCGGGGAGCCCGGCGCGGCGCGGGCCGGCGCCGGCGTGCTGGTGGCGGGGGTGGAGCGCGGCAGCCCGGCCGCCCGCGCGGGGATACGCCAGGGCGACCAGGTGATCGCCATCAATGGCGACCGGGTGGATACCAGCCGCGCCCTGGTGCGCGGCATCGCGGCGGTGGCGCCGGGGCAGACGGTGCGTCTTTCCGTGCTGCGCAATGGCCGGCCGATGGACCTGCCGGTGCAGGTCGGCCGCCGGCCGCCGCCATCGCAGGGCTGAGCCGGCCAGGCCCCTTCGCCATCCCGGCATGGCGGCTGCGTTCCCGGCACAGGTGACGCGGCGCCGCTTCCGGCCCTATCCTGGCACCCTGCGCATTTCACTGGAACACCCATGCGGATCCTGCTGGTCGAGGACGACGCCGAAGTCGCCCGCTTCGTGAAGAAGGGGCTTCAGGAGGCCGGGCATACGGTCGAGCACGCCGCGAATGGCCGCGACGGCCTGTTCCTGGCGGCGTCGGAGGGTTTCGACGTGCTGGTGCTGGACCGCATGCTGCCCGGCGGTGTCGACGGGGTGCGGCTGGTGGAGACCCTGCGCGGCCAGGGCAATCGCAGCCCTGTCCTGTTCCTCTCCGCGCTCACGGCCGTCGATGAACGGGTGAAGGGCCTCAAGGCAGGCGGCGATGATTACCTGACAAAACCCTTCGCCTTCGCCGAGCTGCTGGCGCGGGTGGAGGCGCTGGGCCGCCGCCCCTCGGCCGAGGTGCCGACCACGCGGCTGAAGGTGGCCGACCTGGAGCTCGACCTGTTGTCCCGCACCGTGACGCGTGGCGGGCGCAAGATCGACGTGCAGCCGCGCGAATTCCGCCTGCTGGAGCATCTGATGCGCCATGCCGGCCAGGTGGTCACCCGCACCATGCTGCTGGAGAAGGTCTGGGACTACCATTTCGACCCGCAGACCAATGTCATCGACGTGCATGTCAGCCGGCTGCGGCACAAGCTGGACAAGGGCTTCGACAAGCCGCTGATCCAGACCGTGCGCAATGCCGGCTACATGATCCGCGCCCAATGAGCAGGCTGGAGGCGTGAGGCGGGGCGCGCCCGCGCTTCCGCCGGTTACGGCCAGCCTGGCGCAACTGCCGCTGATCGGCCTGCTGCGCAGCGCCTCCGGCCGCTTCGCGCTGCTGTTCACCGCGCTGTTCGCCGCTTCCGCCACGGCCGCCGCCATGGTGTTGTGGTGGAACACCGCCGGCGCGCTGGACCGGCAGACCGATGCCGCGATCCGCGCCGATGCCACGGCGCTCATGGAGCGCCGGGCCGATGCCGGGCTGATGGCGCTGGTCCCGGCCATCATCGATCGCCTCGCCCTCGATGTGCAGAATGAGGCGCTGTACCTGCTGCTGGGGCCGGAGAGGCAGATCCTGGCCGGCAACCTCGACACCTGGCCGGCGGAGGCCAATGCCGACCAGCCCTGGATCCGCATGCCGCTGCTGCGGGACGGCGCCGAGAGCGAGGCGCGGCTGCTGCGCGTGGAACTCGGCGATGGCCATCGCCTGCTGGTCGGCCGCGACGTGGCGGAAAAGCTGCGGCTGCGGGCGCTGCTGAGCGAGGGGCTGGCCTGGGCCGCCGCCTCCTCCGCCCTGATTGCCGTGCTCGGCGCCTGGATGCTGCGCCGGGCGCTGGAGGACCGGCTGGCGCCGGTCTATGGCACGGCCGCCGCGATCGGCGGCGGCGACCTGTCGCGCCGCGTGCCGCTGTCGGACCGGCAGGATGAATTCGACCGGCTCGGCATGACCATGAACGCCATGCTGGACCGCATCGCCCAGTTGATGGAGGGCGTGCGCGGTGTTTCGGACGCCATCGCCCATGACCTGCGCACCCCGATCGCCCGCGCCCGCGCCAAGCTGGAGGAATCGCTCGATTCCGCGGCGGATGAGGAAGCGCTGCGGGCGGCGGTGGAACAGGGCATCGCCGACCTCGACGATATCGCCCGGGTGTTCAAGGCGGTGCTGCGCATCGCGGAGGTGGAGGCCGGCGCCCGCCGCGCCGCCTTCGCCCCGCTCGACCTGGCGCCGATGCTGGCCGATGCGGCCGAATTGTATGGCGCGGCGGCGGAGGCGCTGGACCAGGCGCTGACAGCCGAGCTGCCCGAGTCGCTGCCCCTGGTTGGCGATCGCGACCTGCTGCTTCAGGCGGTGGCCAATCTTCTGGACAATGCGCTGAAGTTCAATCCGGCCGGCGGCCGCGTGCTGATCCAGGCGCAACAGGTGGCGGGGCTGGCGGAGGTGACGGTGGCGGATGAGGGGCCGGGCCTCTCGCCCGATGATCGCGGCCGGGTCGGCGAGCGCTTCTTCCGCACCGACGCCGCGCGCACCACGCCGGGCTCCGGCCTCGGCCTGTCGCTGGTCCGCGCCGTGGTGGCGCTGCATGGCGGGGAGGTGGTGCTGGAGGATACCTATCCCGGCGCGACCCCGCCCGGGCTGCGGGTGACCTTGCGCCTGCCGCTCGGCACGGTGCCGGAGGGCACGGGGTCCACCGCCGCATGACACCGTTTTCATGGCGTTGCCACGCCGCGCTGTGGCGCGATGCGGCACCATGGCGGGCATGCGCGCCTTCCTTGCCCTGTGGCTTCCGATTCTCCTGGCCGGTTCGGCCGCCGCGCAGTCCGATCAGCCGAAAGCGCCGCTGCGCGTCACCACCGACAGCGTCGGCTATTGCCGGGCGCTGGCCGCCCGCATGGCCGAATTGGCCCCGCGTGCCGAGGCCGACCGGCGTCTTCTGGCGGAAGGCCGTCAGCTTTGTGACGATGGCCATCCCCGCGCCGGAATCGCCAAGCTGCGCCGCGCGCTTCGGGGTGCGCAGGCGCCGCGCTGAAGCGCGCTTCGGGCGACGCAGGCGCCGCGCCAACGGAGCCGCGCTGGCGTGAGCTTCTGGCGCCCTGCCTTGGCCGGTGCCGCCGCGACCCTGGCGGGAATCGGTCTGGCGCGCTTCGCCTATGTGCCGCTGTTTCCGGCCATGGTGGGGGCGGGCTGGGTGGATGGCGGCGGCGCCGGGCTGCTGGGGGCGGCGAATCTCGCGGGCTATGTGGCGGGGGTGCTGGGCGGGCGCGGGCTGGCGCGCGGGCTCGGCGTGCCGCGGGCGCTGGATGCCGGGATGGTGCTGGCGCTGCTCGCCTTCGCCGCCTGCGCCCTGCCCTGGGGGCTGGCCTGGCTGGTCGCCTGGCGGGCCCTGGCCGGCGTGGCGGGCGGGCTGCTGATGGCGCTGGTGGGGCCGGCCGTGCAGGCCAGCGTGGCGCCGGAAGCGCGCGGCATGGCCAGCGGCGTGGTGATCGCCGGGGCGGGGGCCGGGGTGGTGGTGGCGGGTCTGCTGGTGCCGGCGCTGCTCTGGGGCGGGCTGTCCTTCACCTGGGCGGGCCTGGCCGTGGCGGTGCTGCTGCTGTGGCTGGCCGCGCGCCCCGCCTGGCCGAGGCCGCCCGCTTTGCCGGCGACGGAGGTGGCGCAGGCGGTGCCCCGGGCGCTGCGGCTGCTGCTGGCCTATGGCCTGTCGGGCGCCGGTATGGTGGCGCCGATGGTCTATCTGGCTGACCTCGCCGCGCGGGGACGCGGCCTGCCGATCGAGGCGGCCTCCCTGCTCTGGGTGCTGTTCGGATTGGGGGCGGTGGCGGGCACGCTGCTGGGCGGGCGGATCGCCGGGCGGATCGGCGGAAGGCGGGCGCTGCCGATCTGGCTCGGGGTGCAGGTGGCCGCGCTGGCGGCGGCGCTGCTGCCCTGGTGGCCCGCCTTGCTGCTGGCCGCGCCGCTGGGTGGCTTCGCCGGCATCGGCGCCACGGCGGTGACCCTGGCCGCGGCGCGGGAGGTGGCGGGCGCCCAGGCCGGGGTGGTCTGGGTGCGGGCCACCGCCTGCTATGCGGTGGCCCAGGCGGCGGTGGCCTTCGCCCTCGCCGCGCTGTTCGCCGCGACGGGGGACAGCCATGCGGCGGTGTTTGGCGCGGGCCTGGTGCTATCGTTGGCCGCGCTGGCGGCCTCGCTGGGGCGGGGCTGAGACCCGCGGCCCGCATCGCGGGCCGAGCGCCCGAATGGGCGCCGCGACAGGTGTCGCGAAGCCAAGCGGCCGGAGGCCGCGCCGGCGACTGAGGGCGTTTTCGTCTTGGCGAAAACGCAGGCCAATCAGCCTGCGATCAGCCGGTAGCCCGTGCCGGCGCGTTCCACCCGGCCGGTCGCAGGCATGGGGAAGTGGTAGCCGACCACCGGAATCCGGTCCGTCGCCAACTGGTCCAGCAGCCGCCTGCGGGTCGCCACCGCCATGGTCGGGTCCATGTCGAACACCGGATACCATTCGGGATTCGCCATGAAGAGGGACGGCGTGGTGATGGCGTCGCCGATCACCAGCAACTGCGCCCCGCCATCCGCCACCAGGAAGGAGACGTGCCCCGGGGAATGCCCATGGCTGGCGGCCGCGGAAATGCCCGGCGCCACCTGCGCGCCCGGGGCGAAGGGCGTGATCTTCCCCTGATAGGGCGCGAAGCGGCGCCGGGCATTGGCGAAGCCGGGGCGGCGCGCCGGGGTGGCACGGCTTTCCTCCCCCGCATCCATCCAGAAGCGCCACTCGCCTTCCGGCACCATGATCCGCGCATTGGGGAAGGCGGCGCTGCCATCGGACGAGATCAGGCCGCCGATATGGTCGCCGTGGAAATGGGTGTGGGCGATCAGCACCACCTCCGCCGGGTCGAGGCCGGCGGCGCGCATATTGGTCATCAGGGCGGGCGTCGCCCCGGTGCCGACATCCAGCGCCACCAGCCCGGCGGGGGTGCGGACGAGGGTGACGTTGTAGGGATTCTCCAGCGCATTGCCGGCCTGGCCGGCGGCGCGGAAGGCGCTGGCCACCTGGGCGGGCTCCGCATTCACCACGAAGCCCTGGGTGGCGTCGGGCCGGGTGGCGGCGCCGTCATTCACCACCGTGGCGCGCAGGGATCCCACCGCGATGTGGTGGAAGGGCGGATTGGTCGCCCCGCCGCCCTGCGCCCAGGCGGGCAAGGCGGGAGACATGGCGGCGGCGGTGCCGGCGGCCAGCAGGGTGCGGCGGTCGATCATCGGTGCGCGCTCCTCAGCCTGCTGCCGCCCAGTCGGCGGGGACGAAGCGGTAGCCCTCGCCTTCCTTCGCCATGAAGCCGGTGGCGGGGAAGGGGAAGTGGTAGCCGCTGACGCGGATGCGGTCGGTCGAGACCATGTCGAAGACCCGGCGCCGCGTGGCTTCCGCCGCCGCGCCATCGAAATCGAAGGCCACCCGGAAGTCCGGACGGCGGGCGAAAAGCTCCGGCCGGTTGGTGAGGTCGGCCAGGAAGATCATCTGATCCTGGCCATCGGCGATGCGGTAGATGGTGTGGCCCGGCGTATGGCCATGGGCGGCGATGGCGGTCACGCCCGGCATCACCTCCGCATTCCCGGCGATCTGCCGCACCTTGTCCCGATAGGGGGCAAAACGCTGCGCCACATTCGGGAAGGTGCCGCGCTGGCCCTGCGGGCTGCGGCTTTCATTGCCCGTGTCGGTCCACCAGGCCCATTCCGCCTGGGGCACCACGATCTCCGCATTCGGGAAGGCGGCGCTGCCATCGGCGTTCAGAAGGCCGTTCACATGGTCGCCGTGGAAGTGGCTGAACACCACGGTGGTGACGCGGGCGGGGTCCAGCCCGGCGGCGCGCATATTGGCCACCATCAGACCCACCGGGGACCCGGCCGGCTGCGCCCCGTTGCCGGTGTCGAACAGCACCAGGCCGGCTGGCGTTTCCAGGCAGGTCAGGGTGAAGGGAATGCGGAAGGTGTCGGTCGGCAGGAAGCTTTCCGCCAACACGCGCTGAACCTCGGCCAGCGGGGTCGCCGGAACGAAACCCTGCGCCAGCGGGATGGCGCGGCTGCCATCATGCAGCATCACCACCGTCTTCGTGCCGAGCCGGAACCGGAAGAAGCCCGGCGCCTGGACCAGCGGCGCCGGCGCAGGCGCCTGGGCCAAAGCCGGCATGGCGCGAATCAGCGCCGGGGCGGCCAGCGCCCCCGCGGCGCCCAGCATCAGGTGACGGCGATTCATGTGGAGGCCTCCCGCATTCGCAACCTGCGGTCAGTTTGGATGCCGGCCCCCGGTTGCAAGGCCTGCAGGCCGCGCCGCGCAACGATCTTTCGCGAGCCTCAGCGCCGGAAGCTGACCACCGATTCCAGATGTGGCGACCAGGGGAACTGGTCCACCGGCGTCGCCTGCGTCACCTTGAACCCCGCCTTCACCAGCGCCCCCGCATCGCGCGCCAGCGCCACCGGGTTGCAGGAGACATAGATCACCACCGGCACCTTGCTGCGGGTGATCTGCGCCACCTGCTCCGCCGCGCCATTATAGGGCGGGTCCAGCACCACCGCGCCGAAGCCGTTCAGCTCCGCCGGCAACAAGGGACGATAGGCCAGGTCGCGGCGGATCGCCTCCACCCGGCCGCCGGCCTTGCGCGCCCCGGCATCCAGCGTCGCCACCGCCGCCGCATCGCCCTCATAGGCCGCGACGCGCCCCTTGGCCGAGAGCGGGAAGGACAGGGTGCCGATGCCGGCATAGAGATCCGCGATGCGCGCCCGCACCGGCAGTTTCTGCGCCGCCAGCCCGGCCAGCACCGCGGCGATGATCGCCGCCTCCCCCACCGGGGCGGCCTGGAGGAAGGCGCCGGGGGCGGGCGCGACGGAGACGCCCGAAAGGTCCAGCCGCACCGGCCCGGCCTGCGCGGCATTCTCCACCGGCCCGTCCTTCAGTGCCCAGGCGATGCGGGGCAGGCCATGCGCCTGGCCGAAGGCCGCCAGCATGGCGCGCTGGGAGGCATCGAGCGGCCCATCGGTGCGCAGCAGCAGGTCCGGCCCACTGTCCAGCAGGTTCAGCACGGCGGAGCCCTCCCGCTTCAGCGCCGGCATCCGCCGCAGCAATTCCCGCAACGGGCGGAACAGCGCCACCAGCGCCGGGTCCAGCACATGGCAGGTGGACAGATCCGCCACCGCCGCGCTGCCGCGCTGGTGGAAGCCCAGCGCCACCGCCCCGCCCTGAAGCCGCTTCACCGCCAGGTCGGCGCGGCGACGCGTGCCCGGGGGTGCCAGCACGATCTCCGCCACCGCCGCATCCGGCTGGCCGGCCCGGTCCAGCGCCGCCACCAGCCTCTCCCGCTTCCAGGCGGCATAGGCGGGCAGGGCCAGATGTTGCAGCGCGCAGGCGCCGCATTCGATCAGGAAATGCGGGCAGGGCGGGTCCACGCGGTCCGGGCTCGGCGCCAGGATCGCCTCCACCTCCGCCGCCACGCCTTCCCCGCGCCGGGCGCCCAGCCGCGCCCGCACCTGCTCGCCGGGCAGGGTGCCGGGCAGGAAGACGAGGCCCTGCGGCGTCTCCGCCACCCCGTCCCCGGCCGAGCCCAGCCATGAAATCGTGACGTCCATCGCCGGTTGCATCGCGTCCCGCCGGATGCGATCTGGGTCCGACTCTGGACGGGGCTCCATGCTCGACAAGCTGTCTTCCTTGCTGCGCGACCGGCTTCGGCCAAGGCGCGAATGGTATTATCTCGGGAATGGGATGGGTTTGGCCCTGACCCACTTCGGCCGCAAGATCTACCTGCCCGGCGACGATGCCGGCATGACGCCGGAGATCATCCTGCGCGGCCAGTGGGAGCCGCATGTGGAAGCCGTGCTGCGCAACCGCCTGAAGCCCGGCATGCAGGTGGCGGAGGTCGGCGCCAGCCTCGGTTTCCACACGCTGGTGATGGCGGAGGCGGTGGGCCCCACCGGCCATATACACAGCTTCGAGCCCTATCCCAAGGTGCTGCCGCTGCTGCGCCGCACCATCGCCGCCAATCATCTCGGCGCAAGGGTGACGCTGCGCGAGGTGGCGATCCTGCACGAGCCCGGGGAGGTGCGCTTCGCCGCCGATCCCGAGCAGACCGGCAGCGCGCATCTGGCCATCGCCGTCGCCGCGACGAATTACAGCGACGGCTTCGTCACCCCCGCCATGCGCCTGGACGATGCCCTGGCGGAGGTGCCGGCGCTCGACCTGCTGCGCATGGATTCGGAGGGGACGGAAGGCCTGGTCCTGTTTGGCGCCACCGAATTGCTGGCCCGTTCCCCGCGCCTGTGCATCGTCCTGGAATGGTCGCCCATCATGCTCCAGGCGCGCGGCGACGTGGCGGAGCTGGCCAACTGGATCGAGGCGCTCGGCTTCCGCTGCCAGCGGATCGGCAAGGACGGCAGCTTCACCCCGGTGACGGCGGCGCAGATGCCGGGCCTGGAGCATTGTGACCTGGTGCTCGACCGCCCTGCCTGACAGAGCCGCCTGACAGCGCCGCTTCCTGCCCGGCCCAAGCGGCTCTATGACTGGTGGTCGCGGCGTCGCCTGAGGGGGCGCCGGCGACAGGAGGGCGCCAGGGCATGCTGCCGAGCGAGATTTCGGGCAAGTACGAAGCGCGCGGCACGCTCGGCGCCGGCGCCATGGGCACCGTCATCGACGCCTTCGACCGGATGATCGAGCGCCGCGTCGCGGTGAAGCTGGTGCGCCTGCCCGCCGGCGACGATGCGGAGGCGCGGGAGGCGCATGCGCGGTTCCGGCGCGAGGCGCAGGCGGCGGGCCGACTCTCCCACCCCAATATCGTCGGCGTCTTCGACTATGGCGAGAATGCCGATACCGCCTGGATCGTCATGGAGCTGGTCGAGGGCGGCACGCTGAAGGGCGTGATGGACCGTGGCGAGCGCCTGCCGGTGCCGCAGATCGTCCGGCTGATGGACCAGATCCTGGGCGCCCTGGCCTATTCCCACGGCCGGGGCGTGGTGCACCGGGACATCAAGCCGGCCAATATCATGCTCACGGCCGATGCTCCGGGCGGGCCGCAGGTGAAGATCGCCGATTTCGGCATCGCCCGGATCGAAAGCTCGACCATGACCCAGGTCGGCACGGTGATGGGCACGCCGAGCTACATGGCGCCGGAACAGTTGCGTGGGGAGCCGGTGGATGCGCGGGCCGATATCTGGGCCGCCGGGGTGCTGCTGTACCAGCTGCTGACCGGCGAGAAGCCCTTCGATGGCGGCTACAGCGCGCTGATGCACCGCGTGCTGACCACCGAGCCGCCGCCGCCGAGCCAACTGGCCGTCAGCGCGCCCCGCGCCTTCGACGCGGTGGTGGCGCGCGCCCTGGCGAAGCGCCCGGACGACCGCTTCGCCAGTGCCGGCGCCTTCGCCGAGGCGATCCGCGCGGCCGGGTCCGGGGTGGCGGCGGAGGCCACGGGCTTCGGCGGTGCCACGGGCTTTGCCGGCGCGGGCAAGCTGCCGGGGCTGGATGATGCGACCATGCTCGCCACCGGCACGCATCGGCCTGCGGCCCCGCCGCCGCCGGTCGTCGCGCCGCCGCCCCGGCGCGATGGCGGTGGGCTGAAATGGGCGCTGCTCGGCGGCGTCGCGCTGCTGGCGGCCGGGGCCGCCGGATTCCTGTTCTGGCCCGCGGGCACGCCGGTTCCGACCACCCAGGTCGCGACCGGCGACACGCCTGCGCCGACCCCGCCACCGGCGCCTGCTCCGGCGCCGCCCCCGACGCCAACCCCAGCTCCGGCGCCCGTGCCGGCCCCGGCACCCTCTTCGACCCCCTTGCCCACTCCGGAGCCTGGGCCTGCGCCAACCCCGGCACCCGCGCCGACTCCCGCACCGGCCCCGGCGCCCGAGCCAAGCCCGGCACCCGCGCCGATTCCGACGCCCGTGCCAACCCCGGTCCCGCCTCCGGCGCCCGCCCCGTCACCGGCCCCCGCGCCGCGCCCCGATCTGCGCGCCGCCGGCGCCGCCGCGGCCTCCGCCGCGCCCTGCAGCCTGCTGGACTACGCCGCCACCGACACCAGCCTGACCATCACCGGCCTGCTGCGCCGGGGCGGGGAGGAGGCGGTGCGCCGCGCTTTGGCCGATCGGGGTGTGCCCTCCGGCACCGCGACCCTGCACCTGCAGGCTTTCGAAGGCCCCTATTGCGGCGCGCTCGACACCATCCGCCAGGTCGCGGCCGGGGCGCAGGAGGCGCCGCTGGTCGCCATTGCCGGCAGCATGCCCTTGCAGCGCGGTGACCTGCTGCGGCTGGATGTGCGGATGCCGGCCTATGCCGGGCAGCTCTATGTCAGCTACCTGATGAAATCGAACGAGATCGTGCATCTCGTCCCCTCCGAGCCGCAGCCCGCCGGTGCCAGCCTGCGCCTCGGCGAGCCCCGCCCCGGCTTCACGGGGTGGGAGGTGGATGAGCCCTTCGGCACCGACATGATCGTGGTCTTCGCCTCCGAACGCCCGCTTTTCCCGCAGCCGCGCCCGGTGGTGGAGCCGATCGACGACTATCTGCCGGCCCTGGCCGCCGCCTTGCGGGAGGCCCGCAACCAGGGCCATCGCGTCAGCGCCCGCGCCGTGCTGCTGGAGACGGTGGCGCGGCGGTAGAAGAGGCTCCGCCGCCCCCGCCTACGGCATCCCGTCCCGCATCAGCCCGCGCAGCCGTTCCACCTCTGCCGCGTCCAGGCCGAGATGCGCCGGGGTGAAGAAGCGCGGGTCGGGGGTGTGCAGCAGATAGGCCTGGGCCTCGTCGATCACCAACTCCTCGATCCCGGTGTCATAGCCCTCCCGCCCCAGAAAATGGCGGAAGGCGGCGCGCTCGGCCTCGGTGAAGCGGTCGTGCCAGACCCGGCGGACATGGGCTGCATAGGCCGGATCGGTGCCGAAGCGGCCATGGCTGAGCTCGTGGTGCAGGATGGTGGCGCGCCCGGCCGCATCCATCCGCTCACCCGGCGCGGCGAGGGACAGCAGCACGATCTCCTGCCCCGGCGGCACCAGGCCGCGCGCCAGCCGGAACTGCGCGTGCAGCCAGTCCTCGGCCGGGGACAGCGCCAGCCCGTCGCGTTCGGCAAGCTGGAAGAAGCGCGCCAGGTCGGTGCCGCGGTAGTTGTGGCCGAAATAGAAGGTGGCCGGCGTGTCGCCGGCGCGGGCGATGGCCTCCGCCATCTCCGCCTCGTTCAGCACCCGGTCGCGCGGCAGCCCGGCCTTCTCGACCAGCGCCGCCACCCGGTTCAGCGCCGCGCCCTGCGCCTCCATCGTCGGATAGTCGATCAGGAAGATGGCGGGGTTGGTGGCGAGGCGCAGCAGCACGGGGCGGTCCGCCCGATGGTCGCGGATCGCCGGCTCCTCCATCAGCGGCGGCAAGGCGGCGAGGCGCGGCGTCTCGGGCACCGGCTCCGGCGCGGGCGGCCCGGCGGGCAGGCCGAAGGCGGCGGGGGGGGCGGGCGCTGGCGGGGGCACGGGCTGCGGCACCGGATCAGGCGGGCTGGGCGGCGCGATCATCACGATGGGGGCCGGCACGGCGGGCGCCGCGCCGTCCCGCTGCACCCACCACCAGCCCGCCGCGATCCCGGCAACCCCCGCCAGGCCGGCAACGCCCAGCACCGGCCAGGCGGCGCGTCGCCGCTGCACGGCTGGAGCGGGGGCCGGCGACCCCCATTCGACATGCGGCGTGGCCGGGCGCGGCACGATGCCCAGGCTGCGGCGGATCGTGGCGTCTTCCTCTGCCGGCATCGGGCGCGTCATCCAAGCTGGGGCTGGCTTCTCCGCCCCCGATTTCGTTGCAGATGCCGCGAGGCGGCGGGGCCGCTTCCGCGAGGCCGCGGGGGCGGCCGCCCGGATCAGCCGTCCAGGTTGATGACCTGCACCCGCCGGTTGCGCGGCTCGTTCACCCCGTCGCCGGTCGGCACCAGAAGCTGGGTCTGGCCCAGGCCCACCGATTCCAGCCGGCTGGCGGAGACGCCGTAGCGCCGGATCAGATGATCGCGCACCGCGGCCGCCCGGCGTTCGGACAGGGCCTGGTTCATCGCCGCGTCGCCGACCGAATCCGTATGACCCTCGATACGGAAACGGTAGGGCGCGAGGTCGGGGGATGACAGGGCGCTGCCCAAGGGTGCCAGCCGGGCCTCGGCCTGCGGTGTCAGCGTGGCGGAACCGCTGGGGAAGGTCACGGTGATGGAGGCGGCGGCCACCCCCTCCGGCGCCGTGGTGGTCGCGGGTGCTGCGGCCGGGATGACGGGGCGCGGCGGCGGCACCGGGCGCTGCGGCGCCGGCACATTGGCAGACGTCACCGGCCGGGGCGGCGGCGTGGCATCGGCCGGGGCGGGCAGGCGGATGCCACGGGTGGAATCGCCGGCGCGCGGCCGCAACTGCTCGATCAGCCGCAGCGCCGCCGGGTCGGTCTGTGCCAGGGCGGGCAGCGGTGGCAGCATCGTCCAGCCGGCCAGGGCCAGGGCTGCAAGGCGGAAGGATTGCATCGACATGGCTCAGCCTCCTCGGTTGTGGCGACCAGTATAGAACGGTGCGGCCCATGCGCCGATGCCGAAACTAACCGCCGAGATTGACCACCTGCACGCGCCGGTTCCGCGGCTCATCCACCCCATCCGGCGTCGCCACCAGCAATTGCTGTTCGCCCAGGCCCAGCACCTCGATCCGGCCGGGGTCGAGGCCATGACGCTGCACCAGGAAGTCCCGCACCGCGGCGGCGCGCCGTTCCGACAGCGCCTGGTTCATCGCCGCATCGCCCACCGAATCCGTATGGCCTTCCACCCGGAAGCGGTAGCCGGCGAGGCGGCTGGAGCCGAGCGCCTGGCCCAGATTGTCCAGCACCCCCGTGGCGCGCGGCGACAGGGTGGCGGAGCCGGTGTCGAAGGTGACGGTCAGCGAAATCGCCGCCGCCCCCTCCGGCGCCGTGGTGGAGGACACATCCGGCACGGCGATGCCGGTATTGGGCCGGCCGGTGACCGGTGGCTTCGCGGCATCCGGCTCAGCCGGCCCGGGCGTGGAGGGCACGCGAATGCCGCGCACGCCGCGCCGGGCGGGGTCCAGCCCATCGATCATCCGCTGCACATCCGGCACGGCATCCTGCGCCCGCGCGGTGCCCGGCAGCGCCGGGCCGGCGGCCAGGGCCAGCAGCACGGCGAGGGGGCGGATCAGGTCTTGGGGGCGCATCGCGTTCCTCCGGCAGTCGGGGAAATCCTGCCATGCGGCGCTGCCGCGCATATGTCGCTCTGTGTCGTTCACACGATCCCGAGCGCGCGCCAGACCGGCCCCCGGTCGCGCAGCAGCCCCGCCACCTCCTCCCGCACCCCGGCCAGAACCTCCTCCGGCGGCAGGGGGCCTTGGGGTATCAGGCGGCGGATCAGCGCATCCGGTTCGGCCTCCGGCGTTTCGGCGGCCAGGGCGGCGACGGCCAGTTCCATCGCATTCACCGCAAGCCCGCCGGCCAGGGCCGGCGTGGCCAGCGCCAGCCGGGCGGTGCCGAGCCCATGCGCCGCCAGCCGCCGCGCCGCCACCGCATTCAGCCGCCGCGCCGCCGCCGCCGCCTCGTCCCAGCCCGCATCGCCCGGCCGCAGCCAGAGCGGCAGGGCGCTGCCGCTGCCGATCAGCATGGCCAGCGCCTCGGCCGGCGTCACATTGCCACAGCCGGGCAGGGCGAGCAGCGCGCCCACCTGCTGTGGTCCCTGCCGCAGCGCCGCCAGCATCGGCTCCAGGATCGCCGGCGGCAGCGCTGCCTCCCCGGCCTGGGTGCGGATGGCGCGGCCGCCGCCGGCATGGGTGGCGATGGCCAGCGGAATCGCCGCCACCGCGGCCTCCCGGTTCACCCGGCGCAGCCCGCGCACATAGACATCGCGGCGGAAGGCGCGGGGGACGCACATGTCGAAGATCAACTGCCGCGCCGCCTCGTCCGGCGCCGCCTCCCAGATTTCGCGCTGCGCCGGGCTCAGGCTCATGGACGGGAAATTCTCGTCCAGCGAGGCGCTGCCGACATAGTCGCAGCGGGCGCTGGCCATTGCCTCCTGCACATCGGCGAAGAAGCAGGGGCGCCAATGGTCGGTGATGAATTCATGCAGCATGTAGCCCTGCCGCGCCTTCGCCACCTCGCCCAGCAGCAAAGTGCGCCAGGTGGAATTGGGCAGGTTCGGCGCCTCCGCCGCCACCAGCTTTTCCACCTGGGCGCGCGCCGCCTCGATGCCCTCGGCGGTGGAGCCCGAACTGCGCAGGAAGCCGCGCACCAGCCGCGACAGGCCCAGCGCGCCGCCAGCCCCGGGCAGGGCGTTGTAGGTCATCAGCACCACGCCGCCCGGCTTCACCTTGCGCCGCAGCAGCCGCAGGATTCCCTCCCGCACCGGATCGCCGACCCAGGACCAGACGCCATGCACCGTCACCAGGTCGAATTCCGGCAGCCGGTCCAGCTCCGCCCCGTCCAGCTCCGCCAGATCGGTCGCCTCGAAGCGGGCATTGGCGAGGCCGACGGCGGCGGCCATGGAGCGTGCCTCGGCGATATGCGCCGGGTTGTAGTCCAGGCCGAGCACCTCGGCGTCCGGATTGCCGGCGGCCAGCACATTGGCGGTATAGCCGCTGCCGCAGCCGATCTCGGCGATCCGCATCGGCTGGCCGGGCGCCACCTCCCAGGCCGCGCCCATCAGCGCGCAGGCGGCGGCGATATGCCCCGGCGACTGGAAGCTGTGCCAGGAGGCCGGGTAGGGCTCCGCCACCGGATAGCCGCGCGACCAGGGGGAGGGGGCGTTCATGCGGCGTCCATTCGCTGGGGTGGGGTTTGCGGCGCGGCGGGGCGCAGCAGCGCGTCCTTCACATCGGCACGGCGCGGCCGCGGCGTGGTCAGCCAGCCGGTCCAGCCGAGCCGCGCGCCGCCGCCCGGCCCGCCGAGCCGCAGGGGCGGAACCTCGTCGGCCGCCAGGACCGGATTCAAGGCGAAATCCTGTTCCAGCCCGATCTGAAGCCGCACCAGCTCCACCAGCCTTCCATGCAGCGGGCTGCCGGGCAGCAGCGCCTCGAACTCCCGCAATTTCAGCGGGCCGAGGCGCAGCAGGAAGCGTGCGGAGGGGTCCCAGGCCTGGGCGCCCAGCGCCGCATCGGTGCCGAGCCCGCAATTCACCCCCGGTCGCCCGCGCCCGGCCATGCGGGACTGTTCGCCCGCCGGCAGGCGGATCCAGCCGCCGGCGAATTCCACGATTTCCACCGGCGTGCCGGTTTCCTCCGTCAGCAGCCCACGCAGCCTTTCGGCGCTGCGGGAGCGGGAGGCGAGCGCCCCCGCATGATACAGCAGCGCCGGCAGCGGCGTGGCCAGCCGCGCCACCAGATGCGGCGTGCCGAGGCCGGCGGCGGCGGCCAGCACCGTCTCGGCCGGCTTCGGGTCCCGCGCCGGGCGGTATTTCGCGCCGGCCTTGACGAACAGGCCGGTGAAGCGGCGCGCCAGCATGTCCATGAACTGGTGCAGCGCGGTGGAGCGTTTGCGCGCCTCCGCCCCCACCGTCGCCGTGTAGTGGCGCGGCAGCACGCCGCCGGGGCCGATCAGGCCGAAGGTGGGGGTGACGACCTCCCGCGTCTCCGGATTGGCGCTGGCGACTTCGCCGCCCGGGGCGCCCAGCCGGGCCTGGCTGCGGTAGCGCAGGTCCAGCGGATCGCCGCCGAGCACGATGGCCGCCTGGTCCAGGCTGAACCGCGCCGGCTCGGCCTTCAGTCTTTCGAGTGGCGAAAGCGGGACTTTCGCGGTCACAGCAGTACCCGCGTCCCGCTGCGCGCCGGCCAGCTCGCGACGGTGCCGCTGCGCCCGCGCAAAACCGCCTGGCTGCGGACAAAACCGTTGATCGAGACCTGCAAGGCCAAAAAGCGTTCCAGCACGCCGGACAGAAGAAAGAGACCGCCGGCGGTCCAGGCCTGGGGCTCGAAGGTCAGCGTCACCTCCAGCCCGCGCGCGAAGCTGCCGGGGCGCAGGCCGGGCAGGCGGGCCACGCCGGGGGTGGCGGTGACGCTGAGCAGCCCTTCCAGCGCCAGCCGCGTCTCCGGCGTGTCCCGCAGGTCGTGCAGCCGGAGCATTTCCTTCAGGGCCAACGCCGCCTGCGGCCCGCCGGTGACGCCCAGATGGTTCAGCGCCAGGTGCGAGACCAGCCGCCAGCCGCTGCGTTCCCGCAACTGCGGCCGCAGCGTCGGCGTGGGTGGGGAGAGGCATTCGGCGCTGGCCGCCGGCGTCGCCGGATCGCCGAGGCGCAGACGCGGCTGACCGCCGCCGAAGGGCAGCAGCGAGGGCAGGTCCCGGTTGCAGCACAGCGCATCGACGCCAAGCACCCCATCCGCCGGCAGGGACGGGTCGAAATGCGGGTCGCGCAGCATCAGCCGCGTCTCGCTGCCGCCCAGCAGGCCGGGCGCGGGGCGCCGGGCGGCGATCCAGCTGACGCCCTGCGCCTCGGCCTCCGCCCCATCCTCGGCGAGCAGGCGGTGGAAGGCGGGCACGCGGCGGGGGCGGGGATCCTCCGCCCGGCTCAGCCGCACCGTCTCCACCGCATAGACTTCCAGCGCCGCCGGCCGGCGGGCATCGGGCACCACCAGCCAGTCGGATTGCGTGCCATCCAGCGCGATGGGCTCGCAGATCTGCTTGAACAGGTTGATGGCCGGCGTGCAGCCCAGCGCGAAATTCTCGACGGAAACCGCGCGTTCCAATTCGGGCACCGCACGGGAAAGATAGATGAAAACCTCCATCTTCGGCCCGCGCTGCACCGCGCCGCGGCGCTCCAGCCCATCGAGGTCGAGGTAGAGGAATTTCTCCGGGAAGGCGAAGTATTCGGTCAGCAGCCGATGGCCGGAAAAGGCGCGCGGCGGCCAGGGCAGGGCCGCTTCCTCCGGCGCGAAGCCGGCCTGGCGCAGGCATTCCCGCCCGAGCAGCACCGGGCGCGGATCGGAGGGACCATCGGCCAGCGCGATCGACAGGGTCGAGGTGCAGAGCAGTTCCAGCAATTGCACCGGCACCGGCCCGGCGCCGCGCAGATGCAGGCGCAGCCTGTCCAGCCCGATATCGGCGATGCCCAGCCCGGGCAGGGTGGTCGACAGGCCCAGCCGCAGTACCGCCACCGCCCCCTGCGCCTGCGGATTGGCCGGCGCCGGCAGCGGCAGGCCGGTGAGGCGCGCGGATTCCACCGCCAGCGGCCAGAGCGTGGTGTCCTGGCAGGTGCGGTAGGTCAGCGTCTCGCCCCGCACCTTCTCCGTCTCCAGCCGCGTGCCGCGCGGCACCACGGCGGGGCCGGCGGCTTCGGGCTTGGGCAGCAGCCGCACCGTGGTCAGGGAGGGGACGGGCGCCAGCAGATGCGGGCAGAGCAGTTCCAGCAGCGCATCCGTCAGCTCTGGCAGTTCGTCATCCAGCCGGTGCTGCACCCGCGCGGCGAGGAAGGCGACGCCTTCCAGCAGGCGTTCGACATGCGGGTCGTCCACCGCATCCGGCGTCATCCGCAGCCGGCCGGCGACCTTCGGATTGGCCTCGGCGAATTCCCCCGCCAGCCGCCGGATGGCGGCGAGTTCGCGGTTGTAGAAGGGGAGGAGATCGTCGGACATTCAGGGCCTGCTCGGCGAGGGGGCGGCGATGAGCCGGGCGGACAAGACTAGTCGGATCGCGCCGTTCCCGAGCATGCCCTCAGCCTTCCCGTACGGTGACGTCGCGGGAGACGGGTTCGAGCAGCGTCTCGAAGCTCACCGGCTCCGGCACCGGGTCGGCGCGCAGCACGGCATCCACCTTCAGCCGCAGGGCGCGGCCGAGGTCGTCCTCGGCGGCGATCAACTCGACATGGACGGACATCAGCCGGGGTTCGAAGCGCCGGATCGTCGCCTCCACCTCCCGCGCCAAAGCCTGGCGGCGGGCCGGCACGGCATAGGCGCCGGAGGTGGCATCGGGGATGCCGTAGTTCAGCGGCGAGACCACCAGCTCCTCCAGCGCCGCGGGCACCGGGCGGCGACGGCGGCGGGCGTTCAGCACCGCCTCCAGGTCCCGACGCACGGCCTGGTGCAGCATCTCCAGCGCCATGGCGGCGCTGGGCGGCGGCGGTTCGGGCGCGCCCGGATCGGAATCCATCAGCCGATCCAGCAGCGGCAGCCGTGCCCGCTGCGCTGGTACCCTGGTGCCACTCATCGTCAGTCGAAGACCAGCGTGGTGACGGTGGCAATAGCCAGCGCCTCATCCCCCGCCAGCAGCAGCCGCTGGCCACGCCCGCGCACCGGGCCGGCATCGGGGTCGGTCCATTCGGTGGCCCGGCCGAGCTTCAGCGCGCCCTCGGCTTCCTTGTCGGCGCCGAAATACAGCGCCGGCATGAAGACCACGCCTTCCGTGCCGTCCTTCAACTCGATGGCGCAGCGGCGCCAGAACAGGTCGCGGGGACGGCGCGGCGGGTCGAAGGACAGGGAGCGGACGCGCTCGACCGGCACCAGCATATGCTCGCCGGCCGTGGTCAGGATTTCGAATTCCGCCGCGAACAGGTCGTCGGTGTCGCGCAGGTCGTCGAAGGGCGTGTCATCGGCGGTGCCGGCGATGCGGGGCCGCAGCGATTCCACCTCCGCCGCCGCGGCGATCGCCGCCTCCACCTCCCCGGCGCGCAGCAGGACACGGGCGCGCAGCGCCGCCTGCTGGGCCGGGGTCGCGTCGTCGCCCTGGTATTTCGGCGCGCGGCCCTCGCCCAGCACCTGGCCGCGCAGCACCTCCGCCCGCAGCAGCTTGCGGAATTCCAGCACGGCGGGGTTGGGCTCCCGCAGCGCCGCCGCATCCAGCATGCGGTCGGCGCGCTCCGCCTCCCCGGTATAGAGCATCAGCTCCGCCAGCAGCCAGCGCGCGTCGGAATCGGCCGGCGCGGCCTTCACCGCGGCGGTGGCGGCGGCCAGGGCGCCGGCCAGGTCGCCGGCATGAAAGGCATCCCCTGCGGTGGTCATTTCTTCCATTTCCCCCTGGCCGCGAGGCGGCGCTGTCCTGCGATCGGCGCGACGGGCAGCCTAGCCGTCGCCGCGCCCCGAAATATTTCATTGGGCTGCATGCATCCTGCCCTGCCGCCCATCACGCTGCCCCTCGGCGCGGCGCGAATTCCGTCACCAGCCGGAACGCCGCCCCCACCTCATCCAACTGGTGATGCGGCCGCAGATGCACGGTGCAGCCATAGACGCCCGGCTTGCCGCGCCGCTCCCGCACCTCCACCCGCGCATCCAGCAGCGGGTACTTGGCCGTCACCTCGGCGCCGCCGGAGCCCAACCCGCTGACGAAGCGATCCAGCCAGCGCTGCAATTCCTGCTCCACATCCGGCGCCTCCCGCGCCGAGCCCACCATGTCCCGGCCCATCAGCTTGATGCAATGCGCGAAGCGACTGACGCAGAGCAGCGTGTTGATCTGCGTCGACAGGCGCTGATTGGCCTCCGCGATGGCGCTGTTCATGCGCGGCGGGCGATGCAGCGCGGGCAGCGCGCCGAAGCTCGCCTCCGCCAGCCCCTCCAGCGCCGAAAGCGGCACCAGCCGCGCATCGCTCAACTGCCGTTCCTGCTCATCGGTCAAGGCGAGGTCCAGCGGCGCGCGCGGCGGCGGGCCGGGGGGGTCGGAGGCAAAGCGCTCATAGGGCAGGCCGTCCAGAACGCCGCCCACCGCCTCCTCCTGCGGCTCCGCGCCACGCACCTCGCCGGGCCAGGCGAAGCGGTCGAAGGCGCGGATCGCCGCGGCCGCCAGGCCATAGACCGGCGTGGTCCAGACCCGCTGCGCCGCACCCGCCGCATGGCCGCGATAGCGGAAGCGGTCCACCCGCGCGCCGTCATCCGGCCAGGGCGCACGGCCGAGCACCCGGGGCAGGGTGACGCAGAGGAAGCGCATATCCTCCTGCGCCGCCGCATTGCGCCAGCGCGCATGTTCCGGGCCGGCCAGCGCCGCGCCCAGGTCGAAGGCGGGCGGCGCTTCCGCGAAGCTGTCGAGCCCGACCAGCTCCGCCGAGGCGGCCAGCGCGATCGGCACGAAGGCCGCGGCGGCGACCCCGGCCAGCGCCGTCAGCGCGCCCACATCATCGGTCGGGTGGCCGGGGGCGGGCAGGTGGCGCAGCTCGTAATCGGCGGCGATCATGCCGAAGGGCTCGCCGCCGGCGATGCCGAACTCCTCCTCATAGACCTTGCGGAAGATCTGGCTCTGGTCGAATTCCACCGCGCGTTCCAGGTCGCGGCATATCTCCGCCCAGCGCGCCGTCAGCAGCTTCACCCGGATGCGCGCATTGGCGGCGGGCAGCCGGTCCACCAGCCAGGCGAGGCCGCGCCAGGACCCTTCCAGCCGGCGCAGGCGCGGCGCCTGCAGCACCGCGTCCAACTGCGCCGAGAGCATCGCATCCAGCGCCGCGATATCCCGGTCGAGCAGCCCGCGCAGCGCCTCCACCGGCGCGGCATCGCGCGCGATGGCCGCCAGCCGGTCTTCCCCGAACCAGCCCAGCAACTGCCCGGCCGGCGCGGGTTCCGCGATGAAGGCGGCAAGCCCGGCCGCCGCCGCATCGCGGCCGAGGAAACGCCCGGCCAGCACCGCATCGCGCAACGGCGTGGCCGGGTTCACCGGTTCAGGACTTCTGCGGAATCCGCGCCACCATCCGCATGGAGGTGGTCAGCTCCTCCATCTGCAGCCAGGGGCGGAGATGGGCGACGGCGTTGTAGACGCCGGGCTTGCCCGGCACCTCCTTCACCTCGATCTGCGCCTCCCGCAGCGGATATTTGGCGCGCGATTCCTGGCCGGCGCCTTCCATCGGATTGACGAAGTTCTGGATCCAGCGGTTCAGCCAGATCTCGCAATCCGACGCCTCCATGAAGGAGCCGATCTTGTCCCGCGCCATCACCTTCAGGTAGTGCGCGAAACGGCTCGTCGCCATCATATAGGGCAGGCGGGCGGAGATGGCGGCATTGGCCGTCGCCTCCGGCCGGTCATACTTCTTCGGCTTCTGGGCGGACTGGCTGCCGAAGAAGACCGCGTAGTCGGTGTTCTTGTAGTGGCAGAGCGGCAGGAAGCCGAGGCCGGAAAGCTCCGCCTCGCGCCGGTCGGTGATGCCGATCTCGGTCGGGCACTTCGCGTCGCTGTCGCCGTCATCCGAGGTGAAGACGTGGTTCGGCAGGTTGGAGACCTTGCCGCCGCCCTCCGCGCCCCGGATCGCGGTGCAGAAGCCGTATTGCGCGAAGGCATCCGTCAGCCGCGCCGCCTTCACATAGGCCGCGTTCATCCAGCAATAGTCGTGATGCCCCTGCGCCTGGGCGACGCCATCCTTGTAGGGCGCCTCCTCATAGGCGAATTCCTCGATCGGCTTGGTCGCCGCGCCATAGGGCAGGCGGGCGATGACGCGCGGCATGACCAGCGCCACGAAGCGCGCATCCTCCGTCTCGCGGAAGGAACGCCACTTGGCGTATTCCTGCGTCTCGAAGATCTTCGCGAGGTCGCGCGGCTTGGACAATTCGCGCCAGTCCTGGAAGCCGAACATCTCCGCGCCGACGCCGGAGATGAAGGGCGCGAAGGCGCCGGCGGCGACGTTGGAGATCAGCCGCAGCGTCTCGACATCGTCCGGATGCGCGGTCCATTCATAGTCGCCGACCAGCGACCCGTAGGGCTCGCCACCCGGGGTGCCGAACTCGTTCTCATAGATCTTCTTGAACAGGCCGGACTGGTCGAATTCGACGGCCCGCTGCAGATCGCGGGACAGGTCCTTCTTGCTGGCCTGAAGCATGCGGATCTTCAGGCTGGTGCCGGTCTCGCTGTTCATCACCAGGTAGTTCAGACCGCGCCAGGACCCTTCCAGCTTGGTGAAGCGCGGATGGTGCATCACCTGGTTGAGCTGTTCGGACACCTTGGCGTCGATCGCGGCGATGGCGCGGTCGAAGGTCTGCGACAGGTTGCGGCTGAAGGTGACGGTGCCCTTCAGCGCTTCCTCGGTCAGCGCCTTGATCAGTTCCTGCGCGCGGTCGCGCTCGGTCTGCTTGGTGGCGCCGATCACCTGGTCCAGCAGGCCGAGGCCGCCTTCTTCGGTGGTGGTCGTGGCGCCGCCCGGTTGTGACTGGGTCGAGCTCATCGGTCAGCCCTCCTTCTTGTCGAGGCCGAGTTCCGCGGACAGCGCATCGAGCTTCGACTTGTCGTTGAGCACCTGCTCCAGCAGGCCCTCCAGCTCGTCGGAGCGATCCACCTTGCTCATCAGGTCGCGCAGCTTCGCGCGGGTCTCCAGCAGGGCCTTCAGGGCGGGGACCTGCTCGGCCACCTTGGCCGGCTCGAAGTCCTCCATCGACCTGAACTTCAGGTTGACCGCCATCTGGCTGCCATCGCCGGCCAGGGTGTTGTCCACCTTCAGGTTCAGGCCGGGCGCGATGCGGGCCATCACGTCGTTGAAGTTGTCGCGGTCGATCTGCACGAACTTGCGCTCGGCCAGCGGCTTCAGCGGCTCGGCCGGGTCGCCGGCATAATCGCCCATCACGCCGACGACGAAGGGCAGCTCGCGCACGATGGCGGCGCCTTCGGTCTCGACCTCATAGGTGATGTGGACGCGGGGCTTGCGCACGCGCGCCAGCTTGTCATGGACACTTGTCATGGCGCTTCGCGGTTCCTCATGCTGGGGAAAGTGGGGTGGGGATGCCGGCCGCAAGGCGGCCAGCCGGTTTCGGGGTCGTTCCGACCTCTGTCATTGCCAGGGCGGCAGTGAACGCTTTCGGTTCGGGTGGCGTCAACCTTTGCGGGTGCCGCCAATGGTTTCGCCGCGTTGCGCGGGCGGGGGCTCCTCATTCCGGTTCCACCGGCCGGATGCCGAGCCGCGCCAGCAGCCCGTGCCGCGCCTCCTCATCCGGCAGCACCTCCGCCAGCAGTTCGGCGAGCGTCATGCGGCCACGGCGCACCGCCTCCTCCAGCGTATAGGCCAGGGGGGAATGCGGCTCCGTGCGGCGGAAGAACTCGGCGATCCGGCCCAGTTCGCGCAGCGCATCCTCCCGCGTCGCGATCACCGCCGGGCCGCCCGTGGCGGCCGCCTGGGCGACGACGGGCACGCCGGCCGAGGGGACGGGGCCGGCTGCGGGTGCCGCCACCGGTTCAGGCGCGGCGGAGGCACCGCCGCCCAACTGCCCGGTCACCTCGATCAGCCGGTCGAGCAGCCGCGCGACATTGCCGGTGGAGGGCGCCTCGGACCCGAAGCGGTCCTCCGTGGTCTGTTCCATCGCGGCCCAGGCTGCTTTCGCGGCAGCCGCGTCCACGGCCACGCCCGCCAGGAAGGCGCGGTCGATGCGGGCCTCGGCCTTCAGCGTCGCCAGTTCCGGCACCCCCGCCGCGCGCCGCGCGGCCAGGCGTTCCTCATTGACGATCGCCTCCGTCTCCTCCGCCTGATCCCATTGGTACAGGCCGAGCGGCGTGCCGTCCGTGCGGCGGAACAGCGGCAGGCGGCGCAGCGGCTGCATCACCGTGCCGTCGCCGCCCGAACCCGCCAGGCCGCCGATCGGCGCGGCGCGGGCAGCCAGCCCATCCTCATCCGGCTGCGGGAAGCCGGCGTCCCAATAGGTCTCGCAGAGCCCGGTGATGAGCTTCGCCCCGGCCGCCAGCCCGGCCAGCCCGTGATGGCGCACCAGCGCCTCCGTCAGCCAGGCGGCGATCTCGAAATCCTTGGCGCGGTTGGCCAGCGCCTCCTGGCCCACGCGCATCACGTCGCGCCAGCCATCGGCGGGCGGGCTTTCGGTGTCGCCCTCGCTGTCGCGGGCGCGTTCCTCGGCGCGGGCGGCGGCGCGGGCGTCGCGCAGGCGCTGATAGGGCGAGCTGGGCGAATAATCCTCGCGCAGATTCGCGCCGGCGCCGCCTTCGCTGCCCTCGACCGGCGCCAGCAGCGCCTCCAGCTCGATCGGATCCTCGGCCACCCAGCCCCCCTTTGCGCGTCATGCGTGTGTGGTCGGCGCGCCTGGGCGCCGCCAGATTGCCCGTATCCTACTCTGCCGCAGCTTCCGGTCTCAGCGATAGCGCGCGCTGGGCGGCACGAAACGCGGCGAAACGTCCTGAAACACGCTCCGGCCGAACCGCTGGCATTGTGGACACCTGCGCAACCGATGGTTAGCTTGCGACACCGTTATGGTCTAGCGGTCAACAATCAACGCCAGGCGCGGGTCGAGGAGCGTTTTCTCACATGGTGGCTGTGGACCTGAAATCCGTCGTCGGTCGCCTGAGCGATCTCTGCCGCAGGCAGGTGGAAGCCGCCGCCGGGCTGACGCTGTCGCGCAGCCACTACAATGTCGAGATCGAGCATGTGCTGCTGAAGCTGGTGGAAACGCCTGGCAGCGACATCGCCCATGCGCTGCGCAAGCTGGAGGTCGATGCCGGCAAGGTCGCCGGGGAACTGACCAGGGCGCTCGACCGGCTGCGCACCGGCAATGCCCGCGCGCCCGCTCTGTCGCCCGACATCGTGGCCTGGTTGCGGGAGGCCTGGCTGATCGCCTCGCTGGAGGCGAATGCCACGCGGATTCGCAGCGGCCATCTGCTGGCGGCGCTGCTGGCCGATGATGCGCTGGCGCGCACGCTGCGTGACAGTTCCGCGACGCTGGCCGCCGTCCCGCCGGACCGCGTGCGGCGCAACCTCACCGATCTCACCAGCGGCAGCGACGAGGCCGGGCAGGCGGAAGCGACGGCCGCCGCGCCGGGTGCCGCGCCCGCCGCCGGCGCGCCGCGTGGCGACGGTCCGCTCGAACAATTCTGCACCGACCTGACGGCGCAGGCGAAGGCGGGAAAAATCGACCCGATCCTCGGTCGCGATGCGGAAATCCGCCAGATGGTGGATATCCTGACGCGCCGCCGTCAGAACAACCCGATCCTCACCGGGGAGCCCGGCGTCGGCAAGACCGCGGTGGTGGAGGGGCTCGCCTTGCGCATCGCCCAGGGCGACGTGCCGGCGGCGCTGCGCAATGTGAAGCTGATGTCGCTCGACCTCGGCCTGCTGCAGGCGGGCGCCGGCGTGAAGGGCGAATTCGAGAATCGACTCAAGGGTGTCATCGACACGGTGAAGGCCTCGCCGACGCCGATCGTGATGTTCATCGACGAGGCGCATACGCTGATCGGCGCCGGCGGCCAGGCCGGGCAGAACGATGCTGCGAATCTGCTGAAGCCCGCGCTGGCGCGTGGCGAGCTGCGCTGCGTCGCTGCCACCACCTGGGCCGAATACAAGAAGTACTTCGAGAAGGACGCCGCCCTGACCCGCCGCTTCCAGGTGGTGAAGGTGGAGGAGCCGTCGGAGCCGCTGGCCATGGCCATGCTGCGCGGCCTGGTCGCGACGCTGGAGAAGCACCACGGCGTGCGCATCCTGGACGAGGCGATCACCGATGCGGTGAAGTTGTCGGCGCGCTTCATCCCCTCGCGGCAATTGCCCGACAAGGGCGTGTCGCTGCTGGACACAGCCTGCGCCCGCGTGTCGATGAGCCAGGCCTCCATCCCCGCGCCGATCGAGGATCGCACGCGCCGGCTGGAGATGATCGCGACGGAACTCGGCGCGGTGGGCCGCGAATCCGCCACCGGCAGCGACCACGCCACGCGCATCGCGACGCTGGAAGCGGAGCGCACGAAGGCGGAGGCCGAGCTGGCCGAGCTGAACACGCGATGGGAGCAGGAGAAGGCGCTGGTCGCGCGGATCCGGGATCTGCGCCTGCAGGCGGAAACCGCGGCGCTGGGCCTGACGCCCGATGCGCCGCCGGTCGATGCCGCGCAGATCAAGCAGGATCTGGCGGATGCGTCGAAGGAACTGAAGACGCTGCAAGGCGAGACGCCGCTGGTGCATCCGGTGGTCGATGGCCAGGCGGTGGCGGAAGTCGTCGCGACCTGGACCGGCATTCCGGTGGGGCGCATGGTCTCCGACGAGATCAAGACCGTGCTCAACCTGAAGCAGAAGCTGATGGAGCGCGTCGTCGGCCAGGACCATGCGCTGGACGCCATCGCCCAGGCCATCCGCACCAGCCGCGCCGGCCTGACCGATCCGCGCAAGCCGATCGGCGTCTTCCTGATGGCCGGCACCTCCGGCGTCGGCAAGACGGAAACCGCGCTGGCGGTGGCCGATCTTCTCTATGGCGGTGAGCAGAACCTCACCGTCATCAACATGAGCGAGTTCAAGGAGGAGCATAAGGTCTCGCTCCTCATGGGCTCGCCGCCCGGCTATGTCGGCTATGGCGAGGGCGGCGTGCTGACGGAGGCCGTGCGCCGCCGTCCCTACAGCGTCGTGCTGCTGGATGAGATGGAGAAGGCCCATCCCGGCGTGCAGGACGTGTTCTACCAGGTCTTCGACAAGGGCCAGATGAAGGACGGGGAGGGGCGGGACATCGACTTCCGCAACTGCGTCATCATCATGACCAGCAATGCGGGGACCGACACCATCGCCAAGCTCTGCGCCGACCCGGACACCGCGCCGGATCCGGAGCCGTTGCGGGAGGCGCTGCAGCCCGACCTGCTGAAGGTCTTCAAGCCGGCCTTCCTGGGCCGCTGCAACACCGTCATCTACTACCCGCTGGCGGATGACATCCTGAAGAAGATCTGCGTGCTGAAGCTGCGCAGCATCGGCCGCAGGATGCAGGAGAGCTATGGCGTGCCGCTGGAATTCGACGATGCGGTGCCGGAGACCATCGTCTCCCGCTGCAAGGAGGTCGAATCGGGCGCGCGCAACATCGACAACATCCTCAGCCGCACCCTGCTGCCGGAGCTTTCGGCCGGCATATTGGGGCGCCTGGCGGAGGGTGGCGAGATAGGCCGGGTGCAGGTCGGCATCGATGATGCCGGCGGCTTCCGGTACGACCTCGGCTGAAAGGCCCCGCCGCCGAGGCAACGGAATTCGGGGAATGTTGGTCAACCACAGGCAAGGGACCGGACAATGGCGATCTTCATCAAGTATGGCGACCTGAAGGGCGAGGCGACCGCCGAGGGCTACAAGGACTGGATGGAGGTCAACTCCATGCAGTGGGGCGTCGGCCGCGGCATCTCCTCCGGCGTCGGCGGCGGTTCCAAGCGCGAGGCGACGGCGCCGAGCGTGTCGGAGATCGTCGTGACCAAGACCATGGACGCGATCTCCCCGCTCATGCTGAAGGAGTCGATCGGCGGCGACGCGAAGACCGTGAAGATCGAGATGACGCAGACGGATGGCGCCGGCAAGCACGTCGCCTACCAGAAGTACATCCTGACCAACACGCTGATCAGCGGCTATTCGATCAGCAGCGGCGGTGATCGCCCCTCGGAGTCGCTGTCGTTCAACTTCACGAAGTTCGACAGCGAGTACATCAAGGTCGACGACAAGTTCAAGTCGACCACGACGGGCCATGTCATCTACGACATCTCCAACGCCAAGTCCGGCTGACGTCGCCGCGCCGCGCCGGACCCCCGGCGCGGCCCCCGACCCAGAACGCCTCCGTCGCTATGCGACGGAGGCGTTTTGCTGTCGGGCACTTGGCAACGCGGGATCAGCGCGGCACCAGCGCCAGCGGAAAGCTCCGCAGGTCGCGGCTGGCACTGCGGAACACCGCATCCTGGCTGTGGCGCTTCTCGGCGGCGAGCTGCGGCACGCGCCGTGTCACCCATTCGCCGAGCGCCAGCGCGCTGACGCGCCCTTCCGCATCCGTGGCCGCGCTGCCGCCCAGCGCCTCCAGCACCGCATGGGCGAAGACGCCGTTGCGGTCGTTGTAGCTGTCCAGCGCCTCCTGCACCGAGGTGCTGGCCGCCAGCAGGAAGCGCCCCGTCTCATTGCCCAGGGCCGAAAGCTGGTCGAGGGTGAGCTGCCCGGCATGGCAGGTGTCCAGCAGCAGCAGCCCGTCGCGCGCGCGGATGCGGGCGATGGCCGCGACCAGCGCGGAATCCTCGATGCCCTGGCGCCGCAGCGCCGCCCAGTTGCTGGTATCGGTCGTGTCCTGCGGCAGGAACAGGAAGCGCTGGTCGGGCTCCGTGCGCAGGCCATGGCCGCCGAGATAGAGCACGAAGGTATCGTTGGGCTGCGTCGTCCGCGCCACCGCCTCCAGCGCCGCCAATATGCCGCGCCGGGTCGCCTGGGCGTCGCGCAGCACCGTCACCTCGACATCGCGGAACAGCCCGCCGGCGCGGCTGCGCAGCGCCTGCGCCACCGAATCCGCATCCGCCACCGCGAAGTTCAGGTTCAGGGCAGGGTTGGCGTAGCGGTTGATGCCGATGGCCAGCACCACCAGCCGCCCCGCGGCCGGCGGCGCCGCCTCGCCCGCCCGGCGCAGATCCAGCGCGGGCCCTTCGGTGAACAGCGTGCGATCCTCGGCATAAAGCCGGGTGGCGATGCGATTCGCGCCGGGGTCGAGCGGCACCTCCGCCTCCAGCACCCCGCCTTGCGCCGCGCCGCGCGTCTCCGCTCGGGCGGCGATGCGGTCATTCACCAGCACATCCAGCGGGCCGAGTCCCAGGCCCCGATCGGTGGTGCCGAAGCGCAGCCGCAGCGCGGTGGCGCCGGCCGGCAGGTCGCGCGCATTCCATGCGACCGGCATGCAGTCTTCTCCCACCACGGCGCAGGCATCTTGCGCGGCAAGTTGCGGCAGGCGTCCGACCCTTTCGCGGATCGCGCCGAGCTGGGCCAGCCGGGCGCGGGCCGGCGCGCCGTCGCCTGCGATGCGCCCGCGCACGGCGGCGGGGGCATAGAGCGCGCGATAGGCCTGGCGGAAGCTGGCCCATTCGGGGGTCTGGGCGCGGCCGCCATTCAGGTGCAGCCCCACCAGTTCCTGACCGCCATTCGGCGCGTGGTCGAACAGCCCCTCCGGCGTCCAGAGAACCCAGCGCCGGGATTCGGCGTGGATGAACAGCGCCGCCAGTTCGGTGATCTCGCCGGCCCCGATCCGCCACCAGCGCAGCGTGCCGTCGCCCAGCGCGCCGACCGCGATATCGCCGGCCAGGGTCAGGCCCCAGACCGCGCCCGGCACCTGCAGGCTCGCCTGCGGCCGGCCCTGCGCGTCGAACAGGCGCAGATGGTTGTCGGTGCCGAGCAGCAACCCGGTATCGCCCTCCCGCAGGGCCAGGCTGCGGGCGAATTCGCCGGCGCCCAGCGCCAGCGGCGTGCGGCCCAGGCGCGGGCGGTTGGCATTCTGCCAGTCGCTCACCGCCAGCCGCGCGCTTTCGGTCCGCGCCGTGACGAAGCCGGACGTCTCGGCCGGGCCGAGGCTGCCCGCCAGCGCGTCGAAGACCAGCGGCGCGGCGCCCGGTCGCAGCGCCAGGCGCAGCCGCGTGCCGTCCGGCGACACGGCGATGGCCGCGCCGGTCGCCCGGAAATCCGCCCCCGGCGGCCGCGGCGCGATGGCGAGGTGCCCATCCGGCGCCAGCATGCCCCAGCCCGGATCGGCCGCGGCGAAGGCCAGACCGCCGCCGGGCAAAGGCAGCAGATGCGCGATGGCATCCCGCGCGGCCGGGATATCGGTGAAGGCGCCGAGCCCGTAGTCGCCCCAGCGGCGGATGACGAAGTCGCGCCGCGCACTTTCCGCCGCGCCACCCGGCACCACGACGCCACGCGCGCCGGCTGGCGCGACGACGCCGCGCGCGGTGGCCGGTGACACGGCGCGCCGCGCATAGCCGGCCGCGTGAAGCTGCACGCCGCCGCGCCCATCCATCGCCCAGGCCACCGCCGGCAGGCCCTCACCGGCCAGCCCCGTGACATCGGGGCTGAAGACGGCGCGCAGGTCGGCCGCCGCCAGCACCTCCACCCGCAGCCGGTCCTCGAACCCCACCGCCAGCAGCCCGCCATCGGGCGACCAGGCCAGGCCGAAGGGCCGGGCATTGGCCAGCGGCACACGCTCCGCCAGCTTGCGGCCGTTCGAATCATAAATGCGCAGCCGGCCATCGGCGCCGCTCGCCGCCAGTCGCGCGCCCTGCGGTTCGAAGGCCACCATGCGGGCCGGGCCCGTGAAGCCGGTATCCTCCCACAGCGCCGTGCCATTGCTGGCGTTCCAGACGCGGATGCCGGCGCGCCCGCCGAGTGCCGCCGCCAGCCGCGTGCCGTCGGCGGAGACGGCCAGATGCTGCACCGGCGCCGGCAGGCCGGGCAGGCGGGCCAGCATGCGGCCGGTCGCGGTGTCGAACAGATAGATGGCGAAGCTGCGATCCCAGGCGGCGCCGGTATAGCCGGCGACGAAGGCGCGGCGCCCATCCGGCGTCAGCGCCACGGCATAGAGCTCGCCCTCCGCCTCCGGCGCGATGGGCGGGCGCAGCACGGCGCGCAGCGTGCCCTCCGGCAGGTCCCAGAGCCGCAGCGTCTTGTCGTCGGAGACGCTGGCCAGCACGCGCCCCACCGCATCGGTGGCCAGCCGCGCCACGGGCGCGGTATGCGCCGCCGCCTCCACCCGCAGGAAGGGTTGCTGGGGCGGGTCCTGGGCGCGCGCCGCGCCGGCCATCGCGGTCAGCAGCAGCAGAAGCAGAAGCCGCGCGACGCGGCGCGGATCGCTGAGGCCCGTCCTGTCCATGGCGGGCCACCTTCGATGCGCGGTCATCGCCTGCCTCCCCTGTGCCGGTCATGCGTGGCGGCGCAGGGTGGCATCGCGCGCCTGCCGGCGGAAGCAGGCTTGCCCTCAGGTCGCCAGCTCGAATCCCTGGCCCTGCTGCGCCAGGCGGTCCGCCGTGCCGACGCTCTCGGCGAAATTGTCGCGCCGGGCGATGTTGCTGGCGGCCAGGGAGCGCACATCGCCGCCCTCCGCCACGGCCGGCCGCGCGGCCAGGCTGCGCGCTTCCGGGAAGGCGCTGGCCGGGGCATAGCCGCGCAGGCCGGAGGCGGTTTCGACCTGGGCATAGCCATTGCGCGCCGGGCGCAGCGTCACTCTTTCGCGGGCGGAGACGGCCGCGACTTCCGGCGCGCCGGCATCGGGGCGCAGCCGCAGCTTCACCTCGCCGCGCGCGGCGGCCGGGATGGTGCGGGACGGCGCCTGCGCCATCTGCTTCGCTTCCGGCGCCACCGTGTCGATCGCCGTGTCGAATTCGGCGCCGCGCCGGGTGATCTGGGTGTTGATGGTCTGGGCCAGTTGCACGTCGCGCTGGGTGCGGGCGCGCAGATTGTCCATCGCCGCCTGGGCCTGCGGCCGGGCCAGACGACCGTTGGCGGCGTCGGCGCGAATTTGCTGGGCGCTGCGGAAGCGGCAATCCATCAGCTGGTCGAAGGCGATCTGGGTGCGGTCGAGCTGGGCGTTCTCCGCCGCCAGGTCGGTGGCGATCGCCTGGTTCAGCGAGGCCTGGTCGGCGGCCTGCTGCTGCCGGGCGGAGAGGTAGCCGAGCGTGCCACCCGTCAGGCCGCCCGCCACCGCGCCGATGCCCGCGCCGGCGGCGATGCCGCTGCCGCGCTGGCCGGTCGCCGCCGCCAGCAACCCGCCGAGCACCGCGCCGCCGACCGCGCCCATGGCGGCACCGCGCAGAATGTCCTCGCCGAAGAAATTGCCGGTGCTGTCCAGCGCCACGAGCTGGGTGCGGCAGGCATCGCCGTCATCGGCGCCGATCCGCCCCTCCCGCGTCGTCACGCAGGCGCTGAGCAGCGCGGCGGCGGTCAGCAGCGACAGGCCGCGGCGCCAGGGGGAACCGATGGAGGGCGGCGGTGTGTGGCGATATGCGATGGCGCGCGGCATGAGCGGGAACCCATTCGGGATTGTGGGACCGAGCCTATCAGCCCATCGCGCATGGGGCGATGACCGCCCCGTTCCCCGCATTGCGCGTGCGACGCAACACTGTTGCGGGGTGTTGCGCCGGGTGGCGCGCTCGCTTCCTATGGCGGCCAAGCCTGTCTATCTTGCAGGTCGCGCGGCGCGTCCCAGGTCGCCCGCAATGCGGTTCGACCCGTGCGTATCCACCGGGCGGTGAGGGAGGTCTTGAACGGGATGGAGCCTCCGCGACTACTCGGCATCAAGTCGCATCTTCCCGACCGCGCCCTGCTGGCCGTGCGACTCGCCGTGACCGAGGAGCTGGGCCAGCCCTATACGATCGAGGCCGATGTGCTCGGCGACGATCCCAACCTGCTGCCGAAGGACATGCTGGCCAAGGAGGTCTGCCTGACCGTGACGCAGCGCGGACCCTCGCCGCTGACGCGTCACTTCCACGGCGTCATCGCCGAATTCCGGCGCCTCGGCCCCGGGGCGGGTGGCCGCATGGCCTATCGGCTGATCGCGGTGCCGGGCCTCTGGCGGCTCGGCCTGCGCCGCAACTGCCGCATCTTCCAGGACAAGTCCGTGCAGGACGTCGTCACCCAGGTGCTGGAGGATCACGGCCTGCCCGCGCCGAAGTGGAGCATGCTGCCCGACTTCGAGCCGATGCCCTACTGCACCCAGTTCAACGAGACCGACCTGCACTTCGTCTCCCGCCTGCTGGAGGAGCACGGCCTCAGCTACTACTTCACCCACACGGCCTCCGGCCATGAGATGGGCGTGGCGCATACGGCGCAGGGCTTTCCGCAGTTCCCGGGCGGCGAGGTGGTGGCCGAACACGCCTCCACCGCGCTCGATGAGCTGAGCGGCTGGCACCGCGTCAACCGCATGCGCAGCCTCGGCGTCGTGCTCGACGACATGGACGACGAGCGCAGCAAGCCGTCTGAAGTGCTGCACCAGGCGCGGCCAACCCGGAACTTCCTGGAGGAGCCGCCGATGTGGGACGGCGCCGAGGTCTTCCACTGGCCCGGCGGCAACAGCACGCGGCCCGGCACCGACACGGCCGAGGTGGCGATGGGCGCGATGGAGGCGGCCTCCGAGGCCTATGCCGCCCTGGCGCGCGACCCGCGGCATTGCGCCGGGCTTCGCCTGACCGTCGGCGTCCGGCGGGAGGATGGCTCGCTGCTGACCCGCCAGTACCTGGAGACGGGGGTGCGGCACGAGGCGCAGGACATGTCCGGCATCACGGCCGGCGCCGGCGGGACCGAGAACTACTCATCCTCCGTCATGCTGGTCCTCGCCTCCCGCGTCTGGATGCCGCAGCCGCGCCATCCGCGCCCGATGATGCCGGGGATGCATTCGGCCAAGGTCACCGGGCCGAAGGGCGAGAAGATCCATCTCGACGAATTCGGCCGGGTGAAGCTGCGCTTCCGCTGGGACCGCTGGGCGGAGGATGACGATACCTCCTCCATCTGGGTGCGCGTCATGCAGACCGCGGCCGGCGCCTGGGGCGGCACCTGGTTCCCGCCGCGGGTGGGGGATGAGGTGCTGGTCGCCTTCCTCGATGGCGATCCCGACCGGCCGATCGTCGTCGGCTCCGTCTATGGCAAGGATGCGCCGCCGCCCTTCAAGCCCGGCACGAACAAGGCGCAGAGCGGCATCCTGACGCGCAGCTACAAATCCGACAGCGCGGCGGATGCCAACATGCTGCGCTTCGAGGACAAGAAGGGCAGCGAGGACATCACGCTGCATGCGCAGAAGAACCTGACGGTCGAGGTCGAGAACGACGAGAAGCGCACGATCGGCCACAACCAGACGGAGGTGGTGCAGAACGCCCGCACCGTGACGGTGAAGGATGCGGACGACACGCTGACACTGGAAAAGGGCAGCCGCAGCGAAACCATCAAGATGGGCAATGATTCACTGGCCATCGAGATGGGCAACCGTGACACCGTGCTGAAAATGGGAAACGACAGCACGCAACTGCAACTCGGCAATCTCTCGATCAAGTGTGACCTCGGCGCTATCACGCTGGAGGCGATGCAGTCGATCACGCTGAAGGTCGGGCAGTCCTCCCTCGTCGTGGACCAGGCCGGCATCACGCTGAAGGGCCTGCTGATCAGCAGCGAGGCGCAGCTCATGCACAAGACCAAGGGGCTGATGGTGCAGGAGAAGGCGGATACCCTGCTCCAGACCGAAGGTCTGCTGGTGATGATCAACTGATGACCGGCAACTTTCCCAAGCTGGCGACCCCGCTGGCCCCCCTGCTGCCGCGGCTGGAGCTGGACCCGCCGGCCGCCAATGCCATCGCCGGCGTCGCGACGGCGGCGGAGGGCATCGCCCGGCTGGAAGCGGCGGGCCTGCGCAACGAGGCCGCGCGGCTGGCCGCCCATGCCCTGCCGAAGCGGGAGGCGGTGTGGTGGGGCTGCATGTGCGCCCGCGCCGTCCCCGACCCCGCTCTGCTGACCGTGGATGCCGAGGCATTGCTGGCCGCCGAGGCCTGGGTGCGCAAGCCGGGCGATGACGGGCTGCGCCGCGCGGCGATGGAGGCCGCGCAACGCACCGGCTTCCGCACGCCGGAGGCCTGGGCCGCCGTCGGCGCCTTCTGGTCCAGCGGCAGCATGGCCCCGCTCGGCCAGCCGGAGGTGCCGCCGCCCGATCACCTGACCGGCGTCGCCATCAGCGGCGGCGTGGTGCTGGCGGCGGTGCGGCTGAGGCCGGAGCGGGCGCAGGACCGGCTCGTGCGCTTCCTGGTCTCGGCCCGGGACATCGCGGCTGGCGGTGCCGGGCGCATCGAGAAGGAGCAGGATTAGCATGGCGGGACCCCCGGCCTCCCGCATCACCGACATGCATGTCTGCCCGATGGTGACGCCGGGCCTGCCGCCGATTCCCCATGTCGGCGGGCCGGTGCTGACCGGCTCCCCCAATGTGCTGACCGGCAAGCTGCCGCAGGCGCGCATCAGCGACATGTGCATGTGCGTCGGCCCGCCCGATGTCATCGTGAAGGGCAGCATGACGGTGCTGGTGAACAAGCTGCCGGCGGCGCGCATCGGCGACATGTGCGGCCATGGCGGCGTGCTGGTCATGGGCTATCCAACCGTCCTGATCGGCGGCTGAGGAGGCACGGCATGGCGGAAATCACCCTTTCGGTCCTGCGCTGCCCCGATGCCGTGGCGCCCGGCCAGCGCCGCGCGGCGGGTGGGGAGATCAGCCTGGGCCGTGGCGCGGATTGCGACTGGCCCTTGCAGGACCCGGACCGCGTGCTGTCCAAGCGCCATTGCGTGCTGGAATTCTATGGCGGTGGCTGGCAGGTGCGGGACCTCTCCACCAACGGCACCTTCGTGAACCATGCAGAGGCGCCGCTCGGCCGCGACCAGGTGCGGCCGCTGCTGGATGGCGACCGGCTGCGGCTCGGCGCCTATGAGATCGAGGTGCGGATCGCCGAGGCCGCCGCGCCTGGCGCGAGCCGCGGCTGGGGCGCGGCCAGCGACCCAGCCGCGGATGCCCCGCCGAGCCAGGGGTTTGGCGCGGCCAGCCTGCCTGGCTTTGGCGCCAGCCCGCCCCCGACGTTCGGCGCATCCTCCGGTGTCGGCCTCGGTGGCGGCATGGGCGGCGGCATGCTGCCGGATGATTTCGATCCCTTCGGCCAGGATCCCGCGCCGATGCCGGATCACGCGCCCTCCACCGCCGAGGCCTTCATGGTCCCGCCGAGCCTGCCGGTGGGCAAGTCGCAGATCCCGGATGACTGGGACCTGGACCTGACCCCGCGCCCGGCCGTGCCCCCGGCCGCGCCCCCTCTGGCACCGACGCCGCCCGCCGCCGCCTATCCACCGCCGACGCCCGATCCCTTCGGCGTCCCGGCGCCCAGCTTTCCGCCGCCGGCCGCGTCCTACCCCCTGCCCACGACGCCGCTTTCGCCGCCACGCGATCCCTTCCTGGAAGCCGGCGACCCCGTGCCAACGCCGCAGGCCGCGCCGATCCCCGCCACGCCACCGCCGGTCGCACCCGCGCCGATGGCAGCTGCTGGTGGCCTGGCCGCATTGCTGGCCGGCGCCGGCCTGCCGCCGCAGCCCGCGGCGCAGGACCCCGATGCCGCGCTGCGCGCCGCCGGCGCCGTGCTGCGCGCCGCCATTACCGGCATCCGCGCCCTGCTGATCGCGCGGGCCGATGTGAAGCGCGAATTCCGCATCGAGCAGACCATGCTGCGCGCCGCCAACAACAACCCGCTGAAATTCGCCGCCACCGAGGACCAGGCCCTGGCCACGCTGCTCGACCCGCGCACCCCGGCTTTGGCCGCGGTGCGGGAGACGGTGGAGGATCTGACGGCGCATCAGGTGGCGACGCTGGCCGCCACCCAGGCCGCCGCGCGCGCTTTGCTGGAACGGCTCTCGCCCGCCTCGATCGAGGCGGAGGACCCCGGCGGCGGCCTTTTGCCCGGGGCGCGGGAGAAGCGTCTCTGGGAAGCCTATAGGCGGCGGCACGCGCTGCTGGCAGAACAATTCGAGGATGACTTCGACAGCGCCTTCGGCAAGGCTTTCGCCCGTGCCTATGAACAGGCCATGCGCGGCCACTGAACCGGCTTGAGGGATGACGCATAGCGATGGTCTGGCACGACAAGGTCGTGTGGCAGGAGGGCATGTTCCTCCGCGCCCAGCACTTCCAGCAGCAGGACCGGCACTTCGAGCATCTGCTCCAGTCCCGGGCCGCGCCGCTGCGCCCGCATCCCTGGGGCGTCACCGAACTCGGCCTGGACCGGGACCTGCTGGCGGCCGGGCGCTTCGCCCTGTCCGGCGCGGCCGGGGTGATGGAGGATGGCACCCCCTTCGCCATCCCCGGCACCGCCGACGCGCCGCTGCCGCTCGACCTGCCGGAGGGCACGCGCAACGCCGTGGTCTATCTGGCCCTGCCGCTGCGCCGCGCCGGCACCCAGGAAGTCGCCAGCCCGGAGGCCGGACCGGAAGCGACCCATGCCCGCCACACGCTGCGCGCCTTCGAGGCCTTCGACACCCATAGCGACAGCACCATGGCCGCCGAACTGGCCATCGGAAAGCTGCGCATGCGCTACATGCTCGAAAGCGAGGAACGCGCCGGCTATGCCTGCCTCGGCCTCGCCCGGGTGGTGGAGGTGCAGGCGGATCGCCGCGTGGTGCTGGATGAGCGCTTCATCCCGCCCTGCCTGCGCGTCTCCGCCGCCGCCGTGCTGAACAACCTGGTCTCCGAGCTTGTCGGCATGCTGGGCCAGCGCGGGGAGGCATTGGCGGCGCGGCTCGGCCAGCCCGGCGCCCAGGGCGTGGCGCAGGTGGCGGATTTTCTTCTGCTGCAGACCATCAACCGCTGGCAGCCGCTGATCGCCCATTGGGCGGATGCGGGCAATCTGCATCCCGAGACGCTGTTTTCGGCGCTGGTGCAACTGGCCGGGGAACTGGCGACCTTCACCGCGCCGGACAAGCGCGCCACCGCCTATCCCGCCTATCGCCATGACGACCTGCAGCGCAGCTTCGCGCCCGTCGTCGCCGATCTGCGCCGGTCGCTGTCGCAGGTGCTGGAGACGAACGCGGTTTCCATCCCCTTGCAGGACCGCAAGTTCGGCGTCCGCGTCGGCGCCATCGTCGACCGCAACCTGCTGCGCGCCAGCCAGTTCGTCCTCACCGTCGCGGCGGATGTGCCCGGCGAACAGCTTCGCCGGATTTTCCCGAACCAGGTGAAGATCGGCGCCGTCGAACATATCCGCGAGCTGGTGAACGTCGCGCTGCCGGGCATCGCCATCCGGCCGCTGCCCGTCGCGCCGCGCCAGATCCCCTTCAATGCCGGCGCCACCTATTTCGAGCTCGATAGGGGCAGCCCACACTGGCAGCAGATGCAGACCTCCGGCGGCTTCGCCATCCATGTCTCCGGCGAGTTCCCGAATCTGCGCATGGAGCTCTGGGCGATCCGCGCATGAGCGACAATCCCTTCTCCGAACCGGACGACAATGACCGCACGGTGGTGCGGGGTGCCGGCGGCGCCATGCCACCGCCACCGCCCCGCGCCGCCACCGCCCAGCCCGCTGCGCCGGCCCAGGCCGCGCCCCGCATGGCGGGGGAGGCGGAGGCCCTGCCCAAGGTCGGCCTCTCGCCCATCGCCGCCGCCGCCGCGCCCCTGCTCGACCTGCTGGCGCGGCTCGGCGCCGGGCCGCAGGCGGCGCAGGTCGCCAACCCGGAGGAGCTGCGCGAACGCGCCATGCGGGCGCTGCGCGCCTTCGAGGCCGAGTGCCGCGCCATGGAGGTCTCGCCCGACCAGCTTCGCGCCGCGCATTATGCGCTCTGTGCCGCGCTGGACGATGTGGCGCTGGCCACCCCCTGGGGCCAGGCCAGCGGCTGGGCCACGCGTTCCCTCGTCTCCTCCTTCCACCAGGAGGTGCGCAGCGGCGATCGTTTCTTCGACCTGCTGGCGGGCATGCAGAAGGACCCGGGCCGGTACCTGCCGGCGCTGGAGATCTGCTACCTCTGCCTCGCCCTCGGCTTCCAGGGCCGCTACCGCCTGGCCCCGCGCGGCCATGCCGAGCTGGACCGGATCCGGGAGGGTCTGTACCAGCTTCTGGTCCAGCTCCGCGGCAATTGGGAGCGGGAGCTGTCGCCGCATTGGCGCGGCGTGGACGCGCCGCATCGCGGGCCGGGCCGCTCCGTGCCGGCCTGGGTGGCCGGTGCCGTCGCCGTGGCGCTGCTGGCCTTCGGCTGGATCTTTGTGTCCGACACGGTGAATGCGGCCGGCGACGGCTTGCAGCAGCGGCTCGCCAGCCTGCCGCCGGGCGGGCTGCCCGCCATCGACCGCAGCGCGCCCCCCGTGCCGCCCGCCCCGCCACCGCCGCCGCCGCCCAGCGCGCGGCCCGACCTGGTTGATCGGGTGCGGACCTTCCTGGCGCCGGAAATCCGCCAGAACCTGGTGGTGGTGGATGGCGATGCGCAGCGCCTGACCATTCGCATCAAGGGCCGCGGCATGTTCGGCTCCGGCAGCGCGGCCGTCGAATCCAACTTCCTGCCGCTGCTGAACCGCATCGCGGAGGCGCTGGCCGAGGAACGCGGGCGCGTCATTCTCTATGGCCATTCGGACAGCCAGCCGATCCGCTCCGTGCGCTTCCCCTCCAACCACCACCTGTCGCTGGCCCGCGCCGAGGCCGCGATGCGGGTGATCGCGGCGGCCAGCGCAGATTCCAGCCGCTTCACCGCCGTCGGCCGCGCCGATACCGAACCGCTGGCGAGCAACGCCACGGCGGAGGGGCGCGAGGAAAACCGCCGCATCGAGTTGGTGCTGTCGCGTGGGGAGCGCCGTTGAGATGAAGGCCTTCCTCACCATCCCCGCCTTGGGCGGGCTGTTCGGCGCGCTGATCCTGGCGCCGGTCATCTGGCTCTTCGCCCCGGCCCTGCTGGGCGTGGAGGCGATCTGGCTGCTGGCCCTGCTCGCCGCCCTGCCGGTGCTGATCTGGCTGGTGGTGATGCTCGTCGTGGTCCAGCGGCGCCGCAAGCGGGAGGCCGGGCTGATCGCCGGCGTGACGGAGGCCGATAGCCGCGCTGCCAAGGACAAGGCCAGCGCCGAGGCCGCGAGCGCCGAGGAACAGGCCGTCTCCGCCCGGCTGGCGGAAGCGCTGGGCGCGTTGAAACAGGCCGGCGGCGGCAAGGGCGGCTATCTGTATGAGCGGCCCTGGTACGTCATCATCGGCCCGCCGGGCTCGGGCAAGACCACGGCCATCCAGAATTCGGGCCTGGATTTTCCCCTGTCGGCCGGGCGTGTGGCCGGCGTGGGCGGCACGCGCAACTGCGACTGGTGGATCGCCGAACAGGCGGTGCTGATCGACACCGCCGGCCGCTACACCACCCAGGATTCCGACGCCCAGGCCGACAAGGCCGGCTGGGAACGTTTTCTTGAATTGCTGAAGCGCCAGCGGCCGAAGCAGCCGTTGAACGGCGTGGTTGTCGCTTTTGGCGCGGATATGATCAGCCGGCTGGATGCGGCGCAGCGCGATGCCCATGCCCAGACCGTGCGCAACCGCATCCGGGAGCTGGAACAGCGGCTTGGCCAGCGCCTGCCGGTCTATTTCCTGGTCAGCAAGGCCGACCTGATCGTCGGTTTTTCCGAGTTCTTCGACGACCTGGACAAGGCGGCGCGGAGCCAGGTCTGGGGCGTGACCTTCCCGGAACAGGCCGGCCCCGAGGGCCATGCCGCGAGGCTGCCCGAGGAATTCGCGGCACTCACAAAACGCCTGCAGGACCGGCTGCTGGAACGCCTCCAGGCGGAGCGCGGGCCGGAACAGCGTGCCCGCATCGGCGGCTTCCCGGCGCAATTCGCCTCGCTGGAGGCGCCGCTGGTCGCCTTCGCCCGCGCCGCCTTCGGCGGTTCCAAGCTCGATCCCGCACCCTTCCTGCGCGGCGTCTACTTCACCTCCGGCACCCAGGAAGGCACGCCGATCGACCGGCTGACCGGGGCGCTGTCCCGCGCCTTCGGGCTCGATCCGCGCCGCCCGGCCTCCGTCATGGGCCAGAAGGGCCGCAGCTATTTCCTCGGCCGGCTGCTGAAGGATGTGGTGTTCGGCGAGGCGCGGCTGGCCGCGCGCGACCGGGGCCAGGCCCAGCGGGGCCGTCTGGTGCAGATCGGCGCCTGGGCCGCCGCGGTGCTGCTGCTGATCGGCGGCGGCGCCTGGGGCTATGCCGCCATCTCCGCCGAACAGGTCCGCCGCACAAAGCTGGAAGCCGCCGTCGCCCGCGCCGAACAGGCGGCCCAGAACCTGCCGCTGGACCGCATCACGGCGGATGATGCCCTGGCCCGCGTGATCCCCTATCTCGACGCGGTGCGGGATCTGCCGCCGGCCGCCCGCGCCGATGGCGTCGGCCTCGGGCTGAGCCAGGAGCCGAAGCTGGTGGAGGCCGGTGGCCTCGCCTACGAACACGCGCTGGACCGCGTTCTGCTGCCCCGCCTTCTGGCACGGCTGGAAAGCCAGATCCGCGCCGGCATCATGCGGCCCGAATTTCTGTACGAGGCGACGCGCATCTACCTGATGCTCGGCCGCGCCGGGCCGATGGACCGCGCCCTGGTGCAGGAATGGATGTCGCTGGACTGGCAGCAGGCCTTTCCGGGTGCCGTGGGCACGCCGACCCGCGAGGCTTTGGGCCGCCACCTCGAAGCCCTGCTCGCCACCGATTTCAGCCGCTACCCGCTGGATGGCGCGCTGGTCGATCAGGCGCGGCGCATCTTCTCCCGCCTGCCGATGGCGGAGCGCATCTACAGCCGGCTGCGCACCGCCGCCAACGCCGTCCCGCCCTGGAAGCCGGGCGATGCCATGGGCGTCGCCGGCCAGCGCTGGTTCGCCACCGCCTCCGGCCGCCCCATCGCGGAACTTGCCGTGCCGGGGCTGTTCACCGTGGACGGGCTGCACAAGGCGCTGCTGCCGCAATTGCCGCGCGCCATCCTGGAAGCTGCCTCGGAAAGCTGGGTGCTGGGGCCGGAGGCAGCGACCGCTTTGGCCGGCGATCCGCGCCAGCTCGAAGCCTCCGTCCTGCGCCTCTATGCGGAGGACTACGCCCGCGCCTGGCAGGCCGTTCTGGCCGATATCGTGCTGCCGCCCTTCCGCAACCTGCCCCAGGCGGCGGAGGCGCTGAACCTGCTCGGCGCGCCCAATTCGCCGATGCGGGACGTGCTGCGCGGCGCCGCCCGCCAGCTTTCGCCCGGCACGCCGCCGGAAGCGCCGCCCGGTGCCGCAGCCGCCACCGATGCGGCGGCGCAGGCCGCGGCCGCGGCGACCAGCAGCCGCCTCGCCGCCGCCGTGGGCGCCGCCTTGCAGCCTTCCTCCGCCGCCCCTGTCGCCACCGTGGTGGAGGAACGCTTCAAGCCGCTGCGGGAGGTCGCCGGCCAGCCGCTGGATGGCATCCTGGCCACGGTGAACGAGCTGTACGTGCAGGTGGCGCGCGTGGTGTCCTCCCCGCCCGGCACCGTCATCCCGCCCAGCCCCGGCCTCGATCCCGGCCAACGCCTGGCCGCCGAGGCCCAGCGCGCGCCGGAGCCACTGTCCCGCTGGCTCCAGACCCTCTCGCTCTCCACCGCCACCGCCCGCAGCGGCGGCGCGCGGGCGGCGATCGCGGCGGCGGGCGGCGCGGCGCTGGCGCCCTTCTGCCGGGGCCTGGAAACCCGCTTCCCCTTCCGCCAGACGATCTCGGCGCCGGACACGCCCTATGACGATTTCGTCCGGCTGTTCGGCCCGGGCGGCGTCTTCGACCAGTTCTTCGCCCAGCACCTGCGCAACTTCGTCGACACCACCCAGCGCCCCTGGCGCCCGGTGGCGGCGGAAGGCCTGACGCCGCCCATCACCCCCGCCGACCTGATGCAGTTCCAGCGCGCGGCCGCCATTCGCGACGCCTTCTGGCCCGCCGGGCTGGCCGGCGCCGCGCTCGGCCTGCGCTTCGACCTGGTGCCGCTCGGCGTCGATCCCGGCGCCACCGGGGCGGTGCTGGAGGTGGAGGGCAACCGCGTGGTCCTGGCCGGGGAGGGCGCGACCACCCGGCCGATCCCGATGCAATGGCCGTCCCGCGCCGGCATCACCCTGACCTTCGACCCGCCCAGCTCCGCCGGGCCGCTGGCCACCGATGGCGCCTGGGCCTCCATGCGCCTGATCGCCCGCGGCCGCCTGACCACCACCCGCGCCGCCGACCGCCTGCGCCTGGCCCTGACCCAGGGCGAGCGCCGGGCGGAGTTCGAGCTGCGCGCCTCCTCCATCGTGCATCCCTTCGCGCTGCGGGAATTGCAGGATTTCCGCTGCCCCACTTTGGCGCCCTGAAACCCCCCGAGGACCACCAAGATGCGCGCCCGTTTGTCCGCCCTGCCTTCCTGCGGAGGCTGAGATGTCCACCGGCCTCCTCGGCAAGCTGCCGGCGCATGGCGACTTCCTGCGCCGGGCACTGCCCGAGGATTTCTGCCTGCCCTGGGATACATGGCTCCAGGAGGGGCTGACCGAGGCGCGGGAGGCGCTGGGCGAGGACGGCTTCGCCGAGGCCTGGGAGGCCGGTCCCGCCTGGCGCTTCCTGCTGCCGGCCGGCGCCTGCGGCATCGACCGCATCGCCGGGGTGATCCTGCCCAGCGAGGACATGGTCGGCCGCCGCTTCCCCCTGACCCTCGCCGCCACCCTGCCCGCCGAGGCCCCGGCCCCGGCGGAGGACTGGTATGCCGCGCTGGAGGCCGCGGGCCGCGCCGCCCGCGGCCTCGGCCAGGACGCCGACACCCTGCTCGCCGCCCTGGCGGAACCCTGGACGGATGACACCGCGCCGGAGGAGGGCTGGTGGGTGACGCCCGACGCGCATTGGCCGCTGCCCGAACTGCCGCCGCCCTTGCTGTTCCGCGTGCTGGTGGAGGGCGGCGCATGAGCGGATCCCTGACCAGCCAGGCCGCCACGCACCCCGGCACGGTGCGCCCCCGCAACGAGGACGCCTTCGTCGATCGTCCGGACATCGGGTTATGGGCGGTGGCGGATGGCGCCGGCGGGCATGGCGCGGGCGATGTCGCCTCCGCCGCCGCCACCGCCGCGCTTCAGGACCTGCCGCCGGGCTTTTCCGCCGCCGAGATGCTCGCCCAGGTGCGGCTGCGCATCAACGCCGTCCACGCCGATCTGCAGCGCCAGGCGGCCGAGGCCGGGCCGGGGCGGATCATCGCCACCACCATCGTCGTGCTGCTGGCCCGCGGCGGACACTTCGCCTGCCTCTGGGCCGGCGACAGCCGCATCTACCTGCTGCGCCAGGGCAGCTTCACCCGCCTGACCCGCGACCACAGCCTGGTGCAGGATCTGGTGGATCAGGGGCTGGTCGCGGAAGCGGAGGCCGAATCCCACCCCCAGGCCAATGTCATCACCCGCGCCGTGGGCGCCGAAGGCGAGCTGACGCTGGACAAGACCAGCGCCCGCCTCGCCGCGGGCGACGTCTTTCTCCTGTGCTCCGACGGGCTGTTCAAGGCGGTGCCGGAAGCCGAGATCGGCGCCATGCTCGCCGCGGGCCACGGCCCGGACGCCATTCTGGAAGTCGCGCTGGCCAATGGGGCGCGCGACAACGTCACCGCCGTGGTCGTGCGCGCGGGGTAGTCCCGGCACATCGTCAACCGCCCTTGATCCGGTCGCGCAGCGCCCGCGCAAGATCGCGCGACGTGTGGAATATCGCCAGGATCGTCACGGCCTTGGGGCTGGCGTCGTAGACGATCAGATAGGGCAACCTGGGGATGCTCAGTTCCCGTGTCCCCGGATGGCGACCGGGACGGCCCAGCGCCGGAAATCCGGGCAATCTTTCCACTGCGCGGACAATGCCCCGGTACACCGTCTCCGCGGCGACAGGATTGTCCTGTGCAATATGGTCGACAATCGCTTCGAGATCGCGGGCCGCCGGTTCAGCGATAACCAGAAGCGTCAACGGGTCCAGCCATGTTTCGTGGCGATCCCGGCAAAAACATCTTCGGCCGGGACGACCTTGCCGCCACGGGCGGCGGCGAGACCTTCCTCGATGCGCTCCATCTGCCAGGCATTGGCTTCGAGATACTGCTCAATCGCCTGGTTCACGATGTCGTCGCGGGAGCGGTCCATCGCCACCGCCAGGGCGTCAATCTCGGCCACCTTCGTCGTGCGAATGGTGATCGGCTCGGACGCGGCGCGCTGCGGCATGACGTGATCCCTGGTCATCGCAGGTCATCATATGGGCGCCTGCCGCAGGCTTCAAATCCCGCCTACAGCGCGATCTTCCCATCGCCGAGCACGGCCTTGTAGCGCTCGATCTCCAGCGCCAGGAAGGCCCGGAACTCCGCGCCCCGGCGCCGCGCCGGAATGGTGCCGCCACTGGTCATGATGCGCTGCATGGCCGGCGCCTCCATCGCCCGGTCCACCGCGCGACCCATGGTCACCACGATCTCCTCCGGCAGCCCGGCCGGGCCGAACACCCCCACCCAGCTCGCCGCATCGATCTCGCCATAACCCTGCTCCCGCAAGGTCGTCAGCTCCGGCAGCACCGCGATCCGGTCCAGGGTGCCCGCCGCCAGCGCCCGCAGCCGCCCATCGGCGATCATCTGCCCGACCGTGTTGATACCCTCGATCGTCATATCCACCCGCCCGGCGATCAGATCCGCCATGGCCGGCGCACTGCCGCGATAGGGCACATGGGTGAACTCCACCCCCGCCGCCTGCGCCAGCATCGAACAGGCCGTGTGATGCACGGAGCCAATCCCCGCCGAACAGAAACTGACCGCCCCCGGCCGCACCTTCGCCGCCGCGATCAAATCCGCCGTGGTCCGGAACGGTGAGGCCGCCGGCACCACCAGCAGATGCGGATGCACCGCGATCTGCGCCACCGGAGTCAAATCCTTCAACGGATCAAACGGCAGATTGCTGAACAAGGCCGCGGCCACCGCATTCGGCGTGGAATGCCCCAGCAACAACACCGACCCATCCGGCGCCGCCTTCGCCACCGCATCCGCCGCAATGGTCCCCGACGCGCCCGACCGGTTCTCCACCACGAAATTCTGACCCAGCAACGCCGTGCACTGCTCCGCCACCGCCCGCGCCACAATGTCCGCGAAACCACCCGGCGCAAAACCCACCAACATCCGCACCGGCCGCGTCGGCCAAGCCCCCTGCGCCCGAACCCCGGACGCCATCACCGACGCCACCGCAACCCCACCCAACCCACGCCGCGTCAACATCCCAGGACCCCCCAACCGACGCCAAACCGTAACCCTGAATGCTGCGGCGCAGCAACGGGGGCGCGCGGGTGATTGCAGGAGGGGCTCTGCCCCTCCCGCACCCTCCCCGCCAGGAGGCAGTGGCCTCCTGGACCTCAGGACCTTGAACGGAAATGGAGAGGGGCCAGCAGGACCGCTGAACATGCGGTACCTCTGGCCCCTCTCCATTTCCGTTCATGAATCAAAGGGTTCCAAGGGGCCACTGCCCCTTGGCGGGAGGGTGCAGGGAGGGCGGAGCCCTCCTTGCAAGCTACTCGCGCAACACCCCGTCTGCTTCAGCCGAAGGCGTTCAGGCCGGTCTGGGCGCGGCCGAGGATCAGGGCGTGGACGTCGTGGGTGCCTTCGTAGGTGTTGACGGTTTCGAGGTTCATGACGTGGCGGATCACGTGGTACTCGTCGACGATGCCGTTGCCGCCGTGCATGTCGCGGGACATGCGGGCGATGTCCAGGGATTTGCCGCAGTTGTTGCGCTTGACCAGGGAGATCATTTCCGGCGCGACCTTGTGTTCGTCGAACAGGCGGCCGACGCGGAGCACGGCGTGCAGGCCGAGGGTGATTTCGGTCTGCATGTCGGCCAGCTTCTTCTGGATGAGCTGGGTCTGGGCCAGGGGCTTGCCGAACATCTTGCGGCCCATGGTGTAGTCACGCGCGGCGTGCCAGCAGAATTCCGCGGCGCCGAGGGCGCCCCAGGCGATGCCGTAGCGGGCGCGGTTGAGGCAGGAGAAGGGGCCGGCGAGGGATTTGACGCCCGGCAGCTTGTTTTCCTCAGGGACGAAGACCTCGTCCATCATGATCATGCCGGTGACGCTGGCGCGCAGGCTGAACTTGCCTTCGATCTTGGGGAAGGACAGGCCCTTCATGCCGCGTTCCAGCAGGAAGCCGCGCAGGATGCCTTCATCGTCCTTGGCCCAGACCACGGCGACGTCGGCGATGGGGGAGTTGGTGATCCAGGTCTTGGAGCCGGAGACCAGGTAGCCGCCGTCCACCTTCTTGGCGCGGGTGCGCATGGAGGAGGGGTCGGAGCCGGCATCGGGCTCGGTCAGGCCGAAGCAGCCGACCCATTCGCCGGTGCGCAGCTTCGGCAGGAACTTCTGCTTCTGCTCTTCGGAGCCGAAGGCGTGGATCGGGTACATGACCAGGGAGGACTGCACGGAGAAGGCGGAGCGATAGCCGCTGTCGACGCGCTCCACTTCGCGGGACATCAGGCCGTAGGAGACGTAGTTGACGCCGGCGCAGCCGTAGCCGTCGAGGGTGGCGCCCAGGAAGCCCATCTCGCCGAACTCGTTCATGATCTCCCGGTCGAAATGCTCGTTCCGGTTGGCCATGAGGACCCGCGGCATCAGCTTTTCCTGGCAGAAGTCGCGCGCCGCATCGCGGATCATGCGCTCGTCCTCGCTCAGCGCCTGGTCGAGCAGCAGGGGGTCGTCCCAGGTGAAGGCGGACTGGCTGGATTTCTTGGCGGCGGCCTGGGCGGGCACCGGGGCGACGACGTTCATGGCTTCCTCCTCGCGGGGCGGGCGACGGGCTGGGAGGGGGATGCGCGCCGAAGCGAGCCCCATGGCAACCAGCCCTTGTTGGGCAATCTGGCGCGGCTGCCGTCATCCGGCAACCGCGCGCAGGTCCATCAGGCGGCTTCGGCGTCCGAAGCCTGGTCCCGGCGGGGCCGGGGCAGGGGCAGCAGCATGAAGGCGGGCACGGTGTCACCGAAGCCGAGCGGCGAGGGGCCGGCGTCGCGGTCTTCGCGCCGTTCGCGGCGGAATTCCTCGCGCCGCGCTTCCATGGATTGCGGCGCCTCGCGCGGGCCGGGGTCACGGCGCGTGCTGGGCCGGCGGTCGTCGCGTGCCGCCGGCGGCGGCGCGGCATCCCGGCGCGGGGCGCGATCCTCACGCGGCGCACGCTCCTCGCGGGGCGCGCGTTCCTCCCGCGGCGGGCGCGGGGCTTCCGCCTCACGCGGCGGCGGCGGGCCGGGGTCGCGGCTGGTGGCCTCGCCACGGCGGGGGCGTTCGTCACGCCCGCCGCGACCGCGGCCGGCATCGCGGGCGGGGGGCGCACCGCGGCCACCGCGGCCGCGCTTGGCCTTGGCGCCTTCCTCGATTTCCTCGGCCGTCACGGGGTCGATGCCTTCGACCTCCATGCGCGGGATCGGCATGCCGGTCAGCTTCTCGATCGCCGCGACGGATTTCGCGTCTTCCGGCGCCGCCAGCGAATAGGCATGGCCCTCGCGCCCGGCGCGGCCGGTTCGGCCGATGCGGTGGACGTAGTCCTCCGCATGGAAGGGCACGTCGAAGTTGAAGACGTGGGAGAGGCCGCCGATGTCGAGGCCGCGCGCCGCCACGTCGCTGCACACCAGAAGCTGGATCTCATTCGCCTTGAAGCGGTTGAGGGTCGCGAAGCGGGTCGACTGGTCCAGGTCCCCATGAAGCGCGCCGACCGAGAAGCCGTGCTTCTTCAGCGACTTGTAGAGGATGTCGACCTCGACCTTGCGGTTGCAGAAGATCAGCGCGTTCTGCACCGCCTCCTTGTTCAGCATCCGCCGCAGGGCTTCCCGCTTGTCATGCTCCCGCACCCAGACCAGGCCCGTGGTGATGGTGGTGGCCACGGTGGCGGGGGCGGAGACCGTGATCTCCTTCGGGTTCTGCAGGAAGGCATCCGCCAGGCGGCGGATTTCCGGCGCCATGGTGGCGGAGAAGAACAGCGTCTGGCGCAGCTTCGGCAGGAACGAAACGATGCGCTCGACATCCGGGATGAAGCCCATGTCGAGCATGCGGTCGGCCTCGTCGATGACGAGCACCTTGCAGTCTGCCAGCAGGATGCGGCCGCGATCGAACAGGTCGAGCAACCGGCCCGGCGTGGCGATCAGCACGTCCACGCCCTTTTCCAGCACGTCGCGCTGGTCGTTCATGCTCTCCCCGCCGATCAGCAGGGCATGATTCAGGTTCAGGTACTTGCCGTATTTGACGAAGTTCTCGGCGACCTGGAGCGCCAGTTCCCGGGTCGGTTCCAGGATCAGGCTGCGCGGCATGCGCGCCTTGGCGCGGGACCCGGCCAGAATGTCGAGCATCGGCAGGGTGAAGCCGGCGGTCTTGCCGGTGCCGGTCTGGGCGCAGCCCAGCACGTCCCGGCCCATCAGCACGATCGGGATCGCCTGTTCCTGGATCGGGGTCGGGTGCAGGTAGCCGGTATCGGTAACGGCGCGGAGAATCGGCTCCGACAGGCCGAGATCGGCGAAGGTGACGCGGGGCGCTTCCTCGGCGGCCCAGCTGGCGGCTTCTTCGGCGGCCTGCGACTCGGCTTCGGTCGGCGCGGGTGCCGCTTCCGCGACAGGCTCGGGCGCCGCTTCGGCCACATGCTCGGGCGCCGCTTCGGCGACAGGCCCCGGCGCCGCTTCGGCGACGGTCTCGGCAACCGCCTCGGGCGTCGCTTCCGCGACCGGCTCGGGGGCAGCTTCCGCGACAGGCTCCGGCGCGGCAACCACCACCGGCTGTGCCACGACCTCGGGCAGCAACCCCGGCTCGGCCGCCGGCTTGGCGGCCTTGGCGCGCGTGCGCGGCTTGGGCTTCGGCTTGGCCGGCGCCTCGGCGGCACCTTCCTCGGCGGCGACAGGCTTGGTCTTCGCGGCGGGCGCGCGGCGCTTGCGCGGGGCAGGCGCGGCCTTCCCCGTTGCCTCGGCCTGCGCCGGGGCGCCGGCTGTCGCGGCGTCGTTATGGTCTGTCTCGGCCGCGTGTGGGGCCGTGGCGTCGCTATGATCGCTCAACGTGCTTGGTTCTCTGCTTGCCTCGGACCTGCCCGCCACCTGCACGACTCCTGGTGAGCCAGAAGGCGCATCCGGCGGGGGCGCCCCGCAGGCGCAAGACTGGACGCTTCGCGGGACCGGGCGGGATGGACGCCATATGCGCCGCTATGGCACGGAAATCAAGGCAAGATGCCGCCTGTCCCGCGCTGGACGGCACGGTTTCGCCGCCCTAGCACCGGAAGATGTCTCCATCCATGACGCTTCTGTTGCTGCCCGGCCTGCTCTGCGACGCGCGGCTGTGGCGCGACCAGGTCGCCGCGCTGGGCGGCACGCTGCCCTGCCAGGTGGCCGACCTGACCCGGGACGACACGCTGCCGGCCATGGCGGCCCGCGCCTTGGCCCTGGTGCCGGAGGGCTCGCCCATCGCGCTGGTGGGCCTGTCCATGGGCGGCTATGTGGCGCTGGAGGCGATGCGCCAGGCGCCGCATCGCATCGCCCGCCTGGCGCTGATGGACACCTCCGCGCGGCCCGACACGCCGCAACAGGCCCGCCGCCGGCGCGGCCTGCTGGCGCTGTCGCAATCCGGCCAGTTCCGCGGAGTCACCCCGCGCCTGCTGCCGCAACTGCTGCATCCCGACCGCCTGGAGGGTCCGCTGGGGGAGGAGGTTCGCCAGATGGCGGAGCGTGTCGGTCGCGACGCCTTCGCCCGCCAGCAGCGCGCCATCCTCGCCCGCCCCGACAGCCGCCCGGACCTGCCCGGCCTCCGCGTGCCCACTTTGGTCGCGGTGGGCGAGGCCGATCTGCTGACCCCGCCGGACTTGGCGGCGGAGATGGCCGCGCTGATCCCCGGCGCCGTGCTGCGCATCCTGCCCGGCTGCGCCCATCTGCCGCCGATGGAAGACCCCGCGACCGTGACCGCCCTGCTGCGCGACTGGCTTGCTGCCGCCACGATCGCCCCGCAGCATGGGCCGCTTTGAGGAGATCCGCCCATGGCTGAGACCGATATCCTGGTGACGCGTGAGACCAAGCGCTCCTTCGGCCTGGTCCGGGGCGGGCTGGCCGTGCTGATGCTGGGCCTGCCCTTCCTCGGCCGCCAGCGAATCCGCGTGACGACGGAGCGCGTCATCATCGAGGAAGGCTTCTGGACCAAGCTGCGCGACGATGTGGAGGTGTTCCGCATCCGCGACGTGGTCTCGAAACAGGCGATCTGGCATCGCATGCTGGGAATCGGCGACGTGGTCATCAAGGCCACCGAGGGCCGCACCGATGAATCGCATGTGCTGCGCGGCGTGCCCGACCCGGTGGCGGTCAGCGAGGCGATCCGCGCCGCCTGGAACGCCAGCGGGCGGCCGCGGACCAGCACCAACCTGGATTGAAGGGGGGCGTGAGCCCCCCGCCGTTCACACCACCTGGTTGACCAGCTTCTCCCCCGCCCGCAGCCGCGGCAGGTTGGCTTCCAGCAGATCGAGCACATTGCCCTCATAGGCCCGCGTCTCGCCGCCGGTATGCGGCGTGATGAAGACGTTCGGCATCGCCCAGAGCGGGCTGCCGGCGGCCAGCGGCTCCTCCGTCGTCACATCCAGCGCGGCATTGCCGATCTGGCCGGAGGCCAGGGCCGCGATCAGCGCCGCCTCGTCGCAGACCGCGCCGCGCGCGACGTTCACCAGCGTCGCGCCCGGCTTCATGGCGGCGAAGGCGGCGGCGTTCATCAGGCCGCGCGTCTCCGGCGTCAGCGCGCAGGTCAGGGCGACGATGTCGGCGCGGCCGAGCTGGGCGTGCAGCGCCTCCATGCCGTGGATCTCGTCGGCACCCTCGCTGCCCTTGGACGGGTCCTGCCGCAGCCCCACCACCTTCATATCAAAAGCCTTGGCGAGGCGCGCCAGCCGCCCGCCGATGCGGCCGATGCCGACCACCAGCAGGGTCTTGCCGCCCAGCTCATCCTCGCGCCGGGACAGGTCGCCGATCATGCCGCGCCAATGCTGCTTCGCCTGGTTGTCGCGGGCTTCCGGCAGGCGGCGGGTGATGGCGAGGATCAGCGACAGCGCGTGTTCCGACACCGCATTGGCATTGGCGCCCTGGGCGGAGGCCAGCCGGATGCCGGCGCCGCCGAGCACCGCCTTGTCATACTGGTCGACGCCGGCGCTGATCGACTGGATGAACTTCAGCTTGGGCGACTTGGCGGTCAGGTGGTTGCGCCACATGCCCGAGACCAGCAGCACATCGGCCTCCGGCAGCCTGGACTCCAGCTCCTCCAGGCTGCGGACCTCGAAATGCTTCAGCTTGCCGCCGCGCGCCGCGTAGCTCTCGCCGAAGCGGTAGGCGACATGGGCGAAGCAGAGGGTGAGCTGGTCATCGGGGGGCAGCATGGCGTTTCTCCGGGAGTTTGGAGGCGCACCAAACAGGGGCGAGACGGCGCAGGCAACCCCGTCCCGCTACCCGCGCGCCAGAAGCGCCCGCGCCAGCCGGTCGAATTCGGCGATCTCCAGCGTCTCCGCCCGTCGGTCGCCGGCGATTCCGGCGGCCTCCAGCAGCGCCTCGGCATTGCCCAGGGTCTTCAGCGCGCCGCGCAGCATCTTGCGGCGCTGGCCGAAGGCGGCGGCGGTGGTGCGTTCCATGGCGGCGAACAGCGCCGGACCGGGGTCCTCGGCATGCGGGGTCAGGCCGACCACGGCGGAGAACACCTTAGGCGGCGGGGTGAAGGCGCCCGGTGGCAGGCTGAGCAGGAACTGCGCCCGGCAGCGCCACTGCGCCAGCACGCCGAGTCGGCCATAGGCGTCGCTGCCGGGGGCGGCGCAGATGCGCTCCGCCACCTCCTGCTGGAACATCAGGGTCATGCCCTCGATGCCGGAAGCCTGGCGCAGCCAGCCGACCAGCAGGGGGGTGGCGACGTTGTAGGGCAGGTTGGCGATGATGCGGCGCGGCGCCGGCATCTCGGCCAGCACGTCCACCTCCAGCGCATCCGCCTCCCGCACCGTCAGGCGGCCGGGGTGATGCGCGGCCAGGGCGGCCTGCGCGGCGATCGCCCGCCGGTCCAACTCCACCGCCAGCACATGGGCGGCCGGCGTCGCCAGCAGCGCGCGCGTCAGCCCACCGGGGCCCGGCCCCACCTCCAGCACCTGCCGCCCCGTGAGGTCGCCGGCGAGCGACGCGATGCGGGCGCAGACCGCCGGGTCCAGCAGGAAGTGCTGGCCGAGCGATTTGCGGGCGTCGAGCCCGTATTCGCGGACCGTGTCGCGGAGGCTCGGAAGCGCAGAAGTTTCAGACATGCCTGCGGACCGCTCCGGCGGTCCGAGCGGCCGAACGGCCGCCGCCGCCTATGCGGCGAGCCAAGCCGCCGGAGGCGGCGCCCGGCGCCTGAGGGCAAAAATACAGCAGTTGAGGCAGATGGTCGCAGACCATCTGCCTCAACTGCGCATCTCGATCTGCGCGCGGCGGCGCAGGTCGCGCTGGACCTGGCGGGACAGCAGCTCGGCGCGGTCGCGCACCAGCTGGGCGCGGGCGGCATCCGGCGTCAGCTCCGCCTGGTTCCGGGTCTCCCGCGTGCAGACCATGATGACGGCGACGCCATCCGGGGCGATCACCGGCTGGCTGGCGCGGCCCGGCTGCAGGCTGCCGATCAATTGCCGCAGCGGCGGCGGCTGCACGCCTTCCAGCCGCACCTCGCCCGGATCGGGGTCGCGGCCGCTATTGGCGGCGCGGCCCGCCGCTTCCACCGCCTCGCAGGTCCGGGCGGAGCCGGCCAGGGCGCGGGCGCGTTCCACGGTCTGGATCTGCTGCTGCGTCGGGTTGTTGGGGTCGAGCGGCGAGGAGAAGGGGAAGAAGGCCTGGCGCAGCGTCAGGATGGTCGCCATGTCGCGCCCCACCTCCCGCCGCTGGCGCAGGGTGATGATCTGGAAGCCGCCGGGCACGCGGATCGGGTTGGCGATGGCGCCGGGCGGCATCTGCCGCACCACCTCCGCCACCTCCCGGTCCAGGGCCTCCGCGCCCACCCAGCCGAGGTCGCCGCCCTGCAGGGCGGTCTGGGACTGGCTGAACTGGGTGGCGGCGACGGGGAAGGGCACGCCGCGGCGAAGCTGGGCGACCACCTCGTCCACGAAGGTCCGCACCTCGGCTTCCTCGGTCGGGTCGTCGATCGGCACGAAGATCTCGCTGACCAGGAATTCGGGCTGGCCGGTGCGGGCGCGCTGGCCGGCGATCAGCTCCGCCACCTCCGCCTCCCCGGGTTCGGCCTGCGGCCCGAGAAGCTGGCGCACCAGCCGCGCCCAGCCGATCTGGACGCGGAGCTGGTCATACAGCACCCGCGGCTCCACCCCGGCGCGACGCAACTGCCCCACCAGGGCGCCGGCGGGCAGGCCGTTGCGGCGTTCCAGCTCCGCCACCGCGGTGGCGATGTCGTTGTCGGTGACGGCGATGCGGCGGCGCTGCACCTCCTGCATGCGCAGGCGTTCATCCACCAGCAGGCGGGTGACCTGCGGGGTCAGGCGTTCCAGCACCTGCGGCGTGATGTTCAGCCCGGCATTCAGGGCGAAGAGGCGCCGCCGGCCATCGACATCGGCGCGGGTGACGATGTCCCCGTTGATGACGGCGACGATGCGGTTGACCTGGGATGCGCCGGCCTGGGTGGCGGCGCGCGGCGCCGCCCCCTGGGCCGATGCGGCGCCGGGCAGGAGGATGAGCGGGGCGCTGGCCAGGGCGGACAGCAGCAGGACGCGGAATGTGGGACGCATGACGCTTTCCTAGAGCATTCCCCGGGCCGGCGAAATCACCTGACCGAGCGCATTCTTGGGCCGCAACGAAAAGCCGTGCGACCATTGTCCAACCCCGGCACCCGCCGCAGGCGGGTGAGCGGCCGAATGGCCGCCGCGCCAGGTGGCGCGCAGCCAAGCCCCCGCAGGGGGCGCCGGCGCCTGAGGCACCCTCACAATGCCCGCAGGCCGAAATCGCCCACCGTCTTGAGGCCGATGCGGAACAGCAGCAGCGTGCCGCCGGTATAGTCGGCCCGTGTGCTCGGATCCTCCGCCCAGCTCCGCACGAATCGCGTCTCGAAGATGAAGCACTCATCCTCATAGGTGGCGGAGGCCTGGGCGGCGACGGGGCGGTCGAGCCCGATGTCGTAGCGACCGAAGACGCCGACCCGCCAGTTCTCGTTCACCCGCAGCGTGCCGCCGAGGGAGAATTCCTCCCGCTTCCGGGTGGTGACATTCGGCGCCGGGTTGGTCAGCAGGTAGCCGCCGGACAGGCTGAAGGGGCCGCCGAAGACCGTGGCGGTGCCGTCCCAGAGGCGGCCTTCCCCGGTTTCCCGGTCCAGCCGCGCCCGGCCCACCATCTCCAGCCAGGAGACCGGCGCCAGCCGCAGCCGGCCGACCCAGTCGGAGGAGCGGTTTTCCAGCCCGGAGCCATCGGCGAAGGTCTCGTCGGTCGCCATGCGGAGGGATCGGCCGGCCAGGCCCTCCAACTGCCCGCCATTCGGGAACAGCCAGGCGCCGCGCAGCGCGGCATCCACGCGGGTGCCGCCCTCGAACCGGTCGCGGCCCTGGAAGCGGTTCAGGCTGAACAGGTTGGCGTCGGTGAATTCGAAGTCCAGGCTGTCCTCATTCGGGAAGCGCAGCTGCGCACCCGTCGCCGGCCCGGTCACCAGCTGCACCCGCGGCTCGATGATCTGGGATCCGTATTCGCCGGCGCTGCGCAGGAAGGGCATGCGCCAGTCCACCGCGGTGCGGACATGGCCGCGGCCGTAGAAGCCATCACCGCTGGCATCGCCATAGGTCGGCGCGAGTGCCAGCCCATCGACCCAGCCGCCGACGATGTCGGCCTGGGTGCGGAAGGTCCAGATCTCGCCCATGTCGCCCATCACCGGCAATTCGTAGTTGCCGCGGGTGGCGATGCGCCTTGTGTCGGTGCCGCTGCTGCGGAACAGGCTGAAGGCGGAGGCATCGAGGGTGAAGCGCCCGCCCAGGCTGTCGGTCGGGAAGACGTAGTCGGCATAGCCGCGCGGCAGCACGAAGGGCGTCAGAGAGGTGGAATTGGCCGCGTCCAGCCCCTGGTAGAGCATGCTGTCGACCCGGGCATAGCCTTCCGGCCCCCAGAAGCCTTCCAGATAGGCCGTGGTGGTCAGCACCCGTGGCGCGCCATAGCGCCAGGCCTGGAGATATTCGCGGGAGGAGGCGCGATTCACCGCGAAGCCGGTGCGCCAGTTCTCATCCAGGGTGAAGCGGCCCTGGGCGAAGATGTGGCCGCCATAGCCATCCGCATCCGTGTTCTCCAGGCTGCCGACCGACCCCTCCAGGGCGATCTCGCCGGAATTGAAGCGGCGGCGATAGGTGGCGCCCAGATTGGGCACCTGCTTGGTCGAGGCGGTCAGGCTGATGGTCGCGTCGGAATGGTCGTCGATCGCCCAGTAATAGGGCAGCTCCAGGAAGCCGCCGAGGAAGCGGGTCTGGCCGAAGGTGGGCGAGAGGAAGCCGGAGGCGCGCGGCGCGTCCGGCGAGGCGTGGCTGAAATAGGGGGTGTAGAGCAGCGGCACGCCGCCGAATTCCACCGCCGCATCGCGGTAGCGCACGCGCTGTTCCGTGCTGTCCAGCGTCGCGATCCGGGCGCGCAACTGCCAGAGCGGCGGCCGGGTCGGATCTTCCGGGCAGAGGTCGCAGGAGGAATAGACGACGCGGGCCAGGTCGGTGACCGTGCCGCCGGTGCGCCGCGCCCCGGCCGCGGCCAGCCGGGCGTTGGAGGCGAGCAGGCCGCGAATGCCCTCGATGGCGGCATCGCGCATGCCGTCGGTCAGCTCCACCCGGTCGGCGAACAGGGTCTGCCCATCGGGCTCGATCAGCGCGACATTGCCGGTCGCGGTCGCCACGCCGGTGTCACGGGCATAGGTGAATTCATCGGCGCGCAGCACGCGGTCGCCCTGCCAGGCCTCCACCCGGCCACGCGCCGTCACGGTGTTGCTGGTCTGGTCGTATTCCACCTCCTCCGCCGTGAAGGTGACCGGGCCGTCATCGGTGGCGCGATTGCCAAGGCCCATCAGCCCCTGCTGCGCGCCGGGTCCGGTCGGCGCCAGTACCAGGCCGAGCGCCGTCAGCGCGGCGAGGCCGGTCAGCCGCCAGGGGTGCCGGGCGGGTGGCAGCGGCGGCGGCGCGGCGACCGTCACCGGGCGGATCGGCGGCGGCAGCTTGCGCGGGGGCCTGGGCCGGTGGGGGGCGGCGGGCCGGGTGGTCGGCGGCATCAGCCATCCTCCAGATGCAAGAGCAGCGCCAAGGCCAGCAGCAGCCCGGCGAGCGCCGGGGCCCAGGCGGCCAGGATCACCGGCAGCGACCCGGCCTCGCCCATTTCATTGCTCACCCTGTCCAACACGAAAAGGGCGAATCCGGCGGCGACCCCGCCGCCGATCATCTGCGCCACGCCGCCGCGCCGGGTCTGGCGCATGGAGAAGCCGGCGGCCAGCAGCGCCATGCCGAGCGCCAGCACCGGCATGGCGAGCAGCGATTGATACTGGATGCGATGCCGCACGGCGGAGAAGCCGGCCTCCTCCAGCACCGTGATGAAGCGGGGCAGGGACCAGAAATCGAGCGTTTCGGGTGAGGCGAAGCTTTCCTGGATGCGGTCGGGGGTCAGTTCCGTCGGCAGGCTGATACGCTCGGCCGGGCTGGCGCGGCGGTCGGCGCCGAAGCTCACCGCCTCCTCCAGCACCCAGGCGCCGGGGACCAGCCGGGCGCGCGGCGCCTCCAGCCGTGCCAGCGGGCGGTCATCGGCGGAAAGCCGCCAGACCGTCACCTCCTGCAATTCGAATCGCGGGCCGCGGGGGGAGGGGGCGGCGTCACGCATCGCCACCGGGCGGCCGGACAGGATGGCGACCCCCTGCGGGTCCAGCGCCCGGTCCGCCTGCCGCAGCCACAGCCGCCCACCCGCGAGCGAGGTCAGGCCACCACCCGTGCGCAGGAAATTCTGGTCCATCCGTTCCGCCCGCGACAGCATGGCGGAGGAGATGGGGGAGATGGCGAAGGTGCCGAGCATGCCCATCAGCACCGCCACGATCAGCGGCCCGGTCAGGAAGCCCCAGGCGGAGATGCCGGCGGCGCGCGCCACGATCAGCTCCGAGGACCGGGTCAGGCGCCAGAAGGCGATGATGCCGCCGAGCAGGATGGCGAAGGGCAGGATCTGCATGGCCACGAAGGGCAGCCGCATCGCCGCGATCTGCAGGGGGATGCCGAAATCCACATCCGGCCGGCTGGCGGCGCGGCGCAGCAGCTCGATGAAGTCGAACAGCGCCACCAGCCCGATCAGCGCGGCCAGCACCAGCAGCGTGGCGAACAGGAAGCCGCGCGCGACATAGAGCGACAGCGTGGGGGTCAGGACCATGCCGGGCTCAGATGCCGTCGGAGAATCGAGCTGGCGAAGGAATGCCCGTCGGGATCATGGGATGATTCCTGTGATGCCAGCGCTGTCGGGCATTAATTCGCAAGCTCGCGGGCGGCGGGCATCGGGGCGGGTCGGAAGCGCGGCAGGCCCGGCGCGCCGAGCAGCCACCAGACGGCGACCACCCCGGGCAGGGTGGCATGCGCCCAGATGAGCCAGACGAAGGCATTGTCCCGTGTCGCCAGGTTGCCGATGGTCAGCCCCACCGCCAGCAGCCCGACCACAAGCCCGACGCCGATCGCCAGCCGCAGCCCGCCGCCATGGCGCCGGAACTGGCCGGTCAGCGCCACGGCCATGCCGACCAGGGCGAAGGTCATCGCCGTCAGCGGTGCCGACAGGCGCTGATGCGCCTCCGCTACGAAACGGGTCTGGTCGCGCGGGCGAAGCTGTTCCTCCGGGTCCGGGTGCAGCAATTCGGTGATGCCGCGTTCCCGCGAATCCCGGAAGCGCACCTCCTCCTGCCGCGTGGCGCGGGCCAGGTCGACGCTGTTCTCGTTGAAGCTGAGCACGGACAGCCGCATGGTCGCGGGCGTGCCCGGCGGCGCATTGGCGGGCGGTGGCACCCGTTCCATCTGCTGGCGCACGCCGTTCTGAAGCGTCACGCGCGGCCCGAAGGGGCCGTTGGAGATGCGCCCCACCTCGGCCAGGATGGTGGCCGGCGCGCCCGCTTCCCGCGCATCATGCACCAGGATGCCGCGAAGCGTGCCGTCCCGGTCGCGCAGCCGGGCATAGACTGTCAGGTCGCCACCGACCGAGGAGAACACGCCTTCCTGCACCAGGATCGCCGCCATTTCGTTGCGGATTTCATACTGCCAGATGCGGAAGGCGGTGTGGGACATCGGCACCAGCCACAGGTTCAGCATGTAGCCGATGCCGACCGAGGCCATGGCCAGCACCAGGGCCGGCCGGGCGAGGCGGAGTTGCGACAGGCCGGCGGCGCGCAGCACCACCAGTTCCCGGTCCGAATTCATCCGCACATAGATGAACAGCACCACCACGAAGGTGGTGATCGGCAGGATCACCGCGATGAATCCGGGCAGCATCAGCCCGGTGAGTTGGACGAAGACCGCCATCGACAGGCCGCGATCCAGCACCAGCTCGATGAAGCGCAGCGACTGGGTCAGCCAGACCAGCGCCGCGAGGCCGCAGGTCACCGCCAGCAGGCCGCCCAGCAATTGGCGCAGGATGTAGCTGTCGATCCGGGTCATCCCACCCCTTCTAGCAGGGCTGGGGGGGGCGCGGCAAAGCGCCTGCCGGGGCCGTCACGAAGCGGGTCACGGGCCCGTGAGGGGCGCGATGAAACGGCCGATCACGGCGGCCGGCACCAGCCTCGTGCGGGGCGGGCCGGTCTCGCCCGGCGCCGGGTCGTCGCGATGGCTGACCAGCCCGGCAAGGCAGCCCGAGGCCGATTCGAACACCGCGCCACCCGATTCGCCCTGGGCCAGCGTCTCCGGGATTTCCAGATAGGCGCCGAAGCGCGGATCGGCTTCCGCCACCAGCCCCAGCAGACGGGTCCGCTGCGACCGGCGCGGGGTGACGAGCAGGGCGGGGGCGCCCGGCACAGGCGGGGCGGCGCAGGGCGTGGCGCGGCCGAGGCTCGGCAGGGGGCCGGCCGCGCGCAGCAGCGCCACATCCTCCCCGCCCAGGTAGCGCTGGCCGAAGTCGCGATCGATGTGGTCCTGCCCCGCGCGCAACAGCCGCACCGGCGCGACAGTGCCGGCGACCGAGATCGCCAGCGCCCCCGCGCCACCCGGGCAGACGCCGCGCGCCGTCTGGGCCGAGCCATCCACCACATGCGCCGCGGTCACGAAATGCCCGCCACCGAGATGGATCGCCGCCCCCGTCGCCAGGCAGCGCGCGGATTCGCCGGAGCGGATCCGTGCCACGGCGGTGGCGGCCAGCAGCGCCGGGTCGGGCGCACGCGGGGCCGGCGCCGTGGCGCAGGCCACCAGCATCGGCAGGGACAGCAGCGCCGCCCAGGGCGTCAGGGAAAGACCTTGCCGGGATTCATCAGGCCCCAGGGGTCCAGCGCCGTCTTGATGCGCCGCATCGTGTCCAGCTCCGCCCCGCCCCGCCAATCCGGCATCATGTCGGTCTTGAGCCGGCCGATGCCGTGTTCCGCGCTGAAGGAGCCATCCATCTCCCGCACCACGGCGTTCACGCAATCCATGATGTCATGGCTGCGGGCCAGGAAGGCGGCGGGGTCCATGCCCGGCGGCTGTTCCAGGTTCATGTGGATATTGCCGTCGCCGATATGGCCGAAGGGCACCGGCCGGCTGCCGGGGATCAGCTTCCGCAGATCGGCCGAGCAGCGCCGGATCATCTCCGGCACGCGGGAGACGGGGACGGAGACGTCGGACTTCACCGAGGCGCCCTCGCGCTTCTGCGCCTCCGGATGCTCCTCCCGGATCTTCCACAGTTTCTGGGCCTGGGCCTCGGATTCGGCGAGCACGGCGTCCAGCACCTCGCCGGCCTCCATCGCCTCGCCGAGCAGGGACTCCGCCATGTCGCGCAGCCCGGCATCGGGGCGGGGGGAGGCGAGGTCGACCAGCACGTAGTGGTCGGCCCGCGCCTGGACAGGCAGCGTGATGCCCTCGATATGCGTCAGGCAAAAATCGACGCCGGTGCCGGACATGTATTCGAAGGCGCGCACGGCGCTTTCGTCCCGGTCGCGGAAGCGGCGGAACAGGGCCAGCGCCGCGTCCTCATCCGCCACGGCGCAGAAGGCCAGCGCGGTGTCGCGCGGGCGGGGATACATGCGCAGCACGGCGGCGGTGATGAAGCCCAGCGTGCCCTCCGCCCCGGTGAACAGGTGGCGCAGGGCGTAGCCGGTATTGTCCTTGCGCAGCCGGCGCAGCCCGTCCCAGATCTGGCCGTCCGGCAGCACCACCTCGAGCCCCAGCATCAGCTCGCGGGCATTGCCGTAGCGCACGGTGGTATTGCCGCCGGCATTGGTGGACAGCACGCCGCCGATGGTGGCCGTGCCCTCGGCGCCCAGGCTGAGCGGGAACAGGCAGCCGGAATCGGCCGCGGCGTTCTGCGCCGCCTTCAGCACCACGCCCGCCTCCGCCGTCATGGTCATGTCCACCGGGTCGATGGCGCGGATGCGGTTCAGCCGGGCCAGGCTGACCACCACCTGCCGCCCCGATTCATCCGGCGTGGCGCCGCCGACCATCGAGGTATTGCCCCCCTGCGGCACCATCGGCACCCCGGCCGAGGCACACAGCTTCACCGCCGCCGCCAGCTCCGCCGTATCCGCGGGCCGGATCACGCAGGGCGTGGCGCCGCGGTACAGCGCCCGCCAATCGGCCAGATGCGGTTCCAGGTCTTCCGGCGCCGTCAGCAGGCCGCGCGGGCCGAGCAGGGCGGCCAGGGCATCCAGCAGGCCGGGTGGGGTGGGGGAGGCAGCGCTTGTGTCGGGCATGGTCAGGCCTCCTACAGGAACGACGGCTAGAGGAAAACCGCGCCCAGCAGCGCGCCCGCCACCAGCACCCAGAGCGGCGAGAACTCCGTCCGCCAGACGAAGAGGGTGGAGCCGATGGTCACCACCAGCGCGGTCCAATGCACCGCCGCCGCCTGCGCCAGGATGATGCCGGAGGAGAAGATCAGCCCGACCGCGATCGGCACCAGCCCCTTTTCCGTCACCCGCAGCCAGGCCGCACCGGACAGCCGCGTCCGCATGCGGGAAAAGCCGTAGGCCAGCAGCCCGGCCGGCCCGGTCATCGCCAGGGTGGCCACCAGCATCCCGGTCAGCCCGGCCACATGCCAGCCGATCAGCCCCACCACCAGCACATTCGGCCCCGGCGCCGCCTGCGCCAAAGCGAAAAGCTGGGCGAAGCGCTCATTGGTCATCCAGCCATGCACATCGACCGCCAGCCGGTTCATCTCCGGCACCACGGCGATGCCGCCACCGACCGCGATCAGGGAGATCGCCAGGAAGCCGAGCGCGAGTTGGCCCAGCACATCCTCGCCATCGCTCATGGCCGCACCCTCCCAGGGTGTCGGAGCGTCCACCAGGCGGCCAGGATGCCGAAGGGGGCCAGGCCCAGCACGATCCAGGGCAGCGGCAGCCGCAGCACGGAACCGCCCAGCAGCGCGGCGAGGCCCACCGCCAGGATCGGCCAGGCCGGCTTCAGGTTGGTGGTGATCTTGGCGGCGGTGCCGAGGATCATGCCGGCCGCCGCCGCCGCCGTGCCGGCCAGCACCGCCTGCACCATCGGCAGGTCGCCATAGGCATCATGCAGCACCGCCAGCCCGATCAGCACGACCAGCGGCCCGCCGAACAGCCCGACACTCGCCGCCAGCGCGCCCCGGCCGCCGCCGAAACGGTCGCCGAGCTGGATCGCCACATTCAGCGCATTGGGGCCGGGCAGCACCTGGCCCAGGCCCAGCACCTCGGCATATTCCTGCTCCGTCACCCAGCGCTTTTCCTCCACCAGCACGCGCCGCGCCCAGGCATTGACGCCGCCGAAGCCGACCAGCCCGATCTTGAGGTAGGTGAGAAACAGCGCCGCGACGCTGGGGCGCGGCCGTGCCGGGGATTCTGACATGCCGCAGGTGACCGCGCGCCGCGCGGCGGATCAAGCCCCCCGATGGCTCCGCGCCAGCATCCTGTGTGCATCCCAGCCCCGCGCTGGCAACCATTGCGAAAGACTGGCAGGCGCAGGGTAAATGCGCCGCTACGTCCCAAGGAGCCTCCATGCTCGACCGCCGCACCCTGCTTGCCGCCAGCCTCGGCGCACCCCTTCTCGGCGCTGGCTCGGCCATCGCGCAGGAGGCCTATCCCACCCGCCCGGTCCGCCTGCTGCTGGCCTTCGCCCCCGGCGGCGGCACCGACCTGATCGCCCGCACCCTGGGCGCGGCGATGACGCCCAGCCTGGGCCAGACCCTGGTCGTGGAAAACCGCCCCGGCGCCGGCGGCAATATCGCGACCGAGCAGGTCGCCAGCGCCCGGCCGGATGGCTACACGCTGCTGATGGGCAATCACGGCCCGATGAGCGTCAACGTCTCCCTGTTCCGCAACATGCGGGTGAACCCCGAGACGGCGCTGGAGCCGATCGGGCTGGTCGCCGATGCGCCGCTGATCGTGGTGGTTGGCCCGGCGTCGAAGGCCACCACCCTGCCGGAACTGCTGGCCGAGATCCGGGCCGCCAATGGCCGGGTGAACTATGCCAGCGCCTCCAACGGCTCTGCCAGCCACCTGGCGGCGGCGCTGATGCTGCAGATGACGGGGCTGCAGGCCGAGCACGTGCCCTTCCGCGGCGCCGCCCCGGCGCTGACCGATGTCGTCGCCGGCCATCTGCATTTCATGGTCACCACCCTGCCTTCCGTGGTCGGGCTGATGAACAGCAATGCGGTGCGGCCGCTGGCGGTGACCGGGGAGGCGCGCATGTCGCTGTTCCCGAACATCCCGACCGTCGCCGAGACCATCCCCACCTACAAGGCGACCGCCTGGTACGGCATCCTGGCGCCGAAGGGCACGCCGGAGCCGATCCGCGCCCATATCTTCGCCTCCATGCGCGCCGCGCTGTCCAACCCGGATGTGGTGCGCCGCCTGCGGGACGAGGGTGCCGAGCCTTCCTCCATGGACGGCGCCGGCTTCGCCGCGCTCATCAAGTGGGAGCGGGAGCGCTGGGCGACGGTGGTGCGCCAGGCCGGCATCACGGTGGATTGAGCATCGTGGCACAGGCGCGGTGGCAGCCATGCCCGCGGGGAATGGCGGTCCGCCGCGCCGCGTGATCCACTCCGCGTTACCCGGCACGACCGGGGTCCGAGGGAGTGAGACCATGCACAAGACCATCCTCGCCATGGCGCTGGCCGCCGTGGTGGCCGGCCCATCCATGCCCGCCAGCGCGCAACAAGCCGGCACCACCCAGCCCCCTGTGACGCTGCAAAGCTGGGGCAGCCTGCATGTCGGGGGGCGGGAGGTGGTGATCTCCGGCCAGCCGGTGCGGGAAGTGCTGTTCACCCCGGGTGGCGTGCCCGCCCGGGTCGATCCGAACGGCACCTATCTGATGGGCAGCATGTATGCCCAGTACATGATCCCGGCCAATCCGCGCGGCCAGGCGCCGATGCTGCTGTGGCATGGCGGCGGCCTGACCGGCGTGACCTGGGAATCGACGCCGGATGGCCGCGAGGGCTGGCAGAACTTCTTCCTCCGCCGCGGCTGGCCCACCTATGTCTCCGACGCCGTGGAGCGCGGCCGCGCCGGCTGGACCATGATCCCGGACCAGACGGGCGGCCAGCCGGTGCTGCTGACCGTGGACAACCCCTTCGAGCGTTTCCGCATCGGCGCCGGTCAGGGCAGTTTTGCGCGCGGGGAGGTTCTGCCCGGCAACCAGTTCCCGGCCGATCGCGACAGCTACATGAACTTCATGCGCCAGATCGTGCCGCGCTTCACCACCACGGATGGCATGACGCTGGAGGCCTATCTGGCGCTGCTCGACCGCGTGGGGCCCTCGGTCGTGGTGGCGCATAGCCAGGCGGGGCTGTTCGGCTGGCGCGCGGCGCAGGAACGGCCGGACAAGGTGCGCGCCTTGGTGCTGATCGAGCCGGCGGCGATCGGCGACATCGCCAAGGTGGCGGCGCTGCGCAATATCCCTGTGCTGATGGTCTATGGCGACTATATCGCCCAGGACAGCCGCTGGCCCACCATCCGCGGCAATGGCGTGCGCTTCGCCGAAGCGGTGCGGGCGGCTGGCGGCAGCGTCGATGTGGTGGACCTGCCGGAACGCGGCATCCGCGGCAACAGCCACATGATCATGATGGACCGCAATTCGGACGAGGTCGCGCAGTTGGTGCAAGATTGGCTGGCCACCAAGGGCTTGTGGCGCTAACTTCACATGGCCTGGCCGCGTTAACGACTTGGAAAACCCAGTCGGTCCACCATGTGTACCGTCATCGACCCGCCGGCATCCGGCTGCCTTCCAAAATGGAGTGGCGGCCGCCGGCAGCAAGGGGTTGTGACCGGCGCGCCTCCCCGTCGCGGCACGCCGCGTGAATGACGGGTTCCGTCCCGCGGCATTCCGCCGCCGGGTTCAGGAGACTCCACGATGGAGCTTTCAGGCTCGGGTGGCGCCATAAGCGCCGCCCTGCTGCAACAGATGCGGGACCGGCGCCTGCCGCGTGAGGAGGACCCGGCAGCAAATGCCGCCTCCGCCTCGGCAGGACTTGCCCAGTCCCCGGCAGGAATCACCGCAGGCGCGGTGCCGGAGAGCGATCCGGACGACGCCGTCGCGTCCTCCGCCGGCCAGCCGCAGGCGAGCCTCAGCGCCGCGATGCTGAATGTGCTGTTCAGCGCGCAGGCCGATGACGGCAACGTGACCGCCGAGGCCAATCCGGATGTCGCCGCACGGCTGACCGCCATGCTGCAACGCGCGCTGACCGCCTATGCGCCCGAAGATGAGGTGGCCAGCGGCCGAGGGGTCTCGCAGGGGGCCTGACCCCTCAATCCATCCACCCTAGTTCCATCCGCCGACACAACACGTGCCTGCCCGGCGCAAGATGCGCCCACCATCCCCCCGCCCTTCATTCTCGCGGCGCTGCGGCCCGCGCCAGGCGATCCAGGATCGCCTCCCCCAACCCCTCCGCCGGCACCGGCATCGCGGCCATCCCCGTCAGCCCCAGGCGCTGCCCTTCCGCATCCAGCCAGCGCAGGCCGGAGAACAGCCGCGTCGCGGCTTCCGCCACATCGCCGCCGGGCGACAGGTTCCACAGCGCCCCCGCGCCCGGCAGCGGCCTCGGCCCGAAGGCGAGCAGCGCTTCCGCGCCCGTCACCGCCTGCGCCTCCAGCCGCAGCGGCAGGCTGGGGGCGTAATGGGACAGCAGCATCCCCGGGCTGCGCAGGCTGCGCGTGGCCTCGGCGGTGGCCAGCGGCAAAGGGCGGCCGACCCGGCCGATCACCGCCTCGATGGCCGCCGCCGGCACCCCGCCGGGGCGCAGCAGCACCGCCCCCGCGCCGGTCAGGTCGAGCACCGTGCTCTCCACCCCAACCGGGCAGTCGCCCCCCTCCAGCACCGCCGCGATGCGCCCCGCGAGCCCGGCCAGCACATGGGCGGCGCTGGTCGGGCTGACCTGGCCGGAGCGGTTGGCGGAAGGCCCGGCGATGGGCCGCGCCACCTGCCGCAGCATCGCCAGCGTCGCCGCATGTGCCGGCACCCGCACCGCCAGCGTGTCGAGCCCCGCGCCCGCCAGCAGATCCACCCGGCAGGATGGCCGGCGCGGCAGCACCAGCGTCAGCGGCCCCGGCCAGAATTTCTGGGCCAGCGCCCTGGCGCGGGCATCCGCCACCACCTCCGCAAAGGCCGCCTCGGAACTCGCAAAATGGCAGATCAGCGGGTTGAAATGCGGTCGGCCCTTGGCCGTGAACACGGCGGCCACCGCGGCGCCGTTCCAGGCATCGGCGCCCAGGCCGTAGACCGTCTCGCTGGGGAAGGCGACCAGCTCGCCCGCGCAAAGCAGCGCGGCGGCCTCGGCCGGATCGGTCAGCAGCCGTGTCACGCGCGCCCCTCCGCCAGGAAGCCGGGATTGCGCCAGCCCGGCTTGCCATAGCGCAGCGCCACCCCGTCCCAATCCGCCATGCGTCCCCCCGCCGCGATCAGCACCGCCTCCGGCGCCGCCGTGTCCCATTCCATGGTCGGCCCCCGGCGCGGATAGAGATCCGCCGCCCCCTCCGCCACCCGGCACAGCTTGGCCGCCGAGCCCAGCGGCACCAGCTGCGCCACGCCGCGATCGGCCAGGAAATCGACGATGCGGGGGTCCCGCCCATGCCGGCGGCTGACCATCGCCACCGGGTCCCGCGCCAGCGCCCGCGCCAGGATCGGCCGCCTTTCGCCCGCCGCCAGCTTCCAGGCGCCGCGCCCCACGATCCCCGAAAACACTTCTTCGAACGCCGGCAGGGCCACGGCGCCCAGCACCGGCCGCCCATTCGCCACCAGCCCGATATTCACGGCATAGCCGTCCAGCCCCTCGGCAAAATCCCGCGTGCCGTCCAGCGGATCGACCAGCCAGAAGCGCCCCTGCGGCACGGCCACGGCGCTGGCCTCATGCGCCTCCTCCGCCACAACCGGGATGCCCGGCGCGGCTAGCAACAGCCCCTCGACGATCAGCGCCTCCGCGATCCGGTCGGCCACCGTCACCGGCGAATGGTCGCGCTTGCGCTCCACCACGAAGCCGGCCGCGCGCACCGCCATGATCGCCGCCGCCGCCTGCGCGGCCAGGCGCTCCGCCAGCGCCAGAAGCTCGTCCTCATCCATGGTCCAGCCTCTAGCCGCGCCGCGCCGCGCAAGCGAGGCCCCGCTTGCGACGAAGCCCGCGCGGGATGATAGGCTGGGCGTCACAAAAATTCGTCGGATCACGTCCCCATGCCCGATATCGCCTTCGTGAAGCCCACCCTGCCACGCTCCGCCACCCTGGTGCTGCCGCTTCCCGAAGCCGATACCCCAGCCACCGGCCTCCACGCCGAGGCCGATGCCGCGACCGGCGGCGCCCTGACCCGGGCGCTGGAGGCCGCCGGCTTCAAGGGCCGCAAGGGCCAGACCACCACGCTCTGGGCGCCCGGCGGCAATCTCTCCAAGGTCGTCGCCATCGGCCTCGGCAAGCTCGCCGACCTCACCCCCCAGGCCGCCGAGGCCGCCGGCGGCAGCCTGATCCCGGCTTTGGCCCAGGACCGGGAGGCGACCATCGCCGCCGACACCCTGCCGCCCGCCCTCGCCGCCTCCCTCGCCATGGGCGCCCTGCTGCGCTCCTGGCGCTTCGACCGCTACCGCACGAAGGAGAAGGAGGAAGACAAGCCGAAGCTCGAACGCATCGCCTTCGCGACCTCCGACACCAGCGCCGCCAAGCACGCCTTCGCGCCGATGCGCGCCGTCGCCGACGGCGTCTTCCTGACCCGCGAACTGGTCAGCGAACCGCCCAACATCCTGCACCCCACCGAATTCGCCGACCGCTGCAAGGCGCTCGAAAAGCTCGGCGTCGAGGTCGAAATCCTCGGCCCGAAGGAGATGAAGCGCCTCGGCTTCGGCGCCCTGCTCGGCGTCTCCATGGGCAGCGCCCAGGAACCGCGCCTGGTCGTCATGCAGTGGAAGGGCGCGCCGAAATCCAAAAAGGCCAAGCCCCTCGCCTTCATCGGCAAGGGCGTCACCTTCGACACCGGCGGCATCTCCATCAAGCCCGCCGGCGGCATGGAAGACATGAAGTGGGACATGGCCGGCGCCGGCACCGTCGTCGGCCTGATGGCGGCCCTCGCCGGCCGGAAGGCCAAGGTTGACGTCGTCGGCCTGATCGGCCTGGTCGAGAACATGCCCTCCGGCACCGCCCAGCGGCCCGGCGACGTGGTGAAATCCTATTCCGGCCAGACCATCGAAGTCATCAACACCGACGCCGAAGGCCGCCTCGTCCTCGCCGACGTGCTCTGGTACTGCCAGGAACGCTTCGAACCGCGCTGCATGATCGACCTGGCGACCCTGACCGGCGCCATCATCGTGGCGCTGGGCCACGAACACGCCGGCCTCTTCTCCAACGACGACGACCTCGCCCAGCGCATCCTCGCCGCCGGCCAGCTCACCGGCGAAGCCGCCTGGCGCATGCCCCTCGGCGACGCCTACGACAAAGCCATCCGCTCCGACATCGCCGACATGAAAAACGTCGGCGGCCGCCCGGGCGGCGCCATCACCGCCGCCCAATTCATCCAACGCTTCATCAACACCAAACACGGCCCCATGCCCTGGGCCCACCTCGACATCGCCGGCACCGCCTGGACCAACAAGGACCACCCCACCATCCCGAAGGGCGCCACGGCCTACGGGGTGCGCCTCCTGGACCGGCTGGTCGCGGATTGGGACGAGGGCTGAGCGATGAAGGCTGCGCGGGTGGTCTTGCAAGGAGGGCTCCGCCCTCCCTGCACCCTCCCGCGAAGGGGCAGTGGCCCCTTCGAACCCATGGATGAGGGGCAGGAAGGAGGAGGGGCCAGCGCGCGCGCTGAACCCGCGGTCCCGCCATGCCCCTCCTCCTTCCTGCCCCTTAACGGGATTCCAAAGGGACCACTGTCCCTTTGGCAGGGGGTGCAGGGGGACGGCGTCCCCCTGCAAGCCACCCACGCACCCTCATGCTGAAGCCTCGTTTCAAACGCCCCCCGGCCGATCCGGCGCATCCCGTGGCCTGGCCCCTGGAGGGTGGTGGCGGGTCTGTGCCGGTCGGGCGGCGGGCGTGGGAGGAGGCGGGGGCGGGTGCGGCGGCGCGGGTGTTGGAGCGGCCGCAGGTGCAGGTGGTGCTGGAGGGGCGGGCGCCGGGGGATGTGGCGGCGTTCGTGGCGGGGATGGTGCTGCGGGCCTGGCGGTTTGTCGCGCATCGGACGCGGGGGACGCCGGGGCTGGAGCGGGTGACGGTGCTGGTCGATGACCCGGCGGCGTGCCGGGAGGCTTGGGAGGGGGTTGAGGCGGGGGTTCGGGGCTGTGTGTTCGCCCGGGATCTGGTTGCGGAGCCGGCCAATCATCTGACGACGCGCAGCTTCGCGAAGCGGCTGGAGGGTCTGGCCGAGTTCGGGATCGAGGTGGAGGTCTGGGGTCGCAAGCGGCTGACGCGGGCGGGGTTCGGGGCTTTGCTGGCGGTCGGGGGTGGCAGTGCCAGCCCGCCGCGGCTGGTGGTGCTGCGCTGGCGGGGTGGGTTCGAGGCGCCGCCGGTGGTCTTCGTGGGCAAGGGGCTGGTCTTCGACACGGGCGGCATTTCGATCAAGCCGGCCAAGGGTATGGAGTCCATGCGCGCCGACATGGCGGGGGCGGCGGCCTGCGCGGGGGCGCTGCTGGCCTTGGCCTTGCGGCGCTCTCCGGCGCCGGCGATGGCGGTGCTGGCGATCGCGGAGAATGCGACGGGCGCTGAGTCTTATCGCCCCGGCGATGTGCTGCGCACCGCCTCGGGCCGGACGGTGGAGGTGGTGGACACGGATGCGGAGGGGCGGCTGGTGCTGGCCGATGCGCTGCACCATGCGGTGACGGCGTTGCGGCCGCGGGTGGTGGTGGATGCGGCGACGCTGACCGGGGCGGTGGTCACGGCGCTGGGGCACCATCGCGCCGGCCTGTTCGGCAATGACGCGGCGCTGCTGGCAGCCCTGGCGGCGGCGGGGGAGGAGGCGGGGGAGCATCTCTGGCCCATGCCGATCGGTGCGCGGCATCGGGAGGATTTGCGCTCCGACATCGCCGATATCCGCCAATGCATGCCGGCGGGGCTGCGCTTCCAGCCCGATGCCAGCCATGCGGCGGCCTTCCTGGAGACCTTCGTGGGGGAGGCCACGCCCTGGGCGCATCTGGACATTGCGGGCGTGGATACGCGGGACAAGGAGGATGCGCTGGGTCCCGCCGGCCCCACGGGCTTCGGCGTCAGGCTGCTGGATCGGCTGGTCGCGGCGCAGTATGAGGAGCCTCCGGAACCAGTTGGTGGCCGCCCCTGATGGCCGATTACGGATTCTACCACCTGACCCGCAGCCCGCTGGAACAGGTCCTGCCCAAGCTGCTGGGCCGGGTGCTGGCGGGCGGTGGCCGGGCGATGGTTCGCATGGCCGAGCCGGCGCGGCTGGAGGCGCTGGACGCCGCGCTCTGGACCTCCCAGGACCCGGACTGGCTGCCGCATGGCACGCCGCGACTGGGCCATGCGACCTTGCAGCCGATCTGGCTGACCACCGAGGATGCGGGGCCGGAGGGTGCGCCCAATGGCGCGAAATTCCTGTTCCTGCTGGAGGGGACGGAGAGCGCCCGGCTGGAGGCCTTCGACCGCGTGCTGGACCTGTTCGATGGCGGCGATGACCAGGCGGTGGCCGCGGCGCGCGCCCGCTGGCGGGCGGCCAAGGCGGCCGGCCATGCCCTGACCTATTGGCAGCAGGGCGCGCGGGGCTGGGAAAAGAAGGCCTGAACGGGTCCGACGCTTCAGGCTTGCATTTTAAAGACCGAAACAGATAATATTCCTAGACCACGGCGAAGCCCTGCCCGTGGGCCTGCCGTCACCCGTTGCCCCTGGCAGCGGCCGACGCCTCCCTTGGGAAAGCCATCATGCAGATCGAGAACCACCGTCTGAAGGGCGTGCACTTCGACGCGTCACCGCATGTCGGGCGCGCCATCACGCCCCGCTTCCTGGTCATGCACTATACGGCTGGCGGATCGGCGCGGAATTCCGTGCGCGCCATCCAGGATCGCGGGTTGTCGGCGCATTTCTTCATCGATCGCGATGGCACGGTGATCCAGACCGTGCCCTGCGACCGCCTCGCGCATCATGCCGGCCCGTCCCACTGGCGCGGGCATGACGGGCTGAACGGCTGCTCCATCGGCATCGAGATCGCCAATCTCGGCTGGCTCGACCGGAAGGAGGGTTCAGGCTGGACCCGCGCCGGCCTCGGCCGCGTGCTGCCGGAGGCGGAGGTGGTGGTCGCCGCGCATAAGAACGGTGGCCGGATCATGGGGTGGGAGGCCTATCCGGAAGCGCAGCTCAAGGCGGTGGAGGCGCTGACGCGCGCCATCCTCACCGCCTATCCGACCATCCAGGAGGTGGTCGGCCATGACGACATCTCCCCCGGCCGCAAGCAGGACCCCGGCCCGGCCTTTCCGATGGCGCGCTTCCAGAACCTGGATGCCGCGCTGGCGGCGAACGACCTCGGCGCCTTCGAGGTCGCGTCGCGGGACAATCTGAACCTGCGCGGCGGCCCCGGCACGGGCTTTTCCGTCATCGGCAAGCTGCCACCCGGCGCGCGGCTGCGGGCGCTGCGGGAGGAGGGGGATTGGCGCCTGGTGGACCTCCATGGCGACGCCGTGCCGGACGGTTTCGTCCACGGCGCCTTCCCCCGTCGGGTGGAGAGGCCCCCCTCAATCCTCCAGCTTCACCCCGGTCAGCTGCACCATCTCCGCCCAGCGCGACACTTCCCGGCGCTGGAATTCGGCGAAGGCGGCCGGGCGCAGCGGGTCCAGCGTGAAGCCGGCGGCGCGCAGGCGCTGCTGCACCTCCGGCACTTCCAGCGCCCCGAGGAAGGCCGCCGCCAGGCGTTCGGCCACCGGCGCCGGCACGCCGGCCGGGCCGAACAGGCCGAACCAGGCATCCACCGCCATGAAGGGCACGCCCGCCTCGGCGGAGGTCGGCACATCCGGGAAATCCGCCAGCCGCGCCGGCGCCCCCACCTGAAGCGCCCGCAGCCGCCCGTCGCGGATCAGCCCGGCCACGGTCGGGAAGGTGGAGGTGTAGAAATCCACCACCCCCGCCACCGTATCGGTCGCCGCCGGCGCCGCGCCGCGATAGGGCACATGCGTCGCATTCATGTTCGACCGGCGGACGAAGGTCTCCGAGATCACATGGCTGGCCGAGCCGGCCTGGGAGGAGGCATAGGTCACCCGCCCGCCATCGCGCCCCATCGCCGCCAGTTCCGCCATGCTCCGCGCCCGCGAATTGGCCGGCACCACCGTGGCGTGATGCACCGTCCCCAGCTTGGCGATCGGCGTGAAGCCCTCCACCACATGGAAGGGCAGGCGCGCCATCATCGACTGGTTGGAGGCATGGGTCTGGTTGTGGCCGACCATGATGGTCAGCCCGTCCGGCGCGGCGCGGGTCGCGGCCTCCGCCCCGATCACCCCGCCGGCGCCGGCGCGGTTGTCCACCACCACCGGCTGGCCGAGGGTCGCGGCGGCGCGTTCGCCGGTCAGCCGCGCCAGGATGTCGGTGGGGCCGCCGGGCGGGGCGGGAACGATCAGGCGGATGGTGCCGCCACCTTGGGCCAGTGCCGGCGCGGCAAGGCCGAGGAAGGGCAGGGCGGCGAGGCTGCGGCGGCGGATCATGGTCGTTCTCCCGGGCTTTCCTGCCGTGTCGCAATCGCGCCGGGGGGCGTCAAGGCCCATCACCTCCCCGGCACCTCCCCGGTTTTGATTGCGCGGCGCGGGCCTGCCGGTTCAGGCTGCCTTAACGCCGGTTTTCCAACGAGAGGGTGAGGCCATGCACGCCGACACGCCCGTCATCCGCCCGCCCCTTGGCACGCGGGCCCCCGCCGAGCCCTGCACGCAACGGGCGCTCTGGCCCACCTTCCTGCGCCGGACCCTGGCGGAGGAGGAGGTGGTGCGGTCCGTCAGGCCGCGTCCAACTGCTCCGACAACTTCAGCCACTCCTCCTCCAGCGCCGCGGTCTGACGGGCGATGACCACCTGGCGGGTATTGGCCCAGGTGATGTCCTCCGGCTTGCGCTTGGCATAGGTCGCGGGGTCGGAGAGGCGCCGCTCGATCAGCTTGCGCTCCAGCGCCAGTTTCTCGATTTCCTTCTCGATCTCCCGCAGGCGGGTGCGCATCGGTGCGAGGGCGGCGCGGCTGCTGGCGGATTTGCGGCGCTCGGTGGCCTTGCCGCCGGCCTCCGCCTCCCGGCCGCCGCCACCCCGGGCGCGCTCGGCCAGCAGGGTGCGGTATTCGTCCATGTCGCCGTCGAAATTGCGCACGGTGCCATCCGTCACCAGCCACAGCCGGTCGGCCACCAGCTCCACCAGATGCGGGTCGTGGGTGATGATGAGCACGGCGCCGCCGTAATCGGCCAAGGCGCGCACCATCGCCTCCCGCGCATCGATGTCGAGGTGGTTGGTCGGCTCGTCCAGGATCAGCAATTGCGGCGCGTCGCGGGTGCAGAGCGCCAGCAGAAGCCGCGCCTTCTCGCCGCCCGAGCAATTCGCGATCTTCGTCTCAGCGCGTTCCACCGTCAGGCCGAAACGGGCGAGCTGGCTGCGGCACTGGCTGATGGTGGCGCTGGGCAGCGCGGATTGCATGTGCGACAGCGGCGTGCCGCTGGCGTCCAGATCCTCCGACTGATGCTGCGCGAAGAAGCCGACGCGCAGCCGCGGCGCTCGCTTCACCGTGCCGCGCGACGGCCCCAGCCGCCCCGCCAGCAGCTTTGCCAATGTGGACTTGCCGTTGCCGTTCGCGCCCAGCAAGGCGATGCGGTCGTCCTGGTCGATGCGCAGGTCGAGGCCCTTCAGGATCGGCGGGCCGCCATAGCCGACATCGACCTGTTCCAGGGCGAGCACGGGGGGCGCCAGCTCCTCCGGCTCGGGGAAGTTGAAGGTGCTGGCGGCGTCCTCGACCACCGATTCGATCACCGGCAGCTTTTCCAGCGCCTTGATGCGGGACTGCGCCTGCTTGGCCTTGGTCGCCTTGGCGCGGAAGCGGTCCACGAAGGACTGCATATGCGCCCGCTGCGCCGCGATCTTGCCGCGCTGCGCCTCCACCTGCGCCGCGCGTTCCGTGCGGATGCGGACGAAGCGTTCGTAATTGCCGGGGTAGTAGAGGATCTTGCCGCGATCGAGATGCGCGATCCCATCCACCGCCCGGTCCAGCAGCCCGCGATCATGGCTGACGATGATGGCTGCGCCGGCGAAGCGGCTGAGCCATCCCTCCAGCCACAGCGTCGCCTCCAGGTCGAGGTGGTTGGTCGGCTCGTCCAGCAGCAGCAGATCCGGCTCCAGGAACAGCGCGCGGGCCAGCGCCACGCGCATGCGCCAGCCGCCGGAGAAGGAATTCAGCGGCCGCGCCTGCGCCGCCGCGTCGAAGCCGAGGCCGGCCAGCACCGTCGCCGCGCGGGCCGGCGCCGCATCGGCCTGGATCGCCATCAGCCGTTCATGGATTTCCGCCACGCGATGCGCCTGGTCGTCGCGTTCCAGGGCGCCGAGCAGCTCCGCCCGTTCGGTATCCGCCTCCAGCACCGCCTCCAGCAGGCTGGACTCACCCCCCGGCGCCTCCTGCGCCACCACGCCCATGCGGGCGCGGGCGGCCAGGCGGATCTCGCCGCCATCCGGGATCAGCTCCTTGGTGATGGCCTTGAGCAAGGTGGACTTGCCGGCACCGTTGCGGCCGACAAGGCCGACCTTGTGGCCGGTGTCGAGCGTCAGCTCGGCCCCGTTGAGCAATTCCCGCCCGCCAAAGCGGATGGTGAGGTCGCGGATGATGAGAACGGTCATGGGACGGCTTCATAGCCGGCCTTCCCCGCAAGGCGTAGGGGCTTCAAGCTGCCGCCTCCTCCAGACAGGCCCTGACCCATGACCGACGAGACCTTCATGCGCCGCGCCATCGCGCTTTCAGCCCAGGCCGCCGCCACCCCCGGCGCGCAGCCCTTCGGCGCCGTGGTGGTGAAGGACGGGCAGGTGGTGGGGGAGGGGTTCAACCAGGCGATCGGCAAGCTCGACCCGACCTCGCATGGGGAGACGGAGGCGATGCGCGATGCCTGCAACCGGCTCGGCACGCTGGACCTCAGCGGCTGCACCGTCTTCACCAGCTGCGAGCCCTGCGCGCTCTGTGTCGCCGCGATGCAGATCGCCAAGGTGGAGGCGGTGGTTTTTGCGGCTGCCATGGCCGATAGCGCCCGCGTGCTGGCCGCCCTTGGACCGGACCGCCGCGTCCGGGTGGACAGCGTGGCGCTGCGCCTGGAGACCTCCGCCCCCATCGGCACGCATCGGATGAAGGCGCGGCGGGCGCTGGTGGCGGAGGCGGTGGGGGTGCTGGAGGCCTGGGCCAGGCAGGCTTAACCGCCCCGACCCTTGCGCACGCGTGAAACCCCGCCTATCCGGCGCGCCACCAACCAAGGATCACCATTATGGCCATCGAGCGCACCTTCAGCATCCTCAAGCCCGACGCCACCCGGCGCAACCTGACCGGCAAGATCAATGCCGTGTTCGAGGAAGCCGGCCTGCGCATCGTCGCCCAGAAGCGCATCCACATGACGCGCGCCCAGGCCGAGGCCTTCTACGGCGTGCACAAGGAGCGTGGCTTCTTCAACGATCTGGTGAGCTTCATGATCTCCGGCCCCGTGGTCGTGCAGGTCCTGGAAGGCGAGAACGCGGTTGCCAAGCACCGCGACGTGATGGGCGCCACCAACCCGGCGAACGCCGCCGAGGGCACCGTGCGCAAGCTGTTCGCCGAGAGCATCGAGGCGAATTCCGTCCATGGCTCCGACAGCCTGGAGAACGCCGCGATCGAGATCGCCTACTTCTTCGCCGGCACCGAAATCGTCGGCTGATTTTTCGCCAAGGCCCTCTCCCCCGCTTTGGGGGAGAGGGTTGGGTGAGGGGGTCAGGCCCCTCTCAGACCAGGAAAATCCACATCAGCACCAGGATGGCGACGGTGATGCCGATGCCCCAGACGGTGGCGCGCAGGAAGCCCGAATAGAGGCCCTCGCGCTCGGCCATGATGTCCTCGGCCTTGACTTCGATCATCTCGTAGGTCGGCGCCTGTTCGGCCATGGGGGTCCTCGTGCGGGTCAGCTTGTGGCGGCGGTTGTAGGAAGCGGCGCGAAGGCGGGCAAGGGGTTGGCGAGGGCGCCGGAGGCGGCCGGGGCCGCGACCCGCACCACATCGCCCTCCACCCGCACCAGCCCGGCGGCCAGCCAGGCTATCGCGGCCGGGTAAATGCGATGTTCCTGTTCCAGCACCCGCGCCGCCAGCGACGCCTCGTCATCCTCCGGCAGCACCGGTACCGCGGCCTGGGCCAGGATCGGCCCCTCATCCACGCCGAAGCGCACCAGATGCACGCTGCAGCCATGCAGCTTCACGCCGGCCTCCAGCGCCCGGTTGTGGGTATCCAGCCCCTTGAACAGCGGCAGCAGCGAGGGGTGGATATTCACCAGCCGGTCGCGCCAGCGCGCCACGAACCCCTCCGTCAGCACCCGCATGAAGCCGGCCAGCGCCACCAGCTCCACCCCGTGGCGGGCGAGTTCCGCCTCCATCGCCAGCTCGAACCCCGCGCGGTCGCCCTTGAAGGAGCGGCTTTCCACCACCGCGGTCGGCACGCCCGCCGCCTGTGCCACCGCCAGCCCGGCCGCATCCACCCGGTTCGACAGCACCAGCGCGATGGTCGCCGGATAGCCCGGCACCGCCGCCGCGCGCAGCACGGCGGCCATGTTGCTGCCGCGGCCGGAGATCAGGATGGCGACGCGCATGGTCACCCCGGCCAGCCAGGCCGCAGATTGTCGATCCGCACGCCGGCCTTGCCCTCCCCGGCCTCCAGCGCACCGATCCGGAACACCGTCTCCCCGGCCGCCTGAAGCTGGGCCTGCGCGGCCTCGGCATCGCCCTCCGCCACCACCAGCACCATGCCGAGCCCGCAATTGAAGACGCGCAGCATCTCCTCCGCCGCGACATTCCCGGTCCGCGCCAGCCAGCCGAAGACCGGCGGCAGGGTCCAGGCGCCGGCATCCAGCGCGGCGACCACACCCTCCGGCAGCACCCGCGGCAGGTTGCCCGGCAGGCCGCCGCCGGTGATATGGGCGGCCGCCTTCAGCAGCCCGGCCTTGTGCAGCGCCAGCACCGGCTTCACGTAGATCCGCGTCGGCACCAGCAGCGCCTCCGCCACCGTGCCGCCGCCGGCGAAGGGGGCGGGGGCGGACATGGTCAGGTTGGTGCCTTCCAGGATGCGCCGCACCAGCGAGAACCCGTTGGAATGCACCCCGGAACTGGCCAGCCCGAGCAGCACGTCGCCCGGGCCCACATCCGGCTTCGGCAGCAGCGCGTCCCGCTCCGCCGCGCCCACCGTGAAGCCGGCCAGGTCGTAGTCGCCGCCCTTGTAGAGCCCCGGCATCTCCGCCGTCTCGCCGCCCACCAAAGCGCAGCCGGCGATGCGGCAGCCTTCCGCGATGCCGCCCACCACCGCGGCGGCCTGCGCCACCTCCAGCTTGCCGGTCGCGAAGTAATCGAGGAAAAACAGCGGCTCCGCGCCCTGCACCACCAGGTCGTTGACGCACATCGCCACCAGGTCCTGGCCGACGAAGCCATGGATGCCGCTGTCGATCGCCAGCTTCAGCTTGGTCCCCACCCCATCGGTGGAGGAGACCAGCACCGGATCCTTGAACCCCGCCGCCTTCAGATCGAACAAGGCCCCGAAACCGCCGAGCCCGCCCATCGTTCCGCTACGGTCGGTGCTGCGCGCCAGGGGCTTGATGGCCTCCACCAGCGCGTCGCCGGCTTCGATATCCACCCCCGCGTCACGGTAGGTCAGGCTGGTCATGGCGGCCCCCGATCGGGTATGCGGCTGAGAACGGAAAAGGATGGCGAGATGCTGGTCAGCAGGATGATGCCGGTCCGCCCGTGGCGGGGCCAGCGGCGCGGAAACAACCACGCGCGCGTGGCCTTCGCAATGCGCGCCCTCGGCCTGCTGACCCTTCTGCTCATGGCGCCCATGGCCCAGGCGCAGGACAACCCGCTGGTGCAGCGCGGCGTGCCGGCCGAGGCAACGGCGGAGACGGCGGTGCTGGCGCGCGAACAGGCGCTGAACGCCGGCCAGCGTCTGGCCTATGAGCGGATGGCCGCGGCGCTGGGCATGAGCACCTCCGCCTCCGCCGCCCAGATCGATTCCATGGTCCGCTCCCTGATTATCGAATCGGAGCGGATTTCGGCCCGCACCTACACCGCCCGAATCACGGTGAACTTCAACCCGCAGCGCGTTGCCGCCGCCGGCGGCCGCCTGCCCGCCAACCCCGATGCGCCGCCCGGGGCGTCCACCGGCTCCTCCACCGAAACCTCCCCCGGCGGCGGGCCGGAGACGCCGGTCGCCGCGGCCGCCACCGGCCCGGCCGTCGCGACGGTGGAGGCCCTGGCCAGCTATCGCGGCTTCGCCGAATGGGTGGAGATCACCCGCCGCCTGAGCGCCGCGGGTCCCGTGGCGCGGGTGGATGTGGTGAGCGTCGCCGGCGACCAGGCCCGCCTGCGCCTCGGCCTGCGCAGCCAGCCGGCGCAGGCGGCGATGGACCTGGCGGCGACCGGGCTGATGATGTCCCCGACGCTGATCGACCGGCGCATGGCCGCCCCCGGCCCGCCGCCTGCCCCAAGCGCCGGCGAGGGATGGCGCCTCAGCCTTGCAGGAACCCGCTGACACGCCACCGCAGGCGAAGGTCCCCGATGCCGGGCTGTTCACGCTGCCCAATGCCATCACCTTCGCCCGGCTTTGCGCCGTTCCCGGCGCCATCTGGCTGATGCTGCAGCATCGCCTGGACATCGCCTTCTGGGTCTTCGTCGCCGCCGGCATCTCGGATGGGCTGGATGGCTGGCTGGCGCGGGTGCGCAACAGCCGCTCCGCCCTCGGCGCGCTGATGGACCCGGTGGCGGACAAGGCGCTGCTGGTCTCGGTCTATGTCACGCTGGCGGTGCTCGGCGTGCTGCCGGACTGGCTGGCGATCCTGGTGGTGTTCCGCGATCTGCTGATCGTCGGCGGCGTGCTGGCATTGTATATGCTTGGGCAGCCCCCGCTGATCAAACCGCTCTGGATTTCCAAGCTGAACACCGTGCTTCAGATCGGCCTCGCGGCCCTCGCCTTGCTCCTGGCCGGCTACGGGCTGGGCGCCCGGGCGCTGCTCGATGCCGCCATCCTGCTGGTGGCCGGCACCACCCTGGCCTCCGGCGCGGCCTATGTGGTGCAGGCGGCGCGGCGCGGCGGATGAGCGGTTTTCGCCCCCCCGGCCTGCCGCCGGCCGTACCGATGCCGGCCGGCGACCTGCCAAAGCCGCGCCCCGGCCCGGCGCCGCTGCCGCCCCCGGTGCAGCCCGGCCGCGTCGCCACCCGGGCCGAACGCTGGACGCTGGTGATCGGCGGGCTGACGGCGCTGTTCTTCGCCATCTGGCTGTTCTCCGCCATCCTGACGCCTTTCGTCCTGGCCGGCTGCATCGCCTATTTCCTCGACCCACCCACGACGCGGCTGGCCCGCATCGGCGTGCCGCGCTCCATTGCCGCCTTCCTGCTGGTGCTGGGTCTGACGGCGACGGCGCTGCTCGCCATGCTGCTGCTCTATCCGCTGCTGGTGGCGCAGATCGGCGTGCTGGTGGTGCGCATGCCTGCCTATGTCACCGGCATCGGCCAGGCGGTGCGCCAGGCGCTGGAAGCGGCGCAGAACGCCTTTGGGCCGGAGGTGGTGGATTCGCAGCTGCGGGACCTGGTGATCGGCCAGGCCGGGCAGGTGGTGACCTTCCTCGGCACCGCCGTGGCGCGGCTGATCGGCGGCGGCGTTGCGCTGTTCAACGTCTTCACCCTGCTGGTGGTGACGCCGATCGTCGGCTTCTACCTGCTGCGCGACTGGCAGCGGGTGATGACCCGCATCGACAGTTGGCTGCCGCGCAAATCCGCCCAGACGCTGCGGCAACTGGCCTTCGACACGGACCGCGTGCTGTCCGCCTGGCTGCGCGGCCAGCTTCTGTGCTGCGCCATCCTGGCCGCCTTCTACGCGGCGGGACTTTCGGCGGTGGGGCTGGAGCTGGGGCTGACCGTGGGGCTGATGGCGGGGCTGCTGTCCTTCATCCCCTATGTCGGGTCGATGACCGGCTTCGTCACCGCGGTGGTGCTGGCGATGGCGCAGTTCGGCACCTGGAACGAGGTGGGGCTGGTGGTCGCCGTCTTCGTCATCGGCCAGATCGTGGAGGGCTATGTGATCTACCCCCGGCTGCTGGGCGACCGGGTGGAGCTGCACGCCGTCTGGGTGATCTTTGCGCTGTTCGCCGGCGGCGTCGCCTTCGGCTTCCTCGGCGTGCTGCTGGCGGTGCCGATGGCCGCCGCCATCGGCGTGGTCGCCCGCTACTGGCTGCGGCGCTACCTGGAAAGCCCGCTGTATCTGGACCCGCCGCGAACGGGCAGCGGGTGAGGGGCGGGGCGCCCCCACCCTGGATATTCTCGACCCGGCTGCTCATTTGAGTGTAGGAATTGCTCAAAGGAGCTGAGCCGATGTCCGCCACCGGTACGACCCGCCTCTACGGCACCCTCTACCGGGCCCCCGCCATGGAACGCATCCGCCTGATGACGGATGGCGTGCGGGCCGCCGACGCCAAGCGCTGGCTGGAGATCGCCGAGCTTGGGCGCAGCAGCACCCTCAAGGCGCTGGACCTGCCCGTCGCCACCTTCAACCGGAAGGTCAAGGCGAATGCACGGCTGTCGCCGGCGGAAAGCGAAAGGGTCATCGGCTTCGCACGGCTGGTGGGCCAGGTGGAGGCGCTGTTGGAGGAGGCCGGCGCTCCGGCCGATTTCGACGCCCGGGCCTGGCTGGCGCGCTGGCTGACCGAGCCCCTGCCGGCGCTGGGCCAGGCCCGGCCGATCGACTTCATGAACACCATGGAGGGTCAGGCCCTGGTGTCCCAGAAACTCGCGCAGATCGGTGGCGGCGCCTACGCGTGACCCGGTTGGTATGGCGGATCGCCGCCGACACGGCGCGCTACCCGGCGGAGGATCTGGCCGGCACCGGAGCCAGGCTGACGGGCGGGCGCTGGAACGCGCCGGACCACGCGGTGGTCTACGCCTCCACCACGCGGGCGCTGGCCTGCCTGGAAACCGTGGTGCATCTGAATGCCGGCGGCCTGCCGCTGAACCGCTATCTGGTCGAGATCACCATCCCCGATCCGGTCTGGGCCGCCGCGCAACGCGAGACCCAGCACAGCCTGCCGGTCGGCTGGGATGCCGAGCCGGCCAGCCTGACCAGCACCGGCTTCGGCACCGACTGGCTGCGCGGCGCTGGCAGCGCCCTGCTGGTGCTGCCCTCGGTGATCGTGCCGGAGGAGTTCAACGTGCTGCTGAATCCGGACCATCCGGATGCGGCTGGGGTGACCTGCCGCAAGCTGCGCAAATGGCTTTATGATCCGCGGCTGCGGCGGTGAGGGCGCTCCGCCATCACCCCCGCAACTCCGCCGGCAGCCCCACCAGCCCGTTCGCCGTCGCCAGGTCGCCCGGCTTGCCCAGCAGGTAGCCCTGGCCCTTGGCCACGCCCAGCGCCTCCAGCGTCGAGAATTCCGCCTCCGTCTCGATCCCCTCCGCCACGATCTGGCAGCCGGTCTCCCGCGCGAAGTGGCACAGCGCGGCGGCCAGGGCGCGCTTGGCCGGGTCGCGGTCCACGTCGCGGGTCAGGCCCATGTCCAGCTTGATGATGTCCGGGCGAAGCTGAAGGATGTGCCGCAGGCTGGAATAGCCGGCCCCCGCATCGTCGATCGCCAGCCTTATGCCTTCCTTGCGCAGCGGCGCCAGCGCGACGCGCAGCGCCGCGTAATCCTCCACCTTCTCGTGCTCCGTCACCTCCAGCACCAGCCGGTCCAGCGGCAGGCCGGCGAAGACCGAGGCCAGCTTGCCGGCGAGAATGACGCGGGGGGAGGCATTGACCGAGACGAAGGTGGGGTAGGGCAGGCGGATCACCGCCCGCGCCGCCTGGCGCAGCACGGCGCTTTCCAGCTCCACCCCCAGGCCCACCGCATGTGCCGCGTCGAACCAGATATCGGGGCTGCGATAGGGTTCCGCCGTGAAGCGGGTCAGCGCCTCGAAGCCCACCACCTGGAAGGGCTGGATCGCCAGGATCGGCTGGAAGCGGAAGGCGAACATGCCGTCCCGGATCACCTCCCGCACCTCGGCGAGCCGTGTCGCGCGGGTTTCCTCCTCCGCCACCTCCCGCGCGATCTCATGCGCCGCAAGTTCGGCGAAGACGCGCATCACCGCCAGGTCGCGGGCGTTCAGGGTCGGGTTGGCGCGCGGGCTGAGGCAGCAGAACATGCCATAGGGCGTGCCATCCGGCAGGCGGATCGGCACGCTCATATGCGACCCGATCGGCAACGCCGCGGTGATCGGCAAGCTGGCGGCGAGGCTTTCGCGCGAGGTGTCCGGAATGAGCTCCGGCAGCGTGCCGGCCAGGATGTGGCGGCAATAGACCTCCTCGAGCGACCGCGTATCGCCCGGCTTGATCAGCGCCTCCAGCCCCGGCGCATCCACCTCCCGGTACAGCGACATGCCATCCACGAATTTCGAGACATAGGCCACCTCCATCCCGAGGTGCCGCCGAACCGAAGCCAGGCCACGCTGGATGGTGCTGGCGCCGGTATTGGGCTGGGTCATCAGGCCGTCGAACATGCCGCGTCATCTCCGCCTGCGAAGCAGGTGTTTGAAGGGCCTGCGGGGCAGGCCGATGCAAAGGGGTGCGGCATCTTGCGGCGATCCGGCGGGGCCGGGGGTTCCATTTGAAGGAGGCCCTGTGAAGGAGAGGTTGACGCCCAGGCCAAAGAGTGATCGCGATTTCGTGAGCGGGCGGCCTGAAAATGCGCATCGCCCTTCGCATCGCGGCCGCCGATGGCCTATCTGCACCTCACCCATGATTCAGCTTCCCTTGCCGCTGCCGTCGCAGGACTCCGCCGATGCCGCGGATCTGATCCCCGACGCCTCCAATGCCGAGGCGCTGGCCTGGCTGGAGACGCCGGAGGCCTGGCCGCTGCGCCGCCTGGCGCTGCACGGGCCGGAAGGGGTGGGCAAGACCCATATGCTGCGGGCCGCCGCCGCCGGCCGGGGCTGGCGCTTCCTCGACGGGCGGGCGCTGAACCTCGACCTGGCCCTGGCCGATGTGCCCGGCACGGCGCTGGATGCGGCGGAGGCGGCGCCGGAGGCGGCGCTGTTCCATCTGGTGAACCATGCGGCGGAAGCCGGCAGCCCGCTGCTGCTCGCCGCCCGCGCGCCGCCCGCCCGCTGGCCGACACGCCTGCCCGACCTCGCCAGCCGGCTGCGCGCCACCCAGGCGGTGGCGATCCAGCCGCCGTCGGAGGCGCTGCTGGCGGCCCTGCTGGCCAAGCAACTGGCGGACCGGCAATTGCGGGTGGAGCCGGGGGTGCAGGCCTTCCTGCTCGCCCGCCTGCCGCGTAGCGCGGCGGCGCTGGCGCAGGCGGTGGCGCGGCTGGATGCGGCGGCGCTGGCCGGCGGGGCGGCGATCACCCGGCCGCTGGCGCGCCAGGTTCTGGCGCTGGATGACCGTTCCGAGACGATATCTCAAAGCGCCTCCCCGAACGACCCGGGGCTGGGCTAGTCTCAGCCCATGGACACGCTTCCCACCCCTGCGCCTGCCTCCGCCCCGACGAGCACCCCGAAGCCCGGGGCGCCCACCGGCGTCGTGCGGCCCCCGGCCATCGCCGCCGACAGCCCGGCGCGCTTCATCAACCGGGAGCTGTCCTGGCTCGCCTTCAACACCCGGGTGCTGGAGGAGGCGGCCAATCCGCGCCATCCGCTGCTGGAGCGGCTGCGCTTCGTCGCCATCTCCGCCTCCAACCTCGACGAGTTTTATTCCGTGCGCGTCGCCGGGCTGATCGGCCAGGACCGCGCGGGCATTTCCACCCCGTCCCCCGATGGCCTGACCCCGGCGCAGCAGCTCGCCGCCGTGAACGCCGCCGCCCAGGCGCTGATCGAGGGCCAGCAATCCGCCTGGCACGAATTGCGCGGCCTGCTGGCCAATGCCGGCGTCACCGTCTGCAAGCCCGGCGAGTTGTCGGAGGCCGATCGCGCCTGGCTCGAAGGCTGGTTCATGGACCGCGTCTTCGCGGTGCTGACGCCGCTGGCCGTCGACCCCGCGCATCCCTTCCCCTTCATCGCCAACCTGGCGCTCTGCATGGTCCTGAAGCTGGTGCGGGAGGAGGATGGCGGCACCATGCGCGCGCTGCTGCCGCTGCCGCCGCAGATCGAGCGCTTCATCCGCCTGCCCGCCGGCATCGCCCCGCCGGGCGAGCGCGCCCCGATCCGCTTCGTGATGCTGGAGGACCTGATCGTCCTGTTCCTGCATCGCCTGTTCCCCGGCTTCATCGCCGCCGAGCACGGCCTGTTCCGCCTGATCCGCGACACCGATGTGGAATTCGAGGAGGAGGCGGAGGATCTCGTCCGCTCCTACGAAACCGCGCTGAAGCGCCGCCGCCGTGGCCAGGCCATCATGCTCTCGGTCGACAGCCGCATGGCCCCCGACATGGTGCATCTGGTGGCGGAGGAGCTGGATTCGGACCGCGCGGGCGTGGTGAAGCTGGACGGGCTGATCGGCATCGCCGACATCAAGCAGCTGATCGTGGACGACCGCCCCGACCTGCTGTTCACCCCCTACACCCCGCGCTTCCCCGAACGCATCCTGGACTTCGGCGGCGACTGTTTCGCGGCCATCGCCGCCAAGGACATCGTCGTCCACCACCCGTACGAATCCTTCGACGTGGTGGTGCAGTTCCTGCGCCAGGCGGCGCGCGACCCGAACGTCGTCGCCATCAAGCAGACCCTGTACCGCACCAGCCGCGACAGCCCGATCGCCCGCGCCCTGATCGAGGCCGCCGAGGCCGGCAAATCCGTCACCGGCATCGTCGAGATCAAGGCCCGCTTCGACGAGGAGCGGAACATCGCTTTGGCCCGCGAGCTGGAAGCCGCCGGCGTGCAGGTCGTCTTCGGCTTCGTGGAACTCAAGACCCACGCCAAGGTGTCCCTGGTGGTCCGCCGCGAACGCGAGATCCTGCGCAGCTACGCCCATTTCGGCACCGGCAACTACCACCCGATCACCGCGCGCATCTACACCGACCTGTCCTTCTTCACCGCCGACCCGGCCCTGACCCGCGACGCCGCGAAACTGTTCAACTACATGACCGGCTATGCGCGGCCGGAGACGATGGAAGGCCTCGCCTTCGCCCCGCTCACCATCCGCCCCTCCCTGCTCGGCCTGATCGAGCGCGAGATCGCCTTCGCCCGCGAAGGCAAGCCCGCCGGCATCTGGCTGAAGATGAACTCCCTGGTCGATGAGCAGGTCATCGACGCCCTGTATCGCGCCAGCCAGGCCGGGGTGCGCGTGGAATGCGTCGTCCGCGGCATCTGCTGCCTGCGCCCCGGCGTGCCCGGCCTGTCAGAGCATATCCGGGTCAAGTCCATCGTCGGCCGCTTCCTGGAACACAGCCGCATCTATGTCTTCGGCAATGGCCACCGCCTGCCGTCCCGCCGCGCCCGCGTCTTCATCAGCAGCGCCGACATGATGGCCCGCAACATGGATTGGCGGGTGGAGACGATGGTCCCGATCGAGAACCCCACCGTGCACACCCAGATCCTCGACCAGGTGATGGCGGTGAATTTGCAGGACACGATGCAGTCCTGGCAGTTGCGCGCCGATGGCACCTATCGCCGCATGGCGCCCGGGGCGAAGCCGGTCTCGGCGCATGAATACTTCATGACCAACCCCTCCCTCTCCGGCCGCGGCAGCGCCCTGCAACGCCCGGCCACCGCCACCCGCCGTCGTCAGGACCGCGTGTTGCAGGACTGAAGTGGTCTCCAGCCGTTGACGCGCCCGCTGCTTTTCGTCACGCAGCGGCCATCCTGTCTGGACATTGCACCGCACCATGCCCCGCAGCCGCATCACCCAGCCACCGCCCCGCCTCGCGGTGGTGGATCTCGGCTCCAACTCCGTCCGCCTGGTGGTGTTCGAGGGTCTCACCCGCAACCCTCTGACCATCTTCAACGAAAAGGCCGTGCTCGGCCTCGGCCGCGGCCTCCAGAACACCGGCATGCTGAATGAGGAGGCGATCGGCCCGGCCCTGACCGTCATGGGCCGCTACGCCGCCGTCGCCCAGGCCATGGGGGCGGAGCGGGTGGAGGTTCTGGCCACCGCCGCCGCCCGCGATGCCGAGAACGGCCCCGACTTCATCGCCGCCCTCCGCGACCGCCACCCCGACATCTCCGTCCGCGTGCTGACGGGGCAGGAGGAGGCGATGTTCTCCGCCGATGGCGTGCTGCTCGGCTTTCCCGGCGCCGATGGCATCCTGGGGGATATCGGCGGCGGGTCGCTGGAACTGGTGGAGCTGGATCGCGGCCGCGCCACCAATGCGGCCTCCCTGCCCATCGGCGCCATCCGCCTGGCCGACCGCGCGGGCGGGGAGGTGGCGAAGGCCCGCGCCATCGTCGAATCCGACCTCGCCCGCGTGCCCTGGCTGAAGCGGGGGGAGGGGCGGGACCTGTATCTGGTCGGCGGCGCCTGGCGCGCGCTCGCGCGGATGCACATCGCCCAGACCAGCTATCCCCTGTCCATCGTCCACCACTACGTGCTGCGGCGGGAGGAGGCGCGGGACCTGGCCGGCGTCGTCGCCAAGGCCGACCGCAAGATGCTGGCCGGGATGCCCGGCGCGCCGGCCAAGCGGCTGGGGGATATGGGCTACGCCGCCGTGGTGCTGCGCCGGCTGCTGCGCGCCACCGGCGCCCGCCGCGTGGTGTTTTCCGCCAATGGGCTGCGGGAGGGCTGGTACGCCCGCCTGCTGACGGAGGAGGTGCGGCAGGAGGAGCCGATGCTGGCCGCCGGCCGCGAGCTCGCCCAGCATTGGGGCCGCGACCCCGACCTGCCTTGCGCCCTGCAAGCCTGGACCGAGGGCCTGTTCGAGGAGGAAACCGCCGAACAGGCCGCGATGCGGGAGGCTTCCTGCTGGATCGCCGATATCGGCAGCCACGACCACCCCGACTACCGGTCCGAACACGCCTTCTTCCGCGTGCTGCGCCAGCCCGGCGTGGGGCTGGACCACCACCAGCGCGCCTTCCTGGCGATGGTGGTCGCCCTGCGCTACGAGGCCGACACCACCGCCCCCTTCCTGGACACGGCGAAGCAGTTGCTGGACGCCGTCGCCGTGAAGCGCGCCGAGACCCTCGGCGCCGCCCTGCGCCTGGCTTTCACCCTTTCGGGCGGCACGCCGGTTCTGCTGGCCGGCACGGCGCTGCGCCGGCGCGGCGGGGAATTGCAGCTTCGTCTGGTCGAGGGCAGCGGCGTTTTTGCCGGCGAAAGCGTGCAGCGCCGCCTGGATTCGCTGGCCGCCGCGCTGGGCCTGGTGCCGAGCGTCGAGGTCGCGGCGCTGTAGCCGCAAAAGCCCCCCACCGACGCAAAAGCCCTCTACCCCCAACGGGGGGTTCGACGCATGCGTCAAAGGTTGGGTGAGGGGGGCTTCGCCACCCACCCAAGCCTCTCAGGAACCGCAGCCCCCACCGCCTCACGCCGGAAAGCAACTCCCCCGATACATCATGTTGAACAGCGGCGCCGGCGGATGGCTCAGCTTCACCTTCGCCTCCGCGATGTCGTTCACAATGGTGATCCGGTGGTTGCCGGCCACGGCATTCAGCACCTTCATCATGCCCTTGAAGGCCGTCTCCGACCCGGTGATGCGCGCCGACTTCTGGTCCCAGTTCACGCCGACCAGGATGCAGCCATGGCTGTGTTCCGCGACATTGCCGACATGGATGCGCACGCCGGTGAATTCCGGCACGCCATCCAGCAGCGGCACGATGCGGCCCAGCCCCTTCTTCTCGTAGCGTTCGGTGAAGCGCGGGCTTTCGCACATCAGCACCGGGTAGATGCCGGCCGGGATGGCGGTTTTCCCCCACACCTTCTTGTCGCGGATCACGTCTTCCAGCGTGTAGCAGGTGAAGTCGCCGATGGTCATGGTGCCGATGGTGGCATCCCCGACCGCGACATGGCGACGCAGGTTGATTTCCATGACAGATTCCTCGGCACGGCGTGCGACAGTGACAGAAGCCTAGCGCCGCCCGTCACGCGGCGGATTGCGCCACATTGCGAAACCGCGCGCCTGTCCCGCTTCCGGCCGCCCGGTCATGCAAAGCCGCGCTGAAGCCAGGTGGAGCTGATCCAGCTTCCGTTCTTGCGGGCATATTCCCGGAAGGTGCCGACCTCCGCAAAACCCATCCTGCGATGCAAAGCGAGGGAGGCGGCATTCGGCAGGGCGACGCCGGCCACGGCCAGATGCACGTCCTGCTGCCGCATGCGCTCGAACAGGGCTGCATAGAGCGCCGATCCGGTGCCGCGGGCGCGGTGGTCCGGATGCAGATAGACGCTGGTCTCGACCGTGGTTTCGAAGGCGGGACCTGGGCGGTAGGGGCTGCTGGAGGCGTAGCCGACCACGGCCCCCTCCAGGCTCGCCACCAGAAGCTGGTGGCGCCCCTCGCCATAGGTGTCGAACCAGGGCTGGCGGGATTCGACGGTCTGCAGCGCCGTCTGGAAGGTGGCGTGGCTGTGGATGACGTAGTGGTTGAAGATATCCACGAGCATCGGAAGGTCGTTCTGCGCCGCCCGGCGGATGAGCATGTCGGTCATCTGTGATCCTCGTCGGAATGGACGACGCGCATATTCACACCACAGGCAGGGGCGGGCACCTAGCCTGGGTCGCATGCCCCTGAAGGCCGTGCTGTTCCGGCGCGGCGGGCCTCATGCCGGGCGGCGCGGCGCGGGACACGGGCGGGCGCCGGGCGCAGGAGGAGGAATGTTGCGCGCGTTTCGTGCGGTTTCCTGCCATGGCGCCTTCGCAGAGGCGCCGCGACCGTCCAGACTGCGCGCATGAGCAACAAGCTGTTTTACGGCGACAATCTCGAAGTGCTGCGCGGGCGGGACGCCGATGGCCGGCCGGTGATGCCGGATGAGTCGGTGGACCTGATCTACCTCGACCCGCCCTTCAACTCCGCCGCCAACTACAACGTCCTGTTCCGCGCCCCGGACGGCAAGGCGAGCGACAGCCAGTTGGAGGCTTTTGACGACACCTGGCACTGGGGCGACAGCGCCGAGCACGCCTATAACGACGTGCTGACCCAGGTGACCCATACCGATGCGGCGACGTTGATGCGCGGCATCGTCACCGCCCTCGGCCGCAACGACATGACCGCCTATCTGGTGATGATGGCAGTACGGCTGATGGAACTGCACCGGGTGCTGAAGCCGACCGGCAGCCTTTATTTGCACTGCGACCCGACCGCCAGCCACTATCTGAAGATTGTTCTGGACGGGATTTTTGGGCCAGAGTGCTTTCGCAACGAGATAATTTGGAAGCGGACTACACCAAAAGGTTTGGCATTCACCCGTTTTGCAAGTACGCACGATGTTGTTTTGAAATATGCTAAGAATCAAGATTTGGCAATTTGGAATCCAGTTTATCGACCGCATAGTGAGGATCAGATTCAAGCAAAATATGGGCAATCAGATAGTGATGGGCGCGCCTACCAGTTAACCTCGCTGCTAAACCCCAATCCGGATCGGCCTAACCTGCGGTATGAGTTTAAAGGTGTTGTGCGCACGTGGCGTTGGACACGGGAACGAATGCTTGCGGCCGATGCGCGCGGTGAGATCGTCGTCCCGAAGGATGGCAAGGGCGTTCCACGTTTCAAGCGCTACCTTGACGAGCAGGAGGGAGTGCCGATTGGTGACGTTTGGGATGATATCCCTGCCATCAACTCGCAGGCCCAGGAACGCCTCGGCTACCCCACCCAAAAACCGCTCGCCCTTCTCGAACGCATCATCGCCGCCTCCTCCAACCCCGGCGATGTCGTCCTCGACCCCTTCTGCGGCTGCGGCACCGCCGTCCACGCCGCCCAGAAGCTGGGCCGGCGCTGGATCGGCATGGATGTCACGCATCTGGCCATCAGCCTGATCGAGCGCCGCCTGAAGGACGCTTTCCCGGGCATCGCCTTCGAGGTGCTGGGCACGCCGCGCGACCTCGCCTCGGCCCGCGACCTCGCCAGCCGGGACAAGCACCAGTTCCAGTGGTGGGCCGTCTCCCTGCTCGATGCCGTGCCCCAGGGCGGCAAGAAGAAGGGCGCGGATCGCGGCATCGACGGCATCCGCTGGGTCCGCACCGGCCCGCGCACGGAGGATCTGGACCGCGTCATCATCTCGGTGAAGGGCGGCGAAAACATCTCGGTCCGCGATGTCCGCGACCTGGTCGGCACGGTGCAGCGGGAAGGCGCCCTCGGCGGCGTCCTCGTCACCCTCGCCCGGCCGACCAAGGACATGATGCGCGAAGCCGCCAGCGCCGGCTTCGCCAGCACCGGCCTCGGCGAGTTCCGCAAGATCATGGTCAAGACGGTCGAGGAACTGCTGCACGGCGTGCAGGACGAGCATGAGCGCCTGCCCCCGCTGGGCCGCCAGGAAGGCTTTCGGCGCGCGACGCGGGAGGCCACGAAGCGCGGCGCGTCGGCCCAGCCGACCCTCGATATCTGATTCGGGGCAGGAAGAAATACTTGCGCCGTTTGGAGACAATGTTCCTATAAAGCCTCGCACCCCTCCGCGAGGCCCCATGAAACCCCCGCTCACCTACCCCCTCCGCCCCACCGCCCCCCATGCCTGGGTCGCGATGACCGATGCCGAATGGGCCGCCCTGTCCCACTACCTCCCCACCGGCCGTGGCCGCCCGCCGAGGGACCGTCGCAAGGTCTGGGACGCCATCTTCTGGGTCGCCTGCGGCACGGACCCCTGGGCGGCGCTGCCCAAAGACTTCTGCGACTATGGCACGGCACATAACGCGCTGATGTATCAGGCCCGCAACGGCACGCTGGACCGGCTGTTGCTCGCCGTCTCCCGCCACCCGTTTTCGGACCCGGCGATGGACAGCATGGAATGGCGCATCGTCCGCGCCTTCCGGCGCGCCGCGCGGCAGCTTCCGCCTTACAGCCTTTTCATGGCCCGCGGCCTGGGGCTGCAAAGCGCATTGCCCTTCGACCCGGCTTTGCTGCCGGAGGTGCCGCCCCACGAGCCCGGCATGCCGCTGCCGCCGCTCGGCTATGAGGCGATGCCCCGCATTCCCCGCCGCACCCTGCGCGGCCTGCCGCCGCCGCGAATGCATGTGCCGGAACTGCCCAGGCTGGTGGTGAAGGCGCCGCGCCGCGGGCGGCATCTGGTGCTGCGCAGCCAGAGGCGGGTGTGAAGCCCGCCACAAAGCCGCCTCAATTGGCCCGGATGGGCGCCCAAAACCATTTCCCACAAACCAGCGCCGGCGGAGGCCATGAAAAAGGCCGGGGCCCAGCTTCCGCTGGCCCCCGGCCCTCGCCACCCCACAGGGGCGGCATCGATGAAAATCGGAAATGGCCCCCGGGAGACCCCGGGGCGCCGCCCCTCAGTTCGGGCTGATCGGCGTGATCTTGGTCCCGTTGATCGCCAGCGCGGCCATCAGACCCTCCTGCGCGAAGGTCACGGCATAGACCGGCTCGCGCAGGGTCGTGGCCGACATATTCGCCTGCACGCCGCGGTCCAGCACCACCACGGAGGGGCCGGTGCCGATCTCCCAGCCATTCGCAGCCTGAAGCGCGCGCAGCGCCTCATCCGTCATGAAGAACATGGCCAGCCCGGCCACCTGCGCCCCGGCCTGCAGGCCGAAGGAGGCGCCGGCGATCTGGTAATAGGCCTGGCGCTGATTGCCGCGGAACAGCGCGCCCTCGCCATATTGCCCGCCGACGATCAACCCGCCGGAGATGATGCGCGGGAAGATCAGCACCGCCTGCGCGCGCTCGAACAGCGGGGCGGTGTTGGGCTGGGCGCGCAGCGTCGCCATCGCGGTCGCCACCTGCGCGTCGATCTCGGCGCGGGTCGCCGCCTGGGCGGGGACCACGGGCAGGGTGGAGAGCAGGCTGCCACCGGTCAGGGCGATGGCGGCGTGGCGGGCGAGGGTGCGGCGGTCGATGGGCATGGCGAAGCTCCGTTGGATCGGGATTGCCGCAACAACGTCGCCGCGCCGAAAGGGTTGCAGACTCCGCCTCGGAATGTCTCATGCCAACGGCCCTGCGCGCTGACCTGCGCCCGCCTTGGGCGGGCGAGGCCGCCGGCCGCTGGTCTCAGAAACGTTGCGTCGGCCGCGCGCGCGGGGCTTCGGAGCGCTCGCAGCTTCCCTGATGCGACAGGGTCGCGCCGCTCGGGCATCGCGTGGTGCGGATATAGCCGCCGGTGCCGCGGTCGAAGGTCGCCACCTGCCGGCAGTTGTTCAGGTTGGGAATGCTCGCCACCATCCGGCCCGGCGTGAATTCCTGCACCTGCCAGCCGCGCCACTGGTTGTTGTAGAATTCCTGCACCGAGCGGCTGCCGTTGTTCACCCCGTAATAGGAGGTGTAGCGCTGCCCGACCTGGATATTATTGAGCCGCGACATGGTGACGGTCGAGCTGCAGCGGATATAGGTCATCCCGGACTGCGATTGCGCCTGAACTGGCGCCGCGAAGGCCGCGCCGAGCGTCATCGCGCCCAATACTGCGGCGCCAAGCCCCATCATCAACCGTGCCACGCCGTGTCCCCCGGATCATCTTGCCGCCCAACATAGCGACGATGCCGGGGATGGGAATGGATTTCCTGGTCGAATCTTAATTTTCGGGAAATCCTGGCAGGCGTCTCGCGATTCGAACGGGCCTCGTCAGGCGCGGATCAGCCGCACCTTCCGCCCATCCACGCCCATCGCCACGCGGCCGGCGCGCAGGTCGAGCGCCGCCTCGCCAAACACCTCCCGCCGCCAGCCCTGAAGGGCGGCCAGCTCCGTCTCGCCCGCCGCCAGCCGCTCCAGCTCCTCGGAATTGGCCAGCAGGCGCGGGGCCACCTGATGCTCCTCGCTCTTGGCGGCCAGCAGCACCTTCAGCAGCGCGACCAAAGCCGGGGAGGGGTTGGCCCCGCCGCCGCGTTCCTTCGGCGCTTCCGGCAGCGCCGACTCCGGCAGGGCCTTCGCCGCCTCCAGCGCCAGCAGCAGGGAGGCGCCGGACTTGCCCTTGGCGAAGCCTTCCGAAATGCCGCGCGCGCGGGCCAGTTCGTTGATATTGCTGGGCGCCGTGGCGGCGATCTCCAGCAGCGTCTCGTCCTTCACCAGGCGCTGGCGGGGGATGTTGACGCGCTGCGCCTCCCGCTCCCGCCATGCCGTCGCGGCGCGCAGCAGGCCGAGGAAGCGGCGGTTGTTGCTGCGCGGGCGCAGCTTCTCCCAGGCCGTCTCGGGGTCCTGGAGGTAGGTGGCGGGCTCGGCGAGCGCGCCCATTTCCTCCGCCACCCAGGGGGTGCGGCCCTCCCGCTCCAGCTTGCCGGTCAAAGCGGTGTAGATGCGGCGCAGATGGGTGACGTCGGCGGCGGCATAGGCGATCTGGGCGGGGGAAAGCGGCCGGGCGGCCCAGTCGCTGAAGCGATGCGCCTTGTCGATCTGCGCATTGGCCAGCGACCGGGCGAGCTGGTCATAGCTCACCTGGTCGCCGAAGCCGGCGACGGTGGCCGCGATCTGGGTGTCGAAGATGGGCGTGGGCACCGCGTGGAAGCGCAGCAGGAAGATTTCCACATCCTGCCGGGCCGCGTGGAACACCTTCATCACGGCCGTATCGGCCAGCAATTCGCCCAGCGGCGCCAGGTCGATATCGGGCGCCAGGGCGTCGACCACGGCGACCTCGTTGTCGCCGGCGAGCTGGACCACGCAGAGTTCGGGCCAGTAGGTCCGCTCCCGCATGAATTCCGTATCCACCGTCACGAAGCGCTCGGCGCGGAGCCGGGTGCAAAGGGCGGCAAGCGCCGCGGTGTCGGTGACGAGGTATGGCGCCGCTTCGGCGCCCGGGGTGCGGCGACTCATAAGGGTGTCTGTAGCGCCCGGCGGGCCCCGGCGGAAGGCGTCGCCCTTGACATCGCAGGCGCGGTCGGGCGGTTTGCCGCTTCAGCACATCACCGCCGGGCCAATTCACCATGCACGCCTACCGCACCCATCACTGTGGCGCGCTCCGCGCCGCCGACGCCGGCAAGACCGTCCGCCTTTCGGGCTGGGTGCACCGCAAGCGCGACCATGGCGGGCTGCTGTTCGTCGACCTGCGCGACCATTACGGGCTGACCCAATGCGTGGTGGCCCAGGGGTCGCCGAGTTTTGCCACCTTGGACGGTGCCCGGCCCGAATCGGTGGTGACCGTGACGGGGGAGGTGGTGCCGCGTGAGGGCGCCACCATCAACACCAAGCTGCCGACCGGCGAGATCGAGCTGCGGGTGGCCGAGGTCACCGTGCAGTCGGCGGCCGAGGTCCTGCCGATCCAGGTCGCGGGCGAGCAGGAATTCCCCGAGGACCTGCGCCTGCGCTACCGCTTCATCGACCTGCGCCGCGACCGCCAGCACCGCAACCTGATGCTGCGCAGCGCGGTGATCGCCAGCATCCGCCGCCGCATGATCGACCAGGGTTTTACGGAGTTCCAGACGCCGATCCTGACGGCGAGCAGCCCGGAAGGTGCGCGGGACTTCCTGGTGCCGGCGCGCAATCATCCGGGCAAGTTCTATGCCCTGCCGCAGGCGCCGCAGCAGTTCAAGCAGCTCGCCATGGTGGCCGGCTTCGACCGTTACTTCCAGATCGCGCCCTGCTTCCGGGATGAGGCGTCCCGCGCGGACCGTTCGCCGGGCGAATTCTACCAGCTCGACTTCGAGATGTCCTTCGTGACGCAGGAAGACGTCTTCGCCGCCATCGAGCCGGTGCTGGCCGGGGTCTTCGAGGAATTTTCCTCGTTTTCCGGCACCAAGCGGTCGGTGACCCCGGCGCCCTTCCCGCGCATCCCCTATGACCAGTCCATGCTGGAATTCGGCTCCGACAAGCCGGACCTGCGCAACCCGATCCGCATCGCCGACGTGACCGAGCATTTTGCCGGCGGCGGCTTCGGGCTGTTCGCCCGGGCGGTGGACAAGGGCGCGGTGGTGCGCGCCATCCCGGCGCCGGGGGCGGCGGGCAACCCGCGCAGCTTCTTCGACAAGATGAACGAATGGGCCCGCGAACAGGGCGCCGGCGGGTTGGGCTACATCACCTTCGCCAATGGGGAGGCCGGCGGCCCGATCGCCAAGAACCTCCAGCCGGAGCGCGTCGCCGCCATCAAATCCGCCTGCGGGTTGGCGGATGGGGACGCGGTGTTCTTCGCCGCCGACAAGGTGGATGTCGCCGCCAAGTTGGCAGGGCAGGCGCGCACGCGTCTCGGCAATGAATTGGGGCTGATCGAGAAGGATTCCTACCGATTCTGCTGGGTCACAGACTTCCCCATGTATGAATTGAACGAGGACACCGGCCAGATCGACTTCAGCCACAACCCCTTCTCCATGCCGCAGGGGGAGTTGGAGGCGCTGAACACCATGGATCCGCTGAAGATCAAGGCGTATCAGTACGACATCGTCTGCAATGGCATCGAGCTTTCCTCCGGCGCGATCCGCAACCACCGCCCCGACGTCATGGTCCGCGCCTTCGAAATCGCCGGCTATACCGCCCAGACAGTGGAAGACCGCTTCGGCGGCATGCTGAACGCTTTCCGCTACGGCGCCCCACCCCACGGCGGCTCCGCCCCCGGCATCGACCGCATTGTTATGCTATTGGCCGATGAACCGAATATTCGCGAAGTCATTCTCTTCCCCATGAATCAACAGGCGGAAGACTTGATGATGGGCGCGCCGGCGCCGGTCGATGCCGCACGGTTGAAGGAATTGTCCATCAAGCTGGACCTGCCGCCCCCGAAAGGTGGTGCGGGCGGCCCCAAGGCTTCCTAGATGCAGCGCAGCACGCATCCCGGAGCCCCCATGAAGCAGACCCGTCGCCTGAGCCTCCTCGCCGCCCTGTGCTGCCTTGCCTTGCCGGCGGCGGCCCAGCCTGCGGCGCCGGCGATCACCGCTGGTCCCCGGGCCGGCGTGTCGGCGGAGGCACTGGCGGCGGGCATCGCCCGCATGGCGCCGCATCGGGCCGCCTATCGGCTGGATCTCGGCGAGGGCCGCAGCTCCGGCATCGCCGCGGTGCGTGGCGCCATGGTCTTCGACGTGGCGGATGCCTGCGAGGGCTGGGCCACCCGCCAGCGCATGACCATGACGGTGACGGACCGGGACGGGCGGGACATCGAGACCGTCTCCGACTACGCGACCTATGAGGCCAAGGACAATTCCAGCCTCCGTTTCTCCCTGACCCAGACGACGGAGGGCGCGGTCAGCCAGCGCATCTCCGGCGAGGCGACGCTCCAGCCGGATGGCTCCGGCACCGTCCGATTCAGCGAGCCCGCGGGGCAGGAGGAAACCCTGCCCGCCGGCACGCTGCTGCCGATGCGCCACACGGTGCTGGCGGTGGAAGCCGCCCGCGCCGGCAAGCGCATCCTGACCTCGCCGCTGTTCGACGGCACCTCGGATGAGGGTGCGCAGGACACCACCACGGTGATCCCGAGCTGGGTGCAGGCGACCGGCGCGCCGCGCTTCCCGCTGCTGACCGGCGCGGCCTCCGGCCATATGCGCATCGCCTTCTTCGAACGCGGCGCGGCGTCCGGCGGTGCCTCCCAGCCCGATTACGAGGTCGGGCTGCGCTACTACGACAATGGCGTGGCGGATGAGATCGTCATGGATTTCGGCGAGTTTTCCGTCACCGGCCAGGCCCTGGAACTGTCCCCGCTGCCGGGCGGCTGCTGATCGGCACGACCCGGCGGGCCGGTCGCTTGACCGGTCCGAGCGCCCGAATGGGCACCGCCGCAAATGCGTCGCGCCAAAGGCGTGCCTTCGGCGCGATGAGCCAAGCCGCGCGGATGCGCGGCGCCCGTCACGCCATAGGCGTGCCTGCGGCACGCCTGAGGGTGGCCCGAAGGGCCATAGGCATCACGCGGCGTCGAACAGCGCCGCGATCTCCGCCCGGTCTCGGGTCCGAGTCAGTGCCAGCATCAGCAGGATGCGGGCCTTCTGCGGGTTGAGGTTGTCGGCATTGATGAAGCCCTCCTCCCCATAGCGCTTCGTCGGGAAGGTCCGCCCCGATCCGGCGCGGGAGGACAGCACCACCGTGCAGCCCTGGGCGATGGCCTCCCCCATGGCGGCGCGCTCGGCGGGCGTCAGGAAGCCGGGGGCGAGGGCCGCGCCGACCAGCCCCCTGGCGCCGGCCGCCAGGAAGGCATGCACGGCGACGCCATCGCCACCCGCCACCGAATACAGCACGTCGACGCGGGGCGGCGTTTCCAGGCCCAGGATGTCGAAACGGTCGGCCGGCGGCAGCACGCGGGTAGGGCGGCGCCAGAAGGTGTTGCGGTCGGCATCGACATGGCCGAGCACGCCGACATCGGGGCTGCGGAAGGTCTGCATGCGGCCGGTGGAGGTCTTTGTCACCTCCCGCGCCGCCTGGATCTCGTCATTCAGCACCACCAGCACGCCGAGGCCGCGCGCCTGCGGGTCGGCGGCCACGCGCACCGCCGCCACCAGGTTCATCGGCCCGTCGGAGGACAGGCCGGTGAAGGGCCGCTGCGCGCCGGTAACCACCACGGGCAGGTCGGTGGGCAGGGTGAGGGACAGGAAATAGGCCGTCTCCTCCAGCGTCGCGGTGCCGTGGGCGATGACCACGCCGGCGAGGTCGGGATGCGCCGCCTCCAGCTCCACGATCTTCGCCAGCAAAGCGCGCCAGTCGGACCAGCCGATGGCGGTGGAGGGGATGGCGGTGAAGGGCACGGCAAAGACATCGGCGACGCGCGCCAGCTCCGGCACGCCGGCGACCAGCGCCGCGGCATCCAGGATCGGCCGGCCGGAGGAGGCGTAGTCCTGCACATCCAGCGGATGCAGCCCCTGGGAGGCGATGGTGCCGCCGGTGCCGATCACGGCGACTTTCGGTTTGCTCATGGGGCTGTTCTCCAGTTCGGGCACGAGGAAAGGCAGTCCGCCCCGCGTTTGACGGCGCCGCGGGCCATCACGCATCCACGACCGCGCAGGTGAGGCGGGAGACGCAGGCGAGCTTGCCGTCGGGGCGGCGGATCTCGGTCTGCCAGACATGGGTGCGCGCGCCGGTGTGCAGCGGGCGGCAGATGGCGGTCACGACCTCTCCGCGTTTCACACCGGCCATGTGGTTGGCGTTCACCTCGATGCCGACCGCGCGCTGATGGCCGGGCAGGGTCATGATGCAGGCCAGCGTGCCGAGCGTCTCGCTCAGCACCACGCTGCAGCCGCCATGCAGCAGGCCGAAGGGCTGGGCGTGGCGGGCATCCACCGGCATGGTCGCGTGCAGCGCATCCGGGGCCACCTGCGTCACCGCGATGTCCAGCAGCCCGGCCATGGTATCGGCCATGCGGGCGTTGATCTGGTCCGGGGTCCAGTCGCGTTTCCACAGGGACATGGCGGGCTCCGTCGCGGCCAAGCCGCGCAAGTTTCGTCTTGGCGAGGCCGCCAGTCATCCCAGCCGGCGGCGCAGCGTCAAGCCACCGCTGGCGGAAAGCCGCATCCAGCGGGCGAGCATCATGCCGGCCACCAGGAACAGCCCGGCCGAAAGCCCGATCCACAGCCCGATCGGCCCGAATCCGCCCGGCAGGGCCAGCAGCAGCCCCAGCGGCAGGCCGATGATCCAGTAGCCCAGCCCGGCCAGCAGCATTGGCACCCTTGTGTCCTTCAGCCCGCGCAGCGCGCCGGAGGCCACGGCCTGCACCCCGTCGGAAAGCTGGAACAGCCCGGCCAGCACCAGCATGGTCGCGGCCAGCGCCGCGGTTTCCGCAGCACCCGGATTGCCCGGGGCCAGGAACAGCCAGGCGATCGACCCGGCCAGCGCCACCAGCATCGCCGCCGACACCGCCATGAAGCCGGCCCCGAGCGCGATGCCGATCCACCCCGCGCGCGCCGCGGCCGTGGCCCGCCCGGCGCCGGTCATCAACCCGACGCGGGCGGTCGCCGCCTGGGCGATGCCCATGGGCACCATGAAGGTGGCGGAGGCGATCTGCACCGCGATGGCATGGGCCGCGACGGCGACGGCGCCGAACCAGCCCATGGCGATGGCGGCGAAGGCGAAGACGGAGATCTCCAGCGCCATCGACCCGGCGATGGGCAGGCCGATCTGCGCCACCTCCCGCAGCCGGGCCAGGTCGAAGCGCCAGAGCCGGCCGAACAGGTGGTAGCGGCGCAGATGCCGGTCCCAGGCAATGAAGCCCACCAGCCCGGCGAACATCACCAGGTTGCAGAGCGCGGAGGCGATGCCGGCACCCAGCACCCCGAGCGGCGGAATGCCCCAGCCGCCATGGATCAGCCAGTAGTTCAGCGGCACGTTCACGGCGACGCCGATGAAGGACACCACCAGGGCCGAGATCGGCCGCTGCTCGGCGGAGAGGAAGCCGCGCAGCACGACGAAGCCGCAGAACAGCGGCATGCCCCACATCAGCGCGCCGACATACTCGGCCGCCAGCGCCGCCAGCAGCGGGTCCTGGCCCAACCCGCGCAGCAGCGCCTCCGTATGCCAGAGCGCCAGCCAGACAGGGATGGTGGCCGCGGCGCAGGCCCAGAAGGCGGCCCGCACATCCCGCCGCATGCCGCGCAGATGGCCGCGCCCGCGACCGCGCGTCTGCGCGCACATGGGTCCTGCCGCCAGGGCCAGTCCGAAGGCCGGGGAGAGCGCGGCGAAATACAGGTTGCCGCCCAGCGTCGCGGCCGCCAGGGCTTCGGTGGACACCCGGCCGAGGAACAGCGCATCGGTCAGCGACAGGGCGAATTGCGAGAGGTTCGTCAGCACCAGAGGCCAGGCGAGGGCGAGCGTGGTCCAGACTTCCGGTCCCCAGGCGCCGAGCCTGCCGGTGGTGGTGCTTCTTGTGTGTGACATGGCGGGCGAGGGCATAGCCCGGATCACGGCCGGCGTCCCGTGACCTTCGCGCGCGCGGCCCTTGGGGGTGGACGCGGCCAGGGCTACATTGGCCGCAACAGACGTCCGGAGCCTGGTTCATGAAGCGACGCCATATCCTCGCCGCGCCCGCTTTGGCCGCGCTGGCCAGCGCCTTGCCGCGGGGCGCCCACGCCCAGGCCGCGCCGCAGATCGTCACCGAGGAATTCATGGTGCCGAGCGGCGAGGGCATCGAGGTGTTCCTGCGCAGCAAGCGGCCGGAAGGCGCCACGACCGGCGCCAGCCGCACCCTGCTGATGGTCCATGGCGCGGGCTTCGGTGCCTCCTCCTCCTTCGACCTGCCCTTCGGTGGCGTGTCCTGGATGGACTACATCGCCGGGCGCGGCTTCGATGTCTGGACGCTGGATATTTCCGGATTCGGTCGGTCCACCCGGCCGCCAGCCATGTCCCAGCCGGCGGACCAGAACCCGCCGGTCACGCGTGGCACGCAGGCGATGGCGGATCTGACGGCGGCGGTGAATTTCATCAAGCAGCGCCGGTCGCTCGAAAAGCTCTCGCTGCTGGGCCATAGCTGGGGCACCAAGCTGGTGGGCCGTTTCGCCGCCGACCAGCCGGCGCAGGTGGAACGCCTGGTGCTGTTCGCGCCGCCCTGGCTGCGCGACGGGCCGAGCCGGACAGATCCCGGCGGCGGTCCGCTCGGCGCCTGGCGGCCGCTGACCCAGCGCGCCTTGCGGGAGGGTATCCTGGCCCAGGCGCCGGAAGCGCAGCGCGCCGGGCTGATCCCGCCCGGCTGGTTCGAGCATTTCGCCGGCGTCACCTGGGCGCTCGACCCCGATGGCATCCGCGCCAACCCCTCCGTCCTCCGCGTGCCGAACGGCCCGGTGGCGGATGGGCGGGAGTTCTGGAATGCCGGCAAGCCCTGGTGGGAGCCGGGCAAGGTCACCGCGCCCAGCCTGATCGTGGTCGGCGAGTGGGACCGCACCACCCCGGCGCCGCTCGGCCTCGCCATCTTCGGGCTGATGACGCAATCCCCCGGCAAGCGCATGACCGTGCTGGCGGAAGGCACCCACAACATGTGGATGGAGCGCAATCGCGGCGCGCTGTTCCAGGCGGTGCAGGGCTTCCTGGAGGAATCTGCGGCCTGAGGCGCTATCGACAGGCGAGGTCATGAGTCTTTGTAGATGGATCCCGGGATGCGTCTATTTTGAGGGCTGCTATCCCAGGTTCAGGACCTATAAACCGGGCGAAAGACCCGGATGACTCGATCCTATTGCGTCAGATCGGACGTTGGCCCAACAAGATGCCTGAATTCGTACCAACCCGAGTCTGGTCCTCCGTATGAATCCTCTCCCAGAAGATTCTTGGGATGCCTGGTCGCCAGATGAGCTGCATGCACGTCTTGGACGCTGGAGATCAGACTGGTATGTCGTCGGTGGTTGGGCTTTGGACCTGTGGCACGGCCATCAGACCCGGGCGCATGAAGATCTGGAATTCGCCGTTCTACCCGCCGGCATAGATGGTTGCCGCAAAATCTTGTCCGAGCTGGATTTCTTTGAGGTAAGGGAGGGGAAGCTCTCCTACCTCGCCCCAAACGCTGGGCCACCGGCAGACCTTTGGCAGCTTTGGGGCGCTGACACAGCCGCTGGTTTCTGGCGTATTGATATGATGGTGGAGCGGGGAACGCCGGAAGTCTGGGCGTACAAACGTGATCGTTCGATCCAGATGCCCAGAGCGGCCGCTGTTCGAAGGAACGAACTGGGTACTCCCTATCTCGCACCGGCCAACGTTCTGCTCTTCAAGGCAAAGTACCGTAGAGAGAAAGACGAGCGCGACTTCGAGGCCGCGCTCCCCAAACTCAATTTCCAGGAAAAGCTTGATCTGCGCCTTTGGCTAGAGGCCCTGCATCCCGGGCATGAATGGATAACGCGTTTATAAGGGAACACTACAAACGCAGGCTCCGTCCGCAGAGCGGATCTTGAATGAACAGCTGGATTCCATCCGATGTAGCGTCGTGCTTCAAGCGCGGCAGGAAGATCTGTCGATTTCCCCCATCTGCATCGCTGCCACAGTCAATCTTCTGGCTCGGCAAATGAGTCCTGAGCCTATGCGAGATTACGTTCGGGATAATAGCGCCTCTGTTGTGTGTTATGGCGTACGTTTTTTGAGCCTGGGGCGTCAAGCTATGGCTGCACGATCCAAATCCTGGGCATCCCTTAAAGATGGGTCAGTTTAGCGCTTTGGTCGGCTAGTGGTCGCCGGTTATTGTTACGGTACTGATTGAGGTCGCGCTTATGTGTGGCTTAGCGACAGTTCTCTCCGGTACCGCTCAAATACTGCCGCTTGTTAATTTGGCCGGGGCAGCCGGACCACCAAAGCGGCCCCGCCCCCCGCCGCCGTTTCCACGGCGATGCTGCCACCATGCGCCTTGGCGATGGTGCGGCACAGGGCAAGGCCGACGCCGGTGCCCTGGCCCTGCGGCTTGGTGGTGAAGAAGGGGTCGAAGACGCGCTCCCGCAGCGCTTCCGGAATTCCCGGGCCATTATCCTCCACCCGCAACTCCACCGCCTCCGGCAGGGCGCTTAGCCGCAGCAGGATGCGGGGGCGCCCATCGGGCACGGCGTGCCCGGCCAGCGCGGCGCGGGCATTGCCGACGAGGTTGCCGACGAGATGCGCGAGCTGCACGGCATCGCCACGGATCGCCGGCAGGCCGGGCGGCACCTCCGTCACCAGCTCCACCGTCTCGGCGGTCTCGGCCAGCTCCAGCCCGGCCTCCAGCACCTGGGCCAGGTCCACCACCTCCCGCTTCGGGGGCTGCTGGCGGGCGGAGGCGAGCAGGCTGGTGACGATGCGGCCGCAGCGCTCGGCGGCGAGGCGCACCTTCTCCGCCCGCTCGGCCAGGGGCGTGCCCTCCGCTTCTTCAGCCAGCAGCAGGGCCTGGGCGGCGACCACGGCCAGGGGGTTGTTGATCTCATGCGCCACGCCGCCGAGCAGGGAGGCGATGGCGGACAGCCGCTCATTCCGCCGCAGCGCCTCCAGGTTGGCGCGGCGGGTGCGCTCGGCCTCCCGCTGCAGGGTCAGGTCGCTATAGGTGTTGACCAGCGTGCCATCGGCGAGGCGGGTGGTGCGCAGTTCGATGATGCTGCCGTCCGGCCGGGTTTCCTCCTGCCGCCCCGGCGGGCGGTTCATGATGTCGGTAACGCGGCGTTGCACCATCGCCTCCTCGGGATCGCGGGGATCCTCGTCGGGGCGCAGATCGGCGCGGCGCAGGCGGTTGCGGACGAAATCGGCCAGCGGCGTGCCGGGCGTGCCGAGTTCGGGCGGAAAGTCGAACATCCGCAGGAAGCCGGGATTGGCGAGCACCAGCCGCGAATCGGGGGCGACGATATTCACCCCGTCGGCGATCCCTTCCAGGATGGCGCGCAGCCGGTCGCGATTGGCCTCCGCCTCCTCCTCCCGCAGTTTCTGGTCGGTCAGGTCGCGCATGAACAGGATGAAGGCGTCCTGGCGGCCGGTGGCGGTGCCAAAGGGGGTAAAGGTCCAGGCGATGAAGCGGCGGCCATTGCGCCGGTAATTGATCCAGCCTTCCAGGCTGACCACCTCCCCGGCCAAGGCGCGGTCGGCATAGGGGTCGAGCCGCGCCGACACCTCCTCCCCCACCAGGTCGCGGGTGTGCAGGCGAAGGATTTCCTCCATCGGGCGCTGGGCGAATTCGGTGAATTCCCGGTTCACATACAGATAGCGCCGGTCGCGGGAGATGACGCAGACCCGCGTCGGCGCCGCATCCAGCACGCCGCGCAGCAGGGCGACATCGGCTTCCCCGCCTGCGTCCCCTGCTGCGTCCCTTGGGGCTCCCCCGCCCGGGATCGCCTCAGCTCTCGGCGCTGGGATCGAAGACATAGCCGGCGCCGCGAATGGTGCGGATGACCGCGGGACGGTCCGGCACGGCTTCCACCTTGCGGCGGATGCGGGCGATGCGGACATCGATGGAGCGGTCGAAATGCTCATCCCCCCTGGGATGGGCGAGTTCCAGCAGCGCCTCTCGCGTCAGGACCCGGCCGGGGCGCTCGGCGAAGGCGCGGAGCAAAGCGAATTCGGAGGGGCCGAGGGGAATCTCCTGCCCTTCCGGCCCGGTCAGGCGGCGGGCCTCCAGATCCAGCCAGGTGCGGCCCATGCGGATGCGGTGGGCGGCGGCGAGGAGCCTGGTGGGCGGTGCGGTGGGCAGGGCCGGCAGCGCGGCGGCCGTTGCCTCCCGCCGCCGCAGCACGGCGCGCAGTCGGGCGAGCAGTTCGCGCAGATCGACCGGCTTGGCGATGTAGTCGTCGGCGCCGACCTCGAGTCCCACCACCCGGTCCACCACATCCCCCGCCGCCGAGAGCATGACGATGCCGATATCCGATTCGGCGCGCAGTGCGCGGGCCAGCGACAGGCCATCCTCCCCCGGCATGGCGATATCGAGCAGCACGAGATCGGCCGTGGACTCCGTGAGCAGGTGGCGCAGCGCGGCGGCATCGGGCGCCTGGCGCACGGCGAAGCCGCGACGGGTCAGGTATTCGGCGATGGCCTCGCGTAGGTCGGTTTCATCGTCGCAGATGATGATCGCGGGGGAGTCCGCCATGGGCGGCAGCGTCCTTCGGGGTGGGGGCTGGCGCGGAGCATGGCCGAGGACGGGCGCGCAATAAAGCACAACAGGCCACCGCCGCCGCGAAACCGCGGCGAAACCTGTCTGCGGCACATCGGGGAGGCATTGCGGAGAAGCGCCGATGTCCTGCGAGGAAACCCTTTGGGAGGTGCTGTCCCGCCGCTGGTTGTCCCGGCTGGCGGCGCGGGATTGACCCGGCTGGCCGCGCCGCCCCGGAAGGCGGCGCGGCTTTGCGCTACAGCTTCAGCGGCGTGCCGTGGCGGCCGAGATGGGCGAAGTCCGTGATCGGCTTGCGGACCCTGGGCGCCACTTCCCGTTCGGCGATCTTCTCCGGCAGCAGGTCGGGCGTGCCGGTCACGCCGAAGGCGATGGCGACAACCGGCTCATGCCCCTCCGGCACGCCCAGCTCCGCCGTCGCCCTTGCCAGGTCGAAGCCGCGCATCTGGTGGCTGCCGAGGCCCAGCGCCACCGCCTGAAGCGCCATCTGCGCCACGGCCTGGCCGAGGTCATAGGCCGCGACGGCATTGGGATTGCCATTGGCGGCGAAGCTGGACCGGGCGAAGCCGATCATCAGCAGCCCGGCCTTCGGCGCCCAGGCCTGGTTGTTGGCGCTGAGCAGCGAGGCCAGCTTCGCGAAATCCTCCGGCGCATCCGCCCGACGCGCGGTGATGAAGACCCAGGGCTGCTCGTTGAAGCAGGAGGCCGACCAGCGCGCCGCTTCCAGCAGGCTGGCCTCCTGCGCCGCGCTCACCGGCGCATCGGTGAAGCTGCGCGGGCTCCAGCGCGCCCGCAGCAGGTCGTGGATGGGGTGGGCGGTGGGGGCGGAGCGATCGGTCACGCAAGTCTCCTTCATTGGCGTTCCATGTTGGTCCGCGTCACCACCTCGGTCCAGCGGGCCATTTCGGCATGCACGGCGGCGCGGGTCTGGTCCGGCGTGCCCGGCGCGCGGGGTGACAGGCCGAGGGCGCCGAGCCGGGCCTGGAGCTCGACATCGGCATGCATCGCCTGGGCCACGGCGGTGATGCGCTGGACCACGGCGAGCGGTGTATTGGCGGGGGTGCCGATGGCGTACCAGGTGACGATGTCGAAATCGGCGGCGCCCAGCGCCTCCGCCACCGTCGGCACCTCCGGCAGCAAGGGGGAACGGGTGCCGGAGGTGATGGCCAAAGCGCGCACCTCCCCGCCGCGAATCTGGCCGAGCACGGCGGAGGCGGTCTCCGCCACCATCTGCACCTCATTGTTGCGCAGGGCGATGATGGCGGCGGGGGTGCCGCGATAGGGCACATGGGTCATCTTGAAGCCGCCGGCGGTCTGCACCGCCTCCGCCACGAAATGCTGGGTGCTGCCGACGCCGACGGTGGCGAAGTTCAGCCCATCCGGCCGCGCCTTGGCCTGGGCCACCAGCTCGGCCATGTCCTTCGGCCCGTTGGGGCCGGCCAGGATGACCAGGCCGGTGGAGGCGACCATGGCGACCGGGGCGATATCGGCGCGCGGGTCATAGGGCAGGCTGCGATACAGCGCGGCGGACACCGCGAAGCCGTTGTTGAGCAGCATCAGCGTATGGCCGTCATTGGCCCGGGCCAGGGTATTGGCGGCCAGGGTGCCGCCGGCGCCGGGCCGGTTCTCCACCACCACGGGCTGCCCCCAGGCGGCGGACATGGAAGGGGCGAGCAGCCGCGCCACGATATCCGTGGTGCCGCCCGCCCCGAATCCCTGGATGAAGCGCACCGGCCGGTCGGGCCAGGCGGGCTGGGCCTTTGCCAGCGTCGGCAACAGCAAGGCGGGAAGGGCCAGGGCGGCGCGGCGGGACAGGGGGGCCATGGACGTCATCCTCCGTTTATTGTGCAATCGATTGTTGCTTTCCCCTTACGGCACCGGTCGCGCAGGTCAAGCGCCGATTGCGGCGGGGCGGGAGGCAAGCCACAAGGCCTGCTCGAATGGGAGACCCGAAATGTCCGATGCCGAATTCCTCCGCCGCCTGCAGGTCGCCGAGCTGGTGCAGAACTGGGCGGTCTGGCGCGATGCCGGCGACTGGGACCGCTTCGCCACCTGCTGGCACGAGGACGGGCGGATGATGGCCACCTGGTGCCAGGCCTCGGCGGCGGATTTCATCGCGGCCTCCAAGGCCGGCTGGGCGCGCGGCGTCTCCATCCTGCATTTCCTGGGCGGCTGTTCGGTGGACCTCTCGGGCAACCGCGCCATCGCGCAGACGAAGATGACCATCAGCCAACGGGCGGAGGTGCATGGGGTGCTGGTGGACGTGGTCTGCACCGGCCGCTTCCACGACTTCATCGAGCAGAGGGACGGCAAGTGGGGCATCGTCCTGCGCCAGCCGATCTATGAGAAGGACCGCATGGACCCGGTGGACCCCGCGGCCCGGCTGGAACTGGACCCGGCGCTGCTGGCCCGCTTCCCGGAGGGCTATCGCCACCTGGCCTATCTTCAGACCGGCATCGGCTATGAGGTGAAGACCGACATGCCCGGGCTGAAGGGGGAGAAGGTGCAGGCGCTCTACGCCGCCGGCCGCCGTTGGCTGGCCGGCGAGGCGCATGGCTGGGAAGAATAATTCCGTAGATTCAACGAAGCTTAACCCGATCCGGTGTCACCTGCACGTCACGCCGCTGCCCTATGGACGTCGTCTTTGCGGGGTAGAGGGTGCGCCGGCCGCGCGGGAACTTTTCGCCCGGTCGCGTGTCATGGCCTGGCCCAGGATGGGCAGCGGAATGCTTCCGTGATGGATGGAGGTTGGGATGGACGACCAGGCTTTCCGACGCGAGCGGATGCTCGCCTCGGGCCTGTTGCGGGAGCCTTCGCCGGCGGAGCTGGCGAAGCTGACGCGGCTTATGGAAGGCGCGACTGCCCTTGAGGCGACGCGCGGCGTGGAGAGCGCCGCCGCCAGCCGGGCCAGTCTGGCCCTGGCCAGCCTGCCCACGCGGCCGAGCTATCGCCGCCCACGCGCCGTCATCGGCTGAAAGGCGCATGAACGGCGGGGGCTGAACCCCGCTTCCGGCGCGGCGGGGGCGCGTGTAGCCTTCGCGGTCATGACCCGCGACTCCTCCCCTGCGCCGATCCTTGAGGTCCGTGCCCTGACGCGCCGCTTCGGCGGTGTGGTGGCCCTGGATGGGCTGGACCTGGCGGTGCGGCCGGGCACCGTCACCGCGCTGATCGGGCCCAACGGGGCGGGCAAGTCCACCGCCTTCCAATGCGTCTCCGGCGTGATCCCGCCCGATGGCGGGCAGGTGCTGTTCCAGGGGCGGGACATCACCGGCTGGCGGCCGGATCGCATCACCGGCGCCGGCCTGGTGCGCAGCTTCCAGATCGCCCGCGGCATCCCCCGCCTGACGGTGCTGGAGAACCTGCTTCTCTATGGCCCGGCGCAGCCGGGGGAGGGGGTGATCTCCGCCATCCTGCGCCCTGCCGCGATGCGGGCGCGGGAGGAGGCGCTGCGCGAGCGCGCCAAGGCGGTGGCGGCGCGGCTGAACCTGACCCGCGTGCTGGACAACCAGGCGGCGGCCCTCTCCGGCGGCCAGAAGAAGCTGATGGAGATCGGCCGCGCCCTGATGGCGGAACCGAAACTGCTGCTGCTGGATGAGCCGGTGGCGGGGGTGAATCCCAGCCTCTCGGCGGAGATCGCGACGCATATCGGCAGCCTGCGGGATGAGGGCATGACGGTGCTGATCGTCGAGCACCACATGGATTTCGTCGCCTCCCTCTGCGACCCCGTCATCGTCATGGCGGAAGGCCGCTTCCTGGTGCAGGGCAGTTTTGCGCATGTCGCCGCGGATGCGCGGGTGCAGGAGGCCTATATGGGCCGGCGGGTGCACGCATGACCGCGTTGTTGGAAGTCGAGGCGCTGGTCGGCGGCTATGGCGCGGCGGATGAAATCCTCAAGGGCATCACCGTGGCGCTGCCGGAGCGTCGCATGGCGGCCATCGTCGGCCCGAACGGCGCCGGCAAGTCGACGCTGTTGAAGGCCATCGCCGGCATGCTGCGCGCGAAATCCGGCCAGGTGCGCCTGGCCGGGGAGGTGCTGACCGGCCTGCCGCCGCGTGGCGTGGCGGCGCGCGGCGTCGCCTTCGTGCCGCAGGAGGCCAATATCTTCCCCAGCCTCTCGGTGCGGGAGAATCTGGAGATGGGCGGCTACCTGGAACCCCGCGCCACCGTCACGCAGCGGGTGGAGGGGCTGTTTGCCCGATTCCCCATGCTGGCCGAGAAGCGCCGCCGCGCGGCGCGCACGCTCTCGGGCGGCCAGCGGCAGATCCTGGCGATGGGCATGGCGCTGATGGTGGCGCCGAAGCTGCTGCTGCTGGACGAGCCCTCGGCGGGCCTCAGTCCCAAGGCCGCCGAAAGCCTGTTCGACGACATCGCCGCCATCCATGCGGAGGGCACCGCCATCCTGATGGTGGAGCAGAATGCGCTGGAGGCGCTGGCGATTGCGGAGGAGGGCATCGTGCTGGTCGATGGCCGCGTCGCCCGCACCGGCCCGGCCGCCGAGCTGGCCTCCGACCCCGAAGTGCGCCGCCTGTTCCTCGGCGGCTGAGACGAACAAACAACAGAAGGGAAGCTGACGGATGATGCAGACGACAATCGGGCGCCGTGGCGCCCTGCTGGGGGCGGCGGCGGCCTTCTCCAGCTTCGCCATTGGCGGGCGCGCCTTTTCCCAGACCACGCCGGTGGTCTTCGGCGCGCTGCCGCCGCTGACCGGCGCGGGCGGCCCCTATGGCCCCGCCATGCTCCGCGCCGCCCAGGGCGTGGTCGAAGCCGCGAACAGCGCCGGCGGCATCAAGGGCCGCCAGATCCGCCTCGCCTTCGAGGATGACCAGACCAACCCGGATGCCGGCGTGCGCGGCGCGCGCAAGCTGATCGATGTGGACCGCGTGCAGGCGCTGATGGGCACCTGGGCGTCTTCCGTCACCACGGCCGTGGCGCCGCTGTGCTGGGAGAACCGGGTGCCGCTGTTCACCGTCTCCGGCGCCGACAGCATCACCCTGCTGCCGCATCAGGGGCATATCTTCCGCACCCAGCCGAACAGCAGGTTGCAGATCGAGACCGCCAGCAAGTGGCTGCTCGGCAAGGGCGCGAAGCGCGTCTTCCACATGGCGGCGCAGTCGCCCTTCGCGCAGTCGAGCCAGGATGTGATGACCGCGACGCTGGGCGCCGCCGGCGGCGCCGTTTCCGGCTATATCGTGTACGAGCGCGACAAGACCGCCTTCCGCTCGGAGGTGGACACCATCATGAAGTCAAACTCCGACACCGTGATGCTGAACGGCTACCTGCCGGATGTGACGATCCTGCTGCGCGAGCTGTATCGCGCCGGCTTCGATGGCCGCCGCTTCACCTTTGCCTATGCCGCGCCGGCCAGCGTCTTCGGCACGTTGCCGAACGAGGTGACCAACGGGCTGACCACCTTCCAGCCGAGCCCGGACCTCAACAGCCCCGCCTTCACCCGCCTGAAGGCCGCCTTCGGCAGCACCGAGGTCGATCCCTATTCGGCACAGGTTCATGACCACGCCACCATGGCGATCCTGGCCGCGGCGCAAGGAGGCGACGCCACCGGCAGCGTCATCCGGGACAATGTGCGAAAAATCTGCCAGGGCGATGGGGAGAAGGTGGACAATGTCACGGACGGGCTGCGGCTGATCGCGGCCGGCCGCGCGGTGAATTTCGAGGGCGCCTCCGGCCCCTGCGAATTCGACGAGCGCGGCGACATCCGCGGCACGAAGTTCCGCTACGAGATCGCCGAGGGCGGCGCGTACCGGGTGCTCGAACTCGTTTGAGCCCTATCCTGAACGGGCACGACCTGCGGCCGGCGATCTCCGCCGGCCGAGCGGCCGAACGGCCGCCGCGGCTTATGCCGCGCAGCCAAGCACGCGGAGCGTGCGCCCGGCGCCTGAGGGCACGAAAATGATTCAAGATTGGAGGGACCTCGCGCAGGTCCTGCTGAACGGCGTGATGGCGGGCAGCGTGCTGATGCTGCCCGCCATCGGCTTCAACTGCATCTTCGCGGTGCTGCGCTACCCCAACTTCGCCATCGCCGGCTTCGCCACCGCCGGCGCCTTCGCGGGCTGGGTGGCGAATGCGGTCTATGGCTGGCCGGTGGGTCTGGCGCTACCGCTCGCCTTCCTGGTGGCGGGGCTGGTCTCCCTGACGGCGGAGGAACTGGCCTTCCGGCCGCTGCGCCCGGCCGGGCCGCTGACGGTCGCCATCGCCTCCGTCGCCATGACCATCCTGCTGGAGAACATCCTGCGGTTCAGCTTCGGCAATGACCTGCGCGGCTATGACCTGCCGATCCTGCGCGACTGGCGCTTCGACGGCATCCGCATCAACCCGCAGCAATTGCAGAACACGGGCTATGCCATCGTCGCGGCGGGCGGGCTTTTTCTGCTGCTGGGCTTTTCGCGACTGGGGCGTGCCATGCGGGCCGTCGCCGACAATCCCGTGCTGGCCGACATCAAGGGCGTCGATCCCAACCGTATCGCGCGGGTCGCGGTGTTCATCGGCGGCGGGCTGGCGGGCTGCGGCGGCATGCTGATCGGCATCGACACTTCCATCGATCCGCTCACGGGTTTTCGCGTCGTGCTGTCGGTCTTCGCGGCTGCCGTGGTGGGTGGGCTCGGCTCCATCCCCGGCGCGGCGCTGGGCGCGATGGTGGTCGGCGTCGGAGAAGAAATGGCCGGGCTGGTGCTGTCGCCGGCCTACCGCACCGTCACCGCCTTCCTCGCCATCCTGCTGGTGCTGATGTTCCGGCCGCAGGGGATTCTCGGGGGGCGGAACTGATGGACGCCTATCTGATCGCCATGCTGGTCTTCGCCGGCTTCTATGCGCTGATGGCGCTGGGGCTGAACGTGATCTGGGGACTGACCGGCATGGTCAATCTCGGCCTGGTCGGCTTCTTCGCCCTCGGCGCCTATGCCTCCGCGCTGCTGACGACAAAACTGTTCTGGCCGATGCCGCTGGGCTGGGCCGCGGGCGCCGTGGTGGCCGCCGCCGCGGGCGCCGTCATGGCGCTGATCGTGGCGCGGCTGCGCGGCGACTATCTCGCCATCGTCACGCTGGGTTTTGCGGAAGTCATCCGCCTGACGGCCTCCAACGAAATCTGGCTGACCAATGGCACGGACGGCATTTCGGGCATCCCCGGTCCCTGGCGCGGCGATGTCTCGCCGCCCGAGTTCAACCTGATCTATCTCGGCATCGTCTGGACGGCCGTCGCCGTGGTCTTCGTGCTGCTCGCGCGCCTGTCGCATTCCCCCTTCGGCCGCGTGCTGCGCGCGATCCGGGAGGATGAGGATGTCGCCGCCGTCGCCGGCAAGCCGGTGCTGTGGTTCAAGGTGCGCGCCTTCACCATCGGCGCTGCGGTGCTGGGCGGGGCGGGCGCGCTCTATGCCCACTACAACGCCTACATCGCCCCCGACGGTTTTGCGCCGCTGCTGACCATCTACATCGTGCTGGCGCTGACGGCCGGCGGCGTCGGCGCCATGCGCGGCGCGATCATCGGCGCGCTGTTCGTCATCGCGCTGCTGGAATCGACGCGCTTCCTCTCCGCCATCATCCCCGGCGTCAGCCCGGTGCAGAAGGCGGCCTTGCGCGAGGGCGCCATCGCGCTGAGCCTGATCCTGCTGCTGCGCTTCCGGCCGCAGGGCCTGATCCCCGAGAAAACCCGCACCAAGGCCTTCCCATGACCCGCCCCGTCCCCGATTTCTCGCCCGTTGTCAGCGCCATGGCGGAAGCCGGCCAACCCGGCACGCTGTTCGCCGCGCTCGACGCCGCCATGGGCCAGGCGATCGGCCACAAGCTGTTCACCATCCTGGTGATCCATCCGGGCGCGCAGGAGAGCCAGCGCTACTATTCCAACATGCCGAAGGAATACCCCGTCGGCGGCCGCAAGCCGATCACGACCACGCCCTGGTTCCAGAAGGTCCTCGGCGAGGGCGTGCCCTATGTCGGCTACAACTACGCGGACATCACCGACGTCTTCTACGACCACGAGTTGATCCGCAGCCTGGGCTGCGAGAGCGTGCTGAATGTCCCCGTCCGCTGGAACGGCCAGAGCATCGCCACCATCAACCTGCTGCATGAGGCCGGCTGGTACAGTGAGGCCGACATCGCCACCGCCCGGCACTTCGCCGCACTCGCCGTGCCGGGCGTGCTGAAGGTGATCGCGGAGGGTTAGCCACCCCGCCCGCATTGCGCCGTCCAACCTTCCAAAGGGGGGCTGGACGGCGGCGCCGTCCCTCCGCAATACTTAGGGATGTAAGGGTCTCAACGACCCAGCGGAGGAAACCCCATGTCGCGCTTCCCGACGCGCATCGAAGACATCCTGGCCGCGCCGACGCGCCGCGGCCTGCCGCGGCCGGTGCAGCACAAGCCTGCCGATATCGGCGCCTATCTGCGCGGCGTGGACAATTTCTGCCGGGTCATGGCGATCCGCCCCGGCGACCATGTTGTGATGCTGACCGACCCGCTGCTGGACCCGCGCGTGATCCAGGCCGTGCAGGGCCTCGCGCGCGGGCGAGGCGCCACCTTCGCCAGCTACATGGGCGAGAGCACCCGCTATGTGACGGTGCCGGAGGAGGCGAAGGCGATGCTGTCGCGGGCCACCTTCGTCGTCTCCACCTGGTTCGCCTCCGTGCTCGATCCCTATTGCATCGGGCTGCGCCGCAACCAGGGGCAGCGCTGGGTGAAGATCACCTTCTTCCGCGACCTCGACCTGCTGCACACGCCGCAGGCGCAGTTCCCGCTGGACCTGCTGGGCGAGATCATCCGCGCCACGGGCCGGCTGTTCCCGGAACAGGGCGACTTCACGTTGCGCCTGTCCGACCCGCGCGGCACCGACCTGCGCATCCCCTACACCGATGCGATGCTCCAGCACCTGCGGAAGCACAACCGCTGGCGCGGCCACAACGTGGCGGATGAGCCCGGCTGCTACGTGCACTACCTGCCGACGCATGGGCCGAACCTGTTCGAATATTCGATGGTCGGGCTGAAGCCGGAGGACAAGGTGGGCGTCTCCGGCACGGTCTGGGCGAATTGGGCGGTCGGCTTCGACAAGCCCTTCGAAAGCCCGGTCGGCGTCGAATTCAAGGACGACCTGGTCCACGCCGTGCATGGCGAGGGCTTCGCCGCCGAGGTGATGCGCGACTACCTGATCGGCGGCACGCTGGAGGAGCTGGGCTGCGGCCATAACCCCAAGGCCCCGCGCTTCGACATCTACCCCGCCGGCCCCAATTCGCCGGGCAGCCTGCATGTCGGCATCAACGCGCCGAAACCATCGGAATACCTCCGCCGCGTGATGCCGAATTGGGAGGAGCCGCATATCCACATGGATCTGGTGCTCTACGACGCCACGGTGACGGCGGGGAACCGTCCGCTGGTCGAGGATGGTTACCTGCTGTCGCTGCGCGATCCCAAGGTGCGCGCCCTGGCGGAGACCTATGGCGACCCGGTGGATCTGTTGGAAGCCTGGCCGGTCTGAAGCCGGGCCACATCAACGAAAGGGAGGAAGCGATGAAGACGGAACACGGGCCGCGCCTGTCGCGGCGGGGTGCGCTGGCGGCCGGGTTGCTGCTGGCGGCGGGCGGTGCGCGGGCGCAGAGCTATCCGGACCGGCCGATCCGGCTGGTGGTGCCCTTCCTGGCGGGTGGCGGTGGCGACACGCTGTCGCGCCTCGCCACCGGCCCGGCCCAGACGCGGCTCGGCCAGAACTTCGTGGTGGAGAACCGGCCCGGCGCCGGCGGCAATGTGGGGGCGGAGGTGGCGGCGCGGGCCGCGCCGGATGGCTACACGCTGTTCTACGGCACCAACGGCACCCATGCGATCAATGAGGCGCTGTACCCCCGCCTCAGCTTCCGCCCGCATGAGGATTTCGTCCCCATCGCGCCGTTGTCGCGCATCGTGCTGGTGGTGCTGGTCAAGCGCGACCTGCCGGTGGAGACGCTGCCGCAGCTCATCGCCTGGCTGAAGGCCAATCCCGGCAAGGCCAGCTATGGCTCCGCCGGCAATGGCACCACCGGGCATATCGCGGCGGAGATGTTCCGCATGGCCGCCGGGGTGGACATCCTGCATGTGCCCTATCGCGGCAATGCGGCGGCGATGACCGATCTCGCCGCCGGGCGGATCGACATGGCGATCGAGCTGATCCCGGCCGCCTTCGCCGCCATGCAGAATGACGCGGTGCGGACGCTCGCTGTCACCTCGGCCACGCCCCTGGCGACGCATCCGAACCTGCCGACCGTCGCCTCCGTGCTGCCGGGTTTTGCGGTCAGCGCCTGGGACGGGATCTTCGCCCCGGCCGGCACGCCCCTGCCGGTGATCGAGCGTCTGAACGCGGCCTTCACCGCAGGGCTGCGGGAGGAGTCCGTGGTGGCCGCGCTGCGGGCCCGGGGGGCGGAGCCGGCACCGGCGATGAACCCCGACGCCTTCGCCGCCTTCATCGCGACGGAACGGCAGCGCTGGGGCGCCGCCGTCCGCGCCTCCGGCGCCCAGCTCGGCTGATCAGCCCCGCGCCTCTTCCTCGGATACCTCCCCTGGCACCGGCGTCATCACGCCGCCGACCGTGGCCGGGGAGGTCGCCGCCATGTCGAAGGTTTCACGCGATTCCGGCGCGGGGGCGGCGCGGCGGCGCAGGCGCCAGAGCACGAAGGCCAGCAATCCGGCCTGGGTCATGGCGATGAACAGGAACAGCCCGCCGCCGGGGACGGATCGCATCAGCAGCGCCGCCCCGATCGGCCCGGCGATGGAGCCCAGCCCATTGACCAGCAGCAGGGAGGAGGCGGTGCCGACATAGTCGGACGGGTCGGCATGGTCATAGGCATGGGCCGCCGCGATGGAATAGCAGGGCAGCGACACCCCGCCGAAGACCGCCGCCAGCACCAGCAGCCAGATGCCCTGCGGCGCCAACAGCCCCAGCGCCAGCCCGACGCAGATCGAGGCCAGCAGCAGCCCGGCGAGGACGAAGCGCCGGTCCATGCGATCCGACAGCCGGCCCACCGGCATCTGCGTCACCGCCCCGGCCAGCACCGCCGCCGTCATGAACAAGGCGGCGCCATTCTCATCCAGCCCGAAGCCGGTGGCCGCCACCGCACCCAGGCCCCAGAAGGCGCCATTGGCCAGCCCCACCATCAGGCTGCCGACCAGCCCGACCGGGGAGGCGCGCCACAACCGGCCCGGCCGGAAGCGCACATCTGTCACCGGCGCGGGTTGCGGCGCGCGGGTCAGCGCCACGGGGATGGCGGCGACGCTGATGAGGATGCCGGCCACCGCGAACAGCTCGAACCCCGCCACCGGATAGGCCAGCAGCATCATCTGCCCCGCCGCGATGGCGGCGTGGTTGATCATCACATAGGTGCCGAGCAACAACCCGCGGGTGGTGTTGGTGGCGCGGTCGTTCAGCCAGGATTCCACCACCAGGTAGAACACCGCCAGCCCGTAGCCGAAGCCGAAGCGCATCAGGGCCCAGGCCACCTCGCCGACCAGCAGCGGATAGGCGAAGGCCACGGCCGAGACGCCGCAGACCACCGCCGCGAAGGCGCGGATATGCCCCGCCCGCCCCACCAGATGCGGCCCATGCAGGCAGCCCGCCACGAAACCGGCGAAATAGGCCGAGCCGAGCAGGCCGATGGCCACCGGCCCGAACCCTTCCGCCGCGCCGCGCAGCGGCAGCAGCAGCGTCAGCAGCCCGTGCCCGGTCAGCAGCAGCGCCACGCCGCCGAACAGCGAAGCCGCGGAACGCAGGACGGAGCCCATGCCCTCAGCGGCTCGCGCGGGCCAAGGCGCGGTCGAGCACCGCCATGACGTCGCCGATGATATCCTCCTTTGACCAGCCGAAGACATCGTAGCCGGCGCCGCCGACCTCGGCGCGCCACCAACGATGGCGACTGGCCTCGGTCGGTTGCGCGCCGGCCAGGGCGAAGGCGGCTTCCTTCATCGGGCGAAGCTGCACGGCATAGGTGAAGCGCGCCCCGCCCGGCAGTTCGGCGGACAGGGCGGCACGGCCATCCTCCGTGATCAGCTCGGCCAGGCCACCGCGCTTGCGCAGCGCCTCCGCCACCTCCTCCAGCGCCGGGCGCACCGCGGCGTCCAGGTGGCGCTCCGCGGTGCCGCGCGTGGGCCGGTGCAGCGCCGCGCCGAGGCGACGCTGCCAGCCCTCGGCGGCGGCGGGGGCGCGGGCGGGCAGCAGGCCGGCGCGCCAGTCCTGTTCCTCGTTCAGGGCGCGCACCAGCCCCCAGCAGGCGACCAGCATGATCGCCGTGAAGGGCAGGGCACCGATCAGCGACGCGGTCTGCAAGGCCGAAAGCCCGCCGGCCAGCAGCAGCGCCGCCGCCAGCGCACCGATGGCGACGCACCAGAAGATGCGCTGCCAGACCGGATTCTCCTCCCGCCCTCCCGACGCGATGGTGTCCACCACCAGGGCGGCGCTGTCGGCGGAGGTGACAAAGAAGGTCACGATCAGCAGCGTCGCCACCCAGGCGGAGATCGCCGAGAGCGGCAGGGCATCAAGGAAGCGGAACAGCGCGGTCGTCACGTCCTGCCCCACCGCGGCCGAGAGCCAGCCGCCCTGGAGCATGTCGAGCTGGATCGCGGTGTTTCCGAAGATGGTCATCCAGGCGAAGGTGAAGCCGGCCGGGGCGACCAGCACGCCGAGGACGAATTCCTTGATGGTCCGCCCCCGGCTGACGCGGGCGATGAACATGCCGACGAAGGGCGACCAGGCGATCCACCAGGCCCAGTAGAGCAGGGTCCAGCCGCCGAGCCAGCCGGAGGGCTCATAGGCATGCAGCCGCAGGGTGCGGCCGACGATATCGGCCAGATAGGCGCCGGTGTTCTGGAAGAAAGCCTGCACCAGGAAAAGCGTGGGTCCCGTGGCCAGCACGAAGACCATCAGCGTGCCGGCCAGCGCCAGGTTGAGCACCGACAGCCGCCGGATGCCGCCATCCAGCCCCAGCATGACGGAGACCAGCGCGATGCCGATGATACCGGCGATCAAGGCCACCTGCACCAGCGGGCCGGTCGGCAGGCCGATGAGATGCGCCAACCCCGCATTGGCCTGCGCCGCGCCATAGCCGAGCGAGGTGGCGACGCCGAGCATGGTGCCGATCACCGCGAAACTGTCCACCGCATGCCCCGGCCAGCCACGAAAACGCTCGCCGAGGAAGGGATACAGCGCGGAGCGCAGCGTCAGCGGCAGGCCGCGGCGAAAGCCGAAATAGGCCAGCACCAGGCCGACCATGGCATAGACCGCCCAGGCATGCAGGCCCCAGTGGAAGAAGGTGGAGACCAGTGCCTCCCGCGCCGCGCCGACGCTTTGCGGGGCGTTGGGGGTGCCGGGGGGCGGCGTGGCGTAGTGCATGACCGGCTCGGCGACGCCGAAGAACATCAGGCCGATGCCCATGCCGGCGCTGAACAGCATGGCGAACCAGGAGGCATTGCCGAATTCCGGCGTCTCGTCATCCGCGCCCAGCCGCACCGCGCCATGCCGACCGAAGGCCAGGACGATGGCGAGCACCAGGAAGGCCGTCACGGCCAGCATGTAGAACCAGCCGAAATGCCCGATCACCCAGGCCTGGGCGGCGGTGAAGGAGGTGGCGGCGATATCGGGCCAGATCGCCGCGAAGCCGACCAGCGCCAGCAGCACCCCGCCGGCGGAGAGAAAGACCGGCCAGCAGAGCGTGGAACGGCCGGCGAGGGGGGTGGGCTCAGACATGGCTTGGCCAGGTCTTTTGTGGAGGGCGTGCCATGCTGGGTGCCTTCTTCCCGAGGGTTGTGGAGGAAAGCGACCCAGCATAGGCGCGGGAAGACGTCGCGAACACCTTTGGGGTTACAACGTGCGCGCGAATTGGCGCCGTTCCCGTTCACGCTACCGTGGTTACGATTTCGTCACATGGCTTGGCTGGCGCCCGCGTCATAGGCCACCCGGAACCCCGTATGCCCGGCGGAGGTGTCGGGGCTGCGGCCGGAACGGGCGGCGATGCGGTAGCGGTAGCAGTAGCTGCGGTGGCACAGGTAGGAGCCACCCTTCATCACCCGCTCCCGCTCCGCCGTCGCCGCCTGGTTGCGCTGCTTCGCCGCCGCCGAGAGGGAGCGCACGCGGAACGGGTCGGCGCACCATTCCCAGACATTGCCGCAGGTGTTGAACAGCCCGAAGCCGTTCGGGCGATAGGCATCGACCGGGGCGGTGCCGAGAAAGCCGTCGGCCAGGCTGTTCCGCACCGGGAAGCGGCCCTGCCAGATGTTGCACAGCGCGTTGCCGTCATCCGGCTCCGCCGCGCCCCAGGGAAAGCGGGCGCTGTCGTCGCCGCCCTTGGCCGCATGTTCCCATTCCGCCTCGCTCGGCAGCCGGCCGCCCGCCCAGGCGGCGAAGGCGGCGGCGTCGTTCCAGCCGATATGGGTGGCGGGGTGGTCGAGGCGGTCGGCGATGGTCGAGCCCGGCCCCTCCGGCACCGCCCAATACGCGCCATGCACCTGGCGCCACCAGGGCGTGCCCTCGGGGCTCGGGGCCTCTGTCCCGGCGGCCAGGAAGCTGTGGAAGACATAGGACCAGCCATAGCGCTCCGCCTCGGTGCGGTAGCCGGTGGCGGCGACGAAGGCGGCGTAGCGGCGGTTGCTCACGGCATGGGCGTCGATGCGGAAGGGGCGCAGCGCCGCGCGCCGCGCCGGCCCTTCGCCATCCTCGCGGAAGAAGGGCGTGTCGGTTCCGAGGGTGACGCTGCCGCCGGGGATGTCGACGACCCGCGCGTCATCGACGCCACCCGCGGCCAGCAGGCTGGGAGCCGGCCCGGCCGCGCGCCCACTGGCGGGCACGCAGCAGGATTTGACGGGAGCCTCCACGCGCCTAGCCCCCGGGCGTCCCCACCACGACATCAGCCCCGGCCTGGGGCGGCGGCGGAAAGTGGAAGCCGCGCTGGCCGGACAGGCCGCGATTGGTCTGGCTGACAAAGGGCTTGGCCGGGGTGCCGACCAGCTTTCCATCCATGATCCAGCCGGTATCGGCGCCCCAGGCATCGGCGACCAGCGCCGCCTCCAGCTTCGTCTGGACATCGGCCAGCGCCGTTTCGCCGGCGAGGTTCCGCATCTCCTGCGGGTCCTCCGCCAGGTCGAAAAGCTGGATGGTATTGCCGTTCGGGTACCAGATCAGCTTGTGCCGCCCATCCGTCGCCATGCGGGTGGCGGAGGCATCGTCGCGGCAGGCCGCCGTCAGCACCTGCCGCCGCGCAGCGCCGATCATCGAAAGCCCCTCCATCGGCGCCTGCGGCGTGACGCCGGCGAAATCGAGCAGCGTCGGCATCACATCGGCGAGCTGTACCAGCCGCCGGTCGATGCTGCCGGGCGCGGTGCGGGCATCGCCGGCCGGGCCGAGCAGGATGGTCGGCACCCGGGCGCTGTCCTCGTAGAAGATGCGCTTGGCCCATAAGCCGTGGGTGCCCAGCATGTCGCCATGGTCGGCGGTGAACAGCACCACCGTATCGTCCAGCAGCCCCTCCTCCCGCAGCGTGCCGAGCACCAGGCGGAACTGGTGGTCGATATGGGTACACAGCGCCATGAAGGCGCGCTGGATGCCGCGCATATGGTGCGGCTTCACATGCGACCAGTAGTCGGTGATGGAGCGCAGGGCGTAGGGCAGGGCGGCCTCGTCCCTGGCCCAGTCGGCGATGGGCGGCACGGGCGGCTCGGCGTCGCGATAGATGTCGAGATAGGCCTGAAGGGGCGCCAGCGGCGGATGCGGCGCGGTGTAGGACAGGTGCCAGAAGCCCGGCCGCGTCGGGTCGCGCCGCTTGATCTCGCGGCACATCTTCCAGGTGGTCCAGTTGGTCACATGGCAAGGCTCCGGCAGGTGGAAGGGTCGCCAGAGATAGTCGTTGTTGTTCATGCCATGGTTGAAGCCCTGGCCCGGAAAACCCTGGTCGGCCAGGAACAGGTCGTAATCGTCATAGCCGCCGAGATGCGGCCGGCCTTCCTCCGCCAGATGCACGTCGTCGAAGCCGATGCGGTCGCGCGGCGGATAGACATGCAGCTTGCCGACCGCGGTGGTCTGGTAGCCGGCGGCGCCGAGCGTCGCGGCCAGCGTCGGGCTGTCCGGCATCCGCGCCACCGGATCGAAGCTGCGGTCGCCATGGATTCGGGCGGTATTGCCCGTCATCATGGTGCGCCGCGCCGGGATGCAGATCGGGCATTCGGAATAGGTATTGGGGAAGCACACGCCATTGCGCGCGAGCTGGTCCAGCGTGGGCGTCAGCACGGTGGGATGGCCGGCATAGCCCATCAGGGAGGCCGGCCACTGGTCCACCGTGACCAGCATGATGTTCGGGCGCTTCATGGCCGCACTCACTCCACCCGCGCTCCGCTCGCCTGCACCACCGGCCCCAGCTTGGCGCGTTCCGCCGCGATGAAGGCGACGAAGTCCTGTGCCGAGCCGCCCTTCAGCGGCAGGCCGAGCTGGCGTGCGCGTTCCAGCACCCCGGGATCGGCCACGGCGACGTTATAGGCGGCGTTGAGGCGCGTGATCGCCTCGGCCGGCGTGCCGCGCGGTGCCACCACACCGTGCCAGGAGAGGAAGTTGTAGTTGGCCACCCCCGCCTCCGCGACCGTTGGCAGGTCCGGCGTGAAGGGGGAACGGCTGGGGCCGGTGACGGCCAGCGCGCGCACCTGGCCCTGGGTCACGGCCGGCAGCAGCGTGCCGTCGATCAGCAGGTCGACATTGCCGCCGATCAGGTCGATCTGCGCCGGGGCACTGCCGCGATAGGGCACATGCGTCATCGGCACATTCGCCAGCGACATCAGCATCTGCGTCGCCAGATGTCCCGCCGTGCCATTGCCCGGCGTCGCGAAGGTCAGCGCATTCGGCCGTGCGCGGGCCGCTGCCAGCAGGCTGCCCAGGTTCTGATGGGGCGACTGCCGCGGCACGCCGACCAGCAGCGAAACCTCCGTCAGCCGCACGATCGGCACAAAACTGTCGGGATCGAAGGGCAGCCGCGCAAACAGATGCGGCGCGATGGCCAGGATGCCGATATCCGCGAAGAGCACGGTATAGCCATCCGCGGCGGCGCGGGAGGCGATGCCCGCACCAATGGTGCCGCCGCCGCCGCCGCGATTGTCGATGACCAGTGGCTGGCCGATCTGCCGTTCCACAACCGGCGCCAGCAGCCGCGCCAGGATGTCGTTGTTGCCGCCGGGCGGATAGGGCACCACCACGGTCACCGGCCGTTCCGGCCATGCGGCACGGGCCGGCGTGGCGATGAAGGGCGCGGCGAGCAATCCGGCACCCAGCAGCGTCAGAAGCCTGCGAGCGATCATGGTGAATCCCCCTTCAGTAATTGGCACTGCGCGGTGGACCCGCGCTGGTGGTGGCGGCCATGGCATCGAGGTGGAATTGCAGCCGCTCCGCCCGCAGCGCGACATCGTGCCACAGATTGTCGAACTCGCCAGGGTCGGTGGCGTGGTCGAAGATCTCGCCCATGGGATGGCCGTGATAGATCACGGATTTATGGCGCCCGTCGAAGACCATGGTGCCGTGGCTGTGATCGCGCCCGGCGCCGATGGCGTCGTGGAACTCGCAGACCACATGCGGCTTGTGGCGGCCTGGGTCGGCGCGGCCTTCCAGGATCGGCAGCAGCGATTTCCCCTGCACCGTCCACGGGATTTCGATGCCGGCCGCCTCCAGCAATGTCGGCGTGATGTCCACCAGCTCGACCAGCGCGTCGCTGACCAGGCCGGGCGTCACCCGGCCGGGCCAGGACCAGATCATCGGCACATGGACCAGCCCTTCGAAGAAGCGGCAGCCCTTCAGGACCAGGCCGTGGTCGCCCAGCATCTCGCCATGGTCGGAATGGAACAGCACGATGGTGTCCTGCTCCTGGCCGCTGTCGCGCAGCGCCGCCAGGATGCGGCCGAGCTGCGCATCCAGGTGCTCGATCATGGCGTAGTAGTTCGCCTTCACCTGAAGCGCGTCATAGCCCTCCGGCACATGGCTCGCGACCTTGTCGTGGTCGCGCTCGGCGGGGGGCGGCGGCTGCTCGGCGTGGCGGATGCGCGGGTCCTGCGGGCGGACCTGCTGCTGGTCGACATTCTGGAAATCCACCCAGCGCTCGCCATCGCTGTCGCGCCACAGCGGCAGGGGCAGGCCGGCGGCATCGACCTTGGCCAGGGCTTCCGGCGGCGCGTCGAAGGGCGCGTGCGGGTCGAAGAAGTTCAGCGACAGGCACCAGGGCGCGTCGCGACGGTCGGTGATGAAGCGGATCGCCATCTCCGCGCACCAGGTCGATTGATGCAGCGCCGCCGGCACGCCGGGGCCGCAGAAGGCGCCCTTGTCGCGGTACAGCGCCTGCGGATCGACGCCCTTCTCATGCCGCAGCCAATGTTCATAGGCATCGCCCCGCGCCGCATCCGGCGTCGGATGGTGGTTCCAGTGGAAGACGCGGTAGCCGTCATCGACGCGCTGTTCGTGATACTTCGCGGCGGAGAGGTGCAACTTGCCGATCAGCCCGCAATCATAGCCGGCATCGGCCAGCCGCTTCGTCACCAGCACCTCATGCGCCGGCCAGAAGGCATTGCCGTTGCGCTGCACCTGATGCGTCGCCGGATACCGCCCGGTCATCATGCTGGCGCGGGAGGGTGTGCAGATGGGCGACTGCGTGTAGCAGCGGGTGAAGGCGGTGCCGGAGGCGACCAGGCTGTCCATGGCCGGCGTGCGGATATGCGTATTGCCCAGCGCGCCGACCGTGTCCCAGCGCTGCTGGTCGGTGCAGACCCAGAGGATGTTCGGTCGCTTCACTGCACCGTCACCCCGGCGGCCGGCACGGCGACGCGCCAGCGGTTGCGTTCGGCGGTCAGATGGCCCTGGAAGTCCGCGGCACTGCCGACGGCAGGCTCGACGCCCAGGGTCAGCAGCCGTGCCGCCACCTCCTCCACTTGCAGCACCGCCTGGAATTCGGTGTTGAGGCGCGTGGCGATGGCATCCGGCGTGGCGGCGGGCATCACCACGCCGAACCAGCCGCTGCTGTCGTAATCCGGCACGCCCAGCTCCCCCAGCGTCGGCAGGTCGGGGAAGGCGCGGGCGCGGCGGGCGGTGGCGGCGGCCACCGGCACGGCGCGGCCGCTGGCCAGGTTGCCGGCCATATCCAGGGGGCTCGAGATCATCAGGTCGATCCGCCCGCCGGCGAGGTCCGCCGCCGCCGGACCGCCGCCGCGATAGGGCACATGCAGGATATCGACGCCCGTGCGCAGCTTCAGCAATTCCATCGCCAGATGCGGCAGGCTGCCATTGCCCGGGCTGCCATAGGTCAGCACGCCGGGCCGCGCCTTCGCCATCTCCGCGATCTCGGGCCATCCCCGCGTTGCCAGCCCGGTGCGGGAGAAGAGCAGGGAGGGGCTGGTGACCAGCAGGATCACCGGGCGGAAGGCGGCTTCCGGGTCATAGGGCAGATTGGGATAGGCGAATTGCGTGATGACGAAGGGCGGCGGCGCCAGCAGGATCGTGTAGCCATCCGGCGCTGCCCGCGCTGCCTCCGCCGTGCCGATGACGGAGGCGGCGCCGGCCCTGTTCTCCACCACCACCGGCTGGCCGAGGCGCTGCGACAGGTGCTGGCCGGTCAGCGGCGCCGTGGTGTCGGAGGCGCCGCCGGGGGCGAAGGGCACGATGAAGCGGATGGGGCGGGAGGGCCAGGGCGCCGTGCTTTGTGCCAGGGCTGGCCCCGCCAGGGCGAAGGCCGTCCCGGCCAGCATCGCGCGCCGACCCATAGCCGATTGCGTCGTCATGGCGTTTCCCTTTCCTCTCCGGTCCTTGTTTGGTCCACCCCCGTTTGGCAAAGTGGCCTGACCAGTTTCGGCATGCTGGCGCCGCCTTGCCAGGACTGTCAACCGCCTGGATATCTGCCGGATGCCCTTCCAGCCACTCGAACCCCGCCGCCTGTTCCGCCGCATCGCCGAGCAGATCGCCGCCATGATCGCCGCCGGCGAATTGCCGCCCGGCAGCCGCCTGCCCTCCGAACGCGACCTGGCACCCCGGCTGAATGTCAGTCGGCCCTCCTTGCGGGAGGCGCTGATCGCGCTGGAGATCGAGGGGCTGGTCGAGGTGCGCGGCGGGTCCGGCGTCTATGTCCGCGCCGCCGCCCCGGCGCCGTCACGCCCCGCCACGGATGCGCCCGGCCCCTTCGACGTGCTGGAGGCGCGGCTGCTGGTGGAGCCGGATTGCGCGGCCCTGGCGGCGCGCAGCACGGATGCGGCGGCGCGGGCGGCGGTTGCGGAAGCCTTCGGCCGGATGCGCGCCGAGACCGTGGCCGGCCGCGTGGGCGATCCGGCGGATCGCGACTTTCACCTGGCCATTGCCGAGGCCTCCGGCAATCCGGTGCTGGCGCGCATCGTCGGCGAGCTCTGGACGGATCAGGCCGCGCCCGTCGCCTCCCGCCTCACCCGGCTCGCGGTGTCACCGCTGCGGCGCCGGCAGAATCTCGGCGAGCATGCGCAGATCGCGGAGGCCATCGCGGCGGGCGCGGCGACGGCGGCGCGGGCGGCGATGCGCCGGCACCTTCTGGCGGTGCGGCGTGCCCGGCTGGCGGCGCTGGCTGGGTGAGCCTCAGGCGGGCTCCTTCTCCCGTTCCGCCATCATGCGCTGATAGGCCGGGCGGGCGTGGCAGGCGGCGATCCAGGCCTTCACCTGCGGGGCATTGGCGAAAAGTTCGGGCGCGGGCAGGGCGTAGCGCATCACCTCCGCCACATTGATGTCCGCCACCGTGAAGCGGCCCCCGACCAGGTAGCCCGTGGCGGCCAGCGCCTGGTCCAGCACCGCGACCGGCGCGCGCAGGGCGGCGACCGCCGCATCGGCCTTCGCCGCATCGCGCTCTGCCGGCGGCTTGCCGATGCGGTTGTAGAGGATTTCGATGCTGTGCGGCTCGACCTCGGTCGCCGCCCAGAGCGACCACATGCCCATCAACCCATCCTCCGCCGCATCGGCCGGGCCGAGCGCGCCGCCATATTTGCGGGCGAGGTACAGGTTGATGGCCAGGCTCTCATGCAGAACCAGTTCGACATCGACCAGGGACGGGATATGGCCGTTCGGATTGACCGCGAGGAATTCGGGCGACCGCGTGTGCATCGGCGCATCCGCCGCATCCGGGTCCGCCAGGCGGTAGGCCTGGATCACCGGCACCTGCCGGAATTCCAGCCCGGCCTCATGCGCCAGCCAGACATTGCGCGAGGCGCGGGAGCGCAGGCAGCCATAGATGGTCAGCATGGGTTTCAATCCTGTCCGAAGGGATCGTCGACGGATTTCGCCGGCGGCGTCAGCCAGGCCGCACCCGTCTCGGTGATGACGATGTGGTCTTCCAGCCGGATGCCGAATTCGCCGTAGATGGCGATGGTGGGCTCGATGCTGCCGGTGACGCCAGGGGCGAGGACTTCCTTGCCGCCCTTCACGAAATAGGGCGCCTCATGCACATCCATGCCGATGCCGTGCCCCGCGCGATGCGGCAGGCCGGGAGTCTTGTGGCCAGGGCCGAAGCCGGCGGCCACCACAACGCCGCGCACCGCATCGTCGATCGCACCGCCGGTGATGCCCGGTTTCGCCACGGCGATGCCGGCGGCCTGCGCCGCATGGTCCAGGTTCCAGATGTCGCGCTGGCGCTGCGTCGGCGTGCCGAAGACGTAGCTGCGCGTGATGTCGGAGACATAGCCATGCAGCGGCGCGCCGACATCGATCAGCACCACATCGCCGTCCCGCAGCGTCTGCGGATAGGGCACGCCATGCGGATAGGCCGTGGCCTCGCCGAAGAGCACGATGGAGAAGGACGGGCCGCCATCGAAGCCGGCCTTGCGATGCGCGGCGGCGAGAAATTCGCCGACCTCCGTCGTGGTCACACCCGGGCGCAGCGCGCGGGCGGCGGCGGCCTGGATCGCCAGCGTCATGCCCATGGCCTGGCGCAGCAGCGCCACCTCGTGCTCCGACTTGCGCTGGCGCAGATGGCTGGTGACGGCGCCGCTGGCGATGAAGCGGTGATTCGGCAGCGCGGCGCGCAGCCCTTCCGCCACGAAGACCCGTGCCATGTCGTCCAGCGCCACCGTGCCACCCGCGATGTCGCCGGCGCGCAGGATGTCGCTGAACAGGGCGTAGGGGTCTTCATCCTCCTCCCAGCCAAGCACCGCGCCGGGCAGGGCCAGCATGGTCTTCAGCTTCTCCACCTCGAATTCCGGGCAGAGATAGGTGAGGGCGCCGCGCACCGGCAGCACGGCGCCGACCGGGCGCTCGGACTGGCCGTGCTTCAGCCCGGTCAGCCAGGCGAGGTTGGTGGTGCCGTCCAGCCACAGCGCATCGATGCCGAGTTCCGCCATGCGCGCCTGCGCCGCGGCGACGCGCTGTTCATGCGCTTCGGCGCCGATCGGCGGCACGACATCGCGCTGGTTGGTGATGCGGGCCAGTTCGGTGGCGAAGTCGGACCCGCCGACGCCGATGGTCATCCCTCGATCTCCTCGCGCAGCATTTCGAGCCGCAGCCAGTCTTCCTCGGCCGCATCGCGTTCCGCCTGCTTCTTCGCCAGGAGATTGCTGCGGGCGGCGAAGCCGGGCGGGTCGTTGGTGTAGAGGGCCGGGTCGGCCAGCGCCTTCTGCAGCACGCCGATTTCCCGTTCCAACTGCGCGATGCGCACGGGCAGGGATTCGAGCGCGTGCTTGTCCTTGAACGACATCTTGGCTTTTGCGGCCAGGCGCGGGGCCTCGACCCCGCTACGCTCGGCCGCTTCCGCCGCGGCGGCGCGCGCCTTCGCCTGCACGCCACGGCCGCGCTGCGCCACCATGTCGGAATAGCCGCCGGCATAGTCCTGCCAGTGGCCGTTGCCCTCGCTGACGATGACGTTGGTGGCGACGCGGTCGAGGAAGTCGCGGTCATGGCTGACGACGATGACGGTGCCCGAATACTCGGCCAGCAGTTCCTGCAACAGGTCGAGCGTTTCGAGGTCGAGGTCGTTGGTCGGCTCGTCCAGCACCAGCAGGTTCGACGGTGTCGCCAAGGCGCGCGCCAGCATCAACCTGCCCCGCTCGCCACCCGACAGCGCGCTGACCGGCGTCCGCGCCTGTTCGGGCAGGAACAGAAAGTCCTTCATATAGCCGATGACGTGCTTCACCTCGCCGCCGATCCGCACCACGTCGCCGGAACCGCCGGTCAGCGCCGATTGCAGGGAGGTTGCGGGGTCCAGGCTGTCCCGCGTCTGGTCCATCGTGACCATCTCGAGGCTCGCGCCCAGCCGCACGCGCCCCTCATCCGGCTTCAGCGCGCCGGTCAGCAGGTTCAGCAGCGTGGTCTTGCCGGCGCCATTCGGCCCGACGATGCCGACCCGGTCGCCGCGCATGATCCGCGTGGAGAAATCGCGCACGACGGGCGGCGCATCGCCATAGGCCTTGGTCACGCCTTCCAGCGCCACCACGAGCGAGCCGGAGGCATCGCCCTCGCTCGCCGCCATCCGCACGGCGCCAGGCACCGTCACACGTTCGCGGTGCCGCTTGCGCAGGTCCTGGAGCCCGGCGAGGCGCTTCACATTGCGCTTGCGCCGCGCGGTGACGCCATAGCGCAGCCAATGCTCCTCCCGCACGATCTTGCGGGCCAGTTTGTGCGCCTGGGTTTCCTCCTCCTCCAGCACCTGGTCGCGCCAGGCCTCGAAATGCGAAAAACCCTGATCGAGGCGGCGGGTGGTGCCGCGGTCGAGCCAGACCATGGATTTCGAGAGGCGTTCCAGGAAGCGCCGGTCGTGGCTGATGAGCACCAGCGCGCTGCGCAGCGGGCCGAGCGCCTGTTCCAGCCATTCGATCGCCGGCAGGTCGAGATGGTTGGTGGGCTCGTCCAGCAGAAGAATATCGGGCTCCGGCGCCAGCACGCGGGCCAGCGCCGCGCGCCGCGCCTCGCCGCCCGAGAGGTTGGCCGGGTGCTCCTCCCCGGTCAGGCCGAGGCCCTCGATCAGCACCCGCGCCCGGTGCGGATCGTCGCCCGGGCCGAGGCCGGCGGCGACATAGGCGCCGGTGGTGGCGAAGCCGGCCAGGTCCGGCTCCTGCGGCAGGTAGCGGATGGTCGCGCCGGGCTGGATGAAGACGGAGCCCGCATCGGAATCGATGATTCCGGCGGCGATCTTCAGCAGGGTGGATTTGCCCGAGCCATTGCGCCCGACCAGCGCCAGCCGGTCCCCCGCCGAGACGGCGATTTCCGCCCCGTCCAGCAACTGGGTGGAGCCGAGGCGAAGGCGGATGTCACGGAGATGCAGAAGGGGGGGCAGGGCCATGGGCGGGGATTGCGGGGATGCGCGGCGCCCGTCAAGCGCGCATCGCGGGTGGGAGGGGGTGGGACCCTCCCATGCCTGGAGTTACGTGGTCTTCGGATCGATCCAGCCGATATGGCCGTCGCCGCGGCGATAGACCACGTTCAGCCCGTTGGTCGCGCGGTTGCGGAACATCAGCACCGGGACATGCGCCAGATCCATGCGCATCACCGCCTCCCCCACCGTCAGGCGATGAATTTCGGCCGGGGTCTCGGCGACCACCGCGGGGTTGTCGCCGGCCTCCTCCATCGCCGGATCGGGGGTTTCCTCGATCTCCTCCTCCTGCCGCAGCACCACCTGGCGGGCCATCTCGGCCTGTTCCGGCTCGCGCTCGGCGGCCATGCTGCGGGCGTGGTCGTTCATGCGGCGGCGGTAGCGGCGCAGCCGCTTGGCGACATGCTCGGCCGCCACCGTGAAGGCGCGATGCGCATCGGCGCCTTCCCCCTCGCCGCGCAGGAACAGGTTCCGCCCGGCCTTGAGGTTGATGTCGCACAGGAAGGCGTGGCCCTTGGCGTCCCGGCTGAAGGTGACGTTTGCTTCGACGGCGTGGTCGAAATACTTGCGGGATATAACGGTCAGCCCGTCACGGACATGCGTTTTCAACGCTTCGCCTGTTTCGACCTGTTTGCCGGCCACGGTGATATGCATGCGAGCTTTGCTCCTTCCTCACCTATGGGGAAGGCCGCGCCCGGGGAAAAGCGGCGTGAACCGCGCCGCGGATCAGGCCGGGACGGCCTTCTCCCGCTTGCGTTGCACGGACGATGGAATGCGCAACGCCTCGCGGTATTTGGCCACCGTTCGGCGGGCGATGTCCACTCCCTCCTTGCGCAAACGCTCGACGATTGCGTCATCCGAAAGCACATCCTCGCTGCTTTCGGCGCCGATCATCTCCCGGATGCGGAAGCGCACCGCCTCGGCCGAATGACTCTCCCCGCCCAAGGTCCCGGCGATGGCAGTGGTAAAGAAATACTTAAGCTCAAAAGTGCCGCGCGGCGTCGCGATGTATTTGTTGGCGGTGACGCGGCTGACAGTGCTTTCGTGCATCGCCACATATTCGGCGACGTCGCGCAGGATCAGCGGCCGCAGATGCGCGACGCCGAGGCGGAAGAAGGCGTCCTGCCGGCGGACGATCTCGGCGGCGACCTTCAGGATGGTATTGGCCCGCTGTTCCAGGGATTTCACCAGCCAGGTGGCCGATTGCAGCCGGTCGGCGATGAAGGCCTTGTCGTCGCGGGTCTTCACGCCGACCACGGCGCGGGCGTGAAAGCCACGATTGACCAGCACGCGGGGCAGGGTCTCGGGGTTCAGCTCCACCGCCCAGCCGCCATCCGGCAGGCGCTTCATCAGCACATCCGGCACCACCGCCATGGCCGGCGGCGCGTCGAAGCTGGCGCCGGGCTTGGGGTCGAGGCGCTTCAGCTCCGCGATCATGTCGGCGAGGTCTTCCGAATCGACCTCGCAGACCTTCATCAGCCCGCGCAGGTCGCGCCGCGCCAGCATGTCCAGATTGTCCAGCAGCCTTTCCATGCAGGGGTCCAGCCGGTTGCGGTCGGCCAGCTGCACCGCCAGGCATTCGCGCAGGTCGCGGCAGAACATGCCGACGGGGTCGAGGCGCTGCAGCAGCCGGCGCACGCCCGCCACCTGGGCCTCCGGGCAGCCCATGGCATTGGCGATCTGCAGGTCGGTGATGGTCATCCGCCCGGCGGGGTCGACCAGCGCCAGCATCTGCGCCGCGATCAGCCGGTCCCGCGCATCGCCGAAGGTCAGGCGGACCTGTTCGCCGAGGTGCTCGCGGAGCGACTTCCGGCCATCGGCCAGGTCCTCGATATCCGACAGGCTGTCGTCGAAATCGGCCCGTCCGCCACGTCCGCCGGATTCGGCGAAGCCGCCGCCGCCGCCATCGCTGTCATAGACATTGCCCCAATCGGCATCGAGCGGCGCCGAGGCCTCCGTCGGCATCTCGCCGGAGGTGGCGGCGGCGTGGGAATCGAGGTGCTCGGTGGCCGGGGCAGGGTTGTCCTCCGCGGTTCTCGGCAGTTCCGGGCGCTCATCCCGCTCCAGCAGCGGGTTGCGCTCCAGCTCCTCCTCGACGAAGGCGGAAACTTCGACATTGCTCGATTGCAGCAGCTTGATGGCCTGCCGCAATTGCGGCGTCATCACCAGGGACTGCGAATGGCGCAGGTCGAGGCGCGGCCCGAGTGCCACGGTCCTCAGTCCCCAACCCGGTTATGCGCGGCCCTGTCCATGGTGCGAGCCTAGAGCGAAAACCTTTCGCCGAGATAGACACGCCGCACACCCTCATGCGCGACGATGTCGCGGGGGTTGCCCTCCATCAGCACCTGGCCGTCATGCAGGATATAGGCGCGGTCGATGATCTCCAGCGTCTCCCGCACATTGTGGTCGGTGATGAGCACGCCGAGGCCGCGATCCTTCAGATGTTTTACAAGGTCACGGATCTCGCCGACGGCGATGGGGTCGATGCCGGCCAGCGGCTCGTCCAGCAGGATATAGCTGGGCTGGGTCGCCAAGGCGCGGGCGATCTCGCAGCGCCGGCGTTCACCGCCCGAAAGCGCCAGGGCCGGGGCGCGGCGCAGATGGGCGATGCCGAATTCCGCCAGCAGGCTGTCCAGCATCTGCTCCCGCCGGTCGCGCACCGGCTCGACCACCTCCAGCGCCGCGCGGATATTGTCTTCCACCGACAGGCCCCGGAAGATCGAGGCCTCCTGCGGCAGGTAGCCGAGGCCGAGGCGGGCGCGGCGGTACATGGGCAGGAAGGTGACGTCATGGCCATCCATGGTCACCGTGCCTTCATCCGGCTGCACCAGGCCGGTGATCATGTAGAAGGTCGTGGTCTTGCCGGCGCCATTCGGGCCGAGCAGGCCCACAGCCTCCCCCCGCCGCAGGGTCAGGGAGACATTCCGCACCACCGGCCGCTTCTTGTAGCGCTTGCCCAGGCCGGTCGCGACCAGGCCACTGTTCTGCGTGGCGAGCCGCACATTCGGGCGGGTTTCGCCGGGGCGATCCGGGCCGTTCATTGGGCCGTTCATCGGGCCGGCGTCTCGGCCGCGCCCTGGCTCGGCCGTCGCTGCGGCGGCGGGGCGGGGGTGCGTCGGGCCGGGCGTTGTGCCGGCGGCACCGTCGCCTGGCTCGGCTGCTGCTGCCCCTGAACGATCAGGCCCTGTACGCGGGTGCCTGGCGCCGAAACCAGCCGGGAGACTCCGCTGCGCAGGTTCACGATGGCTTCCTGGCCGTTCAACTGGTTCTCCCCCCGGGTGATACGCACGCCGCCGACCAGCCGCGCGAGTGCGGTCTGGGGGCTGTACATGCCGCGTTCCCCGCGGACCACCTCATCCGCCGTGCGGATTTCGACATTGCCATAGGCCTCGACCCGGTCGATCCGGCTGTTCTCCCCGGCGACGGGCAGGCCGGCGACGGGGGGGGCGGCGGGGCGCGCGGGTGCGGCTGGGGTGGGGGCGCCCTCGGCACCCTCCTCCAGGAAATAGGCGACCAGCGTATCGGCGGCGATGCGGCGGTTGTCGCTGCTGACCACCACGGCGGCGCCACGCGCCACGGCCATGCGTCGCTGCGGCCAGTATTCCAGGCTGTCGCGGGCGGTGATGCGCTGGTCCGGCGTGGTCAGCGACAGGCCGCTGCCCGACAGCACCATGACCGCCTGGTCCATGTCATAGACCGCGCGCTGGCCCTCCGCCGTTTCCGTGGCGGAGGTGACGCGCACATTGCCCTCCGCCTCCAGCCGCCAGATCTCGCCGCCCGAAAGCGGGCTGTCGCCGGGCTGTCCCGCCGGAGCGGGGGCCTGGGGGCCGCCGCGCGGGCGGTAGCGGGCGATCAGCCGGTCGGCATCGACGGACACGCCATCGCGCACCGCCCGCGCGGCGCCGCGGGCGACCACCAGCTGGTCCTGCTGGCGCCATTCGATGCCGTCATTGGCGGTGATCTCGACGGGACCGCCCTGGTTCAGATCCAGGCTCTGCGGCCAGGCCGGGTTCGCCAGCAGCAGCAGCGCCGCCAGCGGCGGCAGCAAGCGCCTCATTGTCCGCCCTCCAGCACCGCGCGGGCGCGTCCGGTGAAGATCACCACCTGGCCCCGGTCATACAACCGGAAGCCCTCGGCGGTCAGATTGCCGAAGGGGCCCTGCGCCGCGACCGGCAGGTCGCCAGAGGCGGCGCCCGCCTTCAGGTCGATCTCCGCGGCCTCGGTCACGAATTGGGTCCCGTCGTCATGATGCACCGTCACCTGCCCGGCCAGACCCAGCCTGTTGGTCGGGCGATTGAAGCGACCCTCCCGCGATTCGAGGTAGACCCAGGCGCCATCGCCGAGCAGCAGGTCGGCGCGGGGTGCTGCCAGCGCCACCACATCCTCATTGCCACCCTGGGTCGCGAGGTCGGCGGTGACGGTATAGGGGCGGTCCTGCTCATCCACCCCCTGGTAGCGCGGATCGACGATGCGCAGCGCGTCGGGCGCGGCCTGCAACACGCGGCGGAAGGCGACGCGACCGCGATCGGCGGCGCTGTCGATCTCCGGCCAGAGAGCCACGGCGGCCAAAAGGCAGACGGCGGCCAGGGGCAGTATGCGCTTGGCGACGGCCACCAGGATACGCCGCCGCGCCAACTGCCCCGCACTGGGCGCGGTGCGTTCCCGCGAGGGCGCCAGCATGCGCCGCGCCGGCGGGCGCGAGGCGGCGCCCGGGGCGGCGCTGGGCCGAAGAGAAGTGGGCGGCGGCAGTCTCACGGTGCTTTCTAGGGCCTTGCTGGGCGAGGGGTCAACGCGCGAAGCGATCCGCGGCGCCTCCCCGGACAAAAAACGTGCCACATATTGGGTGCGACGGCACCTTCGATGTCACGTGGCAGTCAGCCTGCCCTCCGCCAGCGCGTCGCGCCGGAGGGTCAATGCGCGAAGATGTCCGGGTCCTCATAGCCCAGCAGGTCCAACCGACCGCGCATGGGCAGGAAGTGGTAGCAGGCCTCGGCAATGTCCAGCCGCCCCTCACGTTCCAGCACCGCCTTCAAGCGGGCCCAGAGCGCATGCAGGTGCAGCACGTCGGAGGCCGCATAGGTCAGTTGCTCTGGCGTGAGCTCCGGCGCGCCCCAGTCGCTGGACTGCTGCTGCTTCGACAGGTCGACGCCCAGCAGGTCGCGGCAGAGGTCCTTCAACCCGTGCCGATCCGTGTAGGTGCGGACCAGCTTGGAGGCGATCTTGGTGCAGACCACCGGCGCCACGACCACGCCCAGCGCATTGTACAGCGCGGCGACATCGAAGCGCGCGAAGTGGAAGATCTTCAGCACCGCGGGGTCGGCCAGCAGGCGCTTCAGGTTTGGGCAATCCGCGCCACGGCCGCCCAGCCGCTCCGGCAGGATCTGGACGCAATGGGCGGTGCCGTCGCCGGCCGAAAGCTGCACCAGGCACAGCCGGTCGCGCCGCGGGTCGAGGCCCATGGTCTCGGTGTCGATGGCGACGGAGGCGCCGAAGTCGATGCCGTCGGGAAGGTCATGTTTATGGAGGCGGATCATGGCGTCCCGGGTGAAAAGGGTGGAACCCACGCCATGATGATCCCGCTTGGTGGTGCCCAGGAAAGGACTCGAACCTTCACGACCTTGCGGTCACTGGCACCTGAAGCCAGCGCGTCTACCAATTCCGCCACCTGGGCAAAGGGGCGTCTTCCGACGTGGGGCGGGATTTACGGGCGGGCCTCGGGGCCGTCAAGCGGGGGTCATGCGGTTTCTTGCAATGTCGTGTCGCTTGGTACGGACCCGGCCGGCGGCGTATAGAAGGGCGGCATGGATATGGAGCGCGGGTGATGCAGGTGGGGCAGGATCGCAAGGTGGCGACGGTGTTCGGCGGCGCCGGCTTCATCGGACGCTATGTGGTGCAGCGCCTGGCGGCGCAGGGCTATGGCGTGCGGGTCGCCACCCGCCACCCGGCCGCGACGCGCTTCCTGACCACCCAGGGGCGGGTCGGGCAGATCGTGCCCTTGCAGGTCTCCGTCACCGACCCGGCGGCGCTGGCCCGGGCTGTGGAGGGGGCGGATGTCGTCATCAACCTGGTCGGCATCCTGCATGGCGATTTCGACCGCATCCAGGGCGAGGCGCCCGGCCTGATCGCCGCTGCCGCCAGCAAGGCGGGCGCGCGCCGGATGGTGCATCTTTCCGCCATCGGTGCCGATGCGGGCAGCGAAAGCCGCTATGCCCGCAGCAAGGCGGCGGGGGAGGCGGGCGTGCTGGCGGCCTTCCCTGGCGCGACCATCCTGCGTCCCTCCGTGGTGTTCGGGGCGGAGGACCAGTTCTTCAACCGCTTCGCCGGCATGGCACAGATGCTGCCCTTCATGCCGGTGGTCTCCGGCGACAGCCGCTTCCAGCCGGTCTTCGTCGGCGATGTGGCCGATGCGGTGATGGTGGCGCTGAAGGACGATGCGGCGCAGGGCCGCACCTATGAACTCGGCGGGCCGCGCGTGATGACGATGCGGGAGGTGCTGCGCTTCATCCTGGACACCATCCGGCGTCCGCGCCGAATGGTGGACATGCCGATGGGCCTGATGCGGCTTCAGGCCGCGGTGCTGGAGAAACTGCCGAGCCCGGCGCTGACCCGCGACCAGCTTCTGCTGCTGGCCAAGGACAATGTGGTGGCGGAGGGCGCGCCGGGCCTCGCCGCGCTGGGGATTGCGCCGAAATCGGTGGAGGCGGTGGTTCCGGCCTATCTGCGCCGCTTCCGGCCCGGCGGCGGTCGCCGCGACCTCGCGACCGCATGAGGCCGGATCGGGCCTTTTATGATGGAGGTCCGGGGTGCCTCGAGGTGGGGCGGTAAGGAAAATACGATTTTAGGACAGTCATGCTGTCCTTTCGACGCAAAACGGACTCGCATCCGTTGCTATGCTGGTGTAGGAGGCTCCCCCGCGCCGCCGCCGGACGGCGCGCGACTCTAGGAGCCTCGCCGCCATGGCCGAACGGATGCTGCAATTCGTGCGCCTCGACCAGCACCAGCCGGACAAGCGTCCGGCCACGGCGCGGCGCGAGGATTTCGCCGAGATCTACAAGGAATTCGACCCGGCGGCGGCGAAGGCGCAATCCAGCCGCTGCAGCCAGTGCGGCGTGCCCTTCTGCCAGGTGCATTGCCCGCTGAACAACAATATTCCGGACTGGTTGAAGCTGACGGCGGAAGGCCGGCTGGAGGAGGCCTATGAGGTCTCCGCCGCCACCAACACTTTTCCGGAGATTTGCGGCCGCATCTGCCCACAGGATCGCCTGTGCGAGGGCAACTGCGTCATTGAGAAAGATTTTGGCAGCGTCACCATCGGGTCGGTGGAAAAGTACATCACCGACACGGCCTGGGAGATGGGCTGGGTCAAGGCGCCGAAGCCGCGGCGGGAACTGCCGCAGTCCGTCGGCATCATCGGCGCGGGGCCTGGTGGGCTGGCGGCGGCGGAACGGCTGCGCATGCGCGGCTACCAGGTGCATGTCTATGACCGCTACGACCGCGTCGGCGGGCTGATGATCTACGGCATCCCCAACTTCAAACTGGAGAAAGAGGTGGTGCTGCGCCGCTGGAAGCAGTTCGAGGAAGGCGGCATCCAGTTCCACCTGAACACCGCCGTCGGCCAGGACATCACGCTGGAGGCGCTGCGCCTGAAGCACGACGCCGTGCTGATCGCGACCGGCGTCTACAAGGCGCGCGACATGGCCGCGCCGGGCATTGGCCTCGACGGCATCGTGCCGGCGCTGGATTACCTGACCGCCTCGAACCGCGCCGGGCTGGGGGAGGTTGTGCCCGGCATGGCCAATGGGGCGATGAACGCCGCCGGCAAGCGCGTGGTGGTCATCGGCGGCGGCGACACGGCGATGGATTGCGTCCGCACCGCGGTGCGCCAGGGCGCCACCTCCGTCACCTGCCTCTATCGGCGCGACAAGGCGAATATGCCGGGCTCGATGCGGGAGGTGTACAACGCCGAGGAAGAAGGCGTCGTCTTCGAATGGCTCGGCGCGCCGGAGGCCTTCCTGGGCGATGGCGCGGTCACTGCCGTGCGCGCGCACCGCATGCATCTCGGCCTGCCGGATGCGACCGGCCGCCAGCAGGTGCAGCCGATCCCGGGCAGCGGCTTCGACCTGCCGGCCGATATCGTCATCATGGCACTCGGCTTCGACCCGGAGGACCTGCCCAAGGCCTTCAACGAGCCGGCCTTGCCGGTGACGAAATGGGGCACGCTGAAGGTGGACCATCGCACGATGATGACGGCGCTGCCGGGCGTCTTCGCCGCCGGTGACATCGTGCGCGGCGCATCCCTCGTCGTCTGGGCGATCCGCGACGGGCGCGACGCGGCCGAGACCATGCACAGCTATATCGAGCAGAAGACCGCGGCGCTCGCCGTGGCGGCGGAGTGACGACGATGGACAACTACGTCGCAGACTACCAGTCCCAGCACGCGCTGCTGTCGTCCACCGCGCATGTGGACCTGACGGAGCATGACGCCTGCGGTGTCGGCCTGGTGGCCTCGCTCGATGGCCAGGCGCATCGCAAGGTGGTGCAGGCCGGCATCGATGCGCTGAAGGCGGTGTGGCACCGCGGCGCGGTGGATGCGGATGGCAAGACCGGCGACGGCGCCGGCATCCATGTCGAGATCCCGCAGGACTTCTTCGCCGAGGTCGTGGAGCGTGGTGGCGACCGCCTGCGCCCGGGCCGCATCGCGGTGGGCATGGTCTTCCTGCCGAAGACCGATCTCGGCGCGCAGGAGCGCTGCCGGCAGATCGTGGAATCCGAAATCCTCGCCGCCGGCTACAGCATCTATTCCTGGCGCCAGGTGCCGATCGACGTCGCCTGCATCGGCGAGAAGGCCAATGCGACGCGGCCGGAGATCGAGCAGATCCTGCTGTGGAATCCGCGCGGCGTCGATGAGGACAGCTACGAGCGCGACATGTTCGTGATCCGCCGCAAGATCGAGAAGCAGGCGATCGCGGCGCAGATTCCGGAACTGTACCTCTGTTCGCTGTCCTGCCGCTCCATCGTCTACAAGGGCATGTTCCTCGCGGAGAGCCTGACGGAATTCTACCCGGACCTGCTGGATGTGCGCTTCGTCTCGCGCTTCGCCATCTACCACCAGCGCTATTCCACCAACACCTTCCCGACCTGGCGGCTGGCGCAGCCCTTCCGCATGCTGGCGCATAACGGCGAGATCAACACCGTCCACGGCAACATCAACTGGATGAAGTCGCATGAGACGCGGCTGGCCCATCCTCTGCTCGATGCGCATATGGACGACATCAAGCCCATCGTGCAGGCCGGCGGCTCCGACACCGCGACGCTGGACAATGTCTTCGAACTGCTGGTGCGCGGCGGCCGCGACGCGCCGATGGCGAAGTCCATGCTGATCCCGGAAAGCCTGGGCAGCAACGCGACCATGCCCGACGCGCATCGCGAATTCTTCCTGTACTGCAATGCGGTGATGGAGCCCTGGGACGGCCCGGCGGCCATCGCGGCGACCGACGGCAAATGGGTGATCGGCGGGCTGGACCGCAACGGCCTGCGCCCGATGCGCTACACCATCACCCATGACGGCATCCTGGTCATCGGCTCCGAGACCGGGATGGTGAAGATCGCCGAGGACCGCATTCTTTCCAAGGGCCGCGTCGGCCCTGGGCAGTGCGTCGGCGTGGAACTGGCGACCGGGCGCTTCTACGGCGATACCGAGCTGAAGGACCGGCTGAGCTCGGGCAAGCCCTTCGGCGAATGGACCAGCCGCACCACGCGCATCGACGCCATCGTCAAGACTGGCGCCGATGAGCATGCGGAGCTGACCGGAGAGGCGCTGCGCCGCCGCCAGCTCGCCATGGGCTATACGCTGGAGGAGCTGGAGACGATCCTGCATCCGATGGTGGAGGAAGCGGCCGAGGCCATCGGCAGCATGGGCGACGACACGCCCATCGCCGTGCTCTCCAGCCAGTATCGCGGCCTTCACCACTACTTCCGGCAGAGCTTCAGCCAGGTCACCAATCCGCCGATCGACAGCCTGCGTGAGACGCGGGTGATGTCGCTGAAGACGCGGCTCGGCAATCTGGGCAATATCCTCGATGAGGATCCGACCCAGTGCGACATGCTGATGCTGGACAGCCCGGTGCTGTCCAACGCGGAATTCGCCGCCATGCGCGCCTATATGGGCGACACCGCCTGCGTGGTGGATTCCACCTTCCCGGTTTCCGCCGGCGAGCAGGGGCTGCGCGACGCCATCGAGCGCATCCGGCGTGAGGCGGAGGAAGGTGTGCGCAGCGGCTGCGCGCATGTGATCCTGACCGATGAGGGGCAGTGCGCCGAGCGTGCCGCCATTCCGATGATCCTGGCCGTCGGTGGCGTGCACACGCATCTGGTCAAGAACTCGCTGCGCACCTTCACCAGCCTGAACGTTCGCAGCGCCGAATCCATCGACGTGCACTACATCGCCGTGCTGATCGGCGCCGGCGCCACCACGGTGAATGCCTATCTGGCGCAGGAGAGCATTGCCGACCGGCATCGCCGCGGGTTGTTCGAAGGGCTGTCGCTGAAGGATTGCGTCGGTCGCTACAAGAAGGCGGTCGATAAGGGGCTGTTGAAGGTGATGTCCAAGATGGGCATCTCCGTCATCTCCTCCTATCGCGGCGGCATGAACTTCGAGGCCATTGGTCTGTCGCGCGCGCTGGTCGCCGAATTCTTCCCCGGCATCGCCAGCCGCATCTCCGGCATCGGCCTGTCCGGCATCGCGCGCCGCGTGCTGGCGCTGCATGCCAAGGCCTGGGATGCGGATGCGGTGACGCTGCCGGTCGGCGGGCTCTACAAGCTGCGCAAGAGCGGCGAGAACCACGCCTTCGACGGCTCGCTGATCCACACCTTGCAGCGCGCGGTGGAAACCGACAGCTACCAGACCTTCAAGCGCTATTCGGAAGGCGTGCGCCGCCTGCCGCCGGTGGCGCTGCGCGACCTGCTGGATTTCCGCGCGGAGGGCCGCGTGGCCGTCTCGCTGGAGGAAGTCGAGAGCATCACGGAAATCCGCAAGCGCCTTGTCGCGCCCGGCATTTCGCTCGGCGCGCTGAGCCCGGAGGCGCATGAGACGCTGTCCATCGCCATGAACCGCATCGGCGCGCGCAGCGACAGCGGCGAGGGCGGCGAGGACCCGGTGCGGGCGCGGCCGCGCCGCAATGGCGACAATGCGAATTCCGCCATCAAGCAGATCGCCTCGGGCCGCTTCGGCGTCACCGCCGAATACCTGAACAACTGCAAGGAAATCGAGATCAAGGTCGCGCAGGGCGCCAAGCCCGGTGAGGGCGGGCAGTTGCCCGGCTTCAAGGTGACGGAACTGATCGCCAAGCTGCGGCATTCCACGCCGGGCGTGATGCTCATCAGCCCCCCGCCGCATCACGACATCTATTCGATCGAGGATCTGGCGCAGCTCATCTACGACCTGAAGCAGATCAACCCGGAAGCCACCGTCTGCGTGAAGCTGGTGGCGCGCAGCGGCATCGGCACCATCGCCGCCGGCGTGGCCAAGGCGAAGGCGGATGCGATCCTGGTCTCCGGCCATTCCGGCGGCACGGGAGCTTCCCCGGTCTCCTCCATCAAGCATGCCGGCCTGCCCTGGGAGATGGGGCTGACGGAGACGCATCAGGTGCTGATGCTCAACCGCCTGCGCCATCGCGTGAAGCTGCGCACCGATGGCGGCATCAAGACCGGCCGCGACGTGGTGATCGCGGCGATGCTCGGCGCCGAGGAATTCGGCATCGGCACGGCGTCGCTCGTTGCCATGGGCTGCATCATGGTCCGCCAGTGCCACAGCAACACCTGCCCGGTCGGCGTCTGCACGCAGGACGATGCCCTGCGCCAGAAGTTCGCGGGCACGCCGGAGAAGGTCATCAACCTGTTCAGCTTCGTGGCGGAGGAGGTGCGGGAAATCCTCGCCGGCCTTGGCTTCCGCAAGCTGACGGATGTGATCGGCCGCACCGACCTGCTGCGCCAGGTCAGCCGTGGCGCGGAGGATCTCGACGACCTCGACCTGAACCCGCTGCTGGTGAAGGCCGATGCCGGCGCGCATGCCGCCTATTGCACCATCGAGGGCCGCAATGAGGTGCCGGAGACGCTGGATGCCGACATGATCCGCGACGCCGCGGCGCTGTTCGAGCGTGGCGAGAAGATGCAACTCGCCTACAACATCCGGAACACGCACCGCGCCATCGGCACGAAGATCAGCAGCAAGATCGTCCGCAAGTTCGGGATGGAGGGGCTGCAGCGCGGCCATCTCACGGTGCGCCTGCGCGGTTCCGCCGGCCAGTCGCTCGGCGCCTTCGCGGTGCGGGGCCTGAAGCTGGAAGTCTTCGGCGATGCCAATGACTATGTCGGCAAGGGCCTGTCGGGCGGCACCATCGTGGTGCGTCCGGCGCCGTCTTCCGGCCTCGTCTGGCGCGACAACACAATCGTCGGCAATACCTGCCTCTATGGCGCGACCGGCGGCGCGCTGTTCGCGGCAGGCCAGGCGGGGGAGCGTTTCGCGGTGCGCAATTCCGGCGCGCTGGCCGTGGTGGAAGGCGTCGGCGCCAATGGCTGCGAATACATGACGGGTGGCACCGTCGTGAGCCTCGGCCCGGTCGGCGACAATTTCGGCGCCGGCTTTACCGGCGGCATGGCCTTCCTCTACGACGCGGAAGGCGCCTTCGAGCAGCGGGTGAATCCGGAGACGCTGCGCTGGCGTCGCATCGGCGCCTCCGCCCATTGGGACGGTGTGTTGCGCGAGCACATCGCCCGCCATGTCGAGGAAACCGGCAGCCCCTTCGCCAGCCGCCTGCTGAACGACTGGGCGACGGAACGGCTGAACTTCTGGCATGTCGTGCCGAAGGACTATGCCCGCTACCTGCCGCAGCCGATGGAAGAGGCTGTGGCCATCGCCGCGGAGTGACTTTCCGCGCGACACGCCGCGCGCTGCTGGCGGCGGCGGTTCCCGGCTGTGCCTCGGCACAGCCCGGGCTGGTCACGCCACCGGCGGCGCCCGGTGGCGGGCTGCATGCGCGGGCGGCGGCCAAGGGCCTCGCCTTCGGCGCGGCGCTGGCCACGCGGCACATGGGTGAGCCGGATCTGATGGCGGCCTACCGCGCCGATTGCGGGCTGCTGGTCGCGGAATATGAGATGAAGTGGTCGCAGCTGGAGCCGGAGGCCGGGCAGCGCCGCTTCCGCCTCGCGGACCAGCTGGTCAGCTTCGCGCGCCGCAATCGCATGGCGCTGCGTGGCCATACCCTGCTCTGGCATGAAAGTGAGCCGCGCTGGCTCAGCAGCCTGGATGCGCGGGGCACGGCGGCGGCCATGGCGTCGCATGTCGATGCCACGGCGCTGCGCTGGCGGGGTGCCATCGGCACCTGGGATGTGGTGAATGAGGCGGTGGCGCCGGAACATGGCCGGCCGGATTTCCTGCGCCGCACCTGGCTGCTGAACCGTCTGGGGCCGGACTACCTGCCGCAGGCCTTCCACATTGCCCGTGCCGCCGATCCCGATGCCCGGCTGGCCTATAACGACTTCGGCATCGAGCACGCCAATCTCTGGTCGCGCCGGCGGCGGCTGGGCGTGCTCAACCTGTTGCAGGCGCTGCGGCGGGCGGGGGCGCCGGTGCAGGTGCTGGGGGTGCAGGGGCATCTCCAGGCCGGCCAGCCCTTCGAGGCCTCCGAGTGGCGGGCCTTCCTGGCGGAGGTCGCGGCGCTCGGCCTGACCATCGAGATTACCGAGCTGGATGTGAACTGCGCCGCGCTGCCGGCCGCCGCGGCGCGGCGCGATGCGCTGGCTGCCGATCTGGTGCGCCGCTTCCTGGATGCGACCCTGGCGGAGCCTGCCGTGCGCAGCGTCATCACCTGGGGCCTCAGCGACCGCCACTCCTGGATCCAGCAGGGCCTGCTGGCCGAACATCGCCGGTCCGACAATGCCCGGCCGCGCCCGCTGCCCTATGACGAGGCGATGCGGCGCAAGCCGATGTGGGCGGCCATCGCTTCGGCCTTCGACGCGGCGCCCCGGCGCGGCTGAATCGGGCGCGGCTGACCGGGGTCATGGCCGGGCCGCGGGTTGGCCCCGGCGGCGGCGCGTGTCATATGTCAGGGCGTCTCAAATATAGGCCCGCATGCGGATCCTTTTCCATCTCCCGCTCTCACCCTTCGCCCGCAAGGTCCGGCTCGCGCTGGCCGAGAAACGGCTACCTTTTGATCTTCGTATCGAAAGGGTCTGGGAAAGGCGGGAGGAGTTCATGACCGTGAACCCCGCCGGCACCGTGCCCGTGCTCCAGGAGGCGAATGGCCTCTGGATCGCCGATTCCTACGCGATCTGCGAATATCTGGACGAGGCCTATCCGGACAATCCGCTGCTCGGCCGCACGCTGGCGGAGCGCGCGGAGGTGCGGCGGCTGGTCGCCTGGTTCGACCAGAAGTTCTACGCCGAGGTCACCCGCAACCTGGTCTTCGAAAAGCAGATGAAGCGGGTGCTCGGCCGCGGCAATCCGGATGCGGCGGCGATGCGCGCGGGCTATGCGAACCTGAAGCCGCATCTGGAATATATCGGCTGGCTGGCGGAAAGCCGGGCCTGGCTGGCGGGACCGCAGCTCGGCCTCGCCGATCTCGCGGCCGCGGCGCAGCTTTCCGCGCTGGACTATATCGGCGATGTGGATTGGAGCATCTCGGATGCTGCCAAGGACTGGTATGCGCGGGTGAAGTCCCGCCCCAGCTTCCGCCCGCTGCTCGGCGACCGGGTGACCGGCGTGACGCCGCCGGCGCATTACGACGACCTGGATTTCTGAGCGGTAACTTGTCCGGTTCTCGGAACGGTCCGTATGGTGCACCGGATCGCGCCTCGGAGGCTCCATGCGTCGCCTGTGCCTGTTTCCGCTGCTCGCGCTGCTGATGGCGCTGCGGGTCGCCGTGCCGGAGGCATCGGCGCAGGGGACGCAGACGGTGCGGGGGGCGTTCACCCTGGGCAGCAAGGTGGTGGCGCTGCCGCCGGGGCCGTGGCGTGTCGTGTATCAGGGCGCGGAGCCGGGGCGGACACGCGATCTCACCGTTCCCACCGCGCTGCACCGCGCGGTGCTGGTGCAGGAAGTGGCGGGCCGCGCGGCCGGCGTGATCCTGGCCACCGCTGCCGCGGATGTCGGCACCGTCTGGGACCCGCATGGCATCTGCACCCGCACCGATGCGCTGCGTCGGCATGTCGAACAGGCGGTGCGCGGCAGCCTGGATTGCCGCGGATTGGTGAACCAGGGCGCCGGCGCTGGAACCACGACCCCGGCCTGGATGCGCAGCCTTTACAGGCTGGGCGAGGGTCGCCCGGGCTTCATCCCGCCGCGCTGGATCGCGGCCCAGCTGCTGCTCAGCGAGGACATGCACCTGCTGCGGGTGGACTACCGCTTCGCCCCCGCCGCCTATGCCACCGGCACTGCCCGAAATGCCGCCAACTGGCATGACGGCGTGCGGACCGCCGAGCAGACCGCCTTCCTGGATCGGCTGGAGACCTTCACCCTCGCCGCGCGCACCGAACTGCGGCGCGGCCTGTATGGCCGCAGCCCCGCCACGCCGCTGGCCGGGCCGTTCTGAAACTCAGCGCCGCGCCGGCCCGGCCTCGTTCAAAGCGAGATTCTGCGCCGCGAGGTCGGCGGTGGCGGAAAGCGGCGCGGCCTCGATGGCACGTTCCCAATCCGCCCGCGCCCCGGCTGCATCACCGCGAAGCTGGCGGATGATGCCGCGTTCCAGCAGCGCCTCGGCATTCGCGGGTTCCAGCGCCAGGGCACGCTCGATATCGCGGGCGGCCAGTTCGGCGCGGTCGAGATGGCGGTGGGAGGCGGCGCGGAAGACCAGCGCCTCCGCCCGCTCCGGCTCCAGCGCCAGGGCGCGGTCGAGGTCCTGGATCGCCTCGGCATAGCGCGACAGGCCGCCGAGGGTCACCGCGCGGTCCACCAGCAGGTCCACATCCTCCGGCACCAGGGTCAGCGCCATGGTGGCGGCGCCATAGGCCCGATTCGGCTCGCCGGCCATCAGCCAGGCCTGGGTTGCCTGGGCGAAGACCGCGGCGCGGGCCGGGCCGCTGGCCTCCGACAGGCTGGCGAGGCTTTCCAGCCTCTGCGCGGCGGAGGCCGGCTCGCCCATGGCCAGCAGGGCCAAAGCGGTGCATTGCCGCGCCCCTTCGCCGCCGCCGGCCGCGTCCCAATTCTCGGCGAAGCGGCGGGCGGCCTCGGGGTCGCTGCGCAGCAGGGTCAGGCAACGCTCGAATTCCGGCGCCTCGGTCAGCCTGGGCGGCGGCTGCGGCGGAGTCGGCAGCGTGTCTTCCGCCGTCATGGCGGTGCGGGGGGTCAGCGTCACCCAGCCGGCCAGACCCACCGCCGCGAGGGCGGCGGCGGCGAAGGCACCGAGCAGGACGGTTCGGGTCTGGCGTCGCATGGCGTCTGATCCTACCCATCACCGTGGCACGACGCCAGTTGCACGCGGTTTCAGGGGATTTCAGGGCATGCGCATGGTGGTGGCGGGGCTGGGCTATAGCGGCGCGGCGATCGCGGCGGAGGCTTTGGCGGCGGGCTTTTCCGTGATCGGCACCGCGCGCGATCCGTCCCGGGCGGTGGCGCCGGCCGGGGTGGAATTGTGCGCTTTCGCGGAAGCCGGGCCGGCGATTGCCGCGGCGACGCATCTGGTGGTGACCGCCGCGCCGGGCGAGGCCGGCTGCCCGGTGCTCGCGGCCCATGCGGCCGCCATTGCAGCCACGTCGGGCCTGCGCTGGATCGGCTATCTCTCGACCACCGGCGTCTATGGGGATCGGGATGGGGGGGAGGTGAGGGAGGCCACCGCCCCCACGCCGGGCCAGCCGCGCTCCATCGAGCGCCTGGCGGCGGAAGACGCCTGGCGGCAGGCGGTGGGCGGCGCGGCGCTGGACCTGTTCCGGGTCGGCGGCATCTATGGCCCCGGGCGTTCGCCGCTGGAGGATCTGCGGCGCGGAACGGCGCGGCGGGTGGTGAAGCCCGGCCATGCCTTCAGCCGCATCCATCGCGACGACATCGCCCTGGCCGTCGTCACCGCGGCGCGGCAGGGCGGCCAGGGGCAACGCGTGCTGCACCTGGTGGATGACGAGCCCGCGCCCAATGCGGATGTGGTGGCGGAGGCGGCGCGGCTGCTCGGCGTGACGCCGCCGCCCGAGATCCCCTTTGCGGAGGCCGCCCAGGCGATGTCGCCCATGGCGCTGTCCTTCTGGGCGGAAAATCGCCGCGTGGCGAATGCCCAGACCAAGGCGGCGCTGCGCCTGGAATGGCGCTATCCGACCTACCGCGCCGGGCTGGCAGCGATCCTGGCGGGGTAGGTCACACCAGAAGGCTGTCCAAGGTCTCGGCCAGCAATCGCAGGTCTTCCGGCCGGGACAGGCGGTGGTCGCCATCCTTGATCAGGTGCAGCCGCACATCGCCGCCGGTCAGTGTGTCGACCAGCCGCAGCGCGTGGCGCCAGGGCACGTCGGGGTCGGCCATGCCCTGCAGGATGCGCACGGGGCAGGGCAGGTCGAGCGGGGTGCCGAGGACGGATTGGTGGCGGCCATCCTCGATCAGGGCGCGGGTCACCGGCGTGGGCTCGCCATACTGGCTGGGCAGGTGGATCACCCCCTCCCGCATCACCGCCTGCTTCTGCTCAGCGGAGAAGGAAGGCCACATCAGCAACTCAGAAAAATCGGGCGCGGGCGCCAGGCCGATGAAGCCGGCGAGGCGCTCGCGTCGCTGCCGCGCCAGCAGCAGCCCGATCCAGCCGCCCATGGAGGAGCCGACGAGGATCTGAGGCCCGGTGGTCAGCGCATCGAAGACCGCCAGGGCATCGGCCGCCCATTGGCCGATGGTGCCGTCCTCGAACCGCCCGGCGCTTTCGCCATGGCCCGAATAATCCAGCCGCAGGAAGGCCTGGCCGCGCGCGGCGCAATGGTCGCGCAGCGCCAGCGCCTTCGACCCCTGCATGTCGCTGCGATAGCCCGGCAGGAAGACCACGCCGGGGCCGCGCCCCGGCAGCCTTGCCCAGGCCAGTCGGCCATCCAGGCGCCCTGTTTCCTCGCTCACGCCAGGTAGCCCCGCTTCGCCAGGTTCGCCATCAGCGCGCCGATTCCGAAGGACCAGGGCGGGCAGGAATCGGTGCGGTCCACCTCATTGGCCAGGGCGCCCAGGCGCGGCGTCGAGATGCGGACCACGTCGCCCGGATGATGGGTGAAGCCCATGCCCGGCGCGCCGCGGTCCTTGCTCGGCGAGAAGGGCGTGCCGAGGAACAGCACCGCGCCATCGGGGTATTGGTGATGCGCGCCGATCATCTGGCCCACCACCTCCGTCGGGTCGCGGCTGATGGCGCCGATGCGGCCGGTCTCATGCAGTTCGAAGCCGTCGCGGCCGGTGATGTCGAGCGTCAGCTCGGCCTGCCGCACATCCTCCAGCGCAAAACCTTCGTCGAACAGGCGGATCAGCGGGCCGAGGGCGCAGGCGGCGTTGTTGTCCTTGGCGCGGCCGAGCAGCAGGGCGCTGCGGCCTTCCACGTCGCGCAGGTTCACGTCATTGCCCAGCGTCGCGCCGACGATTCTTCCGGACGCATTCACCACCATCACCGCTTCCGGCTCGGGGTTCGACCATTTGCTGCCGGGGTGCACGCCGACCTTGGCGCCGGCGCCAACGGCCGACAGCACGGGACCCTTCGTAAAAATCTCGGCGTCGGGGCCGATGCCGACTTCCAGGTACTGGCTCCACCAGCCCTTCTCGACCAGGGAGGCCTTGACCCGCATCGCCTCCGGGCTACCGGGTATGAGACTTGCCAGGTCGTCGCCGATGATGCCGCGCACCTCGGCGCGGATCGCCTCTGCCTGGCTGGCATCGCCGCGGCAGCGCTCCTCGATCACCCGTTCCAGCATCGACCGCACATAGGTGACGCCGGCCGCCTTGATGACCTGAAGGTCGATCGGCGCCAGCAGCCAGGGGCGGGCAGGGTCGTGCGCCGCGTGATGCGCATTGGCCAGCGCCGCCGGCAGATCCAGCGAGGCCGGCACGCCGCGCGCGGCGATCGCGGCGATGGGGTCCTCGCTGTTCAGCCAGGCGCTGGCGGTGGCGAAGGCGGGCGTCATGTCGAAGGCGGCGCCCTGGCGCAGGGCAAGGACGCTCGGCCCCTCCGGCGTCATCAGGCGCAGTGCGAAACTCCCCGAATCGAGGTCGGCGGGCAAGGCGGCGTGCTGGGTCATGACGGGCTGGACTCTCCCTGTTCCGGTCTTTCCGGCAGCCTAGCCGCAGCGGTCGCGCCTGCCAAAGGCGGCGCGGCGCCGTCACGGATGCAACAGGCGACATGCGCGCGAAACCCGTTTCCCCACCGGCGCGCCACCGTCGCGAAACGGTTGGACGGCAGAAGGCCCCTCCGCCCAGGATGGGCATCAGACGAGGAACACGCGCCATGCTGGCCACCGATCGCTACGGGGGTGCAGATGGCGCGGGCTGCGTGAGGCGGGCGCCGCGGGCCGTCTGCCGGATTTAATTAAACCGAACGGTTGACTCTTTGCGGGGCGATTTTATATTCAACTTCATGGTTGAATTACAAACCCCCCGCATCGACACCGCCCATCTGGACAGCGTCTTCCACGCCCTCGGCGACGCCACGCGCCGGCGCATGCTGCGCGAACTGGCTGGCGGCGCGCGCACGGTCGGCGAGTTGGCAAAGCCCTTTGCCATGTCGCTGGCCGCCGCCTCCAAGCACATCAAGGCGCTGGAACATGCGGGGCTGATCCGCCGCGAGGTGCGCGGCCGCACCCATCTGTGCCGCCTCGACCCCGGTCCGCTCGCCAGCGCCCATCGCTGGCTGGGCGTCTACGAGCCGTTCTGGACCGAGCGTCTCGACGTGCTCGAAGGGCTCCTGCGCGAGGAGGATGCCCGCCCCACCCCGAAAGGAGATGACCCATGAACGACACCGCCCTGCTCGACTTCCATGGCGTGCTGGTGGAGCCCACCACGCTGCGCATCGAACGCCTTCTGCCCGGCCCGATCGAGCGCATCTGGGCCTATCTGACCGACAGCGACTTGCGTCGCCGCTGGCTGGCCTCCGGCGCGATGGAACAGCGCCTCGGCGCCAGCACCGAGCTGGTCTGGCGCAACCAGGAGCTGAACGATCCGCCGACCGCGCGCCCGGAAGGCATGCCGGAGGAACACCGGATGGTGGTGACCGTCACGGAGATCGACCCGCCCCGCCGCCTCGGCATCACCTGGGGTGCCAGCGGCGGCGTGACCTTCACGCTGGAGCCAAGGGGGACGCAGGTGCTGCTGACCATCCTGCACCGCCGCGCGCCGGATCGGAACACGCTGCTGAATGTCAGCGCCGGCTGGCACGCGCATCTCGACATGCTGGCGGCGGATGTCACCGGGCAGGCGAAGCCCGCGCATTGGGACAATTGGGTGCGGCTGCGCGCGGAATATGACGGGCGCTTCCCGGCCTGAGCTTCACGCCATCCCCCGGGGCGGTGCAGCATGGCGGTCATGCCCGCGCCGCCCCGCCCCATCCACACCTCCACCCATGCCCGGATTGCGCATGATTTCTACGCGACGCCCGCCTGGGTGACGGAGGCGCTGCTGCGCCACGTCACGCTGCGCGGACGGGTCTGGGAACCCTGCTGCGGCACCGGCGCCATCGCGGAGGTGCTGATGCGCCGCGCCTATCCGGTGGAGGCCAGCGACATCGCCGATCATGGCTATGGCCGGACGGGAATCGACCTGCTGGGCTGCACCGAGATGCCGCCGGGCTGCGGTGCCTTGGTGACCAACCCGCCCTATGGCGATGGCGGTGAGCAGCGGGCGCGGCCGCGCGCGCCTTCCGCCCTGCTGGACCTGTTGCGGCATATGCTGGCGCTGACCGCCGTGCGGCAGGCGCAGCTCGCCTTGCTGGTGCGGCTGCAATGGATCGCGGGCCAGCGCGCCGCCGCGCTGATCCAGGCCGCGCCCTGCACCCATGTCATCGCCCTGACCCGCCGCATCCGCTGGTTCGACCAGGGCGAGGCAACCAATGGCGCGCAGCATCACCATGCCTGGCTGGTCTTCGACCACGCCCGCAAGCGGCGCGGCCCGCCCGCCTTCCTGTTCGCCGATTGAAGGAGTTTTGCTGATGAGCCCGACCGTGCCGATCATCGATGTCGCTGGGCTGCGCGCGGCTGAGCCGGATGCGCGCCGCGCCGTGGCCGCGGAGCTGGGCGCGGCCTGTCGCGGCGCGGGGTTCTTCCTGGTGACCGGGCATGGCATTCCCGACTCCACCACCGCCGGGCTGTTCGGCGCCGCGCGGGCGCTGTTCGCGCTGCCGGAGGCGGCGAAGCAGGCGATGTCCATCCGCCGCTCCCCGCATAATCGCGGCTATGTCGGCATGTCGGAGGAACAGCTCGACCCGACGAAGCCGGCGGACCGGAAGGAGGCTTTCAATATTGGCCTCGACCTGGCCGCCGATGATTCGGAGGTGCTTGCGGGAAAGCCCTTCCGGGGCGTGAACCTGTGGCCGGAGGGCGCGCCGGAATTGCGCACGGCCATCATGGCGCATTTCGACGCGGCCTGGGCGCTCGGCCGGCTGCTGCATCGCGGCTTCGCGCTGGACCTCGGCATCGCCGAGGACTTTTTCGAGGACAAGCTCGACCGCCCGCTGGCGACGCTGCGCCTGCTGCACTACCCGGCCGGGGGTGGCGCGGAGGCGGCGCTGGGGGCCGGCGAGCATACCGACTACGGCAATGTCACCGTGCTGGCGACCGATGGCGTGGCGGGGCTGGAGGTGAAACGCCGCGGTGGGGGCTGGGAGGAGGTGCCGCAGGTGGCGGGCGCCTTCGTCTGCAACATCGGCGACTGCCTGATGCGCTGGACCAATGATGTCTATGTCTCGACGCCGCATCGGGTGCGGGCACCGTCGGCGGAGCGCTATTCCGCCGCCTTCTTCCTCGACCCCAATCCGGACACGATGGTGACGGTGCTGCCCGGCTGCACCGGGCCGGACAACCCGGCCCGCTACCCGCCGGTGACCGGCGCCGACTATCTGCGGGAGAAGCTGGACGCGACCTATGCGCATCGCCGCGGGTCCTGATCCATCACCGGCCGGCTGATGGACGCGGTGCGTGGGTGGCGGTAGGAACCGCCTGCCATGACCCTACCCCCCGCCGTGCTCCAGGTGCTGCCCGCTCTGGCCTCCGGCGGGGTCGAGCGCGGCACCATCGAAATCGCCGAGGCGATCCGCGACGCCGGGCTGCGGCCCATCGTGGCCTCCGCCGGCGGTTCGCTGGTGACGGAGCTGGAACGGCTGGGCGTTACCCATGTGACGCTGCCACTGGCGACCAAGTCGCCGCTCGGCCTGTGGCGTAACGCGGCGGCTTTGACGGCACTGGCGCAGGCGGAGGGCGTACGGATCATCCATGCCCGGTCGCGCGCGCCCGCCTGGTCGGCGCTGCTCGCGGCGCGGCGCAGCGGCGCGGCCTTCGTCACCACCTATCACGGCGCCTATAACGAGAATCTGCCGGGCAAGCGGATCTACAACTCCGTCATGGCGCGCGGCGACCGGGTGATCGCCATCAGCCGCTTCATCGCCGACCTGATCCAGGCCCGGCATGGCGTGCCCGAATCCGGCATCCGGCTGATCCCACGCGGCGTCGATCCGCGACGCTTCGACCCGGCCAGCCTCTCGGCAGAGGCCGTCGCGGCGCAGCGCGCTGAATGGGGCGCGGGGCCGGGCGATGCGGTGATCCTGCTGCCGGCGCGGCTGACGCGCTGGAAGGGCCAGGCCGTGCTGGTCGAGGCGCTGGCCCATCTGCCACCCACCGCCCGCATCGTGCTGGCGGGCGGCGGCCGCGACAATTTCCGCGACGAATTGCTGGCCCTGGCCGCGCGCCATGGCGTCGCCGACCGGCTGCGCTTGGCCGGCCATGTGCCCGACCTGGCCCTGGCCATGGCCGCCGCCGATATCGTCGTGCATGCCAGCACCGATGCCGAGGCTTTCGGGCGCACGGTGATCGAGGCCCAGGCCATGGCGCGCCCCGTTGTCGCCGCCGATCTCGGCGGGCCGCGCGAGACGGTGGAGCATGGCGTGACCGGCTGGCGCGTGCCGCCCGGCGATCCCCTGGCGCTGGCGGCGATGCTGGCGTGGGTGCTGGCGATGCCGACGGCCGCGCGGCAGGCGGTGGGCGATGCAGCCCGCGACTCCGTGCTGCGCCACTACAGCACCGCCGCGATGCAGGCGGCGACCATCGCCGTCTATCGGGAGCTTCTGGGATGACCGAGCCTGCCATCCTGGTCATCCGGCTCGGCGCGCTGGGCGATTTCGTGCAGTCCTTCGGCCCCTTCGCCGCGATCCGCGCGCATCACCCCGGCGCGCGCATCGTGCTGCTGACCACGCCGCCCTTCGCCGACCTCGCCCGGCGCAGCCCCTGGTTCGACGAGGTCTGGGCGGAGGGCCGCCCCTCCTGGCGCGATCCGCGGGCGGTGCTCGGCCTGCGGCGGAGGTTGCGGGCGGCGCGGTTCGGACGGGTCTACGACCTGCAGACCTCCAGCCGGTCTTCCCGCTATCGCTGGCTGGTGGGGCTGGGCGTGGAGTGGTCCGGCATCGCGCGCGGTGCTTCGCACCCCCACGCCAACCCCGACCGCGACCGTCTGCACACCATCGAGCGGCAGCGGGAGCAGTTGGAAGCGGCGGGGATCACGGAATTTCCGCCGCCGGCGCTGGATTGGCTGGATGCGGACCTGTCGGCCTTCGACCTGCCGCCGCGCTTTGTCCTGCTGGTGCCGGGCGCGTCCCCGCTGCGGCCGGGCAAACGCTGGCCGGAGGCGCGCTTCGCCGAATTCGCCGCCACCAGCTCGCTGCCCTGCGTGGTTCTGGGTGGCAGGGCGGAGGTGGCCCTGGCCGAGGCTATCGTCGCGGCGGCGCCTGGCACGATCAGCCTGGCCGGCCGCACCGGCTTCGCCGAGATCGCGGCCCTGGCACGGCGCGCCAGCTTCGCCCTGGGCAATGACACCGGCCCGACCCACCTGATCGCCGCCGCCGGCTGCCCGACGCTCGCTTTGTTCGGCGGCGACAGCGACCCGGCCCTCTGCGCCCCGCGCGGCCCCGCCGTGGCGGTGCTGCGACACCTGCCACTGGCGGCGCTGGGGCTGGCGGAGGTCAGGGCCGCCATGGCAGCGCTGCCGGAGCGATAATTTTGAACTTTTTCGTCGGCATCGAGTCAAATGGTTCGATGATGACGAAGATGGCTAAGATCATTAGCGTCGTGAAGGCCCCGAACCGAAACCAGGTGTCTCGGCTCAGTTTCCGTTTCAAGAATTCAAGGATGGGGTTTTGTTCGGTTTCTGAAGGGGCATCATCAGACCAATGCTTGGATCTTGGTGGCCGTCCTGATCCGATCTCAATCAGCTTCATCGCCTGGCGTCGGACCGCGAAGACATAGTAATCATAGAGGGCGGTCGTCAGCAAAAAAATGGATAGGATCGGCAGCTTTTCGTTGAATAGCGCCTGGCTTGGGACGATTTCCTTGCCGTTGGCAGCAACCGTCGCCGCCGTGCCGAGGAAGCCGATCAGAAGCCCAAAAGCCCAGCGCGAGGCGGCAGCAACCTCGGCATCAAGCTTTTGCACCATCTCGATGGCTGTTTCGCGCATACGAAATATGAGACAGGACAGCGATGAGATGTCACCAGGAAAGTTGCGCATGGCGCCTGCGGCAACCTCCTGATTCCATCAAGGCCTGTCAGCCGGCAGGGACGCCGCCATGCGCCCAGGCGCGCAGCGCCTCCATCTCCACCTCAGACAGCTTTTCGCCCAGGCCGCGCGTGGTGTTGAGCAGGGTGGCGTAGAGCACCCGGGCGAGGCGCGCGGTGCCTTCCGGCCCCACCGGCTCATGCAGCTTCACATAGCCGCGCATCAGCCAGCGCAGCAGCGCCGTCACCTCCCGCGCCGAGATGTACAGCCCCTGGGCGGCGGCGGCTTCCGCCAGTTCGGGCGCGGCGCTGACGGGCTCCAGCGGCAAAGCGGCGGCGATGGCGGGCAGCAGGAAGCCGATCTCGGCCGGGGTGAAGGCGGGCAGGTCATGCGGCAGGCCCTTGGGGTCGCGGGAGCCCCAGAGCAGGTCGCGCAGCAGCAGCGCGGCCTCCATCGCCGCGGCCTCGGGAGTCAGCTCATCCGGTGCTGAGGGTTCGGAAGCGGGGGGTTGCGGTGTGGGCCGTTCCTCCGCCACCGCCGCGGGCGCGGAGGCCTCCTCCACCGATGGGGCCTCGACCTGTGGGGCCTCGACCTGTGGGACGGCAGCCGGCTCCGCCTCCGCCTCGGGGGCCGTTTCCTCGGCCGGGGCGCCGCCGCGCTCGGCATCGAAGACCCAGCGCCGGGCGGGGGGGCCGGAAAGCGACAGCCGCGGATCCTGCGCGCTTTCGATCAGCGCGCCGAGCGAGCCGGCGCCGGCATAGTCGGTCTGCCGCAGCGCCGGAAAGGTGCGCGGCAGGGTCTGGCCGAGATCGGCCAGGCGCAGCGCACCGGCCGGGCTGCGCGCCAGCGCATCCCGCAGCCAGGCCAGCACCTGGCCACGCAGATCCGCCGCATCCGGGCCGCGCTGGGGTGGGGCAGGGGTGGGGGCCGCGGCGCTGACCTGGGCGATGGGCAGGTTGCCCATGCCCTCATGCGCGAATTCATCGAGGCCGACCACCAGGTCCGCAGCCGCCAGATAGGCGGCCTTGGCCGTGTCCTGCGCCAGAATGGTGATGCGCCGGTCATGCGCCCGCAGCCGGGCCAGCGCCGGCAGGAAGTCGCTGTCGCCCGAGAGCAGCACGAATTCATCGAAGCGCGTGCGGTGGTCCAGCGCCTCCCGGATATCCAGCGCCATCTTCATGTCGGCGCTGTTCTTCAGCCAGGCGACCGGCGGGCAATCCACCACGTCGAAGCCGGCCTGGACGAAATTGGCGCGGAATTCCGAGAAATAGGCGCGGTTGCGCAGGTCCCGCGTGGCGCGGTAGCGCGCCACCGGGCGGCCCGGCTGGAAATCATGATATCCGCCGGGATTGAGGTAGCAGCGCCGCACCAGCGTGCGCCGGGTGGCCGGCGGGCCGCTTTCGCCGCGCCCTTCCAGCCAGGCGAGCCAGGCGTCGGGGCGTTCGCCGAAGGCGTAGGCGGCCCTTTCATCCCATCGCAGCAGCGCCATGAAGACATTGTCGAAATCAACGTAGAGCGCCGCGCGGGGCGGCTGTTCTTGTGGGGTCATGGAGTCATCCGGCCGAAGGAGTGTCGGCATTCTGGTCATCAGGGGGCAGTCATGTCGGAAGTCGCCTTGACGGCAAGGCGGCAGGCTGGTCATGGTCCGCGCCCTTTATGGCACAGACCAGGAGCCTTGTATCCCGATGCCCGCGATCACCCTGCCTGACGGTTCTGTCCGCGACTTCGCCGGGCCCGTCTCGGGCACGACGGTCGCCGCCGGCATAGGCCCCGGCCTGGCCAAGGCCGCCCTCGCCATGATGGTGGACGGCGTGCTGCGCGACCTGTCGGACGAGATTTCGGCCGATGCCAGCCTGCGCTTCATCACCCGCCGCGACCCCGAGGCGCTGGAGATGATCCGCCACGACACCGCCCATGTGCTGGCGGAGGCGGTGCAGGACCTGTTTCCGGGCACCCAGGTGACGATTGGCCCGACCATCGAGAACGGCTTCTATTACGACTTTTTCCGCAATCAGCCCTTCAGCGTCGAGGACTTCGCCGCGATCGAAGGGCGGATGCGGGAGATCGTCGCCCGAAATGCCGCGTTCAAGCGCAGTGTGGTTTCGCGTGCGGAAGCCACTTCGCTGTTCGAGAAGAAGGGCGAGGCCTTCAAGGTCGAGCTGATCCGCGACCTGCCGGAGGGCGTGGAGATCAGCCTCTACAGCCAGGGCGACTGGATCGACCTTTGCCGCGGGCCGCATATGCGCTCCACCGGCGATGTCGGCACCGCCTTCAAGCTGACCAAGGTCGCCGGCGCCTATTGGCGCGGCAAGTCCGAGAACCCGGTGCTGAGCCGCATCTACGGCACCGCCTGGCGCGACCAGAAGGAGCTGGATGCCTACCTCCTTCAGGTCGAGGAGGCGGAAAAGCGCGACCACCGCCGCATCGGCAAGGAAATGGGCCTGTTCCATCTCCAGGAGGAAGCCACCGGCAGCGTCTTCTGGCACCCGAAGGGCTGGAAGCTGTACCGGACGGTGGAAGACTATATGCGTCGCCGCCTGGACCAGGCCGACTACCAGGAGGTGAAGACACCGCAGCTGGTGGACCGCCGGTTGTGGGAGGAATCGGGGCATTGGGAGAAATTCCGCCACGCCATGTTCCTCGCCAAGGTCGAGGACAAGGACGAGGCGGACCGCACCTATGCGCTGAAGCCGATGAACTGCCCCTGCCATGTGCAGATCTTCAACCAGGGCGTCCGCAGCTACCGCGAACTGCCGCTGCGCATGGCCGAATTCGGCGCCTGCCACCGCTTCGAGCCTTCGGGCGCGCTGCACGGGATCATGCGCGTGCGCGCCTTCACCCAGGACGATGCGCATATCTTCTGCGAGGAGCACCAGATCGCGGATGAGACGGTGCAGTTCGTGGCGCTGCTGTCGGGCGTCTACCGCGACCTCGGCTTTTCCGAGTTCCGGGTGAAGTTCTCGGATCGCCCCGCGGTGCGGGCCGGCGACGACGCCACCTGGGACCGGGCCGAGGGCGCGCTGAAGGAGGCCTGCGCCGTCGCCGGCGTGGCGTATGAGCTGAACCCGGGGGAGGGCGCCTTCTACGGCCCGAAGCTGGAATTCGTGCTGCGCGACGCCATCGGCCGCGACTGGCAATGCGGTACCCTGCAGGTGGACTTCGTGCTGCCGGAGCGGCTGGATGCTGTCTATGCGGCGGAGGATGGCACCCGCAAGCGGCCGGTCATGCTGCACCGGGCGATCCTGGGCAGCTTCGAGCGCTTCCTCGGCATCCTGATCGAGCAGCATGCGGGGCGCTTCCCGCTGTGGCTGGCGCCGGTGCAGGTGGTCGTGGCGACCATCGTCTCGGATGCCGACGATTATGCGCGCAAGGCGGCGGCGGCGCTCGCCAAGGCCGGGCTGCGGGTGGAGCTCGACCTGCGGAACGAAAAGATCAACCGCAAGGTGCCGGACCACATCGCCCAGCGCGTGCCGGTGCTGGCCGTGGTCGGGCGGCGGGAGGCGGAGGAGGGCATGCTGGTCCTGCGCCGCCTTCCGGGGCGGGAGCAGGAGAGCCTGCCGCTTGCAGAGGCAGTCGCCCGGCTGGTGGCGGAAGCCACGGCGCCGGACCTGGCCGAGGCCGCAATGGCGGATATTGCGGCGCAATAATGCCATATTTTACGGAGTCGCGCGCCCGTGGCGCGCGGCGCCCGCTTGCTTCGGCGGGGTCGCATCGCCATAACAAGCCCGATTACGCCTTGAACGACGACAGGAGAGCGCTATAGCCCGAGGTCCGATGCCCGCCCAGTTGCCGACGCGCGACGGCCCGCGGGTCAATGAAGACATCCGTGTACCCCAGGTCCGCCTGATCGATCAGGACGGTGAAATGATCGGGGTGATGTCGGCGCGCGATGCACTGCTGCGGGCTTATGAGGTCGGCCTTGACCTGCTCGAGATCAGCCCGAATGCCGTCCCGCCGGTCTGCAAGATCACGGATTACGGCAAGTACAAATATGAACAGCAGAAGAAGGCCAACGAGGCGCGCAAGCGCCAGAAGGTTGTCGAGCTGAAGGAAATCAAGGTTCGTCCGAATATCGACGACCACGATTACGACGTGAAGATGCGCCAGATGAAGGAATTCATCGGCGAGGGCGACAAGGTGAAGGTCACGCTCCGCTTCCGCGGCCGCGAGATGGCGCATCAGGACCTCGGCCTGAAGGTGCTGGACCGGATCCGGACGGAGCTGGCGGAGGCCACGAAGGTGGAATCCATGCCGCGCCTGGAAAATCGCCAGATGATCATGGTGCTCGCGCCGAAATAGGCGCCTGGACGTTTGGCTCCCTTCTGGCTGGTCCGCGCCCCGCGCGGGGCAGCCAATGGGGCAGGCGGCTGGCGCGCCGCTTGACCCGCCCGGTCCCGGGGGGGTAGGAAGCGCCGATCAGGTCACCCCTGATGCATTGGTCGGCCCGCCTCGTGCGGATCGGCTCCGTCGCTCCGCGAAGGCTCGCGCAGCGGCGCGATTTCGTTTGGGGTGAGCGCAGGGACCGCAAGGGGTGTTTCCGCCACGATGTTCGAGGCGTTGGGCAACAGGCTGACAGGGGTTTTCGACAAGCTGCGCCGTCGTGGCGCGCTGTCGGATGCCGATGTCCAGGAGGCGCTGCGGGAAGTCCGCATCGCGCTGCTGGAAGCCGACGTCGCCCTGCCGGTGGTGAAGGACCTGGTGAACCGCGTGCGCGACCGCGCCGTGGGCCAGGAAGTCATCCGCAGCGTCTCCCCTGCCCAACAGGTCATCAAGATCGTCAACGACGCGCTGGTTGAGGCGCTGGGTGGTGGCGAAGGCGATGACGGCAAGCGCGGCATCGACCTGAATGCGCCGTCCCCGTTGCCGATCCTGATGGTCGGCCTCCAGGGCTCCGGCAAGACCACGACCTCCGGCAAGATCGCGCTGCGGCTGCGGGTGCGGGATCGCAAGAAGGTCCTGCTGGCCTCGCTCGACGTGCATCGCCCGGCGGCGCAGTTGCAGTTGCAGCAATTGGCGGATCGCGCCGAGGTCACCTGCCTGCCGATCGTCATGGGCCAGCGGCCGCTGGAGATCGCGGCGCGTGCCATGGACGTGGCGCGGCGCGAGTTGTTCGACGTGGTCATCCTCGACACGGCGGGCCGCCTTTCCATCGACGCCGAGTTGATGGCCGAAGTGGCCGCGGTGAAGGCATTCGCAAAACCGCATGAGACGCTGCTGGTGGTCGATGCCATGACCGGCCAGGACGCGGTGCAGACGGCGCGCGCCTTCAACGAACAGGTCGGCGTCACCGGCATCGTCATGACGCGCGTCGATGGCGATGCGCGCGGTGGCGCGGCACTGTCCATGCGGGCCGTCACCGGCGCGCCGATCAAGCTGCTGGGTGCCGGCGAGAAGCTGGATGCGCTGGAAGACTTCCATCCCGACCGCATCGCCAACCGCATCCTCGGCATGGGCGACATCGTCTCCCTCGTCGAGCGTGCGGCGGAGACCATCGACCAGGCCGAGGCGGAAAAGCTCGCCAAGAAGATGCAGAAGGGGTCTTTCGACCTCGAGGACTATGCCCAGCAGATCAAGCAGATCGGCAAGATGGGCTCGCTCTCCGGCATCCTCGGCATGCTGCCCGGCATCGGCAAGATGAAGGCGCAGATCGAGAACGCCAATCTTGACCAGTCCATGTTGAAGCGCCAGTCGGCGATCATCTCCTCGATGACGATGAAGGAACGGCGCAAGCCGGATCTCATCAAGGCATCGCGGAAGAAGCGCATCGCCGCCGGCTCCGGCACCACGGTGCAGGAAGTGAATCGCCTGCTGAAGCAGTTCGACGACATGTCGGACATGATGAAGCGGATGAACAAGATGGGCCAGAAGGGGATGATGCGCGGCGGTCTCGCCTCGCTGATGCCCGGCCTTGGTAACAAACGACCGTTTTGAAGATCAGGAGAAGGTAACCCTCATGGGCCTCAAGATCCGCCTCGCGCGCGCCGGCGCCAAGAAGCGCCCCTACTACCACATCGTGGTGGCGGACAGCCGCAGCCCGCGCGACGGCCGCTTCATCGAGAAGCTGGGCAGCTACAACCCGATGCTGCCCTCCGACCATCCGGAGCGGGTGCGTCTGTTCGCCGAGCGCATCGCGCATTGGAAGTCGGTCGGCGCGCTGCCGACCGATCGCGTCGCCAAGTTCCTCGGCCATGCCGGCCTCGCGCCGATGCCGGTCTTCGCCGAGCAGCCGAAGCAGTCGCTGCCGAAGAAGAAGGCGCAGGAACGCGCCGCCGCCAACGCCGCCGCGGCGGGCTGAGGCAGGACAGGGGGCCTTAGGCCGTGGCGCGGGTGAAACGGGTGCTGGTGGGGGAGATCGGGCGGCCGCATGGCGTGCGCGGCCTGCTGCGCCTGCGCGCCTTCACCGCCGACCCGATGGCCATCGCCAATTACGGTCCCCTGACCGATGCCGAAGGCACGCGCCGCATCGCGCTGACCGCCCTGCCGGACGGGCTCGCCCGTATCGAGGGAGTGGCGGATCGCGACCAGGCCGCGAAGCTGACCGGCATCAAGCTCTATGCCGAACGCGACCGCCTGCCGCCGCCTGAGGATCCGGAGGAGTTCTTCCTCTGTGACCTGGAGGGGCTGCCCGCACTGACCGAGGACGGCGCCACGCTGGGCACCATCCGCGCGGTGGAGGATCACGGCGCCGGGGCCTTCCTGGTGATCGATGGCCCGGCCGGGGAAGTGCTGCTGCCTTTCACGAAGAAGGTGGTGCCGGTGGTGGATATCGCCGCGGGCCGGGTGGTGGTCGCACCGCCGGCCGAGGTGATCGTCGCCCCGCAAGCCGGGGAGGACGCGGCGTGAGCTGGCGGGCCACCATCCTGACCCTTTTCCCGGAGATGTTCCCCGGCCCGCTCGGTCTGTCCCTCGCGGGCAAGGCGTTGCGGGAGGGGCGCTGGGCGCTGGAGGCGATGGATATCCGCGGCTTCGCCACGGACAGGCACCGCACGGTGGACGACACCCCCTTCGGTGGCGGCGCCGGCATGGTGATGCGGCCGGATGTGCTGGACGCGGCCTGCGAAGCGGCGACGGCGGCCAATCCCGACGCGCCGCTGGTCTATCTGACGCCCCGCGGGCGGCTGCTGGACCAGGCGCTGGTTCGTGACCTGTCGGCCGGTCCCGGCGTGGTGGTGCTGTGTGGTCGCTACGAAGGCGTCGACCAGCGGGTGATCGAGGCCCGGAACATGGTCGAGGTCTCCGCCGGGGACTTCGTGCTGTCCGGCGGCGAACCCGCGGCGCTGCTGCTGCTCGATGCCTGCATCCGGCTGCTGCCGGGGGTGATGGGCGGGGCGGCCAGCGCGGCGGAGGAAAGCCACGGCGCCGAGGGCCTGCTGGAATACCCGCATTATACCCGCCCTGCCGAATGGCAGGGCCGGCGCGTGCCGGACGTGCTGCTCTCCGGCCACCATGCCGAGGTCGCACGCTGGCGCCGCGCCGAGGCGGAGGCCGCGACCCGCGCGCGGCGGCCGGACCTCTGGGACCAATTCTCCCGCCGCATGGCGGAACAACAGAACACGGCCAAGGCGGGGCGGCTGGACGGCCACCCGGCCGCCGCCTAGATGCAATGATTGGAAGGAACCACCGATGAACCTGCTCCAGCAGTTCGAGGCCGCCCAGCAGGCGCGCCTCTCCGCCAACCGGGCGACCCCGGCCTTCGATGCGGGCGATACCGTCCGCGTCATGGTGAAGGTCGTGGAAGGCGAGCGCACGCGTATCCAGGCCTATGAAGGCGTCTGCATCGCCCGCAGCAACCGCGGCCTGAACAGCAACTTCACCGTGCGCAAGCTGTCCTATGGCGAGGGCGTGGAGCGCATCTTCCCGCTCTATTCGCCGAATGTGGCGGAGATCATCGTGGTCCGCCGCGGCAAGGTGCGGCGCGCCAAGCTGTATTACCTGCGTGGCCGGACCGGCAAGTCCGCGCGCATCGAGGAGCGGGCGCGCGACAAGCGCGAAACCGCGGCAGCCTGATCCGGCATCGGCCCCGCCAATGATGGCGGGGCCTTTGGGCTGGGGGGCGAGAAGGCAAAGGGGAAAGCGATGGCCAAGCCACGCACGCTGTTCGACAAGATCTGGGACGCCCATGTGGTGGATACGCTGCCGGATGGCACCGCGGTCCTCTACATCGACAAGCACCTCACCCACGAAGTCACCAGCCCCCAGGCCTTCGAAGGCCTTCGCCTCGCCGGCCGCAAGCTGCGCCGGCCGGATGCCACCATTGCGGTGGTCGACCACAACATCGCCACCGACAGCAGCCGCTACGGCCGCATCGAGGATCCGGAAAGCCGCCAGCAGGTCGAGACGCTGGAGCGGAACGTCGTCGAATTCGGCGTGCCCTATATCCCGCTGACCGATATCCGCCAGGGCATCGTGCATGTGATCGGCCCGGAGCTGGGCCTGTCCCTGCCGGGCATGACGCTGGTCTGCGGTGACAGCCACACCTCGACTCATGGCGCGCTCGGCGCGCTCGCCTTCGGCATCGGCACGTCGGAGGTGGAGCATGTGATGGCCACCCAGACGCTGCTCCAGAAGCCGGCGAAGAACATGCGGGTCACGGTGAACGGCACGCTGACGCCGGGCTGCACCGCCAAGGACATCGTGCTGGCCATCATCGGCAAGATCGGCACCGGCGGCGGCACCGGCCATGTCATCGAATATGCCGGCGAGGCGATCCGTGCCCTCGACATGGCCGGGCGCATGACGCTCTGCAACATGACCATCGAGGCCGGCGCCCGCGCCGGCATGGTGGCACCGGACCAGACCACCTTCGACTATGTGAAGGGCCGCCCCTTCGCACCAAAGGGCGAGGCCTTCGACCGCGCCGTCGCCTGGTGGTCCACTTTGCCGACCGATGAGGGTGCGCATTTCGACAAGGAAGTGGTGCTCGACGCCGCCGAGATCGCGCCGCAGGTCACCTGGGGCACGAACCCCGAGGCCGTGCTGCCGATCACCGGCGAAGTGCCCGACCCGGCCTTGGTCGAGGATGAGGACCGCCGCGCGCAGATGGCGCGGATGCTGCAGTACATGGACCTTCAGCCCGGCCAGAAGCTGGAAGGGCTGAAGATCGACGTCGCCTTCATCGGCTCCTGCACCAATTCCCGCATCGAGGACATCCGCGCCGCAGCCGCCGTGGCCCGTGGCCGCAAGGTGGCGGAGGGCGTGCGCGCCCTGGTCGTCCCCGGCTCCGGCCTGGTGAAGAAGCAGGCGGAGGATGAGGGGCTGGACGTCATCCTGAAGACGGCCGGCTTCGAATGGCGGGAGGCCGGCTGCTCCATGTGCCTCGGCATGAATCCGGACAAGCTGACCCCGGGCCAGCGCAGCGCCAGCACCTCGAACCGCAATTTCGAGGGCCGCCAGGGCCCGGGCGGCCGCACGCATCTCGTCTCCCCGGCCATGGCCGCGGCGGCGGCGGTGCACGGCCATCTGGTCGATATCCGCAAGGTCGAGATCAAGGAGGGCGTGTGAGATGCGGGCTTTCACCACACTCACCGGCGTGGCCGCGCCGATGCCGGCCGCCAATATCGACACCGACAAGATCATCCCGGCGCGCTTCCTGAAGACCATCGCCCGCACCGGCCTGGGCAAGAGCCTCTTCGCCAATATGCGCTACCGGGAGGACGGGTCGGAGAATCCCGACTTCGTCCTGAACCAGGAGCCGTATCGCCACGCGGAAATCCTGATCGCCTTCGACAATTTCGGCTGCGGCTCCTCCCGCGAACATGCGCCCTGGGCGCTGCTGGATTTCGGCATCCGCTGCGTCATCGCGCCGGATTTCGCCGATATCTTCCATTCCAACAGCTTCAAGAACGGCGTGCTGCCGGTGGCCCTGCCGCGCGCGGTCTGCGAGCAGTTGATGGAAGATGCGCGGATGGGCGGCAATGCGCGCCTGACGGTGGATCTGGAACGCCAGGTGGTGGTGCGCCCCAACGGCGAGGAAATTCCCTTCCAGATCGACCCCTTCCGCCGCCACCTGCTGCTGAACGGCCTGGACGATATCGGCCAGACGCTTCAGCACGCCCCGGCGATCGACAGCTTCGAGGCGAAGCAGCGCGCCGCCCAGCCCTGGCTGTATGCCGAGGCCTGAGACCAAGGACCTGCCTGACCGGCTCTGGCGGCGCCTGGGCGGTCGGGCAGGGTCTTTCCGACTCCCCTGACCAGGATGAACGCCAAGATGCCCGCCAACAAAAAGCTCCTCATCCTGCCCGGCGACGGCATCGGGCCGGAAGTGATGCGCGAAGTGCGCCGCATCATCGACTGGATGGACCGCCGTCGCAGCGTGACCTTCGACATCAATGAGGGCCTGGTCGGCGGCGCCGCGCTGGACGCTACCGGCTCTCCCTGCCCGGATGAGACGGTGGCCGCGGCCAGCGCCGCCGATGCGGTGCTGTTCGGCTCCGTCGGCGGCCCGAAATGGGACAGCCTGCCCTTCGACCAGCGGCCGGAACTCGGCATTTTGCGGCTGCGCAAGGATCTGCAGCTCTTCGCCAATCTGCGCCCGGCCGTGGTGCTGGCCCCGCTGGTGGAGGCTTCCGCCCTGCGGGCCGATCTCGTCCGCGGCCTCGACATCATGATCGTGCGCGAGACGACCGGCGGCATCTATTTCGGCGAGCCGCGCGGCATCCATGTGAATGAGCAGGGCAAGCGCGTCGGCATCGACACCGAGGTCTATTCCGAGGACGAGATTTCCCGCGTTGCCCGCGTGGCCTTCGACCTGGCGCGCAAGCGCCGCAACAAGGTGACGAGCGTCGAGAAGGCGAATGTCATGCAGTCCGGCCGCTTGTGGCGCGCCGTGGTGGGTGAGGTCGGCAAGGCCGAATACCCCGACGTCGAGCTGGAGCACATGTATGCCGACAACTGCGCCATGCAGCTGGCCAGCCGGCCGAAGCAGTTCGACGTGGTGCTCGGCGGCAACCTGTTCGGCGACGTGCTGTCGGACCTCGCGGCGGCGCTGACGGGCTCGCTCGGCATGTTGCCCTCCGCCACCATCGGCGCCGTGCAGGCCGATGGCCGCCGCCATGCGCTGTACGAGCCGATCCATGGCAGCGCGCCGGATATCGCCGGCAAGGGCATCGCCAATCCCTGCGCGCAGATCCTGTCCTTCGCCATGCTGCTGCGCCTGTCCTTCGACATGGATGAGGATGCGACGCTGATCGAGAAGTCGGTCGAGAAGGTGCTGGCCGGCGGCCTGCGCACCGCCGACATCATGGCCCCGGGCATGGCCCGCGTCGGCACCACGGTGATGGGCGAGGCGGTGCTGCGGGAGCTGGAGAAGCTCTCCGCCTGACCTCAGAAGCACTTGAATCGCAAGCAACAAATCCGCCGGACGCGATCGCGCCGGCGGATTTTTTTTGCCCTGGAATCTGTCTCCGCGGGGTTGCGTCCCCCCGGCTCCCCCGCTATTTACCGGCACCTGCGCGGGACCCGTAGCTCAATTGGATAGAGCACCAGACTACGGATCTGGGGGTTAGGAGTTCGAATCTCTTCGGGTCCGCCAGGTTTTCCAATCCCTTAGCGACGGCCGGCTGTCAGCCTGTTGCACAATGGTTGCAGAACGTCTGAGGCGTTGTGCAACAGCTATCGGCGGCGCGGCGCCATGGGGATAACGCTTGGGCCGGGCGCCGCCTCCCACGCATCCATCGCCAGGGCGGCCACGTCACGCCGGCGGGGCAGGTAGGTGTCGATGATCGCCTGCGTGTAGTCGATCTTCCAGCCGGCGATGGCGGCGATCTGCGGCACGGTGGCGCCGGCCAGTGCCATCTGCACTACCCCGGTCCGCCGCAGGTCTCGGCGTTGCAGATCCAGAATCAGCCCGGCGCGGATGATGGCCTTGGCCTTGGCGCGGCCGTCACGGTTGCGGGGCAGGCCGCCGCGGGCGCGCATCGCCTGCCGCGCCAGGCGCAGGTTCACCCGATCAATCACCCGGTCCCAGGTTCGCGAGAAATTCCGACGGCTCCAGGGCAGGCCGGTGGGGCTGGGCAGCAGCAGCGTGGATGCTGAGGTGCCCTTCCGGATTCGCGGCGGCGCAGGTTCCGGCCGCAGCATCTCCTCGGCCAGGACGGCATGGCACGGCACGTCCAGCAGCGCGCCCGTCTTGGCCTGGCGCAGCCGGATCCAGGTGCGCCCCTCCCCAACCCAGACCATCGGCGTGCCCATGGCCAGCACATCCGAGAGCCGTTGCACGCTGTACAGCAGCAGCGCCATCGCCTTGCGTACCCGAGGCATGTCCAGCTCGCTGGCGATCTGCAGCACGGCATCAATGTGATGCTGCGGCCAGACCTGGTCGCGAGGGCGTGTGTCGAACATCTCGAACCCCTCCACCGGGTTCTGCGCCAGTTCCGGCAGTTGCAGCTCATCCTTCCCGTAGTTCAGCACCAGGCGGAGGGTGCGGAGGATGGCGTTGCCGCGGAAGGGGCGATCCCGGTAGCCGGCGTGGAACACCGCCACGGCCTTCCGGGTAATGCCGGCCAGGGGCACAGCTTCCCAGGCCTCGCGCAGGATCTCGATATGGTCGGCATATTCCGCCTTGGTCCTCGGCGCCTTTTTGCCGTAGCCGGTGCTGCCCAGGTACAGCGCGGCCAGTTCCCCGAAGCTGCCGGTCGGCGGGCGGCGCGGAGCCTCTGGCGCTTCGCGGGCGGTGGACAGGGCCACGGCCTGGTCGCGCGTCATGCCGTCCCGCTCCCGGCCCAGCAGGGCGCCGGATCGGCGGTGGTAGAAGTCGGTCGTGGTGGTTCCGTCCGCCAGCTTACGCCTGACGGCGTTGAGCCCGCTGCTTACCGGCCTGGGCATTCTGCGCTCCCGCAATGGCTGCCGCCTCCGCGCCCGCCCGCATCGCGGCCGCGACCTCGGGGGGCGATGGGCAGAGGCCGGAGGCCTGGTCGGCCGCAGCGTCCAGCGCCCGGCGGTCCCATGTCAACCGCTGGCCCTCGGCGCCGCGAAGCCGGGGCGGCGGCCATTCCCCCCGGGCGACCTCGCCCAGGAAGGTGTCGAGCGAGACGCCGAGATAGGCCGCCGCCTCCTCGCGCGACAGATAGCGGGGCTCCATACCCGGCGGCAGCGCGGCCCTGCGGCCGGCGCCAGGTGTGGCGCGAGCGGTCATTTGGCCCCCGTCAGCCGCGCCAGCAGCGTCCGGATGCTGCGCTTGCCGGCCAGGGGCTGGCCGGTGGCGCGGGCGGCGGTGATGGAGAGGTCCAGCAGCCGCTCGGCGCAGGCGATGGCCTCGGCGGCGCGCTGATTCTCGGCGGCACGGGTGGTGCCGGCTGCGCGATCGCTGGCCTCGTAATGCGTGTCGGCACGGTCGCGGCAGGCCTGCTCGGCGGCGCGGAGGCCGGCCAGGAAGGCGCGGGCCAGAGGCTCGGATGCGGCACGCAGCTCCCTGGCCTGCTGGATCACGCGGGCGGCGCGGGCGTCGCCGTGGATGGGGCTAGGGTTAGGCATCGGCTGCCTCATATCCATCGCAGAGCCCTGCGGCTGTGCTGACCGTGGCGTCTCCGGCTGCGATATGCTCTGGCGTGGTGTCCTGATGGCACCAACGGTAAGCGGAAGGGTCTCCCGGCATCCATTTCACCAGCGACGCGGGCACGTTGGTCGCGGGCGCAGTGCCCCAGTACCGACAGGTGGCGCAGCTACGCCTGTCGGCTTGGTCACCGCGGATGGGGTTGGCGGCCGGCGTCACGGGCACCACCCCTGCCGCCGGCAGTTGTCGCAGCCTGGACTGACGCGGAGGCACCCGGACCACGGGTTGAAGGTGTGGTCGGTCCATTCGATCTTGCTGTCCTGGCCCATCACACCCTCATCGGCATGAGGACCGCGATCGCGTCATCCTCCTGGATCAGCGCCGGCGTGTCGCTCGCCTTGATCTGCGCGCGGAATCCGTTCGGCAGGGCGGCGCAGAGGTCGCGCAGGTAGCGGGCCTGGATGCTAAGGGGCGGCCCGCCCGGCGCCTCCCACACCGCCACGGTGTCCGACAGGTCGATCGTCGCCTCGCCGGCATCCAGCGAGGCGCCTTGCAGGGTCACGCCCAGGCCGTCCTCGGCCGCGCCGAGCCGCACCGGCTTGGCCTTGCCCTCGCCCATGATGCTGACCGTGGTGATGTGCTTGGCGAGCGTCCCCGGGGCGGGCACATGCAGCACGGTGCCGCCCGGCGCGGGAATCACCCGGTCGTATTCCGGGAACTGGCCGTCGATCAGCTTGCTGTCCATCTGCCAGTCCCGGCCGGCGACCGACAGCAGGTTGTCGGTGGCGGTCACCTCCACCGCGGCGCCGGTCGCCTCGCCCTCCAGCAGCGCCGCCAGGGCGCCGCAGGTGGCGCGGGGCACGATCATGCCGGGCATGTCCGCCGGCGCCGCTGCCGAGGCGCGGGCATCCGCCAGCGCCACGAACAGGCGGTGCCCATCGGTGGCGCTGCCTGCCAGGATTCGGGTGGCGCCATCCTGCCGCAGGTGCAGATAGATGCCGTTGAGGTAGTAGCGGGCGGTCTCCGTGGAGATCGCATGCGCCGGCCGGGTCAGCAGGCGGCGCAGCTCGGCGGCGTCCACCTCCCAGGCCTTGCCGCGCTTGCGGGTGACGCTCGGGAAGTCCTCCACCGGCAGGGTCATCAGCCGCGCGCGGAGGCTGCCGATGCGCAGAATGAGCGCGTCGCCATCGCAGTCCATCGTCAGTGTCGCCGTCTCGGCCGAGTCCGCCGACGCCACCAGTCCCATCAGGCGCTCGGCATTGACGGTGGCCGGCGACAGGTCGCCGTCGGCATCGGTGGAGGCGGTGACGTGGATCTCCATGTCCGTGCCGGTCACGGTCAGCCGGCCGCCGGTCGCGGCGATCAGCACGTTGGCGAGGATGGGCACGGTGGCCTTGCGCTCCGCGCCCTGGTTGGCGGCGGCCAGCACGGCGCGGAGATCTTCGGCGGTCAGTTGCACTTCGCCACCGGGCTCGGCGGCGGGCTTGCGGCGGGCGGTCATGGTGCGATCCTTCGGCCTTCGCGCATGCGCTTGCGGGCCTCCGCGTTGTCCAGGCGGCGACGGGCGGCCTTGCCGATGGGAGTGGTCACCCAGGTGGCGTATTTGGCGTGGCGGTCGCACAGCTTGTGGCAGACGGTCGTGCCCTCATCCCGGCAGATCGTCTCGCCGTCCCAGCCGCAGGTGACCGGGTCGCGTGGCGCGTCGAACACGGTGGCGTCGGCGGCGCGCTGGGCCTCGTGCTGCTGGCGCGTCGCGCGCGCGGCGTCGTCCACGATCCAGCGGTCGTAGGCGGCGCGGCGGTCGCAGGCGTGCTGGCAGTGATCCTCGGCGCGGGCGGGGCAGGGGCTGGCGCCATCCCAGGGGCAGGCGCGCGGGGCCTCGGGCGGTGGCGCGGGCGGCGGCTCAGGCGCGCGGGCCAGGCCTAGCCGGCGCATCTGGGCCTGCCAGGTGGCCAGCGCGCAGTCCTCGGCCGTGTCGCCGTCGCTGGTCCTCCAGCCGCAATGGCAGCGGTCGGCGCCGGCGGCGCGGTCGCAGGGCGCGGGCTCGGGCTCCAGCTCCGGCAGGGGCGCGCCGAAGGCGGTCTCGGCCAGGTGCATGTTCGGGGTGTTGCCGGTCAGGGCGGCGCGCATGGTGCCGACCTTGCCGGGCTTGATCTCGGCGGCCTGGGCCAGCTCGCGCAGCGTGTCGGCGGAGAGGGTGGCCAGCAGGTCCGCGCGATCGAGGCGCGGCATCACGGCGCCGGCGCCGACCAGCATGCCGATCCATTCCGCGGCGGGGCCGCTGCCATTGCCAGCCTTGGTCTGGTCGCAGATCAGGATGCGGGCGACGGCCTCCCGCGCGATGTGGTCGAGCATCTCGCGATGACGGCGCGCGTCGGGCTCGGCGAAGGCGGCGAAGGTGGCGGCGGCGATATCCTCGAAATCCGTGCGGCCGTATTTGTTGCCACGCTCGCCGTGGACGGTCAGGTTGCGGGCGGACAGGGCCAGCAGCAGCAGGGCGAGGGCGGGCGTGGCGGGCGCCGGGCGGTCGCGGAGCGCGGCGCGCAGGGCATCGGTGCGCAGCTCCGCCAGCAGTTGGCGGCCCGCCTCGGTCAGGCGCGGCTTGGGTGCGGGCGGCGGCGGCGGTTCGTCGGCCTCGCCGGCGTCGGCATCATCATCATCATCATGGTCATCGCCGCGCCCGGCGTCGGGCTCCGGCGTGTCCTCGGCCGGCGGTGTGTCGTGGCCGGCGGGCAGGGGCGCCTTGACCCTTGTCGCGGGGCGTTCGGTGGCGGGGGCGCGGGCGGCCTCGGACCGGACATCGCCGTTCGCGTCGACCCACACGAAACCCGTGATGCCCCGTGGCATCTTCGCATCGCCGAAGGTCCAGCCGCCGGTGTGCTGCCAGCCCTTGGGCAGCTTCGCGTCGCCGTGCTTGTCGACGGTCGCAATCTGCAACCGGCCGCGCGAATCCTCCACGCGCTTGGCCAGGGCGGCGCGCTGCGCCTCCATGAAGCCCTCGATGTCCGTGGTGGCGAATTGGGCGGGCGTGCCGGGCTCGGCGAACAGATCCTCCTCGAACACCACGCCGGCGAGGTCCGTGTCGAAGATCGCGCGCTCGCGGAAGATGCGCCGCTGGCTGCAGGCGTGGGCGATGAAGTGCCAGGCGGGCTCATGGCCCTCCGGCGTCTTGGCCATGGCGGCGGCCTGCACGTCGAGCGGGGCCATGGCCATGATGGCCAGGTAGTCGGCGTGCGGCATGCCATGCGCCTCGATGGCGGCCAGCACGGTGGGGTGCAGCCGGGACAGTTTGTCGAGGCGCCTGGCCAGGCGTTGCGACAGGCCCAGGGCCTCGGCGGCCATGTCCAGCGTCCAGCCGAGATCCTGCAACTGCCGGATCGCGCGCCACTGGTCGACGGGCGCGAGGGCGGCGCGCTGGATGTTCGCGGCGGCCTCGATCGCGGTGGCGTCGGCATCCGTCAGGTCGGCGCGCTCGACGGCGGCGATGGTCTCCAGCTCGGCGGCCTTGGCGGCGGCAAGGCGGCGGCGCCCGTCGACCAGCAGCCACAGCGCGGCGTCGGCGGGATGCGGGCGCACGATGATGGGCACCAGCAGGCCGAGCGCCTGGACGGTGGACAGCAGGTTGGCGTCCTGCTGCGCCGTCGCGCGCACCCGGCGCAGCCCATCCTCCGGCACCACGATGGAGGCGAGGGGGATGGTGAGGGCGAGGCCGCTGTTGGGGCGGGCGGTCATGGCGTCGGGCTCTCCGGTGCGAGGGTCAGGCCGGTGCCGGCCAGCAGCTCCCGGGCTGTGTCGATGCGGTCCTGCCGCGTGGCGTCGTCGTGCAGCACGACCAGGATGGTCGGGGTGCCGAGGCGGCGACGGCCGGGGATGGGGAAGGGTGGCAGCAACTCGGCGGGCTCGGGCGGCCAGGGGCGGCGCGGGGTCATCGGCGTGGGGCCGCCTCGGCCAGCAGGTCGCGGGCCATGCGGCTGGCGGCCAGGTGGTTGGTGCCGGCCTCGATCGCCGCGGCGATGGCCTGGCCGACGCGCTGCGCCCGGCCGCGCAGCAGGGCCAGCGCCTCCGCCGGCATGCGGCAGGACAGCAGCGCGGCGATGCTGGCCAGGGCCAGGCGCTCGTCACCCGTCAGGGCCAGCGCGGTCACGGCTGGTGAAGCTGGCCGCTCGGGCCGCTGGGCGTGGCGGGCGGGCGCTGGATCCAGCAACCGCGCCTCGGGGGCGGCGTGGGCTCGGCGGTCGGCGCGGTGGGGTGTGGCGGGCGCGAAGAGGGATGATTGCATCGGGCGCTGCTCCGGGCGTGGAAAACGCGGGCGAACCACCCGCAATGGGGCCAGCGGCAGGTGGTGCAGGGGCGGGTGGGCGCGAACATCAGGCGCGCGCCTTGTCGCGGTCGGCGCTGGCGAGGTCGTCGCGTAGGATGGCGGCGACGGTCACGGCGCGATCCGGCGGCCAGCCGAAATACTCGGCGAGGTAGCTGGCGTCGGTGCTGGGCCTGCGCAGCAGAACGCGCGCCTCCGCGATATCCTGCGGCCACAGGCCGTCCAGCGCCGGGTCCTGCGGCAGGTCCTTGGCGGCGCGCGGGCCGCGCGGGCGATGGCGCCGGTTGGGCAGGCGGAGGCGGCGCGCGGCCTGCCAGCGGAGCGCGTCGGGTGCCGGAACATCCGGGCCGGGCAGGGCGGACAGGCGCTGGCGGATTTCGGGCACGGTCAGGTCCTTGGCGGGCCAGAGGGTGCGCAGCAGCGCCGCGCGCTCCGGCGTCAGCCAATCGGGCTGCTGGGCGGCGGGGCGGGCGCGGGTCATGCGGCACCTGCCGTGCGCGCCAACAGGCGCCACTCGGCGATCCAGGTGCTGACGGTGGCCAGCGGGATGCCGAAGTCCGCGGCAATGTCGCGGGCGGTGCCGCCGCCCGCGAACATCGCGCGGGCCTCCGCCTTGTCCGGGTGCTCGGCCGGCAGGTCGGCGCGTCGCCCGGTGCCATGGCGGCCGTGCTCGGGGCGCGCTGGCGGCGCGGCGGCAGGCGCCTTGTCGCGGTCGGCGCTGGCGATTTCGTCGAGCAGCTCGGCGGCGATCCGCTTGGCATCCGGCGGCGCCCAGCCAAACCACTGGGCGAGCTTTTCGTGGTCGCAACTGGAATTCCGCATCATCTCCCGCGCCTCCGCGACGTCCTTCGGCAGGATGGCCGGCGGCGGGGCCTCGGCCTTCGGCGGCTTCGGGGCAGGGCTGGGCCTGGCGGTGCCGGGCGCCTTGCTGACCGGTTCCGGCCTGGCGCGCGCGGGCGGCGGCGTCGCGGGGCGGCGCAGCCCCATCTTGGCCGCCTGGATGCCGGCCCGCTTCGCGGTGACGGTCGGGCCGGGCTCCGCATTGATGGCGGCCGTGATGTCCTGGATGGGGTCGCCGGCCGGGTAGCGCGCCGTCAGGATGGCGCGGCGCGCCTCGGTCCAGGTGGTGCCGGTGCGGCGCGGGCTATCCATTGGCGCAGGCCGCGGCTTGGGGGGGGCACTGCCCCGGCCGGCGGGGCTTCCACCCGCTGCGCCCCGGCCGTGGGGGGAGGGTTCGGCGGGCGGGCTCTGCCCGATTCCGCCCTCGGCCGTGCAAGCGGCGTGGGCGGTTTCCGCCTCGGGCGGCGGGCTCTCCGCCGCCGGGGCCGGGGCGGCCGGCGGGGCGGAGGGCAGGGTGGTGTGGTCGGCGGCGGCCAGGTCGGCGGCCATCTGAGCGCCGGTGATGTTGAGGGCGTTGGCCAGGATGCTCGCGGCCGATGGCCCTGCCTCGGCCGGCAGGACGACGCAGGTGGCGTCGTGCATGTCCGTCGGGCCGAGGGCCGCCGGGGCGGGCGGCGGCGGGGCGCTGGCGACAAAAAGGGCGCGCATCGTCGCGAGCGAGGGCGCGGGATCGGCGGGCAGGGTCTCCGCGATCAGCTCGGCGCCGATCAGCGCGGCGCCGAGGTAGTGGCGGGCGGCGTCGGGCGCGCCGTCATACAGGCGGCGGAGGGTGGCCAGCCGGTGGGTGGCGGGGGTCATGGCGTCATGCCTTGGACGATGATGCCTACGCCGAGCGCGACCTCGATGGCTGCCGCGCCCAGCAGGATCAGCGCGGCGAGGGCCAGATCCCGCGCGGTGCGGGCAGGTCGCGGGCCAGCAGGCGGGCGGTGGCCTGGGCGGGATAGGGGGCATCGGCCACCTGTGGCGCGAGGCGCTGGCAGGTCTCCGCCACCTGCCGAAGCTGCTGCGCCAGCGTCTGGCCCCAGGCGCGGGACGGGCGATGTTCCGGCGGCAGGGCTGCCGCCAATTGCTCGATCGCCTCCGCCGAGATCAGCAGGGCGTCGGCATGGTAGGGCGGTGGGACCTGCGGCAGGTGGTGCAGCAGCATGGTCAGCCGGGCCAGGGTGCGGGTGAGGTCGGGCATGGCTGGTTACTCCGGCCGGCAAAGCGGCGATGCGGGTCAGGGCCTCGGCGGCCATCTGGCCGATGCGGGCCAGGGTCTGATCCGCCTGTTCGGCGGTGCAGAGCTGGATGGCGACGGTGCGGGCGTAGGCCACGCCGGCCGCGTAGCGGTGCTGGCTGACCTGGAGGGGCGTGGTGGTGCGATCCAGGTCAGCCTGGATGCTCTCCTCCAGTTGCCAGTTCCAATCGAGGCATTCCGGCGGAGGGGCAAAGGTGAAGCGGGTCATGGCGCCGGCGCCCCAGGCGCCGCCACGTAGCCGATCTTGGCGGAAGTGCGGTCGAACTTGCGGCGGATCGCCGTGGCCAGGTCGATGCCGGCGGCCTGCGCCATCAGGTCGAGATAGATGGCGCAGTCGGCGATTTCGTCGGCCATCTTGGTGCAAAGCGCGTCTTCGGTTTCCGCGTTGAATCGGCCGAGGCCGTCGCGCACCCGGTTCAGCTTCTTGGCGATGTTCGCGGCCTCGCCGAGTTCGCCGAGGGTCGCGGTCATCCAGTCCGACAGGGACCAGTCGTGGAGCCGGTGGCCAAAGCCGTTCGGCGCCTCGCAGCGCGTGCGGTTTTCGACGCCGAATGCCCTAAGGTCGAAGCCGGGCTGGCGCGCGGCCGGGAGGTGCGGGGCGACGGCTTCCAGCACGCGCCGCACGTCGGCGATGTGGCCGGGGCCGGGCCTGCCGCCGTGGAAGGTGTCCGCATGCTCGCGCGCCATCGGCGTCATCAGCGCCAGGGCGGCGGCTTCGAGGATGTGGGGCGGCCAGGCGGGCGCCACGGGCGGGGTGCGTTCTGACATCACAGCGCGGCCTCCCCAACCGCGATCGCGGCGCGGGCGGCGCGCCAGGTGGCGAGGGTTTGGGGGCCGATGTCCTGGGCGCGGGCCAGGGCGCTGTCAGGACCCGCCGGGCATTGGGTGGTCAGCAGCAGGTCGAAGGAGCGCAGGGCCTCCAGCATCTGCTGCACCACATCCGCCGGGATACCGGGCTGGCGCGGGGCGGCCAGGGCCTGGGCCGTGGCGCGGGGCAGTGGCGGGATGGTGAGGTGGGGCGCGAGGTGCGCGGAGCCGGCATTGCTGCCGTAGCGCCATTCGCGGCCCTCGCCCGCCGGGCTGGGCCAGAAGGCGGGGCGGGCAAGGCCGGCGCCGGCCACGAGCTGCGTGCCGGGTGGGGGTGTGCGGGTGGGCATGGACGCCTCCGTCTGGGGACGGGGGCAAAAATGTCACGCAACGTGACGGGGTGCAATATGAAATGTCACGCGCAGTGACGTAAGAAGATTCGCCTAGGCGGCCGGATGTCGCTTTGGCGGGTCATTCTTTGGCGTCTTCTTGCCTGACCTTCCGGAGCCGGGTGGGCGCCCGCGTTTCCGGCCTGGCCGCGGTGCGGCGGTTTGGTGTTCCTTCATCCCGGCCGGCGGCTTCGGTGTCTCGTGCAAGGCGGTATCGTTCCGGCGCGGCGCGGCGGCGGCGGAGGGTGCCCGCGGATCGACGGCCTGGCGCCGCTCCGCCGCCATAGGCCAGCTCGCGACCGGGCCGTCCATGACGGCGCCCATGCGGGCGCATGCTTCTTCTAAGTCATTCATAATGCCGAATTCTATGTGTCGGCGGTTGCCGAGCATGACCCATTCCATCGGGATGCCGATCTCTTGGGCGCGCGCGAGGGCCAGCACATCCGGCTTGCGCGTGCCGCCTTCCCAGTTGGCCAATGCGGTTCGGCTGGCGCCTATCTGCTTGGCGAGTTGGTCCTGGCTGAGGCGCATTGCCTCCCGCGCCGCCGCAAGGCGTAGGCCTGCCTGGCGCAGTTGCTCGGTGGCGCCGGCGGGGCGCGTTGTCGTTTTCGGCATGCCACAGGTTGTGACGCTGGTGCCGCAGCGCAGCACGACCCGCTTTGACTCGGGATGGTGATTGACGAATGTCACGCTATGTGACGTATGATGCGGGCCATGACCGATGCAGACCTCATTGACGCCCTCGGTGGCGCGACGACTTGCGCGAGGCTGCTGGGGCTTGCCCGGGGGCGCGTGGCGATGTGGCGCACGCGGGGGGCGATTCCCGCCGAGCATCATTTGGCCCTCTGGCGGATCGCATTGGAGCGAGAGATTGGCTGGGCGCCGCCGAATGCGGACGCCCTTCGGCAGTTGCTCGCCCGGCCCGGAATGGACCAGGCGAGGGTCGCCTAATCATGCCGCCGCCCAGCCATCGCGCTCAGCAGCAGGATGCAGACCGCCGCGAGCGCCGCCAGCAGGCCGCGCATGGCGAGGTCCGTGTCCCAGCCGGTGCGCGGCGGCCGAACCTCGGGGCAAAAGCGCCGGGCGGCTTCGAGGGCGGCCTGGCTGCCTCGGGGTGGCGGGTTGAGGCGGTCGACGGTGCATCGCCATTGCATCTCGGCCTCGGCGGCGGTGGGCTGCTGCGGGCCGGGCGGCCGTGCCTCCAGCAACCAGACGATGGCCAGCACCGCGGCGCCAGCGGCGGCGAGGCGGCCAATCCATGTGGCAAAGTCCTGCATCGCCGGTCATCCCTGCCGCCGGCTGGCGTAGTAGCGGGCATTGGACTCGGCGCGGCTGACCGCGTCGGCCTCCGCCAGCTGGTGCCCCTGCTGGCGGGTGCGGATCATCTCGGCGACCGCCGCGTCGGCGATCTCGGGCGCGTGTTTCTCGCGCAGGCGGGCGGCGATGGGGGCCATTTCGCGGCGCATCTCCTCCGCCTCTGCCAGCGCCGCCAGCTTCGCCAGATGGGCGGTGGCCGCCGCCGTTTCGCGTTGCAGCGCGCCGGCCGCCGCGTCGAAGCGGGCGGCGGCGGTGGCCAGCAGCAGAATCAGCAGCCCGGCAAAGCCGCCGGCATAGGCCAGGTCGTGCAAGGCCGGGTGCCACCACAGGCGGATGACGATCGCGCCGAGGATCGTCAGTGCGGCGATGGTCTGGGTGATGCGGGCGAGCGTGGTCAGGCCGGTGATGTCCGGGTTGTCGCCGCCGCTGTTGAACAGGGCGCGGATTCCGAAAAACAGGATGGCGACGGTGCCGAGGCCGATGGCCAGGGTCATGAGTTCCATGGGGCAGTCCTCCATTGCGGGGGCGCCACGATAGCCGGGATTGCGCATGGCGCGCATCCAAGCGCGTCAACACAGATGACGCATCCAAACAATGTTCGGGGGAGTGATCGCGATGCCGGGTGACTCGCTGGCGGACTGGGAAAAGTCCGGGCTGAAGGTGGTGGTGCGCCAGACCATCGACAATCTCGGCGGCTGGGATGTGGCGGAGGGGGTCGCCGGGCACGGCCGGGGGCATCTGCACGGGTTCACCAATGTGCATGCCTCCGCGTTTCTGCGGATCGATGACGCGGTGCGGCTGGATCGGGCGGCGGTGCAGGTCGGGCATCGGCCGCTGATCGTGGGGTTGATGGCGCGGCAGGTGGGGTATGTGGCGGTGCCGGTGCCGACGGGCGGCGAGTGCCTGTCCCGCGCGATGGCGGAGACGGTGCGCGCCTGCGCGGAGGCCGCCGCGTTGCAGCTGGAGGCGGCGGCGGATGGGGCGCTGACGGATGCGGAGCGCGCCGGGATCGGCGGGCCGCTGGATGCGCTGATCGCCGCGGCGATGGAGGCAAGGGCGGTGCTGGCGGGGCCGAAGCTGGCGAGCTTTCCGGGGTTCGGGAAGGTGGCGCGGCCGTGACAGCGGCCGATCTCGAAGCCGAAGCGCGCTACGACGCGGCGGCGGTGCTGCTGCAACTGGAAGGCGGCGGGAACCTCTGGGGTGCGGAGGTGCTGCTGGAATTCGCGGCGCGGCGGGACAAGGGGTTTGCGCCGGCGCTGGCGCAGTTTCGCGCGGGCGATGTGGCGGGCGGCGCGGATCGGATGTGGGACCTGCTGGGTTCCGTCGCGCGGGTTGTGGTTTCCGGCCAGTCGCCGTCGCGCACCGTCACCTTCCTGAAAGCGACAGCCCTTGGCAAGACTGAGGCCTTGGCGATCGGCGGCGAGGTGCTGGCGCGATGATCGGCGATCCGGAGGGCGTGTTTCGGCATTGGCAGCGCGGCTCCGCGCCCTGGCTGCGTGATCGGCTTGGTCCGACGTGGTGGCGGTTCCGGGATGTGCTTGCGTTGGCGCCTGTTCGGGCGGTCGGTGCGTATCATTTCGAGGTGCTGCCCGCAGGCGCGGCGGAGGCGCGAAATGTGCGGCCTATCGTTGCGGTCCGGGCGGGCATTCCTGATCGCTGGATGGTGGTCGGCGACGACGGCTTCGGGATCGCCTACCCCGCCGAGTTTGCCGACCCAGTCAGCGGGCTCCCACGCGATCACGAAGAGATCGACCTTTGCTGCCTGCTGTCGGGGGCGGAGGTTGTGGACCTGCTGGCCTGCGATTTCCGCCTTTCCAGGCCGCCCCGTGCCTTGACGGGCATGGCCTCCGCGCTCGGCGATCCGCATGGGGAGGTGGCGATGCGGGCGACCGAATCCGCGCCGCTGCGCGTCGCCGCCAGCGTGGCGGATGTGCTGTTCGGTGGGCGGGTCGCGGTGCTGCCGCTGGGCGATGATGCGGCGCGCGCGGCCTATCTGCGCGGGGCGGCGGCGGTGACGGCGCCGGACCTGGCCTCGGCGCGGGCGATGAAGAAACTGCTGGAGGTGCCTGTGGCGATGCCAAAGCTGTTCGTCGCGGCATGACCTCCTCCGAAAAAATCGTGCCCTTCGGGGAGATGGAGCGCGCCGCGAAGAAGGAACGCCGCAAGCGCGCGCGGGAAGCTGACGACGCGCCGGAGGATGGCGGCGACGGCGGCGAGGGCGGGCGGATCGTCGTCGATTGGGATGGCTGCCCCGTCACCTGTATCGGGCACGGCAAGGGGGTGTATTTCTTCCTCGATTCCTCGGGGCAGTTCCGGGAGCTGCGCTCGCGCGATCTGTTCGGCAAGCCGGAGCTGCTGGCGATGTTCGGCGGCGATGACCGCTGGCTGAAGAAGCATTTCTTCGCGCTGGGGGATGATGGCCGGAAGCGGGTTTCGGTGAGTGGTGCGGCGCAGGCGCTGCAACGGCGCTGCCATGTGATGGGCGTCTTCGATCCCGAGGTGGTGGAGATTCGTCAGCCCGGCATCTGGGCGGATGAGGCGGGGCGGCCGGTGGCGCATCTCGGCGATGTGCTGGCGATGCCGGATGGGTCGCTGGTCGATGCCGGCGGACGGCATGACGGCGTGATCTATGAGCGGCGCGGTGCGGCGCCCCGGCCGGCGCGGCCCTGCGCGGCGGCGGAGATCGCGCATCTGTTGGAGCGGATCCAGGACATCTGGCTTTTTCGAGACGGGCCGGCGGGGGCGATGCTGGTGCTCGGCCATGTCGCGATGGCGCTGCTGGGTGCGGCGGCGGAGTGGCGCGCGAACCTGTTCCTGCTGGGTGATTCGGGCTCGGGCAAATCCGAGTTGATGGCGCTGATGCGCGCCTTGCAGATCGTGCATGTCTACAGCAACGACACCTCCCGCGCCGGGCTTGTCGCGCGCATCACGATGCGGCCGGGGCCGATCCATGTCGAAGAGGCGGTGCAGGGTGACAAGGGTGGCGCGAAGGAGCTGCTGAACCTGATGCTGCCGGCGACGGGCGGCAAGGGATCGGAGGGGTATCGCGCGCGGGCCGATGGCACGGGGCGTGGCTTCCGGGTGCTCGGCGCGGTGTGTTTCGCCGCGATCCATCCGCCGCCGATGCAGGTGGAACACCGCAACCGCTTCACCGAAATCAACCTGATGCCGCCGCGCGACGGGCAGAGCGCGAAGGAGTCGATCTCCGAATTGCGCAGCCATGCGCGCAAGCTGGCGCCGGCCCTGTTCGGGCGCGTGCTGGCGGGCTTTCCGCGCTGGGTGGCGACGCTGGCGACGCTGCGCGGGGCGCTGCTGCGGCATGGATGCTCGCCACGGGATTCGGACCAGCTCGGCTCGCTGCTGGCGGGGTGGTGGATTTTGTCGTCGGACGCGCTGCCCTCGGAGGCGGAGGCGAAGGGGCTGGTGGCGATGTGCGCGGCCTACATTCCCGAGCAGGCGATGGTGCGGGAGGAATCGGCGGCGCGGCGCGCCTGGCTGGCGCTGGCCACCACCTCCGTCACGCTGCGATCCGGCACGCAAAGGCGGCAGATCGGGGAGCTGGTGCGGGATGCGCTGCGCGAGGATATCGGGCTGGCCTCGGCGGCGGAGACTGAGTTGCGACAATGGGGGATGCGAACGGACAGCCTCTCGCCGGAGGATGCGGTTCGGCTGCTGCGGGACATCGATGACACGCAGGTCCGCAAATGGCCGCTGGTCGGGGTGTGGTTCGGGCGCAAGCATTCGGAGTTGCAGCGGCTGTTCGACAAGACGGCGAGCCCTGGGGAGGCCTGGTGGCGGGCGATGCAGTCGCAGCCGGGGGCGTGGCGCGGGCTGAAGAATATCCGGATCGGGGATGTGGCGAGCGGGGCTTTCTTCGTGTCCCGCGATGCGCTGGGCGGGCTGCCCCCCGCGCCCCCGGAAGGGGAGGCGCCTCCGGTTTTGTGAGACGGCTCACGCGGGCTCACAGCGAAACGCCAGTCGTAGCAACGGGTGTGAGTTTGTGAGTTTGTGAGGTCGCGCGCGCGTAGGCGCGAAGGTCGGAAGGGCAGGGCCGGCTTTGTTGGTGTGCTTAAGGGGTGGCAACTCACAAACTCACAAACTCACAATATCAATATAAATGAATGAATAGAGATAGTTAGCTTGTGAGTTGGTGTGAGGCGGCGTGAGGTTTCGGAAAGGGGCGGGCGATGAAGCGGGTGGCGATGGCGGGCGTGGTGGCAGGCGAGGCCTTCGTGCTGGCGGAGGATGCGAAGTCGGCCAGTCTGGCAGGGGCTTGCGAGGTGCGGGCCAGGGTGCGGCACGCGCATATCATCGATGAGCTGGCGGAGGATGGGCGGCTGCGCGCGCACCAGGTGGCGGCGGCGCGGGACATCGAGGCCTATGTCGCGGGATGGATCGTGCCGATCGGGCGCAGCTCGGGCGGGATGGCGGAGCGGGTGGATGGGGGCGGGGCGGCGGGCGGCGGGGAGCCGGCGTCGGTGCGGCTGCGGGCGGCGCGGTATCGGGCCTGGGCGGAGTGGGCGGAGGGGCAGAGGGTCAAGCCGGAGCTGAGCCTGCTGACCATCACGCTCAAGCTTTGCGTGGATGGGTGGACGCCTCGCGCGATCCGGCGGGAGTACGGGATGGATGACGGGCGGGCGCTGCGGCTGATCCAGGAAGGCCTGCTGCACTACGCGGACTTGGCGGGGTGGGTGGAGGACCGCGAAGCCGCTTGACGCGGCACGGCACGAAGGGGTATCGGTTCGGCATGATGGAGTTGCGCGCCCGGCCGGGGAAATTCGGCCGGGCGTTCGCGTTTGCGGGCCTCCATGTCGCATTTGGCCCTTTACAAGGCCGAATGTCGCATTTCGGGCTTGACGGCCTCTGGTTGGCACGCCGCTTGCCGGCGGTGGGTCCCTCTGGCGCTCCGGCTAATACGGTGAGAATGCCCGCCCGGGTTCGGCAGTGGGGTGGTTCAGAAAAACGGTTCAGTGGGGTTCAGCATGGCGGGGGAGGTTAAGCCTGCCGTCGGCGTCGTCACCAAGGCGCGCTATGCCGAGCATCGCGGGTGCTCCGCCGCCTACATCTCCAAGCTCATCCGGCAGGAGCGGTTGGCGGCGCCGGCGCTGATGGCCAACGGGCGCATCAACGTCATCCTGGCGGACCAGATGCTGGGCGCGCCCGGCGCCGACGAGCTGGAATTCGCGCCCGCCGCGGCGCTGCCCACATCATCCCCCATCTCCGCCCGCGCCGAGCGGGAGTACGCGCAGGCGCGCATCGCCCGGGTGCGGGCCGATGAGATGGAGGGCCTGCGGCTGACGCGGGCCAGTGTCGAGGCGCGCGTATTCGACCTGCTGCGCCGTCTACGCGATGAGCTGCTGGCCTGGCCCGAGACCATCGCGCCGCAGTTGGTGCCGATGACCAGCGACCGCCTGGTCGCCGATGCCTTGCGCACGGACCTCGAAGACAAGCTGACCCGCCTCGCCGAGAACCTGGAGGATCTAGCCCGCCATGAGCCCGCCGCCGAGGATGGCGGCGCCGCCTGAAGCCACTGCCGTCTTCGGCGCAGCGGCGCGGGCGCTGCGCCCGAACCCGCGACGCAACGTCGCCGAATGGGCCGAGGCGGAGCGCGTGGTCTCGGCGGAGTCGGGCTCCCCCTGGCCGGGCCGGTGGAGCACGGCGCGCGTGCCCTACCTGCGCGAGATCATGAAGAAGTTGAGCCTCTCCCACCCCGCCAGGCGCGTCACCTTCCGCAAGTCGGCGCAGATCGGTGGCAGCGAGTGCGGCGTCAACATGCTGGGCCAGATCATGGCCGAGACGCCGGCGCCGGTGCTGGTGGTGCTGCCGACCGATGGCGAGGCGGCCGACTACAACCGCCTGAAGCTGGACCCGACGATCCGCGAAACCCCCGCACTACGCAGCCAGGTGAAGGACCAGACCAGCCGGGATGAACGGGGGTCGACCAGCTTCTTCAAGCGGTTCCCGGGCGGCTACCTGCAACTGGTCGGCGCGAACACGCCGAAGAAGCTGGAGATGCGGACCGCGCGGGTGATCCTGTTCGAGGAAATCTCGAAGTATCCGCGAAATGTCGAGGGGCGCGGCAGCCCCATCAAGCTCGCCCTGTCGCGGACCGACATGTACACCGGCCGCGAGAAGATCTTCGATTGCTCCACCCCGCATGTGAAGGGGCAGTGCGAGGTATCCTCGGAATACGAGCTGGGCAGCAAGGCCGCCTTCCATGTGCCCTGCCCGCATTGCGGCTTCGGCCAGGAACTGTTGTTCGCCAACCTGCGCTTCGACAGCGAGGCGGATGAGCCGGACAGCGCGGAATATTTCTGCCAGTCGCCGCTGTGTGGGGAGGCCATCGCGCCGCACCAAAAGGAAGCGATGATGACGGCCGGCGCCTGGGTGCATGAGCGACCGGAGCTGGAGAACATCCACCCGAGCTACCGGATCAACATCCTGTACTCGCCGGTGGTGCCCTGGGTGGATGTGGCGCGCCGGTACCAGAAGGCGCGGAAGGACCCGACCGGCGGGTTGCGGCCGTTCTACCAGCAGGCGCTCGGCGAGCCCTGGGACGAAGCCTTTGACCTGCCGAAGGCGGACATCCTGCTGGCCCGTGGCGACGCCTGGCCGGTCAAGCGCATCCCACCCGGGGTGCTGTTCCTGGCCGGCGGCACCGACGTGCAGGGCAATCGCCTGGTCTGGGCGGTGTGGGGCTTCGACCGCAACTTCGGCCAGTGGCTGATCGAGACGGGCGAGCTGCACGGCGATCCGACGCAGGACCTGGTCTGGCGCCAGCATGAGGCCCTGCTGGGCCGAAGCTGGCGCGATGCCTGGGGGCGGGAGGTCAGGCCGCGTAGCTGGGGAATCGACTCGGGCTACCTGTCCGGCCACGTCTATCGGCACGTCCTGATGCAGGCCGGACGCCACCCGTTCCAGGTCATGGCGTTGGACGGCCGCGAAAAATGGGGCCTGCCGCCCATCGGTAAGGAAAGCTGGCGCCCGGTCCGTTCGCCGGGCCAGGAACACATCCCGCCGGAACAACTGCCGAAGTGTCCGATCTATCCGGTGGGCACCTGGGACCTGAAGTCGGAACTTGCCTCCGCGATCCGGCTGACGGAGCGCGGTCCGGGGCCGGAAGGCTGGTCGCCCGGCGCGCTGCGCTGGAACGGCCAGATGGTGGACCGGGCCTGGATCGAAGAATTGCTCGCCGAGCGATTCATGGAGGACCCGAAGACCGGAAAGCGGGTCTGGGCGCGGCTCGCCGCCCGCAACGAGGCCTGGGACCTGGCCGTCTATACCCGCGCCCAGGCGCGGGCGATGTCGATGTCCCTGACCGCCGAGGACTGGGATGCGCTGATCGCGGAGACACAGGGCGCCCCCGAAGCCGCGCAGGGCGACCTGCTGGCCATGGTGACGCCCAGCCTGAAGGCGGAGGCCGAGGCCGCGAGGCGCGGGCAGGCGGAGCGCGAGAGACTCAACGAGGCGGAGCCCGAGGCGCCGCCGCCCAACATGACCGCGTGGGGCCCCGCACCGAGCTGGACGGGAGGCGCCGCCTGGTGAGGACCCCGCATGACCGCCTTCACCCTGGCCCATCTGACCGCGATGAAAACGCAGTACGCCCGTGGCGTGCTGCGCGTGACGACGCCGGATGGCACCACGGTGCAGTACGAGAGCCTGGACGCCCTCGGCCGCGCCATTTCGATGGTGGAGGCCGAGCTGGTCAGCGCCGGCCTGCTGACCCCGCCCGGCGGCCCGGGCGTGCGCTATGCGACCTGGGATCGGGGGTGAGGCATGCCGGTCCTGGAACGCCTGATCGAATGGTTCAGCCCCGCCGCGGCGCATGAGCGGGCGGTGCACCGCGCGCAGCTGGCGCAGATTCGCGGCTACGCGGCCGGGGAATCGGGGCGGCTGACGCAGGACTGGCAGCCCACGGGGCTGTCGCCCAACCAGGTCTTGCAGGCCGGCGCGCCGCTGATGCTGCGCCGGGTGCGGGACCTGGGGCGCAACAATGCCTGGGCCGCCGCCGCCCTGCGCCGCCTGCCTGCCGCCATCGTCGGCACGCAGGTGACGGCCAGCGTGGCCGAGAAGGGCAAGCGGGTGCGCCAGGCGGTGGCGGATGACTGGTCGTGGTTCCGCGAACAGGGCAATGCCAGCGGTGCCCGCGCGGCCAACTGGGATGCCGAGGTCGCGCGCATGGTGCGCACCATCGTGGAGACGGGCGATTGCCTGGTGGTGTGGAACTTCCGCCCCTCCGCCGAGAATCGCCGCATCCCGCTGACCTGGCGGGCGCTGCCGCCGGATTACATCGATGCGCTGCGCATCCAGCCGCAGGGCCGCGACAACACGGTGATCGGCGGGGCGGAGGTCGACCCGGACGGGGTGACGGTGGGCTGGTGGCTGTATGACCGGCATCCGCTGGACACCATCAACGCCCGCCTGCCGCAAAGCCGGTTCTACCCGGCCGATCAGGTGGACCTGCTGCACGAAGCGCTGTGGCTGGGCCAGCGGCGCGGCGTGCCCTGGTTGTCGCCGGTGGCCGTCGATATCGATGACATGGCCCAGAACGACAAGGCCGCCATCTGGAAGGCCCGCATGGCGTCCAGCCTCGCTTTGGTGCGCACCCGCGCGGGTGTGGCCGGGACGCCGCTTGGTGCGCCCGGCAAGGATACGAAAGGGCGGGACACGTTGCAGCTTTCGCCGGCGGCGGTGCTGGACGTTGCGCCGGGCGAGACCGTTTCTCAGATCACGCCGCCGCCCGACGAGAACTTCCGGATGTTCTGGGACACGCGGATATTCGCCATCGCGGCGGGTATCGGCCTGCCGGCGCACATGATTTCGGGTGACCTTTCCAAGGCCAACTACAGCAGCCTGCGCGAGGGCAAGCTGTTGTTCTGGGACCTGGTCGACCAGTGGCAGTGGCACATGGTCTACGACCAGTTGCTGCGCGGCGCCTGGCGCCGGTTCGGGGAGGCACGCTTCGCGGCGGGCCGGACCACGGGCGGCATCGCGCCGGCCGTCGAATGGGCCTTCCCGAAGCGCCCCTGGGTGGACCCGAAAAAGGACATCGAGGCGGTGGAAGCCGAACTCGACCTGGGCCTGACCACCTGGCCCGATGCGGTCGCCGCGCGCGGCATGGATCCGGAAGATCAGGCGGCGCGGATCGAGGAATGGAACGAAAGGCTGGTGGGCCTGGGCATGCCGGTGGGGCGTGGCCGGGTGCAGCGGCCGAAATCCACGACCGGGACGGCGCAGCCGGAAGGTGGCGCGTGAAGCCGCCGCCGCTGAACTGAGAGGACAGAGACATGCCCGAAGCCCAGGCGGCGCCGGAAGGCGCGGTGCTGACCCGTCGCGCGCCGCGCGCGGGCGACAATGCCGTGCGCCTGCTGGCGGATGCGGCGCTGGCCTTCGCCCCGGCCAGCTACAATGCCGATACGGGCGAGGTCGACGTGGTGTGGTCCACCGGCGCGGCCGTGCGGCGCTTCGACTGGTGGGACGGCACCTATTACGACGAGGAGCTGGACCTGGCCGGCGCGGACCTGTCGCGTTTCCAGGCCGGGGCGCCGCTGCTGCTGGACCACTGGGCTGAAGTCCGGAACCTGGTCGGCAGCATCGCCCCCGGCAGTGCCCGAGTCGAAGGCAACCAGGGCACGGCCCGGCTGCGCTTCGACCGTACCAGCGAGGAGGGCCAGATGGCGGAGGCCAAGGTGGCCGCCGGCCATCTGCGCCACGTCTCGATCGGCTACCGGGTGCAGACCTGGGAAAAGATCGAGGCGCAGGGCCAGGTGCCGCGCTGGATCGCGCGCGCCTGGATCCCGCACGAGGTCAGCTTCGTGCCGGTCCCCGCCGATGCGGGCGCCGGCACGCGGAGCGCCTGCGGCGCGCCGCCGCAACCCGAACCCACCACCACCACCCGGGCGCCCGGCGCCCATATCCCGGAGGGGCAGATGCCCGACGAGACCCAGACGCCGGCCGCTCCCGCGACCGAAACCCCCGAAGACGCCCGCAAGGCGGAGCGCGCGCGCTCCGCCGAAATCCGCAAGCGCGCCCGCGCGCTGAACCTGGGCGAGCCGCTGATCGACGAAATGTGCGACAGCGGCCTGACCGTGGAACAGGCCGCGATGCGCATGACCGACGAGCTGGCCAAGCGCACTCCGGCGCCGCCGCCGGCCAATCCGCGGGTGGAGATGGGCCAGGACCACACGGACCCGGCGGAAATCCGCACGGCCATGGCCCAGGCCATCGCCGCCGCGCACCAGCCCAGCTTCAAGGTCACCCATGCCCGCGCCGCCGAATATCGCGGCTGGCGCCCCTCCGACATGGCGGCGGAGCTGCTGCGCGCGCGGGGCGAGCGGGTGATCCCGAAGGCGCGGGAGGAACTGGCGGACCTGGCCTTCGGCACCCGCAACATGCTGGGCACCACGGACTTCCCGCTGCTGATGGCCGCCGCCACCAACATGATGCTGATGGCGGACTACATGCAGGCGACGCCGACCTATCGCCGCATCTTCGCCCAGCGGAACTTCAACGACTTCAAGGAACACCAGTTCCTCCAGGCCGGCGACTTCCCCCAGCTGCTGGAGCTGGGCGAGCATGGCGAGATCAAGTCCGGCGCCATGTCGGAGAAGAAGGAGGTCGTCAGCCTCAAGACCTTCGCGCGCCGGATTTCCGTGACGCGCAAGCTGCTGGTGAATGACAGCCTGGGCGCCTTCGCCGATTTCGGTCGGCTGATCGGCCGTCGCGTGCTGGATTTCGAGAACGCCACCGCCTTCGCCAAGCTGGCGGAGAACAGCGGCGCCGGCCCGACGCTGCTGGAAGGCGCCGCGGCGATGATGACCACGGGGCGCGGCAATCGCGCGACCTCCGGCGGCGCCATCGATGTCACCACCATCAGCGCCGGCCGCACGGCGATGATGGGCTTCACCAGCCTCGATGGCCTGAAGCTCAACATCGTGCCGCGCATCCTGCTGACCGGCCCGGCCTATCTGACCGTGGCCGAGCAGTTCACCGCCGCCGGCGTGCAGCCGGCCGAGGCGGCGAAGGTCAATCCCTTCGCGGGGCGGCTGGAGCCGGTGGCGGATGCGAATGTGACCGGCAACAAGTGGTACCTGTTCGCCGAGCCCGGCCAGCACCCGGCCTTCGTCTACGGCTACCTCGGCGGGCAGCAGGGGCCGATGGTCGCGGCCGGGCCGCAGCGCGGCGTGGATGGCTTCGAGGTCGAGGTGAAGCTCGACTTCGCCGTCGGCGGCATCGACTGGCGCAGCGCCTATTTCAACCCCGGCGCCTGACGGCGCGGCGCGCGCCGCGGCGCGCGCCTTCCATCCCCTCCGTCCCGTGGAAGGACATTTCGGTCATGGCGAAGAATATCGTTCAGGAAGACGGCGACATCATCGACACGGTGGCGCCCTATGCCGTTGCCTCCGGTGCCGGAGCCCTGGTGGGCGCCATGTTCGGCGTGGCGATGCATGCCGCCGAATCCGGCGCCCCCCTGGCGCTGAAGACGCGCGGCGTGGTGACGCTGCCCAAGCCCGGCTCCGGTGCGATGACGCGCGGCGCGAAGGTCTATTGGGATGACACCGGCAAGCAGATCACGACCAGTGCGACCAGCAACACGCTGGCCGGCGTCGTGACCACGCCGGTGGCCGATGGCGTGACGTCTGTGGATATCCGCCTGAACGGGAGTTTCTGAGGCCGTGGCCGATCCGGCGGCGCGGCGCGGCATTGCCCCGGCCGCGCCGCCGATCGCAGCGGACCTGCCCGTTGGCGGCATCATGGTGGGCATGCCCTGCTATGGTGGGGTGCTGTTAGACCATGCGCTGCATGGGCTGATGGAATTGCAGATGGCCTGCCACATCCGTGGCATCCCCTTCTGCACCACGACCATCCGAAACGAAAGCCTGGTGCAGCGTGCCCGCAACCGCTGCGTCGCGGAATTCCTGGCCCGGCCCGGCTTTAGCCATCTGCTGTTCGTCGACGCCGATATCGGCTTCACCGCCGAGGCCGCCTTCCGGCTGATCGCGCATGACGTGCCGCTGATCGGCGGCCTGTACCGGCGCAAGACCCTGGCGGCCAGCGACTGGTGCTGGAACCGGATGCCGGCCGACCAGGAAAAGCGGAATCCGGTGACCGGCGCCGTCAGCTGCGCGGCGGTCGGCACCGGCTTCCTGCTGATCCAGCGCGGCACGATCAACCGGATGATCCGCGCGACGCTGCGGCGGGGCAGGAAGGGCCAGCCCCTGACGAGCCCGCTTCGCTACCTGCCCGGCCCCGGCGATGCAGGCGCCTGGCGCGACCACACATATGCGCTGTTCGATTGCTGGATCGATGAGGCCGGAAACTACCTCTCGGAAGACTTTGCCTTTTGCCGTCGCTGGCGCGACCTGGGCGGCGATGTCTGGGCTGATCCGGCGGTGCAGCTGACGCATAGCGGCACGGCGACCTTCGAAGGCGACGCCTGGGGAGACCTGCGATGAACGACGCGATCGCCGCGATGCTGCGCGACGTCGCCGCCGACCCGAATGTCGGCGTCGACGCCAGGTGGACGTCCCGTGAGGGTGGGCCGCATCTGGACGTGCGCGTGGTGCCCTCCAGCCCCGAACAGGCCTTCGGCACCGGCACCACCCCGATGATGGGCGTGCAGGTCGTGGTCATGCTGCCGGCGGACGCGCTGCCGGGGCGACCGGAAGCGGGCGACCTGCTGGCCTTTTCCGGCCTGTCCTACAAGATTTCTAGCATCTCGCAGGATCCGCGCGGCACCAGCTTCGCCCTCGGCCTCAAGCGGCAACTGAGCGATGGCTGAAATCCCGATCCGCGAGGCCGCCTTCGTGGCGATCGAAGCTGCGCTGGTTGCGGCGGCGCTGACCAGCCTCGGCTATCCGCTGGCGGTGGAGCGCAACCGGGCCGATCCGGTCGGCGAGGGCGAGATGCCGCGCCTGGTGCTGCATGACGGGGACCAGGAGCCCGAGGAAGGCGACACGCTCGAAGCCCGCCACGCCTGCCGTGGCCTGCTGGAAGGCTATCTGGTGGGAGAGACGACGGCGCAGGTCGCGACCGCCATCAACCTGCTGCATGCGCAGGTGGTGCGCGCCCTGGTGCGGCCTGGTGGCGCGGCGCAGCCCATGGCGATTCCGCTGGGCGACGGCATCCACGACATCCAGATCCTGGAAGGCGCGCTGCGCGTCGAGGTTGCCAGCGTGACGGAAAGTGAGGCGCCCATGGCCTCCTTCCTGCTGGAACTGAATTTCGATCTGCGGACGCCCTGGGGCGACCCCTTCATCACCATCCCCTGAACGCGGAGACCATCGCATGTCCACCTTCGAACGGTCCCGCACGGGGTCGGCGCTCGCGCTCAAGCTGCAATCCACCGATGATGTGGACGCCATCGACGGCACGCCCGCGGCCGGCGACTGGGTCGATGCCAGCTTCGATCCGCGCGTGCTGGTGCAGCAGGTGCAGGATACCAGCTACACCGGCAGCCTGGACGGCGCACCGCCCATCGTCGGCGGCGCCTCCATCGCCGTGCCGATCCGGATGATGCTGCGCGGCGCCGGCGCGGCAGGAGCGGAGCCGGAGATCGCGCGGTTGCTGCTGGCTGCGAGCCTCAAGCCCACCGCCACCGCCGCGGCCGTGGGCGCACCCACCGCCGCGACGGCCGGCACCACCACCACGGCGACGCTGGCCGATCCCTTTGCCGCAACGGCGGACCTCTACGCCGGCATGCCCATCACCTTGTCGGGCGAGCCGGTGGTGCCGCGCACCACCATGGTTACCGACTACAGCGTGGGGCGCGTCGCCACTCTGGGCCGCACCTTCGATCCGACGCTGGATACCGACACGCTGGCGCAGATCCCGATCAACAATCGCTACGCGCTGTCGGACCTCGAAACCGACTGGCAGCGGCTGACCGCCTATTTCTACTTTGCCGGGCAGTTAATGAAGACGATCAACTGCCATCTGTCCAACCCGGTGATCGAGCTGGCGGCGGGTCAGCCGGCCATGCTGTCCGGCACGCTGATCGGTGTGCTGGTGGCCAACCCGGCCGAGCAGGCCATGCCGGCCGGTGCAGCGACGGCCGCGGCGCTGCGTCTGCCGCCGCCGATCTGGATTGCCGGGGAGGCGCAGCTCGGCCGGTCCATCCTGCGCTGTGCCACCCTGTCCATCGGCCTCGGCACCGCGGTGGCGCTGCCGGAGAATCCGGAGAATGCGAACGGCTTCGACAGTGCGCAGATCACGGGTCGCGCGGTGTCCGCCAGCCTGGTGGCCTATGCCAACAGCACCAACAGCCCGACGCGCTTTGCCGCCTATCGGGCCGGCGGGCGCACCAACCTGTCCTGCATCCTCGGCAGCACGGCCGGCAACCGCTTCGGCATTGCCCTGCCGCTGCTGGCGATCGCGGACAACCAGCCGGGCGACCGCAACGGCCTGGGCGTCGACAACCTCACGCTCGTCAACGCCAAGCCCGGCGCAGGTTTTTTCCTCGCGTCGTTCTGACGCGGGGCGCGATCCGCCCGGCAGCGGCGATTCGGGTACCCGAAAGGCGGGCGGCATGCCGGTGCCGCCCGCCACCACCTCCTCCGGCAAGGGGATATGACGATGAATGGCTTTACCGTGCGCGACCGCATCACCGGATTTTCCGGCGTGGTGACGGGCGTGGTCGAATACCTGACCGGCTGCAACCAGGCGCTCGTGGTGCCAATGATGCAGCCGGATGGCAAGCTGCCCGAATCGCAGTGGTTCGATCTGCAGCGGCTGGATGTGGTGCCCGATGTGGCGCGGATCGTCCTGAGCAATGGGGCGACGCCGGGCTGCGACCGCGCGCCGCCGAAGCGGTGACGGCATGACCCATCCCATCCTGGCCGCGGGCCAGACGCGGGAGGTGCCGCTGGGCGGCACCTCCTACACCCTGCGCGCGCTGACGCATGCGCAGGTCTCCAGCATGCAGATGGCCGCCCTGGCCATGCCCCGTCCCGGGGAGGCCGTGGTCTCCGACGCCATGCGTGCGGCCTGCGAGGCGCGCGGCAAGGCGGAGCTGGCATCGGCCTTCGCCGAGCATGACGCGGCGCAGGATGCGCTCTCCGCGCTGTTTTTCACGCGGCCCTCGCTGGCTGACGCGGCCGGCCTGGCGGAGTGGACCGCGCAGAATGCGGCGGAGCTGCGGGCCGCGCAGCGCGCGGTGCTGGCGGCGGAGCGGCGCCGCGGCATGGCCGTCTATGCGGCGGAGGGCGATGCGGAGGTGATCCGCCTGCGGCAGGAACTGATCGACGCGGTGCAGTTCGAGACGGCCTGCATGGTCTCCGCCGGTGTCATCGCCATCGATGGCAAGGAAATCAAGATGACGGTGGACGAAGCCGGGCTGATGCCGGCGGGCCATGTCGCCGGCCTGGTCGCCGTGCTGCGGGAGATGGCGCAGCCGAATGGAGACGCGGTAAAAAACTGATCGCCGCCCTGCATCTGGCCCGCGCGCCTGGCGCCTTCGCCTGGGGCCTTCGCCCGCCGGAGGGCGGGTGGATCGTCACCGGGGAATGGGACGGGCGGCCGGTGCAGTGGTGGCACAACCCGCGCTACGTGCTGCCGAAGCCCTGGCGCCGCGTGGTGGATCTGTGGCGCTACAGCCAGGGCGGCATGGGCGGCGCCGGCTGGCTGCCGGAGGCGGGCGGTGTCGCCAGCCAGGCGGCCTGGTTGCTCTCCGCCTTCCAGGTGCTGGATGCGGAAAGCGCGCGCCTGGAAAAGCTGCGAACCCAGAAGGAGCCGTGATGGCGCGCATTCGTGCGACGATGACCGTTTCCGGCATGTCGGCCTCGACCGCGATAGAGGCGCAGGGGCGCCGCCAGTTGGCCGCGATTGAAGCGGGCATGGAAGGCGTGACGGAAGGCGTCCTGCTGGATCTGCGGCAGAACATCCGTGATGCCTTCCCGCGATCCAGCCGGCTGCCCACGACGATCACGGGGGAAGCTCGCGGGGCGGAGCGGGGGCTGCCGCCGGCCGCGCTGATCTATCCGCGGCGTGGCGCCAATGTCGCCGAGCTGCTGGAATCGCATACTGGCGCAACCATTACGCCGCGTGGCGGCAAGGCGCTGGCGATCCCGCTGCGCGGGGTGCCGCGCATCGGCTATCAGCGCCGGCGTCAGATGACGCCGGAACAATACCGCGCGACTTTTGGGCGGGACTCTCTGCATTTCGTGCCGGCACGGCCGGGCTCAAAAGCGTTGGGCTATCTGGCCGCGACGCGAAAGGCAGGGCGGGATTTCACGCGCGGCAAGCCCGGCACGCGCCGGAGCGGGCGGCAGCCGAAGCGGTACGATCTGCTGTTTGTGCTGGTGCGGGCGGTGGTGCTGCCGGCCCGCCTGAAGCCTCTGCCGATCATCGAAAAATGGGTGGAGCTGGCGCCGGTCTATATCGAACGGGCGGCCGCGCTGATTGGGGAATAGCTCATGAGCGGATCGCGCGGCCGCGGCACCTACAACTTCCGCATCCAGGCGGAGGGGTTCGCCGAATTCGTCCAGGACCTGCGCAGCGTCGCGGGCGAATCCGAGGCCGCCAACCGCGCCATCGAAACCCTGGTGCGATCCAGCCCGCAACTGGCCAGCGCCATGGAGGTGGCTGCCGCCGCGACGGAACGGGCGGCGAAGCGGGCGGTGGAGTTGCGGGAGCAACAGGATCGCGGTGCCAGTTCGGCAGGTCGCGCGACACAGACGGTGGGCGGGCTGTCCACGGCGCTGGGCGACCTGGAAGGCAAGACGACGGCAGCGCGTCGCGCGGCCGGTGATTTGCGGGGCGCGCTGGATCTGATCGGCGCCAGCACCATCGCCCAGCGGGTGGGCGATGTCAGCAGCATCATCTCTAACGTCGGCGATCTTTTCGGCACGGCTGGGCTGGCCGCGGGGCGCTTCGAGGGCGCCTTGTCGCTACTGTCCGGGCGGCTGGCCGCAGTGGCCGGTATCGTCGCCTTGCCGCTGTTCCTGCAATCCGTGGGACTCGGCATCAGCACCGCTGGCGAGGCGGCGCAGACCGCCAGTGGCGCGATGGGCCAGTGGCAAGAGACGCTGCTGCGCCTCAATCCGACTCTGGAGCAGACGGCCGCTGCCGCGAATGCTGCGGCGGATGCAATCCGCAAGGCCAATCTGGCGAGCCTGGAAAGCAGCTTCGGCGTTAACCTTGATCGGCGCGCTGCGGCTATCGCGCGACTGCCTCAAATTGACGCACAGTTGGTGCAGGCCGAGCGTTCGGCCGCAGAGGCGGAGGCGCGTGCCGTTAGCCTGACTGTGCAGGCGGGGGCGGATGCGCAGAGTCCGATTTTGCGAAACCGTACCCTGCTCGGCGCCAGCACAATCGACGAGGCTAATCGTGCGGCCCAAGCTGCTGCGGCGGCGCGGGAGCGTGTGACCGCGCTGCGAAACGAGCGCCTTCAATACGAGGGCGAAATCCAGCGGCTTTCGGAAACCGCGGCGGAATTCCAGAACGCCCGCGCGTTGATCCAGGGCGCCATCTACGGCGAGCCTGCCGGTCCGGAGGCGCCGGCCGGGCTGCCGGCGTCGGCGGCAGCGGCGGCAGCCGTCGGTCGCCGCATCGCCGACACCTCCGCGCGCGACGCGGCCGAGCTTGAGCGCGACTTCCAGCGTTCCGAGCAACTGGCCCGGCGAACGGCGGAGGCGCAGTTCGATGCCTTCAGCCGCGTCCAGACCGAAATCACCCGCGCGCAGCAGCGCGAGGAAGCGGTGCGGGAACGCTCGGCGGAGCGGGTCACGGACAGCATCACCCGCTATGCGGCCGATGGCTTCGCGGACCTGTTCCAGAGCGTGGAGGGCGGCTGGGCGGCGACGCTGCGCAAGCTGCAGCAGACGGCCCAGAGCACGGTCATCCGCTTCGGGGCGGAGGCGCTTATCCGCCCGGTGGTCGCCTCCGGCGTCAATGCGCTGGGGCTGGGAAGCGGCGCCGGCGGCCTGTCGGACCTGCTGGGCCTCGGCCAGACCTTCGGCCAGGCGACCAGCCTTCTGGGGCTCGGCAGCGGTGGCGGCATCGGCAGCTTGCTGGCACAGCCGATCTTTGGCCAGGCGGCGCTGACCAGCTCCACGAACAGTGCCTTGGCCGCGCTGGGGCCGGGCGTCTACGGCCCGGCGGCGCCTTCGGCCCTCGGGCTGGGCGGCGCGACCTTCGGTCAGGCGCTGGGCGGCATCGGTGGCGGCTTCGCCATCGGCAGCACCATCGGCGGCCTGATCGCCGGCAACAGCGCGGCGCGGCAGACCAGTGCGCAGATCGGCGCGGGGCTCGGCGCCGGCGCCGGCTTCCTGATCGGCGGGCCGGTGGGCGGGCTGATCGGCGGCGGCCTGGGTGGCGCGCTGGGTGGCGTCCTCGGCCCCGGCGAAAAGACCAACGCCTTCGGCTATGGCGTGACGGCCGCCGGCGGGCAGCTTGGCCTGTCCGGGCTGTCCACCACGGGCGATGGCGCGGGCGGGGATCAGGCGATCGCCGCGGCGCAGCAGCAGGTGGCGCAGATCAACGCCGCGCTGGCCGCTGCCGGGCTGACGGTGCGCGACAACAACCGCGCTGTCACCGGAGGCGGCAATCGCCCGACCGATGGCAGCCAATCCGCCAGCTTTGAAGAGGCGCTGCGCACCTTCCGCTTCAGCAGCGGGAACGGCAACGTCCAGACGGCGCTGGATCGCCGGCCGGAAGCGACGCTGGATGAGGCCCTGGCCATCGCCCAGAATTTCGAGGCGGTGAAAGCCGCCATCGAATCGCTGACGGCCGCGCCGGTTTCCGCCCTGACGGCGGAGCTGCGGCAGATCGGCGTCGTCTTCGACGCGGCCCGCGCCAGCGCGGCGGAGTACGGCCTGGCGCAGGACGAGCTGAACCGGCGCCAGCAGGAAGCGGTGACGCTGGCCGAGACCCGGTCGGAGGCCGGGTTGCTCGGCGGGCTGACACAGCGGTCGCGGATCCTCGGCGGCTTTCTGGAAACGCGGGCGCGGTCGACCGGGTCGGCGCAGTCGCAGTTCGCCGCGGCGCGGTCGCAGTTCGACAATGCCTTGGCGGCGGCCGGCGCGGCGGGCACGGAATCCGCCGATCTGTCCGGCCTGGTGCGGTCGGCGGAGGCTTTGCTCACCGCCAATTCGGCCTTCAACGGCGGCGGCGCGCAGGCGGCGGCGGTGGAAGCGCAGGTGCGCGGCGCGATCATCGCGGTGGGCGGGCAGTTGGACCTGCCCGGTTTCACCGATGACCTGACGGGCGCGATCTACCGCGCTGGCGAACGGCAGGTGAATGAGCTGCAACTGTTGCGCAATGAGGTGACCGCGATGCGAGAGGAACTGCGTGGCATCCGCCTGCTGTCCGCGCGCGGATGACGGCCCTCGCCCCGCTTGCCGCCGCGCCGCTGGCGGCGCTGTGGACCCAGGCCACGCCGCAGGCCGTCGCCGTGCTCGCCCCCGCCGACCTGGTGGGCGGGGAGGCGGTGTGGATGCTGCTGCTGGGCGTGTCCGGTGCCACCGGAACGCCGGCGCCGGCGCCGCTCGGCATGATGGCCGGCGCGCCGCTGGCGGCGCCGGACCGGCCGGCCGATGTGCCCAGCGATGCGCCGGAGATTCGCGTTTCCGACCGCGGCTGGATTGGTGAGCCGGATGACCTGGCCGCGCCGAACCTGATCTGGGCGGCGCGGATGATGGAGCCGCCGGCGTTGGAATTCACGCTGCCGGTGCTGCCCGAATCCGCCCGCCGCCGTGTCGCGACGGCGGGGGAGGTGCTGCTGGCCAATGGCGATGGCGCGCTGGACTATCTGGCGGGGGACTGGCGGGTGGGCGGGCAGCCTGTGACGCTGCTGCGCGGCCCGCATCGCCGGCCTCGCCACGCGCCATTTGCCGAGTTTGTGGAGGTGGCGCGGCTGCGCGCGCGCGGCGCGGCCAGCGGTACATCCCGCCTCGCCCTGCCGCTGCGCGATCCCGGCGCGGACCTGTCCGTGCCGCTTGCGCCGCTCTATGCCGGCGCGGGTGGGGCGGAGGGTGGCAGCGACCTCGCCGGGGCGCCGAAGCCGGTGCTGTACGGGATCAAGCGGCGGATCGAGCCGGTGCTGGTCGATCCCGCCCGCTACATCTACCAGATCCACGACGGCGCGATCGAGGAAGTCATCGCGGTGCGGGATCGCGGCGCACCCCTGACCGATGTGGGGGACTCGCTGTCCTACGCGGCGCTGGAATCCTTCGTGCCGGGCGCGGGCGAATTCCGCACCTGCCGGTCGGCCGGCATGGTGCGGGTGGAACCTGCCGGGGCCGATGGCGTGTCCCTGCTGACGGTCGATGCGCGGGGCGCCACGGCCTTTGGCGGCTATTCGGCGGGCACGCCCGCCAGCATTGCTCGCAAGCTGCTGCTGGGGCCTGGCGGCCTTTCCGCCGCGGCCTTGGTCCAGGACGCGTTCGGCGCCTGGCCGGTCGGCGAGGCGGGGCTGTACCTGATCGGCGGCACGGTGGCGGAGGCGATGGACGCGCTCGCGGCCGGGGTCGCCGGCTGGTGGGGCGCTGATCGGATGGGCCGATACGACGGTGGGCAGGCGACCGCGCCGGAGGGCATGGGGGCCGCCTGGGTGATCCAGCCCTGGATGCTGCGCGCCCCGCCGGAGGAAGCCGGCACGCCGGATGCGCCGCGCTGGCGCACCACGGTGGGCTATGCGGCGCCGGGCCGGGTGATGCGGGCGGAGGATCTGGCAGGCAGTGTTTCCACCGCCGATCGCGACGCCTGGGGGAAGGAATTCCAGCCTGCCGTTGCCTTCGACGCCACGGTGCGGGCGACCTATCCGCAGGCGGATGAAGCGCCGAACCTAATCAGCGTCTTCGACCAGGAAGGGGATGCTGCGGCGTTGGCGACGCAGTTGCAGGGGCTGCACGGCGTGCCGCGCCGGACATGGCGCGTGGCGCTCAACCGGGCCGGGCTGGCGGTACAGCCGGGCACGGCGCTGCGGCTGATCTGGCCGCGGCACGGCCTGACCTCTGGTCGCACGCTGCTGGCCCGGGGCATTTCGATCCGCGGCGATCGTGCCGAGTTGCTGCTGTGGGGGTGACATGGGCACGCTGATTTCCTGGGTGAACCTGGCCGATGCGGCGGCGGAGATCTCCGCGACGTCGGAGGGGGCCGGGCTCGGCGTGCGCAACCTGCTGACCGAACCCGTGGCGGAGGTCTGGCGCTGCCCGCCCTTGGCCTCCGGCGCGGCGGCGCATGTCAATGTGGACCTCGGCGGCGCGCGGACGATCGGCCTGGTGGCGCTGTTCGCCCCGCGGGATGGCCTGCTGGTCGCGGGCTACAGCGTGCGACTGTTCCTGAGTGCCGTCGCCGCCGGCGGCGATGATGTGGCGGATGTCGCGCTGGCGCCGCTGGATTTGCCGGCTGGGCGCGGCGCATGGCGGTATGTGCTGCCGGTGCCGGCGGAGGTGCGATTCATCCAGCTGCGCTTCGTCTCCGGCGGTGCGGGCGAATACCTGCAGCTCGGGCGGCTGTGGATCGGCCCGGACTTCCGGCCTGCCGTGCCATTCAGCCGCACCGATCATGCGCGCGGCGTTATCAGCGCCGGGCTGGCGGAGCGCAGCACAATTTCCGGCATCCTGTCGGCGCAGCGCGGCGCGACGCTGCGTAACCCGACCTTCAGCCTGCCGCTGCTGACCGATGCGGAGGCAGACGTGGTTGAGGACATGGCCCTGGCGGCCGGCAACTTCGGCCAGGTGGTGGCCAGCCCGCGCACCCAGGCGGGCGCGGCGGGCTTTGTCCTTGGGCGATTCGAGACGCCGCCTTCGCCCCGCATCGTGACGCCCCTGCGCTGGAGCGCGAGTTTTTCGGTTGTGGAGGATCTGTGAATGGCACGGACGGTGCTTGGGGATGCGGTGCTGGTCACCACCACCACGACGGGGACCGGCACCTATGCGCTGGGCAGCGCGGTGGCCGGCTACTTCCATCCGGCGGATGCGAATGTGGCCAGCGGCAGTCGCGTGTCCTTCGTGGTGGTGGACAGCCTGACGGCGCCGACGGCGCGCGAGATCGGCGAGGGTGTGCTGACCACGGGCAGCCCCTGGACCCTGACCCGGGCGACCATCCGCAACAGCCTGTTCGACGGCGCATCCGTCTCGGGCAGCGCGCTGAACTGGCCGGCGGGCACGCGCTACGTCTTTCTCACGCCGATCGCCGCGCGCACGCCGCAGCTCGATACCGACAATGCGCTGCATGCCGTGAACGTTCCGAAGGCCTGGGCGGTGTTCAACGGGTCTGGTCTGATCGCCAGCCATGGCATCGCCAGCATCACGGATCATGGCGTGGGCGACGTGACCTTCACCTTCGACGAAGCCTTTCCGGATGCGAATTACTGCATCCTGGGCACGGCATCGCTGATCTCCAGCGACGGCGCCATCACCACCTTTCAGCCGCGATCCGATACCAGCCAGATCGCCGCCTCCGCCTGCCGGATGCTGTGCAGCTATGATGTCAGCGCCTCCGGCCGCACCGCCGTTGATGCGCCCTATATGAGCGTGTCGTTTCTGGGAGAGCCGTGATGCTGCAACGGATCATCTATCCGCAGGATGGCGGGCCGATTGCCGTGGTGACGCCGGCGCGCGTGGTGCCGCGGGGCGATGAGACGCCGCCGGAGGCATTGCTTCGGCTGGCGCGCCAGGTGGTTCCGGCGGGCCGGCCATTCCGCATCGCGCTCGCGTCGGAGCTGCCAGCGGATCGCACCTGGCGCGATGCCTGGACCGCCGATTTCAGCAGCCCGGACGGGCATGGGGGTGAGGCATGATCGTCATCGATCCTGATCGGGCGCGCGCGGTGCATCGGGACCGGCTGCGCGCCGCACGCGCGCCGCTGCTGGCAGCGCTGGATGCGGCGTTCCTGCGCGCGCTGGAGGCCGGCGAATCCGCGGCGGACATCGTCGCCCGCAAGCAGGCGCTGCGCGATGCGCCGGCAGCGCCGGAGATCGACGCGGCGGCGCCCGATGACCTGCCCGGCACGATCGGGGATGCCGAGCTGCGTGACCGCTACGCGGCGATGTTCCTGCCGCAGGCCTGACGCCTGGCCGCGCGCCGGCTGATTCCATCGAGGGAGTTCTGCGATGTCTGTTTCCGTCGCCCCGATCGGGCGCTTGCGGACGGCTGCGCGCGTCTCGGGGCTCGATCCGCAATTTTTCGTGGGCAGCACCGTCACCTGGCTTGCCGAGTTTCGCGACCCGGTGACGAAGGTCCTGCGGGCTGCGCCGGGCGATGTCGTCTTTGTCTACGCCGCACCAGACGGGACGCCGCTCAACGGATTGGTGGGGCAGGTGGTGTCCACGGGGGTCTACGCGGCATCGATCACCCCCGACGATATCGGGGGGTGGTTTGTGCGGATCGAGGTGCTGGGCGCGCGCATCGATGAGCGCGCATTCGGCGTCGTCGCGAGCAGCATCGATCTGGATGCTGAGGCCGGCCCTGTGCTGGTCGACGATGACGGTGAGTATCTGCTGCTGGATGACGGCACGGCGATGGAGGCCTGAGACGTGGCAAGCAAGATTCGCGTCGGGCGCGTTTCCTCGCGCCCGCTGGTTGCGCCCGCGCGTGAGGACGCGCTTGTCCTCAACACGGCGACGGGCGTGAAGCGTACCACCTATGGACTGATCGAGGATACCGCCGTCGCGGCTGCGGAGATTGCTGCCGAGGCAGAGGCGCGGGCGGTGGCAGAGGGCGCTGTGCCTGGCCTGGTGCAGACTGCGGCGGCCCCCATCCTGGCCGAGACGGAAACCGCGCGCGACCAAGCCCAGGCCGCCGCCGCCAGCACGGCCGACGCGGTGGCCAATGCCGCCGTGCTGGCCGCCACGCTGGCGGCGCTGCAATCGGTGATCGGCACGGCGGCAGGCCAGGTGGCCGAGGTCTACGCCGACCCCGCAGCCCCCGCGACGGCCAATCCGGACGGCAGCAACCGCAACGCGCGATACCGCTGGGACGGTGCCGCATGGGTCTATGACGGGCCGACCACCCGCACGCTGGAGGCCGCGCTGGCGCTGGTCGCGCCGTTCTACGCTGCGGCAAATGACGACCGCGCGGCGCTTTCGCTTGTCGATACCGACGGGATGGAAGGGCTGCGCGTCAGCCGCGACTTTCTGTCTCTGATCTTCGGCGGTGGCAGCCTGGAGGGCGACGGCCCTGGCGGGGCCACCACGGTCACGACGCGCGACGCCTCCGGCGTTATGACGTTGACCGCGGAGGGGTTGGCGCTGGCGGGGGTGCTGCTCTCGGCTTTCGGCGGCTCGCTGTTCGCGGTGGGCGACGAGGACGGCTACCAGCTCCTGGAAGTGGCGCCCGGCTCGACGGCGCTGCCGGGCATCAGCGCCACGCCGCTGGCCGCCCGGATCGCGAAACTGCGCATCGGCGTGGACGAGGCCGGGCGCGGCGCGATCATGGACAGCGCGGGCGTGGCGCGGCTGGTGCCGCTCGCCGAGGGGGGGGTGCTGGTGCCCGGCGCGGCCGAAATCGGCTACGCGGACATCCCCGGCATTGCCGTCGTGTTCGCCGACCCAGAAGGGTTCTGGTACGGCCACATCACTGATGACGGCGATTTCAGCGGAGTGGTGGCGCCAGAGCCGGAGCCGGCGGCGCCTGACCTCGATCCGCTGTTTGGCGGGGATCTGTATCTGCTGCCCGACAGGCCGATGCCGCTTTATCCGCAGATGCTGCTGGCCGCGCGAGCTGATGCGGCAGTCGCGCGCGTTAGCCTGTCGAGCGATGACTTCGTCACGACCGGGCGCGACGAATTGCTGATCGATCCCGCGCGCTGCGGCGCGACGGGGACGCTCACTGTGGTGCGGGACGGGCCGGCGACAAATGCGCGCCTCAAGATACCGCTCGCCATCCATGTCGCGACGCCGGCCAGCCAGACGCCGCGGGTGCTGATGATCGGCGACAGCATCACCAACCGCCAGCAACCGACACTCGTGCAGGCCCGGCTGGCCGCGCTCGGCATCAATCCTGTCTGGATGGGCACGGTCAACACAACTGACAGTCTGACTTCGGGCGGCAGTGGCGGCCCGCTGGCCGAGGCGCGGGAGAGCCGGGCTTACGGGGACTTGGTCTATTCGGTGCTGGACGGTGAGGCGATCCCGGTCGCGGCTGGCGACGAGGCCGCCTATCTTGCAATGAGCAAGGCCGACAAAATCACGCGCAACCCGTTCCTGCGGCTGGCAACCGAAGAGGACCCGCCGGAGATCGTGCGCAACGGCTACGTGTTCGATCTGCGATTCTATCTGGACCGGTTCAGTTTTGCGGACCCGGACATCCTGTGGGTCAACCTCCTCGAAAACGACTGTCAGGAGACCCCCACGACCGTCGACGCCGTGGTGGCGGATGCGGTCGCGATCGTGCTGGCGCAGGCGCGGGCGGCGGTGCCGGGGATGCGCATTGGTTTTGCCTGCTCAGGCCAGGCCCTCGGCTCACTGGGCGAGGGGCGATGGACGCTGAAGGCCCGCGCCATCCGCGCGCTCATCAGCACTGTGCGGGCGGCGGAGGACCCGCTGGCCACGGTGGTCTCGGCCTGGGCGCACCAAACGCCGGACGACGGCTGGGCCACGGCCAGCGCCACCACGGATCCGGAGACCGGCGTCATCGCCGGCGACGTTACCGACCACATCCATCCAGTCGAGATCGCGCGGCGCCAGCTCGCCGAAGCCACCGCCGCGTTCATCGCCGCCAGCGCCTGAAAGGGATTTTCGCATGACGCTCATTTTGCGCTCGACCAACGGGGCCATCGCGGCCAATCCCACCGGGTTCCGGCCGCCGGTCACCCGAGGTCTGGTGGGCTGGTGGTTCCACGGTGGCGACGCCGCGCGGACCCGGAAAAACCTCTGGGTGCCGGATGGCTCCATGGATGCCACGGTGGTCGGGTCGCCGACTTACAGCGCGCATTCCGCGCGCTTCAAGGGCTTCACCAACTTTCTCCAGACGCCCTTCGTGGACACCGCGAACATCACGCTGATCCAGGTGGCGTCCTCCCCCGCCACGATGGATGGGATCGACAAGCCCTTTTTCATCGGCAATTTCGTGTCGAGCAGCCAGGGCGGCGCCAACATCTTCGCGCTGTCCGGCACACCCTCGGCGGCGGTGATCGCAGGTGGCGCCGACTTCGGCGCAGCGATCCGCAACGGGACGGTGACCGTCCCGGACCTGACGGTCCCACGCATCCTGGTGAACACCGTGACCGAAGGCGTCGGTCCTACCATGCGGGACGAGACGGCTGGCCTGTCTGGCACATTCGAGACCACGGCGGATCGGGAGGTGGGCGGCGGCGGCGCGATCCGCATCGGCTCCGGCTACAACGCGGGCTATACGGGCGACGTCGATGCCTATTGCTCCGTGATTTACGACGTCGATCTGACAACGTTGGAGCGGGCCGCAATGGCGGCCTACCTGCGCGGCTACTATGGGCGCCGCAGCATCACGGTGTAGGCCGCCGCTGGCGCGCCCCGCAGGGGCGCGCCGCTCAACGCGGCGACGCCGCACCACCCGCACGAATGGAGGCACCACGATGCGGAGACACGAGACATGCGGCGCATGACGGATGACCAGTGGCTTGCCCTCAAAATCGCGACGGGCGCCGGCTTGCTCGGGGCCTTCGCGCGGGTCGTGCTGGCCCTGCATGGCGGGCTCAGGTCGCCGGTACTGCTGGCTATTGAGGCGTGCGTCGGCGCCACGCTCGGCATCATCGCGGCGTCCGGCGCGCTGTATTGGAGCCCGGAGCTATTCGACGCCGGGCGCGGCATGCTGGTGGTTGGCGGCGTGGGCGGGTTCAGCGGCGTGCTGGGGACCCGGCTGATCGATATGCTGGCGGAAGCCGCCAGGAAGCGGCTGAACGGCCAGTAGCCCCGCGCCGCCCCGGGTGCGGGCGGCACATCCCAAGGAGACGATCATGTGGAAATGGATTCTCGCCCGCCTGGGCGAGGACAGTACGCGCGCGGCCGTCGGCCAGCTCGGGCTGTTGGTTGTGCTGGCCGCGGTGGCGTTCGGCGTCGACATGGACGCGCTGCTGACGCAGGCGGAGGCCTATACCGCGCGTATCGTGGCCATGCTGGGCGCGGTGATTGTGGCGGCGGTGCAGGTGCAGCGCATCCTGACCCCGGACGCCCCGCCGCCCGAGGCGCAGGCGGTGCTGAAGGCGGCGGAGCTGCTGGGTGAGGCGGCGCGCGCCCCGCCGCCAGGTGCGCCCAACCTGGTGCTGAGCAGCAAGGAGGCGGCGCGCATGCTGGGCCGCCAATGAGCTGGCTTTCCTCCATCTTCGCCTTGCTGGCCGGGCGGCGGGAGGTCGCAGCGCCGGCCGCCAGCACCGCCGCGCCGATCGCTAGCGCCCCCGTGGCGCCACGCGCGCCCCTGCCGGTGCCGGCCGTGGGCGATGCCCTGGCGGCGCCGCCCCCGCCGCCCGTGGTGGCCGCGCCCGCGGTCGCCTGGATGCGTATCGACAATCACAGGCTCGTCGGCGCCAATTTCGACCCGAGCCCGCGCCTGGGCGGCGTCATCACGCCGCTGTTCCTGGTGATGCACTACACGGCCGGCTGGTCGGCGGCCAACTCGGTTCGGGCGATCAAGCAGGCTGGGCTCTCGGCGCATTTTTTCGTCGATCGTGACGGCAGGGTGATCCAGACCGTGCCCTGCAATCGCGCGGCCTACCATGCCGGCGTGTCTGCCTGGGGCGGCCATACCGACCTCAACCGGCACTCGATCGGGATCGAGATCGCCAATATCGGCTGGCTGAACAAGCGGGTTCCGGATGGTTGGACCCGCGACGGCCTCAGCCGCGCCGTGCCGGTGGGGCAGGTGCTGCTGGCCGCGCATCGCAACGGCGGCGCCAGTATGGCGTGGGAGGTCTATCCGGAGGCGCAGTTGCGCGCGCTGGACGATCTGACCCGCGCCATCCTGGCGGCCTATCCAACGATCCGGGACGTGGTCGGCCACGACGACATCTCGCCCGGCCGCAAGCAGGATCCGGGGCCGGCCTTTCCGATGGCGCGGTTTCGGCGGCTGGTGGGGTGATAGGTGTGCCGAATCAGAAAGCCCCGCCAGGCCATGTGCCGGGCGGGGCTTTTTGCGTTTCGGGGGGTTGCGTGGACGCTTCGGCGAGGGCGTCGCGGGCGTGAGCAATCGCGGCCTGCCTCATGCCCATATCGTAGGGGTCCGCCGGGTTCAGCCGATCCCAAGCGGGGCGGCCTGAGACAGTCTTGCGACGCGCCTCATATAGCGCTCGTGCCTTGGCTTCGACCGCCGGGTCGTTCGGGTGGAGTAAGGGCATTTCGGCCTCCGGGGTTAGGGATCGCGGGCACCGCCCTCCGGCCTTGCTCGCTAAGTGCCCATATTCTAGCCTTGCCGTTCTGCATAGCAAGTGGCAAATTGCCAAATACGATAGGACGGCAAGCGGTGAGGCTGGTGTATCTATGCGAGCGCAAAGGCCTCCCAAGTCTGGCAGATCAGCGAGCGGCCCTTGCAGCGGCCGGCCTGACCGAAGCTGAGATGGCAGAGGCATATCTCGATCGGGCCATGCGGAAGCCTCGCCCCGGCGAGGCGGCGCAGCCGGAGCGCGACCACATCATCGGCTCCGCTCGGCCGGGCGATGAAGTGTGGGTGTCTCGCCCGGCGGTCATCGCCACGATGGAGGATGAAGCCCTGCGCTTCCTGGCCAAGATCAGCGAGCACGGCGCCGTCCTCTGCATCGCCAGCACGGGCGACCGCTACAGCGTGCCTCCCGAGGCCAAGGATGGGGTCGCGGCCGGGTTGCGGCTGGCCGCCGACATCAAGGCGGATGAGCGCAAGGCCGTCATGGAGCGCGCGCGCCAGGGAAGCCCCGGCAGGCCGGCAGGCAAGGCCAGGATCAGCGCCGATCGGCTGGAGGCTGCCCGCGCTATCTGGTTCAACCACGACCTGTCCGGCCCCGAGTGTGCGGCGCGGACGGGCATCGGGCAGCGGACGCTGGCCCGCCATTTCGGAAAGCGCGGGACGCCAGCCTTCGGCGCCGCGCTGAACAAGCGGAGGGGCAAGACATGACCGAGCAAAATCCGACGGCCGTCGTGCCGTTCCAGGCGCGGGTTGCCGTGGCAGTTGCGGCGTGCCTTGGCGATTCCAGCGCCGCCGATCTGAATGAGCGGCGATTGCGGTTCCTGGAAGAGGCGCTGGAGGTTTTTCAGGCGCCGGGGCCGGACGGCTCTCCAGGCCTCACGGAAGGCGCTGCAATCCAGGTCGTCAGGTATGTTTTCGCCAAGCCGCCCGACCCTATCGCGCTGGAGGTTGGGCATGCAGTTCTCGCCTTGGCGGCGCTGGCGTCGGCCGCTGGGGTGGACATGGCCGCGGCGGGAGAGGCCGACCTGCTGCACATCCAGACCAACGCAGCGAGCATCGCGCGGCGGCACGCGGCCAAGCCGAGGATTGCCCAATGACAAGCAGCCCCGAGACGACCCCGGCGGAGCGGCGGCTTGGCCGTCTGGCAGACGCGCTGATGCTGGCGACGGTTTTCCTGGCCGGCGCCAGCGCGGCGACATGGGTGCTCGCATGAACCCGCATGGCCGTAGCCTGCTGGCCGCCGCCGCCCTGCTGGCGCTGGCGCAGCCCCTCCATGATTTCGCCACGCCGCAGATCGGGCCGGGCGAGCGCAAGGCGCCAGGGGGTCGCATCCTGCCGGCGCCGCAGGCGCCCCCCCCGCCGCCTCGCGACGACACATGGACCGCCAAGCGCAAGGCGAAGGCGCGGGCGAAGCGTGGGAGGAACTGGTGATGGATGACGTGCAGAAGACGACCCGGCCGGGATGCCTTGACCTCTGTTGCACGACCGCCAATCACATTCCTCTCTGACCGCCGACAGCCCCTCTGTCACTGCAACAAGTCGTTGATTTATAATACAATTCCCATAACTACGGATCTGGGGGTTAGGAGTTCGAATCTCTTCGGGTCCGCCAGGTTTGCCGCTTTGCGAGAGCGGCCACGTCATTTTCCTCAGCTTGTTTGTGGTTTCGGTAGGATTTCCGGCGGCCCAGGCGCGCGTCGGGCGCTGTGGCAGTTGGCCTGCGGCGCGACCCGGCCCGGCGTCAGGCATGGCCAGCGTCGGAACCGGCGCGTGTCCGGCATAGGCCAGGCGCTCGCGCCCCTGCCGACCGTCGGCCAGGCGCAGCCGCCGGTGCCCACGCTGCATCTCTGCCGCGATGAACAGCGCCTCCACCACCCGCTCCGCGGGCTTGGCTCGCCGCATACGCGACCTCGGCCGGCTTCACCGGCCGCAGGTCAGCCTTCTCGGGCGTTGGATCAGACGGCGGTCCCGCCGATGGTCAGCCCCATCATCTTCAGGGTCGGCTGGCCGACGCCCACCGGCACGCCCTGGCCCTGCTTGCCGCAGGTGCCGATGCCGGCATCCAGCGCCATGTCATTGCCGACCATCGCCACCTTGGTCAGCGCATCCGGCCCGTTGCCGATCAGCGTTGCGCCCTTCACCGGCGCGCCGATCTTCCCATCCTCGATCAGATAGGCCTCGCTGGCGGAAAACACGAACTTGCCGGAGGTGATGTCCACCTGGCCACCGCCGAAATTCACCGCGTAGATGCCGCGCTTCACGCTGGCCAGGATCTCGCCGGGGTCGCGGTCGCCACCCAGCATCACCGTATTGGTCATGCGCGGCATCGGGATATGGGCATGGGACTGGCGGCGGCCATTGCCGGTCGGCGCCACGCCCATCAGCCGGGCATTCTGCCGGTCCTGCAGGAAGCCCACCAGGATGCCGTCCTCGATCAGCGTGGTGCGCCCCGAGGGCGTGCCCTCATCATCCACGCTCAGCGAGCCGCGGCGATCCGGCATGGTGCCGTCATCCACCACGGTGACGCCGGGGGAGGCGATGCGCTGGCCGAGCAACCCCGCGAAAGCGCTGGTCTTCTTGCGGTTGAAGTCGCCCTCCAGCCCATGGCCGATCGCCTCGTGCAGCAGGATGCCGGGCCAGCCCGGGCCGAGCACCACCTCCATTTCGCCTGCCGGGGCGGGCACGCTGTCGAGGTTCAGCAGCGCCTGGCGCAGGGCTTCCTCCACCGCGGCCTTCCAGGTGGCCTGGTTCAGCACGCGTTCATAGGCGAAGCGGCCGCCGGTGCCGGTGCTGCCGGTCTCCCGCCGCCCATTCGATTCCACCACCACGGCGACGTTCAGCCGCACCAGCGGGCGCAGGTCGGCCACCCGGGAGCCATCCGGGCGCAGGATCTGCACCGCCTGCCATTCGCCGAAGATGGAGGCCATCACCTGCTTCACCCGGGGGTCGCGGGCGCGGGCATAGGCGTCGATCTCCGCCAGCATCTCCGTCTTGGTGGCGAATTCCATGGCGGACAGCGGGTTCAGCTCGGAATAGAGCCGGGTGTTGGTGGCGCGGGGGCCGACATCCAGCGTGCCGGAATGGCCGGCGGCCACCGCCTTCACCGTCTCCGCGGCGCGACCCAGCGCGGCCTCGGTGATCTCCGCCGCATGGGCATAGCCGGCGGCCTCGCCGGCCACGCTTCGCAGGCCAAAGCCGCTGGTGACATCGAAGCTGGCGGAGCGGATGCGGCTGTCCTCCAGCGTGATCCCCTCGCTCTCCCGGTGTTCGAGGAACAATTCGCCATCCTCGGCGCCTGCGGTGGCGAGGCGGGTCAGGCGCTCGGCCTCCGCACGGTCCAGCCGGGCAAAGAACAGCGCATCGGTGGCAGCCAGGGCGTCGGTCACGGCGAGTCCTTCACAGGCGTTGTGACGGGATATGGGGTCCCGGCCGCCAAGTCACCTGGCGGCGGCATGGCGATCAGCCGGTCGGCCGGGAAGCGCAGAATGGCGACGGTGCCGGGGCCGGATGGTGTTTCCAGCCCCACCGTGCCGCCCAGGGCCTCCGCCAGGCTGCGTGCCAGATACAGGCCGAGGCCGGAGCCATGGAAGCGGCGGGCCAGGGAATTGTCCACCTGGGTGAAGGGCTCGAACACCCTTTCCCGGTCCTCGGGCGCGATACCGATGCCGGTATCGGCGATGCGGATCGCCAGCCCCTCGGCGGAGGTGGTGGCGGTCAGGGTGATGTGGCCACCGGCCGGGGTGAACTTCACCGCGTTGGACAGAAGCTGCACCAGCAACTGGTGCAGACGCTTCGCATCGCTGCGCAATGAGGGCAGGCCCTGTGGCACCTCCATCACCAGCGTCAGCCCGGCGCGTTCCGCCTCCACCGCGATCGCCGCACGGGCGCCGGCGAGCAGCGGGGCCAGTTCCACCGGCGCTTCGGCCATCTCCAGCGCCCCGGTCTGGCTGCGCGCCACATCCAGGATGTCGTCGATCAGCAGCAGCAGGTGGCGCCCGGCCTCGTTGATCCAGCGGGCATAATCCTCCTGCCGCTTGCGGTCGCGTTCGCCGGCCAGCGCCTCGGAATAGCCGATCACCGCATTCAGCGGGGTGCGCAGCTCATGGCTCATCGTCGCCAGGAAGCGGGACTTGGCCTCGGAGGCGGCCTCCGCCGCGACCCGGGCGCGCTCCAGCTCGGCGCGGATGCGGTATTCCTCCGTCACATCGGTGAAGGTCATGACGAAGCCCCCATCCGCCATGGGGTCGGAGGTGACCTCGATCACCCGGCCATCGCGGGTGCTGCGGTGGTAGGCGTAGGATTTGGTCCGGTCATTGGCCTTGGCGCGCGCCGCCGATTCCGCCGAGATCTCGCCACGGCGGACCTGCTCGTCCAGCACCTCATTCACGGCCCTGCCGGGTTGGAGGAAGGAGTCCGGCAGGCCGATCAGCGCCGCGGTGCGGCTGTTGATGGTCAGCAGCCGGTGGTCCGGGCCATACATGCAGATGCCCTGGCGGATCGACCCCTGCATCGCCTCCAGCATCGCGGCGCGGTGGCTGGCCTCGGATTCGGCGCGATGGAGGGCGGTGACGTCGGTCAGGACGCTGATATGGCCGCCATCCGGCAGCGGCGCGACGCGGCTTTCCACAGCCGTGCCGTTCGGCCGCACATGCCGCAACAACCCGCCATCTGTCGCCTCGGTGGGGCGGCGCAGCACCAGGGCCGCTTCCTCGGCGGTGAACTCCCTCTCTGCCAGGCGCCGCGCCACCAGATCCTCCAGCTTTTCCCCCCTGGCGATGGGGGAGCCGGCCATGATCGAGACATAGGCCCGGTTGAACCTGGCGACGCGGCGGTCGGGCGTGAAGACGCAGACGCCGTGCGGCAGCGCCTCCAGCACCCCGTCCAGCAGGGCGGCGCGTTGGCTGGCCTCATCCTCCGCGCGTTTGAGCGCGGTGATATCGTCCAGCTCGATCATGAAGCCGCCGGGGGGCAGTGGCTGGCTGCCGATGCGCAGCACATCGCCATTCGGGCGCGTGCGCTGGCGCGTGCCGGACTGGAAGCGGCCATGCGCCATGCGGTCGGCTGTCTCCCGCACCTCCGCCGCATCCATCTCGCCGCGTTCCTGCAGCAGGTCCAGGATCTCCCGATGCGTGATGCCCGGGTGGACGCCGCCGCCGGACAGGCCGATCAGGGACTCATAGGCCGTGTTGGAGAGGGTCAGCCGCAGGTCCGAATTGAAGACCGCGACACCGGATTGCAGCCGCGCCAGCACCGTCTCCAGCAGGCGGGCGCGCAGGGTGGCTTCCGTCTCGGCGCGATGGATCGCGGTGACATCGGTGGTGCAGGTCATGAAGCCGCCCCCGGGCAGGGGGCGGCTTTCGGTCAGGCCGATGCGGCCGGTGCGGCTGCGCACCAGGCGGCTATGCGGCTGGCTTCGGTCGATGGACAGCAGCGCGCGGATGATCTGGGCCGGGTCGCCGGGGCCATAGGCGCCGTTCCAGGCGAGAAAGCCGATCATCTCCGCCAGGCTGGTCCCGGGCAGCACCGCCGCGGGGTCGAGGCCGTGCCAGGCGAAGCTGACATCGCTGGCGAGCACCAGGCGATGCTCCGCGTCATAGACCGTCACGGCGACCGGCAGCGCCGCGAGAAGCGCGCGCAGCCGGTCCACCGGGGCGGTGGGAGAAGATGTCACGGGGGGGAGGGCGACGGCCGCAGCGCGTGCAACGCGACCAGCGCCGTGGTCAGCACCAGCACCGCCACCGCCTGGTGCAGCGTGCCGAGCGACACTGGCACCACGTGGACCAGCGTGGCGACGCCGAGGGCATATTGCAGGGCGACCGCGGCGCCGAAGCCGAGCACGGCGCTGCGGGCCAATCCCGGCGGCAGCCGCCGCAGCGCCGCCCAGACCGCGCCGATGGCGAACAGCCCTGTCAGGGTCGCCAGCAGGCGATGGTTGAACTGCACCGCGGCGACATTGGCGGTCAGGTTGGTCCACGCCGGTGACAGCAGCCAATAGCCGTCCGGCACCAACTGGCCATCCATCAGCGGGAAGGTGTTGAAGCTCAGCCCGGCGCGGATGCCGGCCACGAAGCCGCCGGCCAGCATGGCGCCCACCAGCGTCCAGACCGCCACCTTCAGCATGCGCCGCGCCGGACGTGCCGCCGGCGGCGCATCGCCCTGTGGCCGCAGCAGGCCGAGCGCGGTCCAGACCAGGGCGGCATAGATCAGCAGCGCCAGCCCCAGATGGATCACCAGGCGATAGGGGGAGACGGCGGTGCGATCCGCCTCGAAGCCGGAGGCGACCATGTACCAGCCGACGGCGCCCTGAAGCCCGCCCAGTGCCAGCAGGCCCAGCAGCCGGCCCTTCGATCCTGCGGGAATCTGGCCGCGCAGCCAGAACCAGGCGAGGCCGGCGGCATAGGCCAGCCCGATCAGCCGGCCCCAGAAACGGTGGATCCATTCCAGCCAGAAGATCTGCTTGAAGCCCTCGATCCCGAAACCCTGGTTGACCAGGGCATATTGCGGGATGGTGCGATACAGTTCGTAAAGCCGCTGCCACTCCGCCTCGCTCAGCGGCGGCAGGGTGCCGGACAACGGCGCCCATTCCATGATCGACAGGCCCGAGCCGGTCAGCCGGGTGGCGCCACCGATGGCCACCATGATCCAGACCAGCCCGGCGACGCCGAACAGCCAGGTGGCCACGGCGCGGGTGGCGCCGCGCTGGGTGATGTCAGGAGGCGGGGGATCGAAGGGCATGGCGGGACATATATAAGGCGCGGGGCATTTTTGCAGCATCCCGCGCCCTCGGCCACCCCGCTTGCCGCCCGCTCCGCCCCCTGCTACCCCGCGCCTCATGGCCCCCGACCCGTTCCAGAGGCCGGAGCGGCCCGTCCCTGCCAATCCGGACCTGCCCCCGCACAGCGACACGCCGTTGATTTCGGTGGTCATCCCCATGCGCAACGAGGGTCCGAACGTCCTGCCGCTGATCGAGGAGATCGCACAGGCTTTGGCCGGCACGGCCCATGAGATCGTCTGCGTCGATGACGGTTCCTCCGACGACACGCTGGCCCGGCTGACGGAGGCCGCGGCGCGCTACCCGGTCGTGGTGCTGCGCCATGCGCAATCCTGCGGCCAGTCGGCCGGCGTGGTCAGCGGCGTGCTGGCGGCGCGGGCCGCGTGGATCGCGACGCTGGATGGTGATGGCCAGAACGACCCTGCGGATATCCCGGCGCTCTGGGCGCGGGCCCAGGGCCTGAGCCAGGGCCAGGCGGACCTGCTGGTGGCCGGGCATCGCACGAAGCGCAAGGACAGCGGCGTGAAGCGGGTGACCAGCCGCCTGGCCAATGCCGTCCGTGCCCAACTGCTGGGCGATGCGACGCCGGATACCGGCTGCGGGCTGAAGGTGTTTCCGCGCGCCTTGTTCCTGGAACTGCCGCGCTTCGACCACATGCACCGCTATCTGCCGGCCCTGGTGCTGCGCGCCGGGGGGCGGGTGGTGAGCGAGCCGGTGAACCACCGGCCGCGCCTTCGGGGCCAATCCAACTACGGCACGCTGGACCGGCTGCTGGTCAGCATCTCCGATATGCTGGGCGTGATCTGGCTGCAGCGCCGCTGGAAGCGGCCGCGCGCGGAACGCGTGGCGCCCGCGCCGCCGCCGGGCTGAGCATGGCGGAACGCTGGCGCTCCATCGCGAAGCTGCTGCTGCTGGCGGCCGGGCTGCTGGCGGCGGGCGCCCTGCTGCGGCAGATGGGCGGGGTGCCCGGCACCGGCTGGATCGATCGCGAAATCCGCGGCGAGGGGCTGTGGGGCGAGATGATCTTCGTGCTGGTCGGTGCCGCGCTGACGGCCGCCGGGGTGCCACGGCAGAGCATCGCCTTTCTCGGTGGCTACGGCTTCGGCACGGTGCTGGGCACGGCGCTGGGCCTGCTGGCGCAGTTGCTGGGATGCGCCGCCACCTATGCCTGGGCGCGGCTGCTGGGGCGGGCATGGGCGGAGCGGCGGATGGCTGGGCGCTTCGGCCACCGGCTGCGGCCGCTGCGCGACACGCTTCAGGCACAGCCCTTCGCCGCCACCCTGGCGCTGCGGCTGCTGCCGGTGGGGAACAACCTGGCGCTGAACCTGTTGGGGGGAATGGCCGGTCTGGCGGCGGGCCCTTTCCTCGCGGCCTCCGCGCTCGGCTACCTGCCGCAGACGGTGGTCTTCGCGCTGCTCGGCAAGGGGATTCGCGTGGAGGGCGCCTGGCAGCTCGGGCTGGCGGCGGCACTGCTGGCGGTGTCCTTCGGGCTCGGCCTGTGGCTGCTGCGGCGGCACCGGGCGGCGCGGGCCCTCGATGACGAAAGCTGAATGACGAAAGCTGAGCGGCGGCTTGCGCCGCATCAAGGACGACCCAGCTCGCCTGGGTGAAAGGAGGCGTCATGGATACGGATGTCGCCATCATCGGGGCTGGCCCCGCCGGACTCGCCTTGGCCTGCGCCCTCGCGGGCAGCGGATTGCGCGTGACGCTGCTGGAGCGGGCGCCCGAGGCGGCCATCGCCGAGCCCGCCTTCGATGGGCGGGAGATCGCGCTGACCCATCGCTCCCAGGCCATCCTGCGGGACCTCGGCGCCTGGGGACGGATTCCGGCTGCCGAGACCGCGCCGCTGCGGGAGGCGAAGGTGCTGAACGGTGCCTCGCCGCTGGCGCTGCGCTTCGCGCCGGGGCGGGCAGGGGAGCCGCTCGGCCGGCTGGTGCCAAACCAGTTGATCCGCCGCGCCCTGTTCGAGGCGGCCGCCACCACGGAGGCGCGGCTGGTCGCCGGGCGCGCCGTCACCGGCCTGGCGCTGGCACCGCAAGGCGCCAGGGTGACGCTGGAGGGCGGGGAGGTGGCGACCGCCCGGCTCGTCGTCGCGGCGGATTCGCGCTTCTCGGAGGCGCGGCGCCTGGCCGGGATCGGCGCGGCGATGCTGGATTTCGGGCGCACCATGATCGTGGCCCGCGTGGCGCATGAGGCGCCGCATGGCGGCGTGGCGACCGAATGGTTCGGCCATGGCCAGACCATCGCCATGCTGCCGCTGAACGGGGCGATGTCCTCCGTCGTGCTGACCCTCCCGCCCGCCGAGGCCGCGGCGGCGATGGCGATGACGCCGGAGGCTTTCGGGGCGGAGGTGACGCGGCGCTATGCGGCACGGCTTGGCGCCATGATCCTGGCCGGCACGCGGCATGCCTATCCGCTGGTCGCGGCCTATGCCCATCGCTTCGCCGGGCGGCGCTTTGCCTTGCTGGGGGATGCGGCTGTGGGGATGCATCCGGTGACGGCGCATGGCTTCAACTTCGGCCTGTCCGGCGCCGAGATCCTGGCGCGCGAAATCCGTCGTGGCGCTGATCCCGGGGCGATCGCCGGGCTGTTCCGCTACGCCACCGCACATCGGGGGGCGACCCTGCCGCTGTTCCTGGCGACCAATGCGGTGGCGCGGCTGTATTCGGATGACCGCGCCCCGGCGCGGCTGGCGCGTGCGGCTCTGATCGGGGCGGGGGCCATGCTGGCGCCGCTGCGGCGGGCGATCGTGGGCCGGCTGATGGATGCGGCACCTGGCCATTCCAGGGGGCATATCGGCGCAGAATTGAAATGACGAGAGATTAAATTCCTCGATTCTGGCAACGTGCCACCCTGTCGCAGGGAGGCGCACCATCAGGGACCACGCCAGCGAATTCGAGGCGAAGCTGACCAAGCCCTGCCGGAGCCGTCATGGCAGCGGACCGGTCACTTGACCGGTCCGAGCGCCCGACGTTTGAGGTCGGCCCGTAGCGGTCACGCGATAGGGCCGGTGATGTCATGCCTGCTCAGTGCAGGATGAACTGCCCCCCCGCATAGCGCAGCTCCGCCGGGCGGGTGAGGGCGGTGGAGGCGACGCGGACGGAATGCAGCGGGCCCTCGATCTCCCGCTGCCAGAAGGCCAGGAACTTGCCGAGCGCCGGGAAGCTCGGCGCCAGGTCGTGCTTCTGCCAGATGAAGGTCTGCAGCAGGCCGGGATGGTCCGGCATGTGGTACAGGATCTCGGCGGTGGTCAGGTGCCAGTCGGGGATGGCGGCGAGACGGGCGAAGCGTTCCAGGCCTTCGAGTTGCATCGTGCTCCTTCCTGACCCTTCTGGGTCACTATCTGCGCGACATGCCGGGCGGTTCCTGCCCGGCACGGCGAGCATGGCATGGAGGGGTTAAGGGAGTGCAAGAAAAACCTTCATAATCAATCCACTAGCACTCGCACTCTCTGAGTGCTGCCGAGACTTGACGAAAAAGGGGGCTTGGCCTACATCGCTGGCACTCCTCTGGGGGGAGTGCTAGCGGACGCCATAACGGGTTCGCTGGTCGCCGTTATCTCCGGAAGAGCTTGCCAATCACTGGAAGCGACAGGAGAAGTCCATGGGCTTTCGTCCACTGCATGACCGCGTTCTCGTTCGCCGTGTCACGGCCGAAGAGAAGAGCAAGGGCGGCATCATCATCCCCGACACCGCCAAGGAAAAGCCGCAGGAAGGCGAAGTGATCGCCGTCGGCTCCGGCACCCTGAACGACAAGGGCGAGCTCCGCGCGCTCGACGTGAAGGCCGGCGACCGCATCCTGTTCGGCAAGTGGTCGGGCACCGAAGTGAAGCTCGATGGCGAGGAGCTCCTCATCATGAAGGAGTCCGACATCATGGGCATCCTCGACACCCCTTCCGTGGCGAAGGCGGCCTGACGACGGCGGAACGGGGCACGGCACGCCGCGCCCCATTTCCGGCCGCTCGGCCATTTCTTCGCTTGGTTTCCTCAACGGATTGATCGGGAATTATCAACATGGCAGCTAAAGACGTTAAGTTCGGCGCGAATGCGCGTGAACGCATGATCCGTGGCGTGGACATCCTGGCCGACGCCGTGAAGGTGACGCTGGGCCCCAAGGGCCGCAACGTGGTCATCGACAAGTCCTTCGGCGCGCCGCGCATCACCAAGGACGGCGTCACCGTCGCCAAGGAGATCGAGCTGGCCGACAAGTTCGAGAACATGGGCGCGCAGATGGTGCGCGAAGTGGCCTCGAAGACCAACGACACGGCCGGCGACGGCACGACCACCGCGACCGTCCTGGCGCAGGCGATCGTCCGTGAGGGTGCCAAGGCGGTTGCCGCCGGCATGAACCCGATGGACCTGAAGCGCGGCATCGACAAGGCCGTGACGCAGATCGTGGCCGAGCTCGAGGCCAAGACGAAGAAGATCACCACCTCCGCCGAAGTGGCGCAGGTCGGCACGCTCTCCGCCAATGGCGAGAACGAGATCGGCGAGATGATCGCCAAGGCGATGGAGAAGGTCGGCAACGAGGGTGTCATCACCGTCGAGGAAGCCAAGTCCATCCAGACCGAGCTCGACGTCGTCGAGGGCATGCAGTTCGATCGCGGCTATGTCTCCCCGTATTTCATCACGAATGCGGAGAAGATGATCGCCGAGATGGAAAACCCCTACATCCTGATCTTCGAGAAGAAGCTGTCCCAGCTGCAGCCGATGCTGCCGCTGCTCGAATCGGTGGTGCAGTCGGGCCGTCCGCTGGTGATCGTGGCCGAGGATGTCGAGGGCGAGGCCCTGGCCACCCTGGTCGTCAACAAGCTGCGTGGTGGCCTGAAGATCGCCGCCGTCAAGGCGCCGGGCTTCGGTGATCGCCGCAAGGCGATGCTGGAAGACATCGCGATCCTGACCGGTGGCCAGGTGATTTCCGAGGATCTCGGCATCAAGCTCGAGAACGTGACCCTCGCCATGCTCGGCCGCGCCAAGCTGGTGAAGATCGAGAAGGAAAACACCACGATCGTCGACGGCGCCGGCGAGAAGACCGAGATCGAGGGCCGCTGCGAGCAGATCAAGGCGCAGATCGAGGAGACCACCTCGGACTACGACCGCGAGAAGCTGCAGGAGCGTCTGGCCAAGCTGGCCGGTGGCGTCGCCGTCATCCGCGTCGGCGGCTCGACCGAGGTCGAGGTGAAGGAGCGCAAGGATCGCGTCGACGACGCGCTGCATGCGACCCGCGCCGCGGTTCAGGAAGGCATCGTGCCGGGCGGTGGCACCGCGCTGCTGCGCGCCAGCACCAACCTGCACACCCTGAAGGGTGCGAACAGCGACGAGCAGGTCGGCATCGAGATCGTTCGCCGCGCCATCCAGGCGCCGCTGAAGCAGATCGCCGAGAACGCCGGCAAGGATGGCGCCGTGGTTGCGGGTGAAGTGCTCCGCAGCGACGTCTACACCTACGGCTACGACGCCCAGAAGGACGAGTACAAGGACCTGGTGGACGCCGGCATCATCGACCCGACCAAGGTTGTGCGCACGGCCCTGCAGGATGCGGCTTCCGTCGCGTCCCTGCTGATCACCACCGAAGCCATGGTGGCCGAGCGTCCGGCGAAGGCCTCGGCCCCGGCCGGCGGCGGCGGCGGCATGGGCGGCATGGGCGGCGACATGGACTTCTGATCGCCTGGGGCTGCCGGATCGCTGCATCGCAGCGGGACGGCAGCTTCTCGTGAGCAGGATTTTGCCGAAAGAAGGAGGCGGGCCTTAGGGTCCGCCTCTTTTTTTGTTGCGACCGCAACAAATATGACATCGCCGTGACCGATTGGTCGTGAGCTTTGACTCTTTGTAATGTGGCTGCGCATCCTCGGCCGGTCATTGCGTATCGGCTTGCCTCGCCGTGCCTCCCCGGCTCTGTCCAGGGTGCCTCCAGGTTCCGCCGCCGCATGGCGTCCCGCTCAGGCGATCGGCGCTCGGGCGAGCAAGTCCAGGGAGGAACCAAGTCGCATGTCGACTGGCACCGTCAAATGGTTCAATGCAACGAAGGGCTTTGGCTTCATCGTTCCGCAGGATGGCGGCAAGGATGTGTTCGTCCACATCACCGCCGTGCAGAAGGCGGGCCTGCAGGGCCTCAATGAGGGCCAGAAGGTCTCCTACGAAGTGGCGATGGAGCGCGGCAAGGCGGCTGCCATCAATCTCCGGCCGCTGTAGTCAACGGGTTGAGGCGGGCGGCTGATGCCGCCCGCCTTCCGCCGCCCCGTTTTTCAGTGGGGCGCCCTTATCAATCCTCGTCGATGATGATGTTGATGGCGCCGGCGTCCCGCAACGCCGCCTCCGCCGCATGGCGGGTCGCCTCATCCGGCGCGCGAAGGCCAATCAGCGGGGCATCGCTGGGCGGAAGGCGGGCGCCTTCCTGCTGGTCTTCCGTCACCGCGCCGGCCACGGCCTCTCCGGCCAGGCCAGCGCCCGCACCGGCTGCCGCCGCGGCGGCCACGGCCGGCAGAAGGGCGCCACCGCTGGCGATCACCAGCCCCGCCGCGCCCATCGCCGTTGCCGCCATGGACATGCCCACGCCAAGCTGACGGCGGTTGCGAAGGTCGGCTTCCTCCGGGTTCTCATCCGGCGGGCTCACCGGGCGGTCGGTGTCGGTCGTCGGTGTCTGTCGCTTCGCGCCATCGGCCTTGAGGTGGGCGATGGCGGCATCGCGCGCCGCGTCACTGGCGAACTCGCCCCAGACCACCGGCACGCCTTTGGCGCTTTCGCTGCTCTCGCCGGTCCACTGGCTGCTGTTGACGGTGATGGCCATGGCGGCCTCCTCCACTATGCTGTTCACGAGAGGAACGCGGCGGCGGGCCGATGTTTCCAAAAGGAGGATGTTGCGTGTTCGACCTGCCTGGGCTGGAGGCCGCCGCGAGACTGGTTCACGCGGAATTCCCCGCGACCCCTCAATATGCCTGGCCCTTGCTGGCGGCACGGACCGGCGCCGAAGTCTGGGTGAAGCACGAAAACCACACGCCGACCGGCGCCTTCAAGGTGCGCGGCGGGCTGGTCTTCATGGAGCGGTTGAAGCGGGAACGGCCGGAGACGCCGGGCATCATCTCCGCCACCCGGGGCAATCACGGGCAGTCGCTGGCCTATGCCGGCCAGCGCCTCGGCGTGCCGGTCACCATCGTGGTGCCCGAGGGCAACAGCCGGGAGAAGAACGCCGCCATGCGGGCCCAGGGCGCCCGGCTGGTGGAACATGGCGCGGATTTCGACGCGGCGCGCGAACATGCCATGCGGCTCGCGACGGCCGAGGGGTTGGAATTCGCCCCCTCCTTCGCGCCGGACCTGGTGCGCGGCGTGGCGACCTATGCGCTGGAGCTGTTCCGGGCGGCGCCAAGGCTGGATGCGCTCTATGTGCCGATCGGCCTGGGTTCCGGCATCTGCGGCTGCATCATGGCCCGCGACCTGCTGGGCCTGGGCACCGAGATCATCGGCGTGCAGAGCACCGGCGCCGATTCCTATGCCCGCAGCTTCGCCGCCGGCCGCGTGGTGACGACGGAGCGCGCCGATACCCTGGCCGATGGCATGGCGACGCGGGTGCCGGACCCGGCGGCGCTGGCCATCATCGCCAAGGGCGCGGCGCGCATCGTGACGGTGACGGATGACGAGGTGGCAGCAGCCATCCGCGCCTATTGGCAGGACACCCACAACCTGGCGGAAGGCGCCGGCGCCGCGCCGCTCGCCGCGTTGCTGCAGGAAAAGGACCGCATGCGCGGCCGGCGGGTGGCCACGATCCTCTGCGGTGGCAATATCGACCTCGACCTGTTCCGGGATTGGGTGCTCGCCGCATGACAACGCTGCTGCGCAACTGCCGCCCCCTGGGCGGCGCCACCGTCGACCTGCTGATCGAGGGCGAGCGGATCGCCGCCATCGGGCCGGGGCTTGCCGTGCCGGAGGGTGCGACGGTGCTGGACGGGCAGGGGCTGCTGGCGCTGCCGGCCTTCGTCGAGGGCCATACCCATCTCGACAAGTCGCGCTGGGGCATGGGCTGGTGGACCAATGAGGTCGGCCCGCGCCTGATCGACCGCATCGACACGGAACGCGCCACGCGCCGCGGCGGCTTCGATCCGGCGACGCAATCCGCCCGGCTGGCCCGCGAATTTTTGGCCCGCGGCACCACCCGCATCCGCAGCTTTGCGGATGTGGATACCGAGATCGGCACGGCCCATAGCGATGCGCTGGTGGCACTGCGGGAGGATCTGCGCGGCACCATGGACCTCCAGGTGGTCGCCTTTCCGCAATCCGGCCTGCTGGTCCGCCCCGGCACGCTGGAATTGCTGGACCGGGCGCTGCGCAATGGCGCGGATATCGTCGGCGGGCTCGACCCCTCCGGAATTGATCGCGACCCGAAGGGCCATCTGGATGTGGTCTTCGGGCTCTCGGAAAAGCACGGCAAGCCGCTGGATATCCATCTGCACGAGCCGGGGGAGCTGGGCGCCTTCGCGCTGGAGCTGACGGTGGAGCGGACTTTGGCGCTGGGCATGCAGGGGAAGGTGGTCATAAGCCATGGCTTCTGCCTGGGCGATGTCGCCCGCGCTCCTGCGCTCTATGCGGCGCTGGCCGAGGCCGGAATCGCGGTGGCGACCACCGCCCCGCCATCCCGCGCCGTGCCCTCCGTGAAGGCCATGCGCGCCGCCGGCGGGCGGATTTTTGGCGGCAATGACGGCATCCGCGACACCTGGACCCCCTACAACATGCCGGACATGTTGCAGCGGGCCATGCTGATCGGGCTGAAGAACGAATTCCGCCGCGACGACGAGATCGCTTTGGCGCTGGCCACCGTCACAGACTGGGCGGCGGAGGGCTGCGGCTTCGCCGATTACGGTCTGGTGGTGGGCGCCCGCGCTGACCTGGTGCTGGTGGAGGCCGAGACGGTGGCGGAGGCCGTGGTCGCCACCCCGCCGCGCCGGCTGGTGCTCAGCCATGGGCGGGTGGTGGCGCGGGACGGGGTGCTCCGCCTGGCAGGGTGACCCCCCTGCTCAGATGACCTGGAAGCGCGCCTTGGCGGCGCGCTCGATGGCGCCCGCGATCAGCCGGTCGATATCCAGGCCGATGCGCAGGTCCTGGAGGAAGCGCAGCTCCTCCTGCGTCGCATCGCCATCCGCCGCGCAGACCTCGCAGGCCAGCAGATAGGCAGTCTCCCGCAGCCGCATCGGCAGGGTGTCGCAGAGCATGGTGATGGCGCGGTCCAGGCCATCGGTGCGGCCGAGCAGGCTGGCCACGATATTCGTCACCGTCTCGATATCCGCGCTGTGGAAATCGGCGAAGACCGGCAGGTCCTGGACCATGCGGGACATCATGGCGAGTTCAGAATCGGACATCGGCCCGTCCGCGATTGACATCAGCACCATGGCGCAGACCAGGGCTTCCTGCGCGGTGAAGCTGGTAACGGCGGGCTCGGTGGTGGCGCGGCTGGGCATGATGGGTCTCCGATCTCCGGCCCGTTGGTCGCGCCTGCGGCGAGGCGGGTCAAGGGAGGGTTTTACACATCCCAGCCAATGGACCGGCGCAGGAAGGCGGCGCCGAGGGCGGCGAAGCTGGCCACCTCGGCATTGTCCTTGCCATAGCCATGGCCGCCGGCCTCCGGTTCCAGCAGCCAGGCATCATAGCCCAGCGCCTGGAGTTTGGCCGCCATCTTGCGGGCATGGCCGGGATGCACCCGGTCGTCGCGGCGGGTGGTGGCCAGCAGGATGGGCGGGTAGGGGCGGCCGGGCTCGGCAGCGTGATAGGCGGAGAAGTGGCGGATGAAGGCCCAGTCCTCGGCCTTGTCCGGGTCGCCGTACTCCGCCATCCAGGATGCGCCGGCCAGCAGCTTCGTGTAGCGGCGCATGTCGATCAGCGGGATGGTGCAGAACAGTGCGCCGAAACGCTCCGGGTAGCGGGTCAGCATATTGGCGATCAGCAGCCCGCCATTCGATCCCCCCTCCGCCGCGATGCGCCCGGGCACGGTCACGCCGCGCGCCACCAGATCCGCGGCGATGGCCGCGAAATCGTCATGGCTCTTCACCTTGTTGGCCAGCCGGCCGGCCTCGTGCCAGGCCACGCCGAATTCCCCGCCGCCGCGGATCTGGCCGAGCACCGTGGTGCCACCCTTCTGCAGCCAGAGCAGGCCGGAGGTCGCGGCGTAGTTCGGCAGGCGGGAGACCTGGAAGCCGCCATAGGCCGAGAGATGCACCGGCGCCCGGCCGCTATCGTCCTTGGGGCCGACCTGGACATAGGGGATGCGTTCGCCGTCCGAGGACACCGCCTCATGCCGCGTTACGACCAGCCCGGCCGCGTCGAAGCTGGGGGAGGCGGATTTCAGCAAGGCGGGCGTGGTGGGCGTGGTGCGGGTCAGCAGCAGGCGCGGCGGCGTCACCGGGTCCTGCGCCATGACCAGCAGCGTGCCGTCCGATTCCTCCGCCTCGGCATCCAGCGCCCAGAGGTCGACCACGCCGATGCGCGGCAGGCCCGGCACTTCCTGGCGCTGCCAGCCCTCGGCACCCGGCGTCAGCAGGGCGAAATGCGGTTCGAGATTGTCCAGGATGCTCAGCACCAGCGTGCCGTCGCACCAGGTGAAGCCTTGCAGGGCGCGGCGCGGTTCGGGGGTGAACAGCACCTCCGCCACCGGCTGGCCCTGCATCACCGCGTCGAAGGACAGGCCGAGCAGCGTGTCGGGGGCATGGGTGGTGCCGCCGACGGTCCAGGACGTGCGCGGCTTCACCGCGACATGGCCGCGCTGCCAGGCGTAATGCGCGTCGGTGGGCAGCGGGATTTCCGCCTTCGGCCCGTCGCGATCGCCCAGATGGATGCGGGCGTCGTAGAAGCCGAGCTGTTCGAAGAAGACCAGCACCTCCTTCCCGCCTTCGCGGTCCACCCCGGCGGAGCCCGCCATGCTGGTCTCCGGCACCTCGAAGATCACCGGGGCGGCCAGCGGGTCCGCGCCGCGCCGCCAGATCCGGACGGTGCGGGAATAGCCGGAGCTGGTGGCGCCACCGAGGGCGGAGGACAGCAGCAGCGTGTCCCGGTCCAGCCAGGCGGCGCCGCCCTTGGCCTCGGGCAGGGCAAAACCATCGGCGGGGAAGCTGCGGGTCGTCAGGTCGAATTCCCGCAGCACCACGGCATCGCCGCCGCCCCGCGACAGGCGCAGCAAGGCGCGGTCATGGCGGCCGGGCAGGGTGGTGGCGCCCTTCCAGACCCAGTCCGCGCCCTCCGCCGCCGTCAGCGCATCCAGGTCCAGCAGCACCTCCCAGTCCGGGGATTCGCTGCGGAAGCTGTCCATGGTGGTGCGGCGCCAGAGGCCGCGCGGATTGGCGGCATCCTGCCAGTAGTTGAACAGATGCGGGCCCCGGCGGGTGACATGGGGCAGGCGGCCGGGGCGGTCCAGCGCGGTGCGCAGCGCGTCGCGATCGGCCTCGAACGCCGCATTCGCGAAGCGGGCGCGGGTGCGGGCGTTTTGGTCGGCGACCCAGGCGAGGGCGCGGTCGCCCTCCACCTCTTCCAGCCACAGATACGGGTCGTCATCCGGCGCATCGAGGGTCGGGCGGACATCCATGATTCAGCTCTCCGCGAGAAAGTCCCGGGTTTCGGCCACCGCATCGCGCAGCCCCATCCGCCGCACCACCACGCCGGTCGGCAGCCCTGCCAGAAGGCGGGACGGGCAGGAACGGTCGAGCAGCACGAAGACGCCCTTGTCGTCATGCCGCCGGATCAGCCGCCCGAAGGCCTGGCGCAGCCGGTGGCGGGCGATGGCGTCGTCATAGGATTTGGGCTGGCCTTCCGAGAGATGGGTGCGGCGTTCCCGGTGCAGTATGGAGGGCCGCGGCCATGGCACCCGGTCGAAGACCAGCAGGCGCAGCGACCGGCCCGGCACGTCCACGCCGTCCCGCATCGCATCGGTGCCGAGCAGGCAGGCGGCTTCCTCGGCCCGGAACACGTCGACCAGCGTCGCATTGTCCATCGCATCGACATGCTGGGCATAGAGCGGGATGCCACGCTCCGCGAGCGGCTGGGCGATGCGCGACTGCACATCCCGCAGCCGCCGCACCGCCGTGAACAGCCCGAGCGCGCCCCCGCCGGAGGCGCCGAACAAGGCGCGATAGGCGCTGGCGACCTGGCCCGGATCGGCCTTGTTCACATCCTCCACCACGATGGCGCGGGTGCGGCTGGCGTAATCGAAAGGAGAGGCAACGGCGGCCCGGATCGCCGGGCTGGGCAGGTGGGCGGCGCCGGTGCGGGCTTCGGCCGCGCGCCAGGCGGCCTCCGGCGCTTCCTCCGCCGCCTCGGCCTCGGAGAGGCTGCCATGGTCGCGCAGGGTGGCGGAGGTGATGAGCACGCCATGGGCCGGGGCGGCAACAGCCATGGCGAAGGGCTGGGTGGGGTCCAGGTGGTGGCGGTGCATGCCGCAATCGACCTCCCGCCCCTCCCGCCGATCCAGCGCGAACCAGTCCACATAATCCGGGCGGATGCCGGGCGCGCGAGGCGGGGCGGAGAGGGTGCCGAGCATGGCGCCCCAGGCGGTCAGCGGCATCAGCGCGCGGCGTTCCAGGCCCCGGCAGGCGGCCTCGATGCGGATGCGGTCGCCGAGCTCCAGCTCCTCCGCCTCATCCTCCAGCCGCGCGGCCAGGCGGTCATGCAGGGTCTGCAGGGGGGTGCGCAGGCGGGTCAGGCTGTCGGCGAGGTCGGCGGCGGCCGCGGCCACCGGCTCGGCCAGCGGATGCAGGTCGCATTCGATGCCGTAGCCCGCTTCCTCGTCCCGCGCGCGGGCCAGGACCTGGCGGCGGATGGATTGCAGAAAGACCTCGGTGGCGCCGCGGGCGCTGTCCGCTTCCTCCTCCGCCAGCCGGTTGGGCCAGCCGGGGCCGGGCAAGGCGCGGGCGGCCTGCAAGGCTTCTTCCAAGGGCAGCAGCAGGTCGGGGCGGTCGCCGATCAGCTCTTCCAGCCGGCGGGACAGGCCACGGGCGCGGGAACGGCCGCCCTCGGCGCCCAGCAGCCAGCGACGCAGCTCCGCTGCCTCCCCGCCCGACAGGTCGGCGGAGAAGGCCGCGTCGGCGGCATCGAACAGATGGTGGCCCTCATCGAAGACCAGGCGCTGCGGCCGGCCATCCTCGCCACCGCCGAGGGCCGCCTGCACCATCACCAGCGCGTGGTTGGCCACCACGAGCGTCGCGCCCTTGGCGCGGCGGATCGAATGTTCGACGAAGCACTGCTTGTAATGGCCGCAGGCGGAGTGGATGCACTCGCCGCGCCGGTCGGCCAGGGGCCAGACATTGTGCGGGCCGAACAGCTCCGACAGCCATCCCGGAAAATCGCCGCCTTGCAGGTCGCCGTCGCGGGTCGCCAGGGCCCAGCGGGAGATCAGGCCGAGCGGCAGCCATTGCCCGGCCATGCCGGCGGCGCCCACCGCCTCCTCCATGTTCAGCAGGCAGAGGTAGTTCTCCCGCCCCTTGCGCACGACGATGCGGCGGCGGCGCTCGGTCGGGTCGGGGTAGAGGCGGGCGGTTTCCTGGTCGATCTGGCGTTGCAGGTTGCGGGTGAAGGTGGAGATCCAGACCGGCGCGCCGTTGCGTTCCGCCCAGAGGCTGGCCGGCGCCACATAGCCCAGGGTCTTGCCCGTGCCGGTGCCCGCTTCCGCCAGCACCAGATGCGGCGCGCCCGGCACGTCCCGCGCCTGGAAGGCGCTGGCGGCGGCGGAGGCGTAGTCGGCCTGTTGCGGCCGCTGTTCGGAGCCTTCGCCGAGGATTTCGGCGAGGCGCTGGCGGGCCTCGGTGGCGGAGACGGGGTGCTGGCTGGGGGGCGGGGGCGGGGCCGCTTCCTCCCAATCCGGCAGGCGGCGCCAGACCTTCAGCGGGTCGGGGGAGGGCCGCGCCTGGGCCTGGCCGAGCGCGGCAAGCACCGAATCCGCCCAGGGCCAGCCGGTTTCCTGCCGCAGCTTGGCGGCCAGGGCGGCGGCGTCCCGGTTCATCGGGCTGTGGCGGCCGGCGGCCAGGTGGCGCAGCAGGTCGGTGGCGAGTTCCGGCAGCAGGGCGGCCAGCGCCTCCTCCTCCTCCGGCGGTTCGCGGTCGAGCGCGAGGGCCAGGCCGCGCGGGGTGGGCGCGGCGGGGCGGGCCGGCTGGCAGAAGGCGAAAAGCTCGAGCAGGTCGCAGGCGGGGAAGGGATTCAGGCCAAGGCGGCGGGCGGCGGCGGGGGCATGCACCACCATCGGCGGCGGCATGTCGCGCAGCCGGCGGCCGATCTCGATGGCGGGGCCGGAGAAGAGTTCGCCATCCGGGGTGAGCAGCGTGCCACGGCCGAAGCCGGCGACCAGCGCGGGGCTGTCCGGCAGCAGCAGGCGGGGTTGCGCGAATGCCGCGGCGGCCGGGCGAGGCGTCGTCATGCTGCCAATGTGGCGGCAGGGCGGGATGGAACAAAGAGGGAAAAGCGCGGCGGCATGCGAATTCCCATTATGGCGACGCGCGGGGGAAAGCCCTCTCCCCCTGACAGGGGGAGAGGGTTGGGTGAGGGGGGCTTTGCCGGTTGGTCCGCCAATCACAGAAAAGGCGAGGCACCCTTCGGCGTCGTCAGAGCCCTACTCGGAAGACCCCCCTCACCCCATCCCTCTCCCCCCGTCAGGGGGAGAGGGAGTCGCTGGGTTTCCGAGAGGCGGATCAGGTCAGCCGAAAGACCGGCCTCAGGCCGGCACGCGCAGCGCCGGCACACGCTCCGCGATCTGCACGGCGTTCAGCGCCGCGCCCTTCAGAAGCTGGTCGCCGCAGAGGAAGAAATCGAGGCCGTGATCGCCGAACACCGGATTGGCGCGGATGCGGCCGGCCTCCACATCGTCCTGGCCGGTCGCGGTGATTGGCATCGGGTAGACGTTGTTGGCGACGTCGTCGACCACGCGGATGCCGGCGGCGGCCCGGAGCACCGCACGCGCGGCCTCGGCGGTGACGGGGCGCTCGGTCTCGATCGTGACGGATTCGGCGTGGACGCGCAAAGTCGGCACGCGGACGGCGGTGCAGGAGACCAGCAGGTCCGGCAGGCCCGTGATCTTCCGGGTCTCCCAGGTCACTTTCATTTCTTCCCGCGTGTAACCATTCGGTTGAAAACTGTCGATGTGCGGGATGACGTTGAAGGCCAGCGGGTGGACGAAAACATCGTGTCCTGCCTCGGCGCCGTCCACCAGCACGCGGCGGGATTCGCGGAGCAGTTCCTCCATTGCCTCCGCTCCGGCGCCGGAGGCGGCCTGGTAGGTGGAGACGATGACGCGCTTGATGCCGAAGGCGGCGTGCAGCGGGGCCAGCGCCACCACCAGGATGGCGGTGGTGCAGTTCGGGTTGGCGATCAGCTTCGCATCGCCGATGGCCGCCGCATTCACCTCCGGCACCACCAGCGGGATGCCGTCCTCCAGCCGGAAGGCGGAGGAATTGTCCACCACGGTGACGCCGGCCGCGACCAGGCCCGGCGCGTGCTTCTTCGCGAAATCGCCGGAGACGGCGAGCAAGGCCAGGTCCAGGTCGCGCGCGGCCTCCTGGCTGAATTCCTCGATCACCGTGTCGCCGAAGGGCGTGGGCATAATCGTGCCGGCACTGCGACCCGAGGCGAAGAGGCGGAGTTTCGTCACCGGGAAGCGACGCCGCCCGAGGACCTCCACCAGCTCCCGCCCCACCGCTCCGGTGGCGCCGATCACACCCACACGCATCGCACGTTGCTCCTGTTGCAAGAATGGTCGGCCCGCATAGCGCAAAGCGCGGGCCGGGCCAATCAGGAGATGGCGGAGACCTGCTGCGTGTCCAGGTCATAATGGGCGCCGACCACCTTCAGCCGCCCGGCCTGGACCGCGGCGGCCAGGACGGAGCTTTCGGTCTGAAGTCGCCCGACATTGAGCGTCACATTGGCCCGCACCGTGCCGTCCAGCGTGTCGCCCCCCGCGCGCAGCGCGGTCAGCGCGGCGGGCAGGATCGGCAGCAGCATGTCGCGCAGATGGGCGGGCAAAGCGAGGTTCTGCTGGGCCATGGCCAGCGCCGCGCCGGCGGCGCCGCAATGCTCGTGGCCCAGAACCATGATGAGCGGCACGCCGAGATTGCCCACCGCATATTCCAGGCTGCCGATGGCGCCGGTATCGGCGAGGTTGCCGGCATTGCGGGCGACGAAGATCTCCCCCAGCCCGGCCTGGAACAGCACTTCCGGGGCCGCGCGGCTGTCGGCGCAGCCCAGCACGGCGGCGAAGGGGGCCTGCCCGGTGGCGAGCTGGATGCGGCGCTCGAGGTTGCTCGGACCGCTCGGCGCGCTGCCGGCGAGGAAGCGGCGATTGCCTTCCATCAGCCGTTCCAGCGCCTGGTCCGGGGTGAGCGTGGTCGGCGGCAGGCCGCTGGCGGCCCGCGCCGGACCGACCAGACTGGCCAGTCCGATGCCGGCGAGGCTGGCCATGAGGGTGCGGCGGCCAAAGCCTTTTCCGACATGACGGCCAAGATGGGGGGGGCAGCAGGTGCAGGCCGGCATGGCGTTGTCCTCGGGTTGCGGATCACGGGGTTGCAGGATCAGCGGGGCGGGGCATGGAGCGGCACTGGAATGGTTCCAGCATCGTCCGAAACCGGGTGTGGCGAAAGATAGGGCTCAAATATCTGCCAAGCGGTGAACGGCCTCGCGGCGGCGGATGCCCTCGCCTGGATCGCGCACCCCACCTATAACCCGCTCCGGTTCCAGCAATGAGGTGCCCCGTCGCCATGACCGCCGATTTCACCGCTGCCAAGGCCTGGCCCTTCGAGGAGGCGCGCAAGGTCGCCGATCGGGTCAAGGCCAGCGGCAAAACGGCGGCGCTGTTCGAGACCGGCTACGGCCCCTCCGGCCTGCCGCATATCGGCACCTTCGGTGAGGTGGCGCGCACCACCTGGGTGCGCCGCGCCTTCGAGAAGCTGACCGGGATGCCCACCAAGCTGATCGCCTTCAGCGACGACATGGACGGGCTGCGCAAGGTGCCGGACAATGTCCCGAACCGGGAAATGTTGTCCGCTTATCTCGGCCGACCGGTCACGGCGGTGCCGGACCCCTTCGGCACGCATGAAAGCTTCGGGCATCACAACAACGCCCGGCTGCGCGCCTTTCTCGACCGGTTCGGGTTCGAATACGAATTCGCGTCGTCCTCCGACTACTACCGATCGGGGCGCTTTGACGCGGCGCTGCTGCGCATGGCGGAACGGCATGAGGAGGTGCGGGCGGTGATCCTGCCGACGCTCGGCCCGGAACGCCGCGCCACCTACTCCCCCTTCCTGCCGATCCATCCGAAAACCGGCGTGGTGATGCAGGTGCCGATGGAGGAGGTGCGGCCGGCCGAGGACCTGCTGGTCTGGGTCGATCCCGAGACCGGCGAACGCCACGGCACGCGCATCACCGGGGGCCATTGCAAGGCGCAGTGGAAGGCCGACTGGGCGCTGCGCTGGTTCGCGCTGGGCGTGGATTACGAGATGTCCGGCAAGGACCTGATCGACAGCGTCAAGCTCTCCGGCGCCATCTGCAAGGTGCTGGGCGGCCAGCCGCCGATCGGCTTCACCTATGAGCTGTTCCTGGACGAGGCCGGCGGCAAGATCAGCAAGTCGAAGGGCAATGGGCTGACCATCGACGAATGGCTGCACTACGCGCCGCCCGAATCCCTGTCCCAGTTCATGTACAACCAGCCGGGCCGCGCCAAGCGGTTGCATTTCGACGTGATCCCGCGCGCCGTCGACGAATACGTGCAGAACCTGGACCGGTTGCGCACGGCGCCGGGGCCGGACAATCCGGCCTGGCACATCCATGGCGGGCCGACGAACGACCCGGGCACGCCGGTGTCCTTCACCATGCTGATGAACCTCGCCAGCGTCATCAATGCCGATGCGCCGGAGATGCTCTGGGGCTTTCTGCGCCGCTACGCCCCCGAGGCGAGCGGCGAGACGCATCCGCTGCTGGCACGCCTGGTGGAACACGCGGTCGCCTACTACCGGGACCGCGTCGCGCCCAACAAGCAGCACCGCCCGGCGACCGAGGCCGAGCGCCCGGCCTTCGAGGCCCTGGCCGCGATGCTGCGGGAGAGGCTGCCGGAACTCGACCTGCTGCCGCCGGATGAGCAGGCCCGCGCCATCCAGGATGTCGTCTATGATGCCGGGCGGCGGGAGCCTTTCATCGAGATGACCAAGGATGGCCGCCAAGGCGTGTCGCGGGCCTGGTTCAACGCGCTGTACCAGGTGCTGCTCGGCCAGCCGGAGGGGCCGCGCTTCGGCGGCTTCGTCGCGCTGTACGGCATCGCCGGCACCATCGGGCTGATCGAGACGGCCCTGGCCCGGCCTGCCGTCGGCGACGCGGCCGCATGAAGAAGCTTGGCGGGCTGCTGCGCCGCCACGGCGTGGCAGGCTTCGGCGTGCTGCTGCTGATCGCCGCCATCTGGGTGGTGCAGAAGGAATTCCGCAGCCTGTCGATGGCGGATATCCGCAATTCGCTGGCCGCCATCCCGCCGCTGACGCTATGGATCGCCGCCGGCTGGACCCTGCTCGCCTATGCCGTGCTGACCATCTATGACCGGCTCGGCAGCGTCTATGCCGGCTATCCGGTCAGCTATGCCCGCACCTCCCTGGCCAGCTTCTGCGCCTATACGCTGGCGCATAATCTGGGCTTCGCGGCGGTGTCCGGCGCCGCGGTGCGCTACCGCTTCTATGCCGCCTGGGGGCTGCCGCCGCTGGCCATCGCCAAGGTGGTGGCCTTCACCAGCCTGACCTTCGGCCTGGGCGGCTTCGCCCTGGGGGGCCTCGTGCTGCTGGTGGAGCCGGAGGTGGTGCCCGGCCTCGGCGAGCATGTGCCGCATTGGGCCATGAACCTCATCGGCCTGGCGATGTGGGGGCTGGTGATCGCCTATGTCACGCTGTCGCGCATCCGCAGCCATGTGACGATCTTCAAGCACCGCATCGACCTGCCCGGCTTCCGCATGGCGGTGGCGCAGACCACCCTGGCCAGCGTCGATGTCGCGGTGACGGCGATGATCTTCTACGTGCTGCTGCCGGAGGCGGAGGGGCTGACCTTCCTGCGCTTCCTGGGCATCTATGTCGCCGCCTATACCGCCGGCATCGCCGCAAGCCTGCCGGGCGGCATCGGCGTGTTCGACGGCGCCATCCTGATCGGGCTGGCGCCCTGGCTGACGCCTGCGCAGGTGGTCGGCGCGCTGCTGCTGTTCCGCCTGTACTACTACATCGTGCCGCTGTTCCTGGCCGGCATCCTGTTCGCGGGCTTCGAGATCGCGCAGCGGCGGCATGTGCTGGTGCGCTTCGCCGCGGAACAGCGCGTGGCGGATGCGCTGGAAGTGCCGGCGATCGCGGGCCTGGTCGGCCTGGGCGGCGCGCTGCTGATATTCGTCGGCGCGCTGCCGGCGGGCGGCACGGCGGTGGCGGAATGGGCGGGGTATGAGGCCGCCGTCGCCTCGCATTTCGCGGCCTCCCTGATCGGATCACTGCTGCTGGTGATGGGCTATGGGCTGCTGCGGCGGCTGACGTTGGCCTGGGGGGCGGGCATCGTCCTGCTGATCGTCGGTGCGCTGATCTGCTGGCTGCGGGCGGATGGCTGGTGGATCTGGGGCGCCTTCCTGCTGGTGGCCGGGCTGCTGGCGGCGATGCGCAGCGCCTTCTACCGCAGCGCCCGGCTGATGCGGGAACCGCTGGCCGGCGCCTCGCTGCTGCCGCTGGTGGTGGTGGGGCTTTGCGCGCTGATGCTGGCGCTGGTCAGCTATGGCGGCAAGGTGGCGACGGAAAGCTGGTGGGAGGTCGTGGCCTCCCCCCTCGCGCCGGACAGCCTGCGCTTCTCGGTAGGCCTGGCGGCGGTGCTGCTGCTGGTCGCCGTGGTGCGGCTGCTGCGCCCGGCCCGGCTGGTGCCGGAGGCTTGGAGCCTGGAGACCCGGGCACGACTGCGCGCTTTGGGGGCGGAGGCACCGGAACTGGCCGATGGCGCGGTGTTCGGGGAAAGCGGGCGCGCCGGCTTCGCCTTCGTCCGGCGCAACGGCCTCTGGCTCGGCCTGGGCGATCCGGCGGGGGAGGAGCGGGACCGCGTCTCCGCCATCTGGCGCTTCCGGGACATGTGCGAGCGTGCGGGGGTGGATGCGGCCTTCTGGCGCGTCGGACCCGGGCTGCTGCGGGTCTATGGCGATATCGGCCTGACCGCCTTCCCGGTGGGCGCGCTGGGGCCGGGGGATGGGCCGCGCTTCCTGGTCTGCCGGGCGGAGAAGGATCTGGAACTGCTGGCGCCACTGCTGCCGCCGCGATAGCCGTGGAGGGTGAGATATGAGTCTCGGCGGCATCCGCAACCTGGACCACAGCGTGCTGCTGTGCCGCCGGATGGAGGCGACGCGGGCCTTCTACCGGGACGTGATGGGCTTTCCGATCGAGGAGGACCGCCCCAACTGGGTCAGCTTCCGCATCGGCGCCACGCTGCTGTCGCTGCGACCGCGCGGGACCTGGAGCGTCTGTGACGATGGTGTAGCGGTGGAGGGGTCGGCTTCGGTGCAACTGGCCTTCCGCGTGGCGCCCCCCGCGATCGAGACCTGCCGCGCCGAGCTTGTCGCCAAGGGCGTGCCCATTCTGCGGGGTCCGACGGACCTGCCATCCTGGCGCCACCGCACCCTGTTCTTCCGCGACCCGGAGGACAACATCATCGAGATCTACGCGGAATATTGAGGCTCGCGCGGCGTCAGGCCGCCGGAGGCGGTGCCCGGCGCCTGAGGGCATGCAAAAATACTACTGCGACGCCCAGACGATCCGATGCATCCAGGCCAACTCGGCGAGGTCGAAACTGTAGTTCGGATGTTCGGGGTTCAGGCTCGCCAGTTCCACCCGCCGGGCCGACTGGCGCAGCAACTGCTTGGCCATCACCTCCCCCTGCCGGGTGCGGACCACCACCCGGTCGCCACGCCGCACCGGCGCGCCGGGGGAGACGATGACCACGTCGCCGTCGCGGAACACCGGCTCCATGCTCTCCCCGCTGATTTCCAGCGCATAGGCATTGGGGTCCGGCACGTCGGGGACGGATATCTCGTCCCAGCCGCCGCCGACCGGGTAGCCGCCATCGTCGAAGAAGCCATCGCTGCCCGCCTGGGCCAGGCCGATCAGCGGGATGCGGCGGGCAATGGCGGTGCGGCTGCTGCCGCGGGACAGCGCCGGCGCGCCGGTGACGAGGGAGGCGAAGGCCTCGAAACCCGTTCCGGTGGCGCCCAGCACCTTGGCGACGCTTTCGGTGGAGGGCCAGCGGGCGCGGCCATCGGCGCCGGTGCGCTTCGACGGGTTGAAGGCGGTGGCGTCCAGCCCCGCGCGCCGGGCGAGGCCGGAGGCCGATAGGCCGTGCTCGGCGGCGAGTGCGTCGATCGCCCGCCAGATGTCCTCGTGCCGCATGGCCAAGGTTCCTCAAGGGATTTGGCCCGAATCGGACCGCGACGCGCTTCGGGGGAGGCGCGCCCTGGGTTGCACATCCTAGGTTTCGAGTCGGAAAGCAATAGGAACTATATCCTTGCAACCTCCGATGGATCGGGATACGCAGCAAGTGTTCCTGTTTTGTTCGGGAACGCGCCCCTCGGAGGACCCCCGATCCATGTCCATCGCCCCCCGTCACACGCCCATCCTGGCCAGCCTGGATCGCGCGCAACCCTTCGCCAGTGCCGAGGATGCCTGGTTCTGGACCATGGCAGCCCTGACCGCCCGGCGCGATGGCGCGCGCATCGGCGCCGGCCGCGGCCTGGTGGTGCGGCCCTGCGAGCCGGATGACGTGGTGAAATGCCTCGACCGGCTGTACCGCCAGCGTCGCATCGACCTGGCCCATGCCCGGATCCTGCGCATCTGGGGCGAGCGCCACGAGGCGCCCAGCCCGCGCATCCCGCAGGAGGCCGGCGAGCTGCGGCTGTGGCGGGAGGCGATGGCGCGGCTGGATTTCCCGCTGCGCGCCAAGGGCATCGTCGCCGGCCCCACCCGCGGCATGGCGGAGGCCGAGGTGATCGCATTCCCCGGGCGCCGGTCGTGACCCCGGCCAGCAAGGCGGCGCATCGGCGCGTGGCGCAGGCGGCGGGCCAGCAGGTCTGGATCGCCTTTGGCGGGGTGGCGGACCAGCCCTGGATGCGGTTGTTGCGCCCCGGCTTCCGCCACTGCTTCGCTGCGCTGTCGGATGAGGCGGGCTGGACGGTGATCGAGCCGCTGACCGGGCGGCTGATGGTGGCCCGGCTGCCGGTCGATGCTGGTTTCGACCTGCCCGGCTTCTACCGCCGCGCCGGGCTGCGGGTGCTCGGTCCCTTCCTGCCGGAGGCGCCCATGCCGCACGCATGGCCCCTGCCGCGGCCGCTGAGCTGCGTCGGGCTGTGCCAGGCCTTGCTGGGTCCGAAGGCGCCCCCGGCCTGGACGCCGTTCCAACTGTTTCAGGCGCTTGGCGGCCGGGAACAGGAAAATAATCATGGATAATAGGAATAAATATTGACGCCGATCGCATCACGGGTCTATCAGACCCGTGCCACGGGGCGAGATGCGCCCCTCGGTATCCTCCTCTCCCGGTTCCCCAGACTTCGACCCGCCCGGCCCCCCGCCGGGCGGGTTCTTTTTTGGGCGCATGGGTGAGGCTCAACCCCCGAGCTGAAGGAAGCGCGCATGGGTGGCCTGTTCAAGGCGCCGCAGCCGGTCGTCTCCGCCGAGGACACCAACCTCGCCACCCAGTCGGCCGCGGCAAAGACCGCCGCCACCGAGGCCAGCGCGGAGGATGCCGCGCAGCAGGCCCGCCAGCGGGCGCTGGAACGCGCCCGGCGGGGCCTGGCCGGCACCATCGCCACCTCCGCCCGCGGGGTTCTGGACCCGGCGCCGGCCTTCGCCGCGCGCAAGAACCTGCTGGGGGAGTGAGGCGATGTTGACCCCCGAACAGATCCTCGCCCGCCATGCCCGCGCCGCGCAGCGCCGCCGGCCGCTGGAGGGCGGCTGGCAGGATTGCTACGACCACGCTTTGCCGGGCGCCCAGGCCGCGCCGCTGTTCGATGCGACGGCGGCGGATGCGGCGGAACAGCTCGCCGCCTCGCTGCTCGCCGAGTTGGCGCCGCCCTGGTCGCGCTGGTTCAACCTGGCCCCGGCCCGCCACTTGGAGACCGGCCCCGAAGCCCAGGCCGTGGCGCAGCGGATGGAGATGGCGGCGGCGACGCTGCAGGGCCATCTCGACCGCTCCAATTTCGGGCTGGAGTTGCACCAGGCCTTTCTCGAACTGGTGGTCACCGGCACCGCCGTGCTGCTGGTGGAGGAAGCGCCACCGGGCGAGGTCTCCGCCCTGCGCTTCACCGCGGTGCCGCTGCGCGAGACGGTGCTGGAGGAAGGACCTTCCGGCCGGCTGGAGACCGTGTTCCGCGCGCTGCGGCTGACGCCGGCCGAAATCCTGGCCCGCTGGCCGGCGGCGCGGATCGCCCTGCCGAAGCCCCAGGGGGAGGAGGCCGCGCCGCTTCGCCTGGTGGAAGCCGTCTGGCCGGACGCCCTTGCCGGCCATCGCTACGCCGTGGTGCTGGATGGCGGGGAGGGCGCGCCGGAACTCCTCGCCGAGGGGCAGTTCCGCGAAAATCCGTTCATCGCCTTCCGCTGGCTGAAGGGGCCGGGCGAGACCTATGGCCGTGGGCCCGTCGCCAAGGCCCTGCCGGATATCCGCACCGCCAACAAGGTGGTGGAGCTGATCCTGAAGAACGCCTCCATCGCCGCCACCGGCATCTGGCAGGCGGAGGATGACGGCGTGCTGAACCCCGCCACGGTGCGGCTGGTGCCCGGCGCCATCATCCCGAAGGCGCAGGGCTCGGCGGGGCTGACGCCGCTGGCCGCGCCGGGCAATTTCGATGTCTCGCAGATCATCCTGCAGGATCTGCGGGCGCGCATACGGGGCGCCCTGCTCGCCGATCGCATCGCCGCCTCCGACAAGGCGGGGATGACGGCGACCGAGGTGACGGAACGCAGCGCCATCTCGGTCCGCCTGCTCGGCGCCATCTATGGCCGGTTGCAGGCGGAACTGCTCGGCCCGCTGGTGGCGCGCTGCCTGTCGCTGCTGCGGCGGCGGGGGGAGGTGCCGCCGTTGCTGCTGGACGGGCAGGAGGCGCGGCTGGTCTACGCCTCCCCGCTCGCCCGGGTGCAGGCGCGGGCCGATGCCGCCGACACGCTGCTGTTCCTGCAGGCCGCCGCCGGGCTGGGGGCGGAGGCGCAGGCGGTGCTCGACGCGCCGGCCGCCGCTCGCTGGCTGGCCCGCACCCTCGGCGCGCCGGCGGAGATCATCCGCCCGGCCGCGACCATCAACCCCATCCAGGAGTGAGCCCCGGCATGTCCGACAATCTTCTCGACGCCGCGACCGAGACCGCCAGCACGCGGCCCGCCGAGGTGCCCGAAAAATTCTGGGACGAGGCGAAGGGCGCGCTGCGCGTCGATGCCCTGCTGAAATCCTACATCGAGCTGGAACGCCGCCTGTCCCAGCGCTTCGCGCCGCCTGCCGAGGACGCGCCGGAGGAGGACCGGCTGCGCTGGCGCCGTGCCCTCGGCATTCCGGACAGCCCCGATGGCTATGAGGTGACGCCGCCGAACGAGCTGCTGACCCCGGACAATGCGGTGAACCAGCGGCTGCACGAGGCCGGCTTCAATGCGCGCCAGGTGCAGCTTGTCTATGACCTGGCCGCCGAGCGCCTGTTGCCGCTGATCGCCGAGGCGGCGGCGGAATTCGAGGCCGGGCGGCAGGTGGAAAAGCTGCGTGCGCATTTCGGCGGCGAGGACCGCTTCCGCCGCATCGCTGTTCAGCTTTCCGCCTGGGGCCGCGCGCATCTGCCGGAGGCGGTGTTCACCGCCCTGTCCTCCACCGCCGATGGCGTCGTCGCCCTGCACCGGATGATGGAGGGCAAGGAGCCCAGCCTGTCCCGCGATGCCCAGGCCGAGGCCGGACCCGATGAGGCGGAGCTGCGGAAGATGATGCGCGACCCGCGCTACTGGCGGACGCGGGAGCCTGATTTCGTCCAGCGCGTGACGGAAGGCTTTCGCCGGCTGGTCCGCGCCTAGCGTCGCCTCCCTCCGATTTCGCCCGCAACCAACCCGCCTGGCTGCCGCGCCGGGCGGGCCTGCGGGCGCGCGTTCCGTCGCCGGCCCGCGAGGGACAACCGGCGGCGCGGCCGCTTCATCTCCCCTATTCCATGAGGAATCCGCATGTCCGTCTCCACCCAGATCGATGCCGTCTTCGCCCGCCAGTTCCAGGCGGAGGTGCATGAGGCCTATCAGCGCCAGGGCAGCAAGCTGCGCCCCACCGTGCGTTCCAAGACCGGCGTGACCGGCACCAGCACCTTCTTCCCCAAGGTCGGCAAGGGCGTCGCCGCCGCCAAGACGCGGCATGGCTCCGTGCCGGTGATGAATCTGGAACACGCCCAGGTCGAATGCATCCTGCAGGACTATTATGCCGGCGACTGGATCGACCGGCTGGACGAGCTGAAGACCAATATCGATGAGCGCGGCGTCGTCGCCAATGCCGGCGCCTATGCGCTGGGCCGCAAGACCGACGAGCTCATCATCGCCGCCCTGGACACCGCGACGCAGGAGGCCGTGGGCACCTCCACCGGCACCACGGACGCCGATGGCCTGACGAAGGAGAAGGTGTTGCTGGCCTTCGAGATGATGGGCGCGGCGGAAGTGCCGGATGATGGCGGGCGCTTCGCCGTGGTCGGCTGGAAGCAGTGGTCGCAGTTGCTGCAGATCGAGGAATTCGCCTCCTCGGAATATGTCGGTGACGACGCGCTGCCGTGGAAGGGCAGCCAGGCGAAGCGCTGGCTCGGCGCGCTGTGGATGCCGCATTCCGGCCTGACCAGGTCCGGCGCGCTGCGTCACTGCTACTTCTACCACCGCACCGCCATCGGCCATGCCAGCGCCGCCGAGGTGGAGACCGACATCACCTGGCACGGCGACCGCGCCGCGCACTTTGTCGCGAACATGATGAGCCAGGGTGCCGTTCTGGTCGACGCCTTCGGCGTCGTGCGCATGCGCGCGGCGGAATAGCAAAAAGCCCTCTCCCCCCAAGGGGGGGGAGAGGGTTGGGTGAGGGGGGCTTCCCATCCTCACCAGTCCTCCTGATTCCAGATCGGATGCCCCAAAATGTCCCTGACCGCTGTCGCGCTCTGCTCGCGCGCCTTGCTGCGCCTTGGTGCGCAGCCCGTCGCCTCGCTCGATGAGGGCACCGCGGAAGCGGAGGTGGCCGCCAATCTCTACGCGCCGACGCGCGACACGCTGCTCTCGGCGCATCCCTGGTCCTTCGCCACCGCGCAGACCGGCCTGCCGCGCCTGGCCGCGGTGCCGCCGGCCGACATGGCGCATGCCTTCCAGCTTCCCGCCGGATTCCTGCGCGCGCTGTCGGCCGGCAGCGGTGGGCGCGGCCGTGGCATGCCCTATCGCCTGCATGAGGACCGGCTGCATGCGGATGCCACCAGCGTGACGCTGACCTACATTTTTCGGCCCGACGAAAGCGCTTTTCCGCCCTTCTTTGCCCAGGCACTGGTGGCCCGGCTGGCCGCGGAATTCTGTCTGCCGCTGACCGAGAGCGCATCCCGCGCCGAGATGCTGTTCCGCCTGGCGGAGGGGGAGCTGCGCAGCGCGCGGCTGATCGACAGCCAGCAGGACACGCCGCGCGCCATCGAGCACTTCCCGCTGGTCGATGTCAGGGGGCGCGCATGACGGCCGCCACGCGCCGCATCAAGGCCTCCTTCACCGCGGGCGAATTGGCGCCGGAGCTGTATGGCCGCGCCGATCTGCGCGCCTTCGCCAATGGCGCAAGGCGGTTGCGCAATGTGGTGATCCAGCCGACCGGCGGCGTCGCGCGCCGCCCCGGCCTGCGCCATGTGGCGATGCTGCCCGGCGCGGCGCGGCTGGTGCCCTTCGAGTTCAACACGGAGCAGACCTATCTGCTGGTGCTGAGCGAGGGCCGCCTGCAGGTCTTCCTGGAGGATGCCGAGGTGGCCAGCCTGCCCGCGCCCTGGTCCACCACCATGCTGCCGCAGCTCGCCTTCACGCAGAGCGCCGACACGCTGCTGTTGTTCCATCCGGAGATGCCGCCGCAGCGCCTGACGCGCACCAGCCATATCGCCTGGACCATCACACCCTTCGTCTTCACCGAAGTGCCCTATCTCAACTTCACCCGTGACGTCGCCATGGCGGCCTCCGCCACCAGCGGCACCGTGGCGCTGACCTGTTCCGCGCCGGTCTTTTCCAGCGGCCACGTCACCTCCCGCTTCCTGCTGAAGGGCAAGCGCGTGGTGATCCTTTCCGTCGAGGGGCCGCAGAATGCGACGGCGCTGGTGGAGGATGTGCTGGAGGATGTGCTGGCGACGCAGGACTGGCAGGAAACCGCCTTCAGCGGCGTGCGCGGCTGGCCGGTCTGCGCCTGCTTCCATCAGGACCGGCTGGTGCTCGGCGGGTCACGCGATGCGCCAAACCGGCTGTGGCTGTCGCGCACCGGCGATCTCGGCAATTTCGACAGCGGCACCGGGCTGGATGACGAGGCGATCGCCTTCTCGCTGGTCTCCGACCAGGTGAATGCGATCCGCGCCGTCTTCTCCGGCCGGCATCTTCAGGTCTTCACCTCCGGCGCCGAATGGATGGTCTCGGGCGATCCGCTGACGCCCTCCTCCATCCAGCTCAACCGGCAGACCCGCGTCGGCACGCTGGTGGACCGGCAGGTGCCGCCGGTGGATGTCGATGGCGCCACGGTCTTCGTCGCGCGGTCAGGTCGCGGCGTGCATGAATTCGCCTATACCGATGTGGCCGACGCCTATCAGGCGAACGACCTGGCGCTGGTGGCGCGGCATCTGGTGCAGGCGCCGGTCTCCATGGCCTATGACCAGGCGGAACGGCTGCTGCATGTGGCGATGGCCGATGGCGCCCTGGCGACGCTGACGCTGTACCGCGCCGAGCAGGTCATCGCCTGGACGCGGCAGGAGACCGAGGGCGCCTTCCGTGCGGTCGCCGAGACCGAGGGCCGCGTCTATGCGCTGGTCGAGCGCTTCGGCACGCATCGGCTGGAACGCTTCGACGCGGCGATCGGCTTCGATGCGGCGCTGACGGGCAGCGATACGACGCCGCGCGACGACTGGTCGGGGCTCACGCATCTCGAAGGGCAGTCGGTCGGCGTGCTGGCCGATGGCGCGCCGCAGGCGGTGGCGACGGTGCTGGGCGGGGTCATCCGCGTCGACAACCCCGCCACCGCCGTGCAGGTCGGCCTGCCCTTCCGGCACATGATCGAACCGCTTCCGGCCGAACTGGGCGGTGCCAGCGGCGCCGGTGCCGCGCCGCTGCGTCTGGTCTCCGTCACCTTCCGCCTGCTGGCGACCCCTGCGCTGGAGGTGGATCTGGGGCGCGGCGCGCAGAACGTGCCCTTCCGCCGGTTGGACACGCCGCTGCTGGATGCGCCGCCGGCGCCCTTCACCGGCGATGTCGCGCTGCGTGCGCTGGGCTGGCGGCGCGATGCGATGGCGCCGCTCTGGCGCATCGAAGGGGCCACGCCGCTGCCGCTCGCGCTGCTCTCCGTCACCATGGATCTGAGGATCACCACCTGATGGCCCAACTCGCCCCCATCGCCACGGCCCTGACCGCGGGCGTGTCGGTCTTCAACAGCGTGCAGCAGGGCCAGGCGCAATCCGCCAATGCCAAGGCGCAGGCCAATGCCGCGCGGGTGCAGGAGGCGGCGCGGGTGGAACAGACGGCGCTGCAACAGGCGGCGGAGGCCCGCGCGCGGGAATCGCGGCTGGCCGGCACGCTCGCCTCCACCCGCGCGCGCCTGGCCGCCAGCGGCATCTCGCCGGATGAGGGCTCCGCCGCTGCGCTGACCACGGGCATGGAGCGGGAGGCCGCGGCGGCACAATCCGACAGCGATCAGATCTTCGCCAGCCGCCTCGCCGCCGGCCGCCGCAGCCTGCTGAACAATGATGGTTCGCTGACCAGCTACCTGCGCGCCGGCACCAGCTTCGGCACCTCGCTGCGCAACCTGCTCGATTGAGCCGCAACCCCTGAACGGAGGCCCTGATGGCCGAGCATATCCGCATCGGCGATGTCGCGCCGCGCGTCCAGTATCTGGGCGATGGCCTGCGCACCGCCTTCACCTATCCCTTCCCGATCTTCCTGGCCTCGGAATTGGAGCTGCGCCTGGATGGCGTGCCGCTCAGCGGCGGCTATAGCGTCGCCGGCGCCGGCAGCAGCGAGGGCGGCCTCGTCACCCTGGCGGCGGCGCCGGCCGAGGGCAGCACCGTCACGCTGCGCCGTCGCATTCGCGTGGAGCGCAGCACCGATTTCCAGGACAACGGCGTGCTGCGGGCGCGCACGCTGAATGACGAGCTGGACCGCATCGTCGCCGCCCTGCAGGAACAGCGGGAGGAATTGTCGGGCGCGCTGCGCCAGGACCCGGCCGAGGTCGGCGGCGCCTTCACCCTGCCGCTGCGCACAGCCCGCGCCAATCGCGTGCTGGGCTTCGACGGCGGCGGCGACCTGGTGGTGCTGCCGCGCGAATCCGGACTGATCGGCGCGCCCTTTCCCGGCGCCGTGCCCTACACGGTGGAGGACAAGCTCGCCGAGCAGCTCAGCGCGCGCGATTTCGGCGCGACCGGCGATGGCGTGACGGAGGATGGGCCGGCGCTTCAGGCGGCAATGAATGCGGCCGGCGTCTCCGGCAAGGCGCTGCTGATCGGGGAGGGGTCCTTCCGCAGCAGCCAGCCCCTGACCCTGCCGGGCGCTTCCGCCGGCCTCATCATGCGCGGCAGCATCATCTATGCGGGGCCGGCCGGCCAGCCGGCGCTGACCATCGGCGATGGCGGCAGCGCGCGCAATGCCAGCAAGCTGCACAGCGGCCTGACGGTGCTGCGCGCCAACCAGTCGGATTGGGAGAATGAAGGCGACATCGGCATCCTGCTGCGCAACCACGATGCCTCCATCATTGAGGTGCGGCGTGTCGAGGGTTTTTCGATCGGCATCCGCACGCTGGGCGATGGGCGGGGCTTCGAGGACAGCACGCTGGTGCTGGGCCGTATCGTCAACAACCGCATCGGCCTGGATGTGCACACGGCGACGGCGGCGGCCTGGAACACCTCCATCCGCTACCATGGCGGCCACTTCGCCGTCGGCTCCACCACGCATGTGGACAAGGACCGCTTCGGCGTGCGGTTTTCCGCCGCGCCGGGCGCCTATGTCGCGCATAACCGGCATGTCTTCGACGCGCCGAATTTCGAGCTGAATGCGGAAGGCCGGCCGATCGCCGGCATTCCCTTCCTCTGCGAGGTCAGCAGCCGCGCCGTCATCGCCCGTGACATGCGCATGGAAGGCTGCACCGGCTTCGTCGCCCGCCATACCGGCCCGGCGCAGGACCATGTCTACGAAGTGGCCTGGGCCAGCCAGGGCTACATGGTGGAGATCGAGCATGCCAGCGCCTCCACCCGCCTCGGCGGCGTGGTGCGCGCGCTGCACCAGGCGGCGGCGCATCGCGAAGCCACGCGGGAAGTGGCGAGCGTGCCCTCGCTGCGCGCTGCCGCCATCCGCTGGAATGCGACGGAGATCGGCTTCGAGAAATTGGCCTGTCTTTCCTCCAATGTCTCCGGCAGTCCGGCCGTGCTGCATGACTTCGTCTTCCCGGGCCTGGATGCCTTCGAGCTGACCAATCGCGGCGTGATGCTGACGGGTGGGCGCGCTTTGGGCTTCATCGTCGATGCGCGGCAATGCCGTGACTTCGCGCTCAGCGTCGATGCCGATGCGCCGCGCCTGGTGGTGATGTGCTTCGATGGCGCGAACAACCTGCTGACCGACAGTCTCGGCCCGCTGGTGCTGGCCTCCGGCCAGTCCGTCGTCTGGAACCCGACGGCGCGCTGGTGGCAGGGCGCTGCGGACATGACAGATGAAGGGTTGTCGCGATTGCAGGCGCTGCGGCTGTCGCCGGCCGTCGCCACGGCGGTGATCGGCGTGGCACGCATCTCGACGGATTACGAGTTGCGCGCGCTGCGGCTGAACTGCGATCCGCGCCACGCGCCGGCGCTGATGTACGGCCTGCCCGACCTGCCGATCGGCAAGCGTGACCTGGTGGCGGAACTGGCCTGGGACCCGCCCTCCATCGCCGCCGGCGGCAGCACCCAGGTGAATGTGCCGCTGCCCGGCGCCCGGCCCGGGGATTTCGTGCAGGCGGCCTATTCGCTCTCCACCTCCGGTGCCGTCTTCCTGTCGCAGATCGGCGCGCAGGATGTGGTGACGGTCACCGTCTGGAATCGCAGCGGCGCGGCGCTGGATCTCAGTGCCGGCACGGTGCGCGTGCGCGTGGTGAAGGCATGAAGCGACCGGCTCGGGGCAAGGCGCCCCAGGGCTCGCCTTTGCCGAGGGAGACGCTGGAGGCGGCGATGCAGCGCGTCGCGGTGGACTATGCCGAATTCGTCGCCTCCTGGCCGCGTGGGGAGGCGCCGCCGGACCCAAAAGCCTTCGCCGCGCACCAGGCCGCCGCGCGCTCGGCGCTGGCGCATATGGCGGAGCTGGCGGCGATGACGGCGGGCGAGGTCCACAGACCCGGCGATGCGCCGCCGGATGCGGAACAGATCCTGGCGGCGATGCGGGCGCAGATGGCGAAGGAAGGTGATGGATGACGGAACGGCCCGCCGATCTGCTGGAATTCGCCTGGATCTGGAATCGCCTTGCCGGCCTCGGCACGCCCGATGTGCATCGCCGCATGCTCGGCTGGCTGATGGAGCGCGGCGAGGCGGGCGATCTCCGCCTGCTGCTGATGGCCTTTCGCGGCTGCGGCAAATCGACGCTGGTGGGCCTCTACTGCGCCTGGCAGCTTTATCGCGCGCCGGAGACGCGCATCCTGGTGGTCGCCGCCGACCATGCGCTGGCGACGCGCATGGTCGCCGCGGTGCGGCGCATTCTCGGCCGCCATCCGCTGTGTGGCACGCTGCTGCCGGATCATGGCGAAGGCTCCTGGGCGTCGGACCGCTTCACGGTGGCGCGGGAGGCGGTGCTGCGCGATGCCTCGATGCTGGCCGCCGGAATCGGCGGCAATATCACCGGCGCGCGCGCCGACCTCATCATCTGCGACGATGTCGAGGTGGCCGGCAATTGCGGATCGCCGGGCCAGCGCGCGGAGTTGCGGGAACGGCTGACGGAGACGGAATTCGTACTGGTGCCCGGCGGCCGCATGATCTTCGTCGGCACGCCGCATTGCGCCGACAGCCTCTATGCGGAGGGGGAGGAGGCCTTCCTCGCCGGCTATCGCCGCCTGGTGCTGCCGCTGGTCGATGCCTCGGGCGCCAGCGCCTGGCCGCAACGATTCACGGAAGCCGGCATCGCCGCGCTGCGCCAGCGCGTCGGGCCGCTCGCCTTCCGTCGGCAGATGCTGCTGGAGGCGGTGGCGGAGGAGGCGGCGCGGCTCGATCCCGCGCTGATCATCCGCTACGCGGAGGATACCGACTACCGCGAGGCGAATGGGCGCGGCGTGCTGACGCTGATGGGCCAGCAGATGGTCTCGGGCGGCGGCTGGTGGGATCCGGCCTTCGGGCGGCCGGGCCTCGGCGATGCCAGCGTGCTGGCCTGCACCTATGCCGATGGCGAGGGCCGCCACTACCTGCATCGCCTGGCCTATCTGCTGCACGATCCGGAAGCGGAGGACGATGCCGCCACCCAGCAATGCCGCGCCGTGGCGGAGATCGCGCGCGCCCTGCTGCTGCCGGTGATGCGGGTGGAGGGCAATGGCATCGGCAAGTTCCTGCCCGGCCTGCTCAAGCGCGAATTCCGCCGCATCGGCTACAATTGCACGGTGGTGGAGGCGGTCAGCCGCCGTGCCAAGGCGGAGCGCATTCTGGCGGCGCTGGACCCGGTTCTCGCCGCACGCCGGCTTTGGGCGCGGGAGGATGTGTTCCGCACCCGCTTCGCCCAGGAAATGGCGGAATGGCGCCCCGATACGCCGGGCCAGCATGACGACGCGCTGGATGCGGTGGCGGGCTGCCTGCTCGCCGAGCCGGTGCGCCTGCCCTTCGCGCCGCCGGCGCGGCCGACAACGCTGCCCTGGCGCGGTGGCTAGGCGCTTTTCTTGATGGGCGCGATTTCCGTCGCATGGCGGTCCTGCCCGGCCGCCGTGATCTCGAAGCGCCCATCCGGGCGCTGCCGTGCCAGGCCCATCCCCTCCAGCCGTTTCAGGCAGGGGCCATCCTTCAGCCCATCCGGCCGGCCGGGCCGTCCCACCAGCGTCAGCCGGTGCAGGGCGGATCGGCAGCAGGTCTCGAGATAGGGCTGGTTCCACATCGTTCGGTGACGGTCGCTCCGGTTCGCCCCCCAGGGTGGGCCTGTCATCGCTTCCCTTCAAGGAGTCCCCCGATGATACCCGAATTTCCCCCGCAGCTTCTGGCAGCCCTGGCCGATGCGCCGCTGGCCGCGCTGATGCTGTGGGTGATGTACATCCTGCGGCGCGAGCTTCAGGCGCGCCCCGAGGCACCAGCCGCTCCGCCCGCATCCCGTCCCGGCCCGTCCCGCGACGAGCTGGTGGATTTCAAGCTGGAGGTGGCGCGCACCTATGTACCGCTGTCGCTGATCCGCGACCTCGATTCGCGCCTGTCGCTGCAGTTGCTGCGGATCGAGGAGAAGCTGGACGAGGTGAGCCGCGCCGCCACCACGGCCAGCGCCATCGCCGGCCAGAACATGCCCGCTCGGAAGATGGGCTTTGCCGCCCGCGCCGAGTCGGAGGAAGGCCAATGAGCGCACCCCTGTCCCGCCGCCCGGCCAGCCTGGCCGCGGCCGTGCTGGAGCTGACCCTGTGGGGGGAGGCCGGTCATCTGACGGTGCGGGCGGTGGAAGGGGTGGCGGCGGTGGTGATGAACCGCCAGCGCCTGGCCAGCCTTCCGGAAGGGCCGCGCCATCTGGGCCTGGACGTGCCCGGAATCTGCCGCGCACCCTTCCAGTTCGGCTGCTGGCACCCCCGGCATCCGCGCTACGCCCGGCTGCGCGACCCGGCGCTGCTGGAGGAGCCCGGCTTCGCCATCTGCCGGCGCATCGCCGCCCGCGCGCTGGCCGGCGCCCTGCCGGATGCGACCCAGGGCGCGACCCACTACCATGCGGCGGACCGGCTGCCGCGCTGGGCGATCGGCTTGGTGCCGGCGGCGGAGCGCGGCGGGCTTGTCTTCTACCGCCTGCTCGGCTGAGCACGAGAGGATAGGGGCGCTGCCGCCCTATCTGTGTGATTTCGTAATGTTGACGACCGTGGTGCTTTGCGCGATAGCGGGAGCCAGTGGTGATTGCGCAGCGGTTCGCAACCCTGCTGCAATACCTGCGTTTGGTCGGGAGATGGCAAGAGTGGCTTCACGCGGCGTTAAGGAGAACCCAGGGAGTGTCGTTCGTATGATGACGCACGCTCGCAAAGCGGTCTCTTTCGTGTTGCTTCTCAAGTCTGCCGCTGGATGCAGTATAGCCGCGCTGGCGCTTTTCGGCGTATCGCTGCCCTATCTCGGTGTTGAACCGACCCTCGCCAAAGAGGGTGCGGCAGCTGGCCTAGGCGCTCTTGTTGGAGCCCTTCTCGCGCTGCGAGGGTAATTGTTCACCTACCCGGTCGACGAAGCAGGCTTCTACAGATGGGTGCTGATCATCATGGTCGGCTACCTTTTGACGGCGCTCCTGTTGCGAGCGTGCCGCACAGGGAAGATCGTACCAAATAATAAGGTTTTGCTGACGCAGATATTTGATGGCGCCACAATGTCCGGGTCAGCGACCCTTTTATGGGGCATCATTGATCCGCTTGTTCTTAGACTTCTTGGCAGCACGACTTTTTTTCTTCTTGTTGCCGGTGTGGCTGGCGTGGCCTACTCTATTTTTGCTCTATGGCCGGAAAAATTACCCGATTAGTATTTTCGCTAACTGTGTTGGGTCAGGGCACCTGATGGAAGACCGCATCTACACCATGGTCCGCGACGCCGATTGGCGCGCGGCGGAACAGGCCGGCGCCTATGCCGGCAGCGCCGATGATGCGCGGGACGGATTCCTGCATTTCTCCACCGCCGCGCAGTTGCGGGCCAGTGCGGCGAAACACCGCGTCGGTGAGGCTGACCTCTGGCTGATCGAGGTGGATGCCCGGCGCCTCGGCGATGCCCTGCGCTGGGAACCGGCGGCGGGTGGCCGCCGGCCTGGCTTGTTCCCGCATCTCTACGCGCCGCTGGGGATGGACGCGGTGCTGTCCGCCACGCGCCTGCCGCTCAGCCCCGAAGGGACGCATATCTTCCCGGCAGGAATCCCCTGAGTCAGCGGGGTGGGGCGCAGCGGGCGACCATCGGGCGGCAGGCGTCGCCCGGAAGCAGCCGCGAGGTGCAATCCTGCATGGCGACGCGGCGCGCGGCGGCCTGTGTATTGCCCTCGCCCGCGCCATAATGCAGCACGGCGAAAGTGGCGGGGTCCCGGGTGATGACCAGGCCACGCGCCCGGATGCTGCGGGCGACGGCCACGCAGCGCTGCTGCGTCTCGATCAGCAGGCTGCAGGGGCGGCCGCCGTTGCGGCGATAGCAACTCGTCTCCGCCGCCCGATGCGCCACGCCACGCGGGGCGGGGTGGGAAATGGCGATGCCGGACTGGGGCAGGGCCCCCGTATAGATCACCAGGCTGGGCCTCTGGCGGACCACGGAGGTGCTGCGGGATGCGATGCCCAGGCCCGATGCGGCCGCGGCGCCGCCGCGGCGCTGGCGCGCGACATGCGCCTCGCCGGCGGTGCAGCGCACCAGGCAGACCTGCATGTTCCGGGGGGTGGACCGGGCCAGGGGCTGGGACAGACATTGCTGCTGGCACGAGCGACTGGCGGTGCGCGTCTGCGCTGCCGCCTCCATCGTCGGGCCGCACAGTCCCAGCAGAAGACCGGCAAGCCCCATCCATCGCGCTGCGCGACCTCGATCAGCCATCAACGGCCTCCTTTGTCTGGTTGCCTTGCGACAACGGTCACCAGCGCACGAATTGTCGGGGCTGCCGGTCGGTAGATGACACTGAAAAAGCGTCAAGCTGAAGCCGTGGTTGCGGCGCTGCGAAGGCAAACGTCAGACGCGCGCCCTGCAAAATCCTTGGCGATCCAGCACTTTGTATAATGATCCAAAACACCTCGCATGGCCAGGTATTTCGCCGCGCGGCGGAACAATTGTCAGAGTCATGGCCGCGTCATGACCTTGCGCAGTTCTGCTCTGCGCAGCATCGTGCCGTGGTGGCGGATTCAAGGCGGGGCATATGGCAGGCTATGTGCAGACGGTGCTGGGTCCGGTAGCCCCGGACAGCCTCGGCCCCACCCTGATGCATGAGCATGTGCTGTGCGACATCACGCCGCGCAGCCTGCGCGAGGCCATCGCCGCGCGGCCGGAGCTGGTCCAGCCCATCACGCTGCAAAGCCGCTACGACATCGACTACGGCCGCCATCCGCATGCCGGCAAGACCGTGATGCTGGACCGCGAGCTGGCGGTGGCGGAACTCGCGATGTTCCGGGCCGAGGGCGGCGCCAGCATGGTGGAAATGACCATCGGCGGCCTGGCGCCCGACCCCGAAGGCCTGGTCGAGGTGTCGCGCCGCACGGGCGTCACCCTGGTGATGGGCTGTGGCCAATATGTCGAGGATTTCCAGGACCCCGCCAACCACGCCCGCAGTGTCGAGGATTTCGCCGCAGAGATGCTCGGCGCGCTGCGCCAGGGCGCCTGGGGCACGGATATCCGCGCCGGGCTGATCGGGGAGATCGGCTGCTCCGCCCCCTGGACCGCGCTGGAACGCCGGGTGATGGCCGGCGCCGTGCTGGCGCAGCAGGAGACCGGCGCGGCGCTGACCATCCACCCCGGCGTGCATCCCGACCAACCGGCCGAGATCATCGCCTTCCTGCGCGCCCATGGCGGCGACATCCCGCGCACCATCATCGACCATGTCGACCGCACCATCTTCGACGACGACCGGCTGTTCGCCCTGGCCGATACCGGCTGCGTGCTGGAATTCGACCTGTTCGGCTATGAACACGCCTACTGGTCCTTCGCGCCGATCAACATGCCGAATGACGGCACGCGCATCGACATGATCCGCCGGCTGCTGGACCGCGGCCATGGCGATCAGGTCGTCATCAGCCAGGACATCTGCCGCCTGACCCGCCTGCGCAGCCATGGCGGCCACGGCTACGGCCATATCTTCCGCAACATCGTGCCCTTCATGCGGGAGCGCGGATTTTCCCAGGCCGAGTTGGACGCGATGCTGGTGCACACACCGCGCCGGCTGCTGACCCTGCCCGGCTGATCAGCGCTGCAACTGCGCGATCAGCGCCGTGTTGTGCCGCGCGACCAGGCCGGGGATCAGGAAGGCGTCGACCAGCCACCAGATGCCGATGGCCAGGAATCCCAGGAAACCCACCGCCACGAAGGCGAGCGGGAAGGACAGCAGGAAGATCACCAGCATGGCGATGCCGGAGCCGGTCTGGCCCAGATAGAAGCGGTGCGCGCCAAAAGCGCCGAGGAAGAACCACAGCAGATAGGCCAGCAGCGCATTCTTCTTCGCTGCGTCGTACTGCATCATCACGACGGCGTCGCGGGACGGGCCGGAAGGCGGCAGGTTGCTGGACATCATGGGGCACTCCGAAACGGAGTGCCCTGCATCGGCCGGCCGCCCCGTTGCGTCAAGCGATCAACCGGTGATGCCGATCTGCCAGGGCGCGAATTCGTGTTTGCCGAGTCCGAGCAGTTCGCTTTTGGTGGGTTCGCCGGAGGCCGTGCGCAGCAGCAGGTCGAGGATGCGTTCGCCCATTTCGGCGAGGCTGGCGGTGCCGTCGAGGATTTCGCCGCAGTTGATGTCCATGTCTTCTTCCAGGCGGCGGAACATGGGTGTGTTGGTGGCGAGTTTCACGCTGGGCACGGGTTTGGCGCCGTACATGGATCCGCGGCCGGTGGTGAAGGCGATCATGTTGGCGCCGCCCGCGACCTGGCCGGTGGCGGAGACGGGGTCGAAGCCGGGCGTGTCCATGAAGACGAAGCCTTTGGTCGTGATGGGCTGTGCGTAGTGGAACACGTCCATCAGCGGGCCGGTGCCGCCTTTCATGGAGGAGCCGAGGGATTTCTCCAGGATATTGGCGAGGCCGCCGGCCTGGTTGCCGGGGCTGACCACGCCGTTGATCTGGGTGTCGCGGCCGGGGGTGTAGACGTCCTTCCACCAGCGGATGCGCTCGATCAGTTTTTCGCCGACTTCCCGGCTGACGGCGCGGCGCGTCAGCGTGTGTTCAACGCCGTAGATTTCCGGGGTTTCGGAGAGGATGGCGGTGCCGCCGTGGCGGACAAGAAGGTCCATGGCCGCGCCGAGGGCGGGGTTGGCGGTAATCGACGAAAAACCATCGGAGCCGCCGCATTGCAGGCCGACGGAGAGGTGGGCGGCGGAGACGGTTGTACGAGATGCCTTGTTGGCCTCAGCCATCATCTCGCGCACCGCCGCAACGCCGGCCTCGATGCTCTTCCGAGTCCCGCCGACCTCCTGCATCACGAGGGATCGCAGCATCGGGCCGGGGGTGAGGCCCTGTTCCGCCAGCAGCCCCGCGATCTGGTTGCGCTCGCAGCCGAGGCCGATGACGACGACGCCGGAGACGTTCGGGTGGCGCATATAGCCGCCCAGCGTCCGGCGCAGCAGCTGCATCGGCTCGCCCGACAATTCCATGCCGCAGCCGGTGGAATGGGTGAAGGCGGCGACGCCATCCACATTCGGCCATTCCGCCATGCGATCCGCCGTGAACCAGTCCGCCACGGCGTGGGACACGGTGGCGGAACAGTTCACGGAGGAGACGACAGCGATGAAGTTGCGCGTGCCGACGCGGCCATCGGCGCGGAGGTAGCCTTCGAAGGTCTTGCGCTGATCCTCGGGGATCATCTCCACGGGCCGGTAGTCGCGGCCGATCGCGTAGTCGCGGTCGAATTCGCGAAAATCGATGTTGTGGGCGTGCACCATGGTGCCGGCGGGAATGTCCTCCGCCGCGAAGCCGATGGTGACCTGGTATTTCAGCACCGGGTCGCCCTTGCGGAGTTGCGTGGTGGCGATCTTGTAGCCGGCCGGCACCTTGTTGCGCGCCAGCATGTTCTCGCCGGGGATGGAGGTGCCGGGCTCGATATCGATACGGGCGACGACGACGTTGTCGTCGGGGTGCAGGCGGATCACCGGACCGTTCAGGCGTTTGGCTTTGAGGTCGATCATTGGGTGCGTCTCCTGTTGCCCCCAATCCACCATGTTCCGGCGCCCGTGTCAGCCTCCGCCGGCCCGCGGCGAGGCTAGCTCAGCATCTGGCCGCCATCGACGATGATGGTCTGGCCGGTGACCCAGCGCGCGGCGGGGCTGGCGAGGAACAGCACCACCTCGGCGATTTCCTCCGGCGTGCCGAGCCGGCCGAAGGGGATCGCGGCGAGCACGCGGTTGTACAGATCCGGCGCGCTGCTGCGCCGCTCTTCCCAGGACCCGCCCGGGAATTCGATGGAGCCCGGCGCCACCGCGTTCACCCGCACCCCCTCCGGCCCGAAGGCGGCGGCCTGGCTGGATGTGTAGTTCACCAGCAGCGCCTTCACCGCCGCATAGGCCGGCGTGCGCAGCGAGGGCCGGTAGCCGGAGATGGAGGAGACGTTGATGATGGAGCCGCGCGCTGCCTTCAGGAAGGGCGCGGCCGCGCGGCTGGCGCGCACGGTCGCCATCACATCCACGTTCAGCCCGCGCGCCCAGTCCTCCTCCGTATCCTTGGCGCCGAAGCCGCTGGCATTGTTCACCAGCACATCCACCCCACCCAGCACCGCCGCCGCCTGTTCCACCCAACCCGTCACCTGGCCCGCCACGCCGAGATCGGCGGAGACGGCATGGGCGGTGACGCCGAGCGCCGCGATTTCGGCGCGCGTTGCCTCCAGCGCCGCGGGATCGCGCGCGCAGATGGAGACGTTGGCGCCGGCCTGGGCGAAGCCAAGTGCGATGGACCGCCCAATGCCACGGCTGCCGCCCGCCACCAGCACATGCTTGCCCGCGAAATTCGTCATGGCCGTCACCCTCGCTCATTTTCGGATCGCAGCAGAAGCCCTTCGCCCCCGGCTTGGCAAGTCGCGCCGTCCGGGGCAGTGATGCGGCGGGGTGGGAGTATCCAAGTCATGCCGAACACGGCAAGCCAGACAGTGGCGCAGGCGCTGCTGGAGGACCTCGCGGGGCGCGGCACCAGGCGCATCTGGGGCGTGCCGGGCGGTGGTTCCTCGCTCGATGTCATCGCCGCCGCGCCCCGCTTCGGGGTGGACTTCATCCTGGCCCGGCAGGAAGCCAATGCGGCGATGATGGCGCTGGCAGATGCCGAGCTGACGGGCGCGCCGGGCGTGGTGATGACCACCAAGGGGCCGGGCGTGTCCAATGCCGCCAACGGCCTCGCCTGCGCCACGCTGGAACGCGCGCCGCTGCTGCTGCTCTCGGATGGTTTTTCCAGCCAGCAATTGGGCTGGGTGACACATCAGGTCTTCGACCAGCAGGGTGCTACGGCGGCGATCGGCAAGGGCTATGCGCGGGCGGAGGGCGATGCGCCGCGGGACGAGATCGCCGGGCTCCTGGACCTCGCGCAGCAGGCGCCGCGCGGCGCCGTGCATCTCGACCTCACGGTCCAGGCGGCGCGGCGCGCGGCGCCGCCGGCCGGGCCGCGCCGGGCAGCGCCGGCCATGGCCGCGCCCATCGGCGATGCGGCGGCGTTGCTGGCGCAGGCCAGGCGGCCGGTGATCCTGGCGGGCGTCGAGGCCGCCGAGCCAGGCGCCAGCATGGCGCTGCGCGCGCTGGCCGAAGCGCTGGGCTGCCCGGTGCTGGTCACCTACAAGGCCAAGGGCGTGCTGCCGGATGCGCATCCGCTCTATGCGGGCCTGTTCACCGGCGGCGCGCTGGAGGCGCCCTGCGTCGGCGCGGCGGACCTCATCATCCAGGCCGGCCTCGATCCGGTGGAGCTGATTCCGCAGAGCTGGCGCTACAAGGCGCCGATCCTCGATATCGCGCTGCGGCCGCATCCGGTGCGCTATGCCGATCCCACCGCCGCGCTGCATGGCGATATCGCCGCGAGCCTGGAGGTGATGCGTTCGGTGGCGCAGCCCTCCGCCTGGACCGATTCCGAAATCGCCGGCCATCGCGACACCGCGCTGGCGGCGCTGGACTGGCAGGGGCAGGGGGGTGTCTCGCCGCCGGATATCGTGCGCATCGCCCAGCAGGAAGCCCGCGCCGTCAGCCGCGCGCCGCGCGCCACGGTGGATGCGGGCGCGCATATGTTCTCCGCCACCGCCTTCTGGCAGGCGGAGCAGCCGCGCGACCTGCTGATCTCGAACGGCCTCGCCTCCATGGGCTTTGCATTGCCGGCCGGCATTGCTGCGGCACTGCATGATCCGGCGCGCGGCGCGGTGGCCTTCACCGGCGATGGCGGGCTGATGATGTGCGTCGGCGAACTGGCGACGGCGCGGCAGATGGGCGCAAGGCTGGTCACCATCGTCTTCAACGACAGCGCCCTGTCGCTGATCGACATCAAGCAGCAGCAGCGGCAACTCACCCCGGCCGGCGTCGCATTCGCGCCCACGGATTTCGCCAGGGTCGCCGAGGGCTTTGGCGTGCCCGGTTTCCGGGCCGACACGCCCGAAACCTACCGCACCGCGCTGCGCGCGGCCTTCGCGGTGGAAGGTCCGAGCCTGGTCGACGTGCAGGTCAACCCGGCGGGCTACCCCGCGCAGCTGCAGGCGCTACGCGGCTGAGGACGGCGCGGGTTCATACCAACGGCCCTTTCGCGTGACCGCTCCGGGCCGCCCTCAGGCGCCGGGCGCCGCCTCCGGCGGCTTGGCTTCGCCGCATAAGCGGCGGCGCCCATTCGGGCGCTCGGACCGGTCAAGAGACCGGTCCGCTTATATCAGACGCGCGTGCGCCATTCCGGATGGGCGTCGGTGGTGCCGCGCACCACTGCCTCATAGGCCGCCTGCAACTGCCGGGTCACGGGTCCGGGCGTGCCGTCGCCGACAGGCAGGCGGTCGACGCTGGTCACCGCCACCAGCTCCTGCCCCGTGCCGCAGAGGAACACCTCCTCCGCCACATACAGCTCCGTCCGATCGACATCGCGCTGTTCGACGGCAAGCCCGGCCTCGGCGGCCAGCACCAGCACCGTCTCCCGCGTCACGCTTTCCAGGATGTCGCTGCCTTTGCCCGGCGTCACCAGCACGCCATCGCGCAGCAGGAACAGGCAGGCCGCCGCGGCCTCCGAGACCTTGCCGCGCGCCGTCAGCAGCAGGGCGCTGTCATAGCCATCCGTCCGCGCCTGGAGATTCGCCAGGCGCGAGGCGTGATAATTGGCGGTGGCCTTCACCCGCGGCGGCATGGCGTTGTCCGAGATGCGGGTCCAGGAGGAGACGGTGGCGGCCAGGCCCGTGGCGAATTTGGCCGAACGTTCCCGCGGCAGCGCCGCCGCGATCCAGCCGACCGGCCCGGTGCTGGCCAGCGTGCCGATGCCCTCGATCTGCGCCTGCACCCGCAGATAGGCATCCTCATCCGGCGCGTTCAGCCGCAGCACTTCCAGCACCGCGGCGCGCAGCACCTCCGTGCTCGGCGGCGAGTCGAAACGCATGACCTTCATGCCCTGCTGCAGCCGCGCGAGATGCTCCTCCAGCCGGAACACGCTGAGGCTGCCATCGCTGGGGTTCATATAGGCGCGCAGACCCTCGAACACCGCCACGCCATAGGCGACGCCGACCGCCAGCGGGTGCAGCCGCGCCTCGGCGAAGGGGATCGCCTGGCCGTTGTGGATGATGGTGTGGGCCTGCCACATGCCGCATGTTCCTGTATCGCGATGCGCCAAGTCTGCGCGGCCGAGTCGGGCGCGGCAATATGAGTGGGGAGACAAGGCGCATGATGCCGATGGATGACGGGCTGCTGCCGCGGGGCCTGCGTGCCCGGATGGTGCCGGATGTGAACGGGCTGAATGTGCATCTGCTGGAAGCCGGGGAGGCCGGTCGCCCCGCCATCCTGCTTTTGCACGGCTTTCCCGAACTGGCCTTCTCCTGGCGCAAGGTGATGCCGGGCCTCGCAGCGGCGGGCTTTCATGTCATCGCGCCGGATCTGCGCGGCTATGGCCGGACCACGGGCTGGGTCGCGGAGTATGACGCGCCGCTGGCGCCCTTCCAGATGCTGAACATCGTCCGCGACCAGTTGGCCTTGCTCGATGCGCTGGGCATCGCCGCGCTGCATGGCGTGGTCGGGCACGACTATGGCTCGCCGGTTGCTGCCTGGTGCGCGCTGGTCCGGCCGGATGTCTTTTGCCGCGTCGCCCTGATGAGCTCGCCTTTCGCCGGCCCGCCACAGCGCAACCCGCCGCAGGGGCCGGATGTGCATGCCGCACTCGCCGCGCTGGACCCGCCGCGCAAGCACTACCAGTGGTACTATGCGGAACGCCGCGCGGCGGCGGATATGGACCATCCGCCGCAGGGCCTGCCCGCCTTCCTGCGCGCCTATTACCACCAGAAAAGCGCCGACTGGCCCGGCAACATGCCCTTCGAGCTGACCGGCTGGACCGCCGAGGAACTGGCGAAGCTGCCCGACTACTATGTAATGCCGCTGCACGCGACGATGCCGGAGGCGGTGCGCCCCTATGCCCCGGCCGGGGAGGCGCCCTGGCTGACGGATGCGGAGCTGGATGTCTATGTCGGCGAATATGCCCGCACGGGCTTTGCCGGCGGCCTGCAATCCTATCGCTGCGCCACCGGCGGGGCGAATGCGGCGGAGCTGGTGCTGTTCAGCGGCAGGCGGATCGAGGTGCCGGCCACCTTCATCGCCGGCGCCAGCGACTGGGGAATCCACCAGTTTCCCCTGGCCCTGGCGAAGATGCAGGCGCAGACCTGCGCCGATTTCCGCGGCCTGCACCTGATCGAGGGCGCCGGCCATTGGGTGCAGCAGGAACAGCCGGAGGCGGTCGTCGAACGGCTGCTGAACTTTTTCTAGCGACAACGCCCTCGGTCGCCTGCGCGGCCTGCGGCCACCTGGCTGCGCGGCCGGGACTCAGGCCGCCTGTTCCAGCGTCGGCGCGCTGTCCATCAGCGTCACGCGCCGCATGTCGCGCGGGTAGCGGGTATCCTCGAAGGGGCGGGCGCGGTGCATGGTGCAGCGGTTGTCCCACAGCACCAGGTCATGCGGCCGCCAGTGATGCGCATGGACGAATGGGCGCTGCGTCGCGTGTTCCGTCAGGTCGCGGACCAGGGCCAGCGCCTCCGGCACCGGCAGCCCGCGGATGCGGCCGATATGGGAGGACAGGTACAGCGACAGCCGCCCCGACCCCGGATGGCGGCGCACCAGGCGCTGCGGCACGGGCGCGAATTTCAGCCGCTCCTCCGGCGTGAATTCCCCGAATCCGAGCATGGCGCGGGAGAAGATCAGCGAGTGCTCCGCCACCATCTCCCGCAACGTCGCCTGTTCCTCGGCCGGCAGCGCGTCCCAGGCTGCGCGCATATCGGCGAATTCGGTATTGCCGCCGGCCGGCGGCACGCTGCGGGCATGCAGCATGGAATACTTCGCCGGCACGCGCTTGAAGCTGCTGTCGCTGTGCCACAGCCGGTTGCCCAGGTTGAACATGCGCCGCCGGTCATCGGCCGCCAGCAGCCGGCCCTGTTCGTCGAGGTTGGAGATGTCGTTCATCTGCGCGTGCCGCAGCCGGCGCTTCTCGGCATCGACCGTCGCCGGTTCCTGTTCCAGCGGGCCGAGGGCGGCGCCGAAGGCCATCTGCTGGTCGTCGTCCAGGTCCTGGTCGCGGAACACCAGCACCGCGAAGCGGTCCACCGCCGCATCCAATGCTGCCACCTGTTCGGCGGTCAGCGGCCGGCGAAGGTCGAGGTCCGCGACCTCCGCCACGAAATCCCGACCGATCGGGGTCACCTGCATGGCCGTCACTCCCGCGCCAGATCTTGAAGCCTGGCATTCCCGTTTTATGCGACCCCCGAATCGGCCGGGTCAAGCTGTCTGGCGCGAGGTGAGGATCGGGCGGAATCACCCGCCGGGTGACCCTCGGGGCGCTGTCGGCCCCAGGGAGTGTTGCGCCGCGGCAACAGGCGCCTGCGCTCCTGCGAAGCTTGCCTGCACCACCCTCGATAACGTGACGGTTGGGCGATAGGGTGCCACCTGGATAGAGCGCGCGGGTCTGACGGCCCGCCGCCGCCCCGGCACCGCCGGGGGATATGGAGCGATGATGATGCGAGTTCGGAACGCCTTGCTGGCCGCCACCTTCCTGGCCCTGCCTCTGGCAGCCCAGGCGCAGCCGATCACAGGTCTCTATATCGGGGCCGGCGCAGGTGCGAACCTGCTGCAGGAATCCGACGTTTCCATCACCGGCCCGGTGGTTGCGGGTGCCACCGCCGCGCAGCGCAGTGGCCAGATTGAGTTCAACTACGGCTATGTCGGCGTGCTGAGCCTTGGCTATGGCTACGGCAACGGGCTGCGCGTCGAACTGGAAGCCTCCTACCGCGAGAACGAGGTTGATGGCGTCAGCGGCTTCACCGCCCTGGTCCGCCCGGTCCGCGCCGATGGCAAGGCCCGCTCCTACGGTGTGATGCTGAACGCGCTGTACGACTTCGACCTCGGTCCGGGCAGCTTCATGACCCCGTATCTCGGCGTCGGTGCCGGCTACCAGTGGCATGAATACGACAGCGTGCGCGCCCGTGGCGTGAATGGCACGAGCACGATCGACGGTGAGCAGGGCCGCTTCGCCTACCAGGCGATCGCCGGCGCCGCCTTCCCGATCGCCGCCGTCCCCGGCCTGGCCGTGACCGCCGAATACCGCTTCATGGGCACCCTTTCGCCTGAGATCGATGCGCGCAGCAGCATCGTCCCGGGCGCCGCCGGCAATGCCGAGGTCGACAACTTCAACCACAGCCTGCTGCTCGGCCTGCGCTACGCCTTCGGCGTGACGCCGCCGCCGCCGGTCGTGGCCCCGGCCCCGCCGCCGGCCGTCGCCCCGGCCGTCGCCCGCACCTATCTGGTGTTCTTCGACTTCGACCGCGCTGACCTGACGGACCGCGCCCGCCAGATCATCGCCGAGGCCGCGACGAACAGCCAGCGCGTCGGCGCCACCCGCATCGAGGTCTCCGGCCACGCCGACCGCTCCGGCACGCCGCAGTACAACCAGCGCCTGTCCGAGCGCCGCGCGGCGGCCGTTGCCGCCGAGTTGGAGCGCCGTGGCGTTCCGCGCGCCGCCATGGCCATCCAGGCCTTCGGCGAGAGCCGCCCGCTGGTGCCCACCGCCGACGGCGTGCGCGAGCCGCAGAACCGCCGCGTCGAGATCGTCCTGCGCTGATCGCAGGCCTCTCGCGACCATCACGGGAAAGGGCGCCGCAAGGCGCCCTTTTTTGTTGCGCGCGGTAGCGGTTGACGGGGACCTGCCCGGCATGTCGCACTGGCTCCAAAGCAAGGGGGAGTGGCGCATGACGGGGCCTGGGCGATGACGGCGATTGTCAGCACCGCCGATCCGCGATCCGAGGCCTTCCGCGCCAATGCCGCCCGCATGGCCGCCCTGGTGGCGGCGCTGCGCGGCACGGTGGAGGCGATTCGCCAGGGTGGCGGGGAGGTGGCCCGGAAGCGCCACCTCGACCGTGGCAAGCTGCTGCCGCGCGACCGCATCCGCGCCCTGATCGACCCGGCCTCCCCCTTCCTGGAATTCTCGCAGCTTGCCGCCCAGGGAATGTATGGTGGGGAGGTGCCGGCGGCCGGGATCATCACGGGCATCGGCCGCGTCGCCGGGCGGGAATGCGTGGTCATCGCCAATGATGCCACGGTGAAGGGCGGCACCTATTTCCCCATCACCGTGAAGAAGCACCTGCGGGCGCAGGAGATCGCCGAGCAGAACCGGCTGCCCTGCCTCTACCTGGTTGACAGTGGCGGCGCCAACCTGCCGAACCAGGACGAGGTCTTCCCGGATCGCGACCATTTCGGCCGAATCTTCTTCAACCAGGCGCGCATGTCGGCCGCCGGCATCCCGCAGATCGCCGTGGTGATGGGCAGTTGCACGGCCGGCGGCGCCTATGTGCCGGCCATGGCCGACCAGGCCATCATCGTCCGCGACCAGGGCACCATCTTCCTCGCCGGCCCGCCCTTGGTGAAGGCCGCGACCGGGGAGGTGGTCTCGGCCGAGGATCTGGGGGGGGCGGAGCTGCACAGCCGCACCTCCGGCGTCACCGATCACCTGGCCGAATCGGATGACCATGCCCTGGCCCTGGCACGGCGCATCGTCGCCGGGCTGAACCGCGCCAAGCCCGCCGGCCATGACGACCCGGCCCCGCCGCGCCCGCCGCTCTACCCACCGGAGGAGCTGGGCGGCGTCGTGCCCACCGACTTCGCGGAGGGCTATGATGTGCGGGAGGTGATCGCGCGCATCGTCGACGGCAGCGACTTCGATGAGTTCAAGCCGCTCTACGGCCCCACCCTGGTCACCGGCTTCGCCCGGATCTGGGGCTACCCTGTCGGCATCGTCGCCAATAACGGCGTGCTGTTTTCCGAATCGGCCCAGAAGGGCGCGCATTTCATCGAGCTGTGCGACCAGCGCGGCATTCCGCTGGTCTTCCTCCAGAACATCACCGGCTTCATGGTCGGCCGGAAATACGAATCGGGCGGCATCGCCAAGGATGGCGCCAAGATGGTCACCGCCGTGGCCACCGCCCGGGTGCCGAAATTCACCGTCATCATCGGCGGCAGTTTCGGTGCCGGGAACTACGGCATGTGCGGCCGCGCCTATTCGCCGCGCTTCCTGTTCATGTGGCCGAATGCGCGCATCAGCGTGATGGGCGGGCCACAGGCCGCCGCCGTGATGGCCACGCTGCGCCGCGACTCGATCGAATCGCGTGGCGGCACCTGGTCGGCCGAGGAGGAGGCGGCCTTCAAGGCGCCCATTTCGGAAAAGTATGAGGCCCAGGGCAGCCCGGGCTACGCCTCCGCCCGGATCTGGGACGATGGCGTGATCGCGCCGGAGGATACCCGGCTGGTCCTGGCCCTGGCGCTGTCCGCAGCCCGGAACAACCCGGTGCCGGGCTGGCAGGGGGAGGCCCGCTTCGGCCTGTTCCGCCTGTGACGCCCTTCTCCAGCCTGCTGGTGGCGAATCGCGGCGAGATCGCCTGCCGTATCCTGCGCACCGCCCGCCGCATGGGTCTGCGCGGCATCGCCGTCTTCTCCGATGCCGATGCCGGCGCCGCGCATGTGGCCCAGGCCGATGCCGCGATCCGCATCGGCCCGGCCCCGGCGCGCGACAGCTATCTGGACATCCCCGCCATCCTCGCCGCCGCGCGGGCCACGGGGGCGGAGGCGGTGCATCCCGGCTACGGCTTCCTGTCCGAGAATGCGGATTTCGCGGAAGCCTGCCTCGCCGCCGGCCTGGTCTGGATCGGCCCGCCCCCGGCCGCCATCCGCGCCATGGGCTCCAAGGCCGCGGCCAAGGCGCTGATGGAGGCATCCGGCGTGCCGCTGGTGCCCGGCTATCACGGGGAGGACCAGTCGGAGGCGCGGCTGCTGGCGGAGGCCGCGCGCATCGGCTTCCCCATCCTGGTGAAGGCCAGCGCCGGCGGTGGCGGCAAGGGCATGAAGGTGGCGGCCACGGCGGCGGAGCTGGAGGAAGCGCTGGCGCTGGCCAGGGGCGAGGCCCGCGCCGCCTTCGGCGATGACCGCCTGCTGCTGGAACGTTTTCTCCAATCACCCCGCCATATCGAGATCCAGGTCTTCGGCGACAGCCAGGGCAACATCATCCATCTGCATGAACGCGACTGCTCCATCCAGCGCCGGCACCAGAAGGTGGTGGAGGAGGCCCCCGCGCCGGGCATGACGGCGGCGCGTCGCGCCGCGATGGGCGAGGCAGCCTGCGCCGCCGCGCGGGCGGTCGGCTATGTCGGCGCCGGCACGGTGGAGTTCATCGCGCAGGGTGACGACTTCCACTTCATGGAGATGAACACTCGCCTCCAGGTCGAGCATCCGGTGACGGAGGCGATCACCGGCCTCGACCTTGTCGAATGGCAGATCTGCATCGCCATGGGGGAAGCCCTGCCCCTGGCGCAGCACCAGGTGTCGCTGGAAGGCCATGCCATCGAGATGCGGCTCTATGCCGAGGACCCGGCCCGGGACTTCGCGCCTTCCACCGGCCGGCTCCGCCATCTGGACCTGCCGGAAGGGCTGCCCGGTATCCGGGTGGATGCGGGAGTCCGGCCGGGGGATGCCGTCTCCATCCATTACGACCCGATGCTGGCCAAGATCATCGCCCATGGGCCGGACCGGGCCACGGCGCTGCGGCGGCTGGATCGCGCGCTGGCCGCCGCCGCCGTCGCCGGCATCCAGACCAACCTGCCCTTGCTGCGCGGCATCGCGGCGCATCCGGATTTCCGGCGGGGCGCGGTGGATACCGGCTTCATCGCCCGCCATGCCGCAAGCCTTCTGGCCCCGCTTGGCCCGGCGCCGCGCGCCGCCCTGGCCGCCGCCGCGCTGCGGCTGCTGCGGGATGCGGCGCGGCCCGACCCGGCCGATCCGCATTCGCCCTGGGGGCAGGCCAGCGCCTTCCGGCTGAACGGCACGGGCTACCAGGACTATGCCCTGGCGGAGGGGGAGGCGGTGGTGAAGCTGCGCCTGCATCCCGGCGCCACCGCGCGGATCGACCTGCCCGATGGCCCCGCCGAGGCCGTGGCGCCCACCTGGGCCGGGGACCGGCTGGAGATGGCGCTGGACGGCCAGGCGCGGCGCGCCACCGTGCTGCGCGAGGGTCCCGCTTTGACCGTGCTGCTGGATGGCGCGACCCATGAGCTGCGGCTGATCGACCCTGGCACTGCCAGCGATTCGGTCGCGGAAGGCGGCGGCCGGGTGCTCGCGCCGATGCCGGGGCGGGTGCTGCAGATCCTGGTGGCGGAAGGCCAGGCGGTGGCGCGGGGCGCGGTGCTGCTGGTGATGGAGGCGATGAAGGTGCAGATGCGCATCGCCGCCCCCGCCGATGGCCTCGTCCGCAGCCTGCGCTGCCGGGTGGGCGACCTGGTGGAGGATGGCCATGAACTGGTGCTGCTGGAGCCTGCCGAGGCTTGACCGGCGCCCCATCCCCTCACATGCTTAGATAGTGAAGTATTCGCCGTCGGGCCGTTTCAGCGCCCGCCAGAAGCGGATCGCAGGGGGAGGACAGCAGATGACCATTCGGATCGGCCGCCGCGGCACGCTGGCGCTTGGCCTCGGCGCCCTGGCGGCACCCGCCTTGGCCCCACCCGCCTGGGCCCAGCCGCGCAATGCGCGACTCGTCGTGCCCTATCCGCCCGGCGGCACCACGGACCTCACGGCGCGGCTGATCGCGCCGAAGGCGGCCGAGGGGCTGGGCGTGAGCTGGGTGATCGAGAACCGCTCCGGCGCCAATGGCGTGGTGGGGGCGGAGGTGGTGGCGCGCAGCCCGGCCGATGGCACGACGCTGCTCTATTCGAACGAGGTGCTGACCGTGCTGCCCTTCGTGCAGCGCAACATCCCCTTCGACCTGCGGGCGGATTTCACGCCGGTCGCCCGCACCGTCTCCATCCCCTATGTGCTGGTGGGCGGCAGCGGCCTGGCACCGCCCGACATGGCGGCGCTGCTGACCGCCTTGCGCGCGACGCCGGATCGCTTTTCCTTCGCCGGCTCCTCGCTCGGCTCGGTCGGCCAGCTCGCCACCGCGGCGCTGTGGCAGAAGTTGGGGGTGGAGACCACCTTCGTGTCCTATCGCGGCACCGGGCCGGCGATGAACGATCTGGTCTCCGGCGCCGTCAGCCTGTTCTTTGCCCCGCTCGGCCCGGCCATCCCGCTGGTGCGGGATGGCCGGCTGCGCGCCTATTGCGTCACCTCCGCCAGCCGCCAGCGGGTGCTGCCGGATGTGCCGACCCTGGTCGATGCCGGCTTCGCCGACATGGTCTATGAGGGCTGGACCGGTGTCTGGGGGCCGAAGGGCCTGCCGGCGGATTTCGTGCAGCGCGCCAATGCGGCGGTGAACCAGGCGGCGGCGGAATCCTCGGTCGCCGCGCGCATGGCCGATCTCGGCCTGACGGTGCTGACCGAATCCGCGGCGCGGTTCGAGGCGGTGATCGCCGACGAGATCACGCGGAACCAGGCCTTGGTCGCCGCCGCGCGGATCCAGCCGCAATGAGGACACCAGGCGAGGCGCCGCTGGCAGGGACGTGATTTCGCCCCCGCTTCGGCGCTGATCGCGTCTGGGTGACAATGCAACCGCCGATGCATAAGATCGGCGGGGCGATAAACCGTGCCGGCCGGGCCGATGCCGTCTCGCCCGGCCCGCCGGGATATCGTCCGCATCGTCAGACCCAGATTTCGCGAGGCTTTTGCGCATCCGTGCTGTCCCCCAGGATGCCCCCGGACGAGAAGGCTGAAGCGCGGCAGGGGCCGGGGCAGGATTCGGGGCGGCGAGGCTGGTGGCTGCTGGCGCGGCTGGCGCCCTTCCTCGCCCTGCTGCCGCTCGCGCTCTATGTCCTGGTGCTGCTGATCGGCCTGGGGGCGGAGCGCCAGGCGGATCGGCGCGAGGATGTGCTGCGCACCGCCAATGTGCTGGCGGCCGGCCTTGATTCGGAACTGCGCGCCGCGCTGCGGGCGCTGGATGCCCTGGCGGGTTCGCAGCATCTGAAGACCGGCGACCTGGCCGGCTTCCGCCAGGAAGCCCAGCGTCTTCTGGCGCGCGAGCCCTACTGGTTCACCATCGCCCTGACCGATGGCGAGCGGCAATTGCTCAACCTGCGCTATCCGGAAGGCGCGCCGCTGCCGCCCATCCAGGACCTGGCCGCGGTGGGCAGCGTGCTGCGCACCGGCTACGCCGCCCCGGGCGGGCTGGTGGAGGGGCGGATCTCCTTCCGCGTGCCGGTGCGGGTCGATGGCGCGGTGCGCTTCGCCCTGGTGGCGACCCAGGAAGCCACGACCTTCGCGCAGTTGCTGGACCGCGCCGGCCTGCCGGCCGGCTGGTCCGCCCTGTTGCTCGATGGCGACGGCCGGCTGATCGCACGCGCCGCCAGTGGCAGGGCGGAGCCGGAAGCCATGCGCCAGGTCTTCGAACAGCGCCGCGGCATCGTCGAGGCGGACGGCCTGCTGGCGATGGGTCTGGCGATCGGCGATTCGCGATGGACGCTGGTTGTCGCAGCGGCGCCGCGCGGTGTGGCGGAGGTCGCCGTGTTCTGGCTGGTGCTGGCCGCCGGCGCCGCCGCGCTTCTCGCCGGCATCGCCATCGCGGCCCAGACGAGCCTGCGCGAGGGTGGCCACGATGCCCTGCGGCGGCGCCTGCACCACGAGGCCCTGGCCCGCGACGCCGCCGCGGAACGCAATCGCACCACCTCGATGGCGATGGTGAGCCAGGAGCTTTGCGCACCGCTGTCCGGCCTGCTGAGCTACACGGACCAGTTGGCCGGCGCCGACCTGCCGCCCCAGGCGGCGCATTGGGTGCGGCAGCAGCGGGAGGCCGGGCAGGCGCTGCTGGCGCTGGTGGGCGATGTGCTGGATTTCGCCCGCCTGGAGGATGGCAGCCTCAGCTTCGATGACACCGATATCGAAATCGCGCCGCTGCTGGAGGATTGCGCCGCGCTGCTGCGACGCTTCGCGGAGGAGAAGGGTCTTCGACTGCGGCTCGCGATCAACCCGGGGCTGCCGCATTGGATCCGCGGCGATCCGCTGCGGCTGCGGCAGATGGTGACCAAGCTGCTGGACAACGCGATCCGCGCCACCCCGGCGGGGGAGGTGGTGCTCTCCGCCCGGCTGACGCCGCGGCCGGAGCGGGTGGAGGTGGCCGTCTCCGATGCCGGTCCCGCCATACCGGAGGCAGAACTGCCGCGGCTGTTCGACCGCTTCCGTGAGGCGGCACCCGGCGACTGGCGCGGTTTCGGCCTGGCCATCTGCCGGCGGTTGGTGGAGGCGATGGGTGGGGCGATCGGTGCGGAGGCCCTGGCCGGCGGCGGCAACCGCTTCGTCTTCTGGGTGCCCTTCCGCCCCGGCGCGTCGCCGGCCCTGATGCAAGGCGGCTTCGCGCTGCGCCTGCTGGTGGCGGAGGATGTGCAGGCGAGCCGGATGCTGCTGAGCACGGTCCTGGAACGTGCCGGCCATGTGGTCACGCTGGCCAATGACCGGCACGCCGTGCTCGCCGCGCTGCGGGGCGGGCGGTTCGACATGGCGCTGCTGGATCTGCACATGCCGGGTCTGGGCGGGCTTGGCATTGCCCGGACGGTGCGCGACCTGCCCGGGGTGGAGGCGCGGCTGAAGCTGATCGCCATGACGGTCGATCCGGCGGAGCAGCGGGAGGCGGATGGGCGCGCGGCCGGCTTCGATGCGGTGCTGCGCAGGCCTTTCACGATGCGTGGCCTGCTCGACCTGATCGAGACCCTGCGCGAACGCCCGGTGGAGCAAGTCGAGGGGGCATAGGGGACGTCAGCGGCAGGCGAGGAAGGGGCCGAGCGGGCGGCAGCGGGTCGCGCCCCCGGGCACCAGCGGTGCCAGTTCCGGCTGCGCGGCGGGCAGGATCAGCCGGACCTCGCCGGGGGCGAAGTCTGCCGCCGCCAGCGCCGCGTCGCGGCAGGCGGGCGGGCTGCGCCAGCGGGCGACATACATGGTGCTGGCCGGCACCGGATGCTCCGCCGCCAAGGCGAGCGTTTCCAGCAGCAGGGCGAAACTCTCGTGATCCGCCACCGGGACGCAGCGCCAGCTCGGCAGCAGGGTGAGCGCTTGCGCGCCCGCCAGTTCCTGCCGCAGGGCAGGGGCGTCGAAGGACCAGGCGGGGCGGGACTGCGCCCAGCCGGCGATGGCGGCGCGGAGCGGCGTGGCATCGGCGAATTGCAGCAGCCCGGCGGCGAGGCACAGCGCCGGCCCGGCGCGGCCGGCCCGCGCCAGCAGAACCATGCCCGCCAGCAGCAGGGCATAGGCCGCCGGCCAGAAGAAGCGGCCGGAGGCGCGGAACTGCTCCAGCGCCGCCGGTGGCGGGCCGAGATCCAGCACGATCCGGTCGCCGAAGCCGACCTGGAAGGACAGCGCCAGCGCCGTCAGCGCCAGCAGCACCACGGCCAGCCCGGCCTGCCGGCGCAGCCCGCGCCAGGCGAGGCCCGGCCGCAGCACCAGCCCGAGGGCCAGCGCCGCCAGCAGCCCGGCGCCGAGCCAGTTATACCCTTCCCACCCGCCATGGCCGGTGGCGTCCAACTGCGGCGACCAGGGCCAGCCGGACAGCAGCGACCCCGCCGGCCATAGCGGCGAGAGCAGGTTCATGGCGAATTGCCCGTAGCCGCCATCGCCGGCCGCGCCGAGATAGCCGAAGCCCGCCATCACGCCGAGCACGGCCGCGAAGCTGGCCGCGACCGCCAGAGCCGGTCCGATGAAGGCCTCTCCGCGCAGCAGCCGTGTCGCCGGCACCGCGCCGAGCAGCGCCAGGGTCATCGCCGCCAGATAGGGGTGCACCAGCAGCGCCGCCACTTGCAGCAGCCCCGCCGCGATCCAGAGCGCGACCCCGGGTCGGGTCACCAGGCGCAGGTAGAAGCCAAGGCCGAGCAGCAGCAGAAAATGGCCGCAGAGGGCGGCATGGCCAAAGCGGCCGATCCAGGCGGGCATGGAGGCGGCGGCGAGCGCGATGCCCAACGCGGGCAGCAGCCGCTTCTCCCCCGCGCCGCGCAGCGCCCAGACCGCGGTCAGCGGCTGCGCCAGCCAGGCCAGTCCGTAGAACAGGCCGACGCCGTGGAACCCCTCCGGCAGCCAGCCGCGCAGGGCCTTCAGGATCAGCGCCAGCAGCGGGATGGAATCGGCGAAGGCGGTGTTCATGCCGCCTTCCTGGGTGTTCAGGTTCAGCGCCATGGTCGGCGGCCAGCGCCAGGCATCGGCGATCAGGTAGCGCTGGGCCACCACATGCTGGGCGGCATCGCCCGCCGGCCGCCAGCCCAGCCCGGCGCCGGGGAATAGCACATCCAGCGGAAACACCCAGAGGGCGAGGCCCAGCCCGAGCGCGAGCGCTGCGAGATAGGAGGCCAGGGCGGCCTGGCGATCGGTCAGGATGGAGGCGTTCCTCGGCTGCGCCCGAATCCTCTACCGCAGCGGCAAGGCGCTGGAAATCACACCACCCAGGCGAGCCCCACCCAGAAAAGGGCCGATAGCAGCAAGGCCACGCCAATCCCCCGCACCGCGCTGCCACGCGCCGGCCGGTCCGCCAGGCGGCGTTGCGACGGCAGGCGCGGCGACCGGATTGCGGGGGGCGGGCGGCGGTGAAGGGCGTTGTTCATGCCGAATTCTGGCGCAAAAGGGGCAGTGGCGGCAGGCAAAAGCGGCACAATCATGATATTTTGAAAGGCAAGCCGAGGGATTTCCTGAAGTTTTTGGCGCCGCCACAATCCCGCCGCAAGCGCGTCGCAAACCCGCCCGTCCCCCTGCGTATCTAGCTCATCAAGGGAACGGGTCCTGACCTGAAACGGGTGGCCAGAAGGCCAGCCGGCTCAGCCAGGGTTCAGACCCGCAACACAAGCTGCGGCCCCCCCGCCGTTCAACGAGGACCCTCCATGCCCGGCCTGGAAGTCGTCCATACCCTGCTTCGCGAACCGGAAACCCGGCGCTCCGTCTTCACCTACGCCCCGGCGGGGGCGGAGCCGCATGGCCCCGCCGTCGTCACCCCCGCCGGCTTTCAGGCGGCCGCGAAGCGGGCGCTCGACATTGTCGGCGCCGGCGCCCTGCTGCTGTTCTGCTTGCCCGCCTTCCTGGTGATCGCGGCGCTGGTGCGGATGGACGGTGGCGCGGCCTTCTATGCGCATGAGCGTGTGGGCCGTGGCGGGCGTCTGTTCGGCTGCCTCAAGTTCCGCTCCATGGTGGCGGATGCGGACCGTCGCCTTGCCGAGCTGCTCGACCGCGACCCGCAGGCCCGGGCTGAATGGGAGGCGACCCGCAAGCTGAAGGCGGACCCCCGCATCACCGCCATCGGCCGCTTCCTGCGCGCGACCTCGCTGGACGAGCTGCCGCAGATCATCAATGTGCTGAAGGGCGAGATGAGCCTGGTCGGCCCGCGCCCGGTGCAGGCCGCCGAGCTCGCGGTCTATTACGGCCCGGCCGCGCAGCACTACATGGCGGTTCGTCCTGGCATCACCGGCCCCTGGCAGGTCGGCGGCCGCAACGACACCTCCTACGCCCAGCGCGTGGCGCTGGACGTGGCCTATGCCCGCCACCACTCGCTGCTGGGCGATATCAGCATCCTGCTGCGCACCCCGAAGGCGGTGCTGGCCCGTCGCGGCGCCTACTGAGGCCGCGCCAGCACCGCGTGCCTTCCCATAGGATGCCGCGCGGGGCATACCGCGCGGCATGAGACACCAGGGATCGGCGGCCATCGCCACCGACCAGGCAGGAACGGCGCAGGTCATGGCCCATTCGGCCGAACAACGCGCCTCCGGCGGGCGACTTCTCTCCGGTACCCTTTGGAACGCCGCCGGGCGTGGCCTTCCGCTTTTGCTGGCCCTGGCGCTGACGCCGGTACTGGTGGCGCAGATGGGCATCGACCGCTGGGGGCTTTTCACCCTCGCCCTGGCTCTGGTCGGCGTCTTCGGCGTGTTCGACCTCGGCGTCGGCGCGGCGCTGACCCGGGCGCTGTCCGCCCGCATCGGCGCCGGAGAGGTTGAGGGCGCGGCGGAGCTGGCGGGGGCCGCGATCGGCGCGCTGTTCCTGCTGAGCGCCGTTATCGCCGCCGCCGCCTTCGCCTTCGTGCCCGCCCTGGTCACCGGTGTGCTGAACACCCCGCCCGAGCTTCAGGCGGAGGCGATCACCGCCTTCCACTGGCTATGCGCCGCCGCGCCGCTGGTCGTGGTGAATGCGGCGCTCTGGGGCACGCTGGCGGCGCATCAGCGGTTCAAGGAAGCCAATCTGGCGGCGATCCCGGTGGCGATCTTCTACTACCTGGGTCCGGTGCTGGTGCTGATGGTCTGGCAGAGCCTGGTCGGCGTGATCCTGGCGCTGCTCGCCTGCCGACTGGCCAATACCCTCTCCTATGCCTGGCTGGCGCGGCGGGACCTGCCCGGCCTGCACCCGGCCTGGCCGCGCTGGGACCTGGTGGCGCCGCTGCTGCGCATGGGCGGCTGGATGAGCGCATCGGGCGTGCTGACCCAGGCCCTGCTCTATGCGGACCGCTTCCTGGTGGGCGCGCTGCTGACCCTGGCCGCCGTCGCCTATTACGCCACGCCGCTCGACCTGGTGATGCGCATGTGGATCCTGCCCGTCGCGGTGTCCCAGGCGCTGCTTCCGGCCATGGCCAGCGCCTATCTCTCGCATGCCGAGGCCACGGCCGGGCTGCTGCGGCGCGGCGCCCTGCTGGTGATGGCGGCGGTGCTGCCGGCCTGCCTGGTGCTGGTGATCTGGGGGCCGGAGATCCTGGGCCTCTGGCTCGGCGAGGATTTCGCCACGGGCGGCGGGCGGGTGCTGCAGATCCTCTCGGTCGGCGTCTTCTTCTCCTGTGCCGCCTTCGCCCCCGGTGCGCTGCTGGATGCGATCGGGCGGCCGGATGCCAATGCCAAGTGGCAGTTGCTGCAGGCGCTGGTCTTCCTGCCGCTCTCGGCGCTGCTGCTGGTCTGGATCGGCATCGAGGGCGCGGCCGCCGCCTGGGCGCTGCGCTGCGCCACCGATGTCTTCGGGCGGCTGTTCCTGGTCGGGCGGCTGTATCCGGCGGCCGGCGTCGCGGCGCGCCAGCTTGCCTGGCCGCTATTTGCCGGCGGGCTGGGCCTCGCCATCCTGCTGCCGGGCCTGCTGCCCATCCCGCTGGCCCTGCTGGTCCTGGCCGCCTTCGCCGCCGCCGGCCTGTTGGCCCTGACCGAGGCGGAGCGCCGCGATGCGCGTGGCCTGCTCCGCCGCCCCTGGCGCATCCGCGCCGTGCTGCGCGGGGAACCCGCATGACCCCACTCGCCATCAACGCCCGTTTCCTGACCCAGAAGCTGAGCGGCGTGCAGCGCTTTTCACGAGAAATCGTGACCGCGCTTGCCCAGTCCGGCACGCCGCTCCGCCTGCTCGCGCCGCGCGATGCGCCCGCGACCTTTGCCGGCCTGCCGGTGGAGCGCGTCGGGCGGCGCAGCGGCCAGGCCTGGGAACAGTTCGACCTGCCCGGTGCCGTCGCCGGCCAGCACCTGCTGAACCTGGGCAATACCGCGCCGCTGCGCCTGGGCGCGGCGCAGACCCTGGTGATCCACGATGCCGGCGTCTTCGACACGCCCGAAAGCTATTCCTTCGCCTTCCGCGCCTGGTATCGCGCCTTGCACTGGACCCTGCCACGGCGGGGTGCGCGCATCGTCACCGTCTCGGAATTTTCCCGCGCGCGCCTTTCCCTGCATCTGGGCCTGCCCGTCGCGCGTATCGGCGTGGTGGCGGAAGGGGGGGAGCATGCGCTTCGGGATGCGGCGGAGCCGGGGGTGTTGACGAAGCACGGGCTGGAGCGCGGCCGCTTCGTGCTGGTCGTCGGCACCCGCGCCGCCCACAAGAACCTGGATGCGCTGCGGGAGGCGGTGGCGCTGCTGGCCGCGCGCGGGTTGAAGCTGGCGGTCGCGGGCGCCGCCGATGCCAGCGTCTTCCGCGATGCCGGCGATGTCGATGCCGCCCTCGCTTTGGGCCGGGTCAGCGATGGCGAGCTTCGTGCGCTGTATGAGAACGCGCTCTGCCTGATCTTCCCCTCCCGCTATGAGGGTTTCGGCCTGCCGCCGCTGGAGGCCATGTGGTGCGGCTGCCCGGTGCTGGCGGCGCAGGCCGGCGCCGTGCCGGAAGTCTGTGGCGACGCCGCCTTGTGGTTCGACGCCGAGGGCGCGCGCACGCCCGCCGCCGCCCTCACCCGCCTGCTGGACGAGCCCTTCCTGGCCGAGAAGCTGCGCATGGCCGGGCGTGCCCGCGCCGCCATCTATTCCTGGCCGGCCGCCGCCGACCGGCTGCTGGCCCTGATGGAGCATCGATGAGGATCGCGATCATCCATGAATGGCTGGACAGCTATGCCGGGTCCGAGCGGGTGCTGGAACAGCTCCTTGCGATCTATCCGGAGGCCGACCTCTATGCGGTCTGCGACTTCCTGCCGGACTCCGAGCGCCATTTCCTGGGCGGGCGGGTGCCCACCACCTCCTTCATCCAGCGCCTGCCGCGGGCGCGGCGCTGGTTCCGCCATTATCTCGGCCTGATGCCGCTGGCGGTGGAACAGTTCGATCTTTCCGGCTACGATCTGGTCCTGTCCTCCTCCCACGCCGTCGCCAAGGGGGTGCTGACCGGGCCGGGGACACTGCATGTGAGCTATGTGCACAGCCCGATGCGCTATGCCTGGGACCTTCAGCACCAGTATCTGCGCCAGGCGCGGATGGAATCGGGCATGAAGGGCGCGCTGACGCGCTGGCTGCTGGGCCGCATGCGGGCCTGGGATTTCGCCTCCGGCGCCCGGCCGGATGTCATCGCCGCCAACAGCGCCTGGATCGCGGAACGCATCCGCAAGTCCTGGCGGCGGGAGAGTGTGGTGGTGCACCCGCCGGTGGATCTGGAGGGCTTTCCCTTCCAGCCACTGAAGGGCGATGCCTATGTCGTCGCCTCCCGCATGGTGCCCTATAAGCGCATCGATCTGATCGCCGAGGCCTTTCGCCAGATGCCCGACCGGCGCCTCATCATCGCCGGCGACGGGCCGGAGATGGGTCGGGTGCGCGAAGCGGCGGGCGACTCGAACAACATCGAGATCAAGGGACGGGTCAGCCAGCCGGATCTCGTCGCCCTGCTGGCCGATGCCCGCGCCTTCGTCTTCGCGGCGGAGGAGGATTTCGGCATCGGCATGGTCGAGGCGCAGGCCTGCGGCACGCCGCTGATCGCCTATGGCCGCGGCGGCGCCACCGATATCGTCCAGCCGGACATCACCGGCCTGTTGTTCCCTCGCCAGGAGGCTTCCAGCCTGATCGCCGCCGTGAACCGCTTCGAGACCCTCGCCATCGCGCCCGAGGCCTGCCGCGCCAATGCCGAGCGCTTCTCCCGCGCCGTCTTCCGCGACCGCATGCGGTTGCTTGTCGCGGAGGCCTGCGCGGCGCGGGGCATCGCCACATCATGATCCAGTTCAGCCTGGTGGTCGCGACGCGCGGCCGGACGACGGAGCTGGTGGAATTCCTCGACAGCGTCACCGCCCAGGGGCGCGACGATGTCGAGGTGATCGTGGTCGACCAGAACGAGGATGGCCGCCTCGCCCCGCTGCTGGCGCCCTATGCCGACCGGCTGCCAGTGACGCATCTGCGCTCCTCCGTCGCCCGCGCCAACCATGCGCGCAACCTTGGCCTGCGCCTGGCGGCCGGGGAGCTGGTGAGCTTCCCGGATGATGACTGCCTCTACCCGCCCCATCTGCTGGACCGCGTGGCGGCGGCCTTCGACGCCGATCCGGCGCTGACCATCCTGACCGGCCCGGCGGAAAGCCCGGAGGGCGGCCTCGGTTCGGGCCGCTGGCGGCAGGAGGGCGGGCCGATCACGCCCGAGAATGCCTGGACCAGCATCATCGAGTTCAACCTCTGGCTCCGCCGCAACCTGGCGCTGCGCCTCGGCGGCTTCGACGATGAGATGGGGCCGGGCACGCAGCTCGGCTCGGCGGAGGGCAATGACCTGGTCCTGCGCGCGGTCACCGTGGGGCACAAGGCGATCTACGACCCCAGCCTGCGCATCATCCACCCGGACAAGCGGCTGTCGGAAGTGGCGGTGGCGCGGGCCTGGCTCTACGGCGCCGGGCTCGGCTTCGCGCTGCGGCGTCATTCGGTGCCGGCCGTCGTCTGGATGCCCTTCGCGATCCGCCCGCTGGGCGGGCTGGCGCTGAGCCTGGTGAAACTGCGGCCGCGCGATGCGGCCTATTACGGCATGACCTTCCTCGGAAGGCTGCGCGGCTTTCTGCGCGGCGATGCGACGGCCGGGCGCATCCGCCCGGCGATCCAGGGCCGCAAGCCGGATTCGAAGTGATGCGGCTGGCCATCGGCATCGCCACGCGCGGCCGCGCCGCCATCCTGGGCGAGGTGCTTTGCGAGTTGGCCCGGCAGTCCCGCGCGCCGGACCGGGTGCTGGTCTGCCATGTGACGGAGGATGACGTCGCCGGGCTGCCGGCGCGCTTTCCCCAGGTGGAATTCCTGGCCAGCCCGGCCGGCCTGCCGCGCCAGCGCAACGCCATCCTGGACCGGCTCGGCGATTGCGATGCGGTGCTGTTCCTCGACGATGATTTTTTGCCGGCGCCGGACTACCTGGCGGTGACGGAGGCGGTGCTCGTCACGCATCCCGATTGCGTCGTCACCACCGGCACGGTTATCGCGGACGGGGCGAAGGGGCCTGGGCTGGGCGTGGCGGAAGGCCGCGCCGTGCTGGCGGCCGATGTGCCGCCCGCCGACGGCATGGCGGTGGCGCCGCATTTCAATGGCTATGGCTGCAACATGGCCTTTCGCCTCGCCCCCCTGCGCGCGCATGGCATCAGGGTGGATGAGGCCCTGCCGCTCTATGGCTGGTACGAGGATATCGACGTGACCCGGGCGCTCGGCCGGCACGGCACCATCCTGCGGCTGGAAGGGGCGCGGGGCGTGCATCTCGGCAGCAAGTCCGGGCGCGTCTCCGGCCTGCGGCTTGGCTACAGCCAGGTGGCGAACCCGGTCTATCTGGCGCGCAAGGGCACCTTCCCCTGGAGCCACGCCATCCCCTCCGCCGCGCGCCACACCGCGATGAACGCGCTGCGGTCCCTGGCGCCGGAGCCGCATGTGGATCGCTTCGGGCGGCTGCGCGGCAATCTGATCGCGCTGTTCGACCTGCTGCGCGGCCGGGCGCATCCCGCGCGCATCCTGGAGCTGTAGTAGATGGACGGCGCCTTCTTCCTTGTCTCCAAGCTGGTCTGGGGGCTGCTGCGGCCGAACACGCTGGCGCTGGCCCTGGCGGTGCTCGGGCTGGTGCTGGTCTGGCGCGGGCGGCGCTTCGGGCGCTGGCCGCTGACGCTCGGCCTCGGCTGGTATGCGGCGGTGTTCTGCCTGCCGGTCGCGGCACTGCTGACCCTGCCATTGGAAAATCGCTTCCCCCGGCCCGCGACGGCGCCGCCCTTCGTCACCGGCATCATCGTGCTGGGCGGCGCGGTGGAACAGCGCATGACCGCGGCCCGCGGCATCCCGGCGCTGAATGGCGCGGCGGAACGCATGACGGAGGGCATGGCGCTGGCGCTGCGCTATCCCGAGGCGCGGCTGGTCTTCACCGGCGGCACCGCCGCCCTCGACCAGTCAGGCCCCACCGAGGCGGAGACCGCGCGGCTGCTGTTCACTCAGCTCGGCCTGCCGGCGAACCGGCTGCTGCTGGAGAATGAAAGCCGCAACACGCATGAGAACGCGGTCTTCACCCACCGCCTGCTGAACCCCCAGCCAGGCGAGACCTGGCTGCTGGTGACCTCCGCCAGCCATATGCCGCGCTCGGTCGGGGTGTTCCGCGCGGCGGGGTGGCGGGTGGTACCCTGGCCGGTGAACTACACCACGGGCGACGATCCGGCGCTGTGGTGGGACAATCCCTTTCCGACCCGGCTGAACCAGGCGGAATGGGCGCTGCGGGAATGGGTGGGGCTGACGGTCTATTGGCTGACGGGGCGGACAGGGGCCTGGTTTCCGGGGCCGTGACCGCAGATCAACTTCCCATGATGCTATTGTATACTTTTCTGCTCAGGTAGATGGTGCTGGCGAGGTGACGACGCCATGCAGATCCGCTTCCGACGTTTCGCCATCGACCACCATCTGACCAAACACCAGATCCGTGGCAGCGGCATGTTGCTGATGTCGCTCGGCTTGCTGCTGGCCGGCTCGGCGGCCTTGGGGATGGCCGCCCTGCTGCAGGATCCTTTTCCGCAGCAATGGTTGTCCCCGGGCTTGGCGCTCGTCCAGCGCGAGGCGGGTGCGGAGCCAGCGGGGGCGCTGCTGATCGCCGGCTGGGCTTTCGCCTTCCTGGCGCTGATCGCCGCTACGGCCATCTGCCTTCAGGGACTTTGGCAGATGGTCGTCGGCAGCCGGAGTGCCGCGGTGATTGGGTTGTTGATGTGTCTGGGCGCCCTGTTGCTGGCCGGCGCCGTGTCTGCCTCCATTCTCCTGGGCAGGCCGATCGGGCGGCTGATCGTTCAGGCGGTGGCGTCGTCATCCGGCCTCGCATGAGGCGGCCTCAACCAGGGCTTGTCGAGCCGTCCGGAGTTGCTGCGGGCACCGGCATGGCGGCCTTCACCCGATAGATCTCCACCGGCCCGCGGCGCTCCGCCACTGTCGCCGCCAGTTCATAATCGCGGGCCACCGCCGCCATCACCTGCGCCGCCGCGGCCGGGCGCATGTTCTGCATCCAGGCGCGGTCCACGACGATGACGCGGGGGCGGGCGGCCAGGACGCGGTCCAGCTCGGCCTCGGTGTTCGTATCCGACAGATCCTCGAATTCGCCGGTCAGATGCGGTGGGAAGGGGAAGCGCGTGGCGATGCGCAGGCCGGACAGGACATAGGCGCTGGTGTGGTAGTTGGCGATGAAGGCATCCGCCCCCGGCCCGCCCGCCGCCGCCATCGCTGCCGCCACCTCCCGCACCGGGTCGCGGTGCAGCAGGCCGGGGCCGCGTTCCAGCCGTTCATGCATCTCCGGCACCCAGCCCTGCGCCGCCAGCGCCAGCAGCAGCACGGCCATCATCGGCCGCACCACATCCGGGCGCGCCAGCAGCCCCGCGACGCGCCATATGCCGACCGCCGCGAGCAGGGAGAGCGAGGGCAGCCACAGCAGAAAGTAATGCGCGAAGAAGAAGCCCGGCCCGGCAATGGCGATGCTGGCGATGCCGAACCAGGCGAAGGCCACCGCCGTCAGCAGCGCCGCCGGCCCGCGCGGCCGCCACAGCGCCAGCGCCACCAGCGCCGCCGCGAAGATCAGGCTGAGCTGCACCGCCGCCGCGGCGATGCGCCGCCAGGCCTCACCGCTCGCGATCCGCTCCATGGAATAGCGGAAGGGGGCGAGGATCGAGCCGTCCAGGTAGTCCGCCAGCCAGCCCTGCGCCCAGTAGATCAGCGCGAAGACCAGGAAGGGCGTGGCGCAGAGCGCGGCATAGGCGCCCGCCATGGCCAGGGCACGCCGCCAGGGCAGGGCGCCGCGCCACAGCGCCGGGCCGAGCAGCACGGCGAAGGCGAGGCAGCCCGCCGGCACCGCCACCTGCTTCACCACCAGCGCCCAGCCGACCAGCAGCCCCATCGCGATCAGGGCGGGCCAGCCCGGCGCCCGGCGCTCCGGCCCCAGCGCCTGGGCCGCGCCATGGATGGCGATGGCCATGGCGCTGGCCATGAAGGGCGCGATCAGAAGTTCCGTATTGGTGCAGAGCCCGCTGAGCAGCAGCGTATGCGCCGCATAGATCACGCCGGCGCTGACGCCGACGCCACGCGGCGCCCCCGCCGCCCGCACCGCGCCGAACAGCGCGCAGGCCGTGGCGGCCACGCAGATCAGCCCGAGCAGCCGCACCGCCTCCACGGACACGCCGAAGGCCAGGAAGGCGAGGGCGAACATGGCCGGCGCGCCGATCGGGTGCATGTCCCAGGCGGCGACCAGCGGCCAGCCGCCGTTCAGCCATTCCCGCGCCTGCACCATGTAGAGCCCCTCATCCGTATCGACCACGGCCGGGACGAAGGAGGTCAGCCGCAGCAGCACGGTGGCGGTGATGATGAGCAGCAGCGCCAGAGCATCCCTCCCGCCGGGGCGGGCGAGGGTGGCGGTGGGGGCGTCGGGCAGGATGCGACCGTCCAGCATGGTCTCTCACGCGGCCGTGATGGCTCACGCGCTACCCATCTCAAAGCTGGGGCGCGGATGCAACCGCTCTATCGGCGCTGATGCGCGCGCCGCGTGGCTTTGTGCGGGCGGGGTGAAGGCGGGATCGGGGCAGGGGGCACCCTTGAACCGGGGGCAGGGACGGGCAACATGACCAGCCATGGAACCGCATCGACCTCCGCCCGTCCTGGACATGACGCCCGACGGGGAATTCCGGCAGCCGCCGACCCCGCCGCAGCCCGGCCTTCTGGACCGCGTGCTGGCACGTGTCGGCGGCGTCGCGCTGCTGGTCGCGCTGGTCGCGGGTGGGCTGGTGCTCGCCTCGCTGGCCGTGGTCTTCGTCGGGCTGATCCTGCCGGTGCTGCTCGTGGCCGGGCTGATCGGCGCCGGCTCCATCTGGTGGCGGCTGCGGCGCGCGAGCCAGCAGGGCCGGCCCGTCTTCGTCGTGATGCGCCGCTGAGCACGCCACCCGAGCCGCCCTTCCGGGTGGCGGAGGACCGGCTTTACGACGTCTCCCCCCGCGGCACCCCCTGGACCGAGGGCGACCCGGCCGAGGCCGCGCTGCGGCTGCGCCGGATGCGCTGGCTGTTCGGCATCGGATTGCTGGTCAATGGCGCCACCTGGACAGCGGCCGGCGCCGCCCTGGCGCTGGGCGGGCCGCGCTGGGGCGCGGGATTCGGGTTGCTGGCGGTGCTGACGGCGCCGCTGCTGGGATTGCCCGCCATCGCCGAAGTCGCCGCCCGGCGCCGGGCGCGCCGCGTGCACCGGCAGCGGCCCGCGGATTTTTCGCGGGGGTGAGCTATCTGTGGAAGCCACTACGGGATCGATGTGTGACTGCTGCACCCAGCCTGGAGCCATCCGTGTTTGCAGGCGGTTTCGTGTCCCACCACGGCACCCTGGATGAAGCCGCCCAAACCCCCCAATATCGCTGCGGCTGCGACTACCGAGGCGCCTACCGCCTGCCATCGGGAGAGTGAAATTCGGCGGCCTACCTCCACAGGCTTCCCATCCCAGTAGAGCCGTCCATCGTCGTCCAGGCCCAGCCAACTCGTCTCGTCATTGGTCATCATGCGGACGCCAGGAGGCCACTTCGAAGTATCGGGCCGGGTGCCAAGGATGACCTTCCTAGGCATGCTGATACGCACCGTGGCGTGTGGCGCCGGCCGCCACCGCCTCCGCCAGTAACCGAAAGGACTCCTGCCGCGCTTTAGGGTCGTGGCAGGGGGTGAGGACGGCGACTTCCTCCACCCCATGCGCTTCCGCCAGCGCGGCCAGGCGCGTCGCCACCTGTTCGGGGGCGCCGACCAAAGCGCGGGCGCGCATTCGCTCGATCTTTGCGGAGTCCTCCGGCGTCAGCGGATAGGCCTCCGCCTCCTCCAGGCTTGGCAGAGGCGGGTAGATTCCGCGGTCGCGGGACAGGCGCCAGATGGCGCGGGACCGGAAATGCCGGAACGCCTCGGCCTCCGTCGCCGCGGTCAGGGCGAAGACGGCGACCACGCCCTGCGGCTTCGCCAGCCGGCCCGGCACGCCGGGATGCGGCCGGAAACCCTCGCGATACAGGGCCATCGCTTCCTCGCTCCCGCGGCCATCGGTGATGAAGTGGGCAAAACAATAGGGCAGGCCGAAATAGGCGGCGAGCTGGGCGCCGAAATCGGAACTGCCGAGAATCCAGACCTCCGGCCGCGTCGGGATCGCCGGATTGGCGGCAACCATGCGGAAGGGGTGGCTTTCCGGCAGCCCGTCGCCGAGCCAGCCCATCAGGTCCTGCACCTGCTGCGGGAATCGGTCCCCGGCCTGGGCCGCATCCGGGTTAAGCGCATAGGCGGTGCGGCCGTCCGAGCCCGGGGCGCGGCCGACGCCGAGGTCGATGCGGCCTGGCGCGATTGCCTCCAGCACCCGGAACTGCTCGGCCACCTTCAGCGCGGCATAATGCGGCAGCATGACGCCGGCGGTGCCGATGCGGATGCGCTGGGTGGTGGCGGCGATGGCGGCCACCAGGATTTCGGGCGCAGTGCCGGCGTGGGAGGCGCTGTTGTGATGCTCCGCCAGCCAGTAGCGGCGATAGCCCCATTGGTCCGCCAGCTTCGCGAGCGCCAGCGTCTCCCGGATCGCGTCATCGGCACCGCGGCCGGAGGCGATGGTCGATTGGTCGAGAATGGACAGCGCAAGCGGCATCGGGGACCCTCCAGCCTGTAACCTGGGGCCTGTGTCCCGCCGCGTCGAGGTGGCCGATGACCGATGAGGATTTCATGCGCCACGCCATCGCTTTGTCCCGCCGCGGCATGGCGGGCGGCGCGGGCGGGCCTTTCGGGGCGGTGGTGGTGCTGGAGGGCCAGGTGGTGGCGGAGGGCTGGAACCAGGTGACCTCGACCCTCGACCCGACGGCCCATGCCGAGATCGTCGCCATCCGTCGCGCCTGCACGACGCTCGGCCGCTTCGACCTGCGCGGCGCCACGGTGTTCACCAGCTGCGAGCCCTGCCCGATGTGCCTGGCCGCGCTGTACTGGGCACGCTGCGACCGCGTGGTCTATGCGAATGACCGCCAGCAGGCGGCGGCGATCGGCTTCGACGACGAGTTTCTGTACCAGGAAGTGCCCAAGCCGATCGCGGCGCGGAGCCTGCCGATGCAGCGGCTGCTGGGGGCGGAAGCGCTGACGGTGTTTGAGGAATGGGCGGGGAAGGCGGATCGGGTGGCGTATTGAGGGGGTGATGGACGCTCCACGAACATTTCCATACCGTATCCTGCCGTTGATCCGATTGAAGATGGCGAGTTGAAATGAATGTCTATGCAGGCGTGAAGCGGATGTACCGCGACATGACGGGTGCGAGCGCGCGCGAGGCACGGGATTGGCTGCTGATGCGCGAGTCGCGGATCAAGGCGCTGGAGGAGCTGATCTATCTGCGCGAGATGGCGATCCAGAACGAGCAGGCGTCGAGCCGCAAGATCCAGAGCGATTACGAGATCAGGCTCAAATATCGCGAGGACACGGTGCTGGAACGCGAGGCGCGCATCAGCGACCTCGAGGAGAACGTCATTGCGCTGGAGGAGCTGATCAATCTGCGCGAGATGGCCATCCAGAACGAGCAGGCGACGACACGGAAGATCCAGAGCGATTACGAGATCAGGCTCAAATACCGCGAGGACACTGTCTTGGAACGCGAGGCCCGCATCAGCGACCTCGAGGAGAACGTCATTGCGCTGGAGCGGAAGGCGCGAGAATTCTGCGCCGGAATGCCGCAGGTCGAGGTGGATTTCGGCCGGTTCTCAAGGGCATCGCCGCAGGACCGGGCATTGATGGCCTGGCAGGCCGCCGATGGCTGGTGCACCCGGGAAAAGGCGCTCTGGCTCGCGCATCTCGTGGAAAGCCGGCACGTCACGCGGGCGCTGGAAATCGGGGTGCATGGCGGCAAGTCGCTATTGCCGATCGCGGCGGTGATTTCGGCCTGGGACGGGGTAACGTTCGGCGTCGAGCCCTGGTCGCCCGATATCGCGGTCGCCGAGCCGACCACCGGGGCCAATGACGATTACTGGCGCAATCTCGACTACAATCTGGTCAAGTCCCGCTTCCACGTCGCCGGCCTGAAGCTGGGCCTGACGCGGCATATCCGCATGTTGGAGATTTCCTCCGACCAGGCCCGCCTCGCCTTGGCCGATCAGCGCTTCGATCTCATCCATCTCGACGGATCGCACGCGCCCGATCAGGCGCTGCGCGACATCATCGGCTGGTCTGCCCTGCTGAGCGAGTCGGGCGTCCTGGTGGTGGACGATATCGACTGGCCGACATTGGCGGAGGGGCGCGCCTATCTGGCCCGGCATTTCCTGGCTCTGGACGAGTTCCGCGAGGCGGGCGGCGCTTCCTATGGCGCCTACCTGCTTCGCGACAAACCCGCCTGATGTCAGTGCGCCCGTGACAGGCGTCGCATGACCGCCAGGTACATGCTGTCCAGCAAGGCCAGCAGCGGGTCGCGGGAGAGCAGGGACTGCGGGGCGGGGGCGGCGGGGCGGTGGTTCGGCATCTGTCGTTTCCTCCTGGGGCAACGACGGAAGCTTGCGCTTCGAAACATTCCAAAAAACTAAACTGAACGCGATTTCATGAGACTTGTCGCGGAGTGCGAACCTACCCCGCCACGCGCCCGAACACCGCCGTCAGCACCGCATACAGCGCCCCACCCACCAGGAAGCCCACCAGCGTCCCGTTCATCCGCACATATTGCAGGTCCTTGCCGACCCGCAGCTCGATCTTCTCCGTCACCGTCGCCGTGTCCCAGTTCCGCACCACCCCGGCGATGAACTCCGAAAGCTGGTTTCGTGCGCGCGGCAGCAGGGCGATCAGGGCGCGTTCGGCGCCCTTGTTCAGGCGGTCGCGCGCCGCCGGGTCCTCGGCCAGCATGGTGCCGAGATTGCCGAGCGCGGATTGCAGCGCCTGCACCGTGCGGCCGTTCGGATTGGTGGCGTCCGCCTCCAGCGCCCCTCGCAGCCGGCCCCAGATGTCGGACAGCCAGGCGGCGACGGCAGGGTGGGACAGCGCCTCCCGCAGCGCGCGGCCCACGGCAGCGGCACGCTCGGGGTCGGTTTCCAGGCGCTTGATCTCGGCGCGGATCCAGGTCTCGAAGGCCGCGCGCAGGTCGGAATCGCCGGGCTGCACCCGGTCCAGCTCGGCATTCAGGGCGGAGAGCACGCGCCGCGCGATGCCGGCGCCGGCGATCCAGCCGACCAGCGCGCCACCTTCCGCCCGCACCCGCGCGGAAATGGCGGCCTGGAGCTGGTCCTCCTTCGCCGCCAGGATCGCCTTGAGCTGGCCGATGGCGAGGTCGAAGACCTCCTGGTGCCGGCCGCCCTCGATCAGCGCGGTCAGCGCCCGGGCCAGCACGCGCGCGGCGCCCGGGCCGCCGGCGATGCGCGGCAGCAGGCGGGCGAGCAGGCGGCGGGCGCGGCCATCCTCCAGGCTGGCCAGGATGCGCGGCAGGGCCTTGGCCAGGGCGCCGGCGGCGGGCTGCACCGCGGCGGGGTCGGAGAAGAAATCCCCCAGCACCCGCGCCAGGTCCACCTTGGACAGAACCCGGGCGACCTCGGCTTCGGTGAAGACGTGGTTCGCCACGAAGCGGCCGAGGCCCGCGCCCAGCCTTTCCTTCTGCATCGGGATGATGGCGGTGTGCGGGATCGGCAGGCCGAGCGGGTGGCGGAACAGCGCGGTCACGGCGAACCAGTCGGCGATGCCGCCGACCACCCCGGCCTTGGCGGCGGCCTGCAGCAGGTCCGTGCCATAGCCCGGCGGCAGGGCGTAGCTGCCCAGCAGCAGCCCGCCCATGCCGGCGAGCAGCCCGGTGGCGGCGGCGCGATGCCGGCGCAGCGCCAGGCGCAGCGGAGCCTCCGGATCGGGGGTGGGGAGGGGAGCGGGGGGCGGGGGGCTGTCCTGCATCGCCTGCGCAGGTAGTCCGCCCGGTGGCCTTTGCCCAGGACCCCTGCCGATGTTATAAGGTAACCATGTCAATCCAGCCCCTCCGCCTGTCCCTTGCCGACCCGCTCGCCCTGTCCGGCGGCGTGGGCGCGCGGCTGGTGCTGGCCGGGGCCGTGCTGGCGGCGCTTTGGGCGGCCGTGGCCTGGGCGATGTCGGCGTGATGCCGCGTGGTCCGGCGGTCGATCTGGCCAACCTCACCGCCACGCATCAGCGGCATCCGGCGGTGCATCACGTCTCCGCGCATTTCGCCGCCGGGTCGCTGGCGGCCATCGTCGGGCCGAATGGCGCCGGCAAGACCACCCTGCTGCGCAGCATTGCCGGGCTGCACCGGGTGGATGAGGGGCGCGTCACCCTTTCGGGCCATAAGCCGCGCGTGGCGCTGCTGCCGCAGCAATCCGGCATGGACCGCGCCTTTCCGATCCTCTGCCTCGATGTGGTGCTTCAGGGCCTCTGGTCCCGCCTCGGCGCCTTTCGCGGCGCCAGCGCGGCGGACCGGGACCGGGCGCAGCATGCGCTGGAGGCGGTGGGCCTCGGCGGCTTCGCGCGGCGCCCGGTCGGTGCCATGTCCGCCGGCCAGTTCCAGCGCCTGCTCTTCGCGCGCCTGCTGGTGCAGGATGCCGACCTGATCCTGCTGGACGAGCCCTTCAACGCCGTCGATGCGCGCACCGCCGCCGATCTTCTGGCCGTGCTGCGCCGCTGGCATGGCGAGGGCCGCACGGTTCTGGCCGTGCTGCACGACCTGGACCTGGTCGAGCGCGAATTCCCCGACTGCCTGCTGCTGGCGCGGGAGGCGATTGCCTGCGGCCCGACGGCCGAGGTGCTCTCCGCCCAGAACCGCCTGCGCGCCCGGATGATGGCCGAGGCCTGGGACGAATCCGCCCCCGCCTGCGCGGCCTAGGACCTATGGACTTCCTGTTCGGGCCGTTCCTGGAATTCGGCTTCATGCGCCGCGCCCTGGTGGGCTGCCTGGCGCTGGCCGTGGCGGCGCCTTTGCTCGGCGTGTTCCTGATGTTGCGGCGGACCTCGCTGACGGCGGAGGTGCTGGCGCATGGCGTCACCCCTGGCATCGCCGCGGGTTTCCTCATCGCGGGGCTTTCGGTGCCGGCCATGTCGATCGGCGGGTTGATCGCGGGGCTGCTGGTGGCCGTCGGTGCCGGAGCGCTGTCCCGTGCGACGGGGGGGCGGGAGGATGCGGCGCTGACGGCGCTGTACCTGATCGCCCTCGCGCTGGGCGTCACCCTGGTGTCGCTGCGCGGCGATACCTCCGACCTGACGCATCTTCTGTTCGGCCAGGTGCTCGGCGTGGATGACCCGGCGCTGCTGATGATGGCCGGCGTCGCCACCCTGACCCTGCCGGTGCTGGCGCTCGCCTGGCGGCCGCTGGCGCTGGAATGCTTCGACCCGGGATTTGCCCAGGCGGAGGGTGTGCGCGGCGGGCTGTGGCACGCGCTGTTCCTGGTGCTGGTGGTGCTGAATGTGCTGGCCGCCTTCCAGGCCATGGGCACGTTGATGGCCGTCGGGCTGATGATGCTGCCGGCCGTGGCGTCGCGCCATTGGGCGCGGGAATTGTCAGGCATGGCCTATGCGGCGGTCGCGATCGCGGTGCTGTCGGCGACCTTCGGCCTGCTGGCCAGCTACCACCTGGACCTGCCCTCCGGCCCGGCCATCGTGCTGATGGCGGGGGTGCTCTGGGCCGTCTCGGTCATCGCCGGGCCGGTGGATGGGCTGGTGGCGCGCTGGGTGCGCCGGCCGCATCTGGCGGGGTAGCCGTGGCGGCCTTGAGGCCGCTTTATCAAAGCTCCCCCATGGACCGCAGGGTGTCCGACAGGTCCTGGCTCCCGGTCAGACGCTGGATCTCATCCCGCACCTGCTGCATCTGGTCCGTGGCATCATTGTGGGTGCGCGGATGCGCGTCGTCCGGATTCAGGTGGTAATAGTGGTCGACAGCATGCTGCCTGGCGTTCTCTTTCCACCAGACGCCGCCCGCCACGGTCGCGGCCTCCGCCTCCGTCAATGGGCGCGGAGCGGATAGGGATTTTTCGGACATGTCGCTTCTCCTGAGACAGCGGGCTCAGGATGCGACGTGATGGTTAAGACTTTGTCTTCTTTGCGGGCAGCCGGCCCAGCACCCGCGGCACCACCACGCAGGGCCGCATCGCTTCAGATCCGCCGGACCTCGAAGAAGGTCTTGGCATTCCGCGTGAAGCCCGCCTTTTCGTAGAAGCGCAGCGTCGATTCCTGATGGGACCCGGTGGCCAGGCTCACCTTGTAGCAATTCGCCGCCCAGGCGGCCTCCAGCGCGGCCGCCAGCACCGCCTGGCCAAGACCTTCGCAGCGATGCGCCGCGTGGGTCACCACATTCTCGATCACCGCATAAGGCCTTGCGCCGACCGTGAGGTTCGGGACGCGGATCAGGATGCAGGAGGCGACGATGTCGCCATACCGCTCCGCCACGATGACGGTGACGAGGGGGGAGGCGGCCAGCATCTCGCCCCAGGCGGCTTCCGCCCGCGCGGGGTCCGGCGCCGGGTCGCCCGGATTCAGGTGGGGATAGAGCGCCAGCAGCCCGGGCAGGTCCCCCGGCATCGCGCTTCGGATCACGGTCATCGCTATTTCTTCGTCAGCCGGTCCAGTACGCCCAGCGCCACCGCGCCGGCCACGAACATCCCATGGATCGCCAGCCCCCACATCACGGAACGGTCGTCGTAACTGGTCACCTCCATGAAGATCTGGAGAAGGTGGATGGAGGAGATGGCGATCAGCGCGGAGGCCAGTTTGATCTTCAGATTGCCGGGGTCGATGTTGGCCACCCAACTGACCCCCTCCGCATCCTCATGCTTGCCCAGCCGCGACACCAGGCTGTCATAGGAGGAGATCATCACCGTCACGACCAGGGAGGCGACCAGCGCCGCATCCAGCAGGTGCAGCAGTTCCAGCAACTGGCGGTTGTCCGATCCCGTCAGCGCATTGCCGGCGAACTTCCACAACTTGGCGAGGAAGCCCACCGCATAGATGGCCAGTGCCACGCCGAGGCCCAGGAAGAACACCACCAGCACATGCCGGCTGGCGAGCACGACTTTGTCGATCAGCACCTGCATGGCACCCTCCGGGGACGGCCAGGATGTGCCCTGTGCCGCGTCATTTTGGAAGGGAAAGACAACAGAATGATCCGGCGAATTGCGGAGGAGCAGCGCCTGTCGGGCGCCGTGATGGGTGGCGGCATCATCTGGCTGGCCGGGCAGGTGGCCGATGATCCGACCCTGGATGCGGAGGGCCAGACCGCCGACATCCTGGCGCAGATCGACGCGCTGCTGGCCGAGGCCGGCACCGACAAGCGCGCCCTGCTCAGCGTCACCATCGTTCTGGCCGATATCCGCGACGCGCCGGCGATGAACCGCGCCTGGGACGCCTGGCTCGACCCCGCCGCCAAGCCGGCGCGGATGACCATCGAGGCGGCGCTGGTCGATCCGCGCTGGAAGGTGGAGATCACCGGGGTGGCGCTCGCGCCCGCGTGATAATGGGCGTGATCCCCCCTCGACCGCGGGCGGCGGGCCGGGCATTTTAGCGCACGGCCATGGCGCCGCCCGGGCTCGGCCCTGTGGCCGCCGCAATCCGCTGCCATAGATGGGCCGACCGAGGAGTCTTCATGAATATCCTGCTGACCGGCGGCCTTGGCTTCATCGGCTCCGCCGTCGTCCGCCGCCTGATCGCCACCACCGACCATCTGGTGGTGAATGTGGACAAGGAGACCTATGCCGCGAGCCATGAGGCGCTGGGCGCCGCGCGGGGCGATGCCCGCCATGTGCATGTGAAGGCGGATATCTGCGACCCGGCGGCGATGAGCGCCGTGCTTGCGCAGTGGCAGCCGGAGGTGGTGATGCACCTCGCGGCCGAGAGCCATGTCGACCGCAGCATCGACGGCCCGGCCGAGTTCATCCAGACCAATGTGGTGGGCACCCAGGTGCTGCTGGAGGCCGCGCGCGCCTACTGGTCCGCGCTCGACCCCGCCCGGAAGGCGGCCTTCCGTTTCCACCACATCAGCACCGACGAGGTCTTCGGTTCGCTGGAGACGCTTGAAGCAAAACCCTTCGACGAACACACGCCCTACGACCCGCGCAGCCCCTACAGCGCGTCGAAGGCGGCCTCCGACCATCTGGTCCGCGCCTGGCATCACACCTACGGCTTTCCGGCCTTCGTCTCGAACACGACGAACAACTACGGGCCGTGGCAATTCCCCGAGAAGCTGATCCCGCTGGTCTCGCTGAACGCGCTGGAGGGGCGGCCGCTGCCGGTCTATGGCGACGGCGCCAATATCCGCGACTGGATCCATGTGGAGGATCATGCGGAGGCGCTGTGCCTGGCGGCGCTGGGCGCCGGCAAGCCGGGCGGCACCTATTGCATCGGACCACGGCAGGAACGCAGCAACCTCGACGTCGTGCGCGCTATCTGCGCCGTGCTGGACCGGCTGCGGCCGGACCCGGCTGGGCCGCGCGAGCGTCTGATCACCTTCGTGAAGGACCGCCCCGGGCACGATTTTCGGTATGCCATGGACCCGTCGGGCGCGGAGAAGGTGTTGGGCTGGACAGCGAAGTACGATTTCGAACGCGGGCTGGAACACACGTTGCGCTGGTACCTCGACAACGAGGCCTGGTGGGGGCCGATCCGGGCCGCACGATATGCGGGGCAGCGGCTCGGCCAGACTGGGTAGGAGTTAAAGCCCTCTCCCCCATAAGCGGGGGAGAGGGCTTTTCAGAGATGCTCGACGGCTCAACGAAGGAACGCGACAAAATGGACGGGTGGCGCGGCAAGCGCGTTTTGGTGACGGGTGGGGCCGGCTTCCTCGGCAGCGGGCTGTGCCATGCCCTGGCCGCGGAAGGCGCCCGCGTGGTGGCGCTGGATGCGATGGAGCCGGAGGGCGGCGCCAATCCGCTGAACCTCGAAGGCAGCAACGTGATGCTGGTGCGGGGCGACATCCGCGATGCGGAGCTGCACAGCCTCTGCAACGGCATCGACGTGCTGTTCAACATGGCCGCCCAGACCAGCCATATGGGCGGGCAGCGCGACCCGGTTTCCGACATCGCCATCAACGCCGTGGCCCAGGTGCGGCTGATCGGCGTGATGCGGGAGGCGGCGCCGAAGGCCACCGTGGTGCATGCCTCCACCCGCCAGTTCTACGGCCGCCCGCAATACCTGCCGGTGGATGAGAAGCACACGGTGAACCCGCCGGACGCCAATGGCGTCTCCAAATGGGCCGGCGAGCAGTACTGGCTGCTGGAAAGCCGCGTCCACGGCCGCCCGGTGGTCTCCCTCCGCCTGACCAACTGCTACGGCCCCCGGCTGCGCATCAAGGACGCCAAGCAGACCTTTCTGGGGATCTGGATCCGGAAGGTCCTGGAGAACGAGCCCTTCGAGGTCTGGGGCGGGGAGCAGTTGCGCGACCTGACCTATCTGGACGACGTCACCGACGCCTTTCTCCGAGCTGGCCTGCAGGCCGCGCGGCCCGAGGTGAACGGCAAGGTCTTCAACATCGGCGGGCCGCCCCCACTGTCCCTGCACGAACTGGCCGAACGCCTGATCGCGGCGAATGGCGGTCAGGGCAGCTTCGTCACGAAGACCTTCCCGGCCGATCGGGCGCAGATCGACATCGGCAGCTACGCCGCCGACGATCGCGCCTTCCGCGCCGCCACCGGCTGGTGGCCGCGCGTCGATGTCGATGACGGGCTGCGCCGTTCGCTCGAATGGTACCGCCCGCGCCTTGCCGAATATGTCGCCTGAACAGGAGGCACGCCCATGAACGCCACCACCATCACCGTGCCGCAGGCCGATCCCGGCGCCGGCTACCGTGCCCATAAGGACGAGATCGACGCGGCGGTGCTGCGCGCGCTCAACTCCGGCTGGTACATCCTCGGCCAGGAAGGCGCGGCCTTCGAGAAGGAATTCGCCGCCTGGCAGGGCGCACAGCGCGCCGTCGGCTGCGCCAACGGCACCGACGCGCTGATGCTGACGCTCCGCGGCATGGGCATCGGCGCCGGCTGCACCGTCGTCACCGTCTCCCACACCGCGGTCGCCACCGTGGCCGCGATCGAGATGACGGGCGCCACACCGCTGCTGGTCGATATCGACCCGGATACCTTCACCATGGATCCGGACGAACTCGTCGCCGTCCTCAACGACCCGCCGCCCGGCCTGCCGCCGATCCGCGCCATCATCCCCGTCCACCTCTACGGCCAGTCCTGCGACCTGGACCCCATGCTGGCCGCCTGCCGCGAACACGGCGTGATGGTGATCGAGGATTGCTCCCAGGCCCACGGCGCGACGCTGGGTGGCCGCAAGGTCGGCACCATGGGCGACGCCGCCTGCTTCTCCCTTTATCCCACCAAGAACCTCGGCGCGCTGGGCGATGGCGGCGTGATGTCCACCGATGATGCGGCGCTCGCCGACCGCATCGGCGCCATCCGCCAATATGGCTGGAAGGAGCGCTACATCAGCGACAGCATCGGCGTGAACAGCCGCCTCGACGAGGTCCAGGCCGCCATCCTGCGCACGCGCCTGCCCTACCTCGACGGCACCAACGCCCGCCGCGCCGAAATCGCCGCCGCCTACGACGCGGCGCTGGCCAACGGCCCCTACGCGCCGCCCGTTCGCCGCGCCGATGCCGGCCATGTCTACCATCAATACGTGCTGCGCGTGCCCAACCGCACCGCCCTGATGGCCCGCCTGCGCGCCGAAGGCGTGGCCACCGCCATCCACTACCCCGCCCCCGTCCACCTGCAACCCGCCTATCGCGGCCGCACCCCCATGGGCCCCGCCGGCTGCGCCGAAACCGCCCGCGCCGCCAGCGAAGTCATGAGCCTGCCCATGTTCCCCGAACTGACCGACACCCAGGTCGAGCACGTCTGCCAGGTGCTGCGAGGGTTGTGAGGGTGGTCCTTGCAGGGGGCAGCGCCCCCTGCAAGGACCACCCACACACCCTCGCAACGACCGGGCAAATACGTGCTGGCGTTCCGGGCCTTCGCAGGTGCAGCATGGGGTATGGATCAGACCGTTGAGGCGCTGGGCGCCGGGACCCGTTCTGCTGCCGTGCCGCCTGGGGCGGATGGGGTGGGTGACACCTTGGCTGAGTTGCTGCTGCGCCTGAGGGAGGCGCGGGAGGCGGCGGCGACGGATCCGTTCGGGGATCCGGTGTTGTTGATTGCCTTGGCGATCAGTCGGCGGCTGGATGATGGGCGGCTGGATGTGGCGGGCGTGGGCGCGCTGATCGCGCGGCTGGCGGATACCGCGGCGGCGGAACGGGCGCGGCGGATTGCCGCTTATGTGGGGGTGGAGCGCGGGGCGGCGACGCTGGATGCCCTGGCGGCGCGGCTGGTCCGCCCCGATCCGCATGACAGCCCGGTGCCTTTCGCGGCGTATCGGGAGGTGGTGGAGCGGCCGCGTTTCGCGGCGGTGTTCACCGCGCATCCCACCTTTTCCCTGCCGCCAGCAACGGGCGCGGCGGTGGCGGCAGCCGCCTCCGGCGCGGAGATGCCGCGCGGCCTGTCGCATCGCCCGGCGGCGCCGACGCTGACGGAGGAATTCGTGCAGGCGGTGGCGGCGATCCAGCGTGGGCGCGATGCGCTGGATGCGTTGAATGGCGCGCTGCTGCGGGCGGCACGGGGCATCTGGGGCGATCGCTGGCAGACCCTGTTGCCGGCGCCGATCCTGCTGGCCTCCTGGGTCGGCTATGACACGGATGGCCGCACCGATATCGGCTGGTGGGATACGATCGGGCTGCGGCTGACCATGAAGCGGCTGCAATTGCAGCGGATGGCGGCGCAACTCGCCCCGCTCGGCGATTGCGCCCAGGCGCTGTCGGCCAGGGTGGCGCAGGCCGAAGCGGCGGTGGCCCGGCAGTTGGAGGCGCTGCCCCATACGCCGGTGGCGGAGGCGGTGCAGGGCTTCGCGGAGGTGCTGATCGGCCAGCGCCAGGCGGCGATGACCAATCCGGCGGCGCTGCTCGGCCTGTTTCCCGCGGCGATGGCGGCGGCGCCGGATGAAGCGGCGCGGCTGGCGCTGGTGGTGATCCGCGCCGGGCTGGTCGGGCATGGGCTGGCGCTCGCGCATACCCATACCCGGCTGAATGCCAGCCAGATCCACAATGCGCTGCGCCAGCGCCTGGGGCTGACGGCCAGCCCGGACGACATGGCCAGCCGGCGCGGCCTGCTGGCGGCAATGAATGCGGCGCTGGCGGAGGTCACGCCGCAGCCGGTGGATTTCGGCGCGCTGATGGCGGAACAGGCCTCCGCCGTGCGGCTGATGATGACGGTGGCGCAGATCACCAAGCATGTGGATGCCTCCCAGCCCGTGCGCTTCCTGATCGCGGAGACGGAAAGCGGCTACACGCTGCTCGGGGCCTTGTGGCTCGCGAAACGCCTGGGGATCGAGCGGCATATCGAAATCTCTCCGCTGTTCGAGACGGCGGAGGCGCTGGAACGTGGCGACAAGGTGGTGGAGGAGGCGCTGCGCAGCCCCTTCTTCCGCGACTATCTGCGCGCCCATGGCCGGCTGTGCCTGCAGTTCGGCTATTCCGATTCCGGCCGCTATGTCGGGCAGTTGCCGGCCAGCTACCTGGCGGAGCGGCTGAAGCTGCGGCTGGGGGACCAGCTGCACCGGCACGGCCTGGGCGAGATCGAGCTGGTGCTGTTCGACACCCATGGCGAGAGCATCGGCCGGGGTGGGCATCCGGACAGCCTGGCGGACCGGCTCAATTACCTCTCCCCACCCCAGGCGCGGGCGGCCCTGGCGAAGGCCGGGTTGAAGCTGCGGGAGGAGAGCAGCTTCCAGGGTGGCGATGGCTATCTGCTGTTCGGCACGCCGGCGCTGGCGGCGGCGACCGTCGCCCGCATCGCGGAACATGCCTTTGTCGAGCCGGAAGGTGAGCCCGACCCGATCTATGCCGAGAGCGATTATGGCGCGGATTTCTTCGCCACGATCCGGCGGGAGATGCAGATCCTGGTGGAGGATCCGGGCTATGCGGCGCTGCTCGGCGCCTTCGGGCCGGGGCTGCTGGACCGCACAGGGTCACGCCCGGCGGCGCGGCAATCCGACATGGGCGGGCCGGCGCGCATCAGCCATCCGTCGCAGCTCCGCGCCATTCCGAACAACGCGATCCTGCACCAGATGGGCTGGCTGGCGAATACGCTGCACGGCATGGGCGCGGCGGTCGCCGCCAATCCCGACAGTTTCGCCGATATGCTGGCACGCAGCCCGCGCTTTGCACGTGCCGTGGCCATGGCGGCCAGGGCGGCGGCCTGTTCGGATCTCGGCGTGCTGCGGGCGGGGGTGGATACGCTCGACCCCGGCCCCTGGCTCGACCGTGCCGGCGCCACCAGGCGGCCGGGGCGGCGGGAGGAGCTGATGCATATCTCCGCCGCGCTGGAAAAGCTGGGCCTGTCCTCCGATGTGCGGCGGATGTTCCGGCGCTTGCAGGCGGATCACCTGGCGTTGCGCGCCAATTGGCCGGAGCTGCCGCGCATGCCGGACAGGCTGGTGCTGCTGCATGCGCTGCGGCTCGCCCTGATCCACCGCATCTGGCTTCTGGCCGTGCAGATCCCCGAATTCAGCCCGCGCCACGGCGCGACGCGAGAGGCGCTGATCCGCGGCATCCTGCAGCTGGATGTGGAACGCGCCCTGGCGCTGCTGGCGGAGGTCTTTCCGGCGCGCCCCGACCCTGCCAGCGGCCTCGATTTCCATGAGCCGGCGCCGGGGCGGGGTGGCGCGTCCTATGCCGCGGAACATGCCGCCTTGTTCACGCCGATGGCGGCGCTGTTCGCGCAGGTGCGCGAATGCTCGGCCGCCATTGTGCATGAGGTGGGCGCCTTCGGGTGAAGGCCGGCAGGCCGCAGAGGTCTGACATGCGGCCGGCGTCTTACGCCGGCCGAGCGGCCGAATGGCCGCCGCCGCTTATGCGGCGAGCCAAGGCCGCGGATGCGGCCGCCCGGCACTTGAGGGCACCAAAATAATCAGCCGTTCTCGACCTCGCCGCCGCCCTCGACCCAGTCCTTGAAGCCGCCGAGGTTGCGGACGTCGCTGTAGCCCATGTCCTTCAGCGTCTTGCCGGCCATCGCCGCGCGGCCGCCGGAGGCGCAGTAGACGATGATGGTTTTGGCGCGGTCGAAGGCCGCGTCATGCAGCGGGCTTTCGGGATCGGCGCGGAATTCCAGCAGGCCACGGGAGACGGCGAGCGCGCCCTTGGCCTTGCCGCTGGTCTTCACCTCCGCCGCATCCCGCACATCCAGCAGCACGGTTTGCGGATCGGCGGCCAGGGCCTGCGCCTCGGCGGCGCTGATGCGCGGCACGGCGGCATTGGCGGCGGCGAGCATGTCTTTCACGGTGGTCGGCATGGATCGTTCTCCCTTGGTCGCGGGGACGATAGGCCGGGCCGGGGGGATTCAGAAAGCCAGGCAGGTGCCGGTGGTTGTCACCATCACGCTCTCCTGTCCGAAACGGGCGCGATAGGCGGCGATGACGGGGGCGAGGCGGGCGGTGGCGGTGGCGGCCTCGGCGCCGGGCAAGGCGAGGACCAGCACCTTGCTGCGTTCCCGCGCCACCACGCCCGACCGGCCGCGCCATTGGCCGGCGCCGTCCAGCACGGTCAGGCCATCGGGAAAGGCGGGCGTCACCACCTCATCCATGAAGCGCGCCCAGGCGGCGTCATCCACCACTTCGGCACCGCCCGCGTTGCGGCCGAAATAGCCCTCCGCCAGCGTGGCGGCCTGCATGCCGGGCGGGCAGGGCGGGGTGGCGCAGGCGGCGAGGAGCAGGGGCAGGGCGAGAAGGCGCATGGCGGACAGGCTAACCTGAACGTGCCGCCACGCGCAGCAGGGTAAAGGCGCCCAGCACGCCCACAGCCGCGACGGCCAGCGCCGCCTCCGCCCCCAGGGCGAAGAGCAGGGGTGCGAAGAGGGCGGGTGCTAGGGCCATGGCGCCCGTCACCGGGGCCATCACCTGGCCGGCGACGGTGGCATAGCCCTCCGTCCCATGCAGCTCGATCAGGCAGGCTGGGCGCATGACGGACATGATGCCGGAGGCGAGACCATAGGTCAGCACGAAGACCGGCGCGGCGATCGTCACGCCCAGCGGCGCGACCAGCGGCAGGACCAAGGCGAAGGGAATCAGCAGCAAGGCGGCGGAGGCCATGGTCACGGCGCTGAAGCGCCCGCCGCCCACCACATCCAGCAGCCTTGCCGCCACCTGCGCCGGCCCGACCAGGGCCGCCCACCAGATGGCGCTGCCGCGCTCCATGCCCAGCGCCTCCACCAGCAGGACCATATTGGCCAGGATGGCGCTGCCCATCAGCGTCTGCATGGTGAAGGCCGCGGAAAGCCAGCGCAGCCGCGCCGGCAGGCGCCCGCCCGGCAGGCGCAGGGGGCGGGCGCCGCGTGGCGCGGCCGGCACGAAGAACAGATGCAGCGGCAACGCCAGCAGCAGATGCACCGCCGCCGAGGCCAGCACCGCGCCGCGCCACCCAAAACCCGCCTCCAGCGCTGCCAGCGCCGGCCAGGTGACGGCAGAGGAAAGCCCGCTCGCCAATGCCAGCAGGCCAAGGCGTTTACGCGCCCGTTCGGCGCCCAGCGTGGCGATGGCGGCATTGGCGGCCTCGGTCAGCGCCAGGGCAGCAGCCAGGCCCATCACCAGGCAGGCGATCAGCGCCTGGGCGCTGTTCTGCGCGCCGGCCAGCAGCACCAGCCCGGCGGCGAAGGCGAAGGAGCCGCAGACCATGGCCAGCCGCGCGCCATGCCGGTCGATCGCCCGCCCCACCATCGGCGCCAGGGCGCCGGCGAGCCCCAGCATGATGAGGATGCCGAGGAAGGCGCCGCCCGGCGCCAGGCCGAGGTCGCGCTCCATCGCCGGGCCCAGCACGCCCGGCAGGAAATAGGCGGTGCCCCAGCCGAGGATCTGGGTGACGCCCAGCGCCCCCAGCACCAGCCCTGGCCGCATGTCAGGCCGTGGTCGCGAGCAGCACCACGCCGGCGGAGATCAGCCCGATCGCCGCGATCTTGGCCATGCCCAGGCTCTCCCCGAACATGCCCCAGCCGATCAGGGCGATGACCACATAGCTCGCCGCCGTGCAGGGCAGGGCGACGGACATCGGGATCTTGCGCAGGGCGATGATGTAGAGCAGCGCCGCGCCGCCATAGCAGCCCAGCCCGACAATGGTCTGCCAGCGGAACAGTTGGTCGATGAAGCCGGCCTCCGCCGCGACGGAGCCCGAGGCGCCGGCCTTCAGCAGGATCTGCCCGATGAGGGAGGTGGTGATGGCCGCGGCGAGCGTCGTCCAGGCGGCGATCATGCGCCCTTGCCTTCGCTGCGAACCACATCCCGCACCACGCCCTGCGGCTTGCCATTGGCCGAGAGGAAGGCGCGGCCGACATACTCGCCCAGCACGCCCAGGATCAGGAACTGCACGCCGGCGACCAGCAGCGTGACCGTCATCATCGAGGCCCAGCCGGAAGGCGTCTCCCCGCTCAGCCCCTCGAACAGCACGATGGCCGCGGCGATCAGGCCGAAGATGCCCATCACCGCACCGGCCAGGATGGCCAGCCGCAACGGCAGGACGGAAAAATTGGTGGCGAGGTTCATCCACAGCAGCACCAGCCGCTTCAGCGTGTAGTTCGACCGTCCCTCGGCGCGCGGCAGGTGCATCACCTCGATGCTGTCGAGGCGCTGGGTCACCTGCATCAGCAGCCCGTCCACATAGGGGTAGGGACCGCTGTATTTCGCGACCTCCCGCACCGCCATGGCGCTCATGCAGCGGAAGGAGGACAAATAGAGGCCCTTCGGCTTGTCCAGCAGCATGTCCGCCACGCCATTGGCGAAGCGGCTGCCGAGGTTGCGCCAGCCGTCATGTTCCTTCTTGGCATAGCGGGTATAGACCACGTCCCAGCCGCCGAGCCGGGCATGGTCGTACAGCTTCACCACCTCCTCCGGCGGGTTCTGAAGGTCGTCATCCATGGTGATGACATAGGCGCCGCGGGCCTGGCGCAGGCCGGACATGACCGCGTTGTGCTCGCCGAAGTTGCGGGCGTGCTCGATATAGACCAGTGGCACGGTGGCGCGGGCGGCGAGCGCCCGGCAGACCTCGCCGGAATTGTCCGGGCTGCCGTCATTCACCAGGATGATCTCGATGCCGCCGGCCGGGCGCAGCGCGGACAGCGCCTCGACCAGCGCGCCCACCGTGGCGGCGCCGCGATAGACCGGGACGACGATGGAAAGGCCGACAGGCGTGCCCTCGGCCTGCGGCAGGCCGGAGGACAGTCCCGCGGCAGCGCCGGCGCCGAAAGTGCCGGTGGGGCGGGCATCCGCCGATCCGGCGGCTTTGGCCATGATCTCAGTCACGTCGCGTTCTCCGGTCAGGGCCGCGTGCCGATGACGAGGACGGAACCGCCGCCGGGCATGGAAATGCCCGCGCGGCCGATGCGTCGCTCGATCTCGGAGACGGTGTGCAGGGTGGTGTCGATCCAGGGGGGGAAGTGGGTCACGTCGCTGGGCGCGCCGGGGCGTGCCTGCAACACCTTGCGTTGCAGCGCCATCAGCGGCAGCAGCAGGCCGTTCCAGTAGCGGGTGGTGATGGCAGTGAAGCCGCCGGCTTCCAGCAAAGCGCGGGCGGTGCGGGCGGTGTAGCGGCGGGCGGTGTGCACCCGCGCATCATGCGCGCTGCGCAGCCATTCATAGGCCGGCAGGTTCAGCACCACGGTGCCGCCGGGGCGCAGCACCCGGTGCAACTCCGCCATGCCGCGCGCCGGGTCCACGCCGGCATGGCAGATGACGTCGATGCTGACGGCGGCGCCGAAGCTGGCATCGGCGAAGGGCAGGGCATTGGCATCGCCGGCCGCGACCGGGCTGCCGCTTTTCTGCGCGGCGCGGCGGGCGGCATCGGCGACATATTCCAGCCCCACCGCGGGCCGGGCCGGCTGGTCCTGGACCAGCTTGGCCAGGAAGCCGCCGGTGCCACAGCCGGCATCCAGCACCGGCCCCGGGGCGCCGGGCCGTTCGCGCAAGGCGTCGAGGATGCGGGCATGGGCGGCGCGATACCACCACATGCCGTCCTCGGCCGCGTCCATCAGGTCGTATTCTGCGGGTTCCACCACGCCCTTGTGACGCCGCACCGGGGCAACCGCAAGGCACCGGCAAGGCGGATCGGGGGCAGGCGCTGCGCCGCCGCCCGGTGCCACGGCACTTTAGCGAAGGCGGCCCGCCATGCGGGCCGAGCGGCCGAACGGCCGCCGCCGCTTATGCGGCGTACTTTACGAAACACAGCATCCGCCCAGCGGATGCCGCAATGCGGTTGCACCCTGTGGCAAGGCGGCCGAGGATGTGGCCAGCCGAGAGCCAGTCATGACCCCGAAGCATCCGTCCCCGCCGGCCCGCCCGATCGCCGAAGCCTTGCCGCATCTGCCGGCCCGGGTGGCGCCCGAGACCCGCCTGCGGCTGTTGCGTGCCGTGGCCCTGCTGCCCGCGCTGGCCTTCCTGCTGATGGCGCTGACGCCGCCGCTGAATCACGACGTCGCGGCGATCCTGAACTTCGCCGAGCGCTGGGTGGCGGGCGAATCGCTTTTCCGCGACCTGATCGACGTCAACCCTCCGCTGATCTTCGTGCTGACCGCCATCCCGGCGCTGATCAGCCGCTTCACCCCGCTGGATATCGTCACCGCCTGGCTGCTCTGCGTGCTGTGCCTCTGCGCCCTGTCCTGGTGGATGTGCCTGCGGCTGCGGCAGAGGGCGGAGGAAGGGCCGGTGGAGCGGGCGGTGCTGGATGCGCTGATCCCGCTGGTGCTGGTGATGGTCGCCTATGATGTCGGCCAGCGGGAGCATCTGATGGCGCTGTTCGCGCTGCCCTATGCGCTGCTGGCGGCGCGCCGGGCGCAGGGCCTGGCGACACCGCGCGGGCTGGCGCTGGGCGTCACTGTCGCCGCCGCGCTCGGCTTCGCGCTGAAGCCGCATTTCCTGGCGATCCCGGCGCTGGTGGAGGTGCTGGTGCTGGCCCATCGCGGCCCGGCGGCGGCGCTGCGCGACCGGCTGCCCTGGCTGATGGCCGGCATCTGGCTGCTGTACCTGGCCAGCCTGCCGCTGGTCTTCCCCGATTATCTCGGCTTCGTCGTGCCGCTGGTGATGGATTTCTACCTCGGCAATGGCGGCATCGGGCTGTGGGACGTGCTGTTCACCGACCGGATGGGGGCTGCCACCCTGGCGCTGCTGGCGGCCATGGCATTGCTGCTCTGGCCCGGCGCCGGGGTGCCGGCGCGGATGCTGGCGGCGGCGGGGGTCGGCGGGATGCTCTCCGCCTGGGTGCAGCACAAGGGCTGGTCCTATCATGTGGTGCCGATGGCCATGGCCACCGCGCTGCTGGCCGGCTGGGTGATCGCCCGCTGGTTCGACCGCGCCTTGGCGCCGGGCCGGGCCATGGCGGCGGCGCCGATGCTGGCGATCGGCATGGTGGTGGCCCTGGCGGCCGTGCATATCCGCGGCGAGAGCCCCTGGCGGCAGATCTGGTACGGGGTGCTGGCGGAGGGCCAGCTTTCCGCCACGCTGAAGCGGGAGGTCGCCGGGGAACGCCTGCTGGTGCTCTCGCCGGACATCTACCCGGTCTATCCGGCGCTGAACTACGCCCGCGCACGGTCCACCCTGCGGACCATGAACCTCTGGCTGCTGATCGGCGCCTATCCGGACTGTCCGGAGGGTGCGCCGCGCTATCGTGAACCCTGGGAGATGTCGCGCCCCGAATTTTTGGTCTACCGCACGGTGGCGGAGGATTTCGCGCGTGCCCCGCCGGGTGCGGTTCTGGTGGCGAAGAACTCCGGCATTCCCCGTTGCGGGGCGGAGGATTTCGACCCGATCGCCTATTTCTCCCGCCACCCGGCCTTTGCCGAGACCTGGCGCCACTACACACGGGTGGTCCACATGAACACCTACCTTCTCTATCTGCGCGAGGATTGATGTCGCATCAGGATTACGTCGGCCGCAGCGAGACCCGCGAGGACCGGCTCGACCCGAGACTGCTGCGCGGCATGGCCGCGACGCTGGGCCTGCCGATTCCCGCCGAGCTGCCGCCGCTGTGGCACTGGATGTTCTTCCAGGACTGGGTGATGCCGGAGGGGATCGGCCCGGATGGCCATCCGAAGCGGGGCGGCTTCCTGCCGCCCGTGCACGATCTGCCGCGCCGCATGTGGGCCGGCGGGCGGCTGCGCTTCCACCCGGTGGCATTGCACGCCGATGACATCGTCACCCGCACCAGCACCATCCTGAAGGTGGAGGAGAAGTCGGGCGGATCGGGCCGGCTGGTCTTCGTCACCGTGGGCCACCTGCTGCACGGCCCGGCCGGGCTGGCGGTGGAGGAGGAGCAGGACATCGTCTATCGCGGGGCGGAGGGCGCGGCGGTGAAGCCCGCCGCGGCCGCGGCGGCCTGGCCGGAGGCCAGCAGCATGGCGGTGATGCCGGACCCGGTGATGCTGTTCCGCTACTCCGCTTTGACCGGCAACGGCCACCGCATCCATTACGACCACCCCTATGTGACCGGGGAGGAGGGCTATCCCGGCCTCGTGGTCCATGGCCCCTTGCAGGCGACGCTGATGGCGCAGCACGCGCTGGCGCAGTCGCCCGGCAAGCGCCTGCACAGCTTCGCCTTCCGCGGCCGCCGCCCGGCCTTCGACAGCCGGGCGCTGACCGTGCTGGGCCGGGTGGAGGGCGATCAGATGCGCCTGGAAACCCGCGACGACGGCGGCGCCACCTGCATGCAGGCCGAGGCCGAACTGGCCGATACCCTTGCCTGAACGACAAACGGGCACGGCGGCAGCGCGCCCGCTGCTGCCGCTGACCCAGAACACGCTGCGCGGCATCGCCATCATCGTTGCCGGCTATACCGTTATCTCCGCCGCCGATGCCGCCGTGAAATGGGCGCTGCCGGAGGTGGGGGTGGCGGTCGCCATGATCTGGCGCGGCGCCTTCGGCATGCTGGCCATCGCCCTGCTGGTGCGCGGCCGCGGGCTGATGCCCGTACGCCGCCCGCTGCTGGCGCTGCGTTCGCTGCTGCATTGCGTGGTGACGGTGGCCTTCTACCTGGCCTGGTTCAACGCCTTCCCGCTCGGTGCTTCCTACGCCGTGAATGCCGCCGCGCCGCTCATCATGACGCTGCTGGCGATTCCGCTGCTGGGGGAGAAGGTGGGCTGGCGGCGCTGGACCAGCACCTGCGTCGGCTTCGTCGGCGTCATGGTCATCCTGCAGCCCGGCGGCGAGCTGTGGCGGTGGGAGGCGCTGATGCTGCTGGCCGGCGCGGCGACGCTCGGCCTGACGCGGATCTGGACCCGGGTGCTGGCTTCCACCGACACGCCGCAGACTATCGCCTTCTGGCTGCTGGCGGCGCATGTGCCGGTGGGTTTGCTTCTGTTGCCGGTGTTCCCGCCGCTCGGCCCGCTGCTGCCGCGCTGGGATATCGTGATCTGCCTGGCCTTCCTCGGCATGGCGAACGGCTTCGCGCATCTGCTGTTCTCGCGTGCCTTCGCCATCGCGCCGGTCTCGGCCCTCGCCCCCTATGAATACACCACGCTGCTCTGGGGCGGGGTGCTGGGCTTCCTGATCTGGGCCGAGGTGCCGGCCTGGAATACGGTGGCGGGCGCCGTCATCGTCATCGCCGCCGGCCTGTACAATCTGCACCGGGAGCAGGTGCGCCGGCGCGAGGACCGCGCCGCGGCGCTGAGGGAGCCTCGCTGATGGCCTTGCGGCATGATCCCAGGCGCGGCGTGATCTTCATGCTGGCCGCCTGCGCCCTGTTCGCGGCGATGAGCGTGCTGGTGAAGGAGCTGTCGGACCGCGTCCATTTCCTGGAGCAGATGTTCTTTCGCGGTGCCTTCGCCCTGCCGGTGGTGATGCTGATCGTGCTGCGCCGCGTCGGGCTGCGCGGCGACATTGCTGGCACGCTGCGCACCAGGCGTTTTCCCGGCCATGTGCTGCGGGCGCTGACCGGCACCGCGGCGCAGGCCTGTTCCTTCTATGCGCTGGCGCATCTGCCGCTGGCCGAGCACACGGCGCTGACCAATACCACGCCGCTTTTCGTCACCCTGCTGTCGATCCCGCTGCTGGGGGAGAAGGTGGGCATCCATCGCGGCGGCGCGGTGCTGGTGGGCTTCCTGGGCATCGTCATCATCGCGCTCGGCCAGGGCGCCTTCACCGGGGATTTTGGCGGCGCGGCGCGCTGGGGGATGATCGCGGCGCTGGCGCATGGCATGTTCTCGGCTGGCACCACCATGCTGGTGCGGACGCTGTCCTCCACCGAATCCTCCGGCACCATCGTGCTGTGGCAGTCCCTGCTGATGACCTTCTTCAGCCTGTTCTGGCTGCCCTTCGTCTGGGTGACGCCGGGTCCGATGGACCTGCTGATGCTGATCGCCATCGGCCTGATCGGCGGCGCCGCGCAGACCCTGCTGACGGAGGCCTGGGCCAGTGCGCAGGTGTCCTTCCTCGCGCCCTATTCCTATTCGGCGCTGCTCTGGGCGGTGCTGTTCGGCTGGGTCGCCTTCGGCGATGTGCCGGGGGTCTCGACACTGGCCGGTGCCTTGGCGATCGTGCTGGCCAGCCTCTACATCATGCATCGCGAGATCATGCTGCGCGGAAGGAAGAAGTCATGAGCATCCCCTTCCTGCGGGACGACCCGCTGCCGCCGGGCGTGGTGGCGGAGGTGGCGCCGGGCGTGCGGCGCATCCTGTGCGGCAATCCCGGACCCTTCACCTGGCGCGGGACCAATACCTGGCTGATCGGGCAGGGGCGGGTGGCGGTGCTGGATCCCGGGCCGGTGGATGCGGCGCATCTCGCCGCCATCCGGCGCGCGACGGAAGGCGAGACCATCACGCACATCCTGGTCAGCCACACCCATCGCGACCATTCGCCGGGGGTGGCCGCGCTGCAGGCGGCCACCGGTGCGCCGAGCTACGGCTTCGGCCCGCACCTCACGCCGCCCGACCAGGGCGGGGAGGGCGGCGACCATTCCTTCACCCCCGATGTGACGCTGGCCGATGGCGCGGTGCTGGAGGGGGATGAGTTTCGCCTGACCGCGATCCACACGCCGGGCCATTGCGCCAACCACCTGTGCTTCGCGCGGGAGGACGGCGTGCTGTTCAGCGCCGACCATGTGATGAGCTGGTCGACCACCGTGGTCAGCCCGCCGGATGGCGACATGGCCGCCTACATGACCTCCCTGGGAAAACTGGCGGCGCGCGAGGCCCGCCTCTACCTGCCCGGCCACGGCCCGCCCTTGCCCGACCCCGCGCCCTTCGTCGCCGCGCTGGCGACGCATCGCCGGGAGCGGGAGGCGATGGTCCTGGACGCCCTGCGCATCGCCGGTCGCGCCAGCGCGCTGGAACTGGTGCCGGCGGTCTATGGTCCGGTGCTGGACATGAAGCTGGTGCCCGCCGCGGCGCGCAGCCTGCTGGCGCATCTGCTGAAACTGGTGGCGGAGGGCGCGGCGCGGCAGGATGGGAACTGCTTCGAGCCGCGCTGACCTCGGAGGGGGGCCTGCGCCTTACCCGTCGCTCAGCCGGTTGTCCTGCCCGCGGAAGACGATCCGCGGCCGCTCCGCCCGCTTCGCCGCCGGCACCTCCAGCCATTCCGAGAACTCGGTCAGGATCTTGGCGGTGATATCCGCCAGCTTCGCCGCGCGAGCCTCGCTCAGCGGATACCAGGCCAGCCCCTCCAACTCTCCCGACCCGCTGATCTCGCCGCGCACCGCCTCGGCGGGGGCGATCAGGAAGCGGGCGTTGAAGCGCATGCTGCGCGTGGTCGGCGTCACGGCGCGGCAGAGGTAGTCGAGCGGGGCGAGGTCGGCCAGCAGCCGCGTGCCGCGAAGCTCGCCCAGAAGCAGCCCCGTCTCCTCATACAATTCACGCACGGCGGCGACGCCCAAGGCGCGCGCCAGCGACGGCTTGGCCCGGTGTGCCAGCAGCCCGAGGGTCTCCGGCTTCATCTCCGAAAGCGTCTTCACGCCGTGGTCGCCGCGATCCACCCGGCCGCCCGGGAAGACCAGGATGCTCGGCATGAACTTGTGCTTGGCGTGGCGCATGCCCATCAGGATCTCGGGCTCGCCGGAGCCCCCCTTGGTCCCGGGCCGCCAGACGATCAGGCTGGCCGCATGGCGCGGCACCACCGCGCGCTTGCGCGGCGCCGGGATCAGGTCGCCGGCGCCGCCGGGGTTGTCGGCGGTCGCGTCAGCCAAGGTTGATGCCCCTCGTCGCCAGCCAGGCGCGGAAATTCGCGCGTTCCGGCACGGACAACTGCCGCGCCGCATTCTCGGACCATGTGCAGCCTTCCGGCTTCGGCCCATGCACATCCGGATAGCGCGGCTTGCCCGGCGGGCGCAGCGCGTCATAGCCGGGCAGGGCGGCGGCAAGGCCACTGTCGTCATAGACCTCCCGATGCACCACCACGGAGGGAGGCAGGCGGGGGGAGGTCTCGTTGCGCGCCGCGGGGAAGCCGAGCGTCAGGCCGGCCAGGGGAAACACCCCCTCTGGCAGGCCGAACAGGTGCCGCACCAGATCCAGGTTGTTGCGCACATAGGAGATCGGGCAGGTGCCGAGCCCCAGGGCCTCCGCCGCCAGGATGCCAAAGCCCATGGCGAGCGCGGCGTCGGCGCTGGCATTCAGGAAGGTGTCGATGCTGTCATTGGCATGGTCGCGGCCATGGGCCGCGCAGATTTCGCGCCCGCGCCGGATGTCGCCGCAGAACAGCAGCAGCACCGGCGCGTCCTTGATCCAGGGCATGGTGCCGATGGCATCCGCCACCTGCGCAATCTTGGCCGTATCCCGCGTCACCAGGATGGAATATTGCTGCAGGTCGGATTTCGCGGGCGCGGATTGCGCGCCGGCCAGCACCAGATCCAGCAGCGCATCCGGCAGCGGGTCCGGCCGGTAGCGGCGGGTGACCCGCCGGTCCAGCAGCATGGCCAGGCCGGCGGGGATTTCGGCGGGCGGGGTGAAGGGCAGGGCGCCGTAGCGCGCGCGGATCAGGTTTTCGGCGTCCATGTCCTATAGCCTCCCACGCCGCTCAGCGCAGCACCACCCAGGCATCGGCGACGGTCACGCCTTCGCCCGGCCGGCCGACCATCAGCGGGTTGATCTCCGCCTCCGCCACCTGGTCCAGCGCCGCGAGGCGCGATGCCGCGACGACCGCTTCCGCCAGCGCGTCCAGATCGCCCTTCGGCAGGTTGCGCCAGCCGGATAGCGGTTTCAGCGCGCGCACCTCCGCGATCATGTCCCGAGCTGTCTCCAGATCGACGGGTGCCAGGCGCAGGGCGATGTCGCGATGCAGTTCGGAAAGCACGCCGCCGGCGCCCAGCAGAACCACCGGCCCGACTTCCGGATCGCGGCGGAAGCCGAGAATGGCCTCCGCCAGACCCTTGCGCATCGTCTGCACCAGCAGCCCGGTGATCTTCGCCTGTGGCGCCGCGACGGCGACGCGCGCCCGCATGGCGGCGGCAGCCTCCGCCAGTGCCGCCGCGTCCGGGATGTTCAGCATGACGCCGCCGACTTCCGTCTTATGCGCGATGTCCGGCGACAGGATCTTGAGCGCCACCGGATAGGCGATGCCCTCCGGCGGCGTGTCCTGCATGACGGCGAAGGGCGAATCGAGGCCCAGCGTGGCGAACAACCCGCGCGCATCCGCCTCATCCGGCCGCGCGGGCAGGGTGGTGGTGGGCGGGGTGGGGGCGGGAATGTCGCGCGGGGCCTGCCAGGCGCAATAGGCGTTGATGCAATCCGCGGCGCTCTCGGCCGTGCGGAAGGCGGCGATGCCGGCCTCCGCCAGCAGGCGGAGCGACGCCTCGGCCTGCGGCGCGAGGAAGGCGGCCACCGGCTTGCCCGGCACCTTCACGCCCTCGACGATGCCGGCGACGGCATCCTTCGGCCGGAACTGCGCCGAGCTGCCGATGACGGCCAGCACCAGGTCCGTGTCATCGGCGGCGCGCAGCGCATCCAGCGCCGCCATGACGCGATCCGGCCGGGCGCCGGCCAGCGTCAGGTCCAGCAGCCGCGCATGGCTGTTGAATCCTCCCGAGCTCAGCTTCGCGCCGGCCTTGGCGTCCGGCTTGCGTGCCTCGATCCCCAGCACGCCGAGCGCGTCGACCGCCAGCGCACCGCCGCCGCCCGTCGTCGTCATCACGCTGACCGCGCGATGGCTGTGCGCGGGCGCACGCCGCCCGGCGACAAGTAGGGGTAATTCCAGCAGGGATTCCAGCATGGAGACCCGCAAGATGCCGTGGGCGCGGAAGAAGGCATCGGCCGCCGCATCGCTGCCCGCGAGTGCGCCGGTATGGCTGGTGGCAAGCTCCGCGCCGAAGGGGCTGCGGCCGAGCTTCAGGGCTATGATCGGCTTGCGCAGATCGCGCGCCTTGGCGGCGGCGGTGGCCATCTGCTCCGGCGCGCGGATCGCTTCCAGGAACAGCGCGACCGCATCCACATCCGGATCGTCGAGCAGCAGGGAGGCGATTTCGCCCGCCGTCAGATCGGCCTCATTGCCCGTGCCGATGAGATGCGAGAAGCCAAGCCCCCGCGCCGCGCCGCGCGACAGCAGCGCGCCCATCATCGAGCCGGATTGGGAGACCAGGGCGACGCGACCGGCCGGCAGTTCCTCCGCCTCCAGCGCCGCATTGGTGGTGAGCGCCGTGCGGGCGTTCAGGTTGACGATGCCCATGGAGTTGGGGCCGAGCAGCCGGAGGCCGCTGGCCTGTGCGGCGGCCAGCACGCGCGCCTGCAAGGCCGCGCCCTCCGGCCCCGATTCCGCAAAGCCGTCGGCCAGCACGCAGGCCACGGGAATCTTGCGGGCTGCACAAGCCACGACCTGCGCCTCGACATTGTCCGTGCCGAGCAGAATGTAGGCGAAATCGATTTCGCCCGGGATGTCGGCCAGGGTGGCATAGGCGCGCTCGCCCAGCACCTCGGCTGCACGCGGATTCACGGGGAACAACTCCCCCGTGAAACCATGGCGGCGCAGGTAGCGCTGAGGGCGCGCCGTCAGCCGCTGTTCGTCGGCGGAGGCACCGATCAGTGCGATGCGGCGCGGATTGAGAAGCGCTTGCGCCAGAGGCGTCACTTGGGCGGCCTCTGCGAAAAGCTGCGGCCGAAGACGCCCTCGGCGATGCGGTTCTTCATCACCTCGAGGCTGCCGCCCGCGATCATCCAGCCACGCGTCTTGCGCACGCAGTATTCGATCAGCAGGTCCTGGCTGTAGCCCGTGCCGCCCATGATCTGCATGGACTCGTTCGAGCACATCCAGCCCGCCTGGTTGCAGGCGTATTTCGCCATGGCGACGTCCTGCGCATCCGGCAGCCCGTCCTTGGCGCGCACGGCGGCGCGGTAGAGCAGCAGCTGCGCGCTATCCAGCGCGACGCGCATCTCCGCGAACTTCCATTGCAGGCCCTGGAATTCCATCAGCGCCCGGCCGAACTGCTTGCGCTGTTCGGCATGGGCCTTGGCCTGGCGAAAGCAGTATTCGCCGAGCGCCAAGGCGCGCGTCGTGTTGCCCGCGCGCTCAACGTTGAAGCCCGCGATCTGCTTCCGGAATCCGCCCTCGCCGAGAAGCAGGTTCTCGTCAGGCACGAAGACATTGTCGAAATAGAGCGCGCACCAGGTCTCGCCATTCATGTAGCGGCTGGGCTGGCCGAGGCGGAATCCCTCCATGCCGCGTTCCAGCAGGACGGAGCCGATGCCGTTCACGCCGGGGGCGAAGCGGCAGTAGATGACGAAGACGCCCGCATCCTCGGTATTGGAGGTGAAGACCTTGCCGCCGTTCAGCAGATAGCCGCCCTGCACCTTGGTTGCGGTGGTCTTCAGGTCGGTCAGCGCCGATCCCGCATCCGGCTCCGTCATGCCAACGGCGGCGATGGTCTCGCCGCGCAGCAGCGGTTCGAAATAGCGCGTCTTCTGGTCCGGGGTCGCGTATTCGGCGAATGTACGAAAAGCGCCGAAATTGCCGGCCTGCAGCACATCGGCGCTGCGCGGGCAGACATAGGCGATCTGTTCCATGGCGAGGATCGCATCGAACAGCGTGCCGCCCTGGCCGCCATCGGCTTCCGGCACCATGATGCCGAACAGCCCGTTCTCCGCCATCAGCTTGGCGACATCCCAGGGGAAGCGCTCATCATGCGCGCGGGCCAGCGCGTCCTTGGCCAGGTGCTGCTCGGCGAAGCGGCGGACGGAATCCTGGAACGCGACCTGTTCCTCGGTGAGCGAGAAGTCCATCAGACGGGATCCCAGGAAAACACGTCGCCGGAGCGATCGAGCGGCAGGAAGTGGCTGCGCAAAGCGGGCAGAGCGGTCTCGGCGATCGTCTCGGGAGTCCAGCCGCCGGCGCTGTGCGTGGAGCGGATGGGCCGCGGCTGGCTGAACAGGAACAGTTCGTTGTGGCGCGCGGCGAAAATCTGCCCCGTGACGTCCTTCGCCGCGTCGCTGGCCAGGAACACCGCGAGCGGCGCGTTCTTGTCCGGCGTCATCTGCTGCAGCCGCGCCACGCGGGCCTTCTCGGCCTCCGTGGTGGAAGGGATGGAACTGGTCATGCGCGACCAGGCGAAGGGGGCGATGCAGTTGGACCGCACGCCAAAGCGCTGCATGTCCAGCGCGATCGACTTCGACAGCGCCGCCACACCCAGCTTCGCGGCGGAATAATTCGCCTGGCCGAAATTGCCGATGAGGCCGGAGGTGGAGGTCATGTGCACATAGGCGCCCGACGACTGCTTCCGGAAATGTTCGGCGGCGGCACGGCTGACGAAGAAGCTGCCGTTCAGATGCACATTGATGACCGCCAGCCATTCCTCCGGCGACATCTTGTGGAAGATCTGGTCCCGCAGAATCCCGGCATTGTTGACCACGATGTCGATGCGGCCGAAGGCCTCCAGCGCGCTGCCGATGATGCGCTGGGCGCTGGCCCAGTCGGCCACGCTGTCGGTATTGGCCACCGCCTGGCCGCCGCGCTGGTGGATGATGGCCACCGTCTGCTCGCCGGGGCTCGCGCTGGTCGGACCCTCGCCGGTCAGGCTCGCGCCGATGTCGTTCACCACGACCTTCGCGCCGGCCAGCGCCATGGCGAGGGCAATTTCGCGCCCAATACCGCCACCGGCCCCGGTGACGACCGCCACCTTGCCCTCGAGCATCATCCGTTTGCCTCCTATCTGCGCAGCCCGCTTCTAATCCCGCACCGCCGGGGCGTGAAGCCGGCTTGCCGCAACCCGGCGGTGCCCTAAACTCAACCCTGGATACAAGTGGGAGATCACCTTGGGCTTTGTGGAGCTGGATGGGGTCGGCATGACGTTCAGGGGCCGCACCGGCGCCTATGAGGCGGTGCGGGACTTCAACCTGGAGTTGGCGGAGGGCGAATTCTTCTGCCTGCTGGGCACTTCGGGCTGCGGCAAGACCACGGTGATGAACATGCTGGCGGGGTTCGACAGGCCAACGAGCGGGGAAATCCGGCTGGAGGGCAGGCCCGTGCGCGGCCCGGGCGCCGATCGGGGCGTGGTCTTCCAGGGGCATGACAGCCTCTATGACTGGCTGACCGCGCGGGACAACATTGCCTTCGGCCTGCGGTTGCGGAGCATGGGGCGCGGCGAGCGGCGCGCCATTGCCGACCGTTTTTTGAACATGGTGGGTCTTACGGGGCAGGGGGCGAAGCACCCCTCCGAACTTTCGGGCGGCATGAAGCAGCGAATCCAGATCGCCCGCGCCTTGGCGAACGACCCACGCATGCTGCTGATGGACGAACCATTCGGCGCATTGGACGCGATGACGCGGGCGGTGCTGCAGGGCGAACTTTCGCGAATCTGGTCGGAGAACCGCAAGACGGTGCTGTTCATCACCCATGACATCGAGGAGGCCTGCGCGCTGGCCACCCGCGTCGGCGTGATGAAGCGCGGTCCGGGCGGCACCTTGAAGGCCGTGGTGCCGATCGACCTGCCCTTCCCGCGGGAACGCACCTCCGACGCCTTCATGGCCTGCTTCCGCCAGGTGCATGCGCTGATCCATGAGGAGATCCACCCCCATGAATAGCCGCGCCGCCACCGTCGCCGGCTATCTGATCGGCTTCGCGCTGCTGTTCGCCATCTGGCACCTGGCCTCCGTCTTCATTGTCCGCTCGGTGCTGTTTCCCTCGCCGTTTCCGGTCTTCGAGCGCGGCTGGGTGCTGATCGCGGACGGGCTGCTGCAGGAATCCGTCTGGGCCTCGATGCGCCGCATCATCCAGGGTTTTCTGCTGGGCTCCGCCATCGGCATCCCCATCGGCCTCGCCATCGGCAGCTTTCGCCCGGTGCGTCTGCTGCTGGAACCCTGGACGGAGTTCTTCCGCTTCATCCCCGCCGTCGCCATGATCACCGTCGCGGTGATCTGGTTCGGCATCGGGGAGGAGAGCAAGATCTTCCTGATCGCCTATACCACCGTCTTCGTGGTGGTGATCGCCACGGCGGCCGGCGTCGGCGCGGTGGGCAAGGACAAGATTCGCGCGGCGCAATGCCTGGGCGCCAACAAGTTCCAGGTTTTTGCGCTTGTCGCCCTGCCGGCGACGGTGCCCTACATCCTGACCGGCATGCGGCTGGCGATGGCGAATGCCTTCGTCACCATCGTGGCGGCGGAGCTTGTCGCCAGCAATGACGGGCTGGGCAAGATGCTGTGGGATGCCCGCCTGTTCATGCAGGTGGAGGACATCTTTGTCGCGCTGATTTCGCTCGGTCTGCTGGGCTTCGCGACGGACCGCGTGTTTCGCCTGCTGATCCGCGCCTTCGCGGGTCGCTTCAACCCGACCATGTGACCAACAGGGAGAACAACAACATGCTTCGCCGAACCCTTCTCGCCGCCAGCGGCGCCGCACTCGCCGCCCCCTTGGCCGCCCCCGCTTTTGCCCAGAACGCGCCGATCAAGATGACCATCGCCACCGGCGTGGACCCGTCCTTCGCGCCCTATTACGTCGCCCGCGAAGGCGGGTTCTTCACCCGCAACGGGCTGGACGTGACGGTGAACACCGGCCCCTCCGGCTCCGCCATGATCGCCTTCCTGATCGGCAATCAGATCAACTCCGCCTATGGCGCCGAACAGGCCGGCGTCTCCGCCCATCTGGTGGACCCGAATGTGGTCGCGGTGGCGGAGGGCACGGCGCTGCTGCGCTGGATCAGCGTGCTCGGCCGCAATGTGGAGAATATGGAGGCGCTGAAGGGCAAGAAGGTCGGCGTCGCGCGCGGCACCGGCAGCGAGACTTTTTGGTTATCCGTCGTCTCCAAGCTCAATCTCAATCCCGCAGATTACACCATCGTCAATGTCGAGGCGCCGGAGATGGTGGCGGCGCTGGAGCGCGGCAATATCGACGCCTTCGCGGTGTGGGAGCCCTGGCCGACGCGCGCCATGCGCGCCATTCCGAACACCAAGATCCTCGTCTCCAACGAGCAGATCCAGATCGTCCGCAACTTCGTCTACATGAACAAGGGCTGGGCGCAGTCGAACATGGAGGCGACGACGCGCATGATGCGCGCGCTGATCCAGGCGCAGGAATTCATCGCCAGCAACCCGACGGAGGCCGCCGCCCAGGTCGCGCGCTTCCTGCGCCAGGACCGTGCCTTCATCGCGGAGCTGATGACCAAGGTCGAGTACAAGATGAACCTGACGCCCGACAGCGTCGGCAATATCCAGCTCGCCATCGACCAGCTTCGCGGCATGAACCGGCTGAGCAAGGAAGTGACGCCGGCCGAAGTGATCTGGAAGGAACCGCTGGCGGCGGCTGCCGCTGGGCGCGTTATGATCTGAGCAGGGGAGGGCGGCCGGGGTGATCGACGATATCGAGGCCACCGGCCGCCTTCAGGCGCGGATCGAAGCCGCGCTGCCCTTGCCCGCGCACCCCACGCCGGAGCTGCTCGCCATGCTCCGGCAGCAGAATCCGACCATGCGGCTCGGGCCGGACTGCCATATCGTGGCGCTCAGCTATGCGGGGGATGAGGGTGGCATCGTCTGCAAGCTGGACTTCGGCGCGGATGCGACGGGGCAGGCGGCCTATGTCTCCCTCACGCATCTGCGCTTCGACCCGCGCCTGCCGCTGGCGCGGGATATTGCGGCCTACCAGCGCCGCCGCGTGAAGCGGCTGCGCCGGCAGGCCGGCGCCGCGCCTACTTCTCCGACGCCGCGATAATCCCGCCGGCCAGGCTGGCCGGAATGCGGTTGGTCCAGCGGCCGCCATCCACCTGGGTCACGAAATCCAGCACCGCGCGGTTGAAGGCGTCCGGGTCCTCCAGGTTCATGGTGTGCCCACACTTCGGCATCACCAGCAGGGCGCTGCTCTTGATGGTGCGCTTGAGGTAGAGGCTGGCCTCCAGCGTGGGGTCGTCCTCGTCGCCGGCGATCACCAGCGTCGGCACCGTCATGGCGCGGAACTGGGCTTCCAGGTCGAACAGGCTGGGCCGGCGGCGCTGCACGCCGTTCATGGTCAGCGCGGAGCCCTCCGTGCTGTGCTCGCAGAGCTGGGCCTGGAATTCGGCATAGCCGCGCGGGTCCTTCTCCTCGAAGACCAGGCGGGTCGGGCCGCGGCTGTAGGTCAGGCCGAACCTGTCCATCCCCTCCGCCCGGATGCGGGCGATGGCGGCGTCCGTCTCCGCATGGAATTGCGCGGTCTTGCCCGGGGCGGCGCCATAGCCGACGCCGGCGGCGACCAGGCTGCGGGCCAGGTCCGGATGGCGCAGGCCCATATGCAGCGTGGCGAAGCCGCCCATGGAAAGCCCCACCACATGGGTCGGGCCCAGGCCCAGCCCCTTGATGACGGCGGCGATGTCATCCGTCGCCCGGTCCTGGCTGTACTTTTCCGGGTCGGAGGGCACTTCGGAGGGGGTGTAGCCCCGGGCGGCATAGGCGATGCAGCGATAGCGGCGGGAGAAGAAGCGCATCTGCGCCTCCCAGGACCGATGGTCGCCCGCATATTCATGGACGAAGACCATCGGGGTGCCGCTGCCGGCCTCCTCATAGTGCAGGGTCACCCCGTCATCGGTCAGCAGACTCGGCATGGTATTGGTATCCCAGGTCGGAAAGCCCAATCGTGCCGATTGAGTCCTCCTATCGCAAGACGCCTCGCCTTGACATCGAAGGGGGGCAAGCGCATCTGCAATCCGGACTGATAAGGTCCCCTTTAAACGGCGGCAGGAGTTCTTACCGCATGTTGCGGGTTTCGAAATTCACCGATTACGCCGTGGTGGTGCTCTCCCGTCTTGAGGCGGAGGGCGGGGTGCAGACCGCGCCCGGCCTTGCCGCCGGCACCGGCATTGCCGAGCCCACGGTGGCCAAGGTGTTGAAAATGCTGTCCCAGGCCGGGGTGGTGGAGGGGCTGCGCGGTGCCCGCGGCGGCTACCGCCTGCTGCGCCCCCTGGCCTCCCTTGGCCTGTCGGAGGTGATCGTCGCCATGGACGGACCGATCGCGCTGACCGCCTGCGTCGATGGCGGTTTCGGCTTCTGCGAGGCGGAGCAGACCTGCCCCGTGCGCGGTCGCTGGGACCCGGTGAATGCCGCCATCCGCGGCGCGCTTTCCGCCATCATGGTCAGCGAAATCGCCTCCCCCATGCCCGCCCGCCGTGCCGTCCCCCAGCCCGTTCTCGCCGCCGAGTAGGAGCAGCCGCTATGGCCGCCGTCACTGAAACCATCGAAGCCGTTCAGGCCGTCAATGACGGCGGGTACAAGTGGGGCTTCGAGACCGATATCGAGATGGACTTCGCGCCGAAGGGGCTGAACGAGGACATCGTTCGCTTCATCAGCGCGAAGAAGAAGGAGCCCGCCTGGCTGCTGGAATGGCGGCTGAAGGCGTATCGCCATTGGCTGACCATGGAAGTGCCGCATTGGGCCGCCGTGAAGCATCCGCCGATCGATTTCCAGGACGCCTATTACTACGCGGCGCCGAAGCAGGGTCCGAAGTCCCTCGATGAGGTCGATCCGGAGTTGCTGAAGACCTATGCCAAGCTCGGCATTCCGCTGAAGGAGCAAGCGATCCTGGCCGGCGTCGAGGGCGCGGGCGACAGCCCCTCCGAAGGCGGGCGCATGCCGATCGCGGTGGATGCGGTGTTCGACAGCGTCTCCGTCGCCACCTCCTACAAGGAGCGGCTGGCGAAGGACGGGATCGTGTTCTGCGCGATCAGCGAGGCGGTGCAGACGCATCCCGAACTGGTGCAGCAATATCTCGGTTCGGTGGTGCCGCAGGGCGACAACTACTATGCCGCGCTGAACAGCGCCGTCTTCACCGATGGCAGCTTCGTCTACATCCCCAAGGGCGTGAAGTGCCCGATGGAGTTGTCCACCTACTTCCGCATCAATGCGAAGAGCACGGGGCAGTTCGAGCGGACGCTCATCATCGCGGATGAGGGCAGCAAGGTCAGCTACCTCGAGGGCTGCACCGCGCCGATGCGGGACGAGAACCAGCTGCATGCGGCGGTGGTGGAACTCGTCGCGCTCGATGACGCCAGCATCAAGTACAGCACGGTCCAGAACTGGTATCCGGGCGATGCGGAAGGCAAGGGCGGAATCTACAACTTCGTCACCAAGCGCGCCGCCTGCCGCGGCAAGCGCAGCAAGGTGTCCTGGACGCAGGTGGAAACCGGCTCCGCCATCACCTGGAAGTACCCGTCCTGCCTGCTGATCGGCGATGACAGCGTGGGCGAGTTCTATTCGGTGGCGATCACCAACAACCACCAGCAGGCCGATACTGGCACGAAGATGTTCCACATCGGCCAGCGCACGCGCAGCACGATCGTCAGCAAGGGCATCTCGGCGGGCTTCGGCCAGAACACCTATCGTGGATTGGTAAAAATCAGCCCGAAGGCGGCCGGCGCGCGCAACTTCACGCAATGCGACAGCCTGCTGATCGGTGACCAGTGTGGCGCGCATACCGTGCCCTATATCGAGAACCGCTGCATGACGGCGAAGGTGGAGCACGAAGCCACCACCAGCCGCATCGCGGAAGACCAGTTGTTCTACTGCCGCTCCCGCGGCCTGACGCAGGAAGATGCGGTTGGCATGATCGTCAACGGCTTCTGCCGCGAGGTACTGAAGGAGCTGCCGATGGAATTCGCCGTGGAAGCGCAGAAGCTGCTGCAGATCAGTCTTGAAGGCTCGGTCGGGTAAGGATTGCTGATATGTTGAAGATCGAAAACCTGCACGCCACCGTCGACGGCAAGCAGATCCTGAATGGGCTGAACCTGACGATTCCGGCGGGTGAGATCCACGCCATCATGGGGCCGAACGGCTCCGGCAAGTCCACGCTGAGCTACGTGCTGGCGGGGCGTGATGGCTATGAGGTGACGGAAGGCTCCGTCACCCTCGGCGACATCGACCTGCTGGCGATGGAGCCGGAGGAACGCGCCGTGGCCGGCGTGTTCCTGGCTTTTCAGGCGCCGGTTGAGCTGCCCGGAGTCGGCAATGCCAACTTCCTGCGCACGGCGCTGAACGCGGTGCGGCGCGCCAAGGGCGAGGCGGAGATCGACGCCATCCAGTTCCTCAAGCTGGCACGCGCCCGCATGAAGGTGCTGAACATGCCGGATGACATGCTGAAGCGCCCGGTGAATGTCGGCTTCTCCGGCGGCGAGAAGAAGCGCAACGAAATGCTCCAGATGGCGCTGCTGTCGCCGAAGCTGGCGCTGCTGGATGAGACCGACAGTGGCCTCGACATCGATGCGCTGAAGCTGGTGGCGGATACGGTGAACAGCCTGCGCGGGCCGGCGTTTTCGGCACTTGTCATCACCCACTACCAGCGACTGCTGACGCATATCGTGCCGGACCGGGTGCATGTGCTCTCCGCCGGCCGCATCGTGAAGTCGGGCGGGCCGGAACTGGCCGAGGAGCTGGAAGCCTCCGGCTACGGCGCCATCCAGGCAGCCGCCGCATGACCGCGATGAACGGTACCGGACCCGCCGCCTTCCTGGGGCGGCATGAGGGGCTGCGCGGGCGGCTGCCCGGCGCCTCCCTTCCCTGGGTGGAGGCGCTGCGCGACCGCAGCGCCGCCGCTTTCCGCGCGCAGGGCTTTCCGACGCGGCGCGTCGAAGCCTGGAAGTACACCGACCTTGCTGCGGTCAATGCGAGCGTCTTCGGCGAGCCGCTGACCGGCGTGGATGATGCGCTGGCCCTGCCGCCGGCGACCGGCCCGCGCGCCGTCTTCATCGACGGCCGTTTTCGCGCCGATCTCTCGAACCTCGAGGGCCTGTCCTACACGGTCGAGAACCTCGCCTGGGCGCTGCCGACGCTGGAGGCGCGCCTCGGCGCGCTGGTGCGGCCGGAGGAGCAGGCGCTCGCCGCGCTGAACGGCATGCTGTTCGAGGATGGGCTGGTGGTCAGCGTGCCGGAAGGTGTCGCGGCCGGCGTGCTGCACCTCGTTTCCTTCGCGACCGAAAGCGAGCGGGCGCCTGCCTTCCATCCGCGCCACCTGGTGCGGCTCGGCGCCGGCGCGTCGCTGACGCTGATCGAGACGGCGGCGGGGCCGGTGCGCGCGCGCTACCTGCACAATCCGGTATTCGAGATCGAGGTCGCCGCAGGTGCGCGGATGAATCATGGCCGGCTTCAGCAGGAGGGGCGCGAGGCCTTCTTCCTGTCGACCGTCTATGCCCGCGTGCAGGAAGGCGGCACCTACGACAATTTCACGCTCAACGCGGGTAGCCGGCTGGCGCGCAACGAGATCCATGTCGCGCTTTGCGGGCCGAAGGCGGAATGCCACATGAACGGCGTGCAATTGCTGGCCGATGGGCAGCATGCGGATACCACGACCGCGCTGGATCACGCCGCCCCCGACTGTTCCTCGCGCCAGACCTACAAGACGGTGCTCTCGGGAAAATCGCGCGGTGTGTTCCAGGGCAAGATCCTGGTGCGGCAGGTGGCGCAGAAGACCGACGGCTATCAGATGAACCAGGCGCTGCTGCTCTCGCCCGAGGCCGAGATCGACAGCAAGCCGCAGCTCGAAATCTACGCCGACGATGTGAAGTGCAGCCATGGCGCCACGGTGGGCGAGCTGGATGCGGAGCAGATCTTCTTCCTGCGCTCCCGCGGCATTCCGGCGGAGCAGGCCAAGGCGATCCTGGTCGAGGCCTTCCTGACGGAGGCGGTGGACGCCGTGGCGGATGAACACATCCGGGAAGCGCTGTCGGGCGCCGTTGCCGGCTGGTGGCAGCGCCAGGGCATCCAGGGCGGGATCGAGGCCGCGTGATGGACGGGCACATGGCGCCGCCGCTGAACCTGGAAGCAATCCGCGCGGATTTCCCGATCCTGGCGGAGAAGGTGCGGGGCAAGCCCTTCACCTTCCTCGACAGCGGCGCCTCCGCCCAGAAGCCGCGCCAGGTGATCGGCGCCATGGTGCGGATGATGGAGACGGCCTACGCCAACGTCCATCGCGGCGCCTACCACATGAGCGAGCAGGCGACCGAGGCCTATGAGGCCGCGCGCGGCGCCGTGGCGCGTTTTCTCAACGCGGGCGATGTGCGCGAGATCATATTCACCGGCAGCAGCACCAACGCCATCAACCTTGTCGCGCACAGCTATGGCCGCGGCGTGATGAAGCCGGGGCAGGCGGTGGTGATCTCCGAGATGGAGCATCACGCGAATATCGTGCCCTGGCAGATGGCGCGCGACGCGCACGGCCTGGAGTTGCGGGTGTGCCGCATCACCGACAGCGGCGAGCTGGATCTCGACGATCTCGCCGCGAAGCTGGCGGACGGCAAGGTTGGCCTCGTTGCCGTCACGCATATGTCCAACGTGCTCGGCACCGTCACCCCCGCCGCGCAGATCGCCCGCATGGCGCATGAGGCCGGCGCCAAGGTGCTGTTCGATGGCAGCCAGGCCGCCGTGCATCGCCGCGTCGATGTGCGCGAGATCGACGCCGATTTCTACGTCTTCACGGGCCATAAGCTCTACGGCCCGACGGGCATCGGCGTGCTCTATGCCAAGGGCGCTTTGCAGGAGGCGATGCCCCCCTTCCTCGGCGGCGGCGACATGATCGCCGAGGTGTCCTTCGAGCGGTCCGTCTGGGCGCCCTACCCGGCAAAGTTCGAAGCGGGCACCCCGCCGATCATCGAGGCGATCGGCCTGCACGCCGCCATCGACTACGTCACCGCCATCGGCATGCCGGCGATCGAGGCGCATGAACGCGCCCTGGTCGATCGCGCCATGGCCCGCCTGCCGCAGATCGAGGGCGTGACGCTGCTCGGCCGCGCCCAGGATCGCGGCGGCGTCTTCGCCTTCGCACTCGACACGGCCCATGCGCATGACGTGGCGACGTTGCTGGACCGCGCCGGCATCGCCGTTCGCTCCGGCCGGCATTGCGCGGAGCCGCTGCATGCGCGCTTCGATGTGGAAAGCACCTGCCGCGCCTCCTTCGGCCTCTACACCACGCCGGCGGAGGTCGATCTGCTGGCCGATGCGCTGCAACAGGCGCGGGAGTTCTTTCGATGAGTGGCGGTCTGTTCGATGACCTTCGCGACCTGTACCAGGAAGTGATCCTCGATCACGGTCGCAAGCCGCGCAATTTCAAGCGGCTCGACGACGCGGATCGCAGCGCGCGCGGGGACAACCCGATGTGCGGCGACCGCATGGAATTGTTTTTGAAACTCGCGCCGGATGGCCATATCCAGGACGCGGCCTTTCAAGGGCGGGGCTGCGCCATCTCCATGGCCAGCGCCTCCCTGATGACCGACACGGTCCGCGGCAAGACGCAGGACCAGGCCCGCAAGATGGGCGAGAACTTCCGGGCGTTGGCCATGACGGGCATCTGCCCCGATTGCGGCGGCGACATCGCGGAGGACATGGAACGCCTGGCACCACTCTCCGGCGTGCATGACTTTCCGAGCCGGGTGAAATGCGCGACGCTGGCCTGGCACACGCTGAACGCGGCGCTCGACGGCGGCGCGAAGGAGGCGAGCAGTGAGTGAGACCCCGACAGCGCCAATCCACGGCACCTGGACCCCCGAGGGCGGCACGGAACCCCCCGTGCGGGTGAACGAGGACGCCGTCATCTCCGTCCTCAAGACGGTCTTCGACCCGGAAATCCCGGTCGACATCTACGAACTCGGCCTGATCTACGCCGTCGAAATCGGCGATGACGGCCACGTCAAGGTGGAAATGACCCTCACCACCCCCTCCTGCCCCTCGGCCCAGGAATTGCCGGCCCAGGCGGAGGAAGCGGTGCGCGCCGTGCCCGGCGTCACCGACGTGACCGTCGAAGTCGTCTGGGACCCACCCTGGGACCAGAGCCGGATGAGCGAAGACGCGCGCCTCGCGCTGAACATGTATTGAAGGGGGATACCCCGATGAGCACCACCACCCAGACCCGCCCACGCCGCGCCCTGCCACCCCTGATGGGCCTGTCCGACGCCGCCGCCGAACGCCTGCGCGGCCTCTACGCCACCGGTGAAGCCGGCAAGACGCTGCGCATCGCGGTCAAGACCAAAGGCTGCTCCGGCATGGCCTACGACCTGACCTGGGTCGACGGCCCCGGCCCCGGCGACGAAGTGGTGACCGACAAGGGCGTCACCGTCGTGGTCGACCGCAAAGCCACCCTGTTCCTGATCGGCACCATCATGGACTACGAAGTGAAAGCCATGTCCGCCGGCTTCACCTTCACCAACCCCAACGAAAAAGGCCGCTGCGGCTGCGGCGAAAGCTTCCACGTCTGAACCCGGGCGGGTGATTCTGGCGGAGGGTTAGGCCTGGGGTTGCGCTGGGTGATTTGCAGGGGGACGCCGTCCCCCTGCACCCCCTGCCAGGAGGCAGTGGCCTCCTGGACCTCAGGACCTTGAGCGGAAATGGAAAGGGGCCAGCGGGACCGTCGAACAGGCGGGACCTCTGGCCCCTTTCCATTTCCGCTCATGAATCAAAGGGTTCCAAGGGGCCACTGCCCCTTGGCGGGAGCGTGCAGGGAGGGCGGAGCCCTCCTTGCAAACAACCAGCGCAGCACCCCCGGCCTACCCTTCGACCAGAACCAGCAGCACCCGGGCCCGCTGTGGGCCGAGGGAGCGGGTGCGGTGGGGGCGGCGGGCGTCGAAGCGCAGGGTGTCGCCGGTGTTGAGCAGCAGGGTTTGGTTTTCGAACAGGATTTCCATCTGGCCGGAGAGGACGTGGAGGAGTTCTTCGCCGGCGTGGGTGGAGGTGTCCTGGCTCGGGCGGGCTTGCAGGGGTGGCCACATTTCCAGGGCGATGAGTTGGCCGGTGTTGCTGGGGAAGAGCGGGCGCAACAGCAGGTCGCCGTCCTGGGGTGGGGTGGCGGGGCTGGCGCGGGTGATGTCGGCCAGGGCGCTGGGTGGGCCGCCATGGGTGAGCAGTTGTGCGGCGGGCAGGCCGAGGGCGTCGGCCAGGCGGTAGATGGTGCCGATCGAGGGTTGTCCGACGCCGCGTTCGACCTTGGAGAGGTAGCCTTTGGTCAGGCCGGTGGCTTCCGCCAGGGCGGCGAGGCTCAGCCCGGCGGCCTGTCGCCGGGCGCGCAGGCGGTCGCCCAGCCCGGCGGCCTCGGGTGCTTCCATTTCTGTTGACGACACGGTTTCCTCGCAGGATACTTGTTTCCACACAGGAAACCCGGACAGCCTAGCACAGGCTCAACCGGGGAGGCATCACCGACAGAGGGCTGACGTGACATGACCGATTGCAAGCCGATTCCCCGCCGCCTGTTGCTGGCTGCGGGCCTCGCCGCGCCGTTCCTGGCCCCTGGCCTGGCCAGGGCGCAGGCCTATCCCAGCCGCCCGGTGCGGCTGGTGGTGCCTTTCGGGCCGGGCGGCATCACCGACCTGGTTTCCCGCATCGTCGCGGAAGGTGCGGGCAGCCGGCTTGGCGTGCCGATCGTGGTGGAGAACCGGCCGGGGGCGAATGGCAATATCGCCGGGGATTTCGTCGCGAAGGCGGCCCCGGATGGCTATACGCTGCTGGTGGCTTCGGTCTCGATGTTCTCGGTCAACACCGTCATCTATCCGAACATGCCCTATGATCCAGGGCGGGATTTCGTGCCGGTGGTGGCGGTGGCGAGCACGCCGCATGTGCTGGTGGCGCATCCCTCCGTCGGCGCCCGCGACCTGGCCGGTTTGATCGCTGCCGCGAAGGCGCGGCCGGAGGCGCTGACCTATGGCACCGCCGGCGCCGGCAGTTCGCCGCATCTCACGCAACTGGCCTTCCAGAACCTGACCGGGGCGAAGCTGCTGGAGGTGCATTTCCGCAGCGGTTCCGCCAGCGTGCAGTCGGTGCTGGCCGGCCAGGTCTCCATGACGGCGGAGGCCACGCCGGTCATCATCGCCCATGTCCAGGCCGGCACGCTGCGCGGCTATGCGGTGGCCTCGCCGGAACGGGTGGGGCTGATGCCGGATGTGCCGACGGCGGCCGAGGCTGGCTTGCCAGGGCTGGAGAATGGCTCCACCTCCGGCATCGTCGCGCCGCGCGGCACGCCGGACGCGGTGCTGGTCCGGCTCAACCAGGTTTTTGCGGAGGCGCTGGCCGCGCCGGAGACGAAGGCGCGGCTGACGCAGCAGGGCACCTTGCCGCTGGGTGGCAGCGGCGCGGATTTCCGGGCGCTGGTGGACCGGGAGGTGACGCGCTGGCGTCCGCTGCTGGCGGGCGTCACCGCAGGCTGAACACGATAAAAGGGAACGCAGGTGACAGAAACATACCCATGGCGCGGCCGGCTGATCGCCGCCCATATCGCTGAACAGGCCTCGATGGAGATGGAGGAACTGGCGGCCGCCCATATGATCGCCGGTGTCGGCATCGAGGGCGACCGCTACGCCACCGGCCGCGGCACCTACAGCTACAAGCCGCATGAGGACCGGCAATGCACGCTGATCGAGATGGAAACGCTCGAAGGGCTGCGCCGCGACCATGGGCTGGACCTGGCGCCGCATGAAAGCCGCCGCAACCTGACGACGCAGGGCGTGCCGCTGAACCATCTGGTCGGCCGCCACTTCAAGGTGGGGGAGGTGGTGCTGTTCGGCGGCCGGCTGAACGTGCCCTGCAAGTACCTGGACGACCTGCTGGGCCGGCCGCTGTTCAACCCGCTGCTGAACCGCTCCGGCCTCAACTGCCGCATCATCCAGGGTGGGACGATCCGGCCGGGCGATGTGATCGAGCCGGTCTGAACAGTGCTCACGACTGTGCCACCTGCGGCCGGCGCCTTTTGCCGGCCGAGCGGCCGAATGGCCGCCGCCGCAAGTGCTTCGCGCCGAAGGCGCGCCTTCGGCGCGACGAGCCAAGCGCGCGCCCGTCACGCCATGGGCGTGCCTGTGGCACGACTGAGGGCTTTTATATGAAGCTGCTGATGGGGGTGGAGGTGGTTGCGCGGCAGCAGGTGACGCCGCGCGTGGTGGCGCTGACCCTGCGGCCGACGAAGCGCCCGGCCTTCCCCGCCTTCCGGGGTGGCGCGCATACCATCCTGGCGCTGCCGGATGGCCGGCGGCGCCTCTACTCGCTCACCTCCGACCCGGCGCGGCCCGAGGAATGGCAGGTGGCGGTGCTGCGGGAGGATGCGGGGCAGGGCGGCAGCGCCTGGCTGCATGCGGCCGCGTTGCCCGGCACCCGGCTGCTGGCCAGCCACCCCCAGCAGGGTTTCGGCCTGGCGGAGGGCGCGGTGCGCCATGTGCTGGTGGCGGGCGGCATCGGCATCACCCCCTTCCTGTCCATGCTGCCGGAGCTGGAGCGCTCTGGCGCCGATTTTGCGCTCCATTTCTGCGCGCGATCCCGGGTGGAGGCGCCCTTCCTGGCGGAGCTTCGGGACCGGCTCGGCCCGCGTCTGCATCCCTGGATCGCGGCGGAGGGTGCGCGACTCGACCTGGCCGCGCTGCTCGCGACGCCCACACCCGGCACCCATGCTTATGCCTGCGGCCCGGCGCGGATGCTGGAAGGCTTTGCCGCCGCGACTGCGCATTGGCCGGAAGGCACGGCGCATCTGGAACACTTCACCGGCCTGGACCGGGAGGTGGCGCGCCAGGGCGAGGCCTTCGAGGTGGAGATCGCCTCCTCCGGCGCCGTGCTGCCCGTGCCGGCGAATCGCAGCCTGCTGGAGGTGCTGCGCGAGGCCGGCCACAATGTGGACGCCGCCTGCGAATATGGCGCCTGCGGCAGTTGCGTGGTGGGCGTGGAGGCCGGGCAGCCGGAGCATCGCGACGTGTGTCTTTCCCCCGCCGCCCGGCGCGGCGTGATGACGGCCTGCGTGTCGCGGGGCAGGGGGCGGCTGCGGCTGGCGCTGTGATGCCCCCTAACGGGCGACCTGCGGCCGGGGAAACCGGCCGCGGCTGCGAATCGCGCATCAGTGGTGGAACGCCATGCGCGTATTGACCGCGCCCCGCTCGCGCGCGATTCCCACCATATGAGCTTCCATATCCTCGTGACCGCCGCCCGCCTGGAACCCGCGGGCCTTTCGCTCCTCGAAGCCGCCGGCTGCACGGTGGATTTCGTCAGCCTGGAGGGCGGGCGGGCGGAGATGGAGCGCAAGCTCGCCACCACCCCGGTGCAGGGCGTCATCTCCCGCGCCATTCCGATCACCGGGGCGGCCATGGCGAGCTGCCCGAGCCTGCGCGTCATCTCCCGCGCCGCGGTGGGCTATGACCTGATCGATGTGGAAGGTGCCACGGCGCGCGGCATTCCGGTGCTGACGGCGGTGGGCGCCAATGCGCAGTCGGTGGCGGAATACAGCCTTGGCCTGATGCTGGCCGTGGCGCGCAACATCCCGCGCCATACGGTCGCCACCCAGGGCGGGGCCTGGGACCGGTCCAGGATGGGGATCGAGCTGCATGGCCGCCGGCTCGGCCTGGTGGGCTATGGGCGCATCGCGCAGGGGCTGGCGCGAATGGCGCTGGCCATCGGGATGAAGGTCTCGGCCTATAGCCCCAACCTGGCGCGGCGCGGCGACATCGCGCCCGTCACCGCCGCGGCGTCGCTGCATGATCTGCTGCGGCAGTCGGATGTCGTGTCGCTGCATGCGCCGATGAGCGCGCAGAACCGCCAGATGATCGGCGCCGCCGAACTCGCCTTGCTGGGGCCGGAGGCGATCCTGGTGAATACCGGGCGCGGCGGGCTGATCGACGAGGCGGCGCTGGCCGAGGTGCTGCGGGAGGGCCGGATCTACGGCGCCGGCCTCGACGTGCTCTCCACCGAGCCGCCGCTGCCGGGCAATCCGCTGATCGGCGTGCCGAATGCGGTGCTCAGCCCGCATATGGGCGCGGCCACCACCGTCGCCCGCAGCGCCACCGCCCAGGCCGCCGCGACCCATGTGCTGGCGGCGCTGCGCGGGCAGGCGCTGCCGCCGGATGCCTGCGTCAATCCGCAGGCGCTGGGCGTAGCGGGTTAGACGCGCACCCGACCGGCAGACCGGTCGCATGACCGGTCTGAGCGGCCGGATGGCCGCCGCGACATGTGTCGCGCAGCCAAGCGTCCGGAGGACGCGCCGGCGATTGAGGCGGAATCATGTGCAGACCGGTCGCATGACCGGTCTGAGCGGCCGGATGGCCGCCGCGACATGTGTCGCGCAGCCAAGCGTCCGGAGGACGCGCCGGCGATTGAGGCGG
>NZ_JAERQM010000002.1:757956-847967 GCF_019029495.1 Falsiroseomonas oleicola
AATCAGGCATCCATGCGGATGCCGAGGCGGCGGATCATGCCGCCCCAGCGGTCGGTTTCCTCCGCCAGGAAGGCGGCGGCCTCCTCCGGCGTGGTGGCCATCACCTCGAAGCCCGCGCCTTCCAGGCGCTGGCGGGCGGCGGGCTCGCGCAGGCCCTTCTGCACCTCCGCCGCCAGCCGGGCGATGCGGTCCGGCGGCGTATTGGCCGGGGCGACCATGATCTGCCAGCCATAGGATTCGGCATTGCGGATCCCCTGCTCGGCGAGCGTCGGCACATTCGGCGTCAGGTGGAAGCGGTTGGCGGAGGTGACGGCCAAGGCACGGATGCTGCCATCCCGCACCTGGCCCATCACCGCCGCGGTGGTGACCACCATCGCCTGGATGCGCCCGGCGACGAGATCCAGCGTCGCATCGGGGAAGCCGCGATAGGGCACGTGCAGCATCTCCAGCCCCCCGGCCTTGGCCGCCAGGTCGACCATGCCGAGATGCCCGCCCGAGCCCGGGCCGACCGTGCCATAGGCGAGCTTGCCGGGATTGGCGCGGACATGGGCGATGAAACCGGCCAGGTCCGTCACCGGCAGGTCCTTGTTCACCACCAGGAATTGCGGCCCGCGCACCAGCAGCGAAATCGCCTTCAGGTCCCGCACCGGGTCATAGGGCAGGTTCGGGAACAGCGCCGGGGCGGTGGAGAGCGGGCCGTTGATCGACAGGCCGATGGTGTGGCCATCGGTCGCCTTGGCCATCGCATCGGTGCCGATATTGCCGCCGGCGCCGGCCCGGTTCTCCACCACCACCGGCTGGCCGAGCGCCGTCGCCAGATGCGCGGAGGTCACGCGGCCGGTCAGGTCCGGGCTCGATCCCGCCGGGAAGGGCACGATGAAGCGCAGCGGCCGGTCCGGCCAGGCGGACTGGGCGCGGGCTGAGAGCAAAGGGGCAGTGGCAAGGGCGGCGGCCATCAGGCCGCGACGGGTCGTGTTCATGGTTTCCTCCGGAATCTTGCGGAACAGAATGCCCGTTGCGGCGTCGCGCGAAAAGGCTCAGCCGCCGGCGAAGCGGGTCGTGGCGTGGATGAAGCCGTTGGCGGGATAGGCGGTGATGCCGAGGGCGTTGATCGGCGGGTACCAGACCCGCACCCGCGACCAGTCATTGCCCGGGGAGACATCCACCACGCGCTGGTCGGTGGCGATCCGCCCCCGCGCCGCGCCGCTGGCCCAATTGGCGTGGTCCACCATGATTTCGCGCGGTCCGAGCACGCGGGCGACGACGGCGACATGCCCAGCCCGCATGCGGCCGCTGCGCCCGAGCACCAGCACGCTGCCCGGCCGTGGCGCCGCCCCACGGTCGTAACGCCCCGCCGCGGCGTCCCACCACTGCCAGGCATCGCCCGATAGCCCGATGCCGGAACGGGCGCGGGCATAGGGGACGCAGGAGATGGGCTCCCCGAGATGCGGCCGCAGCGGCGCGACCACCGCGGGGGCGGTGCCCCGCCCGCCGCCACAGGCGGCGACGGCGAGCAGCAGCAGGATGGGAAGGACGCGGCGCATGGCGTTGAAACTAGCAGCAGAACCCCGCCGAAGCCGAGGGTCGAATGGCGGATCAGGGCGTGAAATCCACCTCATAGATCCGCCGCGCCGCCCGCAATCGCCGGCCCGGAGGCAGGGGCCGCAGGTTGGACAGTTCCCAGGCCAGCCAGCCCTCCTCGAAGAAGCTGGCGCAGGCGGCCGTCATGTCGGCAGCGATGAAGGGGCGGATGGCCTTCACGCGGACCACCGCCACGGCCATGCCGTTCGGGTCCTCATCCCCATCCTGTCGCAGGAAGCGGCCATTCTCGACGATCAGCAGGTCGTCGGTGGGGCTCAGCTCCGGCGCCCAGCGCCGCACCTCCAACGTCTTTTGCCCGGCGGCGATCAGGCTGCCGCCGGGCCGGACGACGGAGAGCGCGCGCAAGGCAGGCGCTACGCCGCGCGCCGCGCCGCCGGCACCGCCCGCATCCGCCCGCCCGGCAGCGCGCCAGGAATGGCGGCCGCGAAATCGGCAGCCTCGAGCAGCGCCGGCCAACCGATGCCCGTCGCCACGCCCATGCGGGAAAACAGCCAGGCGACATCCTCCGTCGCCACATTGCCGGTCGCCCCCGGCGCGAAGGGGCAGCCGCCGAGGCCGCCGGCCGCGCTGTCGAAGACGCGGCAGCCAGCCTCCCAGGCCGCGGCGCAATTGGCCACGCCCAGGCCGTAGGTGTCATGGCCGTGGAAGGCGAAGCGCGGCTGGCCATCGGGGCCTGGCCAGCTTCGGATCGCATGGGCGAAGACGCGGCGCACCTGGTCCGGCGCGGCATTGCCGGTGGTGTCGCAGATGCTGATCTCGATGTCCTGGTCCAGCGCCTGCACCCGCTCCACCCAATCCAGTGCCTCCTCCTCCGGCACCACACCCTCGAAGGGGCAGTGGAAGGCGCAGGAGAGGTTGAAGCGCAGCTTCATCCCGGCCGCGCGCGCATCGGCGACGATGCCGGACAGGTCGACAAAACTGTCCATCCGGCTGCGGTTCACATTGGCCTTGTTGTGGCTTTCGGTGACGGACATGAAGACGCCGACGCGATGCGCGCCGGCCGCCTTCGCCATCTCGAACCCCCGGCGGTTTGGCGCCAGCACGGTGGCCTCCAGCCCTGGCAGAGCGAGTGCCGCTTCCAGCACCGCGCCGGTATCGGCCATCTGCGGGATGGCCTTCGGGCTGACGAAGGAGCCGATTTCCATCCGCCGCAGCCCGGCGGCGTGGAGCTTCCGCACCAGCGCGATCTTGGTTTCGGTCGGCACTAAGGGGCCGATGGACTGCAGCCCGTCGCGCGGGGCGACTTCCGAGATCACGGCGCTATGCATCGCGGGCTTCCCCCAGCAGTTCACCAAAGACATGGTCGTTGTGCGCGCCCACGGCCGGCGCCGTCCAGCGCACCATCTCGCGCGGGGTCACGCCGTCGAAGCGGAAGGGGGCGGCGGGGTGGAGCAGGGTGGTGCCGATCAGCGGGTCCTCCACCTCCATCACCGTCTGCCGGGCGCGGAAATGCGGGTCCTCGGCGCAGTCGCGGATGTCGTAGAGGCGGGAGCAGGGGATGTCGGCCGCCTCCAGCGCCGCCTCCGCCTCGGCGGCGGGCAAAGTGCGGGTCCAGCGGCCGATCTCGGCGTCGATTTCCGCCATATTGGCGCAGCGGCCGCGATTGTCGGCGAAGCGGGGATCGGCACCCATCGCCGGGTTGCCGATGGCATCGCACAGCCGCTTGAAAATCGGGTCCGAATTGCCGCCGATGCAAAGCCACTTCCCATCGGCGCAGAGATAGGTGTTGGTCGGTGCCGCGGTCAGGATGGCGGAGCCCGCCGGCTGGCGGATCGCCCCGGTCAGCCCGTATTCCGGCAGCATCCCCTCCATCAGGCTGAACACCGCGCCGACCAGATCCACATCGATGATGCGGCCCTTGGCCTGCGGATCGCCCTTGATGCCCCAGCAGGCGGAGGTGACGGCCAGCGCCGCATACATTCCCGCCAGGTCGTCGCTGATCGAAACCCCGCAGCGCGGCGGCGGATGGTCCGTGACGCCCGGCGTCGCCGTCAGGTGGCGCAACCCGCCCATCGCCTCCCCGATCGAGCCGAAGGCGGGCTTGTCGCGATAGGGTCCGTCCTGGCCGAAGCCGGAGACGCGGGCGATGACGAGGCGCGGATTGGCCTCATGCAGCACCTCCGGCCCCAGACCGATGCGCTCCAGGAAGCCGGGCCGGAAATTCTCCACCAGCGCATCGGCGCGGGCCACCAGCTTCAGGATGCGCTCCCGCCCCTTGGCCGACTTCAGGTCGATCACCACCGACAGCTTGTTGCGGCCATGGATGCTGAACCAGACGGGGTGGCCGTTGTGCCGGCTGCCCCAGCCACGGATCGGGTCACCCTCCGGCGGCTCGATCTTGATGACCTCGGCGCCGAGATCGGCCAGCAGCCGCGTGGCGAAGGGGCCGGCGATGTAGTGGCCCAGCTCGATCACCTTGAGCCCCGCCAAGGGAAGCCCCGCCGATCCATTCCCCGCCATGCCTCTTCTCCCGAACCGTGCCGAAGGGGCTTAGGGCAAAAAAGCCCGCTCGGGTATCACCGGGAGGCGGGGAATTCGGCCGCCGCCGCAGGGTCATCCGTCCTCACCTCGCGGTTCAACTCGGCCAGGAAAAGCCGCAATCCCCGGTCCAGCACCTTCTCCTTCCGCAGCACGCAGCCGAGGCTTCGCGCGGCGGCCGGCCGAAGCGGGCGCGTGACCGTGCCGGGAGGGGGCTCGCGCAAGGCCAGCGCCGGCAGCACGGCGGCACCCAGGCCCGAGCCCACCAGCGTCTTGATCGCCTCGACGCTGCCCAGCGCCATCACCGGCTCCGGCTTGACGCCGGCGCGCCGGAACCAGGCATCGGTGACCGCCCGCGTATTGCCGCCTTGCTCGTAGAGGATCAGCGGCCAGGCCCCGAGCGCCTTGGCGGTGATCGGCCCCTCGCCCCCTGCGGCGGGCAGCAAAGCGAGCAGCGGGTCGGACATCAGCCGGGTGGTGCTCAGCGCCCGGCCCGCCGGCACGGGCAGGGTCGCCAGGACGACATCGAGGTCGCCGGCCTCCAGCCGCGGCAGCAGCTCCCCCGTATTGCCGATGGCGACGCTGAGCACGAGGCCGGGCATCGCCGCCTTCACCCGCTGCAGCACGGGCGGCAGCAGGTGGATGCAGGCGGTCGCCCCGGTGCCCAGCCGCAGCCGCCCGGTCTCGCCCCGCCCGTGCTCCGCGGCGGCCGCCATGGCGTCCGCGGCCGCCGAGGTCGCCCGCCGGGCCGGCTCCAGCAGCGCGGCTCCGGCCGCGTTCGGGATCATCCGGCCGGCGGCGCGGTCCAGGAGGCGGACGCCGAGGCCGCGCTCCAACTCGCGGAGCTGCTGGCTGACCGCCGGCTGGGTCAGGTGCAGCAGCCGCGCGGCGGAGGAAACGCTTCCGGCCTCGACCACGGCGAGGAAGGTGCGGAGCTGGCGGAGCGATGGCTCGGGCATAACCGCAGCTTATTCTAATGCGGCGTATCGAAAAGACTTTCTTTCAATTGCCGCGGCCGCTGGGCAGCATCCCGCAACGCTCCCAAAGGGTTTCCGCAGATGACCGCCCTCTCTCCCGCCAGTGCCCTAGCCGGCCGCGCCGCGTTTCGAATCCTCGATCCGGCGGCCCCCGTCTCCGAGCTGACGAGCCTGCTGCACCGCGCCTATGCGCCGCTGGCCGCCATGGGGCCGCGCTACATGGCGACGCACCAGTCCGATGCGGTGACGCGCGAGCGCGCCGCCTCGGGCGAGTGCTGGGTCGCCCGCGCGGATGGGGGCATCGTCGGCACGATCCTGTTCAAACCCGCGGACCGCACCGCCGGCTCCCCCTGGCTCGACCGGCCCGAGGTCGCGAGCCTCGGCCAGTTCGCCGTCGCGCCGGAATGGCAGGGCACGGGCCTGGGCGCCCGCCTGCTGGACCTCGCGGAGCGGCGTGCGGCCGAGACGGGGGCGAAGGAGATCGCGCTCGACACCGCGGAGCCGGCGGAACACCTCGTCGCCCTGTACCGGCGCCGGGGCTACCGCTTCATCGAGCACACCCAGTGGTCCCACACCAACTATCGCAGCGTCATCATGAGCAAGCCGGTGCGCTCCGGCCGGGCGGCGGCGTGAAGTTCATCCACCTCTCGGACCTGCACCTCGTCGGCTCCGGCGCGACCCTGCACGGCCTCGACCCGCGGGACCGCCTCCGGCGCTGCGTCGCGCATATCCGGCGCTTCCACGCGGACGCCGCCTTCGTGGTGCTGACGGGCGACCTCACCCATGGCGGCGAGCCGGGCGGCTATGCGGCGGCGCGCGCGATCCTGGCGGAAATGCCGATGCCGCTGCACGTCACGATCGGCAATCACGACAGCCGCGCTGCCTTCCGCGCCGCCTTCCCCCATGTGCCCGTGAGCGAGTGCGGATTCGTTCAGGACGCCTTCGACACGCCGGAGGGGCGTTTCATCCTGCTCGACACCCACGAACCGCAGCAGGCGGAGGGCAGGCTCTGCGCGCAGCGCCTTGCCTGGCTGGAGCGCGCTTTGCGGACCAGTTCGGGACCGGTCTTCCTGGGACTTCATCATCCCCCGTTCAGGGTCGGGCTGGGCCGGATGGACCGTATCCGCCTGCGCGACGGCGAATCGCTGCTGGGCGTCCTGCGACCACACCTCGGCCGGGTACGGCACATGTTCGTGGGGCACCTGCACCGCGCCTTGGCCGGGTCCTGGCACGGCGTGCCGTTCTCCGGCGTCAGGGGAACGAACCACCAGATCGCGCTCGACTTCGTGACGCAGGATGTCGCGCCGGTGAGCTTCGAGGCACCAGGATACGGTGTGGTGCTGGTTTCCCCCGAAGCCGTCGTCGCGCATCTTGAGGAACTGCCGGATGGCGAAAGCCGCTGAACGATCAGGCCGTCCCGCGCCAGCCCGGCCCGGGTCCCGGGCCGCTTCACGCCCGGCGCGGCGGCGCCTCCGGTGCCCCCTGTGACGGCGCCGTCCGGGGCAGGCGTGCCGACGTGAAAAGACAGCGCCGCGCGACATATGGAAACCAATGCGAAACCATTATGGGCGCATAACGTCCCTGGGGTTGCCGAGCTTCCGCACCCCGTCTCTCCCTCTGGATGCCGGCCCTCTTCCCCCCGATCTCGCCGGCATCCCCAACTCGGCGGAGCCTCCTTCCCCCGGAGGCTCCGCCTTTTTTTGTCCGCAACCGATCCAGGACGGCATCGCTGACCGGTGCCGGAACCACGCAGAGGTGAGCCCCGCCGCCAGGGTCCGGCGGCATCCGGAAAGAACCGCCGTGCCGCGATGGCCGTTCGGCTCCCCGTGAGAGAGGGAGAGGGCGCATGTTTCTTCGCATCGACAAATTGCAGACCGAATTGCCACCGCCGAAGCGGCAGGATCCGAACGAGGCCGCCGCGCTTCAGGAGTTGCTCGGCGGCAAGTACGGCGAGATGTCCACGCTCAGCAACTATCTGTTCCAGAGTTTCAACTTCCGAAGCAAGTCGAAGCTGCGCCCCTTCTACAGCCTGGTCGCCAGCATCACGGCGGAGGAGCTCGGCCATCTGGAACTGGTGAGCAACGGCGTCGCCATGCTGAACAACGGCCCGGACAGCGAGGCCGACGACGCTGGGGATGGCGGCGACATCTCCGGCGCGCCCTTCGCGGACATGAAGGACATCCGCCTCGCCGCGGGCTTCTTCTCGCATGGTGGCGGCGCGGTGCCGGTGAACAGCAACGGCCTGTCCTGGAACAACGACATGGTGACCACCACCGGCAATGTGGTGGTGGACCTGCTGCACAACTTCCACCTGGAATGCGGCGCGCGGCTGCACAAGCTGCGGGTCTATGAGACGGTGAAGGACCCGACGGCGCGGGAGGTGTGTGGCTATCTTCTGGTGCGCGGCTCGGTGCATGCGCATGCCTATGCGCTGGCGCTGAAGAACATCACCGGCGTCGACATCCACAAGATGCTGCCGACGCCGAACATCCCGCTGGGCAATATCCCGGAATGCCAGAAATACCTGGCGGAGGGGTCGCATCGCCGGCTCTACCGCTTCAGCCCGAACGACTATGAGGAGATCGCCGGGATCTGGGGCAATGGCGAGACGGCCCTGCCGGGCGATCCGCCGGGCGAGCTGGAGGTGATCGCCGGCATGCCGGAGGGTGGCAAGATCCACCAGCTCACCGGCGTGCCCTCCGCCTTCACGCCCGACTACGCGCCGGAGGAGATGTTCGAGATCGCGAAGAAGCTGACCGCCAAGGTGTAGGGTGGGAGGGGGGCTGATGCCCCCCTCGTCTTGTCACACGATCTTCTCGATCTCCGCCTTCTCGTTGCGGGTGCGCCAGAGCGAGTAGAACACGCCGCCCGCGATCAGCGCCGCGGTGACGCCGAGCGAGATGATCGGGTCGACCTTCCCGAAGATCTGGTTCCAGAAGATCTTCGCGCCGATGAAGACCAGCACCATTGCCAGCGCGTATTTCAGGTAGTGGAAGCGGTGCACCATGGCGGACAGCGCGAAGTACAGCGCGCGCAGGCCCAGGATCGCCATGATATTGGCGGTGTAGACGATGAAGGTGTCCGTCGTGATGGCGAAGATCGCCGGCACGCTGTCCACCGCGAAGACCAGGTCGGCCAGGTTGATGACGACCAGCGCCAGGAACAGCGGCGTGGCCCAGGCGACCATCTTGCCGGTCTTCGGGTCCGGCTGGCGGATGAAGAACTTCTGGTCGTGCAGCTCGTCCGTCACCCGCATGTGGCGCTTCAGGAAGCGCACCACCGGGTTCTTCGAGATATCCGTGTCACCTTCCTGCACCACCATCATCTTGATGCCGGTGCCGATCAGGAAGGCGCCGAAGATGAACAGCAGCCAGTCATATTCCTGCACCAGCGCCGCGCCGATGCCGATCATCAGGCCGCGCAGCACGATCACCGCGATGATGCCCCAGACGAGCGCGCGGTACTGGTACTTACGGGGGATGGCGAAGAAGCCGAAGATCAGGCTGATGACGAAGACATTGTCGATCGACAGCGCCTTCTCGATGAAGAAGCCGGTGAAATAGGTCACCCCGGCATGGGTGCCGTCCTCGGTCGTGATGTGCCCGGCTTCATAGGCCCACCAGATGGCGCCGCCATAAAGTGTGGCGAAGCTGATGTAGAAGGCGGAGAGCCACAGGCTCTCGCCGATGCCCATCTCCTTGTCCTTCTTGTTCAGGACGCCGAGATCGAAGGCCAGCAGGCCGAAGACGATGGCGAGGAAGCCAAGCCACATCCAGATCGGCTTGCCGACCCATTCCAGCAGCAGGAAGTCCATGAATTTTTCGCTCCGGGTCATGCGGAACCGGCACCCCTTTTCAGGGCACGGATTCACAAGGGCACCCCGGCAACGGGTGTCACGATCCGGGCCGGGGTCGTGGCAGGCTCTGGCGATCCGACATCGCGGGGGCGGCGTGACGCCGCCCGAGCCGCCAGAGGGGCCCGGATCAGGGAGCGACGTGGGGGGACCCCCCCCAGGCCTTCAAGCCCCCGAGATGGATGGATGGAAATAATTTGGCCATTTCCGGCGCGGCGCTGATTCGGGCCGGCTGGCGCGAAATCGGCGTGCCCCCCGGTTGTCTCGGGCGGCCCGGCAGGCCATGTCCGGTTTGCGGAAGACGCGAGGGCGGACTACTCTCCGCCTACGAGGCAATCCGGCCGCCTTCGACAGGTAGGCCGCTCACGGGATCGAGGCGTCGCTATGGGTTCGTTCAGCATCTGGCATTGGCTTGTCGTCCTGCTCGTCATCCTGCTGCTGTTCGGCAGCGGGAAGATCAGCGGGCTGATGGGGGACGTTGCGAAGGGCATCAAGTCCTTCAAGGCCAACATCAAGGAAGAGGACGGCAAGGACGCTTCGATGGCGGCCGATCCGGCTTCCCAGACCCCGGCGCCGCCGGCCGGCACCATCGCCGCGCCGGGCACGCAGCAGAACACGGCGCAGGCGGCCAACCCGTCCCGCCCCGCGGCCTGATACGGGCCGAGCCCGGCGCCATGAGGCGCCGTGGCCTGTTGGGGTTGTGGCCTGGGTTGGTGGCGTGGCCGGCATCCCTGTTGCCGGCCTGGGGTTGTGGCCCTAAGCTCACGCCCCTGTGATGTGCGCCGTTCCGCACCGTGCGGCATGGCGGTAGGCGCCGGTTCCGTCAGGCGGGACCGGCGTTTCGTGTGTCTTCAGGGGGGCAATAAGAATGCAACAGCCGGGACAGCCGGGCTCGCCGGAAACGCGGCATCCGGTCGCGGGGGGCGCTTCCGATACCGTTGCCGTCACCAAGCCGGTGGACGACACCGAATTCGCCTCCTCCCGCCGCAGCCTGACCGGTTGGCCGGCGCTGCTGTGGAAATACGCCGCGGCCGCCTATGTGCTGTGGCATATGTGGATCCTGCTGGTGCTGCCGGTGGACCCGACCGTGGCGCGGGCGGCGCATGTGTTTCTGGGCGCCATATTGGGCTTCGCGCTGTTTGCCCCCTCCGCCAGCCGCGCCGGCAATACGGTGCCCTGGTACGACTGGCTGGTGATGATCCCCTGCCTGCTGATCGTCGCGCATTACGTGCTCGACGGCGACGGCATCGAGATGCGCAGCTTCATGGGTCCGAATATGCAGGACCTGCTGGTGGCCGGCGTCGGGATCCTGATCGTCATGGAATTCGCCCGCCGCAGCGCGGGCCTCGCCATGCCCATCATCGCCGGCACCTTCATCGCCTATTGCTTCGTCGGGCCCTGGATGCCCGGCATGCTCTACCACCGCGGCGTCAACCTGGATCAGGCGCTGGTGGAGCTGTTCAACAACAACGGCGTGCTGGGCACCATCGTGCAGGTGTCCTCCACCTTCATCATCATGTTCGTCACCTTCGCCGCCTTCCTCCAGGCCTCCCGCGCCGGGGAGTATTTCAACGACCTGGCCATGGGGCTGGTGGGCTGGGCGCGGGGCGGGCAGGCCAAGGTGGCCGTCGTGTCCTCCTTCATGTTCGGCACGGTCAGCGGCAGTTCGGTCGCCAATGTCGTCGCCTCCGGCACCTTCACCATCCCGATGATGCGCCGCGGCGGCTACGACCGTGAGACGGCGGGCGCGGTGGAGGCCACGGCGTCCACAGGCGGCCAGTTGGCGCCGCCGGTGATGGGGGCGGGCGCCTTCATCATGTCCGAGGTGCTGGGCATGCCCTATACCGAGATCGCCCTGGCCGGCGTGATCCCGGCGCTGCTGTTCTACTTCGCGGTCTATACCCATTGCGACCTGCATGCGCGCAAGGCGCGGCTGTATGGCCTGCCCTGGAGCGAGCTGCCGCGGATCATCGACCTGGCGCGGCGCGTCTATATGCTGACGCCGCTGGTTGTGCTGATCGCGGTGCTGCTGAGCGGCTACTCCCCCTTCCGGGCTGCCGCCTGGGGCATCGCCGCCGCCCTCATCATCATGACCGTCACCTTCCTGCTGCATCATCTGACGGTGCAGCGCGCGGGTCCGGTGCAGGCGGTGGTCGGCACCGTGGTCGACCTGTTCCGTGGAATACTGGAGGCCCTGTCCGGCTCGGCGCGGGAGGTGATGCAGCTTGTCGCCGTCTGCGCCACGGCGGGCATCGTCGCCGGCGTCATCGGCCTGACCGGCGTTGGCGGGCGCTTCGCCTCGCTGCTGCTGGAGGTCGCCTCCGGCCTGCCGCTGGTCGCCATGATCTTCGCCATGGTGGTCGCCATCATCCTCGGCATGGGCGTGCCGACCACGGCTGCCTATGCGATCGCCGCCGCGGTGGTGGCGCCTGGCTTGATCCAGATGGGCGTGCCGGCGCTGTCGGCGCATATGTTCATCTTCTACTTCGCCGTGCTCTCGGCGATCACACCGCCGGTCGCACTTGCCTCCTTCGCCGCGGCGGGGATGGCGGGGGGCGATATGTGGAAGACCTCGCTGAAGGCGGTGAAGCTGGGGCTCGCCACCTTCATCGTGCCCTACATGTTCTGGATGTCGCCGGCCCTGCTCGGCCATGGCGATACCCTGCAGGTGGCGCAGGCCGTGGGCTCCGCCCTGCTCGGCGTCTTCCTGCTGGCCTGCTGCACGGAGGGATGGATGTTCCGCGCCGCCCTGTCGCTGCCGCTGCGGGTGGTCTCGGGCTGTGCCGCCATCGCCCTGATGGTGCCGGAGGCCTTCACCGATATCGCCGGCCTGCTCGTCGGCCTCGGCCTGATCGCCTGGCAGTGGCGGCAGGTGGGGGATGAGGATGCGGTGCGCGCACCGCTGGGACGCTGAGCGATGCGGCTTGAGGAGGCGGCGGCGCAGATCGTCGCCGCGGGACGACGCCTGGATGCGCTGGGCTGGGTGCCGGCGACGGCGGGGAATTTTTCGGTGCGGCTGGATGCGCGGCGGCTCGCCGTCACCGTCTCCGGCCGCCACAAGGGCTTCCTCACGACCGATGACGTGATGGTGGTGGACCTGGATGGGGTGGCGGAGGATTCCCGGCAGCGGTCCTCGGCCGAAACGCTTCTGCATTGCGGCATCTACCGCCGCTTTCCGGAAGCGGGCGCGGTGCTGCATGGCCATTCCATCGCCAATACCGTGCTGTCCCGCGCCGCCGGCGAAAGCCTGACGCTGGCAGGTTATGAACTGCTGAAGGTCTTTCCGGGGCTGCCCACCCATGAGGCGGAGGTGGCGGTGCCGGTGGTGCCGAACGATCAGGACATCGCACGCATGCAGCGCGGGCTGGATGCGCTGTGGGATGGCATGCCAGGGGGGATGGCAGCCATCCCGCCCGGCTACTTGATCCGCGGCCACGGTTCCTATGTATGGGCGCCCGACATGCCTTCCGCCCTGGCCCGCATGGAGGGGCTGGAATTCATGCTGCGTTGCGCGCTGGAAGAAAGGAGCCTGCGATGAGCCGTCTGACCGTCTGGGATGCCGCGACCGATGCGCAGGTCCAGGTCACCGAGGACCCTTCCGAGATCGCCGGCACCCTCGCCGCCATCGGCGTGCGCTTCGAGCGCTGGCCGCTGGCCGACCTGCCGGCGGATGCCCCGGCCGAGGCGGTGCTGGCGGCCTATCGCCCGCGACTCGACGCCTTCATGGGGGAGACCGGCGCTGGCACGGCCGATGTCATCAAGCTGACGCCGGACCATCCGCAGAAGGATGCGATGCGCGCCAAGTTCCTGTCGGAACACATCCACACCGAGGATGAGGTGCGCTTCTTCCACGCCGGCTCCGGCAACTTCGTGCTGCATGTGGACGGGAAGGTCTTCGACGCGCATTGCACGCCGGGCGACCTGATCTCCGTGCCGGCGAACAGCAAGCACTGGTTCGATGCGGGCGAGAATCCGGATTTCGCCGTGCTGCGCGTCTTCACCGACACCTCCGGCTGGACGCCGCACTACACCGGCACCGACATGGCGACCCGCTTCCCTGCCGCCACGGCATGACCACGCGGCCCAGGCTGGTCCTGACCGATATCGAGGGCACCACCAGCGCCATCGCCTTCGTCAAGGAGAGGCTGTTTCCCTTTGCCGAGGCCGAGTTGGACGCCTTCCTGGCCGCGCGTGGCGCGGAGCCGGAGGTGGCGGCGATCCTGGCGGAGGTGCCGGGGCCGGACCGCGTGGCGACGCTGCGCGGCTGGATGGCGGCGGATGCCAAGGTCACGCCGCTGAAATCCCTTCAGGGGCTGATCTGGGAAGCGGGTTTCCGCGACGGCCGGCTGCGCGGCCATCTCTGGCCCGATGTGGCGCCCTGCCTGCGCGCCTGGCATGCGGGCGGGGTCGCACTCGCGGTCTATTCCTCCGGCTCCGTCTCTGCCCAGAAGCTGCTCTTCGGCCATTCCGATTCGGGCGACCTGCTGCCGCTATTCTCCGGCTTCTACGACACCCGGATGGGCGGGAAGCGGGAGGCCGCCTCCTATGCCGCGATCGCCGCGCAATCGGGCCAGCCGCCGGCCGCCATCCTGTTCCTGTCGGATGTGGCGGAGGAGCTGGATGCGGCGGCGGCGGCAGGGCTTCTGACCTGCCAATTGGTGCGGCAGGGGGACAACACTGTGGCTTGCGGGAGACATCCGGAGGCCGCCGATTTCCCCATGGTCACGACGCGCTTCGGCCTGCCCCTGACCCGGTGACAGCCCCCACCCCGGCAGGCTAGATGCCGGAGCCCCCGGGGCGCGGGAGACACCAACATGATGACGAGCTACGCCGTCCTCGACGGCCGTCTCGCCTTGCGCGACGGTGTCTTGTCGCCGGAACGGATCGCCGAGGCCGCCTGGATCGACCTCCTGAACCCGACTCCGGAGGAGGAGCGGGCGGTGCAGGAGGCTCTGCGACTCGAAATCCCGACCCGTGAGGAGATGCAGGAGATCGAAAGCTCCTCCCGCCTCTATCGGGAGGAGGAGGCGTTGTTCCTCACCGCCAATTTTCTCTATGGGGTGGAAGGCGGCGATTACGGCTCCACGCCGATCACCTTCGTGCTCAGCAACCAGGCGCTGGTCACGGTGCGCTATGCCACGCCCAAGGCCTTTTCCGTCTTCGCCCTGCGCTGCCAGCGCACCCCCACTTTGGTGGCGACGCCGGATGGCGTGATGCTGCATCTGTTCGAGCAGATCGTCGACCGGCTGGCCGATGTGCTGGAACGGCTGGGCGCCGACATGGACCGTGCTTCCTCCGCCACCTTCCGCGGCGCCAGGGCCAAGGCCGGCAGCAAGGCCACGCTGGGCGGCGATCATTTGCGGGACACGCTCATCACCCTCGGCCTGGTGGGTGAGGTGACGACCCGGGCTTCGGAGACCCTGCTCGGCCTGTCGCGCATCCTGACCTTCGTGGGTGCCGAGAAATCGCATGCGGTGCGCAAGGAGAACCAGGTCCTCATCAAGACGTTGGTGCGGGACGTGCGGAGCCTTGTGGATCATGCGAAGGTGTTGAACGACAAGGCGCAATTCCTGCTGGATGCGGTGCTCGGCATCGTCAATGTCGAGCAGAGCAACATCATCAAGACCTTCACCGTGGCCTCTGTCGCGCTGATGCCGCCGACATTGATCGCCAGCATCTACGGCATGAATTTTCAATACATGCCGGAGCTGAGCCAGAGCTGGGGCTACCCGGCCGCCCTGGGGCTGATGGTGGTCTCCGCCCTTCTGCCCATCGTCTATTTCAAGCGGAAGGGCTGGTTCTGATCCTGCCCGCCCTGCTCCTCGCGCTGCTGTTGATGCTGGCCGTGGGGCAGGGGCAGGCGCAGACCTTGCCGCCGCCCACCCCGGCGCCTGTGGCCTGCCCACCGCGCGGCACGCCGCTGGTGCGCGTCACCATCTCCGATCCCGAACCGCGCGTGCTCAATCCGGTCAGCGCGGATGCGCTGCGCCGCCTGGCCGACCTGCCGGAGGAGGCCTACAGCCAGGGCACGGTGCTGCACCATCTCGGCCTGACCCTGTCCCGGGTGGAATGGCGCAGCGAGATCACGGTGCGCAGCCAGGGGGCGGGCAATGGCCCGGTCTGCGGCGTGCCCTCCGAAATCCGGCTCAGCCTGCTGCATGCCGAACACAGCATCCGCCTGGCGCGGGAGATTCCGCCCCGCGGCTGCCTGGCGCGGGAGGTGCTGGCGCATGAGCGTCGCCATGCCGAGGTGAACCGTCGCACCCTGCGGGAAGCGGCGGAAGGGCTGCGCGCCACGGCGCGCGCCTGGGCCGCGCGTGCCCAGGCCCAGGCGCCGAATGCCGGTGCCGCCGCCCTGCAATTGCAGGAGGGGCTGACCGAGGCGGTGGAGCCGGTGCTCGCCCGGCTGCGCGCGGCGCGGGAGGCGGGGCATGACGCGATCGACACCCCGCAGGAGTATCGCCGGCTCGGCCGAGTCTGCCCGGCCGACCAGCGACGGCTGAGCCAGAGGCTGCGGGCGCATTGAATTCCGCGCGGATGCGTTGACCGGCCGCGCGCACCTTGCTGCACTGCCCCCACAGCGCCAAACCCCCAGCCAAGGTCGCCCCATGCCCCAGACCCACCGCGTCGCCGCCACGCCCGAGACCATCCGCTGGGGCGCCTTCGATGCCAGCTTCGCCCCGGTGGCCACCATCGCCAGCGGCGACCTGGTGGTGCTGGAATGCGTCTCCGGCGCGCCGGAGGTGATGCCCAAGCCGGAGACCGGGCTGCTGCCGCCGCCGGCGCTCGCCGCCATCCATGCATCGAAGCCGCCGCGACTCGGCCCGCATATCCTGACCGGCCCGGTGGCGGTGGCGGGTGCCGAGCCCGGCGACGCGCTGCGCATCGACATCGAGCAGATCGACCTCGGCTGCGACTGGGGTTTCTGCGGGTTCCGCCCGCTGGGCGGCACGCTGCCGGAAGACTTCCCCTATGCCCGCATGCTGCACATCCCGGTGGACAAGGCGGCGATGACCGGGCGGGTGCCGGTCGGCCCCGGCGTGACCCTGCCGCTGTCGCCCTTCTTCGGCGTGATGGGCCTGGCCCCGCCGCCCGCCTGGGGCGCGATCAGCACCAAGGAGCCGCGCGCCCATGGCGGCAACCTGGACAACAAGGAACTGACCGCCGGCACCACGCTGTGGCTGCCCGTGCATGTGCCGGGCGGCAACTTCTCGGCCGGTGACGGCCATGGCGTGCAGGGCGATGGCGAGGTCTGCATCAACGCGCTGGAGATGTGCCTGACCGGCCATTTCCGCCTGACCCTGGAGAAGGGCGGCGGCACGGCCGATCCGGCGCTCCGCTTCCCGCGCGCCGAGACGAAAACACATTTCGTCTCCATGGGGCTGAACGAGGATCTGGACCTTGCCATGAAGCAGGCGCTGCGGGAGATGATCGGCTTCATCGTGGCGCGGATGAACGTCTCGGCCGCCGACGCCTATCAGCTCTGTTCGCTCGCCGTCGATTTCCGGGTGACGCAGACGGTGAATGGGGAGAAGGGGGTGCACGGCCTGCTGAAGAAGGGGCTGCTGTTCTGATGGAACGTTAATCGTTCCAAGGGATTTTCCTGACTCTGTCCACAGGATTCATGCGCTCCCGGCCATTCTACAGCTTGTAGTCCTCCCGGGCGTTGCCCTACCGTATGTTGTGTCAGCGGGGGCTCGGAGAGAGCGCATGGATTGGACTGCGGAGGCCATCGAGCGGCTTCGGGCGCTCTGGGCGGAAGGACATTCGACGGCGGAAATCGGTCGCCGCATGGGTGTTTCGAAGAATGCCGTCGTCGGCAAGGCGCACCGCCTGAACCTGTCGGCGCGGCCGAGCCCGATCCGGCGCGAGGCGCCGGCGGAACGTCCCGCGGCCACCGCGCCACGGCTGCCGCGCCCCGCCAGCGTGGCGCCGCGCAGCACCCTGTCGCCATCGCCCTCCAACGCGCCTGTCAGCCTGGCATCTGTCGCACCGCCTGCGGTCGTGGCGGCGCCGAGTTCGGTGGTGCGCGCCTTCCCGCGCCTCGGCTCGACTCGAAGCTGCTGCTGGCCGATCGGCGAGCCCGGCACCGCCGATTTCCGCTTCTGCACGGCCGAGGCGCTGTCCGGAAAGCCCTATTGCTCGCAGCATGCCGCCGTGGCCTATGTGAAGGCACGCGACCGGCGCGAGGACGCGGCCTGAGGCCAGGACCTGCGTGATCCCGCCCTGCCGATTCGGCAGGGTGGTCCAGCCACGGCCGTGGGTGCCGGCGCGGTGCCGGCTGTGGCATAGGATCGGACATGTCGCGATCCCTCCAGGGTGTGCTGCTGCAACTTGTGGCGCTCGCCCTGTTCGTCACCATGGACGCGCTTCTGAAGGTGCTGGTGGCCAGCCACCCGGTGCCGCAACTGATGTTCGTGCGCTTCTGCTTCCACACCCTGCTGGTGGTGGTCACGCTGAAGCTGATGACGGGGCGGGTGCCCTTTCGCAGCCGGGCGCCGGGGCTGCAGACTCTGCGCAGCCTGTGCCTCGCCACTGCCAATGCGGCCATCGCCGTGGCGCTGATCCATGTTCCGCTGGCGGATGCGACCGCGGTGGCCTTCGCCGCCCCGGTGATGACCGTCGCGCTGGCCTCGCTCTGGCTGGGGGAGAAGGTCTCCCTGCGTCGCTGGATCGGCGTCGGCATCGGCTTCGCCGGGGTGATGGTGGCGCTTCGGCCGCCCTTCCTGACCGGGCAGGCGCTGCACTGGGCGATGTTGCTGCCGCTGGTCACCGCGGTGGCCAATACCGCCTATCAATTGCTGACCCGCAGGCTGGCGGCGGTGGACGATCCGCACACCACCTTCGTCCATACCTCGATCGCAGCCCTGGTGCTGACCGGCCTGGCCCAGCCCTTTGTCTGGCAGGCGCCGGCGGCCTGGGACTGGCCGCTTTTCGCGGCCCTCGGGCTGCTGGGGGCGGCGGGGCACAGCATATTGGTGCTCGCCTTCGCCCGTGCGCCGGCCTCCGTCCTCGCGCCCATGTCCTATGTGCAACTGCTCTGGGCCGGGGTGGCGGGGGTTCTGGTCTTCGGCGACTGGCCGGATGGCTGGACCGCGCTTGGCGCCGGCATCATCGCGGTGGGCGGCGTGCTCGTCGCCTTGCCGGAGCGGCGGCCGGCGAAGGGTGCGTGACATGACGATTGCAAAAGCGTTGCATCATCGGGCTTGCCTAAACCGCCCCGGAGGGACTAGCCCCTTGCGCATTCCTGCAAACGGCCCGGCATGACCATCCGCACTGATGCTCCCGATCGCGACCATCCCCGCGCGGCGCTCGACGCCGCTGGCGTTCGCGACGCCTACCGGCGCTGGGCCGGGGTCTATGACGCGGTCTTCGGCGGCGTCTCCGCCTTCGGCCGCAAACGCGCGGTGGCGGAGGTGAATCGCCTGCCCGGCACAAGGGTGCTGGAGGTGGGGGTGGGCACCGGCCTCGCTTTGCCGCGCTACCGTGGCGACAAGCGCGTGGTCGGCATCGACCTGTCGCGGGAGATGCTGGAGAAGGCGGCGGAGCGGGTGAAGGCGGAGCGACTCGGCCAGGTCATCGGCCTCGCCGAGATGGATGCCGAGCACATGGCCTTCGCCGATGGCGCCTTCGACATCGCGGTGGCGATGTTCACCGCCAGCGTGGTGCCGGACGCCAAGCGCCTGTTCACCGAGATGTCGCGCGTGGTGCGGCCGGGTGGGCACCTGCTCTTCGTGAACCATTTCGCGGCGGAGGATGGGCCGCGCTGGTGGGTGGAACGCGCCATGGCGCCGCTGTCCCGCCTGCTCGGCTGGCATCCGGATTTCGCGCTGCGCGACCTGCTGGACCCGGCGATGGTGCAGGTGGAGGCAATCGAGCCCTGCCAGCCGGCCGGGCTGTTCACCCTGGTGCGCGTGCGCAACCAGCCCAAGGCCGACCTGGCCATCGCCGCCTGAGCTGGGCATCAGGGCTTGGGTCGCCGCCCCGCGGTGGTGTATGGATAGAGCGCCGGGGCGCCGCATCCGCGGGTACGGCGCGAGGCCGCTTCGCCCGTCTTGTGGGCAAATTTCTTAACCTTCCCAATGGTGCAGATGCCCGGCCTCGGTGCCGGGCGCGATTGTGGAAGGCCAAGCGCGTCCCTTGTGCGGCGCGGGAGGCACCACTATGGTCCGCCCGCAACGCGACCTGCCGCGGCGGCGGTGGAAGAGGCGCGATTGGGACCTGGGGCGGGCGGGCCGCCCCCTGGTCGGCTGCAGTTTCGGCGTGCGACGCGGTGCGCTGACGGGATGACAGGATGCGGCACGTGATCGGTGCGTTTCGGGAAATGACGGGCCGGCTTTCCGGCCTGGCAATGTGGGCGCTGCTGGCGGCGGTAGCCGCTTTGGGCGCGCCGGGTGTGGCCTTGGCGCAGGATGCCGGCATGGTCGGCGCACCTGTGGCCTGGGGCATGGGCCTTCAGCAATCCGGCGGGCCGATCAAGGACGCGATCTCGTCCTTCAACACGCTGGTCTTCTGGATCATCGTGGTCATCACGATCTTCGTGGCGCTTCTGCTGGCCTATGTGGTCTGGAAGTTCCGCGCCGATGCCAATCCGAACCCGTCCCGCACCAGCCACAACACCGTGCTGGAAATCGCCTGGACGGTGGTGCCCGTGCTGATCCTGGTGGTCATCGCCATCCCGTCCTTCCGCCTGATCTACTACCAGGACCGGACGGTGGATGCGGACCTGACCATCAATGTGCAGGGCCGCCAGTGGTACTGGCACTACGGCTACCCGGACAACGGCAACTTCACCTTCGACAGCTACCCGGTGCAGGACGCCGATCTGGCGGCCGGCCAGATGCGCAACCTTGAAGTTGACAATCCCCTGGTGATTCCGGTGGGCGCCAATATCCGCATCCTCAGCACCGGTCAGGATGTGATCCATTCCTTCTTCATCCCGTCGCTGGGCGTGCAGCGTTATTCCATTCCCGGCCGGACGCTGGAGACCTGGATGCGGGCCGACCGCCCGGGCACCTTCTACGGCCAGTGCAACCAGATCTGCGGTGTGAACCACTGGTTCATGCCGATCGTGGTGCGCGCCGTGCCGCAGGCGGAATTCGACGCCTGGGCCGCCGAGGCGCGCACGCGCTTCGCCCAGGGCCTGCCGCCGGGCGCGCCGCGCGCTTTGGCCGCCGCGCCTGATGCCACCGCCGCCCCTGGCGCCGATGCGGCGCAGACCCAGATGATCGTCGCCCAGGCCCGCCGCTAAGGCGGGTCTGAAGCCAACACCAGAAGCGGATACACCCCGATGGCGACCGCGACCCACGCGCCCCACGACGATGGCCACGACCATCACGACCACAAGCCGAACTTCGTGAACCGGTGGCTGTTCTCCACCAATCACAAGGACATCGGCACCCTCTACATCGGCTTCTCGCTGATCGCGGCGATTGTCGGCATCGGCCTGTCCCTGCTCATGCGCATAGAGCTGCAAGAGCCGGGGATGCAGATCTTCGCCGATGGCCAGATGTGGAATGCCTATGTCTCGGCCCATGGCCTCATCATGGTGTTCTTCGTCATCATGCCGGCGCTGATCGGTGGCTTCGGCAACTGGTTCGTGCCGCTGATGATCGGTGCGCCGGACATGGCCTTCCCGCGCATGAACAACATCAGCTTCTGGCTGCTGGTGCCGGCCTTCCTGCTGCTCGGCGCCTCGCTGTTCATCGGCGGCGGCGCGGGCGCGGGCTGGACCATCTATCCGCCGCTGTCGGATGACACCTACCAGACCGGCCCGGCGATGGACCTGGCGCTGTTCGGCCTGCATCTGGCCGGCGCCTCCTCCATCCTCGGCGCGGCGAACTTCATCACCACCATCTTCAACATGCGCGCGCCGGGCATGACCCTGCACAAGATGCCGCTGTTCGTGTGGTCGATGCTGGTCACCGCCTTCCTGCTGCTGCTGGCGGTGCCGGTGCTGGCGGGCGCGATCACCATGCTCATCACCGACCGCAACTTCGGCACGGCCTTCTTCGACCCGGCCGGCGGCGGCGACCCGGTGCTGTTCCAGCACCTGTTCTGGTTCTTCGGCCACCCCGAAGTCTACATCATGATCCTGCCGGCCTTCGGCATCGTCTCCCACGTCGTGTCCACCTTCAGCCGCAAGCCGATCTTCGGTTATCTCGGCATGGCCTATGCCATGGTCGCGATCGGCGTGGTGGGCTTCATCGTCTGGGCGCACCACATGTTCCAGTCGGGCATCGACGTCGACACGCGCGCCTACTTCATGGCGGCGACGATGGTCATCGCCGTGCCGACCGGCATCAAGATCTTCTCATGGATCGCCACCATGTGGGGCGGGTCGCTGAAGTTCGACACGCCGATGCTGTTCGCCATCGGCTTCATCTTCCTGTTCACCATGGGTGGCGTGACCGGCGTGGTGCTGGCCAATGCCGGCCTGACGCAGATCCTGCACAACACTTATTATGTGGTGGCGCACTTCCACTACGTGCTGTCGCTCGGCGCAGTGTTCGGCATCTACTGCGGAATCTACTACTGGCTCGGCAAGATGTCCGGCCGCCAGTATCCGGAGATGCTGGGCAAGATCCATTTCTGGCTCACCTTCGTCGGCGTGAACCTGACCTTCTTCCCGATGCACTTCCTGGGCAACCAGGGCATGCCGCGCCGCTACCCGGACTATCCGGACGCTTTTGCGGGCTGGAACCTGGTGGTCTCCATCGGCTCCTACATCTCGGTCGCCGCCTTCCTGATGTTCTTCTACGTGCTGTTCGTGACCTTCACGCGCGGCGCGAAGGTGGCGGCGAACCCGTGGGGTGAGGGTGCGACGACGCTGGAATGGCAGGTCAGCAGCCCGCCGCCCTTCCACTCCTTCGACGAACTTCCGAGGGTCCGGTAAGATTAAATGAGCAGCACGATCGCCCCTGCCGCCACCAACGTCGCCTCCGATGACAGTGATCTGTCGGAGGTCCGGGACTGGGTGGCGCTGCTCAAGCCGCGGGTGCTGACCCTTGTGGTCTTCACCGGGCTGATCGGGCTGCTGGTGGCGCCGGGTCATATCCACCCGGTGCTGGGGCTGACGGCGGTGCTCTGCATCACCATCGGCGCCGGGGCCGCCGGTGCGCTGAACATGTGGTACGACCGCGATATCGATGCGCTGATGCGCCGCACCCAGCGCCGGCCGATCCCGGCCGGGCGCATCGCGCCGAATGGCGCGCTGGGCTTCGGCGTGGTGCTGGCCGTGGCCTCCGTCGCCATCATGGGGCTGGCGACCAACTGGGTGGCGGCGGGCTGGCTGGCCTTTTCCATCCTGTTCTACGTCGTCGTCTACACCGCCTGGCTGAAGCGCCGGACCAGCCAGAACATCGTCATCGGCGGTGCCGCCGGCGCCTTCCCGCCGATCATCGGCTGGGCCGCCGTGACCGGCGATGTCACGCTGGTGCCCTGGCTGATGTTCACCATCGTCTTCGCCTGGACGCCGCCGCATTTCTGGGCGCTGTCGCTCTGGGCGCATGGCGACTATGCCCGCGCCGGCGTGCCCATGCTGCCGGTGGTGGAAGGCGCGCGGGAGACGCGCAAGCAGATCCTGATCTACACGGTGGTGCTCGCCATCGCGAGCCTCTCGCCCTGGTTCGTCGGCTTTGCCGGCCCGGCCTATGCGGCGGTGGCCGCGGCGCTGGGCGGTGGCTTCCTGTACCACGCCATCCGCACCTGGCGGGAAGCGCAGGACGAAACCGGCCGCAGCCTGGTGCAGGATGTGGCGGCGCGGCGCACCTTCGCCTTCTCCCTGATGTATCTGTTCATCCTGTTCGGCGCGCTCGCCATCGACCGTCTGGTGCTCGGATGACGCCCGCGGAGAAGCTCGCCTTCGAGAAGCGGCGCCGTGGCCGCAACTGGGCGCTGCTGGCGGCGCTGATCGGGCTTGTCGTGCTGTTCTACTTCATCGCCACCGTCCGGCTGATGGGGGGCTGAGATGGTTGAGGACCGCAAGGCCATCCTGGCCCGCCGCAACCGCCGCACCGCCATCGCCGCCTTCTCGGGCGTGGCCGGCATGGTCGGCGTCAGCTTCGCGGCGGTGCCGCTCTATGACCTGTTCTGCCGCGTCACCGGCTTCAACGGCACGCCGATGATCGGTGGCGCCGCGGCGCCCGGCGCCGGGGAGCAGGTGATGACCATCCGCTTCAACGCCAATACCCAGCCCAACCTGCCCTGGCGGTTCGAGCCGGCGGCACCCTCGCTCCGCCTGCGGGTGGGGGAGGAGGGGGTGGCCTTCTACAACGCCGTCAGCACTGGCGAGGGCCCCTCCACCGGCATCTCGACCTACAATGTGACGCCGGAAGTGGTCGGCAAGTATTTCCACAAGACCGCCTGCTTCTGCTTCGAGGAGCAGACGTTGACGGCGGGCCAGCGCGTGGACATGCCGCTGGCCTTCTGGATCGACCCGGCCATCGCGCAGGACCCGAATACGCGCGACATCCGGACCATCACCGTCAGCTACACCTTCTTCCGCAGCCTGGCCGACGCGGAGCGCAGCGGTGCGCTGGCCAATGCCGGCGCGCATGTGGGACGCAGGAACACCTCCACCCCTTGATCCTCCCGGCTTGAAAAGCCGAGGGGTTTGAGGATTGATTGGCACGCAGCCGCCAGGATGCGGGCAGACCGAACGGATACCAGGACGACCATGGCAAGCGACTCCGGCCACCCGACCTACAAGCACCCCTACCACCTGGTGGACCCGTCCCCCTGGCCGCTGGCCGGCGCGCTGGCCGCCGGCGTGATGATGCTCGGCATCGTCATGGTGGCGCATTACAACAGCTACTGGGCGCTGGGCATCGGCCTGTTGGGCGTGCTGGCCACCATGTTCTTCTGGTGGCGCGACATCCTGAAGGAGAGCAACACCGCCGGCCTGCATTCGTCGGTGGTCCGCCTCGGCCTGCGCTATGGCATGATCCTGTTCATCGCCTCGGAGGTGATGTTCTTCGTCGCCTTCTTCTGGGCCTTCTTCCACTTCGCCCTGTTTCCGGACCATGTCTCCGGCAGCGTCGCCGCCACCGCGGTCTGGCCGCCCGCCGGCACGCTGACCTTCGACCCCTTCGGCCTGCCGCTGCTCAACACCATGATCCTGCTGCTGTCCGGCTGCACGGTGACCTGGGCGCATCACGCGCTGCTGGTGAATGACCGGAAGAGCCTGATCACCGGCCTGGCGCTGACGGTGTTCCTCGGCCTGTTCTTCACCTTCTTCCAGGTCGTCGAATACATGGAGGCGCCCTTCGCCTTCACCGGCGGCGTCTATCCCTCCGTCTTCTTCCTCGCCACGGGCTTCCACGGCTTCCACGTGATCGTCGGCACCATCTTCCTGGCGGTCTGCCTGATCCGCGCCCTGCGCGGCCAGTTCACGCCGGAGAAGCATTTCGGCTTCGAGGCGGCGGCCTGGTACTGGCACTTCGTCGACGTGGTCTGGCTGTTCCTGTTCGTGACCGTCTATTGGTGGGGCGCCGGCGAGATCATGCCGCACTGATCGCTCGCCTGATGTCATTGGAACCGACCCCGTCCGCGGCTGCGGGCGGGGTCGCGCCGTTCTGGCGGGCTGCGGGACTCGGGCGTTGCCCGCGCTGCGGTCAGGGCCGGCTTTTCGCCGGTCTTCTGAATGTCGTGCCGGCCTGCGGCGAATGCGGGCTGGACCTCTCGGCCCAGGATTCGGGTGATGGGCCGGCGGTGCTCGGCATCTTCGTGCTCGGCGCGCTGACCATGATCGGCGCCTTCCTGGTGGAATTCCGGCTTGAGCCCCCACTTTGGGTGCATGCCCTGCTCTGGCCCGCCTTGCTGATCCCCGCCTCCATCCTGACCATGCGATTTGCCAAGGCGGCGCTGATCGCGCTGACCTGGCGGCAGCGCCGGGGCTGAGCATGCGGCGCCTTGTCCTGCCGCTGCTGCTGGTGCTGCCGGTGCTGGCCATCCTGCTGTCGCTCGGCACATGGCAGTGGCAGCGGCTGCACTGGAAGACGCAGCTTCTGGCCGATATCGCCGCCGCCGAGGCCGGCCCCGCCATCCCCCTGACCGCCGATCCGCCGCCCTACAGCAAGGTCGCCGTCACCGGCCGCCTCGACCATGGGCGGGAAGCGCTGCTGGGGCTGGAGGTGCGCGGGCCGGTGCTCGGTTCGCATCTGTTGGTGCCGCTGCTGCGCGACGGCGCGCCGGCCCTGCTGGTGGATCGCGGCTGGGTGCCGCTGGAAAGCGCCCTGCCGGTCCACCGCCCCGAAGGCATGGTGACGCTGGAAGGGTATATCCGCCCCGGCGAGACGGTCGGCCCCTTCGCGGCGCAGAACGACACCGCCGGCCGCCGCTTCTACAGCTTCGTGCCGGTGGACATCGGCGCGGCGCTCGGGCTGGAACAGGTGGCGCCCTTCGGGCTGGTGGTGCTGGGCGCCGCCAATGGCCTGCCGGACCCGGCGCGGACCCTGCCGCGTCCGACCAACAGCCATCTTGGCTACGCCATCACCTGGTATGGGCTGGCGCTGTCCCTGCTCGGCGTCTTCGCCGTCTGGGCCCGTCGCCGCCTGAAGGATCCCGCATGACCGCCTATCGCCGGCTGACCGCCCGCTTCGCCCGCATCGGCGCCCTGGGGGAGGCCGCCGGGATGCTGCATTGGGATGCCAGCGCCATGATGCCGCCGGGGGGCGGCGCGGCGAGGGGCGAACAACTGGCGGCCCTGGCCGGGCTGCGGCATGACCTGCTGGTGGCACAGGATGTGTCGCTCGACCTGGCCGAGGCGGTGGCCGAGGGCCCCTGGGACCAGGCCAATCTGGAGCTGATGCGCCACGACCACCGCCGCGCCACCGCGCTGCCCACCGATCTGGTGGAGGCGGTGGAGCGGGCGAATTCGGCCTGCGAGAAGCTCTGGCGCCAGGCCAAGGCCGCCGCCGATTTCGCCCTGGTCCGTCCCGCCTTGACCGAGGTGGTGAAGCTGCAGCGGGAGGTCGCCCAGGCGCTGGGCGAGGCGCTGGGCATGACCCCCTATGACGCGCTGATGGATGGCTACCAGCGCGGCGTCACCGCCGCCGATGTCGAGCCGGTCTTTGCCGCCTATGAATCCTGGCTGGCCGGGGCGCTGCCGAAGGCGGAGGCGATCCAGGCCCGACGCGGCCCGGCGCTGCCCCTGCCGGGACCCTTCCCGGTGGCGGCGCAGCGGGAGCTGTGCCGCGCGATGGCGCAGGTGGTGGGGCTCGATTTCGCCCATGCGCGGCTGGATGAAAGCCTGCATCCCTTCTGCGGCGGCACGCCCACCGATGTCCGCATCACCACCTTCTATGACGAATCCAACGTCGCCAAGGCGCTGCTCGGCGTGCTGCATGAGACCGGCCACGCGATGTATGAGCGCGGCCTGCCGGAGGCCTTCGCCCGCCAGCCGGTGGGCGAGGCGGCGGGGATGGCGGCGCATGAATCGCAATCCCTGATCGTCGAGATGCAGGCCTGCCGCTCCGACGCCTTTTTGGGGTTCCTGGGCACCCGCTTGCACGCCCTGGCCGGCGGCGACCCGGCGCCCTATGCGGCCGCGAATCTCGGAAAACTCTGGCGGCGGGTGGAGCGGGGGTTCATTCGCGTCGACGCCGATGAAATGACCTATCCCGCCCATGTCATCCTGCGCTTCAAGCTGGAACGGGCGCTGATCGAGGGCAGCCTTCAGGTCGCCGACCTGCCGGAGGCCTGGAATTCCGGCCTGTCCCGGGCGCTCGGCATCACCCCGCCGAACGACGCGCTGGGTTGCCTGCAGGACATCCACTGGCATGACGGCGCCTTCGGCTACTTCCCCAGCTATACACTCGGCGCCATGGCCGCCGCCCAGTTGATGGCGGCGCTACGGCGGGCCGAGCCGGATCTGGACGCGCAGCTCGCCCGTGGCGACATGGCGCCGATGATGCGCTGGCTGGGGGAGAAGGTGCACAGCCAGGGCGCCCGGCTCGGCTTCCAGGACCTTCTGCGCGCCGCCACCGGCAAGCCGCTGGACCCGGCGGACTTCACCGCGCATCTGACGGCGCGCTACCTGACCGACTGAAGGAAATCCGCCACCGCGGCGCGATCCGCCGCCTCGGGCAGGTTGTTGGCGCCCATCCAGGTGCCGGGGAAGACCTCCTCCGGATCGGCCAGGAAGCGCAGCAGCAGGGCGCGGTCCCAGTTCCGCCCCGCCTGTTCCAGCGCCGGCGAGTAGCCGAAGGCGCGGTCGCCGCCGATGCGCCGCCCCACCACGCCGGCGAGGTTCGGCCCTGGCCCGGCCTCCGCCCCGCGTTCCACGGCGTGGCAGGAGGCGCAGTGGTTCTCGAACACCACGCGCCCATCCTGCGCCAGTGCCGGCCCTGTGAGCGCCAGCGCCAGCGCCATCACCCTCATCAAAGCCCGTATTCGATCCGGACGATTCGGTCCGTGCCGCTTTCGCCGCCCCAGGCCGCGCCCGCCACGCCGTCCATCTGGCGGACATTGGCGCCGGGCCGGTCGGAGGGGAAGGACAGGAAGGTCTCGGTCGCCGGATCGAAGCGGACGATGGCATTGGCCGGGAAGTCGGTCAGCCAGACCTTGTCGGAGGGGTCGACATAGACCGAATAGGCGCGCGGCCTTTCCCCCGGCAGGCGCCAGGCGCGCCAGGACCCGTCGCGCGGATCGTGCATGGAGACATTGCCGCTGTTCCATTCGCTGATCCACAGCCGCCCCTGGCTGTCGGTCCAGACCCGGCGGGCGCCCTGGTTGGGGGTCGGCGGCTCGACGATTCGGACCCGCGCGGTCTCCAGATCCTCGATCTGCGCCAGGTGGTTGCCGGCGAGCGAGACGTACCAGATGGTGCCCTGCGGCGTGCGGGTGATGCCATAGGGGCCGCGGCCGCGCGGCGCCTCCCACACATCAAGCTTCTCGCTGGCGGGCTGGAAGCGGCCATAGATGCCGTTCTGGCCGGTGAACCAATAGGTGCCGTGGCTGTCGAAGACGCCGGTGTTCAGGTTGCCATTGGCGAAACGCTCCGGAAGCTTCCAGAGCTGGACGCGATGATCCGCCGGATCGACGCGGGCGATGGCATTCTGCCCACCCTCCGTCACCCAGGCGGCGCCATCCGGGCCGGTGATGACGCCATGCGGCCGCGCGCCGGGGCCCAGCTTCACCTCCCGGATCGCGCCGCTGCGCGGGTCCAGCCGGTTCAGCGTGCCGTTGCGCTGGCCGCAGAACCAGAAGCTGCCATCCCCCACGGCGGTGATGTCGCGGGAGCCGACGCGCTCCGTCACGCCGGGGGCCTTGGCGTCGAACCAGGTCACGCGATAGCCAGGTGGCACGGGCGTGCTGGCCTCGGCGGGGCGGGTCTGTAGCAAGGCGGGGGCGGCCAGGGTGGCTCCGGCCAGGGTCAGCAGGTCGCGGCGGCGCATCGCATCCTCCCTCATGAACCGCCGGTCATCTTGGGATCGCTGCGTAGGGCGGCAAGCCCTGTCTGCGCCGCCCTGTTCAACCCGGCGCCAGCACCTGGCCGAGCGGCCTGCCCTGAAGATGGCCGTCGCGCATGATGCAGGCGCCGCGCAGGAAGGTGGCGACGGGCCAGCCGGTGATGGCGCGGCCCGCGAAGGGGGTGCGGCCGGCGCGGCTGGCCTGGTCGGCGTCGCGGATCTCGCCGGCCCGCGCCGGGTCCACCAGCACGAGATCGGCATCGGCGCCGACCGAGAGGGACCCCTTGCGCGGCGCCAGGCCGAAGCGCCGGGCCGGCGCCGCGCAGCACAGCCGCACCAGGTCGCCCCAGCCGATCGCGCCTTCCGTCACCGCCTGCAGCATCAGCGGCAGCAGGGTCTGCACGCCGGGGAAGCCGCCCGGCGCCGTCCAGATATCCGCCATCTTCTCGGCCTCGGTATGCGGCGCATGGTCGGTCGCCACCATGTCCAGGCTGCCCTCCCGCACGGCCTGCCACAGCGCCACGCGATCCGCCGCCTGCCGCAGCGGCGGCAGGATTTTTGCGAAGGGCCCCTGGCGGCGGATTTCCTCCTCCTCCAGCAGCAGGTAGTGCGGTGTGGTCTCGGCGGTGACGTCACGGCCGGCGAGGCGGGCGGCGCGCAGCAGGGCCAGCGAATCGCGGCAGGAGATCTGGCGCAGATGCAGCGCGCCGCCATCCATGGCCACCGCCCGCGCGGTGCCGCGCGCCTCGCTCTCCGGCGGGCGGGACCGGTAGAAGGCGAGGGGGTCGCCGCCCGATCGCCGGGCCGCCGCCTCGGCCGGGCCGATCACCGCGTCATCCGCCGGGCTGACGCCGAGGGTCAGGCCAGCGGCGGCCGTCTCGGCCAGGATGCCGGCCAGCGCCGCATCGTCGCGCAGCTTCAGATGCGGCGCGATGTCGCCGAGAAACACCTCGATGGAAACGGCGCCGGCCGCGGCGAGGCCGGCGACCTCGCCCGGCGCCACCGCCGCGCCCTGCAGGCCGATATCGATCCAGGACCGCCCCGGCACCAGCGCTGCCTTGGCGCGCAGCTCATCGCCGGTCAGCGTCGCCGGCACGTCGGTCGGCATCACCAGCGCCGTGGTCACACCCCCCAGCGCGGCCGCGGCGCTGCCACTGGAAAAATCCTCCTTATGGGTCAGGCCGGGGTCGCGGAAATGCACATGGGCGTCGACCAGCCCGGGCAGCAGCACCAGCCCCTCGGCCCGGATCACTTCCGCCGCATCCGCCGCCTCCCCGGGCGCCAGCCAGGCCGCGACCCTCCCATCGCGCAGCGCCAGCCCGGCCTCGACCAGCCCGGTGACGGTGGCGATGCGGCCGCCCAGGATCAGCCTGTCGAACATCAGCGGACGGGGGCGGGGATCAGGCCGAGCAGGGCATGGGCATTGGCGTTCACATGCAGCACCGCCAGCTTCTCCGCCCGCCGCGCATCGCCGTCCCGCAGTGCGTCGACGATCACCTCATGCTCATGACCGAGGGTCTCGGGGTCGCGCTCCACCGCCGCAAAGCCGCGCAGCAGGGGCCGCACCAGCAGCCGCAGCCGCCGCGCCTCCGCGGCCGCGCGGGGGCGGTCGCCGAGCAGGCAGAGCCGGTCGTGGAAGGCCTCATGCCGCTCCACCCAACGGGCCGGGTCGCGCGCCACGCGGCGCATGGCCTGGGCCTCCGCATCCAGCTCCTCGATATCCGCGGGCGTCGCCAGGCGCGCGGCGTGGCGGGCGCAGAGGCCCTCCAGCAAAGCGCGCATCTCGAAGATCTCCATCAGGTCGCGGCGATTCAGCTCCGTCACCAGGGCGCCGCGATTGGGGCGCAGCGTCACCAGCCCTTCCGCATCCAACTGATGCAGCGCCTCCCGCACCGGCATGCGGCTGAGGCCGAGATGGGTGGCGACCTGTTCGGGGCGGATGCGGCTGCCGGGGGGCAGGCGGCCGGAGAGGATCTCCTCCCGCAGATAGCCCAGGCACAGCTCCTGGGCGGATTCACTCGGCATGCTGCGTCCTTCCGGCATGCGGTGCGCCCAGCTTGACGCTCCGCGGGTGACCGCCTCTAGTGGATTTCTGGATCCAGTATGAGGCCCGCCGCGCCCGATGCCCACCCCCCCGCAATTCGGCCCCGCAGGGCGCATCGGACTGGTCGTGCCGGCGAACAACTCGGTCATCGAGCCGGAGTTCTGGTCCGTCCTGCCGCCCGGCACCGCCCTCTACGCCACGCGAATCCTGGCGCGCGGCGACCTGACGGCGGAGGCCGTGCGGCGCATGGAAGGCGACATGGACCGCGCCGTGGCGGAACTCGCCGCGACCGGCGTGGATGTGATCCTGCTGGCCGACATGGTCACCACCTTCATCATGGAACCGGGCTGGAACATGCATCGCACCACCGCGGTGCGCGCCATCACCGGCACCCCCTGCGCCTCCGCCTGGACCGCGATGGAGGCGGCGCTGACGGCGCTGGGCGCGCGGCGCATCGCCCTCGGCACGCCCTATCCGGCGGCGATCCACGCCTTGGCGCCGCCCTTCTTCGAGGCCCAGGGCCTTGGCCTGACCGGCCACGCCACGCTGGATATCCTGGCGATGCGGGAGGTGCCGGAGGTGCAGCCCGACCGGCTGCGGGACTTCGTGCACGGCCTGGCGCGGGAGGGGGCGGAGGCGGTGGTGCTGCTGGCCACCGACCTGCCCAGCTTCGCCAGCATCGCGGCGCTGGAGGCGGAGCTGGGTATCCCGGTGCTCACCTCCAACAGCGTGCTGCTCTGGCAGGCGCTGCGGCTCGCCGGCAATGCGACGCGCCTGCCAGGCCTCGGCCGCCTGCTGGCGGCGCATTGATGCGCCTGCTGTCGGAAGCCGAGCTGAAGCGCGTCCTGACGCCGGAACTGGCGGTGGAGAGCAGCAGCCGCGCCTTCATCGCCCTGTCGCGCGGCGAGATCCTGGTGCCGGTGCGGTCGGAGATCGCGCGGCCGGACGGCGCGGGCGTGGTCTTCGCCATGCCGGGCTACCTGCCCGGCCGCGTCTTCGGCCTGAAGGTGATCGCCACGCGGGGCGCCGCCAGCACCGCCATGATCCTGCTGTTCGACAGCGAAAGCCTGGCGCCGCTCGGCCTGCTCTCGGCGGATTTCCTCACCGACTGGCGCACCGCGGGCGGTATCGCCGCGGCGACCCGGCTGCTGGCGCGGCCGGAGGCCGCCACCCATGTGGTGTTCGGCGCCGGCCGCCTGGCGGGACCCTGCGCGCGGCTGGTGGCGCGGGTGCGGCCCATCATCCGCACCCTCATCATCGGCCGCACGCCGACGCGGGCGGCGGCGCTGGCCGCCGCGTTGCGGGCCGAGGGGCTGGAGGCGGAGGCCGTGGCCGATCCGGCGATGGTGGCGCAGGCCGATATCGTCACCACCGTGACCAGCTCGGATATCCCGGTCTTCCCCGGCGCGGCGCTGCGGCCCGGCACCCATGTCAATCTCGGTGGCGCCTTCCGGCCGGAGACGCGGGAGGCGGATGACGACCTCGCCCGGTGCGGCCTGTTCTGGTGCGACAGCGAGGCCGCCTGCCTCGCGCGTGCCGGCGACCTGGTGCAGCCATTGGCCAGCGGGGCGCTGGACCGCGCGCGGGTGCTGGGCGAGATCGGCGCGGCGCTGGAAGGGCGGCTGCGGGGTCGCCGCGATGCCGGGGAGGTCACGGTGTTCAAGTCGCTCGGCAATGCCGCGCAGGACATCTGCCTGGCGGAGGATGCGCTGGCGCTGCGGGACCTCGCCGCGCCGTATTTCGATCCGAAGGGGTGCCGCATCGGGCCATGACGGGGGTGAGGCGCCAGGCCTCACGCGGATGTCACTGTCGCCGACCCCCGGCCTGGGCAAATTCCCTCATCGGCCCCTGCATGGTGAACATTCCGAAACGTGCATGGGCGCGGCGCGGCGCAACCCCTGATATAGGGTTTCGATGCAGATCGAGCCCCAGAAGGTCGAGGACCAACCTTTGCCAAAGGACATGCGGGGGATTCGGCCGCGGCGATTGCCGGGCCTGCGCCTGCATCTGGTCGCGCTGGTCCTGGCGGTGCTGCTGCCGGCGCTCGCCTTCGGGGCGGTGGTGTCCTGGGAAGCCCTGCGCGGGCGCGACGCGGCCAACCAGTCCCGGCTGATCGATACCGCCCAGGCCCTGGCCGCCACCATCAACAGCCATATCGCGGGCCGCCTGGCCGCCCTGACCGTGCTGGCGGCCTCGCCAGGGCTGGAGGATGCGGGCGCGCCCGGCTTCGAGGATCTCGCCCGCAAGACCGGCGAGGCCTTCGACGGCTGGGTGGTGGTGTTCGAGCGTGACGGGCGTCCGGTGCTCAACACCTCGGTCGCCGCCGGCACGCCGCTGCCCGGCCCGGGCCAGGGCCTGGGTTCCGGTGGCGGGCCCTGGGTGCAGCGGGTCTTCGCCACCGGTCAGCCACAGGTCACCGACCTGGCGGTCGGGCGGGTCTCCGGGCAGGCCGTGGCGCTGGTCCTGGTTCCCATCCTGCGCGGCGGGGAGGTCTGGCGCGTCGCCGGCATGCCGCTGGTGCCGGCGCGGCTCTCGGCGCTGCTGGCGGGGCCGATGGAGGGCGGGCCCAGCGCTGCCGCGCTGACCGATGCCGGCGGGACCATCCTTGCCCATTCGCGCGACCCGGCGCGCCTGGTCGGCCAGCGGCGCCCGCCTCGGGCGGACGATGGGGAGCTTGGCCAGGGCGGCATCCTGCGCGGCCGCAGCCTGGCCGATGGCACGCCCATCCGCACCGCATTCCACCGCCTGATGCTGGCGCCGGGCTGGATGGTCTGGGTGAACGAGCCGGAGACGGCCTTCGAGTCCGCCCGCCGCGCCACGCTGCTGGCGCTGGCCGGGGGCGGCGCGCTGGCACTGACCATCGGCCTGTTGCTGGCCACGGCGCTGTCGCGCCGCCTGCTGGCGCCGGTGGAGGCGCTGGTGGCGCGGGCGGAAGCGGTGGCAACCGGGGCAGGCCAGATGAGTGCTGGCGAAGTTCCGCCGGCACCCGTGCGGGAATTCGAACGGCTGCGGCAATCCGTGACGGCGGCGGAGCGCGCGCTGCGGGATGGCGCGCAGCGCCAGCGCCTGGCGCTGGAGGCGGCGGAGCTGGGGACCTGGGAGGTGGATCTGCGCTACGGCATCGCCATCCGCGATGCGCGCATGCTGGAGATCTTCGGCATCGAGAAGGAGGGCGCCTTCGGCCCCTATCCCGCCTGGCAGGACCATGTGCATCCGGACGATCGGGCAGGCTTGGCAGAGGCGTTGGAGGGTGTGCGCCGAGGCAAGAGCGAACGCTCCAAGATGACCTACCGCTTCCACCGGCCGGACGGGCAGTGGCGCTGGGTGGAATGCTACGCCCGCGCCGCGGAGCGCCAGCCCGCCACCGGCGAGGCGCTGCGCCTGATCGGCACGGCGCAGGATGTGACGGCGCGGCGAGAGGCGGAGGATCGCCAGGCGCTGCTGGCGCGGGAGGTGGACCACCGTGCCAAGAACGCGCTGGCCGTGGTGCAGGCCGCCCTGCGGCTGACCCCGCGCGACGACCCGGCCCGCTTCGTCGAGGCGATCGAGGGCCGTGTCATGGCGCTGGCGCGGGCGCATACGCTGCTGGCCCAGGGGCATTGGGCCGGGGCGGAGCTGCAATCGGTGCTGGAGGGCGAGCTGACGCCGTTCCAGGGTGCGAGCGGGCCATGGGCGCGCTGCAACGGCCCGCGCCTGTCCCTGACCCCGGCGGCGGTGCAGGCGCTGTCCATGGCCTTCCATGAGCTGGCGACCAACGCCGCGAAGTATGGCGCACTGTCGCAGCCCGGGGGGGTGGTGGAGGTGGTCTGGGAGGTGGTGGAGGAGCCTGCCGGTCCGGCGCTTCACCTGTGCTGGCGGGAACTTGGCGGGCCGGCGGCGCCGACCCCGCCCAGCCGCCGCGGCTTCGGCAGCAGCCTGGTCGAGGCGACGGTGGCACGCCAGCTCGGCGGCCGGCTGCTGGCGGAATGGCCGGCGGAGGGGCTGGTCTGGCAGGCCTGGCTGCCGCTCAAGCGGATCCAGTCCGGCGCGTGAAGTGGCTCGCGGCTTTCAGCCGCAGCGCACGGACATGCCGCCATCCACCACCAGCTCCGTCCCGGTGATGAAGCGCGCCTCCTCCGAGGCCAGGAACAGCACGGCATTGGCGGTGTCGCGGCCATCGCCGGCGAAGCCCAGCGGAATTCGGGCGAGGCGCTGCTTGATGATCGCATCCACATCGCCGCCGGCGCGCTGGCCGGCCAGGCGCACCTCCACCATCGGCGTGTGCATCTGCCCCGGCACCACGGTGTTGGCGCGGATTCCCCTGGTCGCATACTGGATGGCGACGACGCGGGAGAACTGGATGACGCCGGCCTTGGACGCCGCATAGGCCACCTGCGCCGCGCCGGTCCAGCGGATGCCGGAGGTGGAGGCGAGGTTGACGATGGCGCCGCCGCCGCCGGCTTCCATCACCGGGATCACATGCTTGCAGGTCAGGAACACGCTTTTCAGGTTGTGGTCGATCTGCGCGTCCCAGACCTCCTCCGCCATCTCCACCGGGCCGCCGGCGGCGGAACCGCCGACATTGTTCACCAAGATGTCGATGCGGCCATGCTCGGCGACGATCTCAGCAACGATGCGGGCGATGTCGGCGCTGTTCGTCACGTCGCATTGCCGCGGCTGGAAGCGGCCATCCACCTCCGCGACGCGGGCGGCCGTTTCCACCATCGATTCCTGGTCGCGGTCGAGGCCGATCACCGTCGCACCCTCCCGCGCGAAGCCGACGGCGATGCCGCGGCCATTGCCCCAGCCGGTGCCGACGGAACCGGCGCCGGTGACGAGAACGATCTTGCCGGCGAAGCGAGCGGACATGCGAGAGCCTCCGTGGGTGGTCAGGTCAGGTGTCATGCCAGTGGAATCACCGCACCCGCCGGGGCCTGTGCCTTCGCGGCGGCATGGCCGGGCCGATCGGTCCGCAGGGCGTCCTCCGGCTTTTGATCTTGCGGCGGCGATAGCCGCCTTCTCCACGGAGTGCAACACACTTCCATCCTGCGGATGCATCAGCTAGGCTTTCCGGCAATGAGGAAACCCAAGGACACCGCCACGCCCCGGCCACGCCGTGCGAGCCCTGTCGAAACCCCCTCCGAAGTGGCGGGGCTGGAGGGCAATGTGCGCGCGGTGGACCGCGCTTTGGCCCTGCTGGATGCGTTCCGGGAGGAGGAGGGGGCGCTGTCGCTGGCGGATCTCGCGCGGCGCAGCGGGCTGCATTTGACCACCGCGCTGCGCCTGCTCGGCACGCTGGAAAGCCACGGCTTCGTCAAGCGGCTGCCGACCGGCGGCTATGTGCTGGGCGCCACGCTGCTGCTGCTGGGGGAGCGCTTCCGGCGCAACCTGCGGCTGGACGACCATGTGCGTCCGGCGCTGGAACGGCTGCGCGCCGAAAGCGGCGAAAGCGCCACCTTCTTCGTCCGCGACGGCGACCGGCGCCGCTGCCTGTTCCGCCTGGAAAGCCCGCATCCGGTGCGCGATTTCGCGCGGGTGGGGGAGGCGCAGCCGCTGGGCATCGGCGGGCATGGCCGCGCGCTGCTGGCGCTGGACGTGCCACCGGAACAGCGCCCGCGCCTGCCGATCATCAGCCGGGGGGAGCGGTTGCAGGATGTCGCCGCCATCGCCGCGCCGGTGCTGGGGGCGGGCGGGCTGCTCGCCGGCTCCATCGGCATCACCATGCCGCTCTATCGCTTCGACGCCACGGCGGAAGCGCTCTGCACATCGCTGGTGGTGCGGGAGGCGCTGGCGGTGACGGCGGCGCTGGGTGGCGATCCGACGCCGATCCGCGAACTGGCCTGAGGAGGAAACACCATGGCCCGACTGACACTTCCGGCGGAAGCCGACCGAACGCCCGAACAGGCGGAGGTCTGCGCCGAGGTCGTCTCCGGTGTTCGCGGCCGCGTACCGGCGCCGATGTTCGCCTGGATCCGCAACCCGGAACTGGCGCGCCGCGGCCAGAAGCTGGGCGAGCTGCTGCGCTACCAGACGACGCTGGAGCCGAAGCTGAGCGAGCTCGCCATCCTGGTCACCGCGCGGCACTGGACCTCCCACTACGAATGGATGGCGCATAGGCGCGAAGGCCTGAAGGCCGGCATGGATCCGGAGGTGATCGCCGCCATCGCCGCGCGCCGCGAACCGGCGCTGGCCGATGACCGCGAACGCGCGGTCTATGACGTGGCCCGCATCCTGGTCGGAACCGCGCGCCTGCCGCAGGCGCTGCACGACCACGGCACGCAGGTGCTGGGCGAGCGCGGCATGGTCGAGTTGGTGGCGCTGGTCGGCTACTACTCCATGGTCGCGCTGACGCTGAACGCCTTCGAGATCGGCCTGCCGGAGGCGCATGCGCCGGAACTGGGCGATGAGCCCGAAGCGGCGGTCTGGCCATGAGCACGCACTATCTTTCGGTTCGGGAAGACTGGCTGGCGGCCCGGCAGGAAGAGATCCTCGACCCCGGCCAGCTCATCATCGATCCGCACCACCATCTGTGGGACCGGCCCGGCTGGCGCTATCTGCTGGACGACATGCTGGCCGATATCCGCAGCGGCCATGACGTGCGCGCCACCGTCTTCATCCAGGCCCGCGCCATGCACCGCGCCGAAGGCCCGGTGGAGATGCAGCCGGTGGGGGAGACGGAATTCGCCAATGGCATCGCCGCCATGTGCGCCAGCGGCGGCTATGGCGATGTGCGGGTCTGCGCCGGCATCGTCGGCTTCGCCGACCTGCGGGCCGGCGCGGCGGTGCGGCCGGTGCTGGAGGCGCATATCCGCGCCGGCGGCGACCGCTTCCGCGGTATCCGCCATATCGCCACCTGGGACCCGGACCCGGCGATGCTGAACCCGGCCTATCAGCCGGCGGAGGACATGCTGGATTCAGCCGAATTCCGCGCCGGCTTCGCGCAGTTGGCGCCGCTGGGCCTCAGCTACGACGCCTGGCTGTATTTCCCGCAGATTCCGCGGCTGACGGCGCTGGCGAGGGCCTTTCCCGAAGCACCGATCGTCCTCGACCATTGCGGCGGCATCCTGGGAATTGGCCGCTATGCCGGGAAGCGGGACGAAGTGTTTGCCGAATGGTCGCGGCACATGCGGGACCTCGCCACCTGCCCGAATGTGATGGTCAAGCTCGGCGGGCTCGGCATGCGGCTGCCGGGCTTCGGCTTCGAGGGGGGCGAGATCGCGCCCTCCTCGGAACAGCTTGCGGATGCCTGGCGCCCCTGGATGGAAGCCTGCATCCAAAACTTCGGCACCGACCGCTGCATGTTCGAGAGCAACTTCCCCGTCGACAAGGGCGGTTTCGGCTACGCCGCCGGCTGGAACGCCTTCAAGCGCCTGGCGCAGGGCGCCTCGGCCGAGGCCAAGGCCGACCTGTTCTGGCGCAGCGCTGCCCGTTTCTACCGCCTGCCCGATTTCGACTGATCTTCATCCCACCCAGGAGCAAATTCCAAATGATCCGACGCCTCGCCCTCGGCGCCCTGCTCGGCGCACTTACCGTTCTGCCGGCCGTGGCCCAGCCCGCCTGGCCGGACCGGCCGATCCGGCTGGTCGTGCCCTTCGGCGCCGGCGGCCCCAGCGACATCGTGGCGCGCATCCTGGTGCCGAAGCTCTCGGCGACGCTGGGCCAGCCGGTGATCGTGGACAACCGCGCCGGCGCCGGCGGCGTGACGGGCGTGGACGTGATCGCGCGCTCGAACCCCGATGGCTATGTCTTCGGCATGGGCAGCGCCGGGGCCCTGGCCATCTCGCCGGGCCTCGATCGCGGCACGCCCTATAACCCCCTGACCGACCTGGCGCCGCTCACCCTCGGCGTGCTGGTGCCCGAGCCGCTGGTGGTGCCGGTGGCGACCGGCTTCCAGACGATCCAGGAGCTGATCGCGGCGGCGAAGGCACGGCCCGGCGCGCTGAACTTCGGCTCCACCGGATCGGGCAGCATGCCGCATCTGGCGGCGGAACAGCTTCGCGCGGCGGCGGGGATCGACATCGTCCATATCTCGTACCGCTCCGGCGGCGCGCTCTCCACCGCGATCCTGACCAATGAGGTGCAGATGGGCTTCGCCGACCTGCCCGTGCTGCTCGGCCATATCCGTGGCGGCACCATGCGGGCGCTGGCGGTGGGCACGGCGGAGCGCCTGTCCTGGATCCCGGATGTGCCGACGATGCGGGAGGTCGGGCTGCCGGCCGTCGATGCCAGCAACTGGCACGGCTTCGTGGCGCCGGCCCGCACGCCGGAGCCGATCCTGGTGGCGCTGCACGCGGCCCTGGCCGGCGCGCTGAACGACCCGCAGGTGCGCCGCCAGCTGGACGGGCAGGGCGCGATCCCGGGTGGCAACAGCCGCGCGGAATTCGGCGCCTTCATGCGGCGTGAGCTGGAGAAGTGGGGCGAGGTCATCCGCGCCAACAACATCCGCGCCGAGTGACTTTTCGCCAGTTGGCCGGACCCACCGGGTCCGGCCCATTGGGGTTCAACGCGCCGGGCGGCGGGCCGCCATATGCTCGAAATAGGCGATCAGCCCGTCGAGCTGCGGATCGCTGAGCTGTTCCACCGTGAAGCCGGGCATCTTCTGGTCAGGCCAGGTGCGGACACTGGACGGGTCGCGGATGTAGCGGCGCAGGGCCGGAATTCGGAAATACTCCACCGGGCTCATCGGCCGGTTCAGGTCGGGACCCATATCGGCCGAACCGGCGCCATTGATCCGATGGCAGGACAGGCAGATCGCGGTATAGGCGGCCTGCCCGACCCGCGCCGGATGGTCCGCCGGCAGGCCGGCTTCCACCGTCATCTGCGGCCAGCGCCGCGCCGGGGAGGCGACATAGCGCAACGCCGCCACCTGATAGGCCCAGAATTCCGGGGAGACGCCGGATGCCGCCGGCCTTTCCCAGACGATATAGAACGGCCCGGCGCTGACAGGCTTGCCCGGCAGGGACGGCCAGGCGGCTTCCGGCGTCTCGATCGCCAGCCAGCCGCGCGCGGCATCCGGCCCCGCGCTGCGCACCACGGAGAGCGGGATCTGCGCGGCGAAACCATCGGTTGCTGCGGCTTCCAGGGTGCCGCCGGGGTCTTCCGTCGGGAAGCTCTCCAGCAGCGCGGCGAGCGGCACCGCCTGGTAGCGCGTGGCCCCGCCATAGGCCTGGTCGCGCTCGATCGCGACCTCCGCCCGGTCCGGCCGCGCCAGCAGCGCGGCGGTGTCGATTTCCGTCCGTCGCGCGCCGTCATGGATGACGAGCTGCGCGGCCGAGGCGCCGGTGACGACGAAGCCGAAGGCCAGCATCAGGCCGAGGAGGGGTCGCCATGGGCGGGCTCGATTCATCGGTACTTTGTTCCTGCTCTTTCGAAGCTCTTGGCGACTATTCCGCACGGATGCCGGCGGCGCGGATCACCGGTTCCAGCGTCGCCTTCTCCCGCGCGATCAGCGCGGCGAAATCGGCCGGCGTGCCACCGCCGAGGATGGCCCCCTGCTGCGCCAGCCGGCCGCCGATGGCCGGATCGCGCAGCGCCTCCGTCACCGCGGCCGACAGGCGCTGGACGATGGCGGCATCGGTGCCCGCGGGCGCGACCAGGCCGAAGGCGGTGCCGAAGACGAAGTCGATGCCGGCCTCCGCCATGGTCGGCACCTGTGGCAATTGCGGCAGGCGCTGCGGCGTGGCGGCCGCCAAGGCGCGCACCTGCCTGCCGGTGATCTGGCCCAGGATATTGGGCAGGTTGTCGATGATGAGGTCGATCTGCCCGCCCACCAGATCCGTGATGGCCTGCGCCGCGCCACGATAGGGGATGTGCTGGATATCGGTGCCGGTGGTCTGCTTGAACAACTCCAGCGCCAGATGCAGGCTGGTGCCCGGGCCGGCGGAGCCACCGGTCAGCGTGCCGGGCGCGGCCTTCGCCGCGGCGACCACGGCCGTCACATCCCGCCACGGCCGCGCGGGGCCGACGCAGAGCACCTTGGGCGTGCTGATGAGCAGCACGATGGGCGCGAAGGCGGTCTGCGTGTCGAAGGGCATGGCGCGGTAGATGTACTGGTTCACCGCCACCGGCCCGAGCGAGCTGGCCAGCAGCGTGTGCCCATCCGGCGCGGATTTGGCCACGGCATCCGCGCCGATATTGCCACCGGCGCCGGCCCGGTTTTCCACCACGAAGGGCTGGCCGAAGCGTTCCGACAGGCGCGGCGCCAGGGCGCGGGCCAGCATGTCCACCAGCCCGCCGGGCGGGAAGGGCACGACGATGCGCACCGGGCGCGCGGGCCAGGCCTGGGCGAGGGCCGGCGTGGCGAGCCAGGCGCCGGCGGCGAGCGTGAGGCGGCGGGTGAGGATGGGCATGGGCGTTGTCTCTCCCTGGGTGTCCCGGCCCGTTTCTCAGGCCTTGTGATAGAGCGTGGGGACCGCCGCATCGACGACGACCTCCACCAGCATCGGTCCCTCCGCCTGGCAGGCCTCGCGCAGGGCGGCGTCGAGCCGGGCGGGGTCGGTGACGCGCAGGCCGGGGCAGCCCATGCCTTCCGCGATGCGGACGAAGTCGAGGCCCGGCAGGTCGATACCGGGGATGTCGCGCACCTGCATGGCCTGGCCGATGGAGCGCATGGCGCCGTAGCCGCCATTGTTGATGACGACGGTGGTCAGGCGCAGCCTGTGCTGCACGGCGGTCCACAGCGCCTGCGGCGAATACATCATGGAGCCGTCGCCGATCAGGCAGACCACGCGCTGGTCCGGCTTGGCCAGCGCCACGCCCACCGCCGCCGGCAGGCTGTAGCCGAGCCCACCACTGGCCATGGTGAAGAAGCTGCCCCAACGGCTGCGCGGCATCTGCGCCTGCATCGCCGGCCGATGCGACGGCGCCTCCTCCACCAGGATCGTATTTTTGGGAATCGCCAGATGCAGGCGGTGCAGCAGCCACGCGGCGGGGATGGGGTCTGCCGGCAAAGGCGGTGTCGCGGCCATGCGGGGCGGCGGCGGCGTGCGCTGCATCTCAGGCAAGGCCGCCGTCAGGGCCGGGACGGAAAAGCGCAGGCTCCCCAGAATACTGGTGCCGGCGGGCGCGCTGGCCGCGGTGGCATCATCCGCAGTCAGGTGAAAGATGGGCACGCCGCGGCCGAAGACCGTGGCCTCCCCCGCCACGTGGAAGGTGAAGACCGGCGCACCCACCACCAGCACGCAGTCGAACGGCGCCAGCGCGTCGGAAACCGCCTGCGGCGCGGCGGCCAGGAAGCCGGCGAAGAGCGGATGATCCTCGGGGAAGGCGATGCGGCTGGCGAAGGGGCTGGTCAGCACCGGGGCTCCGATCGCCTCCGCCAGGGCGACGAAAGCTGGGCCGATGCCTTCCTGATCCACCTCCGGCCCCGCCACCAGCACCGGCCGGCGCGATGCCGCGAGTGCGCGCGCGGCTTCCGCGATCAGCGCCGGATCGGGGGCGCTGTCGGGTGACAGGATGCGCGGCACCAGCGGCGCGCAGGGCCGGGCCCAGTCATCGGCGGGGATGGAGACGAAGGTCGGGCCGCAGGGTTTGCGCAGCGCGATCCGATGCGCCTGGGCGATGGCGGCCGGCACATCCTCCGCCCGCGCCGGCTCGATGCTGAATTTGACGTACGGCTTCGGGAATTGCGCGGCATCCGTCGCGCCCAAAAAGGGCTGGTTCGGCAGCAATGCCCGCACCTGCTGGCCGGCGGTGATGACCAGCGGCGCCTGGTTGCGATGGGCGGTGAAGACATTGCCCAGCGCATGGCCGACGCCGGCCGCCGAATGCAGGTTGACGAAGGCCGCCTGGCCGCTGGCGCGCGCATAGCCATCCGCCATGCCGACGACGCAGGATTCCTGCAGGCCGAGGATATAGCGGAAATCACCCGGGAAGCGGTCGAGGAAGGGCATCTCGGTGGAGCCGGGATTGCCGAAGACCGTGGTGACGCCAAGCGACCGCAACAGGTCGAGCACCGCCTGGCGCACCGTGGTCATGCCGTTCATTCCGTTTCCCCTCTGGGGAAAAGCATAGGTGCCGCCGGCCTCCTGCGGCAAGCACGGGCAGGGGGGCTTCCATCCGGGTGCCATCCTCGTGTTCCATCGCGATGCAGCCGGAGAATGCGAATGCCGAAATCCACCACGCCGCCGATGGAATCGCCCCGCGGATGAGCGCCGCGAAGCCCGTGCGCATCGCCGTCGATATCGGCGGCACCTTCACCGACCTGCAGATCCTCGATGCCCGCCAGGGCCGCATCCAGGCCTGGAAGACGCCCACCACCCCCGCCGATCCCTCCGAGGGCCTGCTGACCGGGGTGCGGGAGGCGGCGGCGCGCTTCGGCTTCTCGCTGGCCGAGGTGGGGCTGCTGCTGCATGGCACGACCATCGCCACCAATGCCGTGCTGGAACGCAAGCTGGCGCGCGGCGTGCTGCTGACCACCGCGGGCTTCGAGGATGTGCTGGAGATCACGCGGCACGTCCGCCGCGACATCTACGGCCTGGCGCCCGACCCCTTCCCCTGCCTGATCGCGCGCGACATGCGCTTCGGCGTGGTCGAACGGCTGCGCGCCGATGGCAGCGTGGAACAGAAGCTGGATGGCCTCGGCGCGGTGATGGCGCGGCTGCGCGCGGCGGCACCCGAAGCGGTCGCCATCGGCCTGCTGCATGCTTATGCCAATCCCGCCCATGAACAGGCGCTGCGGGATGCCGTGGCGCAGGCGCTGCCCGGCGTGCCGGTGAGCCTCTCCTCCGAGGTCAGCCCGGAAATCCGCGAATACGAACGCCTGTCCACCACGGTGCTGAACGCGCTGCTGATGCCGGTGGTGCGGCGCTACCTCGAAAGGCTGGAATCGCGGCTGGGGGAGGGCGGTTTTGCGCCGCGCATCTTCCTGGTGCAGTCGAATGGCGGCATGTGCAGCCTGCGCCACGCGGCCGAACAGCCGGCGCGGCTGCTGCTCTCCGGCCCCTCCGGCGGCGCGCTCGCGGCGGAGCGGCTTTCGCGCCGGCTGTCGCGGCCCAATCTCGTTGCGGTCGACATGGGCGGCACCAGCTTCGATGTCAGCGTGGTGCAGGACCATCGCATCGGGCTGGTGACGCAGGGCGAGGTCGGCGGGTTGCCGGTGCGGCTGCCGATGGTCGAAATGCGCACCATCGGCGCCGGCGGTGGCTCCATCTCCGCCGTGGATGCGGCGGGACGGCTGACCGCCGGGCCGCGCAGCGCCGGCGCCAGGCCCGGGCCGGTCTGCTACGGGCGCGGCGGGGTGGAACCCACGGTAACGGACGCCAATGCGGTGCTCGGCCGCTTCGATCCGGATTTCTTTCTCGGCGGTGCGATGACGCTGGACCTGGCGGCGGCGCGGGACGCGATGGCGGCGCGCGTCGGCACGCCGCTCGGACTGGGGACGGAGGAAGCGGCGGAGGGCGTGCTGCGCGTCACCAATGCGCAGCTCGCCGCCGCCGTGCGGCTTTCGCTGTTCGAGAAGGGGCTCGATCCGCGCGAATTTTCGCTGTTGTCCTTCGGTGGCGCGGGCGGGCTGCATGCGACGGAAGTGGCCGATGAACTCGGCATCACCGAGGTGATCTTCCCGCGGGAGCCGGGCACGCTCTCGGCCTATGGCATCCTGTTCTCCGACCTGGCGCAGGACATCGCGCGGTCGCGGCTCTATGCGGCCGATGAATCGCAGGCCTTGCTGCTGGCCGAGGCCGTCGCCTCGCTGCGGGCCGAAGGCATGGCGCGGCTGGCGGCGGATGAGGTGCCGGAGGATCGGCGTGCGGTCGAGATCGCCGCCGATCTGCGCTATCGCGGCCAGGCTTTTGAGCTGCTGGTGCCCTGGCCGGAGGCGCCGGCTTTGGCGCCGCTGGTGGCGCGCTTCCACAGCGCGCATCGTGCGCGATTCTCCTACGCGGCGGAAGGCGATCCGGTGGAGATCGTCACCCTGCGCGCCACCGCCATCGGCCGCCTCGACAAGCCGGCGGAGGCAGCGCCGGAGGCGGCGGATGCCGCCACCATGCCTGGCACGCGCCGCATCTGGCAGGGTGGCACGGCCAGCGACTGGCCGGTCTGGCGGCGGGAGGCGTTGCGGCTGGGCGAGGCGCTGGTAGGCCCCGCCATCATCGAGGAAGCCTTCGCCACCCATGTCATCGCCCGCCACTGGCAGGCCTCCCTCGACCCCGAAGGCGCCATCGTCGCGCGGAGGATGGTGTGATGCTCGGACCCATCGAGATCGAGGTGATCCGCAACGCGCTGAATGCGGCGGCGGCGGAGATGGACATCACCATCTGGCGCACCAGCCGCAGCACCATCGTGCGCGAGCTGCTGGACTACTCCACCGCCGTCTTCGATGCGGAGGGGCGCAACCTGGCGCAGAGCGCGCGCATCCCTGGCCATCTCAATTCGATGACCCATGCGCTGCGCACGCTGCTGGCGGACCATGTGCCGGCGGAGGATTGGCATGAGGGTGACGTCGTCATCTTCAACGATCCCTATTGCGGCGGCCAGCACCTGCCGGACATTCTGGCCTTCCGGCCCGTCTTCCAGGACGGCGCCCGCATCGCCTTCGTCGGCACGCTGTGCCACCACATCGATGTGGGCGGGCTGGTCGCGGGGAGCTATGCGGCGAAGGCGACCGAAATCTTCCAGGAAGGTCTGCGCATTCCGCCCGTGAAGATCATTGAAGCGGGCCGTCGCAACGAGGGCATCTGGGCGATGATCCGCCAGAATGTCCGCAAGCCGGATCTGCTGCTCGGCGACCTCTCCTCCCAGCTCGCCAGCCTGGAAGTCGGCGCCGCCGCCCTGTCGCGGCTGGCCACGCGCTTCGGTGCGGAAGCGGTGGTGGAGGCGGGCGCGCGCATCCTGGATATGAGCGAGGCCGGCATGCGCGCCGCCATCGGCCGCATGCCCGATGGCGTCTATGAATTCGAGGATTTCCTCGACGACGACGGCATCGCCATCGGCGAGCGCATCCGCCTGCATGTGACGCTGACCATCACCGGGGAGACGGCGCTGGTCGATCTCTCGGGCTGTGGCGCGCAGGTGGCGGGGCCGACCAATGCGACGCTGGCCAGCACCAATGCGGCGGTGATGTTCGCGCTGATGTGCTGCGCCGATTCATCCCTGCATATGAGCGCCGGCTGCTACCGCCCGATCACCGTGGTGGCGCCCGAGGGGCTGGTGGTGAATGCGCGCCATCCCGCGCCGGTCGCGCATCGCATTGCCGTCACGCACCGCCTGCTGAACGCCATGAATGGCGCTCTGCACCAGGCGGTGCCGGACCTCATCCCCGCCGCCTATTACGGCAACAGCTACGTCACCACCTTCCAGACAGTGCAGGAAAGCGGGGCACGGGAAGTGCTGGTGGAGATCGAGATCGGCGGATCAGGTGCGCATCCGGTGAAGGATGGCGTGAACGCCTATGCCTCCGGCATGCACAACAACGCCAATATCCCCGTAGAGATGATCGAGGCGCAGATGCCGCTTACGGTGCTGCGCTACGGGTTGCGGCGCGGCAGCGGCGGGCCGGGGCAGTTCCGCGGCGGGCTGGGGCTGGTGCGCGAATGGCGCATCGACAGCGCCGGCTGCTTCTTCACCGCCAATATGGACCGCTTCGACCACGCGCCCTATGGCCTGGCCGGCGGCGGAGAAGCCGCGAAGGGCGCGCTGGTGCTGCGCCGCGACGGCGTGGAATCGCCGATCCCGCCCAAGACCGACAACCTGTCGCTGCGCCAGGGCGATGTGGTGCGGCTGGAGACCAGCGGCGGCGGCGGCTTCGGCCCCCTGGAGGCGCGCGACGCGGAGGCCTCGTCACGCGATCGCCGGATGGGCTATCTGTGAGCGGAACGGCAGGAGAGCGCGCCATGGGTGGCATCAGCATCGGAAATCCGGAATCGGTCGGACTTTCCACCGCAAGGCTGGCGCGTATCGATGCCTGGCGGGATGCGCTGGTCGCCGATGGCAAGATCGCCGGCGCCACCACGCTGGTGATGCGCCGTGGCGACGTGGCGCATTGCGGCAGCAGTGGCCTCGCCGATCTCGCGCGCGGCCAGGCGATGACTCCGGAGACGATCCACCGCATCTATTCCATGACCAAGCCGCTGACCAGCGTGGCCATCATGATGCTGTATGAGGAGGGGCGCTTCCAGCTCGACGATCCGATCAGCCGCTTCCTGCCATACTTCGCCAACCAGCGCGTCTGCACGGGCGGTGCGCGCGGCAAGGTGGATACCGTGCCGGCGATGCGCGGCATCACCTTCCGGGATTTGCTGACGCATACATCGGGCCTGACCTACGGCTTCATGCAGGCGACCGCCGTGGATGCAATGTATCGCGATCAAGGCATCGACTATGGCAGCGCGGAAACCTCGCTGGGCGAGGTGACGGAAGCACTCGCAAAACTGCCGCTGATCGCGGAGCCGGGGACGGCGTGGAACTACTCGGTCTCCACCGATGTGCTCGGCTATCTGGTGGAGGTGATCTCCGGCCGGCCTTTCGCGACCCTCCTCAAGGAAAGGCTGATCGATCCGCTCGGCATGGTGGACACGGATTTCCATGTGCGGGAGGGGCAGGGCGCGCGCTTCGCCGCGAATTACGCGCTGGCCAGCGACCGCAGCCTGAAGCTGATCGATGACCCCGCCACCAGCCGCTATCTGTCCTCCCGAAAAGTGCATTCGGGGGGCGGCGGGCTGGTCTCCACCGCGGCGGATTATCTGCGCTTCTGCCGCATGCTGCTGAACAAGGGGGAGCTCGACGGCATCCGCTATCTCGGCCGCAAGTCCGTCGAGCTGATGATGTCGAACCATCTGCGCGGCGACATGGCGGCGATGGGCCAGCCGCGCTGGTCGGAAAGCACGGCGGAGGGCATCGGCTTCGGCCTCGGCTTCTCCGTCACGCTGGACCCGGCGCGGGCGCAGATCCTCGGCACGCCCGGCGAATGCGCCTGGGGTGGCGCCGCCAGCACTGCCTTCTGGGTCGACCCGGCGGAGGACATGGCGGTGATCCTGCTGACCCAGCTCATGCCCTCCTCCACCTGGCCGCTGCGGCGCGAATTGCGCGTGCTGAGCTATCAGGCGGTGGTGGACTGATGGCTACATGTTCCGCCGCGCCGCCCGCAGCGTCGGCAATCCGATACCCGTCGCCTCGAACCCGCCATCCACGGCGATGACCTGGCCGGTGATGTAGCTGGCGCGGTCGCTGCACAGGAAGAAGATCGCCTCGGCCAACTCACTCTCCAGCCCGTAGCGGTCGAGCGGGATGGTGTCGTGGTAGTCGCGGCGGATTTCCGGCGTGTGCACTGCCTTGGCCATGGCGGTGTCCACCGGCCCCGGCGCCACCGCATTCACGCGAATGCCGAGGGATGCCAGTTCCACCGCCTGCTGCTTCGTCAGATGCGCGAGGCCCGCCTTGCTGGTGCCATAGGCCACCCGCAGGGTGGAGGCACGCAGGCCGGAGATGGAGGTGATGTTCACCACCGCCCCACCGCCGCCTTCCGCCATCAGCGGCGCCGCCGCCTGCACCGTCAGGAACGGCCCGGTGAGGTTCACCGCCAGCACCCGCGCCCATTCCTCCGGCGTCGTCTCCAGCATCGGCTTGAAGACGGCGGTGCCGGCATTGTTCACCAGCGCGTCCAGCCGGCCGAAATGCGCATGGACCGCGCGTATCGCAGCCGTGATGGCGACGGCATCGGCCACGTCGCATTGCAATGCCAGGGTGACGTCTGGCTGCGCCAGTTTCGCCATCGCATCCGCCAGCGCCGCCGCCTCGATATCCAGCAGCGCCACCCGCCAGCCTTCAGCCCGAAAACGCCGCGCGGTGGCGAGGCCGATGCCGCGCCCGGCGCCGGTGATGAGCGCGACCCGTGCCGGGTCCTGTGACATGGCCATCCCCCCATTTTGACCGTAGCATTCCACGGTCGCGGGGGGCTGCGCCATACTCCGTTGAAACGTCGCAGGAGCCGTCGATGTCCCCCTTCGTGCCCGGAACCGCGATTTGCATCGAGGGCCGCCCCGGCGGCCCGCTCTCCGGCCTGCGCTTTGCCGCCAAGGACCTGTTCGACATCGCCGGCCACCCGACCGGCGGCGGCAATCCCGACTGGGCGCGGCAGAATCCGGTGCCGGTGCGCCATGCCTGGGCGGTGCAGACCCTGCTCGACGCCGGCGCGACGCTTGTGGGGAAAACCATCACCGACGAGGTCTCGCTGGGAATCCTGGGGGAGAACGCCTTCGAGGGCACGCCGTTGAACCCCGCCGCGCCGGGATACGTGCCGGGCGGATCCTCCTCCGGCTCCGCCAGCGCCGTGGCGCAAGGGCTGTGTGAGACGGCACTGGGGACGGATACGGGCGGTTCTGTCCGCGTGCCGGCCAGCTTCTGCGGGCTTCATGGCATCCGCCCGACGCATGGGCGGCTGGACCTGACCGGCATGCTGCCGCAGGCGCCGAGTTCCGACACCACCGGCTGGTTCGCCCGCGACGCCGCGACCTTTGCCCACGTCTCCGAAGTGCTGCTGGGGGAAAAGGTGGCCGAGGCGCTGCCCGCGAAGCTCATCATCGCCACCGAAGCCTTCGGCTTCGCCGAGGCCGAGACGGCCGCCGCCCTGGCCCCCATGCTCGACCGGCTGAAAAAGATCGTCCCGGATTGGCGGGAGGAGGTGATGGCGCCGCCTGGCCTGACCGCCTGGGGCCGTGCCCAGCGGACCTTGCAGCCCATCGAGGCCTGGGAGACATTCCGGGAATGGATCGAGCGCGACAATCCGCGCTTCGCCTTCTCCGTCGCCCGCGGCCTGGTGCTGGGCGCGGCGACGGCGGAGGCGGAGCGGGGCTGGGCGGCGCTGATGCGGCAGGAGGCGCGGGGCCGGCTGCGCCATCTGCTGCCGCCGGGCACGGTGCTCGCCATGCCCACCACGCCCTTCCCGGCGCCCAAGGCCGGGCTGCCGCTGTCGGCGCTGACGCCGATCCGCGACCAGATCCTGTGCCTCTGCGCCCAGGGCGGGCTGGCCGGGCATCCGCAGATCAGCCTGCCGGGCGCCATGGCGCAGGGCCGGCCCGTGGGCCTGTCCTTGCTCGCGGCGCGCGGTGCGGACACCCTGCTGCTGCGCATGGCGCTGGCGATGGAGGAGATGGCTTGATGGAGGTGAATATCCCGGAGGTGGTGGCGGAAATCCGCGCGCTGTTCGAACGCTACGAACAGGCGCTGATCGACAAGGATGTGGATGTGCTGGATGCCACCTTCTGGAATTCGCCGCATACCATCCGCTACGCCATCCATGAGAATGGCTATGGTTTTGACGAGATCCACGCGCATCGCGTGCGCCGGCCGCCGGGGCCGGGCATCAAGCTGCACCACCGCCGGCTGGTCATCACCACGCTGGGGCGCGATTTCGCGACCGTGAACCTGGAATTCGACATGCGCGGGCGCGACATGCCGGGGCGGCAGAGCCAGACTTTTGTGAGGTTTCCGGATGTGGGCTGGAAGGTCGTTGCCGCCCATGTCTCGGTGACGGAATCCTCGCCGGCTTATTGACCTTCGAGGAAGGTCAGGATCGCCTCCGCCAGCAATTCGGGGGTCTGGAGCGCCATGAAATGGCCGCTCTCCAGCACCCGGAACACCGCGCCGGGAATCGCCTCCGCCACCGGGGCCACGCGTTCCGGCGGGCGGGTCAGGTCGTGCTGGCCGGCGATGACCAGCACGGGGCAGGCGATGCGCGGCAGTTCCGCCGTCATGTCCAGGTCGGCCAGCATGCGCAGGGTGGCGGCGAAGCCGGCGGGGTCGATGCCCATGCGATGCGCCCGCACCGCCGCGAATCGCGCCGCATCGCCGCGCAGCACAGGCGGGTAGCTCAGCGCCAGGCCGTCATCCACCACGGCGCGCAGCCCATCCCGCTCCAGCCGCGCGGCGCGGTCGAGCACGCCCTGGCGGGCGGAGGCCGGGACGCCGGTGGCGGGGGAGGTGACGATGGCCGCCCGCACCCGGTCCGGAAAGGTCGCGGCCAGGTGCAGCGCCAGCGCGCCGCCGACGGCGGTGCCGATCACCACCACGGGCTCGGTGACGCCCAGCGCATCCAGCAGCGCTATCGCGTCCCGCCCCGACTGGTCGATGGTCATCGGGCCGAGCGGCTTTTCCGAAAGGCCCGCATTGCGCTGGTCGTGGCGGATGATGCGGAAGCGCGGCGCCAGCAGCGGCAGCAGCGGGTCCCAGCTTTCCAGGCTGCCGCCCATTTCATGCAGCAGCAGCAGCAGGGTTTCGGGGCTGGTGCCGGTGACCTCGTAGCGCAGGGCGATGCCGGCGGTGTCGATCCAGGGCATCAGATATGTCCTCCAGTCCTGACCTGCAGCCTGCGAAGCAGGCTGAGGCCGCGAATGCGGCCCGCCACGGATGTGGCGAGCCAAGCGAAGCGCCGGCGCCTGAGGGTGAAGTGCGTCAGCACTTCGCCGGGTTCCGGATCAGATGTCTCCGTCGAGGTCGAGGGTCCAGGCATCGGCCACCAGCCTATAGCCGTCACCCTCCCGGGCCAGATGCGCCAGGGCCGGGAAATGCAGATGCATGCCGGCGATCGCCTGCCGGTCCGTCGCCACGCGGTCAAAAATGTGGCGGCGCGTAGCGGCGGCCTGGGCGGGGTCCACATCCACCGCCATCGTCGCCTCCGGCCGCGGCACCTGCACCTCCGGCACATGCACGATATCGCCCCAGATCAGCAGGGATTTGCTGCCGGAGGCGATGAGGAAGCCGGTATGGCCGGGGGTGTGGCCGGGCAGCGGGATGGCGGTGACGCCGGGAAAGACCTCACCGGCGCTGAACAGGCTGGTGCAGTCGGCATAGGCGTCCAGCCGGGCACGGGCGCCGCCGAAGAAGGCGGCGCGGCGGGCGGCATCGCAGGCGGCCATGGCGGCGTCATCCCGCCAATAGGCGTGTTCGGCGACATGCAGGCGGAACTCGGCCCGCGGATAGAGCGGCGCGCCATCCGGTCCGGTCAGCCCGCCGAAATGGTCGGGATGCAGATGCGTCATCAGCAGCGTGTCCACCGACTCCGCCGCGACGCCTGCCGCCGCCAGATTGCCCGCCAGCCGCCCGACCGTGGGCTTGGAGGGGCCGCAGCCGGTGTCGATCAGCGCCACGCGGTCGCCATGGCGGACCAGAAAGCCGTTCACCGCCGTGCGGCGCGGCACCGGGCGGAAGGCGCTGTGCAGCAGCGCGGCGGCGTCCTCCTGCGCGATATCGCCGAGGGTCGACAGCGGCGCGTCCTGGTGGCCGTCGCTCAGCGCGGTGACGAGGATGTCGCCGACTCGCCGGTGGAATACGCCGGGCACCTGCTGGATCGCGCTGCTGGTCATGCTGTGGTCCGTCCTGAATGGCGCGCCAGAATGGCGAGGCTGGCGGGATGGGCAAGGGGGAGGCACAGAGAAGCCATGATGGCCCGACCGACCCGCCGCACGCTGATCGCCCATTCCGCCCTGGCCCTGCCAGGCGCGGCCCAGGCCGCCGAGGCGGTGGTGCTGCCCGGCCGGCTGCGCGGCACGCTGTTGCGGCCATCAGGCCCCGGTCGTGGCCTCGGCTGCCTGCTGCTGCCGGGCTCCGGCCCCACCGACCGGGACGGCAACCAGCCCGGCCTGCGCAACGACGCGCTGCGCCTGCTGGCCGAGGGGCTGGCCGATGCCGGCATCCTCACCCTGCGCATGGACAAGCGCGGCGTCGCCGCCAGCCGCGCCGCGATCGGCCGGGAGGAGGATCTGACACTGCACAGCCATGCCGAGGATGCGGCGCGGGCGCTGGACCATCTGGCGGCCCAGCCGGGCACCGATCGGCTGGCGCTGCTCGGCCATAGCGAGGGCGGGGTGGTGGCCCTGCTGGCCGCGCGGCTGCGGCCCGTGGCGGCGCTGGTGCTGCTGGCCACGCCCGGCTTTCCCGCCGCCGATCTGCTGCGCCGGCAACTGGGCGCGGCGCCGATGCCGGAGGATCTGCGCGCTGCCGCGCTGGGCATCCTGGCACGGCTGGAAGCCGGGGAGGCGGTGGCGGATGTCCCGCCGCCGCTGATGCCGCTGTTCCGGCCCAGCGTGCAGCCCTATCTGCGCGCCTGGTTCGCGCTGGACCCGGCCGCGTTGCTGCGGCGGCTGCCGTTGCCGACGCTGGTCATGCAGGGGGAGGCGGACCTCCAGGTCTCGGCCGAGGATGCGCGGCGGCTGGCGGCGGCGCGGGAGGGGGTGGCGCTGGCCCTGGTGCCGGGGATGAACCATGTGCTGCGGGACTCGCCGGCAGATCGGGCGGGGAATCTCGCGCTGTATGATCGGCCGGGCGTGCCGCTGCATCCGGCGGCGCTACCGCGGATATTGGCGCTTCTGGTGGGGGTGTGAGGGCGGGGCGGCGGTGCCTGACTTGCGAAGCCCCCCTCACCCAAACCCTCTCCCCCCGTCGGGGGGGTTGGACGCATGCGTCCAACGCTGCGCAGGCTTGGCGCGTAGCGCCTAGCCGGAGCGGGTGAGGGGGGCCTCGCAGCCCTTCACGCCCCGCCGATCGCCAGCGCCTCTGCCACCTTCCGCGCGAAGGCCACCGGATCACGCGGCGTGTCGCCATCCTGCAGCCGCGCCAGGTCCAGCAGCAGGCCGGCATCCTCGGCCAGCTCCGCGCCTTCCGCCGCCGCCTTCTCCGCCAGGCGGCGGATCAGGGCATGGCGCGGATTCACCTCCAGCACCGGCAGCCCGCCGCCAAAGCCACGGCCGGCGCGGCGCATCAGGCGCTGCATCTGAAGGTCCGGGCCGCTTTCCGTCGCGGCCAGCACCACGGCGCTGTCCACCAGACGGTCGGTGGCGCGCACCTCCGACACCTCCTTCGCCAGGGCCTCCTTCAGCAGCGGCAGCAGCCGGGCGAGGTCGGCGGCCTCGCCCTCCGGCGCCGTGCCTTCCACCGCGGAGAGGTCCACGCTGCCCTGGGTGATGCTGCGGATCGGCTTGTCGTCAAACCGTTCAAGCTGTTCCGGCCAGAAGGCGTCGATCTGGTCGGTCAGCAGCAGCACCTCCACGCCCTTGGCGCGAAAACCCTCCATTTGCGGCGACGTCGCCAGGGTGGCGGCATTGTCGCCGAGCAGGATATGGATCGCCTCCTGGCCCGGCTTCATCCGCGCCACGTATTCGGCGAGCGAGGTCCAGCCCTCCACGGCGGAGGACCGGAAGCGCAGCAGCCCGGCCAGTTCCTGCCGGTGCTCGGCATCCTCCCAGACGCCTTCCTTCAGCACCGGGCCGAAGACCGACCAGAACTTGGTGTAGTCCTCGGCATCCTTGGCGCGGAACTTCAACTCCGACATCACCTTGCCGGTCACCGCGCGGCGAATGCGCGCCAGCACCGGCGTTGCCTGGAGCATTTCGCGGGAGACGTTGAGCGGCAGGTCCTCGGTGTCCACCACGCCCTGCACGAAGCGCAGCCAGGGCGGCAGCAGCGCGGCCTCCTCGGTGATGAACATGCGGCGGACATGCAGCCGCACCTTGCTCTCCCGGTCTCCCTCCACCGCCTGGAAGGGCTTGGCGCCCGGGATGAACAGCAGGGCGCTGAATTCCAGCGCGCCCTCCGCCCGCCAATGCAGGGTGGACCAGGGCTTGTCGAAGATATTGCCGAGGTGGCGGTAGAATTCGAGGCTGGCTTCCTCTGTCACCTCGGACTTGGATTTGCGCCACAGCGCCGTACCCTCATTCGCCGGATGCTCCACCCCATCCTGGGTGACGGTGATGGGGATGGTGATGTGGTCGGCCCATTTGCGGATGATGGTCTGCAGCCGCATCGGCTCCAGGAACTCCTCCGCATCCGCCTTCATGTGCAGCACGATGTCGGTGCCGGCCTCGGCGCGCTCGGCGGGCGCCAGGGTGTAGTCGCCGCGGCCCTCGCTGGCCCAGAGCCAGGCTTCCTCCGTGCCGACGCGGCGGGAGGTGACCTCCACCCGCTCCGCCACCATGAAGGCCGAATAGAAGCCGACGCCGAACTGGCCGATCAGGTTCGGCTTGTCCGCCGCCGGCGCATCGGCGAGGGATTTGGCGAAGGCCAGCGTGCCCGACCGGGCGATGGTGCCGAGGTGCTGGGTCAGCTCCGCCTTGGACATGCCGGTGCCGGGGTCGGAGATGGTGAGCGTCCGCGCCGCCTTGTCCGGTACGACGCGCACCTTCGCCTCCGCCGGCAGCATCAGGCTGGCATCGGTCAGCGCCTCGAACCGTCGGCGATCCACGGCATCGGCGGCATTGGCCACCAGCTCCCGCAGGAAGATCTCGCGTTCGGAATACAAGGCGTGGACGACCAGATCGAGCAGGCGCCCCACCTCGGCGCCGAATTCATGCCGCTCCGCAGTCTCGGTCATCTTGCATCCCCATCGTAGATCGCGCGGGCGGCGATATGCGCGGCCCTGGGGAGGTTTTCAACCGGGCGTGCGAACCCAGGCGAGCAGCACCAGGAAGCCGGCGATCCCGGCGAAGACATGGCTGGCCAGAAGGGCATTGGCGCCGCGCCGCGCCGTTCGGGGCAGGCGGCGGGCGCTCCAGCCCGCGACCAGCGCCAGGGCCAGCAGCGCCAGGGGCAGCCAGGCGGGTGGGCCGGAGGCCGTGGCCGGCGCGCGCAGCACCAGCCAGGCGACCAGCGCGGTCGCGGTCAGGGCCAGGACCAGATGGATCAGCACCAGCAGCCGGTGGCGGATGCGTTGCAGGAACAGCAGGCCGCAGCCAACGCCGACCACCAGGGTCAGCAGCACGGCCATGATGGCGGGGGCGGTGCTCATGGCCGGATGCGTCCGGCGACGGCCAGCGTGCCGGGGCGCAGCACGATGCCCTCGCCGGAGGCCGGGAAGATCTCGGTCAGCGCGGTGATGTTCACCTGATGCGTGGTGATGACCAGCGCGCCCGGCCCCGCCCAGCCTTGCAGCAGGGCTCGCGCCGCCTCGGTGCGCGGCGCGGCGTCCCGGCGGTTGGCGAAGAAGGAATCGAAGACGGGCTCGGGCCGGGACTGGCCGGGGAAGGCCAGCTCCGCCGTCTCCCGTGCCCGGCACCAGCGGGAGGTGAGGACCTGGCCGACCGCGATCTCCCGTGCCCGAAAAGTGGCGCCGATGCGCCGTGCCTGGTCGCGGCCGAGGGCATCCAGGTTGCGCTGGGTGGCGCAATCCTCCAGCCGGAAGCCCGGCGGATCGCCGCCGCCAGGGGCGTTGGCGTGGCGGAACAGCACGATGCCGCCCTGGCGCAGCACCGGCCATCCCTCCGCCCGGGCGGTGCCGGGCAGCAGCAAGGCGGGCAGTGCCAGCGCGGCGCGGCGTGGCAGGCGGGTCACGGCGGGCCTCCCCTTGGTCCGAGCCGGATGTCGTGCGGCCGGGCCGGTTGTAAAGCGTGCATTGACGGGGTGGGGAGGCTGCGGTTCCCTCGGCCGTCCATTGGCCCGGCTGATGCACCAAGAAGGGGAACGTCCATGAACCATGTCACGCCCAGCCACCTCGCCGGCCCGCGCTACCGGCATGAGGCGGAGGCCGCCCAGCCCTATCGCAGCATCACGGTGGAGAAGCTGACGCCCATCATCGGCGCGGAGATCGGCGGCGTCGATCTTGCCCGGCCGACGCCGGAGCAGATGCAGGAAATCCACCGCGCCTTCGCCGAGAACCTGGTGATCTTCTTCCGCGACCAGGTGATGACGCCGGAACAGCACCTGGCCTTCGGCCAACAGTTCGGCCCGCTGCACATCCACCCCGCGGCGCCGACCGAGGGCCATCCCGCGCTGATGATCATCAAGGCGGACCGCAACAGCCCGCGCGCCAATGGCGAGTTCTGGCATTCCGACGTGTCCTGCGACGAGGAACCGCCGCTGGGCAGCATCCTCTATATCAAGGAATCCCCGGCGGTCGGCGGCGACACGCTGTTCGCCAATATGTACGCCGCCTATGACGCGCTGTCGGATCGCATGAAGACCTATCTGGAAGGCCTGACGGCGGTGCATGACGGGGAGGAGATCTATCGCGGCACCTATGCGAATGTCGGCGTGCAGGACAAGCCCGTCTATCCGCGCGCGGTGCATCCGGTGATCCGCACCCATCCCGTGACGGGCCGCAAGGCGCTGTTCGTCAACAAGGGATTCACCCGGCGCATCCTGGATATTCCGGTGGATGAGAGCACGGGGCTGCTCGCCTATCTGTTCGAGCACAGCGCCAATCCGCTGTTCCAGTGCCGCTTCCGCTGGCGCACCAATTCCGTCGCCTTCTGGGACAATCGCTGCGCGCAGCACCGGGCGATGTGGGACTACTGGCCCGCGACGCGCTACGGCAACCGCGTGACCATCCAGGGCGACAGGCCGGTTTGAGGAGAGACCAAGTGACTGAGACATTGCTGTTCCCGGGTCGCGTGGAATGGTCCGGCGAGAATCCGGGCATTTCGCTGAAGCAGGACCCGGCGGGGCCTTTCACCACCCTGGCTTCCTTCTTCCGCGTCGTGCTGTCCCCGCATGGGCGCGGACATGCGCTGGTGCTGCTGCAATCGCCGAAGGAGAATGGCGCCCCGGGCAATATCTGCCTGACGGACAACGAGCCCTTGGCGCGCTGGCTGGTGGCCGACTACGTGTCGCATTTCGGTGCCTGGCGCGGGCTGCCGGGGCTGAAAGGCCTGCACTATCGCAGCCTGGACAGCGTGGCGGCGGGTGGCGATGCCATTTCCTCCTACAGCGAGACGGTGACCGCGGGCGACATGACGGTGGCGCTGGAATGGTCGGGCCTCGGCATGCCCTTCTGTTTCGCGCTGCCGCCCGAGAAATCGGCCACGGGTCGGCACCATATGCCGACCCTCTTCGTCGGCTGCGACAAGGCGACCGTCACGGTGAATGGCGTGGCCATCCCCGGCGCACCGATTCCGCGCGAGATCGCCGGCCAGCACATCTCCACCGCGATGCTGGCTTTTTCGGAAACCTGGATCGGCGTGTGATCAGGTGACGGCCTGCGCCTGAGCCCAGGCGAGGGCCGCCACCCTTTCGAAGCGCGCGGCAAGCGCATGGGCTTCCGGATTCGCCGCCGTGCCGCGCGCCGCGCGGCCGCGGATGCCATGCAGGATGGCGGCGAAGCGGAACATGTTGAAGGCGACGTAGAAGTCCAGATCCGGCACGGCATCGCGGCCGCTGTGCCGGGCATAGGCGGCGATGTAATCGGCCTCGCTGGGCAGGCCCTGCGCCGCGAAATCGACACCCGCGATGCCGCCCAGGATATCGCGCGGCATGCGGTACATCATGAGGTGATAGGCGAAGTCGGCCAGGGGATGGCCGATGGTCGATAATTCCCAGTCCAGCACGGCGAGGATGCGCGGCTCGGTCGGGTGGAAGATCATATTGTCCAGCCGGAAGTCGCCATGCACCACGGCCACTTCCTCCGCCGCCGGGATGTGGCGCGGCAGCCAGTCCACCAGCCGGTCCATGTTGTCGTTGCGACCGGCCTCCGCGTCTTCGAGATACTGCCTGGACCAGCGCGCCACCTGGCGTTCCACATAGCGCGAGGGGCGACCGTAATCGGCGAGGCCGATGGCAACGGGATCGAAGCGATGCAGCGCGGCCAGTGTGCCGACCATCGCCTCGAAACAGGCGGCGCGTTCGGCGCGCGAAAAGTCGGGGAAGGTGGCATCCCAGAAGATGCGGCCCTCCACCATGTCCATCACGTAGAAGGCGCTGCCGAGCACGGCCTCATCCAGGCACAGCGCATGGACATGCGGCACAGGGAAGCCGGCGGCGCCAAGCGCCGTCATCACCCGCGCCTCCCGGTCCACCGCATGCGCGCCCTTCAGCAGCACGCCCGGCGGCTTGCGGCGCAGCACGTAGCGTGCGCCAGGCGTGTCGATGCGATAGGTCGGATTGGACTGGCCGCCCTGGAAGCGGGTGAGCGTCAAAGGTCCGGAGAAGCCCGGCACATGGGCGGACATCCAGGCGGCCAGCCCTGCCGTGTCGTTCATCGCTTCTGTGGCCCCAGCGCGGCGCGCTTGATGCCCTTGGCGATGGACCATTTATGGACCTCGGTCGGGCCGTCATAGATGCGGAAGGCGCGGGTTTCGCGCAGCACCTGTTCCACGATGGTATCGCCCGTGACGCCCGTGCCGCCCAGCACCTGCACGCAGCGATCGGCGACGCGGTACAGCGCCTCCGACACCGCCACCTTCGCAACGCTGCTTTCATGCGTGCCGGAATGCCCCGCATCCAGCGCCGCGGCGCACCAGTCGATCATCAGCGCGGCCTGCTGCAATTCGATCAGGTTCTCGGCCAGCATGAAGCCGACGCCCTCATGGTCGATGAGCAGCTTGCCGAAGGCCTCCCGCTTCACCGCATAGGCCGTCGCGATCTCCTGCGCGCGCGTCGCCGCGCCATGCCAGCGCATGCAGTGCGACAGACGCGCGGGAGCGAGCCTGATCTGCGCATAGCGAAAACCCTCATCCACCTCGCCCAGCACCTGGTCGTCGGTGACGCGCAAATCCTCGATGGCGACCACCGCATGGCCGCCGGGCATGGAACTGTCGATGGTGTCGAGGATGCGCTCGATGCGGATGGCGGGGTTTGGCAGCTCCACCAGGAACATGGTCGCGCCGATCTTCGCGTCGGTGGGCGTGCTGCGCGCCATGACAATGCCGACCGAAGCGCCCCGCGCACCGGTGATGAAGGCCTTGCGGCCATTGATGACCCAGCCCGAATTGTCGCGCCGCGCCAGGGTCTGCAACATCGAGGGATCGGAGCCGGCGCCACCCTCCGCCGCCGGTTCCGTCATGAAGAAGGCGGATCGCGCGCCGGCGATCAGCGGCGCCAGGAAGCGCGCCTTCTGCGCCGCCGTGCCGATCTTCCCGAGCAGGAACATATTGCCCTCATCGGGCGCCATGGTGTTGACCGCGACGGGGCCGAGCGGCGACAGGCCTGACTTCTTCAGCACCGTCGCGGTTTCCACCTGCGTCAGATGGCTGCCATCCGCCAGGATATGCGGCGTCAGCACGCCGGCCGCGCGCGCCTTCGCCCGCAGTTCCTGCACCAGATCATCGCTCGGCCCATGCGCGCCGCAGCGCGGATCATGCTCATAGGGGATGACGGTGCCGCGCACGAAATCCTCGACGCGCTGCGCGATCTCCAGGCTGCGCGGGGTCTGTTCCATCATGCGTCGGTCCTCACAGGCTGCTCACGGTATGGCCGCCATCCACCACCAGCACCGATCCGGTCATGTAGCGGGAGGCGTCGGAGGCCAGCAGCAGCAGCGGCCCGTCGAGGTCCTGCAACTGGCCGAGCCGGCGCTGCGGAATGCGCCTGATCATCGCCACGCCGCCGGGCGATTCCCAGAAATCGCGGTTCAACTCGGTCTCGATATAGCCGGGCGCGATGGCGTTCACGCGGATGCCGTGCCGCGCCCATTCCAGCGCGAGGGACTTCGTCATCTGGATCACGCCCGCCTTGGACACGGCATAGGACAGCACGCCGCCCGCCTGCCGCAGCCCGAGGATGGAGGCGATGTTGATGATGCAGCCGCCGCCGCGATCCTTCATGCTGCGCGCCATGCGCTGCGCCAGGAAGGCCATGCCCTTGAGATTGGTGTCGATCACCGCGTCCCAATCGGCCTCGGCCTGGTCCAGCGCTGCGCCTTCCCGGACGATGCCGGCATTGTTCACCAGGATGTCGATCGCGCCGGCCGCGTCTTCCAGCCCAGCCCAGCCGGCCGGATCGGCGATGTCGAGGCGCAGCGTCGTGGCCGTGCCGCCCGCGGCTCGGATGGATTCGGCCACCACCTCCAGAGCCTCCACCCGCCTTGCCGCCAGCACCACCTCCGCCCCCCGCGCCGCCAGGCAGGCGGCAAAATGGGCGCCGAGGCCGGAGGAGGCGCCGCTGACGAAGGCGCGCTTGCCGGACAGATCCATCAGGCTGGTCAAGATCGCCTGTTCCTCCCATATCGAGCCGCGAGGCTAGGACGGGCCGGCAACAGCGTGAAGGGGATATCCATTGACCAGCCGCACCGTGAAGGCGCTGCATCCGGCGCTGCGCGACGATATCGGCGACCTGACCACGCGGCGCCCGCTGCCCGGGCCGGGGCTGGAGCAGGTGGACCCCTTCCTGTTCCTCAACCATCACGGTCCGCAAGTGTATCCGCCGAACAATCGCGGCCTGCCCTTCGGCCCGCATCCGCATCGCGGCTTCGAGACGGTGACCTTCATCCTCGACGGCGAATTGGCGCATCTGGACAGCGGCGGCCATGAAAGCGTGATCCGCGCCGGCGGCGTGCAGTGGATGACCGCCGGGCGCGGCCTGGTGCATGCGGAGATTTCGCCGGAGTCCTTCAAGCGCCAGGGCGGCGCGCTGGAGATCCTGCAGCTCTGGGTCAATCTGCCGGCGCGGCTGAAGATGACGACGCCCGCCTATACCGGCCTGCAGCGCGCCGATATTCCGGCCATCGCGGCGGATGCGGGGCGCGTGCAGATCGATCTGATCTCCGGCGAATGGGAAGGGCAGCAGGGGCCGATCCGCTCCGAAACCGGCATCGCCATGGCGGTGCTGCGCTTCGAGGCCGGCGGTGCGCTCAGCCCCGCCGTGCCGCCCGCGCATAATGTCTTTCTCTATGTCGTGCGCGGCGAACTGGCCGTGTCAGGCCGACAGGTTCCGGCTGGCAACCTCGTCACGCTGAACCAGGATGGCGATGCGGTGGAGATGCTGGCCGGCACGCAGGGCGCCCTGGTGCTGTTCGGCCATGCGATGCCCTTCGACGAGCCCGTCGTCGCGCATGGCCCCTTCGTGATGAACACCGCGCAGGAAATCCAGCAGGCGGTGCGCGACTATCAGCGCGGGCTGTTCGGCGGCATCCCCGGCGGCTGAGGCGCCGCAAGGGCGCCGCGCAGATAGATACCGACGGCGTTCCGCACCAGATCCTGCAACTGCGCATCGTCGGGCGGCGGCATCAGCCCCAGCATCATCATCATCTGCGGCCCGCCCAGCACCATGCCGAACAGCAGGCGGGAGGCCTGCTCCGGATCGCCCGGCGCCAGGTGGCCCGCCTGCATCTCCACCGCGATGCGCCGCTGCAGGGGGCTGGCGCCGGCCTTCAGCTTCACGCGGTGGAAGGCCTCCGCCAGTTCCGGGGAGCGCTGCCCCTCCGCGATCACCAGCCGGAACAGCGCGGTCTGGCGTGGCGCCAGAAGATGCCGCGCAGCCATCAGCAGCGTGCCGGTCAGCGCCTGTTCCAGCTCGGGCTCCCGCTCCAGCTCCGTGTCCAGGTGCAGCGGGGCCAGGGCCGTGCCGACGGTCGCCTCGAACAGCGCGGCCTTGGAGGGGAACAATTGATACAGCGTGCGCTTCGACATGCCGGCAGCGCGCGCCACCTCATCCATCCGCGCCGCGCCATAGCCGTCGCGCAGGAAGATGCTGGCGGCGGCATCGCAGAGAAGGCGGCTGCGCGCCGCCTCCGGCATCGGGTCGCGCCCCGGGCGGCGGCGCAGCACATCCGCCTGCACCGGCGTCACTCCGCCGGGGCCGGCAGCGGTGCCGCCGTCTCAACCGGCCTGGCCTCCTGCTTCGGCCGGGTGCGGAACAGCTTCAGCACCAGCAGGAAGAACAGCGGCACGAAGATCACGGCCAGGATGGTGCCGGTGACCACGCCGCCGATCACGCCGGTGCCGATGGCATTCTGCGCGCCGGAGCCGGCGCCGGTGGAGATCGCCAGCGGCACCACGCCGAGCGTGAAGGCGAGGGAGGTCATGATGATCGGCCGTAGCCGCAGCCGCGCGGCTTCCGCCGCCGCCTCCACCAGGCTGAGCCCGCGGTCGAAGCCCTCCTTCGCGAATTCCACGATCAGGATGGCGTTCTTGGCGGAGAGGCCGATGGTGGTCAGCAGGCCGACCTGGAAATACACGTCGTTCGACATGCCGCGCAGCAGGCTGGCCAGCACCGCGCCGAGCACGCCCAGCGGCACCACGAGCATCACCGCCGTCGGGATCGACCAGCTTTCATACAGCGCCGCCAGGCACAGGAAGACGACGAGCAGCGAGATGGCATAGAGCGCCGGCGCCTGGCCGGAGGCGCCCTGCTCCTCATAGGAAATGCCGCTCCAGGCAAAGCCGAAGCCGGGCGGCAGTTGCGCGGCCAGCCGCGCCATCTCCGCCATCGCCTCGCCACTGGTCCGCCCGGGCGCGGGCGCGCCCTGGATCTCGCGGGAGGCGATGCCGTTGAAGCGTTCCAGCCGTGGCGAGCCGGAAATCCACTCGGTGCGGCCGAAGGCGGAGAAGGGCACCATCTGGCCGCTGGCATTGCGCACGAACCAGCGGTCCAGGTCGCCCGGCAGCATGCGCGATTCCGCCTCGCCCTGGATATAGACGCGCTTGATGCGGCCACGATCCAGGAAGTCGTTCACGTAGGTCGAGCCCCAGGCGGTGGACAGCGTGGTGTTGATGTCGGAGACGGAAAGCCCCAGCGCGCTGGCCCTTTCCCAATCCACCACCAGGCGGAACTGCGCCTCGTCATCCTGGCCGTTCGGGCGGACCGCCACGAGCACAGGGCTTTGCGCGGCCATGCCCAGCAACTGGTTGCGCGCCTGCATCAGCGCCGCATGGCCGGCGCCCGCGCGGTCGAGCAACTGGAAGGTGAAGCCGGTGGCATTGCCGAGTTCCGTGATCGCCGGCGGGGCGAAGGCAAAGACCATGGCATCCTGGTAGGTGGCGAAGTGGCGGCTGATGCGCGCGGTCAGCGCCTGCACGCTGTTCTGCGCGCCGGCCCGCTCGCTCCAGGGCCGCAGGCTGATGAAGCCGAGGCCGGCATTCTGGCCGCGACCGCTGAAGCTGAAGCCGTTGATGCCGAAGTTGGAGGCGACGACATCCTTCTCCTCCTCCATCAGATAGCGGTTCAACTCATCCAGCGCGCGCTGCGTGCGTTCGGTGGTGGCGCCGGGGGGGGCCACGACCTGCACGAAGGCGGTGCCCTGGTCCTCATTCGGCAGGAAGCCGCCGGGCAGGCGCAGGAAGGCGAAGCCGAGGGCGGCGAGCAGCGCGGCATAGATCGCCATCATCCGCCAGGGGCGGCGCAGGCTGCCGCGCACGCCACGCTCATAGACCGCGGTCGTGCGGTCCACGCCCCGGTTGAACAGGCCGAAGAAGCCGCGCTTGCCCTGGCCGGGCTTGTGCGGCTTCAGCATGGTGGCGCAGAGCACCGGCGTGAAGAAGATCGCCACCAGCACCGACAGCGCCATGGCGGTGGCGATGGTGATGGAGAACTGCCGGTAGATCACGCCGGTGGAGCCGCCGAAGAAGGCCATCGGCAGGAACACGGCGGACAGCACCAGGCCGATGCCGATCAGCGCGCTGGTGATCTGGTCCATCGATCGCCGCGTCGCCTCGATGGGGGAGAGGTGTTCCTCCGCGATCACGCGCTCGACATTCTCCACCACCACGATGGCGTCATCGACCAGCAGGCCGATGGCCAGCACCAGGCCGAACATGGTCAGGGTGTTGATGGAATAGCCCACAGTCGACAGCACGGCGAAGGTGCCCAGCAGCACCACCGGGATCGCCAGCGTCGGGATCAGCGTGGCGCGCCAGTTCTGAAGGAACAGGAACATCACCAGGAAGACCAGCACCACCGCCTCGATCAGCGTATGCACGACGCTGGTGATCGAAAGGCGCACGAAGGGGGTGGTATCGTAGGGGTAGACCACCTCCAGCCCCGCAGGGAAGTTGCCGCGCAGCCCGTCGATGGTCGCGCGCACCGCAGTCGCCGTGTCCAGCGCATTGGCGCCGCTGGCCAGGCGGATGCCGATGCCAGCGGCGGGGCTGCCGTTGAAGCGGGCGGAGTTGGCGTAGCTCTCAGCGCCGATCTCGACGCGCGCCACATCGCGCAGCCGCACCTGCGCGCCATCAGCCTGCACGCGCAGCAGGATGGCGCCGAAATCCTCCGGCGTCTGAAGGTAGGACGGGCCGATGATGGTGGCGTTCAACTGCTGGCCGGGGACGGAGGGCAATGCGCCCATCTCGCCGGAGGAGACCTGCACATTCTGCGCCTGGATGGCGTTGCGCACATCGCCCGGCGTCAGCCCGTAATTCACCAGCTTCGCGGGATCGAGCCAGATCCGCATGGCGAATTGCGCGCCGAAGACCTGGTAGTCGCCGACGCCCGGCGTGCGGCTGATCGGGTCCTGGATGGTGCTGACCAGGAAGTCCGAGATATCGGCGCTGCCCATCCGCCCGTCGGTCGAGACGAAGCCCACCACCATCAGGAAGTTGCTGGTGGACTTCGCCACGCGGATGCCCTGCTGCTGCACGGTCTGCGGCAGGCGCGGCACGGCGAGCTGCACCTTGTTCTGCACCTGCACCTGCGCCGTATCCGGGTTGGTGCCCTGGGCGAAGGTGAGCTGGATGGTCGCCGCGCCGTCCTTGGTGGTCTGGGAGGAGAAGTACAGCAGCCCGTCGATGCCGCTGAGCTGCTGCTCGATCACCTGCACCACCGTGCTCTGCACCGTCTCGGCGGAGGCGCCGGGATAGCTGACGGTGACGGAGATCGCGGGCGGGGCGATGGCCGGATATTGTGCGATGGGCAGCGTGCGCAGGGCCAGCAGCCCCGCCAGCATGATGCCGATGGCGATCACCCAGGCGAAGACGGGGCGGTCGATGAAAAAACGTGCCATGTCGGTCTGCCTAGCTGCGGGCCTGCGGGGTCGCGGGCGGTGTGGCCCCGCGTTCGGTGGCGTTCACCCGCGCACCGGGGCGGATGCGCTGCACGCCTTCCACCACCACGCGGTCACCGGCCGCCAGCCCCTCCGTCACCATCCAGTTGGTGCCGATGGCGCGGCTGGTGCGCAGGATGCGCTGTTCCACAACGCCCTCCGCATTCACCACATAGGCGAAGGGCTCGCCGCGCGGGGTGCGCAGTACGCCCTGCTGCGGCACCATCAGCGCCCGGTCGGTGACGCCTTCCGCCACTTCGGCGCGCACGAACATGCCGGGCAGCAGAAGCTGGTCCGGATTCGGAAACACGGCGCGCAGGGTGACGGAGCCGGTGCCCTGGTCGACGATGACCTCGGAGAACTGGATCTGGCCGGGATGCGCATAGGTGGAGCCATCCTCCAGGATCAGCTTCGCCGGCGCGCGGTCCGCCGCGTCGCGTCGCAGCGCGCCGCTTTCGACGTCGCGGCGCTGGGCCAGCAAGGCGGAGTTGGGCTGGGTGACGTCCACATAGATCGGGTCGAGCTGCGTCACCGTGACCAGCGCGGCCGCCTGGTTCGCGGTGACCAGCGCGCCCACCGTGGCGCCGGACCGGCCGGTGCGGCCGGCGATGGGGGAGGTGACGCGGGTATAGCCGAGATCGATCCGCGCCGTGTCCAGCGCCGCGCGGGCGGAGAGCACATCGGCCTGGGCCTCGCGCAGCGTCGCCTCGGCATTCTCCAGGTTCTGCTGGCTGACCGCCTGGGACCGCACCAGGGCGCGATAACGGTTGGCGGTGCCGGCGGCGGCCCGCTGGGTGGCCTCCGCCCGGGCCAGGGCAGCCTCGGCGCGGGTCACGGCATTCTCGAAGGACCCGGTGTCGATCTGGAACAACGGCTGGCCGGCGGTCACGGCCTGGCCCTCGGTGAACAGCCTTTCGCGCAGCAGGCCGCCGACCTGCGGGCGGACCTCCGCCACCTGGAAAGCGGCGGTGCGGCCGGGCAGCAGGGTGACGACCGGAATGGCCTGGCGCTGCAGCGTCACCACCGTCACCGGGGTGGGGGGCGGCGGGGCGGGCTGGGCGGCGGCGCCGCGGGGCTGTTCCTCGCAGGCGGCGAGCAGCAGCAGGCCAAGACCGGCGAAGGCGATGCGGCGGGTGGGGAGCGGCAAGCCGCGATCAGGGAACATGCGACCTCATAGGGAAACTGGTGCGTTTCCTGGATGGGATACCCGCCGGTTTCCCAAAGAGTCAAGCAACGATATGTTGCGACGCAGCATGGCGGAGCGGAGGGTGGTTCTGCTACATCCTCCCCGTGCAGATCCCTCAGCGGACAGAGCTGGAAAAGGTGAAGGCCCGGCTGCGCGCCCTGGCCGCCAAGACCATTGATCGCGGCTGTTCCGAGGCCGAGGCGATGATGGCCGCCCAGAAAGTGGGCGAGCTGCTGGAGGTCTATGGCCTGACCATGTCCGAGGTCGAGCTGCGGGACGAACCCTGCCTGCAACGTGACATCGTGATCACCGGCCCCCGGCTTCAGGCCGTCGGCATCATCTTCATGGCGATCCTGCGCCTGACCGAGACGCGCGGCTGGATGGTCGGCCGCAACCACTTCGTGCTGTTCGGGCTGGAGCCGGATGTGCTGATGGGCGAGTACCTGATGCATGTGGTGGCTGGCGCGGTGGACCATGAGGAGGCGCTGTTCCGGGCCAGCGAGGCCTATCGCCGCAGCCGCCAGACGCCGCAGCAGCGGCTGCGCAGCTTCCGCTATGGCTTCGCCGAGCGGGTTTCCGAACGGATGGATGAACTGGCCGCCCAGCGCCAGGCCAGCATGACCACCCCCGCTGCCTCAGGCGGCGGCACCGCGCTGGTGGTGGCGAAGGAGAAGCGGGTGGCGGAGGCGTTTCGCGACCTCGGCATCCGCCTGCGCTCCCGCACCACGACGCGCCGTGTCAGTGACAACGCCGCCTTTCGCCAGGGGGCTGCCGCCGGCGGGCGGGTCGCGCTGGAACGGCCGGTGGGGGCGGGGGCCGGCACGCCGCGCCTGCCGGGGCGCCGCGGCGGGTGAGCCGGGGCGACGCGGCCGCCCGGCGCCTCTATGCCTGGGAGGACCGGGTGGTCGCGCTGCTGGACCGTTCGGTGGTGCCCTTCGCGCAGATGCAGGCGCTGGTCGATCATGTCTGGGCAGCGGAGGGGCTGCGCTGGCCGCCGCGCATGCGGCCCCGCAAGGCCACGCGCGGTGTTCTCGCCACCGGCAGCCGTCTGGCGATCGAGGCGCCCGAAAGCCTGCCGAGCTGGGTGCTGCTGCATGAGATCGCGCATGCCCTGGCCGATGCGGGGGAGGGCGACACGGCTGGGCATGGGCCGGATTTCGTCGGGCTTTATGTCGGCCTGCTGGTGCGGCATGCGCGCATGGATGGCGCGATGCTGGCGGCGAGCCTGGCCGAGGCCGGCATCGCCTGGAACCCCGCCGCGCGGCCGGTGCTGGTCGGCGATTAGGGCCTGGCGGAAGCTGGGCTTAGCGGCGGCGTGTCAGCAGCGACACCCACACGAGGATGACCATGACATTCACGGTGATTGTGGGGATGAGGATCAGGGTTCCAACTCCGGCAACCACCGTGCCCACCGTCCGATCGAGCCGTAGTTCGGCCAGTTCCTCTTTGCAGCGTTCAACCGCCTCCCACCGCTCCGGGTAATAGGACCTTGCGATGCAGTCCGTCAGGAAGGCTTGTCGCGGGGTGCCCTTAACGAAGGTCGACGCAGCTGCGGCGACGGCCAGTCCGAGCGTTACAACGACCGCTGCTGATCGCCATTTCAAGAACATCCCGCTGCACCCTTGCTCCCACCAGATGCTAGCGCAACGGTCGGTTCGGATCCAATCCAAGGTGACCGCAAATCGCTTGACCCGGCTGCGAGTGTGGCAGGCACTAGCCCGTCGCGCAGGCCAGGAAGGCGCGCGCGAGCGCCGTGGGCTGGCACGGGGTCGCCAGCCAGATGCTGGTGGTGGCGCCCGTATCGGCCAGCGGGCGATGCGTCACCTCCGCCACCTGGATCTGCGCGAGCGAGGCCGGCATCACCGCGATGCCGAGCCCCGCGGCCACCAGCCCGATCAGCGTCGAATTCTCCCGCGCCGTCTGGGTGATCTGCGGCGCGAAGCCGGCGGCGCGGCACAGGCCGAGGAACTGGGCGTGCAGCGTGGTGCCGACGGCGGCGGAGAAGAAGATCAGCTTCTCCTCCGCCAGCCGGGACAATTGCAGAGGGCCGCCTTCCGCCGCCAGCGGATGGTCGCTGCGCATCATCGCCATCAGCGGCTCCCGCAGCAGTTCCACCGCGGCGATATCGACCGGGATATGCTCCGCCGAGGGGCAGCGCAGGAAGCCGGCATCCAGCTCCCCCCGCCGCAGCGCATCCACCTGCTCCAGCGTCGGGCTTTCGCGCAGCGTCAGATGCACATCCGGCAGCCGGGCACGGAAGGCGAGCACGGCGCGGGTGAAGGCGGGCAGCAGCGGCGCGGAGGCGAAAAGGCCCATGCGCAGCTCCCCGATCTCGCCCCGCCCGGCGCGCCGCGCCACCAGCTCCGCCCGCCTGGCCTGGGCCAGCGTGGCCCGGGCTTCGGTCAGGAACACCTTGCCGGCCTCGGTCAGCGCCACATGGCGGGTGCCGCGTTCGAACAGCTTCGTGTCCAGCTCCGCCTCCAACTGGCGGATCTGCTGGCTCAGCGGCGGCTGCGCCATGCCGAGGCGCTGCGCGGCGCGGGTGAAGTGCAGCTCCTCCGCCAGGGCGACGAAGTAACGAAGCTGGCGGAGATCCATAGGCAGGGCATCTCAATACAGAGGTGTTTTATATTGGACCCCTTGTTTCGCCCTGGATAGCCTTCACGCAGTTGCAGCATTCCAGCCGGAAGGGCCTTGCCTTGGACGCCTTCGATCCGATCACCCTCGAAGTCTATTGGAGCCGGTTGATCTCCATCGCCGATGAGGCGGCAACCGGCCTGCTGCGCACCGCCTTCTCCACCATCGTGCGGGAGTCCAACGACTTCGCCACGGTGCTGATGGACGCGAAGGGCGATTCAATTTCGGAGAACACCGGCGGCATCGCCTCCTTCTCCTGCATCCTGCCGAAGACGACGAAGCATTTCCTCAAGCGCTTCCCGATCGAGACCTGGCAGCCGGGCGATTGCGTCATCACCAATGATCCGTTTCTCGCCACCGGGCATCTGCCGGACTTCACGGCGGTGTCGCCGATCTTCCACAAGGGCAAGATCGTCGGCTTCGCGGGCTCCATCGCGCATTCGCCCGATGTCGGCGGTGCGTTGTGGTCGGCGGATTGCCGGGAGCTGTTCGAGGAAGGCATCCGCATCCCGCCCTCCCGCCTGTTCCGCGCCGGGCAGCGCAACGAGGATCTGGTGGAACTGCTCTCCGCCAATGTGCGCATCCCCGGCCCGGTGATGGGCGACCTGGAAGCGCAGGTCGTGGCGAATGAGGTGGCGGTGCGCCGCCTCGCCGAATTTCTGGAAGACACCGGCCTCGACGATTTGCAGGCCCTGTCGGACGCCTTGCAGATCCGCGCCGACCAGGCGATGCGCCGCGCCATCGCGGAAGTGCCGGACGGCACCTATCGCGCCACCATCGAGGCCGATGGCTTTGACGAGCAGGTGACGCGGATTGTCTGCGCCGTGACCGTCTCCGGTGAGACGATGCATATCGACTTCGCCGGCACCTCCCCGCAGATCGATCGCGGCATCAACTGCGTGCTGAACTACACCCATGCCTATTCGGTCTATCCGGTGAAATGTGCGCTGGATCCCTTCACCCCGCGCAACGAGGGCAGCTACCAGGCGATCACCGTCGCGGCGCCGGAGGGGTCCATCCTGAATCCGCGCTTTCCGGCGCCATGCAGCGCGCGGCAGCTCACGGGGCATCTCCTGGCGGGTGCCATCTACAAGGCGCTGGCGGATGTGCTGCCGGACAAGGTGCTGGCGGAATGCGGCGGCGCGCCGACCATGCGCGCGCTGTTCAGCGGCATGGACCAGAATGGCGACCGCTTCTCCCAGGTGCTGTTCGCGAGTGGCGGCATGGGCGCCAGCCCGCATCGGGATGGGCTGCCGACCACGGCCTTCCCCACCAATGTCGGCGCCGGCTCCATCGAGGCCTATGAAAGCGTCGCGCCCTTGCTGGTCTGGCGGAAGCAGTTGCGGCCGGATTCCGGCGGTGCCGGGCGCTTCCGCGGCGGGCTCGGCCAGGAAGCGGAGATCGAGGTGCGCACGCCGGCGGCGGTGCGGCTCTCGCTGCTGTCGGACCGGCGCGACCATCCGGCGGAAGGCCTGCTCGGCGGTGGCCCCGGCGCGCCGGCGGTGATCGCCATCGATGACGGCACGCGGCCGCATCCGAAATCCCGCACCAGCGTGGAGACGGGGCGGCGCGTGACCTTGCTGTATCCCGGCGGCGGTGGCTTCGGCGACCCGAAGCAGCGCGACCCCGAAGCCGTGCGCGCGGATATCCGCGACGGCTACATCACGGAAGAGGCGGCGATGCGTGACTATGGGGTGAAGGCATGAGCGGGACCGCGCGCATTGGTGTCGATGTCGGTGGCACCTTCACCGACTTCGTCCTGCACGATCCGGCCCGGAAGCTGGTCGCCACCGGCAAGCGGCTGACCACGCCGGATGATCCCAGCGAGGCGATCATCGCCGGCACGATGCGGCTGCTGGAGGAGACGGGGCTGACCACCGCGGACCTGCACAGCATCGTCCACGGCACCACGCTGGTGACCAACACCATCATCGAGCGCACCGGCGCGACGGTGGGCCTTCTGACCACCGCGGGCTTCCGCGACGTGATCGAGATCGGGCGTGAGACGCGCTACGACCTCTACGACCTGTATCTGGAAGCGCCGCCGACCCTGGTGCCGCGCCACCGCCGCCTGGAAATTCCGGAGCGCATCGACGTGCATGGCACGACGCTGCTGCCGCTGGACGAGGACGCCGTGCGGGCCGCCGTGACGCGGCTGGTGACGGAGGAAAAAATCGAGGCGCTGGCCATCGCCTTCATGCATGCCTATCACGACGATCGGCACGAGGTGCGCGCCGGGGCCATCGTGGCGGAGATGTATCCGGACCTGCCTCTGTCGCTGTCTTCCCGCGTCGCGCCGGAAATCCGCGAATTCGAACGCACCAGCACCGCCTGCGCCAATGCCTATGTGCAGCCGCTGATGCGCCGCTACCTCGACAAGCTGGAAGCGGACCTCGCCGCCTTGGGCTTTGTCGGGCGGCTGCATGTGATGCTCTCGGGCGGCGGCATCGCGGCGGTGCGGGACGCCAAGGAATTCCCCATCCGCCTGATCGAATCCGGCCCCGCCGCCGGCGCCATGGCGGCCTCCTTCCTCGCGCGGCTGACCGGCGAGAACCACGTCGTGTCCTTCGACATGGGCGGCACAACAGCCAAGATGTGCCTGGTGGAGGATGCGGCACCCGACCGCAAGTTCGACTTCGAGGCCGGCCGCGTCCGCCGATTCCAGAAGGGCTCCGGCCTGCCGTTGAAGGTGACGGTGGTGGACATGATCGAGATCGGCGCCGGTGGCGGCTCCATCGCCCGCGTCGATGCCGCTTCCGGGCTGATGAAGGTCGGCCCGCGCAGCGCCGGCGCGAAGCCGGGGCCGATCTGCTATGGCCGTGGCGGCACTGAACCCACCGTCACCGATGGCGACCTGGTGCTCGGCCGGCTGGACCCGAAGTACTTCCTCGGCGGCGAGATGGCGCTGGACCCCAATGCGGTGCAGCGCGCCATCGAGAACGGCATCGCCAAGGGGCTGAAGGTGGAGCGTGACATGGCGGCGCTCGGCATCCGCCGCATCGTCGACGAGACGATGGCCGCCGCCACGCGCATGCATCTGGCGGAGAAGGGCAGGGACCCGCGCCGCTACACGCTGATCGCCTTCGGTGGCGCCGGCCCCGTGCATTCCTACGACCTGGCGCGGCTGCTGAAGATGAAGCGCATGCTGGTGCCGCTGGGCGCGGGCGTGGCCTCGGCGCTCGGCTTCCTGGTGGCACCGCCGGCCACCGACCTGGTGCGCAGCCATGTCGGCCGGCTGGAACGGATGGACTGGGCGCATGTGAACGGGCTGCTGGCGCAGATGGCGGAAGAAGGCCGCCAGCTTCTGCTGGAGACCGGCGCCGATCCCGCCAGCATCACCACGCTGCCCGCCGCCGATATGCGCCATGTCGGCCAGGGCTTCGAGATTCCCGTGAAGCTGCCCTCGATGTCGCTGAACGAGGCCGATCTGCCGGCCATCCGGGAAAGCTTCTTCGCCAGCTATGCCGAACGCTTCGGCCGCGCCTTGACCGAGCTGCCGATCGAGGCGCTGTCCTGGCGCGTCGCCTGCCTCGCGCCGGGCCGTGACATCCAGTTGGCGGAAGTCGCCAATACGGTGACCGAAAGCTTCACCGATGCCGCCAAGGCCGCGCGTGGGGTGCGGGAAGCGTTGTTCGAAGGCATCGGCTGGCTCCCCTGCCAGGTCTATGACCGCTACGCGCTGGCGCCGGGGGCGCGCTTCCAGGGGCCGGCGCTGGTGGAGGAACGGGAATCCACATGCGTCATCGGGCCGGATGCGCAGGTTTCTGTGGATCGGTTCCGGAATCTGGTCGTCGAATTGCCCTGATCGGGCAACACTGCACAACGCCGTGACACAGAAGCACGGCGAACAGGGAGATGCCGGATAGAGCGGCCACAAGGTCGTCGGCACGCGCATCGATTCACGCAACCGCCGTCGCGCCGCGACGGCAATGACGGAGATGGCCCATGACTGTGGTGACGCGTCGTTCCCTCCTCGCCGCCAGCCTCGCCGCGCCCGCGCTGTCGCTGCGCCCGGCGGCGGCGCAGGAGGTGTTTCCCAACCGCCCGCTCACCTTGGTGATCCCCTGGGCGGCTGGCGGTTCGACCGATGTGATGGGGCGGGTGATCGCGCAGGCCATGTCGGCCGATCTCGGCCAGCCCGTGGTGGTGGAGAATCGTGGCGGCGCGTCCGGCACCATCGGCCATCACCACGTCGCGCGGGCACGGCCGGATGGCTATACCTTCCTGCTCGGCACCAACAGCACCTTTGCCATCGCGCCGCATCTGATGGCCAATATCCCCTATGACAACCGCGGCGCCTTCACCGGCGTCAGCCTGGTGGCGCGCAGCGCGCAGGGGCTGTGCATCCACCCCTCCATCCCCGCCAATACCGTCGCCGAATTCATCGCCTATGCGAAGTCGAAGCCGGGCGAGGTCACCTTCTCCTCCGCCGGCATCGGCGCCAGCAGCCATCTGGCGGCGGAGCTGTTCCAGGCCAAGGCCGGCGTGCGGCTGCTGCATGTGCCCTATCGTGGCGGCGGCCCTTCCGTGCAGGGCCTGCTGGCGGGCGAAGTGGCGATGTCCTTCGTCGATCTCGTCACCTGCCTGCCCTTCCGCGCCAACAACCAGTTGAAGGTGCTGGGCGTCGGCACGGCGGATCGTTCGAGCTTCGCGCGGGACCTGCCGACGCTGGCGGAATCCGGCGTGCCCGGCTTCGCCTCCTCCACCGATGTCATCATGCTGCTGCCGGCCGGTACGCCGCCACCCATCGTCGCAAGGCTGACCGCTTCCATGCAGAAGGCGCTGCGCGACCCGGCGACGAAGGAGCGGCTGACGACGATGGCGGTGGAGACCATCGGCAGCAGCGCCGCGGAACTTGACAGCTACTGGACGGAGGAGCTCGCCAAATGGGGCGAGATCATCCGCAGCCAGAACATCACCATCTGAGGAAACCCGTGTCATGCTGACCCGTCGTCTTGCCCTCGCCGCCTTTGCGGCGGCGCCCTTCGCTTCCGCCTTCGCGCAGGGGGCGGCCTGGCCGGACCGCGTGGTCAGCTTCACCATTCCCTTCCCCGCCGGCGGATCGGCCGATCTTCTGGCGCGGCTGGTGGCGGATCGCATGGCACCGCTGCTGGGACCCTCGGCGCGGATGGTGGTCGAGAACCGCGCCGGGGCCGGCGGCGTCATCGGCAGCGACTACGTGCGGCGCCTGCCGGCGGATGGCCATGCGATCCTGCTCGGCACGCCTTCCACCCACGGCACGGTGCCGGCGTTGCAGCCGGACACCACGCCCTATGACCCCGTGGCCGATTTCACCGCCATCGCCATCCTCGGCCGCGCCCCGATCGTGCTGGCCGTGCCGAAGGATTCGCCGCATCGCGATCCGCAGGCGCTGATCGCCTGGCTGCGCGCCAATCCGGGCCGCGCGAGCTGGGGCAGCTCCGGCTCCGGCAGCGTCGGGCATCTGGCCGGGGAATTGCTGAACCTCTCGGCCGGCGGGTTGCAGGCCGAACACATCCCCTATCGCGGCGGCGCGCCGCTGGTGGAGGCGCTGACGAAGGGGGAGGTGCAGTTCGGCTGGGAACCGCTCGGCTCGCTCGCGGCGGCGGCGCGGGACGGGCTGTTCCGCATCATCGGCATGGGCTCCCCGGCCCGGCATCCGCTGTTCCCGGACGTGCCGACCCTGCAGGAAGCCGGCCTGGCGGGTTTTGCCGCGTCAACCTGGAATGTCATGGTCGGCCCGAAAGCCATGCCGCCGGCCATCGTCGCGCGGCTGAACGCGGCGGCCAATCGCGCACTGGCCCTGGAGGATGTAAAGGCCCGCCTCGCCACCGCCGGCATCGACGCCGTCAGTGACAGCACGCCCGAAGCGACCGCGGCCTTCATCGCGGCCGAATTCGCGAAATTCAAGGACATCGTAACCCGCGCCCGGCTGAACCTGGCGCGCTGAGGACCATCATGAGCGACGTCATCGCGGACCGTCTGAACCGCATCTCCCCCTCCCAGACCACGGCCATGCGCCAGCGTTCCCAGGCGCTGAAGGCGGAGGGCAAGGATGTTCTCGCCATCTCCTCCGGCGAGCCGGATTTCGACACGCCCCAGCACATCAAGGATGCGGCCATCGCCGCCATCCAGGGCAACCAGACCCGCTACACCGACATCGCCGGCACCAAGGCGCTGCGGGAGGCGGTGGCGCGCAAGTTCAAGCGCGACAGCGGGCTGGACTATACGGCGGAGGAGATCCTGGTCGGCACCGGCGGCAAGCAGGTGATCTATGATGCCATGATCGCCACGGTGAATGCCGGCGACGAGGTCATCATCCCGACGCCCTGCTGGGTCTCCTACCCCGATATCGTCGGCCTGGCCGAAGGCACGCCCGTGCTGCTGCCCTGCGGCCCCAACCAGGGCTTCAAGCTGCTGCCCGAGCAGCTGGAAGCCGCGATCACGCCGAAGACCAAATGGCTGATCGTCAACACGCCGTCCAACCCCACCGGCGCCACCTATTCGGCAGCGGAGCTGCGCGGGCTGTGCGACGTGCTGCTGCGGCATCCGCAGGTGCATGTGCTGACCGACGACATCTACGAGAAGCTGATCTATGACGGCCGGGAATTCGCCACCTTCGCCCAGGTGGAGCCGAAGCTGCGCGACCGCACGGTGACGATGAACGGCTGTTCCAAGGCCTATGCCATGACCGGCTGGCGCATCGGCTTCGGCGGCGCGCCTCGGCACATCATCAAGGCCATGGACAAGTTGCAGGGCCAGTCCACCTCCAACACCTGCTCCATCGCCCAGGCCGCGGCCATCGCCGCGCTGGACGGGCCGCAGGCGCCGACGGAGGCGATGCGCCAGGTCTATGAGGCGCGGCGCAACCGCATCGTCGCCGCGCTGGATGCCACGCCGCATCTGCGCTGCCACCTGCCGGAGGGCGCCTTCTACGCCTTCCCGGACCTGACCGACTGCATCGGCCGCACCACCGCCGGCGGCACGAAGATCACCAGCGACTGGGACTTCGTGCTGGCTTTGCTGTCGGAGGCCGGGGTCGCCACCGTGCATGGCAGCGCCTTCCTGTTCCCGGGCCACTTCCGGCTGAGCTTCGCCGCTGCCGATACCCTGCTGGACGAGGCCTGCCGCCGCATCCGGACCTTCTGCGAGGGGCTGAACTGACGGAATAGGGGCCGGCACCGCTTGAACGCGGCGGCGCCCCATCCATCTACCATCCACACGGATGGTGGATGGATGTTCTGGGATGGCGGGTAACGTACAGGAGCTTCGGCCCAAGGCCGGCGGCGACAGCGAGAAGATCACCATCAACCTGGGCTATGTCGACCTCGGCCATGTCGACCTGCTGGTCCAGGACGGCTTCTATTCGAACCGCACCGACTTCATCCGCACCGCGATCCGCAACCAGATCGAGCGGCATGCCGAGGCGGCGAAACAGTCGGTCGCCCGTAAAAGCCTGGATCTCGGGCTGCGGCATTTCAGCCGCGCGGACCTCGAAGCGGCCCAGGCGGCGGGGCAGCGGCTGGATATCCGGGTGCTGGGGCTGGCCAGCATCGCGGCGGATGTCACGCCGGAACTCGCCAAGGCCACCATCGCCTCGATCTCCGTCCTCGGCGCGCTCCAGGCCAGTGCGGCGGTGAAGGCGGCGCTGGCCGACCGCATGCACTGAACGACCCGGGTTGCCCGGCGTTACTCCAACAGGCTGTCTCGCTTCGGGAGGACAGCCATTCCCCACCAAAGGCAGTCACGACGAAACGCGAAGCGCGCCCGCTTGCGAACGGCGTCGGCTGCCCACCGCGTATTGGACCCCTTCGATATGACCGCGATGCTCTTCACCCAGATGCGCGAGGCGACCCGCCTGACCCGCGAGGGCAAGCTGACCGAAGCCACCGCGCTGCTGCGGGGCGCCCTGCGTGGCGAGGCCCCGGCCGCGCCCACGCCGCCACGCGCCGCGCCGCCAGCCGCCACCGCCCAACCGCGTGTCTTCGACGTCGATCCCGAAACCGGCGCAACCTCGGGTTCCGCCCAGGCTTCGGCACCGGATGCGGTGGCGGCCAGCCGCTGGCCCGGCGCTTCGGCCATGATGCCGCGGATGACGGAGGCCCTGCGGCGCCTGACGGGGCTGGCGCGCGGCGCGCGGCCCGGGGCGCCCCCGGCGGCCGAGCCTCTGGCGGATGGCGCCCAATTTCTGGACAGGTCCTTCAGCAACGAGGCGGGCAGCCGGGCCTACAAGCTCTACATCCCCTCCAGCTATCGCGACGCGGCGATGCCGCTGGTGGTCATGCTGCACGGCTGCACCCAGTCGCCGGATGACTTCGCGGCCGGCACGCGCATGAATGCGCTGGCGGAGGAGCAGGGCTGCCTGGTCGTCTATCCGGGCCAGCCGAAATCGGCCAATCCCCAGAAGTGCTGGAACTGGTTCAGCCCCGGCGACCAGCAGCGCGACCAGGGCGAACCCGCCTTGATCGCCGGCATCACCCGGCTGGTCATGAAGGAGCATGCCGTCGATCCGCGCCGTGTCTATGTGGCAGGGCTCTCGGCTGGCGGCGCGGCGGCCGCCATCATGGCGCAGGCCTATCCTGATCTCTACGCGGCGGCGGGCGTGCATTCCGGCCTTGCCTGCGGCGCGGCGCGGGACGTGTCCTCGGCCCTTGCCGCGATGCGGCAGGGGGCAGCGACGACACCGGCGCCGGGCGACGAAAGCGGCCGCGTGGTCCCGACCATCGTCTTCCATGCGGACCAGGACAGGACGGTGCATCCGATCAATGGCGACCAAGTCATCGCCCAATTCGCCGGGGTCGCGGGCCTGAGCACCGAGGCGCAGCGCGGCCAGGTTCCGGACGGCCATGCCTATAGCCGCACCATCCATGCCGATGCCGAGGGCCGGTCCGTCCTGGAACAATGGGTGGTGCATGGCGGCGGCCATGCCTGGTCTGGCGGCAGCGCGGCCGGCAGCTATACCGACCCGCGGGGCCCCGATGCCTCGCGCGAGATGCTGCGCTTCTTCCTGGAACATCCGCTGGACGATTGATTTCGCCGCCGCTTGGCAGGCCGCGCGTTCCGGCGGAGACTTCCCCGAAGCACAGGGGAGCAGGGTTCATGGCGAAGCGCGGCCTTCAGTTCGGTGTCTTCCTGGCACCCTTCCACCGCCTGGGCGACAATCCGACGCTGGCCATCGCCCGCGATATCGAGATGCTCGAATGGCTCGACCGCCTCGGCTATGACGAGGCCTGGATCGGCGAGCACCATTCGGCGGGGTGGGAGACCATCGCCTCGCCGGAGCTCATCATCGCCGCGGCGGCGGAGCGCACGAAGCACATCCGCCTCGGCTCCGGTGTCACCAGCCTGCCCTATCACCACCCCTTCCTGGTGGCGCAGCGCTTCGTGCAGCTGGATCACATGACGCGCGGCCGCGCCATGCTGGGCTGCGGCCCCGGCGCGCTGGTCTCCGACGCCTATATGCTCGGCATCGAGCCCGCCACCCAGCGCCGCCGGATGGATGAGGCGCTGGAGGCCATCATGGCCCTGCTGCGCTGCGACGGGCCGGTGACGCGCAAGACCGACTGGTTCGAGATGCGGGAGGCACGGCTGCATCTGCGTCCCTATAGCGACCCGCATTTCCCCATCGCGGTGGCCAGCACCCTGACCCCCGCCGGGCCGGCGACGGCCGGCCGCCACGGCGTCGGCATCCTGTCGCTGGGTGCCGGCCTGCCGGGCGGCTCTGCCGCTTTGCCAGGCCAGTGGAAGATCGCGGAGGAGGAGGCGGCGCGGCATGGCAAGACCATGAACCGCGCCGACTGGCGCATGGTGATGAACGTGCATGTGGCGGAGACCGACGAGCGCGCGCTGGAAGACGTCCGCATCGGGGAACGGGCCGAGACGGTGACCTATTTCGAGGATGCGCTGGGCCGCCCGCCCGGCCGTTCGCAGGACCCGCTGACCGATGGCGTGAAGGCAGGCACCACTCTGGTGGGATCGCCGGAGACGGTGGCGCGGGGCATCGAGAAGCTGATCGAGGCCAGCGCTGGCGGCTTCGGCGGCTTCCTGTTCCGCGCCAATGACTGGGCCGACCGCGAGCAGAGCTGGCGCAGCTACGAGCTGTTCGCCCGCTGGGTCATGCCGCGCTTCCAGCAGTCGCTGGACACGCTCCGCGCCTCCCACGCCTGGGCGGTGGACAACCGGCGCACGATCTTCAGCCCGAATGTGGAGGCGCTGCGCAAGGCCTTTGTCGATGCGGGGAAGGAGGTGCCGGCGGAGTTCGCGGCGCGTGCTTCGGGGGCGCGGGACTGACAGGGCGCGGAGAGGGATCTCAGCGATCTTCCGCAGCCTGCCAGATCAGCGTGGCAGTCGTCACCTGATCATCTTCGGCAGCAGTATGTCCTTGATGATCCGCGCTGACTCCGCCTTGAGGCTGGGCAGGAAGGTGCTGGTGTAGATGAGCCTCAGCGAGGCCAGAAAATACTTGTTGTCCTGGAAGAAGCGATATTCGTCCTCTGGCTTGTCGCGGAAATAATGTGCCAGGAAATGCTCCAGCAATCGAAGGCCGTCGGCGTTCGGTATCTTCGTCGCCATCTCACAGATGCCCGTTTCGGGATAGCCGTAGATGGTGCAGAGAAGCCCGATGTCGAAGAGGTAGTGCCCCCGGGACAGGTCGCCCATGTCGATGATCACCGGTTCGCCGTCACGGATCATGATATTGCTGGTGTGCAGATCGAAGTGGACACAGGTATCGGCGTCCGGAATCGTCTCCAGCAGACGATGCAGCAACGCGATCTCGCTGGCCGACAGGAAGAAGTCCATCTGGTCGATGTAGTGCCGGAAGTTCGCCTTGATATCCGGAAAGATCGCCGGGTCGGCGGGGGTTTCGTGAACCGTTCGGGCGACTTGTGCGAGAAGCTGGGCGTGGCTGTCGATGTGCTGCAGGTCGTTCCGGATGTTGGCGCTGAACAGCGTCGCTTCCAGCATCTCGTAGACCACACCCGTCCGGGTGCCGCAGGCGACGACGTCGAAGGAGATCGCGGTCGGTATCCCCAATACGAAGGCCGCTTTCGCGAACTGCTTCTCCTTCTCGGCGATGTCGGCCCCGATCCCTTCCTTGTAGAGTTTCACGATGGTTTCGGGGTCCAGGCGATAGCACTCGCCGCAGACGCCGGCGGAAAGGAATTCCAGCCCCTCCAGGGAAATGGTCCGGACCCTGGGCTGGCTCGGAATGAGCTTGGAGAAGCCCGTGATATCCAGGATGTCCTGGATATCACGGCTCAAATTGGTCAGCAGCATCGTGCCGTCCACGGCCGCCAGTCGCTTCCTTGCGCGCAGCAGTTCTCTCAATCCTGCGCTGGAAACGTAGTGGCACGCGTCGAGATCGAGAACGAGGTGCCGAACCCCTTCCAACTCCATGTCCCGACCGAGCATGGGCGCCGTGCTGGTGTCCAGCCGCCCGATCACTGCCACGGTCAAGCTGTCGTCCAGGCGATGCGCATTGATCTTCATGGCCTCAAGATCCTGTCGAACGGGTAAGCCGGATGTCGGTCTGCTGGTCACATGAGCTGTACTAACGCCGCTTGCGTCCCTTGAAGACCGGCTGGGCCAGGGCTTCTCCCGCCCGGTTGCGCTCGCTGGGCTGGGCCGACAGCACGGCCTCGATCCAGCCGTTCAGCCGCCGGCTTTCGGCCAGCGCGCCCTCGATGTCGCGATAGATCAGCGGGAAGCGCATCGCCATCCAGCGCCAGGCCACCAGGCGGCGATGCACGCGCTCCGCCAGCTGCAGGGCCTCCTGCCCGGCGCGGTCGGGTGGCGGCAGGCGGCCGGCGCGGGGCGGCGGGATGGCGCTGCCAAGGGCATGGGCCACCGCCCAGTCGGTCAGCCGCTGCACCCCCTCATCCCGCGCATCCACCGGGCACATGGCATAGGTCCAGCGGTCGAGCAGCGACAGCTCCCGCACACCGTCCACGGCGGCGGCGATGGCGATTTGGGTGGAGAGGTCGCCCAGGCGGTAATTCGGATCGTCCCGCCGCAGCACCGAACGCTCGATCCGGCGCAGCGCGCCGAACAGGCTTTGCGTGCCGATCTCGGCGGCGACAGCGGCGACGATATCCGCATCGGGCGCCACCGGCGGGCGCAGATCCACGGGCGGCACCGGCCCGGCGGCGAGCCCCCGGGCGATGTCCTTGGGATTGCCGCCGCCGGCCAGCACCGCCACCACGCCCTCCGCATGGGCGCCGCCGAAACGCCCGGCGCGGCCGCCGATCTGCTTGATCTCCTGCACCGTCAGCGGCCGGTCCGACTGCCCGTCCCATTTGCTGAGCGCGGAGAACACCACGCGGCGCAGCGGGCCGATGTTCAGCCCCATGCCGATGGCATCGGTGGCCACCAGCACCTCCGCCTCGCCTTCCCGGAAGCGGCGGGCCTCGGCGCGGCGGACGCTGGGGCCGAGGGCGCCATAGACCACGGCGACGCTGCGCCCCTTGCGCAGCAGGGCGGCGCGGAGCGCGAAGACTTCGCGGCGGGAGAAGGCGATGACGGCATCGCCGCGCCCGATCTCATCCAGGGGCACCGGGGTGGGGGCGGCGGTCAGCGGCCCCATCCGCTCCAGCCGTATTTCCTCCAGCGGGTCGCCGCAGAGCGCGGCGAGGCGCCGCAGCATCGGCGCCGCATCCGGCGCGCCGAGCACGATCACGGTGCGGGCCGGCACGCCCATGATGGCGGCGGTCCAGGCCGGGCCGCGCTCCGGATCGGCCAGCATCTGCGCCTCATCCACCACCGCCACGTCGAAGGGGGTGTTGAAGGGGCACATCTCCACCGTCGCCGCCGTGTGGCGGCTGCCGGGGCTGTCGATGCGTTCCTCGCCGGTGGAGAGGGAGGTCGGCACGCCGCGGGCTTCCAGCGCGTCGCGATATTCATGCGCCAGCAGCCGCAGCGGGCCGAGCGCCACGCCGCTCTCGGCCTCCGCCAGCCGGGTCAGGCCGTAATAGGTCTTTCCCGAGTTGGTCGGGCCGAGACAGGCGATGATGCGCCGGTCCAAGGCGCGGGCGGTGGCGAAATGCGCAGCATAGCGGTCCAGCCCGGCGATGCGGGCGATGGTGGCATTGCTGCTGCGGCGGGTTTCCTCCGCCACCGGCGCCGCTGTGGGCGCGCGCGCGGCGGGGCGGGGTGCGCGGAGGGTGGGCACCACCTGGCGCAGCGCGGCGGGGTCGAATTCCGGCACGCGGATGCGGCGGCCGCCCTTGCGCAGCGGCACATGGCGCGCGACCGGCAGGCGGCCTTCCCGCAGCCAGCCCTCGACCTCCGCCCGGCTGGCCTGGAGCAGAGCGGGCAGGGCCTCCGCCCGGACCAGGGAGGATTCCCAGTCCTTGAGGCGCCCTTCCTCCTCCACCTGGGTTTCGCGCGCGGCCTTGGCGGCGGCGCGACGGGCGGCGCGCTGGCGGCGTTCCTCCTCCGTCGCGCGGCGGGTGAAGGCGGCGGCGTCGGTGGCGGGCAGGGCGAAGGCCTCGGCCACCAGGCTGGCGCAATGGGCGATCGCCTCCAGCGTGGGTTCGCCATTGGGCGGGCGGGGCAGGTCCTCCAGCGCAGCGGCAAGCGCCGTCTCAAGCCCGGCATGGCCGGACAGGCGGGCCAGCACCGCCTCCCGCAGCGCCCGCAACAGCTCCGTCTCGCCGGAATCGAGGCGGGAGAGGGCGGCGGCGGCGGCATCCAGGTCCTCGCCCCGCGCCGGCAGGCCGGTGGCGCGGCGGGCGAGTTCCGCCAGCCGGACGCGCCAGCCACGCCGGCGCAGCGCCAGCAGGGCGTCGCGCAGCGCGGCGGCATCGGCCGGCACTGCGCCGCCCAAAGCGCGCCAGAGCGGCCGCGCCTCCGCCGGGCTAATGGTCAGGCCGGCGGCTTCCGCAGCCGCCTGCAGGGCCGCGTCCTGCTCGGCGCCGAATGGTTCCTGCGGCATCGGGGTCTCTCCTTGCCGCCACGGGGCAACGCCCGCCGCCCCATCATGCCACGGCTGGCCAGGGGGCGGGAGGCCGCCTCACACGATGAAGGGGCGCGCCGCCTCGTCATAGGCCGGGTAGCCCAGTGTGGTGCGCAGTTCGGCCGGCGGCAGGGCGCTGGCGGCCTCCGCCTGCCCGGCCTTCAGCGCGGCGAGGGCGGCCTTGATGCCGGCGGCGACCGGGGAGAGCAGGCCGGTGGGATAGGTCGCGATCTTCAGCCCCAGCGCCTCCGCCTGGCTGCGGCTGGGCGTGGCGCGCGGTGCGCCGGGGGAGAGCACGGCGAAGGTCGGGCGCCCTGCGGCGGCGGCCACCGAGGCGCGGATCTCGTCGTCATTCTCCGGGCTGTCGAAGAACAGGATATCGGCGCCTTCCTCGACATACATCTCGATCCGGGCCAGCGCCTCCTCGAAACCCTGGGTCGGGCGGCAATCGGTGCGGGCCAGCACCAGGATGCCGGACTCCTTAGCCGCCTGCACCGCGGCGCGAATCTTCATCCGCGCCTGGTCGCGCGGCAGGCAGGGCTTGCCGGCGGCGGTCAAGGCGCGCGGGGTGATCTTGTCCTCGATCAGCACGGCGGCGGCGCCGGCGCGGCCATAGGCGGCGACGGTGCGCTGCACGTTCATGGCATTGCCATAGCCATGGTCGCCATCGGCCAGGATCAGCAGATCCGGCGCCGCATTGCGCACCATGGTGAAGCTGTCGAACATCTCGCCGAAGGAGACCAGGTCGAGATCGGGCCCGCCGAGTCGCGCCGCGGCGACACAGGAGCCGGAGAGGAAGGCGGTGGCGAAGCCCGCCTCCGCCGTCAGCTTCGCGGTCAGCCCGTCCCAGACCGCCGGCATGGTGACGAGGCCGGGTTCGGCCAGAAGCCGGCGCATTTTCTCGGGCGGGGTCATTGGTGTTTCCTCCTGGGTCAGCCGGTGATCTGCGGGAATTCGGCCCGCAGCGCGTCGAAGGCGGCCTGCACTTCTGTGCCATCGCCGCGACGATCAGCCGAGGCCACGACGTGGTCAAATATGCGGCGCTTGGCAAAATGGCGCCAATGGATGGGCAGGCTGGCGAGGATGCCGGTCAGCCTCGCGTAATTCGCGTCGGTCCAGAGTTGTTCGAATTCGGCGCGCTCCGGCCCCGCATCGAAGTCCTGGCGCGGCGCGGCCTTCAGCGCCGCGCGCCGGGCCCTGGTGGCCTCGGCATCGCCCGGCACCACGCCATAGTCGCGCGCGGCGGCCTCCGCCGAGATCTTGCCGGCGGCGAGGTCCTGCAACACCGCCGCCTCCGGCCGCTGCCAGGCCGGGCCCCAGCCGGAGGCGCCGGAACAGATGATGCGGATGGCATCGCCCGGATCGAGCGTGACCACATCCGTATTGCCCAGGTTCTCGGCCCGCGCCGTGCCGGGGTTGCGCCAGAACTGGGAGGGTGCCCCCGGCAGCCCGCCCTGCACGCCCCAGGACCGGAAGCGGCTGCGGTCGCGGTTGCGGGCGGTGACGACGGTGCCGGGGGCATGGACACGGAATTCCAGCACCGTCGCCAGCCCGCCGCGATGCCGCCCGGCGCCGCCGCTATCGGGTTCCAGCCCATAGCGCAGGATGCGGATGGGGACCTCCGCCTCGTTGATCTCCACCGGGGTGTTCTTGAGGAAGCCGCTATTGGCGCCGGAACCGTCCATGCCATCGCCGAAGGGCGACCCGCCGGCACCGCCGGTGATCGGGTCGATCGCCGCCATCACGCGGCGGCCGCTGCGATTGTCCGTGGTGTTGACGTTCAGCATCGGCCCGCCGCTGGCCGGCCCCGCCGGCAGCCGGTCCGGTACTGCGCGCTGGAAGGCACCGATCACCACGCCCTGCAACCGCATGCAGGTCATGGAACGCATGCCTACCGCGGCCGGGAAGACCGGGTTGAGCACCGTGCCCTCCGGCACGATGCAGGTGGCGGGGCGCAGCAGCCCGCCATTCAGCAGGATGCTGGGGTCCAGCGAGTAGAGCACATAGTTCCAGCCCACCATCAGCAGGATATGCCGCGCCGCGCCGCCGGTCGGCATGTTCAGCGAGGCGGTGAGCTGCGGGTCGGAGCCGGTGAAATCCAGCTCCGCCGTTTCGCCGCGGATGCGCAGGTTGAGTTGCAGGCGGCAGGGCAGGCCGCCCGGCCCGTCTTCGTCCAGGTAGTCGTGGAAGGGGTAGTCGCCATCGGGGATGGCGGCCAGCACGCGCCGCGCCTGGCGATCCGCCAGGTCGAGCAGGCCTTCCATGCCGGCCCGGAAGGTTTCCAGCCCGAAGCGCCGGATCATCTCATGCACCTTGCGCTCGCCGGTGTTCATGGCGGCGAGCTGGGCCTTCAGGTCGCCCCAGTTCTGCGTCGGCGCGCGGACGTTCAGCAGCATGATGTCGAGCAGCCGCTGGTCCAGCACGCCTTCCGCCACCAGTTTCACGGGTGGGAAGCGGATGCCTTCCTGGTGGACCTCCGTCAGGGCGCGGGAGAGGGAGGCGGGCACGGCGCCGCCGACATCGGTGTTGTGGATATGGCCGACGGCGAAGCAGACCAGCTCGCCCTCCCAGAAGATCGGCTTCCACAGATGGATGTCCGGCGAATGGGTGCAGACGAAGCCGCTATAGGGGTCGTTGGTCATACCGACATCGCCCTCGCGATAATCGGTGATGGCGCGGATCACCGGGCCGTATTCCAGCCCGATGAACCAGGTGGCGCCGAGTTCGCGTGGGCTGGCAAAGGTCTGGCCATCCGGCGTGCAGAGGCCGGTGGTGAAGTCCTCCGTCTCCTTCACGAAGGTGGAATGGGCGGTGCGGAACAGGGTGAAGGCCATGCTCTCGGCCGCGGCCTGGGCGTGGTTGCCGAAGATCTGCAGCGTGACGGGGTCGATGGTCATGCGCGCTCCTCCGTCTGGGTCAGCCGCAGATTGCCGAGCCGGTCCACCTCACCGAGCATTCCGGGCGGGATGCAGGAGGTGCAGTCATCCTGCAGCACGATGCAGGGGCCGGCGAAGCGATGGCCGTGGCGCAGCGCGTCGCGGCGGTACAGCGGCGCGCTTTGCCTGCGGCCGTCGAGCCAGACCTCGACCTCCCGCAGCACCTCCGGCGCTCCTTCCACCCGGTCCTGTTCGGGAAAATGCGGCGCGGGGACGGTGCCGGCGACGACCATGCGCAGCGCGATGGCCTGCAAGGGCGCGCCGCGATCGGCATGGCCGTAGAGTGCCTCATGCGCCTGGTGGAAGGCCTCCGCCATGGCCTCCAGGTCGCCCGCGATGAGCCATTCTTCCTTGAGGGCGACTTCGATCTCGAAGGACTGGCCCCGGTAGCGCATCTCGGCGGAGGGGCGGAAGGCGATGTCGCCACCAAAACGCTGGTCCTGCCGGATCCAGCGTTCCGCCTCCGCCCGCAGCCGCGCGAAGGCGGTGAGCAAGGCGGGCAGGGAGGGGGCATCGACATCGGCATAGACCGTCTCGATGACATCGCCGCGGATATCGGCGATCAGGCCCCCGAGCGCGGAGAGCACGCCGGGCGTGGCGGGGATCAGCATCTGCCGCATCCCCAGCTCCCGCGCCAGCAGCCCGCCCAGCATCGGGCCGGCGCCGCCGAAGGGCATCAGGCAGAAATCCCGCGCATCCACACCCTGCCGCGCGGCGAGCTTGCTGACCTCCCGGTACATGCCGCTGATGGCGACCTGCACGATGGCTTCCGCCGCCTGTTGCCGGGTGCGGCCGAGGGCCTGCGCCACCGCATCCACCGCAGCCTCGGCCAGGTCGGTGCGGACCTGCACGGAATTATAGCCGAGCGCGCCATGGCCGATGAAGCCGAGCACGCACATCGCATCGCTGATGGTGGCGCGCGTGCCGCCCCGGCCGTAGCAGGCTGGGCCGGGGGTGGAGCCGGCGCTTTCCGGTCCCACGGTCAGCCGCCCCAGCGCATCCACCGCGGCGATGGAGCCACCACCCTCGCCGATGGAGGTAACGGCGACGGTCGGGATATAGACCGGGAAATCGCCGACGCGTTCGCCGGTGCCGTAGCTCGGCGCGCTATCGACGATGACGGCGACATCGGCGCTGGTGCCGCCGATATCCAGGCTCATCGCCCGTGCCACCCCGGCCGCGCGCGCCACGAAGGCGGCGCCGATGGCACCGGCGGCGGTGCCGGAGAGCAGCATCTCCACGCAGCGGGTCTTGCCCAGCTCCGCCCGCATGACGCCGCCATTGGACTTCGTCACCATCGGCTCCGCCGTCACCCCGGCGCGGATCAGTGCCTGTTGCAGGGAGGCGAGGTAGAAGGCGACGCGTGGCTGCACATGGCCATGCACCACGGCGGTGATGCTGCGTTCGTATTCGCGGATGATCGGCCAGACATCGGCGGAGCAGTAGACCGGCATCTCCGGCCGCAGCCGCGCCAGGATGGCCTTGGCCGCGTGTTCATGCGCCGGGTTGCGGTAGCTGTGCAGCAGGGCCAGCACGATGCCCTCCGCGCCGCGCGCCTCCGCCTGTTCCAGCGCAGCGATGACGGAGGCCTCGTCGAGCGGCGCGGCTTCCGTGCCATCGGCGTTCAGGCGGCCGTCGATCTCGATCACCCGGTCGCGCGGCACCAGCGGGTCCGGGCGCCGGGACAGCAGGTCGTAGGGATCGGGCGTCTTCAGCCGGGCCAGTTCCAGCACGTCCCGGAAGTTGCGGGTGACGAACAGCGCGAGGGGAATGCCCTTGCGCTGGATCACCGCATTCACGCCGACGGTGGTGCCATGGGTGAACCAGGCGATCTCGGCGGCCGCGATGCCGAAACGCTGCTGCGCGCCTTGCAATCCGTCGATCACTTCCTTCCCCGGCGTCGCCGGGGTGGAGAGGACCTTGAGGGTGGAGAGCGCGCCGCTCGCCTCGTCCAGCACGCAGAAGTCCGCGAAGGTGCCGCCGATATCGACGCCGACGCGGAAGGACCGGGCAGGGCTGGGCATGCCGGTCAGATCTCCCATTGGAAGCCATCGATGGTGATGGCCTGGCCGGTGATGAAGAAGGGCTCCGCCGTGGCGAGGAAGGCGACGAGCTGCGCCACATCCGCCGGCGTGCCGAGCCGGCCGAGCATGATCTTCTTCGCCAGCTCCGGCCCGCGCGCCTTGGTCAGGCTGTTGCCGACTTCCGTCTCGATCACGCCCGGGCAGACGCAGTTGATGGCGATGTCGGGGCCGAGTTCCTTGGCCAGGGCCCTGGTCATGCCGATGATGCCGGCCTTGGCCGCGGCATAGGAGAATTTGGAGACGGCACTGGTGACGCCGCCGGTATGCGCGTTCAACGAGGACATGGAGACGATGCGCCCGCCGCCACCCGCCTGCATCAGCGGCACCAAGGCCTGGATGTAGTTGAAGCAGGACTTCAGGTTCACCGCGATGGTGCGGTCGAAGGCTTCCTCCGTGATTTCCAGGATGCCGGTGGGGTTGCCGCGCCCGGCATTGTTCACCAGCACGTCGCAGCGGCCGAAGCGGGCCTGCACGGCGGCGGCGATGGCCCTGGCGCGGGCATGGTCGGCGACATCCGCCTCCTCGATCATCACGGCGCGGCCCATGGCCTGAACCTCCGCCGCGGTGCGTTCCATCTCCGGCCGCAGCATGTCGACGATGACGATGTCATGGCCACGTTCCGCCAGCGCATGGACACAGCCGCGGCCGATGCCGCGCGCGCCGCCCGTGACTAGCGCGACTTTGCTTTCGATGGGGCTTTCGGTTGGGCTTTCCGTCGCCATCAGGGCTTTCCTTTTCACGAGCGGCTGCCTTCTCCGGCGCCATCGGCGAACGCTATCCGTGCAAGGCGGGCACGGCAACCGATCGGCCGGCCACTTCGCGCGGTGAAGCCCGCTTGACGGCCGCATTTGGCCAAGTGCAGCATCGCCGCAAATCAAAGACGGGGATGCTGCAATGACGACGCGCGAGATGAAGGACAGCGTGCCGGCGATCAGCCGTCGCAACCTGCTGATGGCCGGCGCCGCGGCCGGCACCGCCGGGCTGCCGCGCATCGCGGAGGCGCAGCGGGGCGGCGGCGGGCGCATCGTCTTCGCCAATGGCAGCGCCTATGACACCATGGACCCGCATGCGACCTTCGATGTCGGGCGCGTCGCCTATCGCATCAACTGCTATGACAGCCTGATGCGCTGGGCGGACAATCCGCCGAAGCTGGAACCCTGGCTGGCCGAGTCCTACAGCACCTCCGACGACGGCAAGCGCTACACCTTCAAGCTGCGCCAGGGCGTCACTTTCCATGATGGCGCGCCGCTGACGGCGGAGGATGTGGTCTATTCGATGGAGCGCATCCTGGCGGTGAGGAAGGGTGCCTATCCCGTCTTCGCGCCGCTGATCGCGCCGGGCAGCACCAAGGCCTTGGACCGGCATACGGTGGAATTCAACCTCACCACCCCCTCCGCCATCTTCGCCGCCATCACCCACGACATCTATGTGGTGAACAGCGCCCTGCTGAAGCGCAACGAACGTGGCGGCGACTGGGGGCAGGCCTTCATCGACCGCAATGATGCGGGGTCAGGATCGTACATCATCCGCCGTTTCGACCCGGCCCGCGGCTTCCTGGCGCAGCGCTTCGACAACCACTTCCTCGGCCCGGCCGGCCTGGCCGAGATCGACTTCCGCTATGTGGCGGAGGTGAACAGCCGCGTGCTCGGCCTGATCCGCGGCGACTTCCAGGGCACCGACCCCTATATGCCGCAGGACCAGATCACGCGGCTTCAGGCTGATGCGAATCTGAATGTGATGGAGGCGGAATCCACCCGCCTGTTCTACGCCTGCATCCACAACCAGCGCGCGCCGATGAACGACGTGAACTTCCGCAAGGCGCTCTGCCATTCCTTCGACTATGACGGCTGGATCAACAACATCCTCGGCGGTTCCGTGGTGCGGAACACCGGCGTGGTGCCGAACCCGATGTGGGGCGCGCCGAAGGACCTGGCCGGCTATACCTACGACATCGACAAGGCGAAGTGGCACCTGGCCCGGGTGCAGGCCCCGATGCGGGAGATCGTGGTGGCCGGCATGATCGGCTACGAGCAATCCATCCAGGCGGCATCCCTGCTGCAGAACGGCCTGACCCGCGCCGGCATCCCGAGCCGGCTGCTGAACGAGCCCTGGCCCGTCGTCTCCAACAAGATGCGCGATCCGGAACAGATGTACGACCTGCTGTTCCTGTGGCGCAGCACCTACCCCGGAAAATTCATCAGGGTTGGCGGACATGGTGCAAGCCGTTGAACGGCAATAGGATTCGGCTGCGACACCTGAACCCTGCCGTTTCCGGACACCA
>NZ_JAERQM010000020.1 GCF_019029495.1 Falsiroseomonas oleicola
CCCGGAAAATTCATCAGGGTTGGCGGACATGGTGCAAGCCGTTGAACGGCAATAGGATTCGGCTGCGACACCTGAACCCTGCCGTTTCCGGACACCATGCCCGCCGACACACACGCTACGCTGCTCCTGCCGGGCCTGTCACCGGTCGGCGGCAAGCCGATCATCGCCCGCTTTGACGGCGGGTCCCTCTCATCCGATGGCGGCCTGCTGGCGCTGCGTGAGGTCGAGGAGCGCCTCGGCGTGGCCCGGCGCCTCGCCGCCTGCATCGACGATCCGCGGGCCCCGGAGCGCATCCAGCATGGCCTCGCCGACATGCTGCGCTTCCGCCTGCTGATGATCGCCGCCGGCTACGAGGACGGCAACGACGCCGACAGCCTGCGGCACGATCCGCTTTTCAAGCTGGCTAATGGGCGACTGCCCGACGCGGCCGCGCTGTGCTCGCAGCCGACGCTGTCGCGCTTCGAGAACACGCCAGGGCCACGCGCGCTGGTCCGCATGGCGCGCGCCATGGTGGCGCTCTACTGCGCCAGCTTCCGCCAGGTGCCGCGCCGCATCACGCTCGACATCGACGACACTTTCGACGCCGTCCATGGCGGGCAGCAGTTGCGCCTGTTCAACGCCTACTACGACGAATACGGCTTCCAGCCGATCGTCGTCTTCGACGCCGAGGGCCGCCCCGTCGCCGCCATGCTGCGCCCCGCCAAGCGTCCCACCGGCGCCGAAGCGCGCAACGTCCTACGCCGCCTGGTGGCGGAGATCCGCAGCCACTGGCCGCGCGTCGAGATCATGATCCGTGCCGACAGTCATTACTGCGCGCCCGAGGTGCTCGATTTCTGCCGCGCGGCGCGCATCGATTTTCTGTTCGGCGTCGCCTCCACCACCACGCTGCGCCGCCATGTCGAGACGCTGGAAGCCAGCACCGCCCGCCGCCACGCCAGTGCCCCGAGCGCGGAGAAGCTGCGGCGCTACAAGGAGTTCCACGATGGCGCCGCCAGCTGGAGCCGCGTCGAGCGCATCATCGCCCGTGTCGAAGCCGGCCCGCAGGGCACCGACACGCGCTTCGTCGTCACCAACCTCGCCGCCGGATCGCCCCGCACAATCTATGAAGACCTCTATTGCCGCCGCGGTCAGGCCGAAAACCATATCAAGGCGTGGAAGCGCCATCTCGCCGCTGATCGAACTTCGTGCAGTCGCGCCACCGCCAACCAGTTCCGCCTGATGCTGCACACCGGCGCCTACTGGCTGCTCTGGTCGCTGCGCAGCCTGATGCCCAAGCGCTCGACCTGGCGCGTCGCGCAGTTCGACACCCTCCGGCTGCGTCTCGTTAAACTGGCCGCCCGTGTTGTCGCGCTGAAGACCCGCGTCATGCTGCACCTGCCGAGCGCCTGTCCTGACAAAGCCATCCTGCGCCTCGCGCTCGAGCGCCTGCCGCGCCTCACCTGCTGAGCAACGGGGCAGACGCCCCCGCCGAGCCCCAGACACCGTAACCCACCAGCCCCGCGAAACGCACCATCAAGCCGTCCCCAGCGCCGGAGGGGATCGAACGCGACCGCGTCTCCCTTACAGCGCCGGCCGCCCCCGTCCGCGCCATCCAGCAGCCTTCATGAATTATGCGGGC
>NZ_JAERQM010000021.1 GCF_019029495.1 Falsiroseomonas oleicola
TAGCAGGCTGCGGAAATTCGCCGCTATGGACCTGATGTATCTTGCCTGTGGTGGCGGGCGTGTAGCGCGAGCGGGGCCGTGATGCGGGGTTTGCGTCGGCTTTCTGCGGGAAACTATGGTGTCGGGCGCTTGTCTGGCGGCGATCAGGCAGGCGCCGCCAGCAGCTTCGGCAGTCGGATCAGGTTGTAGGCCGCCACCCGCAGCATGAAGCTCCATCCGACCCGCTCCAGCCCGCGCAGCAGGGTGCGGCGCATGCCGCCGATCTCCTTGCCCCAGCCGAACACTTCCTCGATCCGCTTGCGGACGCGCTGGCTGACCGCATAGCCGGGGTGCCGCGTGGTGCGCCCGTCGATCGCCGAGCGGCGGCCATTGTTGTGCTGCGCCACATGCGGCGTAACGCCAAGCCTGCGCATCGCGGCGACAAAGCCCTGCGTGTCGTAGTTCTTGTCCCCGCCCAACGTGCTGCGCGGCGCGCGCTCCAGCCCCGCCATCATGGCCTCGCCCGCGTCACGCTCGGCGGTCCCGGTGGCCCGTGTCGTTGCCGCTGCGACCGCCAGGCCGTGGCGGTTCTCCATCACCACATGCCCGGCGTAGCAGAGCTTCGAGGCCTGCCCGTTCGACTTCCGCGCCAGCCGCGCATCCGGGTCCGTGGTCGAGGCGTGTGTCTCGTTGCTGCGCTTCTCGCCGTGAAAGTCGCGCTCCCCATTGCGGCCGGGACCAGGCGGCGCGCCGCTGCCGTCTTTTGGCCGGAAGCTCTTCATCGAAGCCCAAGCCTCGATCAGCGTGCCATCCACCGAAAAATGCTCCGACGACAGCAGCGGCTTCACCTCGGGGTCGGCCAAGACAGCAGCAAAGAACTTCCCCGCCACCTCACCACGCAGCAGCCGATCCCGGTTCTTCGTGAACACCGTCACGTCCCAGACCGGCGCGTCCATCGATAGCCCGATGAACCAGCGGAACAGCATGTTGTAGGTCACCTGTTCCATCAGCCACCGCTCCGACCGGACCGAGTAGAAGGCCTGAAGCAGCAATGCCCGCAGCAGCTTCTCCGGCGCAATCGAGTCCCGCCCACCCGAAGCGTAGAGCTTGTCAAATTCGCCCGACAGCCGATCCAACGCCCGGTTCACCAGCAACCTGATCGCCCGCAGTGGGTGGTCCACCGGCACCAGTGCCTCCGGACTCACATAGCTGAACATCGACCCCGTCTGCCGATCCGTCCCGCGCATCGCCTCAACCCGCCGCCGCTTCCTACAACCGCAGCGAATCAGGTTGGAGCCGTTCTGAACAGCCGAATTTCCGCAGCCTG
>NZ_JAERQM010000022.1 GCF_019029495.1 Falsiroseomonas oleicola
CCTAGGTTCAGGACTCACAACCAGAATAATATGACGGCGGCGAAGGCGCATGCGGAGAGGAAGATGTCGGGGCATCGATCGTAGCGGGTGGCGATACGGCGCCAGTCCTTGAGGCGGCCGAACATGTTTTCGATGCGATGGCGCTGTCGATAGAGGGTCTTGTCGTGGAGGATGGGGACCTTGCGGCCTTTGCGGGCGGGAATGCAGGGAGTGATGCCGCGTTCAAGCAAGCCGCTGCGGAACCACTCGGCATCGTAGCCGCGGTCGGCAAGCAGGGTGGTGGCGGATGGCAGGGAGGACATCAAGGCACGCGCGCCGATGTAATCCGAGGTCTGGCCTGCGGTCAGGAACATCCGGATGGGGCGGCCCTTGGCGTCGGTCACGGCGTGGAGTTTTGAGTTCAAGCCGCCCTTTGTGAGGCCAATGAGGCGACTGCGCCCCCTTTTTTCCGGTGCAGAGAGGAAGCGGTGCGATGCGCTTTCAGGTAGGTGGCGTCGATCATGATCTTGCTCACGTCCTGGCCTGCCTCAGCCAGGGTCATCAGCATCCGGGCGAAGACCCCCATGCGGCTCCAGCGAACCCACCGATTGTAGAGGGTTTTGTGTGGCCCATAAGCGACCGGCGCGTCGCGCCATCGCAGTCCGTTGCGGTTGACGAAGATAATCCCGCTCAGGATGCGCCGGTCATCAACCCGGGCGCGCCCGCGCGATTTCGGAAAGAACGGCGTCAGCCGCTCCATCTGCCTATCCGTCAGCCAGAAGAGATCGCCCATCGTATGCCCCGCCTCCACAGGCAGGTTGACTCACAGATCAGGCCTTCCGCGCAACCCCTTTATGGGTCCTGAACTTAG
>NZ_JAERQM010000023.1 GCF_019029495.1 Falsiroseomonas oleicola
CGTCGAGGAAGTCGAAGAGACGATCGACCGAGAGCGTCCGGACGTCGTCGCCGTCGAACTCGACGAGGGGCGATATCGGCAGATGCAGGGAGAGACTCCGGAGGAGCTCGACGCGGGTGATCTGCTGAAGGGAAACACCGTGTTCCAGTTTCTGGCATACTGGATGCTCTCGTACGTCCAGACACAGCTCGGCGAGCGGTTCGACATCGAGCCGGGTGCGGATATGCAGGCCGCCATCGATGTCGCCGACGAGCTCGGGATCGATGTTGCCCTCGTCGATCGGGACATCCAGACGACGATCCAGCGGTTCTGGGCGCGGATGACCGTCCTTGAGAAGCTCCGCATGGTCGGCGGGCTCGCGTTCGGCGTGACGGACTCCCGCGTCGCCGGGGTCATGGCCGGGCTGATCGTCGGCATCGTCGCCGGACCCGTGATCGGGCTGTTCGGCGACAGCCTCGGAGTGACCGATACAGTGTTGACGAGCGTTACCGCCGGTGTGCTGGCGGCGCTCCTCGTCGCCCTCGTGGTCGATCAGGTCGGAAAAGCCGGATTATCACCGGATTTGCGGCTGTACGCCGCCGCCGGACTCGGACTCGGTGCGGGCGCGATCGTCGGCGCGTTCGGCGTTGGGACCGATCTCGTGACGACGTATCTCGGTG
>NZ_JAERQM010000024.1 GCF_019029495.1 Falsiroseomonas oleicola
CGCAAGGAGATCGGTCAGCGGCTTCGGAACATTCCGCTGAAAGTGCTACGCGTCACGACGATCGAGGACGACGACACGGAGGCAAAATCGGCTGACAACGACGGGACGACGGACTTGGACTGAGTCGGGATCACCGTAGACAGACGGGATCGAACAGAGTTGTAACTCGGAGAGTAGCGGGCGGTGATGGCGCTGATAAACCCTTAGTCGGCCGTGGGAGCCAGCGGTTCGGAGTCCGCTTCCTCCATCGGCGCGGTGATTCCTTCAGTCAGCTTAAAAACGGCTGCTTTGTGGTCTGTCTTCGATTTATGAATCGATGTCGGCTTCACGCCCAGTTCCTCATACGCCTCGAGGTCGAGATCGTCGTCCCAGAACTCGCACTGTTTTCGTACTTCAGCGAGGAGGCCGTGAAGGTGGATGAGTTCCTGCTTCTTCATGAGCAACCGTCTTTTGCTACCGGAGACTTATATTATTATCTTGAGTCCCGTTAACACACTCCTCGGATATTCGGCCTCCTACGGCTCGAAAACGGCTATTCTGCGCTAACGATCAGTATCGATTGACGTGTGACGACTCCCGTGTGCGGCGATCGACGCTACTGGAACTGTTTGACCGCCTCGAGATCG
>NZ_JAERQM010000025.1 GCF_019029495.1 Falsiroseomonas oleicola
GACGAGGCGGAGGAGACCGCCGAGGCGCTCGGCCTCGACCTTCACGTCGTCGACGCGAAAGCGAAGTTCGCCGACCTGTGTCTCGACGCGGTGAAGGCGAACGCGACGTATCAGGGATATCCGCTCGGTACCGCTCTCGCGCGTCCCGTCATCGCCGAGGCGATCCTCGACGTCGCCGAGGAGGAGGACTGTGACGCGATCGCGCACGGGTGTACGGGGAAGGGGAACGATCAGCTCCGGTTCGAGGCGGTGTGGCGCGGCTCCGATCTGGACGTGATCGCGCCCGTCCGCGAGCTCGGACTCACCCGCGAGTGGGAGATCGAGTACGCCGAGGAGAACGACCTCCCCGTCGAGACCGGCGACGGCGGCGTCTGGTCGATCGACGAGAACATCTGGTCGCGTGCGGTCGAGGGCGGCAAACTGGAGGACCCCGACTACGAGCCGCCGGCGGAGATCTACGAGTGGACCGCCGAGCCGGACGGAGAGACGACGATCGAGGTGACGTTCGAGGCTGGCGTTCCCGTCGCCGTCGACGGCGAGGAGATGGAC
>NZ_JAERQM010000026.1 GCF_019029495.1 Falsiroseomonas oleicola
TTCTGTTACTGCCGACGCTGATCGTGCTTGCCGGGTCCTTCCACCCCGGCGAGATCATTCGTTTTCCGCCGGATGGGCTCTCGCTGCGGTGGTATGCGGCGTTGCCGGAGCGGGGCGAGTTCGTCGCCGCCTTCTGGCGCAGCGTCTACGTGGCGGTCTTCTGTACCCTCTTTTCCATCCCGGTCGGCATCCTCACGGGATTGGGACTGATCCGCTATGACCTCCGATTCAAGCAGTTCCTGCAGCTGTACTTTCTGCTGCCGTTCACCGTCCCGCTGATCGTGTCCGGGACGATTCTACTCATCATCTTCGGCGAGATCGGCGTCCTCGGCCAGCTCTGGACGGTCGGGCTCGCGCTCACGATCATCAACATCCCGTTTATGATCTGGTCGGTGACTGCCCGTGTCAATGCGCTCGACTCGGACCTTCACGACGCCGCGCAGAACCTCGGCGCTGAAGAGCTGCAAACGTTTTTGCACGTTACCATACCCGCGATCCTGCCGGGCGTGGTCAGCGGCGCACTGCTGA
>NZ_JAERQM010000027.1 GCF_019029495.1 Falsiroseomonas oleicola
TGTACCGCGGGTACGTCGAGATGTACGGCGGTACGCCGAAGTGTGCCGGCTCGTCGACGTAGCCGTCGACGATGGTGACGGAGAGGTCGTTCGGGTCCGCCGGGCGCGACCCTCCCGACACGGACGGATCGGTCATGTTGACCCATCTAATCGGCCGGGACGGGAAAAGCGTGCGGATGCCGGCCCGGGCGTGATCGGCGGCTTAGCTGTATCCTCTCCAGCGGTGGCCACACTGTTTGCATTTGAAAAATCGTGTTGGCGGTTCGTCGGCCGCTCCGGTCTGTTTGATCGTGTACCACGCCTCACCGTGTTCACATTTCTCACAGACGACGTCGTCCGCAGTCGGCTTCCCCTCGAAGTTCGCGCCCTCCTCGGTTTCGATCACCTCATCTCCGGTCTGCTCCTCAGTCGACTCGAAGCGTGCAGCAAGCTCCTCGTCCCGTGCCGTCGTCGCGCCGCAGTCGTCGTTTTGACACACCATCTCTCCGTCGCGTGAGACCATCATCGAACCGCAGTCA
>NZ_JAERQM010000028.1 GCF_019029495.1 Falsiroseomonas oleicola
TGTACCGCATCAGCTCCTGCACCTCGTTCATGATCTCGACGAACGAGGGGTCCAGATGGCCGACGAGCGGCGTACTCATCGCCTTCAACACGCGTGGATGAACGTCGCTCGGTCCGGGACCCATGAGCGTTCGGTCCGGTGGTGTCAGCTCACCGACATCAGGTGCTTCCTCGGCGGGTGTCGACAGCTCTGCTGTGTCACTCATACGTTCTCCTACCGAATCGATCATGAAAAACACGGCGGAAGCCGAACCGACGGGTTATTTTTTCCTGGCGATTCGTCGTCACTCGGCGATTCGTCGTCACTCGGCAATTCGTGGAACGGGCCGGGAGGGAGTTGAACCCCCGACCGACGGATTAAGAGTCCGTCGCTCTCCCTAACTGAGCTACCGGCCCCCACGAAATCCTACCGTGGTCATCCTAAAAGGCCTTTTCATTCGACGGATCCATTTTCGTGTCTTTCATCTGACATATAACCAGAATCGGAGCGGATCAGGGACATGAAAAATGGACGC
>NZ_JAERQM010000029.1 GCF_019029495.1 Falsiroseomonas oleicola
CCGCAGGCCCGTGAGCGAGCGCGCGAGGGAGACCGGAGGGGCCGCCGAGCGGTTCCGGCGGCCCCTCCGGTCGAGGCTGGGGTGGTCCGAGGCTGCGGTGCGGGGCGGGACTGGAAGGGGCAGCCGCGAGGGCGACGCACGGCGAAGCAAGCACTGCAAGGAGCGAGCGAAGTGAGCGACTGAAGCGCGCAGCGAGCCGCGCGAGCCGTCGCGGCTGGGGCTTCCAAGTCGGTCTCTGCTCCACCGCTCACTTATATACCACTCCTCACCACGCTGAATACACCTTTATAAACCACACATCGATTCTCGTATGCGCAATATACGCCCGAGATCGGTCAACTCGAACAGTGGCAGCGTCACGGGAGACGCGTCGATCGAGTCGTCGCGCCGGTCTCCACGGAGCGACAAACCGACTCATATCCCCCACACCAACCAGATCGCGACGGTCGTCACGACCGCCAGCAGGAACTGCAGCGGCGCGCCGACCCGCAGGAAGGCGGCA
>NZ_JAERQM010000003.1:0-366998 GCF_019029495.1 Falsiroseomonas oleicola
CGTGAGCGCCAAGCTTTGGGAACTGGCCGATATGGTGGTGGTTTTGGAGGAATGGGAAAAGAGTCAGGGTCAGAAATCAAACTGACCCACTACCGCGGAGCCGCGTCTTGTAACCATGCGTCCCGTTTCGGCAGGCCGGCGCGGCTTTGGGCAAAGGGGTGATGCCCGGGCCGCATCGGCCGCCCTTGCAGACCGCGAAAGCCGCTGGACCCAGGCCGCGACCCGGGGGAGGATGCGGCCCAGACAGCGAGATGGGGATCTCTGGCATGGCTGGTTTCACCTTCACCCGGCGCACCGCCCTGGCCGCGGGCACTGGCCTGGTTGCCGGGCTGCGCCCCGGCATGGCACCGGCGCAGGGCGCGCCGATCAAGATCGGGGAGCTGAACTCCTATTCCCGCATGGCGGCCTTCGCGGTGCCCTATCGCAACGCCATCCAGCTCGCGGCCGATGCGATCAACCAGGCCGGCGGCGTCATGGGCGGGCGGCCGCTGGAATTCGTGTTCCGCGACGACGGCTCGACCCCCGGCGACGCGGTGCGCGTGGCGGAAGACCTGCTGACGCGGGAAGGCTGCGCCTTCCTCGCCGGCACCTTCCTGTCGAATGTCGGCCTCGCCGTCTCCGACTTCGCCAATCAACGGAAAAAACTGTTCCTGGCGACGGAGCCGCTGACCGATGCGCTGACCATGGCCCAGGGCAATCGCTACACCTGGCGGCTACGGCCGGGCACCTACATGCAGACCCGCATGGTGGTGGAAGCGGCGCGCGGCAAGACCGCGAAGCGCTGGGCGATCGTCGCGCCGAACTATGAATACGGGCAATCGGCGGCGGCGAACTTCAAGAAGCTGATCGGCACTGCCATCCCGGGCGCCGAAATTGTGGCGGAGCAGTATCCGGCGCTCGGCCGGGTGGATGCCGGCGCCACGGTGGGCGCGCTGGCCCAGGCGCGGCCGGATGGCATCTTCAACGTGCTGTTCGGACCGGACCTGACCGCCTTCGTGCGGGAGGGCAATACCCGCGGGCTGTTCGAGCGCCGCCTGGTGCTGTCCCTGCTGACCGGGGAGCCGGAATACATGCTGCCGCTGGGCGATGAATGCCCCGATGGCTGGATCACCACCGGCTATCCCTGGGAACAGGTGGAGGAGGCGTCGCACAAGGCCTTCATCGCCGCCTATCGCGCCCGCTTCAACGACACGCCGCGCAAGGGCAGCGTGCTGGGCTATGTCACCGCCCAGGTCGTCGCCAGCCTGCTGAACAAGGCGAATTCGACGGAGACGGAGGCGCTGGTCGATGCGCTGGCCGACCTGCCGACCCAGACCATCGTCGGCAATGTCACCATGCGCGGCCTGGACCACCAGGGCACCATGGGCACCTGGGTGGGGGAGACGGTGCTGCGCGGCCGCACCGGCACCATGCGCAATGCGCGCTATGCCGATGGCGCCAACTACCTGTTCCCCGAGGATGAGGTGCGCGCGGCGCGCCCACGGGCCTGACCGCGGCGCATGGATCTCGGCTTCCTGCTGGTCCAGTCCCTGTCGGGGCTGGCCAGCGCGTCTTCGCTGTTCGTCATCGCATCGGGGCTGACGCTGGTCTTCGGCGTCACCCGCATCGTCAATTTCGCGCATGGCAGCTTCTACATGCTCGGTGCCTATGTGGCGGTGACGGTGGTGCCCTGGCTGCTGGATTTCGACCGATCGCCGCTGCTGTTCTTCTGCGGCGTGCTGATTTCCGCCGCCGTGGTGGGCCTGCTCGGCGTGCTGATGGAAATCCTGCTGCTGCGGCGGCTCTACAAGGTGCCCGAACTGTTCCAGCTTCTGGCCACCTTCGGCGTGGTGCTGATGGTGCAGGATGCGGTGCTGTGGCTCTGGGGGCCGGTGGAGATCCCCGGGCCGCGCGCGCCCGGCCTGCGACATGGCGTGGAGATCCTCGGCCAGCGCTTCCCGGCCTATGAGCTGTTCCTGATCTGCGTCGGCCCCGCCGTGCTCGGGCTGTTGTGGTTGCTGATGCACAAGACGCGCTTCGGCATCCTGATCCGCGCGGCGACGCGGGACCGGGAGATGGTGGGCGCGCTGGGCGTGAACCAGGCGCTGCTGTTCACCGGCACGCTGTTCCTCGGCGCCTTTCTCGCCGGGCTCGGCGGCGCCCTGCAGATTCCGCGCGTCTCCGCCTCCTCCCAGATGGATCTGTCGATCATCACGGAGGCCTTCGTGGTGACGGTGATCGGCGGCATGGGCTCGGTGCCGGGCGCCTTCCTGGCGGCGGTGCTGATCGGGCAGTTGAATTCCTTCGGCGTGCTGATCTTCCCGAAGATCACGCTGGTGCTGGTCTTCCTGCTGATGGCCGTGGTGCTGGTGGTGAAGCCCTGGGGGCTGCTCGGCCGACCGGAACCGGCGGCGGGGCGCGCCGCGCTGCCGGAAGGCGTGCTGGCCATGCCGCGCTTCGGCGTGTGGGAAAAGGCGATCGCCGCCGTCGCCGTGCTCGCCACCCTCGCCGTGCCGGTCTTCGGCGACGCCTATACGGTGAAGGTGGTGACGGAGGTGCTGATCTTCGCGCTGGCCGCCTTCTCGCTGAACCTGCTGGTCGGGCATGGCGGCATCGTCTCCTTCGGCCATGCCGCCTATTTCGGGCTCGGCGCCTATGCGGCGGGGCTGCTGGTGACCAAGGGCGGGCTGCCGATGGAACCGGCGCTGATCGCCGCCCCCATCGCCGGCGCGGCCTTCGCGGCGCTGTTCGGCTTCTTCATCGTGCGGCTGAGCGGCATCTACCTGGCAATGCTGACCCTGGCCTTCGCGCAGATCGCCTATGCGGTCTGCTTTCAATGGGTGGAGGTGACGGGCGGCGACAATGGCGTGGTCGGCGTCTGGCCCAGCCCCTGGGCCAGGTCGCGGGAGGTGTTTCACTACCTCGTTGCCATCTGCTGCATCCTCGGCATCATCGGCCTGCGCCGCGTGGCCTATGCGCCCTTCGGCGCGACGCTGCGCGCGGCGCGGGATTCGGAACAGCGGGCGGATGCCATCGGCGTGGATGTGCGGCGGCATCGCTGGCTGGCCTTCACGCTGGCCGGCGGGGCGGCGGGGCTGGCCGGCGGGCTCTATGCCTTCTCCAAGGGCTCCATCGACCCGACGCTGCTCTCCATCCCGATGTCCATCGACTTCCTGGCGATGATCCTGCTGGGCGGCATGCAGACTGTGATGGGCGCCGTCGCCGGTGCGGCCGCCTTCCACACCATCAAGGACTTCTTCATGCCGCTGACGGACCATTGGCGGTTCTTCCTCGGCGCCTCCATCATCGCTTTGGTGCTGATCTTTCCGCGCGGCCTGTCCGGTGCCTATGGCGCGCTGCGGAGGCGCGCATGACGCTGCTGTCGGTGGAAGGGCTGAACAAGCGCTTTGGCGGCGTCGTCGCCGCGAAGGACGTGTCCTTCGCGCTGGCGGCGGGGGAAATGCTGGCGATCATCGGCCCGAATGGCGCCGGCAAATCCACCACCTTCAACATGGTCGGCGGACAGTTGCGGCCGGATACCGGGCGGGTGCTGCTGGACGGCCAGGACATCACCGGCCAGCCGCCGCGCCAGGTGTGCAAGCTGGGCGTCGGCCGCACCTTCCAGGTCGCGCAGACCTTCCTGTCCATGTCCATCCTGGGCAATGTCCAGATGGCGCTGATCGCCCATCACGGCCGCACCCGCGACCTGATTTCCGACGCCGCGACGCTCTACCGAACGGAGGCGCTGGCCCTGCTGGCCCGGGTCGGGATGGAGAGCGATGCGGACCGGCCGATCGGGGAACTGGCCTATGGCGATGTGAAGCGCGTGGAACTCGCCATCGCGCTGGCCGCCGCGCCGAAACTGCTGCTGATGGATGAACCGACCGCCGGCATGGCGCCGCGCGAACGCGCCAGCCTGATGCAGCTCACCGCCGATATCGCCCGCGGCCAGGGCATCGGCGTGCTGTTCACGGAACATGACATGGATGCGGTCTTCGCCCATGCCGACCGCATCCTGGTGCTGGTGCGGGGCGAGGTGATCGCGGAGGGTTCGCCCGAATCCGTGCGCGCCAATCCGGAAGTGCAGCGCGTCTATCTCGGCCAGTCCGGCCACAAGGCGGCGCTGCGGGCAAGGCGTGCGGCGCATGGCTGAGCCCGTGCTGGAAGTCTCCGGTGTCACCGCCGGCTATGGGCCGGCGGAGGTGCTGTTCGGCGTGGACATCACCCTGGAACGCGGCGAGGTGGCGGCGCTGATGGGCCGCAACGGCGCCGGCAAATCCACCACCATGAAGGCGATCATGGGTCTGCTGCCGCCGCGCGCCGGCCAGGTTCGCTTCGCCGGCCAGGACATCACCGGCTGGGCGCCCTTTCGGATCGCGCGCGCGGGCCTCGGCTATGTGCCGGAAGACCGGCGCATCTTCACGGACCTGACGGTGGCCGAGAATCTGGAAGTCGGGCGTCGCCCCGCGCAGGGCGGCCGCACGGCCTGGACGGTGGAACGCCTCTACGAGATTTTCCCTAATCTCGCCGAGATGCGTGGGCGGCGCGCTGCCGCCATGTCGGGCGGGGAACAGCAGATGCTGACCATCGCGCGAACGCTCATGGGCAATCCGGAAGCCGTGCTGCTGGACGAGCCCTCCGAGGGCCTGGCGCCGGTGATCGTGGAGTTGATGGCGGAGGCCGTGCTGCGCATGAAGGCGGAGGGGATTTCCGTGCTGCTCTCCGAACAGAGCCTCGACTTCGCCGCCGCCGTCGCCGACCGCGCCTTCGTCATCGAAAAGGGCGCCATCCGCTTCGCCGGCAGCATGGCGGCGCTGGAAGCGGATGAGCAGGTCCGCACCACCTATCTGACGGTGTGACGCGCATGTCCCACATCACGGCCGGCATCGATGTCGGCGGCACCTTTACCGACCTGCTTCTGCAGGACGCGGAAGGGCGCGTGCGGCTCGCCAAAGTGCCGACCACCACAGCGAACCAGGCGGATGGCGTGCTGGCGGCGATCGCGGCGGCGGGCAGTTCGCCGGCGGAGCTGGATCTCATCATCCACGGCACCACAGCCACGACCAATGCGGTGCTGGAGCGCAAGTTATCCCGAGTTGGCCTGATCACAACTGCCGGCTTTCGCGACGTGCTGGAGCTCGGCCGCCGCACGCGCCCACACCCCTACGGCCTCAAGGGGACCTTCGAACCGCTGGTGCCGCGCGAATGGCGGCGCGAGGTGGCGGAGCGCATGGATGCGCGCGGTGCCGCTGTCACGCCACTGGATGAGGAAGCCGTGGCGCGGGAGGTGCGCGCGCTGCTGGCGGAAGGCTGCGAGGCGCTGGTCGTGCATTTCCTGCACGCCTATGCAAACCCGGCGCATGAACGGCGCGCCGGGGAGATCGCCCGCGCGATCTGGCCGAATGACTACGTCACGCTGGGCCACGAACTGCTCTCGGAATTCCGGGAATACGAACGCGGAACCACGGCCGCGGTGAACGCCGCCGTGCAGCCGATCCTGGACCGCTACATCACGCGGCTGCAGGCCCAGCTTGCCGCGCAGGGTCACAGGCGCGAGTTGCTGGTGATGAACGGCAATGGCGGCACGGTGCCGGCCCGGCTTGTCGCGCGGGAGGCCGCGAAGACGGTCATGTCCGGCCCGGCCTCCGGCGTCATGGCGGCGGCGGCGACGCTGGCCCAGAGTGGGCTGCGCAATGCCATCACCTACGACATGGGCGGCACCTCCACCGATGTCGCGCTGATCGCCGGCGGCGTGCCGGAAGTCTCCGCCGAGCTGTCCATCGCCTATGGGCTGCCGATCCATCTGCCGATGGTGGATGTGCGGACGGTGGGCGCGGGCGGCGGTTCCATCGCCGGACTGGACCGCGCCGGCATGTTTAGGGTCGGTCCGGAAAGCGCGGGCAGCCTGCCGGGACCGATCTGCTTCGGGCGGGGCGGCACGCGGCCCACCATCACGGATGCCAATCTGGTGCTGGGGCGGCTCGACCCCGCGCGGCTGCTGGCGGTGCGGGATGCGGTGCCTGTGGAAGCCGTGCGCGCGGCCTTCGCGGCGCAGATCGGCGCGCCGCTCGGCATGAGCGTGGAACAGGCGGCGGAGGCGACGCTGCGGCTGGCCAATGTGCATATGGCTGGCGCGATCCGCATGGTCTCCCTCTCCCGCGGCCACGACCCGCGCGATTTCTGTCTGTTTGCCTTCGGCGGCGCCGGGCCGCTGCATGCGGTGGCACTGGCGCGGGAAATCGGCATCCCGATGGTGCTGGTGCCGGCACGGCCGGGGCTCACCAATGCGCTGGGCTGCCTGGTGGCGGACCTGCGGCAGGATGCGGTGAACACGCTGAATCGCGGGTTGGACGATATTTCTGCCGAGGAGATCACGGAGACGCTGACGGCACAGCGCGATCGCGCCCTGGCCGTCGTCGCCGCCGATAGCGCGGAGATCGAGCGGACAGAAGTGCTGCACGCAGCGGACATGCAGTTTCGCGGCCAGACGCATCTGATCCGCGTCGCCCTGCCGAGGATCGATATGACGCGCCCAGAGATCCAGGCCGCCTTTGAGGCCGCTTATTTCGCCCGCTTCCAGGTGCAGCTTCCCGAGGTCCGCGCCGTCCTGGTGAACCTGACCACCACCGTCATCGGCCGCCGCCGCGCCTTCCCGCTCTCCGCACTGCTGGACCCGGCCGAACGTGGCGGTGAAGCGCGGGTCGGAGAGCGGGACCTCTATGCCGAGGGCAGCTGGCACCGCGCCACGGTCTGGCAGCGCGAAAGGCTGGCAGAAGGCGCGCGCATCGCCGGCCCCGCCATCATCCAGCAGGCGGATGCGACCACGGTGCTGGAACCGCGATCTGAAGCCGTGGTCGATGCCATCGGCAATCTCCGCATCACGGTGCTGCCATGATCGATGCCCTGACGCTCGCCGTGATCCAGGCCGGGTTGCAGCAGGTCTGCAACGAGATGGACGTCACCTTTTCCCGCGCCGCGTTTTCCCCGGTGATCGCGGAGGCCGATGACCGCTCGGATGGCATCTATGCCGCGGAGGATGGCGCGCTGATCGCGCAGGGCGAGCTCGGCCTGCCGGTCTTCGTCGGCACGATGGCGCATTCGGCGGCGCATCTGGTGCGGCTGATCGGCGAAGGCGCGGTGGCGGCACCGGAGCCGGGCGATATCTACATCGTCAACGACCCCTATCTGGGCGGCACGCATCTGATGGATGTGCGGTTCGCCAGGCCCTTCTTTGTCGATGGCGAGCTGTTCTGCTGGCTTCAGAACACGGGTCACTGGCCGGATATCGGCGGCATGGTCCCTGGCGGCTTCTCCGCCCATGCCACGGAAGTCGAACAGGAAGGCCTGCGCCTGCCGCCCGTAAAACTGTTCAAGAAGGGCGTGCTGGATCGGGAGATCCTGTCGATCATCCAGTCCAATATCCGCGTGGCCGACCAGCGCATCGGCGACATCAAGGCGCAGGCCGCGGCGCTGCTGGTGGGAGAGGCGCGGCTGGCCGAGATGGTGTCCCGATATGGCCTGGTGACCCTGCGCGAGGCCATCGCCGGCATCCGCGCGCGCGCGGCGGAGCGGATGCTGGCGGAAATCCGGCGCATCCCGGACGGCGTCTATGTCTCGGAAGCCTTCGTGGATTCGGACGGCGTGGTGGATGCACCATTGCGCATCGCGCTGACGGTGACGCGGCAGGGTGATGAGCTGGTCTTCGACCTGGGCGAATCCTCGCCGCCCTGCCAGGGGCCGATGAATTCCGTCTGGGCCACCACCTGTTCTGCCGTCTACCTCGCGATGAAGCACATTTTTCCGGATGTGCCGATCAATGCCGGCACCTTTGCGCCACTGCGCGTGATCCGGCCTGAAGGCACGTTCCTGGATGCGCGCTACCCGCGCCCGGTCTCCGGCTGCGCGGCGGAGGTCTCGCAGCGGATTGCGGAGGCGGTGTTCCTCGCCATCGCGCAGGCGCTGCCAGCGGAGGTCTGGGCGGCGCCCGCCGGCACCTCCGGCAATTTCGCGCTCGGCGGCTTCGATCCCGCGCGCAACGCCGGCTATGTGATGTACCAGATCACCGGCGGCGGCTATGGCGGCACGGCGGAAGCCGATGGGCTGACCAATGGCTGCTCCACCATCGGCATCAGCAAGACCGCGCCGGTGGAGGTGATGGAGCAGTACTACCCCGTCCTGTTCAGGCGTTTCGCGATCCATGAGGGCTCCGGCGGCGCCGGCGCGCAGCGCGGCGGCTTCGGCGTGCACTACGAGGTGGAGCTGCTGCGCGGCGAGGCCAAGGCGAGCTTCGTGATGGACCATGGCCGCTTCGGCCCGCCGGGCGTGCTCGGCGGCGGCGAGGGTGCGAAAAATAGCGTCAAACTGCACCGCAACGGCACCACCACCATCCCGCTGCACCTGTCGAAGGACCAGGGGCTGCAGCTGCGCGCCGGCGATCGGGTGGAGGTGATGACGCCGGGCGGCGGCGGCTATGGCAACCCACGCGACCGCGACCCGGCGCTGGTCGCGCGGGATGTGCGGCGCGGCTATTACACGGCGGACCAGGCGAAGGCGCTATGGGGATGACCGCCTATCACCGCCCGACGACGCTCCTCGATGCGCTGGCGATCCGCGCCGGGGCGGATGTGGCCGTGCTCGCCGGCGGCACGGATATCTTCCCCGCCCGCATCGCGCGCGCGGCTTGGGGCGATCCGACGCATCGGGATGTGCTGGACATCAGCGCCCTGCCCGGCCTGCGCGACATCGAGGAAACGGATGACGGCTGGCGCATCGGCTGCCTCGTCACCTGGTCCGCGTTGGCGCGCAGGACGCTGCCGCCGCTGTTCGATGGGCTGAAGGCCGCGTCGCGGGAAGTGGGCGGCATGCAGGTGCAGAATCGTGGCACGCTGGTGGGCAATCTCGTCACCGCGTCGCCGGCCGGTGATGGCATTCCCAACCTGCTGGCGCTGGACGCCGCTGTGGAGATCGCCAGCCCGCGCGGCACGCGCCTGCTGCCGGTGGCGGAATTCCTGACCGGCTATCGCGCCACCGCGCTGGCGGCGGATGAGCTGGTGCTCGCGCTTCATGTGCCGCGGCTGGAAGGCGCGCAGGGCGCCTTCCGCAAGCTGGGCGCGCGGCACTACCTGGTGATCTCCATCGCCATGGCCGCCGGCGTGATCGCCACCGATGACACGGGGCGCATCACCGAGGCGCGCATCGCCCTCGGCGCCTGTTCGGCGGTGGCGCAACGCCTGCCGGGGCTGGAGGCCGCGCTGCTCGGCGTGGCGCGCGCACAGGCCACGCGCGTGCCGCAGCCACATCATCTGGAAGCCATCACGCCGATCGACGACATCCGCGCCACCGCCGCCTATCGCCGCGATGCCGCGCTGGTGCTGTTGCAGGATCTGCTGGAGGCGCGCGCATGATCGACCTCGCCTTCACCCTGAACGGCGCGCCCTGCACCGTCGCCGCGCCGCCCTTCGCGCCGCTGTCGGATACGCTGCGCGAAAGGCTCGGCCTGACCGGCACGAAGGAGGGTTGCAACGCCGGCGATTGCGGTGCCTGCACGGTGCTCGTGGATGGCGCGCAGGCCTGCGCCTGCCTGATCCCCTCGGCCCAGGCGCAGGGCGCCGAGATCCAGACCGTGGACGCGACGCAGGGCGCGGTGGGCGCCGTGCTGGCGCGGCTGCGCGCGTCCTTCCTGGCCCATGGCGCGGCGCAGTGCGGCATCTGCTCGCCGGGGATGTTGATGGCCGCGGCCGACCTGCTGCTGCGCGATGCGGCGCCGGATCGTGCGGCGGTGCGTGATGCACTGGGCGGCGTGCTGTGCCGCTGCACCGGCTATGCCAAGATCCTGGACGCCGTGCTGGATGCGGCGCCGAAGGCCGTCCCTGCGCCGCTCGCGGGCGAGGCCGTCGGCGCCAGCATCGCGCGGCTCGATGGCGTGGCAAAGCTGGATGGTACGGACCGTTTTGGTGCGGATGAGGCGCCGGCGGATGCGCTGTGGCTGCGCGTGGTGCGATCGCCGCATGCCAGCGCGCGCTTTTCGCTCGGCGATCTGGAAGCCGCAAGGCGCGAGCTGGGGCTGGAGGCCATCCTGACCGCGGCCGATGTGCCTGGCGTCAACGCCTTCGGCATCATGCCGAACCTGAAGGACCAGCCCGTGCTGGCGGATGGCCTCGTGCGCTTCCGCGGCGAGGCGGTGCTCGGCCTGGTCGGCACGCGCGAGGCCGTGGCGGCGGTGCGCGATGCGGCGCTGCCGATCACCTGGCATCCCCTGCTTGCGCTGCATGGCGCCGAAGCCGCCAGCGCGGCGGAGGCGCCGCAGTTGCATGCGCATGCGCCGAACAATCTGCTGATCGAGGGACGGCTCAATCGCGGCACGCCGGCGCGCGACGTCGCCCATGCCGAAGGCCGCTTCACCACAGCCTTCGTCGAGCACGCCTATATCGAACCCGAGGCGGGCTATGCGCAGCCCGCGCCAGATGGCTTGGGCATGGAGGTTTTTGCCTGCACCCAGGCGCCCTATATGGACCGCGAGGAGACCGCACGCGTGCTCGGCGTGGCGGAGGAACTCGTGAGAATCCGCCCCAGCGCCTGCGGTGGCGGCTTTGGTGGCAAGCTGGATGTCTCGGTGCAGCCGCTGCTGGCGGTGGCCGCGCGCAAGCTGAACCGGCCGGTGCGCATCATCTATTCGCGCGCCGAGAGCATGGCGAGCACCACCAAGCGCCACCCCGCCAGCATCACCGCGCGCATGGCCGCCGATGCGCAGGGCCACTTCACCAGCTATGAATTCGATGCGGACTTCAACACCGGCGCCTATGCGAGCTGGGGCGCCACCGTCGCCAATCGCGTGCCCGTGCATGCGGGTGGCCCCTACCGCATCGCCAATCTCCGCAACCGCGCGCGCGCCATCTACACCAACGATACGCCCGCCGGCGCCTTTCGTGGCTTTGGTGTTCCGCAGGCGGCGATCGCGACGGAATCTCTGGTGGATGACCTGGCCGAACAGCTCGGCCTCGATCGCTGGGAGATCCGCCGCCGCAACGCCATCGGCCGCGGCGACACGACGCATAGCGGCCAGGTCCTGCACGCCTCCGCCGGGCTGCCGGAATGCCTGGATGCGCTGAAGCCGGATTGGGAGGCGATGCTGGCGCAGGTCGCCTCGCATAATGCCGATGAGCCGCGCATCAGGCTCGGCGCCGGCATTGCCTGCATGTGGTATGGCTGCGGCAATACCAGCATGTCCAACCCCTCCCGCATGAAGCTCACGCTGGCACGCGATGGGACGCTGACGCTGTTCAACGGCGCCGTGGATATCGGCCAGGGCAGCACCACCGTCATGGCCCAGATCTGCGCGGATGCGCTGGGACTGCCGCTGGAGAACTTCCGCTTCGTGCTGGGCGATACCTCCCGCACCTACGACGCCGGCAAGACCAGCGCCTCCCGCCAGACGTTTGTGAGTGGTCGCGCGGCGATGGAGACGGGGCTGGCGCTGCGGCGGCGGATTCTCGCCCTGGCCAATGCGGGCGACGATGCCGCGCTGCGGCTGGAAGGCACGCAACTGCATGTCGGCAGCGCGCGGGTGATCGACCTGGCGACGCTGCCCGCGGACCTCGAAGCCGAAGGCCGCTATGACCCTCCGACCACGGCGCTCGACGAGAACGGCCAGGGCACGCCCTATGCCACCTACGGCTTTGCCGCGCAGATCGCGCTGGTCTCGGTGGACACCGGGCTCGGCGTCACCAAGGTGCGGCGCATCGTGGCGGCACAGGATGTGGGCCGCGCGGTGAATCCCACGCTCGTGCTCGGCCAGATCCATGGCGGCATCGCCCAGGGCCTCGGCTTGGCGCTGATGGAGGAATTTCTTCCAGGCCGTACGGAAAACCTGCACGACTACCTGATCCCGACCGTGGGCGACGTGCCGGAGATCGCGGTGCATCTGATCGAGGATCCGGAACCCGAAGGCCCTTATGGGGCAAAAGGCGTTGGCGAGCCGGCGCTGGTGCCGACCGCGCCGGCCATCCTCTCGGCCATCCGCCACGCCACCGGCGTCACCCTGCGCCAGGTGCCCGTGCTGCCGCACCGGCTGTGGGAGCAGATGCGATGAGCGACCATGGCAGCCTCGCCGCACGTTCGCAGAAATTCGGCGCGGCGGAAGGCGACCAGGGCATCGTGCGCTGCGATGCCTGCCCCGTGCTGTGCCGTATCCGTCCCGGCCGCAGTGGCGCCTGCTCGCGCTATGCCAATGACAACGGCCAGCTTGTCCGTACCGATCCGGCGGTGACGCTGGCGCGTGCGGTGGAGAACGGCGGCCCCGTCGTGGCTTTCGCGGAGGGTGGCTGGGACGGACAGTTGCTCGATCCCTCCCACGCCTTCGTCACCGGCATCGGCGCCGGCACCACCTATCCAGACTACAAGCCCGCCCCCTTCATCGTCGGCGCCAGCCATTCGGGGGTGGATACCGTCACCATCGTGACGGAGGGAATCTTCAGCTATTGCGGCGTGAAGGTGAAGATCGACACGGATCGGCACCTCGGCGCCGAAACCGCCGCCGTGCGCGCCAATGGCGAACAGGTGGGCCATGTCACCACCGCCGAATATGGCAGCCAGATGCTGTCGCTCGGCGGCGTGCGGCACCTCACCGGCGGTTCCAAGCGCGAAGGCACCACCACCTGCGACACGCTGCTGAAACTGTGTGCGGGTGACGCGGTGGAACTCACCATCGATGGTGGCCACGCGGTCCGCGTGCAGGCCGGCCAGGCGCCGATTGTGGATGGCAAGCCGGAGGTGCGCATGCGCGTCGGCTGCGGCAGCGCCACCATCGGCATCTTCGCGCAACAGTGGCTCGGCCAGGTGGATGAGGTGATCGTGGTGGATGACCACATCACCGGCCTGCTCTCCGAACACCAGGCGGGCAAGGTGCTCGGCATGAAGCCCACCGGCATACGGCTGCGCGGGCGGCGCTCCACGCCCGGCCGGTATTTCCAGGTGGCGAATCCGGGCCTCGGCTGGGGCGGCACGGATATCAGCGACCCGCTGGCGATCATCGAGAGCATCGACCCGAAGACCGCCTGGCCCGGGCTGCGCCTGCTGCTGACCTCCACCACCGGGGAGGATGCGCTGTGGTGCGTGCTGGACGATGCGCTTCGCCCGGTGCCGGCGGAGATGCCGGATGGCGTCGCGAAAGTGGTTGAGCGGATCGGCGAGAATTGCGAGCCATCTCTCTGCAGCGTCATCTTCATGGCAGGCGCCGGCGGGTCGCTGCGCGCGGGCGTTACGGAAAATCCCGTGCTGCTGACGCGCAGCGTGGCCTCGGGCGAAACCCGCGTCACCATGGGCGGCGCGCCGGTCTATCTCTGGCCCGGCGGCGGCATCACGGTGATGGCGGATGTGCTGCGGCTGCCGAAGAACGCCTTTGGCTATGTGCCGACGCCCGCCATCGTCGCGCCCATCGAATTCACGCTGCCGCGCGCGCTGTATGAGCGCCTCGGCGGGCACATGGCCGAGATTGTGCCGGTGCAGGATCTTCTCCGGGATCTCGGCCCCTCGCTGCGCGTCGAGGACTGGCAGGCCGACAATCCCTGGCCCTTCACCGGCTGACATGCCGAGCGTGCAGCGCCTGACCGGGGATCGGCTGCATCTTCAGCACGGCCCGATCGACATCGTGCTGCGCGCCTGGGGGCCGCCCGATGCCGTCGCCGCGGCGGAGGCCGCCGCCATCGCGCGGTTCGACACTGCGCTGGACGAGTTGGTGGCCGAATTGCCGCTGCTGCGCCGCGCCACCGATGCCGCCACGCCGCCATGTGGCGCCATCGCGCGGACGATGCACGCCGCCTGCCTGCCCTATTCCGCGCGCGGCGTCTTCGTCACGCCGATGGCGGCGGTGGCGGGCGCGGTGGCGGATGCGTTGCTGGCGGCGATGCGCCACGCCGCGCCGGACCTCACCCGCGCCTTCGTCAATGATGGCGGCGATATCGCCGTGCTGGCCGGGGATGGCCTGGATATCGGCATGGCCGCCAACCCCGGCGGCGCGTTCGATGGCGCGCTGCATCTGCGCGCGGTGGATGGCATTGGCGGCATCGCCACCTCCGGCCGGCATGGCCGATCCTTCTCGCTGGGCATCGCCGATGCCGTCACGGTGCTGGCCCCCACCGCCGCGGCGGCGGATGTGGCGGCGACGCTGATCGCGAATGCGGTGGATGTGGTGAGCCCCGCCATCGCCCGCCATCCCGCCTGCGCGCTCGACCTGGACAGTGACCTTGGCGCGCGGCTGGTGACGGTGGAGGTCGGCCCGCTCACCGCGATCGAGATCGACACGGCCCTCGAATCCGGCGCCGCCTTCGCCGAATCCTGCTGTCGGGCCGGCCTGATCCGCGCTGCCGCACTGCGCCTCGGCGGCCGGTTCCGCATGGCCGGCATTCCCTTCCCCCTGCTGACGGAATCCCGCCCATGACCCAGACACTCGAAATCCGGAAGACGGTGCTTTGCGTCGAGGAAGTTCGCCACGACGGCGGCCCACCGCTGACCACGCCCATCCTGAAGGGCTGGTGCGCCGTCATCCTCAAAAACCCCTTCGCCGGACGGCATGAGTCCGATCTGATGTGGATGATGGAGGCGATGAAGCCGATCGGCCTGATGGTCGCGGAAAGGCTGCTGGCCGGCCTCGGCGGCGACCCGGCGCGGATTGAGGCCTATGGCAAGGGCGGCCTGGTCGGCGCGGCCGGGGAGTTGGAGCACGGCGCGCTGTGGCATGTGGCCGGCGGCTATGCGATGCGCGGGCTGCTCGGCCAGGCGCTGTCCATCGTGCCCTCCATGACCAAGGTCGGGCCGATGGGCGCCATGCTGGACCTGCCGATCCACCACCGCAACGCCGCCTATGTCCGCAGCCATTTCGACGGCATCACCGCGACCGTGCCGGATGCGCCGCGGCCGGACGAAATCCTGTTCGCGCTGGCCATGACCACCGGCGGCCGCCCGCATGCGCGCGTCGGCGGGCTGACGCAGGCGGCGATCAGCGCCTGGGACGGGCAGCGGTGACCTCGCCACGCCGGTCCTGCCGCGGCGATCGCCCGAAGCGCGCCGCATAGGCCCGCGAGAAATGCGCCGCGCTGACGAAGCCGCAGGCCATCGCCACCTGAAGCACCGAGAGCGCGGTCTGCCGCAACAGCCGCCGCGCATGATCGAGCCGAAGGCCCAGGTAATGCGCGCCGATGGTCAGGCCCAGATGGCCGCGGAACAGCCTTTCCAACTGCCGTACCGAAAGGCCGGCGCTGGTCGCCAGCGCCTCGCGCGGCAGCGGGTCCTCGATGGCGCGCTCCATCTGTTCCAGCGCCGCCAGCAGGCTGGGGTGGTTGGTGTCGTAGCGTTCCGGCAGGCCCATCCGCTGCGGCTCGTCCCCCGCCCGCGGCCGGGTGTGCAGGAACCACTCAGCCACCGCGCGGGCCAGGGGCCGGCCCTGCGCCGCCTCGATCAGCGCCAGCATCATGTCGAGCGCCGCGGTGCCGCCGGAGCAGGTGCAACGATCCCGGTCCACCTCAAAAAGCGCGCCGGTCACGGTCAGGCCAGGGAAACGCTCGGCCATCGCCGGCACGTAGTCCCAATGCGCCGTGCAGCGGTAGCCCTGGAGCAGCCCGGCGCGCGCCAGGATATAGGCCCCGCCGGAAATGCCGCCGATGCGGATGCCGCGCGCGGCTTCCGCCCGCAGCCAGGCGAGCGTCGCGGGATGCTCGAATTCCGCGGGATTGCCACCGGCGCAGACGAACAGCAGGTCGATCTGCCCCGGCCGCGCCAATCCCTGGTCCGCCATGATGCCCACGCCATTGGAGGCCCGCACCGGCAGCCCATCCGGCGAGATGTGCACCCATTCATAGAGTTTGGTGCCGGCCAGGTCGTTGGCGGCACGGAAGGGCTCCACCGCGCAGCCATAGGACAGCAGCGCGAAGCCGGGCAGCAGCAGGAAGCCGATGCGCAGCACGGCCGGCATGCCACGCTCCGTCCCGCGGACCAAAGCGCCCCTGCGCGGCGGTGCGACCGGGTCGTGTGGAGCGGAGGCCGGAACGCGGGAGGTGGGCTTGCTGGGCATTGGGGCACGTCATGGTGGAGCCGGAACAAGGCACTGTCCACCTTGGGCTGAACCGTTCATTATGAGGAACCCTGGCGGAGTCATTTCGTTCCTGCCATTGCACCCCCTCCGCGAAGGATTTCTCCATGCGCATCCGCGCCGGCTGCCAGATAACCTATGACTGCCCGCAGCCGACGCCGATGCTGCTGATGGTGAACCCGCATCCCTCCCGCGCGCCGGACCTGATCGGACCGCATGAGATCAGCTTCAATCCGCCGATCCCGCATCACGACTATCAGGACGGCTTCGGCAATACCTGCACCCGCATCGTCGCCCCCACCGGGCGGCTGGTGATCCGCACCAACTTCCTGGTGCAGGACAGCGGGTTGACGGACCCGGTGCATCCCGAAGCACGGCAGCACCGGGTGGAGGACCTGCCCGACGACGCGCTGGTCTATCTGCTGGGCAGTCGCTACTGCGATACGGACAAGCTGGGCAATTTCGCCTGGGCGCAGTTCGGCCAGGGGCCGGAAGGCTGGGCGCGGGTGCAGGCCATCTGCGACTATGCGCACAACCACATCAAGTTCGACTATCAGCGGGCGAGCGCCACCCGCAGCGCGCATGACGCGCATCAGGAACAGGTCGGCGTCTGCCGCGACTTCGCGCATCTCGCGGTCACACTGTGCCGCTGCGTCAATATCCCTGCCCGCTACTGCACCGGCTATCTGGGCGATATCGGCATGCCGCCGCCCTATGGCCCGATGGATTTCGCCGCATGGTTCGAGGTGTATCTGGACGGCGCCTGGCACACCTTCGACGCGCGCAACAACATGCCGCGCATCGGTCGCATCCTGATGGCACGCGGGCGCGATGCCACCGATGTGGCCATCGCCACCACCTTCGGCCCCTGCACCCTGGCCGACTTCCAGGTCTTCACGGATGAGGTCACCGGCTGAGATGGTGCCTGCCGTCAGCGTGGTGAATGAGGGCGGCAGCTCTCCCCTCGTGTTGGTCTGCGAACACGCCAGCAACCACATCCCGGAAGGCTTCGCGGGCCTGGGCCTGCCGCTGGAGGAATTGCGGCGGCACATCGCCTGGGACATCGGCGCGGCGGCCCTGGCCGGGCGGCTCGCCGCGCTGCTGGATGCGCCGCTGTTCCTGTCCGGCACTTCGCGCCTGCTGATCGACTGCAACCGCCCACCCGGCGTGCCCAGCAGCATCCCACGGCGCAGCGAGGCCACCGACATCCCGGGCAACCAGGGGCTGACGCCGGCGCAGGTGGCGCAGCGGCAGGACGACTACTTCTGGCCCTTCCAGCACCGCATCGCGCAGTTCCTGGATGCGCAGCCGACCCGCTTCATCCTCGGCGTGCACAGCTTCACGCCGGTATTCCATGGCATTCCCCGCCCCTGGCAGGCCGGCGTGCTGTATGGCGAGGCCACCGTCTTCGGCGCCGCCCTGATCGCAGGGCTGCGGCAGGACCCGGCACTGACCGTGGGCGACAACGAACCCTACCGGATCGAACTGGCCGAGGACTACACCGTGCCGGTGCATGGCGATGCCCGTGGCATTCCCGCCGCGCTGATCGAGGTGCGGCAGGATCTTCTGGCCGATCCGGCCGGGATCGAGGCCTGGGCGCTGCGGCTGGCCCCCGTGCTGGCCGCCGCCATCGCCTGAAGCCGCTGCCTGAAACCGACCGGCGGGACGGTTTCACCTTGCAACGGACCCCCGGCCGCCCGATATTGCTGGCACTCCGAGGGGCCGAGTGCCAGCCCGCGCGGCTGCCCCCGACCGGGGCGCGACATCCGCGAAAGAAACCCCACCATGAGCTTCCGCCCCTTGCAGGACCGCGTCCTGCTGCGTCGCGTCGCGGCCGAGGAAAAGACCCGCGGCGGGATCATCATTCCCGACACCGCGCAGGAGAAGCCGCAGGAAGGCGAGATCATCGCCGCCGGACCGGGCGCGATCCACGCCAATGGCCATCTGGTCCCGCTGGATGTGAAGGCCGGCGACCGCGTGCTGTTCGGCAAATGGTCCGGCACCGAGATCAAGATCGACGGTGAGGATCTGCTGATCCTGAAGGAATCCGACCTGCTGGGCGTCCTGAAGGCCTGATGCCCGCGGCCGCAGGGCCGCACGCCGTGCCTCGCTCAGCCGGGCCATGCGCCCAACAAGGATCGAAAAAATGCCAGCCAAAGACGTGCGCTTCGGCGCCGATGCCCGCAAGCGGATGCTGCGCGGCGTGGATGTTCTCGCCCAATCCGTGAAGGTCACGCTCGGCCCCAAGGGCCGCAACGTGCTGCTGGCCAAGAGCTGGGGCGCGCCGCGCATCACCAAGGACGGCGTTTCCGTCGCCATGGAGATCGAGCTGCCCGACCGCATGGAGAACATGGGCGCGCAGCTTGTGCGGGAAGTCGCCTCCAAGACCAAGGACATCGCCGGCGACGGCACCACCACCGCCATCGTCCTGGCGCAGGCCATAGCCCGCGAAGGCATGCAGGCGGTCGCCGCCGGCATGAGCCCGATGGGCCTGAAGCGCGGCGTCGATGCCGCCGTGGTCGCGCTGGTGGCGGAGCTCGCCGCGCGCAGCCGCCCGATTGCCAGCGAGGCCGAGATCGCCCAGGTCGGCACCGTCTCCGCCAATGGAGAGGCCGAGATCGGCCGGATGATCGCGGAAGCGATGACCAAGGTCGGCAAGGAAGGCGTCATCACCATCGAGGAAGGCAAGATCGCCGCCACCGAGCTGGAGATCGTCGATGGCATGCAGTTCGACCGCGGCTATCTCTCGCCCTACTTCATCACCAATGCCGAGAAGATGGCGGTGGAGCTGGAAGCCCCCTACATCCTGATCTGCGAGAAGAAGCTCTCCGCGCTGCAGACCTTCCTGCCGCTGCTGGAAGCCGTCGCGCAATCCAGCCGCCCGCTGCTGATCATCGCCGAGGATATCGAGGGCGAGACGCTGGCCACCCTGGTGGTGAACAAGCTGCGCGGCGGGCTGAAGGTGGCGGCCGTGAAGGCGCCGGGCTTCGGTGACCGTCGCAAGGCGATGCTCGAGGACATCGCAGCGCTGACCGGCGCGCAGGTGATCTCCGAGGATCTCGGCATGAAGCTGGAGAATGTGACGCTCGAGATGCTCGGCACCGCCAAGCGCGTGCGGATCGAGAAGGAAACCACCACCATCGTCGATGGTGCCGGCGAGAAGGACGCGATCCAGGCGCGCATCGCCCAGATCAAGGCGCAGATCGAGGATACCACCTCGGATTACGACAAGGAGAAGCTGCAGGAGCGGCTCGCCAAGCTGGCCGGCGGCGTCGCCGTCATCAAGGTCGGCGGCAATACCGAGGTCGAGGTGAAGGAACGCAAGGACCGCGTCGAGGACGCGCTGCATGCGACCCGCGCCGCGGTCGAGGAAGGCATCGTCCCCGGTGGCGGCGTCGCGCTGCTGCGCGCCAGCCTGATCCTGGCCAGCCTGAATGCCGAGGATGCCGACCAGAAGTTCGGCATCGAGATCGTCCGCCGCGCCGTCTCCGCACCGCTGCGGCAGATCGCCACCAATGCCGGCGAGGATGGGGCCGTGGTGGCCGGCGACGTGCTGCGCAATCCGGACCCGAGCTGGGGCTACGACGCCCAGGCCGGCGAGCACAAGGACCTGGTCGCGGCCGGCATCATCGACCCGACCAAGGTGGTGCGTGCCGCCTTGCAGCACGCGGCCTCCGTCGCCGGCTTGTTGATGACGACCGAGGCGATGATCTGCACGGCGGCCGAGCCGGACGAATCCGAGGGCTGAGCAAAAGGCCGGAAGCGCTGCTTCCGGCCATTCGGACTACCGGGTCGCGCGCACCAGTTGTCCCGGGCGCGCGCCCGTCTCCTGCCCCCGCTCCATGATCGGCTGGCCCGACACGATCGTCATGTCGTAGCCCTCCACCCGCTGCACCAGGCGGCGGCCGCCGGCCGGCAGGTCGTAGATCATTTCCGGATGGTGCAGGCGCAGCGCGTCGAAATCGATGACGTTCACATCGGCCTTCTTGCCGACCTGAAGCCGCCCGCGATCCGTCATGCCGAAGAAATCCGCCGTCTCGCTGGTCTGCCGCTTCACCGCGAATTCCAGGGAGACGCGATCGCCGCGCGCCCGGTCGCGCACCCAATGCGTCAGCATGAAGCTGGGCATGGAGGCGTCGCAAATCACGCCGCAATGCGCGCCGCCATCGGACAGGCCGTTCACCGTATGCGGGTGCACCATCATGTCGCGCACGACGGAAAGGTCGCCGCCGACATAGTTCACCACCGGGAAATACAGCATCCGCCCGCCATCATCGGCGGTCAGGTAGTCGTAGCAGAAGGCGGCGGGGTCCTGCCCGGCCTTGGCGGCCAGCGCCGCGATGGAACGCTCCGGCGGCGGCTCGTAATCCGGCGGATCGCCAAGGGCGAACATATTGTCCCAGCGCGTCGCGATCTGTCGGGACAGCGGCGGCACCACATGCAGCAGCCGCTCCGAGGCCTCCTCGGCCAGAATCTTGGCCCGGATTGCCGGCTCCCGCAGCTTTGCCAACTGCTCCTTCGGCGGCAGCGCGGCCAGTTCATGAAAGCCTTCGCGCAGGGCGAAGGGGTTCAGGGACGTCGTCAGGCCCAAAATCAGCCCGACCGGACGGCAAGCCACCTGGGCGGACAGCGGCAGGCCATCGGCGCGCGCCGCATTCACATTGCTCATCAGCCGGCGCCAGCGCTGCGGGTCGTAGTTGCGGTCCGTCAGCAGGAACCAGACCGGGCGGCCGGAAATCGTCGAAAGCTCACGCATCCAGCGGAAATCCGCCGCCTCATCCTCGAAGTCGGACAGCATGCCGAAGGTGCCGCGGCCGGCGCGGCCCATGGCGCGGCCGATCGCCAGCAACTCCTTCTCCTCGGCATAGCGGCCGGGCACCAGGTCGCCGGTCGGCGTCTTGTGCTGGTCGGTGCGGGAGGTGGTGAAGCCGAAGGCGCCGGCGCGGAGCGCATGCTCCGTCAGCGTCGCCATCTCCTCCATGTCCTCGGCCTTGGCGGCCTCCCGGTTCAGGCCGCGCTCGCCCATCACATAGACCCGCAGCGGGTGGTGGGCGATCTGGGCGCCGATATCGATGGTGCGCGGCATGGAGCCGAGCACGTCGAGATATTCGGGAAAACTCTCCCAGTTCCACTTCAGCCCTTCGGTCAGGGTGATGCCGGGGATGTCCTCCACCCCTTCCATCAGGTCGATCAGCGCCTTGTGGTCGCGCTTGCGGACGGGCGCGAAGCCGACGCCGCAATTGCCGAACAGCACCGTGGTGGCGCCATGCCAGACGCTGGGGGCGAGCACCGGGTCCCAGGTGGCCTGGCCATCGTAATGCGTATGCACATCGACCCAGCCCGGCGTGACGAGGCGACCCTCGGCCGGCACGTCGCGCTTCGCCGGGCCGGCCTTGCCGCCCACCTGGGTGATGCGGTCGCCATCGATGGCGACGTCCCCGGTGAAGGCGGGCTGTCCGGTGCCGTCCACGATGGTACCGCCGCGAATGACCAGGTCGTGCATGGGGAGCCCCTCTGCCTGATGCGCCCCTGGAAGGGCACTTGCATCCCAGGCTTGAAATCTTTGTCGAGTGCGGTGTCAATGCGCGCGGGGCGAATGAGGGACCAAATTGATGACCATCGAACGGCGCGACCTTCTGCTCGGCACCGCGGCGCTCGCCGCCGGCACCACGCTCGGCGCCCCGGCGGTGCTGGCCCAGCGCGGCGGCCGCACCCTGCTGCTGGCCGCCCCCGGCGCGCCGGAGGGGTTCGAGGGCGATGCGCTGCGCCCCGGCACCCAGGAAGTCGTGGTGCAATGCTATGAGGGCCTGACCCGCTACGGCCGCACCACCCGCGACGGCCGGCCCTACCTCAACCCCGATGTCATCGAGGGCCATCTGGCGGAAAGCTGGACCAGCTCGGAGGACGGCAAGAGCTGGGTGTTCAAGCTGCGCCAGGGCGTGAAAAGCGCCTATGGCAACGAGCTGACGGCGGCGGATGTGGAATGGAGCTGGGCCAAGTCCTTCGCCCAGCGTCGCACCGGCAATTTCATCGCCAATGTCGCCAATGTCACGGCGGTGAAGGCGACATCCCGCTACGAGGTGGAGTACACGCTCTCCGCCCCCAGCCTGATCCTGCTCTCCGCCCTGACGCTGTATGTGCCGGGCATATACGACAGCACGGAGGTGAAGAAGCACGTCACCGCCGAGGACCCCTGGGGCCTGAAGTGGATGGAGACCCATACCGCAGGCTTCGGCGCCTATCACCTGGACAGCCTGCGTTCCGGCGAACAGGCCGTCTTCGTGGCCAATCCGAACTACTTCCGCGAGGAGCCGCATTTCAACCGGGTGATCTTCCGCGCCGTGCCATCCGCCGCGTCGCGCATCACCCTGCTGCGCAGCGGCCAGGTGCATTGGATCCACCGGCCGCTGCTGCAGCAGGTGGCGGAACTGCGCGCCGACCGGCGGGTGAAGACGCAGGACAGCTTCGGCCGCACCATCTCCTCCATCCGCATGAACCTGCGCTTCGCGCCCTTCGACAACAAGCTGGTGCGGCAGGCGCTGAACTACGCGGTGGACAAGCAGGCGCTGATCCAGGGCGTGTATTTCGGCCTCGCCGAGCAGGCACGCTCCATCATCCCGCCCATCGTCGCCGGCTACGACCCCAGCGCCTTCAACTACGACTACAATCCGGATCGGGCGAAGGCACTTCTGGCACAGGCGAATTTCGACTTCAGCCAGGAGATCGAGATTCTCTACAGCCAGATCTTCAACTGGGAGGAGGCGCTGTCCATCCAGGTGGCCTCCCAGCTCCAGGCCATCGGTGTGAAGGCGCGGGCGGTGCGGATCAGCGACAGCGACATGCGCGCGCGCGGCGCCCCGGCGCGGCAGGACATGCCGATGTTCGCCTTCGAGGACGGGCCGATCGTGCTCGACCCGGTCTACACCACCTTCCTGCTGGCGCATTCCCGCGGCGTGTCCAACCGCGCCCGCTTCGCCGATCCGCGCATGGATGCGCTGATCGACGAGGCGCGGCAGAGCCTGGACGTGCCACGGCGCAACGAGCTGATGCGCCAGGCCCAGGCTCTGTGGATGGAGGAGGCACCCTGGATCGCCACCGTCTATCCCAGCGTATGGGAGGCGATGGCGCCCAATATCTCCGGCTGGTGCCCGCATCCGGACGACCACGAGCGCTGGTACGATCTGAAGGTGGGCTGATGGCCGGGCTGCTCGCACGACGAATCATCCTCGTCGTGCCGTTGTTGGCGGTGATCCTGCTGTTCACCTTCCTGCTGGTGCGGATCAGCGGCGGCGATCCCGTGGGCCTGCTCGCCGGCCCCACCGCGACGACGGAGGAAATCGCGCTGGTCCGCGCCTCCCTCGCCCTGGACCAGCCGATCTGGGTGCAGTTCGGCGTCTATATGGGCAAGGTGCTGCAGGGGGACCTGGGCAACAGCTGGCTCAGCAACCGCCCGGTGCTGGCCGAGATCCTCGACCGCGCGCCGGCGACGATCGAGCTGATGTTCTGGGGCGTGCTGATCGGCGCCGGCATCGGCATTCCCGCCGGGCTGCGCGCCGCCTTCCGCCCCGATGGCAGCTTCGACCAGACGACGCGCTTCCTGTCGCTGCTGGGCTTTTCCGTGCCGACCTACTGGCTCGGCCTCATCATGCTGTTCGTCTTCTTCTACCTGCTCGGCTGGGCACCGCCGGGGATGGGGCGCATCGACCTGTTCCTCACGCCGCCGGACCGCATCACCGGCAGCTACCTGATCGACGGGCTGTTGGCTGCGGACTGGGAAGCGGCGGGGTCGGCCTTCAGCCAATTGGTGCTGCCGGTGCTCTGCGTGGCGATCATTTCCGCGGCGCCGATCATCAAGCAGACGCGGGCCATCGCGCTGGAGGTGCTGGCCTCCGACTACATCCGCTACGCCCGCGCGCAGGGCCTGCCGCATGGGCAGATCCGCGCCATGGCGCTGCGCAACAGCATGACGCCGGTGGTGACCTTCATCGGCACGGAAATCACCGGGCTGGTGGGCACCACCTCCCTCATCGAATACGTCTTCGCCTGGGGCGGCCTCGGGCAATATGGGCTGTCGGCCATCATCGCCGGGGATTTCGCGGTGGTGCAGGGCTATGTGCTGGTGCTGGCGCTGTTCTCCGTGCTGGTTTTCCTCGCCGTCGATGTCTTCGTGATGCTGACCGAGCCGCGTGCGGGGGCCACGCCATGAGCGCGACTTTGGCCCCGGCGCCGCGCTGGGCGCGCCGCCTCGCTGGCATCACCCGGCGCAGCCCCACGCTTGCCATAGGCGCGGCGATCCTGTTCGGCTTCGCGCTGATGGCCCTGCTGGCGCCCTGGATCGCGCCCTTCGACCCGGTGCAGGCGGATGCGCGCAATGTGCTGGCGGCGCCGGGTGGGGCGCATCCCTTCGGCACCGACGGCAATGGGATGGATGTGCTCTCCCGCGTCATCGCCGGCGCGGGCTGGGCTTTTGGTATTGCCATCCCCGCCGTGCTGGTCGGGCTGGTGGTGGGTGTGCCGCTCGGTTTGTACACCGGCTATCGGGGTGGCTGGCCGGATGAGATCATGATGCGCGGCTTCGACGCGCTGCGGGTTTTTCCTTCGATCATCCTGGCACTCGCCGTGGTCGCCGCTGCGGGGCCGTCGCTGCTGAACGTGGTTCTGGTCATCGGCTTCCTGGACAGCCCCGTCTTTGCCCGGGTCGTGCGGGCGGAGGTGATCGCGCTGCGGGGTTCCACCTTCGTTGAATCGGCGGTCTCCGCCGGCAATCCGACCTGGCGCATTCTGTTCGTCCACATCCTGCCCAATGCCATCCAGGGCGCCATGGCGCAGACCGCGGTGCGGGCGGCCTGGGCGGTGCGGATTTCCGCGACGCTGGCCTTCCTCGGCGTCGGCATCCAGCCGCCGACGCCGGAATGGGGTGCGATGATCCGCCAGGGCGCCGAATACCTCGTCACCGGCCAATGGTGGGTCGGCATTTTCCCGGGCGTCGCGCTGATCCTGATGGTGCTGGGGCTGAACATGCTGGGCGACGGGATGCAGGACATGCTCGACCCGCGCCGGAAGGCGGCCACACGGTGACACTGCTTTCGGTCGAAGACCTGCACACCCACTTCATCTCGCGTGACCTGGACAACCAGATCCGCACCGCACGCGCACTGAACGGCGTGTCCTTCTCGCTCGATGCCGGGCGCATCCTGGGGCTGGTGGGGGAAACCGGCGCCGGCAAATCGCTGACCGCCACCTCCATCATGGGCCTGCTGCGCCCACCCGCCCGAGTCGTCGGCGGCCGCGCGCTGTTCGAGGGGCGCGACCTGCTGGCCATGCCGGAGGCCGAGATCAACGCGTTGCGCGGCCGCGACATGGCGCTGGTGGTGCAAAGCCCGAAATCCTCGCTGGACCCGCTCAGCCGCATCGGCGACCAGCTCATCCGCATCCATCGCGCGCATCGCAAGGCCAGTGAGCGGCAGGCGCGGGAAAGGGCGGTGCAGATGCTGGCCTCGCTCGGCATTCCGGACCCGTCGCGGCGCATGCAGGCCTGGCCGCATGAACTCTCGGGCGGCATGGCGCAGCGCGTGCTGATCGCGCTGGCCCTGATGAACGAGCCTCGCCTGCTGATCGCGGATGAGCCGACGACCGGGCTGGATGTGACGGTGCAGGCGCAGATCCTGGACCTGCTGCGGGACCTGGTGCGGCGCACCGGCATCGGCGCCATCATCATCACCCATGACCTGGGCGTGGTGGCGCATTACTGCGACGAGATGGCGGTGATGTATGCCGGCACCATCGTGGAAAGCGGCCCGGTGCGGCAGGTTTTTGCCCATCCCGCCCACCCCTATACCGCGAACCTGATCGGCGCGACGCCGGAACGCCTGAAGCTCGGCGGTGCGCGCACGGTCGGCGGGCCGCCCCCGAACCTGTTCCGCCTGCCGGAGGGTTGCGCCTATCGCGACCGCTGCCCACAGGCGGGTGCCGATTGCGCCACCTCGCCGCCGGATGTGGCGCTGGGCGCGGGCCACATCGCGCGCTGCCACCGGGTGGCGGCATGACGCCGGTGCTTGAGGTCGAAGGGCTGGAGAAGCGCTTCCCGGCGCAGGGCGGTCGCACCGTCCATGCCGTCAACGGCGTCTCCTTCACCATCAATGCCGGCGAGACGCTCGGCGTCGTGGGCGAAAGCGGCTCCGGCAAGTCCACCATCGGCCGCGCCGTCATCCGGCTGCTGAAGCCCGATGGCGGCCAGGTGCGTTTCCAGGGGCGGGACATCACCCGCCTGCCCGAATCCGCCTGCCGCCCGCTGCGGTCCGAGATGCAGATGGTGTTTCAGGACCCCTGGAGCGCGCTGAACCCGCGCATCCGCATCGGCGATCTGATCGCCGAACCCCTGCTGCTGCACACAAAGCTGCCGCGCGGCGAGCGCCAGGACCGGGCGGAACATCTGGCGCGCCGCGTGCGGCTGACAACGGAACTGCTGACGCGCTACCCCTCCGAACTCTCGGGCGGCCAGTTGCAGCGCGTCTGCATCGCACGCGCCATCGCGACCAATCCGAAGCTGATCGTGCTGGACGAGCCGACCAGCTCGCTGGATCTGTCCGTGCGCGCCGGAATCCTGGAATTGCTGGCGGAGCTGAAGGCGGAAACCGGGGCGGCGATGATGTTCATCAGCCACGACCTGGGCACGGTGAAGCTGATTTCGGACCGCATCATGGTTCTGTATCTCGGCGGCGTCGTGGAATACGCGCCCGCCGCCCAGGTCTTTGCCGAGCCGGCGCATCCCTATTCGCAGGCGTTGATGTCCGCGCATCTGCCGGCGGACCCCATGGCGGTGCTGCGCCGGCATGTGCTGGAGGGGGAGGTCCCCTCCCCCATCAACCTGCCCCCCGGCTGCCATTTTGCGAGTCGCTGCCCGGTCGCGGTGCCGGATTGCCGACGGCATGCGCCGGAGCTGCGCCCCGTTCATGGCGACACCGCGCACCAGGCCGCCTGCCTGCGCATCGCCGAAGGCGCCAACCGCATTCCTGAGTTGCAGCATGGATGAGCTGAAGCGCGAGCTGCTCGCCGCCTATCACATCCTCGATGTGCATGGTCAGAATGCCGGGATCGCCGGCCATCTGACGGCGCGGGCGCCCGGTGGCGACAGCTTCTGGTGCCATGGCTATGGCCAGGGGTTCGAGGAGGTGCGCGCCGCCGACCTCCACAATGCCGACATGGCGCTGCGCGTCCTTTCCGGCCCCGGCCGCATCAACCCGTCGCTCGTCATCCATACCGGCCTCTATGCCGCGCGGCCGGATGTGAACTGCGTCATCCACACCCACAGCCCGCATGCGGTGATGCTGACCGCCACCGGCCAGAACCTGCTGCCGCTGTTCCAGAGCGCGCTGATGTTCCAGGGCGACTGCACGCTGCACGCCGAATATGGCGGCATCGTCGATACCGAGGAGACCGGCGTGGAGATGGCCCAGGCGCTCGGCCCGCGCCGCGCTCTGCTGCTGGCCAATCACGGCGCGCTGCTGGTCGGCCGCAACATCCGGGAGGCTGTCCACTGCGCCATCATGCTGGACGAGGCCTGCCGCATCCAGCTCGGCGCCATGGCCGCCGCCTGCGGCCGCCCGCTGCAACAGGTGGATGACGCGACGGCGGCGGCGGAGGCCAAGCGCTTCCTGCTCTCCGACAAGGTGCTGGCGCTGCGCTGGAACCACTATCTGCGCCGCACCCTGACCGCCCGGCCCTGGCTGGCGGAGGAACTGGCGCAACTCTAGCCGCAAGCGCCATGAAACCGTCACGTGACGGCCCGTTCCGGCTGCGCCATCAAGCCGCGCGGAACGCCCGGAGCCGCCACCATGTACCGCCGCACCCTGACCGCCACCGCCGTCGCGCTGGCCTGCACCCTGCTGCCGCCCGCCGCCGAGGCGCAGCAGCGCACCCGCCTGACCGTCTACACGGCGCTGGAGAATGAGCAGCTCGCCCCCTTCAAGCGCGCCGCCGAGGCCGCGGTACCCTCCATCGAGATCGCCTGGGTGCGCGATTCCACCGGCATCATGACCGCCCGCCTGATCGCCGAGCGCGAGAATCCGCGCGCCGACATGGTCTGGGGCCTCTCGGTGTTCTCGCTGCTCCAGATGGAAGCGCAGAACATGCTGGAGCCCTATACGCCGCAGGGCGCCGAGGCGCTGCGGCCGAACTTCCGCTCCGACCGCAGCCCGATGACCTGGACCGGCATGGATGCCTTCGTCTCGGCCATCTGCTTCAACACGGTGGTGGCGCAGCAGCGCAACCTGCCGCGGCCCAGCACCTGGGCCGACCTGCTGAACCCGGTCTATCGCGGCCATGTCGTCATGCCGAACCCGGCCTCCTCCGGCACCGGCTTCCTCAGCGTCGCCGGCTGGCTCGGCGCCCAGGGCAATGACGCGGCCTGGACCTACATGACCGGGCTGCACCAGAACATCCAGGTCTACACGCACAGCGGCAGCGCCCCCTGCAACAACGCCGCGCGCGGCGAATACGGCCTGGGCATCTCCTTCGACATGCGCGCCGTGACCCTGCGCAACCAGGGCGCGCCGATCGAGATCATCGTGCCGACCGACGGTGTCGGCTTCGATCTGGAGGCGACCGCCATCCTGCGTGGCAGCCGCAACATGGAAGCGGCGAAGCGCCTGGCCGACTTCGCCGTCAGCCGCCCGGCGATGGAGCTCTATGGCCGCTACTACGCGCTGGTCGCCCTGCCCGGCGTGCAGCCCAGCGTGCAGAACTACCCGGCCGAGTTCGAGCAGCGCCTGGTCGAGCAGAATTTCCGCGATGTGGCGCTGCGCCGCGACGCGATCCTACGCGAATGGGCCAGCCGCTTCGACAGCAAGTCGGCGCCGCGCAACTGATGAGTGCGGAACTGGCCGTGGCGTCGGCCGCGGCCGCCGCGGTTGCAGCGCCGCCCTATCTGGTGGTGGAACAGGTGTCGAAGCATTTCGGCACCACCATCGCGCTGGAACGCGCCAGCCTGACGGTGGCGGCGGGGGAATTCGTCTGCTTCCTCGGCCCCTCCGGCTGCGGCAAGACCACGCTGCTGCGCGCCATCGCCGGGCTTGATCCCGCGACCAGCGGGCGCATTCTGCAGGACGGGCGGGACATCACCTTCCTGCCGCCGGCGGCGCGGGATTTCGGGATTGTCTTCCAATCCTACGCACTGTTTCCGAACCTCAGCGTGAACGAGAATGTCGGCTACGGCCTGCGCGGCCGCGCCTGGCCCACGGCGCGCCGCACGCACCGCGTGGCCGAACTGCTGAGCCTGGTCGGCCTTTCGGAACACGCAAAAAAATATCCGGCGCAGCTTTCAGGTGGCCAGCAGCAGCGCGTGGCGCTCGCCCGTGCCCTGGCCGCGGAACCCGGCCTGCTGCTGCTGGATGAGCCGCTCTCGGCCCTCGATGCCCAGGTCCGGCTGCATCTGCGGCAGGAATTGCGCGCGCTGCAACGCCGGCTCGGCGTGACCACTGTGATGGTGACGCATGACCAGGAGGAGGCGATGGGCGTCTCCGACCGCATCGTCGTCATGTCCCGCGGCCATATCGAGCAGATCGGCACGCCGGAGACCATCTATCGCCACCCGGCCAGCGCCTTCGTCGCCGGCTTCGTCGGCCATGCCAGCCATTTCGATGCGGTGGTGGATGCCTCCCCCGGCACGCTGCTGGCGGATGGGATCACACTGCCCTGCCTCGGCGCGCGGAAGATGCTGTACGGCACACCGGTGCAGGCGTTCATCCGGCCGGAGGATGTGGCGCTCGGCCCCAGCGCCACAGCGCTGGAGGGGCATTTCGCCGCGCGCGTGATGCACCAGGAGTTCCTGGGGCCCGTCTGCCGCGTGACGCTGCAGGTCGGCCGCCTGCAACTGGAGGCGGATGTGAACCCCAGCGTGGCACCTGCCATCGGCGAGGTGCTGCTGGCCGCCCTGCCGGCTGAACGGCTGATGGTCTTCCCGCGACATGTCTGACGCGGTCCTGCCGGCGCGCGCCCCATCCCCGGTGGTGGTGCCGCTGGAGGCACGGTTGCTGCGCTTCGGGCTGCTGCTGGCGCTGGCCGTGCTGGTGGCGGGGCTGGTGCTGCCGCTCGGCACGCTGCTGCTGCGCGCCTTCCAGGACCCGGAGGGCAGCTTCGTCGGCCTGCGCAACTTCGCCGAATACGCCACCACGCCGAGCCTGCGCCTGGCCGCCTGGAACAGCCTCTGGACCGCCGCGCTGACCACGCTGCTGGTGGTGCCGCTGGCCTTTGGCTTCGCCTATGCCCTGACGCGTGCCTGCATCCCCGCCAAGGGCTTCTTCCGCGCGGTGATGCTGCTGCCGGTGCTGGCGCCGTCGCTGCTGCCGGCACTCGCGCTGATCTATCTGTTCGGCAATCAGGGCATGCTGCGCGAACTGCTGTTCGGCAACAGCATCTATGGTCCCATCGGCATCATCGTGGCGCAGGTCTTCTACTGCTTCCCGCACGCAGCGCTGATCCTGGTGGTGGCGCTGTCCACGTCGGATGCGCGGCTGTATGAGGCGGCGACGGTGCTGCGCGCCGGCCACCTCCGCATCTTCGGCACGGTGACGCTGCCGATGGCGCGTTATGGGTTGGTCTCCGCCAGCGTCGTCGTCTTCACGCTGGTGGTCACGGATTTCGGCATTCCGAAGGTGATCGGCGGGCAGTTCCCGGTGCTGGCGACGGATGTCTACAAGCAGGTCGTCGGGCTGCAGAATTTCAACATGGGCGCGGTGGTCGGGCTGGTGCTGCTGCTGCCGGCCCTGCTCGCCTTCGCCGCGGATCGCTGGGCCAACCGGCAGCGCAGCGGCCTGCTGTCGGGCCGCGCCGTGCCCTATGTGCCCCGGCCGCGCCGGGCGCGCGACCTGCCGCTGCTGGCGCTGTGCCTGCTGGTGGCGGTGGCGCTGGTCGGATTGGTGGCGGTGGCGGTCTGGGGGTCGCTGGTCACCTTCTGGCCCTACAACCTCAACCTGACGCTGCAGAACTACGATTTCGACCGTTTCGACACCTCCGGCTGGGCGGCACTTTGGAATTCCGTGCGCATCGCCGCCACGGCCGCGATCGTCGGCACCGCGCTGATCTTCGGCACCGCCTGGCTGCTGGAACGTGGCGCGCCGGGCGGGGCCTTGGCGAGCGCCGTGCGCTTCATCGCCGGGGTGCCGCTGGCCGTGCCCGGGCTGGTGCTCGGCCTCGCCTTCATCCTGTTCTTCAACCACCCGGCCAATCCGCTCGGCTTTCTGTACGGCACCCTGGCGATCCTGGTGCTGAACGGCGTGGTGCATTTCTACACCGTGATGCACCTGACGGCGGTCACGGCGATCCGCCAGCTCGATCCGGAATTCGAATCGGTCGGCGCCTCGCTGAAGGTGCCGGCCGTGGTGACCTTCGGGCGGGTGACGGTGCCGATCTGCCTGCCGGCGATCCTCGACATCGCCGTCTATGCCTTCGTCAATGTCATGACCACGGTCTCCGCCGTGATCTTCCTCTACGGCCCGGACACCAAGCCGGCCTCCGTCGCCGTGGTGCACATGGATGAGGCCGGGCAGTCCAGCGCCGCGGCCGCGATGGCGGTGACCATTCTGGCCATCACGGCCTCGGTCAAGCTTGCGCAGATCGCGACGACCGGCGCGGTGAACCGGCTGACGCAGGGCTGGCGGGCGCGGTAGGCCTCAGCGCGGAATGCGGCCTTCCAGCGGATAGGCCGGATCGTTGTAGCCGGGCGTCGAGGGATGGCCGGCCGCGACCAGCCCATCGACCAGCGCCTCATCCTCCGTCGTGAAACGATAGTCCAACGCGCCGACATAATCCGCCCAATGCGCCTCCGTCCGCGGGCCGACGATGGCGCCGGTGACCAGCCTGTTGTTCAGCAGCCAGGCCAGCGCGAACTGGCCCGGCGAGATGCCGCGCTCCGCCGCGGCCGCCGCCATCTCCGCCGCGATACGCAGGCTTTCCGGGCGCCACTCCGTCTCCATCATACGCTTGTCCTGGCGCGCGGCGCGCGTGCCCTCGGGCGGTGCCGCATCCAGCCTGTACTTGCCGGTCAGCACGCCACGCGCCAGCGGCGAATAGGGAAACACGCCAAGGCCGAGATGCGCGCAGGCGGGCAGATGCTCCACCTCCACCATCCGGTTCAGCGCATTGTACAGCGGCTGGCTGACCACCGGCCGGTCGATACCTGCCAGGTCACACAGCCGGCAGATCTCCGCCACGCGCCAGGCGCGGTGGTTCGACACGCCGAAATAGCGGATCTTCCCGGCACGGATCAGGTCCGCCATGGCGTGCACAGCCTCCGCCAGCGGCGTGCCGTGATCCTCCTTGTGCCAGTAGAGGATATCGATGCAGTCGGCGCCCAGCCGCTTCAGAGAGGCATCCACGGCCAGCATGATGTGCAGCCGCGATAGCCCGCCGCCATTCGGCCCCGGCATCACCGGATTGGCGAGCTTCGTCGCCAGCACCCACCAGGCGCGATCCGCGGCGATGGCGCGGCCCACCACCTCCTCCGACGCGCCGCCGTTATAGGCGTCGGCCGTGTCGATGAAGTTGATTCCCTGGCCGCGCGCCGTGTCGATGATTCGGCGGCTGGTCGGCTCATCCGTCGCACCGCCAAACATCATGGCGCCGAGGCACAGCGGCGAGACGCGCAGGCCACTGCGGCCCAGATTGCGGTACTTCATCGATCGTGTTCCTCACCCGGGATTGTGCAGATTCTCCCGCAAGGTAGACCCGGCATAGGCTGTGCGGAACAGGCCACGGCGTTGCAGCTCCGGCACCACCATGGTGCCGAATTCCTCGAAGCTCGTGGGCCAGGTGGTGGGCGGCAGGATGAAGCCGTCGCAGGCGCCTGACCTGAACCAATCCTCGATGATATCGGCGATCATGCTGGGCGTGCCGGCGGTCAGGTCGCGTGGGCGGCGCACCGCCTCGGCAAAGCTGATGCCCTTGGCCTTGGCCACCTGCATCATGCGGTCGCGATGGCCCTGCACACCCTGGTTGCCGCCCTGGCCCTCGATCGCCTCCGGCGTCTCCAGCAGGCTGAGATCGGCGGCAACGGCCCAGGAACTGGCGGCGAGCACCAACTCCGGATCGGCGAGGGAGGCGTAGAGCTCCGCCTTCTCTTTCGCGATCGACTCCGTCTCCCCGATCACAAGTTGCAGCGTGGGCAACACGGCGCATTCATCGGGGTTGCGACCGATCGCTTCCATGCGCGCACGGATATCGCTGCGATAGGCGACGGCGGCGGATTTGGTCGCCGGGGAGCAGAAGATCATCTCCGCCCATCGCGCCGCGAAGGTTCGCCCGCGTTCGGAAGACCCGGCCTGCATGATGACGGGCCGCCCCTGCGGGCTGCGCGGAATGGAAAGCGGACCGCGGGAGGAGACGTGTTGGCCGACATAATTCGCATAGCGGATCTTCGTCGCATCGGCGAAGACACCGCTGGCCTTGTCGAGAACCAGCGCATCCTCGTCCCAGCCATCCCAGAGCGCGAAACAGGCTTCGAGAATCTCATCCGCGCGATCGTAGCGCGTGTCCTTCGGCGGCAACGATTCCGGCCCGCAATTCTGCGCCTCGAATTCCCGCGCCGTGGTCACGACATTCCAGGCCACGCGCCCCTTGCTGAGCAGATCCAGCGAGCCCAGCGCGCGCGCCAGGTTGTAGGGATTGTGGAAGGTGGTGGAGAGCGTGGCGCCGAGGCCGAGATGCTTTGTCACCCGCGCCATCAGCGGCAGCACCACCATCGGGTCCAGCATGCTGGTCTGCCCGCCGCGCCCGGCATAATCGGCAAAGTGGTTCTTGTAGTTGTCCGGCAGGCCGAGGCCATCGGCGAAGAAGCAGGCGTCGAAACAGGCGGCTTCCAGAACGCGGGCGATGTGCTCGTAGCGGGAGGGTTCGAACAGGTCGTGCAGCGTCGCCGTCGGGTGGCGCCAGCTTCCCGGGTAGCTGGCACTCGGCCCGGTCTTCATATAGGCGACAAGATGCATCTTCTTCATGGTCGCGGCCTCACACATCCAGCCAGTTGAGCTTGCGCGGCGGCGGCAGGTCCGGATTGTTCGCCAGCATCCGCGCCCAGACCGCCTTGGTCACCGCCTGCGCTTCCTCCAGCAGCGCCTGTTCATCCGTCACCAGCACCTTGCCGTCCCGCAGAACGAACTCGCCATCCACCATCACGGATTCGACGGTGCCCGGATGCCCGTAATGAACGATATTGCCGATCAGGTTCGTCACCGGCCGCAGCGCCGGCGTGTTCAGGTTGAGGAAGGTGAGGTCGGCCTTCTTGCCGATTTCCAGGCTGCCGATGTCGTCCAGCCGACCGATGCTGCGTGCACCGTTGCGGTTGCAACTGTCAAAAATGTCCTCCGGCTGCGGATCGGTGCCCTGCTGGTTCTCCGCACCACGATGCACGATCAGGCCGATCTTCATGGCGTGGAACATGTCCTCCGTCATGTTGTCGGTGCCGAAGCAGATGTTGATGCCCGCGCGGCGGATGGATTTCGCCAGCACCGGATGCGGGCCGCGGCGCGACCCGTTGGCCGGGCAATGCACCATCTGCATGCCACGCTCGCCCAGAAGGGCGATGTCGCGCTCCGTCAGATAGGTCCAATGCGCGCCGACCACATCGGGCTCCGCCCAGCCATGGCGCGCCAGATACTCCGCCGGGGTGCAATCGTACTTCTCCCGGATCACGCGGATCTCCTCCACCGACTGCGCCAGGTGGATGGTGCGCGGCATGTTGTGCTGGCGCGCGAGTTCCGTCAGCTTCTCCAGGTATTCGGGCGTGCAATTGTCCGTCGCATGCGCCGCGATCTGGATCTGCAGGCGGCCGTCATGCGTGTTGTGGAAGCGTTCGATGCCCGCCCGCGTGCGTTCGAGAAAGCCCTCGCCGAAGGCCGGATCCTTCGACCAGTCGCCATGGCGGATCTTCAGCGTGTTCACATCGGCACAATTCTCGCTGAGCACCAGGCGCACGCGCAGGGATGCCATCGCGTCGGCATAGTCCGGCACGTGGCGGAAGGGATCGACGAAGGTGGTGGTGCCGGAACGGATGCCCTCGACGATGCCCAGCATGCCCATCACGGCCCGCTCATGCGGCGTCATCGTGTAGGACACCGGCGACATGTAGCCGTAGACGGCGTTGCCGGACCAATCCTCCACCGTGGCCCGCAGCACCGTCAGGATCGTATGCGTATGCGCATTGACGAAGCCCGGCAGCACCGCCTTGCCGCGGCCGGCCATGCGGGGCAGCTCCGGATGCGCGGCTTCCAGCTGGGCGGTCGGCCCGATATCGGCAATCCGGTCCCCGCGGATCGCGATCGCCGCCCGCTCATGAATCGTGCGGTCTGCATCCTGGGTGACGATGACTGCATCGGTGACGAGCAAATCCATCGGTAACTTTCCTCCCGGGCGCATGACAAGGTGGTTGCAGCCGCATTGTACGGACAATACGATGCGCGTCACGAGCATGTCCGGGGAGACATCCATGCGCAAGACCCTGCTGGCCGCAACCTTTCTGGCATTGGGTGCCACAGGCGTGATGGCGCAGACGCTGACGATCGGTGTCGGCGGCGCCTTCACCTCGATGGATCCGCACTACCACACGCTGACTCCGAACAATGCGCTGAACAAGCACGTCTTCGAGCGGCTGGTCGGCACGGATGAGGATTTCCGCCTGCGCCCCGGCCTGGCGGAATCCTGGACCTCGGTCAGCCCGACCGTCTGGGAATTCAAGCTGCGCCAGGGCGTCACCTTCCATGACGGCTCGCCCTTCACGGCGGAGGACATCGTCTCCACCTTCGCGCGCGTGCCGAATGTGCGGAACAGCCCCGGCAGCTTCACCATCTACACCCGCCAGGTGCAGCGGCTGGAGGTGGTGGATGCGCATACGATCCGCATGCACACCGCCGCCCCGAACCCGCTGCTGCCGAACCTGATGAGCGGCATTTCCATCATCAGCCGGCAATTCGGCACGGATATCGATACGGCCGATTTCAACAACGGCCGCGCCGCGCTGGGCACCGGCCCCTATCGCCTTGTTACCTACACCCCGGGCAGCGAGGCCGTGATGGAGCGCAACGCCAATTGGTGGGGTCCGGCGCAGCCCTGGGCACGGGTGAATTACCGCATCATCGCCAATGATGCGTCCCGCATCGCCGCGCTGCGCGCGGGCGACGTGCAGGCGATCGATGCCGTTTCCACGCGCGACGTGGACATGCTGAAGAACGACCAGAACATCCGCATCGCCAGCCGCCCCGCGCTGCGCAACATCTACCTCTATCTCGATCACCAGCGCGACGACTCGCCCGGCGTCTCCGGCCCGAATGGAGAGAAGCTGGAACGCAGCCCGCTGCGCGACAACCGCGTGCGGGAAGCGCTGTCCATCGCCATCAACCGCGACGCCATCGTCAGCCGGGTGATGGGCGGCCATGCATCGGCCTCCGGCCAATTCCTGGCGGAAGGCGTCATGGGGCATGACCCCACACTGAAGCCCGCCGCCTTCAACCCGGCCCGCGCGCAGCAATTGCTGCGGGATGCCGGCTTCCCCAATGGTTTCCGCGTGATGCTGGCGGGTCCGAACAACCGCTACGTGAATGACGAACAGATCATCCAGGCGGTGGCGCAGATGTGGGCGCGCATCGGCGTGCGGGCGGATGTGCAGGCCATGCCGTCCAACGTCTATTTCAGCCGTTCCGCCCGCAACGAATTCCCCATCGGCCTCTCCGGCTGGGGCACCGGCACCGGCGAGCCGGACAGCCCGATGGCGGCGCTGATCGCGACGCAGAACCGGGAACGCGGACGTGGCATCTCCAACCGCTCCATGTATTCCAGCGCGGAGTTCGACCGCATCCTGGAACAGGCGCTGACCACCATCGACACGCCGCAGCGGGAGGAGCTGTATCGCCAGGCGACCCGCATCGCCATGCGCGACCATGCCATCATCCCTCTGCATCACCAGGTGAACATCTGGGCGTCCCGCCGAAACGTCGAGGTCATTGCACGCAACGACGAGGAAACCTACGCCATGTCGATGCGCCCCGCCGGCAACTGAGATGACGCGCCGCGCCACGGTCCATCTGGTCGCCGCCCGCCACCCGGGCGATGCGGCCGCGGTGGCGGCGCTGCTGGACAGCGGCGCGGTGAAGGCCAACCGGATCGTCGCCATTCTCGGCAAGACCGAGGGCAATGGCTGCGTCAACGACTTCACCCGCGCCTATGCCGTTGAGGCGCTGTGCCACATGCTGGCGCCGCGCCTCGGCCTGGGCGCGGCACAGGTGGCGGAACGTGTCGCCATGGTGATGTCGGGCGGCACCGAAGGTGGTCTTTCGCCACATTTCCTGGTCTTCGCCGTGGATGAGGCGGCAGCACCGACCCCGGGCGGCGCGCTGGCTCTTGGCACCGCCTTCACCGCCGATTTCCAGGCGGAAGAACTCGGCCGCATGGCCCAACTACGGGCCACGGCCCGCGCGGTGCGGGAGGCCATGGCGCAGGCCGGCATCGGCGACGTCGCCGATGTGCATTATGTCCAGGTCAAATGCCCGCTGCTGACCATGGAGCGGATCACCGCCGCCCGTCGCCGCGGCGCGACCGTGGCGACGGAGGACACCTACCATTCCATGGGCCTGTCCCGCGGCGCATCCGCCCTTGGCGTCGCATTGGCGCTGGGCGAGGTGACGGAGGAGGCGCTGTCGGATGCCGTGATCGGTGCCGACTGGTCCCTGTTCTCGGCGCGCGCGAGCTGTTCCGCCGGCGTGGAGCTGCTGCGCAATGAGGTGGTGGTGATGGGCAATTCCACCGCATGGGGCGGAGAGCTGCGCATCGCCCATGCGGTGATGCCCGACGCCATCGCCTTGCCCGCCGTGCACCAGGCGCTTCGCGGCGCCGGGCTGGATCCCGGTGGCGGGCAGATCGGCGCGGCGGATGCCGCGCGGCTTGTCGCGGTGCTGGCGAAGGCGGAGCCTTCCTCCACCGGCCTGATTCGTGGCCGCCGCCACATCATGTGGGACGACAGCGACATCAACGCCACGCGCCACGCCCGCGCTCTGGTCGGCGGCGTCATCGCCGCTGCCGTGGGCCGCACCGACATCTTCGTCTCGGGCGGCGCGGAACATCAGGGTCCGGATGGCGGTGGTCCCATCGCGGTGATTGCCAGGGTTTAGCGCCCCATCGCGAACCACCAATGGATCGCGCGCTTCTCCAGGGTGACAAAAGCCCGGTTCAACGCATAGCCAAGTGCCGCCAGCAGAAGCACCGTCGCATACATCTCCGGCGCGCGGCCGGCGAATTGCATGACGACGAGGTAGTTGCCGACGCCCTGCTCGCCCGCGATCATCTCCGCCACCACCGTGACCACCAGCGCCAGGCCCAGCGCCACGCGCAGCCCGGCCAGGACATAGGGCAGGCAGGCGGGCAGCACGATGAAGGCGGCGCGGCGCCAGGGGCCGATGCCGAAGGTGCGGCCCATGGCGATGGCCTCCACCTCCACCGCGCGCACGCCCTGCATCGTATTGGTCAGCACCGGGAAGAAGACGGTTAGCGCCACCACGGTGATCTTCATCGGATCATCGAGGCCGAGGAACAGCACCAGCGGCGGAATCACCGCCGGCACCGGGATCGGCCGCAGCGCTTCCACCACCACGCCGAACAGCCGCGCCGTGACAGGCACCAGCGCGAAGGCCAGCCCGACCACGACGCCCGCCAGCCCCCCGGCCAGCAGGCCGGAGAACATGCGCCAGAGCGAACCGCCGACGCGCAGCGGCAATTCGCCCGTGATGCTGTCGCGGATCAGCGCGGCCACCACCTCCGTCACCGGCGGCCAGTTCGGACTGTCCACCCAGCCCAGTCGCGCGGAGGCTTCCCACAGCGCGAAAAGGCCGAGCACCAGCCAGGTGCCGGAGGTGATGCGCCGCATCAGACCCGCGCGGTGCGGTGGATCAGCCCGGCGCTGGCCGGATAGGTGCCGGTCAGACCGTAGCGCTGCATCGTCGCGACCAGCTCATCCAGCTCCGCCGGCGTGACGCCCTTCGGATAGGCGGGCAGCGCCGTCTTCTGCAGACGCGCGAGTGGCACGCGGGAGAAGTTGGCGATCAGCTCCAGCAGGGCCGGCTGGCCGGCGCGTTCATTCACCCAGTCCACGCCCTTGTGCAGCGCGCGACCGAAGCGGTCGAACAGATCGGCATTCGCGGCGAGGTCCTCGGCCATCGCGACATACTGGGCATTGGTGCCGCCCGGCGCCGTCTCGCTGATCGGCCAGCCGATCCGCTCCAGCTTGTCGCCGTGGGTTTCGAGCGCCGCGGCGACGAAGGGTTCGGAGAAGATGGCGGCATCGACGCGGCCGCCGGCCAGCGCATCGGCCATCTGCGGGAAGGGCACTTCCACCGTGCTGACGCGGCGCCAGTCACCGCCGGTCTTCTCCACCCAGGCCATGCCGCGCAGCCAGACGATGTTGTTGCGGGTGTTGGAGGCCATGCGCTTGCCCTCCAGGTCGCGGCCCGTGGTGATGCCGCTGCCCTTGCGCACCAGCAGCGCCAGGATATCCGGCGGTGCGTCCTTGCCCTTGCTGGCGCCGGAGACGAAGCGGAAGGGCAGGCCCTCGCGCACGCCGAGCATGATGGAGACGACGTTGGAGAAGACCACGCGGAACTGCCCGGCGACGAGCCCCGGCAGGCCTGTGGCGCCGCCCGCGGTGGTGGAGGTGTCGATCTCGATCCCCTCCGCCGCAAAGTAGCCTTCGCGGATGGCCGCATGCAGCGGTGCCACGTCCAGCACCGGGATCACGCTGACCCGCATCTTGGTGAGGGACTGCGCGCGCAGCGACGGCGCCGCCAGTGCGGCGGGAATGGCAAGGGTGGCACGGCGGGTGATGTTCACGGAAACCTCCTTGTTATGCGTTGCGATTCTGCCAATGCAGCGCCCGGCGTTCGAGGGCGGCAAAAATGCCGTTCAGCGCCAGGCCGAGCACGGCGAGGATGACCAGCCAGGCATACATCTGGCGGATCAGGAAGCTGCGCTGCATGTCGAGGATCAGGAAGCCCAGCCCACCCTCCCCGGCCAGCATCTCGGCCAGCACCGCCAGCACCAAAGCCAGGCCCAGGCTGATGCGCATGCCCGCCAGCACGAAGGGCAGCGCGGCCGGCAGCACCAGGTGCCACAGCGTATGCGCCGTGCCCCAGCCATGGGTGCGCGCCGCGTCCAGCATCACCCGGTCGACGCCGCGCACGCCCTGGAGGGTGTTGAGCAGCACGGGGAAGATCACCACCAGCGCAACGGAGGTGACCTTCATGGTGAAGCCGATGCCGAGGAACAGCATCAGCGGCGGCACCAGCGCCGATTTCGGCACCGGCCGCACCAGTTCCACCAGCGGTTCGAACAGCCGGAAGGCCGCCGGCCACCAGCCCATGGCGGTGCCGAGCACGATGCCTATCAGCGAGCCGATGGCAAAGCCGGCGAAGACCAGCTTCAAGGTCGCCATCAGCGGTTCCACGAATTCCCCGCTGGCCAGAAGATCGAACAGCGTGGCGCCGATAACGGAGGGCGGCGGCATCAGCACGCGGCGGATCATGCCCGCCTGCACCGCCGCCTCCAGCCCCGCGATCAGCAGCGCCAGCACGGCGAGCCCCGGCAGGATGGCACGCAGCCGGTCAAGCAACATGGCGCGTCATCAGCCGGTCCAGCAGCGCATGGCGCAGTTCCAGGAAGCGCGGCAATTCGCGCGTCGCCACGGGGTCGCGCGGCCGGTCGATGCCGACCTCGATGATCTCCGCCACCGTGGTCGGGCGCGGCGTCAGCAGGGCGATGCGGTCGGCAAGCGTGATCGCCTCCTCCACATCATGCGTCACCAGCAGCACGGTCAAGCGGCGGCGCGTGCAGATCTCCAGCACCAGCGCATGCAGATCGAGCCGCGTCAGCGCATCCACGGCGCTGAAAGGCTCGTCCATCAGCAGCAGGGCCGGTTCCGCGGCCAGGGCGCGGGCGATGGCCACGCGCTGCTGCATGCCGCCCGAAAGCTGCCAGGGGTAATGGTCGCCGAAGCCGGCCAGGCCGACCTGTTCCAGCGGCGCTTCCGCCGCCTCCCGCGCCCGCTTGCGGCCCAGGCGGTGTTCGGTGGCGAAGGCGACGTTGTCGCGCACCTTGCGCCAGGGCAGCAGCGACCGGCTGTATTGCTGGAAGACATAGACCGCTTCGGGCGGTGGCGCGGTGATCGGCCGGCCGGCGACGCGCACGACGCCAGAGGTCACCGGCAGCAGCCCCGCCGCCATCTGCAACAGCGTGGACTTGCCGCAGCCCGAGGGGCCGAGCACCGCCATGAACTCGCCCGCCCGCACATCCAACGAGACGCGATCCATGATCCGCGCCGGCGGACCGCCACGCGTCGGGAATTCCTTGGTGACCGCATCCAGCTCGAGGAGCATCCGCTTCCTTTCCAGTGAGCCGTGCGGCGTTTCCGCAGGCGGGGTCGTTGCCCCGCCCGATCCCGTCAGAAGAGTTCGAAATACTCGCGATGTTCCCATTCCGAGACCTCGGTCTCGAAGCGGGCGATCTCCGCGCGCTTCATGCGCGCGAAATAGTCGATGAAGCCGGCACCGAAGGCATCCCGCGCCGCGTCACTGTCCTCCAGCGCCGCAATCGCCTCCGCCAGGCTGCGCGGCAGCAGCGGTGCCTCGGTGTCGTAGGGCGTGTCGGCCGGCGGGCCGGGGTCGCGCTGGGCGGCGATGCCTTCCAGCCCGTAGGCAAGTTGCGAGGCGAGGTAGAGATAGGGGTTTGCCGCCGGCTCCCCCACCCGGTTCTCCAGCCGCGTCGCCGGATCGCCCGGCGCGCCGAGTGCGCGCACCATCACGCCGCGGTTGTCGATGCCCCAGATGGCACGGTCGGGCGCCAGCGACATCGGCCGGTAGCGCCGAAAACCGTTGATGGTGGGCGTGGAAAAGGCGGAGGCCGCGCGCGCATGGTGCAACAACCCACCGAGGAAATGCCGCGCCGTGTCCGACAGCAGCGTGTCTTCGCCGATGAAGGCGTTGCGGCCGTCGCGGACCAGCGACTGGTGCAGGTGCCAGCCGCTCGACATCACATTCGGGATGCGCGGGCGGCACATGAAGGTGGCGTGGTAGCCATGCCGCCGCGCCACCTGCTTCACCGCGCTGCGGAACAGCACCATGGCGTCGGCGCTGGCCAGACCGGATTGCGGGCCGAAGGTGAACTCCACCTGGCTCGGCCCATATTCCACCTCCATCGAGCGCAGGGGAAGGCCCAGCGCCTGGATGTCACGGCGCAGGATTTCGAGGATGGGGTCGAGTTGGTCGTAGCGCAGCTCGGTCAGGTAGTTGTAGCCCTGCGTCAGCAGGGCGATGTCCGGCGGCGTGCCCGGCTGCCCCGCATCGCTGGGCGCCAGCTTCGGGTCGGTCAGGCGGAACAGGTGGAACTCCACCTCCAACCCGGTGACGTAGTCGAATCCCTGCTCCGCAGCCCGGGAAAGCTGTTGGCGCAGCAGGTGGCGCGTGCCGAGTGGCACCGGGCGGCCATCGGCGAAATAGGCGTCGCAGAGAATCCAGCCGGTATGCGGCGCCCAGGGCAGGATGCGGAAGGTGCCGGGGTCCGGGATCAGCAGCGCATCCGCCGCGCCCTCCATCGCCTTCTCGCCCATCGCGCCGCCCGCCGCCCACACCGGAAACACGGTGCGATGCGACGAATCCTTCAGCAGCAGCGTGGTGGTCATCGCCACGCCATTGGCCAGCGCACCCCTGGCCTCGCTGGCCATGATGGTCTTGCCGCGCAGGATGCCGTGCTGGTCGGGGAAGGCGAGGCGCAGCACGCCGAGGCCGGCGGCCTCGATCTGCCGCAGGATCTCGACGCGGTCGGCTTCGGCGTGCAGCCCGTGCCGCTGAACAAAACTCATTCGGCGGCGAGTGCCGGCGGGGCCCAGGGGGCGGCGCCGCGGCGGCGTGCCACCGCTTCGCGCCAGCGCGTCTGCCATTCGGCGGCGGGCGACATGGTGTCGATGGTGGCAGGCCCCACGATGCCCGATGTCGTCACGGCGTCCTGCATCAGCGCCGGCAGCTTGCCTTCCTCCATCGCCGCCATGGCGCGCATCAGCAGGCGGCGATTGGCGGCGATCGCCTTGTCGGTACTCGCCAGATTCTCCCGCGTGCGGTCCTGGATGGCACCTTGCGATTCAACGGCCCATTGGTCGTGGACGTTGATATCCTCGCCCATGCCCGTATAGGTCTCGCGCGCCTGTTCCTCCGGGTCGAAGCCGTAGTCGTTATGGGCGCCGAGTTTCGGCAGGTAGTCCGGCAGGCTGTAGGATTCCAGCCGCTGCGCGCGCATCTGCGCCTTGTCCACGGGCTTGGCGAAGCTGGTGAAGATCGCGACCCAGTAGGTATGCGTGTCATCCACCGGCATGTGCCATTGGGTGATGGTCATCTCCGCGCTCATCGGAATCACGAAGGCCTGCGGGAAGACCAGGTTGGTCACGCGCACATGGGTGGTCGCCTCGTTGATGCTGCGCAGCGCCGTCACGCGCAGGCCGTAATCGGTGTTCTCCACCTCGATCCGCGGTCGGGCATATTCGCGCAGCACATAGGTCATCGGCAGGTCGGAACCGTCGGAAGTGGCGCGGAACTGCTTGCCATAGGCCTCCGCCGCGTCGCCATCCTCGAAGAAGCGATGCAGGAAGCTGGCATGGGCGGGGTCGATGCCGACTTCCAGCGCCTGAAGCCAGTTGCAGGAGATCAGGCCCTTGAAGGCGAAGACATGCGTGTCCGGCGCGGTGAAGCAATCCAGCGCCGGAAAGGGCGGCGCCGCACCCTCGCCCAGGAAGGCGAAGACGATGCCGCTGCGCAGCTCCACCGGATAGGAGCGCTGGCGGATACGGGTGCAGAGCGTGCTTCCCTCCGCCTCCGCCGGCGTGTCGAGGCACTTGCCCTGCACGTCGAACAGCCAGCCATGGAAGGGGCAGCGCAGCCCGCCATCCTCCAGCCGCCCGAAAGCGAGGTCGGCGTTGCGATGCGGGCAGTCGCGGTCGAGCAGGCCGAGACGCCCCTGCTCGTCGCGGAACAGCACGAAGTCCTGCCCCAGTGCGCGCACGGCCCGCACCGGCCGCTTCGCCTCCAGCTCGTCCACCAGGGCGATCGGCTGCCAGTATTGCCGCAGCACGCGCCCGCCCGGCGTGCCGGGACCGACGCGGGTCAGGCGTTCGTTGTGTTCGGCGGAGATCATGGCGGCGGCGGCTCCGGCAGCAGTGTTCACTGACCGAACACTTGTGCGATAGAGTAAACAAAGCCGCGGGCCGCCGGCAAGCGGGAGATTGAGGGAATGGGAATCCAATGCCGCGCCTGAAGGCCGAGGATGCGGAACGCCGGGAAGCCGCGGGCCATGGACCGGATTTTCTCGAGGCCCTGGCGCGTGGCCTGGCCGTACTCCAGGCCTTCGGGCCGGAGCGCCGACAGATGACGCTGGCCGAGACGGCGCGCGTTGTGGACCTGCCGCGCGCCACGGTGCGCCGCGCGCTGCACACGCTGGTCACGCTCGGCCATGTCGAAAGTGACGGGCGGCTGTTCCGGCTGACGCCGCGCGTGCTGCGGCTGGCCTCCGGCTATCTCGGCGCCAACGGCCTGTCCGCCATCCTGCAACCGCGCTGCGAGAGGCTGAGCGCCGAGGTCGGCGCGCCCTGCTCGGCCGCGGTGCTGGATGGGGGCGACATCGTCTTCATCGCCTATGGCCAGCCGGCGCGCCTGCTCAATCTCACCACCATGGTCGGCCTGCGCCTGCCCGCCTTCTGCACCGCGTTGGGCCGCGTGCTGCTGGCCGGACTGCCAGAGGCGGAGATGGACGCGGTGCTGGCACAGCACCCGCCCTTCGCCGTCACGCCGCAGACGGAACTCGACCCGCTGCGCATCCGCAAGCGCATCGCCAAGGCGCGCAGCGACGGCTTTGCATTGGTGGACCAGGAAGCCGAGCAGGGCTTTCGGTCGCTTGCCGTACCGCTGCGACGGCATGATGGGCGCGTGGTCGCCGCGCTGAACATCGGCATGCACAGCGAACGCGGCACGGCCACGGTCTTGCGGGACAGCTACCTGCCGCTGCTGCGCGCGCAGGCCACCGACCTCGCGCCGCAATTGTTGTGACCTTGTTGCGCGCCGCGCGCAACGCGGGTTAGCATTCCGCACAGCGGTTCGGTCTTCGAACACCGCCAGGCCCCAGGGACCCAGCATGCGCATCGCGGTGATCGGCAATGGCATCGTCGGCACCGCCACCGCGGCTTGGCTGCAGCGCGATGGCCACCAGGTCACGTTTGTTGATCCGCTCGGCCCGGCGGAGGCGACCTCCTTCGGCAATGCCGGCTCGCTCTCCCCCTCCGCCTGCCTGCCAGTCGGCATGCCGGGGATGTGGAAGAAGGTGCCGGGCTGGCTGCTGGATCCGCTCGGGCCGCTCGCCGTGCGCTGGTGGTACACGCCCGTGGTCGCGCCCTGGCTCGCGCGCTTCCTCAAGCATTCGTCGCGAGAGGAGGTGGTGCGTATCGCCACGGCACTGCGCGGCTTGTTGGCGCCGATCTTCGATTGCTACGAGCCACTGCTGCAACGTGCCAATGCCAGCGGTCTGATGCGCCGTTCCGGCTGCCTCTATGTCTACTCCGGACCCGAGGCCGCGCGGCAATGGGCCTGGGGGATGAACCTGCGCCGTTCGCTCGGCGTCGAGATGCGCGACGTGGCCGAGGACGAACTCGTGGCGCTGGAGCCCGACCTGAAAGGCCGCTTCCGCTTCGGCATTCTGGCGCCCGAGAATGGCAGCACGCTCGACCCCGCCGCGATGACGCGCGCGCTGTTCGAGCAATGCGAACGCGACGGCGCCCAGGTGCATCGCGCCCGCGTCAGCGGCTTTCGCGTCAAGGGCGGTTCCGTCCATGCGCTGGAATTGGAAGGCGGGGAGACGCTGGAGACGGAAGGCGTGGTGCTGGCCGGCGGCGCCTGGTCCGCGAGGCTCGCAAACCAGCTCGGCCCACGGATCCCGTTGGAGACGCAGCGCGGCTATCACGTGACCGTCGGCAGCAACAACCTGGCGCTGCGCCACACCGTGATGGCGGTGGAGCACAACCTGATGGTGAACCCCATGCGGATGGGTCTTCGCCTCGCCGGCTCCGTTGAATTCGCCGGCCTCCACGCCGCGCCGGATTATCGCCGCGCCGCCATGCTGCTGGCCCGTGGCCGCGAGATGTTTCCGCATCTGGATACCAGCCAGACCAGCGAATGGATGGGCCATCGCCCCTGCCTGCCGGACAGCCTGCCGGTGATCGGCCGGGCGCCGCGCGTCGACAATGCCTGGTTCGCCTTCGGCCATGGCCATATCGGCATGTGCGGCGCGGCCAGCACGGGGCGCGAAGTGGCGCATCTGGTCGCCGGCCGCGATCCGGAGATCGATCTTTCGGCGTTTGCGCCGACGCGCTGGTCGTGGTGATGCAGGGGTGGAGTGTCGCCATCGATCTCGGCGGCGATTTTTCCGACCTTTTTGCGAGTGCGCCGGACGGCCCACCGCGGATGCTGAAACACCCCGCTTCCACGGCGCCACTGGCCGAAGCCATCGGCGCACTGCTGGCGGAGGCCGGCATCACGCAGATCGCGCAGCTTCGCATCGCCACCACGCTCGCGACAAACGCCCTGGTCAGCGGCCGGGCCGGGCCGGTGGCGCTGGTGGCGACGCGGGGCTTTGTCGATGTGCCGGATCTCGGCCGGCAATCGAAGCGTGACCCGATGGATGAACGGCCACCGCCGCCCACGCCACCAACCCTGTCACCCGCGGCGCTGCGCATGGAGGTCGGCGGCCGCATCGATGCGACGGGCGCGGAGGTCGAGCCGCTCGATGAACTGGAAGCGCTACGCGCCCAGATCGCCAAGCTGCCGGCGAACACGCCCGTCGCCATCAGCCTGCTCTTCGCGCCGCTGAATTCCGCCCATGAGCTGGCCGTGGCAGAAGCCATCGCGGCGGAGCGTCCCGACCTGCCGCTGTCGCTCTCGCACCGCGTCGATCCGGGCCTGCGCGAATTCGAACGCACGCTCGCCACACTGGCCGATGCCGCGCTGAAGCCGCTGCTGGCCGGGCGCTTCGACGGGGTCCTGCCCGCCCCCTGGCTGCTGCGCGCGGAAGGCGGTCTGGCGCCACTGGCGGAGGCCCTGGCGCAGCCCCTCGGCCTCGCTCTGTCCGGCCCCGCCGCCGGGGCGCGCGCCGTTGCCTTCTGGGCGCAAGGCGAGGACGCCATCGGCCTCGACATGGGCGGCACGACCACGGAGATCAGCCTGGTCCGCGCCGGCACGCCGCTGACGGCGCGGGAGATCGGCCTGGGCGCGCTGCGGCTGCGCTGCCCGGCGCTGGATGTGGAAAGCCTGGCCATGGGTGGCGGCACCACGGTCACGCTCGACGCCGGCAGGCTGCGCTTCGGCACCCCCGCGCGCCCGGCCTGCCGTGGCGGCAGCGCGGCGACGCTGACCGATGCGGCGCTGCTGGCCGGCTGGCTGCCCGGCACGGCGCCGGGACTGGCGCTGGATGCGGCGGCCGCCCGAACCGCGCTGGTCGCGGCGCTGGGCACGGAGCAGGTCGCGCCGGTGCTGGAACTGGCGGAGGCCAGGGTGGCGGATGCGCTGCGCCGCATCGCGCTGCGCCGTGGCCTGGACCCGACCCGCGCCTTGCTGGTGGCCGGCGGCGGCGCCGGGCCGCTGCATGCCGCCGCCATCGCCGCCCGCATCGGCGCCCGCCGCGTGCTGGTGCCGCCCGCGCCCGGGTTGCTTTCCGCCTTTGGCCTGGCCCTGGCCCCGGCCGCGGCGAGCCTGGAGGCGCCCTGCGACCTGCCCTTGGCCGATATCGCCACGCTGGAGCCCCAGGCAGCCGCCCAGGCGGCGGCGCTGACCACCCGGCTCGCGGCCTGGGTCTGCCCCGCCACGCCGCACCACAGTCTCGCCATGGCCTATGCCGGCCAGTCGGAGCCCCTGACCCTGGCCTGGACCTCGGGCGAGCCGCCGGAGGCGCTAGCGGCGCGTTTCGACGCCGCCCACGCCCTGCTGCGCGGCCATGCCCCCGGCGGCGCGCGGCGCATTCTCGCTCAAAGCTGCGTCGCGCAGGCCGCGCTCGGCCTGCCACCCACGCCGCCTTCGCCACCGCCCACGAGGTCCCGCGAACTGCCGGATGGCACGATGCTGCAGGACGGGCCGGACGCCACGCTCCGCATCCCGCCCGGCTGGCGCGCCACCCCGCGCGCCGATGGCGCGCTGCTGCTGGAAGCCGCGCCATGAGTCTCGCCGAGGCCGCCGCCCGGGAAATCCTGCATCTGGCGCTCGAAAGCGTCGCCGACCGCATGCAGGACAGCCTGCTGGCCAGCGCCCTGTCCCCGGTGGCGCGGGAGGGTATGGACTGCGCCGCCGCCCTGTTCCTGGCGGATGGCCGCGTGCTGGCCCAGGCCAATTCGCTGCCGCTGCTGCTCGGCGGCATGATCCCCGCCATCGCCGCCCTCTGCCGCGCCTTCCCGCCCGCCACGCTGGCGGAGGGCGACGGGCTGCTGCTGAACGATCCCTGGTCCGGCGGCACGCATCTGCCCGACCTGATCCTGGCGCGGCCGGTCTTCGCGCAGGGCCGCGTGGTGGCCTTCGCCGCCACCATCCTGCACCACCAGGATGTCGGCGGCATCGCCCCCGGCTCCGTCCCGCCGGATGCCCAAAGCATCTTCCAGGAGGGGCTGCGCCTGCCGCCGGTGAAGTGGCGGCATGCGGGGGTGGAGGATGCGGGCATCGCCACCATCCTCGCCGCCAATACCCGCACGCCGCACATGCTGGCCGGCGACCTGGCCGCGCAATGGGCCGCCGTGTCCCTGGCGGCGCGGGAGGTGGCGCAGCTCGCCACCGCCATGGGTACCGAGACCTTCGTCACCGGCTGCGAAGCGCTGCTGGTCGAATCCCGCGCCTTGCTGGCCGCCGCCCTGGCCGCCCTGCCGGAAGCCGAGGCCAGCGCCGAGGATGCCCTGGAAGGCGATGGCCTCAGCGCCGGCGCCGTGCCCATCCGCGTCACTCTGCGCCGCCTGCCGGGGCCGCGCCTCGCGGTCGATTTCACCGGATCGGCGCCACAGACGGCCGGGCCGGTCAACGCCGCGCCTTCCGGCCTTTTGGCCGCCTGCTTTTGCCTGCTGCGGCGGATCGCCCCGGGGGCGGCGGCGAATCATGGGTTGCTGGACTTGTTGGACCTGCACCTGCCGGAGGGCAGCCTGGTCAATCCGCGCTTCCCGGCGGCGGTGAATGCCCGCACGGCGACGGTGAAACTGGCCTGCAACGCCCTGTTCGCCGCCCATGCCCGGCTTTCGCCCGCGCCGGCCGCGGCACCCAATGCGGGGGTGGCCGTGGTGCTCTCCATCGGCGGCACCGATGGCGCCGGCCGGCGCTGGATCTTCACGGAGATTGTCGCGGGCGGGTCCGGCGGGCGGCCGGATGGGCCGGGGCTGCCCGGCCTTTCCGCCGATGTCTCCAACGCCCGCAACCTGCCCGGCGAAATGCTGGAATCGGTGGCGCCGATCCGGGTGGAGGCGATCGAGCGCCGGCGCGGCTCCGGCGGCGCCGGGCGGCATCCCGGGGGCGATGGCGTGCGGCGGGTCTACCGCCTGCTCTCGGGCACGGCCGAAATCTCCTATCGCGGCGAGCGGCACCTGGCCGGCGCGCCGGGGGCGCAGGGCGGTGGCCCGGGCGCCCCGGCGGCGGCGCGGCTGGTCCGACTGGACGGCACACCCCACCCCCTGCCCTCCAAGGCGCGCATCGCCTGGGCGGCCGGGGAGCGCTTCATTCTCGAAACCGCGGGCGGGGGCGGCTGGGGCCCCGCGCAACAACAGGGAAGCTTCACAAAATGACCCTTACCCGTCGCACTCTCGGCACGGCGCTCGCCGCCGGCCTCGCCGCGCCAGCCCTGGCGCAGTCCTGGCCGAGCCGCACCATCCGCATCGTCGTGCCCTTCCCGCCCGGCGGCAGCACCGATGTGCTGGCGCGGCGGCTGGCGGAGAAGCTGACCGCGGCGCTCGGCCAGACCGTGGTGGTGGAAAACCGCCCCGGCGCGGGTGGCACCGTCGGCGCCGATGCCGTGGCGAAATCCGCGCCCGATGGGCACACGCTGCTGATGGGCGTCACCGGCAGCAATGCCATCGCCGGCAGCCTGTTCCGCAACCTGCCCTATGACCCGGCGACCTCCTTCGCGCCGCTGTCGCGGGTGGTCTCCGCGCCGCTGATCCTGGTGGTGAACAAGGACAGCCCCGCCCAGGACCTGGCCGGCTATATCGCGGCGGCCAAGGCGGCGAATGGCGGGCTGACCTATGCGACGCCGGGCAATGGCACCTCCATGCACCTGACCGGGGTGATGTTCGGCCAGGCGGCGAAGGTGGAGCTGACGCATGTGCCCTATCGCGGCTCCGCCGCCGCGCTGACGGACCTGATCGCCGGCCAGGTGCAGTCGAGCTTCGCGGATTTCCTGGTGGCCCTGCCGCAGGTCCGCGCCGGCGCCATCCGCCCGATCGCCGTCACATCGCCGGCCCGGCACCGCCTGCTGCCGGAGGTGCCGACGATGCAGGAGGCCGGGCTGCCGGGCTTCGCCGCCACCTCCTGGCAGGGCCTGTTTGCCCCCGCCGGCACGCCGGCCCCGGTGCTGGCCAGGCTGCATGCGGAGGTGGCGCGGGCCATGACCTCCCCCGAGATCCAGGACAGTTTCGCGGCCCAGGGCTTTACCGTGGAAGCCACCACCCCGGCCGATTTCGACGCCTTTGTCCGGGCCGAGGTCGCGAAATGGGCGGTGGTGGTGCGCGAGGGGCGCGTCAGCCTGGATTGACGGCGGGCTGGATCACCCAGCCGGGCTCAGCACATGGATGACCCGGCTGGCGATCATGTCGCGCACCTTGGCGCCATAGGCCTTCATATGCGGCGCGGCGCCATGGGCGGCGAGCGTCGCCGGGCTGGACCACTTCTCCACCACGACGAAGCTGTCCGGCCCGATCGCGGTCTGGATCGCGCCGATGCCTTCCGCATCCACGGCCGGGCCGTATTCCAGGCAGCCTTCCTCGGCCAGGACGGCCGGCATATTGGCGCGGAATTCGGTCAGCACCGCCTCCCGCATTCCGGGCTTCGTGGTGATGAAGGCGAGCACATGGATCATCCTGGCATTTCCCTCTTTGTCCCGGCAGCAAGGCAGGGCGCCGGGTCGCCGTCAATCATACCAACGACCCTTCCGCGTGACCGCGTCGGGCCGCCCTCACACGCCGGGCGGAAACCTCCGGTTTCCTTGGCTTCGCCGCATAAGCGGCGGCGGCCATTCGGCCGCTCGGACCGGTCGAGAAACCGGCCCGCTGTTATCAGATCAGCCCGCCATTCACATGCAGCACCTGGCCGGTGACATAGCCGGCGCCCGGCGAGGCGAGATAGGCCACCGCCTGGGCCACATCCGTGGGCGTGCCCAGCCGGCCAAGCGGAATCCGCGCGCGCACCGCGTCCCATTGCGCCTGGGTCATGGCGCTGTGGCCGCTGGCATCCTTCTGGGTGAAGCCGGGCGCCACGGCATTCACCGTGGTGCCGCTGGCCGCCGCCTCCACCGCCAGGGCGCGCACCAGCGCCTCCACCCCCGCCTTGGCGGCCGCCGTCGCCGGGAAGATCGTCGCATCGGTGCGGAAGACATGTGCGACGAAGGAGGAGATGGCGACCAGCCGCGGCGCCTCGCCCCGCGCCAGCACCGGCATCGCCGCCTGCGCCAGCCGCAGGAAGGCCCAGAGCACCGTGTCCATCGACCGCGCGAAGGCGGCTTCCGTCAGGCTGGCCACGGGGGTGCGGTCGGCGAAGCCGGCATTGGCCACCACCACATCCAGCCCGCCGAAGCGTGCCTGCGCCCGTTCCACCAGCGCCGCGGGCATGGCGGGGTCGGCGATGTCGCCCAGCATCACCTCCGCCACGCCGCCCGCCGCGCGCACGGCCTGCGCCACGGCCTCCGCCCCCGCCTCGTTTTTCCGCGTATGCACCAGGATGGACGTGCCCGGCCCGGCCAGCGCCCGGCAGCAGGCGGCGCCGATGCCGCTGGCAGCGCCAGTGACCAGGATGGTGCGGGGGCGGCTGGGCATGGGGGACTGGACTCCGGCGAAATATGTCGCGCAACAGGCCATATCGCGCAGCCGATGGAAACACTGTGACCGGCCCTGCCGCTATCCCCGCCGATGCCGCTCCGTCATGCTGGCACCGACATTTCGGGAGAACCACCGCCGATGCGCGGATGGGACATCGCCTTCGGCCATCCGGTGACGCAAGGGCTGGTCGCCGCTACCATCGGCATCCTGCTGCTGGCCGCCGCCGTGATTGGCGCCTTGACCGTCACCGGCCGCGCCAGCCCGGCGCTGCGCCGGGAATTGTGGCTGCGCCTTGCCTCCTGGGCCGTGCTGCTGCCGCTCATCATGGCGCCGATCCTGCTGGGACGGGAATGGGTGATCGCGGCGGTGACGTTGCTCGGCCTGGCCTGCCTGCGGGAATATGACCGCGCCACCGGCCTGTTCCGCGAGCATTGGCTGGTGGCGGTGGTGGTCCTCGGCATCCTGGCGGTGAATTTCGCCGCGCTGGATCACTGGTATGGCTTCTTCGTCGCGCTCTGGCCGCTGACGGTGACGGTGATCGCGGTCGCCTCGATCCCGCTGGACCGGCCCGCCGGCTATATCCAGCGCACGGCGCTCGCGATCTTCGCCTATATGCTGTTCGGCGCCGGCCTCGCGCATCTCGGCTACATGGCGAATGATCCGAACTACCGGCCGCTGCTGCTGTTGCTGGTGCTCGCGGTCGGGCTGAACGACGTGGCGGCCTTCACCAGCGGCAAGCTGATCGGCGGCCGGAAGCTGCTGCCGGCCACCAGCCCGAACAAGACCCTGTCGGGCGCGCTGGGCGCCCTGGTCTGCACCACGCTGCTGGTCGCTTATGTCGCCGGGCTGATCTTCGAAGGCACGCCGATGGACAGCACCTGGAAGCTGCTGGCGCTGGGCGCGCTGGTCAGCATCGGCGGGCAGGCCGGCGACCTGATGCTGTCCTCCATCAAGCGCGACATCGGCATCAAGGACATGGGCGTGCTGCTGCCCGGCCATGGCGGCATATTGGACCGCTTCAACAGCCTGCTGCTGGTGGCCCCCGCGACCTTCCACCTGATCCAGTTCTATATCGGCTGGGGCCTGGACGCGCCGACCCGCATCCTGACGGGCGGACCATGAGCGACTGGAAGATCAAGCCGGCCCGCGACCTGGGCCTGCCAACGGCGGAGCGGCTGCGCAGCCATGGGCGGGAGGCCGGGCTGGTCGGCGGGCTGCTGCAAGGCGGCTGGCGGCGCCTGGTCCGCCTCTACATGGCCGTGATGCACCGCTTCGCGGTGACCGGGCGGGAACACCTGCCGCCGCCACCCTTCGTCATCGTCGCCAACCATGCCAGCCATCTGGACGCGCTGGCGGTCGGCGCCGCCTTGCGCGGCCCGGCGGCACGACGCGCCCATGCGCTGGCGGCGGGCGATACCTTCTTCACCTCCACCCCCATGGCCGCCTTCGCCGCCTATGCCATCAACGCCCTGCCGGTCTGGCGCCGCCGCACCCGGCCGAAGGACCTCGCGACGCTGCGCGCACGGCTGGAGGAGGATGGGCTGGTCTTCATCCTGTTCCCCGAGGGCACCCGCTCGCGCGACGGCGCCATGGCCGCCTTCCAACCCGGGCTCGGTGCCTTCGTCGCCGGCTCCCCCGTCCCGGTGGTGCCCTGCTGGCTGGAGGGCGCCCATGCCGCCTGGCCGCCGCAGCGCCGCTGGCCACGGCCCGGCCGGCTGCATCTGCATATCGGCCCACCGCTGTCCTTCGCCGAGACGCCGCAGGACCGCGCCGGCTGGACGCAGGTCGCGGCACAATGCGAGGCCGCGGTGCGCGCGCTGGAGCCCCGACGATGAGCCTCTACAGCCTGAAACCCCGCTTCCAGGCGCTGCTGCGCCCCATGGTCGGGCGCCTCGCCGCCGCCGGCGTCACCGCCAACCAGGTGACGCTGGCCGCCGCCATCGGCTCCGTCGCGCTGGGGGGCGTGCTGCTGCTGGCCTCCCCCGCCTGGTTCCTGCTGCTGCCGCTCTGGCTGCTGCTGCGCATGGGACTGAATGCCGTGGATGGCATGCTGGCGCGCGAACATGGGCAGAAAAGCCGGCTCGGCGCCTATCTGAACGAGCTGGGCGACGTGGTCTCCGACGCCGCGCTGATCGCCCCCTTCGCGCTGATCCCGCCCTTCGGCCCGGCCTGGGTCGGCCTGGTGGTGGTTCTTTCCGTCATCTCGGAATTCGCCGGCGTGCTGGGCGCGGAGCGTCGCTATGACGGGCCATTGGGCAAAAGCGACCGCGCGCTGCTGTTCGGCGCGCTCGGCCTCTGGGTCGGGTTGGCGGGCGCGCTGCCGGCGCTGGCCTATTGGATCATGCCGGTGCTGGCGGCGCTGCTGGCCGCCACCACGGTCAATCGCGTGCGCGCCGGGCTTCGGTAGTCAGACTACCCGCCATTGCCCGCGGGCGGCGGCGCCAGTGTGGCGACGAAGCGGAAGCCACCCTCCGGCGGCCGTTCCGCCGCCAGCCCGCCGCCCCGCAGCAGCGTCGTCAGGATGCGCATGCCGAGGCCGCCCTTGGCCTGGTCGAAGCCGGGGGGCGGCCCATCGCCCTCATCCGCCACCACCAGCGTGCCGCCGCCGGTCAGGGCCGCGATCTCGAAGCGCAGCGTCACGGTGCCGCGGCCGTATTTGAAGGCGTTGGTCACCAGCTCCGTCGCCACCAGGCCGAGGGTCGTCACCCGGTCGCCGTCCCAGACCGCCTCCTCGCTCGCCGGTGTCACCTCCAGCGCCAGGGGACGGCCGCCATCGCCAACGCCGAGCGAGGCGCGCAGATCCTCCACCAGCCCGCGCAGATAGGTGGCGACCACCACCAGCCCGATGGCCGGGCCGGAAAACAGGCGTTCATGCACCGCGCCGATGGTCATGATGCGCCGCGCGGCCTGTTCAAGCTGCCGCTTCGCCTCCGGATCCTCCACCTCCCGCAATTGCAGGCGCAGCAGGGTCTGGGCGATCTGAAGGCTGTTCTTGACGCGGTGATGCGCCTCCCGCGTCAGCAGGTCGCGGTCGCGGCGATCCCGGTCACGGTCGATGGCCAGGCCCACGACATTGGCCAGGGATTGCAGGAAGGCGACATCGCTTTCGGAGAATTCCTCCTGCGCATCGCGGCTGTCCACTTCCAGGACGCCGAAGGGTGGTGCGCCGGCCTCGCCGCGGATCAGGACGTTCACCGCGCGGCGCACGCCGTGCTCCACCATCAGTTGCGGGGTGCGGAATCGCCCCTCCCCACCCAGGTGGTTGGAGATCACCGGCGCACCGGTGCGGAGCGCGAAGCCGGCGGGGGAGGCGAGGTCGGTGCCAAAGCGCACCACCCCGATCACATCCGGCCCCCAGCCCACGCCCGCGACGATCAGCAGGCATTGCTCGCCCGGCAGGTGCTGCAGGACCTTGGCGAGATCGGTATCCAGACCTTCCGATGCGGCCCGCGCCGCATCCTGCAACAGCCCGTCCAGCCCGGCACCGCGCAGGGCTTCCCGCCCGAAGGCGGAGATGAGCTGCTGCTGATGCAACCGGCGGCGCAGTTCCCGCGCGGTCTCACTGGGCATCAGTGGAAATCCATTGCGAGAACAATCTGTCCCTGCGCCGGAACCCCATGCCCCGCTCGCGCCTGCCCTCTCCATCCCATGCGCGACGGGCGGGGTGCAAGTCGCCGTCGCGTAACGGTTTCCCGCGATGCGCGGGGCCGGCGCCGTGGTTCAGCGCAGCTCCCGGCCCAGCGCATCCGCCGCCGCGACGAAGCCACGGAAGGAAATGGGCAACGCCACCTCCTGCCCCGCCGCGTCGCGCCATTCCAGCCGGCCCGGCTGATCGGCCGGGCGGGCACGCAGGCGGCGCAATGCCTCCTCCCGCAGCTCGATCTCGGCGAAGCAGCCGAGGCGGTTGCAGGTCTGGAAGGGCAGGGCCAGCGGCTCCGCACCCTCCATGGCCAGCCGCGCCGGCTGGGCGACGCGGATGTTCACCGGCACCTGGGCGACCAGACGCAGCGGGGACTCCCGCGCGATCCGGCCGATGGCCAGGGCGGCGGCGAGTTGCCGCGGCGGGTCGCGCACCGCCATCACCATCTCGCAGTTCCGTGCCGGGGCACGGCCGGTGCAATTCACCGACCAGTCGCCGAACTGGGCGCTGGTCCGTTCCGGCCCCTCGGCCGCGGGGGCGGCAGGGGCTGCCGGCGCCACCGCCGGGGCGCGACCCGCCGGCTGGGCCACCGGCCCGGCCAGCGGCCAGAGAAGCACCGCGCCGAGCAGGCCGGCGAGGCCACTGGCCAGCGCCCAACGGCGCCGACCCTTCATCATGTCCTGCATGCGCATCATGCCGCCCTCACCACTGGTACCGCAGGCCGACGGTGCCGGCATGGTTCGACACGTGCTGCTGCACCGTGCCGCTATAGCCGCCGAACAATGTCACACCGTTCGGCAGGGTCAACTCCGCGCCCAGCCCCGCCAGCCCGGCGGTGCGGCCACGATCGGCGGTCCGCGCCACCATGGCGGCGCCCGGGGCGCCGACGAAGGCGGAAGTGGTGCTCGTTTCCGTATCGCCCATCTCCTGCGCCACATGCAGGCGCAGATGCGGCCGCAGGTGGTAGCCCTCGCCCAGCATCAGGCTGGTCTCGGCGCGGAAGCCGGCGGTGGCGCGCAGGCTGCTGGCCTGGCTGTCCTCCACCGCCAGGGACAGCACGCTGGCGCCATCCTCGGTCAGCCGGTCACGGCTCAGCGCGTCGTAGCGCAGGCCGAGGCCGGGCTGCACCTGCCAGTTGCCGAAGCGATGGCGGGTGCCGGCCTCGATCGCCGCGCTGCCACCCAGCCCGCTGGCAGAACCCCGCGCGGTCAACCCGTTCACGCCCAGGTTGCGGCTGGCATTGACCTCCGCATGGCTCAGGCCGAGTTGCGCATCGACGTAGTAGGGACCACCGGTCCAGCCGCCATAGAGCGCGGCATGCACCATCTCGCCGGAGATGCGGGCATCGGTGGCGGAGGAGCTGATCCGCCCGCTGCTGCCGCCGAGCGCCATGCCGACCAGCAGGCCGGCATCGAGGCGGAAGTCCACGCCCACCGCCATGCCGGTGGTGGTGTTGCGATAGCCCGTGTCGCCCGTGGCGTCGAAGCGGGCATTGCCGCCGAAGCCCGTGGCCCAGGCCGTGCGCCGCCCGTCGCCGTCGGTGGCGGCACGGCCGGTCAGGCCACGCCGGGCCGCCGCCTGGTCGGCGATGACCTCGCCGAAGCCACGGCTGCGGTCGAGGCCCACCATCAGCGCATCGCCATAGATGGTGCCGGCGAGGCGCGTCATGATCGGCGGCAGCGCCGCCGGCACCTGGCTGAACAGCGTGCCGAGCACCGCCGTCGCCTCCGCGCCGGTCCGCACGCCCGGCATCGGGCGCAGCGCGTCCAGGCCGAGGCCGACCTGCGCCTGGTTCGGCGTCAGCCCGACGCCGAAGGGGTTCAGGTTGGTGTAGCTGCTGGGCGTGACATACAGCGTCAGCGCCTGGGCGGTGTAGAGCGCATCCATGCGGCTGCCGGCCAGCAGCCCTTCCGGCTGGGTCAGGCTGGCGAAGCTGCCGAAGACGCCGCCCTCGGCCTGCACCACGGCGAAACTCTGGCCCACCGGCGGGGTGTAGCTGTTGCTGGCATCGCCGCTGATGCCGCGCAGCAGCGGCACGATGGTGCCGCCCTGGGCGGTGAAGCTGCTGCCGCTGCCGGTCAGCACCACGCGGCTGTAATTGCCCGCGCCCGTGCCGGTGCCCGTGCCGTCGATATCCAGCCGCAGCGTGCCGCTGGGGGAGATGGTCAGCGGCGCCAGGAAGGTCAGCGTGCCGGGGCTGTTGCCGGGCGCCAGCACGCCATCGATGACGGTGCTGGTGAAGACCTCGCCGGTGCCGCGCAGGATGGCGTTGGACAGCACGGTCAGTCCGGCCGCATCCACCGTGATCGGTCCCTCCACCGTCGCATCGCCGTTGAACAGCACGAGGTCCGGCGCATCCTCCTGCTGAAGGTTGATCGGGCCGCTGAGGCTGAGGACGAAGCCATTGGCGTCGATCTCGCCCGCGGTATTGACCTGGATCGCGCGGGTGGAGGCGAAGCTTGCCAGCGCCAGCAGCTTGCCGTTGTCGATCACCACGGCGCCGTCCGGCGCGCCCAGCGCCGAGTCCTTGCCGACCGCGAGCGTGGTGCCGCCGATCACCAGCGTGCCGCCGGCATAGCTGTTGTCGCCGGTCAGCGTCAGCACGCCGCCGCCATCCGCCACCAGCCCACCGCTGCCGCCAATGGTGCCGGACAGGGTGATGCTTTGCGCATTGGTGTCGACCGTGCCCTGGCCACCCATGGTGAAGTTACGGGCGGAGGTGGTGTCCGCCATGAAGCGCAACCGCCCATCCTGCAAGGTGACACCGCCCGAGGCCGCGCCGAGCGCCGCATCGCTGGCCACGACCAGCGTGCCGTTGCTGACACGCGTGCCGCCGGAATAGGTGTTGAGGCCGCTCAACGTCTGCGTGCCGCCGCTGACCGCGAAGCCGCCGGTGCCGCCGATGGTGCCGGCGAAATCGGTGGAACCGTCGGTCACCGTCAGGGTGCGCGCGCCCAGCGCCACGATGCCCGCGCCGGTCAGCGTGGTGATGGAGGCGCCGGCCGTGGTGCCGGAGATGTCGAAGCGCCCGGCCAGGTCGACGCGGGAAGCCTCGGCCACGCTGCCGGTGCCCAGCAGGTCCAGCGCGCCGGCCGCGCCGATGGTCAGCGGACCCTGGAAGATGTTCTGGCCGCTGAGCTGCTGCGTGCCGCCGGTGATGGTGACGCCGCCGCTGCCGGCGATGCCGCCGGCAAAGGCCGTGCTGCCCGCCGTCACCGTCAGGTCCTGGCTGCCCAGCAGCACCACGCCATTGCCCGACAGGGTGGTGATGGCGGCGCCACTGCTCGTATTGGCCACGGAGAACACGCCATCGCTGCGCACTTCCGACGCCGTGGCGATGCTGCCGGTGCCGGTCAGTTGCAGGGTGGCGCCGGAGTCCACCTGCACCAGACCGGTCAGGCTGTTGCCGCCGGACAGGCGCTGCGTGCCGCCGGCGACGTTCAACGTGCCGGTGCCGGAGACATCGCCGCCGAATTCCGTGCTGCCCGCCGTCACGCGCAGGGTCTGCGCGCCCAGCGTCACATCGCCCGTGCCCGCCAGGGTGCGGATCTGCACCGGGCTGGTGGCGCCGGTGATGTCGAACTGCCCATCCGCCTCCACCTGGCTGGCGCTGGCGATGCTGCCGGCGCCGAGGATGTTCAGCCGCGCGCCATCGGCCACCACGACCTGACCGGTCATGGCATTGCTGCCGGACAGGCCCTGCGTGCCGCCGCTGACATTCAGGTTGCCGGCGCCGAGGATGTTGCCGGCGAACACGTCGTCGCCCGCCGTCACCGACAGGGTCTGCGCGCCCAGCACCACGAAGCCGCTGCCGGACAGGCTGCGGATGGCGCTGCCGCCGCTGGTACCGGCGATGTTGAACTCGCCATCGGCCTGCACGCGCGCGGCCTGGGCCACGCTGCCGGTGCCGGTGATCGACAGGCCGGCGACGCTGTCCACCACGGCGGTGCCGGTGAAGCTGTTGGCGCCGCTCAGGGTCTGCGTGCCGCCGCTGACCGTCAGCCCGCCGGTGCCGGCGATGTCGCCCGCGAAGGTCGTGCTGCCATTGGTCACCGTCAGGCGCTGCGCGCCCAGCGCCACATCGCCCGTGCCCGTCAGGGTGGTGATGCTGGCGCCCGCGCTGGTGGCGGAGATGTCGAAGCTGCCATCGGCCTGCACCTGCGATGCGGCGGCGATGCTGCCCGTGCCGGTCAGGGCCAGCGTCGCGCCGTCGTTGATGGTCGCGGCGCCGGTGAAGCCGTTGCTGCCGCTCAGCGCCTGGGTGCCGCCGGAGACGGTCAGGCCACCCGTGCCGCCGATCGCGCCGGCGAAGGTGGTGCTGCCATTCGTCGCCGTCAAAGTCTGCGCACCGAGTGCCACCGTACCGCTGCCGGACAGGGTGGTGATGCTGGCGCCCGCCGTGGTGGCGGAGATGTCGAAGCCGCCATTGGCCGCGACGCCGGACGCCGCGGCGATGCCGCCCGTGCCGGTCAGGGCCAGCACCGCGCCGCTGTCGATGGTGACGGCGCCCGCCAAGGTATTGGTGCCGCTGAGGATCTGCGTGCCACCCGCGATGGTCAGCGCGCTGCCGGCCTCGCCCTGGATATCGCCCGCGAAGGTGGTGCTGCCATTGGTGATGCGCAGCGCCGCCGCGCCCAGCGCCACATCGCCGCTGCCGGACAGGGTGGTGACATTGGTGCTGGTATTGCCGGAGACATCCAGCGTGCCCTCCACCTGCACCAGGCTGGCGCTGGCGATACCGGCGCTGCCACCGGACAGTGCCAGGGTGGCGCCGTCATCGACCTGCACCGTGCCGGTCAGGCCATTGCTGCCGGTCAGCGTCTGCGTGCCGCCCGCCACGGTCAGCCCGCCGGCGCCATTGATGGCGCCCGCGAAGCTGGTGGAGCCATCGGCGATGGTCAGGGTCTGCGGCCCGAGCGCCACCGTGCCGTTGCCGGACAGGGTGGCGATGGTCGCCCCCGCGCTGGTGCCGGCGATGTTGAACTGGCCATTGGCCTCGACGCCGGAGGCCGCGGCGACACTGCCGGAACCCACCAGGGCCAGCACCGCGCCGCTGTCGACGGCGACGGCGCCCGTGAAGGTATTGACGCCGGAAAGCGCCTGGGTGCCACCGGCCAGGGTGAACCCGCCCGTGCCGGAGATCACGCCACCGAAAGTGGTGCTGTTGCCATTGGTCACAGTCACCGTGCGCTCACCGAGCGCCAGGCCGCCATCACCCGCCAGGGTGACGATGCTGGCGCCGGAATCGGTGCCGCTGATGTCCAGCGTGCCGTTGCTGCCGATGGTGACGCTGCTGGACTGCGCGATGCTGCCCGTGCCCTGCAGGGCCAGCGTGCCGCTGGTGATGGTGGTGGCACCCGCATAGGTGTTGGTGCCCGTCAGGATGAGCTGCGCGGCATTGTTCTCCGCCGTCAGCGTCAGCCCGCCATTGGACAGCACGCCGGACATCGTCGTGGTCACATCGGTGCCGTGACCGAGATGGATGTTGCGCGCCGCGCCGGCCAGGTTGATGCCGTTCTCGAAGGTCACGTTGGCGGTGCCGGTGGCGGAGCCGAAGATCAGCGCATTGCTGCCGCTGACGAAGCCGCCCTGGCCCCAGGTCAGGGTGGTGCCGGCATTGAGGCGGACGGTCAGCCCATCCCCCACCCCGGCGAAGCCGCCAGAGCCGCTCCACTGCACACGATCGGCGAAGGTGCCGGTGAAGCGGTCGAGGACACCACTCGATTCCAGCACGCCGCCCGCCAGATTCAGGTTGCTGTTGGAAGGCAGCCCGACGCCATCCTGCGCGCGCAGCGCGCCGCCGGTGATGATGGTCTGCCCGGTATAGGTATTGGCGCCGTTGAACACCACGAGCCCGCTGCTGATGGTGACATCGGCGCCCTGCCCGTTCGGCACGCCGCCGAAGCTGATATTGGCGGAGCTGTCATCGGCGATGCCGCCATTGACGGTGATGACATTGCCCGTGCCGGCGGCGAAGTTCACTGTGGCGCCGCGCATGATGAAGATGTCGCTGCCCGCGACCTCACCGGCCGCGCCGCCATTCAGGCTGCCGCCGGCCTGCACATTGTTCCGCCCGAAGGTGGAATTGCCGGTGACCGTCAGGCTGCCGCCATCGCGCACGAAGATCGCGCCGCCGAGGCCCGAGCCGCCGCCGCCGCCCGCCACATCCGCCGCGCCATTGCCCGAACCGCTGCTGCCGACGCCCGCGCCAAAGCCGGCCGCGCCACCATCGCCACCGCTGCCGGCCATGGCGCCAGACCCGCCGAGACCGCCGCGACCGCCACCGCCGCCGAAGCCACCCTCGCCGCCCGTGCCGCCATCGCCGCCGAAGCCGTCCCGCGCGCCGCCGGTGCCGTCACCGCCGGCGCCGCCGCTGCCGCCCGCGCCGCCGCCGAAGCCGAAACTGCCGGCACCACCGATGCCGCCCGCGCCGCCATCGCCGCCGAGGCCGACATAGCCGTCGGAATTGGCCAGTTCCCAGGCCACGAGCTGCGCCGTCGCCTCGCCCAGCGCCGCGGTTGCCGCGACCAGCGCCGCCGCCGCCGCGGTGGCCTGCAACGGATTTGGCGGTACCTCCGCCCCCGCTGCAGAAACATCGGCTGTCGCCAGCGCCACTGCGACGGTCGCCTGGGAGACATCGTAGATCAGCTTGGGATTGGTGGACCAGCCATCGCTGCCAGCGCCACCGATGCCGCCGCTGCCACCGAATCCGGCGCTGGCCGCGCTGCCATTGCCGGCATTGCCACCGGCCACGCCATTGCCGTTGCCGTCGCCGAGCAGGACGATGTTGTCGACGAAGACGGACCCGTTGCTGCCGGCACTGCCATTGGCGCTGGGCGACATCAGCCCGTTCAGCACGCCGCCCTGAAGCCCGCTGCCGCCCGTGCCGCCGATGGCGGCATTGCCGCCCATGGTGACGTTGTTCAGCACCGCCGCAGCGCCGGAATTGACGAAGATCGCGCCGCCAAGGCCGGCACCGCCGCCCGAGCCCGTGCCGCCCTGGGTGATGAAATTGGTGACGGTGGCGTTGTTGATGGTCAGCGTGCCGCTCTGCACCAGGTAGCCGCTGCCGAGGCCGCCATCGATCGTGCCGGACAGGGTGCGGTTGCTGGTCAGAACCTCCCCCGCGGTGACCGGAAGGGCCATGCCGGCCAGGATAAAGACCGGAACGATGACGACGGCGCGCGGCGCGGCCGGACGGTTCTTCCGGGGACGTTTGGACTTCATGCGGCGGAGTCTTTCCACAAGGCCGACAGGATTTTCTGCCTGCCGCACTCCTAGCCGCCGGAAATTACCAGCAAGTTAATGCGATATCGTATCTAACGAAATAGCCGGTCGGGATTTTCTACCAGGACGCGAACGCGATCCTCCGCCCGCGGTGTCCAATCCATGAACAGGTCCAGCAGCGCGCCGTCATCCGGCATCACCGCCGCGTCGATCGAGGTATGCGGCCAGTCCGTGCCCCAGAGCAGGGCATTCGGATTGGCGGCCAGCAGCGCGTCGTGGAAGGGCCGGGCATCCCGGTAGTCAGGAAAATCCTTGGAAAGGCGATAGGCGCCGGAGAGCTTCACATGCGCCTTCCCCTCCCCCACCAGCCGCAGCAGCGCCTGGAAGCCGGGGTCGGCGATGCCGCGGGCGGCCGGCACCGTCAGCATATGGTCGATCACCACCGGCATCTCCGCCGAGATGGCCGCGAGGTCCTCGGCGATGGCGGGCAGGCGGCGGTGGTCGCAGAAGACCTGCACCACCCAGCCGAGGTCGCGCATCACCGCGCGGAAATGCGGCAGCGCCTCCAGCCCCACGCCCCGGACATAGCCGGGCTTCGCCTCCGCCGCATGTTCATGGAAGCGCAGGCCCCGCATGCCCAGGCGGTGCCAGCCCCGCAGGGTCGCGGCCGGGATGCGGGTGTCGGTGATGGCCACGGCGCGGAGGCGATCCGGCGCGCGTTCCAGCGCATCCAGCAGCACCGCGTTGTCGAAGCCATGCGCATTGCCCTGCACCAGGACGCCCCGCGCCAGGCCGAGCTGGTCGAGCAGCGCCAGATAGGATTCGAGCGGCGCATCGGGCGGCGTGTAGCCACGCCCCTCCGCATAGGGGAAGCGGGCCTCGGGGCCGAAGAGATGGGCGTGGGAATCCACCGCGCCGGGCGGCGGCGCGATGCGCGGACGGCGTGGCTGCGCCACAGGTCCGGCGATGCGCGGGGGCTGGGCCATCATCTGCCGCGCCGGTCAGACCTCCGCCGCCAGCTTGGCCGGGGTGATCCGCCAGGCGGATTCACCGGCCAAAGGCGGCTCCATCCACAGCGGCAGCGCGTTGGGCGTGCGCACATTCGCCTCCAGCCCCGCTGCCTGGCGCAGCGCGCGGAACAGCGCGCCATGCGCCACCACCAGCACCGGGCCGGGCAGCGACAGGGCGGCATTCACCCCGCGCACGGCGCGGTCGCGCAGTTGGACGAAAGTCTCCGCGCCTTCCGGGGTGTAGGCGCCGTCGATCCAGTCGTCATACCAGTCGCCCATCGGCAGCCCTTCCTGGCTGCCGAAATTCACCTCCGCCAGGTCGGGGTCGAGCGACACCGGCAGGCCGATCGCCGCCGCCGCGATTTCCGCCGTGCGGCGGGCGCGCAGCAGCGGGGAGGCGACGATGCTGGCGATACCGAGCGCGGCCAGGGTGCGCGCTGCACGTTCCGCCTGGGCCAGGCCGACATGGTTCAGCGGGATGTCGGTGCGGCCCTGGGACAGGCCCTGGGCGTTCCAATCCGTCTCGCCATGGCGGAGGAACCAGAAGGGGGTGGGGTTCAGCATCGTCATATCCTTCCGCCGCGCCCCGTCAGCCCTTCAGGCCTTCCTGCGCCAAGGCGCGCTGCACCGCCGGGCGGGCCAGCATCGCGTCCAGATGCTTCGCCAGGTGCGACGGCAGGGTCATGCCGGAACGGCGGGTTGCCCAGTATTCCACGAAGAACAGCGCCGCATCGGCCACCGAATAGCCCGAGGCCAGCACATAGGTACCGCCGGCCCAGTTCTTCTCCAGCGTCTCGAAATACTTGGCGGCCAGCGCCTTGCCCTGCTCCACCACCTTGGGGTGGTCTTCCTCACGCACCGTGAAGTTCGCGGGGCGGAACTGGCGGGTGAAGCCCTGCGGATGGATGGTGCCGCAGACATAGTCCAGCATCTCCAGGCAGCGGGTCTCCGCCTCGAAATCCGTCGGCATCAGCCCGGCCTCGGGGTTCGACTTGCCGAGCCACCAGGCGATCACCGGGAATTCCGTCAGCACCCGGCCATCGCCCCGATCCAGCGCCGGCACCTTCGACTTCGGGTTCACCGCCTGGAATTCCGGCTTGTGCTGCGCGCCATCCTTCAGCGCCACCAGCGACAGCTCATAGGGCTTGCCGATTTCCTCGAGCACGATGTGGATGCCGAGGGAGCAGGCGCCGGGCGAGTAGTAGAGCTTCATGAACGTGTCTCCGCAGGTTGGCAGGACACTAGGCTGTGCCAAACGGGGCGTCACCCCCTTGGCCTGCCCCCGACAGCATGGGAAAAGACCCCATAATGTGGGAGGAATGAACATGACGACGCGCCGAATCCTGCTCGCCGGCCTCAGCGCCGCCCCTGCCCTGGCGATGCCGGGGGTGCTGCGCGCCCAAGGGGGAGGCCAAGGCGCGGCCTATCCCTCCCGCACCGTCACCATCGTCGTGCCCTTTCCGCCCGGCGGCGGCACCGATGTGCTGGCCCGCATCCTGGCGCAGAATTTCCAGGAGAGCTGGCGGCAGTCGGTGATCGTCGAGAATCGCGGCGGCGGCGCCGGGCGCATCGGCCTGCAGATGGTCCAGCGCGCCCAGCCGGATGGCTTTACCCTGCTGGTCACCTCCACCGGCGGCATCATGGGGCTGGCGGGGGCCGGCGGCGACACGGCCTTCAAGGTGCGCGACCAGCTCACCCCGGTCACCATGATCGCGGCGCCGGCCTATGTCATCGCCATGCATCCCGGCGTCGGCGCGAAGAATGTGGGCGAGCTGGTGGCGCTGGCGAAGCAGCGGCCGGGCCATTTCACCTTCGGCAGCAGCGGCACCGGCGCCGCCAGCCACCTGGCGGCGGAACTGTTCTGCTCCATGGCGGGGATCGAGATGCTGCACGTGCCCTATCGCGGCACCGGCCCGGCGCTGACCGACCTGATCGCCGGCCGCATCCACCTGATGTTCGCCCCGCCGCAGACGGTCGCCGCCGCCGTCGCCGCCAACCAGGTGGTGAACCTGGCGGTGACCTCGGAACGTGCCTCCGCCCTGCTGCCGGGCGTGCCGCCCGCCAGCAGCACGGGCCTGCCGGGCTATGCCGCCGTGGGCTGGTTCGGCCTGTTCGGCCCGCGCGGGATGCCGGAGGCGGTGACGGCCAAGGTCGCCGCCGATGCCGCCACCGCGCTCGGCCTGCAATCCACCAGGGACCGCCTGGCGACGCTGGGCGCGGAGCCGGAGCCGATGACGCCGGATGTCTTCACCGGCTACATCGATGCGGATATCGCGAAGTGGCAGCGCGTGGTCCGTGAACGTAACATCACCCTCGAATAGGCCAAGGGCCTATGGACAGTTGGGTTGCGGGCGCGTCCGGCGGTGCTTTTCCGCGCCGGGTGCGTCAGCCATGCTCGCCGATGGAAAGCCATCGGCTCCGCTGTCTTTCTCCCCGGCACGAAAAATCCCTCACCGGCCGCATCCCGGCCCCAACTGTCCATAGGCCCTTCTCATGATCCGACTGGCGACTTTTCTTTCCCGGGGCGACCTGCGCCCGCGGCTCGGCGCGGTGGAGGGGGATGCGCTGCGCGACCTCTCCGCCACGCATGGCCCGGACTGGGACATGCGCCGGGCCCTGGCGCTGCCGATCGCGGAGCTGAAGGCGCTGATCGGGGCGGCGACGCAGATCCTGCCGCTGTCGGCCTGCCACATCCTGCCGCCCATCCCGAATCCTGGGAAGATCTTCTGCGTCGGCAAGAACAGCAAGGTGCATCGCGCCGAGCTGACCGCGCAGGGCATGCTGAAGGAAGACCCGCAGGAGCCGACCGGCTTCGTCAAGCTGGCCGAGACCCTGGTCGGCGAAGGCGCGCGCGTGGTGCGGCCGGAGGGTATCACCACCTTCGACTACGAGCCGGAGCTCGCCTTCGTGGTGACGAAGCGCGCCTTCCACGTCTCGCGGGAGGATGCGCGGAATTACGTCGGCGGCATCACCGTGCTGAACGACCTGACGGCGCGGGAGATCCAGAAGCAGGAGGTGATCTCCGGCACCAAGTTCTGGGTGTCGAAGAACATGCCGGGCTTCACCCCGGTCGGCCCCTATGTCGTGCCGATGGCGGAGGTCGCCGATCCCTACGACCTGTGGCTGACCTGCGACGTGAATGGGGAGCGCCGGCTGCGCGTCAGCACCGATGAATACATCCACCGGATCGAGGGCATCATCGCGCATTTCACGCGCTTCATGCCCTTCGAGGTGGGCGACATCATCGCCACCGGCGCGCCGCGCGGCACCGCCATCGGCCATGCCAATGCGGCGGAGCTGTACATGAAGCCGGGCGATGTCTGCGTCGCCGGGCTTGAGGGGCTGATGCAGCTGACGACGCATATCGTGGCACCAGGCGAGGCCTGAGCAACACGCGCGCATCGCGAAACCCCTGATGCCAACAAGGCATCGCGGGTTTCGCGATGTTGAGGGACCGCGCCCCTCGCCACAGGACGCCCGCTTCCCTAGGCTCCGCTGCGAAGCAGGAGGAGCCTGGGAATGTCAGAACAATCGCTGATCGTGAACGGCCTGGTGGTCACCATGGATGCCGGGCGCCGGGTGATCGAGGGCGGCTCCGTGCTGGTGGCCGATGGCCGCATCGCCGCGATCGGCGACACCGCCGCGCTGCGCGCCGCGCATCCCGGCACGGCGGAGATCGACGCCGCCGGCAAGGCCGTGCTGCCCGGGCTGATCGACGCCCATGCCCATGCCGGCCATACGCTGGTGAAGACGCTGGGCGGCGGCGATGGCGGCCGCTGGACGGAATCGGTGGAGGCCATCTATCCGCGCGGCGCCACGCCGGAATTCTGGGGCGCCGATGGCGCGCTGGCGGCGCTGGAGCGGCTGAAGGCCGGCGTCACCACCGGCCTGTCCATCTTCGGCGCCTATGGGTCCCGCACCGACGATGCCGCGCATGCGGAGGCCCATGCCGAGGGCTATCGCCGCATCGGCATCCGCAGCGTGCTCTGCCCCGGCGTCTCCCCCCCGCCCTACCCCAACCGCTTTTTCGAATGGCAGGGCGCGACGCATCGCGAAAGGCAGATCGGGCTGGAGGACCAGCTCGCCGTCTGCACCAGGCTGGTCGAGCGCCTGCATGATACGCAGGACAGCATGACCCGCATCATGCTCTGCGCCCCGGTGGGTTATCCCGGCCGCCACGGCGTGACGCCGGAGACCGCAAAAATCTATCCGGAAGTCGCGAAGCAGGTCCGCGCGCTGTCCCGCGCCAAGGGCGTCGGCTTCACCCAGGATGGCCACAAGGGCGGCACGGTGCGGGATGCGATGGACCAGGGCATCCTTGGCCCCGACGCGCTGCTCTCGCATTGCATCGACCTGGGCGAGGACGAGATCCGCATGGTCGCGGAGACCGGCACGAAGATCGCCCACAACCCCTCCGCCAACATGTCCATCATCGGCCGCTGCCCGGCGATCGAGCTGATGGATGCGGGGGCCACCGTCGCCATCTGTTCGGACGGCACCGCGCCCGACCGCAGCTTCGACATGTTCCGCCACATGACCCAGGCGATGCACTACCACCGTCGCCATTTCCGCGACGCCAAGGTGCTGCCGCCCGGCAAGGCGCTGGAGATGATCACCTGCGACGCTGCCAAAGCGCTGGGGTTGGAGGCGGAGATCGGCAGCCTGGAGGTCGGCAAGCGCGCCGACATCGCCATCATCGACCTGCACAAGCCGCATCTCTGGCCCGGCGACATGCCGCTGTACCGCCTGGTCTGCTTCGCGCTGGGGTCGGATGTGGACACGGTGCTGGTCGGCGGCCGCGTGGTGATGCGGGACCGCGTGGTGCAGACGGCCAGCGAGGATGCGGTGATGGACACGGCGACGCGGGAGATCGGCCTGGCGCTGGCCCGCACCGGCCTCCAGCACATGACGGCGACGCCGCCCGGCTTCTGGAAATCGACGCGCTACGGCTGAACGAAAAAGGGCCGGGCCGCTCGCGCGACCCGGCCCCTCGGGTCGGCCCCGAAGGGCCGGCCATGGGTGTCAGACGGAGTAGTACATCTCGAACTCGACCGGGTGCGGGGTGTGTTCGAACTTGTACACATCGGCCCACTTCAGCTCGATGTAGCTCTCGATCTGGTCCTTGCTGAACACGTCGCCGGCCAGCAGGAACTCATGGTCGGCGGCCAGCGCGCCCAGCGCCTCGCGCAGCGACCCGCAGACGGTCGGGATGCCCTTCAGCTCCTCCGACGGCAGGTCATACAGGTCCTTGTCCATGGCATCGCCCGGATGGATCTTGTTCTTGATGCCATCGAGGCCGGCCATCAGCATGGCGGCGAAGGCGAGGTAGGGGTTCGCGCCCGGATCCGGGAAGCGAACCTCGACGCGCTTGGCCTTCGGGCTGGTCGCATAGGGGATGCGGCAGGAGGCGGAGCGGTTGCGGGCCGAATAGGCCAGCAGCACAGGGGCCTCGAAGCCCGGGATCAGGCGCTTGTAGCTGTTGGTGGTCGGGTTGGTGAAGGCGTTCAGCGCCTTGGCGTGCTTGATGATGCCGCCGATGTAGTACAGCGCCATCTCGGACAGGTCGGCATAGCCGTTGCCCGCGAACACCGGCTTGCCGGCCTTCCAGATCGACTGGTGCACATGCATGCCGCTGCCGTTGTCGCCGTAGATCGGCTTCGGCATGAAGGTCGCGGTCTTGCCGTAGCTGTGCGCCACGTTGTGCACGCAGTACTTGTAGATCTGCATGTGGTCGGCCTGCTGCACCAGCGGGCCGAACTTGGTGCCCAGCTCGTGCTGGGACTGCGCCACCTCGTGGTGGTGCTTCTCGATCGCCAGGCCCATCTCGCCCATGGTCGACAGCATCTCGGCGCGCAGGTCGCCCTCGCTGTCCACCGGCGCCACCGGGAAGTAGCCGCCCTTGACCACGGGGCGGTGGCCCATGTTGCCCTCGGGGTAGTCCTTCAGGCTGGCGCCCGGACCCTCGATGCTGTCGAGCTGATAGATGCCGTAGTTGCCGCCGGTGCCGAACTTCACGCTGTCGAACACGAAGAATTCGGCTTCCGGGCCGAAGAAGGCCGTGTCGCCGATGCCGGTCGACTTCAGATAGGCCTCGGCGCGCTTCGCCGTGCTGCGCGGGTCGCGCGAATACATCTGGCCCGTGGAAGGCTCCACGATATCGCAGAACAGGATCATCTGCGGCTTGGCCGCGAAGGGATCCATCACGGCGGTGGAGGCGTCCGGCATCAGGATCATGTCGGACTCGTTGATCGCCTTCCAGCCGGCGATCGAGGAGCCGTCGAACATGATGCCGTCGACGAACACGTCCTCATCGATCGTGGAGACGTGCTGCGCCGTGTGCTGCCACTTGCCCTTCGGGTCGGTGAAGCGGAAATCGACGTATTCGACGCTGTGCTCCTTGATCATTTCCATGACCTTGGAGACGGCGGCGTTGCTGCCCCCAGTTGCCGGCTTCTTCGCCATCGTGTGCGGTCCTGTCTTTGTTCGTCCCGGTCCCATTGCCGCGCGACGGGGACCGGCCCCCGCCACGCGCCCGAACTCACCCGTCGCCCCGCGAGGGGGCGCCCCGGTCATCCGGCCAGCCTTCCCCGGCGCATGCCGGTCCAGCCCGTCTTCGCCCGCCTGGCCCCGGCCAGGCGGAAAGCATCACACCGCGTCGTCGCCCCGTTCGCCGGTGCGGATGCGGATCACCTCCTGCACGTCGCTGACGAAGATCTTGCCATCGCCGATGCGCCCGGTGCGGGCCGCGGCGGTGATCGCCTCGATCGCGCGTTCCATCAACTCATCGGGGCAGACCACCTCGATCTTCACCTTCGGCAGGAAGTCCACGACGTATTCGGCGCCGCGGTAGAGCTCGGTATGGCCCTTCTGCCGCCCGAATCCCTTCGCCTCGACCACGGTCAGCCCTTGCAGGCCGATCTCGTGCAGCGCGTCCTTCACCTCATCGAGTTTGAAGGGCTTGATGATCGCCTCGATCTTTTTCATCGGCTCCGTCGCTCCGCGTGCCGGCCGCCAGGGCCGAGGCACACGCTGTTTCCTCCCGGCCTGCGCCGCAAGCAGGCGGCCGGTCTTCCGGCCACCCGGATCACTGGCATGGTTCCGCCCCCAACGGCGACAGGCCATGCCCATTCTCAATGCCCCGTGTTGCATGGAGCGTGCCATCCGGGCAACGGCACAGGTCGCGGATTCTGGCCCAGCCAGCACCAAAAACGATCAATTCATGGTCAAACAGCCTATTTATTAGGCGGCCGTCCTTGGCCTGTTGCGCCTTTCCGCGCCGCCCCCCATCATCCTTCCCCCGTCGCAAGACCCCGGCCAGGCCCGCGCCCGAGAGAGCTTCCGTGAAACCCCAGAACGACCTGCTGTCCGCCACCGGCACCACCATCTTCACGGTGATGTCGGCGCTCGCCACGGAACATGGCGCGATCAATCTCGGCCAGGGTTTCCCCGACTATGACGGGCCGGAGGATGTCATCGAGGCCGCGGCCGCCGCGCTGAAGGATGGCCGCAACCAGTACCCGCCGATGTCCGGCCACCCCGAGCTGCGCAACGCGGTGGCCGCCCACAACCGCCGCTTCTATGGGCTGGAGGTGGATGCCAATGCGGAGGTCATCGTCACCTCCGGCGCGACGGAGGCGATCACCGCCTGCCTGATGGCGGTGCTGAACCCCGGCGACGAATGCGTGCTGATCGAGCCGCTGTATGACACCTACCTGCCGGTGGTGAAGTTGCTGGGTGCGATCCCGAAGCTGGTGCGCCTGACCCCGCCGAAATGGGAACTGCCCCGCGCCGAACTGGCCGCCGCCTTCGGCCCGAAGACCAAGGCCATCCTGCTGAACACGCCGATGAACCCCACCGGCAAGGTCTTCACCAACGCCGAGCTGGCCTTCATCGCCGACCTGATCGAGCGCCATGACTGCTACGCGATCTGCGACGAGGTCTATGAGCACCTGACCTTCGACGGCTGGAAGCATGTGCCGCTGATGACCCTGCCGGGCATGCGGGAACGCTGCATGCGCATCGGATCGGCGGGCAAGACCTTCAGCCTGACCGGCTGGAAGATCGGCTACGTCACCTGCGACCGGTCGCTCGCGCCCAATGTCACCAAGGCGCATCAGAACCTGACCTTCACTACCCCGCCCAACCTCCAGCGCGGCATCGCCGTCGGCCTGGCCAAGGACGACGCCTATTTCGCGGGCGTCTCCGCCAGCCTGCAATCGAAGCGCGACCGCATGGCGGCGGGCCTGGCGCGGCTCGGCTTCGGCGTGCTGCCGACCCAGGGCAGCTACTTCATCACCACCGATTTCCGCCCGCTGGGCTTCAACGGCGACGACGTGGCCTTCTGCCGCGCCCTGACGGTGGAGGCGAAGGTCACCGCCATTCCCGTCACCGCCTTTTACGCAAGCGCCGATGCGCCGAACCACTACGCCCGCTTCGCCTTCTGCAAGGGCGAGGCCGTGATCGACCAGGCCCTGGCCCGCCTGGAGGCCTGGATCGCCGCCCGCGGCGCGAACCGCCAGGCCGCGACGGGCTGAGATGGATGCGCCGGCCCTGATGGCGGCGGCGGAGGCGGCGCGGGCCATGGCGCACGCCCCCTATTCCCGCTTCACCGTCGGCGCCGCCCTGCTCTGCGCCGATGGCAGCATCCAGCCCGGCTGCAATGTGGAAAATGCCAGCTACGGCGCCACCCTCTGCGCCGAGCGTGTGGCGCTGGGCGCCGCCGTGGCGCGCGGTCAGCGCCGCTTCACCGCCATCGCGGTGGCCGGCCCGGCCGGCATCGCGCTCAGCCCCTGCGGCCTCTGCCGGCAGGTCCTGTCCGAATTCGCGCCGGATGGCCACCTGCTGGTGCTGATGCGCGCGGCGGATGGCAGCCCCCGCCAGGCCACCCTCGCCGCTCTGTTGCCCGATGCCTTTGGCCCCGACCAGCTTCACCCCGGTTGACGCGACCGCCCCCCGCGCCTTATCACCCGCGCCCGGGGTCAATCCCGGCCTTTGGCGTGTGGCGGTCGTAGCTCAGTTGGTAGAGCGCCAGGTTGTGGTCTTGGATGTCGCGGGTTCGAGCCCCGTCGATCGCCCATTCGCCCACACGTCCAGGAAACAAACCCCATGCAGATTCGCCTCGATGGCCGCACCGCCCTGATAACCGGGGGGTCGAAGGGCCTCGGCCTCGCCATTGCCGAGAGTTATGTCGAGTCCGGCGCCGCCGTGGCGCTCGTCGCCCGTGGCGAGGAAGCCCTGGCCAGCGCCAAGGCCCGCATCCTGGGCAAGTTCCAGGGCGCCCGGGTCGCCGCCATCTCCGCCGATGTCGGCACCGCGGAGGGCTGCGCCCAGGCCGCCCGCCAGGCCGCGGCCGAACTCGGCCCCGTCGACATCCTGGTGAACAATGCCGGCACCAGCCAGCGCGGCCCCTTCATGGAGGTGGATGACGCGCTGTGGCAGGCCGACCTCGACCTGAAGCTCTTCGCCGCCATCCGCCTGACCCGCGCCGTCTGGCCGGGCATGCAGGAGCGCCGCTGGGGCCGCATCATCAATGTGCTGAACATCGGCGCCAAGGCCCCGGCCGCCGGCGGCGCCCCCACCGCCGTCTCCCGCGCCGCGGGCATGGCGCTGACCAAGATCCTGGCCGGGGAGGGTGCGCCCCACAACATCCTGGTGAACGGCATGCTGGTCGGCATCATCGAGAGCGACCAATGGGTGCGCCGCCACGCCGCCGATCCGCGCGGCATTTCCTGGGAGGACTGGAAGGCCGAGCAGGGGAAGGCGGTGCCGATGGGCCGGATCGGCAAGGCCGAGGAATTCGCCGCCATGGCCACCTTCCTGGCCTCCGAACAGGGCGGCTATGTCACCGGCACCGCCATCAACGTCGATGGCGGGCGCAGCCCGGTGGTCTGAGGCACCCTGCCGTGGCGATCCTGGCGATCCTGGGCGGCGCGCTGCTGCTGGCACTGGTCTTCGGCCCGACCCTCTGGGTGCGCCACGAGTTGCACCGCGCCGGCACGGAGCGCGGTGACCTGCCGGGGACGGGGGCGGAGCTGGCGCGCCACCTGCTGGACGAGGCCGGCTTGCAGGCCGTGCGGGTGGAGCCAACAACGCTGGGCGACCATTACGACCCGGCCGCCCGCGCCGTGCGGCTGCTGCCGCAGCACCATGATGGCCGCTCCATCGCCGCCGTGGCGGTCGCGGCGCATGAGGTGGGCCATGCGGTGCAGGATGCCTGGGGGGAGCCCGCCTTCCGGCGTCGCCAGGCGCTGGTCCGCCTGCTGCTGCCGCTGCAACGCGCGGCGCAGGTGGTGATGATCGCGGCGCCGCTGATCTTCCTGGCAAGCCGGTCGCCGCCGCTGCTGGCGCTGAACATTGGCCTGGCGATGATCCTGCTGGGCGGGCGGGTCGCGGTGCATGCGGTGACCCTGCCGGTGGAATTCGACGCCAGCTTCGGCAAGGCGCTGCCCGTGCTGCAACGTGGCGGCTACCTGGCCCCGGCCGACCTGCCCCAGGCCCGCCGCGTGCTGCGCGCCGCCGCGCTGACCTATGTGGCGGCGGCGCTGCTCACCCTGGTGGACATCGCCCGCTGGTTCCGGCGCTGAGGGGTGGGAAGCACGGCAGGCCCGTGCTAGCCCGCCTGGCCTGATCTGCTGGAGGGCGCCGCCATGGCACGAGAACTGACCGTCGGAATCGCTGGCCTCGGCGCCATCGGCCTGCATCTGGCCCGCGCGCTGGATCAGGGGGTGGAGGGCCTGCGCCTGATCGCCGTCTCCGCCAGGGACCAGGCCAAGGCTGCCGCCAATATCGCGGACTTCTGCAGCAAGCCGGCTTTGGTGGGCCTGGCCGACCTCGCCCAGGCCGATATCGTGGTGGAAGCCGCCCCCGCGGCGGTGTTCGAACAGGTGGCGGTGGCCGCCATCGAGGCCGGAAAAATCTTCGTCCCCAGCAGCGTCGGTGCCCTGCTGCCGCGCATGCATCTGGTGGAGCGGGCGCGGGCCACCGGCGCGCGCATCATCGTCCCCACCGGCGCGCTGCTCGGCCTGGATGCGGTGCGGGCGGCGGCGGAAGGGGATGTCGCCTCCGTCACCATCGAGACGCGCAAGCCGCCGCGCGGCCTGGTCGGCGCGCCCTATCTCGACCAGCACAAGATCGACGTGACCACCATCACCACGCCCACCCTGATTTTCGAGGGCAATGCCTTCGACGCGGCCCAGGGCTTCCCTGCCAATGTGAACGTCGCCGCCGCCCTGGCGCTGGCCGGCATCGGGCCGGAACGCACCACGGTGAAGATCTGGGCGGACACGACGGTGACCCGCAACACCCACACCATCCGGGTGGAAGCGGCCAGCGCCCGCCTGACCATGACCATCGAGAACGTGCCGAGCGAGGAGAACCCCCGCACCGGCAAGATCACCCCGCTGTCGATCCTGGCCTGCCTGCGCGGCCTGACCAGCACGCTGAAGGTGGGAAGCTGATCTACCGCTCCGCGGTTTCGGCGGCGAACATCTCCGCCGCCGCCGCCGCGAAGCCGGCCAGCGGGATCGGCACGCCCAGCGTTTCCCGCCGCGCCGCCACCACGAAGGTCAGGCGCAGCGTGGTGCCCTGCCGCAGCGTGGCCAGCATGGCATCCGTCACCACCAGCGCGGCATAGATCCCGGCCTCGTCGGTGGTCTGGAAGGCCAGGCGCTCGGCCGGCGCGCCATCCACCTCCCAGGACAGGCCGGCGGGCAGCCAGGTGCCGTGGGGAATCTGGAAGATCAGGGTGAGGGAGCGGCTTTCGCGCTGCCGGGTCAGCAACACCTGGGCCAGCGGCCGGTTCTCCGGCCGCAGCAGCACCGTGGTGGTCACCCGGCAGGCGCGGGGCGCGCCCGCCGCCGCCGCGTCACAGCGCATGTCCCAATGGCGTGTCGGCGTCTCCGCCGCAGGCAGGGGCTCGACGACCGGTGCCGCAGGCTCGGCCTGGGCCAGATCCTGGGCAACCGGGGGGGCAACAACGGGGGCAGGCGGCGGCGGCAGGGGCAGCGGCGCCGGGCGCTGCGCCAGGGCGGGCCCGGCCAGCAGCAGAAGGCCGAGCGGGGCCAGAAGGCGCCGGATCAGGGCCGTGCGCTGCGGCGGCTGGGGGTCGCAGGCGGCGTCGCCCCCGCGGGTCGGCCGGCATCGAAGCCGAGGAAGCCGACTTCCGGCAGCGGCGCCCCGCCATTGCCGGACCAGGGCACCGCGCCCACCGGTTCCGCCGCCACGGCCGGGGGCGCGTTCAGCGGGGCGCGGCGTTGCGCCGGCGGGGCGGCCATGGCCGCGACCCGGGCTGCGGCCGCCGCGGCGGCGCCGGACGCCGTGGTGCCGGGCGGCGGCGGTGCCGAACCTCGGCTGCGGTCACGGGCGGAGAGCAGGTAGAAGGCGATCTCGTTGCGGCCCTGATCCACCGCCGCATCCAGTGGCGAAAGGCCGAGCGCATTGCGCGCCTCGATATTGGCGCCGCGCGCCACCGCATCCCGCGCCGCGGCCAGGTCGCCACGGCCGATGGCATCGAACAGCGCCGCATTGGGCGCCAACGCCGCCGTGCCCGGGGCGGCCGGGATCGGTGCCGGGGTGCTGCGCGCCGCGAGGCCCGGGAGGGCCGGCGCCAGGGCGCTGGGCGCGCGCTGGGTCTCCGCCGGCCGGATGATGCCCTGCGCCGACGCCGCGGGGGCGAGGATCAAGGGGGCCATGAGGGGGGCCAGGAGGGCGGCGGCCGGCAGGGGCAGTCCAGGGAAATGGCGCATGATCGGGAAATACAGCAAGAGCGGCCTGTCAAGGAAGGGCAAGGCGCGCGCCTCACCCGCTTTTGGGGTCAGAAGCAGCCCTCGCCGCGATAGCTGAAGCTCTCCACCCGTCCTTCCCGCAGCGCGAAGGTCAGGTCGCAGGTCGCCATGGCGATGCCGGGCGGTGGCGGCCAGTAGCCGAAGCGCGGCCCCCAGGGGCCGTAGACGGGGGCGTAGTAGCCGGGCGGTGGCGCGACCGCGACGCCACGGCGCCGCTCGAACTGCAGGAAGCGCCGGCCGTCGGCCTCATGCACCCGCAGCGGCACGCCGAGTTCACCGACCAGCTCCCCCTCGCTGCGCCCCACGAAGGTGGACAGGCGCTGGTCCAGGCCGGGACCCTGGGCACAGCCGGCGAGCAGCAGGAACAGGGCGGGAATCACGGGTCTCATGCGGCGGAGGTGGTGCGCCGCCGCCGGCCCGTCCATGCGGATCAGCGGATCTTGAGCGTCAGCGCCCCTCCCGCCGCCATGCCAGCAGGGCCAAGCCGAGCACCATGGGCAAGGCGAGCCAGGGCGGCAGCAGCGGCAGGGCGGTGATGCCCGTGACGCTGTGGTCGCCATTCCGGCGCAGCCCGATCCAGCCCGTGCCCTGCGCATCCCGCCCCGGCGCCACCCGGCGCAGCTCCGGCACAAGGGGCGTCTCCCCATTGCCGAGCCAGCGCACCGCGCCTCCCGTGGCCGCGGCGAGCGGCGTCAGCGGCGCCGCATCGGCGCGCAGGTCGGCGACCTCCATGGGGTTGGGCGCGTCGGCGGCGGCGAAGGCGGTGCGGCGGCCATCGCTGGCCTGCCACACTCCGGCCTGGTTCGCCGGCATCTCCACCACCGCCCGCCCCGCACCGCGCGCGACGGGCATGTGGCGGGAGGTCGCACCATCCGGCGTCGTCACCGCAATCTCCGGCAGCGCGCCGGGTTCCAGGGACCGGCGGGTGACGGTCATGCTGCCATGTTCGATCCGGGCGGTGAGGTCCTCCTCCTCCAGCTCCGGCTCCTTCATCGTCCAATGGGCGATGCGGCGCAGCAGTTCCTGCTGCGGGCCGCCACCCTCATGGCCGCGCGACCACAGCCAGATATGGTCCGACAGCATCAGGGCCACCCGCCCCTCCCCCACCCGGTCCAGCACCATCAGCGGCGAATTGCCCGGCCCCTGCATCACCGTGCTGCCGGCCCGCGCATCGGCGCGCAGCGCGCGATACCAGCGGCCCCACGTGGCCTCGGCCAGGTTGGCGCCGTCGGGGCCGAAACTGTTCGCGCCCGGCAGGTTTTCGGTGACGGGATGCCGCGCGCCCAGCTCCGTCACGAAGGGCCGGAAAGGCTGTTCCAGCAGCGCCGCCTGGGCCGCGCCGGGGCCTGTAGGCGGCCGCGCCGGCAGGATCTGGCCGAGCGGCGTGGAAGCCAGGCTGGTCGGCCCCGCGAATTCCGGCCCCACCGACAGCAGCAATGCCCCGCCACCGCGCACGTAGTCGGCAATGTTCCTGAGATAGACCGGCGGCAGCAGCCCCCGATTGCCAAAACGGTCGAAGACGATCAGGTCGAATTCGCGCAGCTTCACCTGGAACAATTCGCGCACCGGGAAGGCGATCAGCGCCAGCTCGTGCAGCGGGGTCAGGTCGTCCTTTTCGGGTGGGCGGAGAATGGTGAAGTGGACCAGATCGACATTCGGATCGGCCTTCAGCAGCCGTCGCCAGGTGCGCTGCCCGGCATGCGGTTCGCCGGAGACCAGCAGCACCCGCAGCCGGTCGCGCACGCCATTGATGGTCACCACGCTGCGGTTGTTGAGGTCGGAGACCTCGCCGGGGCGGGTTTCGGCGGTCAGTTCCACCACGGTCTGGCCACCGCGCTCGATCGGCACGGCGATGCGGTGCTCGCGGCCCACCGGCACGGATTCGACACGCGGTGGCTGTCCGTCGCGGCGGATGGTCAGGCGGGCAGCCGCGCCCTCATTCGGACGGGCGCCCAGATCCTCCACCACCACGCGCAATTCGACGGGGCGGCCGACGATGCCGAAGCCTGGCGCCTCGATCACCCGGATGCGCCGGTCCACCTCCCCGGCCTGGCCGGGCAGCAGCAGGTGGAAGGGGGCATCGAGCGCGGGCGCCGGGGGCACGTCATGCACCTGGCCATCGGTCAGGGCCATCACCCCGGCGAGGCGGGCGCGGGGGATGTCGGCCAAAGCGCGTTCCATGGCGGTGAACAGCCGCGTGCCCTGGTTGCCGCCCTCCGGCACCTCCACCGTGCGCAGTTCCAGCTCCGGCAGGCGGCGGGCGCGGGCCTCGATCTCGTCGCGGGCGGCGGTGATCTGCGCCGGGCGGGCGTTCAGCCCGGCGCTGTCGCTGCGATCCACCACCAGCAGGGCGATGTCCGGCCGGGTCTGGCGGGTTTCCTCCACCAGCCGCGGATTGGCGAGTGCCAGCAGCAGCGCGGCGAAGGCCAGCGCCCGCAGCCAGGCGCCCCGCGCCGGCTGCCAGCGCCGCGCGCCCTGCGCATCGCGCGTCAGCCGCAGCAGCGCCGGGACAAGGGCCAGGGCCGCCAGCACGGCAAGGCCGGCCAGCAGCCAGAGGGGAATGACCGGGGCGAAGTCGATGCCGGCGAGGGCCTGGTTCATGCGCTAGTTTCCCAGCCGCTCGAGAATGGCCGGCACATGCACCTGGTCGCCCTTGTAGTTGCCGGTCAGCGCGTACATCACGAGGTTGGTGCCGAAGCGATAGGCCAGGGTGCGCTGCCGCGCCCCGCCGGGGATCGCCGCATAGGGGTTGTTGCCCCGCGCATCGATCGCCCAGGCCGCCGCCCAGTCATGCCCACCGATGATGACGGGGCTGACGCTGTCATTCGCCCGGTCCTGATCCCGCGCCACCCAGACGGTGCCACCCGTGAATCGGCCAGGAAGGTCCTGCAACAGGTAGAAGGCGCGTTTCAGCACATGGTCCTCCGGCACCGGGGCCAGTGGCGGCACCGTCAGATCCCGCGTCAGCCGCCGCAGCGCCTCGCGCGAGCCGGGCGAAAAGCCCTCGCCCGAGCCCTCGTCCCGCGTGTCGAACAGGATGATGCCGCCCTGGCGCATGAAGCCGTTGATCGCCGCCGCCGCTGCCGCATCCGGCTGTGCGGAATGGCCGGTCACCGGCCAGTAGAGCAGCGGAAAGAAGGACAGGTCGTCGCGCCCCGGCACCACCGCCGCCGGCTCCGCCAGCGCCGCCGCCGTGCGCCGGTTGACGAAATCGGACAGGCCGACGAGGCCGGCGCGGCTCACCTCATCCACCTGCGGATCATCGGTGACGACATAGGCCAGCCGCGTCGCCAGCGCCTGGCTGCCCTCCTGCGCCCAGGCCGGCATGGCCAGCAGCCCGGCCAGCAGCACTGTTCCAAGCGCCGCGCGCGGCCGCCCCAGCACGCCGCGCAAGCCAAGCGAGACCAGCAGGTCGGCCACCAGCAGCAGCATCGCCGCCGCCAGCAGCCACGGCCCCAGGTCGCGTTCCGCCGGCACCCCGCCGATCGCGCGGGTGGCAGTGCCGGCGGGCGGCGCGGCGCCGAGACGCGGCGGGGCGATGCCGGCGCCGAGGTTCAGCGCCCGGCGATGCGCCGCCTCGCCCCCCGTGCCGCTGCCGTACCAGCCCGGCGGATGGCGCGGCGACGGCACCTCCCGCTCCACCCGGCTGGCGGAGACGGGCTGCGCGCCGGGCGGCGGCGGGCCGAGCTGGCCAAAGCCGTCCAGCGTCTCCATCGGCGCCAGGGGTGCCTCCCCTTCCGCCCCGGCGACGCCGGCCGAGAGCGCGACGATCCGCCGCAGCATGTCCACGAACAGGCCCGACAGCGGCAGGGTCGACCATTCGGCATTGGCGGTGACGTGGAACATCACGATCCGCCCGGCGCCGCGATTCTCCCAGGTCACCAGCGGCGTCCCATCCGCCAGCCGCGCCCAGGTGCGGCCCGAAAGCTGGGCAGAGGGCTGGGCGAGAACCTGGCGTTCCACCGTCACTTCCGGCGGCGGCAGCAGGCCCTGGAAGGGCGAACCCTCCGGGAAGGGCGCCAGCGTCTGCGGTCTTTCCCAGGACAGGGCGCCGCCCAATTGGCGTTCCCCGGCGCGCAGCGGCACCGGCAGCAGCCCATCCGGATTCTCGGCCAGACGCGGCCCGGCGAAGCGCAGCAGCGTGCCGCCGGCCTCGATCCAGGCGGTCAGCTCCTGCCGCTCCGCCCCCGCCTCCACCGGCCGGTCGGCCAGCACCAGCACGGACAGCCGCCGCGCCAGCAACTCGGAGACGGAGCCGCGCCGCAGCTCGGCATGGGGCGACAAGGCGCGGTCCAGATAGAACAGCTCCCCGATCAGCGGCACATCGGCCGCCGCCGCGCCGGCACCCGCGATCAGCCCGACCGGGCGGCGGCGAAAGCGCTCATCCAGCAGCACGCTGGCATTGGCGCCGACGACGCCATCCAGGTCCAGCCGCACCACCTGGTTGCGGATTTCGAGCGGCAGGGGCAGCGCCACCTCCGCCTGCGTCGCCCCGGCCGGCATGGCGACCACGGCGCGGGCCAGGGTTCGGCCATCGCCGGTGCGGGCCAGAACCGGGACTTCGGTCGCCACCGGCAATGGCGTGCTGTGCAGGGCGACGACCAGCTGGTCAGCCTCGGCCCGCGGCGGCGGCAGCAGGCGGGTGGGGCGGCCCTCGCTGCGGGCCAGCGTCAGGGCGCCGCCCTCGGCCAGGGCCGTGGCGAGCGGGGTGAAGGCATCACCCTCCGCCGCATGTTCCACCCCATCCGCCACATACAGCGCGCCAAAGCCGCCCGGATTCTGGGCGCGCCATTGGCGCAGCGCGGCCAGCGCGCCCGGCCGATCCGGCGCCCAGGGTTTCGGGCGCAGTGCGACCAACCGGCCGCGCAGCTCCTCGGCCGGCATCAGCCCGGTGATGCGGGGCGCGTCGGGCACCGGCGGGGGGGCGGTCAGCAGCAGGGCGGTGCGGCGGCCTGTACGGGCCGCGCCATCCAGCTCCGCCTCCGCCGCCGCCATGCGGTCCGGCCAGTCGGCGGCCGAGGCCCAGCCGTCATCCACCACGATCAGCAGCGGCCCCTGCCCGCCGCCGCCGGCGCCAGGCCCCCAGATCGGCCGCGCCAGCCCCAGGATCATCAGCGCTGCCGCCGCCAGCCGCAGCGCCAGCAGCCACCAGGGGGTGCGGGCGGGTGTTTCCTCCGGCGCCGGCATGTCGCGCAGCAGGCGCAGCGCGGGGAAATCCTGGCGCTTCGGGGCCGGCGGGGTGACGCGCAGCAGCCACCACAGCACCGGCAGCGCCGGCAAGGCGAGCAGCAGCCAGGGGGCGGCGAAGCTCAGCGATCCGAGGCTCAGCATGTCATCCGCCTCCTGTCATACCAACGGCCCTTCCGCGTGACCGCTCCAGGCCCCCTCATACGGGCGTGCCGAAGGCACGCCTGCGGCGTGACGCGGAAACCTCCGGTTTCCTTGGCTTCGTCGCGCCGAAGGCGCGCCTTCGGGGCGACGCATTTGCGGCGGCGGCCATTCGGCCGCTCGGGCCGATCAAGAGACCGGCCCGCCTGAGTCACACGGCATCCGGGCGCAGCAAATCCCATGCCGGTCCGCCTCATCCCGGCGCCAACCTCTGATGCAGCGCCAGCAGCGCCACCTCCGGCGGCTGGTCGGTGCGATGGGTCGCGAAAGTCCAGCCGGCGGTGGCGGCCAGGGCGGCGAGGCCTTCCCTGTGCCGGGTCACACGTTCGGCATAGGCCCCCCGCACCGCCTCCACCCGCGGCACCAGCGCGCCGGCATCGCCCGGCTGCACCGATTCGAAGCGCACCCGCCCGGCATAGGGCAGCGTCTCCTCCGCCGGATCGACCACCTGCAGCAGATGGCCGCGCACCCCCTGGCCGGCAAGCCGGGCGATGGCGCGGCGTGTGTCCTCCAGCGGGTCCCAGAAATCGCCGAACAGCACGGCGCGCGCATGCCGCGCCAGGCGCGGATCTTCCGGCCGCGTCCCGATGGAGGCGAGCCCATCGGCGATCTGCGGCAGGGCGCTGCGCCCGGCATAGGGGCGCGGCAGGCCGAACAGCCGCACCCTTTCGCCACCACGCAGCAGCAGCGCGGACAGGGCCAGCAGCAGCAGTTCGGCCCGGCTGGCCTTGGTCGGCAGGTCGCGGCTGCTGCGCCAGCCCATGCCGGCATCGGCGGCCCGCCACAGCGCCACGGTCTGCGCCGATTCCCATTCGGTCTCGCGGATGAACAGCCGGTCGGACTTGCCCGACTGCCGCCAGTCGATCCGGCTGACCTGATCGCCCGCGACATAGGGCCGGAACTGCCAGAAGGCCTCGCCGGGGCCGGAACGCCGCCGCCCATGCACGCCCGGCATCACCGTGGCGGCGACACGTTCCGCCTGCACCAGCAGCGGCGGCAGCCGCGCCCCGAGCTGTTCCGCCCAGGGGATCGTCAGGCGGGCGGGGCTAACCAAGCTGGGCCTTCAGCACGTCCAGCACCTCGTTCAGATGCACCCCGTCCGCGCGGGCGGAGAAATTCAGCGCCATGCGGTGGCGCAGCACCGGCTCCACCAGCGCCGCCACATCCTCGATGCTGGGGGATAGCCTCCCATCCAGCACGGCCCGCGCCCGGGTCGCCAGCATCAGCGCCTGGGCGGCACGCGGGCCGGGGCCATAGGCAAGATGGCGCCGCACCGCCTCGATCTCCGTGGTTTCGGGCCGGGCGCTGCGGACCAGCCGCAGGATCGCCTCCAGCACCTGCTCGCCCACCGGCAGGCGGCGGATCAGCACCTGCGCCGCCGCCAGTTCCGCCCCGGTCATCGCCGGCACGGCGCGGACCTCCTTCGCCCCGGTCGTCGCCAGCAGCATGGCGCGTTCGGCGGCGAGGTCGGGATAGGTGACATCGACCTCCAGCAGGAAACGGTCGAGCTGCGCCTCGGGCAACGGATAGGTGCCCTCCTGCTCGATCGGGTTCTGCGTCGCCAGCACATGGAAGGGCGCGGGCAGGGCGTGGACCTCCCCGGCAATCGCCACCTTGTGTTCCTGCATCGCCTGTAGCAGCGCCGATTGCGTGCGCGGGCTGGCGCGGTTGATCTCATCCGCCATCAGCAACTGGCAGAAGATCGGCCCCTTGATGAAGCGGAAGGCGCGGCGGCCCTGGGCATCCTCCTCCAGCACCTCGCTGCCCAGGATGTCGGCGGGCATCAGGTCCGGCGTGAACTGCACCCGCCGCGCATCAAGGCCCAGCACCGTGCCCAGCGTCTCCACCAGCTTGGTCTTGCCGAGGCCGGGCACGCCCACCAGCAGCAGATGGCCGCCCGACAGCAGGGTGATGAGCGTGCGCTCCACCACCTGTTCCTGCCCGAAGATGACACGGCCGACACCTTCGCGCACCTTGGCGAGCCGTGCGGCCAGCGCATCGGCCTCCTGCAGCAGAGATTCCGCTTCCGCCGCGCCAACCACTTCCACCATGCGGGTCAGGCTCCCTATATGCGTCACATCCGATATGGGGAGAGTATCCACTCCGCCCATGCCGGATGCCACCTTCGCGTGCATCAATCGTCATCGAGATGCCATGCGGCGCGAAGGGGGCGGAGAGGGGAACCGGGAGGTGGCCAGGGTCGTGGGGACCCCGGCGGCGCTTCCCGGACAGTGTGTGTGGAAGAGCGGCATGAGCCAGGCACAATCCGACGGAACAGGGCAGAGCGGGCTTCCGGGCGCCTGCCCCAAGCCTCCCGCGCGCCTGCCGAAGGGTGGCAGGCCGGGCCGGATGCCGGCACTGCGCACCGAATGCGGCGACTTCTCCATGCGCATCGCCCGCGACGGAAGCTGGCACTACAAGGGCAGCCCGATCGGCCGGAAGGAGCTGGTCTGCCTGTTCGCCTCCGTCCTGAAGCGGGAAGCCGATGGCAGTTTCTGGCTGGAGACCCCGGTCGAACGCGGCCGGATCGAGGTGGAGGACGCACCCTTCGTCGCGGTGGAGATGTGGTGGCGAAGCTGCGCCGATCCCTTCCTTCCCACCGATGCTCCCGCCGCCGAGCCGCGCCAGTGTCTGACCTTCCGCACCAATCTCGATGAGATGGTGACCGCCGACGCCGACCACCCCATCCGCGTCGCCATCGACCCCCGCACCCGCGAGCCCCGCCCCTATATCACCGTGCGTCCGGGCCTGGAGGCGCGCATCAACCGCGCCGTCTTCTACGAGCTGGTGGCGCTGGCGGAGCCGGAACGGATCGAAGGGCGCGACGTGCTCGGCGTCTGGTCGCAGGGCGTTTTCTTCCCGATCGACGACGCGCCGAACCTGGCCTGAAACGGCCTGCCATGACGCTGTTGCTGCCGAGCCGACAGGAGATCGCGGCCCGCCTGTCCGATGCCGAAGCGCTGTCCCGAATCGGCGCCACCGCCTTCGACGATGAGGAGAACTGGGGCGCCCGCCCGGGCGGCCCGGTACCGGCCGCCGTGCTGGTGCCCATCATCTGGCATGCCGAAGGGCCGGGGGTGCTGCTGACGCTGCGCTCGGCCAGACTCAGTGCCCATGCAGGCCAGGTCGCCTTTCCCGGCGGCCGGATGGAACAGGGCGAGACCGCGGAACAGGCGGCCCTGCGCGAAGCGGCGGAGGAGGTGGGGCTGGACCCACGCCTGCCGGTGATCGCCGCCACCCTGCCCGACCACATGACCGGCACCGGCTACCGGGTGACGCCGGTGGTCGCCTTCCTCGATCCGCCGGTGCCGCTGACGCCGGACCCTTCGGAAGTGCAGGCGGTGTTCGAACTGCCGCTGGCCCTGCTGTTCGACCCCGCCGCACCCAGCCGCCGCAGCACCGAATGGCGCGGCCGGATGCGGGACTACTGGGTCTGGCCGCATGCGGACCACCTGATCTGGGGTGCCACGGCCACCATCCTGATGAACCTGTCGCGGGTGCTGCGCGGCTGAGCGACCGGCACGCCGGCGGGCGGCCGCCATCCCGACCCGCATGGCCGAGACAACGACAAGGCCAGCCCACGCCAGTATGGCGTGCCGGTCCCGCTGTGGGTCCTGCGCGGGCTAGATCGGCGCGCGCCCGTCAACCACCCGCCGCTCATCGGCCTCCGCCATCAAGGCGACCATCGCGGCGAAGCTGGTCTCCGGCTCCCAGCCCAGGACGCGCTTCGCCTTGTCGGCGGAGCCGATCAGCAGGTCGACCTCGGCTGGCCGGTAGAAGGCCGGGTCCACCTCGACAATGGTCCGACCTGTGCGGCGGTCACGGCCGATCTCGGCCTGTCCCGCCCCTTCCCATGCCATGTCGAAGCCAAGCGGCTCCGCAGCGCATTCGACGAATTCACGCACCGTGCGGGCCTGCCCCGTCGCCAGCACGAAATCATCCGGCTTTTCCTGCTGCAGCATCAGCCACATGCCGCGCACATAGTCATCCGCATAGCCCCAGTCCCGTTTTGCATCGAGGTTGCCGAGGCGCAGCACATCCAGCCCACCATGCTTCAGAAGCGCCAGGCTGTAGGTGATTTTCCGTGTGACGAAGTCGATGCCGCGCAACGGCGACTCATGATTGAAAAGGATGCCGCTGCTGGCATGCATGCCGTAGCTCTCGCGATAGTTCACCGTCAGCCAATGGGCATAGAGCTTCGCCACGCCATAGGGGCTGCGCGGATAGAAGGGCGTGCCCTCGGTTTGCGGAACCGCCTGCACCTTGCCGAACATCTCGGAGGTGCTGGCCTGGTAGAAGCGCATGCCATTGCCGGCCTTGCGCACGGCCTCCAGCAGCCGTGCCGGGCCCAGGGCGTCGATCTCCGCCGTGTAGATCGGCTGCTCGAATGACAGGCCGACGAAGCTCTGCGCGGCAAGATTGTAGATTTCGTCCGGCTTCACGCTATCGATGGCGCGAAGGATGTTGGTCAGCTCGTACAGGTCGAGATCGACCCGCCCCACCTGATTCTCGATGCCGAGCTCGCGGAGCCTGCCATCATTCGATGACGACGACCTGCGGAATGTGCCGACAACCCGATAGCCCTTGGAAAGCAACAGGCGAGCCAGATACGCGCCATCCTGGCCGGTTATTCCGGTGACCAAGGCAGTTTTCGTCATCGCATGGATCTCCACGGCCAAACAGGCCAGGTCTCGAAACGGGTGGTCTGCAATCTCAACGGCTGCAACGCGCCAGGGCGCACGTGGATGCATTGGGATCGCCTGGGGCGACGGGACGCCGCCACGAGGACTGCTGTCGCGCCTTCTGTCATCACGCTCAGTGGTCGGCGCGCCTCGCATGGCGCGAGTGCCCCGGCAGCAGCGCCCGGTAGTCGGGAGGTGGGAAGTCCTGTGGCGGTGGGCGGCGCAGCGCCGGGTCCGCGGCGATATCCCGCAGCAGCCGCGCGGCCATGCCGATATCGGGCTCGGCCCAGTTCGCGCCCGGAATGTCGTAGGTGGCCTGCAGGTCGGCGGCGGGCACAAGACGGCAAGGCACCTGGTGGGCGCCCGGCGCATCCATGAAGTCCAGGTTGCCGGACCAGGCCGTGGCGACCACCGGCCGGCCCAGCGCCAGCGCCTCGGCCATGGTGAAGCCAAAGCCTTCCGCCCGGTGCAGCGACAGCAGCACGTCGCAGGCCAGGATCAGCGCGGAAAGCTCGCCCTCCGCCATCGGGGCATCCAGCACGCGCACATTGGGCCGTGTGGCGGCCATCTGCGCCACCTCGTGCCAGGCCTCTCCGGCGCGGGCGGTGTTGTGAACCTTCAGCACCAGCAGGTGGTTCGGATCGTCACCGAAGGCCGCCCAATGCGCGGCGATGCTCGCCGCCGGATTCTTGCGTGCGATGGAGGAGGCGGCGTCGAAGATCTGCAGGGCGATGAAGGCCTCCGCCGGCAGGCCGAAGGCGGCGCGGTCCATGGCCCGTGGCGCCACCGGCTGCACCGGATAGGGCACCACCCGAACCGGCACGCGGTCGCCAAAGGCCGCGGCGGTGAAGCGCGACGCGGCCCAGATCTCATGGCAGCAGGCGAAGCCGCGCTGCCAATCCGCCGGCAGCACAGGCAGTTCCCAGTTCCATACGGCAATCACGCGCTTTCCCGCCACCGCCTGGCGGCCAAGCACGGCCAGCGCCCAGGGCAGCATCGGGCCATTCACATGCACCAGAAGCGTCCCCGGCCCCGGTGCGACATCGGGCGATGCCACAGCCACCCCCTGCACCGGGCCCTGTCGCAGCGCCAGGGTCAGATCGGCGGGTGACGCATCCAGCCCCCGCGCGACCAGTCCGGATTGCAAGCGCCGCGCGGCGGTGCCAAGGCCGCTCATCGCGCTGAAATAGCCGGCATGGGTCAACGGCCCCTCGCCACTGGGCGCGGGCTGGGCGACGGCCGGGGCCCGCAGCGCCATCAGACTGAAAAGCGCCTCCCGCCGCAGACGGCGCGGCAACAGGCCCCAGGCGCGTTGGATCAGGCTCAATCGACGGTCCTTGCCCCCGGGGAACCGGGAAATGGCGGCTTCACCGCCTCGAAAACCCGTAACGCCGCAGCGGCGCCCGGGATCCATACCTCGTGCTCCTGCAACACGAAGCCGGCCGACTCGACGATCCCGGGCAGATCGAGGCCATAATCCGTGAAGACCAGCGCGCCCTCATCCCGCACCGGGTCGCCGTGATAGGTGGCCGGCAGCAGATGCTCGACGCCGTTGGGTCCCAGCCGCGCGCGGGTCACGCTGTGCCGCAGGTCACGGTCCTGCGGCACGGTGAAGATATGGGCGCCGCCGGGCCGCAGCACGCGGAAGGTCTCGGCGAAGCCCCGCCGCGGATCCGGCACATGCTCCATCACATCCTGGCTCAGCACCACGTCGAAGCTTTCCGGGTCATAGGTCAGCCGCGTCACATCCTCGCAGCGCACGCCCTGCGGGCCGGGTTCGCCCAGCGGCACATCGTCGAAGTACTCGGAACTGGAATAGCCGTGCCAGCCGCGCATCACCTCGGCGATGCCGCCGACGAAGCCCAGCTCATGCACCCGCAGTTCCGGCGCCCTGCGCAGAAGCTCCACCAGCGTCTGCTCGGCGGATTGGCCGAAGCGCTGAAGCAACACCTGCGCCACCGCCTGGCTGCGGCCCAGGGCGTAGCAGGAATGGCAGCGGATCGACTCGCGCAGCCCCGCCTCCTCGACCGGCGTCAGGCGCGCGGACCCACAGACGGGGCAGCGCCGCGTGTCGAAGACGGCGGCGGCCGCCCGCCGACCCGCGCTGCGGGAGAAACGGCGGCGCACCAGCGCGGCGCCGGCTTCCGACAGCGCGGCACAGCGTTCCGGATCGCGGAACAGGGCGAGCGCCGCGGCGGCGAGGCCGGTGGACGTCTGTTCCACCAGCGCGTCGCGCCCGGCCTCCAGGTCGATCCCCTCCGCGCCGACGGCGGTGGTCACCACCGGCACGCCGTTCTGCAGCGCCTGCACGACCTTGCCCTTCACCCCGGCGCCGTAGCGCAGCGCGGCGAGGTTCAGCCGCGCCGCTGCCAGATAGGGCTCCACCAGCGGCACCTGGCCGGTGACCAACACGCGGGGACCGGCCAGCGACAGCACCTCCGGCGGCGGGGCGTAGCCGACCAGCACCAGTCGCGCCTCCGGCTCCTCCTGCCAGATCTGCGGCATGATCTCATTGGCCAGCAGCAGGGCGGCATCGACATTCGGGGTATGGGGAAAGCCACCGACGAAGACGACGTCGCGGAGCCCGGCGAAATGCGCAGGGTCATGCGCGCGGATCTCGCCATCCTCGAAGAAATAGGGCGGGATCGCCACGACCTCGCGGCCCGGCACCAGGGCGCGGATGATCGCGGCCTCCGCCTCGCTCGGGGTGGTCACGCGATCGACCTCGCGGAAGATCGCGGTCTCGATCGCCTCCATGCGGTCCGCCTCGGCGTGCAGCACAGCGTCGTCGCGCAGCTCCGCCTCGCGCCGCATGCGCTGGTGGTGCAGGTCGTGGGTGTAGTAGGCGAGCATCGCCGTGCCATGCGCCCGCACCGGACCGATCAGCCGCTGCGCCACTTCGGGCCGCGCCAGCCAGACGGCGTCCAGGTGCCGGCCATGCGCGGCCAGCCAATCCTCCGCCGTCTGCGGCGCGCGGACCAGTTCGATCCCGCGCGTCTCCAGCGCCTCGGCGGCCGGCCCCTCGGCCAGGCCGTCCATCGGCGCGAAGACCACGCGCCAGCCGGCGGTGGCCATCAGCTCCAGATAGCGGAATATCGTCACGTCGCCGGCATGGCGATCCGGCCGCGGCACGGAATTGTCCGCCACCAGCAGCAGCGGGCCTTCGCCGGCCGCGTGGCGCAGTTCGAATTCGTCGCCGCGATCCCAGGGGTGCTTGCGCAGCACCTCCGCGAAGCGCGCGGTGAACTTGGCATGGTTGGCGGCCGAGAGCCGGTCCCGCGCCTCCGCGCCGTAGGAGGCGCTGCCGAGATGCACGACGCGGCAGCGCGGCTCATAGATCACGGAAAGACCCATCGCGCGGGCGCGGAATGCCAGGTCGAATTCCTCGTAGAAGGCCGGCGCGTAATGGGCGTCGAAGCCTTCCAGCGCGTCGAACACCGCGCGCGACAGCAGGAAGCAGGCGCCGGTGACGCAGTCGACGGGCCGTCGATAGGTATAGGCGCCATCCTCCGCGCTGGCATCGCGGCCGATCGGATGGCCCCAGCCATTGCCCAGGATGCGCCAGCCGGCATCCTGGATGGTGCCATCGCGGTTCAGCAGCATGCCGCCGACCAGGCCGGCGCGCGGCACCGTCTCCGCCACCTCCACCAGCGCCGCCAGCCAGCCGGACTGCACCAGCGTGTCGCTGTTCAGGAAACACAGGTGCCGCCCGCGCGCCAGCGCCGCGCCGCGATTGCAACTGTGCAGGAAGCCGAGGTTTTCGGTATTGGCCAGGCGCAGCAGGCCGGGGCTTTCCGGAATCTCGGGCAGCACGGGATTGGCCGGGTCGTCATCGACCACCACCACCTCGAAGCTCGGCCCAGCCTCCCGCGTCGCGACCAGGGATTGCAGGCAGGCGCGCAGATCGTCGAGGCCGCGATAGGCGGGGATGATGATCGACACGGCCGGCGCGTCGACCGCCGGGAAGACGATGGGCAGGTCGCCATGCATCCCGAGGAAGGCCGCGCGCAGGTCGCGGCGCGGCGGCGCGGGCGGCGGCGTCAGCGACATGCTGGGTGTGACGATTTGCGCGGGCGCCGACCGCACTTCCGCCCAGGGCGCCGCCGGCGGGGCCTCGACCAAGGTGGCGGGCGCGGTGACCGGCACGGGTTCCGGCGCCGTCAGGCGCAGCCGCGCCTGATTCTGGCGCCATTGCTGGTAGCGATGGCCGATCTGCAGCGTGGCGGTCCACCAGGCCACCTTCACGCCGCGGCTCATCCATCTGGCGGCTGTCGGGTGGCGCCGGCCGAACCAGCGCAGCGGGCCAAGGGCGCGCCAGCCGGTGCTGGTATGGATCCCGTGCAGCAGCGACAGCAGATGCGCCTCATGCGCCTCCGCCCGCTCGCGCGCCTGCTGCACCGCATGCAGCCGGGCATGGGCTTCCGCCTGGTGACGGGCGAGTTCGCTGCGGGCGCCGTCGCGTTGCTGGCGGATCGCCGCCTCCAGCGCCGCGGCGCCACCCCGGCGGGCTTCATCCCGTTCCAGCAGCGTGCGGCGTTGCTGGGCCTCCGCCGCCTCACGCTGCCGGCGCTCTGCGGCCAGCGCCGCCGTCAGCGCCTGGATCTCGGCGGCACCTTGCTGGGCCTGCGCCTGGGCGCTGCGCGCCTCCGGCCGCAGCACCTCCAGCGCCTCCCGCAACTGGGCGGCCTCGGCGCGCGCCGCGTCGCGCTCGGCGATCATGGTTTCCAGCAGCGCCTGAAGCCGGGGCAGTTGGCTTGTCGCCTCCATCACGTCATGCACGCGGCGGCGGTCGAGATAGGCGGAGGAGGCCAGGGCCGGCAGCGCGCCGTCGCTGGCGATTCCCAGCAGGTAATGCGGCCGTGCCAGGCCGCCGGTGGCCTCGATCACCTCGTCCGAGCGCCGCTCATAGCTGCGCCAGGACGCGCTGTCGTCCGCGGCGACGACCGAGCCCAGCACCGGGCGCTGGCGCAGCACCTGGCGGGCCGCGAAATGGCGCGCCAGCAGGGCGCCGAACTCGGCCTCCGTCAATTCCAGCACATGATAGGGGTTGGGATCGCTGCCGGCAGCGGAATAGACCGCACGCTCCGGCGTGCTGACCAGGAACACCCCGCCGGGCCGCAGCACCCGACGCACCTCGGCCAGGAAGCGGGCCTGGTCGGGCAGATGCTCCAAGGTCTCGAAGGACACCACGAGGTCGATGCTGGCGTCCTGCAGGGGCAGCGCCTGGGCGTCACCGCACAGGAAGCGCAGGCGGTCACTGCCATATTGCGCCTGGGCGTGATCGACCGAGGCCGCATCGATCTCGACACCGACGACGCTGCGCGCCAGCCCGGCCAGGATCGCCGCGCCATACCCCTCGCCAGAGGCCACATCCAGAACATCCAGCCCGTCGCAAAGATCGCGCGCGATACAATACCGATGCAGGTGCTCGAATTCGATCTGGCCTTGAACGGAACTCGTCATGCGTTCCCCGGTAAAGGGAAGTGACTTCCGCGGTTGCATCAGACGAAAGTTTCCGTCATTCCGCGTATGCACTTCACTTTTCCGAGATTCACTCAACACTGATGACCTCTTTATCGTCCCGACGAGCGACTTGTTCGACTGATAGGTTCTTCATGAGCGAACCGCCAGAGGTCTTTGCCGCCGGGTCCGCTTGGCCTAAGGCAGGCCACGCGCCCCCGGACAGTCGGAGGCGGCTTGGTTGTGGATGGTGCGATGGATAGCCGGGGCCCGGATGCCTCCCCTTCGATGCTCGTGGATCTGCGCAACTGCTATGAGGGATTCGCCGGTATCCCTCAGGAATTGCGGCTGCTTTTCGCGCATTTCACGGAGATGCCGTTCCGTGCCCTGGCGGGCCTGGCTTCCGGCATCCATCACCGCGCGCCACGCGAGAAGGCGCCGCGCTCTGCCTACGAAAACGTGATGCAGCAGACGCGGATGATCATCGCCCAGGACAGCCGCCGGCACCCGCTGCCCCTGCTGATGCGCCTGCTGCCGGGGCGGCTGCGGGACCGGGTGCTGTATCCCTTCTCCGCCCTGGTCACCGCGCACCGGCCGGAGATGCTGGACCGGCCGATCGATCGCGAGATGTTCGAGGACTACCTCTGGACCAAGCTGTTCGACAAAACCCTGCCGCCCGACCGCCGCGGCATCATCGGCAAGGCGCAGTTCTTCGCCACAGAGCTGGGGCATGAGAATGCGCGGCATCTGGCGATGCTGCCAAAACCCTTCGCGAAGAAGCTGGACAGCAAGGGCTGGGACCTGTTTTTCGCCGCCAGCGTCTCGCCCTACCAGGTTCCGGCCAGCACCCAGATGGTCGTGCGCTATTACGATGCGCTGCCGCTGACCAGCCCGCACACCATCGGCGATCCCTGGCCGCATGCCACCTCCCACGGCCGGATGATGGCCCGCAACATCGCCGCCGGCGCCACCTTCGTCTGTGATTCGGAGCCGGTGCGGGAGGATGTGCTGAAACTGTTCCCGGAAGCCGAGCCGCGCATCCTCACCATCCCTGCGCTGCTCTCCTCCGACTTCCGGCCGGAGCCGATCTCCTGGCCGATGGTGCAGGAGATCCTGGCGCGGCGTGCGAGCCCCAAGACCGGCGCCACAGCCCCGCCGGCGGAAGGCACGCGGCTGGTGATGGCGGTCTCCACGCTGGAGCCGCGCAAGAACTACATGAAGCTGTTCGAGGCCTTCGAGATGGCGCAGCAGATGAGCCAGGTGCCGATGCGGCTGGTCGTCGTCGCCAATCCCGGCTGGCGCTCGGAGGCGGAGATGGCGGCGCTGAAGGCGCTGGTGAAGCGTGGCGCGGCGCATCACCTCTCGGCCGTGCCGTTGCCGGAGCTGCGCCGGCTGTATTCCGCGGCGCATTGCGTGGTCAGCCCGAGCCGGGCGGAGGGCTTCGATTATTCGGGCGTCGAATCCATGGCCTGCGGCACGCCCGTCATCGCCTCCGACATCCCGGTGCATCGCTGGGTCTATGGCGCGGGTGCGGAATATTTCGACCCCTACAGCGCGGAAGCCATGGCCGAGCTGATCGCGCAATTTTCCGAATTGCCGGCGCGCGAGGGCTTTCTCGCGCAGCTCGGCGATACCGGCCTGCGCCAGGCGCGGCTCTACAGCCCGGCAACGCTGATGCCGCGCTGGGAAGAACTGTTGATGCGTCTGGGGCGCGCGAAGCGGCGCTAGCAGGCTGCGGAAATTCGCTTCGGGATTGGCGGCCTTGCTGACCTTTTGGCGGCGTGGCCTGTGATGAGGTCCGGGGAGGGCTGACGTCGATCCGCCCCACGCATCCCTCCGCCCCTTCCATCCGCCTCATCACCGAATCAGATCGATGCGGCTCTCGGCGTGATTCCAGACTGTCTCTCGCGAGGAGGGGGAGTGCCGTTCTCGAACGACGTCACAGCGCATCGCCAAACCGATACCCCACGCCCGGCTCCGTGCGGATGAGCGACGCGGCATCCCCCAGCTTCTGGCGCAGCTGCGCGACGTAGACGCGCAGATATTGCGTGTCCTCCAGATGGGCCGCGCCCCAGACGGTGGCCAGCAGGTGGCGCTGGGTCACGACGCGGCCATCCCCCGCCCGTGCCAGTGCCGCCAGCAACGCCCATTCGCGCGGCGTCAGGCGCAACGGGTCATGCCCATCGAGGCGCGCGGTGCGGCGCGCCAGATCGACCTCCAGCGGCCCGAAGCGCCGCACGGTCTCCTGCTTCGTCCCGGGTGGCGCCACGCGCCGCAGCGCGGCCCGGATGCGGGCCAGCAGCTCGGCCAGGGCAAAGGGCTTTTCCACATAGTCATCGGCGCCGGCATCCAGCGCCTGCACCTTCTCCGCCTCACGCGCGCGGGCGGAGACGATGATGACCGGCACGGCGCTGAAGGCGCGCAGCCGGACCAATGCCTCCTGTCCATCCATGTCGGGCAGGCCGAGATCCAGCAGGATGAGGTCCGGCGCCTGGGTCGCGGCCAGGCGCAGCGCCTCGGCCGCCGTGTCGGCGCGCAGCACCGCGAGGCCGGCGGCCTCCAGCGCCGGCTTGAGGAAGCGATGGATCTGCGGCTCGTCATCCACGACGAGAATGCGCCCAGTATCCCGTCCAGTATCCCGCCCGGTCATGCCGGAAAACGCAGCGTGATGCGCGTGCCGCCGCCCGCGGGGTGAATGGGGCTTTCCGCCGCCATCCGCCCGCCCATGGCCTGCGCCAGGCCGCGGCAGATGGCGAGGCCCAGCCCGGTCCCGGCGGCCACGCGATCGGTGCGCGTCACCCGGAAGAAGGGGTCGAAGACGCGGTGCAGGTCCTCGGTGGCAATGCCCATCCCATCATCCTCCACCGCAATGGCGACCTCGTGCCCGTCCCGCCGCGCCGCGACGCGCACCGGCCCTTCCGAGAACTTCAGCGCGTTGTCCAGGACATTGCCCAGGATCTGGTCCAGCAGCGCCGGGTCCAGCCGGGGCTCGGGGAGGCGTTCCGCCACCAGGACGCCGATCTCGCGCCCCGTCGCGCGCCGCGCCCGCCCCACGGCCACCTCCAGCGCCTCCGCGATGTCCACCGCCTCGCGCCGCGGCGTCACCTGGCCATGCTCGATCCGCACCATGTCGAGGATGTTCGACAGGTAGCGCGACAGCCGCACCGCTTCCTCCTCTGCCGCCAGCAGAAGGTCGGCGCGGGTCTCCGCGGGCAGCGCGTCACCCGAGGCCCGCAGCGTGCCGAGTGCGCCGCGGATGGAGGTCAAGGGCGTGCGGAGATCATGGCCGAGGGAGGTCAGCAGCGCCGTGCGCAGTTGCTCGGTCTCGGCGCGGGCGGCGCCGCGGGCCTCGCGTTCCATCAGCTGCGCGCGTTCGATGGCGACCGCCGCCTGGTCCAGCAGGGCCGTCAGGGCCTTGTCCGTCTCGCCTGCCAGGGGCTCCGCCCGGTCACCAAGCTTCACGCCCACCAGGCCCACCACGCCACGCGCGGTGCGCATGGGGCGGAACTGCCAGGGGGCCGTGGGCAGGGTGTCCGTGTCGCGGCCCGCGGGGCGCCCCTGCGCCAGCGCCCAGCGCGCGGCGGCCATCGCCGTCTCGTCCAGTTCCATCGTCACCGGCATGGCGGCCCGCACCACGGGCTCCGGCGCGGCGCCCGGCAGCAATGGCTCCAGCGGCATCACCACCGCGCTGGGCGCGCCGGCCACCCGCGTGGCTTCCTCCGCCACGGCGGGCAGCAGGTCCGGCAGACCGCCCGGCCCGCCCAGGCGACGGCTGAACTCCACCAGCCGGCGCAGCGCCAGCATGCGCGCCCGCGCCGTGCGCACCGAGCGCCCCAGCCGACCCGTCGTGCCGGCCAGCAGAAGCGCCACCGCAGCGAAGGCGCCGAGGCCCACGAGGTCCGCACCGTCGATGAGCTCCAGCGTGTAGCGTGGCTCCAGGAAGAAGAAATTCCAGGCGAGGAAGCCCAGCAAGGCCCCCGCCGCCGCGTGCCACGGCCCCAGCAGCGCCGCCAGCGCCACGACCACGGCGAGAAACACCATGCCCAGCGTGCGCTCGGGCAACAGCCCCTCCGCGGCATGCCCCAGCGTGACCACCAGGGCGATGGCGCACGGAACCGCCAGCCATCCCAGCCAGGGCGGCAGCGCGCCCGGGGCGGCGGGCACCGCGCGCCCTTTGCCGGCCGGCCCTGGCACGATGTGCAGCGTGAAGTCGGTGGCGCGCCGCGCGAGCGTTGCCGAAAGCGTCCGCCCCAGCCAGCGCCGCCAGAAACCCGGCTGCCCCCGCCCGATGACGATGTGCGAGGCGTTGCGCGCCCGCGCCTGGGCCAGGATGGTGGCGGGCAGGTCGGTCGCCACCACGGTCTCCACCTCGGCGCCCAGCTCCTCGGCCAGGCGCAGCATCGGCGCGGGGTCGGTCGCATCCACCATGCCCGGCCGTTCCACATGCAGCACCACCAGCGGCGCGCGCAGCGCATCGGCGATGCGGCGGCCCTGGCGCACCACCGTCTCGGCCGAGGCATCGGCGCCGACCAGGGCCAGCACGCGGTCCCCGGCCGGCCATGGCCCGGCGATGGCATTGGCGCGCATGTAGCCGGTGACGTCGGCATCCACGCGCTCGGCGGTGCGGCGCAGCGCCATCTCGCGCAGGGCGGCCAGGTTGCCCTCCCGGAAGAAGCCGCGCATGGCGCGCGCCGCCTGGTCGGGCTGGTAGATCTTGCCCTGGCGCATGCGCTCCAGCAGTTCGGCGGGCGGGATGTCGATGAGCTCCACCGCGTCGGCGCCGGCCAGCACGGCGTCGGGCACCGTCTCCGCCACGCGGACGCCGGCGATGCGCGCCACGGCGTCCGACAGGCTTTCCAGGTGCTGGACGTTCATCGTGGTCCAGACCTCGATGCCGGCGTCGCGCAGCTCCTCCACATCCTGCCAGCGCTTGGGGTGGCGGCTGCCGGGGGCGTTGCTGTGGGCGAGTTCGTCCAGCAGCAGGATCTGCGGGCGGCGGGCCAGCGCGGCGTCGAGGTCGAACTCCGCCAGCACCTGGCCGCGATGGTCCAGCCGGGCGCGGGGCAGGATGGGCAGGTCGCCGATCTGGGCGATGGTCTCGGCGCGACCATGGGTCTCGATGATGCCGGCCAGCACATCGGCACCGCCGGCCTGGCGGCGGCGGGCCTCGGCCAGCATTTCGTGCGTCTTGCCCACGCCGGGTGCGGCGCCGAGGAACACCTTGAGGCGCCCGCGCCCCTCCCGCGCGGCCAGGGCCAGCAGCGCGTCGGGGTCCGGGCGGTCCGGGTCGCGGGGGTTGCTCATGAAGCCGTTCTAGCGGGCCGTCACGGCGCACCCAAGGCGAGGTTCAGGCGCAGCACGTTCACGCGCGGTTCACCCAGGAAGCCCAGCAGGCGACCTTCCGTGTGGCGGTCCACCAGCGCCTCCACCTGCGCACGCGGCAGGCCGCGCGCCTCGGCGACCCATGCGGCCTGCCGCGCGGCGTTCGCCGGGCTGACATGCGGGTCGAGGCCGGAGCCCGAGGCCGTGGCGGCATCCGCCGGCACATCGCGTTGCCCCTCCGCCCGCGCACGCACCGCCTCCAGCAGCGCGGCGCTGGTGGGGCCGAGGTTGCTGGGTGCGGCGCCCGTGTCGCTGCCGGAGGCGCGTGGCTGGAACCATGCGGGCCCTTCCATGCGCCGGGCGATGAGGTCGGAGCCGACCACGCGCCCCTCCTGGACGATCAGGCTGCCATTGGCCGCCTGCGGAAACAGCGCCTGCGCGACGCCGGTGAAGCCCAAGGGCACGATCAGCCCGAGCAGCAGGGTGAAGCCGCCCAGCATCACCAGGGCGGGACGAAGCAGGTTCCACATGGTTCAGACGATCCCCAGCAAGGTGAGACACAGGTCGATGGCCTTGATGCCGAGAAAGGGCACCACCAGCCCCCCCAGCCCGTAGACCAGCAGGTTCCGCCGCAGCAGCGCCGCGGCGCCCAGCCCGGATCGGCCCACGCCGCGCAGCGCCAACGGCACCAGCGCCACGATGATCAGCGCGTTGAAGATGACGGCAGAGAGGATGGCGGATTCAGGGCTGGTGAGGCCCATCACGTTCAGCGCCGCCAGCCCCGGATACTGCGCGACGAAGATGGCGGGCAGGATGGCGAAGTACTTCGCCACGTCGTTGGCGATGGAGAAGGTGGTCAGCGCGCCGCGGGTGATGAGCAGCTGCTTGCCGATCTCCACCACCTCGATCAGCTTCGTGGGGTCGCTGTCGAGGTCCACCATGTTGCCGGCCTCGCGCGCCGCCTGGGTGCCGGTCTGCATGGCGAGGCCCACATCCGCCTGGGCCAGCGCCGGCGCATCGTTGGTGCCGTCGCCGGCCATGGCGACCAGGCGGCCCTCGGCCTGGGCGCGGCGGATGTAGCCGAGCTTGTCCTCCGGCGTGGCCTCGGCCAGGAAGTCGTCCACGCCCGCCTCGGCGGCGATGGCGGCAGCGGTCAGCCGATTGTCGCCGGTGACCATGACGGTGCGGATGCCCATGCGTCGCAGCGCATCGAACCGCGCGCGGATGCCCGGCTTGATGATGTCCTTCAGCGCGATGGCGCCCAGCACCTGGCCGTCGCGCGCCACCACCAGCGGCGTGGCGCCGGCGCGGGCGATGCGGGCCACGGCTTCGGCCAGGGTGGGCGGGGTCTCGGCCGCCATGCGGTCGGCCGCCGCCTTGCGGAAGCTGCCGCGCCCGGGCAGGTCGAGGCCCGAGACGCGGGTCTGCGCGGTGAAGGGGATGATGGTGGCGCCGTCCGGCACCGCCTCCGCCGCCACGCCGTGCCTATCGCGTGCCAGAACCAGGATGGAGCGGCCCTCCGGCGTCTCGTCGGCCAGCGAGGCCAGGACGGCCGCCTCCGCCAGGTCGCGCTCGGTCACGCCGGGGGCCGGGATGAAGCTGGCGGCCTGGCGGTTGCCCAGCGTGATGGTGCCGGTCTTGTCCAGCAGCAGCACATCCACATCGCCCGCCGCCTCCACCGCGCGGCCGGAGGTGGCCACCACGTTGAAGCGCACCAGCCGGTCCATGCCCGCAATGCCGATGGCCGAGAGCAGCCCGCCGATGGTGGTCGGGATCAGCGTGACCAGCAGCGCGGCCAGAACCGGCACGGAGGGCGACGTGGCGTGGAAGCTGGCCAGGCCGACGATGGTCGCGACCGCGATCAGGAACACGATCGTCATGCCGGCCAGCAGGATGTCGAGCGCGATCTCGTTCGGCGTCTTCTGGCGGGAGGCGCCTTCCACCAGCGCGATCATCCGGTCCATGAAGCTGTTGCCGGGGGCGGCGGTGACGCGCACCACCAGCCAGTCCGAGACCAGCGTGGTGCCGCCCGTGACCGCGCTGCGGTCGCCACCGGATTCGCGGATGACGGGCGCACTTTCGCCGGTGACGGCGGCCTCGTTCACGCTGGCGATGCCTTCGATGGCCTCGCCATCGGCGGGGATGAGGTCGCCGGCCTCGACGAGGATGAGGTCGCCCTCGCGAAGCTCGGCCGCCGAGCGGTCCTGCCACTGGGTGCGGTCGCCCGCGCGCGCCAGCAGCTTGGCACGCGCCTCGCCGCGCGACCGGCGCAGGCTTTCGGCGCGCGCCCGGCCACGGCCCTCGGCGATGGCCTCGGCAAAGGTGGCGAACAGCACGGTGAGCCACAGCCAGGCGGCGATGCCGGCCTGGAAGCCCCAGGCCTCGCCACGCCAGGCCGCGAGGATGGCGAGCAGCGTGACGAGGATGGAGACCACCTCCGTCACGAAGATCACCGGGTTGCGGATGAGATGCGCGGGGTTGAGCTTCAGCACCGCGTCGCGCAGGGCGCGGGCCAGGATCGGCCGGCCCCTTGCTTCAGGACTGGGCGCTTCCGTCAGGGTGTTCATGTCAGGTGCCTCAGAAGGTCTGGCCGGCCATCAGCGCGAAATGCTCCGCGATGGGTCCGAGGAAGAGCGCGGGCAGGAATTGCAGCCCGCCCAGGATCAGGATCACGCCGCAGAGCAGCCCGACGAAGAGCGGCCCATGCGTCGGAAAGCTGCCGGCGGAAGCGGGCGCGCGCGGCTTGCCCGCCAGGCTGCCCGCGATGGCCAGCACCGGCACGATGATGGCGTAGCGGCCGAGCAGCATGGCGATGCCGAGCGTGGTGTTCATGTAGGGCGTGTCCGCCCCGAAACCCGCGAAGGCCGAGCCGTTGTTCCCCGCGGCCGAGGAATAGGCGTAGAGGATCTCGGACAGCCCATGCGGCCCGGCATCCTGCACGCTGGCGAGTGCCACAGGCAGCATCGCGGCCACCGCGCTGAAGCCCAGCACACAGACCGGCACCACGAGCACCGCCAGCATGGCGAGCTTCACCTCGCGTGCCTGGATCTTCTTGCCGAGATATTCGGGCGTGCGCCCCACCATCAGCCCGGCGATGAACACCGCCAGCAGCACGAAGACCAGCATGCCATACAGCCCCGAGCCGACGCCGCCGGGCAGCACCTCGCCCAGCTGGATCAGGAACATCGGCACCAGCCCGCCGAGCGGCGTGAAGCTGTCATGCATGGCGTTCACGCTGCCATTGGAGGCGCCGGTGGTGGCGACCGCCCAGAGCGCGGACAGCGCGATGCCGTGCCGCACCTCCTTGCCCTCCATGTTGCCATCGGCAGGGTCGAGGCCGGCCAGGATGTGCAGCGGGTTGCCCGCCGCCTCGGCGGCATAGGTGATGGCCGTGCCGGCGACGACGAAGAGCATCATCACCGCGAACAGCGCCCAGCCCTGCCGCATGTCGCCCACCATGCGGCCGAAGGTCAGCGTCAGCGCGAAGGGAATGGCGAGGATGGCCCAGAGCTGCAGCAGGTTGGTGATGGCCGTTGGATTCTCGAAGGGATGCGCCGCGTTCACGCCGAAGAAGCCGCCGCCATTGGTGCCGAGCTGCTTGATGGCGATCTGGAAGGCGGCGGGGCCGAGGGGCAGCACCGCGCCGCCGTCGAGGGTGGCGCCGGCCGAGAGCGTCTGCGGCACGCCCTGCGCCACCAGCAGCAGGCCCAGCAGCAAGGCCAGCGGCAGCAGCAGGTAGAGCGTGATGCGTACCAGGTCCGCCCAGAAGTTCCCCAGCGCCTGCACGCCGCCCGCCGCCAGCGCGCGCGTGAGCGCGAGCGCGAGCGCGATGCCCGTCGCGGCCGAGAGAAAGTTCTGCACCGCCAGCCCGGCCATCTGCGACAGGTGGGACATGGACGTCTCGCCGCTATAGGCCTGCCAGTTGGTGTTGGTGACGAAGCTGATGGCGGTGTTGAAGGCGAGCCAGGGCGAGAGGCCGGGCAGGCCCGCCGGATTCAGCGGCAGCCAGGCCTGGGCGCGCAGCAGCGCATAGAGCAGCAGGAACCCCGCCGCGTTCAGCGCCAGCATGGCCAGCACGTAGCGCTGCCAGCCCATGCCCTGCGCCGGGTCCACGCCGGCCGCGCGGTACAGCCCGGCCTCGACAGGCCGCAGGAAGCCAAGGCGCCCATCGGCCACAGCCGCCGTGTAGCGGCCCAGCGGCACGGCGGTGGTGACGACGAGGGCGAGGACGAAGGCGATCTGCGCCCAGCCGATGAGGGTCATCACAGATCCTCCGGACGCAGCAGCGCCCACAGGAGATAGCCAAGCAGGCCCGCCGCGACGGCGCTGCCGAGGATGAGGTCCAGCATGGCGGCGTCAGACCCTGGCGCAGGCGGCGACGTGGAGTGCCATCAGCGCAAAGGCGCCGAGGCCGAGGGTCAGGAGAAGAATGTCCAGCATGGGTGCTCCTCGCCGGGCAATGAGGGCCCGACTCGGAGGGATAGTGGTTGCAGGGCGCGTAAGGGCGCGATTGGGAAGCGAGGCGCTGGCCGTAAGGGGGACGTAAAGGCCGCCGCGGCCTCCGGTTCAGGTCACCGCGGCGAACGCCTCGACCTGCCTCGTCGTGCCGGAGATCACCAGCAGGTCGCCTGCCTCCAGCACGGTCTCGGGCGTTGCGTGCACGAACTCGCGTCCGGGCCGCTTCACGCCAACGACGGTGACGCCGTAGCGCTTGCGCAGGGCGCATTCGGCCAGCGTCCTGCCTGCCTCGGTCACCGGTACGCGCGTCTTGCCGATCGCTACCCCGTCATCGAGTTCCATGAAGTCGATCATCTTGCTCGCAACGAGATGAGCCACGCGCCGGCCCATTTCCGCCTCGGGATAAATGACATGATGCGCACCAGTGCGCTCCAGGATACGGCCGTGCTTCGGGCCGAGCGCTTTGGCCCAGATATCCGCAATGCCGAGCTCGGTCAGAGCAAGCACCGTGAGAACGCTGGCCTCGATGTCGGTCCCGATCCCAACCACAGCGCGCGGGAAGTCCTGCACCCCGAGTCGGCGCAGCGTCTCGCTGTCCGTGGTATCCGCCTGCACGACATGGGTCAGCCGTTGGGCCCAGGATTGTACGATCTCGGCGCTCTCATCGATGCCGAGCACCTCGTGGCCGAGTTCGGCCAGGGACTGGGCGACAGCGCCGCCGAAGCGCCCGAGCCCGATAACCACGACGGCGTCGTCGGATGGTTGCCTAGCCAACGATGGGGCGCTCCTCTGGATAGCGGAAGGGGGATTGCCGGCCGCGCAGGGCGAGCGCGGTGGCGACCGTGATGGTGCCGACGCGGCCGACGAACATCAGCACGATGATGACGAGTTGTCCGACCGGCGGCAGCTGTGCCGTGATCCCGGTGGAGAGGCCGACGGTCGCGAAGGCCGAGACGACCTCGAAGATCACGTCGCGCAGATGGAAATCGGTCAGGCTGAGCAGCAGCAGGGTCGCCAGCCCGATGAGGCCCACGGCGAGCAGCACCACGCTCAGTGCCTGGCGTTGGACCTCCGGCGGGACGCGTCGGCCGAAGGCGGTGGTGTCCGCCTCCCCACGCGCAACTGACCAGACAACCAGGCCCAGCAGGATGAAGGTGGTCACCTTGATGCCACCCGCGGTGCCGGCGCTGCCGCCGCCAATCAGCATCAACGCGTAGCTCACCGCGAGCGTCTCGTCGCGCATCTGCCCTACATCGAGGGCGTTGAAGCCCGCGGTCCGCAGCATGACCGAGTGGAACATTGCGTTCGTCGCGCTGTCGAACACCGGAAGGCCAGCAAGGGTCGCAGGGTTGGTCCATTCGTAGAGAAGCACGACGAGGAAGCCAGTCGGAAGCAGGATCGCCGTGCCGAGCAGTGTGAGCTTGGTGTGCAAGGTCCAGCGGGACGGCCGGCGGGGGTCACGCTTCAGGTCGAACAGGACGGGGAAGCCGATGCCACCGATGATGACCGCGGCGGCGATCAGCCCGAGGATGACTGGATCGCGCGCAAAGCCGACAAGGCTGTCCGAGAAGGTCGAGAAGCCCGCATTGTTGAACGCCGAGACGGCGTGGAAGAGCCCGTGCCAGGCGGCATCCGTCCAGGGCATGTCGAGTGCGAGGCGCAACCGGATCGCGAGGCCCAGGGCAACGGCGGATTCGACCGTGATCGTCGTGAGAAGGACCAGCCTGAGCACGGCCCCGATGTCGCCCAGCGCGAGGCTGCGTGTTTCCGCCTGCGCCACCAATCGCGTGCCGAGGCTCAGCCGCCGCGCGACGACCATCCCGAGCAGTGTGGCGCCACTCATGATTCCGAAGCCGCCCACCTGAAACAGCACCAGGATCACCGTTCGGCCGAACCCCGACCAGTGGGCCGCGGTGTCCACGACGACGAGGCCGGTGACGCAAACGGCCGAGGTGGCCGTGAAAAGCGCAGCGAGAAATCCGGTCGTGTCCCCGGAGGCGCTGGCCTGAGGCAGCATGAGCAACCCCGTGCCCAGCAGGATAGTCAGCAGGAAGGCTATCGGGACAAGGCGCGCGGGATGCCCGAGGAGGCGGGTCAATGGACGTCTCGTCTCTGGTGGGGATCGCTGAGAGCCATGGCGGAGAATTGTGTTCGATACGGATACCACGCATGTGCACAAGGCAGGCGCCTGGATTCAGGCCTTCAGGACCGAATCCGATGCCGTCATACCGAAGGCGATAGGCGGACGGAAGGGTCGTGCCCTGGGTGGTGCTGGTGCGACCTGGCTGCGCGGGCAGCGAGGCAGGCTGCGGGTGGTTCGCCCCGGTGCGGCCATGGGCGCAATGCTCTTGCGCTCGCCAGGCAGCAGCAGGCCCGCGCGGCAGCGGCGAAGCGGGCCGACGCGGTCGGCATGGCCGGGAGCCGCGCCAGGCGCCCCGGCACAGGCGGCGAACCGCGATTCACTGCCGTCGTACTAACCGCCCGCGCACCAGGACCGCGCCATACGCGGCGCCGGGGCGAGGACGATGTCGTCGTCCGTCGCCAATAGGTTCGGATTGAGGAAGGGGTCGTGCCGCATCGCCGCCGGCCAGCGCTGCATCACCCAGCCCTGCTCGCGCTGGAAGCGCGCGATGCGCTCGGCGGATCCGGCATCGGCGCGGGTCGCGGATTCCAGGTGCAGCAGTTCCGCATGCGGCGTGTACAGCACGCGGTAGCCATGGGCGCGGGCGCGGATGCAGATCTCGATGTCGGACCATTCGAGGGTCAGGTGCTCCGCCTCGAAACCGCCCAGGGCGTCGAACGCCGCGCGCGACATGGCCATGCAGGCGCCGGTGACAGCGCCGACATCGCGGACCACGGCCAGTTGGCTGAGATAGCCAGGGTCGGTGCCGGCGGCGAAGCGCTGGATATGCGTCGCGCGGCCCTCCGGCCCCAGCGCCACGCCACCATGCTGCAAGCGGCCATCGGGGTAGAGCAGCCGGGCGCCGACGACGCCGATGCCGGGCCGCCTGGCCTGCCCGGCCAGTTCGCCGAGCCAGCCGGGCTGCGTCACCAGCGTGTCGTTGTTGAGGAACAGCAACACCTCGCCCTTGGACTCGGTCACCGCCTGGTTGTTGGTGGCAGACCAGTTGAAGGGGCCGGGGCGGTGCAGGAGGCGGATGCGCGGCTCGGCCTCCAGCCGTCGCAGCAGGGCCAGCGCGTCATCCTCCGTGCTGCCGGTATCGACCAGCAGGATTTCCAGGGCCTGATGATCGGTGCGGTGCAGGATGCCCTCGATGCAGGGGCCGAGCAGGTCGGCGCGATCGCGCGTCGGGATGATGATGGAGACCAGCGGCGCCGGGCCGGTGAACGCAGCGGGCACGGTGCGCGTTTCCAGCGGTGCCGGCGCGGCGCGGTGCAGCAGCACGGCGGGGATGTGGCGCACCGCTTCGGGCCGGCCGAGCGCCACCTGGCGGATCATCTCCAGCGGCGTGCCGGTTGCGGTCATGCGCGACCGGCGCAGGAAGGCCGGGCGGCCCACGGAATCCATCACCCGCAGCGGCTCCGGGCTCCAGCCCGGCTTGAAGCGCGGCGCGGCGCGCAGGCCGCCGGCGCCGATACTGTCCTCATCGGCGAAGACCATGTCGAGATCGGGTTCCTGTCGCAGGGCCAGCGCGAGTTCCGCCAGTGCCTCCGGCGCCAGGGCGTCGCCGGGGTCCAGCACGGTCAGGAACGCGCCCGTCGCCGCCGCGATCGCCTGGTCCAGCGTCGTGCCCACCGGCTGCACGGCCTCTAGCCCCGCGCGCCGCAGTGCGTCCTGCAGGGCCGCGTCGCGCCCCGGCGGCACGGCGAGGCAGAGCTGCCAGTCCGCATGGATCTGCGCATGCAAGGCGCGAATGCTGTGCAGCGCCGGCAGCACCGGTCCGTCGCCCAGCGTCAGGCAGACGGAAACGCGCGGCCCCTGCCCGAGCCGCGCGCGGATCGCCTGCTCGTCCTGCCCGGACAGCGTGCCATAGGCCTCGATCCAGAGGCGATAGGCGGCGGCATCGTCCAGCTTCGCGCCTTGCGGAAAAAGCTGGGCGAAGAGCGGCCGTGCCTGCGCCGCCACGGCCTGCCGGGCGCGCCGCACCAGCGCTTCGGCGGGGCTGACGCCGGCCGCGGCGGCCTGCCGTGCCAGCTCGTCGCGCAGACCCTGCGGCGCATGCTGGCGGAATTCCGTCGACTCCAGGATGCCGGCGGCCGCCTGGTCCCACCCCATGCCCCGCCGCAGCGCCGCCACCAGCCCCGCCAGGCCCACCGCATCGGGCGCGCGATCCAGGCCCGCGCGATACAGCGCGAGGATCAAGGGGGCCAGGCGCTGTGCCTCCTCCATCGAGGCGAAGGGCGCGGGGCCGGGATCGGAGGGGCGCATGGGGGACGAAACACCTTGCAGTCACGTCGCGTGACCTAGCGGGCAGCGCCCTTCCCCGGCAAGCATCGTCCGGGAGTTACGCAATCACGCCGCGCCGGTAGACGTGATCCACTCGTGATAACAGAGGGCATTTCCCACTCACTTCAACGCGAGTTGTCGATGGTTTGCCAGAATGATCGGCGACTTCGCACAGGATAGTGATGCGCCCGCCCGGCAGAGCACCAACGGCTCTGCTAGCTTGCGCGGCGCAACATGTCAGCCGAGGTGAAGCCGTTGAACGTCGACGCGGAGGATCTGGTCGAGTTCGGCCGCAAGGTCACTATGCACCTCAATGGCCGCGAGGTGGTCGCCCAAGCCGATCGCGCCAGCGGCTACGTGTATTTCGAGGCGCCGCCGCCAGATGAGCTGGAAGCCTACTATCTCAACACCTACCAGCAGAGCTCCACGATCTATTACACGGTGGAGACCGACTACGAGCCGGGCAAGAACCGCTACCATGCGGACCGCATCCTGGCCGCCGCGCAGCATTTCGCGGGCCGAATGCCGCGCAACAGCGTCGAGCTGGGTTGCGCCTATGGGGGGCTGGTCCAGGAAATGTCGCGGCGCGGCATCGCCGCCTGTGGCTTCGACATCAATGCCAATGCGGTGGCGGAAGGCCGGACCGTCAAGGGCAACATGACCCTGGAAGCCGGCGACAACATCACCGCCCTCAACAGCCTGAAGACACCGGTCGACCTGATCTACACGCTCCATGTGCTGGAGCATGATCCGAAGCTGGTGCAGGCCCTTCGCCTGGCACGACAGGCGCTGGCGCCGGAGGGGCTGGTCTTCGTGAGCGTGCCCAACGCGATGTATGCCGGGTCGGTGTTGCGCGGCTTCACGGCCAATCCCTGGGTGAACTACCCGCAGCATCTGCACATGCTGTCGCCCGGTGTCATTCCCGCGCTGTGCGAGGCGACAGGCTTCGTGCCCCTGGCCTGGAACACCAACCTGTTGTTCGAGACCGACAGCCAGTTGAGCGGGCTTCTCAGCGCGGAGGGCTCGAGCACGGGGCTGCCCGAGCGTCTCGCCATGCTGATGGTGCAATCCGGTTTCGGCATGGAGTTGAACATGTTGCTGGCGCCGGCGCGCTCGGTTCTGGCCACGCGCCACGCGGCCGAGGTGAGCCTGCAGATGGCGTCGCTGGAAGTGCAGCGACGACGGGAGGTGGCGATCCGCGCCCATATGAAGGCCCCTGTGCAGGAAGGCGCCCGCGGCGAGGGCTCGTGACCCGACCAGGACCGGCGCCACGCCAAAGCCGCGCGGAGAGCATGGGGAGAACAACGCCACGACCATGACGGAGACGACGCAGATCCTCTGCCCGCATTGCGATGCGATCAATCGCGTGCCGAAGGCGCGGCTGGGGGAGGCGCCACGTTGCGGCGCCTGCAAATCGCCCCTCTTCACGGGCAAGCCGGTGGCGCTGTCGGAGGATCGCTTCCGCCGGCATCTGCGCCTCAGCGGCATCCCGCTGCTGGTCGATTTCTGGGCGTCCTGGTGCGGCCCCTGCCGCGCCATGGCGCCGGCCTTCGAGGCGGCAGCGGCGGCCCTGGAGCCGCGGATACGCCTGGTCAAGGTCTCGACCGAGGAGGCGCCGGGCCTGGCGGGCGAATTGGCAATCCGCAGCATTCCGACCCTCGCCCTGTTCGCGGACGGGCAGGAGGTCTCGCGCCAGGCCGGCGCCATGTCGGCAGGGCGCATCATCGCCTGGGCCGGGGCCACAGCGCCCCGATGACAGGGATTTCACCGACAGCCGGCGGACATGATGTGGATCGCCTCTCGCAGCAGAGAGACGGTGCAGTCCTCCCCGGCCGCCAGGCCGTTGCGCAGCGCCGCGTGCAACGGCATCGAGAAGCCAAGCGTGCCGCCCGCGGCATCGCCGACATCGAGCGTGACGCGCGCCTCCTCCCCCCATCGGCAGCAGGTCCACCACGCGCGCCGGGACGGGGTTTTCGCGTTCACCGGCGGAGGTTCGGCCCCGGCGATGCAGCACGATGCCGGAACCCGCGACCGCGATGCATCACCACCATGCGGTCGGCCAGCGCCAGTGCCTCCTCCAGGTCGTGCGTCACCAGCAGGATCGGGATGGCGAGGCTACGCCGCAACACGGCCAATTCGGTCTGCAGGCGCCGGCGCAGTCGATGCGCCCCTGCTCGACCTGTCGAGCTCATGTGCAGGGATCCCTTTCAAAGGCATCGTCTGGCGGAACCTGGCCGCGGGTCGCCGAGGACACCCCTTGCAATCCTGACCGGCACCTTTCACATCGGCATTCGACGATATACGAAAGTGACCGGCCCTGCTCGACCGCGCCAACAAGACAGCCGTGCCCGCCGCCGAAGCCGATGCGATCGCCGCGGTGGCCAAGGCGCTGGCGCACCCGGCGCGGGTGAGGATCATCGCCTTCCTGCTATCCCGGCCGGGATGCATCGGCGGTGACATCGTGGACGAGGTCGGCCTCGCCCAGTCCACCGTCTCCGAACATCTGCGCATCCTGAAGGCCTCGGGTCTGGTGGTCGGCACGATCGAACATCCCCGCATCTGCTACTCGCTCGACCCGTCCGTGCTGGTCCCGCTGCGGGGCCTCATCGGCGCTATCGCGTCACGCGCCGTCGGGGAGGAGGCGGCGTGTTGCTACACGCCCCAGGGCTGCATCCCAAAGAAGACCAACAGATGACAGCACACGCCATCTGTGGCCCGCCCATGGGCTGGGCGACTGGCATCTGCGGCGCCGATCTGCACCGAAAGCGGCCGGGTTCGTGGCGAATGGCGCGATCAGCGCTTTGATGCGGGAACACGACGGCGAGGATCATCGAAATGCCGCTGCTGAAATCCGACAAGAGTAGGTGAAGAACAAGATGTCCGCATTCGAACGCTATCTCTCGATCTGGGTCGCGCTGGCCATCCTGGCCGGCGTGGCGCTGGGCCAGCTCGTGCCGGGTCTCGTCGCGTTTCTGGCCAGCCTGCAATACGGCTCGGTCAACCTCGTCGTCGCTGTCCTGATCTGGTTCATGGTCTATCCCATGATGGTGGCGGTGGACTTTCGCGCACTGGCCCGTGTGCATGAACGTCCCAAGGGGATGATCATCACGCTTGTCGTGAACTGGCTGATCAAGCCCTTCACCATGGCCGCGCTCGGCCTGCTGTTCTTCGAGTGGATCTTCGCGCCCTTCATCGAACCGGGCACCGCCGGGCAGTACATCGCCGGCATGATCCTGCTGGGCACGGCGCCCTGTACGGCCATGGTCTTCGTCTGGTCCCAGATGACGAAGGGCGATCCGAACTATACGCTGGCGCAGGTGTCGCTCAACGATGCGGTGATGGTGTTCGCCTACGCACCCATCGTTGCGCTTCTGCTGGGCGTGACCGACATCGTCGTGCCGTGGGAGACGCTGGTGCTGTCGGTGGTGCTCTACGTCGTCATCCCGCTGGCGGCGGGTGTGCTGACGCGGGCGCGGATGACGCGGGGCGCCGCGAACCCTGGCCAGGCCGAGGCGGCGGTTGCCGCCTTCACAGCCAGGATCAAGCCTTTCTCCGTCGTGGGGCTGCTGGCGACGGTGGTGCTGCTGTTCGGCTTCCAGGGCGAGGTGCTCGTCAGCCAACCCCTGGTGATCGCGATGATCGCCATACCGCTGCTGATCCAGTCCTACGGCATGTTCGCCGTGGCCTATTGGGCCGCCAAGGCGTGGCGCGTTCCGCACAAGGTGGCGGCACCCTGCGCCATGATCGGCACTTCGAACTTCTTCGAACTGGCAGTGGCGGTGGCCATCGGGCTGTTTGGCCTGAATTCGATCGCGGCCCTCGTCACCGTGGTGGGTGTGCTGGTGGAAGTGCCGGTGATGCTGTCGCTCGTCTGGTTCGCCAATCGCACGACCCATTGGTTTCCGGCCGAGGAATCCACCACCGGCGTGGTCCGGACAGGGCAGCAGAGCTGATCTGTCGCAACGCCCTCACCGCGCTCGACCATGTGAATACCGAAACGCCGATGGCGACCGCCTGAAAGACCTGCGGGACGAGGTCCGCCATCCAGCGCCTTCGTGCCGGGCAGGCGTTGACGATGGTGGGCGAAGGCCTGCGGCCCGGTGCAGCGGGGTTTCCACGAGGCATCGGAAGCTACCCTGCTCCGGGAGTCACAATGCCAGCCGAGAGCGGTTGTGCCAGCCTGTGGCACGCCGGCGCCACGGATGCGCCGTTGGCTGCGATAGCAGCCGCGCCCGTCTCCGAAGCCAGAAGCCGCACCGCCTCGAACTGCGAGAGAAACACGTGGCCCTTGAAATGCTCGAAGAAGTCCGAGCGCTTCAGCGCATCCATCACCGGTCCCTTCACCTCCGACAAATGGAAGCCGACACCGGCCGCGTGCAGGCGATCCGCGATAGCCTCCAGACTTTCGAGCGCACTGGCGTCGATCAGGTTCACCGCCGGGCACATGAGGATGACATGTCGCAACGCGGGACGCGCGGCCGCCTCTGCGTAGATGCGGTCCTCGAGAGCGCGCGCATTCGCGAAGTACAGGCTTTCATCCACGCGCAGGGACAGGATCCTCGGATCGGTGACCACCGCGTGCCGGTCCACATTGCGGAAATGCTCGGTGCCGGGCACCTGCCCGACGATCGCCATGTGCGGCGTGCTGGTGCGCCACAGGAACAACAGCAGCGACAATGCCACGCCCGCCACGATCCCGGCCTCCACACCGACAAGAAGGACCAGAAGGATGGTCACGGCCATCGCCGCGAAGTCCGCCTTTGAATAGGTGAAGGTACGCCGTATCGCCTTCAGGTCCACCAGCGACAGCACAGCGACGATGATGGTGGCCGCCAGCACCGCCTGCGGCAGCAAGCGGAACAGCGGAGTCAGGAACAGCGTGGCTGCCAGGATGCCGATGGCGGTGATCGCACCCGCCAGGGGCGTTTCGGCGCCGGCATCGAAGTTCACCACCGAGCGTGCGAAGCCGCCCGTCACCGGATAACCGCCCGAAAGCGCCGCGGCGATGTTCGAGGTGCCGAGGCCCACAAGCTCCTGGTTCGCCTCGATGCGCTGGCGCCGCTTCGCGGCCAGTGTCTGCGCGACAGAGACGGATTCCACGAATCCCACCAGGCTGATCAGCAGCGCAGCGGGCAGCAACTGCACCCACAACTCGCCATCGAATACAGGCCACGCGAAGGGCGGCAGGCCGGCGGGGATCTCGCCCACGATCTTCACACCCTGCCGGTCCAGGCCAAAGGCTGCGACCAGGAGAATGGAGACCAGGATGGCGGCGAGCGGCCCCGCCTTGGCCAGCAGATCGGCCAGCCGCGGCCTGAGGCCAAATGCAACCAGGCGCGGCTTCAACCGCTTGCGCACCCAGAACAGAAAGCCGACCGATGACACCCCGATCAGCAGCGTGAAGATGTTGGTTGCCGTGATCCGGCCGAGAATCCCCTCGATGATGCGCGGCAGCGTGTCGCCCTCCGCATGGATGCCCAGGATATGCTTGAGCTGGCTGGCCGCGATCAGGATGCCCGACGCCGTGATGAAGCCCGAGATCACCGGATGGCTGAGGAAGTTCGCGAGGAACCCCAGCCGCAGCATCGCCATCACCACCAGGATCAGCCCCGACAGAAAGGCCAGCGTGACCGCCGCGGCGAGATAGGCGGCCGTGCCCTGCGCCGCGATCGGTGCCAGGGCCGCCGCTGTCATCAACGACACCACGGCCACCGGACCCACGGCAAGCGTGCGACTGGTTCCAAACACGGCATAGGCGATCAGCGGCAGAATGGAGGCATAGAGCCCGACCACCGGCGGCAGGCCGGCCAGCATGGCGTAGGCGAGGCTCTGCGGCACCAGCATGATGGTCACGATGACTGCGGCGAACAGATCGTTCACCGCTTCGCCGCGCGTGTAGCGCGGTGCCCAGTCCAGGATGGGGAACAGGCGTTTCAGGCGCGTGCTCATCTCACGCCGCCATCTGCGGCTTGGCCATCCACTCACGGCCGCGCAACATGGCCTGCCAGTAGATCGGCGGCAGCATCCGCTCCTTGAGCAGCCAGGCGAGATGGCTGGGCTGGGTGCCATCGATCAGCCAGGCCGGAAAGCTCGGCAGCAGCTTGCCGCCATAGCCGAATTCGGCAAGCACGATTTTGCCGCGCTCGACGGTAAGCGGGCAGGAACCGTAGCCATCATAGTGCGCATCGGCCTCGGCGGTGGCGCCCAGATCCTTCAGCAGGTTATGCGCCACCACCGGCGCCTGCTTGCGCGCGGCCGCCGCCGTCTTGGCGTTGGGCGCATTGCAGGCATCGCCGAGGCCATAGACGCCAGGCAGCGTCTTGTGGCGCAGCGTCGCCTGGTCGACATCGACCCATCCGGCGGCATCCGCCAGCGGCGAGACACGGATGAAGTCCGGCGCCTTCTGCGGCGGCACGGCGTGCAGCAGGTCGAACTCGGTCTCGACAATGGTCTTCGAGCCATCGGCCTCGGTGCGGCTGAACCAGGCGCGCCGCGCCGGCCCATCGACCCGCGTCAGCGTGTGCTGGAAATGCAGCTGCGCCTTGTAGCGCTCGATATAGCGCATCAGCGCGGGAACATAGGCCGCCACGCCGAACAGCACCGCGCCGGCATTGTAGAAGTCGATCGAGATGTCCTTGAGCCGGCCGCTGCGCAGCCAGTGATCCCCCGAAAGATACAGCGCCTTCTGCGGCGCGCCGGCGCATTTGATCGGCATCGGCGGCTGGGTGAAGATCGCGCGACCGGACTTCAAGCCCTGCACGCATTCCCAGGTATAGGGCGCGAGGTCGTAGCGGTAGTTGGAGGTCACGCCATTGCGGCCGAGTGTCTCGGACAGACCCTCGATGCCGTCCCAGTTCAGCTTGAGCCCGGGCGCCACGACCAGCGCCGTGTACTTCACGACGCGGCAGCCATCGAGGATGACAGCGCGCTTCTCCGGCTCGAACGCCGCCACCGCGGCCTTGATCCAGCGCACGCCGGGCGGGATCAGTGAGGCCATGGTCTTGGCGGTCGTCGCAGGGTCGAAGATGCCGCCGCCGACCATGGTCCAGCCCGGCTGGTAGTAGTGGATTTCGGCCGGGTCGATGATGGCGATGTCGAGGCCGGGCTGGCGGGACTTCAGGCTGGAGGCAAGCGACACGCCCGCCGCACCGCCGCCGACGATCACCACGGTATGCGTGGCGTCAGCCACGTCGGTGGGCGTGCGCCCGCCATTGGCGATCCGGCGTGCGACGGCACCCATGTCATAGCCTGCCGCCTTGGTGGCGCTGAGGATTTCCGGCAGTGGTCGTCCCTGGGCGGCCTCCGCCAGCGACCACAGCGTGGCGGACCGGGTGCCGGTTCGGCAATAAGCGAAGACCGGCTTGGGCAGACTGGCGAACAGCGCGCCGAAAGCCGCAGCGTCGCTGTCCTTCACCTGGCCGGAGATCACCGGCTGATAGGCCGCCTGCAGGCCGGCGGCCGCGGCCGCCGCCTCTATCTCCGCAAAGCCCGGCTGGTCGGCGCCCTCGCCATCCGGCCGGTTGCAGATGATGGATCGGAACCCGGCCGCTGCGATGCCTGCCAGGGCCTCCGGCAGGATCTGTTCCGATACCGAGAGGCTCGGGTTGATTCGCTTCGGCTGCATGGCTGCTTCTCCCGGAGTTTTTTGGCCGCGGCGGCGGCAGGTCTTACAGGGCGTTGACGGGCAGTTTGAGAAAGACGCGGCCGCTCTCATCCGGCGGCGGCAGGGCACCAGCGCGCATGTTCACCTGCAGCGAGGGCAGGATCAGCCGCGGCATGCCGAGCGTGGCGTCACGCGCCTCCCGCATCGCGACGAACGCATCCTCGGTGACGCCTTCCTTCACATGGATGTTGTGGGCACGTTCCTCGGCGACGGTGGTCTCCCATTGGATGTCGCGCCCGTTCGGCCCGTAGTCGTGGCACATGAACAACCGTGTCTCGGGCGGCAGTGACAGCACGCGATGGATCGAGCGGAACAGCGTGCGCGCGTCACCACCGGGGAAGTCAGCGCGGGCGGAGCCGCCATCGGGCATGAACAGCGTATCGCCGACGAAAGCGGCATCGCCGATCACATGGGTCATGCAGGCCGGCGTGTGGCCCGGCGTGTGCAGCGCGAAGGCGGTCATGCCGCCGATGGCGTAGGTATCGCCATCCTTGAACAGGCGGTCGAACTGGCTGCCGTCGCGCCGGAATTCGGTGCCCTCGTTGAAGACTTTCCCGAAGACGTCCTGCACCACGGTGATCCGCTCGCCGATGCCGATCCTGCCACCGAGCTGTCCCTGGATATAGGGCGCGGCGGAGAGATGGTCGGCATGCACATGCGTCTCGATCAGCCATTCGAGCTTCAGGCCATGCGCCCTGATGTGGGCGATGATCGCATCGGCCGAGCCATGCGTGATGCGGCCCGCCGCGTAGTCGATGTCCATGACGGAATCGACCACGGCGCAGGCGGCCGAGGTGGGGTCCTTCACGACGTAGCTGATGGTGTTGGTCGGCGCATCGAAGAAGGCCGTGACGTCCGGCTTCACCGACAGGTCGACGCGATGCGGGATGGCGTTCATGATGCTTTCCTCTCGGGTTTCTTGTTCGTCAGATGCGCGGCGTGACGGGAAAGAGCCTGGCAGGGCGGCTGGCGAGCCAGCGGGCACCCGCCATTCCGACAAGCATCGCCAGGACAAAGCCCAGTGCCGCGTTGCCGCCGGTGGTCAGTGCCGTGAAGGCCGGGCCTGGGCAGAAGCCCGCAAGGCCCCAGCCCACGCCGAAGATGGCGGGGCCCGCGACGATGCGTGCATCGATCCCGGTCGCCGTGGGCAGGTGGAATTTGCCGCCGAAAATCGGCTGGGATCGCCGCAGCACCAGCTTGAAGCCGATGAAGGTGACGGCGATGGCACCCGTCAGGACGAAAGCGAGGCTGGGGTCCCAACCGCCGGTCGGAATCGCGGCCAGGTCGAGAAAGTTCAGCACCTTCGCCGGGTCGGACATGCCGGCGATGACCAGGCCGAGGCCGAAGACCAGGCCAATGGCGAATTGCACCAGGATGGACATGGCTGGCCTCACAGCAGGTGTCGGGTGAGGAAGACGGTCAGCATGGCGGTCGCCATGAAGGTGAGCGTCGCGACCAGCGAGCGCAGCGACAGCCGCGACAGCCCGCAGACCCCATGGCCGGAGGTGCAACCATTGCCCCAGACCGAGCCAAAGCCGACCAGCAGGCCCGCCACGACGAGCAGCCCAGGCCCGGCCTCGATGGTCTGCACCGGCGCGGCCCCGGTCGCCAACATCACCACCAGCGGCGCCACCACGATGCCGAGAATGAAGGCGAACCGCCCGACGAGTTCACCATCGGCGTAGGGCGGCAGCAGTCGCACCGCGATGCCGCTGACGCCGGCGATACGACCCTGGGCGGCCATCAGCATGACGGCCGACACACCAATGAGGGCGCCGCCGAGCAGCGAGGCCAGCGGGGTGAAGTCGGTGGCGGTCACGTCAGGCCTTGCCGATCGCGCAGGTGCGGATGCCGAACAGCATGTAGGCCGGGCAGATGCGGAAGACCGCGGTGCCGAACAGCACGGCACCGACCGCGGCGACGGCAAAGCGCCACTGGCCGAGCGGGGCGAAAAGCTCCGGCAGCAGGAAGGGGGCCGCCAGCAGCGCCGCGCCCAGCACGAAGCGGGCGGCGCGATCGAGTGAACCGATATTGACCATGACGAGACGCTCCGGTGGATTGGTATTCACTTCATATCTGCGAATATTCTAATATGTCAAGATGAAAATGGATATTCCAGGTGATGCTTTCGGACCCATGGAGCCCAAGGCGGAGGACGCGGCACGCCTGCTCGCGGCCCTGGCGAATGCCAAGCGGCTGATGGCGCTTTGTCATCTTGTCGAGGGTGAGAAGTCGGTGGGCGACCTCGCGGAACGTGTCGGCCTGGCGCCGTCCGCCCTGTCGCAGCACCTCGCCCGGATGCGTGACATGCGGCTGGTCGAAAACAGGCGGGAGGGCCAGACGATCTACTACCGCCTGGCCAGCGCCGAGGTCGCCGCGATCCTGGAGACGCTCTACCGCCTCTATTGCGCGCCGGCCGGCAGCAACGCCGAGGCGGCCTGACCCCGACCCTCCAGGCGATCGAGCAAGGCACTCTTGTTCAGCGCGATGTCGGCGACGGTCATGTCGTCCAGAACCGAGAGAAATGCACGCATTGCGCGGTGTAGGCCGCGTGAGAGGTGGCATACGCCGAGCAGCGGACAGGTGTTGGTCTCGGCGTTGAAGCACTCCACCAGTTCGAGCGGCGCCTCCGTCCAGCGGATGATCTCACCCACCGTGATCTGATCGGCCGGCCGCGCCAGGCGCATGCCGCCACGCCGGCCGCGGATGGTTTCGATATAGCCACGCCGCGCCAATTCGCCGGCGACCTTCACGAGATGCGCCTTGGAGATGCGATGCGCCCGGGCGACGTCATCGACCGTGACGATCTCCGGCGCACGGAGCGCCACGAGTTGCAGGGTGCGCAGGGTGAAGTTGGAATACTGGGTCAGACGCAAGGGCGATCCTCTGTCATCGAAAACCTCTAGACAGCATATTGCTTTTCGAACGATCCGACAATATCCTGCACCCGCGATGACAGTTTAAGCGGGGTTGCCATGGAGTCTCTCGACGCACTGACGCTGGCGCGCATCCAGTTCGCCTTCACCGTCAGCGCCCACATCATCTTCCCCGCCTTCTCCATCGGGCTGGCGAGCTTCCTCGCCGTGCTGAACGGCCTCTACCTCAGCACCGGTCGCGCCGTGTTCCTCGACCTGTTCAACTACTGGAAGAAGATCTTCGCCGTCGCCTTCAGCATGGGCGTCGTCTCCGGCATCGTCATGAGCTACCAGTTCGGCACGAATTGGAGCGTCTTCTCCGACAAGGTCGGCCCGGTCATCGGCCCGTTGATGGGCTACGAGGTGCTCTCGGCCTTCTTCCTCGAGGCGGGCTTCCTCGGCGTGATGCTGTTCGGGCGCGAGCGCGTCGGGCCGAGACTGCATTTCCTGGCGACGCTGATGGTCGCGCTCGGCACCTTCATGTCGGCCTTCTGGATACTGGCGGTGAACAGCTGGATGCAGACGCCGGCGGGCTACGGCATGAACGATGTCGGCCAGTTCATCGTGACCGACTGGTGGTCGGTGATTTTCAATCCATCCTTCCCGTATCGCCTCGTGCACATGGTGCTGGCTGCCTACCTCACCACCGCCTTCGTGGTGGGTGCGGTCGGCGCGCTGCACCTGCTGCGCAACCGCGCGCAGCCGGCGGCGCGCATCATGTTCTCCATGGCGATGTGGATGGCGGCCATCGTGGCCCCCATCCAGATCATGGCCGGCGACTTCCACGGCCTGAACACGCTCGAATACCAGCCCGCCAAGCTCGCCGCGATGGAGGGCCATTTCGAGACCCATGCCGGCGCGCCGCTGATCCTGTTCGGCATCCCCAACGCCGCCGAGGGCCGCATCGACTACCGCGTGCAGATCCCGAATCTCGGCGCCTTCATCCTGACGCATGACTGGAATGGGGTGGTCCGGGGCCTGAACGAGTTCCCGCCCGATCAGCGCCCGCCCGTCGGCATCGTGTTCTGGAGTTTCCGGATCATGGTCGGCATCGGCTTCCTGATGCTGGGCATCGGTATCTGGAGCCTGTGGCTGCGCTATCGGCGCGCCCTCTATGACGCGCCTTGGCTGCATCGCGCGGCCATCGTGATGGGCCCCTCCGGCTTCGCCGCCGTGCTGGCCGGTTGGATCACCACGGAGGTCGGCCGCCAGCCCTGGACGGTGCAGGGGCTGCTGACCACCGCGCAATCGGCCTCGCCGATCGATGCGGCGGCCGTCGGTGCCTCATTGATCGCCTTTGTCGTCGTCTACTTCGCGCTGTTCGGCGCCGGCACCTTCTACATCCTGCGGCTGATGAACCAGCCCGCACATGGCCATGAACCTGGCCTGCCGGCGGAGCAGCCGATCCGCGCCGGCGGCATCATGCCGGGGCCGGTGATGGCGGCGAAGAACGCCCTGCCGGTCGCGGAATAGGAGGCTTCCATGACACTCGATCTTCCCCTGATCTGGGCCGGCCTGATTGCCTTCGCGGTCCTCGCCTATGTCGTGCTCGACGGCTTCGACCTCGGCGTCGGCATCCTGTTCCCGCTGATCCGCGGCGAGCCGCATCGTGACGAGGCGATGAATTCGGTGGCGCCCGTTTGGGACGGGAACGAGACCTGGCTGGTACTCGGCGGTGGCGGGCTGCTGGCGGTGTTCCCGCTGGCCTACGCGATCATCATGTCGGCGCTGTATGTGCCGATCATCGTCATGCTGCTGGCGCTGGTGTTCCGCGGCGTCGCCTTCGAGTTCCGCTGGAAGACGCAGCGCGGCAAGTTCCTGTGGGACTGGTCCTTCGCCGCGGGCTCGACCCTCGCGGCCTTCGCCCAGGGCGTCGCGCTTGGCGCGCTGGTGCAGGGCATCCCCGTCGCCAACCGCGCCTATGCGGGCGGCTGGTGGGACTGGCTGACGCCGTTCAGTATCCTCACCGGCTTCGCGCTGGTCATCGGCTATGCCTTGCTCGGCGCCACCTGGCTGATCTGGAAGACCGAAGGCCATGTGCAGCGCCGCGCCTATGACATCGCCTTCTGGGTCGCACCGGCGACGCTGCTGCTGATCGGTGTGGTCAGTCTCTGGACCCCCTTTCTCAGCGGCCCCTACATGGCGCGCTGGTTCGCCTGGCCGCAGGTGCTGCTGGTGGCCGTGGTGCCGCTCGCCGTGCTCGGCGCCGGCTTTCTGCTGATCCGTGGCCTGACGGAGCGGCGCGAGATTGCGCCCTTCCTCGCCTCGCTGCTGCTGTTCGTGCTGTGTTTCATCGGGCTCGGCATCAGCTTCTTCCCGCATCTCGTGCCGAATTCGGTGACCATCTGGGAAGCGGCGGCACCCGACAACAGCCTGTCCTTCCTGCTGGTTGGCGGCGTGGTGCTGATCCCCATCATCCTCGCCTACACCGCTTATGCCTATTGGGTGTTCCGCGGAAAGGTGAACGCTGCCGGGGGCTATCACTGATGGGCATCCCGCGACCAACCCGCTCGCTTGGCGTTCGCCTCGCCTGGTTTGGCGCCCTTTGGGTGGGGAGCGTGATCGGCCTCGGTATCATCGGCCTTGCCATAAAATTCGCGCTGCGATGAACACGCGGCCGCCCCGTTCCCGCACAAGAAAAGGACCGTCCGCATGACCCGCGCCACCCTCCGCCGCGCTGCCCTCGCGCTGCTCGCCACCAGCTCGGTCGCCATCACGCCGGCCCTCGCGCAGGAGCCGCAGCGCGTGCTCGCCCTCGTCACCACGGCCGAGCCGCAAGTGCAGGGCATGGCCTTCGTGCTGCTCAACGCCATGCGCATGCAGGGCGCCACCGTCGAGGTCATGCTCTGCGGTCGGGCCGCCGATCTGGCGCGGCGCGAGCCGCCCGGCCCGGCCGCCACGCCGATGCGCCCGATGAACGCGACGCCCGCCCAGATGCTCGCCGGCATGGTTCGTGCCGGCGTGCGCACCGAGGTCTGCGCGCTGTACCTGCCCAATGCCGACATCGGGCCCGAGGCGCTGATCGAAGGCGTGCGCCCCGCCCAGCCGCCCGAGATGGCGCGCCGCCTGATCGACCGCGCCACCACCGTGCTGCCGTTCTGATCCGAACCGCCGCATGCTTCTGGCCGCCGCAGGCCAGGTCGACAACTTCGCCGGCCCCGGTCAATGCGATCATCACCACCATCGCCAGCCGAACCATCGCGCGGGACGCTTGCTGTCGGCATCTTCTGGCTCCGGGCCGTTCAGCTTCGCGGTTTCGGCGAGGGGGTCGATGATGGCGGCGCTGCCCGCCATGACCGCCACATCGGCGAAACCATCACCATCAGCTCAAGACCGGGGTCGGCTGAGACTTACGCATCGCCTCATGCCTGCCAGCACCAGTCGCACCAGACTGGTCCGCGACGCCATGCTGTGCTGACGCATCGAGCGCGACGAGCAGGAGATGAAGCGCTCGCCAACTCGCCCGCAGCCTGCCTCGATGCCCATGCTGCCAACGCCTCAACGGCGCCAACTCACGACACAGTGGTAAACTTCACGGAGATGATGGAGCGGGCGGGGGGAATCGAACCCCCGACATTCAGCTTGGGAAAGGGCCGCCGGGCGGCCTAAAGTGCGGGGTGCGGTGACGGCCTGAAGGTGAAAGCAAGGATTTTCAGCCTCTTGCAATCTCCCGCAATCTCACCGCGTATCTGGCCGTCTCGCCGGATTTGTGCCCCCGGTGTGCCCCCCGGCGAATCCAGGGGCATTTTCGGGGGCACAGCCGATAAGAATTGTCCCCGCCGGAGCCCGCCCGCGTGAAAGCCAAGCTGACCGTCCCCTACATCGATGCGCTGCGCCCGCCGGAAACGGGCCGGGTGGAGATCAGGGACACCATCGCGCCGGGCCTGGTGCTGCGCATCACCTCCGGCGGGGTGATGACATGGAGCCTCCGCGCCCGCACGGCAGATGGGCGGCAGACGCGCCCTCGGCTGGGCACCTATCCCGCCCTGTCGCTGGCCGATGCCAGGAAGGCCGCCACGGCCATGCTGACGGCGGTCCAGAAGGGCGGCGATCCGGTGGCGGAGAAGCGGGCCGCGCGGGCTGCCAGGGTGCAGGCGGTGGCCGCCAAGGGCGCCACGGTCGCCGCCAGGCTGGCGGAGTGGCAGGCGGCGCGCCTCGCCGATCCCGCCGCGCCATGGTCCACCAAATATGCGGCCGAGATCGCGCGGACCTGCAACCAGGCCATCATCCCCAAGCTGGGCGCCCTGCAACTGGACACCACGACCCGGGAGCAATGGACCAAGGTCATCACCGCCTGGCGCCAGCTGGTGACGAAGCCGAAGGCGGTTCCGCCCGGCACCAAGCGCCGTCCTGCCGGCGCCCCGGCGCGAGACGGCTCCGGCGCCGCCGCCTTCCTGTACCGCACCGTCTCCGCCTTCCTGAACTTCGCCGAGGCCCATGGCTGGATCCCGGCGCCGCTGCTGCCTCGGAAGGGCGCTTCGGTCATCGCCCCGCCGCCAGCGGCGCGCGCCCGGGTGCTGACGGAAGCCGAGCTGGTGGCGGTTTGGAAGGCCGCGGACCGGGAGCCGCCGAAGCTGCGCGCCTTCATCCGTCTGGCGATCCTGACCGGCGCGCGGGAGGGGGAGGTGGCGGAAATCTCGGCAGGGGAGGTGGATCGGGCGGCCGGCCTCTGGGCGATTCCGGGCGTGCGGACGAAGAACGGCCTCGGCTACACCCTGCCGCTGTCACCCCTGGCCCTGGCTGAGCTGGGCGCCGTCTGGCCGGCGGAGGAACCCGCCGCCGCCGATCGGCTGTTGGGCCGCACTGCCTTGCGCGGTTTCCAGGGATTTGGGCGGTTGAAAATCCGGGTGGACGCGGCCAGCAAGGTGACCGGCTGGCGCTGGCATGACATCCGCCGGACGGTTCGTACCGGCATGACGCGCCTGGGCGTGCCACGGGACCATGCCGAGGCTGCCATCAACCACGTCTCTGGCCGCACCATGCTGGAACGGACCTATGACCGCCACGACTACGCGCCGGAGGTCCTGGCGGCGCTGGCGCGCTGGCAGGGGCATGTGGCGGGGCTGGTCGGTGCCGGCGCGGAGGTGGTGCCGCTTCGCAGGCCGACACGCAACGCGTAGGCAATGCCGGCGTCCGCGGCGCGGACACCGGGAAAGCCATCCTCCCTGAGATCGGCATCCCCCGCCAGCGCGCCAGCCAAGGGCCGGGCTCAACCCGGAGTGCGGGTTCAAGCCGCGCCAGCCCCGCGCAGCGAGCCGGCGGGGCCGCAGGCCTTCGAAGTCTGCGGTGCGCAGGTGCAGCGCGGCGGTGGGGCCTCCCATGAACCCCACATTGCGCTCCCGCCCAAAGGCGGTGCTACGGCCGGGAGAGTTTCACCGTGTCACGTCGCGCTGCGGTGGCATTATTAGGCGGCGTGGGCCTCACCGCCACCTCCGAATGCCGGTGGCGCGGGCTGATGATCTCGACGCTGGTTTGTCCTGGTAGAAGCTATTCCGGACGGGTGTCTGCCATCGTGACATTGCGCCCGCCTGCCGCCAGGGCCTGACCCAGGGCATCTATGGCGGTGGCAGTTGGCAGGCCCTTCACCTCAACGGAAGTGCCGTCTGCCAACCGGATCTGCACGAAGCGCGAAGCGCGGGCCTTGATCCACTCGACGATGATCTTGGTGACGAACGGCGCCAGCGCGACCGTGATGGCGACTGTTTCGGCCGAGGCATAGACCGCGCCGGGCCGGGGCAGCGGGCGTTCGAAGGGAATTTCCGCCTTCGCGAGCATGGCGAGGAAATCGTCACGTCCGTGACGAAACACGGTGATGTGGCTGAGCTCGCTCATGATGCGCCGGCCTTGCGCAGCCGAACGCCTGGCCCGCCCCCATTCTCCGCGATGAACTCCACGCCGGCCGCTTCGAGGGCGGCGCGGATGGCCGCGAGGGTTCGAGGTTGCAGAACCTCGCCCTTTTCCAGGCGCACCACGGTGTCTGCTGATACGCCTGCCGCAGCGGCCAACTCCCTCACCCCGAGGCCAACTGCGGCCCGCGCCATCTTCGACTGGACTGCTGCCAACTGAACCACGTTCGGAAAGCCTTGCGTCGTGCTGATACGACGCATATCCTAACCGGGTTCTGATACCTGAACAACGTCAGAACGGCCGGACGGGGAAGGTGGAAGCTCCCCGCGCCCGGCCTGACCACTCCACGAGCCCCACGGAGGCCCGAAAGATGGCTGCTGTCCTCACTACACCCACGCCTTCCCGGCGTGGAGTGCTTGCCTGCACCTCTGCTGCTGGCCTCGCCGCAATGGCGGCCTCCGGCCTGGGTGACATCGCCCCGGAAGCGGATGCGGTGCTGGTGGACCTGGCGCAGCGGTGGCGCGCCGCCTGGCCGGAAGTGGATCGCATCTGCGATGATCTCGAAGCCGCCGAGCTGCGGGGCGATGTGGCAGGCCAGGCGGCGTGCCACCGGCGCAGCGGCGCTGTCTTCGCGACGCTGGCGACAATCGAAGAGGCGATTGCGGCGGCGCCGGCCCATGGCGCCGAGGGCCTCGCGGTCAAGGCTGCGCTGCTGGCCCGCGTGTTCCTCGGCCCGCATGAGCCGCTGCCCCGCAACCGGAATTTGGCGCGATCCCTCGCCGCGGATGCGCTGCGCCTGGCACCCTTCGCCGCTGAGGTGGAGGCATGAAGCCCTCATCATCCCGGCGTGGAATCCTCGCCTGCGCGCTGGCGGCGCGCCTCGCCGAACTGGCGGCCGCTGGCCCGACTGACCAAGCCGCCAGCCTGGCGCCGCAAGCTGGCGGCCTGGTCGCCGCGAGCGGCAGCGGGATCGCCAACGATCCCTGTTTCCTGGCGGGCCTTCGGTTCGGCCAGGCCTCTGCCGCCTATCGGGCGGCCAGCCTGACCGTCTGGTCTGGTTCGAGCGCGGACCCGCTCTATCGCGAGTGGACCTCCGCCGCTGCGCAAATCCTGGCCGCGCCGGCCCATAGCCTTGGCGGTGTCCTGGCCAAGCTCATCATGGCGTTGGACCAGATCGGCATCGCCCGGGAGGACGCGGAAGCCCTCGAGCCCTGCGAGGTGGCGGAGCATGCCTTGCTGGAATGCATCCGCGCCCTTTCGGAGATCACGGGAATCAGCCTGGACGCGATGGGGGCGGACTTCGTCAGCGCCAAGCTCCGCGCCCCGGCGGCGGAGGCGCGGGCATGACGAACGCAACCACCCGCCGCGGCGTCCTGGCCTTTGCGCCGGCCGCGCTGTTGCTGTCCGTCGCGCAGCCTGCGGAGGCGCCGCCTCTGCCTCCGGCGACGCCCGTGGATGCCCTGCCGGAAGCCGATCGCCGGCTGCTGGCGCTGCGTGAATCCGCCAGGGCGGGAAGTGCGGCCTATTACGAAGCCATGCGGGCCGGCTGGGCGGCCGATGAGGCCGGCGACCGCGCTGCCCGCGCCGAAGCGGACGGCGCCCAGGAAGACGCCTGGGCGGCCTATGTGACCGCGCTGGAGGAAATGGCGGAGATTCCAGCGGCAGGCTTCGCCGGCGTGCTGGCGAAGCTGTCTGCCACGGATGCCTACACGGATATCCACTGCGCCGCGAACGCCGAGGAATTTGCCACCCTCGCCAGCGCCGCGGCCGATGCCGCGCGCATCCTGGCGGAGCTCGGCCTGGCCGCCGCCGCGCCGGCGCCTGTGCCGTCCCGCGATTGCGCGCTGCTGACCTGGTGCGAGCAATGGCACGAAGCCGCCATCGAGCGCGAAGAGCGTTTCGACCTGGCGCCGGAGACGATGACCGCATCGGAGCTTCGGGCGGAAGCGGCGCTGCGGCACCGCATGGCCGATCGGATGAGTCTCATCATCGGCACCCCGGCCCTGACCCGGGAAGGGCGGGTGGCGAAGGCGGAGATCCTTGAAGGCTATCTGGACGACCGGCGGGACATGGTCGCCCGGCTGGCGGCATCCCTGGTTCAGGATGTGACGCGGGGTGCCGCATGACAGCCCGCGCCATCTGCGCCATGCGGCGCGCGCAGCGCCGGGCTGTCCGCGGCATCACCTATGGCGAGGTGCAGATGCTGGCCCTTGTCGTCACGGTGCTGGGCGAGGATGCCGCGCGCGCCCTGGTCGCCGCGATGCCCGTGGCCGATGGGCCGGATGCGGTGGCCTGGGCGGTCGCCGAGGCCGCCCGCACGGCGGCGCCGGCCAGGGCGGCGGCGTGATGACGCGGGCATTGTTGCGGCGGCCCGCGCGGGCCGCCATGCTCGAAATCGGCGGGGCTAGGCTGGCCCCCGACAAGTCCGGACCCTCCGCGCCGGATTGCCCCGCCGACTACAGGCGCGGGGCGTGCGGAGGCGCGGATGCAGCATCGGGAATCGGTGCCCGACGATCATGTGCCTGGATCGGGCATGCTGCGGATAGAAGCCGGCGCGTCCCTGCCCTTCGATCTGTTCGCGGCTGCGGATGTCGAGTTGCTGTGTGGTGCGGCCCGCCGGTCGCCAGTGCCGGGACTCAGACACCAACAAGAAGCCCTCCGCCTCAGCGATACGGCGATCGCGTTCGTCATGGAGCGGCGTCGCCGCGACATGACGGACAGGGAGAAGGTCGAGCTTATGAGCCGGATGGCGAAGCTCGCCGAGGAGCTGCACGGCTTCATGCGTCGTTCGGATATCGCGGATCTGTGGGACCCGGACATTGGCCACCTTCCGGCGATTCAGCTTGCGATGGACGCGCCCCACGATGCGGAGTTTTGGAGGCGGAAAGACGCCGCGAAGGAAGCGCGGTATCTGATCGGCGGCGATTCGGACCCTCAGCGCTTTCTTTGGATATTGCAGGTTGCCGCCACCGAACAGGCTCGGCGGTCAACCTTCCCCTCGCGCCGCGGCCCCGAGCGGCAGACGGCCCGGCATGTGTTCGTGTCGCGGGTGTTGCACGCCTACACCGCAATGACGGGCCAAGCTCCAGGCATCGGGCCTGCGAATGGCGGGACCCGCAAGGCCGGGCCGGCTGCGCGCTTCGTCGCCGAGGTCTGTCGGCTGATGCGTGCGAGGCTCACGCATCATGAGCGCGAGGTCGATCCCGGGATCGATGGGCTGCTTGCGTCGGGCGAAGCGGAACACGTCGCGGGCCAATGGGTTAGTGAGGCTCTTCGCCACCGCACGCGTGAAGAGCAGTTGCTGGCCCAGTTGCGTGGAGGGCCGCGCGGCTCGGCGACTTAACCGCGCTTTACCGACTGCGGTTCAGCGTCGTGACGGGGGAATTATCCGTCGATGCGCAACCGCGATTTGTGTTGATAGTGGGACACCTCGGAACACTCCAGAGGTAAACCTCCATATGCGGTACCAACCACCTGATCCGCTGTTGCCGCCCGAAAGTGCCGCAATTGAAGCGGGCCTTAGCATTCCTGCGTTCTATAAGGCGGTAGCCGCCAAGCGGCTGCCATCGCCAGTCTACCCGGCGCCGCGTGCGCCCCGTTGGCGACGAAGCGAGTTGCTTGCCGCGCTGGAAGTCACCCGCGCTCTTCCTTCCCAGGCCAAGGCGGCTCGCCGCGAAGCCAAGCTGGCCCTGGCGGGCTGAGGCGGCACTCATGCAAACCCGTGCGATGCCCTCGGCGACCCCCGCCGCGGCGCATAACCCTGTTGGCCATGCGATGGGATCGCCGATGCGCGAGTCCCTGCGGAGCCTTCCCCTCGGCGCGCGCTGCCTGCTTCTGCTGCTGGCCGATGCAGCGGCGCAGTCCGGCCACGATGAGACGCTGCCCTTCTCCGACACGCCAAGCCTTGCCGTGGTGGCCCATGCCGAGGAAGCGGAGATCGCCGAGCATATCGCGACGTTGATCGATCAAGGGCTGCTGGCCGTCACGACCAGCGGGCGACTCCGGGTGGTTGCCCTGACCCGTACCGGTGGCATCCGCCGCCTGGCGCGGTTGGTGATGCAGCCACATGCCGGCGGAGGGCGCGGCTGATGCCGGGCACAACCTTCAATGCCCTCCCGCTCCATCTTCGCGGCATCGTTGACTTCCGGATCCAGGGCGGCCGTCTGCACATGGTAGGGCCGCGCGACCGGCACCCCCACGGCCCGCCATCACGAAGCGAGCTGCTGTTCATCGGCGATGACCGGGACGGGCCGAATGGATCCCTCGGTCCGGCAGCTTTCGACGGTCCACGGCTGCGCCGCTGGTTGGCATCCTTCGGGCGTGGCGGCGGCGCCGTTGGCGTCTTCGGCGGGGCGCCAGACGCGGCGGCCTATAACTCCCTCTGTCTCTTCGCGGTGACGCTGCCGCGCGGCGCCGTCATCATCGAATGCGCGGTCGGTACGTGGCTGGAGTGGTCGCGCTACATCTACTCCCTTGCCCCCGACGCGCTGCGCATGGATGTGGTGCCAGGCGAAATTCAGGCCGAAGCCGTCCGGCACATGCGCGCCGAAGGCGCCTTTCCGGTGCAGATGCGGTGAGCACCGCCCCGGAAATCGCGGCGCTGCTGGGCGGGCGCAAGGCCGCTGGTGGTGGCTTCATCGCGAACTGCCCCAGTTGCGGTGGCAAGAACTGTTTTCGAGTAAGTCAGAATCGAGAAAAGACCCTCTGGTGGTGCGCATACTGCCAAGACCAGCGCGCCATTACGGCGGCGGTGCTGGCGATCATCGGCGGGCAGGCGCCGATGGCGCCCAGCGTCGCGCCCGCCACTTCGCGCCAGGCGGCGCCGAGCGGGGATGCGGCCCTTGGCCTATGGTCGCGGGTGGTCCCGTGGCGGGATACCCCGGTGGCCAGCTACCTCGCCCTACGGCTGCCCGGGGTCGCCCTGCCGGCGCTGCCGGATATCGGCTTCCTTCCGCAGGCCAAGCATCCCGCCGGCGTCAGGCTGCCCTGCATGGTCGCGTTGCTGCGCGACGTGCATGGGGTGCCGACAGCGGTCCATCGGACCTTCCTCGCGCCGGGTGGCGTGGGCAAGGCGGCAGTCGAGCCCGTGCGGATGACGCTGGGCAATGTGCGCGGGAGCGCCCTGCGCATCTTCCCCGTGGCGGAGCGCCTGGTGGTTGGGGAGGGCATCGAAACCAGCCTCGCCGCCGGGCATCTGCTGCGCCTGCCCGCATGGGCCGCCATCAGCGCCGGCAACCTGGGCCAGACGGTCGCCCTGCCGCCGGAGGTGAGGGAGGTGGTGCTGGCGATGGACGTGGACGGCCCCGGCCGCGCCGCCGCCGCGAAGGCCGCCGTCCGATGGAAGGCCGAGGGCCGCAAGGTGCAGCTCGCAAAGCCGCACCGCGAAGGCCAAGACTTCGCTGACGTGCTCGCGGAGCGCGCGAAGCGTGTCTGAGGACGATCCAGACGATTTCAGCATCGGAGATCCGGAGGACTCTCCGCCGGATGGGGGCGGGAAGAAGCCGAAGGCGAAGCGCCGCCGGCGGGACATCTCCACTCTGGTGCTGAGCGAAATCGATCTGTTCCGTGGCGCGGACCACAAGCCCTATGCGGGGGTTCGCTATTCGCGCGGCCATGTCGAGACAATGCTTGTCACCGGCCGCACCTTCGAGTTGCACCTTCGCGGCGTGGCCCATGACATCCACGGGGTCATCATCAGCGCCGCCGCGCTGCGTGCCGCGCTCGACATGGCTGAGATGCGGGCGCTTGGCTCGGGCGATGTACGGCGCGTCTGGCGCCGCACGGCCGAGGTTGATGGCGAGCACTGGTTGGATATGGGTGGCGGTGACCCGAAGGGCGAGCGGCGCGCCATACGAATCACGGCGGCCGGATGGGCCATCGTTCCCGCGGAGGATGTGCCGGTTTTCTTCATCCGTTCCGACGACGCCTTGCCGCTACCTGAGCCCATGCCCGGTGAGGCGCAGTACGGTGACCTTCGGTCCTTCATCAACGTCCAGGGCGAAGATGATGTCCTGCTCATCTGGGCTTTCCTGGTCTGCGCTCTTCGCGCCTTCCTCGGCAAGGGCGCGTACCCGCTGATATCCGTGATCGGTGAAGCGGGAGGCGGCAAGTCCACCTTCTGCTTGCTGCTGCATCTGCTGATCGATCCCAGCACTGTGACGCTGATCGGCCTGAGCGAGGATGTGCGGGATTATGCGGCGATCCTGCCGACGCGCCATGTTGTCAGCTTCGACAACCTGTCGGGGTGCTCGGCGAGCATCAGCGACCTGTTCTCTCGTGTCGCGACGGGTGGCGTGCACATCGCCCGCCAGCTCAACACCAATGGCGAGCTGTATACGGCGAAGCTGCTGAACCCGCTGATCCTGAACGGCATCGCGGACAGCTTCGGGCGGCCGGACCTTCAGGAACGGACGCTGGTGATCGCGCTCGAGCGGCCGGCGGAGCGGCGGACGGATAGCGAGGTGCATGCGGAGTTCGAGCGCCTGCGGCCCGCGCTGTTGGGGCTGCTGCTGGATGGGTTGAGCGCGGCAATCCGCAACCTACCGAATACCGTGGTGGAAGATGCACCGCGCATGGCGGATGCGGCCCATTGGGCGGAGGCCGCGGCGCCTGGCCTCGGCATAGAGCCCGGTCGGATCGTCGCCGCCTGGCGGTCGAACCGCGGCGCCATGGAGCGCGCGGCGCTTTCGGTGGATGACCTGGCGCGGTCGATCATCACGCTGCTGGATGAGGTCGAGCGCGACAGCGGAAGGGCCGAGTGGCGCGGCGAACCTGCCGAGCTGCATCGCCGGCTGAGTGACATTGCCGGGGAGCGTGTGACGAAGAGTCGCCTCTGGCCTTCGAATGCCGCCGGCATGTCGAATGCCCTGCGGCGCATCGTCGGGCCGCTGCGCAACGTGCACGGCATCGAAATCACGAAGGGCAAGGGCGGCGCCGATAGCACCCGATGGGTGAGCGTTCGCCGAGGTCCCTAGTGCCAGGTTTCGGGCGCGCGCCGCTTCGCCCGATGCCTTTTCACATAGCGGCATGGAGTGACGAAGATGGATTTCAAAGCACTGTTTCCCATGCGCCCGAAGGGTGAGTCTGTGAAGGATATCGACGAAGCCCTTCAGCTTGCGCGGAACGCCGGAGAGGCGGCGCGCGCCAGCATCGGGGATATCCAGGCGCGGCGCGCAGCCGTGCTGCTGAATGGCAGCGAGCAGGAGGTCGCCAGCGCAGAGGCCGCGCTTGCGGCGGCGCGGGCGGATGCCGAACGGTCGGATGTCCTGGTGCCGGCCCTCGAACAGAAGCTCGCCGAGGCCCAGCGCCGCGAGCGGATCGCCGCCCTCGTCGTCCAGGTGGCGGAGGCCAACGCGAAGTGCGCGGCGGCGGAGAAGGCGATCCATGCCCGGTATGAAGAGCTGGCGCACGCTCTCGTGCGGGATGTGTTGCAGCCGGAGAATGAGGCGATCCGGGCGCGAGAAGCCGCGGCGCTGGCCGTGGATCGGCTGGTGCAGGATCTTCGCCTTGACGAGATCCCGGAAAACCTTCGGGTGAGGAAGGTGCCTTTCGGTGTGCAGATGCCGAACACCCTCTTCCGCAATCAGCTCGGCGACGAAATCAGGCTGCCCAGCCTGAAGGGCACCGGCTTTCCGAACGATCATGTCGCGGCGATCTGGCCGCCGCACAATGGACACCGTCAGGGTGGCTAGAGGCGCGGCGCCTCCGCCGGTTCCCCCGCCTCTCGCGGTGGAGCCGGCTTCTATCGACGGGGCTGCGCCGCCTTTCCTGCAATGGGGCGAGGTTGACGGACGACTCGGAAAGCGCGGCTTCGATTCGAAGGCGCGACGCATCGTCGGCCGCATCTGTTCAGAAGGTCCCGTGCAGCATCGGGGGGCGGATGAGCGGCTGATTCTGGACATGGCGAGGGCCGATCTGTCGCTGTTGAATTCTGGGCGGGCGCCTGTGCTGTTGGACCATATGCAGGCGTTCAGCGGCCTTATCGGCGTGGTCGATCGGGCGTGGGTTGAGGGCAACGCCTGCCTGGCAGAGATGCGGATCGGCCCCACGGCGAGATGCGCTGAGGTGTGGGATATGATCGCTGCCGGAATGCTGCAAAACATATCCATCGGATTCCGCTTTCTGGCCTGGCCTTCGGCGGCGGGTGTCCTGCGTGCGGCACAGTGGCACCCCTTTGAGGTCAGCCTTGTTACTGTGCCGGCGGACTGGACTGCGTCGCTGCTGCATGGTCGTTTGCCCAGCGCGGCCCCTTCGGTGGACTGATGTCCCGTCGCCTCACCTCACATCGCTGCTGGCCGGCCGCTCCGGCCGGCGCGCGCGATTCCATCCATGCGATTGCGGTGGAGATCGCGGGTGGTGTGGCGAAGAGCGTTGCGCCCATCTGCACCGCGCTGGAAGCGGAGGCGGTGGCGCTGCTGCGGCGCTTGGCGCGGCAGGGAGGCGCGCCGACACGTGCCGTGGCCGTCGAACGCCTGCGCCGTCTACAGGCTGCCGCCGCAGCCCTGGCGCAAGCCTGCGCCGATCTGGACCCGGTGACGCTGAGTCTTCTGGCGGCGCGATCGGCCACCCTCCCGCTGCGCGCGGCGGTGGTTATGGCAAGGCGCATTGCGGATTCGGCGAACGTCGCGCGGCTGGATCTGGTGAACGCCACGCCGCCGACACCAGGCCCCGGCAATCTGGCGGATCGGCTATGGGGCGATCCGCGGTTGTCCCTCTGTCGCGGGTGTTGCGGCATCGTCTCCGCTTTTGCCGGCAAGGATGCATGCAGCAGCTCGCCCGGCGGCTTGGTTCATCGCACGGCAGCGGCCGTGTGGGACCGCGCAACTGGCGAGGTTGGGGAAGAGGCCGGCCTTGAGCGGTACGTCGCCATGGCACTGAGCATGACGCGGGCAGCGGATGCAGGCGGTTGCAGTGCAGAAGCGCGGTTTGTCGAATCTCCCGGCAGGGCGGGGGAATACGACAAAGCCTTTCGTGAGGAATCGATGCAGTTTTCCCCGACGCCGCAGCCTGCGGTCGCGCCGTAGATGCGGCGGGCCTTGGTGATGGCCTTGCCGACGTCTGGTAGCGGGAGAATTGAAGATGAGCGGATCGCGGGGGCGTAGCGTCTACAACTTCCGCGTCCAGGCTGAGGGGTTCAACGAATTCGTCCAGGACCTGCGCAGCGTCGCGGGTGAATCCGAGGCCGCGAACCGCGCCATCGAAACCCTGGTGCGATCCAGCCCGCAACTGGCCAGCGCGATGGAAGCGGCGGCCGCGGCGACGGAACGGGCGGCCAAGCGGGCGGTGGAGCTGCGGGAGCAGCAGGACCGAAGCGTCACTTCGGGCGGCCGGGCGACGCAGACGGTGGGCGGCCTGTCTGCGGCGCTGGGCGACCTGGAAGGCAAGACGACGGCGGCGCGTCGCGCGGCCGGGGATTTCCGTGGGGCGCTGGATCTGATCGGCGCCAACACCATCGCCCAGAAGGTCGGCGATGTCAGCAGCATCATCAGCAATGTCGGCGACACGCTGGGGGCCGCCGGCCTGGCTGCGGGGCGGTTCGAGGGTGCGTTGTCGCTGCTGTCGGGCCGTCTGGTTGCCGTGGCTGGCGTCGTCGCGCTGCCGCTGTTTTTGAACAGCGTGGGCCTCGGCATCAGCACGGCTGGAGAGGCAGCCACGACTGCCGGCACTGCGATGGATCAGTGGCGCGAGATGCTGCTGCGCCTCAACCCGACCTTGGAACAGACGGCGCAGCTTGCGGAGCGGACGGCAAAGGCGCTCCGCGAGACGGAGCTGCGCGAGGTCGAGCTGCGTTACGGCCGTGTGGTGGAGGAGCGCGGTACGGCCATTGGCCGGCTGCCGGAAGTCGACGCGCAGCTGCGCGCGGCCGAGCGTGCGGCTGCTGATGCGGAGGCGCGTGCTGTTCGGATCGAGCTGGAACTCGGCGCTGGAGAAGGGCCTGTTGGCGACCGCGCAATGTTCGGCGTGGCGCAGCGCCGGCAGCGGGAGCGCGCGGCGAGCGCCGCGGTGGCGGCGCGCGAGCAGGTGAACACCCTGCGGAGCGAGCGGCTGCGGCTGGAAGAACAGATTAACGCGGCCGGGGTCGCGGCCAATCAGTACCGTAATGAGCGCGCGCGCCTTTCAGGCCCGATCTACGGCGAGCCCGCCGGGCCGCCAGCGCCGCCCGGCCTGACGGTACCGGCATCTTCCGCCGGTCGCCGCATCGCCGATACCTCCGCGCGCGACGCTGCGGCCGAGGCGCGCGATTACGATCGTTCCGAGCAATTGGCTCGGCGCACGGCGGAGGCGCAGTTCGATGCGTTCAGCCGCGTCCAGACCGAAATCACCCGCGCGCAGCAGCGCGAGGAAGCGGTGCGGGAACGCTCGGCGGAGCGGGTCACGGACAGCATCACCCGTTACGCGGCCGACGGCTTCGCGGACCTGTTCCAAAGCGTGGAAGGCGGCTGGGCCGCGACGCTGCGGAAGGTGCAACAGACGGCCCAGAACACCGTCATCCGCTTCGGGGCGGAGGCGATTATCCGCCCCGTGGTTGCCTCCGGCGTCAGTGCGCTGGGGCTGGGCAGCGGCGGCGGTGGCCTGTCGGACCTGCTGGGCCTCGGCCAGACCTTCGGCCAGGCGACCAGCCTGCTGGGGCTCGGCAGCGGTGGCGGCATCGGCGGTTTCCTCGGCCAGCCCATCTTTGGCCAGGCGGCGCTGGCCGGCTCCACCAACAGCGCCCTGGCGGCGCTGGGCCCGGGCGTCTACGGCCCGGCGACGCCTTCGGCCCTCGGGCTAAGTGGTGCCACCTTCGGCCAGGCGTTGGGGGGCATCGGCGGCGGCTTTGCCATCGGCAGCACCATCGGCGGGCTGATCGCCGGCAACAGCGCCGCGCGGCAGACCAATGCGCAGATCGGCGCGGGGCTCGGCGCCGGCGCCGGCTTCCTGATCGGCGGGCCGGTGGGCGGGCTGATCGGCGGCGGCCTGGGCGGCGCACTGGGTGGCGTCCTCGGCCCTGGCGAAAAAACCAACGCCTTCGGCTATGGCGTCACGGCCTCCGGCGGCCAGTTGGGCCTGTCCGGGCTGTCGACCACGGGCGATGGCGCGGGCGGGGATGCCGCGATCCAGGCGGCGCAGCAGCAGGTGGCGCAGATCAATGCCGCGCTGGCCGCGGCCGGGCTGACGGTGCGGGACAACAACCGCGCCGTCACCGGCGGCGGAAACCGGCCGACCGATGGCAGCCAATCCGCCAGCTTCGAGGAGGCGCTGCGCACCTTCCGCTTCAGCAGCGGGAACAGCAACGTCCAGACGGCGCTGGATCGCCGGCCGGATGCGACGCTGGATGAGGCCCTGGCCATCGCCCAGAATTTCGAGGCGGTGAAAGCCGCGATCGAATCGCTGACGGCGGCACCGGTCTCCGCCCTGACGGCGGAGCTGCGGCAGATCGGCGTCGTCTTCGACGCGGCGCGCGCCAGTGCCGCCGAATATGGCCTGGCGCAGGACGAGCTGAACCGGCGCCAGCAGGAAGCGGTGACGCTGGCCGAGACCCGGTCGGAAGCCGGGTTGCTCGGCGGGCTGACGCAGCGGTCGCGGATCCTCGGCGGTTTCCTGGAAACGCGGGCGCGGTCGACCGGGTCGGCGCAGTCGCAGTTCACCGCGGCGCGGTCGCAGTTCGACAACGCCTTGGCGGCGGCCGGCGCGGCGGGCACCGAATCCGCCGATCTGTCCGGCCTGGTGCGGTCGGCGGAGGCTTTGCTCACCGCCAATTCCGCCTTCAATGGCGGCGGCGCCCAGGCGGCGGCGGTGGAGGCGCGGGTGCGCGGCGCGATCATCGCGGTGGGCGGACAGTTGGACCTGCCCGGATTCACCGATGACCTGACGGGCGCGATCTACCGCGCCGGGGAACGGCAGGTGAATGAGCTGCAACAGATCCGGAGTGGACTGGATGCGCTGCGCGAGGAAGTGCGATCGATCCGCCTCCTTTCATCAAGAGGCTAAATTTCTATCAGGTCATTGCGGTGAATGGAGACGAACTTTGAGACAAAGCCCAACTGATCTTAGCCTTGTCTTGCAGCAATCAACGCGTCTTTTGGACGCGATAAACGCTGCGCTTGCGCGAGAGGAGGACCTACGCCGGGCCTCGGCCGCTTATGAGGCATCGGTTCAAGAGGTTCGCCTGGCAAGGGAAGCGTTCCTGCCGTTAATGGAAAGCAATCCAGAGGCGCGGGCCGCCTGGGACCGGGCGCGGGCTGGCCTGGGTTTGCCGCCGGCTGATCCTCCGGCGTCTTCGCCGCAGCCGAAGGTAGAAGGTCTGACCCTGCTACATGGCGGAAAGGCGTAGCTGGCCCATGCAAGTAGGCGCCCTTCCCCTGCCCTTCCCTGGGATGTCGCACGTTCGCCCGCACGGGACCGGGGTGTTTGGCCCTGGGCGGCGGCGGCGGATGCGCGGTGGAAATCGCTCGGGCGTTCGCATTTCGAGGCTTGACGGGCTCAATGTCCGATTTCGCCCCTTGACAGGCCGAATTTGGCACGGGTTGGCACGGCCCTTGCCGTGGTGGGTCCCTCTGGCGCTCCGGCTAATACGGTGAGAATGCCCGCCCGGCTTCACCAGTAGGTGGGTCGAAAACCTGCCTAAACTATTGATACTTAACGATGGAGAGCGTCATGTCGGTTAAGAGGGCTGAGGCGGCCCGCATTCTGAACGTAAGCAAGGCGAGGATCACCCAATACGTTAAGGATGGCATGCCCTCCCTGGCGGATGGGTCGATTGATATCGATGCGGCGCGGCGCTGGCTTAACGACAACATCGATCCCGCGAAGCGCGCGGGTTGGGCGACGGCGAAAGCGCAGCGGGAGCCGGCGCGGAGGCTGGGAGAATTCGTCCCCTTCACAGCCTATCCCGATCCGACACACCGGGGTTTTGCGGTCGCCGCGTGTGCCGCGATTCTCCAGATGCCGACGCATGTGGTGAAGGCTGCTGCTGATATCGGGCTGAATCAGCGTCAGGCGGAGCAGCTCGCGGACCTGGCAATGACGTTCTTGTGGGGAGACCTGGAGGACAAGGCACGGGGCATCGGAATTCCCTGCAATGATCCGAGCGGCGATGTCCTCCGGCTGGATGATACTTGGTGTCATCGGTGGCAGGATCGGTTTCCGTGGCATGAATTGTACGGCCCGGACGGGGTGAGCAAGGTGACCGGCGAGATCCCAGAGGGATAACTGCCGCCCATCTGTTGCATGGTTTGATAGGCCCGCTTCCAAGTCATGGGGAGCGGGCTTTTTCGTGTCGACCAGGTGGTAACCGCAGCCGCGAATCACCTGGCCGTGGCCCTCTGCCAGCGAGCGGTCTGAGACCATGCGCCACCCCTTCCAGCAGACAAGGAAGAAGCAAAAAAAGCGAGGAAAACCGCCACTTGCGGACGACCCGGACGACCCCGGACGATCAAGGGTGCTGCGAACCCCCCAGGACTTAGGCCGGTTACGGACGACCCGGACGACCCGGACGACCCTTTTTTTCTAATTCAGAAAAAGAGATGCAGAAGGGAGGTGTTGCCGCGCGAATGCGCGAGTCCGGAGATAGGGAAAAAGCCGTCCGGATCGTCCGGGTCGTCCGTAACCGGCCTTCAACCTAGGGTTTTTCCGGACGACCCCGGACGATGGCGGACGATCACTCAGGGGTTTCGGGGCGATATCTCGGGCCTTGGCCCGGGGCGGAGGCTGGAGGCGAGGATGTGCCCCCGATGTGCCCCAGGGCTCTATTGTGCCCCCCGGCTAGTAACTGATGGCGTCTAAGCCATTGAAAAATGGAGCGGGCGGGGGGAATCGAACCCCCGACATTCAGCTTGGGAAGCTGACGTTCTACCTCTGAACTACGCCCGCGCGCTGGAAGAAAGCATAGCGGGCGGGGCCTTCGGCGGCAAGGCAGAGGTGCTTCATCCTGAACAGAGGCCCGGTCTCTGGTACTATCGGACCACGTCGGTGACCTCCGCCTGCCTGTCCCGGCGGCGGGCGGCCCGTTCCGCCCACGCCGGGCCTCATGCTTCGTCCGGACAGGGACGGCGACGGGCAGGCGGACCTCGATCAAGCTGGGCGAGCACCCCGCTCTCAAGCCCGCCGACCGCCTTCGCCGACACAAGGGAAAGTTGGTCGCGGCACGTGCTTGAGGACCGCAATCCACCCCACGAAGTACCCCGGGCTCCGGGCGCACGCCGCGTTCGCTTGAACGCAACGCGTGCTCTAGAAGTAATTGAATCTAAATGCGTCAGATGGCTTGCTGCGCGAGCGCCTCGATCTCCGGATGGAGCCATTCCAGAAATGGCGCCGCGCGCTGCCGCATGGCCGCGGTTGCCGGCATGACGATGCTGTAGACGACACCCGGCACCGTGATGCCGGGCCAGGGCGCCACCAGGCGCCCCGCGGCGACATCCGCCGCGGCCAGCAGGCTCGGTGCCACGATGAGGCCCTCTCCGGCGAGTGCCGCCTCATAGGCAACGTAGAAATGCGCGAAGCGTTGGCGTGGCTGGGCAATCCGCTGCACCGCCGCCGCGGCGAGCCAACGGTCCAGATCGCCGGATCGCGTCTGGCTTTCCAGCAGCGTCAGGGTGTCGGGCGCCGTTCCGCCCTGCGCCAGATGCGGGGCGACGAAGGCCGTCAGGGATTCGCGCAGCAAGGGCTGCGCCTCGTAGCCGGTGGGGACGAAGCCGTCGCGCCGGATCGCGAGGTGATGCGGCAGGGTCAGCCAGTCATCCCCGGTGTTGGTCGAACGCAGGGTGACCTGCAATGTCGGCGCCGCACGCTCCAGCCGGAACAGGCGCGGAACCAGCCACTTCATGGCGAAGGTCGCCGGCGCCAGGACACTGAGCTGCGTGCGGGCCTTGTCCGCCGGCCGCAGCGCCGCCAGCCCGTCGCCGATCTGCGCCAGGCCCGCGGTGACCGATTGCGCCAGCCGGCGTCCCGCGCCGTTGAGCACGGCGTCGCGCCCCTCCTCGGCGAACAGCTTCTGGCCGACCCAGTGTTCCAGCGCCCGAAGCTGCTTGCTGATGGCCCCCGGGGTCACGTTCAGCTCCGCGGCCGCGGCGGCCCGGGAGCCCAGCCGCGCCACGGCTTCGAAAGCTTCGATCATGCGCAGGGAGGGACGGGCGCGGGGCGGATCGGCCATCATGATGTCTCCATGAAAAGAATATGAAAACCTCATGTCAGCAGGAAATAACGGACCAGGATCGACGAATATTCGTTGTTCGACCCCGGCGTTCTCCTGCGACATATAGCGCCGGACACAACGGGTCCGAAAGCTCGACAACCTGATGACCGATGGGCTGACGCAATACACGCACCACGTCACTGTGAATGGGCGCCGCTATCGCCGCCCGGATGGCGCCGTCGTGGTGATCTGCCTGGATGGCTGGGACCCGGCCTATCTGGACGTGTCACTCGCGGCCGGGGAGCTTCCCGCGATCGCGCAATGCGGCCTGCACGGCTTCCACGGCAACGCCGTCTCGGCCATGCCGAGCTTCACCAACCCGAACAACTTCTCGATCGTCACGGGCGTGCCGCCGGCGGGGCATGGCGTCTCCGGCAACACCTATCTGGACCGCGCCACCGGGCAGCCGGTGATGGTCACCGGCGATGCGGAATTCCGCGCCCCCACCATCCTGGCGGCCCTGGCGGAGGCCGGTGTCGCCGTGGCGGTGGTCACGGCGAAGGACAAGCTGCGTCGCGCCCTGGCCAAGGGGCTGCCGATCGGCGCCCGCGGCATCGCCGTCTCCGCCGAACAGGCTGGCGCGGCCCGTCCGGAGACGCATGGCCTGGGCGACCTGCCCGGCCTGGTCGGCGCGCCGGCCCCGGGGCAGTACTCCGCCGAGCTGTCGCTCTTCGTGCTGGATGCTGGGCTGGCGCTGCTGCGCGGCGGCCGCGCGCAATGCCTGTATCTCTCGCTGTCCGACTACATCCAGCACCAGCACGCCCCGGAAGCGCCGGAGGCCCGCGCCTTCCTGCGCGCCGTGGACCAGCGCATCGGCGCGCTGATGGCGGAGGGCGCGCTGGTGGCCGCCACGGCGGATCACGGCATGTCCGACATGGCGCGGCCCGATGGCAGCCCGAACATCGTCTTCGTCGGCGACCTGCTCGATGCGCGCTTCGGCGCGGCGGCGGCGCGGGTGATCTGCCCCATCGCGGATCCCTTCGTGCGGCACCACGGCGCCTTCGGCGGCTATGTGCGCGTCCATCTGGCGCCCGGCGGCCCGGACCCGGCGGAGGTCATCGCCTTCCTGGCCGCGGTGCCCGGCGTGCACCTCGCGCTCAGCGGCGCGGAGGCCTGCGCCCGCTATGAGCTGGTGCCGGAGATGGAGGGCGAGGTCGCCGTGCTCGGTGCGCAGGGCGTCGCGCTGGGCGCGCGCGCGGCGGAGCATGACCTGAGCCAGTTGGCCGGCGCGCGCCTGCGTTCCCATGGCGGCGTGTTCGAGCAGGCTGTGCCCTTCCTGCTGTCGCGGCCGCTCGATCCGGCCTGGCTGGCGGCGCATCCGGCGCTGCGGAACTACGACATCTTTGATGCCGCGCTGAACGGGACGCTGGCGCCATGACGCGGCGCGCCGTCGTCGTCGTGCTGGACGGGCTGCGCCGCGACCTGCTGGGCCCGGCGGCGACGCCGGCGCTGGCCGCCTTCGCAGGCGCGGCCACCAGCTTCGCGGCGCATCGCTCCGTCTTCCCCTCCGCCACGCGTGTCGTCTCCGCCTGCTTCGCCACGGGCTGCCTGCCGGCACGCCACGGGCTGCAGGGCAATGGCGTGGCGCTGATGGAGGATGGCGTGCTGGTCCGGCACGATGTCGGCCACCCCGGCTTCATGGACCATCTGCGCGCCCTGCGGGGCCACAGCCTGGCGGTGCCGACCCTGGCCGAGCGTCTGGCGCAGGCGGGGCGGGAGGCGATGGTCTTCTCCAACGTCTCGCCCGGCGCCGCCCGCGCGCATGACCCGGATGGCCATGGCTGGGTGCTGCACCGCGCCTGGGCGCATGGCCCGGGGCTGCGCCGGCTGAAGGGAGCGGAAGCGGTGGCGGAGGTCACGCTGGATGCCACCGGCGATGCGATGCTGACCGAGGCCTTTCTCACCCGCGCCCTGGCCGGGCGCGAGGCGGCGCTGGCCGTGCTGTGGCTGGGTGAGCCGGATGCCACGCAGCATGCCGTGCCGCTCGGCGCGCCGGCGGCCATGGCGGCCATCGCCGCGGCCGATGCCCGCTTCGCGCAGGTGCGCGCGGCGGTGCAGGCTCGACGCGCAGCGGGCGAGGATATTCTTCTCATTGCCTGTTCCGACCATGGCCACCAGACGGTGAAGGCTGTGGTGGATATCGAGGCGGAGCTGGTCGAGGCCGGGCTGAAGCGGGATGCCGCCGATGCGGGGCTGCTCTCGGTCTCGAACGGCACGGCGGCGCTGGTCTACCTGCATCCGGACCGCGCGGCGCAGGCGGCGGCGGTGCTGGAGTTCCTTGCCGCGCGCCCCTGGGCCGGCGCGGTGTTCAGCGGCGCCGGGCTGGCCGGGATCGGGCACGCGCCGCGCGACCACCTGCTGTGTGCCGTGGCGATGGCGACGGAACACGCGCCCAACGCCCATGGCGTGCCCGGCCTCGCCTATGCCGCGAAGCCGGCCGGCGGCAAGCCGGACCGGCTCGGCTGCGGCCAGCATGGCGGCCTCGGCCTGGCCGAGCAGATGCCGTTCCTGATGATCGAGGGCCCGGGCTTCGCCGCCGGCGCGACGCGATCGGCGCCGAGCAGCCCGATCGACCTGGCCCCCACCATCCTGCGCCAGCTCCACCTGCCAGATGATGGCTGCGACGGGGCGGCGCTGCAGACACCACCACAGGAGAACGACGATGACTGACGTTCCGCTGAACCTGCTTCGCCGTCATCTGCTGCTCGGCGGCGCCGCATTGGCGCTTCCGGCCTCGGCACTTCCGGCATCCGCGCTGGCGCAATCCGCGCCGCGCGCCGGCACCTTGAAGGTGGCCTTCCTCGGCCTCGACACCGCCGACCCGCATCGCCACACCGGCTCCATCGCCGTGCAACAGGTCTTTGTCGAGACGCTGACCTCGATCGCCGATGACGGCACCGTCAAGCCCTTCCTCGCCACGGCCTGGGAGATCAGCCCGGACGGCAAGCGCTACAGCTTCACGATCCGCGAGAATGTGCGCTTCCACAATGGCCGCTTGCTGACCGCCGAGGATGTGCGCGCCAATGCGGTGCGCGTGCGCGATCAGGTGCGCGGCGGCTGGCTCTCCGCGCCGATGCGCCTGGTGGAAAGCCTGGAGGCGCCGGATGCGCGCACCTTCGTCATGACGATGAAGGAACCCTACGGCCCGCTGCTCAACCTGCTGTCGGAGCTGTGGATCGTGGCGCCGGAAAGCGAGGGCTGGGCGCAGACCATCCGCATGCCGATCGGCACCGGCCCGTTCCGCTTCGGCCGCTGGCAGCCGAATGTCAGCTTCCATGCGCCGGCCTTCGCGCAGTACTGGCAGCCCGGCCTGCCGCGCGCGGAAGCGGTGGAGTTCTCGCTGCGCGACAGCAGCGACCTGTCGCTGGCCCTGCGCGCCGGTGACCTGCACATCGCGCGCGTCGGCTACGACAAGCTCGCCTCCGTCCGCGCCGATCCGAACCTGGAAGTGCAGTTCATGAAGGACACCACCTGGTGGTTCTGGTCCTTCAACAACCGCAATCCGCGCGCGCCCTTCAACGACATCCGCGTGCGCCAGGCCGTGTCCTACATGCTGGACAAGCCCGCCTTCATGCGCTTCGTGGCCGGCGAGGCCGGCGTCGTCACCAACCAGATGGCCGCACCGGGCCAGTTCTTCTGGGACAAGGCGATGCATGACGCCGATGCCCATGCCGCGCCGAACGAGGACCGCGCCCGCGCCCTGCTGCGCGAGGCCGGCGTGAACCCGGCGAACACGCCCTGCCGCATCGTCTCCTGGCAGAGCACCTATCCCGAGATCGCCGTGCAGGCGATGCGCAAGCTCGGCTTCCAGGTGGAGCATCTGGCGCTGGACGACATCGGCGCGCAGCGCCGCCTCGGCCAGTACGACTGGGACCTGGCGCCCTTCGCCTCCGGCCCGCGCGCCGACATCTTCCTGCGCTTCGTGCGCATGATGTCGGATGGCCCGAATGTCGGCCTCTGGGGCGGCACGCGGGATGCGGAGTTCGACCGCCTGGTGGAGGCGGCCATCGCCTCAGTCGATCTGAATGAGCGCCGGCGCCTGTACCTCGCCGCCTGGCAGCGGGCGATGGACAACTACTACACCGTCGTCATCGGCCATGCGCCGGAGCCGATCGTGAACCGGCGCGAGGTCACGGGCTATTCGCCGGGCTTCACCTGGGGCCAGCACCGTGTCGATGGCGGGCTCGCCTTCGGCGCGCTGACGGCGCGCGGCTGACCATGTCCGCCAGCGCCACGGCGGCATCGTCCCGCGCTGGCGGGATCGGCGGCTTCGGCATCGGGGCCGCGATCCTCGGTGTCGCGCTGCTCTTCGCGATCCTCGGGCCAAGCCTCGTGCCCTACGACCCGCTGATGCAGGAGCTGGCGGCGCGCAATGCGCCGCCGGATGCGCTGCACTGGCTGGGGCGCGACCATCTCGGGCGGGACGTGCTGGCGCGGCTTGCGGCCGGCACGCAGATCTCGCTCGCGGTGGCGCTGGGGGCCACGCTGCTGGCGGTCGGGCTCGGCGCCGGGCTGGGGCTGGTGGCGGAGGCGCTGGGCCGTTGGCCCTCCTTCCTGGTCTTCGGCGCCTTCGACATGGTCCGCGCCATGCCCTCCATCCTGCTGGCCTTGACGCTGATGGTGGCGCTCGGCGTCGGGATCTGGCCGCTGATCCTGGCGCTCGGCGTGGCCTTCGCACCGCATATGGCGCTGGTGGCCCGCGCGGCCTGGCGCCGTGAAAGCAGCGCGGGCTATGTGGCCGCGGCGCGCGTCATGGGCGCCGCGCCGCTGGCCACCATCTGGCGCCATGTGCTGCCCAATATCGCCGGCGCGCTGGTCACGCAGGCGGCCATCATCATGCCGCGCGCCATCACGACGGAAAGCGTGCTGTCCTTCTTCGGCCTCGGCGTCTCGCCCGAGACGCCGAGCTGGGGCCGCATGATCTCCGGCGCCTCCCGCTTCGCCGAATCCGCGCCGCATGCGGTGCTGGCGCCGGTGGTGGCGCTGTGCGTGGTGACGCTGGGCTTCGCGCTGATGGGCGACCGCCTGCGCCTGGCGCTCGACCCGCTGCGGGAGCGCGGGCGATGACACTCGCATTTCAGGCCGGGCTGGGCCTGCTGCGCCAGGTGCTGCTGCTGGCCGGCATCGCCATCGCGGTCTTCCTGCTGATCCGGGTCGTGCCCGGCGACGTGGTGGATTCCATGGCGCTGGAAGGCAGCCTGGATGACGAGGCCATCGCCGCGCTGCGCGCCGAACTCGGCCTCGATGCCGGGGCGCTGACGCAGTTCCGCATCTGGGCCAGCCATGCGCTGACCGGCGATTTCGGCAATTCGCTGCGCTTCGACCGCCCGGCGGCGGAGCTGATCCTCGACTCGCTGCCGACCACCCTTCTGCTCGCGGCGCTGGCGCTTTCGGCAGGCCTGGCGCTGGGCATCGGGCTTGCGACGGCCGCGGTGCTCTGGCCGCGCTCGCCGCTGCCGGCGCTGGTGGAGGCGCTGAACCTCTGGTCCATCGCGCTGCCGACCTTCTGCGTGGGGCTGGCGGCGATCCTGGTCTTCTCGGTCTGGCTCGGCTGGCTGCCGGTGATCGGGCAATGGCTGTCGCCGGTGCTGATCCTGGCGCTCGACATCGGCGGGCAGGTGGTGAAGCCGCTGCATGAGGATCTGAAGGAAGCCGCGACCGCCAGCCATATCCGCACCGCGCGCGCCAAGGGGCTTTCGCCGGTGCGCATCGTGCTGCGGCACCTGCTGCCCAATGCGCTGACCACGGTGGTGGCGCTCGGCGGGTTGATCCTGGCCGGGATGATCGGCGGCGCCCTGACCATGGAGGTGCTGTTCGGCCTGCCGGGCCTCGGCACGCTGGCCTTCCAGGCGATCTCGGGGCGCGACTATCCGGTGATCCAGGCCGTGGTGCTGGTCTTTGCCGCGGGGGTCGTGGTGGTGAACTGGCTGGCTGACCTGGCGCAGCGCGCCCTGGACCCGAGGTTGCGGCGATGACGGACATCCCCCTGGTGGAATTGCGCGACTTCCGCGTGCGCTTCGGCGCGGCGCTGGCGGTGGGGGGCGTGTCGCTGACGCTGCGGGCCGGGCAGACGCTGGCCCTGGTCGGCGAGAGCGGCTCCGGCAAGTCGCTGACGGCGCTCGGCATCGCCGGGCTGGCACCGCCCGCGGCAACCCTGTCCGGCAGCCTGCGGATCGATGGCGCGGAGATGCTGGGCGCGCCGGAACGCGCCTGGCGCCGGCTGCGCGGCGCGCGGATCGGCATGGTGTTCCAGGAGGCGATGGGCAGCCTCAACCCGAGTATGCGGATCGGCGCGCAGATCGCGGAGGCGATCGCCGCCCATCGCGCGATGCCGCGGCCGGAGATCGAACGCCGCGTGCTGGCCGCGCTGGAGGAAGTCGGCCTGCCCGATCCGCACGGCAAGATGGCGGCCTTCCCGCACCAGCTTTCCGGCGGGCAGCAGCAGCGGGTGATGATCGCCATGGCGCTGGCCGCCGATCCCGCCCTGCTGATCGCCGATGAGCCGACCACCGCCCTGGATGCGACGGTGCAGGCGCAGATCCTGGCCCTGCTGGCGGCGCTGCAGGCGCGGCGCGGCCTGGCGATGCTGTTCGTCTCGCACGATCTGGCCGTGGTCGAGGGCATCGCGCAGCAGGTCGCCGTGATGCAGCATGGCCTGGTGGTGGAGGCAGGGCCGACGGCACGGGTCTTTGCCGCACCAACCCATCCCTATACCGCGGCGCTGCTGGCCAGCCGGCCCGGCCCGGTGCTGCGCGCCACAGCCGGCGCGACGGCGGCGGTGCCGGCGCTGGAGGTTCGCGGCCTGGCGGTGGTGTTCCGCGCGCATCGCCTGGGTGGCACGAAGCTGCGCGCCGTCGATGGCGTTTCCCTCCGCATCGCGCCCGGGGAGGCGCTGGGCCTGGTGGGCGAAAGCGGCTCGGGCAAGAGCACGCTGGCGCGCGCCGCGGTCGGGCTGGTGGTGCCGACAGCCGGGATGATCCGCGTCTTCGGCCAGGACCCGGCCGAGGCCCGTGGCCGCAGGCAGATGGCGCGCGCCGTCCAGATGGTGTTCCAGGATGCCGCCGGCAGCCTGAACCCGCGCCTGACCATCGCGCAGATCCTGGCCGAGCCGCTGGCGGTTCACGCGCTTGCGCCACCCGGGGCGCGCCGCACCCATGCCCGGCGGCTGCTGGAGGAGGTGGGGCTCGCGGAGGCGCATCTCGACCGCTATCCGCACCAGCTCTCCGGCGGGCAGCGGCAGCGCGTGGCCATCGCCCGCGCCCTGGCCGTCGATCCGCGCCTGCTGGTCTGCGACGAGCCGGTCTCGGCGCTGGACATGACGGTGCAGGCGCAGGTGCTGGACCTGCTGGGCCGGATCCGGCGCGAACGCGGTCTTGCCCTGCTGTTCATCGGCCATGACCTGGAGGCCGTGGGCGCCGTGTCGGAGCGGATCGCGGTGATGAAGGATGGGCGCGTGGTGGAGAGTAAGCGTCAGCCGATCCCGGCCTTGAGTTGATGGTGGTAGTTCGCCGAAGTGGCTGTCATGACGGACAGCACGACGACGACGCCACTCCTTAGCCCCTCGTATGACGGTAGTAAGAGCGGTTCCGGTGCCCGCGCGGGCCGCGGCGTCGAGGTTCGTGTGCGGGAGGTCCGGCGCCGGAACTGGTCGACGGAGGAGCGGCTGCGGATTGTCCGGGAGACGCTGGAGCCCGGCGTAATTGTTCAAGCGGTGGCGGACCGGCACGGCGTCAGCACCGGCCAGCTCTACACCTGGCGCAAGCAGATGCTGGCCACGGCGATGGCGGGCTTCGTGCCGGTGGAGGTGGTGCCGCAGGCACCGCAGCTCCCGCCGCCGGGCTCGGTCATGTCGCCTGACAGCAGCGTGCCGTCTGGCATGATCGAGATCACGCTGGCCTCCGGCGCCAGCATTCGCATCACCGGATGCGCCGACGCCGCGACGCTGCGCGTCGTGCTGGCCGGGATGGGTGGGCGCTGATGCTGGGCCCGCCGCCGGGTACGCGGGTGTTCCTTGCCTGCGGCACGACGGATATGCGCAAGGGCTTTGACGGTCTGGCCGCGCAGGTGCAGACGGTGCTGGCGCAGGATCCCTACAGCGGCGCGATGTTCTGCTTTCGCGGCCGCCGCGGCGACCTGCTCAAGATTCTGGTCTGGGACGGACAGGGCCTGATCCTCATCGCCAAGAGGCTGGAGAAGGGCAGGTTTGTCTGGCCGCAGACGCAGGCTGGCGTCGTCTCGCTGACCGCGGCGCAGCTCTCGATGCTGTTCGAGGGGATCGACTGGCGTATGCCAGCCTGGACGGCGCGGCCGCAGGCCACGGTGTAGCCAATCCGCCATTGCAGCGGCCATCGCGTTGCGTAGAATCATGATGTGCACGCCGCGTCGTTCGACACGCCTGACGCCGAAATCGCAGCGCTCCGCGCGCTGCTGGCGGAACGCGACGCGGTGCTGGCCGAGCGCGATGCCGAACTGCGCAACGCGACCTTCGAAATCGAGAAGCTGAAGGTCCAACTCGCCACGCTGCGGCGGGACCGCTACGGCAAGTCGTCGGAGAAGCTGGCCATCGAGATCGGCCAACTCGAGATGCTGATCGGCGATGCCGAGGAGGACCAGGCGCAGGCCGCGGCCCGGGCGGAGGCCAAGGCCGGGACGAAGGGCCAGCCTGGCAACCAGCGGCGCCCCGCGCTCCGCAAGCCGCTGCCGGAGCATCTGCCGCGCGAGACGATCCTGCACGAGCCGGTATTCGCCTGCCGTTGCGGCTGCACCGACCCGAAGCGCCTGACGAGGCTAGGCGAGGACGTCACCGAGGTGCTGGAGAAGATCCCGGCCCGGCTGAAGGTCATCCGCCACGTCCGGCCTCGCTATGCCTGCCGGGCCTGCGAGGCTGTCCTGCAGGCGCCCGCCCCCGACCTGCCGATCGAGAAGGGGAGGCCAGGTCCCGGCCTGCTCGCGCATGTGCTGGTCTCGAAGTATCTCGACGGCCTGCCGCTGTATCGCCTTTCGGCCATCCTGGCGCGCGAGGGCGTGGAGATCGAGCGGCAGACCCTGGCCGACTGGGTTGGCCGCGGCGCCTGGTGGTTGAGCCGCCTGGCCGAGGCGATCGGCGCCTATGCCCTGCGGCACGGCATCATCTGGACCGACGACACACCGATCGCCGTGTTGGCACCAGGGCGCGGCCGGACGCGTGAGGGGCGGTTCTGGGTCTATGCCATCGACCCGAGGCCCTGGAAGGGTCATGGGCCGCCCGCGGCGTTCTACCGCTACTCGCCGGACCGCAAGGGCGAGCGGCCTCGCGGACACCTCGAGGACTTCGAGGGCTGGCTGCATGCCGATGGCTACACCGGCTACGACGCGCTGGCACGGCCGCGCGGCAACCAGCCGCCGCAGGTCATCCATGTCGCTTGCTGGGCGCATGCCAGGCGCAAGCTGTTCGAGGTGTTCGAGGCCACGAAGTCGCCGATCGCCGAGGAGGCGTTGAAGCGCATCGCCGGGCTCTACGCCATCGAGGCAGAGATCAACGGCAAACCCGCCGATCAGCGCCGGGCCGAGCGCCAGGCCCGCAGCAAGCCGCTGGTCGACGACCTGCACGATTGGATGCTGACGCAGCGGCGCCGGTTGTCCGGCAAGTCGACGCTTGGCAAGGCGATGCAATACGCGCTGAACCGATGGGAGGCGCTGGCACGCTATCTCGAGGATGGCAGGCTCTCGATCGACAATAACCTCGCCGAGCGGCTGCTGCGCGGCATCGCTTTAGCGAGGAAGAATTTTCTGTTCCTCGGATCGGACGCAGGCGGCGACCGCGCCGCCATCATCTACACCGTCGCCGAGACCGCGAAGCTGAACGGCCTGGACCCAGAAGCCTATATCGCCGCCGTGCTCGACCGCCTCGCCCGCGGTCACACCATCGACCGCCTCGACGAACTCCTGCCGTGGAACTTCGCGCCCGCCCCGTCACCTGCGGGGACCGGCTGACGCTTACGGTGGAGATCGGCGCATCGCAGGATGTCCTGCAAAACCCGGTCACGGGCTATGCGCAGGCCCTGGTTGCCGCCATGCCGCGCCGCCTTGCCCCGCCTTCGGCCACCAACGCCATGGCGGCCGGCGATTCGGCCAAGGCCCGATCACCCGAACCTTCGCCTTCATCCTGAGAGCGGCATCACAGTTCAGGCGAGCGAGAGGACAACGCCCCGGCCCGGCCTTGAAGGGGCTCTCGCCACCATGTGTCGATCCAATCAGGGAGTACCGAGGCTGACGTCCTCGCCACCATGGACTTCCCGCGCGAACACCGCGCCACGATCCAAAGCGCCAACCCCATCGATCGCCTCGATGGCGAGATCAGGCGCCGCATCGATGTCGTCAGCATTGTTCCGAACGAGGGCGCCATTCTGCCGGAACAGTCCGACGAATGGGCCACCCTGGGCGCTCCTGCGCCACGCGATGGGACAGGACCGCTCCAGACCCGGCACGCTCCGCCATCCAGCCGCCCGCGCACAGCGGCGAACGCTGTCAGGCCGCGTTCAGCAGCCCCTCGATCCGCCCGGCATCGGCGCGCGGAACGCGCAGTTTCAGCAGGCTGCCGTCGAGTGCGGTCGCGTGGCGATCCAGCGGCACGCTGCGCACCAGGCTCTCCAAGGCGAGCTTGGCGGCCTCATGGTCCGCAAAGCGGCGGGAGAGGGTGACGGCGTCGCGCACCTCGGGCCCCTCGGCATCTCCCTGATCCGCCTGGACCGCGCGCGGACCTTGGGTGGAGGTGACGGAGTTCGGATCGCTGGCCGGAAAACTGTCCCGGACGCCGATCTCGACATCGGCATCGGCTTCCTTGTCGGGCCGGTCGCTGGGCTTCTGCATGGCTGAGGTCCCCTTCGTGAACCGATGTAACGCCGGAGGGTCCCGCGGGTTCGGCCCGCGCTGGAGCGTGATCCGTTCACCTTCGCTCACCATGCTTATATCAGCGGGCCGGTCACTTGACCGGTCCGAGCGGCCGCCGCCGCTTATGCGTCGCGCCGAAGGCGCGCCTTCGGCGCGACGAAGCCAAGGAAACCGGAGGTTTCCGCCCGGCGACTGAGGGCGGCCCGGACCGGTCGCGCGATAGGGCCGTTGGTATGAGAGGACGCTGCGTTCGGATGATTCCCCCTGAACGCATTCTGCTTTTTAGAGCCGCGCCTCCCGCCACAGGCCCAGCTTCTGCTGTGCCGCGGCGTCGGAATAGCCGAACAGCACCAGATCGCGCTCCGCCGCCAGGGTCAGGCTGGCCCAGGAGGGAACGACCAGAAGGTCGCGCGGCGCCAGGGCGAAATCCTGCTCACCGACCCGGGCGGTGCCCTGCCCCTCCACCACCACCAGCACCATCGCATCGGTGGCGCGGCGCGGCCTTGTGGCAAAACCGGCGGGCAGAAGGCGGACATGGGCGGCGATGGTCGGCATCACCGGGCCGCCATCGGCCGGATTCACGAATTCCAGCGCATGGCCCAGATGCGGGTCGGGGTCGCCGTTCCGCGCCATGGCCGCCAGGCTGTCACGCCATTCGGCATAGGGGTAGTGGAACAGCGGCAGGCTGCGCGGCCGCCGCGCTGCCTGCGTGTCGGCGAAGGGGCGCAGGTTCCGGCCGTAGCGGGCGGCGGTGTCACCGGCCGGCGCGGTTTCGGGATGCGCCATGACGCCATCCGGCAGGCGCTCCGCAAAGCTCGCGGCAAAATGGCGCACGGTGGGGATATCCAGCCCATCCAGCCAGATCATCGGCGCGCCGCTGGCATTGCCGTGGTCATGCCATTGCCAGTTCGGCGTCAGCACCAGGTCGAAGGGCCGCATCACCGCCTTCTCGCCGTCCAGCGCCGTGAAGGCGCCGTCGCCTTCCATCACGAAGCGCAGCGCGCATTGCGTGTGGCGATGGCAGGGCGCGACCTCCCCCGGCAGGATCAGCTGCAACCCGGCATAGAGGCTGGTGGTGACGGAGGAGGTGCCCGGCAGCCCCGGATTTTCCAGGATCAGCACGCGGCGCTCGGCCTGTTCCGCGGTGATCAGGTCGCCAGCACGCAGCAGATGGTCGCGCGCCGTGTCGTAGTGCCAGAGATGCGGCTGCACCGGGGAGGCCGGGGTCGGCGTGACCAGCGCATGCAGCACTTCCCACAGCGGGAACAGATGCTGCGGCGCCATCTCGGCATAAAGCCCCTGCAGCAGCGCCTTCGGGTCGTTCGTCCCGTCCATTTCCGTCGCTCCCGTCGCGCGGACCGGGCGCGATGGCGCCCGGTCAGCCCTTTCGGACAGCCTCCGCCAAATCCCGCACCCGGTCCAGCACCGCCGGCACGCTGGCCGGGGTGGCGCGGCCCTGCGGGTCGAGGCTGGCGACCAGCCCCTCGATCAAGGCGGAGGCGACCACCGCGCCATCGGCGATGCGCGACGCCTCGGCCGCCTGTTCCGGCGAGCGCACGCCGAAGCCGATGGCGATGGGCAGGTCGGTGAACCTGCGGATGCGCGGAATGGCAGCGGCGAGGTCGGCCGTGCTGGCGCTGCGCGTGCCGGTGATGCCGGTGATCGCCACGTAATAGACGAAGCCGGTGGTGGCGGAGAGCACCTTCGGCAGCCGCGCCTCATCCGTCGTGGGCGCCACCAGGCGGATCAGGTCGAGGCCATTGGCCGTCGCCTCCGGCGCCAGCTCGTCGGCCTCCTCGGGCGGCACATCCACCACGATCAGCCCGTCGACGCCCGCCTCGGACGCCTCGGCGCAGAAGCGGGCGACGCCATAGGACAGGATCGGGTTGAAATAGCCCATCAGGATGACCGGCGTGTCGGTATCCCCCTGGCGGAATTCGCGCACCATGCCGAGCGCGCCGGCCAGCGTGGCGCCGGCCTTCAGCCCGCGCTGCCCGGCCTTCTGCACGGTCGGGCCATCCGCCATCGGATCGGTGAAGGGCACGCCGATCTCGATCAGGTCGGCGCCGGCCGCCGGCATGCCGCGCAGGATCGCCATGGCGGTCTCGCGGTCCGGATCGAAAGCTTCGAGGAACGGAATCAGGGCGCCGCGGCCCTGGACCTTGAGGGCTGCGAAGCGAGTAGCAATACGAGACATTTAATACCCACCAAAAACTGAATTTTTTGGGCGTTGAGCAATCTCCGCCCGCTTGTTTTACTATTCCGAAGCCGTCAGATGGATTGACTCATTTTTTCCATTTCGCTACCCAACGTTCCTCTGGAGCGCGCATAGATAAGATCTTGCGCCTGATCCACTGAAATAGATTTTTTATAGGTTTTGAAAAAGAGCTCGCGCATTTCTCGGATATCATTATTGGATAATATCGGCTCGACGCGCTGCGCCGGTGGGCTGGTGGGCGAGACAGCAAAGCCGTCGCGGTCATCGGAAATTCTAATCGCCTTGGTCTTTTGATTAATAGAAACCAGTTGCTCTCTCATATCGAGAAACAAGGCAAGTATCGCTGCGCCCGGCAATGATACCAAAAATGCTCCAAGTGCACCAAGCAAGCCCGCACCAACACTGAATCTTCCATATGGACTTGCTGTACTTCCAAATCCCACAAAAGCAACCAGAGGGATGACCACTATCATTACGAATAAAACGATATTGGCTATGCCAATCAAGAATTCTCGTAGCCCCGCCATGGCTCACCTCCGGTTCCTGCCTGATTCAGGAAGCGGGAGTGTTGTGGACTCGCAAGAAAATGTAAACTGCCTTTTTTGGGTTTGCGGATTCGGCTCCATACCCTGTTCTAGCGCGTTTTCATCACCCCGAATCTGCCCTCACGCCCATAAAGTCATGCCAGCAGATCCGGAGATAGTATCAGATCTTCTCGCCCAGGTGCCGCGCCACGGTGAAGATGTCCTTGTCGCCACGGCCGCACAGATTCATCAGGATGATTTTGTCCGCCGGCATCTTGGGCGCCATTTTCATGACTTCGGCCAGCGCATGCGCCGGCTCCAGCGCCGGGATGATACCTTCCTGGCGGGAGCAGAGTTGAAAAGCCTCCAGCGCCTCGTCATCCGTCACGCCGGAATATTGCACGCGGCCCAGCTCATGCAGCCAGGAATGCTCCGGGCCGACGCCGGGATAGTCGAGGCCGGCGGAGATGGAGTGCGCCTCCGTGATCTGGCCGTCGCCATCCTGCAACAGGTAGGTGAGGTTGCCATGCAGCACGCCCGGCCGGCCGCGCGACAGGGCGGCGGCATGTTCCCCGGAATCGAGGCCCCGCCCCGCCGCTTCCACGCCGACCATGGCGACGGAGGGATCGTCCAGGAAGGGATAGAACAGCCCCATGGCGTTGGAGCCACCGCCGACGGCGGCCACCAGCACATCCGGCAGGCGCCCCTCGGCCTCCTGCATCTGGGCCTTCGCCTCGATGCCGATCACGCTCTGGAAATCGCGCACCATGGCGGGATAGGGGTGCGGACCGGCAACGGTGCCGATGCAGTAATAGGTGTCGTGGACATTCGCGACCCAGTCGCGCAGCCCTTCGTTCATCGCATCCTTCAGCGTCGCGGCGCCGGAGGTCACGGGCACCACCTCCGCTCCCAGAAGCTTCATGCGGAAGACGTTGGGCTGCTGCCGTTCGACGTCGGTGGCGCCCATATAGACCACGCAGGGCAGGTCCATCAGCGCGCAGGCGGTGGCGGTGGCCACGCCATGCTGGCCGGCGCCGGTCTCCGCGATGATGCGCGTCTTGCCCATCTTCTTGGCCAGCAGGATCTGGCCGAGCACCGCGTTGATCTTGTGCGCGCCGGTGTGGTTCAGCTCGTCGCGCTTGAAATAGACCTTGGCGCCCATGCCGGGGGCTGCGTTCTTGCGCAGATGCGTGGTGAAGCGCTCGGCGAACCAGAGCGGGCTGGGGCGGCCGACATAGTGGGTCAGAAGGCGGCGCCATTCGGCCTGGAAGGCGGCGTCGGTCTTGCTGGCCTCATAGGCGGCCTCGACCTCCAGGATCAGCGGCATCAGGGTCTCGGCGACGAAGCGGCCGCCGAAATTGCCGAAGCGGCCGCGCGCATCCGGGCCTTGGCGGAAGGAATTGGGCAGGGCTTGGGTCACGGGCACATTTCCTGGACGTCGAGAGGGTCTTAGCTCAGCCGGGACGGCGGGTCACGCCGTGCAGGTCGGCCCAGACCCAGGCGGTTTCCGCGATGGCGACATCGCCATGCCAGCCGATCTGGCTTGTCCTGGGGATAGCGCCCGTGGCGGCGTAGAAGGCGCGGGCTCGCAGGTTTTTGTCCAGCGCCCAGGCGCCGGCATCGGCATGGCCGGCCCGCAGCAGCACTTCGGCCCCCGCCGCCAGCAGCGCCCGGCCCAGCCCACGCCCCTGGGCGCGGCGCAGCAGATACAGGCCCGAGACTTCGCCACCCGCGCCCAGCGCCGGATCCCGCGCCGCGCAGACCGAGATGAAGCCCAGTATGGCGCCCGCCTCCTCCGCCACCAGTGTGCTGCCGGGCAAAAGCGGCGCCGCTAGGTTGCGGGCCCAGGCGGCGCGGCGGCCGGCGGGGTCGGTCATCTCGGCCAGCAGGACTTCCGGCACCAGGCCGGGATAGGTCTCGGTCCAGGATTGCGCATGCATGTCGCCGATCGCCGGCGCATCCGCCGTGCTGGCGGGACGGATCATGCGGCCTTCGCGGCCGCCACGAAGGTCGCGATGCGCACCGGGTCCTTGACCCCGCGCGCGACCTCGACGCCGGAGGAGACATCGACGCCCGGCGCGCCACTAGCCGCGATGGCCTGCGCCACATTTTCGGGAGTCAGCCCACCTGCCAGCAGCCAGGGGCGCGGAATCGCGCGGCCGGCGGTCAGCGTCCAGTCGAAGGGGGCGGCATTGCCGCCGGGCAGCGCCGCGCCGGGCGGCGCCTTGGCGTCCAGCAGGAAATGGTCCACCGCCGGGGCGTAATCCGCCAGGGCATCGAGATCGGTCGCATGGGCGATGCCCAGCGCCTTCATCACCGGCCGCCCGAATTTCTGGCGGATGTCGGCGCAGCGGGCGGGGGATTCCTCGCCGTGAAGCTGGATGATGTCGAGCGGCAGGGCGGCCAGAACCTCGGCCAGAAGCGCATCGGTCGGATCGACGAACAGCCCGACCCGCGCCGGCCCGCCCGGCACGGCGGCCGAAAGCGCCGCGGCCTGGGCCGGCGTCACCGCGCGGGGCGAGGGCGGGAAGAAGACGAAGCCGCAGAAATCCGCCCCGGAGTCGCGGGTCGCGCGCAGCCCGGCCGCATCCGAAATGCCGCAGATCTTGACCAGCATCAGTTCACCCGCAGCGCCTGGGCGATCGACCAGGCCGCCTCCGCCGGATCGGCCGCCTGGGTGATCGGCCTTCCGACCACGATCCAGTCCGCGCCATCCCGCGCCACCTGTTCGGGGGTCGCGGTGCGGGCCTGGTCATCCGCCGCGCTGCCGGCCGGCCGCACGCCGGGCACCACCAGCACCGGCAATTCGCCCAGCGCATCGCGGATCGGCGCCACTTCCCGCGGCGAACAGACCAGCCCATCGGCGCCGGCCGCCATGGCCAGCCGCGCCAGCCGCAGCACCTGCTGCACGGGCCCGCCGGAGACGCCGGTCTCCGACAGCGTCGCGGCGTCGATGCTGGTCAGCACCGTCACCGCCAGGATACGCGGCCGCGCCACCCCGCCGGCGGCCTCCGCCGCCTTGCGCGCCGCTTCCACCATGGCCGGACCGCCGGCGGCGTGGATGGTGATCCAGGCCGGGCCGAGCGGCGCCAGGGAACGCACCGCGCCGGCCACCGTGTTCGGAATATCGTGCAGCTTGACGTCGAGAAAGACCGGACGCCGCGTGGCGATCCGCCGCACCGCCGCGCCGCCCTCCGCCGAGAACAGCTCCAGCCCCACCTTCAGCAGCCCGGCATGCGGCGCCACCGCATCCGCCCAGCCCTCGGCCGTGGCGAGGTCCGGCGCATCCAGCGCCACGCAAAGCCCGCAGCGGCGCATGGGTTCAGCGCCCCGCCGGCAGGGTGAGGGTCATCGGGGCCGGTGCGCCTTCATGCCGCGCCCGGGCCTCCTGCGCCTTCAGCACCGCGAGTTCCGCCTCCACCAGCTTGGCGGCGGCGGCCATCTCCCGCGCCCTGCGGCGCCCGGGCAGGCCGGCCGCCCAGGCCAGCACGGCGCCGACCAGGAAGCCGATGCCGGACAGGATCAGCACCGCCACCCCCAGCGGCGCCGCCCAGGCGAGGTCGAAAGGCCAGAGGCGCAGCTGCACCTCCTGCATATTGGACAGCGCGAACAGCGCGAGGAGGATGAGCAGCGGCAGGAACAGCAGCCAGCGCATGGGGAGCCTCTCCGATCTTCGCGGCCTGTCCTACAGGCCCGCGCTGCCGGACGGAAGCACCAGACCCGTGTTCCGGGCGCATCAGGCCCTGGGGGCCGGTTTCACGCCTTGACGGTTTCGGCCTTGGCGCGCGGTCGGCGCGGCGGGTCCTGCAACGGACCGCCATTCACCCGCTCCCGCAATTCCTTGCCCGGCTTGAAATAAGGCACCGACTTGCCGTCCACCGAAACCGCCGTGCCGGTGCGCGGATTGCGCCCGGTGCGCGGGTCGCGGCGCTTGGTGGAGAAGGCGCCGAAGCCGCGCAGCTCCACCCTGTCCCCGCGCGCCAGGGCGCCGATGATTTCGTCGAAGATGGTGGTGACGATCAGCTCGACATCCGGCTGCCGCAGATGCGGGTTGGCTGCAGCAAGCTGCGCGATCAGTTCCGACCTGGTCATCCTGGCCCCCGGCACCCCCGCCCCCGGACGCGCCGGCCCGAAGGGGTCGGCCGGCTGCCCGGGGCTTCCTGATGTCTCAAAGCGAAGGCTGCCAAAGCGCGCGCATGCGGTCAACGCCAACCCATTCATCCGCAAAGCTTTTTGTCACGAATCCGAGGATCGCGCCAAAAGTCCGTTCCGCCAGCCCACGAATCTCGATGTCGCGCGCCGGCAGGGAGGCCGGGATATCCCGCGTTTCGGCCAGCCAGGCCCGTGCCTCGGCCTCGCCGCCGATCGCATCGACCAGGCCGAGCGCCAGCGCCTCCCGCCCCGTGAAGACGCGGCCATCCGCCAATTCGCGCACCCGGGCGGGGTCCATGGCGCGGCCTTCCGCCACCATGGTGATGAATTGCGTGTGCAGGTCGCGGATCACCCGCTCCAGCTCCGCACGCCCTTCCTCGGTCAACGGGCGGAAGGGGCTGGGCTGGTCCTTGAATCGGCCGGACGCCACCGTTTCCGGCCGCACGCCGAGCCAGGCGAGCAGGCCGGAGGCATCGAAGCTCTGCAGGATCACGCCGATGGAACCGGTGACCGTCGCCTGACGCGCAAAAATCCGCTGCGCCGGCAGTGCCACCATATAGCCGGCCGAGGCCGCCGTGCCGCCCATCACCGCCACCACCGGCTTGTCGGCCGCCATCCGCGCCAGGGCCGCATGCAGGGATTCGCCGCCGGCGACGCTGCCGCCGGGGCTGTCGATGGCCACCAGCACGGCGCGCACGGAGTCATTGCGGCGCAGCCGGTCCAACTCCTCGATCAGCTTGCGGTCGTCGCCGATGAAGCCGGAGATGTTGAGCCGCGCGACATGCGCGCTGCCCAGGCCGGGCAGCAGGTCGGCCCGGCGGTCCTCCGACAGGCCGAAGGCCAGCGCCACGGCGGCCACCGCCAGCACGGCGGCGGCGCGCCACAGGGAAAGCCGGCGCTTCAGGCGGCGGCGGTCGAGCAGGAGGTCGGCATCAAGGGGCATGGCGGTTCACTTGGTGGGCGCGCTGGCGGTTGGCCAGGGCGCGATGTAGCCGGCGGCAAGATAGGCCGGCAACTTTGCCACCTCCCCCGGCACCCGGGCGCGGGTTTCGGGGCGCTGGTGCCAGGTGCCGCGCCGGACCGGGCCGAATTCCACCGGCAGGCAGCGCTTTCAGGCGCCGGCCAGTGGCGAGGCAGCGTCATGGCATAACGACGGCCGTTGCAGAACAGCCCCTCGCAGACAAGTTCTGCCGATGCCAGCAACCCGGCTTCCGCCAGGACGCGCAGGGAGAGGGCCACCTTCGCCCCGGTATCGGTCGCGGCGCGTTCCAGCAGCAGGGCGCCAGGTGGGACACCCAGGGCGGCCACCGTCTCCGCCCCGCAGGGTCGCGCCGCCGGAGATCAGGAGGCGGGGCACCAGCCCCTCCAGAAACGGCGAAGCGGCCGACCCCGCTTTCATCCCCGGCAACCGCGATGCGGTGGCGAAGACGAAGGCGCGGTCGGCCGCTTCACGCGGATGGTCCAGTCCAGCCACGCGCTCGGTCCCGGTGGGACCGAGCGCGGTCGAAGGCTGGTTAGTCTTCGCTCTGGCTGCGGCGACGGATCGCCGCGCCCAGAATGTCGCCCAGCGAGGCGCCGCTGTCGGTGGTGCCGTATTCACGGACCGCCTCGCGCTCCTCCTCCACTTCCTTGCCCTTGATGGTCAGGGCCAGGCGGCGGCCGGCACGGTCGACGGCGGTGATCTTCGCATCGACCTTCTCGCCCACGGCGAAGCGGTCGGGGCGCTGGTCGACGCGGTCGCGGGCCAGTTCGGCGCGGCGGATGAAGCCGATCAGGACCTCGTCGACCTTCACCTCGATGCCGTTCGGCTCGATCTTCGTCACGGTGCAGGTGACGACGTCGCCCTTCTTGATCCGGTCCAGCACTTCGGCGGCCGGGTCGGCCTCAAGCTGCTTGATGCCGAGGGAGATGCGCTCCTTCTCCACATCGACGTCGAGCACCTTGGCCTTGACGTTGGAGCCCTTCTCGAAGTTGGCCATCGCCTGCTCGCCCGGGAGATCCCAGGACAGGTCGGACATATGGACCATGCCATCGAGATCCGGACCCAGGCCGACGAACAGCCCGAATTCGGTGATGTTGCGGATCTCGCCCTCGATGACGGTGCCCGGGGGATTCGCTTCCGCGAACAGCTCCCACGGATTGCCCTGCGCCTGCTTGAGGCCCAGCGAAATCCGGCGCTTCGGACCATCCACGTCCAGGATCAGCACGTCGACTTCCTGCGAAGTGGCGACGATCTTGCCCGGATGGACGTTCTTCTTGGTCCAGGACATCTCGGAGACGTGCACCAGGCCCTCGACGCCCGGCTCCAGCTCCACGAAGGCGCCGTAGTCGGTGATGTTCGTCACGCGGCCGCTGAACTTGCCACCCACCGGGTACTTGATGGCGACACCTTCCCAGGGGTCGGACATCAGCTGCTTCATGCCGAGGCTGATGCGCTGGGTTTCCGGGTTGAAGCGGATGACCTGCACCTTCACGGCCTGGCCGATGGTCAGCGCCTCGGAGGGGTGGTTGATGCGGCGCCAGGCGATGTCGGTGACATGCAGCAGGCCGTCCACGCCGCCCAGGTCCACGAAGGCGCCGTAGTCGGTGATGTTCTTGACGACGCCGTCGAGAACCATCCCTTCCTTCAGGCCCTGGATCAGCTCGCTGCGCTGCTCGGCGCGCGTCTCCTCCAGCACGGCGCGGCGCGAGACCACGATGTTGCCGCGGGCGCGGTCCATCTTGAGGATCTGGAAGGGCTGCGGGCTGCCCATCAGCGGGGTCACGTCGCGCACCGGGCGGATATCCACCTGGCTGCCCGGCAGGAAGGCCACGGCGCCGCCGAGGTCGACGGTGAAGCCGCCCTTGACCCGGCCGAAGATCACGCCGTTGACGCGCTGCTGCGCGGTGAACGACTTCTCCAGGTTGGTCCAGGCTTCCTCGCGGCGGGCCTTCTCGCGCGACAGGATGATGGCGCCGTCGCGGTCCTCGTAGCGTTCGACGAACAGCTCGATGACGTCGCCGACCTGGATTTCCGGCTTCTGGCCCTGCGGGGCGAATTCCTTGAGGGGGACGCGGCCCTCGGACTTCAGACCGACATCGACGACGGCGAAGTCGTCATCGATGCGGATGACCTTCCCGGAGATGACGGAGCCGTGGAAGGAGGTGTTCTCACCCAGCGTCGCATCGAGAAGGGCAGCAAAATCTTCGCCAGGATCAGCGAAGGCGGTGGCGGTTGCCATGTAACGGTTGTTTCCCGGTCAAATGCCCCGCTCGCGGGGCACTGGGGCATGCGCCTTCGTGGCAGGCCACGAACACGACGTGATCGGAATGCGGCGCCGGCCGTCCCTCGGGAGCGGTTCCGGTCGCGCAGCCGATCCTCGGCTTGCGGACAGCAATGACGGAGCGTCCAATCCGGCCCCGGCAAGGCGGAGGGCCTGCGGCGAGGGCAGAAGCCCCCGTTGCCGCCACCTTTCCCCCCGGGCCAGGGCACCGCCACCCTGATGGGGTGTGCGGATCACGGGGGAGCGGGTAGGCCCGTCCGGGCGGTGGAGTCAAGCGGAATCCGGGCGCGCACCAGCGCCAGCGCGGTTTCGAAGGCCGCATCGGCGTCCAGGCTGGTGGTGTCGATCAGCGTGGCATCGGCGGCAGGCTTCAAGGGCGCCACGCTGCGGCCGCTGTCCTGCGCATCGCGGGCGCGCATTTCCGCCTCCACCTGCGCCAGCTCCGCCGCCACGCCACGGCCGCGCAGTTCCAGCCAGCGACGGCGGGCACGTTCCTCCGGGCTGGCGCTGACGAAAAGCTTCACCGGGGCATCGGGGAAGACCACCGTGCCGATGTCGCGGCCATCCAGCACCGCGCCATGCTGCCGGCCGAAATCGCGCTGCCAGTCGAGCAGCGCGGCACGCACGGCGGGAATGGCAGCGACGGCGCTGGCAGCCATGTCGGCGGCCGGGCCGCGCAGGTCGTTGCGGGCCAGGTCGGCCGGGGTCAGCGCCCGCGCCTGCGCCGTCGCGGCCTCCGCATCCCGGGGATCGGCGCCGCCATCCAGCAGCCGGCGGCCGACGGCGCGATACAGCAGGCCGGTGTCGAGATAGGGCAGGCTGAGCGCATCGGCGAGGCGCCGCGCCAGGGTGCCCTTGCCCGCCGCCGCCGGGCCGTCCACGGCGATGACCAGCGCGGTCATGCCGCGGCGATCATCGCGGCGCCGGCCGCAAGGCCGTTCAGCCGCGCGGCGAAGCCGGGGAAGGAGGTCTCGATGAAGGCGCCGTCATCGATCCGCACGGGCTGGCGCGCGACAAGGCCCAGCACCAGGGCGGACATGGCGATGCGATGGTCCATGTGAGTCTCCACCAGCCCGCCACCCTCGGGCCGGCCTTCATTCCCGTGCACGATCAGATCGTCCCCCTCGATGGCGCAGCGGATGCCATTGGCCGCCAGCAGCGCGGCGGTGGCGGTCAGCCGGTCGCTTTCCTTCACCCGCAGCTCCCGCAACCCCCGCATCCGCGTGGTGCCCCGGGCGCAGGCCGCCACCACGGCCAGGATCGGATATTCGTCGATCATCGCCGGCGCGCGATCCGCCGGCACCTCGATGCCGGTGAGGGCGGAGGCGCGGATCAGCAGGTCCGCCACCGGCTCGCCGCCCTCGATACGGGGATTTTCCTCGGTGATATCGGCCCCCATCTCGCGCAGCGTGGCGAAGATGCCGGCGCGGAGCGGGTTCAGGCCGACGCCCTGGATGGTGAGCACCGAACCCGGCACCAGCAGCGCCGCGACCGCCGGGAAGGCGGCGGAGGAAGGATCGCCCGGCACCACCACCGGGGCGGCGATCAGCTCCGGCTGCCCGGTCAGCTCGATGACCCGGCCAGCGCCTTGCGGCGTCACCCGCACCGTCGCACCGAAATGCCGCAGCATGTTTTCCGTATGGTCGCGCGTCGCCTCCGCCTCCGTCACCCGGGTCACGCCGCGGGCACCGAGGCCGGCGAGCAGGCAGGCGGACTTCACCTGGGCGGAGGGCACCGGCACGGCATAGTCCAGCGGCAGCGGGTCCGCCGCGCCCTGCACCGCCAGCGGCAGCCGACCACCCGCACGCCCCACGAACCGGGCGCCGGTGGCGGCAAGCGGGTCGGTGACCCGCCGCATCGGTCGCTGGCGGAGGGAGGCATCGCCGGTCAGCACCGCGAAGACCGCATGCCCGGCCAGCAAGCCGCAGAGCAGCCGCGCGGCGGTGCCGGAATTGCCCATGTCGAGCACATCCGCCGGCTCCACCAGCCCGCCAATGCCACGCCCGGCGACCTGCCAGGTGCCATCGGCGCCCTTCGTCACCCGCGCGCCCAGCGCCCGCATGGCGGCGGCCGTGCGCAGCACATCCTCGCCTTCCAGCAGCCCGGTGATTTCGGTGGTGCCCACCGCCAGGGCCCCCAGCATCAGCGCCCGGTGGCTGATGGACTTGTCGCCCGGCACGGTGATCCGGCCGGTCAACGGTCCAGCCGGCGCGGCGGCACGCAGCGGCTTCGGGGCCGTGTCAGTCGGGTTGTGCATGACTTGGCGTTTGACATGCAGGGCGTGAAGTGGCAATCGCGCGCACCCTTTACGCCCCGGCGGCTCGCGGACCCCTGCGTGCGCCGCGGCCTGGCACGAGGCTCTTCTTCCCCATGGCGAAGCCCGAACTTGGACTGAAGCGCATCTGCGTGTCCTGTGGCACGAAGTTCTACGACCTGACCCGCGCGCCCGCGATCTGCCCGAAATGCGGCACCGAACAGCCGGCCGAGCAGCCGCGCCTGAAGCGTGCCGCCCCCCTGCCCGAGGACCGCAAGAAGCGCGCCGCGGTGGCCGAGAGCGAGGTCGAGGACGGCGTCGAGGTCGAGGCGGATGACGGCGACGAGGCGATCGAGGACGCCGAGGAGCTGGAGGATGCGGATGAGGAGCTGGGCGACGACCTGGTCGTCGAGACCGACCGCGAGGAAGAGGTCTGATATTCGGCCGGCGGTCTCCGCCGGCTGAGTGATTGGCAAGGAGGCGTGGCTCTAATCCGGGTCGCGCCCCAGCGCCGATTCCAGCGCCTGCCGCGCCGCCCTCTGCCGGGCGAACAGCCGGCCCGGGGCCACCAGCCGCAGCCCCGGCCGGTCCACCCGCAGCAGCAGGGTGGCCCCCGGCGCCAGGCCGAGGGATTTGCGCAAGGAACCCGGCAGCGTCAGCCGCCCCTTGAGGTCCAGCGTGGGCGCCCTGCCCGCCGCCGCGCCCTCCCCCGGCAGCACATGCAGCTCGCCATCCTCGACCGCCACCACCAGCTTCATTCCGGGCACGATGCCGCAGGCGTCGCGCAGCATCGGGGTCAGCAGCACCCGGCCGCGGGTATCGAGGCGCAGTTTGTGGGGACGCATGGGGAAATCCGGCCGTTTCGGTTGCGCAGTCTGCCGCAGATTCACCCCCCAGTGCAAAGGGGCCGCGTTCACGGCATGGGTGCAGCGTCGCCCCTGCATGACCTGCCAATGGATTCCTTTTGGTGCCGGGCCCCTGCGGCGTGTAGCCTTGTCGATTGAGGCTACGTGGCGCCCCCGCCATTCAGCCGATTCCCTGCGGCGCGCCGCACTACCCCCAAGCCGGACCTCCTCCGGCGGCGCGCCGTGGGGTTTCCTGCCCCGCTTCGGCTGGCGGCCGGATCCAGCTCAATCCACCAGCAGCTTCGACACGGCGAAGAAGCGCAGCGTGGCGGCGCGGATGGTCATGTCGCCGCTGAATGGCGCGGGCTCCCCCTTCCGGTCCAGGAAGCCGATGCCGCCATCCTGGTCCAGATGCAGCGACAGCCCCGGCTCCAGCACATTGATCGCGGAAATGAGCTGAGTGAGGGTCACATGCCGCAGCGCCAGAACGTCCTGCCCCGCCACGCCCTGGAACTGCGCATCGCCATCCATCGGGCTCCAACTGGCGCAGGCAACGGCGGGGGTGGCGAGGCGGGGGTGGCGCGCCGGCGCGCGTCGGGAACCCCGCCCCCAGTCACCCGCCATCTCGCGCCAGTTCCGCGCCGTGCTCCCATCCCGTCGGCCGCTGGCCTTCCCCTGATCCATGCTCATCGTCCTACCTCCTGACCGGGGGCCGCCCGGTGGGCGACCGCCTTGCCGGGAAGCTATCCGCGCAGGCTCCCGGACAGCAGGAGGGTCGTTTCGATGGAGGTCATAGGCAGCGCCTACCCGCCCCAGCCCGCCATGGCCGGAATGCCGGCATGCCCCCCGAAAGGGGACGTGCGGGGGCGCCCGGTTCGGTGATGCGGCAGTGGATCAGAACTGGATCTGGACGCGCTCCACATCGAAGAACGTCATGGTCTCGCCGCCAACGGTGATCTTGCCGCTGAAGCTGACCTGGACCAGGGCGTTCACCAGGATCTCCACGCCGGGCGCGTGCGACGAGGCCCGGCCAATGGGGGGTTCCGGCCACGAAAAAGGCCCGCCTGCAATGCAGACGGGCCTTTCCACGTGAAACGTGCTCTCGCGAACGGCTTACGCCGATTCGGCTCCTGCGAACGGCTTATGCCGCTTCGCTGTCCGAGCGGCGCGCGTTCTTCTTGCGCTCATGCGGGTCGAGGTAGCGCTTGCGCAGGCGAACGGCGGTCGGCGTCACCTCCACCAGTTCGTCTTCCTCGATATAGGCGATGGCCTGTTCCAGGCTCATCCGGCGCGGCGGCACCAGCAGAAGCGCCTCATCCTTGCCGGCGGCACGGATGTTGGTCAGCTTCTTTTCCTTGATCGGGTTCACGTCCAGGTCGTTGTCCCGGCTGTGCTCGCCCAGGATCATGCCGACATAGACCTTCACGCCCGGATCGACGAAGAGCGTGCCACGCTCCTGCAGCGAGAACAGCGAATACTGGATCGCCTCGCCATCGGAGTTGGAGATCAGCGACCCGTTGCGGCGCCCCTCGATCGGGCCGGCCCAGGGCTGATAGCCCGCAAAGATGCGGTTCATGATGCCGGTGCCGCGCGTGTCCGTCAGGAACTCGCCGTGATAGCCGATCAGGCCGCGCGACGGGATGATGAAGGTCAGGCGCTGCTTGCCGCCACCGGAGGGCCGCATGTCCTGCATCTGGCCCTTCCGCAGGGACAGCTTCTGGACGACGACGCCCGAATATTCCTCGTCGACATCGACCAGGCATTCCTCGAACGGCTCCTCGCGCTCGCCGGTCTCGGCATTCTCGCGCATCAGCACGCGCGGGCGGCCGATGGTCAGTTCGAAGCCTTCGCGGCGCATCTGCTCGATCAGCACGCCCAGCTGCAATTCGCCGCGGCCGGCGACCTCGAAGGCGTCGACTTCCTCGGACACCTTGATGGAGATCGCGACATTGCCCTCGGCCTCCTTGAACAGGCGGTCGCGGATCTGGCGGGAGGTGACCTTCTTGCCCTCGCGGCCGCCCAGCGGGCCGTCATTGATGCGGAAGGTCATGGAGAGCGTCGGCGGGTCGACCGGGATGGCCGGCAGCGGTTCGGCCACGGCAGGGTCGCAGATGGTGTCCGGGATGGTGCCGTTGGACAGGCCGGCGATGGCGATGATGTCACCGGCATAGGCCGTGTCCACCACCACGCGATCGAGGCCGCTGAAGGTCATCAGCTTGGTCAGGCGGCCGGTTTCCACCACGGAACCGTCGCGGCGCAGCACCTTCACCGGCATGTTCAGCCTGGCCGTGCCCTGCTCGATGCGGCCGGTCAGGATGCGGCCGAGGAAATTGTCGGCCTCCAGGATCGCGGCGTTCATCGCGAAGGGCAGGTTCGGGTCGAGGCCCGGCGCCGGCACATGCGACAGGATCAGGTCGAACATCGCCGACAGGTCCTTGCGCGGCCCCTCCATCGTCGTGTCGGCCCAGCCCTGGCGGCCGGAGGCGAACAGCATCGGGAAGTCGAGCTGGTTGTCGTCGGCGCCCAGCGCCGCGAACAGGTCGAACATCTCGTTATGGACTTCGTCCGGACGGGCGTCCTGGCGGTCCACCTTGTTGACGACGACCATCGGGCGGATGCCGCGGGCCAGCGCCTTGGTCAGCACGAACTTCGTCTGCGGCAGCACGCCCTCGGCGGCATCGACCAGCACCACGGCGCCATCGACCATCGAGAGGATGCGCTCGACTTCGCCGCCAAAGTCGGCGTGGCCAGGGGTGTCGACGATGTTGATCTTCACGCCCTTCCACTCGACCGCGGTGGACTTGGCGAGGATGGTGATGCCGCGTTCGCGTTCCAGGTCATTGCGGTCCATGGCGCGCTCGGCCACGACCTGGTTGGTGCGGAAGGCACCGGCCTGCTTCAGAAGATTGTCGACGAGCGTGGTCTTGCCGTGGTCGACGTGGGCGATGATCGCGACGTTGCGAATATCCATGGTTCTGTCCGGGTTCCGGCCACAAGAGTTTCAGCGAGGAATCCGAAACGGACCCTTCGCGCCGACCCCCGCCGCCCCGGGCATGACCGTCTGACGACGACCATCCAGGCACCACGCTGGGCCATTGGCATTGATGCGGCGCACACATAAGGCGGAAGCGGGCAAAAAGCGAGCACGAAGCGCATTGCCAGGCCCGGAAGGCAGCCCCGCTTCCTGGGCGGGGCTGCTTTCGCGGGGTTACGGGGTGCTTGGCGCCGGCATCGGACCCGGCGTGAACATCGGCGCCGGGGCCGGGCCGAGGTTTCGGGGTGCGCCACCGCCCATGGTCTGCGGCGTAGCGGAACCCGCGCCGGTCATGCTGTCCGGCACCATGGCGTCGCGGTTCATCACTGCGCCGGTGCTCTGCGCCGCCGGGCTCGGCGCGCTCAGGGCGGCCATGGCCTGGTCGATGCGGCGGTTCACCTCCGCACGGTCACGACGGTTCAGCGCATCCCGCGCCGCGCCAATCTCCGCGATGGCGCCGGAACTCGCCGGAGTGCTGGCACGGTCCGGCATGACGGAGCGCGTCAGGATGCGGGTCTCGGCCTGTTCCAGGTTTTCGCGCGCCTGGGCGATGCGGCCGGCGGAGAGCGATTCCCGCGCCTGGCGCAGGAAGGTCTCGGCCTGATCGGCGGCAGCAGGGCTGGGGTTGGTGATGCTGTGGCCGGGCGCCGAATGGGGCGCGGCGGTGCCCTGCGTCTGCGTCATCACCTGGGCATGGGCCAGCCCGGGCAGGGCAAGCGGAATGGCCAGAGCCGTGGCGAAGGCGAGAGTCGAACGGATACGCATGGAACCTCCTTTCCTGGGCCGGGATTGGCCCCTCGGAGAGTCCAACGCCGCCCGGGACCAGAGGTTCCAGGCGACGTAACGTCTTGATCCGGAAAAAGTTTCCGCAATTCAGGCGGCGACGAGCGCCTTCAGGTCGGCCTGCGGGCGGGCGCCGAAGTGGCTGATCACCTCCGCCGCCGCCACCGAACCCCAGCGACCGCACTCGGCCATCGGCTTGCCCTGGGCGAGGGCCGCGAGGAAGCCGGCGGCATAGGCATCGCCCGCGCCGGTGGTGTCCACCACCTGCGTCGGCACCGCCGCCACCCGCCATTCCTGGTCGCCAGCGACCACCAGGCTGCCCTTTTCCGACAGCGTGATGGCGGCCAGCGAAACTTCCGTCCGGACCTTGGCGATGGCGGCGGCGAGGTCGTCGGTCTCATAGAGCGACAGGATCTCCGCCTCATTGGCGAAGAGGATGTCGGTCTCGTTCTTCACGAAATCCTGGAAGGCGGCGCGGTGCCGGCCGACGCAGAAGGGGTCTGAGAGGGTCAGCGCCACCTGCCGACCGGCTGCGTGCGCAGCCCGGGAGGCCTTGAAGAAAGCGGCCTTGGCCTCGGGCGGGTCGAACAGGTAGCCCTCCAGGTAGGTGACGGCGGCAGAGACCACCTCCGCCTCCGACACATCATCCGGGCCGAAGGCGACGCAGGCGCCCAGGAAGGTGTTCATGGTGCGCTGGCCGTCGGGCGTCACCAGGATCAGGCAGCGCGCGGTCGGCGCGCCGCCGGACAGGGGCGCGGTGGGGAAGTGCACGCCGGCGGCCTGGATATCGTGCCCGAAGACCTTTCCCAGCTCATCGGCCGCGACCTTGCCGAGGAAACCGACGCGCGCACCCAGCGCCGCGGCCACGGCGCAGGTATTGGCGGCGGACCCGCCGCTGCCTTCCACGCCCGGCCCCATGGCGGCGTAGATGCGCTCCGCCGCGGCGGTGTCGATCAGCGCCATGCCGCCCTTGGCCATGCCCTGTCCGGCGAGGAAACCATCCTCGGCCCGGGCCAGCACATCGACGATGGCATTGCCGATGCCGAGCAGGTCGAGCTTGGGCGGGGGGGCGTCGGTCATCGTGGTTCGGGCCTCGCTGCGGGTTCTGCGCGTGATGTGCGCCAGCGCCGATCGGGCTGCAAGGTCATGTGACCGACGGCCAGCTTGGCGCGGGCCGGGCGCCAGGCCATTTCCACCCTCATGCTGACACCGCTGCTGCTGGCGCTGCGCCAGTTTCCCGACCCGGCCTTCCGCCGGCCGTTGCTGCTGGGCGCCCTCGGGGCCTTGGCCGGCCTCCTGGGGCTTGGCACGCTCTCCGCCTGGGGCCTCGGCGCGCTGGCGGGCGGAGAGGGGTGGCTGGCGGCCACGGCGGCCGCGGCCGGCGCCGTGCTGGTCGTCTTCGCGGCCTGGTGGCTGTTCATTCCGCTGCTGCTGGCGGTTGCCGGCCAGTTCCTGGATGGCGTCGCCGCGGCGGTGGAGGCCCGGCATTATCCCGAACTGCCGCCACCGCGCGGCGCCAGCGCCGCCACCCAGGCCTGGAGCGCGGCGGTGCTGGCGGCGAAGATGGCGGGGCTGACGCTGATCCTGCTGCCCTTGTCGCTGCTGCTGCCCGTGGTCGGCGTGGTGCTGCTCTGGGCCGTTGCCGCGATCGGGCTGGGGCAGGGGTTGTTCGAGGGCGTCGCCCTGCGCCGCATGGGTCGCGACGCGGCGGAGGCGCTGCGCCGCCGTCATCGCACTGCCATCTGGGGACTGGGCAGCGTGCTGGCGCTGCTGGCGGCGGTGCCGCTGCTCAATCTGGCGGTGCCGGTGCTGGGCGCGGCTGCCATGACACATCTGCTGCATCGCCTTCGATAGGGCAACGCCCCGAATAGAGCGGCAGGCGAAACCTTCCGGCCCGCATTTCCAGTGGATGGTTCGCAAGAAATGCGGAAGCGGCGCGACCCGCCGTTGTCTCCCCGCGGCGGAGCGTGTTAGCCGGAAGGCCTGCATGGAGTGCCAGCCGCGCCTTGCTCGCATCGTCAGGGGGGTCCTGCCGGGATGCGACAGGGATGCGGTCCGGTATCCTGCCTGCGGCGTCTTGTCTGCGGTGTCACGGCCGTGGGGGACAGCGGGCCAGTACAGTAGAAGGGGGACGATGATGAATGTCTTCGGCCGTCGCCGGGAAGAAAAACCGGCCGAGCCCAACCCCGACCAGTCCACCACCGTGCCCACCAGCCGCGACCCGGATCTGGGCGCGCCCTCACTCCGACCTTCCAGGGATGCCTCGACCATGAGCCTCGCCCCCAAGCCGCCCTCGCCCACCATGCCGGGCGGCCCGACGCCGCCCGCCGGCACCGCCATCCCGCCGCGGCCGCCCCAGATGGGTGGCCAGATGGGTGGGCAACCGGGGCAGATGCCCGGCGCGCCGACCATGCCGGCGCCGCGGCCCCAGACGCCGGATCGCCGCACCCTGGTGGTCGGCCGCGGCATCAGCCTGCAGGGCACCGTGGCCGATGCCGAGCGCCTGGTGGTCGAAGGCACGGTCGAGAGCCAGATGATCCAGGCGACCGAGCTGTCCATCAGCCAGACCGGCGTCTTCAAGGGCGAGGTCCAGGTCGAGGATGCCGAGATCGCCGGCACCTTCGATGGCACGCTGACCGCGCGCGGCCAGCTTGTCATCCGCGGTACCGGCCGGGTCATCGGCACGGCCCGCTGCCGTCGCCTGATGGTCGAGGATGGCGGCCAGATCTCCGGCAAGATGGAGATGCTGGGCGAAGGCCAGATCTCCCCCGGCCCGGCGCCCCGCGCCTACGCCGAGGGCTGACGCGCGCCGCGCTTGATGCGCCGCATCGCCCCAATGGCAGGATCGCCGGCGGCCCCGATGGCCGCCATGCTGGTCGCCCTGCTATCCGCCTGCGCCCAGCCGGATCCGGCGGATCCGGTGGTGGTGTTGCAGGAGGCATTGGCTGCGCATCAGGCGAGCCTGGCGGCGATCGCACCCCGTCCCGCCGCGGCGGGGGGCGAGGGCTCCGTCGCCCCGGCTGTACCGCCGCCGCCGCGAACCACCGCCCGCGACCCGGGTGCGGCGCCCGGCATGGCCGGGCAGTTGGTGGGCCATCCGCCGGACAGCATCGCCACCTGGTTCGGCGAGCCAAGGCTGCGGCGGATGGAGGAGGGGGCGGAGATCTGGCACTACCAGGGTCCGCAATGCCATCTGGACCTGGTCTTCTACCGCGATGAGGCACCAGGCGGCATGCTGCGCGTGGCCTTTGCCGCCGCCCGCGCCATCGGTACCTCACGACGTGGGGAGGCCGCCTGCCTGCGCGACATCGCCCGAGGCGCCCTTCCGGCCGCAGGGCCGGCTTCCACACCGGCGGCGCCCGTATCTGGAACCACATCGGCGGAGCCGGTATCTGGTGCCACACCGGCGGAGCCGGTGTCTGGTGCCACGCCGGCGGAGCCGGTGGAGTTGGTTCCCACCATTCCCCCACCGCCGCCCTCGCCGCCCGATCAGCCGGTGGGCGCCTGACAGCCTGGGCCTTCACGCACGGACATTCCGTCAGGCATCACAGATACCGGCCACGCTCCAGGATTTCGAGGGTGTAGTCGTGGTAGCTCATGCCGAGTGCCTCGGCCCGCGCCAACCGCCGCAGCACCACCTCCCGCCCCGGGCTGCGCCAGGCGCGGCGATGCGCCTGGCGCCAGCAATGAAGGCGCCAGCCTTCCTCCGGATCCGGCTCCTCCAGCGGCGGGCCGCCATTATGGCCGGGCGGCGCGGTCATGCCGCCCTTCGGGATGCAAAGGCACGGATCGTCATGGGGGGAGAGCCCTCGTCCTATCGACTGAAACTATGATAGACGAAAATCCACTATGCAAGATGATCCGATCGCCACAGCCGACGAGGCCACACAGCAGCTCGCCACCCGCCTGAAGACGGAGCGGGAGGCGCGTGGCTGGTCGATTGCCGAACTCGCGGAACGCTCCGGCGTCTCCCGCGCCATGATCAGCAAGGTGGAGCGCGGGGAGGCGAGCCCGACGGCCGCCCTGCTCGGCCGCCTCTCCGGCCCCTTCGGCCTGACCGTCTCGGCCTTGCTGGCGCGGGCGGAGGCTGCGGCACCCGGCGGGGTGGTGGTGCGGGTGGCGGAACAGGCGCTGTGGCGCGACCCGGGCACGGGCTATCTGCGGCGCATGGTCTCTCCGCCCGGCGCCAATCCGGAGCTGGTGCAGGTGGAGCTGCCACCCGGCGCGCGCGTGCCCTATCCCGCCGCCTCCTACGCCCTGCTCGACGGTCGCTGCATCTGGCTGCTGGAGGGGGAGTTGCTGTTCCATGAGGGTGCGCGGACGCATCGCCTGGCCGCGGGCGACTGCCTGGCGCTCGGGCTGCCCGCGGACTGCGCCTATGAAAACCCCTCCGCCACGCAGCCCTGCCGCTATGTCGTGGCGGTGGCGCGGCGGTGAGGGCCGTCGCATGATGATGCGCCGCAGCATGTCAGGGCGGATGTGAGTTCCGGATGATGACCCATTGGCTGGACGCCTTCGTGCCGATCTTCGGCCTGCTCGCGCTGGGCGCGCTGCTGCGCCGCAAGCTGCTGCGGGACGATGCGATCTGGGCGGGGATCGAGAAGCTGGTCTTCTGGGTGCTGCTGCCCAGCCTGATCGTGAATGCCTTGTCCGGCATGCGGCTTTCGGAGCTGCCGGTGGGCGGGCTGGCCGGGACCATCTGGGGCGCGCTGCTGGCCGGCACGGCCCTGGCGCTGCTGCTGTCGCGGGTGCTGGGCGCGCGGCATGCGGCCATGACCTCCATCCTCCAGGGCGGCATCCGCTTCAACAACCTGATGGGCTTCGCCATCGGCGGGGCGATCTGGGGGCCGCCGGGCATCGCGCTGTGTGCCGTCTGCACCGGCTTCATCGTGCCGATGGTGCAGGTGGTTTCCACCCTGGCCTTCGCCCTGGGCGGGGAAAGCCGGGTGCGGCCGCTGCGGCTGCTGCGCCAGGTGCTGCTGAACCCGCTGATCCTGGCCTGCGCCATCGGCTTCCTGCTGTCCTTCGCCGGCGGGCTGCCGGCGGGGATCAGCCCGATGGTGCGGGTGCTCGGCCAGGCTTCCGTGGCGCTCGGCCTGCTCTGTGTCGGCGCGGCGCTGACCCTGCGCGGGCTGGGCGACCGGCCGCTGACCCAGGCGACGACCGGGCTTCTGAAGCTGGGCGTGATGCCGCTGATGACCTTCGGCCTGGCCGTAGCCGTCGGGCTGGGGCCGCTGCCCACCGCCATCGTGGTGATGCTGATGGCGCTGCCCACCGCGGCGACCAGCTATGTGATGGCGCGCGCCATGGGCGGCGATGCGCCGCTGATGGCGGCCATCACCACCAGCGAGCATGTGCTGTCCATCGTCACCCTGCCGCTGTGGATCTGGTTCCTGGGCAGCCGGTTCTGACACTGACTAGCCCGCCAGCACCCCATGCTGGCGGAGAAAGCGCAGCAACGGCAGCAAGGGCAGGCCCAGAATGGCGCTGTGCTCGCCCTCCACCTTGGCCATGAGCTGCACGCCCGGCCCCTCCAGCCGATAGGCGCCGACCGAGGCCAGAAGCGCCTCGCCCTCCGCCGCCAGGTAGTGGTCCAGGAAATCCTCGGAGAAGTCGCGGAGCGTCAGGCGGGGGGTGGTGACGTCCTGCCAGATGCGTTCGCCGCCGCGCCAGGCCACGGTCGCCGTCACCAGTTCATGCCGCCGGCCACGCAGTTCCAGAAGCTGGCGGCGGGCGGCCGCCATGTCCGCCGGCTTGTCGTACCAGCGCAACTGGCCGGCATCATCGGCACAGACCAGAAGCTGGTCGCCGCCGATCACCAGCGCGTCGGGCCGCTTCCGCGCCACGCGCATCGCCTTGGCCTCGGCCAGCATCAGCGCCGCCTCGGCGGGGGGAATCCCCTCCGCCTGCGCGCCCTCCTTGATCGCCGCCTCATCCACCGCAGCCGCGATCGCCTCGAAGCGCAGCCCGGCCGCGGCCAGCACGGCGCGGCGGCTGGCGGAGGCGCTGGCCAGGACCAGCGCAGGCGTCCCGGCCTGCATCACCCGCCGCCCGCCTCCAGCGCCAGCACGGTGGAGGCCGGGTCGATGGAACGCGGCGGATCCTGCGCCCGGACGCCGCGGCGGGCGTGCCAGGCCTCCATCAGCTGCAGCACGGTCGCCGCCGTTTCCTCGATGGAGCGGCGCGTCACGTCGATCACCGGCCAGCCGAATTTGGTGCAGAGCCGACGGGCGGCCTGGATCTCCGCCTTCACCGCCTCATGGTCCACATAATCGGTCACGTCATGGTGCACGCCATGGCCGCCGATCAGCTTCAGGCGGTGGCGGCGGATTTCGATCAGCGCATTGGTCTCGATATGCAGGCCGATCACGGGGCAGGGCGCGGCTTCCAGCTCCATCGGCAGCGGCGCGCCCGGGACCAGCGGCACATTGGCGGCCTTGATGCCGCGATTGGCCAGGTAGAAGCAGGTGGGCGTCTTGCTGCTGCGGGAGACGCCGACGATGCAGACATCGGCCTCCGCGATGCCGGCGGTGCCCTGGCCGTCATCATGCGCCAGCACGTAGTGCATGGCGTCGATCCGGCGAAAGTAGTCGGCATCCATCACATGCTGGGCGCCGCGCTTTTCACGCGCCTGGGCGCCGATCGCCGTCTGCAGCAGTTCCATCACCGGCTCCAGCGGCGACAGATGCTCGATATGCAGGCGCTGGCAATGTTCCTCCAGGGCCAGGCGAAGCGAACGGTCGACCAGGGTGAACAGCACCGGGCCCTGTTCCGCCTCGATCCCCTCCAGCACCCGGTCGAGCTGGAGGCGGGAGCGGATCAGCGACCAGCGATGATGGATGACATGCGCATCCTCGAAGCGGGACAGGGTGGCGCGGGCGATCGAGTTCAGCGTCTCCCCGGTGCTGTCGGAGACCAGATGCAGGTTGATCGTGCGGCTGGGCATGGTGATGCGCCTGATCCCGGGGCCGGGGCGGCCCGACAATTCCCCTGCCGCAAGCCTACCGGAAGCGGCGGGGTCATGACAGGCCGAGGATGACCGGCGACGGGCCGGTGGATTGGGGTGGATGATGGGGACAAGTCGGGACGCCCGGCACCCCCTTCCGATTCAATGGGGACAACCCCGCCGCCGGCGGTACACGGGACTGATTCACAAGGCTGCGGACGGCTTCCGGGGACAGACTGAATCATCCTGCCGAGTCAGGGACTTGGCGAACGCGACGCGGGGGATGGGCCTGTGGATGAAAAGCGGGTCAGCCGTGATCCCCATCGCCCACAGGCCCCTACATCTACCCCAACCTCTATAAGATTCTTTCTTCTTATTGGGGAATTGGCGTTTCCACGCTCCTGCCTTAGGCAAGGGGGCATGGGGCGGAACCAGGGGAGGCCGGTTTGACGGTGGAGCCAGCAGGCGTGGATGCACTCGAAAAGCCCCTTCTGCGGGCATTGTCCGGCGAGGCGGTCTGGCCGCCGCCCATGTGGCTGATGCGCCAGGCTGGCCGCTACCTGCCCGAATACCGGGAGGTCCGGGCCGAGGCCGGCGGCTTCATCAAGCTCTGCACCACGCCCGAGATGGCGGCGGAGGTCACGCTTCAGCCGATCCGCCGCTACGGCATGGATGGCGCCATCCTGTTCTCCGACATCCTGATGGTGCCCTGGGCACTCGGCCAGCCGCTGCGCTTCGCCGAGGGCGAGGGGCCGCAACTGGAACCGTTGCGCGACCTGGCGGCGGTGAATGCTCTGGAGGTGGGCGCCGTGCGGGAACGCTGCGCCCCCATCTTCGAGACGGTGCGCCTGGTGCGCGCCGCCCTGGATGCGCAGCACCCCAGGACCGCGCTGATCGGCTTCGCCGGCAGCCCCTTCACGGTCGCCTGCTACATGGTCGAGGGTCATGGCAGCCGGGATTTCGCCACCACCCGGCAGATGGCCTATGCCGACCCGGCGCTGTTCGGGAAGCTGATCCGTACCCTGGTGGAATCGACCACCGACTACCTGCTGGCCCAGGTGGAGGCGGGGGCCGAGGCGCTGATGCTGTTCGACAGCTGGGCAGGGCTGTTGCCACCCGCGCAGTTCCGTCGCTGGGTGATCGAGCCCACCGCGACCATCGTGCGGTCGCTGAAGCGGCTGCATCCCTCCATCCCGATCATCGGATTTCCGCGCCTCGCCGGGCCGCTGATCGGCGAATACACGCTGCGGACGGGGGTCAATACGGTGGCCATGGACACCAGCATGGACCCGCGCTTCGCCGCCACGGCAGTGGCGCCCACGGTGGGGCTTCAGGGCAATCTGGACCCGCTGGTGCTGATCGCCGGCGGCGCGGCGCTGGAGCTGGAGGCGCGGCAGATCCTGGCCGCCATGCGCGGCCGGCCCTTCGTGTTCAACCTCGGCCATGGCATCGAGAAGGTGACCCCGCCCGAGCATGTGGCGCAGCTTGTCCGAATTGTGCGGACGGGGGGCTGAAGGCTACTTCGGCAGCAGCACGAAAAGCTCTGCCCGATCGCGCATGCGGCCGGCCTGTTCGGCCGCCGCCTCGCCCCAGCCAGTGAACAGATCGGCCCGCGCCGCGCCGCGAATGGCGCCGCCGGTATCCTGCGCCACGGTCAGTTGGCGCAGGGACGGTCCTCCGACCACCCAGACAGGGGTGCCGAGGGGAGTCCTGGTGCGGTCCACCGCGACCGACCGTCCTGGCGTCAGCGGGGCGCCCAGGGCCCCGAGGGGCCCCTGTTCCGCTGGCAGGTCCAGGGGGCGGAAGAAGATGTAGCTCGGATTGCGCGCCATCAGCGCCGCCGCTTCCTCCGGCGTCGCGGCGGCGAGCCAGGCGCGGATGGCCTGCATGGACATCGTCTCCCGCGTCAGCACGCCGGCTTCCAGCAAAGCGCGGCCGATGGCGTAGTAGGGATGGCCGTTCTGGGCGGCGTAGCCCAGGCGCAACACCCGCCCATCGGTCAGCCGGACGCGGCCGGAGCCCTGGATCTGCAGGAAGAAGGCATCCACCGGGTCATCCACCCAGACCAGCTCCAGCCCGCGTCCATCCAGGGCGCCGGCCATGATCTCTGCGCGGCTGGGGAAGGGGTGCAGGCGGCCGTCGCGGACCAGGCCGGCGGTGCGGCGGCCGCGCAGGTCGCCGGCGAAGGCGCCGAGATCGACCTCCACCAGCTCCGGCGGGCGGGCATGCAGGGGGGTGGCGTGGCGGGCATCGGGGGTCGGGCTGCCGCGCAGTTCCGGCTCGTAATAGCCGGTCAGGGTATCGCTGCCGACCGCATGGGCGGTGAAGCGGCTTTCGAAGAAGTCGCGTGCCGCGTCGTCCGTTTCGGGAAGCTGGGCCGCCGCGGCACAGGGCGCGGCGAAATCGCCCGCGGTCCGGGCCAGCGCGCCCTCTCCGCCGAGGGACCGTTCGGCCGGCATCCGGCCAATGACCTCGCAACTGCGCCGGAAGGCCGGCAGCGCCTGCGCCACCCGGTCCTGCCGCCACCCCGGCAGTTCCGAAAACGCCACCTGACGAAGGTCGGGCCCGGCCTCCGAACACCCCGCCAGGAGCACCACAGCCCCCAGCACCCAGCTTCGCAAACCCGGAAAAACCTTCACCCCCGGACCGCGGCAGCGTCCCAAAAAAAGCGTCCCAGAACTAAGCGGAGCGGGTGGCGGTGAGGCGCCAGGTGGGGTCTTCGCTGCGGAGGTCGCGCTGGAAGGTCCAGATGTCGGTCAGTTCCGTCACGGCTTCCGCGCCGGCGGAGATGCTGCCGTCGCTGGCCGTGGTCAGGTTGATCTGGTCGGAGACGAAGCGGACGACGACATCCGCCACCGTGCCGCGCAGATCGGCGGATTCGATACCGGCCTCCTGCATGGCGCGGACCTCGGAGCGCTGGGTTTCGCCGGCCTGTTCGCGGGCTGTGATGGCACCCTCGAAGCCGCCATAGACCTCATCGGCCAGCAAGGCGCGCAGGGTTTCGCGGTCGCCGCGGGCGAAGGCGTCCACCACCATGCGGAAGGCGCCCTCGGCGCCGGTCAGGAAGCCGTGCGGGTCGAAGCTGGGATCGATGCCCTTGATGCGCACGAGGGCCTGGCCAGTCGGCGTGCGCGGGTCGGGCACCACGAGGCGGGTGGTGCTGGCGGCGGCGGCGGGCGGCAGTTCCGGCACCTCGTCGCCTGCGGGGCGTGCCGCGCGCGGGTCGTAGGGCGGCGCATTGGCGTCGCGCGGCGGGCGCTCATAGCCGGTGCGGCGGCCGAGTACGCTGCGCAGGCGCAGCACCAGGAAGGCCGCGACCATTGCGAACAGGATCAGATCGACAGGAAAGCCGCCCGACATTGCCAACTCCTCATCAAGCACTCACTTAAGGCGCCCTCCGGTCCCCCGCAACGGGCCGTCGTGGATTGCCTCCCGGACTGCCATCGGATGGACTGTCCGACACTGGCACCGACGCTGTATCACACTGCCCTCAACGCAGGGCCGGCGCGCGGGATTGCTCCGCCGCGCCGCCCTTTCGGAGCCTCGCCGCCCATGATCCTGCTGCGCCACGGCCAGAGCGAGTTCAACCTGCATTTCAGCGCCACCCGGCGCGATCCCGGCATCATCGATCCGCGGCTGACCCCGCTGGGCCATTCCCAGGCGGAGGAAGCGGCGGCGGCGCTGGCGGCGCAGGGTATCACCCGCATCATTGCCTCTCCCTACAGCCGGGCCCTGCAGACCGCGGCGCCATTGGCCAGCCGGCTCGGGCTGAAGGTGATGGTGCAGCCGCTGGTGCGGGAACGCTACGCCTTCACCTGCGATGTCGGCAGCCCCACCACGGCGCTGGCCGCCGAATGGCCGCATCTGGACTTCAGCCATGTGGAGGAGGTGTGGTGGCCGGCGCAGGAGGAACCGGCGGACCAGGTGCTGGCCCGTGCCGCGTTGTTCCGGGGGGAGATGTCGGCGCTGCACGACTGGTCCAGCACCCTGGTCGTCGCGCATTGGGGCTTCATCCTGGCGATGACCGGCCAGTCCGTCGCCAACGGCACATGGCTACGCTGCGATCCGACGGAGCCGGCGCTGACTGAGGTGTCCTGGAAGCATCATTAGGCCAGTGACATCGGACGCCGGGCGCGGCCTTCAGCCGCCTGGCTCATCGCGCCGAAGGCGCGCCTTCGGCGCGACGCAGTTGCCGCGGCGCCCGTTCGGGCACCCGGCCCCGCGGGCCCCGGGTTGCGCCGGTCTTCGATGTCGGTTCGGGCGTCAGGCCGGCGCGGGACGGCCACCAAAGATGGCGGTGCCGACGCGGATATGGGTGGCGCCCTCGGCGATCGCGGCCTCGAAGTCGCCGCTCATGCCCATCGAAAGCGTGGTCAGGCCGTGGCGGGCGGCCATGGCTGCCAGGGCGGCGAAATGCGGGCGTGGGTCGCCTTCGACCGGCGGGATGCACATCAGGCCGGTGACGGGCAGGCCATGCTCCTCGCGGCAGGCGCGGATGAAGGCATCCGCCTCGGCACGGGCGATGCCGGCCTTCTGAGGCTCGTCGCCGATATTCACCTGGATCAGGAAGCTGGGCTGCCGCGCCTCCTTCACCATCGCCTCCCGCAGCGCCAGGGCCAGCTTTGGGCGGTCCAGGCTTTCGATCACATCGGCGATCCGCACCGCGTCCCGCGCCTTGTTGGTCTGCAGCGGGCCGATCAGGTGCAGGCGCAGCGCGGGGTGGCCAAGGCGCAGATCGGGAAATTTGGCCGCCGCCTCCTGCACCCGGTTCTCGCCGAAAACGGTCTGGCCACAGGCCAGCGCCGCCGCGACGGCCGCCGCCGGATGGGTCTTGGAGACCGCGACCAGCGTCACCGAGGCCGGGTTGCGGTTGGCGCGCAGGCAGGCCTCGGCGATCCTGTCCCGGATGCGCCCGAGATTGGTGGCGATGGCGGCGTCGGTGGGGGAGAGTTCGGGCATGGCGGCAAGGCTAGCGCAGGATCGCCACGCCGGAAATCAGCCCGGCAGCCTTGCCGCACAGGCGGCCCGTCTGCGCCCGGCATCGCTGCGCGGTGGTGCGCTGCCGCGGCTCTGGCTGGTCTCCGATCCCGCGCGGCTGCCTGATCCCTGTGCAGCAGCGGCACGGCTGCCACTTGGGGCCGGGGTGCTGGCGCGGGGCTTGGCGCCCGCGGTGCTGGCGCGGCTGGGGCGGATCGCGGCGCGGCGGGGGATTTGCCTTCTGGTGGGCGGCGATGCGCGGGCGGCCTTGCGGGCACGCTGCGGGTTGCATCTGCCGGACCGGCCGGCGGGTCCCGGGCTGACGGCCTTCCTGCTGGCGCGGCAGCGGCGGGTGCCCTGGGCGATGCTGTCCCTGGCAGTGCATGGCCATGCGGGCCTGTCCAGGGCGCGCCGGGTGGATGCCGATTTCGGCTTCGTCTCCCCGGCCTTTCCCACAGCCAGCCATCCGGGCGCGCCGGCGCTGGGCCCGTTGCGCTGGGCGGCGCTTGCGGCGCGGCTCGGCCGGCCGGCGGTGGCGCTGGGTGGCGTGGCGCCCGCCAGCGCCCGGCGCCTTCCGCGCCATGGGCCTGGCCGTGTCGCCGGCCTGGCGGCGATCGGGGCGCTGGCCGGATGAGCCGGCGTGCTCTGGGCGCCATGGGGGTGTGTGGCGTCTCTGCCACAGTGTCTCAAGGAAGTCGCGACGAGGCGCCAAGCGCCGTTGCCGTCGCCGCAGTCCCAAGACCATTATCCGCCCGGGCCTGACTGCTACCGGGGGGGAACCTGGTAGCGGCGTCCTGCCGAGGGGGGCAGGCGGGTCGTGGGCATGCCGGGGGCTACCCGGCGCAGGAGGAGGTTTTTGGATATGCGCAAGATTCTGCTGGGCACCACTGCGGTGGTTGGCGCCGCGCTGATGGGCATGAGTGTCGCCCAGGCGCAGACGGCCCCGACGGTTCGCGTGGGCGGCTACTTCGAGTTCACCGGTGGCTATGTCGACGACAACTTCGACACCGCGGCGACGACCGGCCTGCCGTCCTCCCGTTCCAAGGTGGACTTCCGGTCCGACATGGAACTCCACGTGATCGTGCGCGGCAAGGCGGCCAATGGCCTGTCCTACGGCGCCGAGATCGAGCTGCAGATGGACGCCAACAACACGTCCTCCACGGCCGTCGACACCGACGAGATGTGGGGCTTCGTCTCCTCCCCGACCCTCGGCACCCTGCAGTTCGGTGACCAGGACAGCGCCGCCGACCAGCTGAAGGTCGCCGCCCCGTCCGTCACCAACCTGGGTGAGTCGGGCGGCTGGGACGAGTTCATCGCGCCGGAAGCCGGTGGCACCCGCTACATCCTGACGACGATCAACGACGGCAGCGACAGCACCAAGATCATCTATCTGTCCCCGCAGTTCTTCGGCTTCGACTTCGGCGTCAGCTATGCGCCGAACCAGTACGAGGGTGAGAACTTCCTGATCGGTGGCTCCTCCACCGTTCTGCAGCGCGACTCCAACGCCGGCTCCATCCGCAACGAACTGTCCGGCGCCATCCGCTACCGCGGCAGCTTCGGCAATGTCGGCGTGGCCGCCGCCTTCTCCGCGATGCGTGGCGATGCCCCGTCGGGCACCACCGTGCGCGACCCGAACGCCTACCAGGCCGGCCTGAACCTGTCCGCCTACGGCGTCACGGTTGGCGGTCACTACGTCTGGGGCCGTTACGGCGGTTCCGCTCCGGGCCGCGCTGGCCTGGCCCCGGGCCTGAACAACTCCAACAACTGGACGATCGGTGCGACCTACCGCGCCGGTGCGATCGCGGTCGGCGCCTTCTACGCCCTCGGCAAGCGTGACAACGCCCTGGTCGGCGTGTCCGACCGTGAGCAGCAGGCGATCGGCGTCGGCGCCGTCTACACCATGGCGCCGGGCCTCGAAGTGTTCGCCAACTACACCAACATCGAGGACGAGAACGTCCGCGCTGCTGGCACCGCGAACGTTGCGGCCAACTACCGCAACCGCAGCATCGATGTCTTCATCATCGGCACGCGCCTGGCCTTCTGATCCTTCCGGATCGGAGACCGAAAGGGGGCGGCAGGGAAACCTGCCGCCCCTTTTTGTTGCCCCCTTTTTGTTGCGTCGGGTTTCGAGACCCTACCCCCGGCTTTGCGATTGGCCGGCATCCGGGTAAAGACCTGTCGGAAGTGCCCCCGCCGGGCTGGGATGGGAAAGATGCGCCTGACGCGACTGATGATGCTGGGCTTCACGGCAACCCTGATCGCCGGGTGCAGCGCGCTCGAAGGCAATGTCCGCACGCCGGAGCTGGACGAATACAGTTCAGACCGCCGGCGCGACCAGGTCCGCGGGCGGCTGGGCGGCACCGATGGCATCCTGATCTTCGGAACCGAGCGCAACCAGCGGGGCGGCACGGGCAGCGGCGATGCCTCCGGCATCGGCGTCAATGCCTTCCTCTGGCGCGCGGCGCTGGACACGCTGTCCTTCATGCCACTGTCCTCCGCCGATCCCTTTGGCGGCGTGATGATCACCGACTGGTATTCGCCCCCTGGCACGACCGGCGAGCGGTTCCGCGCCACGGCCTATATCCTCGGCCGCCAGCTTCGCTCCGATGGCGTGCGGGTGGCGCTGTTCCGGCAGGAACTGCGCGGCAATGCCTGGGTCGATGTTCCGGTCGCCGCCTCCACCGCCTCCGAGCTTGAGGATCAGGTCCTGGCCCGGGCGCGGGAACTGCGCGCCCAGTCCACTGCGGCCGCCCGCTGAGGCGCTGCGCGCATCCCTTGCCGCCGGGGCGTTCCGCCCTGGCGGATAGTGCGCTATTCGGAAGGCCCAACCCAGGCCAGCGCACCCCAGCACGATGAACGACATCGCCTCCCCCCCCGACCAGAAACAGCCGCCCCGGCATGACTTCGCCGCGGCGGAGCCGCGCTGGCAGGCGGAATGGGACCGCCGCGGCTGCTTCGCCGTGCCGGATGTGCCGCCCGAGGGGGCGAGCAAGTACTATGTGCTGGAGATGTTCCCCTACCCCTCCGGCAAGATCCACATGGGTCACGTGCGGAACTACACGCTGGGTGACGTCGTGGCGCGCTACAAGCGCGCCCGCGGCCATCTGGTGCTGCATCCGATGGGCTGGGATGCCTTCGGCCTGCCGGCCGAAAATGCCGCGCGCGAACGCGGCGTGCATCCGGGCGAGTGGACCTACCAGAACATCGCCAATATGCGCACCGAGCTGAAGCGCATGGGCCTGTCGCTGGACTGGTCCCGCGAATTCGCCACCTGCGATGTCGGCTACTACGGCAAGCAGCAGAAGCTGTTCCTGGATTTCTGGAAGGCCGGGCTGGTCGAGCGCAAGGAAAGCTGGGTCAATTGGGATCCGGTCGACGGCACCGTGCTGGCCAATGAACAGGTGATCGACGGCCGCGGCTGGCGATCCGGCGCGCTGGTCGAGAAGAAGAAGCTCTCCCAGTGGTTCCTGGCCATCACGAAATATGCGCCGGACCTGCTGGAGGCGCTGGGCGGGCTGGATCGCTGGCCTGAGCGCGTGAAGCTGATGCAGTCCAACTGGATCGGCCGCAGCGAAGGCGCGAGGGTGCGGTTCAAGCTGACCGAGCCGGTGGCGGAGACGGCCGAGGTGGAGGTCTTCACCACGCGGCCCGACACGCTGTTCGGCATGAGTTTTCTTGCTGTTGCCGCCGAGCACCCGCTGGCGGCTGCAGCCGCTGCCGCCAATCCGGACGCCCAGAAATTCGTGGCGGAATGCCGCAGCATGGGCACCAGCGAAGTGGCCATCGAGCAGGCGGAAAAGCGCGGCTTCGACACCGGCTTCCGGGTGGCGCATCCCTTCATCGAGGGAAAGACCTTCCCGGTCTGGATCGCCAACTTCGTGCTGATGGAATACGGCACCGGCGCCATCTTCGGCTGCCCCGGCCATGACGAGCGCGACTTCGAATTCGCCACCAAATACGGGCTGGAGATCAAGCCCGTGGTGCTGCCGCCGGGCGCCGACCCGGCCACATTCGCGCTGGATGACGCCGCCTATACCGATGACGGCACGCTGTTCAATTCGGATTTCCTGGACGGCAAGCCCGTGCCCGCCGCCAAGCGCGCGGCCATCGAGAAGCTGGAGGCCCAGCAGCAGGGCACCGGCGTGGTGAACTGGCGCCTGCGTGACTGGGGCGTGTCCCGCCAGCGCTATTGGGGCTGCCCGATCCCGGTCATCCATTGTGATGCCTGCGGCGCTGTGCCGGTGCCGGAGGACCAACTGCCGGTCGAGCTGCCGCAGGACGTGGATTTTTCGAAGCCCGGCAATCCGCTGGATCACCACCCGACGTGGAAACACGTCAATTGCCCGTCCTGCGGCGCCCCGGCGCGGCGGGAGACGGATACCTGCGACACCTTCGTCGACAGCTCCTGGTATTTTGCCCGCTTCTGCTCGCCCGGCGCGGCGGAGCCGGTGACGCAGGCGGCGGTGAATGCCTGGCTCCCGGTCGACCAGTATATCGGCGGCATCGAGCACGCGATCCTGCACCTGCTCTATTCCCGCTTCTTCACCCGCGCGATGCAGGCGACCGGCCATCTGGATGTGAAGGAGCCCTTCGCCGGGCTGTTCACCCAGGGGATGGTGCAGCATGAAAGCTACAAGGGCCCCGATGGCCGCTGGCTGTATCCGGAGGAGGTGGATTTCAACCTCGCCGCCGACGGCACACGCACCGCCACGCTGAAGGGTGGCAACGCGCCGGTGACCATCGGCCGTGTCGAGGCGATGTCGAAGTCGAAGCGCAACACGGTCGACCCGGGCGCCATCATCGGCAAATACGGCGCGGATACCGCCCGCTGGTTCATCCTCTCCGACAACCCGCCCGAGCGGGACATGGAATGGACGGAATCCGGCGTCGCCGGGGCGTTCCGCTTCACCCAGCGCGTCTGGCGCCTGGTCAACAACGCATTGCCCAGCCTGCCGCCCGCCGGCACCCCCCTGGGCGAGGCCACCGGCGCGGCGAAGAAGCTGCGCCAGGTGACGCACCGGACCATCGTCGCGATCACGGAGGCGCTGGACAGTTTTGCCTTCAATGTCGCGGTCGCGCGGATCCACGAATTCGCCAATGCGATCGGCGAGGCCGAGCCGCAGGCCGAGGGCATGGGCCCGGCGCTGCGGGAGGCGCTCGAGATGCTGGCCCGCCTGGCCGCACCGATGATGCCGCATCTGGCGGAGGAGCTTTTCGCGCTCCTCAATCCAGACTCGGAAAAGCTCGTCGCACAACTGCCCTGGCCGGAGGCGGATGCCGCCCTGGTGAAGGCGGAGACGATGACCCTGGCCGTCCAGGTGCTCGGCAAGCTGCGCGCCACCATCGAAGTGGCGGTGGGCGCATCCGATGCCGAGATTTTCGCCCTGGCCGAGGCCGAGGAGAACGTGCAGCGTGCCTTCGGCGGCAAGCCAGTGAAGAAGCGGATCCATGTTCCGGGGCGGGTGGTCAATTACGTCGTCTGAATCCCCCACACGGCGCGGGCTGCTGCTCGGCGCCGGCCTTCTGGCCCTGGGCGGCTGCGGCTTCCGGCCGCTCTATGGCCGGGGCGGCATGGCGGAGGGTGAGCCGGATCTGCGCGCCCAGCTCGCCGGCATCCGTGTCGCCTTGGTGCCGGAACGCTTCGGACAGCTGCTGCGCCGGGCGCTGACCCAGCGCCTGGGCCAGGATATCGGCGGGCCGCGCCAGTCTGCCGTGCACGAGCTGCGGGTTTCCCCCAGCCTGCAGGCAGAGGGTGTGGGCATCCAGCTCGATGGCACGGCGACGCGCATCCGCTACCTCGGCACTGCCAACTGGCTGCTGGTGCGCCTTGGCCCGCCGCCGGAAACACTGGCGACCGGCATCGAGCGCAGCATCGAGGCCTACAACATCCCGCCCAACCAGTTCTTCGCGGCCGATAGCAGCCGGGAAGAGGCGGAGCGCCGGATGGCGGAGGTGCTGGCGGAGCTGGTGGTGACCCGCCTCGCCGTCGCCTTCCGCCGCGGCCTCGCCACCGCCCCGGCCCTGGGCCAGGTGCCGGAGCCTGCCGCCACCGAGGCGCTGCCGGCGCTGCGGCCGGAACTGGCGCCAGGGCTGGTCCGGCCCGACCGCTGATCCGGCCTTGGCCAAGCTCGATCCCAAGCGAATCAATGCCTTCCTCGCCGATCCCGGGCCGACCCGGGCCGTGCTTCTGTACGGCGACGATGCCGGGCTGGCGCGGGAAAGGGCGGAGGCGCTGCTGCGCGCCGTGCTCGGCGGCGACCTCTCCGACCCCTTCCGCCTCGCCGAGCTGAGCCGGGAGGAAGCCGCCCGCCCGGGCGCCCTGGCCGGGGAGGCGGCGGCGCTGGCGATGACCGGTGGCCGCCGCGTGGTGCGGCTGCGCGATGCCACCGACGCCCATGCCACCCCGCTGAAGGAGGCCCTGGCCGGGGCCGGAGAGGCGCTGCTGATCCTGGAAGGCGGGGAGATGACGGCGCGGTCCAAGCTGCGCGTCCTGGCCGAGGCGGCGCCGGATGTCGCGGTGATCGCCTGCTGGCGCGAAAGGCCGGACGAACTGGCCGGCACCATCACCCGCCTGCTGCGGGAGGCGGGGGTGCAGGTGGATGCGGCGGTCGCCGGCTGGCTGGCCGCCCGGCTGGGTGAGGATCGCATGCTGCTGCGGCGCGCCGTGGAAGTTCTGGCGCTGCATGCGGGTCCGGGCGGCACGGTGGATGAGGCAGCGGCGCGGGCCTGCGTGGCGGAGGGTGTCGGCGCCGATCTCGACACCGCCCTGATGGCCGCGACCGAGGGCAATGCCAGGGCGGCCGATGCGGCCCTGGACGCCGCCTTCGCCGAGGGCGCCAATGCGGTGATGGTGGTGCGCGCCACCCTGCGCCATGTGCAGCGGCTGCATGAGGCGCAGATCGCGGGTGATTCCGGCGCGCTGCGCCCGCCGGTCTTCTTCCGCCACAAGCCCGCCTTCGACCGTGCCTTGCGGCTTTGGCCGACGGCCGCGCTGGAGGCGCAGGGCGCGGCCCTGCTGGAAGCCGAGCGCCGCACCAAGACCACCGCCTTCCGCGAGGTGCATGAGGCGCTGGCCCGCGCCGGCATCGCCGCCCTGGCCCGCCAGGCCGCCGGCTTCGCCCGGCGGTAGAGCCCCCTGGCCTATTGCTGCGCTGCAAGGCTCACGCAGAAATTTTTCTTCGTGCTTGAAGTGGCGTGCCCATCTGCGGTTGCATCCAACTGTCATGCAGTGGGAGGTCGCGGATGCGCCGCAGGTCCCTTCTCGTCGCGGCGGGTTCCGCGGCCGGCTTGCCTCCCCCCCGACCCGCAAGGGCGGAGGAGCCGGTGGATGTGGCGCTGGTCCTCGCCGTGGATGTCAGCCGCTCGGTCGACGAGGATGAGGCGCGACTTCAGCGGGAAGGCTACCGCAATGCCATGACCGACCCCCGGCTGGTGGAGGCGATCCGCGGCGGCATGATGGGGGGTGTCGCCATCTGCTACGTCGAATGGGCCGGCATCGAATACCAGCGGCTGGTGCTGCCCTGGACGCGCATCGGGGCGCAGCGGGATGCGGAGATCTGGGCGGACCGGCTGGCGGAGGCGCAGCGCAACTCACTCTCCTGGACCTCCATCTCCGGCGCCATCGACTTCGCCCGGCAGGCATTGGCCGACTGCCCCTTCGAGGCGACGCGCAAGGTCATCGACGTCTCCGGCGACGGGGTGAACAACAGCGGCCCGCCGGCGGAGGAGGCGCGCGACCGGGCGGTGGCGGAGGGCATCACCATCAACGGCCTGCCGATCCTGAACGACCGCCCCACCTTCGGCCGCCGCCCGCCGATCCCGCTGGATATCTATTTCCGGGAAAGCGTCATCGGCGGCCCCGGCGCCTTCATGATCGCGGCGGAGGATTTCGACGTCTTCGGCCAGGCGGTGCGGCGCAAGCTGATCCGGGAAATTGCCGGGCTGCCGAGGGAGCAGCGCTTCGGGTGAAACAGGGCGACATGATTGGCCTTCTGTTTCAACAGGTTGCCCGCACGGCGTCGTGATCGGGGGCTGATTGGCCCCTGCGGCATTCTGATCCGCCAGCCGAGCTTCCGGTTGCGCTGGAGACCAGTGCCTTGGCCTTGATTCGCGCCTTCTGGCATGGCGGGGCGCTCAGCCCCTATGAAGTGCTGTGCCTGAGCAGCTTCGTCCATCATGGCCATGCGACGGAGCTCTACAGCTACGACGCCGACCTGGTGGTGCCACCCGGTGTGGTGCTGCGCGATGCGGCGGAGGTGCTGCCGCGGTCGCGCATCTACTTCTACGCCAACGGGCTCGGCGCCGGCAGCATCGCCGGCTTCACCAATCTGTTCCGCTACACGCTGCTGGCGCAATCACCCGGCTGGTGGGTGGATTGCGACGTGATCTGCCTGCGCCCCGACCTGCCAGAGGTACCGGTCTTCTGCGCCTGGGAAGGGCCGGACCATGCCCTGGTCGGCAATGCCATCCTGAAGCTGCCGCCCGATGATCCGCTGCTCGCGGCCATGTTGGCGGATCATGAGGCCTTCGAGCCGGGGCGGAGCTGGGGCACCTCCGGCCCCTATCTCCTGACCAAGGCGCTGCGCGCGGCGGGCCGGCTGGCGGAGGTGCAGGAATGGCCCCTGGCCTATCCCTGGCATTTCACCCGGGCCTTCGACGTCTTCGACCCGGCGGAGGCCGAAACCGTGGCGCGGGCGGCCCAGGGCGCCGCCTTCCAGCATCTGTGGAACGAGATGTTCAACTGCGCCGGCATGAACAAGCTGCTGGCGCCGCCCGAGGGCAGCTACCTGGACCGGCTGTGTCAGGAACACGGGGTGATCTTCCCCAGCACCCTGCGCCTGCGTCCGGGCGATCTGCGCCGTCAGGCCCGGGCCACCCATGCGGCGCAGCAATGGGAGCATGCCCAGGTGGAACAGGCACGGCTGCGCGACCTGCTGGCCCAGGCCAATGCCGAACAGGCCCGGCTGATCGGCCTGCTGGAGAAATTCGAGGCACTCGCCATGGCCGAGCGGCACGAAACCGCGTGCTGGCGCATGGCGCATCGGTCCGAGGCGCGGCTGCGTCAGGCGGCGGTCATACTGCATGATGCCATGGCGGCGCGGCTGGAACTTGCCGAGGCGCCGATCTGGCGCCGCTGGCTGCGTTTCGGCCGCGCGTAGCGGCGCGAGCTATTCGGCCGCCTGCCGCGTCGCCTCCCCGGCCGCGCCGGGCCGGCGCACGCGCAGCCGGCGGATGCGCCGCGGATCGGCGTCCAGCACCCGGAATTCCAGGCCGGAGGGGTGCGAGATCAGCTCCCCCCGCGCCGGCACGCGCCCGGCCAGGGTGAAGATCAGCCCGCCGACCGTGTCGATATCCGCGCTGCGCTCCTCATCGGTCAGCACCGCGCCGAACTTCTGCTCGAAAGCCTCGACCGTGGTGCGGGCATCCAGCTCCACCGTGCCATCCGGGCGGTCCTGGATGGTGGCGGGGGCGACCTCGTCATGCTCGTCGGAGATGTCGCCGACGATGGTCTCCACCAGATCCTCGATGGTCACCAGCCCGTCGATGCCGCCATATTCGTCCACCACCAGCGCCATATGGATGCGGGCGGCGCGCATCTGCAGCAGCAGGTCCAGCACCGGCACGGTCGGCACCACGAAGAGCGGCCGGCGCAGGATGGCCTTCAGCGAGAAGCTCTCGGCGTCCCGTCCGACCGAGGCGAAGACATCCTTGATATGGACCATGCCGACGATGTCATCGAGATTCTCCCGATAGACCGGGAAGCGGCTGTGACCCTCCCGCTGGATCAGGCGGATGGCCTGGTCCAGGGTCAGATCCTGCGGCATCGCCAGGATGTCGGCGCGGGGCACCATGACGTCATAGGCGGCCTTGTCGCGCAGCCGCAGCACATTGCCGAGCAAGGCGCGTTCATTCAGGTCGAGCCCACCGCCGAAGCCGTCCGGCGTTCGGGGCGCGCCTTCCTCCTGCCGGCCCTCCAGCAACTCCTCCACCTGGTCGCGCACGGTGTCGGCTGTGCGGCGGCGCAGCAGGCCCTGGATCCGCCAGAGCAGGCTGTTGCGCCGCTCGATCGGGCTGGGCTGGCTGGCTTGATCTTCGTTGCCGCTCATGTCGATGGCCGTCCCCGGCCCTCCTTCCAGGGGTTGGGGCGGCCGAGGCGGCGCATGATGCGCGCCTCCGCCTGTTCCATGCGCCGGGCCTCGCCGGCCAGCAGATGGTCGTGGCCGGCCAGGTGCAGGGCGCCATGCGCCAGCAGATGCGCCAGGTGATCCTCCGGCCGCCGTCCTGCCTCCCGCGCCTCGCGGCGCACCACGCCGAGTGCGAGCGCGATATCGCCGAGATGCCCCGGCATGCCGCCCGGGAAGGACAGCACGTTGGTCGGCTTCGCCTTGTCGCGATGCGCGTGGTTCAGCCGCTTCACCGCATGATCGTCGGTGAGCAGCACGGTCACGGCGCCTTCGGCACCGGATTCCTGCAACGCGGCCGCCACGGCGCGGCGCGCGAGCTTCTCGGGCTGTCGCACCGTGGCGCGCCAGCCCTGGGTGGCGAGGACGACGGTGATGTCCGCCGCCCCACCCTGCATCCCGGCCCCGGCATTCCTGCCCGGGTCGGGACGACTACTTAACGGTTCCATCGCTCTCCAACTGCCTTCGACCCTTGCGCGGCCCGTTCAGGACCGCGGCGCCGGCCGCTCCACACGCATACGGGCCTGATCCATGCGACCATAGGCCGCCACGATGCGCGCCACCAAGGGATGCCTTACCACATCCGTTTCCGCAAATCGCGCCACCGTGATACCCTCGACACCTTCCAGAATCGAGAGCGCCTCCACAAGCCCGGATTTCTGCCCGGGCGGCAGGTCCACCTGGGTCGGGTCGCCGGTGATGACCATGCGGCTGCCCTCACCCATCCGGGTCAGGAACATCTTCATCTGGGCGGCGGTGGTGTTCTGGGCCTCGTCCAGGATGGCGTAGCAATGCGCCAGCGTGCGGCCGCGCATGAAGGCCAGCGGCGCCACCTCGATCTCCCCGGCCGCCATGCGGCGGGTGAGCTGGTCGGCCGGCATCATGTCGTGCAGCGCGTCATAGAGCGGGCGGAGATAGGGATCGACCTTCTCCTTCAGGTCGCCCGGCAGGTAGCCGAGCTTCTCGCCGGCCTCCACCGCCGGGCGGGACAGCACGATGCGGTCGACGCGCCCGGCCTGGAGCAGCGCCACGCCCTGCGCGACGGCGAGGTAGGTCTTGCCGGTGCCGGCCGGGCCGACGCCGAAGACCATGTCGTTCCGCGCCAGCGCGTCGATATAGGCGGCCTGGGCCGGGGTGCGGGGCGCGATGGCGCCCTTGCGGGTGCGGATGGCCGGCAGGTCCTGCAGGGGCAGGCGGGGGTCCGCCTCCTGCACCCCCTCGGCCATCCGCATCGCCGCTTCCACCTCTGCCCCGCCCACCGGCTCACCCTTCTGCAATCGTCGCCACAGCGCCATCAGCGCTGCCTCTGCCACATCCGCCCGTTCCGGCGTGCCGGTGATGGTCAGGCGGTTGCCCCGGCTGCCGAGGCGGATGCCGAGGCGCATCTCCATCCGGGCCAGGTTGCGGTCGTGTTCGCCGTAGAGCAGCGGCACCAGCGCATTGTCATCGAACTGCATGGTGACAACACGCTGCGTGTTCTGGTCCCGCAAAGCGGGACGCGGCGGGGGGCGGAGGTTGAGCGCGGCGGGGGTTGTGTTCAAGCGGCGGCCTTCTCCTGACGGGGCGTTTGTGGGGGCGGACCGAGCGCCTCATTCCCCTCGAGGCGGACAGTGAGCGAATTGCGCAGGGCGGCGGTGATGGTGGCCTGCACCATCTGGCCCGCCATGCCCGCGGAACCAAGGCCATGCACCGGCTGAAGCCAGGGCGAGCGGCCGGCGAACTGGCCTTCATCCCGCCCGGCGCCGGTCACGAGCACTTCGCAGCTCCGGCCGACACAGGCGCTGTTGAAGGCGTCCTGCTGTTCGCGCAGCAGGGCCTGGATTTCCTGCAGCCGCCGGTCCTTCTCGGCTTCCGCCACCTGCATCTGGGCGGTGGCGGCCGGGGTACCGGGGCGGGAGGAATATTTGAAGGAATAGGCCAGGGCGAAGCCGACATCCTCGATCAGCTTCAGTGTCGCCTGATGGTCGGCCTCCGTCTCCCCCGGATGGCCGGCGATGAAGTCCGACGACAGGGCGATATCCGGCCGCACCGCGCGCAGCTTCTCCGCGATGTGGCGATAGGCATCGGCCTTGTGGCCCCGGTTCATCGCCTGGAGCATGCGGTCCGACCCCGACTGCACCGGCAGGTGCAGGAAGGGCATCAGCTGCGGGATCTGGCCATGGGCCGCGATCAGCGCGTCGTCCATGTCCCGCGGATGGCTGGTGGTGTAGCGCAGCCGGGCGAGGTCCGGGATCTCGGCCAGCTCCAGCAGCAGGCGCGACAGCGTCCAGGTGCCGCCCGAGGGCCCCTCCCCATGCCAGGCATTCACGTTCTGCCCGAGCAGCGCGATTTCGCGCGCGCCCTGGGCGACCAGCCGCTTCGCTTCCGCGATCACCGCGGTGGCAGCTCGCGAATATTCGGAACCGCGGGTGTAGGGGACGACGCAGAAGGAACAGAATTTGTCGCAGCCTTCCTGGATGGTCAGGAAGGCGGTGACGCCCTGGGGCGTGGTGGAATCCGGCAGGAAGTCGAATTTTTGTTCGGTGGGGAAATCCGTCTCGATCACCGAGCCGGTCGCGCGGCTGATCCGGGCGACCATTTCCGGCAGCCGATGATAGCTCTGCGGGCCGAGCACGAGGTCGACATAGGGGGCGCGGGCGGTGATCTCCGCGCCCTCGGCCTGGGCGACGCAGCCGGCGACGGCCAGGATCATGCGCTCCCCGCCCTGTTCCTTCGCCTGTTTCAGCACCCGCAGCCGGCCGAGCTCCGAAAACAGCTTCTCGCTGGCCTTCTCCCGGATATGGCAGGTGTTCAGCACCACCATGTCGGCGTCTTCGGCCGTGTCGGCTGGTGCATAGCCGAGCGGCGCCAGCACATCGGCCATGCGGCCGCTGTCATAGACATTCATCTGGCAACCCCAGGAGCGGATGAACAGCCGCTTGCGGGGAGGTGCGGGGGAAATGGTCATTCCGGGCCAAGCTCCGTCGCCCCGCCTGGAAGGCCGCGGGGGGAAACGGGGGATTTGCGCAGGCCGCGCGCCCGGGTCAAGCGAGGCGCTGCGGCCAGAGTGGCGGGGAATATCTCACCATGGCCGCAGGCTGCGTGATGCGGCCGCGCCGGGTCAAGCGGGAAGCGTCTCGGCCGGCAGGGCGGCGGGGCGCGGCGGGACAACCCGCAGCGGCGCGGCCTGACGGTTCTGCCGGAGGGTGGAGCAGGCATCGGCGATGACGTCGGCGCAGGCCAGGGTCAGGGACTTGCGGTCCGGGAAGCTGGCGGGGTCGACCGGCGCATGCAGGATGATGGTGGCCCGCCCGCCGGGGCGCCGCGCCAGGCGCCAGAAATGGGTGAAGATGTCGGTGTCGCCGTACCAAGCAAACAGCGGCCGGTCGCGACGGCAGGCCGGCAGCCCGCCCAGCCGATCGAAGACCACGGAAACCGGCTGCACCTGCCGGGCGGTGTCCGCCACGGAGAGGAAGGCGCTGCGGAAGGGCAGCACCCGGCCACCATCGCTGGTCGTGCCCTCGGGGAACAGGATCAGGCTGTCGCCGTCCGAGAGGCGGGCGCGGATCGCATCGGCCTCCCCTTTCGTTCCCGTGCGCTTGCGGCTGACGAAGACGGTGCGGCCGAGCTTCGCCACGGTGCGGATCAGCGGCCAGCCCTCGATATCCGACTTGCCGACGAAGCTCGCTTCCAGCGTCGCGCCAAGAACCAGCACGTCGAGCCAGGAGGAATGGTTGGAGACGAACAGCACCGGCGCGTCGCGCGACGCCTCCCCCACCACCTGGATGCGCAGGCCCATCAGGGCGCAGAGGGTGCTGTGGTAGAAGCGTGCGAAGCGCAGGTGCAGCCGGCCCGGCAGGATCAGCAGCAGGGCCTGGATGGGGATGGCGACCAGGGTCCAGAGCACCAGACAGACCAGTCGCCGCACGGCGCGGAAGCGGCCGCCCAGCGGGCGCAGCCCCAGCACATCCCCCCAGAGCCCTTCCGGGTCGGAGGAGGAGAAGTGGATGGCCTTGCGCCGCTTGCGCGGGCGCAGGGCATCGGGGGCGGTGAGACGGGCGGTTGCCTGCATAGCCAAGCATTAAGACGGAGAATGAAGTCAGGGCAATGAATCCCTGGCGACGGTCCCGTGAACTCCGCGCCAGCGCCGCGCTTTTTGTTGGGGATGTGGCGAACTGGGGGGGTGCCGGCGCGTCGCGGCGGGGTGCGGAACCCGGCGAGGGGCTGTAAGGTTGCGGCGATGACCCTTTTCCCTCCCCTTCGGCGGCGCCCGCGCGCGCCGCGCCCCAGGGCCTGAACCGCATGCGTCTGGCAGTGCTCGGAGCCGGTGCGGTGGGGCCGGGGGCGGCGGCGCTGGCCGTCAGCCGGGGGCATGAGGCGGCGCTGTGGTCGCCACGCGGCGGCGGCACCCATGGCATCGGCAGCAGCCTGACGGTGCAGGGCGCGCTTTCCGGCACCGCACGGGTGGATGTGGCGGTGGATGTGGCGCGCGCCATCGCCGGCGCCGATGCGGTGCTGGTCTGCGTGCCGCCGCATGCGCTGGGGCCGGTGCTGCGGCGCATCACGCCGATGCTGGCGGAAGGCGTGCCGGTGCTGCTGGCGCCGAGCCAGTCCCTCGCCCCCCTGCTGCTCGACCGGCTGCTGGCCCGGCAGGGCCGCCATGTGCCGATCGGCGCCCTGGCCGCGCCGCCGGTGGTGGCGGAGCGTCTGGCGGGGGATGAATTGCGCATCCTGGCCTTGCCGGAACGCGTGGAGATCGCCGCCGTGCCGGCCGGCGCGGCGCCCGAGCTGGCGGCGCTGTGCCAGTCCCTGTTCGGCATGGCGTTCCTGCCGCTGTCCGATGCGCTGGGCGCGGCGCTGGCGGCGCATGAGCCGGTGCTTCAGGCGGCCCTGGTGCTCGGCAATGTCACCCGGATCGAGGCCGGTGAGGATTGGGACGAACACGCCCGCCTGACCCCCGCGCTGTGCCGGCTGGCGGAGCGGTTGGATGCGGAGCGGCTGGACCTCGCCCGCGCCCATGGCCATGCCGTGCCGAGCCTGACCGCCGCGCTGCACCGCCAGTCCGGCGTGGCGGAGGCACCCCTGCCCATGATGGCGCGTGCCCTGGCCGAGGCGCGCCACACGCCCGGCCTGCGCGGGCTGGATGCGGCGCATCTGGCGCGCAGCGTGACCTACGGTCTGGCGCTCTGGCTGCGGCTGGCGGCGGCACGCGGCGTGCCGATGCCGCTGACCGGCGCCGCGGTGGCGGTGCTGGAGGCGATGTGGGGCACCGGGCTGTCGGCGGATGACCTGCTGGAAGGGTTGGATTTTTCGCAATTGCCGAAGCTGCTGCGGGATGGGCACGCGCGGTAGGCGCTACTGTCTGGCGCCTGCGTGCAGCATGGTTGTTGCTAGACCAAAAAGACGAATATGCTGTCCTGGTGTGGCCGTCAGCCGCCAACGAACCCAGGAGTTTGAAAATGACAGATGCTGGGATTCGCAGCCTGCTCGCAGATATCGACCGAATCCCCAACTTCCGTGGCCTTGGCGTTATTCTTGTACAAGATGATAAGGCACGAATGTTGCGAAAACCGACTATGTGCAGTGTCGGGGCCGACTACATCCTGATCGAGTTACAGTCTCGCCCATCCAGCGTGCCACAGGCCGGGGGTCGCGGCATATTCGTGGAGGGTGGGCTGGCAGCACTGAACTGTACGGCGGCTGTCTTCGCGAGTCTGCTCACTTTCGGTTCCGCCACCGCGGCACCGGTGACGGGCGGTAGCAGTCTGGTTATCACCACCGTCAGCTACGCCGCGACAACAGCTGCAGGATTGAGTTGTGGGGTCGCTGCGATGCGAACCTACAACGAGGTCATGGATCCTCAGGCCAATGTTCGCTTGGATGAGCAAGCTTGGTACGCGCGATCCATGGCGGTGGTGGACGGCGTAACATTACTGGGCGTCGGCGCCTCCGTCGCAACAGCTTCGCGGCTGCTCGGCACACTCTCCCGGTCAGGTGTGAAGTTGGGGCCTGCGCTGGCCGGCAGTGTCGAACGGCAAGCTCGCGCACGCATGGTGCGGGAGGCCGCACGGGGCGCGCAGGCCAATATTTCGAATGGCAGTATCAAGGCCTTGCAGGCGAGCGGCCAACTTCCAAAACGGCTGACGAACACCGAGATATCTTCAGCTGCGGTAACGCAGTTGAAGGATGCGGTGGCGGCCGGGCTTTCCTTCACAGCAAGCGGGCTGGATGGACATGTGAAGGGTGTTGCGGTCTATTTGCTGGAGATGGAGCAGGATTGAGGCTCGATTTCGCTATGGGATGGACACCATTGCGCCGAAGTCTTGGCTACGTCCTGCTCATTATTGCTCTATGCTTGGCCCTGCGCGGTTGGTTTGAGATCGCCGGTATCCCCGCCATGGCCTCCAGCGTGCTGGTTCCAGCGCTTGCTGTGCCCATCGCCCTGATCGTGGCGCGTTTCGGTGGCGGTGTATCGATGCGGTATCCCTGGGGTCTCCTCATCGGCTTGGCCGGAATGACCAATCTTCTGGCTTTGGCTGAGCGGCCTGTCGTGGCGATCACCGTGACAGTTGGCGGAATGGTATCAGCTCTCGCGGCCCAGCGCCTGATCAGGGAGCGAGGCCCAAGCTGACATGCGCTACCTTCCCGCCGCCCTTCGCAGCCTTGGCTTCTCCCCCGCCGGCATCTCCCGGTCCAAGAGGCCGTGCATCGCCGCCACGGTCTGGGGCGTCAGGCGGTGGATGGATTCCGCCAGCCGGTTGGCCAGCGCCGTTGCCTCCGGCGTCAGGCCCCCCGTGTCCAGCGTGACCTTGGGCTGGGAGAGTTTCGCCAGTTCGGACAGCGCCTCCGCCTCGTCCCAGATCAGGCCGAAGAACTCGTTCACCTGGTGCACCAGTCCGGCGGAGGGCCGCCCGCGATGACCGTGCTCCAGGGCGGAGAGATAGGCGGAGGAGACCTGGAGATGGGTCGCCAGGTCCTTCAGCGTCACCCGCCGCTGCCGCCGCAGCATGCGCAGCCGGGCGCCGAAGGGCGTCACCGGATGGGGGTTCCATTGGTGCGGCGGCGGCGCAGCAGCAGGTTCACCGCGCCCGAATTGGTCGGATGCGGATGCGCGGCGCCGAGCACCAGCGGCCGCATATCCGGCGCGTTCAGCCAATGCGGCAATTCGCGCTGCAGGATGCCGCCTTCCGGCTGCGGCCCCTTGCCGGTCACCACGGTGACGCTGCGGATGCCCTCCGCCGCCGCGCGGTGCAGGAAGGCCCGGAACACCAGATGCGCCTCCGCCACCCGCCGGCCATGCAGGTCAAGCGTCCGCTCCGCCCGCATGTCGCCGCGCCGCAGCGCCGCCCAGCGCTTGCGGTCGAGCCCGCCCGGCACCTCCCCCACCCGGATCTCGGGTGGCGGGGCGGGGCGTGCCGGCCTGGGTGGCGGGGTGATGGCGAGCTGGGCGGGCGGCGCGGCGACGGGGGCCGGCGCGGGTTCGGGGGGTGCCGGCGGGCGCTGATGCCCGAACAGCGGCTTGATCTCCGCGGTGAAGGCGCGCCACAGCGCGATGTCGGCCTGGTTCAGCCGTTTCTCGCGCATGGCTCGATCAATCGCCCGGTGCGGCGGGGGCGCCCGGCTGGGTGGTGGCTTCCGCACGCGCCTCGGCGGGGCTTTCCATGCGCGGCGCCGGCTCATCCTCCACCAGCAGGATATGCAGGCGGCGCGGGCCATGCGCGCCCAGTTCCAGCGTCTGCTCGATATCGGCGGAGCGGGAGGGGCCGGTGACGAACATGATGTTGCGCGGCATGAAGCCGCCGGTCAGCGCATCCGCCGGCCCGGCGCGCAGCCGGTCCCACACCTCCTCATAGGCGCCCACGATGTCGGAGGCGCGCAGCACCGCGATCTCAGTATCCGGCAGCAGGTTCAGCGTGGTGGGGCGGGTGGGGTCGGAGGGCAGGACCAGCGTGCCGGTCTCCGCCACGCCGGACCAGGCGTGCTGGAGTGACACCGCATCGCCTTCCTGCGCCCGCCGCGCCTCCCGCTCCAGCATCGGGCGGGTCGACCAGTCGATGCCCAGAAGGTCGGGATGCGGGGCCATCACAAGGCGGGCCGGCAGGTTCTGCGCCGCCAGGTAATCCGCCACGGCGGCGGGGATGGCGGCGTGGTCGGGCACGCGCTCCACCGTGCCGAATTCCTTTTCGACATTGCGGATGAACAGCGCGATCTGTTCGGCGCGCGGCAGGCGCGACCGGGCCGGGATCAGGTGGCGCGGATGCGTCGCGATGCGGCCGGCCAGCATGGCCTGCTGGTCGGCGGGCAGCGGCCCGCGCTTCAGGCCGCGGCGGATGCCGCCGAGAATCGCGTCCCTGCTCATGACTGACCGGCCTCCATCGCGTCGCGCACCGCCTGTTCCAGCTTGCCCAGGGCGTCCTCGATCCGGTCCAGGTCCTGGTTCAGCCGCGCCGCCGGGGTGTCGGCGTCGATGCGCGCATAGATTTCCTCCAGCGTCCCGGTGGCGCGGGGGGCGGTGCGGTTGGGCGTGCCCTGGTCGGGGAAGCGGTAGCCGTGGATGCGCTCGGCTTCGTCATTCTGGTTCATCGGCGCGCCCTTTTCTGGGCCTTGTAGCGGGCCATGAAGGTGCCGCCCGGCTCCGGCACCGGCAGGTCGCGCCCGGCGGTCCAGCCGCCGGCCAGCGGCAGCGAACGGAAGGCGCCCTTGCCCCGGCCGAGCAGGGACAGCGCGCCGATGCCGAGCTTCGTCGCCATCCGATAGGCCGTGGGCCGCTGGGCGAACCAGGCCCAGATGCCGAGCCCGGTGCGGACGGATTGCGGCGACAGATGCCGCTCGAACTCCCGTTCCCGCCAATGCCGCATCAGTTTTGGGAGTGGGATTTTGACCGGGCAGACGCTCTCGCATTTGCCGCAGAAGGTGCTGGCATTGGGCAGGTTGCCCGCCTTGTCGATGCCGATCAGCGTCGGCGTCAGCACTGAGCCCATGGGGCCGGGATAGACCCAGCCATAGGCATGGCCGCCGGTCACGCCATAGACCGGGCAGTGGTTCATGCAGGCGGCGCAGCGGATGCAGCGCAGCATTTCCTGGAAATCGGTGCCGATCATGTTCGACCGGCCATTGTCGATCAGCACCACATGATAGTCCTCCGGCCCATCCAGGTCGGGTTCGCGCCGGATGCCGGTGGAGAAGGTGGTATAGACCGAAAAGTCCTGGCCGGTGGCGGAGCGGGCGAGCAGGCGCAGCAGGCTGGTCGCATCCTCCAGCGTCGGCACGACCTTTTCGATGCTGGCCAGCACGATATGCGTTTTTGGGAGTGTCTGCGTCAGGTCGCCATTGCCCTCATTGGTGACGATGACGCTGCTGCCGGTCTCGGCGATCAGGAAGTTGGCGCCGGTGATGCCGACATCGGCGGCGAGGAAGCGCGACCGCAGTTTTGTCCGCGCCTCCGCCATGATGTCGCTGCGCTCGTGAAACACGCGGTCCTTCGGCAGCTCCGTATGGATTTCCCGGAAAGTCTTTTCCCAGTCCTCGCGATTGAGATGAAAGGCCGGCCCGATGATGTGGCTCGGCGGCTCCTTGCGAATCTGCAGAATATATTCGCCGAGGTCGGTTTCCACCGGCTCGATGCCATGGGCTTCCAGGTGCTCGTTGATGCCGAGCTCCTCCGAGATCATCGACTTGCCCTTGGTGACCGTGCGCGCGCCCTTGTCGCGGCAGATTTTCAGAACGGCCGCGCGGGCTTCATCCGCCGTGGAGCACCAATGCACGGTGCCGCCGGCGCGCTCCACCTGCGCCGCATAGGCTTCGAGGTAGAAATCCAGGTTGGCCAGGGTGTGGTTCTTGATGTCGCGGCCGATGTCGCGCAGCCGCTCGAACTCCGGCAAGGCGGCGACGGCGGCGGCGCGCTTGGCGTGGGACGTGCCCTTGCTGCGGTCGAGCGCCTTCTGCAGCCCGGCATCGGCCAGGGCGCGGGTCGCATTCGCCTTGAAGGCGGGGGAGGTGATGTGGACCACGGGCGCTCTCCTGCTTCCTGCTGATATAGCGCGGAAAGGCGGCCCGTGCAGCCTAGCCGAGCAACCGCCCGATCACCCTTGCCGTATAGTCCACCACCGGGATGATCCGCCCATAGTTGATCCGCGTCGGCCCGATCACCCCGATGGCGCCCACGATCTGCTCCGCCCCGTTCCGGAAGGGCGAAACCACCATCGAAAGCCCGGCGCTGTCGAACAGCCCGCTTTCGGCGCCGATGAAGATCTGCACACCCTCCCCGCGCTGGGCCAGGTCGAGCAGGCGCAGCATGGTCTCCTGCGCCTCCAGCCGCTCGAACAGCGCCTGGATCTCCTGCACCCGCTGCGCATGGTCCAGGTTCTGCAGCAGCTTGGCCTGGCCGCGCAGGATCAGGGACCCGCCGGCGCCGCCGGCCCAGGTGCCGAGACCGGCCTCGATCACCTGGTTGGTCAGGGCGTCCAGCGCGGTGCGGTTGGTGGCGATTTCCTCCGCCACCGTGCCGCGCGTTTCCTCCAGCGTGCGGCCGGACAGGCGGGCATTGAGGTAGTTGCTGGCCTGCTGCAGGGCGGAAGGCGGCAGGCCGAGCGGCACCTCGATGACGCGGTTCTCCACCTGGCCATCGGCGGTCACCAGCACCACCAGCGCCCGGCCGGTGCCGAGCGCCACGAATTCGATATGCCGCACCGGGGCTTCCCGCTTCGGCGCCACCACGAGGCCCGCGGCGCCGGCCAGGCCGGACAGCATCTGGCTGGCCTCGCCCAACGTCTCCTGCAACGAGCGGCCGCCGGCGGCGCAGCGGGCGGCGATCGCGTCCCGCTCCTCCTCCGGCAGGGCGCCGAATTGCAGCAGGCCATCGACGAACAGGCGCAGGCCGCGCTCCGTCGGCAGGCGGCCGGCCGAGGTATGCGGGGCGAAGAGCAGCCCGGCATCCTCCAGATCCGCCATCACATTGCGGATGGTGGCGGGCGACAGGGCCTGGGGCAGGCGGCGCGACAGGGTGCGGGACCCCACCGGCTCCCCGGTCGCCACATAGGTTTCGACCAGTTCGCGGAAGATCGCCGCGCTGCGCTCATCCAACCCGGGCGGCAGCGGGATGGCGGTGGCGGAGTGACTCATGGCGGGCGCCCCGGTGGGGCGGGGCGGCCTGGTGATCGGACCCATCGGGCATGTGTCCCAAACCGTGAATATTCAGGGATAAAGCTAGGGGCCGGTCGGTGACCGGGTCAACCTTGCCTTGCCATGCAGGGTCACGTCGCGCCCGCCACCGCAAGGGGCGCTTCCCACGCGGCAAGGTTTCGACACAGTTGCGCCATGCGGCGGTTACGACACGCAGCCTAGCCTGACACCGGAGCGGATACAGGAGCTGGGCGAATGACGAAGCAGGGGGTGACCGGGCTGTGGATCGCGCTGAGCATGGCCTGGCTTCGGGGCGGCGGGGCGTGACGGCCTTGTTCACGGCGGCTTCCCTGTTGCTGGCGGGGGGTGCGGGGCTGCTGTCCTCTCTGCTTGTCGCGCCGGTTCGGGGCGTACGGCGGATGGTGGCGCTGGTCTTCGCCTCCGCCGCCGCGGTCGGGCTGGGCCTGCTGCTGCTGGTCGGGCCGCCGGAGCTCGACGTTTTCTTGACCATGGCACTGCCCTCCTTCGCTTGACGCTGGCGGCGTGGCGCGGGCAGGTGGGGCGCATGCCGCGCTCCATGATCCTCGCCGCGCTGCTTTTGGCCTGGCCCCTCTACGCCCAGGCGCAGGAGGATGACCCCTGGACCGCCTGCACCCGCGCCATCGCGGCGGCGGAGGCGCGCAGCGGCATCCCCGCCGGGCTGTTGCTGGCCATCGCCCGGGTCGAAAGTAGCCGCCCGCGTCCGGGCGGTGGTGGCGGCCCCTGGCCCTTTGCGCTCAATGCCGGCGGCGAGGCCATCTTCCCCGAAACGGCGGCGGAGGCGGTGGCGCGCGTGGAATCGCTGCGCGCCGCCGGGCGGCTTTCGATCGATGTCGGCTGCATGCAGATCAACCTGGTCTGGCACCCGGACGCCTTCGACGAGCTGGAGGACGCCTTCCACCCGCCGACCAACGTCGCCTATGCGGTGCGCTTCCTGCGTGAATTGCGCGGCCGCTCCGCCGGGTGGCCGGAGGCTGTGGCGCAGTATCATTCCATGGAGCCGGGGCGGGGGCTGGCCTATCATACGCGGGTGCGGGTGGCGCAGGGCGCGGCGGCGCTGCCGCCCCGGGTGGTGGCCGGGCTCTGCGCCCCGGGCCTGCAGGCGCGGTTGGTGATTCCGCCGGGGGGCGGAACAAGGCCGCGCCTGGTCTGTCGCCGCTGAGGGAACCCGAGGGGTTTTGGGCGTTTAGTCGGGCATCACGCGGAGGCGAGCGGCATGGGCTTCATCTGGACGATCATCATCGGCTTTCTGGCCGGGGCATTGGCGAAATTCCTGATGCCCGGGCGTGATCCCGGTGGCTTCATCATCACCGTCCTGCTTGGCATTCTGGGTGCGGTGGTTGCGACCTGGCTGGGCCAGGCCATTGGCTGGTACCGGGCCGGGGAAGGTGCCGGCTTCATCGGGGCCGTGGTGGGCGCGGTGATCGTGCTGGCGGTGTTCCGGGCGGTGGCCGGGCGCCGCGCCTGACCCATATACCATCGGCCCTTCCGCCTGACCGCTTCGGGCCGCCCTTGCAATACCGGCTGGCCTGTCCCTTGCCGGTCTGAGCGGCCGAATGCCGCCGCCGCTTGTGCGTCACGCCGCAGGCGTGCTTTCGGCACGACCGCATGAGGGCGGCCCGGAAAGGTTACGCGGAAGGGCTGCCGGTATAAGTCTGGTGCGTCCGAATTGGCTGGCGATCAGCTGGCTGGTGCGGTGCAGGACGCCCCGGCGTGGAGCTGACAGAAGCAAAGCCTGCCGCTGGGCGGAGCGGGTCAAGGCCAACGTTGCAGGAGGGCGTCGATGGGCTGCTGCGCGACAGGGCGGTTCAAGCCATCGTCGACAAAACGCCGCCCACAAGCACCCAGATGTGCACGACTTCACGCCCACCAGGGCCTCGTGGCGCGCCGTCGAGGGCTTCTTCTCCGGCGCTCACGGGGCGTTGGCTCAAGCGTGGGGCCTTCTCTCCCTCGCCGACCTCCAGGCCGCCCAACCGCGACGTCGCCGAGCACAACAGGCATCCCGAGCCCGTCGCCTGGACAGTTGACCCGGATCGCGTCCTCGCCGCCATCAAGCGCGGGAAGCACATGTTGGAGTCACTCCAGGAGCCCTACACCCCGGACAACACCAGATTTTCCGTCACCTCCGCAGACGCTACCCCCATAGCATCAGCCCCATGACCTCCGGAAAGGTCTACAGCACCTTGCCCGGCTGCCGCGGGTGGTTGAGCGCTGGAAAATGATGCAGCAGCGTCGCGCCGGCCATCGGGGAACCTCCGCAATAGAGGTCCCCCAAGAATCAGATTCCAGTTCGCGCCGGAATCCCCGGACCGTTCAGGCGATTGCCCTGGGTCGGCTGGGAGAGACTTGCAATCTCGGCTCGGCATGGTAGGTAGCGACCACCGACGGAGCGCGGGCGTAGCTCAGGGGTAGAGCACAACCTTGCCAAGGTTGGGGTCGAGGGTTCGAATCCCTTCGCCCGCTCCAGTCGGCCTCCCTCCAACATTCTTTGTCCGAGTGACCGACGCCGTGAGGCGCAGGTTTCCTGCGGATTTCCGCGTGCACCTTGATGGTTCAATAGCGGAACGAGAGCGGAATTCTCTCTCTAAAGGGCGGATTCTCTCCAGAGGTTGAGGGTAGCCCGATTTTCCCAACAAGGTTTAACTAGCTGAAAATGCTGGATATTATCCGATGTGGGGCTGCCAAAGTTTGTGCTTCCGATCGCCCTACCGGTCGAGTCTGGGAGCGCGAATCTCGCTCGCTTCCCTCAAGCTCTTGCCCATTCGCGGCGCCCTGGTCGACCCTACGCGATTGCCATGTGATCCGGTGTGGACGACCCGCCAGCGGCCAGGTCGAACTCGAAGGGTGCGTTAGTGAGGAAGATGGCTGCCTCGACCTGGCCGCCGAACGCGACGGTGTGGTGGTACATCTTGCCAATCGTGGTGCGCGGCGAGTCGCCCGAGACGGTGCAGAGATTCCCCGGCTTCCACGGCCCGGGCTCCCGGCCCTTGATCTGGTAGAACCTCACGCCGGTGGGCTCGCCAGAGCCCACCATGATGGTGAGGTCGTCGAAGTGGTCGAACAGGGGGCGGTAGTCATGGCCAGCCTCGTGGAGCTCGAGGAGCTTCACTATGGACGCATGAACCTGAAAGGCGAACCGAGCGCTGGTGCGGGCGCCGGCTTTCTCTCTCGGCTGCGCCTGGAGGATGACGGTCGCAGTGGCGGTCATGTTCTCACTAGTTTCGGTTCATTACGGCGTGCCACCCTGAAGTTTCTGCTCGAACTCGACAAGCCCTGCCGTCGCCTGATGCGACGATGTCCAGCGTCCTGCGCACCAGGCCCTCGCCACGCGCTGAAATGGCTTGTCCTGCCAGCGGCACCCGGACAGGGAACTGGTGGCAGAGCTCATGCGCCCCTCCGCCCGTTGGCCGCCATCGCGCCGAGATCCCGTAGCCGCCCGGCCAGCCCCTCGACTCCCATACGGATATTGGCGCCGAAGCCCTGGCCTGCGCCGCGCCTTGACCGCTGCGCGACCCCGTTCATAGCTTGCCTGGAGCAGCCTTGGCGCGGACCGATCAGCCCATGCCAGCGAGATGTCCCGGAGAGCCCATGGCCACGCACCGCTTCCATCCCACACGATACTTCAACGCGATCGGCGTCGCCGAACCCTGCCTGCGCGTCGCTGATGGCGACACCGTGGTGACGGACACGGTTGATGCGTCAGGCCTCGATGCGCGGGAGGTGACGGTCGCCAGCCGGCCGAACCCGATGACGGGTCCGTTCTTCATCGAAGGCGCCGAGCCCGGGGACACGCTCGCCGTGCGAATCGATAGGTTAACACCGAACCGGGCGACCGGCTGGACCTATTCGCCGCTCGCCCTAACCGTACTGGACCCGGCCGCCATCATCGATCGCCCACCGCAGCAGCGCGCCGTCTGGAGCATCGACCGCGAGGCCGGGACGGTGCGGCTGCAGGAGGAGGTGAAGGGGCTCGAGGATTTCGCACCACGCCTCCAGCCGATGATCGGCTGCTTCGGCGTCGCGCCGGCGGGCGGGCAGGCGCTGTCCACCGCGACCAGCGCTCAGAACGGCGGCAACATGGACTACCGCCTGTTCGCACCCGGCACGACGGCCTGGTTTCCCGTCGCGGTTTCCGGCGCGCTCTTCTATCTCGGCGACGGGCATGCCTGCCAGGGCGACGGAGAGATCACCGGGACCGGCATCGAAACATCCTTCGAGATGGAGGTGACCTTCCGCGTCCTGAAGCGGACGATCACCTGGCCGCGCGGCGAGACCGCCGACGACATCTTCACCGTCGGCAATGCCCGGCCGCTGGACCAGGCCCTGCAGCACGCCACGACCGAGATGTTGCGCTGGCTCGGCGAGGACTACGGTTTGGACGCCCGCGCCGCCAGCCACCTGATGGGCCAGGTCGTTCGCTATGATGTCGGCAATGTCTTCAATCCCGCCTTCACGGTTGCCTGCCGCATTGCAAAGCGCTGGATCCCAAAGCGGCAGGGTTAGACGTCATGCCTCGATTCGGACATCCGGCTCGGCGCGTCGGGTCGGCCCGTCGGATAAGAGGTGTTCCCGCTGATGGGCCCATGCCAAGGGCATCGGCTCCAGCAGCGCCGGAAGCGCGACACGATCCGCCGCTCGTCCATCCAGGACCAGCTCAACCAAGTCCGGCGCCATGAGGGTCAGGCGGAGGAGGTTGCCCAGGTAGCCACGCTCAATCTTCTCGGCGGTCGCCATCTCGGTGATCGATGCGTAGCGCCCCTCGTCCAGCATCCGCTGGTACCGGAACGCCCGCCCTAGAGCCTTCACCAACGCCGGGTCAGCTCGCGTGGTGACCGGCGTCACGCCATCCCCCATCGGCGACACGACGGTCTTCCGTCCTGGCCTGTGGCGGATCGCCAGCGGTACCCGGACGGTGATGCTGGTGGCGGTCGTCATGCTGCCGCCCTCAGGGCATCCGGCCGGATGGCGGTGAGGTCGCGGACGAGGCCACCGAGCCCGTCCAGCCGCAGCCGAATGTCCGCCCCGGCCGGGCCGACCACCACCCGTTCCACCAGGGACCTGACAATCCGCGCCTGCTCCGCCGGGAACAGGTGCTCCCACAGCGGGTCGAGCCGATGCAGCGCATCCTGGACCTCGCCCTCGGTCAGGTCCGGCGCCTCCCTGCGCGCCGCCCGCCAGGTGCCGACCACGATCTCGGGCTGCCGCAGCAGCGCCCGCAACTGGTCCACCACCGCCGCCTCGATCTCCGCGGCCGATACCCGGCGCACGATGCTGGCGTCCCCAGCGGCGTCGCCCTTCAGCACCCGCTGCGCGACATAGTAGCGGTAGAGCCGGCCATTCTTCCGGGCGTGCGTCGGCGACAGCGCCCGCCCATCCACCCCGAAGATCAACCCCTTCAGCAGCGCCGGCGTCTGCGCCCGGTTCTGGTTGGCGCGGACCCGCGGGCTGATCTGCAGCACGGCATGCGCCCGATCCCATAGCTCCCGCGGCACGATCGCCTGGTGCTCGCCGGGATAGACCTGCCCCTTGTGCGCGGCCTCGCCGACATAGGTCCGATTGTTCAGCAGCTTGTAGACATCACCCTTATCCAGCGGCCGGCCCGCCTTGCTGGTGGCGCCTTCCGCCCGGAGGCGAGCCGCCGTCTCGATGCCGGACCCCGTCTCGGCGAAGATCTCGAAGACCCTGCGCACGCGCGGTGCTTCGTCCTCATTCACCACCAGCTTCCTGGCGACGACGTCGTAGCCGAGCGGCACCTTGCCCCCCATCCACATGCCGCGGGCGCGGGAGGCGGCGAATTTGTCGCGGATTCGCTCGCCGATCACCTCCCGCTCGAACTGCGCGAAGCTGAGCAGGATGTTCAGCGTCAGCCGCCCCATGCTGGTCGTCGTGTTGAAGGACTGCGTGACGGACACGAAGGTCACGCCGTGCGCGTCCATCACCTCCACCAGCTTGGCGAAGTCCATCAGCGAGCGGGACAGCCGGTCAATCTTGTAGACCACGATGACGTCGACCAGATCCGCTTGGATGTCGCGCAGCAGACGCTGCAGCGCCGGCCGCTCGAGCGTGCCGCCGGAGAAGCCGCCATCGTCGTATCGGTCGCGGACCAGCAACCACCCCTCGGCGCGCTGGCTGGTGATGTAGGCCTCGCAGGCGTCGCGCTGAGCGTCGAGGGTGTTGAATTCCTTCTCCAGCCCCTCGTCCGTGGATTTGCGCGTATAGACCGCGCAGCGCAGCTTCTTCGTGGTGGCCGGCATGGGCGGCTCGATGCGGGCGCGGCGGGTCATGCGTCACCTCGCACGCGCAGCCCGAAGAACGTCCAGCCGTTCCAGCGCGTGCCGGTGATGTGGCGCGCGATGGCTGACAGCGACTGATAGGGTCGTCCCTCGAATTCGAAGTCGTTGATGCGCACGGTGACCACGTGCTGCACGCCCTGCCATTCCCGGATGAGGCGCGTGCCGGCCATCGGCCGGCTGTCGGCGCGGATGCGGCGCAGGACGACGTTGCCGCCGTCCAGTTGCTCGCCGAGCGCCACCAGCCGATCAACGGTCTCGGGCTTCAGCCCGCCATACGCGAGCTCCTGGATGCGATAGGCAAGACGGCTTTGGATGTAGGTCCGGCTGAAAGGTGGAGGCTCCTTGCCGAACAGCTCCCGCCACTGCTGCTTCAGGGCGGCGATTGGGGCCGCCTGGAGGGCCGCCAGGCGCCCCAAGACATCGGTGGGGGGAATGGCAGGAAAGACCTGTTCATGCGCCTCCGCGGTGGTCTGTGCGGTGCCCCTGGCTTTCCTGGTCATTGCGGTGGTGCGGGTCATGCGCGTCTCCGGTTGGTCCGGTTTGCACACACGCTCTGGTCGGCGGTGAAGTGTAGCGAACTCTCTCCGGCTGCGTCAGAATTCGCCGCGTCACGGGCCTGATCTTCCGCTGCACGCTGCCGGAGGCGCACCAATCCCACGGCCAGGATCGTGCAGACCTCCCGGAGATGCGGTGGGAGGTGATGCAGCTGGGTTCCGGGCGCGCGCATCACGCGCCACGACCAGAAAGAAGGACCAGAGCAGCATGGCTTCCAAAGGGCCGCAGCCTCAGCCAGAGACGCAGTCGACTGCCGCGCACGCCAGTTCGGGACACAACGACGTTCGGGACGCTGCACCGGACTTCCCGCTCCACCTGCCGCTTCGACAGGCAATCCTTACCTGGTGCAAGCCAGATCTCGTGGCTGCCGTTCGACAGGAGGAGGTCCGGCTCACCGAGCACCAGCAAGCAGGGCTCGACCTTCCGCTGCTGTGCGATGTGTCGGAGCTGGCGGTTCCGCATCGAGACGGTTGGATGGCCGGGTATGCAAGCCACACGGCCCTGCGGGGCGCCTGGGACCGGCTGTTCAACGACCTGCGGCGCAAAGTCGAGGGCGGTGAACTGTTTCTGGAGGGGGTGCGACTGGCACCGGAGCGTGGAACCACGCCGGAGGAGATCAGCAGCAGCTGGGCCGCCGACATGAAGTTCGACCTGGACCGGAACACGGTTCAGGTTGGTCAGGACCGGTTCGGCGCGATCACGGTCTCCACGCGCCCGTCGCCATGGCAAACTGCCGTGGAAACCCCCTTCGCCCAACGTCTGGCGGCGCCCGCGCAGTCTCGGGCAGCCAGGGTGGCTAGCCGCGACGCGCCTGAGCGGATGACGGTAGATCAGGTCGCCGGGCTGTCCGACGATGTCATTCTGGTGCTGCTGGAGGAGCACGCGCGGCGTGTCATCGACACGCCCGACGCGAAGCTGATCGCCCCGGGCAAGATCTCGTTGATGCCGATCATCTTGCGGAAGATGCTGAAGCGCGCCGACGACGGCGAACTGCTGAACACGCTTGCCGCCGAAGGGCGGTTTCTCGCTCAGTGGATCACCAGCAAGGTCGAACATCATCACGTGCCCTCGGAGCGCACCATCACCAAGGTGCTGGGCAAGGAGTACGGAGCAGCCAAGGCGCGATCCAACGCCGCGATTCAAAAATCCAAGACTTTGGGTCGCTGAAACGCGGTCCTGGATCGCGGTGCCACAACGGTCCTTCTCTCCGCCATCTTTGCGCGGGGCCAACCGGTGGACGATCAGGGCGACAGCCAGGACTACCAGGACCTTGCTCCGCGGCCGACCCGAGCGGCGGCTGGGACCGATGTGCGCCACTACCGCGTCACCTTCGGCAGCGGCGATAGCCAGACGGCGCCGTGGTCTGACGTTCGCAGCTTCACCTGGCCCGAACTCTGCGACCGCCTGACGCAACACGAGATTGGTGCCAAGGAGGGCAACTGCATCGTGCCCGCCGTCTTCCGTGCCGGCCGGCGCCAGAAGCTGGACGCCGAGCGGATCGAGATAGCAATGCTCGACAGCGACGCGGGCGCCACGCTGGAGCAGATCGCGACCGCAGTCAGGGGGCAGGGTTGGGCTGCCGCCATCAGCTCGACCCACTCGCACCTCGGCACCCGGACCATCGCCAAGCGCGGCAACTGGGACAAGTTCCGTGCCGCCCATCCGAATCTGTCCAATCCGGCGCAGGCATTTCTGGAGGCCGAGCGGAGCTACAGGCCCGGCATTGCAGATGGCGCGCGGGTCGTGGCCGAGACGGATGACCAGGTCACGTTCGACCACGCGCCATGCCCGAAGTTCCGGATAACCCTGCCGCTGCACCGTCCCTGGATCGCGTCAAGTTACGACAGCCAGGCCACCGCGAACCGAGCCTGGAAAGAGCGCGTGACGGCGCTGGCCCAGGCATTGGCTCTGCAGCACGACCAATCCTGCACCGACACCTCCCGGCTGTTCTACCTGCCGCGTCGCCCGGCGGACGGGCCGCCCTCGGAGATCCTGGTCCTGGAGGGCCAGCCCTGCGACCTGTTCAGCCTCCCGAGCCCGGCTACGGCGCCACGCGCTTCTGTGCAAGGGAAGCGCCAAGGTCGAGCCGCCCGCGCGACTACGGACGCCAGCGGCCCGTTCGGCCTCGACTTCGGCCGCATCACCTTCACCGATCCGGACACCGGCGAAATCCTCGATCTCACGGCCTGGGCGGCCGCTTCGGCACGCCACTTTGAGATCGTCGCCGCCCTCCGCGCCCGCAGTCCGCACATCCTGCTCGGCAAGGTGGCGGACGGTACCAAGCACCACATCTGCTGCCCGAACGAGGCGGCCCACACCCAGGCTGGCGCTGACGCCGCCACCTTCATCGTCAACGCCAGCCAGAGCGAAAGCCGCGGCTTCGTCATCCACTGCCGCCATGCCCACTGCGACGGACGCGACCGCCTGCTCTTCCTGCGGCAGATGCTGGAGCAGGGATGGCTCAAGATCGAGGACCTGCAGACCCCGGAGTTTCTGCAAAGTCAGCCTGCCGAGCGCCCGCTGATCCGCATCTCAGGCGGAGCACTCCCAGAGGTTGTCCAGCAGGCCCAGGAGGCGCTGCTGGCTAAGCCGCACCGGGTGTATCAGCGCGGATCCTTCCTGGTACGACCAGGCGTCATCCGCCTCGGTGTCGGCCACGACCCGCACCGAAGCCACCTACAGATCCTGGAGATTGAGGATCAAGCGCTGGCCGAGGTTCTCACCGCCGCCGCGTGCTGGGAGCGCGTCGATAGGCGCAAAGATGAGTGGGTGTCCATCGATGCACCGCTGCGCGTGGCCACGATCCTTCGCCAGCGGCGAGGGCATTGGCGCCTGCCGGTCCTCGCCGGCATCCTGTCGGCCCCGACGCTTCGGGCCGACGGCACGGTGCTTGACCAACCCGGCTACGACGCCACCACCGGGCTGCTTCTCGACTTTCGGGGGAGCCAGTTCCCGGACGTGCCGGATCGTCCCAGCAAGGAAGATGCGCGCGCGGCGCTCGGTCTTCTACTGAGGCTGATCTCGACATTTCCGTTCGTCGACGAGGCCAGCCGCAGCGTGGCGCTGTCGGCCATATTGTCTTCCGTGATCCGCCGGGCGCTACGAACCGCCCCGCTCCACGGCTTCTCGGCACCGGTGGCAGGATCGGGCAAGTCGATGCTAGTCGATCTGTGCAGCGTCATTGCCACCGGCCGCGTCGCCGCGGTGATCTCCCAGGGCAAGACGGAGGAGGAGTTTGAGAAGCGCCTCGGCTCGCTGCTGCTGGAGGGTGAGCAGTTCATCGCCATCGACAATTGCGAAGCTCCTCTTGGCGGTGAGTTTCTCTGCTCGCTGCTGACCCAGGAAACCGTGCGCTGCCGCATCCTCGGCCGATCGGAGGCGCCGCAGCTGCCGAGCAACAGCTTCGTCACCGCCACCGGGAACAACCTAGTGATGTTGGGCGACATGACCCGCCGCGCGCTGCTCTGCCAGTTGGACCCACAGGTCGAGCGGCCGGAGCTTCGTCAGTTCGATTGCGATCCTCTGGCAGAGGCGCAGGCGAACAGGTGCCAATTGCTGGTCGCCGCGCTGACCGTTCTCCGCGCCTACCACGTGGCTGGCCGTCCCGGCTCGCCTCCCCCACTCGGATCGTTCGAGGCATGGTCGGATTGGGTGCGGGGCGCGCTGCTGTGGCTGGACCAAGCCGATCCCGTGGCCACCCTTGATGTGGTCAGGGCACAGGACCCGCGGCTCGACGCCATTACCGCCCTGCTCAGCCAATGGCACGAGTACCTCGGCACCCGTGACGTCACGGTGCGCGAAATAATCGAATGCGCGACCGCCGGGCCCTCGTCTGCGGGCAGCAGCTTCGGTCACCAACGGCAGCATTTCGAGCGCGCCGACTTCCGCGAGGCACTGCTCGTCATCGCCGGCGACAACGGCGCGATCAACAGCAAGCGCCTTGGGCGCTGGATCGGCGACCACCAGGGGCGTGTGGTGAACGGCCTGCGCATCACCCGCGCGCGCCTGCTCGCTGGCAGCCAGCGATGGAAGCTCAACGTGGAGGCCAAGCATGCTGACGCAGCCTGATTTAGGTGGATGTGGTGGGTTTGGTGGATCTCTCCCATACCCCACGCGAAAACTGTCAGAGCAGTACATGTACATACACATGCTGTGTGTGTTTGACAGTTTATATAGAGGGGCCGGAACAAAGGCACCAAACCCACCATATCCACCTGCCGCAGCGCGTCACGCCGGATCGGCCGGATGGGCTGGCGCCTTCCCCTCTAACAAAGCTGCTCCCGCCCGTCGCCACGTCGGCAGGGCCTACCGATGACCGGCCGCCCGCCCTTCGCACCAACCGATGAGCAGCGGCGCCTGGTGCGTGCCATGGCCGGCTACGGCGTGCCGCACGAGGATATCGCGCGCGTCGTCCGGTGCAGTGCGCCCACCCTACGCCGGTACTTCCGCGACGAGCTCGACGTCGCTGCCATCGAGGCCAATGCGCGCGTCGCCCAGACCCTGTTCCAGCAGGTCAGCACGCCCGGCAACATCGCGGCCACCATCTTCTGGCTCAAGGTGCGCGCCGGCTGGCGCGAGAAGCGCCCCGATGAGGCCGCCCCGCCGCCCGCAGCCACCGCGCCACCCGAGCCCTTCGTCATCGTCCGTCGCATTGTCGATGCGCGGTCCGGCGATGACCAGGCGCCGCTGATGGTGCTGCCGCGCCTCCGTCCGCAGAAGGTTGAACGCAGTGAGTGACATCCAGCCCGCCGGCGCGCCGATCCCCGAGAACACGACGTTGTTTCCGCCCTACAAACTCGCGGCCGTCGCCGCGCTGGTGCCCTACGCCCGCAACGCCCGCACCCATTCCGAGGCACAGGTCGCGCAGATCGCCGCCTCCATCCGCGAGTTCGGCTTCACCAACCCGATCCTGGTCGATGGCGAGCGCGGCGTAATCGCCGGACACGGCCGCCTGCTGGCCGCCCGCAGGCTTGGCATGGCGGAGGTGCCGACGCTGGAGCTGAGCCACCTCACACCGGGCCAGCGCCGCGCCTACGTGTTGGCCGACAACCGCCTCGCACTGTCCGCCGGGTGGGACGACGCCATGCTGCGGCTCGAACTCGGCGAGTTGCATGCCGAAGGCTTCGACCTGGCGCTGACCGGCTTTGATGAGCTGGAGCTAGGAGCCTTCCTGGCAGACCCAGCCGCTGGCCTCAGCGACCCGGACGCGGTGCCGGAGCCGCCCGCCAATCCCGTGAGCCGCCTCGGCGACGTCTGGCGCCTGGGACGCCACCGGCTGATCTGTGGCGACGCCACCGAGGCGATCGTGGTCGAACAGGTGCTGGCCGGGGTGCGGCCGCACCTCATGGTGACCGACCCACCCTACGGGGTAGAATACGACCCGGCCTGGCGCAACGCGGCGCTGGAAGGGAGCAAAACCGCCCGCACCGGCAAGGTACTGAACGACCACCGGGCCGACTGGCGGGAGGCCTGGGCGCTGTTCCCGGGTGATGTGGCCTATGTCTGGCACGGCGCGCTGCACGCCAGCACCGTCGCCGACAGCCTCACCGCCTGCCGGTTTGAAATCCGCGCGCAGATCGTCTGGGCCAAGGAGCGCCTGGTCATGGGGCGCGGGCACTACCACTGGCAGCACGAGCCCTGCTGGTACGCCGTCCGCGGCGGCGCGACCGGTCACTGGAGCGGTGACCGCAAGCAGACGACGCTATGGCAGATCGCCAGCCGCGGGCAGGATGCCGAGACCACGCACGGCACTCAGAAGCCGGTCGAGTGCATGCGCCGTCCGATCGAGAACAATTCCAGCCCCGGTCAGGCCATCTACGAGCCCTTCAGCGGCTCCGGGACGACGCTGATCGCCGCCGAGAGGTCGGGGCGGGCCTGCCACGCGGTGGAGCTGTCACCGGCCTATGTCGATGTGGCGGTGCTGCGCTGGCAGGCCTTCACCGGACAGCAGGCGGTGCTGGAGGCTGATGGGATATCGTTCGCAGGGGTCGCAGCGGCGCGCGGCGCTGAGGAGGCTGTGCCATGCAGGGCGTGACCTACGTGCCGACCGACGAGCAGCGGCGCACGGTGCGCGCCATGTCCGGCCTCGGCATCCCGCAGGACGACATCGCCACCTTCCTGGAGATCGACAAGAAGACGCTGCGGAAGCACTTTCGGGAGGAACTCGACCGCGGCTCGATCGAGGCGACGACGAAGGTGGCGCAGAGCCTGTTCCGGATGGCGACGGATGGCGGCTCGGTCGCGGCCGCGATCTTCTGGATGAAGGCGCGGGCTGGCTGGCGCGAGAAGCACGACGGCTCCGGCAGCGCTGCGACCGATGAGGTGGACAAATCGCTCAGTGTTGTCTTCCACATCGTCGATCCGAAAGAGCCAGGTCCACCACGGCCAATCCTCGACGCCGAGCTGGGCCGGCCCAATCGGCGCCTGCCGCAGATCGACGATCAGGAGGGCGACTGACGCATGTTCACCACCGACCAACGACCGTTGATCGGTGGTGAACAGGGCTGGAGTGGTTGCAGGTGGGTCGGACCGGAGCAAGTGGCCAGCGGGCAGTTTTTTCAGGGATCGGTGATGGTGCCAGCATTGCTGACGAAGGGGCTCCGCTCGAATTTCTCAACGTGGCCATAGTCGCGGACCATTGAAGGCGAACCGAACGCGGCGTCATGTGCAAACGTGCCGTAACATGCTGCGGTGTAGACACGGCGCCCCATCGGCAAAGGCGCGTACCTTGGTTCATGGGGATAGGCATAATCATTGACCGAATTCGGTTGATTTTCTTTGAAGCCGAATCCGTGCGCGAGCTCGTGGATCACAATGCTTATCTTGAGTTGATCCGAAAGCTGCGACCATAGTGGGTAAAGAGTGACCCAGCCGCCGACAGGAACTCCGGGCAGGATTGTCCAGGCAGATGCCCAATACATGGCTGCTGCCGCATTTGGCCCTTGTAATGCCTTTGAGCCCACAAAAAACCCGCGCATGGGCGCCTGAGCTATTCGGGTCGCAAGGTTGTTCTGTGCGAGCACGAAGATGCCGTAGATGAAGTCTATATAGACGTTTAGTGGATCTGCTGATTCTTTTCGTTCGGTGAAGTGTTTCGCGACCAGCGATAGGGCTTGTCGGTTCTCGGGTGTGTCGCGCTTGAGGCGGAGCAAGTCGCGAGCTTGATCGACAATGCGCACTGCCTTGGCCGCAACGGCGAGCGTCCGCGGCAAAAGAGTGAAGGCCGCATTAGCGCGTTCTTCGTCCTCATTGGTTGCTATCAGAGGCGGCGGCAGCAGCGGAATTTGGTCAATAGGATTGGGGATATCGCGAATCAGCGTGCTGCGAACGGGCATGCTGATACTATTATTTAGACCGAAAAATGAAGTGGCGATTCGGCTCTCATAAGCCAGCGCCCGAATTGTTGGACGCCCGGGCGAAATTACTCCGTCGGAGGCCCCGAAGCGATCCGCCTGATAAGCCTTTATCGCGTTCAGAGTTCGCGGCCCAAACCGTCCATCGGTCACAAGTCCAGACGCCATTGGCTGGCGGCGCGGCATACGTCCACAACAGTTCAGCAGAGCTTGTACTAAGCGAACATCTGCGCTCAAGTTCGCCTTGCCTAGTCCGACGCGCTGCTTCATGTAGCCGGCGCTAAGGTCCGGTAATTCCACCATGGTCCCGCCCCGAAGGGACCGGACACGTAAAGTCGGAATCATAAGCGCCATCATTACCTCTTCAGCCGCAAGAACAGCCAGTGACGTGAAGGCGAACGGTCCATCAGCGGTGAGGCAGTATACGCGTATCGTCGAATATTGGGCCGAGACACAAGCTTCTCGCTTGTGTCAGCCTAAGACTTCTTGTCCCGCGTTGCGATTTCAGAGGATTGCATTGTGTTTCACCGGCGTGGCAGCTTCTGCCCTCCGCTCAGTCAAGCTCGGTAGATCGTTTCCCGAGCGACAACCAGCTCGCGCTCCTTCTGCGCCATCGCCGCGTAGATCAGGCGCATCAGTTCGGTGGTAGATCGGGACGCTCCGGGCGATCACGCTGCACTGAAATCTTTCCGGAATGCGGAACATGGCCAGAACGCGGTTCGCCGAACCGCGTCTTCACCCTAGGATTCGTGTTCGGGAGGAGCCGGACCGCCATGATCCTGTCAAGACGACACCTGCTAGGCGTCGGCGCCGGCCTCTCCACGCCGGCGCTCGCGCAACCCACCTGGCCGCGCGGGCCGGTCCGCCTCGTCGCCCCCTACGCGCCAGGCGGTACCGTGGACGCTGTTTGCCGCCTGGTGCAGCCCGGCCTGCAAAGCGAACTCGGTGTGCCGGTGGTGGTTGAGAACCGGCCGGGCGCCGGCGGGACGATGGGCACAGCCGCCGTAGCGCGCTCAGCGCCGGATGGGCAGACGTTCGTGCTGGTGTTCGACAGCCATGTTACCAACCCAGCACTAATGCCAAACCGCGGCTTCGATTCCGCGCGTGACCTGGCGCCGGTCACCCTGATCGGCACAACACCGATGCTGGTGGTCACCCCGGCGCCACGCCGCTGGCAGAGCCTTCCCGAGGTCTTCGAGGCGGCGAAACGCTCAGAGCCCGAAGCCATCTCCTGCGCGTCCAACGGCAACGGTACGCTGACGCACCTCGTGCTCGCGCAGATACAGAAGGCGCTCGGCGTGAGCTTTCTGCACGTACCCTACAGTGGGGGCGGACCGCTGGCGACGGCCGCGGCGTCCAACCAGACGGACCTTGCCCTGGGGGCAGCGGCGCTCTCCGGCCATGTCGCCACGGGCCTGGTGCGCGCGCTCGCCCAGACTGGCGCCGAGCGTTCCGGCAAGTATCCGAATCTGGTGACGCTGGCGGAATGCGGTGTGCCGGGGATCAACGCGGTGTCCTTCACCGGCGTGCTGGCGCCGATTGCCACCCCTGAGCCGATCCTGCGCCAGTTCCGCGCAGCGCTGGTAAAGGTAGTCGAGCAGCCGACCATCAGTCAGCGGCTGCGCGACGGCCTCGGCTTCGACTTGCTGATGTCGGAGCCCGCCGCCTTCGGTCGGTTCATCGACGTGCAGACCGAGACCTGGGCGCGCGTGGTGCGCGAAAACAGGGTCAGGATCGATTAACGTGGCCGGAATGTGCCCTGTGCAACGCGAGCGGCTGACCAGGTTCACGCAGATCGCGAGCCATCGTCCGGTCGCTTGGCGAGAAACCTGAGATGTAGAAGTTGGACATGTTCTGACTGACGCTTGATCCGATTGGGCCGCTGGGCGTCATGCATATCGAGATCGTCAGCCGGACGCGAACTGGTGCGAGATCGGCCTCGCCTGACTCTATAGCCGGTCCGATTAGGTTGAGTTTTCGAACGCTCGTGCTAGCACCCTTGCCACTGTAGTGTGAGTCCAAATCGGCCCGCCACGCGGCGTTGGCACCCCGCGTTCCGTCAGCGCCCGCGCCAGCGCCTGATGGCTGGCAGCTCCGCCGGTCCGTGATGTCTCCACCTCAAGGGCCAGTCGATGCGCCGCCTGTTCCGCCGTCTTGCGGCGCGCCAGGGCCGCCGCACTGCTGTCAGGACCTGCTGCGGGTCGGTAGCCGCGGTCGCCGCCCAGCACCGCCCCACGCGCCTTGGCGGCCGCCAGGGCCGCCCTGGTGCGCTCGCTGATCAGTTCCCGCTCCTTCTGTGCCATCGCCGCGTAGATCCGCAGCATCAGCTCGTCCGCGCCCGGCATGTCGGCCGCGCGGATCGCGTGGCCGTCTTCCAGCAGCTGCGACAGCGTGTGGGCGCGGCGGGTGATACGGTCGAGCCGCGCAGCCACCAGCACGGCCCCAAGCTGCCGGCACCGCGCCAGTGCAGCCTGAAAGCCTGGCCGACGATCGTCCTTGCCGCTGGCGATGTCGGAGAATTCCGCCACCAGCGTCCACCCCTGCCCTGCCACGAAGGCGCGCACGCTGGCCTGCTGCGCATCCAGGCCAAGCCCACTCTGCCCCTGCTCAGCGGTCGAGACCCGGTAGAGGCCGACCGCAAGGCGCGAAGCGGCGTGTTGGGTCGCCCACATCAGGCCGCCACCACAGCGATCTGGTAGATGCTGTAGCTGCCGCGCGCGCCGGTTTTGTTCGGGCCAACCTGCCGCACACGCTCCAGCACCGTCACCTCAATGCCGTGCCGGGACCGGAGGCCAGCGAAGAACCCGCGGACCGTGTGCGGCGCCCAGCCGGTGGCCTCCACCACCTGGGGCACGGTCGCGCCCTCGGGCCGGCGCAGCAGCGCCAGCACCGCCGCCTGCTTCGTGCCTTCGCGTGGCTTACGAGGGGCGCCGGCTGCTAGCGGTGCGCGCGCCGTTCGACCCGCCAGGATTCCGCACAAGGTCGTCAACGGAGCCTCGAGCGGCAGCGATGCTTCCCAGGCGGCAATCACCGCAGCAGCGGCGGCGCGCAGGGTGGTCCGGCTCGGGCTCGCGGCCTGAGGCATGGATGCCGCCTCGGGGCCCTGGCCCGGGCTGTCGGCGCTGCCGCAGGCCGTGGCTTCGATCTGCGCAGCCTCGGGGGCCACGGGCGCCACGTCGGTCTCCTGGCTCGTCTGAACGAGCTCCAGGCCGATGGCGGTCAAGCCAGCGTTGGTAATACGGAGCGCGATCCAGGCATCCGCCTCGTCCTGGCGCCAGCCGCGCCCGACATGCTCCGGCAGCGCGGCCAGCTCCGCCAGCAGCCCACCTCTGAGCATGCTACGGAAGACGGCGTTGCGTGCTGCTGCGGGGATCTTTGGCAGCGGGGCAAGTCCCGCCTCGTGCTGCGCAGCCTCGCGCAGGATCTGGCACTGGGTGTCGGACAGCGTCATGGTGGTGGTCTCCGGCGGCGGGCGCCGAGGATCGGCCCCTACCACCACGCGCCCCGTTGGGATGAACCGGCCGGGGCGTGAGCAACGCTTCGCTCTGGAGCCGATCGAAGCCAAGCGCCTTCTGCAAAACGTGCTGCCGCCTCCCAGACGGCCACCGCGGCAGCACGCTAGGTACAGAGCCTACCAAGCCTGCCCACCCCGGGGGCTTCAAATTCCTATCTCAACCCCCTGGCTTGCCCTGCAAATTGCACTCGGGGCGTCAGCATCTGCGTTAAGGCGAATGCCGAGATGGATGTCTCGCCAGCCTCAAACGTCGAAGGAAGCCAAGATGGGGCATGGCCCGGTACTTCCCTCGGCGCACTCCCTCGCCAGTCGTCGTAGGGCGTCCCGTGCACGCTGGAGGTCGGCGATCTTGTCGTCGAGCGCCTTGATGCGGGTCGTGGCAAGCTTGCGAGCACGGCTGCGGTCCTCGCCGGCATCGAGATCCAGAAGCTCCCTGATCACCTCCAGGGTAAAGCCAGCCGTCTGCGCCTGCCTGATGAACCGCAGGCGGCGTAAATCGGTTTCATCGTAGTGCCGGATGCCGCCACCTCGTACCGGCGTCCTGAGCAGGTGTTTCCGCTGGTAGAAGCGGATTGTCTCGACGCCCACGCTGCCGGCGGTGGCAAGCTCGCCGATCGTCATGGATCCAACCATTTCGGGCATGCCGCGGGTAAGCATTTTCGCCTCTTGACCCCGTACTATGGTACGGAACCTATATTCAGGCCGACCGTTTTTCAAGGAGACCCAGCATGTCGGCTACAACCCTCCCTTCCGCCGCATCGAGCAGCCCCAAATTGCCGAAGAAGGCGGCCATCCACCGCATGGTGATGCCGCAGCACACCTGCCCCTATGGCCTCAAGGTGAAGGATCTGCTTGAGCGGTCCGGCTACGAGGTGGAGGACCACCACCTCACCACGCGCGAACAGACCGACGCCTTCAAGGAACAGCATGACGTGGCGACAACGCCCCAGGTCTATATCGGGGCCGAGCGCGTCGGCGGCTACGACGACGTTCTCAGGTTCCTCGGAAAGCCTGTCGCGGATCCGAAGGCGACCAGCTACCGGCCAGTCGTCGCGCTGTTCGCAATGACCGCGCTGATGGCGATGGCGGCGAGCCATGCCGTGACGGGCAACCCCTTCACCATGCGCGCGGCGGAGTGGTTCATCGGCTTCTCTATGGTCGTGCTGGCGCTGCTGAAGTTCCAGAACATCGAGAGCTTCTCGACGATGTTCCTGAACTACGACCTGCTCGCCAAGCGGTGGGTGCCCTACTCCTACATTTACCCCTTTGCGGAGGGCCTGGCGGGGGTGCTGATGGTTGCGGGTGCGCTCACCTGGCTATCGGTGCCGGTTGCACTCTTCATCGGCACCATCGGCGCGGTCTCGGTGTTCAAGGCCGTCTACATCGACCGGCGCGAGCTCAAATGCGCCTGTGTCGGCGGGTCGAGCAACGTTCCCCTCGGCTTCATCTCGCTGACCGAAAACCTGATGATGATCGCCATGGCGGTGTGGATGACGCTTGCCGCATTCGGATTGGTGACCGGCGCGGGCCACGCGATGTAATGCGCTGCTCCGACTACACGGCGACGGCCAGTCGCTGCGGCAATGCGGTGATCAACCGGCACCGTGCGCCGGCGTCGCGGTTACAGCGGTTCCGGGCCGGCGTCCCTAACACCCGCTCGGCTGCGTTTCCGCAGTCGGCGACGGAGGTCGGCGGGGAGGGCTGATCACCATCGCCACCTCGACCACCACCGCGACCTTCATGCCGGATTTCTGCTTCAACGGGCTGCCGGAGGCGGCACCCGCGGTGCTGAATGACACGCCGTTGCTGACGGGGGCGCTGTTCGGCTCAGGGCGGCGGGAATTCGCCGCGGAGGTGTCCTGGGACCTGCCGAGCCTGGCACCGGGGCCCACGGCGCTTCTCGACGTCACGGTGAACGGGGCGCGGGCCGGCGACCTGGCACAGGCATCGCTGGTGTCGTCGACGCGGTTCATCGAGTTCGACGCTGCCGTGTGGTCGAACAACACGGTGAGGGTGATGGCGCGGAACATCTCTGTGGCCACGTTCGATCTGGCCGCAGCGACGCTGTCGGTGTGGGTGGCGAAGCGGCGGGTGCCGTGAGCGGAGCGCCCGGGATCCGCCCCTGCACCGCAATGAGGCATGTGCTACTCAGCGCATCGGACTTGAGGCCTGCTGAAGTCGACCGCGAGACGCCTTGGTGCAATGATACGTATCGGGCCCATGGCTCTTGATCAGCCGAAGTCCCGCAGATGCCCAGCCATTCAGCCATTGCCCTGCAATCCCATCCGAAGCGGCCGCCGGGACGCGCTCGAGAGACCACCTTGAATGCTCCGCGGGCTGCGTTATTCCGGGGCGGCGTGCCAAATGACCTTGAAAAGCAGGGCTTCTATTAGGAAACTGGGTACAGGCGAATGAATTCGGCAGAGCGGGGCCAATGACGAAGAGTATAGATGAAGATTATTCGATCGTCGCCTTGGACAAATTCATCCAGGCGACCCGTGACTCCGGTTACAAAGGCACATCCAGCGCGGTCGCAGAACTAATCGACAACTCGCTTCAAGCTGGGGCGACCGAAATTGCCGTGTCCATCAGTGTGGACGAGACAGGCGAGGAGCATCCCCTGGTCCTGTCCGTTGTTGACAATGGATCAGGAATGGACGCCCGAACGCTGCGGACCGCACTGCGCTTTGGCGGCAGTTCGCGGTTCAATGATCGGAACGGTCTCGGACGCTACGGCATGGGGCTGCCGAACAGTTCGCTCAGTCAGGCGAAGCGCGTCACGGTTCACACGTGGCGATCACGCAGAGGCCAAGTCCTCAGTTCATATCTCGACATCGATGAGATCGCGAGCGGTGCGATCACAGCGGTGCCTGAGCCGAGGGTCGTGCCCCGGCCAACGTTCATCAACGGCCACGCGAGCGGCACCGCGGTCACCTGGTCCCGCTGCGACCGTCTGGATAACCGCCGCATATCGACGCTGACCAGACGGCTCCTGGTCTCCCTCGGACGTCGCTTCCGGCACTTTCTCTGGGGCGGAGTGTCGTTGACGATCAATGCAGATCCCGTCGAACCGGTCGATCCCCTCTATCTATGTCCGAGCAGCCGATTCTCCGGCGCAACGCAGTTTGGGGATGAACTGGTCATTGAAGTCGCAGCCAGGTCTGACGACCGGACGACAACCGGTAGCGTGCGTATCCGCTTTTCGGAACTCCCCGTTGAGGCGTGGTCGAAACTCGGGAACGATGAGAAGCGACTTCGGGGCATCGCCAAGGGCGCTGGCGTGTCGGTCGTCCGAGCGGGCCGCGAGGTCGACTACGGCTGGTTATTCCTGAACGGCAAGCGGCGCGAGAACTATGATGATTGGTGGCGCTGCGAGGTGAATTTCGATCCGGTGCTCGACGAAGCTTTCGGAATTACGCACAGCAAACAGCAGATTCGCCCGATGCCGCACCTAGTTGAGGCCATCGCGCCCGACATCGAAGCAATTGCCAGGGCGCTCAATGCTCGGGCACGAAAGGCGCATCTCGCTGTCAAAACCGCCGAGCGGTTCAGCGCATCCGAAGGACGGGCAAGCGAGAAGGACGTGATGCTCCCTCCGCTGCCACAGCGGCGCAGGCCTCGTGACGAGCAGGTCCTAGGCGGTCTCGGGAAGAATCTGCCGCCGGCTGCTGACGCGGGCGAGGCGCACCGCAAGACAGAGTACCGAATTCTTGCAAAGTCGCTCAGCGAGACGCTCTTTTTTAACTACGCCCGCGACGACGGGCGATTCGTGCTGGTCCTCAATCCGGAGCACCCGTTCTACAAGATCATCTACAAGCCTTTGCTCGACGCAGACACCCCGGCCGAGGCGACCCTACGAGGACACCTCGATCTCCTCCTCCTCGCCATTGCGCGAACCGAGGCGCTCCTTGAGAAGGAAACAGATATCAAGGTCGCTGAGTACATTCGGAAGGGTTGGAGCGATACGTTAGCAACCCTCCTTGACGGCTAACCGATGAATAAGCCTTCCCAAGATGAATGGTTCGTCCTGGCGCCGTCGCTGCCCGAAGAGGGGGGCGCGCGCGCGGCCTTCCGCGCGCACGCCGAGCGACTGTCGAGCCTTTCGCAGCCCGCCGAAGATGGGGCAATCGAACGCGTCACAAACGAAGCGATGCAGCACCTCGGCGGCCTCTCTCGCACGGCACCGTTGCGCGCGGCACTCCTCATCCTAACGGACCTTGCCCACCAGCGATGGCCCATTCGCCTTACGACCGATGGATCCGTCGAAGTGAGACGCCCGGAGGAGCAGCGCCTCGACCCTCTGAGCGAGAAGGAGCGCATCCGCAGGCAGGAGTTGGTGAAGCGCGACGAGCAACTCCGCGAACCATCGACCCGACGATTTGTCAGCGGGCTTGAAGCGAGCCATCTCTTTAAGGGTCGACGAGTCTCCGTCTTTTCGCTGATGCGCGACGGCCGTGAACTCGCGGCTGGACTTCGGCGTGTCCGATCATCAGATCCGGAGAGCGTCACCGCAAGCCTCAAGCAGATCGTCGATCCCTATCTTCAGTTTGTCGATGCTGGCGCGACGTGCGAGCACACAGGCCTCGCCCTGCAGGACATCTGGCGCTACTTCCGCCACACATGGAGCAATCAGTATACGAGCACGCCAGGTCGGACGATGGCCTTCCTCGTCCGCGATCGTGCGTGCGATTACCACCCGATCGTTGGCATCGGCGCACTCGGCAGCCCGATCGTCCAAATCCGCGAGCGGGACGCCTGGATTGGCTGGCACCCGGATGCGTTTCTTGAGTTTGCGGACGAAGAAGGCTCTGTAGCATTGGCCGCCTGGCTGACGCAGATCGTCGATGCCAGTGTCAGCGAATGCTACATTGAAGACTTCATCGAAGAGCAGTTGCTCAAACCGGGAGATTTCCGAGCCCCATCCGTCGACGTCATCTCACAACTCACGGTTTACGCCGAGCGCCAGCGCGAGTTGCACCACAGGCTGGCCCGCAGCAAGGAGATGAAGCGCAGCGCGCGATCGAACGCCGAAAGCGCAGAAGCCCATTGGCGTAAGCAGGCACAGTCACACCTGTATCGCAGCAAGCGGGCACTCGCGCTGGCGGACATGTTCCGCGTCAAAATAGCCCTTGGAAAATTCTTATCGGAGAGCCCCACGGCCGAGGAGGTGCGAGCACTGCTGAAGGACCAAGAGGGCCGGCAAGCGATCAAGACTGTGCTTCGCAAGGCCAAGGCCGACCGCGTCGGCATCGCCATGGCCGACATCACGGTATGCGGTGCGGTTGCCCCTTACGGTCCCATCCTAGGAGGAAAGCTAGTCTCGATGCTGGCTGCGAGCCCGGAAGTCATCGCAGCCTACCGGCAGCGATATTCCGACCAACAGAGTGAGATCGCGTCATCAATGGCCGGCCGTCCGATCGTGCGGCCGTCGCACCTCGTCTTCCTTGGTACGACGTCGCTCTATGGCGTTGGATCGAGCCAGTACAATCGCCTCCGGATGTCGGCCGCTCGGCTCGGCGGCAAGGCCGACGAGCAACTCGTCTTCCTTGAACTCGGTCGGTCCGGCTCATACGGGACGTCTCACTTCGGGTCCGCGACTGTCGAGGCTCTGGTGGCACTCGTGCAGCAGTCACTTACCGGCCAGCGCGTAAACAGCATCTTCGGTGAGGGAGTAAGCCCGAAGTTGCGGAAGATCAGGGAGGGCCTGGATCGGCTGAAGCTACCTACCGACGCGCTTCTGATGCACGGCCGCCACCGCATCGTCTATGGCGTGCCGCTGATCCGAAACCTCCGCGAGTACCTCCTCGGAATGGACAGGGAACCGGACTACCTCTTCGACTTAAGTGACCCCAAGGCGGGAACGCGTGCTGTCGTGTCCTGGTGGATGGAAAGGTGGCTTGCTCCGCGGCTTAAGAACAACGACGCGCTGAGCAAGATGGCAGATCACTCGCTCGTACGTCCCATTCGACACGGAGCTCGAGTCGTGCTTTCCCCCGAGGATCCGAACCAGACGTCCCTCTTTGATGATCTGTAAAGGGACGGAACCGACCTGTGGCCACCTGAGTGGCCCCGACCGTACCCTCGTACGTGCCTCGAGGAGCTTTACTGTGTTGCGCTCCGCATCCAATATCATACAATCAAACACGTGATGGAAGACAGTCCGGTCTTCAGAGCCGCGTCTAGAGGGGGCCACTTGTTCCTGTGGAATCGAAGCCGTTGCTCAATCGCGGCGGACCGATGTCACGAGGCGCCTCGCCCTAACAGACAGTTTTGGCGTTCGCTCCCCACCGTGGTCGGTGGTGGTGCTGCTTGAAGGATTTCCAGCGTCGCCTGACTGAGCGGTTCAGCGCGCTACGTGACTCGCGCCAAAGCGCGGTGTTCTTCGTGGAGCATGGTCTGGACGACGACGAATTGACAGAGTTGCGTGCCGAAGTGCGGGCCCGTTTGCGATTCCACGCCGTCGACAGCGGCTGGTGGGACGACAACTATCTGTCGCTACTCGTCGCGGCTACGGAGGTCGGCTACCGGTACCGTGGTTCCGGGACGGACTTCTGGCCGCTTCTCGAAGAGGAACTGGGCCTCGAACTGCCGCCGGTGGGACGCCAGCGAATCAAGGATCTATTCGTCCGCGCGTCCGAGCAGTTCCGTGGAGCACGACCACCGACGACCGCGTGGGCGGAGGCGTTCCACCTCATCGCGTGGCCGATTACCCATGCGCTTCTGCCACTAGAGTTCCACCGGCCCTTCGCGGCGACCCTCGCCAACCTGCGCGTAGGTATGAGCGACTCGGACGAGGCTACGCTTTATCGAGCGGTCCGGAGCGCCGCGGCATATCCGACCGCGCGATTCGCCACCTTTCTGGAGGACCTCGGGGTGGTCGTGTCGCTCACTCGCAGCGTGCTGTGGCGGGAGGGGTATGACCTCAGTCCAGAAATCATTGGCCGGCTCTCCGCCGACCTAGAGGCGGACGACGTGGCTCGCCGTGGCGTCGCGGTGGCTCGGAGCATCCAGCGCGCAGCCAAGGCCGGCGCCAGCGGCCCAGTCCAACTCCCGGCCTTGACTAAAACAAAGGGAGCGCTCCAACTCAGGCTGACCAACGACGCGCTGCTCCTTGAGGCAGGTTTTCCGCTGCTAGACGCGACGATTGCCCCGCGGCTCCGTACCTCCCTACGTCGTAGGCGGTTCGCACCTCAGCTTTGGGGCATCACCGCGCGGGTCGCGAGCGACCAGTTGCTGTCGGGCCTCCCCTTTCCACTGAAATTCACGGCGCTCCCGGAAAGGAACGCGCCGCTGTTTCCTGACCTCGACGGGGTCGGACTTGAGGCACAGGATCTGGCTGTCCTTCATGGATTCGACCTGGAGTTGGCACCTCCGCACCTATTTGCTGTGAGCGCGGAGGGCGATGTTGCGCGGCAGGTGCTTGGGACAACCATCACGGGTCACCGGACGTACTGGGTGCTAATCGGCGAGGGTGATGAGCCGATTCGTGGTTGCCCGACCGTCGGCGAGATCGGACCGCTGAGGTGTCTACAACTCGCACCTGATTCTGCCGGCGGCGCCCGCGCGCTCGCACAACTCGGCTTTGACGTGCGCCGCGGCGTGTCAGTGCGGTTTGCCGGCACGCCTTCGGTGGGACGTGCAGACGACATCCCGTCATTCGTCGCCGGAGACCAGCGCGTGCTGGTCCCACAGCGCTTGTCCGGCGATGAGGCGCTTGTCGTGCATCTCAATGGACGCTCGGCGGCGGCGACAGCGACTGAGGTAGTGCGTGTCGCTGTCGAGCCTGGCGAGCAACGGCTTCGCGTCGCCGGTGAGACTGACTCACGCGAGTACGTATTCCGAGGGGTCGGTGCACTGCCCCCCGTGGCGGCCTCGGTTCGCCTCGAGTTACGGTCTGAGGAGCGGACCGTACAAGCCCTCTTGGGCGGACGCTTCAGCTTCGTGGTCGACGGCGCAGCGCCTATCGACGGCCTCCCTCTAACCATTGATCTAGAGGTCGGCGGGCGCGTCTTCACCGCGACGGGCGCGCTCGGCCCGGTCCCGCAAGCTGTCTCCTCAGAGCACGCGGTCTTGAAGACCCTCCTCGACGAGGACGTGCGGGATTTCGTATCTGGTGCGGAGGCTGTCACCCTTCGCGCGCGGGTTGGCCACATCGCCGTTGCCGCCTGGGAACTGGAGCGTTTTGTCCGCCCCTGCTGGTGGCAGGGGAGGGATGAGCCGCAACTCCTCAGCGAGGGTGGCCCGCTCCGGTTTGGCGTCGTCAGTGCCGACGATCCCGTCAGCAAGCCGACCGAGGATGGGCTACGGAGCCGGACCTACTTGTTGGCTCCGATCGAAGCCGACCACCTGCAGTTCGGCGCGTTAGCCCCCTTTACGACGCTCTGCATAGCACCAAAACGCCTCCGGCTTAGCGACCTCGCGGTGGACGGCGCGACCAAGCCGAGGCTCGAGCGCCGGCGGCGTGGCAGCCGCGGCGGCGTCGGACTCGAGGATCTCGTGGAGGCATACCTGCGCTGGTCGCTGGCGGAGACGCGCAGCGCGATCGGCGAGATCCACCGCGGCCAGGTGGCAGCACGCATTGAGGAGTGGATGACGGAGGTGTGCTGCGGCCCCGAGTGGACGCGCGCTGAGGTCACGATCCCACACAAGAGTACCTGGAGCATCCTCGAGCAGGTATGTCAGGCCATGGCGCTCGGTCGCGACGGACTGACGGAACTGTCGGACGAACAAGAGACCCAAATCCGGCAACTCGCTGTCGCCGAAGTTCGCCGGTTGCTTCCGACATTGTGGACGCGCGTCGGCCCGCCGTCAGATCTTGGCGATGACGACTATGAGGTCCTCGATGGCGCATGGACAAATGCCTACGAAGCGCTAGCAGCACGATATCGAGCACGCGGCCAAACCGACGCCGCAGACCAACTCGGCGACGCGGATCCCCACGAGAGCCTGGAGCGCTGGGATGAAGCATTCGTCCGCGTGCGGGAGCGCGTCGAGTTGCATGCGCTCGCGGCCATGCTGTTGCCTTCGGACAGCCCGGCCCGCCTCATGGCGCTCGAGGTCGGCACGATGACAGTGGACGAAGTTGCAGACGAACTGTCGGCTTGGGCTACCTCGGCGCGCCGATCCTTTGGGGGCTCAGCGCCGACGCGTGATGCGCTGAAGGCCAGCTACGCGCTCTGGGTCGCGCCGGAACTGGCGCTGACCACCGACTGGCGAGCAGCCATCGACACGCTGCTGGTGGAGCGATCCGTCGCGCGCGCAACGCGATACCTCGCGCTGAGGGCCCGTGAAGCACGTTGGGGGGGCTTATGAGCCGAAACCCCTACGTCGACCTCTGTCTGCACCTGCAGGCGCTCCGGCGCCAAGCGGAGGAGACCCGCACACCACTCGCGCCGGCGCTGGGAGTGGCGGGTTCGATTTACACCCACCAAGTTGCAAACGTGCTCCGAGTGCTGACGGACGTTCGGGTCCGGCACCTCCTTGCTGACGAGGTCGGCCTGGGCAAGACAGTCCAGGCGCTGATGATCCTCAATGCGCTGCGTAGGCAGCGCCGAGACCTGCGCGCCCTCGTCGTCGTACCCGACCGGCTGGTGCCGCAGTGGCGCGACGAATTGATGAACCGCTCGCACGCAGCGCCATACGAGACGATTGAGGCGGAAGACGGCCAATACGTCAGGCTGGCGTGGGAGGACCAACTCCGGCAGAGGGACGACGCTGTTCCGCCAAAGCTAACGCTTACTGACATTGACCCGACACGTTATCAGGTTCTCATCGTCGACGAGTTGCACCGCCTGCGCGGTGACCTTCAGGATCGGATTGTCCGCGTGTCGGGCGAGTTCGAGCACTTGCTCGTCCTGACCGCCACTCCGTCATTCCAACGACCTGAGCGGCACGCGCAACTCTTTGCGCTACTCGAGCCAGAACGTGCAGCGCGCGCTCGCTGGGAGGTCGCAGACGATGCGGGTGAACTGGCGGTCAACGACGACATTTCGAAGTGGCCCGGTTGGGCGACACAGCGTATTGTCGACGCGCTGCTCGAGCGGGACCGTGCGGCGGCATCCGCCGCGGAGCAAAACACGCTGAAGGAGGCCGCGATGGCGCTTTGCGCCTATCGCCGCGTGATCCGCACCCGCCGTGTCGACTACAGCGGCGTTCTCCCTCGGCGCCAGCATCACCCAATCGTCGTCGAGCCTCTGGGCGCAGAGGTGGACCGCCAAACGCTCCTGTGGAGGTACTTCACCCACCTCGATAGTCTCAGTGCTCGGTTTGAACCCGTGCTGCTGGCCAAACGTGCCATCCTGAGTTCTCCGTCCATAGAGCAACGCGTCGACTTCTTTCGTCGACGCGGGCACGAGCGCGATGGGCTACTCGAGCGGGTGAAGCCACTGCTCCACAAGAGCGCCGGTGATTCGCGTGCCGACGCGCTCGTCGATCTGCTCGCAATGATCTGGTCGGACGCACCCGGGGAGCGCGTTCTTGTAGCGGCGCAGGATAACCTCACCGTCGACTACCTATTCGGGCTCGTCCAGGCGAGGCTACCGGAGATCGGCCCGATTGGCGCACGCGTCCGGCTCGTCGCTGCGCGCGTGCGCCAAGGCATGGAAACCGTTGCCGTCGAGGACCTGGGCGGATTCGGCAATGAGACGAACGAGAACCTGGAGGCGTTCCAGCGCGGCGACGCACAAGTCCTATTCGCGCCTGAGGCTGCGCAGGTCGGGCTCAACCTGCAATGCGCGCGCGTACTGGTACTCTACAGCGTTCCGTGGAGGCCGGAGGAGGTCGAGCAGTGGATAGGGCGGCTCGACCGAATTGGGAACGTGGCTGCGTTCTCGAGCGAGGGTGCGGCGCGTACGATCGATGTTTACACGATCGCGCAGCGTGGCCTGGTAGACGAGAAGGTGGTCACCGTCCTTGGTAGGTTCAGCGCATTTGAGCGCAGCGTCAATCTCGACGGCGCGCACCTCGCCGAGGTCGCCCAGGCGATCGAGGACGCGGCGCTGCGTCCCGAGAACGCCAGTTGGCGCAGCCTTGAGGAGCGCACGGCGTTGATGGCGGCCGAGGATGCCTCCCAGGAACTCACCTCAGCCCTGCGTCCACACCTCCCATGGCATGTCGGGTGGGCGGCCGCTCTGCGCGAGCGGCTAGATGCGATGCAGCCGGTTCCGCCGGTCATCGGCGGCGCCCCCGGGTACTCGTCCGTGGGGCCGAAAGCCTGGGATCGGGCGATAGAACCAATGCTTTGGCTGCTCGATAAGGCGGGCGACTATCACGTTCGTTCCAACATCGATCCTGACACGGGCACGAAGTTCCGCACGCTCTGGTACCGGTTCGGTGATTTCGCCGTGTCCGGCCGGAGGGAAGCCAGTGCAAAGGTGGTGTTCACGTTTGGCGCTGACCCGTCGCACGAGCGCAGTCCGCGGCACGCGCACGCCTTCATTACCCGCCGCGCGGATATCGGGACTCCCCCGCTTCGCTTTGTAACGATGACGCTCGACGGGTTAGCGATCCGCAGGAAACTCAGGTTCGCGAATTTTGGCGACCAACTACACGACGAACTCATCGACAATTGGGCAAACCAGCAGGTCGTGCACCAGGCGCTGGACGTAACCTACTTTGATGATCACGAGTTGTGGCAGCACACGGAGCCGGGCTGGTTCCTGCTGCGGATGAGCACTGTCGACCCCGCTGAGGCACTGGCGCATCAGTTCACGCTTGAAGCGACAGAGCGCGCGGTGGCCGCGGTGGTCACTAGGTCGCCTAACGAAAAGCTTGTCCAGTTGATGGCCCCATTCGCGCGAGCGGCAGAATGCGCGCTTGAGGCCGACGCTCGGTGGCTCCGCGCTGCGCTTACGGCGAGGACCAACCTTTGCGTGCGGAGGAAGACGCCGGCCGGGTGGCAGGACGTTCCGCAGCAATGCATCGCGGCGTTGATGAACCCAATGGCTCACGAGCGCGAAGGACTTCCCCGAGCGGCAACGCTCCCCGAGCCCGACGCCGCGATCAAGGCCGAGCTTCGTCAGGTGCGTGCGGGCGAGCAATGCGGCGGCGTCGTTTGGAGCGCAGAGCGGTCCTCTTTTGTCGATGAGTTGCGCGCCCGGCTCTGCGTCGTCGCAGAAGAAGCAGGTGATGCGTGGGAGTTAGCCCACCGGGAATTGATGCGAGCCGAGGCGACGTTGGCGGACACGCGGGAGCGTGGAAACAGAGCGCAGATTACGCGCGCAGAGAATCTCCGCGATGCTGCCGCTGATGCCGCCGCAATGACTAAAGTGTATTGGGCTCAACGCGAGGCATGGCTCCGCGCCTGCGAACCAGCAATCGTCGGCCTACGGCCGCGCGAGAGGCTGGTCGCGGCCATCCGTGCAAGAAAACCCTCTAACTGAGCAGGGCCCAAAGATCAGGGACGTCGGCGGCAACTCGCCACCTCCATCTTCCAGCCGGAACCCCGACGATGTCCAACGCGGCGCGAAGTTGTCCGGGTAGTGGCCAGGTCACCTGAACCTCATCGCCGGAGTACCGAACAATCTCCGCTGGACCAATGGCTCTGGAACGCGCGAGAAGCGCCCATCGCCACTCGTCATGGTCGAACAGGTCGAAAGCCCGCCGCTCATTACCGTCTACGGAGACCAGCGTGGGGAGCCAGTGATCGTCCCCGTGGCCTCGGCGATACGCGCACCACACGCCGTCCGGGGCGGCATCTCGCCAGCGCCCCTCAAGTGTCGCAGCGGCGTGTCGTCCGAAGAAGCCACCCGGCTCACCCGCCAGCATGCGGATCTCGGCGTCGGGGTCGACCTGAAGCCACTCCTCGCTGGCAACGTCGACCAACTGCTCCCAAAACGTCGCGAGAGCGACCTGGTCTGCGCGGATGGCGTCACCAGAACGCCGCGCTGCGTGGCGCAGGAAGCCAAGCGGATGCAGCCATTCCGCCAGTGAGACCTGCCGGGCGCCGCGTGCCTCGAGCGTCGTGGCCTGTTCCTCGCTGGCCATCTCGACCCGTACCGCCACGTCGGTAGGGTCCAGCGTCGCCATTCGGGGCGTTTCGGATGGCACGGCGACCGGGCCGAGCACGACCGCGATGCCGCTGCCCGAGGCTACCCAGCGAGGTTCCGCTGGCGCGATGTATGCCTCGTGACCGACCGCGACTTCCGCGCATTCGCCGATTGCGATGAGCCGCTCGAGTACGCGCGGGACGATGTCCGTCGGCACGTCGCCGGCCCGGAGTTGCTCCCTGGCGTACTTGAGAAGCGCACGCTTCGTGCAGAGACCCCAGCGCCCCATGGCATCGCGCATGAATTGAGCGACCGCGCGCGGGCTTGCGTTACCCTCGGGATCGATGGAGCCAAGGTCGCTTGCGAGTTGGGCACGCGACAGGGTTTCTATCGTCATCGCTCAGCCTCCGACGCGGCCTGTGCCGCGGCGATCACCTCCCGGCACTGATCACCGTGAACGACCGCGACGAGCAGCACCTTTGCACGCGTGCATGAAACGTAGAGGTCTTCACGCTTGAATAGGGCACCAAACCCTCCGAGGTCATAGAGGATGACGACCTCCGCCTCGAGTCCCTTGAACGAACGCGCCGTGGTCACAAGCACACCGCCACCCGTGCGCCAGGTCAAAGCGGAGGTCACGAGCGGCACGCCGTCGATGTCGCGCACGTCGGCCAGACTGCCCTTGTCCTTTGCGGCAGGCCCGATGACGGCAATCTGGTTGGGCGTCACGCCCTCGCGCTGCAGCAGCGACCGTAGTTCCTGAAGCACGAGGCCCTTCTGCTGTCGGTCCGAGCCAGCACGGAGGACGCGAAGCGCACCACCAAGCGGTGCACGCTTGAAGACGTGCGGCGTCAGCGAAAGGACCGAGGCGCTCGCGGTTGCGATCCGCTGGGTGTTCCGGCAGTTGATCGTGAGCTTGAAGCGCGCACCGAACACGACATCTGGCCACTGGACCTCGCCGCGTAAAGATTGATGCGGGTCCAGGAAAGCGTACAGGGGGCCGTCCGGCTGCGAAAGAACGGAGTTGGTCAGCGCGTACCACCAGCCCAGGCAGAAATCCTGAGCCTCGTCCACGACGATGGCGTCGAACTTTGCCGCGTCACCGAGATTGAGGATCGCTTGCTCGATGAGGTCGGGCACCTCGTCGTTCCAAAAGGAGTCTGTCGGTTCACGCCCGCTCTGTGGACGGAACTCGATGTCAGCGTCTCTCGCCAGGTCGGCGGCGAGAGAGTGGAAGTGCTTGACGGTGAGAAGGCGACCGAACCCGGCCGTCGTAGGATCCTCCTCGACCTGCACACGCAGCCACGCCGCCAATTCCTTATTATAACACACGAAGAGCGTGCGCTTCCCCTCCCGTGCGAACGCCATTGCCCGGTGAAGGGCGAGGAACGTCTTCCCGGAGCCTGCGACACCCTCGACGAGGACGCGGTGCTCGACGTAGAGCCCCTCAAACACCTGCGCTTGCGTCTCGGTCAATTCGAGCAGGCGCTCCGCGGCTTTCGAGATGTCGGGCCCTACGGGTCGGAACACGCGGAACTTCGGCATCAGGCAGTCGTGCAAGAGCATCCGGTACTGCTCCTGCCTCAGCGGCTTCGAACCGCTCGCGGCGTCGGTCCACGCCCCGTACGCAGCTTCGATAGCCTGCGCCATCATTGGAAGGTGCTTGCGTGAGATGATGATGGCCTTATCGGCATGCGGAGGTGGCGAGCCATCGTAGTCCAGATGGGGAAAGACGACCGCGTATCCATGGGCCACGTCTTCCTTGGAGAGCCGCCTACCGGAGCGCTCCCGGACAATGTCGAGCAGCGCGTGCATGTTGTTCCGCGCCTGGACGAAGGGGTCCTGGAATTCTTCGGGTCCCCTCGACGTGCTGCGAAACCACCGACGGCCGTCGTGCCGGATCGTCTCGCCGCCCTTTACCTCGAGCACCAAGATCCCGCGTTGGGGGTGGAGCACGACGAAGTCGGCCTCGCCCTCAAGGAGCGCGTCGCCGCGCCAAGGCCGCAGCCATGGGTATGAATGCAGAACCGCGTAGTCGTCGCCGAGTTGATCCCGGAGGGCTACGTAGACGGGCTCCTCGGATGAGTGCTCCAGATCTCCCGATGGGACATCCGGGTACATCCGTGCCATCAGACCCCTCCTAGGGGCTGGAGTTGACCTCCGACGAAGACACCGAATGCTCGGCCTACAACGGTGACCTCCTCGGCCCGCGGCGCTTCCGAGCGCGGCGCGACGTGCGAGAAGTACAAAATGTGGGCCTTGTCTCCGCGTACGGACGGGAGCCCGAAGGTCCAGCGCTCCTTCGTCGCGTTGAAAGCCCCCACCTTGCTCACCAGCAGCCGCGGCGTCCTGTCTTTCCCTTGCGCGAAGTCGGCAGGAGGCGTCGGAGCAAACACGACCCACGCGTCGAGTCCGAGTTCGCCCTTGCCCATACGCTCGAGCGTGGGGCGTGAGAGCTTCACAACGAATGCCCCAGACGGCGCGCCGGGGACCAGCACCGTGGCGAGCGTTGGCGGAGGAGTCGCGAGGCAAAGTGTCGCCGGGTCGTACACCGGGCATCCTCCAACTGCCTCTACAAGGAACGGCGGCAGGACGAAGCCTCCGCGCTCTTGCACGAGCGCACCGGTCGCAGCCTTTACCGCTGCAGGCAACGCCCGATCGACAAGGAGTTGGTCGACCACCACCGATTGCCCGGCCTGCTCGAAGAGAACTCGTCCGCGTACGGAGCCCGCCTCGCCGTGCGTCATGGGGTGACCGAGTACGATGACACGATCGCCGAGGCCCGGGAGCCGGAGCCCTCCGTCGACAGCGACGGCTTCGTGTCCTGCCTCCTCAAGATCGACACGCAATGCGTGGAGCATGCGCTCCTCGTCATCGGTGTCGATCGTCGGCTGCTGGCCCCGCACGACGTGCCGGATGAACGCGGCCCCCAGCTTGCGGTCTAGGTACTTGTGATCCCATTTGTTCTTAAAGCTACGCAGGCATTGATAACAAGAGTGGGTGCAGTCGCAAGCCTCCAGGCGCCTTAGCGCAGTGTCGAATAGGAGGCCGGGCCTCTCCACCGCCGCACGAACGAAACCGGCGCCGCCAGGCGTCAGATCGTAGAGATAGACCTCGACGTCACGGCCTGTACGCCCACCGCTCGTCATGGCGACGCGGAACTCGGCGCCGATATCAGACTCCTCGATGTCGAGGATCTTTGCTGCCGCCGACGCCAGCGCCTCCGCCACCGTGGTGAGGACGATCTTGGCGACGGTTGACCCCGGCGCGATTGCCGCCGCGCCGCCGAGGCGGAAGCGGAACAGCGCCACATCAGTCTCAAACTCGTTCCCAAGCACCACCACCGTCGGAGTGCCGTTGCAACTCGCGCCATGCGGGAAGTGGTCGGGGTTCGGCCTTGGGTGGCCGCCTTGCTGGAATTTACCGGCGTTCCAGCCGTTTGGCTCAGCGCGGCCGCACTTCGGGCAGTGAAGGAAGCCCGGCTTCATCCGGTCCTGCGAGCCGGTGTTTGTAAGGACCAGCCGCTGCTTCGCGGTCCACACCTCGTATCCCGCGCCATTTGCCGCCTTGTCGGCGTGCGCCGGCGGCCCGCGGTCCGTGAAGGGCGCACTGAGTTTGGCGCGCGTCGGCCTCGTCGGGGCCGGGCTGTCCTCAAGAGGGAGTTCCGCGTCGACATCTACAGGGTGTGCGAAGCCTGCCGGCTGGAGCCAGCGGGTGCCGACGCCGAGCGAGCCTGCGGTGCCGCACGCCGGGCAGTTCAAGACCTGTCCGACGTAGTGTTCATTGCTCCGCTGCTCGACGCGCGCATAGCCGCACCGATCGCATTCGAAGTACACTTTCATCCCGAACCACGCCTGCCAGCACTCTCGGCGCTTAAAGGGTGTCCAGAGGGCGAAGGAGTAGTGACGCTCGCCGTTCACCCAGACTTCGCGGCCCGGTGCGTAGCTGGACAGCGCTTGGTTCAGCCCGAGTTGGGGCGAGTACTTGAGGACTGCCTTGCGCTCGGTGCTCGCACTCTTGTCGAACACATGGAAGGTTACAACGTCCGTGGGGAATGCGTAGCGGGGAAGTACACCACGATCAAAGAGCCGATCGAGCAGTTTCTCGGGATCGAGCCCACCCTCGGGGGCCTCTTCGGCGCGATCCACGTCGGCGGCGCCAGGAGCGTCGGGCGTGGCGGCGGGGGCTCCAACCGTGTCGAAGTCGACAGCGTCGCCCCAGTCCATCGTGAGCCCGCCCCGCGCGGTCGCAGCCTCGTCGCCACCTCCCTCCATGATGAGTTCATCCACAGCAGGCGAGAGCACGGCAGCAAGGTCAGCACCTTCCACTGGACCCGCACCCACCTCGCGGAGCCCGTTAAGCAGCCGTGCAGGGATTGCTTCGACGAAACCCGGCTCCACCACGATCACGTCGTCGGGGACGACCTCAGCCAAAGCGTCCTCGACTGATGACGCGTTCTCACCAAGCCAACGCTCCAACCCAGCGTAAGAGAACTCCGACGCTCCGCCACTGCGGAAGTCGCGGAGCCTCCCCAGGCTTTCAAACACATTGGCGCTGACGCTGTCGTCGTGCGGGTCCGCGATAGCGTCCATCTGGAACATGCTCATCACTAACGCGAAGCAGTGGCGACGGACGATCTCGAGATTATCAAGGTTGAGCGTCGGGTCGGGCACCGGCCCGCTCACCATCGCCTCTGGGCTGGCATAGAATTCCTGGTCGTGGCTGTCGGCGCCGCAATAGGTGACGACCGTCGAGAGCGCGGAGCCTCGGCGACCGGCGCGGCCGGCGCGCTGCTGGTAGTTGGCGCGCCCAGGCGGGACGTTCCTAAGCGCGACGGCGGTGAGGCTGCCGATGTCGATGCCGACCTCCATCGTGGTCGTGCACGAGAGCACGTCGATTGGGCCGTCCTTGCGGCCCTCAGGCCCCTCAACGTCCAGATCCTGAAACCGTAGTTCGTGCCACTCGGTCCGAGCAACCGCGCCGCTGTTGCCGCCGTCGTTAAGCGCTGCGGAGTGCTCGGCCGCGACATAAGGGTGCGGCGCGTAGCCGTGCTCTGACGCAAGCCGCTCGGTTTGCCGGCGGAAGTGGCCCTTCCGAGAGCGGAATACCGGGTCAGTCGACGGATCGAGCGGGCTAGTGGTCTGGCCACATTCACGTTGACCAAGCCGCATCCGGCATCTCTCACCGCTCATCGGGTTGAAATGCTGCACGGTCGTGCACGTGTCGCAGCGGCGCCACTGGATGCCGGCGGTAGCGACCCGGAGCTTCGCTGCACGCAGGATGAAGCCGTTGGCGGTCTCGCTCGCGCCGAAGGTCCTTCGGAGGAATGCTCCCCAAGGCGTTAGAGAAGCAGTGGTGCCCCTCAGGTTTGCGTTGAACCATTTGGCTCCAACGAGGTCCTTCACAAATCCGGGAAAGCTGGCCTTGGTCCGATTGATCCTCGCGCCCTTCGGTGCATCCAGCCAGTCGCTCGGCGTCGTCGGGAAGAAGACCGCATGGCCGAGAACGGCGTCGTTGAGCCACAAGTCCAGCAGAGCGAGGCGCCGCTCATCTTCGGTCAGGCCCACCGGCTCCGCCGGCGCTGGCAGCCTGTGGAGCGCCGCAAGATCGGTATCGTCCAGAAGCGCCTGGACGGTCCCAAGCCCAAGTGCGCTGAGGCCGGTGTGCGGGTCCTTCAGCACCGGGTAGAGCGCGAGCATCAGCGCCTTGTTCGTACGGTGTGTGTTCAACTCCGCAGACCGCGAGAGGAAGGCGCGCTCGGTAAGGGGGGGGACGCTGGCCAGCAACTCGCGGAAGAGTTGAAGATCCTCCTCGAAGTGCGGGGCCTGCGCGGGGCGAAGCGTTACCCCCCGCATCACACACCCCGTCAGGAGTGCGGCATAGGCGTGCTCCAGGGCGACCGGCGCACCAAACCGCCGCTCCAAGTCCGCAAGGCCGTCGAGAATGAGTGGGCGGACGGCATCACGCATCGAGTATTGCTGAAGTTTGCCGGCGAGCCGTGAAGCAGCCTGCCGGCCATCGGAGAAGATGAGGGCTTTGCGGCCCTTGAGCGGCGTATTGACGTCAGGACGCGGCGGTTGCTCGAGCAACTGCGACGACACGATCTCCTGGAACGGCTCGTCGCCCTTGGTGACATGGTCCATGATATTGTCGCCGGGCGCGCCGCAGCGGAGGCAACTCTGGAAGTGGCCAGGCGCGGTGTCTTTCTGGCCGACCGGTGGCAGCCAGATCTCTCGCGTTGTATCACTCTCGGAGCCGACGCGGCCTGACACTGGGTCTAGGTGGTTTCGGCTCGCGCCAGAGCCTAAGGGTGGTTCCTCGAGCGCGAGAAACACCGGCTGCACGACTCCGTCGATGTCATCCACCTCACCGACGTCCTCTGCCCACAGGTAGGCGGGTGCGGCTGGGTCGAACGAGAAGGCCTTGAAGTAGCCCGACCCACACGAGCGACAGGTATGAACCTCAAAAACACGAGCGTTGCATTTGCACGTGCGGCGCGGCTGCGCATAGAGTGCACCAGTTGGAGGCAGTTGGCCGGCCCAGCGCTCCCGTAGGTCGTTTGGAACGCAGGAGCATTTCGGGTCCGAGCACGCCCACAGGCCCGGCAGCCCCCGGAAGAACGCGTGTGCACGCGCGGCGAGGAGCGGGGCCTTACCGTTGCTCTCCTTCGCCAGCGACGCCAATTCCACGAGGCTGTTGGCTGCTGAGCGCGCCAGAGCCGGGTCGATGTCCGGGAACAGCCGGAGTGCCAGTTTGGCTACGTCCTGTGCGGGCCCCACGCCGACGGGATCGCGCTCCTGATCGCCCCCGGCCCGCGCGCCACTGGTGAGGTTCACGAGCCGACCCGTTACGGGAAGTTTGCTAAGGGCGGAGTTGAGTGCACGCGCGACCGGGTCCGCGTCGGTCACTTCTGTCGCGGCGCGTGTCAGCGCATCGACCGACGTCTCGGGGTCCGACAATTTGAGCAGGGGGAGCACGGCGGCGAAGCGCACAGCGAGTTCGCCGTCGTGGACGCGCTGTAGATCGACACCTGCGAGCGCCCTGGCAACGTTGTCGTCGCCGGGTCCCGAAGGCTGCGCCGCGCGCTTGTTGCCCGTCAACACCTCGAAGCCGGAGACGGGCTTGCCGGCGAGGTCGGCAGCGAAGCGCTTGGCGGCCTCCGGGTCAGAGAACGAAGCGCTGGTGCAGATCACTTGAAACTGGCTGAGTGGGAGCCGCAGTCGATTGCGCAGGCGCCGGATCAGCATCGCTACCTCGGTACCCTGCGCGCCGCGATAGAGGTGCGCCTCGTCTAGGATGAGCATCAGCCGCTGGTTGGGGTTCGCCGCGTAGTAGTCTGCCGTCTCTCGAAATATATCCCGCTCGATCGGCCGCAGGAGCATGTACTCAAGCATTGAGTAGTTGGTGACCAGCAGATCGGGCACCTGCTCCTGAACCTCGTGGCGCAGGAACAACTCCGAATCCTCGGGTTGCTCAACAGTACGGACCCACTTGCCCTGGTTCTTCCACTTTCCTTTTCCGAGCCACCGGCTGATGCCGTCCTCCTTTGTAAGACTAGACGACGGCTTGGCCGGCCACTTTCCTCGGCTCCGGAGTTCAGCGATGAGCGCCCGGGTCGCCGAGTCCGATACGGCCCGGTCTTCTAGCTTTGTGAAGAACTCAAGTGGCTCCTTCAGACGGGACCAGTGCTTATCCGTGTCCTCCTTCCGTCGCCCGGGATAGAGCGAGCGCCCAGTGTAGCGGGCGAACTTCATGGGGCGTCCGCCGTGGTCGGTGAACCACCGCGCGACATCGTTGCCGCCGAATAGCACCCGGAAGCGCCCGAGTTGGTCGTTGACCAGCGCGTTCATCGGGTAGAGCAGCAACGCGCGGACCGCGCGCGTTGAGAACGACGACGGGATGGCTGACGCCTCGGCGGCCAGACGACCGAGGATCGGCAGAAGGAACGTCTCCGTCTTGCCGGAGCCGGTCCCTGTCGTAACCACGATGTCGCGGTAGTCCGCCGCGAGCGCCAGTTCAAGGGCGCTCGCCTGGTGGTCATACGGCGGGTCGAATACGGCCTTGCGCTTCCCCAACTGCGTTAAGAGGTCCGCGACTGGCCCCTCGATCTTGAGGTCCTCGAAGCGACGGCTGGCTTCGTAGCGCGCGGTGCTCTCGAGGTAAGGCCTTTGCGCGATCGCTCCTTCGCGGGTGAGGAGTTCGTCGCGGAGATCGACCAAAGCTGGATGCGAGATATGGTACGTGGAAGTAATGTATGTGCGCAGGGCAGTGGCATACTGCTTGAGTTCTTGATCCATTTTCATCCCCAGGGGAGAGTAGCCCTTTGTGGGGCTACAAACCCGGCCTTCGCCTATCGTGCTCTAGACGATTGCACTAGTTACAAGCGTCAGGATAGGCAGCACGACGCCGATCACGGAAGAGCCAAAGCGCTTGGCTGATGCAAATGAGGCCGAGTGAGTTATTCGGTGCGTCGGGAGGTTCCGGCCGGCGTAGCGCAAGCTTCTGATTTGTCACGGAATCCTGGGGCGTTCAGGCCGGGCTGCCTCGGCACAGGCCGCGAAGTGAGCGAGCGAAGAACTGCGCGTGCGACGCCGATGTAACGAATCGAGGAGTGCAGCGGTCACCGATGTGATAGAGAGGATCACCAGAGAAGGTTGGATTCCGGTTCCCACCGCTGCTCCAATTTTACCCGCAAATTCAACACCTTGTAGCCAATATCGTGGGGCCGCCTTATGGAGCAATGTTCCTGGGGGCCGGATAGGGTGCCGTTTTCGCGTGGCTGTAGGCGGTTTTGGGCGAACTTCGGCGAACCGTCGGCAGGTAGGCGGCCCTCAGGCCGCTGGATTCAGGGGCACGAATGCGGCCCCACGAAAGGTGCAGCCGGCGAAGAGGCTATAACGGGTTCGGTGCGCAACCTGACGTCCTTCGCGGCGGAGCGCCTGCCATACGACTCGAGCCGTAGATGTACGCGCTGATGCAGTGCCGTCCCGTCGGCCCTATGGCCGAGCCAGGATTGGCGGAGTTCGGCGCCGCGCTTCGAAATGTGCTGAGTTCGCGGTGGAGTGAGAACCGGCATCGGGGCCATCAGCAGGGCCGAGCAGCTACCAGTGTCCGGCGGGTGGTGGACGCAATGTGGACTTGCCCCGCTTTTATGGAGCGGCATTGGGTCAGGCAGCGGCCATCTTCTCGAACTGCGCTGGGCTTGTGAAGTCGAGCGCGGAATGGCGCCGAACGGGGTTGTAGAAGCCGTCGATGTATCGTGCGATGGCGGCTGCGGCGTCGGCGCGTGTCTCGAAAGCGGTGCGCCAGACGAGCTCGGATTCAGCGTCTTGAAGAACGTCTCCACCATGGCGTTGTCGAAGCAGTTTCCCCGCCCGGACATGGAGATCAGGATGCCGTTGGCCGTCAGTTCGGCCTGGTAGTCCGCGGAACAATATTGACTTCCGCGGTCCGAGTGATGGATCAGGCCTGCCGCTGGGCGGCGCATGACGACCGCTTTCCGCAGTGCGGCCAAGGCCAGATCGCGGTGCAACCTGTCGCCGGTCGACCAGCCGACAACGCGGCGGGCGAACAGGTCGATGACGACGGCGAGGTACAGCCAGCCCTCCTTCGTCCAGATGTAGGAGATGTCGGCGCCCCACTTCTCGTCCGGACCTGCCGCCGTGAAATCCTGATCGAGCAGGTTCGGCGCCACCGGCCACGCGTGCTGACTGTCGGTGGTTCGCGTGAACCGCCGCTTTGCCGCGCCCGCAGCCCATTCTCACGCATCAGGCGCGCTGTCCGGCGGCGGCCGACATGCAGGCCATCGTCGCGCAGGTCTCGCGTCATGCGCGGGCTGCCGTAGGTGCCGTTCGACAAGGCAAAGGCCGACCGGACATGCGCCAGCCGCACCATGTCCTGGTGCTGACGGCGGCAGGCAGGGCGGCCCTTCCAGGCGAAGTAGCCGCTCTGGCTGACACCAAGGACGCGGCACAGGCGGTGCACGGGGAACTTCTTCTTCGCCTCGTCAACGAGCTTGAAGCTCATCGACTTCCCTCCCGGGCGAAAAAAGCTGTGGCGCGCTTCAGAATGTCGCGCTCCTGTCGGAGGATCTCGTTCTCCCGCCGCAGCCGCTTCAACTCCGCCGCCATGTCAGGCGAAGCCGACCCGCCAGGCGTTTCCGCCGCTCGGTCCCGACTCCGGCCGATCCAGCGGACCAGCGTCGAAAGCCCCACCCCGAGATCCTCCGCGATCTCCCGCTGAGTTCGCCCGCTCGTCCGAACCAGGCGCACCGCCTCGTCCTCAAATTCCTTCGTAAACCGTCGCTGCTGCTTCATGAGGGTCCTTTCGCATCATCGGGACCTCTCCACTTCCCCGAAGCAAGTCCACTACGCGCCTGGCCCGGATGGGTGCACGATGCGCGTCCTGCCAGCGGGCTACCGCACCGGCGGAAGACCGCCCATGCGACCCCCGTCCTGGCGCGCACGCTCGTGCAGTTCAAACTCGGCTTCGAGGCGGATGGCGCCCCGCGCGCCAAGGCCTATTTCGGCATCCTGCGGCGCTGTGTGCCGATGCCTGGCGCCTGACGCCTCACGCTGCGCTCCTCAGCGCAGGCCCTTATCACCGCCAGCAGCGGCCTTGCGGGATTCTCCGTCGCGACGTCCCCACTGCGCCTCTGCTGGTCGCGTTCTGCAGCAGTGGAGGCTGCGCTAGCAGTGCACTCGCCCAGGCGCAGGCCGGGCGGATCGGCGCCGCCGGGCGCGATGGCGTGTCCGAAGGGCACGATCCCGCCCTGGCGCAGCGTCCGTCACGCCCTTTCGTCCGCACGCGCTAATTCACCCGATCGGAGGCCCTGGGATAGGACGAAGTACATTCAGCCGCGAGTTCAAGCTTGAGGCGGTAAAGTTGGTCAGGGATCGCGGAGTGGCGGTGGCGCGCTGATCGCGTCCGCCGCGATCATCAGGAGGCGACGGCTGTAGCGGTCGGCAAAGACGCCGCCGAGCGGGCCAAGCAGCGCCTGCGGCAGCAGGGCCGCCATGCCAGCCGTGGCCAGCGCCGAGACGCGCCAGTGGTGTCGGTGATCCACCATAGCAGCACGAACTGCGTCAGTGCCGAACCGATGAGCGAGAAGGCCTGTCCCGTGAAGATGGACCAGAAGCGCAGGCGCCACGCCGGGCCAGGGTCGAAGCGGATGTCGGAGGCTGCCAACTCCGTGGCGCCGAGAACCGGTCGGCTTATTCGCGCCGCCGACCCAACGGAACGGAGGAAGCGACATCCGGGCGCTGGAAGTCGGGGCCGACGGCGCAGCCCGCGAGCAGCAGGAGGGCCACCGCGGAGAAAAGGGGTGCGACGCTGGGTCATGGTCAGATCACCCGCCCGGGCGCTGCCGCGGGACCCTGGTCGGCGGCCTCGGCCTCGGCCTTGACCTCGGCCTTGCCCGCGAACCACTTGTAGAAGAGTGGGATCAGGAACACGGCCAGGAAGGTTGCCGCCACCATGCCGCCCACCACGGCGGTACCGATGGACACGCGGCTGCCGGAGCCCGCGCCGGTGCTGATGGCCAGCGGCACGCAGCCCAGGATGAAGGCGAGCGACGTCATGATGATGGGCCGGAAGCGTAGCCGTGCGGCTTCCAGCGCCGCGTCGAAGGCAGACTTGCCCGCGCGCCGCTGCAACACCGCAAACTCGACGATCAGGATCGCGTTCTTGGCGGCGAGGCCCACCAGGGTGATCAGGCCGACCTGGAAGTAGATGTCGTTGTTCAGCCCGCGCAGCCAGACCGCCAGCAGCGCACCGAACAGGCCGAAGGGCACCGCCAGCAGCACGGCGACCGGCAGGGTCCAGCGGCCGTACTGCGCCGCCAGGATCAGGAACACCATGACTACGCCGAAGCCCAGCGCCAGCGCGGCGGCATTGCCGCCTGCCAGTTCCTGGTAGGCGGCGCCGCTCCAGGCGATGCCGAATCCCTGCGGCAGGGTGCTGGCAGCCAGTTCCTGCATGCCCGTCAACGCCTGGCCTGAGGAGTAGCCGGGCGCAGCGCCGCCGTTGATGGTGGCGGCCGGGTAGCCGTTGAAGCGCTCCGCCAGATCACTGCCGACGACACGCGTCAGCGTCAGCATCGTGCTGGCGGGCACCATCTCGCCGCTTCCGGCGCGCACGTAGACGCGGCTGAGGTCGCCAGGCTCCCGGCGGTACGCGCCCTCGGACTGCAGGTTGACGCGGTAGTTGCGGCCAAGCAGCGAGAAGTCGTTGACGTAGAGGCTGCTGAAGGTGCTTTGCACCGTCTCGAACAGGGCGGTGAGCGTCACACCGTGCGCCTTGGCGGCGTCGCGGTCGATATCGAGCCGGTAGCGCGGCACATTGGACTGCATGGTGGTGCTGACACCCGCCAGCTCCGGGCGCCCTTGGGCGGCTGTCACCAGGGCCTGCACGGCGGCCGCCATGGCCTCCCGCCCGGCGCCGCCGCGGTCCAGCACCTTCATCTCGAAGCCGCCCACCGTGCCGAGTCCTTCGATGGCGGGCGGGTTGAAGGCCATCGCGACGGCATTGCGAACCTCCGACAGGGCGCCGAACAACGCCCCCGCCAGCAGGCGCGCGTCCTGCTCCGGCGCGCGGCGCTCCGACCAGTCCCTCAGCTCGACGAAAGCGGCACCGGCACTGCTGCTGGCGGCGTTGGAGAGCAGGTTGAAGCCCGAGAAGGACATCACCGAGCGGACGCTCGGGTCGGCGCGGAGGATGTCCACGACCTCGCGTCCGGACGCCTCCGTGACGTCCAGCGCCGTCGCAGGCGGCATGCTCCAGACCACGAAGAGGTTGCCCTGGTCTTCCTCGGGCACCAGGCCGCCCGGCACCGCGCGGAACAGCATGACGGTCAGGACGCACACCATGGCGAACGAGAGCAGCCCCAGGAGGCCGCGGCGCAGGAACAGGCGCACCCCGGCCGTGTAGCCGCGCGTGAGCAGATCGAAGCCGCGGTTGAAGAGGCGGAAGGGCAGCAGTGGCTGACCGTGCCCGGGCTTGAGCATGACCGCGCAGAGAGCGGGCGTCAGCGTCAGCGCCACAACGCCGGACAGGATGACGGAGATCGAAATGGTGATGGCGAACTGCTTGTAGAGTTCGCCGGACAGCCCACCCAGGAAGCCGACCGGGATGAACACGGCGCAGAGCACCAGCACGATGGCGATGACCGGGCCGGTCACCTCCTCCATGGCCTTGATGGACGCCGCCTTGGGGGACAGGCCTTCCTCGGTCATCAAGCGCTCAACGTTCTCGACCACCACGATGGCGTCGTCGACCACGATGCCGATGGCCAGGATCATGCCGAACAGCGTCAGCATGTTGATGGAGAAGCCCAGCGCGTACATGCCCGCGAAGGTGCCGATGATGGAGACGGGAATGGCGATGAGCGGAATCACGGTCGCCCGCCAGTTCTGTAGGAACAGGAAGACCACCACGACAACGAGCGCCACGGCTTCGAGGAAGGTCACGATGACCTGCCTGATGGAGACCTTGACGAAGGCCGTGGTGTTGTAGGGGATGGAGTACTCCATCCCCTGCGGCATGGCGGCGGCCAGCTCGTCCATGCGGGCGGTGACCGTATCCATGGTCTGCAGCGCATTGGCGCCGGGCTGGAGGTAGATGCCGAAGGGCGCGCTCGGCCTGCCGTTCAGGTTGCCCTGGAAATCGTACTGCTGGGCGCCGAGCTCCACGCGCGCGACGTCGCGTAGCCGCAGGGTCGAGCCGTCCGGGCGCGCCTGGAGGATGATGTTGCCGAAGGCTTCCGCGTCCGGCAGGCGGCCCTGCGCTGTCATGGCGTAGGTGTAGGCGCCGCCTGCGCTCGGGGCGTCGTTCAGCTTGCCCGCGGCGAACTGCTGGTTCTGCTCGCGGATGGCGGCGGAGACATCCGACGCGGTCAAGGAGAACTGCGCCAGCGTGTCCGGCTGCAGCCAGACACGCATGGCGTATTCCTTTTGCCCGAACAGCGAGGCATTGCCGACGCCGGGGATGCGCTTGATCTCGTCGATGACGTTCCGCAGCGCGTAGTTGCTGAGGAAGATCTCGTCGAACCGCTCGTCCGTCGCGGTGAGCGTCACCACCGCCAGGAAGGCAGTCGACTGCTTGTTGACCGTGACACCGACGCGCTGCACCTCGCTCGGCAGCGTGGCGAGCACGCCCTGCACGCGGTTGCTGACGTTGATGGTGGCCTGGTCGGGGTCGGTGCCGATCTCGAAGCTGACGTTCAGCGTCATGCTGTCGTCGGTGTTGACCGACTGCATGTAGATCAGCCCCTCGACGCCGTTGATGGCGCGCTCCAGCGGCGCGGCAACCGTCTGGGACACCGTGTCGGCGTCGGCGCCCGAGTAGGTGGTGGAGACGACGACCTGCGGCGGCACGATCTCAGGATATTGCGCGATGGGCAGCACGCGCATGGCGACCAGGCCGGCCAGCACGATGACGATGGAAAGCACCCCGGCCAGCACCGGGCGCTCGATGAAGAAGCGGGCGCTCACGGGCGTGCCTCCGCGGCCTGCATGGGCGCCGCCTCAAGGGGCGCGCCCTCGACCACCTTCACCACCCCCTCGGCGACGACGCGGTCACCCGGCCGGAGGCCGTCCTCGATGATCCACTCCTGCCCCATTGTCCGGCCGAGCCGGAGGCCGCGCCGCTCCGCCTTGCCGTCGGCGCCGACCACGTAGGCGAATGGACCCTGGACGTCCTGCTGCACCGCCGCCTGCGGGATTCGGATGACGTCCCGCGACGGGCCGGATACGCGGATACGGACGAACTGGCCGGGGATCAGGCGCCGCTCCGCGTTGGCGAAGGTGGCGCGGCCGCGCACCGTGCCGGTGGTCGGGTCCACGGTGGCCTCGGTGAAGCTGACCTTGCCCTCGGCCTCGCCCCCGCCGTCCAGTATCACCTGGGCCGTAAGGTCCTGAACGCCCTGCGCCGAGAGCATGGCAAGGTCCGGCCTGTTGAACGCGAAGGCCACATGGACCGGGTCCATCTGGGTGATGCGGGTCAGCAGGGACTTCTCCCCCCCGGCGCTGACAAGGCTGCCTTCCGGCACAGCCTCCAGGCTGGTGATGCCGGAGATGGGCGCGAGGACGGTGGTGTAGCCGAGTTCAAGGCGGGCGCTGGCCAGCCGCGCGCGGGCAGCCGCCAAGGATGCCTCCGCCTGCGCGAGCGTGGACATGGCGTCGTCACGATTCTTGCGGCTGCCCGCGTCGGCACGCAGCAGTTCCGCCGCGCGCCGTTGGTCGCGACGGGCGCGTTGGACCGTGGCGTCGGCCTCATGCACCTGCGCCTGCGCCAGATCGGCCGCGGCCTGGTAGGTGGCCGGGTCGACGCGGAACAGCACGTCGCCCTCCCGGACCTCGGCGCCCTCCGTGTAGGCGCGCTCCAGCAGGATACCGCCGACCCGGGCGCGTACCTCGGTCTGGCGCACGGCCGTCACGCGGCCGCCGTATTCGAAGGTGACCGGCGTCGGAAGCGGGCGGGCCTCGACGACGCCGACCTTGGTGGGGGGTGGGACGGAAGCGGGAGGCGCCGCCGCCTCGCCGCAGGCCGCGAGCAGCAAGACCAAGAACAACGATTGGCGGCGGAGCATGGGATTCACCAGACTGTGGAGACGAAAGAGTCAGGACGCTTGCCGGGCTTAGCGCTCAGACATATAAATCCATACGAACGTATTCATTAGTGGTCAAGGAGGTTCGCCATGGGTCGCCCACCGACGATCGACCGCGACAAGGTCCTGGACCTTGCGGAGCAGATCCTGCTGAAGGAGGGGACGGGCGCGCTGACCATCGACGCCGTGGCCAAGGCAGCAGGCGTCTCGAAGGGTGGCATCCAGTCGCGCTTCGGAACCAAGGACGACCTGATCGGCGCAATGCTGGAGCGTTGGAGCGAAGAGTACAACGCGCAGATGAGAGCCAGGCTCGGCCCGGAGCCCGAGCCGATGGCGGTCGCGCGCGGGCATGTCGACATCACCATGGCCTTGAACGCCGCGGAGCGCGCCAGGGCGGCCGGATTCATGGCAGCCATGATCGACGCCACGCATCGCCGGGCGGAATGCAGGGCCTGGTACGCGGAGCTCTTCGGTGGTCTCGACCCCCGGTCCAAGGAAGGACGGCGCGCCAGGATGACGCTGTTGGCCACCGAAGGCGCGTTCCTGCTGCGCACCTTTGGGCTGATGGATTTTGGCGACGACGAGTGGGCCGATGTCCAGGACGGGCTGCGCGCTATCCTCGACGGCACGATCTAAGCGGGAGCCGAAGATGGGTTGGACCTAGCTGGCTTTGGTGGGCCTCTTCGAGATCGGCTGGCCGCAGTCGTTGGGGCGCAAGCCAACGCCAAACGCCATCATCGCCAGCACCATGGTCAGTGCTGCTCAGAAGGAGTTCCGGGACGAAGTTCGATGGCGCCTGGAAATTGGGGTGATCCTGCTTAGCGGGATCCAGGTCGAACCAGAGCTTCAAACGGAGCGAAGTCACATTCCGGGAGAATGGGCGATGCGGCCACGGTGGTCGGGGCCGATGCCGGACTGCACGTGGTTGTCTGAAGGTGCCGCGGCCGCGGCCGCAGCCGAAGCGGGGCGGCTGTGGCTGAAGGACGGCCCCTCAGCAGGGAACAGGCGCCAGCGCCCGCGATACGCTCGGATATGTCCAGGTGCAGCAGGCACCGGCGAACAACCTTCGCCGGAAAGCGGCCGCCGCTTCAGTGCCTGGCCACCGACACCGCCTCTTCTTTCGGAACATGGATCATTCTCTCGAACCCTGGCGCATCTGCGCCGCCATGCGCACGGGCGCGTTGGCGGCGCCGAAGCCGGCATAGCCCTTCTGTCGCGCGACGATCTCCAGGAAGAAGCGGTCGCGGAAGGCGTGCGTATAGGCGTGCAGGAAGCTGCCGCCGGCCGCGTCACGGTCATACAGCAGGTGGCGCGCCGCCAGCGCCGCAATCTCCGCATCCTCCAGGTCGAAGCGGGCGCCGAGGTCCTCGTAGTAGTTCTCGGGAATGTTGAGCAGCGGGGCCGCCCGCCCCGCCGCGGCATCGACCTCGGCCGCCGCATCCGCGGCCTGGAAGGCGATGTGGTGCACCCCGGCGCCGGCGCGGGCGGAGACGAAGCGCCCGGTGCCGGTGCGCCGGCTTTCCGAGACGTTCAGCGGCATGCGCACGCTGCCATCGGCGCTGACAAAGGCGCAGGACCGCACCAGGCCGTAGGGGTCAGGCAGTTCCCAGGTCGCATCCGGCGCCAGCCCCAGCAAGCTGCGGTAGAACAGGACGAAGCTGTCCATCATGTCGGGCGTCATCGCCTGGGCCACATGGTCCACGCCCAGCAGCCCGTCTGCCGGCGCCGCGCCATCCAGCCGAAAATCATCCTCCCAGATCGGGCGGCCGCCAGAGACCGGGTCCTCCACCAGATAGACCAGCGTGCCATCCGGCGCGCGGATCGCCGGAATGGCGCGCTCCCCGGCATCGATGCGCTCGCGCCAGACGCGGTAGGACAGCGCCTCGGCGCGCGCCACCAGGCGGGCCGGGTCATCGACGCGCAGCGCGATGGCGCAGACGCAGGGGCCGGCCTGTTCGAAGCGTTCGCTGGCGGCGCTGTCCGGTTCGGAATTCAGCACCAGGTTCACGCCGCCCTGGCGCCACAGTTCCACATCCTTGGAGCGATGCGTGCCGCCAGGCCGGAAGCCCAACGTGCCGATGAGGGCGCCGAGTTCGGCCCGCGCCGCATGGTCCACGGCGAATTCCACGAATTCCAGGCCGGAGAGTTTTGGCAGCGCGGGCAGCGACGCGATTCCCACTTGGTCCTCGATCCAGACCAGGCTGCGCTGCCCGTCGCGGGCGATGCGGCGGGATGGGGCGGCGCGGAATTCGTCGTTGAAGATCTCGAGCGAGAGCGGCCCGGCATAGCCCGCCGCCAGCAGGTCCTTCAGGAAGGCCGGCACCGGCAATTCACCCTGGCCGGGGAACAGCCGGTGATGCCGGCTCCAGGAGAGCACATCCATCGAAAGGCGCGGCGCATCCGCCAGCTGCAGGAAGAACAGTTTTTCGGGCGGCACAGCATCCGCGAGGCCGGCGAGGTCGTCGCCCAGCGACAGCGTATGAAAACTGTCGAGGCAGAGGCCGAGCGCGGCGTGATCCGCGCGCTGCACGATCTCCCAGGCCTGGCGCCAGCGGTTGACGTGGCGGCCCCAGGCCAGCGCCTCGTAGCAGACGCGCAGCTGGCGCGAGGCGGCGCGCTCCGCCATCTCGCGCAGATCCTCTGCCGCGCGTTCGGGCTCCGGCAGGGCCGCGGCATGGGTGGTGGAACAGACCAGGATGAGGTCGGTGCCCAGCGCCTGCATCGTATCGAACTTTCGCTCGGCGCGATCCAGGTTCCGGCGGCGCTGCGGCTCGGGCATGGCTTCGAAATCGCGGAAGGGCTGGAAGATGGTGATGGCGAGGCCGAGATCCTCACACATGCGGCGCACTTCGGCGGGGGTGCCGTCGAAGGTGAGCAGGTCGTTCTCGAAGATTTCCACACCGTCGAAGCCGGCGGCGGCGGCGGATTCCAGCTTGTCCGGCAGGGTGCCCGAAAGGCAGACCGTGGCGATGGATTTCGGCAGGCGGTGCTGTGGCATCACGCATCCTTCCTTCGGTTGCCGGCCGCGGCATTGAGTTGCTTTGTACCAACGGGTACATAAGCACGGCAAGCAAGACCTCCCCTGGAGATGCGGCATGACGACCCCGGACATCGCCCGCGCCCTCCTCGCCGGGCTGATCGGCTTCGGCATCCAGGCCTCGCTGTCGCCTGCGATGCATGAGCGGGAGGGGGCGGAGCAGGGGCTGCGGCTGGTCTATCGGCTGATCGACCTGGAATGCCTGCGCCTGGGGCCGGAGGCGCTGGAGGATCTGCTGACGGCGGCGGAGCGCATGGGTTTTGCCGGGCTGAACATCACCTACCCCTGCAAGCAGGTCGTCGTCCCGCTGCTGCATGCGCTGTCGCCGGATGCGGAGGCGCTGGGCGCGGTGAACACGGTCGTGCTGCGGGATGGCCGACGCATCGGCCACAACACGGATTGCACCGGTTTTGCCGAGGGGTTCCGGCGCGGCCTGGCGGATGCGCCGCGCGCGCGCGTCGTGCAACTCGGCGCCGGCGGTGCAGGGGCCGCGGTGGCGCATGCGCTGCTGAGCGAAGGCGTCGGCCGGCTGGTGATCGCCGACAGCGACGCGCCGCGCGCGGCCGCGCTGGCCGCGGCGCTCTGCGCCCGTTTCGGCGCCGGCCGCGCCGTGGCCTGCACCGACCTGGCGGCGGAGATGCCGTCAGCCGATGGGCTGGTGAACTGCACCCCGGTGGGCATGCAGAAATTCCCCGGCACGCCGCTGCCGGTGGAATGGCTGCGGCCCGCGCTCTGGGTCGCCGACATCGTCTATTTCCCCTTCGAGACCGCCCTGCTGCGGGCCGCGCGCAGCCTCGGCTGCCGCACGCTGGATGGCGGCGGCATGGCGGTGTTCCAGGCGGCCGGCGCCTTCCGGCTGTTCACCGGGCTGGAACCCGATGCCGCGCGGATGCTGCGGCATTTTGCCGGAATGGTGTCTCAGGACGCGACGTAGCGCAGCACCGCGTCGGCGATCATGCGCCGCTGCGCCGCCGCGGCCTCCGGCGCCTCCAGCGCGCGCCCATAGATCGCGTGCAGCGTGTGGCGGTTGGAGATGCGGTAGAAGCAGAAGCCACTGATCAGCATGTGCAGGTCGAGCGCATCCAGCCCGGCGCGGAACACATCCTCCGCCTGCCCGCGCGTGATCAGGTCGCGTAGCGTGCCGATGATGGCGGCGTTGCGCGCCGGGATGGTCTCCGAGGCCGCGACGATGCGCGCCTCGTGGATGTTCTCCACGCTGACCAGGCGGACAAATTCCGGGTGCTGCGCATGATGGTCGAAGGTGACTTCCACCAGGCGCCGCAGCGCCTCCATCGCCGGCCGCGTGTCGAGCTGCAGCGCCTGCTCGGCATCCCGCATCCGGCCATAGACATGCTCAAGCACCGCCGCATAGAGCTGCGCCTTGCCGCCGAAATAATAGTAGATCATGCGCTTGGTCGTGCGCATGCGCGCCGCGATGTCGTCCACGCGGGCGCCGGAAAAGCCCCTGGCGGAGAATTCGGCGATGGCCGCCTCGATCACCTCGCGCCGCGTTTCCGCGGGCGCGCGGCGCTGCCGGCGGGGTGGCGGGCCTTGAGCCATGGCGAAGCTGCGCTTTCGTGTCGATGCGGCGGCATCCTGCCACGCACCGCGCGCCCTGTGACCCCGCTGCGCTAGATGGCGCCGCTGGCCAGCGCGTGATCGACGCCGCCCAGGATATGCGCGGCCAGGATCTGCCGCGCCGCCGTCGCGTCCCGGCGGGTTGCGCTGTCGCACAGCGCGCGATGCTCCTCCACCGCGATCGCGCCGCGAAAGCCCAGCGCCAGGTTCTGGTAGCGCAGGTAGCGGTCGAAGACCGTCGCATGGGTCGCCATCAGGGTGCGCGACCCGCAGGCGGAGATCAGCGTCCGGTGGAATTCGACGTCGAGGCGCCGCCACACATCCAGCGCCGCAGCCTCGCCATCGCCGAGCCTTTCCTGCATCTGCGACAGCTTGTGATACGCGGCGACAACGCGTCCCTCCCACTCCACATCGCCAGCCCGGAAGGCGTGTTCCAGCGCATGGCCTTCCAGCAGCAGGCGAAGCTGCGCCAGCTCCCGCAGTTCCTTGGCCGAGAAGGGCGCCACCTCGAAGCCGCGCTGGCCCTCGGCCACCACCAAGCGCTCCGCGATCAGGCGGCTCAGGCTTTCGCGCAGCGTGCCGACGGCGACGCCATAGCTGTCGCGCAGCCCCTCCAGCCGCAGCTTGCGGCCGGGGGCCAGCGTGCCGCGCAGGATATCGGCGCGGATCAGCCGCCAGGCGCGCTCGCTCGCCGCCTCCGCGGCTTCGGGCGCGCTCATCGGCCAAGCGCCATGGCAAGGGCCGGTGCAGGGCGGGCGCGGCGCCTGGTGGCGGCGAAGGGCGCCAGCGCGCCGCCCTCCACCACATGGTGCACACAGCCTTCGACATGCGCCCGCAGCAGGTCCTGCGCCCGCGTCACGTCGCGCGCCAGTGCGCTTTCCAGCAGCACCGCGTGCTGTTCCGCCGCGATGGCGCCGCGGAACACCACCGCGACCATCTGGTAGCGCAGGAAGCGGTCGTAGGCGGCGGCATAGGTCTCCAGCAGCGCCACCGAGCCGCAGGCGGCGATCAGCGCGGTATGGAATTCGCGGTCGTACTGCTTCCACTGGGACGCATCGGCGCCCTCCCCCGCCAGCAGCCGCCGCTCCAGCACGGCAAGCTTGTGATGCGCGCCCACCACCTGGCCTTCCCAGTCGAGGTCGCCGGCGGCGAAGGAGGCCGCGATCGCCTCGTTCTCCAGCAGCAGGCGCAGTTCGGCGATCTCCCGGAAATCCTCGGCGGAGACCGGGGCCACGGCAAAGCCGCGCTGGCCCTCGGCGATCACCAGGCCTTCCGAGGCCAGTCGGTTCAGTGCCTCCCGCAGCGTGCCGATGCCGACGCCGTAGACCTCCCGCAGCCCGTCCAGCCCCAGCTTCTGCCCGGGCGCGAGCCGGGCCAGCACGACATCGGTGCGGATGCGGCGATAGGCCGCCTCGCCGGGCGATTCCCCGGCATCGCCTTCGGCCGATGTCACGGCAGCGCCTCCCTCGTCCAACCAGAGCCAGTATCAGGGCGGCTGCCCCGCCCATGCAAGAGCCGGCATTCTGCCGAATATCGGAGATTCCGGCGAATCTCTCTTGATCGGCTTTCACCGCCCCCTTAGCGTCGCGGCAAGCCGACCCGTCGGGGCCGAAAAGAACATCGAGGGAGGGATCACGCCATGCCAATCACCATTGGACGTCGCGCCACCATGCTCGCCGGGGCGGCCGCCCTGGCCGCGCCCGGCCTGGCCATGTCCAGCCGGACCGCCGAGGCCCAGGCGCGCCGGCGCCTCCGCTTCACCGCCGTCTTCTCGGACCAGGACATCCGCGCCGAGGCGATGCGCGGCTTCGCGCAGGATCTGCAAGCGCAGTTCGACGTGGAGCTGCACCTGAACGCGACGCTGTTCCGCCAGGGCACGGAGCTGGTGGCGATCCAGCGCAACAATGTCGAGATGGCGAACCTCTCGCCGCAGGACCTGTCGCGGCAGATTCCGGCCTGGTCGGTGATGGCCAGCGCCTATCTGTTCCGCGACGCCGAGCACATGCGGAAGGTCTTCGCCGGCCCGGTCGGGCAGGAATTCAACCGCATGGCGCGGGACCAGTTGAACGTCCATGTGCTCGGCCCGCTGTATTTCGGCACGCGCCACGTGAACCTGAAGCCGCGCAAGCGGATCAGCACCCCGGCCGACATGGCGGGGATGAAGCTGCGCATGCCGCCGGGCGAGACCTGGCAGTTCCTCGGCGAGGCGCTGGGCGCGAACCCGACGCCGGTGGCCTTTGCCGAGCTGTACACCGCGCTGCAATCCGGCACGGTGGATGGCCAGGACAATCCGTTGCCGACCAGCCGCACCATGCGCTTCCACGAGGTGACGACCCAGTTCGTACTCACCAGCCATCTCGTCGCCTACGACCTGCTCTCGATCTCCGCCCGCCTCTGGGATTCGCTGACGCAGCCGCAGCGCGATGCGATCCAGGCCGCGGTGAACAAGGCGATCGACCAGAGCACGCAGCGCCACATCGCGCAGGAGCAGGAGATGCTGTCCTACTTCCGCTCGCAGGGCCTTGAAGTGTACGAGCCGGATGTCGCGGCCTTCCGGGCGGAGGCGCAGCGCCGCTACCTGGCTTCGCCGCAGTCGCAGGGCTGGCCGGCCGGAATCCTGGACCGCATCGCGGCGGTGCGCTGACCCGATGACCACGGCGTGCCGCCTGTTGGGCTGGGCCAGGCGGCGCGCGGAGAACGTGCTCTCGCTGATGCTGGTGACGATGTTCGCAGCCTTCATCCTGCAGATCGTCACGCGCTACGTGTTCAATGCACCGCTGAGCTGGACGGCGGAACTCTCGACGCTCGCCTGGGTCTGGGGCGTGCTCTGGGGCGCGGCACTGGTGCTGCGGGATGAGGAGGAGATCCGCTTCGACATCCTCTATGGCGCGCTGCCCAGCCTGCCGCGCCGTATCTGCGACGCCTTCACGGGCCTCGCGGTCGTCGGCGTCTTCGGCTGGTCGCTGCCGGCGATGGTGGACTACGTCACCTTCATGAAGGTGGAGCGCAGCGCCTATCTCGGCATCCGCTTCGACCTTCTCTATTCGGTCTGGCTGATCTTCGCTGTGGCGATGATCATCCGTCACGCCGCCATCGCCTGGCGCGCAGTCGCGGGGCGCACACGGTGAATTTCGAAGATCCCTTTACCCTCTCGCTGGTCGCGCTGCTGGCGCTGGCCTTGATGGGGCTGCCGATCGGGCTGACCATGATCGTGGCCAGCATTATCTATCTTGCCCTGTCCGGGCAGGACATGTCGATCGCGGCGGAGCAGGTGCTGAACGGGCTGAATGGCAGCTACGTGCTGCTCGCCGTGCCGCTGTTCATCTTCTCTGCCGGCCTGATGAATGCGGGCAGCCTGACGGACCGCCTGCTGCGCTTCTGCAACCTGCTGGTCGGCCGTCTGCGCGGCGGGCTCGGCCATGTGAACATCGTCCAGAGCGTGATCTTCGCCGGCATGTCAGGCTCCGCCATTGCGGATGCCGCCGGCAGCGGCAAGCTGCAGATCGACATGATGACCAAGGGCGGCGCCTATCCGTCCAGCTATGCGGCGGCGCTGACGGCGGTGACGGCGGTGATCGGGCCGATCATCCCGCCCTCCATCCCCATGGTGCTCTATGCGCTCGTCGCCGATGCCTCGATCGGCTACCTGTTCCTGGGCGGCGTGATCCCAGGCCTGCTGATGGCCATGGCGCAGATGGCCATCAACAGCTGGATGGCCCATCGCCACAACTTTCCGATCTCGGAGCGGGTGCCGCTGCGCGAGGTGCCGCGCCTGACGCTGGAGGCCTTCCCCGCATTGCTGATGCCGGTGATCCTGCTGGGCGGGATCTATGGCGGCGTGATGACGCCGACCGAGGCCGCCGCCGTCGCCGCGGCCTATGCCTACCTGATTGCCGCGGTGTTCTACCGCAGCCTGACGCTGCGCCAGACCTATGCCGCCGTGGTGGCCAGCGCGCGATCGACCGCCGCCATCGGCATGCTGATCGCAGGCGCCCTGGCCTTCAACTACGTCATCACCAGCGAGAACGTGCCGAACACGGTGCGCGACATCCTGGCCGGCTGGGAGATGTCGCGCTGGGAATTCCTGCTGATCATGAACCTGGTCCTGCTTGTGCTGGGCTGCCTGATGGAAGGCAGCACCATCCTGCTGGTGGTGGTGCCGGTGCTGGTGCCGACCGCGCAGGCGCTGGGCATCGACATGGTGCATTTCGGCGTGGTGGTGGTGGTGAACATCATGCTCGGGCTGGTCACGCCGCCCTACGGGCTGCTGCTGTTCATCGTCGCGAAGCTCTCCGATGCGCCGCTCACCGCCGTGGTGCGGGACACGCTGCCCTTCGTGATCGCGATGATGGCAGCCCTGGCGCTCATCACCTTCATCCCGGAGCTGGTGCTTTGGATGCCGCGGCTGCTCGGCTACCAGGGCTGACGCCGCGGCGCGCAAGATCGCAGAAAAGGAACACGCCGTGACGCGCAGCCTGCATGTCCTCAACGGGCCGAACCTGAATCGCCTGGGCAAGCGCGAACCCGAGATCTATGGCCGCACGACGCTGGCCGAGGTCGAGGCGATGTGCCGGGCCGAAGCCGGCGAGGATGAGGTGGTCTTCCACCAGACCAACTATGAAGGCCAACTTGTGGACTGGATCCATGAGGCGATCGACGCCGGCGCGGCGGGCCTCATCATCAACCCGGCCGGACTGACCTTCCGCTCCATCCCGGTGCTCGACGCGCTGAAGATGGTCAAGGCGCCGATCATCGAGCTGCATATCTCGAACATCCACAGGCGGGAGGCGATCTACCACCAGTCCCTCGTCTCCAGCGCCGCCACGGCGGTGATCGCGGGGCTGGGCGCGCGCGGCTACGCGACCGCGATGCGGGCGCTGCGCGAGATGCTGGACAGCTGAATGGGCCTTCCCGAATCGTCTGGGCAGCGCGGCGCCGTATGCCGGGAGCGTGCTGTCCCGCAGGCAGGCGGGTCCAGGGCCGGGGTGGATCGGGCGTTTCACCTCGCCGGACCCGGAGCCCGCCCAGGAACACATCCAGCAGGCGCATCGCCTGGGCGTGCCAGCCTGGACACGCGCGCGGTGGCGTTCCGGCAGTCGGCGACGGAGGTCGGTGTGGAGGGGCTGATCACCATCGCCACCTCGACCACGACCGCGACCTTCATGGCGGATTTCTGCTTCAACGGGCAGACGGACGCCACGCCGACCGATCGCGCGGCGACGCTATCGGTGCAGGTGGGGAAGCGCCGGGTGCCGTGAGCGAGGTCACAGCACGCGATCGGTGATCATCAGCGGCGTGTTCGGCGGGACGAGACCCTGTTCGCGCGCCAGCAATAGCGCGAAGAACAGCAGCAGCTTGCGGCTGTCGTCATCCACAAGGTTCCAGATGCGCAGCAGTTCGTCGCGCTGCGCGGGAGCAGGCGTGCGGCGAGGAATCCGTTCTGGCTCAACTACGATGATGCCCGCGGCCATGGCAACGTACCCTGCCCTGGTCTCCTGGCGAGAAGATGCCGGAGGCTGAGGTGAACGGCCAAGCTTGCGCTGCCTGGTGGCGGAGGTCACTCTTCGCGTCATGACATTCTCAACTGCTTCGAGCTTCACGCCCTCGCGCCAGATCGCCGTCCGTCAGGAGTGGCTTGCACAGGTGCGGGAGGAACCGCTCGATCCGACGCTGCCGATCGTCGACCCGCACCACCACCTGTGGGATCGCGCCGGCGAGCATTACCTCCTCGACGATCTGCTGCGTGATGCGGGCGCGGGCCATGACGTGCGGGCCACTGTCTTCGTCCAGTGTGGCGCGATGTACCGCGCGACTGGCCCGGAGGAGGAGCGCTCCCTCGGCGAGACCGAGTTCGTCAACGGCATTGCCGCCGCAAGCGCCAGTGGCACATACGGACCGACACGTGCCTGCGCCGGCATCATTGGCTTCGTGGACCTCACGCTAGGCGATCGCGTCGCACCGCTACTCGAGGCGCACCTTGCGACGGCACGGGCGAGGTTCCGGGGCGTGCGCAACCGCACAGCCTGGCATCCTTCGTCGCAAGTGCGCTCCAACCTGCTCACGCCACCGCCGGGTCCGCTTGAGGATCCGCGCTTCATCGAAGGAGCCCGGCATCTCGCGGCACGCGGTCTCGTTCTCGATGTCTGGGCCTACCAGACCCAGTTGCCGCTCGTCGCGGCGGTCGCGCGAGCCGTGCCGGAGCTGACGCTGGTGGTCAATCACTGTGGCGGACCGCTCGGCGTAGGTCCCTATGCCGGCCGCCGCGAGGAAGGCTTCGCGGAATGGCGACATGAGGTCCTGGGGCTGGCCACGCTGCCGAACACGGTGATGAAGTTGGGCGGCCTGGCCATGGAGGTGGGTGGCTATGACTTCCACCTGCGCGACCTGCCGCCGTCCTCCGCCGAACTCGAACGAGCTTGGCGGCCCGTGATCCACACGCTTATCGAGGCCTTCGGCGCCGCGCGCTGCATGTTCGAGAGCAACTTCCCCGTGGACAAGGGCATGTGCGGCTACGGCGTGCTCTGGAACGCCTTCAAGCGCCTCGCCGCTGGCGCCGGAGAGGATGAGCGCGCCGCGCTGTTCGCCGGCACGGCCACGCGCATCTACTGCCTGCACGAGGCAGTGGGCTGCGAAGCCCTTGGCGCTCAGGTGGCGGTGTCGAAGCCGTAGAGCGCGGCCGGGTTGCCCACCAGGACGCGCGGCCTGGCAGCGGCATCGGGCACCCAGCTCCGGAGCAAGTGGAGCAGCGACCGGTCGTCCGGCTCCGCGTCGGAAGGCTCGGTCGGGTGCGGCCAGTCGCTGCCCCGGACCACCCGCTCCGGCGCAGCGCGCGCAAGGACCGCGGCGATCTCCCCCGCATTCGCGTAGTCTGGCGGACCAAGGCGGCTCTTGATGTCGGGGCCGGACAGCTTCGCCCAGCTGTTCCCCACATCCAGGAGGCCTCGAACGGCCGAGAAGGCGGCGCTGCGAAGGCCGACCGGCTGGCCGAGCCGCGGCGTCAGCATGTCGGCGATCAGCCGGCCTGGGATGTCCACCGCGCCGCCGGGCGGAAAGCCCACAATTGTGCGCAGCGACCTGGCAGGCCAGGCCAGGCCTGCACCCGGGCCAGGCGCGGCGCGGCGGCGGATCATGTCGCCGCTCACTGCCACGGCGTCCGCTGCCAGATCCCCTGGAAGCGCGCGAGTTGCGCCGGCATCTGCGCCTCCCACTCGGCGCCGCGCAGGAAGGACATCGCGAGTTCCAGTTGGCGCACCTTCTCGGCCCATTCCGGTGTGGCGATGACCTTGGCGATCGCATCCTCCAGCCGCGTCGCGATCTCGTCCGGGATGCCACGCGGCGCACCGAGCCCGCGCTCGCTTGTCATGAGGACGTCGTAGCCCTCCTCGCGGAAGGTCGGCACGTCCGGCATCAGCTCCCAGCGCCGCTCACCCATGCCGGCGATGGGGCGGAGCAGGGGGTTCTCCTGCCCCAGCATCCCGATCTCGCCGAGGTTGAGACCGGCAATGTCGATCTGCTTGCCGAGCACGGCGTTCCGCACCGGCCCCGCGCCGGCGAAGGGTGCGTGGATGAATTCTGTCCCGGACGCGGCCTCGAACAGCGTCAGGCCGAGATGGTCGTCGGTGCCGATGCCGGAGGAGCCGACGCTGATCGTCCCGGGCTGGCGCTTCGCCGCCTCCACCACGTCCTTCAGCGTGCGGAAGGGGGAATCGCGGTGCACCACGAAGGCGCTGGGATCGTCGACCAGGCGCGCGATCAGGCGGATCTGGGCGCGGTCGTAGCGGACCCGGCGCTGGATGCCGAGCGAGACGTAGCCCGGCGTGTTGATGGTGCCGAGCGTGTAGCCGTCCGGGCGCGCGCCCTGCAGCGCGACATAGGCGGTCTCGCCGCCGGCGCCGGGCCTGTTCGAGACGACGAAGTTGGCGCCGGGCAACTCGGCCGGGAGGAACTGGGCGAGGGCCCGCACCATCACATCCGTCCCGCCGCCCGGCGCGAAGCCGACGACGACTTCGATCGGCCGGCCGGCTGGCCAGGCGGGCTGCGCAACGGCGGGCGCGGCCAATGCGGCAAGGCTGGCGCCAAGGACGCCGCGGCGCGTGAGGTCGGGGTTCATCTTCATTGTTTCCTCTCCATGGGGATAGTTCAGGACCGGCCGCAGCCGGCAGCGCGTCAGGCCGCTGCGCGCAGGCCGCCTGGGATCACGACGGCGCCTGGCAGGGCTGGCAGCCTTCCCGCCAGCACCGCGACAATGCTCTCGGCGGCGCCGGTGGACATGCCGACGGCGCCGAGCGGCGTGTTGGCCGCCAGGTGCGGCGTCGGCAGGACGCGGGGATGGCCGCGGAGCGGGCTGGCGGTGTCCAGCGGCTCATTCGCGAAGACGTCGATGCCGGCCCAGGCGATGTGACCGGAGTCCAGCGCGGCCAGCAGGGCCGCCTCGTCCACGATGCCGCCGCGCGCGGTGTGCACCAGGATGGCGCCGCGCGGCAGCGCCGCCAGTTCCGCCGCGCCGATCATCCCGCGCGTCGTGGCCTCCAGCGGGCAGTGCAGCGACAGCACCTCGGAGCGGGCCAGCAGTGTGGACAGGTCGGCGACGCGCTCCCCGGGGCCCGGCAGCGGGCCGGCGGGCAGCAGCGGGTCATAGGCGGCGATCCGCATGCCGAAGGCATCCGCGAAGCGCGCGACCTTGGACCCGATCGCGCCATAGCCCACGAGGCCGAGCGACACGCCCTCCACGTCACGGGTCATGCGGGAGGTCTTCTCCCACAGCCCCTCACGCATGCCGGCGGCGACCGAGGGGAGGTCCTTCAGCAGCGCGAGCATCAGGGCCATCGCATGCTCGGCGACGGAGCGGGAGTTGGCGCCGGCGGCGCGCGTCACCGTCAGCCCACGCGCCTCGGCGGCGGGAAGGTCGATGCCATCGACGCCGGCGCCGTGACGCGCGATGACGCGCAACGCGGGCGCCGCGGCATCCATGACCGTGCCGTTGATGATGCCCTGCCGGTGCAGCAGCGCGACCGGCCGGTGCTCGGCGATGGCGGCCAGCAGCTCGGCCTCGGAGGGGTAGCCGGAGGTGCAGGGCACGGCATAGCCGGCGGCCTCGAGGATGGCGACCGCCTCCGGGGCGAGCTTCGCGGCCGTGACGAGAACTGCGGGCTTCGCGGCTTCGGGCTGAGGCATGAAGGATACTTTCGGGAGGGGTCAGTGCGCGGGGTCAGATGAGGCCGTCGGAGACCAGGCGGCGCAGGGTTGCGTCCACCCAGAGCGATAACGGTCCTCTCCGTCAGATGGTTTTGATTATCGAACCAGTGCCGTTTCCGAAACACGTTTTCGAAATTGCGGTCACTCTTTCCACGGATGCCGGGCCCAGAGCGCGCGGAGCGCCGCCTCACCCCCAAGCGCCGCCTCGCGATAGGCCGCGCCAACCAGGGGCTTGCGCGGCAGGCCCGCGCGCGCGGCCGCCTCGGACCAGGCCGGATCGGCGAAGGTGGCCGCGAAGGCCTCCTCGATCTGCGTACGCACCTCGTCCGGCAGTCCCGGCGGCCCGAAGATGCCCCGACCGGCGGAGAAGACGACGTCCACCCCGGTCTCGCGGTAGGTCGGGATCTCCGGCGCGGTGGGGTCACGCGACGCGCTGGCCAGCGCCAGGCCGCGGATGGCGCGGTCGCGCAGCAGGGGCAGCGCTTCGCTGATGTTGAAGGCGCCGACATCGAGCTGGCCGCCGAGCAGCGGCACCAGCAGCTGCGAGGTGCCGTTGAAGGGGATGTGGCTCAGCCGGACGCCGGCGGCCTCCTCCAGCAGCAGGGCCGCGATGTGGTCGTCCCCGCCGATGCCGGCGGTGCCGTAGGGCAGGTCGCCCGGCCGCGCCCGCGCCGCCGCCAGCAGATCCGGGAGCCCCTTGAGCGGGCTGTCGGTACGGACGAAGAGCCCGCAGGCATCCTCGACGACCTGCGCGAGGTAGGTGAGCTCCGCCGGGCGCCAGCGGACCGGGCGTTCGATGGGCTGGCTGAGGATCGTGGGTGTCGCGCAGGCGCCGAGCACGAAGCCGTCCGGCGCGGCGTTCGCCACCACCTCGGTCCCCACCTGGCCACCGGCACCGGCCCGGTTGCTGACGATGACACGCGCGCCGGGCAGGCGTGCGGCGAGGAAGGGCGCGATGGTGCGCGCCATGACATCCATGCCGCCGCCCGGCGCGAAGGGCACCACGATCTCGATCGGGCGACCCGCCGGCCAGCCGCGCTGGGCGAGCGCTGGGGTGGCGAGGACGGCAGCGGCACCGAGGAGGGCGCCACGACGGCCGATCTGGGTTTCCTGCATCCCGAGGTTTCCTTCCCAGGGCCCGGCTTTTCTTGACAGATCCGGGCCGCCCTCGCTTATAACGAAACGCGATTTCGAAATGCAAGCCCTCAGACAGTAGGGCGCCTTGGGAAGGAACCGCGTACCATGCTCTCCCGTCGCAACATCCTCCGCACCAGCCTCGCCATGCCGCTCAGCCTCGGGGCGCTGCCGCGCGCTGGCTACGCCCAGGCCGGCGAAGCCTGGCCGTCGCGCCCGATCCGCATCGTCGTCGCCTGGGCGCCCGGCGGCGCCGTGGACACCATCGCGCGGCGCCTCGCGCCCAAGCTCTCCGAGAGCCTCGGACGGCCGGTGGTGGTGGAGAACAAGTCGGGTGCCACCGGCACGATTGGCGCCGCCGACGTCGCACGCGCCACGCCGGATGGGCACACGCTGCTGGCGATGGACAATACCTACGCCATGCTGCCCTACCTGTTTCAACGCCTGCCCTTCGACCACGCGAATGCCTTCCGGCCAGTGACGGTCAGCGCCTTCTCGCCGGTGATGATCGCCGTGCACCGCGACGCGCCCTGGCGCGACCTTGCCGCGCTGATCGCGGATGCGAAGCGCGAGCCGGAGCGGCTCACCTACGGCACCGGCGGCATCGGCAGCGCCCCCCACTTCGCCACCGCCGCCTTCGCCCAGGCCGCCGGCATCCAGATGCTGCACGTGCCGTTCCGTGGCGCCGGCGAGGCAGTGACCAATGTTCTGTCGCGCCAGGTGGATGTGGTGATGGTCTCGCTCGGCTCCGCGCTTGGCCATGTGCAGGGCGGCCTGCTGCGGGTGCTCGCGATGAGCGGCACGCAGCGCACGCCCGTCCTGCCGCAGGTCCCCACCTTCAAGGAAGCCGGCCTGCCCAACCTCGGTCCGAATGGCACCGGCGTGGTGAACTGGTCGGGGATCGCCGCACCGGCGGGAACGCCGGACGGGGTGGTGGCGCGGCTGCATGCGGCGGTGGCGCAGGCGCTGGAGGCGCAGGACATGCGTGACTTCCTGGCCTCGCTGGCGTCCTCGCCGGGCGGAATGCCGCCCGGCGAATTCGCGACGCTGCTCGCCGAGGAATCCGCCCTGTGGCGCGATGTCGCCGCCACCAGCGGCATCGAGCGGCAATAGGCCGATGCCGTTCTTCGCGCCGCCGCCGCGCATCGGGACCGAGGTCTTCGCCCGGCTGCCGGACCGCTTCCGCCGGCCGCGTGCGACCGAATGGGCACGCTGGAATCGCGGCGGACGCGAGATCGACAGCTTCCTGGAAGGCCCCTGCTTCGATGCGGAGGGAAGGCTCTACGTCACGGACATCCCCTTCGGGCGCATCTTCCGCATCGCGCCGGACGGCGCGTGGGATCTCGTGACCGAGTATGACGGCTGGCCGAATGGCCTGAAGGTGGCGGCCGACGGCACGCTGCTGGTCACCGACTACAGGCGCGGCCTGATCCGCATCGACCCCTCCAGCGGCGCCATCACGCCGCTGCTGGAGACGGCGCGCAGCGAGGGCTTCCGGGGGCTGAACGACCTGGCCCTCGGCGCGGATGGCAGCATCTTCTTCACCGACCAGGGGCAGACCGGCCTGCACGACCCGACCGGCCGGGTCTATCGCCTGCGCCCCGACGGCAGGCTCGACACGCTGATCGGCACGGTGCCCAGCCCGAACGGCATCGTCGTCGCGCCGGACCTGTCGTACTGCCTCGTGGCCGTCACCCGCGCCAACCAGATATGGCGCCTGCCGCTGCACGGCGATGGCGCGGTCACCAAGGCGGGGATTTTCGTCCATTTGCATGGCGGACCTGGCGGCCCCGACGGGTTGGCGTGGGACGCGGACGGGAATCTGCTGGTCGCCCATACCGGGGTCGGGACGGTCTGGCGTTTCAACGCACGGGCAGAGCCGACGCTTGCGGTGAGCTCCTGCGCCGGCGCCTCCACCACCAATCTCTGCCTGGGCGGGGCGGATGGGCGCGACCTGTTCATCACCGAAAGCGAGACAGGAAGCGTCCTGCGCGCGCGTGCGGAATGAGCTAAAGTGGGACCGTGAGGCCGGAGGCGACCACGATGGAGAAGGGGAAGCGGCGATCGGCGCTCGAGGGTGTGGCTTCGGCCGACCGCGCCCTGACCGTGCTCTCCGCTTTCCGCAAGGGCGACCGCGCCCTGTCGCTGGCGGCCCTCGCGGAACGGACGGGCCTAGTGAAGAGCACCATCATGCGCCTCGCCATCTCGCTTGAGGAGCAGGGCTACCTTGCGCGCGAGGATGACGGCGCGTACCGGCTCGATGCCGAGGTGCTCCGCCTCGGCATGATCTACACGCAGTCCTTCCGGCTGGACGCGCACGTCATCCCGGTGCTGGAGGAGCTCGTGGCGCGGACGGGCGAGACGGCGGCCTTCTACGTCCGGCGTGGCGAGCAGCGGCTCTGCCTGCACCGCGTGGACAGCCCGCACCTGCTGCGGATGCATGTCCGGGTCGGCGACGCACTGCCCCTCGACAGTTCCGCCATCGCCCAGGTGCTCCGCGCCTTCGCGCCGCGGCCGCTGCCACCCTATGTCGCGACGCTCGACCTGCCGATCGTCACCATGGGCGCGACGGATCCGCACACCGGGGCGATGGCCGCCCCGGTCTTCGGGCCGGGCGACAAGCTCGCCGGGGCCCTCGCCCTCTCCGCGCCGGTGATCCGTTGGACGCCGGACGCGCAGGCGGCCGCACGACCGATCCTCGCTGAGGCAGCCATGGCACTGACCAGACGCATCGGTGGCGAGCTGCCGGAACGGCCGCGCGTCGCGGCGGAGTAGCTCTGGTTGAGCGGCGATTCGGCATTCCGCCTACGCCGGAGAAGGTTGGAATCCGGTTTCCACCGATGCTCCAGTCGGCTTCCCAACCTCACTGGCCCCCGTCCCGAGTATCGCCGCGAACCCGCGCAGCCCTCGCCGGTCAGACCCCCGGTCTGCGCAACGCCGCCGCCAACAGCGCCCGCGTGTAGTCCTGTGCCGGCGCGTCCAGCACCGCGTCGCGCGGCCCCTGCTCCACGATGCGCCCGCCCTGCATCACCACGATGCGGTCCGCGATTTCCTCGACCACCCCCAGGTCATGCGTCACGAACAGGCAGGCAAAGCCGCGCCGCCTTTGCTGTTCGCGCAGCAGCGCCAGCACCTGCTTGCGCACGGTGGCATCCAGAGCGCTCACCGCCTCGTCGGCCACGACAAAGGCCGGGTCGCGCACCAGCGCGCGCGCGATGGCCACGCGCTGCCGCTGCCCGCCCGACAGCGCATGCGGAAAGCGCGCGCCGAGGCCACCCAGCCCCACCTCTTCCAGCATGACCTCGGCGCGGCGGAGGCGTTCCGCCATGGGCATTCCAGCGGGCAGGCGCAGCGGCTCGGCCACGATGTCGCGCACGCGCATGCGCGGATCGAGCGAGGAATAGGGATCCTGGAACACGATCTGGCAGGCCAGACGGAAATCCAGCAGCGCGGCGCCGCTGCGCTGCGTCACCGCCTGCCCGCGGAACAGCAACTGCCCCGCGCTGCTCGGCACCAGCCGCAGCATGGCGCGCCCCAGCGTCGTCTTGCCCGAGCCCGAACCGCCCACCAGCGCCACCACCTCGCCCGGATGGATGGCAAGGCTGACATCATCCACCGCGGTAAAGATCTCCGCGCGGCGGAACAGCGCGCCGCGCTTCGGATAGGTGACGCAGAGGCCGCGCGCCTCGATCAGCGGCGCCGAGGCCGCCGCCGCGGGCCGCGCCGGGCCGCGCCGAGGCAGGGCGTCCACCAGGGCGCGGGTATAGGCCTGGCGCGGGTTGTCGAGCAGCGGCGCGGCGGGGCCTTCCTCCACTGCGCGCCCCTGCTGCATGACCAGCGCGCGGTCGGCATAACGCGCGACCAGGCCGAGGTCATGCGTGATGAGCAGCAGCGCCGTGCCGTGCTCGCGCGCCAGGCCGGACATCAGCTCCATCACCTCGGCCTGGGTGAGCGTGTCGAGCGCGGTGGTGGGCTCGTCGGCGATGAGCAGCCGCGGCCGCAGCAGCATCACCGAGGCGAGCATGATCCGCTGCCGCATCCCGCCCGAGAATTCATGCGGGAAGGCGTTGAGACGCGAGGCCGGGTCCGTGATGCCCACGCGCTCCAGCATGGCGATGCAGGAATCCCGGCGCTGCGCAGGCGAAAGGCGCGTGTGCAGCGCCAGTCCCTCCTCCATCTGGGCGCCGATGCGGTGCGCGGGGTTCAGCGAGGTCATCGGCTCCTGGAACACCATGCCGATGCCGGGCCCGCGCAGGCGGCGCAGCGCGGCCGAATTCGCCGCCAGTGCCGCACCCTCAAAGCGGATGGCGCCGCCATCGGGCGCCAGCCCCGGCGGCAGCAGGCCGATCACGGCGCGCGCGGTGGCGGACTTGCCGGAGCCGCTTTCCCCCACCAGCGCCAAGGCCTCGCCGGGCGCGATACGGAACGAAAGGCCGTCCACCACGCGGCGCCCGCCGGCGGCAATGGACAGGCGCTCCACCTCCAGCACGGGGGTCATGCGCCGTCCCGCGGGTCGAGCAGGTCGCGCAGCGCGTCGCCCAGCAGGTTCACGCCCAGCAGGCAGGTCGCGATCATCGCCCCCGGCGCGATGGAGAGCAGCGGCGCCTGGTCCATGAAGGGCCTGGCCGAGGCCAGCATGTTGCCCCAGGTCGCGGCTGGCGGCGGCACGCCGAGGCCAAGGAAGGACAGCGCGCTTTCCGACAGGATCACCCAGCCGAACAGCGATGTCGCGAGCACGGTGACCGGAGCCGCGGTGTGCGGCAACACATGGCGCAACAACGTGTAGCCCTCGGAATTGCCGAGCGCGCGCGAGGCCTCGACGAATTCACGCTCGCGGATGGAAAGCACGCTGCCGCGCACCACGCGAGCCACGCTCGGCGCATAGGCCAGGCCCAGCGCCAGCACGATGCCCCAGCGCGAAGGCCCGAGCACCGCCAGCAGGCCCAGCGCCAGCAGGATGCCCGGGAAGGCCAGCAGCGTGTCGTTGACGGCCCCCAGGATGCGGTCCGTCCAGCCGCGGAGAAAGCCGCCGGCCAGTCCGATCGCCATGCCGAGCACCAGCGCCACCACCACGGTGGAGGCCGCGACGCTCAGGCTGGTGACCGCGCCCTCCATGAGGCGAGAGGCCACGTCCCGTCCGAACTCGTCGGTGCCGAGCCAATAGTTCTGGGAAGGCGGTACCAGCCTTCGGCGGAGGTTCGTCCGCACCGGGTCATGGGGTGTCCAGACCAGTGCGGCGGCGGCCACGGCGAAGACGAAGCCCAGCAGCGTGCCGCCGATGAGCAGGTTGGGGCGCAGCCGCATCTCAGCCGGCCGCCACGCGTGGGTCGAACACCGGGTAGAGCAGGTCTACCACCAGGTTCACCACGACGTAGATCACCGCGATGAGCAGCATCACGCCCTGGATGACGGGATAGTCCCGCGCGAAGATCGCCTCCACCAGCAGCCGCCCCAGGCCCGGCAGGGTGAACACCGTCTCGATCACCGCGATGCCGCCCAGCAGGCTGCCCATGATGAGGCCGATCAGCGTCAGCGTCGGCGCGAAGGCGTTGGGAAAGGCGTGGCGCGCCAGCACGCGCCATTCGGGCACGCCCTTGGCGCGGGCATGGGCGATGTAGTCCAGCCGCAGCACCTCGACCGTCGAGGCGCGCGCCATGCGGATCAGCACCCCCGTCTCGATCAGCGCCAAAGTGGCCACAGGCAGCGCGATGTAGTGCAGCGCCCCCCAAAAGTCCTCGGCGAAGGTGACGTAGCCCACCACCGGCACCCAGCCGAGCCACAGCCCGAACACCAGCAGGAAGATCAGCCCAAGCCAGAAGGACGGGATGGAGAGCAGGAAGGTCGCGGCCGCCACGGCGGCCACATCGCCCCAGGAATTCTGCTTCCAGGCGGCGAGCATGCCGAGCGGCACCGCGATCAGCACGGCCAGCCCCACCGAGGCGAAGACGATGGCCGCCGTCACCTGGAAGCGTTGCAGGATGAGCGGCCCCACCGCCTCGCCGCTGGTGATGGAGCGGCCGAGATCACCGCCCAATGCACGCTCGATCCAGAGCGCGAACTGCACCAGCACCGGCCGGTCCAGCCCAAAGGCGATGCGCAGATCCGCCACGGCTTCGGGCGTCGCGGCGTCGCCCAGGACGACGGTGGCCGGGTCGCCGGGGATGAGGCGCATCAGGAAGAAGACGCTCGCCGCCACCAGCAGCAGGGTGGGCAGGGCGACGAGCAGCCGCTTCAGCACATAGGACAGCACCTCAGCGCTGCACCCGCACGCCCCAGGCCCGCGGCGCATCCACCGCCCAGCTGCGGTAGCCCTGCACAGAGGCGGGCGTGACCGCATGCGTCACGGAGGAATAGAGCGCCACGACGGGCACATCCTCCATCAATTGCCGGAACATCGCCTCGAAGATCGCGCGGCGGCGGGCGGGGTCCGTCTCGCGCATCGAGGCGTCCAGCATCGCCTGCACCTCGGGGTTGTCCCAGGCCTTGCGCGGCTGGGTTGCCTTGGGGCCGGTGAACATCTCGAAGGAGAGCGAGGGATCGAGCCGGGCGGAGAAGCCGAAGGCCATCATCTGGTAGTCACCACGGGTGTAGCGCTGCAACTGCGTGGCCCATTCGATGACCTCCAGCTCGAGATTGATGCCGGCATCGCGCAGCATGTCCTGCGCCAGAACGGCGATCTCGTAGAAGGCCTCGTAGCGCCGGGTGGTGACGATGCGGATGGGCTGGCCGCGATAGCCCGCTTCCTGCGCCAGGCGCCGCGCCGCGGCGAGGTCCCGCGCAGGCACCTCCGACATCGCCGGCGTGTGGAAGCCCGACCCCACCGGGATCGGTGCGCGCGCGGGGCGGGAGCTGCCCTCGGTGACCGCGCGCACCAGCTCCGGCACGTCCAGGGCCAGGGCGATGGCGCGGCGCATCCGCACGTCGCGCAGCAGCGGGTCGGTCGTCTGCATCAGGATGATCTGCAGATCGAAGGACGGCGAGGAATGCACGCTCATCCCGGGCCGTGCGCGCAGATCCGGCAGGTCGCGCGTGCGGGCATCGGGCAGCACGTCGATGTTGCCGGCGAGCAGCGCCGCGCGGGCTGCGGCGTCGTCGGGGATGATGGTGAAGCGCACGCGGTCCACCATCGGCGTCTTGTTGCCGGCCAGGCCATCGGGTTCGCCGGACAGGGCGGCGTATTCGGCGAAGCGCTCCAGCTCCACGAACTGGCCGCGGCGCCATTCGCCCAGGCGGAAGGGACCGGTGCCGACGGGCGCGCGCCAGCTTCCATCGGGGTTCAGGCTGTCGCGGTGGAAGATGCCGGCCTGGCCGCAGTCGGGCCGGGCCAGCATGGTGAGGAACAGCGCGGATGGCTGTTCGAGGCGCATCACCACCGTGTGCGGATCGGGTGTTTCGACGGCGGTCAGGCGCGTGACGGCGCTGTCGAGGTCGCCGCGGCAGCGCCAGTTGGTCTCGCGCTTGCGGTAGCGTTCCATGGCGAAGGCGACATCGGCCGCGGTCAGCGGCTGGCCGTTGTGGAAGCGCACGTTGCGACGCAGCGGGAAGGTGTAGGTCAGGCCGTCCGCGGAGATGTCCACCCGCTCGGCCAGCATGGGCGCGATGGTGGCGTCGCCGCGCAGCGCGACCAGACCCTCCAGCACATGCCACACCAGGCCGTCGGTGTTGGCGTCGCGGTTCACGCCGGGGTCGGTCGAGCGGATGTCCGCGTTGAGGCGGATGCGCAGGGCCTCCTGCGCGCCGGCGGGGGCGGCCATGGACAGGCCCAGGCTGGCGGCGATCGCCAGGATTGATGCGCGCAGACGCATGATCCGAAATCCCTCTGGTGAAGCCTGCTTGGTTCTTCATTTGCAGAAAATACCAGAATGGGCGTAAACACAAGCGCGATGATGTCGACCCCCCTCCTGCACCACGAACTGGCCCGCGCCGCGCGGGCGCTTTGGCTGGCCGAAGCCACGCCGCCTGGCACGCCGGTGACCGAGGCCGCGCTGGCCGCGCGCCTGTCCGTCTCGCGCACGCCCTTGCGCGCCGCGCTGCGCCTGCTGGAACAGGCGGGCATCACCGCGCGCCACGGCCGGGCCATGGTGGTGGCGGACCCCACCCGCGACCTGCCGGAGGACACCGCCCGCGACCCGGCCGAAACTCTCGCCACCGAGATCGTCCGTGCCCATGCCGAAGGCGCGCTGCAGGGCCCGCTGCGGGAGGCTGACCTCATGCGCCAGCTCGACCAGCCGCGCGGCGTGGTCTCCCGCGCGCTCGGGCGGTTGGAGAAGCTCGGCGTGGTGGCGCGCAACCCGGCCCAGGGCTGGCATTTCGCCCCCGGCCTGACCAGCGCCGAGGACTGCGCGGCGGCGCAGCGCTTCCGGCTGGTGCTGGAGCCGGCGGCCCTGCTGGAGCCGGGCTATCGCCTCGACCCCGGCTTCGCACGAGCCATGCGCGCCAGCCATGAGGCGGTGCTCGCCCGGCCCTGGCACGACCGGCACGCGATGGGCTTCTTCGAGATGAATGCGGCCTTCCATACGGGCCTGGCAGCCGGCAGCGGCAACCGCTTCTTCGTGGATGCCGTGGAGGCACAAAACCGCCTGCGCGCGCTGCGCAACACGGATTGGCGCTTCGGCGCCGAGCGCGCTCATGCCTCCTGCCGCGAGCATCTGCGCGTGCTGGATGCGCTGGAATCCGGCAACCCGCCCCGCGCCGCCGCCCTGCTGGTGGAACACCTGGTGAGCGCCGGGCCGTGATGGCGCAAAACCCCCTGTGGGAGGCGACCGCCGAACCCGCCCCCGCGCTGGCACCGCTGGAAGGTGCCGCGGAGGCCGAGGTCGCCATCATCGGCGCCGGCTTCTCCGGCCTGTCCACGGCCCTGGCGCTGGCCGAGCGCGGCGTGGCGGTGACGGTGCTGGAGGCCCAGGCCCCTGGCGCCGGCGCCTCGGGCGCCAGTGGCGGCCAGGTGATCCCGGGCCTGCGTCACTTCGCGACGGACCTCATCGCCGAATATGGCGAGGTGCTGGGCCGTCGCCTGCACGCGCACGGCGCGCGAGACGCGGATGCCACCTTCGCGCTGATCGAACGCCTCGGCATTGCCTGCGAGGCCACGCGCAACGGCTGGCTGCAGGTGGCCGACAGCGCCGCGGAACGCGCCGCCTGCGTGCAGCGCGCACGGGCCCGGGCCGATTGGGGCGCGCCCGCTCGCGCGCTGGATGCCGAGGAGGTGCGCGCGATCACGGGCGCGGAGGGCTATCTGGGCGGCTGGATGGATTTGCGCGGCGGCACGGTGCAGCCGCTGTCTTTGGCGCGCGGCCTGGCGCGGGCGGCGCTGGCGGCGGGCGCGCGCATCCATGCGCCGGCGCGCGTCACCGCCATCGCGCCGGAGGGGCGGGACTGGCGCCTTTCCACCGCCACGGGCCATCTGCGCGCGCGCCGCGTGCTGCTGGCCACCAACGCCACGGGTGGCGCGCTGTGGCCGGGGCTTGCCGCGACCATGATCCCGGTCTGGTCCTTCCAGACCGCCACGGCGCCGCTGCCCGAAGGCAGCCCTGTGCTGCCGGGCCACCAGGCGGTGTCGGACACACGGCGCGTGCTGCGCTATTGGCGGCGCGATGCGGCAGGGCGGCTGGTGGTTGGCGGCAAGGGCACGCTGCGTGCGCCGCGCGGCCCGCAGTCCTTCACCGTGCCGGAGCGCATGCGCGCGCGGCTCTATCCCGGCCTGCCCGATGTGGCGCCCGAATACTGGTGGGGCGGCCAGGTGGCCGTCACGCTGGACCGGCTGCCGCGGCTGTTCGCGCTGGCCGAGGGCGTCTTCGCCACCGTGCAATGCAACGGCAAGGGCGTGGGCTGGTGCACCGCCTCCGGCCCCGCCTTCGCCGATCTGCTGACGGGCGAGGACCCGCGCGACCTGCCGCTGCCACCCGTGACGCCCCTGCGCCCCATCCCCCTTCACCCGCTGCGCACGCTGTATGCCATGGCCGGATCGCTCTGGTTCCGCACACGCGATGCGCTCGACCGCGCGAGGCCTGCCCCATGAACCGGATCCGCAACGCGCCCGAGCCCGAGGAGGGCTTCTGGCTGCCCTTCACCGCCATGCGCGCCTTCCACGACGCGCCCGTGCTGTTCGAGCGCGCGGAGGGCATGCACTACATCACCCCCGAAGGGCAGCGCGTGCTGGACATGATGGCGGGGCTGTGGTGCGTGAACGCCGGCCACGCGCATCCGCGGGTGACGGCGGCCATCCGCGAGGCGGCGGGCAAGCTGGATTTCGTCTCCTCCTTCCGCATGTCGCACCCGGGCGCCTTCACCTTCGCCCGCCGCCTGCTGGATGCGGTGCCGATGATGGGGCGGGTGTTCTTCTCCAACTCGGGGTCGGAGGCGGTGGACACCGCGCTGAAGATCGCGCGCGCCTATCACCGCGCCCGCGGCGATGCGGGGCGGACGAAGTTCATCGGCCGCGCCAAATCCTATCACGGCGTGGGTTTCGGCGGGCTGTCGGTGGGCGGCATCGCGCGGCACAAGCGCGACTTCGGGCCGCTGCTGGCCGATGTGTTCCACATGCCGCTGCCGCATGACCCGGCGCAGCGTTTCCTCACGGCGCGACCCGTGCAGGACGCCCGCTGGATGGCGGCATTGGAAGACATCCTGCTCGTGCAGGACCCGAGCACGGTGGCCGCCATCATCGTGGAGCCGGTGACCGGTTCGGGCGGCGTCTACCCGCCGCCCATCGGCTACCTGGAGGGGCTGCGCGCCATCTGCGACCGGCACGGCATCCTGCTCATCTTCGACGAGGTCATCACCGGCTTCGGCCGCCTGGGCGCCTGCACCGCGGCGGAGGCGCTGGGCGTCACCCCCGACATCATGACCATGGCCAAGGGCCTGACCAATGGCGCCGTGCCGATGGGCGCCACGCTGGTGACGCCCCCGGTGTTCGAGGCCTTCATGGCGCATCCGCGCGGCGCGCCGGAGTTCATGCACGGCTACACCTATTCGGCGCATCCGCTGGCCTGCGCGGCCGGCCTGGCGACGCTCGACGCCTATCAGCAGGAGGGGATGTTCGAGGCCTCTGCCCGCATCGCCGCGCCCTTCCGCGCCGCGCTGCTGGCGCTGCGGGACGCGCCGCATGTGGTGGATGTGCGCTGCTGCGGGCTGCTGGGCGCGGTGGACCTGGCGCCCCGCGCCGAGGCTCCCGGTGCCCGTGGCGCCGCGGTGGCGGATCATTGCCTGGCCGCCGGCGTGCTGGTGCGCGCGGCGGGGGACATGATGGTGCTCTCGCCGCCGCTGGTGGTCAGCGAGGCGCAGGTCGAGGAGACAGTGGCGGCGCTGCGTCGCGCGCTGGCCGCCGTGGAATGACTACCCCGCAGCCCGCGCCGCCGGCGCGAGGCTGTAGCTGGTGAAGTGCCGGTTCAGCGCGGGCAGGGGCGCGATCTCCATGTGTCCCGCCGCCGGCCGCATCAGGATCATCGCGACCGTGGCGGAGAGATTGCCGCCGAGGTTCATCCGTGGTGGGCGGCAGACCGACCAGGGCGACTGCCAGTCGTCGAACAGGGCCGCGCGCAGGTCGTCCAAGGTGAGCCGGCCGCGCTTCGCCGCGAGCGCCGCCATCACGCGCCGGTCTCGATAGACGCTGTCCGGCGTGGTGGCGATGCCGGTGTCGCGCAGCTTGGACAGTGCCACGGGCGAGCGCCAGTTGTTGGCATGCACCAGCACGCCGCCCTCGGCTTCCAGAAGGAAGCTCTCATCGGGCGCGCATTCGATATCGAGCGCCCAGCCCGATCCGTGCGAGAGCATCACATTGTTCGAGGCTGATTTCGGCGTGGCGTAGATGGTCCGCACCGCCAGCGCCACATGCGCCTGCTCCAGCACCTTGCGCCGCAGCAGCGAAAGCGGAATGCCCTCGGTCCGGTAGTCGCGGTCGCTCTCCAGGTAGTTCGCCGTGATGGCGATGCCCGCCGCGTTCAGTCCCGCGCGCGAAAGGCCGCCCGCTTCCACGAAGGTGAGGATGTCCGGCCCGTCCTCGCGCCGGATGCGCAGCACCACGCCGGTCTCGGCGCATTCGCTTTTCCAGTCCCAGTTCTGGCCATGCAGCAGCGCGCCATCGGCCGTGGCCTCGGGCAGCAGGATGGCGCCGGTGCAGCCGTCGGGGTCCGCCTCCGGCAGCAGGCCGCGCTTGGCGAGCTGCAGGATCTCGGTGCGGCAGTTGAGCAGCATCACATCCTCGAACGCCACCGCCGCCCCATGGGCGATGCCGCGCATCTCGGCCACGTAGTCCGCGTCGAAATTCTCCACGCGCGGCACGAAGGCGCGGGCCATGCGATGGATCTTCCCCGCATCGAGCCCGCCCGCCGAAAGCTGCGCGTGGTAGTGGCCGATGCTCCGGCGCACCCGCGCCGCCGCCTGGCGGCCATAGGAGAGGCCGCGGGCCTCGGCCCTGCCCGAGATTTCGTAAAGTGGGAACGGCGGCGGGACGGGCTGATTCATGGTTTTCCCTCGCAAACAAATACCGGCGCAGCCTCGCATGAGCCGCCAAGCCAGGCCAGACCGTCTTCCGCCTTCGGGCCTCGCACCCAGCCCTGTGGCGGGCCTGGGTGGCACAAGAGAAGTGGCCTTCGCTGATCCGAGGGCTTTGACGGAATGACCGCGACCCGGAGCCGTTTCGAAACGCCCTCAATCTTGTCAGATTGCCGGCCGGCGGCGGACTTCTCCCACCCGAACCACGACGCCGCGGCCCGCGCGAGCGTCGGAACCGCTCCTACGACCGTCGTAAAAGGAGTTGGCGGGAGGTGCCGCTGTCGTGCTGTCCGCCATGACGACCGCTTCGGCCAACCACCACCATCAGGTCGTGCCCCAGGCGATGCCGACCTGCGGCCGTGGGGCGGCGTGATCTGAAGGCGATGTCGGAGCGCCACATGATCCCGGAAGGACTCGTAGACCCTACCCCTTCACCATCCCGATCGGTGCCACATCCTCCGTGACGCCGGCCAGCACCTCGGCCACGTGCCGCACCTGCACGGGCGAACCCTCCCGCGCCAGTTTGCCGGCCATGTTCAGCAGGCAGCCGAGGTCGCCGGCCAGCAAGGTGTCGGCGCCGGTCGCGGTGATGTCCTTGGTCTTGTCGCCGACCATGCGGGTCGAGATGTCGGGGTACTTCACGCAAAAGGTGCCGCCAAAGCCGCAGCACAGCTCGCTGTCGCCCATCTCCCGCAAAGCCAGCCCGGCGACGGTCCCCAGCAGCTTGCGCGGCTGCGCCTTCACGCCGAGCTCGCGCAGGCCGGAGCAACTGTCGTGATAGGTCGCGATGCTGTCGAAGCGCGCCTCCACCTGCGTCAGGGCGCGCACATCGGTCAGGAAGGAGATCAGCTCATGCGTCTTGGCGGCCAGCGCCTCCGCCTTGCCGCGGTAATGCGGGTCGTCGGCGAAGAGGCCGGGGAAGTGATGGCTGATCATCCCGGCGCAGGACCCGGAAGGCGCCACGACATAGTCAAACGCCAAAAATTCATCGACCACGGCGCGGGCCAGTTCGATGGCCGTGGCGCGGTCGCCGGAATTATAGGCGGGCTGGCCGCAGCAGGTCTGGCCTTCCGGCACCACCACCTGGCAGCCCGCCTGCTCCAGCAGTTTGATCGCGGCGAAGCCGACCGATGGGCGGTAGAGGTCCACCAGGCAGGTGACGAACAGCGCGACGCGGGGGCGGGTCTGGCTCATGTGGCGAAGCCTAGGCCAAGCCGGCCGGCGCTGCGAGGGTGGACCAGAGGGGGTCCTTCAGCTTCTTCGCGACGAATTCGGCATGCGCCGCCAGTTCCGCCTCACTGACCACGATCGGGCGCGGCGTCCGGATCACCGGCGCCACCACCAAGGCGCCCATGGGCAGGGGCCGGGCGGGGCGGGCGGCCAGTTCGAAGCCGGGCTGCTTGCCGCCCATCAGCTCCAGATAGACTTCCGCCAGCAGCTTCACGTCGAGCAGCGCATTATGCGCCGTCCGCATGGAATTATCGACGCCGAGGCGCCGGCACAGCGCGTCCAGGCTGTTCGGCAGGCCCGGATAGCGCCGCTTGGCCACCGCCAGGCTGTCGACCATCCGCGTCCGGTCCAGCTTCGGGAAGCCCGCGCGCACCAGCTCGGCATCCAGGAAGCCGAAGTCGAAGGGCGCGTTATGGGCGATGATCTCGGAGTCACCCAGGAAATCCAGCATGCCGCCGGCGATGTCGCGGAACAGCGGCTTGCCGCGCAGCATCTCCGCCGTCATCCCGTGGACGCGGGTCGCTTCCTCCGGAATGTCGCGCTCCGGATCGACAAGCTGGTGGTAGGTCGCGCCGGTCGGCATGAAGTTGAAGATCTCGATGGCCGCCACCTCGATCACCCGGTCGCCGGAGGCGGGGTCGAGGCCGGTGGTCTCGGTATCCAGCACGATCTGGCGCATGTCAGAGGCTCCGGACCAGCGCGCGGATCTGGCGCTGGGCGTGGTGGCGGGTCAGGCCGGTATGGATGACATGATCCGCCATCCGACGCTTGCGGGCATCCGGCATCTGCCGGGCGAGGATGGCGGCCAGCCGGTCCGGCGTCATGCCGCCGCGGCGCAGCACCCGGGCGCGCTGCACGGCGGCAGGGGCGGAAACGACAACCACGAGGTCCACGCGATGCTGGCCGCCGGTTTCCAGCAGCAGCGGCACGTCGAGCACGGCCAGCGCCTCCCCCCGCCTGCGGCAGGCGGCCAGGAAGGCGCGTTCGGCGCGGCGCACCAGCGGGTGCATGATCGCCTCCAGCCGCTTCAACGCGGCGGGGTCGCCGAGGACGCGGGCGCGCAGCGCCTCCCGGCTCACCCGCCCATCCCGCGTGGTGCCGGGAAAGGCGGCCTCGATCGGGGCGACGGCGGCGCCGCCCCGGCCTTGCAGGGCATGCACGGCGGCATCGGCGTCGAAGACCGGCACGCGCAGCCGCCGGAAGGTGTTGGAGGCCGTGGACTTGCCCATGCCGATGCTGCCGGTCAGGCCGATGACCTTCATCGCAGCAGGTCGTGGGCGACGAAGGCGCGCAGCTCGGCATCCACGGTCGGGGCCACGCCGAACCACTGGTGAAAACCGGGCCGCGCCTGGTGCAGCAGCATGCCGAGCCCATCCACCGCCCGCAGCCCGCGCGCCCGCGCCTGGGCCAGAAGCGCGGTTTCCAGCGGCGCATAGACCATGTCCGCAACCACCGCATGGCCGGGCAGCGGTGCCAGGTCGATCTCCAAGGGCGGCTCCCCCATCATGCCGAGCGAGGTGCCGTTCACCAGCAGGGCGGCGCCTTCCAGCCGGGGCTGGTCGGTGACCTCCACCGGCCCGCCAAGGTCCCGCGCCAGGGCCTCCGCCCGTGCCAAGGTTCGGTTGACGAGCACCAGCCTGGGGCAGCCGGCATCGAGCAGGGCCGCGGCCACTGACCGCACCGCCCCGCCGGCCCCCAGGATCACCGCCGGCCCGTCCGTCGCCTGCCAGCCCGGCGCCTGCTCGCGGATGGATTCGAGAAAGCCGTAGCCATCCGTGCTGGTGCCCTCGATCCGCCCATCCTCGCGGAAGAACAGCGTGTTCACCGACCCCGCCCGCTGCCCCACCGCATCCACGCTGTCGCACAGCGCATAGGCCGCTTCCTTGTGCGGGATCGTCACATTCGCCCCCGAAAAACCCAGTCGGGACAGGGCGATGACGGCCTCCCGAAAATGCTCCGGCCGCACCGGCAGCGGCAGATAGGCGCCGTCGATGCCGTGCCGCGCCAGCCAGAAGCCGTGCAGGCGGGGGGAGCGGGAATGCGCCACGGGCCAGCCCAGCACGCCCGCCTTGCGGGCCTTTCCGGAAAGGATGTTCATGCCGCCTGAAGTGCCCCGCCCCTGCCGCGCCGGTCAATGCCGGCGCCCCCTCTTTCAACCTGCGCCCGGCAATGCCACAGGAAGGCTCGAAAGCGGAGAACCACCCCCATGGCGCGCAGCCTCAAGGTCGCGGTCCAGATGGACCCCATCGCCTCCATCAATATCGACGGCGACAGCACCTTTGCCATGATGCTGGAAGCGCAATCGCGCGGCCATGCCCTGTGGCACTATCATGTCCGGGACCTGGCGCTGCTGGGCGGCCGGGTGCTGGCCCAGGCGCAGCCGGTGGAGGTGCGCCGGGTGAAGGGCGACCACTTCACCCTGGGCGCGGTGGAGGAGCTGGATCTGGGTGAGGTCGACGTGGTGCTGATGCGCCAGGACCCGCCCTTCGACATGGCCTATATCACCGCCACCCATATCCTGGAGCATATCCACCCGAAGACCCTGGTGGTGAACGACCCGGCCAGCGTGCGCAACGCGCCCGAAAAGCTGTTCGTCACCCACTTCCCGGAACTGATGCCGGAGACGCTGGTGACGGCGGATGTCGGCCAGATCCGGAAATTCCGGGAGAAGCACGGCGACATCATCATCAAGCCGCTGTTCGGCAATGGCGGCGCCGGCGTCTTCCACCTGCGCCCCGAAGACCCGAACATGAATGCGCTGGTGGAAATGTTCACCGAGCGGTCGCGGGAGCCGCTGGTGATCCAGAAATACGTCCCCGCGGTGCGGGAGGGTGACAAGCGCATCATCCTGGTCGATGGCGTCGCCATGGGCGCCATCAACCGCGTGCCGGCGAAGGGCGAGGCCCGGTCCAACATGCATGTCGGCGGCAAGGCCACCCAGACCGTCATGACGGACCGCGAGAAGGAAATCTGCGCCGCCATCGGGCCGGAATTGAAGGCACGCGGCATGATCTTCGTCGGCATCGACGTGATCGGCGGCTATCTGACGGAGATCAACGTCACCTCCCCCACCGGCCTGCAGGAGATCGCCCGCTTCGACGGCATCCACCTTGAGCGGGCGCTGTGGGATGCGATCGAGGCGAAGGTTTCGCCCTGACACAAATGACACATGGCCGCGACGCGGGGTGAAATCGCCGCGTCACCTCCCGCACCCATCCTGGGGGCGGGAGGACAAGGCGATGTCGGACTACAAGACCAAGTTCGCCGCCCGCATCGACGCGGTCGGGCTGAAATACTTCAAGGCATCCGAGCTGCTGGCCCGGACTTCATCCAAGAACAAGTTCGGCACCGCCAACAGCACGCCGCCGGAGCGGCTGTGGGACAACATCATCCCCACCATCATCGTGCTGGACGCGCTGCGCGAACATCTCGGCAAGTCCATCAGCCTGCAAAGCGTCTATCGCAGCGAGGCCTATAACCAGGCCTCCACCGACAAGACCCAGGGCTATGCCGGCCGGGCCAAGACCAGCCAGCACATGGCCTTCACCGCCATCGACTTCATCGTCTCCGGCATGGCCTGCACCGAGGTGGAGAAGGTGCTTCAGGAATGGAGCAATTCCGGCAGGATGTTCCATGCCCCGGTCATGTTCGAACGCAAGGCGGAGAAGGTCTCGGCCGGCACCATCCCCTTCGGGGAGTTGCCGCGCACCTTCCGGATGTGGCCCTTCGGCGTGTGGTTTGCCCTCAAGGGCTACATCCATGCCTACCCGTCCGAGAACTTCACCCATATCGACACCCGCGGGATCACCAGCAAGATGTCGGAATGACAAACCCGTCTCCGATCGTTTCGGCTTGCGGCGACGCGGCGCCATCTGACTCGATGGGTCATGGCTGGTGCTTTGCGGAGCACGGATGACCGCACAATTTTCGGGGCGATGCGGAGGCGCTTTTCGTCGATGCGGAGACGGTGCGCGCGCGCCGCCGGACCTTGCCGCGCGGCACCCGCACGCCGAGGCGATCGGCGTCAACGGCGGCCTGTCGCTCCCGAATGGGGAAGTTGACGTTCCACCCCTGAACGACGCCCGCAGCGCCGCCCTCTTTCACATCGGTCGAGATTGCCGGGGGCAAGCGGAAGGCGCGGAACGGCCAGGCCATTGCCCGCGCTGCGACGGGATCGCTGCCGGCGCCCGTAATTCCCACACGGCCCGCCTTGCTGTAGATATGGACCCGTCAGTCACCCGAGGGGATGCGCGTGCCGGACGCCATGGAAGTGCGGTTCGTCGCCAAGAACATGCGGCTCGATCTCCGCCTGATCGCGGAGATGGTGGAGCCCGGCGCGCGGGTGCTGGATATCGGCTGCGGCGACGGCCTGCTGATCGAGCATCTGACGCGGGAGAAGCGGGCCGATGCCCGTGGCATCGAGATCGACATGGCCGAGGCGACGGAAGCGGTGGCGGCCGGCCTTCCGGTGATCCATGGTGACGCCGATAGCGACCTGGAATTCTACCCCGACGGGGCCTTCGATTACGTGGTCCTGTCCCGCACGCTTCAGGCCGTGGAACGGCCCCGGGAGGTTTTGCGCCAGATGCTGCGCATCGGGGAGCGGGCCATCGTCTCCTTCCCCAATTTCGGCCACTGGCAGTTGCGCATGCGCCTGCTGCTGACCGGGCGGATGCCGGACAACGAGACCTGGGACCGCCCCTGGTACGAAACGCCCAATATCCACCCCTGCACCATCCGCGACTTCTTCGAGCTCTGCCGGATGGAGAATTATGTGGTGGAGCGCTGGCTGGCTGTGGATGAGAGGGGGTTGCGCTCCCCCTGGAAGCGCTCTCCATGGCTCGCCAACCTGTTTGGCGAACAGGCGCTGTTCCTGCTGCGCCGGCGCTAGCCAGGCGCCGCGCAGCCAAGCCGGCGCGGAGGCGCCGAAAGCATCAGTTCACGCGCGCGCCCTGCGGCAGCGTCTGGCCCGGCATCATCTCCGCCGCCAGGGCGGCATGGCGTGCCGCGGCGTCGGCGCCGAGGCGGCGGCATTCGGCCTCGACATAGGCCAGCAGCAGAAGAAGGGCGTTGCGATCCGTGGTGTCGGCGGGCTTCGGGCTGGGCATCTCTGGGCGTCCTGGCGCGAGGGGGAATGTTCTCGGTCACCTCTTACAGACAGCTTATGCCCGAATTATCACGTATTCGTGAAGTGTAAAAATGCACGCCCCTCCTCAACCGCAAGGCACGGCCGATCGGGAATTGCGCGTCTGCCGCAGCCGGGCGAGGATGCCCCACGCGCGATCTGCCTCAAGAAGGCCGCGAGCGCGGCGGCCGGATGAACCGCGACAAACAGGGAAGGATGCCAGCATGGCACGGGTGGCTTTGGTGACAGGCGGGCAGCGGGGCATCGGCGCCGCGATCAGTGAGACCTTGAAGGCGGCGGGCCGGCAGGTTGTCGCCTCCTATGCCGGGAATGACGCGGCCGCGCAGGCTTTCACCGAGAGCACGGGCATTCCCTGCTACAAGTTCGATGTCGGTGATTTCGACGCCTGCCTCGCCGCCGTGGCGAAGATCGAGGCGGAGGTCGGCCCGATCGAGGTGCTGGTGAACAATGCCGGCATCACCCGCGACGCGATGATGCGCAAGCTGACGCGGCAGATGTGGGATGACGTGATCGATACCAACCTCGGCTCCTGCTACAACATGTGCAAGGCGGTCTGGGACGGCATGTCGGCGCGGAAATTCGGCCGCATCGTCAATATCGGCTCGATCAACGGCCAGGCCGGGCAGCTCGGCCAGGTGAACTATGCCGCCGCCAAGTCCGGCATCCATGGCTTCACCAAGGCGCTGGCCCTGGAAGGCGCCCGCAACCAGATCACCGTGAACGCCGTGGCCCCCGGCTATGTGGACACGGAAATGGTGCGCGCCGTGCCGCCGGACGTGCTGGAGAAGATCATCGCCCGCATCCCGCGCGGCCGGCTCGGCACCGCGCAGGACATCGCCCGCGGCGTCGCCTTCCTGACCGCCGATGATGCGGACTTCGTCACCGGCTCCACGCTGTCGATCAATGGCGGCCAGCACATGTATTGAGGGGTCGCCGCGATGACCCATGCGATCCTGGCCTGGGACGGCACGGATGCGGAAGCGCCCGCCCGCCGTGCCGCCGCCCGCGCCGCCCATGTCGCCTTCATCACGGCGGAGGCGGCGGCCGGACGGCTGCTGCTCGGCCTGCCGCTGCATGACGAGGCGGGGCGCAGCCTCGGTTCGCTGATGCTGGTGGCGGGCGATGCGGCGGCGAAGGATGCCTATCTCGCCGCCGAGCCCTTCGCCACTTCGGGCGTCTGGCGCAAGGTGGAGGCGTATCCCTTCGGCATCGCGCCGCTGCCCTACCGGCCCTGGCCCGCGCCGGATGCCCCGGCCCCCGGCGGCCGCACCCATTCCGTGCTGATCGGCTGGGACGGCACCGACGCTGCCGCGCTGGACCGGCGCATGGCGGTGCGGCCGGCGCATTTCGCGCGGGTGAAGCCGATGGCCGCGGATGGCACGCTGCTGTTCGGCGGCGCCATCCTCGATGCGCCCGGCGGCCGCATGATCGGCTCCATCGCCGCGACGAACCACACCAGCCATGCGGCCGCCCGCGCCTGGGTGGAGGCCGACCCTTATTTCACCGGCGATGTCTGGCGCGACATTTCCGTCCATGCGACCGCCTTCCGCGCTTTGCCCTACGCGCCGTTGCCCCATGGCTGAGGATTTCGCCCCGGAGGCCCTGCCCGAGGTTCTGGCCGTGTTCGAGGAGATCAAGGCGGCGCGCGGCGTGGCCGACGTCAACAACTTCTGGAAATCGCTCGCCGTCGATCCGGTGCTGCTGCGGCGGACCTGGGAGAGCCTTTCCGCCGTCATGGCGCCGGGCGCGCTGGACCCGCTGGTGAAGGAGATGCTGTACCTCGCCGCCTCCATGACCAGTGGCTGCGCCTATTGCACCGCCAGCCACACCGCCGCGGCGCGGGCCAAGGGCATGACGCCGGCGCAGTATGGCGAGCTGCTGGCCGTGGTCGGCATGGCGGCCGAGACCAACCGGCTGGCGGAAGCCTTGCGGGTGCCGATCGACCCGCAGTTCCAGTGAGGCGCGGCGCGGCGTAGAAGCGCGCCATGTCTCCCGCCACGATTGCCGGCTGCGGCGCGCTCGCGCTCTGGGCCTTTCTCGCGCTGCTGTCCCGGCTGGCCGCCGGGCTGCCGCCGCTGCAACTCACCGCCATGGGCTTTGCCGTGGGCGGGCTGGTAGGGCTGGCGGTGGTGGCGGCGCGGGGCGGGCTGGGGGCGCTGCGGCCGCCGCCGATTGCCTGGCTGCACGGGGTGGGCGGGCTGTTCGGCTATCACGCGCTGTATTTCATCGCGCTGGCCCTCGCCCCGGCGGTGGAGGCCAATCTCATCAACTATCTATGGCCGCTGCTGATCGTGCTGCTTTCCGCGCCGCTGCGTGGGTTGCGGCTGGGGCCGGCGCGGCTGGCCGGGGTGGGGCTGGGCTTCCTGGGCTGCGCGCTGCTGGTCGGGACGGGGGCCAGTTTTCCGCCGGAGGCGATTCCAGGCTTCCTGGCGGCGCTGGGCTGCGCCGTGGTCTGGGCGGTCTATTCCGTCACCTCCGGCACCCGGCGGCTGGCGACGGTGCCGACCGAGGCGGTGGCCGGCTTCTGCCTCGGCACCGCGGCCCTGGCGGTGCTGGCGCATCTGGCCTTCGAGGCGACGGTGCTCCCGGATGCGCGGCAGGCCGTGGCCGTGCTGCTGCTGGGGCTGGGGCCGGTGGGCGCGGCCTTCTTCCTGTGGGATGTCGGGATGAAGCGCGGCGACCCCCGGCTGCTCGGCACCCTGGCCTATGCGGTGCCGGTCACCTCCACCCTGCTGCTGATCCTGGCCGGCGAGGGCGCCTTCACGGCCAAGGTGGTGCTGGCGACGCTGATGGTGACAGGCGGCGGCTTCATCGCGGCCCGGGCCAGGGCGTGACGGTCGGAAGAAAGGGCGGCGGCGCTGGTGCCGGAGTTTGCGCATGAGGATGGGACAAGCGGGGGTTAGTCGGGGAGGGCGGCGAGGCGGGCGAGGAGGCGATCGCGGAGGGTGGTGGCTGTGCCGATGTCGTAGTCGGCGCCTGCGCGGTGGTATTCCTCCAGGGCGTCCTCGACATGGCGCAGAGCGGCCGACCAGTGGCCGCGCGGTGCTTCCCGCTCGCCGAAGGCTTCTTCGGCCAGGGCCAAGTTTTCCATGGTCAGTGCCCAGAGGTAGGGCAGGCCTGTGCGGGTCCTCTCCTCCAAGGCGAGGCGATAGGCGGCCACCGCCTCCTCCAGCCGCGCCGTCCCGCTCTCTCGCCCCCCGAGCGTGGCGAGCGCATTGCCGAGGTTGTTCTGCGTCGTCGCCCAGTCGAGCGGCAGGCGGTCGCGGGTCCACTCCTGCAAGGCGAGGCGATAGGCCGCGACCGCCTCCTCCAGCCGCGCTGTCCCGCTCTCACGCGCCCCGAGCGTGGCGAGCGCATTGCCAAGGTTGTTCTGCGTCGTCGCCCAGTCGAGCGGCACGCGGTCGCGGGTCCACTCCTGCAAGGCGAGGCGATAGGCCGCCACCGCCTCCTCCAGCCGCGCCGTCCCGCTCTCACGCGCCCCGAGCGTCCGGAGCGCACTGCCGAGGTTGTTCTGCGTCGTCGCCCAGTCGAGCGGCACGCGGTCGCGGGTCCGTTCCTCCAAGGCGAGGCGATAGGCTGCCACCGCCTCCTCCAGCCGCGCCGTCCCGTTCTCACGCGCCCCGAGCGCGGCGAGCGCAGTGCCGAGGTTGCTCTGCGTCGTCGCCCAGTTGAGCGGTACGCGGTCGCGGCCCCTCTCCTCCAAGGCGAGGCGATAGGCCGCCACCGCCTCCTCCAGCCGCGCCGTCCCGCTCTCACGCTCCCCGAGCGCGGCGAGCGCAGTGCCGAGGTTGTTCTGCGTCGTCGCCCAGTTGAGCGGCACGCGGTCGCGGGTCCACTCCTCCAAGGCGAGGCGATAGGCCGCCACCGCCTCCTCCAGCCGCGCCGTCCCGCTCTCACGCGCCCCAAGCGTTTGGAGCGCATTGCCGAGGTTGTTCTGTGTCATCGCCCAGTCGAGCGGCACGCGGTCGCGGGTCGACTCCTCCAAGGCGAGGCGATAGGCCGCCACCGCCTCCTCCAGCCGCGCCGTCCCGCTCTCACGCTCCCCGAGCGTGGCGAGCGCATTGCCGAGCAGATTGCCGGCAACGCCCCGTTCATCGGGCGTTGCGGCGATGGCACGCATCCGCGCGGCCAGGGCAGCGGCAACTTCCAGGGAGAAGTTGACGCCCTTCGCGGTACCTTCTTCGTACAAGGCATCCCATCGCGCCTGGAAAGCCGCCGTCCAGGCAGGTCGCTCCGCATTGTCCAGGGCCACCAGGGCCTCGATGCGGCGCGCGATGGCGGTGGCGTCCCGTCGCAGCGTGTCCTGAGCCATGCCGGCTTCCAACAGGCTGGCGCGGGAGCGTCGGAAGGAATCGCGTTGCTCCGCCTCCCGCCGATCCAACTCCGCCAGCCCGTCATCCACCGTCCTGGCCGCCGCGTCGAAGGCGCCGTCGCGGGTCTGGCGCGCCACCTGCGCCAGCACCTGGTCCACGAAGGCATCCTCGTTGGAGGCCCGCTCCCCACGCCGGATCGTCGCCAGGGCAATGTCCACCGCCTGGTCCAGTGCGGCGATGGCCTGGTCGAGATCGGGCGCGTCCTCGTTCCGCAGACGCTTCGCCAGGGCCAGGATGGTCCGGCGCTCAAGCCCTTCCTCCTGCGCCCGCGCAACATGACCTCGCGCCTCCATTGCGGCCATGAGCTGCTCGACGATCTCGGCCGGCAGCCGCTGCTGGTCGTGTCGGAGTTCCTCCATGTTCCGACGCGTGGCCGCGGTGTCGGCGGCGATCTGCGGAAGGGCGCGCAGTGCCGCCGCATCGCCCGCCAGCGCATCCAGCACGGTGCCCATCCTGGCGCTGTCGTCGCGCAGGGCGGCGAGGCGCGAGATGTCGAAGGCGATCTTGACCCGTGGCCGTTCCTTCAGCGCCTCCCGCACCAATTCACGGAAAACGTCACGCCAGCCAGGGATCGATTCTGTCTGACCCATGAAGCGGGCGCGGAACTCGGCGGGCAGGTCTGGCACGCCGGCGGCGAGTTCGGCCCAGGCCGCAGCCTCGACCTCCGCGATCCGTTGGCGGGCGGCGGCGCTCGGGTCGCCGCTGCGCAGCAGGCCATCCAGGGCGCGTTCCATCTTCTCCACCAGCGTCTCGTTCGCCCGCACCGTCATGCGCGGGCAGAGGCCGATCTGGTCGCGCAGCCAGTCATGCGTGGCCTTGATGAAGGGTGGTGGGGCTGTGCCGCGCTGGTCGAAGCGGTCGGTTTCGTCCGCGATCTCGTAGGCGCGCAGGATCAGCAGGGTGCTGGTGAGTTGCAGCAGCCGCAGCGTGCGTTCCAGGTCATGGTTGGTGGGCACGCCGCCCGTGTAGCCGCGGACCCTGTCGGCGACTTCCTCCATCACCTCGGAGACGCGCCGGCCGAACAGGGCGGCCAGCGCCGAATCCACGGCGCCGGCCACTTCCTTAGCCGCCTCGATCCCCAGTGCCCCGAAGATCGCACCGAATATCGGCACCGCCATCGGCTGCCCTCCTTCACAGCCGAGGCTACCTTTCCGACTCCGTTCTGTCCCACTGATCTGGCGGACTCCCGAAAAAAGGAGGGGGCGCGGGGGAGTTCACTCCCCCGTCTTCATCCCCCGTGATACGCAGCGCCCCATGATCGATTTCCCCGCCGGCTTCAAAGCCCCCTTCGTCCGTCCCTCTGGCCGTGTCGCCGATGCGATGCGGGAGGTGACTTTCACCCCTGGCGCCGCGCGGCATGCGGAGGGGTCCTGCCTCATCCGCTTCGGCCTGACGGAGGTGCTCTGCACCGCCAGTGTGGAAAGCCGGGTGCCGCCCTTCCTGCGCAACACCGGCCAGGGCTGGGTCACGGCGGAGTACGGCATGCTGCCGCGCGCCACCCATACGCGCGGGGACCGGGAGGCGGCGCGGGGCAAGCAGTCCGGCCGGACGCAGGAGATCCAGCGGCTGATCGGGCGGTCCTTGCGCGCCGTGACGGATCTGAAGGCGATGGGGGAGATGTCGATCACCCTCGACTGCGATGTGCTGACGGCGGATGGCGGCACGCGCTGCGCCTCCATCACCGGGGCCTGGGTGGCCCTGCATCTGGCCTTCCAGCATTGCGTGAAGATGAATGTGCTGAAGACGATTCCGCTGCGCGACCATGTCGCCGCGATTTCCTGCGGCATCTGGCAGGGCACGCCGGTGCTGGACCTCGATTATGAGGAGGACAGCAAGGCGGAGACGGACGGCAATTTCGTCATGACCGGCTCGGGCGGCGTGGTGGAGGTGCAGGCGACGGCGGAGGGTGCGCCGTTCAGCGAGGAGGAATTGCTGAAGCTGATGGGCCTGGCCCGCGCCGGCACCACCAAACTGTTCGAGATGCAGAAGGCGGCGATCCGCGGATGATTTTTCGGCGGCGGCTGACGGACACCCGGATCGTGCTGGCCTCGCACAATGCGGGGAAGGTGCGGGAGAATGCGGCGCTGCTGGCGCCGCATGGCATCGCGATCGTCAGCGCCAAGGAGCTTGGGCTGCCGGAGCCGGAGGAGACGGAGGATACGTTCCTCGGCAATGCCACCATCAAGGCTCTGGCTGCCGCCAGGGCCTCGGGGATGGTGGCGCTGGCCGATGACAGCGGGTTTTCCGTCGCCGCTTTGGATGGCGCGCCGGGCGTGCGGACGGCCGATTGGGCGGAGACGCCCGCCGGCCGCGATTATGCGATGGCCATGGCCAAGGTCGAGAAACTGGCGCGGCATGCGCCGGACCGGCGGGCCTGGTTCTCCTGCGCCCTGGTCCTCGCCTGGCCGGATGGACACACGGAGGGTTTTCTCGGCGAGGCGCATGGCGCCTGGATCTGGCCGCCGCGCGGCGGCAACGGCTTCGGCTACGACCCGATGTTCGTCCCCGATGGCATGGCCGAGACTTTTGGCGAGATGACCGCCGAGGCCAAGCACGCCATCAGCCACCGCGCCGCCGCCTTCCGGCTGCTGGCCGAGGCCTGCCTGCCGCCGCCCGCATGATCCGCGCGGCCCTGCTGCTTCTGCTGCTGGGCTGGCCGGCGAGGGCGGAGGAGGCCGGGCCGCTGCGGACGGAAGCCGGCGTGCTGGCGCGGGATGCGGCGGCCACCGGCGCGCTGGTCTGGCTGCATCCGCACTACACCGAGGGTCAGCCCCCCGCGGCGCCGGCCTGGACGGCGCGGCTGGTGGCGGCGGGCTGGGACCTGTGGCGCTACGATCGCGCGGGCGGGCGGGATCCGTTGGAGGCCGGCGCGGCCGGGCTTGCGGCGGGCAGCGCGGCGCTGCGGGCGCGCGGCTATCACCGCGTGGTGTTGGTCGGCGAAAGCCGCGGCGCCTTCATCGCCCTGCTCGCGCTGCGACAGGCCGGGCTGGCGGATGCGGTGGTGCTGGCTGCGCCGGCCGCGCATGGCACCCGGCCGGAGCGACGGCCGCAGGCGCTGGCGGATTTCCGGGGCGCACTGGAGAAGGCCGCCGTGGCACCCGGACAGCGCCTGGCGCTGCTGCTGTTCCGGGACGATGCCTATGATCCCGACCCGGATGCGCGGGCCGCGGCCTTTCGCGCGGCGGTGGCACGGGGCGGCGCGGAGGCTCTGCTGATCGACCGGCCCGCCGCGCCAACCGGGCATGGCGGGGTGCAGGAGGCGGATTTCGACCGGCTGTTCGGCGCCTGCCTCGCCGCTTTCCTGGATTTTTCCCGGACCCCGCCCTGGGCCGCTCAGCCCCGTTTCAGCCAATAGACGTAGCGATACTGCTCCCGCAGGCCGAGGCCGGCATTCATGGCGAGCGAGGCGGCATTGGCGCAGGAGACCTGGGCATAGGCCCAGTCCGCGCCCTGGCCCGCGGCCCAGGCGCCGGCGGCGGCCATGACGCGCTGGCCGAGGCCACGGCGGCGGAATTCCGGCCGCACCGCCAGGTCGAACAGCCCGGCGCAGCGGCCCTGGGCGGTGACGAAGGCGCTGGCGGCGGCCTGGCCGTCCACCATCAGCAGAACCCAGGCGGCGGGCACGCCGAGCAACTCCGCCATGCGGGCCTTCTCGGCGCGGCGGGCCTCCGACTGGTGCTCGGCGGTGGCGACCACCTCCATCCAGTCGGGCTCGGGGCCGGACAGGATGCGGGCGTCCGGGTCGGAGCGGGCGAAGCCGGCCAGCGGGCCGGTGATGACCTGGCTTTCGTCATGCGCGGTATAGCCGCGCGCCTGCAGCAGCCCGGCCAGCCCCTCGGGGTCCAGCGCGGTGGAGCGGAAGCGGCAGACCTGGCCGGCGGATGCGTAGAACGCCTCGATCCGGGCGATGCGGGCGGGCAGTTCGGGGTCCGGGCCCGGGTCCAGCCCGCAGGCGGCATTGGCGCGGCCGGTGCCGCCCAGGAAGCGGCGCACCACGAAGGGGCCGTCGAAGGCCAGGATCGGGGCGGGCACGGCGGAAAGGGTGGCCTGCTCGATCTCGAGCAATGTGGGCGGCGCGGTCATGCCTCGGCGGCCAGCCTTGCCATGGCGTCGCGATAGGTGGCGTCGAACAGCGCGTCCAGCCCCGGATTGGCGCCCTTCAGCCCGGCGGCGACGCGCCCGGCCCAGCCGACATATTCCACGCGGCGGGCATGGTCCCAGCCCGAGGGCGGGCTGGCGGCGATGGCACGCAGGTTGGATATCTTGTCCGCCAGCTTCAGCATCTTCGCCCCGGGCGTGCGGCTGAGCGCGTGGCGCACCTGCAAGGCCTTGCGGGATTCCTTGGGCAGGGATTTGTCATCCGTCGCCTCCGCCACCAGGCCGGCGACCGTCTCGCCGAACTCGGCGACCAGGCGGGCATGGGTGATGGGGTCGGGGTCGGTGTCGCTGTCCTCCACCGTGTCGTGCAGCAGCGCGGCGAGGATCGCCTCCTCCGGCGCGCCATGTTCGGCCAGAAGCTGCGCCACCTCGATCACGTGGTTCACATAGGGCTCGGCGGCGGCGCCCTTGCGGCGATGGCCGGCATGGACGCGGGCGGCGAAGGCGGCGGCGCGCAGCAGGCGGGCGATGGGCGTGTCTTCGGCTGGCATGGCGCGTGCGCGCTTGTCCTTGGGTAGGGGCAGGGCGCCGCGGCATCCGCGGCGCCCGCCGGGTCAGGTGTTCATCGCGTCGAAGAAGTCCTGGTTGGTCTTGCTGTACTTCAGCTTGTCCAGCAGGAATTCCATCGAATCCTGGGTGCCCATCGGGTTCAGGATGCGGCGCAGGACCCACATCTTCGAAAGGGTCGCGCGATCCACCAGCAATTCTTCCTTGCGGGTGCCCGACTTGGTGATGTCGATCGCCGGGAAGGTGCGCTTGTCGGAGAGCTTGCGGTCGAGGATGAGCTCGGAGTTACCGGTGCCCTTGAACTCCTCGAAGATCACCTCGTCCATGCGGCTGCCGGTGTCGATCAGCGCGGTGGCGATGATGGTGAGGCTGCCGCCTTCCTCGATGTTGCGCGCCGCGCCGAAGAAGCGCTTCGGGCGCTGCAGGGCGTTGGCGTCCACGCCGCCGGTCAGCACCTTGCCCGAGGACGGCACGACGGAGTTGTAGGCGCGGCCGAGGCGGGTGATGCTGTCCAGCAGGATCACCACGTCCCGCTTGTGCTCGACCAGGCGCTTGGCCTTCTCGAGCACCATCTCGGTGACCTGCACGTGGCGGGTGGCCGGCTCGTCGAAGGTGGAGGCCACCACTTCGCCGCGCACGGTGCGGGCCATGTCGGTGACTTCCTCGGGGCGCTCGTCGATCAGCAGGACGATGAGGAAGACGTCGGGGTGGTTCGCCGTGATGGACTTGGCGATGTTCTGCAGCATCACCGTCTTGCCGGTGCGCGGCGGTGCCACGACCAGGGCCCGCTGGCCCATGCCGATGGGGGCCACCAGGTCGATGATGCGGTGGGTGTAGTCCTTGGTCGGACCCTTCGCCACGGCCTCGGCCTCGGGGTTTTCCATCTTCAGGCGCCGTGTGGGGTACAGCGGCGTCAGGTTGTCGAAGTTGATGCGGTGCTTGAGCGCCTCGGGCGGCTCGAAATTGATGGTGTCGACCTTCAGAAGGGCGAAGTAGCGCTCCCCATCCTTCGGCGCCCGGATCTGGCCTTCCACCGTGTCGCCGGTGCGCAGGCCGAAGCGGCGCACCTGGGCGGGGGAGACGTAGATGTCGTCGGGGCCGGGCAGGAAGTTGGCCTGCGGGCTCCGCAGGAAGCCGAAGCCGTCCGGCAGGATTTCCAGCGTGCCGTCGCCGTAGATGGCCTGCTCGTTCTCCGCGAGCGTCTTCAGGATCGCGAACATGATGTCCTGCTTGCGCAGCGACGACGCGTTCTCGACCTGAAGGGACTCCGCGAAGGCGAGGAGGTCGGCCGGGGACTTGGCCTTGAGTTCGGATAGATGCATGTGCGGACGCGTCCGTCGTGCGCGAGGAAGGGGGCCTGGGGTCTCGGTCTGGCCCTCTGCCGCCGCCGCTGCGCGTGGCGGGGTGAAGGCCATTCCCGCGCCGCGATCCCGTTGCACGGGCTGGGTTGCGGCGACCAGGAGAAGTCTGAGGAGAGGAGGGACCAGCTACGCCGCAGAACGCGACGCTACGCCGATTTGTCGGAACGACGCCATGACCCTATGGGCCACAGCCTGCACCGTCAATCCGCACATGGCGGTTTTTGGCGGGCTTTGCAAGCCGGGTCGCCCTGAAGGCGCGGCCGTCAGAACGGCTTCACGATCACCATGATGACGATGACGATCATCAGCAGCGTCGGCGCCTCGTTCCAATAGCGCCAGGCGCGTTCCGTGCGCGGGCGGCCATCGGCCTCGAAACGCTTGCGGGCGGCGCCCAGCATGCCGTGGAAGCCGGACATCAGCAGTACGGCCGTCAGCTTCATGTGCCACCAGCCGGCGGTCCAATCCACCACGCCCGGGGTCAGCACCAGCGCCAGGCCGAGCACCCAGGTGGCGATCATCGCCGGGTTCATGATGGCCTTCAGCAGGCGGCGCTCCATCACCTTGAACAGCTCCGACCGCGGATCGCCGACCGGGGTCTGGAAATGGTAGATATACAGGCGCGGCAGGTAGAACAGCCCGGCCATCCAGGCGATCACCGCGATCAGGTGCAGCGCCTTGGTCCAGGGATAGAGCGGTGCCAGCAGGTCGAGCGTCATGCCGCCAGCTCCAGCCCCAGCAGCCCGGGCAAATCCGCCATGTCGAAGAACGGCTCGGCGCCCACGGCGCGTAGCGCGGCGGGGTCGCCGGAATGGGCGAAGCCGAGCACGCGGCAGCCGGCGGCACGGCCGGCGCGGCTGCCGGTGACGCTGTCCTCCACCACCACGCAGCGATGCGGATCGGCGCCGCAGGCCGCCGCCGCCGCGCGGTACATGTCCGGCGCCGGCTTGGGCTGGGCCACGTCGTCATAGGAGAAGGTGCGGCCCCGGAAGGTCGCGGCGAGGCCCAGCCGGCGCAGTTTGGTGGCCAGTTCGGCGCGGGAGGAGTTGCTGGCCACCGCCACCGGAATGCCGGCGGCGACAATGGCCTGGACGGCCGCGAGGGCGCCGGGGATCGCCGGCACCTCCTGCTCCAGCGACAGCAGCACGCGGCGCACGATGCCCTCGACGAAGTCGCCCGGCACGCTGTCCGGGCCCAGCCGCGCCTCGATCAGCGGCACGATGCCGCGCCAGGACAGGCCGATGAAGCGGCGTTCCGCCTCCGCCGCGTCCATCTCCCAGCCCAGCTCGGTGATGGCCTGGGCGACGACCTGGTTGTGCATCGCCTCGCTATCGGCCAGCACGCCGTCGCAATCGAACAGCACCGCCTGCGGGCGGGCGATGGGCGGGCTCATGCCGGGACCTTGGCGCGGCCGCCGGTGTTCACGTTCCGCAGCAGCACATGGGAGCAATCACCGAAGCGGTTCGGGCATTGCCGGGGGCCGGCGAAGGAGCACAGCGGCCGGTCCTGGCGGCGCGCATGGCGCACCAGCGCGGCCAGGGCGGCGATGAAGCCGGGGTCGGAATTCTGGGCCGGCGCCCGGAAATAGCCGGGCACGCCGAGCTTTTCGGCTTCCTCCCGGTATTCCACGTCGAGTTCGACCAGGGTTTCGGAATGCTCCGCGGTGAAGGCGATCGGCACCACCAGCACCGCCACCTTGTCATGCGCCGCCCGCTCCAGCTCCACCTCGGTGGAGGGGGAGATCCACTTCTGGGGCGTGACGCGGGACTGGTAGCAGACGACGTGGTCGAGGCCCGGCAGGTCGAGCCGCTCCACCACCCGCTCCACCGTCTGCTCGACCTGCCACTGATAGGGGTCGCCGGCTTCCACGATGGTCTCGGGCAGGCCATGGGCACTGAACAACACGCGGAGCGGAATGGCCGGGTCCAGCTCCGCCCGCGCCTTGTCCCAGGCTTCGCGCACCTGCCGCGCGGTGGCGGCGGAGAAGTCGGGGAAGGAGTGGAAGCAGCAGAGCGTGGTGGTCGGCGCCACCAGCCCGGCGCGCTTCGCAGCCTTCTCCCAGGCAATGGCGCTGCTGCCCGTGGTGGTGGTGGAGAATTGCGGATAGAGCGGCAGCAGCAGCACTTCCTCCGCGCCCCAGGCCTTCACCGCGGCGGCGGTCTCGTCGCTCATCGGGTGCCAGTAGCGCATGGCGACGAAGCACTTGGCCTCGACATCGCCATCGGTATTCAGCACCGCCTCCAGAGCCTCGCCCTGGGCGATGGTCAGTTCCAGCAGCGGCGATTTGCCGCCCAGGATCGCGTAGTTCTCGGTGGCCGGCTTGGTCCGGCGATAGGCGATCAGCCGGCCGAGCAATGGGCGGATGAAGCCCGGCACGCGCAGGATCGCCGGGTCCGTGAACAGGTTGACCAGGAAGGGCCGGATGCTCTCCGGCTTGTCCGGCCCGCCGAGGTTGAGCAGCACGACCGCGAGCCGTTTCCGGCTGGCAGGGGCGGCGGGGAACGGCACGGTCGGGGCGTTGGATTGCATCACCGTCCGGACATGCCACGTCGCGGCCAGGGGTCAAGGGGAAGGATCCCCCTATGCCGCGCTGCCGCCCGAATTTCACGTCCGCGGCGATCCGTGGCGCTACGCCGCCGGCAGCCAGACCCGGAAGGTGGAGCCCACGCCTTCCTCGCTCTCGATCTGCATCTGGCCACGATGGCGGTTGACGATGTGCTTGACGATGGCCAGGCCCAGCCCTGTGCCACCGGCATTGCGGCCCCGGCCGCGATCCACCCGATAGAAACGCTCGGTCAGGCGTGGCAGGTGCTGGCGGGGGATGCCGGGGCCGTCATCGGCGACCGTCAGCACCAGGCCGGGGCGGGCGGGCCAGCGCGGCGGCATCGTATCCTCGGCGCGTGCGACGCCCAGGCGGATGGTGCCACCCTCCCGCCCATAGCGGACCGCATTCTCCAGCAGGTTGCGCAGCACCTGGCCAAGCTGGCCGGCATCGGCCGGGCTGGCGATCAGGCCGGGGGCGACATCCATGGCCACCTGGGCATCCCGGGCGGCCAGGATCGGACCCATCGCCTCCACCTCCGCCGCCGCCAGCGCACCGAGATCGACGCGGCCGGTGGGGGGCTGGTGTTCGGTGATCTCGATGCGGGACAGGCCGAGCAGGTCGTCGATCAGGCGGCGCATGCGGTCGGCCTGTTCGGCCATGATGCCGAGGAAGCGGGCGCTCGCCTCCCGGTCATCCTCGGCCGGGCCGCGCAGGGTCTCGATGAAGCCGATCAGGCTGGCCAGCGGGGTGCGCAGCTCATGGCTGGCATTGGCGACGAAGTCGGCGCGCATCCGCTCCACCGCCCGGTCCCGGGTGCGGTCGGACAGCAGCAGCAGCAGGCGGCCGCCATCGCCCAACGGCGGGTCCATCGGCACGGCATGGACGCGGAGTTCACGCGGCACGGGTACCGGCAGTGCAATATCCGCCGTCTGCGGCGCCCCGCCGGCCAGCGCGGCCGCCACGGCCTCGGCCAAGGCGGGATGGCGCAGCAGCGCCGCGAGGTCGCCACCACTGCCGGGGGCGGCGCCGAACAGGCTGCGGGCCTCCGCATTGGCGCGCAGCGGGGCGGCATCGGCATCCAGAACCACCAGCGGGTCGGGCAGCCGCTCGATGATCGCCTCATCCGCCTGGCGCAGGCGGGAGATCTGCTCGGTGCGGGCCTGGAGCACCCGGGCGACGCGCCGGGCGGTTTCCGCCACCTCCGCCACCGAGGGCAGCAGCAGCGGCCCGGAGAGTTCCGGCACCATGCCATTGCCGCCTTCCGCCGCCTGCCGCAGGGCGGCGCCCAGACTGTCCAGGTTGCCGAGCCAGATGCGGGAGACGGTGAGCGCCGCGACCAGGGTGCTGGCCAGGGCCAGCAGCCCCGGCAGCACGGCCAATTCACCGCCCAGGATCAGCAGCAGCAGGGCAATGGCCGGCACGCCGCCAATCAGCGCGGCGCCGGCCAGCCAGCGGCCTGTGGGGGGGGCGGCGACCGGCACGCGATGCAGCGCGGTGCTTAGGAGCCAGGCGTGCCGGGCTGCGGCGCCTGCTCGATGAGCTGGGGCTCGCTGCCGGTGCCGACGGCATAGACCGCGAGGCCGCGCCGCGTCTGGCCATCCGGCAGCAGCAGCAGCGGGCCATCGGCGCCGGCGAAGCTCTCGCCACCGAGGCCGTCACCCAGGCCTGCCTGGCCGGGGGTGGTGCCGTTGCGCAAGGCGCGCGTCGCGATGGCGGCGGCGTCATAGGCGGTGGCGGCGACGCGTGGCGGGGTTTCGCGGAAGGCGTCGCGGTAGCGGGCCTCGAAGCGGGCGCGGGCGCGGCCATCCGGGCCAGCGAACCAGGCGCCGGCCAACGCCGGCTCGCGGCCCAGGCCGCTGTCGGTGAGCCAAAGGGCCGTGCCGAGCATGCGGGGTGTCTGGCCGCCGGCCTGGGCTTCGGACATCCAGGTGGCGGCGAATCGGCGGGCGCGCTCGCCGGTCTCGCCGATCAGCACCGCATCGGCCCGGCTGCCGGAGATGCGGGCGCCGGAGGCGGCCATGGCGGGCTCGGCATTGCCCGGATGCAGCGCGATGCTGGGCGGCGGCAGCCCGAGATCGGAGGTTGCGCCGCGCAGGGCGGTGGCCAAGGCGCGGCCAAAATCATTGTCCGGCGCGCCGAGGGCGAATTGCTGTGCGCCCTGTGCGGCGGCGGCGGCCACCACACGACGGACCTGCTGCTGCGGCGTGATGCCGAGCACCCAGACGCCGGTGCCGGCGCGCTGCGAATCATTGGTGAAGGCCAGAACCGGGACATTGGCGGCACGCGCCGGGCCGGTGACCGCCGCGACCTCCGCGCTGGTCAGCGGGCCGATCAGGATGCGGGCGCCATCGGCGATGGCGGCGCGGGCGGCGGCGGCGGCGCCGTTGGGGGTGCCGCCGGTGTCACGCGGGGCGATCTCGATGCCGGATTGCGATTCGTCGAACAGCGCCATGTAGCCGGCATTCAGCATCGCCTGGCCGAGCGGCGCCTGCGGGCCGGTCAGCGGCAGCAGCATGGCGGCGCGTTGCGGCCCGACCGGCCCGGGCATCTGGGGGCCACCGATTGGCGGCGCGACGCCGATGAAGGAAGGGCGGGGGGCTTGCGGCGCACAGGCGGCGAGGCCCAGAACGGTGGCGAGCAACGCGCCAAGCGATGCCCGGCCAAAGCGGCGGCGGCCCTGGGGCCTGCTTGTCGCCTGGGGCGCAACGGGCGCTTGGGGCTGCGAAGCGGCGAACAGGTGGCGGGACGAGTGACGTGGCAAACGGCGACCCTCCTGAGCGGGCGGCGCCCCGAGAGGCCCCTGTTGGGCTTTCCCTGGTGGCGACACCCATCGGCAATCTCGGCGACCTGTCGCCCCGGGCTCTCGCGGTGCTGGGCGCGGTGGATGCCGTGCTTTGCGAGGACACCAGGGTAACAGGCCAGTTGTTACAGCGTTATGGCGCCTCTGCGACGCTGGTGCCACTGCATGACCACAACGAGGCGGAAATGATACCCCGCCTGTTGGCGCGGCTTGAAGGCGGCGCGCGGTTGGCGCTGGCATCGGATGCCGGCACGCCGCTGGTCTCCGACCCCGGATACCGGCTTGTTCGTGCTGTCATCGAGGCTGGGCTTCCCGTCACGGCCATTCCGGGACCCAACGCGGCGGTCGTCGCCCTGACACTGTCGGGTCTGCCACCTCACCCTTTCGTGTTCCTTGGCTTCCTGCCGCCGAAGGAGGGACCCCGCGCCGCGGCGATTGCCCGGCACCGGGCGGTGGAGCGCGCAGGGCTTGCGGCGACGCTGGTGCTGCATGAGGCGCCGCATCGCCTGGCGGAGACGCTGGCCTCCCTCGCCGAGGGTCTGGGCGGCGATCGCCCGGCCGCGGTGGCGCGGGAATTGACCAAGCGATTCGAGGAGGTGCGGCGAGGGAGCTTGGCGGAGCTGGCGGCGCATTACGCGACCGAGCCGGCGCGCGGCGAGATCTGCATCTGTGTCGGCCCGGCGCCGGAGGAGGTGACGGCGGAGGCAGATCTGGATTCCCAGCTTCGCGCGGCGATGGAGGGCCAGAGTCTGCGGGACGCCGCCGCGATGGTGGCCGCCGCCACGGGCCTGCCGCGCAAGCAGGTTTATGCGCGGGCGATCAAGATATTACAGGCGAAAGTCTAAACCGAAATCTGATTAGAACGATCACCGAAAAACGCTGCTGGATGCTTGCGTCCGGCATTTTTGGGCGCCGTCATTTTTCTCGCAGTTCGCTAAGCGCGATCTGCTGCCTGTCGTATTCTCGATATATCCGCATATCCGCCGGCGTGTCACCAGAGGTCGCGAAAGCCATGGGTGTCACCGTGGACACCTGTGCCTGGGCGCCATAATCATCAACGGCAAAAGCCATCTTCAGGAGCGCCCCAGACCAAGCCTGCAAGGGAGAATGCGAGTGAGCCCCTGCTGTCGGCGAAAATCTCCGCCACAACGAGCAAAAAATAAATAACGATGACTTAGGCTGCTTCTATGCTGATCGAGCCCAAAATTGCGCCGGAGGTGAGCAGTGAAGTAACATCGGTGGAAATGCCAGGGACAAAAATACGATCCGAGTACATGAAAATATGCAATGCTGCGGCCTCGGTGGATGGAGGCAGCAGTATCTCGATCCGGTTGCCCGTCTTGGCCATCGAAGAGGCCTTGGCGATCTGGGTGAACTCCGAAAAAAATACCTGGAATTCCGTCTCGAGGTCGACAAACCTTGTCCGCTCCAATGAAATTCCGATTCGCGCACCCGTAGGAAGGGGAGGCAGGCAGGTTGAAAGACGGGAGCGAGGTCGAGAAGCCCTGAGCCCATTTGAGCCATCTGACTGAAGGTCCGACATGGAAAAAACGTCGGACAGGGCAGATATGGTGGAGGTCTTGAGATCGATTGTCTTTCCCACGGGAAAGAACGGAACAGGAGAAAGATTTGAAATTTCCTGAGTTGGCGGCAGCAGGGGAGCCCCGCGCTGCTCCACCTCGTCAAGGATGTTATTTCTCGTCCTTTCAAATTCCGGTGTTATGTAGTTGAGGCGGCGGACATTGTAACCCATCCGCTCGATCTTGGAAAAGAGGTACGATTTGTCATACATCACCCTGGTGCTGTCGACGAAATCGAAATCAAGAAACTGCTGGTCGATCGCATCCATGGAGTGGACATATTTCCATGACCTCTTCAGCAGGCTGTGGCGGACAGCCATCAAGTCCCGTCTGATATAAAGCACGTTGCACAGGCCGGGGTTTTCCCGGAGAAAACGAATCGTGTGAAACGGCTGGACGACGTCCTTGATGACATATTTTGAGTCTGGAAACAGGAAAGTCTTATAGACCTCGCATATTCCCGCGTAATTTTCATCACGGCGGTCGTAAAATCGCATCCCATTGATGCCTGCCGGCGGCTCAGCCCATCGCTGCCAGTTCAATACCTCACCAGAGGAAGCGGGAGGTTCAAGCAACTGTGTGGACTGCTGAACAAGCCTGTAAGATTCGCTCGTGAAGCCGCGCGGTAATCCCACGATGAGAAGCGGTTTGCTCAATTTCATTCTCATGAATGGTGGAAGCCGGTTCAACTTAACGCCTGTGAAATCCCCCGACTAGCCTCTGGTCTAATTTGCCCGGTGGCCGCCAGGCTTTGCCGGGGTCGTCATCAAATTCCATGCGACGAACAGACCCGAGCCATGCCGCTATCTGACCAGCAAGGGCAGCAGCGCGTCCAGCCGCAGCAGGCCGTCCTGTGTGGCGGCGAGGCGTCCATCGGGGCACCAAACGAGCAGGCCTTCCTCCGCCAGATCGGTGAGGGCGGCGTTGTCGACACATTGGTCGAAGGGCAGCCCGCTGCGGCGTTCGATGCGGGCGGGGTCGACGCCCTCAGTCAGGCGCAACCCCATCAGCAAGGCTTCCCGTGCGCGGTCGCGAGGGGACAGCGCTTCCTCCTCCACCACCGCATGGCCGTCGCGTTGAACCCGGGTGAGCCATTCCTCCGGCGCGCGGTGGCGGCGGGCGGCCATCAGGCGGCCGTCGGGCAGGGTCAGGCGCTGATGCGCGCCGGCGCCGATGCCGAGATAGTCGCCGTAGCGCCAATAGGCGAGGTTATGTCGGCTTTCGGCGCCGGGCTGGGCGTAGTTGGAAATCTCATAGGGCAGCAGGCCGAAGCGCGCGGCTTCCTCGGCGGTGGCGGTGTAGAGGCGGGCGGCCTCGTCGCCCTCCGGCAGGGTGAAGGCGCCGCGGCCGAACAGGGTGGCGAATTGCGTGCCGGGCTCGATGGTGAGCTGGTAGAGCGAGAGATGGTCGGCGGCCAGCGCCAGGGCCTGGCGCAGCTCGGCCCGCCAGGCGGCTTCGGCCTGGCCGGGGCGGGCATAGATGAGGTCGAAGGACACGCGCGGGAAGGTGGCGCGGGCCTGTTCCAGGGCGGTGATCGCTTCCGTCGCACCGTGCTTGCGGCCCAGGAAGGCGAGCGCGGCGGGGTCGAGCGCCTGGACGCCGAGTGAGACGCGGTTGACTCCCGCCGTACGGAAATCCCGGAGTTTTGGCAGCTCGACGCTGGTGGGGTTGGCTTCCAGCGTGATTTCAAGATCGGGCTCGGCGTCGAACAGGCGCGTCGCATCCTCGATCAGTGCGGCGGCTGTGGCGGGCGCCATGAGACTCGGCGTGCCGCCGCCGAAGAAGATGCTGGCGAGGCGGCGGCGGCCGGGCTGGTTGGCGCGGACGGCTTCGCGGGATAATTCCTGGCGCAGCGCCGCGGCGAAGGCGGCCTGGTCGACGCGGTCGCGGACATGGCTGTTGAAGTCGCAATAGGGGCACTTGGCGGCGCAGAACGGCCAGTGGATGTAGAGGGCGAGGGGTTCCATTGGCGGAGATATGGCGATGTCGGGCGGGTCTGTCGAACGGGTGAGGGCGGCGCTTCGGGCAGCGGGGCATGCGGACAGCGTGGCGGCCTTCCCCGAGGGCACGCGCAGCGCCGCGGAGGCCGCGGCAGCGGTGGGCTGCGACGTGGCGCAGATCGCCAAATCCATTGTCTTCCGGGCGGGTGAGCGGCCGGTGCTGGTCATCGCCTCCGGCGCCAACCGCGTCGACATGGCGAAGGTCGCGGCGGCGCTGAATGCGGGCGCTGCTGCGCCGGTGTTTCACGTGAAACGCGCCGACGGGACCTGGGTGCGGGAGGTGACGGGCTTCGCCATTGGTGGCGTGGCACCGCTGGGCCATGCGACGCCACCGCTAGTGCTGGTGGATGAGGCCCTGTTCCGCTTCGAGCGGGTCTGGGCGGCCGCGGGCTCGCCCATGCATGTCTTCGAGACGACGCCCGAGGCGCTGCTCAGCCTGTCCGGCGGCCGGCGCGCGGAGGTGCGCGAAGGCTGAGCTGCGCGGTCAGGGGAGCAGGACGGTGCTGCCCGTGGTCTTGCGGGCTTCCAGTGCCCGATGGGCCTCCGCCGCATCCTTCAAGGCAAAAGTCTGGTTGACGCGGATCTTCACCGCCCCCTGGGCGACCACGTCGAACAGAGCCGCCGCCTGTGCCTCCAGATCCTCGCGCTTGGCGGTGTAGGTCGCGAGCGTCGGGCGAGTGAGGTAGAGCGAGCCCTTGGCGGCCAGGATGCCGATATCGGTGGTGACGGGGCCGGAGGCATTGCCGTAGGACACCATCATCCCGTAGGGCGCCAGGCAGTCGAGGGACGGCGTGAAGCTGTCGCGGCCAACGCTGTCATAGACCACGGGCAGCATGGCGCCGCCGGTGATCTCCTTCACCTGGGCAGGCAGGGTCTCGAGCCCGATGACGATGTGGTCGGCGCCATGCGCCTTGGCGAGCGCGGCCTTCTCCTCCGTGCTCACGCAGCCGATGACGGTGCAGCCCAGATGCTTGGCCCATTGCGTCATGATGAGGCCAACGCCGCCGGCGGCCGCATGGATCAGGATGGTCTGGCCCGGCTGCACCTTGTAGGTGCGGGTCAGCAGGAAGCCGGCGGTCATGCCCTGAAGCATCATCGCTGCGGCCTGCTCGAAGGCGATCGCCTCCGGCACCTTCACCAGGCGATCGGCCTTGATGGTGCGGGCTTCGGCATAGGCGCCGATCGGCGCGGTGGCATAGGCGACGCGGTCACCCGGGGCGACATGGGTGACACCTTCCCCCACGGCCTCGACCACGCCGGCGGCTTCCATGCCGATGGTGGCGGGCAAAGCAGGCGCCTTGTAGAGGCCGGTGCGGAAATAGACATCGATGTAGTTCAGCCCGACCGCCTGGTGGCGGACCAGGGCCTCCCCGGGTTTGGGGGCGGGAACGGGCACTTCCTCCCACACCATCTTCTCGGGACCGCCATATTCGTGGACGCGGATGGCATGGTTCATGGGGGTGTCGTCCCTGCGGCTGGATGGAGGGGGAGGTCGGCCTGCGGGCCATCGGAGTTCGGGCGGGCGCGCCGCTCCAGTTCAAGAAGCACGCGCTTGGTGGGGGCGCCGTCGCCCCCGGAATAGCCACCGATCCTGCCGCCGGCCGCCACAACACGGTGGCACGGGATCAGGATCGGGATGGGGTTCGCGCCATTGGCCTGGCCGATGGCGCGGGCGGATGAGCCGAGCAGGCGGGCCAGGTCGCCATAGGACCGGGTCTCGCCGGGCGGAATGGCCCGCAGCGCGGCCCAGACCCTTTGCTGGAAGGCGGATCCGAAAGGGGCGAGCGGCAGGTCAAATATCGTCCGAACCCCATCGAAATAGTCCTGGAGCTGGCCGACCGCGTCGCGCAGCAGCGGTGTCGGCGATTGGTCGCGGCCACGGCCCCAGTCGAGGGCCACGATCGCGTCGTCTTCGGCCGATAATGTCACCTCCCCGATCGGGGTGAGGCAGGAGAGCTGGGGCATTCACATTTCGTCCAGGGGACCGCCATGCGCCACACTCCGCAGGCGGTCGTCAAGCCGGGGTCATCCTACAACCCTTTCGCCCCGGCTGTCGCGGCATCCCGCAGGCCTGCCCTGGCGGTGCTGCGGCGGCCTCGCTACATGACGCGGAGCCCAGGCTGCCCGCGCGATCCGGAGGTTCTCATGACCGATGCCCTGACCGACCTGGCGGTGGAGCCTCAGGACCCGCCCGCCTATTTCCGCGCGCATGTCTTCGTCTGCTGCAATAGGCGTCCCGATGGGCATAGGCGGGGATCCTGCGCGGCACGGGGCAGCGAGGCCCTGCGGGACTACATGAAGGTCCGGGCGAAGGAGCTGGGCCTTGGTGGCATTCGCATCAACCAGGCCGGCTGCCTGGATCGGTGCGAATTCGGTCCGGCCCTGGTCATCTATCCCGAAGGCGTCTGGTACAGCCCCCAGACGCGGGAGGATGTGGACGCCATCCTCCAGGCGCATCTGGTGGAAGGTGGCCGCGCGCGGCAGTTGATGCTGACGGAACACGACGTGCCGCCGCCCAAGGGCTGAGCGCCCCCGAGTGTTTCACGTGAAACAGACCGCATGAGCGGCATGACCGACACCATCATGGCGCGTGCCTCCGGTGCCGGGCAGGCGGCCGTTGCCGTTCTGCGCCTGTCGGGCGCCCGGGCGGGGGAGATGGTGGCCACCTTGGCCAACGGACTTCCGTCGCCTCGTCGCGCAAGCCTGCGCCGTCTGGTGGACGCGCAGGGCGACCTTCTGGACCAGGCCCTGGTTCTCTGGTTTCCCGGCCCCCACAGCTACACCGGCGAGGATGCGGCGGAGCTGCATCTGCATGGCGGCGCGGCGGTGATCGCGGCGGTGGAGGTGGCGTTGCTGGCGCTGGGCTGCCGCCCCGCAGAGCCCGGTGAATTCACCCGCCGCGCCTTCCTGCATGGGCGCATGGACCTGACCCAGGCGGAAGCCATCGCCGACCTGATCGCCGCGGAGACCGATGCCCAGCGCCGCCAGGCGCTGCGCCAGGCCGATGGCGCGCTGGCCCGGCTCTATGGTGGCTGGACGGCGCGGCTGACAGGGATCCTGGCCCAGCAGGAAGCCGCCATCGAGTTCGAGATGGATGACCTGCCGTCCGACCTGTCCTCCCAGGCCCGCACCGCCGCCACCACCTTGCGCGGCGAGATCGAATGGCATCTGACCGATGGTGGCCGCGGCGAGAAGCTGCGGGATGGTCTGTCCATCGCCATCATCGGCGCCCCCAACGCCGGCAAATCCTCCCTGCTGAATGCGCTGGTGGAGCAGGAGGCAGCGATCGTCTCGCCCCAGCCCGGCACCACCCGCGACATCGTGGAGTGCCGACTGGTGCTGCGCGGCGTGCCGGTGGTGATCGCCGACACCGCCGGGCTACGCGCGACCGAGGATGCGGTGGAGCAGGAGGGCGTGCGCCGCGCCACCCGTCGAGCCGGCGCCGCCGACCTTCTGATCGCCGCCTTTGCCTGCGACCGGGCGCCCGACGCGGACGCACTGGCGCTGCTGGCCAGGTCGGATGGCGCGATCGTCGTGGCGACCAAATGCGACCTGGCGCCCGCGCCCATGACGATCCAGGGCCACGTGACCTTGCCGACCAGTGTCCGGACAGGGCAGGGGCTGGCCGCGCTGAAGCAGGCGCTGAGCGAGGTGGCGCAGCGCCATGCCGGCCTCGGCGATGCCCCCGCCTTGACCCGCACCCGCCACCGTGCCGCCCTGTCCGAGGCTGTGACCCATCTGACGGAAGCCGAATCGGCCACCCTGCCGGAGGTCGCGGCGGAGGGTTTTCGGGCCGCGCTGACGGCGCTGGGGCGCCTCACCGGACGGGTTGAGGTGGAGCAGGTGCTCGACGCCGTGTTCCGCGACTTCTGCATCGGCAAGTAGTCGGCCTATACCGCTCCCATGGCGACGATTCCTGACTTCGATGTGGTGGTGGTGGGCGGCGGGCATGCGGGCTGCGAGGCGGCGGCCGCGGCGGCGCGATGTGGCGCGCGCACGCTGCTGCTGACGCATCGCCTCGACTCCATCGGCGAGATGTCCTGCAACCCGGCCATCGGCGGCATCGGCAAGGGCCATCTGGTGCGGGAGGTGGATGCGCTGGACGGGCTGATCGCCCGCGCCGCGGATGCCGCGGCCATCCATTGCAAGGTGCTGAACCGCAGCAAGGGGCCTGCCGTGCGCGGCCCCCGCATCCAGGCCGACCGCCGACTCTACCGGCAGGCCATGCAGGCCCTGCTGGCCCAAACGCCGAACCTGACCTTGCGTGGCGAGGCAGCCGAGGATCTGGAGATCGACGCCGCAGGCCATGCCCGCGCCGTCATCACCGCCAGCGGCACCCGCATCCCCTGCGGCGCCATCATCCTCACCACCGGCACCTTCCTGCGCGGTGAGATCCATCTCGGCGACACCCGCACCCCGGCCGGGCGGGTGGGGGAGGCGCCGTCTGTCGGCCTGGCCCGAACGCTGGACCGCCTCGGCCTGCCGCTGGCCCGGCTGAAGACCGGCACGCCGCCACGCCTCGATGGCCGCACCATCGACTGGGAGGCGCTCGAGCCCCAGCCGGGCGACGATCCCGCGGAGCCGATGTCCTGGCTGACGGAGCGCATCACCAATCCGCAGATGCTTTGCCGCATCACCTGGACGACGCCGGCCACCCACGCGCTGATCCAGGCCAATCTGCATCGCTCCGCCGTCTATAGCGGCCAGATCCAGGGCGTCGGTCCGCGCTACTGCCCCTCCATCGAGGACAAGGTGGTCCGCTTCGCCGATCGCCAGCGGCATCAGATCTTCCTGGAGCCGGAGGGGCTGGATGACGACACGGTCTATCCCAACGGCATCTCCACCAGCCTGCCGGAGGATGTGCAGGCGGCGCTGATCGCCTCGATCCCAGGGCTGGAGCGCGCCCGCATCCTGCGGCACGGCTATGCCATTGAATACGACCATGTCGACCCCCGCGCCCTGCATCGGACGCTGGAGGTGCGCAGCGTCCCGGGCCTGTTCCTGGCAGGGCAGATCAACGGCACGACGGGCTATGAGGAGGCGGCCGCCCAGGGCCTGATGGCCGGCCTCAACGCCGCCCAGCGTGCCGCCGGCCAGGCGCCGGATCGAATCCTGAACCGGGCCGAGGCCTATATCGGCGTGATGCTGGACGATCTGGTCGCCCAGGGCGTCAGCGAGCCCTACCGGATGCTGACGGCCCGATCCGAACACCGGCTGAGCCTGCGCGCCGACAATGCCGGGCTGCGCCTGACGGATCGTGGCCTCGCCTGGGGCTGCATCGGTTCCGCCCGCGCCGCCCGCCATGCCGACTTCGCCGCGCAGGTCGCCAGGGCGTTGCAGCGCGCGGCCCAGGACGAGGCAACCCCCTATGCGCTGACCGTCGCCGGCGTGCCGATTCGCCAGGACGGCCGCCGACGCACGGTGCTGGAGGTGCTGGCCCTGCCGGATGTCACCGCCACCATGGCCGCCGCCGCTTTTCCCTGGTTGGCCGACCTTCCCCCCGCCGTCGCCGTGCAGTTGGAAGCCGAGGCCTTCTATGCCCCGCATCTTCGGCGCCAGGAGGTCGAGCGCCGCATGCTGGCGCGGGAGGAATCCTTCACCTTTCCGCCGAGCCTCGATTTCCGCGGCATCCCCGGCCTGTCCAACGAAATGCAGCAGCGCCTGTCCCGCGCCCGCCCCGACAGCCTCGGCAGCGCCAGCCGTGTGCCCGGCGTCACCCCCGCCGCCATAGCCGCCCTGGCCGTGCACCTTCGACGCGGCGTGGCCGAGCCGGTATAGGGCTGTTTCACGTGAAACAACCCGCACCTCTCCCCCCGCATCCCACCCCTGACCTGCCGCACCTCGACGCCGAGGCGGCGGAGCGTCTGCACGCCTACGCGGACCTTCTGCTGCGTTGGAACAGCCGCATCAACCTGATCGGCCGCGCCACCATCGAATCGCTCCGTCAGCGCCATATCGAGGATTGCCTGCAGCTCGTCCCGCTGCTGCCCGAAGGCGACGGCCCCATCGGCGATCTCGGCTCCGGCGCCGGCCTGCCCGGTCTCGTGCTGGCCATCGCCACCGGCCGCCCGACCCATCTGGTGGAATCGGATCGCCGCAAGGCTGCCTTTCTCACCGAGGCCGCCGCCCGACTCGGCCTCACCCGGGTTACCATCCACCCGACCCGAATCGAGGAAGCCCGCCTGCCACCGCTCGCCCTCCTCACCGCCCGCGCCCTCGCGCCCTTGAAGGCTTTGCTGCCGGAGGCCGCGCGCCTGCTCGCCCCCGGCGGCACAGCGCTATTCCCCAAGGGCCGCATGGCCGAGGCCGAACTGGCTGAGGTCGCCTCCGATTGGAGCTTTACCCTGGACCGCTTCGCCAGCCGCACCGACCCGGAGGCCACCATCTTCCGCCTCAGCGATATCCGCCATGTCCAGCCGTAAACCGGGGGGGGCGGCGCCGCGCGTGCTCGCCTTCGCCAACCAGAAGGGCGGCGTCGGCAAGACCACCACCGCCATCAACCTGGCGACCGCTTTGGCCGCCGACCACAAGGTGCTGCTGCTCGACCTCGATCCGCAGGGCAACGCCTCGACCGGCCTTGGCATCGGCCGCCAGGACCGCGCCGCAGGTAGCTACGCCCTGCTGGTCGATGGCCGACCGCTGGCGGAGCTGCTGCGACCCACCCAGGTCACCAATCTGTCCATCCTGCCCGCCGACCCCGATCTGGCCGGTGCGGAGATCGAGCTGGTGGGGTTGGAGAACCGCGAACGCCGCCTCGCCACCCTTTTCGCCGAGGCGCGGGAGGCGCTGGCCGATTTCGACTATGTCTTCCTCGACTGCCCGCCGTCCCTTGGCCTCATCACCCTCAACGCCCTGGTCGCGGCGGATGGCGTGCTGGTGCCGCTGCAGACCGAGTTCTTCGCGCTGGAAGGCATCAGCCAGATCACCCGGACCATCGACCGCGTGCGCCGCGCCTTCAATCCGCGGCTGCATCTGGACGGAATCGTCCTGACGATGATGGACCGTCGCAACAACCTGTCGGAGCTGGTGGCCAGCGACGTGCGCGGCTTCTTCAAGGACAAGGTCTTCGAGACCTCCATTCCCCGCAATGTCCGGGTCAGCGAGGCCCCTTCCCACGGCCTGCCGGTCCTGCTGTATGACTTCCGGTCACCCGGTGCCCAGGCCTATGTCAGGCTTGCGGCGGAATTCCTCAAAAGGGAGCGTGCGCGGATCCGCGCCTCATGAGCAGCTCAACCCGCAAACCCCTCTCCCGTCTCGGCCGCGGCCTCTCGGCCCTGATCCCGGACGCCCCCGCCAGCCCCGCGAGCGGGGATGCGCTCCGCAATGTGCCGGTCGAGGCGCTGGAACCGGGCCCCTTCCAGCCGCGCGGCGGCATGGACCGTGCGAGCCTGGAGGAACTGGCCGGCTCGATCCGGGAACACGGCATCCTCCAGCCCATCCTGGTCCGCCCCAAGGCGGGCAGCCCCGGCAGCTACGAGATCATCGGCGGCGAACGCCGCTGGCGCGCCGCCCAGGCCGCGCAGCTGCACGAGGTGCCGGTCGTCATCCGCGACCTCGGCGACCGCGAAGCCATGGCCGCCGGCCTGGTCGAGAACCTCCAGCGCCAGGACCTGAACGCGCTGGAGGAGGCCGAGGGCTACAAGCGGCTGCTGGAGGAATTCGGCCTGACGCAGGAGGGCCTTGGCCAGTCCGTCGGCAAAAGCCGCAGCCACGTCGCCAATACGCTGCGCCTGCTGACCCTGCCCGATCCGGTGCGCGAATTGCTGCGCGGCGGCGTGCTCACCGCCGGCCATGCCCGCGCCCTGGTCGGCACGGCCGAGCCCGCGAAGCTTGCCGCCCAGATCGTGGCGCGCGGATTGAGCGTCCGTCAGGCGGAGGCCCTGGCCGCGGCCCCGCCGAAGACGGAAGGCGCCGGCGGTCCGCCGCGCCCGCAGGACCCGGAGACGCGGGCGCTGGAGCGCGACCTGACCGAGCGCCTCGGCCTGAAGGTGGCAGTGCGCCACCAGGGCAAGGGTGGCGAGGTCACCATCCGCTACCGCGACCTCGACCAGCTCGACGGCCTGGTGCGCCTGCTCTCGGGGGGCTGAACCCCCCGAGGTCCTTCACACCGCGCTGGCCACCGCCGCCACCACGCGGGCCACCTCGGCCTCGGTCAGATAGGGGTGCATGGGCAGCGACAGGATGCGCTGGCACAGCATCTCCGCCACCGGCAGGTCCGGCGCGCCGGCGGCGATGCCCTCGGCATGGGCCTTGGCATAGGCCGGCTGGTGGTGCAGCGACTTCGGATAATAGATCCCGGTCGGCACGCCGGCCGCCTTGCAGACGTCCTGCACCCGGCTGCGCGCGGCCGCATCCTCCAGCAGGATCGAATAGAGACCCCAGGCATGGCCCGGCACCATTGCCGGCACCTGCACCTTGCCTGCCAGCCCCGCCGCATAGCCCGCCGCCACCCGGGTCCGCGCCGCCAGCTCGCCTTCCAGCAGCGGCAGCTTGGCCAGCAGCACGGCGGCCTGGATCGTATCCAGCCGGCCGTTCATGCCGGTGCGCTCCACCTCGTAGCGGGTCTTGCCCTCGCCATGGGTGCGCAGGCTGCGCCACAGCTCGGCGCGGTCGGCATCGTCGGTCAGCAGCGCGCCGCCATCGCCGTAGCAGCCCAGCGTCTTGGTCGGGTAGAAGCTCAGCGCCGTCGCATGCCCCCAGCGCCCGAGCCGCTTGTTGCCGAGCGAGGCACCAAAAGCCTGCGCCGCGTCATCCAGCGCGAACATGCCCTTCTCGGCGCAGATCGCCTCGATCGCGGGCCAGTCGGCGGCCAGGCCGAACAGGTCGACGCCGACCACGGCCGCCGGCCGCAGCCGGCCCTCGGCCTCGACCAGGGCGATGCGGCGCTTCAGGTCGGCGATGTCGATGTTGAAGGTCACCGGGTCCACATCGACGAAGATCGGCGTCGCCCCCAGCACCAGCGGCACCTCCGCCGTCGCGGTATAGGTGAAGGCGGGCAGGAACACCGCGTCGCCGCGGCCGATATTCTCCCCCATCATGGCGATCACCAGCGCATCGGTGCCGGAGGAGACGCCGACGCCATGCGCACAGCCGGCGAAGGCGGCCAGCTTCTGCTCCAGCTCCACCACCTCCGGCCCATTGATGAAGCGGCCGCTGTCCAGCACCGAGGCCAGGCGCTGATCCAGCTCCGCACGGATCAGCGCCTGCTGCGCCTTCATGTCGAACAGGGCGATCGGAGGAAGCGGGGAGGAGGGCTGGCTGGTCATGAGGATCCGTCACGCGATGTGCGGCGCCCTCCATAGACCCCGACAACCGCGCCGGCCAAATCACCGGGCGTTTCGCCGCTTTGCCGAGCCCCGCCGCGGCGTCCTCCGCGACCTTAGCGGGATGGCAATACCCCAGTGCCATTCTAGGATATCTTCCCAGCAGGATCCTTCCGCCGATGCGCATCCGCTCCGCCTTCCTGATCGGCTTCGTCGCCGTCGCACTTCCTGGACTTGGGTTGTCCGGCTGGATGGCGGCGCAGGCCTGGCGGGATGCCGCCCGCGCCGACCAGGCCATCCTGGCGACACAGGTGTTCAACGATGTGGGCCGCGCGCAATCGGCCTTCGCGGTCCAGACCGGCAATCTCAGCGTCGCCCTGCGCGCGCCCAGCCCCGACATGGTGGCTGTCCAGCGCAGCCATGAGCAGGCCATGCGCCTTCTGGAGGCTGCCCAGGCCAGCGCTGGCGCCGCGGGATTCGACGCGGAGGGGCCTCGGGCCGCTGCACAGACGCTGGAGGCGTTGTTGCAGCGGGCACGGCAGGCCGCAACCCGGCCGCCGGCGCAGCGCGACCCGGGCGACATGCGGGAACTCCTGGCCCGCCGGGCGGAGGTCGGCAATCGCCTGTCGGGGATCGGCTCGGCCGCGGCCCGCGAAATCGGCCGTCTGGCACCGGACATTGCCGCATTTACCGAGATGGCGACCCAGGTCATGTCACTTCGGGAAATGGCGGGACGGCGCGCCTTGGGCATCGCGCCCATGCTGGCAGGTGCGCCGGTCACCGCGGAAGCCCTGCGTCCACTGGACGAGGCCAGCGGTCGCATCGCCGAGGCCATGGCCAATATCGAGCGGATGACCGAAGCCGCCGCCATCCCCGCCTTGCAGCAGGCGCTGGGGCGGCTGCAGCAGGGCTTCGTCCGTGAGGCCGATCCCTATTGGCGCGCCAATCTCGCGGCGGCACGGGTCGGGCTGGGTGGGGTCGCGCCTGTCTGGCCGCAGGATTCAGCCGCCTTCAACGCCTACACCATCCCCGCCTTGGCCCGCATTCTTGAGATGCGGGACGCGGCGCTGGACCAGGCGCTTGCGCGCGCTGCGGAGGAAGGGGCCTCCAACCGCCGTACCCTGGTGGTGACCTCCGCCATGGTGCTGGTCACCCTTCTCCTGGTGGCGGCGGCGCTGACCACCCTGCTGCGACGCGTCGTGGCCCCGCTGGGGGCGCTGACCGGGGTGGTGGGTCGGATTGGCGGCGGTGAGCTGACGCTGGATGTTCCCGGCCGCGACCGCAGCGACGAGCTGGGGGAGATGGCGGGCGCGATCGAGCAGCTGCGCCAGTCCTCGCTGGAGCGGGTGGCGCTGGAAGTCGCCCAGGCGCGGGAACAGCAGGCCCGGCTGGCGCGCGCCGGCCAGGTGGAGACGCTGCTGCACGGCTTCGAGGCGGAGACGGCCGGGGTGCTGCGGACGGTGGCCTCGGCGGCGACGGAGCTGGATGCGACGGCGGCCTCGATGGCCTCGACGGCGGAAAGCGGTGCGGCGCGCGCGACGGCGGTGGCGGATGCCTCGGCGCTGGCGAGCACGAATGTGGGCAATGTGGCGGCGGCGACGGAGGAGCTTTCGGCTTCCATCTCCGAAGTCGTGCGGCAGATCGAGGCCTCGGCGCGGGCGGCGCGGGAGGCGACGGAAGCGGCGGAGGCCACGGATGCGACGGTGCGCGGACTGTCGGAGGCGGCGTCGCGGATCGGGGATGTGGTGCGGCTGATCGGCGATATCGCGGGGCAGACGAACCTGCTGGCGCTGAATGCGACGATCGAGGCGGCGCGGGCCGGGGAGGCCGGGAAGGGCTTCGCGGTGGTGGCGTCGGAGGTGAAGCAGTTGGCGGCGCAGACGGCGAAGGCGACGGAGGAGATCGGGGCGCAGATCGGTGCGATGCAGACGGAGACGACGCGGACGGTGGATGTGGTGCGGGCGATCGCACGGACGATCGAGACGCTGAACGCGACGACGGCGCAGGTGGCGGAGACGGCATCGCAGCAGGCGCAGGCGACGGCGGAGATCGGTCAGGCGGTGGCGGAGGCGGCGAGCGGGACGCAGCAGGCCGCGCACCATGCGACGGGCGTGTCGGAGGATGCGGCGCGCACGGGGGCGGCCGCGGGCGATGTGCGCTCGGCCTCGGCCGACCTGGCGCGTCAGGCTGAAATCCTGCGCGGCAAGGTGGACATCTTCCTCAGCGATATCCGCGCAGCCTGAGGCGATGGTTCGTACAGCGGCGGAACGCGAGATCGCGATTTTGTGATGTTAGGAAGATAAAAAGACATCTGGGGGATAATGGGACAACCCAGAACAAGGCACGCAAATTATGCGTATCCGCACCATCTTCCTGCTCGGCTTCGCCATGATCGCGCTGCCGGGCCTCCTGCTATCCGGCTGGATCGCGAATGAGGCCTGGCGGGACGCGCGGCGCGCGGATGGCGCCATCCTCGCCACCCGCACCATCAACGACGTGCTTCGGGCCCAGGCCGCCTACGCCGTGCAGTCCGGCCGGCTCAGCGCCGCGCTGGTCCAGGCGCGCCCCAATCTGACCGAGTTGCAGGAGGGACACGCCACCGCGATCCGGCAGCTTGAGGCCGCGACCGGCAGCGCGCGCGCCGCCGGCTTCGACACGGCGGCGCTGCAGCGCACGCAATCCATCGCCACCGACCTGCTCCGCCGGGTCACCGCCGCGGTCCCCGCGCCCATCGAAGCCCGCGATCCCGCTATCCTGCGCGATCTGACCGCGGCCCGGGCCTCCATCGGCAACGAGCTGAGTGCCCTGGCGCTTTCCATCGGCAAGGCACTGGCGGCCCAGGCGCCCGGCCTGGCGGTGCGTGCGGAGGTGGCGATCCACGCCGCCAATCTGCGCGACCAGGCTGGTCGCCGCGCCCTGTTCATCACCTCCTGGCTCGGCGGCCAGCCGGTGCGCCTGGAGACCTTTGCGGCGGCCCAGGTGCTGACAGGCCGGATGCAGGAATCCTTCGCCAACATCGCGCGCCTGTCCGAAGCCCTGGCGACACCCAGGCTGCTGGAGGCCCTGGAGGCGCAGCGCCAGAGCTATGTCGCCCGGTCGGAGCCCGGCTGGTACCGGCTGATCGAGGAGGCGGGCACCCGCCTCGGCAATCCGACAACGCCCTGGAGCACCAACGTCGCCACATTCCGCCCCTTCTCAGTGGCGGCCTTGGCCGACCTGCTGAACATGCGGGACGCGGCGCTGGAGGTGGCGCTGGAAGCCGGCGAGGCGAATAGCGACCTGCATTGGCGCGAGGTGCTGTTCTCGGCCCTGGTCATGTCGGCGACGCTCGGCCTGCTTCTCGGCTGTCTTGTGGTGTTGCTGCGCCGCGTGCTGACCCCGCTGGGGGCGCTGACCGGGGTGGTGGGTCGGATTGGCGGCGGCGAGCTGACGCTGGATGTCCCTGGCCGCGACCGCAGCGACGAGCTGGGGGAGATGGCGGGCGCGATCGAGCAGCTGCGCCAGTCCTCGCTGGAACGGGTGGCGCTGGAAGCCGCCCAGGCCCGGGAACAGCAGGCCCGGCTGGCGCGCGCCGGCCAGATGGAGACGCTGCTGCACGGCTTCGAGGCGGAGACGGCCGGCGTGCTGCGGACGGTGGCCTCGGCGGCGACGGAGCTGGATGCGACGGCGGCCTCGATGGCCTCGACGGCGGAAAGCGGTGCGGCGCGGGCCACGGCGGTGGCGGATGCCTCGGCGCTGGCGAGCACGAATGTGGGCAATGTGGCGGCGGCGACGGAGGAGCTTTCGGCGTCCATCTCCGAAGTCGTGCGGCAGATCGAGGCCTCGGCGCGGGCGGCGCGGGAGGCGACGGAAGCGGCGGAGGCCACGGATGCGACGGTGCGCGGGCTGTCGGAGGCGGCGTCGCGGATCGGGGATGTGGTGCGGCTGATCGGCGATATCGCGGGGCAGACGAACCTGCTGGCGCTGAATGCGACGATCGAGGCGGCGCGGGCCGGGGAGGCCGGGAAGGGCTTCGCGGTGGTGGCGTCGGAGGTGAAGCAGCTGGCGGCGCAGACGGCGAAGGCGACGGAGGAGATCGGGGCGCAGATCGGCGCGATGCAGACGGAGACGACGCGGACGGTGGATGTGGTGCGGGCGATCGCGCGGACGATTGAGACGCTGAACGCGACGACGGCGCAGGTGGCGGAGACGGCCTCGCAGCAGGCGCAGGCGACGGCGGAGATCGGTCAGGCGGTGGCGGAGGCGGCGAGCGGGACGCAGCAGGCAGCGCACCATGCGACGGGCGTGTCGGAGGATGCGGCACGCACGGGGGCCGCTGCCGGGGATGTGCGCTCGGCCTCGGCCGATCTGGCGCGCCAGGCTGAAATCCTGCGCGGCAAGGTGGACACCTTCCTCAGCGACATCCGCGCCGCCTGAGGCGCGGTCGGCCCGGCGGCTGTGCCTCAGGCGCTACGCCGCCAGCCGCAGCGCCGCCACCGGGTCCACCCGGCCGTCATACAGCGCGCGCCCCAGGATGGCGCCGGCCACCACGCCATCCGCCTTCAGCGCCACGATGTCGTCCGTGGAGGCCACGCCACCCGAGGCGATCACCGGGATCGGCACGGCCCGCGCCAGCGCCGCGGTGGCTTCCACGTTCACACCGGTCAGCATCCCGTCCCGCGCGATGTCGGTGTAGATGATCGCCGCCGCGCCGCTCTCGGCAAAGCCGGTGGCGAGGTCGGTTGCCGTGGTGCCGCTGGTCTCGGCCCAGCCTTCGGTCGCGACGAAGCCATCCCGCGCATCGATGCCCAGCGCCACGCGACCCGGAAAGGCACGGCAGGCAGCCCGCGCGAAATCCGGGTCCTTCACCGCCGCCGAGCCCAGGATGATGCGGGTGACGCCGGCCGCCAGCCAGGCCTCGGCGGTTTCCATGTCGCGGATCCCGCCGCCAAGCTGCACCGAAAGCCCCGGCACCGCCGCGATGATGGCCTTCACCGCCGCCGCATTGGCCGGGCGGCCGGCGAAGGCGCCGTCGAGATCCACCACATGCACCCAGGCGAAGCCGGCGCGGGCGAAATCGGCGGCCTGCGCCGCCGGGTCGGCGTTGTAGACGGTGGCCTGCGCCATGTCGCCGCGCTTCAGCCGCACCACCTGCCCGGCTTTCAGGTCGATGGCCGGATACAACGTCAATGCCATGGTGTCGTCCTTCAGCGCGCGCCGATCAGGCTGTCCGTGGACCGGCCACGCCCCGGCTCCAGCAGCTTGTGGTAGAAATGCCCCGCGACCGTGCGGCCATCGACCCGCGCATAGGCGGGGTGGGTGCCCCAGCGCGTGTAGCCCAGCGCCTCGAACAGCGCGATGGCGCTTTCCTGGGTTTCCCGCACATCCAGGTTGAGCACGCGCAGCCCGGTGCCGGCGGCATATTCCTCCACCCGGTGCACCAGCTTGCGCGCCAACCCATGGCCCCGCGCATAGGGGGCGATATAGGCGTGGGTGAGCTGCGCGGCGAAGGCCTGGGCCTCGTTGTTGCGGGGCGGGCGCAGAAGCTGGGCGCTGCCGACGACGATCCCGTCCAGCCGGGCGATGAACAGGGTGCGGTCCGGCACCAGCAGCACGCCGCGGAAATGCCGCGCCAGGGCGGCGCGGTCCTGGCTCTGCACCCAGCCGAAGCCGCCACCCTCGATGATCGCGGCATTGGTCGCCTCGCAGAGATCGGCGAGGTCATGCGGGTTCAGGGAGGTCACGACCTCCACCACCATCTCATGCGTGCCGGCGCGCAGGCTGCTCATGGCTGCCAGGTCAGGAAGTTGGACAGGATGCGCAGCCCGACCAGGCTGCTTTTCTCCACATGGAACTGCGTGCCGGCCAGGTTGTCCCGCCCGACGATCGCCGCGACCGGGCCGCCGTAATCGGTGCTGGCCAGAAGCTGCGCCGGATCGCCGCCCGACAGGGCGTAGGAATGCACGAAATAGGCATGCGCGCCCGGGGCGATGCCGGCCAGCAGCGGATGCGCCGGCTGGTGCAGCGTCAGGCCATTCCAGCCCATCTGCGGCAGCGGCAAGGCGGCGCCGGCGGCATCGCGCGGGTCCATCGGCGCGATCTCCCCGGCGATCCAGCCGAGGCCTGGCGTCACGCCATGTTCCAGCCCGCGCTCCGCCATCAGCTGCATGCCGACGCAGATGCCGAGGAACGGTTTGCGTGCGCCAAGCACCGAATCCTCCAGCGCCGCGACCATGCCGGGCAGCGCATCCAGCCCGCGCCGGCAGGCGGCGAAGGCGCCCTGGCCGGGCAGCAGGATGCGGTCGGCAGCGCGCACATCGGCCGCCTCGGTGGTGACGGTGATTTCGGCGGGGAGGCCGGATTCGGCCACCACCCGTTCCAGCGCCCGCTGGACGGAGGCGAGGTTGCCGGAGCCGGGATCGATGATGGCAATCTTCATGGCGCGGTCCGCACCAGGTCCGGTCGCTGCTGCATCAGCCGGAACCAGGCGATCTCCCGATCCGGCGCCGCGACCACGGCGGCCATCGGCTGGCCGCGCCGCGCAAGGCGGGCGCGCAGCCGGTCCCGCGCCTCGAAACCGGCGAGGACATGCAAGGCGGGAATGACAACGCTGGCCCAGGCCTCCGGCAGCAGAAGCCCGGCGGCGATGACCAGCGCGAGCATCGCCAGCGCCTCCCACCACAAGCGGTTGGCGAGGAGCCAGATCGGCCCCAGCACGGCGGCCCAGAACGAAAAGCCTTCCTTGACCAGGACCGGCGGGCGCGACTTCGGCTCGGGCCAGCCCTCCGGCCCAGGCGGCGGGGGCGCTTCGGCGTGGACGGTGAAGAGCCTCATCTCAGCCCTCCAGGGAGCCCTTGGTGGATGGGATCACGCCCGCCGCGCGCGGGTCCGGCTCCACCGCCATCCGCAGGGCGCGGGCGACGGCCTTGAAGCAGGCTTCTGCCACATGGTGTGCGTTGCTGCCGGCTTTCAACGTCACATGCAGGGTGATGCCGGCGTTGAAGGCGAAGGCGCGAAAGAATTCCTCGACCAGCTCGGTGTCGAAGGTTCCGATCTTGGGACGCTGGAAGGGTACGGACCAGGCCAGAAAGGGTCGCCCCGAAATGTCGATCGCGGCCTCGGCCAGGGCTTCGTCCATCGGCAGCAGGCACTGGCCGTAGCGCCGGATGCCGCGCTTGTCGCCCAGGGCCTGGCGCAGCGCCTGGCCGAGCACGATGCCCACATCCTCCACCGTGTGGTGGTCGTCGATATGCAGGTCGCCCTTGGCCGCCACCGTCAGGTCCAGCAGCCCGTGCCGCGCGAGGGCGGTCAGCATGTGGTCGAAGAAGCCGACCCCGGTCGCGACATCGGCGCTGCCGCGGCCATCCAGGTCCAGCGTCAGGCGGATGTCGGTTTCCGAGGTGGCGCGGGCGAGGGTGGCTTGGCGCGTCATGGGCGTTGCACTACCCGATAGGGCGCGCCGGGTCCACGTCTTCGGCGGTGGCTGCCAGGGCAGGGATGCAACAGGCGCTGGTCGCCCCCCGCTTGCCGCGGGCCACGCCCCGCGCCATCTGGGCGTGATGCACGCGACACACGCACCCCCCTCCTCCAGCCACGACCCCCTCGGCTGGCACGGCACCACCATCCTCTGCGTCCGCAAGGACGGGCATGTGGCCATGGCCGGCGACGGCCAGGTCTCGCTCGGCCAGACCGTGGTCAAGGGCAATGCCCGCAAGGTCCGCCGTATCGCCCAGGGCAAGGTCCTGGCCGGCTTCGCCGGCGCCACGGCGGATGCCTTCACCCTGCTCGAACGGCTCGAAGCCAAGCTGGAGCGCTTCCCGGACCAGCTGGAGCGCGCCTGCGTCGAGCTCGCCAAGGACTGGCGCACGGACCGCTACCTGCGGCGGCTGGAGGCGCTGCTGGCGGTGGCCGACGGCAAGCGCAGCCTGCTGCTGACCGGCCAGGGCGATGTGCTGGAGCCGGAGGACGCCGTCATCGGCATCGGCTCCGGCGGCAATTTCGCCCTCGCCGCGGCGCGTGCGCTGCTGCCGGTGGATGGGCTCTCGGCCGAGGAGATCGCGCGGCGGTCCATGGCGATCGCCGCCGGCATCTGTGTCTATACCAACGGCAATATCGTCATGGAGACCATCCAGTCGTGACCGAGACCGTCAATCTCTCCCCGCGGGAAATCGTCTCGGAGCTGGACCGCCACATCGTCGGCCAGAACGACGCCAAGCGCGCCGTGGCCATCGCGCTGCGCAACCGCTGGCGCCGCCAGCAGCTTCCCGCTGGCCTGCGGGAAGAGGTGGTGCCGAAGAACATCCTGATGATCGGCCCGACCGGCTGCGGCAAGACGGAGATCGCCCGTCGCCTGGCGCGCCTGGCCAATGCGCCCTTCCTGAAGGTGGAGGCCACGAAGTTCACCGAGGTCGGCTATGTCGGCCGCGACGTCGAAAGCATTATCCGGGATCTGATCGAGGTCAGCATCACCCAGACCCGCGACCAGTCCCGCAAGGCCGTGCAGGCGAAGGCGGAGCTCGCCGCCGAGGAACGGCTGGTGACCGCGCTGGTGGGCGAAGGTGCCGCCGGCGAAACCCGCCAGAAATTCCGCCGCATGCTGCGCGAGGAAACGCTGGAGACCCGCGAGATCGAGGTGCAGGTGGCCGAGCAGCCCGCCGCCATCGGCATGATGGACATGCCCGGCATGCCCCCGCAGATGGGCAACATGCAGGAAATGCTGGGCAAGATGTTCGGCGGGCGGACGAAGCCGCGCAAGATGCAGGTGGCGGAGGCGCGCCAGCACCTGATCAAGGACGAGGCCGACAAGCTGCTGGACCAGGAGGCGCTGAACCGCGAGGCGATCTCCAACGCCGAGAACAACGGCATCGTCTTCATCGACGAGATCGACAAGGTCTGTGCCCGCACCGGCGAGGGCGGCGTGCGCGGCGGCGACGTGTCCCGCGAGGGCGTGCAGCGCGACCTGCTGCCGCTGATCGAGGGCACCACCGTCACCACCAAGCATGGCCCGGTGAAGACCGACCACATCCTGTTCATCACCTCCGGCGCCTTCCACCAGGCGAAGCCTTCTGACCTGCTGCCCGAGCTGCAGGGCCGCCTGCCGATCCGCGTGGAATTGTCGGCCCTGACGCGGGAGGACTTCCGGCGGATCCTGACGGAGCCGGAGCATTCGCTGGTGAAGCAGTATATCGCGCTGCTGGGGACGGAGGGCGTCACGCTCGACATCACCGAGGGTGCGACGGATGCCATCGCGGACCTCGCCGCCGAGATCAACGCGACGGTCGAAAACATCGGCGCGCGGCGGCTGGCCACGGTGATGGAGCGGCTGCTGGACGAGATCTCCTTCACCGCCTCCGACCGGGGTGGGGAGAGCATCTCGGTGGATGCGGAGCTGGTCCGGACCCGCGTGGCGCCGCTGGCGGGGAATGCGGATCTGTCGAAGTTCATCCTGTAGGGCAAAATGCAATAAGGGTTGGACGTTAGGGAAGCTAACAGTTATAACTTCTGTTGACACGCCGGTCGTTCCGGCGGACGATGGAGGCATGCATGGCAACCCTCAAGCTGCGGGCGATCGGCAATTCGGTTGGCGTCGTCCTGCCGAAGGACGTGCTCTCGAAGCTCGACCTTCGGGAGGGCGACACGCTGCACATGGTGGACAGCCCGGACGGCATTCGCCTGAAGCGTGCCGACCCGGAATTCGAACGACAGATGGAAGAAGCCCGCGCGGTGATGCGCCGCCGGCGCGCGGTCCTGCGCGAACTCGCCAAGTGATGGGGGCCAGGTGATGGCGGAGATCACCTGGATCACCATCGATGTGGCGCTGGCGATCCACGAGGAACAGATTTCCGAACATGGCGGTGGCGAAGGCCTGCGGGATCGCGGGCTGCTTGAAAGCGCGTTGGCGCGGCCGTTGAACCTGGCCGCCTATGAAGCCGCGGACCTTCCCGCCCTGGCCGCGGCGCTGGGTTGCGGCATCGCGCGCAACCATCCCTTCATCGATGGCAACAAGCGCACGGCGTTCGTGGCGGTCGAGACCTTCCTCGGGTTGAACGGCTTCGACCTGACCGCCGACGATGCAAACTGCGTCCTCACCATGTTGTCAGTCGCAACTGGCGAAATGTCCGAGGGTGACTTCGCAATTTGGCTACGCGCCCATACCGAACCGCGCGCCTGACACCCCATATCCCCTCCATGTCCATCACCCTCGCTCCCCCGCCCCCGGATATCCTGCCCGCCGAGGCCCGTGCCGAGCTGGCGCGCGCCGTGGCGAAGCTGGAGGATGTGTCCCTCGCCGCGCGCTTCTCGGCCGCCCTCGGCACGCCGATCGAGGCGCTGAAGAACCGGCTGCCTGGCGCGGCGCAATCGATGCTGGACGGCGCGGTGAAGCGCGCCTTGTCCTCCGCCATGCAGGCGGCGCTGCGGGCGCAACCCTCGGCCAATCCCACGCCGCTGCCGGCGGCCTGGTTCCACCGGGGCCTGGCGGCGGCGGCCGGCGCGGCGGGTGGCGCCTTCGGCCTGCCGGGGACGCTGGTGGAACTGCCGGTCTCCACCACCCTGCTGCTGCGCCAGATCGCCGCGGTGGCGGAAGCCAATGGCGAAACGCTCGGCGACCCGCTGATCGCCGCCGAATGCCTGAAGGTTTTCGCCCTCGGCGGGCGGGACAGCCGGGATGACGCCGCCGAATCCGGCTATTTCGCCGTGCGCCTGGCCTTGGCGGAGGCGCTGAAGGGCGCTGTCGGCAAAGGCATGGCCGGGGCCTTGCTGCCGGGTTTCCTCGGCACCATCGCCGCGCGCTTCGGCGGGCCGGTGGCGCTGAAGCTCTCGGCCCAGGCGGCGCCGGTGATCGGCGCGGCGGCCGGCGCCGCGGTGAATATCGCCTTCCTCGAGCATTTCCGCGGCATCGCGGAAGGCCACTTCACTGTCCGACGGCTGGAACGCCTGCATGGCAAGGTGGCGGTGAAGGCAGCCTATCAGGAGATCGAGACCGAGCGGGACGCCCGCTTCCTCGGCTGATGAACGCCCCGCGGCATCACGCCTCCTTGTAGCGATATCCCAGCCCGTACAGCGTCTCGATCTGCTGGAAGTCGTCGTCCACCTGGCGGAACTTCTTGCGCACGCGCTTCACATGGCTGTCGATGGTGCGGTCATCGACATAGATGTTCTCGCCATAGGCGCCGTCGATCAACTGATCGCGGTTCTTCACCATGCCGGGCCGCACGGCCAGCGCCTTCACCAGCAGGAATTCGGTGACCGTCAACTGCACCTGCTTTCCCTTCCACATGCAGGTGTGCTTCGTCTCGTCCAGCATCAGATCGCCGCGGGCGATGATGCCGCCGGCGGGGGTGCCGCTGCCCTCGGCGCGGCCGGCTTCATTGCGGCGCAGCAAGGCGCGGATGCGTTCCAGCAGCAGGCGCTGGCTGAAGGGCTTGGTGATGTAGTCATCGGCGCCGAGCCGCAGACCCATCAGCTCATCCAGCTCGTCATCCTTGCTGGTCAGGAAGATCACCGGCATGGCGCTGCGCTGGCGCAGCCTCTGCAGCAGCTCCATCCCATCCATGCGCGGCATCTTCACATCGAGCACCGCGAGGTCCGCCGGCCGGGCCATCAACCCCTGCAGGGCGCTTTCCCCGTCGGTATAGGTGCGCACGATGAAGCCTTCCTGCTCCAGGGTCATGGAGACGCTGGTCAGGATGTTGCGGTCGTCATCCACCAGGGCGATGGTGTGCGGCACAGTTCGGGACTCCTCGGGCGGCTGTATGGGCGCCTTCGTCACTGTAACGGGTAATTGTGGCAAAGCCGGGTCAGCATGGGAGGTGGTGACGAGGATGGCGGATATCGATCACGGATTTGCCGCCCGCAAGCTGTTGCGCGGCGCCGCTTCCGCCACCCTGGCCACGGTGACGGAGGGCCAGCCCTTCGCCAGCCTGGTGACCCATGCGGTGCTGCCGGACCTGACCATCCTGCTGCTGCTCTCCGACCTGTCCGAACACACCCGCCACCTGAAGGCGGAGCCACGCTGCGCCCTGCTGGTGCAGGGCCTGGCGGAGGAGGCCAATCCCCAGACCGCGCCCCGCCTCAGCGTGACCGGCCTGGCGGAGCTGGCGCCGGACGGGCTCAAGCCGCGCTTCCTGGCGCGCCACCCCTATGCCGCGCTCTATGCCGATTTCGGCGACTTCCACCTGTGGCGGATCCGCCCCGCCGCCGGGCTGCTGGTGGCGGGATTCGCCCGCGCCACGCGGTTGCGGCAGGCCGAGTTGCGGCCCGATCCGGCCGCCGTGACGGCGCTGGCACAGGCCGAGGCAGGAATTCTCGATCATGTGAACAGCGACCATGCGGATGCACTGGCTGCCATCGCCACCGGTCTTCTGGGCCGCCCAGCCGGCGATTGGCGCATGACGGGCGTCGATCCGGATGGTTGTGACCTCGCCGCGGGCGATTGCACCGCCTATCTGCCCTGGCCCGCGCCAGTTTCCGACTCCGCCGGGGTGCGCATGGGGCTGGTCCAGGCGACGCGGGAGGGTCGCGCGCGGCTGGCGGCATAAAGTAACCAAGCGGTTCGCATTGATTGTGACAGCTTACCCGCCCTAATTTGGCCGCGCTGGGCGCCCAGATGGGACGCGCGGTGCGGCTGGCGCGTTCGGTGCCCGCTGCGCCCTTTTGGAGGCTTGCGATGACATCCGAAATATCCGCCCTGTCCGGGACCGGCGTTGCCGGCTCGGCGACTGTCCACGCCAACCTGACCGCGCCGGGCCTCTATGCCCATGCGCTGCGCCGGGGCGAGGGGCGGCTTTCGGCGGATGGTGCCTTCATGGCGGTGACCGGCCAGCACACCGGGCGTTCCGTGCAGGACAAGTTCGTGGTGGACGATCCGGAGGTGCATGACGCCGTCTGGTGGGGCAAGATCAACCGCCCGCTGGCGCCTGAGAAGTTCTCGGCCTTCACGGCGAAGGTCCGGACCTGGCTCGGCGAGAAGCCGGAGCTGTTCACCCAGGACCTCTATGCCGGCGCCGACCCCGCGCATCGCATCAAGGTGCGGCTGGTGACGACGAACGCCTGGCACGCGCTGTTCGCGCGCAACATGTTCATCCGCCCGGCGCGTGAGGAGCTGGCCGACTTCAAGCCGGACTACACCATCCTGCACGCCCCGGAATATGAGGCCGACCCGGCCGTCGATGGCTGCCGCACCAGCACGCTGATCGCGCTGTCCTTCGCCGCGCGCACCATCTGCATCGCCGGCACCAGCTATGCGGGCGAGATCAAGAAGTCGATCTTCACCGTGATGAACTGGATCCTGCCGGATCGCGGCGTGCTGCCGATGCACTGCTCCGCCAACCTCGGCAAGGATGGCGACACCGCGCTGTTCTTCGGCCTGTCCGGCACCGGCAAGACCACGCTCTCCTCCGACCCCGAGCGCCAGCTCATCGGCGATGACGAGCATGGCTGGAGCGAGACCGGCGTCTTCAACTTCGAGGGCGGCTGCTACGCCAAGGTCATCAAGCTGTCCCGCGAGGCCGAGCCGCAGATCTGGGACGCGAGCCACCGCTTCGGCGCGGTGCTGGAGAATGTGGTCGGCGACGACTACGGCAGCCTCGACCTTGAGGATAACGGCCTGACCGAGAACACCCGGTCCTGCTACCCGATCGAGTTCATCCCGAACACGGTGCCCGGCGGCCAGGCGGGCAAGCCGAAGAACGTGGTGATGCTGACGGCGGATGCCTTCGGCGTGCTGCCGCCGATCGCCAAGCTGACCGCGGCGCAGGCCATGTACCACTTCCTGTCCGGCTACACCGCGCGCGTGGCGGGGACGGAAAAGGGCCTGGGCAAGGAGCCGCAGGCCACCTTCTCCACCTGCTTCGGCGCCCCCTTCCTGCCGCGCCATCCGGAAGTCTATGGCAAGATGCTGGCGGAACGCATCGCCAAGGATGGCGCCGAGGTGTGGCTGGTGAACACCGGCTGGACCGGTGGCGCCTATGGCACCGGCAAGCGCATGTCCATCCAGCACACCCGCGCGCTGCTGCGCGCCGCGCTGGACGGTTCGCTGGCCAAGGTGGAGTTCGAGACCGATCCCTTCTTCGGCCTGTCGATCCCGAAGGCGGTGCCGGGCATCCCCGCCGACGTGCTGAACCCGCGCAACAGCTGGGCGGACAAGGCGGCCTATGACAAGCAGGCTAAGCAGCTCGTCTCCCTGTTCGAGCAGAACTTCGAGACTTTTGCGGGTGCCGTCAGCGAGGACGTGAAGGCCGCCGCGATCCGCGCCGCCGCCTGAAAGCCTGGAAAGACATATCAACGGTCGATGGAATCGACCGTTGATATGACATGGGGCAGACCGGCCCGGATCAGTCCGGCCGGTCCGTCTCCGCATGCAGCTTGGCGGGAAGGCGGTAGCTGATGGGCCCCTTGTCGTCGTAGGACATGCCCAGCATGTGGCTGTATTGCTCGGCACGTCGGCGGCCTTCCCGCCCTGGCACCCACTTCCGCATCAGCCGATCCGTGCGGGCACGGAGCCGGAAGAAGGGCAGCACCCCGAAGGTCGAGAGCTTCGGGAAATTGAGCTGGTCCGAGATCTCATCGCCGAGCAGGGCACGCGAGACGCGATAGACGTATTGCGCCAGCTTGCGCCGCTTGTCGGGGTCCGTGATCCCGGCGACGAGGGCGGCCGAGTTGATCAGGCCATTGGCCACCAGGATCGCCTCCATCGTCGGCGGCGGCTCGCACATCCGCCCGATCCGGACGAGGCGCTGCGCGTCCTCGGCGGTCACCGCCTGCATCTCCAGCGGCACGCCCATCAGATGGCCGGAATAGCGCCAGGTGTGCATGAAGCTGTCGACCTCCTCCTGCGTCATCCGCAGGCCAAGCTGCTTGCCGCGCATCAGCAACTGGCCGGAGAAGGCGGAGGCGGCGAAGGCGATGTGGGACCCGCTGAGCGGCACGCCCCAGGCGGCCTTGTCCCATTCCTCCGAGCGGTTCAGCATCTGGCGCACCCGCGCATGGATCATCCGGATGCGGACGGAAAGCCTCCAGCCCTCCGCCTGCCGGTCCAGCCCGCCCGGCATGAAGATCTCGACCAGGTGGCGGTTGTTCTGGTGCATGCGCGACACGCCCGTATCCGTCACCCGCCCGGTGATGGCGAAGGACTTGCTGATCATCGTAGCGAAGCCCTCGACCAGCACAGCCCCGACGAAGGCGCCGAGCAGCAGTTCCAGATTGGCGTGGAAGGCATGGCTGCCGGCACGCGTGGCCTCCGGATCGTACCAGTCCGGCACGCGCTCGATCTCCGCGAACAGGGCGCGCATCGGCTCCGGCGCATCGGCCAGGGCGGCGCCGCCCTCCTCGATGCCCCGCTGGATCCAGAGTTTTTCCTCACCGGGCTTGAGCGAGGCCAGGGCGGCATCGGCCAGCGGATCGCCCTCGGTGATGAAGCGGAGGTAGGTTTCCGCCATCTGCGGATCGTGCTTGCGTGCCTCGGCGAAGCCGGCGGCGTAGTCTGTTGGGATGAGCATGGCCGTCGGTATCCTTCCATCATCAGCCTTCGCAAGCGGCCGACCGGTTGCAATCTAAACGAAAATCAATGGGGAAAACGCACATGAACCAGGCACATCTGCGCAAATTCGACCTGACGGGGCGCGTCGCCCTGGTCACCGGCGCCTCGCGCGGCCTGGGTGCGGCCATGTCGCGCGGGCTGGCGGAGGCCGGGGCCGAGGTCATCCTGAACGGCCGCGACAAGACGGCGCTGGAGGCGCAGGCGGAGGCGATGCGGGCGGATGGCCTCGCCTGCCGCGTCAGCGCCTTCGATGTGACCGACGGCAAGGCGGTGGAGGCGGCGGTGGCCGGCCTCGGCCCGATCGACATCTTGCTGCACAACGCCGGCAACCAGCACCGCGCCCCGATCGAGGAAACCACGGAGGCCGGCTGGCACAGCGTGATCGACACGCATCTGACCGCGCTGTGGCGGCTGTCCCGGCTGATCGTGCCAGGCATGAAGGAACGGCGCCGCGGCAAGGTGATCGCCACCGGCAGCCTGGCCAGCGACCTCGGCCGCGCCACCATCACGCCCTATGCCTCGGCCAAGGGCGGGTTGAAGATGTTCATCCGCGCGCTGGCGGTGGAACTCGGGCCGTGGAACATCCAGTGCAATGCGATCGGGCCGGGCTGGTTCGACACGGACATGAACAAGCCGCTGCTGGCCAATCCGGAATGGCTCGCCATGGTGCAGCGCCGCTGCCCCGCCGGGCGCTATGCGCAGCCGGAGGAGATTGCCGGCACGGCGGTGTTCCTGGCGTCGGAGGCGTCCGACTTCATCTCGGGGCAGTTGATCTTCGTCGATGGCGGCGTCACGGCGAGCATGAGCTGAGGCCGCGCTTCGTGCCAAGCCTTCGCGGGCTTGGGCGCAGGGTCGGGTTGCCGGGATCTTCAACCTGATCCCCGCGGGCCGGCCACTTGACCGGTCCGGGTGCCGCTCAGGCCTCATGCGCGCTCGCATCCCCCCGACCATCCTCGCCTCCCGCGCCGCCACCGGTCCGCGCGACGACCCCCCCTGCTTGGCCGCGCTCTTCCCGCGGCGAGGCAACGCTATCCAATATCCGCGGACGGCGACACGACGATCATGCCTCTGGGGACCATAGGCGACGCCTCTCGCGACGCTTCAGCCCGCCAGGGCCAGCGCCAGTTCCTCCACCGCCCAGCGCAGCGCGCCCGGGCTGTGGCCCGAGAAGCCCAGCATCAGCGCCGGTTGCGGGGCCGCCGCGCGGTACATCGGGCTGACCGCGCGCAGCGTCAGCCCGCGCCGGGCCGCCGCCGCCGCCATCGCCAGGTCGCACCGGCCATCCTTCGGCCGCGCCAGCAGCTTCAGCCCCTGCTCCGGCACCGCCACCTCCAGCACATCGCCCAGGCGGTCCCGCAGCGCTGCCGCCAGCGCATCGCGGGCCGCGCGATAGTTCAGGCGCATGCGGCGCAGATGCTGGGCGAAATGGCCTTCCGCCAGGAAATCCGCCACCACGCCCTCCGCCAGGGTCGGCGGATGCCAGTCGCTGCGCAGCCGGGCCGTCAGCACGGCGTCCCGCAGCCCGGGCGGCAGCACCGCGTAGCCCAGCCGCAGGCCGGGAAACAGCACCTTGCTGAAGCTGCCGACATAGATGACGCGGCCGGCCTCATCGATGCCCTGCAGGGCGGCCAGCGGGCGGCCGGCGTAGCGGAACTCGCTGTCGTAGTCATCCTCCAGCACCCAGGCGCCGGCGCGCCGTGCCCAGGCCAGTAACTCCAGCCGCCGCGCCATGGAAAGCACCACGCCCAGCGGATATTGCGAGGAGGGGGTGACATAGGCGAGCCGCGCCTGGGGTGCCGCCGCCACCCCCGCCGCCACATCCAGCCCCTGCCCATCCACCGGCACGGAGGCCACCGCCGCCCCGGCCGCGACCATCGCCGCCCGCACCGCCGGGTAGCCCGGATCCTCCATCCACACCGCATCGTCCGGCCGCAGCACCGCGCGCAGCACCAGGTCGATGGCCTGCTGCGCCCCGGCCGTCACCACCACCTGATCCGCTTCGCAGCGCACCGCGCGGGCGGCGCGCAGATAGGCCGCCACCGCCTCCCGCAGCTTCGGAGACCCGCGCGGGTCGCCATAGCCGAGCATGCCGTCATCGACGGCATCCAGGTGGCGCAGCATCAGGCCACGCCAGACCTTGCGGCTGCGCGCATCCCAGTCGACCCGGCCGGTGGTGAAGGGGGCGGTGCCATGGGGGCCATCGCCGGGGATCGGGCCATCCGGCGCGGCGGTGGGCCGCGACGGCGCTTCCACCGCCTGCGGCAGGGTGCGGGAGACTTCGGTGCCGGCGCCGGTCCGACCCTCCGCAAAGCCCTCCGCAATCAGTTGTTCATAGGCCGCGACCACGGTGTTGCGCGCCAGGCCCAGCCGCTGTGCCAGCGCCCGGCTTGGCGGCAGCCGAGCCCCCGGCGGCAGGTGCCCATCGAGGATGGATTGCCGGATGCCGAGATAGAGCTGCCGCAGCACCGGCACCGGACTGGCCCGGTCGATGCCCAGCAGCATGAGGTCGGAGGGATCAGCGGCCCACATTGGTCCAGCCTTGTGGGCCAGAATTGGCCCTTTCGCCGGACCAATATGGGGGCTTTGCTGGCCCCGTCGCCAGCCCTCCGGATGTCCCGCCATGCCCGATACCGCCAGCTACCCCGTCACCGAGCGCAACAAGGTCCGCCGCCTGCATGAACGGGCGCGCTACGACCATGACTCGGTCCATGCCATCCTCGATGCCGCGCTGCTGTGCCACATCGCCTATGTCATCGATGGCGCGCCCTATTGCACGCCGACGGTCTTCTGGCGGGAGGGGACGCATCTCTATTGGCACGGCTCCTCCGCCAGCCGGATGTTGCGCGTGCAGAAGCCCGGCGTGCCGGTCTGCCTGACGGTCACGCATCTCGACAGCCTGGTGCTGGCGCGCTGCGGCTTCAACCATTCGGTCGACTACCGTTCCGCCATGTGCTTCGGCCAGGCCCATATCATCGACGACCCGGCGGAGAAGGCCCGCGCGCTGGACGCGATGATCGACCGCCTCTACCCCGACCGCAACGCCACGCTGCGCCCGAGCACGGCGCAGGAGCTGAAGGCGACGATGGTGGTGGGGATGGAGATCGAGCAGGCCAGCGGCAAGGTGCGCGCCAAGGGTGTGGGCGACGAGGAGGCGGATTACGCCCTGCCGATCTATGCCGCGCGCATCCCGGTGACGCAGGTGCTGGGCGCGAGCGAGCCCTGCCCCCGGATGCCCACGGGCGTTTCGGCGCCGCCGGGCCTCGCCGGCTTCACCCCGGGACGGCGGCTGGATGAGGTGATGGCGGAGAACCAGGCCCGGCTCTACGAGGCCAGCCCAGGCTGAACCAGCGGCTCTTTGCATCCCTCCCCGGGGGATTCGAGATCAGGCCAAGGGCCTCCCCGGGGGGCAGGGTCAAGCGCCGCGCAGCGTGACCTGGCGCCCCGCCACCTTGCGCGCCATCGCGAGATCATGCGTCACCAGCAGCACGGCCAGCCCGCGCTCGCGCGAGATCTCCTGCAACGCGGCCATCGTCTCCTGCTGGGTGATGGGATCGAGGCGCGAGGTGGGCTCATCGGCGAACAGGAAGACAGGGTCCGGCAGCAGGGCGCGCGCGATGGCGATGCGCTGCAGCTCCCCGCCCGAGACCTGGTCCGGCCGGCGGTCGAGCAATGCATCCGGCACGCGCAGCCGGTCGAGCATCGCCGCCAACTGCGACCAGGCCACGCCATGCAGCGCCGCCGCCTCGGCCAGGGCGGTGCGCAGCGCGAGGCGCGGCGCGAAGGTGGCGACGGGGTCCTGGTACAGCTTCTGGTAGCGCGTGCGCACCAGGCCGCCGCGGCGGCGCACCACGCCCGCTGCGGGCCGCAGCAGGCCGAGCAGGACATTGCCCAGCGTGGTCTTGCCGCAGCCGCTTGGGCCGGTGACCGCCACCCATTCGCCGGCACCAACCGTCAGGTCCAGCGCCTCGAACAGGCGCCGCCCGCCCCGCTCGGCGGAAAGTCCGGTGGCGGACAGCACCTCGGCGCCCGGCACCGGAAGCTCGCCCTCGGCCCAGGCCTCCGGCTCGGCCGCCAGCAGACGCCGCGTATAGGCGTGCGACGGCGCATCAAGCACCTTCTCCGCGGAACCACGCTCCACCACCTCTCCATCCAGCATGACCATCACCTCGCCGCCCAGCGCGCGGGCGACGGCGACGTCGTGGGTGATGCAGAGCAGCGATCCGCCCTCCTGCAACGCGCCGCGCAGCAGGGCGACGACGGCGTCGCGCAACGCGGCATCCAGGCCCTTGGTCGGCTCATCGGCCAGCAGCAGCGGCGCCCCGCCGGCGCGCGCGGCGGCCACTGCCACGCGTTGCGCCATGCCGCCGGAAAGCTGGTGCGGGAAGCGCGTGGCGGCATTCGCCAGGCCGAGTGCCGCGAGATCCTCCCGCGCGCAGGCCGTGGCCTCCGACCGGCCCAATCCGCGCACGAAGCGGTGCCCCTCGGCGACCTGCGGCAGGACACGCATGGTGGGATCGAGCGCGAGCCAGGGTTCCTGCGGCAACAGTGCGATGCCGCGACCCCAGAGATGCCGCCGCGCGGCGCGGTCGCCCGCATCGGACACCGTGCCACCGAGCACGACCCAGCCGGAGGCGGAGAGCTCCGGCGCCAGCGTGCCCATCGCGGCCTCGGCCACCAGGGTCTTGCCCGAGCCGGTCTCGCCCACGATGGTCAGCGGCACGCCGGGCGTCACGCGGATCGACACGCCGCGCAGCAGGGCGGCGCCGTCGGCGCTGACGCGCAGATCGTCGATGGTCAGGGACGTGGTCATCGTGGATCCCGTCCCGCCAGCAATTGCAGGCCGAGCACCAGCGCGAACAGGCACAGGGCCGGCGCCAGCATCGCCAGCGGCGCCTCGTCGTAATAGGGCAGCAGCTCCACCATCATCAGGCCCCATTCCGCGGTCGGCGGGCGCAGGCCGATGCCGATGAAGCCGAGCGCGCCGACCGCCATCACCGCGCCGGCGAAGCCGAAGGCCGCGAGCGTGCCGAACAGCGGCGCCATCTCCGGCAGCACATGCCGGCGCAGCACATGCCAGGGCCCGAAGCCGAGCAGCCGCGCGGCCTCCACTGCCGGCGCGGAGAGCAGCGCGCCGGAGGCGGCGCGCGTCACGCGGAACCATTCCACCCACATCGCCAGCGACAGCCCGAGGAACAGCGGCCAGAAGGCGCCCGGCGCCAGCGCCACGACCAGCAGCACCAGCAGCAGCCCCGGCAAGGCGAGCACCGCATCGCCGAAGCCGGACAGCACGCGGTCCGTCCAGCCGCCGGCCCAGGCGGCGAGCAGGCCGAGCAGGATGCCGGGCACCGCGGCCGCCACCACCGTGGCAGCACCGAGCGAAACCGAAAGCCGCGCCGCATGCACCAGCCGCACCAGCACAGACCGCCCGAGTTGGTCGCGGCCGAGCAGCGCATCGGGCGATGGCGGCTGCAGCACCGCCGAGAGGTCCTGGCGCGTCGGGCTGCCATCGACCAGCAACGGCCCCGCGATGGCCATCAGCACGACCAGCCCAACCAGCGTGGCGCCGAGCAGGCGCGCCGGCGATTGGCCGCGCGCCGCAATCCGTCGAAGGCCTCTCATCCGCGTCGCCTCGGATCCGCGGCCAGGATCGCCACATCGGTGAAGGCGTTCAGCGCCACGAAGATCAGCCCGAGCGACAGCGCCGTGCCCTGCAGCATCGGCACGTCGCGCGCGGAGATGGCATGCGACAGGGCATGGCCGATGCCCGGCCAGCCGAACAGGCTCTCCACCACCACGACGCCTTCGACCAGCAGCGCGAGATTGACGCCGAGATAGGCAAGCACCGGCACCGCGGCGTTGCGCGGCACGTGTTGCCGTACGGCCTGGGCGCGGGTCAGGCCGCGCAGCAGGGCGAAGCCGAAGAAGGGCGCGTTGACCGCCGCGACCGTCGCATCCCGCGCCACCCGCGCCGAGGCCGCCGCCAGGCCGAGCCCGAGCGCCAGCGCCGGAAGCACCAGGTTCTCCGTCGCATGGAAGCCGGCGACCGGCAGCCAGCCCAGCGTCACGCCGAAGACCAGCATCAGCCCGATGCCGAGCGCGAAGACCGGCAGCGCGCGCAGCGCCGCGGCACCGACCATCCCGGCCTGGTCCAGCACGCCGCCCGGCCGCAGCCCCGCGAAAAGCCCCAGCGCCGGTCCCGCGAGCAGCGCGAGCGACAGCGCGGCCAGCGACAGCAGCAGCGTGTGGCCGAGCTGATAGGCGATCTCCACCACGACCCTCTCGCCGGTGACGAGCGAGACGCCGAGGTCGCCCTGTGCCAGCCGGCCGACCCAGGCCAGGAACTGCTCCACCGCCGGCCGGTCCAGGCCGAGCTCGGCGCGCACCGCATCGGCGCTGGCCGCCGTCACCCGGTCGTAGCCGTAGCGGCCCTCGGCAACACGCATCGCCTGGTCACCGGGCAGCAGGCGCACCAGCGTGAAGCACAGCCCGCTCACCAGCACCGCGACGAGCACCGCCTGAACACCCCGCCGCAGCAGGGCGCGCGCTACTCCGCCCAACGGATCGTCTCGATGCGGTAGGAGAGTTCCAGCGGGTCCACGCTGACATTCGCGAGGCGGCGGGAGATGGCGACGCGGTGGTCGTACCAGACCACCGGGATCACCGGCAGCTCGGCCTGGAGGATGGTCGAGGCCCGGCCGCGCAGCGCGGCGCGCTCCGCCGGATCCGTGCTGCGGCCGAGTGCGGCGAGGATTTCGATCAGCTCCGGCGAGTTCCAGCCCATCGCGCCCCAGTCGCCGCCGCGCGGGCCGAAGTCGGCCAGCAGCGTGCCGATGGGGTCGGGCACGAGGGAGAAGTTGCGCGCCATCAGCCCGGCCTCGAGCGTGCCGTCGCGATGGCCCGCCGGGATCTCGCTCGACACCACCACCGCGACCTGCATGTCGATCCCGACCTCGCGCAGGGATTCCTGGATCGACGCCGCGACGACCGGCAGTTCCGGGCGCGTCGAGAAGGTCCGCAGCGTGAATCGGAACGGCCGCCCCTCGCGCGCCAGGATGCCACCGGCACCCGGCGTCCAGCCCGCCTCGGCCAGCAGGCGGCGCGCCTCCGCCGGATCGCGCCGCAGCGACGCCAGGCCCGGGACGTGCCATTCCGCCAGCGTCGGCGGAAAAAGCTGCGTCGCCGCCGCCGCGGGCGAGCGCAGGATGCCGCGCGCGATGCCCTCGCGATCGATGGCGAGGCTCACCGCCTGTCGCGCCCGGACATCGGCGAAGAACGGCAGGCCGGCATTCAGCTTGAGAGTCTGCGTGCGCGGGATCGGCATCACCCGCACCTCGACGCGCGGGGACCGGCGGAGCCGGTCGGTGCCGGCGGGATCGAGGGTGAAGACCAGGTCGGCGCGGCCGCTCTCCGCCATCAGGGCGCGGGTCTCGCCGCGGGCCACCGATTCGTAGACGGCGCGCGCGATGGCCGGCGGCGGGCCGCCGTTCCAGCCCTCGAAGCGCTCGACCTCGAAGCGGAAGGGCGGTTGGAAGCCGGCCAGGCGGTAGGGGCCGGTGGCGATCAGGCGCCGCACCGCGCCGGCCTCGTCCCAGGATGCGGGGGCGAGGATCTGGCTGGAGGATTCCGCCAGGAAGGCCAGCAGCGGGGTGAAGGGGGTGGAGGTCCGCAGCTCCACCACGCCGGGACCATCGGCGGCGATGCTGGTCAGCGGTGCATTGGCGAGCGGGCCGGGCTGCGCGCGGGCGCGCAGCAGGGACGCCGCCACCGCCTCGGCGGTCACCGGCGTGCCGTCATGGAAGACGGCGCCGGCCCGCAGCGTCATGCGCCAGGTCAGCCGGTCCTCGGACAGGGTCCAGCCGGAGGCGAGCTGGGGCACCGGTAGCCCGCCATCATCGGCGCCGACCAGGGTCTCGGCAACGCCCATGCGGGTGAAGTTGAACCCGTCGCGGCTCGGCTCCAGGGAGTCGACGTGGAAGGGCGCCACCACGCGAAGCGGCTGCTGGGCCAGGGTCATGCCAGGCCAGAGCGCCAGGGCGAAAAGCGACAGAGCGGTGCGGCGTATCATGACTTGGCCCTGGAGCTTGGTATGTCATGTTATAACATTTCATAAATTTGCTGCAAGCCGGGCCCGGCGGTTGCGACAGGCAGGCAGCAAGGTGGCAGTCCGGTGCCCACCGCTTCTGCTCCGGCCGCAGGCTGCTTTCGGCAAACCTCGGCGAACACGCGATGCTGGCAGCCCCCAGACACGCCAGAGGCGTGACGCACCGGCTTTGGCGCGCATTCAAGCGCTCGAACCGGTCAAGAGACCGGCCCGCCGGTATTACCCCGCCGGAGCCCCATGCTGCGGCTCGGCCATCAGCCGGTCCGTCTCGCCCTCGATCTGCGTCTCCAGCGCCGTCAGCATCGCCGCCCGGTTCAGCTTGGGCGGCAGCGGCGGCAGGACGGAGATACGGATCACGCCGGGGCGCTTCAGGAAGTGCCGCCGGCCCCAGACCCGGCCGCTATCGGTCGCCACCGGCACCACGGGCGCCCCGGTGCCGGCGGCGATCGCCACCACGCCGGGCTGATAGGCCACGCGGTCGCCCACCGCGGTGCGCGTGCCTTCCGGAAAGATCACCACCTGCCGGCCGGCGGCCACCGCCGTGGTGGCCGCGCGCAGCATGTTGCGCAGCGCCACGCCGCCGCCTTCCCGGTCCACCGGAATCATCCCCGCCTTGCGCGCATGCCAGCCATAGAGCGGGATCGCCAGCAGTTCCTTCTTCATCACATAGGCGGGGTCCGGCAGCAGGCTCAGCCAGATGATGGTGTCGAAGGCCGATTGGTGCTTGGCGGCGATCACCACGCCGCCCGGCGGCAGGTTCTCCCACCCCCGGATTTCCACGCGCACGCCGACCGTGAAACGCAGCGCGCCCACCACCAGCCAGGCCCAGAACCGCGTCACCCCCATCGCCGCGAAGCGCGGCATGAACAGCGCCGGGACCGCCAGCAGGGACACCACGGCGGTGATGCCGAAAAACAGGATGTTGAAGGCCAGGGACCGCAGCCAGATCATCGGGGAGCCGTTTCCTTCGCCGGCAGGAAGCGGGTCACCCCGGCCGCCGCCATCACATACTTCAGATACTCGCCGGACAGCAGGGTCCAGCGCCGCAATCCCGAAAGGCCCCTGCCCCGCCCGCTGGGCTCGCGCAGCGCCGCCGGCGTCACCGGATGCGGCACCACCACCAGCCCGGGCGCCGCGCGGCGCAGCTCCAGCAGCGCGCGCGGCATGTGATAGCCGGCAGTGACCAGGCGGAGGGACGAAATGCGCCGCCCGCGCGCATAGGCCGCGACTTCCGCCGCATTGCCCAGCGTGGTCGCCGCCGCCTGGCCCAGCGCGACCTTGCCGGCCAGCGCGGCCGGGTCGCGCCCATGCGCCCGCGCCAGCTCCGCCAGGGTCAGCCCGGCGCTGGTGCCGGAGACCAGAAGGCGCGGCGCCGCCCCCTGTTCCAGCAGCCGCAACCCGGTCTCCACCCTGTCGCCGCCGCCGGTCAGCACGATGATCGCCTCGGTGGGCCGCAGCGGGTCATCCACCGCCGCATCCACCCCATCCAGGAATCGCAGGAAGCCCCAGCCGAGCGCCAGCAGCCCGATCAGGACCGCGATCCCGAGCCACCGGAACAGCCGCCTCACGGCAATTCCCGCAACCAGCGCCGCACCGTCGCCTGGGCGGTGCCCCAGCCGAGCAGGTAGGCCACCGGCGGCAGGGCCAGCAGCGCCGCCCAGGGCAGCCCGGTCAGGCTGTCGAGCCGCCCCTCCCCGCCCACCCAGGGTCCCGCCAGATTCGCCAGCAGCGCCAGGGCCGGCACGGCGATTCCGGTGCCGACCACGGCGCCGGTGGCCGCCAGCATGCCGAGGCGCCGGGCGAAGCGGCCGGCGATATCGCCATCCCGCGCGCCCAGGCCGTGCAGCACCTCGATCGCATCGCGCCGCGCGGCGAGGCCCGCCCGGGTCGCCACCGCCACCACGGCCGCCGCCACCACTGCCACCAGCAGCAGCACGCCGAGCGCCATGGCCTGCAGGCTGCGCGCCAGCGCCGCCAGCCGCTGCACCCAGATGCCATGGGCCTCCACCAGCGCGCCGGGCACCTCCGCCGCCAGCCGGTCGCCGATCAGCACCGGGTCGGTGGTGGCGCTGCGCAACCGCAGTTCGATCACCCCTGGCAGGGCGATGGCGGGGCTGTCGCCGAGCCAGGGGCGCAGCAGCGTGGCGAGCCGGTCCGGCGCCATGGCTTCCGCGCTCGCCACCTCCGGCATCCGGCGCAGCGCGTCCAGGGCGCGGTCCAGGCGGACGGCGTCGGAATCGGGGATCTGCACGGTCACCGCCGCGGCGGCGCCGCGTTGCCAGCGCTCGGCCAGCCCGGCCGCACCCTGGGCGCCCGCCAGCGCCAGCGCGGCGAGCAGCGCCATGGCGGCGACCAGCCCCGGCAGCAGCAGCCCGGACAGCGCCCGGCGCAGCCCGAGCGGGTCGCGCGAGTAGCGGCGGCGCCTAGCCACCTTGGGGCCTTCCGCGGCTATTCACGGCGCAGGCCGCGACGGATCGAGGGCAGCCGCCCATAGGGGGGCGCGCGATTGGCGCGCACCGGCGGCTCCGGGAAGGGATCCTCCCCGGCCGGATCGGGTGGCGCCTCATGCGGCGGGGCGAAGCGCTCTTCCGGCCAGTCGTCCTGGGCATCCTCGGCGGCCGCCACGGCCTCGGGCTCCGCCGCGGGGGCGCGCGGCTCGGGCCAGGCCTGGTCGGGCCGTTCGGACGGCACCTCCTCCACCCCCCGCGCGCCGTCCACGTCATGCAGCCGGCCATCATGCAGCAGCAGGGAGGGCGCCGGGAAGCGGGAGACCAGATCCTCGTCATGGGTCGCCACCACCACGGTGGTGCCAAGCCGGTTCATCTCCCGCAGCAGGGCCAGCAGGCGGCGCGCCTGGTGGCTGTCGAGGTTGCCGGTCGGCTCATCCGCCACCAGCAGCGCCGGGCGATGCACCACGGCGCGGGCGATGGCGATGCGCTGCTGTTCGCCACCCGACAGTTCCGGCGGCAGCGCCTCCGCCCGCCCGGCCAGGCCGACCCAGCGCAGCATCTCCGTCACATCGGCGCGCAGCGAGGCCTCCGGCCGGCCGGCGAGGCGCAGCGGCAGCGCCACATTGTCGAAGACGGAGAGATAGGGCAGCAGCCGGAAGTCCTGGAACACCACGCCGACCCGCCGCCGCACAGGCGCCAGCGCCGCCCGCCGGGCGCGGGAGGTGCGCAGGCCAAGCACCTCCACCTCCCCCCGCGTCGGCCGCAGGGCCAGATGCATCAGGCGCAGCACGGAGGATTTGCCCGCCCCGGAGGGGCCGAGCAGCCAGGTGAAGGACCCCTGGGGGAGGGCAAAGGTCACGTCGACCAGCGCCTCCGGCCCCCATGATCCGGTATGCGGCCCACCGCCGGGGTAGCGAAGGCCGACCGCCTCGAAGCGCACCATCGACGCTGTCTGCCACGTGGGCGGCCCGGCGCCAAATGATCCCGGCATGACGCGCCGTTCCGCCAGCGTGCAAGGTGGCTGGACGCGGGCCTCGCCGCGCCGCAAAACTGCGCTGACATGCGGATTTCCTGCCCGAACTGCGCCGCCGAATACGATGTGCCCGACCAGGCGCTGGCCGCAGGACCGCGCCTGCTGCGCTGCGCCCGCTGCCAGCATCGCTTCGAGGCGGCGCTGCCGGCGCCCCCTGCCGCCGAGTCGCGGGCGGAGACGGCAGGCGCCGCCGGCCCGCCCATGAGCCCCGAGGCGCCGGACGACACGCCGCAAGACCTGCCGGCGGATGTCCCGGAGGCCGCCTCCACCCCCCTGGCGGCGCCCACCGCCCAGACGCCGGAACGTCTGGCCGCCGCGCCCGCCAGCCCCCCGGACCGCTTCGCCCTGGCCGGCTGGCTGCTGACCGTGCTGCTGCTGGCCGCCGCCGGCTATGCCGGCTTCGCCTTCCGCGCCGAGGTCATGGCCGCCTGGCCGCCGGCCCAGCGCCTCTACGGGCTGCTCGGGCTGGGCTGACCGCAAAACCACCACGATCGGAGCATCGGCATGAGCGAACGCGTCGCGGCGCATCTGGCAGGGCGGAAGGATGACATCCTGGCGCGTCTGCTGACGCTGATCCGCTTCCCCTCGGTCAGCACCGATCCCGCCTTCGAAGCCGGCATGCGCGGCGCGCGCGAATTCCTGCTGGACCGGCTGCGCGCCATCGGGCTGGAGGATGTGCGGCTGCTGGATGCGCCGGGCGGCCAGCCGGCGGTCTTCGGGTCCTGGTCCGGGGCGGGGCCGGACCGGCCGACCATCATGATCTACGGCCATTACGACGTGCAGCCCGCCGATCCGCTGGAGCTGTGGCATTCGCCGCCCTTCGAGCCCACGATCCGCGACGGCCGCATCTATGCGCGCGGCGCCTCCGACGTGAAGGGCTCGACCACCATCGCCATCGAGACGGTCGCCGCCTTCCTGGCGGTGGAAGGCGGCTGCCCGGTCAATGTGAAGCTGTTCCTGGAAGGCGAGGAGGAGGTCGGCAGCCCGAGCCTGACGGCGCTGATCGCCGCGCATCGCGACATTCTGGGCGCCGATGCGATGCTGTCGGCGGATGGTGGCGGTGCGGCGGGCAAGGTGCCGGTGCTGAACATCGGCTGCCGTGGCATCTGCGCGCTTCAGTTCAGCCTGCGCACATCCAAGAAGGATGCGCATTCCGGCAAGGTCGGCGGTGCGCTGCGCAATGCGCTGCATGAGATGGCGCGGCTGATCGCAACCCTGCATGACGAACAGGGCCGCGCGGTGGTGGAGGGTTTCGAGGCCGGCGCGGCGCCCTTCACCAATGCGCTGCGGGCGGAAAGCGCCTCCCTGCCGCTGGATGAGGCGGCCTGGTACGCGCAGTTCGACGCGGTGCCCTTCGGCGACCCCGCCTATACGGTGCGGGAGCGTACGACGCTGCGCCCGACGGTCGAGGTGAATGGCCTGTGGGGCGGCTATACCGGCCAGGGCGGCAAGACCGTCACGCCGGCGGAGGCGCATGCGAAGCTGACCATGCGGCTGATCCCGGGACAGGATCCGGACCAGGCGCAGGCCGCGGTGAAGGCGCATCTGGAACGCCATGTCCCGCCGGGCGTGGCGCTGGACTTCCAGTTCCGCCAGGGCGGCACCCGCGCCTATACCCTGCCCGCCGAACATCCCCTGCGCGCCGCCGCCGCCGCCGTGCTGCGACGGGAGAAGGGCGCGGAGCCGGCTGTGATGCGGCTGGGCGGGACGGTGCCGATCACGACGATCTTCAAGGAGGAGCTGGGCATGGACAGCCTGATGTTCGGCCTGGCGACCGCCGATGAGGATGCGCATGCGCCGAACGAGTTCTTCCGCCTGTCCTCGCTGGATGAAGGGCTGCGGCTCTGGCCGCTGCTGCTGACGGAACTCGGGCGGATGCGGCCGGCGGATTTCCGCAGCGAGGCGTAGGGCCAGCGCAGCCTTCAGGCCGGGCGCCCCACGCGCGCCCGGTATTCGCGCTGCAATTCGTCCAGCGTCAGGAACACCGCGCCCCGCTGCGTCAGCGTGTCGATCAGCTTCTCCAGCATCAGCATGCGGTGGCCACGGCCGATGACATAGGGGTGGAAGGTGTAGACCAGCGCGCCCCATTCCTCGCTGCGCTGCATGTATTCGAAATCGGCCAGCCAGTTCTCCAGCACCGCATTGGCATTGGACAGGCCGGGCAGCACCTCCGTCTTGCCGCGGACGAATTCGAAATGCGGGTGGTCGTCCAGCGACCAGCTGATCGGGATCTCGACCAGGTCGGTGGTTTCGCCGAACTGCATCGGCGCGTCCGCCGCCACCACATCGCCACGGCGCGCGAAATAGGGGCTGCAATCATGCCCCATCATGCTGCTGTCGTAGCGCAGCCCATGCTGCGCGATCAGGTCGATGGTGCGGTCGCTGAGGTCCCAGGCGGGGGAGCGGTAGCCGGCCGGCTTGCCGCCGGTCAGCTTCGCGATGCAGTCCATGGCGCGGCCGAATTCATCGGCCTCCCGCGCCGCTTCTAGCCAGGCGGGCTGCACATGGCTGTAGCCGTGATGGCCGACCTCATGACCGCCTTCCACCACGGCGGCGCAGGCTTCCGGATAGGTCTCGATGACCACGCCGGGGATGTACCAGCTCGATGTCAGGCCGCGCTGCTTCAGCAGCTTCAGGATCCGCCCGGCCCCGACCACGCCGAACTCGCCGCGGGAGACCGGCGTCGGCGTCGTCATGCCGCGCGCGGCGAAGCCGGACCAGGTGTCGAAGTCGAAGGACAGGCAGGCGATGTGGCGCGGCATGGGATCAGACCTTCGCTGTGCCGGACTTGGCGGAATGGAAGGCCAGGATATCGCGCGCGCAGCGATCCGCCAGCGTGCCGGCGATGGCCTAGCACCGGGCGCGTCATCGAGGCCTGTCGCCTGCCCGCGATGCGGCGGCTTACGGCAAGGCGGCCTGGGACCGCCTGCGCTCCGGCACCTGCTGCACCGCGAGGGGCGCCAGATCGAGCGTGGACCGGAGGCCGATGGAGGAACGATGGTCGGAGAGCCAGCGATCCGCCGCCCGGTGACCAAGGTCGCGCATCTCCTGGAGGAAGCTCCAGCTCGGATCCTGCCGGCTTCCGGTTTCGAGCGCGCGGAACGCCTCCTCGGCCCCGATCATGTGCAGCCGTGCATCGCGAAGGCGGACGAGAATCGGGCTCGGATCCGGCTCCTTCGCCAGCACACGCTGGGCGAAGGCCACCGATCGCAGCTCCTGGCGCAATGCCGCGCCGAAGGTGAGTTCGTTCGTGCGGTCCAGCAGGCCCGCCGCATCCGTCGGCGGGGCCGCGGGCCGGTCGACGGGGGTCGTGCGGATGATGAGGATATCGGTCGGCGCGCCGGATTCGATGAGCGCCCTGATCGGGGGATTGCAGGCATAGCCCCCGTCCCAATAGGCCTCGCCATCGATCTCCACGGCGGGAAACATCTGGGGAAGACAGGCGGAGGCCAGCAGCACCTGGGCCGTGACCTCCTCATCCACGAACAGCCGCGCCTCGCCCGTTCGCACACGGGTGGTCGAGACGACGAGCTGCGGCGCCCCGGGCCGTCCGAAGACGGTCGGATCCAGAAGGCCGTCCAGCACCTTGGTCAGGGGATTGATGCCAAGCGGATTCATCTGCTTCTGCGACAACGCCATGGAATTGGCGCGCATCGCATTGAGCATCGGCGCCATCATGCCGGTGAAGGGGAACAGCCAGGACGCGGCCGCACTGTCCGGCGAGCCGGAGGCCACCGCGACGCGCCGCCAGAAGGCTTCGAGCAGCCGTCGCGCTTCCGCCCTGCCACCGGTGGCCAGGCCTTGCACGAGGAAGGCCGCATTCATCGCCCCGGCGCTGGCGCCGCTCGCCACCTCGATCCGCAACGCCGGCTCATCCAGCAACTGGTCCAGCACGCCCCAGGCGAAGGCACCCAGCGAGCCGCCGCCCTGAAGTGCGACCGCAGCGGGAATGCCCTGCCGGGCGGCGGGGCTTCGCGGAAGATCCGTGGGGGACGGAACCTCGGCCGGCGGTGCCTGGAGCGCCTGCGACATCAGATTTGTCCTATTCGGGAATACGCGGTGCAGGGGTTTATGCTGCGATGCAGCATTGAGCGCCCGAGCGTTCCGAGAGTTCCACGGCGGGACGCAGCCTCACGGCGGGGAGCAGCGATGCATCCCGCCGGGAGGCCGTTCAGACCCCGACCCGCTCCGCCGCGCCGCGCAGGAAGCCGCCGAGCGCGCGGTGGAAGACGGGCTCATCCAGCAGGAAGGCGTCGTGGCCCTTGTCGGTGGCGATCTCGACGAAGGAGGTATTGGCCGCCGCCGCGTTCAGCGCGCGCACCAGGGCGCGGGATTCCTCGGTGGGGAACAGCCAGTCGCTGCTGAAGGAGGCGACGAGGAAGCGGGTGCTGGTGCCGCGGAACGCCGCCGGAAGGTCGCCGCCGTGTTCGGAGGCCATGTCGAAATAATCCATGGCGCGGGTGATGGTCAGGTAGCTGTTGGCGTCGAAGCGGGTGACGAAGGTGCTGCCCTGGTGGCGCAGGTAGCTCTCCACCTCGAACACATCCTCAAGGAAGGTCAGCGCCGAGGCGCCGCGCAGCCGGCGGCCGAATTTTCGTCCAAGGGCGGCTTCCGACAGATAGGTGATGTGGGCGACCATCCGGGCGACGGACAGGCCCTTGGCGGGGATGCGCCCATCCTCCCAGTAGCGGCCGCCGACCCAGTCGGGGTCGCCATGGATGGCGGCGCGGCCGACCTCATGGAAGGCGATGTTCTGGGCGGAGTGATAGGCGGCGCAGGCGATGGGCGCGGCGGCCACCACCATCTCAGGATAGGTCGCGGCCCATTCCAGCACCTGCATCCCGCCCATGGAGCCGCCGACCACGGCCAGCAGGCGCGGGATGCCGAGATGGTCCACCAGCAGCTTCTGGGCGCGGACCATGTCGCGGATGGTGATGGAGGGGAAGTCGGTCCCGTAGGGCCGGCTGGCGCCAGGCGTCGGCGCCGCCTGGGGCATGGGCTCGGCCGGGCCGGAGGAGCCCATGCAGCCGCCCAGCACATTGGCGCAGATGACGAAGAAGCGGTCCGTGTCCACCGGCTTGCCGGGGCCGACCACGGCCTCCCACCACCCCGGCTTGCCGGTGATGGGATGGGGCTCCGCCACGTATTGGTCGCCGGTCAGCGCATGGCAGACCAGGATCGCGTTGCTGCGCTGGGCGTTCAGCTTGCCATAGCTGCGATAGGCCACGGACAGGGGCGCGATCACCGCCCCGGAATCCAGCGCCAGGCCATCGGGGAAGGTGGCGCGCTGGTGGTCGATCTGCGGCGAGCGGGCGAGGGCCTCGGTCATGGGTCCCGGGGGTGTTGCGCGGGCAACAGATAGGGCGGGTGCCCCCGGCGGGCAACCTTGGGGCCCAAGCTTGGCGAGGGGCAGTGCTGCGTCTATTCAGCAGAAACCCTGTTTTCAGCCGGATCCCCCGCCATGACCGTCATGCCGCGCCCGTCCATCCTGTCGGTGGAACCCTATGTCGGTGGCGAATCGAAGGTGCCGGGGGTGAACCGCATCATCAAGCTCTCCTCCAACGAGGGCGCCTTCGGCCCGCCCCCCGGCGCCATCGCCGCCATCGCGGCCGGCGCGCGGGAGGCGCATCGCTACCCCGATGGCGGCGCCGCGGCGCTGCGGGAGGCGATTGGCGCGCGCTTCGGCCTGGACCCGGCGCGGATCGTCTGCGGCAATGGCTCCGACGAGCTGCTGGCCATGCTGATCCTCGCCTATGGCGGGGAGGGGACGGAGCTGGTGATGTCCGCCCATGGCTTCATGATGTACGACATCACCGGCCGCTGGGCCGGTTGCCACATCATCAAGGTGCCGGAGAAGAACCTGACCGCCGATGTCGATGGCCTGCTGGCCGCCGTCGGCCCGCGCACCCGGCTGATGTTCCTGGCCAATCCGAACAACCCGACCGGCAGCATCCTGGCCCAGTCCGAGGTGGACCGGCTGCGGCGGGAACTGCGGGAGGATGTGCTGCTGGTGCTGGACAGCGCCTATGCGGAATATGTGACGCGGCCGGATTACGACCCGGGCCAGCGCCTGGTGGATGCCACGCCGAACACGGTGATGACCCGCACCTTCAGCAAGATCTACGGCCTCGGCGGCATGCGGCTGGGCTGGGCCTATGCGCCGGCGGCGATCGTGGATGTGCTGGGGCGGGTGCGCGGACCGTTCAATGTGAACGCCTCCGCCATGGCGGCCGGCATCGCCGCGCTGGCGGAGCCGGGCTGGATCGAGGCCTCCGTCGCCCATAACACCGAATGGCGCGGCAAGGTGGCGGCGGCGCTGGAAGCCGCCGGGCTGAAGGTCTGGCCGAGCGAGGGCAATTTTCTTCTGGTCGATTTCGGTGGGGCCGAACGCGCCAAGGCGGCGGATGCGCATCTGCGCCAGCGCGGGCTGATCGTGCGCGCCATGGGCGGCTACGGCCTGCCGGCCTGCCTGCGGATCACCATCGGCAATGTCGAGGAATGCCAGATGGTGATCGAGGCGCTGACCGCGTTCAGCAAGAATGGCTGAGCCGCTTTTCGAACGGCTATGCCTGCTGGGCGTCGGCCTGATCGGGTCCTCCATCGCCCGCGTCGCCCGGCAGCGCGGCGACCTGGCCCGCACCGTGGTGGCGCATGCCAAGACGCCGGCGACGCTGGACCGGGTGCGGGAGCTCGGCATCGCCGATGTGGTCGAGGCTGATGCCGCGAAGGCGGTGCAGGGCGCCGATTGCGTGGTGTTCTGCGTGCCGGTCGGCGCCAATGCGGAGGTGATGGCCCAGGTCGCGCCGCATCTGAAGCCGGGCGCCATCGTGACCGACGTCGGCTCCACCAAGATGAGCGTGTTTCGCGACCTGGGCCCGCTGCTGCCGCCGGGGGTGCATCTGGTGCCGGCGCATCCGATGGCCGGGACCGAATTTTCCGGCCCCGATGCCGGCTTTCCCGAGCTGTTCCAGGGCCGCTACACCATCCTGACCCCCTTGCCGGACACCGACCCGGCGGCCGTGGAGGCGGTGCGGGAGCTGTGGCGCCGCTGCGGCAGCATGATCGAGACCATGGACCCGGCGACCCATGACAAGGTGGTGGCCATCGTCAGCCACCTGCCGCATCTGCTGGCCTTCACCATCTGCTCCACCGCCGACGACCTGGCGGAGGAGACGAAGGAGCAGGTGCTGAAATTCGCCGCCTCCGGCTTCCGGGACTTCACCCGCATCGCGGCCAGCGACCCGACCATGTGGCGCGACGTCTTCCTCAACAACCGGGAGGCGCTGCTGGAGATGCTGGCCCGCTTCACCGAGGATGCGCAGGCCCTGGGCCGCGCCGTGCGCTGGGGCGAGGCGGGCTTCATCGAGGACCGGATCAAGCGCGGCCGGAAGATCCGCAAGGGGCTGATTGACCGCAAGCAGGCGTAGCTTTCGGGCGGGGATTGCCCATATCCTTCCGGCCATGTCCTACGACAGCGACATCCTCCTCTGGTCCGAACAACAGGCCGACCTGCTGCGCCGCATGGCGCGCGGGGAGCGTGTGAATGGCCTGGACTGGGAGAATGTGGCGGAGGAGATCGAAAGCGTGGGGCGAAGCGAGCTGCATGCGGTGGAAAGCCAATTGCGGGTCGCGCTGACGCATTTGCTGCTGATTGCCCTGGCACCCTGGCCCGAGCCGGTGCGCCATTGGCGGGCCGAGGCGACCGCCGCCCTGGCGGAGGCAGCGCGGGGCTATGCGCCGAGCATGGCGCAACGAATCCGGCTTGATCGCGTATGGCGCGACGCCCTGCGTGTGGCGGAGCGGAAGCTGGAGGGCGAGGCAGTGACCTTCGGTCCGAACCTTGCCGCAATGCCCTTTGCCCTCGCCGAGCTAGTGGTGGAGGAGCCGGATCTGGATGCGCTCCTGACGCGATTGGGCTCCACCAGCGACAGGCATGACTGAACTCGAGCAGTTCGATTCCCTCGTGAGGCGCGTAGGACACCAGACGAGAATTGCTATCGCGCTGTGGGAAGCGGTACGTCCTGCCGCGCGAGATACGAGCATTTTCAGCCGCTTCAACGACACAGAAGCCAATAATACTGTCTTTGCGCTGTTACAGGGTTCCATCTGGCAGGTGGCGCTGATCACCTGTCGTGTCTGGGATACTGATAAGAAGTCGGCATCCTTGCCCGAAATAAGCCGGCTGCTCCGCAAAGACGGCGGGTCGTTGGCCGATCAGATCGCCAATCGGACGGCAAACCGTTGGCGTGCCTCGGAGCGTCGTTGGGCCGAAGAGCAGGAGGCGGACATTGCGCGGCACCCGGTGCTTGCAGAGATGTTTCGGGCCAGCATGGTGCAAGCAGATGCGTATGAAATCAAACGCCGAAAAGATATTCTAGAGTGGGGTAAAACATTTGAGCGACAAAAAGCCAATCTCATAAAATCAAACCTAAACAATTTGTGGAAATTTAGAATTAAACGTCTTGCGCACTTCGATTTACGCCAAGGTATAGATATCGACGTTGCGGAGGCAGCTGATCTCCGGGATTTGTTCTGTGTCTTGGTGCCGCAAATCGATTTTCTCAGAAAATAGAACGGCTGGTGCTGGATGGTGCGGTATCCTACCGAGAGGAGCGCCTTATAAGGCGTCGCTATGCTCGCGCATTCTGGGATGTACCAACACCGACGACGCGATGCACAAATGACTGAGCATCACCGCCTGAGCACCAACCCCGCCGCCAGCGCCTGAAGCACCAGGGTTACCCCCAGCGCGGCCTCCGTTCCCGCCACCTCCCGGAACAGGCCGAAGGCGCCCGGGGCCAGGGCGTAGAAGGCCTGGTTGATCGCCTGGAGCAAGGCCACCACCCGGCCGACTTCCGCGGCGGGGAATTCCGCCTGGGCGATCAGCGGCGGCAGCGACAGCAGGTTGCCCACCCCAAGCCCGAACAGGGCGCAGCCCAGCAGCAGCAGCAGCGCCGATTCGCCGGCGCAGGCCAGTGCCAGGCTGCCCGCCATCTGGACCAGGAAGGTGGCGCAGGCCGCCCAGCGGCGGCGGGGGCCATCGGGCAGCACCCAGCCGGTCAGGGTGCGGCCGAGCAAGGCGAAGACCGTCACCATCGCCATGGCCAGCCCCGCGCCACGCACCCCGAGTGCGGGCAGCAGCAGCGAGACCAGATGCGTCACCAGCCCCATCTGCGCGAACAGCCCGATGGCGAAGGCCACGGACAGGCCACGGAAGAGCGGGTCGCGCAGCAGGGTGCGCCGGTCGCGGGCGGGGCGGGGCTCGGCCGTCGCTGGCGGTGCGGCCAGCCCATCCGCGTGCTGGCCATAGGCGGCCGGCGACCGCGCCAGCACGCCCCCCGCCAGGGGCCACACCACGGCCAGCAGCAGCGCCGCCACAATGGCGGTGGCCGTGCCAAAACCCCAACCGGCGATCAGCCAGGCCCAGAGCGGCGTCATCAGGATGCCGCCGACGCTGGCGCCGTTATAGGCCATGGCCAGCGCCTTCGGCCGCTGCCGGTCGAACCAGGGGGAGAGCATGGCATTGATCGCCGCCCCGCTGGTCAGCGCCCAACCCACGCCGGTGAGGCTTGCCGCGGCAAAGGCCAGGGCCGGAACATGACAAAACCCCCATGTCAGCAGGCCGGCGGCCGAGGCCAGCAGGCCAAGCCGCGTCACCGCGGCAATGCCGAGGCGCCGGTGCCAATCCGGCAATTGCGCGACCAGGGCGGCGGAGACCAGGAAATGCCATGTGATGGCGGCGGAGAGCAGCCCGACCGGCCAGCCGCGCGACTCTGCCAAGGTGGCGATATAAATTCCAGGCCCGTAGAAGCCGATACCCCAGGCGAAGACGGCCAGCACAAAGGCCCCCGTCACCGCCCGCCACCCCTGGAAAGCCACCTGCATCCGCCGATCCTGGCCCCGCTTTCGGCTGCTGGGAACCGCCCCTGCCCGCCGTCCCGCCGCAGGAGATGTGTTGCCGCAACGCAATACGCATGCTAAGGCGCCGCGGCCGCATAAAGGGGGTGGTCACCTCTGCCCTCCGGACGCGCGAGCCACTATTCAGCTCCGCCCAGTGACAGGACCGGGATCCCCTTGGCCTCCGAAGCGACACAGGTAACCTCGGCCTCCATCCAGGCCCCGAACCCCACCGGGCTGTCGGAGCGCTATGCGCTTGCGCTGCTCGGCATTGTCGATGATCTGCGCGCGACGGAGCCCGGCGCTGCCGACCGTATCGCGCAGGACCTCGACACCTTGTTCCGCCTTTGGCAGGACGATGCCGGCTTCCGGTCCTTCGTGGCCGATCCCCGGTATGACTCCACGGAGCAGAAGCGCGCGATCTTCGCGGTGCTGGAACGCGCCGGCATCGGCACGGAAGTCCGCAACCTGCTCGGCGTGATGATCGTCAACCGGCGTCTCGCGACGTTGCCGGAGGTCGCGGCCAGCTTCGGCGCCCTGCTCTCGGCGCGTCGTGGCCAGCAGATCGCCACCGTCTCCACCGCCCATGGCCTCAACGACACGCAGCGCGCCCAGATCGTCGCGCGGCTGACGGAGGCCGGCTATTCGGGCGTGCAGCTCAAGGAAAACGTGGACCCGACCTTGCTCGGTGGTCTCGTGGTCCGGATCGGCTCGCGCCTCTATGACAATTCGCTCAAGTCCAAGCTGCAGCGCTTGCAGTACGCCATGAAGGGGGCCGCCTGATGGAGATCCGTCCAGCCGAAATCTCGGAGATCCTGAAGGCTCAGATCTCCAGCTTCGACGCCGAGGCGAATGTCGCCGAGGTCGGCACCGTGCTGACCGTCGGCGACGGCATTGCCCGCGTCTTCGGCCTGCAGAATGTCATGGCCGGTGAGCTCGTCGAGTTCCCGGGCGCCGGCATCAAGGGCATGGCGCTGAACCTCGAGACCGACAATGTCGGCGTCGTGATCTTCGGCGACGACCGCGGCGTGAAGGAAGGCGACACCGTCTCCCGCACCGGCGAGATCGTGGACGTCGGCGTCGGCAAGGGTTTTCTCGGCCGCGTCGTCGACGCGCTGGGCAATCCCATCGATGGCAAGGGCCCGATCGCCATCGAGAAGCGCATGCGCGTCGAGGTGAAGGCCCCGGGCATTATCCCCCGCAAGTCCGTGCATGAGCCGATGCAGACCGGCATCAAGGCGATCGACGCCCTGATCCCGATCGGCCGCGGCCAGCGCGAGCTCATCATCGGTGACCGCCAGACCGGCAAGACCGCCGTCATCCTGGACACCATCATCAACCAGAAGGTGGCGAACGACGCCGCCGGGGCTGATGACAGCAAGAAGCTGTTCTGCATCTACGTCGCCATCGGCCAGAAGCGCTCCACCGTCGCGCAGCTGGTGAAGACGCTGGAAGAGAACGGCGCGATGGAATATTCCATCATCGTCGCCGCCACGGCCTCCGACCCTGCCCCGATGCAGTTCCTGGCCCCCTATACCGGCTGCACGCTGGGCGAGTACTTCCGCGACAACGCCATGCATGCGGTCATCTTCTACGATGACCTGTCGAAGCAGGCCGTCGCCTATCGCCAGATGTCGCTGCTGCTGCGCCGTCCGCCGGGCCGCGAGGCCTATCCGGGCGACGTGTTCTACCTGCATAGCCGCCTGCTTGAGCGCGCGGCCAAGATGAACGACGACTTCGGCGCCGGTTCGCTGACCGCGCTGCCGGTCATCGAGACGCAGGCCGGCGACGTCTCCGCGTACATCCCGACCAACGTGATCTCGATCACGGACGGGCAGATCTTCCTGGAGACGGAACTGTTCTTCAAGGGCATCCGCCCCGCCGTGAACGTCGGCCTCAGCGTCTCCCGCGTCGGGTCTTCCGCGCAGATCAAGGCGATGAAGCAGGTGGCCGGCAAGATCAAGCTGGACCTGGCGCAGTATCGCGAGATGGCGGCTTTCGCGCAGTTCGCCTCGGACCTCGATGCCACGACGCAGGCCCTGCTGGCCCGCGGCGCGCGGCTGACCGAGCTGCTGAAGCAGCCGCAGTACAAGCCGGTTCCGGTCGAGGAGCAGGTGGCGGCGATCTTCGCCGGCACCCGCGGCTACCTGGACAAGGTTCCGCTGAACAAGGTCGGCGAATTCGAGCGGCAGCTGCTGTCGGGCCTGAAGGCGCAGTCCCCCGAGATCCTCATCGCGATCCGCACCGACCGCGAGATCAAGAAGGAAACCGAGGCCAAGCTGATCGCCTTCCTCGACAGCTTCGCCAAGTCCTTCGGCTGAGATAGAGCGCCATGGCCAGCCTCAAGGCACTTCGCGCGCGCATCACCTCGGTGAAGAGCACGCGCAAGATCACGCAGGCGATGAAGATGGTCGCGGCCGCGAAGCTGCGCCGCGCCCAGTCGCAGGCCGAGGCCGCGCGCCCCTATGCGGAACGCATGGAGCGCATGCTGGCCTCGCTCGGCGCCTCTGTCGCCGGCAGCCCGGACGCGCCGAAGCTGCTGGTCGGCAGCGGGGCGGACCAAGTGCATCTGCTGGTGGTGGTCACCGGCGATCGCGGCCTGGCCGGCGCCTTCAACACCAATGTCGGCCGCTTTGCCCGCGCCCGCATCCGTGAGTTGGAAGCGGCGGGCAAGACGGTGAAGGTGCTGGCGGTGGGCCGCAAGGGCGCCGCCTACCTCAAGCGCGAACACGCCAGCCGCATCGTTGGCGAGATCTCGATGGCCGGCAAGAAGCGCGTCAGCTTCGAGGACGCGCAGGAAATCGCGCATCGCGTCACCGCCATGCTGGATGCCGGCGAGTACGATGTCTGCACGCTGGTCTACAACCGCTTCCGCAGCGTCATCAGCCAGGTGCCCTCGGCGCAGCAGCTGATCCCGACCCTGCTGCCGGAGGTTGACGCCGCCGCCCCGGCCACCACGGGTGCCCAGGCGCTGTACGAATACGAGCCGAATGAGGAGGAGATCCTCGCCACCCTGCTGCCGCAGAATCTGGCGATCCAGATCTACCGCGCCTTGCTCGAGAATTCGGCCGGCTTCTTCGGCAGCCAGATGAACGCCATGGACAATGCCACGCGCAATGCCGGCGAGATGATCAACAAGCTCACGCTGAACTACAACCGCACGCGACAGGCCAACATCACCCGGGAGCTGATCGAGATCATCTCCGGTGCCGAAGCCGTCTGACGAGGGAACTGGCACGATGAAGAACAATGTCGGCAAGGTTACGCAGGTTCTGGGCGCCGTCGTCGACGTGCAGTTCCCGGCCGAGCTGCCCGCCATCCTGAACGCGCTGACCCTGAAGATCGACGACCGCACCCTGGTGCTGGAAGTCGCGCAGCACCTCGGTGAGCGTACCGTTCGCACCATCGCCATGGACACCACGGACGGTCTGGTCCGCGGCACCGAGGTTGTGGACACCGGCGCCGGCATCTCCGTGCCCGTGGGCAATGAGACGCTGGGCCGCATCCTGAACGTCATCGGCGAGCCGATCGACGAGCGCGGCCCGGTGGGCGCGAGCAAGACCTACACCATCCACCGCGCGGCGCCGTCCTTCGAGGACCAGGCGACCTCGGCGGAAATCCTGGTGACGGGCATCAAGGTCATCGACCTGCTCGCCCCCTACATCAAGGGCGGCAAGATCGGCCTGTTCGGCGGCGCCGGCGTCGGCAAGACCGTCACCATCCAGGAACTGATCAACAACATCGCCAAGGGCCATGGCGGCGTGTCCGTCTTCGCCGGCGTCGGTGAGCGCACCCGCGAGGGCAACGACCTGTACCACGAGATGGTGGATGCGGGCGTCATCAAGCTCGGCGAGAACGGCTCCACCGAAGGCTCCAAGGTGGCGCTGGTTTATGGCCAGATGAACGAGCCGCCGGGCGCGCGCGCGCGCGTCGCCCTGTCCGGCCTCTCGATGGCGGAATATTTCCGCGACGAGCAGGGCCAGGACGTTCTGTTCTTCATCGACAACATCTTCCGCTTCACCCAGGCAGGCGCCGAGGTTTCGGCTCTGCTCGGCCGTATCCCGTCGGCGGTGGGCTATCAGCCGACGCTGGCGACCGACATGGGCGCGCTGCAGGAACGCATCACCTCGACGAAGAAGGGCTCCATCACCTCGGTGCAGGCCATCTACGTCCCGGCCGACGACCTGACCGACCCGGCGCCCGCGACCTCCTTCGCCCACCTTGACGCGACCACCACGCTGAACCGGTCCATCGCCGAGCTGGGCATCTTCCCGGCCGTCGACCCGCTGGACAGCACCAGCCGCGCCATGGACCCCCGCGTGGTGGGTGAGGAACACTACCGCGTGGCGCGCGAAGTGCAGCGCATCCTGCAGACCTACAAGTCGCTTCAGGACATCATCGCGATCCTGGGCATGGATGAGCTGTCCGAGGAGGACAAGCTGATCGTGGCCCGCGCCCGCAAGCTTCAGCGCTTCCTGTCCCAGCCCTTCCACGTCGCCGAAGTCTTCACCGGCTCCCCGGGCGTGTTCGTGAAGCTCGAGGACACGGTGCGTTCCTTCGCCGCGATCTGCGCCGGCGAATACGACCACCTGCCGGAAGCGGCCTTCTACATGGTCGGCACGATCGAAGACGCGGTGAAGAAGGGCGAGACGCTCAAGGCTGCTGCGTAAGCAGCAGCCTTCGGCTGATTTCCTGCCCTCAGGCGCCGGGCGGCCGCATCCGCGGCCTTGGCTCGCCGCATGAGCGGCGGGCCGCATTCGCGGCCTCGGCCCGCTTTGGCGGGCCGCCTTTGTTGGATTTGATGGGGTAGCGCCATGGCCACCTTCCAGCTCGAACTCGTCTCCCCCGAAAAGCTGCTGCTCAGCCGCGCGGTGGAGATGGCTGTGCTGCCCGCCACCGAGGGTGAGATGGGCGTGCTGCCCGGCCATGCGCCGATGATCGTCACGCTCCGCGGCGGCGTCATTGCCGTGACCGAGGGTGGGCAGGTCACCGAGCGCCTGTTCATCGCCGGCGGCTTCGCCGAGGTGACGCCGGAGCGCTGCACCGTGCTGGCCGACGAAGCCACGCCGGTCGCCCAGCTCTCCAAGGCCGCCGCCGAGACCCGGGTGCGGGAAGCCGAGGCCGCCTATACCGCCGCCGCCATGGACACGCCGGAAAAGCGCGAAGCCAGCATGGACCGCCTGCTGACCGCTCGCGCCATGGTGCTGGCCGCCGAAGCCGCGTGATCACCGCCGCCGCTTGAAATCGGCCGCTCACCGCAGAACATTACCTCCACCCGGCGTCGCGCCGGGCAGCCGCGTTTGCGGATCGGACGCGCGGCCGGACGGGAGCGAGGATGAAGCACTGGCGTATCGAGGAGGTGAGTTGGGACCGGTTTGACCCCAGCCGCCTCGACCCCGAGATCATCCCGCTGGTCAAGGCCGCGGCGATGGTCGAGCGCAATGGTGACGACTACGCGCTGTATCTCCAATCCGTCTTCCATGACGACCCGGACTTCCACCAGGCCGCCGCCCATTGGGCGGAGGAGGAGGTGCAGCATGGCGATGCGCTGGGCAAATGGGCCATGCTGGCCGATCCGTCCTGGGACTTCGAAAAGGCCTTCGCCCGCTATCGGGACGGCTACAAGATCGACGTCAAGGCCGATGCCTCCATCCGCGGGTCCCGCACCGGGGAGCTGATCGCGCGCTGCATGGTGGAGACCGGCACCAGCAGCTACTACACCGCGCTCGGCGAGGCGACCGAGGAGCCGGTGCTGAAGGAGGTCTGCCGCCTGATCGCGGCCGACGAATACCGCCACTTCAAGCTCTTCTACGACCATATGAAGCGCTATCTGGGGCGGGAGAAGCTGTCCTTTCTCCAGCGCCTGCGGGTGGCCGCCGGCCGCATCGGTGAGAGCGAGGACGACGAACTCGCCTTCGCCTTCCATTGCGGCAATGAGGCGCTGGGCATCCCCTACGACCATGACCGTTGCATCGCTGGCTATATGGGCCGGGCGATGGCCTACTATCGCTTCCGGCATATCGAGCGGGGCATGGGCATGGTTTTCAAGTCGGTCGGGCTGCAGCCGCGCGGGCGGATGTCGGCACTCGCGGCGCGCGGCGCCTGGAAGCTGCTGTCCTGGCGGCGCAGTCGCTACAAGGCGGCGCTCGCCCGTCCGCCCGCCGCGCCGGCCGCCGCCCCCGTGGCGGCCTGAGCTTGCGCCTGCCCCGTCGGGCGGCGCTGCCGCTGCTGCTGGCATCCCTGGGCGCACGCGCCGCCCAGGGCCAGAATGCCGCCCCACCGAGCTTCACGCCGGCCAGCGCGCCGGACCTGCCGCTGGCGGAGATCGCGCAGGGCCGGGGCTTCACCTATGGCTGCGCCGTCACCGCAAGGCTGTTGGCCGAGGAGCCGGAGCTCGCGGCACTTGTGGCGCGCGAGGCAGGACTGATCGTCCCGGAATACGAGGCCAAGTTCGCCGCCCTTCAGCCGGAGGAAGGCCGCTTCGACACGGAACCGCTGGATGCGCTGCTGCGCTGGGCGCAACACTTCCGAAAGTCCGTCCGGGGCCATGCCCTGGTCTGGCACAATGCCATGCCGGACTGGCTGCCCATCGCCCTGGCGGAAGGCCGCAGCCGCGCCCAGGGGGTGATGGAGGCGCATTTCGACCGCGTGCTGTCCCATACGCGCGACCGCATCCGCGACTGGGACGTGGTGAACGAGCCGATCGCCAATCCCCCCGGCAGCGACGTGCCCGAACCTGCCGGCAACAGCGGCGACCTGCGCGACACGCCCTGGCTGCGGGCGCTGGGGCCGGACTACATCGCCATCGCCTTCCGTGCCGCCCGCCAGCGCGACGCCACGCTGCGCCTGACCCTGAACGACTATGGCGTGGAGGCGGACAGCCCGCCGGCCGAGGAAAAGCGCCGCCGCCTGCTGCGCCTGCTGCGTGACCTGCGCGCCCGCAACGTGCCGCTCGATGCCGTTGGTATCCAGGCGCATCTTCAGATGCGGGAGGCCTTCAACCCCGCCATCTTTATCGCCTTCGTGCGGGACATCCGGGCGCTCGGCCTCCAGGTGCTCATCACCGAGCTGGATGTGCGGGAGGTGAGGCCGCCGGTCGGCGACTTTCCGGCCCGCGATGCCGCCGTGGCCCTGCGCGTCCATGCCTTCGCCAGCGCCGCCTTCGAGGGTGGCGCGCGCACCCTGCTGACCTGGGGCATCAGCGACCGCTGGTCCTGGCTGTTCAACGACCAGGCGGTGGCCCTGGGCCCGGGCGACGTCCATCGCGGCCTTCCCTTCGACTGGGAGCTGAACCGCAAGCAGATGTGGCGCGCTTTGGCGCGCGCCTTTCTGGGGCAGGGCGTGGGCTGAGCCTCAGGGGGCGGCGAAGCGGCCGAATTCCCGCACCAGCTCCTCATAGATCGCGCGCTTGAAGTTCACGGCCAGGCCCGGCAGTTCCTCGATCCGCGCCCAGCGCCAGGCGTCGAATTCCGGATGCGGGTCGGCATCCAGGCGGATGTCCGAATCCTGGCCGGTGAAGCGCAGGGCGAACCATCTCTGACGCTGGCCGCGATATTTCCGGGCCATGCGCATGGCCTGCAATTCGGGCGGGAAGTCGTAGCTCAGCCATTCGGGATGTTCGGCGATGATCTCGGCACGGTCGGTGCCGATCTCCTCCGCCAGTTCGCGCAGCACCGCGATGCGCAGATCCTCGCCGGCATCCACGCCGCCCTGTGGCAATTGCCAGCCGCCGGCGGCGCCCTCCGCATTCGGCATGTCGGCGCGACGGGCCACCAGCACCAGGCCGGCGGCGTTGAACAGGACGGCGCCGACATTGGCGCGATAGGGCAGCAGGGTCATGCCGGCCTTGTAACCGCCGCGTGGGAGGCCGGCGAGAAGCTGGATCGCGGGATTCAGACTTTTCGGCGATTCCACCTCAAGTCAGCCCGCTCTATCGGGACACGCCGTTGGCCGCGGCACCGGGGGATTCCGCGGCGCGGGTCGGCTCCGCGGTGGCGGCTGGCCGGCGCAGCATGACGGTCACGGGCGCCAGCACCGCGCCCCGCTGCTCCAGCCCTGCCGACCAGGCCAGGATGGCGGCGGTGAAGAACGGTGCGGGGTTGCCCAGAAGGCCGAGGGCGGAGCCCTGGCGCTTCGCCAGGGCCTCCAGCTCCTGCAGCCGTCGCTCGACCTCGCTGCGGGTCTCGGAGGGGTCGTCGAGCACCAGGTCCACGGTCCGCCCGAAGGCGCGCGCCGGGCTGGGTGCGCCGGGGCGGGGGTCGACATAAAGCAGTCCGCGATTGGTCAGCGCGGCCTGGATGGTGCCAAGCAGCTCGGCATTCGCCGCGAAGCGTTCGCCGCGCAGCCGGCCGAGCGCGCCGATGGCGCCGACCTGGCCCTGGATGCGCGACAGCACCCAGTCCAGCCGATCGAGATTGTCTTCCACCGAAAGCCCGGTCAGCAGTGCCCGGTCACCGGGATCGGCATCCTGCCCGAAGCCCGCCGGTTCCAGCGGCAGGGCCACCAGCACTTCCATCCCCCGGGCGCGGGCGCGTTCCAGCAGCGGCTCCGGCCGCAGGGCATAGGGGCTGAAGGCGAGGGTGACGGCCCCGGGCAGGCGGCGGATCGCCTCCTCCGAATGCTGGGCGAACAGGCCGACATTGCCGAGGATCAGGCCGATGCGCGGTCGCCGGTCCTCCCGGTCGAAGGGGCGGGCATAGGTGCGGATGGAGGTGCGGTTCTCCGGCCCCAGCCTGGGCAGCGGGCCATGGCGGCCGCGTTCGAGCAGTTCCGGGTCCGGCGGCGGGATCCGGGGCTCGGCATGGGCGGGCGATTCCGTGGCGCTGCCGGCGGCCAGCGGCGGCGGTGAGGGGGCGGCGCGCAGCGCGGGCGGCGCCGGGGCGGGCGCGGGGGGCGTGGCGACGGCGGCCGCCGAGGCCGGCGGGGGTGGTCCGGCCTGGGGCGGCGCGATCGGGCTGGCGGCGCCCCCACTCGCCGGAGCCGCCACCGCGGGCGCTGCCGGCACAGGCGCCGGCGCGGCCGGTTGCGCGGCGGGCGGCTGCGGGGCGAGGGCGGTCACGGCGGGAGCAGCCGCAGGGTCCGGCATCGCCGCTGGCGAGGAGGGCGGCACTGGATCGGGCACGGCGGGTGGCGGTGCGGCCGGCGGTTCCGGCTCCGCCTGCGCCACCATCTCCGGCACCGGCTCGGGCGGACCCAGCCAATGCAGCGCGCCGGCGCCAGCGCCCATCGCCAGCACCAGACCCGCCCAGAACAGACCCAGTGCCCGGCGAGAGAGAACCCGGCTCAACAGCCGCCCGACGCGGCCTGGCGCGTCGTGCCCCTGCCCCTGCCCTGCCCGCGCGGCAGGCTCATCGCTGGACGCGACGCTGCGGCGCGGGGGCGGCGGCGATGTTGCGCAGAAGCTGGAGCGCCTGCTGCAGCTGGTGGTCGGTTTCCGGCTTGGTCGGGTCGAAGGTGGGCGCGCCCTCGGCCGGCGCCCGCACCACGCGGTCCAGCACGCCGGCCGGCAGGTTCAGCGGCGGCAGCGGCGGCGCCGGTGGCGTGGTCTCCGTCGTGCGCTCCCCGTCATTGTTGCGCAGCGCCCGGCGCAGATCCGCCTCCCGGTCCCGCTCCCGCGACCCGTTCGGGTCGGGGCGCGCGGCCAGGACCTCAATATCCGGCTCGATCCCGGTCGCCTGGATGGAACGGCCGGAGGGGGTGTAGTAGCGGGCCGTGGTCAGGCGGATGGCGCCATTGCCCGGGATGGGCATCACGGTCTGCACGCTGCCCTTGCCGAAGGACTTCACGCCCATGACGATGGCGCGGCGATGGTCCTGCAGGGCGCCGGCCACGATCTCGCTCGCGCTCGCCGATCCGGAATTCACCAGCACGACGATCGGCAGCCCCTGGGCGATGTCGCCCGGCCGCGCATTCCAGCGCTGCGCATCCTCCGGCCGGCGGGCGCGGGTGGAGACGATCTCGCCCTGGTCGAGGAAGTCGTCGGTCACCTGCACCGCCTGGTCCAGCAGCCCGCCGGGATTGTTGCGCAGATCCAGCACAAGGCCGCGCAGGGTATTGCCCGCCTGGCCGCGCATGGTGGTCATGGCGCGGCGCAGCGCGCCTTCCGTCTGCTCGTTGAAGGAGGACAGGCGGATATAGGCGACGTCGTTGCCCTCCAGCCGGAAGCGCGCCACCTGCGGGCGGATCACGTCCCGGGTCAGGGAGATTTCCACCGGCCGGGCCTCACCCTCGCGCCGGATGGTCAGGCGGATGGAGCTGCCGCGCTCGCCGCGCATCTGCTCCACCGCGTCCTGAAGCGACAGGCCCTGGGTGGTCTGGCCGTTCAGATGGGTAATCAGGTCGCCCGGCTTGACCCCGGCGCGGGAGGCTGGCGTGTCGTCGATCGGGCTGATGACCTTCACGAAGCCGCCTTCCTGGGTCACCTCGATGCCCAGCCCGCCGAATTCACCACGGGTGGTCACCTGCATGTCCCGGAAGCTGCGCGGATTCATGTAGGAGGAATGCGGGTCGAGGCCCTGGAGCATGCCGTTGATGGCATTCTCGATCACGTCGCGGTCGGTGACCGGCTCGACATATTCGGCGCGGACCCGCTCGAACACATCGCCGAACAGGTTCAGCAGGCGATAGGTCTCCGCCCGCCCGCTTTCCTGTGCCCAGGCCTGGATGCCCGGCACGGCCACCATCGGCCCGACCACGGCCCCGGCGACGAAGGCGGCGGTCACCGCCCCCACCAGCCCCAGCCTGCGCCGTCGCGAGGATTGCGCCTGGGGCTCCCTTACGGGACCCAGACTCGGCATCCTGCCGTTCCGACGACCATCCTCGTGCCCCGACACGTCGCTCATGCGACCACCCGATCCTTGGGTCGCGGCCCCACGGCCGCCGACCTGACCAACATGCCTTCAGGACATGACCCGAAGGTTACCCTCGCGCCGCAAACCATGGGCGCGGATCCACCGGCTGCCCATTCCGCCGGAGTTCCACATAGAGGGAACCGCCGGAAGCACCAGAGCCGCCGAGGACACCGATGGGTTCCCCGGCCAACAAGCGCTGACCGGCCGCGGCGTCAAGCCGATCCATCCCGGCCAGCACGAAATGGTATCCCCCTCCGCAATCCACAATCAACAACAGCCCGTAGGAGCGGAAGGGCGCGGCATAGACCGCCCGGCCATTGCAGGGGGACACCACGCGCGCCCCGTTCGCCGCCGCATAGGTCAGGCCGCGATGCGGCCCCCCCGGCGCGGCCTCCCCCCAACTTGTGGTGATCCGCCCGGCCACCGGCAAGGCACGACCGCCGGAGGGCACGGGCACGGAAGCCTGGCGCTGCGGCGTGGCGGCCGGCCTGGGGGCGGACGGATCGCGCCGGGCGAGCGCCGCCTCCCGCGCCGCCTCCGCCGCCTGGCGGGCCTGTTCGGCGGCGCGGGCGGCCGCATCGGCGCGGGCCTCGGCCTCCCGCCGCAGTCTTTCGCGGCGCAGGCGGTCGAGCACGACCGCGAGGTCACTGGCCCGCGCCGCGGCGGCGGCGGCCTGGGTGGCGGCGCGTTCCTCCGCCGCCTCGGCCTCGCCACGGCGGGTGCGGGCCACGGCGAGCTCCGCCTCCAGCCCTGCCACCGCCTCCCGCGCCGCGCCCTCGGCGGCTTCCAGCGCCAGCGCCTCCCGCCGCGCCAGCCATTCGGCCTCCTGCGCCCTGGTCTGGGCCTCACGCAGCGCCAGGGCCTCATCCTCCAGCCGGCGGATCATGCCGCGCAGAACCAGGGCGCCGCGCAGGGCATCCGCGGGCTCCCCGGGCACGGCCAGCACCGTCTCGGCGGGGTAGAGCGACAGGCGCAGCATCACCGGCAGCAGCGGGCGCATGGCGGTGGCGCGCTCGGCGATCTCCCGCGCGGCCGTGGCGCCTTCGGCACGGGCGGCCTCCAGCCGCTCGGTCACGGCCGCCACCTCCGCCTCCGCCGCCTGGGCCATGGCGGCGAGCTCCACGCGGCGGGCGGCGAGCGCCACCTCCTCCTCCGCCAGGGCGCGGGCGCGGGTGGCGGCTTCCTCGGCGGCCTCGCGGCGCTGGGCGGCGGTCTGTTCGGCGGCACGCAGGTCGCGCTGGGTGGGCTGTGCAAGGACTGGCGGGGGCAGCGCCAAGCAGGCAGCCAGCAGCATCGCCAGGCGCTCCGCGCCATGCTGCCGGCGCCCGCGGGGGGCCGCCGCATCCCTGTCACGCGAAATCGTCAAGCCCTGCATCCCGGTGCTGCATAGACCCCGGCCGCGCGTGGGGACAAGCTGTGCTTCATGGCACCAGGAATGGGGCCGAGGAGACGCCGCATGGCCGAAGATCCCTACAAGGTCCTGGGGCTCGCCCGCGACGCGACGCCGGAGGCGATCAAGAAGGCCTACCGGAAGCTTGCGCGGCAGAACCACCCGGACCTCAACCCCGGCAAGCCGGAGGCCGAGGCGCGCTTCAAGGCGGCCTCCGCCGCCAACGACATTCTGTCCGACCCCGAGCGCCGGGCGCGCTTCGATCGTGGCGAGATCGATGCGGAGGGGCAGGAAATGCCGCCGCCCCGCCCGGCCGGCGGCTGGCGGCGCCATGCGGAGGCGCCCCAGGGCAGCCGCTACGATCCCTTTTCCGAGCAGGACGGCTTTTCCGATATTTTTGCCGATATCCTGGCGGCGCAACGGGCGGCCGAATCGGCGCCGCGACCGGGGCGGGACATGGCCTATCACTTGAAGGTGCCCTTCCTGTCGGCCGTGCTGGGCGCGACCGAGCAATTGGCGCTGCCGGATGGCAAGCAGCTCAGTGTGCGGATTCCCCCCGGCGTGGTCAGCGGCCAGTCGTTGCGGCTGCGCGGCCAGGGCGCGCCGGGCCGCAATGGCGGGCCGGCCGGCCATGCGGTGATCGAGCTGGAGGTGGCCGACCACCCCCTGTTCCGGCGCGAGGGCTTCGACCTGCACATGGACCTGCCGGTGACGTTGCGGGAGGCGGTGCTGGGCGGCCCCGTGACGGTGCCCGCCCCCGCCGGCCCGCTGCGCGTCACTTTGCCGCCAGCCAGCGACAGCGGGCGCGTGGTGCGGCTGCGCGGCAAGGGCGTGGCGGCGGAGGGCTCTCGCCCGGCCGGCGACCTGCTGCTGACCCTGCGGGTTGTCATCGGCAAGCCGGACGCGGCGCTGGAGGCCTTCCTGCGCGACTGGCAGCCCGAACACCCCTTCGACCCGCGCGCGGGACTGGCGGAGGACGCGCCATGATGACCATCGAGGTGCTCTGCGCCCGCTTCACGACGCTCGACCCCGAGGATCTGCGCGGCTGGGTGCAGGCCGGCCATGTCCGGGCGGATGCGGAGGGCGAGACGCTGCTGTTCCAGGAAATCGACGTGGAGCGCGTGCGCCTGATCCTCGACCTGCGCGACACGCTGGCGGTGAATGAGGAGGCGCTGCCGCTGGTGCTGTCCCTGCTCGACCAGGTCTATGCGCTGCGGCGGCGGTTGGGGGAGGGTTGAATCAACCGATCCTGTGGTCCTCCATTCCGGCCCGTTCCGCCGCTGCCCGCACATCGCCGGCAAAGACCTCGCCAAAAACCTCGGCGAAGCGCAGCGCCAGGGTGGAGGGCGGATCATCGGGCGGGAAGATGGCGGAGATGCGATAGGGAATGCCGGGCCGGAATGGCTTCACCACCACCCGCGCCGCATCCGCCGCCAGCGCGGCCAATGGGTCGGTTACCGCCAGGCCCAGCCTCTGCGCCACGCAGTTCGCCACGGTCGCCGAATACAGGCTGTCCAGCACGATGCGCGGACGCACGCCCGCGGCCTTCAGCATGACCTCCAGCTGCAGCCGCATCAGGCTGCTGGAGCCGAGCGCGATCAGATCCTGGCCATCCAGGTCACCCGGGCCGATGCTGGGCCGCGCGGCCAGAGCGTGGCCGGTGGGCAGCAGGCAGACCACCTCCGAGTCCGGAAAGGCCTCGTGTCGCACATCGCCGCGCGCCCCGGCGACCGGCGCCAGGCCGAGATCGTAGCCGCCGCCGCGCATCAGCTCGACGATTTCCAGCGCCGGCGCCGAATGCAGCGACAGCGTGGCGCCGGGCACCGCGGCCAGGAAGCGTTTCGCCACGCGCGGGATGCAGTTCAGGGACAGCGACAGTATCGCCGCGACGCGCAGATGCCCGGCCTGGTGCTGGCGGATCGCGGCGGCTGCGTCGCGGATGCGCTCGGTGCCGATGAAATGCCGCTCGACCTCGCGGAACAGCGCCAGGCCCTGCGGCGTCGGCGTGATATGCGCGCCCTGGCGGTTGAACAGCACCAGGCCGAGGTCGATTTCCAGATCCTGGATCAGCCGGCTGACCGCGGGCTGCGAAATCGACAGCAGCCGCCCGCCCGCCGTCATCCCCCCGGTGAGGATGACGGCGCGGAAGGCTTCGATCTGGCGCGAATTCAGCGGGCGGGCCATGTGATGTCGGCAGATGCCAGGACCATGCCAGCCCAGTAGGTCACATCGCGGCGGTGAATTCAGCCCAGAACGATGCCGAGCCTGGCGATCAGCGCGGCATATTGTGCTTCTTCCGCGCGCAGCAGGGCCAGCGCCTCGGCCGGGCTATTGGCCATCGGGACCGCACCCATGCGGGTGAAGCGCTCCACCAGGGCGGGCAGGCGCAGCACCGCCACCATCTCCGCATTCATGCGGTCGATGATCGCGGCCGGCGTGTCCTTCGGCGCCAGCACCATGGACCAGGAATTCGCCGCGAAGCCCGCCACGCCGGCCTCCGCCACGGTCGGCACATCGGGGAATTGCGGCGAGCGGTCCGGCCCGCCGGCGGCCAGCAGGCGCAACTGGCCATTGACGATAAGGTCCTGCACGGCGGGCAGCGTGTCGAAGCCCAGATGCACCAGTCCGCTCACCAGGTGGTTCATCGAATCGCCGCTGCCGCGATAGGGCACATGCGTCATCTCGATGCCCGTCGCCTCGCAGAACCAGGCGCCGAACAGATGCGAATTGCTGCCGGCGCCAGCCGATTTGTAGGCGAGCTGGCCGGGCCGTGCCTTCGCATGGGCGACGAACTCGGCGACGCTGCGCACCGGCAGGCCGGGCGTGCAGACCATCACCATCTGCGTGCGCGCCGGCATGGTCACCGGCACGAAATCCGCCACCGGGTCATAGGGCAGGTTCGGCATCAATGCGCGCTGCAGTACGTGGGAGGCGACGACCACGCCGATGGTCAGCCCATCCGGCCGTGCCTTGGCGACGATGTCGGTGCCGATCACGCCATTGGCGCCGGCCCGGTTCTCGACGAAGAAGGATTTGCCGAGGCGCTGCGTCAGTTGATCCGCCAGCAGCCGCCCGGTGATGTCGCCCTGGCCACCCGGCGCATAGGGCACGACGATCCGCACCGGCCGCGACGGCCAGGGCTCCGCCTGCGCCAGGGCGGGCAGCGGCAGCGCGGCGGCGAGGCCGCCCCGCAGCAGGTTGCGGCGTGTCGCCTGGATCATCACGCGGCCCCTTTCATCTTGCCATGCGACAGCCCGCGATCCGGCGCCGCGATGTTCAGCTTCAGCATTTCACGGAGCAACTGCACCACCGCCATCGAGGCTTCGCCCGCGGCGCCATCGACGATGAAGCGATTGGAGCAGTAGCGCATCTCCCAGCCGCCGGCGTCGAGGCAGTTCTTCAGGATGTCGCGCTCCATCTCCGACGTGTGGAAGACGTCGAGCTGCTTGCACAGGAAGGCGAGCATGGCGGCGATGCCATAGGCGCCCCAGTTGGAGATCGAGGCCGGCAGGAAGACATCGGTCTTCACCGTGGTGATGACGCCCTTGCCGCCGGGGTACTGCGTCTCCCGCCCATAGGGGTGGAAGTCCTTCATGAAGTCGAAGATGCGGCCGAAGCCGATCTCATTGCCGTTGTCGCCGACGCCGATCGTCAGCACGCCCTGGCGGGTCGCCTCCAGCACCACATGGGCCAGATCGACGCCATCCTTCGGCACGCCGGTGGAGCCGTGCACGATGCCATCCTCGTTCGGGCCGAGACGCTCGATGGAAATGACGGCCTTCGGCCTGTACTGGGCGACGATCTGCTGCGCCCAGGACTGGGTCTGGTGCTTGTCGGTCGGTGCGATCAGGTGGCTGGCGCCCATGCGGCGGCCCTGCGCCAGTTCGAAATCGCGGATCATGATGCAGGCGCCCTTGGAGGAGGCGACCATGGGCGGGGCGTGGCATTCCTCGGTGATATAGACCGGGACGGCCTTCAGGCCCCAGTACAGCGCGCGGGCCAGGGCGGCGCAGCCGGGCGGGCCATCGCTTTCGCCATTCGGCGCGAAGGGCGCGTAGCCGGCGCCGGTGACGAAGAACACCACATCGCCGGGGCCGACCTTCTCGAACAGCGCCTCCGCCGCGCGGGCGGTGATCGGCCGGCCGCCGCCTTCCTGCCGCGCCTCATCGTAGATCTGGCGCACGATCCCGTGGTTCATGCCGCGGTTGCGCATCTCGACCGTCACCAGGCGGTCGACATATTCCCCCATGATATCGGGCAAGGCGGGCTCCTTCGCGGCGTTTGTGACACCACGAAGGCTAGGAGCGTGCCCTCACGCGGCAAAATACAATTGCCGCATCGCAGCATGCGGGAATGTGATGCTGGCTGCGGCGTGGATCACGCGTCGCGTAGCAGCGAGACCCCCGTCATCTCCGCCGGCTGCGGCAGGCCCAGCAGGGCCAGCAGCGTCGGCGCGATATCGGCCAGGCGGCCCTCGGCCAGCGTCACGCCGGGGGGCGCGTTCATCAGCAGCACCGGCACCGGGTTGGTGGTATGTGCGGTGTGGGGGCCGCCCGTCACCGGGTCGCGCATCAGCTCCGCATTGCCATGGTCGGCGGTGACCAGAAGCTGGCCGCCGGCGCCGCGGATCGCCTCCGCGATGCGGCCGAGGCCGGCATCCACGGCCTCGCAAGCGCGGGTCGCGGCGGCCAGGCTGCCGGTATGGCCGACCATGTCGGCATTGGCGAAGTTCAGCACGATCAGGTCGTATTTTTTCGAATTGATCGCCGCGACGCATTTGTCCGTCAGCTCGGGCGCGGACATCTCGGGCTGGAGGTCATAGGTCGCGACCTTGGGGGAGGCGACCATGATCCGGTCCTCCCCGGCATAGGCCTTCTCCTCCCCGCCATTCAGGAAATAGGTGACGTGCGGGTACTTTTCCGTCTCCGCCATGTGCAACTGCTTCAGTCCGGCATCGGCGACCACCTCGGCCAGGATCTTCGCCATGGATTGCGGCGGGAACAGCGCCATCATGAAAGGCGCCAGGGCCGCGCTGTATCCGGTCATCCCAGCCGCCGCGGCGAAGCGGATCGTCGGGTCGGCGGCAAAACCGGAAAAAGCCGGGTCGAGCAGGGAGGCCATGATCTCCCGCACCCGGTCGGCGCGGTAGTTGAAGCAGAGCATGCCGTCGCCGTGATTCATGCAGCCATAGTCGCCGATCGCGGCGGCGGGCAGGAATTCGTCGGTCTTGCCGGCGGCATGCGCGGCGGCAATGGCGGCGGCGGCCGTCGGGAAGCGCGTGCCCCTGCCCAGCACCATCACGTCATGCGCCTGCTGCACACGGTCCCAGCGATTGTCGCGGTCCATGGCGAAGTAGCGGCCGCAGAGGGTGGCGATGCGTGCGCCCTCGGGCAGTTCTGCCTCGAAGGCCGCGACGAAGCGGGCAGCGGAATCGGGGGCGGTGTCGCGGCCATCGGTCCAGCCATGCACCCAGACCTTCAGCCCGGCCGCGGTGGCGGCGCGGGCCAGGACCAGGGCATGGCCCTGGTGGGCGTGCACCCCGCCTTCGGACAGCAGCCCCATCAGGTGCAGCGCACCCCCGCTGGCCCGAAGGCGGGCGACCAACTCGGCGAAGGCGGGCAGGCGCCCGATGGAGCCATCGGCGCAGGCGGCATCGATCCGCACCAGATCCTGCATCACCACGCGGCCGGCGCCGATATTGAGGTGCCCGACCTCCGAATTGCCCATCTGCCCCGCCGGCAGGCCGACATCAGGGCCGCAGGTGTGCAGGAAGTTGCGCGGCCCGGCGGCCCAGAGCGCGTCGAAGACCGGGGTCCGGGCCTGGCGCACCGCATTATCCGCCACCTCCTCCCGCCACCCCCAGCCATCGAGGATCGCCAGCATGACGGGACGGTGGGCGGGAGGGTTCATGGGCGGGGCATCCGGCGCTGGGGGAGGGATTGCCTAACGCCGGCCAAGCTTCCGGGTCAACGCCGGGTGGCGCGCAGCTCCGCCATCTCCGCGCGCAAGGCGCGGATTTCCGCCAGCAGCACCTGGCTGTCCGCATGCGCCTCGCTGCGCACCGCATCGGCCGCCGCCTGGGTGGCGGCGACATCGGCGCTTTCCCGCTGGGCGCGCAGGGTCTGGATGCTGTCCACGATCACGCCGATGAACAGGTTCAGCACCACGAAGGTGGCGATCAGGATGAAGGGCACGAAGAACATCCAGGCCAGCGGCTGGACTTCCAGGATCGGCCGGACATTGGCCTCGGACCAGGATTCCAGTGTCATCATCTGGAACAGCGTATACAGCGCGCTGCCCAGCGTGCCGAAACGCTCCGGCAGGATCGCGCCATAGAGCTTCGTCGCCATCACGGCGAAGACGTAGAACAACAGCCCCATCAGCAGCACGATGCTGCCCATGCCGGGCAGCGCCGCCAGCATCGCCTCCACCACCAGCCGCATCGACGGCACGGCGCTGATCAGCCGCAGCACGCGCAGCACCCGCAATGCGCGGAGCACGGATAGCGGGCCGGAGGCCGGGACCCAGGCGATGGCGACCACCACCAGGTCGAACAGCCCCCAGGGGTCGCGGAAGAAGCGGCCGCGGAAGGCATAGATGCGCAGCGCGACTTCCGCCGAGAAAACCACCAGCAGCGTGGTGTCCAGCGCATGCAGCAGCCAGCCCCATTGCGCGGTGATGCTGGCCGAGGTTTCGAGGCCCAGCGCGATGGCATTCAGGATGATGAGGCCGATCACCACCTTCTGGAAACGGGCGGTCAGGATCAGCCGCGCGGCGCGCGCCCGCAGCGAATCCCCGGCATCGGCCGAGGTCATGACTTCCTGCATCGATTCGATTGTCCCTGGAGGCGGCGCAGGGAATGGCCCTTTGGCGCGCCGCGTTCAAGGGGGTCCGCGGCTACATCAGGATCGCCGGCACGCCAAAGATGTGGCGGTGGAAATGCAGCAGCGCGGCCCAGAGCAGCAGGCCTACCAGCGGCGGCATCAGCCCGATCTCGCGCAGCGCCAGCCGGTTCCGGCCGGCGGCGATGGCGGCGAAGGGGATGATGCTGGTGCGCGCGGTGAAGCTGGGCCAGGCCTCCGGGTGCCGCGCCGCCAGCTTGGCGTCGATGGACGGCATGCCCGCCAGCGCCGTGACCAGGAAGGCGCCGAAGAAGACCAGGCTGGCGGTGTCGCCATTGCCCAGCATGTGGATGGCCGCCCAGAGCGCGAAGGACCACAGCATCGGGTGGCGGGTGACGCGCTGGATGCCGCGCGGCTCCTCCCCCAGCCCCTTGCCGCCCACGGCGGTCGGGTTGCGCTTGTGGCTGGTCATGAACAGCACCAGGGTCGGCAGCATCAGCGCCGCCAGAATCCAGCGCAGCTCCCGCCCCGCGAACCACAGGGGCGTCGTGGGCGCATTCTGCCAGGCGATGACCAGCAGGAAGATGGACACGACCGAGGCCAAGGAGAAGCCGATCATGAAGCCCTTCTCCCCCAGCGCCGCGACAGCCCTGCCACGCAGCGCGGTGCCCGATATGCCGACATGGACGAAAACCCAGAGGGCGGCGGCGAGGAGAAGAAGGATCATGGCTTGCTCCGGCGGGCTGGCGGCGGGCAGCCTGCCCCGCGGGGCGGGTCGGGCGCAACCATGCGCCGATGGCAGCGGCTACGGGTTCTGGCCGACCTGTGCCAGCAGCGTCGCGATATCCGCCCCGCTGCGCCCGGCGCGGTTGCCAATGGCGGCCAGCGTGTCCGGCGCCGCAGCCTGGATGCCGGCGGCGGCCAGCCTGGCGATGGCGACCTCCGGCGTGACCCCGAAGGCCGGCGCCGCGGCTTCCAGCGAGGCGCGGGAGAGCGCGCCGAACACCTGCCCTGGGCTGGCCTGGGAGGAGGTGCCGGTCATTCCGGTGATGAGCAGCGAGGCGGCGGTGGCGACGCCGAAGGCGGCGAGCGGCAGGTTCCGCCGCAGATAGCCCGTGAAGGCCCGCCAGTTCTTCACCAGGTGCCAGATCGCCACGGCGGAAAAGCCCAGGCTGAGCCATTCATGGGAGAAGCGCACCAGGCCGGCATTCCAGTGCAGCAGCAGCATCACGCCCGTCACCGTCGAGACGACGAAGGTGACGATGGTGACGGGGGTGACGATGTCACGCACCACCAGGCGGTAGGCGGAGGGGGTTGAGGAGCGGGCGGCGGCTTGGCTCATCGGTCGGGCTTCCCAGGTGTGGGTGGCGAACGACCGAACCCTGCGCCCACAATGTATCGCCAACACCTCGATACGCCGCCGTCGCGCAACCAATCGTAACGCGACGCCGTCAGCCCGGACGCCAGGCCCGGTGATAGGGATGGTTGGTGCGGATCGCCTGCACACGGAACAACTGCTCCGCCAGCAGCCCGCGCACCAGGAAATGCGGCCAGGTCAGCGGGCCGAGCGACAGCAGGTGGTCGGCACGGGCCAGCACCGCGGGGTCCAGCCCCTCCGTGCCCCCGATCACGAAGCACAGCGGCCGCGCCGCCTCCTCCCACTTCACGGCCATCGCGGCGAGCGCTTCGGTCGTCGGCGCCTTGCCGCCGAGGTCGAGCGCCACGACCTGCGCCGCCTCCGGCAGGGCGGCGAGCAGGGCGGCGCCTTCGCGACGGCGGATCTCGGCGGGGTTGGCGCCCTGCCCCTCGGCCAGCTCGGTCACCGCCAGGCCGGGGCGAAGCCGGGCCGCGTACTGTTCGAACAGCGCGCGTTCCGGCCCCGCCTTCATCCGGCCGATGGCGATCAGCCGCGGCGACTTATTCGAAAGTGTCGTCGTCGTCGTCGTCCTCGATGCCCGGTTCCGGCACGCTGCCGTCATCGGGCAGCGGCGTGCGGTCTTCCTCTGCCTCGGTCGCGGCGGGGCTGTCGGGGCCCCACATCCGTTCCAGGCCGTACATGGCGCGAGCCTCCGGCTTGAACAGATGCACGACGAGGTCGCCGGCATCGATCAGTACCCAGTCCGGGGAGGCCTGGGTGGAATCGCGGCGCAGCTTGAGGCCCTCCTTCTCGAAGGCGTCCACGAGATGCACGGCCATTGCCTGCATCTGGCGATCCGACAGGGCGCTGGCGATCACCAGCCGGTCGGCATAGTCGGCGCGACCGGTCACATCGAGAACGAGGATGTTCTCGGCCTTGTCGGCATCCAGGCTTTCCTGCGCGGCGGCGACCAGGCGGTCGAGCAGCGCGGGCTCCACCTTCTGGCGCGCCTGCTGGTCGCGGCTGGGGCGCGGGCCGGCGGGGTCGGCGGCCGTTTCCTCGGCGGCTGGGGCTGCCTTCGGCTTGCGCGCGGCGCGCTTGCGGGTGGCGGGGGCCTCGGCTTCGGGCGCGGCCTCGGCGGGTGGTGCCTCGGCGGGGGCCTCGATGGGCGTCTCCGCCGTGGCGGCCTTGGCCTTGCGCGTGGCCCGGGGCTTGGGCGCGTGGGTTTCGATCGGCGGGATCTCGACGATCGCCTCCGCGGCGCGGGCCTTGGGCTTGCGGGGCGCGCGGGGCTTCGGCGCCGGCGCTTCGTCGACCGGGATTTCGGCGGCGATCACGGCCTTGGGCTTGCGGGTCGCACGCGGCTTCGGCGCGGCAGCTTCGGGCGCAACGGCTTTGCGGACCGCCTTCGGCGTCTCGGTGGCTTTGGCGGGTGCCTTGGCAGCGGCCTTCGGCTTCGCGGCGGCCTTGGCGGGCGCCTTGGCCTTTGCGGCGGTCTTGGGAGCGGCCTTCGGCTTCGCGGCGGCCTTGGCGGGTGCC
>NZ_JAERQM010000003.1:367097-607578 GCF_019029495.1 Falsiroseomonas oleicola
TTGGCGGGCGCCTTGGCCTTTGCGGCGGTCTTGGGAGCGGCCTTCGGCTTCGCGGCGGCCTTGGCGGGCGCCTTGGCCTTTGCGGCGGTCTTGGGAGCAGCCTTCGGCTTCGCGGCGGCCTTGGCGGGCGCCTTGGCCTTTGCGGCGGTCTTGGGAGCGGCCTTCGGCTTCGCGGCGGCCTTGGCGGGCGCCTTCGCCTTTGCGGCGGTCTTGGGAGCGGCCTTCGGCTTCGCGGCGGCCTTGGCGGGCGCCTTGGCCTTTGCGGCGGTCTTGGGAGCAGCCTTCGGCTTCGCGGCGGTCTTGGGCGCAGCCTTCGGCTTCGCCGCTGGCTTGGCCGCGGCCGCGGCCGTGCGGCGCGCGGGGGCGGCGGCGCGGGCGGCCATGGCGGTCGGGCGCTGCGGGGTCACGGGCTCCCCGGTCGTGGACTCGGGGGTTTTGGGCGTGCGGGGAATGGCCGCCTCCTCTTCATGGAAAATGCTGTTGCCGGCGCTGTAGCACAGAAAAGCGATTCACGCCGCGCCTGATGCGGCACGGATCGCCGTGGCGGAAGCGGCATGCTCCGTGGTGGCCACGAAACACCAGGGCGCATGCGCCACGTCGCGCGCCCCCTCCGCCAGCAACGCGCCAGGCCGCCTGCGGTGCCGTGCCAAAGCATGCGCCGCCTGTCCGGCCAAGGCCTTTCGCGTCCAGCCCGGACGCGGCAGCACCGCCACCGGCGTCTTCGCCACGATCCAGCGCCAGCCCTGCCAGCGCGGCAATTGCCACAGATTGTCGGCGCCGATCACGAAGACGAAACGCGCGCGCGGAAAGCGTCGCCGCAGCGCCTTCAACGTGTCGATGCTGTAGCGCGTGCCCATCGCCGCCTCGATCCCCGTGGCGCGGATGCGCTGGCCATCGGCGATCGCGCGCGCCGAGGCCAGCCGCGCTGCGAAGCCCGCCATGCCGCGCGCCGGCTTCAGCGGATTGCCCGGCGAGACCATCAGCCAGACCTCATCCAGCCGCAGCGCCCGCAGCACTGCCCGCGCCACATGCAGATGCCCCGCATGGGCCGGGTTGAAGCTGCCGCCGAGCAGGCCGATGCGCCGCCGCCGGCGATCCCCCCAGGGATTGAGGGTCACGGCCTCATCGCAGGCGGACGGTGACCGAGACGGGCTGCGTCAGCAGCCCCGTATAGGTCGCCGTATAGTCGCGCCCCGCCTGTGCCGGCAGCGCGGGCGAAAAACCGCCGAGCGAGACATATTCGCCCGCCCGCAGCCGCAGCCCCTGGGCGCGCAGATCCTCCACCAGCCAGGCGAGCGCCGCCAGCGGATGGCCGAGCAGGGCGCGGCCGGGGGCACGCGCCACTTCCTGCCCATCGGCGCTCAGCACCACCTGCATATCGGCCAGCGCGGCGGCGAAAGCGGGCGTCGCCTGCACCGGGATTTCATCGCCGAGAACGCCAAGCCGGGCGCCGACATTGATCGAGACCAGCAGCGGGCCGGACCAGTTGGTGCCGGCGCCATGCACCAGGTCGGGCAGCTCGATGAAGGGAATCACCACATCCAGGTGGCGCAGCAGGGCGACGGGATCGGCGCCGGCCTCGTTCACGCCCTCATCCCGCACCCGCACCAGCAGGTCGCTTTCCACGGCGGGGACGATGCCGAATCCGGCCGGGATCTCGGCGCCGGACCGTGCCCGCAGCGTGCCGTGGAAGATGGCGCCGGCCACCGGATGCGGCACGCCGAAACGCGCCTGCGCCGTGGCATTGGTCAGCCCCACCTTCCAGCCGGCACGGTCGCCCCAGGGCTGCGCGAGCGCCGCCACCAGCAGGTTGCGGGCGCAGACTGCCGCCGCCATGTCCAGCACCGGTGGGGCCGGCGGCGCGCGGCGGTCGAGGATGGCGGCGGCAAGGCGCGCCACCTCCGCCGGCTCCGGGCAGGTGGCGGCGGCCAAAGGGGCGGTGAGCGGGGTGGCGAGCACGGCGAGCATCGCGGCGGTGGCTTTCTTCATGGCGACGTTTCCCCTTGGCGGGCGTGGTCAGGGACGTGTCTGCCCCGTGCCGATCACCTGGTAGCGGAAGGTGCAGAGCTGTTCCGGCCCGACCGGCCCGCGCGCATGCAGCCGGCCCGTGGCGATGCCGATCTCCGCGCCGAAGCCGAATTCGCCGCCGTCGCAGAACTGGGTGGAGGCGTTCCACATGCCGACGGCGGAGGCGATATTGTCCAGGAAGTGGCGCGCCACGGCCTCGTCCTGGGTGATGATCGCCTCGGTATGCTCGCTGCCGAAGCGGGCGATGTGGTCCAGCGCCGCTTCCACGCCATCCACCACCTTCACGGACAGGATGGCGTCCAGCCATTCGGTGCCGAAATCCGCCTCCGTCGCCGGGGGCAGCTCGGGCAGGATGGCACGGGCGCCCGCCTCGGCGCGGAAGTCGCAGCCCAGGGCGCGCAGGTCGGCGACCAGCAGCGGCAGCAGGGTCGGCGCGATGGCGGCGTCGATCAGCAGGGTCTCGGTGGAGCCGCACACCCCCGTGCGGCGCATCTTCGCATTGGCCAGCACCTGCCGCGCCATGGCCGGGTCGGCGGCCGCATGGATATAGGTGTGGCAGAGGCCCTCGGCATGGGCGAGCACCGGCACCCGCGCCTCCGCCTGAACCCGCGTCACCAGGCCCTTGCCGCCGCGCGGGATGATGAGGTCGATCAGCCCGGCGGCGCGCAGCATGGCGCCGACGAAGCCGCGATCGGCGGTGGGCGCCACCTGCACGGCGGCGTCCGGCAGGCCGGCGGCGCGCAGCCCTTCCACCATGCAGCCATGGATGGCGGCGGCACTGCGCAGGGATTCCTTGCCGCCACGGAGGATCACGGCGCTGCCCGCCTTCAGGCAGAGCGCGGCGGCATCGGCACCGACATTGGGGCGGCTTTCATAGATCATGCCGATGACGCCGAGCGGCTGCGCCACGCGGCGGATCACCAGCCCATTGGGCCGTGTCCATTCGGCCAGCACGCGGCCGATGGGATCGGGCAGCGCCGCCACCTCCTCCACCGCCGCGGCCATCGCCTCCACCCGCGCGGGCGTCAGCGCCAGGCGGTCGCGGAAGGCGGGGGTGAGGTCGGGTGCGGCCGCCAGATCCTCGGCATTCGCCGCCAGCACCAGCGCTGCGCGCGCGCGGAGCGCCGCCGCCGCCGCCATCAGCGCCGCGTCCCGCTGCGGTCGCGGCGCCACGCTCAGGCTGCGCGCGGCCTCACGGGCGGCACGGGCAGCGGTATCGAGCAGGCGGGCGGTCTCATCGGCCAGGACGGTCATGACGGGTTTCTCCTGATGCGAGAGGTAGCGCGCGGCCGGTGGCGAGGGAAGCGCGCGCATCCTGTCGCAACAGGGGCGGGCGCAACCGTGCTCACGCGCCCGTGTCATCGCTTTCGGTGATGGCGGCGATGCGGTGTGCCGATTGGTGGTGCGAAGGGGTGCGGACTATCTCACGCTCAACGCTGAAGCGGACCGCCAATGTCGCGGAGGGCATCAGCAAGTATGACGAAGGATACGACGATGAACCCCATCAACCGCATCGCCAACGCGCTGTTCGCAGCCGGAGCCCTGAGCTTCGCCGTGCCGGCCCTGGCGAACGACGTTACTTACCCCCGCGTGGTCGGGACTGGTGAGAATGCTTCCGTGGAGTATGGCCCGGCAGCGACGCAGAACATCGTGGGCGGCGGTGCCGTGACCATCGCGACCGGCCATGACGGTGCCTGGCGCGTCACCCACACCGATCCCAGCTTCGCCCAGCGGGCGCCTGCCGGCTTGGTCCCGGTGACCGTCGGCAGTGGCGAGAGCCAGCGCACCGCCTGGGTTCCGGCCGCCGAAAGCCTCCGCCTGCTGGCGCAGGCCGGTGGCCCCACCGGCGGCTGAACCCGCATCCCTGAACAGCGACCGGGCCGCGGCGATCCCCGCCGCGACCGCACGAAGAAGGAAGAATGAGATGACCCGTTTCCATCATATCGCCGCCGCCGCCCTGGCCGCCGGCACCCTGGCCCTGGCCATCCCGGCCTCCGCCCAGACCATCGCCGAGAACAGCTACTTCCCGCAGGTGGTGGGCAGCGGCGAGAATGCCGAGGTGGTCTATGGCCCCGGCCCGGCGCGCAACATCGTCGGCGGCGGCGCCGTGACGGTGACCGAGGAGCCGAATGGCAGCGTGCATATCCGCCACACGGATAACAGCTTCGTCCAGCAGGGCCGCGAGGGCGTGCGCGCCGTGACGGTTGGCAGCGGCGAGAGCCAGCGCACCGTCTGGGTGCCGGTCGGCGCGGCGGCACAGCGCACGGATACCGGCTTCCGCGGCTGATCGAAGCCATCGCTTCGAAGCAAGGGGGCGGTCCGCAGGGACCGCCCCTTTTTCGTGGGCGCTACCTGCCCACCCGCAGCCCGGCAAAGCGGATGATGCCATCCGGGCTGGGCACGAAACCCTCCACCCCGCGCCGCATCGCCCAGAACCAGCGGTAGTGGTACAGCATCAGATAGGGCCGGTCGGCCATCCACAGCGCCGCCGCCTGGCGATACAGCGGCTGGCGCCGGGCGGTTTCCGTCACTGCGCGCGCCGCCGCGAACAGCGCATCGACCTCCGCATTCACGTATTTGCCGCGGTTGAGGAAGCCGTTGGAGGCGACCCAGGGGGCGATATTGCCATCCGGATCGGGCCGGCCGGACCAGATGTTCACCGAGGCCTCGTAGTCCCCGCGCTGCGTCGCGGCGACCAGCGCGCCGGCCTCCATCAATTCGATGCGGATATCGAAGCCGCCTTCCGCCGCCATGGACTGGATGATCTCCGCCACCTGCGCTTCGGTCGGCTGGTTCGGCACCTTCAGCGTGAAGGCCACCCGCTCATGCCCCGCCGCCCGCAGCAAGGCGCGCGCCGCGGCCGGGTCGCGCGGCGGCGCGGCGAGTTCGGGGAAATGATAGGCGGTGCCGGGCGGCTCCGCCTGGTTGTTGGCGGTGAAGCGGCCTTCCAGCGCCACCTGGTTGATGATGGCGCGGTCGATGCTGCGCTCGAAAGCCTCCCGCACCCGTGCATCGCTGCCGAGCGGCCCGGCGGCGAGCGGGCCATGCCCGACATTGATGCTGATGGTCTGGTAGGCGATGGAATCCCCCGCCACCAGCCGCAGCCGCTGGTCACGCTCGACGGAGGGCAGGTCCACCGGCGCCACGCGCTCGATCAGGTCGAGCTGGCCGGCGCGCAGGTTCAGCAGACGGACGTTGTTGTCGGGGATCGGCAGGAAGACCAGACGATCGGCATGGATGTTCGCGGCGTTCCAATGGCCGGCGAATTTTTCCATCTCGATCCGGTCCTGCGCCACGCGGCGCGTCAGCCGGAAGGGGCCGGAGCAGATGGGGTTCTCCCAGACCCGTTCGGCCAGCGGCAGCACGGCGGGGGACAGCATCATGCCCGCGCGATCCGCCAGCACGGAAAGCAGCGGCGCGAAGGGGGCGGAGAGCACGAGGCGCACCGTCCGCGCATCCGGCGTCTCCACCGATGTCACCTGCTGCAACTCCGTGCGCCGACGGCTTTCGCGCGCGGTGCGGTAGCGGTCGAGATTGGCCTTCACCGCCGCCGCGTCGATCGGCGTGCCGTCCTGGAAGCGCGCGCCCTCGCGCAGCGTCAGCGTCAGTGCGCGGCCATCCGGCGCCCATTCCCAGGCGGTGGCGAGTTCCGGGCGGAACTGCAGATCCGGCCCGATATCCACCAGCTTGTCGCACATGGCGGCGAAGACCACGCGTTCGACGAAGGAACTGGATTGCGCCGGATCGAGCATGTTCGGATCGGCGCCAATGCCGATGCGCAGCGTGGTCTGCCCGAGGACAGGCGTGGCGAACAGCGGCAACAGCAGGGCGGCGAGGTGGAGGGTGCGGCGCATCGGCGGGACCTTCGGCCTGGGGAGGGTGGTATCCTGCGCGCATCCCACCCCAGGCCGCAATTACGGCCGTCGCTTCAGCGCCAGCCCTGCGCCGTGGCGAAGGCCAGGATGCGGTCGGCGGCGCCGCGGGCCAGGGTGCCGATTTCCTGCGGGCCACGGGTCTCGCCCATCACGCCGCGGACCGCGGTGCCCGCCACCACCACCGCCGCGCCACGGCCGGCGCCGATCACGCCGCCCGGCATGCGGCCGCTATCGGCATCCAGCGCGAAGCCGTCCACCTGGCGCGGCTCGGTCGCCGGCCCGTCCTGGAAGGCCAGCACCGCATCGCCCGCCACCCGGCTGGCGCCGAGTCCGAAGCCGACGACGGTGCGGCGGGCACGGTTGCCTTCCTGCAAGGCGGTGAAGTTGCCGCGCACCAGAAGGCGGGGCGAGGCGGTGCCAGCCTCGGCGGCCGGCACGGCGACAAAACCGCGCTCGCGCAGGGCGGCGACGAGGGCAGTCTGGAAGCCGGCGATCGCTTCATCCGCCGCCGCGCGGCGGGTGGCGGTGTCGTCGCCGCCCATCGCGCGCCGCGCCCGCAGCAGCGGTGCGCTGTCCAGGGTGACGCGGCTGGGGTCGAGCCGGAAGCGCTCCACCACGATCTGCGCCGGGGCCGGCAGGCTTGTAGCGGCCTGGCCGGCGGCGGGTGCCGGCGCGGCGGCCAGCGGTTCGACCCGCGCCTGGGCGCAGGCGCCGAGCAGCAGAAGGGCGCAGAGGGCGGGAATCGGGCGGATCATGGGGCATTTCCTTCGGCTGAGGCGGCTTCATGCCACCTTTCCGATAAAGAAACCTTCCCAATACGTGCCAGATTCAATCAACGGCCCTACCGCGTGACCGCGGCGCCCATTCGGACGCTCGGACCGGTCAAGAGACCGGTCCGCCGGGATCACACGATCCGCACGGCCCCGTCATTCGGCATGTCCGGCGCGCCGAGCGCCACCAGCAGGGCGCTGCGCAGCGCCGCCAGCTTGCGTTCGTTCTCCACCTTCAGCCCGAACACGTCCTTCACATAGAAGACGTCCACCGCCCGCACGCCATAGGTGGTGATATGCGCGCTGGCGATCTGCAGCCCCTGGCCGCTGATCGCCGTCGTCACCGCATGCAGCAGCCCGGGCCGGTCGCGGCCATTCACCTCGATCACCGTGTGGGTGTTGGAGGCGTGGTTGTCGAGCACCACGCGCGGCGGAATGGTCACCGCCCGCAGCCGCGCCGGCTCGCGCCGCAGCTTGGCGATCTCCGCCTCCAGCCGCAGCCGCCCGGACAGCGCCTGTTCGATCAGTACGGAGAGCCGCGCCAGGCGATGCGGTGCGTCGAAGGCGCCGCCGGCGGCGTCCTGCACCCAGAAGGTATCCAGCGCCATGCCATTGGTCATGGTGTGGATGCGCGCATCGACGATGGAGGCACCGGCCACGGCCAGCGCACCCGCGATGCGGCTGAACAGGCCGGGATGGTCGGAGCAGTAGACGGTGACCTCGGTGACCGACCGGGCCTCGATGACGCGGGACCGGACCGTCAGCGGCGCATTCTCCGCCTCCGCCTCCCGGATCATCTCCGCATGGCGGGCATGGGTCTCGGGGTCGAAGGACAGCCAGTAGCCGGGATAGCCGAGGCCGAGGAAGAAGTCCGTCTCCGCCTGGGTCTGGTGCGTCAGCAGGCTGGCGGCGGCGGCGCGCGCGCGCGCCACGCGGGTGTCGCGTTCCGGCACCGAGAGACCGCCGGCCAGAACTTCTGCCACGCGCCAGTACAGCTCGCGCAGCAGGGTCGCCTTCCAGCCGTTCCAGACCTTTGGGCCGACCGCGCGCATATCGGCGACGGTCAGCACCAGCAGCAGGCGCAGCCGTTCGGGGGATTGGACGGTCTCGGCGATGTCCAGAATGGTCTTGGGGTCGTCGATGTCGCGCTTGAAGGCGGTCTGGCTGATCAGCAGGTGGTTCAGCACGAGCCAGGAGACGGTCTCCGTCTCCTCCGGCGAAAGGCCGAGGCGGGGACAGATCTCCTGCGCCACCTGAGCGCCGAGTTCCGAATGGTCGCCACCGCGGCCCTTGGCGATGTCGTGCAGCAGCACGGCGACATACAGCGCGCGGCGCGACTGGATCTGGCCGATCAGCTCCGAGGCGACGGGCGCGATCTCGTTCAGCGCGGAGCCTTCGAGCTGGGACAGCACGCCGATCGCCTCGATCGTGTGCTCCTCCACCGTGAAGACATGGTAGGTGTCGAACTGCATCAGCCCGACGATGCGGGCCCAATCCGGCATGAAGCGGGACAGGAAGCCCACCTCGTTCAGCACCCGCATGAAGCGCGCCGGGTCGCGGCCGGTCAGCAGGTCGAGAAACAGCGCATTGGCCGGCGGGTCGTCCCGCAGCTGCACCGCATGGCGGGCGTTGCGGATCAGGGCGCGGTGGGCGAGGGGGTGGATTTCCAGGTTGCGGTCCCGCGCCGCGCGCACCAGGCGCAGCATGATGGCGGGGTCCTCGGCGATATTGCGCTCCGGCGCGAACAGCACCTTGCCATCGGCCAGCGCCATCCCGGCCTGGGACAGGGCGGCGTCGCCTGCCGGCAGCACGGCGGGGGGGCCGAGCGCCGCGCGCTCGATCGCCGGTTCCAGCAGGCGGGTCAGGCGCACCACGTCCCGCGCCGTCAGGAACAGGTGCTTCATGAAGCGCTCGACGCCGTCCTGCACACCATGTCGTGTGTATCCCATGCGGGCCCCGACGACGGGTTGCAGGTCGAAGGTCAGGCGTTCCTCGGCACGGCCGGTCACGTAGTGAAGGTGGAAACGGACGGTCCAGAGAAAGTTCCAGGCGCGGCGCACCGCGCGGGCCTCCTGCGGCGTCAGCAGCCCGCCGCCGGGGCTGTTCGCCCCCACCAGTTCCGGCATGCGCTGCACGCCGAAGGCATGGCGCGCCAGCCAGTAGAGCGTCTGCAGGTCGCGCAGCCCGCCGCGGCCTTCCTTCACATGCGGCTCGACCAGGAAGGGACTTTCGCCATAGCGGGCGTGGCGGGCCTGGCGCTCCGCGCGTTTCGCGGCCAGGAAGGGGGCGAGGCCGCTGGCCTGGCGGGCGGCGGCGAAGGCGGCCTCGAAACGCTCGAAGGTCGGGCGTTCGCCGGCCAGGAAGCGGGCATCGATCAGCGCGGTCTGGATGGTGACGTCGCCGCGCGCATCCTCCAGGCATTCGGCGAGCGTCCGGGTGGCATGCCCCACCTTCAGCCCGAGATCCCAGAGCAGGTAGAGCAGGAATTCCACGGACCGCCGCCCCTGCGGGCCGAGCGGCTGGTCCGACAGGAACAGCAGGTCGATGTCGGAATAGGGGGCCAGGACGCCGCGGCCATAGCCCCCGGTGGCGATCAGGGCGAAGGGCGGTTCGGGCGGCGCCTCCGTCGCGCTAGTACAGCTTGCCAGCGTATAGGCGTGGATAGCGGAAACCAGCCCATCGGTCAGCGCCGCCAGCCAACGGGCGGCGCCCAGGCCGGACAGGTCATGCGCCTCGAAGGCCCGCTGCACCCGGCCCTGGATGCGGCCCAATTGTCGGCGGAGCAGGCCGAGGGCGATGTCGCGGGCGACGGGGCGACCGGCCTCGACCAGCCCTGCGATGAGGTCCGGAAGGACCTCGGGCGGTTCGGCGGGTAGCGCGAGTGCGGCCGCCTGGGTGGGCGGTTGGCCGAGGCTGGCGATCATTCCTGTCACACTACCGTGTCACCTGTCTCAGCAACAGGGTTCTCTTGCTGCGCTGCGACAACTTCCGCCGACGTATCGTCTTTTCCAGCCGCGAGCGCCTTCAGCCGGTAGAGCGCATCCTGCGCCTCTCGCGGTGAGAGCGCATCCAGGTCGATCGCGGCAAGCTCCGCGTGCAGCGGGCTGGGCGGCACGGCCTTGGCCGGGAGGGGTTGGGCGAACAGCGGCAGCTCCTCGGCCAGGGTATCGGCGCCGCCAGCCCGGGCGCGGGCCTCCAGCGCCGCCAGCACCTCCGCCGCGCGTTTCAGGACGGGGCGCGGCACGCCGGCCAGCCGCGCCACATGCACGCCCCAGCTTCGCTCGCTGGCGCCGGGGCCGACCAGGTGCTGGAACACCACCTCCCCCCGCCATTCCCGCACCTGCATCCGGGCGAGCTGCAATTCCGGCAGGCGGCCCGCGAGCGCCGTCAGTTCATGAAAATGGCTGGCAAAAATGGCGCGGCAGCGGATGCGGTCGTGCAGCGCCTCCAGCACCGACCAGGCGATGGCCAGCCCGTCCCAGGTGGCGGTGCCGCGGCCGACCTCGTCCAGCACCACCAGGGACCGGGCGGTGGCCTGGTTCAGGATGGCGGCCGTCTCCGCCATCTCCACCATGAAGGTCGATCGCCCGCCGGCGATGTCGTCGCCCCCGCCGACGCGGGAGAACAGCCGGTCCACCAGCCCCATTCTTGCGGCAGTTGCCGGCACGAAAAGCCCGGACTGCGCCAGCACCACCATCAGCGCATTCTGCCGCAGCCAGGTGGATTTGCCGGCCATGTTGGGGCCGGTCAGCAGGCACAGGCGGCGGCCGGGCGACAGGTCGCAGTCATTGGGGACGAAGGCCGGCCCCCGGGCACGCTTCTGCACCGCCTCCACCACCGGGTGCCGCCCGGCGGTGATGCAGAATTCGGCGCGCTCCGTCAGTTCGGGCCGGCACCAGCCGCCCTCGGCGGCCAGCGTCGCGGCGGCGGCGTGCAGATCCAGCTCCGCCAGGGCGCGCGCCGCTTCCGCCACCTGGCTGCCGTGCCGCAGGGCGAGGGTCTTCAGATGGGTGATGCAGGCGCGTTCGCGGGTGGTGGCGCGCTCCCCGGCCTCCGCCACCTTGCGGTCCAGCTCGGCCAGCGCGGTGCAGGTGAAGCGCATGGCATTGGCCATGGTCTGGCGATGGATCGGCGCCATGGCGCCGCTGGCGGGCGGGGCCTGCACCAGCTTCTGGCCGGCCACCGCCGGCACCTCCGCCAGGAAGCCGAACTGCTGGTGGTGGCGGATTTTCAGGCTGGCGACGCCCCAGGCCTGGGCGAGCTCCATCTGCAGGGCCGCCACCGCCTCCCGCGCCCCATCGCGCAGCCGGCGCAGGGCATCGAGCTCGCCGTCATAGCCGGCGGCGATCACCCCCCCATCCTCCAGCCGGGCCGGCATTTTTTCCAGGTTCAGCGCGCGGCCGAACTCTTCCGTCAGACCCGGATCGAGGCGCAGCGCCGCCTGTGCGGCCTCGATCAGCGGCGGGCCCGGCAGGGCGGCCTCGGCCAGTGCCGCCCGCACCGCCTCCGCCCGCGCAAATCCATGGGCGAGCGCGCCAAGGTCGCGCGGGAAGAAGCGATCCAGCGCCAGCCGGCCGAGGGCGCGGGCCATGTCGGGGGCGCCCTTCAGCGCCGCGCGCAGGGCGGCGCGCACCGCCTCCGCCTCCAGCAGGAAGGACACCGCGTCATGCCGCGCGCCGACCGCTTCCGCCTCCGCCAGTGGCGCCGAGAGACGTGCGGCCAGCTCGCGCGCGCCGGCGGCGGTCAGGGTGCGATCGACGGCCACGAACAATGTGGCCTCGGTGCCGCCGCGCTGATCCCGCAGAATCTCCAGGCTGCGCCGCGTCGCCGCATCCAGCGCCAGCGTGCCGGCCGCGCCGGCCTGCGGGCGCGGCGGGTCCAGGCGCGGCAGGGCGCCGGCCTGGGTTTCCCGCACATAGGACAAGGCGAGGGCGGCGGCGGCGAGCTCGGCCTCGGTGAAGCGACCAAAACCGTCCAGCGTGGCGACACCGAAAGCCTCCCGCAGCAAGCGCCCCGGGTCGCGCGGCGGGGCGCGTTCGGCGATGCGGCCGGGCAGGCGCTGGGCGAGGTCGGGCAGTTCGGCCAGTTCGCGCGGCGCGCAGGCCTCCACCGGTTCGATCCGCGCCAGCAGCGCGCCGAGTTCGTCGCGGGGCAGCGCCATGGTCTCGAAACCGCCGGTCGAGACATCGATCCAGGCGGCGGCGAAGCCCGACCCCACCTCGGCCAGGGCCAGCAGCCAGGCGGGGCGGGCGGCGTCGAGCAGCCCGTCCTCCGTCACCGTGGCCGGGGTGACCACGCGCACCACCTCCCGCCGCAGGGTCGTGGCCTTGCGCTTCTTCGCCTGTTCCGGCGTTTCCATCTGGTCGCAGATGGCGACCCGGTGGCCCTGGCGGATCAGCCGGGCGAGGTAGGATTCCCAGGCATGCACCGGCACGCCGCACATCGGTACCGGCTCGCCACGATGCTCGCCGCGGAAGGACAGGGCGATGTCGAGCGCATCGGCGGCGATGCGGGCATCGCCGAAGAACATCTCGAAGAAATCGCCCATGCGGAAGAAGACCAGCGCATCGGGATGCGCATTCTTCGCCACGAACCATTGGGCGAGGGCGGGGGTGGCGCCTTCGGCCAGCGGGATGTCGTCGGGGCTCGTCACCCTGCATCCCTAGACCGCCATGCCCGCGCTGCGAAGAGTGTTGTGTGCTTACGCCGCCAAAGCCCCAGAACGCAGCTGCGAAGCGGCTGTCTTCCCAGGCCAGCCCTGGGCTGCAATGAAGGGGGGAGAGACGTGAGTTGGGGAAGACACGCACCATGGATGACGCGCGCAAGGAACCGGGCGAGGCGCTGGCGGATACCCGCACCGCCCGCATCACCGACCAGGAAGCGCTGGCAATGCATGCCGAGGGCCGGCCGGGCAAGCTGGAGATCCGGCTGACCAAGCCGCTGACCACGGCGCGCGACCTGTCGCTGGCCTATAGCCCGGGCGTGGCGGCGCCCTGCCTGCACATCCACAAGGACCCCTCGCTGGCCTATGACTATACCAGCAAGGGCAATTTCGTCGCCGTCATCAGCAATGGCACGGCGGTGCTCGGCCTCGGCAATCTCGGCGCCCTGGCCAGCAAGCCGGTGATGGAGGGCAAGGTCGCGCTGTTCAAGCGCTTCGCCGATGTCGACGGCATCGACCTCTGCCTGGACACGGAGGATGTCGACGCCTTCGTCAATTGCGTCCGCTACCTCGGCCCGTCCTTCGGCGGCATCAACCTGGAGGACATCAAGGCCCCGGAATGCTTCGTCATCGAGCAGCGGCTGCGCGAGCTGATGGACATCCCGGTGTTCCACGATGACCAGCACGGCACGGCGATCGTCGCCGCCGCCGGCCTCATCAACGCCTGCCACCTGACCGGCCGCGACCTGAAAAGCGTGAAGCTGGTGATCAACGGCGCCGGCGCGGCGGCGGTGGCCTGCGCCGAGCTGGTGAAGGCCATGGGCATCCACCCGCAGCATGTGATCCTGGCCGACACCAAGGGCGTGATCTATCGCGGCCGCACCGAAGGCATGAACCAGTGGAAGTCGGCGCATGCCGCCGACACGGCCTGCCGCACCCTGTCGCAGGCCATGGAAGGCGCCGACTGCTTCATGGGCCTGTCCGTGAAGGGTGCCGTGACGCCGGAGATGGTGCGCAGCATGGCCGCGCATCCGATCATCTTCGCCATGGCGAATCCGGACCCCGAGATCACGCCGGATGAGGCCCGCGCGGTGCGGCCGGACTGCATCATCGCCACGGGCCGCAGCGACTATCCGAACCAGGTGAACAACGTCCTCGGCTTCCCTTTCATCTTCCGGGGCGCGCTGGATGTCCGGGCTTCCACGATCAACGACGCCATGAAGGTCGCCGCCGCCAATGCACTCGCCCTGCTGGCGCGTGAGCATGTGCCGGAGGAAGTGGCGGGTGCCGGCGCCGGCAAGTCGCTGCGCTTCGGACCCGAATACATCATCCCCAATGCCTTCGACCCGCGCCTGATCAGCCGCATCCCGCCCGCCGTCGCCAAGGCGGCGATGGACAGCGGCGTGGCGCGCAAACCGATCCTCGACCTGCACCGCTATGCCCGCGACCTGGCGGGGCGGATGGATTCCACCGCCCATGCGATGGAGGCGATCGCCGAGCGGGTGCAGGCCAATCCGCGCCGCGTCGTCTTCGCCGAGGGCGAGGAGGAACGGGTGATCCGCGCCGCCATCGCCTTCCGCAATGCCGGCTACGGCACCCCGGTGCTGGTGGGGCGGGAGGACCGGGTGAATGCGGTGGTGGCCGGCCTGGGCATACCGATGCCGGAGGGGATCGAGATCCACAATGCGCGGCTGTCGCATCGCAACGGCGCCTATGCCGAATGGCTCTATGCGCGGCGGCAGCGGCAAGGCTTCCTGCTGCGCGACTGCCAGCGCCTGGTCAATCTCGATCGCAACGTCTTCGCCGCCTGCATGGTGGCGGCCGGCGATGCGGATGCGATGGTCACGGGCGCGACCCGCAGCTACGCCGCTGCGCTGGAAGGCGTGCTGACCGCGATCGATCCGGCGCCGGGCACGGTGCTGTTCGGGCTTACCCTGATGCTGGCGCGGCGTTCTGGCACGGTGCTGGTGGCGGATACCGCCATCCATGAACGCCCGGATGCCGCGACTCTGGCCGAGATCGCCACCCAGGCCGCCGCCGCCGCGCGGCGCCTGGGGCATGAGCCGCGCGTCGCCTTCCTCGCCTTCTCCACCTTCGGCGATCCCAAGGGCAGCATCCCCGGCAGCGTGCGCGATGCGGTGAAGCTGCTGGACCAGCGCCAGGTGGATTTCGAATATGACGGCGAAATGGCCGCCGACGTGGCGCTGGACCCGGGGCTGCGCGCCGCGCTGTATCCCTTCTGCCGCCTGACCGGTCCTGCCAATGTGCTGGTGATGCCGGGGCTTCACGCCGCGCATATCCTGACCAAGGCGGCGCCCAGGCTGACCAGCGCGCAGACCATCGGCCCGCTGCTGATGGGCCTGTCGGCACCGGTGCAGATCGTGGGGATGGAGGCCGGGGTGAACCAGATCCTCGACCTCGCCTGCCTCGCGGCGCATGCCGCCCTGCCGAAGTAGACATGACGGGGCCGGTCTTCACCATCGGCTATGAGGAGGCGACACCGGCGCGGCTGATCGCGGCGCTGCGGGCGGCGGGCGTCACCACGCTGGTCGATGTCCGGGCGCTGGCCAACAGTCGCAAGCCCGGCTTCGCCAAGCGGGCGCTGGGCGCGGCGCTGGCGGAGGCGGGCATCGCCTATCAGCACGTGCCGGCGCTCGGCACGCCGGCGGAAGGGCGTGCGGCGGCGCGCGCCGGTCGGCCGGCGGAGATGCGGCGCATCTTCGGCGCCAGGCTCGCCGGGCTGGAAGGCCAGGCGGCGCTGGCCGCGCTCAGCGCCCAGGCAAGGGCGGAACCCGTCTGCCTGCTGTGCCTGGAGGCCGACCCGGCGCAATGCCACCGGACCCTGGTGGCGGAGGCGGTGGGGCTGCCGATCCGGCACCTGGCCCCGTGATGCGGCGCTTCTGATTCAGCGCGGCTGGCTGCGCCCACCAAGATAGCGGCGCTCCGGCCGATAGCTCAGCCAGCGGCGCAGCTTGCGCAGGAAGTCGCGTACCGGGGTGCGGGCGCGGAAGGCCCAGGTGGCAAAGGGTGTGGCGAGGGCGGCGGTCATGGCGGAGGGCTCCCGGTCTCGGGTGCGCCGTCCTGGCGTTGCGGCCATTCGTGCCGCGCTGGTCGGCGGCAGCGGCTGCCGTTCGGACGATCATGGCATGATGACGCTTAAGGCATGATGAGCGCGCGTGCGAAGGCACTGATGATCTGAATCATGCGACCCAAAAGTCCGAGCTGATGCGGGAACGAAGGTGAACGCGTCATGCTCTAACGGGCGGTTGAAGCCGCCGGGCTTGGCCGTCGCGGCGAGACCGCTATGGTGATCGGCGAAGACCTTGTACCGAAGGTGGCCCAAGCTTGTTCAGACGCATCTTCCCCCCCCGCAAGGTGCCGGTCCGGGCCGTGCCGGCGCAGCGCGACACTTATTGCTTCCTCGGCAATCGGGCGGTGGCGCTGACCCATTCGGGGCTGAAGATCTTCCTCGATGTGCGCGATATCGGCATGACGCCGCATATCGCCCTGTCCGGCGAGTGGGAACGCCATGTGGAGCGACTGCTGCGCCGCCTGTTGACGCCGGGCGCGCAGGTGGTCGAGGTCGGTGCCAGCATGGGCTATCACACCCTGGCGATGGCCCAGGCCGTTGGCCCTGGTGGCCATGTGCATTCCTTCGAGGCCAATCCGCGAGTGCTGGCCCTGCTGCGCGACAGCGTCGCGGTGAATGGCTTCAATGGCCGGGTCACGGTGCATGAGGCCGCCGCGGTGGCGGAGCCGGGCCCCATCGCCTTCGCCGTGCATCCTTCCCATATCGGCAGCGGCCATGTGGCGCTGGCGGAGAATGTGGCCGGCTATCCGGAACGCTTCGAGGCGCGGGGCGTGCGCATCGACGACGTGCTGCATGAGATGCCGGAGGCGCATCTGATGCGCCTGGATTGCGAGGGCAGCGAACCGCAGGCGCTGCGCGGGGCGGAGGCGCTGATCCGCCGCTCCCCCGACCTGATCCTGGTGACCGAATGGGACACCCATATGATGGGTGCGCGGGAGGATGTGGGGGCCTTCGAGGCCTGGCTGCACGGCCTCGGCCTGACCCATGTGCAGGAGATCACCGGGCGGGGCCTTCGCCCGGTGGCGGCGGGCGGCCTGGTCGGGCTGACTCATGCCGACCTGCTCTTCTCCCGCCGCCCGGTCGGGTAATGGTGATCCTAGCCGTCGAGGCGGATCCCCAACTCCCGGATCAGCGGCCGCCAGACCGCATTCTCCCGCTGCACGAATTCGCCAAACTGCACCGGGGTCCAGGGCTGGTACTCGATGCCGAGATCGGCGAGGCGGCGGGCGATATCAGCCGAAGTCATGGCGCGCACCATCTCCTCCGCCAGCCGGGCGATGATCGGGGCGGGGGTGCCGGCGGGCACGCTCATGCCCTGCCAGCCATAGGCGGTGGTGTCGGCGAAGCCGAGCTCCACCAGGGTCGGCACCTGCGGGAACAGGGCGCTGCGCGCTTCGCTCATCACGCATAGCGCGCGCACGCGGCCGTCGCGGATGAAGGGCGTGCCGGTGGCGGTGTCGATCACCACCACATCGACATTGCCGCCCAGCAGGTCCTGCATCGCCGCAGGCCCGCCGCGATAGGGCACATGTTCCGCCGCCAGCCCGGTGCGGCGCTTGACCAGTTCCATCGCCAGGTGGTGGGGGGAGGCGACGGCCGGCGTGCCATAGGTGGGCGCGCGGGTCTTCGACGCGGTGACCAGCCCGGCGAAATCCTGGATTGGATCGCTCGCCCGCACCACGATGTACAGCGGGAAGCGCCCGATAAAGCCGACCCCGGCGAAATCCCGGTCCGGATTATAGGGTAGCCGCGAATACAGGGCCGGATTGTAGACCAGGATGCCGTTGTCGACATGCATCCAGGTATAGCCATCGGCCGGGCTGCGGGCGACGATCTCGCTCGCCAGCACGGCGCCACCGCCCGGGCGGTTCTCCACCAGCACATTCTGGCCGAGGCGCGGCGTCATCTGCGCCGCGATCAACCGGGCGAAGGCGTCCGAGGCGCCGCCGGGCGGATAGCCGACGACCCAGCGGAGCGGCCTTTCGGGCCAGGCGGCCTGCGCCTGCGCGCCCGATGCGGCGGTCAAACCCGCCATGCCCAAACCGGCCAGAACCTCGCGACGCCTGAACATGCCCACGCCCTCCATCAGAGGGTCGCATTGTGCGGGCTGGCGTGGCGCGCGCAACAGCGACCATGGCCCGGCGAGCCTTCCCGCGCGTAATTTCGCCAGTCCTTTGGGCGCCACCCGCCGCGAAAAGTGGCAGCGAAGGTCTGCCATGCGTGCGGCGCGCCCCCATCCGGCCAAAGATTGTCTTGATCCCGCCACAGACGGGCATGACATTTCACGCATGCGCGCCATGGTCGGTATCTCCTGTTGTGTGAAAGCCTTTGGCCTGTTCGGCACGCCGAACCATGCCGCCTCGGACAGTTACGTTCGGGTCTCGCTCGGACCCATCGGCGCCGTGCCGGTGCTGCTGCCGGCGGCCGGGGAGGCGCTGGTGCCGGACATCCTGCCCCGCCTGGATGGGCTGATGCTGACCGGCAGCCGGTCCAATGTGCATCCCGACCATTATGACGGCCCCGCCCATGCCGAGGGCACGCCGGAGGATCCGCAGCGGGATTCGACCACCCTGCCGTTGATCCGCGCCGCCATCGCCGCCGGCCTGCCCGTTCTGGCGATCTGCCGCGGCTTCCAGGAACTCAACGTGGCCCTCGGCGGGTCGCTCGACCAGCGGATCCAGGACCTGCCGGGCCGGATCGACCATTCCACCCCCTCCGACCAGCAATTGCCCGGGGTGCGGACCGGCAAGGCGCATGCGGTGCGGATCGCCGCGGATGGCCAGCTCGCCCGCATCTGGGCCGCCGCCGGGCTGCGCGTGCGGCCGGAGGCGGTGCCGGTGAATTCCCTGCACAACCAGGGCGTCTGCCGCCTGGCGCCGCGCCTGGTGGCGGAGGCCTGGGCGCCCGATGGCACCGTCGAGGCGGTGCGCGTGGCCGATGCGCCGGGCTTCTGCATGGGCGTGCAATGGCACCCCGAATATGACTGGGAACAGGATGCGCGGTCCCGCGTGATCTTCGAGGCTTTTGGCGCCGCCACCGCCGCCTGGGCGGCGGGCCGACGCCCCGCTGCCGCCCAGCGTGCTGCCTGACGGGGGCGGGTCGCCGGGCGACTCACAAGTTTTTTTGCCTATCGGCCCCTGCTCGCGCTATGATGGCCGGGCCGGCCGACTATCGCCGGCGGACGCGGCCGGTTCCCCTGCCGGCTCGCCCGACCATTCCGATCGGAAGTGATGAGCGTTGGCGCCCGGTCACCCCCCTGACCGGGCGCTTCGCGTTTGGGAGGCGTGCGGATGGATGCGGAGAGGCTGGCGGCGCTGAAGGCGCGTTTCGGCGCGGGGTCGGAGAGCGAAGACCCGCTGTTCCGCCGCATCATCGAGACCCAGTTCCAGGGCGACCGCCGCGCCTGGCCCTTTGCCGGGCTTGCCACCTTCTGCGGCGCGCCCTTCCAGGCTGACCCCTTCGACAACGCACCCGAGATCGGGCTGGTCGGCGTGCCGATGGACCTCGGCGTCACCAACCGGGCCGGTGCCAGGCTCGGCCCGCGCGCGATCCGGGGGGTGGAGCGCATCGGGCCCTATGAGCCGGCCCTGCACATGGCGCCGCTGACCGAGGCGCGGGTGGCGGATATCGGCGACGTGCCCATGGCCTCCCGCTTCTCCCTCGAATCCTGCCATGCCGATATCGAAAGCCATTTTGGGGCGCTGCGGGCGGCGGGCATCCGGACCGTGGCGGCCGGCGGCGACCATTCCATCAGCCTGCCGATGCTGAAGGCGCTGGGCGCCGGGCGGCCGCTGGGCATGGTGCATATCGACGCCCATGCCGATACCGGCGGCGAGTATGAGGGCAGCCGCTTCCACCATGGCGGCCCGTTCCGGCAAGCCGTGCTGGAGGGCGTGCTGGACCCGGAGCGCACCATCCAGATCGGCATCCGCGGCGGCGCCGGCTACCTCTGGGAGTTTTCGACGGCCAGCGGCATGACATTGATTCAAATGCACGAATTTGCTCAGATGGGCGTTCCGGCGGTGCTGGAGCTGGCCCGGAAGGTGGCGACGGGCCCCATCTATGTCTCCTTCGACGTGGATGCGGTGGATCCCGGCTTCGCGCCCGGCACCGGCACGCCGGAGGTCGGCGGGCTGACGCCGCTGCAGGTGCTGCAACTGCTGCGCGGCCTGGCCGGGCTGGATGTGGTGGGCGGCGATGTGGTGGAGGTGGCGCCGCAATACGATGCCGGCACCGCCACCGCCCAGATCGGCGCCCAGGCCATGTTCCAGATCCTCTGCCTGCTGGTCCAGGCGCCTTCGTTCCGCGGATGACGGTGAAATGGGCCGGAGACCGGCCCTTCAAAGCCTGATTCCAGCCTGTTAGAATGCCCCTCCGCGCGGTGCGGGTAAGGGTCGGCCTGTCGCCGCCAGAAATCGGGAATCCAGGTGCCATGAAATTCACGGTGGACCGGGCGGTGCTGCTCAAGGCGCTCGCGCATGTGCAGAGCGTCGTGGAGCGGCGCAATACCATCCCGATCCTGGCCAATGTGCTGCTGGAAGCGCGGGAGGCCGGGCTGCGCCTGACCGCGACGGATATGGAAATCGCGGTGGTGGAGGATGTGCCCGGCGTGACCGTGGCCCGCCCCGGCCGCACCACGGCCCCGGCCGCCACCCTGTTCGAACTGGTGCGCAAGCTGCCCGACAGCGCCAAGCTGGAACTGGACCATCCGGGTGGCGATGCGCAGATGACGCTGCGCGCCGGCCGTTTCGACGCCAAGCTGTCGGTGCTGCCGGTGGAGGATTTCCCCTCCATGACCGAGGGCAAGCTGCCGCACCGCTTCGCCTTGCCGGCCGGCCAGCTTCGGGAGCTGATCGACCGCACCAAATTCGCGATCTCCACCGAGGAGACGCGCTACTATCTGAACGGCATCTACATCCACGCCACCGAAAGCGGCGGTGCCCCGGTGCTCCGCGCCGTGGCGACGGATGGCCACCGCCTGGCCCGCGTCGAGGAAGCGCTGCCGGATGGGGCGGCCGGGATGCCGGGCGTGATCGTGCCGCGCAAGACGGTGAATGAGCTGCGCAAGCTGGCCGAGGAAGTGACGGATGAGATCGCCGTCGCGCTCTCCGACACCAAGATCCGCTTCACCCTGGGCGCGGTGCAGCTCACCTCCAAGCTGATCGACGGCACCTTCCCCGAATATGAGCGGGTGATTCCGCGCGGCAACGACAAGATCCTCCGGGTCCAGAAGAAGGATTTTGCGGAAGCCGTGGGGCGCGTGGCGGGTATTTCCAGCGAGCGGTCGCGGCCGGTAAAGCTCTCGATCGATCGCAACCACCTGCTGCTTTCCGCCGCCAGCGCCGAGCTGGGCCAGGCGCAGGAGGAGCTGGATGGCGATGTGGTGAGCTACGAAAGCGGCCCGCTCGAGATCGGCTTCCAGGCCCGCTACCTGAACGACATCACCGACCAGATCGTGGAGACGGTGGAATTCCGCTTCTCCGACGGCTCCGCGCCCACCATCGTCACCGACAGCGCCAAGCCCGAGGCGCTGTATGTGCTGATGCCGATGCGCGTCTGACGCGGCTTGCGGTCGGCGCCGTCCGGACCATCTCCGGGCGGCCATGACCCATATGCCACCGCCTGTTGCCAACGCCGACCTGCCGGACTGGCTGGTCGGCGAATTGCGTTCCGACCATGCCGGGGAAACCGGCGCCGTGATGATCTATCGCGGCATTTTATCCGTCGCCCGCGACCCGGCCGTACGCGATTTCGCGCAGCGCCACGCCGCAACGGAACAGGGGCATCTCGACCTGCTGGAAGGCCTGCTGCCGCCGCGCCAGCGCAGCGTGCTGCTGCCGATCTGGCGGGTGGCGGGCTGGTTGACCGGCGCGCTGCCGGCACTGGCCGGCAATCGCGCCATCTACGCCACCATCGATGCGGTGGAGACCTTCGTCGACCACCACTACCAGGCGCAGATCGACCGGCTGGACGCGGAGCGCATTTTTCCGGAGATCCGCGCCCTGCTGGCGCATTGCCAGGCGGAGGAAGTGGAGCATCGGGACGAGGCGCGGGAGGCCGCCGATGCACCGCCCGGCGCATTGCTGCGCGGCTGGGCCTGGCTGGTCGGCAATGGCTCCGCCGCCGCCGTCCATGCAGCCCGGCGGATTTAGCGGGGCCGGCCACCCCTGACGCCGCGCGGCGGGCGGCGTAAAGACGCTGCATGGACCTTGCAGCGGATATCCTGGTCGCCGGCGGCGGCATGTCGGGCACCATGGCGGCCATCGCCGCGGCGCGCGCCGGCGCCGATGTGCTGCTGGTGGAGCGCTTCGGCTTCCTCGGCGGCGCCGCCACCGCCGCGGCGGTGGGCCAGTTCGTCGGCTGGGACACCGCGGCCGGACGCCGCGTTGTGGCGGGGCTGGCGGAGGAGGTGGTGGCGCGGCTTCAGGCGCTCGGCGCCAGCGACGGCCATTCCCACTTCACCATGTCCACCGGCCACCGCATGGACCGCGTCTGCTACGACCCGGAACTGCTGAAGCCGGTGCTGGACGCCATGGCGGCGGAAGCGGGCGTGCGGCTGCTGTTCCACACCGCCATCCTCGGCGCGGAACGCCAGGGCCGCGCCATCGCCAGCGTCGACCTGCTGACCAAGGCGGGGGTCTGCCGCGTCACGCCACGCCTCGTCATCGATGCCAGCGGCGACCTCGACCTGCTGGCGCGGGCCGGCGCGGCGTTCCTGCCGCTGCAGCCGGGCCAGGTGATGCAGCCCGCCACCGCCATGTTCCGCTTCGGCCCGATCGACCTGCCGGCCTTCGACGCCATCCCGCCCATAACCCTGGCCGCGCTGGCGCAGCAGGGCGTGGCGGAGGGCCGGCTGGCGCGCGCCGCGCTGCATGCCAGCCGGATCGAGGGCACGGCCGATGCCTGGTTCAATATCGGCCGCCTCGCCTTCGACGCGACGGACCCGCTGGCACTCTCCGCCGCCGAGGTGGAGGGGCGGCGCCAATCCCTCGCCGCCGCTGATTTCCTGCGCGATTTGGTGCCGGGCTGCGCGGCGGGGCGCATCCAGGCCTTCGCCCCGCAGGTCGGCGTGCGCGAAAGCCGCCGCATCCACGGCCTGCATGTGCTGGAGGAGGCGGAGCTGCGCGCCGGGGAGGCCTTCGCCGACCGCATCGCCTGGGGCGCCTATCCCATGGACATCCACCCGGCCAAGGGCGCCGGCCTGCATTTCGAGGGCTTTGGCGCCGACCACGCCTATGCGATTCCGCTGCGCGCGCTGCTGCCGCGCGGCTTCGACAATGTGCTGGTGGCCGGGCGCGGCATCTCGGCCAGCCACAAGGCGCATGCGGCGATCCGGGTGATGCCGATCGTCATGGCGATCGGCCAGGCGGCGGGGATCGCGGCCGCCATGGCGGCAAGGGGCAATGCGGCGCCGGCGGAGATCGACGTGGCCAGCTTGCAGGACGCGCTGCGCCAGGCCGGCGCGCATCTGCCGTGACGGATTTGGGTGGGGGAAAGGAAACGACATGACGAACAAGAAGCTCATCACGCGCCGGCTGGCGCTGGCCGCGGGCGGCGCGCTGCTGGCAGGCGGCGCCCAGGCGCAGGCGAATAGCTGGCCCACGCGGCCGGTTCGCATCATCGTGCCCTTCGCCGCCGGCGGCCCCGCCGATGCGCTGGCCCGCATGCTGGCCGAGATCTTTGGCCCGCAGCTCGGCCAGCCGGTGGTGGTGGAGAACCGCGCCGGCGCGGGCGGCATCCTGGGCACCCAGGCGGCGGCGCAGGCGAATGACGGGCACACGCTGCTGTTTGGCAGCGTCAGCATGACCATCGTGCCGCATCTGCAACCGCAGCCGCTGGCCTATGACGTGGTGCGGGATTTCGCGCCGCTTGGGCTGGTGGCCTCCACGCCCTTCGTGCTGGTCGTGCCCACGGCCTCGCCGCTGCGCAGCGTGGCGGATGTGGTGGCGGAGGCGCGGAAGGGCGGGATGGCGGCGGCCAATAGCGGCCATGGCACCATCTCCCACCTCACCGCCGAGATGTTCGGCGAGGCGGCGGGCGTGCGGATCGAGCCGGTGGTCTATCGCGGCGAGGGCGTGCTGATGCCGGACCTGCTGAACGGCGCGGTGCCCATGGGTTTTCTCACCTTGTCCACCGTGCTGCCGCAGATCCAGGCGGGGCGGCTGCGCGCTTTGGCCATTGCCGGCGCGGCGCGGCTGGCCGTGCTACCGGATGTGCCGAGTCTGGCCGAGCAGGGTTTTCCGGGCATCGAGGCAGATGGCTGGCAGGCGCTGTTCGCGCCACGCTCCGTGCCGGAGGCGGGAGTGCAACGCCTGGTGCCGCTGCTGCGCGATGCGGTGGCGAGTGCGGCGCTGCGCGAACGCATCACCGGCTTCGGCGCCATCCCCGGCACGCGGGATCGCGCCGAATTCGCGGCGATGTTCCCGCAGGAATACCAACGCTGGGGCGCGGTGGTGCGCGCACGCGGCATCCAGGCGCAGTAGGCGTGGACGACACCTATGATGCGGTGGTGCTGGGCAGCGGTGCCGCCGGGCTGACGGCGGCGCTGACCGCCGCGGTGTCCGGGCTGCGGGTGCTGGTGCTGGAGAAGACGGACCGGCTCGGCGGTACCAGCGCCATGTCCGGCGCCGGCACCTGGATTCCGGCGAACCATCATGCCGAGGCGGCCGGCATCGCCGACAGCCCGGAGGAGGCACTGGACTATATCCGCGCCGCCGCGCCGGAGGGCTGGGCGGTGACGGAGGATGCGCTGTGGCAGCGGCTGGTCACCGCCTCGCCCGCCATGCTGCGCTTCGTCGAGGCGCATTCGCCTTTGCGCTTCCGGCTGACGCCGGAGGGCGACCCGCTGCGCAACCTGCCCGGCGCCAAGCCGCGCGGGCGCATGCTGTCGCCATTGCCGCTCAGCCGGTGGCGCGCGGGGCGTTTTGCGTTTCGCATCCGGCGATCGACCATCCCCGAGATCTTCACCTATCACGAGGCGGTGGAGACGGACCTCTATCACCATCCCTATCGCACGGCGGCAAAACTCTGGCCGCGGCTGGCCTGGCGGCTGCTGGTGAACAGCCGCGGCAAGGGCACGGCGCTGGTCACCGGGCTGCTGCGCGGCTGCCTGGATGCCGGGGTGCGGATCGAACATTCGGCGCGGGCGGTCGAATTGCTGCAGGACGAGACCGGCACGGTGACTGGCGTGGTGGTGACGCAACGCGGCACGCGCCGCACCATCCAGGCGCGGCGCGGCGTGGTGATCGCGACCGGCGGTTTCGAATGGGATGCGGCGCTGCGCGAGGCGCATTTTCCGGGGAAGGTCGATTATCTCGGCAGCCCGCCGGGCAATGAAGGCGATGGCCACCGCATGGCGGAAGCCGCCGGCGCGGCGCTGGCGCATATGGACCAGGCGACGCTGACGCCGGCCGTGCCCGTGCGGCATGAGGGGCACCTCATGGCGCGCCCCGTGCCCTTCCACACCGAGCCGAATGCGATCCTGGTGAACCGCCACGCGGTTCGCTTCGTGAACGAACTGGTCTTCAATATCGGCGAGGCGATGGATGCGCGCGACGCTTCCGGCCAGCCGATCCACCTGCCCTGCTGGGTGATCGCCGATGCGCGGCTGCTGGAGCGGCTGCCGCCGGCGCGCTGGGCGGCGAAGGATGATTCGGGCTGGATGCACCGCGCCGGCAGCCTGGCCGAGCTGGCGCAGGCCATCGGCCTCGACCCTGCCGCGCTGGAGGCGACGGTGGCGCGCTACAACGCCGCCTGCGCCGCGCAGAAGGATGGCGATTTCGGCCGCCCCTCCGCCGCCGATGCCGCCGCCAGCGGCGACAAGCGGCGGCGCGGCGGGTTGCAGGCGCTCGAAAAGGCGCCGTTCCTGGCGATGCCCTTCAACCGCTCGATCCTCGGCACTAAGGGCGGCCCGCGCACGAACGATCAGGCGGAGGTGCTGCGTCCGGATGGCAGCGTGATCGCCGGGCTTTTCGCGGCGGGGGCGTCGAGCGCCAACCCGCTCGGCACCCGCGGCGTCGGCACCGGCACCACCATCGGGCCCTATATGGCCTGGGGCCATGTGGCGGGGCTGCGGCTGGCGCAGCGGAATCCGTGAGGGATCAGCCGAAGGCCAGTGACGGCAGCCAGGTGGCGATGCCGGGAAACAGGCAGAGCAGCGCCACGCCCACCAGCAACGCGATCCAATAGGGCAGCGCGGCCAGTGCCGCCTCGCCCAGCTTCACCTCGCCGCCGGTAATGCCGACGAGCACAAAAAGGTTCATGCCGACGGGCGGCGTCAGCATGCCGACCTCGATCATCAGCGTGACGACGACGCCGAGCCACACTGCGTCGAACCCCACGCCGGTCAACAGGGGAAAAACCAGCGGCAGGGTCATGATCATCATCGACAGCCCGTCGAAGAACACGCCGAGCAGCAGATAGACCGCGACGACCACCGCCAGCAGCAGCCATCGTGAAAGCCCCCATTCGCCGACGGTCGCGAGCAATTGCTGCGGCAGCCCGAGCAGGCTGATCGCCTGCGCCAGCACCAGCGCGCCGATGAACACCATGGCGATGACGGCGAAGGTCCGCACCGTGCCCATCAGCGATGCGCCAACGCCGCGCCAGTCCAGCTCGCCCATCGTGAAGCCGAGCAGCAGCGCGGCGGCGACGCCCACCCCCGCCGCCTCGGTCGGCGTGGCGAGGCCCGCAAAAAGGCTGCCGAGCACGGCGACGATCAGCACGATCAGCGGCAGAACACCGACCAGCCCGCGCAGCGCCTGCCCCAGCGCCACGCGCCTTTCGGCTGGTGCGAATTCCGGGTTGCGCAGGGCGGCCACCAGGATCCAGGCCATGAACAGCGCCGCCATCATCAGCCCCGGCAGCACCCCGGCCAGGAACAGCCGCCCGATCGAGGTATCGGTCAGCGCGCCATAGATCAGCAGCGACAGCGAGGGCGGAATCAGCAGCCCGAGCGTGCCGCCGGCCGCCAGCGTGCCCACCGTCTGCGCCCGGTCATAGCCGCGCGATTTCAACTCGGGATAGGCGACCGACCCCACCGCCGCGGCCACCGACATCGAACTGCCCGAGACCGCGCCGAACACCGCGCAGACCGCGATATTGGTGTGCAGCAGCCCGCCCGGCAGCCGCGCAAAAATCGGCGCCAAAGCGCGATAGACGCCCCGCGCGAGGCCGGAGGCCACCAGCAATTCGCCGAGCAGGATGAACAGCGGAATCGCCGTCAGCGTGAACTCGTTCAGCGTGTTCCAGACGGTCTGCACGCCGATGCGCGTGGAGCCGCCGGCGAAGAAATGCAGGATGGCGAAGCCCGTCAGCCCCAGCGCCGCGCCGAGCACCGCGCCAGACAGCACGGTCGCCGTGACCATGCCCAGAAGAAAAGTCCAGATCACAGATGCTGCGCCTTCTCCGCCGGCAGCGGCCGCAGCGCCGCCCAGGCCGCGACCAGCCCCGTAAGGGCCATCCCCGCCGGGGCCAGCGCCACCCAGGGGGCCAGCGGCAGCCGCGCCTGTTCACTCATCAGCGACAGGCGCCATGTGAACTCGGCCAGCCCGTAGCTCTCCCAGGCGAATATCGCGCAGAAGGCCACCATGATGCCCTGCCCCAGAACCCAGGCGACACGACGCCCCAATGGCGGCAGCTTATCGGTCAACAGCGTCACCCGGATATTCGCATTGCCTGCCATGGCGAAGGGCAGCGCGAGAAAGGCCAGCGCGGAGAGCAGCAGCCCGGCCAGTTCCTCGGTGAACCAGAAGGGCGCGGCGACGGCGTAGCGCATCACCACCGCCGCCACGACCAGCCCGAGAATGCCCGCGCAGGCCGCCGCCGAAAGGGCGAGCAGCGCGCGGGAAATCGCCAGCAAAGCGCGGTCGATCCGACCCAACTCAGTTGGCGCCGAGGGCCGACTGGATGCGGCTGCGCCAGGCGGGGCCCTGGCCGCCGGCCTCCCGCATCAGGGTCTCCCAGGTCGCCATGGCGGCGGTGCGGATCGCCTGCTGCTCGGCTTCGGAGAAGGTCGGGTAGAAGGTCACGCCCTGGCCGCGCAGACGCTCGCGGGAGGTTTCGTCATCCGCCGCATCCTGTTCGAAGCGGGCGCTGCGCTGCTCGATGGCGGCGGCGGAGGCCTGGAGCGCCGCGCGGTTCTCGGCCGACAGCGCCCGGAAGCGCGCCTGGTTGGCCAGGAGGATGTAGGGCGTGGGCGGGAAGGCGAAGCCGGTGCTGGTGGCGTGCTTCGCCACCTCCTGCAGGCTGATGGTGTGGACGATGCGCGGCGGGTACAGCGCGCAATCCACCACACCGGTCTGCATCGCCGCATACAACTCCTGCTGCGGCACGATCTGCGCGGCGACGCCGAGCGCGCGGAAGGTCTCCACCTGCTCCCGCGATCCGACGCGCAGCTTCACGCGCTTCAATTCCTCCAGCGTGCGGACCGGGCTGCGGCAGAAGATGGCGGCGTCCAGCAGGCCGAGCTGCATATAGCCCACCGGCTCGATGTTCCAGCGGCGGATGCCCTGGTTCAGGCTCTCCTGAAGCGCCGGCATCACCCGGTTCAGCTCCTGCGCATTGCGGATCAGGCCGAAGACCAGGATGGAGGACATGGCGGCATCGTCGCGGCCGAGGAAGGGCGGCCAGATGAAGCTCATCTCCGGCGTCGCGCCCTGCATGGTGCGCAGCATGTCGGCGTCCCGCAGGTTCATGGCATTGCCCTCGAAGACATTGAGGGTGAAGCGGCCATTGCTGCGCGTGCGCAGTTCCGTGGCGAGGTCGCGGACATGCTGGCTCTCGATGCGCGTCGGCGCGTAGCTGTTGTGGAAGCGCCATTCCACATTCTGCGCCTCGGCCGCACCGCCCAGGCCGAACAGGGCGGCCATCGCGCCCAGCATCCACTTCCGCATTGTCCCCACTCCACCAAGGTTACGCGAACGATAGGGGGCGGAGGCCGGCGTTGACAATCGCCGGCCAGGGGCAACCCTATGTAACCATGTCAGGACATATCGACCGGGCGCGCGCGGCGCGGCTGATGCAGGTGGCGGGGCTCGATGCGCTGGTGCTGGCCGCGCCCGAGAGCTTCCGCTGGGCCACCGGGGCGCCGGCCGGCGTGGCGGCGAATTGGCGGCGGCTGGGGGCGGCGCTGGCGGTGGTGCCGGCGGACCCGGCGCGGCCGGTGGGGGTGGTGGTGACCGACCTGTTCGCCGGGGCGGCGGAGGCGGCGGGCTGCGCGCCACTGCATCGCCACGCCATCTGGCCGGAAACCGGCGACCTCCGCCCCTTCCTGCCCTTCGCGGGCGATGCGGCGAGCCTGGTGGCGCGCGCCACCGCCGACCGGCCTCCGGGCTTCGCCCGCCCCGCCACCTTCGACCGCGCGACGGCGCTGGCCGCGTTGCGCGCCCTGCTCACCGACCAGGGCCTTTCGAACGCCCGGCTGGGTGTGGAGCTTTCGGCGGTGCCGGCGGCCGATCTGTCGGCGCTGGAGGCGGCCGTCACGCCGGCCCGGATGGTCGATGCCTCGCTGATGGTGGAACGGCTGCGCGCCCATAAATCGCCGGCCGAGATCGCGCTGCTGCGGGAGGCCGGGCTGATCACCGAGGCCGCCCTGCTCAGCCTGCTGCCCGAGATCCGCCAGGGCGCGACGCGGGATGCGCTGGGGCAGCGTTTCCTCGAACTGGTGCGGCGGGTGGCGCAGCAGCGCGGCACGCCCTCGGTGACGGCCTGGGAATATGTCGGCTTCGGCGCCTCCCCCTGGTCCAGCCCGGGCGGCATCGCGCCCGGCGATGTGGTGAAGGTGGATGTCGGTGCCGTGGTCGGCGGCTATTCGGCCGACCTCGCCCGCACCTTCACCTGCGGCGCGCCCGCCCCCCAGGCGCGGCAGGTGCATGCCGCGCTGCGCCAGGCTTTCGAGATCGGCCGGGCGATGTTCCGCCCCGGCGCGGCGTTGCGCGACATCCATGCCGCCTGCCTCGGCGCCATGCGGGATGCCGGCTTTCCCAGCTATGCGCGGGGCCATTTCGGCCATGGCCTCGGCGCCTCCATCTGGTCGGAGGAATTTCCCTATACCGCCGCCGACAGCGACGTGGTGCTGGAGGCGGGGATGGTGATGGCCTTCGAACTGCCCTGGTACCTGGACGGCCTCGGGGGCTTCATCGTCGAGGACGTGCTGCTGGTCACGGAGCAGGGGGCGGAGACCCTGGCCGGCGGCGGCCTGCCCCACGCCCTGGTGGAATTACCCTGAGGCGTCTTCACGCCGGTTTGTTACAGTCCAGCCTTCCTGTCGTTTTGCTGCGGTGCAATATTGGCGAAAATATACCGAAGGATGAGCTGATGATGACGGCGCGTCTGGTCAGGGGGCGGCGGCCTTTGCTGCTGACGGCTGGTGCCGGGCTGCTTGCCGCGCCCGCCTTGGCCCAGGCGCCCTGGCCGCAGCGCGCGGTGCGGCTGGTGGTGCCCTTCCCGGCCGGTGGCGGCACCGATGTGGTGGCGCGGATCTACGCGGCGAAGATGGGCGCCTTGCTCGGCCAGCCGATGGTGGTGGACAATCGTGGCGGCGCCGGCGGCAATTTCGGCATCGAGCATGTGGTCCGCTCGCCGGCCGACGGCCATGCGCTGGTGCTGTCCTCCAACGGCCCGGTGGCGGTGAACCGCTACCTGTATCGCGACCTGCCCTTCGATCCGTCGCGCGACCTGGCGCCGGTCAGCCTGACTTTCCGCATCGAACAGGCGCTGGTGGTGCGGCCCGACCTGCCGGTGGCCAGCCTGGCCGAATTCATCGCCCTGGCGCGGCGGCAGGAACTGCATTGGGGCTCCGGCGGCACCGGCAGCACGCTGCATCTGGCGGGGGAACTGTTCAACCTGCGCGCCGGGGTGAAGCTGGCGCATGTGCCCTATCGCGGCTCCGCCCCCGCAACCAACGACCTGCTTGCCGGCACGATCGATGCGATGTTCGACAGCCTGCCTTCCTGCGTGCCGCTGATCCGCGCCGGGCGCGTTCGGGTTCTGGCGCTCTGCGCCGCCCGGCGCCACCCGCTGCTGCCGGAGGTGCCGACGATGCGGGAGGCGGGGGTGGCGGATTATGCGACCGGCACCTGGGGCGCGGTCTTCGCCCCCAGCGGAACCCCCGCGCCGGTCATCGCCCGGCTGGCCGCCGCCACCCGCCAGGCGCTGGCCGATCCGGCAACGCGGGACCAGCTCGCCCGCGCCGGCGGCGATGCCGAATCCTCGACGCCGGAGGAACTGGCCGCCCTGCTGCGGACCGAGATCGCCATGTGGGGCCAGGTGGTGCGGGAGGCGGGGATCACCGCCGGCTGAACCTACGCCAGCAGGATCGTGACGCCCGCCTGTTCCAGCGCCCGGCCCAGCTTCGGCGGCGCCGCCGCATCGGTGACGAGGGTGGCGAAATCCCGGGCCGGGGCGATGCGGATCAGCGCGTCGCGGCCGAACTTCTCCGCATGGCACAGCAGCACCGTGCGCCGGGCGGCGGCCATGGCGGCGCGCTTGATGGCCACCTTCTCCGGGTCGAAATCCATCGGGCTGCCGGCGGCGTCGAAGCCCGAACAGGCGAGCACCGCCACATCCAGCGACAGCGCCGCCAGCGCGCCGGCCGTCTCCGCGCCCACCAATGATCCGTCGCCGCCGCCCAGCCGCCCGGGCAGCACATGCACCGCCGGATGCTCGGCACGGGCGAAGGCCAGGGCCGCGACCATGGAGTTGGTAAAGACGCGGTCGCCACCGCGCGCTGCCAGCGCCACCGCGGCGGCTTCGACCGTGGTGCCGACATCGAGGAAGATCGACTGGCGCGGCGGCAGATGCGCGGCCAGGGCCGCGCCGATGCGGGATTTCGCCGCCGGGTCGCGTTCCCGCTTCTCCGCATAGCCGAGCCGCACCGCGCCCACCGGCCCGGCACCGCCATGGAAGCGCTGCAACAGCCCGGCCTGGGACAGGTGGATGATATCCCGCCGCGCCGTCTGGGCGGAGATGCCGAAGCGCCGGGCCAGCGCCTCGATGGTGGCGAAACCCTGTTCGGCGACCAGGCGCAGGATGGCCTGCTGGCGGGGGTTGGGCGCGGCGTCTTGCTCGGGCGGCAGGTCCATGGAAGGTTTCTTACATTCTGTGCTTGCCTTGCGGCAAGTTCCGGTGCTGCCATCCGCCTGGGAGAGACGACCAATGGACCTTCGACTGCACGAACAGGCGGGCGATGTCACCCTGCAACACGGCGCGCGGGTCTTCGACCCCTGGCGGCTGGAATGGGCCGAGGCGACGCCGCGCCCGGGCGGGGTGGAGGTGACGCCGGAAGCGGCGCTCGCGGCCCTGTCCGCCGCCCGGAAACTGCGCGGCGTGCCGGTGGCGGTGATCGGGCCGCGGGAGGCGGGGGCGGAGGAGCTGCGCCTGGCCGAGGCGGTCGGTGCCGGTCTCGCCCGCTGCGGGCTGGTGCTGCTGTGTGGCGGCAAGAATGGCGCGATGGAGGCCGCCTGCCGCGGCGCGCAGCGGCAGGGCGGGCTGACCATCGGGCTGCTGCCGGACGAGGAATGGCCGGCCGCCAATGACCATGTGATGGTGCCGCTGGCCACCGGCATCGGCCCGGCCCGCAACGCCATCCTGGCCCGCGCGGCCGTCGCGCTGATCGCCGTCGGCGGCGCCTATGGCACCATTTCCGAAATGGCCCTGGCCATGCAGTTCAACCGCCTGGTGCTGGCCTTGCCGCCGGCGCCGGAGGTTCCCGGCGTCGTCCGCTGCCCGACGCCGGAGGATGCGCTGCGCCGCGTCGCGATGCACCTGCTGCGCATGTCATGAAACGATCATTCGCCAAGGTCATGGAAGTTTTCGTAAACGCGCCGCAGCAAAGGATGCCCCGTGCCCATTGAACGCCGCCCTCCTGCCGGTATCACCCTGCGCGGCATCACCAAGCGCTATGGCGCGGCGACGGTGCTGGACGGGGTCTCGCTGGATATCCGGCCGGGTGAGTTCCTGACGCTGGTCGGCCCCTCCGGCTGCGGCAAATCCACCCTGCTGCGCACCATCGCCGGCTTCGAGCCGCAGGATGAAGGTGAGGTCGCGATCGGCGGCCGCGTGGTGGATGCCCTGCCGCCGGCCGCGCGCGACGTCGCCATGGTGTTCCAGTCCTATGCGCTCTACCCGCATATGACCGTCGCCGGGAACATCGCCACGCCGCTGGAGATGCGGCGCCTGTCGCTCGCCGAACGCCTGCCGCTGCTGCGCCTGCTCTCGCCCCGCCGCCCGCGCATCCGGCGGGAGATCATGGCGGAGGTGGAGGTGGTGGCCCGGCAGCTCGACATCCTGAAGCTGCTGGACCGCAAGCCGGCGCAGCTTTCGGGCGGCCAGCGTCAGCGCGTGGCACTTGGCCGCGCCATGGTGCGCGACCCGGCCGCCTTCCTGATGGATGAGCCGCTGTCGAACCTCGATGCCCGGCTGCGGGTGCAGATGCGGACGGAGCTGGCGGAACTGCACCAGCGGCTGGGCGCCACCTTCGTCTATGTCACGCATGACCAGGTCGAGGCGATGACCATGTCCGACCGCGTGGCGCTGATGGAGGCCGGGCGGGTGCTTCAGCTCGGCACGCCGGCGCAGCTTTACGACACGCCGGCCAGCATCGCCGTGGCCCGCTTCATCGGCAGCCCGCCGATCAACCTGCTGCCCGCCACGGCCCAGGCGCATGGGGTGCTGCAAGCGGAGGGGCTGGTGCTGCAGGCCGATTCGACCGTGCCGCCGGGGCCGGTGACGCTCGGCATACGGCCGGAGGCCCTGGCCCTGGCGCCGGAGGGCGCGCCCGGAACCCTGGCCGTGCGGCTGCGGCGGGCCGAGAATCTCGGCGCCGAATGGCTGCTGCATGCCGAAACCCCGGCGGGCGTCGCGCTGACCGCGCGGGTGCCGGCGACGGAGCCGGTGCCGGAGCGTTTCGGCTTCACTGTCGATCCCGCGCGGCTGCATCTGTTCGGCGCGGAGGGCCAGCGGATCGAGACCCGGCTGGGCGCGATGGTGGCGGCATGAGCAACAGCAAGGCTATCGCGGGTGCTGCCTTCGCCGCCCCCGCCTTCGCGCTGATGCTGGCGCTGCTGATCGGGCCGCTGGTGGTGCTGCTGGCGCTGTCCGTCACCGACTATCGCCTCGGCGCCCTGGCGGTGAACCTCGTCGGCCTCGGCCATTACGCCGCGCTGTTCAGCGACGAGGTGTTCCAGCGGGCGCTGCGCAACACCTTTTTGTATGTCGGCTTCGTGCTGCCGGGCGCGGTGTTCGGCGGGCTCGGCATCGCACTGCTGGTGCATGCGCGGATCAGGACGCGCAGCTTCTATGAGGTGATCTACTTCCTGCCCGTCACCTCCACGCTGGTGGCCATGGCGACGGTTTGGCAGTTCATGCTGCATCCCTCGCTCGGCCCGGTCAGCGCGATTTTTTCCGCATTCGGGCTGGCGGGCGTCGATCTTTTGAACGATCCGGATCTGGCGCTCGGCACGCTGGCGATGATCGGGCTGTGGCAGCAGGTCGGCTTCAACATGGTGCTGTTCCTCGCCGGCTTGTCAGCCATTCCGCGCGATCTGTACGAGGCGGCGGCGCTGGATGGCGCGGGCGGCGGAGCGGATCGCTTCCTGCGCGTCACCTGGCCGCTGCTGGGGCCGACGACCATGTTCGTCACCATCACCAGCACCATCGCCGCCTTCAAGGTCTTCGACACGGTGGCGGTGCTGACCAAGGGCGGGCCGCTGGGCTCGACCGAGACGCTTCTCTACGTGCTGTATCTGGAAGGCTTCCAGTATTTCCGCACCGGCTATGCGGCGGCGATGACCATCGTGCTGCTCGCCTTCCTCATCATCCTCTCCGTCATCCAGGCGCGGGTGATCGACCGCAAGGTGCATTACGCATGAGGCGCCGCGGATTTCTGGGGGCGCTACTGTCCCACGCCGTGCTGCTGGCGGGTGCGGTGCTGATGGCCGCGCCCTTCCTCTGGATGCTGCTGACCTCCATCCGCCCGCCGGAGGAGGTGTTTGGCACGGTCTTCAACCTGATCCCGACGCGCTTCGCGGGGTTCGAGAACTACGCGGAGGCGCTGACCAGCAGCAACCTGCCGCGCGCCATGCTGAATGGCGTCATCGTCTGCGTCGGAATCCTGGCGGTGCAACTGCTGTTCGCGATTCCCTCGGCCTATGCATTGGCAAAGCTGAAGTTTCGTGGGCGGGAGTGGTTGTTCGGGCTGGTGCTGTTCGGCTTGTGCGTGCCGATCCAGGTGCCGGCGCTGCCGCTGTATCTGGGCCTCGCCCAGGCCGGGCTGCTCGATACCTTCTTCGCGCTCATGGCCCCTTTCGCACTCACCGTCTTCGGCATGTTCCTGTTCCGCCAGTTCTTCCGAGGCTATCCGGAGGAAGTGCTGGATGCGGCGCGGCTGGACGGCATGGGTGAATTCGAGATCGTCTGGCGGCTGGCGACCCCCGCCGCGCTGCCGGCGATCGCCGCCTTCTCGATCTTCTCGATCGTGGCGCATTGGAACGACCTCTACTGGCCGCTGATCGTCGTCACCTCCGCCGAGCGGTCGGTGCCGTCACTGGCGATCCTCGCCTTTCGCGATACCGAGACGGGCGGGAATTACGGGGCGCTGATGGCGGCGGCCGCCATCACCACCGCGCCCCTCATCCTCGGTTTCTTCGCCGCGCGCCGCGCCTTCCTGCGCGGCATCACCATGACCGGGCCGCGTTGAGGCGGCCCCAAATCCGGAGAGGACCCACCACATGACGACCCGCAGAACCCTTCTCGCCAGCGGCGCCGCATTGCTCGCCGCACCCGCCATCGGCCGCGCCCAGGGCCAGGTGACGCTGGACGTGCTCTTCGCCAACCCGTCCTTCGCGCGCTTCTTCACGCCGATCGCGGAGGCCTTCACCCGCGCCAATCCGGGCATCCGCATCGTCTTCCGCCAGCCGGCGCCGAATTACGACGAGCAGCACCAGGCGCTGCTGCGCGGCGCGCTGACCAACCAGCTTCCGGACGTGACCTTCCCCGGCTTCAACCGCCTGCCGGAACTGGCGCGCACCCTGGCGCCGCGCAACCAGATCGCCGACCTGGCGCCGCTGATCGCGGCCGAGGGCGCCGCCTGGAAGGATGCGAGTTTCAGCGGGCGCATGCTGGCGCTGGGCCAGGTGGATGGCACGCAATACGGCATGCCCTTCAACGCCTCCTCCCCCGTCGCCTATTACAATCCGGAGCTCGTGCGCCGCGCCGGTGGCGACCCCGAGAACTTCCCGAAGGACTGGGATGGCGTCGTGGCGCTCGGCGGCCGCATCAAGGCGGCGGTGCCGGAGGCGATGGGCGTGTCCTACTACATCAACTCCTTCGACAGCGACTGGCTGTGGCAGGCGCTGATCCAGCAGGGCGGCGGGCGCATGCTGAACGCCGATGGCAGCGTCGCCTTCGGCGGTGCGGCCGGGCAGGCGGCGATGGCGATGGCGCGGCGCTTCGTGACCGATTCCGGCATGGGGCTGATCGGCGCCGACCAGAACCGCCAGCAATTCGGCACCGGCGGCACCGGCGTGATCTTCGACAGCCCGGCGCGCCTCGGCGTCATCACCGGCCTGGTCGGCGGCCGCTTCCCGCTGCGCACGGCGCCCTTCCCCATCACCGATGCGGCGAATGGCGGCGTGCCGACCGGCGGCAATGCCGCGGTGATCCTGACGCGCGATGCCGCCAAGCGTGAGGCCGCCTGGAAATACGTGAAGTACAGCGCGGGGCCGGAGGCGCAGAAGGTGGCGGTGGAAATGACCGGCTACCTGCCGACCAACAAGCTGGCCGAGGGCGCCGATTTCCTCGGCCCCTGGTATGCGCAGAACCCCAATGCGCGGTCCGCCGCGATGCAGGCCGACAAGTCCCTGCCCTGGGAGGATTACGGCGCCAACGGCCCGCGCATCCACCGCATGCAGCAGGAAATCCTGACCAGCGTCATGCGCGGCGACCTGGCACCGCCGGCCGGCCTGACGCGCATGGTGCAGCAGACCACCAGCATGATGCGCGGCTGAATTTGTCAAAAAGCCCTCTCCCCCTGACAGGGGGAGAGGGTTGGGTGAGGGGGGCTCCTGAAAACAAGCGTTTCAGCGCAACGCTGAAACCCCCCGCCTCCTCACCCCACCCGTTCCCGCCCCATCTGCGCCAGGATCTCCGGCATCCTGTCCTGCGCCTGCTGTGACAGTGTCTCGAACAGGCTGTTGCCATGCGCGTCGATGCCGACGGTGACCGGCCCGAGCCCGTTCACCGCCAGCCGCACCAGCCGGTAATGCGCCACCAGGTCGTTCCAGGCGACTTCCTTCACCGCCGTGATGGCGGCGGAATGCAGCGGCGCGCCGCCGCCGAGGAAAGAGAAATAGACGCAGCCGACCTCGGCCATCGCCTCCCGGCACCCTGCATCCAGCCCGCCCTTGCCGCCCACCGCGGTCAGGCCGAAGTGGCGGATCAGGCGCGGCATCAGCGGGTTGAAGCGGGTGCTGGTGGTGGGGTTCATGTACAGAACCTCCAGCCCACCATCCGGCTTGTCCTGGCTGTAGCTGCCGAGATGCAGCAGTGACTGGCCCTGCAGCGGGATGGGCGGGTCGATCCCGTCCTCCACGCATTTCAGGATGCGGTGATGCGTGGGCAGGCCGGCGGTGATGGTGATCTCGCCATCCAGCAGCACCATGTCCCCGGCCCGCAGGGATCGCGCATCCTCGCGCGACAGCGGCATGGTGACGCGGCGGTAGTCGGCAAAGAGCTCGCTCATTCCATCCGCTCCACAGTTCCGTCCGCGTGGATGCGTGCGCGGGTGCGGCGGTTGATCCAGCAGTTGAAGCAGATGGCGACGGGCGTGTAGCCATGCCCCGCGCTGTAATCGACATGCACGGCCAGCGCGGTGGTGTCGCCACCCGTGCCCATCGGGCCGAAGCCGGTGGCGTTCACCGCGTGCAGCAGCCGTTCCTCCATCGCCGCCAGAACCGGTTCCGGATTCACGCTGCCGATGGCGCGATAGGTCGCCTTGCTGGCGATCTTCGCCGCGACATCGAAGGAACCACCGATGCCGACGCCGATGATGACCGGCGGGCAGTGCTGCGACCCCGCCTGCATCACCGCCTTCATCACATAGGCCTCGATATCCGCGAGGCTGGGGAAGCTGAAGGTCTCGGCCTGCGCCCAGCGGCCGGAGCCGAGTGCCTTGGGCTGGCAGGCGATCTCGATCCAGTCGACGCCGGATTCCACCTCCCAGGTCACCAGCGGCATGTCCTTGCCCTTGTAGCCGCGCTCATTGGTCAGCGGGTTCGTGACATGCTTCAGCAAGGGCGGCTGGATGCGGCCGACAAGTTCGTCAAACCCTTCCACGATGGCGGCCTTCAGGTCGCCCTCCCAGCGCGCATTGGCGCCGAGCGTCACCCGGAACACCGGCACGCCGGCATCGGAGCAGACGAAGCGGTCGGTCTGTTCCGCCCGCAGGGCGGAACCCAGCATGATCTCCAGCACCCGCTGGGCACCCTCATGCGTTTCCGTGGCGCGGGCGCGGCGCAGGGCGTCCTTGGTGTCGTCGGGCACGCGGCGCAGCGACCAGTCGTAGAGCTGGGCGGAGAGCGTCTTCACGGCCTCCTGGGTAATCGGCATGGCGGACAGGCTTTCCTTCCCCAAAAAGGTCATTACTCTGGCCTTTCTGGCATCATAGCCCCACAGGACACGTCCCATGCAAGCCATCCAAGGCGAATCCCTTCTGGTCATGACCGCGGTCCCCGCCGATCTGCGCCAGGCGCTGGAGGCGGCGGGGCACAGCCTGGTGGACCTTTCCACGCAACCGCCGGGGCCGGTCACCGGCTTCCGCATCGGCGTGACCAGCGCCATGGCGGGCTGCGACGCGGCCATGTTCGCCCGCATCCAGGGCATGAAGCTGCTGGCCAGCACCGGCACCGGGCTGGACCGCATCGACCTGGATGCTGCGCGCGCGCAGGGCTGCGCGGTGCTGAACACGCCGGATGTGCTGACCGAGGATACGGCGGACTTCGCCATCGCCCTGCTCTATGGCATCGCCCGGCGGGTGGTCTATGCGGACCAGTTCGTCCGCTCCGGAGCCTGGGCCAAGGGTCGGCCGGAGAGCGGCACCCGGCTGTTCGGCAAAACCTGCGGCATTTTCGGGCTGGGCCGCATCGGCGCGGCGGTGGCGCGGCGGGCACAGGGCATCGGCATGAAGGTCTTGTGGTCCGGCCCGCGCCCGAAGCCGGAGGCGCCCTGGGCCTATGTGCCGACCATCGCCGAACTCGCGGAAAAGTCGGACGTGCTGGTGATGTGCTGCCCCGGCGGCAAGGAAACCGCCGGGATCGTCGATGCCGCGTTGCTGAAAAAACTCGGCCCGGCCGGCTTCCTCATCAACATCGCCCGCGGCTCTGTGGTGAATGAGGCGGCGCTGGTCGCCGCGCTGCGGGATGGGACCATCCGGGGCGCCGGCACCGATGTGTTCCAGTCGGAACCGGTGCCCGACCCGGCCATGCTGGCAGCGCCGAACCTGGTGGTGGCGCCCCACTACGCCTCCCTCACCCGGGAGACGCGGGTGGATATCATCCGGATGATTGTGGAGGGCATCGCCGCCTTCCAGGCCGGGAGGCCGCATCACGACGCGACCCGGGGATAGACTCGTCCTGCCGATCCGGCATAAGGTCATAGAACTGACCTAAGTCGGTTCGGAGGAAACAACCGTGTCCATGTTGCTGCACTGGTCGCCGCGCTCGCCTTTCGTGCGCAAGGTGATGATCTTCGCGCATGAGACCGGCCTCGCCGACCGCATCACCACCACCCGGACGGTGGTGGCGATGAGCAAGCCGCATGCCGAGTTGATGACGGAAAACCCGCTGAGCAAGATCCCGACGCTGCGCCTGGAAGACGGCACGGTGCTCTACGACAGCTACGTCATCTGCGAATATCTCGACACGCTGCATGGTGGCCCGCGCCTGATCCCCCGCGAAGGCCCCGCGCGCTTCCTGGAACTGCGCCGCCACGCCATGGCGACCGGCTTCCTCGACCTGCTGATCCTGCTGCGGAACGAGCGGGACAAGCCGCATCCGATGCCGGAACTGCTGGCGGCCTTCGAGGCCAAGGCCCGGGCCGCGCTGGCGGCGGTGGAGGCGGAGATCGACAGCATCCCGCGCGGCCTGGCGCAATTCACCCTGGCGGTGCTCGGCAGCTACCTGGATTTCCGCTTCGCCGATATCGACTGGCGCGCCACCTGCCCGCGCTTCGCCGCCTTCCATGCCGAATTCGAGAAGCGCCCCTCGATGCAGGCGACGCTGGTGACGGAAGGTTGACCATGGCATCGCAACGCACGGGTCCGCTGTCGCATCTGCGGGTTCTCGACCTCGGCCGCATCATGGCGGCGCCCTGGTCGACGCAGATCCTGGCCGATCTCGGCGCCGACGTCATCAAGATCGAGCGCCCCGGCGTCGGCGACGATACGCGCGCCTGGGGTCCGCCCTTCCTGAAGGATGCGGCTGGCCATCCGACCAAGGAGGCCGGCTACTTCCTGGCGGTGAACCGCGGAAAGCGCTCCGTCACCATCGACATCACCAGGCCCGAGGGCCAGGCGGTGGTGCGCAGGATCGCGCAGACCGCCGATATCGTGGTGGAGAATTTCAAGGCCGGCGCGCTGGCCAAATACGGCCTGGATGCCGCCAGCCTGCGCGCCCTGAAGCCGAGCCTGATCTGCTGTTCCGTCACCGGCTTCGGCCAGGACGGGCCGCGCGCCGACCAGGCTGCCTATGACTTCATGATCCAGGCGATGGGCGGGCTGATGAGCGTGACCGGCGCGCCGGAAACGCCGCCCCAGAAGGTGGGCGTGCCGATCGTCGACCTGATGACCGGCATGTATGCCACCGTCGCCATCCTGGCCGCCGTGGCGCGGCGGGCGGAGACAGGGCAGGGCGAGACCATCGACCTCGCCATGCTCGACGTGCAGGCGGCCTTTCTGGCCAATCAGGCGATGAACCATTTTGTCGGTGGCCGCGTGCCCGCCCGCGCCGGCAACCGGCATCCGAATATCCAGCCGCAGGATGTTTTTCCGGTGGCGGATGGCTTCATCGTGCTGGCGGTCGGCAATGACGGGCAATTTTCGAAGTTGTGCGAGGCGATCGGGCGCGCGGACTGGGCGAAGGATGCGCGCTTCATCCGCAACGCCGACCGCGTGAAGAACGAATCCCTGCTGACGCCATTGCTGACTGAACGGTTCGCCGATTTCACCCGAACGGAACTGACGACGCTGCTGGATGCCGCCGGCGTGCCCTGCGGCCCGATCAACACCGTGCCGGATGTCTTCGCCGATCCGCAGATCCAGCACCGCCAGATGCTGCGGCACCTGCCGCATCCGCATGGCAGCGTGCCGCAGGTGGTCAGCCCGATCCGCCTGACCGACGCCCCCCTCAGCTACGACCGGCCGCCGCCTTTGCTCGGCCAACATACGGAGGAAGTGCTTGCCGAACTGGGATTGGACGACGCCGCCCGTGCCGCCCTCGCCGAGGGAGGCGTGACATGACCACCCCCCGCATTCCCCTGCCGAACCGCGAGGATCTGGACGAAGCGCAGCTCGCCGTCTGGGACAAGGTGGTCTCCGGCCCACGCGGCCAGGTCATCGGCCCGTTGCGCGCCGCCATCCACAATGCGGAGCTGGCCGGACGCTGGTCCGCGCTCGGCGAGTCCCTGCGCTTTTCCACCAGCCTGCCGAAGCGGCTTTCGGAACTGGCGATCTGCGTGACGGGCCGGCGCTGGAGCGCGCAGGTGGAGTGGTTCGTCCATGCCCGCACCGCCGAGCAGAACGGCATTTCCGCGAGCATTCTCGACGCCATGCGCGAAGGCCGCCCGCCGGTCTTCGACAAGGCGGACGAGAAGCTGGTCTATGAATTCGCCCGCGCCCTGCAGCAGGAAGGCCGCGTGCCGGATGCGATCTATGCCGCCGGCGTCGAGGCCTTCGGTGTGCGCGGCGTGGTCGAGCTGACGGCGCTGGTGGGCTACTACACCATGGTTTCGATGACGCTGAACGCGCATGGGATTCCGCTGCCGGAGGGAGAGGTGCCGCCGCTGACGGCGCCGGAGCAGGGGCTGTTCACCCTGCCGGAAGCGGCGGCATGACCGTCGCGGCGCCTTCCGTCTCCGGGCCAAAGCATCCCGTGCCGGCGGGCGCCTGCGACACGCATACCCATGTCTTCGACACGCGCTTCGCCGCCGGCCCCGCGCCCTATGCGCTGCCGCGCGCCGACCTCGCCACCCATGCGGCGATGCGGGCCACACTCGGCACGCCGCGCGCGGTGCTGGTGCAGCCGGCGCCCTATGGCCGTGATCCATCCTGCCTGCTGGATGCGCTGGCGCGCAGCGGCGGCACGCTGCGGGGCGTGATGATCGCGGATGCGAGCGTGACCGACGAGACCCTGCAGGCCTGGCACGCGGCCGGCGTGCGGGCGCTGCGCTTCGTGGAGATGCAGGCGCCGAATGGCAGTGGCCGCTATCCCGGCAGCATCGGCGTGGACGCGCTGCGCGCGCTGGCGCCACGTCTGCGCGCCCTGGGCTGGCAGGCGCATCTCTGGGCCAGCGCCACGCAATTTTCCGAATTGCTGCCGGCGCTGGTGCCGCTCGGCGTGCCGCTGGTGCTGGACCACCTGGCCATGCCCGATGGCGTGGCGGACCCGGCCTTCGGCGGCGTGCTGCGCCATCTGCGGGATGGCGATGTCTGGGTGAAGATCACCCTGTGCCGCGTGACGCGCGGCGCGGCGGCGGAGGCGTTGCGACCTTTGCAGGACGCTTTGGTCGCGGCCAATCCGGACCGGCTGCTCTGGGGCTCCGACTGGCCCTATGTCCGCATGGAACCGGCGCCGGATGCCGGTGCGATGCTGGACCTGTTTCTCGACTGGCTGGGCGACGATGCGCTCGCCCGCCGCATCCTGGTGGACAATCCGCGGGAGCTGTTTGCCTTCGACGACTGACCGCCAAGACCAACACAAGGAGGAATCAAGAATGAACATCACCCGCCGTTCCAGCATGGGCGCCGCATTCGGTGCCCTCGGCTTCGCCGCCCTGCCGGGCCTCGCCCGCGCCCAGGCCGCCTTCCCGGACCAGCCGATCCGCATGATCGTGCCCTTCGCCGCGGGCGGCCCCGCGGACCTCATCGCGCGTGTCACCGCGCGGGTGATGTCCGAACGCCTCGGCAAGCCCATCGTGGTGGAGGCGCGTGCCGGCGCCGGTGGGGCCATCGGCGTCGATGCGGCGGCGAAGTCGCGGCCGGATGGGCACACCATCGTCATGGCAAGCTCCGGCGCCATCGTCATCCTGCCGCATCTCCAGGCCAGCATGCCCTATGACGTGCAAAGGGACCTGGCGCCGATCACCCAGGTGCTGGCCGTGCCGCAGATCATCGCCATCGCGCCGGGCCTCGGCCCCAAGAACCTGGCGGAGCTGGTGGCGATGGCCAAGGCGCGGCCCGGGGCGCTGTCCTTCGGTTCCGCCGGCGTCGGCTCCTCGCTGCATATGGCGGGCGAGTTGCTGAAGATCCGCGCCGGCATCGACATCGTCCACATTCCCTATCGCGGCGCCGCCCCGGCGGTGACGGACCTGCTGGCGGGCCGCATCCAGGTGCTGGCGGCCGACGTGCCGGCGCTGCTGCCGCATGTGCGGGCGGGCAGCGTGCCGGCGCTGGCCGTCACCTCCGCCGAGCGGCTCAGCATTCTGCCCGACCTGCCCACCGCCATCGAGGCCGGCGTGCCGGACATGATCAGCGAGACCTGGTACGGGCTGCTCGGCCCGTCCGGCATTCCGGCCGATCGCCTGGCGACCCTGGCGCGCGCGGCGCAGGAGGCCCTGCGCGATCCGCAGACACGGGACGCGCTGATCGCCCAGGGCGGCCGCGTGGTCGGCAGCAATCCGGACGATTTCGCCGGCTTCATCCGCCAGACCTCCGCCACCTGGCGCGATGTCGTGCGCACCAACAACATCAAGCTGGATTGAGCGCCATGCAACGACGCACCCTTCTTCTCGCCGGGGCAGGCCTGGTCGCCTCCTCCGCCGCGCGGGCGCAGTCCTGGGCGCCCTCGCGCCCGATGCGCATGGTCGTGCCCTTCGCGCCCGGTGGCGCGGCGGACACGGTGGGCCGCCTGCTGGCGGAGCCGCTGGGCACCAGCCTCGGCCAGCCGGTGACGGTGGAAAACCGCCCCGGCGGCGGCACCACCATCGGCGCGCTGGCGGTGGCGCGGGCGGCGCCGGACGGGCTGACCCTGCTCTACGCCACGCCGAATGTGCAGATCCTGAACCCGCATCTGATGCGCAACCTCAGCTACGATCCGCAGGCGGACTTCACGCCGGTCATCGCCATCCTGCGCGCGCCGAAGCTGCTGGTGGTGCGCCCGGACTTCCCGGCGCAGGACGTGGCGGGGCTGATCGCGCTGGGCAAGCGCCAGGCCAATGGCCTGACCTATGCCAGTGCGGGCGTTGCCTCCTCCGGCCATCTGGCCTCGGCGATGTTCGGGCAGATGGCGGGGCTGGAGCTGCTGCACATCCCCTTCCGCGGCACCGCGCCCGCGACGCAGGATGTGATGGCGGGACGCGTCGATTTCATGATGGACAATATCGCGACGCTGCTGCCGCTGGTGCGGGATGGGCAGTTGCGCGCGCTCGGCGTCAGCACCGCCGATCCGGCCGTGGCCGCGCCCGAATTGCCGCCCATCGGCCGCACCCTGCCGGGCTTCCACGATGCCAGCTTCAACTACCTGCTGGCGCCCGCGCGCACCCCGCCGGAGATCACCGGCCGGCTGAATGCCGCGCTGAACGAGATCCTGGAATCCGACGCCCTGACCCGCCGCTTCGCGCTGATGGGCATCGAGAAGCTGGGCGGCACGCCGCAGGCGCTGGAGGCCATGGTGAAGGAGGAATACGACCGCTGGGGCCCGGTGATCGAGCGCGGCGGGATCCGGCTGCAATGAGCCCGGTCCTCACCCGCCGCACCGTCCTCGCGGCCAGCCTCGCCGTGCCATCCCTGGCCCGGGCGCAGGCCTTCCCCAGCCGTCCGCTGCGGCTGATCGTTCCCTATGCGGCGGGCGGTTCCGCCGATGCTTCCGCGCGCCAATTGGCGGAGGCGATGGCGGGGCCGCTCGGCCAGCCGGTGGTGGTGGAGAACCGCCCGGGCGGCGCCGCCACCATCGGCGCGCAGGCGGTGGCGCGCGCGGCGCCGGATGGGCACACGCTGCTCTACGGCACCCCGGCGCCGCAGATCATCAGCCCGCATCTGATGCGCAGCGTGCCCTATGACCCGATCAAGGATTTCGCGCCGGTCTCCGGCTACAAGCGCGCGCCGAACCTGTTGGTGGTGCATCCCTCCGTCCCGGCGCAGAACCTGGCGGAGCTGATCGCGCTGGCCAAGGCGCGGCCGGGTACGCTGACCTTCGCCTCCTCCGGCGTCGGCTCCTCCTCCCACCTGGCGGGGGAGTTGCTGAAGTACATGGCGCGGATCGACATCACCCATGTGCCCTATCGCGGTACCTCCGCCGCGCTGACGGACCTGCTGGGCGGCACCGTCTCCATGGCGCTGGATACGCTGTCCGTGCTGCTGCCGCAGGCGCGCGACGGCAAGCTGCGCGCGCTCGGCGTCACCATGCCCGCGCGTTCGAAGCAGGCGCCCGATGTGCCGGCCATCGCCGAGACCCTGCCGGGCTTCGACGCGGCACCCTTCAACTACATCGCGGCCACCGGCGGCACGCCCGCGCCGGTGGTGGCGAAGCTCAACGAAGTCATCGTCGCCATCCTGCGCCGCCCGGACTACCTGGCGCGGATGGAAGAGCTGGGCGAGGAGGCGACACCCTCCACCCCCGAGGCGCTGGCGGAGACCATCCGGGCGGAAAGCGCGCGGTGGAAACAGGTGATCGAGGCGGCAGGGATACGCGTGGAATGAGTTTTTCGACTTTGCGCCTGGACGTGGCGGATTTCGTCGCGACGGTGACCATCGACCGGGCGCCGGTGAATGCGCAGAACGGCGCATTCCGGGAGGAGATTGTTCGCGTTTTCGACGAGCTGCACGACCGCGACGATGTGCGCGCGATCGTGCTGACCGGCGCGGGCAAGACCTTCTCGGCCGGTGCGGACCTGAAGGACCGGCCGGACCGCAGCGCGCCGGGCGCCTTCCCGCGCCACAACCGCCTGGTGCGCGCCGGCTTCGACTGCGTGCTGGAATGCGAGAAGCCGGTGATCGCCGCGGTGAACGGCGCGGCCATCGGCGCCGGCTGCGTGCTGGCGCTGTGCTGCGACATATTGGTGGTCGCCGAGGAATCCTTCCTGTCGATGACCGAGGTCGATGTGGGGCTGGCCGGCGGCGTGAAGCATGTGCGCCGGCACCTCGGCGAATCCGATGCGCGGCTGATGATCTACACCGCGCGCCGCATCACCGGGCCGGAGCTGTACCGGATGAACGCCGCGTCGGTCTGTGTGCCGCGCGAGAAAGTGCTGGAAGCGGCGCAGGGCATCGCGGCGGAGATCGCCCAGAAGGTGCCGCTGGCGGTGCGGGCGGCGAAGCGGAGCTTCCAGGTGACGGAAGACCTGCCGCTGCATGAAGGCTATCGCTACGAGCAGTCGCAGACCGTGGCGCTGGCCGCGACGGAAGACACGCAGGAGGCGCTGCGCGCCTTTGCCGAGAAGCGGAAGCCGGTGTTCAAGGGGCGGTAGCCCTGTCTGGGGAGGAAACGACAATGCCGATCACCAAGCGCGGGCTGCTTTCCGTGGCACTGACCGCGCCCTTCGTGGCCCAGGCGCAGGAGGCCTGGCCACAGCGCCCCGTGGTGCTGGTGGTGCCCTTCGCGCCCGGCGGGCCGGTGGACAATGTGGCGCGGCCAGTGGCGGAGGGGCTGCGCCGGCAACTCGGCCAGACCGTGGTGGTGGAGAACCGGGCCGGCGGCGGCGGGCTGGTCGGCACCCGCGTGGTCGCGGCGGCGCGGCCGGATGGCTATACGATGCTGATCGGCTCCCCCGGCCCGCTGGTGATCGCCCCGGCCGCCGGCGCGGCGGATGCGCCGGACCCGCTGCGGGCGCTGGCGCCGGTGGCGCTGATCGCGGACAGCCCGCAGATCCTGGCGGTGACGAGCGACCTTCCGGCGCGGAACCTCGCGGAATTCGTGGCCCTGGCCAAGGCGCGGCCGGGCGCATTGAACATGGGCTCCGCCGGCATCGGCACCACGCCGCATCTGGCGTCCGAATTGCTGGGCCAGCTCGCGGATATCCGCACGGAACATGTGCCCTATCGGGGCACCGGCGCGGCGCTGCCGGACCTGATCGGCGGAAAGATCGAGGCGCTGTTCGGCGATATCTCCGCCCTGTTGCCCCTGGTGGAGACCGGGCGGGTGCGGGCGCTGGCGATCACCGCCGGCCAGCGCTCACCCCTGGCGCCCGCCATCCCCACCACGGCGGAGCTGGGTTTTCCGGCGCTGGTGGTGCGCAATTTCCAGGCGCTGCTGGCCCCGGCCGGCACCCCGCCCGCCGTGCTGACCCGCATGGCGGCCGCGTTGCGGGAGGCGCTGGGCGATGCCCAGGTGCGCGCCGCCCTGGACCGTATCGGCGCCTTGCCGGCGACCAGCGGCCCGGACCACCTTGCCGCCTATCTGGCGGAGGAACGCGCGACCTGGGAGCCGGTGATCCGCCGCATCGGGCTGCGGCTGGATTGAGCTTGGCGCTGGCCGGGGCCTACAGCCGCCAGCCGGAATGGATGGCCACGATGCCGCCCGAGAGGTTGCGGTGCGCCACCCGTTCCAGCCCGGCCTCGCGCATCATGCCTTCCAACGTCTCCTGGTCCGGGAAGCGGCGGATGGACTCGGCCAGGTATTCGTAGCTGTCGCGGTCCTTGGCGACGCGGGCGCCGATCTCCGGCAGGACCTTGAAGGACCAGATGTCGTAGACCTTGGCCAATGGCTCCACCGCGACCTTGGAGAATTCCAGGCAGTGGAAGCGGCCGCCTGGGCGCAGCACGCGGCGGGCTTCCCGCAGCACGGCGGATTTGTCCGTGCAGTTGCGCAGGCCGAAGGCGATGGAGACCTTTTCCACGGACCGGTCGGGCAGCGGGATGTGCTCGGCATCCACCACGGCGAAGTCGAGGCCGGTGGTGATGCCGCGGTCCAGCGCCCGCTTCTGCGCGACCTCCAGCATGGCCGGGTTCACATCGGTCAGGATGACCCGCTTCGCCCCGCGCGCCAGCGCCCCGAAGGCGATGTCCCCGGTCCCACCCGCGAGATCCAGAAGCGTTTCCCGCGGCGAGGCCGCGATGGCATTCACAAAAATGCGCTTCCAGATGCGGTGGATGCCCAGCGACATCAGGTCGTTCATCAGGTCGTAGCGGGGGGCGACGCTTTCGAACACCTCCCGCACCAGGGAGGCTTTCTGGGTGCGTGGCACCTCGCGGAAGCCGAAATCGGTTGTGTCGCTCATCGCCTCACTTTGCCCCTTTGGCGCCCGCCTTGCCAGTGCCACGCCCCGGCACGACAACAGATGGTACCGCCCCCCGCCCAGCCCAGCGCCCCGCTGTGCCACCGGACCGCGGCAGCACGAGAAAAAAATGCCGGAATTGCCGGAGGTGGAGACGGTGATGCGGGGGCTTCGGGCGGTGCTCGAGGGGCGGCGCATCGCGCGGGCGGCAACGATGCGGGAGGGGCTGCGCTGGCCGTTTCCGGAGGGGTTGGCGCGGCGGCTGACCGGGGCGACGGTCCTGGGGTTCCGGCGGCGGGGCAAGTACATGCTGGTGCGGCTGGATACGGGCGAAAGCCTGCTGATCCATCTCGGCATGTCGGGACGCATGGTGGCGCGACCCTTGGCAGGGGCGGCGATATCCTGGATGGGGCCGAATGGTGTGTTTTCCGATGCGCGGGGCCATAACCAGCCGCCGGAGGCGCATGAGCACCTGGTGATGGAGACCGAGGACGGCACGCGCGTCGGCTTCGTCGATCCGCGCCGCTTCGGCAGCGTCGACCTGCTGCCGACGGCGGTGGAGGATGCGCACAAGCTGCTGGCCGGGATGGGGCCGGAGCCGCTGGAGGATGGATTCACCGTCGCCAGCCTGTCCGGTGCCCTGGCGGGCAAGGCCACGCCGATCAAGGCGGCGCTGCTGGACCAGCGGGTGGTGGCGGGTCTCGGCAATATCTATGTGGCGGAGGCGCTGTTCCGGGCGCGGATCTCGCCCCGGCGGCTGGCCGGGACCATTCCCGGCGCGCGAGCGGTGCGGCTGGTGCCGGCGGTGAAGGCGGTGCTGGAGGAGGCGATCGGCGCCGGCGGGTCCAGCCTGCGGGATTATGTGCGGGCGGATGGCGAGCTGGGGCGGTTCCAGGACCGTTTCTCGGTGTACGACCGGGAGGGGCAGCCCTGCCCGTTGTGTCCTGGGCCTGGCAGCGGCTGCGCGGGCGTGTCCCGGATTGTGCAGTCGGGGCGCAGCACCTTCTATTGCGCGCGCACGCAGCGTTGAGGTGACGCGGCCACTGCGCTACCGCTTGCACCGCAAGCGAGGGGAGTCGGCGCATGGCCTACGAAATGATCCTGGTCGAGACCGAGGGCCGGGTCGGTGTCATCACCCTGAACCGCCCCAAGGCACTGAACGCGCTGTGCGACCAGTTGATGACCGAGCTGGGGGAGGCGCTGCGGGCCTTCGACGCGGACCCGGCCGTGGGCGCCATCGTGCTGACGGGGTCCGAAAAGGCCTTCGCGGCCGGCGCCGACATCAAGGAGATGAAGGACCGCGACTTCCCCGCGATCTATTTCGACGACTTCATCGGCAAGCGGTGGGAGGATGTGCTGCGCATCCAGAAGCCGGTGATCGCCGCGGTGGCCGGCTTCGCGCTGGGCGGTGGCTGTGAGCTGGCCATGATGTGCGACCTGATCCTGGCCGCCGACAATGCGAAATTCGGCCAGCCGGAGATCAACCTGGGCGTCATCCCCGGCGCCGGCGGCAGCCAGCGCCTGACGCGCGCCATCGGCAAGTCCAAGGCCATGGAGATGATCCTGACCGCCCGGATGATGGATGCGGCGGAGGCGGAGCGCGCCAACCTGGTGGCCCGCGTGGTGCCGCTGGCGGATTTGCGGGCGGAGGCGCTGAAAATGGGCGAGAAGATCGCCAGCCTGTCCGCCCCCTCCGTCGCCATGGCGAAGGAGGCGGTGAACGCCGCCTTCGAGACGACGCTGCGGGAGGGGGTTCGTCTCGAAAGGCGGTTGTTCCAATCTCTTTTTGGGACCGAGGACCAGAAGGAAGGCATGTCCGCCTTTGCCGAGAAGCGGAAGCCCGATTTCCGCCATCGGTGACAGTCCCGCGAAAGCCGCGCATTGACTCCCGGACGCGCCAAAGGGTAGTAACCCGGCCTTCGCCGATGGGTCACACCACCGGCCCCCGAAACTTTTGACTGGTCAGATAAAGAACGCCATGGCGAACACGGCTTCCGCGCGCAAGCGCATCCGGCAGACCGAGAAGCGCACCGAGCGCAACCGCGCGCGCCGTTCCCGCGTGCGCAGCTTCCTCCGCAAGGTGGAGCAGGCGATTTCGGGTGGCGACAAGGTCGTGGCACAGGAAGCCTTCAAGGCCGCGCAGCCTGAGATGCAGCGCGCCGCCGACAAGGGCGTGTTCCACGACAACACCGTGGCCCGCAAGCTGTCCCGGCTTTCGGCGCGGATCAAGGCCCTGGGCGCCACCGCCCAGGCCTGACCGCCAGTCGCGCCTGGCTGATCCAGGCGCCTGCTGAGTAACGGCACTTTCCGATTTCGCCATTGCTTTGAAGCAGCCTGCCGCAAGGTGGGCGGCTTCATGCTGCTTTGGAGTAGTCGGTGAATGTTGCTGTGGTGACTACTTTATTCAGCATCGTCACGATTTCCGAATCCCAGAGTAATCATTTGCGCCGGCCCAGCGCCTCGCGGTAGCCTTGGCTCAGTCGCGCTCATCCCCCAGGAGCCGCGCGCCTGTCCTTCGCGGCCGGATCCTCCGCTGCAGATCGGTCAAATGCATCGCCCGCAAGGGCCCACGAGGTTGGCAGGTGCATCATATGGAGAATGCGGTCGGCCCGTCGTCTTCGTCTTCCCCCACCCAGTTGGCGGAGGTCTGGGCGCGAATCCGTGGCAGGCTGAAGGAAGAGGTCGGAGAGGTCGAATACCGGACCTGGCTGCGGCAGATGACCCTTGCCTCCGTGCAGGGGGAAGAAGTCACCGTCCTTCTGCCAACCCGCTTCCTGCGCGACTGGGTGCGTGGCCATTACGGCGACCGCCTGCGCGCGCTGTGGCAGGCGGAGTTGCAGACGATCCGCCGGCTGGAATTCCGGGTGGCGCCGGAGGGCCGCGCCACCGATTCCCGTGCACAGTCCCTGGCGGAGCCGCGCATGTCGGCGGTCATGGAGCCTGCCGCCGCTCCGGAGCCGGAGCACAGGTCGCGACCCAACCGCATCGCCCCCCGTGTGCTGGCCGCGGAGCCCGCGGAAGCGCAGGGGCTGGCGGAGCCGCTCGGCCGACCCGCGGAGGCCCGGTCTGCTGACGCCCGGTCTGCTGAGGCCCGGTCTGCTGAGCCGCGCCCCGGCGATGCGCGCGGCGACTGGACCGCACCGCTGGACCCGCGCTTCACCTTCGACAGCTTCGTCGTCGGCAAGCCGAATGAATTCGCCTATGCCTGCGCCCGCCGCGTGTCGGAACAGCCGGCCAGCCAGGGCTTCAACCCGCTGTTCCTGTATGGCGGCGTCGGCCTGGGCAAGACCCATCTGATGCATGCCTGCGCCTGGGCGATCCGCGACCATGGCACCGCCGATGGCCGGCCGCCGCTGACCGTCGCCTATATGTCCGCCGAGAAGTTCATGTACCGCTTCATCGCGGCGCTGCGCAGCCAGAGCACGATGGAGTTCAAGGAAAGCCTGCGCAGCGTCGATGTGCTGCTGATCGACGACCTTCAGTTCCTGATCGGCAAGGACAACACCCAGGAAGAATTCTTCCACACCTTCAATGCCCTGGTGGATGCCGGCAAGCAGATCATCGTCTCCTCCGACAAGTCGCCCTCCGACCTGTCGGGCATCGAGGATCGGCTGCGCACCCGACTGGGCTGCGGCATGGTGGCTGACCTGCATGCCACCACCTACGAACTCCGCATCTCCATCCTGCAGGCCAAGGCGCAGAGCCAGGGCGTGCCGGTGCCGGCCAAGGTGATGGAATTCCTGGCCCACAAGATCACCTCCAACGTGCGGGAGCTGGAGGGCGCGCTGAACCGGCTGATCGCCCATGCCAATCTGTTCGGTCGCCCGGTGACGCTGGAAAACGCGCAGGAGGTGCTGCACGACATCCTGCGCGCCCATGACCGCCGGGTGACGATCGAGGAAATCCAGAAGCGTGTGGCGGAGCATTACAACATCCGCCTGACCGACATGTCCTCCCCCCGCCGTGCACGCGCCGTGGCGCGGCCGCGGCAGGTGGCGATGTATCTGGCGAAGCAGCTCACCAGCCGGTCCCTGCCCGAGATCGGCCGCCGCTTCGGTGGCCGCGACCACACCACGGTGATGCACGCGGTCAGCCGCGTGGCGGAGCTGATGCAGGCCGACAGCGCCTTTGCCGAGGATGTCGAGCTGCTGCGCCGGATGCTGGAGACTTAATCAGACCTCAAGGACCGAGCCCTCTCCCCCTGACAGGGGGAGAGGGTTGGGTGAGGGGGGCTGCGCCGGGCTACGCGGCCTTCGCAACCTTCGTCGGCAGCACCGCCGCCAGCAGATCCTCCAGCAATTCCGGCAGGGCCAGCGGCGTCGCATCGCCGCCGCCCCGTCCAAAATGCCCGGCCGCCTCCGCCGGCGTGCGGCCCAGGCGCTTTGCCAGGCGCAGCAGCGCCTCCGCGCATTGCGGCCGCGTCGGCAAAGCGGTGAGGGCGAGGTCCGGCGGCAGCAGGTCGTTCGCGCCGGTCAGGGCCAGCCGTTCCGCCCCCACCTGCCGCGTCGCCACGATGCCATGCGCCGGGCGCTCCGCCTTCGCCACGACGAAGCTGCGATGCGTCAGCCCGGGCGCAACCCAGGAGATGCGGCGCGCATAGAGATGGCCGAAGCGGCCCAGCGCCTCCGCCACCGCGCGTGCCATGGCGTTGTGCATTTCGACATGGGCACGCTTCTCGTTGGGCCCCCATTTCCAGCGTGAGGCGGAAACGCGCACCGCCGTGGAATCCGCGCGCCAGGGGGAAACGGCATTGCCGCGATCCTCGAACAGGCCGGGATCGTCATAGAGCACGGCAGGCGACGTGCCGCCCGGCCAGGTCAGCATATGCTCATAGGGCACCAGGCCGAGCGGCTCGCTGATGACCGCGCGATGCACCACCACGCCGCTGGGATGGGCCAGCGGCGCCAAGCTGAACAGCGCCTCCGGCTCCTCCTCGGCGCGGAAGGCCAGCAGCACCGGGTCGGCCGGCGCGCTGGGCACGAAGCCCGCGGCGATCAGCGCGGCGTTGATGCGGCGATGCTCGGTCGAGAGGATATAGGGCTTTGTTCGCGTGCAAGGCAGCAGCAGCAGCACATGCTCACGCGCATCCGGCAGCTTCGGCGTGTAGTCGCGGCCGACGAAATCCATCCAGGCGGCGATGCGCGGATGCTTCAGCGAATCCACATTGTCCTGCGGCGAATACAGCGCCAGTGACGGGTCCAGCGTGAAGGGCGCGCGGAATTTCGCGGCGGATTCGATCAGCCGCTGGGCGCGGTCATCGGTGGTGACCATGGGTCAGGTCTCCAGCAGGGAGGCGGGGAAGAGATCCTCCGGCGTCAGGTCGCGCGTCAGCAGGCCCTCCGCGCGGATGTAGCGGATGAGAGTGGCGAACATGTCGCGATTGGCGGCGAAGCCGGTGGACCAGAAGGCGGGGCCGAGCAGGCGCTCCGTTTCCTCCAGTTGCTGGGCCAGGAAGGGCAGGCCGACGGCGAGCGTCGCGCTGTCATGCAGCCGCAGCCGCGCCAGGCGCTGGGATTCCGTGAAGGCGTCGTACAGCGCGCGTGGCAGTCCCGGATTTTCGTCCACGAAGCGGCGCTTCACCGCGATCAGGTGCATCGGCGGGAATATTTTCGTGCGGGCGAAATAATCCAGTTCGGCCGCCATGGGGTCGGCGAAAAGGCGTCCCACCTTGTCGGGCGCGGTGAAAAAGCTGTCGGGCGCGCGGGCAGTGTAGAGGGCGTCGATCTCGCCCGCTTCCAGCATCTCCGACAGGCTGCGATCGGTGACGTGTTCGATGGCCACCCCGTCCGGGTATTGCTGCGGATGATCCTCGCCGGCGCGCGCCTCGTTCAGCCCGGCATTGACGTAGATCGGGGATCGCCACGGCAGGTCGTAATGTTCATCGAAAATGCCACGCAGCCAGACGGCGGCGGCCATGTCCCAGACCATGGTGCCGATGCGCCGGCCCACGAGATCGGCCGGCTTCGTCAGCCCCTTCGCCTTGTTCACGAAGACGCAGGAGAAGCGGAAATGGCGCGAGGGAAACACGGGAATGCCGACATAATCCTGTTGCGGCCTGTCAAAGTGCCGCAGCCAGGTGGCGATGGGGAATTCGCAGCAATCGAAGCGGTGATGCGTCATCTGCAGATTGAACAGCGGCTGCAGCGGCATGACGGTGGTCTCCGCCGCCACGCCGGCGATCGGCACGCGGCCTTCCGCCAAGGCGCGGGCGCGATCGCAGTCGGAGACACCGATGGTGAGGCGCAAGGTCATGCGAGGCGAGCTCCGAGCGTTTCGGCGGCGGCCAGCAGCGCCGCATCCTGATAGGGGGCGCCGACCAGCGACAGGCCGATGGGAATGCCATCGAGCGTGCCGGCGGGGATGTTCACCTGCGGCAGGCGGCACAGGCTGGCGACGCAGGTCAGTGCGAGTGTCCTGTCGCGGAAGGCGACCTGCGCGGAAACCGGCGCATCGCGCAACGGCGGCAGGTCATGCGCCGTGGGGATCACCAGGATGCCATCCCTGCCCAGCAGCGCATGCAGCCGCGCGGTCAGCCTTTCGCGTTCGCGCCAGGCCAAGGCGATGGCATCCGGCGTGACGGTGGCGGCGAGCTCGATGCGATCCGCCACGGCGGGGCTGAGCTTGCGGCCGGGCTCGCGCGCCCAGGTGCCGTGCGTGGTCCAGAGCTCGCCCAATTGCAGCGGTCGGAAGGTGTCGAGCCAATGCGCGGCGCCTTCCGCATATAGCGTGATGCCTTGGGCCGGCCCGAGGTTTTGGGCCGCATCGCGCAGGGCTGCGCCGAGCGTGGGCAGCGGAATTTCGAAGGCGTCCTCGGCGATCAGCAGGCGCGGCGTGATGTCGGGCGCGGGGCCGAAGAAGACCTCGCCGATGCGGCGCAGCAGCGCGGCATCACGGGCGAACCAGCCCACCGTGTCGATGCTCGGCGCCATCGGCATCACGCCGGCGACGGAAACGCGACCATGCGTGGTGCGGATGCCGTAGAGGCCGCAGAAGGAGGACGGCACGCGGACGGAGCCGCCGGTATCCGTGCCGAAGGCGAAGTCGCAGAGTCCGGCGGCGACCGCGGCGGCGGAGCCGGAGGAAGAACCGCCCGGCACGCGGTCCGGCGCGCGCGGATTGATTGGCGCGCCGTAATGCGGGTTCTCACCGAACAGCCCACTGGCGATCTCATCCGTATGCGTCTTGCCGATCAGCGTCGCGCCGGCATCGAGCACCGGCAGCAAGGCGGAGGCGGTGGTGAGCGAGACGGGCGCATCCCGCAGCCGGTCCGGATTGCCCCAGCCGCTGCGCGTGCCCGCCACATCGAACAGGTCTTTCACCGCGAAGGTCAGGCCGGCGAGCGGGCCGGTGGCGGCGCCTTCGATGCGGATGTCGCCATGCGCCACGAAGGCGCTGGCGCGGATCTCTTCCAGATTCATTCGGCGGCATCCCTGTGTGCGGGTCGATCGAGGCCGTAGCTGCCCATGAAGCCCTCGACAAAGGCCTTCTCCCGCGCCCAGTCGTGGAAGCGGTAGCTGTTGCCGCGCGTGACGAAGGGCGCACCGGAATAGAACATCTCGTATTGCAGATGGCGCGATCCGAATTCGGAACCGATGGCATCCCAGACCAGCTTCATCAGTTTTACGCGCCCTTCGCTATCCGTGACGGGCGAGCGTTGCGCGGCGTGGATGAGGCCCTCGATCTCGCCACCGTCGAAATCGGCGGCGGAGGACGGCACCATGATGACGCCACCGCCAGCAAGGCCGCGGATGGCTTCGATGAATTCGGGGTAGGTGGTCTGGGCGATGACCTGGGCGGTGACCAGCATCGGGCGGTTGGGCACGAAGTAGCCGTGGAATTCTTCGCCCGCCGCTTCCATGGCGACGACCAGCGCCTCGATATTACTCGACTTCGCCGCCAACAAGCCGAGCGTTTCGCGCGTCTGCGGAAACCCCAGAATGCCGTTCACCTCGGCCACCTTGTGCGCGAGGCCCAGAAGAAAACGCAGCTTCACCATCAGCCGCACGATGCACTGGTAGTTCTGCATCACATGCGCCCGCGTCTCATGCCACTGCGCCTGGGCCATGCGCAGGTCCTTATGGACGAAGACGCGGTCCCAGGGGATTTTCACATCGTCGAAGAACACAACGGCATCGTTCTCATCGAAGCGTGATGAGAGCGGGTAGTCGAAGGTGGAGGTGGCGGCGGCTTCGTAGCTGCGGCGGGAATGCAGCTTCACGCCTCTGGTCGCCATCGGCGTGACGGCGGTGAACGCAAAAGCCTCATCGCCGGCGCCGAGGGCGGCGAAGCCGGAAACCATCAGGTCATTCGCCATGATACCGCTGGTCGCCAGCATCTTGGCGCCGCGGATGGTGATGCCGTGGCTGTCCTCATCCACCACGCTGGCGACCAGCCCACCACCTGGCTGGTCCTTCGCGGACTTCGATTTGTCCGCCTGCGGATTGACGATGACGTAGGACAGGAAGCGGTCGGCATCGCGCGCCTGCCGGAAGTAGTCGGCCAGCGCTGCGGCGCGTGCAGGTTCGTAGGCGTGCAGGCCCATCATGAAACCCGCAAAAGTGGAGGCGACATGGTCCGGTGAGCGGCCGATCATGCCGCAGCTCTGTTCCGCCCAGCGTTCCATGGCGCGGCGGCGCGTGACCAGCTCGGCATGGTTGCGCGGCAACGACCAGGCGAGGTTGGCCTGCGCCCCCGTCTCCGTCGTGAATGTCATGTCGGCGGGGTGCCGCGCCTGGTAGTCGTACAGCGCGGCGGCGGAGGCGACGGCGCCGGCGAAGGCGGGATCGGTGGTGACATCCTGCACGCGCCGGCCATCGATGAAGATGGTGCGGTCATCCCGCAGGCTGCGCAGATGGGCGGCGCCATCCTTGACCATGTCAGACTCCCATTCGATCCGAGGCGAGGGTGAGGTCCACAAGCTCCGCCTCGTCATAGGCGAGCAGCGAGTCGTAATCCGCGTCCGCCTGTTCGCGGAACAGGTCCCGGGCAATGCCGCGCGCGATGCGTTCCACCGTCGGGCGCAGCGTCGAGATGCCGGCGGAGGAGGCGGTGGAGGGCATGGCGGCGAAGGAGGAGGACCGCAGCCGCGCCAACCAGGGCGCGGCACCGGGGCTGCGTTCCGTGAAAGCAAAACTGTCGGTGAGGTAGGGGTAGGCGCCGAGCAGTCTGTCTTCCACGGCCGGCGCAAAGCGGTCGCGCCACAGCGCGATGTCACTGGCAACCGCCGAAAATTCGGGACGCAGCGAAAGGTCCACCACCAGCCCGGTGCCGACGATCAGGAAGTCGGCCTCCAGCGTCGCCCGCGGCGTCTCCAAGCGGATCGCCTCGCCCGCCATGCCCAGCCCCGTCAGCGGCGCGCCCAGATGCAGGAAGAAGCGGTCATGCGCGGCGCATCTCGAAAACGTCTCCTGCGGCGGCGGCTGGTTGAGCGCGAACAGCGTCCGCATGAACCGCCACTTCTGGGAATCCGGCAGATCGACGAAATGGTGCAGGAATCCGAAGAACTCCATCCAGCGATTGGGGTTTACGGAAGGCAGCACCGGCCGCCGCGCCAGAAGATCGACGCGCGCCGCCCCGGCTTCCAGCGCTGTCGCGGCATTGTCGAAGGCGGAGGCGCCGGCGCCCAGAACGGCGACGCGCTTGCCTGCCAGTGCGGCAAAATCCACCGCCTGCGCGGTATGGGCGTAGTGGGTGGTGGGCAGCGCCTGCGCGATCATCGCCGGCACCTGCCAGCCGCCATTGCCGTCCAGCCCCGTGGCCAGCACCACCTGCCGTGCCAGCAGGCGCCGCGCCGTGCCATCCGCATGCACGGCCTGCACGGCCAGCAGCGTGTCCCCTTCGGGCGCGATGCCGGTCACGCGCCAGCCATGCCGCACCGGCAGGACCAGCACGCGTTGCAGCCAGGTGAGATAGGCGTGCCAGTCCTCCCGCCCGATCTTGTGCAGCGCGTCCCAGGCGGCCTGCCCATGCCGCGCCTCATACCAGGCGCGCACGGAAAGCGAGGGCAGGCCGAGCTCCGGCCCCGTGACGTGCTTCGGCGTGCGCAGCGTGTGCATGCGGGCGAAGCGGGTCCAGACGCCCGCCTTGCCCTCCCGCTCGGCCTCCAGCACCGCGATGTTCTCGATGCGCGCGCGCTTCAGGGCGAAGGCCGTGGCCAAGCCGCATTGCCCGCCACCGACCACCAGCACGTCCAGCACCGGCCCTTCCGGATGCGCCACCGGCCGCACCCAGGGCCGCGCAGGATAGGCCAGCGTTGCCAGTTCCCAGGCCACGCGCGATTCCAGTCGCGTGAACGCGTCGTCCAGATACGGAGGTGTGAGGCTGTCCATGGTGGCACGGAATCCTGGCGACGATGATGCGTGTTCCCCAAAGGGGTTCCGCCATTTCATGTCGCCCAGGCCCGAATCTACGGCCAACCGGGGCGACAGCAGTCTAGCATGGCGCGATGCCGCGTAAATGCCTCAGCCGGCGGGCGCGAACCATTTCGCATCGAGCGCGGCGAGAAAGCCATCGCCCTGCATGGCGGCGAGATGCCGGTTGATCTCCGCCATCAGGGAGGCGTCTTCCTTGCGCGTGTTGATGCCCACATCCCGTGCATCCCAGACCGGGGAGACACCAAGCCGCACGCGGCTGTTGCGGGCGATGTTCCAGCGCAGCACGGGCTGGGTGTTCACCACGCATTCCACGCGGCCGATCACCAGATCCTGCAGGGCCAGCGGGAACTCGTTATAGACGCGAATCTCCTTCACGGCCGTGCCGTGATTGTCGCGCACATAGCGCTCGCCGGAGGTGCCGACCTGAACGCCGACGATGCGCCCGGCCAGATCCTCCGGCCGGTCGATCACCAGGTTGGGGCGGTAGCCCGCGGCGATGCCGGTCTTGTAGTAGGGGGTGGAGAAGGCGATGCGGTCGGCGCGGTCCTGAGTCCAGGTCATCGCGGTGATGAGGGTATCGACGCGGCCGGAGGTCAGCGCCGCGATCAACCCGGCGAAGGAAATCACCTGCCACTGGATGCGCAGCCCCATGCGCTTGCCGAGTTCCTCGCCGAGATCGACGTCAAAGCCCGTCAGCGTGCCGGCCTGCATGAATTCGAATGGCGGAAAGGCGCCGCCATTGCCGACATTCAACACGCCCGCGGCGCGCACCCGCGCCAGCGTGTCGCCAGTCTGTGCCGTGGCGAGGGAGGGTGCGGCGAGGCTCGCGGCCAGCACCGCGCGGCGGGTGACGATCATGCTTGTGTCCTTCATGCGGAGATTGAATCGGGCCGCAGGACGCGGCCCAGGAAGGCGCGGGTGCGCGGCTCGCGCGGGTTGCCGAGCACCTCGGCCGGCGAGCCCTGTTCCACCACCAGCCCGCCATCCATGAAGACGACGCGGTCGGCGACATCGCGGGCAAAGCCCATCTCGTGGGTGACGACCAGCATGGTCATCCCCTCCTCCGCCAGCTTGCGCATCACGGCCAGCACCTCGCCGACCAGTTCGGGATCGAGGGCGGAGGTCACCTCGTCGAACAGCATCACCGCGGGCTGCATGGCCAGTGCCCGGGCGATGGCGACGCGCTGCTGCTGGCCGCCGGACAGGTCTGCCGGATAGGCCAGCATCTTGTGCCCCAGGCCAACGCGATCCAGCAGCGCGCGGGCCGTCGCCTCCGCCTCGGCGCGCGGGCGCCGCAACACCTGGACCGGCGCTTCCATGACGTTGCCGAGGGCGGTCATGTGCGGGAACAGGTTGAAGGCCTGGAAGACGATGCCGATGCGCCGCCGCGCCAGGGTCATCGCGCGTTCCGGCACGCGCAGCCGCGCGCCACCGCGTTCGGGACCCCAGCCGATATGCTGGCCATCGACGATCACCTCGCCGGATTCGAACGGCTCCAGCCCGTTCAGGCAGGCGAGCAGCGTGGACTTGCCGCTGCCGGAGGGGCCGATGACGCAGACCACCTCGCCCGGCGCGACATCAAGGTCCACGCCGCGCAGCACGGGCGTGGCGCCGTAGGATTTGTGCAGGTTGCGGATGCGGATGGTGCTCATCGCAGATGCGCCAGGGCGGGCGGCATCAGCGCACCGTCGCGCATCAGGAAGGCGCCATCGGCCAGCACATGCTTCAGGTCCCGCGGCCGGGCGGCCATCAGCAGGCGGGGCACGATTTCCTCCGGCTTCGCATCGGTGAAGGCGGCGGCGCGCAGGTCGAAGGCCAGAAGGTCCGCGCGGGCGCCCGTCGCCAAGCTCGCGCCATCGGTGGCGATGGTCATGATCTGCGCGGGCGTCGGCCATTCCGCATCGGGCCGGCCAGCACGCGGCAGCAGCAGCGCGAATTTCGCGGCCTCCAGCATGTCCTGCGTGTCGTTGCTGCCGGGGCCATCGGAACCGATGCCGAGCCGCACGCCGCGTGCGATGGCGCGCGCCACCGGCGCGATGCCGCTGCCGAGACGCAGATTGGCCAGCGGGTTGTGCGCCATCCGGGTGCCGGCGGCTGCCAACAGGTCAAGCTCCGCATCCGTCAGATGCACGCAATGGGCATAGTCCACATGCGGCCCAGCGAGACCGAGCCGTTCCAGATGCGTCACCGGGTCCGTGCCGAAACGCGCGCGGCAATCGGCGGCGTCCTTTGTCGTCTCGCACAGATGCAGATGCACGAAGGCGCCATGCTCGCGCGCCAGCGCGCCGATCCCCGACAGAAGCGCATCCGTGCAGCGCTGCGGGGCGGAGGGGCCGAGGCCGATCTCGGCGCCCTTCGGCGGCGCCTTCACCAGCGCAGCCGCCACGGCCAGCGCCGCCTCCGTGCTCGGCGGCGTGAAGCTGGCGGAGGGGGAGGGCAGGTCGCGCAGCATCATCGCGACGCGGGCGCGGATGCCGCCCTCGGCCCAGGCGGCGGCGGCGATGGCAACCGACTCCACATTCGGCGGGATCTGCCGGAAATGGTCCGTCACGCGCACGGCGCCGCCGCGAATCGCCTCGGCCGCCGAGATCAGGATGGCCTGGCGGATGCGCGCCTCCGGCAGGGCGTCCTGGCCATCGGCATATTCGGCGGCGAGCCATTCATCCAGCCGCGCCATGGGCGCACGGCCGCGCGCCAGGCTTTCGGGTGAATGGGTATGGGCATTGACGAAGGCGGGCAGCAGCAACAGGTGGCCGGCCTCGACAATCTCCGCATCAGTGACATCCAGCGAGGCGCCGGTATCGGCGACACAGCCATCGCGCAGCAGCACGTCCACGCCGAAGCGCGGTGCCCAGTCCCCGCCACCTGCCAGCAACGTGGCGCCGCGGAACAGCAACGGCCTCATGCGACCCTCCAGCGGGATTCCAGCCGTGCCACCAGCCAGACCAGCGGCAGCGTCATCGCCAGATACATCAGCGCCACGCCCGCGAAGGGGCTGAAGGTATTGGCCTGCCAGGTCATGATATCGGTCCCCGCGCGCAAAAGGTCGGGGATGGCGATGACGGAGACCAGGGCTGTGTTCTTCAGCAGCGTGATCGCCTCATTGCCGATCGGCGGCAGCACGCGGCGCAGTGCCTGCGGCAACACGATGCGTCGCATCGCCAGCCCCCAGCCCATGCCGAGCGATCGCGCCGCGCGCATCTGCCCGCGATCGATGGATTGGATGCCGGCGCGGATGATCTCGGTGACATAGGCGCCATTGGTCAGCGAAAGCGCCAGGATGGCCACCGCCTTCGCCTCCAGCAGCAGGCCCAGCGAGGGCAGGCCGTAATAGAGGAACAGCATCGTCACCAGCAGCGGCACGCCGCGCAGCAGCGTCACATAGAACAGCGCCACGCCATTCAGCGCCGCAAGGCCCGAAACCCGCGCCAGCCCACCCACCAAGCCGATGAGCAGCCCGATGATGATGGAGACGATGGCGAGCTGCGCCGTGGTGACGGCGCCGGCGGCCAGCGTCGGCAGGGATTCGACAAAGAGGTCCCATTCGAAATCCATGGGCTACAGAACCTTGCGGGCATGCGCCGCGATCTCACCGGGCCGGCATAGCCATATGCGCGGCCGGGCGGCGGCGATATGGGCCAGCACGCGGCGCAGATGCAGCAGGCGGAAGGGGTGGCCGACGAGGAAGGGATGCAGCGACAGGTTGAACACCAGCGGCCACTTTTGCGAAAGGCGAAGCTGTTCCTCGAACTGGTCGATCAGGATGTCGGCCCAGACGGAGGGCGGCCACTTCGCCGCATGCAGGGCCGGAATGTCGTTGGTCGGGCGGGAATAGGGCACGGTAACCAGCGTACCGGCGCGCGTTGTCAGCAGCGTCGGTTGGTCATCATGCGTCCAGTCCATGCTGTAGTCGAAGCCGGCCTCCGCCAGCAGGTCCGGCGTCACATGCGTCTGCGCCACCCAGGGGCCCATCCAGCCGCGCGGCGCGCTGCCTTCCTCCGTCGCGATGCGGTCGCGGCATTGCGCGATCATTTCGCGCTCCTCCGCTTCGTTCATCTCGGACTGACGTTCGGCATTGGTGCGCCCATGGCCCACGATTTCGTCGCCACGCGCGCGAAAGGCGGCGGCGACCTCCGGGCACAGATCGTAGATCGCGGTGTTCAGCAGCGCCGCCGCCGGAATCGCAAGCTCGTCCAGCGCGTCGAGCAGGTTCCAGACACCGACGCGGTTGCCCCAATCCCGAAAACCGTAGTTCTGGACATCCGGCTCCGGTGATGGATTCACCAGCGGAATCCCCATGCCTTCCGCGAAGGGGAAGGCCTCCAGGTTCACCGCGACATGCACGGCCAGCCGCGCCCCGCCTGGCCAGTCCCAGGCCGGGCGGTTCGTGATGGCGGAATAGGCGTAGCGGCCGTGCTGGCGCATCAGGCACCCATCGGCGGCAACATGCGGTCGGCTGCCGGCGGCAGGAACTGAGTCAGCATGAAGCTTTCGGCGGAAGGTGGGGTGGCGACGCCAAAGGCCTCGGCCATCGCCGTCACCATGGCAGCGGCGCGGGCGGGATCGACATGGCCCACGCCCTTCTCCCGCGCTGTCGGCGTCAGCACGGCTTCGCGCATGATGAAGCGCATGCGCTCCGTCTCCAGCGGCACATCGGCCAGAGGCTCCCGCGCCCGCACCGCGGCGATGGCGGCGGTGGGGTCGGTCAGCGCCTCCTTCAGCCCGGCGAGGGTGGCGCGCACGAAGCCGCGCACCATCTCCGGCTCTTTCGTCGCCAATTCTGCCGGCAGCAGCAGCGCATTGCCGAACACGTCCACGCCGTAGTCGTTGAAGCGGAACATGCGGATGTCCTGCTCCCTCTGCCCCAGGGCGCGTAGGTTGAAGAAGGCGCCGGAGACGAAGGCGGTGATGGCATCGGCCTCGCCCCGGTGCAGCATCGGCTCCCGCAACGGCGGCGCCACGGTGATCCAGGTGACATCGTCGGGCGCCAACCCGTTTGCCTTGGCGAAGACCGGGAACAGCACGCGACCGCTATCGCCCGCCGGCGCCGCGATGCGCTTGCCGCGCAGATCGGCCGGCGTCTCGATGCCCCGCCCCGCCACGGTGATGACGCTGGCCAGGGTGCGATCGAAATACTGGAACACATTGACCACGGTGCGGGCGGGGTGGTCGGCATTGTGCTTCACCACGGCGCCGGGATCGCCAAAGCCGATCTCCGCCGCGCCGGCCGCCAGCTTGGTGACGACATCGCCCGATCCGAAGCCGCGCTGAATGGTGACGTTCAGCCCCTCCCGCGCGAAATGGCCGCGCTCGGCGGCGAGGAACCAGGCGGCGTGGTAGCCCTGCGGCGTCCAGTCCAGCATCAGCCGCAGCGCGCGCGGCTGGGCCAGTGCGGGTGTTGCGAGCAGCGCGCCTGTGGCGGCCAGGAAGCTACGGCGTTGCATCTGCTTTCTCCTCAGGCGGCGATGGAGAGGGCGACACCGAATTGCGTGTCGATGCGCACGGTGTCGTGGTCGGTCTCGTTGGTGTCCGACAGTTCAAGGTTGAAGAAGTCCTGGCGCGTCGCGGTGAAGAAGGGCCCGGCATGCCAGGTGCCGCGATGCAGGCACAGCGCGGTGCCGCCGGGGATGCGGAAGCAGGTGATGCCCTCCGCCGTCAGCGGCACCTCCGCCGGCGCAAGGCCGATGAACCAGTCGGCGCCATCGGTGGAGGCCAGGCACTGCGTCACGCGCAGATGCCGCGTGATGCCGCGGATCAGCAGCGGCCGGTGCGGCAGGCGCATGATGTAGAAGCGCGGCGTGCCCTGCGTCAGGTCCAGCGTGGCGTCCTGCGCGCCGAAGGGCGTGCCGTCCTCGCCCGGCAGCACCAGTGTGCCGAAGGGGGCGATGGTCTCCGGCGTGGCGTCGACGGGGGTGGTCAGGATCGTGTTCATGCGGCGACGGTCTCCGGCAGGTCGAAGGGGGCGAGTTCGGCATGGTCGCCGTGCAGGAAATGCGCCCAGTCGCTGTCCTGCTGGTCGAGGAACAGCCGGCGCTTCACGCCTTCCACCAGGCGCGGCAGCGCGTATTTCATGCCGCTGACGCTGGCCGCGACCGGGCCGAGGCTGAGCGAGGCGGCGCCGGTGATGCTGAAGACGCGGGTGACCCAGGGCGCCGCGCCCGCCACCTTCTCCTGAAACCCGCCGAGGCGGTCGAGATAGGGTTGGCGCAGCATGCGGGGTTCCGCCGCATCGGCCGGCGGCGTGAAGCGGTCGCCCCAGACCGCGATCTCCGGCACCAGCGCCGCATATTCAGGACAGAGCGACATGTCGGAGAGGAAGCCGGTGGCGATCACCAGCCGGTCGAAGACCTGGCGGCGGCCATTGCCTTCCACCACGATCTCGCTGCCGGTCCAGCGCACGGAATCCCAGGGCATGCCGGTGGCGATGCGGAAGCCCGGCAGGGCGATGGCGGTGTCGAAGGTGGGCTGCGGCGGTGGCTGGCCGATGCGGCGCAGGCGCATCGCATAGGCCCATTTCACGGCATCCGGCAGATCGACGTAATGCGCCAGGAAGCCGGCGCTTTCCATCCAGCGGCGCGGATTGTCGCGCGGCACTTCGGGGCGACGGATGCAGATGGTGGCGGTGGCGGCGCCGGCCTGAAGCGCCGTGATGGCGACGTCGAAGGCGGTGGCGCCGGCGCCGAGCACGCCGACGCGTTCGCCCGCGAAGCCCGCCGGGTCCAGCATGTCATTGGCATGCAGCACGCGCCCTTCCGGCAGGGCGCCGGCGATCTCCGGCGGAATCACATGGCCGCCGCTGCCGCCCGATCCGGTGGCCATCACCACGCTGCGGGCGTGGCACAGCAGCGGCCCGTCCGGCGTCTCGAAACGCAGCGCCAGCAGGGTGCCACCCTCCACTGGCTCCATCGCCACCAGCCGATGGTGATTGCGCACCGGCAGGTCCATCACCCGGCGGAGCCAGTTGAGATAATCCATCCAGGCGGTGCGCGGCACGCGGTACATCGCTTCCCAGCCCTCGGCGCCGTGCTGCGCCTCCCACCAGGCCCGGAAGCTGGCGGCGGGCAGGCCGCCATCCGGGCCGGTCAGGTCCTTGGGCGTCCGCAGCATGGCCATGCGGCCGAAGGTCACCCAGGGGCCCTCGCGCCCCACCGGCGCGGCGTCGAAGATGCCGATCCGCGTCACTTGTTCGCGGCGCAGGGCGGCGGCGGTGGCCAGGCCGTACATGCCGCTGCCGATGATGGCGCAGTCCAGGATGTCGGCGCCTTTCGACGCCACCCAGGGCGCGGCGGGATAGGCGAGCAATTCCATCTGCCGCGCCAATTGGCGCTCCAGCTCGGCCAGGGATGTGGCCAGGACAGGGGGTGTGGTCACGCGGGTCTCCGCGATGGGGAAGGGGGCAGGCAGGGCGCAATGCGGCGGCCGCGCGACCCGGTACGGGGCGCGACGGCGCTGGGTCAGGCCGTTGGTCGCCACCGGCCGCGGGCGCGGGCCAGCCCATGCGCGCGCGGCGGCCGGCCCGGGCGCCTGGGGCGTCCGGCAGCGGCATTGCGGCAAGGGGGCCAGCGCTTCATGTTTTTGGGCGTCGCAAATGTCATGCCAATTGCTGGCGCTTGGCGGCGCAAGGCCTGCTTGCATCATCTGGCGCGGCTTTCGGCAATGCCGTCGCCGCTTTGCCTGAACGGCGTGCAGAACAGCGGCGATGTTCCGTGCCTGCCCGCATATTGACCGATTGCGCCGCGCGCCGCGCGCCCGATAGGCTCCCCGACCGAACAGGGAGACATCCGCCATGCAAGTTGCACGCTTCATGGGGCGCGGCCTCGGGCTGGCCCGCCGCGCCTTGCTCGGCATGGCGCTGGCATTCGGCGCCGCCTCGGCCTCGGCGCAGGACCTGACCATCGGCGTGCGCTCCGGCCCGCTGTCGATCGACCCGCATTTCTCCTCCGCCGGGCAGCACGCCTCCGCCCTGCGCAACATCTTCGATGCGCTGGTGCGCCGCAGCGCGGATATGGAGCTTCAGCCGAACCTCGCTTTGTCCTGGCGCTCCATCGACACGACCACCTGGGAATTCGCCCTGCGCCGCGATGTGCGCTGGCACGACGGCACGCCCTTCACGGCGGCCGATGTGAAGTTCTCGGTGGAACGCATCCCGACCGTGGTGGCCGGCACCGGTGGCCTCGCCGCCTATGTGCGCAGCATCAAATCCGCCGAGGTGGTGGACGACCACACCGTCCGCTTCACCACCCATGGCCCGGCACCGACTTTGGTGGCGGAGCTGGACCGCGTCTTCATCGTGCAGGCGCGCGCGGCGCAGGGGGCGGACAATGCCACCTTCCGCGCCGGGACGGCGGCCGTCGGCACCGGCCCCTATCGCTACGTTTCGTGGGAACCGCGTGGCGACCTGGTCCTGGAACGCTTCGATGGCTACTGGGGCGAGCGTCCCGCCCATGGCCGCGTGACCTTCCGCGAGATCGGCAATGACAGCGCCCGCGTCTCCGCTTTGCTGGCGGGCGATGTCGATGTCATCAACTACGTCCCGCCCTCCGCCGTCTCGACCCTCGCGCGGAATGCGCAGGTGGCGGTGGTGCAGGCGCCCTCCATCTACGTCTTCCTGCTGCATCCGGATGGCCGCGACCAGTCGCCCCTGGTGACCGACAACGAAGGCAAGCCCTTCGCGGTCAGCCCGTTCCGCGATGTGCGGGTGCGCCGTGCCCTGTCGCTGTCCATCAACCGCCAGGGCATGGCGCGGAACATCATGGAAGGCCTGGCGGAGCCGGCGAATACGCCGCTGCCGGCCAGCTTCTTCGGCGTACCCCCCAATGCCCGGACGCTGCGCTACGACCCGGCCGAGGCGCGCCGGCTGCTGGCGGAGGCCGGCTATCCGCGCGGCTTCAAGGTGCAGCTGCATTGCACGAACGACCGCTTTGCCGGCGATGCACGGGTCTGCGCCGCGCTCGGCCAGTCCCTGGCGCAGATCGGCATCACGGCGGAGGTGAATGCGCTGCCGACCTCGGTCTATTTCACCAACTACACGCGCGGCGATTTCAGCCTGGCGATGAATGGCTGGGGCACGCTGACCGGCGATGCCACCTATATGCTGGCTTCCCTGCTGCACACGCGCGGTGTCGATCCGCGCTTCGGCACCTTCAACCGCATGCGCTATTCCAACCCCGCGATCGATGCCGTGACGCGGGAGAGCCTGGCGGCGATGGAGGAGGGCCAGCGCCGCGCCATCCTGGAACGCGGCATCGGCACGATCATGGAGGAGCATGCGATCATTCCGATCGTGACGCTTTCCGCGGTCTGGGCGGTGAATGCCCGGCGGGTCAGCTTCACCGCGCGGATGGATGAGGAGACGCTGGCGGCTTCCGTCCGCCCGGCGCCCTGATCGCCGCCCCGCCTTCCCGGAGCCAAGCTTCCCAAAGTGGGTTGCCTGTGGCGCCTGGGCGTGGCCATCTGCCGGCCAATGGACGCCGAAACGGACCTCGCCCCGCTGCTTTCCGCCGTCGCCGGCGGCGATCGTACCGCTTTGCGGGCGATCTATGAGCGGCAGGCGACGCGCCTGTTCGGCGTGGCCAATGCCATTCTGCGCGACCGGGATGCGGCCGCCGATGCGATGCAGGACGCCTTCCTGCGCATCGCCGGGCGCGCCGGCCAGTTCGACCCGGAGCGTGGCACGCCGGAGGCCTGGCTCGCCGCCATCGTCCGCTACGCCGCGCTGGACCTGGCCCGGTCCCGTGGCCGCGAAATCCCCACCGACGACCCCGCCTTGGGCGACCAGCCGGTGCCGGCGGAGGCGCTGGACCGGGTGGAAAGCAGCGCCGAGGGCCGCCGCCTGCGCCAGTGCCTGGCGACGCTGGAGGAGCGCAACCGGCGCGGCATCGTGCTGGCCTTCGTGCACGGGCTGAGCCATGCGCAGATCGCGGCGCGGCTGGAACTGCCGCTGGGCACGGTCAAGGCCTGGATCCGGCGCGGCCTGTTGCGCCTGCGGGAGTGCCTGGCATGAACCTCGCCAGCCTCACCCCCGAGGAACGCGACGCCCTCGCCGCCGAATATGTGCTCGGCACGCTGGAGGCGCGGGAGGCCCGGGCGGTCGCCGCCGCGCTGCCGGGCGATGCCGCTTTGGCCGAGGCCGTGGCGATGTGGGAGGCGCGGCTGGCGCCGCTGACCATGCTCGCCCCGCCCGAGGCCCCGCCGCCCGGGCTGTGGGACCGCATCGCCGCGGCGCTGGATCCGAAGCCGGTTGTAAAGCCGAAATCCTGGCTGGCCGGGCTGCTCGACCCTTGGCGGATCGGCGCCATCGGCGGCACCGCCGTGGCGGCGACCCTCGCCGCCTTCATCCTGCTGCGGCCGGAACCCGCGCCGCGCATGATGACCGTGCTGCTGACCGATCGCGACCAACCGGCCTGGCTGGTGGAGGCCGACCAGGGCGGGCTGCGCCTCGCCTCGCTCAACCCGCGCCCGGCGCCGGAAGGCCGGGCGCTGCAGCTCTGGGCGCTGCCGCAGGGCGCCACCGCGCCGACCTCGCTGGGCCTGATCCCGGCCGAGGGGCGCATCAGCGTCGCCCCGCAGGTGATCCAGCCGAGCCCGGGCATGCTGATCGAGATCACGGTGGAACCGCCGGGCGGTTCGCCCACCGGCCGCCCGACCGGGCCGATCCTGTTCATCGGCCGCCTGGCGCCCGCCACCGGAAGCTGATTCTTTTCGCGGCCGGCTGCATCCAGCCGCGCCCGCCCTCCGTAACGCCTGCATCGGGGCCGCCAAGGCCTCGCAGCATACGGAGAGACGAATCAATGTCACCGACCCTTCGCACAGCCCTTGCCGCCGCCGCCCTTCTGACCGGCGGTGCCGTCGCTGCCGAGGCCGCGACGCTGATCGGCCTGACCGCCGACAACCGCCTGGTCCGCATCGACAGTGACACCCGCCAGGCCAGCGCGCCGGTGCGCGTGACCGGCGCCGAGGGCCGCCTGCTCGGCATAGACCAGCGGCCGCAGAACGGCATGCTCTATGGCGTGACCGATGCCGGCCAGATCGTGACCATCGACCCGATGAGCGGCCGCGCCACCCAGGTCTCCCGCCTCAACATGCCCTTCGAGAGCGGTGGCCGCGCCGTGGTGGACTTCAACCCGGCAGCCAACCGCCTGCGCCTGATGGGCATGAGCGGCGTGAATTTCCGGGTGAATGTCGAGACCGGCGAAGTGGTGCGCGACGGCCAGCTCAAATACCAGGATGGTTCGGCGCAGGCCGGCACCACGCCGCGCGTCACCGCCGGGGCCTATACCAACAGCGTGGCGCCGCCCGCCGGTGCGCCGGCCGCGGGCCAGCCCGGCGCGCCGACCACCACGCTCTATACGATCGACACGCTGCTCGGCAGCTACAACCTTCAGGCGCCGCCGAATGACGGCGTGCAGCAGGTGAAGGGCATGCTGGGCATGACCCTGCCGGTGCAGGTCGGCTTCGACATCCTGTCGAATGGCACGGGCGGCAATATGGGCTTCGTCCTGGCCGGCAATACGCTGCATTCCATCAATCTGGAGAATGGCGGCCTGACCGCCATGGGTGCCGTCACCGGCCTGCCGGATGGCGAGATCCTCGACATCGCCGCGATGCGCTGAATTCCCCTCCCGGCACATCGCAGGCGTCGCCGCCGTCGCGCATCCGCGCGGCGGCGGTGTTTTTTGCGCGCTCGATCTGGACAGCGCCGCGACTTGCGTCGATGGCTGGCTGCGAGACCGTTTGAGAACACCGGCGGGTCGGTCCTGCGGTGCTTTTCCGCCCCTGCGGCGTTCCCGTATGCGGCCGATGCAACCAGCATCGGCCGCATACGGCGCCTGGCAGGGACGAAAAATCACCTGCCGGACCTCAGCCACCGGCATTCTCAAACGGTCTCTGACAAGGGGAGATCAATCGGCCATGCGGATGCTGGTGCTGGGGGCCGGGGCGCTCGGTGGCTATTTCGGTGGGCGTGCGCTGGAACGCGGGCTGGACGTCACCTTCCTGGTCCGGCCGGGCCGCGCGGCGGTGCTGGCGCAGGACGGGCTGCGGGTGCGCAGCACCCATGGCGACATCGACCGGCCCGTGACCACGACCCAGCAGGCCGGGCCGGGCTTCGATGTCGTGCTGCTGTCCTGCAAGGCCTATGACCTGGACAGCGCCATCGCGGCCATCGCCCCGGCGGTGCAGGCCGGCGCGGCGGTGCTGCCGATCCTGAACGGCATGGCGCATCTGGACCGTCTGAACGCCGCCTTCGGCCCTGACCGCGTCTGGGGCGGGCTGGCGAAATGCGCGGCGACGCTGCGGCCGGATGGCGTGGTGCAGCATCTGGGCGATTGGCACTGGCTGACCTTCGGCGAGCAGGACGGCCGCATGGATGGCCGCGCCGCCGCCCTGGCCACCGCGCTGGGCGAGAGGCCGGGCCTGGTCGCCCAGGCGGTGCCCGACATCCAGCGGCGGATGTGGGAGAAGCTGGTGCATCTCGGCACCGTCGCTGCCGGCACCGTGCTGATGCGCGCCAGCGTCGGCGAGATTGTCCGCGCCGGCGGCGCCCCCTTCCTGCTGCAATTGCTGGAGGGCAATGCCGCCATCGCCGCCGCGAAGGGCCATGTGATGACCCCGGCCTTCATGGACGGCTACCGCGCCATGTTCGCCGACCCCGCCAGCGCCTACACCGCCTCCATGCTGCGGGACCTGGAGGCCGGCGGGCGGACCGAGGCGGACCATATTTTCGGTTATCTCGCCGCCGAGGCACAGGTGGCCGGGCTGCCGGCGGCGCTGCTGGAACTGGCGCATCTGCATGCCCGCGCCCATGACCAGCGCCGCGATGCGGAGCGGCTGGCATGAGCGACCGCGTGCGCCTGACCTCCGAACAGTTGAGCATCGAGGTGAAGGCGGAGGGCGCGGAGCTCGCCAGCCTGAAAAATGCCGCGGGCCAGGAATACCTCTGGCAGGCCGGGCCGGAATGGAAGCGCCATTCCCCGGTGCTGTTCCCCATCGTCGGCAAGCTGCGCAACGACACGCTGCATGTCGGCGCCGAGTCCTTCCCCATGGGCCAGCACGGCTTCGCCCGCGACAGCCGCTTCGAACTGGTGGAGCAAAGCGCCAGCGCCTGCCGCTTCCTGCTGGCCGACAGCGCGGCGACCCGCGCCGTCTATCCCTTCCCCTTCCGGCTGGAGATCGGCTACGCGCTGCACGGCGCCTCGGTCACCGTCAGCTACACGGTGCATAATCCGGGGGAGGGCACGCTGCCCTTCTCCCTCGGCGCGCATCCGGCCTTCCGCTGGCCGCTGCCGGGCGCGGGCAGCAAGCCGGCGCATCGCATCGAGTTCGAGCAGACGGAAGCCGGCCCGGTCTGGCGGCTGGATGGGGAAGGGCTGATCGACGCCACGCCGCAGCCGCTGCCCGTGCATGGCCGCAACCTCGGCCTGCGGGAGGATCTGTTCCGCCCCTCCGCCATGATCCTGCTGAACCTGGCCAGCCGCCGCCTGCGCTACGCCGCCGCCGGCGCCACCGGGCTGGAGATCACCTGGCAGGGTTTTGGCCATCTCGGGCTGTGGATGCTGCCGGGGGCGGAGTTCCTGTGCATCGAGCCCTGGGCCGGCTTCGCCGATCCGGCGCAGTTCCATGGCGATCTCTGGACCAAGCCGGGGATCGAGATGCTGGGGGCAGGCGAGAGCCGGCATTTCATGTGGCGGGTCGGCCTGGCCTGAGGCCCCCCCCGGCTTTGCGGCGCCATGACAGGGGGGTATGGTCCGGCGCATCGCGTGCTCGAAGGATCCACTCCGCATGGCCGATTACGTCATTCCGCCGCCCGCCCAGGCCTCCATCCCCGTCAAGGGCGGTGGGTCCTTCCCGGTCCGCCGCATCTTCTGCGTCGGCCGCAACTACGCCGAGCATGCCATCGAGATGGGCAGCGACCCGACGCGGGAGCCGCCCTTCTACTTCACCAAGCCGGCCGATGCCGTCGTCGTCAACGACGCCGATATGCCCTATCCGCCCGCCAGCAAGTCGCTGCACCATGAGATGGAGCTGGTGGTCGCCATCGGCACCGGCGGCGCCGATATCAGCCAGGCTGATGCCCTCAAGCATGTCTGGGGCTATTGCTGCGGCCTGGACATGACGCGCCGCGACCTGCAGAACGAGGCCAAGAAGACCGGCCGCCCCTGGGACATGGGCAAGGGTTTCGACAAGTCCGCCCCGATGGGCCTGCTGGTGCCGGCCGGCGATTTCGACCCCTCCAAGGGCAAGATCGAGCTGAAGGTGAACGGCAAGGTCACGCAGACCTCCGACCTGTCCAAGCTGATCTGGTCGGTGCCGGAAGTCATCGCCAACCTCTCCGGCCTGGTGCGGCTGGAACCGGGCGACCTCATCATGACCGGCACGCCGGAAGGCGTCGCTGCCGTGGTCAAGGGCGACCTGCTGGAAGGCATGGTCGAGGGCGTCGGCACGGTCACCGTCAAGATCGTTTGATGTGAGAAAGCCCTCTCCCCCCGTCGGGGGGGAGAGGGCTTCCAGGCCGGGCCACATGACCCTCCGCATCGTCACCTGGAACATCAATTCCATCCGGCTGCGCCTGCCGCTGCTGGCCGATCTCGTCGCCGCGCTGGCGCCGGACGTGATCTGCCTTCAGGAAACCAAGTGCCCCGACGAATTCTTCCCGCATGAGGGCGTGGCCGCGCTCGGCTTCGAACATCGCGCGGTGCGCGGCATGAAGGGCTACAACGGCGTCGCCATTCTTTCGAAACTGCCCTTCATGCGGCGGGACGGCGTGGACCCCGACTGGTGCGCCAAGGGCGACTGCCGGCATATCGCGGTGGAACTGGACGCCCCTGGCGGCCCGGTGGAACTGCACGATTTCTATATCCCGGCCGGCGGCGACATCCCCGACCGCGACCTCAATGTGAAATTCGCCCATAAGCTGGACTTCGTCGCGGAGGCCACGGCCTGGTCCGCATCCCGCGCGGCCGCCGGCGGCTTCAAGCGGGCGGTGCTGGTCGGCGACCTGAACATCGCGCCGCTGGAACACGATGTCTGGTCGCACAAGCAGCTTCTGAAAATCGTCTCCCACACCCCGCTCGAGACCACCGCGCTGACTGCCATGATGAAGGCGGGCGCCTGGCACGATGCGCTGCGCCACTTCGTGCCGGCGGACCAGAAGCTGTACACGTGGTGGTCCTATCGCGCCGCGGATTGGCGCGCGGCGGATCGCGGGCGGCGGCTGGACCATGTCTGGGTTTCTCCGGATCTCGCCGGGGGACTGCGCGGCATGACCGTGCTGAAGGATGCGCGCGGCTGGGCCGGGCCTTCGGACCATGTGCCGGTGCTGGTGGAGTTGGCGACCTAGGGAACGACCGATGCTGGAAAACCTCAGCGGTGCCACGCGCGTTTTCGTCATCATCGGCGACCCGATCGCGCAGGTGCAGTCGCCCGGCGCCATCACCCGGGATTTCGTGGCGCGCGGCCAGGATGCGGTGCTGGTGCCGGCGCATGTGACGGCGGCGGAGGTCGACGACTACATCCGTGGCGCGTCGAAGGCCCGCAACCTCCACGGCATCGTGGCGACGGTGCCGCATAAATTCGCCGCCTTCCGGCACTGCGCCACCACGACGGAGCGCGCGGGCTTTCTGGAGTCCGTCAATGTCCTGCGGCGCGACGCGCAGGGGCGCTGGCATGGCGACATGACCGATGGCGCGGCCTTCGTCGCCGGCCTCCGCGCTGCCGGCTGCGAGCCGAGCGGTCAGCGCGTGCTGCTGGTGGGCGCGGGCGGGGCCGGCACGGCGATCGCGCTGGCGCTGCTGGAGGCCGGGGTGGCGGAACTCGCGATCCACGACCAGGACATGGCGCGGCGCGACCGGCTGCTGGCGCGCCTGGCCGGGCGCCATCCGGCCCGGCTCGCCACCGGCAGCGACGATCCCTCGGGCTTCGACATCATCGCCCAGGCCACGCCCGCCGGGATGCAGCCGGGCGACGCCCTGCCGCTGCAGGCCGACCGCCTGACGCCGGCGATGTTCGTGGGCGATGTCATCACCAGCCCCGAAATCACGCCGCTGCTGCGCGCCGCTCGCGCCCTGGGCTGTGGCACGCAGACCGGCATCGGCATGTATGCCGCCGGCCGCGCCATGATCGTCGATTTTCTTCTGGGCGCCTGAGTCGCCTCACCCCGCCACATCCGCCGCATGCGGGTCGTTCGCCACCCGCCGCAGCCGCCAGCCCAGCGCCAGGAACAGCCCGCCGGCGATGATCGCCTGCAGGGCCACCAGCCAGATCAGCGCCAGCAGCCCCGGCCCGGGCGAGACGATCATCCAGGCGCCGACCAGCACGGCGAGCGCACCCAGCGCGCCCAGCAGCACGCTGCCGCTGCGGAAGGCCAGCACCAGCCGGATCACGCCCACCACGATCGACCAGGCGCCCACCATCACCACCAGGAACACGGCCGAGACCGCCGGCAGCAGCAGTAGCGCCACCGCCGCGGCGAGCGAGGCGACGCCATCGATCCACAGCCAGGTCTTCGACTGTTCCGGCCCGCCACCACCCCGCACCGCCTGGCTGATGGAGGATATGCCGTCGATCGCCAGGAAGGCCGCCAGGAAGCCGAGGATGAAGGCCAGCCCGATGCCCGGCATCAGCAGCGCCACCAGCCCGAACAGGATGCCCGCCACACCCCGCAGCAGGAACAGCCACCAGCCCTTGGCCAGCATCCGCACCACCGCGAAACGCCCCATCGCCTGCATATCCGACATCATCCGACTCCGAGTCCCATCGCCCCCATCTCACACCGGCAGCGGCGCCTCGGCGATCACTTCCTCGATGACGGCGTAGGTGTGGCTGGATTTGACGCCGGGCAGGCTGAGCAGCACATCGCCCAGGAAGCGGCGATAGGCCGCCATGTCCCCGACCCGCGCCTTCACCAGATAGTCGAAGCCGCCGGCCACCATGTGGCATTCCAGCACCTCCGGCACGCGCTTTACCGCCGTGGCGAAGCGGTCGAAGGCATCGGGGGTCGTGTGGTCCAGGCTGATCTCGACGAAGACCAGCAGGCCCAGCCCGATCCGCGCCGCATCCAGCCGCGCCCCCCAGCCGGTGATGACGCCCTGCGCCTGCAGCCGCCGCAGCCGTTCGGAGGCGGCGGAGGGCGACAGGCCGATGCGCGCCGCGAGTTCCGCCACCGTCGCCCGGCCTTCCCGTTGCAGCAGCGCCAGCAGGCGGCGGTCGATCCTGTCGATATCCTGGTCCATGGTCGGTTCCGCCGTTGATCCGACGGCTGATACGGCAAAAATACCGCTCCATCCACGGCCAAGCCCCCGGCATGCTGCGCGCATGTTCGAAGCCCCCTACGCCCCCTCCGAGGAAGCCGCGCGCGCCGCGCTGCTGGCCGCCGCCCCCGCTCCGCAACCCTCCGCCGCGCCCTTGGCGCTGGACCTCGCCCAGGCGGCGCGGGAGGGCGGCGGCCCCCTGGCCGTCGAGGAAATCCTGCGCGGCTGGCCGCTTTCGACGCGCGAAGGCCTGGCGCTGATGGCGCTGGCGGAGGCGCTGCTGCGCGTGCCGGACGATGCGACGGCGGATGCGCTGATCGCGGAAAAACTGGCGGAGGGCGATTGGCGCCACCACGCCGAAGGTTTCGCCAGCGCCGCCTCCGGCTGGGCGCTGGCCATGGGGGCGCGGCTGGTCGGTCGGGGGGAGACGCCAGGTGGCGTGCTGGCGCCCATGGTCAAGCGGCTCGGCGTGCCGACGGTGCGCAATGCGGCGCGGCAGGCTGTGCGGCTGATGGGCGGGCAGTTCGTGCTCGGCGAGACCATCCAGGCGGCGCTGGCCCGCGCCGCCAAGGCCCCACCGAACATCCGTCACTCCTACGACATGCTGGGGGAGGGTGCGCGCACGGCGGCGGATGCCCGCAAATACCTCGGCGCCTATCACGCCGCCTGCGAGGCCATCGGCCGCGCCGCCCAGGGCAGCCTGCCGGCCCGGCCCGGCCTGTCCGTGAAGCTGTCCGCCATTCATCCGCGCTATGAGGCGGTGTCCCGCGACCGGGTGATGGCGGAGCTGCTGCCCGCCCTGATCGGCCTGGCCCAGGCGGCGCGCGCCCATGACCTGAACCTGACCCTGGATGCGGAGGAGGCGGATCGGCTGGAGCTGTCGCTGGAGCTGTTCGACCGGCTGCTGACGGAGCCGAGCCTGTCGGGCTGGGAAGGGCTCGGACTGGCGGTCCAGGCCTATCAGAAACGCGCCGGGGCGGTGGTGTCCTGGCTGGCGGACCGGTCCGCGGCGACCGGGCGGCGGCTGATGGTGCGGCTGGTGAAGGGCGCCTATTGGGATGCGGAGATCAAGCGCACGCAGGAACGCGGACTGGACGATTTCCCGGTCTGGACCCGCAAGGCGGCGACCGACTTGGCCTGGCTGACCCATGCCGCCGCGCTTCTGGATGTGGCCAAGCAGGGCCGCATTTTTCCGCAGTTGGCCACCCATAATGCGGCGAGCATCGCGGAGGCGCTGGCGCTGGCGGAGGCCAAGGGCGTGAACCCGGAAAAATTCGAATTCCAGCGGCTGCATGGCATGGGCGGTGCGCTGTACGGAAAACTCGCGGAGAAGCGGCCGGATGTGGCGCTGCGCATCTATGCGCCGGTCGGCGTGCATGAGGATCTGCTGGCCTATCTGGTGCGGCGCCTGCTGGAGAATGGCGCGAATGGCGGCTTTGTCGCCGCCGTGGCGGACGAGTCTGTGTCGTTCGAGCGGCTGCTGCGGCATCCTTCCGTGGCCTTGGCCGAAGGGCCGCCGCGCCATCCGCGGGTGAAACGCCCGGCGGCCCTGTTCGGGGATCGGCCGAACAGCCGCGGCGTGGAATTCGGCGACCGCCGCGCGCTTGCCGCGCTGATCGCCGCGCGCGATGCGGCGCCAAGCTTGCCGCAGGTGCCGGCGCAGGACCCAGCCGCCGCCGTGGCGCGCGCCCAGGCCGCATTCCCCGCCTGGAACGCGATGCCCGTCGCGCAACGCGCGGCGGTTCTGCGCAAGGCAGCAGACGGCCTGGAGGCGAATTCCGGAAAATTCATCGCGGCGATTCAGGAGGAAGGGTTTCGCACGCTCGACGACGCCCTGTCCGAGCTGCGGGAGGCCGTCGATTTCTGCCGCTACTACGCGGATGCGGCGGAACGCCTCGGCACGCCCACGGCGCTGCCCGGCCCGGTGGGGGAGAGCAATCTGCTGAGCCTGTCCGGGCGCGGTGTGTTCCTGTGCATCTCGCCCTGGAATTTCCCGCTGGCGATCTTCCTCGGCCAGGTCACGGCGGCGCTGGTCGCCGGCAATGCGGTGGTGGCCAAGCCGGCGCCGCAGACGCCGCGCATCGCCGGCCTCGCCGCGCAGGCGCTGCGGGCGGCCGGGCTGCCGGACGGCGTGCTGGAACTGGTGCCGGGTGGGCCGGAGGTGGGCGCGGCGCTGGTGGCGCATCCCGCCATTGCCGGCATCGCCTTCACCGGCAGCACCGCGACGGCGCGCGGCATCAACCGGGTGCTGGCCGCGAAGGAGGGGCCGATCATCCCCTTCATCGCGGAAACCGGCGGGCTGAACGCCATGGTGGTGGATGCGACGGCCTTGCCGGAACAGGTCACCGACGATGTGCTGACCAGCGCCTTTCGCTCCGCCGGCCAGCGCTGCTCCGCGCTGCGGTTGTTGTGTGTGCAGGCGGAAGCGGCGGATGGGATGCTGGCGATGATCGCGGGCGCGGCGCGCGAATTGAAGCTGGGCGATCCGCGCGATCCGGCGACGCATGTCGGGCCGCTGATCGACGCGGCGGCCAAGGCGCGCATCGCGGAATGGCTGGCGAATCTGCCGCCCGGCGCGCGCGAGACGTTCCGGCATCCGGCGGAGGAGACCGGGAATTTCCTCGCGCCCCGCATCGTCGAATTGCGGCGGGTGGAGGATCTGACCCAGGAGGTCTTCGGCCCCGTGCTGCATGTGGTGCGCTGGCGGGGGGCGGAGGAAGCGGCGCTGCTGCGCGCGCTTGCCGGCACCGGCTATGGCCTGACGCTCGGCGTGCAGAGCCGGCGCGCGGGGTTCGCGGCGCGGGTGGCAGCGGCGGTGCCGGCGGGCAATGTCTATGTGAACCGCAACATGGTCGGCGCCGTGGTCGGCAGCCAGCCCTTTGGCGGCCAGGGCCTGTCCGGCACCGGCCCCAAGGCGGGCGGGCCGCATTACCTGCCGCGCTTCATGCAGGAGAGGGTGGTGACGGTGAACACCGCCGCCGCTGGCGGCGACGCGGCGCTGCTGGCGGAGGGTGAATAGCGCCGCTGTAAGGCAATTCAATGGCGCTTCAGGACAAGTGTTCATTGGCCCGCCTGCCACGCTGCCGGGCATGCGCTATTCCGCCCTGGCCCTGCTGCGCCATGCCCTGACCGGCAACCGGTCCTGGACCCCCGCCTGGCGCGATCCCGCGCCGAAGGCCGGCTATGACACGCTCATCGTCGGCGGCGGCGGGCACGGGCTGGCCACCGCGCATTACCTGGCGAAGCTGCACGGCATCACCGATGTGGCGGTGCTGGAGAAGGGCTATCTCGGTTCCGGCAATGTCGGCCGCAACACGACCATCATCCGCTCCAACTACCTGCTGCCCGGCAACACGCCCTTCTACGAGCATTCGATGAAGCTGTGGGAAGGGCTGGAGCAGGACCTGAACTACAACGCCATGGTCAGCCAGCGCGGCGTGCTGAACCTGTTCCACAGCGACAGCCAGCGCGACGCCTATGCGCGGCGCGGCAATGCCATGCGGCTGGCAGGCGTGGATGCGGAATTGCTGGATGCGGCGCAGGTCCGCGCCATGGTGCCGGGGCTGAACATGGATACCGCGCGCTTCCCCGTGAAGGGCGGGCTGCTGCAACGGCGCGGGGGCACGGCGCGGCATGATGCCGTCGCCTGGGGCTATGCCCGCGCCGCGGATCAGCGCGGCGTGGACCTGTTGCAGAACACCGAAGTCACCGGCATCCGCGTCGAGGCCGGGCGTGTCACGGGGGTGGAGACCGCGCGCGGCTTCATCGCCGCGAAGCGCGTCGGCCTCGCCGTCGCCGGCAATACCTCCCGCGTTGCGGCCATGGCGGGGCTGCGCCTGCCCATCGAAAGCCATGTGCTTCAGGCCTTCGTGTCGGAGGCGGTGAAGCCGATGATCGACACGGTCGTCACCTATGGCGCCGGCCATTTGTATGTCAGCCAGTCCGACAAGGGCGGGCTGGTTTTTGGTGGCGATATCGACGGCTACAACTCCTACGCCCAGCGCGGCAATCTGCCGGTGGTGCATGACGTGATGGAATGCGCCGTGCAGCTTTTCCCGGCCATGTCGCGGCTGCGCTATCTGCGCCAATGGGGCGGCATCATGGACATGTCGATGGATGGATCGCCGATCATCGACCGCACGCCGATCGAGGGTCTCTTCCTGAATTGCGGCTGGTGCTATGGCGGCTTCAAGGCGACGCCGGCTTCGGGCTGGTGCTTTGCCCATACCATCGCCACGGGCCAGCCGCATGCGCTGAACGCCGCCTTCCGGCTGGACCGTTTTGCGCGTGGCCAGGTGATCGATGAGAAGGGCGCCGGCGCTCAGGCGAATCTGCACTGATGCGCATTCCATGCCCCTTCTGCGGTGAACGCGACTCTTCCGAGTTTTTGACCAATGGAAGCGCGCCGCCGCCACGTCCGGACGCCGGAGCGCCCTTCGCGGCCTGGCACGATTATCTGCACCTGCGCGATAATCCGGCGGGTACGCATGCGGAGCTGTGGCAGCACATCCACGGCTGCCGGCAATGGCTGCGCGTGACGCGCAACACCCGCAATCACGCCGTGCTCGGCGCCGAGGCCTGCCGGCCATGACGCGCCTCGCCACCGGCGGGCGGATCGACCGCAGCGAATCGCTGCGCTTCAGCTTCGACGGTCGCGACCTCACCGGCCATCCGGGCGACACGCTGGCTTCCGCGCTGTTGGCGAATGGCGTGCGGCTTGTGGGGCGCTCCTTCAAATACCACCGGCCGCGCGGCATCTGGGGTTTTGGCGTTGAGGAGCCGAACGCGCTTGTGGAGTTGCGCGGCGGCGCAAGGCAGGAACCGAACACGCGCGCCACCACGGCGGAACTGTTCGAGGGGTTGCGGGCGCAAAGCCAGAACCGCTGGCCGTCGCTGCGTTTCGACCTGCGCGCGGTGAACGGGCTGTTCGGGCCGCTGCTCTCGGCGGGCTTCTACTACAAGACCTTCATGTGGCCCGCCGCCTTCTGGGAGAAGGTCTATGAACCGCTGATCCGCCGCGCCGCCGGCCTCGGCCGCGCCGCCACGGCGCCGGACCCCGACCATTACGAACGCATGCACGCCCATTGCGACGTGCTGGTGATCGGCGCCGGCCCCACCGGCCTCGCCGCCGCTTTGGCCGCGGCCCGGGGCGGCGCGCGGGTGATTGTGGCGGATGAGGATTTCGCGCCGGGCGGCCGGCTGCTGGCGGAACGGCAGGAGATCGACGGTGGCCCCGCGGCCGATTGGGCGGCGCGCATCTGGGCGGAACTCGGCGCCATGCCCGATGTCACCTTGCTGCCGCGCACCACCGTCTTCGGCGTCTTCGACCAGGGCAGCTATGGCGCCGTGCAGCGCCTGTCGGACCATTTGCCCGAAACCGCCCCCGGCCAGCCGCGCCAGCGTGGCTGGACCATCGTCGCGAAGCGCGCGGTGCTGGCCGCCGGCGCGCTGGAACGGCCCATCGCCTTTTCGGGCAATGACCGCCCCGGCGTGATGTCCGCCGCCGCCGCGCGTGGCTATGTCAACCGCTACGCCGTTCTGCCGGGTCGTCGCGCCGTGGTTTTCACCAGTGGCGACGATGGCTGGCGCAGCGCCGCCGATCTGCTGGCGGCCGGGGCGCAGGTGACGGTGGTGGAGGCGCGGGATGGCGTCGCGCCCGCCGTCGCCGCCAGCGCGGCGCAGGCGCGCCATGTGTTCGGCGCGCGCGTGGCCGGCACCGGCGGGCGACTTGGCCTGTCGGACGTGCGGCTCGCCAACGGCGAGACCATCGCCGCCGACCTGCTGGCCGTGGCCGGCGGCTGGAATCCCACATTGCATCTCGCCGGCCATCACGGCGCGCGACCACGCTGGGACGAAACCCTGCACGCCTTCCTGCCCGACACGGCCCCGCCCGGCATGATCGTCGCGGGCGCTGCCATGGGCAGAATGACGCTCGCCGCCTGCCTCGCCGATGGCGCCGCCGCCGGGCGCCAGGCGGCGGAGGAGACGGGGCATGCCGCCCCGCCGCTCGACCTGCCGCAGGCGCAGGACGAGCCTTCGGCGCTGCGCCCGCTGTTCCATGTGCCGGGCCGTACCAAGGCCTTTGTCGATTTCCAGCACGATGTCACCGCCGCCGATATCGAGCTCGCCGCGCGCGAGGGTTATCGCAGCGTCGAACATGCCAAGCGCTACACCACCCTCGGCATGGCGACCGATCAGGGCCGCACCGCCAATGTCGTGGGGCTCGCCATCCTGGCGGTGGCGACTGGGCGCGGCATCGCCGAAACCGGCACCACCCTGTTCCGCCCGCCCTATACCCCCGTGACCATCGGTGCCCTGGCGGGCCACCAGACCGGCCGCGATTTTCGCCCGACGCGCCGCACGCCGCTGCATGACTGGGCCGCGCGCCATGGCGCCAGCTTCGTCGAGACCGGCCCCTGGCTGCGCGCGCAATGGTACGCCCGCCCCGGCGAGGCCGGATGGCGCGACAGCGTGGATCGCGAGGCGCAGGCCGTGCGCGCCGATGCCGGCTTCTGCGATGTGTCGACGCTCGGAAAGATCGAGGTGGTGGGGCCGGATGCCGCCGCGCTGCTCGACCTTGCCTATGCCAATGACATCGCCAGCCTGAAGCCCGGCCGCATCCGCTACGGCATCATGCTGCGCGAGGATGGCTTTGTCTTCGATGACGGCACCTGCGCAAGGCTCGAACAGGATCGCTTCCTGTTGACCACCACCACGGCGAATGCGGCGCGCGTGTTGCAGCATCTGGAATATGTCCATCAGGTGCTGCGGCCCGAGCTGCGCCTGGTGATGCTTTCCGTGACGGACGCCTGGGCGCAGATCGCCTTGGCCGGCCCCCGCGCGCGTGATGTGCTGGCGGGGCTGGTCACGGAAACCGATGTCTCCAACACGGCCTTCCCGCACATGTCGTGCATGTCGGCAAGCCTGGTGGGCGGCATCGCGGCGCGGCTCTACCGCCTCTCCTTCTCCGGCGAACTCGGCTATGAGATCGGCGTGGCGCCGGATCATGCGCCGGTGCTGGCGGACCTCCTGCTGGCGGCCGGCGCCACGCCCTATGGGACGGAGGCCTTGGGCGTGCTGCGCATCGAGAAGGGCCATGCCGGCGGCGGCGAGCTGAACGGGCAGACCACGGCGGGCGATCTCGGCCTCGGACGCATGCTGTCCCGCCGCAAGGATTTCATCGGCCGCGTCATGGCGCAGCGGCCCGCGCTGGTCGATCCGTCACGGCCCGTCCTGGTCGGTCTGCGCGGCGCGGCGACGCTGCGCACGGGCGCGCATCTGCTGGAACCGGGCGCCGCCGCGACGACGGAAAACGACCTCGGCCATGTCACCGCCGCCTGCTGGTCGCCGCATCTGGGCGGGATGATCGGCCTCGGCCTGCTCTCCGGCGGTCAGGCGCGGATCGGCACCCGCATCCGCGTCTACGACCCGCTGCGCGGCGGCGATGCGGAGGCGGAGGTGGTGTCCCCCGTCTTCATCGATCCCGAAGGGCAGCGCAGCCGTGGGTGATTTCTCGGCCGTCCTGCGCGAAGTGCGCGGCCTCGGGCAGGTGGCGCTGCACGGCCCGAACGATCTGCTGCCCGGCCTGCCGGACCGCCCCGGCTGGGCGGCGCTGCCCGGCGGCACGGCGATCTGGACGGCGCCCGGCGTCTGGCTCTGGCTCGGCGAGGAACCGCTGGTCCCGCCCTCCCACCGCACGGAGTTGCACGGCGCCCGCTGCATCCTGGAACTGACCGGCGATGGCGCGGCGGAACTGCTGGCGACGCTGCTGCCCATCGACCTGCATCCGCGCACCTTCCCGGAAGGCGCCGCCGCGGCGACCCTGGCCGCCCATGTGCCGCTGCTGGTCTGGCGCGTGGCGGGGGGTTTTCGCCTCGCCTGCGCCAGTTCCTACGCCCAGTCCTTCACGCAATCCCTGGTCGAGGCCGGGCGTGGCCGTGGGCTGGTCTGGACCGGCGCCTGATGCGCCGTGGCGCGGTGCGGCTGCGCTGGCTGATGCCGGAGACGGCGGATGCCACGACGCTCGCCGCCTGGCACGCCACGCTGGATGCCGGGGAGCAGGCCCGCGCGGCCAGCTTCCGGGCGGAGGTCGATCGCCGCGCCTATGTCGCCGCCCATGCCCTGGCACGCGCCATGCTGGAACAGGCCGGCGGCCTGCCCGCCGCCGCCTGGCGTTTCGCGCGCGGCCCGCAGGGGCGGCCGGAGCCTGATCCGCCGAATGGCCTGCGCTTCAGCCTGTCCCATACCCGCGGCCTGGTCGCCTGCGCCGTCACCCTGACCGACGATATCGGCCTGGATGTGGAGGACCTCGCCCGGCCCCCCGCCAGCCCTGGCCTCGCCGAACGCTACTTCGCACCGCAGGAGGCCGCGCTGCTCGCCGCGCTGCCGCCGGAACAGCGCCACGAAGCCTTCCTGCGGCTCTGGACGCTGAAGGAGGCCTATGTGAAGGCGACCGGGGAGGGGATTTCGGCCGGGCTCGACCGCTTCGCCTTCACCCTGGACCCGCCGCGCCTGGCCTTCGCGCCCGGCGGCACGGTGCCCTGGCGCGTGCTGCAATGGCAGCCGACGCCGGGACATGTGCTGGCCCTGGCGCTGCGGCGAAGCCCCGCGGCTACAGCGGTGCCAGCGCTGCCCGCCCGGCAATCTCGAACCGATCCGCCGGCTGCACCAGCCGCGAAAAGGTCATCGCCACCCCCTGCGTGAAGGTGGTGCGGCGGATCACCAGGCAGGGCTGCGTGCGCGGCACGTCCAGCAGCCTTGCCAGCGCCGCATCCGGCAGGATGGCGGTGATCGCCTGCTCCATCTCATCCGCCTGTCCGGTCCGCACCAGATGCGCGAAGGTCGTGCCCTGGGTGAAATCCTGCTCCAGATAGCCCGCCGAATAGCCCGGCCGCAGCCATCGCGATTCCTGCTGGATCGGCGCGCCGTCGCCATGATGCAGGATGGCGCTGTGCGGCACCGCCTGGCCGCGCGGCAGGCTGAGCGCGGCGGCGGCTTCCGCGGGAAGCGGGTCGTTCGCCAGCTTCAGCACCTGGCAGGACCAGGCCATGCCGCGCGCGGCGATCTCCTCCGCGATGTCCTCGATGGTCACCAGGCCGAAGCGCGGCTTCGGGCGCGCCACGAAGGTGCCGACGCCCGCCACCTTGTGCAGCACCCCATCCCGCGCCAGCTCCGCGAAGGCGCGGTTGATGGTGATGCGGGAGACGCCGAGTTCCGGTCCCAGCGCATTCTCGGACGGGATGCGCGTGCCCGGCGGCCAGCTTCCGTCGCGGATATGCGCCATGACATGCGCCTTCACCACGGCGTAGAGCGGCATGGCCGCCGTCCACTGGTTCATGCCGTCTTGCGATAGGCGAAGGCCTGGGCGAAGCGGCCGAGGATATGCGCGCCGCAGGTGGTGGGCTCATAGACCGGCTGGGTGGCGCCGAGCGCGCGCGGGTCGATCGCCGCGTCGAAATTCGGGTCGTAGAAGGTGGCGATCGACATGCGCTCATGGCCCGAGCGGTTGACCACGCGATGCGGCGTGCTGGCGAAGCGGTCATTCGACCAGCGGCCGAGCAGGTCGCCCACATTCACCACCAGCGTGCCCGGCAAAGGCGGCGCCGGGATCCAGGCGCCGGACTGGCGTTCCTTCACCTCCAGCCCGCCGCTGTCATCCTGCCAGAGCAGCGTGATGCAGCCGAAATCCGTGTGTGGGGCGACGCCGAAACCATCCAGGTCGTCGGGCGCCTGGGGCGGGTAGAAGATGGCCTGGGTACGCTGCAGAGGCAGGGTGTAGCTGGGCGCGAAGAAATCCGCCGGCAGGTCCAGGCTGATCGCGACGGCGCGCAGCAGCCGCGCACCGCAGGCGCCGACCGCGGCAAAATAGGCCTCCATCGCCGGGCGCAGTTCGGGCACCGCCGCCGGCCACTGGTTCGGCCCGCGCAGCTTCTCACCCGCCAGCACCACCGGGTGGTCCTCCGGCAGGTCCAGGCCGATCGAGAAGAATTCCTTCAGGTCGGGCTTGGTGGCGCCTTCCATCACCGCGCCGCCGGCCCGGTGCCAGCCGCGATGCACCAGATTGGCGCGCGTTTCCGCCTTCACTTCCGGCGGCAGGTGGAAGAAGCGGCGGCTGGCTTCCACCGCGCCGGCGATCACCTCGGCCGGCACGCCGTGGTTCCGGACATAGAAGAAGCCAGGACCTGTGCAGGCCGCCCGGATGGCTGCCGCAACTTTGTGCAGATCGCCGCCCTCGGCGCAATCCGCGATGTCGATCACCGGAAGTCCGTGTTGGAGGAGGCCATCGGGCATGGTGCAATGGTCCGATCGATCCGGGCTTGATTGCCGGGATGGCCAAGCCTACGGTCATGACCTGTCATGTCAACCTTCGCGTGCCCGGCTCATGGTCGGGGTTCAGCTTGGGAGCGTGGCCAGACGGGGAAGTGCCGGCCCGGCCGGATGGATTCACGCAGGCCGTCAAGGCCGAGGAGAGCATGATGACGAAGCTGCTGATCTCGCGGCGCACGGCGCTCGCCGCCGCCGCCCTGGCCGCCCCCGCCTTGCTGGCCGCCCGCAGCGCCAGCGCCAACAATCTGGAAAAGGCCCAGCGCGCCGGCGAATTGCTGATCGCGACGGAGCTGCACTTCGCGCCCTTCGACTTCACCGAGGGTGGCCGCCAGGTCGGCATGAACTCCGAGCTTTTCGCCGAGGTCGGCAAGGCGCTGAATGTCCGCATCCGCTTCCAGGACCTGCCCTGGCCCGGCGTCCTGCCCGGGCTGGAGGCCGGCCGCTTCGACCTGGTCGCCGGCCCCGCCACCATCACCAAGGCCCGCATGGAGCGCTACCGCTTCACCGCCCCGGTGGCCGATGCCACCGTCGCCCTGCTGAAGCGCAGCAGCGATGCCAGCATCGCGAAGCCGGAGGATATCAACGGCAAGACGGTCGGCTGCGCCCAGGCCACCGCGCAGCTGACCCAGCTGCAGAACTTCATCCGCGACAAGTCGCTGAACGTGCAGATCCGCGAATACCAGTCCTTCAGCGAGACCTATGCCGACCTCGCAGCCGGCCGCATCGTCGCGGTCGCGAATTCGCTGCCGAACATCGCCTATGTCGCGCAGCAGCGCCGCGTCTTCGCCGTGGTCAGCCCGCCCTTCGGCGCCAAGGTCTATTTCGGCTATCTCGGCCGCAAGGATGCCGAGACGGCGCCGCTGCTGGACGCGGTGGATGCGGTGATCGACGCGATGCGCGGCGACGGCCGGCTGGCCGCCTTGCAGACCAAGTGGTTCGGCCAGTCCTTCGAGGTGCCGGCCCGCGTCGTCGAAGCCAACGCCTGATCGCGGAAAGGGCAGACCTTGGAGTTCCTGGCCGAGGCCCTGCCCTCGATGCTGGAAGCGACGGCGGCGACCATCTGGATCTCCGCCGTCGCGGTCGCCATCGGCTTCGCCCTCGGCGTGCCGATCGCGGTGGCCTGCTCGGCGGGGCGGGTCTGGGCCAATCTCTATGTCAGCTTCTTCCGCGGCGTGCCGCTGCTGATCCAGCTTCTGCTGGCCTATTACGCGCTGCCTTTCCTGGGCGTGGACCTGCCGGCCATCGTCGCCGCGGTCGGCACGCTCAGCCTGTGCTGCGCGGCCTATATGGCGGAGATCATCCGCGGCGGCTTCGCTTTGGTGCCGAAGGGCGGGCTGGAAGCCGCGCGGCTGCTGGGGCTGACGCCCCTGCAGACCCTGCTGCGCATCCGCCTGCCGATCTCCGCCCAGGCGATGCGCCCGGCGCTGATCAGCGAGGCGATCCTGATCGTGAAGGCCTCCTCCCTGATTTCGGTCGTCGGCATCCTGGAACTGACGCGCAGCGCCCAGGCGCTGGCGTCGAGCACCTTCGAGCCGCTGCCGGCCTATGCGCTCTGCGGCGCCATCTATCTGGTGATCAACCTGACCCTGACATTCCTTGCGCAAGGGCGCGGCGGGGCTCAGCGCGCATGATGGCGGCGCTGGCCGACAGCTTCCTGGCCGCGGCGCGCGGCCTGCCGCTGACCATCGCCATCTGGGGGGCCGGCGTCGCAACTGGCCTGGTGCTAGGCTTCCTGGTCGCCGCCATCCGCTTCTTCGCGCCGCTCGCCTTGTCCTGGCCACTGGCCATGGCGGTGGAGGCGGTGCGCGGCGTGCCCTTCCTGGTGCAATGTTTTCTTCTCTATTTCGGCGGCCCCTTCATCGGCATCGACCTGTCGCCGATCATGGCCGGCTGGGTCGCGCTGTCCGTCTATGGCGCGGCCTATTTCAGCGAGGTTTTCCGCGCCGGCTTCCTCTCGGTGCCGCCGGGGCAGTTGGAGGCGGCGCGCATGCTGGGCATTCCGCGCCACCAGGCGGTGCTGCGCATCATGCTGCCGATGATGGCGCTGGCGGTGCTGCCCTCGCTGGCCAATCTGGCCGTCATCCTCATCAAGGAAACCGCCATCCTGTCCATCATCACCGTGCCGGAACTCACCTTCCGGGTGCAGGGCGTGGGCTCCGCCACCTTCGCCTTCGCCGAGACCACGCTGGTGCTGGCGTTGGTCTATTGGGCGCTGGTCGAGGCCACGGCCTGGGCCTCCCGCCACACCGAACGCCGTATCGCCCGGGCGTTGGCGGCATGACGGCGCCCATTCTGTCGGTCCGCGCGCTGGAACGGCGCGTCGGCGATGTGGAGATCCTGCGCCGCATCGACCTGGATGTGATGCCCGGGGAGGCGATCGGCGTGATCGGCCCCAGCGGCTCCGGCAAATCCTCCCTGCTCCGCTGCATCGCCGGGCTGGATGCGGTCTCGGGCGGGGAGGTGATGGTGGAGGGCCGCCGCACCCAGCCCGGGGATGGCGCGGTCGGCATGGTCTTCCAGCATTTCAACCTCTGGCCGCATCTGACCGCGCGGGAAAACGTGGCGCTGGCGCTGCGGCTGGTCCGCAAGATGCCGGCCGCCGCCGCCGCCGAGAAGGCGGAAGCCGCGCTGGCCCGCGTCGGGCTGGCGGCGCTTGGCGGGCGCAAGCCGGCGGCGCTGTCCGGCGGCCAGCAGCAGCGCGTCGCCATCGCGCGCACGCTGGCGATGGAACCGCGCGTGTTGCTGTTCGACGAGCCCACCGCCGCCCTGGACCCGGAGCTGACGACGGAGGTGCTGGACGTGATCCGCGACCTGGCCGCCGCCGGCACCACCATGCTGGTGGTCAGCCACGAGATGGGCTTCATCGCCCGGCTTTCGACCCGCGTGGTCTTCCTCGACCACGGCGTGGTGGTGCAGGCAGCCCCGCCGGCGGAGCTGTTCGCCGCCCAGGCGGAACCGCGCGTGCGCAGCTTCCTGCAAACCTATCTCGACCGTGTCGCCTGGGCGCGGGATGCGTGATGCAACAATGCGCGGCATGTGGCGTTGCAACCTCGCCTTCATATCCCTGGCGTAGGATGTTCACGCTGGCGCCCCGCACCGCATCTTGGAAATGGCAGCGGCTGTGACTATTTTCGGGGCGTCGTCTTTTACCTCGGGTCGCCGGAGCGTCCCGCATACCGGATCCGGCCCGCACGCGACGCATGATCGACCCGCAACACCCATCCTCCCCCAGCACCGGTTCGGACCGGCGCCGTAGCGGCATCGCGCGGTTCAGCGTGTCCGACCGCCTGCGCCGCACCGGGGACGCCGTGCAGGGGCTTCTGGTGGAACTGCGTGGCCCGGTGCGCCCTGCCCCGGCAGCCCCGCAACCGCCGCCGCGCGGGGCCGGGCTGCTTCGCGTCGCATCCTACAACATCCACAAATGCGTCGGCATCGACCGGCGCTTCGAACCCGCGCGCACCGCCGCCGTGATCGCCGAACTCGGCGCCGACCTGGTCGCGGTGCAGGAGGCGGATCGCCGCTTCGGCCGTCGCACGGGCCTGCTGGACCTCGCCGCCCTGGAACGGGAGACGGGGCTGGCGCCGCTGCCGGTCTCCGACCTGCCCGATGGCCATGGCTGGCACGGCAATGCCCTGCTGGTGCGCCCCGGCACCCCCGCCCGCATCCGGCGGCTGGCCCTGCCGGGGGCGGAGCCGCGCGGCGCGCTGGTGGCCGATCTCGAACTGCCATCGGGCCGGCTGCGGGTGGTGGCGGCGCATCTCGGCCTGCTGCGCCGCAGCCGCGCGCAACAGGCCGCGGCCATCCTGCGGGCCCTGGCGGAAACGCCGGAGGGTGAGGAACCGCTGCCCACCCTGCTGCTCGGCGACCTGAACGAATGGCGCCCCGGCCACCGATCCTCGCTGCGCGCCTTCGAGCCCTTCTTCGGCCCGGTGACCCAGGGCCCGCCGAGCTTCCCCACCCGCCTGCCGGTGCTGGCGCTGGACCGCATCCTGGGCTGGCCACGCGGCCTGGTCAGCCATGTCGCGGCGCATGACAGCGCCCTGGCGCGCATCGCTTCCGACCATCTGCCGCTGACCGCGACGGTGCGGCTGGGCCACGCGGCGGCCGAGGCAGAAGCCGCCGCCTGACGACCCGCGCGGCCGTCGTTGCAACCGCCGCGCTGCTGGACCGTTCGCTTGCGGCGGCCCTGGCCGCGCGCCACATGCCGAGACAGGCCAGCACAAGGAACGACATGTCCGCCCCCCGGACCCAGGCCATCGCGATCCCATCCCCGCCTGCCCAGGGGGCGCCCGAGGACTCGGCGCTGCATCGCGCGGTCGCCCGGGTGCTCGCCGGCCTGGGGCATGCGGAGGCCGGCGCCGCCCTGCTGCCGGAGGGTCTGGACGCCTTCGCCGCCCGCGTCGCCACCGCCCGCGCCGCGAGCCGGACGCTCGACTTGCAATATTACATGTGGCACGCGGACGTGACCGGCACGCTGCTGGCCGGCGAGGTTCTGGCCGCGGCCGATCGCGGCGTGCGGGTGCGATTGCTGCTGGACGATGCCTATGCCATCGGCCGCGAACGCATCCTGGTGGCGCTGGAATCGCACCCGAACATCGCGGTGAAGGTGTTCAACGCCACGCGCTGGCGGCTGTTCGGCAAGTTCGGCTTCCTGCTGGAAATGGCCTTCGGCGGCTGGCACCTGAACCGCCGCATGCACAACAAGTCCTGGATCGCCGATGGCTGTGTGGCCATTGCCGGCGGCCGCAACCTGGGTGACGAGTATTTCGGCGCCAAGGCGGAGGATTTCAATTTCCGCGACCTGGACCTGGTGCTGGCCGGGGCGGCGGCGGCCGGCACGCTGCGGGTCTTCGAACGCTACTGGGCCAGCCGCCTGGCCCTGCCGGCCGACAGGGTCTGCCCGCCCGCCGGCCCCAATCGCGGCCTGCCACAGCTACGCGAGGCTCTGGCGGAGGCCGCCGCCAGCCCGGCCGCGCAGCGCTATCTCGGCCATTTCGCGCATCTGCCGGACCCGGCGGAGCGCCTGAAGCGCGGCATGGTGGCGGTGCCGCCGCGCGCGGTGCGGGTGGTGGCGGACCCGCCGGAAAAGGCCCGGCGCGGGCTGACGGCACGGCGGGAAGCCCGCGCCGCCGGCGGCATCGCCCCCGACATCGCCGATGCGCTGCGCGCGGCCAAGCGCCAGGCGCTGCTGATCTCGCCCTATTTCGTCCCCGGCCAGGCCGGCCTCGCCTTGTTGCTGGAGATGGTGGCGCGCGGCGTCGAGATTTCCGTCATCACCAATTCCCTGGCGGCGACCGATGTGGTGGCGGTGCATGGTGGCTATGCCGGCTATCGCCCAAGACTGCTGCGCGCCGGCATCCGCCTGTTCGAACTGAAGCCGAGCGGGGAGGATGAGGATACCAGCGTCTTCGGCTCCCGCGGCGCCAGCCTGCACACCAAGGCCTTCGTGGTGGATGGCGCGCAGGTCTTCGTGGGTTCCTTCAACCTGGACCCACGCTCCGCCCGGTTGAACACCGAAATGGGCGCCTTCGTGCGGCATGACGGGCTGGCTGCGGAACTGCGGGCGGAACACACCCGCCTGGCCCACCCGGCCCGAAGCTGGCGGCTGGGGCTGGAGGAGGACCGGCTGGTCTGGAGCGGCCTGGATGCCCATGGCCAGCCCTGCCGGCGGCATCACGAACCCGACGCCTCGCTCCGCCGCCGCGTGCTGGCGCGGGTGCTGTGCTGGCTGCCGATCGAATCGCAGTTGTAGCCTTTCCGATTGCGGGGAAGCCCTCAGGCCATTTCCGAAAACCCGTGGATGGAGGCCAGGTGGGCATAGATGGCCTCCAACTGCCCGGCATCCCGAAGCCCCGCCAGCGCCGCCCCATCCAGCTTCGCCAGCGCCGCGCGGTCCACGGCGCGGAAGCCTGTGATGTCGAAGGCCGGCGCCCCCGGCCGCGCCGGCTGCACCCGGGCGGTGGAGGCGCTGAGCAGGCCCAGCGCATCCAGTGCCGCGCAGAAGGCGCGGGTGCGGCGGAAGGCGGCCTCCGCATCGCGGGCCAGGGCGAAGGCCTGCTGCAGGGCCGCCGCCGGCTGGCCGTCCCCGGCATAGAGCGGCTCGCCCGCCTCCGTCGACAGGCAGGGGGCCAAAGGGTCGAGGCAGAGCACCAGTTCCTCCGCCACGCCGCTCGGCACCAGCAGGAAGGGATGGCGGCGCAGATGCGCGGGCTGGTAGCGGCCCGCCAGCCAGTGCCCGTCTGCCCCGAGGGCCGGGGAGGGTTGGTCCGGCGCCAGGCGCAGCAGCGCCACCGGCATATGCGGCGCCTGTTCGGCGAACAGGATCGGCAGGTGCCGCCCGACCAGGGCGATCTCCTCCATCGCCACGGGCAGCGCGGAAATCCTTTCCAGATCGACATGGCGCCGCGCCGGCAGCAGGCGAAGCGCGCCATGTCGGTCGGCGTGCACGACCTCCAGCGCCTGATAGAGGACTGGCAAGGTGGGTGCGGCCGGTGGCTGGGTCATGCGTCGAGGATAAGCGGCCGGCGCCAGTTGCGGGAGTTCCGGCGTGATGCTGTTTTGGTATCGAAACCGACGCGGTTCGTCAATATCGCGTTTTTGATGCGCGTCGGATGAAACCGGACACGCCGACACGAAACGTGCTCGCACCTTCTGCTCACATGTGTAACAACTCATGAAAGGCCATTTCCGGGGGGGCACGGCCGATGCACGACGAGAATGGGGGGTCATCGGCCATGCGGTATTTCCGGGTCCTGGCGCTGACGCTCATGCTGCCGCAGGTGCTGCCGTCCATGCAGGCGCAGGCCCAGACGGCGCCACCCGCGCCGCCGCCACTCACCCCCGGCCAGATCGAGCAACTGGCCCCCAGCACCGCGCCGCGCCTCGCCCCCAGCCTGCGCCCGGTCATTCCCGCGCCTGCCCAGGGACCCGGTGCCGCCATCCGGGTGCGGGTGGTCGATGCCCGCATCACCGGCAACCAGGCGCTTCCCGAGGCCCCGCTGCGCGACCTGCTGGCGCCCCTGATCGGGCAGGAGGTGCCGCTTTCCGACATCGAGGATGCGCGCATCGCGGTGATCTCCGCCTATGACCAGGCGGGCTACCCCTTCGTCACCGCCACTGCGGGGCTGGAACCCGTGGCCGACGGCAGCACGCTGGTGCTGTCGGTGATCGAGGGGCGGATCGAATCCGTGAAGCTGGACGGCGATATCGGTCCCGCCGGCACCCAGGTGCTGCGCTTCCTGGCGCCGCTGACCGGTGGCGGTCCGGTGACCGCCTCGGCGCTGGAGCGCGCGCTGCTGCTGGCGGGCGATGTGCCGGGCGTGTCGCTGCGCAGCGTCGTGCGGCCGCTGGAAGGGGGCAATCCGGGCGCGCTGGAGCTGGTGGCGCAGGTCGTCCGGCGACCCTTCAGCGGCTATCTCTCCATCGACAATCGCGGCTTCCGGCAGACCGGGCCGCTTCAGGGCCTGCTGGCCATCGGCGCCAATTCCTTCACCGATATGGGGGAGCGGGTGGAGGTGTTGCTGTTCCAGTCGCAGGATTGGGAACAGACGCTGGGCCAGGTCTCGGGCGAGGTCTTCCTCGGTGGCTCCGGCCTGCGGCTGCGCGGCTATTTCGGCACCGGCATCACCCGCCCCGGCTCCTTCCTGGCGCAGCTCGGCTATGAGGGCACCACGCATCTGGGCGGCGTCGGCGCCACCTATCCGATCATCCGCAGCCGTCCGATGAACCTGTTCGCCGGCCTGCAATTCGACTGGCTGGATACGGAGGTGGAGGTCGGCACGCCGGGCGTGCGGCAGAGCCGGGACCAGACCCGCGTGCTGCGCCTGGGGCTGGAGGGCAATCGGCGGGACACGCTGCTGCCTTTCGCCCCCGATGCCGCGACCACCAGCGCCAGCCTTCGCGTCCATAACGGCACCGCCTGGTTCGGCGCGACCCGCGCCAGCGAGGTGCCGGGCGCGGCGCGGGCCGGCAGCGATTTCGACTTCACCAAATGGACCGCCGAACTCTCCCGCACCCAGCCGCTGTTCGCGCCCAGGGATGGCATGATGGTCAGCCTGTTCGCGCAGGTCGCCGGGCAGATCACCGACGATGTGCTGCCGCTGTCGGAGAAGTTCCTGTTCGGCGGCAACCGGCTCGGCCGCGGCTTCTATGCCGGGCAGGTCACCGGCGACAATGCCTTCGGCGCCAGCATGGAACTGCAATTCAATGTGCGGCCACAGCCCTTCGCCATGCCCGGCCTGTCCGGCACCGATGTGATGGTGCAGCCCGGCGCGCAATTCTACCTGTTCCGCGACTTCGGCCGGACCTGGGAGAATGTGGTGACCGATACCAGCCGCACGGTGGAATCCTGGGGCGGCGGCGTGCGCCTGCTGCTGACCGACGACGTGCAACTCGACATCGAGGCGGTGCGCCGGCTGACGCGGCAGGTGGATGCCGCGGGCGGCAGCGTGAAGCCGCTGTCGGAGACCGCCGGTTTCTTCCGCCTGCTGACCCGTTTCTGAAGGGCGCGCGCCATGCCGATGAACCTCCGCCTCGCTGCCCGCCGCCACCTTCTGGCCAGCACCGCCCTGCTGCCGGTGATGGCCGCCGGGCCGGTCTTCGCCCAGGCCCCGAATGCGGCGCCGACGGGTGGGCAGGTGGTGGCGGGCAGCGCCGCCATCAGCCAGTCCGCCACCACCACCACGATCAACCAGGCGAGCAACCGCGCCGCGATCGACTGGCGCGGCTTCGATGTCGGCCGCAACCAGGCGGTGCAGTTCAACCAGCCCAATGCGGGGTCCTGGACGCTGAACCGGGTGACCGGCCCCGACCCCTCGCTGATCGCCGGCCGCATCACGGCCAATGGCGGGGTGGCCATCGTCAACCAGTCCGGCATCGTCTTCACGCCGGGCGCGCAGGTGAATGTCGGCAGCCTGATCGCCAGCGCTTCCAATATCACCAACGAGAACTTCATGGCCGGCCGCATGGTCTTCGACGGCCCGGCGCGCCCCGGCGCCCGGGTGGAGAACCATGGCAGCATCACCGTCGCCGATCGCGGCCTGGCCTCCCTGGTCGCGCCGGGCGTCGCCAATTCCGGGCTGATCCGCGCCCGGCTCGGCCGCGTGGCGCTGGCGGGGGCGGAGACCTTCACGCTCGATCTGGCCGGCGACGGGCTGGTCGCGCTGGATGTCACGCAATCCGTGCGGCAGGGGCCGGGCGGCGGCGTCGCGCTGGTGACCAATTCCGGCGTGGTGGAGGCGGCGGGCGGATCGGTGCTGCTGACCGCCGATGCGGCGCGGGGCGTGGTGGATACGCTGGTGCGCAATACCGGGCGGATCAGTGTGGATGCCGCCAGCGGCGCGGCGGCGGGCCAGGTGGCGATCACGGGCAGCGGCGGCGATGTGCGGCTGGAAGGCGGCCGCGTCTCCGCCACCGGCACCGCGCCGGGCGTGCGCGGTGGGCGCGTGGCCGTCGCGGCGCGGGATGGCGCGGTGGTGGTGGGTGCCGCCGCCACGGTCGATGCCTCCGGCGCCGGGGGTGGCGGCAGCGTGCAGCTTGGCGGGGCCGCGACGCGGCGTGTGGAGGTGGCCGGGCAGGTCGCGGCGCGCGGCAACGGTGCCAGCGTGCGCGGCGGGCTGGTCGCGGCGCAGGCGAAGCAGGATGTGGACGTGGCGGGCGGCGCCAAGCTCGATGCCTCCGGCACCGGCGGCGGCGGCACCGTGCTGGCCGGCACCACCGGCTTCGGCCGGGGCCAGCAGATGGCGGAGACCACGCGCATCGCCGCAGGCGCCACACTGGCAGCCGATGCGACGGAGGCCGGCACCGGCGGCACGGTCGCCGTCAACAGCACGACCCGAACGGAGATGCGGGGCGCGATCTCGGCGCGCGGCGGGGCGGCGGGCGGTGATGGCGGCTTCGTCGAAATCTCCGGCCAGGCCGCGCTTTCCATCGCCGGCACGGTGGATGTGCGCGCCCCGGCCGGGCGCGACGGCACGCTGTTCATCGATCCTGACGATATTTCCATTGTCGCCGGCGCGGATGATTCCGGCCTCGATGGCGTGGCGGGCATCGTGGTGGCGGCGGAGGCCGGGCTCGGCGAACCCGCCGTCATCACCAATGGCACCATCGCCGCCTTCGCCGGCACGGTGCGGTTGGAGGCGGCGGATACCATCACGGTCGATGCCGCCATCGCCAAGGCCAATGGCGGCCTGACGCTGGTGGCCGGCACCACCATCACCCTCAACGCCGATGTCGCGCTGACCGGCGCGGGCAGCGCCTTCACCGCGACGTCGGGGACCATCGCCGGCGCGGGTGGCGTGCAGGTGGCCGATGGCGCCACCATCATGCTGCGCAGCGATGCGCTGACCCTGGCCGGCGCGCTGGATGCGGGCGCGACCGGGCTGGTGGAGATCGGCCCCCGCACCGCCGGCGCGGCCTTCACCGCCGCCCTGCCGGCGGGTGGCGTCACCGCCGGAAGGCTGCGCCTGGGCGAGACGCGCAGCGGCGATATCGTGGATTGGGGCCAGGATGCGCTGGCGCAGGGCACGCGCACCGCGGGCGCGGTGACGGTCGCCGCCGATCTCGCCGTGGCCGGCATCAGCCTGGAGCTGATCGGTGCGAGCATCGCCGTGGATGCGGCGGTGACGGCGGCGGATATCACGCTGCGCGCCGATGCGGGCGACATCACCCAGGCGGTGGGCGGGCGGCTGACGGCGGATTCGCTGTCGGCGGTGGCGAGCGCGGGATCGGTGCTGCTGGCGACAGCCGATCCCCGCAACGCGGTGGGCGCCGTCACCGGCTCGGCCAGCGAGAACTTCCGCTTCGGCAGCAGCCAGGCGGTGACGGTGGGGCCGGTGACGGCCGGCGACGATCTTTCGATCATCGGCACGGCGGTGACGGTGACGGGCGCGCTCGATGCCGGAGCGCAATTGTCACTCGAGGCGACGGCCGGCGCGGTGGCGTTGCAGGCGGCAGTCAGCGGTGATGTCGGCATCGACCTTTCCGCCACGGCCGACATCACCCAGACACTGGCCGGCCTGCTGACCACGCCGACGCTGTCCGCCACATCCAGCACGGGATCGGTGCTGCTGGCGACAGCCGATCCGCGCAACGCGGTAGGGGCGGTGAGCGGATCGGCCAGCGACAACTTCCGCTTCGGCGGCAGTCAGGCCGTGACGGTGGGGCCGATCACCGCGGGCGACGATCTTTCGATCATCGGCACGGCGGTGACGGTGACGGGCGCGCTCCAGGCCGGGGCGCAACTGTCCTTGCAGGGGACGGCCGGCGCGGTGGCGTTGCAGGCGGCGGCCCGCGGGGATGTCGGCATCGACCTTTCCGCCACGGCCGACATCACCCAGACGCTGGCCGGCCTGCTGACCACGCCGGCGCTGTCCGCCACATCCAGCGCGGGATCGGTGCGGCTGGCGACGGCGGATCCGCGCAATGCGGTGGATGCGCTCAGCGGCTCGGCGGATGGGGATTTCCTGTTCAGCGGCGCCAATGACCTGCTGCTGGGGCCGCTGACGGCCGGCGGGGATGTGACGATTGGCGGGCCGACGATCACCGTGGACAGCGCGGTGACGGCGGGCGCGGTGCTCACGCTGACGGCGGATACCGCGCTGGTCGTGAACGGGCCGCTGGCGGGTACCGGACAGGCGGGGGTTGAGCCTGGCGTCGCGCTGACGGCCAATTCCATCAGCCTGACGCAGCAGGTGGTCAGCGGCGCCGGCACGGATATCACGCTGGTGACGGATCTGCTGACGGCGACCGGCGGCGCTCTGCTCCAGGCAGGAACGCTGGTGGATGGCGGGACGCTGTCGATCGCACCACGCACGGCGGCGCGGGATATCCGGCTGGGCGGCGGCGCGCTGGCGGATACGCTGGTGATCGGCGACGACGTGATCGGCGTGATCGCTGCGGCGACGGAGCGGCTTCTCATCGATGGCGGCACCACCTCCGCCGTGACCGGGGTGGGTGCCGATCTCGCGGCGCGGGATGTGGAACAGGTGGAGCTGCGTGGGCTGAGCATTGCCCTGACCGGCGGCCTTTCGGCTGATACCGGCATCACCTTTCTGGCACAGAACAACGTGACGCAGACGGCGGATGGCCTGCTGACCGTGCCGACGCTTTCCGCCACATCCACCGCGGGCTCGGTCCTGCTGGCCACGGCCAACCCCATCAATGCGGTGGACACGGTCGGTGGCGCGGCGAATGGGGATTTCCTATTCCGTAGCAGCAATGCGCTGACGGTGGGCGCGGTGACGGCAGGCGCGGCGGCGAGCATCACGGCGCCGTCGGTGACCGTGACGGGCGCGGTGCAGGCGGGCACGCTGGCGACGCTGGCCGCCGGGACCGCTGGCATCGCCTTGCAGGCCGGCGTCAGCGGCACCACCGGCATCACGCTGGTGGCGGTGGACGACATCACGCAGACATTGGCCGGGCGGCTGACCACACCAACGCTTTCCGCCACCTCCAGCGCGGGGGCGGTGCTGCTGGCAACCGCCGATCCGCGCAATGCGGTGGATGCGGTCGGCGGCGCTGCGGCTGGGAATTTCCTGTTCGACAGCGCGAATAACCTGGCGGCGGGGCCGATCACAGCCGGCGGGGCGGTGACCCTCACGGCGCCATCGATCACGGTCACCGACGCCGTGCAGGCGGGCACGACGGCGACGCTGACGGCCGGGACGGGCGGCATCACGCTGGAAGACAGCCTGACGGCGGTGACGGCCATCACGCTGGTGGCGGTGGACGACATCACACAGACGGCCGCCGGCCTGCTGACCGCGCCCACACTTTCGGCGACCTCCAGTGCGGGGTCGGTGCTGCTGGCAACCGCCGATCCGCGCAATGCGGTGGATGCGGTCAGCGGCGCGGCGGATGAGGACTTCCGGTTCAGCGGCGCCAATGACCTTGCGCTGGGGGCGGTGACGGCGGGCCAGGACATCGCGATCACGGGGCCGCGTATCGACCTCGGTGGCGTGGTGCAGAGTGGCGCGGGCCGCGACATCACGCTGGTGACGGATGCGTTCGGGCCGGTTGGCGGTGGCGCTTCGCTTCAGGCCGGCACAGTGGGAGATGGCGGCACGCTTGGGATCAGCCCGCTGACGGCCGGTCGCGCCATCCAACTGGGCGGCGCGGCGGCGCTGGATCCGCTGGTGGTCGGCGCCGACGTCATCGGGGTGATCGATGCAGCGCAACGGTTGTTCATCGACGGTTCCACCACCTCCGCCGTGACGGTGGACGCAGCGGGGGCTGACCTGGCGGGGCGGGGTGTCGCGCAGGTGGAACTGCGCGGGCTGAGCCTGGCGCTGGAAGGCGGGCTGACCGCGGGGACCGGCATCACCCTTCTGGCACAGAACAACGTGACCCAGACGGCGGATGGCCTGCTGACCGTGCCGACTCTTTCCGCCACCTCCACCGCAGGTTCGGTGCTGCTGGCCACGGCCAGTCCCGCCAATGCGGTGGATACGGTCGGCGGCGCGGCGGCTGTGGACTTCCTGTTCAGCAGCAGCAACCCGCTGACAGTGAATGCCGTGACGGCGGGCGCGGCTGCGGGCATCACGGCACCTTCGATCACGGTGACGGGCGCGGTGCAGGCGGGCACGGTGGCGACGCTGACCGCCGGGACCGCTGGCATCGACTTGCAGGCCGGCGTCAGCGGCACCACCGGCATCACGCTGGTGGCGGTGGACGACATCACGCAGACGGCGGCCGGGCTGCTGACCACGCCCACGCTCTCCGCCACCTCCAGCGCCGGCGCGATCGCGCTGGCCGAGGCCAATGTGGTCGCCCATGTCACGGCGGTTGCGGATGAGGGGGTGAGCTTCCGCTCGACCCAGGCGCTGACGGTGGATGGCGTGACGGCGGGCGCGGATTCGGTGCTGCGCGGCGATGTGTCGCTGGCGCTGGCCGGCGCCGTGGATGTCGCCGTGAACCGGCTCGACCTGCGCAGCAACGGCGTGGTGGGCCAGCAGGTCACGGGCCTGATCACCGCCGGGACGTTGGATGTGTTTGGCGCGAGTGGCGCCGCGAGCGGCGCGATCACGCTGGACCAGGCCAATGCGGTCGGCAGCTTCGGCGCGACGACCTCGGCCGGGGTGAATTTCCGGTCGACGCAGGCCCTGACGGTCGATGGTGTGATCGCGGCGGCGGATTCGACGCTGCGGGGCGATGTGGCGCTGGCGCTGGGCGGGGCGGTCGGGGTTGGCGCGAACCGGCTGGACCTGCGCAGCGATGGCACGGCGAGCCAGCAGGCAACGGGCCTTGTCACCGCTGGCACGCTGGATGTGCGCGGCGCCAGCGGCGGGGCGAGCGGCGCCATCACGCTGGATCAGGCCAATACGGTCGGCAGCTTCGGCGCGGCCTCCTCGGCCGGGGTGAATTTTCGATCGACTCAGGCCCTGACCGTGGACGGCGTGGCGGCGGGGGCGGATTCGACGCTGCGCGGCGATGTGGCGCTGGCGCTGGGCGGGGCAGTCGGGGTCGGCGCGAACCGGCTGGACCTGCGCAGCGATGGCACGGCCAGCCAGCAGGCGGTGGGCGTTGTGACAGCCGGGACGCTGGATGTGCGCGGCGCCAGCGGCGGGGCGAGCGGCGCGGTGACGCTGGCGGAGGCCAATGCCGTCGGCAGCTTCGGCGCGGCCTCCTCGGCCGGGGTGAATTTTCGGTCGACGCAGGCCCTGACGGTGGATGGCGTGGCGGCGGGGGCGGATTCGACGCTGCGGGGCGATGCGGCGCTGGCGCTGGGCGGGGCGGTCGGCGTTGGCGCGAACCGGCTGGATCTGCGCAGCGACGGTGCAGCCAGCCAGCAGGCGACCGGCCTTGTCACCGCTGGCACGCTGGATGTGCGGGGTGCGAGCGGCGCGGCGGCGGCCTCGGTCACGCTCGACCAGGCCAATGAGGTGGCGAACATCACGGGTGCCGCCTCCGGGGGCGTCACCTTCCGCTCGGCGCGCCTGGCGGGACTGACCGCGACGGATGTCGAGGCCGGCGCCGCGCTGGCGCTGGCGGCGGATACCAGCCTGACGGCCAGCGGCACCTTGCGCAGCACGGGCGGCGACGTGGCGCTTGTCGGCCAGACGGGGGTGACGCAGACGGCGGGCAGCATCAGCGGCAGCGGCGCGGTGGCGCTGACCTCGGCCGCGGGCGGCGTGACAACCACCACGACCGTCCAGGGCGACGCCGTGGCGCTCAGCGGCCAGTCGGGCGTCACGCAGACGGCGGGCAGCATCATCGGCAGCGGCGCGGTGACCCTCACGGCGGCCGGTGGCGCGGTGGATGCCGCGGGCACGGTGCAGTCGACCGCCTCGGGGGTGGCGCTCAGCGGCCAGGCGGGCGTCACGCAGACGGCGGGCAGCATCATCGGCAGCGGCGCGGTGACCCTCACGGCGGCCGGTGGCGCGGTGGATGCCGCGGGCACGGTGCAATCGACCTCCGCGGGGGTGACGCTCAGCGGCCTGTCGGGCAGGCTTGGCTCCGAAAGCACGGTGCGCGGTGCGGGCCCGGTGCAGGTGACGGCCAGCGTCGGCGGCGTGGCGGCGAATGGAACGTTGGTCAGCGACAGTGGCGGCGTCCAGGTCCAGGCGCAGGGCGATATCACCCAGGCCAGCGGCCTCATTGCCGGCGCCAATGTGCAGCTGGAAAGTGCCACGCGCATCCTGGCGACGGGCGGCCGGATCGAGGCCGGCCAGTTGACCGCGGTCGCCCCCGTTATCGAGATCGGCCGCTTCAGCAGCGATCCGCTCAACCCCACCCATGGCGCCATCGTCCGCGAACTGACCGAGGTGCGCGCCATCACCGGCGCTGCCGTGATCCGGCTTCAGGGCCTGTCCGATGGCACGGAGACGGTGGTGACCGGTGCGCAGAGCGGCATCGATGGGTATGACCTGCAGTCGACCGGCAGCCTGCTTTTGCGGAATGCCACGGTACAGGCCCAGACCGGCGATGCCACCATCCTTGCCGACGGCTTCCTTCGGCTCGACCCGGGCAGCAGTGTCGCGGCGCCGGGCCGGGTGCGGCTGGCGGCGGGCCAGTCGCCGGAGATGGCGCAGGCGCTGCTGCTGGATGGCGCGACGCTTCAGGGCCGGCTGGTGGAGCTGGTGGTCGGCGCGGCGGGCAGCAGCGGCGGCGAGCTCGTGGCCAATGGCAGCACGATCCGCGCCGGCACCGCCGTGCTGTTCGCGGCCGGCGGCAACATGGTCACCGGCGACGTCACGGTGACGCCGCTGGATTCGGGCCGGCTGCCCCTGGTGATCTACGACAGCCGGCGCACGGCCAGCGCGCTGCGCGCGATTCCGGGCACGGTCGCCGACGACACCACCGATCGTCCCGGCCTGCCGGGCAATGAACAGGTCTGGCAGGTGCTCACATCGGAAGTCGCCCGCAACCGTGCGGCCTTCAGGGTCTTCGGCGCGGATGACGGGCCGAGCGGCGCGGCCACCGCCGCCGCCGCCGGCACGCTGACCCTGGCGCTGGATGCCGGCGAAAGCCCTGTCTTCCTGCTGCTGGATGGCGGCACCGCCACGGGCGTGCTGCGCGCGGGGCGGCTCGGCGTGCACGGCCTGGTCGGCGAGGCGCGGGCGGAGGGCGACAATGTCGTGGCCCTGTCCGGCACGCTCAGCGGCATCTCGCTCGGCATCGCCGCGCAGTTCGGCCGCACCACGGCGGCGCTGCCGAATGACCAGGTGCGCTATCGCATCAATGAATGCGTCATCGGCTCGGTGAACTGCGTGGCACCCTCGCTCGCCCAGCCCTTCGCGGTGCCGATCGAGAACCGCATCGACATCCGCAGCGACCGGCCGCGCCTCGACCCCGATGTGCTGCTGCCCAATATCGCCGAGGAGGATTATTGAGCATGGCCGCACCCCGCGCCTTCCGCCGGCTCCCCCTGCTGGGCCTCCCGCTGCTGGGATTCATCGCCGCCTGCACCGCGCCGCCGCCGGAGGCCTATACCGCCCTCGGCACGTCGCGCGCCGCCGAATCCCGCCCGGCCGGGACGGACTCGCGGGGGGAGACCTGCATCAGCCAGGATGGCCGCAGCGTGGCGCTCGACCTGCCGCTGGCGGCAACGACGGAAGCCTATTGCGGCGGCTGGACCCAGCCGGCGGCACGCATCTTCGCCCTGCGGGGACCGGTGGATGTGGCGACGCTGGACCGCATCGCCACCGGTGGCGTCTGGCGAAGCTGGCTCGACCAGCGCCTGATCTGCGCCGCGCCGCAGGCGACCCGGCTGGGTGATGGCACCCCGGCCCGGCTGCTGCAATGCACGCGGCGCCAGGGCGGCTGGGCGCATGTGGCCATGGTCACGCAGGGTGCCGAAGGCCCGGTGCTGGCCGATGGCATTCCCACCGCGATGCCGGTGATGGAACGGGTGGCACGCGGCATGGCACCCGGTGGCGCCGTCGTGCGCTCCGCCGCGCTGGAGCTGGAAACCGTGCGTTTGGCCGCGCGGGCCTTCGGTGCCGGCGATGTGCGGGACTTCGAACGCGCCATGCAACTCGGCCAGGAACAGAACCTGGTGGAGAACTACGTCGGAGCGGAAAGCGCCTATCGCGCCGCGCTGGCGATCCAGGAACGGGTGCTGGGCGGCAACAACCCGGACACGGTCGGGCCGTTGATGCACCTGGCGCTGAACCTGTCGAACCAGCAGCGGCACCGGGAGGCGGAGGCGCTGTTCACCCGGTCCGAGGCCCTGGCGCCCCAGGCCTCCGACCCCACCGTGCCGGCACGGCTGGCGCATTACCGGGGGCTGCATGCGCTGAACCAGGGCCGGTATGCGGAGGCCGGGGTGCTGCTGGAACGGGCGGAGACGCTGTATCGCGGCTTCGTGCCGGCCAGCCTGCTGCGCGGCGGCACCAGCGTCGATCCCTTCGGCACCACCGCCGCCATCAGCCCGATCGCGCAGACCGCCATCGTCGGCCTGGCGGAGGCCCGGCGCGGCCGCGCCACGGTGCTTGCCCGCAGCGGCGCGCCGGCCGCGGCGCGCGCCCTGGTGGCGGAGGCGCGCGGCCTGCTCCAGCGGGTGGATTACGACCGCGCGGCGGTCGGCGGCCGTTCCCTCCGGACAGAGGCGGCGGCGCTGCGGGCCGGGCAGGACCCGGCCGGCGCGGGGGATCTGCTGACCCGGGCGGCGGCCCGCTTCGGCCAGGCCTCCCCGGGTGAACGTGCCGAGGCGCGAACGCTGTTCCTGCTCGGCCAGAGCCGCGCCGCGGCCGGGCAGACCGTGCCGGCGCTGGACGCCTTCCGCGCTGGGGCGGAGATCCTGCGGCTGCGGCGCATCGCGCTGGAATCCGACCAGGTGCTGGACTACCTGGAGGCGCTGGCCCGGCAGGCGCAGGCACGGCCGGCGGAGGCGGCGGCCCTGGCGCGGGAGATGTTCGGCGCGGCGCAGCTCGCCCAGCGCGGCCAGACGCAGCGCTTCCTGGCCCAGGCCGCGGCGCGGCTGGCGACCGGTGGCGGCGATGCCCGCGTGACCGCGGCGGTGCGTCGCATGCAGGATCTCGACCAGGAATTGCGCGAGCTGTTCGCGCAGCGGGACAGCCTGGGCGCGGTCGGCGCCGAGGCCCTGGCCGAGCTCGATACGCGCATCGCCGCGCGGCAGGAGGCGCGGGCGGAAGCGGAAAGCGAGGTGGCGGCGGCCGCGCCGGCCTATCGCCAATTGCTGCTGAGTGCCGCCAGCGCCGCCGATGTGGCGGGCGTGCTGGGGGAGAAGGAAGGGCTGGTGCAGATCCTGCTCGGCCCGCGCTTCGGCTATGCGCTGGCGCTGCGCGCCGATGGCGGCGTGCTGGCCCGCCGCGTGGCGCTGACCGAGGCCGAGGCCACCGCCTTGGTGGGCCGGGTGCGGGCCGGCATCGACCAGGGCGCCGCCAGCTTCGACATGGCGGCCGCCCAGGCGCTGCACGTCGCCCTGCTGGCGCCGCTGGCGGCGGCGCTGGAAGGGGCCGACAGGCTGGTGGTGGTGCCGGACGGGCCGCTGCTGTCGATCCCCTTCGGCCTGTTGCTGACCGGCCCAGCCGAGCCCGCCGATCTGCGCGGCGCGCCCTGGCTGATCCGGCAATTCGCCATCGTCCATGCCACCTCGCCGCAGGCGCTGGTCACCATCCGACGGGGCGCGCCGACCTCCGCTGCGCCGAACCCCTATATCGGCTTCGGCGATTTCGAACCGCCGAGCGCGGCGCAGCTTGCCCGAAGCTTCCCGGCGGATCGCTGCGCGGAGGATGCACGGCTCGCCTCCGGCCTCGGCCGCCTGCCCGGCACAAGGGCGGAGGTGGAGGCGGCGGCGCGCTTCCTCGGCACCCGCTCCACCCTCTTCGGCGCCAGTTTCACGGCCGCGGCGCTGCGCAATGCCGATCTCGGCAGCCATCGCGTGGTGCATCTGGCGACCCATGCGCTGCTGCCCGGCGAGCTGAGCTGCGTGACGGAGCCGGCCATCGTCGTCTCCGCCCCGCGCGGCGCGGCGGATGCCAATGCGGCGCTGCTGCGGGCGAGCGAGGTGCTGACGCTGAGGCTGGATGCCGACCTCGTCATCCTCTCCGCCTGCAACACGGCAGGGCCGGCGACCGGGGTGGCCGGTGCGGCGGGCGGCGCGGGTGAGGCGCTGTCGGGCCTCGCGCGGTCCTTCTTCTTCGCCGGCGCGCGGGGGCTGCTGGTGACGCATTGGCCGGTGGCGGACCAGGCGGCGGCCTTCACTGTGGCCTATATGATGCAGCGCCAGCAGATCGGCGGCGATTCCGCCACCGCGCTGCGTGAGTCGCAATTGGTGCTGCTGAACGAGGCGGGGGTGAACCTTCCGGCGGAATTCGCGCATCCCTTCTACTGGGCGGGCTTCGCGATGATCGGCGATGGCCGGTTGGCGCAACCCGTGCGGCGCGTGGCGGGCGGCGGCGCGGCGATCGGCGGCTGAGGTGCTCGCGGTGGTGTGAGGTGGCGCGGGGCGCGTTCGCTCCCCAGTTCAGGGGAGATGACGCGCCCCACCTCTCCCCTTCGTCGAAGCTGAACCATGCGGGCCTTGCGGTGGCTGGTCGTGCTCGGCCTTCTGGCCGGGGGGACATTCCTCGGCCTGCGGCACCTGCCGCCGGAATGGGACCCTCGCGCGCCGCTGGATGTCACCGCTTCGCCCAATCTGATGACGGGCGTGAAGCTGCGGCGGTTGGCGATCCAGCCGCAGGCCTGTTTGGCGGCGCTGGAGAGCAGCGGCCTGACGGTGCAGCGGGTGGCGGACCGGCCTTCCGATATCGGCTGCGCGCTGGAGAATGCGGTGCGGCTGCCCAATGCCAGCCGCGTCACCCCCGCGTCACCCGTAACCACCTGCCGCGTCGCCGCAGCCTGGCTGCTGTTCGAGACGCATGTCATGCAGCCGGCCGCGCGCCGACATCTGGGCAGCGAGGTCGCCGCTGTCCGGCACCTGGGCACGCAGAACTGCCGCAATGTCTATCACCGTGCCAGCGGGCGCCGCAGCCAGCACGCCACGGCGAATGCCATCGACATCGCTGGCTTCACCTTGCGGGATGGGCGCCAGGTCACCCTGCTGCGGCACTGGGGCAGCGGCGGGACGGAGGCCGCCTTCCTGCGCGAACTGCGCGATGGCGCCTGCGGCTTCTACCGCGCCGTGCTGGGGCCGGAGTACAACGCTGCCCATCGCGACCATTTCCACTTCGACATGGGGCCCTGGCGCGCCTGCCGCTGAGATCAGGAATCCCCGGGCCAGTGCCGCCCGGCGCCCGCGCCGCCGCCGGCCTCGGGGGACAGTGTTTCGCCCGGCTTCTGCTCCGCCTTCTTCAACTGGCGGCGGCCGCTGGCAGTGCCGCCGATGTCGGGGCGGGTCTCCGTGCCGTCACGCGCGGTGCCGGCCGGAATGCCGGTGCCGCTATCGCCCTCGGCGACAGGCTTTTGGTCAGGCATTGACGACGGTCCCCCCATTCGGATGCAGCACCTGGCCGGTGAAATAGGAACTGTCCTGTTCCGCGGCCAGGAACAGGAAGGCGGGTGCGACCTCATCCGGCTGGCCCGCGCGTTCCAGCAGCGTCGCCGCGCCGTGCTGCGCCGTGCGTTCCTCATCGAAGGAGGCCGGGATCAACGGCGTCCAGATCGGCCCGGGCGCCACCGCGTTCACCCGGATGCGCCGCTGCGGCCAAAGAGCCTTGGCCAGGCTGCGGGTGAAGCCAACGATGGCCCCCTTGGTGGAGGCATAGTCGATCAGCTCCGCACTGCCCTGATAGGCGGTGATGGAGGTGGTGTTGATGATCGAAGACCCCTCCCGCATATGCGGCAGCGCCGCCTTGGTCAGCCACATCATGCCGAGGATATTGGTGCGGAAGGTGCGTTCCACCTGCGCCTCGGGAATTTCGGCAAAGTCCTTGCAGGGATGCTGCTCGGCGGCGTTGTTCACCAGGATGTCGATGCGGCCACCGAGGAAGCGTGCGGCCTGTTCGACGGCATCGCGGCAGAAGGCGGCGTCGCCGATATCGCCCGCGATCACCGCGCAGCGGCGGCCGGCGGCCTCGACATGGGCGCGGGTTTCCTCGGCGTCCTGCGGTTCCTCCTTGTGCAGGATCACCACATCGGCACCCTCCTTGGCGAAGCCGATGGCCACCGCCCGACCGATGCCGGAATCGCCGCCGCTGATAAGGGCTGTGCGGCCTTCCAGCTTGCTGGCGGCACGCCAGCCTTCCATGACGGAGCGGGGGCGCGGCGTCATCTCCGTCTCCAGCCCCGGCTGGTGCGTCTGGTGCTGGGGCGGTTGCAGGGTCTTCGATTCATCGGGCATGGATCTCGCCCTCCTGGCGTGGTGCGGGATCAACCGGCGCCGCGGATCAGGGTTGCATCCGGGTCCGCAGGCGGAATCTTCGGCAGGCGGGCGAAACTCCGCGGCGCGGCGGCGTTTGGAAGCCAGCGCGGCCACAGGACGCGGCCGGCCCACGGAGATGCGCCATGAAAACGATGGATGACCTGTTCCTGCTGACGCTCAAGGACATTTACTACGCCGAGCGGCAGATTCTGAAGGCGCTGCCCAAGATGGCGCGTGCCGCCCAGAATGAGACGCTGAAGCAGGCCTTCCTGGATCACCGCGAGGAGACGGAGGGCCAGGTGGAGCGGTTGCAGGAGGTGTTCCAGATCCTCGGCAAGCGCGCCCAGGGCAAGACCTGCGAGGCCATCCAGGGCCTGATCCAGGAATGCGAGGAACTGCTGGAAGACGCGACCGAGCCGAGCGCCGTGCGCGATGCCGGGCTGATCGCCTGCGGCCAGGCCGTGGAGCATTACGAGATGGCCCGCTACGGCACGCTGATGGCCTGGGCGGAGGCGCAGAAGAAGGCGGAGATCGTCGCCCTGCTGAAGGCGACGCTGGACCAGGAAAAGGCCGCGGACAAGCTGCTGACGCAGATGGCGGTGAAGACCATCCACAAGGAAGCGCTGAAGGCGGCCTGAGCGAAAAGGGGACGGGGCGATGGCGGCGCGGCCGAGCTGGAACGGGCATCTGCGGCTGTCGCTGGTCGCCTGCCCCGTCTCGTTGTTTCCGGCGACGACCAGCGCGCATGACGTGCGCTTCCACCTCATCAACCCGGAAACGGGCAACCGCATCCGCACCAAGACCTTCGATGCGGATGGGGAGGAGGTGGAGCGCAAGGACCTCGTGCGCGGCTTCGAGATCGAGAAGGACGAATACATCCTGCTGACGGATGATGAGATCAAATCCGTCCGCCTGGAATCGACCCGCAGCATCGACATCGAACGCTTCGTCGATGCGGCGGAAATCGACCGCATCTTCTGGAATGACCCCTATTACCTGGTGCCCGATGGCAAGGCGGGCGTGGACGCCTTCGTGGTGATCCGCACGGCGATGGAGAGCGCCGGTAAGGTGGCGCTGGCCCGCGTCGTGATGGGAACCCGTGAACGTATCGTCGCCATCGAGCCACGCGAGGTCGGCATGCTGCTGACCACGCTGCGCACCCATGACGAGGTGCGCGCCTCCGACGAGCTGTTCGAGGACATTCCGAACCGCAAGGCCGATGCGGGCATGATCGAGATCGCGGAACGCATCATCGCGCAGAAGCAGGGGTCGTTCGAGCCCTCCGAGTTCACCGATCGCTACGAGGAAGCGCTGCGCGCGCTGATCGCCAGCAAGCGCGACGGCGATGGCGGCGGCACCAAATCCGCGCCACCGCGCGAGGACAATGTGATCGACCTGATGGAGGCGCTGCGGCGCAGTCTGGAAGGGTCGTCGGACAAGCCCGCGAAACGCGTCGCGGCGAAGGCGAAGCCGGCCGCGAAGGCGAAGCCCGCGCCGAAGAAGACACCGCCCAAGGCGCCCCCGAAGAAGGCGCCGCCGCGCAAGCGCGCCGCTTCTCGCTGATGGGGGCCAGCGCGCCCGATCGCCTGGCGCCCTATCGCGCCAAACGCGACTTCCGGCGGAGCCGGGAGCCGGAGGGTGCGCCGGGCGTGGCCGGCGAACGCCTGGCCTTCATCGTGCATCGCCATGACGCGCGCCGGCTGCATTACGACCTGCGGCTGGAATGGGGTGGCGTGCTGAAATCCTGGGCCGTCACCCGCGGCCCCTCCCTCGATCCCGCCGACAAGCGCCTGGCGGTGGAGGTGGAGGACCATCCGATCGACTATGGCTGTTTCGAGGGTACCATCCCGAAACCCGATTACGGTGGCGGCACGGTGCAGATCTTTGACCGGGGCTTCTGGGCGCCGCTGAACCCGGACAGCGTCGATGCCGACCTCGCCAAGGGCGAGCTGAAATTCGTGGTCGCGGGCGAAAGGCTGCGCGGCGGCTTCGTTTTGGTGCGGATGAAGCCGCGGGGGGCGAAGCCGGAGCCGCGCAACAACTGGCTGCTCATCAAGGAGAAGGACAGCATGGCGACGCCCGGCGAGGGCGATGCCGTGCTGCGGGCGGAGACCTCCATCGCCAGCGGCCGCACCCTGGCGCAGATCGCCAAGGGCGATGCGCCGCCACTCAAGACCCGGCCCAAGGCCGCCGCCAAGACCACCCCCAAGGCCCCACCCGCGGCCCCGGCCGGCACGCTGCCACGCTTCGTGGCGCCGCAGTTCTGCCGCCTGGTCTCGACCCCGCCGCGCGGCGAGAACTGGCTGCATGAGTTGAAGATCGACGGCTACCGCCTGCAACTCCGCATCGAGGGCGGCAAGGTCACGCTGCGGACCCGCACCGGCCTCGACTGGACCGAACGCTTTCCCGACATCGCCAAGGCCGCCGCCGGCCTGCCCGATGCGGTGATCGACGGGGAGGCGGCGGCGCTGGACGCGAAGGGCCAGCCGGATTTTTCGACGCTTCAGGCGGTGCTGTCGGGGATGCGGGCGGCAAAGCTGGTCTTCTTCGCCTTCGACCTGCTGCATGACGGCACCAGCGATCTGCGTGCGCGGCCGCTGGAGGCCCGCAAGCAGGCGCTGCGCAGGCTGCTGCCCGCCAGAAGCGCGGTGCTGCGGTTTCTCGACCATTTCCCGGCGCCGGGCGATGCGGTGCTGGCCTCCGCCTGCCGGCTGGACATGGAGGGCATCGTCTCCAAGCGGCGCGACGCGCCCTATGCCTCCGGCCGCGGGGATTCCTGGACCAAGGCCAAATGCCGGGGGCGGGACGAGGTGGTGATCGGCGGATACTCGGAGGGGCAGGGCCGGAACGGCCTCGGCGCGCTGCTGGTGGGCGCCTGGCGGGATGGCAAGCTGACCTATCTCGGCCGCGTCGGCACCGGCTTCCCGGCCAGGGTTGCGGCGGACCTGCTGCGGCGGATGAAGCCGCTGCACCGGCGGACCACCCCCTTCGCCGGCCGGCAGCCGGCCAAGACCAGCGATGTGGTCTGGGTGAAGCCGGCGCTGGTGGCGGAGGTCGCCTATGGCGGCTGGACCGAGGAGGGCATCCTGCGCCATGCCAGCTTCCAGGGCCTGCGCGAGGACAAGCCTGCCAAGACCGTCACGCCGCCCCCCGAACCGGCGCCACCGCCCGCCGCGCCGAAACGTGCCAAGGCGACACCGGGCCTGACCAATCCGGATCGCGTGCTGTGGCCGGCCACGGAGCACAGCCCCGCTTTGACCAAGGCAGACCTCGCCGCCTATTTTACCCGATTTGCCGATCATATCCTGGAACACGTCGCCGGCCGCCCGCTGTCCCTGCTGCGGGCGCCGGACGGAATCTCGGAAGAGCTGTTCTTCCAGCGCCATGCCATGAACGGCCAGTCGCCGCTGATCGGCGCCGTCACCATCGCCGGCCAGGCGCGGCCCTATATGCGCATCGACGATGCGGCGGGGCTGCTGGCCTTGGCACAGATATCGGCCGTGGAGTTGCACCCCTGGGGCGCGCTCGCCGACACGCCCGAAGTGCCGGAACGGCTGGTCTTCGACCTCGATCCGGATGAGGGCGTGGGCTTCGACCGGGTGCTGGACGGCGCCAGGGCCCTGCGCGAGAGGCTGCGCGCCATCGGCCTGACGCCCTTCGCCCGCGTCACCGGCGGCAAGGGCCTGCATCTGGTGGTGCCGCTGGCGCCGCCGAAGCGCGGCGAAAGCCCGGACTGGAAGGCGGCCAAGGCTTTCGCGCGCCTTGTCTGCGAGATGCTGCGGCGGGACGAGCCGGATCGCTACACCACCACCCTGGCGAAGAAGGCCCGCAAGGGGCGCATCTTCCTGGATTACCTGCGCAACGACCGGCTTTCCACCGCCGTCGCCTCCTGGTCCCCCCGCGGCCGGCCTGGTGCGCCGGTGGCCCGGCCGATCCCCTGGTCGGCGGTGAAGAAGGGGCTGGACCCCGCGGGCTGGCGCCTGGCTGACCTGATGCAGGGCAAGCTGCCGGCCGATCCCTGGGCGGACTTCAATGAGGCCGCCGGCAGCCTGCGCGACGCCATGACGCGGCTGGCCGGCAAGGATATCGCATGAAGCCCCTGTTCTCCCCCGGCGCCGACCGGAAGCTGCGCGGCATCATGGTGGTGGTCGCGGCGGCGCTGGTGCTGGCGGGCACGGTCGCCTTCGCGGTGGCGCGTTCGGATGGGACATGGGGCGTCGGCACGCCGGCGGCGCAGCCCATTCCCTTCAGCCACGCCATCCATGCCGGCCAGATCGGGCTGGATTGCCGCTTCTGCCATGCTGGCGTGGAGACTTCCGCCAATGCCGGCATGCCCTCCGCCGAGACCTGCCTCGGCTGCCACAGCCAGGTCTGGAACGTCACCGCGCAATTCGCCCCGCTGGAGACGGCGCTGACGCTGGGCACGCCCGTCACCTGGGCCTCCGTCCACCGGCTGCCGGAACATGTGCGATTCCAGCACGCCGCGCATATCGGCGCCGGCCTGACCTGCGCGCAGTGCCACGGGCCGGTCGAGACCATGGCGCGCACGGTGAAGGCCGAGACGCAGTCGATGGGCTGGTGCCTGGACTGCCACCGTGACGCGGCGCCGGAGGCGGCGGCGCGGCATGCGCAGTTGGGTGTCGAGATTTCGCCACTGACGAGCTGTTCGACCTGCCATCGGTGAACGGCCACCCTTAGGCGGAACCGTTCTGGGCACAGCGCGTTGCCCGTCCGACGGATGGGGGACTGGGATGCGTCGAACCGCGCCATATCTGGTGCTGCTGGGCCTGGGCGCGTGCAGCGGCGTGCAGACGCCGCTCCACCCCTGGGGCGACCAGGCGGCGCGCATCGCCGTGCTGAGCTGGGTGCTGTTCATCGGCGGCACGGCGATCTTCGCGCTGGTGATGGGGCTGCTGGCCTATGCGCTCTTCGCCCCGGCCCGCGCACGCCAGGCGATGGGCACGCGCGGCTTCGTCATCGGCGGCGGCATCGTCTTCCCCACCGTCACGCTGCTGGCCCTGCTGGTCTACAGCCTTGGCGTCTCTCGTGCCGTGGTGCTGCCGGGCAGCGACGACCCGCTGCGCATCGAGGTGATCGGTCGGCAATACTGGTGGGAGGTGCGCTACCCCGATGCAGGCGAAGGCGCGGTCACCGCCAATGAGCTGCACCTTCCGGTGGGGCGGGAGGTGGAGCTGCTGCTGTCCTCCGGCGACGTCATCCACAGCCTGTGGATTCCGAATCTGCACGGCAAGATGGACATGATCCCGGGCCGGGTGAACCGCCAGCGCGTGCGCGCGGATCGCCCCGGCGCCATGCGCGGCCAATGCACCGAATATTGCGGCGTGCAGCACACCTTCATGGCCTTCTGGGCGGTGGCCCAGGAACCCGCGGAATTCGATGCCTGGCTGGCGCGGCAACGCGCGCCCGTGCCGGAACCCGCGACGGAGGAACAGGCGCGCGGCCGGCAGGTCTTCGGCGAGGCCGGCTGCGGCGCCTGCCACACGGTGCGCGGCACGGAATGGCAGGGCCGGCTGGGGCCAGACCTTTCGCGCGTGGGCTCCCGGCTGAGCATCGGGGCGGGGATGATGGAAACGCATCGCGGCACGCTGGCCGGCTGGATCGCCGGCGCGCAGGACATCAAGCCGGGCAATGCCATGCCGGCCTATGGCCGCGTGCTGGAGAGCACGGATCTTCTCGCCGTTTCCATCTGGCTGGAGTCGCTGCGGTGAGCATCAGCCCGGTCGAGACCCCCAACACCCTGCCGCGTCCGGCGGGGGAGCTGGAGGCGCTGAAGCATGTCTGGCGCATGCCGAAGGGCTGGCGCCTGATCAGCGAGGTGAACAACAGCGTCGTCGGGCCGATGTTTGTCGCCACGGCGCTGCTGTTCTTCCTGCTGGCCGGCATACTGGGCCTCATCATCCGGGCGCAACTCGCCTTCCCCGGGCTGACGCTGGTGGACCCGGACACCTACAACCAGGTCTTCACCATGCATGGCACGGTGATGATGTTCCTGTTCGCCGTGCCGGCGGTGGAAGCGGTGGCGATCGCGCTGCTGCCGGGCATGATCGGCGCGCGGGAGTTGCCCTTCCCGCGGCTCGGCGCCTTTTCCTTCCTGATCTACCTGGTCGGCGGGCTGATCTTCTACGCCAGCCTGCTGTTCGGCATCGCGCCAGACGGCGGCTGGTTCATGTACCCGCCCCTGACCAGCAAGGCCTTCTCGCCCGGCATCAACACGGACATGTATCTGCTGGGCATCGGTTTCATCGAGATCTCGGCGATTGCGGGCGCCATCGAGCTGATCGTCGGCATCCTGCGCTGCCGCGCGCCGGGCATGACGCTGGGGCGCATGCCGATCTATGCCTGGGCGATTCTGATCTTCGCCACCATGGTGATCTTCGCCTTCCCCGCCGTCATCATCGCCTCCACCCTGCTGGAGCTGGAACGCGCCTTCGACTGGCCCTTCTTCCTGCCGGAACGGGGCGGCGACCCGATGCTGTGGCAGCATCTGTTCTGGTTCTTCGGCCATCCGGAAGTCTATGTGATCTTCCTGCCGGCGGCCGGCATGGTCTCCATGATCGTGCCGGCGATGGCGGGTGCGCGACTGGTTGGCTATTCGATGGTGGTGGCGGCGCTGGTGGGCACCGGCTTCCTCAGCTTCGGGCTGTGGGTCCACCACATGTACACGACAGGCATTCCGCCGCTGTCGCTGTCCTTCTTCGCCGCGGCAGGCTTCGCCGTCTCCATCCCCTCGGGCCTCCAGGTCTTCGTCTGGATCGCGACCTTCGCGCGGGCCGGCAGGCGCATCCAGTTCAGCACGCCGGCGCTGTTCATCCTGGGCTTCCTGTTCATCTTCGTCATCGGCGGGCTGACCGGCGTGATGGTTTCCGTCACCCCCTTCGACTGGCAGGCGCACGACACCTATTTCATCGTCGCGCATCTGCACTACGTGCTGATCGGCGGCATGGTCTTTCCCCTGTTCGCGGCGCTGTACTACTGGGCGCCTTCGGTCGGCAGCCAGTTGTCGGAACGGCTGGGAAAGACGGCCTTCTGGCTGCTGTTCCTCGGCACCAATGTCACCTTCTTCCCGATGCATATCAGCGGGCTGATGGGCATGCCGCGCCGCATCTACACCTATCCCACGGGCTTCGGGCTGGAGCTGCACAACCTGATCTCCTCGATCGGCGCGGCGATGTTCGCGACCGGGGCCTTCGTGCTGCTGCTGGATGTGGTGAAGAATTTTCGGATCGGCGGCAATGCGAACCGCCAGGACAACCCCTGGCGCGCCGGCACGATGGAATGGCTGTCCGGGCCGGAATACGGGCTGCGCAGCATTCCGCTGGTGCAGGACCGCTACCCGCTATGGCACAACCCTCAACTGAAGCCCCAGGTGGAGGCCGGCGCCCATTACTTCCCCTTCACCGCGACAGGTCGGCGTGAGGCACTGATCAGCAGCCCGGCCGAGGCCACGCCGCAATACATCGCCTTCGTCGGCGGGCCGGGCTGGTGGCACGTGCTGGCGGCCGGCGGCACCGCCTTCTTCTTCCTGTCGCTGGTGGCCCCCTTCCTGATCGCCGCGGCGGTCTTCGGGCTGCTGGCGCTGGTGGGCTTCATCGGCTGGCTCTGGACGGGCTCCGACTTCGGACCGGTCGGGCCGGCGGAGGCCGATATCGGCGGCGGCATCGTGCTGCCGACCCATGCGACGGGGCCGGTCACCGCCTCCTGGTGGGCGATGATCTGCGTGATGCTTGTCAGCGGCACCGCCTATGCCTGCCTGATCGGCAGCTACCTGTTCCTGTGGCTGGTGAATGGGGAGGGGATGTGGCCGCCGCCCGGCTTGGGGCTTCCCGCGCTGGAATGGGGTCTTGGTGCCTTCGCGATGTATGCCGGGGCGGGGCTGAGCGTGACGGTGGCGGCCTGGACGCTGGGCGATGGCCGCGGCTGGACGCATCGGCTGGCCCTGCTGGCCGGCGTGGCGCTGCTGGCGGGCGGGCTGATGTCCGATGGCTGGGCGCTGTGGCAGGGGCCGATCTGGCCGACCGTGCATGCCTACGGCGCTTCCGCCTGGGGGCTGTTCGTCTGGCAGGCGGCGCATGTCGCCATTGGGGTGCTGATGGGCTTCTACACCCTGGCGCGGTCCCTGACCGGCAGGCTGGGTGGCCAGCGGCGGCTGACCTTGGACAACATCCGGCTGTTCTGGCTGTACACCATCGGCCAGGGCATGGTCGGCCTGGTGTTGCTGCACGGCTTCCCGAGGCTGCTGCCATGACCACGCGTATCATCCCTCCCCCGCGCCACGCCGCCACGGTCTTCGCCGGCGCGGCCGGGCTGGTTCTGTGGGCGCTGCATTTCACCGCCATCTACGCCATCACCGCCTTTGCCTGCGAAAGGGGGCGGGAGGATGCGCTGCTGTTCGGCCTGCCCTGGGTGCCGGTGATGATCGGCCTCGCCACACTGGCGATCCTGCTGCCCCTGGCGCTGGTGCTGCGCTTCACGCTGCGCGGCCTGGGCCGGCCGGTGGTGGAGGGCGGGGAGACGGAGCCCCGCTTCACCCTGTGGTTCACCGCCGCCACCAGCTTCTACGCGGTGGCGGCCGTGCTGCTGCAGGCCGCGCCGGCGATGGTGCTGCCGGCCTGCGGCGTGGGTTATTGACCGCGCGGGCGCGGCTCGGCCAGGGCATCGCGGCGCGGGCGGATGCGCGGTTCCGGCAGCGTCCCGGCCTCCCCTTCCGCCATCGGCTGCCCGGGCGGCACCTGCTGCGCGCGGCCCAGCGTGTACAGGTAGGCTGCGGCATCCCGCGCCTCGGCCTGGCTGAGGCCCAGCGCCGGCATCGCCGTGCCGGGGGAGACGGCATTGGGGTTCCGCAGGAAGGCCGCCAGATGCGCCGGCGCATTGGGCAGGCGCCCGGCGATGTAGCTGCGCCGCGACCATTCCATCAGCGGCGGGCCGACCCAGGCGACGGCGCCGGGCACGCCCGGAATCACATGGCAGGCGCCACAGCCATACTGGACCATCACGGCCTTGCCCCGCGTCGCATCGGCCCCGGCCACCTCCAATTCGGCGGGTGGGGCGGGCTCGCCACAGGCGGCCAGCAGCAGGGTGGCGCAGGCCAGCAGGGGCGATGTCACTTTCATGCCGGGGCAACGTGGAAAGGCCCATCGCGGTTGCAGCGCCGGGGAACCGAAGCGGCGCTGCCGCGTAGGCCTGGAACGATGGAGCCGCCGCCCCCATGACCCCACCCGACGCCCTGCCGCTGCCCGACCCCGCGCGGCGCAGCGTGCTGCGCGCGGCCGGAGCCTCCCTGGCCCTGGCCGCGGCGGCGGGCTGCGATGGCGCGCCGGCGGAATTCGGCAGTCCGCTCTATGCCCCGGCGCGGGGCGCCGATGCCGGGCCACGCAGCTATGCCACGGTGCTGGACCTCGACGGGTTCGGGCGCGGCGTGATGGTGCACACGCGCGGCGGCCACGCCATCAAGATCGAGGGCAATCCGCGCCATCCGGCCAGCCTCGGCGCCACCGACATCTTTCTGGAATCGGCGGTGCTCGGGCTGCATGATCCGGCACGGTCGCGGCGGCTGCGGCGGGACGGGCAGGCGCTGCGCGATGCCGGCGTCTTCACGACCTTCCTGGCGGAACAGCGCGCGGCGCTGGCGGCGCGGGGTGGGGAGGGGTTTCGGCTGGTCACCGGCCCCATCGCCTCCCCCACCCAGCGGCGGCTGATCGCGGCGCTGCTGGCGCAATGGCCCGGCGCGCGCTGGCATGTGCACGCGCCGCTGGCCGATGCGGCGGCAGGTGTGATGCTGCCGCTGCCCGACTTTGCCCGAGTGCGCTGCGTGCTGGCGCTGGGTGCCGATCCGCTCGGGCCGGGTCCGGCGCAGCTTGCCTGGGCGCGGCAATGGGCGGAGGCGCGGCGCGCGGGGCGGGAGGCCGGGCGGCTGCCGGCGCTGCTGGTGGCCGAGACCTCCCCCTGCCTGACCGGCGCCAAGGCCGACCGCCTGCTGCCCCTGCCCCCCGCTGGCATTGCCGCCTTGGCGCGGGCCGTGGCGGCGGAGCTGGGGGTCGCGGCGGCGGCGGGCGCCACCCATCCCGAGGCGCGCGGCCTGGCCGCCGCCCTGCGCGCCGCGGGGCCGGAGGCGCTGGTGCTGGCCGGGCGCGGCCTGCCGGTGGAGGTGCATCTTCTGGCGCAGGCGATGAACGCCGCGCTCGGCGTCGAACTGCCCGCCATCCCCGACCCACGCGCGGCGCCGGAAGCTGGCACGCTGGCGGAGCTGGCGGCGGAGATCGACCGTGTCACCCATCTGCTGATCCTGGACGCCAACCCGGTCTTCGACGCCCCCGCCGATCTGGATTTTTCCGCGCTGCTGCGCCGCGTGCCGCATAGCGTGCATCTGGGCGTGCAGGTGGATGAGACGGCGCTGTCCTGCGCCTGGCATCTGCCGCTGCGCCATCCGCTGGAAAGCTGGGGCGACAGCCGCGCCTTCGACGGCACCGCCGCTTTGCGCCAGCCCGCGACCCGCCCGCTGGTGGAGCAGGCGGTGGCGGCGGAGGTGGTGCTGGCGCGGCTCGCGGGCATCCCGGGCGACGACCAGGCCCTGCTGCGCGAGACCTGGCGCGCCGGCTGGGGCGAGGCCGACTTCGAAGCGCGCTGGCTTGCGGCGCTGGAGGAAGGGGTGGTGGCGGATAGCGCGCCGGCCCCCCAGGCCCTTCGCAACGATGCCGACATGCCAACGCCTGCGCCCGTGCCGCAGGGGCTGGTGGCGGTCTTCGCGCCGGACCCGAACCTCTGGGACGGACGCTTCGCCAGCGAGGCCTGGTTGCAGGAATTGCCGCGCCAATTGGGGCAAGTCGCCTGGGGCCAGGCGGTGCTGGTGGCGCCGCAGGATGCGCGGGCGGCGGGCCTCACCGATGGGGCGGAGGTGGAGATTTTCATCAGTGGCCGGACCCTGCGGGCGCCGATGCTGGTCATGCCCGGCCAGGCGCCGGGGGCGGTGACGCTGCCGCTCGGCGGCGGGCGGCGCGCGGCGGGCGGCGTGCCGGCGGGCATCGGGCTCGACGCCTATCGCCTGCGCGAGGCGGCAAACCCCTGGGTGGCGGAGGGTGTGACGCTGCGCGCGACCTCCGGCGCCGCATGGGAGGCGCGGTTGCCGGACCAGGCCATGGCGGGCGATGCGCCGCGCGTGCGGCGGCTCGCGCCGGGCGAGGCGGTGCCGCCGCTGCCGCCGACGCGCTCGCTCTATCCCGACTGGACCTATCCCGGCGCGGCCTGGGGCATGGCGATCGACCTCGACACCTGCATCGGCTGCAATGCCTGCGTCGTCGCCTGCCAGGCGGAGAACAACACGCCGGTGGTGGGGCCGGAGGAAGCGGCGCGGGGCCGCATGATGCACTGGCTGCGAGTCGACCGCGTGCCGACTGGGCCGGAGGAGGCGCCGAGCGTCGATTTCCAGCCCGTCCCCTGCATGCATTGCGAAAAGGCGCCCTGCGAGGTGGTTTGCCCCGTCAATGCGACGGTGCATGACCATGAGGGGCTGAACCTGATGGTCTATCCGCGCTGCATCGGCACGCGCACCTGTTCCAACAACTGCCCCTACAAAGTGCGGAAATTCAACTGGGCGGGCTATGCGCGGGAGGCCGGCGCGGTGCCGGTGCGCAACCCGGACGTGCCGGTGCGGCCGCGCGGCGTGATCGAGAAATGCACCTATTGCCAGCACCGCATCAAGGGCGCGCAGGACAGTGCACGGCAGGAAGGTCGCGCATTGCGCGACGGCGAGATCGTGACGGCCTGCCAGAGCGCCTGCCCCACCCGCGCCATCCATTTTGGCGACATCAACGATCCTGACAGCGACGTTTCCCGCGCCAAGGCGGAGGCGCGCAATTACGCACTGCTCGGCAACCTCGATACGCGGCCACGCACCACCTATCTCGCGCGGCTGGTACCTGGGGCATGAGCGAGTTCAGCACGCGCCCGGTCTCCGATACGCCGCTGCGGTCGGATTTCGGCTGGCGCTTCGCCTTCGCGGTGGCCGGCGCCGGGTTCCTGACCCTGCTGCTGGCCTATGCGGTGGTGGCGCTGCTGCTGCAGGGCACGGTGCTGTGGGGCACGAACATCCCCTTCGTCTGGGGCTTCGACCTCATCAACTATGTCTGGTGGATCGGCATCGCCAATGCCGCAAGCCTGTTCGCGGTGGTGCTGGTGCTGCGCAAGCACGGGCTGCGCACCTCGGTGAACCGCTTCGCGGAGGCGGCGGCGCTGGCGGCGGTGGCAGCGGCGGCGATCTATCCGATCCTGCATCTCGGCCGGCCCTGGCTGTTCTACTGGACCTTTCCCTATCCGGCGACATTCCAGGTCTGGCCGAATTTCCGCAGCACGCTGGTCTGGGATTTCTGGGGGATCATGTCCCATGTCGTGGTCACCGGCCTGTTCTGGTACACGGGCCTGATCCCGGATCTCGGCACCATGCGCGACCGCGCCGCCGCCAAGGGGCGCCGCGGGGTCGCGCGTATCTATGGCGTGGTGGCGCTGGGCTGGCGCGGATCGGTGCGGCACTGGGCGCGGCACCAGGCGGCCTATCGCATCGTGGCCGCGATGGTGCTGCCGATGCTGGTCTCCGCACAGACCATCGTGGCGCTGGAATTCGCCACCACGCTGGTGCCGGAATGGCACCAGGCCCGCGTGCCGCTGCATATCGTGGCCACCGGCATACCCTCCGGCCTCGGGGTGGTGCTGGCGCTGGCGGCGCTGCTGCGCGGCGGGCTGGGGCTGGGCCACTACATCGATGACGAGGACATGCATCTGCTCGGCAAGCTGACCGCCGCGGCGGCGCTGGCCTGCGGCTATGTCTATGCCGAGGGCCTGCTCGTGGCGTTGCTGGAGGATCAGGTGACGCGCCAGGCCATCGCCGCGCGCGCCTTCGGCGCCTATGCCGGGCTGTATTGGGGCGGGGCGGTGCTGGTGGTGCTGGTGCCGCAACTGCTGTGGCTGCCGGCGCTGCGGCTGCGCGCGATCTGGGTGGTGCCGATCGGCATCGGCGCGGCGGCGGGGGTGTGGCTGGACCGCTTCTCCCTGGTGACGGGCGGGCTGCTGCGGGACCATCTGCCGCGCGTCGGCCCGCTTTATGCGCCGACCGTGCCGGAATGGACTCTGCTGGCCGGCAGCGTCGGGCTCTTCGCCCTGCTGATGCTGGCCTTCGCGCGCTTCGTCCCCGTGGTGTCGATGTACGAGACGCGGCACGAGGAAAGCGAGGCGGATGTGCCATGACCAGGCCTGGCCCGATCGGCGTGATCGCCACCTTCGACGATCCGGATGCGATGGTCGCGGCGCTGCGCGCGGCGCGTGAGGCCGGCTGGCGGCGGCTGGACGCCTATGCGCCCTTCCCGGTGCCGGAGGCCGCCGCGCTGCTGGGGGTGAATGGCGCGCGCGTCGCCTGGATCGCGCTGGCCGCCGGGCTGTTCGGCGCGGTGCTGGCCTATGGCACGCAATGGTGGCTCAGCGTGCAGGCCTATCCCATCAATATCGGCGGCAGGCCGCTGCATGCGCTGCCGGCCTTCCTGCCGGCCACCACCATCGTCGGTATCCTGTGGGCGGCGGCGGGCGCGCTGCTGGGCATGCTGGCGCTGAACCGCCTGCCACGTCTGCACCACCCGGTCTTCGCCGCGCCGGGCTTTGGCCGCGCCAGCGAGGATCGCTTCTTCGTCTGTCTGTTCACCGGCGATCCTGGCCTCGGCGCCTGGGAGGCGCGGCACCTGCTCAACCGGCACCAACCCTTGTCGGTGGCGGAGCTGGAGGCATGAGGCGGCTGCTGCCCCTGCTGCTGGCCCTGTCCGCCTGCGACGGGTGGACGCCGAGCGCGCCGCCCCCACCACCCATGCCGCCACCCCCGGGCGCCGTGGCGCAGGGCGATGCGGCGCGGCGGCAGGCGCTGGCCGGGCCGGGACCGGCGGCGGCGCCGGAACTGCTGGCCCATGGCGCTGACCGCTACGCCATCTACTGCGCCCCCTGCCATGGGCCGGCCGGTGCCGGAGACGGCCCCGTGGTGTCGCGCGGTTTTCCCGCCCCACCCCGCCTGCCCGCCCCGGCGGAGGCGACCATGGCCGTGATCGCCGAGAATCGCGGCCGCGCGCACCCCTTCGCCGACCGGCTGACACCCGCCGATCGCTGGGCCATTGCCCGCTTTGTCGAAGGGCTGGCGCCATGAGGCTGCTTGCAGCCCTGGCCGTGGCGCTGGGCGCCGCCGGCGTGGTGCTGCTGGGCAACCCGGCTTTGGCCGAGGCCTGGCTGCTGGCGGCGCTGTTCTGGCTGCATCTGGGGGCCGGCGCGCTCGGCGTGCTGGCGCTGGGCCATCTGCTGCGGGAGGACTGGCTGCGGCCGGTGCGCCCGCCGCTGGAAGCCGCCGCGCGCAGCCTGCCGCTGTTGGCGCTGATGCTGGCGCCCGTGCTGCTGGCGCCGCAACTGCTGTATCCCTGGGCTGGCCCCGAGACCCTGGAAGGGCCGCCCGCCGCCCTGCTGCAACCCTGGGCCTTTGGGCTGCGCGGCCTGGCCTGCCTGGCCATCTGGGTGGCGCTGGGCTGGGCGCTGACCTGGCCCGGACTGGGCAAAAGCGCGCGGCGTGGCATCTCCGCGCTGACTCTGGCGCTGCTGCTGCCGACGGCGACGCTGGCGACCTATGACCTGGTGCTGTCCCGCGACACCGCCTGGTATGCCAGCCTGCAGGGATTTTCGTTGTTCGTGCAGGGGCTGGCAGTGGGTCTTTCGGCCGCCATCCTGGCGGCGCGAAAGCATCCGGATGCGGAGGCGCTGCCGGGTCTGGAACGCGCGCTGCTGATGCTCGGCCTGGCCATGCTGTGGCTGTTCTTCACCCAGTACATCACTGTCTGGATGGCCGACCTGCCGGAGGAGGCGGATTGGTACCTGCGCCGTCTGGACAGGGCCGGTGCCGCGCAGATGTGGATCGCCCTGCCGGCGCTGCTGGCGGCCATTGCCCTGGCCGCGCCGCCCGACCATGGCCGCTGGCGCATGGTGACGGTGTGCTGGCTCCTGCTGGTGCAGTCGGGGGCGCATCTCTGGTGGGTGGTGCGGCCCGATGCGCCGCTGGGGCGGCCCGCCATCTGGCTGGATGTGATGGTTTTCGTGGGGCTCGGCCTGGCCTTCCTGACCTATGCCGGGATGGAGCGGCGGCGGGTGTTCAGGGCGTGATGCGTTCACCTTCGTTCACGCCCACGCCCTGACCTTTTGTTTGATCGCATGATTCAGACCTTCGGTGCCTTCGCAGTTGCGGTCATCATGCTCAGCCGTGCTCCTTCCGCTTCTCCGGATGCCGGTGCCAGGGCCAGCGCCCCTCGATCTCCACCTCCAGCGCCAGGCTGAGCACGGTCCGGATCAGCACGATCATGCCCAGCGTGGCCACCGTCTCGAAGGTCATCGGCGCGGCGACGGTGTGGAGGATGTCGGCGGCGACCAGCAGTTCCAGGCCGATCAGGATCGCCCGGCCCAGATGGGCGCGATAGGGCACGAAGGCCGAGGCCCAGCCCTCCCCGCTCCGCAGCCCGCGATGGATGAAGATAAGGGTGGTGGCGGTGACGCCGACGAGCAAAGCGAGGATGCCGGCCAGTTCCAGCCCGGCCGCCACCCATTCCGCGAAACCGCCCACCCAGACGCCGGGTCCATGCTGAATCATGCGGCGTTAAGTCACCGCATGGGGTGGAGTTGCGCGGCGCCCTCAGGCCGGAATGAGATCCGCCACCGCCTTGGTGACGTCCTTGGTACCCACGCCGCCGAATTCGGCGGTGCGCAGCCCGGCGGCGAAGGCGCCATCCACCGCCGCCTCCAGCTCCGTCGCCGCATCCGCCCAGGCCTGGCCGGCGCCGCGCACCGCCAGCCAGTCCAGCATCAGCGCGGCCGAGAGCAGCATGGCGGTGGGGTTGGCCACGCCCTTGCCGGCGATGTCCGGCCCCGTGCCGTGGCTCGGCTGGAACACCGCATGGGTGTCGCCGATATCGGCCGAGGGCGCATAGCCCATGCCGCCGATCAGCCCCGCGCCCAGGTCGGAGATGATGTCGCCGAACATGTTCTCCATCGGCAGCACGTCGAAGTCCCAGGGGCGGCGCACGAGGTCGAGCGCCATGGCGTCGATATAGTGGTTGGCATGCGGCACGCCGGGGAATTCGGCCGCGACCTCGCCGAAGACGCGGCGCATGAAGGCCATGCTGAGGAAGACATTCGCCTTGTCCACCAGCGTCACCGTCTGCGACCGGCCGAGCCGTTCGGCGCGGCGCTGCGCCAGGCGGAAGGAAAAGCGGGCGAGGCGTTCGGTGGTGGCGCGGGTGATGACCATGGTGTCGCGGGCTTCCGCGTCCCCGATCATCTCGCCGCGTCCGCGCGCCCAGAACAGGCCTTCCGTGCTTTCGCGTAGGATCACCATGTCGATCTTGGCCGCACGTTCGTCCCGCAGGGCGAGCGGCACGCCCGGGATCGCGCGGATGGGCCGCACGCCGGCATAGAGGCCCAGGCGAAAGCGAAGGTCGAGCTGTGGCGCGATCTCGGTCCCGTCCGGATAGCGGATGCCGGGCCAGCCCATCGCCCCGAGCAGGATGGCGTCGCAGGCCTCGGCCTTGCGAAACGTGTCCTCGGTCATCGCCGTGCCGGTTTCCTGGTACAGGAAGGCGCCGGCCTGCAGGGTTTCGGTGGTGATGCCGAGGCCGTGGCGGCGCGCCAGGCGGTCGAGGACGAAGGACGCGGCCTCCGTCACCTCCACGCCGATGCCATCCCCCGGCATCACGGCGATGCGGACGGCGTTCGAGGTCACAGCCATGCCAGGCCACTCCGTTCAATGAGGTCGATGAGTTCCGCGCCGCCGCGCTGGCGGTGCTGGCGATACAACTCGCGCGCGCCATCGGCATCACCGGCGCGGATGGCGACCAGCGTGGCGCGATGTTCGGCGGTGGAGCGTTCCGGCAGGGGACGCATGTTCAGCGTGAACATCCGCGCCCGGTGCGACTGGTCCCAGACCTGCATCACCATGGCGGAGAGCCGCCTATTGCCGCAAAGCTCGGCCAGGCCGAGATGGAATTCTTCATCCGCCCGCGCCCAGGCCACGCGGTCCCCGGTGCCGAGGGCGGCTTCCATGGCGTCGCAGGACGCCGCCAGGGGCCGCAGCGCCGCCTCCGGAAGGCGGCGGCGGGCGAGGAGTTCGGCGGCCTTGGGCTCCAGGCTTTCCAGCACGTCGTAGATGTCGCGCATGTCAGCGGCCGAGATCGGCTGCACCCGCATGCCGTGGCGCGGCGTGACCGTCACCAGCCCATCCTGCTGCAGGCGCAGCATCGCCTCCCGCACCGGGGTGCGGGACAGGCCGAGCTGCATGGCCAGCTCCGCCTCCAGCCGCTGGGTGCCGGGAGGCAGCAGGTTGTCCAGGATCAGGGCCTTGAGCCGCTGATAGGCGGTCTCCGCCGCGGTCGCGCCGCGTGGGGGCGGAAGGGGGCTTTGGGCATTCACCCATGCATTAACGCATGCGTTGTTGCATGCGGCAAGAGGGCGGGCTTTTCCGCGACGACGCGGCATGCGATCCGGGTGGCATGGACAAGGTCTGGCGGGATTACGATCAGGCGGGGCTGGATGCCGCCTATGACCAGCGGGTCTGGGCGCCGGACATGGCCGCCTGGCTGGCGCGCTACCGTGCCGATACCGCCGCCGCGCGCGCGGCGCTGAAGCCGCAGGCGCTGTCCTACGGCCCGCATGACTGCGACCTCTATCCCGCCCAGGGCGCGCCGCGCGGGGTGCATCTGCACATCCATGGCGGCGCCTGGCGGGCGCTGGGGCGGGATGATTCGGGCTTCCTGGCGCCGGCCTTCTGCGCCGCCGGCTTCCGGGTGGCGGTGCCGGATTTCAGCCTGCTGCCGGCCCGGCGCCTGCCGGATGTGGTGGCGGAGCTGCGCGCCTGCGTCGCCTGGCTGCGGCCGCGCGGGCCGATCCACCTGTCGGGCCATTCCTCCGGCGCGCATCTGGCCGCCGTGCTGGCCACGGAGATGGCGTTCGCGAGTGTCACCCTGGTGTCCGGCGTCTATGACATGGAACCGGTGCTGCTCTCCGCCCGCCGGCTGTATGTGGAGTTGACGGCGGAGGAGGCCCTGGCACTGAGTCCGATCCGCCATGCCGCCCGCATCCATGCGCCGCTGCGCCTCGCCTGGGGTACTGACGAAAGTCCGGAATTCATCCGGCAGTCGGAGGCGATGGCGGCGGCGACCGGCGCCGAGACCTTCGTGTTGCCTGGCCAGAACCATTTTGGCGCCGCCTATGCACCGGCGCAGGGCGCGCTCCATGCTGCGTTGACCGCTTGAGGACCCTCCCCATGACACCCGGCTACGCCATCACCTTCTTCTACTACCCCGACCTGTCGGCGGTGATTCCCTTCTACGAGCAGACGCTCGGCTTCGAACTGGTGCTGGATCAGGGCATGGCCCGCATCTACCGCATCGCGCCGGGCAGCTATTTCGGCATTGTCGATGGCAACAAGGGCCATCTGAAACACCAGCCGACCAGCGCCGTGCTGCTGACCATCGTGGCGGAGGATGTGGCGGGCTGGCATGCGAAGCTGGTGGCGGCGGGCGTGCCGAAGCTCGGGGCCATCCAGCGTGGGACCTATTGCGAGCACTTCTTCTTCGAGGATCCGGCGGGCTACGCGATCGAGGTGCAGCGGTTTCACGATCCGGCGGTGGCGAAGCTTTTCGGGTGATGGGGTCCGAGAGGGGCGTTGCCCCTCTCGGGCTCTCCCCACCAAGGGCCAGTGGGCCCTTGGAACCCCGGACCTGGGCTCACGCCGGGCGGCGCAGCTCCTGCACCAGGGCCATCGTCGCGGTGGCCAGCATGAAGGCGCCGCCGAGCAGGAACACGGCCTCCGGCCGCCCACTGTCCACAAGCCAGCCGAAGACCGGTGGCGCGACCATGCCGCCGATGTTGAAGCCGGTGGAAACTACGCCGAAGACCGCGCCGGACTGGCCCGGCGGGGCCGCGGCGCGCACCATCATGTCCCGCGACGGCATGCAGAGGCCGGTCATCACCCCGGCCAACCCCAGCACCCCCACCACCAGCCAGGCCGGCATGGCCAGCAATCCGACGGCAATGGTCAGAACGCCCGCAATCCCGAAGCCGCCCATCGCCACCAGCCCGTGCCGCTTCGCCCGGTCCGCCAGCACCCCGCCGAGCAGCACCCCGCCGGCCGAGCCGGAGAGCAGGGCCGTCAGCGCGATGGAGGCCATGCCGAGGCTCATGCCGCCCGCGGCCACCAGGGCCGAGATGGCGAAGGCGTTCATGCCGCCGACCGATAGCGCGATCAGCACGAAGAAGCCGGTGAGCGACAGCACGGCCGGGTTCAGCACGCGCGTCTGCTGCCCGGCGACGGGCTTCGGCGCCACGCCCTTCACCGGGTCCGCCGGGCAGGTCGCCAGCACCCAGATCGCGACCAGCCAGGCGATACCCCCCGCCACCATCAGCGCGCCGGAAAGCCCCAGCCAGGCCGCCAGCCCGAGCATCAGGAAGGGCGCCACCGCCCCGCCGGCGAAACCGGCAAAAGTGTGCAGCGAAAAGGCGCGCCCCATGCGCGGCCCGGCCATGGCGGTGTTGAGGATGGCGTAGTCCGCCGGGTGGTAGACGGCATTGGCCAGCCCGGCGAGCGCCCCCGCCAGCAGCACCATCGGATAGCTCGGCGACAGGCCCACCAGCGTGAAGGCCGCGCCCCCGACGACCAGCCCCGCCGCCAATACCCGCCGTGGCCCGATCCGATCGACGAGAAAACCCATCGGCGCCTGGGTGAAGGCGGAGACGATGCTGAACAGGGTGATGGCCAGCCCCAGCTCCACGAAGCCGACGCCAAGCTGGGCCTGCAGCAGCGGAAACAGCGGCGGCAGCACCAGGATGTGCAGATGGCTGACCGCATGGGCGGCGCCGATGGCGCCCAGGGTGCGGCGTTCCGTGGGGCTCCAGGCCGCGCCCGAAAGGCCGGTATCCGCCGTTATGCTCACTGCGCATCCACCCGCTTTTGCAGCCCGGATAGACCCGGGGACAGCCACCGACAAGGTGGGGCCGCCCCGGCGGATGTCACGGCTCCGCGCAGGTCACGGCAAGGCAGCACAACATGCGGCCCGCACAGCGGGCCGAGCGGCCGAATGGCCGCCGCCGCAAGTGCGGCGAGCCAAGCGCGCGGAGCGCGCGCCCGGCGCCTGAGGGTTTGATGTCAAAATGCGGCCCGCATCGCGGGCCGAGCGGCCGAATGGCCGCCGCCGCTTATGCGGCGAGCCAAGCCGCCGGAGGCGGCGCCCGGCGCCTGAGGGCATATACTCAATGCGCCTCGGACCAGGAGGCGCCGTGGCCGATCTCGACGGCCAGTGGCACGGAGAGGCTGGCGACGCCCTCCATGATGGATTTCACCAGCGCCGAGGTCGCCTCCACCTCCGCCGTCGGCACCTCGAACACCAATTCGTCATGCACCTGAAGCAGCATCCGCGCGCCAAGCCCGGCCTCCCGCAAGGCCAGCGGCAGGCGCACCATGGCGCGCTTGATCACCTCCGCCGCGCCGCCCTGGAAGGGGGCGTTGATGGCGGCGCGCTCCGCCCCGCCGCGACGCACGGGGTCCTTGCTGGCGATGTCGGCGATCCACAGCTTGCGGCCGAAGGGGGTCTGGACGTAGCCGGTGCTGCGCGCGTCCTCCTTCAGCTTTTCCATGCAGGCGCGGATGCCGGGATACTGGCCGAAATAGGCGTCGATGATCGCCCGCGCCTCGCCCGGCCCGATCCCGAGCCGCGCGCCCAGGCCGAAGGCGGACATGCCATAGATGATGCCGAAATTGATCGTCTTGGCGCGCCGCCGCGCTTCCTTGTCCACCGCCTCCGGCGCCAGGTGGAAGATGTCCGCCGCCGTCCGCGAATGGATGTCCTGGCCCTTGGCAAAGGCGTCCTTCAGCGCCGGCACATCGGCGACATGGGCCAGGATGCGCAGCTCGATCTGGCTGTAATCCGCCGCCAGCAGCACATGGCCGGGCTCCGCCACGAAGGCGCGACGGATGCGGGCGCCTTCCTCGGTGCGGACCGGGATGTTCTGCAGGTTCGGATCGCTGGAGGACAGGCGCCCGGTGGAGGTCAGCGCCATGGCGAAATCGGTATGCACCCGCCCCTGGGCATCCGCCGCCTGGGCCAGGGCATCGACATAGGTGGATTTCAGCTTGGCGATCTGCCGCCAGTCCAGCACCCGACGCGGCAAAGCGTGGCCCTGCACGGCCAGTTCTTCCAACACGCTGGCATCGGTGCCCCAGGCGCCGGTCAGCTTGCTGCGCTTGCCGCCAGGCAGCTTCTGTTCATCGAACAGGATTTCGCCAAGCTGCTTCGGCGAGCCGACATTGAAGGGCTTGCCCGCCAGCTCATGGATCTCGCGCTCGTACCGCGCCAGCTTCTCCGTGAAATCGACGCCGATCCGCGACAATTCGGCGGCGTCGATCTTGATGCCGGCGATTTCCATGTCACGCAGCACCGCCACCATGCGGCGTTCCACCTGCTCATACAGCGTCAGCGCCCGCGCGCCGCGCAACTCCGGCCGCAGCGCGTGCCACAGGCGCAGCGTCACATCCGCATCCTCGGCGGCGTAGGCGGTGGCCTTGTCCAGCGGCACCTTGCTGAAGGTGATGCGGTTCCGGCCGGTGCCGGTGACGCTGTCGAAGGTGATGCAGCTGTGGCCCAGATGCAGCAGCGCCAGTTCGTCCATGCCGTGCCCGTGCTTGCCGGCGCGCAGCGCGTAGGACATCAGCATGGTGTCATCCACGGGCGCCACGGCGATGCCGCCATTCTCCGCCCGCCACAGCACTTCCAGGTCGTATTTGGCGTTGTGCAGCACCTTGAGGACGGAGGGGTCCTCCAGCAGCGGCTTGATCTCGGCCAGCGCCGCTTCGGCGTCGATCTGTTCGGGATGCGCCGCGCCCATCAGGTCGCCGCTGCCCTCATGCCGCAGCGGCACGTAGCAGGCGCGGCCCGGGGCGGTGGCGAGCGAAAAGCCGACCAGTCGCGCCTTCATGGCGTTGAGGTTGTCGGTCTCCGTGTCGAAGCCCACCACGCCGGCCGCCTGGGCCGCGGTGATCCATTCGCGCAGGGCCTCGATGGTGGTGACGGTGGCGTAGTCGCCGAAGGGCGTCGCCTCGGCGGTCGCGACCGGCGCCTCGCTCGCCGGCGCGGGCGGGCGAAAACCGTTGCCGCGCGTGACCGCGCTGGCATCGCCCAGGCCGAGGCGGGCCAGCAGGCTGCGAAAACCATTTTCGCGCAGGAATTTCTCGAGCGTCGCCGGATGCGGCGCGCGGGTCAGCATCTTCTCGATCGGGCAGGGCAGCGGCGCATGGGCGTCGAGCTGCACCAGCCGCTTGCTGATCCGCGCCTTCTCCGCATTCAGCTCCAGCGCTTCCCGCCGCTTCGGCTGTTTGATCTTGGCGGTATTGGCCAGCAGCGTTTCGAGGTCGCCGTATTCGTTGATGAGCTGCGCTGCGGTCTTGATGCCGATGCCAGGGACGCCTGGCACATTGTCGGTGCTGTCACCGGCCAGGGCCTGCACCTCCACCACCTTGTCGGGTGTCACGCCGAACTTCTCAAAGACTTCCGGCTCGCGGATCGGCTTCTGCTTGATCGGGTCCAGCATCTGCACGCCGGGGCCGATGAGCTGCATCAGGTCCTTGTCGGAGGAGACGATCGAGACCTCGCCACCCTCCTCCACGAAGACGCGGGCATAGGCGGCGATCAGGTCATCCGCCTCGAAGCCCGGCTGTTCGGCCTGGCAGACGCCGAGCGCTTCCGTCGCCTCCCGGATCAGGGCGAATTGCGGGATCAGCTCGGGCGGCGGCTCGGGCCGGTGCGCCTTGTAGTCAGGGTAGAAATCATTCCGGAACGTCAGCCGCGCGCTGTCGAAGACCACCGCGATATGGGTGGCGGCGTGGCGCGACAGGAATTGCGACAACATCTGGGTGAAGCCGAAGACGGCATTCACATGCGTGCCATCCGGCCGCGTCATCGGCGGCAGGGCGTGGAAGGCGCGAAAAATGTAGCCGGAGCCGTCGACCAGGATCAGCCGCTTCTGCCCCGCCGCGACCGGCGGGACGGCTTCCTCGACGGCGGTGGCCGGGGGCAGGGCGGCTTCGGTCATGCTCAGTGTCCGCTATCCTCGCCTGCACCCTCGGCGAGGCGGTAGGTGCGGGAGCAATAGGGGCAGGTCACCTGCCGGTCCTCGATGCGCAGATAGACCAGCGGATGGCCCAGCGCGCCGCCGCCGCCATCACAGCCCGGGACGCGTGTGGTGACTTCCAGAACGTCCTCCGGCGTCACACCGGGCAGGGCGACCGGGGTGTAGCCGGTCTGTCGCGCATCGCGCATGGCGGTCCTCATGGGCTGGGGCCGGGCTGGGGCAGGCCGGCCATGGCGGGAACATAGGGGGGGCGGAGGGGCACGGCCAGCCCCGACCTTGCGGGGCGAGGCCGGTCTGCGTTAGCCGTGGGACGCTTCAGGCGGCAGAAGGGTTTGGCGCGGAATGGCTTGGCGGCGTGGTGTCCTGGCCCTGCTCGCTTTGCTGCTGGCTGCCGCCTGCACCCCCGTGGTGCTGCCCGCCGGCCCCGCCATCGTCATGCCCTTCCTGCGCGGGGAGGCGGTGGTGACCGCCGATGGCGCGGTGCTGCCGATGCGCAGCTTCGCGCCCGAAACCCCTCCGCGGGCCGTTCTGCTGGCGCTGCACGGCTTCAACGACCATTCCGGCAATTTCCTGGCCGACAGCATCGACCAGCTCACGACCGGCGGGCTGCTGGTCTATGCCTATGACCAGCGCGGCTTCGGCCGGTCCCCCAACCGGGGCTACTGGCCGGGGGCGGAGACCATGGCCGAGGATGCCATCATCGCCGCCCGCCTGCTGCGCGCCCGCCACCCCGACCTGCCGTTGTTCCTGATGGGGGAGAGCATGGGCGGCGCCGTTTCCATCCTGGCCGGCACGGCGGCGGAGGCGGCGCCGGTGGATGGCTATGTGCTGCTGGCCCCGGCGCTTTGGGGGCGGGAGAGCATGAACGCCGTGATGCGCGGCGGGCTGTGGCTGGCCGCGCGCACCATGCCGATCCTCGGCTTCCAGGGCGGGGTGGGCGGCGTGGTCGCCAGCGACAATGCGGCAGCGCTGCGCCGGCTGGGCCGCGACCCGCTGGTGATCCGCCGCACGCGGGTGGATGCGGCGGTGGGGCTGGTCGATCTGATGGACGCGGCCAGTGCGGCCCTGCCCACCTGCTGCCGCGGGGTGGGCAACCGCCCCATGCCGGTACTTTTGCTTTACGGCGACAAGGATTCGCTGATCCCGGCCCGGCCGGTGCGCGCCGCGCTGCGCCGCCTGCCGCCGGACAGCCCGGTGAGGATCGCCATCCATGAGGAAGGTTTTCATCTGCTGCTGACCGACAGCAACCGCGAGGCGGTGGTGGGCGACATTCTGGCGTTTACCGCTGATCCCCGCGCGCCCTTGCCCTCGGGCGCCGAGGATTTCGCCCGGGGCTGGCTGGCGCGGTAGGGCTCAGCCGGGAATCCAGACCCGCCCGTCGAACAGCCGCCGCGCCGTCCGGTAGAAGGACCCGGCACGGGCGACCCATTCGCCCGCCTCCTGCGCCACATCCGCGCCCACGGTCAGCACGCCGGAAGGCATGCCGATGCGGATCGGCCCCGGCGCCACGGCCCCGAGGCATTCCGCCACCACCGTCCCCGCGATACGCGCCGCCACGGCGGTACAGAGCGAGCCGGTCAGCGGCAGCGCCCGGTGCGGCTGGCCGTTGGAGATGATGCGCGCCGCCAGGTCGATCTCCCCGGCCGCGATGGTCTCCCCTGACAGGGTCGGCGCCTCGGCCGGCGGGCTGACGAAGCCGATATAGGGGACGGAGCTGATCGCCTTCGCCGCCGCCAGATCCGCGCCGATGCCCATGCGGATGGAGGCCTGGAGCCGGATGGCGTCCAGCAGCGCCAGGATATCCGGCCGCGCTTCCAGCTCCTCCGGCAATTCGCGCCCCGTCAACCCGATATCCCGCGCCCGGATGAAGGCGGAGGCATTGGCGGCATCGACCAGGGAGGCCTCGATGGGCCCGAATCCCGGCACCTCCAGCATATCCTTGACCTGCCCGCTGGGCAGCAGCCGGCCGGTGGTGGCGCCGCCGGGCTGCACGAAATCCAGCCGCACCGGCGCACCCGTGCCGCCGACGCCGGGGATGGACAGGTCGCCCAGGACCTTGGCGCGCCCATCCTCCAGCTCGAAGGTGTTGTGGATGATCTTCTTCGTATTGGTGTTGTAGATGCGGACGGTCGCGGTCTCGCCATTCGGCCGCACCAGCCCCTCATCCACCGCGAAGGGGCCGACGGCGGAGCTCATATTGCCGCAATTGCCCTTCCAATCCACGCGCGCCTCGCGGATCAGCACCTGGGCAAACGTGTAGTCGATATCGGCGTCATCCCGCTCCGACGGCGCCAGCACGCAGATTTTCGACAGGGACGATACACCGCCGCCCATGCCGTTGAGCTGCCTTCCATAGGGGTCGGGCGTGCCGAGCGCCGCCATGAAGATCGCGTCCCACTCAGCCCGATCCGCCGGCAGGTCGCGGGCGTGGAACATGATGGCCTTGCTGGTCCCGCCGCGCATGAAGACGGCGGGAATGGCGCGCTGGGCCATCAGCCGAGGCCCTTGAAGACTTCGAAAAGCTTGTTCTTCGCCTCGAAGCCCACGCCCGGGATGTCCGGCATCGCCACGCGCCCCTCCACCACCGGCACGTCATCCGCGAAGCCGCCAAACGGGGCGAAGACCTCCGGATAGCTTTCATTGCCACCCAGGCCGAGGCCGACGGCGATACTGAGGGCGAACTGGTGCCCACCATGCGGCACGCAGCGGCGGCGCGACCAGCCATGGGCGGCCAGCATGTCCAGCGTCCGCAGGTATTCGCACAGCCCATAGGACAAGGCCGGGTCCATCTGCAGGATGTCCCGATCCGGCCGCAGCCCGCCATGGCGGATCAGGTTGCGCGCATCCAGCATCGAGAACAGATTCTCCCCAGTTGCGATCGGCGGGCCGTAGTGTTCCGCCAGGGTCGCGTGCGTGGAATAATCCAGTGGGTCGAGCGGTTCCTCGTACCAGCGCAGCCCCATCGGCTCCAGCGCCGCGGCATAGGCGAGTGCCGCCGGCAGGTCGAAGCGGCCATTCACATCGACCGCCAGCTTGCTGCCATCGCCGCCCAGCAGCTTCACCACGGCCTCGATCCGCTCGATATCCTCGGCCAGCGCATCGGCGAGCGCGGTGCCGGGGGCGCCGCCGATCTTCATCTTCACCGTGGCATAGCCCATGCCGAGGTAGCGCTTCATCTCCTCGACCAGCGCATCCACCCCCTTGCCGGGGTAGTAGTAGCCGCCGGCGGCATAGACCCAGGCGGCCTCATCCGCCTGGCCGCCATTGTAGCGATCGGCCAGCAGCCGCCACAGCGGCAGGCCCTCCAGCTTCGCCGCCGCGTCCCACAGCGCCATGTCCAGCACGCCCACGGCGACGCTGCGCTCGCCATGGCCGCCAGGCTTTTCGTTCTTCATCATCGCCGCCCAGGCGCCCTGCGGGTTCAGCCGGCCGTCCGGGCCGGTGATCTGGGCCTCCGTCGCCTCCGTCAGCCGCGGCACGAAACGCTCCGCCAGCAGGCCGGGCTGGGCGTAGCGACCGTTGGAGTTGAAGCCGTAGCCGGTGGCACGCCTGCCGCCTTCCCCTTCCACCGTGACCGCGACGATGGAGGCGGTCATCTTGGAGAAGTCGATATAGGCGTTGGCGATGTCGCTCGCGATCGGGGCGATGCCCTGCTTGACGCTGACGATACGCATTCTTGTCAGTCTCCATCCGGTTGCCGGACTTGTCGCCCCGGGTGACCTGGCCGCACAAGAGGGGGAGGAGGAACCAATATGCCCGACATCCTGCACGAGACCCGCGGCCCGGTGGCCTGGACCACGCTGAACCGCCCGGAACAGCGCAATGCCATGACCTTCCCGATGTATGAGGGCCTGTTCGAACAGGCCGCCGCCGTGGCCAAGGACCCGGCGATCCGCTGCTGGGTCATCACCGGCGCCGGCGGCAAGGCCTTCGCGGCCGGCACCGACATCAGCCAGTTCCAGAATTTCTCGACCGGCCAGGACGCGCTGGACTACGAAACCCGCATCGACCGCGTGCTGTCCGCCATCGAGGATTGCCCGAAGCCGGTGATCGCCGCGGTGGCCGGGGCCTGCGTCGGCGGGGGGCTGGGGATCGCGGGCGTCTGCGACATGCGCATCGCCAGCGCCAATGCGCGCTTCGGCGTGCCGGTGGCGCGCACCTTGGGCAACACGCTGTCCACCATGAATATTTCTCGATTCGCCGCACTGATCGGCCCGGCGAAGCTGAAGGACCTGATCTTCACCGCGCGGCTGATGGACGCGCCGGAGGCGCTGGCCGCCGGCTTCATCTCCGAGATGCTGGAGACGCCGGAAGCTTTGGCGGAACGCGCCGAGAAGCTGGCCGTGGAGATCGCCGGCATGGCGCCGCTGACGCTGACCGCGACCAAGGTCGCCCTGAAGCGCCTGCGACTGGCCGCCGGCACCATCGAGGGTGACGACCTGGTGACCATGTGCTTCGGCAGCAATGACTTCCGGGAGGGTGTTCAGGCCTTCCTGGCCAAGCGGAAGCCCGTCTGGACGGGAAGCTGACCACAAGGCATCCTTCGGACCATAAGCAAAAAACCGGAGGAAACATGTTCACACGACGCAGCCTTCTGGCCGCGGCGGGCGCTGCTGCCCTGCCGCTGCCGGCCTGGGCGCAGGGCGCGGCCGGCGCCTATCCCAACCGCACCGTCGCCCTGCTGGTCGGCTTCGCCCCGGGCGGCGGCACGGACATCATCGCCCGCCTGCTGCAGCCCGCCTTGCAGGAGGATTTCGGCCAGGCCATCGCCATCGAGAATCGCGCCGGCGGGTCCGGCACCATCGCGGCGGCGACCAATGCGCGCGGCCGGCCGGATGGCTACCAGATGCTGATGACCACGGTCAGCGCCTCCGCCGTCGTGCCGCCCACCATGCGGCCGCCGCCCTTCGACATCATCGCCGACCAGACGGCGGTGGTGCTGGCCGGCACCGTGCCGCTGGTGGCGGTGGTGCCGCTGAATTCCCCGGCGCAGACATTCGAACAGTTCATCGCCCATGCGAAGGCGAATCCGGGGAAGCTGAACTACTCCTCCTCCGGCGTCGCGACGCAGCAGCATCTCGCGGCCGCCGCGCTGAGCTTCGCGGCGGGGCTGGAGATGACCCATATTCCCTTCCGCGGCACCGGCCAGGCGGTGAATGAGGTGCTGGCCGGGCGCATCGACATCGCCATCGATACCCTGCCCACCTACCTGCCGCATATCCGCGCCGGCCGGGTGCGGGCGCTGGCGACCACGCTGAAGCAGCGCGTGCCGACGCTGCCGGATGTGCCGACCATCGCCGAAAGCGGCTTCCCGGATTTCGATGCCGCCGTCTGGTACATGGTGATGGGCCCGCCCGGCCTGCCTTCCGCCATCAGCGAGCGTTGGGTTCAGGCAGTGAACAAGGCGCTGTCCGATCCGGGCCTGCGCCAGCGCGTCGCCGATGCCGGATTCATCCCCGGCGGCGGCACCAGCGCCGAAGCCTCCGCCTTGTTGCGGCGGGACGCGGCGAAATATGCCGAGGTGATCCGGCGCGCCAATATCACCTTCGACTGACGCGCGCGGGCGGCGGGGGGCTTATACCAGCGGACCGGTCTCTTGACCGGTCCGAGCGCCCGAATGGGCGCCGCCGCAAGTGCGGCGAAGCCAAGGAAACCGGAGGTTTCCGCCCGGCGTCTGAGGGGGCCCGGAGCGGTCACGCGATAGGGCCGTTGGTATTAATCCCCCGCCGCCACCCCATCCCGTCGCGGATCGGCGGCGCCTTCCAGGCGTCCGTCGGGCCGCCGGCGGATCACCTGGAGCCCGGTATTCATCACCACGACGCGCGGCGCATGGCCCAGCGCGGTCAGCGCCGGGGCCTGGGCTTCCAGCGGCGTGCCCCGTTCCAGTTCCACCGTCCCGGTCTGGGCGCCGATGCGCGGGCGGGCGGTGGCGCGTTCGGCATCGGCGCCGAAGGCCAGAACCTCGATCACCGCGGCGGCCACGGCATCCGGAATCCGCGCCCCGCCGCCGGCACCCAGCACCAGTTCCGGCCGCCCATCCGCGCCGAAGACCATGGTGGGCGCCATGGTGGTCACCGGCCGCTTGCCGGGGGCCAGGCGGTTCTGCGCCGGGCGCTCCGCGGTGCCGGGATTGGTGGCGAAGTTGGTCATGCCGTTGTTCAGCGTGATGCCCATCGCCAGCAGCTCGGCGCCGAAATTCAGGTTGTTGGTGGTGGTGAAGGACACGGCATTGCCCGCCGCATCGAGGATGACGACCTGCGTCGTCGCCGTCTCCGCCATCGGGTCGCTGGCGGGGGGCAGGGCGCCGTGGCGCTGCGGCGGGTCGCCGGCCGCGACCTCCGCCATCGCGCGACCCGGCGCGGCCAGGGCGGCACGCTGGTCGAGATAGGCGCGGTCCAGCAGGCCGGGCAGCGGGTTCGCCACCTGGTCCGGATCACCGATCCAGCGCCGGCGATCGGCGGCGGCCAGCCGGCTCGCCTCCACGAAGATATGCGCGGCTTCCGCACTGTCCCGCCCGGCGCGGGCGATGCCGAGGCGTTCAGCGATGGCGAGCGTCTGCAAGACCGCGATGCCACCGGAAGATGGCGGGGCAGCGGTGCAGATGCGGCGCGCCAGCACCTCGGCGCAGAGCGGATCGCGCTCCACCGCGCGGTAGCCGCGCAGATCTTGCAGCGTCAGCCAGCCTGGTGCCGGCTCCACCGCCACGGCTTCGACCACTGCCTGGCCGAGCGCGCCGCCATAGAGCGCGGCCGGCCCTTCGCTGGCCAGCAGGCGCAGCGCCCGGGCCTGATCCGCATTGCGGAAGGGCGCGCCGGCCGCCAGCGGCTCGCCGGCCGCGTCGAAATACAGCGCGCGGATGGCCGGCACGCGCCGCAGCTCCACCGCGCGGTTGCGGATCACCTGATGCAGATAGGGCGGCAGGGGGAAACCATCCTCAGCCAGCCGGATCGCGGGGGCGAAGAGCTCCGCCCAGGGCAGCCGCCCATGCGCCGCATGCGCCAGGGCCAGCGCGGCGATGGCGCCCGGCACGGCCACGGCGCGGCCGGACCGCGCGATGGTGGCCGGGCCGATGCCGCCGGCGGTCAGCCGGTCCGCGCTCGCCGCCGGGGCGCCGGCGATGCCCTCGTAATAGCGCAGCCGCCCCGCCGCCTGGTCCCAGGCCAGCAGGAAGCCGCCGCCGAGCAAGCCGCTGGCATGCGGCTCCGCGACGGAAAGCGCCGCCTGCGCCGCCACCGCCGCATCCACCGCGCTGCCGCCGGCACGCAGCATGGCCAGCGCCGCTTCCGTCGCATGGGGGCTGGCGGTTGCCGCCATCTGCCGCGTGGCCCGAACCGGCTCCGCGGCAAGGGGCGTGGCGAGGAGCAGGAAGGCGAGCACCAGGCGGCGCATGGTGTTTAATTCCTTCTGGGAAGGACTTCCTTGTTGACGATCACATCCGGGTCCAGCGTGCCGGTGAAGCAGGCCAAAGCGGCGGCGGCGGAATCCAGCGCCATGCGGCGCAGCCCCTCCGCCGTGCTGGCGGCGACATGCGGGGTCATGATGAGGTTCGGCGCGGAGAGCAGGCTGATCGGCGTTTCCACCGGCTCCTCCTCGAACACGTCGATGCCGGCGGCGGAAAGATGGCCGGCGCGGAGTGCGGCTTCCAGCGCATTCTGGTCCAGCACCGTGCCGCGCGCCGTGTTCACCAGCACCGCGCCCTTCTTCATCCGCGCGATGAAGGCGGCATCCGCCAGGTTGCGCGTCTCGGCGGAGGACGGCACATGCAGCGTCACGATATCCGCCCGCCCGGCCGCTTCCGCCGCATCATCCACCGGCTCGAAGCCCAGGCCGCGGATGCTGCCCTTGGCGACATTCGGGTCGCGCACCAGCACATGCATGCCGAAGGCGGCGCAGAGCTTTGCCACCCGCGTGCCGATGCGGCCAAAGCCCATCACCAGCACGGTCTTGCCGGCCAGGTCGAAGGTTGGGAGGCTCGGTTGCGAGCCCCAGACCGGGGTCGGCTGGTGCATATTGGCGTTGAAGGCCGGCAGCTTGCGGGCGCAGGCGAGCATCATCATCAGCGCATGTTCGGCGACGGAGACGGCATTCGCCTCCGGCGTGATCGCCAGCGGGATGCCGCGCTCGGTCAGGGCGGGGACATCGACGATGTCGTAGCCGACGCCGTGCCGCACCAGGATCTTCAGGTTGGGGCAGTTCGCCAGGAAGGCGCGGTCGATGCGGATGGTGCGCACGATCAGCGCATCCGCCTTGGGCAGGTTGGCGGCCATCGATTCCGGGGAGAGGTCCATCAGCACCTCCACCGTGACGCCCGGCGTCGCCCGCATCCTGGCGATGGCTTCCTCGTGGATCGGGCGGACGCAGATCACATGCGGCATGTTCGGGCCTTCAAAGCTGGTGGTGGGCGGCGGGGCCGAGCAGGGCCTCGCGGAAACGCGCCTGGAGGATGGCGCCATCGCGCGGCGGCAGCACCAGCGGCAGATTGCCCGGCGCGATCTTTGTGACCGCGAAGACGGTGCCTGTGCCGGCGTGGATTTCGGCGCGCAGGGCCGGGACCTGTTCGAGGGTCGTCAGGGTACGCGCGCTGGCGAGGCCGGCGCCGCGTGCCATGGCGGCGAGGTCCACGCCATGCCGCGTCGCCGTCTCCTGGTTGCCCGTCTCGCTGTAATGCTCATTGTCCAGCACCACGACGGACAGGTTCGCGGGTTTCTTGACCGCGATGGTGGCCATGGCGCCGAGCGCCATCAGCATCTCGCCATCCCCGGTGATGACCAGCACCTTGGCTGATGGCTGCGCCAGCGCCAGTCCTAGGCCCATCATCGCCGCGCCCCCCATGCCGCCCCACAGGGGAAGGTTGCGCGGGTGGTCGCCGATGGCGGTGATGTCCCAGGCGGAGGCGCCGAGGCCGGCGATCACCAGCAGGTCGCCACGATCTTCCAGCAAAGCGCGCACCACGTCGCGCCGGTTCGGGTATTCGGCCATGGATCAGTCCTTCCCGAAGGTCTTGGCGCCGATCAGACGCTGGCCAAGCAGGGTGGCCGCCGGCCGAAAGGTGTTGAAGGCGAGGCGCAGCGTGGCGTCCACCGTCTCCGCCACATCCTCCGGCCGATCGGCGCGGTGCACGATGGTGCCCATGGCCTCCAGCACCGTCTGCGTCGCTTGCCCCATCGGGATCTGCGCCGGATTGAACTCGGCGAAGTCGCCGCGCATGGTCACGATCATCGGCAGCGGCGTGCGGTGGATATGCGACAGCGACAGCATGTTGATGCAGTTGCCGACGCCGGAGCTCTGCATCAGCAGCACCCCCTTCACCCCGCCCAGCCAGGCGCCGCAGAGCAGGGCCACGCCCTCCTCCTCCGTCGTCAGGGTGACGACCGTCATTTCATTGTCGGCAAGGCATCGCTTGATCAACCGGCTGTGGCCGGCATCCGGGACCAGGGCGACCTGGGTGATACCATTGGCCTTCAGCGCGTCGTAGATCCGATCCGGCCAATCGGCGCCCGCATCCGGGCGCATCTCCAGCTTGTCGCGGTCCATTCCGTCCCTCCTGATTTGTGGCATCCTCCCCCTGCGCGGGCGGGCTGGCAACCCGGCGGGCGGGCGCAGGGGGAGGGGGCGGCATGGGTTTTTCCGCGACGGTCGGCGGCACGCGGCACGTCTTCGCCGACCTGCGGCAATTGCTGGCCTGCGCCACGCCCTTCCGGTCCGGCGATGCCCTGGCCGGGGTGGCCGCCGAAAGCGCGGCGCAGCGCGTGGCGGCGCAGAGGGCGCTGGCCGACCTGCCCCTGGCGCATTTCCTGACCGAGGCGGTCGTGCCCTATGAGGCGGATGAGGTCACGCGGCTGATCCTGGACAGCCACGACGCCGCCGCCTTCGCGCCGCTCGCGCACCTCACGGTCGGCGGCTTCCGGGACTGGCTGCTGGGAGAGGCGGATTCAGCCGCGCTCACCACGCTGGCCCCAGGCCTGACGCCCGAAATGGTGGCGGCACTCTCAAAAATCTGCCGGTTGCAGGATCTGGTGGCGATCGCCGCCAAATGCCGCGTCGTGACGAGGTTCCGCAACACGCTGGGCCTGCCCGGCACGCTCTCCATCCGCCTGCAGCCGAATGACCCGGTGGATGATCCGAAGGGCATCGCCGCGCAGGTGCTGGATGGGCTGCTGCTCGGCGCCGGGGATGCGGTGATCGGCGTCAATCCGGCGACGGACAATGTGGAGAACCTGTGCCGCGTGCTCGGCCTTTTGGATGCGGTGCGCGACCGCTACGCCATCCCGACGCAAAGCTGCGTGCTGGCGCATGTCACCACCACCCTGCTGGCCATGCAGCGCGGCGCGCCGGTGGACCTGGTGTTCCAATCCATCGGCGGCACGCAGGCGGTGAATGAGAGCTTCGGCGTGTCGCTCTCCCTGCTGGCGGAGGCGCATGCGGCCGCGCTGGCGCTGAAGCGCGGCACGCTCGGCGACAACTGCATGTACTTCGAAACCGGCCAGGGCAGCGCGCTCTCGGCCGATGCGCATCACGGCGTCGATCAGCAGACGCTGGAATGCCGCGCCTATGCCGTGGCGCGCCGTTTTCGCCCGCTGCTGGTCAACAGCGTCGTCGGCTTCATCGGCCCCGAATACCTGTTCGACGGCAAGCAGATCACCCGCGCCGGCCTGGAAGACCACATGTGTGGAAAACTGCTCGGCCTGCCGATGGGGGTGGATGTTTGCTACACCAACCATGCGGAAGCCGACCAGGACGACATGGATGCGCTGCTGACGCTGCTCGGCGTGGCGGGCGTCACCTATGTGATGGGGGTGCCGGGGGCGGACGACACCATGCTCGCCTATCAGTCCACCTCCTTCCATGACGGGCTCTATGTCCGCGCCGCGCTGGGCAAGACTCCGGCGCCCGAGTTTCTGGCGTGGCTGGAGCGGATGGGCCTGGCCGACCGCACGCCGGATCGCCTGCCCATGGCGGTGGCGGGGCTGCTGTGAGCGCGCCCGTCCTCTGGCGCGACCTGCGGCGCCACACGGCGGCGCGCGTCGGCCTTGGCCGCGTCGGCAACGGGCTGCCCACCGCGGCGCATCTCGATTTCCAGGAGGCGCATGCCCAGGCGCGCGATGCCGTCTGGTCCGTGCTCGACGTGCCGGCTTTGCAGGCGGCGCTGGGGGCCGAGGTGGTGGCGAGTGCCGCGCCGGATCGCCGGACCTACCTGCTGCGGCCCGATCTCGGCCGGCGCATGGCGGAAGGTCTTTCCCTCGCGCCGCGCCCGGGCTGCTTCGCCATCGTGGTGGCGGATGGCCTCTGCGCCACCGGCGTGCAGGCCCAGGCGCCGGCGCTGGCGCAGGCGCTGACCAGCGGGTTGCGGGCGGCGGGCTGGGACGTGGCACCGCCGGTCATCGCCACCCAGGCGCGCGTCGCCATCGGGGACGCCATCGGCGCGGCGCTCGGTGCCGCCATGGTCGCAGTTCTGATCGGCGAAAGGCCGGGCCTGTCCGCGCTGGACAGCATGGGCATCTACCTGACCCACGCGCCACGCCCCGGCCGCAGCGACGCCGAGCGCAACTGCATCAGCAATATCCGCCCCGGCGGGCTGAGCGTGGCGGAGGCATCCGCGAAACTGCTGTGGCTGGTTCAGGCCGCGCGCGACCTTGGCGCCACGGGTGTCGCGCTGAAGGACGAACAGCCCGTACTGCCGTTGCTGGAGGATCAGCCGGAGGGCAGGTGAACCGCCAGCCACAGCGCATCCGCGCTGGTCGCCTCCACGCGATGCCGGCAGCCCGCCGGCAGCACCGCCCAATCCCCCGCCGCCATGGCGCGCACCGTGCCGTCGGCGAAGCCGAGCGTGGCACTTCCCCGCGCCAGCAGCACGAATTCCGTGCCCGGCTGGTCGTACCAGAAACCCTCCGGGCTGGCGGCGTGGTGGGAGGCGATGCGCTCGATCACCACCCCGCCTTCCGCCAGCAGGGTGACAAGGCTTTCGGCGCCCTCGGCCGGCGCCTCGCCTTCGGACAGGGCGCCGAAGCGTGGGGTCACGCCGCCAGCGCGGCCTCCACCGCCTGCGCCACGGCGAAGAGCTTCGCGTCGCCGCCATGCTCGCCCATCAGTTGGAAGCCGACCGGCGCCTCCCCCGGCCTTTGGCAGGGCAGGCTGATGGCGCAGCGGTCGAGGAAATTGCCGACGGCGGTGTTGCGCAGCAGCAGCAGGTTGATGCGGCCATATTCCGCCTCGTCCTCGATCGCGGAAATCGCCGGCGGCACCAGCGGGCAGGTGGGCGACACCACCGCGTCGAACCCCGCCGTGCGGGCGGCGAAGGCGGCGATGATCCGCGCCCGGTCCTGGCCGAGCTGGATGTAGTCCGCCGCCGACATCTGCCCGCCGCGCAGGATTCGGGAAAGAATGCGCTGGTCATAGGCCTCGCGCTGCCGCTCGATCAGCCCGCGATGCCAGGCGAAGGCCTCGCTCGCCGCATAGCCGCCGGTGGCATTGGCCTTGGGGATATCCGCCAGTTCCGGCACCGTCAGCAACTCCACCCGCGCCCCCGCCGCCGAGAGCTTTTTCAATGCCGCCTCGAAGGCCGTGGTGACCTGCGGGTCCCAGTTCTCCGTCACATAGCCTTGCAGCACGCCGAGCCGCATGCCGGCGATGCCTTGGGCAGGGGCGGGCACCCAGCCATCCTCCCCGGCCATCAGGCTGTCCAGCACCGCGCAGCAGGCCACCGACCTGGCCAGCGGCCCGAGGCTGTCGAGCGTGGAGGACAGCGGCAGCGTGCCGGCCAGCGGCACCCGCTTCGCCGTTGGCTTCCAGCCGACAATGCCGCAGAGCGCCGCAGGAATGCGGCAGGACCCGCCGGTGTCGGAGCCGAGGCCCGCGAACCCCATCCCATCCGCCACCGCCACCCCGGCGCCGGAGGAAGAACCGCCCGGCAGCCGCCCCGTCGCCCGGTCCCAGGGGCTGCGCGGCGTGCCGTAATGCGGATTATGGCCGAGGCCGGAGAAGGCAAATTCGACCATGTTGGTGCGGCCCAGCACCACGAACCCCGCGCGCAGCAGCCGCGCGACGGCGGGTGCGGTGGCCGTGGCCGGCGCCACATCGGCCAGCGCCTTCGATCCGCCGCGGCTCCGCTGCCCGGCCTCGTCATACAGATCCTTCACGCTGATCGGGATGCCGGCCCAGGGGCTCGGTGCGCGGCCGGCGGCGCGCAGCGCGTCCATGGCATTGGCCGAGGCGCGGGCGGATTCGGCATGCACGGCGAGGAAGGCGCGCGCGCCCTCGCCACCCGGCTCGGCGATGCGGGTCAGCGCGGCCTCGGTCAGGGCGCGGGCGGTGGTGGTGCCGTCGGCCAGGGCGGCGGCGGCTTCGGCGAGGGTGGCAGGCGACATATCGGGGCGCTTCCGGCAGGGATGCCGGATGCTGCGCAGGACGGCGCCGCTTCGCAAGCCGGCGTCATGATTGGCCCAACCTGCGCCCGCCAAAGGCGGACGAGCGGCCGGATGGCCGCCGCGCCAAGTGGCGCGCAACCAAGCGCGCGGAGCGCGCGCCCGGCGCCTGAGGGCGGCTCAGTCCGTTTCCGGCATTGCCAGACGGTCATTGGCCGGCGGTGTTGCCACCACCAGCTCCAGCGCGCCAGGATAGGCGAGGAAGCCCAGCAGGGCCGCGGGCAGCATCAGCACCCCGCCAACCTCCACCTGCCCCATCGGATCGTCCGGGTCCATGCGTACCTCCTGCCAAGCCATGACAGCGCGGCGGCAGCCACCCGGTTCCTTCACAGCCCCTCCCAGGGTGAATTGACAAGGCGGCGGCTGCCAGTCGTATGATGTCGTATAACCCGCTGCCAGAAGGTGGCGGGGCCAAGGAGAGGACCCAATGAAAGCGATGCGCGCAATCCGCGCCGTGGCCCTGGCGGCCGCGGCCCTGCTGCCCTGGGCAGCCAGCCCCGCGGCCGCCCAGGAATGGCGCGGCTGGAACATCCATGCCGCCGACTACCCCAATGGCCAGGGCCTGGACCGCTTCGGCCAGTTGGTGATGCAACGCACCAACAACCGCATCCGCATGCGCACCTACCATTCCGCGCAGCTCGGCCAGCAGGATGAGGCGATCCAGCAGATGCGGCTGGGCTCCATCGACTTCGCCAATTTCAACCTCTCGCCCTTCAACAACCTGGCGCCGTCGACCAATGTGGTGACGCTGCCCTTCCTGTTCCGCAACGTGGCGCATCTGCACGCCGCGATCGACGGCGCGACCGGGGATGAGATCGCCAAGGACCTGGAGGCGATCGGCATCATCGCACTCGCCTGGTATGATGGCGGCGCGCGCAGCATGTACACCACGCGCCCCGTCCGCACGCCGGCCGACCTGCGCGGCATGAAGATCCGCGTGCAGACCAGCGACCTGTGGATCGACCTGGTGCGCGCCCTCGGCGCCAATCCGACTCCGCTGCCCTTCGGCGAGGTCTTCACCAGCCTGCAATCCGGCGTGATCGACGGGGCGGAGAACAACTACCCGTCCTATGAAAGCACGCGGCATTTCGAGGTGGCGCGCTACTACTCCACCACCGAGCATTCCAACGTGCCGGAAGTGCTCGCCGTGTCGCAGCAGCGCTGGCGCCGCCTGAATGAGCAGGAGCGGACGATCCTGCGCGACGCGGCGCGCGAAAGCGCCGCCTATCAGCGCGAGCTCTGGGCGGCGCGGGAACGCGTGTCGCGCCAGCGGGTCGAGGCCGCGGGCGTCACGGTGATCGAGATCGCCGACCGCACCCCCTGGTCGTCGCTGATGGAAGGCGTCTACGCGAAATACGCGGCGACCCCGCGCCTGGCCGGCATGGTGCAGGCGATCCGCGCCCTGCCGTGACCTGACAAGGGGTGGCCTTCGCGCCACCCCCTTTTGTCCAGCCTCCACCGCTCCCAGGAACGCACCCCGCCATGGCGCTGTTTTCCCGCCTGCTCGACGCCTTCTGCCATGTCGTCGTCATCGTTGCCGGCTTCGCGCTGGTCGGTCTCGTGGTGATGATGGGCTGGATGGTCTTCGGCCGCTATGTGCTGAACGACACGCCGACCTGGATCGAGCGCGCCGCGACCCTTTCCATCCTGGCCATCGCCCTGCCGGTCGCCGCCGTCGGCGTGCGGGAACGTTTTCACCTGTCGGTGCTGGGGTTCCGGGAGGCGCTGCCGATCGGCCCGCAGCGCTGGATCGCGGTGGGCTGCGACGCGGCGGTCGGCCTGTTCGGCCTGGCCATGGTGGTCTGGGGCTGGGAGATGGTGGGCATGGTCGCGCCCTTCCGGATCCCGCTGCTGGCGATCAGCCAGGGCTGGACCTATGCGCCGATGGTGCTCAGCGGCGCGCTGATCTGCCTGTTCTCCATCGAGCAGGTGCTGAAGGACATATTGAGCCCGGAGGGTCCCGAACAGCGCGGCGCCGCCGCGGCCTTCGTGGAGTAGCCTGACTTGGAAACCGGACTGCTCATCATCTTCGCGATCTTCGCGCTCGGCATCGTCTCCGGCATCCCGGTCGCCTTCGTCCTCGGCATCGCCGCCGTTGTGGGCTTCCTGTATGAGGGGCTGAACCCCGCGGTCGCCTTCCAGCAGATGACCTCGGGGATGAGCATCTTCTCGCTGCTCGCCATCCCCTTCTTCGTCTTCGCCGGGGAGCTGATGCTGCATGGCGGCATCGCAAGACGGCTGATCTCGGTCGCCTCCTCGTTGTTCGGCTGGATGCGCGGCGGGCTGGGGGTGGTGAATGTCTCCACCTCCATGCTGTTCGGCGGCATCTCCGGCAGCGCGGTGGCGGATGCCTCGGCGCTGGGGACGATCCTGATCCCGGCGATGAAGCAGCGGGGCTACGGCACCGATTATTCGGTCAGCGTCACCGTCACCAGCTCCATCGCCGGCATCATGATTCCGCCCAGCCACAACATGATCCTGTATTCGCTGGCGGCCGGCGGCGGCGTTTCGGTCAGCGCGCTGTTCATCGCGGGCTTCGTGCCCGGCCTCATCATGTGCCTCTGCCTCGGCATCGCGGCCTATGTGGTGGCCGTGAAGCGCGGCTATCCGGCGGAGCCGTTCCAGGGCATCCGGCACATCCTCTGGACCTTCATCGATGCGCTGCCGGGCATGCTGACCGCGGTCATCATCCTGGGCGGCGTGCTGTCCGGCATCTTCACCGTCACGGAAAGCGCGGCCTTCGGCACGATCTGGGCCATCCTGGTCACCGTGCTGGTCTATCGCAGTCTGAGCTGGGACAGCTTCAAGATCTGTGTCGCCGCCAGCGTGCGGACCTCCGCCGTGGTGTTCCTGCTGGTCGGCACCGCCACCGCCTTCGCCTATCTGCTGGCGCTGTACCGGCTGCCGGACCTGCTGACCGATGGGATGCTGGCGATCAGCTCCAACCCCATCGTCATTCTCATCATGATCAATGTCTGCCTGCTGCTGCTGGGCTGCGTGATGGACATGGCGGCGCTGATCCTGATCACCACGCCGATCTTCCTGCCGGTGGTCATGGCCATCGGCATGGATCCGGTGCAGTTCGGCATGGTGATGATGATGAACCTCGGCCTGGGCCTGACCACGCCCCCTGTGGGGGCGGTGCTGTTCGTGGGTTGCGCCATCGGCAAGATACCCATGGAGCAGATCATGAAGTCGATCCTGCCCTTCTATGCGGCGATCCTCTTCGCGCTGATGCTGACCACCTATATCCCGGCCATCTCGCTGACCCTGCCGAAGCTGCTGCTCGGCTATACGGGGTGACCGGCTGCGCTTTGGCCTTGCGGCCGGATGGGCGGAAGCTGGCGGCCCATCCGACGCTGGGTGGTCTGTTCCGCGCCGAGGGTCTGGGCCAGGCTGCGCCCATCACGCGTTTCGCTGACTGAGGAAACCCACCATGTCCGACACCAAGCCGATCCTGTTGACCGGCGCCTCCGGCAATCTGGGCCGCATGCTGACCAGGGAATTGTCGGCGGCCGGCTACACGCTGCGCCTGACCGACATCATGCCCTTCCCGGACGAACTGCCGAAGGGCACGACTTTCGTGAAGGCCGACCTGACCGAATCGCTCGCCGTCGTCCGCCAGGCGGAGGGTTGCGGCACCATCCTGCATTTCGGCGGTGTCTCGGTGGAAAAGCCCTTCGAGGAAGTGGCCGGCCCCAACCTGCACGGCCTCTACCACATCTATGAGGCCGCCCGGATGTTCGGCGCCCGCGTGGTCTTTGCCAGTTCCAACCACTCCATCGGCTTCCACGAAAGGCCGCAGGGCAACCAGGGCAAGCTGGATGCCGACTGCGCCTTCCGGCCGGATGGCTATTACGGATTGTCAAAAGTGTATGGCGAGCTGATGGGCCGCATGTACTGGGACAAGCACGGGGTGGAGAACGTGAATATCCGCATCGGCTCCTGCTTCCCGAAGCCGATCAACAAGCGGATGCTGGCCACCTGGCTGTCCTATGCCGACCTGGCGCGCCTCATCACCCGCACCATCGAGGCCGAGAAGGTCGGGCATTGCGTGGTCTGGGGCGCCTCCAAGAACCCCGACAGCTTCTGGGCCGCCGACCACCGCGACCGGCTGGGCTGGGAACCGCAGGACACCGCGGAAGACTACCGGACCGAGGTCGGCCACATCGTCTCGGACGACCCGGTGGAGGAGCGCTACCAGGGCGGGGGCTACTGCTCGATCGAATATTCCCGCAAGGACGGCTTTTCGCCGCGCGATCAGTTCGACCTGGAATGATCAGGCTGGCTTCCGGCGACTGGGACGCCACCATCCTCATCAGCCAGGGCGCCGCGATCGGCGCCCTGTCCTGGCGCGGCCTGCATATCGTGGAGCCGGTGCCGGAGGGTGAAAGCCCCAATCGCGGGCTGCACAGCGCCTTCCTGATGGCGCCCTGGACCAACCGCCTGGCGGATGGGCGGATCAGCGTCGGTGGCCGGGACCATGTCATGCCGATCAATCGCCCGCTGGAAGGCAATGCCCTGCACGGCTTTGTCCGCGAGCGGGTCTGGACCGTCGAGGCCCAGGCGCCGGACAGCGCCGTGCTGAGCTGTACGGTCGACCATCCGCCCTTCCGCTGCGCCGCTACCCTCCACATTGCCCTGGCGGCGGAAGGCCTCAGCCTGTCCCTCGCCTTGACCAATACCGGCGATGCGCCGACCCCCATGGGCATCGGCTGGCACCCCTTCTTTACCCGCCCGCCCGGCACAAGGTTGCGCTTCGCCGCCAGCACGATCTTCGGCCGCGATGCCCGCAACCTGGCCGTCGCACCCCGCCCCTGCGCCGGCCTGGAAGGCGATGAGGCGGTGCTGGAGGGGTTGGACACGCATTTCGCCGGCTGGGATGGCGTGGCGGAAATCACCCGCCCCGGCGGCCCCGACCTGCGGCTGGCAGCGACCGGCGACTGGGCGCGCAACCTTCAGGTCTATGCGCCGCGTGGCATCCCGGTGCTCTGCGTCGAGCCGGTGAGCCATGTGCCCGATGTGGTGAACCGCCCCGAACTGGCGCCGCACGGCCCGATGCACATGCTGGCGCCGGGGCAGGTGCTGCAGGGCGCGGCAACCCTGCATCTGTTGTAGCCCCCCTCCCCAAGCGGCGCGTGGCCGGGCAAGACTTGCGGCATGCAGAGCGCACTCATCCTCGGTGGCGGAATCATGGGCCTCTCGGCCGCCTGGGCGCTCGACCGCGCCGGCTGGGCGGTGCGGGTGGTGGATCAGGACGAGCTGCCCAATGCCCGCGGCAGCTCGGTCGATGACCACCGGCTGATCCGCCACGCCTATGGCGCCGCCGCCGGCTATATGCGGATGATCGACCCGGCCTATGCCGCCTGGGCGACGCTGTTCGCCGAGGTCGGGGAGGTGCTGCATGTGCCGACCGGCGTTCTGGCCCTATCCAATGCTCCCGGCGGCTGGCTGGCGGAAAGCCGCGCGGCGCTGACGGGTGACGGCCATGCCATGTCGGACCTTTCGGCCGAGGCGGTGACGGCGCGCTACCCCTTCCTCGCCCCGGACGGCATCGCCAGCGCCTTCCACATGCCGGCGGGCGGCGTGCTGCTGGCGCGCCGCATCATCGAGGCCCTGCTGCGGCGCCTCGCCACGCGCGGCATCACCCCCCATCGAGGCCGCGCCACCGCGGTGGACCCGGCGCGGGGCGCATTGACGCTGGAGGATGGCACCACCCTCCAGGCCGATCTTCTGATCGTCGCCGCCGGCCCCTGGGCGCCGCGGCTTCTGCCGGGGCTCGCGGCCCGGGTGCGGCCGACCCGACAAATCATCGTCCGCCTGGCCCCGCCACCCGAGCGCATGGCCGGCTGGCAGGCGGCGCCGATGCTGCTGGACCTGGCGGAGGATGGCGGCTTCTACGCCGTGCCGCCCGTCGCCGGCACGCCGCTGAAGATCGGCGACCACCGCTTTGCCCCCACCGGCGACCCCGAGGCACCGCGGGAGGCGACGGCGGCGGAGGCTGAGACGATCCTCGCCTTCGCCCGGCATCGCATTCGCGGCCTCGATTCCTACCGGGTGCTCTCCGCCGCGGCCTGCTACTACGATGTGCAAGCGGAGGAGCGATTCGTGATGGAGCGGCTTGGCGATCGCGGCTTTGTCCTGTCCGGCTTTTCCGGCCATGGCTTCAAGTTCGGCCCGCTGCTCGGCCTGGCCTTGGCGCGGGCCGCGAGCGACCCCGCGCTGGCCGCGGCCCTGCCGGGCTGGGCTGCCGGCATCACGCCGCCACCGCCCGGCCTGCTGGCGGAGGTTTCGACATGAGCGCGGCAGATGACCTGATCCTGGGCCTGACCAAGGTTGTCGGCCTCCCTGGCCTCACCGAGGCCGCCGGTGCGCCCCTCGGCGAGGCGGACATCGCCGCTTTGGTCGAGGAAGCCGCGCGCTTCTGCACCGAGAAGCTGGCGCCCGGCTGGCAGCAGGCCGACCGCCATGGCGCCCGCTACGCCAATGGCACCGTCACCTGCCCGCCCCACTACACCCAACTGATGCAGGATTGGATCGCCAGCGGCTGGCAGGGCGTGGCAGCGCCGGAGGCGCATGGCGGGCAGGGCCTTCCCCATGCGCTCTGGGTCGCGGTGACGGAACTGGCCTCGGCCGCCGACATGGCCTTCTTCCTCGGCCCGGTGCTGACCGCCGGCGCCATCGACCTGCTGGTGGGCCATGCCACGCCCGACCAGGCGGCGCGCTGGCTGCCCAACCTCGTCTCCGGCGCATGGACCGGCACCATGTGCCTCACCGAGCCCCAGGCCGGCTCCGACCTTTCGGCGCTGCGCTGCCGCGCCGAGCCGGTGGGCGAGGGCCGCTACGCCCTGCACGGCCAGAAGATCTACATCACCTGGGGCGAGCACGACCTCACCGACAATATCCTGCACCTGGTCCTGGCCCGCCTGCCGGGCGCGCCGGAGGGCTCGCGCGGCATCTCGCTGTTCGCCGCGCCCAAGCTGCTGCCGGATGGCCAGCGCAATGCGCTCCGCTGCGGTGGCATCGAGCACAAGCTGGGCATCCATGCCTCCCCCACCTGCATCATGCTGTTCGACGGGGCGGAGGCGGAGCTGATCGGCGAGCCCGGGCGGGGCCTCAACGCCATGTTCGCCATGATGAACGCGGCCCGCCTCGCCGTCGGCGTGCAGGGCGTGGGGCAGGGCGCCCGGGCGCTGGAGCTGGCCGAGACCTACGCCGCGCAGCGCAGCCAGAACGGCCGGGTCATCGCCGACCATCCGGACGTCGCCCGCATGCTGATGGAAATGCGCGCCACCACCCTCGCCGGCCGCCTGCTGGCCCTGGAAGCGGCCGCCGCGCTGGACCGCCACCACCTGCTGGGCGAGGAAGCGGGCGCCATCCGCCTCGCCTTGCTCACGCCCATCGTCAAGGCGTGGTGCACCGATCGCGGGGTCGAGAATGCCAGCCTCGGCATCCAGGTGCATGGCGGCATGGGCTTCGTCGAGGACAGCGGCGCCGCCCAGGTTTTCCGGGACGCCCGCATCGCGCCGATCTACGAGGGCACCAACGGCATCCAGGCCATCGACCTTCTGGTCCGCAAACTGGCCCGGGACGAGGGCGCCGCCATGCGCGGCCTGCTGGCGGAGGTCGCCGCCAGCGACCCGCGCCTCGCACCCGCAACGGCCCGCCTGTCCGCCGCCACCGACCTCATGCTGGGCCTCCAGGCGAGGGACGCCGATGCGGCGCAGTCCCTGGCGGCGGCCTATCTGGATGCCTGCGGCTGGCTGCTGGGCGGCTGGATGCTGGCCCGCGCCGCTGCAGCATCCCCGGATCACGCCAGCCTGGCGCGGTTCTATCGCACACGGCTGCTGCCCCGGGCCGAGGCGCGCTGCCTCGAAATCGAAGGGGCGGCACAGCTTCTCGTGCCGGAAGTTCATTAACCCGCAATTTATTCCCTTGCAGGTTTCCAAGGCAGTCGCATTTGCTGGCCCACTGATATGACCGCGCCCCTGTCCTCCCCCGCCCTTCACCGGGCCCGCCCGAAGGTTGCCATCATCGGCGCCGGACCGGGCGGCCTTGCCGCAGCCATGCTGCTCGCCGCCTCCGGCGCTCGCGTCACCGTCCATGAGAAGGACGCGGTGGTGGGTGGACGAACGCGCACCCTGTCATCCCCCGAGGGCTATCGCTTCGACCTCGGCCCGACCTTCTTCCTCTATCCCCGCATCCTGAAGGAGATCTTCGCCCGCTGCGGCGCCGATCTGGACCAGGAAATCGACATGCGGCGGCTGGAGCCGCAATACCGGCTGCTGTTCGAACAGGGCGGCGACGTCACCAAACTCGACGCCAGCGCCAACCTCGACCGCATGGAAGCGGAAATCGCCCGCATCTCCCCGGGCGATGCCAAGGGCCTGCGCCCCTTCATGGCGGAAAACCGCGCCAAGCTGGAAGCCTTCCGCCCGGTCCTGGAACGCGCCTTCTCCACCGCCGCCGACATGATGCGGCCGGACATGCTGAAGGCCCTGCCGCTCATGAAACCCTGGTCCACCGTGGACCGGGATCTGGCGCGCCACTTCAAGGACCCGCGCGTTCGCCTGGCCTTCTCCTTCCAGACCAAATACCTCGGGATGAGCCCGTTCAAATGCCCGGCGCTGTTCACCATCCTGTCCTTCCTGGAATATGAACACGGCGTCTTCCACCCGATCGGCGGCTGCGGCACCGTCTCCGACGCCATGGCCCGCGTCGCCGAACGCCTCGGCGCCGAAATCCGCCTGAACTCCCCGGTGGAGCGCATCGTCTTCGAAGGCCGCCGCGCCAAGGGCATCGAAGTGGGCGGCCACCGCCACGACGCGGACGCCGTGGTGGTCAATGCCGACTTCGCCCACGCCATCCCGAAGCTGATCCCGAACCACCTCCGCAAGAACTGGTCCGACAAGAAGATCGGCAAGGCGCGCTATTCCTGCTCGACCTTCATGCTCTACCTCGGCCTCGACCGGACCCTGCCCGGCGTCGCCCACCACAACGTCATCCTCTCCGAGCAGTACCGCCAGAACATCGGCCAGATCGAATCGGGCGAAATCCCGGAAATCCCCTCCCTCTACGTCCAGCACGCCGGCGCCACCGACCCGACCATGGCCCCCGAAGGCCACTCCGCCCTCTACGTGCTGGTCCCGGTCCCGAACCTGATCGTGCAACCCGGCTGGGAAGCCCAATGCGCGCGCTTCCGCGACGTGGCGCTGGACCGGCTGAAAGTGCTGGGCCTCGGCGACCTGCGCCCGCACATCAAATACGAACGCATCGTCGCCCCCCAGGACTGGGAAAACGACTTCGCCGTGGGCTACGGCGCCACCTTCAACCTGTCCCACGAACTGCCGCAAATGCTGCTGTTCCGCCCCGGCAACCGATTCCGCGACGTCGACGGCGTCTACCTGGTCGGCGGTGGCACACACCCCGGCAGCGGGTTGCCGGTGATCTACGAAGGCGCCCGCATCACCACCAACCTGATGGCCAACGACCTCGGCCTCGCCGCCACCCCCAGCCGCCCGACCGCCACCAGCGGCTTCCAGGCGGCAACCCCCGTGGCGGCGGAGCCTTAGAAGGTTCTCGTGGGTTGTTCGCAGGGAGGGCTCTGCCCTCCCTGCACCCTCCCGCGAAGGGGCAGTGGCCCCTTCGAACCCTCGACTTAGGGGTAGGCGAGAGGAGGGGCACGGCGGGAGCGTTGGGCCAGGACGTCGTTTTGTGCCCCTCCTCTCGCCTACCCCTTAAATGGGTTTCCAAAGGGACCACTGTCCCTTTGGCGGGGGTGCAGGGGGCAGCGCCCCCTGCGGAGCCACCCGCGAAAACTTGCTAGGCTACGACGACACGGAGGAACGCACGCATGGCAGACCGGGTGGTGGTGGTGGGGGGTGGCCTCGGCGGCCTGGCGGCGGCGTGTGTGGCGGCGGCGCGTGGGCACAAGGTGACGTTGCTGGACAAGAATCCCTGGTTGGGGGGGAAGGCGGCGGTTCTCACGCTGGATGCGCCGGATGGGTCGGGGTCGTTCCGCTTTGACATGGGGCCGACGATCTTGACGGTGCCGCGGGTGTTGCGGCGGATTTTTGCGGAGGCCGGGCGGGATCAGGCGGTGGAGTTGCCGTTGATCCGGTTGGACCCGCAGTGGCGGTGTTTTTTCGAGGATGGCACGCGGATCGACCTGATGGCCGATGTCGCCACCATGCAGGCCGAGATCGAGAAGTTCGCGCCGGGGCGTGGCCTGGGTGAGGGCTACCGGAAGTTCCAGGAGGAGAGCCGGCACCTGCATGGGGTGTCGGAGAAGTTTTTCTTCTGGCGGCCGGTCGAGGGGGTGACGGACACCATCGACATGAAGGCGAACATGAATCCGGGCACGATCCGGGACGTGTTGTCGCTGAAGATGGGCCAGACGGCGGCCAAGGTCATTCGCGGCCATGTGCCGGATGAACGGCTCGCGCAGATGCTGGACCATTACTGCCAGTATATCGGCTCCTCGCCCTATCTGGCGCCGGCGGTGGTGTGTTCGATCGGCGACATGCAGGCGAGCGAGGGGGTCTGGTATCCGGTGGGTGGCACCCGCGCCGTGGCGGAGGGACTTGCAAAACTGGCGGGCGAGCTGGGTGTGGAGCTGCGCACCAGCGCCGAGGTCACCGGCTTCGACATCGAGGACGGCGCCATCAAGGGCGTGCGCGTCGGCAGCGAGACCATCGCCTGCGATGCCGTGATCTCCAACATGGATGCGGTGCGGACCTATACCGAACTGGTGGGCGGCGCTCCCGGCCGGAAGTATGCGAAGCGGAAGTTCGAGCCGGCCTGCTCGGGCGTGGTGCTCTATCTCGGCCTGAACAAGCGCTACGACCATCTGGCGCATCATGACTTCGTCTTCTCCCGCGATGCGGAGGAGGAGTTCGATGCGATCTACAAGAAGGGTGAGCCGGCGCCCGACCCCACCGCCTATCTGGCCGCCACCTCCTGTTCCGACGACACCACGGCGCCGGAGGGCGGGGAGGCGCTGTATGTGCTGGTCCACACCCCCTATCTGCGGCCGCATCACGACTGGTCGAAGATTTTTCCGAAGTATCGCCAGACCATCCTGGACAAGCTGAAGCGCACCGCGGGGCTGGAGGATATCGAGGAGCGGATCGTGGTCGAAGGCAAGCTCACCCCGGTCGATATCCATGAGCGCTACAAGGTTCTGGATGGCGCCATCTACGGCCTGGCCAGCCACGGCAGCTTCACCGGTGCCTTCAAGCCGGGCAACCGGTCGAAGCTGGTGAAGGGCCTGTATCTCTGCGGCGGTGCGGCGCATCCGGGGCCGGGCATGCCGATGGTGATGATGTCCGGCTGGATCGCGGCGGATGCGCTGGACCGCGACCGTGGCGGGCGCGGCATGTCGGACTCGGCGCGGGAAGCGGGGCGGCGCGAGGCGGAACGCGCCGTCGCGGCCGAATAGCCATGCCATGACCGCCATGCCGCCGAGGCCCGGCGAGGCAGGGGAGGACCCCGTCGCGCTGTACGACCCGCGCCGCATGGCGTTCTTCCACTACATGTTCACCCGCTTCTTCCGCACCCATATGCGGGCAGCGCGGGTGGCGCTCTGGGGCCAGCCGCTGGATTACGGCGCGCGGCCGCTGGTGGTCTTCGCCAATCATCCGGGGTGGTGGGACGGCGTCGCCTTCATGCTGCTGGCGAACCGGCTGTTTCCGGGGCGGCGCATGTTCATCCCGATGGATGCCGGGGCGCTGGAGCGCTACCGCTTCATGACCCGCATCGGCGTGTTCGGGGTGGAGAATGGCAGCCCGCGCGGCGCCGTGGCCTTCCTGCGCAGCGCGCGGCTGGTGCTGGGGGCGCCCGATCGCATGCTGTGGATGAACGCGCCGGGTCGCTTCAGCGATGTGCGGGAACGCCCGGTGCCGATCGCCACGGGCATGTCCCGCCTGCCGGACATGGCGGCCGATGCGTTGTTCGTGCCGCTCGCGCTCGACTACCCCTTCTGGTCGGAGCGCAAGGCGGAGATGCTGTGTGCCTTCGGCCCGCCCATCGAGGCGGCGACCCTGGCCGCCCTGTCGCGGGAGGAACGTCTGGCGGCGCTTTCCACCGCGCTGGCCGCCACCATGGATCGTCTGGCGGAGGACGCCATCGCCCGTGATCCGGCCCGATTCACCACCCTGCTGCGGGGGCCGGAGGGGATGGGCGGCATCTATCAGCTCTGGCGACGCTTGCTTTCCGTGACGAAGGGCCAATCATTCGATCCAAGACATGACCCAAGGGGAGGGGCGGGCTAGGCGATGGATATCGACTTCACCTGGGCGTGGATCGCCCTCGCGCTTGCCATGTTCCCCGCCAGCATGGGCGTGGTGAACCTGTTCCTGGTGCGCCCGGCGCGCGGCACGCCGCCGGAGGGCACGCTGGTTTCCATCCTGATCCCGGCGCGGAACGAGGCGGCGAATATCGCTGCCTGCCTCGATGCCGTGCTCGCCTCCCGCGGTGTGGCGGTGGAGGTGGTGGTGATGGATGACGGCTCTACCGACGCCACCCCGACCATCGTCGCGGCTTATGCTGCGCGGGATGCGCGGGTGCGGCTGGAGGCGGCGCCGCCTTTGCCGGCGGGCTGGACGGGCAAGGTGCATGCCTGTGCCCGGCTGGCGGCCGCCGCGAGGGGCACGCATTTCCTGTTCATCGACGCCGATGTGCGGCTGGCGCCCGATGCGGCGGCGCAGATGGCGGGACACGCCGCACGCACCGGCACGGCGATGGTCACCGGCGTGCCGCGCCAGGTCATCGGCTCGCTGGGCGAGGCGGCGACCGTGCCGATGATCAATTTCCTCCTGTTCTGCTACCTGCCGGGCGGCGGCCGCGCCTTCACGCGGCGCTCCGGCATGGCGGCGGCCTGCGGCCAGCTTCTGCTGGTGGAGCGGGAGGGGTATTTCGCGGCCGGCGGGCATGAGGCTGTGCGCGGCGTGCTGCATGATGGCCTCGCCTTGGCGCGGCGGATGCGGGAACACGGGCTGGCGACCGAGATCGTCGAGGGCCATGGCCTCGCCACCTGCCGCATGTATGCGAATTTCCGCGATAGCTGGGCCGGCTTCATCAAGAACGCGCGGGAGGGTATGGCGACCCCGGTGGGGCTGCCGATCTGGACCGTGATGCTGGCCGGCGCCCATCTCTGGCCCTTCTTCTTCCTGCCGCGCCCGGCGGCGCTGTTGGCGCTGGCCCTGGGCTTTGCCCTGCGCGCGGCGGTGACGCTGCGGGTGCGGGAGCCCTGGTGGACCATTCCGCTGCACCCGCTGACGGTCGCCGTGGCGCTGGCGATTCAATGGGCGGCGCTGGTGCGCGGGTTGCTGGGGCGGCCGGCGGGGTGGAAGGGCCGTGCTTATCCGGGTACGGCCTAACTCATGGATCATGCCGGCATCGCCGCGAACCCGCCGAGCCGGACCGACACGACGGAGAACTTCCCCGTCGCCTCTCGCCTGTTGCCGGCCGCGCTGCGGCCGAAGGTGCTGGCCTTCTACCGCTTCGCCCGGATGGCCGATGACATCGCCGACGCGCCGGGGCTGAGCCCGGCCGAGAAGCTGGCGCGGCTGGACCACATGGAGGGCCTGCTGGACGACCCGGCCGGTCCGCTCGCCCAGGTCGGCACGGCGGAAGCGCGGACCCTGCTCTCCGCCTTCCGGCAGGATGCCGTGCAGGACCGCTACCCGGACTGGTCGGCGCTGGAAGACTACTGCGCCCGCTCCGCCGCCCCGGTCGGCCGGCTGCTGCTGCGGCTGCATGGGGAGACGCAGGCGGAGGCGCCGCGCGCGGCGGATGCGCTCTGCGCCGGTTTGCAGGTCCTGAACCACCTTCAGGATCTGGCGCCGGACCGCGCGGCGATGAACCGCATCTATTTGCCCGAACCCTGGATGGACCAGGCGGGCGGCGAGGCCGCCTTCTTCGACCCGCCCAACCCGGCCCGCCGCGCCGTGCTGGATGCGGCGCTGGACCGGGTGGAGGCGCTGCTGGAACAGGCCGCACCCCTGCCGCGCCTACTGACCTCCCGTTTGAGGTTGCAGGCTGCGGTGACGTTGGATCTCGGCTGGCGCCTTCTGGCGAAGCTGCGCGGGGCGGACCCCATCGCCGGGCGGGTGGCGCTGGGGCGGGCGGATTTCGCGGCGGCCTTCGCCGGGCTGGCGCGCGGGCCACGCAGCGATGCGGCCGTGGTGCGCGACCGGGTCGGGCGGGCCGGCAGCAGCTTTGGGCGCGGCATGGCGGTGCTGAAGGGGCAGCGTCGGCGTGGCCTCTACGCCGTCTATGGATTTTGCCGCGCGGTGGACGACATCGCCGATGGCGCGATGCCGGAGGCCGAAAAGCGCCGGCTGCTGGGGCACTGGCGCGCAAAACTCACCGCGCCGGACTGCGCTCTCTCCTGTGAACTGGCCTGGACCCGGAAAGCTTTCGCGCTGCCGCTGGCGGAATGCGAGGCCATGATCGACGGCATGGAGACGGATGCCACCCCCGGCCTGCGCCTGGCCGATGAGGCGGCGCTCGATACCTATTGCCGCCGCGTCGCCGGCAGCGTCGGCGCCATGGCCGTGCGCATCTTCGGCGCGCCGGGGGCGCAGGATTTCGGGCTGGCGCTCGGCCGCACCCTGCAACTGGTGAACATCCTGCGCGATGTGGATGAGGATGCGGCGATCGACCGCGTCTATGTCCCCGCCAGCCTGCTCGCGCGCCATGGGGTGAAACAGGACAGTGCGGAAGCGGTCGTCACGCATGCAGGCTTCGTGCCATGCTGCAACGAACTCGCGGCCCGCGCGGCGGAGGGTTTCGCGCAAGCGGAGCGGGAGCTGGAGGCGCATGACAGGCGGGCGATGAAACCGGCGCGCATCATGATGTGGGGCTACCGCCGGCTGCTCGACCGCATGCTCGCCCGCGGCTTTGCACTTCCACGCGCGCGTCCGCGCCTGACCAAAGCGGAGAAGCTGCGCATGGCCTGGCTGGCGCTGCGGCCATGACCGATCCCGGCATGGTGCATGTGGTGGGCGCCGGCGTGTCCGGCCTCGCCGCCGCCCTGGCCCTGGTGCGGGAGGGGCGGCGCGTCACCCTGCATGAGGGTGCCCCAGTCGCCGGCGGCCGCGCCCGCGCTTTGCCGGATGGCACGGACAACGGCACCCATGCGCTGCTCGGCGCCAATCGGGCGGCGCTGCGCTTCCTGGAACGGATCGGGGCGCGGGAGGGCTGGGTGGAGCCGGAGCCCGCCGGCCTGCCGGTGCTGGACCTGGAGAGCCATGTGGCGCGGCGTGTTGCGCTGTCTCCGCTCGGTTGGGGCGATGCCCGCAAGCGGCCGGAGGGGGTGACGCTGGGCAGCCTTCTGGCCCTGCTGCGACTGGCCTTGCCTGGTGCCGATCGCAGCGTCGCCCAGGCCTTCGCCGCCCATCCCGTGCTGCTGCGCGCGCTGGTGGAGCCGCTGACGGTGGCGGCGCTGAACACCCCGGTGCAGGAAGCCTCCGCACGGCTGCTGGGCGCCGTGCTGCGGCGGCTCGGCGGGCGCGGGGCGGCGCGGCTGCTGGTGGCGCGGAACGGGCTGGGGCCGGATCTGGTGGCGCCGGCGTTGGCCACCCTCGCCTGCCATGGCGCCTGGCTGCGCTGTGGCGAAAGGCTGCGCGGCCTGGTGCAGGGCGGGGGCCGCGTCCAGGCGCTGGAATTCGCCGAGATGACCCTGCCCATCGGCCCCGCCGATGCGGTGGTGCTGGCCCTGCCGCCCTGGGAAGTGGCGCGGCTGCTGCCCGGCATTCCCGTGCCGCGGCGTCATGCGCCGATCCTCAACGTGCATTTCACCCGGGTGGCGGAGGGACCGATCCGCTTCATCGGGCTGCTCGGCGGGCTGGCGCAATGGGTGCTGGTGCGGCCGGATGGCATCTCCGTCACCGTCAGCGCGGCGGATGCCGAGGTGGCGCTGACCGATGCGGAAGCCGCCGCGCGAATCTGGCCGGAGGTGCGGGAGGCTGCGCTGCGCTTCGGCCTGCCGGGCGACTGGCCGGTGACCCCGCCCCCCGCCCGCGCCGTGCGGGAACGCCGCGCCACGCCGCGCCACGGGCTGAACCCGCCCGCCGCCCCGCCCCGCCAGCCCCTGCCCAACCTGGCGCTGGCCGGGGACTGGACCCTGGCCAGCCTGCCCGCGACTCTGGAAGCCGCCGTGCGCTCGGGCGAGGCCGCCGCCGCCGCCTTGGCCCGCGCGCCGCGCCAGCCGGTGGCGGCTTGACCCCTGGGGAGGCCCTGGCGCGGCTGCGCGCGGCGCAGGACCGGGATGGCCGGCCCAGCCTCGACCTTCGGCGCGACCTGCTCGACCGCCTGGCGAAGACGCTGCTGGCGCGGGCGGAGGACATCGCCGCCGCACTGGATGCGGATTACGAGGGGCGCTCGCGGCTGGAGACGCTGCTGGCCGATGTGCTCTGCACCGTCGATGCCGCGCGCTATTCGCGCCGCCACCTGAAACGCTGGGCGAAGGCGCGCCGCGTCGCCGTGCCCTATCCCTTCTGGCCGGCCAGCGCCTGGGAGGAGCCGGTGCCGAAGGGTGTCATCGGCATCATGGCGCCCTGGAACTACCCGGTGCAACTGGCCCTGATCCCGGTGGTGGACGCGATCGCCGCCGGCAACCGGGTGGCGGTGAAGCCCAGCGAGGCGGTGCCGCGCACGGCGGCGCTGATCGCGGAGGTGCTGGAGACGGCACTCGGCCCCGAGATGGCGGCGACGGTGCAGGGCGGGCCGCTGGTGGCGGCGGATTTCGCCGCCCAGCCCTGGGACCACCTGATGTTCACCGGCGGCACCGAGACCGGCCGCAAGGTGGCCATGGCCGCCGCCCGCAACCTGGTGCCGCTGACGCTGGAACTGGGTGGCAAATGCCCGGCGGTGGTGCTGCCGGGCGCCGACCTGGCGGTGGCGGCGAAGGACATCCTGGCGGGCAAGGCGGTGAATGCCGGGCAGACCTGCATCGCGCCGGACACCGTGCTTCTGGTGGGCCACGCGCCGGAGGCCTTTGCCGAGGCCTGCCGCGCAAGTGGCATCGCCCTGCCGGAATCGGGCCTCGCCAGCCCGGCCCAGGCGGCGCGGCTGGACCGGCTGGGCGAAGGGGTGGCGTTGGAGCGGCTGGGGCCGGACGGGCCCGGGCGGCAGCGGGCCCTGGCCCTGGCGCTGCCCGAAGCCGGGTCCCCCCTGTTATGGGAGGAGATCTTCGGGCCGGTGCTGGCGGTGCAGCCGGTGCCGGATCTCGCGGCGGCCATCGGCTGGATCAGGGCCCGACCTTCGCCCCTGGCCATCTACACCTTCGGCGCCACGCCTGCGGAGCGCGCGCAGCTTGCAGCCGCCACGGCCTCCGGCGCGGTCGTCAGTGACCGGACGGTGGAATATGCGGCGTTTTCCGCGCTCGGATTCGGCGGCACCGGCGGCTCAGGATATGGGCGATACCACGGAAAAGCGGGATTTTTCGAATTTTCCGTAGTCTGTTCACATGTTCGGCATGGTCGCTGGAGTCTTTCGCGTCTCTTTGATCTTCCAAGGAAAAGATTCGCCCAGCAGTTGATCTCCCGTCTGGTAGGCGGGCGTTAACGATGCCAAAGTCGAATTATGAACGCATCAAGCGACATGGGTTGGGAGGTTTACACGCACAGGCTGTGCCTGCGCCTGCCCAGCGTTGACGACGCCTCGGCCCTGGCCGGGCTGATGGGGCCGGAAATCAGCGCCCGCCTCGCCTCCTGGCCCGTGCACCTCTCCCTCGCCGCGGCCACGCAGCGGATATGCGACGCACGCGCCGCCGCCAAAGCCGGGCTGGCACTGCCGCTTCTGATCACGCGTCGCGAGAATGGTGAGATCCTGGGCTGGATCAGCGCAGCACGTTCGGAAGGCGACCACAACCGGGCCGCGCTGACCTATTGGCTCGGCAACCATGTGCAGGGCGAAGGTGTGATGCGGGAAGCCGCGCCCGCCGCGCTCGCCGCCGCCTTCAACCGGCTCGGCGTGACGGAGATCAGGGCCGCGGTGCAGACCGACAACCTCGCCTCCCGCGCCGTCCTGCGCGGCCTCGGCATGCGACCGCTCGGCCACGGCCATATCTGGTGCGCGGCCCGGGGGCGGGAGGAGCAGTGCGAATGGTGGGGCCTGCCGCGTCCCATGGAGACCGGCCTCGGCACCGACATGTCGGATTCGCCCAAAGCCGCCCTGTCCTCCGGACACCAGGACGCCGCTGAGCGCGGCAAGCTGCTGATCTGACAGCAACGCTCGATGCCATCGACCGTTGGTATCCCTATCAGGCCCTCAGGTGCCGGGCCCGCAGGTCAGCCTTTCGGGCGTTGATATGACTCCGGGCAGCCCTGGCGAGGCGCTTCGGCTATCGCCATACTGAGGACCCAGGCGGGCGTGCCGGAACGGTAGACGGAAGGGTCTTAAAAACCCTCGGCCCTGTGCCATGCGGGTTCGATCCCCGCCGCCCGCATATATGCGGTGCCCTCAGGCGCCGGGCGCGGCCTTCGGCCGCTTGGCTCGCCGCATGGGCGGCGGCGGCCGTTCGGCCGCTCAGCCAGCAGTGCTGGCTGCATGTTATTGATCGCAGGCGCTGGGCGCCGCGCTGGTTCCCCTCAACCGCCGCTGCTGCGATCCGGCGCCAGCCGCGCGAAGGTCAGTTCGTGCTTGTTGTGGGCGCCGTGGAACAGCACGGCGCCGGGAATCGCCGCGAAGGCCTCGGCCGTGGCGTGGTCGGTTTCGCCCTGGAATTTCAGGGTGCAGACGAAATTCCGCGCCGCATCGGCGGCGATCCAGCGCTGCACCAGGGACAGCAGGCGGGACGGGTAGCAGATCACGTCGCTGAACAGCCAATCCACCTTGGGTTCGTTGCGGGGATCAAGGCCGAAGGCGCTTTCGGCGCGCATGGTCACGCCGGGCATCGCCGCCACCGCCGCATCCAGCGGCGCCTTGTCCACCGCAGCCACCTGCGCGCCCAGCTTTGCGAGAACCCAGGTCCAGCCGCCCGGCGCGGCGCCGAGGTCGAGGCAGGTCTCGCCGGGGCCGGGATGACGGCCGAGGCGGGCCAGCGCTTCCCACAGCTTGAGATAGGCGCGGGAGGGTGGGCCTTCCCGGTCCTCGACGAAGCTGACCGCGCCATTGACGAAGGGGCTGGTCTTGGTCGGGCTGGCCAGCAGCCGGTCCGGCGCCAGCAGCGTCCAGGCGCCGAGATGGCCAGTGGGCGCCGGCTCCGGAAACACCAGCGGCCGCGCTTTGACGGGTGGCAGTCTTTCGGCGATCAGCGCGCTGCGGCGATGGTGGGTGGCGGCATAGCCGGCCCAGTTGCGCTGGATGGCGCGCAGCGCGTCCGCCGCCTGCTTCACGGAGGCGACGGGGATTTCCTGCGGCGCGGTCCAGACCTCCAGCGCCCAGGCGGCCGGGCCGGGCGGATCAGGCGACAGCGCCAGAAGGCCATGCCAGGCGGAAACCCGCCGCCCCGCGCGCGACAATTCGTCAGCCAGGTCGTGCTCAAAACCCTCGGCGGCGAGATAGGCGCTGGCGATCATTTCTCGGGCGCAAGCGCCGCGGCGGCGGCCAGAATGCCCCAGCCGACCAGCAGCAGCGTGCCGCCGAGCGGCGTCACCGGCCCGAGCGACGTTTCCGTCAGCACCCGCACATAGACGCCGCCGGCAAAGCCCAGCGAGCCGAGCACGAAGCAGCCCGCCGCCAGATGCACCAGCGGCCCGCGCCGCCGTTCCGCCAGCAGCCCGCAGCCCAGCAGCGCCAGCGCGTGCCAGGCCTGAAGCGAGGCGCCCGTATTCGCCAGGCTGGCGAGCTCCGGCGGCAGCCCATGGCTCGCATAGGCGGCCATGCCCACCGCGACCAGCCCCGACAGGGCGCCCAACACCATCCACAAACGTGCCATGGCCCGCATCTACTCCGCGATGGCCGTCGCCGCCAGCCGGACGCGGCTGGCCGCCTCATGCGCCAACCGCGTCGGCTCCGGCAAGCGGCGCCCCCGGCCCAAGGCGAGCACCCAGCGCAGCGCGGTGGCCAGAGAGACGCGGTGGCCGATGGAGACGTAAAGCGGGTTGGCGCCGCGCCGCGTGCGCAGCGCCACGCCGATCTGCCGGTCCTGCCAGACCAGCGGCGCCTGGGCGCCGGCCTCGTCGGGCAGCGCGCCCTGAACCCGCCCGACCAGGATGGACTTCGCCACGCCGATGGTCGGCACATCCAGCACCACACCGAGATGGCAGGCGACGCCAAGGCCGCGCGGATGCGCCAGCCCGTGCCCGTCCACCAGGATCAGATCCGGCCGCACCGGCAGTTTCGCAAAGGCCTCTGCCAGGACAGGCACTTCCCGAAAGCCGAGCAGGCCCGGGATATAGGGCAGGCCGCCGCTGCGGCTGGCGCCGGCCTCGCCCAGCGGGGCCAGGCTTTGGGCGTCGAGCACGACCATGGCGGCATGGACCGTCCGCGTCGGGTCGAATCGCAGCGTGCTGACATCGGCGCCGCCCAGCACCCGCATCGGGCCCAGATCGTCCCGCGCCACCACCCGGGCGGCGAGTTCGGGTTGCAGCAGGCGGGCCTCGGCGGCGGTGGCGGGGTGCGGGATCACCCCGTCAGCACACCACTTTCCCGCAGCGCCGCGATCTCAGCCTCGGAATAGCCCAGTTCCGCCGCAATCGCCGCGCCATCGGCGCCCGCCGGCCGCAGGTCGCCAGTGCCACCCGGCCGCGCGCCGTCGATGGAGACGGGCAAAGCGGGCAGGTCGATGGGCGTGCCGTCCGGCAGGTGCAGCGGCACCAGCCCGCCGGAGCCCAGCAGATGCGGGTCGTCGAACAGCTCCGCTGGCTTGCCGATGGGCGCGAAGGGCAGACCCAGCGCCTCGCACTTCGCCATCAATTCGGGCTTGGTATAGGCCAGCAGCGCCTGGGCGATGCGCGGGATGGTGCGGTCGCGGGCATCGGCGCGCTGCTTCTTGTTGCTGAGCGTCGGATCATTGGCGAGGTCCTCCAGCCCGAAGGCCGTGCAGAAGGCCGGCCACTGCGTATCCGTCACCACACCCACAAAGACCTGCCCGCCGTCGGAGGTGCCAAAGATGTCGTAGACCGGCCAGGCGGGGCGGCGGACGGACATGGGCGGCGGCTCCTGCCCCGTGATCTTCGTCTGCGCCATGTGCTGGGCCATCAGCAGGGCCACCGTCTCGAACAGCCCGGCCTGGATCTCGCCGCCGAGGCCGGTGCGCTGGCGCTCCGTGATCGCGGCCAGGATGCCGATGACGCCGGACAGCCCGCCCATGATGTCGATGACGGAGGACCCGGCGCGCAGCGGCCGCCCCTCCAGCCCGGTCATATAGGCCAGCCCGCCCATCATCTGCACGACCTCGTCCAGCGCCGTGCGATGCTCATAGGGGCCGGGTAGAAAGCCCTTGCAGGAGCAATAGACCAGCCCCGGATTGATGGCGGACAATTCAGGAAAACCGAGGCCGAGCTTGGTCATGGCGCCGGGCCGGAAATTCTCGATCAGCACATCCGCCTTGGCCGCCAGTTTCTGGACCAGCGCCAGGCCCTCCGGCTTCTTCAGGTCGAGGCACAGGCTGCGCCGGCCACGGCCGAAGGCGGCGTAGAAGCCGGCACCCGAACCACCCAGGCGGCGGGTGCTGTCGCCCTCCGGCGCGGGTTCCACCTTGATGACCTCCGCCCCCAGATCGGCCAGCGTCATGCCCACCGTCGGCCCCATGACCATATGGGTGAATTCGAGCACGCGGATCCCGGCGAGGGGTGTCGGGCTGGTCATGCAAGGCCTCCGGTGGGGTGCGGCAGGTCGCCGCCGAGTCGTCGGGTGAGATCGGACGCGGCTTCCGCCATCGTCGCAAGATGCGCTTCGGATTGCGCCTGGATGCGGGATTTGGGGCCGGAGAGGCTGAGCGCCCCGGCCAGCACCCCGCTGGGGCCGAAGACCGGCGCGGCGATGGCCGCGGTATCCGGGTTGCGCTCCCCATAGGTGGCGACGACGCCGAGGCCGCGCGGATCGGCGGCGGTCAGCACCCGGCCGCCGGCGCCGGCTGGCAGCGGGATCAGGTCGCCCACTGCCAGGTCGTCGCCGATGCGGTTGGGGCTGCGGACGCGGGCGAGACACAGGCGCTGGGTGGCGTGGCGTACCCAGAAGCTGGCGGTTTCCCCGCTGCGCTGCGCCAAAGCGGTGAGGGTGGGCGGCAGATGCGCCTCCACCGGTTGCGCCCGGGCGTGCAGCGCGCCCCAGTGGAACAGCATCGGCCCCAGCGCCCAGCGCCCATCCGCCAGCCGCGCGGCGCAGCGGCCGCGTTCCAGGGAGGCGAGCAGCCGCAGGATGGTGGATTTGTAGAGGCCCGTGCGCGCCGCCAGCTCCGCCAGGGACAGGCTGGCATCGCCGGGGCGGAAGGCGCCGAGGATGGCGAGCGCGCGGTCCACCGCCGCCACGCCATCCTTCGGTTCGGCGACTTGGTTCACCCGGCGCGGACCCCGGCCTCGCGCAGGATCACCGCCCATTTCGCCATCTCGGCGGTGACGAAGGCCTGGGCCTCGGCGGGGCCGTTGCCCACCAGCCGCTCGGCGCCGAGTTCCAGCAGCCGGGCGCGGGTGGTGGGCTCGGCCAGCACCGCCGCGACCTCCGTCTGGATGCGGGCGACCAGCGGGTCCGGCGTGGTGGCGGGGGCTAGGATGGCCTGCCAGACCATGAAGGTGGCGCCGGGGAAGCCGGATTCGGCCATGGTCGGCACATCCGGCATCACCGGGCTGCGGCTGGGGCCGGAAATCGCCAGGGCCCGCGCCCGTTCCCCCCGCGCCAGGCCGAAGCCGGTCAGCCCCGCATCATACAGCATGTCCAGCGTGCCGGAGGCGAGGTCGAGCGCCGCCGGGGCGCCGCCGCGATAGGGGATCTCGGTCATCTTGATCCCCGCCTCCCGCAGGAACAGCAGGCTGACCAGCTGCAGCGCGCCGCCACCGCCGGTGCTGCCATAGCCCAGCTTGTCCGGATTGGCGCGGGCGAAGGCGACGAGATCGGCCAGCGTCCGGTGCGGGGAATTGGGGGGCACCAGCAGCACCATCGGGCTTTCCGCCACGATGCTGACGGGTTTCAGGTCGGCGGCCGGGTCGTAGTCCAGCTGCGGGTAGATGGCCTTGGTCACGGCATGGCCGATATTGTGGAACAGCAGCGTGTGACCATCGCCCGGCGCCTTGGCGACGAAGGAGCTGCCGATCGCCCCGCCCGCGCCGGTGCGGTTTTCCATCACCACCCGCTGCGGCAGGCGCTGCGACAGCCGGTCCGCCACCAGCCGGCCGATGACATCGGTGGCGCCGCCGGCGGCATAGGGCAGCACCATGCGGATGGGCCGGTCGGGCCAGGTGCCCTGCGCGCGGGCCGGCAGGGCCAGCAGAGCAGGGGCGGCGAGCAGGGCGCGGCGGGCGATGTTCATCGGCGTTCCTCTCGTGTCGTTCCGTTGGATAGAACGACGTTCTGTTTGTGGCGTATCATTGGCGCCGCTGCCCCGCCCAGGTCAAGCAGGCTTTGTCACCGGGCCGGTTCGTAGATCAGATGCAGGGCGTCGCCGACCGCCGCGTGATGGCGCAGCGCCAGCCTTGTCTCCGGCGTGCCGGGCGGAAACAGCGGAATGCCGTCGCCGAGCACCACCGGGATCACCGCCATCTCCAGCCGGTCCAGCGCGCCGATGGCGAGCATGCCGCGCAGCAACTGCCCGCCGCCCTCCACCCAGACCAGGCCGAGGCCGCGCTGGCGCAGCTCCGCGACCAGCGCCGGCAGGTCACCGGGGCGGGTCTCGACGCCGGGCGGGGCGTCGGCCAGGGGGCGGCTGGTCACCACCAGCACCGGCTTGCCGGCATAGGGCCATTCGCCCATGCGCCGCGCCGCCTCATAGGTGGTGCGGCCCATCAGGATGGTCTCGACCCGGTCGTAGAAGGCGGTGAAGCCGAAGGCCTCGGGCGGCGGCGCGCCCTGTTCCAGCCAGTCCACGCCGCCATCCGCGCGGGCGATCATGCCATCCAGCGACATGGCGATGTGGCAGTGGAACAGCGTCACGGCGCGGGAATCTCCACCGCCAGCAGGCTGCCCGACTGGCTTTCGGTAATCACCAGCGTCCGTCCATCCGGCGCGAAGGCGCAGTTGGTCGGCATGCGGCCGAAGGCGGAGCAGTCCACCCGGTGCGTCGCCAGGCCATGCGGGTCCACCACCCAGACCTGGCCATGGCCGGGATTGGCGACGAACAGCCGGTCATGCGCATCCACCGCCATGCCATCGGGGCCGGAGGTGCCGGCGGGCACGCGGAAGAACAGGTTCGCCTTGGCCACCACCGCATCCGGCCGCAGGGCGAAGCGCCAGACCTCGCAGGACCGGGTCATGGCCACCAGCAGATGCGTGCCGGCGCGGTTCAGCACCAGGCCGTTGGGGCTCGGCCCGTTGGAGATCAGCCGGTCCATCCGCCCATCCGGATGCAGCCGCCAGACCCGGCCGCTGGGGTCCTGCAGCCCGGTCTGGCCCTGGTCGGTCAGCAGGATCGAACCATCCGGATGCAGGATCAGGTCGTTGATGCCGCGAAAGCCCTCGCTGTTGATATTCTCCGCCACCGCCGTCATGGCGCCGCTGCGTGGGTCGAGGGTCAGCACGCCGTGGCGGTAGTCGGCGACCAGCAATTCGTCATCGCCGCGCGCGGCCAGGCCGTTCGGCCAGCCCTCATATTCCGCCACCGCCTCCCAATGGCTGCCGGAGACGCGGAAGACGCGGCCATGTGGGATGTCGGTGCAGAACAGGTTGCCCGCGCCGTCGAAGCAGGGGCCTTCCAGGAAGCTGTCCACCGGCGCACCGTCCCGATTCGCATCGGCCCAGGCGCTGCGGCGCGGCCGGCGCTGGGCATCGGGCAGGCGGGAGAGAAGGGTCGGGGTGAGGGCGGCGGGGGGCGTGTTCCACATGGAAAGAACCTGCCCGGGTCTTGCCGTTCCGCCAAGCCGGCGGCAGTGTCCGCCCATGGGACAGACGCTCTTCCAAAAGATCTGGGATGCACATGTTGTGCAAGCCCGCGATGACGGCCTCGCCTTGCTCTATGTGGACCGCCACTATTTCCACGAGGGCAGCTTTCATGCCTTCAACATGCTGAAGGCGCGCGGCCTGGCGGTGCGCCGGCCCGACCTGACCTTCGGCTTCGGCGACCACTACGCGCCCACCGTGGGCCGCAGCACGCCGGAGGTGAAGGACCCGGAAATCCGGGGAATCATCGAGACATTTGAAGAAAATGCCCGCGCCAACCGGATTCGCGCCTTCGAGCTGGCGGACCCCGACCAGGGCATCGTGCATGTCGCCGGGCCGGAGCAGGGGCTGACCCTGCCGGGGATGACGGTGGTCTGCGGCGACAGCCATACCTCGACGCATGGCGCGCTCGGCGCGCTGGCCTTCGGCATCGGCGCCAGCGAGGTGGCACATGTGCTGGCCACCCAGACCATCTGGCAGTCCCCGCCAAAGCAGATCCGCTGCAGCTTTGACGGCGAGCTTCCCGCTGGCAGCACCTCCAAGGACATGGCGCTGGCCCTGATCGCCCATATCGGCACCGGTGGCGGGTTGGGCGGCGCGATCGAATTTGCCGGAACCGCGGTGCGCGCGCTGTCCGTGGAAGCCCGGCTGACGCTGTGCAACATGGCGATCGAGGCCGGCGCGCGGACCGGCATGGTGGCCCCCGATGCCGTGACCGCCGCCTGGCTCGCCGGCCGTCCCTATGCGCCCGCGCAGCGCGATCCCGCCTGGGACCGCCTGTTCAGCGACCCGGACGCCCGCTTCGACTCCGAGGTGACGCTGGACGCCGCAAACATCCGCCCCATGGCCACCTGGGGCACCAGCCCGGAGGAGGCGGTGCCCCTCTCCGGCCGCGTCCCCCGCGCCGAGGAGGCACCGGACGAGGCCCGGCAAAAAGCCTGGGCGCGCAGCCTGGACTATATGGGCCTGCGGGGTGGGGAGGCGATGGCCGATGTGGCGCTGGACCGCGTCTTCCTCGGCTCCTGCACCAATGCCCGGATCGAGGATCTGCGGGATGCCGCCGCCGTGCTGCGCGGCCGCCGCATCGCCGTGCCCATGCTGGTCTCCCCCGGCTCCTCCCGCGTCAAGCGGGCGGCGGAGGCGGAGGGGCTGGACCGGATCTTCAAGGAGGCCGGTGCGCGGTGGGAGGAAAGCTCCTGCGCGCTCTGCGTCTCCATGCATGGGGAGACGGTGGGGGAGGGGGAGCGCTGCGCCTCCACCTCCAACCGCAATTTCGCGGGCCGCCAGGGGCGGGGCGCGCGGACGCATCTGGTCTCCCCGGCCTCGGCCGCCGCCTCGGCCGTGGCGGGACGTCTGGTGAGTGCCCTCTGATGGAACCCTTCACCCAGCTTACCGCCGTCGCCGCGCCGCTCGACATGGCCAATGTCGACACCGACCAGATCATGCCGGCCCGCTTCATGCGGCGCCCGCGGGATGCGCGCTATGTGGACTACGGCTTCCACGACCAGCGATTCACGCCGGAGGGGGCGAAGCGGCCCGACTTCATCCTGAACCGGCCGCCCTTCGACAAGGCCGGCATCCTGGTGGCCGGGCGCAATTTCGGCGTGGGGTCGTCGCGGGAGGCGGCGGTCTATGCGCTGCTCGCCATGGGCTTCCGCTGCGTGGTGGCGGAGAGTTTTGGCGACATCTTCTTCTCCAACAGCCTGAAGAACGGGCTGCTGCCAGTGCGGCTGCCGGAGTCGGTGGTGGCGGGGTTGCGCCAGGCCGTTGCTGCCGCGCCGGGCACAACACTTTCGGTTGACCTCCAGGCGCAGATACTGACCGCGCCGGATGGTTCCACGCATCCCTTCACCGTTCCGGGCTTCGCCCGCGACTGTCTGTTGCGCGGGCTGGACGAGATCGGCCTGACCCTGACGCTCGAATCGGAGATCACCGCCTTCGAGGCAAGGCGGGCCAACGCGGCGTAACCTTCGGGAAACTTGACGCAAGACGTCGGAATAGGATTGGGTGCGGTCCAAATAGCGGATTGCACCCATGACGTTCCTCGCCCCGGCCGCGCATCGCGCGGCCTTTTTGCCCTTGAGGCTGCCGCGCGCGGTGGCGCTGCTGGCTGTCGGCCTTGTCCTCTCCGCCCCGCCGGCCCTGGCGCAATTCGGCCCACAGGGGCCGCCCGCCGTCGGCGTGCTGGCGGTGGAACGCCGCCCCGTGACCGAAAGCACGGAATTCGTCGGGCGGGTGGAGGCGCAGGACCGTGTGGATCTCCGCGCCCGCGTCACCGGCTTCCTCCAGGAACGCCCGTTCCGCGAGGGGCAGGAGGTCACGGCCGGCCAGGTGCTGTTCCGCCTGGAACGCCCGCCCTTCGAGGCGGAGGTCGCGCGCGCCCGCGCCACCGTCGCCTCCGCCGAGGCGGAATTGCAGAACGCGAACAGCGCCCTGGCCCGCGCGCGCGACCTGGTGCGCAGCTCCGCCGGCACGCAGGTGAATGTCGAGAATGCGACCGCCGCGCAGCGCACCGCCCAGGCGACGCTGCTCGGCGCCCAGGCGCAGCTTCGCGTGGCGGAGATCAACCTCGGCTATACCGACATTGCCACCCCCTTCGCCGGCAAGGTCGGCCGCGCCACCTTCTCGGTCGGCGCCGTGGTCGGGCCGAGCACGGACCCGCTGGCCACCGTGGTCAGCCAGGACCCGATGCGCGTCGCCTTCCGCGTCAATCTGCGCACCGGGACGGAGCTGCGCGACCGCTATGCCAGCCGTGGCGGCGCCGAGGCGACCCGGGTGCGCATCCGCCTGGTGACGGGCCAGATCTACAACCAGGTCGGCCGTATCGACTTCATCGACACCCAGGTGGACCGCAACACCGACACGGTGCTGGTCCGCGCCCTGATCCCCAACCCGCCGCGCGGCGCCAATAACAGCGACGGCAGCGTGGACCGGGAATTGATCGACGGCATGTTCGTGAACGTCACCGTCGAGGGGGCGGAGCCGGTGCAGGCGGTGGTCATCCCGCGCAGCGCCGTGCTGCAGGACCAGGCGGGCAACTACGTCTGGGTGCTGGATGCGGAGAACAAGCCGGCGCGCCGCCCGCTCGTGCTCGGCCGCAGCATTGCCGACCAGGTGGTGGTGGAATCGGGGCTGGAGACCGGGGAGAGGGTGGTGGTGGAAGGCGTGCAGCGCGTCCGCCCCGGTCAGGCGGTGCAGCCCGGCCCTGCGACGGCGCCGATCCGCGCGCCGGGTGCCGCACCCGCCGGCCGGCAGGGCTGATCCGCCATGATCTCCGCCGTCTTCGTCGATCGCCCCCGGCTGGCGATCGTGCTGTCCATTCTACTGACCCTTGCGGGTGCGCTGGCGATGCTGCGCATCCCCGTGGCGCAGTTCCCGGATATCGTGCCGCCGCAGGTCTCGGTCACCACCAATTACGGCGGCGCCTCCGCCGCCGTGGTGGAATCGACGGTGGCGCAGGTGATCGAAAGCGCGGTGAATGGCGTGGAGGGCATGATCTACATGTCCTCCAACAGCGCCGATGACGGCAGCTACTCGCTCTCCGTCTCCTTCGCCCTGGGCACCGACCCGGATATCGCCACGGTCAACGTCAACAACCGCGTGCAATCGGCTCTGGCCCGGCTGCCCTCGGAGGTGCAGCGCTCCGGCGTCACGGTGCGCAAGCAGTCTTCGGCGGTGTTGCAGTTCATCACCATCACCTCGACCAATCCCGAGCACGATGCGCTGTTCATCTCCAACTACGTCACCATCAACATGCTGGACCGGCTGGCGCGCACGCCGGGCATCGGCTCGGCGCAGTTGTTCGGCGCGCGCGACTATTCCATGCGCATCTGGTTCGAGCAGGACCGGCTGATCAGCCTGAACCTGACGCCGGCCGATGTGATCGCGGCGATCCAGGCGCAGAACGTGCAGGCGGCGGTGGGGCGCATCGGCGCGCAGCCGATCTCGGACGACCAGCAATACCAGATCAACCTCCAGACCCAGGGCCGCCTGACCACGGCGGAGGAATTCGGCGATATCGTCATCCGCGCCAATGCCGAAGGGTCGCTGCTGCGGCTGCGCGATGTCGCGCGGGTGGAACTCGGCGCGGCGCGGATCGACATGGAAAGCCGGCTGAACGGCCGCCCGGCGATCACCCTGGCCACCTATCTCTCGCCCGGCGCCAATGCCGTCACCGCCGCCTCCAACCTCGGCGCGGTGCTGGAGGAAATGTCGCGGCGCTTCCCGGAGGGGATGCAGACCTCGGTCTTCTACGACACCTCCACCTTCGTCGTGGACACGATCTACGAGGTCATCAAGACGCTGCTGGAGGCCTTCGTGCTGGTGGTGCTGGTGGTGCTGCTGTTCCTCGGCAGTTTCCGTGCCACCGTCATCCCGACCATTGCCGTGCCGGTCAGCCTGATCGGCACCTTCGCGGTGCTGCTGCTGCTGGGCTTCTCGGCCAATACCGTGTCGCTGCTGGCCATGGTGCTGGCCATCGGCATCGTCGTCGATGACGCCATCGTGGTGGTGGAGAATGTCGAGCGGGTGATGTCCGAGAACCCGGAGATGTCGCCCCAGGACGCGACCAAGCAGGCGATGCGGGAAATCACGGCGCCGATCATCGCCATCACCCTGGTGCTGCTGTCCGTCTTCGTGCCGGTGGGCTTCATTCCGGGCCTGTCCGGCGTGCTGTTCAGCCAGTTCGCGGTGACGATCTCCGTCGCCATGGTGATCTCCGCCTTCAACGCGCTGACCCTGTCGCCCGCGCTCTGCGCGATGTTCCTGCGGCCGCATCCGGTCGGCCATGGGCCTCGCAAGGGCTTCCTGGCGGCGGTGATGCGCGGCATCGACTGGGTGCGGGACAAGTACGGCAATATCGTCGCGCGCCTGGTGCGCTTTTCCATCCTGTCGCTGGTGCTGGTGGCGGTGGCGGCCGGCGGCATCCTGTTCCTGGGCAGCCGCACGCCGCAGGGCTTCCTGCCGGAGGAAGACCAGGGCGCCTTCTTCGTGCAGATGCAGCTTCCCGCCGGTGCCAGCCTGTCGCGCACCCGCGCGGCGGTGGAACAGGCGGAGGCGATCATCGCCCCGGTGCCGGGGGTGGAGCGCGTGCTGTCCATCGTCGGCTTCAGCCTGATCGATGGCGGGTCGCAATCCAACGCCGCCTTCATCGTGGTGCGGATGAAGCCCTTCGCGGATCGCGGCTCGGCCCAGGAAAGCGTCTTCGCCGCCATCGGCCAGGTCTTCGGCGCGACGCAGCAGATCCGCACGGCGAATACCTTCGCCTTCAACATCCCGCCGATCATCGGGCTGGGTACGGGCGGCGGCTTCGAATACCAGATGCAGAACCTGGAAGGCCGCCCGCCGGAGGAAATGTTCTCCGCCATGCAGGGCCTGTCGGCGGCGGCGAACCAGGACCCGCGGCTGACGGCGGTGTTCTCCACCTTCACCGCCAATACCCCGTCGCTGTTCCTGGATGTGGACCGCGACAAGGCGCAGGCGCTGGGCATCCGCATCAGCGACATCTTCAACGCGCTTCAGACCACGCTGGGCGGCTTCTACGTCAACGACTTCAACCTGTATGGCCGGTCCTGGCAGGTGAACATCCAGGGCGAGGCGACGGATCGCGACGACATTCCCGACCTGTGGCGCATCCATGTGCGCAACAGCGCCGGGGAGATGGTGCCGCTGCGCTCCATCGCCGATATCCGCATCGTGCTCGGGCCGCAGACCATCAACCGCTACAACAATGTGCGGTCGGTGCGCATCGGCGGTTCGCCGCGGCCGGGGATTTCCTCCGGCGATGCGCTGGCGGCGATGGAGGCCTTGTCGGAGACCGCGCTGCCGGCCGGCTATGGCTATGAATGGACCGGCACCGCCTTCCAGGAAAAGCAGGCGAGCGGCCAGACCGGCGTCATCATGGCGCTGGCCCTGTTGTTCGCCTACCTGTTCCTGGTCGCGCTGTATGAAAGCTGGGTGATCCCGATCCCGGTGCTGCTGTCGATCTCGGTCGGCGCGCTGGGGTCCTTCGGGGCCATCGTGCTCGCCGGCCTGTCGCTCGATGTCTATGCGCAGGTCGGGCTGGTGGTGCTGATCGCGCTTGCCGCCAAGAACGGCATCCTGATCGTCGAATTCGCCAAGGAAAGGCGGGAGGCGGGGATGCCGATCCGGGAGGCGGCGGTCATGGGCGCAAGGCTGCGTTTCCGGGCCGTCATCATGACCTCGGTGGCCTTCATCCTGGGGCTGGTGCCGCTGGTGATCGCCTCCGGCGCCGCCAGTGCCTCCCGCCGCGCGGTGGGTACGCCGGTGTTTGGCGGCATGATCGCGGCCTCGCTGATCGGCATCTTCATCATCCCGATGCTCTACGTGGTGTTCCAGTCGATGCGGGAAGGGGTGAAGCGGCGCTTCGGGGGCGAGACGGCCAGGCCGGCGCCGGCGGAGTAGAAGGGGCGGGGGTCGCAACTGCGCGACCCCCCTTCACGGACGCCCCCAGGACAGCAGATACTCATCGGAACCAAGCGGGGATGTGACGCCATGGCGAAGTTCGGATTGAGCCAGTCGGTGCGACGGGTCGAGGACCCTCGGCTGCTGACCGGCCGGGGCCAGTACACGGATGACCTCGCCATGGCCGGGCAGGCGCATGGTATCGTGCTGCGCAGCCCGCAGGCGCATGCCACCATCACGAAGATCGACACTTCCGCCGCGCTCGCCGTGCCGGGCGTGCTGGCGGTGATCACGGCCGCCGACCTCAAGGCCGCCGGCATCGGCGAGTTGCCTTGCCTGATCCCGATGAAGAACCGCGACGGCAGCCCGCGCGGCAATACCCCGCGCCCGGCCCTGGCCGATGGCGTGGTGCGCCATGTCGGCGACCCGGTCGCCTTCATCGTCGCCGAAACCCCCCAGGCTGCACGCGACGGCGCCGAGGCGGTGGAGGTGGAGTACGACGCCCTGCCCGCCGCGACCGACCTCGCCACGGCCTGGGAGCCGGGCCAGCCCCTGGTCTGGCCGGATGTCGCCAACAATGTGGTCTTCGACTGGGAAGCCGGGGACAAGGCCAAGGCGGATGCCGCCTTCGCCCGCGCCGCCCATGTCACCCGCCTGACCGTGGTCAACAACCGCGTCGTCGTCGCCAGCATGGAAGCCCGCGCGGCGGTGGCGGGGTGGGAGGGTGACAGGCTGACCCTGCACACCAATACCCAGGGCTCCTGGCTGCTGAAGAACATCCTCTCCGGCAGCATCTTCAACATCCCGGCGGAGAATGTCCGGGTGGTGACGCCGGATGTCGGCGGCGGCTTCGGGATGAAGATTTTTCTCTACCCCGAGCATGTGCTGGTGGCCTTCGCGGCGCGCCAGGTGGGCCGGCCGGTGAAATGGGCCAGCGACCGCAGCGAGGCTTTTCTCTCGGACACGCATGGCCGCGACAACATCACGCTGGGTGAACTCGCGACGGATGCCGAGGGCAAATTCCTGGCCATGCGCACGCGCAATTATGCGGGCATGGGCGCCTATCTCTCCACCTTCGCACCCTTCATCCCGACCGGCGCCGGCACCAAGGTGCTGGCCAGCGTCTACGGCTTCGAGGCGATCCACGCCCATGTCATCGGCGTGCTGACCAATACCGTGCCCGTGGACGCCTATCGCGGCGCCGGACGGCCGGAGAGCAACTACCTGGTGGAGCGCCTGATCGACGCCGCTGCGCGCGAGATCGGCATCGACCGCATCGAGCTGCGCCGCCGCAACATGGTGAAGCAGGACGCCATGCCCTGGCTCTCCGCCATGGGCCAGCGCTACGACAGCGGCGATTTTGGCCAGTTGATGGATGCGGCGCTGGCCAAGATCGACTGGGAGGGCTTCCCGGCCCGGCGCGCGGAAGCCGCCCGGCGCGGCAAGCAGCGCGGCATCGGCCTCGCCTATTACCTGGAGGCCACCGGCGGCGCGGCGACGGAGAATGCCAAGGTCGTCTTCGCCGATGACGGCTTTGTCGACCTCTATGTCGGCACGCAATCCACCGGCCAGGGCCACGAAACCGCCTATGCCATGATGACCAGCCACGAGCTGGGCATTCCGATCGACAAGATCCGGGTACGGCAGGGCGATAGCGAGACGCTGCCCTCCGGCGGCGGCACCGGCGGCGCGCGCAGCCTGTATTCCGAGGGCCAGGCGATTCTCGTCACCACCGCCAGCGTGGTGGAGAAGGGCAAGCAGGCGGCGGCCGAGCAGCTTGAGACCTCCGTCGCCGATATCGAATTCTCCGCCACCGGGGGGCGGTTCGAGGTGGCGGGCACCGATCGCGGCGTCGGCATCCTCGACCTCGCCGCGATTCAGCGGAAGCGCGTGGCCTCCGGCGAAAGCGCGATCCTGTTGGATGCGATGGAGACGGCGAATATCGACAGCCACACCTTCCCCAATGGCTGCCATGTGGCGGAGGTGGAGGTGGACCCGGAGACGGGCATCGTCACCGTGCCGCGCTACATCGTGGTGGACGATGTGGGCCATGCGCTGAACCCGCTGATCGTGCGCGGCCAGGTGCATGGCGGCGTGGCCCAGGGCATTGGCCAGGCGCTGCATGAGCGGACCAGCTACGACAACGGCTCCGGCCAGCTTCTGTCGGCCTCCTTCATGGACTACGCCCTGCCGCGGGCGGAGGACCTGCCGGATATCGATGTCGACCTGATCGAGGTGACCTGCGAGACCAATCCGCTGGGCGTGAAGGGTGCGGGCGAGGCCGGCGCGGTGGGGTCGCCGCCGGCGGCGATGAATGCGCTGGTCGATGCCCTGTCCGGTGCCGGCGTCACGCATATCGACATGCCCGCCACACCCGAAATCGTCTGGAAGGCCTTGTCCGCCGCCAAGGCCGCCTGATCCCGGGGTTCCAAGGGTCCACTGACCCTTGGTGGGGAGAGTCTGAGAGGGGCAACGCCCCTCTCGGTCTTTTCACCGCATTCGCGGCCTCGGCCTGCCTTGCAGGTCGCAGGTCGGATGTTGGCCTACCGCCCCTGCGCCTCCAGCCACGCTGCCAGCGCCCGGTCATCCGCGTTCAGCGGCTGGTTCAGCACGCGTTCCGGAAATTCCCAGATCACCAGCCGGGGCGGCGTTTCCCGCCAGGCGGCGCTGCCGAAGAAGTCCTTCGCCGCCCCGGCGAAGCCGCCGCCTGCCTGGCTGAGATTGCCGACCGGGGCCGACAGCGCCTGTTGCAGCGCTCCGTCGAAATTGGCGTTGCGGGAGAAGGAACTGCCGATCAGCACCACCTCCGCCACCGGCAGGTCATCAAGGATGGAGGCTTCCTCTGCCTCCAGCGCCTCCGTCGTTTCGACGAACTGCCGGTCGGCGCGCGGCCGCCAGGTGTCCGAGACACGGTCCAGGCTCATCAGCCGCAGCAGGTCACCGATCCAGGGGGTTTCCTCCGCCGCGCGGTCGGTGCGGAAGCGGGCTTCCCGGGTCAGATCCTCGGGCGCGGCGGCGGCGACGGCCTGGGCGGCGCGGCGGGCGCCTTCCTGGTTCCAATGGGTGTCGGTGCGGTAGAACAGCGCTGCGCCGTCCGGCACCAGCACAGGGTCCAGGTCGATGACGGCCAGCCCCGTGCCCTCCAGCATCCGGCGGAAGGCCTCGCCCCGCGCGGCGGATTCGGCGGCATAGGGGGCGCCGCAGAGCATCGGCGCCACGGCCCGCGCCTTGTCCGGCACCGGCACCACCCGCAGCGCGATATCCTGCGCGGCGAGCAGCGCCGCGACGCGGGTCAGCAGCCGCGCGCGTTCGGCCATGGCGGCCTGGCCCTCAGTGCCCCAGGGGCGCAGTTCCTCCGTCAGGAACAGCCAGTTGTCGCAGCCCGGCGCCACGGTGGGGCCGCCGGAGCCGAAGACCTTCCAGCGCAGCACGCCGCCGGCGGCGCGTAGCAGCCCATCGGCCGGCAGGTCCTGCGCCATCACCTGGTTCACCGCCGCCGCCGTGCGGCCGCCGAGGAAGGCCTCCCCGTTCAGGGTAGGCGCCAGGCGCCGCGCCGCCTGCAGTGTCATCATCGCCGAGACCCCCTGCCAGAGGCCCAGCGCCAGGATGGCGGCCATGGCCGCGCCAAGGGTGGCGGAGGCGGGCCGCAGGCGGGGATCGGTGGAGGGGTCCGTCGGGTTCATCGGCGCCGCCTCAGAACTGGAAATACAGGAAGGGCACGGCGGCGCGGCTGTAGAGCAGCACCATGGCGAGCAGGAAGGCGGCCAGCGGCCAGCCGGCCCAGCACAGCCGCGCCACGGCCCCGCCCAGTCCGCCCTGGTCGATGCGCGGCAGCGCCCCCCGGCGGCGCAGCGCGGCCAGACCCAGCGGCAGGTAGATGAAGCCGGTGGCGATGACGAAGGTGGCGACGCGGTCCGGCGTCAGGTGCCAGGCCAGGGCATCGGAAAGGGCAGCGCCCTGCAGGCCCAGCATGCCGGCATAGATGGTCATGGCGCCGGCGAGGTCGGCGGCCCGGAAGATCACCCAGCCGATCATGACGCAGAGCAGCGTCAGGGCATGGCCCAGCAGCCAGGGCATCGGCCGACGCGCCGCGCGGCGGTCGCCGCCGCTGCGCCGATCCACCGTATCGGGCAAGGGCTGCGGGAAGACGTCGCGACGATCGTCGGCCCGGCGGTCCGACCGCTCGGCCCGCGCCGCCCCCTGGCCGCGCGTGCTCCAGGCCCGGTGCAGCGCCAGCAGTCCGCCATGCCAGATGCCCCAGATGAGGAAATTCCAGCTCGCCCCATGCCAGAAGCCGCCGATCGCCATGGTCAGCAGCAGGTTCACATAGGTTCGCGCCACGCCGCGCCGGTTGCCGCCGAGCGCGATGTAGAGGTAGTCGCGCAGGAAGCTCGACAGCGTCATGTGCCAGCGCTGCCAGAAGGACTGGATGGAGCCGGCGAGATAGGGGTCGTCGAAGTTGCGCGGAAAGTGGAAGCCGATCATCCGGCCGAGGCCGATGGCCATCAGCGAATAGCCGGCGAAGTCGAAGAACAGCTGCAGAGTGTAGGTGGTGGCGGCGATCCAGGCATCGGCGGCGGTCGGCGCCGGCAGGGCGAAGGCCGCATCCACCACCGGGCTCAGCGTATCCGCCAGCACCACCTTCATGGCGAAGCCGACCATGAACTGCCGCGATCCCGCGCCGAATTGCGCGAGGCTCTGCCGGCGCGACCGCAGATCGGCCGAGACATCCGAATAGCGCACGATCGGCCCGGCGATGAGCTGGCTGAACAGCGCCTTGTAGGCGGCATAGTCGACCAGGTTGTGCGTCGGCTGCACCGTGCCGCGGCGGACATCGATCAGGTAGCTGACCGCCTGCAGCACGTAGAAGGAAAGGCCGACCGGCAGCACGATCTCGGCCCAGCCCATCGGGGCATGGCCGATCATCCGCATCAGGTCGTTGAAGGTGTCCACGCCGAAATTGGCGTATTTGAAATAGGCCAGCACGCCGATATCGCCAGCGACGCCGAGCGCGGTCAGCCATCCGGCCCGGCGCGAGCCATGGCCCGCACGCTCGATGGCCAGCGCGATGAAGAAGGTGAAGACCGTGACGCCGACCAGCAGCGCCAGGAAATCCACCCGCCACCAGGCGTAGAATCCCCAGGAGAAGACGAGGATCAGCGGATTCCGCCAGCTTCCCGGCGCCAGCATATAGGCGGCGAGGAAGACCGGCAGGAACAGAAAAAGAAACTCGAAAGACGCGAAGATCATGCCAGCCCCTTCAGCATGGCCCGGATTAGTGTGGCACGGTCGTCACGCCTTCCCCAGTGGCGGATCCGTCCTTTTTTGAACTCGGCTTATTTTCTAGAGGATGCAGCCGCGCTGGCCGGCCATGGCGCCCAGCCGCAGTCGCAGCGCGTTCAATCTGACAAAACTCTGGGCGTCGAACTGGTCGTAGGCGACTTGGTCGTCCTCGAAGGTCACTTGCTTCATCGAATACAGGCTGTTGTCCGAGCGCCGGCCGGTGACAATGGTGCTGCCCTTGTAGAGCTTGAGCCGGGCGGTGCCCGTCACGCTGGCTTGGCTCTCATCGATCAGCGCCTGCAGCATCCGCCGTTCCAGGCTGAACCAGAAGGCGTTGTAGATGATCTCCGCATAGCGTGGCATCAGGCTGTCCTTGAGGTGGCAGGCCTCGCGGTCCGGCGTGATGCGCGGTGCGGTCAAGGCTGCGGGGAGCCGCCCTCCGCTATGGCTGCGCTGCCTTCATTCGGACAGAAGCGGGGGAAAGGCCGCGCGCGCGCCGTGCCGCGATGAAGGCAGCACGCGCTGCGGGTCCGACCTGAGTGCCCTCCAGGTTCAGGCGCTGCAGGGCGGTGAGGCTGGCGAGCGGCGTCAGATCGGCGACCTGAGTGTGCTGCAGGTCCATGCTCCGCAGGGCGGTGAGGCTGGCGAGCGGCGCAAGATCGGCGACCTGGGTGAATGCCAAGTCCAGGTTTAGCAGAGCGGTGAGCCGGGCGAGGGGCGTCAGGTCGGCGACCTGGGTGAATGACAGGTCCATGCTCCGCAGGGCGGTAAGGCTGGCGAGCGGCGCCAGATCGGCGACCTGGGTACTCCACAGGTTCAGGCTCTGCAGGGCGGTGAGGCTGGCGAGCGGCGCCAGATCGGCGACCTGGGTGCTCCACAGGTTCAGGCTCTGCAGGGCGGTGAGGCTGGAGAGCGGCGCCAGATCGGCGACCTTGGTGGTAGACAGGTTCAGGCTCTGCAGGGCGGTGAGGCTGGAGAGCGGCGCCAGATCGGCGACCTGGGTGTGAGACAGTTCCAGGCTCTGCAGGGCGGTGAGGCTGGAGAGCGGCGCCAGATCGGCGACCTCAGTGCGAGACAGTTCCAGGCTTTGCAGGGCGGTGAGGCTGGCGAGCGGCGTCAGATCGGCGACCTTGGTACTCCACAGATTCAGGCTCTGCAGGGCGGTGAGGCTGGAGAGCGGCGCCAGATCGGCGACCTGGGTGCTAGACAGGTTTAGGCTCTGCAGGGCGGTGAGGCTGTAGAGCGGCGCCAGATCGGCGACCTGGGTGCTATACAGGTCCAGGCTCTGCAGGGCGGTGAGGCTGGAGAGCGGCACCAGATCGGCGACCCGGGTGCCCCTCAGGTCCAGGCTCTGCAGGGCGCTGAGGTTGGCGAGCGGCGCCAGATCAGCGACCCTGGTACCACTAAGGTCCAGGCTTTGCAGGGCGGTGAGGCGGGCAAGCGGGGCTAGGTCAACGACGTCCCGACGAGAGCCGAGGCGCGCCTCGGTGATCCGGGGGGCGACCCGGGTCCACGGGCCGTCTGCGCGCGTAAAGCTCTCGACTGAGAAGGCAGCGGTTGCCTCGATGACAAGGCCACCCTGCCGCAGCTTGTCGTCACTCACGGGCAAGCCAACCCGCGCCAGTTCGGCGAGGTCCCGGGCATCCAACTCCGGTGGCGACGGGCTCGGTGCAGGCGGGGCAGGCGAGGCCTCCCGCAGGCGCCGCGCTGATTCCTGCAGGGCATCGCCCAGATCACGCGTCAGCCGCACCGTCGTTCCGACCCATTCGGTCAGGTAGTCCACCAGCCATCGGCCTAGGGGTTCCGCGGCGTTGGCACAGGCGCTCAACCCACGGCCGGCGGCCTCGATCAGATCGGGGGTCCGGTGGAAGGCGGCGGAAACGCCTTCGAACCAGCGCGCGACCGTGCTCCGCTGCCGCAGTTGGGACCGAGCGGCCAGGGCAAGGTTCTCGCTGTCGCGCAGGCGCCGGCGCAGCAGATCGCCCGGCTCCATCGCGGATACGCCACGCGCGTCGAGTTGCCCCACTCCCTGGCGCAGGCGGCCCACCACCTGTTCGGTCTGGGCCTCGACACCGGCAAGCCTGGCCGTGGCCGTGGGCACCGCCACATCGTCGGGCTGCAGCGCATCCTCAACGGCAATACCGGCTTGCGCCCGGTATTCGTCAAGTGCCGTCGTGACGGCAGCCAGCAGCACGTTCACCCGCTGATCGAGCAGCATGCCGCGGGTGAAGCGGGGCTGCTCGGCATCGTCGGGCGTGGTGGCGGCGCCTTCTCCCTCGATGCCGAAATGCTCTCGCCGGAGCTTCGGCAGAGCGTTGCGGGCCAGTTCGAGCTGCGGGCGGCAATTCTCCGCCGTGCCTTCCGGCAAGGCGGCCAGCGCCGTGCAGAGATCGTGGAGTGCGGCCTTCGGGAAATCCGGCGGGATGACGTTCAGCGTGGCCAGCGTCGCGATCACCCCACGCGCTGCATCCGCGACCTGCAGCAATTCGCGGCCGAGTGGCTCGTCCGGCGGTCCGTAGGAGAGCGGCATCGAAGGTTCCGGACGATCCGGCCACGCCGCATGGTGAACCCAGCGGCGCGACCTACGGCTTGCTTGAGGCAGATGCATACACGACGCCACTGGCGCCTACCAAGGCGAATGGTCCCGCGCGCAGGCCCCGCGGGGCGATTGAAGCCCCCCACATCCATTCCCAAAGGCGAAGACGTCAGACAAAGGCAGGCTCAGGAGCCTCAGGCTCCTGGTAGGGAGTGCGGGGGGGGGGAAGCCTCCTGCGGGCGCTACAGCGCCCCGCCGCGCCGGCCGGCCATGGCGCCGAGCCGCAGCCGCAGCGCGTTCAATTTGATGAAACCCTGGGCGTCGAACTGGTCGTAGGCGCCCTGGTCGTCCTCGAAGGTCACATGCTTCATCGAATACAGGCTGTTGGGCGACTGGCGGCCGGTGACGATGGTGTTGCCCTTGTAGAGCTTCAGCCGGACGGTGCCGGTGACGCTGTGCTGGCTTTCGTCGATCAGCGCCTGAAGCATCCGCCGCTCCGGGCTGAACCAGAAGCCGTTGTAGATGATCTCCGCATAGCGCGGCATCAGGCTTTCCTTGAGGTGCGCGGCCTCGCGGTCCAGCGTGATGGATTCCATCGCGCGATGCGCCGTGTGCAGGATGGTGCCGCCCGGCGTCTCGTAGCAGCCGCGGGACTTCATGCCGACGAAGCGGTTCTCGACCAGGTCGAGCCGGCCGATGCCGTTTTCCTTGCCGAGGGCGTTCAGCCGGGTCAGCAGCGTGGCGGGGGACATGCGTTCCCCGTTGATGCCGACGGCATCGCCACGCTCGAACTCGACGGTGATTTCGGTCACCTTGTCGGGCGCGTCCATCGGGCTGACGGTGCGCTGCCAGACCATCTCATCCGGCGCGTCCCAGGGCTCCTCGAGGATTTTGCCCTCGGAGCTGCTGTGCAGAAGGTTCGCATCCACGCTGAACGGCGATTCGCCGCGCTTGTCCTTGGCGATCGGAATCTGGTGCTGCTCGGCGAAGGCGATCAGCGCGGTGCGGCTGGTCAGCTCCCATTCCCGCCAGGGGGCGATGATCTTGATATCGGGCTTCAGCGCGTAATAGCCGATCTCGAAGCGGACCTGGTCGTTGCCCTTGCCGGTCGCGCCATGCGCCACGGCATCGGCGCCGACCTGCTCCGCGATCTGGATCTGGCGCTGGGAGATCAGCGGCCGGGCGATCGAGGTGCCGAGCAGGTAGCAGCCCTCATACAGCGCATTGGCGCGGAACATCGGGAAGACGAAGTCCTTCACGAATTCCTCGCGCAGGTCGTCGATGAAGATGTTCTCGGGCTTGATGCCGAGCAGCAGGGCCTTGTCGCGCGCCGGGCCCAGCTCCTCCCCCTGGCCGAGGTCGGCGGTGAAGGTCACCACCTCGCACTGATAGGTGGTCTGCAACCATTTCAGGATCACGCTGGTGTCGAGACCGCCGGAATAGGCGAGCACGACCTTCTTCACGTCCTTGACGCGCATCGGAGAACCCCTGGAATTCGGTCGGACGGAATCGTGAGCAGATCGTCCGGAAAGGGGGCGGAAGATGCCGGTACTGCCGCCCCACGGCAAGGGAGCGCGGCATGATTCTCGCTGGACAGGGGCATCGACCTTTGGTTCCATGACTTCACGGCATGTTGAAGATGGCCCACCGCTTCGTGCTCAGCCTCCTCGCCTCGGCGTCGATCGCCGGGGCGGACGGCCATGCGCAGACCCCGCCTTTGCTGGATTCGGCGCGGGTGCCGCATGTGGGGGAGGGTGGCAGGGCGGATTACCGCCGGTTCCTGTTGCAGGCGACGCCGCGCGCCTTCGCCCTGTCGGAGAACGGCGCCTGGGGCTGGGCCTCCGCCATCGAGCCGGACCTGGCTGCGACGGAGGCGCGGGCGCTGGGCAATTGTGCCGCCTATGGCGGCAGCAACTGCCGCATCTATGCGCGGGACCTGGATGTGCTGGGGCCGGAGCCTGCCCCGGCCCCCACTCCGCCCGCCGATCCCCTGGCCGGTGGGCCGGGCTGGGCGCTGGTGCCGGATGGGCGCTTCCTGTGGCAAGGGCCGCAGGCGGCGCGGGGCGCCTATCTCTGGGCGCATGGGCGGGCGGCGGGCGGCGCCGACAGTCGCGGCAGCCAGCCGCAGCCGCATGCCCGGGCCTTCAACAATGCCGGCTACGACGTGCTGCGCCTGGATCGGGACCCGGATAGGGATGAGACAGCAGCGGGCGCCGAACGCATGCGGGCAGCGCTCGCGGAGCTTCGGGCGCGTGGCTATGCGCGGGTGGTCGCGGCCGGGCAGTCGCGCGGTGCCTGGGATGCGCTGGCGGCACTGGATGCGCCGGGCCGCGCCGATGCGGTGATCGCCATCGCCCCGGCGGCGCATGGGCCGACCGGCAGCATCGCCCATGCCTGGGCCCTCGACGACCTGTCCCGAGTTATCACCGCGGCCCGAGCACCCACCACGCGCGTCGCGATCGCCACTTTCGCAGGGGATGAATACGCGCCCGATCCACCGGGCCGCGCCGCCGCCTTCGCCCGGCTGGCGCCGCGCACCGGCGCGCTGCTGCTGCTGGACCGGCCGGCGGGGCTGGAAGGCCATGGCGCGGGGGCCGACTGGCGCTTCACCCTGCGCTACGCCGCCTGCCTGCTGGATTTTGCCGAAGGGCGGCGGGCCACCTGCTGATCAGGCCGGCCGCCGCCGGAACACCCCCATCAGCCGGGGCATCAGCCCGGGAATGGCCCAGAGGACCGCGAGCAAAGTCAGCGCGCACAGTGCCATGCTGATCGGCCGGGTGAAGAAGGGCGAAATGTCGCCGCCCGTCAGCACCAGGCCGCGCAGCAGGTTCTTGTCCAGCAGGTCGCCCAGCACGATGCCCAGCACCAGCGGCGCCACCGGAAAGCGCAGCTCCCGCAGGACGAAGCCGACCAGCCCCGCCCCCAGCATCACCCAGATGTCGAAAAGGCGGGAGGTGATGGCGAAGGCGCCCACGGTACACAGCACGAAGACGATGGGCATCAGCCGCGCGCGGGGGATCAGCAGCACCCAGAGCAGCGGCTTCACCAGCACCAGCCCGTAGAACAGCTTCACCATGTCGGCGACCACCAGCATGGCGACGATCTGGTAGATGAATTCCGGGTTGGTGATGGCCAGCATCGGCCCCGGATTCAGCCCGTGGATCATCATCGCCGCCATCAGCACGGCAGCCGGCGCGGAGCCTGGCACCGCGAGGGTCAGCACCGGGATGATGGCGCCCGGCACGCAGGCGCTCTCGCCCGTCTCCGCCGCCATCAGCCCCTCGACGCTGCCCTTGCCGAACAGCTCCTTTTCCTTCGAGGCGCGCTTGGCGGCGGCGTAGCTGGTCCAGGCGGCGATATCCTCGCCGAGCCCCGGCATGGCGCCGATGAAGGTGCCGAGCGCGCCGGAGCGGAAGATGGTGCGCCAATACTGCGTCACGTCGCGGATGCGCGGGATGACGCTGTCGATCTTTGCGGAGACGGCGCGCGCGGCCGGGCCGCGCATGGCGTTCAGCACCTCCGCCACGCCGAAGACGCCGACCAGCACCGGCAGCAGGCCCAGCCCGCCGGCCAGGTCCGGATTGCCGAAGGCGAAGCGGGGATAGGCGTGGTTGGTCTCCTGCCCCACGGTCGCCACCAGCAGGCCGAGGAAGCCCGCCAGATAGCCCTTCAGCGGATCGCCGCCCGAGAGGCTGCCGGCGATGACGATGCCGAACAGCGCCACCCAGAACATCTCATAGCTGCCGAACTGCAGCGCGAATTCGCCGAAGCTGGGCGCGAACATCGCCAGGATCAGCGTGCCGAACAGCGTGCCGAACCAGGACCCCAGCGTGGAGATGCCCATCGCCCGCCCCGCCAGCCCCTGCTTGGCCAGGGGAAAGCCATCGAGCGTGGAGGCGGCGGAGGCCGGCGTGCCCGGGATGTTCAGCAGGATGGCGGAACGGCTGCCGCCATAGATCGCGCCGACATAGACGCAGACCAGCACCAGCATGGCCACCTGCGGCCCCATGGTGAAGGTCAGCGTGGTCAGCAGCGCCACGCCCATGGTGGCGGTCAGGCCCGGCAACGCGCCGACGATGATGCCGATCAGCACGGCCCAGAAGGCGTGGAAGGCGGCACCGCCGGCGAAGACATGGGCGAAGCCGTCGCCCAGCATCGTGATCGGGTTGTTCAAACGCCGATCCTCATGGAAGTCGTCCTCATGGCAGTCGCACCAGGAAAATCCGCTCGAAGACCAGCGTCACCACGCCGCCGGTGGCCAGGCCGAGCAGCGCCGCCTCGATCAGCCGGCGCAGCCTGCCGGTGGGGCCGAGCTGCCATTCGAAGGCGGCGGTGAAGCCGAAGACGAACAGCGCGGTGGCCAGCCAGAAGGGCAGCGTGCCCACCAGCACCCCGGCATAGAGAATGCCCAGCGCCGCGGCCGTGCCGAGCTGGCGCGCGTCGTCCTTGCCCCAGGCCGGGCGCTCCGCCCCGCCCGGCTTCAACGCGCCGCGCCTTATGGCGCGCAGGCCGAGCAGCACGGAGAGCACCGCCACCACCATGGCATGGAAGCCGGGCACGATGCCCGGCGCGGTCAGGCCGGTGCCGGATTGCTCGACGAAGGTCGGCATCCGCCAGGCCAGCGCCATCACCCCCAGCCCCAGGGCCAGCAGCACCGCCGCCGTCGCGAGGTCGACCCTCGGCGGCAGCGGCGCCTTGTCGTCAGCCCCCTCGCTCAAAGTCGGGCGATGCCCAGCGTGTCGGGGCTGACGCGGGCCTTGCCGCCGTCGAAATACAGCCAGGCGGTCTGGCGGACCATCTTCCAGGCCTCGTCATGGGCATTCTGGGCATAGAGCGGCGCGAAGACGGCGGCGCGCTGGTTGGAATAGTCCTTCAGCCGCTGGCTATTGGCGATCTTCTCCGCCCAGACCTGGTTCATGGTGGTGATGACGTTCTCCGGCACGCCCTTCGGCGTCCAGATGCCGAAGTAGTTCAGCGGCGCGGGAATGTCGGAGAGCCAGCGGCGGATGGAGGGAATCTCGCCGACGCCCTGCAGCGTCACCGGCTGTTCCGACTGCACCGCCAGCGGGATCAGCCGGCGGGCGCGGATCATCTCGGCGGCTTCCACCAGCAGCACGGCGCCGAGCGGCGTCTCGCCGCCCACCGTCGCGATCATCGCCGGATTGCCGCCGTCATAGGTGGCGTGGCGGTACTGCACCTGGGTGGCGGCGCGGATCGCCTCCATCATGTTGTGGCCGGCGGAGGAGACGCCCGCTGTGGCGACCGCGGTATTCGCCCCGCGCGCCCGGAAGGCCTCCATGGCCGCGCCGAAGTCGCGGATGCCGGCGGCGGGATTGGCCACCAGCACATTCACATTGGCCACCGCGAAATACAGGTTCCAGTCCTGCAACTGCGTGTCCAGCAGGCCGAGCACCTTGTAGCAGCCGACATCGACGGCGGCGCCGGCCGCCCAGGTCATGCCGTCCTTCGCCGCTTCCAGCGCGTTGCGCGTGCCGATGGAGCCGGAGGCGCCGGGCTGGTTCACCACGACGAAGCGCTGGCCCAGCGCCGCTTCCAGTTCCGCCGCCACGATGCGCGCCATCTGGTCGGTGGACCCGCCGGCGGCCCAGGGGACGATGACGGTGACGGGCCGGTCCGGCCGCCAGCCGCCACCTTGCGCCCGCACGATCGACGGCGCGGCCAGCGTCGCGGCCCCCGCCGCCAGAAGCGTCCTGCGTTGGATCGTCATCTTGAACCGTTCCCTTTTCTTGATGGGTAACCCACCGGTTACCTGGATGGTGAAACCGCTTCGCACCCGCCGTCAACCGAACTCCGGCCCGGCCAGCACAAAGTTTTTTTCCGGCTGGCCGGGCGGAGGGGTGCCGAAGACCATGCGGGTGAAGGGCCGCTGCGCCGCGCCGCCATGCTGGGCGAGCAGCGCGGTGAGGTCGCCGGCCGCATCCGGAAGGTCCGCCACGGCGGGGACGCCCAGCGCATCCCGGGCCGCCGCCAGCAAAGCCAGGGCGGTGGCGGCATCCTCGGCCACCAGCGGGCCGATCTGCGGGCCGCGAAGCCCATCCCGCGCCAGCACGAAGCCGCCCGGCGCGACCAGGGCCGCATTGGGGCAGCGCGCCGCGAAATCGCGCAGCAGGGCGCCGCGCGGGGCGCCGAAGGCGGCGAGGTCCTGCGCCAGGATGGCGGGCCAGTCCGCCTCCACCATGGGCCGCACCTCGATGCCGGCCGGGCGCGGCAAAGGGCTCGGCACGGTCCAGCGGGCAAACGGAAAAAAATCGTCGAAGCCGAGGGGGCCGTAGACCGCGCGCCCGGCCGGGGTCGCATCCAGCGCCAGGGCCATCTGCGGCCCGCGGGCATCCATCGCCCAGCGCAGCAGCGCGCTGGCCAGGCCCCGGCGCCGCTGGTCGGGGCGCACCAGCACCATGGAAATCCAGGCCAGCCGCGGCCCATAGGGCAGCAGCGCGGCGCTGGCGGCCAGCGCCTCCTCCGCCCCATCCTCCACCACCCGGACCTGGCCCTGGTGCAGGAAAAAGGCCCAGTCGGCGGCGACCTGGTTCCAGCCGACACGGGCGGACAGCGCGGTGGCGCGGGGCAGGTCATCCTCGATCGCGGCGCGGACATCGAACATGCAAGGAGGCTTGCGCGGGTCCCCGCATGGGTCAAGCTTGTGAACCATGACCCGGATCCTGCTGATCGGCTGCGGCGCCTTCGGGCGCATCCACCTTGCCGCCCTGGCGCGGCTGGGGCCTTCCGTCACCGTGCAGGTGCTGGAACCCGACCCGGCGATGCGCGACGCCGCCCCGGCCGGCACCCGCTTCGTGGAGGGGTTTGACGCGGCGCTGGCGGAGAGCGATGCCGTCATCATCGCCACGCCCCCCGTCACCCACGGCCCCCTGGCGGAGGCCGTGCTGCGTGCCGGCCGGGACCTGTTCCTGGAAAAGCCCGCCACCGAAACGGCCGGACAATCCGCCGCGCTGCACGCCCTGGCGCAGCAGTCGGGGCGCATCGTGCAACTCGGCCTGTTCTTCCGCTTCCACCCCAAGGCCCAGGCCGTGCAGGCGCTGGCGCAGGCGGGCGGCTTCGGCCGGCTGCATCACCTGTCGGCGCGCATGTCCGGGCTGAAGCGCGCCCGGGGCGATTCCGGCGCGCTGCTGAACGACGCGGTGCATTTCGCCGACCTGCTGCCCTGGATCGCCGGGGAGGCACCCTCCCACGTCTTCGCCACCCTGTCCGATCCGCTGGGACGGGGGCGGGAGGATCTGGCGTTGATCCAGTTGCGCTTCCCCTCCGGCGCCACCGGCTTCATCGAGGCCGGCTGCGTGCTGCCGGGGGAACATGCCGATCCGGTGGTGCCGGGGGCGGAGACGCGCAAGCTGCTCGGTCTCGCCGGCAGCCATGCGGTGGCGGAGGTGGATTTCATGGCGGAGACGCTGCGCCTGCGCCGTGGCCAGCACCTGCCCGCCCAGGGCGGCGCCTGGCTGCCGAACCATGTGCCGGCCGAGGATCTGGGCGCGGCGGCGCTCGATACGGTCGGCGTGGTGGCGGCGCAGCTCGAGGCCTTTCTCTGCGCCGTGACCACACGCATTTCTCAAGGGCCGGATCTTCACGAAGGCGGGGTGCTGCCGCTCCGCATACTGGACGCCGCAAGGCGATCCGCCCATGAGATGCGTTTGGTGGAAATGGACAAGTGGAACTGATGGTGCATCTGTGTGACCTGCGGCCGGCGTCTTTCGCCGGCCGAGCGGCCGAATGGCCGCCGCGCCCAGTGGCGCGAAGCCAAGCCGCGCGGATGCGCGGCGCCCGGCGTTTGAGGGCCGAAATGCGCCAGCATTTCGGAACACTGGCATGACGCGCATCTCACTTTGCAACGAAGTTGTGGCGGATCTTGCCTTTGCGGAACAGGCGAAGCTCGCCGCCGCGCTGGGCTATGACGGGCTGGAAGTCGCGCCCTTCACCCTGGATGCGGAAGCACCGCATCTGCTGCCCGCCGCGAAGCGCGCGGAATTGCGGCGCATCGCGCGGGAGGAAGGCGCGCCGATCACCTCGCTCCACTGGCTGCTGTTGGCGCCGGCGGGGCTTTCCATCACCAGCGCCGATGCGGCGCTGCGCCAGCGCACGCTGGATGCGATGCAGCGGCTGATCGGCCTCGCCGCCGATCTCGGCGCGACGCTGCTGGTGCATGGCTCACCGAAGCAGCGGCATGTGGCCGCCGACGGTGATGCCGGGCGGGCGGAGGAGGCGATGGCCAGGGCCGGGGCCTGGGCGGCGGAACACGGGCTGACCTATTGCCTGGAACCGCTGGATGCCGGCCAGACCAATTGGGCACGCACGGTGGCGGAGGCGGTGGAGATCGTCTCCCGCCTCAATGTGCCGGGGCTGAAGACCATGGTGGATGTCAGCGCTGTGGGGAATGGGGAGCAGGAGACGGCGGCCGCGCTGCTGCGCCGTTTCGTCCCCGGCGGCTGGATCGCCCATGTACATCTGAACGACCGCAACCGCCGGGGCCCCGGCCAGGGCGGGGACGAATTCCGCCCGGTCTGCGATGCGCTGCGCGACACGCGATATGATGGCTTCTGCGCGGTGGAACCTTTCGACTACCATCCGAATGGCGCCGCCAGCGCCGCGCGCGCCATCGGCTATCTGCGAGGAATCCTGGAGGCTTGAGTCCGGATCCCCTTTTCAGGCGCCGGCGCCGCGCAGGCCGCAATCAGGGGATCTGACCATGAGCCACCGCTTCACCCTGCTCGAAACCGAGCGTTTCGAGTGGCCCTTCACGCTGCGCCTGCCCTTCCGCTTCGGTGTCATCACCGTGACGCAGGGCCGCCAGGCCGTGCTGCGCGCGCGCATCCGGCTGGAGAACGGCAAGGAGGCCTGGGGTGTGGCGGCGGAGACGCTGGCGGCGAAGTGGTTCGACAAGGACCCGAAACTGTCCGACGCGCAGAACGAGCAGCAACTGCGCCGTGCGCTGGAACTGGCGACGGAGGCCACGCGCGCCGCCGGCGCCGACACCGCTTTCGGCCATTTCGCCAATAGCTACGCCGCCGTGACCAAGGCGGCGGCGGCGGAGGCATTGAACCCGCTGGTTGCCAGCTATGGCCGCGCGCTGCTGGACCGCGCCATGCTGGACGCACTGCTGAAGGCGCAGGGCCTGTCCTTCTGGACCGGCATGCGCGCCAATATCGGCGGCATGGTGCCGCATGCGGTGGCGCCCGACCTCGCCGGCTTCGATTTTGCGGGGATGCTGGCGGCGCAGGTGCCGCTGCAACGCCTGCATGCGCGGCATACGGTGGGCCTCGTCGACCCGATCACCGCCGCCGACCAGGACAGCCGCGTGAATGACGGGCTGCCGGAGACGCTGGAGGAGATCGTCGGCTTCTACGGCCACCGCTACTGGAAGCTGAAGGTCGGCGGCAATATCGCGGCGGATGTGGACCGCCTGTCGCGCATCGCCGCCGTTTTGGACGCGCAGGCGACGCCCTATCACGCCAGTCTCGACGGCAATGAGCAGTATGAGGATGCGGAAGGCGCCCTGGCCCTCTGGCGCGCCATGCAGGCGGAACCGCGGTTGGCACGGCTGAACGCCTCCATCCTGTATATCGAGCAGCCGGTGAAACGCGCCCGGGCGCTGGAGACGAGCATGAGCGCGCTGGCCGCCGAGCGCCCCGTCATCATCGACGAAAGCGACGGGCCGCTGGATGCCTTCGTCACCGGCCGCGCCCTGGGCTATGCGGGCGTGTCGTCGAAGGCCTGCAAGGGTGTCTGGCGATCGCTGGTGAACCTCGCCCGCTGCCGCGCCTGGAATGCCGAGGAAGGCCGCGACCGCTACTTCATGTCGGCCGAGGATCTGACGACGCTGGCCGGCGTCTGCGTGCAGCAGGACCTGGCGCTGGTCGCGCTGCTGGGTCTGGACCACGTGGAGCGCAATGGCCACCACTTCATCGACGGCTTTTCGGGCCGCCCGAAGGCGGAGGCCCATGCCTTCCTGCAGGCGCATCCGGGCCTCTATGCCGACACCTCCCGCGGCCCACGCCTGGCGATCCAGGACGGCATGCTGAACATCGCCAGCCTGGAGACACCGGGGCTGGGCGCGAGCCTGGAGCCGGATACGCGGGCGATGGACGTGATGGCGAAGGCCGTCTGGCCGTAGGCCAGCAACCGGCAGGCCCCGCGCGCGGCGGAGCCTGCCGTTGGCATCAATCCAGCCGGGCGCCGGTGGCGCGGATGATCGGGCCCCAGCGTTCATTCTCCGCCCGCACCAGGGCCGCCATCTCGGAAGGCGGCGTCAGGGGCAGGATGGGGTCGAAGCCGATCTGCCCAAGTCGCCGCAGCACCGCGGCATCGGCCATCATCGTCTGCGCCGCCGCGAAAAGCCGGTCGATGACCGGCTGGGGCGTGCCGGCAACGGTGGCGAAGCCGAGCCAGGTGCTCATCTCATAGCCCGGGACACCGCTTTCCTGCATGGTCGCCACATCCGGCAGATGCGGCGAACGCTGCGCCGAGGTGACCGCCAGGGCGCGCAACCGACCGCCCTGGATCGCGGGCAGCAGGGTCGAGATGTTGTAATAGGCGAAATCCACCTCGCCGCTTTCCACGGCCAGGATGCCCTGCGGCGCGCCGCGATAGGGCACATGCACCATGTCGAGCCCCGCCATCTGCGCGAGCATGGCGCTCGAGATGTGGTGCGTGCTGCCGACCCCGCCGGAGGAGAAGGTCAGCCGCCCGGGCTGCGCCTTCGCCGTCGCGATCAGCTCGGCCACCGATTTGATCGGGCTCGACTGCTTCACCACCAGCACATTGCTGACCGCGACCAGCCGCGTGATGAAGGCGAAATCCTTCAGCGGATCGAAACGCAGATTGGCATAGAGATACGGATTGAAGGCGACGGAGGTCTGACCCATCGTGATGATCGCATAGCCATCCGCCGGCATCCGCGAGACCTGTTCCATCGCCAGGTTGCCATTCGCCGAGGGGCGATTTTCCACCACCACAGGCTGCCCCAAGGTCCTGCCGATATTCTCGGCGATGATCCGCGAGATGATGTCGACCGAACTGCCGGCCGCGAGCGGGGCGACCAGTGTGAGCGGACGCGACGGCCAGGGTGCCGCGCTCCCTTGGGCGCTGGCCTGCCGCGCCCAAGGGAGCAGCCAGGGCGCGGCGGAGGCGGAGAGAGCGAGGACGTCACGTCGGCGCATGAGGGGGTTCCTTTGCAGGTCGTGTCGGATGCTGCGCTGAAGCCGTGTGTTCTTGTTTTTCATCCCTCGCCGCGCGACGTGGTGCGGGTCGCGCGGTCGTATTTCAGATCACGCCTGGCGGATCAGGTAGATCGGGCTCGACCAGACCACCGCGCCACCTTCGAGCGTGGCGCGCAGGAAGATCGCATTGTCCCCCTCGGCCCGCAGCGGCACCTGGCGCGTGAAGCGGAAGGCGCGATGCGGGTTCTCATCCGGCAGGCGGAAGACGCGGATGCGACGGCCGAGGCCACCGGCCTCGAAGACGCAGTCCTCGAAGCCGATGTCGCGGATCGGCAGCTCGGCCTTCACCAGCCCGGTGTCGATCTTCAGCGTGCCGCCCTGTGCCTCGTCCAGCATCGCGTCGAAGCCGCCGAAGCCGCCCGTCGTCACCGCCTGGAAGCGCACCGATGACGCATCCGCGGCGAAGGGCTTGTCGACGTTGAAGCGGTTGATCGGCGACACCCCCGACCAGCCATTGCCCTCCAGCGCGACGCTGCCGTTCCACAGCGTTTCCCGCCCCCGGCCGCGATATTCGGAGCCTTCCCAGACCACGCGAATACGGTGGCCGAGTTCCGCCGCCGTGAAGGGCCGGATCACCTCCAGTCGCTCGGTACGGTTGTGCAGCTCGATGCGCTCGATGGGCGAGGCGGCGACCAACTCGGCCTCGAAGCGGCAGGTGGCGTCGCCGACGCCGGTCAGGATGTCGCCCATCCCGGCCTCCGCCGTGCGATCGACAGGCGGGCCGCCAAGCGCGGGGTCGTCGATATGGCGGTCGGCGGCCTGGGCCAGCACCGCCTTCACATCCAGCAGGACGCGCGTGGCCGAGGTGGTCGCGTAATGCCGGCGGCGGCGCAGCGCCTCGAACAGGGCGGGGCGCGACAGTTCCTCGGCGAGAAGGCAGGTCAGCCCGCCATAGGAGCCGAACTGGGAGGCGCCGGGATGGGACGCGCCCTGGCGCCCCTTATGCCCATCCGATCCGGCGACAATGCCGACGCGGCCGCCCGCGGCGAAGGCGTCCTGAAGCAGCCAGTCGAAGGTGCCCCAGTCGCTATGCACCTCCACCGCGCGTTCCAGCATCTTGTCATGCGCATAGCCGAGATTGGCATAGCGCCCGCCGACATGCGGGATGCACAGCGCCGGCCGGCCATCCGCACGCATCGCCGCATGCAGGGCGCGCGCGTCATGGGCATCGGTCCCGGGGTCCGACAGGTCCTCGACCAGGGCGCGGCAGGACCGGCGGATGGGGCGGCCTTCCTCCGGCAGCAGCACATTGCGGTCGCCGCCGATCGCCGTATTGCCGGACCATTCATAGCCGGGGAAGAAGACGAAGCGGCCGTCCTCGTTGAATTCCGCGGTGGCGCGGTTGAGGTCCTGCCAGAAGGCGTCGGAGATCTGGAAGTCGTTGCCCTGGTGGCACATGGCATCGACGAAGGCGAGGTTGCGCGCATAGGCCGCCAATTGGCGTGCGGTGCCGGTGCCCACCGTCTCCCCCGATTGGCCATGCAGATCGGCCCAGAAGGGCAGCAGCGCCGCCTCCGCCACGCGCATCGGATTGCTGCGCGCGATCAGCCCGCCGGCCTCGTCCAGCCAATCGATGGTGAGGTCGCCGGCCTCCGCGCGCAGGCCCTCGATGCGATGCGCGCGGGCGCCCTCCGGCCAGGTGAAGGTCTCGGGCAGCCCCGCGACGGGCGCGCTGGCGCGCAGCCGGAATGTGCCGCCGAGGCGGTCGGTCGGATTGCCCCAGATATCATCCGCCCGCAGCGCCAGCGCGAAATCCTGGGCGGGACGGCGCTGCGTCGGCAGCACGGCGAGATGGGAGGCCGCATCGCCGGGGATGACGCGCAACGTCGGCTGGGCGTCGAGCAGCGCCCAGTTGGTGGTGGCGAAGACATCGGCGAGGACGAGGAAGTGGAACGCCTCCTCGCAATAGGTCTGCATCCGCAGCCCGGGCGAGCCGAAGCGGCGGTCGCCGAGCCGCACGGTGATGGTCTCTCCGGGGGCCAGGAAGCCGCGATTGACATTGACCGTCAGCGTGCGGCTCCAGGGCCGCATGGCGAGCTTCGGGTTGAAGTCGAGGCTGAGCTGCGCGCCGTTGCTGGCCTCCGCGGTGACGTAGTTCGGCGCCTTGGGGTCGGTGAATTGCGGCCGGGCCAGGTCGCTGACCTGCCGGGTGCAGATGCGGATGGAGCCGGTATCGTCCACGCCGAAGCGGCCGGCGGTGAAGACGATGGTGAATTCGGCATGGCTGCCGGCCACGACCGGATCGGTGGGCGTCATCGCGACCGTGCCGATCTCCGGCACCAGGTAGTCCGTATGGTGGGCGGTATGCCCCTTTCCATAGCCGGGAATGGTGAACTGGCGTGGTTCAGCGCGCGTCGGCATCCGGCCCCCGGAAGGTTACTCATATAGAAGACCAGCACACTTGTCCCGGACTGTGAAGTGCCCTTAATGCGGGTCGCGCGGGGCCGCTGTTCTCCGCGCGGCAAGGCAGATCGTGCGAAAGGATGGGAAAGGCGGGATGAGGGCTTCTCCACAGGCGGCACCCGCCTTGCGGGAGGGTTTGGCCGGGGCCGATCCGGGCCTGCTCTATCGCCAGATCGCGGCCTCCATCCGCAGCGATATTGGCACCGCCCAATTGCCACCCGGCGCGCGGCTGCCCTCGATCATGGCCATGGCCGAGAGCTTCGGCGTGGCCCCGGCGACCGTGCGCCAGGCGCTGGTGCTGCTGGCGGAGGAGGGGATGGTCCGCACCCGCCATGGCAGCGGCAGCTATGTGACCGAGGCGCCGCCACGCCGCCCGACGCTGGTCCTGCAGCTGGGCTGGCCCGCGCTGGCCGAACAGGTGCGCGGGAACAAGGCGCAGATCCTGGAAGCGGACGACTCAGCCCCACCGCTGGAGGCCGCCGATGGCCTGCCGGCGCAGGCCTACCGGCGGATGAAGCGCGTGCACCGCCTGGCGGCCGGGCCGCCCTATGCCCTGGCCGAGATTTATGTGGCGCGGCACTATTTCGACCAGCGGCCGGCGCAGTTCGAGACCGGGATGGTGCTGCCGCTACTGGCCGAGCTTGGCGGCGGGCACCTCACGGCCATGCGGCAGGTGTTCCGGCTGGGGGCAGCGGATGCCGTGACGGCGCGCCAACTGGGTGTGCCGCTCGGCGGCCCCGTGGGCTGGCTGAAGCGCGCTTTGCGCAGCCGCGACGGCATCGTGGCCTATTGGTCGCTCGGCTACTTCCATCCTGAATTCGTCTCCTTCGAGGCGACCTTCAGCACCGAGGCCAATGGCCCGGCTGCGTAGCGCAACCAGCCGCGATCAGTTCAGCCGCTGCCGCAACTCCTCCAGCAGCCCACGCACCCGCATCGCCTGGATCCCCTCCGGCGCCAGCCGCAGGAAGGTTTCCAGGGCGCTGATGGCGGCGGCGATGTGGTCCAGGCGCTGATGCATCAGCCCGGCCTCACGCCATAGCGGCGCGGCATCGGGGGCGAGGCGCAGCATGTCCTCCGTGCAGGCCACGGCGCCATCCAGGTCACCGTCGCGCAGGCGCCGCACCTTGATGTTGTTCTGCAGCCGCAGCAGCACCGCGCGCTTGTCCATCGGCGCCAGCGTGCTCGGCCCCAGCTCCGCCTGGTCGCCGGCAAAGCGCTTCAGCAAGGCGCGCAGCGCGCGGGCGTCCATGGCTTCGCCATTCGAGAAAACATCCACCACCACCTTGCCGCGCCCGGCGAGCGCCAGCAGGAAATGGCCGGGGAAGTCGACGCCGTGCGCCTCCCACCCCGCGGCCTCCGCCGCATGCAGCCAGAGGATGCCCAGCGTCACGGGCAGGCCGCGGCGACGCTCCATGGCGCGCAGCAGATTGGCATTGGCCAGGTCGTCGTAATTCTCGCCATCGCCGCCATAGCCGAAGCGGCCATGGATCACCTCCGCCAGCACGGCGCGACGCCGCGCGGCATCGCCGCCATCGGCCTCCGGATCGGCGGCGGCGGCCTGCACCGCTTCGCGCGCCAAGGCGGTCAGGTGCTGGGTGCCGGCGCGCCAATCGAGCTCCGGCGCATCGATCCGGGCCAGTTGCAGGGCGGCGCTGGCAATGTCGATCTCGGCATCGGGCAGGCTGCCGATCGCGGTCAGCGCGGCGCGCGCCTCAACGACGCCCGGCGAGGGGACGCCCGGCGAGGGGTCCGGCCCGCTCACGCCTCAGCCCGCCGCGACCATCCGGCCAAGCCGACGACCGCCAAAGATATGGACATGGAAATGCGGCACCTCCTGCCCCGCATCCTCGCCCATATTCGCGAGGATTCGGTATCCATTCGCCTCCAGCCCCAGCGCCCTGGCCACCTGGCCCACCGCACGCCAGAAGCCGGCAATCTCGGCATCCGAGGCCTGGGCGGAAAAATCCGCCTGGCTCACATAAGCCCCCTTCGGAATCACCAGCACATGCAACGGCGCCAGCGGATTGATGTCGTGGAAGGCCAGCGCATGCGCATCGTCATGCACGACCTTGGCCGGAATCTCGCCACGCAGGATGCGGGCGAAAATGTTCTGCGGATCATAAGGCGGCAGACCAGTCACACGCATCTCCGTCAAACTCCCCATTCCGACCCCTGTTCTGGCGAGGCCGGAACAGGGACGCAAGGCGGGCTGTGTCGTGCTGGCGGTTCGCAGGGAGGGCGCTGCCCTCCCCGCACCCCACCCGCGAAGGGGCAGTGGCCCCTTCGAACCCTCGACTTAGGGGTAGGCGAGAGGAGGGGCACGAAGCGACCGTTGGTCCCGACGCGCCCGCCATGCCCCTCCTCTCGCCTACCCCTTAAATGGGTTTCCAAAGGGACCACTGTCCCTTTGGCGGGGGTGCAGGGGGCAGCGCCCCCTGCAAACGACCATCACGGCAGCTTGGTCGTCTGCGCCGCCCGTACCAGGGCCTTCGGTCGTGCGGCTTTCTCGGCGATGCCGGAGATGCCTTGGCGGCGGGCGAGTTCGGTCCAGACTTCGGTCGGGGTGATGCCGGCGTCCACCCAGACGACGATCAGGTGGTACAGCAGGTCGGCGCTTTCCAGCACGGTGGCGGCGCGGTTGCCCAGGGTCGCCTCGATGACGCATTCCACCGCTTCCTCGCCCAGTTTCTGGGCGACTTTCGGCGTGCCGCGCGACAGCAGGCGGGCGGAGTGGGAGGTGGCGATGTCGCCGGACTGGCGGCGTGCTTCCACTGTCTGCCACAGCAGGTCGAGGATGGCCGCATCGGCGCCTGCCACGCTGAAGGGGGCCAGGGCGGTGGCGCCGGCATCCAGGGCGCGGGGGCGGGCCAGCTTCTCGGGCGCCGGGATGGAGGCGGGAATCGGCAGGGCGGCGGCGATCTTCGCGGATTTGCGCAGCGCCTTGGCGGGCTTGAGCTTGGTCGCCTTGGGCTTGGCGGACTTGAGCTTGTCCGCCCGGGGCTTCGCGGCGGCCTTCGGCTTCGGCTTGGCCTTGCTCACGGCCTTTGGGGCCGCGGCGCGCTTCACGGTCTTCGCCATCTAGATCGCCTCCGCCAGGGGCCGCACCGGCAGGCCGGCGGCTTCCAATGCCGCCTTGGCGTCCGCGATCCGCATCTGGCCGTAGTGGAACACGCTGGCTGCCAGCAGCCCGGTCGCCCCGGCCTGCGCGCCCTGCACGAAATGCGCGGCCTCGCCGACGCCGCCGGAGGCGACGATGGGCAGGCGCACCGCCGCGCGCACGGCGCGCAGCAGGTCGAGGTCGAAGCCGGATTTGGTGCCGTCGCGGTCCATCGAGGTCAGCAGGATCTCGCCGGCCCCGCGTTCCGCCGCCTGGCGGCACCATTCCACCGCGTCGATGCCGGTGCCGCGGCGGCCGCCATGGGTGAAGATCTCCCACTGCCCGGGACCACTGGCGCGGGCATCCACGGCGACGACGATCGCCTGGCTGCCGAAGGCTTCCGCCCCGCGTGTGATCAAGGCGGGGTCGGCGATGGCGGCGGAGTTGATGGAAATCTTGTCGGCGCCGGCCAGCAGCAGGCGGCGCATATCCTCCACGTTCCGCACGCCGCCGCCGACGGTCAGCGGGATGAAGACCTGCGCGGCGGTGCGGGAGACGACGTCGAGGATGGTGTCCCGCCCCTCATGGGATGCGCCGATATCGAGGAAGGTGACCTCGTCCGCGCCTTCCCGGTCATAGATGCGCGCCTGCTCGACCGGGTCGCCCGCGTCGCGCAGCTCGAGGAAATTCACGCCCTTGACGACGCGGCCATCCTTCACGTCCAGGCAGGGGATCACACGCAGGGCCAGCACCGGCAGCACTCCGGAGGGGACGGGGGACAAATTCCCGACATGTCGCTTGTCACGCCGGCCCGGCTGGAGAACGGCGCGCGCCGGGTGATTGCGACGCGCGGGCGCCGCGGTCAAGCGACCGATGGCGCGCGGCAGCCTTGCTCAGCCCCGATGTTCAGCTTGGGCCGGCGGTCCGCTCATAATGCCGGAAGTACTTGTCGGTGATGAGGTCGGTCTTCACCACGATGCAGACATCGGTGGTGTTGAACTGCCGGTCGATCACCGCGCCATCGCCGACGAAGCCGCCGAGCCGGAGGTAGCCCTTCACCAGCGGCGGCAGCGCGCCCAGCGCCGCGCGCATGTCGAGCGCCCCCGCCGGCAGCCGGTCCATCGCCACGTACCGCTCCGCCACGGCGCGGGGCCGCAGCGCGGGAGGGGCCAGGTGGTTGGCGTAGAGGTAGCTGAGCTGGGGGGCCAGCGCTTCCAGATCCGTGCCGGGGAGGGAGGCGCAGCCGAACATCAGGTCGATGCGGTGGCGGAAGACGAAGGCGGCGATGCCGCGCCACAGCAATTGCAGCGTGCCGCGGGTGCGATAGGACTCGGCCACGCAGGACCGGCCGAGTTCCAGCACCTGGCCGTCGAAGGCGAGCAGCGGCGCGATGTCGTATTCGGCGGCGGAATAGAAGCCGCCCAGCCGCTCGGCGGCCGGCCGGCGGATCAGCCGGTAGGTGCCGACCACCGCTTCCGGCCCCTGGCCGAGATCATGGTCGAGCACCAGCAGGTGGTCCGCCACGGCGTCGAATTCGTCCACGTCGCGCCGCGCCGCGCGCATGGCCGGGTCGGCCTGGGCGCCCATTTCCTCGTAGAAGACGCGGTAGCGAAGCGCCTGGGCGGCGTCGATCTCGGCGGGGGTCTCGGCGAGGCGAAGGCCGAGATTGCCGGCCCGCAATTCCTCGAAGCCCTCCGTCACCGGCGCGATGCGGGCGGGCTCGGGCGACGGGGCCGCATCTTCCGGCAGGGGACCGTCCACGCTCATGCAAATCCCTCTTCGGTCTGATGCCTTGCTGCGATCCCCCGTTTCGCATGTCTGGTGCCGATGGGCGATGCCACCCGGCCCATTGTTGCGATCTGCGCCGTGACGGTTCCATGTCGTGGGGATGCCTGGCCCCGATTCCGCGCCGCGAGGCGGCGTCGTCAGCTCCGGGGCTTGGCGGCGCGTGGGGGGCGCGGCGGCGGGTTGGCCGGGGCCTTGCGGCCGAACAATTCCAGTCGCTGCCCGACCAGGGTGAAGCCGAGCCGGCGGGCGATGGCCTGGGCCAGCTTTTCGTGCTCGGGATCCTCGAATTCCAGCACGCGTCCGGTATCGACGTCGATCAGATGATGGTGATGGCCACGATCGGTGGGGTCGTAGCGGGCGCGGCCGCCGCCGAAATCGCGGCGCTCGACGATGCCCTTCTCCTCCAGCAGCCGGACCGTGCGGTAGACGGTGGCGACGGAGATGCGGGCATCCAGCGTCACGGCGCGGCGGTAGAGTTCCTCCACATCCGGATGGTCCTCGGCCTCGCTGAGGACGCGCGCGATCAACCGGCGCTGGCCGGTCATCTTCAGGCCGCGTTCGACGCAAAGCCGCTCGATCCGCGAGGGATCGGGGCGGTCCAGGTCGGCGCGTGTCGGGGCGTCGGAACTCTGCATGTTCGGGCGCGGCACCTTCCGGCGATCCGGCCCGAATGGGCCGGCACGCTATCCATAGCGCCGACAGCGCGGCTCTGCCACCCGCTGGACGGCAGCCTGTGGTGCCACCGCGTCGGCGGTTTCAGACCTCGCGCGCGGTGCCGGCGCCTGCGGCCCGGCCACGCCCGGGCGGGCGGCCGCGCGGCTTGGTGCCGAGGCCGATCCGCTTGGCGAGGGTCGAGCGATGCTTGGTGTAGTTCGGCGCCACCATGGGGTAGTCCGAGGACAGGCCCCAGCGTTCCCGATACTGGTCCGGCGTCATGTCGAAGGACGTCTTCAGATGCCGCTTCAGCATCTTCAGCTTCTTGCCGTCTTCCAGGCAGATCAAGTATTCCGGTGTCACCGACTTCTTGATGGGAACGGCGGGCTGCGGCCGTTCCGCCACCTCCACCACCGGCTGGCCCATGCTGGACAGGGTGCGGTAGACTTCCTGGATCAGATTGGGCAGGTCGGCGACCGCCACCGAATTGTTCGAGACATGGGCTGAGACGATCTCCGCCGTCAGGCCCAGCAGGTCGGAATTTGCCGTGGTCTCAGCCATTTTTCTTGGTCTCGCTTGTACATTCGGCCGGCGAGGCCGAAAACATTCTTGTCGTTGATGACACGATCCTCGTTGGGGCCCGGTTGATGGAACCACCGTGACCAGGAACCCTACGCCTTGACGCTTGCTATTCTTATATTGCCGCGAATCGGCGCCTTGCAACGACGATTGTCAAACAAAATGAGGTTCTGGTGATGATTTTTGTCACAGGCGAAGAACAGACCCATGACGCCGACCTCGATATCACCGCCGAGACTTGTCCGATGACCTTCGTTCGTACCCGACTCGCCCTGGATCGTATGCTGCCGGGCCAGGTGCTGCGGCTGCGATTGAAGGGGGATGAGCCACGCCGCAATGTGCCGCGCACAGCCACCGAACAGGGCCACCAGCTCCTCGCCACCGCCGAACAGGCCGATGGCGCGGCGCTTCTCTGGATTCGCAAGAAGGGTTGAATCAGCCCGCGAGGTCGCGCCGCAGCACCAGCGCGTCGGACCCGTCGGGATAGTAACGTCGGCGCCGCCCGACCTCGGCGAAGCCTGCCGCCGCATAAAGCGCCCGTGCCGCGACATTGCGTTCGGAGACTTCCAGGAACATCGCCTGCGCGCCACGCAGCACCGCGCCGGCCATCGCCTCCGCCAGCAGGGCCGACCCCAGGCCGGCCCGCCGGGCCGCCGGCACCACCGCCAGGGTCAGGATTTCCGCCTCATCCGCCGCGACCCGGGCCAGCACGAAGCCCTGGCCGGGGCGCAGCACGCCGAAGCCGCCCGGCAGTTCCAGCATCAGGGCGATCGCCGCCGCGCCCCAGGCCTCGCCGGGCGGAAACGCCGCCGCATGCAGGGCGGCGGCCTCGCCGGCATTCATGCGGGCCGCCGCACCGCCGGCGGCTCGACATAAAGCGGCGTCGCATCGCGCATGGGGATGTGCCCGGCCAGCCGCTCCAGCGCCACGCGCCCGGCGGCGGCGGCCAAGGGCAGGCGCGCCTCCGTCAACAGCGCATCGGCGCCGCGCGCCAGAAGGGCCTCCGCCGCCGCCTCCGCCGCATCGCCAACCATCGCCACCGGCCCCTCCGGCAGGGGCAGGTCCTCCACCGCCATGGGCTCCGGCGGTGCCTCCGCCTGCCAGGCGCCCGGCGCCAGCCGTTCCAGCACCAGCCGGCCACGCCGCGTATCAACCACCGACCACACCGCCCGGCCGGCGCGCAACTCCTCCGGCAGCGCCGCGGCCAAGGCCTCCCCGGTCGTCACGCCAACCAGCCGCGCCCCGGCGCCGAGCGCCAGCCCCTCCGCCAGCGCGATCGCGGCGCGCAGCCCGGTGAATCCACCCGGCCCCACCACCACCGCCACCGCATCCAGCCCTGCCAGGGCGCGGGCGACACGCTGGGCCATGGGCGGCAGGTCCACCGGCTGCCGCCGCGCACCCTCCGCCACCTCCTCCGCCACCAGGACACCATCGACGAAGGCGGCGGCGGAACAACGGGCCAAAGCCCCATCCAGAACCAGAAGTTTCATCGACTGCCTGTGGCGTATAAGGGTGGCGCGGGCGGTTTGCAGGGGGACGCTGTCCCCCTGCACCCCCTGCCAAAGGCCAGTGGGCCTTTGGAAACCGGGGATTCAGGGGAGGTTGAGGGAGGGGCCGGCGGACCCGCCGATCCAGCGGGTGCTTGGTGCCCCTCCCTCAACCTCCCCTCAGTCTGGGGTTCAAAGGGCCCACTGGCCCTTTGCGGGGAGCGCGAGGGGCAGCGCCCCTCGCAGACCCACCCGCGTCACCGCTTGCCGCCACGCGCGGCGCTTGCTTTGCTGGGTGGGCAGAAGGATGTCTTCCGATGAATGAGATACAGATTCCGCGTCGCAACAACCTCGACGCGTTCTGGATGCCCTATAGCGACAACAAGTATTTCAAATCCACCCCGCGTCTTTTGGCGCGTGCCGAGGGCATGTCCTATTTCACGCAGGATGGGCAGGAGGTGCTGGATGGCACGGCCGGCCTGTGGTGCTGCAATGCCGGCCATGGGCGGCGGGAGATCGTCGAGGCGATCCAGAAGCAGGCGGCGGTGATGGATTTCGCGCCGACCTTCCAGCTCGGCCATCCCATTGCCTTCGAGGCCGCGGCCCGGGTGGCGGAGATGACGCCGGAGGGGATGGACCGCGTCTTCTTCGTCAATTCGGGGTCTGAGGCGGCGGATACCGCGCTGAAGATCGCACTCGCCTATCACAAGGCGCGCGGCGAATCGCAGCGCGTGCGGCTGGTGGGGCGGGAGCGTGGCTATCACGGGGTCGGCTTCGGCGGCATGTCGGTGGGTGGCATCGGCGGCAACCGCAAGCAGTTCGGCGCGCAGCTTCCCTATGTGGACCATCTGCCGCACACGCATCTGCCGGCGAAGAACGCCTTTTCCCGCGACCAGCCGGAGCATGGCGCCGACCTGGCGGAGGTGCTGGAGAACTTGGTGCAGCTGCATGGCGACACCATCGCGGCGGTGATCGTGGAGCCGCTGGCCGGCAGCACCGGCGTGCTGGTGCCGCCCAAGGGCTATCTGGAGAAGCTGCGCCAGCTCTGCACCAGGCATGGGATCCTGCTGATCTTCGACGAGGTCATCACCGGCTTCGGCCGCATCGGCGCGAATTTCGGCGCGGAGCGACTGGGCGTGACGCCGGACATCATGACCATGGCCAAGGGGCTGACCAACGCCGCCGTGCCGATGGGCGCGGTCGCCACCAGCAACCTGGTCTATGAGACCATTGTCGATGGTGTGCCGGCGGGGATCGAGCTGTTCCACGGCTATACCTATTCCGGCCATCCGCTGGCCTCGGCCGCGGCGATCGCCACGCTGGACCTGCACAGGGCGGAGGATCTGCCCGGCCGGTCGCGCGCGATGGAGGGGTATTTCGGCGATGCGGCGCATGCCATGCGGGATGCGCCGGGCGTGATCGACGTGCGCAATTTCGGCCTGGTCGCCGGGATCGAGCTGGAGCCGCGCGTCGGCAAGCCCGGCGCCCGCGCCATGGAGATCTTCCGCACCTGCTTCGACAAGGGCGTGCTGACGCGGGTGACCGGCGACATCGTGGCGCTGTCGCCGCCGCTGATCGTCGAGCGGCCGCATGTGGACCGCCTGTTCGGCACGCTGGCCGAGGCGATCCACGCCGTGCCGGCCTGAGAGCCGCTTGCAACCCGGCCGCGCGCAGCTCCTGCTGTTGCTGATCCCGGCCGTTGCCGGGATCGGGGTGGCGGTGCTGGTGGTTGCAGGCGTCGTGGCGCGGCCGGTGCCGGCGCTGGTCGCGCTGGTGCTGGTCCAGGCCCTGGCCGCGGTGCTGGTGGTGCTGCTGCGCAGGCGCGTGGCGGCGCCGGACGATGCTGATCGCCGTGCGGAGGCGGAAGCGCGGCGGCGCGTGGAAGTCCTGCGGCGCGACATGCTCGCCATCGCGGCGCATGAGGTGCGAACGCCGCTCGGCGGCATTGTCGGGCTGCTCGACCTGGTGCTGGAACAGCCCGGCCTGAACCAGGCCGGGCGGTTGGATGCCGCGGCCGCGCGGCAGGCGGCGGCCGACCTGATGGTGGTGCTGCGCGACCTGATCGAGGTGCCGGGCGCCGCGCCGCAGCCTTTGGCCGACCAGCCCTTCCGGGTGGATGCGCTGATGGCGGAGGTCGCGGCCTTGCTGCGGGCGCGGGCGACGCAGCAGGGCGACCGGCTTTCGGTGGCGGTCGCCGCTGGCACCCATCCCACCTGGCGCGGCGACCCGCCGCGCATCCGCCAGATCCTGATCAACATGGTGGTCAACGCCATCCGCTTCACGGAGGGCGGGGAGGTGCGGATCGAGGCGCGGGAGACGGCGGCCGGGGCGCTGGAATTGCGGGTGTCCGACACCGGGCGGGGCATCGCGCCCGACCGGCTGGATGCCCTGTTCCAGCGGTTCCAGGACAGTGATGGCGGCACCGGGCTTGGCCTGTCCATCTGCCGCGACCTGGCGGCGCGGATGGGCGGCGGGATCGAGGTGCAGAGCGCGCCGGGCCATGGCAGCGGCTTCACCGTGACCCTGCCCCTGCGGCAGGCGACGGAATCGGAGATGCCGCCGCCGCCGCCACCGCCAACGACCCCCGCCGCCCCCCGCTCCGCCCCGCCGAAGCCCGGCCTGCCGGTGCTGGTGGTGGATGACGTGGCGGTGAACCGGCGGCTGCTGACCACGCTGCTGGATCGTGCGGGCCTGGCCCATGAACAGGCCGGCGATGCCGAGGCGGCGCTGGCCCTGCTGCGCGCAAGGCCCTTCGCCGCGGTGCTGATGGATCTGGAGATGCCGGGAGTCGACGGGCTGGCGGCCACCCGGCTGCTGCGCGCCCTGCCCGGCCCCGCCGGGCGCCTGCCGGTGCTGGCGGTGACCGCGCATGACGACCCCGCCACCCGCGCGGCGGCCCGGGCGGCGGGCATGGATGGTTATCTGGTGAAGCCGGTGGCGCTGGCGGAGCTGGTGGCGGCGCTGGATGCGGCGTCGCGGGACAGGTCATCTGGGTTGCAACCGCCGCACGGGTAGCCGGCCGCCCGAATCCCATATATGCGCGCAAACCGATCCGGAGACTGCCCCCATGGCCGATGCCCCCGTTCCCGTCACCGTGCTCACCGGCTATCTCGGCGCCGGCAAGACCACGCTGCTCAACCGCATCCTGTCGGAGAACCACGGCAAGAAATTCGCCGTGGTCATCAATGAATTCGGTGAGCTGGGCGTGGACAACGACCTCGTCGTCGATGCCGACGAGGAAGTGTTCGAGATGAACAACGGCTGCATCTGCTGCACCGTGCGCGGCGACCTGATCCGCATCATCGGCGGGCTGATGAAGCGCAAGGGCAAGTTCGACGGCATCATCGTCGAAACCACGGGCCTGGCCGACCCCGCCCCGGTGGCGCAGACCTTCTTCGCGGATGAGGATGTGAAGCGCGCCACGAAGCTGGACGCCATCGTCACCGTGGTGGACGCCAAGCACCTGTTCGCGCGCCTCGATGACAGCAAGGAGGCGCAGGAGCAGATCGCCTTCGCCGACATCATCGTGCTGAACAAGATCGACCTGGTCACCGCCGAGGAGGCGGATGCGGTGGAGCGCCGCATCCGCGGCATCAACCCCTATGCCGAAATCCGCCGCGCCACGAAGTCCGACGTGCCGATCGAGGCCGTGATCGGCCGAGACGCCTTCAACCTGGAACGCATCCTGGAGCGGGACCCGGAATTTTTGTCGGGCGAGGACGACCACACCCATGACGACGCCGTCATGAGCTTGTCCTTTGAGGCGACGCGCCCGCTGGACCCGGAAAAGTTCAACGCCTGGATCAGCGATCTGCTGCAGAAGAAGGGCCAGGACCTGCTGCGCACCAAGGGCATTCTGGCCTACGCCAATGACGACCGGCGCTTCGCCTTCCAGGCGGTGCATATGATCGCCGATGGCGACTATATCGGGAATTGGAAGGACGGCGATCCGCGCCGCTCCAAGATCGTCTTCATCGGCCGCGACCTGAACCGCCCGCAGCTTCGTCGTGGCTTCGAGGCCTGCCAGGTGCCGGCCTGATGGCTGGCGTGACGGAAGCTGATTTCCTGCTGGCCCAACGCGGTGCGACGCAGGAGTTCGGCGGCTGGGTGGTGGCCGCGATCTTCGACCGGGCGGGGCGGCTGGGCTTCGCCCTGGCGGATGGCACGCTGCGGATCGGCGACATCACGGCCGAGGCGCATGATGGCGCCATCCTCTCGGCCTGCGCCGATGCCAAGGGTGGCTTCCTGACCGGCGGCGACGATGGCCGCCTGGTGCATACGGCGCCGGACGGCACGGTGACGCAGATCCAGAAATTCGGCAGCAAATGGGTGGACCATGTGGCGGCGCATGCCTCGGGCGTGCGCGCGGCCTCGGTGGGCAAGTTCGCCCATGTGCTGGACGAGTCCGGCAAGGTGATGAAATCGCTGCCGCATCCGTCCTCCGTCGGCGGGCTGGCCTTCGACGCCAAGGGCAAGCGGCTGGCGGTGAGCCATTATGGCGGTGCCTCGCTGTGGTTCGTGGCGGCGAAGGAGGACAAGCCCAAGCTGCTGGAATGGAAGGGCAGCCACCACGCCATCGCCTTCAGCCCGGACGGCACCCATGTGGTGACCGCGATGCAGGAAACCGCGCTGCATGGCTGGCGGCTGGCGGACGGCCAGCACATGCGCATGTCCGGCTATCCGGCCAAGACGCATTCCATCTCCTTCAGCAGCCGGGGCCGCTGGCTGGCGACGAGCGGGGCGGAATCCGTTGTGCTCTGGCCCTTCTTCGGCGGCGGCCCGATGGGCAAGGCGCCGACCGAGCTGGCCGGCGGGGATGAGGTGCTGTGCAGCGCCGTCGCCTGTCATCCGCAGCATGAGGTGGTGGCGGCCGGCTTCAGCGACGGCATGGTGCTGATGGCGGAAGTGGCCAGCGGCAAGGTGGTGCCGGTGGCCCCGCCGCGCGATTCCGCCATCACCACCCTGGCCTGGGACGCCGCCGGCACAAGATTGGCTTTCGGCACGGAGGCGGGCTTCGCCGGCTTCGTCGACCTTTCGCAACGCTGAGGAAGCGCCCCATGCAGATCCCCGCCATCGAGACGCCGAACATCCGCATGCCGCGCCTGGGCCTCGGCACTTGGCCGATGAAGGGCGAGGACTGCACCAAGGCGGTCGAATCGGCCCTGGCGCTCGGCTACCGCCACATCGACACGGCGGAGATGTATGGCAATGAGGATGCGGTGGGCCTCGGCCTCGCGGCTTCCGGCCTGCCGCGCGGGGAGATCTTCCTGACCACGAAGATCTGGAACGACAAGACCAACGGCGCCGCCATCCGCACCGCCTTTGACGCCAGCCTGAAGCGGCTGGCCACGCCCTATGTCGACCTGTTGCTGATCCATTGGCCGAGCCCGGAGCTGGACCTGCCGGATGCGCTGGCCGGGCTGGCGGCGATCCGGGCGGAGGGGCGCGCCAAGGCCATCGGCGTGTCCAACTTCCCGCCGAAGCTGCTGCAGCGGGCGGTGGACCAGGGCGTCGGCCTGGCCTGCCTTCAGGTCGAATGCCATGCGCTGCTCGATCAGTCGAAGCTGCTGGAGATATGCCGCGCCAACGACATGGCGCTGACCGCCTATTCCCCCCTCGGCAAGGGCAATGCCCCGAACGAGCCGGCGCTTCAGGCCATCGCCCGGAAGCATGGCGCGACGGCGGCGCAGGTGGCGCTGGCCTGGCTGCTGGCGCAGCCCGGTATCGCCATGGTGCCGAAGGCGGCAAGCCCGGCGCGGCAGGCGGAGAACCTGGCGGCGCTGGAGCTGAAGCTGGATGCGGCCGACATGGCTGCCATCGCCGCCTTGCCGAAGGATCGACGTTTCGTGAACCCGGCCATGGCCCCCGACTGGGCCAACGGCTAAGTATTTTCGGCCCGATCCGGGAACCGGACCGGGCCTCGACCTCTCATCAACACAGCAACGACACGACGAAAAGGGACAGCCTCATGGCGGAGCCTTCGGAAGACGATCTCGACCTGGGCATCAGCCTGGAAGTGGTGGCGACCCTGGTGGACCATGCCCGGGCGGTGCAGGGCACCGAGGTTGTGGACCTCGACGCCGAGCCGGATGCCGAGCCAAGCGAGGCGGAGGCGGAGGATGAGCTGGACGAGGACAGCCTCCGCGCCGCGATACTGGCGCTGAACGAGGATGAGCAGGCGTCGCTGATCGCCCTCGCCATGGTCGGCCGCGGCGACTTCACGCCCGAGGAATGGGACGAGGCGCTGGAACAGGCTGCCGAGCGCGAGGGCGCCGAGGATGCGGCGGAGCTGCTGCTCGGCATGGACAATTTCGGCGATCTGCTGGCGGAAGGCGTCGCCGCCTTCGGCCTGTCGATCGAGGACATCGAACGGTAGGCAGCTACCTCGCCGGCGGCGCCAGGACTTTCTGCGGGAAGAGGCACTGCGCGACCGCCGGGCAGCGCCAGCATTCCGGGGCGCGCGCCTTGCAGATGTAGCGGCCGTGCAGGATCAGCCAGTGATGCGCATCCCGCAGCATGTCGGGCGGGCAGCGCTTCATCAGCCCATCCTCCACCTGCCGCGGCGTTTTCCCCGGTGCCAGGCCGGTGCGGTTGCCGAGGCGGAAGATATGGGTGTCCACCGCCATCGTCTCCTGCCCGAAGGCGACGTTCAGCACCACATTGGCGGTCTTGCGGCCGACTCCGGGCAGGGCTTCCAGCGCCGCGCGGTCGTTCGGCACCTCCCCGCCATGGCGGTCCAGCAGAAGCTGCGACATCGCCACGACATTGCGGGCCTTGCCCTGCCACAGCCCGATCCGCCGGATATGCGGCGCCACCCCCTGCACCCCCAGCGCGACCATGGCGGCGGGCGTGGCGGCGGCCTCGAACAGGGTGGCGGTGGCCTTGTTCACCGCGACATCGGTGGTCTGGGCGGACAGCGCCACCGCCACCAGCAGGGTAAAGGCATCGCGGAAATGCAGCTCGGTCTCCGGCGCCGGATTGGCGGCGGCCAGGGCGCGCAGGAAGGCTTCCGCCTGCGCGCGGTTCATCGGCCGGGCCTTGCGCGGGGCGCGCGGCTTGCGGGCGGGGGGGCGGGTGGCGGGTTCTGAATTTTCGGGCATGGCGGAAGCGCAGCCCTACCCCATAGTAGGGAGGCATGTCAGCCACCGCCGAACCGATCCTGTTCGAAGCCGTCAGCACCCCGTCGCAGAGCCTGTCGGCGCGGGGCATGCGGCTGCTGTGCCTGTTCAGCGCCGCGGGTGCCGCGGTGCCCGGCGGGCTGTTCCTGGTGCTCGGCGCCTGGCCGGTGCTGGGCTTCCTGGGGGTTGAGGTGGCGCTGGTGCTGGGGCTGGTGGCGCTGCATCGCCGTTGGGCCGCGCGGTCCTGGGAGACGGTGCAACTCACCGGGCAGCATCTGCGCGTGGTCACGGCCAATGGCCGCGGCGGGATGCGGGAGGCGGTGCTTCAGCCCTACTGGACCCGGGTGATGCTGGAGGAGCAGCCGGGCGGCACGGCGCGGCTGGCCCTGGTGCAGCGCCACCGCCGGGTGGAGCTGGGCGGCTTCCTCTCAGACGCCGAGAAACGTGACCTGGGCGAGGCACTGGCAGCGGCGCTGCTGCGCTATCGCAGCCCTGACTTCGACAACCCTCAGTTGCACTGACCCATCCTCGCTCCGAGGGGGCCTCACTCCGAGGGGGTCAGGCTCTTGATCAGGTCGAAGACGCGCTTGCGGACCGAGGCATCGGTGATCCGGTAATAGGCGCGGACCAGTTCCAGCGTCTCCCGCCGATGCAGCGTATCGTCCTCGAAGCCGTCGGGCTGTTCCTGGAACCCGCCGAAGCGGCGGTTGCCGTGGCTGCCGCCGACCTCGGGTGGCATGTCGTCGAAGAAGAAGCCGATCGGCACGTCGAGGACGCGGGAAATGTCGAAAAGGCGGCTGGCGCCAATGCGATTCACGCCCCGCTCGTATTTCTGCACCTGCTGGAAGGTGAGGCCCAGCGCCTCGCCAAGCTTTTCCTGGCTCATGCCAAGTAGCGTTCGGCGGAGGCGCACGCGGCTACCGACATGCACATCAATCGGGCTGGGGCGGTGTTCACGCTCCGTGCGCTCGACGACGTCTTCGCTTGGGATGGCCAACACTCGCACTCCAATCCAGGGGCGTCCAGGTCCCACCCATTCAGGGGGCCATCCTGGCCAGGGCGGAGCCGACACACGTCCAGGTATCCCCACACGCGTGCAGCGGCGACGCCAAGGGGTATTCGTGCGGTCAGGATTTGTCAACTCTTTTGAGAAATCTCAATAAAGCTCACGCGCCCCCGGTGGCGCCTGTTCCTGGAGACAGTCGGTCGCCGCGCGCGCCGCCTCGCGGAAACGAACCGATGGTCGCGGCGATGGATACAAAGGCGAGAAGAACGACGGGAATCCACAATCCCAGATGGGCGAAGGGCGTCGCCGCCGCCGCCTTGGGCAGGGGGGCCACCACAACCCCGGTTTCGGCCAGGCCCATCCGCGCCACGGTCCGGCCGCGCGCGTCGAAGACGGTGGAAATGCCGGTCTGCGCCGCCCGCACCAGCGGCAGTCCCTCCTCCACCGCGCGCAGCCGTGCGGCGGCCAGGTGCTGGTGCGGGCCGGCGGAGACGCCGAACCAGGCGTCGTTGGTGATGTTGAGCAGGAAGCCCGGGCGGTCGGCGGGCGTCACCCGGCCGGGGAAGATCACCTCGTAGCAGATCAGCCCGCCGAAGGCGGGAAGCCCGGGCAGACGGATGTTGCGAAGGCCGGGGCCGGCCGAGAAATCCAGTGCCGAGACCACCAGCCGAATCGGCAGCAGCCCGCGCAGCGGCGTGTATTCGCCGAAGGGCACCAGATGCGCCTTGTCATAGGCATCCAGCACCGTGCCCTGGGCGTCCAGCGCCACGAGGCTGTTCCAGACCCGGATGGCGCGGCCATCGGCGCCGAATTCGGCGCGCACGCTGCCGGCCAGCAGCAGCGCGCCGGGGGGCAGGGGTGCCGTCGCCATCTCCGCCGCGCGGGTGTCGCTGGCCAGCAGGAAGGGGCTGGCGGTTTCCGGCCAGACCACGACGATGCGGTTGTCCGGCGCTTCCTGGGCCGCGGTGCGGACGCCGCCGGCGGTCAGGTCGATATAGCGCTGGAAGATCGGCAGGCGGCTTTCCTCCCGCCACTTCGCCTCCTGCGCCACATTGCCCTGCACCAGCACCATGGTGACCGGCTCCGGCTCGGGCTCGATGGGCCAGAGGCGGATCAGGCCGATGGCGGCGAAGCCGAGCAGCGCCAGGCCGCCGCCCAACCAGCCGCGCCGCCCGGCGAGCGGCGCCAGGGCCAGCAGGACGGTGGCCAGCGACAGCCCATGCACCCCGATCCAGGCGGCGGCCTGGAGGGGAAAGCTGCCAAAGGCCCAGACGGTGCCGAGCAGGTTCCAGGGAAAACCGGTGAACAGCACGCCGCGCAGCAGCTCCGCCGCCAGCCAGGCGCCCGCGAAGGCCAGGCCCTGCGGCCAGCCCGGCCGCGCCAGCCGCGTCAGCAGCGCCGGCAGCAGGTTGAAGGCGGCCAGCGGCAAAGCGAGGCCCGGCACCGCGAGCGGCACCAGCCACCAGAAGCGCTCCACCTCCGTCAATATGGCATTGGTCAGCCAATGCAGCCCGGCGATGTGGAAGCCCCAGCCCCAGGCGAGACCGATCCAGGCGGCGCGGCGCGCGGTCGGCGCCTGGGTCACCATGATGAACAGGCCGGGCAGGGAGATCAGCAGCACCGGCAGCAGATGCACCGGCGGCAGGGCCAGGGCGGCGATGGCGCCGAGGCCGAAGGCGGTGGCCAGCGCCCGCCAGAAGCCGGGGCCTTCCAGCCGCCGGGTCAGCGCATGGCGCCAGCGGCTGGGGGTCAGAAGGCGACGGGCCAGCCCGCCACCGGAGGGGGGGCGGGCGGGCACGGTGCCGGCGGCCTTCAGGCCAGGCCGACCGGCTGCTGCTGCACCGCCTGGGCACCCGGCCCACGCCGGCTCTGCCACAGCGCCACGAAGTCGATCGGCGCCAGCATCACCGGCGGGAAGCCGCCGTCACGGGTGATGTCGGCCAGGATGTTGCGGGCGAAGGGGAACAGCAGGCGGGGGCATTCCACCAGCAGAACCGGCTCCAGGTGCTGCTGCTCCACATTGATGGTGAAGACGCCGCAATAGACCAGCTCGGCGATGAAGCAGGGGGTGTCGCCCACCTTGGCATCGGCGCGGATCTGCAGCGACACCTCGAAGACATTCTGGCCTTCCTGCACCGGGCGGGCCTGCACATCCAGCGCCAGGTCGACCCGCGGCTGCTCGCGCAGCGTCACGTAGATCTCCGGCGCGCCGGGAACCTCGAAGGACAGGTCCTTGGTGTACTGGATATTGAGCTGCAGCGGCGGCAGCGGCGCCTGGCCGGCATCGCCGTTCGGGATGGGGGAGGAAGGGGCGTTCAGGTCGGACATTCGGGGGTTCCCGCTCAAGCGAAGATCGGCTGACGCCCGGCTACCACGACCCATCCCGGCGGGCCAGCCTCGGCCTGACCTGACATGTCCCGGCTTGATGGCCCTGACTTGACGTGGGCCGCCCGGCCGGCACAACGGGGGCGCCCCTGTGCAGAGTGACCTGACCGATGACCCGCGCCCAGCCCCGCGTCTTTTCCGGCATCCAGCCCTCCGGCGTGCCGACCCTCGGCAATTATCTCGGCGCCATCCGCAACTGGGTGCCGATGCAGGACACGCATGAGGCGATCTTCTGCGTGGTCGACCTGCATGCCATCACGGTCTGGCAGGACCCGAAGGAGCTGGCGCGGCAGACCCGGGAAATGGCGGCGGCGCTGATCGCCTGCGGCCTGGACCCGAAGCGCTGCACCCTGTTCCTGCAATCCCATGTCCATGCCCATACCCGGCTGGCCTGGATCATGAACTGCGTGGCGCGGCTCGGCTGGCTGAACCGGATGACCCAGTTCAAGGACAAGGCCGGCAAGGACAAGGAAGCGGCCTCGGCCGGCCTCTATGTCTATCCGAACCTGATGGCCGCCGACATCCTGACCTACCACGCCACTTTGGTGCCGGTGGGCGACGACCAGCGCCAGCACCTGGAACTGGCCAATGACATCGCCCAGAAGTTCAACCACGACTATGGCGTGGAGTTCTTCCCCAGGATCGAGCCGCTGATCCAGGGCGTCGCCGCCCGGGTGATGTCGCTGCGGGATGGCACGAAGAAGATGAGCAAGTCGGATCCCTCCGACCAGTCGCGCATCAACCTGACCGACGACCACGACTCCATCGCCCAGAAGATCCGCAAGGCCCGCACCGATGCCGAGCCGTTGCCCGGTCATGCCTCCGGCCTGGAGAACCGGCCGGAAGCGCGCAACCTGGTCGGCATCCTGGCCGCGATCACGGGCACCCTGCCGGAGAACGTGCTGCGGGAGCATGAGGGCAAGGGATTCGGCGCGTTCAAGGAGGTGCTGGTCGCCGCCCTGGTGGCGCATCTGGACCCGATCCGGAAGGAAATGGCCCGTCTGCTGGACGACCCGGCGACGCTGGACGCCCAGTTGCGCCTTGGCGCCGACCGGGCGGAGGCGGTGGCGGCGCCGATCTGCGCCCGGGCGGAGGAGATCGTGGGCTTCCTGCCGCGCAGGTAGCGGGTGGGGGGGTTAACCGCCCCCCGTCCCATCCTCATGCGCGAATTCCGGCACCAGCGCCCCCAGCCGTGCCAGCGCCGCCTTGCCATCCCCGGCGCCGGCCAGGGCGGCAATCTCGTCGATCGCCCGCCCCATCTCGGCCACATCGGTCGTCCGCGGCACCGCCACCAGCAGCCCGGCGAAATTCGTCGGCTGCGGCGGCTCCTGCCCGTGGAACAACTCCTCGAACAGTTTTTCGCCCGGGCGCAAACCCGTAAAACGGATTTCCACATCCTCCTCCGGCCGCAGCCCGGCCAGGCGGATCATGCGCCGCGCCAGATCCACGATCTTCACGGGCTCGCCCATGTCGAGGACGAAAATCCCGCCCTCGCGCAGCTCCTTCGGCTGGTCGGCGCGGTCCGTCGCGCCCACCACGCTGGCCTGAAGCACCAGTCCCACCGCCTCCCGCACCGTCATGAAGTAGCGGCGCATGTCGGGGTGGGTCACGGTCAGCGGCCCGCCGCGCTCCAACTGCCGGCGGAACAGCGGCACGACGGAGCCGGTGGAGCCCAGCACATTGCCGAAGCGCACCGTCACCAGCCGCATGCCCGTGCCGCTGGCCCGCGCCGTGCGGTCCAGCGCCTGGCAGTACATTTCCGCGAGTCGCTTGGAGGCCCCCATGACGCTGGTGGGATTCACCGCCTTGTCGGTCGAGATGAACACCATCAGCGAACAGCCGGAGGCGCGGGCCGCATCGGCCACCACGCGGGTGCCGGCGGCATTGGTCAGCAGGCCCTCCATCGGGTCGTTCTCGACCATCGGCACATGCTTCAGCGCCGCCGCATGGAAGACCAGCTCCGGCCTGATCTCGGCAAACAGCCGCCCGATCCGCTCGGCATCGCGCACATCGGCCAGCACAGCGCGACGCGGCACGGCCGGGTGCCGCTCCCGCAGCTCCAGGTCGATTTCGTAAAGCACGTATTCGCCGTGATCGAGCAGCGTCAGGCTGGCCGGACCCAGCGCCGCCACCTGCCGCGCCAGCTCGCCCCCGATGGTCCCGCCCGCGCCGGTCACCAGCACGCGGCGGCCCTGCACCAGCCGGGCCATGCCTTCGCGGTCCAGCGGCACCTGCGGGCGGTCCAGCAGGTCCTCGATCTCCACCGGGCGCAGCCGCACGCGCTGTTCCGGCTCCGCCCGCTCGCCGGGGCGGCGGCTGGCGGGGCCGAGCGCCGTCACGCGCGGGGCGCGCTTCACCGGCACGCCATGGCGATCCGCCGCATCCAGCAGCCGTTGCAGCGCCCCGCCCTGCAGATCGGGCGTCGCCAGGATGATCTGGGCCGGCAGCCGCCCTTCCTCCCGCAGCCCGTCCAGAACCGTGGCCGCATCCTCCACCGTGCCGAGGATCGGCAGGCCGTGGATGCGCCGGCCGAGCTGCCTTGCCCGCTGCGACAGAATGCCCACCACCCGATAGGCCGGGCTGCGTTCCTGGGCGAGCGCGCGGATGAACAGATCCGCCCCATCCCCCGCGCCCACCAGCAGGGCCGGCTGCGCCGGTGTCTCGCTCAGCGGTCCGGCGCGCCCCGCATGCTGCAGCCGCGCGGCAATCCGCGGCGCGGCCAGCAGCGCCGCCAGCACCAGCGCATGGATCACCGGAAAGCCGATATTCTGAGGGTGCCAGGTATCGATGAGATAGACGCCCATCCAGAACAGCACCGCGCCTCCGGCCGCCGCGGCCGAACTCGCCAGCAATTCGGGCAGCGAGGCAAAGCGCCAGTACTGCTGTGGCAGCCGCAGCGGCAGCCCGGCCAGCAGCAGCGCCCCCACCGCCCCCGGCACCGCGCCCAGCCACCACAGCCCCGGCGGCCAGTTTCCCGGCACGGCGAGCCAGACCGCCGCCGGCAGGGCGAGCGCCGCCACCAGCGCGTCCAGCCCCAGATTGAGAAGAATGCGATCCCGCGCCGATGCCGCCATTTTCCTCTATTAGCCCCGCCGGGGGCGCGCCGGAAGGCGATGCCATCCGGAGGTTCGACGGCGCCCTGTCTTCGTGCCAATTTCCCGCCACTGCAGAAGGGCGGGACAGAAGATGGCCGAAGGCAGGCTGGTGATCGGCACGAAGCGCTACTCCTCCTGGAGCCTGCGCGGCTGGCTGATGGTGCATCTGGCGCAGCTCGAGGTGGAGGAGGTGATGATTCCCCTCGCCGGCGGTGGCGGCACCCAGGCGATCAAGGCGGTCTCCCCCAACGCCCTGGTGCCGTACCTCGAACATCGCGGCGCGCGGGTCTGGGAAAGCCTGGCGATCGCGGAATACTGCGCGGAGTTCAAGGCGAACCTCTGGCCGCGGGACCGCACGGCGCGCGCCCATGCCCGCTCCATCGCTGCCGAGATGCATGCCGGCTTCCGCGGGCTGCGCATGGCCATGCCGATGAATCTCGGCCGGGAATTCCCGGGCCATGGCCGCAATCCCGACAGCCTGGCCGACATCGCCCGCATCGAGGCGATCTGGGCGGAGGCGCTGGGCCTCCATGGCGGCCCCTTCCTGATGGGGGGTGACTTCGGCCTGGCGGATGCCATGTACGCCCCCGTCGTCGCCCGCTTCCTCACCTGGAAGCCGGAGCTTTCCTCCACCAGCCACGCCTATGTGGCCGCTGTCCGCGCCCATTCTCTGGTCGATCGCTGGTACCGCGAGGCCGCTGCCGAGCCCGCGGAGTGGCTGCTGCCAAAGTACGAGAACCCTGCCCTATGAGCTTTGCCACCACCCTCGACCATGTCGGCCTCTGCACCGCCGACCTGCCGGCGCTGACCGGCGCCTGGGAACGTATGGGCTTCGCCCTTTCCCCTTTCGCCCGCCAATCCGGCAAGCGCACCCCCGAAAGCCCGGTGGAGGCCTTCGGCAGCGGCAATCGCTGCGCCTTCCTGGAACACGGCTATATCGAGCTGCTCGGCCTGATTGACAAAAGCCTGTTCGCCAACGGGTTGGATGGATTCCTCGCGCGCTACACCGGCGCCCATATTATCGCCTTCGGCATTCAGGATGCGGAGGGCAACCTCGAACGCCTGCGCCGTGGCGGCCTGCCCATCCCCGGCGTCTCCTGGCTGCAACGCCCGGTGGAGGAAGGCGGCCCCATCGCCCGCTTCGCCCGCCTGCCCTTCCCGGATGCGCCGGAAGGCCGGGTCCAGCTTGTGCAGCACCTGACCCCCGAACTGGTCTGGGACCGCCGCTGGATGGACCATCGCAACGGCGCCGTGGCGCTGGAGACCACCATTCTGGCTGTTGCCGAGCCGGCCGACACCGCCGCGCGCCTGTCGCAGCTCACCGGCCAGCCGGCGCGGCCGGACCCGCTGGGTGGCTTCGTGCTGACCCTGCCGGGGGTGGAGGGCGGCGCAGGTCCCTTCTCGCCCGCTTTGCCGACCCATCTGCGCATCCTGCCGCCGGCGGTGCTGGACCAGGTCCTGCCCGGCGTCACCGCGCCCGCCCTGCCCTTCATCGCCGGCCTGGTGATCCGCACCGGCGATGGCGGCAAGGCGGCGCGCGAGGTGTTGGCCGGGCTGCCGGTGCGGGAGGCGCCGGACGGCATCATGGTGCCGCCCGAGGCGGCCGGCGGAGCGGCCGTGGTCTTCGCGTGACCACAGCTGCCGCCATCCGCCATTCGCTGCGGACCTATTACGTCCCCGGCCGCGCCGCGGCGCTGGACGGCTTCTACGCGCGCTTCCTCGGCCCGGGGGAGCTGGGTTTCGATGTCGGCAGCCATGTCGGCGACCGCAGCGCCAGCTTCCTGCGCCTCGGCGCGCGGGCGCTGGCGGTGGAGCCGCAGCCGCGCCTCGCTCGGCTGCTGCGCCTGCTCCATGGCCGCACCCCCGGCTTCACCCTGGTCTCCGCCTTGGTTGGTGCCGAGGCCGGTACCGCCACCCTGCGGGTGAACTCGAAGAATCCCACGGTGGCCAGCGCCTCGGCCGATTTCATCGCCGCCGCCACAGGCGCGGAGGGCTGGGAGGGCCAGGTCTGGGACACCGAGCTGACCCTGCCCGTCACCACGCTCGATGCCCTGGCCGCCGAACATGGCGCGCCCGACTTCCTCAAGATCGACGTCGAGGGCTATGAGGCCGTGGCCCTCTCCGGGCTGTCCCGCCCCCCGCGCAGCCTGTCCTTCGAATTCACCACCATCCAGCGCGGCGTGGCGGCGGACTGCATGGGCCGCCTCGCCGCCCTCGGCTACCGCCATTTCAATGCCTGCCTGGGGGAGGGGATGCGCTTCGCCCATGAAACACCGCTGACCGCCGCTGCCATGGCGGATTGGATCGCCGCCTTGCCGCATGCCGCCAATTCCGGCGATGTCTATGCCAGCCTGGAGCCGGCCCGGCTGGCGCCCTGACCCTTGCCGAATGGCCCTGCAAGGGGCACAGGGCGGCGCCATGCAGTTCCGCGCCCTGATCGAGCATCTGGCCTTCGCCGTATCGCTCGCCGTGCTCTCCGCCCTGGTGGTGCGGTTGATGATCGCCTTCCCGATCCTGGACCAGCCGAATGCGCGCAGCGCGCATAGCCGGCCGACGCCGCGCGGCGGAGGGCTGGGCGTGGTGGTGGCCTTCGTCGGCGGCATGTCGGCGCTGTTCCTGACCGCCACCTATGCCCGCATCGCCGACCCGCAATTCATCGGCGTGATCCTCGCCGCGCTGGCCATTGCCGGGGTTGCGCTGGTGGATGACGTCAAATCCCTGTCGGCGCGGCTGCGGCTGGGCGCGCAGGCGGCGGCGGCACTGGTCGCGCTGGGCAGCGGGCTGGTGCTGTCGCGGCTCGCCTTGCCCTGGATCGGCGTGGTGGAGCTGGGCTGGGTCGGTGTGGCGCTGACCCTGGTCTGGATCATCGGCTGCACCAATGCGGTGAACTTCATGGACGGGCTGGACGGGCTGGTGGGCGGCACGCTGCTGCTGGCCAGCGCCGCCCTGGCGCTGATCGCGGCGCTGCAGGGCGGCTGGTTCGTCTATGCCGCGGCGCTGTTCCTGGCGGCGGGCTTTGCGGGATTTCTGCCCTTCAACCTGCATCCGGCCCGCATCTTCATGGGCGATGTCGGCAGCCAGTTCGCCGGCTTCATGTTCGCCACATTTGCCGTCGCGGCAGCGCGCTTCGATGGCCAGCAGGTCTCCTTCCTCATCGTGCCGCTGCTGATCTTCGGCCTCCTCTTCGACGCTGGCTTCACTTTGGCCCGCCGTGCCCTGATGCGCGAGAGGCTGGCCGAGGGGCACCGGACGCATCTGTACCAGCTCGCCCAGCGCAGCGGCGTGCCGACCCGCGTGGTCGCCGCCACCCATTGGGGTTTTGCGATCTTCCACGCCGCCCTGGCGCTGCTGTTCCTGCGCCTGCCGCCGGAGGCCAAGCCGCTGGTGGTGCTGCCGGCATTGGCCGTGCAGGGGCTGTGGCTGGCCTATGTGGTGCGCCGGATGCGCATGGCCGGCCTCGGCTGGCGGTGAAGCCCTACCGCGCCACGATGGTCACCGCCGTGCCGGCCATCACCGCGCCGCCGCCCCGGTTCATCAGCCGCAGGGCGCGTGGCGAGGTGAACAGTCGCCGCGCCCGCGCCGCAGCCAGCGCATAGCCCATCAGCACGCTGGTGCAGATGCCGGCCGTCACCAGCGCCAGCTCGAAAAACCCCAGCAGCGTCAGCCCGCCGAGATCCACCACCGTCGGCAGCAAAGCGAAGAAGAACATCATCGCCTTCGGATTGCCGAGATTGACCGCCAGCCCCGCCAGGAACATCCGCCCCGCATCGGCCGCCGGCGGTGGCGCCGCCAGCGGCCGGATCGGCGCCCGCCACAGCTTCCAGGCGAGATACAGAAGATAGGCCGCGCCGGCATAGCGCAGCACCTCGAACACCCCGCCCAGCGAGGCGGCGAGCAGCGCCAGGCCGGTGGCGGCGAGCGTGAACCACAGCAGCGCGGCGGTGACCACGCCGGCGACGAAGGCCGGCGCGCCGCCCAGGCCCTGCGCCAGCACCCGCGCGATCAGCGCCGTGACGCTCGGCCCCGGCAGGATCAGCACCGCCAGGTAGGAGGCCGCGAAGAGCAGCAGGGCGGAGGGCTCCATCGGCTCAGCTCCGCTCGATGGCGGTGGCGGCGGCATCCAGCGCGGCGGCGATGCCGCGCACCTGCTCCTCGGTCAGCGGGCCACGGGCGAGGCGGAGGCGCAGCGCGAGCTTCAGGTTCTCGGTGGCGCGCATCACCTCCGGCAGCGGGCCGCCACTGTTCGCGGCCTTCACCGCCTGCATGCGGGCCAGCGCCGCATCCACCGCCGGCTGGTTGGCGGCCAGCCAGGCCGTCCCTTCCGGCGTGATGGCATAGAGCTTCTTGCCGCCGCCCTCGGCCACGGTGGCGTGGCCCAGCTCCTCCAGCATCGTCAGGGTCGGGTAGATCACGCCGGGGCTGGGGCTGTAGGTGCCGGCGACGCGGTCCTCGATTTCCTTGATGAGTTCGTAGCCATGGCGCGGCTGTTCGGCGACCAGGGCCAGCACGACCAGGCGCAGCTCGCCATGGTCGAACAGCCGGCCGGATCGCCCGCCGCCGCCGCGCATGCGGCCATGCAGCCGGCCGAAGCCATGGCCGTGTTCGTGATGGCCGCCGTCGCCCGCGGGTCCCCGGGCGAAGCGCCGCTCGCCCTGGCCGTGGTGGCAACCGTGATGTCGGTGATGGTGCATGTCACTCTCTTCGTAGCGGTTTCGATCTATCGAAATTTCAGATATATCGAGACTGCCTCGCTTTCAAGTGACAGAACGTAACGGACGTGGCCCTCAGCCGCCGCAGCGGAACGGGACGAAACTGCTGGCGGTGCCGGCATTCATCGCGGCGATGGTCATGGCATCGGCCAGCGCCAATTCCTGCGGCGAGCGCGGGCAGACCTCCACCCGGGACCGGCAGCCGGAGTCGAGGAAGGTCGCGTGGCGTTCGAGAAATTCCGGGCTGAGCCCGGCGCGGCCGAAGCGCGTCAGCGCCTGCGGCCACATTTCCGCGTAGCGGGCGCATTTTTCCGAGTTCCAGTCACGGCTGGCGGGGGTCTGGGCCAGGCCCGCCACGGGCGGAAGCAGCAGCGCGGCAGTGACAAAAAAACGGATCATGGTCCCTCCACCTCCAGCACGACGTCGCCGATCCATTGCCGGCTGCGCCGGACCTGGCCGGTCGCCGCCTCCGTCACGAAGCGGTTTTCGAAGGTGAGGCCCAGGCCGGTGCAGCGCTCCGTCACCACCAGCCATCCAACTTGCGGCGCGGCGGTGAGTTCGCAGGTCAGCGCCAGGCCGAAGCGCATCCCGGCCGGGTTATCGCCGGCGCCGCGCAGGTCGATGCTGCGGCGGCTCGTGGCGGGGTCGGCCCGCAGCGCGCGGGGATCGGCCAGCGGGTCCACGCCCTCGATCCGCGTGGCGGCGAGGCCCGGGCCAAGGCCGGCGGTGGCGATGATGCGCGGCCCCTGGGTGGCCAGCGCCGCGCCGCCCTCGGCCCGCCACAGGCGCCAATCGCCCTGTTCCTGCACGAGGGCGAAGGTAAGGGGCCGCGGCCCTCCCGTCACCCGCAGCGCCGGACCCGCGATGGGTGCGGCCGCCACGGCCACCGGCCCGGCGCCCGACAGCGCCGTGGCCAGTGGCGTATCGCCACAGCCGGGGAGCAGCAGCGCCCCCAGCAGCGCCCCCGGCAGCGCCAGGCAGCGCCTCACGCCACGCGGCGGCGCCATTGCAGGGCAAGCAGCCCCAGCGCCAGCACCATGCCCATCAGATGCGGATAGGGCAGGATGCCGGGCGCGATGACCTCCAGGATCGCCGGGAAGATCATCAGAAGCCCGGCGACGACCAGCCCGGCCCGCTCCAGCCCGCTCAGCGCCCGCAGCAGGAAGCCCTGGCAGGCGGCGGCCAGCGCGGCGAGGCCGACAGTCGCCAGCACCGTCTGCCAGACCACATCGACCCAGGTCATGTCGTCCCGGAAATTCAGCAGCAGGCCGACGCCGGTCGGGTCCGTGACGAAGACGAAGGGCAGCACGAAGGCCGGCAGGGTGTATTTCCAGGCCTGGAAGGTGGTGCGGTAGGGACCGCCCCCGGTGATCGCCGCCGCCGCGAAGGGCGACAGCGCGGTGGGCGGCGAGACCTCGCTGAGGACCGCGTAGTAGAAGACGAACATATGCGCCGCGTAGTCCGGCACGCCGAGCTTGATGAGCGCCGGCGCCGCCACCACGGCGCAGATGATGTAGCTGGCCGTCACCGGCACCGCGAGGCCGATGATCCAGACGATCAGCGCCGTGTACAGCGCCGTCACCACCACCGATCCGCCCGCCGCCTGGATGGCGATGTCGCTGAATTTCAGCCCGAGCCCGGTCAGGGTGATGACGCCGACGATGATGCCCGCCGCCGCGCAGGTCGCCGCGATCCCCACCGCCTGCACGGCGCCGGAGGCCAGGGTCAGCAGCAGCTTCTTCGGCCACAGCGCCTCGCTCGGCCGGATGAAGGACAGCATCACCGCGACCACCATGGCGTAGAGCACGGCGAGCGTCGCGGAATAGCCCACCACCATGAAGGCGATGATCGCGATGAGGGAGGAGAAGTGGAACCAGTATTTCCGCAGCATCGCGGGAATCGGCTCCACCTGGATCACGTCGTCCGGCACGGCGTTGCCGGCCGCCGCCAGCCGCCGCTGGTCCAGCTCCACCATGAAGAGCAGCGAGGCGTAGTAGAGGCAGGTCGGGATGATCGCCATCTTGATGACGTCGAGGTAGCCGATGTTCAGATACTCGGCGATCAGGAAGGCCGCCGCCCCCAGCACGGGGGGCGAGATGATGGCGCCGAGCCCGCCGGCGGCCAGCAGCCCGCCCGCATCATCCGGCTTGTAGCCGACGCGCTTCATCATCGGCCAGGCGACGGTGCCGAGCGTGACGGTGGTGGCGACGCCCGACCCCGAAGGCCCGCCGAGCAGGAAGGAGGACAGCACCACGGTGCGCCCCGCGCTCGCGGTCTTGCCGCCGGTCGCGGCGAAGGAGAAGTCGACGAAGAATTTGCCCGCGCCCGTCGCCTGCAGGATGGCACCATAGATGGTGAACAGGATGATGAGCGTGGCGGAGACATCGATGGCGGAGCCGAAGATGCCGTCGAGCCCGATGGTCAGGTGCGGGATCATCCGCTCGCTGTCATAGCCCTGGTGTTGCCAGGGCGGCGGCAGCAGGTTGCCGAAGAAGCCATAGAGCAGGAAGGCGATGGCGACGCAGGGCATGATGGGGCCTGTGGCGCGCCGCGCCACTTCCAGCACCAGGCCGACCATCAGCCAGCCCACCACCAGGTCCATCGGCTCGGGAAAGATGGCGCGGTCCTGGAGATCGTCGCCGCCGGTCACCATGTACCAGATGACGTAGAAGCCCGCCGCCGCCAGCGCGACGTCCCAGACCATCATGCGGTGGCGGAACCGCTTCGCCGCCGGAAACAGAAGAAAACCGAGCACCAGCGTGAAGCCGACATGCACGAAGCGCAGCGTCGTGGTCGGCACGATGTCCCACGCCGCCCAGAGGTGGAAAAGGCTCATCGCCAAGGCGAGGCCGGTGCCGACGAAGCCGAGCCAGCCGGTGAAATTGTTGAGACTGCCCTCCTCCTCCTCGATCAGCGCCTCGATGCGGGCAGTTGTGGCTTCATCGAGGGCGCCGGGCGCGACCTCCGGCGGCAGGTTGGATTTGGTGTTCACAGGCGCGCGCTCCGGCAGGTCGCGAATGCGGAAAAGCCGGGGAGGGCGCCAATCGGCCCTCCCCAAGCTGCCATGGTGGGATCATGCCCGCCCCCGTCGCCCGTCATGGGCCAGCGGGCCGGGCCGGCGGTTCAGGCCAGGGTCGCGCCCTGGGCCTTCCAGAAGGTCTCCGCCGCCGGATGCCAGGGAATGCCCGCCGCGGCGGATTTCTGGCCTTCCAGCTTGAAGTCGCGCGCCGCGGAATGCACCTGCGCCCAGTCGGCGCGGTGGGACCACATCACCTGGAGGATCTTGCCCACCATGTCGGCCGGCATGTCTTCGCGGACGCCGACGATATTGGCGACGGACATCTGCTTGTTCGGCCGGGTCTGGCCGGGATAGGCGCCGGCCGGAATCTCCTCCGGGAAATAGACCGGGCCGTATTTCTCGATGATGCCGGGGATGAACTCGTGATGGTCGATCATGACCAGCTGCACGCCCGGGGAGGCGCCGAGATCGGTGATCGCGCTGGTCGGATAGCCGGAGACGAAGAAATAGGCGTCGAGCTTGCCGTCCTTGATGGCATTGGTGCTCTCGGCTGGGGACAGGCGTTCCCGCGCGCGGAAATCCTTGTCCTTGTCGAGGCCCGCGCCCTCGATCAGGCGCAGCGCCATCACCTCCGTCGCCGAACCCGGCGCGCCGGTGGAGATGCGCTTGCCCTTCAGGTCGGACATCTTGGTGATGCCGGTGGAGGCCACGGTCACCACCTGCATGCGGTTGGTGTAGAGCACGGCGATGGCGCGCGCCGGTACCGGGCGGCCGCGGAAGCGGTCATTGCCGCGCACCGCATCCACCGCCGCATCGACCTGGCTGATGACCATGCCGACGCGATTGGCGCCCAGCAATTGCAGGTTGGCGACGGAACCGCCCGTGACCTCGACGGTTGCGGACATGCCGGGAATGTCGCGCGACAGGTAGTTCGCCAGTGCGCCACCCAACGGGTAATAGACGCCGCCGGTGGTGCCGGTGGCGATCGCCATCTGCGTGGCAGCCTGCGCGCGGGCCAGCCCCGGCAAGGCGAGCGCCGCGGCGCCCATGGCGAGGGCGCGTCGACCGATATGGAAGGTCATTCTTCGGAGTCTCCCTTTATGATTCTTGGACACCCAGCAATACAGGCGCCTTTCCGGATGGGGAAGGGTGGAGATTTGACCTGCATCAAGGTCGTCCGCACGCGCTGCGCTTAACCTGCCCCGCATCGTGATGCGCCAACGCCCACGAAACGGAGGATGCAGGCCATGACCCGTCTTTCTGCACGCGACCTGATGACGGCCGAGGTGGTCACCGTGCCGCCCGCCACGCCCGTTCTGTCCATCGCCCGGCTGCTCGCCGAGCGCGGCATTTCCGCCGTGCCGGTTCTCGATGGCACCGGCAAGCTTCTCGGCATCGTCACCGAAGCCGACCTGATCCGCCGCCTGGCCGGAGAGGCGGATCAGCCCGCTTCCTGGTTCGCCAACCTCTTCGCCAGCGCGGAACGCGACGCGGCGCGCTTCGCCCGCGCCCATGGTGCGACCGCGGCCGACCTGATGACCACCGACCTCGCCAGCGTCAGCCCGGAAACGCCGGCCGCGGAGGTCGCGAAGCTGATGGAGGACCGCAACATCCGCCGCGTGCTGGTGGTGCAGGATGGAAGGCTGCTCGGCCTCGTCTCCCGCGCCGACCTGCTGCGCGCGCTGGTGGCGCCGAAGCACGAGGATCTGGATCTGTCGGATGACCGCATCCGCATTGCGGTGCTGGCGGCGATGCGCAAGCAGCCCTGGGCCGACACCTTCTACACGCTGGTGGATGTGAAGAATGGCGTGGTGGAGCTGAACGGCTTCAGCCGCAGCGCCGAAGTGCAGCGCGCGCTGCGCGTGCTGGCGGAGAATGTGCCGGGCGTGAAGGGCGTGGAAGACCGCAGCACGCCGATGCCGGCCTATCTCTACGCCGCGGGCTGAAAAGGCCAGCGGTCACGGCTGGGTTGGAACGGCCGGCGGAAAACCCCGCCGGCCGGCAGTCCGGGGCCAAATTTGACGGATTGGTGACGCCAAGGCTATTTGCGAATAATTATCAAAATCATTCGCAATGACTGGGGTCCAGCACCGTGTCCAGCCGCCTGCCCGCCAGCGCCCTGCTGGTACTTCTCACCCCCCTGACCGCGCTCGCCCAGTCCGATGTGCCGGCCGATGCCACGCTGCTGCCTGGCGTCGAAATCCGCGGCGACGCGGTCCAGAACTCCGTCGAGCGCGCCATCCGCGCGCGGCGGGACGCCCCCGATTCCCGCGTGGTGATCGAGCGGCAGGAGCTGACGCAGTTCAACGACCTGCCGATCGGTGACGTGCTGCGCCGCCTGCCCTCCGCCGTCTTCGATGGGGGCAACCGGGCGCGGGAGCTGAACCTGCGCGGCGCCGGGCGGGAATACACCCAGATTCTCATCAATGGCCGCCGCCTGCTGGATGGCGCCTCCGCCCGCACGATCCAGCTCGACCGCCTGCCGGCGGCGATGGTGGAGCGGGTGGAGTTCCTGCGCAGCCCGATGGCGGATCGAGACGCGCAGGGCGCCGCCGGAACGCTCAACATCGTGCTGCGCAACGACATCCAGACCCCGATCACCGAGCTTGGCATCGGCGCCGGCCTGTATGAGCAACAGGGCGCCATCGGCGACATCAACCTGCTGCACGCCAACCGCGCGGGCCGGCTGAGCTACACCCTGCTCGGCAGCCTGCAATCGCCGGCGCGGTCCGAGGATGCGGATGTGCTGGCCTACAGTGGCACCGGCGCCGCCAATGGCGGGTCGCTGAACAGCAACCGCCGCCGCTATGGCCAGGTCTCGCTGCTGCCGAGCTTCCGCCTCGACCTTGGCGCGACCAACGTGGTGCTGGAGCCGAGCTACCTGTTCACGCGGGAAAATCGCCTGGACATCAAGGACGAGCTGCTGACCAACCAGTCCGCCGTGCGCCGGCAGGAACGCGAGGATCGTACCCGTTTCCGCGAGAGCTATGGCAGCCGCGTCGCGGTGACGCATGATTTCGGCGCGTTCTCCACCACCGCGGCACTGGATGCGCAGCAGGGGCGGGAGGATACGCGCCGCAAGGCGGAACGCTACACCAGCAGCGGCCTGATCGACCGCCTGCGCCGGCGGACGGAGGATGTGGACTTCACCCGCGTCGCGCCGAGCTTCCGGGTCGATTCGCCGCTGCCCGGCCATCGCCTGTCCTTCGGCCTCGGCCATGTGGCGGAGACGCGGGACGAGGACAACAGCGACATGCAGGATGGCGTGCCGCTTGCGGCCAACGCCGCGCGCGTCTTCGCCGTGCGGGAGGGCATCAGCCACGCCTTCGTGCAGGATGGCATCGGCATTGGGCCGGACGGGCTGCTGACGCTCGGCATGCGCTTCGAATCCTCCACCACCCGCACGCGCGACGCCGCTGGCCTCAGCACCACGACCGAGCTGGATGTGCCGCTGCCCTCCGCCAACTACCGCCACCGCTTGGGGGAGGCGACGGATCTGCGCCTCGGCGTCGGTCGCACGCTGCGCCGGCCCGATCTGCGCGAGTTGAGCCCGACCGTCACCTCCGACCTCGGCACCACCGCGCGGCCGGATACCGCGGGCAATGCCAATCTGCGGCCCGAACGCATCTGGGGCGCCGATGTCGGGATCGACCATGCGATCTATGGCGGCCGTGGCCTGCTCGCCGCCAATCTCTTCGGCCGCTCCGTGCAGGACCGCATCGAGCAGCAGGTGAACTTCGAGGCCGGCCGCGCCGTCAGCCGCCCGACCAATGTCGCCGATGGCAGCTTCTGGGGCGTGGAATTCGAGGGTCGCATGCCGCTCGACCTGCTGGGCCGGCCGGAATTCTCGCTCTGGGGCAATCTCGCGCTGCTGGACAGCCAGGTGGATGACCCGCGCCTCGGCCGGGAACGCCGCTTCGCGGACCAGCCGCCGGTGGTCGGCACGGTGGGCCTCGACTGGTTCGTGGAGCCCATCGCCACCACTTTCGGCGTCGCCGCCAATTGGCGTGCCTCCACGGATGTTCGGGTTGGCCAGGCCGCGGGTGCCAGCCTGCGCACCGAACGTTCCGAGGCGCTGCGACTGGATTTCTCCGCCAGTATCGCGGTGACGGAAGCGATCACCGTTTCCGTCTCCGCGCTCAACCTGCTGGGTGAGGATGAGAAGGTGCGTGCCACCTCCTACAACGCCAGCGGCAATGCCACGGCGATCTCCATCGACCGGGAACCGACCTGGCGCACCCTCTACGTCGCCACGCGCATCCGCTTCTGATGCGCCCCCTGGTCGCCGGCACGGGTTGGGCGGCCCGGTGGCGGCGGCCGTTGTCGCCGGTGCTGCGGCTGCTGTGGGAACAGCGGCTGTGGATCCTGGGCCTGCTGGCCGTGGTCGGCATCATCGCCGCCCTGCGCCCCGGCTTCGCCGCCATCGCCAAGGCCGTGGCCCAGGCGCTGCGCGATCCGGGCGTGACGGTCTTCGCCCTGCTCGGCGACCATGCGCCGGCCGTGGCGATGCTCGGCCTGGCACTCGGCATTATGCAATTGGCGGAACGCGTGCTGAAGCGTGGCACGCGCACCCGCGTCACCATCGCGCTGCAGAATGTCTATCTCGGCCAGGGTGCCGCGCCGGATGCGGCGATGGCGTCGAGCCATGTGCTCTATGGATGCGAAATCGGCGCCAAGGGGCTGGAGGCCGCCTATCACGACGCGCCGCGCATCGCCGCCGCGCTGCTCAGCGGCGGGCTGTGGCAGGCTGGGCTGGGGGCCGAATGGCTGCCGCTGGTGCTGCTCTCCGTCCCGCCCGCCATCGCGCTGGCCTGGCTTGCCGGCCGCCCGATCGAGGGACGCAGCCGGATGATCCTGTCGGCGCAACGCGACCTGGCCGCAGGTGCCTCCGGCCCCGCTTCCGGCGTTGCCGCTGCGCAGGGGCTTTGGCTGCGCGCGACGCTGCTGATCGAGGCGCTGAAATGGCTGGCAGACCGCATGGTGGAGGTGGGGCTCTGGCTGTCCGTGCTGACGCTCGGCGGTTTCGCCTGGCTGGCCGGCGTGCCGCTGCTGCCGGCGGAGCCCGATGTGGCGCAGACCATCGCGACGCTGGTGAATCTGCAACTTCTCGCCATTCCCATCGGCGAGATGGGCAAGCTGTCCAGCAAATGGTGGGAGGCCCGGCCCGCGATCGAACGCAGTTTCAGGCCGCGCTGACAGGCCTGACCAGCGTCTCGCCAAAGCCCGGCACGCGGAACGCCTCCGGCGCCACGCCGTGCTGGCGCTTCGCTTCTTCCAGAAGCCGCGCCGGCTCGTCGATCGGCTCATCGGTCAGGCGGAAGAAGGTGCCGAAGTGCATCGCCAGGCTGGCGCGCGCGCCGCAGGCGAGATGCGTCCGCACCGCTTCCTCCGGGTCCATGTGCTGCGTCCGCATGAACCAGCGCGGCGCATAGGCGCCGATCGGCACCAGCGCGAGGTCGATCCCCGGGAACCGCCGCCCAACTTCCTCCGGATGCGGGCACCACCCGCTGTCGCCCACGAAATACACCGTGGCGCCATCCGGTGCCTGGATGACGAAGCCGCCCCAGAGCGCGCGGTTGCGGTCCCGCAGGCTGCGTGCCGAGAAGTGCTGGGACGGCACATAGGTGACGCGCAGCCCCGCCACCTCCACGCTGTCCCACCAGTCGCATTCGCGCGGCGCGGCCAGGCCGGCCTTCGCCAGCAGGCGCCCGGTGCCGAGCGAGGTGACGGAGGGCGGCGCCCAGCGCGCCTGCACGCGCTTCAGCGTCGCCAGGTCGCAATGGTCGTAGTGGTTGTGGCTCACCAGCAGAAGATCGACGCCCGGCAGCGCCTCCAGCCTCTGGCCCGGGGCGCGCACGCGCCTTGGCCCGGCGAAGGGCAGCGGGCTGGCGCGCGGCGACCAGACCGGGTCGATCAGCACGGCCACCCCACCGATCTGCACCAGCCAGCTCGCATGGCCGATGAAGGTGGCGGCGATCCGGCCAGCCGCCACGCGGGGCGGCGGTGGCTGCGGCGGGTCCTCCACCCAGCGCGGCCAGGGCGCCACCTGCCGCGTGCGGAACCAACGCAGCACATCCGCCGGCCCATGATCCACATCGCTGTGCAGATTGACGTAGCGGCCCGCCACGCGGCGGGAGGCGAAGTCGCTCATCGGCGCTCCCGCACCGTGGTGAGGATCGCCAGGCCAATCGCCAGGAAGACCAGCACCGTCGCCATGCCCAGGCGCTGGCTGCCCGTCGCCGTGGTGACCACGGCGAGCGCCGCCGGGCCGAGAAAGCCGGTGATGCGGCCGGACAGCGCGAACAGGCCGAAATGCGCCGCGATCTCCTCCGGCGGCGCAAGGCGGGCCATGAAGCTGCGGCTGGCGGCCTGGGCCGGGCCGAAGAAAAGGCCAAGCGCCAGCGCCATGATCCAGAACCACATTTCTGTCTCGGCCAGCAGCAGGCCGGTGCCCAGCACGACCATGGCCATCAAGGCGCCGAGCACCATGCGGCGGGAGCCCACGCGGTCCTCGATCATCGCGAAGCCGGCGGCGCCGAGGCCGGCGGTGACATTCATGGCGATGCCGAACAGCAGGATGCGGTCGAGCCCCATGCCGAAGACGCCGGCCGCATAGATCGCGCCAAAGGCGAACAGCGTGTTCAGCCCATCCGTGTAGAACAGCCGCGCCAGCAGGAAGCGCGCGAGGTCCGGATTGCGCGGCAGGGTACGGATCAGCGCGGCGATCTCGTTCAGCCCCTGCGCGGCCGCCTGCGCCCAGCTCGGACGTGGCCCCGCCGGATCGGGCAGCGCCAGCAGCACCGGCCAGCCGAAGACCAGAATCCAGGCGGCCACCAGCAGCGCCGCGGCCCGCACATGTTCCGCGGCACCCCGGTCCAGCCCGAACAGTGCCGGATCGGGCTGGATCAGCAGCACCAGCGAGATGGCGAGGCAGGCCAGCCCGCCCGCATAGCCCAGCCCCCAGCCGAGGCCGGAAACGCGGCCCAGCCGCCCCGGCGGCGCCACGCCGGGCAGCATGGAATTGTAGAACACCGTGCCGATCTCGAAGCACACCGTCGCCAGCCCGACGCAGACCAGGGCATAGACCGCCCAGTCCGGGCTGGGCCGGGCGAACCAGATCATGCCGGTGGCAATCGCCGTGAGCAGCGTGAAGATACCCAGCATCAGGCGCCGCCGCCCGCCCGCATCCGCCACCGCGCCCAGCACCGGCGAGAGCAGCGCCACGGCAAGCCCCGCCGCCGACTGCATCCACCCCCATTGCGCCTGCCCCGTCACCTGGTCCGCGGCGATGCCACTGGTGAAATAGGCGGCGATGACGAAGGTGGAGACCACCGTCGGAAAACTGCTGTTCGCCCAGTCATACAGCGCCCAGGCCCAGGCTTTTTTCGTCACCGCAATCGCCCTTCATTCACCGCCGAAACCAAGCGCGATCGCCGCCTCGCACCAAATCCGCTGAAAGTCACGCTTCTGCCAATGCCCGTTCAGGCGAGACGTGCTCGGCAGGACCCAGACCGGGGGAAAGCCGGCCGGGCGCCGATTTCCATCCAAAGGACCGAATGCCAGCTCTTTCCCCGCGCGGCGGCCCAGGAATCGCATGGCGGTCTCCCTGCTGGTGAAGGCGATCCCGCCCGGGCGATACCGCATCATGGTGTCGCTGAAACGCGCGACGTCAGCCTCCGACACGGCGATGTTCCGGTCGACCCCGTATTGCGTCTTGGCCAGGTCCGTCAGGCCGATACCCCATTCGCCCAGGCGCGCGAATTCCGCGGGCCGGAGCATTTCCGGCGTGAAACCGGCCTGATGCAGCGCCATCCAGAACCGGTTTCCAGGACCGGCGTAATAGGCGCCGATCCTGGCCGATTCCGGCCCCGCCGCCATGCCGCAGAACACCAGCCGGAGCCCTGGTTTCAGCAGGTCCGGCAGGACGTCCTGCGTCACGCCAGCCCCGAGATCGCCCGCGTCGCCACGCCGATCGCCACCAGGTCGCCGGCCCGCGCCGCCTCCCGCGCCAGTTGCGTGGCCTCCGTCATGCGGGCCGGATCGCCCTCCCCGGCCAGCCGGGCGCGGGCGAGCCGGGCCTGCACCGCGGCGAGGTCAGCCAGCGCCTCCGCCTGTGCGCGTGCGGCGAAGGCGTTTGTCGCGCGTGCCCCCTCCGCGGCTTCGCGCAGCGCGTCCAGGCAGAAGGCCTCCCCCACTTCGCGCCAGGCCTGGGCGGCGGTGGCGGGGTCCGCGCCGCTGTCCTGCGCCAGCCGGACGACGGAGGGCGCGGCGGCGAGCCGCGCGCCGCCACCGGCCAGCGCGGCGAGGGAGGCCGGAAGGCCCGCCTCCATCAGGCGCCTGGCCTCCTCGCCCGGCGCCGCTTCCTCCGCCGCGATCAAGGCGGCAACACCCGGCGCAAGCGCGGCCAGCGCCGCGTCCAGCGGTGCCTCGGCATGTTCCAGCATCACCTTGCGGGTCGCCGCTTCCAGCAGGCGGCGCAGCGCCGCCATCGCCTCCAGCCGCAAGGCCGGCGGCACGGGCGCCGCATCGGCCGCCACCGCCGCCGCTTCCAGCCCGAACAGGGCACTGGCGAGCCAGGCGGCGCGGACCACCTCTGCCCCGCTGGTCTCGGCGCCGGCCAGCCGGCCGAGCGCGGCGGTGCCAAGCTGGTTCGCCACCAGGTTGGCCAGGCCCGTCGCCACCAGTTCGCGCTTCAGCCGGTGGCGCGGGATGACATCGGAAAAACGGTCCTGCAGCGCCTGCGGGAAATAGCCGCGCAGCAGCGGGGCGAGGGCGGGCTCATCCGGCAGACCGCTCGCCTCGATCGCTTCCGTCAGCCACAGCTTGGCCGGTGGCAGCAGGGAGGCCAGTTCGGGCCGCGTCAGCCCCTTGCCCTCCGCGCCACGGGCGCGCAGCACCGCCGCATCCGGCAGCCCGGCCACGGCGCGGTCGAGCACGCCTTCGGCCTCCAGCCGCGCCATCAGCGCCGCATGGGCCGCCATGTCCTCCACCGCCGTGCGCGTCTCCAGGCTGATGGTGAGGGACTGCGCGTGGTTGTCGGCCAGCACCAGGCGGCCGACCTCCTCCGTCATCTCGCCCAGCAGCACGTCGCGCTGGCGGCGCGTCAGCGCGCCCTCGCGTTCCACGTCGGCCAGCAGGATCTTGATGTTCACCTCGTGGTCGGAGGTGCTGACGCCGGCGGAATTGTCCAGCGCATCGGTGTTGAGGCGCACGCCATGCTGGGCGGCCTCGATGCGCCCCGCCTGGGTGATGCCGAGATTGGCGCCCTCGCCCAGGATTCGGCAACGCAGCGCGGCGCCATCGACGCGGATCGCGTCATTGGCACGGTCGCCGGCCTCGGCCTGCGTCTCGGTGCTGGACTTCACATAGGTGCCGATGCCGCCGAAATAGAGCAGGTCGACATCCAGTGTCAGGATGGCGCGCAGGATGGTGGCGGGCTCCGCGCGATCTTCCGTGATGCCGAGCAGCGCCTGCGCTTCCGGCGACAGCGGCAGCGTCTTGGCGTTGCGCGGCAGTATGGCGCCGCCCGGCGACAGCAGCCGCGCATCGTAATCCGCCCAGCTCGATCGCGGCAGCGCGAACAGCCGCGCGCGTTCGGCGAAGGCCGCTTCCGCATCCGGACTGGGGTCGAGGAAGATGTGCCGATGGTCGAAGGCCGCCACCAGCTTCGTCTTCTTCGAGATCAGCAGCCCATTGCCGAACACGTCGCCCGACATGTCGCCGACGCCGGCGCAGGTGAACGCGGCTTCCTGCACGCCCTGGCCGCGCAACTCGGCAAAATGGCGGTCGATCATCACCCAGGCGCCGCGCGCCGTGATGCCCATGCCCTTGTGGTCGTAGCCGGCGGAACCACCACTGGCAAAAGCGTCGCCGAGCCAGAAGCCGTATTCGGCGGACAGGTCGTTGGCGATGTCGCTGAAGGTGGCGGTGCCCTTGTCGGCGGCGGCGACGATATAGGCGTCGTCGCCATCGCGCCGCACGATGCCCTCCGCCGTCACCACACCGCCGGATTCCGAAAAATTGTCGGTGAGGTCGAGCATGCCGCGCACCAGGGTCCGGTAGGCGGCGATGCCTTCCGCCTGGAACGCCTCGCGATCCGAGGACGGCGGCGGATGCTTCAGCACGAAGCCGCCCTTGGCGCCGGTCGGCACGATGACGACGTTCTTCAGCCGCTGCGCCTTCATCAGGCCCAGCACCTCCGTCCGGAAATCCTCGCGCCGGTCGGACCAGCGGATGCCGCCGCGCGCCACCGGCCCGGCGCGCAGATGGCAACCTTCCATCCGCGGCGAATGCACGAAAATCTCGCGCCAGGGCCGGGGCAGCGGCATGTCGCCAGCCAGGGCCGAATCCAGCTTGAAGGCGAGGTAGGGTTTCGACTGATAGAAGTTGGTGCGCAGGATCGCATCCAGCAGCAGCCGCATGCGCGACAGGATGCGGTCCTCATCCGGGTTGGCGACGCCGTCCAGAATCGTCGTCCAGCGTGCCCGCAGCGCCGTCTCGTCCCGATCCTTCGCCTGCGGGTCGAAGCGCGCATCGAACAGGTCGATCAGCACTTGCGCGGCCTCGGGATTCGCCGTCAGCGCGTCCTCCACGCTTTCCTGCGCGAAGGGAAAGCCCACCTGCTTCAGCCAGCGATACATTGCCCGCAGCAGCCAGCAATCCTTCCAGCTCATCCCCGTGCGCAGCACCAGCCGGTTGAAGCCATCCGCCTCCGCCACCCCGTCCAGCAGCATGGACAGTGTGCCGAGGATGGTGCCGAAATTCTCCTCCGCCACATCGGCGGCGGCTTCCAGCTGGAAGACATGCAGCATCACCTCCGGCGCGTCCTTCGGCGTCAGGCGATAGGGCTGTTCCTCGATCGCCCGCAGATCCAGGCTGCGGAACAGCGGCAGCGCATCCGCGAGCGGCAATGGCCGGCCGGGGCTGGCGAGCCGCAGCGTCAGCCGGCGGGGCCCGGCGCCCGGTGCGCGCTCCAGCGTCGCGCGCGGGCGCTGCCGGTCCAGCGCACGCTCCCCCAGATCGATGTCGGCGATGGCCTGGTTGGCCGTTTCCAGGTCGCGATAGGCGCGCGGAAAGGCCTCGCGCCACCGCACCAGGGGGCGGGCTGCGCCGGCGCCGTATTCCTCGGCCAGCGCCTCCTCCAGCCGTTCGGAGAAGCCGCGCGCCACCTGGGCGATGGCGGCCTCCAGCGCCGCCTCGTCCACCACAGGCAGGTCGCCGGGCCTGGTGCCGATGACGTAGTGCACGCGTGCCAGCGGTGCGTCGCCCATCAGCGTGTACCAGGCCGAGAGCCGGCCGCCGAAGGTATCGGCCAGCAACTGCCCGACGCGCTGGCGCAGCGCGGTGTCGAAGGTATCGCGCGGCAGCCAGGTGATGGCTGCGACGAAGCGCTCGAAGGGATCGCGCCGGAGCACCACCGCCGCGCGCGGCCGGATCGTCAGGTCCAGCGCGCGCCGCGCGCCGGCCAGGATCTCGCCTTCCGGCGCCTGGAACAGCTCGTCGCGCGGCCAGGTGTCCAGGATGTTGCGCAGCGCGCGCCCGTCATGGCTTTCCGGATCGAGCCCCGCCAGCGCCAGCACCCGCAGCACTTTCTCCCGCAGCAGGGGGATGGCGCGGGGATTGCGGTTATAGGCATCGGCCGCGAACAGGCCGAGGAACAGCCGCAGCCCGATGATGCGCCCGGCCTCGTCGCGGATGCGCGACATCACCACATCGGCGTGCTGCGGCCGGTGCACCGTGGCGCGCATATTCGCCTTGGCGACGACCACCGGCTCCATGCCGGCGAAGGTGGTCCGCACCGCGTCGGGGATGGCGGAGAGGTCGCGCAGCGCGTCGAAGACCGGCACCGCCGGGTCGCGCAGCATGCCGAGATCCTCCTCCGCCACCACGGAGATCGCGCCATCGGGCGCGACCGCCAGCCGCCGATGGCCGAGCAGCACGTAGTTGTCGTCCCGCATCCAGCCAAGGAAGTCGGCGGCGGCGCCGCCCTCGGCCTGCACCTCCCGCCCCGCTTCCGCCAGCAGCGCGAGCATGGCGCCGAAATCACCCACGGCGAGGCGCACATCGCCCATGGCGCGGCGCAGCGCGGCTTCCACCGCGGGCCATTCGGCGGGGCCGGTGCCGGCAAGCGACAGGGTGGCGCCGGCGGCGATGGCAATGCGCATCACGCTTTCGCGCGGCGCGCCTTCCTCGATCGCGAGCAGGCGGCCATCCGCGTCGCGGCGGATCGGCACGACCGGATGCAGGAACTGCCGCACCACCCGGCCGCTGACGGTCAGCGCGGCCAGGGCGCTGTCCACCAGGAAGGGCATGTCGTCGGTGACGATCTCCGCCACCGCGACCGAGCCCCGGCCGGGGCCGGGGGGCAGCACGCGCAGGCGGGTCTCGCGCGGTCTGCGCTGGGCGGCGAAGGCGAACAGGCTGGCGGCGGCCTCGGCCAGGGCCTCGGGCGGGGTCGCGGCCAGTTCGGCGGTGGGCACGGCGGCATGCAGGCGGCGCAGCAGATTGCCGGCCGCGTCGGGCAGGGCCGGGGCGAGGCGGGCCATGGCGGCGCTCGCGGCGGCCAGCACCTGCGGCCGCACACCATCCTCGGCCGGGCGCGCGCCCAGGCCTGTTTCGCCGCCCAAATCCGTCATGCACTGGTCCTCCTGGCCGGAAGCTGGCCCTTCGCGCGGGTCGCCGCAAGCGCGGCGCGGCGACACGGGTGCAACCCGGGCGGCTTCTGGGCTATTCTTCCCGCATGATCGACAGCCTCGCCGCCCTGCTCGCCCCCGTCACGGCCGAAAGCTTCCTCGCGGAGCATCTGGACCGTCAGCCGCTGCATATCCGCGGCACGCCCGGCAAGTTCGCGGAGGTTCTGTCCTGGCGGCAGATCAACCGGCTGCTGGACATGACGCATATCTGGACCGGCACCAGCCTGAAGCTGGTGATGGACAGCGTCGCGGTGCCGCCGGAGCAGTATTGCACCCGCGCCACCAGCCGCGACGGCGCGGCGGTGCTCCAGCCGGATGCCAAGCTGGTCCAGGGCTGGATCGCCAAGGGCGCCAGCGTGGTGATGAACGACGTGGACAGCCTGACGCCGGGCCTGGCCGGCATCTCCTCGGCGCTGGAGGGGGCGGGCCTCGGCAAGGCCCAGGCCAACGTCTATATCAGCTGGCAGAGCCACAAGGCCTTCCACACCCATTACGACACGCATGATGTCTGGGCGGTGCAGGTGGAGGGCGAGAAGATCTGGAACATCTGGGAGGGCCGGGCCGACTACCCGATCGCCCACCCCGCCTTCCGCGGCCAGCCGCAGGCGCATCACGACCAGGCGCGCGGCAAGCTGCGCGGCACGGTTCACATGAAGCCCGGCGACCTGCTGTACCTTCCGCGCGGCTGGTATCACGACGCTTTGGCCGAGGCGCCGTCCAGCGTCCACATCGCCTATGGCGTGCATGCGCCGCTGGGCATGGACCTGATGAACATCCTTTCGGAGCGCATCCTCTACGACCCCGAATTCCGCAAGCCGTTGCCGCGCCAGGATGGCTCCAACCCGGCGAAATTCGCGCTGACGCAGCGAGCGGGGCTGCTCGGCCAGCGGCTTTCGGAACTGTGCCGCGACCCGAAGGTGATGGAGGTGCTGGCGCAGTTCGTCGGCAATTATCGCTACCATCGCGGCGGTTACGACATGCTGGCGGCGCGCGGCATCGCCGCAGCCTCCGCCCCGATCGGTGCAGTCGAGGCGCCGGCCTTCCGCGTGCTTGCGCCGGGCGCCAAGCCGGTGCGGCGCGGTGCGGAATGGATGGTGAAGGGGCCGCAGGGCGCGGTGGTGGTCACCCCGCCGGAAGCCGAGGCCGCCGCCTGGCTGCTGGCCCGGCCGGATGTGACGGCACCCGAACTGGCGGCCAAGGCCCCGGCCGTGGATGCCGCCGGGCTGCTCGACCGCCTGGCCGCCGCCGGCCTGCTGGGGCGCGCGGCATGAGGATCGCCCTGGCCCTTCTGCTGGCGCTGGCCGCGACGCCGGCCTTGGCGCAGCCGCGCCCCTTCAACTGCATCGGTGCCGAGCGGCTGGAGGATGACGTCATCGCCGTGCCCTTTGCCGGCAACAGCAGCAGCCTCGGCCCGGCGGGCCGCAGCGCGGTGGCGGCGGCGGCGGCGCGGGCCAAGGCGGAGCCCGGCCGGCGGATCTGCGTGCTGGGCCATGCGGATCGCCGTGCCGGCGCGGAGACCAGCACCCAGATCGCCGCGCGCCGCGCCCGCGCCGTCACGGCCGCCCTGGCGCAGCAGGGGGTGCCGCGGGAGCGTGTGCGGGCGGAAGCCCGGGTCGGCGCCTTCAGCGGCCGGGTGCAGGAGCCGGGCTCGCGCGCGGTGACCATCGTTCTGCTGCCGGCTGCCGTCCCCAGCGCGCCCCCGCGGCCAGAACCCGCGCAGCCGGCGCCCGCCCAGCCGGCGCCCGCCCAGCCGGCGCCCGCCCAGCCGGCGCCCGCCCAGCCGGCGCCCGCCCAGCCGGCGCCCGCCCAGCCGG
>NZ_JAERQM010000003.1:607677-637197 GCF_019029495.1 Falsiroseomonas oleicola
GCGCCCGCCCAGCCGGCGCCCGCCCAGCCGGCGCCCGCCCAGCCGGCGCCCGCCCAGCCGGCGCCCGCCCAGCCGGCGCCCGCCCAGCCGGCGCCCGCGCAGCCGACACCCGCGCAGCCGACACCCGCGCAGCCGGCGCCCGTCCAGCCGGCGCCCGCCCAGCCGGCGCCCGCGCAGCCGACACCCGCGCAGCCGGCGCCCGTCCAGCCGGCGCCCGCGCAGCCGACACCCGCGCAGCCGGCGCCCGTCCAGCCGGCGCCCGTCCAGCCGGCGCCCGCCCAACCGGCGCCCGCTCCGCCAGCGCAACCGGCAACCGCGCAGCCGGAACCCGCCACGCCCGCGGACCCGCCCGCGGCGCCCTGACCGCGGGCCCGCGAATTCCGCTGAGCGGGCGGATTCCGCGCCGCCCGCTTGCTGGGATACCGCCCGCATGCTTGCCTTGAACCGAGGTTCAAGGGAGAGCATCCGGGCATGATCCGCGCCGCCATCATCGGGCTGGGCACATGGGGCCAGCATCTGGTCCGCTGCGTGCAGGGGCCGGGCAACCAGATGCCGGGCGACGGCATCCGCTTCACCGCCGCCGCCACCCGCACCCCGGCCAAGGCCGCCGATTTCGCCGCCAGCCACGGCCTGCGCATGCTCGACAGCTACGAAGCCGCGCTGGCCGATCCGGAGGTCGACGCGGTGGTGCTCGCCACGCCGCATACCCAGCACACCGACCAGATCATCGCCGCCGCCCGCGCCGGCAAGCCGGTGTTCAGCGAGAAGCCGCTCGGCGTCGATGCCGCCAGCGCCCAGCGCGCCGCCCAGGCCTGCGCGGATGCCGGCGTGACGCTCGGCGTTGGCTACAACTGGCGGTTCCAGCCGGCTTTGCAGGCGATCCGCGGCATGATCGACGACGGCACGCTCGGCCGGGTCTTGCATATGGAGGGCAATTTCTGCGGCCCCAGCGCCTATCGCTTCCCCAAGGGCCATTGGCGGCACGACCGCAATGAAGGCCCGGCCGGCGGCATGACCGGGCGCGGCGTGCATGTGGTGGATGCGATGCTCTACCTCGCCGGGCCGGTCGCGCAGGTCACCGCCCAGAGCTTCCGGCTGGTGCAGGATTTCGGCATGGACGACACGACGTCGATGCTGCTGCGCTTCGCCAATGGCGCCAGCGGCACCGTCGCCACCGTGATCGCCACGGCGGAGACCTGGCGCCTGCAGGTCTTCGGCAGCAGGGCCTGGGTCGAGGTCGGCGATGTCGAACACCTGACCACCTGGGACCTGACCGTCTGCCGCATCGATCCCGACAACATCACCGTGAAGCAGCGGCCGCAGGTGATGACCTTCCCGAAGACCAGCACGGAGAAGGCGGAGCTGGAGCATTTCGCGGCGCATGCCGCCGCGCGCCGCCCGCTGGCCCTGCCCGGCGGCGATGCGGTGCACAATGTGGCGCTGCTCTCGGCCATCATGGAATCGATCCAGTCCCAAGGTCCCGTGCGCCTGTCCTGAACCGGAGGTTTTCCGCCATGCCCGTTCTCACCCGTCGCCAGGGTCTGCTCGGCCTCGCCGCCCTTGCCGCCACCCCCGCCTTGGCACAATCGGCGGGGGATTTCCCGAACCGGCCGATCCGCGTCGTCGTGCCCTCCCCGCCCGGGGGGCCGCCGGACCTGATCCTGCGCATGATCGCCCCGGGTCTGACCGCCGCGCTGGGCCAGCCCGTGGTGGTGGAGAACCGGCCCGGCGCGGGCGGGGTGATCGGCACCTCCTACGTCACGCGGCAGCCGGCGGATGGCTATACGTGGCTGTTCACCACGGCCTCGCACGTCAACACGCCGCCCTTCAATCCGAACGTCAATTTCGACCCGATCGGCGACTTCACCCATGTGACGCTGGCCGTGCAGAATTTCGGTCAGGCGCTGGTGGTGCATCCCTCCGTCCAGGCGAACAATCTCCAGGAACTCATCGCCCTGGCGAAGCGCGAGCCGGGGCGGCTGACCTATGTGAATGCCGGCAACGGCACGGCCAGCCATATCCCGGCGGAGCTGATGAAAAGCCTGTCCGGCACGGACATCCTGCCCGTCCCCTATCGCGGCGTGGCGGAAGGCGTGGCGGACCTGCTGGCGGGGCGGGTGGACATGTTCTTCGTCGGCACGAATGTCGCGCTGGAACATGTGCGCGCCGGCCGGCTGCGCGCCATTGCCATCACCGGCGCGCGGCGCTGGGCCGGTCTGCCGGATGTGCCGACGATGCAGGAAGGCGGGCTGGCCGGATTCAACGTGGTGAACTGGTTCGGGACCTGGCTGCCGGCCGGGGCGCCGGAGGCGGTGGTGGCCCGCATCCACCAGGCGGTGGTCCAGGCGGTGGCGGCGCCCGAGGTCATGCGGCAGTTCGAAACCCAGGGCCTGCAGGGCATCGCCATGCCGCCGGCCGCCTTCGCCAGCTTCGTGACCGAACAATCCCGCCTGGCGCAGGAGATCGGACGGCGCGTCAACCCGCCCGGCTGAAGGCGTGTTTCTGCGAGTGATTCGCAATTAAGCGACGCAACCCGCCATTCAGGCGAAATATCTGGAAATTCTTCATCCGGTGACCTGTAACATCATCCCGGACTGGGCCAGACTGGCCCGGCATGGGGTGAAGCAGCCCCCATACGGGATGAGGAAGCAAGCCGGTGACCGAAGAGTCGGAGGGGAAGCCGCCGCGGACGCGCCGCCGGCTATTTGTGCTGCGCCTGGCGGCTATCGCCGGCGTCCTGCCGGCCGCGGCCTGCGTGCCGCAGCAGGGCCCCGTGGTCTATGTGCCACAGCAGGCGGTGCGGCGTGGCACCGGCATCAGCGACAGCGACCCGAGCGACGCGCCGGGCAATGGCCGGGGCGGGCATCGCGGCAGCGGTGTCACCGACAGCGACCCGAATGATTCCCCCGGCTTCGGCCGCGGCGGCTATCGCCGGTCCAGCGGCATTTCCGACAGCGACCCGAACGACCCGCCCGGGCGTGGCCGGGGCGGCTATCGCGGCACCGGCATCACCGACAGCGACCCCTCCGACGGTCCCGGCCGTGGCCGGGGTGGCGCCCGTGTCTACCGCGCCCGCACCGGGCTGACGGATAGCGACCCCTCCGACGGGCCGGGCTATGGCCGTGGCCGCGTCCGGGGCCGCACCAACCTGACCGACAGCGACCCCTCCGACGGCCCCGGCCGCGGCCGTCGCGGCTACTGAGACCGGAGTCCATCATGCGCGCATCGGCCCCCACTCTGGCGGAGGAGGCCTGGCGCCTCGCCTTCGGCAGCCTGCCGATGGAGGACGGGCTGGCGATGCGGGAGGAAGCGGGCTGGCGCCACTTCCCCGGCAACGATCCGGGCCGCTACGCGCATCTTCTGTCCGTGGCCGATCTCGATGCCTTCCTGGCCAGCGACGCGGCGGCGCGGCCGCGCATCTCCATGGCCGACAGCAGCCGCGAGGGTGGCGCCGCGGTGCCGGAGGAGGACTACGCCTTCGAGGATGGCGGGGCGGACCTGCCCAGCCTCTATGGCTGCTTCGACCGCGGCGCGACGCTCGTCGTCTCCCAGTTCAACCAGTTGCATCCGCCGCTGGCGCGCTTCTGCCGGGGGCTGGAACAGGTGTTCCTGCATGCGGTGCAGGCGAACATCTACCTGACACCGCCGGGCGCCCAGGGCTTCCGGATGCATTACGACACGCATGACGTGCTGGTGCTTCAGGTGGAGGGGGAGAAGGAGTGGCGCGTCTGGCCCGGCCAGCCCTTCCCCAACCCGACCCGTCGCACCCCCTGGCCCGGCGGCATCGAACCGCTGGAAGACGCCGTGACGATGACGTTGCGGCCGGGCGATGCGCTGTATGTGCCGCGCGGCGTGCTGCATGACGCGGCGACGCAGGATGGCGGGCATTCGCTGCACATCACCGTGGGCTTCATGGAGCCCTCCTTCGCCCAGGTGCTGCGCATGGCCGTCGACCTGCTGGAGGAAACCGAGCCCGCCTTGCGCGCCACCTTCCCGAGTTGGCGGCTGGCCGATGGCCCCGCCGGCCTCGCCGCGCTGGTGCAGCCGGTGGCCGCGAAGCTGGCGGAGCCCGCCGCGCTGGAACGGGTGGCGCTGGCGCTGATGGACCAGTTGGCGGCGGACCAGCCGCCCCTTTTGGCGCGTGGCCTGTTCCTGCACGACCCGACGCCGGAAACCCGCCTGCGCCTGGCCCCCGGCGCGCTGCATGCGCTGGTGCCGATGCCGGAAGGGGAGGGGGCCTCCCTGCGCTGGGCTGGGGCGCCGGTGACGCTGAATGCCATCGAGGCCGGCTGGGTCGAACGCCTGGCGGAGGGCGCGACCCCCGCCGAGCTCGGCTTGGAAAGCCTGGGCCTTTGCCGCAAGCTGCGCCGGTTGGGGCTGCTTGCGGAGGATTAGGTGACGCGCATCATCGGCATCTGCGGCAGCCTGCGGGCCGCCAGCTATAATCGCGGCCTGCTGCGCGCCTGCGCGACCCTGCTGCCGGAGGGTGCGAGCCTGGAGGTGGTGGAGATCGGCGACCTGCCGCTGATGAATGAGGACCTCGAAAAGCCGGGATGGCCGCAGGCCGTGCAGCGCCTGCGCCGCGCGGTCTGGCCGGCCGAGGCCCTGCTGATCGCCTGCCCCGAATACAATGCCGGCATCCCCGCGCCCCTGAAGAACGCCATCGACTGGCTGTCCCGCGCCGAGGGCCTGGGCGGCACCACGGCGACGGCGGGCGAGACCCGGCGCACGCCGCTGGCCGGCCTGCCCACCGCCATCATCGGCGCCTCGCCCGGCATGCTGGGCACGGCGCGCGCACAGCAGCATCTGCGCATGTCGCTGCAATCCATCGGCACGCTGGTGATGCCGGGGCCGGAGGCCTTCGTCGCCGGCGCGCGCGGCAAGTTCGACGAGGAGAGCAACCTGGTCGACGAGCCGAGCCGTGCGGCGGTGGGCAGGGTGCTGGCCGGGCTGGTCGCCTGGACCGCCCGGCTGAAGGCCTCATAGCGCCACGGGAAGGGTCCCGGGGCGCCGACTATCAGGCCGCCTTTGCGCTCCGCCCGGCATCCAGGAAGGCCAGCCGTACCCTGCTGCCTTCCAGCCCGCGCAATTCCACCTGCCGCGCCGCCTGGCCAGGCATCTGCACCGTGCCGTGCGCCCCGATCGCCGCGTCGACGGATCCCTCCACGGCCAGCCCGCCCTCGCTGATGTTCCGCAACTGCACGATGCTGCTGACCCCGCCGAAGACCAGGGTGGCCGTGCCCTCCGCCGGCCTGCGCGGCGACCCGCGCCGGTCCACCTCCGGCACCGAGGAACGCAGGATGCGGACGACATGATGCGTCAGACCCTGCGCTTCGCCGGCCAGGGCATCCGTTTCCTGTCGGCTGCGCTCGGCGCGCGCCCCCGCATCGCGCGCGTCGGTGGTCACCTGGCCGATGCGGCGGGACACGTCGCGTGCCGCCTGGGTGCTGTCGGCGATACTGCGGGCGATGGCGCTGGTTGCCTCGTCCTGCTGCTCGACCGAGGTGGCGAGCGTGGCCGCCAGATCATCCATGCGTGCGACGGATTGCGCGATGCGCCGCACCGTCTCCACCGCCGCCTCGGTCCGGTGGCTCACCGACTGGATGTGCTGGCTGATCTCCTGCGTCGCCTTGGCGGTCTGCGTCGCCAGGGCCTTCACCTCCCCGGCCACCACGGCGAAGCCCTTGCCGGCATCGCCGGCCCGCGCCGCCTCGATCGTCGCGTTCAGCGCCAGCAGGTTGGTCTTGCCGGCGATTTCCTGGATCAACCGCGTGACGTCGCCGATCTGGCTGACCGCGCCGGACAGGTCGAGGATCACCGATTCGGTCTTGGTGCTGTCGGAGGCCGCCGCACGCCCCACCTCGGCCGCCTCCCGCACCTGGCCGGAGATGCTGCGGATGGAGGTCGTCAACTCCTCTGCCGCCAGGGCGACCGTCTCGGCCACGGCCAGGGAGGCATCGGCGGCGGAGCTGACCGCGCCGGCATTGTGATCGACCCGTGCCGTCGCGGCGGCCATGGCGCTGGCATCCTCGGCCAGCCCCTTCGCCTGCTCGACGATGCGGGTCATGGCCTTCAGGGTCTCGGCCTCCACCAGATCGGCCATCTTGCGCAGCGATTCCGCCTTGGCCTGCGATGCAGCCTCTCGGCCGGCTTCCTGCTCGGCCCGCAGGCGCTGCGCCTCCTGGCCCTGGGCACGGAACACCATCACCGCCCCCGCCATCTTGCCGACTTCGTCGCGCCGGTTCTGGCCGGGGATTTCCATGGCCAGGTCGCCCGCGGCCATGCGGCGCATCACCGCGGCAAGCGCGCGCAGCGGCGCCATGGCGCGCATCGACCAGGCGGCGATGCCGATGCCGAGGATGAGGCCGGCGCCCACCAGCGCGAGCATCAGGGTCTGGAATCCGCTGGACAGGCGGCGCGCTTCCGCCGCGACGACGCCGTTCTTCGCCTCCTGCAGGTCGATGAACTGATTGATGCGCGCCAGCCATTCGATGAAGGCCGGCCGCGCCTGTTCCAGCAGCAGGGCCTGGGCGGCGGTGGCATCCCCCGTCGTCTGCAGCTCGGCCACGCGCGCGATCAGCGGCAGGCTGCGGGCCTCCGTCTGCTTGATCGAGGCGAGGATGCGGACCTCCGCCTCCGTCACCTCGGCGCCGGTCGCCATCATGGCGTCGAGCCGCTCGGCGCTGGCCGCGTAATCGGCGGCCAGCCGCTGGATTTCCGCCAGCGCCGCCGCGCGTTCGGCCGGCATGCGCACCAGCACGACGTCGCGCAGGGAGATCGCCCGGTCATGCACGCTGCCGCGGAAATTGATGGCAAAGCGCTGCTTCACGCTGTTCACGTCGGCGACGACGGCGAGGCTGGAATTGATGGCGTTCACCTGCCGGACCGCGACGGCGGCCAGGCCCGCCAGCAGGCAGAGCACGAGACCAAAGCCCAGCACGAGCCGGGTGCGAATGCTGGAGAGCCATTCTGACGATGGCATTGTGGCAGCGGACATGATGAGCTCCGGGATTGGCTTGACGCCTCTGGCAGGGAGGCTGGGCGTCGCCGGCGCGCATGCTGGCTTATCTCGTTTAACGCGCGGTGAAGCGCCCCCCCTCCTCAGCCGGCTCCCTACAGCAGCACCAGGTCATCCCGGTGGATGATCTCGTCGCGCCCGCGCCAGCCGAGGATGTTTTCCAGTTCCTCGCTGCGATGGCCGGCGATGCGGGCGGCGTCAGCGGCATCATAGGCGGCCAGGCCGCGTGCCAGCACCCGCCCGGCCTCATCCCGCACACTGACCGGGTCGCCGCGCTGGAAGCTGCCCTCCACGCCCCGCACGCCGGCGGGCAGCAGCGAGGATCCGCGCGCCAGGGCGCGCGCCGCGCCGGCATCCACCACCAGCGCACCGAGCGGCGCCAGGCTGCCGGCGATCCAGCGCTTGCGGGCGGAACGGCCCTCCCCCTCGGGCAGGAACCAGGTGCAGGGCGCGCCCTGTTCCATCGCCTGCAGGGGCCGGTCCCGCGCGCCGAGCGCGATGGCCATGGCGCAGCCGGCGCCCGTGGCGATGCGGGCCGCGATCAGCTTGGTGCGCATGCCGCCGGAGGAATAGCCGGGTGGTGGCTCGCCCCCCATGGCCATGATCTCCTCCGTGATGTGCTCCACCACGGGGATATGTGCGGCTTCGGGGTCGCGGCGCGGGTCGGCGGTGTAGAGGCCATCGATATCCGACAGCAGCACCAGCGCATCCGCCTCCACCATCTCCGCCACCCGGGCGGCCAGGCGGTCATTGTCGCCGAAGCGGATCTCGGCGGTGGCCACCGTGTCGTTCTCGTTGATGACGGGGATGCAGCCCAGCGCCAGCAGCGTGTTCAGCGTGGCGCGCGCATTCAGGTAGCGGCGGCGGTCTTCGCTATCCTCCAGCGTCAGCAGCAACTGCGCGGCATTGAGCTGCACGGCGGAGAGCGCGTCGGCCCAGGCGCCGGCCAGGCGGATCTGGCCCACGGCGGCGGCGGCCTGCTTCTCCTCCAGCCGCAGCGTCTTCTTTCGCGTCAGGCCCAGCGCGTGGCGGGCCAGCGCGATGGCGCCGGAGGAGACCAGGATCACCTCCGCCCCCCGCGCCCGCAGCGCCGCCACATCCTGCGCGACGCCCGCCAGCCAGGCGGCGCGCGGCGCGGCGGTGGCATTGTCCACGACAAGGGCGGAGCCGATCTTGACGACGATGCGGCGGGCGGTGGCGAGGGAGGGCAAGGTCAGCAATCCGGGAGCAGGGCGATATGGAGTGGCAACATCGATACGGCCGCGCTGCTGCCCGGTCACCTCGGGCCGGATCATATCCCTGTTCGAGACGACTGACCATGCCGGGGCGGCAGGACGGACATGTGACGGCGGAGCAGATGATCCGGCGCCGCAGCGCGCCTGCACCCCGCGCCGGACGTGCTGCGCAGCCGTGCTGGGCGAGGCCACGATCCTGGCGATCCACAAGGCCTGCCAGGCATGGACCTTTCGACCCAGGAGAGCCCGGTGACGGCGCTTCGGCCCGGCTGGTATGTCGAGATGCTCTCGGACAACGCGTATCGCGTGACCCAGCCCGGCGGTCTCAATGCCGGCCTGTCCACCGACCGCGACGCTTAGCCCATCCGCCCGCGCTTCCATGGCGTCGCCGGGTTTTCCGCGACGGTCGCGCAATCGGTCCTTTCCAGCAACGATCTTCGGAGCGGCGTTCATGCCGTTTTCCGGCGAGTGCGCGACCGAGCGGGCAGGCGGCCCCGCGCCGCCAGCTGCGCAGAGGTCCGGCGTTTTCCGTCCGGTTAAAATCACGTCACGACATTTATATTCTGGGTTGATGCGCGCCGGCACGTCTGACACGTTTCGTCCGGGCGGCGGCTCCCCTGTGGGCCCTCGTCACAGACCGGCATGCCTGCGTCGGAGACCGCGCCTTGCCATCCCGCCTCTCCAGGCCCGCCATCCGCGCGGCACAGCCTTCCCATCCCTGCCGCCTGCCGACCCCGGCGCGCGCCCAGGCCCGGCGATGCGCGCCGGCGCTTCCCTGTTCGGACCGCGGCGGCCGCTCGGACCGGTCAGGAGACCGGTCCGCGGGCATTGGGCCGCTTGCCACGCAGCTTCCTGTCGGGACCAGCCGCACAGGCCGCATCACCGATGCCGCGTCCGCAGACGCGGCCGGAAGCCGGCGGGCCACGGGCCGCGGAACACAGGCTGCGATTCTGCCGCGCCACGGTTTTTCCGCGAGGCGCGCCCCCGATGATCAGGCACCAGATCGAGGAAGGATGTTCATGAGCCACATCAGGATTGCCGCCGCGCTGGCCGCGGGCGTTCTCCTGCCCGGCCTCGCGGCAGCGCGGCCGGCGGACTGCCTGGTGCAGATCGAGGGCCGCACCCTCGTCAACGGCACCTGTGACTTCGAGGCCGAGCCGAGCGGTGACTTCACCGTCACGCTCGGCAGCCGGACCGCCCGGGTGATGGTCGATCCCGACGGCCGCCTGGGCCGCGCCTCCTATGAGGACAGTGCCAGCGGCGAGCCGCCAGGCGTGGCCGACGTGCAGCGCGATGGCGCCTGCTGGGGCCGGCCAAATGTGATCCGGGTCTGCGCCTGGGCCGTTGGCGCACGGCCTGCCGCCTACCAGAGCCTGCCTGCGGCGGAGGGCGCCCCGACCGCGCCTGCCGGTGCGCCGGCATCAGGGGCCGCGCCGGTGGGACTGCGCGTCGTCTCCTCGCGCGCGGTGGGACCCTGGACCCTTTCGCGGCTGGAGGGCGCGGGAAGCTGGCGCTGCGAAGTGGAGCGGCACTACCCGGATGGCGGCACGCTGGCCTTCCTTGCCGGGAAGCCAAGCCCTGGTAACCAGAATATCGCGGATACCGGCCTGCGATTCGGCGCCGCCGCCTTGTCGGGGATGCGCGGCGAGATCCGGGTGCTGCCCTGGGGCAGCGGTCCGGAATACACCCAGACCGCCATCGCCGACGGCAATGGGTCCGCGACGCTGATGGATCCGCCCAACGAGCCTGGTTCCTCCGATGCCTTCGCCAATGGGCGGGAGTTCGAGGTCAGCCTTCCGGGAGGCGTGCGTCTCCGCTACCCGCTCAACGGGTCCAGTGCGGCCTGGCGCGCTTTGGCGCAATGCGCGGGCTTCTGATGCCAGCGGATCGGTCCCCTGACCGATCCGAGCGCCCGGATGGGCGCCGCGCCGAAGGCCCGTCACGTCCTTGGCGTGCCTGCAGCACGACGGAGGTGGGCCCGGAGCGGTCACGCGGCAGCGCCGTTGGTATGAGCGGAGGGCCTTTGCTGGAGGTTCGCCTGGAACCCAGCTGAGATCCTCCCCCGCATGAGCCCGGCTGCCGGGTTTCTTCCCGGCGGTCGCTGCACCTGATGGTGCCGATACTTTTGTGCTGGATGGAATGGCGGAGAGGGTGGGACACTCCCTTCTCTCCGGCATCAACAGCAAAATCAGTCTCTTACGAGGAGCCACTACAAGGAGCGTAGTGGCTTTGTGTAGTGGCAGCAAGTAGCCTGACGAAGGATCAGGCGAATGCAGTGGGCCACATATTGTGCCTCCGGGACAGGACGAGGCACTAAATGTTGACCCCTCTCTGTGGTCTGCGGAGGCGGTGCAACACTTGCTTCGGTCGCGCAAGCCGCGCGAGGCAACGCCGTCCTAGGGAACCTTGGCCGGAGTTGCGGACGTGCCGGGCAGCCTCGCGCTAGGTGCAAGACGTTGCAACCGCGTGGTCAAAAAGGCATGTGACCTATAGGAGTGACGCTCCTACTCGCACGTCCCGCGCCGAGTTCGGCAAAGCCAATCTGATTCCAGTGAAGCCGGTTGAGAACAAATGAAGCGATCAGCAGCCCTCGCCCTGCTACTCCCGCTGATTACTGCCTGCACCGACACGCGACCCGCCACGACACCAGCGGCACAGACCGTTCGGCAGGAGCCGGTTCGGACTTGTTTCGGTTACAACTTTCTCCGCGGGGGCGCTCCAACCGCTGCTGTCGCAATCGAAAGAGAGGTAGCCTTCTCGCGGTTCAGTTGGCCGGGACGGGCGCCCATATGCGGGCCGGTCGCTTCCGTCGCGTCCGGTAGCGGCTCGATGCGAAAGGTAGAGTCCTTCGATGCGGACGGAAGACTCACCAGTGTTTCAGACTGCGAAGGCTTGCCGGCGGCCAGCCTCACGTCTCGCCCGTTTCTGATGCGGACGGACCTGCTTCGTGATGGTCAAGGCAGGCTCTCCGAGGTTCGCCAGTTTCGTTGCATGGACAACCGGATTGAACATCGGTTTGCGGTGGAGTGGGCATCTCCTTCGTCGGCGTCTTTGTTCACCTATGCGCCTGACGGCACCCTCCTGCGCCAGCGGGCAATCCGCGTGATCACCCATGATCCGCAAACAGGGATCACCACCTCGGCCTCTGGGCTGCGTCCTACGGCGCCAGATCGGGTTGAGGTCCGGGATGGGCAGGTGACGCGGCGTGAGGACTCCATAGCGGGCGGCCCGCCATCGTCACTCACACTCCGACCGCTGGGTGCCGACCGATACGGAATCGACCTCCGGACAGGGGCGAACGCGTGGACCCCCCATCAAGTGTTCACCGTGTTGAGCCGGGATCGATACGGAAATCCGACCCGAACGCGCATCGAAGAGCCCAAAAGAAACTTCGGCGTCGAGACGATGGAACTCTATGGCCACGATCAGTTCAGTTACACTTACCGGTAGCGTAATCCTCATATCCCGCCGAGAATGAAACGGAGACCGGGAGTGCGTAGTCTCATTCTTGCCTTGCCGTTGGCCGCTGCCGCTGGGCCGGCCTATGCACAACGCGCAGGGTGGCAAGATTGGGAGCCGGCGGGCTGGGTCACTGTCTTGTTCAGTCTTGGCGGGGTCGCGTGGCTCGCCTACCAACTCGGTGCCCAGAACGCGAGCACCACCGCTTACCGGCGGCGGGTCCTGGACGAATGCGACGCGAAGGGACAGCCCTTTCCGGGCTGGGCGACCCCCGAGGTCCTTGCGAGCCTCGGCCGCTCGCCCCGTGAGGGTAGCAGGTCAGAAGGTTAAGCGCCGGCCATCCGTTCTAGCACCCGGGACACCTGAACCGCCGACCATGCTCCGCCCCGCGGGGTCGGGATGCTACGGGCGTTCAGACCCGCCGCCAGATCGCGCAAGGACGCGGCGCCGGCGGCCCGAAGGTCAGCGATGATACCGGACAGGTCAGCGGCCCTCTGGCGGGCTTTGGAGGCCCGCAGAGTGGCGCTGGCGGCCCTCCCCTTGTCCGCCACCCGGGAAAGGTCTCCAGCGCCCTCCCTGCGGCCTCCAAGGGTCACGCCGCGGGCCTTGGCAGCCGCCAGGGCGGCCTTGGTCCGGGCGGAAATCAGCGCGGCCTCTAACTCGGCCACGGCCGCCATCTGCGTGACCATGAACTTCCCGACCGCGCCCGGCGGGATGGAGGGGAGGTCGCAGAAGACCACGCCCTCTTCCCCGGTGCCCTCCACCACGGACAACAGGAACCGAGTGTTGCGCGCGAGCCGGTCCAGTTTGGCGACCACCAGCGTAGCGCCGTGGAGCCGGCAGGCGGCGAGAGCCTTCGCCAGCTCCGGCCGATCCGCGCGCTTGCCGGACTCTACCTCCGTGAACTCCTGGACCGGGGGCCAGCCCTTGCCCGCGAGGAACGCCCGGACGGCCTCGCGCTGTGCGTCCAGGCCGAGACCGCTCCGGCCCTGCCGCTCCGTCGAGACCCGGTAGTAGGCCACCCACTTCCGCCCAGTCACCGCCCCATCTCCCGCCCGTTACGTCTGTAGCATCGTCCGTTGACTTGAAACGTAACGGCTGCGGAGATGGCGGTCAAGCCGCCTCCGAAAGGGACGGCACCTGCATCACGCTCGGCCACGCTGTTGAACCCGGGTGCAAACCGACCACCCCCCCCGGGGGGTCGAAAAAAACAAAACTCGCCCCCGAATGCCGGTCATCGCGAAGCCGAAAATATGCAAGGCTAATGCGGGGACATTTTTCGGGGCCGCGCCGAGAGTTGCAGCGCGGTCTTGCGGGGGCGGGAAGCGATGATCGGCGGGGGCCTGTTCAGCCGATACTACCTGGACGAAGGCGTGCGGCAGGGAGGAGCCTGGGGCGCCTTGCCCGACGCGGAGGTGGACGCCTTCGCCGTCACGGCCCGCGCCGCTCTCGCCAAGGTGCCGGCCTCCGGGAGCCTGCGCGAGGCAGAGACCGAAACCCTCTTGATCTTTCCCATCCTCGCCGCGCTCGGGTGGCCGCACCTGCCGCAGCAGAAGGGCAACAAGCGGCGGGAGGACGTTCCCGACGCGCTGCTGTTCCTGGACGCCGACGCGCCCGCGCGCGTGCTCAAGATGGACGCCGGCTACGACCGCTGGAAACAGGCCGCGGTGGTGGTGGAGAACAAGGCGTGGGACCTCCCGTTGGATCGCGCCAGCGGGAAGACCGTGCGGACCCCGGCCTCTCAGGCGCTCCGCTATCTGCGGCTCGGGGATGAACACACGGGCGGCGTGCTGCGGTGGGCGCTGCTGACCAACGGGCGGCAATGGCGCCTCTACTTCGCGGGCGCGGCCTCCATGTCCGACCGCTTCCTTGAGGTGGACTTGCCGGCGCTGGTGGCGGGTGCCGACACGCCGGAGGGCATCGCCCGGCTCCGAACCTTTATGCTGTTCTTCCGCCGGGACGCCTTCGCGCCCGACACCGCGGGCCGGTCCTTCCTGCTCGCCGCGATGGAAGAGGGCCGCGAGTGGCAGGAGCGCGTCACCGCCGACCTCACGCGCGCAGTCTTCTCCACGGTCTATCCGGAACTGCTCGCCGCGCTCGGCGCCGCCGATCCCGCCCGGAAGCCGTCCGATCCCGCATGGCCCGACACGGTGCGGCAGAACGCGGTGATCCTGCTCTACCGGCTCCTGTTCCTGCTCTACGCCGAAGACCGGGACCTCCTGCCGGTGGACCACAAGGGCTACCAGCCCCGTTCGCTCGCGCGGCTGCGGCAGGAGGTCGCGGAGGCGCTGGACGAAGCGCGCCCGCTCTCCGACACCGATGCGTTCTGGTGGGGCGACCTCAAGGCGCTCTTCAACGCGGTGGACAAGGGCAGTGATGCGATGGGGCTGCCCGCCTACAACGGCGGCCTCTTCGACCCGCAGGAAGCCCCGATGCTTCACGCGGTGGCGCTGCCCGACAAGCCGGTGGCCGCGATCCTGGACGGCCTCTCGCGGTTGAAGGGGGGCGAGGAGAAGCGGCGCGTCAACTATCGGGACCTGTCGGTTCAGCAGTTGGGCGCGATCTACGAACGCCTGTTGGACTTCGACGTGGAGGTGGACGCGGCCGGCGCGGTGGTGCTGACGAAGGACAGCATCGCGCGGAAGGAAAGCGGCTCCTTCTACACGCCGCCTTCGCTGGTGCGGCTGATCCTGGACTCCACCATCGGCCCGCACATCACGGAGAGCCGTGAACGCTTCAAGGCGAAGGCCGAGACGCTGAACGGGGACCGCCGCACCGTGGCGGAACGCATCACGGACCTCCGACGCTTCGATCCCGCGGACGCGCTGCTCAACCTGAAACTTGCCGATCCTGCGATGGGGTCGGGCCACTTCCTAGTCTCCGTGGTGGACCGGCTCGCGGATGCCGTGCTGCTCGCGATGGAAGAGGCCGCGGTGATCGCGCAGTTGGACGGCGGCGTGGAGGGCTACACCTCGCCGCTTGCCGACCGCATCGAAGTGGAGCGCGCACGCATCGAAGGCGCCGCGAAGACGCACGGGTGGCCCTATCGCGCCGAACACCTGGACGACCGGCACCTTGTCCGCCGGCTCGTGCTGAAGCGGGCGGTCTATGGCGTGGATCAGAACCGCCTTGCCGTGGAACTCGCGAAACTGTCCCTGTGGCTCCACAGTTTCACGGTCGGCGCGCCGCTCTCCTTCCTGGACCATCACCTCCGCCACGGGGACTCGCTGTTCGGCGCCTGGGTCGCGGACACCGGGGATCAACTCGCAAAGCGCGGCTCCATGCTGCTGCATCAAGCGGTGGACAATGCGCGCGGCGCGGCGGCCGGGATGGCGCGGATCGAAGACCTGGCAGACGCGGACCTCTCGCAGGTCAGGGAGAGCAAGCAGGTCTTCGAGACGGTGGAGGAGGCCACGGCCCCGCTGCGCGCCTTCCTGGACCTCTGGCACGCGCTCCTGTGGCTGCCGCCGGCCGGGGAGGGCATCCCCGCCGGGCCGAAGCGGAAGGCGCTGGTGAAGGAGGCAGAGGCGGCCCGGCAGCGCACCATCAACACGTGGCTGGACGGCCTCTGCGGCGATCCTGTGGCCCTCGCCGCGGGGACTGAGAAGCCGAAGGGCATCCCCCGCAGCGCGCGGGAGGTGGCGGCGCTCCTGGACGAGTTGCGCGCCATCGCGCGGCGGGAAAACCTCCTGCATTGGCAGCCTGCTTTCCCGGGCGTGTGGGGCGCCTGGAAGGGCATGGATGCACAGGGCGGCTTCGACGCGGTGGTGGGGAACCCGCCCTGGGTTCGGCAGGAGACCATTGCGGCGAAGAAGCCGGTGCTCAAGGCCCGCTACCAGACCTATGAGGGAAAGGCTGACCTCTCCACCTTCTTCCTGGAACAGGCCCAACGGCTGGTGCGGCCCGGTGGTCGCGTCGCCTTCGTGCTCCCCAATAAGTTCTTCAAGGCCGACTACGGGGAGCCGCTGCGCGCCTTCCTCGCGAAGAACACATGGATCGAGAGCGTTGTTGACTTCGGCCACAACAGGGACCTCTTCCCCGACGCGGACGTGTTCCCCTGCGTGGTCGTAACGCGGCGCCCGGACCCCGCGGCGGAGCCGGCGAGCGACGCGGCGGTGGCGGTGGTCACGGGTGATCGAGTGCCACAGGAACGGCTCGCCGCGCTGGTGCAGGAGTTGCGTTTCCCGATGCCCCGCCTGTCGTTCACGGCACAGGGGTGGGAGTTGGAGCCCCCGCCCGTGCGGCAGTTGATGGAACGGATGCGCGCCGAGGGGACCCCGCTCCGTGAGGCGGCAGGCATGGCGCCGCAATACGGAATCAAGACGGGGTTCAACGAAGCGTTCGTGGTGGAGACCGCCACGAAGGATCGACTCGTTGCAGAGGACCCGGCTTCCGCCTCGCTCTTCCGGCGCTTCCTGCGCGGTGGTGACATTGAGCGATGGGCTTCCCCTCTGCCCGACCTTTGGATGATCGCGCTCCGATCTAGCAGCGATCACCCTTGGCCGTGGGCATCGGCACCTGACGCCACGAAGGCCGAAGCGATCTTCAAGGCCACCTATCCCGCGCTGCATCGGCGCATGGCCGCGCATCGGGAGAAACTGATCCCGCGCGAGGATCAGGGGCGGTTCTGGTGGGAGTTGCGGCCCTGCGCCTACTACGACGCCTTCGACCGGCCGAAGATCATCTATCAGGAAATCCAGTTCTACCCGGCCTATGCGCTCGATACCGGGGGCCTCTACCTGAACAACAAGGGCTTCATGATCGCCAGCGCGGACCCGTTCCTCTTGGCCGCGCTGACCAGCCCGCTCCTGTGGTGGTTCGGGTGGCGCCACTTCCCGCACATGAAGGACGAAGCCCTCACGCCGGCCGGCTTCAAGATGGAACGCCTCCCCATCGCGCGCCCGACGAAGGAGCAGGCCGAACGCGCCGCGGTCCTGACGGCCCGCCTCGCGGAGACGCACCGGGCGCGTCACGCGGCGGCGGTTGAGGTGGCCGATTGGCTGCGGGTGGAATGGGGCCTCGCCGCCCCGCCGGCCGCGCTCGCCTCGCCCTTCGCGCTCTCCGCCGACGCCTTCGCGGACGCGCTGCGGAAGGTGCTGCCGAAGAAGCGCAAGTTGAGCGTCGCGGAAGTGGCCGCGGTCAAGGCCGCGCACGCCGGCACAGTCGCCCCGATCACCGCGCGCCTGAACGAAGCAGCGCGGCTTGAGCGGGACCTGTCGGCGGTGGTCAACGCGGCCTACGGCCTCACGCCGGAGGAAGAGGCGCTGGTCTGGCGCACCGCTCCCCCGCGGATGCCGATCACGCCGCCAGCATCGGAGGCGGCAGCAGCCGAGTAGGAGGGCCATCCGGCCCGTGTCGCGCCTCCGCACGGTCCATCTCAGCGCGGCGCGCGGCGAGCATCGCGTCCACCGGAGACCGGCGGGCGGGGCGCCTCTTGCACCTGGGTTCAAGCAAACCTCCGATGATCCGGATGGCTTCGCGGAGCACGTCATCCGGTGCCGGTGGTCGCGCCTTGCCGGCTCGGGCTGCGGCAGCCCGGAAGATCAAGGGGAGCATCTTCGCACGTATCTCGCGCACGCGGCCGATCAGATCCTCTTGCCTCGCGGTCCAGGCCGCAGCCTGTCGCCACAGCGGATAGCGCGAGACCGTGGATTGGATGATGGCCCGCACCGCGCGGTCCTCCTCCTCCCGCACGGCCGCGGTGATGCCGTGGCGGGTGATGCGCGCTTCGGCCCTGGCGAGCGTCGCCGGCCTCGGCGCAATGTTCACTTGTCCATCCCGCATGGAGATGACGAGACCGCAGAACTCCACATCACGGCTCACACGTCGCGGCTTGGGATCGTCCGGAGTCAGTCGGAACGAGCCGGGGAACCCCTGCCCGGAGAGGGCAGCGCGCAGGGCTTCAATCGCTTTCACGCCCGTCTTCCTGTCCCGAGTCAGGATCAGGATGTCATCGCAGTAGATGTGCATCTCCGCGCCATCCGGCAGCACCCCGAAGAGCGGGGCGAGCAGGATGTCCGCGATGATGCCGGACGCGGCGGAACCCTGGGGGAGTCCATGTCGGCACGCCGATGTGTGCATGTCCATGATGTCGTCGTAGGCGAGTCTCTCACTGAGGGGAACGAACATCCCCTGTCTCTCTGCTTCTTCGGGTCCTCCTTTCCTGCTGACGTGGATGTTGGCCGTCCGGGTCAGGACGGAGTTTTCAACGACCCTTGCGGGGAGCGCGATGCGTCGCCGCACCCCGGACCCGCAGAAGGAGTCGAAGAAATCCTTGATGTCGAGGCGCACCGCCCAGAGGTGACCACGCACCAGCGCGCCAGCGATGGCGTGCTGCATCTGGACAAGACCGCGCCCGCGGCGCGTGAACTGGTGAGGGTTCGTCGGGTGCAGCGCGCCCGCGAGCCGCGCCGCGATCCTCTGCCGCACCTTGTGCTCCACCCCGAAGGCGAAGATGCGGCGCGTGCGCGTCGGCGCCGTCCAGGTGTCCCGGTCAACCAGCCGCGGCACATCGTCGGGCTTCGGCCGCTTCGCCTCTGCCCGCATCGCCACGCGCTCCCCGCTCGGGCAGTTCGGGCGCATACCCTCCGCGAGCCGAAGCGCCGTTGCCGCCGGGTTGAGCGGTGAACTTGTCCCTTCGGGTGCGCGCCGCTTCTCCGCCTTCCGGACCTCGCTCGCCGCTGCGGCTACCTTGAGCGCGAAAGAACCCGCCAGCCGGCGGGCCGCGCGTCGGGCCTTGCGGCTGCCCGCGTGCTTGCGGATGTGCGCCTCCGCGTTCCGCAGCCGCTTCGAGTCCTTCGCCAGCATGTGGCCAAAAGCGGCTCCGGCAGCCGCGGCGGTGGTCGCACGCTCCACCTGTGCCGCGAGATCGCGGGAACGGTGGCCGGTGGCGGCCGGTGCGGAGGAGCGCAGGAGGGTCATGGCGGCGGCTCGTGCGGAAGCGCGGGTGCGGTTTGCACCCGGGTTCAACCTTAATCTTGCGGCACGGCAGCGGTGGAGGTGCGCCGGCTACGTTGGATGAACGCGAGCAGATCGCCCCGCCGGTAGCGGACCGCACGACCCATCTTCACGAAGGCCGGGCCGCGGTCGGGCACCATGCGCCAATGGTCCAGGGTCTCCCCCGAGAGACCGAGCACGTCCGCGGCCTCGGACACCGTGAGCAAGTCGTCTCCGCCGGTCATGGGTAATCTCCCGCTCTGCACGCCAGTTGATCGCCGGCCACGCCGAGCCATCATCAGACACGTGAAGAGCCGCCCCCCGCAGTTCAACCCCGCAGAGCCACAGACGCAGTAAGATTCGGATGCACCGGACGGACAAAGACTTTCCAGGCTCCGCGCGATACTTCCTGGCCGACGGTCAGGTTCAAACTGATCCTAGTGTCACCTTGGCTTGCGCGGCTGCGGCCTCCGGATCGCGGGACGGGTAGAGGTGCGACAGATCAAGACCCGGGTGGACGATCCGGGCCACGTGCTCCGCAAGGAACCGGATGGAGCCGCCCTCCCCGTAGCGGCTGCCCTCGCTCTTGCTGCTGGCGGAGGACCATCCGCCGAGCAGATCGGCCACGCTGTCGGGGATGCCCGCTTCGGTCATGCGGTCGCGGAAGGTGTGTCGGAAACTGTGGAAGACGACCCCGCGCGCGGTCACGCCCGCCTTCTCCAGGAAGCGCCCGAACCACTTGGAGAACGGGTCGCTGTAGTTGCCGAGTTTGCCGGCCGGGAGTTCGGGGAACAGGCGGTCATGCCCCGTGGCCCGCTGACGTGAAACCAGGTGCAAGAAGCCGATCCGCACGAGTTCGGGATGCACCGGGACCCGACGCTCCGCGGCCTGGGTCTTCAGCCTTTGTCCGTCCGCCTCCGCGCGAACGTAGATGACCGGCACGCCGTCCACCTCGCGCACGTCTTCGACGCGCAGTTGGCACGCCTCGTTGAGCCGCAGCCCCGCGAAGAGACCGAGCAACGGGACCCAAAAGCGGCCACGCCGCGGCCGGTTCGGGCCGGGAGTGTCGTAGCCGTTGTCGTCGTCCTTGCATCCGGTGAACAGGGGCCGCGCGAAGATCGCCGTGAGTTCGGCCGGCGCAAAGGGGCGTCGCTTCTCGCCGCTCGCCGTGACGGTCTTCACCGTGGCGATGTTTAGTCCCTCCGCGGGGTTCCCATCGGCCATGCGGATCACGCGCTCCTTCAGCCCCCACTTGAACACGCTCGCGAGGAAGTCGAGGTGGTTGCCGACCGTCTTCGGGTGCATCGGCCGCACCCCGTCGCGCTGCGCTGCTTCCGCGGCCCGCTTCGCTTCCAGGTCAGGGTAACGCTGCGCGGCGTTGGCCGGGAGGGCGAGCAGCAAGGCTTGCGCGCGGCGGCAGTCCTCCCGGGTGATCGTGGCAGCCCGGGTCTCGCCGCCGAGCAGGTCGCACAGGACCCGGCGGAATCCACTGTATTTCGCCTTGGTCTTGGGGGCGAGGCGGGCACGCTCCGGTGCCGCCATGTAGGCATCTATCAGCGCGCCGAGCGTCACCGCGGGGGGCGGCGGTGTCGGCGCCGGGGAGCCGGCCGTCACGTCCGCGAAGCGCCCATCGCGAGGCGGCTCCGGCGGCAACCCCGCCCATCGTTGCACCGCGCGGTCAACGGCTTCCTTCGCCGCGGCGTGGAACGCCTCCACCGCCTCCGCGAAGAGGGCGCCGGGGGGCAGGGCGAGGTTGCGGGCGGCAAGTGCTCGCCGTGCCTCTTCGGCAGCCCATTCCTCGCCCCCTGGACCGTGGACGGCTGCTTGGTCGTCCTGGAGGGCGTGAAGGCCCTCCTCCCGCTCCAGCGCGGCCCCGCCGTCATGGCTGCCGGCGGCCCGCCACCGCTCCAACAGGCGCTTCTCTTCGTCGTGGAACCAAGCCCGGGCCGCGTGGTGAATGTCGTCCACCGTCGCCTGTGCGAGCCGGGCGGCCTCCTTCCGGGTGATACCGGGCGACTCTCCCCCCGCGGCGAGACGCTTCCGCGCGTCCGCGAAGAGCGCATCCACTACGGCCATTTCGCGGTGGTGGCGCTGCTTCGCCGCTGCGAAGGAGTCGGTCCCGTAGGAGACCCAAATCTCCCGCTTCTTGATGATCGGCCGGAGGTCATCCGGCACCCGGCGGCGTAGCCCCCAAGGGCCACCGTTCAGCCGGGCGAGGCACGGAACGCGAGGCACCCCTTCTCCCCCAAGTGTAGTGGCCTTGTGTAGTGGCCGTGTGGGGTGGCGCCTCGGCAAGGTGCTGATTCGGCTGTAGTTCTAGGGTTTGCCGGCTGCTGTGGGGTCACTGGCGGAGAGGGTGGGACTCTGGGTCTACCTAGGAAAATCAGATGGTTATCGCCTGCTCGTGGGCCGGAATGTATCACCCAGATGGACGCCGGACAAGCGGGCATCGTCCTGTGTCGATAGCCACGCAGTTCCGTCGCACCTCCCTATGCCTCAAACGGACCGCGCATCGACTGCCGAAACTTAGCGTCTTCGCGGGCCTCAGCCGAATCCATCTCTATGCGGTCAAGACTGCGGCGCATTTCATTGGCGATCATTATGAGGTCCGCGCGCGCATCCTCCGCCCTGGTGTGGTCCTTCCGCAGCGCTGCGGCGATGTCGCCCAACAGGTAAATGACGCTAAAGGCGGCGGCGACCATGACCCATTGGAACTGTGTGAAATCAGGCAACGCGGCCTCCACAGATCACTTCACCGGCCGACCCGGCGAGTAACAATTGGCCGGTCAGATGGGCGTCCGCAAGTTCCTGTGGCCACAACACGATCTGACAGCAATCCGAGCGGTGTGTGGGGTTACCCGTTAGGGACCCGGAAAGGGGTGGGGGGTGTTTCTGGGGAAAATCGAAGGCCCCGGGGGTCGGCGAGGGACAATAACAAGAACAACCCCTTTACCCGTCTTTTTGAAGCGCGATCCGCGAAGCCCCCGGGGGTCCCGTTCTGCACCATCGCGCTGCGTCGGTGGCCTGTCTCCCAGGCGCGCCGGTTCACTGTCGAGCGGCGAAGGGAACGCAGCGGGTCGTGTCGCACCGTGCCGAGGCGCGCGACTTCGGAGGGAACTGACACACGGGCGGCCCAGGCGAACGCCTCGTCTATGTCGTTTGCATTCATCGTTCGTTGAAGGCTGTTGACATGGCCAGGTCGGGGACTCAGAGTGGCGTCACCCGAAAGGAACGCGACCATGACCAGCGCCCCCGCCACCGACACACCGGCCACCAAGGGTCGCTCTTTCGTGGCGTATGTCCGGGTCAGCACCGAACGGCAGGGGCGCAGCGGTCTCGGCCTGGAGGCGCAGCGGGCGGCTATCGACGCCTTCCTCCGCCCTGGTGACCGCCTTCTGGCCCCGGTGTTCGTTGAGGTCGAGAGTGGCCGGCGCGAGGATCGCCCCGAGCTAGCCGCAGCCTTCGCGCGCTGCCGTGCGACCGGCGCGACCCTCCTAATTGCCAAGCTGGATCGCCTGGCGCGCGACGTCCACTTCATCTCCGGCCTGATGAAGCAGGGCGTTCCCTTCATCGCTACCGATTTCCCAGAGACCGACCCGTTCATGCTGCACATCCGCGCATCCGTGGCGGAGGACGAAGCCCGGCGTATCTCACAGAGGACGAAGGCCGCATTGGCCGCAGCGAAGGCCCGGGGCGTGAAGTTGGGCGGCGACAGGGGCCACCGTCCGGCGACCGCAGAGGGCATCCGCAAGGGCGCAGAGGCGTCCGCCGAGTCCAGGGCGCGCAAGGCTGGTCACCATGCCCACGGTGTCCTGCCGGTGATCGCGGAGCTTCGAAACGAAGGGTTCACCAGCCTGAACCAGCTTGCGGCGGCCCTCACTGCGCGGGGCGTGGCGTCCCCAAGGGGCGGCGCATGGACCGCCACCACCGTGAAGCGGGCGCTGGCGCGGGTGGCCGAATAGGCGGTTAGCGGAGGGTCGCGGAGGGAGTTTCCGAGTCGCATCAATGCTTTGAGCCCCACAGTTGAGCGACAGTAAGTGTGCCGTAAACAGAATACCTGTGCCAACTTGAGCGGATTTATTTGCGATTTCTTCGATTAGGACTTCACAATCTCCCGCCCTCGACTTAGCTTCGATCAGTCGCAGCCGATCTGCGCGCGTCGTCCGTTGGAATGTATCCAAGAGAAGTGTCTTCTTGAAAGAAAAGTGCGTCGTTGTGCGAGTGGAACCGCGCGCGAAGGCAACCTGTCGTCCCCACCAAGGGTCCCCGTCCGCCCCCTTTGAAGGAATTGACCAGCATGTCCGCCCCCACCGCCGATGCCACCAACTGGGCCACCGATGCCGTCACGCCGACTGGCGTCGCCACGATCTGGGCCACGCAGCGCCCGGGGTGGGTCCCGAGCCGCCCCGACTGGACCTTCGAACCGGCGACCGCCGATGACCGCGTGCCCTATCTCGGCGTCCTGCCCCGCCCGCCGGCTGACAGCACGTCCTATGCCTTCCAAGTGGTCATGGTCGAGGGACGCTTCCTGGCACTAGAGGGCGCCGTCTCGACCATCGGCTCGTTCGACACGCTGGCCGCCGCCCTGACCGCCGGAGCGGATTTCGCCGAGGGTGTCGAGGCGGAGACCGCAGCGGCGGCGTAACGCCCCGAACGCCCGTTCCCTGACATAGGCCCCGCGCCTTCTGTGAGCCCCGCCAGCGGCCTTTAGGGTCATCTGGCGGGGCTTCTGCATGTCCGCCCCGGGGTGTCCCAGCGGACGTCTGCGGAGTCCTGCGGGGGTCCTGACCCTGCGTCTTGCGCCGGGGTGGCGGCTGTCGGTCCACCTCGCGACCCTGCCGGCGAGTTACCCACCGCCCACTGACTAAGGTGCTCAATCGGCGAGCAACCTGTCGACCCCCGAGTAACCCTACGACTACAGCCGGGGTGCCCATTGGGGCAACCAGTAACCCTACCCCTACTGACCAGGGTGCCCATTCGCCTCTGCGTCGCCGCGATCCTGTCGTGCGCCTCCGGCCACCTCAAACCGAAAGACATCCTCCATGACATCCGCAATGAACGCCGCCGGGACCCTCCCGGTGGTGCTGCCGCATGTGCAGTCCCCGTCCGTCACCGATGCGCCCAGCGCGGCCCGGAAGTGGCGCCCGAACTTCGATAAGAAGGCCCCGAAGGTCTGGTGCCCGGAGAAGGCACGGACCCTCAAGATGTATCCGAAGACGGCCGAAGCCTATGAGGCGATGCGCCAGCGGAACCGTGAGGCCCTCGCGCAGACCCGCGCCACCGGCAAGCTGGTCCGCACCGGGGTTCCCAATGGATGGTCGGGGCGGAAGCCCGAACTCGCCACGATTCAGGCGCAGGCCGCAGAGGAAGGCCGGGCGGTGGTGGCCGCAGCGCGCCACGTCTGCATTCTCGACGAGGAAGACGACCCGCGGGCGGCGGAGGCCCTGGAGACTATCTGCGAAATCCTCCGCAACAAGACGGTGAACACGCGGCATCGCGTCGTCGCCGCTCGGCTGCTTCTGGATTTCCTCATGTTGCAGCCGGTGTCCCGCCAGCAGGCCAGCCCGACCGCCGAGGCTGTCCTGTCGACACTGCTGAAAGTCGCCAGCCTGGCCCCCATCCCGACCAGCATCCCCACCACCGCCATCGGAGGCACCGCCCATGCCGATCATTGAAGTCGAACATGGCGGCACCATGCGACGGCTTGAGGTCGAGGGAGACTTCCTCCGGCTGTCGCCCCAAGACCAGGTCTCCGCCGCGTCACAGGCCCTTGGTGGGTTCGGGCAGGGCGCGCAGGGCCGCAGCGGGACCATAGAGGTTGAGATCGAGGGCATTCCGCGTCCGGTGCGGGTCGATGCGGCCTTCCGTGCCCTCTCTCCCGAGGCGCAGGGCGCGACCGTGGACGACATCCGGAGAACCTGGGATGCCCGCCAGCGCCCGCCACCCGACACGTCCACCGGATCGGCGCTGCGTTCTGGCGTCGCCGGTATGGCCCAGGGCTTCGGGAGGACCATCGGCCTAGCCGGGGCACCGGAGACCGGGGCGGATATTGCCGGAGCGGTGGACGCGCCGAGAAACTATCAGTCCGCAACGGGCGAGGTCGTCGAGGGCGTCCGTAACTGGGACTTTGGCCGGGTCGCCCAGAACGTCCCGAGGATGGTCGTCGAGCAACTCCCCGACATGGGCGGAACGCTGGCGGCAGGACGGGCCGGTGCAATGCTTGGCGCGCCGATGGGTCCATGGGGTGTCGCGGCGGGTGGCCTGGCCGGCGCGGGCGTTTACACCTTCGGCCGCAACCTTGGGGACAATGCCCATGCCAGGGCGGCGAACAGCGGCCGCGAGGCCCCCACCACCGCCGACATGGTGTCCGCCCTCCCCGGCACCGCGGCGCAGGCGGCTCTAGGCGCGGTCGGAGCGCGCGGTCTCGGCGTGCCGGCCCCCGCGGCGCCGCTGAGTGTTCCCGTGGGTGCCGCCGGTCGTCTGCGGGTTGCCACCACCGCATCCGCGCGGGAGGGCGCAACGGAGGTCGCGGAGGACATCGTGGGCCAGACCGGCCAGACCCTCGGCACGGATCGCGGCCTTGACGTCGACCCTGCGCAGGCCCTCGCGGCAGGCATTGGCGGGACGGCGACCCGGGGCGCTATCAGCATGCCGGGCGCTGTCGTCCGGGGCGGCGCTGAGAGCGTCGTCATGGCATCGGCGCGGCGGATGGTCGGGGACATGACCCAGGACGAGGCCGCTTCCTTCGTCCGCGTCGCCGAGATGATGGACCGACACGGGGAGGCCGCGCAGCGGGTCACCGGCCGGGCCGTTCCTCCGGATGAACTGCTGAACGGCTTGCGCGGTGAATTGGGCGCCGAGGTCCGCGGCATCCTGCGATCCGCTGAACACGAAGGGTGGATCGACCGCGACCAGCGCGACGAACTGAGGGAGGTCTTCGAGTCCGCCCTCAGACACAACCGGGCGCTGGTGGATGGGGAAGACGATGGGGCCGGGCCTTTGGGTCTGGCGCGGATCGACGACCTTCAAGCCCCTGCGCAGTTCAAGGCGACACTGCGCACCGCATTCCGCGATCTGGACACGTTGTCTGTCGCGGCGCGGAAGAAGAACCTCACCGGTCCATTCGAGCGTCTCTTCGACATCGCAGGGCGCGGCGCAGGGATCGCGGCAGGTGCGGCGATTGGTGGAGGCTATGGTCTTGTGCATGGGGCCTTGGGCGCGGTCGTCGGGAACCCGGTCGGTGCCCGTATCGGCGGCACCATCGGCAGGGCGGTGGACAGGGCGGCGGGGACGCAACTCCCCCTCGCCTTACTCGCTCGCCAGCGCGCGCAATCCGTGTTGGCCGGTGCTGACCCGGGCGACACTCGCGCGATGATCGGAGAGACCCGCCGCACGCTGGCGGATGGTCGTCTGTCCGCTCGTGCCGCTGTCGGCTTGCCGATTGACCGGGCTTCCATGTCTCCGCAGGTGGCCGCTGCGTCCGCACGCGCAGAGGCCGCCAGGACGACGCAGGAAGCCCTCACAGAGGCACCGGCCACACCACTAACCGAAGACCCCTCGGCGCCTCTGGCGAGTCCCCCAGAGTCGCCTGTGACGACCTCTGCGCCATCCGTGCCGCGCTCTCGGATGCCGGCAGGCTGGCAGTTCGGCATCCAGCGTTTTGCCTTCACGGAACGCAACGGGGTCGTGCTGCATGCTGGCGATGTCGAAGCCGCACTCGGGAGACTTGAAGACCGGGGCGTGTTCACCACCGACGAAGCGGCTGCGATTCGTGCATCCTCGGAGCGCATCCCGCCCCGGTGGCAGCAAGAGATAACGGCGGAGGCCCTTGAAGCCGCTGGCGTCGATCCGAGGAACCCCTTCGCGGGTCAGGGGCCGGGCGGTGGTGGTGGGACGATCCGCAATCCTGCCGCGTGGCAGTCTGCCGCGTCCTCATACCAAGCCGCCGCGGCGCGCGCCGTTCGTGCCGGACTGGAAGCGGGAGACCACGAGCTTGTCGAACTGGCCGGCGAGTTCTCCACCGCAACCCAGACCGATCTTCCTTGGGCGATGCGGGTGTTCAAGGCTTCGGCGCTGGTCAGTGCTGCGCCGGACCCTGTGACCCAGGCGAGGCGGAAGGCATTGCTCGCGCCGCTTCTCAAGGAACGGAACTAGCGGGCGGGTGGAAGGGAGGCCATGGCGTTCTTGCCTCCTTGGCAGGGGCGCGACCCTTCCGCCGACGACGCCTCGCCTTTGAAGTCGGTAGACCCAGCATAGCGTTTATCTCGGCGACGGCCTTCCGGGCGTCGCGAAGGTGCATCATGGCGAAGATCCAGGGGTTCGACCATTTAAGGACCTCCTTCCCGAACTCCGCCAGGTCCACACCAAGCGCATCGGCCAGCACCACGCAACGCGCCGGGGGCGGGAAGCTTCGTCCGACCTCAATCGAAGAGATGGCCGATATGGTCACGTCTGTGAGGTTGGCGAGTTCGCGCTGAGTGAGGCCGCGCGCAAGCCGCACGTCGCGGAAATACTGTCCGAACCCCACTCGATAGACGGCGCCGAGACTCTGAAAGCCGAGGGGAGCGTGACCTACCAGCATCCGAGGTTCCTTCGCGTCCGGTTTCAAAAAGCGGTGGCGCCACATAGTGACTCCGCTCCGACGCCGCAACGGCCATTCGTCGTCATCGCGCCGTCTTCACACATTGGCGCCACCGCGCGCCACCACACAGGAAATCCACATGTCCGATATCGAACCGCGCGCTGATGGCGCCGCGCTGCCGCCTGATGTCCTGACCACCGACGAAGCCGAAGGCGAAAAGCGCCATCGCCGCTTCATGGGCCGCCGCGATCTCGATCAAGACCCGAAGGTTCGCTTCACGATGGAACGCGGAGGCCGCGTCGCACACGTCGCCCTGTCGGGCCGTCACGGCATGGGGAAAGAGATGCAGATGGATGCCGAAGACTGGCACCGCGTGGCGGAGGAATACGGGAGGGGCTGGGCGCTGGTCCCGGGTGCGAGCGGGCGCTTCGATGTCTGTTCCGGTCGGACCGCACTCGCGTCACTCACGGGTCAGTCCGGGGGGACACCCCGTGCAAATCTCTCGCGCCTCATGATGGATGCACGACCGGATCAGGTCGTGACCTTCGTCGACCGCGACAAGCTGAACCTGCGGCGGAACAACCTCCAGGTCGTGGGCCGTAAGGATTGGCTGCGCGCGATCCGGACTGACCGCAAAGCCCACTGACCGACTTCACTTCCCGTATGGGGCTGCATCGCCCCCGTCCCAATCCCATCGGTGACCGGCAGAGGAACGTAGAAGCCATGAGTTCGTCTGCCGGTGTGTCGAACGTGCCTGAACTCCAAGACTGTCTTGAAGATATCAGACACGCACGGAGGGGACCGGAAGGGGGTATCTGGGAACGAAACTTGAGCGCCTTCGCGCCACCACCGTCCGGAAAGCCCAGCGCGGCCGCCCTGACCACCGCGAAGTTCCTCTCCCTGTCGTCTCAGGCGGCGACCCCCGGAGCCGTGGCGCTGGTCTCCGCCGTGGTGGAGCACATGGCGTCGGCCGTCGACCAAGACCGCCAGAACACCCGGCGCGAGGTCGGCATGACCAAGCTGCGCGGCGCCGTGGGGGCCATCGTCGGGGGCTTGCTGCGGCACTGGTCAGACGACGGAGGTCCGCACCTGGCATTCCGGTCTCTGACAAAGGACAGCTTCACAGGGGCGGCGGTGGGGTTCCGCCAGTTCAGCGCAGCGATGGACGCCATGGGGCGGAGCGGGCTTGCCGCGCGCGCCGCGGGGATCGCCTTTGAGGTCGGCGGGTTCGGCCCCGGCGACCCGGCCAGTTTCGCGCGGATGGCGGGCCGGATGTGGCCTTCTGTGACGCTGCTAGACCTCGCCACCGCGCACGGCATCACGCCGGACAACGTCCGCACCCATTTCGTCCGCGTTCCGTCTTCGGTGGTGCCGAAGGTCCGGGCGGTGGTGGAGCTTCGCGCGCTTTCGACGGGCCGCGTGGGTTGCGCCAAGGTCAAAGCCCTTGTGCCTCTCTCGCCGGAAGACCGGGAGGCGGCGGCGCTGCGGCACGATGTGGAAGCCCAGAACGCCTTCGCCGAGGCCACCCCAGTGACAGGCTGCACGCCGCCCCGGTGGCGCCGCATCTTCCACGGCTCGCTTGCATTGGGGGGCCGCTGGTATGCGAGCGGCGAGGACTCGTATCAGCAGATGAACGGCGCGGCGCGCGTGTCGACCATCCTCATAGCCGGGGAGCCCACGGTGGAGATTGACGTCAGGGCCTCATTGTTCACCGTCCTGGCAGGGCTGGCCGGTCAGCCTCTCGACCCCGCCGCGGACCCTTACGCTGTTCCCGGGGTGCCCCGCGCCGCCGTCAAGGCATGGGTCGTGGCCTCGCTCGGCAAGGGGTCGCCGGTCGTGCGCTGGTCTGACCGGGCGCTATCGGAAGGCGCAGAGGGCGACCCGAAGGCCCTGGGCGCCGCCCTGACCGCCCGCTATCCGTTCCTGATGGACCCTGCGGCGGTCGTGCCTGACGACCTGGCGGAGGGGCTGGGCGTGTCCCGTAAGGGCATCCTCCCGCACCTTCTGACCGGCCTTGAGGCGCGCGCGATGACTGCCGCCATGCGGGAGCTTCGGGAGGGGCACGGGGTCTTGGCGCTGCCGGTGCATGACAGCCTAATTGTTCCGGCGACGGCAGAGGGTGGGGCCGTGGTGGCCCTGCGAAGCGCCTTTGTGGAGACGTGCGGGGCGGCGGGGTTGGTCGTCCGGCGGGCCTCCTAGCCCGCATAATTCATGAAGGCTGCTGGATGGCGCGGACGGGGGCGGCCGGCGCTGTAAGGGAGACGCGGTCGCGTTCGATCCCCTCCGGCGCT
>NZ_JAERQM010000030.1 GCF_019029495.1 Falsiroseomonas oleicola
GCCGACGACGGCTCGATCGTCGACGAGCAGGAGTCCCACCGGGGAGTCGCCGTCGTGGACGTACAGGGTGATATCGTCCGTGGGCGCCCTCCGGACCACCGCTCCGGTGGGACCGGTGACGGTCTCTCGTGCGGCCCCGGTGACGACGATCCGCACGTCGAGAGAGGACTGAGCGCCGTTACCGTCGACGAATCCGCTCGCCGCTCCGCGGCGTATCCGCTGGGCCAGCGACGGTTCGACGCGTGGTACGACGCCGACGACCGAGCCGGCGGTGTCGAGAAGCGTCCCGATCCGCGCTCCCGGTGACGGGGAGCCGCTGCGGTCGAGGACGTCGTCGCGAGCGACGGCCGTTCCGGTCGCACGCTCGAGGACCCGCGCGAGCGACTCCACCGCGGTCGGCTCCGTCCGATCTCCGTGGTCGGCCATCTCAGACGATCCGTGGCGGATACGACTGTCGTTGCCCGTGTGACCGGCGTGCGAGGAGGCGCGCGCTCGCTCGAC
>NZ_JAERQM010000004.1:0-186196 GCF_019029495.1 Falsiroseomonas oleicola
CTCTGCGCGCCACGCCGTCATTCTCGCGCGCATCATCCCAGCGGAACCCATGTCGCGCCGAGCCGGCTCGAAGCCACAGCGGCAGCAATGAAGCGCAAGTGGCGAACTTGACGCCCTCGGCGAGCGCCGTGTCGTCGCTATCCTCGACGCTGCCGAGGGTTCGATCCCGGCCTCGGCCAGGCGCTCGGTGTACCGGTTGGACGCACTGCGTCCCACGCCGAAGGCTCGCCGCCCATTGCGGGCCGTGCTCCCCAGCGCCAGCCGCACCGTCCGCTCCCGAACCTCAGGCAAGTCGTTCGCCGCCGTCGTCTTCGCCGTCATCACTCCATCCTCTCAGCGGTTGGAGCCTCCGGCAAACTCGGGACGGTTCACACCTTCATGCGCTCCGTCTTTGTGGGCGCCGAGAGCCACAGCCGGCCATCGGGCTGCACCATGTCAAACCCTCATCGATCTCCGGCTGCACTCAGCCAGGGCCGACGACGGGCATCGGCGGTCTGGAAGGCTCGGATCGCTGCATCCCGCGTCAGCGTCAGGCCGATTGGATCCAGCCCCTCCAGCAGCATGCTCCTCCGCAATGGCTCGACGGTGAAGGGAAGGGTCAGGCCCTCGGCATGGATCTCTTGCGCCGTCAGGTCGATGGTCAGCATTGGCGCGGTCAGCACCAGCGCCTGCAGCGCGGCGACCTGCGCCGGTGGCAGGCGGATCGGCAGCATGCCGTTCTCGAACAGGTTCTCGTGGAAGGCGCCGCCGAAGGATGGCGCGATGACCGCGCGAATACCGAAGCCATGCAGCGCCCAGACCGCGGTCTCCCGCGCCGAGCCGCAGCCGAAATTCTCGCCGCCGACCAGGATGCGGGCGCCGTCGTAGGGTGGCCGGTTCAGCACGCAGTCTGGGTCCGGCGCGCCATCGGCGCGAAGCCGCCAGGACGCCAGCGCGTGCGGGCCGAGCTGGTCGCGCGGCAGGCCGGCGGAATGCTCGACGCGGATGATCATGTCCGTATCGAGATTGGCCAGCGGCACCGGGGCGGCAGGACCGGTCAGGGTGGTGAAGCGCTCCATCGGCTCAGGGCTCCTGCAGGAATCGAGGTTGCTGCGACATCTCAGCCTCGCGGGTCGGTGATGCAGCCTGCGATGGCGGCGCGTGCCGCCAGCGCCGGGCTCGCCAGGTGCGTGCGCGCCCCCGGCCCCTGCCGGCCGACGAAATTGCGGTTCGAGGTCGAGACGCAGCGCGCGCCCGATGGCACCGTCTCGCCATTGGCGCCGACGCAAAGCGAGCAGCCCGGCTCGCGCCAGTCGAAGCCGGCGGCGCGGAATCGCTGGTCGAGCCCCTCCGTCTCCGCTGCCCGCTTGACGGCCTGCGACCCGGCGACGACCCAGGCGGTGACGCCCGGGGCGACCTTGCCGCCATCGATGGCAGCCGCGGCCTCGCGAAGGTCGGAAAGCCGGGCATTGGTGCAGGAGCCGATGAAGACCTGGTCCACCGCGAGCCCGACCAGCGCCTGGCCCGGACGCAGGCCCATATAGTCCAGCGCCGCCGCCCAGGCCTTCGCACGCCCGGGATCCGGCGCCGAGGCCGGATCGGGGACATGCCCGGTCACCGACAGCACATGCTCGGGGCTGGTACCCCAGGTGATCTGCGGCGCCAGCTCGCCGACCGGAACCACCACATCGCGCTCGAAGGTCGCGCCGGGATCGCTGAACAGGCCGCGCCAGGCGGCGACGGCAGGCTCCCAATGCGGGCCGGACGGCGCGTGGCGCCGGCCGCACATCCATGCGATGACGCGGTCATCCGGTGCCACCAGCCCGATCTTGGCGCCGAGCTCCACCGCCATGTTGCACAGCGTCATCCGCCCCTCGACCCCGAGGGCGGAGATCGCCGGGCCGGTGAACTCGATGGCGTGGCCGACGCCGCCGCCCGCCCCGACCACGGCGATGGCTGCCAGCGCCAGGTCCTTGGCGACGATGCCGGGCGGTGGCGTGCCCTCGAAGTGGATGCGCATGCGGGCCGGGCGGCGCTGCACGATGGTGGAGGTGCCGAGCACATGCGCCACTTCGGAGAAGCCGATCCCCCAGGCCAGCGCGCCGAGCGCGCCATGGGTACTGGTATGGCTGTCCGGGCAGACCACCAGCATGCCCGGATGGGTCAGGCCAAGCTCCGGCCCGACGACATGGGCGATGCCCTGGTCCGGGTGATCCTCGTCGAGCAGCACGATCCCGTGCCGGGCGCAGCCGGCCCGCATCGTCGCAAGATGCCGCGCCGTCCAGGAGGCGCCGCCGAGGCGGCCCGGCGCGGTGGAGATGACATGGTCGACGACGCCGATCGTGCGATGCGGGTCGCGCACCGGCAATCCGCGCGACTCCAGGACATTGAGGGCGCCGGCCCGCATCTCCAGCAGATAGTGCCGGTCGACATTCATCAGATCCACGCCAGGCGCCAGGCTGTCCACGACATGCGCGTCCCAGAGCTTGTCCAGCAATGTCCTTGGCATTCTTTCCCCCCCTCGTTCACGCCCCCTGGTTCAGCCAAGTCAGGCGCGACCATCCAGCTCCCGCGTCAGCAGCGCCGCCTCGCGCAGCAGCGCCGCTTCCATGGCGACGCGATGCGCATCGTCACGGAAGCGCGTGCAGGTGCCGCTCAGGGTCAGTGCGCCGGCGAGGATGCCGCCGTTGCGGAACACCGGCACGCTGAGCGCACCCACCTCGGCGGCGCGTTCGCCGAAGGAACCCTGGACCTGCGGGATGTCCTGGCGCGGCCCCTCCGCGAACAGACGCAGCACATGGCCGGCGGCACCCTTCATCGACAGCACGGCGCCGAGGGGGACGACGTCGCGCACCTCCTGCCGGCCCTCGGCGCGGGCCAGGCAGACGCGGCCCTCGCCTTCGCGGATGAAGAAGCTGGCGGCCTCCCGCGTCGCAGCGGCCAGGCGGACCAGCACAGGCTGCAACGCGCCATGCAGGTCGAAGGCGCGCGTATAGGCCTGACCCTGCGAGAGCAGCGCCGGACCCAGCCGGTAGCGGCCATCGGCCAGCCGCGCGGCGTAGCGGCAGCGCTCCAGCGAGGCCAGGATGCGCAGCAGCGTGCTTTTGTGGAAGCCGGTCCGGCGCGACAGATCGGCCAGCGTGATCGGCGCGCCTGCCTCCCCCAGCATGTCCAGCACCGCCAGGCCGCGCTCCAGCGCGGAAACGCCGGCTGCGGCCCAGCTCGCCGCGGCGGGTTCGACCAGGGCTTCGTCCAGCCGCTTGACGTTCATCGCTGGCGCCTTCATCCTCAAGAAATAGAACGTCCATTCTGTCCTGGTGAACGACCAGCCGTCAATAGGCCGTCAACAGGCCGTCAAGCCCGGTGCCCAAGCCGGCCGGCCACAGTGGAGGAAGCGATGAAGGACAAGACGATCGCCTTGCCGGTTGCGAAACGTCGGACGGTGCTGGCCCTGCCCGCACTGCTGCTGGCACCCCGCGCGGCGCGTGCCCAGGCCTGGCCGGAACGCCCGGTGCGCATCGTGGTGAACTACACCGCAGGCGGCGCCGCCGACACCATCACCCGCCTGCTCCAGCCCGGCATGCAGGAGGCGCTGGGCCAGCCCGTGGTGGTCGAGAACCGGCCCGGCGCCGGCGGCACCATTGGCGCCGCCGCCGTCGCGCGCGCAGCAGCCGACGGCTACACGCTGCTGTTCGATTCGGCCGCCCATGTCGTGGCGCATCTGCTGTTCCGGAGCCTGCCGGTCGACTACCAGACCGCATTTTCCTATATCGGGCGCGCCACGGTGCAGCCCTATGTCTGGATGGTCGCCGAGCGCTTCCCGGCGAGGACGACGCAGGAGTTCATCGCCGCGGCGCGCGCGCGGCAGCAGCCCGTGACCTATGGCACGCCCGGCATTGGCAGCAGCGGCAACATCGCCGCGGAGGCCTTCGCGCAAGCCGCCGGGCTGCGCTTCGAGCACGTCCCCTATCGCGGCGGGGCCGAAGCGGCCAATGCCATGGCCGCCGGCGACCTCGATGCTGCCTGCATCACCTTGTCCTCCGCCACGCCAGTCGCCGAATCCGGGCGCGCCCGTCTGCTCGGCGTCACCGGCGCCGAGCGGGCCTCCAGCCATCCGCAAATCCCCACTTTGGCGGAGGGTGGCGTATCCGGCTTCGACATCACCAGCTGGCTTGGCCTGTTCGGGCCCGCCGGATTGCCGCCCGCGATCACGGAGAAGGTCGCCATGGCGCTGCAGGCCGCGGCGAGCGATCCGGCCACGGCGCGGCGCCTCGGCGCCGCCGGATTCGAGGCATCGCCGAGCGGACCCGCCGATTTCACCGCCCAGGTGGCGCGCGATCGGCAGACCTTCGGTGCCGTGGTACGCCGCGCCGGACTGCAAGCAAGCTGACGGATACTGCCATGATGGATCTGCCCGACCCGAACGCCGGCACCAGCCAGACCGGAGCCGGCGCGCGGCCGCTCGAGGGGCTGCGGGTGCTGGAGTTCTCGCACACCATCATGGGTCCCTGCGCCGGGCTGATCCTGGCGGATCTCGGCGCCGAGGTCGTGAAGGTGGAGCCGACGCCGGATGGCGACCATACGCGCCGGCTGTCGGGCTTCGCCGCCGGCTTCTTCGCCACCTTCAACCGCAACAAGCGCTCCCTCGCCATCGACCTGAAACGGCCGGAGGGGGTGGCCGCCATCCACCGCCTGGCCGCCCAGGCCGACATCGTGCTGGAGAATTACGGCCCGGGCACCATGGAGCGGCTGGGCTGCGGCTGGGAGCATCTGGCCGCGGTGAACCCGCGGCTGATCTACCTGGCGCTGAAGGGCTTTCTTGCCGGCCCCTATGAGAACCGGCCGGCACTCGACGAGGTGGTGCAGTTCCAATCCGGCCTCGCCTACATGACCGGCCCGCCGGGCCAGCCGTTGCGCGCCGGCGCCTCCATCATCGACATCATGGGCGCGGTATTCGGCGTCACGGCGACGCTCGCCGCGCTGCGGGAACGCGACCGCACCGGCCAGGGCCAGCGGGTTGGCAGTTCGCTGTTCGAATCCGCGGTCTTCCTGATGGGCTCCCATATGGCCGGCGCGGCCGCGACCGGGCAGCCGGTGCCGCCCATGCCGGCGCGGCGCGGCGCCTGGGGCGTCTATGAGACCTTCACCACGGCGGAGGGCGACCAGGTCTTCGTCGGCGTCACCAGCGATGCGCAATGGGTCCGCTTCTGCGCCGCCTTCGGCCTGGCCGACCTCGCCGCCGATGACCGTCTGCGCCGCAACGCCGACCGCGCCCAGGCGCGCCCCTGGCTGATCCCCCGGCTGCGCGAGACCCTGGGCGCACTGCCGCGCGCGGAGGTGGTGGCGCGCTGCGAGGCCGCCGCGATTTCCTGGGCGCCGGTGGGGCAGCCGGCCGATCTGTTCACCGACCCGCATCTGCTGGCGGGCGGCGGGCTGCTGGCCACCGCCATCTCGGCGCTGGGCGGCGGCCCGGCCGAAACGCTGCTGCCTGCCTTGCCCGTCGAATTCGGCGGCGCGCGGACCCGCCCGGGGCTGCTGCGCCAGCCTCCGCGCCTCGGCGAGCATAATGCGGAGACCCTGACCGAGGCAGGGTTTTCACCGGCCGAGGTCTCGCAGTTGGTCAGGGCAGATATCCTGGCGGCATCGCCGGCCGCTGTGTGACGCTGAAAGCCATCGGCGCCGTCAGCAACACCCCCTGTCCGCCCTGACAGCATGACGCGGCGGCCCAACCCGCCAGGACCCGTCACGCCTGCGCCAACAGCGGCCGGGCTTCGGCACGAAACCCTTCACCATCCTCAGGTTCCGCACGATGCTCATGGCGCGGCGAGCCGGTTGATGCCGGGCGGCAGGACGGAGGCGAGCAGCGCCCTTGTGTAGTCATGCGCCGGCGCGTGCAGCACCGCTGCCACCGGGCCGCGCTCCACCACCTCGCCCTGGCGCAGCACCGCGATCTCCTCGCACAGCAGCTGCACCACGGCGAGGTTGTGCGAGATGAACAGGAAGGCGAGTTGGTGGCGTGCGCGCAGGCGGCGCAGCAGGTCGATGATCTGCGCCTGGACCGAGACATCCAGCGCCGAGGTCGGCTCATCCAGCAGCAGCGCGCGCGGCCCGGGCGCCAGTGCGCGGGCGATGCAGACGCGCTGCTTCTGGCCGCCCGAGAGTTCATGCGGATAGCGCCACAGGAATTCCGGGCCGAGGCCCACATCGTCCAGCAGCCCATCGATCCGCGCGCGCAGTTTCGTGCGGCTCAGCCCGCCCTGGATGAGCAGGGGCTCCGCCACCGCGTCATGCACGCTCAGGCGTGGGTTCAGCGCGGAATGCGGGTTCTGGAACACCACCTGCACGTCGCGGCGCAGGGCGCGCAGCGCGGCGTTGCGGGCGGTGGTGATCTCCGCGCCATCCATCAGCACCTGGCCCGCGGCCACGTCCTGCAGGCGCAGCAGCACCCGCAGCAGGGTGGACTTGCCGGAGCCGGATTCGCCCACCAGCCCCAGCGCGGCGCCCGGCTGCAGCGCCAGGCTGGCCTCGCGCACCGCCGCATGGGCGCCGAAGCGCACGGTGACGTCGCGCAGCTCCAGCAGCGGGATCATGGTGCCACCGCATGGCAGGCCACCGCATGCGGCGCGCCGCGCAGCACCGGCTTGGTGGTGCAGCAGATCGGCATGGCCAGCGGGCAGCGCGGGTGATAGCGGCAGCCTTGCGGCGGGTCGCGCAGGTTCGGGATGCTGCCGGGAATGCCGGAAGGCATGTGGCCCGGCTGCCGCAGATCCGGCATGGCGGCGAGCAGGCCGCGCGTATAGGGGTGCAGCGGCGAGCCGAACAGCAGCTCGGCCGGTGCATCCTCCACGATGGTGCCGGCATACATCACCACGATGCGCCGGCAGGCGGCGCCGATCACGCCGAGGTCGTGGCTGATCAGCATCAGCGTCAGCCCCAGCCGCGCCACGAGATCCGCGATCAGCGCCAGGATCTGGCGCTGGATGGTGACGTCCAGCGCCGTGGTCGGCTCATCCGCCACCAGAACGCGCGGATTGCCGGCCAACGCCTCCGCGATCAGCACGCGCTGGCGCATGCCGCCCGACAATTCATGCGGGTAGCGGTCGAGCAGCGCCGCGGCCTCCGGCAGGCGCACCGCCTCCAGCAGTTCGATGCAGCGGGCGCGGCGCTGGGCTCGGGAGAGCCCTGGCTCATGCGCGCGCAGCACTTCCTGCATCTGCTGCCCGATGGTGAAGACGGGGTTCAGATAGGTGACGGGGTCCTGGAAGACCATGCCGATGATGCCGCCGCGCAGCCGGCGCAGCGCGCCGCCGCCCATGGCCAGGATGTCCTCGCCCTCGTAGCGGATGGCGCCGGAGACGACGCGCGCCGGCGGCGAGGGGTTCAGCCGCAGCAGGCTGCGCGCCAGCACGGATTTGCCGCAGCCGGTCTCACCGACGATGCCGACGGACTCGCCGGCCTCGATGGCGAGGTCGATGCCATCCAGCACATGCACCCGGCCTTCGAAGCCATCGAAGGCCAGCCGATAATCCTCAATCCGGATCAGACTCACCCGCGCGAACTCCGCGGGTCGAGCGTATCGCGCAGCCCGTCGCCGAACAGGTTGAAGCCGAGCACGGTGAGGAAGATGAACAGGCCCGGAAAGGCGGAATACCACCACCAGTCGGGCATGTAGGTGCGGCCGATGGCGATCATCGCGCCCCATTCCGGCGCCGGCGGCTTGGCGCCGAGGCCGATGAAGCCGAGCGAGGCCGCGGCCAGGATCGCCATGCCCATGTCCATGCTGGCCTTCACCACCAGCGGGCTGACGCAATTGGGCAGGATGTGGCGCCAGAGGATATGCGCATGGGAGGCGCCCATGGTGCGTGCGGCTTCCACATAGGATTCGCTCCGCAAGGTCAGCGCCTTCGCCTCGATCAGCCGGACATAGCCGGGCCACCAGACGATGGCGAGCGCCAGCACGCCGTGCAGGATGCCGGGGCCGAGCGCGGCGACGATGGCCAGCGCCAGAACCAATCCCGGCACGGCGAGGAACACATCGGTGATCCGCATGATGACGCTGCGGATGCGGCCGCCGAAATAGCCCGCTGCGATGCCGAGCGGCACGCCGACCAGCGCCGCGATGCCGGTGATGGTCACGCCGATCCAGAAGCTGGTGCGGGTGCCGATGATGACGCGGGTCAGGATATCGCCGCCCATCTCATCCGTACCGAACCAGTGCGCGGCGGAAGGCGGTTGCAGGCGATTGGCGAGATCCACCGCGCCGCGCGCATGTTCGGGATAGGGCACGATCCACGGCCCGATCAGCGTCAGCACCAGGAAGGCCAGCACCAGCAGCAGGCCCAGCATGGCCGAGGGACTGCGCGAAAAGGTCCAGACGAAGAAACGCGCCTGGCGGATGCTGCCCGCATGTTCCATGCCGAAGCGCGCGAGGCGCGAGGCGGGAAGGCTCGCCTCGCTCATGCGCCGCGCGTCCGCGGATCGAGCCAGCCATAGGCGAGGTCGACGAGGAGATTGGCCAGCATGAACATCAGCCCGATCACCAGCGTCACCCCCATCACCGGCTTGAAGTCCGCGGCGATGGCCGAATTCACGGCATAGAGGCCGATGCCGGGCCAGTCGAAGACCGTCTCCACCAGCACCGTGCCGCCAAGCATCCAGCCGAAGCGCAGCCCGATCATCGCCAGCGTCGGCAGCATCGCATTCTTCAGCGCCAGCAGCCCGATCACGCGCGATGGCATCACGCCGTGCGCGCGGGCGGCGGTGACATGGTCCGAGCCCAGCACCTCGATCATCTCCGCGCGGTTTACCCGCAGCACGGAGGCGAGGCAGGGCAGGGACAGCACGAAGGCCGGCAGCACCGCATGCGCGGCGGCATCGCGCAGGCTGTCCCATTGCCCGGCCAGCAGGGAATCGAACAGCACCATGCCGGTGATGGAGGGCGGCGGATCGGCGGCGATGGACATCAGCCCGCCGGTCGGCAGCAGACCCCACCAGACGCCCACCACCATCTGCAGCAGCAGCGCGATCCAGAAGGCCGGCAGCGCGATGCCGGAAACCGCCAGCACCCGGATGCCATGGTCGAGCCAGGAACCGCGCCAGACGGCGGCGAGGATGCCGAGCGGAATCCCCACCGCACAGGCAAACGCCATGGCCAGGATCACCAGCTGGAAGGTCGCCGGCACATACCGCAGAAGATCCTCGCCCACCGTATTGCCGCTGGTCAGCGATCGGCCGAAGCGGCCCTGGGCGAGGTCCGTGACATAGCGCCAGAACTGTTCCGGCAGCGGCCGGTCCAGCCCATATTCGGCGCGGATCGTCGCCACCATGTCCGGCGTCGCATCCGGCCCGGCGGCCAGCGCGGCGGGGTCCGCGGGCGTGACATTGGCGATCACGAAGGTGATCACCACCAGCCCGAGCAGCATCAGCGCGACATGCACCAGCCGCCCGGCCAGGTAGCGCGCCATGCTCATCCGCGCGCGGCGAACAGAGGGAAAAGGTCCACCTCGCCGGTCAGGTTCAGCGCCTGGTGCTGGAAGCCGCGCACATAGCTGCGCATGGCCCATTGCTGGTTGGCGGTCATGCAGAACACCACCGGCTGCAATTCCAGCACGCGGCGCTGGATGCGGGCGTAGAGCGCCATGCGCTTCGCCGCATCCAGCTCCACCGCCCCCTCCGCCACCATGCGGTCGATCTCCGCATCGCGCAGATGGTGGATGCCCCAGAACTGCCCGGCGGCGGAGGATGCATATTGCGAGGCGACGGTATCCGGCGAGGTGGTGACGGGTGTGACATAGACCGCCGTCATCGCCGCCGCCGTCTCCGGGTTCGCGCCGCGGCCGATCAGCGTGGGCCAAGGCTGGCCCACGATGTTCACGCGGATGCCGAGGGGTTGCAGCGCATTCAGCAGCACCAGGCCGATCTGCCGCTGCACCTCATGTCCCGCCACCTGCAGGTATTCCAGCTCGATCCCGCCATTCGGCGTGGCGGTGCGCGCCATGTACTGCTTCGCGCGATCGAGGTCGCGGCGCGGCATGTCGAGCGTGATGCGGCCCTCGGTGACGAAGGGGAAGGGCCCGTCCATCAGCTTGGCGTCGCCCTTGTGGATGGCGATCAGCGCGTCGTAGTCGAAGGCATAGGCGATCGCCTTGCGCAGGTTGATGTCGGCGGTCGGGCCCTTCTGCGTGTTCATCATGATCGCGAAGGGCGCGGCGCCCGTGTCGTTCGTCACCACCATGTTCGGCATGCGCGCGAGTTGTTCCAGGTCGTCCGGCGTCAGCCCGGCGGCGATATCCACCTCGCCGCGTTGCAGGGCCGCCTTGCGGGGCGCGGATTCACGCATGACGCGGTAGATGACGCCGGCGGGGCGGTCGGCATCCGACATCGGCCAGCCCTTCCAGTACTCCGGCACCGCCGCCAGCGCCATCACGGTCTGGCCATCCCAGCGGCGGATGGTGAAGGGGCCGGAGCCGGCGGCGTTGGTGGTCAGCCACTTCTGGCCGTCATCATCGTCCTCGACATTCGCCATCACCTGCTTCGGGTTCACCACGAACCACAGCGGCAGGAAGGAAATGAAGTCCGGATAGGCGCGTTCCAGGGTGAAGCGCACGGTGCGCGCATCCACCGCCGCGATATTCTCCGGCTTCAGGTGGCGCGACAGCATCCAGGAGATGCCCTTGTTCAGCCGCAGCCCGCGCTGGAAGGAAAAGCGCACGGCTTCCGCATCCAGCGCATCGCCATTGTTGAACTTGGCGTTGCCGACCAGGCGGAAGGTCCAGGTCAGGCCATCCGCGCTGGTCTCCCAACTCTCGGCCAGCCAGGGGATGACGCGCGCGGGCGTGCCTTCGTAGCGCACCAGCGGGTCGTACAGGCAGCGCTGCATCATGCGCGTGGACCAGTCGTAGCGCTGGTGCGGGTCCAGGATCGGCACCGGCTGATTGCCGGAGAAGACCAGGATGCGGCGATTGCCCTCCCGCTCGAACCCGTAGGCCGGGCTGAGCGAGGAGGCGGCGACCAGGCCACCCGCACCGAGGAGGAGTTCGCGGCGATTCATGCGTCGTCTCCTATTCCGCAGCCTGGGCGGCGGCTTGTGCCGTCGCCGTGCTGACGTAGCCTTCAAGCAAATCCCGTTCCACCAATGCGGCGCTGCGCGAAGCGGGGTCGCCGAAGCCGGACCCGCCACACAGGCGCACCTCGATCATCCGGCTGGTATCAGTCAGCGTCACCAACTCGCCGGTGCCGCAGTCGCGGATGAGGTTGCCGTCGCGGTCCAGCACCGCGCCGCGCGCCGCACCGCCCTGCAACCCGCCGAACAGGCCGGGCGAGTCCACGCCCACGCCTTCCGCCGCGACCGAGGCCTGGGTCGGCAGCCCGTCATCATGCAGCTTGCGCATCCGCGTCCGCGTGCCGAGGCCGCCGCGATGCTGGCCGGCGCCGCCGGAATCCGCCACCAGCGACTTCTCCACCACCAGGACCGGCGACCGCGTCTCGAACAATTCGATCGAGGTATTGGCGGCCGAGGTCGGCCAGAGCAGCGCGGATTTTCCGTCCTGCGCCGCGCTCGCGCCCTGGCCGCCGCCCATGAAGAAGTGGTCGGCATAGAGCCGCCCCTTCGCATCCAGCCCATGCACTTTTACGGAGACCGGCAGCCCGGTATGCGCCTGCACTCGGTCCGGCGCCGCATCCGACAGCGCGCGGAAAATGTTGGGCGCCAGGTACCAGCCGGTGCGGGTGCGCAGCGCCACAGCGGCGGGGCGCGTGCAGTTCAGCACCGAACCCTCCGGCGCCTTCACCGTGATGGGCCGGTAGCAGCCGGCATTGCCGCGCACCTGCGGGCTGAGCATGCATTTCAGCGGGTAGGACCCATGCGCGATGGTGTAGCTGAAGGTGCAGTTCAGCCCGCCCAGCGGCAGCTGGTCCGGCACGCCCTCGAAATCCAGCTCGATCTCGTCGCCCGCCACCGTCAGCTTCAGCGGATAATGCAGCGTGCGGCCCAGCGCGGCATTGCTGACGGTGGAGTGGTAGACGCCATCCGGCAGCGCGCGGATCGCATCCCGCATGGCGCGCTCCGCACGGCCCTGCACCACGGCAGCGAGCGCGCGCAGGTCCTGCATGCCATAGTCGCGCATGAAGCCGAGCAGCCGCTCGCCGCCCTGCGCATTGGCCGCGATGAAGGAATGCAGGTCGCCCAGCACCTCCTCCGACTTGCGGACATTCTCGCCGATCATGTCGAACAGCGTGTCGTTGGGCTCGCCGGCGCGATACAGCTTGGCGGGCGGAATCTGCAGGCCCTCGTCGAAGATCTCGGTGGCCTTCAGCCCGTCCTTGATGCCGCCGATATCGCCGACATGGCCGACCGTGCCCATCAGCGCCACCAGCCGCCCGTCGAGGAACACCGGCGTGACGATGGCGATGTCATACAGGTGCCCGGCGCAGAGCCAGGGATCGTTGGTGATCAGCACATCGCCCTGCCGCAGCGTCTCCGCCGGGTATTTCTGCAGCATCGCCTTCACGGCGCGCGGCAGGGTCAGGTTGAACACCGGCATGGCGCGCGGCGAATGGGCGAGGGATTCGCCATCGGCATCCAGGATGTCGCAGGCGAAATCCTGCGCCTCGGAGACGATCAGGCTGAAGGCGGTGCGGCAGATGGCCTGCCACATCTCCTCCACGATGGTCACCAGCCGGCTCCACATGATCTCGAGCGAGACGGGGTCCGCCTCGATCAGTGCGCAGGCCTCGGCCATCGGCGTGGCGGGGGTGATGCGCGCGGCGATCGGTGCGGCGACGCCGACGCGGATGCGCAGCGTGCCGGCGGCGCCGACCGTAACGCTGTCCTGCGGCCCGAGGATGGTCGTGGCCTCGCGCTCCTCGATGATGGCGGGGCCGTGGATCGTGCCTTCGGAGGCGAGCGCGTAGCGGTCATAGACCGGCGTGTCGTGGAAGCGGTCGCCGAACCAGGCCATGCGGCGGCCCTTCAACGCCACGCCCCCCGCCGGCGCATCCGCCTGCGCCACGGTCAGCGCCGGGGCGGGGCCCGCGGCACGCACGCGGAAGGAGACGATCTCGGCGGCGACACCCTTGTAAACCGAGGTGAAGCGCGCGGAGTAGACGCGCCGGAACGCCTCCATCACCGCGGGCAGGTTTTGGGCCGTGATCGCGCCATCCGGCAGCGGCACGTTGATCTCATGGATCTGGCCGGCGAGGCGCATGTCGGCGCTGCGCTCGATGGTGAGCTCGGCCTGGTCCATGCCCGACGAAGTCAGCATCGCTGCCGTCTCCGCCGCGAGTTCCGACAGCACCTGCTGCATCACCGCCGGGGCCGCCGGATCGTCCAGCGCCACGGGCAGCGACCGCACGCTCTCGAAGGCCAGCGGCGCGGCGAGGAAGCCGAGCGCGGAGGCAGCGCCGGAGGCGGGCGGGATCAGCACCTCCTCCACGCCCAGGATGCGCGCCACCTCCACCGCATGGGCGGGGCCGGCGCCGCCGAAGCCGACCATGGCGTAGCGACGCGGGTCCTTGCCCTTCTCCACGATATGGATGCGCGCGGCGGCGGCCATGCTTTCCGTCACCGTGCGATGGATGCCCCAGGCCGTCTGCACCGCCGAAAGGCCGAGCTGCGCGCCGACCGCCGCCAGCGCGGCCTCCGCCGCCGGCTTGTCCAGCGCCATGCGGCCGCCGAGGAAGAAGCCCGGGTCGTAATAGCCGAGCATCAGGTTCGCATCGGTCACCGTCGCCTGCGTGCCGCCGCGGCCGTAGCAGGCCGGGCCCGGATCGGCGCCCGCGGAATGCGGCCCGACCTTCAGCAGACCCACCTCGTCGATGCTGGCGATGGAGCCGCCGCCGGCGCCGATCTCGATCATGTCGATGACGGGCGCCTTGATCGGCAGGCCGGAGCCCTTCTTGAAGCGGTGCAGCCGCGCCACTTCCATCATCGGCGCGACCTCGCAGGCGCCATCCGCGATCATGCAGGCCTTGGCGGTGGTGCCGCCCATGTCGAAGGAGATCACGTCCTTCTTGCCGACCAACCCGCCGAAGAAGGCGGTGGCGAGGCCGCCGCCCGCGGGGCCGCTCTCCAGCAGGCGGATCGGGAAAGTGCGCGCCGCCTCCGGCCCGACCAGGCCGCCCGCTGATTGCATCAGCCGCAGTGCGCCGCGGAAGCCGCGGCCCCACAACTCGCGTTCCAGCCGCGCCAGGTAGCGGTCCATCAGCGGCTGCACATAGGCATTGGCGCAGGTGGTGACGAAGCGCTGGTACTCCCACAGCTCGGCCACGACCTCCGACGACAGCGACAGGGCGAGGTCCGGGAATTCCGCCCGGATCGCGGCGGCGGCCGCCTTCTCATGCATCGGGTTGCGATAGGCGTGCAGGAAGCAGATGGCGATCGCCTCCGCGCCCGCGGCCACCAACTGACGCGCCGCCTGCGTCACCGCGGCGAGGTCCAGCGGCGTCACCACCTGGCCGTCGCGATCCAGCCGCTCCGGCACTTCCAGGCGGTTGCGGCGCGGCACCAGCGGGTCCGGGTATTGCAGGAACAGGTCGTAGATGTCGTAGCGCTGCTCCGTGCCCATCTCGATCACGTCGCGGAAGCCGGCGGTGGTGATCATGCCGAGCGAGGCGCCCTTGCGCTCGATCAGCGCATTGGTGATCAGCGTGGTGCCGTGCACGATCTCCGAGATGTCGGACAGCGCCAGCCCGGCCTCGGCGACCAGCGCCGCCAGGCCCGCGAGCGCGCCCTCCGAGGGGTCCTGCGGCGTGGTCAGGCATTTGTGCAGGCGGATGGTGGCGGTGGCGCGGTCGAGCAGGATGAAGTCGGTGAAGGTGCCGCCGATGTCGAATCCGATCCGGTAGCGGGTCGCCGCGTCTGCCATCTGGCCAGCACCTGTCCGTGGGGCGGCACGCGGAGCGCGCCGACATTGTCTCCCCCGCAGCTTTGCAGATCGCCCCGCCTGAGCTGAATAAGGGCGGCTCCTTATCCGCGCTGCCGCCACTGCCGCGAAAGCGGGCAATCGCTGCGGAATTCAGGCAGGCTACTGGTCGCGCACAAGCATCAGCCGCCGGAACAGCTCGATGGCGGAGCCGGCATTCAGCTTGGCCATGACCCGGGCGCGATGGATTTCCACGGTGCGGTGGCTGATGCCGAGGCGGCGGCCGATCTCCTTGTTGCCCTCGCCCTGCAGCAGCGCCTTCAGCACGTCGCGCTCCCGCGGCGTCAGGGTTTCGGTCTGGCCCGGCAGGCGGTCCATCAGCGCCTGCAGGGGCTCTGTCTCGTGGCCCGATCCCGGCTCCGCCGGATGCCCGGGCGGCGGCCGCGCGGCCAGCGCCACCAGGTGCAGCCGGATCGCACCGGCCAGGATGCGCCGCGCGGTGACCACCGGCTTGCCGGTGCGGGCGGCGAGTTGTTCGGCCATCGCCTCCGTATAGCCGACGGAGTGCATGAGGATGAGGTTGGCCGCCTCCAGCCGGTGCGCCGCCTCGTTGAAATCGGCGATGTCATCCTCCCGCGCCACGGCGCGGGCGCTCTGGATCAGGGCGCCATGGGCGGAGCCGCGATGCTGTTCCTCCAGCGAATGCATCACGCCGATCCGCGCCTCCCCCATCACCAGCGCGCCGATCCAGGCATCCACCACCTGCTGGGCATGCACGAAGGGCGTGCGCAGGCGATACGGCTGGAACAGGCTCGTGCTGGCCAGCACGATCAGGTCGTGGCCCGCACCGTCCAGCCGGTGCAGCAGCGGCGCCAGGCGGCGGGCCAGGAAGCCGGCGCCGAGCCGCACGCGCTGGCCCCCGCCCAGCCGGGTGAACAGCACCGGCTCCCGCTCCCGCGGTGCGCCGGCGGCGATGCCGGCCGCGTCCAGCCCGTCCAGTGCGCCGAATTCCTGCAGCTCCACCTCGCCTGGCGCCGCGCCGGCCAAAGCAAGCACCTCCGGCACCATGTCCTCGCGCGGGGAGTGGCCGATGCTGACGAAGGCGAGGCGTGGACGGGCCATGGAGCGTTCCGGGCGGCGGGGCCCAAGCGTATTTCAGTGGCCAGGGGTCCTGTCCACTGGCCAGTGCCAAGGCGTGGCCTGCCCGATGCTGTCACAGGCCACGGCGGGCACCCGGCCGCTCAGACTATCCAGACCCAGGCCGGCGCACCGGCGCCAGGCGCGTCAGGGTGGATCAGGAGAGCGCGCACGGCCTGTCCGGCGCGCCGCGGCATCATGGCGGCAGCGCGGGGAGGACCTGCCATCACAGCGCGCTGGGCACGATGCGCGGGCGAAGCCGACGGCCTTGTCGGCCCTAGGGCCGCACCACCACCACGCCCTCCTCATCCAGCAGCAGCCGGACCTTCTCCCCCGGCTGGCGCCGGCGCAGGCGGTCGGCGCCCTGGGCGAACAGCTCGCCCACGGCGGTGCTGAAGTAATACTCGGTGTGGGAGCCCATATAGGTGGCGCGGGCGACCGTCGCCTCCAGCCCGTTTGGTGCATCGGGGGCGGCGATGCGGATTGCCTCCGGCCGGATCACCGCATCCACCGGCCCGGGCGGCAGGCCACGACCCGGCAGGGTCAGCCGGGCCCCGTCCAGCGCCAGCACGCAATGCTCGCCCGAAACGCTCTCGATGACGCCGCGCACATGGTTCGCCTCGCCCATGAAGGTGGCGACGAAGACGGAATCCGGGCTGGCATAGAGCACCTCCGGCGCGCCGGCCTGGGCGATGCCGGCATTGCGCATCACCACGATCTTGTCGGAGACGGCCAGCGCCTCCGCCTGGTCATGCGTGACATAGACCACGGTCAGGCCGAGGCGCTGCTGCAGCGCGCGGATCTCCTCCCGCATGGTGCGGCGCAGGCGGGTGTCGAGATTGGACAGCGGCTCGTCGAACAGCAGCACATCGGGCTCCAGCACCAAAGCGCGGGCGACCGCCACGCGCTGCTGCTGGCCGCCGGACATCTCGGAGGGTAGCCGCCCGCCAAAGCCTTTCAGCCCCACGGTCTCCAGCACCGCCTCCGCCTTGGCATGCGCATCGCGCTTCTTCTCGCCGGAGGAGATCAGGCCATAGGCGACGTTCTCCAGCACCGACATATGCGGGAAGAGCGCATAGGACTGGAAGACCATGGAGACGTTGCGCTCACCGGCGGACAGCAGGGTGACGTCGCGGCCGCCGATGAAGATGCGGCCCTCCGTCGCCTGTTCCAGTCCGGCGATCATGCGCAACAGCGTGGTCTTGCCGCAGCCGGAGGGGCCGAGAAGCGTCACCAGCGTGCCGCCCTCGATCACCAGGTCGAGCGGCTTCACCGCCTGCACCTGGCCGTATCGCTTGCCGAGACCGGTGAGGCGGACTTCCGCGCCGGTCGTCTTGATGGGGATGCTCACGCACGGCCTCCGACTGGAGCAGGTGTGGGGATGGCGGCCGCGCGGCGTCCGAGGTTGCGGCGCCCGACCAGCAGGTTGATCAGCCCGATCGCCGCCATCATCAGCACGATCAGCACGGCGCAATAGGCGATGGCCAGGCCGTAGTCGCCGTTGATGACGCGGTTGATGATGAAGACCGTGGCCATCTCATATTCCGCCGAGACCAGGAAGATGACGGCCGAGACCGTCGTCATGGCGCGCACGAAGGAATAGACCAGCGCGGTGACGATGGCCGGCTTCAGCAGGGGCAGCACCACCGTCCGCAGCGTGCGGAAGGTGGAGGCGCGCAGCGTCACCGCCGCCTCGTCCAGCGACTTGTCGAGCTGGCTCATCGCCGCGACGCCGGAGCGCACGCCGACCGGCAGGTTCCGGAAGACGAAGCAGGCGACAAGGATCACCGCGGTGCCGGTGATCTCCAGCGGCGGCAGGTTGTAGGTCAGGATATAGGCCACGCCGATCACCGTGCCGGGCACGGCGAAGGTCAGCATCAGCGCGAATTCCAGCGCCGTGCGGCCCGCGAAGCGCTGCCGCGTCAGCACCCAGGAGGCGAGCAGGCCAAGCCCGGCCGTGATGGGCGCGGCGATGGCGGCCAGCTGGATGGTGGTGAACAGCGAATGCCAGGCGCCGCCGGAGAAGATCAGCGCGCCCGCTGGCGACCATTCCAGCGCGAAGGCGCGTTCGAAATGGCTGAAGGTCGGCGTCCAGTCGCGCCCCCAGACCCGCACGAAGGCGCCGGCCAGCGCCATGACGTAGACGATGACGGTCAGTATGGCCCAGGGGATGGCAATGGCGAAGGCGACGCGCCGCACCGGCGGCGGCAGCTTCGTCGGCAGGCCGACATCGCCCTTGCCGGTCATCGAGACATAGCTGCGCTTGCCCACCACGCTGCGCTGGATGATGAAGGCCGTCAGTGCCACCACCAGCATAACCGCCGCCAGCACCGCCGCGCGGCCGAAATCCTGCTGCGCGCCGACGACGGCGAAGAAGATCTCGGTGGACAGCACGCCGAAGGACCCGCCGAGCACGATCGGATTGCCGAAGTCGGCAAGGCTCTCGACGAAGACCACCAGCCAGGCATTGGCCAGCCCCGGCAGCATCAGCGGCAGGGTCACCGCGCGGAAGGTGCGCATCTGGCTGGCGCGCAGCGTCTGCGAGGCTTCCTCCATGGCCGGGGACACACCCTCCACCACGCCGATCAGCACCAGGAAGGCGATCGGCGTGAAGGAAAAGACCTGCGCCAGCATCACGCCGTTGAAGCCGTAGATCCAGCGGCCGAGTTCCAGCCCGAACAGGGATTCGGCGATCTGGTTGAACACGCCGGAGCGGCCGAAGATCAGGATCAGGCCGAGGCCGATGACGAAGGGCGGCGTGATGATCGGCAGCACCGTCAGCAGCCGCAGCAGTTTCTTGGCGCGGAAGCCGCTGCGGGTGACGATCAGTGCGAAGCACAGGCCGAGGGTGGTCGCCGCCGTCGCGGTGGACACCGCCAGCAGCAGCGTATTCCAGAACACGCCGCAATTCACCCGGCCGGTGACGCAGCCGAGGCCCCAGATCTTGCTGTCGAACAGCCGTTCCGCCATCGCGGCGCCGAGGGTGAGATCGGCGCGCGGCGTGAACATCTCGGACAGCACGGTGCCGACCGGCCAGGCGGTGAAGACCACGATGGAGGCGACCAGCAGGCCGACGGCGCCGGAGACGAAGCGGTCGCCCTTTAAATAGCCGCGCAGCGCGAGGCCATCGGTCAGCAGGATCAGGAAGCCCGCGAAGGCCAGGGCGCCGCCGAGGCCGATACCGAATTGCCGGTCCTCCAGCTCCCCGAACAGCCGCGCCAGCACCGGCCAGTTCCAGCCCTGGATGCCCACCGCCAGGCCCTGTAGCACCAGCGCAGCGAGGCCCAGCCCGCCGCCCCAGACCAGGAAGCGCGCGCGGCGCGCCCGCTCACCCGTCGGCAGCGCGCCGGGCAGCGCGAGCAGCAGGCCGGCGATCACCGGCCAGAACCAGAAGCGCCCGAACTGCGTGGCCTGCGACAGCGCGGAGGCGGCCTCCGCCTCCCCACGGCCGAGCGCGAACAACCCGGCGAGGGTCAGCCCGTCCTGCTGCATGTGCCAGGGCAGGACCAGCGTGCCGAGCGCCGCGATCAGCCAGAAGAAGAAGGAGGTGCCGAAGAACATGGGCGTTACGTCAGCGCGGCAGTGCGCCGACCTCCCTGTCCCAGCGCGCCAGCAGGCGGCGGCGCTCGGCGCTCGCGCCGAAGCGGGCATTGTCGTAGTCGATGATCCGCGCGGTCGCCATGTTGGGCGCGCCATCGGTCAGCGGCACGCCGCGATTGGCCATGGTTTGCAGCTTCTTCGCTTCCTGGCTGGCGATGATCTGCGCGGGGGCGGAGAGCGCCCAATGGTAGAATTGCTGCGCCGCCGGCAGGTTGCGCGCGCCGCGGATGATCGACATGGAGCCGATCTCATAGCCCGTGCCCTCGCAGGGCACGGCATGGCCGACGGGGAAACCAGCCGCGGCCTCCTCCGCCGCATTGTGCACGAAGGACAGCGACAGCGCCGTCTCGCCGCGCGCCACCGCCGTGATCGGCGCGGTGCCGGAGCGCGGATAGGCGTTGATGCTGCCGTGCAGGCGCTTCAGGTAGTCGAAGGCCGGCTCCTCCCCCATCATCTGCACCAGGGTGGCGATGATGATATAGGCGGTGCCGGAGCTGTTCGGATTGGCCATCTGGATCTCGCCGCGATAGGCGGGATTCAGCAGATCCGCCCAGCAGCGCGGCGCCGGCAGGTTGCGGCGCGCGATGAGTTCCGTGTTGAAGCCGAAGCCGAGCACGCTGGCATAGACGCCCACCGTGCGGCCCTGGGTCTGGCGCCACTGCGCCTGCGCCCAGTCATGCAGCTCCGCGATGCGCGGGCTTTCATGCAGTTGGGTCAGATTCTCCTCGCCGGCTGCCACATGCGGGTCGCCGGTGCCGCCCCACCAGACATCGCCGCGCGGGTTGCGCGCCTCACTGCGGATCTGCGCCAGCATCTCGCCTGTGGACTTCTGGGTCAGGTTCACGCGGATGCCGGTCTCGCGCTCGAAACCGCGCGCGATCGGCTGGCACCACTCCAGCGTGGCAGAGCAGTACAGGTTGAGCTGGCCCTGCGCAGCGGCGGGCAGCGCCGGCAGGAGGAAGGCCGCGGCGAGCGCGAGGTGACGGTGGTTCATGCTGTTCTCTCTGTTCATTCAGCGCGCCGGGCGGGGCTCAGCGGGGCAGGGCGCCGATCTCACGGTCCCAGCGCTGCAGGATGCGCCGGCGGGTTTCGGCCTGGCCGAATGCGGCGAAATCGTAGTCCACCAGCCGGATGGCGGAGATGTCGGGGATGCGCGCATCGGGCGTCGCGCCACGATGCGCCGGGGCGTGGAACTGGTTGACCTTCGGGCCGATATCCATCGCCGCCGGCGTCAGGTACCAGTCGTAGAAGCGCCGCGCCTGCGCCAGGTTGCGGGCGCCGCGGATGATCGACATGCAGGCCACCTCATAGCTGGTGCCCTCGCTGGGATAGGCGATCTCAATCGGGAAGCCGGCCTGCTGCATGGAGATCACCTCCATGTTGAAGGCGGCCGCCAGCGCCGTCTCGCCCCGCGATACCGCCTGCATCGGCGCGGCGCCGGAACGGGTATAGGCGTTCACATTGGCATGCAGCCGCGCCAGATAGGCGAAGGCGCGATCCTCGTCCCATAGCTGCACCAGTCCGGCGATGATGGTGTAGGCGGTGCCGGAGGAATTCGGATTCGGCAGCTGGATCTCGTTGCGATAGGCCGGGTTCAGCATATCGGCCCAGCTGGTCGGCAGCGGCAGGTTCTTGCGCGCCATCAACTCCCGGTTCCAGGCCAGGCCGATGGCGCCGGAGGAGACGCCGACGCAACGCTCGCCGGACATGGCATGCACGCGCTGCGCCCAGGGATGCAGGTTGGCCATGTTGGGCGAGGTATAGGGCTGCAGCAGATTCGCCTCGGCGGCCGAGATATGCGTCTCGGAGGAAGCGCCGAACCAGATGTCGGTGCGCGGGTTCTGCGCCTCCGCCCGGATCTGGGCGAGGATCTCGCCGGCCGATTTGCGCGCCATGGCGACGCGCACGCCGGTGTCGCGCTGGAAGGCGGCGGCGATCGCCTCGCACCAATCGGCGGCCGGCGCGCAGAGCATGTTGAGGCTGCCCTGCGCCGCGGCCGGAAGCGGCAGGGCGGTACAGGCGACGACCGCGGTGGCGGCGATCAGGCGGAGGGACATGGCGGATATCCTGGAGCGAGGCAGCAGCCGGCGCGGGGCTCCGCGCCGGCAGGGTTCGGCATCAGCGCGGCGCGGAGCCGACCTCCCGGTCCCAGCGCTGGATCAGCCGGCGGCGTTCCGCCGCCCGGCCGTACTTGGCGAAATCATATTCGATGAGGCGGATGCGCGAGAGGTCAGGCGCATTCGGCGGCAGCGGCGCGGCGGTGTTGGAGGGCTGCTGCAACTGGCCACCGGCCTCGAAGCCCAGCCGTTGGGCGGGCTCGGTCAGCGCCCAGTCGTAGAAGCGCCGCGCCTGGGTCAGGTTGCGCGCGCCGCGGATGATCGACATGGAGCCGATCTCATAGCCGGTGCCCTCGCAGGGCGTGGCGTAGGTCACGGGGAAGCCGGCATTGGCCTCCGTCACCGCATCATGCACGAAGCTGATCGAGACACCCGTCTCGCCGCGCGCCACCGCCTTGATCGGCGCGGTGCCGGAGCGGGTGTAGGAATTCACGTTGGGATGCAGCCCGCGCAGATAGGTGAAGGCGGGTTCTTCCCCCATCAGCTGCACCAGCGTCGCGATGACCACATAGGCAGTGCCGGAGGAATTCGGATTGGCGATCTGGATCTCGCCGCGGAAGCGCGCATCCAGCAGGTCGGCCCAGCAGGCGGGGGGCGCGATGTTCTTGCGGGCGAGCAGTTCCGTGTTGATGCCGAAGCCGACCGCGCCGGCATAGACGCCGATGGCGCGCCGTTCGGATTGCCGCCACTGGGTCAGCGCCCAGGGATGCAGCCCGCCATTGTTGGCGCTCTCATAGGCCTGGGTCAGGTTCTCCTCGCCGGCGGCCAGATGCGGGTCGCCGGTGCCGCCGAACCAGACGTCGCCGCGCGGATTCTGGCTTTCGGCGCGGATCGCGGCGAGCGTCTCGCCGCTGCCGCGCTGCGTCATGCTCACGCGGATGCCAGTGTCGCGCTGGAAGTTTGTAGCTACCGCCTGGCACCACTCATTCTGCACCGAGCAGTAGAGGTTGAGGCTGCCCTGCGCCGCGGCCGGCGCGGTGAATCCAGCTGGGCCGATCAGCAGGATCGGGAGCAGAAGGCGGCGTTGCATCGGGCGTTTCCTTTTCGGCTCGTCTTCGCGGCGCGGACGGAGCCCGGATGCGCAAGGCGTGAAGCGGTGCGTGCCGCCAGGTCTTTCTGCCTGGACGCGCGCGCAGCCTGCAGCCTCCCCCCTCCGGACGACATGGCGTCGCACAGGCGCGTTTCGCGCGTGCGGTCATAAAACTGCAATACAAACGTCATTCAAGCAAGCGCGGGGGAGCATCTCCCGCTCGCGGGCCCTGCGGACGGCAGAATGGAGGCTCACGGCCGCCGGGCGGAGCCCCCATCTTGCATGCGCATGCAGCTTGCGGGCAATGTCCTGCCTATAGGTAGGGGAAAAACGACATGGCGACCTGGCTCAAGCGCTCCATCGGCGCTGCCGACAAGGAGGCCGCGCAGACCGAGGTGCGCGCCACGGTCGAGCGCCTGCTGGCGGATATCGCCGCGCGCGGGGACGCGGCGGTGCGGGAGATGTCGGCCCGCTTCGACGGCCTGGAACGCCCCGATTCGCGCCTGACCGATGCGGAGATCCGCGCCTGCCTGGCGGAACTGCCGGCGCGCGCACTGGACGATATCCGTTTCGCCCAGGAACAGGTCCGCAACTTCGCCCAGCACCAGCGCGCCGCTTTGCAGGACATCGAGGTGGAGACGCTGCCGGGCGTGGTGCTCGGCCACAAGAACATCCCGATGAACTCGGTGGGCTGCTACGTGCCGGGCGGCAAATACCCGCTGCTGGCCTCGGCCCATATGTCGGTGGTGACGGCGAAGGTGGCGGGCGTGCCGCGCATCGTCACCTGCGCGCCGCCCTATCAGGGCCGCCCGGCGCCGGCCATCGTCGCCGCGCAGCACCTGGCGGGGGCGGATGAGATCCATTGCCTCGGCGGCGTGCAGGCGGTGGGCGCCATGGCGCTGGGCACGGAGACCATCGGGGCGGTGGACATGCTGGTGGGGCCCGGCAATGCCTATGTCGCGGAGGCCAAGCGGCAGCTGTTCGGCCGTGTCGGCATCGACCTTTTTGCCGGCCCGACCGAGACGCTGATCATCTGCGACGAGACCGTGGATGCGGAAATCTGCGCGACCGACCTGCTTGGCCAGGCCGAGCACGGCCCGACCAGTCCCGCGATCCTGCTGACCACATCGGAAAAACTGGCGCGCGCGACGATGGCGGAGGTCGAGCGCCTGCTCACCATCCTGCCGACCGCCGCCGTGGCGGCCAAGGCCTGGGCCGATTATGGCGAGGTGATCCTCTGCCAGGGTCGCGCGGAGATGCTGCGGGAGGCCGATCGCATCGCCTCCGAGCATGTGCAGGTGATGACGGCGGATGATGACTTCTTCCTGAACAACATGACCAATTACGGCGCGCTGTTCCTCGGCCCGCGCACCAATGTCAGCTATGGCGACAAGGTCATTGGCACCAACCACACGCTGCCCACCATGGGCGCGGCGCGCTATACGGGCGGGCTCTGGGTCGGCAAGTTCCTGAAGACCGTGACCTACCAGCGGGTTCTCACAGATGAGGCCAGTGCGATGATCGGCGCCTATTGTTCCCGGCTGTGCATGCTGGAGGGTTTCGTGGGTCATGCCGAGCAGGCCAATATCCGGCTGCGCCGCTATGGCGGCCGCAACGTGCCCTATGGCGCGGCGGCCGACTGACATGGCGCTGCCCCGCACCCCCTCCTTTCGCCTCGATGGCCGCCGCGCCCTGGTGACGGGCGCTGGCCGTGGAATCGGCCTGGCCGCCGCCGCGGCGCTGGCGGAGGCCGGCGCGCATGTCGTGCTCGCCGCCCGCTCGCGCGAGGAGATCGAGGCGGCGGCCGCGGAGATTCGCGCCGAGGGCGGCAGTGCGGAGGCGCTGGTGCTGGATGTCGCGGATATCGAGCGTGCGGCGGCGCAGATCGCCGCACAGCCACCCTTCCACGCGCTGGTGAACAATGCCGGCACCAACCGCCCCGCCGCCTTCCAGGACGTGACTCCGGCGGATTTCGACGCGGTCATGGCGCTGAACCTGCGCGCGGCCTTCTTCGTGGCGCAGGCTGTGGCGCGCGGCATGATCGCGGCGGAAATCCCCGGCGCCATCCTGCATGTCTCCTCGCAGATGGGCCATGTCGGCGGCGCGCGGCGCAGCGTCTACTGCGCCTCCAAATGGGCGATCGAGGGCGTGGCGCGCGCCATGGCGATCGACCTGGCGCCGCATGGCATCCGCGTGAACACGCTGTGCCCCACCTTCATCGAGACGCCGATGACCCGGCCCTTCCTGCAGGATGAGGGTTTCCGCAGCCAGGTGATGCAGAAGATCAAACTCGGCCGACTCGGCCAGGTGGAGGATCTGATGGGCGCCATCCTGTTCCTGTGTTCCGATGCGGCCTCGCTGATGACCGGCTCCTCCGTCCTGGTGGATGGCGGCTGGACGGCGGGATGACTCGGAAGCGGCACGCCACGGCGACCGATGTCGCCCGCCTCGCCGGCGTCTCGCAATCCGCCGTCAGTCGCGCCTTCACGCCGGGCGCCTCCATCGCGGAGGAAACCCGCGCGCGTGTGGCGGAGGCGGCGCGCCAGCTCGGCTATCGCCCCAATGCCATCGCGCGGTCGCTGACCACGCGGCGCAGCCGCATCATCGGCGTCGCCGCCAGCTATCTGCAGAACCACTTCTACCCGGATGTGCTGGAGGCGCTGTCGCGCGGATTGCAGGCGCGCGGCTACCAGATGCTGCTCTTCATGCCCGATGCGGGCCGCCATGCGGATCCGCAATTGCAGGAGGTGCTGGCCTGGCGCGTGGATGCGCTGATCCTTGCCTCCACCACACTGTCCTCCGCCCTGGCGGATCAGTGCCAGGCGGCGGGCATTCCCGTGCTGCTGTTCAACCGCACCAGCCGAGCGCCCAGCGTTTCCTCCGTTACCGGCGAGAATCTGCGCGGCGGGCGGTTGATCGCGGAATTCCTGGTGGCCAGTGGCCACCGGCGGCTCGGCTTCCTCGCCGGCATCGAGAATTCCTCCACCAGCCGGGACCGCGAAAGCGGATTTTGCGGGTGGCTCCAGGAGAACGGCCATCCGCCTCCGCTGCGCGAAGTCGGGCTGTACCAGTTTGAAGAAGCCGCTGCGGCCGCGCGTCGGCTGCTGGCGCGGCCGGACCGGCCGGATGCGATCTTCTGCGGCAACGATCATATGGCGACCGCGGTGGCAGAAGTTGCGCGCCACGAATTCGGGCTGCGGATTCCGCGCGACCTGTCGCTGGTCGGCTTTGACGATACCGGGCCCGCGCGCTGGCCCAGCTTCTCCCTGACCTCCTTCTCCCAGCCGGTGCAGCCGATGGTGGATGCCACCGTCGCCCTCGTCTGCGAAATGATCGAGGACCCCGCGACGCCCACGCGGCATGAGGTGGTGCGGGGCGAGCTGGTGGTGCGCGGCTCCGCCCGCATGCCGCCGGAGGGCTGCGTCAGCCTGGCGGAACAGCTGGTCTGGCGGCCGGTTCGGAACGACATCACGGGTTGAGGCTTGCCAGCAAGGGAAACACGCGGTTAGGGTTGCATGCGTATGCAAGCGCCGGCCAAGCCGGACAAAAATCGGCGCGGCAGCCAGCCGACGCCAAGGGAGGAGGGACCGACCATGGCGATCCGCCGTCGTGAAGTTTTGGCCGCTGCCGGAGGCGCCGCACTCGCGGCGGCCATGCCGGTCCGTGCCTCCGTCACCGCGACGCCGGGCCTGCGCCCCGGCAAGCCCTTTGCGGGGCAGGAGCTGAAGGTGCTCTGCGTGGTCTCCTCGCAGTTCCGGGCGCATGAGGCGCGGCTGGCCGCTTTCACCGAGCAGACCGGCATCACCGCGAAATACACCTTCGTGCCCTTCGCCAGCATGCGGGAGGCGCTGACGGCCGAGATGGTCGGCGGCGGCGGCGACTACGACCTGGCCATCGCCATGGACCAGTGGGTCGCGTCCCTGAACAACCTGTTCGACCCGATCGACGACCTGGTTCGCGCCAAATCCATCCCGCTGGATCGCTGGCCGGAGGCGCATCTGCGGCAGGGCCGCTACGACGGCAAGCTGCTCGGCCTGCCCAGCCGCGGCCATGTGCAGCTGCTGTTCTACCGGCGCGACCTTTTCGAGAAGCACAATCTGACGGTCCCAGCGACCTGGGATGCGCTGGTCGAGACTGCCAAGGCGGTCCAGGAGAAGGAGAGCGGCATCGCCGGCGTCTCCGTGCCCTATGGCCGCGGCAACGGCCAGAACCTGATGGTCTGGTACAATTTCCTCTGGGGCCGCGGCGCCAGTCTGTTCGATGAACGCGGCCAGCCCGCCTTCAACAGCACCGCCGGCCTGCAATCCGTGCAGGACTATGTGGACCTGCTGCGCCGCCATCGCGTGGTGCCGGCCGGCGCCCTGTCCTTCACGGAACAGGACGCGGTGAACAGCATGGGCCAGGGCAATGCGGCGATGCTGCCGGTGTGGTGGTGGGTGCGCTCCACCTTGGTGAACCCGCAATCCAGCCGGCTGACGGAAAGCCAGATCGGCTTCGCGCCGATGCCGTCCTATGAAGGCCGTCCGCGCACCACCTTCACCAACACCTGGGTCTGGGGCATCCCGCGCCGGTCGCGGCGCAAGGAGGCAGCGGCGGAGCTGCTGACCTGGATCGCCAACCCGGCGCTGGAGCGCGAGGTGCTGCTCGACCCGCGCGAGAATGACGTGGTCGCCGTGATGCAGCCGAACCTGCTGGATGAGGCGGTGAACGCGCGCTTCGGCGGGATGCACCGCTTCGCCGCGGAGGGCCTGGCACGCACCCAGAGCATCACCTACGGCCCCGAATGGCCGCAGATCAGCGAGGCGCTGGAGACGGCGATGAGCGAGGCGGCGACGGGCACCCGCACAGTGCCGGAAGCCTTCAACGGTGCCGCCGCGCAGGTGCGCCGCATCATCCGCCGCGGCTGACAGCGCATGCAGGACCGCCGGCTCAAATATGTGTTGATCCTGCCGGCGGCCCTGCTGGTGCTGGGCACGACGATCTGGCCGCTGGCCGTGTCGCTGGTCACCAGCTTCCGGGATTGGCGGCTGACACGGTCGCTGACGCCCGGACCCTTCATCGGCCCGGAGCACTACGTCACCGCGCTGACCGACGACCCGGATTTCGCCAATGCGCTTCAGGTGACGGCGAGCTTCGTCGCCATCGACGTGGCGCTGACCGTTGTCTGCGCGCTCGGCCTGGCGTTGCTGCTGCGCCGCGCCGGCGTGCTGCACAGCCTGACGCGCGCGGTGCTGATCCTGCCCTTCGCCGTCTCCCCCGCTTTGGTCGGTATTTCCTTCCGCTTCATGTTCAATGCGGAGATGGGCGTCTTCACCTGGCTGGCCGGGGCGGTGGTGCCCTGGCTCCAGGGCTATGTCTGGTTGGCGGACCCGGTGGCCGCGCTGCTGGTGCTGGTCTTCTCCGATGCCTGGCGCTGGGTGCCCTATATGACTCTGGTGGTGCTCGGTGGCCTCTCCGCCTTGCCGAAAGAGCCGGAGGAAGCGGCGCGTATCGACTGCGCCAGCGAATGGCAGGTGTTCCGCGACGTGACGCTGCCGGCGCTGATGCCGGTGCTGGCGGTGGTCGCCATCCTCAAGACCGTCTTCGCGCTGAAGATGTTCGACCAGGTGGTGACCTTGACCGGCGGGGGGCCTGGGCAATCCACCGTCACCCTGGCCTATCTCGTCTATTCCATCGCCTTCCGCTGGTACGACATGGGCTATGCCTCCGCCGTCGCCTGGATCCTCACCGCGATGCTGGTCTTCCTGGCGGTCTGGTACATGAAGCTGATCCTGCGCAAGCCGGGTGGCGCATGAACGGGACCCGCGCCACGGCCGCACGCCGCCGCAAGCTGGTGATGAAGGGGCTGGAGAGCGCCATTCTTCTGCTGGCGCTGTTCCTCATCCTGTTCCCCATCGTCTGGATGGCGCTGACCGCCTTCAAGCGGCCGGTCGATCTGTTCGAACTGACGCTGCTGTTCACCCCGACGCTGGACAATTTCCGCACCATCTTCGCAGCCCCCTGGAACATCGGCGCGGCGCTGTGGAACAGCACCGTGGTGGCGGGTCTGACGGTGCTGATCTCCATCCCCTGCTCGACCCTGGCGGCCTATGCCTTCAGCCGCTTCGAGATGCGCTTCAAGGGCGCGCTGTTCTTCACCATCCTGGCGACGCAGTTCATCCCCGCCGTGGTGGTGGTGCTGCCCTTCTACCTGCTGTTCCGCGACCTCGGGCTGCTGGACACGCATCTGGCGCTGGTCATCGTCAACCTCGCCATCGTCACGCCCTTCGCGGTCTGGATGCTGAAGGGCTTTCTGGACGCGGTGCCCACGGAGTCGGAGGAAGCGGCGCTGGTCGATGGCGCGACGCGGCTGCGCGTCATCCTCGACATCGTCGTGCCGATGGTCTGGCCAGGTGTGCTGGTCACCGCCGTGTTCTGCTTCATCCTGACATGGAACGAGTTTCTGTTCGCGCTGATCCTGACGCGTGACAACGCGGTGACCCTGCCGGTCGGAATCACCCGCTTCCGCACGGAGCGCGGCGACCTGTGGGAGCTGATCGCCGCGGCGGGAATCCTGATCTCCATTCCGATGTTCCTTCTGTCCTCCGTCATCCAGCGCCACTTCGTGCGCGGCATGACGGGCGGCGCGGTGAAGTGAGGGCCCATGGCTGACGTAAGCCTGCGCAACCTGACCAAGGCCTGGGGCGGCTTCACCGCCGTGCGCGACCAGTCGCTGGAGATTCGCGACGGGGAGTTCATGGTGCTGCTCGGCCCCTCCGGCTGCGGCAAGACCACGACGATGCGGATGATCGCGGGGCTGGAGGAGCCGACGGCGGGCGACATCCTGATCGGTGGCCAGCGGGTGAACGACCTGCCGCCGCGCGACCGCGACATCGCCATGGTGTTCCAGTCCTACGGCCTCTATCCGCACATGACCGTCGAGGACAATATCGGCTACCCCCTGAAGCTGCGCGGCATCAAGGGCGCGGAACGCGCCGCGCAGGTGCGTGCCGCGGCAGCGAAGGTGGAGCTGGAGCCGCTGCTGCACCGCCGGCCGAAGGAGCTTTCCGGCGGCCAGCGACAGCGCGTGGCGCTGGCGCGCGCCATCGTTCGGCGGCCGACCGTCTTCCTGATGGATGAGCCGCTGTCGAACCTCGACGCCAAGCTCCGCGTCTCGACGCGCGCCGAGATCAAGCATCTGCAGCATGAGCTCGGCGTCACCACCGTCTATGTCACGCACGACCAGATCGAGGCGATGACGCTGGCGCATCGCGTCGCCGTCATGCAGGGCGGCGAGATCCGCCAGCTCGACACGCCGGAGGTGATCTATGACCGCCCGGCCGATCTGTTCGTCGCCGGCTTCATCGGATCGCCGCCGATGAACCTGGTGGATGGCGATCATGCGGATGGCCGTTTCACCGCAGCCGGCGGCTTCCACGCCACGACCGGCGTCGCGCGCCATGGCGGCCGCGCGGTGCTCGGCGTGCGGCCCGAGGATGTCACCGTGGGGCCTGCCGGCAGCGGCGATCTCGACGCCAGCATCTATGCGGTGGAGCTCACCGGCGATGCGGTGCTGGTCACCGTGCAGGCTGGCGCCGCGCGAATCATCGCCAAGGCGGACCGTGCCTGGCGGGCCGAGATCGGCAGCACCGTGGCGCTGCGCCTCGATGCCAGCCGCCTGCATCTGTTCGACGCCGCTTCCACCAAGCGCCTGCAACCGGAATGACCGCCATGCTGAGCACCCGCCTGATCCGCTATGCGGACCTCATCCCCTGCCGCAACGCCTTCGTCGACAGCCGCACGCCGGGCTCCGACGCCAAGGAGAATTTCACCCTCATTGGTCCCGGCGTCAGCGAGAATCCCAATCAGCATGTGCATATCCCCGAAGCGCATGGCTTCAATATCGGCGGTGCGCGCCAGCCGCCGGGCTGCCTGAACAGCCAGCACAGCCATGAGACGGCGGAAGTCTTCATTGCCCATAAGGGCCGCTGGCGCATGATCTTCGGCGTGAATGCCGATGAAGGCGACGTGGTGATGGAGGAAGGCGACACCATCTCCATCCCCACCCATATGTATCGCGGCTTCGAGAATATCGGCACGGAGACCGGCTTCCTGTTCGCCGTGCTCGGCCGCGACAACCCAGGCAAGGTCACCTGGGCACCGCGCGTCTTCGAGCTCGCGCAGCAATACGGCCTGGTGCTGCTGGAAGGCGGCCGGCTGGTGGACACCACGGTCGGGGAAAGCGTGCCTGCGAATGCGGTGCGACAGCAGCCGCCGGGGCCGGAGCAGATCGCGGCGCTGCCCACCCCGCCGGCGGAGCGTCTGCAGGGCTGCGTCATCAAGGCCGGCGACCTGCGCGCCAACCCGAACTCGCCGCTGGCGCGCGAAGGGGTGGAGGAGTTGCCGATCATCGGCCCGGCGAACACCGGCGACGGTTTCGAGCCCGGCCCGCTCATCGGCTGGTGGCCGCATGGCTTCAACCTGCGCGCGCTGCGCCTCGAATCCGGCGCCAGCGTGCCGAGCCATGTGCGGGAGGAGGAGGAGGTGATCTTCGTCCATCGCGGCGTGCTGCAGATCACCACGCCGGAAGGCGAGGTCATCCTCGGCCCGGGCGATACCTTCACCACGCCCAAGGGCCTGCCGCGCGGCTTCCGCGCCAGCTCCTCCAACGGTGTCGCTGCCTATGTCGTGCGCGGTGGCGATGCCCCCGCCGCGCCGCGCTTCATCTGAGGTCGCACCGCATGACCCACATCCGCACCACCCATGTCGGCTCCCTGCCGCGCAGCCAGATCGTCGCCGACTTCCTGTTCGCGCGCGAACGCGAGGAGCCGACCGATCCCGCCGCCTATGACGCCGCGATGGATCATGCGACGCATGAGGTGCTGCGCCGGCAGAAGGCGATCGGCATCGACATCCCCTCGGATGGCGAAACCTCCAAGATCTCCTATGCCACCTACATCAAGGACCGGCTGACGGGCTTCGCCGGCGACAGCCCGCGCCGCATGCCGGCCGATCTCGGGGACTTCCCGGCCTATGCTGAAAAGATCGCGCGCGGCGGCGGCACGCCTACCTATCGGCGGCCGCGCTGCACGGGCCCGATTGGGGTGAAGTCGATGGACCCGTTGGCGCATGACCTTCGGCTGATGCGCCAGGCCCTGGACGGCGCAGGCTACGCCACGGGCTTCATGAACAGCGCTTCGCCCGGCGTCATCGCGCTGTTCCAGCCCTCCGATATTCACCCCGACCTCGACAGCTACATGACGGATCTGGCGGAGGGGATGCGGCATGAATATGAGGGCATTGTCGCCGCCGGCCTCACGTTGCAGATCGATGCGCCGGACCTCGGCCTCGGTCGGCACATGCTGTATCCGGAGCTGACGGAGGATGCATTCCTGCTGCGGGCCGAGCGGCATGTGGAGGTGATCAACCACGCGCTCCGCAACATTGCGCCCGAGCATGTCCGGCTGCACATCTGCTGGGGCAATTACGAGGGGCCGCACACCCGTGACATCGCGCTGGGCCGTGTGCTGCCGGTGCTGCGCAAGCTGCGCATCGGCGGGCTGCTGTTCGAGGCATCGAACCCGCGGCATGCCCATGAGTGGACGGTCTGGCGTGACCAGACGCTGCCGCCGGACTGGGTGCTGATTCCCGGCTGCCTGGACAGCACGACGAACTTCGTCGAGCATCCGGAGCTGGTGGCCCAGCGCATCGAGACCTTCGCCCGGATGGTGGGGCCGGAGCGCGTCATCGCCGGCACCGATTGCGGCTTCGGTACCTTCGCCGGCTATGGCGCGGTGCATGGCGATATCGCCTGGGCGAAGCTGGCCTCGCTGACGGAGGGGGTGCGGATCGCCTCGGCACGTCTGTAGCGATGATGTGGCACCGGTCTGCGAGGCAAATGTGACCGCCGCCTGATCCATCCCACCCGCTCTCCACGCAAGTCAGGGCTGATCCGCCGCACCTTGCCACGGACGAGATCCGCCAGTGCCGGATGGGCGCCACGCTGGATGCGGCGAGGGCGGATGCCGTCTGCGCCGAGCTGATCGACCCGCTGCGGGCCCGCGCCGCGACATGTCCATCGATGAGGCGGGCGTCGCGACGATGCTGCGCCCGCGCGCCACCTATGCCGACCCGCCGCGTCCACTGACCGACGCATGATGCGTTCACCTTCGTGCACGCATCACGGTCCAGCTTCGCCTGATCGGGGCATTCAGACATTTCGGTGATTCCACCTCAGGTCATCCCGCTTTGTCTGGCGCGGACCATAGCGTCAGTTGAGGCGGACGCCGGCGCGGAAAGCAGGATCGAGTTGGCGGTCCTGGTCGATTCGACCAGCGACTCCTGCTGCTCCTGCAAGGCACGAAGCCGATCCAGCAAGGAGGGTGTGGTTATGTCGCGCAGGCCCGCAAGCGTGCCGTCGATCCAGCGCAGTGCGCCGACCAGCGGATCGTCGTCGCGCAGTATCCCGGCACGATCCGCGAGCAGATCGCGCTCTCGGCCATGGGCAGCTGCGCAGGATCGCCTCGGCGGCATCGGCCGCCGCCCGCAGCAGGTGCTCGCAGCCATCGAGCACGAGCAGCCCCCGCCGGCTGCCAAGACAGGCCATCACCGTGCGCAGCGCATCGCCGCCGCCGGTGTCGAGGCCAAGCGCGGTGGCAATGGTCGTCCCGACCAGGCGCGGATCCTCTAGGGGGCCGAGATCGGCCAGCCAGACGCCCTCCTCAGCCCGGCATGCGGCACGGTCGGCGGTGGCGAGTGCCAGCCGTGTCTTGCCCACGCCGCCCGCGCCGACCACGGTGACCAGGCGCGCCTCCCGCAGCTGCGCCGCCAGCCGTTCGAGGTCGGCATCCCGGCCGACCAGCCTGGTCAGCGGGCGCGGCATGACCGCCGTCTGGGGCGGCGCGGCCGTCAGCGAGAATACGCTCCAGGTCCACATCGCCGCCCTTCGCAGCGCGTGCTGCTGGAGACGACCTATGGTCGCGGCTACAGGCTGCTCGGCGACTGGGCGGCTTCTGCTGAAGGCGCGAATGCCGCCGCCAGCCCAGCCGCGCCGCTGACCAACCTGCCGCTTCCCATCTCACGACTTGTTGCGCGGGAGGAAGCGCTGGGCCAGGTCGTGCGGCTGTTGGCCGGCCATCGGCTGGTCACGCTCACCGGCTCACCCGGCATCGGCAAGACGTGCCTGGCGATCGAGGCGGCGCGGCATTACGCGCAGGAAGCAGGGCTCGCGGCATTCCTGGTCGACCTGACCACGGTGGCCGAGCCGCGGCAGGTACCGGGCGCCCTGGCAGAGGTCCTCCTGCCGGGCGGTGAGCCCCGCGTCTGGCAGGCGAAGCAGCTGGCGGAGGCGCTGACGAACAGGACCCTGCTGCTGCTGGATGGCTGCGAGCATGTCGTGGCCGAGACGGCGCGGCTCGTGCACCTCATCGTCACGCGCTGCGCCGGCATCCGGGTGCTGATGACCGGCCGCGACACGTTGCGGATCGACGGGGAGCAGGTTTGGCGCCTTCCGGCGCTGGAGCCGCGGCCGGCGAGGTCGAGGTGACGGAAGCGCGCCTTGCCGCGCACAACCGGCCTACACCGTCGGGACGGTGCCACCATCGATGACATGGTCCGCGCCATGAATGGCCGAGGCCCGGACCAAGGCCAGGAAGGCGATGAGATCCGCGACATCCCCGGGCGCCGCCGGACGGCCGATCGGGATGCCACCCAGCGCCAGCAGCACACCCTTCCGCGGTGGTGAGATCGGCCGCGACCCGCAGCGCGTCCCTGGGATCCTCGGGCGAACTCGGCCTGTGGGGCAGGCGTACCCCCGACGCGATGGCGGATCGCGCCCCTCGTCAATCAGGCGTCAGCGCTTGATGAAGGCCAGGAGGTCCGGATTGATGACATCTGCCTGCGTGGTGCACATGCCGTGCGGGAAGCGCTCATACACCTTCAGCGTGCCGTGCTTCAGCAGACGGACGGCCAGGCACGCCGTGTTGTCGATCGGGACGATCTGGTCATCGTCGCCGTGCATGACCAGCGTCGGCACATCGATGGCGCGGAGGTCGTCGGTAAAGTCGGTCTCCGAGAAGGCCTTGATACCGTCGTAATGGGCCTTCGCTCCGCCGGCCATGCCTTGGCGCCACCAATTGTCGACCACAGGCTGGATGGTCTCCACGCCAGGGCGATTGAAGCCAAAAAAGGGCCCGGCCGGGATATCGTGGAAGAATTTCGAACGATTGGCCGCGAGGCTCGCGCGAAAGCCGTCGAACACCGAAAGCGGCAGGCCGCCGGGGTTCGCCGCGTTCTGCACCATGATCGGCGGTACCGCGCCGATGATGACCAGCTTGGCCACGCGGCCCTGCGGCTGGCCATGCCGCGCGACATAGCGTGTCGCCTCGCCGCCGCCCGTGGAGTGGCCGATATGGACGGCATTGCGCAGGTTCAGGTGTTGCACCACGGCGGCGGCATCGGCCGCGTAGTGATCCATGTCGTGGCCGTCGCTGACCTGGGAGGAACGGCCATGCCCGCGACGGTCATGCGCGATCACCCGGTAGCCTTGACCGAGGAAGTACAGCATCTGGGCATCCCAGTCATCCGACGACAGCGGCCAGCCATGGTGGAAGACGATGGGCTGCGCATCCTTCGGCCCCCAGTCCTTGAAGAAGATCTGGGCGCCATCAGTGGTGGCCACGGTGTTCATGCTCGTCATCCTTTCGGTGGGGGAGGTGGTTGTGGTTGTCATGCCGGCAAGCGCGGCCGGCATGCGGGTGGGCAGCCCGACAAGCAGGCCCGCGCCGCCGGCGAGCAGCGCGCGCCTTTCGGGCCACAGGCCGAGGACCTTTGGCAGCGCCCATCCACGCGAAGGCGCCATTCGATGTGTTGAGACGGATCGGACGCGCATCATCTCCTCGACAGATGATGCGTTGAGTATGCCCACGCCGTTACGCGTCGGCTACAAGATCAGCGTTCTTGATTTCATCTGAAACACGCGCCGAACATGTCCGGCAACTACCACCGCGGCGGCGTTCCAACGCATGCCGATTCGCATCGCGTGGAACACTGCCCTCCCCGAGGCGGAAGACCCTGCTTCAGTGCGCGGCGGATGCCAATGCCGCGAGGCCGAGTTGCGCCCGTGCCTCGGCAGGTGTGGCGATCTCGATATTCAGCGCCTCCAGCACCGTGCGGATGCGCGTCACCTGCTCGGCATTGGACTTGAAGAGCACGCCGGGCCTGTCGAACAGGTTGTCCTCCTGCCCCACGCGCAGATGCGTGCCCATCAGCGCGCCATGGGCCGCCGTGCGGATGTTCACCATGCCGGTGCCGTGGATGAACAGCTGCATCTGGTCGCCGAACAGCCGTTCCGCCGTGCGCTTCATGTGCAGCAGATGGTCGATGTCGGAAGGGATGCCGCCCAGGATGCCGGTCAGGAACTGCACGATGACCGGCCCCTTCAGCGGGTGCCGGTCGAGATGGTAGGCCAGGGTGTAGAGATGCCCGACATCGTAGCATTCGAACTCGATGGCGATGCCGCGCTCATCCAGCAGCTCGATGGTGCGGGCGATCTTGGCGAAGTTGTTGTTGGTGACGACCTCGTAGCTCTTCGCGCCGAAGAAGCTCTCACGCTCCCAGGCATGCTTGTAGTCGACGATGCCCTGCTCCTCGGCCTTGCGGAAATTGCCGTAGTTCATCGAGCCGACGATGACCGTCGCGATTTCCGGCATGCAGGCCATCACGCCCCGCACCCGTTCCTCCGGCGTCGCACCCAGCGAGGCGGACATGTTGACGATGGCGTCGCATTGCGCGCGGATCGGGTCGATGGCGCCGGCCCAGATCTCTGGCTCGTTGGAAGGCTGCCCATCCTGCGGGTCGCGGGCATGCAGGTGCAGCACGGCAGCGCCGGCAGCGGCGGCGGCCACGGCCTGCTCGGCGATCTCGGCCGGGGTGATCGGCAGGTAGGGCGACATGGACGGGGTCATCGAGGCGCCCGTGACGGCGCAGGTGATGATGATCTTCTTGGACATGGACGTTCTCCGGCACGCAGCCGCGCGTGCCAGGTATTTTTAGATAACGACGTTACCTAAAACAAGCCATCATCAAGCCCTGGCCGCGTTTCGCAGAGCGGCACGCGCCGCGTTATATGGCGTGGGTGGGATCCTGAACGGAGTGGGCATGGCCAAGAAAGCGGAGGAATCGGGGGAGCTGGGCCTGAGCCTCGTCACGGTGCGCCGGACGCTGGCGGTGATCGAGATGCTGGCGGATTCCGACGCCGGCATGTCCCTGTCCGACATCGCGCGGCGCCTCGATGTGAACAAGAACATCGCCCTGCGCATCCTGATGACACTGGAGGAAGAAAACTACCTATACCGCCACGTTGAGAGTAAATTCTACTTCGTCGGCTTCAAGGTCAGTAACCTCGGCCTGCGCGTGCTGTCGCGCAACCGCCTGCTGGGCCAATGCCAGCCGGTGCTGCGGCAACTGGCGGATGACTGCGGCGAGCTGGTGCTGTTCTCCGTCCTCGACCAGGGCGAGCCGCGCTGGGTGATGGCCGCGGTCGGCCGCCGCCAGCGGCTGCAGGTCGATCCCGTCACGCCCATGGCGCCCCATGCCACGGCCACCGGCAAGGCCTGGCTCTCCACCCTGCCGGATGACCAGGTGGCGCGGATCGTCGATGGGCGGCTTGAGGCGCTGACGCCCTATACGGTGACGACGCTGGAGGCACTGCTGGCACAACTGGCGGAAATCCGCCGCTCCGGCCTCGCTTTGAGCAATCAGGAGAATGAGGCCGGGATCGCCGCCATCGCCACGCCCATCTGGACCGCCGCCGACGCCGCGGAGGCCAAGGCCCGCCGCTGCGTCGGCTTCGTCAGCATCACCGCCCCCATCTCCCGCGCCACGCCGGAGGATTTCAACCGCTTCGGCGGGCTGGTCCGCGACTGCGCGGCACGGCTCGGCGATGCCTGGCCGCTGCCCGAGGCCGAATCCTTCGCCCCCAGCCAGAGCCTGATGCCGCATGGCCTGATCGTCTGAGCGCCTTGATGAGCCGTTGACCCCGGCCTCCGCGACAGATTAGGGTAACGACGTTATCCATAATCGGTGGCGAGCGCCGCCGGACGCCCGGCACGAAGACCGGGCGGCGCAAGGGGGACGGACCATGAGGAATTGGGCGCGCACCACATTGGTGTTCGCGGTGCTGCTGGCTGCGCTGCACAGCCTGCCGGCCGCCGCACAGGCGAACTGGGACCCGCGGCGGTCGGTCCGCATCATCATCGGCTTCGGCGCCGGTGGCACCACGGACGTCATCGGCCGTGCCGTCGCCAAGGTGATCGAGAACCAGCGCGGCTGGACCGTCATCACAGAGAACAAGGGCGGCGCCGGCGGCACCATCGCCGCGACGGAGATCCGCAACATCCGGCCGGACGGCATGACCATCGGCCTGTTCTCCACCTCCGTCTTCGGGCTCGACCCCTATATCTCCGACCATCCGCGCTACATGCCGGATGACTTCGACTATCTCGGCACCATCGGCTCCATCGAATATGCGCTGGTCGCCGGCCGGGCGAGCCCGATCACCGATATCGCCAGCATGGTCGCCACCGCGCGTTCGCGCGGCTTCATCACGCTGAGCGCGACGGGGCGCCTGCAGGAACTGGTGGCCGGTCGCATGGCGCGGCAGTTCGGCATCGAGATCGTCTCCGTGCAGACAAGGGGTTCGGCGGAATCGCTGCAACTCGTGCTCGGTGGCCATGCCGATGTGACGATCTCGGGCGGCGTGCATGTGCCGGCCGTTCTGTCGGGCGACATCCGCTCGATCGGCGCGATCACCGACGAGCGCCACGGCTATGCGCCGGATGTCCGCACGCTGCGCGAACAGGGCGTGGACATCTCGCTGCGCAACTTCTTCATGTATGCCGGCCCGCGCAACCTGCCGCCGGAAATCCGGGCGACCTGGGAAGCCGCCATCGACCAGGCGGTGGCCTCGCCGGAAGTCGCCCGGGCCGCGCGGCAGGCCTACAGCACCCGCGGCAATCTGGGCGGCGTGGCATCGGCCGAGGAAATCCGCACGCAGTCGCTGCTCTGGCGCCGCTGGATCGCCGAGGCCGCACCCCAGGCGACACGGTGATCCGATGATGATGCGACGATCGCTGCTGGCCGGCGCGGCCCTGGCGGGTTGCGCGGCCATGGGCGCCCAGGCGCAGCCCGCCGCCTACCCGAACCGCCCGATCCGCTGGGTGGTGCCCTTCGGGGCCGGTGGCGGCGCCGATGTGATGGCCCGGCTGCTGGCCGAGGAGGCCGCGCCACGCTTGGGCCAGCCCATCGTGATCGAGAACCGGCCGGGCCAGGCCGGCGTCGTCGGCGCGGCGCATGTGGCGCAGTCGGCGCCGGATGGCCACAGCATCCTGATCGGCACGCCGGGCGTGCAGATGACCAACCCCTTCCTGTTCTCCCGCCTGCCCTACGACCCGGTCCACGGCTTCAGCCTGATCGTGCAGCTGGCGCAGGCCCCGAATGTGCTGGTGGTGCATCCTTCGCTGCCGGTGCGGGACGTCGCGGGGCTGATCGCCTATGCGAAGGCCAATCCGGACCGGCTGAGCTTCGCCAGCACCGGCCCCGGCTCCACCAGCCATCTGGGCATGGAGCTGTTCATGAGCCAGGCCGGGCTGCGCATGGAACATGTGCCCTATCGCAGTTCCGCCCAGGGGCTGATCGACCTGGTCGCCGGCCGCGTGCAGGTGGCGAATGATGGCACCACGCTGATGATGCCGCCGGTGCTGGAAGGCCAGCTCCGGGTGCTCGGCATCTCCACCCTGCAACGCTCCGCGGACATGCCGGAGGTGCCGGCGATCGCGGAGACGCTGCCCGGCTTCGAATCCTCCTCCCTGCTCTATCTCGCCGGGCCGGCCGGCCTGCCGCCGGCGGTGCTGGCGCGGCTGAACGCGGTGTTCAACGAGGTGCTGCGCCTGCCGCGCATCCGCGAGCGCTTCCGCGCCATGGGAACCATTCCCGCGGGCGGCACGCCGGAAGCGCTGGCGGCGGCGATCGAGGAAGGACGCGCCAAGTGGCGGCAGGTCATCGAACGCGCCGGGGTGAGGCTGGATTGATGGTCCGCGAAACATGATGAGGCTGTTCTGGTCCTCCCGCTCCCCCTTCGCGCGGAAGGTGATGGTCGCGGCGCATGAGCTGGGCGTCGCGGAACGCATCGCGCTCGACCGCGTCGTCGTCTCCGCCACCGCCTGCCAGGCGCAGGTGATGGCGCATAACCCGCTCAGCCAGATTCCGACCCTGCTTTTGGCGGATGGCACGGCGCTCTTCGATTCCGCCGTCATCGTCGAATGGCTGGACCGCCATCACGGCCCGCATCGCCTGCTGCCGGAGGAGGTCGGGCCGCGCTTCGCGGTGCTGCGTCTGCAGGCGCTGGGCGACGGCATCATGGAGAATTCCGTCCGGCGGCTCGGCGAGAATCTGCGTGGCCCGCTCGCCTCCGCGCCCCATGCCGCCGCCCATGGCCTCAAGATCGCCGCCGCGCTGGATCGGCTGGAGCCTGAGGTGGCGGGGCTGGAGGCGGTGACCGCGGGCAGCATCGCCATCGGCTGCGCCCTGGCGCATCTCGATTTCCGCCACGCCACGCTGGCATGGCGCGACGGGCGGCCCGCCCTGGCGGCCTGGCATGCCCGGTTTTCCGAACGTCCCGCGATGCGTGCCACCGCCTATCGCGACGAACACTGAGCCCGACTTCAGAAGGAACACGACGTGGCCAAGCCGAAGAAGAACGTCATCATCACCTGCGCCGTCACCGGCGCGACGCTCACCCCCTCCATGTCGCCGCATCTGCCGGTGAAGGCGGAGGACATGATCACCCAATCCGTCGAGGCCGCGCAGGCCGGCGCCGCCATCCTGCATTTCCATGCGCGCGATCCGAAGGACGGCCGCCCGACCAACGACCCCGCCATCTGGCAGAGCTTCATCCCGCAGGTCCGCGCGCAATGCGACGCGGTGATCAACATGTCCTGCTCGATGGGCAACACCGCGGAGGATCGCGCCTCCGCCGCCATGGTGATGCGGCCGGAGATCGCCACGGTGATCGTGGGCTCGATGAATTACGGCCGCTTCAAGAAGGCGCAGGACCAGGGCACCACGGAATTCCAGCATGAATGGGAACGGGAATTCTACGGCCCCGCCTCGCACCACATCGTCACCCAGAACACCTTCGCCAAGATCGACCGCCTGATCGACATCTTCCTGGAGCAGGGATTCCTGATGGAGTTCGAGTGCTACGATGTCGGGCACCTCTATATCCTCGAACACCATCTGAAGACAAAGAAGCTGCCGCGGCCGATCATCGTGCAGTTCCTCACCGGCATCCTCGGCGGCATCCCCTCCGACATCGACCATCTGCTGCACATGAAGCGCACGACGGAACGGCTGTTCGGGGAGGAGACGGTGATCTTCACGCATGGCACCGGCCCCGACAACATGCGGGCGGCGGCCTATGGCGCGCTGATGGGCACCAATGTGCGCATCGGGCAGGAGGACAACGTCACGGAACGCCCGGGCCGGCTCTTCAAGTCGAATGCCGAGCAGGTGCATAAGATCCGCCGCATCCTGGAGGAGTTCGACATCGGCATCGCGACGCCGCAGGAGGCGCGCCAGCGCCTCGGCCTGCCGACGCCATAACGGGGACGGCGGCCATGACCGGCGAGGCGATGCGACAGGTGGCAGGCGTGTACCATCGCCGCGTCGGCGATATCAGCGTCACCGCCCTGCATGACGGGCACCAGGACGTGGCGATGAGCACCGTGCTGGGGATTCCGGCGGAGGAGGCTGCGGCGATGCTGCGCGCCGCCTTCCGCCCGGTGCCACGGCGCACCGCGGTGAATGGCTTCCTGATCCGCAACGGCGATCGCATCGCGCTGGTCGATACCGGCTGCGGGCCGGCGAAGCCCACGGTGGGTTTCCTGGCCACGAACCTCGCCGCCGCCGGCGTGGCGCCGGCCCAGGTGGACACGGTGCTGATGACGCATCTGCACCCCGACCATGTCGGCGGCTTGTCGGACAGGCAGGGCAGGGCGCTGTTTCCCAGGGCCGTGCTGCATCTGCATGCCGATGAACATGCCTATTGGCACGACGATGTCGCGATGATGCGCGTGGCGGATCCGGCGCGTCGCCAGATGTTCTTCGGCGACGCCCGCGCGCATCTCGCGCCCTATCGTGACCGGACGCAGCTTTTCACCGGCGGCGAGGTCTTTCCCGGTGTCACGGCCGTGCCGCTGCCCGGCCACACGCCGGGCCATAGCGGATTCATGCTGGCCTCGGGCGGTGAGTCGCTGCTCATCTGGGGCGACATCGTGCATGTGCAGGAGCTGCAGGTGCCGCGGCCCGAGGTCACCATGATGGTCGATGTGGATCCCGCGCAGGCGCAGCAGACGCGCCGCCGGCTGTTCGACCGCCTGGCAGCCGATCGTCAGGCCTTCGCCGGGATGCATCTGCATTTTCCCGCGATGGCGCATCTGGCACGCGAGGGCGACGGATACCGGCTGGTGCCCGACGCCTGGTCACTCGATCTGCACGGCGACGCGCCGCGCTGAATGCAAAGGGAGGAAACAACATGCTGAAACGGCGGAGTTTCACCGCATCCACGGCCGGACTCGCGGCGCTGCTCGCCGCACCGCGCGCATGGTCGCAGCCGGGCGGTTCCGACCAGACGGTGCGCATCATCGTGCCATTTCCCGCGGGCGGCCCGGCGGACATCGTCGGCCGGCTGCTCGCGCGTGCCCTGGCCACGCAGCTCGGCCAGAATTTCGTCGTCGAGAATCGTGCCGGCGCTGGCGGTGTGATCGGGGTGGAGGCGGTGGCGCGGGCGCGTCCGGATGGGACGGTGCTGGGCATCGGCAGCAGCGGCGCGCTTTCCGTGCTGCCGAACCTGATGCCGCAGATGCCCTACCAGGTCGAACGCGACATCCAGCCCATCTCGCTCGCCATCTCCGTGCCGCAGGTGCTGGCGGTGCATCCCGCGGTGCCGGCCAACAGCGTGGCGGAACTGGTGGCGCTGGCGCGACGCCGGCCTGGGGCGCTCGCCTTCGCCTCCTCCGGCAGCGGCAATTCGCTGCATCTGGCGGCGGAGCTGTTTCGCGCCCGTGCGGGGGGAATCGAGCTGCTGCATGTGCCCTATCGCGGCGCGGCGCCGGCGGTGACCGATCTTGTTGCCGGCCAGGTGCAGATGATGTTCGGCGACGTGCCGGTGATGCTGCCCCATGTGCGGTCCGGCAGCATCAGGGCATTGGCGGTCACCGCCGCCGAACGCTCCCCCGCCCTGCCCGATGTCCCGACCATGGCGGAGGCGGGCGTCAGCGGCGTGGAATCGGAGAGCTATTATGGGCTGATCGGCCCATCGGGCATGCCGGCGGACCGTATCGCCGTGCTGCACCGCGCGGTGCGGGACGCCTTGCAGGACCCCGCGACGCGCCAACCCCTGCTGCTGCAGGGCGGCCGCCTCATCGGCAACTCGCCCGAGGAGTTCGCCGCGCATATCCGGCGGGAGGCCACGAAATGGGCCGAGGTGATCCGCATTTCCGGCGCGAAGCTGGAGTGATGTCGCCATTGCCGGCGGAGGGTGAGCGCCCGGCGAAGGACCGGGCGCTGGCGGTGCTGTCCACCATGGTCGGCGCGCTGGCGCTTTCGCGGGCGGTGGCCGCCCCCGATCTGCCCGACCGCATCCTGGCCGCCGCCCCGGATAGCCTCACCCGGGAGGGGCAGTGCGACGACCCCGGCCTGCCTGCCAGGCCTGCTTTCGCCGATAGGACTGTTGCCCCAGGCGGTTGAAGCGGCGAAGTTGCACAGCAGGACGACCGGCGGCGGTGGTCTGGCGCGGGTGCTGCGGCACGCAACGGAACGGGTAACGCGGATGCGGGGATCGGTGCTTGTGCTGGGTGCCGGGATGGTCGGTGTCTCGGTGGCGCTGCACCTCCAGCGGCGCGGGCGGGACGTGGTGCTCGTCGACCGCCAGGGCCCGGGCGAAGGCGCGTCCTTCGGCAATGGCGGCCTGATCCAGCGCGAGGCGGTGTTCCCGCATCCCTTCCCGCGACGCATGTCGGAGATCCTGCGGGTTGCCCGGAACCGCTCCGTCGATGTCGCCTACCACCCGGCGGCGCTGCCGGGCTTCGCCTCCCCGCTGCTGCGCTACTGGTGGCAATCGGCACCGGATCGCTACGCCCATGCCGCCGCGGCGCATGCCCGTCTGATCGCCACCTGCCTGGATGAGCATCTGGCGCTTGCGCAGGGCACCGAGGCGATGGCGCTGTTGCGACCCATCGGCTGGATGCGCCTCTACAGCCAGGCGGCACAGATGGAGGAGGCGATCGCCCAGGCGGACCAGGCGCGGCGCCAGCATGGGGTTAACTTCGCGGTGCTGGACGGCCGGGCGCTGGCGGAAGCCGAGCCGCATCTCCTGGTCCGGCGGGAGGGTGCGATCCACTGGACGGACCCGCTATCCGTCAGCGACCCCCAGGCCTTGACCCTGGCCTATGCGGCGCTGTTCACGCAGGCCGGCGGCGCGGTGGCGCTGGGCGACGCCACGACGCTGGAACGCAGCGGCAGCGGCTGGCGCGTCACGACGCAGCAGGGTGTGGTCGAGGCCGCGGAGGTCGTGATCGCCCTGGGCGCCGCCGCGGTCACCTTGACCCGGCGCCTTGGCTACGCACCGCCGCTTTTCGGCAAGCGCGGCTATCACATGCATTACGGGCTGCGGGGCAACGCCACGCTGAACAGGCCGATCCTCGACACGCAGAGCGGCTTCCTGCTGGCGCCCATGCGGGCCGGCATCCGCCTGACCACCGGCGCGGAGTTCGCACCCACCGAGGCACCCCCGACACCCGTGCAACTCGCCCGCGCGGAGCCTGTGGCGAGAGAGCTTCTGCCGCTGGCCGGGCGTGTCGATGCGGCACCGTGGATGGGCGTGCGGCCCTGCATGCCGGACATGCTGCCGGTCATCGGCCGGCTGCCGGGCCAGGGCGGCGCCTGGTGCGCCTTCGGCCATGCGCATCAGGGCCTGACGCTGGGACCGACAACCGGCCGGCTGCTGGCAGACATGATGACAAGCGAGGTGCCCTTCCTGCCACCAGACCCCTACCGGCCCGAGCGGTTTCGCTGACGGGCCACGAAGGCTGATGAAGGGTCTGCGGCAGGTGTCGGCACTCGCCGCGCGATAGGCAGACCCATGCGCAGCGCGCCCCTATTCGACGCGGATGCCACTCTGCTGGATGATCGGCGTCCACTTCCTGCGTTCGACGGCAAGCGCCTCGGTCATCTGTGCCGGCGTCGTCCAGCGCGGCTCGAGCCCGTTGCGGTTGAGCACCGCGGTCGTGTCCGGGTCGCTCAGCGCCACGCGCATCGCGGCATTCAGGCGCGCGACAGCGGCGTCCGGCGTGCCGCGCGGCGCCAGCACCGCATACCAGGACGGCACGTCGAAGCCTGGCAGGCCGGATTCCGCGACGGTCGGAATGTCCGGCATCAGGCGCGAGCGTTCGAGATGGGGAATGGCCAGGGCGCGCAGCTTTCCGTCGCGCACCTGCGGCAGCACGGACGCCGCGGTGGCGAAGGAGAAGTCGACCCGGCCGCCCAGCAGATCGGTCACCACGAGCCCGCCGCCGCGGTAGTGCACCGCGGTGGTCTCGATCCCCGCGGTGCGGTCGAACAGCAGACCCGCGAGATGCGGCCCGCCGGCAATGCCGCTGGTGCCGTAGGAGAGCTGCCCAGGCGCCGCCTTCGCCGCGGCAACCAGCTCGGCGACGCTGCGCCAGGGCCGGTCGGTCGGCAGCACCAGGATGTTGAACAGGTCGACCGCCACCGAGACAGGCACCAGGTCGCGCTCGGGGTCGAATGGCAGGCGGATCACCATCGGGCTGACCACGAGGGCACCGAGCGTCGCGAGCAGCAGCGTGTGACCGTCCGCGGGGCTGCGGGCCACCAGCTCGGTCGCGATATTGCTGCCCGCGCCGGGGCGGTTCTCGACGATCACGGGCTGGCCCAGCACCTCGCCCATCTTGGGGGCGATGGCACGGGCCGAGATGTCGGTCGCGCCGCCCGGCGTGTAGCCGACGATCAGGCGCAGTGGACGGGAGGGAAAACCCTCCTGCGCCAAAGCGGGGGCAGCGAGCGGCAGGGCCGCGGCGGCAAGCAGGCTGCGGCGGCGGAAGGCGTTCTCGGTCACGGCGTTTCGTTCCCTGGCAATGTTATTGCCGCCCTTGTCGCATGAACGGGCAGGGCGGCGAAACCGTGCCGCTGCCGAAGTGCCGTTCGGCGAGGGGTTGCCGCCCCGGGAAGGGCGCTCAGCCTGTCGCGCCCAGCTCCTGCCGCACCAGGCTGACCCAGAAGGCCACGCCGTGGGGCAGCGCGGCATCGTTGAAGTCGTAGAGCGCCGAGTGCAGGGCGTGAACCGTCCCATCGGCACCGGCGCCGGTGCCGAGAAACACGAAGGCACCTGGCTTCGCCTTCAGCATGAAGGCGAAATCCTCGCCACCCGTGACGGGGCGCGTCGCGGTATCGACGCCGTCCTCGCCCGCCACGGCCCGTGCCGCCGCGGCCATCACCTCCGTCTCGCGCGCGTGGTTGACCAGCGGAATGGCGTTCCACCAGAGCGTCACCTCCACCGTCGCGCCCTGGCTGGCCGCCGCCAGTTCGGCGAGCTCGCGGATGCGGCGTTCGACCAGTTCCTGCATGGCCGGGTTGAAGGCACGCATGGTCCCGCCGACGACGAGCTCCGCCGGCATGACGTTCAGCGCCTCCCGCGCGCCGCCGGCGATGTGCCCGACGCTGACCACCACGCTCTCCAGCGCCGGCACGTTACGGCTGACGATGCCCTGCAGCATCTGGATGAAGACGGCCTGCACCAGCGCCAGGTCATTCGCCAGATGCGGCGAATTGCCGCCATGCCCGCCCTTGCCGCGGAAGGTGGTGATCCAGCGTCCGGAACCGGCCATCAACGGCCCCTCGCGGAGCGCGAACTGCCCCAGCGGCAGGCCCGGCATGTTGTGCATCCCGTAGACGGCGTCGCAGGGGAAGCGCTCGAAGAGCTGGTCGTCGAGCATGGCCTTCGCGCCGCCGCGGCCTTCCTCCGCCGGTTGGAACAGGAAGTGGACCGTGCCGGCGAAGTCGGGATCCTCGGCGAGCATCTGCGCCGCGCCCAGCAGCATGGTCGTGTGCCCGTCATGGCCGCAGGCATGCATGCGGCCCGGCGCGGTGGAGGCATAGGGCAGGCCGGTCTGCTCGCTCAGTGCCAGTGCATCCATGTCGGCGCGCAGGCCGATGGCACCCTGGCCGGGGCGCCGCCCGCGCAACGTGCCGACGACGCCGAAACGGCCAACGCCCTCCGTCGTCTCCAGGCCCATCGCCCGCAGGCGCTCCGCCACCAGGGCGGCGGTCCGCGTCTCCTCCATGCCGAGTTCGGGATGGGCATGGATGTCGCGCCGCAGGACGACCAGGTCGGGAAGCAGCCGGGCGATCCGCGCCTGCGTGTCGGGCTTCATATCGGTTCTCCTCTTTCGATGCTTGATGGCGCTGCCGCCGGGCCTGGCCCGAGAGTCATTATTCGCGCGACCCTTGATGAAAATCAAACCAGGTCAATGGATTGGCCCTGCCGTCCCGGAGCCTGAGCCGAAACGGCCCATGCTGGACCAGGGCTCGGATCTCACCCGGATATCCGGCCACCGGTTCCGGGAAGCGTCGGGGCAGCCATACCCCTGGCTGGACGCCATCCCTCTGAGGGTCCCCGAGACCGGTCTCGTCTGGGCATGGACGCCGAGCACCAGGCACCTGTCACGACGGCTTCCTGAATGCCCACCCTTGGGTAGAAGCCGGCGATGGACAACAGCATCGCCACCAGGCCGTTCAGCAAGCTGAAGGGCGATCCCTATCAAGCCTATGACGAGCTGCCCGTCGAGGTGCGTCGCGCTCTTCAGGAGGCCCTGGTGGACTGGTGCTCACTGCGGGCGCGTGAATGGCATCTTCGCCTGCTGCGCGAGCAGCGGTTGCGGCCCGTTCAGGCGGCGTCGTTCCTCGTGCAGACGATCCGCCGGCACGACCACGCCGAAGTCGCCGCCTTCGCCAAGACCTGGCCGAAAGGCCCCGAGGCCTACCCGCACCTCGCCGCCGAGGCGACGCTCCAGCGCTACGTCGGGAGGGAGGGGATACCCGCCGCCGAGCCCATCGTCGCCACCCCGTCGATAAAACAGCCCAGGGCCACGGCCAAGCCTTCAAAGGCCAGGGTTAAGCAGTCCAAGGCACCAGCAAAGCGCAAAGCGGGCCGCCGCGCCCGGCGCTGATCATGGGCCGCCAGGATCGCATCGGTCGCCACGGTCGAGCCATGCACGGTGACGCTGGCCGGCGCGATGCCGGCGGCGACCAGCATGTTGAAGGCGCCGATATCGGGGGTGGGGCAGGGTGCTCGGCACCTTCGCCACCCGGATCCGGCCCTCCGGGTCTCCATCGCCGCGGAGCATGAGCAAGCTGCGCGAGGTTGGTCACGCTCACACCGCGCCGCTTGCCCACCCGAGGCCTGATCTGGCCGGGTTGATCCTCAGGCTGCGGCCCTTTGCCGGACCTGCTCCAGCTCCGCGGTCGCGACCACCACGCCCTCCCGCCGCTGGCGGTGCAGGGAGGCCATCTCCCGATCGCCCGGCGCCATGACCGGTGCGGCCGGATGGGCGGCCGGTGTGCTGCGCAGGATGCCGGCGAAATCCGCCATACGCTCCCGCAGCAGTTCGGGCGCGGCGAGCTTGCTGGTGTCGATCAGGATGAAGACATGGCCGAGGTTCTGCGCCGCCCCCGGATTCTTGTCCCAGGCCTGCACATGGGTCAGGTAGGCAGCGCCGGACAGCAGGCCGGCCAATAGGTCCACCATCACCGCCAGGCCATAGCCCTTGTGCCCGCCGACCGGCAGCAGGAAGCCTTCCAGCCCCTTCTTCGGATCGGTGGTGGGGTTGCCATCCGCATCGGTGGCCCAGCCCTCCGGCATCGCCTCGCCCTGCTGCAGCAGCTTGCGGATCTTGGCGCGGGCCGCGACGCTCAGCGCAATGTCCAGGATGATCGGATCGCCGCCGGGATTCGGCACGCCGATCCCCATCGGATTGTTGCCAACCCGCGTATCCTTGCCGCCCCAGGGGGCGATGGTGGTGGTGGCGTTGCTGGCGATGATGCTGGCGAAGCCCTGCTCGGCGGCCAGATACGCATAGGGCAGGATCGGCCCGAAATGGTTGCTGCCGCGGGCGAAGGCGGCCCCGATGCCAACCTCCCGCGCGCTGGTCATCGCCGCCTCGAGCGCACGCATGCCGATCAGCGGGCCGATGCCGTTGCGGCCATCGACCATGGACAGGCCAGGCGCCATGCGCGCCACCTGGATCTCCGCCCGGGCATCGATGCCACCGACCTGCACGCGGTCGAGATATTGCGGCACCCGGCTGATGCCATGCGTGCGCACGCCAAACAAATCGGCCAGCACCAGCACCCGCGCGGTCAGGGCGGCGTCGTCCTGCCGCATCCCGCCTTGCGTGAGGGCCTGCGTCGCGAGCGCCAGAAGCTCGGCTTCCGGAATCGTGGTTTCGGTCATACCGCCTCACAGATCAGTTTGAACTGGGTCGGATGCTCCAGATCCTCGGCGAACCAGGCGGTAATGCCGGCGCGCCGCTCGCCCACGAATTGCGGGTGCCCCGCCTCATCCAGCCGCAGGCTGAGGTCATGGCCCGGGATCAGCAGCGTGCCGGGTACGCGGCGCCACAGCTCCCAGATCATGGCGATGGAGGCTTCGCTGACCGCCTCGTCATAGGTCATGTCCGTCTTGCCGGAGATCAGCTCCGCCCGGTTCTTCGCCGCATCGCCGGTGAAGATCACCGGCAGCGGATTTCTGGTCAGGTGGAAGACCAGGCAGCCGGGCGTGTGCCCGGGCGCCAGATGCGCCGTCAGGCCCGGCAGGAATTCCTCGCCCGCCGCGACACGGCGCAGGCGCGGGTCGCGCGCCAGCGCCTCCACATAAAGCTCCGGCAGCGGGTCGAAGCCCGGCGGCTGGGCCACGGCCCAGTCCAGTTCGACCGCGCCGATCCACAGCCGCGCCTTCGGGAACAGGGTGAAGTTCACGGAGTGGTCGTAATGCGCATGGGTCAGCACGACGTCGGTGACGTCCTCCGGCGCCACGCCGTGATCGGCCAGCTGCTTCGCAAGGTGCTTGCGCACCCCGAAGGCGCCGACGTCGATCAGGATCGTATGCGTCTCCGACCGCAGCAGGGCGATGGTGCTCCAGCCCAACCCGCCATGGCAGACGGATTTTCCCGGGAAGCCCTGCACCAGGATGTCGATCCGGTACATCGGCGTCAGCCTTCGACCGAGATATTCGCCCGCGTGATGATCTCGGCGAATTTGCGCGTCTCCTCGGCGACGAAGCTGCGCATGGCGTCCTGCGTCAACTGCCGCGGAATGGCGCCCTGCTCGAAGAGCTTCGCCGCCATTGCGGGATCGGCGATCGCGGCCGAGGCGGCCCCGGCGAGCCGCGCCTGGATCGGCGCCGGGACGTCCGCCGAACAGAACATCCCGAACCAGTTGATCAGCTCATAGCCCGCCATGCCCGGCGCCTCGGCCAGCGCCGCCACATCCGGCAGCTGCGGCATGCGCTCCTTCGATGTGACGGCGACAGGGCGAAGCTGCCCGGCCTGGATCAGCGGCAGGGCGGCACCGAGGCTGCTGAAGCTCATCGTCACGCGGCCGGCGGCCACATCCGTGACGGCGGGGGCGGAGCCACGATACGGCACATGCAGCACATCGGTACCGGCCATGAAGTTCATCAGCTCACCAGCCAACTGCTGCGGATTGCCGATGCCCGAGGAGGAGAAGCTGAGCTGGCCACGATTGGCCTTGCAATAGGCGATCAACTCGGCCGGTGTCCGCACGGGAAGCGAGGTCGGCACCACCACCAGGCAGGGGATGGTCCCGGCCAGCGCGATCGGGGCAAGTTCGCGGGCCGGATCGTAGGACATGCGATCCTTGTAGAGCGCGGGATTCACGGCGACCTCGCCGGCCGCCGCCATCAGCAGCGTGTAGCCATCCGGCGCGGCGCGGGCGACCGCATTGGCCGCGATCATGGCGCTGGCGCCGGGACGGTTCTCCACCAGGACTGGCTGGCCGAGGGCGAGGCGCATCTGCTCGCCGATCAGCCGGGCGAAGATGTCCACGCCGCCGCCGGGCGGGTAGCCGACCAGAATGCGCAAGGCCCGGTCAGGGAAGCCGCCCTGCGCGCGGGCGGATCCCGAAGCCACCAGGCCAGCGGCGGCGGCCCCTAAAAGACGGCGTGTCAGCATCTCTTGGTTTCCCTTTGATTGTTGTCCTGGCTGATGGGCAGCAATGCCCTGCGCAGGATTTCCGGAATGATACCGCCGCCCCGAATCAGGGCGACGTCCAGCGCGGTTTCCAACAAGGCGACGGCCTGGCCGGTTTCCGTGGCGCCATTCGCGCGGTGCAGCCGCAGCGTCACCGCCGCGCGGGGCGCGAGCCTCGCGGGGTCCGCCAGCACCTCGATGCGGTCGCCCGGCCGCAGCCCCAGCCCCACCGCATCCCAGCCCGGCGGCAGCCGCAGCGGCAGGATGCCCATGCCGATCAGGTTGGCGCGGTGGATGCGCTCGAAGCTCGCCGCGATCACGGCGCGAACGCCGAGCAGCCGCAGCCCCTTGGCCGCCCAGTCGCGGGAGGAGCCGGCGCCGTAGCGTTCCCCGGCCACCACCACCACCGGATCGCCGGCGGCGGCGTATCGCGCGGCGGCCTGCCAGACCGGCAGCGTGTCCTCGCCGAAGCGCGTATGGCCGGGCGGCGCGCCGGGGGCCAGGTGGTTCACCAGGGTGCGATTGGTGAAAAGGCCGCGCAGCATCACCTCCCAATTGCCGCGGCGGGCGGCATAGACATTGAGGTCCCGCGCATCCTCCCCCCGCTCCAGCAGCCAGGCGGCGGCATCGCTGCGCGGCGGAATCGCGCCGGCCGGGGAGATGTGGTCGGTGGTCACGTCATCGCCCAGAACCAGCAGCGGATGCGCGAGGTATTCCGGCTCCGCCTCCGTGCCGAAATCCACGAAGGGCGGCCGGCGCAGATAGGTGGAGGCGGGGTCCCAGGGAAAGCGCGCGCCCTCGGGCGCCTCCAGCGCCGCCCAGGGGCCGGAGGCCTCGGCCTCGGCATGCGCGACGGCGGCATCGCCCGGGTCGTTGGCGATGGCGAGCAGAGCCTGCACCTCCGCCTGGCCGGGCCAGAGCTGCGCCAGATGCACCGGCACGCCATCCGGCCCGGTGCCGAGCGCATCCCGCGTCACGTCGATCCCGGTCCGGCCGGCGAGCGCGAAAGCGATGACCAGGGGCGGCGAGGCCAGCAGTGCCTGTTCGATCTGCGCGTGCACGCGGCCGGGAAAATTGCGGTTGCCGGAGAGCACGGCAATGGGCCGCAGCCCGGCCTCCACCGCCGCCGCCATCACCGGCAGCAGCGGCCCGGCATTGCCGATGCAGGTGGTGCAGCCATAGGCGGCGATGCCGAAGCCCAGCGCCTCCAGATCCTCCAGCAGCCCGGCCCGGCGCAGGCGCAGCGCCGCCGCCGGCGATCCGGGCGCGAGCGAGGTCTTCACCCAGGGCGCCGGCTTCAGGCCGAGCGTCCGCGCCTTGCGCGCCAGCAGCCCGGCCGCGATCAGCAGCCCGAGGTCAGTGGTATTGGTGCAGGAGGTGATGGCGGCCAGCGCCACCGCATCCGCCGGCAGGCTGCCATCGCCCGCTGGCAGGCCGGCCAGCGCCGTCGCCACCGCCCCGGCCTCCAGCCGGTCCTGCGGCCGCCGCGGACCGGCCAGGCTGGGGCGCAGGCTGGCGAGGTCGATCTCGATGGTCTCGGTATAGCGCGGCGTCGCGTCCGGCGCGTACCAGAGGCCCTGGGCGCGGGCATAGGCCTCGATCAGCGCGCATTGCGCGGCGTCGCGGCCATTGTCGCGCAGATAGGCCAGGGTGCGCGCATCGATCGGGAAGCAGCCGGTGGTCGCGCCATATTCGGGCGCCATATTGGCGACCACGGCGCGTTCCCCGGCCGAGAGGCTGGCGATGCCAGGGCCGAGGAATTCCACGAACTGGCCGGCGACGCCGGCACGGCGCAGGCGTTCCGTCACCACGAGCGCCAGGTCGGTCGCCAGCACGCCCTCCGGCAGCGCGCCCGTCAGCCGCACGCCGAAGACATCCGGCAGGCGCAGCGACAGCGGCACGCCGAACATCACGCCCTCCGCCTCGATGCCGCCGACGCCCCAGCCAAGCACGCCGAGGCCGTTGACCATGGGCGTGTGGCTGTCGGTGCCGACCAGCGTGTCCGGGATGGCGATGCCATCCTCGACCGAGACCACCGTCGCCAGCCGTTCCAGGTTGATGGTGTGCAGGATGCCGGTGCCGGGCGGGAAGACGCGAAAGCCGCGCAACGCGCCGGCCGCCCATTTCATGAAGCGGTAGCGCTCGCCATTGCGCTCGAACTCGCGCGCCATGTTCCGCGCCAGGGCATCCGGCACGCCGGAAACGTCGATGGCCACGGAGTGATCGACCGAGGTCTCGACGGGACAGAGCGGGTTGAGCCGGGACGGATCGCCGCCGGCCTCCGCCAGCGCATCCCGCATCGCCGCGATATCGGCCAGCGCCGGGCCGCAGGTGGTGTCGTGCATCAGGATGCGGCGCGGCACGAAGGGGATCTCGGCCTCGCTGCGACCGGTGGCGGGCCAGGCAAGGATCGCCGCGCGGCCGGCGCGGGCGACCTCCGGATCGGGCTGGCGCAGCTGGTTCTCCAGCAGCACACGGTGGCACCAGGGCAGGCGAGGCAGGACCGCCCCGGCGGCGGCCGGCAGGTCCACCCGCAGGCAGGGCGTGAAGGCGCCGCTCAGGCGCACCAGGGGCGCTTCTGCTATGGTCACTCTGCTCCCTCCCAGGGGCTGTTTCCCCGAGAATTGCATAATACACGACCAAAATGCAATACTTGTCACCTTGCTGGAGCCCTGCCATGCCCGATGCCAGCCCGCCGCGCGGCACCGCCGCCGAGCTCGCCGCGAGCATTGCGGGCGACATCGCCTCCGGCGCGCTGCCGCCCGGCCAGCACCTGGCGGCGCAGCCCCTGGCGGACCGCTACGGCGTCTCCCGCTTTCCGGTCGCACAGGCGCTGCGACATCTGGCGAGTCAGGGCGTGGTCGTGGCGGAGCCGCGCCGCGGCTTCTTCGTCGCCGCCGATGCCGTGGCACGGCTGGCGGGCACCACGCCGCCCCCGGCGGGCCTCAGCGCCACCTATTTCGCGATCGCCGAGGACCGCCTCTCAGGCCGCCTGCCCGACAGCATTTCCGAAGCGGCGATGCGGGAACGCTACGGCCTGAGCAAGGGTGCGCTGGCCCAGCTGCTGGACCGGATCGCCGCCGAGGGCTGGGCCGAGCGGCGGCCCGGCTATGGCTGGCGCTTCTCCTCCGTCCTGACCACGCCGGACGCCATGGGCCAGACCTATCGCCTGCGTCAGGCGATCGAACCGGCGAGCCTGATGGAACCCGGCTATCACCTGGAACCGGCGACGGTCACGCGGCTGCGCCTGGTGGAGCAGCATATGCTGGCCGGCGGCATCGAGACCGCCTCCGCCGATGCGCTGTATGAGCGCGGCGTGCGCTTCCACGAGGCGATCGTCGGCGCCTCCGGCAACCCGTTTTTCCTGGAGGCGCTGCAACGGGTGAATCGAATCCGCCGGCTTCTGGTCTACCGCTCGCTGGTCGATCGCCGGCGCTTCTGGCGCCAGGCAGAGGAGCATCTGGCCATCCTCGACCTGCTGCAGCAGAAGCGCCAGGCGGAGGCCGCGGCGCTGCTCCGCGAACATCTCGGCCATGTGGTCGAGAGTCTGGAAGCCATGCGGCCGCTGATGGAACAGGGCAATCGCGGTCCAGAGCCGACGGATACGCCCTGAGGAAGCTTCGTCATCTTCCGCGGCAATCCTGACGGTCGCTATGGCGATGCCCGCTCAGCGCGCGGCATCCCCTCATCGGGTGGCGGGCCGTGGCCGACGCCACTCCTTGCGCAGGATCGCGTATTGTAAGGTGTTCTCGTAGACAGGCTCGCCCATCTCGTCGGTTCGGAACGATATGAACTCGACGAAGAGGCCTTCCCTTCTCATGCCCAGCTTCTCGCACAACCGCCATGACCGTGCGTTGCTCTCTTCCACATAGGCATACAGGCGCCGAGCCCCCCTCGTGTCGAAGAGATGCGTGAAAAGTGCACGCGCGGCCTCGACGGCAAATCCCCTGCCTCCGAAATCCGCATTGAAATGCCAGCCGACGCTGAAGGTATCGGGCTCCTCGAGGAAACAGAACATGTCGCCGACCGGAATCTCGGTACCTTTCAGGCACACGGCGACATGCTGATCGCTTGCGGCCCGCCGCTCCGCTTCCGCTTCCGCGGCTGCCAGATCCTCAAGCTTCTCGGACAGAAAGCAGCCCGCCCTTGGCTCGTGGAGATACGCCAGCAGACCGGCGGCATCCGTCGTCCTGAAATTCCTCAGGATTAAACGGTCCGTCTGAATGGTGTCCATCAATCGCTTTCGCGCATGCAGGGGGTGCTGGTACGCCGGTCGCGTCCTGGCCGCGCGCGGCCAGTATCAGAAGCACGATCAGGATGCCGAAGCCCACCGCCATGGTGCTCACACCTGGCGATCCGCGGCTTCACACCCTGGCGTCCAGCACGGCCTGGCCGAGTTCCACCATCTGCGTGCTGGAGACGGAAGGCAGGTCGCCGAGATCGATGCCGGCATTGCGCCGCATCGCGCGATCGTCGCTGATCGCCCTGCGATGCACCAGCAGCAGGTCAAGCCGCGGCAGGCCCAGGATGAACTGGCCGTAGTGGCCCGAAGCGAGGAAGGCGCCTTCCCATTCCGGCGCCCGGGACTGCATCGGCAACCACCAATAATAGCCGTAGCCCAGCCCGCGATCGGCGAAACGTCCCTGCATGTCCTCTGGCCGGACATGCGGTGTGACGCTCTCCCGCACCCAGGATTCCGGCACGACCTGCTTGCCGTTCCAGCGCCCGCCACGCAACGTCAGCAGCCCGACCCGCGCCATGTCGCGGCCGGAGAGAAACATGTGGTAGGCAAGGAAGCGCGAGCGGTCAGGATAGCCCAGCATGCGTTGGCGACCGCGGTCGAAATCCTCGAAGCCGAGCGGGACGGCGAGCTGGTCGCGCAGCGCATCATGCACGGCAAGGCCGGTGAGCTGCTCGAAGATCGCGCCAGCGACATTGAAATCCCAATTGTTGTAATGGAAGCGCGTGCCGGGCAAGTGACTGCCGCGTTGCGGCGTGCCCGCATCGTCGCCGCCTGGGCTGCCCGCCGGATAGTAGACGCCCGAGCGGCTGGTCAGGATGTCGCGGATCGTCGCCTGCCTTTCCTGCGGCAACAGACCCTTCACATCGTCGACGCCGAGCTGTTCCAGCGTCAGCGAGAGGTCGATGCGGCCGGCGGCCACATGCGGGCCGTAGAGCAGCGCCAGGATGCTCTTGCGCGTCGAGGCGAGGTAGCTGACTTCCGACACGTCGCCGTAGCGATAGGCCACGCGGCCGCGCGCGACGATCATGAAGGACGTCGTCGTCAGCGCCTCCAGTGATTCCGTGAACCGCGCCAATGCGGCAGGGTCGAATCCCGCTGCGCGCGGGTCCACATCCGTCCAGCCGTTGCTGGGAAAGGCCAGTTCCATCGTGCTTCCGCCCGTTTCCTGGATGGTGCTCACTGCCCCGTCCGCCTGACTTCCTTGGCGAGCGTCCGCTCGTCCAGGCGCGGCTCATAGGCCAGGCCGCGGCGCAGCGCCCAGATATTGGTCTGGTGGTAGAGCGGGATGATGGCGCCATCGGCGATGGCCAGGCGCGTGGCCTCCCGCAGCATCTCCTCCCGCGCTGCGTTGTCGAAGGTGCCGGCGGCACGCGCGACGAGGCTGTCGAGCTCGGCATTGCCATAGCCGGTGGTGTTCCCGGCCCCGATGTTGCGCGCGCGATCCGGCGTGCCGAGCACATTCACCAGCATCGAGGTGGCGTCAAAGGTCGCATTGCCGAGGCCCACGAGGTGGATCGCGAAGCTGCCGCGCTGCGCCGCATAGGCGCTCCATGGCAGGGAGGCGACGCTGGTGCGCACGCCGATGCGCGTCCACATCTGCGCGACCGCCTGCGCCACCGCCGTGGCGCCGGGGTAGCGGTCGGTTGGCACATGCAGGGTCAGGCGGAAGCCGTTCGGATAGCCGGCGGCGGCGAGCAGCGTCCGGGCCCGATCCGGCGCGGGCGCATCGACGGTCAACGCCGGCACCGCCGAGAAGGTGCCCAGCGGCAGAATCTGTGCCGTCTGCACCGCGGTGCCTTGCAGCACGCGCTCGGCAAGGCCGCCGCGATTGATGGCAAGCGACAGCGCCTGCCGCACCTCCTGCCGCGCCAGGGGGTTGCCGGCCAAGTGACCGCCATCCGCCGCCGTGACGAAGGGCGCCGGCACCGCCGCGCCATGCTGCGGCGCCAGATAGATCACGCGCAGGCCCGGGGCGCTGACCACCGTGAGGTCCGCCGAGCCACGCAGCCGCGGCAGGTCGGAAGCGCCGGGCATCTCGACCATATCCACATCGCCGGCCAGCAGCGCGGCGGTGCGGCCCCCGGCATTCGGCATCATGCGGTAGGTCGCCGCATCCCAGGCCGGTGGCGTGCCCCACCACGCCGGGTTGCGCTCCAGCTCCACGCGCTCGCCGGGCCGGAATGCACGCAGGCGGAAGGCGCCGGTGCCGATGGCGGCACGGCCGGCATTGTAATCCGCGGTCGTCGCATCGCTGCCGACATGGCGCGCGATCACCGCGACATTGACGAGGTCGCCCGGCAGGCCCGGCGCGGGGCCGTTCGTCTCGATCCGCAGCGTCGTCGCGTCGATGCCGGTGACACTGGCGACACTGCGCAGGAATCCGCCGAAGCCGCCGGGGCTGTTCGGCACGTTGCGCGCGCGCGTGAAGCTGAAGGCGATGTCGTCGGCGGTCAGGGGGCTTCCATCATGCCAGGTCACGCCAGGTCGCAGGCGGAATTCCCACACCGTTTCCGAGACCGGCCGCCAGGACTCGGACAGGCCCGGCGCCAGGCTGCCATCCGCGGCGCGCTCCACCAGCCGATCGAAGATCTGCATGGCGATGCTGTTGTTGGGCGAGGCATTGTGGAAATGCGGATCCACCGAGGTCACGGCGCCGGCCATGCCGATGGACAAGGTCTCGGCCCGGCCCGGGCCGGCGGTCACGGCCGCCAGGGAGGCGAGGCCGGCCGCGAGCAGCATTCGGCGCCAGATCTCTGTCATCGTGGGCATCTCCTCGATCCTGGCGAAACTGTCATCGGCTTGGCGCAATCCGTCAAATCGATGCTAGATATGCGGAGCATGCAGCGGATGAATGAACCACCTCCTGTCCGGTCGCTCCTGGCGCTGGACCTCAACCTGCTGAAGGCGCTGAACGCGCTGTGGCAATGTCGCGGCATAACCGCGGCCGGCCGCATGATCGGCCTTTCCCAGCCGGCGATGAGCCATGCGCTGCAGCGTCTTCGCCTCGCCTTTGCGGACCAGCTCTTCGTGCGGGGGCCGGGCGTTCTGGTGCCCACACCGCGCGGCACCGAATTGTGCCAGGCTGCTGTGGCGGCCCTTGCGGCTTTGGAGAGAGCCGTCCTTCCGCCGGAGCCCTTTCGTCCGGAGTACAGCGCGCGGCACTTTCGCATTGGCATGAACGACTATGTGTCCGCGACGCTGCTGCCTTTGGTGCTCCAGACGCTCGACAGATCCGCCCCGGGGGTTTCGCTGGAAGCGATCCACCTCCCACGCGGCCAGAGCCAGGATGGCCCGGTGTTGCCCCGGCTGCTGGATGAGGGCCGGGCGGATATGGCGCTTGGCCAGATCGACGAGGTGCCACAACGTTGCCATCGGCAGAGCCTGAGGCAGGATCCGCATGTCTGCGTGCTGGCGCGGCGGTGCTGGGACGCGAAGCATCGCTTCGACATGGCCGCCTTTCTCACCCACCGCCACATCCGCATCTCCTCCTTCCCGGAGCGCCGGAGCTGGATGGACCAGGCGCTGGAGGCGCAGGGATTGAGCCGGCGGATCGCCGTGACGGTGCCCCACTTCATGGCGGCACTGCATCTCGTCGCGGCGACCGACCTGATAACCACCCTGCCGCTGGGTGCCGTGGCCCCTTTCGCGAAGGCACTGCGCCTGCACATCCTGCCATCTCCTCTTCCGGAGCGTCTGCATCGTCTCGACATGGCGTGGCTCAAGGCGGTGGATGGTGACGCCGGGCTCGCCTGGCTACGCGGCATCGTGGCGGAAACGGTGCTGCGCCAGGCGACGGGATCGTCGATCGAGGCCGGCGGTCCCAGCGGTGGGTGAAATTCCGGATCCAGGCAGGACCTCACCGTCACGCCCGCGCGCCAGGGGCCTCGTCGACAAGCTTACGAACATGCTGCTGTTGCAGCCAGACGAAGCGCGAGGCGCCGGAGGGCGTCCCATTGACGGAAGAGGCGCAGGAGCCGGCCCGAATCAATCGGCGCGTCAGAATATCGTTGCCGGCGTTGAAGGCTGGACTTGCGGCGCGCGCAGCTGCACCAGGGCATCCAGCGCCACACTCCCCTGCGCCCTCACCAGGAAGGGATTGATCTCGATACTGTCGATGTCCGTCTGCGCCGCGGCGAGGGCTGAAACCGTGCATAGCGCGGCAATCAGCTCCGCCTTGTCCAGCGCCGGCGCGCCGCGCCAGCCGTCCAGAAGCCGACTTCCCTGAACGGATTGCACAAGCGCCGCCGCCCGGGCGGCACTCAACGGTGCGGAGGCGAAGGCCACGTCGCGAAACAGTTCCACCGAGACGCCGCCAAGGCCGAACATCACCATCGGTCCGAAGATCGGGTCCCGCTGAACGCCGATGATCGTCTCGACGCCGCCGCGCACCATCGGCGCGACCAGGACGCCATCGAGCTTTGCTTCCGGGCAGGCGAGGCGGGCGCGGTCCATCAGCGTGCCGAAACCCTGCTGCACCGCGGTCGCATCCGCCACGTCCAGCAGCACGCCGCCGATCTCGGTCTTGTGGGCGATGTCATCCGACAGGATCTTCATCACCACGGGAAAACCCACCGCCTCCGCCGCGCGCACGGCCTGATCGGCATAGCCGCAGGCGTGTTCGGGCAGCACCGGCACGCCGATCCCGGCCAGCAGCGCCTTTGCCGCGGCCTCGTTCCCCGCGATGATCCGCCGCGGCGCCATCGTCATGGTCTTCTCCGGTGCAGCGGCCGCCGCCTGCTGCAGTGCCTGCAGCCGTGCGGCGCCGGTCACGGCCTTCACAGCGCGCGTCGGATCCTCGAAGACGGGCACACCCAGCGCCTCCAGCCTGGCGCGGATCTCCTCGACCGAGGTCATCACCGCGACCACGAGCCGGTCCGGCGCCGCCTGCCGCAACCTGGTCAAGGTCTGCTCCAGCGGCGGGAAGCGCGGGACGTTGCGGCCGAGATGCGCGAGATAGAACAGGAAGCTGCCCAGTTCCGCGCCGCGCAGCATCTCCTGGCTGATCGCCTCGAATACATGCATGCGGCCATTGATCTGCGCGGTCGTGTCGATCGGGTTGCGGCCGCCCGCCACAGGCTGGATCTCCCGGATGCGCGCCATGGTCGCATCGGGCATCGGTGGCACGGCCAGCCCTGCCTCGATGCAGGCATCGGCCATCAGCACGCCGATGCCGCCGGAGACGGTCAGCACGCCCACCGCATCATTCGGCGGCAGCGGCGCGATGGCGCAGAGATAGGCGATGTCGATCATCTCCTCGATCGACTGGGTGCGATAGGCGCCGCATTCGCGGAACACCGCGCTGAAGATGCGATCCTCCCCGGCCAGCGATCCGGTATGCGTCGCGGCCGCCGCGGCGCCGACCTCCGTGGTGCCAACCTTCATGACGATCACCGGCTTGCGTGCCGCAGCTGCCTTCAGTAGCGCGCGCCGCAGCGCCGCACCATCCTTGCAGCCCTCGAGCGAGGCGCAGATCACCCGCGTGCCCGCATCCTCCGCCAGGTAGTCGATGGCCGCGGCCACATCGATATCGGCCTCGTTGCCCGTGGCGATAGCGCGGCTGATGCCGATGCCGCGCAGATGGGCCGCGGCGTAGATGTGGCTGCCATAGGCGCCACTCTGCGTGGCGACGCCGATCACGCCCGGCCCCGGCTGCGCGGTGGCGAGCAGGGAGGAGAAGGTGCCGAAGAAACCATCCGGCGGGCTGATGCTGCCCAGCGCATTCGGGCCCGTGATCCGCATGCCATGCCGGCGCGCCAGCGCCGCCACGCGGTCCTGCATCGCGGCCCCCTCGGCGCCTTCCTCGGCAAAGCCGGAGGACAACACCTGCACATGCAGGATGCCCTTCGCCGCACAATCCTCCAGCGCCGGCTCCACCAGCGGAGCGGGCAGCAGCATCAATGCCGAGTCCGGCACTTCCGGCAGGTCGCGCACGCTTGGCCAGGCGGGCAGGCCCTGGACCTGCTTCGAGGTGACGTTGATCGGATAGATGCGGCCACGATAGCCGAGTTCCCGCAGATGCAGCAGCGTGCGACCGCCCAGCTTGTCCGGGTCGTTCGAGGCGCCGATCACCGCGACCGAGGCGGGGCGAAACATCTTCTCCAGCGGGTGCATCCCGGCCTCCGTCACGCGGCCTGCGCCAGCAGGCGGCTCGCCTGGAAGCTGCGGTCGCCGAATTCGAACTCCGCCATCATCACGCGGCGTGCCAGGCGGATGGCGGCGACACCTTCAGTCAGACCCATGCCGCCATGCATCTGGATGGTCTCATGCGCCACCAGACGCCCGGCCTCGCCGAGCCGCAGCTTGGCGAAGGCGATGTCGCGCCAGGGCAGCGCATCCGCCGCCGCTGCCTCACGCAGCGCATGCGCCACCAGCCCCCGCAGGTTCTCATACTCCACATACATCTCCGCCACGCGATGCCGCAGTGCCTGGTAGGAGGCGAGCGGCGCGTTGAACTGTACGCGATCGGAGAGAAAGGCGATTGTCTGCTCGATGATCGCGCCCATGGCGGAGACACCCTCGATGCAGGTCAGCAGCGCCCCGAGGTCGCGCGCACGCGCCACGTGATCGGCGATGCCGCGCGCCAGCACCTGATCCGGCGCCACCGCCACGCCCGCGCAATGCCAATCGGCGGCGAGCCGCCCGTCGATCCGCAGCGACAGGTTCTGGGTGATGCCGGACGAGTCGACCGGCAGCAGCAGGAGTTCGCCGGCGGCTGTGGCCAGCAACAGATGCGTGGGATCCGGCGGTGTCTCCACGCCCACAACGCCGCCTTCCAGCGTCCGGTCGAAGCGCAGCCCGGCCGCGCCGGGATCCTGCGCGGCATCGGGCAGGATCAAGCAGATCCGCGCCGATCCCTCCGCCACCTGTGCGAGCATGTCGCGCGCACTCGCGGCGGCCAGCAGGGCAGGGGTCACGACGCAGGCCGTCGCGATGGGCAGCGGCAGCCCGCCGCGCCCGGCACCACAGGCCAGCGCCGCGACATCGGACAGGTCGCCGCCGGCGCCGCCCGCATCCTCCGCGACCATGGTCGCCATCCAGCCGAGGCCGGCGATCGCATCCCAATGCCGGCGCAGGCAGGCCGCCTGCTCGCCCGCCTCGGACAGGGCGGAAAGTTCCGCATCAGCCTCCAGCGCCAGGCGTTGCGCCATCTCATAGGCATCGCCGCCGACCAGCGGACTCGCGGTGAAGGGCATGGCGTCAGGATCCGAAAAGCTGCTTGGCGATCACGTTCTTCTGCACCTCGCTGCTGCCGCCATAGATCGTGCGCACACGCATATACATGTAGTTCTGCACCCATTCGATGCCGGGCGCTTCGGCATTCGGCCCGCTGCCATCGATGCGGCGGAAGCGCGGCGCCAGGCGTTCGCCGACGGCATCCATCGCCACCTCCGCCACATGCTGATGCGTGACGCTGGTGGAGAGCTTGAGCACGGAAGGCAGCAGGCCGAGCGGCCGGCCTTCCATCACCGCCGCCACCGCTTCCTTGCCCAGCGCCAGCGCCCCGCGCAGCTCCGCCTCCGCCAGCAGCAGCCGCAGCTCCAGCGCCGCCCGCTTCGCACGATGCGTTTCGCCGGTCAGTTCCTGTGCGACCAGTTCGCGCGTGCGTTCCAGGTTCTTCAGCGCCGGCGCGACATTGGCGCCGCCGAGGCGCTCGCGTTCCAGCAGGAACTTGCCATAGGTCCAACCCTCGCCTTCCTCGCCGATGCGGTTGGCGACGGGCACGCGCACCTTGTCGAGGAACACCTCGTTCACATGGTGCCAGCCATCAATGGTACGGATCGGCCGGATGGTGATGCCGGGCGAGTCCAGCGGGATCAGCAGCATGGTGATGCCTTGCTGCTTCTTCGCCTCCTTGGCGGTGCGGACCAGCGTGTACATCCAGTCCGACTCATGCGCGTGGGAGGTCCAGGTCTTCTGGCCGTCCACGATGTAGTCATCGCCCTCGCGTCGCGCCGCGGTGCGCAGCGAGGCAAGGTCCGATCCGGCGCCGGGTTCGGAATAGCCCTGGCACCACCAATCCTCGCCGCTGAGGATGCCGGGCAGGAAGCGCGCCTGCTGTTCCGGCGTGCCGAATTCGATGATGACGGGGCCGATATGGCGCAGCCCGTGATGGTACTGCGGCGGGCAATCATTCTCCGCCATCACCTCGTCGAAGATGTGCCGCTGTTGCGGGTCCCAGCCGGTGCCGCCGAACCGCTTCGGCCAGCTCGGCGCACCCCAGCCATGCGCATGCAGGATCTGCTGCCAGGGCTGCCAGATCTTGCGCGACAGCTTGCGATAGGTGGCGACGACGGCGCGGATCTCGGGCGGGCAGCGCGTCCGCGCGAATTCCGTCACCTCGCGCCGGAAGGCCGCGTAGTCCACTTCCATCTCAGCGGCCCTTGAAGACGGGCTTGCGCTTCTCGAGCTGGGCAGCGCGGGCCTCCTTCGCATCCTCCGTCTTCGCCAGCTCGTAGGTGAAGTTCTGCTCGAAGCGATAGGCGTCCTTCGCCGGCATCAGCTCCACCATGTTGCAGCTGTTCTTGGCGTACTTGATGCCGAGCGGGCTTTTCTGCGCGATGCGCGTGGCCATCGCCATGGCGGCGGTCATCAGCTCCTCCACCGGCCAGACGGAATCGATGACGCCGAGGCGGTACAACTCGCTGGCCGGCAGCCGGTCCCCGGTGAACATCAGGCGGCGCGCATAGGATTTGCCGAAGAGCTCGTTGATCATTGCGGCGCCGCCGGCCAGGCCGACATCGATCTCCGGCATGCCGAACACCGCGGTGTCGGAGGCCAGCATGATGTCGCAGGCGGCCATCAGCCCGAAGCCCGCGCCGAGCGCCGCGCCATTCACCGCCGCGATCACCGGCTTCGCGCATTCCTTGATGGCGTTCCCCGTCTCCCGCGTGATGCGGTTGTGGTGCCAGAAGGTGCCGGCCTTGCTCGGGTCGGGCCGCTGCTTCAGGTCGGCGCCGGCGCAGAAGATCCGGCCCTGGCCGGTGAGCACCACCACGCGGATGTCGTCGCGGTCCGTCACCTCGTCGAAGATCTCGATGATGCGGTTGCGCATCTCGGCGTTCACCGCGTTGACCGGCGGCCGGTTCAGCGTTGCCACTGCCACGTAGTCCGAGACTTCCAGCTTCACGACATCCGACGACATGGCGTTGGTTCCTCCTGGCTCGGCAGCCGACCGATCGGTCGGGAGGCTATGCGCAGGCCAGCCAGGGCGCAAGTGGCGAAAATGCGAGGACTACTCTACGGCCTTCTTCCTCTGGCGAACGGCCTTGGCGGGTGGCGCCGCGCGCAGGCCGTCCAGCAGCAGGTTGCAGAACTGGCCCGCGATCTCGGGCGCCTTCAATGGCCCGGCCGGGTTGTACCAGCGCGGCATCCAGTTGATGGTACCGAGCACCAGCCGGCCGGCGATCTTCACGTCGCCGATCTTCAACTCGCCCGAATCGATGCCCGCCTGCAGGATGTCCCGCAGCAACTGCTCGTAGCGGTCGCGCCAGGCGACGCGTTCCTTGCGTGCCCGCGCTTCCGGGTCCGACCAGAAGGCGGTGGAGCCCGCGATCCAGGCCCAGCGGAAGGCCTCGAAGAAGGTTGCCGTCTCCACGATGAAGCGCCGCAGCCGGTCCACGGCCGGCAGCGTGGCATCATCATGACGCGCGACATGCAGGTAGATCGATTTGGTCGCGCCCATGGCCAGCGGCCGCAGGATCGAATCCTTGTCCGGGAAGTAGTGGTACAGCGTGGCCTTGGAGATTCCGCACTCCGCCGCGATGTCGCGCATGGAGACGCCATCGAACCCCCGTTGGGCGAATTGCCGGCAGGCCACCTCGTAGATCTGGATGATGCGGCCGCTCGGCACCTCCCCATTGCCGTCTAGCCCCAGCAGGCCCGCCAGGTCGTCCACTGGCGGGGGCGGCGCGACCTCGCGCTTGCGCGGGCTAGCGCGGCGTGATGCCGACGCGGCGGATGACTTCGCCCCACTTCGCGACTTCGTTTCGGAGTAGGCCACCCAGTTCCTCCGGCGTGCTCGAAACCGGCGGAGATGCGCCGGCCGCCCGCATTCTCTCACGCAGCGCCGGGTCTGCAAGCACCTTCACCAAGGCCTGGTTCAGCCGCTGGATAATGGGCCGCGGCGTGCCGGAACGGACGCAGACATAGTTCATCACCGTGACCTCGAAGCCCGGGAGCGTCTCCGCCACCGTTGGAACCTCCGGCAGGTCGGGCGAACGGCGGGCGCTGGTCACGGCGATGGGGCGCAGATTGCCGGCCTCGATCAGCGGGATCATCGGCCCGTAGGTGTCGATCGAGATATCGACCCGCCCGGCCGCCACATCCTGCAGCGCCAGGCCGGTGCCGCGATAGGGTACGTGCGACATGCGGATTCCGGCCTGCATGCACAGCAATTCACCCGAAAGATGGCTGCCCGCGCCGATGCCGGAACTGGCGAAAGTGAGCTCCCCGGGCCGCGCCTTGGCCAGCGCGATCAGTTCCGCCACGCTGCGGGCCGGGACGTCCTTGTTCACCACCATCAGGTAGGCGCCCTGCGTCAGCAGGCTGACCGGGGCGAAGTCGCGGTCCGGGTCATAGGGCAGGTTGGCCATCAGGAAGCGATTGGTGACCAGAGGCCCCGGCGTGCCGTAGAGCAGCGTGTAGCCATCCGCGGGTGCCTGCGCCACCGCGGCGGTGCCGATGGTGCCGCCGGCGCCGCCGCGATTCTCCACCACCACGGTCTGGCCCAGCTCCGCGCCCAGCGGTTCCGCCACGAAGCGCGCCGTCAGGTCCGCGCCGCCGCCCGGCACGAAGGGCACGATCATGCGGAGCGGCCGCGTGGGGTAGGATTGCGCCAGGCCACCGCGCGGCAGCAGGGCTGCGGTGGCGAGCGTGACGGCGGCGGCGAAAGCGCCGCGGCGGCCGAGGTCGCCCTTGTCCCGGTTGCGGTCCTGCGCGGTCATGTTGATGTTCCTTCCCCGTTCCGGCGACGCTCCTTCACCGGCGCCGCATTCGGACCAACCGAGCGGTCGGTCCCGGACCGCATAGCGCCATCACGCCCGGCGACGCAAGTCGCCAGGCCGCGCGCCGTGACGGCTTGCGGCAGCCGCGGCACGCGCATAGTCTCCGGCAACCAACCGATCGGTCGGTATGGATGAGCGCCGGAACGGCGCCGTGGGAGGAAACTGCAGATGCTCCAACATGCTCGTCGCAGGAAGGGCCTCGGTGCCCTGCGCCGGATCGTCGCAGGGCTGGCGGCAGTGCCGCTCGGGGTCGGGCTGGCCGCCGCGCAGACGCTCACCATGGGCGTCGGCTCGCCAGTATCCTCCATCGATCCGCATTACCATCTGCTGCGCAGCAACAGCGAAGTCTCGCAGATGCTGTTCGACACGCTGCTGATGACCGATGCGCAGGCGCAGCTGCGCCCGGGGCTGGCCGAGAGCTGGCGCGCCATGGGCGAGGAAGGCTGGGAATTCCGGCTGCGGGAGGGGATCCGCTTCCATGACGGCACGCCCTTCACCGCCGATGACGTGGCCTTCACGCTGGCACGCATCCCCACCATCACCGGCCCCGGCGCATCCTTCACCACCCATGTCCGCCCGGTCAGCCGGGTGGAGGTGGTGGATGCCCGCACGATCCGCCTGTACACGCGCGCCCCTGCGCCGCTGCTTCCGGTCTATCTCAGCCAGGTACCGATGCTCGGCCGAAGCCTGCATGCGGATGCGACGACGGCCGATTTCAACAGCGGCCGCGTCGCCATTGGCACCGGCCCGTTCCGCTTCGGCAGCTACACGCCCGGCGACCGGCTGCAGGTGGCGCGGAATGAGGGCTATTGGGGCGAGAAGCCCGAATGGGCCAGCGTGAACTACCGCATGATCTCGAATGACGGCGCGCGCACCGCGGCGCTGCTGGCCGGGGATGTCGATTTCATCGACCAGATCCCGACGGCGGATCTCGACCGCCTGCGCGCCGACAGCCGCTTCCGCGTGGCGGAGACGACGAGCCTGCGCGTCATGTACATCACACTGGATGCGGAGCGTACACCGCCGGTGCCGCAGATGGCCGCGGCGGATGGCGGCGCGCTGGCGCGCAACCCGCTGGCGGATCGCCGCGTGCGGCAGGCGCTGTCGCTGGCAATCGACCGGCGGATGATCGTGGACCGCGTGATGCAGAAGGCCGCGCTCGCCACCGGCCAGTTCATGCCGCCCGGTGCCTTCAGCCATATCGACAACCATCCGGTTCCGGCGGCGGATCCCGAAGCCGCGCGCCGCCTGCTGGCCGAGGCCGGCTACCCGCAGGGCTTCCAGATGACGCTTGCGGGGTCCAACGACCGCTACATGAATGATTCGCGCGTCGTGCAGGCGATCGGCCAGATGTGGACCCGCATCGGCATCCGCACCACGGTGGAGGCGCAGCCCTATGCCACCTTCATAGGCCGCGCCACGCGTCGGGAGTTTCCGGCGGCGCTGCTGACCTGGGGCAATTCCACCGGCGATGCCTCCGTCCTGCTGAATTCGGTGCTGCGCAGTCGAGACCGCGAGCGTGGCCACGGCGCCGCCAACCGCACCCATTACAGCAATGCGGAGGTGGATCGCCTGACCGGCGAGGCGGAGCGCGAGATGGATGATGCGAAGCGCGACCGCCTGCTGCAGCAGGCGAGCCTGGCCGCGATCGATGACGTCGCGCTGGTGCCGCTGTACCTGCAGAACGCGCTGTGGGCGATGCGCCGCGACTTGACCTATACGGCCCGCGCCGATGAGCGGAACGAGCCCGCCGCGGTGCGCCGCACCACCCGCTGAGGCTGCCGCAGGTCGCAGGAGGTTTGCGGTCGCCGGATCTCGGCGCCGCAGCCTCCTGCGCTCTGGCCACAGTGTTGCTCCAATAGAGAACACTAGGACTGGTTGTGCCGTGGCGGGACGGCCCGGCAGGGCAACGCCCTTCGGCCTGGCGCCGGCCGGGGGCCTGGAGCGGAGGTTGGGGTGCGCGGATACGACCGCCTCACCCCGACCCCCATGCCGCGTGCGCAGGGCCACGCCTCAGCGGCGACTGCGCTCAATCGCCGCCAGTGCGATCGGCGCCCATTTCGCCCGTTCCGCCGCGCCGCGCCGCGCGAACTCCTCGGCCGTGCTGTGCAGCGGGGCCATGCCCTCGCGCTCGAAGGTCGCGACCACGGAAGGGTCGGCGGTGGTGGCGTTGATCGCGCGGTTCAGCTTCTCGATCACCGCCGGCGGCGTGCCCTTCGTTGTCATGATGCCAAACCAGCCGCTGACCACGAAGTCGCGGAAGCCCTGCTGCTGCATCGTCGCTACATCCGGCAGCAATGCCAGCCGCTCCGGCGTCGGCGCCGCCAGGGCGCGCAGGGTACCATCGCGGATCTGCGGCAATGCGGTTGGCGTGGTGGCGAAGCAGAAATCGATGCGGCCGGCCATCACATCGACCAGCGCCGGCGCGCCGCCGCGGTAGGGTATCTGGATGGTCTCGATCCCCGCATCCTTATCCAGCAGCAACCCGGCGAGCCAGGGGCTGGAACCGACGCCGGGATGCGCCCAGGACAGCTGACCCGGCCGGGCCCGTGCCGCCGCCACAAGGTCCGCCACGCTGCGCCAGGGGCGGCTTGCCGGCACCACCAGCACCGTCATCACATCCGCCACCAGCGAGACCGGCGCGAGGTCGTCCATCGGCTTGATCGGCAGGCTCGGCTCGGTGATCGTGTTGATGATCAACGAGCCCATGTTCCCGGTGCAGATGGTGTAGCCATCGGCCGTGGCGCGGGCGACCGGTTCGAAGGTCAGCATGCCGGCACCACCGCCCTTGTTCTCGACCACCACATTCTGGCCGAGGCGGGCAGAGATGCCGGGGGCGACGAGCCGCGCCGTCAGGTCCTGTGATCCGCCCGCGGCGGAACCGACCAGCATGCGGATCGTCCGCGTCGGCCAGGCGGGATCCGCACGGGCCGTAGCGGTGGCGGCGAGCGACAGCGCGGTACCTGTCAGCAGACGACGTGTGATCATGGCTTCCTCCCTGGCATGGCCGAAGGCGCCCAGGCGCGCATCGGCGCGTTCCTCCACCGACCCGGCGTCCTTGACGACGCTTCGACCGGCCGGTCGGTCGAAACGCTAAACCCGGGTTCCGGCAGCGGTCAAGCGATCTGCGGCAGGCTCAGCAGCAGCGCGTCGAAATCCGCCGCGGCCTCATGCGCCACCCAATGCCCGGCGCCATCCAGCAGGTGAATCCGGGCATCGGGGCGCAGCGCATGCAGCCGCGTCATCCGCTCCGGCAGCATGTCCGCGCAGAAATTGTCGCGGCTGCCCCAGACCACCAGCGGCGCCACCGCAAGGCGTGGCAGAGCGGCGCCGAGGTCAAGTCCCTCGCGCGGCAGCGGCGTGGCGCGCAGCCTGCTGGCGTTGCGGTCCTCGATCTCCATCGCCAGCCCATCCACGGAATCGGGATCCGCCAGCATCAGGCTCAGGATGTTCGCGCGCAGCGCCTCGGCGCGGGCTTCCGGCGGCAATCCGCGCAGGCGCCGCGTTGGCCGCGGGGTGAACGCGCCGAGCCCACCGGGCGCCGCGAGCACCAGGCGGTGCACGGCCTCCCGCTCCGCCGCCGCCAGCAGCACGGCGAGCGCGCCACCGAAGGAGAAGCCGACGACCGCATAACGCGCATCGGCACCGAGGATCCGCCGCAGCCCCTGGCCCAGCATCGCCGCAAGGCCCGCATGCAGCGTGCCGGGCGGCGCCAGGTCCGAATCCCCCATGCCGGGCAGATCCGGCACCAGCAGGCGATGGCGTCGCGCGAGAACCGGGATGTTGCGCGCCCAGTGCATCCAGGACCCGCCCCAGCCATGCAGCAGCAGCAAGGGCGGCCCTTCGCCCCAGCCGCGCCAGATCATCACCCCCTCGCCGCAGGGCGTGGACCAGCGCGCGGCCTCGCGGTCCAGCCGGTCCAGCAGCGTGGCGGCCTCCTCGCGCTCCATCGGCTCAGCACCCGGTGAAGCGTGGCAGGCGCTTCTCCATGAAGGCGGTGCGGCCTTCGCGGTAATCCGCGCTGTCGGCGCAGGTGGCGGCCAAGGCCTCCAGCCGCGCCAGGTCGCGCTGCGCCGGGTCCTGCAGCACCGCCGCAATGCCGAGCCGGGCCGCCTGGATGGCCAGCGGCGCGTTCTGGGCGATCTCGGCTGCCAGGGCCAGCGCCTCCGCCTCCAGCGCATCATCGGGCACGACCTGGTTGATCAGGCCGATCCGCTCCGCCTCCTCCGCCCCGATGCGGCGCGTGCTGAGCAACAGCATGCGGGCGCGGGCCGGGCCGATCAGGGAGACCAGCAGGCGCAGCCCCTCGAAGCCATAGGCGATGCCGAGCCGCGCGGCGGGGATGCCGAAGCGGCTGCCGCTGCCGGCCAGGCGCAGATCCGCCGCCATGGCGATGGCCAGCCCGCCGCCCAGGCAGTAGCCGCGGATCGCCGCGATCATCGGCTTGCCGAAGCGGCGCAGCGCATCGCGGCCCGTCTGGATGCGCGCCGCATAGTCCCGCTGCGCCGCATGGTCGCCGCGCTGCTTGTCGAACTGGCTGATATCGGCGCCGGAGACGAAGGCCTGGTCGCCGGCGCCGGTGAGGATGACGACGCGCACCGCGGGATCCGCTTCCATGCCCTGCAGAATCTCTGCCAGCCCCTGCCACATCTCGACGGAGATGGCGTTGCGCTTCTCCGGCTGGTTGAAGGTGACCAGGCCGATGCCGCCGGCCTGCGCCGCCAGCATCCGCCCCTCCGCGAAGGCGCGCGGCGTACCGAGATCGGTGAAGCGCTTCATGGCGCGGCTCCGGTCACGGCATCGATCTCGGCCTCGCTCAGCCCGGCCTCGCGCAGCACCTCCCGCGTATGTTCGCCGGCCTCGGGCGTCGGCCGCCGGACGGCGCGCGCATGGCCCGAGACGTCGAGCGCCGAGCTCACCACATCGACGCGCCCGAGCGCCGGGCTCTGCATCGGCATCGCCAGGCCGAGATGCTGCACCTGCGGATCGGCGAAGACCTGGTCGATGGCGTAGATCGGCCCGCAGGGAATGCCGGCTTCCTCGAACAGCTCGATCCAATGCGCGGCGGGCTGGGTGCGCGTCACCTCCGCGATGGCGGCGTTGATGGCCAGGCGATCGGCGCTGCGGCCGGCCTGCGTTGTCCAGCCAGGCTTCTCCGCCCAGTCGGGCCGGCCGATGGCGGCGCAGAAGCGGGTGAACAGGCGGCTGGAACTGGCGGCGATGTTGATGTGGCCGTCGCGGGTGGGGAAGACGCCGGTCGGGATGCCGGTCGGGTGGTCGTTGCCCGCCTGGCCGGCCACCTCCTGGTCCACCAGCCAGCGCGCCGCCTGGAAATCCAGCATGAAGACCTGCGCCTGCAGCAGCGAGGTGGTGACCCAGCGGCCCAGCCCCGTCCGCGTGCGTTCGAACAGCGCCATTATGATGCCGAGCGCAAGCAGGTTGCCGGCGGTGAGGTCCGCCACCGCGATGCCGGCCCGCACCGGTCCCTGGCCCGGCAGGCCGGTGATCGACATCAGGCCGCTCATCCCCTGCGCGATCTGGTCCACACCGGCGCGATCGGCATAGGGGCCGTCCTGGCCGAAGCCGCTGATGCTGCCATAGACGATGCGCGGATTGACGGCATGGACATCCGGCCAGGCGATGCGCAGGCGCCGCTTCACGGCGGGCCGCATGTTTTCCACCACCACATCGGCATCCCGCAGCAGGCGCAGGAAGGCGGCGTGGCCTGCGGGGCTTTTCAGGTCGAGCTGGATGGCGCGCTTGTTGCGGTGCAGGTTCTGGAAATCGGCGCCGTGACGGCGCCCGGCGACATCCTCGCCCGGCCCCGCCGGCGGCTCGATCCGGATCACATCCGCGCCCCAGTCGGCCAGGTGGCGCACGCAGGTCGGACCGGCGCGGGCCAGCGTCAGGTCCAGCACGCGAAGGCCCGCGAGCGGCCCCGCGGCGGGTGCTTCATGAGGGGCTTCCGGCATCAACAACCTCCCTTGCCTCGGCCGTCGACCGACCGGTCGGTCGATTAGGCGCGCAGCCGCGCCACCTTGGCAAGAGGGGCGTGTTCAGCCAGGGCGGGGCATGAAGCCGGCGACGATCATGCCGTAGAACTGGTCGGCGATCTCGGGCGCAGTCAGCGGACCCTCCGGGTTGTACCAGCGGGGCAGCCAGCTCAGCGTGCTGGCCACCAGCCGCCCGGCCAGCGCCACATCCATCGGCCGCATGTCGCCGCGGCGGATGGCTTCCTCGATGATGCTGCGCAGCAGCGTCTCATACCGGTCGCGCCACTCCAGCCGCTGCTTGCGGCGGCGGACCTGCGGATCGTTCCAGAAGATGGCGGAACCGGCGATCCAGGCCCAGCGATAGCGCTCGAAGAAGGTCGCCGTCTCCACCATCAGCGTGCGCAGGCGCTCCAGCGGCGGTCGTTCCGGATCATCCAGCGCGGAGACGTGCTGGAAGATGGACCGCGTGGTGCCCATCACCATCGGGCGGATGATGGAATCCTTGTCCGGGAAGTAGTGGTACAGCGTGGCCTTGGAGATTCCGCATTCCTGCGCGATGTCGCGCATCGAGGTGCGGTCGAAGCCCTGGGTGGCGAACAGCTTCGCCGCCGCGGTCAGGATCTGGAGCATCCGTTCCGGCGGCGGGCCTTGCGATGTGCTGAAGCTGAGAAGCTCGCTGAGGTCTTCCATGGGCTTTCCGGTCATCCGGCCTTGACCGATGTCGGCCGGCCCGGCGCGGACCCTTGCGGCGGCGGGCCGGCCCTGTCAACCGGCTTCGCGCCGCAGGATCACCGCATCCACCGCGACGCCGCCTTGCGGCAGCGCGATGAAGGGGTTGATCTCGACGCTGGCCAGCGAATCCCGGTGCCGCAGGGCGAAGCCGGCCAGCGCCACCAGCGCATCCGCCAGAGCCTGCAAATCCATCGGTGGACGGCCGCGCGCGCCCTGCAGCAGCGGCAGGCCGCGAATGCCGTGGAACTGCGCGAGCGCCGCCTCCCGCGTCAGCGGTGTCAGGCGGAACACCACGTCGCGGAACACCTCGACGAAGACACCGCCGAGGCCGAACATCACGAGCGGGCCGAAGACCGGGTCGATGGTGACGCCCAGCACCGTCTCCACCCCGCCGGTGATCATCGGCGCCACCAGCGCGCCGTCCAGCCGGGCCTGTGGCGCCTTGGCGGCGACCTCCCGCATCATCGCTTCCCAGGCGGCCGCGACCTCCGTTGCGTCGCGCAGGTTCAACCGCACGCCGCCGACGTCGGATTTATGCGCGAGATCGACCGAGAGCACCTTGAGCGCCACCGGGAAGCCCAGCGCCTCGGCCGCCGCCACCGCTTCCATCACGCTGCGGGCGGTACGTTCCGGGGCGAAGGGAATTCCGGCCTCCCCCAGCAGGCGCTTCGCTGCGGCCTCGTCCAGCGGGCCGGGCGGCAGGGACAGTGCCGGCGGCAGTGGCGCGGCCGGCAGCGGGGCAGGGCGGGCGCGCAACCGGGCCAGGGCGCCGGCCACGGTCATCGCGCGGCTCGGATCCTCGATCACCAGGAAGCCCATCGCCTCCAGATCCAGCCGCGTCGCTGGCGGGCAGACGAAGCACAGGATGAACAGCTTGTCCGGATGCGCGGCCCGCAACCTGGCAAGCATCGGGCGCAGCGTCTCCATCGCCCGCTCACTCAGCCCCATCAGCGCCAGGAAGGCGATGACAATGTCGAAGCCATCGCCTTCCATCATGATGTCGATCATGCGGCCGAGCAGCGTTCGGTCGTTCACCACCTGCGCCGTGGCATCCACCGGATTGCGCGGATTGGCGAAGGGCACCAGTTCCAGGATGCGGGACTGCGCCGCGGCGGGCAGCGCAGGCATGGCCAGCCCACGAGCCTCCGCATGGTCCGCCAGCAGCACGCCGACGCCGCCCGAGATCGTGATGACGCCGAGCCGGTTGCCCGGCGGCAGGATCCCGGCGGCGCAGGCCAGCGCCACATCGACCATTTCCTCGATCGACTGGGCGCGATGCACGCCGGCCTCGGCGAAGGCCGAGTCATAGGCCGCATCGGTGCCGGCAAGCGCGCCGGTGTGGGACGCCGCGGCATCAGCCCCGAGCGCGGAGGTGCCCACCTTCATCGCCACCACGGGCTTGCCGCGCGCCGACGCCAGGGCCAGCGCCGCGCGCATCCGCGCACCGTCGCGGCAACCCTCTATGGAGATGACGATGACCTGCGTCGCCGGATCCTCGGCGAACCAGGCGATGCAGGCGGCGACATCGACATCCGCCTCGTTGCCGGTTGCGACGAAATGGCTGATCCCGGCGCCGCGCTGGTGCAGCAGCGTGTAGCAATAGGTGCCGAAGGCGCCGCTCTGGCTGGCGATGGCGATGCCGCCCGGCTTCGGCCAGGTGCCCTGCAGGGACGCCGAGAAGGTGCAGAACACGCCATCCGCCGGATTGAACAGGCCGAGGCAGTTCGGCCCCAGCATGCGGATGCCGGCCTGCCGGCAGCGCGCCGCCATCGCGTCCTGCCGCGCGCGCCCCACCTCATCCACCTCCCCGAAGCCGGAGGTGAACATCAGGATGGCGCCGGCGCCGCAGCGGATGCAGGACTCCACCGCCTCCTCCGCCATGCGCGCCGGCAGGGCGATGACGACGAGGTCGGCCGGGACGGGCAGATCCTCCAGCCTGGGATAGGCGGGCAGGCCCTGGACCGTCGGCTGCGCCGGGTTCACCGGATAGATGGCGCCGGTGAAGCCGCCCTGCAGCAGATAGTCCACCGGCCTGCCGCCGATCTTGCGCGGGTCGCTCGAAGCGCCCAGCACCGCGATGCTGCGCGGCCGGAACAGCGCGTCCAGCCCCTGCGGCCGTGCCGCCTGCTCCGCCATGGTGTCCATGCTCATTCGATCCGCAGGTTCAGGCGCTGCACGATGGCCTGTTCCTTGACCACCTGCTGGCGCGCGAAGTCCCCATAGGCCGCGCTGTCCATATACATCACGGGCTGGTCGAGCCCCTGCAGATAGGCGAGGGAGTCCGGGTGGTAGAGCGCTTCCTTGAAGGCGTCGTGGAGCACCTTCACGACGCCCGGGTCCATGCCCTTCGGCCCGGCGAGGCCATAGGGCGATGTGGCGACGATATCGTAGCCGAGATCCTTCAGCGTCGGCGCATCAGGGTAGCGGGCGATGCGCTGCGGCGTCCAGACATTCAGCAGCCGCAGCCGGCCATCCAGTACCAGGGAGGACCAATGGCTGGCCGTTGCCACCGCATCGATCGTGCCGCTGAGCAGCGCGCTGGTCAGTTCGCTGCCGCCGCGATACGGCGCATGCAGCCATTCGACCTTCTCGATCTCCGCGATGCGGTCCATCACCACATGCGATTCGGTGCCGACGCCGGGCGAGCCGTAGGAGATGCGCCCGGGCTGGCGCTTGCTCGCCGCCAGGAAATCCGCCCAGGTCCTGTGGGGCGAATCCGCGCGCACGACCAGGCCGAAAGTGTAGCCCGTGAGGCAGATGATGTAGGTGAAATCCTCCACCGGATCATAGGGCATGCGCGGCATCATATAGGGCACGCGGAAGACGGAGCCGGGGATCTGCGCCAGCGTGTGACCATCCGCCGGCTCCGATGACAGGGCACGGGCGGCCAGCGTGCCGTTGGCGCCGGCGCGGTTCTCGATCACCACCGGCTGGCCCAGCTTCGGCCCGACCAGATCCGCCAGCACGCGCGTATAGACATTGGGGCCGGGCGCCCAGGCGGCGAAGATGCGGACCGGACGGTTGGGAAAGCCAGCGCGCGGTTGGGCCAGGGCTGGCAGGGCAAGACCGCCGGCCGCCGCGGCCAACACAGCGCGTCGCGTCAAGGTTGTTCTGCTGTTCTTCATTGTTTCCTCCTTGCTCAATGCGTCAGGCGGCGGCGGAGACCTCCGCCGCCAGCGCGCGCAGATGGTGGTCGGCATCACCGAAGGTCGTGTCGATCGCGGCGAGCCGCTTGAAGGCGTGGCCGGCGGCGTATTCCGTGGCGATGCCGATGCCGCCATGCATCTGCACCGCCTGCTGGCCGATCAGCCGCGCGGAACGGCCGATCTGCACCTTCACGGCCGAGAGCGCCGCGCGCCGCGCCGCCGCGGGTTCCTCCAGCATCATGGTCGCGTACATCGCCATGCTGCGCGCCTGTTCCAGCGCCACCATCATGTCGGAGGCACGATGCTGCAGCACCTGAAAGCTGCCGATCGGCGCGCCGAACTGCTTGCGCGTCTTCAGGTAGTCCAGCGTCATCGCATGCAGGGCGGACATGGTGCCGACCGCTTCGGCCGCCAGCGCCGCGATCGCCTCATCCACCACGCGCTCGACCAAGGCCAGACCATCCTCGGCATTGCCCAGCACAGCCTCGGCCCGGGCGGCGGAGAGGGTGATCTCCGCGCCGCGCTGGCCATCGACCATGGCATAGCCCTGCCGCAGCACGCCCGGCGCATCGCCGCGCAGCAGGAAGACGCCGATGCCGCCGCGATCATGCCGCGCCCCGGCGCTGCGCGCGGTCACCAGCAGCCAGTCCGCCGTGTCGCCATGCAGCACCACGCTCTTGCGGCCTTCCAGCACCCAGCCATCGCCGTCGCGCCGCGCCGTGGTGGTGATGTCGGACAGGCTGTAGCGGGATTGCGGCTCGGCCTGGGCGAAGGCGAGCAGCGCCTCGCCGGCGGCGATGGCGGGCACCATGCGCTGGCGCAGCGCCGCATCGGCGCCGTGGCGCAGCAGCCCGCCGCCGAGCACGACGGTGCTCAGCCAGGGCTCCAGCGCCAACACCTCGCCCAGCGCCTCCGCCACCAGCATCGTCTCCACCGGGCCACCGCCGAATCCGCCATCCTCCTCGGCGAAGGGCAGGCCCAGCAGGCCGAGCTCGGCGTAGCGGCCCCACATCGCGCGGCTCCAGCCCGGCGCCTCCGTCTGGTAGTTGGCGCGGCGGTTGAAGGCGTAGTGATCGGCCAACAACCGCCGCAGGTTGGACTGCAGCAGCCGCTGTTCCTCCGTCAGGTCGAAATCCATGCGTCAGAGTCCCATGAAGGCCTTGGCCATGATCTGCCGCTGGATCTCGTTCGTGCCGCCGAAGATCGAGAGCTTGCGCCAGTTGAAATAGAGCGGCGCGGCGCTGCGTGCCCATTCGGGCATCAGTTCCGGCGCATTGCTGCCTTCCGCATCCGGGTCACCTGGCGCCGCCAGGCCGTAGGGGCCGGCGACTTCCATCATCAGCTCCGTGATGGATTGCGCGATCTCCGAGCCGCGCAGCTTCAGGATGGAGGAGGCCGGGTCCGCCTGGCGCGATTCCCCGGCGCGGCGGCCGCCGGCCAGCACGTGCAGCACTGTCATCTCCAGCGCCTTCAGCTCCACCTCGATGGCGGCGATTTTTTCCCGGATGCGCTGCTGCTCGATCAGTGGGCGGCCGTTCTCCTGTGCCTCGCCGGCCATGAATTTCAGCCGCCGCAGCCGTTCCTTGCTGACACCGACGCGCGCCGCGCCGGTGCGTTCATGGCCGAGCAGAAGCTTGGCGCAATCCCATCCGCGATTCTCCTCGCCGACCAGATTGCTGACGGGCACGCGGACATTGTCGAAGAAGACCTCGTTCACCTCATGCCCGCCATCAATGGTGATGACGGGTCGCACGGTGATGCCCGGGCTTCGCATGTCGATCAGCAGGAAGGAGATTCCCTCCTGCCGCTTCGCGGCCTGCGGGTTGGTGCGGACCAGGCAGAAGATCCAGTCGGCGTTCTGGGCATAGGTGGTCCAGGTCTTCTGGCCATCCACCACGTAATGGTCACCATCCCGTACCGCCCGCGTCTTCAACGAGGCGAGGTCGGAGCCCGCGCCGGGCTCGGAGAAGCCCTGACACCACCAGTCATCGATGTTGCGGATGCGCGGCAGGAAGTGCCGCTTCTGCGCCTCCGTCCCGAAGGCGATGATGATGGGGCCGACCATGTTGGTGTTGAAGCCGAGCGGCTGCGGCGCCGGGGTCTGCTGCAATTCCTCGCGGAATATGTAGCGCTGCACGGCGGTCCAGCCAGTGCCGCCATGTTCCTCCGGCCAGTCCGGCACGGCCCAGCCGCGGGCGTTCAGGATGCGCTGCCAGGCGACGGTCTGCGCCTTGGTCGGCACGCGGCCCTCGATCATGCGCTGGCGCGTCTCGGCCGGCAGGTTGGCCTCTATGAAGTCGCGCACCTCGGCGCGGAAGGCGCGTTCCTCCGCGGTGAATCGCAGATCCATCAGGCGGACTCCCCGGCGCGCGGCGCACCGCCCAGCAGGCTGCCGCCGGCGGCGGCCAGGCGCTGGATCAGCGGCGCGGGTTGCAATGTCTCATCCCCCGTCAGCGCCGCGTAATGCGCCAGCCGGTCGCGCACCGTCGCCAGCCCGAGCCCGTCGGCCCAGAGCATCGGCCCGCCGCGCCAGGCGGGCCAGCCGAAGGCATGCACGAAGATCACGTCGATGTCGGAGGCGCGGGCGGCGATGCCCTCCTCCAGGATGCGCGCACCCTCATTCACCATGGGCAGGATCAGGCGTTCGCGAATCTCCGCCGCGTCATGGCGGCGCTGCGGCACGCCCAGCCCGGCCGCCACGCGCGCGATCAGCGCCGCCACCTCCGGGTCCGGCTCCGCCTTGCGGCTGCCCTCCGCGTAGCGGTAGTAGCCGCGGCCGGTCTTCTGGCCGAGCCGCCCCTCGGCCACCAGCGCATCTGCAACCGGGAAGACCGCGCCGCGCCGTCGCCGGGCCGCCGCGCCGATATCGAGGCCGGCCAGGTCGCCCACCGCGAAGGGGCCCATCGGGTAGCCGAATTCCGTCATCGCGGCATCGACCTGTTGCGGCAGGGCGCCTTCCTGCAACAGGCGTTCGGCCTGCGCGCCGCGGCGTCCGGTCATGCGGTTGGCGACGAAGCCGTCGCAATTGCCGACCACCACCGGCACCTTGCCGAGCAACCCGCCGAGCGCCACGCCGCGGGCGAGCGACAGGCCGCTGGTCGCCTTGCCGCGGACGATTTCCAGCAGCTTCATCACATTGGCCGGGCTGAAGAAATGCAGGCCCAGCACGTCGCCCGGCCGTGCCGTCGCCGCGGCCATACGGTCGATGTCGAGCGTCGAGGTGTTGGAGGCGAGCAGCGCGCCCGCACCGGCCAGGCGGTCGATCTCGGCAAAGATGCGCTGCTTCAGCGCCATATCCTCGAACACCGCCTCCACCACCACATCCGCGCCGGCCAGGGCTGCGAGATCGGTGCTGCCGGACAGCAGCGCGCGGCGCCGCTCCATCTCCGCCTGATCCAGCCGGCCACCCTGCACGCTGCGCTGCCAGTTCTGCGCGCAGCGATCGAGGCCACGTTGCAGGGCGGCCGCATCCATGTCGATGACGGTGACGGGGATGCCCGCATTGGCGAAGCACATGGCGATGCCGCCGCCCATGGTGCCGGCCCCGATCACCGCAGCACGGCGCACCGGCGGCGGCGCGATATCCGCCGGAATGCCGGCCACCTTCTGGGCCTCCCGCTCCGCGAAGAACAGGTGGCGCAGGGCGCGGGACTGCTCGCCCTGCACCAACTCCTGGAACAGCGCGCGCTCGCGATCCAGGCCTTCCTCCAGCGGCAATTCGGTGGCGAGGCGCACCGCCTCGGCGCAGGCCAGCGGGGCGGCCTGGCCGCGCGCGCGCTTGCGGACCTCCGCGATCGCCGCGGCCAGCGACTGCGGGTCATGCGGAGCGCTGCGGTCGCGTGCCAGGGGCAGGGGGCGGCCTTCCGCCAGGGCGGTGGCGAGGAAGCGGCAGGCGGCGTCCGGAAGATCGCCATCGGCCACCGCCTCCACCAGCCCCATCTCCAGCGCCGCCTCCGCCGTCACCGGCTCGCCGCTCGCGATCATCCGCAGCGCGGCCTCGGCACCCACCAGCCGAGGCAGGCGTTGCGTGCCGCCGCCGCCGGGCAGGATGCCGCGCTTGACCTCCGGCAGGCCGAGCAGCGTTCCGGGCGCCGCCACGCGGGCATGGCAGCCCAGCGCCAGTTCCAGCCCGCCGCCGAGCACGCGGCCATGCAGCGCGGCCACCACCGGCTTGCCCAGCGTCTCGATCAGCTCGATCAGGTCGCGCAGCAGCGGCGGTATGCGGGGCTTGCCGAATTCGCGCATCTCCGCGCCAGCGCTGAACATGCGTCCGGCGCTGGCCAGCACGATGCCGCGCACCGCCGGATCGGCACCGCAGCGGCGCAGCGCCGAGTCCAGCGCCGTGCGCAGCGGCGTCGCCAGCGTGTTCACGGGCGGGTTGTCGAGGGTCAGCACGGCGATGCCATCGGCCGCCATGCGCATCCGCACCGGCTCGCTCACGCGGCGGCTTCCGGCGTGAACATCGGCATCGGGGGCGCGCCGTCCCGCGGCACGAAGATCACGCGCACGGGCTGGCCGACATGGATGGCGTCGAATTCGCAATCGACGATGTTCGTCATCATCGTCGTGCCCTCCTCCAACCGCACATAGGCGATGGCATAGGGTTCCGGCGCGCGACGCATCACGCTGTGGCTGTAGATGGTGCCGCGGCCGGAGGCTTCCTGCCATGCCGTGGCGCCGCCGCAATGCGGGCAGATCGGGCGGGGATACCAATGCACGCGCTTGCAGGCGTCGCAGCGGCGCAGCAGCAGGCGGCCTTCGCCGGCTGCCTGCCAGAAGGGTGCCGAATCCGGCGAGGCCGGGGAAAAGGGAATGCTGCGGCCAGCCATGCGGGTTACATCCGCTCCAGGATCAGGGTTGCGCTGCCATGGCGGGTGCCGAGCGACCCGCCGGTGCCATGCGCCAGCGCCAGCGCACAATCCTTCACCTGCACCGCCGGGTGCGCCTCCCCGCGCAATTGCCGCACGGCCTCGATCACCTTGGTCATGCCGCCGCGATTCGAGGGATGGTTGTTGCAGAGCCCACCGCCATCCGTGTTGAAGGGCAGGCGCCCGACGCCGGAGATGAGGTTGCCATCGGCGACGAAGCGGCCACCCTGGCCCTTCTCGCAGAAGCCCAGATCCTCCAGATGCATGAGCACGGTGATGGTGAAGCTGTCATAGATGCTGGCGTAGCGGATATCGGCGGGGGTCACGCCGGCCTCGGCAAAGGCGCGCGGGCCGGACCAGCGCGCGCCGGTGAAGGTGAGGTCCACATCCCCGCCCATCTGGCCCTTCACCGCCTCACCGGCACCACGCAGCATGACCACCGGGCGCTGGAGGCTGCGCGCGATCTCCGGCCGCGCGACCACCAATGCACCGCCGCCATCGCTGATGACGCAGCAATCGAGACGGTGCAGCGGGGCGGCGACCAGCGGGGAATTCACCACATCCTCCACCGTCACCACCTCCCGCAGCATGGCATGCGGGTTGTGCTGGGCATGGTGGCTGGCGGCGACCTTGATCCAGGCGAGCTGTTCGGAGGTGGTGCCGAATTCATGCATGTGGCGGGTCGCGCACATCGCGTACATGTTCGCGATGGTGGGGCCGTAGGGGTATTCCCACTGCACATCCGGCTGCGCCGGATTGCCGGCGCGCGCCGTGGTGCCGGTGGCAACCCCCTCGCTGCGCGGACGGCCCGCCAGCGTGATCAGCGCGATGTCGCATTTCCCGGCGGCGATGGCCTGTGCGGCATGCGCGACATGCAGAAGGTAGGAGGAGCCGCCGACATCGGTGGAATCCACATGCCGGACGCGCAGGTTGAGGTAGTCCACCATCGACAGGGGGCCGAGGCCCGGCGCGTCACCGGCGCAGAAATAGCCATCGACGTCGCGCAGCGTCAGCCCGGCGTCAGACAGCGCGCCGAGCGCCACCTCCGCATGCAACTGCGCCAGCGAGGTGTCCGGCGCCTTCCGCGTCGGATGCTCGTAGGCGCCCACGATGCAGGCCGCGCCACGGAGGCTCACCGCCAGGCCCCATGAAGCGCGCGCACGGCCGATTGGTGCGCGTTGCTGCGCAGGGGATTGCCCGCTTCCGACGGCATCAGGTCGCATCACCTTTCGATCGTGTTTCCGAACACAGGCCGACCGGCCGGTCGGTCGAGAGCAGGTAAGCAGCAATGCCCCGCGGCGGCAAGCCTGTTTGATCCGTCCGCTTCGCTGCGAAATGATGTGCCCGGACGGCCTGCGGGGCATCGCGGAAATGCCGGTCGCAAGCCACCTCATGTTTTCGACAGCCGGCTCTCAATCACCCTGGCGCCGATCGAAGGCGGCGATAGACTGCGGCTCGGAGGAGACAGACATGCAGGACTTGGCCGCGCGCCTTCGGACCATCAGTGATTTCTATCCCTTCACGACACGCTGGCATGTGAAGGATCTGCGCCGCGGCGCGGAGGCGCATCATGAGGGGGACGTGCCGATGCCCTCCGCCAGCGTGCGCAAGATCTCCATCATGATGGCGGCGCTGGCCGCCGTGCATGAAGGCCGCCTGCGGCTGGATGATCCGGTGGAGATCGAGGCGCGGCTGCAGAAGGACGTCGCCTCCGGCACCTATCGCTACATGACGCCAGGCTGCGTCATCCCCTTCCGGGACGTGCTGGTGAACATGATGATCACCAGCGACAATGTCTGCACGCAGGCGGTGCTGGAACGGCTGGGGCCGGAGACGATGACGGGCTATTGCCACGGCATCGGCATGGTCGGCACCGACCACCGCGGCCTGATCCCGCCGCTCGGCATCGGCTGGGACCATCCGCCGGAGGCGGTGGCGACGACGACGCAATCCGACCAGGTCCTGTTGCTGGACCTGATCCTGCGGGGGACGGAGGATGCGGCCGCGGCGAAGCGCCTCGGCAGCACGCTGGAATTGTGCCGCCTGGCGATGGATATCCTGAGCTGGCAGATTCTGCGGAATCTGATTCCCTCGCTGCTGCCCTATGGCACGAAGGTCGCGCACAAGACCGGGCGCGGCCGGCGTGGGCGGATGGATGCGGGCATCGTCTTCGACGGCGGCCGGCCCCTGTTCATCCTGGCCGCCGCGACGGATTGGGTGCCGGAGACGATGCCGGACGGTCTGCCCGGCTTCGCTGCCTCCTTCGCCAGCATCGGCCGCATCGCGCGCGGCTGCTGGGATGCCTTGCGGTAGGCGCTTCAGCCGGCCGGCCGCACATCCTGCGGCCGGGTCCGCTCATCGGTGCGCGGCGTGTGCGTGAAGCCCTGGCGCATCGCCCAGACGTTGCGCTGGACATGCATCGGGATGATCGCCTGATCGTCCATCGCCAGGCGCATCGCTTCCTGAAGCACCGCCTCGCGCTTCGCGTCGTCCAGCTCTCGCATGCCGCGCGTCAGCAATGCGTCGAAGCGCGGGTTGGCGTAGCGGCCGCGATTGACCGCGCCCATGCCCCGGGTGCGCTCATAGCTGGCCAGCACCGAGCGCATCCCGCCCGAGGGCTCGCCGGTGGAACTTCCCCAGGACACGAGGAATGAGGAGAATTCCTGGCGCGATGCGCGGGTGACGAAGTTGGAGAAGGGCTGCACATCCACCGCGGTACGCACGCCGATCCGGGACCACATCTGCGCCACCGCCTGCACGATGCGGGCATCATTCGGGTAGCGGTCATTCGGCCCGTGCAGGGTGATGCGGAAGCCCTCCGGATAGCCGGCTTCCGCCAGCAGGCGGCGCGCGGCGGCCGGGTCCGCCGGCGGCGGCGGCGCCAGTTCCGGCACATGGCCGAAGCCACCCGCCGGCATGAACTGGTTGATCGGCGCCGCATTGCCCTCCATCACCCGCTCGACGATCGCAGCACGGTCAATCGCCAAAGCGAGCGCCCGGCGGACACGCACGTCGCGCAGCGGGTTGCGTGGCAGCGGCTGGCCGGCATTGTCGGTGATGAAGGGCGAAGGCCCGTCACGCATGTGGTCGAAGTGGAAATAGATCAGCCGCAGGCTGTCGATCTCGGAAATGCGAATATTCGCGTCCTGCCGCATCCGCGCCAGGTCGGCGGTCGGCACCTGGTCGATGAAGTCCACATCGCCGGCCAGCAGCGTGGAGGTGCGCGCCGCGGCGTTGGTCACCATGCGGTATTCCACCCGCTCCCACGGCTCCCGCCCGCCCCAGTAGCTGTCGTTCCGCTGCAGCTCCATCCGGTCGACCGACCGGCCGCCGCTCATGCGATACGGGCCGGTACCGATGGCGACTCGGCCGGAATTGAAGTCCTCGGTGCTGGCGCCTTCATGGATCTTGCGCGACAGCATCGGCACCTGGGACAGGTTGGCCGGCAGCACCGGGTCCGGGCCCTGGGTGCGCAGCCGCACCGTCAGCGGGTCCACCACCTCCACCCCGATGATCGCATGCGTATAGGTGCGGAAGGAGCCGGGGCTGTTCGCCACCTTCGGGATGCGGTCCAGCGTGAAGGCGACGTCGTCCGCCGTGAAGGGCGTGCCGTCGTGGAAGGTCACGCCGGCCCGCAACTTCAACTCCCACACATCCTCGCCGACCGGGCGCCAGCTTTCGGCCAGCGCGGCGACCGGCCGCGAATTGGGATCCATCTCCATCAGGTTGGAGAAGATCGTCGCGGCGAAGGCGTTGTTGGGGGAGATGTTGTGATAGTGTGGATCTAGCGATGTGACCTGCGCACCGACCGCCATGCGAAGCGTCTGCGCGGCGGCTGGTTGCGGCAGGCCTGCACCCGCCAGGCAGCCGGCCAGCAGCAGGGCCTTCAGGCTTCCGGTTTTCATTGTTTCTCTCCCTTTTCTTTTCTTGGTCGGGCGTCTTTCAGCCCAGCAGGTAGTCGGCGCCTCCGCGTTCGCAGATGGCGCGGATATGGCGATCGAGCGCGGGCGGCACCGGGATGCCGTCGCGCAGCCGCCTGGCGCGGGCTGCTTCCTCCGGGTCCCCCGCCACCTGCACCGGGCGTGCCGGATCGCATGCGGGCGTGGCGCGCAGCACGTCGATGGCCTCGTCGAGGTCGTGCTCGAATTCGCCCTCCTCGCGGAAGGCCGCGGGGTTGAGCGCCATGAAGAAATGGCCGAGCCCGTCGGGGTCCTTCTCCGACTGCGTGCGGTTGCGGATGGGGGAGAAGCTGGCACCGACCAGCGTGCCGCCCAGGATGTGCACCATCATCGCCAGGCCATAGCCCTTGTGGCTCGCCATCTCCGGCGTGCCGCCGAGCGGCGTGAGCCCGCCCTGCGGCCGCTTCATGACATAGTCATGCGCAAGGTGCGGGTCCGTCACGCTGGCGCCCGCGCCGTCCATCACCCAGCCGGCCGGCACCGGGCGGTCGTTCAGATGGTGGACCTTCACCTTGCCGGCGGCGACGGTGGTGGTCGCCATGTCCAGCACGAAGGGCGGGTTGCGTTCGGTCGGCGCGGCAAAGGCCAGCGGGTTGGTGCCCAGCACCGGCACCGCGCCCCCCGTCGGCACCATGGCGATGCCGCGCGTGGCGCTGGTGACCATGCCGACGGCGCCGCGCTTCGCCGCGATGCGCGCATAGATTCCGGCCGCGCCGAAATGGTGCGAGTTGCGCACGCCCACCACGGCCACGCCGGTCTGCATGGCCTTGTCGACGGCCAGGTTCATGGCGAAGACCGAGACCGGATGGCCGAGCCCCGCGCCTGCATCAACCAGCGCCGTCGCCGGCCCTTGCCGCACGACGTGCGGTCGGGCCTGCAGGTCCAACTTGCCCTCCCGATACCGCTGCTCATAGGTCATCAGCATGGAGAGGCCGTGCGAATCGACGCCGAGAAGATCGGTCTCGACCATCATCTCCGCCGTCGTCGCCGCCAGATCCGTCGCCATGCCCCAGCTGTGGAGGATGGCCAGGATCTGCGCATGCACGCGCGCCGCCGGCACCATCAGCATCGCATCCGTCGCGACGGCGCTCATGCCGCCCGCTCCTCCACCACCGGGTTTCGCAGCGTGCCGAGCCCGGTGATCTCCACCTCGAACACATCGCCGGCGCGCATCCAGAGTGGCGGCGTGCGGCGGGAGCCGACGCCTTCCGGCGTGCCGGTGGCGATGATGTCGCCTGGCTCCAGCACCGTCATGGCGGAGACATAGGCCAGCAGCGTCGGGATGTCGTAGATCAGGTCGCCGGTGGAGGCGCGCTGCACCTCGCGGCCGTTCAGCCGGGATACCAGCGTCAGCTGCGTCGCATCGCCCACCTCATCCGCCGTCACCAGATAGGGGCCACAGGCGCCGGAGCGGTAGAAGTTCTTGCCGGCGGTCGTGGTGTGCTTCTGCCAGTCCCGCAGGCTGCCATCGGTGAAGCAGGCATAGCCCGCGATGTGGTCGAAGGCGCGGTCCTTGGTGATGTGCCGCCCGGCCTTGCCGATCACCAGCGCCAGCTCGCCCTCATAGTCGAAATGCTCGGAGGCCTGGGGCCGCCACAGCGCCGCGCCATGGCCCACCACGGAATCGTTCCAGCGGCCGAAGACGCGCGGGAAGGGCGGAGGCGCGCGGCCCGCTTCCTCCGCCACATGGGACCGGTAGTTGAGGCCGATTCCGATGATCTTCCGCGCATCCGGCACCACCGGCAGGAAGGTCACCGCATCCAGCGCATGATCCACGCCCTGCTCCGCGCGCGCGGCCTCCAGCGCGGGCGCGCCGCCGGCCAGCAGCGCGCGCAGCGTCGGGTATCGCGCGCCCAGGCGGCGGCCGAGATCGACCACGCCGGAGGGAACCGCGGCGCCATAGCTGGCGCCGGCGGCGGTCTCGAAGCTCAGCAGCCTCATCGGGCGTCGGCCATGGCGCGCTCGGGCACGAAGCCCGGCTGGAAGACGCGGTCCGCCATCACCTGGCAGCGCTTCATCATGCGCGGCTCATCGGCCCGGTAATCCGGCAGGGCATTGTGCAACGTGCCGATATTGTCCCAGATCAGCAGGTCACGCTCCGCCCAGACATGGGTGTAGATGAAGCGCGGCTCCAGCTGATGCGCGAAGAGCTGGTCCAGCACCCGGTCGCTCTCGGCCTCGTCCAGCTCGTTGATCCGCACGGCGTAGCCGGGGTTGCAGTACAGCACCTTCCGGCCGGTGATCGGATGCGTCAGGAAGACCGGATGAACCGAGGGCGGGCGGCTGGCGCGCTGCGCCGGGGTCAGCGGGCCGCGACCGCTGCCCTTGGCGAGCATACCTTCCCAGAACTTGTTGAAGTCATGCGTCGCCGTCATGCCTTCCAGCCGCCGCTTCAGGGCGGGGTCCAGCGCCTCATAGGCCGCATGCATATTGGCGAAGAGCGTATTGCCCAGCGGCTTGCCGTCGCGCACCGGCACCTTGTGGGCGTTCAGCACGTTCACGAAGCCCATCGTGTCCCGGTAGGACATGTCCGTGTGCCAGTCCTGGCCGGCATCGGCGATGCCGATCGGCTGCCCATTCTCCACGATGTTGGAGAGGATGCCGACCTCCGGCACCTCCGGGTCCTGGAACTTGCCGGTGACCGAAGCCTGGATGCTGCCGAAGCGGGCGGAGAAGTCGCGCAGCGCCGCCGGTTGCAGAAGCTGGTCCGGAAAGCGGAGCACCCCATGCTCGCCGAGCGCGCGCAGGATGGCGCTGAAATCCGGGGCGGACATGGGCTGGGACAGGTCGATGCCGGTGACGGTCGCGCCGAGCACATCGCCCGTGGGGCGGATATCGAGCATGGCTTCCTCCTCAGAAATGGCGCGGGTTTCAGCCCGAACCAGCCTGATTCGCATCAGGTGGGAACATGGCGGTTTCCCGTATTTTGGGAAAAATAGGCCTGACTCCTCGTCGCCCGCAACCCACTTTCACGCTATGGTCACCTTCATGCCCCTCGATCCGACCCGCCCGCCCCTGCCGGACCCGGCACAAGCTGCCCCGGCCGCCGAGGCGACCGCTGCCGAGGCGACCGCTGCCGAGGCAAACCGGGCCGGCGCCGGCAGCCTGGTGCGGATGCTGGAGGTGTTGGACCAGTTCACGCCGGATCTACCGGTGATCCGCGTGGACGATCTGCAGGCGCGGCTCGGCTATACGAAATCGACCGCCTATCGCTACGTGAAGGCCCTCTGCGACGCCGGCCTCCTCGCCCAGGCCTCCCAGGGCCGCTATTCGCTCGGCCCGCGCATCGTGGAGCTGGAACGGCTGATGCGCATCGCGGACCCGCTGCTGCAGGCGGGCGAGGCGGTGCTGCCGGAACTGGCGGCGGAGGTGCCCAACAGCATGGTCCTGCTGTGCAGCCTGTACCGCGACAAGGTGCTGTGCGTGCACCGGGAGGGGCCGGAGGCGATCGTGGCCGGCGGCGGCCGCATCAGCATCCTGCGCGCCCGTGGCCTGCCGCTGCCCCTGTTCCAGGGCGCCGCCTCGCTCGCCATCCTGGCCAGCCTGCCGGCGCCGCGCATCCGTGCCCTGTTCCTGCAACGTCAGGCGGAGATGGCGGCAGCCGGGCTGGGCAAGGACCTGGCCGCCGTGCGACAGCGGCTGGAGCGCATCCGGCGGGACGGGCAGGTGACGACCGTCGGCCGCTTCAACCGCCATCTGGCGGCGGTGTCGGTGCCTGTGCGATCACGCGACGGCTCCCAGGTTGTGGGCAGCCTCACGCGCATCATGGCGGCGGATGACTTTGCGGGGCAGGATGCGGAGCGTCTTGTGAAGCGGCTGCAGGCCGGTGCAGTCCAGCTCTCATCGAAGCTGGCCTGAGGCGGAGCCCCTCGCACCACGCCCTGCCTGGAAGGGATCATGCGCGGCGAATGACGCCGACAATGGTGGTGGCGTCAGGCGAGCCGCAGGCGGTGTAGCCTGCGGCAGTTGTAGGCGAGCGCGATCAGGATCCACTCGGTTGCGACTTTTGGTCGAGACGTTCTTCAAGGCGCTGAAATCCGGGCTCGTCTGGCGCACCGCTTTCGAGACAGGCACCGACGCCGCAGCCGCTACCGGCCGATATATCGACGGCTTCCACAACCCTGTCCGGCGCCATTCCGCGCTCGACTTCACAAGCGCTGCGCAGTTCGAGAAGATAGCGCTGCCTGACCCAATGCCTCTCCACAAAAGCGGGGCAAGTCCACATTGCACTCGATTGTTCGCTGCGTATCAACAGGGCAAGGTTGAGGCACATGTGATCGGCCGGGACGAGCAGACCGCCGCTTGCCGCCCCAGGCCTCCAAGCCGCGCTCCATCGCCTCGACGGTGCCCGCGTGGCAAAGCGATGCGGCCACGCGCTGGCCGACCTCAAGCTAGAAGACGTTCCGCCCCGCCATCCCCACGACCAGGGTTCTGATCATGATGACGATGTCGAGCCACAAGGACCAGTTCCGCATGTAATGCAGGTCCATCTCGATGCTCTTGCGCGCATTGGCCTCCTCACGCAGCGCGTAGCTTCGCAGGCCATGCGCCTGGGCGTATCCGGTGATCCCGGGCTTCACCCTGTGCCGCTCCGCATAGTCGCGGACCAGGTCGGAATAGCGCTCATTGCCCACCAGCATATCCGCGACATAGGGCCGCGGTCCGACGATCGACATCTCGCCGCGCAGCACGTTGAGGATCTGCGGCAACTCGTCCAGGCTCAACCGCCGCAGGATCGCACCCACGCGCGTCACGCGCCTGTCGTTTGGCCCAGTGGTGCCGATGGTCGCATCATCCTGGGGATCCACATACATCGTGCGGAACTTGAGGATGGTGAAGGGCCTGGTGCCGAAGCCCGGCCGCTGCTGGCGGAACAGGACCGGCCCGGGGCTTTCCAGGCGGATCGCCAAAGCCACCACAAGCATGACGGGTGTCAGCAGGATGATCGCCAGGCTGGCCACCGCATAATCCTCGACCACCTTGAGGACGCCCTGGGAGCCCTTGAACGGGCGGCTCATCAGCAGCAGGGCCGGCATGTCGCCCAGGCGCATGACGCGGGCGAAGCTGGTGTTCAGGCTTTTCTGCTCGAAGGGGATGATGATATCGGCCGCGATCCAACTGACCTGCTCCGCGAGGCCATGCAACTCGCGCGCCGACCATGGAAGGGCGATGACCAGGGTGTCGATGGTGTTGCTCTGCGCGTAGTTCCGCAGATCGGCCAGACTGCCGGAGACCGGCACCCCGCCAACGCTTGCCATGCCGGGCGATTCCGATTCGGCGCGGAACAGGGCGACGATCTCGTAGGTCTCGCCCTTGGCCTGGCTCGAAAGGTCCCGGATGACATGCTCCGCCACCGCATTCGCGCCGATGATCACGACGCGCCGACGCAGCAGGTGCCGTCTCGCTTCGTCCCGCAGCAGCGTGGCCTGCACCTGCCGACTGGCCAGCAACAGGCAGAAGGTCAAGGCATTCCAGGCCAATAGCCATTGCGGGGCGGACAAGGTCTCGGGCCGGAAGGCGACGAGCACCAGGAAGCCTGCCATCCAGGCGGGCACCAGTCCCGACAGCATATAGATGCTGGCTGCCAGACGGTCCGTGTAGCGTTCGACACGGTAGGCCTGCATCCGGGTCAATACCGCCAGGTAGATCATGCCCTGCGCCGAGGCGAGCAGCAGTATCTGAAGTGCCGAAAGGGGATTGGCATAGCCAACAGCGGGGATATGCGCCGAGAGCACTGCCGCAATACCGATCAGCACGATATCCGACGTACCCACCAGGCGGTTGATGAGTCCAAAAGTCCAGCGGACCAACGACACGCGCCTCTGATCGTCGATCATTCCTGCCACTGCCATCGTGCCTGTCGCCATCGATCTGCCGCTACCTGCCGCCACCAAGCGGACGCAAGGGTTCGATACAAAATGCTTCAAAAATAGGCACTTCAAAACGCGACGTACAATATGCACACAATGCAGGCGTCTTGTTAGTAAAAAATTATCTCTTTTTTTCAACCACTGGGACGGTCGCCACACCTACCAGTAGGCACCGCGCTCGATCCTGCCCGCCGTCGGGGGCGATTCCTCTCCACTCGGGCGCACCCAGGCCGCGTTCATGGCGGAGGTGAAGAACGGGTCCTTGTCCCACCTGCGCCCACGCACGCCGAAGAGGACCTGGGTCGGCCCGCCCATGTGGAAACCGATGGCCCCCGCACGCTTCGCATGCGCCGCGACAAGAATGGAGATGCCACCCGCGCCGGCCAGTACCACCTCATAGGGCTCGGCATCGATCGCGGCCTTGATGGCGTCCAGCCGCGCCTCCCAGCTCGGCTCACTGGGCGGCTGCAACCCTGGCGACAGCGGCATGGCCACGGTGCGGAGTTGGAAATCCGGCAGCACGTCCCGGCCCGGCCAGATCTCCGTTCGGCGCTGGAACTGTCGTGCTATCGTCGCCGCGAAGGGGGACAGCACCGTCACGCGTCGGCCCTGCAGATGCCGCGACCAGGGATCGGGAAAATACCAGGGGTCGAGCGCCCGGAGCGAAATCAGCCGCGCCGTCTTCGCATGCCGCGTGATGACCTCCGTCTCCCCCGGATACCCCATGAGGCCGAGGATATCGAGTTGCCCGGCCGCCTCGATCAGCGCCGTGCAGAAGCGGTCCAGCGACCCGTCATCCACGGGGAACAGCCCGACATTCAGGAACATCTGCTGGCGCAGCCGTTCCGGATAGGGCTTGCCGCGCGGCCGGCCGGTCAGGAAAAAGCCGGCCGCCTCCGCCTCCAGCCCGCCGATCTTGCCGACGCCGAGTGGCCCGCCGCGCTGCATCGCCTCAGCCAGCAGCGTCTGCCCGGCCGCATCGGAGGGCGCGAGCCGATCGGCAAGACGGCGGATTCGCGCATCCCGCATGAACTGACGGCATCGATCATAAGTCGGGTGCAACAAATCCCATAAAATGGGATGGTCGCGTACAAACTGGGCAATGGCACGGCGTGCTTCCATGACTTATCCATATCGCGGCGCGCTTCTCCTGAACAGGAGACGTAGCTATTTCTTAACGAATCACATCGGGCCATCCTGACGTCATGATCATTGATGCCGCGACGCTGGAACAAGACACGGCGCTGGATGCCGAGCTTTGCATCGTCGGTGCCGGTGCGGCCGGCGTGACTCTCGCCTTGCAATTCCTGCGCGGACCGATACGCGTGGTGCTCGTCGAGTCCGGGCGTGACCAGGCGGAGGCGGCCACGCAGGCGCTCTATGCCGGAGAGGTCGCCGACACCGCGCTGCATCCGCCCACCGACACCTATCGGCAGCGGCAGTTCGGCGGCTCCACCACCCTCTGGGGCGGTCGTTGCATCCCGCTCGATCCGCTGGATTTGCGGGCGCGGCCCTGGATTCCGCATTCCGGTTGGCCCTTCGGCCATGAAGCGCTCACGGCCTGGTATCCGCAGGCCAACGCGATCTGCGAGGCGGGCGCCTTCGACTACAACGCCGCCAGCGCGGTGCCGGGCGGCATGCGCCCGATGGTCGCCGGCTTCACACCGCGGGACTTCACCACCGACGCCATCGAGCGATTCTCGCTGCCCACCAATTTCGCCGCCCGCTACCGCCACCGCCTGGCCGCGAGCGAGGCCCTCCGCGTTCTGCTCGGCACCAATTGCACCGCGATCGAGCTGGGGGAGGGGGCGCATTCGGTGCGAACCCTGCACCTGCGCACCCTGGATGGGCGGCGGGTGGCGGTGCGGGCAACCCAGGTGGTTCTCGCCCTGGGTGGGCTTGAGACTCCGCGCCTCATGCTGGCGTCCCGCGGGGCGGGGCATCAGGACGGCATCGGCAATCGCCAGGGCCTGGTCGGGCGCTACTACATGTCGCACATCGCCGGCACCTCCGGCCGGCTGCGGCTGCATGTGCCGCCCGACCGGGTGCGGCCTGGCTATGAGGTGGCGGAGGACGGAACCTATCTCCGCCGCCGGCTTCAGGTGACGGAGGCCGCCCAGAGCAAGCACCGCATCGGCAATGCGGTGATGCGGCTGCACTTCCCCCGGATTCCGGATCCGGCCCATGGCAGCGGCGTGCTGTCGGCGCTCTACCTGGCGCGGGGGCTGCTGCCCTATGAATACCGCAAGCGGTTGGCCGAGCCGGCCGGCGGCAAGGGTGTGGCGCTGCGCCATGTGCGCAACCTGCTGACCGACCCGTTCAGCGCCACGGGCTTCGCCTGGACCATGCTGCGCAAGCGCCGGCTCGCCGCGCGCAAGTTCCCGTCGATCATCGTGCGCCCGCCGCGCAACGTCTATTCCCTCGACTATCACGGCGAGCAGGAACCCAATCCGGACAGCCGCGTGACCTTGGCGGAGTCCCGGGATGCGCTGGGCATGCCGCGGCTGCGCGTCGACTGGCGCTGCACGGAGGGGGATATCCGCACGGCGCAGACCTGCTTCCGGCTGCTGGCCGAGGATCTGGCGCGCTGGGGGCATGGCAGCCTTCAGGCGGACCCGGCGGAGGTGGCGCATGACATGCTGCGCGACGGCGCCTATGGCGGGCACCATATCGGCACGGCGCGCATGGGCGCCACGCCGGCCGAGGGCGTTGTGGACGCCGAATGCCGGGTGCATGGCATGGCGAATCTGTGGATCGCCGGCGCCGCGGTCTTCCCCACCTCCGGCCAGGCGAATCCGACCCTGACCGTGGTGGCGCTGGCGCTGCGGCTGGCGGCGCGGCTGAAGCGGGAATTGGCGCCGCCGCCGATCGCGGCGGGCTGATGATCTATACTGATGGCCCTATCGCGTGACCGCTCTGGGCCCCCTCAGTCGTGCCGGAGGCACGCCCAAGGCGTGACGGGCGGAAACCTCCGGTTTCCTTGGCTTCGTCGCGCCGGAGGCGCGCCTCTGGCGCGATGCATAAGCGGCGGCGCCCATTCGGGCGCTCGGACCGGTCAAGAGACCGGTCCGCTGGTATTATCCCGCGGCGTTGAACCAGGCGGCGGCGGCGGCCAGCGCCGCGGCGGGCGGCGTGCGCGCGAAGCCCAAACCGGCATCCGCCCGGCGGTGGTCCAGCGTGATGTCCTGCTGGAACACCCGTTGCAGAGAGGGCGGGATGGGGTCCGGCATGCGCAGCCGCGCCTTGCGCCCGGCGATTTCCAACACCTTCAGGGGATAGGCGGCCAGCTTCTCGATGGTCATCTGCCGGCCCGCGATACGGCGCAGCGGCGTGGCGCCGATCGCCTGGGCCAGGGCCAGGAAATAGCTGTTCCAGTCGCCCGGCGCGGGGTCCGAGATGTTGAAGACCAGGCCTGGCGCGGCCGGCAGGCGCAGCGCCGCCGCCGTCGCGGCCACCAGGTCGTCCACCGCCGTCAGGTTGCAGATGCCGTCGCCGCCGGGCCCGAGATCGCCCAGGCGCCCCGCGCGCAGCAGTCGGCCGGGCCTTGCCGTCCAGCTTTCGGAACCCGGGCCATGCACGCAGCCCGGTCGCAGCATCACCACCTCCCCGCCCGCCTTGGCGTGGGCGGTCAGCAGGCGCTCGCTCTCGGCCTTGCTCTCGCCATAGGCGCCCTGGGGGGTCAGCGGCGCGTCCTCATCGACCAGCCCGGTCGCGGCGCCATAGACCGCCATGCTGCTGAGATGGACGATCCGGCGCGACCCGGCCTCGGCCGCCAGATGCCGGGTTGCCGCCGCCATGGCGGCAGGCTCGGTCGCGACGCAATTCACCACGGCGCGGACACCGGCCAGCGCGGCGCGCAGCGAGGCAGGGTCGCCGGCATCCACCGCGCGCCATTCGAAGGCCGGGGTCGCACCCGTGGTCGAGGCCGGGGCCGCGAGCGGCCTGCGCGTCCCCGCCACCACCGCGAAGCCGGCGCGGGACAGTCCGGCCAGCATGTGCCGGCCGATGAAGCCGCCTGCACCCAGGATGAGAATTTGATCGTCCATCTTCTGCAAGTTCGTGCCTTTCGGGGGGATGGTGGCGCCAATTATGGATTGGCAATCGCGATGCCGCATGGCAACAATAAAAAGCTGTGTGCGTGCAGCTCGCTACGGTAACATGTCGATGCGGCAGCTTGGGTGAGCCAGATCGATTTCTTGAAACCTCACCTTGGACCTAGGTTTGGGATATTGTCCCGGGATTTCCGCTAATGAACTTGGTCCCGAGCGCGCCTCGGCGTGCCGCCTTGCAGGAGGCGGCGCCGCGCATCTTGCCGCCATCCAGCCTCGGCCTGGCACCGCGCGATATCCTCACCACGATCTTCATCCGCTGGCGGCTGATCCTGCTGGCCTTCCTGGCGCCGGTCGTCATCGCGCTGGTCGCGGCCGCCTTGATACCCCTGCGCTGGCCGGCGGAGGGCCTGCTGCTGGTCCAGGTCAGCCGTGAGAGCGTGGGCGCCACGGATCTGACGGGCACGGGGCCCAACGTCGTCAGCGTCGACATGCCCAAGGTGGTGCAGTCCGAGGTTGATCTGCTGATCTCCGATGTCGTGCTCCGCCGCGCCCTCAGCGGCGACGGCCTGCAGGCGATCTTCCCCGATGCCGGTGCGCCTCGCCTGTTCGGCCTGCTGCCGGCGGCCCAGGTCTCCATCCCGCAAACCGCGCGGCGGCTCCGCGCCGCCATGATGGTGCTGTCCTCCAACACCTCCAACCTGCTGCGCGTCGTGGTGGCACTGCCCGACAGCGAACGCGCGGTGGTCGCCATGCAGCGCGTCTTCGACGCCTATCTGGCGCATCGCCAGTCGATCTTCGCGCAGGCCGATGCCCAACTGCTTTCGGTCGAGACGGAGCGCATGGCGGCCGATCTGCGCGAGCTGGACGAGGCCATCGCCAGGCTGCGCACCGAGACACGCATCCTGCACCTGCCGCAGGATATCGAACTGGCCAATACGCGGATCGCCAGCATCGTCAGCCGCATCGACACCCTGCGCGAACGCAAGGCCGCGACGGATGCGCAGCTGCGGGCGGCGCGGTCGGCGCTGGCCGTCTATCCCGCCCGAGTCGTCGCGGCGTCGGAGACCACGAACCTCGCGCCCAATGACGAAAGCCGCAACGAGCTGACCCGCCTGGTGCTGGAACGCCGCCGCATGGCCGCGCAATATGCCCCCGACTGGCCACCGTTGCGCGACCTGGACCAGCGCATCGCCACGCTGCAGCAGAGCATCGCCACCAACCGCAACACCCGGTTCGAAACGGTGCGCCAGGTGCGCAACCCGGCCGTGGAGCAGCTTTCCCTGCGTATCGCGACGCTGGAGGTCGAGGCCGATGCGACCGGCCGGCAGATGGCGGAACTCGAACGCCAGGCCGGCGAGGCGGAGGCGCGGGCCGCCGCCCTGCTGCGCAGCGAAGCCACGCTGAACGACATGGGCCGGCGGCGCGACGCGCTGGATGCCTCCTTCCGCCAGGTCGCCGGGCGCGAGACCGGCGCCCGGATCGGGGAAGATGCGCGGCGCTCCCGCTCGCCTTCCGTGATCGTCGCGCAGCAGCCGCTGGCCGCGGCACGGCCGCGCGACCTGAGCCTGGCCCTGATCGTCATGGGTCTGGTTGGCGGTGTGGTCTCGGCGGGCGCGACGGCGGTGCTGCTGACCCTGTTCCGCCGCAGCTTCGCCACCACGGATGAGGCCGCCCGCGGCCTCGGCATGCCCGGCCTCGCCTCGATCGCGCCCGAGGCACGGCTGGCCGGTGGCAAGGCCACGCCCGCCATCACCGACCTCACCGCCATGCTGCTCGATGCGCGGGAGAGTGGGGAAAGGCTCTCGCTGATCCAGTTCGTCGCGACCGGGGAGGATGACGGCCGCGGCGCCATTGCCCTGGCCATGGCCGCGGAGGCCGCCCGCACGCGCGGCCTGCGAACCCTGTTGGCGGACCTGCAGAGCGATGGCCGGGACTTCATGGCCGCCATGGGTTCCCACCCGGTGCATGAGCCGCAGGACCCGGAACAGCTCCTCGCCTTCAACACCGTCTTGCCGAATCTCTGGGTCGCCTATGGCGCGCGGGAGAGCCTGTTGGGCGACCCGCATGCGGGGATGGAGCGCACCGTCGCACTGCTCGACCGGTTGCGCCACGACCTCGACCTCGTGATCCTGGTCGCCCCGACGGATGCCGAGGGCTATGCCATGCGCCGCCTGACCGCCCTGGTGGATGCGAATGTGCTGGCGCTGCGCGCCGATGGCACGGACAAGGCCGTCGCCCGCGCCGCCCGCGACGCGGTGCTCGCGGCCGGTGGACGGCTGGTCGGCTTCGTCATGAGCGGGGAGCGTGCGCCCGTACCGGCGCGGCTCGCCCGGCTGGTGGCGTGATGCGCCTGGTTCCCGGCCTGCTGCTCGCGCTGCTCGGCCTCGCGGCCTGTGCCCCGGGCACTGCCAATTTCGCCACGACCCAATCGGTGCGGCCGCAGGAACGCATGCCGGAAGGCTTCGCCGCCTGGACCGACGCGCCCGCCCCCTACCGTTTCGGCGCGGGCGACCGGGTGAAGGTGCAGTTCCTGCTGACGCCGGAGGTGAATGAGATCGCGCTGGTCGCCCCGGACGGCACCATCTCGCTGCGCGTCGCCGGGCGGGTGGAGGCGGGCGGGCGCACCACCGCGGAGCTGGAGGTCGCCATCGCCGAGGCCTCCCGCCGCATCCTGACCACGCCGATCGTCACCGCGGGGCTGGAACAGGCCGGTTCCGCCATGGTCTTCGTCGGCGGTTCCGTCCGCCGCGCCGGCGCCTATCCGCTGACCGGGCGGCAGGGGCTGGCGGAGATGGTGGCCCTGGCCGGCGGACTCGACGAGGAGGGACGGATGGACCAGGTGGTGCTGATCCGGCGTTCGCCGACGGACCGGCCGATGCTGCGCACCGTGAACCTGAACGCCTTCCTGTCGGGGGCGGAGGTGACCGGCGACGTGCCGCTGGCCTCCGGCGACATCGTCTTCGTGCCGCGTTCGCGCCTGGGCGAGGTCGGGCAGTGGGTCGATCTGGCGATCAACCGCATCGTCCCCTTCTCACGCAGCTTCTCCTATGCCGTGAACCGCAACCCGGCGAGCGGCGCCGGGTTGTGACGATGCGGGAGATCAACCTGCTCGGCCGGGTGCCGGTCGCCGCGCTGGACCTCGCCGCCGCGACCGCCGCCATCGCGGCGCGCGACCCGGCGGCGAACTTCGCCTATGTCGCCACCATCAATGCGCAGATCCTCGTGCTGGCGGAGGACCCTTCCACCCAACTGCGCGCTGCGCATGACGGCGCCTGGCTGCGGCTGAACGACAGCGGCATCCTGGCCCGGCTGCATCGCTGGGCGACCGGGCAGGCGGTGCCGATCGCGGCGGGCAGCGACCTGTGCCTGGAACTGCTCCGCGGCGTGCTGCGGCCGGAGGACCATGTCACCATCATCGGTGGCGGACCGCTTCTGGTCGCGGCGCTGACCGCGCGTTTCGGCCTGCACCACCTGGCCCAGCACGAACCGCCGATGGGCTTTATGGACAGTCCGGCGGCACGCGATGCGGCGATCGCCTTCATCGAGGCCCATCCGGCCCGGCTCGTCTTCGTGGCCACCGGCGCGCCACGCTCGGAACGCCTGCTCCAGGCCGTGGCGGCGCGGGGGCTGGCGCGCGGCACCGGCCTGGCGGTGGGCAGTGGCCTGCTCTTCGCCGCCGGGCTGACCCCGCGCGCGCCGCCCTGGATGCGCCGGCATGGGCTGGAATGGCTGCACCGCGCCGTGACCGAGCCGCGCCGGCTCGGCCGCCGCTATGCCGCCGACCTGCTGCCGCTGCTCCGCCTCGCCATCCAGGCGCGACGCCAACGGGGCCTCATCTGAACCCGCAGCGCCTTCGCGCGGCCGGGCTGCGCTATGGGCTGGCGGGCGCGGAGCAGGGGCTGACCGCGCTGCTGTCGCTCGGCACCGTGCTGTGGCTGATCCGCCGCGGCAGCGCCGAGCAGCTTGGCAGCTACGTGTTCTGGGCCAATTCCGCGCTGGTCGCGGGCACGCTGGCGGCGGCCTTCACCTCCGTCCACCTCTACCGGCTGCCGCCCGCGCCCTCCCCGGGCCGGAGGCGGGCGGAACGGGTGCTGCTGTCGGGCAACCTGCTGCTGGCCCTGCTGATGGGGCTGCTGACGCTGCTGGTGGTGCCCTGGCTGGGCGCGACGCTCGGGCTGTGGATCGCGGCGCTGTTCCTGCCCTGCACCATCCTGGCGCTGCATGCGCGCGTCCTGGCGACCACGCATGGCGCGCTGGGCGCCGCCGCCGCGATCTCGGCGGCACCGCTGCTGGCCGTGGGCTGTGGCATGGGGGCGGAGCTGGTGCTGGGTCGCACGCCCTCGGTGCCGCTGCTGCTGGCGTTGAACGGGCTGGCGCAGGGGGTCGCGGGTGCCATCGTGATCCGCCGCCTGGGCGGCCCGTGGCCGATGGATTTCGGCGCGGGGGCGCGGCGGCGCTGGCGGGCGCTGGCGCGGCGGTCGCGCTGGTCGCTGGCGGCGGGGCTGGGCAATGAGGTCTTCACCCGGCTGTACATCTTCGTCGTTCCCGCCTGGTTCGGCGCGGCGGCGCTGGCCGGGCTGGCGGCGGCGCAGGCCATGCTGCGCCCGGCGACGCTGCTGGCAGGCGCCTTCGGTGCCGCGGCACGGCGCCCGCTGGCACGGCTGCGGCATGAGGGGGATGCGGCGGGCTTCTGGCGCCTGCTGACGATCGGCGCCCTGGGGCCGGCCTGCGCCACGCTGCTGCTGGGGGGCGTCGTCGCGGCCCTCTGGCCCTGGATCGCCGCCTGGGTCTTCGGCGGTCGCTATGCGGGGCTGGAGAAGCTGGTGCTGCTCTGGTCGGTGGTCATGGCGATCAGTTGCTTCTGGGTGGCCGGCCTCGCGGGCCTTCAGGTGCTGGGGCGGCTGCGCGCCCTGGCCATGGCGGAGATCGGCGGCGCCCTGGTCTGCGCCCTGGCGATGGCGCCGATGCTGCTGCTGCTGGACGCGCCGGGGGCGCTGCTCGCCATCGCCCTGGGGGGGGTGGTGCAGGTGACGCTGCTGGCGAGCGGCGTCCGCCGCGGACTGCGCGACCTGGCCCCCAACCTGGTCCCCGCCGCGGGCGCCCGATGATGTCGAAATGGCGGACCAGCGGTCTGTGGTGGTGGCTGCTGCTGCCGATGTTCTTCCAGATCTTCCACTACAAGCAGGAAGCCGGCCCGATCTACTACCTGGCCAAGCTCTGGCCGGTCCTGCTGTTCCCGCTGATCCTCTACGCCATGCTGGCGCTGCGGCTGCCGGACGGGCCGGCCTATCTGCTGCTGGCCGCCTATACGATCTTCCTGACGCCGGTGCTGTCGCTGCTGTACCTGCCGAACGGCCTGGTGGATGCGCTGCTGTCCACCGTGAAGGCATGGCCGCTGACCTTCTACTTCTCGTTCGCCGCGGCGCTGATCCTGCTGCGGCCCTCGGAGGAAACACTGGCACGCGCCGCGGTGGGCTGCGGCGTGGCGACCTTCGTGGTCATGGTGCTGATGTGGGTGGTGGTTCCGGCGGAGGCGTTCCAGCCGACCCCATTCGGCGCCAATCTGTTCTCCTGGGATGAGGGGCGCGGCAACTACATCCGCATGCCGATGATGCTGGCGGAGGTCGCGCTGTTCTGGCTCGGCCAGCGGCTGGCCCGCGAATGGCGGCTCTGGCAGTTCCTGCTGCTGATCGGCGCGATCGTCGCCATGATTACCATCTACAAGGCGCGGTTGCCGACCGGTGTCTCGATCATCATCCTGACCTGGGTCCTGCTGGCACGGCTGCCGGGGCGTTGGCGCTGGGGGCTCGGCGCGCTGGCCATGGTGCCGGCCCTGGGGGTCATCATGATCGTCGGGCCGCAGGTGCCGGAACTGCTCGCCCGGACCTTCGACGAATCCCTGTTCATCCGCCTTCGCTCTGTCGCCATGGCCTGGGACTGGATGAGTGGCGACCCGGTGAAGCTGCTGCTCGGCTCCGGCTCGATCTCGTCCTTTTCCTCGATCACCATGGCCGACTTCCTCGGCAATGCGGAATTCTTCCTGGCCGACATCGGCTGGCTGGGCGTGGTCATGGAATACGGGCTGGTCGGCACCGCCCTGATCGCCTTCGTCCATCTGCGGGCCCTGGCCACGGCCCACGCCGTGCGCGACGACGACCCCTTCCGCTGTGCCCTGCTGAACTACGTGATGTTCGAGCTGATGTGCTCGGCGGTCTATTCGGTGATGTATGCGCCCGGCCCGGTGGTGACCGTCGCGGCCATCGCCTATTGGCTGCGGGTGCGGGACGCGGCGGGCATGGCCCGGGATCAGCCAGGCTGGCCGGGGGCGCCGGCAGCCGCCCGCATCGAGACCCCCGCCTGGGCGCAAGGGCGCGTGCCGGTGCCCCGGCATTTCTCACGCTCCGCCTGAGCCGCGTCGCGTGATCGAGGTCCTGGCGCGCCAAAGGCAGCCGCAACCGCGGCCCGCCAAGGACCTCCAGCCTCCGCCGCACCGGCACCCGGGGCCGCTGTCGCGGGGCGTGTTCGCAGGGCATCATCGCGCGCGAATCGCGGGCGGGATCCATGGCGCGGGCAGGGGCAGTGGGTAGGGCGAAGGCGGATGAGGCAGGCGCCGCGCTGCTGTCCCGTCAGCGCGCCTTGTCCGCGGTGGCCGATGCCGCGAGCGTCGAGGCGGCGCGCGCGGTCGCCCATGTCGCCGCCCTCGCCTGGTGGCAGGCCAGCGCCAGGGCGCAGGCTGCCGGCCGGCTCGCGGCCGCGACCCTTCCCGCGGGCCTGGCGCTGGCCGAGCTGTCGCCGCCCACGACCGCCGAGGCGCGCGCCTTCGGGCGCGACCTTGCCCGGCTGCCGGTGGCGGAGGCCGTGGCGGCGCTCGGCCGGCTCTACACCCAGGCCCTGCCGCCGGCGCATCGCACCAGCCACGGCATCTTCTACACCCCGCCTGCTTTGGTCCGGCGCCTGCTCGACCAGGCGGAGGCCGCCGGCCATGACTGGCGCAGCGGCCGGGCCATCGATCCCTCCTGCGGCGGCGGCGCCTTCCTCGTGGAAGCCGCCGCGCGGATGTGCGCCGCCATGGATGGTGCCGCACCCGCCATTGCCCTCGCGGCGCTCGGCTCCCGCCTGCGGGGCTGGGACCTGGATGGCTTCGCCGCATGGCTGGCCCATCTCGCGGTGGAGGTGGTGGCCCTGCCGCTGGTGGCGGCGGCGCGCCGGCGCCTCGGGCCGGTCGCCGAGGCGCGGGATGCGCTGTGCGGGTTCGAGGATGCCGCCGGGCTGCATGATCTCGTCATGGGCAACCCGCCCTTCGGCAAGGTGAAGGATACGCCCGGGACGCGCGCACGCTTCGGCCGCAGCCTGTATGGCCACCCCAACCTCTACGGGCTGTTCACCGACCTGGCGGTGCATCTGGCGAAGCCGGATGGCGGGATCATCGCCTACCTCACCCCCGCGAGCTTCCTGGCCGGGCACTACTTCAAGGCACTGCGCCGGCTTTTGCAGGAACAGGCCCCGCCCGTGTCGATCGACCTGCTCGAAAGCCGCAGGGAGGCCTTCGCGGATGTGCTTCAGGAAGTGGCGCTCTCCACCTTCCGGCGCGGCCGCGCGGAACGCCATGCGACCTGTGCCGTGATGCGGGCCGAGCACGGCGCGCTGATCCGGCTGCCGACCGGGGTGCTGATGCTGCCCGACGATCCGGAAGGTCCCTGGGTGCTGCCGCGCAGCGCCGCCGATGCGGCCTTCGTCCAACGCATGCGGCAGATGCCGTCGCGCCTGGCCGATTGGGGCTATGCGGTCTCGACCGGCCCGCTGGTCTGGAACCGCCACAAGGCGCGGCTGCATGCGCGGCCGGGGCGGCACCGCATTCCCATCATCTGGGCGGAGGCGGTCACCCAGGATGGCCGCTTCATCCTGCGGGCGACGAAGCGCAACCACGCGCCCTGGTTCGAGCCGAGCGGGCCGGATGACCCCAATATCGTCACGCGGCCCTGCATCCTGGTGCAGCGGACCACGGCGAAGGAACAGCATCGCCGGTTGATCTCGGCCGAACTGCCCGCCGAGGTCATCGCGCGGCATGGCCGCGTCACGGTCGAGAACCATCTCAACATGGTGCTGCCCATGCTGCGCGATGCCGGCCCGAAGGTCCCGCTGGCGGCCGTCGCCGCCTTCCTCGCCACCGGCACGGCGGATCGCGTGCTGCGCTGTATCAACGCATCGGTCGCGGTCAGCGCCTCGGAGCTGGAGGCCATGCCACTGCCGACGGCGGAGGAGTTGCTGGCCGCGCTGGCGGAGCCGGATGTGGAGGCCGCGATCGCGCGCCTCTACGAGCCGGTCGGATGAGCCTGCCGCCGCTGATCCCCTGGCAGGAGATGCGCACGCGGCTTCTGGCCATCTTTCCCGAAGGCACGCCGGATCGCGGCTATCTGATCCGGGAGATGACGGCACGCACGGTCTTCACCGCGCTCTATGTCGGCGCGGTGGCCGGTGCCGATCGCTGGATCGCACCGCGCCATGTGGTGCGCATGAGCGACGACCAGGCCGCGCGGGACGACGACACGGCGCGCGGTGCCTACTACGTCGCGATGACCGCGGCCAAGGCGCCGTCGCCGGAAGGTCGCTGGTATGCGGAGAATACGCGGGAGCCCTTGCGGGACGAGGTGATCCGGCAGGGCCTGGTGCGCGTCAACGCCATGGTGGAACGCGGCGGCCTGGCCACCACGTCGCCGCTCGGCCGCTACGCCCTGCAGGCGGATTTCGCCGCGCTGTTCGAGCCGGGCCTGGACGCCGTGCGGCTGGCGGCGGCGGCGGCGGAATGGCGGCGGCGGAACCTCTCGCCCGCCGCGCTCGCCCGCGCCGCCCTGGTGCGGAACAGCGCCAGCACGGCGAGCGACAACATCACCGTGCAATGTCCCGGCGGCCCTTCCATCATCCTGCCGCCCGGCCCCAGCCCGATCATCACCAAGGCGGTGGTGGAGGTCTTCGCGCCGGCCTTCCTCGGCAATCCGCGCGTCGCCTGGATCAGCGACAGCGGCAACAAGATGCCCTTCCGGGATGCGCCGCTGGCCCGCGCGCTCGGCATCAGCCTGGATGCCGCGACGATGCTGCCGGATGTGGTGCTGGTGGATCTCGACCCGCCCGGCCGTGCGGGGGAGGTGCTGCTGGTCTTCGTGGAGGTCGTGGCCTCCGACGGTCCCATGACCGAACAGCGCCAGCGCGCCCTGCTCGATCTGATCGCCGCCAGCCCTCGCGCCTACCGGCCCGAGGACGCCGCCTTCGTCACCGCCTATCGCGACCGTGGCGCCGATCCGGCCCGGCGCGGCATGCCGTCGCTCGCCTGGCGGTCATTTGCATGGTTCGTCTCGGAACCCGATAAGCTTCTGCAACTGCATGACAGCGGCACGGCGAGGCGCAAGCTCGCCGCGTTGTTGTAGCGGCGGCATCGATCAGGGACTCCCTCTCCATGAAGATTTGCGTCTACGGCGCCGGCGCGATCGGCGGACATCTGGCGGGGCGCCTGGCGCGTGGTGGGGCGGAGGTGTCGCTGGTCGCGCGCGGCGCCCATCTCGCCGCGATCCAGGCCAATGGGCTGACGGTGCAGGCGCATGACGGCACGCATCACAGCCGCCCCAGGGCAAGCGCCGATCCGCGCGACCTCGGGCCGCAGGATGCGGTGATCGTCACCGTGAAGGCGCCGGCCTTGCCGGATGTCGCCGCCGGTATCGCGCCGCTGCTGGGGCCGGCCACCGCCGTCGCCTTCGTCATGAACGGCATTCCCTGGTGGTATTTCCTGGGCCAGGATGGCCCGCATCGCGACATGCGGCTGCCCGCCGTCGATCCCGGTGGCGCGCTGGAATCCGCCATCGGCCTGGAACGCACCATCGGCGGCGTGGTCTATTCGGCCAGCGAGGTGATCGCCCCCGGCGTGGTGCATTCCGAGCACGGCAATATCCGCGTCATCCTCGGCGAGCCCGATGGCCGCATCTCCGACCGCGCCAAGGCGATCTCCGCGGCGCTGGAGGCGGGCGGCATGCCCAGCCCGGTGACGCCGGAGATCCGGCTGGAGGTCTGGGCCAAGCTTCTGGGCAACCTCGCCAATGGTCCGCTCTGCGTGCTGACGCGGCGTGGTGTGCGCGACAGCTTCGCCGACCCGCTGCTGCGGGAGGCCGGTCGGCGCAGCGCGCTGGAGGCGCAGGCCATCGCGGCCAGCCTCGGCGTGGCGCTGCCGGATGCGCATATCGAGCGCGTGTCGCAATCCAACATGATGCACAAGCCCTCCATCCTGCAGGATCTGGAGCTGGGACGGCCCATGGAGATCGACGGGCTGTTCGAGATGCCACTGCATCTCGCGCGGCTGACCGGCACGCCGACGCCGCAGCTCGACCTGCTGGTGGCGCTGGCCAAGCAGACGGCGCGGGCGGCGGGGCTCTATCCGGAGATTGCGTAGCCCGTTCTCGGCATCTCGGTCTGTCCCAGCACCCAGCCTTCCCAGCGGCGGATCCAGGGGTCGTCGGGAATGTGGTCCGGCTGGGCGCCATCTAGCACCGCGATCAGCGCCAGCAGGCCGAGCACACAGTCCATCCGATCCTCCCCGGTCGCATCGGCGCCAAAGCCATCGGCGATGAGGTCCGCCAGGGCAGGGGAGGGGTCCACGCGCAGCCTGGCCATGGCGGCCCGCAGCGCCTCGGCCAGCACGCGGCGTGGCGCCTGCATCCGCTTGCTGCCGGCCAGCTTCAGGCCGAGCTGGCGCAGCGCCTCCGCCGGATAGACCTCGGCCAGCGCGGCGCGGCCCGGGGCGAGCAGCCCGTGCAGCGGCCCGGCGAAGGGCCAGAGGGAGATGGGCGCGTCGGCGGCCAGCGCGGGCGCGATCCAGTCCCGCCAGGCGGCGATGGCGGCCTTGCCGGACTGGTTGGCGCCAAGGGTCCAGAACACCGGCGCGCCGGCCGGCCGCAGGGCCGTGGCCCGGTCGCAGAGGCGGGAAAGGCCGGCGGGTCCGGCCAGCCCCAGCGCCGCCGCATGCGCCGCCCGGGTCATGCCCTTGATGCCGCGCGCCGGATAGAAGGGCTGGGCCGGGGAAACGCTATCGAGCGTCGCCGCCACGTTGAAGAAGCCAGGGTCGCCAACCAGCCCGGCGAGGAATGCCGGAAAATCCGGCTCCGCCCGGCCCAGCGCCCAGTCCCGTGGCACACCCAGCGGCAGGTCGAGGCCGAGTGCCACCGGCCGGCCCTCCGCCAGCAGCCCCGGCAGAAGGTCCGTGACATCGCCGACCAGTCGCGGCACCTGCGCCAGCCAGCGGTCGCCCCGGCGCTCGGCCCGCGCGATCCAGCGCTTGCCGGGCACCATGCTCCAATCCGCATGCGCCGCGATCATGCCACCCTGTTTCGCTTCCACGCCGGATGGAACATCATGGCATACTGAATGGCGCGGGAAGGGATTTTCACCACATGGAGCTGTCCACGGCCACGCCGCAGGCGCCGATCAAGGGCCAGGATGGGCTGCATCCGGATGGGCAATATGCATCGCTGGCCAAGTGGTTCCACTGGCTGACCGTGCCGCTGCTGTTCACCGCGCTCGCCACCGGGCTTGTCATCCGCTTCATGAAGGATGACGCCAAGATGCCCTTCTACGCGCTGCATGAAAGCCTCGGCCTGCTGATCCTGGCGCTGGCCCTGGCGCGGCTGGCCTTTCGCGGCATCAGCAAGCCGCCGGCCCTGCCGGCGCATATCCCGGAAAGCCAGCAGCGCGTGGCGGCCCTGGTGCATCACGCGTTGTATGCGGCGCTGGTGGTGCAGCCGCTGCTCGGCTTCCTCACCACCAATGCCTATGGCTTTCCCATGCAGGGCGCGACGGCCTTCCTCGGCTTCATCGACCTGCCGAAATTCATGGAGGCGGCGCCGGGCCTGGCCGGGGTGCTGCACTGGATGCACAGCCTCATCGGCTGGGCCTTTCCCTTCCTGCTGGGCGCGCATATCGGCGGCGCCATCTACCACCACGCCATCCGCCGCGACGGCACCCTGCTGCGGATGCTGTGATACCAACGCTCGACTTCATCGAGCGTTGGTGGCCCTCAAGCGCCGGGCGGTCCCTCCCACAGGTCAGCTGTCCAGGGCCTTGGTCTGAGTCTTATTTGATCGGCTTATGCGCCCGGTCGAGCAGCCGGCCGAGCCAGCCCTTCGCCTCCGGCGCCGCCTTCGCCACCTCGGCAGCCTGCTTGGCGGCGGCGGCCTCATCGGCGCGGCGCAGGCGCTCCTTCTCCGCCAGCCACTTGTCCAGGCTGAGCCCGGCCTTGGCAGCGCGCTTGGCCTCATAGGCGCGCTGGCCCTCGGTCAGGGGCGGCTGGGCGACGGGCTTCGCCTGAGTCTTGTCCGGGGTCTTCGCCATGGCGCGGTCTCTCCATCCGCCGGGTGAATGGCGCGGCGGCGGCGGCTTCGCAAGGTGGGATGCGCCGGGCTTGCGCCCGCCCGGCGTGGCGGCGACATTGCGGCCATGGATCCAAAGATCAAGGCCGGCATCTGGGTGTCGATGGCGTTGCGGCTTTCCGACATCGCCGGGCGTTCCGGCGCGGTGCTGCGCAAGGGCGATGCTGATAGCGGCGGCATTCTCTGCGTGCTGCGACGGGCGCGGGACGAGTTGGTGGTGCTCAGCCAGGTGCGGGACGCCGAAGGCCGCCCGGCCTGGATGCGCGGCACCGGCGACACCCCGGTGGACCAGGAGACCGCCGATTCCTATGTCGAGCGCCAGGTGAAGCGCGACCCGGACCTCTGGGTGGTGGAATTCGATGCCCCCGACCTGAAACCCGCCTTCGAGGCGCGAATCCTGTAGCCTCTATTCCACCGTCCCGAAGCAGCGATCCCCGGCATCGCCGAGGCCCGGCACGATGAAGCCGCGGTGGTCAAGACGCTCATCCAGCGCGGCGGTGTAGATCGGCACATCGGGATGCGCCTCCTCCAGCCGCGCCACGCCTTCCGGCGCCGCGACCACGCAGATGAAGCGCAGATGCGGCGCGCCGGCCTCCTTCACCCGTTGCACCGCCGCCACCGCGCTGCCGCCCGTGGCCAGCATAGGGTCGAACAGGATGGCGCCGCGGGTCCGCACTTCCGGCGGCATGCGCAGCATGTACTGGCTCGGCCGCAGCGTGTGCTCGTCCCGCACCAGGCCGACATGGCCGACCGGCGCCTCCGGCAGGATCTGCATGCCGCCTTCCATCAGCCCGAGCCCGGCGCGCAGCACGGCGACCAGCACCGGCTCCGGCGCCGCCAGCATGCGGTGGTCCATCTCGGTCAGCGGCGTGGTGATGCGGGCCATGCGCTCCGGCAGGCCGCGCGTCGCCTCCAGCGTCAGGATGGCGCCGATCTCGGCCAGCAGCCGGCGGAAGCGGGCGGAGGTGGTGGCGGCATCGCGCAGCTCCGCCAGCCGGTGGGCGAGCAGCACATGATCGACGACATGCAGCATGGGGGGCGACTTCCGGGGCAGGGGTCAAAGCATGATGACCGTAGGTGCGAATGCACCGAAGGTCTGAATCATGCGTTTAAACCATTCAGTCCAGCAGCCGCACCGTATCGCCGGGGCGGATCACCCCGAGGCGCGCGGCGGCGGCATAATGGCCGAGGTGATTGTCGAAAAGCTGCGCCACGGTGCGCAACACGGAGGGATCGCGCCGGGCCGTGTCCGGGCAGATGGTCACCATGGCGCAGCGCGGAATCGGGTCGTTCACCAGCAGTTCGGTGCCATCGCCGAAAGCCAGGCGACGCCCGGCCCAGGCGCTTTCCGGCTCGTCGCTCTCGATCAGCACATTGATGCGGAAGCGGCGCGGGTCCAGCGCCGCGCCATGCGCCACCTCCAGCCGCGCCAGGCTTTGCGTGGTGACGATAGAGACCGGCATGGAATCGAAGATGCCGCGCCCGATCTGGATCAGCGCCGAGGCCCTGCCCGATTCCGCCGAAAGCCGCGCCGCCAGCGCCGGGTCCCGCAGGTCGAATGACGTGCCATCCGGCGCCTCCACGGTCACGGCGGAGGCGCGGGGATCGGCCGGGTCCGCGAAGCGCGGGCGATAGCGCACCAGCTCGGACAATTCCCGCCCGGTCAGCCAGGGAAAGCGGCCGTGGTTGCCTTGCTGCACGAAGGCGTATGGACGGTCGCCCGCCAGCCCGGTCCAGCGCAGCTCCACCGCCTCCATCGCCTCCCCGGCCATGGACTTCACCGGGAAGCGCGCCAGCGCCACGACCTTGCCGACCACCCTCATCGCGCCACGGTCTCCACCGGCAGCAGTTGCACCGCGACGCGCCGACCCTCCCGTCGCGCCGTCTCGATCGCGGCGGAGAGCGCGGCGGCGAAGGCGGGCAGGGGCTCGGCATCCGGGCGCGGTGTGGCGAACAGCGGCCCCTCCGTCACCACCGCCAGCACCACATCCGTGCCGAAGGGCTCATCCACCAGCCAGCCCGGGAAGCCCGGCCGTGGTTCACCCAGCCGCAGCCGCGCCCCCGGCTGCTGCGCCGGCAGGTGCTCCAGCCGATAGGCATTGCCGGAGCCGGAGAGGTAGTGCAGCGCCACCTGCCCCCCCCAATCCGGCAGGCCGAGATCCAGCCGCAGCGGCGTGCCGCGCACCAGCGGCGCCCGCCCCACGAGATCCAGCCGCGCCGCGGAAGGCCCCGCCGCCGGCGGCACCTGACGCAGCGCCTCGATCACCTCGCAATAGGGGCCGTCGAAGCCGCGCAGTTCAATCCCCGCCGCCGGCGCGCCCCGCGCCTGAAGGGCGTTGCGCAGCGCCGCCTCCGTGCCGCGCCGGGCGAGGCCGGTGATGCGGGCGGCATTGCCTGCTTCGGTGACGGAGAGGCGGGCACAGGCCTGGCCCTCCACCACCTCGCCCAATATGCGGCGCAACTCGCCGGCCGGGCCCACCGGGGCGGCGCCGGTCGGCGCCGGTTCCAGCCGCAGCTCGATGCGGCGGTTCCGCGCCAGGGCATCCGGGCTGTCGCTGTCATCCAGCGGCTGGGTATCGCCAAAGGCCACCGCCGCCACCTTGTTGGAGGGCAGCCCGGCATCGATCAGCAGCCGCGCCACCGCGATGGCCCGCGCCGAGGACAGTTCCCAATTGCTGGGGAAGCGCCCGCCCGCCCGGATCGGGCTGCGATCCGCATGGCCATCCACCCGCAGGATCCAGCCGAGATCGGCCGGGAACTGCCGCGCGATCTCCAGCAGCACATGGCCCAGGTCGCGGATCTGCTGCTGGCCGGCCTGGGACAGATCGGCCGAGCCCACCGGGAACAGCACCTCCGACTGGAAGACGAAGCGGTCGCCGACGATCCGCACCTCCGGCCGGTCACCCAGCACCTGGCGCAGCCGGCCGAAGAAGTCGGAGCGGTAGCGCTGCAACTCCTCCACCCGCGCCGCCAGCGCCACGTTCAGCCGCTGGCCGAGGGCCACGATCTGCGCGTCCTTGTCCCGCTCCGACGCCTCCGCCGCATCCAGCGCCCGGGCAACCCGCGAAAGCTCCGCCCGCAGGGATTCCAACTGCTGGGTCAGGCGCGCGACCTCCACCCGGGCGCTTTCGGACAGCCGGCCATATTCCCCGGCCTGCGCCTCCGCCGCCGCCCGCCGGCGTTCCTCCTCCGCCGCGCGCCGCCCGGCCTCGCTGGCGAGCTGCGCCGCGGCATCACGCCCGCGTTCCGCCTGGGTGGCGCGGCCGGTCATCTGCTCCAGCATCGACAGCGCTTCCTGCCGCGCCGTCTCCGCCGTGGCGCGCTGCCGCGCCTCATCCCCGGCCCGGGCGAGGGCCTGTTCCGCCTGCCGCTCCAACTGGTCGCGCAGCGCCTCCAGCCCGCGGACCTGCGCGGCCAGCCGCGCGATATCCGACAGCCGCGCCTGGATCGTGGCGCGGTCGGCGGTGACGGTCTGGTCCATCCGCTCCGCCTCTGCCCGCAGCGCCGCCACATCGCGCCGTGCCGCCTCCAGGCTCGCCCGCGCCTCCGCGAGCTGTGCCGCCAGCGCCTCCGCCTCCCGCCGCCGCGCCTCCAGGTCGCGCGTGGCGGTCGCCCGTGCCTCGGCGAGTTCCCGCGCCGTCGCCGCGCGCGCCGCCCGTTCCGCCGCCAGGTCGCGCGCCACGCCCGTCGCATTGGCCTGCGCCGCCGTCAGGTCGCGCTGCGCCGCCTGCAAGGTCGCCCGCGCCTCGGCCAATTCGCGCGCCAACGCCTCCGCCTCCCGCCGCCGATCCTCCAACTGCCGCGCCGTCAGCGCGCGGACCTCCGCCAATTCCTGCGCCGTCGCGGCCTGCGCCTGGGTCTGCGCATCCAGGTCCCGTCGCGCCACCTCCAGCGCCGAGCGCGCCGCCGCCAGCTCGCCCGCGAGGGCCTCCGCCGCCCGCTGCCGCGCCTCCAGCTCCCGCTGGGTCAGCGCCCGCACCTCGGCCAGTTCCTGCGCCGTTGCCGCCCGCGCCTGGGTCTGTGCCTCCAGGTCACGCCGGGCCACCTCCAGCGCCGAACGCGCGGCCGCGAGATCGCCCGACAGCGCTTCCAGCTCCCGGCGCCTCGCCGCCAGCTCCGCCGCCGACAGCGCCCGGGCCTCCGCCAATTCGCGCTCCGTCGCGCCGCGCGCCTGACGTTCCCCGGCCAGATCCCGCGCCAGAGCCTCCGCCTGCTGCCGCCGCGTCGCCAATTCCTGCGAGGCCGCATCCCGCGCCGCGCGGGTCTCCGCCAGGTCGCGCTGCACTGTCGCCAGCGCCTCACGCTCCCCCGCCAGATCGCGGCCGAGCACCTGCACCTCGCCCCGCGCCGTCGCCAGGTCGCGGCGCACCGCCTCCAGCGCCGCACGCTCCGCCGCCAGCAGTCGCTGCGCATCGGTCAGCGTCCGCACCGTCCGCGCCGTATCGCCGCCCGCCGCCTCAGCCCGCGCCTGGGCCTCCGCCAGCCGGGCCTCCAGCTCCGCAATCCGCGCGCCACCGTCCCGCGCCGAAACCTCCAGATCCGCCAGCCGGGCCGACAGTCGCGACCGCTCCCCCCGCGCCGCGTCCCGCTCCCCCAGCAGACGGTCCCGCTCCTCGCGCAGCGCCGACAACCCCTCCAGCGCCCCATCCCGCGCCGCGATCGCCGCCCGCAAATCCTCCGTCAGCCGGCCCAGCGAACCGCGCAACTCCTCCGCCTGCCCCCGCTCCAGGGACAACAACTCCGACAACTCACTGACCTGCCGATTCAACCGATCCAACGCCCTGTCCCGCGAGGACAAAGCCACCGACAAAAACCCCTGCCCCAAAACAAACACCAACAAGACGAAAATGATGACCATGAGCAACGTGGACAACGCATCCACATAGCCCGGCCAAGCATCCAACCCCCCCCCACCCCGCCGCCTGCGCCCCCCCATCGCCATGGCGTCAGACCCGCCGGGAGGAGGAGGGGAGGGTGGCGTGGGTGGTTTGCAAGGAGGGCTCCGCCCTCCCTGCACCCTCCCGCGAAGGGGCAGTGGCCCCTTCGAACCCTTGGATGAGGGGCAGGATGGAGGAGGGGCCGACGCAACCGCGGATCATGCGGTCCCGCTGTGCCCCTCCTCCATCCTGCCCCTTAACGGGATTCCAAAGGGACCACTGTCCCTTTGGCGGGGGTGCAGGGGGCAGCGCCCCCTGCAGACAGCCCACGCCGACCTCCCCCCTCATCGCGGCGGTTCTTCCGCCAGGGCGGCGATGGTGCGGGCGAGGATTTTGATTTCGTTACGGATTTCGGTGGTGGCTTGCATGCGGCCCTGGGTCATTTCTTCCAGGATTCGGGCCAGGTAGAGTTCCTGGTTGCGGATGTGGTTGCGGGAGGCGTCGTCGAGGGCGCCTTGGGCGTTGGCGTCGGCCATGCGTTGCAGGGTGGGGGCGAGCTGGGATTGGCTTTCGGCCATGCGGCTCATCAGCACCTGGGCGGCGCGCATCTGGTCGGCGAGGATGGAGAGGCGTTCGGTCAGGGTCATCAGCGCCTGGTTGGACTGGGCGCGCCCGTCTTCGCCGCGGCCGATGGCGCGCTGGAGTTCTTCCATGTTCTCGGCGGATTGTTCGAGCAGGGCCTGGACGTAGGCGGGCATGGAGCCTTCGCCGTCGCCGCCGAGGGCGCCGGAGGACAGGCGTGTGGCGCCGGCCAGCCAGTCCTCAAGCTCGGAGTAGAAGCGGTTCTGCGCCTGCCCGGCGGTCAGGTCGAGGAAGCCGAGCACCAGGGCGCCGGCGAGGCCGAGCATGGAGGAGGAGAAGGCGATCGACATGCCGCGCAGCGGCTGGGCGAGCCCGGTCTTCAGCTGGTTGAACAGCGCGTTGATGTCGCCCGAGCCCACCGACATGCCGCCGATCACGTCGGAGACCGCGGCGATGGTCATCAGCAGCCCCCAGAAGGTGCCGAGCAGCCCGAGGAAGATCAGCAGGCCGGTGGCGTATCGGGAAAGTTCGCGGCTTTCATCGAGGCGGGAGGAGATGCCGTCCAGCACGCTGCGCATCGCCATGGCGGAGAGGGACAGGCGTTCGGATCGGCGGCCGGCGAGCATGCTGGCCATGGCGGCGAGCAGGCGGGGGGGCTTGCGGGTGGGGGCGCCGGGGTTGGGGTTGCGGAAGGCTTCCAGCCATTCGACTTCCGCGGTCAGCACCAGCACCTGGCGGATGTTCCAGGCGATGCCGAGCAGCAGCACCAGGGTGATGACGCCGTTCAGCATCGGGTTGGCCGCGAAGGCGGTGGCGAGTTCGCCGGCCAGCAGCCCGACCAGCACCGCGACCGCGGCGAGGAAGGCGAGCATGCGCCAGAGGAAGACGGTCGGGTTGGTCATGCGTCTACCTCGTGGTGCCGGATCGCGCGACGCCGGGGGGCAGGATGTCGGCGGCATCCGCCGGCGGGGTCAGAAGGCCGAGGGCGCGGATATCGATGCGCGTCGCTTCCAGCCCCGCCGCGACCAGCGCGTCGCGCACCGTGCCGGCGCGGGCCAGTGCGATGCGGCGGGCGGCGGAGGCGTCGTCGGCGGGGCCGCTGGCCTGGGCTTCGACGGTGATGCGGCCATGCGGGGTCGCGGCGAGTTGCGGGGCGAGGCGGGCCAGCGCCGCGCGGCCGGGTTCGGTCAGGGCGGCCTGGCCGGGGGCAAAGCCGATCCGCCAGCCGCCTTGCGGCCGCGCGGACAGCGTCTGGTCGGCCTGCGCGGGCAGGGCGAACAGCAGCAGTAGCGTGGCAAGGTGAATCCGGCGAGTCATGATGCCGGCACGCTAAAGCAAACGCCGCGCGGATGAAATCATCCGGCGCGGCGCTATGCTTGTGATTCAATGATATCCTTTGGGGATATCCACCTCAGCCCGCGTTGGCGGCCCGGTGGGCCTGGGCGGCGGCGATGCCTTCCGCCACCACTTCCCGCAGCTTCGGGTGCAGCGCCTGGTTGCCGGCGACGACATCGCCGGTCTCGTAATGGGTTTCGCCGCCGGCGGGGTCGGAGAGGAAGCCGCCGGCCTCCTTCACGATGACCAGCCCGGCCGCGATGTCCCATTTCTGAAGGCCGAGTTCCCAGAAGCCGTCATAGCGCCCGGCCGCGACCCAGCCGAGGTCGAGAGCCGCCGCGCCGAAGCGCCGCACGCCGGCAACCTGCGGCATCAGCCGCGCCAGGGTGGCGCTGAATTCCGCCTTGCGCGTGATCTTGGCGAAGGGGATGCCGGTGGCGAACAGCGCGCTGCCCATGTCGCGGCGGGCGGAGACGCGCAGGCGCTTGTCGTTGAGATAGGCGCCCATGCCCTTCTCGGCCCAGAACATCTCGTTCCCGGCGGGGTTGTAGATGCAGCCGGCCATGAGCTCGGAGGTGTTCTCGCCCGTGCGCTTTTCCACGCCGACCGAGATCGCCCAGTGCGGGATGCCGTGCAGGAAGTTGGTGGTGCCGTCCAGCGGATCGACGACCCAGCGCCATTCCCAGTCATCGGCACCCGAAGTCCCCGATTCCTCCATCAGGAAGCCCCAGCCGGGACGGGCGCGGGACAGTTCCTCGCGCAGGGTCTGTTCGGCGCGGATATCCGCCTGGCTGACGAAATCGCCGGCGCCCTTGGAGGTGACCTGCAGCGATTCGACATCGGCGAAGTCGCGCAGCAGGCGGCGCGCGGCCTTCTGGATGGCGGCCTGGAGGACCGTCATGGAGGCGGACAGGCGGGGGGAGACGGCCATGGGCGGGATTCCGAACTGAAAGAGCGGCGGCGAGGCTAAAGGCGGCCGGCACTGCCGGCCGAGCGCCCGAATGGGCGCCGCCGCTTATGCGGCGAGCCAAGCGCGCGGAGCGCGCGCCCGGCGCTTGAGGGAAACGAATACAGCTAAAAGCTGACGCGCAGCGTCAGCTTTTAGCGCGCTCGTAGTAGCTGCCGTCTTCCGTCTTCACCACGATCTTCTCGCCGACCGTGATGAAGGGCGGCACCATGGTCTTCACGCCGTTGGACAGCATGGCGGGCTTGTAGCTGCTGGTGGCGGTCTGGCCCTTCACGACGGGATCGGCCTCCACCACTTCCAGGGTCACCTGTTCCGGCAGGGTCATGGCCACCGGCTCACCCTCGATCAGGCGGACGCCGACGGTCATGTTCTCGACCAGGAAGGGCAGGCGGTCGCCGAGGATTTCCTTCGGAACCTGCGTCTGCTCGTAGTTCTCCGGGTCCATCAGGACGATCATCTCGCCCTCGGCGTAGGAGAAGGTGAACTCCTTGTCCTCGGTCATCAGCCGCTCGACCGTGTCCGCCGTGCGCCAGCGCTGGTCCTTCTTGGCGCCGGTCTTGATGTTCCGCATGTCCACCTGGATGATCGCGTTGCCCTTGCCCGGGATCATGATGTTCTGGCGGATGATGGTGTAGCGCTGGCCCTCGAACTCGATGACCATGCCGGCGCGCATCTGGTTGGCCTGCATCTTCGCCATGGCTTGCGTCGTCCTGAATGAGCGGTGGGGAATTGAGGGGGCGCGGATACAACGCCGGGGCGGGCGGGGCAAGGCGCGCTAGTCATCGCCTGAGAAAGCGACCCTCGAGCAACTTGATTCTGTGTCGAATCGGGGCGGCGGCGCTTCTACATCTCCACGCGAAGTAGATCGAGCCACAGGGACCAGGAAGAATAGAGACAAAAGTCAAAACAGATGCTGTAAAAATATCAATCGAAGACGAATAAGAGAAGGTTATTGTTATCAGAAATATTATTAATAGACAAGCAAATGTGATATTTATTAAAAGAACGGAAATATATTCTGAAGAAAATTGCTTCTCAAATATATCAATGCTTGAATACAAGGACTCTATTCTATCTTTTATGTCGCCGATGTCGATGTCTTCGTCTTTGTGTTTTTCTACCCAGCCTTCAATTCTTTTTAATCTTTGCTTGTCAGGTGCCAAACCTAAGTCAGTGATGACTTGCGCCAGGGCTGAGCCTGTATGCAGCGCTGCACCAAACTGGACAAGTGAGGCAAAATCACCGAACGTCATGTCGACTCCGGGGGGAATTGGGTGGCAGTTGAGCTAAGTAGGCCAGCGCTCGAGGCCGCGCTACTGGCGCGTAGGCTCACTCTGAGTGACCTCGCCAGTCGCTTAGGCATCAAAGAGTCCTCCTTGCTGAATCGCTTCGAGGCCCGCGAAAAGGCAACCGCTGGCTTTCTGGAGAAGGCGGCGCGCGAGCTGTCCGTACCGCCATTCGCCCTTATGATGAGAGCACCCCTTCCTCTATCTTATCAGCTACCTGATTTTCGCTCGACCAATCCTACTCCTGGTGTGTTCGAGCGCCAAACACTCGAAGCAATTGAGCAGGCGCGAGCCATCCAGCGTCGTGCGGTAGCCTTTGGTCATTCTTCAAATCCGTTACCGGCCTCGCGTCTTGATCCTGGCACCCTCGAGCAAACAGCTGCGCGCTTTCGACGATTTCTTCGACTGAGCGATCAGCGTCAATATGATTGTAAAGATGCACTTGAATTTTATCGTTTATGTCGTTTTGAGATCGAGCGGCATGGCATTTTTATTCTTCATCGGTCTTTTCCATCAGTTGATGGAAGCGGCTTCTGTCTTGCTGATCCTCCTGCTCCTATTATCTGCGTCAACACGATGGCTCAAACTGCCGGACGGCGCCTATTCACGCTCGCGCATGAGTTGGCGCACGTAACAATCGGTGCGTCGGGGGTGTCTGATCCTTTTATACGAAAAAATGATACGGAAATTATTTGCAATAAATTTGCAGCGGCGCTGCTGGCGCCAAAATCCCTAGTTTCCCGAGTTGTCACTGAGTTGCGGCTTGATCCAAATCCATCGCGTGTCGACATTGCCCGCGTTGCAAAGAGGCTGAAGATTAGCCAACAAGCCTCAGTCATTCGGCTTGAAGAACTTCAGTATGTGTCTGCTGGCACCCATAGGCGATGGCTGACAGGTATCAACGTTTCCGGTGACCCAGACACAGAAACGGGGGGTGGGGGCGGTGGTCCGACGCCGCAGCATAAGGTAAAGCTCGCGCGCTTCGGCTTCAGTTTTGCTAAGGTCTTTGGAGCTGCCTTGCGCGATGGGGCGCTTGCTCCGATCGACCTGTATCGCCTAACCGGACTTAAGCCTAAGTACCAATCTGCCTATTTTAATTTTGCTTCTTTGGCACGATACGACGATGCCGAAGAAGAGTAACGGGCGCGCCCACTCGACCTCCGCTGCTGAATCGTATTTTGTTGCGGACAGCCGTTTCTTGTTGTTTTTTGCCGAAACAAAAAATAACCGCGCAATTTCGGTCCTTGGAAAAATGCTTGAGCGGGGAGAAATCCGAGTGCCAATTGCGGTCTGGCATGAGTTTGAGGATATGTATGCGGATGAAGCGGCCGCGATAGAGCAGTATGTAAAATTTAAAATAAGACGCAAGCTTTTGTATACTGCACAGGCTGCTCAATTAGCTGATGCTCTGGGCGGTAATCTTCATTTTGAACCATATGGAAATTCTGACTGGGACGCCGTGGGTGTTGCCACCGCTGAAGGTATGCCAATCGTTTCAGTTTTGCCGGCGAACTCTCCATGCTATCGCAATGCTGTCTGCAAAATTGTTGGTGCGATCCAAGTTGTTGAAGAAAATTGATCGCGTGTAGAGCTAAACTACATCCTCCCACACCGGCCCCACCACCGCCTTCCCCCCGCCATTCGGCCGTTCTTGCACGTAGGTCGGCCAGGCCAGCCCCGTCACGCGGAAGCGCAGCGCGGCCAGAAGCGCCCGCCCTTCCTCCGCCGGCACCGTAAAACGCGCCGTCCCGGGCGCCGGGTCCAACTGGTGCAGGTAGTACGGTTTCACCCGCCCCCGCAGCATCGCCCGGAAAAGCCCCTCCAGCGCCTCCGCCGAATCATTCACCCCCCGCAGCAGCACGCTCTGCCCCAGCAGCACCACGCCCGCCCCGGTCAGCCGCTGCAGCGCGGCCATGGCCTCCATCGTGAATTCGCGCGCGTGATTGGCATGCACGCACAGAAACAGCGGCTTCTCCAAGGTCAGCGCCGCCGCCAGCGCCGCCGTCACCCGCCCCGGATCGGCCACCGGAACGCGGCTGTGAATCCGCAGGATTTCGACGTGGGGAATGGCCGCAAGCCGTTCCAGCAGCCAGGAAAGGCGACGCGGGCTCAGCATCAGCGGGTCGCCGCCGGTCAGGATCACCTCCCGCACCGCCGGAGTCCGTTCGAACCAGGCGAGGGCCGCCTCCAACTGCCCGGTCGAAAGCAGCCCGCCATCCGGCCCCACCACCTCCCGCCGGAAGCAGAAGCGGCAATAGACGGGGCAGGCCAGCAGCGGCTTCAGCAGCGCGCGATCGGGGTAGCGATGCACCACCCCGGGCACCGGGGTGAAGGGCGCATCGGCGGTGGGGTCCTCGATCTCATGCGGCGCGGTGCGCAGCTCCGCCGGGTCGGGTATGTATTGCGCGGCGATGGGGTCGCGCGGGTCGGCGGGGTCGATCAGCGCCGCCATGGCGGGCGTCACCGCGATGGCATAGCGCGCCGCCACCGCCTCCAGCCCCGCCAGCTCGGTGCCCGGCGGCAGCAGCCCCGCCTCGGCCAAAGCGGAGGCATCCCGCAGGGTGCGATGGGACGCTTGAAGGTTTCGGGCGGGGGCGGGATCGGGCATTGTCGGGGTCCTAAACCCCAACCCGAGCGCCGCAACAAGGGGCGCCGCCAGCAGGGAGACCCGCGTCGATGCCCGCCGAATCCCCACGCCGCGCCTGGAGCCGCGAGAGACTGGCCGCGCGCCTGCCCTTCCTGCGCCGCCGCGCCGAGCTGACTGCCGCCACCCGCCACTTCTTCACCAGCCGTGGCTATCTGGAGGTCGAGACCCCCTGCCTGGTGCCGGCGCCGGGGATGGAGGTGCATCTGCGCGGCTTCGCCACCGAATACCGCCCGCATCTCGGCATCGGCCAGGACAGCACCCTGTGGCTGCGCACCTCGCCGGAGCTGGCCTTGAAGCGGCTGCTGGTCGGCGGGGCGGGCAAGGTCTTCGAGCTCGCCCGGGTCTGGCGCAATGGGGAGGCGAGCCCGCGCCACGCGCCGGAATTCACCATGCTGGAATGGTATGCCCCCGGCCTCGACCTTGCCGGGCTGATGGAGGAGACGGAGCTGCTGCTGCGCTCCATCTGCCCCGGCCCGGTGGGACATGGGGAGGCGATGGCGGACCTCTCGCTGCCCTTCGAACGCCTGACCATGGCCGAGGCCTTCAGCCGCCATTGCCGCGGCATGGATATCCTCGGCACCGTCGATGCCGCGACCGGGGAGGGGGATGCCGCGAAGCTGCGCGCCCATGCGGCGAAGGTCGGGCTGCATGTGCCGGAGAGCGATGGCTGGGAGGACGGCTTCTTCCGCCTGATGATGCGCTACGTCGAGCCCGCCATCGGCCAGGGCCGCGCCACCTTCCTCACCCACTGGCCGGCCCCCCAGGCGGCGCTCGCCCGGCGCGATCCGCGGGATGGCCGGGTGGCGCTGCGGTTCGAGCTGTTCGCGGCCGGCCTGGAACTGGCCAATGCCTTCGAGGAGCTGACCGACCCGGTGGAACAGCGCGCCCGCTTCGAACGCGACGTCGCCCAGCGCCGCGCCGAGACGGGCGAGGAGGGCTGGGACGTGGATGAGGACTTCCTGGCGGCGCTGGAGGCCGGAATGCCGCCGGCCTCCGGCATCGCGCTCGGCTTCGATCGCCTCGCGATGCTGGCCAGCGGGGCGAGCGATATCGAGGATGTGCTCTGGCTGCCCGCCTTGCCGCGCCAGCCGCAACCGGCTTTGGCGGCGCCGCCGAAGCTGCTGGAGGCGCCGGCGATCGCGGCGGAGTAGCGCCTCAGCCGGCCAGGGCCGCCCGGATTTCGCCTGACCGTTCCGCCGGCCAGGCGAAGAAGGTGAAGACATAGGGCTCGCTGGCCGCGAAGACCGCCGGGTCCGGGGAGGCGAGCTGCATCGTCGCCGCGTCGAACGCCGCATGCGGATGCCAGGCGCCGTCCAGCAGGAACCAGGTCTCGTAGCCGAGGCCCGCCAGCAGCTCCGGCACGTCCCGTGTGCTGCCGGGGCGGTGGCGTTCCTCCACCTCCAGGCTCAGCACCGGGCGGCAGCGGGTGAGGGTGGCGCGGGCGCCTTCCAGCACCTCCTGCTCGAAGCCCTCGGCATCCAGCTTGATGTGGTTCAGGTCCGTCAGACCGAGGGAGTCGATGGTCACCACCGCCACCTCATGCCGGGTCACGGTGACGGAGGCAAAATGGGAATAATCCTTGGCGGTGGAGGCCCATTGTTCCTGCGCCACGCCGTCCAGGACGGGGACCGAGAGCGTCAGCGTGCCGGGCGCCGCGCCCAGCGCCTTGGCGTGCAGGGCGATATTGGGTGGGATGGTGCCGTATTCGGCGCGCACCGCCGCCTCCAGCCGGTCAAAGGCGCTGGGAAGGGGTTCGAAGGCCAGAACCCGCGCGCCGTGCAGGCGCGAGAGCGGCAGGGTCAGCAGCCCGTCATGCGCGCCGACATCCAGGATGGTGCCGGCGCGGTGCAGGATGCGGTGGAAGTTCAGTTCGTCCAAAGGTGCCGGGCCTCGTCCTGGGGAAGCCCGGCATGTGGGGTGGGTGGCGCGGAAGCCAGCCTCAGTTCGGCGGCACTTCCGAAATCCGAAGCTGCGCCGGCACGCGCGACCCGCGGTCGTAATGGCCGATCCAGATGTCGTACTGGCCGGATTGCGGGCGGCGGAAGATCAGGCCGGGATTGGTGCCCTGGAAGTCGTCATTGCAGGCCCATGTCCCGTCCGGAAGGTTCACCACCAGGGTGACATCGCTGCGCGACGTGGCCGAGAGGTACAGCGGCAGGCCCTGGCCGGCGCGGTAGTTCAGCCGCACATCCGGCGCATTGGCGATGGAGCCGACGCATTGCGCCCCGCCCAGCCGCTCCGCCGGCAGCGTGCCGCCGGCGGTGACGTTCACCGTGGTCGGGTCCGGCGCGAAATTGGCGCTGAGGTTGACGGTGCCGAAGGAGGGGGGACGGTTGAAGTCCTGCGCGAAAGCGAGCGCGGGCAGGGCGGACATCGCCAGGATCGCGGCGAGGCGGCGGGGCAGCATGGGCGGTCTCCGGGTTCTTCTTTGGGGCCGTGTGGCAGGGTGGCGCGGCGATGATGAAGAAAGCGGGAAGCCCAGCATCCGCTGCATCCACCCGGCCAGGCGCAGCGTAACGCCTGTGGAGGCCCTGCATAGGTCTCCGATCACGTTCCGGAGAGTTCGACATGCGAATGACGTCGTGCTGGCGCCTCAGAGGATGAGACGCCCCTCACTGACCCGAACCACATCGCCGCCGACACTGACCCGGATGCCAAGCTGCGGCGTGATCTGGGCCGCCAGTCTCAGAAGGCTGGGCCGGCCCATCTCGATGCCCTGCTCCACCTCCATCGCCATCGCCGCCGCGCCGTCCCGGTGCAACAGCAGCCCGGCCAGCGCGACATTCGCGCTGCCGGTTGCCGGGTCCTCCGCCACGCCGGACAGGGGTGCGAACATGCGGGCGCGCCAGCGATCGGGGCCGAGGCGGGTGTAGAGCAGCAGCCCCACCGCCCGCTCCGCCGGCAGATGCGCGCGGAAGGCGGCGGCCTCCGGCGCGGCGGCTGCCAGCAGCGCGGCATCCGCCACCTCCGCCAGGGCGAAGGGCGTGCCGCAACTGGCGAGCACCGGCATGCCGACCAGCCCGGGCAGGCCGGCGCAGGCCGCCATGGCCTCGGCGGGCAGCGCCTCGATCAAAGTGAAGGGCGCGGGGGCGGTGATCTCCGCGGCGCGCACCTCGCCTGCCGCATTCCGGCCGAGCCGTGCGACGACCAGGCCGGCGGGCTGGTCGATCTCCAGCCGGTCGCCTTCCAGGCCGAGGCGGCGGGCCAGCAGCACGGCGGTGCCGACATTGGGATGGCCGGCGAAGGGCAGTTCGCGCAGCGTGGTGAAGATGCGGATGCGCGCGCGGGCCGTGGCAGCCTCGGCGGCGAGCACGAAGACCGTCTCGCTCAGGTTGAATTCGCGCGCGATGGCCTGCATCGCGCGCGTCTCCAGCGCCGCCGCGCCGTAGACCACCGCCAGCGGGTTGCCGCCGTGGCGGGTGGTGGTGAAGACATCGCAGGTCTCGAAGTCGAGAGGCATGAAGGCGGTCCATCCGTGGCGCCGGGCCAGTCCTTCATCCCCAGCCCGTCATCCAGGGTCAATGGCGGAGGATCGCCGGTCCTGCCGATCCTCCTCCGCCTTCAACGGCCGAGGCGTCTCAGCCCCGATAATACTGCGGCCGCGTCAGCACGCTCACCGCCGCGACACCCGCCGCCAGCACGCCCAGCGCCGTGCCCGGATTCCGCAGCGCCTTGTTGTACAGGCTATGGCTGAACTGGTGCCCCTGGTCGCCGTAGCGATCCCCGTCCTCGCCCGCGCTGTGCAGGTTGTCCGGCGTATCGCGCGGCGGCCGGCCCGGCTGCTTCGCGGTCTTGTAGTAGCTGTAGGTGAAGATCCGGTCGGTCAGGCTCGGCACCATCCGCGCGGCGGCCACCATGCCGCGGCCCCAGCCGCCGACGATGCGGTTGCGCGTCGGGTGTTCCGCCGCATGCAGCACGGCCCGCGCCACAACCTCCGGCGCATAGACCGGCGGCGGCACCTGGCTGGCCTCGTCCATATAGTTCTTCGCATGCTCGCCGAAGGGCGTGTCGATGCCGGAGGGTTGGATCAGCGTGATGGCGACCGGCGCATCCTCATGCAGCATCTCCATCCGCAGGCTGTCGGTGAATCCCTTCACCGCATGCTTGGTGGCGGTATAGGCGCCCAGCAGCGGAGACGGCATGTCGGAGGAGATGGAGCCGATATTGATCAGCGCCCCACCGCGGCCTTTCAGTTCCTTCAAGGCCACCAGGGAGCCATGCACGACGCCCCAGTAATTGGTCTGGAAGATGCGGTGGTGATCCTCCGGCGTCATTTCCTCCAGCGTCGCATAGACGCCGATGCCGGCATTGTTCACCCAGGTGTCGAAGCCGCCGAATTCACGCCGCGCAACCTCCGCGATGCGATCCACATCCTCCCGCACCCCCACATCGGCGACGACGGTGGCGCAGCGGCCGCCGCCCTCGCGGATGCCGGCGCAGATCTCCGCCAGCGCCGCCTCGTTCCGCGCCGCGAGCACCACGGCGGCACCGCGCGCCGCGGCCCTGCAGGCGGTGGTGAGGCCGATGCCGGAGGTGGCGCCGGTGATGACGATGACCTGCTCGGCCAGGGGCTTCAGCTTGATTGTCATGTCGCTTGTCTCCCATTCGGGCGCGCGCATCGCCGCGCGCCGGTGGGGATTCAACCGATGACCCTGCCGGCTGTTGCAGCCGCCTGAACGCCTCGTGACCCTGCAACCATACCGGTCAGCGGCGGGTCAGATGAACTGCCCCCGCAGGAATCCCAGAGCGGGCAGGGGGGTCCAGGCCTTGGGCAGGTCGGTGCGGCGAATCGGCGCCACGCTGTAATGCGGCACCGGCTGCTTCGAGCGCCGCAGGAAATCCTCATAGGCCGCGACCTGCTGCGCCCGCCAGGCCCGGTCCTCCAGCGCCGCCATCCGGTTGCGGTAGATATTGGCCACGCGGGATTTGCGCCCCGCCGTGGCGATCACCGCCCAGAGCGTGTCGTCGTCTCGGGCACCGGAGGGTAACGGGCCGACGGGGGACAGGTGCTGCACAGCGGTCAGGCTCGCAAACCAGCCGCCACCGGGTCAAGCGCCACCGCTGTCACAGGACCGGGCTTTTCGCCGGCCGCGGGGCGTGGGATCAAACCTTCCAGCAAGGAGACGTATCGCATGATCGACCTCTACACCTGGAACACCCCCAACGGCCGCAAGATCTCCGTGGCGCTGGAGGAGATGGGGCTGCCCTACGCCGTCCATACGGTGAACATCTCGAAGAACGAGCAGTTCGAGCCGGCCTTCCTGAAGATCTCCCCGAACAACCGCATTCCGGCGATCACCGACCCGGACGGGCCGGACGGGCAGCCGATCAGCGTCTTCGAATCGGGCGCCATTCTTCTGTACCTGGCGGAAAAGACTGGGAAATTCCTGCCGAAGGACACGCGCGGCAAGGTCGCCGTGACGGAATGGCTGATGTGGCAAATGGGCGGCTTCGGCCCGATGCCCGGCCAGGTGCACCACTTCCTGATGCAGCCGGAAGGCCCCGCCCGCGACTACGGTTTTGCGCGCTACCACAACGAGACCAAGCGCCTGTACGGCGTGCTGGACCGCCGCCTGGCCGGCCGCGACTTCGTGGCGACCGAAGGCGAGCCCAGCATCGCCGATTTCGCGATCCTGGGCTGGGCCTGGCGGCATGAGCGTCATGAGGTCCCCTTCGACGACCTGCCCCATGTCGCCGCCTGGTATGAGCGCATGATGGCGCGCCCGGCCGTCCAGCGCGGCTTCGAGATCCCGCTGTCCTGACGATGAAGGAACCGGGGCGGGCGCGCTTGCCCCCCCGGTTCCGTCCCGCTATGAACACCCGGCATACGTCGTGCAACTTCACACCCTGAGGAGGGGTGGCCGAGTGGCTGAAGGCGACGGTTTGCTAAACCGTTATAGGGGTTAAACCCTATCGAGGGTTCGAATCCCTTCCCCTCCTCCAGTTCAATTCACACGGACCGCAACGGCCGCGGCGCGCCTCAGACCCAGGCCGGCGCCGGGTCATAGCGCGCAAACCGAAAAATCAGCCCGTCGGGCGGCGCTGTCTGCCCGGCCTTGGCGCGGTCCAGACCCTCCAGCACCTGGCGCGGCCAGGTGACAGGGCGGCGGCCCTGGCCGACCTCATACAGCGTGCCGACCAGGTTGCGGACCTGATGGTGCAGGAAGCTGCGGGCTTCCGCGATCACATGCACCTCCTCCCCCAGCCGCACCACATCCAGCCGGTCCAGCGTGCGCACGGGCGACTTCGCCTGGCAGGCGGCGGCGCGATAGGCTGAGAAATCGTGCCGGCCGAGCAGCATCTGGGCTGCCTCGTGCATCGCATCGGCATCCAGCCGGCGCTTCACATGCCACAGCTTCGCCGCCTCCATCGCCGGCCGCGCCGGGCGGTTGAGGATGCGGTAGCGATAGCCCCGGCCGAGGCAGTCGAAGCGCGCGGACCAGTCCGGCGCCACGCGGGCGGCCGCCAGCACCACGACGGGATGCGGCTGGGTCCGGAAATTGATGGCATCCCGCACCCGCTCCGGCGGCAGGTCCAGCGCCAGCTCGATATCCGCCACGGCGCCTTCCGCATGCACGCCGGCATCGGTGCGGCCAGAGGCGGTGGCGACGGGCAGCACGCCATGGTTCAGCGGCGCCGCGGCCTCCTCCAGCAGTTTCTGCACGCTGGGCAGGGCGTTCTGGCGCTGCCAGCCGCAGAAATGCGTGCCGTCATATTCCAGCAGCAGCGCGTAGCGCGGCATGTCTATGCGAGTCGGGCGGGCAGGCTGTAGCCGCGCAGCATGGCCTCGGCCGGCATCGCCGCGCGGCCGGGGCGTTGCAGGCGCAGCAGGCGCAGGGCGCCTTCGCCACAGGCCACGACATCTGGCGCCAGCAAGGTGCCGGGGGCGCCTGCGCCGGCCACCGGCTCCGCCGCATGCAGCCGCAAAACCTCCTCGCCCACCTGGAAGTAGCAGCCGGGCCAGGGGGTGAGGGCGCGGATGCGGCGGTCCAGCGCCGCGGCGGGCTGGGTCCAGTCCAGCCGCCCATCCGCCTTGGCGAGCTTCGGCGCATAGGTCACGCCGTCTTCCGGCTGCGGCGTTGCCGGCGGGTCTTCGTCCAGGGCGCGCAGGACCAGCCGCGCGCCGATTTCCGACAGTGCGTCATGCAGTTCGGGCGTGGTGGTGCGCGGGCCGATCGGGGTGGCCTCGGCCAGCAGCATCGGGCCGGTGTCCAGCCCTTCCTCCATCTGCATGATGGTCACGCCGGATTCCGCATCCCCGGCCAGGATCGCCGCCTGGATCGGCCCCGCCCCGCGCCAGCGCGGCAGCAGGGAGGCATGGATGTTCAGGCAGCCGCGCTTCGGCGCCGCCAGCATCGCCGGCGGCAGGATCAGCCCATAGGCCGCGACCACCGCGACATCGAGGTCGAGCGCCGCAAAGGCCGCATGTTCCGCCACATCCCGCTTCACCCGCGCCGGCGTGCGGACCGGCAGGCCGAGTTCCAGCGCTGCGCGATGCACCGGGCAGGGGGTTTCCTTCTGGCCACGCCCGGCCGGCTTCGGCGGCTGGGCATAGACGCAGGCGATGTCATGCCCCGCCGCATGCAGCGCCCGCAGGGCCGGGACCGAAAAATCGGGGCTGCCCATGAAGGCAAGGCGGAGCTTGCGGCTCACTCCTTGTCCTGCGCCTTCAGCTTCAACTCCTTGGCCAGCTTGCGCAGCAGCATGTTGCGCTTCAGCGCCGAGATGTGGTCGACGAAGAGCACGCCATCCAGATGGTCGATCTCATGCTGAAGGCAGGCGGCCAGCAAGCCATCGCCCTCGATCTCCTTCTTCGCGCCGTTCAGGTCCAGGTAGCGCACCTTCACCCGGGCCGGGCGCGTGACATCGGCATATTGGCCGGGCAGGGAGAGGCAGCCTTCCTCCCGCACCGCCTGCTCGTTGCTCTCCGCGACGATTTCCGGGTTCACCAGCACCATCGGCGCCGGCACGTCGTTCTCGTGCAGGTCGAGCACCACCAGGCGCAGCATCTCCCCCACCTGCGGCGCCGCCAGGCCGATGCCGGGGGCCTTGTACATGGTGGCCAGCATGCGGGCCGAGAGGTCCGGGATGCGCGCATCCCCCGCCGCCACCGGCCTGGCCTTGGCGCGCAGCCGGGGATCGGGGACGAAGAGGATGGGCAGAAGTTCGGGTGCGGAGGTCATCTCGATCGCTTGCCCACGCATGGCGGGCTGTCAGGGGCGGGCAGGGCCGGCAGAGGTAGCCCCGCCTTGCCCCCCTTGCAACGGCCGCCCATGGCGCCAAAATTGGGAAGGCGGGGTGCCTTTGGGCCCCGCGACACCAAGGCTTCGCTCCTGAGCGAGGAGGCAACTGATCGAATGTCACGACCATCCCTGTTCGGCTCGCCTTTGTTCCTCGGCTTCGACCATCTCGAACAGATGCTCGACCGGGTGCAGAAAAGTGCCGATGGCTACCCGCCCTATAATATCGAGCAGACCGCCGAGACGCGGCTGCGCATCACCCTGGCGGTCGCCGGCTTTTCCATGGACGACCTGCAGATCACGCAGGAAGACAACCAGTTGGTGATCCGCGGGCGGCAGCGCGATGATTCCGAGGGCCGCATCTTCCTGCATCGCGGCATCGCCGCGCGGCAATTCCAGCGGGCCTTCGTGCTTGCGGAAGGCATCGAGGTGGAAGGCGCCTGGCTGGATAACGGCCTGCTGCATGTCGACCTGCAACGTCCGCTGCCCGAGGTGCGGGTGAAGACAATCCAGATCGCCACCCGTGGCAACGGCCCGCAGCGCCCCGTGGTGGGGCAGGCGGCCGAAGGAAGACTGAAGGAAAGCTGACGGCTTTCACGCGTTAGGTCAGGCACCGGCCTGGAACAGGCGGTGCCGGAAGGAGAAGACGATGTCCGATTTCGATGGTGGCGCCGAGGCCGGCCCGGTGGTGTTGAGCCCGATGACGCTGCGCAGCCTGTCCAACCTGGATTTCGCGCGGCTCGGCGCGGATGCCGTGGCCTATCTGCGCCCGGTGGTGATGAACGGAGCGCTGGCTTTCTCGATCCATGCCGCGGATGGCACGCCGATCGGCGCCGCGCCCAATGCCGACCTTGCCGCCGCGGCGATCCGCCAGCACGACATGGAGCCGATGCTGGTGCATTGATGCAGTCCCTCTCCCCCGAACGGGGGAGAGGGATCAGGCAGCTTCAGTCCAGCGTCGCGCCCGACGCCTCGACCAGCCCCTTCCAGAACTCCTCCTGCGCCCGCAGATAGGTGCCGTAGGCTGCCGGGCTTTCGTCCCAGACGGGCGTGAAGCCCAGCGGCTCCATCCGCGCCTTGAAGTCGTCGGACCGCGCGATCTGCACCAACGCCTCATGCAGGCGGGCGACCACGGGCTCCGGCGTGCCGGCCGGCGCGTTCACCGCGTACCAGCTTTGCATGTCGATGCCCTGGTTCGGGAACAGCTCCTTCATGCTCGGGATCTCGCGCAGCTCCGGCACATAGGTCACGCGGTCGGCGGAGCCCACGGCGAGCGCCCGGAAGCGGCCTTCCCGCACATGCGGCATCAGCGCCGGGATCACGTCGAACATCATGTCGATGTTGCCGGCCAGCAGGTCGGCGATGGCGGGGCCGCCGCCACGATAGGGCACATGGGTGATCTCCATGCCCGCCGCCGCGTTGATCCGCGCGAGCGTCAGGTGGCTGACCGTGCCGGCGCCGGAGGAGCCCATGGTGACGGCCCCGCGTTCGCGCTTCGCCGCGGCGACCAGATCCGCGAAGCTGCGCCAGGGCCGCTCCGCATTCACCACCAGCAGCACTGTGCCCGTGGTCACGCGCGTCACCGGCGTCAGGTCGCGGATCGGATCGAAGGGCATGGAGCGGCGGAACAGGAACTTGTTGGCCGCCAGGATCGTCGCGGTGCCGAGCAGCACGGTATAGCCATCCTTCGGCGCCTTCGCGACGACGTCGCCGCCGATATTGCCGCCGGCGCCACCGCGATTGTCCACCGTGATGGTCTGGCCGAGGATCGGCTGAAGCCGCTCCGCCAGCAGGCGTGCCGTGATGTCCACGGCGCCGCCGGGCGCGAAGGGGACGACGATTCGAACCGGCCGCTGCGGCCAATTGCCCTGGGCCAGGGCGGGCGTGGCCAGGGGCACGAGGGGAAGCGCCGCGGCGGCGCCCAGAAGCTGGCGACGGGTTGGGAATGGCAGGGGCAAGGGGGAGACTCCACGTGTTCAGGCGCGCACTCAGCCCGGCAGGCGGGGTGCGGTCAATGCGGAACTCGTCTGCCGGCAGGCCTGACAATCGGGTGAGAGGCTGTAGGCGGCCTTGTTGCAGACCCTGTTTCGCCATTCTATGCGACCCCTTTGCAGGGCGCGCGGCGATGTCGAAATCAAACAGCGAGGCGGCAGCCGCCGGGGTCAAGGCGTTCTACCGATCCAAGGCGACCGAGATCGGCGCCATAGGGGGCACCGACGGCACGGGATACGCGCTGCTGATTGCCGACATGATCGGCTCGATCATCGACGGCAAGTTCGGGATCAGCGCCGGGACCGGGATTGCCGGCGGCCTCAACATCTTCGCCGGCCTCATCACGCCCGGCTGCACCCCCGCCATCCCCAATCCGATGTTCATCGCCAACGGGCATGACGAGCCTGTCTGGAGCGCGCTGACCGAGCTTTACCTCGGCGACCGGGCCTGGAAGGGGATGGGAGCCACGGCGCTGAGCCTGATCGGCATGGGGGCCTCCGTCGGGACCGGCGGGGTGAATGTCGTGGACGTGGCGATGCATGGCAACGCCTCCTACTCCACGCTCTGGCATCTGAAGCATCTCGGCCTCATGGCGCACAGCTACAGGCAGACGGTGACCATCTCCGACTGGCTGAAGGTGGTTGTTGCCATGAAGACGCTGAAACTCACCATCCGCGGCGGGCAGGCGGCCTTCGCCTTCGTGCCGGGGGCCTCGCTGCCGGTCGGCGTCGCGGCGGCGGCGATGAAGGCCGGCATCAAGATGTCGGCGACGAACACCTGCCTGATGACGGCGATGGCGATCCACTGGCGCGCCTACCGGGAACAGGTCATCGGCGCCAGCCTGGGGGGCGGCGGCAAGGCCGAGGGGCCGGCAACGCGCATCTTCGTCGAGGTGCTGAAGCGCCGCGGCCTGGGCCGCTTCTACGGCCATTACGATCCGCTGGGGATGATTCGGGAGCCGGCGGGCTGGCAGGTGCTGGGGGACAAGATCCTGCAGATCTAGACCCCGGCGGGGCGCTGCCTCAGCCCGGCACCAGCCGCGCCGAGACCGCCTGCACCGAGGCTGCGGCCAGGTCGGCGCGCATCGCCGCCTCATCCGTCCAGCGGGCGCCGGCCGGAAGGCGGCGGGCGCGCCATTCCAGGGTCACCTCGGCCAGGCGGAAGGGCCAGGGGGCGATGGCCAGCACGCCGGCCTGCTCGGTCAGCGTGAGCTTCACCCGGCTGCCATCGGCCATCGGCGCACTGCCGACCCCGCCCACGGTCTCCACCCCGCCACAGACCGCGAGGCTCAGCGCATCCGTCACCGCGACCAGCGCCCCGGCGGTCTCCACCTGGGCCGGCGTCGCGCCCAGGTGATGCGCGAGGTCCTGCTGCACCACGGCCTGTTCGCGCAGATAGGTCTCGGCCGCATCGGCATCGGCCTGGTCGAGCTGATGGCGGTCGGCATAGCTGCCATAGATCAGGCTGCCATGGCGGCTGACCAGCAGGGCCACCCAGGGCCCCCAGGCCACCAGCGCGCGGGCGACACCCTCCGCCCACATCGGCGCGTGGCTGCGGGCGCCGACGGCGCGGAAGACATGCGGCAGGCCGGTTTCCGGGTCCAGCGTCGGCGCCGCCTCCCACCCCATCCAGGCCACGTCGTGCTGGGCGCAGGCGGTGGCCACGTCCTCGAAGGGGTCGAGCGCGGCGAAGCCGGGCGCGCCCCAGGCGCGGGCGATCTGGCCCGAGACCAGGGCATGCATGGGCTGGCTGATCGCCAGCAGGGAGCCATCGGGCAGGTCGCGCAGGAGCATGGAAGCAACATGGCCCTGTCGAAGCTCGGGGGAAAGGCCGGACGATCGACCCCGACGCGGAATGGCATCCTTGCAAGACTTGCAACACACCTTCATATGGCGACGTCTTTGGCTGAATATGGTCGGTGCGGAACGGGGGGATCGTTTTGATGCGCGTTGCGGTATTGCGCGAACGGCGTGGGGCGGAGACTCGGGTGGCCGCGACGCCGGAGACGGCGAAGAAGCTGATCGCCCTGGGCTGTACGGTCGCCGTCGAGACCGGCGCTGGTCTCACCTCCGGCTTTCCGGACAGCCTCTATGCCGAATCCGGGGCGGAGATCGCTCCTGATGTGGCCAGCGCCCTGGCCAATGCCGGGCTGGTGCTGAAGGTCCGTGCCCCGCTCGGCACCGGGGAAGGTGAGGTCGATGAACTCGCCATGATCCCGCGCGGCGCCATTCTGATCGGCACGCTGGGCGCGACGCGCGCCATGGCGGACACCTACGCCCAGCTCGGCATCGAGGCCTGTTCCATGGAACTGTTGCCGCGCATCACCCGCGCGCAGTCGATGGATGTGCTCTCCTCCCAGGCCAATCTCGCCGGCTATCGTGCGGTGGTGGAGGCGGCGACCGCCTTCGATCGCGGCTTCCCCATGCTGATGACGGCCGCCGGCACCATCCCCGCCGCCAATGTCTTCGTCATGGGCGCGGGCGTCGCCGGCCTGCAGGCCATCGCCACCGCGCGCCGCCTCGGCGGGCGGGTTTCCGCCACCGATGTGCGGCCGGCGGCGAAGGAGGAGATCAAGTCCCTCGGCGCCACCTTCGTCGGCTACGAGGATGAGGAGAGCAAGGCGGCCCAGACCGCGGGCGGCTATGCCAAGCAGCTCTCCGCCGAATTCTACGCCAAGCAGGCCGAGGTGGTGGCCACCCATATCGCCAAGCAGGACATCGTTGTCTGCACGGCGCTGGTGCAGGGCCGCAAGGCGCCGATCCTGGTGAATGAGGCGATGGTCGCCTCCATGAAGCCGGGCAGCATCATCGTCGACCTCGCCGCCGAGGCCGGTGGCAACTGCGCCGCGACGGTCCCGGGCGAGATGAGCGTGACCAGCAACGGGGTGAAGATTCTGGGCTACCGCAACTGGCCGGGCCGGATTTCCGGCGCCTCCTCTGCGCTCTATGCGCGCAACCTGCTGACCTTCCTGACCACCTTCTGGGACAAGGAAGCGAAGAAGCCGGTGCTGGCGGAGGACGATGACATCGTGAAGGGCGTGCAGCTGACCCGCGGCGGTGCCGTGGTTCACGCCTCGCTCCCGGCAGCCTGAGGAGATCGCGCCATGAACCCGCAACAGATCGCCAATGAGGCGGCCTCCCTCTCCGACCGCGCCGCGCTGCTCGCCGAGCATGCGCGCCAGTTGGCGGAAACCGCCGCCCCCCTCGCCGCCGCGGCCGAGCCCTTCCTGCTGATGCTGACCATCTTTTTGATGGCCTGCTTCGTCGGCTACTACGTGGTGTGGAACGTGACTCCGGCGCTGCATTCACCGCTGATGGGTGTGACGAACGCCATCTCCTCCGTCATCGTGGTGGGCGCCATCCTCGCCACCGGCCTGGCCGAGAGCCTGGCCGCGCAGATCTTCGGCTTCATCGGCGTGACGCTGGCCTCCGTGAACATCTTTGGCGGGTTCCTGGTGACGCGCCGGATGCTGTCCATGTTCAAGAAGAAGGGCAGCTGAGCCATGGGACAGACCCTCTCGACCCTGGCCTATCTCGTCGCCTCCGTCCTGTTCATCATGGCGCTGCGCGGCCTCTCCAACCCCGAGACCAGCCGCCAGGGCAACCTGTACGGCATGATCGGCATGGGCATCGCGATCATCGCGACCCTGCTGCGGCCGGGCATGGGCGCGGGCGGCATCGTGCTGGTGCTGGCGGGGCTCGCCATCGGCGGCACCATCGGCACGCTGCTGGCGCAGCGCATCCAGATGACGTCCCTGCCGCAGCTGGTCGCGGCCTTCCATAGCCTGGTGGGCATGGCGGCGGTCTTCGTGGCGGCGGCGGCCTTCTACTCGCCGGAAAGCTTCGGCATCGGCTATGCGGGCAACATCAAGGCCGCGTCCCTGGTCGAGATGTCGCTGGGCCTCGCCATTGGCGCCATCACCTTCAGCGGGTCCGTGATCGCCTTCGCGAAGCTCGATGGGCGCATGTCCGGCGCGCCGATCATCTTCAAGGGCCAGCACATGCTGAACGCGGCGCTGGGCGCGCTGCTGCTGGTGCTGGTGATCGCCTTCGTCGCGACCGGATCGCCGATCCTGTTCTGGCTGATTGCGCTGCTGTCCTTCGCGCTCGGCTTTCTTCTCATCATCCCGATCGGCGGGGCGGACATGCCGGTCGTGGTGTCCATGCTGAACAGCTATTCCGGCTGGGCGGCGGCGGGCATCGGCTTCACCATCGGCAACCTGCTGCTGATCGTCACCGGCGCGCTGGTTGGTGCCTCGGGCGCGATCCTGTCCTACATCATGTGCAAGGGCATGAACCGCAGCATCATCAACGTGCTGCTGGGCGGCTTTGGCAGTGATTCGGGCGCCGCGGCCGGCCCGGGTGCGGGCAATGCGGACCGTGCGCCGGTGAAGGCCGGCAGCCCGGAAGACGCCGCCTACATCATGAAGAATGCCCAGAAGATCATCATCGTGCCGGGCTACGGCATGGCGGTGGCGCAGGCGCAGCAGGTGGTGCGCGAGATGGCCGACCTGCTGAAGAAGGAAGGCGCCGAGATCTCCTACGCCATCCACCCCGTCGCGGGCCGCATGCCCGGCCATATGAACGTGCTGCTGGCCGAGGCGAACGTGCCCTATGACGAGGTGCATGAGCTGGAAGAAATCAACGCCGAATTCGCCGATGCCGACGTGGCCTATGTCATCGGCGCCAACGACGTGACCAACCCGGCGGCGAAGACCGACAAGAGCTCCGCCATCTACGGCATGCCGATCCTGGATGTGGAACGCGCCAAGACCGTGTTCTTCGTCAAGCGCGGCATGGCGAGCGGCTATGCCGGCGTGGAGAACGAGTTGTTCTTCCGCCCCAACACCATGATGCTGTTCGGCGACGCCAAGAAGGTGACGCAGCAGATCGTGCAGAGCCTGCAGAAGTAGTCTAGCCTCCGCATCGTATACCCGGCCGGATCACGGCCGGGTCGCTGGGGGAAGCGCCCGTCGCCCTGCCGGACTCCACGGGAGGGCCAAGGGGGTTCTGCATGGACGAGTTCCTGGTCTTCGTCGCGGTTGGCTTCGCCGCCCAGATGATCGATGGCGCCATCGGCATGGCCTATGGCCTGACGGCGACCAGCGTTCTGATCTCCTTCGGCACGCATCCGGCCGTGGCCAGCGCCAGCATCCATGCGGCGGAGGTCTTCACCACGGGCGTCTCCGGCCTCGCCCATTGGCGACTGGGCAATGTGCAGCCCCGGCTGGTGGCGCGGCTGGCGCTGCCGGGCATGGCGGGCGGCATCGCCGGCGCGCTGGTCGCCTCCTTCCTGCCGATGCACATCATCCGGCCGCTGGTCAGCGCCTATCTGCTGCTGATGGGCGGGCTGATCCTGTGGCGGGCGCTCCGGCCGCGGGAGGCGCAGCCGGGCGGGCGCGTGACGCTGCTCGGGCTGACCGGAGGCTTCCTGGATGCGGCCGGCGGCGGCGGCTGGGGGCCGCTGGTCACCTCCACCCTGATCGGGCGCGGCGATGTGCCGCGCATGGCGATCGGCTCCACCAACGCCGCCGAGTTCTTCGTGACCTTCGCGGTGACCGTCACCTTCTTCGCGGCCATCGGGCTGGAACTTTGGCAGGCGATCCTCGGGCTGGTCGTGGGCGGCGTGCTGGCCGCCCCCTTCGCCGCCCTCATCGCCCGCCACCTGCCTGCCAGGGCGCTGATGCTGCTGGTCGGCGGCGTCATCATGCTGCTGTCGCTGCGCAGCCTGGCCGCCGCGCTCGGCTGGTTTTGATCTAGCTGGGCAGCGTCGCCATGGCGCGCGCAAAAGCCTCCAGCGTCTGCTCCACGTCCCGCGCCTCATGCGCCGTCGAGACGTAGTACTTGCTGTCGCCCTTCAGGATGCCGCCGGCCCGCAGGGTGCGGTTCGCATGTGCCTGCATGGCCCGGTCGGCGCGCAGCGTGGCGCGGTAGTCCCGCACGGCGCCATCGGTATAGACCACGTCGAACAGGGTCGGCTCGCCGACGATCTGGGCCGGGATGCCGGCCTTGGCGATCTGCGCCGAAAGCCCCGCCATGATCGCGCGGCCGGTGGCGAAGACGGCCTCATAGGTGCCGGGCCGGCGCAGGATTTCCAGCGTCTTCAGCCCGGCGACGGCAGCCACCGGATTGCCGGACAGCGTGCCGACCTGCATCAGGAAGCCGTCATCACCGACCAGCGCCTTGTCGAAATGCGCCATGATCTCGGCCCGCCCCGCCACCGCCGCCAGCGGGAACCCACCGCCGATGGTCTTGCCCAGCGTGCAGAGGTCCGGCGTCACGCCGTAGAGTTCCTGGGCGCCGCCATAGGCGAAGCGGAAGCCGGTGACGACCTCGTCGAAGATCAGCACCAGCCCGTGCTTGGTGCAGAGCGCGCGCAGCCCTTCGAGAAAGCCCGGGGCGGGCGGGATCAGGCGCTGCAGCGGCTCCACAATGATGCCGGCGATGCTCTCGCCCTGCGCCTCCACCAGCCGCGTCACCGCCGCCAGATCGTTGAAGGGGGCGACCAGCACGTCATCGGCGACGGATTTCGGGATGCCGGCGGAATCGGGCACCGGCTGGGGGAAATTCGCCAGGTGCTGCGGCGCCAGGCTCATCAGCCCGTAATCGGACATGCCGTGATAGCCGCCCTCGAACTTCAGGATCTTGTCACGGCGGCGGAAGGCGCGGGCGAGGCGCATGGCATAGAGGTCGGCCTCGGTGCCGGAGCCGACGAATCGCAGTTGTTCGGCGCAGGGCACGGCCTCGACGATCGCCTCGGCCAGGGCGATGCCATGCTCGTTATTGGCGAAGAAGGTGGTGCCGCGGCCGAGTTGCTCCTGCACCGCCTCGGTCACTTCCGGGTGGCAGTGGCCGATGAACATCGGGCCGGAGCCGAGCAGGAAATCCACATATTCGCGCCCGGCGACATCCCAGACCCGGCCGCCAGAGCCGCGTTCCAGGATCACATCCGCCGGAAAATTGCCGAAGCCACCCGCCGGCAGCACCCGCCGGGCGCGCGCCATAAGCGCCTGTTCCCGGTCCATCACCCCATCCATCGCCCAATCCCCTGTCAGGAGTGCGCAGTAGACGCGCTTGGCGCGGAAAGGTGAAGACGCACGAAACCGCGGGCTACGGGGCTTGGCCCCGCACCGCGGTATTTCGGCTCGCTGATCGCAGCATCCCGCCGGGGAGGGGCGGGCAATCGGGAGAGGCTTTAGAAGCCTTCCCGCTCAAGCCGCTTGCGCTCCACCTTGCGGGCGCGGCGGACAGCCTCCGCAGCCTCACGCGCGCGGCGTTCGGACGGCTTTTCGTAATGGCGGCGGAGCTTCATTTCACGGAACACACCCTCACGCTGAAGTTTCTTCTTCAGCGCCTTCAGGGCCTGGTCGATGTTATTGTCGCGGACGACGACCTGCACGCGATGGAACCTCCTGGTTCGGAATGGTAGGATAAGCGAAACGCGGATGCGCGTCGGCGGGTCCAGGGGCAGTCCCGAAGGACAAGGCCCCGAACCTCCGACGCGAGATGGCTCTCTTAGCACGCGATTCGCCTTGAGCGAAAGACCCTCCCGCACCGCCACGCACGCATTACCTTGTGGGTGACGCATCGGATTCCCCGCGACATGGCCATTCTGAAGATCGCCCGCATGGGCCACCCCGTCCTGACCCGGCCCGCCTTGCAGGTGGAGGACCCGACCGCGCCCGAAATCCGGCGACTGATCGCCGACATGGCGGAGACGATGGAGGATGCCTCCGGCCTCGGCCTGGCGGCGCCGCAGGTGCATGTCGGGCTGCGGCTGTTCGTCTGGCGCGGCGGCGCCGGCAATATCCTCGCCCTCATCAACCCCGAGATCGAAGCGGTGGGGGAGGAGGTGGAGGAGGGCTGGGAGGGCTGCCTTTCCATCCCCGGCCTGCGTGGGGAGGTGCCGCGCGCTGCCCGCATCCGCTTCCGCGGCCTGGATGTGGAGGGACGGCTGGTGGAGGGCGAGGCCGCCGGCCTGCCCGCCCGTGTCATTCAGCACGAGACGGACCATCTGAACGGCGTGCTCTATCCGATGCGGATGACCGACCTGTCCCGCTTCGGCTTCAACGAGGAACTGCACCGCGCTGCCCAGGCTGGGGCCGCCCAGGCCGAGCGCCGTGCCGAGGAGGCCACCGCATGATCGAACGCAGCGAGGAACGGGACCAGGCGATCCGCGCCACCCTGCCGCATGTGCCCGCGCTCGGCTGGACCCGCGCGGCCCTCTCCGCCGGCCTGGCGGATCTCGGCCGGGACCCGCTGGAGCAGGACTGGCTGTTCCCGCGTGGGCCGGCCGAGGCGATCGAGGCCTGGCTCGACCTCGCGGATCGCGAGATGGAAGCGCGGGCTGCCGAGGAAGACCTGCTGTCCCGGAAGATTCCGGCCCGTATTCGCCGGCTGATCCTGATCCGCCTGGAACAGGCCGCCCCGCATCGGGAGGCGGTGCGGCGCGCTTTGGCCCAGCAGTCGCTGCCCTGGAACCTCGGCAGCGCCCTGCGGACGGTCGCGCGCACCGCCGATTCGATCTGGGGCGCGGCGGGCGACACCTCCGCCGACTTCTCCTGGTACACGCGGCGGGCAACGCTGGCGGGGGTGTATGGCGCGACCCTGGCCTTCTGGATGCAGGACGAGGAGGAAGGCCACCCGGCCACCATCGCCTTCCTGGACCGGCGCCTGGCCGGGCTGGCGCGCTTTCAACAAAGGAAACGAACCGCCTGACATCGCGTTCATGCCCCGGACACCTTGAAGGAGCGAGGGGCATATGAAGGGCATTCTGTTGTGGCTGGTCGGGTTACCAATCCCGATCATCATCATCCTCTACCTGATTGGAATCTTGTGAAGATGCACCGCGCGTAATGGTGCTGGCATTTGCCCAGGGATGCTGTAAAGGCATGCATCCATGGGATGCCAAGGGGGCCGGGGGGCTCCGCCGCAGGATCGGCTGACGCAACAGTGTTTGCGCGGCCCGGGCTGATGCGGCAGGGAAGGCGTCCCCAGGGGAGACTCCCACGCCATGCGCCGCAACCTGACCGTCCGCCTCCTCCTCGCCGGTGCCGCCGTTGCCATCGGCGGACCAGCCCTCGCCCAGGCTTGCGCCCAGCCGAGCGAGCGCACCGCCTTCGAATTGCGCGCCCTGCAGAGCCAGTTGATGGTCGCCGCCATCACCTGCCAGCGCGATGGCGACTACAACGCCTTCGTCACCAAGTTCCGGGGCGAGCTCGGCGGTGCCTACAACACCATCCGCGCCCATTATCGCCGCACCGCCGGCGCCCAGGGCCAGCGCGCTCTGGATGGCTACATCACGACCCTGGCCAATGAGCAGTCGCAGGACGGCATCCGCCAGGGCTCGCGCTTCTGCCAGAACATCACGCCCCTGTTCCAGGCCGCGATGGCGCAGAGCAATGCCAGCACGCTCGCCGAGATCTCGATGGAGCGGAACGTGCTGAACCCGGTCAGCGTCACCGCCTGCCCGGAGCGTGCCGCGCCCGCCGCCACCACGCCGGCCCGCCGCCGCCCGGCCGCCAACACCCGCTCCGCCGCGGTGTCCCGCAACCGCTGAGCACGGTCGCGCCGTGAAGCGCTTCTGGAACGAAGCGCGGGTGGCGGAAGGGGAGGATGGCTTCGCCATCCTGCTCGACGGCCGCCCGATGCGCCTGCCCGGCGGCGGCCCCATCCGCGTCGCTTCCCGCCCCCTGGCGGAGGCGCTGGCGGAGGAATGGCAGCGCGCGGGTGGCGCCAAGGATGGCGAGATGCGGCCGGACGACGTGCCGCTGACCCGCATCGTCGGCACGGCCATGGAGCGTATCGCCCTGGCCCGGGAGGGCACGGTCGACGCCATCGCTCGCTACGGCGAGACCGAGCTTCTGTGCTACCGCGCCGAACATGGTCGCCTCGCCGAATTGCAGGCGGCCGGCTGGGACCCCTGGCTCGCCTGGGCGGCGCGGGACCTGGACGCGGCGCTGCGCGTCACCGCCGGAATCATGCCCATCACCCAGCCGCCGCAGGCCCTTTCGGCGCTGCGCCGCGCGGTGGCGGCCAAGGGCCTGATCGAATTGTCGGCCCTTGGCGTCGCGGTGCCGGCGCTGGGCAGCCTGGTGCTCGGCCTGGCCATGGCGGCGGGGCTGGTGACCCCGGCGGAGGCGCATCGCCTTTCCACCCTGGAGGAATGTTTCCAGGAGGGGCGCTGGGGCCAGGATGCGGAAGCCGCCGCGCGGCGCGAATCGGCGGCGGCCGATGTGGCGCTGGCCGCCAGGCTGCTGGCCCTGGCATGACCTTGGCGCTGCTGCTGGCCATCGAGGGCCGGGTGCAGGGCGTGGGCTACCGGGACTGGATGCGGCGGCAGGCCCGCCGATTCGGTGTGGCGGGCTGGGTGCGCAACCGGCCGGATGGCAGCGTGCAGGCCCTGGTGGCCGGCCCCACCGACTCCGTGCGCCGTCTGATCGCCGCCTGCCATCGCGGGCCGCTGCTGGCGCGGGTGGCGCGGGTGACGGAAACGCCCGGCGCCGCGCCCGAGACGCTGGATTTCGAGCGCCTCGCGGATGGCTGAGCCGGTGTTTCATGCTGCACCGCCAAAAATTCTTGTCGGGTTAGCGATTCTGTCCTAAGAGGCGCGGGTCGGCGGGTGTTTGCCCGCCGCGCCCCGGCCGCGTGAGCGGGCCCGGCGCCGTCACTCCGAAAGGGGGACCGGGCGCCTGGAGGCCCGGACCGGGGCGCTGCCTTCGCCCGAACAGGGCGCGGCTTTGCGGACAACATCGGACCGGCCCCGGCACGCGGGTTGGCCCACCGCCACCCACCGCCCGCGATATATCGCCGGGCGGCATGACCGGACTCGAATAGTTTCATGAGCTTCAGTGAACTCGGCCTCGACCCGCGCATCCTTCAGGCGCTGGAACAGGAAGGCTACACCACCCCCACCCCGATCCAGCGCGATGCGATTCCGCATGCCATGGCCGGCCGCGACATCCTGGGCATCGCCCAGACCGGCACCGGCAAGACGGCCGCCTTCGGCCTGCCGCTGCTGCATCTCCTCGCCGAATCCAAGGGCCGCCCGCCGCGCGGTGGCTGCCGCGCGCTGATCCTTTCCCCGACCCGCGAACTGGCCAGCCAGATTGCCGACAACCTCAAGATCTACGGCCGCCACCTCGGCCTGACCGTCTCCGTGATCTTCGGCGGCGTGCCGCATGGCGCGCAGCGGCGGGCGCTGGCGAATGGCATCGACATCCTGGTGGCGACGCCGGGCCGGCTTCAGGACCACCTGGATGAGGGCTCCGCGCGCCTCGACATGGTGAACGCCCTGGTGCTGGATGAGGCCGACCAGATGCTGGACAAGGGCTTCTGGCCCGCAATTCGGAGAATCCTGCCGAAGCTGCCGGCCAAGCGGCACACCATGTTCTTCTCCGCCACCATGCCGGCCGAGGTCGCCAAGCTGTCCGCCGAGATCCTGCGCGATCCGGTGCGGATCGAGGTGGCGCCGGTGGCGACGACGGCCGAGCGCGTGGCCCAGAAGCTGATCGTCATCGAGCAGGGCCGCAAGCGCGGCAAGCTGGCCGAGCTGCTGAAGGGCGAGGGCGTGGGCCGCGTGCTGGTCTTCACCCGCACCAAGCACGGCGCCGACCGCGTGGTGAAGAACCTGGAAGCCGACGGCATCGCCGCCAACGCCATCCATGGCAACAAGAGCCAGGGCCAGCGGGAACGCGCGCTGTCCGACTTCAAGTCGAACCGCGCCCCGGTGCTGGTCGCCACCGACATCGCCGCCCGCGGCATCGATGTGGATGGCGTGACGCATGTGATCCAGCACGACATGCCGGACACCCCCGAAGCCTATGTCCACCGCATCGGCCGCACCGCGCGCGCCGGCGCCAGCGGCATCGCCATCGCCATGTGCGCGCCGGATGAGCGCGAGAAGCTGTGGGCGGTGGAGAAGCTGATCCGCATCTCCATCCCCGCGACCGATGAGCGCCAGGATGTGAGCGTGCCGATGCACCGCACCGGCGGGCGTCCGGATGCCGTGAAGCCTTCCGGCGGCAATCGCGGCCGCAACAGCCCGTCCCGTGGGCGCAATGGCGGCGGCGGCGGCCAGGGTCGCGGCGGCCAGGCGCAGGGCGCCCCGCGCGGCGCCGCGCCGAGCGCACCCCGTGGCGGCGACCAGCCGGTGCGCCGCCCGGCCGCGGCGGCCGCGGGCCAGAAGGACCGCAGCTGGCGCGAAGGCGATTTCCGGGACGGCGCCGCCCGCGGGCGATAAGGGTTTTCGGCCATGCGCGAAACGGTGCTGATGAAGGGTGAGATGGCCACACGGGTCATCGTCACCACCGAAGCGGGAACCGAAGTGCTGGATGAGGAAGACGAGGTGCTGGAGTCCTACCCGGACGACCAGCACGCGACGGTCCTGGCCCGGTTTCTGGGGCAGGGGTGGGAGGTGGAGGAGGACGGGCCTTAGCGGGGTAGGAGGGGGCGTGAGTAATTTGCTCCCTTTCCATACGCACGCATTCGTTCGAGTTCTTCTGGTGGCATATTGGTGGTCTGGACACCGGCCAGTGGCGGGGGAATTCCGTCCGCAATGCGGTAGACCTTGCTATTCCAATGCACGCTAAGCTTTATTAATCCGGCTAGCGGTGAAAGATCGGAAATCGTTGTTCCGTTGATGTCGAGGACCCGCAAATTGACGAGTCCAGACAGTGGCGATAGGTCCGTAACGTTCGTGCGGTGAAGATGAAGTCCCCGTAGGCTTGTGACTTTCGCTAGGGGCGATAAATCGGCGATTCCGGTACTGTTGAGATCAAGGTGCTGCAAATTTTCTAATGGTGCGAGGGGCGGTAACTCGGCGATTTTTGTTCCGTTTAGATCGAGCGCCGCCAGGCCGCTTAGCCCCATTAGGGGCGTAATATCAATAACGCCAGTACTATTTAGGTGCAGACGCGCTAGCTTCTTGAGATTAGCTAGTGGCGAAAGCTCCCGTACTTTAGTCCAGTTGAGATCGAGCCACTCCAAATTGGTAAGGTGCGATAACGGCGACAAATCGGTAACTTCAGTCGATCTGAGCTCAAGTCTCAGAAGTCTGGCTAAACCTGATAGTGGCGATAAGTCAGCCACTTTTGTGCGATTAAGGAAGAGAGATTTCAGATTATTTAATTTCGATATTGAGGAAAGGTCCGCCACCTCGGTGTCATTCAAGCGCAAATCCGTCAATTTGGCGAGGGATGAGAGTGGTGATAATTCTGATATTTTTGTGCGATTGAGGTGAAGTCCTCTCAGATTAATTAACCCTGAGATAGGCAGCAAGTCCATCACCTTGGTGCGGTTGAGAGCCAGTGTCTGCAGTTTGGTAAGCGTCGATAATGGTGATAGATCGCTCAAATTAGTGTCGTGTAGATTAAGAATAAGGGCAAGATCGACGTATTCTCTAGGTGGGGCTCGGCCAGCCAAAATCATATCCCTGATGCGATGCATGTCGAATTCGCACACATCCCGGAATTTGGTGCCTGCTAGGTTGGCGTTATCGAACTTCGATTTTTTCAGGCCGCGGGCGTTGCGAAAATCCGCATGCCTGAGGTCGGCATCCGTAAAATCATATTCGGAGAGATCGTCATGGCCGAAATCCACATTCCGTAGGTCGGCACCGCGAAAATCACGTCTAGGATTCAGTCCGGCAATCCGCACAAGTTTGCTGAAGCTAATGGTGTCGGCGTGCGCCACCGCGGCCAGCCGGCGCATAAAACCCCGCGAAAAACTCATGTTCTGGGGCGCATTCGGAGCTTTGCCTTCTGTAGCACCGCCCTCCCCAGTTGGTCACGTTCCAATGCTGAGAAGATCAAGGCATCCAGCACAGCTTGCTTGGCCGGCGAATCCACTGCGTGGATTGAAGCGTTGCCTTCAGCATCTAGCGGCGTTACCACGAAGCTGCGGCGCGGCACGCTTAGGCGTACCGTTACTGCCGTCTCCGTCTCCGCCTCCGTTGCATCAGCAGTGCTGGTCAGTACGGCGAGGTGATGACCGCCAAGCACTTCACCTTCAAGATAACCAGCTTCGTTACCATTCTGCGTCCGCGCCAACGGCCCAACTACTCGCAATCCGCCCGGTGCCTCTCGCAAATTCTCATGCGCCTCCCGCACCCCGACAAGGGAGCCATCGGTGACTAGATTCGCCGGGACGTCCACCGAGAGGAAAGCCTCGCGTAAGGCCAGAAGAACAGGGGGCTTGACCGACTCATCCGCCCGCGCACCAACTACCAGCCGCGCGCGCAGATAATATCCGCCCGCATTGTCCGCCTGCGGTGTCAGCAACTCCAGTTCGGCCAGTTCGGTGAAGGGTTGCGGATTATCACGCGGCCAATCGGCGGCGAACTGAGGCGGTTGTTCGGCGCCATTGGCCTCTGCGTGCTTCCAGGCTGCTAGGAATGCCTTTTTCGCCGCCTTGTGCGTCTCGTCCAGCCCGAACAGCTCGCGGGCCATGCTGGTTACCAGATCGAATGGAGGAAGGGTCTGGCCCTTCCGGTAGTTGTATAGAACTCGGACATCGCTGATTCCGGTTAGTTCGGCGAAACGGTCCATCGACCATTTGGGTAAGGCTTCCCGTGCGCCGGATGCCGGCCTCGTCCCTGCCTCCAGATGGCCATTGAGAAGCTTGCCGAAGGCAACGCGTGCCGGCGATGGCAGTCGCATTAGCAGGATGCCTTTCGGAAATGCGCCGGCGCACCGCTTTGTCCGAGGCGCAGCCTGTCATTTTCCGGCGCATCCATCAGAGAAAGGAGGCCCACTTCAAAGGGCCTCCTGATGTTCGACATCGTCGTCTACCTCCTCGTCTCCGCTTCTTATGGCCAGCTCGCCCATGAGGCGAATCGGCGCCGCCATCCCTGCCTCGGCTATTTTAGCCTGTCGCTTCTCTATGCCGTGCTCGCAGGTAAGAAGGGTATCCTTGGATGATGTGGCTTGCCTACCCGAACACCTCGCCCCAGGCACTCATCAGCGCCGCATCGGCGTCCTCCATCGTCGCCAGCACGCCCAGCCGGTGCAGGCTGGTCACGCCGTGCTCGGCGATGCCGCAGGGGACGATGCCCGCAAAATGGCTCAGCTCCGGGTCGACGTTCAGCGAAACGCCGTGCCAGGACACCCAGCGGGTCACGCGCACGCCGATGGCGCCGATCTTCTCCTCCGTGCCGCGGGCGCGGTCGGCGACCCAGATGCCGATTCGGCCATTGCGGCGCTCGCCCTTGATGTTGAAGCGGTCCAGCGTGCGGATCAGCCATTCCTCCAACCCGCGCACGTAATCCCGCACGTCGCGGGCGCGGACGCTGCCGTGTTCGCGGGTCAGGTCCAGCATCACATAGCCGGTGCGCTGGCCGGGGCCGTGATAGGTCCATTGCCCGCCGCGCCCGGCGGCCACCGCCGGGAAGCGATGGTCCAGCAGATCCTCCGGCCTGGCGGAGGTGCCGGCGGTGTAGGTGGGCTCATGCTCCACCAGCCACACGGCCTCCGCCGCCGTGCCGGCGCGGATGGCGGCGACGCGTTCGGCCATCGCCTCCAGCGCCGGCGCATAGGGCAAGCGGCCCGGGGCGATGGACCATTCAAGGGAAGCGGGAAGGGGCGTTGTCGGGTGCGATGTCATCGGCTATAGGCGCGCTCTACCCGATATGCGGTCGTGGCGGAATGGTAGACGCGCCAGCTTGAGGTGCTGGTGGGGGCAACCCCGTGGAAGTTCGAATCTTCTCGACCGCACCATCCTCCATCGCCCCCGGTGGCCAGCGCCAAGGCGCGGCATTTCCAGCTTCAGTGAAGGCACAGGGGCGGAGGCTCCAAGGCGGGGCGCCCGCCCAGGATGCAATCCGGCGGGCCACGTTCCACACCGATGACCCGCGCGGCATGCGGCCCTGTCCGGGGCCGCAACCGCATGCGGCCGCGCCGGCCGGGAATCGGGCAGGTGGCGTCCAGGGTGAAATACGCCGGCGCCGGGCCGCCGGGCCGCAACGCGCATTCCATCACCAGGTCGCCCGTGGCGGGCAGGGTGCCCGCCATCCGGAAGCCCATCTTGCGGTACAGCGCCAGGGCGCCCTCATTCCCCGGCACCACGATCAGCCTGACCCGCCGGCAGGCCGGCATGCTGGCGAGCCCTGCCATGATCCGCGCCAGGATGGCGCGACCCAGGCCGCGGCCCTGATGCGCCCGGGCCAGGATGAACCAGCCGAGCCACCAGCAGGTGGCGTCGCGCGGATCGGGGTGGATGACGTAGAAGCCGATCATGCGGCCCTCGGCCTGGATGCCGATCAGCGAATGCGCCGCGCCGCCGCGAACCGTCGTCAGGATGTCCGAAAGCGGGCCGAGGTAGTCGTCGACCTGGTCTGCATCCAGGTCCATGGCATGGACGATCTCCAGATCAGCCTTGGAGATCGGGCGGTAGCGAAGGGCCTGCCGGGCCCGAAGGGAAGACATGTGATCCTGCTATACTGTGTCGGCGGAGGATGAGGGTCCTGGCGCGGATGGAATTTCCCTCCACCGCCCCGGCCGCTCTCCCCTGTCGTGGACAATAGATGGCACCGGCCCTGGCCAAGGCAAATCAGCCCTGGCCGGCGGGTCATGTGACAGATGTGATATTTCTTGAAAAAGACCTGGGGCCCGGGAAATCGGCCCAGTTTACTTCGCGGTGCCGGTGTTCGGCTTTGAGGGTTCGCGCCGAAAAAATATTTCTTCCTATCCGGCAGGTCGGGTTGGATCTGGAGGCGGGGCGAGGATGGAGCGCTCCAGCTCGTCGAAGGTGCAGTTGAGCGTCTCTTCGCCAAAGGCGGTGAGGAAGTCGTAGCCGATCATCGCGTATTTCACGTCGTTCGACAGGGCGACCAGCGTCTGGTCCTTCAGCATCGCCTCGATGGTATCGGACAACCGCTTGCGTTCCGCCGCATCCATGGTCTGGAAGGCCAGCAGCGCGGCCTTGAGATGTGGCGCGGCCTTGGCAAAGGGATGCGGGGCGAAGCGCCGGGCCAGGCCATTGACCAAGGCGATGCGCCGTTCCGCACGCCGACGGTCCACATCGCGGTTCACGGCCGCGAGCAGCGAATCCACCACGAAGGCCGGCCCCACCTCCACATCCGTGCCGCCCGGCTGGCGAAGCGTCAGCAGCTTGGAGCGCAGCACCACCATGGCGCCGAAGCCCGCGAGCAGCGTGCGCGTCACGCCATCCGTGGGCGCGGACAGTGCTTCCCGGTAGTTCTCCAGCAGGAACAACGCCGTCACGGCGGCCAAGGCATTGGCGCCGATGAAGGTCATGCCGGGCGGACTCTTGGCGACCAGCCAGGGCTCGTCGCGGTAGCGGGAGACGAGTTCGGCAAAGCCCACCACGCCGCCGATGGTTGCCACCACCAGGTAGCGCCACAGGATGGTCTCGGGCGGCCAGCCACGTGCTTCCAGGTGCGCCTGGGTCCAGGGCAGGGCGAAGACCAGCGCCAGCAGCGCGATGATGGCCAACCAGACCGGGGCGTTGCACAGCCGGTCCAGCCGGCGCGCGGTGGCCGGCGACAGGGGGTCGGCGGCCATGGTCGATCCGCCCCGCTCAGCCGGCCAGGATCTGGCCGGCCCTGGTCAGGCCGTAGAGATGGTCGCCGCCGCGCGTGTCACGCTCCGCCAGTTCCAGGGCGCCGCGCCGTTCCAGCTCCGCCAAAGCGGTGCGCAGCACGTCATAATCGAAGTTCGGGTCCCCTGCCGCCAGCACGTCCCGAACCAGGCTCATACGGGCCTGCTGCCGCTGCTCCTGGGCCAGGATCTGCAGCACCGGGCGACCATAGCGCAGATAGGCCCCCTCCTGCTCGGCGGTCGGTAGCCTGACCGTCGCGTTGCCCACCGTGATGCTGAGCGGCGCAATAGTCTGCTCCGGTGCCGAACTGCTCTTGCCGAACAGGTCGAGGCTCCACAGCACGTCCTTGCCGGCCTTCATCATCACCCGAAACCCTTGTCCCGCAGAAAGCCTAGCACCGCGCCGCCGCGCGCGGCCAGCGCAACCGCCACGGGTCGCGGCGCGGCGCGATATCGCCTATAGCAGGTGCCGGAGGTGGCAATGGACGAGGATTTTCGCAAGGCAGCCCTGGACTATCACCGGCTGCCGCGCCCCGGAAAGCTCAGCGTGGAGCCGACCAAGCGCATGGCGACGCAGCGCGACCTCGGCCTGGCCTATTCCCCCGGCGTCGCCGCGGCCTGCGAGGAAATCGCCAAGAACCCCGACGCGGCCTGGGACTATACGGCGCGCGGCAACATGGTGGCGGTCATCACCAATGGCACGGCCGTGCTCGGCCTCGGCGCCATCGGGGCGCTGGCCTCGAAGCCGGTGATGGAAGGCAAGGCGGTCCTTTTCAAGAAGTTCGCCGGCATCGATTCCATCGACCTGGAGATCGACCAGCGCGACCCCGACAAGTTCATCGAATGCGTGGCCGCGCTCGGCCCCAGCTTCGGCGCGATCAACCTGGAGGACATCAAGGCCCCCGAATGCTTCGCCATCGAGCGGACATTGCGGGCGCGGATGGACATCCCGGTCTTCCACGACGACCAGCATGGCACGGCCATCATCGTCGCCGCCGCCGTCCGCAACGGCCTGCTGCTGCAAGGCAAGCGGCTGGAGGATGTGCGGGTGGTGAATACCGGCGGCGGCGCCGCGGCGATCGCCTGCCTCGACCTGCTGGTGGCCATGGGGCTGCGGCGGGAAAACGTCACCATCTGCGACATCGACGGCGTCGTCTGGCAGGGGCGTCCCAATACGGATCCCTTCAAGGCCGCCTATGCGCAGGATACGAACGCCCGGAAGCTGGAGGAGGTGCTGGCCGGCGCCGATGTCTTCCTCGGCCTGTCCGCGCCGCGCATCCTCAAGGCGGAATGGCTGCCGCTGCTGGCGCCGAAGCCGCTGGTCTTCGCCTTGGCCAATCCGGAGCCGGAAATCCTGCCGGAGGCCGTGCGCGCGGTGCGGCCGGATGCCATCGTCGCCACCGGCCGGACCGACTATCCAAACCAGGTCAACAACGTCCTCTGCTTCCCCTTCATCTTCCGGGGCGCGCTGGATGTCGGCGCCACCACGATCAACGAGGAAATGAAGGTCGCGGCGGCGGATGCCATCGCCGCCTTGGCGCGGATGGAGGCGAGCGAGGTGGTCGCCGCCGCCTATGGCGGCACGGCGCCCACTTTCGGCCCCGAATACATCATCCCAAAGCCCTTCGACCCCCGGCTGATCCTGGAAATCGCCCCGGCCGTGGCGAAGGCCGCGATGGAATCCGGCGTCGCCCGCCGCCCCATCACCGACATGCCAAAGTACCGGCAGGAGCTGGAGCGCTTCGTCTTCCGCTCCGGCAACCTGATGCGCCCGGTCTTCGAGGCCGCGCGCAAGCGCCCCTCCCGCGTCGTCTATGCCGATGGGGAGGATGAGCGGGTGTTGCGCGCCGTGCAGACGGTGCTGGATGACGGGCTGGCGGAGCCGATCCTGATCGGCCGTCGCGATGTCATCGCCGCCAAATCCGCCGCCATGGGCCTGCGCATGGATTTTTCCCAATCCGTGCGGGTGCTGGACCCGGCGCAGGATGCCGAGGTCTTCGGGCCGCTGGTGGAACTCTACAAGGCCAAGGTCGGCCGCAAGGGCATTCCGCCCGATGCCGCCGGGCGCCGCGTCGGCAACCGTCCCACCGTCGCCGCCGCGCTGCTGCTGGAAGCGGGGCTGGCGGATGCCTGCCTCTGCGGCGGCACCGGCGACTGGTTCCGCCACTGGCACCACGCCTATGACGTGATCGGCAAGCGGGAGGGGGTGGGCCGGGTCTATGCACTTTCCGCCCTGATCGTGCCGAACGGCCACCTGTTCTTCGTCGACACGCATCTGACCGTGGACCCGACGGCGGCGCAGATCGTCGACATGACGCTGCTGGCGGCCGAGCAGATCCGCGCCTTCGGCCTGACGCCCAAGGCCGCGCTGCTGTCGCATTCCAGCTTCGGCGCCTCCGGCGCGCCCTCCGCCCGCAAGATGCGCGATGCGCTGCGCCTGCTGCGGGAGGTGGCGCCGGATTTCGAGGTGGATGGCGAGATGCATGCCGATGCCGCGCTGGTGCAGGCGATCCGCGACCGGGCGGTGGCCGACAGCCCGCTGACGGACGCCGCCAACCTGCTGGTGATGCCGACGCTGGATGCCGCGAATATCAGCTTCAACCTGCTGAAGGCAGCCGGCGAGGGGCTTCAGGTCGGCCCGATGCTGCTGGGCATGGCGAAGCCCATCCATGTGCTGGTGCCGAGCGTCACCGCGCGCGGCATCGTCAATATGACGGCGCTGGCGGCGGCGCAGGCGAATGGGATGCTGGCGGTGGGGTAGGGGCGCCGCCCGTGGCCGCCGACAGGCGGGGCGGGATTGATGCAGATCAGGGAAGCGGCCGGGGCCGTGGCGCAAATTCCGGGAACGTTCCGAGCGGCGGCGGGTCGCCCGGGCGTCAGGAGGATTTCGCATGTCCACGGCAACACCGGCCGAGCGCCGGTCGCGGCGCGTCGGCCTGATCGCCGGCCTCGTCGTCGCGGCGCTGGCGATCAGCATCCTCGCCTACAACAATCTGCGCGGTGGACATACGGAAGCGGCCCGTGGCCGCTGGACCGCCGACAACCGCTGCGGCGGCTGCCACGACGTCGCTGAGACCGCGCAGCCCACGCGCCGCAGCGCCACGCCCAGCTTCGTCTTGCTGGCGCAGGCCCGCCCGAGCCGGGAGGCCATCCTCGCCTTCCTGCAACGGCCACACGCCAGCATGCCGCCCTTCACCATGTCGGCGGAGGAGCAGGAGAACCTGGCCACCTACATGATGAGCCTGGCGCCCCCGCGCTGACACCTGGGGCGCTGACCTACCCGAAACGCAAACAGCCAGGCCCTTCCGGACCTGGCTGTTCACCTGTTGCGGGGCCGAAGCCCCGCGCCTTCAAGGACTTATACCTGCGGACCGGTCTCTTGACCGGTCCGAGCGGCCGAATGGCCGCCGCCGCAAGTGCGGCGAAGCCAAGGAAACCGGAGGTTTCCGCCCGGCGTATGAGGGCGGCCCGGAGCGGCTACGCGACAGGGCCGTCGGTATCAGTGCTTGTAGACGTTGATGATCGCGGCCAGCAGGGCCAGCGCGTCTTCCTTGGAACGCTGGAAGGCGTTGCGGCCCATGATGGAGCCGTTGCCGCCGGCGGCGTGGATGGCGCGGACCTCGTCGAGGATCGCCTCCGTGCCCTTGGCCTCGCCGCCGGAGAACACCACCAGGCGACGGCCGCCGAAGCAGGCGTTCACGATGTGCTTGAAGCGGGCCGTGGCGTCGTCCTCGACCGGGCTCGCCTGGTAGGTCTTCTTCGCGGCATCCAGGCTGATGGCGGAGGTCGGCGGCTTCACCTTGATGATATGCGCGCCGATCAGCGCCGCCATATGCGCGGCATAGGCGCAGATATCGAGCGCCGTCTCACCCACCTTGTCCAGCATCGGGCCGCGCGGATAGCTCCACACCACCACGGCGAGACCGACCGACTTGGCCTCCTCGGCCAGCTCGCGCAGCTCCTCGATCATCTCGAACTGGTATTCGGAGCCGGGGTAGATGGTGAAGCCGATGGCCGAGCAGCCGAGGCGCAGCGCATCGCCGACGCTGGCGGTGACACCCTGGTCCTTGGTGGTGGACAAGCTGTTGCTGCTGTTCATCTTCAGGATGGTCGGAATGGTGCCGGCATAATGCGCGGCGCCGGCCTCGATCATGCCGAGCGGGGCTGCATAGGCGTTCAGCCCGGCCTCCAGCGCCAGTTCGAACAGGTAGCGCGGGTCGTAGGCGGCGGGGTTCGGCGCGAAGCTGCGGGCCGGGCCATGCTCGAAACCCTGGTCGACCGGCAGGATCACCATGCGGCCGGTGCCGCCCAGCTTGCCGGCCATCAGGATGCGGGCGAGGTTCGCCTTGGTCCCGGGATTGTCGCTCTCATACCAGGACAGGATTTCCTGGACCTTTGGCGTCAGGCGCATTTTTTCGAGTCCTCTCGGCGGGCGGCAATGGATGCCTGCGTTTAGCGCAGGGATTGCCCGGTGTCATGCGGCAGGCGTGTTGGAGCCTGCCAGCCAGGCGTTCAGTTTCGCGAAAGCGTCGGCGCGCCGCAGGTCGAGTCCCGCGAGGTCCAAGGCCGGGGGGCGGGCGGGCAGCAAAATGGCGCCGATCTCCGCCGCCGCTCCCTCCACCATGTGGTAGCCGGGGCATGCATTGTCGAGGACAAGTCGCCGGCATCCGGCCCGCAGTGCCGCCAATGCGTCGCCGGCCGCATCGCCGCAGCACAGCGCATCGGCGAATCCGGGCGCGGCCGCCACCATCGCCCGCCAGGGGCGAGGGCCCAGGAAGCCCGCCGCGCCGGGGGCGGAGAGCAGTAGCGCGCTGCCCGGGGGAACCAGCGCCCGCAGCGCCACCAGCTCCGCCGCGCCGCGGAGGATCACCGCGCGCGGCAGGCCGCTCGCAGACTCCTTGCTCACCGTTGACCCGCCGCGCCGTGCATGCAAAGCGTTGCAGCATGCCGGAACCGGTGGCGACAAGGCGCATGTGGCGCAGTGGCCGCCGTTGGGCGAAGATGGCTTTTGCGGCTTTGGGGGTTTCGGGTGTCAGGCACACGCGTGGAGACGGGCGACCCGACCAGCCATGCCCTTGCGCGGCTGGAGCAGGCGGTCGAACGCCTGGCGGAAGCCGCGGCCCAGCCGCGCGTGGTGGCGGCGCCTGGCGAAGGGGTGCCGCGCGCCGCGGTGGCCGCCATCGCGGACCGGCTGGACGAGACGATTGCGCGCCTGCGCGCGGCGCTCGGAGAGGATCAGTAGATGGGTCAGGTCACTGTCCGCGTCGGCGGCTACAGCCACCCCGTATCCTGCGAGGATGGGCAGGAGGCGCATCTCGTCTCGCTGGCCGCCGAGGTGGATAAAAGGGTCAATTCCATCAAGGCGATGGGCGGCCAGTTCGGCGAAAGCCGGCTGCTGCTGCTGGGGGCGCTGCTGCTGGCGGATGAGGTGCACGACCTGAAGGTCGCTCTTTCCCAGGCCCGCGCCGGCCAGAACATGGCGACCCCGCAGCCCGATCCGAAGCTGGCGGAGCGCCTGGCGCGCATCGCCGACCGGATCGAGGGCATTGCCCAGACCCTCGACCGACCTTAAGTGTGGCCCTGCGGGGCTGCCCGGTTGGTGAGGCACTTTAACCCCCGGGGCCAATGAGCATCCTCCGGGGGCTGGCGCTGTCCGGACCGTGGTCCGGGTATCTGGTTCCCACCTGCACCAGCAGGTCTCAGGAGGGTTATCAAGCCCACGGCCATGGTGGCTCCGCAGCTTATTTCATGCCCTCAGACGGCGGGCGCGCGCTCCGCGCGCTTGCCTTCGCGCAGTGGGCTGTTGCGCTCGGGGCGTCGGACGGTCTGGGCGCGGGCCGCATTCACGGCCTCGGCGCGCAGGCGCGCCGCAGGTTGCGCCCCATCCTGGTGTCTTGTGCGGGCCGCCTTGCTTCCCCCTCTCCACCCAACGGGGGGAGAGGGTCGGGGTGAGGGGGGCCTCGCCCTCCGCGCGCCCACCGCCCCATGATGCTCTGCCCCGACCTCCTCGCAGGCCTCAAGGCCGAGGCCCGCAAGGCCGCACTCGCCCGCCGTGCCGCCTGCGATCCCACTCTCGGCGCGGCGCTGGCCGCCCACCTACTGCGCGATGCCCCCCCGCCGCCCGGCGCCATCGTCGCCGGATTCTGGCCGATGGGCGCCGAGATCGACATCCGCCCGCTGCTGCACGCCTTGCATGAGAAGGGCCACCGCATCGCCCTGCCGGTGACCCCCCGGCGCGGCAACCCCCTGCATTTCCGCGCCTGGCAGCCCGGCGAGGCCCTGGCGCGCGGGCCGATGGGCACCAGCCAGCCGGGGCCGGAGGCACCGCCGCTGACGCCGGACTGGCTGCTGGTGCCGCTTCTGGCCTTCGACCGTGCCGGCCACCGGCTCGGCTATGGCGGCGGCTATTACGACCGGACGCTGGCCGCGCTGCCCGGCGCGACGGCGGTGGGCGTCGCCTATGCCTGCCAGGAGGTTGACGAAGTGCCCGTGGGCGTGGACGACGCTCCCCTGGCCGCCATCGCGACGGAAGGCGGCGTCATCTTCTGCGGAGCCCGCGCGGTTTGAGAATCCTGTTCCTCGGCGACCTCGTCGGCCGCAGCGGCCGCGACGCCGCCGGAGCCGCCATCCCCGAACTGCGCCAGCGCCTGACGCTGGACCTGGTGGTGGTGAATGCGGAAAACGCCAGCCACGGCTTCGGCCTGGCCCCCGAAATGGCGCGCGCCCTGTTCACCGCCGGCGCCGATGTGCTGACGCTGGGCAACCACGCCTGGGACCGCAAGGAGATCTTCTCCTATATCGAGACGGAACCCCGGCTGATCCGGCCGTTGAACTATCCGCCGGGCACGCCGGGAAAGGGGGCCTTCGTCGCCGTCCTGCCGGATGGGCGGAAGGCGCTGGTGGTGCAGGCCATGGGGCGGCTGTTCATGGATGCACTGGACGACCCGTTCCGCGGCGTCCAGGCCGCCCTGGCATCGCATCGCATGGGCGCGGGCGGCACGGTGCAGGCGATCCTGGTGGATTTCCATGCCGAGGCGAGTTCGGAAAAACTGGCCATGGGCCACAGCTTCGACGGCAAGGTCTCGCTGGTGGTGGGAACCCATACCCACACGCCGAGCGCCGACCACCAGATCCTGGTCGGCGGCACCGGCTACATGACCGATGCCGGCATGTGCGGCGATTACGACAGCGTCATCGGCATGCAGAAGGGCGGCGCTGCGCTACGCTTCTGGAAGAAGGTGCCGGGCGAGAAGCTGGCGCCGGCCGAGGGCGTGGCGACGGTCTGCGGCGTCTTCGTGGAAACGGACGACGCGACGGGCCTGGCCAAGCGCATCGAGCCGCTGCGCCTGGGCGGCCGGCTCAGCCAGGCGATGCCGGCGGCGTAAGTGCAGCGAAAAGCCCTCTCCCCCTGACAGGGGGTTTGACGCATGCGTCGAAGGTTGGGTGAGGGGGGCTTCGCGACCCGTTCCGGCAGCCAAATAAAGCAAAGCGCGTCGCAATGCGGCCCTCACGCCTCCGTTGCCCCCCTCACCCCGTCTTTGACGCATGCGTCAAACCCCCCGTCGGGGGGAGAGGGAGCCGCCGTCCTTCGCGAGGGAAATCCCGTTGAAGGACAAGCCGGGTGAGATCTTTCTCACACCGGCCGCACGCCCCAGGGATAAGGCATGCTGCCCTTCAGATGCCCCGTGATGGTCTTCCGCCAGGCGCTGCGGATGTTGAACTGGCCGAGCGGGATGGTCGCCACATCGTCCTGCGCCAGCTTGTTCAGCTCATTCGCCAGCGCCTGCTGCCGTTCCGCATCCGGCGCATCGAGCCAGTTCTGCACCAGCTCCTGCGCCCTCGCGCTGTCATACCAGCCGAACCAGCCATTCGCCCCCGGCCCCTTCACCAGCGACGACACCGCCGGGTTGAGATAGGCGAGCGAGGAGCCATAGGTGTGGAAGATGCTCCAGCCGCCGCGCTCCACCGGTTCCTGCCGCACGCGGCGCTGCACCACGGTGCCCCAATCGGTCTCCAACAGTTCCACATTGAAACCGATCCGCCGCAGCGCATCCGCCGTCACATGGCCATGCGGGCCGATCAGCGGGAAGTCGGTGGGGCTGATGATGACCACCTTCTCCCCATTGTAGCCACTCGCCTGGAGCGCGGTGCGCGCGCGATCCAGGTTGCGCGGCGGCGCGTTCAACTCCGACAGATCCTCGACGCCATAGGGGGTGCCGCAGGGGAACAGGCTGCGGCAGGTGCGCCAGACGCTGCGGTCGTCGCCGAGCGTCGAGCGCATGTAGTCCTCCTGGTTCACCGCCAGCGCCACGGCCTGTCGCACCTTCGGATTGTTGAAGGGTGCCTGCAGGTGGTTGAGCCGCATGATGGAGAGGATGCCGGCCTCATTCAGCACGCCGACCTCGATATTGCGGTTGCGCACGAGCGTCGGGATCAGGTCGGATAGCGGCTGGTCCAGCCAGTCCACCTCGCCGGCCTGCAGGGCGGCGGCGGCCGTCGCCGGGTCCGGCAGGATATGCCATTCGACGCGCGGGAAATGGGCGGTCTTGCCGCCGGCCGCACCGCTCGCCGCTTCCTGGCGCGGCACATAGGCCTCGTTCTTCGCATAGACGACGCGGCTGCCGGAGACGAATTCATTGGCGACGAAGCGATAGGGGCCGCTGCCCATCACCTCCGACACCTGTGTATTGGCGTCGGTGGTCGCCAGGCGTTCCGGCATGATGAAGGGCACATTGGCGTCGGGCTTGGCCAGCGCCTCCAGCAGCAGCGGGAAGGGGCGCTTCAGACGGATTTCCAGCGTGCGGTCATCCGCCCCGCGCCAAGTGTCGACCGAGGCCGCCAGGATCTGGCCGAAGGGGTCGCGCTTCGACCAGCGGGCCAGCGATGCGGCGCAATCGGCGGCGCGCACGGGCGAGCCATCGTGGAATTTCAGCCCCTCCCGCAGCTTGATGCGCCAGGTGCGGCCATCGGCCGAAACCTCATGCCCCTCCGCCATCTGCGGCTGCGGCCGCAGCCGGGCATCCATGGCGTAGAGCGTGTCGAAGACGTGGTAGCCATGCATCTGCGTGACGATCGCGCTGGTCCAGATCGGGTCCAGCGCGGTCAGGTTGGCCTGCGGCACGAAGCGCAGCGTGGCGGTGCGGGCGGGCTGGGCGATCGCGGGTCCGGCGAGGCCGGCCATGGCCATCCCGGCCCCGGCCTGGAACAGGCTGCGGCGATGCATCATCGTCTCCTCCATTGTCGCTCTTGCGGCGAAGGCGGGGAGGCTAGGCGCCGGGTGCCGAGGGGGTCAATGCCGCGCGGGCAGCTTCGTATTCCGCGCGCAGCCGCGCCACGATCTCGGCGGCCGGCGGCGCATCGGTGATGCTGCCGATGCCCTGGCCGGCGCCCCAGACATCCTTCCAGGGCTTGACCCGGGTGGTGCCGAAATTGGCGCTGGTCTTGTCCACCGCCGGCAGTGCCTCCGGGTCCAGCCCGGCCGCTGAGATGCTGGGCTTCAGGTAGTTGCCGGGAATGCCGGTGAAGAAGGGCGTGTAGAGGATGTCGGCCGCCTGGCCTTCCAGGATCATCCGCTTGTAGCCCTCCGCCGCCTGGGCCTCGGCGGAGGCGATGAAGCGGGTGCCCATATAGGCCAGGTCCGCCCCCATCGCCTGCGCCGCCAGGATCTGCGCGCCGTTGGTGATCGACCCGGACAGGATCAGCGTGCCGCCGAAGATGCGTCGGACCTCCGCCACCAGGGCAAATGGCGACAGCGTGCCGGCATGGCCGCCGGCGCCGGCGGCCACCAGGATCAGCCCATCCACCCCGGCCTCGATCGCCTTCTGGGCATGGCGCAGGTTGGTGACGTCGTGGAACACCAGCCCGCCCCAGCCATGCACCTTGTCCACCACCGCCTGGGGCGGGCGGAGCGAGGTGATGATGATCGGCACGCGATGCCGCGCGCAGACCTCCAGGTCATGCTCCACCCGGTCGTTGGAGGCATGGACGATCAGGTTCACCGCGAAGGGGGCATCGGCCTCGGTCAGCGCCGCGCTGATGCCGGCCAGCATCGGGTCCAGCGCTTCCTTCGGCCGGGCGTTCAGGGAGGGGATGCTGCCGACGATCCCGGCCCGGCACTGCGCGATCACGAGTTCCGGCGTCGAGACGATGAACAGCGGGGCGCCGATGGCGGGCAGGCGCAGGCGGGTTTGCAGCAATGGGGGCAGCGACATTCCGGGTCTCCCTTTGGCCATCCATCCTGCCGCCCGAGCCGAGCCTTGACCATGGTGCGGGGATGGCGGACAGGATTGGCCAATCGAGGGAGCAGGCGCATGGCGGAACCGGTGCGGTATGAGGTTGTGGACGGCATCGCGGTGGCGACGCTGTCGAACCCCCCGGTCAATGCGCTGTCGGCCGCTTTGCGCGCCGGGCTGTTCGACGCGGTGCGGCGGGCGGAGGCGGATCCCGCCGTCGCCGGCCTGGTGATCGCCGCCGAGGGCCGCACCTTCATCGCCGGGGCCGATATCTCCGAATTCGGCAAGCCGCCGGCCTCCCCCACTTTGGCGGAGCTGGTGGCGGCGCTGGATGGCGCGGCCAAGCCGGTGGTGGCGGCGATCCATGCGGCGGCGCTGGGCGGCGGGCTGGAAGTGGCGATGGCGTGCTCCTGGCGGGTGCTGGGGCCGAAGGCAAAGCTGGGCCTGCCGGAGGTGAAGCTGGGCCTGCTGCCGGGCTCCGGCGGCACGCAGCGGGCGCCACGGCTGATGGGGGCTGCTGCGGCGTTGCGGCTGATGGTGGCGGGGGAGCCGCTGGACGCCGATGCGGCGGTGGCCGCAGGGCTGGCCGATACGGTGGTGCTGGGCGACCTGGTGCAGGCGGCGCGGGGCTTTGCGGCACGGCCGAAGCCGCAGCCGGTTTCGGCGCGCGATGAGGGCCTCGGCGACCGCGACGCCTTCGAGAAGGAAGCCGCCGCGCTGGCCAAGCGCGCCGCGACCGAACCGCAGATCGCCGACTGCATCGCCTGCGTCCGCGCGGCGTTTGAGAAACCCTTCGCGGAGGCGGTGGCCTTCGAACGCGCCGCCTTCCTGCGCCTGCTGGACGACCCGCGCAGCAAGGCGCTGCGCCATGTCTTCTTCGCGGAACGGGAGGCGGCCCGGATTGCCGGCCTGCCGAAGGGCACGCAGCCGCGGCCGGTGGCGCGCGCGGCGGTGCTCGGCAGCGGCACCATGGGCGCGGGCATCGCCATGTGCTTCGCCAATGCGGGCATCCCCGTCCGCGTGATCGAGACGGATGAGGCGGCGCTGGCCCGTGGCATGGAGCGCATCCGCGGAACCTACGACAGCAGTGTGAAGCGCGGCAGCCTGAGCGCGGAGACGCGCGACGCGCGGCTGGCGCTGATCGACGGTGCCGTGGGGCTGGATGCCACCGCCGATGCCGACCTGGTGGTGGAAGCCGTCTTCGAGGAGATGGGCCTCAAGAAGCAGATTTTCGGCCATCTCGACCGGGTGACGAAGCCGGGGACGATCCTGGCCAGCAACACCTCCTATCTCGACATCGACGAGATGGCCGCCGCGACGTCGCGGCCGCAGGACGTGCTGGGGATGCACTTCTTCTCCCCGGCCAATGTCATGAAGCTGCTGGAAGTGGTGCGCGCGAAGCACACCTCGCCCGAGGCCCTGGCCACCGCCACGGAGATCGGCCGCAAGCTTGCAAAAGTGCCGGTGGTGGTGGGCGTCTGCCATGGCTTCGTCGGCAACCGCATGCTGGCCCGTCGCACCCAGCAGGCGGAGCGGCTGCTGCTGGAAGGGGCGACGCCGGAGCAGGTGGACAAGGCGCTGACCGATTTCGGTTTCCGGATGGGGCCCTTTGCCATGGCCGATCTCGCCGGCCTCGACATCGGCTGGCGCATCCGCCGCGCGACGGGCAAGCGCGCGCCTGTTGCCGATGCGCTGGTGGAGGCGGAGCGCCTCGGCCAGAAGACCCGCAAGGGTTATTACCTCTATCCCGAAGGCAGCCGGACGGGTGTTGTCGATCCCGAGGTCACCGCGCTGATCCGGCGCGTCGCGGCGCAGGAAGGTGTCGAGCAGCGCGAGATTGGCCAGGAAGAGATCCTGGACCGCCTGGTGCTGCCGATGGTGAACGAGGGCGCGCGCATCCTGGAGGAAGGCATCGCCGCCCGGCCGGGCGACATCGATGTGGTCTGGCTGCATGGCTACAACTGGCCCGCCTGGCGCGGCGGCCCGATGCACTATGCGGATTCCGTCGGCCTGCTGCATGTGGTGGCGCGGCTCGCGGCCTTCGCCGAAGCGACGGGCGACGACACGCTGTTGCCCGCCGACCTGCTCGGGCGGCTGGCCGCCGAAGGCCGTGGTTTTGCGAGTCTGAAGGCCGACTGAGATGCACCCCTGGGAGGCGTCCTACCCGCCGGAATGCCGCTGGGACGCGCCGATCCGGCGCGGCACCCTGCCGGGATTGCTCGACGAGGTGGCGGAGCGCTTCACCGACAGGCCGGCGCTGGAATATCGCGGCCATGTGCTGAGCTACAGGCAGATGCGCGCGCTGTCCGACCGCATCGCCGCCGGATTGCTGGCGCGCGGCATCCGGCCGGGGGATTGCATCGCGCTGTATCTGCCCAACACGCCCTGGCATCCCCTCTGCTTCTTCGCCGCTTTGCGCATCGGCGCGCGGGTGGTGCATTTCTCCGCCCTGGATGCGAAGCGGGAGTTGGCGCACAAGGCGCATGATTCCGGCGCCAAGCTGCTCATCACCACGGGCTTTCCGGCGCTGGTCGCCAACGCCGCATGGCTGCGCGCGGAAGTCGCGGTGCGCGACGTGCTGCTGGCGCCCGAGGCGCGGTGGGGCGGGGAGGACGCGGCCTGTGATTTCGCCGTCATCCCGGAAGCGGAGCCGCCCGACGAATGGCCGGCGGTTTCTCCCGACGACCTCGCCTTGCTGCAATACACCGGCGGCACCACCGGCACGCCGAAGGGCGCGATGCTGACGCATGGCAACCTGACCGCCGCCGTCGCCATCTACAAGTCCTGGCGCGACCACACCGATCTGCCGGAGGGCACGGCGCGCGTGCTGGTGCTGCTGCCGCTGTTCCACATTTTTGCCCTCACCGCCGTGCTGCTGCGCCAACTGGCGCAGGGCGCGCTGTGCCATCTGCGCGTGCGCTTCGATGCGGCACAGTGGGTGGAGGATGTGGAGCGGCTGCGCATCACCACCTTCTCCGGCGTGCCGACCATGTGGATCGGCATTGCGGGCGTTCCGGGGATCGAGCAGCGCGACCTCTCCAGCCTGCGCCAGTGCAGCAGCGGCGGCGCGCCGATGCCGCAGGAGGTGCAGCAGCGAGTCGAGCGCATCCTGAAGCTGCGGATCGGCGGCGGCTGGGGCATGACGGAAACCTGCCCGGCCGGCACGCGCATTCCGCCGCATGGCCCGGTGCGCGCCGGCATCATCGGCCTGCCGCTGCCGGGCATCGAAATGCGCATCGTCGCGCTGGACGATCCCAGCCGGGAAATGCCTGTGGGCGAGATCGGCGAGATCACCATCCGCGGCCCCAACGTCTTCTCCGGCTACTGGAACCGCCCCGATGACAATGCGGCCGCCTTCGCGGAGGGCTGGTTCCTGACGGGTGATACCGGCTGGATGGATGCCCAGGGGTATTTCACCCTGGTCGATCGCCGCAAGAACATGATCCTGTCCGGCGGCTTCAACGTCTATCCGGCGGCGATCGAACAGGCCATCTACGAACATCCGGCGGTGGCCGAATGCGTGGTGATCGGCGTGCCGGATGCCTATCGCGGCCAGGCGGCCAAGGCGTTCTGTGCGTTGAAGCCGGGCGCGGCCCCCTTCACGTTGGAGGAATTGCGCGCATTTCTGGCCGACCGCGTCGGCAAGCATGAGATGCCCGCGGCTTTGGAATTCCGGGATGTCCTGCCGCGCAGCGCGGCGGGCAAGTTGTTGGCCAGCGCCTTGCGCGACGAAGAAGCGGCACGGGGATAGGAATCGGCACATGGACCTCCGCTACACGCCCGACGAAATCGCCTTCCGCGATGAGCTGCGCAAATTCTTCCGCAGCGAAATCCCGATCTCTATCCGTCGCAAGGTCAGCGAGGGCCGCGCCCTGGCCCGCGAGGACTATGTGACCAGCCAGCGCATCCTGCATGCCAAGGGCCTGGCCACGCCGAACTGGCCCGTGCAGTGGGGCGGCCAGGATTGGACGCCGGTGCAGCGCTACATCTATGTCGAGGAATTGCAGGCCGCCGCCGTGCCGCAGCCGCTCGGCTTCAACGTCAACATGGTCGGCCCCGTCATCGCCACCTTCGGGTCGGAGGCGCAGAAGCAGCGATTCCTCCCCTCCACCGCCAATCTCGACATCTGGTGGGCGCAGGGTTTTTCCGAACCGGGCGCTGGCTCCGACCTCGCCTCGCTGAAGACGACGGCGCGGCGGGAGGGTGACGAATTCATCATCAACGGCCAGAAGACCTGGACCACGCTCGGCCAGTATGCCGACTGGATCTTCTGCCTGGTGCGCACGGACAGCAGCGTGAAGAAGCAGGCCGGCATTTCCTTCATCCTGATCGACATGAAGACCCCCGGCATCACCCTGCGCCCGATCATCACCATCGATGGCGGGCATGAGGTGAACGAGGTCTTTTTCGACGAGGTCCGCGTGCCCGCCGAGAACCTGGTCGGCGAGCTGAACAAGGGCTGGGACTACGCGAAGTTCCTTCTTTCCAACGAACGCATCGGCATCGCCCGCATCGGCATGACCAAGGAACGCCTGGCGCGCGTGAAGCGCCTGGCGCGGGAGACGCTGGCGGGGGAGGGGACGGTCTGGGACGACCCCGATTTCCGCCGCCGCCTCGCCTGGTCCGAGATCGAGCTGAAGGCGCTGGAGATCACGCAGATGCGCGTCGTCGCCGCGCAGCGCGGCAAGGCCAGCGACAAGCCGGACCCCTCCTCCTCCATCCTCAAGATCAAGGGCAGCGAGATCCAGCAGGCCTCGACGCAATTGCTGGTCGATGTCGCCGGCCCCTATGCCATGCCGCGCCCGGATCGCGACGAGGAGGGGCTGAACCTGCCGAGCGTCGGCCCGGACTGGGCGGATGCGGCGGCACCGCTGTTCTTCAACTACCGCAAGGTTTCGATCTACGGCGGTTCCAACGAGATCCAGCGGAACATCATTGCCAAGGCCTTTCTCGGCCTTTGAAGAGCGCGGCAGGGGCCGCGGGCCGCATTCGCGGCCTCGCCGCGCGAAGGCGCGGCGCCACGGGACAGATGGAATGGGTGTGAGGGCTGCATGGATTTCGACCTGACCGACGAGCAGCGCATGCTCTCCGACAGCATCCGCCGCCTTGTCGCGGATGCCTATGACGACTTCGAGCAGCGCAAGACCTATCGCGCGGAGCCGCGCGGCTATGACGAGGCCAATTGGCAGAAATTCGCCGAAATGGGGCTGCTCGGCCTGCCCTTCGCGGAAGAAGACGGCGGCTTCGGCGGCGGGCCGGTGGAGACCATGCTGGTCTGCGAGCAGTTCGGCCGCGGGCTGGTGGTGGAACCCTATCTCGCCACGGTGGTGCTCGGCGGCGGGCTGTTGAAGCGCGCCGGCAGCGCCGAACAGCGTGCCGCGCTGATCCCGGCGATCGCCGAGGGCAGCCTCACGCTCGCCTTCGCGCATCAGGAACGCCAGGCCCGGCACGACCTGTTCGACGTCGCCACCTCCGCGACCCGCGACGGCGATGGCTATGTGCTGAACGGTGCCAAGGGCGTGGTGCTGCATGGCGACAGCGCGGATCGCCTGATCGTCTCCGCCCGCACGGCCGGCGGCCGGCGCGACCGGGATGGCATCAGCCTGTTCCTGCTCGACCCCACCACCCCCGGCGTCACCCGCCGGGGCTATGCGACGCAGGATGGGCTGCGCGCGGCGGAGGTGGTGATGGAGAATGTCTCCGTCCCCGCCGAGGCCCTGCTCGGCCCGGAAGGCGCCGCGCTGCCGCTGATCGAACAGGTGGTGGACGAGGCCCAGGCGGCGATCTGCGCGGAGGCGCTGGGCGCCATGGACGTGCTGCGCGACCTGACGGTGGACTACCTGAAGCAGCGCAGCCAGTTCGGCCAGCCGATCGGCAATTTCCAGGCGTTGCAGCACCGCGCCGCGGACATGCTGGTCGCCACCGAACAGGCGCGCAGCATGGCAATGTATGCGGCGATGATGGTGCAGGAAGCCGACCCCACCGCCCGCCGCGTGGCACTTTCCGCCGCCAAAGCGCTGGTGGCGAAGAATGCCGACCAGCTCGGCAAGGACGCCATCCAGCTGCATGGCGGCATCGCCGTGACCGACGAATACAAGGCCGGCCACTACTTCAAGCGCCTGACCATGCTCGCCGGGCTGTTCGGCGATGTCGACCACCATCTGCGCATCGTCGTGGCGGCGGGTGGGCTGCCGGAGGCCGCCTGAACGCCGGATTTAGCCGGCGCCTGCGGGTCCCTGCGCGATAGCCCTGGCTGTGGCGCTTGAAGCGGCGACGGGCTTCCGTCCTCGCGGAGCTGCTGGCGATGCTTGCTGGCTTGTTCCTGGTCCTGAACCTACTGCCGCGGTTCGTGATCCTTAATCCGATCGGACCTATCGTCCGCGTCGCCACCGCAGCCGGCCCTGGCCGACCCGTGGAGGAGAACCTCGTATTGGCGGGTTGCAATGAAACCGGGGCGCTGGGTCGCGCCTTTCAAAGGATGCGGCGCAGCCTGGAAGAAGCCATGAAGATGCTCGATGCATGAGTGCGATCATGCAAGACCCGCCCCTCCCGACCGCCTTCGGGCGCTACCAGCCGATCGAGGAACTTGGCGCGGGCGCCATGGGCAAGGTCTATCTGGCGGTGGACCCGCTGATCGACCGCATGGTGGCGGTGAAGGTCATCAACATGGACCTCGCCGGTCCGGATGGGCGCGCGGAGTTCCTGGAGCGCTTCCGCACCGAGGTCCGCGCCGCCGCGCAATGCGCGCATCCGGCCATCGTCAGCGTCTATGATTTCTCCGATGACGATAAGGTTCCCTACATCGTCATGGAGTTCGTGCCGGGCGTCACCCTGTCCACCCTGATGCGTCAGCCGCCGGCCGAACGGCAGGCGGGTTTGCCGGACCTGTCCTGGCTGCTTCTGCAGGTGCTGGAAGGCCTGGCCGCGGCGCATGCGGTGGGCGTGGTCCACCGGGACATCAAGCCGGGCAATATCATGGTCACGCCGCGCGGCGCGGTGAAGATCACCGATTTCGGCATCGCCCGGCTCGGCGATTCGACGATGACCCTGGTCGGCGGGCTTGTGGGGTCACCCAGCTACATGTCCCCGGAACAGGCGCTGGGCAAGGCGGTGGACCATCGCACCGATCTCTTCTCCATCGCCGCCGTGCTCTACCAGATCCTGCTCGGCCGCACCCCCTTCGGCGGGTCGGGCATCACGGACACGCTGGTGCGGCTGGGCGGGGCGGAGCCGGCCAAGCTGGGTCCGCTGGAAGGCAGCGCCCTGGGCCTGGTGCTGCGGCGTGGCCTTGAGAAGGATGTGGCGCGGCGCTTCGCCTCCGCCACCGAATTCGCCGCCGCCCTGCGCCTCGCCTTGCAGGCGGAGGAGGAGGCGACGCGTATCCTGCCGCTGGCGGCGGCACCACAGGCAGCGCCGGCGCCCGGCTACCAGCTTCCCGTCACCGTCGCCGCGCGGCTGACGAAGGAACTGGCCGTCATGTTCGGCCCGACCGCGGGTGTCATGCTGCGCAAGGCGACGGAGGAGGCGAAGGACCTGCCGGAGGTGGTCAGCCGGCTCTGCGCGCAACTGTCGCCTGATGAGGTGGCGCGGCTGCGCAGCAGGCTGGCCGCGCTGAACTGATACCGGCGGGCGCTACCGGCGCCCGGCGATCTGCCGGTTCTCCAGCCGCGACAGCAGCCGCACGCAGGGCCAGAGCAGCAGGAAGTAGATCACCGCCGCGACCATGATCGGCGTGGCATTGTAGGTGATGCTCTGTGCCTGGCGGGCCTGGTACAGCAGTTCGGGCACCGCGACGACGCTGGCGATGGAGGTCAGCTTCACCACCTCCAATGTGTTGCTGATCAGGTCGGGCAGCACGTTGCGCACCGCCTGCGGCAGCACCACGAAAATCCACACCTGCCAGGGCCGCAGGCCCAGCGCGCGTGCTGCCTCCGGCTGGCCCTTCGGCACGCTCTCGATCCCCGCGCGCAGGATCTCGGCGTAATAGGCGCCCGTGTTCAGCAGGAAGGCGAGCGCCACGGAGCCCCAGGCGCCGAGGTCGATGCCGCCAAAGGGCAAGGCGGCATAGAGGAAGATCAGCAGCACCAGCGGCGGGATGGCGCGGAAGAAGTCGATGAAGGCGACCAGCGGCCAGCGCACCCAGCGAGTCTTCCGTGTCGACAGCACCGCCATCAGCAGCCCTGCGACCATGCCGAGCGGCACCGTCATCAGCGCCAGCAGCATGGTCTGCACCAGCCCGATCCACAGCAGGTGGGAGGAGGCGAGGGCGATCTCGGCGTTGAGGAAGGCCTGGACGAAATCGCTCATCGGCGCCACGCGAATCGGGTCTCGATCCAGCGGCCGGCCATCACCACCGGGATGAACAGCACGATATAGGCCAGTGCCCCGAGCGTCAGCGGCGTCGGATTGCCGGAGAAGGCCATGCCGGATTGCGCCGCGCCGAGGATTTCGGAAACCGCGACGACGCTGCCCAGCGCCGTGCCCTTGGTGATGGCGATGGTGCGGTTGACCAGCGGCGGGATGGCGATGCGCACCGCCTGCGGCAACACGATCAGCCGCAGTGTCGGCAGGAAATGCAGCCCCATGGCGCGCCCTGCCTCCCACTGCCCCTGCGGCACGGCCGAAATGCCGGCCCAGAAGATCTCCTCGGAGAAGGCCATCAGTACCAGGGTGAGCGCCAGCCAGGTGGCCCAGAAGCCGGACATGGAAAGCCCCGCGGCGGGCAGGCCGAAATAGATCAGCACGATGATGACCAGCGGCGGCAGCGCCCGGAACACATCCACCACGAAGATGATGGCCCAGTTCAGCGGCCTGATGGCGAAGGCCCGCAGCACCGCCAGCGCCAGGCCGAGCACGAGTCCGCTGGCGATGATGAGCACCGCCAGCAGGATGGTGACCCCCAACCCCGCGATGATCGCCGGCGCGTATTCCGCGGCGATCCGGGGGTTGAGGAAGTTGAAGGCAAAGGCCTCCCAACCCGTCATGGACTCAAGCCATCCAAGGTCGGAAAATCAGCAGCTCGGCTCGCGCGGCGTGGCGTCGTAGCCGGCCAGGCCGGGCACGCCGGTGCCGGGGAACACGGTGTTCTCCGCATCATCCGCCGCCGGGGCCACGCCGAACCACTGCTGCGACAGGCGGGCGATGGTGCCGTCCTTCTTCATGCATTCCAGCGCGTTCTCCAACTGCACGCGCAGCGCCGTGGCGGCCATCGGCAGCGGCGCGGACCAATGCGCGCGGGTATCCGTCATCACGAAGTCGGCGACGAATTGCGGCGCGCGGGTCGCGGCGTAGCGCACCACGGTGTTGCCGCCGAGATTGGCATAGGCGCGGCCGGAGATCACAGCCTGCACCGCATCGGTCTGCGTGTCGTAGGTCTGCACGGTGAAGCCGTAGCGCGCCGCATTGGCCGCCGCCCAGGCGTCATAGGCGCTGCCCTTGTTCACGCTGATCGCCTTGCCGCGCAGGTCGTCCATGCTGCGGATCGGCGCGCTGCCGCGGCGGATGCCGAACTGGAAGGCGGTGTAGAGATAGCCCTCGGTGAACAGCATATTCGCCGCGCGTTCCGCGGTCGCCGTGGTCGGCGCGCAGAGGAAGTCGTAGCGGCCGGCATTCATGGCCGGGATCAGGCCGGAGAAGCTGGCGCTGTCCACGGTCAGCTCGCGCCCCATGCGCTTCGCCGCCTCACGGAACAGGTCGATGTTGAAGCCCTGCACGCCGCCCTGAAGCGTCGGGAAGGCATGCGGCGCGAAGGTGCCGTCCACGGCGCAGCGCAGCGGCGGCTGCCCCTGGGCCATGGCGGCGGGGGCGGTGAGGGTCATGCCAAAGAGGCATGCTGCGGCGATAAGGCGGCGCATGGTGAAGCTCCCAGATTTTCGGTGTCTCCCGCGCGGACGATCCCATCGTGGGTGATTCGGCGCAACCGCCCGGAGGGCAAAGGTGCCGAAAAGGGCGGCAAATGTGGAGTGGATTTCATAATCACAGGTCGATTGCCTCATTCCCGCCCCCTTGGCGTCGCCGCATGGCCAAGCCCGGCGCGTAGAACAGAGCATGTCAGTACGGACCTCTGGAATCCGCCCCATGCCCCGTTTCGCCCTTCTGCTGGTTGTCCTTGGCCTGGTCGCGATCCTCGGCACCGTCGTCCTGGTGCTGGGTGATGCGACGCTGCCCGGGCGCGTGCCGCTGACGACGGCGGCGATCCTTGCCGGCTTTGGTGGGGCGTCGCTGGTGACCGGGCTCTGGCTGCTGGAACCTTCCAGCCGACGTCAGCCCTTTTCGGGATAGAGCGCCCGCAGCCCAGCCTCGGAGGCGTCGCATCGGCCACGCTCGGTGATGAGCCCGGTGACCAGGCGCGCCGGCGTGACGTCGAAGGCGGGGTTGGCGGCGGGGCTGCCGGCAGCGGCCACGCGGATCGTCTCGATCCGCCCATCGGCGGTGCGGCCGGTCAGGTCGGTGACCTCCGCCCCATCCCGCTCCTCGATCGGGATTTCGGCCACCCCGTCGGCGACCGACATGTCCAGCGTGGAATGCGGCAGCGCCACCCAGAAGGGCACGCCATTGTCCCGCGCGGCCAGCGCCTTCAGATAGGTGCCGATCTTGTTGGCGACATCGCCGTTGCGCGTCACGCGGTCGGTGCCGACGATCACCAGGTCGACCTGACCATGCTGCATCAGATGGCCGCCGGCATTGTCGGCGATGACGGTATGCGGCACGCCATGGCTGCCGAGTTCCCAGGCGGTCAGCGCCGCGCCCTGGTTGCGCGGGCGGGTCTCGTCCACCCAGACATGCACCGGCAGGCCGGCATCATGGGCCATGTAGATCGGCGCCAGCGCCGTGCCCCAATCCACCGTGGCGATCCAGCCGGCATTGCAATGCGTCAGGATGTTCACGCACTTGCCCGCCCTGGCCGCAGCCTTGATCAGCGGCAGGCCGTTCTCGCCGATGCGGCGGCAGGTCTCGGCGTCGTCGTCGCAGATGGCGGCGGCCTCGGCATAGGCGGCGGCGACGCGCTCCCCCGGCGGCAGGTTGTGCAGGGCGGCGCGCATGCGGGCCAGCGCCCAGCGCAGGTTGATGGCCGTGGGCCGGGTCGCGCCCAACTCCGTCACCACGCGTTCGAGATTTTCGGTGGAGGCATCCTGTCGCAGCGCCAGCGCCACGCCATAGGCGGCGACGGCGCCGATCAGCGGCGCGCCACGCACCTGCATGGACCGGATGGCCTGGGCCACCTGGACCGCATCGGTCAGGCGCAGGATGTCCAGCGCCCAGGGCAGCCTGGTCTGGTCGAAGATGCGGATGGACCAGCCATCGCCGGGCTCGACCCAGACGCTGCGATAGGGGATGCCGTCGATCTTCATGCGCTGTTCCCGTGGTCGGCGAGGCGGGGCTGATTAGCGCATTTCGAGGCCCGGTCACATCACCGGAATTCAGCCCCGGGGATCGGCCTCGCCACGCCGCTGCCAGGTGATGACGCCCATCACCACGGCGATCACGCCGGCCACCGCCGCAACGCCGAGCAGGGCCAGCGAGAGGCCCAGTTGCAACAACTGCGCTGCCAGTGCCAGCAGCACCATCACCACAACGATACCAACCACCCAGCGCAACATGGAAAACCCCTTCGTCCGATGCACATCCAGCGCATCGGCGACGAAAGGGTTCCGCCTCAGTTCACCCGGCCGAGCATCCCGCGCACGATCACCTGCGCCTGGATCTCCGCCGCACCCTCGAAGATCGAAAGGATGCGGGCGTCGCACAGCACGCGGCTGATCGGGTATTCCAGCGCATAGCCATTGCCGCCATGGATCTGAAGCGCGCAATCGGCATTGCTCCAGGCCACGCGGGCGGCCAGCAGCTTGGCCATGCCGGCCTCGATGTCGCAGCGCCGGTCGGCATCCTTCTGGCGGGCGGCGAAGTAGGTGAGCTGGCGGGCCATCATCGTCTCCGCCACCATCCAGGCCAGCTTGCCGTAGACGCGCGGGAAGTGCTGGATCGTCTTGCCGAACTGGTTGCGGGTGGTGGCATAATCCGCGCCAAGCTCGATGGCGTTGCGCGCCACGCCCAGGGCGCGGGCGGCGGTCTGGATGCGGGCGCTTTCGAAGGTTTCCATCAACTGCTTGAAGCCGCGCCCCTCGACACCGCCGAGCAGGTTGGCGACAGGCACCTCGAAGCCGTCGAAGCCGATCTCGTATTCCTTCATGCCGCGATAGCCGAGCACCGGAATCTCGGTGCCGGCCATGCCCGGGGCGGGGAAGGGGTTGTCATCCGTGCCGCGCGGCTTCTCGGCCAGCAGCATGGACAGGCCCTGATAGCCCGGCGCATCCGCATCGGTGCGGACCAGCAGTGTCATCAGGTCCGACCGTGCCCCATGGGTGATCCAGGTCTTCGTGCCATAGATCTTGAACACATCGCCCTGGCGCACCGCGCGGGTCCGCAGGCTGCCGAGGTCGGAGCCGGTATCGGGCTCCGTGAATACGGCGGTGGGCAGGATCTCGCCGCTGGCGATACCCGGCAGGAACTTCGCCTGCTGTTCCGGCGTGCCGCCCAGGCGGATCAGCTCCGCCGCGATCTCGGACCGCGTGCCGAGCGAGCCGACACCGAGGAAGGCGCCGGACAGGGCCTCCGACACCAGGCACATCGCCACCTTGCCGAGGCCGAGGCCGCCCTGGGACTCCGGCACCGTCAGGCCGAAGACGCCCATCTCGGCCAGCTTCTGCACCGTGGCCATCGGGATCAGCTCGTCATTGCGGTGCCAATCCTGCGCGAAGGGCTCGATCTCGGCGGCGGCGAAGCGCAGGAAGGTGGCCTGCGTCGCCTCCAGCACCTCATCCTCCAGATGGTCGGCGCCGAGGTGGTTCTCGGTCGCGGCTTGCGCCAGCAGGCGGCGGGCCGCATCCAGCGCCGGCAGCTCGGACAGCGCCGCCAGCGCCGGCTCGGCCTGGAAGCGGGCGATGGCCTCGGCGGGCACGCCCATATCGGCGGGGCGGATCATCTCCGCCTGGCTCATCGGGATGCCGCCCGAAAGCTGCGCCAGGTATTCGGCAAAGCCCAGGCGCAGGATGGCCTGTTCCAGCGCGTCGAAACGGCCCGCAGCCTCCAGCCGCTGCGCCCAGTGCAACGTCTCCCGCAGCGCGGCGACATAGGTGGCCTGCCAGGCAAGGCCGTGGCCGGCAAGCTGGTGGCGTTCCAGCAGCGCCCCGCTGACCTTGCCCAGGGGAGCATTGGGGGGGGCCAGGAGCGCGGCGATGGCGCCGCGCGTCACCTCATGCAGCCGCTCGGCGGCGGTCAGCGCGGCGGAGGCCTTGGCGAGAAGGTCCCGCGCGGTCGCGATCGTGCCCACGATCTGGTCCATCTCAATCCTCCTTCGGGCCGGCGACGGTGCCGGCATCATGCAGCCTGCCGATGGCCGAGGTGGGGAGGCCCAGCACTTCCGCCAGGACCTGGTCGGTGTGTTCGCCGAGGCGCGGTGCCGGCGCCGCGGGCGCGCGTTCCGCGAAGGTCAGCGGCACGGCCGGGGCCAGCACCTCCCCCACCTCCGGCTGGGTGATGGTCGAGAACAGCGGATTCGCGGTCGAGCACCGCGCATCCTCATGCACGAGCTGCGCAAAGTCCTGGTAGGGACCCCAGAGCACGCCGCTGCCGGCGAAGGCGGCGCCGATCTCGGCCAGCGTGTGCTTCGCGAACCAGGGGGCGAGGACGGCATTGATGGCGTGGCGCGCCTCGAAGCGGCCGCCCTCGTCATTCAGGTCGACATCCAGCATCGGGCCGATCATGGCGATCTTCGCCGAAAGGCCGGTCGCCTTGCCCACCGCCTGCCACTGCCGGTTGGAAATGGCGCAGATCATGATGCGGCGGCCATCCTTCGTCGGGAAATCCCGGCCCCAGGCACCATACAGATCATTGCCCATGGCCGGCCGCACGGCGTTGTTCACCTGCACATCGGCGACATAGCCAAGGTTCGCCACCGTCGCGAGCATCACGTCGGACAGGGCCAGCGTCACCTCCCGCCCCTGGCCATCCCGCCGGCGGGCGCGTTCGGCGGCGAGCAGGCCAGTCGACAGATACAGGCCCGTGGCGATGTCCCAGGCCGGCAGCACATGGTTCACCGGATCGCCGCCCGTGCCGGTCGCGGTGGGGAAGCCGCTGGCGCAGTTCACCGTGTAGTCGACGGCGCCCGACCCATCATGGTTGCCGGTCAGGCGCAGCATGATGAGGTCCGCGCGGTGCTTCGACAGTTCGGCATGGCTCATCCAGCCGCTGGCCGGCAGGTTGGTCAGCAGGATGCCGGCATCCTCGCCGGGGGCGCAGATCAGCGCGCGGGCAATCTCCCGCCCCTCCGGCGTGTTCAGCGCCAGCGCCACGCTGCGCTTCGATTTGTTGAGGCCGGTCCAGTAGAGCGAGGTGCCATTGGGGGCCAGCGGCCAGCGGCGATAGTCGATATTGCCGCCGATCGGGTCGATGCGGATCACCTCCGCCCCCATCTGCGCCAGCGTCATGCCGCCGATCGGCGCAGCGACGAAGGCGGAGACTTCCACCACCCGGAGACCGCTGAGAATACCCGCCATGTGAACCTCCCGGATGTGTCCGGGTGGGTTTAGGCAGTTTCAGGCCGTCAGGAAACCTGTCCGGCCCGACATCTCTCGTACCAACGGCCCTTTCGCGTGACCGCTCCAGGGCCCCTCAGTCGCCGGGCGGAAACCTCCGGTTTCCTTGGCTTCGCCGCATAAGCGGCGGCGGCCGCTCGGACCGGTCAAGAGACCGGCCCGCCAGTATCAGGCCGCCTTGGCCGCGGCCCGTGCCATCAGCTTCTCTTCCTCGGTCCAGACTTTGCGCTCGCGCTTTTCCTGCGGCTTGATCTCCTTGACCGGCCCGCCGCCCAGCACGGGGGGGCGCTTGGTCGAGGTCCGCGCGGCTTCCGAATGCCAGGTATGGTCGTCCTGCACGGCCAAAGCGCGGCCGATTTCCCGCTCCACATCCCGCAGCCAGGCCCGCTGCTCGGCATCGCATAGCGTGATGGCGACGCCGCTGCGCCCCGCCCGGCCGGTGCGGCCGATGCGGTGGACATAGCTTTCCGGCAGGCTCGGCAGGTCATGGTTGAAGACATGCGTCACGGTATCGACGTCGATGCCGCGCGCCGCGATGTCCGTCGCCACCAGCACCTGCACGCCGCCCGCCCGGAAGGCCTCCAGCGCGCGTTCCCGCTGGCCCTGGGACTTGTTGCCATGCAGCGCCTCGGCGGTGATTCCGGCCTCGGTGATGAAGGCGCAGACCTCGTTGGCGATGGTCTTCTGCAGGGTGAAGACCACGGCCTGGCCGATTCCCGGGGTCCGCAGCAGGTCCAGCAGCGCCGCCTTCTTGTCGGCCGCATCGACGAACATGACCGATTGTTCGATCCGGTCGACGGTGGTCGAGGGCGGGGCGATCTCGACCTTCAGCGGATCGCGCAGCAGGCTCTCGGCCAGGGCGGCGATGGTTTTGGGCATGGTGGCGGAGAACAGCAGCGTGTGCCGGTCCTGCGGCAGGGTCGCGACGATGCGCTCGATCGACCTGGCGAAACCCATGTCGAGCATCTGGTCCGCCTCATCCAGCACCAGCGCCTCCAACTGCGACAGGTCGCACAGGCCCTGCTCGATCAGGTCCAGCAGCCGCCCCGGCGCGGCGACGATGATATCGACCCCGGCCTTCAGCGCATTCACCTGGTGGACCTGGCTGACGCCGCCGAAGACCGTCGTCACGCTGAACGGCAGATGCCGCCCGAAGCTGGCAAAACCGTCGGCGATCTGTGAGACCAGCTCGCGCGTCGGTGCCAGCACCAGCACGCGGGCACCACCGGCAGGCGCCGGGCGGGGCGCGGCGGCCAGGCGGTGCAGCAGCGGCAGGGCGAAGGCGGCGGTCTTGCCCGTGCCGGTCTGTGCCATGCCCAGCAGGTCGCGGCCTTGCAGCAGCAGCGGGATGGACTGGGCCTGGATCGGGGTGGGGGTGGCGTAGCCTTCCTCGGCCAGGGCGCGCAGCAGCGACGGCGCCAGGGCAAGGTCGGCGAAGGTCATGGACATGGTCACGCGGCGCCTCCGGCGCTCGATAAGGCTGCGCCGGTTGAGGCTTCGCGGTTTGGGAAGGCCGGGCTTTACGGGCGATGCTGCACTGCGTCAACGCGCCCGGTCAGAAGCGCAGCAGCACGCGGGTGAACACCGCCCCCTCATCCAACTCGCGCACCCCGGCGCCTTCCGGCGTGCGCGTCAGGCGCCGCAGCGCCTCCATCTCCCATTGCGCACCCTCGGAGAGCTGCAGCCGGAAGCCGCCGCCAAAGGAGGCGAGGCGGCGGGTTTCGGTGCCGGCGCTGTTGTCCCGCGCCCGGCCTTCGTCGCGGAAGACATAGAATTGCAGCCCGCGCCGGTCCGGCGACCAGGGCAGGGCGATATCGGTGGCGAGCTGCAGTTCCAGGCTGCCGGCCATGGCGCGGTCCCCGGCGAGCTGCCCGGCATAGAAACCCCGGCCCAGCCGGTTGCCGCCGAGATAGAACTTTTCGGCCGGCGGCAGGGCGTCATCCGCCCATTGCACCGCGGCCGCTCCGAACAGCGACAGCACCCAGCCCTCCGCCGGCTGCACCAGCGGCTGCAGGCGCGAGGCCTCGGCGACGACCCGGACAAAGCCGAAGTCGCTGTTGAGGCGGGAGGTGGTGCCATGGCTGCCGGTGCTGGCGCCGAAGGCCTCTATGCCCTGGTGCAGGCGCAGGCTGGCGCTGCTGGAAGCCGCCGCCGGGGCGAAGGACAGGATGGCGTCCCGCACCTCCCCCTCCACCCCCAGGCGCAGCGCCCGCACCGCATCGCGGCTGACCCGCTCCCGCGGCGCACCGGCCCCCTGGCGGAGCTGCACGACACTCTCGAAGGCGTCGAGCTGGGCGGTCAGGGTAAGGTTGCGGGGGCGGGAACGGATGATCGGCTGGGCCAGGCTGAGGCCCGCCACCCTGGTATCCCCCGCATAGCCCAGGGCCGCCAATGCGCCCCCCGGCGCCGCGCGCCCGACGCCGGCGAAGCCGCGCAGCCGCAGACCGGAGCCGCCGAGGAAAACCTCGCCGCTGAATTGCGCGAAACTCTGGCCGAAGGCGTCGGATTGGAACAGCGCCAGTTCCGTGCGCTCGCCGCGGGACGTGAAGGCGTTGAGTTGGCCGACCACCAACCCCTGCCAGGCGCCGGTCGCCGGATTGCCGCGATTGTCCAGGCTGGCGAAGCCGGAGACGGCCGCGCGTTCCAGCCGCACCAGCAATTGCAGCGCGCCGGGATCACCCTCCACCGGCCGCAACAGCCCGCGCGCGGTCACGCCCGGGATGTCGCCGGCCAGCAGCAAGGCGCGTTCCAGCGCCGCATGGGGCAGGGGCCGCAACGCCAGCAGAGGGTCAAGAAAACGCCGGAGCTGCGCCGCCGCCGGCCCGATCTCCCCCTCCAGGGCGATCTCCGCGACAAAGCCCTCGGTGACGGTCAGCAGCAGGTCGGCCCGGCCATCCTCGCCGGCCGAGAGGCTGGCGCCCACGGCGACATAGGCGAAGCCGGCGGCGCGGTAGGCGGCCAGCACGGCGAGCCGCGCCGCCTCCACCTCCGCCAGGGTGACCTGCCGCGCTTCCAGCCCGGCCCAGGCGGGGCGGAGCGTCGCATCGGGCAAGGCGGTGTTGCCGGCGACGCGCACCTGGCCGATCGGCACTTCGCGCTGCGCGCCGGGGCCGGTGGCGGCCTGGGGCTCCGGCGGCAGCAAGGGCGGGCCGAGGCTGGGGGCCGGGGCAGGGGCGGTGCGCTCGATCAGCCCGGGCTGGGGCGGCGGCGCCTGGCCGCTCGCCTCCAGGGGCATGGCCAGGGCCAGCACCAGACCCGCCCCGAAACCGCCCCATCTCGAAACGACCACATGAACCCCGCGCCAGAGCCGACAACTTCAGCGCGAGCATAGATGCGAAGAATCTACCCTTGCGTCAACGCGCCCTCCAGCAGGGGAATCGGGCCGATCCCCGGCAGGTTCCGGAAGGGCAGGCCATAGACCCGTTCCAGCAAGGCCGGGTGCAGCGCTTCCTCCGGCGGGCCGCAGGCGATCAGCCGGCCGGCTTCCAGCAGTGCCACCCGGTCCGCGACGAAGGCCGCTTCCTGCAGATCATGCAGCACCACCAGCACGGCCAGGCCCCGCCCGGCCAGCCGGCGCAGCAGCCGCAGCAGCGCGGCGCGGTGGCCGGCATCCAGGCTGGCGGTGGGTTCGTCCAGCATCAGCGCGGCGGGCATGCCCGCGCCATCGAGCTGCGCCAAGGCGCGCGCCAGATGCACCCGCTGCCGCTCGCCGCCTGAAAGCGTCGCATGGGCGCGGGGAGCGAGATGCGCCACATTGGCCTCGGCCAGGGCCGCGGCGATCGCCTGCTCGTCCCGGGCGCGTTCCGGGCTGCCATGCCAGGGCAGGCGGCCCAGCGCGACCACGGCCTGGGCCAGCATCGGGAAGGCGACGCCGACATGCTGGCCGAGCACGGCGCGGCGTCGCGCCAGGTCGCGCGGATGCCAGTCGCCGAGCGTCTTGCCCTCCAGCCGCGCCGTGCCGGCGGAGCAGGCCATCTCCCCCGCCAGGATCTTTAGCAATGTGGATTTGCCGGCGCCGTTCGGGCCGGCCAGGACCAGGACCTCGCCCGGGCGCAGCTCCAGCGAGACGTCGCTGAGCAAGGGGCGGCCGCCGGCCCGGAAGCCGATGCCCTCGGCCGCGATCATGCCACGCCTCCCGCGCGTCTGCGCAGCAGCCACAGGAAGAAGGGTGCGCCCAGCAAGGCGGTGACGACGCCCACGGGCAGTTCCGCCGGCGCCGCCAGGCTGCGCGCGGCCAGGTCCGCCAGCACCAGCAGCGCGGCGCCCAGCAGCGCCGAGCCCGGCAGCACGATGCGGTGGCCGGAACCGAAGCCGAGGCGCAGCAGATGCGGCACCACCAGCCCGACGAAGCCGATCAGCCCGGTGAAGGCGACCCCCGCCGCGACCGCGATGGCGGCCAGCGTCACGGCGATGCGCTTCACCACCTCCACTTTCTGGCCGAGATGGAAGGCCTCCGCCTCGCCCAGCAACAGGGCATCCAGCGGCCGGGCCAAAGCGATCAGGCCCAGCGTCGGCAGCCCGACCAGGGCGGCCACCACCGGCACCTGTTCCCAGCGCGACCCGGCCAGGCTGCCCAGGGTCCAGAAGGTGATGTCGCGCACCTGGCGGTCATCGGCGGTGAAGATCAGCAGGCCGGTCAGCGCCCCGGCCAGCGCATTCACCGCGACGCCGGCCAGCAGCAGCGTGGCCACGCCGGTCACGCCGCCGACCGTGCCGAGTCGCGTCATCAGCAGCGTCGCCGCCAGCCCGCCGATGAAGGCCGCCAGCGGCAGCATCCAAAGCCCGAGCGCGCCGGCCGCGGCGCCGAAGACGGTCGCGCCGAAGACGATGGCGGCGACGGCGGCCAGCGCCGCGCCGGCCGAGACGCCGATCAACCCGGGATCGGCCAGCGGATTGCGGAAGAGCCCCTGCATCGCCGCCCCGGCCGCGCCCAGCCCGGCGCCGATCAGCGCCGCCATCAGCACGCGCGGCGCGCGGATCACGCCCAGCACGGCCGCATCGCGGCGAAACGCATCCGGCAGCGGCGCGAGGCCCAGAAAATCCGCCAGCACCGCGCCCAGCCCGCCGGGGGAGATGCGGGCCGGGCCGAACAGCACGCCGGCCGCCATGGCCGCCATAAGAAGGACCGCGCCGCCCAGCAGGATCAGGGTCGGGCGATCCGCCAACCGCCGCTGCGGCGGCGCGATGCGGGCGATATGCATCACACCCAGTCGCGCCCCGGCAGGGCGGGCAGGTTGGCGGTGGGATGCAGCAGCGCGGCGAGGGCGCGTCGCGCATGGGCGGCGCGCGGACCGAAGCCGAGAAGATAGGACCCCTCCACTGCGACCACGCGACGGGCGCTGGCGGCGGGCGTCACGGCCAGCGCGGTGGCGCGCAACACGCCGTCGATGCCGCCGGCCTCAGCCAAAGCATGGTCCATCATGATGATGGCCTCCGGCGCCAGCTGCGCCGCGGATTCGGCGGAAAGCGGGCGGTAGCCCTGGAAGTCGCGCACGCAGTTCTCGGCGCCGCAGGCCTGGAGCATGGCATCCGCATGGGTGGAACGGCCGGAGACCAGCGGCGCCCCGCGCGCGGCCGACAGCACGAAGATCGCCCGCAGCGGCCGCAGCGCGGCCAGCGGCGCATCCAGCGCCTGCCAGTCGGCGGCGACCGTCCCCGCCAAAGCGGTCCCGTCGCGGCCGATGGCCTGCCCGATGCGGATGATCTTGCGGGTCACGGCGTCCAACCCCGCGCCGTCGGGGATCACCGCCATGGGTGCTCCCGCGGCGCGCAGCACGGCCAGGGCCTGGGGCGGCCCGGCCTCATCCGACAGCAGCAGCAGGTCGGGGTTCAGCGAGATCAGCCCCTCCGGCGCCAAAGCGCGGAGGTAGCCGACCTGCGGCAGGCGACGCGTCGGGGCGGGGAAGGTGCTGGTGCTGTCCACCGCCACCACCTGGTCGCCCGCGCCGAGCGCGAAGACCGTCTCCGTCACCGCGCCACCGACCGTGACCAGCCGCCTTTCGGCGGCATGGGCGAAGCGGGCGGCTGGCAGGCCGGCCGCCAGACCGAGCAGGGCGCGGCGGCGCATCAGGCGGCGCGCTCGGAAGGCCAGGGGGTGGTCGCGACCTGGGCCACCAGGGCACGCCAGTCCTCCCGCTCCGGCTGGCCCGGCTTGCGTGCGCCGAAGATCATGGCGATCACCTCGCCGGCCTCGTCGAGCAGTTCGATGGAGGTGACGTCGCCATCGACGGTGGGCTTCACCACGCGCCAGACCTCGGCCACGCCGGCCTCCCGCAGATGCAGGTTGAAGTCCGGGTCCAGCACGTTGAACCAGCCGGGGATCGCCAGCAGCTTGGTCACCGGGCCGGTATGGATCTGGATGGCGCTGCGATTGCCGACGAAGATCATGATCGGCACCTCGCCCGTCGCCGCCGCCTGGAGGGTGGCGGTGGCCACGGAGGGCGGCAGGCGCAGCGCATGGTCGTCGCCGACCAGGCGGAAGGCCTGGCGACGGTTCGCCTTGTGCTTGCGCAGCATCGGGAAGAAGTCGTGCGTGTCCTTCAGCGCCTGCCAGTCGGCGCGGAGCTGTGGCTGGTCGACCTCCACCTCCGCCACCGGGGCGGCGGGCTCGGGCGGCGTCATCGGCGGCAAGGCGGCGAGGGGGGCGGTGAACTCCGTCACCAGCGTGTCCCAGGCCGCCCGGTCGGTCTCCTTGGTCGCGAAGATCTTGTGCGCGGCCGCGCCATCCTTGTCGAAGATCTGGATGGAGGGACGTTCCCCGCCCAGCGCATAGGCATGCGCCCATTGGCCGGGGAACAGGCGCAGGTCGATGTCGGGACCCAGCACCAGGATATGGCCGGGGCCGGCGGAGACATCGACGAAGGCGCCATGCCGCTCATGCACCGCATGTTCGTTGCGGGTCAGCGCCATGATCCGGCCGAGGCGCGGCAAGGCGGCGAACAGCGCGCCCCAGTCGTTCTTCAGCGGGGTCGCGGTGCCGGTGGCACCGCAGGCGACCAGCGCCGCTTCCGTCGTGCCGAGGCGCTGCGCGGCATCCCGCGCGCGCACCGGGCCTGACCGCAGCAATTCGGCGTGGCGTTCAAGAAGGCTCGGCATCTCTAGGATTCCTTCCGGTCAGAAGCTGACGCGCAGCGCGCCACGGATGTTGCGGCCGACTTCGTAGAAGGCGGGCACGGGATCGCTGTTCCAGTTGGACCGGCGGTAGGGCTGGTCGAACAGGTTGTCGACGGCCAGGGAGAGGCGGACATTCGGCGCGAAGTTCGGCGTCCAGGAGGTGAACAGGTCCACCAGCCCGTAGCCCGAGGTCTGCTGCGCCACGCCTGCCACATTCGGCGCGCGGTCCTGTTCCGCCGTCGCGGTGATGCGCCCGCCGACCGTCACGCCATGTTCCAGGAAGCGGTAGCCGCCGGAGAGGGTGACGCGATGTGCCGGGATGGAGGCCAGCGGCTGGTCGGTGACGCGGTTGTCGCCCTTCAGCGCCGCGGCGCCGATGCCGGCATACCAGATGCCCGCATCATACTGCACCTCGCCCTCCACACCCTCGATCCGCGCCTCCGCGACATTGGCGGAGACGGTGGTGCTGCGCAGCACGGTCTGCTCGATGAAGTCGTCGACGTCGTTGCGGAAGGCGGCGACGCGGATGCGCAGGCGGTCGCCGCCGGCGAAGACATCCGAGAAGCGCAGGTTCACACCCACTTCCTTGTTGCGCGAGACTTCGGGACGCAGGTTCGGATTGGCGACGAAGTTGTTGCCCGGGAAGTGCTGCCCGCCGACGTACAGTTCCGTCAGCGATGGCGCGCGAAAACCCTCCGCATAGCTGACATAGGGCTGCAGCCAGGGGGTGACCTGCCAGGCGAGGGAAACGCGCGGGGAGGCGCGTTCCGAATCGCGGTCGTTCAGCCCGTTCGGGCTTTCCTGCTCGAAGCGGTCCAGGCGCACGCCCGGCGTCAGGGTGAAATTGCCGAAGCCGATCTCATCCTGGATGAAGAAGGCGGTGATGGACTGCTGGGCGGAGGGGAATTGCGGGCGGGACACGCCATTGGCGCGGCCTTCCTGCTCATCCGTATAGATCTCCGTGCCGAAGGTCAGGGCATGGCGGGTCGGGCCGAGCGAGAAGCGGGAGGTGTTCTGCGCATCGACACCGACCGTCGTCAGCTCCGTCCGGTCCCGCACCCTGGCGCCGGTCAGGCGCTGCTCGGTCAGGTCGACATGGGTGCGGTAGACGATGACCTGCGGGTTGAACAGCGGATTGGCCGGATCCTCGTAGGACCAGCGGAAGGACAGGTTTTCCGAGACGGTGTCGCGGTCGGTGATGCCCGTGGTCGTCGCCGTATTGGCCGAGATCGGGATCTGGTGGTCGTCGCGGAAGCGCAGCGCCGAGATCTGGAAGCTGTGATGGCCGGGGGTCCAGCCGAGTTTGCCGAGCAGCGACGTCGCATTGTCCCCGGTATAGGGAATGGTGTTCCCCGCGCCATCGGTGAAGTTGTTGTTGGTGAAGCCGGCCACGGCGCCAAGGATCGAGAAATCACCGGCGCGGGCGCCGAGCGCCAGGCTGCCGCGCGGGCCGCTGCCCTGGCTCTGCCAGCCGGCGCCCAGCGTGCCGCCGAAGGCCGCACCTGGCTGGAGGATGTCATCCACCTCGATGGTGCGGAGCGAGATGGCGCCGCCGAGCGCGCCGGAGCCATAGAGGGTGGAGGCCGGGCCGCGCAGCACCTCCACCTGCCGCAGCAGGTCCGGGTCCACGAAGGTGCGGCCGCGATGGCCGGCATTGAAGTTGTTCCGCGCGCCATCGGTGCGCAGCACGATGCGCTCATCGCCCAGGCCGCGGATGATGGGCTGCATGGCGGTGGTGCGCGGCACGCCGGAGGTCTCGACCCCGGGGATGTCGCGGATCAGGTCCATGACGCTGCGCGCGTCACGACGCTCGATCTCCTCCCGCCCGATCACCGTCACCGGCGCGGCGACATCGCCGGAGACGGCGCGGGTGCGGGTGGCCGTGGTGGTCACGGCATCGAGGGGGGTGACGGCGGTGGTGGTTCCGCCCGTCTGGGCCATGGCCGGGGCGGCGGCGAGGGCAAGGATGGCGGCGGTGAGCTGGGCACTAGCCTGGCGGCGGTCAGCCATGGGGCACTCCGAGGAGGTGATTCGGGGCCTGGCTGGCTGGCGCACGCGCCCCCGGTGGAGGGGGCTCGCGATGGCTGGCTCGGCAGTGGGGGCGGTTACTTGGTGAGGATCAGCTTGTCGTTGCTGGTCAGCCGAAGGCGATAGGTCTCGCCGTGATGCAGGATCAGCAGCTCCCGCGCACCTTGCAGGAGATCGGAACTCGGGACCTTGGGCAGCGTCAGCGACGCGTCCCGGGTCACAGTGACTTGTTCGGACATGCGATGGCCCACCGGAACTGTGTGAACCACCAACTACAGCAATTGAGAGTCATTCGCAATATCGCCGCGCACAAAGTATGAGGGCCGCCATTGCTGGCGGCCCCAAAGGCACGGCCCGGGAATTCAGGCCCCGCGCGGCCCGCGCGGACGGCCCCGGCGGATGACCTGCGCGCCGCGCCCGCCGCGGCTTTCCGCCGCCAGCGCCAGGGTGGCCGAGGCATCGGCGGCCTCGGCCTCCTGCAGGGTCTCGGCAACCGGCGCCGTGACCTCGCCCGGGGCAGTGCCGAGCATCGGGGTCAGCGTGCCATGCGTCTCGTAGAAGCCGCTATCGGCGCGCTGGGCCAGATGCGGCACGCCGTCGATGCGGAAGATGCGCCGCTGCATGGTGAGACGAGCCACCTGATCCTCGGTGGCGGGGAGAAAGGCGCAACCCGCCGCGCGGGCTGCCCTGACCTGGTCGGGGGAAAGATCCATGCCGGGCGGGTTAGCGCATCTGCCCGGCTTTGTCTTCCGGGCTCGCCACCTGTTGCGCGTCGCCGAGTGGAAAGAGGCCCCCGGCCAGGGCCAATGCGAGCCTGGTCACCTCGCTTTCCCGCTCCGCATGCCAGGCCAGCGCCACGCCGACCGCCTGGATCGGCCCGGCGAGGTCACGGAAGGCGACGCCCGGCGGGCGCAGCCGGGCCATGCCGGCCGAGACCAGCGCCACGCCGAGTCCCGCCGCCACGAAGCCGAGCTGGGCCATGGCGGAGCCCACCTCCCGCTCCGCCCGCGGCGCGAATCCGGCGGCACGGCAGGCGGCGACCATGGCGTCCGAATAGGCCGGGCTGATGGCGCGCGGCAGAACCAGCATCGGCTCATCCGCCAGCGCCGAGAGGTCGAGCGGTCCCGCGCCGGCGGCCAGCGGATGCGCGGCGGGCAGGGCGGCGGCCAGCACATCCGGCCCCAGGCTGTGCAGGCGGATCGGGTGGCGGTCCTGGTCCAGGCGCAATAGTGCCAGGTCCACCTCGCCCCGCCGCAGCGCCTCCACCGCATCGGCCGTGTCCATCTCCCGCACCGCGATGGCGGAGGAGGGGCGGGCGGCCTGCAACCCGCGCACCAGCGGCGGCAGGTAGTCGAACAGGGCGGAGGTGACGCAGGCCAGCGCCACCGGCGCGTGCCGCCCCGCGCGCAATTCGCGGGCGAGCAGTTCGAGCTGCCCCGCACCCTCCGCCAGCCGCCGCGCCAGCGGCAGCAGCGCCTCCCCGGCCCGGGTCGGGCGGGCGCCCTTGCCGGTGCGGTGCAGAAGCTGCACGCCGAGTTCGCGTTCCAGCGCCTGGATCTGCGCCGTCAGCGGCGGCTGGGAAATGCCGAGCCGCGCGGCGGCGCGACCGAAATGCCCTTCCTCCGCGACGGCGAGGAAATGGCCGAGGCGGCGGACCAATCGGAAATCCATGTGTCCCGGCCCTCACGCGATACGGAAAGCCTATCGCGTTGTCACGGCAATCGGAATGGACGATGACGGGCATGCGGTCCACAAGAACCGCCCGCCAATTCCGCACGGCACATCCTAAGGACAGAACGCATGAAGATGCATCCGGTGAAGGTCCACCCCTCCAAGGCCTTGCTCAAGCGCGAGGATCAGCTCGCCTGGAAGATGGCCGGTGTCGCGACGGACAAGGTGGCGGTGCCGAAGGACACCACCGCGATGATCATCAACCGGGTCATCGACAATGCCAGCGTGGCGATCGCCGCCATCAACCGCCGCCCCGTCGTCTCCGCCCGCGGCATGGCGCTGGGCCATGCCAAGAAGGCCGGCGGCGCCACCGTGTTCGGCGTGAAGTCCGGCGCCACCGTCTCCCCCGAATGGGCGGCCTGGGCGAATGGCACGGCGGTGCGTGAGCTCGACATGCACGACACCTTCCTGGCCGCCGACTATTCCCACCCCGGCGACAACATTCCGCCCGTGCTGGCGGTGGCCCAGGCGATGGGCCGGTCCGGCAAGGACCTGGTTCGTGGCCTGGCCACGGCCTATGAGCTGCATATCAACCTGGTGCGCGCGATCTGCCTGCATGAGCATCGCGTCGACCATATCGCGCATCTCTGCCCCGCGGCGGCGGCCGGCATCGGCACGCTGCTCGGCCTGAAGCAGGAGGTGGTCTTCCAGTCCATCCAGCAGGCGCTGCACACCTCGGTCAGCTTCCGCCAGTCGCGCAAGGGCGAGATTTCGTCCTGGAAGGCCTATGCCCCGGCGCATGCCGGCAAGCTGGCGGTGGAAGCCGTGGACCGCTGCATGCGCGGGGAGGGCGCGCCGAGCCCGATCTATGAAGGCGAGGATTCGGTGATCGCCTGGGTCCTGTCCGGCCGCACGCAGGCCGACAGCAAGGGCCGCAAGACGGTCTTCGACCCCACCTATTACGAGGTGCCGCTGCCCGAGACCGGGGAGGGCAAGCGCGCCATCCTCGACAGCTACACCAAGGAGCATTCGGCCGAGTACCAGTCCCAGGCGCTGATCGACCTGGCCTTCCGCATGCGGGACCAGATCGAGGACATGGAGGCGATCGAGAAGATCATCATCCATACCTCGCATCATACCCACTACGTGATCGGCACCGGGGCCAACGACCCGCAGAAGATGGACCCGAAGGCCAGCCGCGAAACGCTGGACCATTCCATCATGTACATCTTCGCCGTCGCCCTTCAGGACGGCAGCTGGCACCATGTGGACAGCTATGCGCCGAAGCGCGCTGGCCGCGCCGACACCGTCCGCCTGTGGCACAAGATCGAGACCACGGAAGATCCGGAATGGACCCGGAAGTACCACTCCCGTGATCCGGAGGAACTGTCCTTCGGCGGCCGCGTCGAAATCCTGATGAAGGACGGCACGAAGCTGGTCGACGAGCTGGGCGTGGCGAATGCCCATCCGAACGGCGCGAAGCCCTTTGGCCGCGCGCAGTACATCAACAAGTTCCGGATCCTGACCGAGGGCATCATCACCACGCGGGAGCAGAACCGCTTCCTCGAACTGGTGCAGGACCTGCCGCGCCTGACGGCGGATCAACTGGCCGGGCTGAACGTGGTGCTGCCGGCGGGCACGCTGGCGGAAGCCAAGCCGGGCATCTTCTGATCCTGCCCTGCGGGCGGCACCAGCCGCCCGCGACCCCAGTACCGGGAGCGAAAGCATGAGCGACAGCACACCCACCCTCTATAAGGGCCTCGTCGGCGTCTATGCCGATGTCTCCGCCGTCTCCAAGGTGATGCCGGAGACCAACAGCCTGACCTATCGCGGCTATGCCGTGCAGGACCTCTGCGAGGAAACCGATTTCGAGCAGGTGGCCTATCTGCTCTGGCATGGCGAGCTGCCGACCGCCGCGCAGCTCAAGACCTTTCAGGCCGAGGAACGCGCCAACCGCGCGCTGTCCCCGGCCCTGCTGCGCGTGCTGCGGGACTTCCCGAAGGACGCCCATCCGATGGACGCCATCCGCACCGCCGTGTCCTTCATGGGCATGGAGGATCCGGAGGCCGGCGACGTCTCCGACGCCGCGCAGCGGCGCAAGGCGATGCGGCTGCTGGCCAAGGCGCCGACGGCGGTCGCCGCCGCCCATCGCCTGGCCAAGGGGCTGGAGCCGATCGAGCCTGACGCCGCGCTGCCCTATTGCGAGAACTTCTTCCACGTCGTCTTCGGCAAGGTGCCGGCGAAGGAGGTCATCAAGAGCTTCGACGTCTCGATGATTCTTTACGCGGAGCACACCTTCAACGCCTCCACCTTCACCGCCCGCACCGTCACCTCCACCGGCGCGGATATCCACGGCGCCATCACCGCCGGCATCGCCGCATTGAAGGGGCCGCTGCATGGCGGTGCCAACGAAGCCGTGATGCACATGCTGAAGGAAGTGGGTTCCCCGGAAGCGGCGGAGGATTGGCTGGAAGGCAAGTTCGACCACAAGGCGCTGGTGATGGGCTTCGGCCATCGCGTCTACAAAAGCGGCGACAGCCGCGTGCCCACCATGACCAAATACGCCGAGAAGATGGCAGAGGTGGTGGGCGACCGCCGCTGGATGGAGACCAGCCGCGTGCTGGCGGCGAAGATGCTGAAGGTGAAGAACATCCATCCCAACCTCGATTTCCCGGCAGGCCCCGCCTACTACCTGATGGGTTTCGACATCCCGCTGTTCACGCCGATCTTCGTCTGCTCCCGCATCACCGGCTGGGCGGCGCATGTCTTCGAACAGGGCGCCGACAACCGCCTGATCCGCCCGCTGTCGCACTACACCGGCTTCGAGCAGCGTCCGGTGCCGCCGCTTTCCGCGCGCGGCTGAGGCGCCACGCGTCGCGCCGGGACAACCGGCGCGACGCCAATCCCCGCGATGCGGTCGAGGGTTTCGCGATCCTCCTGCACAGGTCTTGCACAAGGCTGCACGACTTTCGTGCGATTCCGTTTGACAGTCAGGTTGCGCACAAGGATAGCGTGGCGGTGCACGTCATCGCTTGACGCGATTCGCGCAGCCTCCATCCGCCACGCCGTCTTCTCGCGGCTGGCAGCAGGGCGCTGCGCAGCACGCCAGCGGGGCACGCAGCAGGAAGGATCGGTCCATGGACCGCAGGCTCGTGGGGCAGAAGTGGTGCGCTAGACACCAGGCTCCGCACCGCCATCGCACCGCGTGATGACGCCGCCGCGCGTCGTCATGATGGAGAAGGGTGGCGGGAGAGTGGCCGGGGATGACGCAGCGCGGCAGCACGCCGCGCATGGCGCGACGCGGCGATATGCCGTGCAGCGCGCGACATCCGACGGCACTGGCGGCACATGGACAGCGGCAGCAAGTGGTGCGGCACGAAACGGGATTCGTGCCGACCGCGGAACCGAAGCTTCCAACCTGACTTTGAGGTGGTGCGGCGCGGCGTGAGCCGCGCAGTGCCGCCGGCACCACTGGTAGACCATTCACCGGAACGCGTATCGGAGATCCTGACCAACATGACCGACAACACCGACAACCAGCCAGTGGACGAGGCCGCCACCCGCGCCCAGCCGATGGCGATGGCCACGGCCCGCAAGACGGCGAAGAAGCCCGCTGCCAAGAAGCCGGCCGCGAAGAAGGCCGCCGCGCCTGCCAAGAAGGCTGCCGCGCCGAAGAAGGCCGCCGCTGCCAAGAAGCCGGCCGCGAAGAAGGCCGCCGCGCCGAAGAAGGCCGCCGCTGCCAAGAAGCCGGCCGCGAAGAAG
>NZ_JAERQM010000004.1:186293-354783 GCF_019029495.1 Falsiroseomonas oleicola
AAGGCCGCCGCGCCGAAGAAGGCCGCCGCTGCCAAGAAGCCGGCCGCGAAGAAGGCCGCCGCGCCGAAGAAGGCCGCCGCTGCCAAGAAGCCGGCCGTGAAGAAGGCCGCCGCGCCGAAGAAGGCCGCTGCCGCCAAGAAGCCGGCGCCGAAGAAGGCTGCCGCGCCGAAGAAGGGCGCTGCCGCGAAGAAGGCGGTCGCGCCGAAGAAGGCCGCTGCGCCGCGCAAGCCGTCACCGACCGCCGCCGCGAAGGCCGCCTCCTCGGCGCGCTCCGACGCCGCGCGCAAGGGCGCCGCGACCCGCGCCGCGAAGAAGGCCGCCGCCGCGGCCGCTGCTGCCGCCGAGGCGCCCGCGCCGACGCCCGAGGCCGCCTCCTAAGCCTCAGCCGGGACACTGGACCCTGATGCGTTCACCTTCGTTCACGCATCAGGGTCCAGCGCTGTTGGATCCCCGGGATTCAGACTTTTCGCTAATTTCACCTCAAGTCATCCCGCTCGAGCGAAAAGGCGTCGTCCGCTTGCGGGCGGCGCCCTTTTCGCGTTCAAGGCCCATCGCCATGACCTGCTACATCGCTCCCTTGCCGCGCGATCAGCGCCACCGACTGGCGCCGCTGCTGGCGCTCTACGCCGCCGAGATGCGCGACGTGCTCAACGGCGCCGCCAGCGCGACACCGGAGGCCCAGGCGGCGCTGCTGGCGCGGCATCCGGCCGCGGAGGTGCTGCTGGCGGAGGATGCCGCCGGCACGCCGCTCGGCTTCGCCATCCTGTTCGACCTGCCGGAGGTGGTCTTCGCCCGGCATTGCGGCATGCTCGACGACCTGTTCGTGCGGCCGGAGGCGCGCGGCCAGGGCGTCGCCCGCGCGCTGATCGCCGCCGCGGTGGCCATGGGCACGACCCGGGGCTGGAGCCATCTGCGCTGGATCGTGCCGGAGGGCGATGTGGGCGCCATCGCGCTGTATGAGCGCATCGCCAGCCGCGCCGACTGGCGCAGCTATGTGGTGCGGATCGACCCCGCGGCTTCCTTGTAGCTTAGCCGAAGGTCTTCAGCAGGTCGTCCACCTGCACCGCGTTCAGCGCCCGCACGCCGGGCACGCCGCGCAGCAGCAAGGCGAGGCGCGCCGCTTCCTCCAGCTCCTCCGCCGCATGCACCGCATCGGCCAGGCTGGCGCCGCTGACCACGGGGCCGTGATTGGCGAGCAGCAGGGCCTTTGCCAGAAGCGCCGCCTGATGCACCGCGGGCTCCATCGCGGAATCGCCCGGCCGGTAATAGGCGACGCAGGGCAGGCGGCGGCCGATGCGCATGACGAAATAGGGCGTCAGCGGCGGGATCTCCGCATCACCACCCTCGGGCGCGAGGCAGGAGATGGCGGTGGCGTGGGTGGAATGCAGATGCACCACGGCGCCTGCCTCCGGCCGTGCCGTCAGCATTGCGCGATGCAGGAAGACTTCCTTGGAAGGCTTGTCGCCCGACAGATGCGCCCAGTCCGGCCCCAGCTTGCTGATCCGCGCGGGGTCCAGCCGGCCGAGGCAGGAATTGGTCGGCGTCATCAGATAGCCATCCGCCAGCCGCACGCTGATATTGCCGGCGGTGCCGACGCTGTAGCCGCGATCGAACAGGCTTTTCGCGAGTTCGGCGAGTTGCGCGCGGGCGGCGTCCTCAGACATGCGCGAAGGCCTTCAGGAAGAAGTCGCGCGCGCCGAAATTGCCGGACTTCAGGGCGAGGTGGATGTTCGCCGGCTCTGCATAGGTCCAGGGCACGCCGGGGTCGATCTCCGCGCCGATGCGCAGCGTCGCCACGCCCAGCGCCGAGACTACGGCGCCGGAGGTCTCGCCGCCCGCCACCACCAGCCGCCCGACGCCGCGCGCCACCAGCCCCTGCGCCACGGCCGCCAGCGCATGTTCCACCAGCGCCCCCGCCGCGTCGCGACCGAGCTTCGCCTGCAGCGCCGCCACCTTCTCGGGCGGCGCGCTGGCGGCGATCACCACGGGATGGTCGGCGGAGAGCTTGCCCTCCACCCAGTCCAGCGCCTGCGCCGCCAGGGCCTTTGCGTCCGGCGTCGCCAGTACATCCAACTCCAGCGTCGGCGCATGATCCCGCGCAAAGCCGATCTGGCCGAGCGTGGCGCGGGAACAGCTTCCCGCGAGAACGGCGCACATGCCCTTGGCCGGCGGCAGTGCGGCGGCGTCCGGCCGTTCCGGCAGCAATCCCGCCGCCCGAAAATTCGCCGGCAGGCCCATGGCGATGCCGGACCCGCCCGTGATGAGCGGATGATGCGCCGCGGCCTCCCCGATGGCGACCAGATGCCCATCGGTCACGGCATCGACGATGGCGTAGCGCCGCCCGCCTTCCGCCATGCGGATCATCGCCTGGCGGATCGCCTGCGATCCCTGTTCCACCACGGAGAAGGGCACTAGCCCCACCGCACCCTCCGTCTGCCGGCTGAGCACGCGGACCAGGTTCGCATCCTTCATCGGCGTCAGCGGATGGTTCTCCATGCCGCTCTCGTTCAGCAGATGCGCGCCAGCGAACAGATGCCCCTGATAGATGCTGCGGCCATTCGCGGGAAAGGCGGGGCAGGCCAATGCGAAGCCGGCGCCGAGCCGCTTCAGCAGCGCATCCGCGACAGGCCCGATATTGCCCGCATCGGTGCTGTCGAAGGTGGAGCAGTATTTGAAGAAGATCTGCTTCGCGCCCGCCGCCAGCAAGGCCTCCGCCGCCGCGAGGCTTTCGGCGATGGCCTCCCGGGCCGGCGTGGTGCGCGACTTCAGGGCGATGACGATGGCATCGGCCTCCGGCAAAGGTCCGGTTGGAACACCGATGACCTGCACCGTCGCCATGCCGTTCTTCACCAGCATGGAGGCGAGGTCGGTGGCGCCGGTGAAGTCATCGGCGATGCAGCCGAGCAGAAGGGGCATTTTTGTTTACTCCTTGGGCGGCAGGCAGAGGACATCGCTGTGGCCGATGCGCACGGACAGCCGGTTCAGACCTGCCTCGGCGCGGCGGTCCACCGCCCAGTTCAGCAGCTTTGGCCGCGAACGGCGATCCTGCTGCATGGCGGCGCGGGCATGGCCGCTGGCGATGGCGGCGGCCATCTCCGGGTCCTGGCGCGGAATCCGCCAGTCGCTCGGCGCGCGATGCACGGCATAGCCCTGCGCCGCGAAGGCCGCGGCGATCACCGCCGGCGCGCGCGCGCCCAGCGCGATGCCGCCAAATCCCTTGTCGCGAAGCTGATCGCGCGCAAAACCGCGCGCCACCAGCGCATCGGTCGGATGCGGCGGGTCGAAGCGCTCCCGCCCCGTCACGTTCAGTGCGGCATAGAAGGGCAGGCGACGTTTGGCGCAGGCGGCGGCAATACGAAAAATCCAATCCTCGGAAACCAGGTCGCAGAGCGCGGTGTTCACCACCGCATCCACCTGCGTCAGCGGCAGGCCCTTCGGCGCGTCCCGCAGATCGGCGACCAGCCCCTCCACCCGCCAGGCCCCGCCCGGCGCATGCACCAGCAGCGTCTTGCGGGAGGCATAGGTGGCGGGCCAGCCCATCGCCTCCCCGAAATCCGCGGTGGTGGTGAAGGCGCGGCTCAGCAGCCCGCCATCGGCGTCCACCAGGGTCCAGGCCTGGGCGCGGCCGATCGCCGGCGCCAGCCAGCGCAGCAGCGACCCGGTGCCGGCGCCGAGATCGAGAATGCGCGGCCGCGCCGGCAGCGCCTCCGCCAGACGTTGCGCGAGGTCCAGGTTGCGTGCGGCCGCATCATGCGGTTCGCGCAGTTCCAGCCAGTCGCCGTCAAAACTCTCCGCCATCTCAGCCTGCCTTGTCGAGTTCAGCGAGGAAGGCGGTGGCGCGATCCTCCCAGCGCGGCAGCTTCTGGCCGGCGGCCCAGGCGGCCTCCGCCATCTCGGCGCGCAGATCGGTGTCGAAGATGGCGCGGCGCATCGCCTTGCCGAGGGAGACGACATTGCCGGGCGGCGAGATGACCCCCGCCGCCACCGGCACCACCTCCGCGATCGCGCCGCCGGCGGTGATGGCCACGGGCACGCCGCGCGCTAGGGCTTCCGCCGCCGCCATGCCATAGCCTTCCCAATGCGTCGCCAGCGCAAACAGGTCGGTGCCGGCCCAGAGTTTGTCGAGCGTCGGCTGGTCGACCTCCCCGGCGAAGGTCACGCGGCCGGCGAGGCCCAGCTCTTCCGCCAAGGCGAGCAGGCCATCCGCATGCACCTTGTCGCGCGGCGCACCTGCGATGGTCAGGGACCAGTCGAGATCGGAGAGTCCACCCAGCGCGCGCAGCAGCACGTCATGCCCCTTGCGCGGCACCAGCGTGCCGATGGCGAGGATGGCGCAGCCCGGCCCACCGGAACCCATGCTGCGCGGCGCCGGATCGGTGCCCGGCTCCACCACGCCGACCTTTGCGGCATCGACGCCGAATTCCGGCTCCAGCCGCCGCGCGGTCAGCGGGCTGGTGGCGACCAGGCGCGCGAGGTGGGGGAAGATCGCCTGTTCCGCCGCGCGCAGCGCGTCGCGCACCGGGCCGGGATTGCCGTGTTCCAGCGCCGTCGGGTGATGGATCAGGCCGACCGCGCCGCGCTGCTCCAGCACCTCCAGCACCGGCTGGAAGGCGGGCAGGCCGAGGCCGTCGATGATGATCCGCGCCCCCTCCGGCACTTTTTGCAGCGCCGCCCGGGCGCTGGCCAAAGCGGTGGTGTCGGGCTGGGGGTGCGTGCCCTCCAACTCCAGCACCGTCACCGCATGGCCGAGCGCGCGCAGCCCGGCGACCAGGCGCCGGTCATAGCCATAGCCGCCCGAGATGGCGTCGAAGGGCGCGGGGACGAGAAAGGCGATATCCAAGGTCAGACGGGCCCCTCGAAGGCGGCCCAGGCGATGTGGCTTTCGCGCAGCAGGATCTTGAGGCCCGTCACCGCCTTGCCGCCATCCCCCAGCACGCCGTCGCGGCAGGCCGCGGCCAGCAGGCCATGGATATGCAGGCAGAGATATTCGGTCGTGGTGTTCTTGCCGGCGAAGGCGTCCTCCGCATCCAGGTTGCGGTAGTCCATCGGCGCGAGAATGGCGCGCAGATGATCCTTCGCCAGGCCAATATCCACCAGCAGATGCAGGTCATCGAGCTGCGGCGCGCGGAACTCGGCTTCGACGATGAAGGTCGCGCCGTGCAGCCGCTGCGCCGGGCCGAAGGCTTCGCCGCGGAAGGAATGCGCGATCATGATGTGATCGACGACGGTCAGGCTGAACATGAAGGGCTCATTCCTTGGAATAGGTCACGACGGGGCAGAGCGGCTGATGTGCCCCCGATGGCGGCGACAGCAAGGCGTCCAGCGCCTGCGGCAGGTCGGCGAAGGCGGTGTCGGGCCCGAGCAGCGCGTCCAGCCGCGCATCCTCCAGCAGGGACAAAGCGAGCGCCAGCCTTTCGCCATGCGTGCGCCGGCCGCGCATGGCGGGGGCGACATGGCCGACCTGGGTGGAGATCAGCGACAGGCGCCTGGCGTGAAAGGCCTCGCCCAGCGGCAATTCCGCCAGGCGGTCGCCGAACCAGGAGGCCTCGACCACGCGCCCCTCGAAGCCGCAGCGCGACAGGGCTAGGCGCAGACCCTCGGCGCTGGCGGAGGCGTGGATCACCAGGTCGCGCTCGCCGGGCGCATCCTCCGGCGCGCAGAAGCTTGCGCCGAAATCCTCGGCGATGGCGCGCCGCGAGGCATCCGTGTCGCAGGCCCACAGGTCGAGGCCGGGGATGCGGCCGAGCAGATAGGTCACCAGCAACCCGACCACGCCGCAGCCCACCACCAGCACCCGCTCGCCAACCAGGGGCCGGGCGTCCCAGAGAATATTGACCGCCGTTTCCATATTCGCGCCGAGCACGGCGCGGCGGTCGGGCACGTCATCCGGGATGGGGATGCACATGGCAGCCGGCGCCACGAAGGCGTCGTGATGCGGATGCAGGCAGAAGATGCGCCGCCCATGCAGATGCGACGGCCCCGCCTTCACCGTGCCGACCGCGGCATAGCCATAGGAGAGCGGCGCGGGGAAGTCGCCATATTGCAGCGGCGCGCGCATCGCCGGCCATTGGCTCTCCGGCACCCGGCCGGAGAAGACCAGCCGTTCCGTCCCGCGCGAAATGCCGGAGGCCGAGGTGACCACCAGCGCCTGGTCGGGGCCGGGCACCTCCAGCTCCTGTTCGCGCAGCTCCGCCTGGAAGGGGGCGGTGATCCAGAGGGCCTTAGCCTTCATGGTGCGGTCGTCTCCTCGCAGATGCCCAGTTCCTCGCAGATTCCGGGCTGGGCGCGGTGCAGCGCGATGTCGAACAGCATGTCCTCCCCGATTGCATGCGGCGTCCAGCGGAAGCGCAGCCCATCGGCGATGCGGCCGGCGCTGGGCAGGGTGAAGGCGGGAATGCCGGAGCCGAGGATGATCGGCGCCACCGTCAGATGCAGCCGGTCGAGGCAGCCGGCGGCGAGAAAGGCGGAGACGGTCCGCCCGCCCCCCTCCACGAATATCCTTCTCAGATTCCGCGCCGCGAGTTCGCGGAGCAGGGCGGGGAGGTCGGGGCCGTCTGGCTGGTACAGCACCTCGGCCAGGCCGTGGGTGGCGGGACCCTCGGCGCTGGTCACCAACAGGGTCGGCGCCGCGCCATCCGAAAACACCTTATGCGTGGCGGGCAGGCGGCGGCGGGGGTCCAGCACCACGCGGACCGGGTTGGGGCCGGAGACCTCCCGCGTCGTCAGGCGCGGATCGTCATGATGCACGGTGCCGCCGCCCACCATCACCACGTCGCACAGCGCGCGCAGCCGATGCGTGTGCAGGATGTCGCCGCGCCCGCCGATCCATTGCGAGGCGCCATTGGCGCAGGCGATGCGGCCATCCAGCGTCTGCGCCAGCCGGCCGATCACGACGCAGCCATCCGGCGCTTCGGGCGCGGCGAGCAGCGGCGTGAACAGGTCGCCGAAGGCGCCGCGTGGCACGGCTGCGCCCTGCCGCGCGGCCAGCAGCGCGGTCCAGTCTTCCGTCTCGGAGGTGATGGCGTGGTTCATGCGTGGGGAATGCTATGCCGAAGCGGCGGGATTGCGGCAACGGCGCAGGCCGCTTCAGCGCAGCGCCACGCCTGGAAACAGCGGAAGCAGCAACTCGGCCGCCAGCCCCGCCAGCAGGGGCAGGGAAAAGCTCGCCAGCAGCCGCACGACGATAAAGCGCCCGCCGAGGATCGGAAGTTCCCAGGCCAGCGTCCGGTGCAGGCCGAGAATCGCCCAGCCGGAAATCAGCGCCACCATCTGCGAAGGCCCGGCCCCCGCCTTCAGAAAGCCCAGCACCAGCGGGAAGGCGACGAAGGGTCCGCCCGGCATGGCGCCGCCGGCTACGGAGGCCAGCAGAATGCCGATGAAGCCGCTATCCGGACCGAGCCAGCGTTCCGCCCAGCCGGCCGGAATCAGCTCCGCCAGGAAGGCCGCCATGGGCAGCGCCATCAGCATCACCGGCAGCACCCGCCAGAGCGCGGTGCCCGCATCGGCCACCGCCCGCCGGCCCACCGCCGGGCTGCGCCGCAGGCACAGCCCCAGCGCGCCGAGTGCCACCACCCAGATGGCGATCACGCCGAAGCTCATCGGCGGTCCTGCATGCCGGGCGCATCGGCCGGGTCCCAGCGGATCGGCAGCCAGCGCGCGAAAAGCCCCGCCAGCACCGGCAGCGGCAGGCCGCAGATCAGGCGGAGCAGGGCGAAATCGGCGCCGAGGATCGGCAGTTCCCAGACCACGATCCGCTGGAAGCCGTTCAGCGACCAGGCGAGCACGAAGGCGATCAGCGCGCCGCGATCCGCCCCGGCCTGGGCCAGCACCAGCACCACGGGGAATGCCGCGACCGGCCCGCCTGGCATTGCCATGCCGGCCGCCGTCGCCACCAGCAGCCCTCGGATTCCGCTCTCCGCCCCCATCCACCGCGCCAGCGCCCCGGGCGGCACCAGCTGGCGCAGCGCGGCGGAAAGCAGCAGGCCGCCGATGATGGAGGGCAGCACCGTCAGGATCAGGTCCCAGGTCGCATCCAGCGCATGCCACACGGCGCCCATGCCGCGCAGCAGCGCGACCGCGATGGCGGAGCAGAGGGTCAGCGCGGAGATGACCAGGAATGTTGCGTTGCGGCGGAGCATGCGATGCGCGGCAAGCTGCGCCCGCGCGCAGCTTCCGGCAAGCGCCCCCGCGTGACGTTCTGTCCCGCGGAAAGGCGGTCAGGCGCGGGAGGAAATCGACAGCGGCTGGTGCCGCCCGTCCCGCTGCCGGCCACGCTCGCCATAGGTGCCGGGGCCGGCCGGGCGGGTGGCGCCGGCGATGGTCTCGATCACGCGGGATTGCAGCGCGATGGCGCGTTCCAGCAGCCGGCGATTCTCCGCGCCCAGGTCGCGCAGCCGCCCGGCCAGCTCCTCCGCCTTGGCGCGATCGGGGCCCACGGCCTTGGAATTCGTGCGGTTCGCAGCGTCGAAGGCCGCGGCGAAAGCGTCGGAGGCCTGCTGCTTCGGCAGGGCCAGCGCGGCGGCGCTGTTCAGGTCCAGCCGGGCCAGCGCCTCGTTCTCGGCGCGCAGCGCCTCGCTCAGGCGTTGGGCGGCAACGATCAGCGGCTGCATCATGGTGCGCTTGTCTCCGTGGGGTGGGGGGTAGGGGAGTTCGCGGCGGCGGCGAGCCGGGTCAGTTCCCGGAACACCGAATCCGCGATGCCGAGGCCGCCGGCCTTGGCCAGGTCCTTGGCGATGGAGTCCACCAGCATCGGGCGCCACTGGCCCTCCGCCGCGCCGCCGCCGAAGGGGCCTTTGCTGTCCAGGCCCTGGAACATCGGCTGCAACAGCGCGCCGAGTGCCTGGGCCTCGAAATCCCGCGCCACGCGGCGCATCGCCTCGGGCGTATTGGGGGTGCCGCGCTGGCTCGCGATGGGGCGCGGCGCCGTGCTGGCCTGGGGGGCGGAGATGCTCATCTCAGCGCACCTCCAGCTCGGCCTGCAGGGCACCTGCCGCCTTGATGGTCTGGAGGATGGTGATCATGTCGCGCGGCCCGACGCCCAGGCCGTTCAGCCCGCGCACCAGATCCTCCAGCGTCACGCTGCCGGGCAGGATGCCGAGCCGGCGCCCGGACTGGTCATCCACCTCGATCCCGGTGCGCGGCACCACCGCCGTCTGCCCGCCGGCCAGCGCATTGGGCTGCACCACCTGCGGCGTTTCCGTGATGCGGATGGTCAGGTTGCCCTGGGCGATGGCGACCGTGGACAGCCGCACATTGGCGCCCATGACGATGGTGCCGGAGGCTTCCTCGATCACCACCCGGGCCATCTGGTCCGGCTGCACCCGAAGCTGCTCGATCTGGGCGATGAAGGCGATGGAATCGCGCCCGGTCAGGGAAACGTTGACGGTGCGTGGGTCGGTCGCCGTGGCGGCCTGGCTGCCGGCGCTGGCATTGATGGCGGCGGCGATGCGGCGCGCCGTGGTCAGGTCCGGATTGCGCAGTGCCAGGCGCAGCCGGTCGCCGCCCGCGAAGGTATAGGCCACCTCCCGCTCCACCGTCGCGCCATTGGCGATGCGGCCGGCAGTCGGCACGCCCCGGGTGACGGAGCCGGCGGCGCCACGGGCGGAAACCGCGCCGGTGACGATCGGCCCCTGCGCCACCGCATAGACCTCCCCATCCGCGCCGAGCAGCGGGGTGACCAGCAGCATGCCGCCGGTGAGGTTGGTGGCATCGCCGAGCGCGGAGACCGCGATATCGATGCGCGATCCGGTACGGGCGAAGGCCGGCAGGTTGGCGGTGACCATCACCGCCGCGACGTTGCGGGTATCGAGCTGGCGTTCCTGGTCGCGGGTATTGACGCCCAGGCGTTCCAGCACGCCGATCAGCGACTGCCGGGTGAAGACCGCGCTGCGCAGCTTGTCGCCGGTGCCGTTCAGGCCGACCACCAGGCCGTAGCCGACCAGCTGGTTCTCCCGCATCCCCTCGATATCGGCGATGTCCTTGATCCGCACCTGGCCCTGCGCGCCGGCCGGCGCCAGGGCCGGCAGCAAGGCGAGGCACAGCAGCAGGACCGTCAGGAGACGCCGCGGGATGCTCATGCTCGGGCAAGGAATTTTCGGCACAATCAACCTCCTCGCCGCCGCGGAAGTGGGTCACGGGGCGCGGGATGGCTTCCGCAAGGGGCGTGCCAGGCCTGCGGGGGTATCCGGGCGGCAGGGATTGCCGGGGTGGGGCAGGGGCTGCCGTGTGGTAAGACGATGTTTGCCGCTTTGGGCTAGGATGCGCAGGTTCCAGAAGGGGGCGATGTGATGGCAGTGGGTCCGGTGCGGCCGGCGGGGTTCAGTGGGGTGCAGGGCGGCGGCAGGGTGCGGCGCCCCGGCGGCGGTTTCGCGCTGCCGGAGATGAGTGGGGAAGCCGCGGCCAGCGCCGCGATGTCCGGCCCCGCCGCGCTCGGCGGCCTGCTGGCCTTGCAGGATTCCGGTTCCGCCGCACCACCGGAGCCCCCGGCCGAGCGCGCCCGCCGCCGCGCCCGCCAGGCGCTGGACGAATTGCGCGGCCTGCAACTCGACCTGTTGCGCGACGGGCCGGAGGATGGTGCGCGGCGGGCGCGGCTGGAAGCGCTGGCCGCCCCGGTGGAGCCGGGGCTGGAGCCGGGGTTGGCCGCGCTGATGGCGGAGATTCGGTTGCGGGCGCGGCTGGAATTGGCGCGCCGACCTGCCCCGGAACCGTCATCCGATTGAAAAGCGGGCGAAGATCAGACGCTTGCGGCGAAACGAGCCCTTGCACCCGCCCCATTGCCGCCACTATGGTCCGGCCGCTTTCGCCACCCCGGGCGCCGGGACCCGGGCGGCAAAGGTTGGGGAAGTCCTGCCATGCTGGTGACCTTGCCGCCGGATTATCGTCCGAGCAGCGACGAAGAATTCATGAACCCGCTTCAGTTGGAGTATTTTCGGCAGAAGCTGTTGAAATGGCGGGGTGACCTGGTGCGGGAAGCAGGTGAGACCCTGACCTCCATGGGCCAGGGCGGCATCATCGAGGCCGACCTGACCGACCGCGCCAGCGTCGAGACCGACCGTGCCCTGGAACTGCGCACCCGCGACCGCGCCCGCAAGCTGATCTCCAAGATCGACCAGGCGCTGGAGCGGGTGGAGAACGGCACCTACGGCTATTGCGAGGAAAGCGGGGAGCCGATCGGCCTGCGCCGGCTGGAGGCCCGCCCGATCGCCACGATGTCCATCGAGGCGCAGGAGCGACACGAGCGGATGGAGCGCGTGCACCGCGACGACTGAGCGGGCGGCTTCGTCAGCCGACCCATTCCGGTGGCGCGTCGTCCAGCTCGGGCGGCGGGCTGGCCCTGGGGTCGCGGCGCGGCAGGCGGGAGTCGTTCTCCGCCACCTTGCCGACGCGGTTGTCCACCGGCCAGGCCAGCAGTTCCTCGGCCGGGCAGGGGACCAGCAGTTCCAGAAGTTCCTCCGGCTCGGCCGGTTCGGCGCCCAGCCAGGCGTCCCAGACCTCCGGCGGCAGGATCGCCGGCATGCGGGCATGCACCAGGGCCTGCTTCGCATTCGCCTCCGTCGTGATGACGGTGTAGCTGCGCAGCCAGGTGCCATCCGGCTGTTTCCAGCCCTCCCACAATCCGGCGACAGCCATCGGCATCCCGTCGGCCTGCGCCACGGCATAGGCCTGCTTGGCCGCACCTTCCTGCCGCCACTCATAGAAGGCGTCCATCGGCACCAGGCAGCGGCGCTTCTGGAAGGCTTCGCGGAAGGAGGGCTTTTCGGCCAGGCCCTCGGCGCGGGCGTTCATCAGCCTGGCCGCGTCCTTCGCATCCTGCGCCCAGCGCGGCACCAGGCCCCAGCGCAGCGCATCAAGGTGACGCTCCCCGCTTTCCGGATGGCGGCGCACCACCAGGCTCATCTGCGTGACGGCGATGTTCCAGGAGGGCGGGTGGTTCGGCGTCGGGTTCAGCGTCTCGAAATATTCCGCCAACTGCGCTGGCGTGCGCTGCAACAGATATCGTCCGCACATCCCGACATGTCGCTCCTCGCCCATGGGCGGCGGAGTGTATCGCAGCGGCGGGTTGGGGGGGAAGGCGAGGCGCGGCCTGCCAAGCTGGCGGAGCCGTGTGTCAGCATGTGGGACATGCCTGCGAATCATTGCGGCCCATGTGAAGAAGCGGCCTGCTTTGTGGCGAGATTGTGGGGGCGCCATGCGGCTTCGGGGTTGTCGTGCGCCTCGTCTTCGTGAATACCGACGGCACGACCAAGATGACCTTAGGGAGAACAACAATGACCATCCGGACCGCCGCAGCGGCATTTGCCATGCTTGGTGCCGTGGCTTTGGCCACCCCCGCATCCGCGCAGGAGACCCTTCGCTTCATGACCGGCCCGCAGGGTGGGGTCTGGGTGCCGATCTCGGGTGCGCTGAAGAACATCTGGGAAAGCGCCATCCCCGGCCTGACGGTGCAGACCCTGCCGGGCGCCGGCGTGGCCAATGTGCGCGGCATCGGCGCCAACCGCGCCCAGGTGGCCTTCGGCAATTCCATCAGCACCGTGGACGGCATCGCCGGCCGCGCGCCCTTCCCCGAGGCGGTGAGCAACGTCTGCAACATCGGCTCGCTCTACCCGCAGTGGTTCCAGGTGATCGCCCTGGCCGATTCCGGCATCAACTCCATCGAGGACATGCGCGGCCGTCCGATTGCGCTGCAGCCGCGCGGCAACACGGCCGAGGTGGTGACGCAGCACATCCTGCAGGCCGCCGGCATGCGCTACAGCGACGTGCGCGCCAGCTTCCAGTCCAGCTACACGGATGCGGTCGGCCTGCTGCGCGACGGCCATGCCCAGGTCTTCACCCTCGGCACCACCATCCCCGCCAGCGCGGTGATGGACCTGGCCAGCGCGCGGTCCATGCGGATCATCGACCTGTCCCGCTATGTCGACAAGATGCGGGAGATCAACCCGGGCTATCAGGGTGCGCAGCTGCCGGCCAATACCTATCCGCAGCAGCAAGGCACGCCGACCCAGATCACCTATACCGCGCATCTGATCACGAATTGCGACCGCAACCCGGATCAGGTCTATCAGATGGTGAAGCTGCTCTGGGACAATGTCGGCACGCTGCGCAACATCGTGGCCGCCATGCGCGACAGCACCCCGGTGACCGCCGCCGCCGATATCGGCGTGCCGATGCACCCCGGCGCCGCGCGCTTCTACCAGGAAGCGGCCTCTCGCTGAGGCCATGACGGCGCGCCCGGCCTGTCCAGGCGCGCAAACGACCAGAAGGGCCGGATGACGGGCTGCCATGGCAGGCCCGGCACCGGCCCTGATGCATCCGCCCAGACACCAAATTACACAGCGTTCAGGATACGGGGAAAGCGGCGATGACCTATGCGCGCGCCATGCATTGGCTGGCCGGCACCATCGCGGCCGTAATGGCCGTGTACCATATGTGGGCCATCGCGACCTCACCGCCCGAGGCGGTGATCTTCCGCGGCACGCATCTGCTGTTCGCCATGGCGCTGGTCTTCATCCTGTTCCCGCTGCGGCAGGGCAAGGACGCCGCGCAGCGCGCGCCGGGGCCCGAGGATTGGCTGCTCTGCGCGCTGACCATCTGGGCCGTGGGCCGGCTGTTCGTGGAATACGACTGGCTGGTCAACCGCATCCCCTATATCGACGACCCGCGCCCCGCCGACATCATCGGCGGCTGGCTGCTGGTGGCGCTGATCCTGGAGGCGACGCGCCGTGTCATCGGCTGGGCGCTGCCGATCACCAGCATGGTCTTCCTGGCCTGGTCCTATTTCTTCACCGATGTCGGCCCGCTGGCCATGCTGGACCAGCTCTACCTGACGACGGACGGCATCTTCGGATCCACGCTGGGCGTCTCGGCCGGCTTCGTGGTGATCTTCGTGCTGTTCGGATCGTTCATGGAGCGGTCGGGCGTCGGCAAGCTGTTCATGGATTTCGCCCTCGCGCTCACCGGCCGCCACAGCGGCGGCCCGGGCAAGGTGGCGGTGATTTCCTCCTCGCTCTTCGGCTCCGTCTCCGGCTCCGCGGTCGCCAATGTGATGGTGACCGGGCAGGTGACCATCCCGCTGATGAAGCGCAGCGGCTTCCGCCCGCAATTCGCGGCGGGGGTGGAGGCGGTGGCCAGCACCGGCGGGCAGATCATGCCGCCGATCATGGGCGCTGCCGCCTTCGTCATGGCGGAGTTCCTGGGCGTCAGCTACCTCCAGGTCATCACCTGGGCGCTGATCCCGGCGCTGCTGTATTATGTGGCGACCTTCGCCGCGGTGCATTTCGAGGCGAAGCGCACCGGCCTCGCCGGACTGCCGGACCATGAGGTGCCGAAGCTGGGCGACGTGATGCGCGAGAGCTGGCATCTGTTCCTGCCCATCCTGGTCATCATCGTCGGTCTTTTCGCCGGCTATTCCGCGCCGCTGGTGGCGCTGGTCGCAACGCTCGCCTGCTTCCCGGCCGCCGCGCTGCGCGCCAACAGCCGCCACCACGTCACGATCGCCGCGGTGTGGGATGCGATGCTGGATGGCGCGCGCAATGCACTCGGCATCGCCATGGCCTGCGCCTGCGCCGGCATCGTCATCGGGCTGATCGCGCTGACCGGCCTCGGCATCACCTTCACCCAGCTCGTCGTGAATGTCGCCGACAACAACCTGATCTTCGCGCTGATCCTGACCATGATGGCCGGCATCATCCTCGGCATGGGGATGCCGACGACGCCCGCCTATATCGTCATGGTCTCCCTGCTGGTGCCGGCGCTGATCGCCATGGGCGTGGTGGTGCCGGCCGCCCATCTGTTCGCCTTCTACTTCGCCATCCTGTCCGCCATCACGCCCCCGGTGGCGCTCGCGGTCTTCGCCGCCGCCGGGCTGGCCAAGACGGATATGTGGAGCAGCGGCTGGGCGGCGATGAAGATCGGCGCGGCCGGCTTCATCGTGCCCTTCATCTTCGTCTTCCAGCCGGCCCTGCTGCTGATCGGCACCTGGGGCGAGGTGATCTTTGCTGTGGCGAGCGCGACCGCGGGCTGCCTGCTGCTGGCGGCTTCCCTGCACGCCTATCTGCTGCGGCCGATGCCGATGTGGGAACGGGTGGCGCTGTTCATCGCGGCGCTGGCGCTGATCCAGCCCGGCTTCGTGACGGACACCATCGGCATCGTCTTCGGCGGCGGCGTGCTGCTGCTGCAACTGGTGCAGCGCCGCCGCGCCGCGGCGGCCTGAAGCCGGAGGGGCAAAGGGCCCCCCAGGGGGGGCGCCCCCTTTTTCAGAAGGGCAGCACGATATCCAGAAGCTGCTGCCCGTAGCGCGGGGCCTGCACGTCGGAGACGGTGCCCCGCCCGCCATAGGCGATGCGCGCCTCCGCCAGCCGGTCATGCCGCACGGTATTGTCGCTGCCGATATCCTGCGGCCGGATCACGCCCGTCACCTGCAGGTCGCGCAATTCATGGTTCACCCGCACCTGCTGCCGCCCGGCCAACACCAGGTTGCCGTTCGGCAGGGTCTGGGTGACGGTCGCCGCCAGGCGCAGCGTCACCGTCTCGTTCCGCCGTATCGATCCGGTGCCATTGGTGGTCTGCGCGCCGCTGGTCGACACCAGGGAAGAGGGATCGATGCTGTTCGGCAGGATGCGGGTGAGGGAGCTTTCCAGGCCGAGCAGGCGCGGAATGCCCATCCGGTCCGTCCCCTCCCGCTCCCGCTCCGTCGTGTTCTGGAGCTGGGCGGTGTCCTGGATGCTGACCAGCACGGTGATCAGGTCGCCCACCGCCGCCGCCCGCTGGTCGCGCAGGAAGGTGCGGCTGCCGGGGCGCCAAAGGCTGTTGCCGCCATGGGTCGGCGGCTGCGCCGCCGGCATCGGCATGGAGACCGGCTGGTAGCCCGGTGCGGCCGTGGGGCTGGTGACGGCGGCCATCGCCGGCGGGCGGCCGACCTCGGAAAGCCGCTCGCAGGCCGGCAGGGCCAGCAGCAGCAGGGGCAGGACATGCAGGCGCTTCATCGTCCGGTCTCCACACGCACACGGCCAGGACCGATGGCGCGGGCTTCCACCACGATCCGGCTGCCGAGGTTCATCACGGGCAGCACGCCACCACGCGCCGCGCCTTCCAGGGCGCGGCCCTGGGCGAGCACGGACAGGCCGGGGATGTCGTACTGCATGGTCACGGTCTGGCCGCGCTCGATCACCAGGGGCTGTGACAGGTTCGCCAGCAGCAGCGGCTGGCCGACCCCGGTCGGGCGGCGCAGCGCCTGGCCCACCGCCTGGTCCAGCCGCTCCGCCGACCCGGCGCGCAGCCGGCTGGCCGGCATCCGCACCAGCCGCACATCCTCCGGCCCCAGCACGTCGCCGACGGTCAGGCGGCGCGCCGCCACCAGCACGGGATGGGTGATGACGGCGCGGCCGGCCAGGCGCATGCGATGCGTCGCCATCCCTTCCGCCGTCACCGCCAGGCTGGCGCTGAAGCGCTGGGTCTGCTCGTCGTAGATCACCTGCTCCACCGTCACCTGGGCGAAGGCGGCGGCGGGCACCAGGGGCGGGATGAAGGCCTGAAGGGTCAGGTCCGCCTCCTCCTCCACCCCCTGGGCCTGCAGCGACATGCGCAGCGCCTCCATCACCTCCTCCCGCGCCAGGGCGCGGCCGGGGCGTTCCAGCACCACCCGGTCGCCGCCGCCGCTCGGCTGCCAGGCCACATCGTTGAGGCGCGCGATGGCGGCGAGCTGCGCCGCCTCCACCACTAGCCGCTGGCCCGGGGCCGGGGCGGGGCCGAGCGGCGTGGCGCCACGTTCCCCGAGGCCATCGAACAGGTCGTCCAGCCGGACCACCGCATTCTCCACCGTGGCGAAGGGGCGCAGCGTGGCCGGCGCTTCCGCCATGGCGGCGGAGGCAAGGGCGCAGAACAGGAATGCCAGGCGTCGCATGGCGCTCACCGCAGCCGCGACAGGGTGGAGAGCATTTCGTCGCTGGCCGAGATGACCTTGCTGTTCATCTCATAGGCGCGCTGGGCGGTGATGAGGTTGGTGATCTCCTGCACCACGTTGACGTTGGAGGTTTCGACGAAGCCCTGGAGCACCTGGCCGAAGCCCGGCGCCCCGGGCGCGCCCTGCTGGGCGGCGCCGGAGCCGGGGGTGGCAAGCAGCAGGTTGTCGCCGACCGCTTCCAGCCCCGTCTCATTGGCGAAGATGGCAAGCTGGATCTGTCCCACATTCTGTGGCTCCACCTGGCCGTCCAGCTTCGCCAGCACCTCGCCATTCGCATTGATGGTGACGTCGCGCGCCGCGGCCGGGATGTTGATGCCCGGCTGCACCACATGGCCATCCGCCGTCACCAGCACGCCTTCCGGCGACAGGGCGAAGGTGCCGTCGCGGGTATAGGCGACCTCGCCGGTCGGCAGGGTGATCTGGAAATACCCGTTGCCGCGGATGGCGAGGTCGAAGCGGTTCTCGGTCTGCGACAGGCTGCCCTGTTCGGAGATGCGATAGACCGCGCCGGTCTTCACGCCGAGGCCAACCTGGGCGCCGGAGGGCAGCACGCTGCCGGTATCGGCCGACTGGCTGCCGACGCGGCGCAGGTTCTGATAGATCAGGTCCTGGAATTCGGCGCGGCGGCGCTTGTAGCCCGTCGTGCTCATATTCGCGATATTGTTGGAGATGACCTCGACGTTGGTCTGCTGGGCCATCATACCGGTCCCAGCGATGTGCAGACTGCGCATCTTCTTATTCCTTACTCAGACCAACTTCAGCGGCGGCGCAGAATGCGTTCGACGGCGCTGCCCAGGCGCTCGCCTTCCTTCTCGACCATCTGCGAGACGAACTGGAATTCGCGCAGCTCCTCGGTCATCCGGGTCAGCTCGATCACCGGGCGGACATTGCTGCCCTCCATGGCGCCCTGGACCACGCCGGGGCGCTCCACCGGCTCGGCCTGCATATCCTCCGGCCGGGAGAAGATGCGGTCGCCCTCGGCGTTCAGCTTCTGGGCATCGGCGAAGCGCACCACGCGCAGCCGGCCGACCGGGCCGTTTTCCGTGCGCAGCATGCCATCGCCCATCACCTCGATGCGGCTGTCGCCCTGCGCCACGCGAATCGGCTGGCCGGCATCGTTCAGCACCGGGAAGCCTTCCGGCGTCACCACCCGGCCCTCATTGTCCAGGCTGAAGCGGCCGGCGCGGGTGTAGCGTTCGCCGCGCGCCGTCTCGACGACGAAGTAGCCATCCGGGTTGGACAGGGCCAGGTCGAGCGGATTGCCCGTGGTGGCGACGGCACCCGGCATGGTGTCGCGCCAGGTCGCGCGGTCCTGCGCGAAGGCCAGGTCCCGGCCACCGCTCGGCACCGCCGCATCCAACTGCCGCTCCAGCACCGTGCCGAACAGGGGGCGCTGGGCGCGGAAGCCGGGCGTGTCGGCATTGGCGATGTTGTTCGCGGTCACGGCGGCGGCGCGGCTCTGCGCCACCAGGCGGGACAGAACGATATAGCCGGGGCTGTCCATGGGTCGGGTCTCGTCAGGGCGGTTCTGAAGGGAGTAGGGCAAGCGCCGTGCCAGGATTTTCCGCCCCCGGTGCAGGGCCCGCCGGTGCAGCTTCTGCCGAAGCCCGGCAGAAATGGCCGCCCCACCCGGCAGGCCGCGCCGCCGCAAGGCTTCGTTAACGCCCTTCGGGCCATTGTGCCGCACCCAGGGGTGCCGGCGGTCCGGCATGCGAGGCGAAAGGCACGGTCGACAAGATGGCGGCGGCGGCAGCCAAGATGGATGCGGCGGCGGAGGGCGATGCCCCCGCGGGCAAGGGCAAGGGCGGCAAGAAGAAGCTGCTGCTGATCCTGTTGCCTGTCCTGCTGTTGCTCGGCGCGGGCGCCGGGCTGTGGTTCACCGGCATCCTGCCGAACATGCTCGGCATGGGCGGGCCGACGCCGGAGGAGGTCGCGGCGGCGGCGGCGGAGGCCGAGGCGGCCCCACCCCCGCGCAGCCCCCCCGCCTTCGTCGAACTGCCCGAGATCATCAGCAATCTGAACGCCCCGGGCCGACGCCCGGTCTTCGTCCGGCTGCGCGCCAAGCTGGAGATCAGCAAGGCCGAGGATGCGGCGGCAGTGACGGATGCGATGCCGCGGCTGATCGACCTGTTCCAGACCTATCTGCGCGAAGTGCGGCCGGAGGAACTGCGCGGCAGCGCCGGCACCCACCGGCTGCGTGAGGAGCTGATGGCGCGCGCCACGCTCGCCGCCGCCCCCGCCCGCATCACGGATGTCCTGTTCATGGAGATGCTGGTCCAATGAGCGGCACCTCGGAAGAAGACGATCTCGCCGCTGCCTGGGGCGCGTCGCTGGAGTCGGAGGCCGCGGCCCCCGACCCCTTCGACGACGCGCCGGGGGAGGCGGTGCCGGCGGCGGATGCCGCGCGGGTGCTGAACCAGGCCGAGATCGACAGCCTGCTCGGCTTCGACAGCGGCCCGGCCGGCGACAATGGCGAAAGCGGGATCGAGCGGATCATCTCCGCCGGCCTCATCGCCTATGAACGCCTGCCGATGCTGGAGATCGTCTTCGATCGCCTGGTCCGGCTGATGTCCACCACGCTGCGCAACTTCACCTCGGACAATGTCGAGATCTCGCTGGATGCGATGACCTCGCTGCGCTTCGGCGACTACCTGAACTCGATCCCGCTGCCGGCGATGCTGGCGGTGTTCAAGGCGGAGCAGTGGGACAATCACGGCCTGGTCGTGGTCGACAGCAGCCTGATCTATTCGGTGGTGGACGTGCTGCTCGGCGGCCGGCGCGGTACGGCGGCGATGCGCATCGAGGGCCGGCCCTATACCACCATCGAGCGGACGCTGGTCGAACGCCTCATCACCGTGGTGATGGGCGATCTGCGCAATGCCTTCGAGCCGCTGTGCCCCGTGGATTTCCGCTTCGACCGGCTGGAGGTCAATCCGCGCTTCGCCGCCATCTCCCGCCTGTCGAACGCCGCCGTGCTGGCGCGGCTGCGGGTGGACATGGAGGATCGCGGCGGGCGAATCGAGATCCTGCTGCCCTATGCGACGCTGGAGCCGGTGCGCGAATTGCTGCTGCAGCAGTTCATGGGCGAACGCTTCGGCCGCGACAGCATCTGGGAAACCCACCTGGCGGAGGAACTGCGCCAGACCGATGTGGCGCTGGATGTGGTGCTGGACGAACAGGCCATGCTGCTGTCGCAGGTGCTGCGGCTGAAGGTGGGCGACCGCATCATCCTGGCCTCCCCGCCCGGTTCCCCGGTGCAGTTGCGCTGCGGCGACGTGGCGCTGTTCGAAGGGCAGCTCGGCCGGCGCGAGAACAAGCTGGCGGTGCGCATCGACAGCGGGCGCGAACCTCCGACCCAGGCGATGGCGATGGGACACGCGGCATGAGCATGATGGAATGGGCGGCGCAGGCGGCGTTGCTGGCGCTGCTGGCGATGGCGGTGCCCTTCGCCTGGCGGCTGGAACGGCAGATCAGCGCCCTGCGGCGCGAGGGTGCGGCGCTGGAAGCCGGTGCCGCCAGCATCGCCGCGGCCAGCGAGGCGGCGGAGGCGACGCTCGCCCGGCTGCGCGCGACGGCGGAACAGGCAGGGCGCGTCGTCGCCGAACGCGTCGCGGTGGCGGAGCCGCTGCGTGACGACCTGCGTTTCCTGACGGAACGGGCGGAGATGATGGCGGATCGGCTGGACGGGCTGGTGCGGCAATCGCGACATGCCACGCCGATGGAGGCCGCGCCGGCCCGCGCCATGGCCGCGGAACCCTCCGGCCCCACGCCGCGCAGCGAGGCGGAGCGTGAATTGCTGCGCGCCCTGCGGGGTGGCCGCTGATGGCCCGCATCGCGAAGCCCGCCGCGCCGAATCCGGCCGCGCGGCCCACCGCGGCGGCACCCGCCGCCGCGCCGCGTCGCCTGCGCCTGCCGCGGCCGCGCCTGCTGCCGATCGCCTTCGCGGTGATGGCTGTGCTGGCGGGCACCAAGCTGGAACGCATGTGGCGGAGCGGGGAGGGGACGGCGATCGCCGCCGAACCCGCGCCGGCACGCCCCGCCACGCCCGCGCCCGCCGCCGCGCGGGCGGCACCTGCCGAGCCGACTCCGGAACAGCAGGCGGAACGCGCCATCCTGGAATCGCTGCGCGCGCGCCGCGCCGCCATCGAGGCGCGCGAGGCGCAGGCGGTGGCGCGGGAGACGATGGTCGCCGCCGCCGAACGCCGGTTGGCCCAGCGTGTCGAGGAACTCGTCGGGTTGCAGCAGCAGCTCGAGGCGCTGGAGCGGGAACGCGCGGCGCGGGAGGAGGCCGGCATGCGCGGCCTGGTGAAGCTCTATGAAGGCATGCGTCCGCGCGATGCGGCGGTGATCTTCGATGAGCTGGAGATGCCCGTGCTGGTCCGCATCATGGACCAGATGCGGGAGGCGAAGGCCGCCCCGGTGATGGGGGCGATGCGCCCCGAACGCGCGCGGGCGCTGACGGCGGAACTGGCACGGCTGCGGGCCGCGCGCATTTCCACGCAATGAGGTCGGCGGCGCGGGACAGCGCCGCAAAAAAACACCCGCATCTATGCGCGTTGGTAAGAGTCGGTGCGCCAGGATGGCGGTGGTTTGGACAGTGAGGGCGCAGAGCCAATGGACAAGAACACGTCGGTGCTGATCGTTGACGACTACAAGACCATGCTGCGGATCATCCGCAACCTGCTGAAGCAGCTCGACTTCGAGAATGTCGAGGAGGCGACGGACGGGGCGGAGGCGCTGGCGAAGATGCGCGCCGGCAATTTCGGCCTGGTCATCAGCGACTGGAACATGGCGCCGATGACGGGCCTCGACCTGCTGAAGGAAGTGCGCGCCGATGCGCGGCTGAAATCCACGCCCTTCATCATGATCACGGCCGAGAGCAAGACCGAGAACGTCATCGCCGCCAAGGCCGCCGGCGTCTCGAACTACATCGTGAAGCCGTTCAACGCCGAGACGCTGCGCGGCAAGATCGAGAAGGTGATGGCGAATGCCTGACGGAAGCGCCCCCCATGGGGCCGAGGCCACGGCGGAAGGGCAGCGCATCGAATCCGCGGTGCGCGCCGTGCTGGGCAGCATGTCCGGCGACCTGACCGTCGTGGAAGCCGCGCTGCTGGCCGAGCTTGAAGGGCTCGGCCGGACGGTGGCGCGCGCGAAGCAGGAGATCGCCTCGCTCAAGGTGGACGACATCACCCTGAGCCACATCCCCTCCGCCACCGACGAACTCGATGCCATCGTCGACCACACCGCCCAGGCGACGAATGAGATCCTGGATGTGTGCGAAACGCTGGAAGGCGTCGCCACCCGCATCGGTGGGCCGGAGGCGGAGGCGCTCGGCAATGCCGTGACGCGCATCTACGAGGCCTGCAGCTTCCAGGACATCACCGGCCAGCGAATCGGCAAGGTGGTGACGGCGCTGAAGGCGATCGAGGCGCGCGTCGACCAGGTGGTGTCCCGCTTCGGCGCGGTCAGCGGCCATGCGGCGTCGGGCGAATCGGCAGCCGCGCCGGTCGATCCGGACGAGACCGAGGGCCGCCGCCTGGCGCATGGGCCGCAACTTCCGGGGGCCGGTGTCAGCCAGGCCGACATCGACAAGCTGCTCGCCGATTTCGACTGACGACGGCACCGGTGCGGAAGACCGGAAAGGAAAATCCATGTTCAGGCAAAAATGCCTTTCCGGTGTCGCCGTGCTGCTGCTGGGCGGCCTTCTGGCCAGCCCCGTCGCGGCGCAGGACAGGGTCGCGCTACGTACCGGCGCGCATCCGAATTTCGTCCGCCTGGTCTTCGACTGGCCCGGCAATGTCGCCTACCGGGTCGAGGAATCCGATGGCCAGGTGACGCTGCGCTTCGCCGCGCCCGGCGCCTTCGATCTCGCCGCGGTGCGCCGCCCGCCGCGCAACGTCCTCGGCGTCACGGCCGAAACCGATACCGCGCGCATCCAGATGGCGCCCGGTGCGCGCATGCGCCATTTCCGCATCGGCAACCGAATCGTGGTCGATGTGCTGGATCCTGGCCGCGACGAATTCGGCGCCGCCAGCGGCAGCCCCGCGGCGCGCCGCGCCGCCGCCGCTGCACCCGCCCCCGCACCTGCACCCGCCCCGGCGGCACCGCCCATGCCGGCCCAGATCGTGGTGCCCGCAGCCCCGCGCGCCGCGCCGCCGGCCCGCGCGACACCCCCGGCCCGCACGGCCACGGCGGAGCGCAGCCCCTTCCAGCCCGCCACGCCGCCGCCCGCCGAGGCGCCCGTGGTGGTGCAGGCCGCGCCCCGTGCGCCGGTGGCGCGGGAGGCGCTGGCCGAGGCACCCCAGGCCAGCCAGGCCGCTCCGCAGGCCATGCTGCGACCCGCGCCGCAACCCGCCGCCGCGCCCGGCACGCCCGTCGCCCCGCGTGGCCTGGCGGTGCGCCTGCTGCCCGGCCCGGCGCTGTCCATTCCCGCCACGGCGGAGGTGGGCGCGGCGCTGTTCCGGCGCGGCGGCGTCTGGATGCTGGTGCTGGACGCGCCGCTGCCGCTCGACCTCGCCGCGCTGCGGGCCAACCCGGTCTTCGCCGCGGCCGAGGCGAGCACCGGCCCCGACGCCACCACGCTGCGCCTGCCCGCCACCTTCCTGCGCGCCCCGCGCCTGCGCCGTGAAGGCAATGCCTGGCTGCTCGACCAGCCGGTGGACGAGGTGGCACTACGCGCCATCATGCCGGAGGTCGAGCCCGGCCCGCCGGCCCGCCTGCTGCTGCATGCCAGCCGCGCCGGCGGCAGCGTTTCCGTCCTCGATCCCGAAACCGGCACCGCGCTGCTGGTCGGCACGGTGCTGGATGGGGCGGAGGCGGTACCCGCCGGGCGCCGCGCCGCGCTGTTCGAATTGCTGCCGACCCGGCTCGGCGCCGCGTTGCTGCCGCGCGCCGATACGGTGACGCTGCGCGCGCTGCCCGGCCGCTTCCTGGCCGGTGCCTCGGCCGGGGCGGAACTCGCGCTGGGCGCCGAGGCGCCGGCCGCGAGCGGCGCCGCGACGGCGATGACCCGCAGCTTCGACCTGCCGGGCGAGGCGGTCGCCGCCCTGCAGGAGCGCCTGCGCAACGCCACCGCCGCCGTCGCCGCCGCCGCGCCGCTCGGCCGGGGCCAGCCGCGGATGCAGGTGGCGGAGGCGCTGCTGGCGCTGGGCCTGCCGCAGGAAGCGCAATCCATGGTGACGCTGGCGATGCGGGAAGACCCGGTCCTGGCCGAACTGCCGCGCAGCCGCGCCCTGCAGGCCATGGCGGCGCTGCTGGCGGGGCGGCTGGCGGAGACCACCGGCCTCGATGCGCCGCGCCTGCCGGAGACCGATGAGGTGGCGCTGTGGCGTGGCCTGCTGGCCTCGGCACGCGGCCAGGACGGCGCCAAGGCGGTCGCCGCCGGCCTGCCACTGCTGCTCTCCTATCCCGAGCCCTTGCAGGCGCGCCTGGCGCCGTTGGCGGCGGAGGCCCTGGCGGCCGGCGGCGAATCCGTCGCGGCGCGCCGCCTGCTGGCCACCCGCGACCAGGATGATCCGCCTTTGGCCCTCGCGCGCGCCCGCGTGCTGGAGGCGGAGGGCGCGCTGGAACCGGCGCTGGCCGCCTATGACTCACTGGCCGCCGGCCGCGACCGCCGCGCCCGGGCACTGGCGCTGCGCCGTGCGGCGGAGCTGCGGCTGGCCAATGGTCTGCTCGATGCCGCCGGCGCCGCCGCGGCGATGGAGCCGACCCTGGCCGCCTGGCGCGGCGATGCGATGGAGACGGAAGGGCGGTCCCGCCTGGCGGAGCTGCGCATGCAGGCCGGCGATGCGCGCGGCGCCTTCGACCTGCTGCGCGAGACGGCGGCGATGTTCCCGAACCTCGCCGCAGGGCTGCGGGAGCGTGAGATCGCGGCGCTGCTCGGCGCGCTGGAGCGGGAGCCGCCGGTTGCCGCCGTGGTACTCTACGACACCCATGCCGAGATGTTGCCCCCGGGCGATGCGACGGAGCAGGCGCTGGGCTCGCTGGCCGATCGCCTGGCGGCGCTGGACCTGCTGGACCGGGCGAGCCATGTGCTGCGCCGTGCGGTCAGCCGGGCGGCGGACGCCGAATCGAAGGGCCGCCTCGGTGCCCGCCTCGCCGGGCTGGCCCTGGGCGCGGCCGATGGCCCCGGCGCGCTGAAGGCGCTGGAGGAGACCGCCAACGAATCACTGTCGGCCGATCTGACCCAGTCCCGCCTGATGCTGGAAGCCCGTGCCCTGGCGCGCACCGGCCGGCATGCCGATGCGGCGGCGCGTTTCCGCGCGGCCGGTCCCGCCGCCGCGGCCGAGCTGGCCGTGCTGCTGGAGGAACGGCAGGACTGGGCCGGTGCCGCCACGGCGCTGCGCCAGCACCTGGCGACCATCGCCCCGCCGCCGCCGGCGCCGCTTTCGGATCAGCACAAGCCGATCATCGCCCGCATCGCCGCCTTGCTGACCCTGGCCGGCGACGATGCGGCGCTGGCGGAGCTGCGCGCGGAGGAACAGGCGCGGATGGGGGAGGGGCCGATGTCCGGCACCTTCGACCTGCTGACGGCGGATCGGGTGGCCGGACTCGCGGACCTGCCCCGGCTGCGTGCCGAGCTTGATGTTGCGCGCGGGCTGCCCGCCCGACTGGACGGGTTGCGGGAGGAGACCCCCACGACACGATGATTTGCCGGCCACCCCCCGGGGGGGACCGGCAGGTTCGCCGGCCCCCCCCGGGGGGGGACCCGCTTTTTTTGCGGCCTCCGGTCCCGAATTCGCTTGCACCCCCCCCTGGTTTGCCCCATATGCCGCCGCCTTGACCCGATCTGCTTTGACCAGCCGCACTCCCGCGGCGAGCGATCATCCCGGTCATCTGCTGGCTGGAAGGAGCCCTTACCATGGAAGCTCTCGTCCAACTGGGGATGGTCTCGGATCTCCCGAGCGACGCCCAGAATGATGAGAACCGCTCGACGGAGACGAAGGACTATTTTGTCCATCGTAACGGCGTGCGTTATGCGGGAACGCATCTGATCATCGATCTGTGGGGGGCGACGAATCTCGACGACCCCGACCATATCGACGCGGTGCTGCGCGAGGGTGCGCTGGCGACCGGCGCCACCATCCTGCACGGCCACTTCCACCACTTCTCTCCGAATGGTGGCGTGTCCGGCGTGCTGGTGCTGGCGGAGAGTCATGTGTCGATCCACACCTGGCCGGAGCGCGACTATGCCGCGCTCGACATCTTCGTCTGCGGCGAATGCGACCCCTACAAGGCGCTGCCGGCGCTGAAGAAGGGCTTCCTGGCGGAGCGCGTGCAGCTTGCCGAGCACAAGCGCGGCCTGATCGGCTGAACCCGGCCGACAGGCCGGTGGGATATGGGGCGGGCCGCAGGGTCCGCCCTTTTTTGCGCGCATGGGGTTGATGATGACGAACGAAACCTGGCTGAACGAGACGCTCTACGCCGAATGGGGCCAGCGCTTCCTGGTGAAGCGGGAACTGGCGCACGTGAAATCCGACTTCCAGGACATCCGCATCATCGAAAGCCATCTGCATGGCCGGGTGATGTTCCTGGACGGCGTGGTGCAGATCACCGAGGCGGATGAGTTCGTCTATCAGGAGATGCTGGCCCATGTGCCGCTGCTGGCGCATGGCGATGCGAAGCGCGTGCTCATCATCGGGGCCGGCGATGGCGGCGTGCTGCGGCGCGTGCTGCAGCATCGCACGGTCGACAAGGCGGTGATGGTGGAGATCGATGGCGAGGTGATCCGCCTGGCCAAGGAGCATCTGCCCGCGATCGGCGGCGATGCCTGGACCGACCCACGCGCCACCGTCATCGTGGGTGACGGCATCGACCATGTGCGCCAGGCCGCCCCCGGCAGCTACGACGTCATCATCGTCGACAGCACCGACCCGATCGGGGTGGGCGAGGTGCTGTTCACCGACGAGTTCTACGCCAATTGCTCCCGCATCCTGACGGAGCGCGGCCTTGTGGTGAACCAGTGCGGCGTGCCCTTCATGCAGGCGGAGGAACTGCGCGAAACCTCGCTGCGCCGCGCCAAGTTCTTCCCGGATGTCTTCGCCTATGTCGCCGCCGTGCCGACCTATGTCGGCGGCTTCATGACGCTGGGCTGGGCCGCGAAGGATGCCGGCTGCCGGCATGTGGATGTTGCGGAAATCCGCCGTCGCGCCGATGTGGCGGGGGTGCTGGACACCACCCGCTACTGGACGCCGGAAATCCATGTCGGCGCCTTCAACCTGCCGCCCTATATCGGCATGCACCTGCCGCGCGGGTAAGCGGCTTCAGGAGGCGAGGGGGGGCGCCACCCTCTCGCCCGGCTGCAGTCCGCGCAGGCGCGATTCGCAAAAGCGTTCGCTGAAGACGTCGCGCAGCGAGGAGGCGATGGCGTTGCGCGCCGTCTCGAACTCCTTCCGCGCCACGGCATCCGCCGGGTCGGCCAGCACGCGGGATTCGGCGCCGCGGATGCTGGCGATTTCCTCGTTCAGCCGCCTCGCCGAATCGCGGGGCAAAGCGCGGCCGGCGACATAGACGGCCTGGCTGATGCCGATCAGCGTCACAAGCTGGTCCGGCAGGGTGAAGTTCTCCAGGTCGCCGGTGCCGCTGACCACCAGGGCGACGGCGGCGAACAGGCTGAACAGCAGCGCCTGCACCCGCGTCACATCGATCTCGCCATCCGATTCCACCAGGTCGGTCCAGCGCGGCAGGCGCGGAGTCGGGTCCAGCACGCCGGTGCCGAACAGCCAGAGCCGGTTCGGCGTCTGCATGACGGAGCCTTCGGTCAGCCGCGCCAGGGTCGAGCCCGTCAGCGTCACGCCCAGCAGCGTCAGCACGGATTGCGACAGCTCGGGCAATTCCCCCGTGCGCCCCATGACATAGGCGTAGACGCCGGCGAGCACGAGGGTGAAGAGCAGCACCTGGAAGCGCGACAGGCTGCAATACCCAAAACTGTCCTGCGCGATGACGGTGGGGCGCAGCGCATAGCCGAAGGCGCTGGGCGCGCCGATGCCGAGCAGCCGGCGGCTGTGCTCATATTGCCGCGCATGGATGCGCGACGCCGCATAGGCCAGCGCCAGATAGGCGGCGAGGACGGTGAGCAGCCCCGCCGCCGTCGAAAGCCGCAGCGTGGAGACGAACATCGGCTGCCGCGCATAGACCCGCAGCTCCCGCCCATTGGCGCGCAGCAGGTTCACCTCGCCTTGGCTCGGATCCAGGCAGAGGAACAGCACCACCTGCCAGGAGGACGGCAGCCAGCCATTGTCGATGGTGGGGAACAGGGCGGAGACGGTGGTCTCGTCATCCGTGGGGGAGGGCGGCAGCACCGTGCCGCGCTGCAGGTGATGCCCCCGCAGATCGACCGGGGAGATGCCATCGGGATAGACCACCGCCTCGAAGAAGGCGTTGCGCCATTCGGCGGGCGTCAGCCAGTCCGGCCGCGCCACGGTGATCTCCAGCGTCGGCACCGCCTTGGAGGTCTGGCGCACCGGCCGCAGCGGCAGAGCGGGCGCGCTGACATTGAGGTGCCGTGCCACATCCTCCATCACCATGAAGCCGGAACCGACCCGCCAGGGTTCGTCGCGCGGCACCGGCGCGCTGCATTGAATGGCGCGGGAGGGTGCCTGCGCCGCGGCGGGCTGCGCCATCAGCGCCAGCAGCAGCATCGCGATGAAGCCGCGCAGCATGGCCATGTTCCCCGCAACCGTGGCGGGAGGGTGCGGCGCCGCGCACAATCGGCGCAACGACTATTCGGTTTCGCGGGTTTCAGCCCGAAACGAAACCCTGCACCAGGCTTCCGGCCACCAGCCGCCAACCATCGACCAGCACGAAGAAGGCCAGCTTGAAGGGCAGCGCCACAACCGTCGGCGGCAGCATCATCATGCCCAGCGACATCAGCAGGCTGGCGGCGACCAGGTCGATCACCAGGAAGGGCAGGAAGATCAGGAAGCCGATCTCGAAGGCGCGGCGCAACTCGCTGACCATGAAGGCCGGGGTCAGGGCGCGCCAGGGCGCCTCGGCGGCGGCGGTCATCGGCAGGTCCGCGAGGTCGAGGAACAGCGCCAGGTCGGCATCGCGCACCTGGGCGGCCATGAATTGACGAAAGGGTTCGGCGGCGGCCTGAAGCCCCTCGATCTCGCCGATCGTGCCGGCGGCCAGAGGCTGGATGCCCTGCTGCCAGGACTGTTGCAGCGCCGGCTCCATCACGAACAGGGTCAGGAACAGCGCCAGCCCGATCAAGACCGGGTTGGGCGGGATGGAGGGTGCGCCGATGGCGCTGCGCAGCAGGGCCAGCACGATGACGATGCGGGTGAAGGCCGTCATCATCACGATCAGCGAGGGGGCGAGGGAGAGCAGCCCGATCAGCGCGGTCAACTGCATCAGCCGCGCCGTGGTTCCGGCCTGGCCGCCGCCGAGATCCAGGTTGAGGCTCTGTCCGAGTGCCGCGCCAGGTAGCAGAAGCAGCAGGGCAAGGGCGGGAAGAAGGCGGCGGATCATCGCGGCGCGCCCTCATCCGGCAGCCAGCCCAGCACCACATCCTGCGCTCCGCCGGTCAACAGCAGCAGGCCGCGCCCGTCGCAGCGCAGCAGCACCACGCGGCGGCGGCCATCCAGCGCCAGGGTCTCCTCCAGCGCCAGGCGCTTGCCCGCGCGCGCTCCGAGGCCGGCGGCACGTGCGGCGCGGCCGGCCAGGATCAGCGCGGCCAGCACCGCGATCAGCGCGGCGCCGGCGGTCAGCCCAGCGGTGATGAGGCTTGCGGTCTCGGTCATCCTGTCCCCTCGCGCCCGCTTTTTGCCGGCGCGTCTCTCTCAATTCAGCAGATCGGGCAATTCAGCAGCTCAGGCGCGGGCGACCTCGGCGGTCAGGTCGTTCACCTGGTGCAGCAGCGCCTCCAGCGCCGGGCGCAGGCTGCGCGCCTCCGCCTCCCGCAGCGCCAGCACGGCGGCGCAGAGCGCGGTGGCGTCGCGATCCAGGCCTTCGAGGTCGACGCGGCGACCGCCCTCGACCAGGGCGCGGGCCATCATCACGGTGCCGCCCATCGATTCGATGGCGGCGCGGACAGCCTCGGTATGGGTGGCGGCGTAGTGCATGGGCTCATCTAGCCAGGGACGCGTTAAGACAGGCTGAACACCACCCCGCATAAACCCAGGGCAAGGCATGCGCGTGAGGCTGAAAGGCGCACCGCCCTCCGGTTGCAGATGGCAACGCTTCGTTCATGTCTCAGGGGCAGGATGGATGCATGGCGACTCTCCCCCTTTCCCCTGCCGGCCCCCAGGCGCGCGGCGCGCAGCCCGCCCAGCCGGGGCGCGGCGCCAATCCGCTCGATCTCGCATCGCGGCGGGTGAACTGGCTGGACCGGCGGCAGGCGGTGCTGGCGCAGAATATCGCCAATGCCGATACGCCGAATTACCGGCCGCACGACATGGTGCCCTTCGCACGGCACCTGGCGGCCGCCACGACGCCCGGCCTGGCCCGCACCGCGTCCACCCATCTGCAACCGATCCGCAGCGCCCATGGCCAGGCGCCGGAGGATCGCCGGGTGGACGAGGTGGCGCCGGACGGCAACGCCGTTTCCCTGGACCGGGAAGCGGTGCGCATGGCCGAGACCGATACGGCGCACGCCCTCGCCATGGCCGTGCATCGCAGCTTCATGGGCATGTTCCGCCTCGCGCTCGGCCGTCAGGGCTGAGCGGGGCGTCTGGAGGAGTTCAGGGGATGGATCTCGATCGGGCGCTGCGCATTTCCGCCGCCGGCATGACGGCGCAATCCACCCGCCTGCGGGTGGTGGCGGAGAATCTGGCGAACCGCGAAAGCACCGGCGAATCCGCCGGCGCCGACCCCTATCGCCGCCGCACCGTCACCTTCGCCAATCGCCTCGACCGGGCGATGGGGGCGGAGACGGTCAGCGTCTCCCGCATCGCCACCCAGCCGGGTGATTTCCCGACCCGCTTCGACCCGGCGCATCCGGCGGCGGATGCCAATGGCTACGTCAAGCTGCCGAACGTCGACACGCTGGTCGAGGTGATGGACATGCGGGAGGCACAGCGCAGCTACAGCGCCAACCTGACGGTGCTGGAGACCACGCGCGGCATGCTGACCCGCGCCATCGAGGCGCTGCGCTGATGGCGGTCGGCGCCGTCCGGGCTGCGGCCGCCTATGCCTCCGCCGGGGTTGGCGCGGGGCTCGGCACACAGATGATGGAGGGGGCGGGCGCCGATTTCGGCGCGGCGCTGACCCGGGCGATGGAAAATGGCGTGCAGATCGGCCGCAGCGCCGATGCCAGCGCGACCCAGGCGCTGATGGGCCAGGGCAGCGTCTCCGACGCCGTGCTCGCCATCTCCCGCGCCGAGCTTGCCTTGCAGACGGCGGTGACGCTGCGCGACCGGGTGGTGTCCGCCTATCAGGAAGTGATGCGTATGCCGATCTGAGGATCGGGGCGTGCCTGACCGGCGGGGCAGCAGGCCGCGCCGGAACCACGCGCAGGGCGCGTGACTGCTGGGCCAGGAGGGCCGGATGTCGGAACAGGCCATGGGCCAGGCGCTGCGTGAGGCGCTGTGGGTCTCCACCCAGGTGATGGGACCGCCGCTGCTCGCCGTGCTGGTGGTAGGCCTTGTCGTCTCCCTGATCCAGGCGCTGACCCAGATCCAGGAGGCGACGCTCGCCTTCGTGCCGAAGCTCATCATCGGCGGCGTGCTGATGCTGGTGCTCGGCCCCTTCACCACGACCGTCATGGTGGCCTGGACCGGCCGTCTGTTCGACCAGATGGTGGCGATCGGCGGCATGCCGTGAACGAGGCCGACCTCGCTTTGGTGCAGTCGCTGCCTGCACTCGCCTTCCAGGCGGTGCTGCTGTTCGCGCGGCTGGGCGCGGCGGTGATGCTGCTGCCGGGGCTGGGGGAGCAGGAGGTGCCGATGACGCTGCGCCTCGGCCTGGGCGTGGCGCTGCTGGCGCTGCTGTTTCCCCTGGTCGGCCCCGGCCTGCCGGCGGCGCCCGACGACCCCGCGGAAGCCGCGCGGCTGCTGGCGGTGGAGGTGGTGGTGGGGCTGTGGATCGGCGGGCTGGCGCGGCTGGCGATGACCGCCTTTGCCATGGCCGGCCAGGCGGTGTCCGCGCTGATCGGCCTCGGCGGGCTGCTGGTGGTGGACCCGGCGCTGGGGGCGCAGGCCACCGCGCTCGGCCGCGCCTTCGGGCTGCTGGCGGTGGTGCTGGTGCTGTCGCTCGGCCTGCATGGCATCGCGCTCTCGGCCCTGGTGCAGAGCTATGCCGTGCTGCCGGCCGGCGACCCGTTTCCGGCCGGGCCGGGGGCGGAGGCGCTGGCCCAGGCGGGCGCCGATTCCCTCTCCCTCGCACTCCGCCTGTCGGCGCCCTTCGTGATCGGCGCGGTGGTGCTGAACGTGGCGCTCGGCCTGCTGGCGCGCCTCGCACCGCAGGTGCAGACCTTCTTCGTCGCGGTGCCGGGGCAGATCCTGGCAGGGCTGGCGCTGCTCGGCCTGCTGGCGCCGCCGATGATCGCGAGCTTCGCCGAGGCGCTGCGCGCCAGCTTCCTCACTTTGCCCGGGCTGCGCTGAGCCATGGCCGAGGAAGCCAGCGAGGCCGGCGACAAGACAGAGGCCGCAACACCCCGGCGCCTGGACAAGGCGCGGGAGGATGGCCAGGTCGCCATGTCGCGGGAGGCGGTGGGCTGGTCGGCGCTGGCCTGCGCCACCCTGGCCGCGACGCTGGCCCTGCCGGTCAGCGGGATCGGCATGCTGCGGACGATGCGCGCCACGCTGGAAAACGGCCATGCGATCGCCATGGCGGAGACGGCGAAGAGCCTGTTCGGCCTCGGCCTGATGGCCGTACTGCCGGTGGCGGGCGCGGCGGCGCTGGGCGCGGTGGCGGCGACGCTGCTGCAGACCGGGGGGCTGGTCTCGGCCAAGTCCATGGTGCCGCGGCTCGACAAGATCAGCCCCTGGTCGGGGTTGAAGCGGATGGTGGCGCCAGAGGCGGGGATGGAATTCCTCCGCAACCTGCTGAAACTGGCGCTGGTCGGCGCGGCGCTGTGGCATGCGCTGGGCGACCTGCGGGAGATCCAGGCGGCGCTGCATGAACCGCCCGGGGCGCTGCCGGCCAGCGCCGGGGCGGCGGCTTTGCGGCTGATGATGGCGGCGCTGGTGGCCTTCGCCGGGATCGCGCTGCTGGACGTGATGTGGGTGCGCTACCGGCATTTCAGCAAGCTGCGCATGAGCAAGCAGGAATTGCGGGAGGAGGCGAAGGAATCCGAAGGCGACCCGACCATGAAGGCGCGCCGCCGTCAGATGCGCCAGGCCCAGGGACGCCGGCGCATGATGGCGGCGGTGCCGCGCGCCGCGGTGGTGATTACCAACCCCACGCACTACGCCGTCGCGCTGGCCTATGGCGGCGACAATGCGGCACCCAAGCTGGTGGCCAAGGGTGTCGACGCCGTGGCCGCACGCATTCGTGAAGCGGCGGAAAAGGCTGGTGTGCCACTGGTTGCCAATCCGCCACTGGCGCGGGCCTTGTGGCGGCTGGAGCTGGAGACCGAGATCCCGCCGGAGCACTATCAGGCGGTTGCAGAAATTATCGCCTATGTATGGCGTCGCAATGGCGTAAATTCCCGTCATGGTTGATAGTCTTGTCAACATGCCTCTACAGATTGCATATGCACCATACGAACGGTGCCGTCGCGCGCCGGGGCCGAGGAGAACGGCATGACCGAGACGCGACGCAAGTTACAGGCCATGCTGCGCCGGGCGCTGCATCCAGGGCCCGATCCGCTGTTGCAGGCGGTGCTGGAGGTTGCCGGCACAGGCCTTGCCGTGCTGGATGCGGAAGATCGGATCCTGGCCTGGAACAGTGACTTCGCCGGCCTGTGCGGACCGATGTTGCCGCCGCGGGAGGGCCTGGCGCTGCGCCAGCTTCTGGCGCCGGAAGGGCGGGATGAAGTGCTGGCGATGCTGGCCAGTGGCCAGCGCCGGCCGGTGATGCTGGCCGGTGGCGGTGCCCCGCCGCTGGAGGCTGATCGCCGACCATTGCCGGTGCCGGAGCGGCTTTCGGTGCTGCGGCTCAGCCGGGTGACGGCGCGCCCGCCGGAACAGCAGGCCGCCGCCGCGCGATTGCAGGCGGTGGGCGCCCTGGCGGGCGGCATCGCGCATGATTTCAACAACCTGCTGACCGCGATCGCCGGCAGCGCCGAAGCCGCCCTGGCCCGCGCGCCGGATGGCAATGCGGCGCCGGAGCTGCGCCAGGTGCTGGAAAGCGCCGGCCGTGGTGCCGCTTTGGTGCGCCAGCTTCTGGCCTTCGCCCGCCAACAGGCGCTGCGGCCCCGGGTGGTGGAGCTGAACGAGGCGGTGGCCTCGATGGGCGAGCTGCTGAAGCGCCTGCTCGGCAGCCGGGTAAAACTGGCCTTGCATCTGGAGGAACCGTCCCGCCGCGTGCGCATCGACCCGACTCAGCTCGACCAGGTCATCATGAACCTGGCGCTGAATGCGCGGGATGCGATGCCGGAGGGCGGCGCCATGCGCATCGCCACCGGCCATGCGGTGGTGCTGCGGCCGGAGCCGCTGGGCCATGAGGTCCTGCCCGCCGGGCGCTACGCGCTGCTGGAGGTTTCCGACAGCGGCGCCGGGATACCGGAGGAGGTGCTGCCCCGCATCTTCGACCCCTTCTTCACCACCCGGCGCGACCAGGGCGGCACCGGGCTTGGGCTGTCCACGGTGCATGGCATCGTCCGCCAGTCCGGCGGCTTCATCGCCGTGGACAGCAAGCGCGGGGAGGGGACCCGCTTCCGCATCTGGCTGCCGCGGCATGAGGGGCCGGCCGATCCGCCGGTGCCCACCGCCATGGTGGCGCCCCCCAGCGTCGCGCAGCCGCCCGCCTCGGCCCTGCCGGTGGCCAGCTATGGCAGCGTGCCGGTGCTGCTGGTGGAGGATGAGGTGCCGCTGCTGCGCCTGGCCGAACGCGCGCTGCGCCGCGCCGGCTTCGAGGTGATGAGCGCCGGCTGCGCGGAGGAAGCGCTGGAGATGCTGACGCGTGGCGCGCCGGCACCATTGGCCTTGGTCTCGGATGTGGTGATGCCGGGGATGGATGGGCTGGAACTGGCGGCCAAGCTGCGCGAACGCTGGCCGGATCTGCCGGTGCTGCTGGTCTCGGGCTACGCCGAGGCGGCGCTGGGCCGGGACCTGACCGCGGAGCGGATCCGGCTGCTGGCCAAGCCCTACAGCCTGGGTGCGCTGGTGGCCGAGTTGCGCGGGATTCTGCCGACGGGGGTGATGAAAGTTTCCTAAATGTTCTTGTCGGAGCGGCCGTTCCGCGCGATAGTCCGGTCATCAGGGAATTGACGGGTGGGTGGTAGACCTGCCTCAATTTCGCCCATAGGTTGATATCGGATTTCGGGAGATCGAGCCGGATGGACAAGACCAAGGCCCTGGACGCCGCGCTGAGCCAGATCGAACGCGCCTTCGGCAAGGGTTCGATCATGCGGATGGGCAACAAGGCCGCGACCGATGAGGTGGAGGTGATCTCCACCGGCTCGCTCGGGCTGGACCTGGCGCTGGGCATTGGCGGCGTGCCGAAGGGGCGGATCATCGAGGTCTATGGTCCGGAAAGCTCGGGCAAGACCACGCTGGCGCTGCACATGATCGCCGAGGCGCAGAAGAAGGGCGGCACCTGCGCCTTCATCGACGCCGAACACGCGCTCGACCCCGGCTATGCCAAGAAGCTGGGCGTGGATATCGAGAACCTGCTGATCAGCCAGCCGGATGCCGGTGAGCAGGCGCTGGAGATCTGCGACACGCTGGTGCGATCCGGCGCCATCGACGTGCTGGTGGTGGACAGCGTCGCCGCGCTGGTGCCGCGGGCCGAGCTGGAAGGCGAGATGGGCGACACCCATGTCGGCCTGCACGCCCGGCTGATGTCCCAGGCCTTGCGCAAGCTGACCGGCAGCGTCTCCCGCTCCAACACCCTGCTGGTGTTCCTGAACCAGATCCGCCTGAAGATCGGCGTGATGTTCGGCAATCCGGAGACCACCACGGGCGGCAATGCGCTGAAGTTCTACGCCTCCATCCGCCTGGAAATCCGCCGGATCGGCGCCATCAAGGACCGCGACACCACCACGGGCAACCAGACCCGGGTGAAGGTGGTGAAGAACAAGATGGCGCCGCCGTTCCGGCAGATCGAATTCGACATCATGTATGGCGAGGGCATCTCCAAGGTGGGTGAGCTGATCGACCTCGGCGTGAAGGCCGGCATCGTCGAGAAGTCGGGCGCCTGGTTCAGCTGCGACAGCCAGCGCATCGGCCAGGGGCGGGAGAATGCCAAGCAGTTCATGCGCGACAATCCCGCCATGGCCGAAAGCGTGGAAAAGCGAATCCGCGATCAGGCCGCCGGCCTCGCCAATGCCATGCTGGCGGGCGAGGGGGATGAGGCCGCTGCGGCGGAGTAGCGGGCGACCCGGGCCGGAAAAATCGGGTAGGTCGGCAACGTTTCCTTGACCGGCGGCGTTGCATGACAGACCCGTAACCCGATCCTGGAGGCTTCATGATTCGTCTGCCCCTCGCCACCCTGGCTTTTGGCGCGCTGCTCGCCAGTTCCCCCGTTTTGGCCCAGGCGCCGGCCCAGCCGTCACCCGGCCGCTGTGCCGGCCAGGTGGATATCAACCGCGCCATCGAGATCGCCCGCGGTGCCGGCGTCGTCCGCATCGACAAGGCGGAATGTGACGATGGTAAGTGGGAGGTGGAGGGCCGCGACGCCCAGGGCCGCAAGATCGAGGTGGATGTGGACCCCCGCGATGGCCGTGTCGTGAAGGTCGAGCGGGACTGATCGCATCCGGCGGGGCGGTAACCCACCGCCCCGCCTTCCGATTTGCCGCATTCTGCTCTAACGATCACGGCCCCTTGCGAGACATGCCGAGACCATGAGCAGCAGCAACGACATCCGCGCCACGTTCCTCGACTATTTCCGGCGCAACGGACACGAAGTGGTGGAAAGCTCCCCCCTCGTGCCGCGCAACGACCCGACGCTGATGTTCGCCAACAGCGGCATGGTCCAGTTCAAGAATGTCTTCACGGGCCAGGAAAAGCGTTCCTACCAGCGCGCGACCACGGCGCAGAAATGCGTGCGGGCCGGTGGCAAGCATAACGACCTGGACAATGTCGGCTATACCGCCCGACACCACACCTTCTTCGAGATGCTGGGCAATTTCAGCTTCGGCGACTACTTCAAGGAACAGGCGATCGAGCATGCCTGGACCCTGCTGACGCGCGATTTCGGCCTGCCCAAGGACAAGCTGCTGGTCACCGTCTATTCCGAGGACGAGGAAGCGCCGGTCTTCTGGAAGAAGGTGGCTGGCCTGCCGGATAGCCGCATCATCCGCATCCCGACCTCCGACAATTTCTGGCGCATGGGCGATACCGGCCCCTGCGGCCCCTGTTCCGAGATTTTCTTCGACCATGGCGACCACATCCCCGGCGGCCCGCCCGGCAGCCCGGAGGAGGATGGCGACCGGTTCATCGAGATCTGGAACCTGGTCTTCATGCAGTATGAGGAAGGCCCGCCCGGCACCCGCGTGCCGCTGCCACGCCCCTCGATCGACACCGGCATGGGGCTGGAGCGTTTCGCCGCCATTCTGCAGGGCAAGCACGACAATTACGACACGGACACGCTGCGCGCGCTGATCGTCGCGAGCGCCGAGGCGACCGGCCAGGATGCGGACGGCCCGTGGAAGACCAGCCATCGCGTGGTGGCGGACCATCTGCGCGCCGGCACCTTCCTGATGGCCGATGGCGTGCTGCCCTCGAACGAGGGCCGCGGCTATGTGCTGCGCCGCATCCTGCGCCGCGCCATGCGCCACGCCCATATGATGGGCGCGCGGGAGCCCCTGCTGCACCGCCTGGTGCCGGCGCTGACCCGCCAGATGGGCGCGGCCTATCCCGAGATTCTCCGGGCCGAGTCCCTGGTGGTGGAGACGCTGCGGCTGGAGGAGACGCGTTTCCGGTCCCTGCTGGAGCGCGGCCTCGGCCTGCTGGCGGAGGAATCGGGCAAGCTCGGCGACAAGGGCACCCTGCCGGGCGATGTCGCCTTCAAGCTGTATGACACCTACGGCTTCCCGCTCGACCTGACGCAGGACGCACTGCGCGGCGAGGGCAAGTCCGTGGACACGGAAGGCTTCGCGGCCGCCATGGCGGAGCAGAAGCAGCGCGCCCGCGCCGCCTGGGCCGGCTCCGGCGAGGCGGCGACCGAGACGCAGTGGTTCGACCTGAAGGAGAAGCTCGGCGGCACCGAATTCCTCGGCTACTCCACCGAGAGCGCGGAGGGCTCGATCCTCGCCATCCTGGTGGACGGCAAGCCGGTGGACAGCGCCGCGCCGGGCACTGAGGTCGCCGTGCTGCTGAACCAGACCCCTTTCTACGCAGAATCGGGCGGCCAGGTAGGCGATGCCGGGCTGATCTCGGCCGGCGAGGCTTGCCGCATCGTGGTGCGCGACACGCAGAAGAAGCTGGGCGAGCTTTTTGTCCATTACGGCGTGGTGGCGCATGGGGAGGCGAGGCTGGGCCTGCCGGTTTTGGCGGAAGTGGACCACGCCCGCCGCGGCACCATCCGCGCGCATCACTCCGCCACACACCTGCTGCATGAGGCGCTGCGCCGCCGTCTGGGCACGCATGTCTCGCAGAAGGGCTCGCTGAACGCGCCGGACCGCCTGCGCTTCGACGTCTCCCAGCCCACGCCGATGACGGATGAGGACCTCGCCTGGGTCGAGACCGAGGTGAATGCCCGCATCCGGGAAAACGCCGAGGTTGTGACCCGGCTGATGACGCCGGACCAGGCCGTGGCCGTCGGCGCCATGGCGCTGTTCGGGGAGAAGTATGGCGACGAGGTCCGTGTGGTCTCGATGGGCCACGACCCGCAGGCGGTGGAACGCCACGGCGTCTATTCGCTGGAACTCTGCGGCGGCACCCATGTGAAGCGCACCGGCGATATCGGGCTTTTTCGGATCGTCTCCGAGGGCGCCGTGGCCGCGGGCATTCGGCGCGTGGAGGCGGTGACCGGGGAGGCCGCCATGAAGCTGCTGGAGGAGCGCGACCGGCAGCTCAGCCAGGCCGCGGCCGTGCTGAAGGCCCGGCCCGCTGAACTGGCCGACCGCATCAGCAGCCTGCTGGAGGACCGGAAGAAGCTGGAGCGCGAGGTCTCCGACCTGCGCAAGAAGCTGGCCACCGGCGGCGCCGCGGCGGAGGTCGAGCAGATCGCCGGCCTGCGCGTGGCGCTGCGCGAGCTGGGTGAGATGCCGCCCAAGGATCTGAAGGGCGTGGTCGAGGCGATTCTCAACTCCGGCACCGCCGATGTGGTGGCCGTGGTCGCGACGGCCGAGGGCAAGGCCAGCGTCTTCGTCGGCATTGGCGAGGCGGCGAAGGGCAAGACGGACGCTGTGACCCTGGTGCGCGCCGCTTCCGCCGCCATCGGCGGCAAGGGCGGCGGCGGCAAGCCGGACATGGCCCAGGCCGGCGGGCCGGATGCGGCCAAGGCCGGCGAGGCGCTGGCGGCGGTCAGGGCGGCGCTCGGGGGGTGAGCGGGGTGATCGATCCGGCCTCGGGGCAGGAGGTTCTGCGCCAGGCGCAGACGCTGATCCTCGGCCAGATCGATGCCAGCAAATCGCTCGACCTCAAGGCAATGGCGCTCCTGCAGGCCTCACAGGCCGTGGCGGTGGCCGGGCTGGGTGGCGGTGCCCTGGGCTTCTCCGGGCAGGACTGGTTGCCCTGGTGGGGCACCGTGGGCCTGCTGGCGACAGGCGGCATGGCCGCCATCGCGGCCCTGATCGCCGGCTGTTCGCTGCGCGGCAGCGAGATCGCGGCCCCGGCGCTGCGGCCCGCCACCCTGCTGGAGCGGGAGGCGCAGCTGCTTCCGCCGGCGCAGCTCTATCTGTTCCTGGCATATGAGTTGGACCGCGCGATCGATCGGAACAACCTTGCTGCGCGTTCCGCCGCGCGCCGCTTCGGGGCCGCGCTCTATGCGGCCATCCTGGCACCCTGCGTCGGGGTCCTGGCCGCCGCATCTCTCGCAGCGCCGGAATGGCGGCAGTGGATCGGCATGGTTCTCAGCGCGTTCGCCGCGCTGATCCTGCTTCGGCTGATGATCCGACTATTTGGAGCCCGCCACGGGTAGCCGGCTGTATTTCAGCGGCCCGTAGGACTTGATGAGATAGTCCAACTGCACGGGCTTCGCACCGGGAAGGAAGGGATTGGCACCGGCCGGCAGGGGCGCGGCCGGGGCCGGCGTCTCCGACGGCTTGGGCAGGGCTGGGGGCGGGGCGGGCTTGTCCGACATGAACAGAGTATAGGAAGCAGCCCGAGGCCATGCCAGTCAAAGATGCCCCAACCCGCGCCCGCGCCCTCGGCTTCGCCCCCGGCATCTTCGCACCCGGCCCGCTGAACGCCATCACCGATGTGGCCGGCCTCCGCGTTGGCCAGGTCACGGTGATGGAGGGCGAAGCCATGCGGACCGGCGTTACCGCCATCCTTCCGCATCCTGGCAATCCTTTTGCCGAGCGTGTCCCCGCCGGCCTCTTCGCCATGAACGGCTACGGCAAGATGGCCGGCGTCACGCAAATCCAGGAACTCGGCGAGCTGGAAACGCCCATCCTGCTGACCAACACGCTGGCGGTCGGCCGGGCGGTGGAGGCGCTGGTGGATTGGACGCTGGCGCTACCGGGCAATGAGTCCGTCCGCTCCGTCAATGCCGTGGTGGGCGAGACCAATGACGGCAGGCTGAACGACATCCGTGCCCGCGGCGTCACCCACCAGCACATGCTGAAGGCCCTGGCCCAGGCCTCGGAAGGTCCCGTGGCGGAAGGCAGTGTCGGCGCCGGCACGGGCACCATGGCCTTCGGGTGGAAGGGTGGCATTGGCACATCCTCACGCCATCTGCCCACCGCGCTGGGTGGGTGGATGGTCGGCGCCCTGGTCCAGGCCAATTACGGCGGCGCGTTGGTGATGGATGGATTGCCCGTAGGGCGGCTTTTGAAAAAATACTACCTGGCGGAGCATGCGGCGGAGCAGGCCGATGCCGATGGCTCCGTCATGGTGGTGGTGGCCACCGATGCACCTCTGTCGGATCGCAACCTGCAGCGCCTGGCGCGGCGCGCCATGGGCGGCATCGCCCGCACCGGCGCGGCCTTTTCCGATGGGTCCGGCGACTATGCCCTGGCCTTCGCCACCCATCCCGATGTGCGCCGCGGTGCCGGGCGCGGCGCGACGCTCGACTGGCCGAATGACCGCATGTCGCCTTTGTTCGTCGCGGTGGCGGAAGCGGTGGAGGAGGCGGTGCTGAACGCGCTCTGCCAGGCGACCACGGTGGAAAGCCGCCTCGGCGGGCGGCGGGTGATGGGGAAGGCGCTGCCGCTGGACCAGGTCACGGCTTTGCGAAGGCCCGCTTAACCTTGCCGTCAGAAGTTCTGCGTCAGCTTCGGCCCCACCACAGGGTCAGGGGCAATCGTGGGGTATCTGGCGGCGGGCATCCTGCTGGCGCTCATGGCCTGGGGTCTGGGGCGGCTGGTCGCGCGACTGCTGCACGCCTTGACCCGGCGGCGACCCCTCGGCCGCTGGCGGGCTTTGCGCCTGGCCCGCAGCAAGGCGCTGGTGCGCAGCGAACAGGCCCGCGCCGAGGCCCTGGCGGCGGAGGTCGCACGGCTGCGGCTTGAATTGCGGAATGCGCGTCAGGCACCTGCCTCGGAGGAACGCTTCCGCCGCGCCAAGCGGGAATTCGCCCGCCGGTTCCACCCGGACCTGCTGCCCCGGCGCAGCCCCGAACGGCCGCTGCGTATCGCGATTTTCCGGGAATACTGGGCCGTGCTGCGCCGGATCGAGCGCGAGGGCTGACGCGCTTCCCATCTTCCTGCCGTTTCAGGGCATCCGATCACATCGCGAGGATTCGGAAGGCTGGCCTTGCCTCATCCCGTCGCATCCGGATGGGCTTCGCGGTGCGGTGACGCCCGGGCCGGACACCTTCATCCCACCATGACTGAGTAATTTCATATTGTTTCTTATCATTATTGATACTGTTGAGCATTGAAAAAAGATGACATATATGCATCGATCTGCGAGGCTGTCCCGAAAATAGGGAGAGCGCGGCATGGATCCGGTTTACGAACAGGCCTTGAACGGCACGCTGGTTTCGAAGCCCGGCGCCGCCCTGCCAGGGGTGGTCTTCATCAAGAACCGGCTTCAGGTTGCCATTCAAGGGTATTATGTGGAGACGAATGGTCTTCATGTCCCACTTGGCTCCATCATGGGGTTGTCGTCGGCGCCGCTTTCATCTGCGGCGATTGGCGACGCCTATGTCTTCAAGAATCTGCAGAGTGGCGCTTTCATCGCCGCCTTTGTGATCGATCAATCCACGGTCCAGAACTACTTCATCGCGGCGTCGCTGGCGGTGCCGGCGGAGGATTGGAACAAGCCACTCGACCCGAGCGAGAATGCTTTTTTCCTGCTCACCAATCCCAACGACATCGGCCCCATCCCGGAACCGACGCAGTCCCTGCTGATTCCGCAGAACTCGCCTTCGGTGCTGGTGGGTTGCGGCACGATCCCTGCGATAACGACCGCGTCCACGCGGCCGAAGCAGTATGTGGTGCGCGAACAATACTGGGCATTGATGGGCGATTCCTTCACCCTGTCGCCAGGCGAGGTCCGCCAGGTCAGCTACACGGTCACCAGCGGCAAGCAGAAGACCTCCTCCACGCAGGAACAGGTTTCCGCCTCGCTGGGCATGAATGCATCGGCGGGGTGGGGGGCCTATTCGGCGGGAATCTCTGCCAGCCTGAATGCTTCGGCCTCCGCGTTTCAGCAATGCACGGTGACGGAGGAAACACAGACCTTCGTTTCGGATACCTTCACCAACAAGGACGCCAATCCAACCCTGGTCCTCCGCTGGCAATTGTCGGACGTGGTGACGATTTACGGGATCGACGGCATCCCCGGTTCGACCGTCTCCAGCAGCAGTATCGTGGTCGCGAAGCAATATGATCTCGCCAACATGCCCGGGCGGCAGGAGCGCGCGCGCAGCGTGCCGCGCCCCGCCATGCCTCGGTTGGGTTGATGGTCGGCACCTTGATGGGCGGAGGGTTGTGAAATGAGTTGCTGCGACAATTCCAGCATGAGTATCACCAATTTCAGCGGGACGACGTTCAAGGTCACCGCCGTGTCGCCCAGTTCCGGAAAGATATCGGACATAGCTGTCGGCGACGTCATCGGGGCCTTGAGTGGCGCGACGCAGGTGTTCAGTGCCAGTTCGACCAGCGGCAGCAGCGGTGCGGCCGCGGGCAGCGTCAGCATCGCCAGTGAAGCGGCGAGCTTTGTCCTGCAATACCAATTCAAACCCAACAGCAGTTCCGGCGGCTGTCCCTGCCAGGCTTCCAACCCGGGCGGCAGCCGGCTGCAACAGGGAAACTACACGGTGACGGCGGAGGCGGTTGCCGGACAATCCAATGGCCAGGCCTCCATCGCCTGGACCATCAACTCCGGATGGGCCTGAGAGGCGGCAGCGCGCGATGAGCCTGGGACCCATTCCTGCGGTAGAGCGGCTGGATGCGGAGCGAAACGAAACCGCGCTCATAGCCTTGCGAAGTGCCGATTTTTTTGGGAACTGGGGCGCTCATTATATGTTGGCGCGTCGCCGTGGCCTAACTTGCACCGTTCCATGCCCTGATGGATATCCAACAGCACCGGCATCAGGGCGATCGACAGAAGACGCCACCTGTTTCTATAGCGTCATCAACGTTTGCACCCAGGCCGGGTTCCTCCGGGCATGGGAACGTCAGCCGGCCAGGCTTGTATTCAGCCATGATGTATGCGGCACGCAAAATGGACCACTGCAACGATATTGCAATCGTCTGCGCCGGCAGCCGAACGAATTCATCGTCGACAATTTGAGCGGAGCGCAGGCGCGGCAGCCCGGGATTTTTCTCTTCTTTGGAGTGGGTGTCGATTTTTCGCCCAGGGGGCGGGTCACTCATATCATGATGTCACTGGGAGGAGGAAAAGCTGCTGGATCAAATAATGGCGTCCTGGAAGCCGATGCGCTTCCCTGGCAAAATTACGATCTCACCCAACGCATAGTGCGAATAACGGATGACGAACGGACGCTTTGGCGCCCGATCAAAGAGTCCGGCGCTTTCACACTCTACCACGTGCCGCTCGATTTCATCCGGCTCATGGGGCGAATTGCGGCCCTGCAAGCGATCGAGGCCCTCGCACAATCGCTCCCTTCCTGAAAGGAGATGTAGCATGGGGACCGTGGGCATGCCGCCGAGGGCATTCGTATCCACTAACCGTTCAGCGCGTCCCGCACCGCCGACCGGAATTCCCGCCGGTGCAACTCCCGCAGCACGAAAAGGCTGGTGGCGACCAGCGCCAGCGGATGCACCACCCAGGCGAGCGCCGCCAGGCCAAAATAATAGCTGCGCAGCCCGGTGTTGAAATGCTGTGCGGCGCGGTTGGCGACCTCCGCGGCCATGTCGGCCAGCGAAAGCGCTTCCGCATCCGGCTGGCCGCAGGGAATGCCGCCGACCAGGATCGAGGTGTAGTTGAACTGGCGCAGCGCCCAGGTCAGCTCGAAGAAGGCGTTGATGAAGATCACCAGCAGCAGGCCGATCTTCAGCTCCCAGGTCGAATCATCCGGCACCGCGGCGAAGGGCAGGGTGGCGACCACGCGCCGGCCGAGATCCGGCGCGCCCAGCAGCGCGACAAGGCCGCCCAGGATGAAGATGCTGGTGGTGGCGAGGAAGCTGGTGCTGTTCATCAGATTGCCGATCGCCGCCATGTCGGCGATGCGGTTGTCCCGCGTCAGCATCGCCCGCATCCAGCGGCGCCGGTAGCCATCCATGGCGGCGATGACACTGGCGCGGCGGATGCGCGGCACCCGGTCGACCACCGTGGCATAGCCGAGCCAGCAGGCGGCGAAGATGGCCAGGGCGACCCAGTCGACGAGGGTGAAGGGCATCATGCGGCCTTTATACCGCAGTGCAGCATGAGCACGCCATATGCTGCATTGCAGCATGGGCGTGAAGTTTGCATCCGGCCGGGGGCGAACCCCCCGGCCGGACGCGGTCTGGCCTCAGGCCATCTTCTTCTTCAGGTTCTCATCCAGCTTGGCGAGGAAGGCCTGGGTGTTGAGCCAGGGCTGGTCCTTGCTGATCAGGATGGCGAGGTCCTTGGTCATGTCGCCAGATTCCACGGTCTTGATGCAGACCTCTTCCAGCGCATTGGCGAAGTCGACCACATCCTGCGTTCCGTCGAACTTGCCGCGATAGGCCAGGCCGCGGGTCCAGGCGAAGATGGAGGCGATCGGGTTCGTGCTGGTCTCACGGCCCTTCTGGTGCTCGCGGTAGTGGCGCGTCACCGTGCCATGCGCGGCCTCGGACTCGACGGTCGAACCGTCCGGGGACAGCAGGACCGAGGTCATCAGGCCGAGGCTGCCGAAGCCCTGGGCCACGATGTCGGACTGCACGTCGCCGTCATAGTTCTTGCAGGCCCAGATATAGCCGCCTTCCCACTTGAGCGCGGAGGCCACCATGTCGTCGATCAGGCGATCCTCATAGACGATGCCGGCCTCCTTGAACTTGGCGGCGAATTCGGCGTCGAAGATCGACTTGAAGATATCCTTGAAGTTGCCGTCATAGGCCTTCAGGATCGTGTTCTTGTGGCTGAAGTACACCGAATACTTGCGCGACAGGCCGTAGTTGAAGGACGCCCGGGCGAAGCCCTCGATCGAGGCGTTCAGGTTGTGCTGGCCCATGAACACGCCGGCATCCTTGAAGACGAACTCGCCGACGTCCTGCGGCGCGCCGCCTTCCGGGGTGTAGGTCATCTTCACCGTGCCGGCGCCCGGCACCTTCATCTCCACCGCGCGGTAGATGTCGCCATAGGCATGGCGGCCCACGACGATCGGCTTCGACCAGTGCGGCACCAGGCGCGGCACGTTCTGGCAGATGATCGGCTCGCGGAAGATGGTGCCGTCCAGGATGTTGCGGATCGTGCCGTTCGGGCTGCGCCACATCTTCTTCAGGCCGAATTCGGCGACGCGCGCCTCGTCCGGGGTGATGGTGGCGCACTTCACGCCCACGCCATACTGCTTGGTGGCGTTGGCGGCATCCACCGTCACCTGGTCATCGGTCTGGTCGCGATACTGGACGCCCAGGTCGTAGTACTTCAGGTCGATGTCGAGATAGGGCAGGATCAGGCGGTCCTTGATGAACCCCCAGATGATGCGCGTCATCTCATCCCCGTCCATCTCGACGACGGGGGTCTTCACCTTGATCTTGGCCATGCCTGTATCCTTGCCTGTCTCTGTCGCCGGCCCGCGGGGCCGTGACGACGCCATCACGCCAAAGGGTGGGAGGTGGCGGAACATGCCAACCGGACCCTCCGGGGGCAAGCCCGTCCGGGCCGGAAGGCTTGCTTCGGGACGGCGCGCCCGGCTAGATGCCGCCAAGCTGAGACAATCCCTGATTGCGAGATGATGCTGGCCCTGCCCCTGTGGCTCGCGGCGCTGAGTCTGATGCCGCGACCGGCCCTGGCGCAGGCGGTAGCGCTCTGGCCGACCGCGTCCTGGATGGCGGGGGGGCTGCTGGCGCTGTTGTGCGCGCTGGGCCTGTTGGTGGTGCTGCGCATGGCCCACCAGTTGCGCGAGATGCGGCGCGAAGCCGCAGCCCTGGCCGCAGGTAATGTGGACCTGCGCCTGCTGGCGGAGCGTGCGGAAACCAAGGCCCGGCAGCTTGATGCCGCCATAGCAGCCATGTCGGACGGCTTCATGGCCACCGACAGCGACCTGCGGCTGGTCGGCTGGAATTCCCGCTTTGCCGACTATGCCGGCCTGCCGCGCCATGGGCTGCGCATCGGCATGCCGATGGAGGAGGTGCTGCGCCTGCAGGCGGAAGCCGGCGAATTCGGCCTGGTCGATCCGGATGCGGAAGCGGCGCGGCGCATCGCCGTGCTGCGGGACGGGCCGCTGCTGGAACGCTGGGTGCGCCGGAGGCCGGATGGCAGCCGGCTGGAATTGCGCCGCGCGCCACTGCCCGGCGGCGGCTATGTCACCCTCTACACGCCGCTCGCCGAGGATCGGGCGGATCGCAGCATCGATTCCCTGGCGGAGGCGTTTCGCCAGGAATGGGCCGACCGCATGCCCCGGCTGGTGGCGGCCGCGACTCGAGGCGATGCGCCAGCGGCCCGCGACCTTGCCCATGCCCTGCGCGGCATCGCCGCGAATGCGGGCTGGCCAGCCGCGGCCGACCTTCTCGCCCAGGTCGAGGCCGTGGCCCTGGCGGGGGATGCACCGGAATTGCGGCGGCTGACCTGCAAGCTGCCGGTGGAGGCGCCGCGCTCCACATGATTCCCCGCCTGGAACCACGGCTTTGCCCGCATTGCGAGGAGCCGACCATGCCGAACCGCCTGGCGGATGGCAGTCTCGTCTGTTCCTGCGCGGCCGAACGTGAACTGGCGCCGACGGCCCCGAGACCCCAGATGCAGCGTGATGGCTCGAAGTGGATTCACCGAAAAGTCTGAAGCACGCGACCCGACAAGGCTGGATCATGCGGCGTGAACCAAGGTGAACGCATCACGGCCAACGGGCGGACGACAGGAGAGATGGCAATGATTCTGCGCATGGCCGCGGGTGGTGTTCTGGGGGCGGTGATGGTGGCGGGCGCGGTAGGCACGCTGGCGGTTGGCGCCGGGGTGGTCGGCAGCGTGTTGCTGGCACGGCGCCTGTGCGAGGAACGCAAGGGGTGGCAGGCGGGCGCGGATGCCGGCCCGGAGGAGACCCCGATGGAGGCGCCGATGGAACCGGAACCCGGCGCCAGCCCACTCTAGCCGCCCATCAGCGCCAGGCCCTCCGCCACCGAGACGAACTCGCCCCCCGCCACCACGCGATCCGCGCCGAAGCGCTGCTCGAACAGGCGGCGCACGGCGGGGACGAGGGAGGAGCCGCCGGTGAGGAAGACCCGGTCCACCTCGCCGGGCGTCAGCGCGGCATCGGCCAGCGCTGCCGTCACGGCCACGTCCATGCGGGCCAGCTCCGGGGCGATCCAGCCCTCGAATTCGGCGCGGGCGATGGGGGCGGCCACGGTGAAGTCGCCATGCCGGAAGTGCAGCACGGTGGCTTCGGCCCGCGACAGCGCCGCCTTGGCGGTGGAGACGGCGCGGTACAGCGCGTAGCCGGCCTCATCCTTCACCAGCCGGATCAGGGCGTGGAGCTGTTCCGGATGGTCGGCGGTGCGGGCCACGGCCTCGATGTCCCGCAGGGTCTTCGGCGCCCGCATCAGGGACAGCAGGTGCCAGCGGGCGAAGCTGCCATACCAGGCGGGCGGGATCGGCAATTCGGTCCCGGTCACGCGGTAGCTGCCGCCCTTGCCCAGCAGCGGCGAGATCACATGGTCGATGATGCGGAAGTCGAAGGCATCGCCGGCCACGCCGACGCCGGACTGGCCGAGCGCGGTGACGCGCCGCGGCGGCCCGGGCTCGAAGCGCAGCAGGGAGAAGTCGCTGGTGCCGCCGCCGAAATCCGCCACCAGCACGGTGGCCGGCCGGTCCAGCCCGGCGGCGAAGCGGTGCCCGGCGGCGGCGGGCTCCAGCGCCACCTGCACCTGCTCCACCCCCGCCAAAGCGAAGGCGCGGCGCAGGCGCTGCTCGCCCAGCACGTCATCGGCGCTTTCGCCGACGAAGCGCACCGGCCGCCCCACCACCACCTTGGCCCCCGCCAGATCGTCCCGGAAGGGGGCGAGCAGGGCGCGAAGGAACACCGCCACCAGGGGTTCCAGCGTCCAGGCCTCGCCGAGGATGCGGGTTTCCATGAAGCTGCGCTGCGCCAGGTAGCTCTTCATGGACATGATGAGCCGCGCTTCCAGCGGATCGTCCAGATAGGCCTCGATGGCGGCAGGGCCGGCGGCGTGTTCGGTGCGGCCGGTGGCGCCCTGCCAGAAGCACAGGACGGAGCGGAACACGTCATCCGTCGCATGGCGCAGCACGCGCACCTGGCCATCGGCCGAGAGGGCGGTCACCACGCTGTTGGTGGTGCCGAAATCGATACCGATGACGGGCTGCATGAAAGGACGCCTTGGGCCGGGGAGGGGGCGCGCCCTACCGCAGGAACGCGCCCGTGTGAACCCTCAGCTCCGCTCGTAGATCAGCCGGGCGCGCACCGTGCCGGGCAAAGCGCGGAGTTCCGCCAGGATCGCCTCGGCCTCCGCCCGCGCCTCCACGCTCTCCACCACGACGTAACCAAGGTCGCCGCCGGTCTGATAGTACTGCGCCGCGATGTTCAGCCCGCGCCGGCCGAAACAGGCGTTCATCTGGGAGAGGATGCCGGGCGCATCCCGGTGCAGATGCGTCCAGCGCGCGCCGGTCGGGCGGGCGGGAAGCTGCACCTGCGGCAGGTTGACGCTGCCCATGGTGGCGCCGGTGTCGGAGTAGTCCACCAGCTTGCGCGCCACTTCCTGGCCGATCCGGTCCTGCGCCTCCGCCGTGCTGCCGCCGATATGCGGCGTCAGAATGACATTGGGCAGGCCCTGCAGGGCGGAGACGAAGGCTTCCCCGTTCCGCTTCGGCTCCTCGGGAAACACGTCCAGCGCGGCGCCCAGGATGCGCTTCTCGCGCAGCGCGGCGGCCAGGGCCTCCACATCCACCACGGTGCCGCGGGCATTGTTGATGAAGACGGCGCTGGGCTTCATCGCGGCGAACTGGCGGGCGCCCATCATGCCGATGGTGTCGGGCGTTTCCGGCACATGGATGGTCACCACGTCGGAACGTGCCAGCAGGTCCTGGAGGTTCGCCGCCGGGGTGGCATTGCCATGCGGCAGCTTGCCGGTGTGGTCGTGATACAGCACCCGCATGCCGAAGGCCTCGGCCAGGACCGAGAGCTGGCTGCCGATATTGCCATAGCCGATGATGCCGAGCGTCTTGCCGCGCATCTCCCAGCTATTGGCGGCCGACTTGTCCCAGCCGCCGGCATGGGCGGCGTTGGACTTGTCGACGATGCCGCGCATCAGCATCACCGCCTCGGCCAGCGTCAGCTCCGCCACGCTGCGGGTATTGCTGAAGGGGGCGTTGAACACCGCCACGCCGCGCCGCGCCGCGGCGTCCAGGTCCACCTGGTTGGTGCCGATGCAGAAGCAGCCGATGGCGATCAGCCGGTCGGCGGCGGCCAGCACCTCCTCCGTCACCTCGGTGCGGGACCGGATGCCGAGGATATGCACCCCCTTCACCGCATCGATCAGCGCCTGGCCTTCCAGCGCCTTCTTCTCGCGGTGGATGGTGGCGTAGTCGGCCTGGCCGAACAGATCGACGGCGCTGTCGGCGATGCCTTCCAGCAGCAGGATCTTGATGCGGTCCTTGGGGAGGGAGATGCGGTCGTTCATGCGCCTGGCCAGACAGGAAGGGGCGCTTACCTGAACCCTGGGGGGCGGGTCCGCAAGGGGAAGGCTCGCAGGTCTGCCGTGCGCTGTGGCTCAGCCGACCGGAAAGGCCTCCGTCATGTCGCGCCGCATCGGCAGTTCGAGATGGCAGTCCAGCCCATCGCGCTGCCAGTCGATCCGGATGCGTCCCCCCAACTGGCCGCGCACCGTCGCATCGACCACGCGGCTGCCAAAGCCGCTGCGACGTGGCGGCGCGGCGATCTCCGGCCCATCCCGCTCCGTCCAGCGCAGCAGCAGGACGCCGTGGTCGATCCGCCACTGCACCAGCAAATGCCCGGCCTCGACGGACAGCGCGCCGTGCTTCACCGCATTGGTGGCCAGCTCATGCACCAGCATGGCCAGAGGTTGCGTCATGGCGGCGGGCAGCATCACCGCGGGCCCCTGCAGGCGCGCGCGCGGTTGCGCGGCGTCCTCCGGACCCAGGAAGGGCGCCAGTTCGCCCCGCAGCAGCACTTCCAGATCGGCCCCGGCCCAGCGGTCGTTGGACAGCAGGGTCTGTGCGCGGGCCAGCGCCGCCACGCGGCCTTCCAGCGCGCGGGTGAAGCTCGGCACATCCGGCGCGCGGGTCAGGCGCAGCGCCGCCTGCACCACCGCCAGCACGTTCTTGGCGCGGTGGTCGACCTCCCGCGCCAGCAGGGTCTGGCGTTCCTCCGCCACGCGCCGGTCGGTGATGTCCAGCACCGAGCCGACATGGCCGAGATACTGCCCGGCCTCATCCAGCCGCGGATGCGCGGCATCGATCGCCCAGCGCCATTGGCCATCGGCGCGGCGCAGGCGGTAGTCGAGGCTGAACGCCTCCTGCGCCGCCACCGCCGCGGCGAAGCGGGTGTCGGTGACCTCGCGGTCCTCGGGATGCACCGCGCTGAGCCAGCCCTTGCCGAGGCCGGTCGCCTCCGTCTGGCCGGTGAAGCGATACCAGCTTCGATTGAGATGGGTGCAGGCGCCGTCCGGATCGGTCACCCACATCATCGCCGGCGCCGCATCCAGCAGGGCGCGGAAACGGCCTTCATTCGCCCGCAGCGCGCGTTCCGCCACCACCTGGCCGGTGGTTTCCATGCAGGTGCAGAACATGCCGGCGATGCGGCCAGCATCGTCATGGGCCGGGCTGTAGGAGAATGTGTACCAGCAATCCTCCGCATAGCCATTGCGGTGCAGGACGAGGTGCAGATTCTCCCGCCAGGTCGATGTGCCGGCCAGGGCCCGCTCCACCATCGGCAGCAGGTCGTCCCAGACCTCGGCCCAGACCTCGCGAAAGGGACGGCCCAGGGCATCGGGGTGGCGGGCGCCGAGGATCGGCGCATAGGCATCATTGTACAGGAAGCTGAGCTCCGGCCCCCAGGCCAGGAACATGGGCTGCCCCGAATGCTGCATCAGCCGCAGGATGGTGTGCAGGGCACGCGGCCAGGTCCCGCGGGGTCCAAGCGGCGTCTCGGACCAATCGAGCCTGTCGATGCGTGCCGCGACATCGTCGCGGGATTGCGCAAGGAGCCCGTCTTCCCCCATCCGCACCGTCATCGCCCTTTCCGAAAGCTGCATGCGCGGCGGCCCATGGCACCCGCGCAACGACAACACTGCAAATCTGCGCGGGCTTCGGCGGCCTTGTATCACAGCGTCGTGAGTGATGCCGCCTGCCTCAGCCCGCCGCCAGTTGCACCAGCACCCTCGCCAGCACCTGCGCGCCCCTGGCGGTCTGGGAGGCGGAGGAATATTCGGCCGGGTGATGGCTGATGCCGCCCCGGCTGGGGATGAAGATCATCCCGGTCGGGCAGATCGGCACCAGGAACTGCGCGTCGTGAAAGGCGCCGGAGGGCAGGGCCTTCGCGCCGTAGCCCTCCGCCTGCGCCGCCGCGGCGATGGCCGCCTGGATCGCCGGATCGAAGCGGGCGGGCAGGGCGTGAAAGGTCTCGGTCACCGTGGCGCGGCAGGTCTTCAGGGCGCCATGGATGGTGGCGGCGATGGCATCGCCACGCTCGGTCAGCACCGCCGCCTCCGGATGCCGGAAATCGATGCTGAAGCGCGCCAGGTCGGCGACGGTGTTGGAGGAATTGGGGAAGACCTCCACCCGCCCCACGGTGAAGCGCAGCACGTCGGTCGGGTCCGCCATCAGGGCGTTCAGCGCATTGATGGCGCGCAGCATGTCCTGCACGGCGTCCTGGCGCAGCGACAGCGGCGCGGTGCCGGCATGGTCGGTCTTGCCGGCGATCTCCACCAGGAACCAGCGACTGCCCTGGATGCCGGTGACGACGCCGATATCCAGCCCCTCCGCCTCCAGCAGCGGCCCCTGTTCGATATGCGGCTCGACATAGGCATGCGGGGTGAAGCCGAGCGGACGGCGCGGAATGTCGGACTCGGCGGCCAGCAGGCGGGCGAGTTCGTCGCCGAAGCGCAGTCCGTCACGGTCCTTCACATCGTCCCAGGTCCCGGGCGGGCGAAATCCGGAAAAACCCATGCTGCCCATGCAGCCGGGGGCGAAGCGGCCGCCTTCCTCATTGGTCCAGGCGACGATCTCGATCGCGCGGCGCGGGGCGATGCCGGCCTCGATGATCGCCTGCACCGCCTCCAGCGCCGCCAGCACGCCCCAGATGCCGTCGAAGCGGCCGCCCTTGGGCTGGCTGTCCATATGGCTGCCGGCGAGCACCGGGGCGAGGCCGGGCTCCGTCCCTTCCAGCCGCAGGAACAGGTTGCCCAGGGCATCGACCGAGGGTTGCAGGCCGAGGGGCATGGCCCAGGACAGCAGCAGGCGGCGCGACTGCTGGTCGAGATCGGTCAGCGCCGCGCGGTTCACTCCGTCCCCGGGAATGGCGCCGAGCCGCGCCATCTGCATCAGGCGATCCCATTGCCGCGCCTCGCTGACCCGCATCGCCTGCTCCTGTTGATGGCCTCGCCGGCTTATCAGCCGCCGGCATGTTGCGGAAGCGGCTTCGCCGGGCGTCGGCGGGCGGCGCGGGAAGGCCCGTCATATTCATCTAGACATCCGGTTGTCATAGAATTGTCACAAGGGCATCCTGCCCGCCATGCCCATCCTTCGCGATAGCCGCCCCGACGACGTCCCGGCCTTGACCGCCATCTACGCCCATTGGGTGAAGCACGGCCTGGCCAGTTTCGAAACGACCCCGCCCGATGCGGCGGAGATGGCGCGGCGACGGGCCGCGGTGCTGGACGCGGGCTACCCGCATCTGGTGGCGCTGGACGAGGCGGGACGGCTGCTGGGCTATGCCTATGCCAGCGCCTACCGCCCCCGCCCGGCCTATCGCTTCGCGGTGGAGAACAGCGTCTATGTCGCCCCCGATGCCGGGCGCGGCGGCGCCGGCAGCGCCCTTCTGGCGGCGCTGATCGATCGCTGCACGGAAGCCGGCTTCCGGCTGATGGTCGCGGTGATCGGCGACTCCGCGAATGCGCCCTCCATCGGCCTGCATCGCCGCGCCGGCTTCACCCATGCCGGGCTGATCCCGGCGGTCGGCTGGAAGCATGGACGCTGGGTGGACAGCGTGCTGATGACCCGTCCGCTGGGGGAGGGCGCCGGCACGGCGCCGGAGGCATGACCCGGTCCGAGGCGGATCGTGCCTCCCGCGATGCCTCCCTCGTGCTGGGCCTGACCCTGCCGGGCGATACGGTGCTGTACCTTCTGCTGCCGCTGCATGCCGCGGCCTTCGGGGTGACGCTGGCGGAGGCCGGGCTGCTGCTGGCGGCGAACCGCCTGGTGCGCATCCTGGGCTATGGCTGGGTGGCGCGTTTCTACGAGCGGTCGGGGCCACGCAACGCCTGCATCCTGGCGGTGCTCGGCGCCGCCTGCGCCACCGCGGGCTACGCCTTCCTGCCCGGCGTCTGGTGGCTGCTGCCGGCGCGGCTGCTCTGGGGCCTGTCCTTCGCCGCGATGAACATCGCCACCCAGGCCCTGGCCACCGCCGAGACCGCCGGCGCCGCGCGGCGCAGCGGCGTGTCGCGCGCCATCATCGCCAGCGGGCCGATGCTCGGCCTGCTGGCCGGCGCGGTGGTGGCGGAGCTGGCGGGGCCGCGCGTGGTGTTCCTGGGGCTCGGTCTGCTGTCGCTGGTGGCGCTGCCCTTCGCCTTGCGGCTGCCGGGCGGGGAGGGGGCGCGGCTGAAGGCCGGCGGGCCGCGCTTCGCGCTGCCGAAGCCGCTCGACATCTGGTCCTTCATCCAGGGCCTGGCGCTGGATGGGCTGTTCGTGCTCGGCCTCGCCTTCCTCGCCGCCGCCGCCCTGCCGCAGGGGGCGGCGCTGGCGGCCGGCGCGGCGCTGTCGGCCCGCTACCTGGCGGAGGTGCTGCTCGGCCCGCCGGCCGGACGGCTGGCGGAACGGTTTGGCGCGGCGCCGCTGCTGTTGGCGGTCTCGCTGGGATCGGCGGCGGGGCTGGCGGTGATCGGGCTCGGCTGGCTCTGGATCGGCAGCCTGCTGGTGGTGGGGCTGCGCGGGTTGTTGCAGCCGCTGCCCGCGCCGGTCGCGGCGGCCCGGGCGCCGGCCGATGAAAGGGTGGCGGCGCTGGCCCGCCTCGCCACCTGGCGGGATATCGGCGCGGGGGTCGGGCCGCTGGTGGCGGGGGTGCTGCTGCCGCTGGTGCCGGCCGTGTGGCTCTACCTGGGCGCGGCCGCGTTGCTGGTCGCAGCGTCGCTTGCGGCGCTCAGGGGTGGAGGCCGGGGGTAGCTGGTCAGCCCGCCTCGGCCAGCAGCGCCCGCAAGTCCAGCCGCTTGGTGCACATGGCCAGCTTGCCATCGGCGCCCATCGGCCAATCCGCGCGGGGGCGGTCGCGATACAGCTCCACGCCATTGCCGTCCGGATCGCGCAGATACAGCGCCTCCGACACGCCATGGTCGCTGGCGCCTTCCAATGGCCAGCCGGCCTCCGCCAGCCGCTTCAGCGCGCGGGCCAGAGCAGGCCGGTCCGGATACAGCAGCGCCACATGGTACAGGCCGGTGGTGCCGAAGCCGGGCGGGCTGCCGCCGGCGCTTTCCCAGGTGTTGAGCGCGATGTGGTGGTGGTAGCCGCCGGCCGAGAGGAACACGGCCTGGTCGCCGATGCGCTGCTGCACCTCCAGCCCGATCAGGTCGCGCCAGAAACCCAGGCTGCGCTCCAGCTCGGCGACCTTCAGATGCACATGGCCGATGCGGGCCTCGGGGGCGATGGTATAGGGCGCGGCCTGGGGCCGGGTCTCAAGCGTTGTGGACATGGCGGGGACTCCTTCCTGGTAGTGGGGAGGATGGGCATCCCGGCGCGCCAGGTCCAATCCAGCCCCCGGATACGGGACATCGCCCTGGCTGATGGCGCGCTTCTCAGCCCTCCTTGGCGCTGTTGCCTTCCAAAGCGCGGCGGATGCGTCGCGCCACCTCGCCGCGCCGGTAGGGTTTCTGCATCACGGGGAAGCCATGCGGACGGATGCCGCCGCTGGCCGCCTCGTCCCTTGGATCGACGAAGCCGGTGGACAGCAGCACCCGCAGGCTGGGCCGCAACTGCCGGGCCTCCCGCGCCAAAGTGATGCCATTCAATCCGCCCGGCATCACCACATCGCTGAACAGCAGGTCGAAGTGCCGCGCCGCATCGGACAGCAGGCGCAGGGCGGAGGGACCATCGGTGGCGGTCGCCACCTGATAGCCGAGATCGGCAAGCAGGCCTGCTGCCAGGTCCAGCACCTCGGGGTTGTCATCCACCACCAGGATCTGCTCGCCCTGGCCCGGCGGTTCGGCGCTGGCATCCTGTCCGGCGCGGGGCGCCGGCGCGGGCAGTGCCATATCCTCCGGCAGAGCCGGGAAGAACAGGCGCACGCTGGTGCCACGGCCCTCCTCACTGTCGATCCGCAGATGGCCGCCGGATTGCCGCACAAAGCCATAGACCTGCGCCAGGCCAAGGCCGGAGCCCTGGCCGACATCGCGGGTGGTGAAGAACGGCTCCGTCACCCGGTCGAGGATCGCCGCGGGAATGCCCGTGCCGGTGTCGGTCACGGCGAGCTCGACAAAGCCATCCGGCCCCGGCTCCACCTCCGAACCCTCGATCATCGCCCGGTGGCGGGTGGAGATCACCACCTCGCCGCGACCCGACATGGCCGCGCCGGCATTCAGCAGCAGGTTCACCAGGGCTGCCTCCAACTGGCCGATATCCAGCCGTGCCGGCGGCAGGGCCTGCGCCAGGTCCAGGCGCAGCCGGAGGCCCCCCAAGGCGCGAGAGAGCAGCTCGGACAAGTCGCGGAGCGACTCGTTCACATCGACGGGATGACCCTCCAGCCGCTGCCGCCGGGCAAAGGCCAGGAGCTGCCGGGTCAGGATGGCGCCGCGCCGCGCGGCTTCCAGCGCCCCCTCATGCCGCCGCAGCACGCGGGGATTGCCGGATTGCTCGACCAGCGGCCGCATCACCTCCAGCGAGCCCACGACCACCTGAAGCAGGTTGTTGAAGTCATGCGCGACCCCGCCGGTGAGCTGGCCCAGCGCCTCCAGCCGCTGGGTGCGGCGCAGCGCCTCCTCCGCCTCGCGCCGCCGGGTGACGTCGAGCTGGCTGCCGAAGAAATACAGCAGGCTGCCATCGCTGCCGAAGACCGGGCTGACGAACAGGGCGTTCCAGAAGGGGGTGCCATCCTTGCGGTAGTTCAGCACCTCCACCGCAATGTCGGTGCGGGTGGCGATGGCCTCGCGGATCTGGCTGACGGTCGCCCGATCGGTGTCCGGCCCCTGCAGCAGCCGGCAATTGCGGCCCAGAACTTCCTCCGCCGTATAGCCGGTGAGCTTCTGGAAGGCGGGATTGGCGAAGACGATCGGGTTGTCGTCCTGGTTGGGGTCCGAGACGACCATCGGCATCCGCGTCATCTCGATCGCAGCGAAGAACACATCCTCCCGTCCCATCGGCGCGTTCGGCCGGTCCACCCGGTGAAAGGGAGCAATGGGCGGGGGATCAGGGGGCATGGCCTGGGCGAAGGGTCCTGCGGTGAGCGTGCGTGGGACAGGAAGGCCGTTCCGAGGGGGAAGTTCCTGATTGCACGCCGAATTGGCCCCGCCCTTCCACCCTTTCCGCACTGCATCCAGACACGAAAAAGCCCCGCGCCGGGCGGCGCGGGGCTTGATGCTTCGACGGTTTGCCGGATCAGGCGGCGCCGAGGCGTCGTTCGACGATCTGCGTCTTCATGCTCTTCTGCAGCTTCTCGAAGGCGCGCACCTCGATCTGGCGCACCCGCTCGCGGCTGATGTTGTACTGCTGGGAGAGTTCCTCCAGCGTCGTCGGCTCGTCCTTCAGGCGCCGCTCGATCAGGATGTGGCGTTCCCGGTCGTTCAGCGTCTTCAGCGCCTCGCCGAGCAGTTCTCGGCGGTTGGACATGTCCTCCCGCTCCGCCAGCTCGGTCTCCTGGCTGTCGCCGTCATCCACCAGCCAGTCCTGCCACTCGCCGTCGCTATCGGCGCGGACGGGGGCGTTCAGGCTGTTGTCGGGCGAGGCGAGGCGGCGGTTCATGGAGATCACATCCGCCTCCGGCACCGCCAGCACGCGCGCGATCTTCTCGACCTGCTCAGGCTGAAGATCGCCCTCCTCCAGCGCCGCCATCTGGCCCTTCAGCCGGCGGAGGTTGAAAAACAGCTTCTTCTGGGCCGCAGTCGTCCCCATCTTCACCAGCGACCAGCTGTGAAGGATGTATTCCTGTATCGCCGCGCGGATCCACCACATGGCATAGGTTGCCAGACGGAAGCCACGCTCCGGGTCGAAGCGCCGGACCGCCTGCATCATGCCGACATTGCCTTCCGAGATCAGCTCGCCGACCGGCAGGCCATAGCCGCGGTAGCCCATGGCGATCTTGGCGACGAGACGGAGATGCGACGTGACAAGACGATGGGCGGAGGGCTCGTCGCCCTCGTCCTTCCAACGCTTCGACAGGGAGTACTCCTCCTCCGGCGTCAGCATCGGGAACTTGCGGATGTCCTGCAGGTACCGGGAGAGGTTACCCTCGGGTGCCATCGGGATGCTCAAAGTGGAAGCCATGGTGAGAACTGCCTCCTCGGTCGCCTGACGCCCCCCGTGACGGCGGGGCTCATGGCGGCTGTGCTGTTCTGCCAACGCTGGCCGGGCCCTCCCTTTCCATACACACCCCGGTCACGACGGGGTGATGGATGGAGGGGCGGTCCCGCCCCGGAGGATTCCGGGGCCGGGGGGCGCAAGCGGCACCCGCCCAACATTGGCTTGCGAGAGTCTTAGATCGATCGCGGCACGGGATCAAGAAAAACCCGACCTGCAAGGTAGGTTTACGTTCGGTTACCTGTCTGTAACATCTCTACCCAGCGCCGCGAGCAATCCCGCCATGTCCGGGGGCAGGGCGGCGCTGAAGGATAGCGCCTCACCTGTGACCGGATGACGAAAACCCAGCGTCGCCGCATGCAGAGCCTGCCGCGGAAACGCCATCAGCATTTCGCGAAGGGGGCCGGAAAGGTTACGGGCCGCGGCGGGGATTCGGCGCAGATAGACCGGGTCGCCGACCAGCGGATGGCCGACATGCGCCAGATGCACGCGAATCTGATGCGTCCGCCCGGTGGCGAGGCGGCAGCGCAGCAGGGCGCAGCCGGTGCCGAAGGCGCGTTCGGTGGCGTAGCGGGTCAGCGCATGCTTGCCGTTGCGGGTGACCACGGCCATCCGCTTCCGGTCCATCGGATGCCGGCCGATATCGCCGGTGATCTCGCCGGCCGTCGGATGAGGCAGCCCCCAGACCAGCGCCAGGTATTCCCGGTCCAGGTCCCGATTCGCGAAAGCCTCGGACAGCGCGGTATGGGCGCGTTCGGACTTGGCCACGACCATGACGCCGGAGGTGTCCTTGTCCAGCCGGTGTACGATGCCGGGCCGTTTCTCCCCGCCGATTCCCGTCAGATCCTCCGCCGCATGGGCCAGCACGGCGTTCACCAGTGTGCCGTCGCGATTGCCGGGGGCGGGGTGGACGACCAGGCCCGCGGGCTTGTCCAGCACGATGAGGTGCCGGTCCTCGAACAGGATGGTCAGCGGGATGTCCTGCGGCTGCGGCACCGCATCTTCCGGCGGCGGCAGGCGCAGGGCGTACACTTCACCCGGCCTCACCGGCTCCGCCGGGTCGTGCACCCGCACGCCGCCGCGGCTGGCCTGGCCGGCTTCGATGAGAGCCTTGACCCGGGAGCGTGAGAGACCATTCGTCGCCGCGCTCAGCGAATCGGTCAGGAAGCGGTCGGCACGCAGACCAGCAGCCTCCGGCGGCGCCAGGATTTCATGGGTGGACCCGGTGGCCGGGTCGGGGAGGGGGGTTTGCGTGGCGGCGCCCAAGGGATTCGTCGGGGTTGATGGGTGTTGATCGTCCCGGTCACGGTGGGCCTGCCTTGCATTCCCGTCCAGTGCAAGGGCGGCACGCCGTGTGGTGCGGAGTCGTCGGCGATACTCGGCCACCCTGCCGGCACACGGATGCTGTCACTGGCCGGCGCCGAGGGTCGCTTCGCCGTGCTGGTAGCACGTCCGGATGGCTCCGAGCGCGTGCTGTTCCTGGATGCCAGGACCGGCCGCGCGGCGGGCGAGATCCGCGCCGCGGATTGGGTGGCCGCCGCCGCGACACGCCGCGAAAGCCGAGCCGGCCTGGATGGATCGGCCAGCCTCCTTTCGCACTTCGGGGACCGACGCAAGCGCGCCGCGCTATCCCTCGGCCGGGCGAAACAGGCGGGCTGGCTCACACCACCTTGGAATTTGGGCCGAGGTAGATGCCATCGAGGTTGATGAAGCGGATCGTCTCGCCACGAATCGTCAGCGTCCCGGATTCGATCTTCAGGAAGGTGCCATCTGTAAACGTGAGCCCGCTCCAATCCGTGGCGTAGCGTTTCTCTCCCGCATTGTCCGTCACGAACAGCGTGGCGGAGCTGTTGAGCTCGTCGAATTTCAGTCCGGCGATCAATTCCTCGACCGTGATCGGCGGCTCGCCCGGGGGGGCATCGATGTAAAGCATGTCGCCATCGGCCAGGGTACTGCCGACCACCGTGTCGTTGCCGTCGCCGACGCTCCAGAAATACTTGTCCCAACCGGCGCCGCCATCCAGATAGTCGTCGCCAGGTCCACCGATCAGCGTGTCCAAGCCATCGCCACCCAGAAGCGTGTCGTTGCCGCTGCCGCCCAGCAGGCTGTCGCGCCCGGCATCACCGGAGATCAGGTCGTTCCCCGGCCCCCCCGCGATGGTGTCGTTGCCGTAGCCGCCGCCCATCTCGTCATTGCCGGAGCCGCCGCTCAGGCTGTCATCCCCGGCATCGCCCCAGATGAGGTCATTGCCGTCTCCGCCATCGATCTCGTCATGTCCGGCACCGCCGAAAAGGCGATCCGAGCCCGAACCACCTTGCATCGTGTCGTTGCCTGCATGGCCGTACATCAGGTCGTTGCCGCTGTGGCCGCTCAACAGGTCGTTGCCCTGGCCTCCCAGCAGCGTGTCATGGCCTGAGCCGCCCAGGAGAACGTCGTCGCCATTGCCGCCATCCAGCCGGTCGTTGCCGGAATCGCCGTGCAGCGCATCGTCGCCGGCCCGGCCGAGCAGCACGTCATTCCCGCTGCCGCCATTGATCGTATCCGCCCCAGCGCTGCCGCCCACAGCCGCCCCGCCCACGATGGCGTGGAGATCAAGGTCGGAAAGTGGCGTGGGTCTTGCCCGGGTCATGACAGCTCCTTTCCGGTTGCCTCGGCGTCCCTTCGTGAAACATGTCTCGTTGCGTCGCCAGTCAATTCTGCCGATGGGCAGGCAAGGAAGGTCCTATGCCGATGGCGCCCCTTGCCGGGAAAAGCGCATCCCAACGCCTGATGCTGCGCGGCCGGGGGGCGCGGCGTTCTGCGTGGCCTTCGGATGCAACGGGCTGCCTGGGTTCTCCTCCTGCACCCGCACGCCGCCGCGGCTGGCCTGGCCGGCTTCGATGAGAGGCTTGACCCGGGACTGCGACGGCCCGCCTATCGCATCCGTCAGGAAGCGGCCGGCATGCAGGCCGGCCGCGTCGGGTAGGGCGAAGATCTCGCGCGTTTCGCGTGAGCGGTGGTCCGGTGGAAGGGGAGGTTGCGTGGCGGCGCTCAAATGGCTGGTCGGCGTGATGGGGGTTCTGATCGTGCTCGGCACGGTGGGCCTGGTTGTGGTTCTCGTCCAGCGCATGGGCGGCGCGGCCGTTCAGGTTGCGCTGCCGCCGGCCTCGCTCGGGCAACCGGCGGGCACACGGATGCTGTCCGTGGCCGCGGCGGAAGGTCGCATTGCCGTGCTGGTGGCGCGGCCGGATGGGACGGAGCGGCTGCTGCTGCTGGAGCCCGGCCGCGGCCGCGTGGTGGGCGAGCTGCGCGCGGCCGAGTGATGGCGCACCACAAGCCGAACCTGCCGCAGAAGACCTGCGCCCGCTGCGCCCGGCCCTTCGCCTGGCGGAAGAAGTGGGCGCGTGACTGGGACAACGTGCGGCACTGTTCTGCCGCCTGCCGCGAAGGCCGGAGGCCGGCGGCGGAGGCGGCGCGAAAAACCTCCGCCGGGCCGCTTGATCCGATCCAGCCCGGACGCTAATGAGCGGGCCTCACGACGCTACGGCGCCGCGGGTTGTCTGGGTCCCCTTCGTCTAGAGGCCTAGGACACCGCCCTCTCACGGCGGTAACAGGGGTTCGAATCCCCTAGGGGACGCCATTTCAAATCAAGCACTTAGCTGCTGGTTTGGACGGATTGTCCGGGTTTCTGTCTAACTCAGACAGCAAACCGGACAGATAGAGGTAGGCAGTAGCGGTGCGCGTCGCCGGGCTGCACGGGCGCTCTGCCATGCCGGGGCGGTGCCATACAGCCTGCGCCGATCCCCTACGATTTGTCGCGGTTCCGCCACTCGGGACGCGCCGGCCCTGTCTGCACAATTTGTCACGGCAAGCACTGGTGGCCGGGAAGGCGGGATCACCGGGGGGCCAGTCTGCGAACTTGGCACGATGCGCGACCTTGAGGCGGGCGGCACCGCGTTGCCATCTGGCCGCGACGTGCCGCTTGCACCGCAGATTCCGATATGATTCCTTGTGGATTCGCCGCGAAGTTCACCCCCGCAACCGTCAGTCCGGAAGGCGCCTCATGACCAGCGAACGGCAGCCGATGAATTGGGAACACCGGCTCTACCAGCCGGTGGTTATCGGCGGGTGGTCCGTGGAAGTGTGGAACCCGATGACGAAGGCGTGGCAGCGGAGCGCCTTCGATCCGCACTGGCCCGAAGACTACGGGGACGCGGCGCGCGATTGGGTGCGCGTCGCCAATGAGGAACAGCGCGAGCGCAACGGTTCGGCCGCCCTCGCGCTGGCGGGCGTCTGACGTGGAACGCGCCGCCCTCGAAACCCGATGGATCGTGCTCGGGACGGACGGCCGCCACGTGACCATGGGCCGGCACACGGACCCGTCGCCGGAGGAAGTGAGCGAGGCGGAGCGCGCCCTTGCCGCGCAGGGCTTGTCGGGATGGCTGGCCGTGATGAAGGGCGGCTACTACGTCCGCCGGAAGCCGTCCCTCATGATGGTCAGGCCGCTGGCGAACCCTGCCCGGCCGTTCGAGGAAGCCGTCGCTGAGTTCGAGGCGAAGCGCAAGGCGGCACTCGCCAGCGTCGCCAGCTAGGCGCGTCGCCGCACCGGAATGGTTGACCGCCTCACGCCCGAAGCGCGCAGCCGGCTCATGGCCGCTGTCGGCGGCAAGGACACCGCGCCCGAGCTTGTCGTTCGGCGCATGCTGCACGCGATGGGCTACCGCTTCCGCCTGCATCGCCGCGACCTGCCCGGCACTCCCGATATCGTGCTCCCTCGCCACGGCAAGGCGATCTTCGTTCACGGCTGCTTCTGGCACGGTCACGAAGGGTGCCGGCTCGGCCGCCCTTCGAAGAGCCGTATCGAGTATTGGGGGCCGAAGATCGCCGCGAACCGCGCCCGCGACGCGCGCAAGGCCGCCGCCCTTCGCAGGGCCGGATGGTCCGTCGCGACCGTATGGGAATGCGAGACGCGCCAGATGAACAAGCTAGCCGCCCGGCTGCGGCGCTTCCTCGCGGCCTGAAACGCCCTGTAAATCCCGCCGCTAGAGGGTAGTCTCCGAACATGACGAATCGGAGCGAATCGGCGCGCGTCCGCGCACGGCCAATCGGTATCGACCTGTTCTCGGGCGCGGGCGGCATGAGCTTGGGCTTCGAACAGGCCGGTTTCGACGTAGTGGCGGCCGTGGAGAAAGACCCCATCCACGCGGCGACGCACGCCTTCAACTTTCCGCACTGCGCTGTCTTTGCACGCGACATTTCGCGCGTGACGGGAGCCGAGCTTCGCCTTGCCGCTGGCATCGGCAATAGGACGGTGGATGTCGTCTTCGGCGGTGCGCCGTGTCAGGGTTTCAGTCTTATAGGGCATCGCGTCCTTGACGATCCGCGCAACGGCTTGGTCCGCGAGTTCGTCCGTATCGTGCGCGAACTTGAACCACGTGCGTTCGTCTTCGAAAATGTGAAGGGGCTGACGGTCGGGGAGCACCGCCGCTTCCTAGACGAACTCGTATCGGCGTTCGCCGCCGCCGGCTACGAAGTCCGCCAGCCTTGGAAGGTGCTGAACGCGGCCGAGCACGGCGTCCCGCAGAATCGGCACCGCCTCTTCCTCATGGGTGTGCGGCGCGGTGAGCGGTGCCCGTCCTACCCGACGCCGAGCACGCGGCGCGCCGGCAAGGGCGCTTCGCTGCACGCGCCGCCGGGACCGTCGTGCGCGGATGCGCTCGGCGACCTCCCCGACGCCGAGCGGTTCGCCGAATTGTCGGATACCGATGCGCTTCGCCTGGACGCCGCCGCGTGGGGCGAACCGAGTGCATATGCCCGCCTCGCCCGCTGCCTTGCCAACGATGCGTGGTTCTTCGGGCATCCGCGCGAATGGGATGCGGCCGTGCTCACGTCCAGCATGCGGACAGAACACACGGTGATTTCCCGCCGCCGGTTCGCCGAGACGAGGGGCGGCGACGTGGAACCGATCAGCCGCTTGTTCAAGCTGCCCGCCGATGGCGTGAGCAACACCCTACGCGCCGGCACGGACGCCGAGCGCGGCGCCTTCACCTCGCCGCGCCCGATACACTATGCGCTGCCTCGCCTTGTCACGGTGCGCGAGATGGCGCGCCTGCACGGCTTCCCCGACTGGTTCCGCTTCCACGCGACGAAGTGGCACGGCGCCAGACAGATCGGCAACGCGGTGCCGCCGCCGCTGGCGCGCGCCGTCGCGTCCGCCGTCATGGCTGCGCTCGGCGCGAAGCCCGTGCGGTGCTCGGAAGCCATGGCGCTCGGCGATCCCGCGCTTCTGACGATGGGCATGGAAGGGGCCGCGTCGCACTTCGGCGAAGAGGTGGTGATCGGGCGTCGCACGATGAAGAGCGGCGCAAGGAAGCGCAAACAGAACGATATCGAGGCCGCGCGGCTGGCGGCGGTTTCGAATGGCTAAGAAGGTCACGAGTGCGGAGAAGCGGCGCTATCAGCGGCTCCTGAAACACATTTTCTTTGATAGCAACTACGGCGCGTTCAAGCCCGGCATGGTCGAGATACCCTTCGAACTCGACAGCATTCGACGCGCTGTCGCCGAACTCGGCATCGACCCTCCGAAGAACTTCGCCGATCCTGTTTACGACGCGCGCTACCGCAGCGGGCTTTCACAAGCGATCTTGGATACACAACCGGCGGGGCAGACATGGGTGATCCAAGGCGCGGGAAAGGGCCGATATAAGTTCCAGCTTGTGACGCTCAACGTCATCGCGCCGAACCCGAACTTGGTCGCGGTAAAGATCCCCGATGCAACGCCGGAAATCATCGCCGCATACGCGCTGTCTGACGAACAGGCCCTACTCGCCAAGGTGCGCTATAACCGCCTTATCGACGTGTTCATGGGCGTGGTCGCCTACTCGCTACAGAACCACCTGCGCACTTCCGTCAAGGGCGTCGGGCAAATCGAGATCGACGAAATCTACGTTGCCTTGGACCGCAAGGGGCAACAGTTCGTGGTTCCCGTCCAGGCGAAGGGCGGCAACGATAAGCTGTCAGTAGTCCAGACGAAGCAGGACATCGCGTGCTGCGACGAAAAATTTCCCGACCTGACATGCCGTCCTGTGTCGGCGCAGTTCATCGGCAACGACCTTATCGCAATGTTCGAACTGACGCTTGAAGACGGCATGGTGAAGGTCGCAGAAGAACGGCACTACCGCTTGGTGCCCGCGAGCGAAATCACGCCCGAAGACCTGGCTTCCTACCGCACTCGCGGCGGCGATTGACGTGGTGCGCACGGTGGTCGTGTGTCTGTAGCTTGGCGGCCGTGACGGCATGAAGGACGCATTCGACACCGCACTCGGCATCATCGGCGACGTGCGCGTTCTTCTGTTCATCGCCTTCGCAAGCGCCGCGCTTCTCTACTTCCCTGCGTCTATGACGCCGCCCGGCGCTGCCAGTGTGATCGAACAGAATCGGGGTTGGATTTGGGCCGCGTTTATCGTCGGCCTGTCGGGACTGTTTGTGCGCGGGGCGATGGCCGTCATCAGCCTATTCGGTGCCGGCGCGCGGCGCATCGCAGCCGCGCGGAAGCAGGCGCGCGAAGTCGCCGAGATGGGCGAGGTGTTGCGCGGGCTGACGAAGGAAGAGGCCGCGCTTGTGTCAATGTTCCCTTCGACAGCCTTCCACCCGATCACAGTGCAGAGCAACCACCCCGTCGTGCGCGGCCTCCGATACAAGAAGGTCATCGCGCACCTTCGCGGCCCAGTGATGATACTCCGGCGCGACGGCTATGCGGCGCACGAACTGACGGACACGGCGCAAGCCTATCTCGAACAGCATCCCGATACGCTCGGCCATCTTGACCGCGACGAAGCACTCTGGATTGCGAACAGCATCATGGAAACGCAGATGGCGCCTTACCGTGGTGTAGAACACACCCCGCGCGATGAACGCTGGCGAATCTAGCTCCGGGCCGATTTCCGCCAGAACGCCAGCCTAGCTGCAACCCGGCGCCAGCCTCCCGCGATGGGCAGCAAGGCGGCATCGGCGCGCAGGTGCGGCGCGAGGATCGCTTCAAGGTCGCGCTGAGCGGCATCCACCTTGTCTGCCACGTCATCGGGCTGCCCATAGCCTTCCCATATGGCCGCCTCCCACTTCATCTCACGGCGCAAAGATACAAGATTCTCCGGCTCATCTCGGGCCGTTGCTGCGGCCATGTTCGCTGCGAGTGCGACGTGATGAACCTGCGCATGAAGTTTGTCGAAGGGGCGGGCGGCGTCGTCGCCGAAGTGGTAGCGACACAGAAGTTGCAGCTTGCGCAGCGCGTTGAACTTCTCGCGATTCTCGCCGATGCGCCACAGCGTCACACGATACACCTCGCCCGGCACCTTCTGATCTACCGCGTTGCCGGCTTCCTTCCGCACCGCTTCTTGCTCATGCGACCACGTGGCAGGGCTGCGAATGGCCTTCACTGCATCCACCGCCTGCGCGACGGCGAGAAGGGCTTCTTCGGCGAGTTCGGTGCGGCGCTTGCCAATCAACTGAATGCGCCAGCCGACGAGGCCGATAAACAGCGTCACCAGGGCGCCAGCGAAGGACAGAAGCGTAGTAAGCCAAGTCGGCATGTCCACTCCGATACGTGTGCGGAAAGTGTAGCACGTGCGAGGGGTGCCAGTCAGACACGATGGCCGCCCCCCGTATCGAGGTAACACCTCGTGCGGCTCGGCGACGTGGCAACGCCCCGAGGTGTCAGGCGGGATAGGATAGTGCCTTCGGACATTGCGCAATTTTTGCAGCAAGGGCGTGGTGGGGCTGGCGTGCGGGATGGGCGCGCCGAGTATCCGGGCCAGAATACACGCCACATGCACCGCGCCATTTTGTCCAACCAGGCTTGGCGATGGCGGGTGGCGGGCCGGGCGCTTCGTGCATTTCGTCCACTGTGGACGTGGTGGGGCAGGGAATGCCCTGCACACGGCATCAAGACTTGCGAGTGCTGTCTGTGCAGAAAGGCGGGCGGGTGGTCGCCGGCCCCCAGGGGTGGGGTCGCGGCAGATCGAGGGGGAGGGTGGTCGGGCGCCGCGCGCGGGCAGCACGGCCGGGCCGGTGCCGGGCCGGGCGAGGCGCAGCAAGCGGCACGGCACGCGGAGCGGATGCGCGCCGCAGCGCCCCCGCGAAGCGAGAGGCAGCTACCGTGCGCGTCGCCGCGCCGCCGCGAACACCGCTTGGACGAAGGCCGGATCGTTCGATAGGCCGGTGCTGGTCACGTGGTCGCGGATGGCCGGGCTGCGAGCGTAGAGCGCCTTCATGAACGCCTGTGCCGTGGCGAGGTTTGCCGCGTAGTCCTTCCCCCAGGTTGCCTTGAGCGCCGCCTCGCCGGCTTCCCGCGTCGGCGGCTGGTAGCTGGGATGGGCGGCGCGCTGCCCCCACGCCCATGCCGCCGATGCTTCGGCGCTCGATAGCTGCGCCTCTGCCATTGCACCGGCAGCTTCGCGACGTTCTGCCTTGGCAGCATCGTCCACACGAAACCCCATGGCGTCCGCCTCGGCCTCATTGGACGGAACGTCCATGATCCGCTGCGCATCCTCGGCGCGGATCGGCGCCGCGTAGAGCCGGGCAGCCCCCTCGATTGCCGGAGGCTCCGGCGGCACGCCCTTGGGCTGCGCCGGCAGCGCGTCGGGGCGCTCGCTTCCCCACCGGCTCCAAGGTTCGCCCGGCGCCGCCGGCTTCGCAGCGCCGGGCGCGTGGCCGGCGGCAGGATCGGCGACGGACTGGCGCGGCTCGGCTGCCGCCGCTGCGGACGCGGAAGGCGCGGGAGCCGAGCCGTGCGTCGGGTAGAGCCGCGCGGCGAGGCTCGGAAGATCATCGGACATCGGGTTGCCCCTCCATGATGCAGGACTTGGGCGGCCGTCCACGCGGCCGACCGGTGCGCGCATTCCCGCGCGGAAGTTCTGGCGCGATGCCGGCCGCGATGGCGCGTTGCAGCGCGGCTGCCGTCTTTGCGCCGGCCGGTGGGAGGCGCATCGCTTCGTGAAGTCCGAAGCAAATGAGCCAATGCCGCGTTCGCCAACCCACTGTGCCGGTGGCGCCGCGCGGGCGCCCGCGCGGCTGTCCCGTGGCGCGGTGCGGGCGGCGCGTGCCGTGCGTGGTGCCGTTCACCGAAGCATATCCGCCAGGGACCGCATATCGCCCTGACCAGATGCCGCCGGAGCGTGCTGGCGGGCCGGTGGGGCGAGCCTGTCCAGTATGTTCGGCGGGCCGGGCGGCAGGCTCGGGATGCCGGCGACGCGCGCGCAACGCGCCTGCGCTTCGATGATGTGATGATGCGCTTCGCGGAGCCGATCACCAGCCCACCTGATCCAGTCGGCAGGAAGGCCGGGAGTGCGCTGGTAGTCCGCTGCCCGCTGGCACATCGCGTTGTAGTCGCGCGCTGCGGCGTTGATGGCAACGTAGGCTTCGCGCACTGCCGATGCTGCGCCGATGTCGGACAGGCGCGCATGAGGCATGGCGTCCATCTTCATGCGCATCACCGAAACCGCCTCGAATAGCTGCATGATGCCGTCAAGCAGGAAGTGCCGGGCGGCATCCTGACTGCGCGGCTGCATCCGTTCGAACATCTGCGCCAAGTCATCCTGCGGCACACGCTGGCGATGGAAGTAGGACATTGGCTTGACCCTCCGGAGAATGGATTGCGCCGCACGCAGCCCCGCCCGGTTCCGGACGGGCGGGGCCTCCGCGACAGCGCGCCGGACGGCACGGCGCGCCGCGCAGCTTCATCGTGCCGAACGGAACTCGACAGGCGGCGGCGCCGGCAGCTTGGGCAGGGGCTTCCGCAGTTCGTCCGCCTCCCGCTGGCGCCGCGCTTCCCGCTCCGCCATGGCGTTGGCGTGCTGCATGGGCGAGCGCGGCGCATGCGCCTTCACCGCGAGTGCGAGGGTTTGCACCGCGTCGCCCATGTCCGTTGCAAGAAGCTGTTCCGTGGTGCGCGCCTCGGTCCTGCCGATGCCGGGGACGTATTCGCCAGCCTGTGCCTGTAGGTGCCATGGAAGATCAACTTCCAGCACGCCCGCATGCACTAAGCGCCCGACGATGTGTTCGGCGAACCGCTGGGCACCCGGCAAGATCATCTCGTGCGGCAAGTTCGCGACATGGGCGACGCGCTCGATATTCGCGGCGGTGGTCGCAATGGCGCCGGCCAGCCATTGCGCCACTTCCCCGATGCGCTGCGCCTGCGCCGCGATGGCTTCCACGTCGCGGAGTGCGGCTTCATGGACATCGCGGGCGCGCTGATAGGCTGCCTCGGCGCGTTCCGCGTCCAGGCGAGGCCGGAGCGCGGCGCGGGCTTCCTCGCCATCCTCAATCGCGGCCTCGGCCTCGGCGATATCGGCGCGCAGCTTCCGGCGCCCGAGTGCATTGATCGGCTCGGCGGTGAGCCTGTCGCGAAGTTCTGCCGCCCGCTCGCGGTGCTTGGCGATGAAGGCGACGATTTCCGCATCTTCCTCCGCTGCCGTGGTGGCGGCCGTCGCGATGGTCGGAACAGTGTCGGTCATGGGCATACCTCCGTATCAGGGCGATAACGCGGTTTCGAAAAATCTATATTGTTCGATGGTTTGGTGCGCTGGCGGCATCGAATGGCCAAGACAGACAGTTTGCAGGACAGATACAGGCGCGGATCACGACAAAAGCTCCCGCAGCCATGCCCGATCCGCAGCCGCCTTCGCGTCTTCAACGATGGGTGCTTCGGCTTCATCGGGGTCGGCAGGCGCAGCCTGCGCCCGGCCGGTGCGTGCCCAGGCTTCGTCAAGGCGACGCGCCAAGTCCGCCAAGTGCTTCGGAGGCGCGGGCGTCGTGGCCGGCTTGGGGCTTTCCAGCGGTGCCGCCAGCGCAGCCGCCCGCATGCGCACTTCGATAGGAAGGCGTGCGTCTCGATACAGCGTTTGCAGCAGCGTCAGGGCGGTTGCGCTGGCCGGGCCGCCATCGGGCGTGATGCCATCCAAGGCGGCACGCGCAGCCGCCTCCGCGATCTTGGTGGCCACGTTCTTCGCGCCCGGCGGGCGCCCGCGCTTCCGAGGCGCCGCAGGGATCGGCGCAGCGTCCGGCATCGGCACCGGAGGGGGCGGATAGGTCACGGCGCTACCTCCCGCCGGGCGCTGCGCCCCGGCTGTTGGCCCATCACGGCGGGGCGCGCCGGCAGTCCCGAATGCCGAGAGGGCACGGGAGCCGCCGGGGGCGAAGGCCGTGAATGGTGGTCGAATGCGATCATGAAGCCGATGAAATACGAATAAATAAGAGCGCGTCAAGAAGAACTAGCGCCTTAGCAGGCGGCATAATCGAGCAATTTCGAGGTCTGTGCGCGTCTTATTGTCTATCTGCACGCACTGATGTCCATTGATACAGAAATATTTATTTTCCCTAAGCCGCCTCATAGGACATTGAGCAGCGAATTATACATTATGTCGGGGCTCTGTTATGGCGGACTTGTGTGGGCATTGCGTCCACCTATGCTTTGCGACGTTATGTCCAATCTCCGATCTCAGTCCGATCCCACTGTGATCCCAAGGGATCGCCAACCCGATCTCTCTCATCCCCGAAAACCCTGGTTTCGGGGGTGAGGGGGATTGGGGATCGGGGAGTGAGAGGGGTATTCGGACAAAACGTGCAGCTACGCCCTGCCATGGATTTCAGGACAGCATCTCAGCCATAGAAGGCACGTGCGCGGGCGGGGGCAGCACGACACCGGGCAGGAACAGGTTGGCCGGCGGCTCCCACGGCTTCGGCTTGTCGCCCATGCGCTCGTATCCATGGCCCATGTATCTGACGGTTTCGACGCCGCCCGCCTTGCCGATCCAGATGCGCTTTTTGTCGTGAAGCCGCTTGATGACTTCCTTCACGCGAAGCTTTCGGTTCGCGTCGTCCTTGGTCTTGTTGATGGCGCTGAACTCGCATGCGCGCAGCATCAATTCGTCCATAGGCACTTCGCGTTCCTGCCCGCCCATCTCGACAATGATCGCCTCGGCGGCGGCTTCCTGCTTCGTCAGGTTCGCCTTCCTGTCGGCGCGCGCTTCTTCTTCGGTCCTGGGAGTGCATACGGGCGCGGAGATCAGGTCGCCATCTTCGTCGCGCCCGAGGGGCGCGCCTTCGATGCGGAACGCGATAGTGCTGCTGTCGCACGGCGCGAGGCGGTTCTTCTGCATGTGCCCAACAACGAGGCCGTCCGCGCTGTCGTCCTTCACGACGCGAACCGAGAAGTCCAGATCGCCATTCAACACGCTATGCCCGCGCGGGGTGTCTCCGGTTTTCGAGGAATGATGCACCGTGACGACTGCCGCCCCGTGGCGTGTGAGAGATCGCAGGGCGGCAACGGCGCCGCCCATGGCGGCAGGTTCGTTCTCTTGTAGGCCAGGGAAGACGGCCGCCAGCGTGTCCACCACGATCAAGACAGGGCGGTGTTCCTCGACAATATGTTGCAGGGCCGCCAAGCCCCCGCTGGCGGGGTCGAGAAGGGACGGCAAGCCCACCACCAGCCGGAAGTTCGGCGCGTCTCCGTGACGCTCGCGCAGTGCCGTGATGCGGCGTTGCATTCCGGTTTCGTCTTCGCCGCAGACGTAGAGCACAGGCCCGGCCTTCGTCCGCTGCCCGAACACGGGCCGCCCTTGCGCCACAGCGTAGGCCAGATGCGGCGCCAGGACCGACTTGCCCGCGCCGGGCAGTCCGAAGATGCAGCAATGCTGCCGGGGTGCGATCATGTGCTTGACGACATAGCCGGCGGGCGGCACGTCCGCGCAATCCGCAGGCGACAGCAGGCGGACACCACGGGCAACAAAGGCGCCCCGTTCGGCCGCGACAGCTTCGGGCGGCACCAGATCGGGCGCGGGCGGCACAGTGATCCCGCTGAACAATACGTCCGGGTGCTTCGCCCCACTGGCGTTCTGCGCGTAGGCATAGGCGTTCCCGATCCGCCTATGAAGATCATCGCCGACGACATTGGAGGCGGCGCCCCATGCAGCCATGAGGCTGCGGCACATGACTTCCGAGATACCAAAGTCGCGGACCTTGCACGCCAGCTTATAGGCTGCTTCGCTGCGCTCCCCTTCGATGGCCGGAGGCGTCGCCGCGATGGCCTGAACCGCGAGTGCCACGGCGCGCGCGTCATCCTCATCAACCAACATCTCTTGCGCGTTCGCCGCGCGCTCGCCCGGCGGCTTGCAGCACGACACGACTTCGCGCGGCGCATGCGCCAACGGCTGGTCAATCTCGACACGATAGGGCACGCCATCAATCGTGCTGCCGGGCGCGAGCACGTAGCCATGATGGCTTCGGATATCGAGGCCGGCGCCAAGCGCGCCTTGGTTCAACGCGACATTCGCGCCCATGTAGTAGAGATGCAGCCCGCCGGAGGGCGTGCGCACCGTCAGGGTATCGAAGCCGCCATACAGTGCGAACCACGACGCCATGCCGTCGCGGTCGCGCTTCATGTCGATATCGACAACCACGAGATCGGTTGTCAGGACACCGATGTTGAACTCGTTCGCACCCCACCAAGAGCGGATCGTCGCTTCATCCGAAGATGCCCAGGAAGTCCATCCCTCCCACATCGGCTTCTTCGCACGGCGCGCATTGCCCTCCCTGCCAACTTCGTCCGGATGCACAGGAAAGACCCGGTAGCCCCGCCGCGCCCAGGCAACGGCTGCTTCAACTTTCGACACGGCCGCAGCCCTCACAGTTCGGGCCAGCACTCACCGTCGCGGCGCCAGTGACGCGCGCCTATCGTCTCGGGTTCCGGGCGAGAGACAGGGAGCGGCGCCGCCGATCCTCGCCACGTGGCGGGAGCCGGCGGTTTCGTCAGGCGGCGCGCGTCGCGGACTGCGGCCTGTCGCCATGGGTGCGCGCTGCCGTCTCGGGAAGGATGCGCTTCACTTCAAGCGAGGGCTGCGACGCCAGCCATGCGAAGGCGTGCTCCCCGTCCAACAGGACGCGGCTGCCGATCTTCACAAGGCGAAGGTGCCCGCGAGCCGCGTAGTTGTAGAGGCTGGCGCGGCACAGGTTCGTGATGGGGCAGCGTTCCCCGTTCTTCGGAAGCGGGATGAACCGTCCGGCATAGGGGTTCACGATGGCTACGGCGCCTTGCTGCTGCTGCTGCTGCTGCTGCTGCTGCTGCCCAGCGTCGGCGGTCGTGGTCAGAAGGCGAGCCTTGCTCACTTGCGCATCTCCTATCTTGGCTTGTCGGGGCTTGCCCCCGGCTCCGTGCCGATAGACAGGATGGCGGCGGTGCGCATGGCTGTCCGCCCGCAAGCTCAGTGATGGCGTTTGCGGGCGGCAATCTCTGCGAAGGGTGCAGGCGGCTTGCCATTGCGGGCATCAAAGGCGCTTTCGATGGCGCTGAGGCTGACGTCCTCCCCTACGGCGCACAGGGCCTCTTGGATGAAGCGAACGGCTCGGCCGTTCTTTGACGTGCTGCCCTTCCCTGTGATGCGCTGGTATTCCAGCAACAGCACGCCCGCCAGATTGTGCCAATCGGTCACGAAGGGCACTTCTGGCCAGCGCACATCTGCCGCATGCACCGCTGCGAGAAGGTTCGCCACCTTCTTCCCCTCGGCTACGATATCGGCGGGATCGCCGCCCAACAGAGAGCCGGTCTGATGGACGGCCATGAAGTGCGCAAGGACGGTTGGAAGTTCGCGGCGCAGCGTCGTCACGGCGCGGCGGGCCTCATCGAACGCGAGTTTCGTCTTGGCGTTCATGTCGTCAAGTTCTGAAAGGGCGTCCTGCCCCTTCTTCCATGCGTTCAGGAGATCAGCCACGGCTTCGCAATCTGCGGTGCCGGCGCCTGTCACGCCGCCGGTCGCAAGCCATCCGCGCGCATCATCGGCGGTGAAGGTCATGCGCCCGATGCCTTCGCCGGCCGCAGCGGCGTCACGTTGTCCGCCACGGCTGCGCCGATGCCCATGTTGGGCAGCGTGGCGCGCACCCTGTCCTTCACGTAGCTCGGGCCAAGGTGCGCGTAGTTCCGATGCGTCACCCGCGTATCGGCGTGGCCCAGCTGCTCCGCGATGACGGTGAGTTCCGCACCGCGCTGCACCATGAGCGAAGCGTGTGTGTGCCGCAGGATGTGGAAGGAAATGAGGCGGCCGAGCCTCGCCGCCTTGCACGCCGCCGCCATGAGGCGGGCCTGTTGCGACTTGCCCCACGGGGCGCGCTCGAACACGGCGGCGGCGTCGCGCGTCGCCTGCTTGGTCATGACCAAGTGAGTGAACATGTGCGCCTTGCCGGGCTGCCCTGCCGTCAGCCGTTCGAAGAAGGCAACACCTTCGTCGTTCAGCGCGATATGACGGGCCTTCCCGCTCTTGCTGCGCGGGATGTGGATCATGCTCGCGTTCGGATCGAAGGCATCCACGCGCATCGCGGCAAGCTCGCCATATCGCGCGCCGGTCAGCAGTGCCCCCGTGACAAGCTGGCGGAAGTCAGCCGGGCATGCGTTGCAGAAGCGGGTGATTTCGTCAGGGGTGAGGTAGTCGATCTTCGGCGCATCCACCTTCCCGAACGGTTTCACGTGCCGCCACGTGTCTTCCCCCGGATAGTCCATCTTCGCCTTGGCGTAGTTGAGCGCGGCCTTGAGGATGGTCAGGACGCGGTTCGCCGATGCGCGGCGGCGTCGCTTCACGTCCTCATCATCCATGTCAACTTCGCGCGCCTTGCTCTTTCCCTTCGCACTGCGGACGCGAGGCGGCGCGTCGGCAAGGGCATCGTGCCATGCGGTGATCTTCGCATTGGTCAGCTTTGCCAGGGGCGTGCTGCCCAGCTTGGGCAGGATGTGTGCCTTCGCCGCCATCATCGCGTGATCCGCGCCCTTTCCACCGCCCCGCGTCCGGCCACGGGCATAGGCGGCGAAGTAGCTTTCAATGGCATCGGCGACGGTCAGGGGCTTGGCGGCAGCCTTGGCGGCGCTCGCCGCCTCGCCGCTGTCCACCTTCCGCTGCTGTTCGCCCCAGGCATGGGCGGCGCGGCTGGCCTTGCCGAAGTCCATGACGGTGAGGCCGGGCGTCGCGCATGGTTCGGCATCGTCGGCAGCGCCGATGACGGCCTTCCGGTAGTTCCCCTTGTCGTTCTGCAACCGGGCAACCCACACGCCGCCGCCTGTCTCGGGCTTCCGGTAGCCCAGCGCCTCGCCACGGCCGAGGCTGCGCCAATAGGGATTGCCGGGGCGGGGCGCGAGGCCGGCCCGGTCCTTCCGCGTCGTGATCGCCGCATCTTCGGTCTTGCGTGCCATGCCCGTCTTGCCCTGTCAGACAGATACGCAGACAGTATCTAACCAACATGAAGCCACGTCAACGGCGGAAAACGGGATGAGAAAATGGCGGATTATGGGGGATTTTTGCCATGTATATACAGTCTTAGACAGTAAGACATGCCCCTCTCACGGCGGTAACAGGGGTTCGAATCCCCTAGGGGACGCCATTTCCGAACACAAGAGCGAACCCCGCCCGGGTCGCCCTTATGTTTCTCCGGCCGATCACGCGCTGTATCGATCAGCGCCGTGGTTGGGCTGCATATCTCATCATCCCTGACATTCGGATCAGCTCGCGCCGCAGTGCCGACTGCGAGCGTATTGGCCACGCGAAGCGCCGGCATCAGCAGAGCGGCTCCATCGTCGCGCGAGGAGCCGCCCGGGCCGTGCCTCTTCTTTTGCAGCGGGCAGGCCGGGCGCATCCATCGCCCGGCCGCCGATGCTGCGCGTTCAGCGAAGGGCTGCGTTCGCCTCCTCGAACAGCCGCATGTTCTTCTCCACGTCGTACCGCCTCTCGGCCAGTGATTCAGGGTCCCACTCACTCCGCTCCATGGCGAAGAAATCGCCGCCGTAGACGTGAAGCGCGCCCGTCAGGCGTGGGATCGGGTTGGTCACCGAGTGAATGATATCGCGGCCGAGCACCGTGCAGTCGCCAACCCCAAGCGCCTTCGCGCCAGCAGCCTCCACCTTTCCGCCCTCCAGCCGTCGCCAGAAGATGTTGTCCTCGCGGCCCGTGTAGATGCCGATCACCGCCCACATGCGGTGGTCGTGCGGCATGAGCGTCATCTTCGGCCCCCAGACCAGGTTCAGGATGGTCAGGTCGGGCGAATGGTAGAGCTTATGCACGCCAGCCCGCTTCGGCTCGCCGAGCGTGGCGAGAACGGCATTGGGATCGGCCACCGTGCGTGCGACGACTTCGCGCACCGCCCGGTGCCCGCCTCGATCCTCAGCCAGTGCCGCTCGGCAGTCGTCGGCGAACCGGTCCAGGTCAAGCATCCCATCGCTCCTCGGCCATGCGCGTTCTGAGTGGCCCGCGCTTCATGGGCGCAGCATAACCATGCTCCGCCTCTTCGTTCGAGGGGAAAAATGCACCATCGTCGGCGCCTTCTTGCTGCTGATTTGCCTCGGCGGACCATCGTCCAGCATCCAGACGCGGCGCATCAACCTTCGGCGCCCTTCCCCGGTGGCCCTCAGGACCTGCACGGCAGCGGCTCTGCTGCCTCGGCAAGTTCGGGAACGACCGCCGGTGCTGCCGGAGCGCCGCCCGCCGAGATACGCCGGGTGATCTCCATCGGGGCGTAGCGCGCCCGGCCTGGCGGTCGCGCACCGATCAGCCGCGCAGGCGGCGCAGTTCTGCCAGGATCGCCTGCGCGCGGGGCAGGGCCGCCAGCGGACCTGCGGGCAGGGGCAGGCGGCGGCGCCAGTTCGGACGCTCCCGGTCCGTGCCGGGCAGGTTCACCGCCTCCGTCTCCCCGGCCAGATCCTCCGCCTGCACCAGCAGCAGGGCGGAGGGCGTCATCGCCACCAGGGCATGGATGGCAGCCGCCAGGGCGTCGTCCAGCGGGCCATCGGCCGTCGCATCCTCCGGCAGGAGCCCATGCGCCGCCAGCGCCTCCAGCAGCGCGGCGCGGTCGGCGGCGCGTTCGGCGCGGGCGGACTCGGGTTCCGCCAGCAGGCCCAGCGATTCGCGTTCCACCAGGTCGGCGCCCACCCAGAACCCGGCCAGCGTCGCCAGGTCGTGGGTGGAGACGCAGGCGGCGGCGCGGGCCGGCCAGGCCTCGGGCGGGGTGAAGGCACGGCCCCGCCGTTCGAACCACAGCACGCGATAGGACAGCACATCGGCGGCGCGCAGCGCCTCCCCGATGCCCGGGGGCACGGTGCCGAGATCCTCGCCCACCACCAGGCAGCCGGCGTGATGGCTTTCCAGCGCCAATTGGCCGAGCAGCGCCTCGAAGGGCTGGGCGAGATAGGTGCCCTCCGACCCCTTGGCGCCCTCCGGCACCAGGAACAGGCGGCGCATGCCCAGCACATGGTCCACCCGCAGCGCGGCGGCGTGGCGCATATTGGCGCGGATCAGCCGCGCGAAGGGGGCATGGCCCTCCGCCGTGCCGTGGCACGGATCGGGTGGCGGCAGGCCCCAGACCTGACCCTCGGCGGCGAAGGGGTCGGGTGGCGCGCCCACCGAGAAGCCGGGCAGGAAGCGGCTGTCGCCGGACCAGATCTCGGCGCCGTCCGGCGCGGCACCCACGGCAAGGTCGCGATACAGCCCGGCCCCGGCCTGCCCGGCCTCGGAAAGCTGGGCATCGGCCAGCCACTGTTGGAAGGCGGCGAAGCCGATGGCGTCGGCGGCCTCCGCCTGGAAGGCGGTCAGGCCGGAATCATCGCCATGGCGCAGGCCTTCCGGCCAGCGGCGTGAATCGCTGTGGCCGATCCGCTCGGCCAGGGCGGCGAAGGCGCAGAACTGGTCCAGCGCCAGCCCACCTTCCTGGCGGAAGGCGGCGAAGGCTGGATGGTCCTTCGGCAGGGCGTCCCAGGCCGCGCGCAGCACGGCGCGCTTGGCCTGCCAGACGGCGTCGTGATCCACGGATGTCCGCTGCGACAGACGCTGGAACACCGGCTCCGCCGCCGCCAGCGCCGCATGCACCGCCTCATGATCGGCCATCACCGGCAGCGCCATGACATCCACAAAAATCGGGTCGAGGAAGCGGCGGTCGGAGGGGTGGTAGGGGCTGGCGCGGCTGCGGTCGGTGGGGAACAGCGCATGCGGCGGGCTGAGGCCGAGGAAGGCGGCGCCCTGGTCCTGCGCCATCCGGGCATATTCGGCCACCGCCGAGAAATCGCCGATGCCCTGGTCCTGTGCCCCGCGTAGGCCGTAGATCTGCGCCGCCACGCCGAAGACCCGGCCGCCACCCGCCAGGATCGGCGGCAGGTGGCAGGTGGTGGGGGCGATGGCCAGGTGGCAGGCGGCTTCCGGCGCGGCCTCGTCGAAGATCAGGTGGCGGCCGATCGGCAGGCTGGGCAAAGCGACGAGGCGCCGGGCGGCGGTGCGGCCATCGGGCAGCAGCAGCCGTTCGGTCGTGCCGGCCTCCGGCGGGATGGCCAGACGCTGGGTGCTGCCATCCTCGCAGGCGATGCGCAGCATCACCGGCCGGTCGGCCAGCGGCATCGGCAGCAGCACGGGCGCCGTGCCACGATGGCTGAAGGCGCCGGGCAGCGGCGGGATGGTGGAGAGCGTCGCCAGGCTGTCGCGGATCGCCGCGGCATTGCGGGCCGGCAGGCCCAGCGCATCCAGCAGGCCGCGCAGCGTGTCGGCCGGCACCTCCGTCCGCTCACCGGAAATGGCGTACCAATGCGTGTCGATTCCGGCGGCGCCGGCCAGGCGGGCGAGCAGCGCCGCATCACTTTGGGCCAGCGGCGCGGCCCGTTCCTCGGCGAGCAGCAGCACGGCACGCGCGGGCAATTCGGTCGGCAGGTCTTTCCGAGTTGGATCGGCGCTGTCGGCGAGCAGGGTCCAGCGATGGCCGGGGCGCGGCGCCGGCAGGGCCAGCGGCCGCGCCGGCCCGGCATTCAGCGCCAGCAGGCAGCGATCGCCATCCTTGTGCAGCAACGCGAGCAGCGCGCGGTTTTCCGCGTCGTGCCAGTCAGCCTCCGCCATCGCCGCGCCATCGGGGCGCAGCCATGCGACGTCGGGCAGGCCGCCGGAAGCGGTGCCGGTCAGCGGCGCGGCATCATGCAAGGCGGGATGCGCCTTGCGGGCGGCGATCAGCCTGGCGGTGAAATCGACCAGCCCCTGATCGGCGCTGGCCCAGTCGAACCAGCCAATCGCATTGTCCTGGGCATAGGCGTTGTTGTTGCCGCTTTGGCTGCGCCCGGCCTCGTCGCCCATCGCCAGCATCGGCGTGCCGCGCGCCAGCAGCAGGGTTGCCAGCAAAGCGCGGATATCGCCCTGGCGGCGGGCGCGGATGGCGGGGTCGTCGCTCGACCCCTCCGCGCCATTGTTCCACGAGATGTTGTCCGTGGTGCCGTCCCGGTTGTCCTCGCCATTCGCGAGGTTGTGCTTTTCGGAATGGCTGACGAGGTCGGCGAGCGAAAAACCGTCATGCGCCGTCACGTAGTTCACGCTGTCGGACAGGGCGCGGCCCGGGAAGATATCCGCCGAGCCCGCCAGCCTCGCGGCCAGCGCGCCGACGCGCCCGGCATCGCCACGCCAGAAGCGCCGCACATCATCCCGGAAGCGGTCGTTCCATTCACCCCAGCCGGGTGGGAAGCGGCCGAGCTGGTAGCCCTCCGGCCCGATATCCCAGGGCTCCGCGATGATGAGCAACTCGCGCAGCACCGGGTCCTGGCGCATCGCCTGGATCAGCGGCGCATCGCCGTCGAAGCCGGTATCGCGCCGGGCCAGGGTGGTGGCGAGGTCGAGCCGGAAGCCGTCCAGCCCCGCCTGTTCCGCCCAATGCCGGAAGGCATCCATCACCAGCCGCAGCGGCCAGGGCCGGTCCAGCGCCAGGGTATTGCCGGTGCCGGCATCGTTCACATAGCGCCGCGCATCGCCGGGGATCAGCCGGTGGAAGGCGGCATTGCCCAAGCCCTTCAGCGACAGGGTCGGGCCGAACTCGTCGCATTCGCCGGTATGGTTGAAGACCACATCCTGCACCACGGCGATGCCCGCCTCATGCAGCGCGGCGATGGCGGCGCGCACCTCCGCCATGCCACCCGGCGCCAGGCGCGGATCGGGCGCGAGCAACGCGACGGGATTGTAGCCCCAGTAATTGCTCAGCCCGAGCGGCGGCAGATGCCGCTCATCCACCCAGGCGGCCGCCGGCAGCAACTCCACCATCGTCACGCCGAGGCGCTTCAGATGCGCGATGCTGGCCGCATGGCCGAGGCCGGCAAAGGTGCCGCGCAGCGCCTCGGGCACCGCAGGGTTCAGCCGCGAGAAGCCCCGCACATGCAGTTCGTAGATCACCTGCGGGCCCCTGGGCGCGTGACCAGGGGAGGCGGGCAGGGAGGCGGTGAGGATCGCCTTGGGCAGGAAGGGCGCGCTGTCCGTCCCCTCCGGCGCATCGCCCGTGTCGAACAGCGCCGGATGCAGGGCGAAGGGCCGGTCGAGCGCGCGCGCCCAGGGATCGACCAGCAGTTTCTGCGGGTTGAAGCGATGGCCGTGCCAGGGCTCGAACGGCCCTTCGACGCGCAGCCCATAGCGCTGGCCTTCCGTCAGGCCGGCGACATGGCCGTGATGCACATCCCCGTTGCGGCCGGGCAGGCGAAGGCGCGCCACCTCCCGGTCCTGCGCATCGAACAGGCACAGGAACACCGCACTGGCCCCCGGTGCCGGGAAGGCGAAGTTCGCCCCCGCCGAATCCAGCCGCGCGCCAAGCGGTTCCGCCCGCCCGGGCGCCGCCTCAAGCCGCATGCGAAATCGCGTCGCGGTAGAGCGCGGCGTAGCGGCTGGCGGAGCGACGCCAGGAGACGTCGCAGCGCAGCGCATTGGCCTGAAGCTTCTGGAACAGCGGTCGGTCGCGCCACAGCGCCGCCATGCGCAGCACCGCGGCCTGGAGCATTTCCTGGCTCACCGGGGAGAAATGCACGCCGGTGCCCTGGCCCTCGGCCAGCGCCATCTCATTGGCATCAATCACGCTGTCCGACAGCCCGCCGACATGGGCGACCAGCGGCAGCGCGCCGTAGCGGAGCGCGCAGAGTTGGGCGAGGCCGCAGGGTTCGAAGCGGCTCGGCACCAGCACCACATCGGCGCCGCCATAGATCTGTCGCGCCAGGGCCTCGTCATAGCCGATCTCATGCCCGACCCGGCCGGGATTGGCCCAGGCGGCGCCGCGCGCCGCATGTTCCAACTCGGCATCGCCGGTGCCGAGGATGGCAAGCTGCGCGCCCTGGCCCAGCATGGTGCCGAGCGCACCGAGAATCAGGTCCACGCCCTTCTGCCAGGTCAGCCTTCCGACGAAGCCGAACAGCAGCGCCTCCGGATCCTCCTCCAGCCCCAGCCGGCGCTGCAGCGCGGCCTTGTTCACCGCCCGCGGCTTCACATCGGTGGCGCTGAAATTGGCGGGCAGCAGCTTGTCCCTGGAAGGGTCCCAGGCCGCCTCGTCGATGCCGTTCAGGATGCCGGAGACACTCTCCGCCCGGCCGCGCAGCAGCCCATCCAGCCCCATGCCCATCTCCGGCGTGCGGATTTCCGCGGCATAGGTGGGGGAGACGGTGGTGATGCGGTCGGCATACCAGAGGCCGGCCTTCAGGAAGCCGGTGGTGCCGAAATACTCCACCCCCTCCACCGACAGGGCCTGCGGCGGCAGGCCGAGCAGCGGGAACAAGGCGAGCGGGAACTTGCCCTGGAAGGCCAGGTTGTGGACCGTGAAGACCGAAGGCACGCGCTTCGCCGCGAAGCGCAGATAGGCCGGGGCGAGGCCCGCCTGCCAGTCATGCGCATGCACCAGGTCGAAGTTCAGGTTGCGGATGCCGCCCGTGGCGACCAGCGCGGCCACCGCGCCCAGCGCCGCGAAGCGCACGCCGTTATCCGCCCATTCCCCGCCTTGCGGCGAGAGATAGGGGTTGCCCGGGCGGGCGAAGAGATGCGGCGCATCGATGGCGATGATGTCCATCCCCGCCACCTCGCCGCGCTGCAGCCGCGCCGGTCCGCCGAACAGGTCATCGATCCGCCGCAGCGCCCTGCCATTGCCCATTGCCGCCATCACCGCCGGATAGCCCGGCAGCAGCGTGGTCACGCGAACCCCTTCCGCCGCCAGCGCCGCCGGCAGCGCGCCGACCACATCGGCGAGCCCGCCGGTCTTCACCAGCGGCACGCATTCGGAGGCGACGGAGAGAACGCGGAGGCTCATGCGGTCAGCTTGTCCAGCATGGCCTGCGTCACCAGGCAGATGCCCTTCTCACTGCGGCGGAAGCGCTTGGCGTCCTCGATCGGGTCCTCGCCGATCACCATGCCCTCCGGGATCCGCACACCGCGATCGACCACCACATTGGTCAGCCGCGCACCGCGGGCGACATCGACATAGGGCAGCAGCACGCCACCCTCCACCTTGGTGTAGGAATGCAGATGCACGCCGGTGCAGAGCAGGGACCGCCGGGCCATGCCGCCGGAGACGATGCAGCCGCCGGAGACGAGGGAGGAAATCGCCTCCCCCCGCCGTCCATCCGCGTCATGCACGAACTTGGCCGGCGGCACGACCTCCGCATGGGTCCAGATCGGCCAGTCGCGGTCGAACAGGTCGAGCTCCGGCACCACATCCGTCAGGTCGATATTGGCTTCCCAATAGGCATCGATGGTGCCGGCATCGCGCCAATAGGGCGTGGCCTCCGCCGAGGAGCGGACGCAGGAGCGTTCGAAGCGATGCGCCACCGCCTTACCGTGCTTGACCAGGTAGGGGATGATGTTGTGGCCGAAGTCGCGCTGGCTGTCCGGATCGGCCGCGTCACGGCGCAGCTGGTCGAACAGGAATTTGGTTTCGAAGACGTAGATGCCCATGGAGGCGAGGGCGAGGTCCTCGCGCCCCGGAATGCCCGGCGGGTCCTTCGGCTTTTCCAGGAAGGCGACGATGCGGGCATCCTTGTCGACATGCATCACACCGAAGGCCGTCGCCTCCATGCGCGGCACGGCGATGCAGCCCACCGTCACATCGGCGCCGGATTCGACATGCTGCTGCAGCATGAACTCGTAATCCTGCTTGTAGACATGGTCGCCGGCCAGGATGACCATGTGGCGCGGCGCCAGATCCTCGATGATGTCGATGTTCTGGTAGACCGCGTCGGCGGTGCCGAGATACCAGTTCTGGCCATCGCCGCGCTGGCTGGCGGGCAGGATGTCGAAGCTCTCGTTCCGCTCCTGCCGCATGAAATTCCAGCCGCGCTGCAGGTGGCGGATCAGGCTGTGCGCCTTGTACTGCGTGGCGACGCCGATGCGGCGGATGCCGGAATTGATGGCATTCGAAAGCGCGAAGTCGATAATGCGCGACTTGCCGCCAAAGAACACCGCCGGCTTGGCGCGGCGATCCGTCAGCTCCATCAGCCGTGACCCGCGACCGCCAGCGAGCACGAAGGCCATGGCAGTGCGGGCCAGCGGCGCGGAGGCCTGGCTACGGCTGTTCGGCATGGTCTTCTCCCCTTGATCCATTCTCGTCACGGTCCAGCATCAGATAGATGGTGGCAAGCGGCGGCAGAACCACCACGGCGGAGGCCGGAAGCCCGTGCAGCGGCACATCCTCCGCCACGACCTGCCCCAGATTGCCCATGCCGGACCCACCGAAGCCATGGGCATCGGTGTTCAGTACCTCGCGCCACACACCCGCCTCTGGCAGGCCGAAGCGATGATGTAACCGCGGAACGGGCGTGAGGTTGCACAACACGGCGACGGGCGGACCACCTTCCCCGTCCATCCGCAGCCAGGAAAACACCGAATTCTCGGCGTCATCCGCGTCGATCCACTGAAAACCCTCATGATTCGAATCGCCCGCATGCAGGGCGGGAAGGTCACGATGCAGCCTGTTCAGCTCGCGGATCAGCGCCTGCGCGCCCTGGTGCGGCGGGAACTGCAGCAGCCACCAGTCCAGCTCCCGCGCCTCGGACCATTCGCGCCATTGCGCGATCTCGCAGCCCATGAACAGCAGCTTCTTGCCGGGATGGCCCCACATGAAACCGTAATAGGCGCGCAGCGTCGCGAAGCGCTGCCAGTCATCGCCCGGCAGCCGGCCGAGCACGGAGCCCTTGCCGTGGACAACCTCGTCATGGCTGATCGGCAGCACGAAGTTCTCGGAGAACGCATACATCATGCCGAAGGTCACCAGGTTGTGGTGCCAGCGGCGATGCAGCGGATCCATGGCGATGTAGCGCAGCGTGTCGTTCATCCAGCCCATGTTCCACTTGAACTGGAAGCCGAGCCCGCCTTCCTCGGCCGGATGGGTGACGCCGGGCCAGGAGGTCGCCTCCTCCGCGAACACCGCCGCACCCGGCGCCTGTTCCGCCACCAGGGCGTTCACCTGGCGCAGGAAGGCCACCGCCTCATGGTTCTCGGTGCCGCCTTCGTCGTTGGGCACCCAGTCACCCGGGGCGCGGCCGTGGTCGAGATGCACCATGGTGGAGACGGCATCGACGCGCAGCCCATCGGCATGGAATTCCTGCGTCCAGTACAGCGCGTTGGAGGCGAGGAAGCCCGCCACCTCCCGCCTTCCGAAGTCGAAGGTCGCCGTGCCCCAGCCCTTGTGGAAGCCGCGCTTGGGGTCGGGGTGTTCGTACAGCGCATGGCCGTCGAAGCGGATCAGCCCGTGCCGGTCCTGCGGGAAATGCGCCGGCACCCAGTCCAGGATCACGCCGAGGTCCTGGTCGTGGCAGGCCTGGATGAAGCGCTTGAGGCCCGCCGGGTCGCCCATGCGCGCGGTGGGCGCGTGCAGCCCGATCGGCTGGTAGCCCCAGCTTTCATCCAGCGGATGCTCCATCACCGGCATCAGCTCGATATGGGTGAAGCCCATCCAGGCGACATAGGGCACCAAAGCCGTGATCAGCTCGTCCCAGGAATAGAAGCGCCCATCCGGATGCCGCCGCCAGGACGGCGCATGCACCTCATAGATCGAGACCGGCGCGCCCGGTGACTGCTTCGCGCCGCGCTGGGCCAGATAGGCCGCATCCTTCCAGTCGAAGGCGTCGTCGCCCAGCACGAGGGAAGCGGTGGCCGGCCGTAGCTGTGCGGCGCGGCCGAAGGGGTCGGCCTTCAGCGGCTGCACCTGCCCATCGGCGCCCAGAATTTCATACTTGTAGGCCGCGCCGGCACCGAGGCCGGGCACGAAGATCTCCCACAGCCCGCTATCGACGCGCTTGCGCATCGGGTGGCGGCGGCCGTCCCAGGCGTTGAAGTCGCCGACGACGGAGACCCGCTTGGCATTCGGCGCCCAGACGGCGAAGCGGGTGCCCGGCATGCCCTCATGCCGCACGACATGCGCGCCGAGCCGTTCATGCAGCTTGTGATGCGTGCCCTCGACCAGCAGATGGTCGTCCAGCGCACCGAGGGTGGGGCCGAAGCGGAAGGGGTCTTCCAGCTCCCACTCGCCGCCCGCATTGGCGGCGCGCAGGCGATAGGCGAAGGGCAAGGCGCGGCCGGGCAGGAAGCCCTCGAAGATGCCATCCGCGTCGCGCTGTTGCAGCGGCAGGGGGGCGCCGCCGGTGGCGGGCAGCACCTCCAGCCGCGTTGCATCGGGCACGAAGGCGCGCAGCACCAGCCCGCCCTGCACCGGATGTGGTCCCAGCCAGGCGAAGGGATCGCCCTGCCGGGCATTGCGCAGCGCCTCCAGCTCGGCCTGCGGCATGCGCCAGGCTTCCATCATGGGCGCTTCACCTCTTCATCGTTTCACGGGCACGTTCCAGATCTCATCCGCATATTCCGCGATGGTGCGGTCGGAGGAGAACCAGGCCATGTTGGCGGTGTTCAGCACGGCGGATTTCCACCATGCCTTGGGGTCGCGCCAGCGCTCGTCGACCTTGCGCTGGGCGTCGTAGTAGCTGTCGAAATCCGCACTCACGAGGAAGTAGTCGGACCCGCGGAGGGAGGCGACGAGGTCGCGGTAGCGCGTCGGATCGTCCGGGGAGAAGACACCGGCCTCGATCTGCTCCAGCGCCTCCTTCAGCCGCCGCGACCTGGCGATCGCTGCCGCACCCTGGATACCCTCGGCGCGGTGCTTCGCCACCTCCTCCGTCGTCAGGCCGAAGATGAAGATGTTGTCGTCGCCGACATGTTCCTTGATCTCGACATTGGCGCCGTCCAGCGTGCCGATGGTCAGCGCGCCGTTCAGCGCCAGCTTCATGTTGCCGGTGCCCGAGGCCTCCATGCCCGCGGTGCTGATCTGCTCCGACAGGTCGGCGGCCGGCACGATCATCTCCGCCAGCGAGACGTTGTAGTTCGGCAGGAACACCACCTTCAGCAGGTTGCGCACCGTGGGGTCGCTGTTCACCACGCGGGCCACGTCATGCGCCAGCTTGATGATGAGCTTGGCACGGTGGTAGCTGCTGGCCGCCTTGCCGGCGAAGATCTTGACGCGCGGTGTCCAGCTTTTGGTCGGCTGGCTGCGGATTTCGTCATACAGCGCCACGGCTTCCACCACGTTCAGAAGCTGGCGCTTGTATTCGTGGATGCGCTTGATCTGCACGTCGAACAGCGCATCGGGGTCGATCTTCAACTGGTACTGGTCGCGCACCAGATTGGCGAGTGCCTGCTTGTTGGCGCGTTTCGCCGCGGCAAATTTCTGCTGGAAGGCCGCATCGGTCGCCAGGGGACGCAGCTTCTCCAGCGCCCGCGGGTTGTCCAGCACCTCCGCCCCGCAGGCCTCCATCAGCAGCCCGGTCAGGCCCGGATTGCACTGCTGGAGCCAGCGGCGGAAGGTGATGCCATTGGTCTTGTTGGTCAGCCGCCCGGGGAACAGGTGGTGGAAATCGGCGAAGATGGTCTGCTTCAGCAGGTCCGAATGCAGCGCCGACACGCCATTGACCTTGTGCGAACCCACCACGGCGAGATGGCCCATGCGCACGCGACGGCCATGGCCTTCCTCGATCAGGGAGACGGAAGACAGCAGCCGGCCATCCTCCGGATTCTTGCCGCGCACCTCATCCAGGTGGAAGGCGTTGATGAGGTAGATCAACTGCATGTGGCGGGGCAGCAGACGTTCCATCAGCGGCACGGGCCAGCTTTCCAGCGCTTCGGGCAGCAGCGTGTGGTTGGTGTAGCTGATCGTGCGGCGCGTGATGTCCCAGGCCTCGTCCCATGCGATGTCATGTAGATCGACCAGGATGCGCAAAAGTTCCGCCACCACGATGGCCGGATGCGTATCGTTGAGCTGGATGGCAACGCGGTCGGGCAGGGAACGGATGTCGCCATAGACGCGCATGTGCCGCCGCACGAGATCCTGCAACGCGGCGGAGGAGAAGAAGTATTCCTGGCGCAGCCGCAGCTCCTGCCCCGCCGGGCTTTCATCCGACGGGTAGAGCAGCTTGGAGATGCTCTCGGCCTTCACCTTCTCCGACAGCGCGCCGATATGGTCGCCGGAGTTGAACGCCTCCAGCTTCAGCGCATCGGTCGCCCGCGCGGACCACAGCCGCAGCGTGTTCACATGCGCGCCGCGCCAGCCGACGATGGGCATGTCATAGGCGACGGCCTGCACCGTCTCGCCCGGCTTCCAGACATGCTTCACGCTGGCCTCGGAGACGTTCACCGCCTCCACCATGCCGCCGAAGCCGATGGTGTGGGAAATCTCAGGCCGGGCGAATTCCCAGGGATTGCCGAAGTTCAGCCAGTCCTCGGGGAATTCGTGCTGCCAGCCGTCGCGGATGATCTGGCGGAACAGGCCATGGTCGTAGCGGATGCCGTAGCCGAAGGCCGGAATGGCGAGGGAGGCCATGCTCTCCATGAAGCAGGCCGCGAGCCGGCCGAGACCGCCATTGCCCAGCGCCGCATCGGGTTCCGCGATGCGCAGCTTCTCGGGGTCCACGCCCAGCGGTTCCAGCGCGTCGCGGATGGCGCCGATCAGGCCGAGGTTGCTGACATTGTCCCGCAGCAGCCGGCCGATCAGGAACTCCAGGCTCAAATAATATACCTGCTTGGCGCCGGACTGGTAGGTGGCGCGGGTCAGGTCGATCCAGCGATCGACGATGCGGTCCCGCACCGCCAGCGAGGTGGCGATGAACCAGTCGCGGTCGCGCGCGCCAAGGCGGCTCTTGCCCAGATCGTAGGTCAGCTTGTGCAGGATCGTCTCGCGCAGCGCCGCCGCATCGTCCAGCTTCGCGGCGGGCGCTGTGGCGGTGGTGGGGGTATCCATCGGCTTCTCGGCTCCTTGTCGGCGGGCGCGCGGCATCGCCACCTCGCTGCTTTGCAGCAATTTGATGGGGGCGCCAAATGAAAAACAAGCGGCGGTTATCGCCCCGAGGTTGTGCGGGGCGGCCGGTCAATCCGCCGTTAAGCGCGCCAGCGCCTCGAGGCCCGCGAAGGCCGGGGCGGGATGCGTCACCACCGCCAGCGGCACATCCGCCATCCAATGCCGCATCGGCGGCTTGGATTCGAACTGCGCGCGGAAGCGCGGCGAATCCATCAGGTGGAGCATGCGCGGCAGGATGCCGCCGGCGATGAACACGCCGCCGCGGGCGCCCCAGGCCAGCGCCATGTCGCCGGCGAAGCCGGCCAGGAAGGCCAGGAAATGCGTCACCGTCTCCGCCGCCACCGGGCAGGTGCCGGCCGCGTCGAGGATCGCGGCCGGGTCGCGTTCCGGCACCTCGGCGCCCTGCAGCGCCGCCACGATGGCGTGCAGGTTCACCAGCCCCCGGCCGGACAGCGCCTGTTCCGCCCCGGCACGGCCGCAGCGCGCCCGCAGCCCGGCGATCACCGCATCCTCCCGCGCCGTCTCCGCCGCCAGGCCGATATGCCCGCCCTCGGTCGGCACCGCGATGGGCCCGGTGGGGGAGGGTACCAGCCCGGCCGCGCCGAGCCCGGTGCCCGGCCCGAGCACCAGCATGGGTGCAGTCGCCACCGCCTGGCCGCCGCCGATGCGATGCAGGTCGGCGGGCGCCAGATGCGGCAGCGCATGGGCCAGCGCCAGGAAGTCGTTCACCAGCCGCACCCGCGACAGGCCGAAGCGTTCGGCGATGGCGGTGCTGGAGAGTGACCAGTCCGCATTGGTCATACGCACCGGTTCCTCCAGCACCGGCCCGGCGAGGGCCAGCACGGCGCGGTCGATGCGGCCGGCGGGCTTCAGGCGCCGCAGCGCCTCCGCCATCGCATCCTCGGCGGTCGGGTAGCCCGCCACCGGCAGGATGCAGGGCGCGCTGACCGCCCCCGCCTCCAGCAGGGCGAAGCGGGCATTGGTGCCCCCGATATCCGCCAGAAGCGCCCTCATATGCTGCCCTCAAGTGCCGGGCGCGCGCTCCGCGCGCTTGGCTCGCCGCATAAGCGGCGGCGCCCGTTCGGGCGCTCGGCCAGGCCAAAGCGGCCTGGCCGCGGGTGGCACTTTACCATCAAGCAGGTCAGAAGGTTGCCCTCCCGCCGCTGATATCGAAGGCCGCGCCGGTCGAGAAGGAACAGTCCGGCGAGGACAGCCAGCAGATCAAGGCGGCGATCTCCTCCACCTCCACGAAGCGGCCCATCGGGATCTTGGACAGCATGAAGGCGATATGCGCCTCCGTCATCTGGTTGAAGATGTCGGTCTTGGCGGCCGCCGGCGTCACGCAGTTCACCAGCACGTTCTTCTGCGCCAGTTCCTTCGCCAGCGACTTGGTCAGGCCGATCAGCCCGGCCTTGCTGGCGGAGTAATGCGCGGCGTTCGGATTGCCCTCCTTGCCCGCCACGGAGGCGACATTGACCACGCGGCCCCAGCCATTCGCCACCAGATGCGGCACCACCGCCTGGCAGACCAGGAAGGGCGCGGTCAGGTTCACCTCCACCACCCGGCGCCATTGCGCGGCGGGGATCTCGGTGACCGGCATGTTGCCGCCGGTGATGCCGGCATTGTTGACCAGGATGTCGATCTTGCCATGGGCGGCGACGGTCTTGGTCGCCGCCTCCGCCACCGCCAGTTCATCCGTCAGGTCCAGCACCTGGGCGGAGACGGCGCCATCGGCGGCCAGCGCGGCGCGGCTTTCCTCGGCCTTGGCCGGGTCGGCGTCCCAGATCGAGACGGCGGCGCCCGACTGGATCATGCGCCGCGCCACGGCAAGCCCGATGCCGCGCGCGCCGCCGGTGACGACGGCGACGCGGCCCTGAAGGTCCAGCTTGTTCATTGCAGACGCCTCCTCCCTAGCCCCGCCCGACGAAGGGCATCTTGCTGGCCATGATGGTCATGGTCAGCACATTGGTCTCCAACGGCCAGGCGGCCATCTGCGCCACGGCGCGGCCGACATGGTCCACCTTCATCAGTGGCTCCGCCTTGATGGTCCAATCCGCCTGCGGCACGCCCTTGGCCATGCGCTCGGCCATCGGGGTCGCGGCATTGCCGATGTCGATCTGGCCGACCGCGATGTCGAAGCGGCGGCCATCCAGGTTCATCGACTTGGTCAGCCCGGTCACCGCATGCTTGGTGGCGGTATAGGGTGCGCTGCCCGGCCGCGGCGCATGGGCGCTGATCGAGCCGTTGTTGATGATGCGCCCGCCCATCGGCGACTGCTTCGCCATCATGCGGAAGGCCGCATGGGCGCAGAGGAACACGCCGTTGAGATTGACATTCACCACCTTGAACCACTGTTCGGCCGTCAGCTCCTCGAACGGCGTACCGGGCACGTTGTTCCCGGCATTGTTGAACAGCAGGTCCAGCCGCCCGAACTCTTTCTCGAGTGTGGCGAAGGCGGCGTCGATCTGGGCCGGTTCGGTCACGTCGGCGGGAACCACCAGGGTCTTGCCCCCCTCGCACAGCCCGGCCGTCTCCTCCAGCGCATCGCGGCGCCGGCCGAGCAGGGCCACGGTCCAGCCATCGGCGGCCAGCGCGAGGGAGGCCGCGCGGCCCACCCCGGAGCCTGCGCCCGTCACCAATGCGTATTTCTGTGTCATTCGCGTTCCCCCTCAGCCAATCGGATGGGCAGGGTGGAGCGGCCGGGCGGGTTCTGTCCACCCGTGAGGCACCGGAGAACCATGTGCGGCCTTGCGGCACCGACCGTTCCGATGGGATAGCGGAGGGTGAATCTCCCGGCCGGACACCCCACGCCCCATGAGCATCCACGCCGCGCTCACGCACCGCACCAGCTACAGCTATGACCGCCTGGTCGGCATGTCGCCGCAGCTCATCCGCCTGCGGCCGGCGCCGCATTGCCGCACGCCCATCCTGTCCTATTCCCTGGACATCTCGCCCAAGCCGCATTTCCTGAACTGGGTGCAGGACCCGCAGGGCAATTTCATCGCCCGGGTGGTGTTTCCGGAGCGGGTGCGGGAATTCGTCGTCACGGTGGATCTGCTGGCCGACATGGCCACGATCAACCCCTTCGACTTCTTCGTGGAGCCGGAGGCCGAGAGCTTCCCCTTCACCTATGACCCGGTGCTGGCGCAGGAACTCGCCCCCTTCCGCCGCGTCACCGCGCCCGGCCCGCTGCTGGACGCCTATCTGAAGGGCATTCCGCGCGAAGCGCCGAGCACCGTGAACTACCTGGTGGACCTCAACCAGAAGCTGTCCACCGAGATCGCCTATATCGTCCGCATGGAGCCCGGCGTCTGGACGCCGGAGGAAGTGCTGGCGAACCGCAAGGGGTCCTGCCGCGACTCGGGCTGGCTGCTGGTGCAGATCCTGCGCCATCTCGGCTTCGCCGCGCGCTTCGTCTCCGGCTACCTGATCCAGCTCGTGCCGGATGTGAAATCCGTGACCGGCCCCGTCGGCACCTCGGTCGATTTCACCGACCTGCATGCCTGGTGCGAGGTCTATGTCCCCGGCGCCGGCTGGATCGGCCTCGATGCCACCTCCGGCCTATTGGCCGGGGAGGGCCATATCCCCCTGGCCGCGACGCCGGAGCCCGCCTCGGCCGCCGCCATCACCGGCGGGGTGGATGAGGCCGAGACCGAATTCGGCTTCCACATGGAAGTCCGCCGCGTCGCCCAGTCGCCGCGCGTGACCAAGCCCTACACGGAGGAGGACTGGGCGCGGATCATGGCGCTCGGCAGCCGGGTCGATGAGGCGCTGACCGCCGGCGATGTCCGCCTGACCGTGGGCGGGGAGCCGACCTTCGTGGCCGATGGCGATCGCGAGGCGGCGGAGTGGAACACCGACGCGCTGGGTCCCACCAAGCGCAAGCTCTCCGGCCAGTTGATCCGCCGCCTGCAACCCCTCTGGGCGCCGGGCGCCGCGCTGACCTATGCCCAGGGCAAGTGGTATCCGGGGGAGCCGCTGCCGCGCTGGGGCCTGCACTGCCATTGGCGCGCGGATGGGGAGCCGGTCTGGACCGACCCGGCCCTGCTCGCCAGCGACGAGGACAGCGACACCGCCACCCCCGAGGACGCCGCCGCCTTCGCCGCGACCCTGGCCAGCCGCCTCGGCCTCGACCCCGCGCTGCGCATTCCGGCGCGGGAGGATGTTCTCTACTACCTGTGGAAGGAGAAGATGCTCCCGGCCAATGTCGTGGCCGAGGATGCCAAGCTGAAGGACCCGCTGGAACGCGCCCGCCTCGCCCGGCTGTTCAGCCAGGGCCTGGCGGCCGAGGTCGGCTCCGTCCTGCCGCTGCGCCGCGCGGGCGTAGGGGAGGATCGCGCCTGGGAATCCGGCAAATGGTCCTTCCGCGATGGCGAGCTGCTGCTGGTGCCCGGCGACAGCCCCATGGGCTACCGCCTGCCGCTGGACAGCCTGCCCTGGGCTTCCGAGGAGTCCATCGAGGCCGAGCCGGAGCCTGATCCCTTTGCCCGGCGCGAGCCGCTGCGCCCCCGCCAGGAAGGCCCGGCGCGTGCCCGCATCGTCGAACAGCCGGTGCCGGAGCCGGGGAAGGAGGAGCCGGGCGTGGTCCGTACCGCGCTCTGCGTGGAGCCGCGAGGCGGCATGATCCATATCTTCCTGCCGCCGCTGGCCGTGGTGCAGGACTGGCTCGACCTGGTCGCCGCCATCGAGGCGACGGCGCGGGAGACCGGGCGCAAGATCTTCCTGGAAGGCTACCTGCCGCCGCATGATCCGCGCCTGCTGAACTTCTCCGTCACCCCCGACCCGGGCGTGATCGAGGTGAACATCCACCCCTCCGCCAGCTGGGCCGAGACCAGCGCGCGCACCGAGACGCTGTATGAGGAAGCCCGCCAGATCGGGCTGGCGGCCGAGAAGTTCATGCTGGATGGCCGCCATGTCGGCACCGGCGGCGGCAACCACATGGTGATGGGCGCCGCGACCCCGACCGACAGCCCCTTCCTGCGCCGGCCGGACCTGCTGAAGTCGCTGGTCGGCTTCTGGCACAACCACCCGTCGCTCTCTTACCTGTTCAGCGGCATGTTCATCGGCCCGACCAGCCAGCATCCCCGCGTGGATGAGGCGCGCGGCGATGCGGTGCATGAGCTGGAGACGGCGCTGGCCCAGGTGCCACCGATGGGCACGGATGTGCCGCCCTGGCTCACCGACCGCATCTTTCGGAATCTGCTGGTCGATATGACCGGCAACACCCACCGGACCGAGTTCTGCATCGACAAGATGTATGATCCGGGCCGCGCCGGTGGCCGCCTCGGCCTGGTGGAGTTCCGCGGCTTCGAGATGCAGCCGCATTGGCGCATGTCGCTCGCCCAGCAATTGCTGCTGCGGTCCCTGGTCGCCGGCTTCTGGCAGCGGCCCTATGAGCGGAAGCTCATCAAATGGGGCACCCGCCTGCATGACGACTTCATGCTGCACCACCACGCCCGCCAGGACTTTTCGGAAGTCATCGAGGAGGTGAAGGCGCTCGGCTATCCGGTCGAGGCCGAGTGGTTCGAGCCGCATTTCGAATTCCGCTTCCCCAAGGTCGGCCACATCGCCCTGCGTGGGATGGAGCTGGAACTGCGCAATGCGCTGGAGCCCTGGCATGTGCTGGGCGAGGAAGCCACCGCCGCCGGCACCACCCGCTATGTCGACAGCAGCGTGGAACGCCTGCAGACCCGCGTCACCGGCTGGGTGGAGGAACGCTTCGTCCTGGCCTGCAACGGCGCCGCCGTGCCGCTGACGCCGACGGGGACGGAGGGTGAATATGTCGCCGGGGTGCGCTTCAAGGCCTGGGCGCCACCCAGCGCCCTGCATCCCACGGTGCGCGCCCAGGCGCCGCTGACCTTCGATATCTGGGATAGTTGGACCGGACGCAGCCTGGGCGGCTGCCAGCACCATGTCGCGCATCCGGGCGGCCGCAACTACCAGACCTTCCCGGTCAATGCGAATGAGGCGGAGGCGCGCCGGCGCACCCTGTTCCAGCCCTTCGGCCACACCCCCGGCCCGATGCCGGCGCCGCGCAGCCTGCCTTCCCGCGCCACGCCGCGCACCCTTGACCTGAGGCGTACCCCCTGACGGATGCACCGGCGCCGGCGGAGCATGAGCCCCCGCAGCTTGACGAAATGGTGGATGGCCGCGGCCAGGTCCGCACGCATTGGCGCGGCCTGCTCGGGGCCTTCTCCTCCCTCGGCTATCCGGCGGTGGTGGAGCGCGGCCGGCGGCTCGACCGCGCCTTCGAGGAGGAGGGGGTGGCGACCGTGCTGGCCGATAGCGCCAGCCGCACCCGCCGGCCCTGGCGCTGCGATCCGGTGCCCCTCATCCTCTCGGCCCGCGAATTCGCCACGCTGCAATCCGGCCTGGCCCAGCGCGCCCGGCTGCTGGCGGCGATGCTGGACGACCTCTATGGCCCGCAGAGCCTGCTGTCGGAAGGCGTGCTGCCGGCGACGCTGGTCTTCGGCAATCCGCATTTCCTGCGCCCCTGCCGCGACCCGGGGCCGCCCAGCTTCCCCCGCCTGACCTTCTACGGCGCCGACCTGCTGCGTGGCCCCGACGGTGTCTGGCGCGTGCTGGCTGATCGCTGCGGCGGGGCCAATGGCGTGGGCTTCGCGGCGGAGAACCGCAACCTGCTGGCCCGCGTGCTGCCCGAGGCGTTTCGCGCCGTGCAGGTCCGCTCCCTGCGGCCCTTCTTCGACACCTGGCTGGACTCGCTGCAAAGCCTGGCGCCCTCCGGCGTGGACAATCCGCGTCTCGCACTGCTGACACCGGGTGCCAAGCAGGAGACCTGGCTGGAGCATCTGTTCCTGTCGCGCGAACTCGGCCTGGAACTGGTCGAGACCGGCGACCTGACGGTGCGCGACGGCCATGTCTACCTGAAGACCCTGCGCGGGCTGCGCCGCGTCGATGTCATCCTGCGGCGGGTGAAGGGGGAGAAGTCGGACCCGCTGGAATTCGACGGCGGCGGCGGCGTGCCGGGCCTGATGCAGACCATGCGCGATGGCGCCGTCCGGGTGGTGAATGTGCTCGGCTCCATGCTGGCCGAGATGCCCGGCGCGGCGCCCTATCTGCCCGCCTGCGCCCGCGCCTTGCTGCACGAGGAGCTGGAGTTGCAGGGGTTGGAGACCCTCTGGATGGGCGATCCCGCCTCGCGCGCCCGGGTCGAGGCGGCGCCCGAGGCCTGGCGCCTGCGCTCCGCCTTCGATCCGGGGGAATCCACCCCGCTCGGGGCGCTGGAGGTGTTTTCCGAGAAGGGCAGCGCCGCGCCCTGGATGTTCGCCGCCACCCGCCCGCTGCCACCTTCGGGCGCACCGCGCCTGGTGGGGCCGGGGCTGGAACCGGCGCCGGTGGTGCTGCGCATGTTCCTGGCGCGCGACGCCATGGGCAATTGGCAGGCCATGCCCGGCGGCCTCGCCCATCTGCTGGAGGGCGGCGGTGCCATCGCCGGCCCGCCGCCGCGCCGCGGCACCGCCAAGGATGTCTGGGTGCTGGCGGAGGATGAGGACGACATCGTCGGCCCGGCCATGCCCCGTGGCGCACGGCTCGACATCCGCCGTTCCTCCGGCGACCTGCCCAGCCGGGTGGCGGACGACCTGTACTGGCTCGGCCGCTATGTCGAGAGGCTGGACGCGGCGGCGCGGCTGCTGCGGGCCCTGCTGGCGCGGCTGCTGCGCGGCGCGGCGATGCCGCGGGAGATCGCGGAGATCAAGACGCTGGCCCGCTGCCTGCACGCCGCCGGCGTGATCGAGGCGGAAGCCGCCGCCAGCCCGGCCGATGGCAAGGCCCTGCCGCGCGCGCTGCTGGCCGCCGCCGGACCGGGCGGTGCGTTGCTCGGCCTGCTGGAGGCGGTGGAGCGGCCGCAGGTGGCGGTGCGGGACCGGCTGACCCATGACATGTGGGCCGCCTTCGCGCATCTGATCCAGGAAGGCCGCGCCCGACTGGTGCTGGGTGTGGAGGGGGTCGATGCGCTGTCCCAGGCGGTGACCGCCATCATCCGCTTCTGCGCCACCCTGTCCGGCATCGCGGCGGAGAACATGGTGCGCGGCGGCGCCTGGATGTTCCTCGATCTGGGCCGGCGGATCGAGCGGGCGACGGGCACGGCGCGCAACCTGGCGCATGCGCTGGACCAGCCGCCGCAGCGTCTGGAGGCGGGGCTGCGGCTGGCGCTGGAGATCTGCGACAGCGCGCTGACCTATCGCGCCCGCTACCTGGCGGCCGTGCAGCCGGCGCCGGTGCTGGACCTGGTGCTGGCCGATCCGGGCAATCCCCGCGCCTTGGCCTTCCAGCTCACCGCCGTGTCGGAGCGGCTGGCGGAGATCGCCGGGGCCGAGGACACCCTGGCCGCCACCGCGGCCAGCCTCGCCGCCCGGCCGCAGGCGCTGGTCGACCAGGTGCTGGTGGCGCCGGACATGGATGCGGCGGCGGCGGCGCTGCCGGCGGCGCTGCATGCGCTGGAGGCGGAGACGGCCGCCCTGTCCGACGCCGTGGCGCGGCGCTATGTCAGCCATGTCCGCACCCATATGCTGGGCGAGAGTGAATCCGGAACCGCCGATTAAATGACGCGCTATACGCTGTCGCACCGCACCGCCTATCGCTACGGCCGGTCGGTCGACCTCGCCTCGCATCTTCTGCACCTGTCGCCGCGCGTGGTGCCGGGGCAGGTGGTGCGGCAGGCGGGCATCACCGTGCTGCCGGCGGAAGGGCAGCGCCGCGACGGCCAGGATCATTTCGGCAATGGCGTCACCTGGCTGTTCCTCGGCACGCCGCATGACGCCTTCGAGGTGACGCTGGAGGCGCAGGTGGAGGTCGATTTCCCGCCGCCGCCGCCCGCCGACGAGACCCTGCCCTGGGAGGAGGTGCGCGCCGCCGCTTTGCGGCCGGAGGGCTGGGAGGCGGCGGAATTCGCATTGCCCAGCGCCATGGCCCCGGCCGAACGCGCCGCCGGCGTCTATGCCGCCGAGAGCTTCCCGCCCGGCCGCCCGATCATGGCCGGGCTGCGGGAACTGTGTTCGCGCATCCGGCGGGATTTCGCCTTCAAGGCGGGCGTCACCACCATCTCCACCCCCGTCAGCCAGGTGCTGGCCCAGCGCGCGGGCGTCTGCCAGGATTTCGCGCATCTGATGATCGCCGGGCTGCGCGCGCTCGGCCTGCCGGCGCGCTACGTCTCCGGCTATGTCCGCACCCGCCCGCCGCCGGGCCAGAAGCGCCGGCAGGGGGCGGATCAGAGCCATGCCTGGGTGGGCGCCTGGATGGGTCCGCAGCATGGCTGGGTGGACCTCGACCCGACCAATGACCTGGTGGTGTCCGACGAGCATCTGCTGCTCGGTTGGGGGCGCGACTTCGGCGATGTCAGCCCGGTGACGGGGATTCTGCTGGGGGGCGGGCGGCAGAAGCTGACGGTGGGGGTGGATCTGATCGCGGAGTGACGACTGTCATCATTCCGACCCTCGACGCGGCGCGGGCCGCGGCGGCAGTTTCCGCCCCCTGCCGAGAGGGAACCGCCCGTGACCATCCGCTTCGCCAGCTACAACATCCAATACGGCAAGGGCCAGGACGGCCTCTATGACCTGGAGCGCATCGCGCGGGAGGTCGAATCCGCCGATGTCATTGCCATGCAGGAGGTCACCTCCGGCTTCGCGCGCAGCGGTTTCGTCGATCAGGCCGCCTGGTTCGCGGAGCGGCTGGGCCGGCACATGGTCTTCGGCGCGACCTATGACGTGGATGCGAGCTACCGCGACGAATCCGGCCGGCTGGTCAACCGGCGGCGGCGTTTCGGCAATGCCGTGCTCTCCCGCTTCCCCATCCGCTCCACCCGCACCTTGCCGCTGCCCTTCCTGCCGCCGGCCGAGGAACAGGATGTGCAGCGCTGCGCGGTGGAGGCGGTGATCGACCTGCCCGGCGGGCCGCTTCGCGTCTATTCCATCCACCTGTCGCATCTGACGCCCGGCACCCGCATCCCGCAGGTGCAGGCGCTGAAGGCGATGGTGGCCAGCGCCCCGCGCGACGGCATGGCCTGGGCCAATGGCCGCGACGACGACTGGACCGAGGGCTGGGCCGAGCCCGCGCCGCCGGAGCCCTGCATCCTGTTCGGCGACTTCAACCTGCGCCCGGATGGCCCCGAATACCCGATGCTGGTGGGCGACCCGACACGCCGCCGGGGGCGCGTGGCGGTGCGTGGCCAGTTCGCCGATTCCTGGGTGCTGGCCGGCAACGCCGAGATGTCCGGCTACACGCTGGCCGAATGGAAGGGCGAGGAAGGCGCGCGGATCGACTACGCCTTCTTGCATCCCAGCCTGGTGCCGGCCTTCCGCAGCGCCGGCATCGACACGGATGCCAAGGGCAGCGACCACCTGCCGATCTTCCTGGAGATGGATCTCGACTGAGCGGCGGTACTACTCCACCCGGATATTCGCCCGCCGCGGCACGGCGGACCAGCGCTCCACCTCCGCCAGGTACAGCCGGCCCCAATCCTGGCGCCCCAGCGGCGCCGGGATCAGCCCGAGGCCTTCCAGCCGCGCCCGAACCTCTGGCACCGTCGCCACCTGGGTGAAGGCGGCATGCAGCCGGTCGAGCGCCGCATCCGGCGCGGCGCGGGGGGCGAGGAAGCCGAACCAGCTATCGGCCTGCAGCTCGGCCACGCCCAACTCGGCGAAGGTTGGCACCTCCGGCAGCATCGGGCTGCGGGTCGGGCTGGTGACGGCCAGCGCGCGCAGGCGGCCGGCGCGGACATGCTCCGCCACCTCCAGCACATTGCTCACCATGAAATCCAGCCGCCCGGCGATCAGATCCGCCTGGCCCTGGGGGCCGGACCGGTAGGGCACATGCTCGAAGGTCAGGCTGTAGGCCTCCTTCATGATCTGATGCGCCGGCTGCCAGCCGGCCAGTGCCGCGCTGCCGGTCTGCAGGGGCTGCCGCGCCGCCCGCGCCCGGGCCACCAGCGCGGCGAGGTCCCGGTCGGGCGATGTGGCGGGCACCACCAGCGCATTGGCGGAATGGCCGGCGAAGAAGACCGGCGCGAAATCCGCCGCGGTGTCATAGGGCAGGCGCGGATAGAGCCCCGGCGCCACCGCATGGGCATTGGCGATCAGCATGATCGTGTAGCCATCGCCCGCCGCCTTGGCGACGCGGTCGGAGGCGATGGTGCCGCCGGCGCCGGGCTGGTTCTGCACCACCATGGGCTGGCCGAGCAGCGGCGCCATACGCTCGGCGAAGCTGCGGGCGATGATGTCCGTGGCGCCGCCGGCGCCATAGCCCACCACCAGCGTCACCGGGCGTTCGGGAAAGCTGCCCTGGGCCCGTGTTGCAAAGGGGGCGGCGAAAGGCGCGGCGAGGCCGGCGGCGAGGATCAGGCGACGGGTCGTCATGGTCATTCCACCACGATGTTCTGGGCGCGGGCGAGGTCGCGAAAAGTGGCGATCTCGCGGGTCATGAAGTCCCGGAAGGCTTCCGGCGTGGTGTGCTGCGGCATGTCCAGGTTGAGCTGGCTGTAGCGCTGCCGGGTGTCGGGCGCGCGCAGGAAGGCCTGCGTTTCCGCCGCCAGCCGCGCCAGGATCGGCGCCGGCGTGCCGGCCGGTGCGGCCAGGCCATGCCAGGAGGCGAGCTCGGCGCCCGGATAGGTCTCGTTCAGCGCCGGCAGGTCGGGGTAGATCGCCATGCGGGCCGGGGCGGTGGTGGCCAGCGCCCGGATCTGCCCATCCCGGATCAGCTGCGTGGTGGTGGCGGCGACGTCGAGCGAGACATCCACCGTGCCCGCCAGCAGCGCCTGCAGCAGCGGCCCGCCACCGTTGAAGGGCACATGGGTCATGCGGATGCCGGCTTTGGCCATGAACAGCTCCATGCCGAGATGGAGCGACGATCCGACGCCGGAGGAGCCGAAGTTGATCGCCTCCGGCCGGGCCTTCGCCGCGGCGACGAGGTCCGCGACGTTGCGCACATCCGGCAGTTTGCGCGGGTTCACCAGCAGTAGGGCAGGTGTCACCGCCAGGTTGGAAATCGGCGCAAAATCCTCGATCGGGCGGTAGGGCAAAGGCAGCTTGCGCACCGCCGGCAGGATGGCGTTGGCGGCGATGTTGATCATGCCCACCGCCGTGCCATCCGCCGGCGCCTTGGCGAGCGCATCCACGCCGATGGCGCTGCCGGCGCCGCCGCGATTCTCCACCACGAAGCCCTGGCCGAGGGCCTGCTGGAAATGCGCCGCCAGCATGCGGCCGACGAGGTCCGCCGCGCCGCCGGGCGGGAAGGGGATGATGAAGCGCACCGGCCGGCTGGGCCAGGCGGGCTGCGCCTGCCCGAGGGCGGGCGCGGCGAGGACGGCAAGAGTGGTGGCGGCGAGCTGCCGGCGGCTGAGGCGCATGGGCTGATCCTCCTGTTCCTTGGTGTCTTGCGTGACTTGGAACTTGGTTCCACGATATGGACACGAACGAAATCGGTCAATCGGGGAGAGGCATGGCGCGCAGCAGGGCGATCGAGGTGGAGGAGGAAGCGGCGGCGGTGCCCGGTACCCAGGCGCTGACACGCGGCATCGCTTTGCTCGGCCTGGTCGCCGACGCGCCCGCACCGCTGCGCTTCGCCGAGATCGCCGACCGCGCCGGCCTCGCCCGCCCCACCGCCCATCGCATCCTGGCCGCCCTGGTGGAGGCGCGCCTGCTGCGCCACGAACCGAGCAGCCAGACCTACGCGCTCGGCTCCCGCTTCCTGGAAATGGCGCATCGCGTCTGGGACGGTTTCGACCTGCGCGCCACGGCGGCGCCGGAGCTGGAACGGCTGGCGCGGCTGGCCGGCGAAACGGCGCGGCTCGCCGTGCTGGATGGCGACGGCGTGCTCTATGTCGACCAGCGGGAGGCGGAGCAGGAGGCGGTGCGGCTGGTCAACCGCGTCGGCGCCCGCGCCCTGCCGCATGCCAGCGCCTGCGGCAAGGCGATGCTGGCGCAGCTTCCGGCCGCCGAACGCCAGGCGCTGCTGGAGGCGCTGTCCCCGCTCGCCGCCCCGGGGCCGCGCACCGTCACCGATGTGGCGGCGCTGGAACGCGACCTCTCGCTCTCGGCCGTGCGGGGCTACGCCCTGTCCTTGCAGGAGGCCGCCGCGGGGGTGAATGGCGTGGCGGCGGCGGTGCTGGATCGGCGGGCACGGCCGCTCGGCGCCATCTGCCTGGTCGGCCCCGCCTTCCGCCTGGACGAGCCACGCCTGCATGCGCTGGGGCGGGAGGTGATGGAGGCGGCGCGCCGCATCTCCGGCAATGCCGCGCAATCCGCCATGACCCTGACCGTGGCGCCGCGACCCTCCACCGTGTCCGAAGGCGTGCGGCTGGCGGTGCGGGCGGAGGCGCTGCTGGGGGAGGGGCCGCTCTGGCACCAGGGCCGGCTGCACTGGGTCGATATCCTCGCCCCCGCCGTGCATGTCAGCGATCCGGAGTCCGGCACCGACCAGGTAATTCCGGTGGAGGAGCTGGTGGCGTCCCTGGCGCCGCGCCGGGATGGCGGGCTGGTCGCGGCCTCGCGCTCTGGCCTTCGCCTGCTGGACGGGTCGGGCCTCGGCCGGGTGCTGGCGGCGCCGATCGCGGAGGGTGCGGCGTTGCGCCTGAATGACGGCAAATGCGACCGGGCGGGGCGCTTCTGGGTGGGCTCGCTGGCGCTGGATTCCACGCCGGATGCGGGCGCGCTGCACCGCATCGGCGCCGATGGCACGGCGCGGGTGATGCAGGCCGGGCTGCATGTGGCGAATGGCATCGGCTTCAGCCCGGATGATGCGCGGCTGTACCTGGCCGATAGCGGCCGCCGGCGCATCGATGTCTTCGACTTCGACCTCGCGGCCGGGACTCTCGCCAATCGCCGCCCCTTCGTCAGCTTCGCGGAAGGCGAAGGCGTGCCGGATGGGCTGACGGTGGATGCGGCGGGCGGGGTCTGGGTCGCGCTCTGGGATGGCTGGCGCGTCGCCCGCTACACGCCGGATGGCCGGCTGGACCGCGTGTTGAACCTGCCGGTGCCACGGCCGACGAGCTGCGCCTTTGGCGGGCCGGGCCTCGCGACCCTGTTCGTCACCAGCGCCCGGGTGCGCCTTTCCGCGGCGGAGCTGGCGGAGGCGCCCCTCTCCGGCTCCGTCTTCGCCATCGAGACCGGCGGCGCCCATGGCCTGCCCGAACCCCCCTTCCACGGCTGAGGATTTTTGTCCGTCATGACCAAGCTGTCCGGCGTGTTTCCGGTGTTGCCGACGCCCTTCACGGCCGAGAATGCGGTGGATGAGGCTGCGTTTCGGAGGTTGATCGACTTCGCCGTGGAATCCGGCGCCGATGGCGTGGTCTTCCCGGGCATGGCGAGCGAGGTGGAGACGCTGAGCGCGCCGGAGCGTGGGCAGATGGTGGCGGTGCTGGGCGAACAGCTCGCCGGCCGCCTGACCTTCATCGTCGGCGCCAGCCATGCCGATCCGGCGGAAAGCGCCGCCCGTGCGCGGGAAGGCATGGCGGCGGGCGCCGTCGCCGCGATGATCATGGCGCCGCCCCAGGCGGGGCAGGATGTGGCCAGGCACATCGCCTATTACGCAGCGGTGGCGGAAGCGGCGCCGGGCCTCGTCATCATGTTGCAGAACGCCCCGGCGCCGAACGGCGCGGCATTGTCGCCGGAGGCCGTGGCCGCTGTGGCCGCCGGCGTGCCGGCGATCCGCTACGTGAAGGAGGAAACGCTGCCCTGCGGCCAGCACGTTTCCCGAATTCTGGCGGCAGCCTCCGGTGGGCTGGACGGCGTGATGGGCGGGGCGGGGGCGCGCTTCGTGCTGGACGAATTGGCGCGGGATGCGAACGGCACCATGCCGGCGCTGGAACTCGCCGATGCCCATGCGGCGCTGTGGAAGGCCTGGCAGTCCGGCGACAAGGCGAAGGCGCGGCGCATCTATACCGAGACGCTGCCGCTTCTGCTGTTCCAGATGACCTTCCGGGTGCGCGCGACCAAGGAAGTGCTGAAGCGGCGCGGCCTTCTGGACCATACCGGCGCGCGCGCGGCCGGGCCGAAGCTCGATGCGGGCGACTTGGCGGAGATCGGGGAGCTGATCGCCACTGCCGCCACCTGCATGACGATGCACAAGCCGCGATGATGCGTGCTGACCGTATCACGCGCGTCACCGCGTATGTCATCGAAATCCCGCGCGACGTGCCCTATCTTGGACCGTTGCGGGACGGAGAATTCGTCAATCGCGCGGGCTATATTGTCCGCCTCGGCAACCGCACGCTCTACCCGACCCAGGACCGCAGCATCGTGCTGCGCATCGACACGGAACAGGGCCTGACCGGCTGGGGCGAGACCTATGGCATCGTGGCACCGGAGGCGGTGCGGGCCATTGTCGACGACGTGCTGGCGCCGGTGCTGGAAGGGCGCGATCCCTCGGCGCCGGCGGTGATCCATGAGGATCTCTATGACCTCATGCACGTGCGGGGCTTCTTCGGCGGCTTTTACCTGGATGCGCTGGCGGCGGTGGATATCGCGCTCTGGGACCTGCTGGGGCGGCGGCTTGGCGTGCCGGTTTCCACCCTGCTTGGCGGCAGGCGGCATGACCGCATTCCCGCCTATGTCTCCGGCCTGCCGCGCGCCACGCTGCCCGAGCGGGTGGATTTTGCCCGGGAATGGCAGGCGCGCGGCTTCGCGGGTTTCAAATTCGCCGCCGTCGTCGCCGATGATGGGGCGGAGGCGGAGATCTCCGCGCTGCGCGAGGGTCTTGGCCCCAAGGCCAGCATCATGGCCGACCTGCATTGGAAGAACAGCGCGGCGGAGGCGATCCGCCTGATCCGCCGCCTGGAACCCCACGGCCTGGCCTTCGCCGAGGCACCCTGCGCGCCGGAGGACATATTGGGCGTTGCGGAGGTCGCGCGCGGCGTCGGCGTGCCGGTGGCGCTTGGGGAGGAGCTGCGCACCGTCTTCGAATGGCTGCCGCGCCTGCAGCATCGCTGCATGGCCATCGGCCAGCCGGAGATGGGCCATACCGGCATCACCGAATTTTTGCGAATTGGCGCGCTGTGCCACGCGCATCATGTGGCGATCATGCCGCATGCGGCGATCGGCATCGGGCTGTTCATGGCGGCCAGCCTGCAGGCCGCCAGCGCGTTGCAAAAACTGCCCTGGCACGAATACCAGCACAGCATCTTCGACCCGAACCTGCGCCTGACCCAGCCGACCGGCAGCCGCCACATGCACTGCGAGGCGGGCTTCTACACCCTGCCGGACGGGCCGGGCCTCGGCGTGGAGCCTTCGCCGGCACTATTGGCACAGATGGGGCCGTAACCAAGGGGCGGGCGGTTTCGAAGCTGGCGGTATCCTTCCTCGGAGCCGCCCGCCATGACGACCGACCGCCTGTTGAAACTGCTGGCCTGGCCGGCGGCGATCTGGATCGCCTATGAGCTGACCTGGTACCAGCAGTTCAAGCTGACCGGCAACGAAGGCTCGGTCATGCTCTTCACCATCCTGTCCGACTGGCTCGGCACCCCGGGGGGCGAGAAGCCGTTCCGGCTGTTCGTCGCCATCCTTGAAATCTTCTGCGCTGTCCTGGTGCTGATCCCGCGCACGCGGATGGTCGGCGCGGCGTTGTCACTCAGCACCATGTCGGGCGCCATCTTCTTCCATGTCGTCAGCCCGCTCGGCATCGATCCCTATGGCGATGGCGGCACGCTGTTCAAGGAAGCGGTCTTCACCTGGTTCATGGCGGCCTTGGTGTTGTTCGCGCATCGCGAGGAAGCTTTCGCAGCCGTCGCCTGGATGCGCGCCCGCCTTCTGCCGCAGGCGGCCTGAGCGTCATGGCGCCCGTCACCCTGAAGCGCCCGCCGCGCGACCTGCGGCTGGATGTGCTGCGCGGCTGGCTGCAGGTCTCCATCTTTATCGCCCATGCCTTCGGCGCGGTGTTCTTCTGGGGCATCCATGCGAGCTGGGGAGTCTCGGACAGTTCGGAGCAGTTCGTGCTGCTCTCGGGCCTGGCGCTGGGTTCCGTTTTCACGCTGAAGCGGGCGCGGGACGGGTTTGGCGCGGCGCTGCGCGACCTGATGGGGCGGGTGCGGAAGCTGTACCTGACGCATCTGGTGGTCTTCGTGCTGTTCGCCGCCATGGTCTTCTGGGCGCGCATGACCTCCCCGGTGCCGCCGGAGGCGGTGGGCTGGGGCTGGCTGGCGGAGGACCCGCTGCGCGCCATCGCCGGCACGCTGGTGCTTCTGTATCAGCCGGCCTTCATGGATATCCTGCCGCTGTTCGTTTTCTGCATGCTGATGCTGGCGCCCTTCCTGTGGTTGCTGGAACGGATCGGCGACTGGGCCTTGCTGGCGCCCTTCGGCCTGTATGCGGCGACGCAGATTTTTGGGCTGACCCCGCCGGGCCTCGGCGGCACCGAGATCGGCTTCGATCCCTTCGCCTGGCAGGTGCTGTTCCTGCTCGGCGCCTGGTGTGGCCGGCGGGCGCTGCTGGGGGCTGCCCCCTTGCCGCGGCATCCGGCGCTGTTCTTGCTGGCGGCGGGGGTGGTGGCCGCGGGCCTGTGGGTGAAGCTCGGCCATTATGGCTGGACGATCCCGGCGCCCGCGCTGCTGGAGAATGCGGCGCACAAGCCGATCCTCGGCCCGCTGCGGCTGGCCCATGCCCTGGCGCTGGCCTGGCTCGTGGCGGTGCTGGTGCCGCGGGAGGCGCCCTGGATGCACGGCGCGGTGCCGCGCGTGCTGGCGCTGATCGGGCAGCACAGCCTGCATGTCTTCTGCCTGGGCCTGTTCCTGTCCTGGGGCGTGGCCACCGCGCTGGCGGTGCACCCGGCCGGCGCCCTGGGGCTGGAACTGGTGCTGATTCCCGCCGGCATCGCGGCGCTGGCCGGCTTCGCCGCCATGCTGGACCGGCGGCGGCAGCCGGCACGGCGCACCGCCTCAGCGTGAGGCGGCGAGGCGGAGTCCGAGACCGATCAGGATCGCGCCCACGACGGTGTCGATCCCGGCCTTGGCCCGCCGGTAGGCGGCCTGGATGGGGGCGAGGGAGAACACCAGGGCCAGGCCGCAATGCCAGCCGGCGGACAGGATCGCGAGCAGCAGCACCGCCGCCGCATGCACCCAGCCGGGCGCGTCGCCGGGCAGCATGACGACGAAGATGCTGCCGAAGAAGGCCGCCGCCTTCGGGTTGGTGATGCTGGACAGATAGCCGCGCCGCAGCGCCGCCCAGCCCCCGTGCGTCGCGCCGGACAGCGAACCGGGCGCCGGTGCCGGGCGACGTGCCCCGGCGATCATCTGCACCCCGATCCAGACGAGATAGGCCGCACCCGCAAGCTTGATGGCGATGGTCAGCCAGGCGAGCTGGGTGAGCAGGCCGAGCCCCAGCATCGCCACCGTCGCCCAGGTCATCGTGGCGGCGGCGACGCCGAGGCCGGTCAGGACACCCGCCTTGCGCGACACGGCGATCGAGGTGGAGGTGATGACCACCCAGACCGGCCCTGGGCTCAGGCAGGCCAGCAGGAACACGCCCGCGATCCCGCCCAGGACGATGAGATGCTCCATGTCGTCAGCCTTCTTCCAGTAGCGGCTCGGCCGGATCGAACACCTCCCCGGTGCCGCCATCGGTCAGGCCGATGTCGGTCAGATGCGGCCCGGCATTGCAGGCGAGCGAAATGCCGGTGATGCCGCGGAAGATGCGATAGGGCGGCTGCCAGTCGCAGACGCGGTCCGCCGCGGCGCGCAGGGCGGAAAAATTGCGGGCGGTGAGGGCGGGGGGCGTCTCGGCCAGCAGGCCGGCGATGGGCAGCGGCAGCAGCGCCGTCACCGCGCCGTCCTGCGCCACCGCCATGCCGCCGCCCGCCGCGATCACGGCATTGGCGGCGGCGGTCATGTTCTCCGCCGTGTCGCCCAGCACCAGCAGGTTATGGCTGTCATGGGCAATGGTGGTGGCGATGGCGCCCCGCATCGCGCCCCAGCCATCCGTCAGGCAGGTTTTTGGGAGTGCCGGCGCGCGGCCATGGCGGTGGATGATGGTCAGCACGGCATGGCCGGGCGGCATTTCGGCCACGCCATCCGTCACCTTGACCGCCGCCTCGCCCCATTCGGTGAAGCGGGACCCGATGATGCGGCGCAGCCTCGCCTGGCCATTCCGGACGCCTTTCACATGCAGCCGAAAGGCATCCGGCGTCTGCGGCGCAAGCTTCATCGTATGCGTGGGCGCATCCACGCGACGCGCTGGCGCCGTCACCAGCGCGCCGCTGCGCGCGACAACCACGCCATCGACCAGCACGCGATCCACCGCGACCGTGGCGAGGTCCGACAGCACCACGATGTCCGCGCGCCGCCCTGGCGCCACCAGCCCGAGATCGTCGCGCTTCAACCGCATCGCCGCATGCAACGTCGCCAGCCGGATCGCCGAGATGGGCGACAACCCGCGTGCGATGACCCGGGCAATCGTGTCGCGCAGCCCGCCCTTGGCGACCAGTTCGTCCGGAAAAATGTCGTCCGTCGCCAGCACGAGGTTCACCGGCAGCAGCGGCAGGGTGGCCAGTGCGGCGACGGCGCCGGGCAGCACCTGGTCGTGGCTGCCGCGCAGCTCCACCGTCAGCCCCGCGCGCAGTTTCTGGAGAAAATCCTCGGCGGCGGTGATCTCGTGGTCGGAGGTGACGCCGGCCGTGACATAGGCCTGCAGGTCCGCATGCAGCAGCCCGCGCGCATGGCCGTTGACGTTCTTGCCCGCTGCCATGCCGGCGCCGACGATGCCCGTCATATGCGCCGTGCCGCGCAGTACGCCGGGCATGTCCATCACCTCCGCCACCCCGACCACCTCCGGCCAGGACAGCATTTCGGCCATTTCCGCCGCGCCGATATCCGCGCCGGCCAGTTCCAGCCCGGGGGCGGAGGGTACGCAGGACGGCGCCGCGACCAGCGTCCGCAGCGGCAGGTCGCGGGAGGCCTCGACGGCCCAGCGCACGCCCGCCACGCCCAGAACATTGGCCAGTTCATGCGGGTCCCAGACGCAGGTGGTGGTGCCGGCGGGGACCACGACGGCGGCGTAATCCGCCGGCGCCATGCAACTGCTCTCATAATGCAGATGGCTGTCGATGAAGCCCGGCGCCAGGAAGCGCCCCGCCACATCCTCCACTCGGGCGGAATCGGCCCGCTCGCCGGGCGGATGGACGGAGGCGATCAGCGGCCCGACGATGCCCACATCCGCCGCGCGCAATTCGCCCGTCGCGACATCCACCAGGATGCCGCCCACCAGCAGCAGGTCGAAGGGCGCCGAGCCGCGCGCGGCCTGGACGGCGCGGGCGCGGATGGCGGGATCGACGGCCTCGCTCATCGCGCGGCGCGCCCGGCGCTGAAGGCCAGCGTCATCTCATCGGTCCGCGCCTCATAGGTGAAGCCGCGGCGCAGCGCCCAGGTGTTCACCGGGAAGTACAGCGGGATCAGCGCCGTCTGGTCGACCAGCGCCATCCGCGTCGCCTGCTGCGTCAGCGCGCGGCGCTGGTCGTCATGGATGGTGGTGCGGGCGCGCTGGATGATGGCGTCGATCTCGGGGTTGCTGAACCGCCCGCGATTGGCGGTGCCGAGGCCGAGCGTCGTGTTCCAGCTATGGATCTGCGTCTCCAGCATCCCCAGCAGTTCCGGATTGGGCGAGAAGCCGGCGAGGTTCACCGAATAGCGCAACTGCGCCGCCTCGCTCAGCCACATGGATCGCGTCTTGGTCTCCACCGTGGTCGCCAGGCCGAGGCGGGTCCACATCTGGGCGATGGCCTGCACCACCTGCTCGTCATTCGGGTAGCGGTCATTCGGGCCGTTGATCTGCACGGCAAAGCCGTTGGGATAGCCTGCCTCGGTCAGCAGGCGCCGCGCTTCCGCCAGGTCGAAGGGCGGCGGCGTCATATCGGGGGAAGTGCCGAAATAGCCGGGCGGGCCGAGGTCGCCGGCCGCCAGCGCCTGACCCTGCATGGTGCGGCTGACGATGGCATCCCGGTTGATGGCCAGCGACAGGGCGCGGCGGACACGCGGGTCGCGCAGCGGATTGTCGATGCGCGCGCCGTCGCGGCCGCGGATGAAGGGGCTGTCCACACGGTCGCTGTCCAGCGTCAGGAAGATCAGGCGGTTGGAGGGGCTTTCGGCGGTGGCGAAGCGCGCCGTATCGGCCTTGAAGCGGGTGAAGGCGTCGGAGGGCACGATCTCGATCATGTCCACATCGCCGGCCTGAAGCGCGGCGGTGCGGGCGCCGGCATTGGGGATGGGGCGGAATTCCACGCGCTGGAAGGCGGGGGCGGCGCCGGCGAAGGCGGGGTTGCGCTCCATCACCACCGGGCTGCCCGGCTGCCAGGAGACATGGCGGAACGGCCCGGTGCCGACCATGGCGCGGCCGGCATTGTAGTCCGCCGTGCTCGCACCCTCCCCATGCCGCTTGGAGACGATCATCACCAGCGCCAGGAAGTTCGGCAGCAGCGGTGTCGGCTGGCTGGTGCGGATGTGGATGGTGGTCGCATCCACCGCCTCCACCGCCGTGATCGGCCGCGTGGCGTAGCGGAAGGAGGAGGGGGAGTTCGGCACGTCCCCGGCGCGGCTGATGGTGAAGGCGATATCCTCCGCCGTCACCGGCGCGCCGTCATGGAAGCGGGCGGCGGGGTTGAGCTTCACCTCCCAGGTCAGCTCGTCGATCGGGCGCAGGGATTCGGCGATGGCCGGACGCAGGTCCTGCTTCGCGTCCTGTTCCATCAGCGGTTGGAAGACGTGGCGCGCGAAGGCGATGTTGGTGATGAGGCTGGCGAAATGCGGATCGAGGCTGGTCGGCCCGGCCTCCACGCCGATGCGGATATTGTCCTGCGCCAAGGCCGGGGTGGCGATCAGGGCGGTGCCGAGCAAAGCGGCGCGAAGCTGGCGGATCATGCGGCGTGGTCCTCGGCGGGAAGGGGCAGGCAAAGGTGATGCGGCACCGTCCCGGCCTCCGGCAGCCAGCCGGCGGGGGAGGGGCGGAAGATGGGGGTGGCGAAGGCGGCGCGGGTCGGGATGGTGACCGGCCAGGTGGCCTGCCAGCGATGGCCCTGTGCCATGGCGACCAGCAGCCCCACGGGCGTGACGCCGGCCGCGGCCAGCAGATCGAGTCCCGCCAAGGCGGAGGTCCCGGTGGAGATCACATCATCCACCAGCAGCACGCGCCGCCCCGCCAGCCGGTCCAGGATGCGGGGATCGAGCCAGAGCCGGCGCGGGGTGGGGGAGGTGATGGAATGGACCGGCACGGAGAGCCGTTCCTCATACCAGCGTTTCCGCGACCAGCCGGGCGCCACCCAGTTCGCATGGCCCAACGCTTCCGCCACCAGGGGCGCGAAGACCTGGCCGAGGCTGGGCAGGCCGACCACCACCTCGGGCTGCAAGGGCCGGGCGGCCTCCGTCATGAAAGCGGCGAGGCGGCGGATGACCGGAAAACTGGCCTGGTTGGCGATCAGCCCGGCCACGGCGAAATCCGAGAAATCGCGCAGCGGCAGGTCCAGCACCGCGCCATCCGGCATCGGTGCCGGGTAGCTCTCGCGATAGGGCGCGCGCGAGGCCGGCGGCGCGCCAAAATGCTGCCAATACGCCATCCGGGATCCATTGGGTGTGCGGCGGCAAACTGCCATGCTCGGCGGGTCAACCGCAACCGGCGGAGCGCGTGCCGCATGCTGCCCAACCTGTTCCACGCCCAGGCCTGCAACAACGCCTGGTCCAACCACCGCCTGCTGAAGGCCTGCGCCGGGTTGGCGCCGGAGGAACTCGCCGCCCCGCGCAGCGGCTTCTTCCCCAGCCTGATCGCGACGCTGAACCACATCCTCATCGTCGACTGGTTCTATGTAGATGCGCTGGAAGGCGGCTGGCTCGGCCCGGCCGCCTGGGCCGACCGAGTCCCCCATCCGGACCTTCCCGGGCTGCGCGCGGCGCAGGCGGCGGTGGACCGGCGGCTGGTGGCGCATTGCGCCGGGCTGGACGACGCAGCGCTGGCCGCCATCGTCCGCGTGAACCGCGACACGCGCGTGCAGGAGGAACGGCGCGACCGGCTGCTGCTGCACCTGTTCCAGCACCAGATCCATCACCGCGGCCAGGCGCATGCCATGCTGTCCTCCACCCTTGTGAAGCCACCGCAGCTCGATGAATTCTATTCGGTGGCGGAGGCGCCGCTGCGCGCCGCGGAATTCGCCGCATTGGGGTTTTCCGAGGAGGCGATCTGGGGGCCAGGAAATGCTATGCCGCCTGCCTCCACCGCCTGAGGCGCGCGCACCTTGCCCAGCCCCGACGACTTCGCCTCCCGCCTGCCGGAACTGACCGCCTGGCGCCAGGATTTCCACCGCCATCCGGAACTCGGTTTCGAGGAACACCGCACTGCCGCCCGCGTCGCCGAACGGCTGCGCGGCTGGGGCATCGCGGTGACGGAGGGCATCGCCGGCACGGGCGTGGTCGGCACCCTGCAGGGCCGTCCCGGTAATCGCGCCATCGGGCTGCGCGCCGATATGGACGCGCTGGCGATGACGGAGGCGACCGGCCTGGACTATGCCAGCGAGACCCCCGGCCGGATGCATGCCTGCGGCCATGACGGCCATACCACCATGCTGCTGGGCGCCGCCGAATGGCTGGCTTCGAACCGCCACCGCTTTGCCGGCACCGTCCAGCTCATCTTCCAGCCGGCCGAGGAATCGCTCGGCGGGGCGCGGGTGATGGTGGAGCAGGGGTTGTTCGAGCGCTTTCCGGTCGATGCCGTCTACGGGATTCACAACCTGCCCGGCCTGCCGCTCGGCACCATCGCCGTGCCGAAGGGGCCGGTGCTGGCGAGTTCCGACACCTGGGAGGTCACCTTCACCGGCGCCGGCACCCATGGCGCCAAGCCGCATCTCGGCACCGATGCCACCCTGGCCGCCGCGCAGTTCATCACCGCCCTCCAGGCCATCGCGGCGCGGGAGGTGGACCCGCTGGCCACCGCCGTGGTCAGCGTCGGCCATATGGCGGCCGGCAACCCGGCGGCGCCCAATGTCATCCCCGCCACCGTCTTCCTGAAGGGCACCGCCCGCGCTTTGACCGAGCCGGTGCGCGGCCAGATCGAGGCCCGCATCGGCGAGATCGCCCAGGCCGTCGCCACCCTGCACCGGCTGCGGGCCGAACCGCGCTACATCCGCCGCCTGTCCCCCACGGTGAACCACGCAGCGCAGGCGGCGGTGATGGTGCAGGCCGCCACCGGCACGGCGGCGGCGGTGCAGGACGACCATCCGCCGATCACCGCCGGGGAGGATTTTTCCGAGTTCCTGGCGGCGCGCCCCGGCGCCTATGCCTGGCTCGGCACGGGCGACCCGGCGCATCCCGAGGGCGTCCATCACAATCCGCATTTCGACTTCGCCGATGCCGCGCTGCCGCATGGCGTCGCCTTCTGGTGCAATCTGGTGGAGCGGGAACTCGCATGAGCGCGCGGCTGACGATCATCGATTGCGACCCGGGCACGGATGACGCCATCGCGCTCTGGCTCGCGCTGGCCGCGCCGGAGTTGGATGTGCGGCTGGTGACGGTGGCCGGCGGCAATGTCGGGCTGGCCTCCACCACGACCAATGCGCGCGCCATCGTCGGGCTGACCGGGCGGGACATCCCCGTGGTGGCCGGCGCCGAACGCTCCCTGATGGCGCCGTTCCGCTTCGAGACGGCGGTGCATGGGCAGGATGGGCTCGGCGGCGTGACCTTGCCGGTGGGCCCGCCGCTGGCGCCCGGCATCGCGGCGGATGCGATCCGCGACCTGCTGCGCGCTGCCGCACCGGCCTCCGTCACCGTCATCGGCCTCGGCCCTGTCACCAACCTGGCGCTGGCCTTCGCGACGGAGCCGGCGCTGGCGGGTCGGGTGGCGGAGATCGTGCTGATGTCCGGCGCCTGGTCCGAGGGCAACATCACCCCCGCCGCCGAATTCAACGCCTGGAACGACCCGGAGGCGCTGGCCATCCTGCTCGGCCTGGGCTGCCAACTCACCATGGCGACGCTCGACCTGACCGCCCAGGCTTTTGTCACGCCCGAGGTGGTGGCGGCGCTGGAGGCGCGGCCCGGCGGCGCCTGCTGGCGCGCGGCCACCGCCATCCTGCGCGCCCTGCCACCCTCCCGCCGCATGGGTTTCCGGGGGTTTCCGCTGCACGATCCCTGCGCGGTCGCCTGGCTGCTGGCGCCTGGGCTGTTCGGCGCGAAGGAGGCGCAGGCGGAGGTGGATTGCGGAACCGGCCCGGGGCGTGGGCGCACGGTGATCGACCGCTGGCAGCGGCTCGGCCGGCCGCCGAACCTGCGGCTGCTGGAAACGCTGGATGCGGCGGGCTTCTTCGACCTGTTGGCGGAGCGCATCGCGACGCTGCCCTGATCCTCTTCAGGATGCGTCAATGCCGGCGGGGCCACTCTACGCGGCTCAGGATCAAGGGGCGACAGCGTGATGAACCGGCCAAGGCCCCTTTTGCGGCTGCTGATGCTCGCCCTGTTGCCGGTGCTCGGTGCCTGCGCCGGCATCACCCGCAATGCCGTGCCGACCGAACTGGCCAATGAGGCGCAGCCGCTGGGCATCCCCGGCCTGCGGGTCTGGGGCGATGTGCTGGAACCCAATGCGCTGGATGCGCTGGTGGCGCGCCAGGCCGGCATCCTGCGGACGCGCTACGGCGCGCAGGCGGCGGCGGGGCAGATGCCGGTGCTGCACTACCTGGCCTTGTCAGGCGGCGGGCCGGACGGGGCCTTCGGCGCGGGCGTGCTGAAGGCCTGGTCGCAATCCGGCACGAGGCCGCAATTCGCCGCCGTCGCCGGCGTCAGCACCGGGGCCATCATCGCCCCCTTCGCCTTCCTGGGATCGGACTACGATCCGGTGATCGAGGAAATCTACACCACGCTGCGCACCAGCCAGGTCGCCCGCAGCACCGTGCTCAGCGGCCTGGTCTCCGGCGTGGCGCTGACGGATACGACAGGGCTGGCCAACCGCATCGCCCATTACGTCGATGCCGCGCTGCTGGCGAAGGTCGCGGCGGAATACCGGCGCGGCCGGCTGCTCTTCGTCGGCACCACCAATCTCGACTACGGCCGCCCGATGATCTGGAACATGGGCGCCATCGCCGCCTCCGGCCATGCGGGCGCGGTGCAGCTGTTCCGCGATGTCATCCGCGCCTCCGCCGCTGTGCCCATCGCCTTCCCGCCGGTCTTCATCCCGGTGCAGACCGCCGATGGGCGGCGGTTCGACGAAATGCATGTGGATGGCGGCGCCACCTCCCAGGTCGTGCTGATCTCGCCGCAGGTGCCGATTGCGGCGCTGACCCGGCAGCAGATCGGCCGCAACATCGACCGGCGGATGTGGGTGATCGTCAACAACCGGGTGCTGACCGACCACGCGCCGGTGCGGCCGCGCATCTTCTCGGTCGGCGGCGCCTCGATCAGCGCGCTGATCCGCGGCAGCGCCATCGGCGACCTGTACAAGCTTTTCCTGATCGCCGAGCGGGACGAGGTGGAATTCCGCGCCGCCTGGATCCCGCGCCAGGTGCCCTGCACGGCGACCGAGGAATTCGACCCGGTCTATATGCGCTGCCTGTTCGACTTCGGCGCGGCGGAACAGCGGCGTGGCGCCTTGTGGAGCGACCTGCCGCCCTATTTCGTCCGTCCGCCGCTATCGCCCATGCGCGTGGGCAACGCGACCAACTGATAACAGCGGACCGGTCTCTTGGCCGGTCCGAGCGGCCGAACGGCCGCCGCCGCTGATGCGGCGAAGCCAAGGAAACCGGAGGTTTCCGCCCGGCGATTGAGGGGACCGGAGCGGTCACGCGGAAGGGCCGCTGTTATGACCCCGGCCTCAGTCGCCGACGCCCTGCAGGCGCCGTCCGCGGGGCAGGTTGCCGGCGTCGTTGTGCGGGGTGCGCTCCAGCGGCGCCTCGATCAGCGGCAGGGTGGCGGCGGCGGTTTCCAGCACCAGGCGCAGCGACTCCGCCGGGTCCTGCTCGGCATGCAGGTCCTTCTGCAGGGTCTCCGTCAGCGTGCCCAGGCGGCGGGCACCCAGCGTGCGGGCAGCGCCCAGCATGCGATGCGCGGCATGGCGCAGGCGGGGAATGTCGCTGGCGATGCCCGGCACGGAAAGGACCTCGTAGCCGAAGCGCACCTCGGCGACGAATTCGGCGATCACAACCTCCGCCGTCGGGCCGAGATCGGCGGCGAGGTTGCGCAGCGCCGAGGGGTCCAGCAGGGGTTGCTGTGCATCGGAGGAGGGGGTGGTGCTGCTGCCCGGCATCGAATCGCCCGCCGCAAGGCGGGCGACGGCGGCCAGAAGGGATTCGCGGTCGATCGGCTTGGCCAAGTGCCCGTCCATCCCGGCGGCGTGGCAGGCCGCCACCTGTTCCGGCAGGGCGGAGGCGGTAACGGCCAGCACCGGCACGCGGCGCCGGGCGGTGTCCAGGCCGCGGATGCGGCGCGTCGCCTCCAGCCCGTCCATCACCGGCATCTGCACATCCATCAGCACCACGTCATAGGCTTCCCGCTGCACCGCCGCGAGCGCCTCCGCGCCATCCGCGGCGCTGTCGACACGATGGCCGGCGCCGACCAGCATGGCGCGCGCGACCATCCTGTTGGCGGCGACGTCGTCCGCCACCAGGATCCGCAGGCTGCGCCCCTGCAAGGCCATGGCCGAATCCGCCAGCGTGGTGGTGGAGGGCAGGGCCGCCGCCTCGGGCAGGGGCACTTCCCTGAGCGGCAGTTCCACCCAGAAGCGGGCGCCCTGGCCGGATTCACTGTCGCAGCCGATGCGCCCCCCCATCGCCGCGGCGAGGCGGGCGGAAATCGCCAGGCCGAGCCCGGTGCCCGCGCCATCCTGGCCCGCGACGGGGAAGAGCTGGGAGAAATCCTCGAACAGCAGGTGCCGCTTCTCCGGCGGCACGCCGGGGCCATTGTCCGCAACCTCCATCCGCAGGCCCTGGCGACCATCCGGCATCGGCCCGGCGCGGAATTCCACACGGCCGCCGGGGGGCGTGAATTTCACCGCATTGGAGAGCAGGTTCAGCAGCATCTGCCGCACGCGGGTGGCATCCGCCTCCACTGCCGCCGGCGTGCCGGGGGCGATGTGGAGGTCCAGCGTCATGCCCTTGCGGTCCACCTCCGGCGCCAGCAGCCCGGCGCAGGCCTCCAGCAGCGGCCGCACCGCGACATGGCGCAGATGCAGGTCGAGCTTGCCGGCCTCGATCTTGGACAGGTCGAGCAGGCTGTTCACCAATTCCAACAGGTGCCGCCCGGCCTCATGCAGGGTCACCACCTGGTCGCGCTGTTCCTCGGACAGGTTCGGGTCGCGCAGCAACACCTGGGCAAAGCCGAGCACGCCGTTCAGCGGCGTGCGCAATTCATGCGACATGCGGGCCAGGAACTGGCTTTTCGCCTCGCCGGCGGCGCGGGCGGAATCGCGCGCCTGAGCCAGGTCGTCCATGGCGCGCTTCAGCGGGGTGATGTCGGTGCGGATGCCCACCGTGCCGCCATCCGGCGTGCTGCGCTCGGTGATGAGCACCCAGCGGCCATCCGGCAGCAGCCGCTCGATCGGCGGGTTGTTGGCGTGGCGCAGATTGTCCATCTCGTCCACGAAGGCCTCGATGTCGCCCACCGCCTGCGGATACTGCCCGCGCTTGGCACCTTCCCGCATGATGTCGCGGAAGGCCGCGCCGGCTTTGATGAAGGGTGCCGAGATCGCGTAGAATTCCTTGTAGCGCTGGTTGCAGGCCAGCAGCCGGTCGTCCGGGCCGAACATGACGAAGCCGTCCGACATGCTTTCCAGCGCATTCTCCAGCGTCGAGCGCCAGCGGGAGCGTTCGGCCTCCACCTTCTCCCGCTGCCGCAGGCCCAGCAGCAGGGCCGCGGCCAGCGCCAGCACCAGGGCGGCGAAGGCGGCCGAGACGATCAGCGCCCTTTCGCGGTCGGTGCGCCAGCCTTCCAGCGCCGCCGCCAGCTCGATCGTGGTGACGATGGAGAGCGAGGGGTAGAGGGTGGGGCGCACCGCCACCAGCACCGGCTCCTCATTGAAGCGGCTGCGCGCCTGCGCCAGCCCGGCGAGGGTGGAGGCGGGTTGCGCCAGGCGGCGGCCGATGCGGGTCTCGTCATGCGGCAGGGCGGCCAGCAAGGTGCCGTCCTCCCGCTCCAGCGTGATGCGCAGGCCGGGGGCATTGCCGCCCACTGCCAGCAGGCTGCCCACCATCGGCACCGGCACTTCCGCCACCGCGGTGATCTGGCCGAGCACCGGCATGGTTACCGGCCGGGCGAAGAACAGCGCCCATTCGCCGGTCGCCGGGTTCTGCACCGGCCCGCCGATCATCACGCTGCCGGCATTCGGCGTGGCATCGGTGAAGGCGGCGCCGAGCGGCAGCGGCAGCGGCCGGCGGCGTGAGACGGAGAGGGAGGTGGTGATGGGCATCCCATCCTCCCGCACCAGAAGCACGTCGCGGAAGGTGAAGTTCTGGTTGTTCAACTCCCGCATCACGCGGCCGGCGGCATTGGCGTCGAAGCGCCCGTCGCGGGCATAGGGGGCGAGGATGGCGGGCAGGCCCGCCAGCATCGCATCCACCTGCACGAAGCTGCGGTTGATGGAGGATTCGACCGCGCGGCTGACCCGGTCCGCCGTATCGGTCGCCGCCGTCAGCGCCGCACCGCGCGAGCGGTCGAGCAGCATGGCCGTGGCGACCACCTGCGCCAGAAGCAGCAGGATCGCGGCGGCCAGGACGGCGAAGCGGAGGCGGCGGGCGGTGGACATCTACTCGGGCCGCGCCTGGATACCCAGGGCCGGCGCGAGATACGCATTCCAGGCGTCGACGCAATCCAGGCCGCAGCGATTGACCCAGCGCGGCAGCACCACCTCGGTCAGCAACCGGCGCCGACGCTCGTCATCGGCGGCGCTCACCGGCACCACCGTCATATTGCCGGGCCGGCCGGCAGTGCAACCGGGCCGGCCCGCATTGCAGGCCAGGCCCTCGCCGGTCTCCCGGTCCGCCGCCGCCCAGATCTGGTGTTCGAGGTCGCGGATCCCGCCGCTGATGATCTGCCGGATATCGCCCGGCAGAGCCGCCCAGGCGGTGGCATTGGCGCCGAAGATGGAAATGCCCCAGGCCAGCGCCATGGCATGCACATGGGTGGTGATCTCATGCAGTCCGATCGCATTGCCGGACAGGGTGCCGGTGATGGCGCATTCGACCACGCCGCCGCGCAGCGCCTGCGCCACCTCGGCGAAGGGAATCACCACAGGCGTCGCGCCCAGCGCCTGGAGCATTTCCGACTGCCCGACCGAAGATGAACGGATGCGCCGTCCCGCCAGATCCGCCAGGCCCGCGAAGGCGCGGGTACAGAAGACCACCTGTGCCGGATAGGTGTAGATGCCCAGCAACTCGATCTGGTAGCGCTCCCGCAACACCTGCTCGATATGCGGGCGGAAGGCGGCGACCGTCTGTCGCAGGCTGGCCATGTCGGGGGCCAGCGCCGGCAGGTCCACCGCGTTGAATTCCGGTTCCTCGGTCGAGACGATGGCAAGCAGCGCGGTGCCGAATGGCACCACGCCGAGCCGCATCAATTGCAGCATTTCCTGCCCGCGGATGCCGCTGCGGTCGAAGGGGGCGATTTCCGCCTGCACGCGTCCATTCGTCATCTCGGTGATGCGGCGGCGCCAGAAAGGCTCCTCGTAGCGCACATACTGGCTGACATCGGCCAGGCCGCCGACGATCTTCAGGCGAATGCCCGGCGCCTCCGCCTCCGCCGGTGTCTGGGCCATGGCCGGGGGCAGACTCAGCGCCACCCAGGCGAGCAATGCGGCGGCGAGGCGGCGGGGCGATATCGTCCGCATGCAGGGCTCCAGAAGCTGCGAAGGTCCGGCTGAAGCGGACGGACCATGGCGGCCAGATGCACCGCCACCCGGGACCTTATAGCAGGATCATTAACTGATGCGGCAACCAGAACGCGAGTGATTCCTTCAGGAATCGCGTATTTTTCCCTTGCGGGCGGTTTTGTGGTGCCTGTCTCATCGCCAGGGCAGCCGGATGCGGCAGCCCCCGTCGCGCGCCGGATCGTCGCAGTCCGCGACGCGGCCTTCCATTGCCCGCGGCGCATGGATGCCCGTTCAGGCAAGCACGTCGCGCAGCCAACCCTCGGCCTCGACCGGCAGTTCCGACCAGGCTGCTCTTGGGCCGACCCCGGTCACCAGCAGCAATCCTGTCCGGTCGAAGCCGCGTCGCGCCAGGGCGCGGCGGAAGTGGCTCAGCATATAGTCGGGCGACAGGTCGGTGGAGACCAGGATCGCGTCCTCCCCCAGCGTCCAATGGGCGTCGGCGATTTCCCACACCGCGTCACGCACCGCGGCACGCATCGTGGAGGCCTCATCGGCGTCCGGCCCGGCATCCGGGCGGTGAATGACGATGGACAGGGTCATCAGGCCCTCCGCGCCGGCAAAGGCGGATCAATGACAATGCCACCTTGTATGCGCCCGGCGCCTTGCCCGTGCAATCGGGCACGGTCCTGGCCGGATGGGCGGAAGACGGCGCCCCCCGGGGGCTGGATTCCATCCGGTGACGCGGCGATGCTGTCTCGCCATGTCCCATACCCTGATCGCCAGCCACCGCGGCGGCCTGTTTCTCTGGCCCGAGAACAGCGCCACCGCCTTCCGCCACACGGCCCGACTGGCCGTGGAGCAGGCGGAATGCGACATTCACATGACGGCCGATGGCCAGCTTCTGGTCATGCATGACGCGACGCTGAACCGCACCACCGATCGCACCGGTCCCGTGGCGGCGCTGACGGCAGCGGAGGCAGCCTGCGTGCGGGTGCGCGGCACGGCGGGGGAGGCGCCGCCGACCCTGGCGGACTACCTCGGCATCCTTGCCGGCAGCCCGGTGGCGCCGCGGATCGAGATCAAGGCGGATGCCGCGGGACGGCCCTATCCCGGTATCGTCCCCGCGACGCTGGCCGCGCTCGACTCGGCTGGCGAAAGACGGCGGAGCTGGATCATCGGCTTCCACGCGGACACCATGGCGCAGGCGCAGCGCGCCGGCGGGCTGGCAGGGGTGGCCTGGCTGCTGGAACTGGCGACCCTGCGCGACATCGGGCTGGAGGGCCTTATTGCCGTCGCCCGCGCCCATGGCTTCCCCGAGATCGGCCTGCATGAAAGCGCCATCGACGCGGAACTGGTGGCGGCGCTGCGCCAGGCCGGACTCGGTATCGGCACCTGGGGCGCCAACCACGCGCCCAGCATCCGCCGCATGCTGGGCCTGGGCATCGACATCTTCGCCACCGACGACCCCCCGCTGGCGATCCGGCTGCGCGCGGAGGGCTGAGCTTCACGGAAACGCGTCGTTGCGGCGCGCGGCGAAGCGGCCCTAAGCTCCCTGCAACGAGAATGGCGTTCAGGGGAGCGCGTCCAGGTGCAAGTGGAGACGCCGATTCTGGCGGTGGATGGCGTCAGCCTGCGCTTCGGCGGGGTGCGGGCGCTGACGGATGTGTCCTTCGTCGTCAGGCCGGGGGAGATCTTCTCCATCATCGGGCCGAACGGCGCCGGCAAGACCTCCATGGTCAATTGCATTTCCGGCCGCTACCGCCCGACCGAGGGGCGGATCAGCTTCGACGGCGCCGATATCACGCGGTTGGGTCCCAATCGCCGCGCCGGCCTCGGCATCGGCCGCACCTTCCAGAACCTGGCGCTGTTCGGGCACATGACGGTGCTCGACAACATCATGGTCGGCCGCCACCACCTGCTGAAATCCGGGGTGCTGCGCGGCATGCTCTACTGGCTCGGCGGCGCGCAGCGGGAGGAGCTGGCGCATCGGCGCGAGGTCGAGGAGATCATCGACTTCCTGGAGATCCAGCCCGTTCGCAAGGCCATCGCCGGCACGCTGCCCTACGGGCTGCGCAAGCGGGTGGAACTGGCCCGCGCGGTGGCGCTGAAGCCCAAGCTGATCCTGCTGGATGAACCCATGGCGGGCATGAACCTCGAGGAGAAGGAGGACATGGCCCGCTTCATCACCGACCTGAACGCCGAATGGGGCATGACCGTGCTGATGATCGAGCACGACATGGGCGTGGTGATGGACATCTCCCACCGCGTCATGGTGCTCGATTTCGGGCGCCGCATCGCGGAGGGCACGCCGGAGGCGGTGCTGGCGCATCCGGAGGTCCGGCGCGCCTATCTCGGCGAGCCACTGGACGCGCCGGAAGCGGAGCCGGTGGTCGCATGAGGGCGCCCGCGCTCGACACCCTGCCCAAGCTGCTCGCACGCAATGCCGCCGAGCATGGGGCGGATGTGGCGATGCGGGAGAAGCAGTTCGGCATCTGGCGTTCCTTCACCTGGGCCGAGGTCCAGGCACGCACCGAGGCCATGGCGCTCGGCCTGCGCAGCCTCGGGATCGAGGAGGGCGATGTGGTCGGGCTGATCGGCGACAACCGGCCCGACTGGGTGATGGGGGAGATCGCCGCCCATGCGGTCGGCGCGCGCAGCCTCGGCCTGTATCGCGACGCGCTGGATGAGGAGGTGGCCTATCTGCTGGCCCATGCCGGCGCGCGGCTGGTGCTGGCCGAGGATGAGGAGCAGGTGGACAAGCTGCTCAACATCTTTGCGGAAGTGCCGACGCTCCAGCATGTTATCTATGCCGATCCGCGCGGCATGCGGAAGCATGACGATCCACGGCTGATGTCGCTGGAGGCGCTGCTGGAACGCGGCCGCGCGGCGGCGGAGCCGGGGCTGTATGAGGCGCTGGTGGCCGGCACGGATGGCGAGAATGTCGCCATTCTATGCACCACCTCCGGCACCACGGCGCGGCCGAAGCTCGCGATGCTGACGGCGGGCGCGCTGATCCGCCATTGCCGCGCCTATCTGAAGGCGGACCCCAAGGGGCCGATGGACGAATACGTCTCCGTCCTGCCGCTGCCCTGGATCATGGAACAGATCTACGTGCTCGGCTGGGGCCTGATCGCCCGGATGAAGGTGAACTTCGTCGAGGAGCCGGAGACGATGATGGCCGATTTCCGCGAGATCGGGCCAAGCTTCGTGCTGTTCGCGCCGCGCATCTGGGAACAATTGGCGGCCGAGGTCCGGGCGCGGGTGATGGATGCCTCGCCGTTGAAGCGGCGGATGTTCGACCTCGGGCTGAAGCTCGCCGCCGGCGGGCCTTCGCCGCTGGCCGACCTGCTGCTGTTCCGCGCGCTGCGGGACCGGCTCGGCTTCTCCAACCTCACCTCCGCCGCGACCGGCGGGGCGGCGCTGGGGCCGGAGACCTTCCGCTTCTTCCAGGCGATGGGCGTGCCGATGCGGCAGCTCTACGGCCAGACGGAATTGCTGGGCGCCTATACGCTGCACCGTGCCGGGCAGGTGGATTTCGACACGGTCGGCATGGGCTTCGACGAGAGCATCGAAATCCGAATCGACGGGCCGGATGCGAATGGCGTGGGGGAGATCGTCACCCGCCACCCGAACATGTTCTCCGGCTATCTGGGTGCCGAGACGCCGGCGGATATGCGCGATGGCTGGATGCATACCGGCGATGCCGGCTATTTCGACAAGGCCGGCCAGCTTGTCGTCATCGACCGCATCAAGGACATCGCGGAGACCGCCGGCGGTGATCGCTTCAGCCCGCAATATATCGAGAACAAGCTGAAATTCTCGCCCTTCGTGGCGGAGGCGGTGGTGCTGGGGGCGGGGCAGGCGCATCTGGCGGCAATGATCTGCATCCGCTTTCCCATCGTCAGCAAATGGGCGGAGCGCAGCCGCATCGCCTTCACCACCTATTCCGACCTGGCGGCGCGGCCGCAGGTGCTGGACCTGCTGCGGGCGGAGGTGGCCAAGGTGAACGAACGCCTGCCACCCGCGCAACGGCTGCGCGCCTTCATCCTGCTGTACAAGGAGCTGGATGCCGATGACGGGGAGCTGACGCGCACCCGCAAGGTGCGGCGTGGCGTGATCGCGGAGAAATACGGCGACATCATCGACGCGATCTATGCCGGCGCGGCGACGATCCCGGTGGATACCACCATCGCCTTCCAGGACGGCACCACGCAGCGCATCCGCACCACGCTGCCCGTCATCCGCCCCGAAATGGCCGAGGCCTGAGGAGGACGCCATGGACACCGCGCTGCTGCTGCAACTGACGCTGAACGGGCTGATCGTCGGCGCGCTGTATGGCGTGGTCGCGATGAGCTTCGTGCTGATCTACAAGGCCTCCCAGGTGGTGAATTTCGCGCAGGGCGAATTTCTGCTGGTGGGCGCCTGGGTCTGCTGGTGGTTCCTGACGGAATGGCAATTGCCCTTCTACGCCGGCTTCCTGTTCACCCTGGTCTTCATGATGCTGTTCGGCCTGGTGCTTCAGGTCGTCGTGTTGCGGCCGCTGATCGGGGAGCCGGTGATCAGCGTCATCATGGCGACCATCGGCCTCGGCATCTTCTTCCAGGCGCTGATGAAGTGGATCTTTGGCGTCTTCGCCAAACCCTTCCCGCCGATCTTCGCGATGGAACAGGTGCGGGTGCTGGGGCTGGAGGTGCAGACGGTCTACCTGGCGAGCCTCGGCGTTTCGCTGCTCATCATGGCGGGGTTCGGCTGGTTCTTCAAAGCCTCGAAACACGGGCTGGCGATGCGGGCCACGGCCTTCGACCAGCAGGTGGCGCAGTCGCTCGGCGTTTCCGTGCCGAAGGTGTTTGCGATGTCCTGGGCGATTTCGGCGGTGGTGTCGGCCGTTGCGGGTGTCGTGGTGGGCGTGGTGAATGGCGTGTCCTCCGCGCTGTCCTTCTATGGCATCAAGGTCTTCCCGGCGGTGATCCTGGGCGGGCTGGATTCCATCCTGGGTGCGGTGCTCGGCGGCGTCATCGTCGGGCTGCTGGAGAACTGGGCGCATTACATCGACAGCCAATGGCTCAACTGGGGCAACATGTTCCAGATCGCGCCCTTCTACGCGCTGGTGCTGATCCTGCTGATCAAGCCCTACGGCCTGTTCGGCACCAAGAATATCGAGCGCGTCTAGCATGACCGCACTCACCCCCTGCGGCGATTGGCGCGCCAGCTACGCCGCCGACACCACCATTTTCCCGACGCGCAACAGCCGCATCGCGCTGCTGGTCGGGCTGGCATTGCTGTGCTGCGCGCCGCTGGTCTTCGGCCGCTACGAATTGTCGCTGCTCATCAATATCGGCTTCCTCGGCATCGCCGCGCTGGGGCTGAACATCCTGGTCGGCTTCACCGGGCAGATCAGCATCGGCCATGCCGCCTTCTTCGGCCTTGGCGCCTTCGTCTCGGCCTATCTGCATGAGCGCTACCATGTGCCCGTACTGCTCTGCATCCCGATCGCGGGCCTGGTCACCGCGGTCATCGGCCTGGTCTTCGGCGCGCCGGCGGCGCGGTTGAAGGGGCTGTACCTGGCCATCGCCACGCTGGCGGCGCAATTCATCCTGGAGGACTTCTTCGCCCGCGCGCAGTGGTTCACCGGCGGCGTGGCGGGGCGGATGACGGAAAGCCCGGTGCTGTTCGGCCTCGCCTTCGATCGCGACGAAAGCTATTTCTATCTGACGCTGGCCTATGTGGTGGTGATGTTCCTCGGCGCCGCGAACCTGATGCGGTCACGCGACGGGCGCGCCCTGGTCGCGGTGCGGGACCACTACCTTTCCGCGGAGATGATGGGCATCAACCTCGCCTATTACCGCACACTGAGCTTCGGCATCGCCAGCCTCTATGCCGGCATCGGCGGCGCGCTCTATGCGCACTACCTGCTGTTCGTCAGCGTGGAGGCCTTCAACATCCTCTTCTCCATCCAGTTCCTCGGCATGGTCATCATCGGCGGGCTGGGCAGCGTGATGGGCAGCCTGATGGGCGCGGCCTTCATGGTGATGCTGCCGGAGGTCACCCAATGGGGCGCGGACCTCCTGGCCGGCAGCGCCATCGACCGCGCGCTGAAACTCGGCGCCAGCATCTCCTTCCTGCGGGAGATGGTGGTGGGCGCGGCGATCATCCTGTTCCTGATCTTCGAGCCCGATGGGCTCGCAAGGCGTTGGCGCCTCATCAAGGCGTATTGGAAACTCTACCCGTATTCGCACTGAACCAAGGGGAGGAACGAGACAATGAAATTGCAGATCCTGGCCGGCGTTGCGACCATCGCCCTGACGCTGCCACTCGCCGCGCAGCCCATTCCGGTGGGCCATCTGATGGACAATTCCGGCGCCACCAGCGATGTCGGACAGCCCTATGGCCAGGGCGTCGCCGATGCGCTGGCCTGGGTGAACAGCCGGCGCAACGGCGTCAACGGACGCACGCTCAACGTCTCCGGCTTCGACTACGGCTATGCCGCGCCGCGCGCGGTCAGCCAGTACCAGGCCTGGACCGGCCGCACGCGGGTCGTCGCCATCCAGGGCTGGGGCACGGCGGATACCGAGGCGCTGGTGCGCTTCGTCACGCGCGACCGCATCCCCTATATCAGCGCCTCCTACTCCGCCGCGCTGACCGATGCGGCCGGCCAGTCCGGGCGGCAGGGCGTGGAGGCCGCGCCCTACAACTTCTTCTACGGCCCGTCCTATTCCGATGGCCTGCGCGCGATGCTGCAATGGGCGGCGCAGGATTGGCGCGCGCGCGGCCAGCAGGGGCGGCCAAAATACGTGCATATGGGCGCCAACCATCCCTATCCGAATTCGCCCAAGGCGGCGGGTGAGGCATTGGCGGCCGAGTTGGGCTTCGACGTGCTGCCGGCCATCCAGTTCGCGCTGACGCCGGGCGACTACACCGCGCAATGCCTCGGCCTGCGCAATGGCGGCGCCAACTACGCCTATCTCGGCAATACCGCCGGTTCCAACATCTCCGTCCTGCGGGCCTGCCAGACGGCGGGGGTGCAGGTGCAGTTCCTCGGCAATGTCTGGGGCATGGATGAGAATGCGATGAAGGCGGCCGGCGCGGCGGCCAATGGCGTGGTCTTCCCCGTCCGCACCGCCGCGGTCTGGGGCGGCGACGCGCCCGGCATGGCGCAGGTGCGGGAGATCAGCCGTGTGTCGGATGCCGCCGGCACAGCCTATCGCCCCGTCCACTACATCTCCGGCATCTGCTCCGCCATGCTGATGGTGGAGGCGATGGAGACGGCGGCGGAAGGTGGCGGGCAGATCACCGGTGAACGCATCCGCGATGGCTTCTATGCCCGGCAGAACTGGGTGCCGCGCGGCTTCGAGGGTGTCTGCAATCCCTCCACCTTTACGCGCGAGGATCACCGCGGCACGCTGCGCGTCGCGCTGTATCGCGCCAATGTCGGCGGCGACACCTCCCAGGGCAGCGTCACCGAATTGATGCGCGCCGGCACCATGCGGATCGAGAACATCGCGACGATCGAGCTGGATCGCCGCCGCGACTGGCTCGGCTGGTGAGCCAGGCGCTGGCCAACCCTCCGCCGGCGGTGACGCCGGCGGAGGCGCCATTGCTGGAAGTGAACAACATCGAGGTCGTCTATAGCGACGTCATCCTGGTGCTGCGTGGTCTCTCCCTCGCGGTACCGAAGGGGAAGATCGTGGCGCTGCTGGGGGCCAATGGCGCGGGGAAGTCCACGACGCTCAAGGCCATCTCCGGCCTGCTGAAGTCGGAGGATGGCGAGATCACGCGCGGCGACATCCGCTTCGCCGGTGAGCGCCTGAATGGCGTGGAGGCGCATCAGATCGTCCGGCGGGGGATCTTCCAGGTGATGGAGGGGCGGCGGATCATCAGCGACATGACCTGCCTGGAGAATCTGCGCCTCGGCGCCTTCACCCGCAGCGACAATGCCGAAATCCGGCGCGACATCGAGATGGTCTATGGCTATTTCCCGCGATTGAAGGAACGCACGGGCCTCGCCGGCTACCTCTCCGGTGGCGAGCAGCAGATGCTGGCGATCGGGCGCGCGCTGATGGCACGGCCGAAGCTGATCCTGATGGACGAACCCTCCATGGGCCTGTCGCCACTGCTGGTGCAGGAGGTCTTCGGCATCATCCGCCAGCTCAACCGGGAACTCGGCATCACCATCCTGCTGGTGGAACAGAATGCGCGCATGGCGCTGTCCGTCGCCAGCCATGGCTATGTGATGGAACAGGGCAAGGTGGTGCTGGATGGTAGCGCGGCGGATCTGGCGAACAACGAGGACGTGAAGGAATTCTACCTCGGTGGCCATGGCGCGGAACGCAAATCCTTCCGCAACCTGAAGTCCTACAAGCGGCGGAAGCGGTGGCTGTGATGTTCTTCGACGATCGCGAAACCCGCAGCGCCGATCAGCGCCAGGCCGAATGGGCGCAGCGGCTGCCGCGCCAGATCGCTTATGCAAAGCAGCATGCGCCGGCCTATGCGGCGCTGCCGATGGCTGTCGATCTGCGGGATCTCGCGACGCTGCCCGTCACGCGCAAATCCGATCTCATCGCGGCGCAGGCGTCGGCGCCGCCCTTCGGCGGCTTCACGGCACGGCCGCTGGCCGATGTGCCACGCGTCTTCGCCTCGCCCGGGCCGATCAATGAACCGCAGGGCGCGGGCGCCGACCCCTGGCGTTATGCGCGCGCGCTGCACGCCACAGGGCTGCGGCGCGGCATGCTGCTGCACAACTGTTTCGCCTATCACTTCACCCCCGCCGGCATGATGCTGGAGGAAGGCGCGCGGGCGCTGGGTTGTCCGGTCTTTCCCGCCGGTCCCGGCAATACCGAAAGCCAGGCGCGGGCGGCGGCGCATCTTAAGCCCGCCTGCTACAGCGGAACGCCAGATTTCCTGAAGTCGATCCTGGAGGCGGGTGATGCGCTGGGGCTCGACCTCTCCTCGCTTAAGCTCGGACATGTGACCGGCGGCGCCTTCCTGCCCGCGCTGCGCGGCTTCTACGCGGATCGCGGCCTGACGGTGCGGCAGAGCTACGGCACCGCCGATCTCGGCCTGATCGCCTATGAGTCGGAGGCCGGGGAGGGGCTGATCTGCGACGAGGATGTGCTGGTGGAAATCGTCCGCCCCGGCACCGGCGACCCCGTTCCGGAGGGCGAGGTGGGGGAGGTGCTGGTCACCAGCTTCTGCGCCACCTATCCGCTGATCCGTTTCGCCACCGGCGATCTCTCCGCCGTGCTGCCCGGCCCATCCCCCTGCGGCCGCACCAATACGCGCATCAAGGGCTGGATGGGCCGGGCCGATCAGGCGGCCAAGGTGCGCGGCATGTTCGTGCGGCCGGAACAGGTTTTCGAGGTTCTGCGCCTGCATCCAGGTCTCGGCCGCGCGCGGCTGGTCATCGGCCTGGACGAGACGCGGGACACCATGCTGCTGCGCGTGGAAACGCCAGTGCGCGATGCCGCCCTGGCGCAGAGCCTCGCGGCCAGCCTGCAATCCGTCACGCGCCTGCGCGGCCATATCGAGCTGCTGGAACCCGGCGCCCTGCCCAACGACGGCAAGGTGATCGACGACACCCGCCCCGCATGAGCTTCGCCTGGAACATCCCCGCTTGTTGCAACATCGCGCAGGAGGCCTGCGATCGCTGGGCCGATGGCAGCGGGCGGCTCGCGCTGCTGCACCTGCGGGGTGACGGCGTCGAGCATATCAGCTTCGATGAGCTGCACCGCCGTTGCTGCCGCCTGGCCAATGCCTTCCTGGCGCATGGCATCGCCCGTGGCGACCGCATCGGCGTGCTGCTGCCGCAGGGGCCGGAGGCGGCGGTGGCGCATCTCGCCGCCTATCGCATCGGCGCCATCGCCGTGCCGCTTTTTCTTCTGTTCGGCGAGGCGGCGCTGGAATTCCGGCTGCGTGATTGCGGCGCCACGGCGCTGGTCACGGACCAGGACGGCGTCGCGAAACTCGACACCATTCGCGATGCCTTGCCCGATCTGACAAGGGTCTTTGCCATCGGCGGTGGCACGGGCGCGCTGGACCTGGCCGGGGAAATGGGCCGCGCGCGCGACAGCCACGCATGCGTCGCGACCGGCCCGGACGATCCCGCGCTCATCATCTACACCAGCGGCACCACGGGCAGCCCGAAGGGCGCGCTGCATGCGCATCGTGTGCTGCGCGGCCACCTGCCGGGGGTCGAGGCGCCGCATGACGGCTTTCCCCAGCCGGGCGACCTGTTCTGGACCCCGGCCGACTGGGCCTGGATCGGCGGGTTGCTGGATGTGCTTCTGCCCAGCCTGTTCCATGGCGTGCCGGTGCTGGCGCATCGCATGCAAAAATTCGATCCGGAATTCTGCTTCGACCTGATGGCGCGCCACGATGTGCGAAATTCCTTCCTGCCGCCGACGGCGCTGCGCATGCTGCGCGGCGTCGCCAACCCTGCGCGCTTCGGCCAGGCGCTGCGCAGCGTCGGTTCGGGCGGTGAGACGCTGGGCGCGGAGATGCTGGCCTGGGGCCGCGATGCCTTTGGCCTGACCATCAACGAGTTCTACGGCCAGACCGAATGCAACCTGATCGTCGCGAATTCGTCCAGGCTGTTCCCCGTGCGCCCCGGCAGCATGGGCCGCGCTGTGCCGGGACACGACCTCGCCATCCTCGATGCCGAGGGCCAGCCCTTGCCGGATGGCGAGACCGGCGTTCTGGCGGTGCGTGCGCCCGATCCGGTGATGTTCCTCGGCTACTGGAACCAGCCCGAGGCCACGCGCCGCAAATTCGCCGGCGACTGGCTGCTGACCGGCGACCAGGCGCGGCGCGATGCGGAAGGCCACTTCACCTTCATCGGCCGCGATGATGATGTCATCACCTCCGCCGGCTACCGCATCGGCCCGGGGGAGGTGGAGGATTTCCTGCTGACCCATCCCGCGATCGCCCAGGCCGCGGTGATCGGCCTGCCCGATGCGCTGCGCACGGAACGTGTCACCGCCGTGCTGGTGCTGAAGCCCGGCATCGAGGCCAGCGACGCACTGGCGGCCGAGATCCAGGCGCGGGTCCGCGACAGGCTCGCCGGGCATCTCTATCCGCGGCAGGTGGAGTTCGTGGAGGCTCTGCCGCAGACCGCGACGGGCAAGATCATGCGCGGCGCGCTGCGCGCCCGCTACGCGGAAGGACGATGAGGACATGGCGGCGAACCAACTGCCCCTGCTGGATTTCGACCTGGGCGAGGAGATCGACGCGCTGCGCGACAGCCTGCGCGGCTTCGCCGACGACCGCATCGCGCCGATCGCGGCCGAGATCGACCGCAGCGACGAATTCCCCCGCTATCTGTGGCCCGAGATGGGCGCGCTCGGCCTGCATGGCATCACGGTGGAGGAGGAGTATGGCGGCGCGGGCATGGGGTACCTGGCGCATTGCGTGGCGATGGAGGAGGTCAGCCGGGCCAGTGCGAGCGTCGGCCTGTCCTACGGCGCGCATTCGAATCTCTGCGTCAACCAGATCCGCCGCAACGGCAACGAGGATCAGAAGCGGCGCTACCTGCCGAAGCTGATCTCCGGCGAGCATCTGGGCGCCCTGGCGATGAGCGAGCCCTCAGCCGGTTCCGATGTGGTGTCGATGAAGCTGCGGGCGGAGAAGCGCGGCGACCGCTGGGTGCTGAACGGCACCAAGATGTGGATCACCAACGCGCATTACGCCGAGACGCTGGTGGTCTATGCCAAGACCGATCCCGAGGCCGGCCCGAAGGGCATCACCGCCTTCCTGGTCGAGCGCGGCTTCAAGGGCTTTCGGCCAGCCCAGAAGCTGGACAAGCTCGGCATGCGCGGCAGCCCGACCAGCGAGCTGGTCTTCGAGGATTGCGAAGTGCCGGAGGAGAATGTGCTGGGCGCGGTTGGCGGCGGCGTGCGGGTGCTGATGTCGGGCCTGGACTATGAACGGGCGGTACTGGCGGCGGGCCCCATCGGCATCCTGCAGGCCTGCCTCGATCTGGTCATTCCCTACATCCACGACCGGAAGCAGTTCGGCCAGGCGATCGGGGAATTCCAGTTCATACAGGGCAAGGTGGCGGACATGTACACGGCGCTGAATGCCGGCCGTGCCTATGTCTATGCGGTGGCGCGCGCCTGTGACCGCGGCCGGACCAGCCGCAAGGACGCGGCCGGCGCCATCCTGTTCGCGGCTGAGGCGGCGACGAAGGCGGCGCTGGATGCCATCCAGATTTTAGGCGGCAATGGCTATATCAACGACTATCCGGCCGGGCGCCTGCTGCGGGACGCCAAGCTGTATGAGATCGGCGCGGGCACCAGCGAAATCCGCCGCCTGCTGATCGGCCGTGAAATCTTCCGGGAGACGGCCTGACGCCAGGCCGCCCCACGCGCCCGGGTCAGAGGCGGAAGTAACCCGCCAGCGCCATGATGCAGAAGGCGGTCAGCAGGACTGTGGCGATGATCCAGGGCAGGTCCTGCTGGAACATCTCGGACTTCGAATTCACGACCTTGCGACCCATGTGGTCGTGGGTTTCTGGCATCTCGGACATGAACCCTGTTCCCCTGCTTCCGGCCACGCATGGCTCTGCGCGGCGCCCCATGGTTGTCCCGCAGCCTGCCAGACCCCATCCTGCCGGAAAGCCAACCGACGGAGACGCAGCATGCCCGGTGTTCCAGATATCAGCCCCCGTGCCACCTACCAGGCCCTCGCGGAGGATCCCGATGCGGTTCTGGTGGATGTGCGCACGGATGCCGAATGGAACTTTGTCGGACTACCGGACCTTGGCGCGGTGGGCAAGCAGGTCGCGCTGATCCCCTGGCAGGTCTATCCCAGCATGCAGGTCAACGGCGCCTTCGTGGAACAACTCCATCGCGCCGGGGCGACGCCACTTTCCAAACTCTATTTCATCTGCCGGTCAGGTGCACGTAGCCTGGCGGCCGGGCAGGCGGCGCAGCAGGGCGGTTTTCCGCACGCCTTCAACGTCGCCGACGGCTTCGAGGGTCCGGTGGACCAGGATGGCCATCGCGGCGCGGTCGCCGGCTGGAAGGCGGATGGGCTGCCCTGGCGGCAGCGCTAAGCGGGATGACTCGGGGCGGAATCGGCGAGGAGTCTGGATCCCGCGATCCCGCCGCCGGCTCAGTCCTCGAAGAACGGCGTCTCCTCCGCCGCGTCGCCGCGCAGCAGCAGGTCCAGGTGGTAGCGGCGCGCGCCATCCGGGCCGGCGCCGTCCTCCACGGCGATCAGCAGCGGGCGTAGCGCCTCCGGCAAGGTGGACAGAACCGGGTCGGCCGCATGCTCCGCCACGAACCCAGGCAGGAAGACTGTGGTGGCGAGCCGGCCCATGATGCCGCTGCCGATGATCGCCAGGTTGATATGCGGCGCGCGCGGGCGGCCGGCTTCCGCATAGCCGCCGGGGATGATGGTGCGGAAGGCAAAGCGCCCCGCCGCATCGGTCCAGGCGCGGCCCCAGCCGTAGAAGCCGGGATCGGCCAGGCGCCATTCCGGGTCGCGAGGATGGCGGAAACGGCCTTCCGAATCGGCCTGCCATGCCTCCAGCACCGCATTCACGCAAGGCCCGCCACCTTCCTGCAACACACGACCCGTCAGCCACATGGGCGTGCCCCGCGCCGTCTGTGGCGCATCCGGCGCCATGCGGGTCAGGTCGTTGTCACCCTCCCGGAAAAAGGTCTGCGGAAAGAAGGGGCCGATGGTGGCCCAGGCGGTTGGCACCAGCGGCGCATTGGCATGGGCTTTCACAGCGGCGGTGTCGCATGGCGACCGCGCAGCACCAGGTCGTGCCGGTAGCCGAGCCAGTCGCCCTCGATCTCACTCGGCAGCACGCTGGCGGCGATGCAGCGGGCGCGGGCCGCAACATCCGGCACGGAATTCAGGATACGGTCGATTCCGTTCAGCGGGTCGCCCGGAAAATACATCTGCGTCACCAGCCGCATCAGCGACCCCGGCCCCAGCACCGAAATATGGATATGCGGCGGCCGCCACCAGCGGCCACTGTCGGGCACCGGATAGGCGCCCGGCTTGATGGTGAAAAAGCCATAGCGGCCCTCGCCATCGCTGCGCGTCCGCCCATTGCCGACGAAGTCCGGGTCCAGCGGCGCGTCCCGCTGGTCGATCGGGTGGAAATAGCGGCCACCCGCATTGGCCTGCCAGAGCTCCACGATCGCGCCCGCCACCGGCCGCCCATCCTCATCCAGCACCCGCCCGCCCACATGAATGAGCTGCCCCTGCGCCATTCGCCCCGGCGCCAGCACCGCCAGGTTGTCATCCCCCGGCCGCAGCTTCCCGGAGAGGTCCAACGGCCCGGTCAGCTCCGTGCGCGTCAGCACACGGCGGAACGGCGCCCGCGCCGGATTGCGCCGCACCGTGTTCGGATACCCCGCAACCGGCACCACCGGCTGCATCGCCGGGTCCAACGGCTCGAAGCGGTCAGGCAGGTCGGTCATGCGAGCGTCCTTGCAGGTGGCGCGGGTGATGCGAGAGGGGCGTTGCCCCCCTCGCGCTCCCCCCATGAAGGGTCAGTGGACCCTTCGAACCCCGGTATGAAGGAGCAGGATGGAGGAGGGGCATGCGCGCGTGCCTGGCCCCTCGGTCCCACTGTGCCCCTCCTCCATCCTGCTCCTTGATGGGATCCCAAAGGGACCACTGTCCCTTTGGTGGGGGGTGCCGGGGGGCAAAGCCCCCTGGCAACAACCCGCGCCTCCATCAGGACGCCCCGATCCCCGCCCGCCGCACCACGTCCCGCCAGAGTGGCACTTCGATCCGCATGCGTTCGGCGAGGCGTGCGGGGCCGTCCAGCAGCAGGCGTGCGCCGCTTTCCTGCATGCGGTCGGCCAGGATGTTGCCGCGGGCGAGGGGCGCCATTTCGGCGGCGAGGCGTTGCACCACTTCGGGGGGTGTGCTGCGGGGTCCGAACATGGCGTACCAGATGGTCATGTCGTAGCCGGGCACGGCGCTGCCGATGGAGGGCACGTCGGGCAGAGCGGGGCTGCGCTCGCCGCTGGTGATGCCGATGGCTTTCAGGCGGCCTTCGCGGATATGGGTCAGCGCCTCGATCGTGCCGATGACCAGGAGGTCGGTGTCGCCGGCATAGAGGGCTGTCATCGCCTGGGCGGCGCCGCGATAGGGCACGTGCAGCAGGTCGATCTCCGCCCGCACCCCGAGCAGCGCGCCGGCCAGATGGGTGGTGGAGCCCACGCCGGAGGTGGCGTAGGTGATGCCGCCGGGCCGCGCCTTGGCGCGCGCGATCAGGTCCGGAAGATCCTTGATGGCGTGGTCCGGCTTGGCCAGCAGCACCATGGGCGTGTCGCTGACCATGCTGATCGGCACCAGGTCGTCCAGCGGGTGGTAGCCGGGATTGGCCATCAAAGCGGGGGCGATGGCCACGGCGGTGGTGGAGACCAGCAGCGTATGCGGGTCGTTCTCCCGCACCACCGCCTGGGCGCCGAGCGCGCCGCCGGCGCCGGGGCGCGTTTCTACCAGGATGGTCTGGCCGAGGCTGCGGGTCAGGTGTTCCGCGATGAAGCGGGTGGGGACTTCCACCGGGCCGCCGGGCGCGAAGGGCACGATGAAGCGGATGGTGCGGTTCGGCCAGGCGGGCTGGGCCTGGGCGGCGGGCAGGCCAAGCGTGCCGAGGCCCAGACCAGCGAGGGCCTGGCGGCGGGTGATGTGCATTGTTGTCGTCTCCGTCCCTTACCGTTGACATCCTCAACCATTCGCCGCCATTCATGCAAGGGCGGAGGAGCGGTTGCATGGATGAATTGGCGGAAATGGGGTTCCGGTCGCGCCTGCCGGCGCTGCTCGGCATCCGCCATCCCATCGTGCAGGCGGGGATGAGCTGGGCTTCGTCTTCGCCGGCCTTGGCGCTGGCGGTGGCGCAGGCGGGCGGGCTTGGCACCATCGCGGCGGGGCCGATGCGGCCACCGGAACTGGTGGCGGCGATCCGCGCGCTGCGGGCCGGCACGGACGCGCCCTTCGCCGTGAATGTGCCGCTGTACAACAAGCGATCGGCGGAATTCCTGGACATCGCGGCGGCGGAGCGCGTGCCGATCCTGATCGGCAGCCAGGGCGGCCCGCGCGGCCATGTGGAGCGCTTCCACGCGCTGGGCGCGAAGTGGCTGCATGTGGTGGCAGCACCGGAACATGCGGCGAAGGCCGAGGCCGCGGGCGTGGATGCGCTGATCGTCGTCGGCGCCGAGGCGGGCGGGCATCCACCGCCGCATGAGGTCTCCATCATGGTGCTGCTGCGCGCCGTGCTGCGTGCGGTGACGATTCCGGTGATCGCCGCGGGCGGCATCGCCGATGGCGTCGGCATCTGCGCCGCCTTCGCCCTGGGGGCGGAAGGTGCGCAGCTTGGCACGCGCTTCCTGATGACGCGGGAGGCGACGGTGCATGACGCCTACAAGCAGGCGGTGCTGGCGGCCGGCATCGCCGACACCACGCTGGTCGGGCGGGGCGGCCTGCCGGTGCGCCAACTCCGCAATGCCTTTGCCGCCGAGGTCGAGGCGGCGGAGCGGGGTGGCATGGCGAAGGAGGCGCTGGCGGCGCTCGTCGCCTCCCGGACGCTGAAGGATGCGGCGCTGGATGGCGATGTGGCGCGCGGCAAGGTGGAGGCCGGGCAGAGCGCCGGGCTGATCGACGACATCCTGCCGGCGGCGGAGGTTTTTGCGCGGCTGGTGGCGGAGGCCGAGGCGGCACGACGGAGGCTTTGCGCATGAACTGGCTTCGCGGAACTTCCGACATGCGGATGGCGGATATCGCCATCCGAGCGGCCCAATGGCCGCCGCGACGGATGTCGCGCAGCCAAGGCCGCGGATGCGGCCGCCCGGCGTTTGAGGGCATCACATGAAACCCTTGGAAGGTCTGCGGATTCTCGATCTGTCGCGGGTTCTGGCCTGCCCCTTCGCCACCATGCTGCTGTCGGAGCTCGGCGCCACCGTCATCAAGGTGGAGCAGCCCGGTGCGGGGGATGAGACGCGCGGCTTCGAGCCCTTCTTCGACTTCGGCACCAGCGGCTATTTCCTGGCCTGCAATCGCGGCAAGCGCAGCATCACGGTGGATATGCGCAAGCCCGGCGGGCGGCAGCTGATCCGCGATCTGGCGGCGCAGGCGGATGCGCTGGTCGAGAATTTTCCGACCGGCACGCTGGCCCGCCGCAAACTCGACTATGCCGCGTTGCGCGAAGTGAACCCGCGCCTCGTCTACCTGTCCTGCACCGGCTTCGGCCAGACCGGGCCCTATGCGCAGCGCAAGGGCTACGACACGGTGTTCCAGGCGATGGGCGGGCTGATGGGCCTGACCGGGGAGAAGGGCGGCGGGCCGGTGAAGCCGGGGCTGCCGGTGGCCGACCTGACCAGCGGGCTCTGGGTCGCCATCGCGTTGCTGGCCGCCTTGCGCGGGCGGGATGCGACCGGCCAGGGCGCGCATATCGACTTCAGCATGCTGGACGGCCAGGTGGCGCTGCTGACCATCGCGGCGGCGCGGCTGTTCGCGCTGGGGGAGGTGCCGCCAAGGCTCGGCACGGAACATCCGGGCCGCGTGCCCACCGCCAGTTTTCGGTGCAAGGACGACCGCTTTCTCCACATCACGGCGAGCGACCAGCATTGGGAGCCGCTCTGCGCCGCGCTGGGCTTGCCGCAGTTCGTAGGGCTCGCGACCAACGCCGAAAGGCTCGAACAGCGCGAGTCGATCATGGCGGCGATGTCGGCCGCCCTCGGTGCGATGACGCGGGCGGAGGCGGTGGCGGTGCTGGACGCGGCGAATGTGCCGAACGGCCCGGTGCTGGCGCTGGATGAGGTGGTGGCGGATCCGCATGTGCAGGCGCGCGGCAGCGTGGCGCAGGTGGCCCATGGCGATGCCACGCATCCGGCGTTGCGCCTGCCGTTCCGCTTCGACGGCTTTGCCGATCCGGCACCGCTGCCGGCGCCGGCGCTGGGTGCGGATACCGACGATGTGCTGCGGGAACTTGGCTACGATTCGGAAAGAATCGCGGCATTGCGGGAGGAAGGCGCGATATGACGGAGCCGCTGATCTATGCGGAAGCCGATGGGCTGGTGACGCTGACGCTGGACCGCCCGCAGGCGCGCAATGCGCTGAACCTGGCGCTGGCCGAGGCGCTCGCCGCCGCCTGTCGCCGCGCCGTCGCCGAGCAGGCAAAGTGCGTGGTGATCCGCGCCAATGGCCCCGTCTTCTGCGCCGGCGCCGACCTGAAGGAACGCCAGGGCATGGACGACAACGCGGTGCGCGCGCGCCGCGTGAAGGGTTTCTGGGCGTATGAATCCATCGAGCGACTGCCGATGCCGAGCATCGCGGTGGTCGAAGGCCCGGCGGTGGGATCGGGTGTCGAGATCGCGGCGGCCTGCGACATGATCCTCGCCACGCCCGCGGCCAACTTCAAGACGCCGGAGGCGCTGTGGGGCACGGTGGGCGCGACGCAGCGCCTGCCGCGCATCCTCGGCAAGCGGCTGGCCAAGGACATGATGTTCACCGGCCGCGTGCTGACGGCGGAGGAAGCCCTGGCCGCCGGGCTGGTGGCGCGGCTGGTGGCGCCGGAGGCGCTGGATGAAACTTTCGCCTCCATCACTGCGACCATCCTGAAAGCGCCGGCCTCCGCGCTGGCACTGGCAAAACGCTGCATCGACGAGGGGCTGGAACGCGATCCGCGCGGCGCGCTGGCGACGGAGCTGATGGCCATCGAGGACAGCCTGGCCGCCGCCGAATGGCGCAAGGCCATGTCGGACTTTGGCCGATGAGCTGGACGCAGCGGCTTTCCGACCTGCTCGATGCCAATGCCGCGACGCGCGGCGCGGCGGAGGCGCTGGTAGCCGATGGCACCCGCTGGAGCCAGGCGGAGTTGCGCACGGATGCGCGCGGCGTCGCGCGCAGCCTGCTGGCGCTCGGCATCCGGCGCGGCGATTTCGTCGGGCTGCTGATGGGCAATGACGCGAAATGGGTGGCGAGCTTCTATGGCGCGGCGCTGATCGGAGCGGTGACGGTGCCGATCAACACCCGCTTCAAGCCGCCGGAAATCGCCTTCGCCCTGTCGCGTGCCCGCTGCAAGGCGGTGCTGCTGACCGGCCGCTTCCTCAACATCGATTTCGCGGCCGCCGTCGCGGAGGTGCGCGGTGACCTGCCCGATCTGCGCCATGTGATCGTGGCGGGCACACCCTCCTGGGACGCCTTCCGCGCCGATGCCGTGGAGGAGGCGGCGCTGGAGGCCGCGATGGCGGCGGTGACGCCGGAGGATATCCTGCTGGTGCAATACACCTCCGGCACTACCGCGCATCCCAAGGGCGTGCTGCTGACGCACCACAACATGCTGCGCAACGCCGCGGCCTGCGCCCAAAAACTCGGTGTGCGGCCGGATGATCGCTACCTGAACTGCCGGCCCTTCTTCCATGTGGCGGGCTCGACGCTGTCGCTGCTGGTCTGCTTGGTGACCGGCGCGGTGATGGTGACGCCGCCGACCTTCGAGGCCGGCGCCGCGCTCGATCTGCTGGAGACGGAGCGCTGCACGCTGACCTCCGGCAATGATGCGATCTTCCAGCTTATCATGTCGCATCCGTGCTTCGACCGCGCGCGGCTGCATCTGCGCGGCGGCTGGGCGGCGGCGGGGCCGGAGACGATGCGCCGCATCGTCGAGGAGATGGGTGTGCAGGACCTCTGCTGGGCCTATGGGCTGAGCGAGGCCTCGCCCAATGTCGCGCTCTCCGATCACCGGGAGCCGGTGGCGGATCGCATCGCCGGCGGCGCGGTGCCGCATGCCGGGCTGGAAGTGCGCATCGCCGATCCGGCGACCAACACGGCGCTTCCCGCCGGCACGGCCGGGGAGATCCAGGTGAAGGGCTGGTCCATCATGCGCGGCTACCTGCACGATCCCGAAAACTCGCAAAAAGCCTTCACGCCGGATGGCTTCCTGCGCACCGGCGACCTCGGTACGCAGGATGCCGATGGGCGCCTGCGCATGGTCGGCCGCATCAAGGACGTGATCCGCGTCGGCGGTGAGAACGTGGCGCCGGCCGAGGTGGAGGAAGTGCTCTCCGCCCATCCCGCCATCGCGCTGGCCCAGGTGGTGGGCGTGCCGGATGCGCGGCTGGTGGAGGTGGTGGCGGCCTTCGTGCAGCTGCGCGACGGCGCCCGGGTGACGGAGGCGGAACTGCTGGCCTGGCTGAAGCCGCGCCTCGCGAATTTCCGCATGCCGCGGCATCTGCGAATCGTCGAAGGCTTCGAGGCCATCGGCATGACGGCCAGCGGCAAGGTGCAGAAGGTGAAATTGCGCATGCATGCGCTGAAAGTTCTGGGTCTTAGCGCGTGACATCCGCATGACTCTGTGAGTCATCCGGTTGTTCGCATCTTTCTATGTGAATCGGCCTTCACAATTGGGGTTCCATTCGCCATTTGTCTCCCTTGGCTGATCGGTCCGGGGGTGACATGTCGAAAGATGCGGTGGCGGAATGGGTGGTCGAGGTTGGCGCGATGCGCCGCCAATGCGCCGCCCTGCCGATCACCCATCAGATCGGCGCCCCCCGCATCGTGCTGGTCACCAGCCGCGAAACGCGCCGCTGGGTGATTCCCAAGGGCTGGATCGAACCCGGCGAGTTGCCGCATCGCAGCGCGGCGCGGGAGGCCTTCGAGGAAGCCGGCATCGAGGGTGAGGCCGACCCCGACCCCATCGGCAGCTTCGCCTACACAAAGCGCAAGCCGCGCGGCGTGCTGCTGCCCTGCGAGGTGCTGGTCTATCGCCTGCACGTCACCCGCCTGCTGGCCGATTGGCCCGAGCGGTCGGAGCGGGAGCGCCGGCTGGTCACCCCGGCCGAAGCGGCCGAGATGGTCGCGGAGCCGGAACTCGCCAGGCTGTTCTGGGAACTCGCCGCCTGATCCTCAGCGCCGGTCGGCCGCGTGGCCGACATAGGCGCGGCCGTAGCGCTTTTCCAACTGGCGCTGCACCAGGTCCCAGACCGTGGTCATCACCAGGTACCAGAAGGCCGCGGCCAGGAACAACTCCAGCACCAGGAATCGCTCCTGGATCAGGATCTGCGTCCGCCGCAGCAACTCCTCCATCGAGATCACGCTGGCGACCGATGTGGTCTTCAGCAACCCGTTCACCGAATTGCCCAGCGGCGGGATGATGATGCGAAAGGCCTGCGGCCAGGTGATGGTGCGGAACACCTGGATCTTGCTCAGCCCCAGCGCCAGCCCCGCCTCCCGCTGCCCGGATCCCACGGCGGAGATGCCGGAGCGCACGATCTCGCTGAGATAGGCGGCCTCGTTCAGCGCCAGGCCCAGCAGGGCGGCCTGGGTCACGCTGAAGCGCAGGCCGAACAGCGGCAGGCCGGTATAGATGATGAGCAACTGCACCAGCAGCGGCGTGCCGCGGAAGATCCAGCAGTAGAAGCTGGCGATGCCCGCAAGCCAGCGGTTGCCGGACAGTCGCAACAGCGCCACGACCACGCCGAGCGCGAGGCCACAGATCAGCGAAACCGCGGTCAGCCACAGCGTGGTGACGGCGCCTTCCAGCAGGAAGGGGTTGAACAGGTATTCGAAGAACCCCTGCCAGGACCAGATATGCATGCGGCTCAGCTTCCAAAGTCGGGGGGCGGCAGGTCGAAGGCCGGCAGCGTATCACAGCGGACTGCCACGCCGCGCAGCAGCGGATAGGGCGAAAGGTCGCAGCCGAGCCGGGCGGAGGCGCGAAGCTGCGGCAGCAGATGCAGATCGGCCCAGCCCGCTTCGGTGCCGTAGCAGAAGGGCAGCGGGTCCGGCCGCCGCGCCAGCATCGCCTCCAGCGCCGTCAGCGCCGTCGCGGTCCAATGCGCGACCCAATCAGCCTGGGCGGGCTCCGGCAGGCGCCGGCGGATGCGCTGCACCGTGACGGGGTGCAGGTCGCTGGCGATGTGCTGGGCGAAGCCGCGCGCCAGGGCGCGCGTGACAGGGTCGGCCGGCAGAAGCGGCGGGCCAGGCCCCACCTCCTCGATCAGTTCCAGGATGGCGGTGGCCTGCGCCACCACCCGGCCATCTGCCAGCACCAGCGCCGGCATCAGCCCCTGTGGGTTGATGCCCAGCCAGACCTCCCGCGGCAGGGTCGGCGCATCGACGCAGGGCAGGGCCATGCCCTTCAGCCGCAGCGCGATGCGCACCCGCTCGCCGGCCGAGTTGCGGCCATGCGTGAACAGGCGCGCGCCGGAGAGCGCGCAGCTCACGCACACCCCATCATTGCGGGCCGACGACCTCGAAGCCCGCCTCGTACTTGCTGACGCCGTAGCGGTCGAACAGGCGGTCGTAGCTGCCATCCGCCTTCATCTCCGTCAGCACCTTGGCGATTTCCTGCGCCAGGGGGCGCGACCGCATGGCGAGGCTGGCGGGGGTGGGGAACAGGCCGTGCAGCACACGCGGAAAATCGCCGCGCTGGTCGTATTCGGCGGCCACGGCATCGACGCTCGTCACCGCTTCCACCTGGCCGGCGCGCAGCGCCTGGAAGGCGATGGCGAAGTTGTCGAAGGTGCGGATCGTGATCGCCGCCTTGCCGCGCGCGACGAGGTCGGCGCTGAGCGCGCGGGTGCGGGCTTCCTCGAAGCCGCCCAGCTCGACGCCCACGGTGCGGCCGGCCAGGTCGTCCACCGTGCGGATGTTCAGCGGATTGCCGCGCGCGGCGGAGAAGGCGACGGCCGCATTCTCATAGCGCAGCATCTGCATCATCGCCGCGCGCTGCGGCGTGAAGAAGGTGCCGGTGTTGATCACGTCCCAGCGCCGCGCCGCGAGGCCCGGGATCATCGCGCTGAACTCGATGCGCACCCATTCCGGCGTCAGGCACAGGCGCCGCGCGATCTCCACGCCGAGGTCGACGCGCAGGCCCTGCAGCTGGCCCTGCGCATTGACGAATTGCAGCGGCGGCAGGGTCGGGTTGATCGACATCACCAGTGTGCCCGGCTTGATGAGCTCGCTATTGGCGACGCGCGGCGTGCAGCCGGCGGGGGCCTGGGCAAGGGCCGGGGAGGCGAAGGCCGCCAGCGCGGCGGCGAGAAGGAGACGACGCATGTTTTGAACTTCCCTGTTGGACTCGTTGAAAAACTCAGGCCGCCTGGCGTGCGCCCTCGGCCAGCAATCCCATGTGCTGCAGCACCGCGCCGAGCTGCGCCATGTCGGCACCCGGCAGCGGCAGGCGCGGCGGGCGCGGATCGCCCATCGGCATGCCCATGAGTCGAAAACCCGCCTTGGTGCCGGAGACGTAGCGTGGCCCGCCGACGAAGGGCAGCAGCGGCATCAGCTTGCGGTACAGCGGCAGCGCCTTGTCCATGTCCTTGTCGAAGGCAGCCGCGTGGAACATCTCGGTCGACAGCTTCGGCGCCAGGTTCGAACACACCGCGACCCAGCCGATGGCACCGAGCCAGGCGCTTTCATAGCCGAGCACGCCGGCAAAGACCTCCATGCGGTCGCCGCAGAGATCGACGATGTCGCGCACGCGCGTCACCTCCAGCGTGCTTTCCTTCACGTAGAGGCAGCTTTCGATGGTTGCGAGTCGCGCCAGGATCTTGGGCGTCAGGTCGACATTCGCCGTGGCGGGATTGTTGTAGACCATGATGGGGATGCCGATGGCGTCCGCCACTTTCTTGTAGTGGACATAGAGCTCGTCCTCGGTCGGCACGGAGTAGAAGGGCGGGATGATCATCACGCCGTCCGCGCCCAACGCCTCCGCTTCCTTCGACGTGCGCACCACCTCGCGCGTGTCTTCCGCGCCGGTGCCGATCAGCACGGGCACGCGGCCGGCGGCCGTCTTCACCACCGTCTCGACGATCGCGGTGCGCTCCTCCGGCGACACGGACAAGAATTCGCCGGTGGAGCCGAGGGGGATCAGGCCTCGTATACCTTCGCGGATCTGGAATTCGACCAGACGCTCCAGCGCCTTCAGGTCGACGGCCTCTCCACCTTCGGTGAAGGGCGTGATCAGTACCGTGTAGCAGCCGCGAAATTTCCCGCCGGCCATCGGCTTGCTCCCATCGTGCGAACGTCCATCATCAATGAGCCTTTCCCCGAAAGCATCAAGCCCATCCCATGCGACTGACCCATGCCGCGATACGCCCTTCTGCCGAAGCCATGGGCATCACCTTCGACGGCCGCCCGATTCCCGCGCTGAAAGGGGAGACGGTGGCCGCCGCGCTGTCGGCGGCGGGCGAGTTGACGCTGCGGTATACGCATTCCGGCGCGCCGCGCGGGCTGCATTGCGGCATGGGCGCCTGCTTCGATTGCCTCGTCACCATCGATGGCCGCGCGAATCAGCGCGCCTGCCTGGCGAAGGTCGCGCCGGGGATGGTGGTGGAAAGCGCGGTGCCGGCGCAGCCCGCGCCGCTCGCCACGCGGCCGGAAGGCCAGGCGCCACAGATTGAATGCGATCTGCTGGTGGTCGGCAGCGGCCCCGCCGGACTGTCGGCCGCCATCGCCGCGGCGGAAGCCGGCTGCACCGTCATCGCCCTGGATGAGCGCGACGCGCCCGGCGGGCAATATCTGAAACCGCTCGCCGCCAGCCACAGCAATGCGGCGCCAGACCGGCAGTTCCGCCAGGGCGCCGCGCTGCGCCAGCGGGCGCTGGATGCCGGCGTGACCTTCCACTTCGGCGCCACCGTCTGGGGCGGCTTCGCGGCGGACGAAATCGGCGCCCTGGTCGAGGGCTGCAACACCCGTTTCCGCCCGCGCCGCCTGGTGATCGCGGCCGGCGCGCATGAACGCCCGGTGCCGATTCCCGGCTGGACCCTGCCCGGGGTGATGACCACCGGCTGCCTGCAAACCCTGGCCCGCGCCAACCGCGTTTCCCCCGGCGACAGCGTGGTGATCGCCGGCAACGGCCCGCTGAACCTGCAACTGGCCTGCGAACTGGTGGAAGGCGGCGTGCGCGTCGCGGCGGTGCTGGAGGCCGCACCCTTTCCGGGCCTTTCTGGCCTGCGCCAGGCCCTGCGCCTGGCCGCCGCCGCGCCCGACCTCGCCTGGGACGGCGCGCGCTACCTGGCCGTGCTGCGCCGCGCCAAGGTGCCGGTGATCTGGGGCGCGCGACCTATCGCCGCCGAGGGCGAGGGCCGCTTCGCCGCCCTGCGCGCCCGCACGCCGACCGGCCAGATTCGGATCGAGGCCGATGCGCTGGCGCTGAACCTCGGCTTCCAGCCCGAAACCGGCCTGGCCCGCGCCCTCGGCTGCGCCCATCGCTTCGTGGATAGCGGCCTCGGCCGATTGGAGACGGTGACGGACGAGGACGGCCGCACCAGCATCCCCGAAGTTTTCGCGGTGGGTGACGGTGCGCAGGTGGGTGGGGCGCGCATTGCCTTCGCCCGCGGGCGGCTCGCCGGGCTGGCGGCGGCGCGGGATCTGCTGCCCGGCCTGCCGGACGACACCGCCAGCCGCCGCGCCTTGGCCCGCGCCATCGGCTTCCAGGACGCGCTGTGGCGCTTCTTCGCCGTGCCGGAATTCGACGCGCGCACCATCGCCGACACCACCACGGTCTGCCGCTGCGAGGAGGTGACGGCCGGCACGCTGCGGGAGGCGATGGCCCTGGGCGCGACCTCCCTCGGCGCGGTGAAGAAGGCGACGCGCGCCGGCATGGGCCGCTGCCAGGGCCGCATGTGCGGCGCCAGCGTGGCGCGCATCGTCGGCGCCTCCGAGGAAGCCGGCTGGGCCGCGCCCCGCGCGCCGTTGAAGCCGGTGCCGGCCATCGCGCTGGCCATGGAGAAGCCGGAATGGCTCGAAGGCCCCTCCGCCACCCCGCGCCCGATCCTGCCCAGCCACCACATCCCCGCCACTGGCCCCGCCGAGACCTGCGACGTGCTGGTGGTGGGCGGCGGCGCGCTCGGCCTTTCCACGGCCCTGTACTGCGCGCGCGAAGGGCTGTCGGTGATTGTCGCGGAGCGGGGCGAGCCGGGGCAGGGGGCGACCACCGCCAATGCCGGCAGCCTGCATATCCAGCTTCACGCCTATGACAGCGCCGGGGCGGAGGAGGGGCCCGAAAGTGCGGCGGCGCAAATCCTCACCATCGGCCCGGCCTCCGTCGCGCTATGGCGGGAGATTGCTGCGGAGGCGGGCGAGGGACTCGGCATCCGGACGGAGGGCGGCATCATGCTGGCCGAGACGCCGGACCAGCTTCGGCGGCTGGTGACCAAGGTGGCGATGGAGCGGGATTTTGGCGTGGACAGCCGCGTGCTCGGCGCCAATGAGCTGATGGACGTCGCCCCCTATCTGGCGCCCGGCTTCGCGGGTGCGGCTTTTTGCGCACCGGAAGGCCAGATGGACCCGCTGCGCGGGCTTTCCGCTTTGCTGCGCCTTGTCCAGCGCGCCGGCGCCCTGGTGCGCGGCGGCACCACCATCGCGGCCGTGGCGCGGGAGGGTGCGGGCTTCCGGGCGGAGACGGTGGCGGGTGGCGTGATCCGCGCCGGCCATGTGGTGAATGCCTGCGGCCCCTGGGCCGGGGAGTTTGCCAAAATGCTCGGGGCGCCGATTCCGGTGGGGGCGGCGGTGCAGCAGGTGATGGTGACGGAGGCCGCCGGCGGCGAAATCATGCGCCACCTGGTGCTGCATGGCAGCCGGCACCTTTCCGCCAAGCAGGGCGATGCCGGCCACCTGGTGCTCGGCGGCGCCTGGCCCGGCGTGCTGGATGCGGCGGGGCGGCCGCGCAACCTGGCCGGGTCGATCGAGGGCAACCTGTTCGTGGCAAGCACGGTGCTGCCGGCGCTGGCGGGGTTGCAGGTGATACGGGCCTGGACCGGGCTGAATGTGCAGGTGCCGGGGCCGATTCTGGGGGCGGACCCGAGGGTGCCGGGGCTGCACCATGCGGTGACGTTCAATGGGTGGACGCTGGGGCCGGTGTGCGGGCGGCTGGTGGCGGGGGGGATTTGCGGGAGGGCGGGGGCGGGGAGGGCGTTTGGGGTGGGGAGGTTCTGAAGAAGGTAGGTTATTTGGAAGGTTAGGCAGGAGATCCAAGCCCCCTCAACCGGCACGCGAGAGAGCCCGCCGCTCGTTGGCTGCGCCGGTGATTTCGGCTTCGTCGCGGTGTTGTCCGTGAGAGAACGCATGGCTACCATCGCGCCATGCCGACAACCAATCTCTCCATCGGACGCGAACCTGTTATTGATTTTGACTGTTCCGGCTGGCCGCTGGAAAAGCGCGAACGGCTAACCCAGGCTGTCAGAGTGATTCACGGCGTTACCAACGTTGGCAATGCTGGCGTCAGTACAATGCGCGTTCGATATGATCCGCTCGTCATAGTTGCTTCAGCGCTGACACTTGCGGTGGATCAGGTTGCGGACGACATCCTACCGGGAAACAATTTTTCGCTGTGACGTGCCAACAAAATTTTCGCGGTCAGTTGATGGGCGAACTTTCAGCCAGAGGGGGATAGCAACTTGGCTGACATAACTGGCACCCCACTTTGGCCCCTAAGTGTCAAATTGCAGTTATTTGGCGATCCGTCGACTGAATCTTTCGTACATTTGCGACCCGGTATCAGCACGTTGGTAGGACCCAACGGCAGCGGTAAGACGCGAGCGTTGCGTGGGATCAAAGCTGCGCTTTTATCTTGGAGCCGTACTAATACGCCTGAGCGAAAAGTCCATTTCCTGGCGGCGGGTCGAAGCAGTCCACTCGAAAATTTCCGAGCCGCCATCAGCACGCCAGGCCATGTAGACAATGATGACGCTGCGGTCGGGCACACAGCCTATCGCCGGCAATGGTGGGATTTTGAGAGTGTGACCGGCCCATTGTTGACGCTGGACGCACGTCCCGATCTACGACTTAAGGTCGAGGCGCGATTGCAACAATTGTTGGATCGCAGTATTCAGCTTTCATGGTCTCAACAAGGTATGAATGTCCGGATATCGCCCGTCAGTGGCGGTTCTGCCTACGCAGCTAATCACGAGGCAAGCGGCATACTCCAGCTCGTGGCATTGCTCGCGGCCATCCATAATGATGAGATCGCCGCGTTGCTGATCGACGAGCCAGAAATCTCACTGCATCCGCAGCATCAAGCTTTCCTTCTGGAAGAAATGGAACGCGTAGCGGGCGATCCAACGGAGCCGACCCGTAAGATTATTGTTATAGCGACACATTCAGCGACCCTTCTGCCGCTGCGTTCGGTCAAAGAGCTACCTGCTCTGATGTTTTTTAATTCCGCTCGAAATGCTCCGGCGCAAGTGCCCGCCGATGCGGATATTCTTAACCGCGCCAAACTGACCGCATTGGTAGCTCGCCTTAGCGCGACGCACCGACTTGCAATGTTTGCCGAGCGTGTGCTTCTCGTAGAAGGTCCCAGCGACGAGATCGTGACTGCACAGCTTGCTCGAAGGCTAGACCTTAGACTGCTGGCCCGCAATGCTCAGATCCTGCCGGTGACGGGCAAGGGAGAATTTATCGAGGCGGCAAAGCTTTTCCGGATGATGAAAAAGGAAGTGGCGATCCTGGCCGATCTGGATGCGCTGGCCGACGATAACACACTCGTAAGGTCTTTCAGCGAGCTTCCCGCAGCGTCAGAGGTCGCTGATCGGCTGGGGCGAGCAACTGTCACGGAGCTCGATCGTGATCTCCGAAACGCCCTTACCAACTTCATAGATCGACACAGCGACGCGGTTCGGGCTGCGGCAGCGCGATACGACGATTGGTCTAGCAATGATTCGAAGGAGCGCGCCGAACGCCGAGTGACGCTGGCGCGTATACTGACCGACCCGCTAAGCTTCGACGGAGTTGCGGGCGGCGACGCAGCAAGCCTGTGCACGCGCTACCGAGTACTGACGGACGCGCTTGCTGAGCTCGGCTGCTTTTTTCTGAAGCGGGGCGCGATCGAGAACTATTACACCTCGGACGAAATGGGGTTTGGGAAGCCTGACCATGCCGCGCGGGAAGCCGCAGCGTTTGAAACAACCCAACCACCGATTTTGCTTTCTCAGTACGCAGACGTAGTCGCCCCGCTCACGTACATCGCTCCCAAGCAGCGGGTTGATGAAGACCTGCTGCTCCGCCCAAAACTGGGCGCTGTGCTGGCCGCAGCGTTCCTCAGCATGGAGCGCGATAGTTCCTCGGAACGACTGAATGCCATAGCGCGGACAACTGTCGGCAGCGACGCTGAGGTATTCAGATTATCTAACTGCTCGAAAGAAGATCTAAGAATCGCCGTCGAGATGGCATCGCCACTATTTCAACGTGACACGTTTCCGTTCGAAATTGGCCGCGAAGACAACCTGACGCTGGTCGTTCCACAAAAACTTCCCGGGCTCAGCTCTTCCTGATCGCCGAACGGCATCGCCTCAAGATGGCATTCGGAGTGGCATCATTTGAGCATCGCGGTGCCCTTTTATCCGCTTGCGCGGGCGCAAAGAGCTCCTTATCGGCCCGCTTTTTTTAACACCGTTTTCGTCCAAAACAGCCTTGAGGCCGTCCATCTCAATGCAACCTCGGCGCCTTCAAAAACTTGCTCCGGTCCCCGCTCACCACCGGCAGCACCAGCCTTCGCCCGTCCCGCTCCGCCGCCACATTCACCAGCACCCCCGCCGCCCCGCGCGACCAAAGGCTGCGCCAGAGTCCCGCCAGGTCCGGCGCCTCGCTGTCATCCAGCCCCAGAATGCGGTCGCCCGGCTTGATTCCCGCCTTCTCCGCCGGCCCCTTGGCGGCGACGGAGGCCACCACCACGCCTTCCTCCTGATCCGCGCAGTACACGCCGAGCCAGGGCCGCGGCGGCTTGTTGACGCGGCCATAGGCCAAAAGGTCGTCCAGGATGGGGTGCAGCAGCCCGATCGGCACCACCAGGTTCAGGTCCAGCTTGCGCCCCTTCGAATCCCGGTGCTGCAAGACCAGCGACCCGATGCCGAGCAGCGTGCCCTCCGGCCCGATCAGCCCGGCTCCGCCCCAGGAGGGATGGGCCGGCGCGGTGAACAGCGCCTCCTCCAACAGATATTCCCAGTAGCCGGCGAAGGGCTCGCGGGCGACGACGGAACAGGCCAGGGCGCCGCCTTCCATCGCGGCGCGGCCGGATTGCGGGGCGGCGGCCAGAATGGTCTGCACCCCGGCCTCCGGCAGGCCTGCGGCGGCCAGCTTCATCGCCGGCGCGTCCAGCCGCCCGAGCGCCTGCACCAGGCCAAAACCGGTCTCGAAATCATAGGCGAGGGCATGGCCCGGCACGACGCGCCCGGCGGAGGTCTTGATCCAGATGCTCTCGGCTTCCCCGATCAGGTAGCCGATGGTCAGCACCAGCCCATCCTCCCGGATCACCACGCCGCTGCCCTCCCGCTCCGTGCCCAGGGTGCGGGCGGAGAAGGCATCGCCCGGCACGCGGGTCTTCAGGCTGACCACGGAGGCCAGGGCGGTGCGCAGGTCAAAGCTGTAATCGGCCGGATCGGGCCGCATGTCCTCGGGGATGTTCCAGTCCTCGTCCGCCATCAATCCACCCGTGTCCGGCGGCTGCGGAATTTTGGGGGGGCCTCCGCAGCACGAAAGGGTCCTTTGGACCTTGGTCGTCCGCTGTAGCGCATTTTGGCCGTGGGCGAAAACGGCCGCGCGGTGGGGTGGGTACCTGACAGGGGGGAAGCCCTCTCCACCCAACGGGGGGAGAGGGTTTGGGTGAGGGGGGGACGTGCAAGTATCTGAACAAGCTCCCATCCCGCGATGCCCCCCTCACCCAACCCTCTCCCCCTGTCAGGGGGAGAGGGCTTCCTCTGCGCTTCAGTACAGGTTGCGGCCGGTGGGGGCGGGCATGGGGGGTAGGGCGCCGGTTGCGATGGGGCCGGCTGGCTCCACCAGCACGGGGGCAGGCGGGGCCTGTTCCACCATCAGGGGGTTCGGGTTGGGGCGCGGGCAGGTGAAGGCGATGGTGTACTCATTGCCGCCGATCTCGCTGCGGGTCACCGCGAAATTCCGGCCCATGGCGGTGCAATGGGCGCGGGCCTGCTCCACCCCGATCCGCGCCGCCTGGGCGGCGGTGCTGGCATGGGTGGTCAGGCCATAGGTCTCCGGCGCCAGCTCCGTCACCGGGCTGGCGGAGGAACAGGCGGCGAGCGCGGCCAGCAGCGGCAAGACAGCGAGGCGGGTCAGGGGCGGATGCTCCAGCGATCGTTCCGTCACCCTAACCCCCCTCCGCGCGGACTGCCAACTCAGCCCGCGGCCTTCGCCTCGCGCCGGCGGCGATGCAGCACGAATTCGGTATAGCCATTGGGCTGCGCCGCGCCTTCGAAGACCAGGTCGCAGGCGGCCTGGAAGGCGATGCCGTCGAAACCCGGGGCCATGGGCCGATAGGCCGGGTCGCCCGCATTCTGCTTGTCCACCACGGCGGCCATGCGCTGCAGCGTCTCCGTCACCTGGTCCCGGCTGACGATGCCGTGGCGCAGCCAGTTGGCGATGTGCTGGGCAGAGATGCGCAGCGTGGCGCGGTCCTCCATCAGGCCGACATTGTTGATGTCCGGCACCTTGGAACAGCCGACCCCCTGATCCACCCAGCGCACCACATAGCCCAGGATGCCCTGGGCATTGTTGTCGAGCTCCGCCTGCACGTCCTTCGGTTCCCAGTTGGTGTCCTGGGCGAGGGGGATGGTCAGGATGTCGTCCAGCTTGCCGCGCCGGCCCTCCGCCGCGATCTCCACCTGGCGGGCGGCGACGTCCACCTGATGGTAGTGCAGCGCATGCAGCGTGGCCGCGGTGGGGGAGGGGACCCAGGCGGTGTTGGCGCCGGCCTTGGGGTGGCCGACCTTCTGTTCCAGCATCGCCGCCATCAGATCCGGCATGGCCCACATGCCCTTGCCGATCTGCGCCCGGCCGCGCAGGCCGCAGAGCAGGCCGACATCGACGTTCCAGGCCTCATAGGCCGAGATCCAGGGCAGCGCCTTCATCTCGTTCTTGCGGACCACGGCGCCGGCTTCCATGGCGGTGTGGATCTCGTCGCCGGTGCGGTCCAGGAAGCCGGTGTTGATGAACACCACGCGGTCGCGCGCCGCCTTGATGCAGGCCTTGAGGTTCACCGTGGTACGGCGTTCCTCGTCCATGATGCCCATCTTGATGGTGGCGCGCGGCAGGCCGAGCACATCCTCCACCCGGGCGAACAGGCTGTCGGCGAGTGCCACTTCCTCCGGCCCATGCATCTTGGGCTTCACCACATAGACGCTGCCGGTGCGGGAATTCATGCGCTTGCCGCGGCCGGGCGGCTGGATGTCGTGCAGCGCGATCGCCACCGTCACCATGGCGTCCAGCGCGGTTTCGGGGATTTCGGCGCCGTCGAGGGTGACGACATCGGTCATCATATGGTGGCCGACATTGCGCACCAGCATGACGGAGCGGCCATGCAGCGTCACGGCGGACCCGGCCGGGGTCTTCCAGATGCGGTCCGGGTTCAGCCGGCGGGTGATGGTCTTGCCGCCCTTTTCCAGGTCGGCGGTCAGGTCGCCCTTCATCAGGCCGAGCCAGTTGCGATAGACGTCGATCTTGTCCGCCGCATCCACGGCCGCGACGCTGTCCTCGCAATCCATGATGGTGGTCAGCGCGGCTTCCATCACCAGGTCGGAGATGCCGGCCGGGTCGGTGCGGCCGATGGCGCTGGTCCGGTCGATATGGATTTCCAGGTGCAGCCCGTTGTTCACCAGCAGGATGGCGGTGGGCGCCCAGGGCTCGCCCTGGAAGCCGACGCATTGGCCGGGGCGGGCCAGGCCCACCTTGCGGCCATCGGCCAGCGTCACCACCAGCGCGCCGGCCTCGATGGCATAGGCGGAGGTGCCGGCATGGCTGGCGCCACCGGCCAGCGGCACGGCCTGGTCGAGCACCTTGCGGGCGAAGGCGATCACCTTGTCGCCGCGCTTGGGGTTGTAGCCGCGGCCCTTCTCGGCGCCGTCCGTCTCCGGAATCGCATCGGTGCCGTAGAGCGCGTCATACAGGCTGCCCCAGCGGGCATTGGCGGCGTTCAGCGCGTAGCGGGCGTTGGAGACGGGGACCACGAGTTGCGGGCCGGCCATCTGGCCGATCTCGGCATCCACATCGGTGGTGCCGACGCTGAAATCCTCGGGCTCCGGCAGCAGGTAGCCGATCTCGGCCAGGTGGGCCTTATAGGCGGGCAGGTCGACCGGGCGGGCCGGGTTGGCGCGGTGCCAGGCGTCGATCTGGGCCTGGAGGGCGTCCCGCCTGGCCAGAAGGGTGGCGTTGCGGGGCGCGAAGTCGCGCAGCAGCGCCTCGAATCCCGTCCAGAAGCGGGCGGCCTCCACCCCTGTGCCGGGCAGGGCTTCGCTTTCGATGAACTGCTGGAAGGCCGCGTCCACAGCCAGGCCGCCGATCCGCACCGATTCTGCCACAATTCCTCTCCCAATTCCTGTCAGGAGCCCGCCGGGCGGTCCCGTGATCGATTCCGGGCGTGCTTAGGCGCAATCGCCCCGCCCTCCAAGGGGGAGGCGACATGCGGTCGCCGTCCCAGGAATTTCATGGCACGAGACATTCGCCTTCATCATGTGGTCAAATGACCTTACATTATACATCGACAGACCCAAGGCCGCCGCCCGTGAATGCCATGACCGCCGAATCCAACAACCCACCCGAAACCGGGGATTCCGCTGTCAGTGACGCGCGCCGTCTGGCGCCGGTGCATCCCCGGACCATGGTCGAGCAGGCGGCGGAGGCGGTGGTGGCCGCCGCCGCCCGTGGCGTCTTCCTGCCCGGCGACCGGCTGGTGGAGGCGGAGATCGCCCGCGAACTCGGCATCAGCCGCGTCCCGGTGAGGGAGGCGCTGCGCCTGCTCGAAAGCCAGGGCATCGTCGTCTCCACGCCCTATAAGGGCATGCGGCTGATGCAGGTGACGAACCGGGCGGTGGCCGAGTTGATGCGGGTGCGCGCGGCGCTCGAATCCTTGGCGCTGCGGGAGATCCTGGCCAACGGCCCGGCGACGGAGGCGCTGCTGTCCCCGGCCCGCCGCGCCGCGCAGCGCTACAATGCGGTGGCGGAGGGCAGCGACACCGCGGCGATCGTCGCGGCGGACGAGGCCTATCACGGCGAGATCTGCCGGCTGTCGGGCAATGGCGTGCTGCATGGCATCTGGCTGAGCGTGGCGCGGCAGCTTTCGGTGGTCTGGGGCCTCGGCCACGACGTCCGCCCGAAGCCACGCATCTCCAAGGAACACGACGAGATCCTGGACCTGCTGGCCCGCGGCGACGGGGATGCGGCGCAGGCCTCGCTGACGCGGCATCTGAGCTGGCATGAGGATCTGGATTTCGAGAAGGCGGTCGCCAGGCGTCGCCAGGCGAAGCCGCGCGGATAAAAGGCACCAGGCGAAGCCGCGCGGATAAAAAGCGCCAGGCGAAGCCGCGCGGATAAAAAGCGCCAGGCGAAGCCGCGCGGCTTCTCCCTCTCCACCCAACGGGGGGTTTGACGCATGCGTCAAAGGCCGGGGTGAGGGGGGCTTTGCCACCCGACAACCCCCCCGGGCTTGCCGCCGCGCCCCGCCCGGCCGATCCTCCCGGACATCGGAGGACCCAGCCTGATGTATCAGCCACCCGCCCAGACCACCCAGCATTGGCAGGTCACCAAGCCCGCCGCCCGCGGCCGCCGGGGCATGGTCGCCAGCCAGTCCCGCGCCGCCGCCGAGGCCGGCCTCGCCATCCTGGATGCCGGCGGCAATGCGGCCGATGCGGCGGTGGGCATGGCCTTCGCGCTGGCGGCGATGGAGCCCTGGAATTGCGGCCTCGGCGGCATCGGCTTCGCCCAGGTCGCCGCCCCCGGCAGCGCGGCCGAGACCTTCGATTTCGGCCCGGTCTCCCCCGCCGGGCTACAGGCCCGCGACTTCCCGATGACGGGGCGGATGAAGCAGGACCTGTTCGCCTGGCCGGAGGTGGAGGGCGACCGCAACATCCACGGGCCGATGAGCTTCTGCATCCCCTCCGCCGTCGCGGGCTATGCGCTGCTGCATGAAAAGCGTGGCCGCATGCCGGCGGCCGATGTGCTGGCCCCGGCGGTGGCGCTGGCGAAGCGCGGCCTGCCGCAGGATTGGTACACCACGCTGAAGATCGCCAACGCCGCTTCCACCCTGAAGCTCTATCCGGAATCGGCGCGGATCTACCTGCCCAACGGCCTGCCCCCGGTCGCCCCCTACCAGGGCACGCCGGGCTTCTTCCGCCAGGGCAACCTGCCGGCGACGCTGGAGCGGCTTCAGCAGGCCGGTTTCCGCGATTTCTATGAGGGCGATGTGGCGGCGGCCATCGCCGCGGATGTGAAGGAGGCGGGGGGCATCCTCTCCGCCGCCGATCTCGCCGGCTGCCAGGCGCGGGTGCTGCCGGCCATCTCCGTGCCCTGGCGCGGCCACACGCTGCACCTGTCCAACGGCCTGACCGCCGCGCCCACCTTCCAGCGCGTCATGGCGCTGATGGAGGCCGCCGACTGGTCCGGCAGCGCGCCGGGCACCGCCTGGCACCTCGCCTTCGCCAAGGCGATGCAGGATGCCTATGCGGAGCGACTGGCGGGGCTGGGCGATGCCGAGCCCAAAGGCTCGGATAGCTGCACCACCCATCTGAACGTCGTCGACGCGGATGGGATGATGGTGTCGATGACCACCACGCTGCTGTCTTCCATGGGGTCGCGCGTCGTTCTGCCGCGCTCCGGCGTCCTGATGAACAACGGCGTCATGTGGTTCGACCCACGCCCGGGCAGCGCCAATGAGATCGGGCCGAACAAGCGGCCGCTGACCAACATGTCCCCGGTCATCGTCGCCGATGCCGCCGGCGTGCCGGAAATGGCGCTCGGCGCCTCCGGCGGGCGGCGCATCCTGGCCGCCGTGTTCCAGATGCTGTCGCTGGTCACCGGCTTCGGCATGGACCCCGAGGCAGCGGCGCATTTTCCCCGAATTGATGTCAGCGGCCCGGAGGGTGCAACGGCGGACCGCACCTTGCCGCGTGCCACGCTTGACGCCCTGGCCTCGGCCGGGCCGTTGGAGGTGGTGGAGCATGCGGTGCTGCCGGTGAACTTCGCCTGCCCGAACCTGATCCAGATCCGGGCGGGCGGGGAGCGTGTCGGCATCACCGATGTGATGTCCCCCTGGTCCGCCGCCCTCGGCCAGGGATGAGCGACGCGGCGCTGACCCTGGCGGAGGAGATCGTCCTCCTCGCGCTGGATGACGACAGCGGCCGCCCCGTCGGCCGCGCCGGCATGGCGCCCGACCGGGCGCTGGCCGGCGCGCTGCTGATGCAACTGGCCCTGGCCGGGCGGGTGGATACGGACCGGGACCGGCTGATCCTGGTCGATGCCAGGCCGACCGGCGATGCCGCGCTGGATGCGGCGCTGGCGCGGCTGGCGGCCCCCGATGCGCCGACCGATGCGCGCGGCGCCATCCCGCTGCTGGCGCGCGATGCGCCGGCGGCCCGGGCCATGATCCTGGACCGGCTGGTGGCGCGCGGCCTGTTGCGGCGGGTGGAGGACCGGGTGCTCTGGATCCTGCCCGACCGCCGCTACCCCAAGGCACCCGGCCGGCCGGAGGTGGCCGAAGCCCGCGCCCGGCTGCGCGCGTTGTTGCTGCGGGAAGAACTGCCCGAGCCGCATGACGCCCTGCTTCTCGGCCTGGCCCGCGCCGCCGGGCTGCTGCCGCTGATCTTCTCCGAGGCGGAGCTGGAGGCGGTGCAGCCCTGGCTGGGCGTGGTGACGCGCATCGAAAGCCTGAACCGCTCCCTCGGCGTGGCGGTGGCGGATATCCGGGGCGTCGGCCTGGGGACCACGCGGCGGGACGGCTGAGCCGCACCCCCGCCACCACCGGAAGCTTCGGCACGGACCTTGCAACTTCCCGATCCGGTGGCGGAACAGTGCCTCGGCCCAGGGTGGGACTGCCCAGGCGATGCGCGGACCCCGCCCAGACCGTAAGCCGGGAGCGCAGAAATGTTGCAACGTCGTCAGATTCTGGGGGGCGCCGCCGCGGCGCTCGCCATGCCGTCCATCGCCGGGGCGCAGGGCGCCGCCTGGCCCAACCGCTCGATCCGCCTGGTCGCCCAGTTCCCCCCGGGCGGGCTGGTGGACACCGTCGCCCGGCTGATGGCGCCGATGATGGCCCAGGCGCTGGGCCAGTCCGTGGTGGTGGAGAACCGCGCCGGCGCCGGGGGCATCATCGGCACGGATGTCGTCGCCAAAGCACCGGCCGATGGCCACACGCTGCTGGTCAGCCATGCCTCCGTGCATGTCTTCTCGACCGCCACGCGGCCGACGCTGCCCTTCGACCCGATCAACGACTTCACCCATATGATGCATCTGGTGGAGGCGCCGAACATCATCCTGGTGCGGGCCAATTCCCCCTTCCAGAGCCTGGAGCAGCTGCTGACGGCGGCGCGGACCCGGCCGGTGCGCTTCGGCTCCTCCGGCATCGGCTCCGCCCCGCATCTGCTGGGCGCGATGCTGTCCTCGGAGGCGAATGCGCCGAACCTAGACCACATCCCCTATGCCGGCAGCGCGCCGGCCATGCAGGATGTGCTGGCGGGCAATATCGAATGCATGGTGGACCCGATCACCACCAACACCGCGCAGATGCGCGACGGGTCCCTGCGGGCGCTGGCGGTTTCCACGCCGCAGCGGCTGGCGATGTTCCCGAACGTGCCGACCTTCGCCGAGCTGGGCTTCCCGAAGCTGACCTCCGCGCAATGGCTCGGCCTGTCCGGTCCCAAGGGCCTGCCGGCGCCGATCGTCGAGCGGCTGAATGCCATCATGCCGCCGATCCTGGCGCGGCCGGAGCTGATGGCCCGCTTCGTCGACCTCCAGACCATGCCGCGCAACCCGCCGCCCGCCGGGCCGGCCTTCGTCTCGATCATGCGCCAGGAGATCACCGAATGGACCGCCGTGGCCCGGCAGTTCAACATCGTGGTGGGGTGATGACCCGCCCCCCCGCCTCGTGGCAGGCTGCGCGGCTGCGATGCGGGGGACGCGATGTCACTGACCATGCCGGAGGAGATTCTTCTCCTCCTTCTCGATGACGAGACCGGCAAGCCGGTCGGCCTGCCCGGGCCGGCCGGGGACCTGGCGCTGGCCGGCGCCATCCTGATGGAGCTGGCTTTGGCCGGGCGCATCGACACCGATCTCGACCGGCTGGTGCTGGTGCAGCAGCGGCCGACCGGGGATGCGCTGCTGGATGGCGTGCTGGCGCGGCTGGCGACCGGGGCGCCGGAGCGCACCAGCCGCTGGTGGATCCAGGACATCGCCAAGTCGGGACCGGCGCTGCGGGCGCAGGTGCTGGAACGGCTGGTGGATGGCGGCGTGCTGCGGCGGATCGAGGACCGGTTCCTCTGGGTATTTCCCGAACGCCGCTACCCCAAGGCGACCGGCCGTGCCGAGACGGCCGAGGTGCGCCGGCGGCTGCGCGGCGTGATCCTGGACGACGAGATCCCCGACCCGCGCGACGCTTTGCTGATCGGCCTGGCACGCGCCACCGGCCTGGTGCCGCTGGTGCTGTCCGAGGCCGAGTTGGCGGCGGCCACGCCGCGCGTCGACCAGGTGGCGGGGCTGGAGGAATTGTCGAGGTCGCTGAGCGCGGCGACGCGGGATGTCTATGCCACGTTGTTGCGGCAGGGCGCCGTTCACTGAGGCTCAGGTCAACCGCGGTGGCTTCCACCGAAAAGCCACCGCCGCCATGCGTGTCAGCACCGCCCCCACCACGGCGGCGACCACCACGACCACCACCTCGTCGATCTCGATCTCCGAGCCGCGGACCATGAGATAGGCCGAGAGCGCCAGGCTCCAGATCAGCGCGACCTCGCCATAGAAGCCGGTCTTCAGATTGGGGATGTCGCCACCGCCGCGCAGCACATCGCGCAGGATGCCACCCCCCGCCCCGGTGATGGTGCCCAGCAGCGGTCCCCAGAGCCAGAAGGGCTCCGCCCGCATGCCGAAGGCGACCGTCACGCCGAGGACGGTGCTGGCGCCCAGGCCCAGCGCATCCGCCGCGTCGAACAGCCAGCGGTCGATCCGCCGCCGGCGCATCGCGACCGTCATCTGGGCGACCCAGAAGGCGAGGATCAGCCGCCCGCGCAGCAGGCCCCAGAGATGCGCCACAGCCCAGCAGGCCAGCACCGTGCCGAAGATCAGCTTCAGGAACAGCGGGTCCCGCGCGATTCCGATGGGAAAGCGCCCCACCAGCAGGTCCCGCAGCACGCCACCCGACGCGGCGGTGACGCCGGCCAGGACGCAGGCGCCGAACAGGCTCCAATGGCTCTGCCGCGCCGCCAGCGTGCCGGCCAGGGCGGCGGCCAGCGTGCCCAGGATCTGCAGCGACAGGAACCAGCGGCTGTCGATGGTCTGGGACAGCAGCAGGGGGAAGCGGAAACGCGCGCCGATCGCCTCCAGCGTGCCATCCGCCCGCAGCGCCGCGATGGCAGCATCGAAGGCTGCCAGCGTCTCCGGCGCGGTGGCGCGGTGGAAGCCGAGATGCAGCGGGATGGCGTGGCGCATCGCCTGCTCCTCCACCGCCTGGCCGGCACCCAGCGCGGTGATGGCCAGCGCGACGGAAAGCCGCTCTGCCAGGAAGCCATCGATCTGCCCGGCCAGCAGGCGGCGGATATTGGTGACGTCGTCATCCGCCGCCCGCACCGTGCCGGGCAGGGGCGGGCTGGCGATATGCGCATCCAGCGCGCCGTTGAAATAGAAGAATCCGGTCCGGACGCCGAGGCGGAAGCCCGGCCGCGCCGCCAGATGCGCGGCGAGGCCGGCGGCATCGGTGAAGCGCAGCGCCCCCGCTTCGCCTCGCCGTACGATCAGCACATTGGTGTCGTGGCGATAGGGCGCGGACAGGGCATAGGTCTCGGCGCGCTGCGCCGAGGCGGCGATGCCGGTGACCAGCTCCATCCGGCCATCCGCCACCGCCTCCAGCAGCGGGATGTAGCCCATCGGGGTGAACTGCACCGCCCGCCCGGCCCGCGCGGCGATGGCGCGCACCATCTCGATGTCGAGGCCCGTCAGCTCGCCTTGCCGCAGGTATTGCTGTGGCTCGAAGGCATACCAGCCGGCCTGGATCGGCCGTTCCACCGCCTCGGCCGGGCGGTGGAACAGCAGGGCCAGCAGGGCCAGCAGGATGGCCCGAAGCCGGTCAGGGCGCGGCATCGCCCTTGCCGCCATGCTCCTTGCACCATTGCGCCGCCTGGGCATGGGTGGCGAACCACACCCCCTCGAACTTCTTGATCCGCGTCACCAGCCGGTCCAGCAGGGCGATGCGGCTGCGATGGCCGATGACATGCGGGTGCATGGTCAGCAGGAACATCCCGCCTTCCTCATAGGCCCCATCGAACTCCGCCGCGAAAATCTCCTCCACCGCCGAGGGGGGCGTGTAGGGGCGCAGGCCGGAGAAACGGAGCATATTGAAATAGACCGCGTCGTCGCGGATCCATTCCGGCGGCAGCTCCACGATTCCGGTGGGCTGGCCCTGGTCCAGCAGCTCATAGGCATCGTCATCGGCCATCAGCGACGAGTCATACAGCAGCCCCATCTCCTTGATGATGGACAGCGTATCGACCGAGAAATCCCAGGAGGCGGTGCGCATGCCGACCGGGCGCTGGCCGCTGATCTTTTCCAGCGTCTCCGCCGCGCGCAGGGTCAGTTCGCGCTCCACGCCGGGGGGAAGCTTGGTATTGGCCTCGTGGATCCAGGAATGGATGCCGATCTCATGGCCCTCGGCGGCCACGGCGCGGACTTCCTCCGGATGCAGCAGGGCGGAAACCGCCGGGTAGAAGAAGGTGGCGGGGATGCCGTGGCGCGCCAGCAAAGCGCGGATGCGGGGGATGCCCTGGCGGTTGCCATACTGGCCCTGGCTGATGCGCATCGGGCTTTCGTCACTGTCGCGCAGCGGGATCGTCTCGTGATCCGCATCGAAGCTCAGCGTCACGCAGCAGCGTGCGCCACCGGGCCAGGCGGCCGGGCGCAGGCTGCGGCCGGCGCGGGCGCGGCCGACGATCTCGCGCCATTCCGGCTCGCTCCATTCCCACGGATTGGCGCTCGTCATCTGCGGGGTTTCCCTGGCCTTGGTGAGGCGCCATGCTGCACCCCGATGACCCGTTCCGGAAGCCCCGCATGAGCCCGCCCACCGACCCCGCCCAGATGACCGCGGAACAGCTTCTGGCGCTGTATGCCACCCGCACCCTGTCGCCGGTGGAGGCGCTGAAGGCGGTGCTGGAGCGGGTGGCGCGCTACAACCCCTGGGTGAACGCCTTCGCGGTGATGAACCCGCATGCGCTGCGCCAGGCCGGCGAATCGGAGGCGCGCTGGGCCGCCGGACGGCCGATGGGAATGCTGGATGGCGTGCCCTGCACGGTGAAGGACCTTTTGAACATCGCGGGCTTCCCCACCCGCCGCGGCAGCCTGACCACGGATGCGACCCCCGCCACGGAAAACGCACCCGCCGTCATGGGTCTGTTGGCCGAGGGCGCCGTCATCATCGGCAAGACGACCACGACCGAATTCGGCTGGAAGACGCCGAGCGACTGCCCGCTGCATGGCGTGACGCGCAATCCCTGGAACCCGCAGCGCTCCGCGGGCGGCAGTTCCTCCGGCGCCGGGGCTGCGGGGGCGGCCTGTTTCGGGCCGCTGCATATCGGCACCGATGCCGGCGGGTCCGTCCGCATCCCGGCCTCCTATTGCGGGCTGGTCGGCGTGAAGCCGAGCTATGGGCGGATTCCGCAATGGCCGCATGGCGCGTTCTCCTCGGTGGCCTGCGCCGGGCCGATGACGCGCAGCGTCGGCGATGCGGCGCTGATGATGTCCGCCATGGCCCGCTTCGACCTGCGCGACCCGGTCAGCCTGCCGGATGATCCGCGCGACTGGCGCCAGGGCATGGAACAGGGCGTCGCCGGGCTGCGCGTCGCCGTGGTGCGCCGCCTGGGCTTCGAGCCGCCGCTGGATGAGGAAGGGGAGGCCGCCCTCCAGGTGGCCGCCAAGCTGCTGGCCGAACAGGGCGCCATCGTCGAGGAGGCGGACCCGCAACTGCCCGACACGCGCGCCATCTTCTCCCGCGTCTGGGGGGTTGCCATCGCCCGCATCTGGAACGGCGCGACGGAGGAAAAGCGCGCCCAGCTCGATGCCGGGATCGAGGATGTGGCGCACAGGATGGGCGACATGTCCGCCGCCGATTTCCTCGGCGCCGACATGCTGCGGGTGGAATGCGGGCATGCCATGGCGCGCTTCCACCAGCGCTACGACCTGATCCTGACCGCTGCCACGCCGACGGCCGCCTTCGACGCCGATGCGCCCACCATCAAGCCGGTGGAGGCGCTGTGGCGCGACTGGGCACCCTGGACCTTCGCCTTCAACCTGACCCGCCAGCCCGCCATTGCCGTGCCGATCGGCCTGGATGAGGCCGGCATGCCGCGCGGCGTGCAGGTGGCGGCCGCGCTGTACCGCGACGACCTCGCCTTCCGCGCCGCCCGCGCACTGGAACGTGCGGCCAGCCTCCCCCTGGCCAACCCGGCGGAAACCGGGCAGATGCGGGCGAAGCTGAATTAAGGGAGCTCCATTATGCGGCTGGTGACATTCACGCGCCCGGGCAAGTTGCAGCAGGAAGTCGGCGCGCTGGGCGAGGGCGATGTGGTGCTCGACCTCGCCGCCGCCGAGCCGCTGCTGCGCGGCCAGAGCATGCTGGACATGGCCGCGGCCGAGCCCGCGCTGCTCGGCAAGGCGCGGGCCGCCATGGCCAAGGCACCGAAGGTGGAGGGCGCCAAGCTCTGCGCGCCCATCCCGCGCCCGCCCAAGAACGTGTTCTGCGTCGGCAAGAACTACCACGAGCACGCCAAGGAATTTGCCGGCTCCGGCTTCGATGGCGGCGCGAAGGACGTGGTGCCGCCGTTTCCCGTTGTGTTCTCCAAGCCGCATACCAGCATCATCGCCAATGGCGAGAAGATCCTGGGCCATCTCGATACGACCGGCGGGCTGGACTACGAGGGCGAGCTCGGCGTGGTGATCGGGCAGGGCGGGCGCGGCATCGCCAAGGCCGAGGCCCTGAAGCACGTCTTCGGCTACACCATCATCAACGACGTCACCGCGCGGCACCTGCAGAAGCGCCACAGCCAGTGGATCCTGGGCAAGGGCCTCGACACCTTCTGCCCGATGGGCCCCGCCATCCTGACGGCGGATGAAGTGCCGGACCCGACCAAGCTGGTGCTGACCACCTGGGTGAATGGCGAGCAGCGCCAGCACGCGCCCGTGGCCGACCTGATCTTCGACATCCCCACCCTGATCGAGGCTATCAGCGCCGTCATCACGCTGGAGCCGGGCGATGTGATCGCCACCGGCACGCCCGCCGGCGTCGGCATCGGCTTCAACCCGCCGATTTTCCTGAAGTCCGGCGACGTGGTGAAGATCGCGATATCGGGCATCGGCGTGCTGGAGAATGCGGTGGCCTAGCAGGCCGAACCCTCTCCCCCCACTTCGGGGAGGAGAGGGCAGGGTGAGGGGGCTGCGCCACCGCCCGCGATCTGAACCAAGGGAGGAACCAACAATGAACCGTCGCACGCTTCTGGGCGCCACTGCCGCGCTGCCCTTCGCCGGACAGGCTTTCGCGCAGGGCCAATTCCCCTCACGCGCGCTCAATATGGTGGTGGCCTTTCCCCCCGGCGGGCAGGCCGACCTCGCCGCGCGGCCTGTCGCCGCGGCACTGGAAAAGATCTACAGCCAGCCGGTCGTCGTGCAGAATCGCGGCGGCGCGGCGGGTGCCATCGGCAATGGCTTCGTCGCGCGCAGCGCGGCGGATGGCTACACCACGCTGATGGCGCTGTCCTCGCTGGCGGTGATCCCGGCGGCGGAGCGCCTGTTCGACCGCACGCCGCCTTACACCGTGGACCAGTTCACGCCCATCGCGCGGGTGAATGCGGACCCCACCATGCTGGCCGTCGCGGCCAATTCGCCCTGGCAGACCATGGAGGAGTTCATCGCCGCGGCGAAGGCCAAGCCGGGCGACCTGACCTACTCCTCCTCCGGCACCTACGGCACGCTGCATGTGGCGATGGAGATGCTGGCGGCCGCCGCGGGGATCCGCATGCTGCACGTGCCCTTCTCCGGCGGCGGGCCGGCGCTGACGGCGCTGCTCGGCGGCCAGGTGAATGCGCTGTCCTCCGCCCCCGGACCACTGGCGCAGCATGTGGCCGCGGGCCGCGTGCGGGTGCTGGGCTGCTGGGGGCGGGAGCGTGTCGCCGCCTTCCCGGACGTGCCCACCTTCATCGAGAAGGGATTCTCGGAGGTCGAGTTCTACATCTGGGCGGGGCTGTTCGCCCCCGCCGCGACGCCGGCGCCGGTGGTCCAGAGGCTGCGGGACGGCATGCGCCAGGCGGTGCAGGACCCGGTCGTGGTGAACGCCTTCACCGCCGCCGGCGCGCCCGTCGCCTATCTCGACGCGCCGGAGTTCAAGACCTTCTTCGAGGAGGACAGCGCGCGGTTGCTGCGCGCTGTCGAGCGTATCGGCAAGGTGGAGTAGCCAGACAGCATCCTCTGCCCGCTACCGCGGCGGGCAGAGCAGCAGCGTGGTGAACAGGGCGAGTTCGTCGGCCGGAACGGCGCCGAAGCTTGTGAGGGTCGCGCGCGCTGTCGCAATGGTCGTGCGGGCGTCGATCGTCAGGTAGCGCATCGCGGGATCGTAGTCGGCGGCATGCCGCTTCTCCTGCAACGTGATGAAGCCGGCCGCATAGGACTTCAGCGGCACCGTAAACGGCGTGCCTGTAACATAGGGCAGGTATTTCCTGGGCATTGCCGACTTCAGCAGGTCTTCGCAGCAGCCCTTCACCGTGCCGTGGTCAAGGCGGCGATACACCAAGGCATAGCGCGGCGTGGCCCTCTGCGTAATGCCGACGACCTGGTCTGCCACGGCGCGAAGGTTGGCATGGAACACGGCGTAGTAGGCCGCTGAGATGGCGCGACGGAGATCGACCTGGCGCGGCGGTCCAGCGGCCGGGGCCGCAATGAGTCGGTCCGCCTGTTCCAGCAGGTGCTCAGGATTCAGGATCGGCATCGGCTTGGAGTTCGGCGTTGGTGGCGAACTCAATGATCGGGAAGCGGGTTTCGCCCCGTTGCTGTAGCGCATCCAGGACGGCAACGATCACTGAAAGCGCAGCGTCGCCAAGATCGCGCTGCCCAGCCGCGTCATCAAGCACGAGCAACACGCGAAGGGCCTCCTTACCCTCCGCGTCACTTACGGCCTTGGATTCGGCCCGAAGCACCTGCATGCCGGCGGGCAGTTTCGCTTGCGCGGCGATCTTTGCCGCCGCGTTGACCTCGGGAAGCTGCATCATGCGGCGACATTACCTTGCAGGGCACGACCCTGGAACAGGATTCGCGTGATGGCGCTGGTCTCAGGCGCCCCAGTTGCGCCCCGAAAAGTCCATGACGAAGGACTTCGAGGCCTGCCAGGGCAGGTCCTTGCGCTTGCCCGTGAAGTTCGCGGTCTGGAACAGCACGGTATAGGCGGGGTCCTCGCGTTCCGTCAGCGTCAGCAGGCGCCGGAAGGTGGCGCGGCGCTTGGCCAGGTCGCTTTCCGTCTGCAAGGCGTCCATCAGCTTCGGCGCCTCGTCATTCTGCCACTGGCCGCTGGCCCAGGTCTGGCCGCCCGGCGCGTAGACGGACATCGGCGCGACCGGGTCGTTGAAGACTGCGGTGTTGGAGTTGTCGCAGAGGCCACGGCCCTCGAAGCGGCCGATGATCTGGCCCCAATTCTCCTTCATCTCGATCTGCACGTTCAGCCCGGCCTGGCGCCAGCCCTCGACCAGGATCTGGGAGGAGGCGACCTGCAGCGTGTAGTAGTTGTTCAGCAGCTGATAGGGGATCGGCTGGCCCTGGTAGTTCGCCTCCCGCAGCAGGCGGCGCGCCTCGGCCAGGTCAAAGCGCGGCGCCTCCCAGTCGGCGAGGTACATGTCGCCATAGACCTCCCATTGCAGGCCGCGCGGCACCGCGGTGCGGCCGCCCCAGAGGCTGTCGACGATCGATTGCCGGTCGATGCTGTGCGACATGGCGCGGCGCACCAGCGGGTTGGCGAGGACGGGATGCGTCTTGTCCCAGATGATCAACCGGTTGTTGTTGATCGGCCCGCCGACGACCTGGTGGCGCGCGCTGCGCTCGATGCCCTGGATCTGGTCCGGCGGCAGGTCGCAGATGAAGTCGTAGTCGCCAGCTTGCAGGCCCGCGACGCGGGAGGCGACGTCCGGCACCTCGACGAAGCGGATTCGCTTCAGCGGCGGGCGGCCGCCCCAATATTCGTCATGCGCCTCCAGCACGAGGTCCTGCCCCGGGCGGAAGGAGGCGACGCGATACGGCCCCGTGCCGATGGGCTTGCGCGCCCAGTCCAGCCAGGTCGCGGCACTCGCAAAGGCGGCGCGGGAGAAGATGGCGCCGGTGGTGCGCGTCAGCCGGCCTTCCAGCGTCACATCCGGCACGCTGTTCACGAAGCGCACGGTGCGGCGGTCCACCACTTCCATGCGCTCGAAATTCGGGAAGTGGGCGCGGCTGATGGCGGCGGCCTCGGGCGGCGGAGTCTTGCCGGAGGCGCCGGCGGTGGTGGAGACGAAAAGGCCGCGCGTTTCGGCGGGCAGGCCGGTCCACATGCGCTCACTGCTGAAGGTGAAGGCGACGTCTTCGGCTTCCATGATGCGGCCATCATGCATGCGCACATCGTCGCGCAGCGTGAGTTCCAGCGTCTTCGCATCGATGCGGCGCCAGGACGTCGCCAGCACCGCCTCCGCGCGCTGCGTGCGGGTCCAGTCGATGCCGATCAGCGGCTCGGAGAAACTCGGCATGATGCGGAAGCCGACATTGGACTGTTCGCGCATCGGCTCCAGCGTGCCGGAGATGCTGACGATCTGCACGGCGACGGTGATGGAGGGGCGCGTATCCGGCCCGGCACTTTGGGCGATGGCGAAGCGCGGCAGCAGCGCCGCGCCGGCAGTGGCGCCGAGAATGTGTCTGCGCTGAATCATGTGGCTGGCTCCCGTTCCGAAGGCGGCGGAAGCTAGGCGCGGGGCATGACTGCGCGATGACGCGGCGATGAAGGCTGCGGGACGCGCGGGCCTTTTCAGGCCTCGCGGCGGATGCGAGGCTGTCCCTCGACCGAGGAGACCGGATGACCATGTCCACCGAGACCGACATCATCACCTGGCTGTCCACACAACGCGAGCCGATGATCCAGGCGCTGCGCGAGATGGTGGACACCGATGGCGGCAGCTACGACAAGGAAGGCGTCGACCGAGTCGGTGCGCAGGTCGCGCGCTTCATGGCAGCGCAGGGCATTCCCGTCGAAACCTTGCCGCAGCAGAAGCATGGCGATTGCATCCGCGCGGTGCTGGATGACGACAGCAGCGTCAGCGGCGGCAATGCCCGGCAGAACATCCTGCTGATGGGCCATCGCGACACGGTCTTCCCGAAGGGCGAGCCGACGCGCCGCCCCTTCACCATTGAGGGCGATCGTGCCTTCGGCCCCGGCGTCGCCGATATGAAGGCGGGCCTGGTGATGAACATGTTCGTCCTCGCCGCCTTCAAGAAATTCGGCGGCGCGCCCGGCCCGCTGGTGGCGCTGTTCACCGGCGATGAGGAAATCGGCTCGCCGGAGGGCCGCCCGGTGATCGAGGCGGAGGCCAAGGCGGCGCGCGTGGTGTTCAATTCCGAACCCGGCCGCCCCAATGGCGGCATCGTCACCGGCCGCAAGGGCGGCGTATTCTCCGTCTTCGACATCGAGGGCAAGGCGGCCCATTCCGGCGGCAACTTCGAGGCCGGCATCAGCGCCATCGGCGAGCTCGCGGCGAAGATCACCGCGATCCACGCGCTGACGGATCTGAAACGCGGCATCACGCTGAATGTCGGCCTGGTGACCGGCGGACAGAGCGTCAACACGGTGGCGCCGCACGCCCAGGGCCAGATCGACCTGCGCTATGTCGAGCCCGCGGACCGGGAGGAGGTGATGGCGAAGATCCAGGCGATCATCGACACCTCCCACGTCCCCGGCACGCGCGCGAAGCTGACCATCAAGGGCGAGTTCCTGCCGCTGACCCAGTCGCCGGAGGCCGCAAAGCTTTTCGCGACCTATCGCGCCGCCGCGACGGAGTCGGGCTTCGACCCGAGCGGCGAGTTTTCGGGCGGCTGCGCCGATAGCGGCTTCACCGCCGCCATGGGCGCGCCGACGCTGTGTGCCGTCGGCCCCGTGGGCGGCAAGGCGCATACGCCGGAGGAATATCTGGAACTCTCCAGCCTGGTGCCGCGGGCGCAGGCCGTGGCGCGGGCCATTCTCAGGCTCGGCCCGGCCTGAATTGACCGGGGAGGGCGCGGCGTCAGCCCAGGCGCCGCCACCCCTCCACCAGCCGCCAACCCTCCCGCGCGAAGCGGAAGGCATTCCCACCGCCGGCGCCGGGCTGATCCTCCGCCCGGCTGATCGCAATGCCCTTGATGTGGCACAGCAGCAGCGCGCCGACGCCGCCATGCGCCACGATGGCCACATCGCCGGGCGGCGCCTGCCCCAGCACCGCGGCGACCGCCGCCACGATGCGGGCCTGTGCATCCACCGCGCGTTCCCAGCCGCGCACGCTCTGCTCCGGCGCGGCGAAGAAGGCATCCGCCGTGGCCTCGAACTCCGGCGGCGGCAGGTAGCCCGTCGCGCTGCGGTCATTCTCCCCCAGCGCCTCCATCTGCGTGACGCCGAGGCCGAGATGCCCGGCCAGGATGTCGGCCATGTCGCGTGCCTTGCGCTCCGTGCTGCTGAACACCGCGCCGATGCCGGGGACCCAGTCCTCCGTCAGCATCGCCCGGCTGCGCGCCAGGCCGCGGGGGGAAAGCGGCCAGTCAGGCACCGGCACCGCCGGGTCGATCGCGACCTCCGGATGCGTCAGGAAGTGGACTTGTGGCATGGGGACCGTAAGGATGGGGTTCGCACCGAACCTAGCACGGAGACAAGCTTGCCCAATACGACCACCCGCACCCCGCCCGCGGACGCCCCGAAGCTGCGCACCATCGCCATGCCGGCCGATGCCAACCCCTCCGGCGACATCTTTGGTGGCTGGCTGATGGGGTTGATGGACCTCGCCGCCGGCAATGCCGCCGGGCGCCGCGGCCGCGGCCGGGTCGCCACCATCGCGGTGGAGGGGATGAAATTCCACATGCCGGTGCTGGTCGGTGACGAGGTCAGCATCTATGCCGAGGTGGTCACCGTCGGCCGTACCTCCATGCGGATCGAGGTCGAGGCCTGGCGGCGGGAGCGGTCGGAGGAGGAGATGTGCCTGGTGACCGAGGGTGTCTTCACCTTCGTCGCCATCGACGAGAACCGGAAGCCACGACCCGTGCCGCCGGCATGACCCGGTCCGATG
>NZ_JAERQM010000004.1:354879-561974 GCF_019029495.1 Falsiroseomonas oleicola
GATGATGGGAGGGCCGCATGGCCCGGACATCTGAATCGGCCCGGTCGGTGGTCCGATGATGGGAGGGCCGCATGGCCCGGACATCTGAATCGGCCCGGTCGGTGGTCCGATGATGGGAGGGCCGCATGGCCCGGACATCTGAATCGGCCCGGCCGATGATCCGGGACCATGTGATCCGCTGGTCGGAATGCGACCTCTACGGTCACGTGAACCACACCGCCTATCTGACACTGTTCGAGGATCTGCGGGTGGCACACTGGCAGGCGCTGACGGGCGCCGCCCTGGCACCGGACCGACCCGGCCCGGTCGTGGCGCAGATCGAGGTGCGCTATCTGCGCGGCGCGCGTTTCAATGATGCGGTGGTGCTGACCTGCCGCACCATCTCCTTCCGCCGCAGCTCCTATGTGCAGGATTATGCGCTGCTGCTGGATGGCGCGCCCTGCTGCACGGCCCGCGCGGTCTGCGTCGTCACCCGCCAGGACAGCGGCGAGAAGGTGCCGCTGACCGAGGCATGGCGCGCCGCACTCGAAGCGCAGGGCGCCGTGGCCGCCTAGCTCAGCGCCGCCAGGGCCGCCGCTGCCACAGCCCCTGGAGCACCGCATGGTCGGCCCGCATCATGTCGCGGTAATCCTTGCCGACCAGCGGCCGCAGCGGCAGGCCGGTGCGCTCGGCATCGGCGATCAGCGCCGGGTCGGCCAGCGCTTCCCGGAATGCCGTCTCCAGCTTCACGCGGATTTCCTCCGGCAGGCCGGGCGGCGCGCCGATGCCGCGGGCGGAACCGCCGAGCACGTCGTAGCCCTGTTCCTTGAAGGTCGGCACCTGGCCGGTCGGCGCCCAGCGCACCGGGCCGCCCTGCGCCAGGCAGCGGATGCGGCCCTCCCGCATCAGGCCGACGCCCTCGCTCATGTTGAAGCTGCCTATGGGCAGGCTGCCGCCCAGCACATCCCGCTGCACCGGCGCGGTGCCGTTATAGGGGATGTGCAGCAGCCGCACGTCGGCAGCTTCCTCGAAGCTGAGCTGGAGCATGTGGTCGTCGGAGCCGATGCCGGCGGTGCCGACGCCGATTCCTTCCGGGTCCTTCTTCGCCGCTTCCTTCAGGTCGTCCAGCGTGCGCCAGGGGCTGTCGGCGCGCACCCAGAGGCCGCCCGGGTCGTCCACCACATTCGCGATATAGGTGAAGTCCTCCGGCCTGTAGCGGGGGGATCGCTCGATCGCCACGGCATGCATCGCGGTGTTGGTCAGCGCGCCCAGCGTGTAGCCATCCGGCGCCGCGTTGAACAAGGCCTCGAAGCCCAACTGTCCGGCGGCGCCGGGGCGGTTCACCACGGCGAAGCGTGCGCCCGGCAGGCGCGGCGTCACGAAATGCACGATGGGGCGGACCATGTTGTCCACGCCGCCGCCGGGCGGGAAGGGGACGATCACCTCGATGGCGCGGTCGGCCGGCCAGGCGGCTTTCGCGAGTCGCGGCGCGGCGAGGGTGGCGACGGAGGTCGCGGCGGCACCCAGCAGGATGCGGCGGGTGGTCATTGGATGGGGTCCTCCCGGGACGTTTCTTGCAGCATGCCGCCGGAAAGGAGACGATGCAACTGCTTGAGTTCGCAACAAAAATCGTTCTGCGTGACGAAACGTGAGCAACTCTGTGCAGCGATAGGGTATTTCGATGACACCAACAGCCAGACCGTCTTGGCCAGACGCCGCCCGATGGCGCCAAGCTGCCCGCCATCGCAGGAGAGCCCATCATGCGTCGCCCCATCACCGCCCTGAGCCTGCTTCTGGCGTTGGCCGCCACGCCCTCCGTCGCCGGGGCGCCTTTTCCGTGCCAGGGCGGGCTGGGGGGCGCCGCCAGCTATCTGGTGGCCGAGCGTTTCGAGCAGGCTGTCATCGCCGATCCCCGCCCCGAGGCGCGCAGCGAATACCGCATGGTGGTGCGCAATCCGCATGACCTGCCGGCCGCCGTGATGACCGGGATCGCGCTGCGCGGCATCGTCGAGGCCCCGGCCGAGCCGGTGATCGTGCCGCCCCATGGCATCGCCTTCGTGCCGATCGGGCATTTCCCGCTCGACATGTCGCGTGGCCGCATGGCGCCGCCGATGCTGGAGGAGGTCCGGGCGGCGATGACCATCCCCTTCTGCCAGATCCTCGACCCCGGTCCGGAGACGCCCTCAGCCCAGCGCGCGGTCCCGCCGGGTGGCGTCCAGGTCGTCCGCGATGAAGCCGCGCACCACATCCACCAGCGGCTCTGACGGCACGAAGCCCAGGCCGGGGGCGCGGGTCGCGGCGAAGCTGGCGGGCCAGCCGGCGACGATCGCCTCGACCTCCGCATCCTCGATCCGGCGCGCCAGGGCGCGCGCCTCGGGGCCGGCGACCTCCGCCAGCGCGTCCAGGATCTGGTCGATGCTGGCCGAGACGCCCGGCGGGTTGATGCCGCGGTCACGGCCGAGCGCGGCGCTGTCCATCGCCGCCGCATGCGCCAGCCAGTCCACGGCACGCCGGGGCGAACAGACCCAGACGCGGAAGTCCTCTGCCACCGGATAGGTCGCCTCCAGCCCCAGCAGCGGTTCCCGCACCACGGCGGAGACGAAGGAACTGGCGGCGCGATTGGGCCGCCCGGGGCGCACCATCACGGTGGGCAGGCGGATCGAGACGGCGTCCAGAAAGCCGCGCCGCGTCGCATCCGCCAGGAGCAGCTCCCCGATCGCCTTCTGGGCGCCGTAGCTGTTGGTGGGCAACTGCCGCGCGTCATCCGGCACATTCGCCGCCTGGCCGCCGTCGAAGGAGGCGACGGAGGAGGTGAAGACCACCCGCGGTGCGGAGGGCAGCTTGCGGCAGGTGTCGATCAGCGCCTGGGTGCCGGCGATGTTCACCCGGATGCCCAGCTCGTAATCGGCCTCCGCCGCCGCGCTGACCACGGCGGCCAGATGCACCACCAGCCCGGTGCCGGCGGGAATGGCGCGGGCGAGCGTCGCCGCATCGGCAACGTCGCCGGCCAGGCAATGGACGGGGAAGGGGGCCTCCAGCGGCGCCGGCTCATGCAGGTCGAACAGCGTCAGCGCGGTGATGGGCTGGCCGCCCACGGCCCCATCCGCCGCGAAACGCGCCGCCAGCCGGCGGCCAAGGAAGCCGCCACCGCCCAGAATCGTGACCTGCATCAGGCTCTCCACCCCATCTTCTTCAGCGTGCAGACTGCCGCCAGACGGTCCCGGCGCCAAGCGATTGCGGTGGGCCTTCGCGCGCGCCACTCTCCGCCGCATGATCCCAGACCGTCCCTCCCGCCTGCTCATCAACCGCCGCCATGGCACGCCCGGCCTGGTGGTGCTGCCCGAGGCCGGCTTCCGCCGCGCGCGGGCGGAGATCGCCGCCTGGCCAGGCTATGCGCCGACGCCGCTGCTCGACCTGGCGGAGGTGGCCGCGGCCGCCAGGGTCGGCTCGGTGCACTGGAAGGACGAGGGCGGGCGATTCGGGCTCGGCAGTTTCAAGGCGCTGGGCGGCGCCTATGCGGTGCTGCGGCTGCTGGTCACGGAACTCGCCCGCCGCGGCGTCGCCAATTCCGCCACGGCGACGGAGCTGGAGGCCGGGGCGCATCGGGACGCGGTGCGGGCCATCACCGTCACCTGCGCGACGGACGGCAATCACGGCCGTTCCGTCGCCTGGGGCGCCCGGCGCTTCGGCGCGCGCTGCGTCATCTTCGTGCATGAGACGGTGAGCCAGGGCCGCCGCGACGCGATCGCCCAGTACGGCGCCGAGATCCGGGTGGTCCCCGGCAATTACGACGATGCGGTGCGGGAGGCCGCCCGGATGGCGGAGGCGGAGGGTTGGTTCGTCGTCTCCGACACCTCCTATGAGGGCTATACCGAGATCCCGCGCGACGTGATGCAGGGCTACCGGCTGATGGCCGATGAGGCGGCGGACCAGATGGCCGGCAAGGCCCCGACGCATGCCTTCATCCAGGGCGGGGTCGGCGGCGTGGCGGCGGCGGTGGCGATCCAGCTCCGCACCCGTTTCGGGCCGGATGTGAAGGTGGTGGTGGTGGAGCCGGAGAAGGCCGCCTGCCTGCTGGAAAGCGCCGAGGCCGGCGCCCCGGTGACGGTGGCGGGTGAACTGGACACGCTGATGGCGGGCCTGGCCTGTGGCGAGCCCAGCCTGCTCGCCTGGCAGGAGCTGGAACGGGCGGCCTTCGCCTTCATGGCGGTGCCCGATGCCAGCGCGGTGGACTGCATGCGCCTGCTCGGCCGGCGGACTCCAAAGGTGGTTGCCGGGGAAAGCGCCGTGGCCGGCCTGGCGGCGCTGCTGCTGGCGGCGCGGGACCCGATGTACCGCGCCCTGCTGGGGCTGGATGCGGAAAGCCGGGTGCTGCTGTTCGGGACGGAGGGGGCGACGGACCCGGACCTCTACGCAAGCTTGATGGCGGATGGAGGTTGACCCGGGATTGTTGCGTTGCGACATGCCGTGCATCGATGGACGACGCTAGGCGTTGTCCAAAGGCATAATTGGAGCAACGCCCTATGAATCGTCGCCACCTCCTCGGCGCCGCGGCGGCCGCCCTCGCGGCCCCTTCCTTGATCTCCCCCGCCCGCGCCCAGGGCAACTGGCCATCCCAGCCGATCCGGCTCGTCGTGCCCTTCGCCGCCGGCGGCCCCACCGACATCCCGGCACGGCTTTTCGCCGAGCGGATTGGCGCCAACATGTCGCAGCGCATCGTCGTGGAAAACCGCACCGGCGCCGGCGTGCTGGTGGGGACGGAGGCCGTGGCCAAGGCCAATGACGGCCATACCTTCCTCTACACCACGGTCGCCCATGCCGTGCTGCGCGCGCTGTTCCAGCGCCTGCCCTTCGACCCGGAGGCGGATTTCGTGCCGGTCGCGCTGGTCGGCGTCATCCCGATGCTGGTCACGGTGGGCCGGAATTCCCCGATCCGCGACATGGCCGGGCTCCAGGCCGCGCTGAAGGCCGATCCGGGCGGCATGACCTATGCCTCCTCCGGCAATGGGGGCGCGCTGCACCTGGCGACGGAGCTGATGCTGCGGTCGATGGATGCCCGTGCCCTGCATGTGCCCTATCGCGGCACCGCGGCGGCGATGCCGGATGTGCTGAACGGCACCATTCCGCTGATCGTCGATGTCGCGACCTCGGCCCTCTCCTACGCCCAGAGCGGCGAGACCCGGGCGCTGGCGGTGATGGACCGCACCCGCCTGCCGCAATTGCCGAATGTGCCGACCACGGCGGAGGCCGGCTTCCCGGGCCTCGAGGCCTATACCTGGCACATGGTGATGGCGCCGAAGGGCACGCCCGCCAATGTCGTGCAGACGGTGAACCGGGCCTTCATGCAGGTGGCCGCGGAGGCCGCTGTGCAGCAGCGGCTGTCCGACCTCGCCATGCGACTGGTCACCGACAGCACGCCGGACACCGCCGCCGCCTGGCTGCGTGAAGAGACGCAGAAGTGGTCCGCCGTGGTCCGCGAGGCGAATATCACCATCAACTGAGTGCCGTGCCGGCCGGCGTCTTTGATTGACGCCGGCCACCTCTCTCCCCCCATCATGCGGCGTCCAGGAACGCAACGGGCGGGAAACACCGCCCGAGGGGAGAGCTTGCATGACGATTCCGAATTTCGGGCGACGCCATCTTTTGGCCATTGGCACGGCTGGGCTGGCCGCACCCGCCTTGATCCGCCCTGCCATGGCGCAGCCCGCCTGGCCCAGCCAGCCTGTCCGCATGGTGGTGCCCTTCGCCGCCGGCGGCCCGACCGATGTCCCCGCCCGCCTGCTGGCGGAGGAGATGTCGAAGGCACTGCCCAACCGCATCGTGGTGGAAAACCGCACCGGCTCCGGCGTGGTGATCGGCACGGATGTGGTGGCCAAGGGGCCGCAGGACGGCTCCATGCTGCTCTACAGCACCGTCGCCCATGCGGTGACGCGGGCGATGTTCCCGACCCTGCCCTTCGACCCCATCGCCGATTTCACGCCCGTGGCCCTGGTCGGCCAGGTGCCGGTCATCCTGCTGGTGAACAACGACTTCCCGGCCCGGACCCTGGCCGAGTTCATCGCCCAGCTCCGGGAGAATCCGGGCAAATACGACTATGCCTCCTCCGGCAATGGCGGCGCGGTGCATCTGGCGACGGAGCTGTTCCTGCATGCCGCCGGCGGGCTGCGGGTGAACCACGTGCCCTATCGCGGCTCCTCCGCCGCGCTGCCGGATGTGCTGTCGGGCCGCGTGCCGATGATCTTCGACATCGCCGCCTCCGCGCTGCCCTATGCGCGGTCGGGCCAGCTTCGCGCGCTCGGCATCAGCACGAAGGAACGCTCGCCGCTGGCGCCCGAGATCCCGACCATGATCGAGCAGGGCGTGGCGGGCTACGAGGCCTATACCTGGCACATGGTCTTCGCCCGCAGCGGCACCCCGGCGCCGGTGATCCAGGCGGTGAACCGCGCGGTGAATGCGGCGGTGAACATCCCGGCGGTGAAGGAGCGCCTGCTGAGCTTCGCCATGCAGGTGGTCAGCGACAGCACCCCCGAATCGGCCGCCGCCTATCTGCGCAGCGAGATCGCGGTGTGGGAGCCGCTGGTGCGGGCGGCCGGCATCAGGGCTGGCTGAAGCCCGGTGTCCTGCCCGCTCCGTTTGCTGCACTTCGCAGCGAACGGAGTGGATAAGCAGGCCACCCCAAGACCTACATCCCCAGCCGGGGCAGCGCCTCAGCGACCGCCGCCTCGGCCGGGGCGATGGCCACCTGGCGCAGTCCCGGCGGGGTGCCGGGGCTGGTGGCGGCGGCGGGCTGCCACTGGCACAGCATCGGCCTGGCGCGCAGGTTCTGCCCGCGCTCGTCGAAGCGCGCGCCCCAGCCACAGGCCGTGCTGCCCTCCGCCATGTCGGTGGCCAGCACCGCGGCGCGGATGCGATCCCGGTCCGAACTGCCGGCGCGGTGCAGCGCATCCAGGAACACCTGCGCGCCGGAGAAACTGGCCAGGCCATGGCCGGAGCGCGGCTCCGCGCCATAGCGGCGCAGATAGGCCTCGGCGAAGGCGCGGGCGCCGGGGGCCACGGCCTCATTCACCGCGAAGGGCGTGAAGTCGGCGCTCATCGTGCCGCAGAGCGCGTCGCCGATGCTGCGCGCCGTCTCCGCCATGCCATAGCCGCCGGCGGTGCCGATCAGCATCAGCGGCTTCCAGTTCGCCTCCCGCATCGCGCGGAACAGCAGCGCCTCGTCGCCCGGCGCGCCGCTGTGCAGTACCACCTCCGCCTCCACCCCGCGCAGGCGCTGGACCAGGCCGTTCAGGTCGCCGGGGCGCGGCGCGTAGCCGGCCTGCTGGATCACCGCGAGGCCGCGCGCCTCGATCAGGGCGGCCTGCGCGGCGGCGATGGAATTGGCGCCCAGCGCATCCTCCTGCGCGATGGTCAGGCGCAGGGAGCTGGGATGGCGGCCGATGGCATTGGCCAGGATCTGCACGCCATCCAGCGCGACGGCGGCGAAATCCGTGGCCCGCGGCGCGGCGCGGAACACCCAGCGGAAGTTGCGCTCCATCACGGCATCGCCGATGGCGCTCAGCTCGAAATAGGGCACGCCCGCCAGCTCCGCGACCTGGGAGGCGGGCAGGGCGATCGCCGTGCCGAAGCTGCCGAAGATGGCGACGACCCGCTCATTGCCCTGGGTCAGGCGCCGCGCCTCATTGGCCGCGGCCGTCTCGTCCGGCGCGTCGGCGCGGACCAGGCGGATGGTTCGGCCGAAGACGCCACCGGCGGCGTTGCGCGCTTCCACCGCCAGTTCCAGCCCGCGATGGCATTCATCGCCGAAGGGCGCGGAAGGGCCGCTGAGGGGGAAGATCGCGCCGAGCCGCAATTCCGGCGCCTGGGCTGGTTGCGGCGTTCCCGCTGTCTGGGGCTGCGCCGTGGCGGGCGGTGCGAAGGCCCCGATCGCAGCGCCGGCCACCCCAACCAGCGCCCGGCGGCCGAAAGCCTGCATCCTGCTTTCCCCACGAAGACACGGCATGTTCCCATGCGCCCCGGCGACCACACAACCCCGTCCGGCGCCGGTCGCGGCCGATCGGCGGTCTTGACGCCTGCCGCCGCCGCATGGTCCCTCGGGCGCAAGAGCTGGGCCCCGGCCCGCAGCAAGGAACCCGCCATGACCGACCTGCCCGCCGAGATGACCCTGATCGACCACACCGCCGGCGGCACGGGCAAGGGTGGCGGGCCGGAAGTGCTGGCGCCGGCGCGCGGCCCGGTGCCGCGCCCGGCGGCGGATGAGGTGCTGATCCGCACGGAGGTGATCGGCGTGAACCGCCCCGATGTCGCCCAGCGCAATGGCAGCTATCCGCCGCCCCCCGGCGCCAGCCCGGTGATCGGCCTGGAATGCGCCGGAGAGGTGGTGGCCGTCGGCGCGGCGGTGACGCGCTGGAAGGTCGGCGACAAGGTCGCGGCGCTGACCAATGGCGGCGCCTATGCCGAATATTGCGTGGCACCGGAGGCCCAGACCCTGCCCTGGCCGAAGGGTTTTGATGCGCTGCATGCCGCCGCCCTGCCCGAAACCTATTTCACGGTATGGGCCAATGTCTTCGGGCATGGCCGGCTGGTGGCGGGCGAATCCATCCTGATCCACGGCGGCACCAGCGGCATCGGCGTGACGGCCATCCAGCTCGCAAAGGCGTTTGGCGCGACGGTGTATGCGACGGCGGGCAGCGCGCAAAAAGTGGCGGCCTGCCTGGAGCTCGGCGCCGATGCGGCGATCGACTACAAGGCCGAGGATTTCCAGGAGCGCATCAAGGCGCTGACCGGCGGTAAGGGCGTGGATGTGGTGCTCGACATGGTCGGCGCGCCCTATTTCACCAAGAACATCCGCAGCCTGAAGCTGGATGGGCGGCTGGTGATGATCGCCTTCCTGAACGGCCATCTGGCGGAACAGGTCGACCTGCGCCCGATCATGGTCAAGCGCCTGACCGTCACCGGCAGCACCATGCGCCCCCGCACCACGGCGCAGAAGGCGGAGATCGCCCAGGCGCTGGAGGCCAGGGTCTGGCCGCTGCTGGAACAGGGCCTGGCGCGGCCGCGCATCTTCCGCACCTTCCCCCTGGCCGAGGCGGCGGCGGCGCATGCGCTGATGGAAAGCAGCACGCATATCGGCAAGATCATGCTGACGGTGTGAGGATGTGATCCCCTGGCTGTTCTTCGCCCTGGCGCTGCTGCTGCTGGCCCTGTCCGGGCGGATGCGCGGCCGGCTGTGGCGGCGGGGCGGGCAGGGGGCCTCGGTGCTGCTGGCGCTGGCGGCCACGCTGATCCTGGTGCGCCGCGCCGGCACCACCCTGCCGGGCTCGCGCCCGCGCCCCTGGTATTCGCCGTGAGGACCCGCCGATGAACCTGCATCGCCTGTTGCTGAAGCGCCAGGAACAGGGGCGTCCCGTGCGGGTCGCCGTGATCGGCGCAGGCAAGTTCGGCTCCATGTTCCTGCACCAGGCGCCGCGCACGCCGGGGCTGCATGTGCTGGGCATCGCCGATCTCTCCATCCCCCGCGCCCGCGCGGCCCTGTCCCGCATCCATTGGGCGCCGGAGGCTGGCGGCGCGCCGGACGCCGCGACGGCGGCGCGGACCGGCGCCACCTGGCTGACCGAGGACGCGCTGGCACTGATCGCCGACCCCCATGTGGAGGTGGTGGTGGAGGCCACCGGCGACCCCGCCGCCGGCCTGATCCATGCCCGCCACGCCATGCGCCACGGCAAGCATGTGGTGATGGTGAATGTGGAGGCCGATGTGCTGGCCGGCCCACTTCTGGCGCGGGAGGCCGCGGCGGCCGGCGTGGTCTATTCCATGGCCTATGGCGACCAGCCGGCTTTGGTGGCGGAGCTGGTGGACACCATCCGCACCGGCGGATTTTCGGTGATCGCCGCCGGCAAGGGCACCAAATACCTGCCCGCCTATCACGACAGCACGCCGGAGACGGTCTGGGACTTCTACGGGCTGACGGCGGAACAGGCGCGGGAGGGCGGGATGAATCCCCGCATGTTCAACTCCTTCCTCGATGGCACGAAGTCGGGCATCGAGATGGCGGCCATCGCCAATGCCACCGGCCTGGCCCCGCCGGAGGATGGCCTGGCCTTCCCGCCCGCCGGAACCAGCCAGCTTCCCGACCTGCTGCGGCCGCATAACGAGGGCGGCACTTTGGCCCGCAAGGGCGTGGTCGAGGTGGTGTCGTCACTGACCCGGGATGGCGCCGAGATTCCGGACAATCTCCGCTGGGGCGTCTATGTCGTCTTCGAGGGGGACACCGACTACGCCCGTCGCTGCTTCGCCGAATATGGCGTGGCCACCGACAGCACCGGTCGTTATGCCGCGCTGTGGCGGCCCTATCACTTCATCGGGCTGGAGCTCGGCGTCTCCGTTGCCTCCGCCGCCCTGCGCGGCGAGCCGACGGGAAGCCCGGAAAGCTGGTCGGCGGATTGCGTCGCCATCGCCAAGCGCGACCTGGCCGCGGGCGAGGTGCTGGATGGGGAGGGTGGGGCGACCGTCTGGGGCAAGTGCATCCCCGCCGCCCGGTCCCGCGGGCTGGGTGCCGTGCCGATTGGCCTGGCGCATGGCGTGCGACTGGCCCGGCCGGTGCGGCAGGGTGCGCTGCTGACCGAGGCGGATCTGCACCCGCCGCCGGCCGAGGGGCCGGCTGGCGTCGCCAGGGCCGTGCGTGCCGAGATGATCGCCTCGTCCCTGTAGATAAGTGTCGAATTGCCACGTCATTCGCATGAATGCGGGCTTTTCGCGGCGCCGCCGGCACGGCTAGGTTAGCGAACATGCCCATGGCTTCCGCCTTCCGGCTGCTTTTCGCAGCCGTCATCCTTTTCGGCGGTGCCTGGCCCATCACCAAGGCCGCGCTTGCGGATGCCTCGCCACTTTGGTTTGGCCTCGGTCGATCCGCGCTCGCGGCGCTGGGGGCGGCCATACTGCTCGCCGCCCTGGGGCGGCTGCGCTTTCCGGCGGCGCAGGACCGTACGGCGGTGCTGTTCCTCGGCGTGTTCCAGCTCGGCGGCTTCTTCGCGCTGACGCATCTGGCGGTGGCGCTGGTGCCGGCAGGGCGCACCGCGGTGCTGTCCAATGTCGTGACCTATTGGCTGATCCCGCTTTCCGTCCTGCTGCTGGGGGAGAAGGTCTCCGCCGCGCGCTGGTTCGCCGCCGGGCTGGGGCTGGCGGGGGCGGGGGTGCTGATCGGGCCCTGGGCGGTGGATTGGTCGGACCACCAGGTGCTGCTCGGGCATTTCATGCTGGTCATGGCCGGCCTGCTCTGGACCATCGCCATCATCGCCTCCCGCAAATGGCCGCCGCGGACGCCGATGTTCGACCTGCTGCCCTGGTGCTTCGGTATCGGCGCGCTGATCCTGGTGCCGCTCACTTTGCTGCTGGAGCCGGAGGGCGGCGTCGGCCTGAGTTCCTGGCCGCATCTTCTGTATATCGGGCTGTTCGCGGCGCCGATCGGCACCTGGTGCGTGATCGAGGCCGGGCGGAAGCTGCCGGGCGCGGTGGCCTCGGTGGGCTTCCTGATGGTGCCGGCCTTCGGCGTGCTGGTCTCCACCATCTGGCTCGGCGAGCCGCTGGGCTGGGATGTATTGGTGGGTGGCGGGCTGATCGTGGCCTCGGTCATCATGGCGGCACGCGGATGAAATTGAACGTCACGGAAATGGGCGAGGGTGCCCCGGTGGTTCTGCTGCACGGGCTGCTCGGCGCCGGCCAGAATTTCGGCGCGGTGCAGAAGGCGCTGGCGGCGGATGGCTTCCGCGTGCTGGCGCTGGACCTGCGCAATCACGGCGCCTCCCCGCATGCCGAGGGCATGGGTTATGCGGATATGGCGGCGGATGTGGCGGAGACGCTGCGGGCGGAGGGTGCCTGGCCCGCCGCCATCATCGGCCATTCCATGGGCGGCAAGGTGGCGATGGCCCTGGCGCTGGCGGAAGGTGCGGGCGTGTCACGGCTGCTGGTGGCGGATATCGCCCCCGTCACCTACCCGTCGCCGCTGTTCAACGCCTATATCGCCGCGATGCGCGCGATCCCGCTGCGCCCCGGCCTGACGCGGCGGGAGGCCGATGCGGCGCTGGTCGCCGCCGTGCCCGCCGCGCCGCTGCGCGCCTTCCTGCTGCAGAACCTGGTCTTCACCAGCGACCCGCCGGCCTGGCGCATCGGGCTGGAGGCGATCGCCGCCGGCATGCCGGATATCGGTGGCTGGCCCGATCTGCCGGGGCGCTATGACGGGCCGGTGCTGGTGCTGGCCGGCGAGACCTCGGACTACGTCCAGCCGGAGCACTGGCCGATCTTCCAGCGCCTTTTCCCGGCCGCCGAACGCGCGAAGATCGCTGCCGGCCACTGGCTGCATGCGGAGAATCCCCAGGCCTTCCTGGCAGCCGTGCGGGGTTTCCTGACGGCCTGAGTCAGGACCCGCCGCGGAATCCCGGGCGGGCCTCGGGCTCCACCTCATCCCCGGAAGGCGGGCCCTCCGGCTCCTCGGTGCCGCCACTCATCCAGTCATTGTCATAGGTGAAGGAGAAGGCGACGGCGCCACCGACCACTTCGGTGAGGGCCTCGTCATCCAATGGGACGGGTGCCTTGGGGTCCGTCATGCCTGTGCTCCCTTCATCGATCCTGACCCGATTCAGCACATCTTGTGCCGTTCCGAAAAGGCACAATAAACAAGATTGTCCAGCTACCGCCGGGACGGCGGCCGTCACCCCAGCCGGATCAACGTGATCTCCGGCGGCACGCCGAAGCGCACCGGCAGCAGGGACGTGCCGAGCCCGCCCGAGACGATCAGGTGCTTCCCCGCCTCCTCCACATGCCCGTAGGCATAGCGATTGCCGAAGGCGGAGGGGACATAGGGCGAGAAGCCCGCCACCCGCACCTGCCCGCCATGGGTATGGCCACAGATGGTCAGCGCCACCCGATCCGCGGGGACGGTGGGGAAGATATCCGGCTCATGGCACAGCAGGATCACCGGGTCCTGGTCCCGCACCCCGCCGAGGGTGCGTCCCAGATGGTTGGCGCCGAGGTAGCGGCCATCATCGGTCTCCCGGAACGCCCAGAGACTGCCGCTGCCGGCCAGCCAGAATCCCTGGCCGCGAAAGCCGGTCTTCACCGCCGCATTGTGCAGCACGGAGATGCCGGCTTCGGCCAGGACCCGCGCGGTGCGCGGCACGCCGCGGCGGAAGCGCTGCACCTGCGCATCCTCCCACCAGTCGTGGTTGCCGAGCACGCTGTGCACGCCATGCGGCGCGCGCAGATCCTTCAGCAGTTGCGCCGTCTCGGTCACCGGGATGCCGTGCTTCACCAGCGCGCCGCCGCCCATGTAGTCGCCCAGCAGCACCACCAGGTCGGGCCGCAGCGCATTGGTGGCGGCGACGATCTGCGCAACGCGCTCCAGCGGCATCTGCGGTTCGCAGGCATGGATGTCGGAGAGGGCGGCGATGGTCAGGGGTCGGCCGGCGGGCCAGTTCGGCGGATGCAGCCGGTATTCGGCGATGCCGAGGCGATAGGTCGGCTCGATCCAGAAGGCGTAGAGCCCGCCCACCGCACCGATCGCGGTCATGCCGCCCAGGGTGGTCAGCAGCGCCCGGCGCGTGGACATGGCCGGAGGTGGCGGCGGCGGCGCGGCACGGGGCGACGGCGTTAGGGGCGCCGGAGTCCGGGGCGGGGCTTCGGCGGGGGACGCTTCCGGGGCTGGAGCCCGGGGCAGTTCGGGGCGGGTCGGAACGCGCCGGCTTTCCCGCGGCAGCTTCACAGGGCGGCGCCCGGCACCGCCGGCGTGGCCTTGCCGCCGGGCTTGGGCTTCAGCCGGGCGATCCGGTCGGCATCCGCGACGCGCCACAGATACCAGGCGGCGACACTCCGCCAGGGTGCCCAGGCCTCGCCGATCGCGGCGAGTTCCTTCGGCTTCGGCTGCGCCTCCAGCCCCGCGGCGACTTTCCAGCCCTCCCGCACGCCGAAATCGTCGATCGGCAGCACGTCGCGCCGGCCGAGGGTGAAGATCAGCATCATCTCCACCGTCCAGCGGCCGACGCCGCGAATCGCCACCAGCCGCTCGATCAGCGCCTCGTCCGGCAGCCGGGCGGCGGCATCGCCGGTCGGCACCAGCCCGCCCACCGCCTTCTCCGCGATGTCGCGGATCGCGGCGACCTTGTTGCCGGACAGCCCGCAGCCGCGCATCGCCTCCACCGGCGTGTCCAGCACCAAAGCAGCGGGCGGGAAGTCGTGGCCCGGATAAAGCGCGATGAAGCGGCCGAGAATCGCCTCCGCCGCGCGGCCATGCACCTGCTGGTGCGTGATCGCGCGCACCAGCGCCTCATAGGGTTCGCGCGCCGCCGCCCCCAGCGTGCAGGGGCCGATCTGGCGGATGATGCGCTTCATCACCGGGTCGCGGCGCAGATGGCGCAGCGCCGCGGCGGTGGCGATCACCGGAAGACCAGCGTCGGCAGCGCCAGCACGATCCAGGGCACGTAGGTGATGAGCATCAGGCAGGCGAAGATGACGCCGATGAAGATCGGCAGGTAGCGCATCATCTTGTCCACGCTGGTGCCGGCCACCTGGGCGGCGGCGAACAGGTTCACGCCGAAGGGCGGCGTGATCATGCCCATCGCCAGGTTCACCACCATGACGGTGCCGAAATGCACGCCATCGATGCCGAAGCGCGCCGCCGCTTCCTGCAGGATGGGGGCGAGCACGATGATGGAGGCGCTGGTCTCCACGAACATGCCGATCACGAACAGGAACAGGTTGACGCCCAGCAGGAACATCCCCGCGCCGTCGAAGGTGGTGACCAGCCAGGCGGCGGCGGCATCCGGCACGCCCTGCCGGTTCAGCAGCCAGGAGAACACCGCCGCGCAGGCGATGATGAACAGGATCACCGCGCTGCTGATCACCGATTTGCGGAAGATCGGGAACAGGTCGCGCCAGCCGATCTCCCGGTGCAGGAACATGCCGACCAGGATGGCATAGGCGACGGCGATGACGCTGGCCTCGGTCGGCGTGGTGATGCCGCCATAGATGCCGCCGAGCACGACGACGGGCATGAACAGCGCGAAGCCGGCCTGGCGCGTCGCCGTCAGGACGCCCAGCCTGCCCTCCCCATCCTGCTTGCCCCAGCCCTTGAGGCGGCACCAGATCAGCACGGTGGACACCAGCGCGCCGGCGATCAGGATGCCCGGGGCGATGCCGGCGATGAACAGCTCCGGAATGCTGGTCTGCGTCGTGACGCCGTAGAGGATCATCGGAATCGAGGGCGGGATCACCACGCCGAGTTCCGCCGCCGTGGCCTGCAAGGCGGCGGCGAAGGCCACCGGATAGCCGGCGCGGACCAGCGCCGGGATCATGATGGCGCCGACCGCGAAGGTGGTGGCGACGGAACTGCCGCTGATGGCGGCGAAGATCATGCAGGTGACGACACAGGTGGCGGGCAGCCCGCCCTGGATGCCGCCGACGATGGATTGCGCGAAGGCGACCAGGCGGCGGGAGATGCCGCCCACATCCATCAGGTTGCCGGCCAGGATGAAGAAGGGAATGGCTGCCAGCGGAAACTTGTCCAGCGCCACGAACAGCTGCTGGGCCGCGACGATCAGCGGGAAATTGGTGAAACCATGGATGCCGATGATGGCGGCAAGCCCGATGGCCACGGCAACCGGCACGCTGATGGCGAAGAGCACCAGCATGACCGTCAGCATCGCGCCACTCATGGCGCGTCATCCTTATGGTGGCCGCTCATGCGGCGTACTCCAGCTCGGCATCACGCCGGTCGAGGAAATGCGCGAGGGCGCCGATCATGGCGAAGACCGCGCCGACGGGGATCGCCGCATAGCCCCAGGTCATCGAGACCTCGAGCCCCGCCATCTCCTGGAACTGCACGCGCTGCGCCATGGTCCAGCCGAACCAGAACATGATGCCCATGAGGGACAGCGAACAGGCCAGCGCTGCCGCCTCGATGGACCGGCGCAGGGCGCCGGAGGTCAGGCGGTGCGCCACGTCGATGGACACCAGCGCGCCGCCGCGCAGCGCCAGCGCCACGCCGAGATAGGCCATCCAGATCAGCGCCGTCCGCACCAGCGCCTCCGACCAGATGGAGGGTGTTTCGGTCGCAAATCGGGCAAAAACCTGCCACAGCCCCGCCGCCGCCGCGAGGGCCAGGGCAAGGCAGGCCAGGATGGCGGCGATGCCGGTCGCCACGCGGTCCAACCGCAGCACCGCCGTCCGGATCATCCCCCTGACGCCACCGCCGGAGCCCGCCCAGAGTGCCAGCAGGACGACGGCGAGCGTCGCCGCCCCCGTCACCTGCAATGGCACCACGTTCATCATGTTCATCGCGTGGATTCCGGATGCGGAAAGGGCACGGCGCGATGCCGTGCCCGACTGCGGAGTCTCAGTTGGCGCGCCACTCACGAATGCGGCGCAGGGTGGCGGCATCCAGCGTCCGCTCCCATTCCGCGAAGGCCGGGGCCAGGGCGGTCTGGAAGGCGGCGGTGTCGACCTCCGTCACCACCGTCATGCCGCGGCGGCGCAGCTCGGCCACGCCGGCTTCCTCATCCGCCGTGACGCGATTGCGGTTGGCGGTCTGCGCCTCGCGCGCCGCCTGCTGGAACAGCGCGCGGTCGGCCGCGTTGAAGCGCGCGACCATCGCCGGGTTGCAGATCATCACCTGCGGCGAATAGACGTGGCGCGTCATGGTGAAGTAGCGCTGCACCTGGTTGATGTTGTTCGCCACGATGACCGAGATCGGATTCTCCTGCCCATCCACCGTGCCCTGCTGCAGGGCCGGGATGAGCTCGGAGAAGGCCATCGGCGTCGGCAGCGCGCCGAGCGTGGTGAAGGCCCGGATATGCACCTGGTTCTCCATGGTGCGGATCTTCAACCCGCGCAGGTCGGCGGGGGTGTTCACCTCGCGCCGCGAGTTCGTCAGGTTGCGGAAGCCGTTCTCGATCCAGACCACGCCGACCAGGCCGCGCGCGTTGAAGCGGTTCAGCACCTGCTGGCCGATCTCGCTGTCCAGCACGCCGCGCGCATGGGTGGCATCGCGGAACAGGAAGGGCACGTCGAAGATGCGCACCTCCGGCACGAAATTGCCGACCGGGCCGGTGGAGGTGAAGGTGCAGTCGATGGTGCCGATCTGCACGCTCTCGACCATCTCGCGCTCATTGTCGTTGCGCTGAGTGGTGACGCTGTAGCGCCCGTTGGTCAGCCGCTCCAGCGCCGTCTTGAAGGTATGGGCGCCGACGCCGGTATGGCTGTCGAGCGGCAGCGCGTGCTGCACGGTCAATTGCGTCTGTGCCTGCGCCGAAAAGGCGAAGGGCAGCATCAGCGCGGCGGCAAGCGCCACGCGGCGGGTCGCTTTCATGGATGGACTCCCTGGAGATGAGCACCGTTGGATCGGCGCTGCATGCATAGAGCGTATAGATGCATTGCGGTGGGGGCATCAATCCCAGGCGAGGGACTGATGGATCGCGCGAGCGAAACGCCAAGGGGCGCGGCTTGCACCGCGCCCCCCCCTGTCATTGCGCCTGGCAGGCCCTCGGGCAGGTCTGCCTCAGTTCGCGCGCCACTCCCGGATGCGGCGCAGCAGCGCGCCATCCAGCGTGCGCTCATATTCCGTGAAGGCGGCGGCGAGCGCGGTCTGGAAGGCGGCCGCATCCACCTGCGTCACCACTGTCATGCCACGGCGGCGCAGCTCGTCCACGCCCGACTGCTCATCCGATGTGACGCGCGCGCGATTGGCGGCAGCACCGGCCTTGGCGGCTTCCATGAAGGCGGCGCGATCAGCGGCCGACATGCGCGCCAGCATCCCCGGATTGCAGATCAGGATGGCTGGCGAATAGACGTGGCCGGTCAGCGTCAGGTAGCGCTGCACCTGGTTCAGGTTGTTCGCCACGATCACCGGGATCGGATTCTCCTGCCCATCCACCGTGCCCTGCTGCAGGGCCGGCACGAGTTCGGAGAAGGCCATCGGAGTCGGCAGCGCGCCGAGGGTGGAGAAGGCGCGCATATGCACCTGGTTCTCCATGGTGCGCACCTTCAACCCGCGAATATCGGCGGGCGTGTTCACCTCGCGCCGCGAATTCGTCAGATGCCGGAAGCCGTTCTCCATCCAGACCACGCCGGCGAGGCCGCGGGCGGAGAAGCGGCCAAGCATCTGCTGGCCGATCTCGCTGTCCAGCACGCCGCGGGCATGGGCCGTGTCACGGAACAGGAAGGGCACGTCGAGGTTGCGCGTCTCCGGCACGAAGTTGCCGACCGGACCCGTCGAGGTGACGACGCATTCGATGGTGCCGATCTGCGCGCTCTCGATCGCCTCGCGCTCATTGTCGTTGCGCTGGATCACCACATTGTAGCGGCCGCCGCTGGCACGCTCGAAGGCTTCCTTCAGCGCGGTGGCGCCGGCGCCGTAATGGCTGTTTAGCGGCAGCGGATGCTGGATGGTGATCTGGGTCTGGGCCAAAGCAGGGCCGGCCAGAGGGGCCAGGAAGGCGGCGGCCAGGGCCAGCCGGCGGGACAATGTCATGTAGGCGTCTCTCCCCAGGACCGGGGCGCCTTCGCGGCGCCCCTTGCTGTCACAGGGTATAGGTGAAGCGGGGGCGCCGCTTCAAGCCAGGCCGCGCGGCGCCAGGCAAGGCTGGGCGATCAATGCGCGGCCACATGGGGCAGGGGCAGGCCAAGCGCCAGCGCCTCATTCGCCGCCGCCGCACCCTCCCACAGCAGTTCGACGCCGATATAGGCGATCAGCGCCAGGCCGATATAGGCAATGAACTTGTAGCGGTCGAGCATCCGCGCCAGCGCCCCGCCCAGCAGGCCCATCAGCAGGATGGAGACGGTCAGGCCGATCACCAGCATCACCATGTTGTTGCGCGCCACGGCGGCGACGGCGAGCACATTGTCCAGGCTCATCGACACATCGGCGATGATGATCTGGCGCAGCGCCTGCATCAGGGTCTTGTCGGGCGCGGTGTGGCCGGCCTCGGCCTCCTCCGCCTCATGCCGCAGCTCCTTCCAGAAGCCCCAGGCGATATACAGCAGCGCCGCGCCGCCGAGGAGCTCGATCCACCACAGGCCGAGCAGCCAGGTGGCGCCCAGCGAGAAGACGATGCGCAGCGCCGCCGCGGCCAGGATGCCGAACAGCACGGCGCGGCTGCGCAGCGCCGGCGGCAGGCCGGCGGCGGCCATGCCGATGACGACGGCATTGTCGCCGGACAGGATGACGTTGAGCCAGAGAATCTCCAGGAACTGCGGTCCCTGGGCCATGAGCGAATCCATACCGTTCCTCCGGGCGCGGCACAGATCCTGGCCGTTTCAACCCGGTGACAGATTAGGTGCCGGAGGGCTCCCCGCGAAGTTTCAACTTCGCAACGCCAGGGCCATGACTTATATGTATTGTGCGTGACAGATCGGTTACTTGCGCCGTGACATGCCTGTCACCCCGCCGCCTGTGCCAGCAGCCAGTCGCGGAACAGCCGAACGCCCCGATCCGCCGCCCGCCAGGGCCGGTGCACCAGGTACCAGGCGGTGCCGCGCGCCACCGGCAGCGGAAAGGGCGCCACCAGCCGCCCGGCGGCGAGGTCGTCGTCGATATAGGGCCGCACCCCCATCGCCACGCCGAGCCCATCGGCGGCGGCCTGCTGCGCCTGGCCGTAGAATTCGAAGACCGGCCCGGCGGCGGTGATGCCCGGCGCGCCGGCGGCTTCCAGCCAGCGCGGCCAGTCGCCGGGTGCATGCGCCACGCGCAGCAGGGTAGCTCGCGCCAAGCCAGCGGGGCGGCGCAGCTTCGCCGCCATGGCGGGCGCGCAGACCGGCAGCAGGTCCGCGCCGAACAGCCGGGTGGCGACAAGGTCCGGCCATTCGCCCTCGCCCATCAGGATCCCGCAGCTCCAGCGGTCGGAGAAGGGCGCGGCGATGCCGCCGGTGGTGATCCGCACCTCCAGCCCTGGCTGCCGGCGTTGCAGGTCGGCGAGGCGGGGGATCAGCCAGCGGATGGCGAAGGTGGGACCGACCCCGACGGTCAGCGCGCCGCCGCCCGCCTCCTCCCGCACCTGTTCGGTCAGCCGTGCCAGCGCGTCGAGCAAGGGCACCAGCCCGTCGCGGTAGCGGCGGCCGGCCGCGGTCAGCTCCAGCCGGTTGGCGTGGCGGCGGAACAGCGCGACGCCCATGCGTTCCTCCAGCAGCTTCACCAGGCGGCTGACGGCCGCGGGCGTCACATGCAACTCCGCCGCCGCCTGCACGAAGCTGCCGGCGCGGGCGGCGGCTTCGAAGGCGCGGATGCCGTTCAGGAAGGGTGGGCGGGGGGCGGGTAGCATCAGGAAAACTCATGCCAGGCTCAGCAAAGGCAGTTTGTGCGCCGTGCCCGGCGGGCGCAATCCATCCGTCAGAGGAGCCCCGCCGATGACCGCCCTGACCATGCTGAGCCTCTGGACCCTGATGGTCGCCACCTCCCTGCTCTCGGGAATCTTTGGCATGGCGGGAGGGCTGGTGCTGATCGGCGTGTTGCTGCTGCTGTTGCCGCTTCCCGTGGCGATGGCGCTGCATGCGGTGACGCAGATTGCCTCCAACGCCTGGCGCGCCGCCTTCCTGCTGCGCCATGTGCGCTGGGCGATCGTCGCCGCCTATGCGCTGGGCTGCGTCGTCGCGGTGGGGCTGTGGTCGCTGGTGCTCTTCGTGCCGGACAAGCCGCTGGCGCTGATCGCCCTCGGCCTCAGCCCCTTCCTGCTGAAGCTGCTGCCGGCCGGGTCGAAGGCCGATCCCGAGGACCCGCTGCATGGCGCCTGCTGCGGCATGGCCAGCATGTCGCTGATGCTGCTGACCGGCGTGGCGGGGCCGCTGCTCGACAGCTTTTTCCTGGGCGGCAGGCTCGACCGGCATGGCATCGTCGCCACCAAGGCGGTCTGCCAGGTGCAGGGCCATGCGATGAAGCTGCTGTATTTCGGCGGGCTGGTGGCTGGCGCGGCGGAGCTTGACCCGGTTCTGGCCGGCGGTGCCGTCGCCGCCTCCCTGCTCGGCACCCTGCTGGCGAGGCCGCTGCTGGCGGCGCTGACGGAGGTGCAGTACCGCGCCTGGGCCGGGCGGCTGGTGGCGGGGATCGCCGCCTTCTACCTCGCGCAGGGCACCTGGCTGCTGGTCTTTCCCTGATGGAGGCCGTCATGACGGACCCGAAGGAACCGCTGATCCGCGACCTGGTCGCCTGGATCGCCGATGCGCCGCGCCCCTATGCGGAGGTGATGGACATCTGGCGCACCTCCTGCCCCCGCCTGACGGTGTGGGAGGATGCGGGGGATCGCGGGTTGCTGGCCTGTGAGACGCGGGACGGCGCGCTCTGGGTTGTGGCGACGCCAGCCGGGCGCGCAGAGGTCAACTCAGCCACGCCACCATGACCCACCCCAGCACCACCACGCCCAGCATGGAGGGCAGCAGCAGCCGCCAGATCTGCGCCGGCCGCGCGCCATCGGCCAGCAGCCCGCAGATCATCGCGGTGCCGGCGAAGGACATGCCCGCCCCCGCGGCACCCGCGAAATTGTGCAAGGCCGGCGCCAGCAACGGCGGCAGCCCCGCCGCCTGGCCGAGCGCCGCCTGCACCGGCATCAGCGCGGCGTTCGAGCCGACATTGCTGCCGGTGACGATGCCCGAGGCCAGCCCCAGCACCGGCACGGCATAGGGGGCGAGCGGTCCCAGCCCCTCCGCCGCCGCGCCGGCCAGCGCCCCGGCCATGCCGGACCCCGCCATCCAGCGCGCCAGCACGACATAAAGCAGCATGGCCAGCGCCGGCCGCAGCGCGCGGTGCAAGGCGGCGCGGCTGCGCGGCGCGGCGCCCGCGCGGCCGATCAGCAGCGCGCCGGAGACCACCCACAGCACCACCGCCACATGGGTGATGGGAAAGCCCGGCAGGTCGGCATAGGGCGCCCATTCGGGCGCGCCGGACCAGCTTCGCGCCAGCAACAGACAGAAGGTCAGCAGCAGATAGGGCGCCATGGCCCGCCCGGCGCGCGCCCAGCCTTGCACGCCACGCGGCGGGTCCAGCCGCCACAGCGTGAAGAGCAGCGGCAGGCCGGTGGCCAGGATGCCCGCGACCTCGAAGGGAAACAGCGCGTGGGAGGCCAGCAGGATCGCCGACATCGCGGCCAGCAGCGCCATCTGCGCCGCCTTCTCCCGCCCCGGCACGGCGATGCCGGCCGCGGCGCAAAGCCGCCACAGCACCGGCCCCATCAGCAGCAGCCAGGCGGCGTTGGGCCAGGCGGTCAGCGCCGCGACATCCTGCGCCGGCAGCCCCGTCAGCGCCGCGCCGAGCGAGGTGCCCGGGCCGAGGCCGCCCCAGGGCACCAGGGTCAGCGACAGCAGCGCCATGGCGCCGGCCGGCGCACCGCGCAGCCCCATGCCGCGAATGGCGGACAGGGCGAAGACCGCGCCCACCGCGAAGCCGGTGACGCTTTCCATGAAGCCACCCATCAGCAGGGCGGCGACGAAGATGCGGCGCGGATCGGGTGCCCCGCCCGGCGTCGCTGTCGTCGAGGCACGGTCGGAGACGGCGGCGTGGAACAGCAGCCCGCCCATCAGCACGGTGATGGGTTTCAGCGCCAGGAAAAGGCCGCGCAGCGTTTCCTCGGACAGGAAGGGCAGGGCCGGCCCCTCCAGCGTCGCGACCACCGCCGGCAGGGCGGCGACCAGCGCGGCCAGCACCGCCGGCACCGGCCCGGCGCGACCCGAGAGCAGCAGCGCCACCAGCAGCAGCAGCGGCGCCGCCTGCAACAGCAGCATCATGCGGTGATCCTTGTCGCAGGGGTCCGGCCGGGGCAGGCTGCGGCGCCATGCAGCCCCCGCTCTACGCCGCCTATGGCAGCAATCTCGACCATGCCCGGATGACGGAACGCTGCCCCGGGGCGGCGCCGGCCGGCGCGCTGCTGCTGCCCGGCTGGCGCCTGGTGCTGCGCCGCTTCGCCGATATCGAGCCGGAGCCGGGGGCGCTGCTGCCGATTGGCCTCTGGCGCATCACCCCGCGCCACCTGCGGGCGCTGGATCGATTCGAGGGCACGGCGCTCGGCGTCTATGAGCGGCTGAAGCTGCCGCTGCCGGATGGGGGCGAGGCCTGGATCTATGTCGGGCGGCGGCTGAAGCCGGGGCCGCCGGCGGGCTGGTATGTCGGGCATCTGCGCCGGGGCTATCGTGAATTCGGGCTGGCGGACTCGCCGCTGGAGGCGGCGCTGGCGGAATCGGGCTTCGTGGTTTGAAGCGGTAGCGCGGCCTGGGCATTCACCGCCAGCGGCGCGGCGCGGCGGCGCGCCACCTGCGCCTCCCGCCGCGTGATGTAGATGGCGGAACCGACGATCAGCGCGGCGCCGACGCCGAGCCAGATGTCCGGCACCTCCCGGAACAGCAGCACGCCCGTGGCGGCGGCGAAGACCAGGCGGATATAGGAGATCGGCGCGATGACGCTGGCATCGACCATGCGCAGCGCATTGATCCAGAGATGCATGCCGAGCGGCCCGCAGACGCCGCACAGGATCAGCAGCCCGAAATTTCCCCAGCCCGGCCAGGCGAGCGTCGGCAGTGCGGCCGGCACGGCGACGGCCACCGCGACCACGCCGATCCAGAACATGATGGTGCCCGTGCGCTCCGTCCGCGCCAGGGTCTTGGTGGTCAGCACGATCATCGCGCCCATCAGCGCCGAGGCGAGGGCCGCCGCCAGCGGCCAGTCCAGCGCCACCGCCCCGGCATCGCCGGGGCGGATGATGGCGACGACGCCGGCAAAGCCGACCAGCGTCGCGCTCCAGCGCCGCCAGCGCACCTTCTCGCCCAGCACCGGCCCGGCCAGCGCAGTGACGAACAGCACGGAGGTGAAGGACAGCACGGTCGCCGTGGCCAGCGGCAGGCCGGTGAAGGCCAGGTAGTAGGTGTACCAGGACACGACAGACAGCACGCCGCGGAACAGCTGCATCGGCAGCGCCTTGGTGCGCGGCAGCGTCGGGTCCCGCGCCAAGGCCGGCAGGGTCCAGGCGATCTGGCCGAGGGCGCGGGCCAGCACCAGGGTGGCCAGCGGCACACCCTCCATCGCCTTCACCAGCGTGGTCTCCAGGTTGAAGACGAAGCCGGCGGCGACGGAAAGCAGCGCGGCCTTGGCGAATGGGCTCATCCGATGCCGCGCCTCAAGGGGCTGCCCTGCGGCCGGCGTCCCGCGCCGGCCGAGCGGCCGAATGGCCGCCGCCGCTTATGCGTCATGCCGAAGGCATGCCTTCGGCATGACGAAGCCAAGGAAGCCGGAGGCTTCCGCCCGGCGTATGAGGGGCTCCGAAGCATTTCGGAGCACTTGGAAAGGACACTCATCGGCGGCGGGCTTCCGCCACGGTGATGACGACGGCGCCGGTCATGATGATGGCGGCGCCGATCCAGCCGAACAGGTCCGGCACCTCGTTGAACAGGATCCAGCCCGCGGCGGTCACCACCACCAGGCGCAGATACTGGAAGGGGGCGATGGCGCTGGCCTCGCCATGGCGCAGCGCCTCCGTCACCATGAAGATGATGCCCGGCATCACGGTGGCGACCACCAGCAGCAGCCCCATCTCCACCAGCCCGAGCGGCACCCAGGCCATGACGGCCAGCGGCAGCACGCCGAGGCTGGTGAAGACGCCGACCCAGGCCAGCACCGTCAGCGTGCTGTCGGTACGTGTCAGGCTGCGGGAGGACAGCGTGATGCCGCACCAGGCGATGGCGGCGACGATGGCCGCCGTCGCGCCCAGCGCATCCACCTCCGCCCCCGGCCGCAGCATCACGGCCACGCCGAGCAGGCCGGCGATGGTGCCGAACCAGCGCCAGCGATCCACCCGCTCCCCCAATATCGGCGCGGCGAGCAGGGTGGTGAACATGACATTGGTGAAGGACAGCACCGTGCCCGTCGCCATGTCGAGCCGGGTGAAGGAATAGTAGTAGAGCCCCCAGCAGATGAGGGAGGACGCGCCGCGCAGCATGTGCATCGGCAGCCGCTTCGTGCGGAACACCGCCACACCGCTGGTCGCGATGCGCGGCGAAACCCACAGCAACTGCCCGAGGGCGCGGGCGAAAAGCTGCACCTCCACCGGGATGCCGCGCGCGGTCATCCATCGGATCATCAGCACCTCCGCCGCGAACAGCACGGCCGCCGCCGACATCAGGGCCGCGCCCTTCAGGTTGCCACTCATCCCGGGGAACATTGACGCGGCGCTGGTCCTCTCTAGCCTGGGATGCAGGGTGGTCAGGCCGCGCCGCGCCGCGCAAGGGCGCCGGGCGCATGGCCGGCATGGCAATGGAGGGACTGGGCTTGGCAGGCAGGGATGGGGCGCGGGAGGCGGTGGATCATGGGCCGATCCTGATCTGGGGCGCGGGCGCCATCGGCGGCACGGTCGGCGCCCATCTGGTGCGCGCCCGCCACGCGGTGGTGTTCTGCGACGTCGTGCCCGACCATGTCGCCGCCATCGCCGATCCGGCGCGCGGGCTGGTGATCGAGGGGCCGGTCGCGCAGATGAAGGTCAGCGCCCCGGCCTCGCTGCCAGGTGATGTGAAGGGCGTGTTCCGCCGCATCTTCCTGGCCGTGAAGACCCACGACACGGAAGCTGCCTGCCGCCAGTTGCTGCCGCATCTGGCCGAGGATGGCTATGTGCTGTCGCTTCAGAACGGCTTGTGCGAGCGGGTGATCGCGGAGGTCTGCGGTGCGCATCGCACCATGGGCGCCTTCGTCAATTTCGGCGCCGACTGGATCGAGCCCGGCCGCATCCTCTACGGCAATCGCGGCGCCGTGGTGGTGGGGGAGCTGGATGGCGCGACCACGCCACGCGTCCAGGCGCTGCACGCGCTGCTGGCCGCGACCTTCGAGCCGGATGCGGTGCTGACCCCCAATATCTGGGGCTATCTCTGGGGCAAGCTGGCCTATTCCAGCCTGCTCTATGCCCAGGGCCTGGCCGAGAAGGGCATCGCCGACACGCTGGCGCGCAGCGAACTGCTGCCGCTGGTCCGCGCTCTCTGCGGCGAGGTCATCGCCGTGGCCCGCGCCGAAGGCGTGACGCCCCTCGGCTTCAACGGATTCGATCCGGCGGCTTTCGGCCCGGGCGGAACGGAAGACGCGGCGCGCGCCTCCATGATCGCGATGGAGGCCTTCAATCGCCCCAACGCAAAGACCCATTCGGGCATCTGGCGTGACCTCTGGGTGCGGCATCGTGCGACGCCCGCCGATGCGCAGATCGGCGCCGTGCCGCCGATTGGCCGCGCGCATGGCCTGGCCTGCCCGACGCTGGAGCGGCTGATCGCCATGATCCATGAATGCGAGCGCGGCGAACGCCCTATGGCGGATTCGAACCTGACGGAGCTGATGGCATGAACATCCGATATGACGGCGTGGTGGTGGCGGTGACCGGCGCCGGCCATGGCTATGGCCGCGCCATCGCCCGCGGTTTTGCCGGCCTCGGTGCCAAGGTCTTCGCCTGCGACCTGTCGGCCGATGAGCTGAAGGAAACAGCGGAAACCGAGGGCAGCATCACCACCGCCGCCTTCGACCTGACCGCCAAGGGCGCCGCCGCCGGCTGGATCGCCGATATCGAGAAGGCCACCGGCCAGCCCATCGGCGTGCTGGTCTGCAATGCCGGCGGTGTGCGCGGCCAGGTGATGCGCCCGATCGAGGAAGTGCCGGAGGAGGACTGGCACGCGATCTTCGACATCAACACCCACGCCGCCTTCAACCTGGCCAAGGCCGCCGCACCCGGCATGAAGAAGGCGAAGGCGGGCCGCATCGTCACCATCAGCAGCGGCGCCGGGCTGAAGGCCAGCCTGACGGGCATCCAGGCCTATTGCAGTTCCAAGCACGCGCTGGTCGGGCTGACCCGCCAGTTGTCCCGCGAATTCGGCCCCTTCGGCATCACGGTGAATTCGGTCGCGCCGGGCTTCGCCCTGTCCAACCCCGCATCGATCAAGCAGTTCGAGAGCTATGGGGCGGAAGGCCAGAAGGCGATGCTCGGCCGCATCGCCATGCGCAGGCTGGGCGAGCCGGAGGATATGGCCAATGCCGTGCTGTTCTTCGCCTCGCCCTTCGCAAGCTGGGTGACGGGGCAGATCCTGCAGGTGGATGGCGGGAGCTAGGTCAGCGCGGCGCCTGGGTCTGGCGGGCCCGCTGCTGCTGTTGCCGGGCACGCTGCTCGGCCCGCCGCCGCGCCTCCGCCTCCCGCGCCTGCTGCCGCAGCCGCTGGGTGCGGGTCTGCGGCGGGGCGCCGGGCTGGGTGGGGGTGTGCAGGTCCTGCCGCATGTCCCAGTTCTGGCCATGCAGCGCCCCGGCATTGGGGCCGGAGGCTGCCGAGCCTTGCGCCAGCGCCAGGGTCGGAAGCCCCAGCGCCAGTGTCATCGTCCAGATCGCCATGTGCCGCATTGTCCGGGTCCCTCATTTGTTAATGAGAGAATAGCCAAAAACGCGACGTTTCGTGAATCTCAAGAAAGACGTGACAGCAGCCCGGCGAAGAGCCTGGCGCGCGGCACCAGGCTGCCCACGGCGATGTGTTCGTCCAGCGTATGCGCCCCGGCCCCCGCCACGCCGAGGCCATCCAGGGTCGGAATGCCCATCGCGCCGGTGAAATTGCCGTCCGAGCCGCCGCCCGAGGATTGCGGCGGAATCGCGAAGCCGAGCCGTTCGGCGATGCCGCGCGCCACCTCATACAGCGCCATGGTGCCCGCATCCGGCTCCCAGACCGGGCGGGTCACGCCGCGCGTCACTTCCAGCGCCACATCCGGCGCGGCGGGCTTCAGCGCCAGCATGCGTTCCACGCCGGCATCGAGGTCCGCCTGCCGCTTGGCCATGGAGAGAACCTCGGCGTCGCAATGCGTCGCCACGCAATTCACCCATTGCCCGCCATGGATCACGCCGGCGGAGAAGGTGCAGTCCTCCGTCGTCATCGCCTCGATCGCCAGCACCTGGCGGCACATTTCCCGGATCGCGGAGCGGCCCTCGCCCAGCGTCGATCCGGCATGGCTCGGCCGGCCCGTGCTGCGCAGGTTGAAGCGCGCGATGGCGTAGCGCCCGGTCACCACGCCGCCATCGGGCCGCGCCGGTTCCGGCACCAGCACGTAGCGGGCGCGCCGCGCCTCCGCCTCGATCAGGTCGCGGGTGGAGGGGCTGCCCACCTCCTCATCCGGCGTCAGCAGGAAGGTGACGGGCAGGGGGGTCGGCAGGCCGGCGCGCAGGATCTGGCGCATGGCCTCCACCGCCAGGAAGGTGCCGCCCTTCATGTCGAAGATGCCGGGGCCGCGGCAGGTGCCCCCCTCCCGCTTCCAGGGCAGCTTCTTCAGTGTCCCGACCGGGTGGACGGTATCGAGATGGGCGAGGACCAGGATGCCTGGCGTCGTGTCCCCGGCGGGGTGCGGGAAGCGGGCGCGGACGCAATCGCCGAAACCCATGCGGCCGGCGATTCGCTCCACCCGCGCGCCCAGCAGCGCCAGGTCGCGCCCGGCCAGGTCCATCATGCGGTTCACCGCCGCCGCGTCGAAGGTGGGGCTCTCGCATTCCACCCAGGGCCGCAGACCCTCCAGCATCGCCTCCATCTCGAAGGGCAGGTCCAGCGCGGGCAGAGGGGCGGCGGGCAGCGAGGCATCCATGGCGCAGGGTCTCCGGCAAGGGGTGGCAGCCTGGGGGCAGGGGGCACAACAAGGCAAGATGTGGCGCCGGCCGGCTTTGCTGTAATGTGCCCGGCGATGAGTGACATGCCCCTGCCGCCCCAGGCCGCTTCCCCCCTCGTGCCGCCTCGCTTGCGGCTGGTGCCCCAGGCCGGCCAGGCCGCCTGGCGCGCCGCCGACCTGCGCCATTCCGACTGGATGATTCCACTCGGCGCGGAGGATCTGGCGGAGCTGGAACAGGCGCTGACCGCGCTCGGTGGCCGCGCGCCCGCCACCGCGGCGGAGGCGCCGCTGCCGCGTCTCGGCGCCGTGCTGCGCGGCGCGGCGACGCGCCTCGACACCGGCCGCGGCTTCGTGCTGCTGCGCGGCCTGACGCTGGAGCGGCTGGGGGAGGCGCTGGCGGAGCCGCTGCTGGCGGCCATCGGCATCCATCTCGGCCGACCCCTGCCGGGGGAGGGCGGGGCGGTGCAGCGTTTGCACAGCGCTGCCGGCGGCGCGCTGCGCTGGCGCTTCCATGCCGATGCGGCGGATGTCGTGGCGCTGCTGGTGCTGCGCCAGCCGCCGGATGTGGACCCCGCCATGCTGGTCGCCGCCGCCACGGTGCACAATGAAATGATGAAGCGCGACCGCGCCGCGCTGGAAGTGCTGCACCGGCCCTTGCCGCATGCCGCGCCGGGCGGGGTGGTGCTGAACCTGCCGGTGTTCAGCAGCGCCTCCGGCGCCTTCATTGGCCGCTATGCCCGCGATTCGATCGATGCGGCCCAGCGCATGCCGGAAACGCCCCGGCTGACCGCCGCGCAGATGCAGGCGCTCGACCTGCTGGACAGCATCTGCGCCGAGCCGGGCCTGGCACTGCGCATCGATGTGCGGCCGGGTGACGTGCTGCTGTTCAATCCGCTTCAGGTCTGGAAGCGCCGGGCGGAGGGCATTGCCGAGGTGGCCGCGGAGACGTCGGCGGGCGACGTCATGCTGCCCGACGCGGAGGCGCCCCCCACGCCGCCTCCGCCGGGGACGCGGGAGGCGCTGCGCCTGCTGCTGCTGACCGAAACCTCCCGCGCCCTGCCGGAGGGGCTGCTGGCGCTCAGCGGTGGTCCCGTCGCCGGCACCATGATCGGGGGCTGAGGCCATGCGCATCCTGGTGGTCAACGCCAATACGACCCTGGCGATCACGGAGGCCTGCGTCCTCGCCGCCCAGGCGGCCGCCGCGCCGGGCACGGAGATCCTCGGCGCCACGCCCGAATTCGGCCCCTCCGTCATCTCGACGCGGGCGGAGAATGCCATCGCCGCCCATGCGCTGCTGGCGACCCTGGCCGAGCATGCGGGCGCCGTGGATGCGGCCATCCTGGCGGTCAGCCACGACACGGCGCTGGACGCGGCACGCCAGCTCATGCCCTGCCCGGTGATCGGCATGACGGAGGCGGCCTGCCTGACCGCCTGCCTGCTCGGCGGCAGTTTCGGCGTGCTGACCCTCGGCCAGGCGCGACCCTATGAGGAGCTGGTGGCGCGGCACGGGCTGACGGCGCGCTGCGCGGAGGTGGTGGGCCTGCCGCTGACGCCGCAGCAGGCCATCGCCAATCCGGATGGCGCCGCCGGCCAGGTGCTGGCGGCGGCGGAGGCGATGGCGGCGCGCTGCGATTCGGTGGTGCTGGCCGGCGCCGCCCTGGCCGGCATGGCGGTGCAGTTGCAGGATCGTTCGCCCGTGCCGCTGCTGGATGGCATCACCTGCGCGGTGAAGCTGGCCGAGGCGCTGGTCGCCCAGCGCCTGCCGAAGCCTCGCACCGGCAGCTATGCCGCGCCGAGCGGCCGCACCGGCATCGGCCTGTCCCCGGCGCTGGAACGGCTGCTGCGCGGGGGTTGACGTCTACGGCACCGGTCGCGGCGTCTCGAAAGCCGCGCCGCGATCGGCATCCAGCCTGGGTGCGCCACAAGGCGGCAGCGGGCGGGTGCCGTCGAAGCTGATCGGCAGGGCGACCACGGCGAAATCCTCGCCCGGCGGCGTCGCCAGCATCTCCATCGCCTGGGCCTGGGGCTCGGCGAGCATCTCCTCGATGGTGTTGATCGGCGCGCAGGGCACGCCGGCCTCCACCAGCAGGCCGAGCCATTCCACGCGGCGGCGTCTGCGCATGATCTCCCGGATCATCGGCAACAACGCGTGCTGGTTTGCCAGGCGGTCGCGGTTGGTGACAAAGCGCCCGTCCGTAATCCACTCGGCATGGCCGAGGACCCCGCAGAATTTCCCGAACAGCCGGTCATTGCCGCAGCAGACCAGCAGCGGTGAGTCCGACGCGTCGAAGGCCTCATAGGGCACGAAGCCGGGATGGCCGGAGGCATGCCGCACCGGCTGCTCGCCCTGGTTCACCAAGGCGGAAACCTTCTGGTTGGCCCAGGCGAAGGCGGTTTCGAACAGGGATGTGTTGATGACGCAGCCGCGCCCGGTGCGCGCGCGCTGCTGCAGGGCGGCGAGCGCGCCGATCACCGTCCACATGCCGGTGCCCTGGTCCACCACGCTGGCGCCCATCCGCACCGGCTTGCCGCCCGGCTCACCCGTGATGGAGGACAGCCCGCCAAAGGCCTGCAACAGCGGCTCGTAGCCCGGCTGGTCCTTCATCGGCCCGCGATGGCCGAAGGCCCCCATCTCGCAATAGATCAGGCGCGGGTGGCGCGCCGTGGTCTCCGCGCCGCCGAGGCCCAGCGATTCCGGCACGCCGGGGCGCATGTTGTGGACCAGGATATCGGCCTGTTCGAGCAGCGCATGCAGCACCGCCACCCCCTCCGCCGATTTGAGGTCCAGCGCCACGCTGCGCTTGCCGCGGTTGAATTCGTGAAACACCAGCGCATCGCCGCGGCGGAAATCACGGCCCATCTGCCGCGCATCATCGCCGCCCTGCGGCTTTTCCACCTTGATCACTTCGGCGCCGAGATCGGACAGGACCGCGCCCGCATAGGGGCCCGCAAAGACCTGGCCGATCTCGACCACCTTCACACCATCGAGAGGCTTCACGCCGCCACGTCCCGCTTCGTCCGGTACTTCGCCAGCGATCCCGCATGCATCACGCGGCCGTTCAACCGGCGGCCGATCAGGCGTTCCGCCATCCGCGCGCAGTCCACCAGCGCCTCCAGGTCGATGCCGGTCTCGATGCCGAGTTCGTGGCAGAGGAAGACCAGGTCCTCGGTGCAGACATTCCCCGCCGCGCCGGCATCGCCATGGCCGGCGAAGGGGCAGCCGCCGAGGCCGGCGACGCTGCTGTCGAACAGGTCCACGCCCATCTCCAGCGCCGCCATGACATTGGCGGTGCCGAGGCCGCGCGTGTCGTGCAGATGCAGGCCGATGCGCACCTCGGGCAGCGCCTCCCGCACCATGCCGACCAGCCGCCGCGTCTGGTCCGGATTGCCCCAGCCCATGGTGTCCGCCAGGAAGATCTGAGGCAGTTTCTCGCCCCGCTCGGCGCAGATGTCGTGGGCGTAGCGCGCCAGTTCCACCACGCGCGCGGGCGGAATATCGCCCTCATAATTGCAGCCGAAGGCGGCCATGATGATCGCGTATTCGGGCTTCACGCCCGCCGCCGCATAGAGGTCGAGCCAACCCTTCTGGCGTTCCGCCATCTCCGCCGCCGAGCAGCGGTTGTTGCGCTGGGCGAAGGCGTCGGAGGCGTAGAGCGAAATCTTGCCCGACAGGTCCACATGCCCCGTGGCCCGGGCGCGTTCGAAACCCTGCTCGTTCAGCCAGAGCCCCGCATATTGCACGCCCGGCTTCTTGCGGATGGCGGCGAAGAATTCGGCGCTGTCGGCCATCTGCGGCACATGCTTCGGGCTGACGAAGCTGGCCACCTGGATGTGGTGCAGCCCGGTCTCGGCCAGCGCCTCCACCAGCTTCACCCGCTCCGCCAGCGGGAAGATGGTCTTCTCGATCTGGAAGCCCTCGCGCGGGCCTTCCTCGCGGAACTCGACCCGTTTCGGCCGGTCGGACATGTTCGATTCCTTCCCTCAGGGCGCGGCGAGGATGGTGCCGGTGCAATCGCCGAAGCCGATGGTCGCAAAACCGGCGCGATGGGCGCGGGCGCGCAGCGTGATGGTGTCGCCATCCTCCAGGAAACGGCGGGTGGCGCCGGATGGCAAGGTGACGGGCTTGCGGCCGCCGGCGGTGATCTCCAGCAGCGAGCCGTAGCCGGCTTCGGTGGAGATGGTGCCCGTGCCGAACAGGTCGCCGGGTTGCAGATTGCAGCCGCCGCAGGCGTGATGCGCCACCAACTGCGCCGGGGTCCAGTACAGCCCGCGCGCATCGCTGGTGGACAGGCGATGGGGTGCCTCGCCCGGAAGGGTCAGCCAGACCTCCAGCTCCAGCGCCAGCGCGCCCTCCGCCTGGTCATGATCGTCCCACAGATAATCCATCGGCCGCGGATCGCCTTCGGGCCGCGCCGGCTGCGCCACCCGGAAGGGCGCCAGCGCCTCCGGCGTGATGACCCAGGGGCTGATGGTCGAGCAAAAATTCTTGGCCAGGAAGGGGCCGAGGGGCTGGTATTCCCAGCCCTGGATGTCGCGCGCCGACCAGTCGTTCAGCAGGCAGTAGCCGGCGATGTGGTCGGCGGCCTCGGCGATGGGGATGGGTGTGCCCAGCGCATTGCCGGGGCCGATCCAGATGCCAAGCTCCAGCTCGAAATCGAGGTTTCGGCTCGGCCCGAAGCTGGGCGTGGCCTCCGCCGCTGGCTTGCGCTGGCCGTTCGGACGGCGTAGCGCGGTGCCGGAGGGCACGATGGAGCTGGCGCGGCCGTGATAGCCGATCGGCACATGCTTGTAGTTCGGCATCAGCGGCTGGTCCGGGCGGAACAGTGCGCCGACATTGGTGGCGTGCTGGATGCCGGCGTAGAAATCCGTGTAGTCGCCGATGCGCGACGGCAGGTGCAGCGTGCAGTCGGCGGCGCGGTGCAGCACCGGCCCCAGCTCCGCCGCGGCCGGGGAATCCTCGGCCAGTAGTGCCGAAAGCTCCGCCCGTAAGGCCTGCCGCGCTGCCGCGCCGAGGGCGAAGAAGCCGTTCAGCCGGCAATCGCGCGTCGCTGCCACCGCCTCCGCCGCGCCGCCGCCCAGCAGGGGCGCGACGGCGGGCAGGTCGAGGATGCGGTCGCCGATGGCCACCCCCGCGCGGCGCGCCCCGCCCGGCGGGGCGAAGACACCCAGCGGCAGGTTCTGGATCGGGAAATCCGCATGGCCATTGGCCGAGGCGACGAAGCTGCGCCGCGCCGGATCGTGGGTGTCGTCGAGCATCCAGATCACCGCCGCGTCGGATCGAATTTCTTGAGGAGGCCCGACCAGCAGGCCTCGTAATCCGGCTGCCGTTGCGCCACGCCGGCGGCATAGGCCGTGACCCGCTGCGGCAGCCGCGTCTCCAGCATGAAGGCCATGGTGTTCGCCAGCTTGTGCGGCGCGAGTTCAATCGTGCTGGCCTTCTCGAAGGCCTCCGCATCCGGCCCATGCGGCAGCATGCAGTTGTGCAGGCTGAACCCGCCGGGCACGAAACCCTGCGGCTTGGCGTCGTACTGGCCGAGGATCAGGCCCATGAATTCGCTCATCAGGTTCATGTGGTACCAGGGTGGGCGGAAGGTGTTCTCCGCCACCATCCAGCGCTCCGGGAACAGCACGAAGTCGATGTTCGCCGTGCCCGGCGTTTCGGAGGGCGCCGTCATCACCGTGAAGATCGAAGGATCCGCATGGTCGAAGAGCAGCGGCCCGACCGGGGAAAACCGGGAAAGATCGTATTTGTAGGGCGCGTAGTTGCCGTGCCAGGCCACCACATCCAGCGGCGAATGCCCGATCTCCGCCTGCCAGAGCTGCCCGCCCCATTTGACGACGACCAGCTGCGGCCGCTCCACGTCTTCGTAGGCCGCGACGGGCGACAAAAAGTCGCGCTGGTTGGCGAGGCAATTGGCGCCGATCGGGCCGCGCTCGGGCAGGGTGAAGGCGCCGCCGTAATTCTCGCAGACATAGGCCCGCGCCGGTTCGTCGTGGATCAACTCCACCCGGAATTTTGCGCCGCGCGGCATCACCGCGACCTCGCCGGGGGCCGCATCGATCACGCCGAATTCGGTGCGGAACCGGAGCGCGCCCTGTTGGGGGATCACCAGCATCTCGGCGTCGGAGTTCCAGAAGGTCTCGTCCACCATGCTGCGGGTGACCAGCGCGATGCTGGCGGCCATGCCGGTTTGTCCCGAGATGTCGCCGCAGGTGGTGATGGTGCGCATCCCGGTCAGGAAGGTTTCCCCGGCCTCGGGAATCGGCAGCGGGTCCCAGCGCAGCGGCTGGATCGGCAGGCCACTTTCCTCCGCACAGGGCGCGCTGCGCCACAGCCCGGCATCGCGCGGCGCGAAGCGGCCGATATGGGCTACGGTGGGGCGGATGCGATACAGCCAGGACCGCGCATTGCTGGCCCGTGGTGCGGTGAAGGGGCTGCCCGACAGTTGTTCGGCATAGAGCCCATAGGCGCAGCGCTGCGGCGAATTGCGCCCGACGGGCAGCGCGCCAGGCAGTGCCTCTGTCTCGAAGCCATTGCCGAAGCCGGACATGTAGCCGGCATTGGCGGCGACCAGCGTCTGTTGCGGCGTGATATCCATGCTCGCCTCCCTCGATGGCGGCAGCATAGCGGCATCCACGCGGCTTGGGGATGCTGGACGCGCGGCGCCGGGGGCGGCAGGTTGCCCCCCGAACAACGCGAGGAACCACCCCCGATGAGCCTCCGCGGCCGCGCCTGTATCGTCGGCGCCTATGAACACCCGACCCGCAAGGCGGAGGACAAATCCGTCGCGCAGCTGCATGCGGAGGTCGCCTTCGGCGCGCTCCAGGATGCCGGGCTGAGCAAGGACGACATCGACGGCTATTTCTGCGCCGGCGACGCCCCCGGCATGGGGCCGCTGGCCATGGCGGATTATCTCGGCCTCGACCGGCTGAGCCATGTCGATTCGACCGATATCGGCGGCAGTTCCTACCTCGCCCATGTCGCCCATGCGGCGGCGGCCATCGCGCTGGGCCGCTGCAACATCGCCCTGATCACGCTCGCCGGCCGGCCACGCAGCGAAGGCATGGCGACCGGCACCGGGGCGCGGGCACAGAACGCACAGGTGCCGGATGACCCCTTCGAGATCCCGATGGGCCGCACCGTCGCCGGCAGCTACGCCATGTGCGCGATGCGCCACATGCATGAATTCGGCACCACCAGCGAGGATCTCGCCTGGATCAAGGTGGCCGCCAGCCATCACGCCCAGCACAACCCCCACGCCATGCTGAAGAAGGTTGTGACGGTGGAGGAGGTGGTGAATTCGCCTTTGGTGGCGGACCCGCTGCATCGCCTCGATTGCTGCGTCATCAGCGATGGCGGCGGCGCGCTGATTGTGGCTCGGCCCGAGATCGCCAGGTCCCTGAAGCGGCCGGTCATCGCGGTGCGCGGCACGGGCGAGGCGATAAAGGGTCAGTTCGGCGGCTACCCGGACCTCACCTTCTCCGGCGCCCGCTTCTCCGGCGCCCGCGCCTTCGCGGAAGCCGGCGTGACGCCCGCCGATATCCGCTACGCCAGCATCTATGACAGCTTCACCATCACCGTGCTCATCCAGCTGGAAGACCTCGGCTTCTGCGCGAAGGGCGACGGAGGAAGGTTCGTGCGCGACGGCAACCTGATCTCAGGTGTGGGCAAGCTGCCCTTCAACACCGATGGCGGCGGGCTCTGCAACAACCACCCTGCCAATCGCGGCGGCATGACCAAGGTGATCGAGGCGGTGCGTCAGTTGCGCGGCGAAGCGCACCCCGCCGTGCAGGTCGCCGATTGCGGCCTGGCGCTGGCGCATGGCACGGGCGGGCTGCTCGGCCATCGGCACGGCAGCGCCACGCTGATCCTGGAAAGGGAGTGAGGGCCATGGCTGAACGCATCTACGCCGCGCCCATCGTCGATCCGAGCATGAAGCCGGTCTGGGACGCCGCGGCCGAAGGCAGGCTGCTGATCGGGCTGTGCAAGGATACCGGCCGGCATTTCTATTATCCGCGCGGGGCCTCGCCCTTCACCCTTTCGCCGAATGTCGAGGTGGTGCAGGCCACCGGGCGCGGCACCATCTACAGCTACACGGTGATGCGCGTCGCCCAGCCCTATGCCTGCGCCTATGTCGAGCTGGAGGAAGGGCCGCGCCTCTTCACCAACATCGTCGATTGCGCCTTCGAGGAGATCCGCATCGGCATGAAGGTGCGGGTGGTGTTCCGCCCGACCCAGGACGCGGAAGGCGCCGCCGGCGCCCCCGTGCCGATGTTCGCGCCGGCCTGATCCGTCAGGCCGCCGGAGCCGCCTGGCGGGACGTGCCCGCCAGGGTCCGAGCGAGATTGGCGGCGTTCAGCGGCACGCAATAGGCCGGCCGGCCGCGTTCGAACCGCCAGCCTTCCGACAGCACGCCGGCATCCAGCGCATCGAAGCCGAAGGCATCGACCAGCCCCACCACCAGCGCCTTGGCCGACGCATCATCGCCGGCGAGGGGCAGGGCGCGCCGGTCCGGCGCCCCGGCCGGCCGGCCATCGCGTTCCAGGTCGGTCATGGTGATGGCGTTGAAGGCCTTCACGATGCGCGAGCCCGGCAGATGCCGCGCCAACATCTCGCTGGTCGTGGTCGCGCCGCGATCCAGCGCCTCGATGCCGCCATCGCGTTCCGGATAGTAGTTGTTGGTGTCGATCACGACCTTCCCGGCCAGGGGCGCCGCGGGCACCGCGCTATAGGCCGAGAGCGGCACCGCCACCACGACGATATCGCCGAAACCCGCCGCCTGCTCGACCGTGCCGATCTCGCAGCCAATCGCGGAGGGCAGGCTGAACAGGCTCCGCGGCCCGCGCGAATTGCTGAGCATCACCTGATGCCCCGCCGCCACCGCCAGCCGGCCGATGGCCCGCCCGACGAAACCCGCCCCGATCACGCCGATCTTCATCGCCTTGCTCCTGTATCCATGGAGAGCCGGGCTTAATCCCCTATCGTTCGGCGATAAATTGTGAAAAATAATCGACACTCCCAACCAATAGGAGGCAATTATCGACCGCCTCACCAGCATGGGCGTCTTCGTGAAGGCAGCTGATCTGGGGTCCTTCGCCGCCGCGGCGGAGGCCCTGGGCCTGTCGCCGCAGATGGTGGCGAAGCATGTCGTGTTCCTGGAGGACCGCCTGGGCACCACCCTGCTGCACCGGACCACCCGCCGGCAGAGCCTGACCGATATCGGCCGCGCCTATTACGACCGCTGCCGGCATCTGTTGCTGGAGGCCGAGGCGGCGGAGGCCCTGGCGCAGGAGATGCGCAGCCAGCCCAAGGGCGTGCTGCGGGTGAATGCGCCGATGACCTTCGGCGCCTTCAGCCTGGCCCCCTTCGTGACCCGCTACCTGGCGCGGCATCCCGAGATGCAGATCGACCTGACCCTGAACGACCGCTTCGTCGATCCGCTGGAGGAGGGTTTCGAGGTGATGCTGCGCATCGGTGAGGTGCAGGATGCGGCGCTGGTGGCGCATCCGCTCGCGCCCTACCGGCTGATCGCCTGCGCCGCCCCTTCCTATCTCGCAGCACGCGGCGTGCCCGAGACGCCGGAGGAATTGGAGCAGCATGACTGCCTTGCATATGCCTATTGGTCGCCCTCCATCCCCTGCCGCTGGGTATTCACCCGGGATGGCAAGCGCGTGGAAGTGCGCGCGACCGGCCGGCTGCGCAGCAATGACTGGAAGACGCTGCTTCAGGCGGCAATCGCGGGCTATGGCGTGACGCTGGGGCCGGAGGATGTGCTCGCCTCCGAGATCGCGGCGGGCCGCCTGGTCCGGGTGCTGCCGGATCATGAGGGCCCGACGCGGCCGATGCATGTGCTCTACGCCGCCGGACGCCGGCCGACAGTCAAGGTGCGCAGCTTCGTCGATGCGGTGATCGAGGCCTTCGGGGTCAGGTAGCCCACCCGACCGGCAGGCCCGCCCGCCTCAGCGGCAGACGCGCCGGTCGACCATGCGGTAGCGCACGCGGCCGAAGCGGTCGCGATAGGCGACGCGGCGGCGCTCCGTCCAGCAGCGGCGACGGCGGGGGCCACGGCCGGGGCGCGGGCGGCCGGGCGGCGGGCCCCATTGCACCTCCTGCATCAGCGCATCGACCTCCTCCTCCCGCGCCAGAGCCGGCTCCGCGGCAGGCTGCGGCTCGGGGGTGACAGCGGGGCGGATGACCGGGGTAGCGGCCTGGGCGGCGACGCCCCCGAGCGTGGCGGCGAGAGCGCCGGCAAGTCCGGCGAAGAGAAAGCGGCGGCGTTCCATCTGAGTCTTCCCTTCTGGGTTGGGATACTCAGTAAACGCGCCAATCATGGCCGGATGCAGTCCGAACCCGGCTTAATTTGCGCCAGACTGCAACAGTCGATTTCAGTTGAACAGTGAACTGACCGAGCTTTCCTCGCTGATTCGCTTCATCGCCTCGGCGAGCAGGGGGGCGATGGTCAACTGCTTGATGTTGCGGGAAATGCGTACCGCCTCCGTGGCCAGGATGCTGTCCGTCACCACCATATGCTCGATCCGGGCCGCGCCCACGCGGGCCACGGCGCCGCCGGAGAAGACACCATGCGTCACATAGACGCTGGCGGATTTGGCGCCGTTCTTCAGCAACGCCTCCGCCGCATTCACCAGCGTGCCGCCCGAATCGACGATGTCATCGACCAGGATGCAGTCGCGGCCCTCGACCTCGCCGATCACGTTCATCACCTCGGAGACGCCGGCCCGCGGGCGGCGCTTGTCGATGATGGCGAGGTCGGTGTGGATGCGCGCGGCGATGGCGCGCGCCCGGACCACGCCGCCGACATCGGGGGAGACGACCATCAGGTCGCGGCCGGCGAAACGTTCCTGGATGTCGCGGGCGAACAGGGGGGCGGCGAACAGGTTGTCCACCGGCACGTCGAAGAAGCCCTGGATCTGGCCCGCATGCAGATCCATCGTCAGCACACGATGCGCGCCGGCCTCGACGATCAGGTTGGCCACCAGCTTGGCCGAGATGGGCGTGCGGCTGCCGGATTTCCGGTCCTGCCGCGCATAGCCGAAATAGGGGATCACCGCCGTGATGCGCCGCGCGCTGGCGCGCCGCAGCGCGTCCAGCATGATGAGCAGCTCCATCAGGTTGTCATTCGCGGGGTAGCTCGTGGACTGCACCACGAAGACATCCTCGCCCCGGACATTCTCATGGATCTCGCAGAAGATTTCCATGTCGGCGAAGCGGCGGACCGAGGCCTGGGTCAGCGCGATGCCGAGCGCCGCGGCCACCGCCTCGGCCAGGGGGCGGTTGCTGTTGCAGGCGATGATCTTCATGACGAGCGCGAACCCCGGGGGGAAGGAGTGCGAGAAAGGCGAGTGCGGCCGTGGCAGAAAGCCCGCCTCCGACGGGCGGCTTGGTAGCAACGTGACGGTAAAGTGTCCATCACCGGCGGATGACGGCCGCGCATGGCGGCCCTGTGCCGCGCCTCAGCGCCCAGGGGCGGGCGGTGTGGCGGCGGCTGGCGTGGCGCCGGTTGTGGCCGCAGGGGCGGGAAAGCCGCCGGCATTGGTCACCACATCGCGGATGCCGCCCGAGGCCTCCTGCGCCACCACGAAGGCGACATCGCCCCAGAGGCCCGCCAGCGTGCCCGCCGGAACCTCGTTCAATTGCAGCACCCGGCCCAGCTCCTCCCCATCGCGGCGGGAGACGATCCAGACGATCTCGACGCGCTGCACCCCGCGGCCGGAGGGCACCACCGAAACCTCGCCCAGCACCGCGAATTGCGCACCCTCCGCCTCCTCCTGCACCTGGAAGCCGAAGCCGGCCAGGTTGTCGCGCATGCGGGCGGTCAGGCTGCGATTGCCGTCGCCGGGGGCGCCGCGCACCGGCAGCAGCCGCAGCACCGGGGCGCCGCCGCCGGAGGCGCGCTCATCCCCCGTGCGGCGCTGCGCATCGATGCGGCCGATCAGGTCGGCGAGCCGCGGGGCTGTCTGGCCGGCGACCTCGGCATGCAGCGGTCCGCCGCCCTCCGCCCAGGCGCGCGCCGGCACCGGCTGGCCGACCAGGTTGCCCAGGGCGCGGCCATCCGCGTCGCGCAGGGCGAAGCGGGGCAGCACCAGCTCGCCATCCCGCTCCGCCGTCATCAGCAACTGCCAATCCAGCGGCAGAGGGTTGCCGGCGACGGCGGGGATTTCCTGGGCCACCAGTGCTCCGGCCATGGCCTGTGAGAGGCTGGCGGAATCGGCGTCGGTCAGCAGCAACTGCCGGGAATCGGGCACCGCCACGCGGTAGCCTGGCGGCAGGCGCAGCCTTCGGGCCACGGCGCCGGGCCGGCCACGAAACGGCTGCGGCAACCCGCCACAGGCCGCCAGCGCCAGCGGCGCCAGCAGCAGCAACCCTCGGCGACGGCTATGCGAAGACACAGGAAGCCATCAGGGTCACCACCATCAGTACCAGGAACATGATCACGTAGGGCATCGGCTCACCCGGGCAAAGCGAGGGCGGAAAGCTGGTGTCCGATCGGCCCGCCGCCAGCCAGGGTACGCCGGCGATGGCTGAAGAATTTTTCCTCCAAGGCCAGCGTGTCCTGGAACAGCGCGTCGGCCCGGCCGATGCCGGTCGCGGCGAGGCGCGCGACGCAATAGCCGGCCAGGTCGAACTGCCAGCGATCCTCGCGCTGGCCGGGGGTGAAGAAGCGGGCGTCGGTGCCGGATCGCGCCAGCACGGCATCCCGCAGGTCGGGGCCGACCTCATAGCTCGCCTGGCCGATGCAGGGGCCGACCACGGCGGCCATATCGGCCCGGGTTGCCCCCAGGCTTTCCATCGCCTCGACCGTGGCTTCCAGAACGCCGGCCACGGCGCCGCGCCAGCCGGCATGGGCGGCGCCGATGACGCCGGCGCGGAGGTCGGCGAAGAGCACGGGCGCGCAATCGGCGGTCAGCACGCCGATCGCCTGGCCGGGGCGGTTCGTCACCAGCGCATCCGCCGTGGGGCGGGTGTCATCGGTCCAGGGGGTGCGGGCATCGGCCACCGCCACGCCATGCACCTGCACCAGCCCGAGCACGGCCTCGGCACCCAGCACCTGGGCGCAGGCGGCGCGGTTGCGGCGCACCGCCTCCGGATCATCCTGGCCGGAGAGGGAGCAGTTCAGCGCGGCATAGGGGCCGGAGGAGACGCCGCCCTGCCGGGTGAAGAAGCCATGCGGCACGGCCAGGCCCGCCGTGAGGAAGCCGGGGGTCATGAGGGGTCGAATCCGGGAAGGGGAGGTAGGGCAGGGTCGCAGACCGCCAACACCTTGAACAGCCGGCCCATGCCCTCCGCCGCCACCAGCCGCTCCGCCCCCGACAGGATCTCCCGGGCGAGGCGCGGGCGGCCATGGGCCAGCATGGCGGCGCGGGACATCAGGCCAAGGCGTTGCAGGAACAGCCCCTGCGGCAGCGGCCCCTGCGCGGCGGCGCCCGCGGCGCGGGCCGTGCGGGCCATTGCGGCGAAGTCGACATGGGCGGTCAGGTCGGCGGTGCCCGGATCGGCCAGCGGATCGAGCCCTGTCGCCTGGCCGCGCACCGCCTGAAGGCTGTCGCCGAAGCCGGATTCGGCCGGCCCGTAGTCGAGGAACAGCGCCGCGCCGCCCTGGGCGGCCAGCCGGGTGGCGAGGGCTGCCATCACGGCCTGCGCCGCTTCCCCGACCTCGCAAACAGCACCATCGGGTGCCTCGGCGGGAAGGGGGTGGTCGGTTGGGACTTCGACAAATTGCCCGTCCCGGACATGCCGCTCCATCCAGGCTGGGCCGCGCCGGATGAATTGCCGGATCGGCAGCGCATCCAGGAATTCATTGCCGAGCAGCAGCATCGGCCCCGGCGGCAGACTGGCCAGGTCGTCATGCCAGCCCTCCACCGCCGGCCCCAGCATTCGGCCCTGCGCCTCGCGCAAGCTGGAAGAAATCTCGACCAGGTGCAGCCGCAGCGCGGCGCGGAAGGGGGCGGCGACATCGCCCACGGCGCGCAGCGCATCGGCCATCAGCGTGCCGCGCCCGGGCCCGGCCTCCACCAGCAGCACCGGGTCCGGGCGGCCCATCTGGTCCCAGGCGATGGCGGCCCAGAGGCCCAGCACCTCGCCAAAGGCCTGGGAGATTTCCGGCGCCGTGGTGAAGTCGCCCGCCCGGCCGAAGGGGGTCGCCGGCCGGGCGTAATAGGCCGCGACCGCCCGCGCCATGAAACGGTCGAGCCTCTCGCTCATGCCGGGCGGCGCGCCCGCAGCATCAGCACGGCGCCCACCAGCATCATCGGCAGCGACAGCAACTGCCCCATGGTGGTGCCGGCGAGCAGGAAGCCGAGATGCGCATCCGGCTGGCGGAAGAACTCCCCGATGAAGCGCGCCAGCCCGTAGAAGGCCAGGAAGGCGCCCGTCACGAAGCCCTCCCTCTCACGCAGCGCCGGGATGCGGACCAGGATGTTCAGGATGATGAACAGCACCACCCCCTCCATCGCCGCCTGATAGAGCTGGCTGGGGTGCCGTGGCTCCGGCCCGCCGGTCGGGAAGACCATGGCCCAGGGCACGTCGCTGACGCGGCCCCAGAGCTCCCCATTCACGAAATTCGCCAACCGTCCGAGCCCAAGCCCGATCGGCACCGCCGGCGCGATGCGGTCCCCGAAGCGCAGTGCCGGCAGCCCCTGGCGGCGGCAGAACCACAGCGCGGCGAGGATGACGCCGAGCATGCCGCCATGGAAGGACATGCCCCCCTGCCAGACATACAGCGCCTCCCACGGCGCGGTGATGTAGTAGCCGGGGCGGTAGAACAGCACATAGCCCAGCCGCCCGCCGAGGATGATGCCGAGCGTCGCCCAGGTGATGAAGTCATCGAGCTGTTCGCGCGTCGCCGCCACCGGCGCCAGGGCGATCAGCCGGCGCGCCAGCATCCAGCCCAGGACGATGCCGACGATATAGGCCAGCGCGTACCAGCGCAGGGCGAAGGGGCCGATCTCGATCAGCACCGGGTCGATGACGGGGAAGGCGATCACGAACATCTTTCCGGGTCACCTATGCGGGTCAGGGTTCAACAGGAAGTCCCGCACATAGCGGCCGACGCCGTCTTCCAGCGTCGTCGGCGCCCGGTCGAAGCCCGCCGCGCGCAGCTTCCCCATCGGGGCTTCCGTGAAATACTGGTATTTTCCGCGCAGGTCCGGCGGCATGTCGATGAATGCGATGCGGTCGTTCTGGCCCAGCCCGGCGAACATCGCCCGCACCAGGTCCAGGAAACTGCGCGCCTGGCCGGAGCCGATGTTGAACAGCCCGCTGACCTTCGGATGGTCGAGCAGCCAGAGCATCGCCGCGACGCAGTCATCGACATGCACGAAGTCGCGCATCTGCGCGCCGTCCGCCACATCCGGCCGGTCGGAGCGGAACAGCCGGGCCGGCTCGCCGCGCTGCACTTCGTTGAACTTGTGAAACACCACGCTGGCCATGCGGCCCTTGTGGTATTCGTTCGGCCCATAGACGTTGAAGAAGCGCAGCCCGGCCCATTGCGGCGGGGCGGGATAGCCGCGCGCCAGCATCGCCGCGACACGCCGGTCGAAGGCCAGCTTTGACCAGCCATACAGGTTCAGCGGTCGCAGCGCCGCCAGTGCCGCCGCGCTGTCATCATCCGCGAAGCCCAGCGCGCCATCGCCATAGGTGGCGGCGGAGGAGGCGTAGATGAACGGAATGGCCCGTCGCGCGCATTCCGCCCAGAGCGCCAGCGGCAGGGTCAGGTTGGTGGCGGCCACCAGATCGCCATCGGTCGCCGTGGTCGCGCTGATCGCACCCATATGCAGCACGGCGGAGACCTTCGGCTGGCTCGCCCAGAAATCCGCCAGCGCTTCCGGCGGCAGCACCCCGGCGATGCCGTGCTTCGCCAGGTTGCGCCACTTCACCCCTTCGCGCAGCCGGTCCACCACCAGAACCTCCGCCCCCCGGTCACAGAGTGCGGCGACCAGGTTGGACCCGATGAAACCGGCGCCGCCGGTCACGACATACATCGGTGGTTGTCCCTTCGTGCCGCGGCGCTTATCTCGCCGCGACCGGGGTATAGGCCGCGGCGTCGCGGCCGGACAAGGCACGGACAGATCAGGCAGGAGGTCGTGATGACCAGTGAAACCGGACCCGGCGGCATGGGCGGCAGCGGCACGGGTGGGGGCACCAGCGGCGGCCCCGGCGGGGGGGCGGGTGGCGGACCCTTCGGCGGGCAGGGGCCGAAGCGCGGCCTGTTCGACGACCTCGCGGGCATGGCCGGCGGCGCGTTTTCCGTCCTGGCCGGCGCGCGGGCGGAGGCGGAGGCGATGGGCCGCGCGCAACTCGACGCCATGGTGCAGCGGCTGGACCTGGTGAAGCGCGAGGATCTCGACGCCGCCCTGGAAGTGGCGCGCCGGGCGCGCGAGCAGGCCGAGGCGCTGGAGACCCGCGTCGCGGCGCTGGAGGCGAAGCTGACGGCGGCGGACACGGCACCGCCGGCCAACGATCCCGGCCTCGCGGCGGATGGCGGCTGAGTCGCATCCGGTTTCGCCGACTCGGCCGGCAAGTCCTTGAGCCGGTCATCAAAGCGGCGCTTGCGGTGCCATTTCGCACCTGCGTAGTCTACCCGTAGTGGCGATTCGGGCGGCCCCCTCCCACCATCAGGGGGGTGGCGCCCGGACGGGCGAAGGAGGTGCCGCGATGTCCGCTTACGTCGGATACGAGGAACGCGACCGGTCCGCGAACCCCCTCGATGTGCTGGAACAGATCGTGACGGCCAATGAATGGGCCTTCGATCGGCGCTCGGACAGCGAGATGGCGGCCGAGGCACCCGGCAAATGGTGCGACTACGGGCTGTATTTTTCCTGGTCGCAGGAAATCAGCGCCATGCACTTCTCCTGCAGCTTCGACATGAAGGTGCCCCCCGGCAAGCGGGAGAAGCTGTTCGAACTGCTGGCCCTGGCCAATGAGAAGCTCTGGATCGGCCATTTCGGCCTGGACAGCGACGATGGCATGCCGGTGTTCCGCCACGCCGTGCTGCTGCGCGGTGCGCCGGGCGCCTCCGCCGAGAGCCTGGAGGATATGGTGGATATCGCGCTGACCGAGTGTGAGCGCTTCTTCCCGGCCTTCCAGTTCGTCCTCTGGGGCGGCAAGCCGCCGGCGGAGGCCCTGCAGGCGGCCATGTTGGATTGTGTCGGCGAGGCCTGATGGGCTTCGCGACGCCGGCTTGCCAAACCGCGTCCTGGCGGCAAGGCTCGCCGTCATGACCGAAACGCTCCCTCCTTTGCTTCTCATCGGCTGCGGCAAGATGGGCGGCGCCATGCTGGCCGGCTGGCGCGAACGCGGCCTGGGCGAGACCCTGGTGGTGGACCCCTTCGCCACCGGGCCGATCCCCGGCGCCACCCTGCTGCGCGACGCGGCCGAGATCCCGGCGGGCTTCGCCCCCGCCGCCGTGGTGCTGGCGACCAAGCCGCAGGAGGCCCCGGCCAGCCTGCCGACCTATGCCCGCTTCGCCGGCTCGGCGGTGTTCGTCTCCATCATGGCCGGCAAGACGGTGGGCTTCATGCAGGGGCTGCTGGGGCAGGGGGCGGCGGTCGTCCGCGCCATGCCGAATACCCCGGCCGCCGTGCGCCAGGGCTTTACCGTCGCCTTCGCCGGCCCGGGCGTTTCCCCCAGCCAGCGCGGCCTGGCCGACACGCTGCTGGCCGCGACCGGGGAGGTCGACTGGGTGGCGGAGGAGGGGTTGCTCGACCCCGTCACCGCCGTCTCCGGCGGCGGCCCCGCCTATGTCTTCCTGCTGGCCGAGTTGCTGGAGGCCGCGGCGGTGGAACAGGGCATCCCGGCCGACCTCGCCCGCCGCATGGCGCGCGCCACCGTCGCGGGGTCCGGCGCGCTGCTGGCGGCGAGCACGGAGGATGCGGCGCAGCTCCGCAAGAACGTCACCAGCCCGAAGGGCACCACCGAACGGGCCTTGGCCGTGCTGATGGCGCAGCAGGCCTGGCCGGACAGCATTTCCAAGGCGATCGCCGCCGCCACGGCGCGATCGCGTGAGCTTGCCGGGTAAATCCGCATCCCCCCCATTGGCGTCGGGCGCCCGCGCCCCCAACATCCAGGCATGGACGCTTCCGACTCCAGGCTGCTGGATGCCCTTTTCGCCGTGATCGCCGAGCATGGCTGGCGCGGTGTGACGCCCGGCCGGCTCTCCGCCCTGTCCGGCATCCCAACCCGCGAGCTGGTGCGCCGCTTTCCCTCCCGCCTCGACCTGCTGCGTTTGCATGGGGAGGCGGTGGCTTCGCATGTGGCGGCGGAGACGGTGCCGGGGCAGGGCGGCACGCCGCGTGACCGGGTGTTCGATGTGCTGATGCGCGGCGTCGATGCCCTGGTGCCGCACCGCGCCGGCATGCTGCGGCTGATCGCCGATATGCGTCGTGACGGCGTGCTGGCCGCGGCGCTGTTCCCGATCCTGCAGCGCAGCATGTCCCGGATGCTGGAGGCGGCGGAGCTGGACGCCAGCGGCCTTCAGGGGCGGCTGCGCGCGGCCGGGCTGGTCGGTGTCTGGCTGATGACGATCCGGGCCTGGGAAAAGGATGAGAGTGTCGATCTCGGCACCACCATGGCGGCGCTGGACCGGGCACTCGACCGGGCGGAGCAGACCGCCCGCAGCCTCAACATCGACCCTGGCGACCTGGCGCTGCCGCCGGCCGAGGCCTGACGGCCGGCCGGGTTTCACCCTGCGGGACGCGGTCCTGGGTATCCCGCATGTTTTTTGTGCAGTGCATCATTCGCCGCCTTCTCCCGCCATCGGCGCCCGGCTAAACACTCTTTCATTCTTCCCCCCTTCGAGGAGCCTGACGCGATGTCCGACCGCTTTGGCATGAAGCCCGACGAGATGATGCGCATGCTGTCCGAATTCCGCCTGCCCGCCATGCCGGATATGTCCGGCCTGGCCGAGGCGCAGCGCCGGAACCTGGAGGCCCTGTCCAATGCCAACCGCGTGGCCCTGGAAGGCGCGCAGGCCGTGGGGCGCCGGCATATGGAAATCCTCCAGGCCTCGATGGCGGAGATGACGGATGCGATCCGTGCGATGTCCGGCACCGAAAGCCCGCAGGTCCGCGCGGCCAAGCAGGCCGAGATGCTGAAGTCCGCCTATGAGCGCGCGGTGGCGAACATGAAGGAGGTCGCCGACCTCATCCAGAACTCCAATTCCGAGGCGCTGGGCGTGCTGAACAAGCGCTTCACGGAAGCCATGGACGAGGTGAAGACCCTGGTCGCCCAGCAGAAGGGCTGATTTTGGGGGGGCGGGCGCGCCCCCCGCTAAACTGGCAGCCGGATGCGGGCCCGCAGCCCACCGAGCGGGCTCGCCTCCAGCACGATGTCGCCGCCATGCGACCGCGCGATGTCGCGCGCAATGGCCAGGCCGAGCCCGGTTCCGCCGGCCGAGAGGGTGGCGAAAGGCCGAAAAGCCTCCTCCCGCAACTCTTCCGGAATGCCGGGGCCGTCATCATCCACGGTGACCTGCGCCCAGGCGATGCCGTCGCCGCGCGGAATCTCGGCGACGCCAATATCGATGCGCCGCGCATGCTTGCGCGCATTGTCGATCAGATTGGCGAGGCAGCGCCGCAGCGCATCCGGCCGCAAGGGCAGCACGAGGCTTTCCGGTACCCGCACCAGGACCTGCGCCCCATCACGCGGTGACTTTCGCGCCACCTCGCTGACCAGCGCGGCAAGGTCGGTCGGCTGGGTCTGCTCCTGCGCCTCGCCGCGCGCGAAAGCGAGGTAGACGGCGATCATCCGCTCCATCTCCTCCACATCTTCCGTCAGCGCGGCGACATCCGCCTCCGTTTCCGGCGCATGCGGCAGCATGGCCAAGGCCAGCCGCATGCGGGTCAGCGGGGTGCGCAGGTCGTGGCTGATGCCGGCCAGCATATCCGTGCGCTGGCCGATGAAGCGACGGATGCGGTCCTGCATGCGGTTGAAGGCGCTGGCCGCCTGGCGCACCTCGCTCGCGCCCTCCGGCTTCATCTGCCCGATATCACGCCCCAGCCCGAAGGCCTCCGCCGCGCCCGCCAGCCGGCGGATGGCGCGCACCTGGTTCTTCATGAACAGCGCCGCCACGCCGAACAGCAGCAGGGAGGAGCCGACAAGCCAGATGAAGAACAAATACAGCGTGCCGGTGAACAGCCTTTTGCGCGGCGCCTCCACATGCAGCACGCCATCGGGCAGTTGGATGCGGATGATGACGCTGCGCCGGTCGGACTGCCAATCGGCATCGAAGGGCCGCCGCACCCGCTCCGCCATCGCATGCGCCAGGTCATCCTCCAGCGGCAGCAGGGGCAGGGAGGCGGCGCGATCCGGCGTGGCGCCGAGGCTGGCCCCGCCCTCGAAGGCCAGGCCGAGATCCAGGCGCCAGGAGGCGTCGCGGAACAGCCAGGCCCGGTCGGCCGGGTCGGGCATGCGCTGCATGATCTCGATGACCATGCCGATCTCGCCCGCCACGCCGCCGGCCAGGCGGCGGGAGATGACGTCGAGGTGGTTGCCGTAGAACAGTTGCAGGGCGACCCCCTGCAGGATCAGCAGCGGCAGCAGGATGATCAGCAGCGACCGGCCGAGCAGGCCACGCGGCAGCAACGGGCGCAGCCCCTGGCCGAAGGCACGCACCGGTCGCGCCGGCTTCGCCACCGGCTGTTCCGCGGGCGTCGCGGGCGCCGGGATGTCGCTCATGGGCCCGGCCGCAGCACATAGCCGCGATGGCGCACCGTCTGCACGAAGCGCGGCTCACGCGGATCGGGCTCGATCTTGCGGCGCAGGCGGGTCACCTGGACGTCGATGGCACGCTCCCCGGCCTCCGGCGTGCCCAGCGCCTCGGCGATCTCCTCCCGGCTCAGCACGTCATTCGGGCGCCGGGCGAGGGCCAGCAGCAGCGACTGTTCGCCGCCGGTCAGCCGCACCACGCCTTCCGGTCCGCGCAATTCCGCCCGCTGCGGGTCGAACCAGCGCAGACCGAGCTGCACCGGGCCGCCGGACAGGTCCGCCACGGGCGGCGGCGCGGCGCGGCGCAGGATGGTGCGGATGCGCAGCGCCAGCTCGCGCGGGTCGAAGGGCTTGGCGAGGTAGTCATCGACGCCGTGTTCGAAGCCGATGACGCGATCATCCGGCGCACCGCGTGCGGTCAGCATCAGGATCGGCACGTCCTGCCCCTCCCGCCGCAGGCTTTCGGTCAGTTCCAGGCCGCTTTCGCCGGGCATCATCACATCCAGCACCATCAGATCGAAGCTGACCGAGGCCAGGGCGTGGCGGGCGGCGGCGGCATCCGCCGCGGCGGTGATCCGGAAGCCCTGCTCGGTCAGGAAGCGCTGGAGCAGGGCGCGCAGCCGGGCATCGTCATCGACGACGAGAAGATGCGGTGCATCGGCGCTGAGCGTCATCGTGCGGCCTCCGGCCCTGGCCCCGCTTCCAGCCGCGCCAGGGCAGTGCGGGCATCTTCCCCCATCAGGCCGCGCATGACGCGCCGAAAACCCTCCACGGCCTGGGGGCCGGCCTCGCGATAGGCGCGCATCACCGTGTCCCGCTGCCGTTCGAACAGGCTGCGCTCCAGCGCCGCGCCCTTCTCGGTCAGGGTCAGCAGGCGCTGGCGGCGGTCGCTGCGGCCCGGGCTCTGGGTGACGAAGCCTTCCTCCACCAGCGGGGTCAGCACCCGGCCGAGCGACTGCTTGGTGATGCCGAGGATGCCGAGCAGGTCGCCCACGGTGATTCCCGGCTGGCGGCCGACGAAATGCAGCACCCGGTGATGCGCCCGGCCCATGTCGAGCCCGGCGAGCAGCGCATCGGCGCCGGCGGTGAAGTCGCGATAGCCGAAGAACAGCAGGTCCTGCGCCAGGCGCAGCTCCTCCTCCCGCAGGAACAGAAGGTTGCGGCCGGCGCGGTCTTCCTCCCGCGCCGGGGACGGGCGGGGTCGGGTGGGGGCCGAGATGTCAGGTTCTGGCGGCATGGCCGATACGCGTTCCCATGAGCTTCCGATCCCCGACAGATGCGCCGGTGGCCTTGGTGGGTCGTGCCCACCATCGCGCTATGCGTCTTCCCCCGATATAGGGCACGGGCGCGGGAACGAGTAGCGATCAGCGATCCTGATGCGCGATACCGCCCACAGGAGAATGTTGGACAGATGCCGCCCATGCCCTTCGACCGCCGGCAGGCCCGCCGCCCATGCCGCTGACGCTGCGCACGGCGCGGGTCGGCGATGTGGCGCGGATCAGCAAGCTGCATGCCGACCTCTGGCGCGACTCCCGCGCCGCCTTCTTCGACGCCGAATTCATCGAGGACCCGCTGGAAGCCGCGATGGTGGCGCAGTGGCAGGAGTTGCTGCGCGGCCGCAAGCGCCCCGGCCAGGTGGTGGTGGCGATGACCGGCCATCAGTTGGAAGGCTTCGCCAATGCGGTGCTGGCGGCCGGCACGGCGCAGATCGACCATCTGGAGGTGCGGGAGAAGATGCGTGGGCGCGGCATCGGCCGGTCGCTGCTCGGCCTGCTGGCGCAGCGGATGCGGCAGGATGGCGCGCGGGCCGCGACGCTCGCGGTGCCGGCGGGGGCGGAGGGGCTGGCCCGATTCGCCAAGCGCTTCGGCGGCATATTGGGGCCGGTGGTGGAGCGGGAGCGGGTTGGACACCCCATGCCGGAGCGCAGCATCGCCTGGGCCGATATCAACCGCCTGATCGGCGCCTGCGCGACGTCTTGAAAACGTCGCTTGCGACCGGCGAGCCCGATCGCCTAAGGTCGGGCCTCTGGAACAAAACAGGCACAAACATGACGACCAGGGAAATCGCGGAGGCCTTCGCCGCGCTGTGCAAGGCCGACCAGCATGAGGAAGCCGGCGACCGTTTCTGGGCCGACGACGTGGTGAGCCGGGAGGCCATGGAAGGCCCAATGGCGGAACTCCGCGGCAAGGCGGCGGTGAAGGGCAAGGGCGAGTGGTGGTACGCCAACCACGAGATCCATTCCGCCACCACGGAAGGCCCCTTCGTGCATGGCGACCAGTTCGCCCTGCGCTTCGAGATGGACATCACGGTGAAGGAAACCGGCCAGCGCATCCAGATGGCCGAGATCGGCCTCTACACGGTCAAGGATGGCAAGGTGGTGGAGGAACGCTTCTTCTACTGATACTAACGGCCTGAAACGCTGACACGTTTCAGGCCCCTCAGACGCCGGGCGCAAACCTCCGGTTTGCTTGGCTTCGCCGCATAAGCGGCGGGCCGCATTCGCGGCCTCGGACCGGTCAAGCGACCGGTCCGCTGGTATGCGCCTCGGCTCGTCGCGGAATCGCCACCAGCGCGACGGCCAGCGGCAGCAGCCAGATGATCCGCGCCTGGTAGCGGTGGTGCGGCTTGGACAATGCCCCGGCGACGGCGGCATTGGCCAGCAGCGCCACCAGCACGAAGCCGAGCAAAGCGAGCCGCTGCCGGTCCCCGGCCCGCGCCGCCCGCCAGCCCAGCCACAGCGCCGCCACCAGCGCCACGGCGAGGACCGGCAGATGCGGCGAGAGCCAGGGCGCGGCCAGCGCCGGCAAGGCGCCGCGCATCTGCGCCCCGGTATCGAATTGCGCCAGCTCCTCCGCCGGGAAGTGGCCGGCAATGGCGCGGCGGGCGGAGGCGGTGAGGTGGTCCGGCACCAGCGTGTCGCCCACCCGCATCAGACCGAGCTGGGTCATCATGTTGCGCAGGCCGGCGAGGGCGACCTCCGTTGGGTAGGCCGCCAGCGTCGCGGAAATGATCTCCCGCGCCTCCGCCGCGCCGCGCATGGCGCCCATCGGGCGGAGCTGTCCATCGGCCTCCCGGTTCAGCGGGCTGGTCTCGTCCCAGAGGAAGGTATCGCTGTCCATCGGCAGGCGGTCGGTGAAGGCGCAGAGGTGCCAGCTGGCCCCAGGGCAGCGATCCCGCAGCAGGGCGGCCGCCGGCCCATCCGCCTGCAGCCGCGCCAGCAGGAAGGCGGCGCCATGCGGCGAGAGGGTGAAGCGGCCGAAGGCCACATGGTTGGCCGTGCAGAGCAGCAGCACCGCCAGCGCCACCGGCAGCGCCGCCCGCAACACCGGCCCGAACCTCCAGGTCAGGAGCAGGATCAGCGCCAGCAGCGACAGGGCCATCGGCAGGTGCGACAGGTGGACGGCGATCGCCAGCACCGTGATCCCGCCCACCCACAGGCTCTGCCCCAGGCGCAGCCTGCCGAAGGCCAGCAGGAACAGCCCCAGCGGCACCAGCCCGGTCAGCGCATCCGGCATCAGCGTCGCCAGGAACCAGGGCGCCGAGCTCAGCAGCCCCAGCCCGGCGCAGACCAGCAGATGCCAGCCCGGATGCGGCCGGCCGCGCAGCGCGCCCTGGGTCAGCCAGATGAGATGCGAGGCCAGCACCCCCTGCACCAGCATCGGCGCCCAGAGCGAGCGCTGCCAATGGAACAGGTGCAGGAAGGGGCCATAGGCCTGGGTCTTGTCCCAGGGCACTTCGGGCTGGGTCGTGTGCAGCAGGTAGGACACAGTGTCGATGAAGACCAGCGGATAGCCATTCAGCCAGGCCGGCCAGACCAGCAGCGGCGCGCCCGCCAGCACGGCCAGCAGCGCGATCAGCCGCGCCATCACGACACGTCCGCGCGGCCGGCATCCTCCGGCCGCGCACGCGGCAGCAGGGCCAGCCCTGCGACGACCGGCATCAGCCAGAGGATCCGCGCCTCATAGCGCAGATGCGGCTTGGACAGGCCGCCGGTCGCCAGCGCATTGGCCGAGACGCCGACCAGCACCCCCACCACCAGCCCGATCCGCCGCCGATCCCCCAGGCCGCGCCACCAGGCCAGCAGCGCCAGCACCGCGCCCGCCAGCAGCACCGGGGCATGCGGCCAGAGGAAGGGCGCGGCGGCCTGTGGCAGCAGCCCGCGCGGCTGCAGGGCGGCGTCATAGGCGGCGAGCTCGCGTGCCGGAAACGCCTCGGCGATGCGGGGGCGCACGGCGGCTTCCAGATGGGTCGCCACCAGGGTGTCGCCCACCGTCGCCAGCACCACCTGCCGCAGCGCGTTGCGCGCCGTGCTCCAGGCCACCTCCAGCGGATAGGCGCTCAGTGTCTCCGCCACGATCACCCGCGCTTCGTCGGAGAGCAGCGCGCCGCCGAGGAAGCGCGCCGTGCCGTCCGGGGTGCGGTTCACGGGGCTGTCCGAGTCCCAGAGGAAGGCGTCGCTGTCCATCGGCAGGCGCTCGGCGAAGGCGCAGAGATACCAGCCGGCCTCCGGGCAGCGCGCCTGGATCAGTGCCGCCGCCGGACCATCGGCCTGCAAGCGGGCAAGGGCGAAGGTGGCGCCGTGCGGGGACAGGCTGGCGCGCCCGTGCCCCCAGAGATTGGTGCCGAGCAGCAGCAGCACGGCCAGGACCAGCGGCGCCGCGACCCGCAGCGCCGGCCCGGCCCGCCGCGCCACCAGCAGCACGAAGACCAGCAGTGCGAAGGCCAACGGCAGGTGGGACAGATGGGTGGCAATGCCGGCGGTGGCCAGCAGGCCGAGCCAGATCGCCTCGGCCCGGCGTAGCGACTCGCGGGCAAAACCCAGCAGCAGCAGGGCCAGCAGCAGGATCGGCGCGAAGACATCCGGCATCAGCAGGGCGATGGTGAAGGGGGCCGTGGTCAGCAGCGCCGCCCCGGCACAGGCCGCCAGGTGCCAGCCCGGCGCCGCATCCCCCCGCAGCGCCCGCTGCATCAGCCAGATCAGATGCGACAGGCACAGCCCCTGCGCCAGCAAAGGTCCCCAGAGGCTGATCCGCCCATGGAAAAGCTGGATCAGCGGCCCGTAGACATGCGGCTTGTCCCAGATCACCAGCGGGCCCGAAGGGGGCGGCGCGGTCTGGTGCAGGAAGGCGCCGGTATCGCTGAAGACCAGCGGATAGCCGTTGAGGAAGGCCGGCCAGACCAGCAGCAGCCCGCCGCCCAGAAGCGCTGCGATGATCGCCGCGAGGCGGAGGATCAAGCCCCCGACGCCCAGCGGGCGGCCGCCGCGTCGTCGCTGGCCTTGGCCTCGACCCAGCGTTCCCGCCCATCGGCGAATTCCTCCCGCTTCCAGAAAGGGGCGGAGGTCTTCAGCCAGTCGATCAGGAAGGCGCAGGCCTCCAGCGCGGCGGCGCGGTGGGCGGAGGCGGTGAGCACCAGCACGATGGGCGCGCCCGGCACCAGCCGGCCGACGCGGTGGATCACGGTGCAGCCGGTCAGCGGCCAGCGCGCCCAGGCCTCGGCGGCGATCTTCTCAAGCGCCCGCTCGGTCATGCCGGGATAATGTTCCAGCACCAGCGCCGCCAGCCCGTCATCGGCGCGGCACAGGCCGACGAAGCTCGCCAGGCCGCCGATATCGGTCCGTCCCTGGCTCAGCGCGGCCGATTCGGCGCCGAGGTCGAAGGGCGCTTCCTGCACCCGGATGTCGGGACCGGCCATGTCAGCCCCCGGTCACGGGCGGGAAGAATGCGACCTCGTCGCCCGCTGCCACCGCCTGGTCGGGCTTGGCGAAATCCTGGTTCACCGCGGCGCGGATCTGGCGCGGATCGGCGAAGGCGGCGGCATGGCCGGGGCTGCGGGTGGCGAGGAAGGCGACCAGCCCCGCCACATCCCGCACATCCTCCGGCAGCCCGATCTCCTCCTCGGCCAGACCGACTTTTTGGCGCACCCAGGCGAAATAGAGGAGCTTCAAGCCGGCAGATCCTCTCAGTTCGGCACCACCCGCGTGCTGGTGCGGCCATCCGGCCCGATCCAGGTCTCCACATTGCCGTCGCGGATCACCGCGCCGCCGCCCTGCGGCCCGGTATAGCCCTGAACGCGCGGCGTGCCGCCGGTGCCGGTGACCTGGCCGCCGGAGGGTGTGGTCATCGATCGTCCCTCCAGCCGCGCGCCCGGCGGGCTATAGGCGCCCGCCGGTGCGGCGGTGGCCGGGCTGCGCGGGAATTCACCCGGCGCGCCGAGCGCCCCCGGCGGCGTCGAGGAACCGCGCCGCACGCCCGGCGTCGGCACCGGGGAGGAGGCGGGCGGCGCGCCGTCGATCAGGCTGGGGCGGTAGCTGGGGATATTGCGCATCGCCTCATCCGGCCCGCCCATCATGGTCGGCCGGGCGGCTTCCTGGCCCGGCCAGACATCGCCGGATTCCGGCACCAGCGGTTCCACCGCCGGATTGCCGCCGCGCACGCGCTGGATGGTCAGGCTGTCGCCGGTGACGACGTTGGCCGAGCCCATGAAGGGCGAGCGGATGCGCTCCCAGCCCGCCGAAAGCGTGCTGCCGATGCCGCTGCCGGAACAGCCGGCCAGCAGGGTCAGCGCCAGGAGCGGCGCGCAATTCGCGGCGCGGCGGAGGGTTGGGCGGTAACGTTCGGCGGCCATGTCGGCTCCCGTATTCGCGAGGTTCGGGCAGAAGATGCGCCGCAGCATGGCACGTCTCAAGGGTGTAGCGGAGTCTGTCACGGCAAGGTCCGGGCTGGCGCCGACTCTGCCGGCGGCGGGATGCTGGCACGGCTGACATGGCGAAGCCCGGCCTGAAGATAGTCCCAACCCGTTACCAAGGTCAGTATCGCCGCGGCCAGCAGCATCACTTCCCCGATCAGGGAAACCGGCAGCCAGGACAGCCAGATGACGGAGGCGCCGCTGTCGCCGGCCAGTAGCGCGCCGAGCGCCCCCATCTGGAAGCCGGTCTTCCATTTGGCGAGGCTGGTCACCGGCAGGCCGATCTTCAGCCCGGCCAGATACTCGCGCAGGCCGGAAACCAGGATCTCCCGCAGCAGGATGACAATTGCGGGAAACAGCCCGAAATCGCTCAAGCCCCCGGTGCCGGCCAGCAGCATCAGCGCCGCGCCGACCAGCAGCTTGTCGGCGATCGGGTCCAGCATGCGGCCGAAATCGCTGATCTGCTGGCGCGACCGCGCCAGCTTGCCATCGAAATAATCGGTGATCGCCGCAGCCGAGAAGACGGCGCAGGCGGCCAGATTGCTCCAGTCATGGCCGAGCGTGGCCAGCACGACCAGCAAAGGGATCGCCGCGATGCGCGACAGGGTCAGGAGGTTGGGGAGGTCGGTCGGCACATGGTCATCCGGGGTTGGTCTCGGCTCAGCCTTCCGCCACTCTACCCGGCCCTGCGCCCGGGTGGAAATGGCCATGGATGCGGCGCGCCACGGTCGGGCCGATCCCGGGCGCATTCTCCAGGTCGGTCAGCGCCGCATTGCGCACGCCGCGCGCCGAGCCGAAATGGTTCAGCAGCTTGCGCTTCAGCGCGGCACCGACGCCGGGCACGTCATCCAGTTCCGACCGCACCAGGGATTTCGACCGCCCGGTGCGGTGGGTCGCGATGGCGAAGCGATGCGCCTCGTCGCGCAGGCGTTGCAGATAATACAGCACGGCATCGCGCGGCGGGAGCTGGATGGGGTCCCGGCCTGATTGATGAAACCATTCGCGCCCGGCATCGCGATCCGGCCCCTTGGACATCGCGACCAGGGGCAGGTCGTCCACGCCCAGCTCCGCCAGGATCGCCCGCGCCGCCGAAAGCTGGCCGGCGCCGCCGTCGATCAGCACCAGGTCGGGCCAGGCCTCGCTTTCCCGCCCGGGGTCCTCCTTCAGGGCGCGGCCGAAGCGACGCTCGAACACCTCCCGCATCATCGCAAAGTCGTCACCGCCACGCGGCGCGGCGGCAGGCGTCACGCCAGGGGCGCCGCGAATGGCGTATTTGCGATAGGCCGATTTCAGGAAGCCGGAGGGGCCGGCGGCGATCATCACGCCATAGGCGTTGGTGCCCATGATATGGCTGTTGTCATAGACCTCCACCCGCTCCGGCGGCGCGGGAAGGTCGAAGATGCGGGCGACGCCGGCCAGCAGGTCGGCCTGGGCGGCGCCTTCCGCCATGCGGCGCTCGATGGCTTCCCGCGCATTGGTCGCGGCATGTTCCACCGCGCCGCGCTTCTCACCACGCTGCGGCCGGTGGATTTCCACCTTGCGCCCGGCCTTGAGCGTCAGCGCCTCCGCCAGCAGCGCGCAGTCGCGCGGCTCATGGCTGACCAGCACCAGGGGAGGCGGCGGCAGGTCGTCGTAGAGCTGGGCGAGGAAGGCGCCCAGCACCTCCTCCGGCGTCTGCTCCGCCTTGGCGTGGGACAGGAAGAAGGGCCGATTGCCGTTGTTGCGACCGCCGCGGAAGAAGAAGACCTGCACGCAGGACTGCCCGGCCATCTGGTGCAGCGCCACCACATCGGCGTCGTTCACGCCGTCCAGGTTGATCCGGTCGCTGCCCTGGATGTGGGTCAGGCCGCGGATGCGGTCGCGCAGGCTGGCGGCCCGTTCGAATTCCAGGCGCTCCGCCGCTTCCTCCATCTCCGTGGCCAGCTTGCGTTGCAGGGAAGGAATCCCGCCGCCCAGGAAATCCTTCGCCTGGCGCACCAGCGCCGCATAGTCCTCCCGGCTGATGCGCTCGACGCAGGGGGCGGAGCAGCGCTTGATCTGGTGCAGCAGGCAGGGGCGGGTGCGGCTGTCGAAGACGGTGTCGCGGCAGGTGCGCAGCAGGAACACCTTCTGCAGCGCCGTCAGGGTCTGGTTCACCGCCCAGGCGCTGGCGAAGGGACCCCAGTAGCTGGCGCCCTTGCGGCGTTCCCCGCGATGCTTGGCGATCTGCGGCCAGGGATGGTCCTCCGTCATCACCAGCCAGGGATAGGACTTGTCATCCCGCAGCACGATGTTGAACCGGGGCCGCAACTTCTTGATGAGGTTGGCTTCCAGCAGCAGCGCCTCGGCCTCGCTGCCGGTGGTCACCACCTCCATCGCCCGGGTCTCGAAGACCATGCGCCGCAGCCGCTCCGGCAGGCGGGGCAGTTGGGTATAGGCGGCCACCCGCCGCTTCAGGCTGCGCGCCTTGCCGACATACAGCGCGTCGCCCTTGGCATCGAGCATGCGATAGACGCCCGGCGCCAGCGGCAGGGTTTCCAGCGCCCGTTCGATCACCGCCAGGCCGCTAGGCGGGGGCGTGGATTCGGGCGGTTCGGAGGGGGTCGTCTCGGTCATCGTGATGCTCGGAGGGGGCGGAGAGGTGCTGCTGGACAGGACCGCGTTCCCAAATGATTTTTCCACCAAACATGTGGATAAGTCTGTGGGTCAACTGGCGGGAAACCCCGGCGAATGGCCGTCATCCGCCAGTCACAAGAGCTTGCCCGCTTTTTGGGCGTTTTTTCTAAGTCATTGTTTTTTATGAAATCTAATGTTCCAAGACATAGATTCTGGGGGTCAAGCGGAACTTCGCGGTTGACAGGCAAAGAGCGCTCTCGAAGGCGTGACCACAGTGGAAAAGTTATGCGGCCGCCTCCGGGTCAGGCACTTTGCCGGTGACATAGGCTGCTTCCGGCGGGGCCGGTCTCAGCCTTCGGCGATATGGGTCGCGCGGGTCCGTTCCACCACCACGCCCACCGTCTCGACATCCGGGAAGGCATCGGGCTTTTCCACCGTGACCCGGGCGCGCTGCACCCGGTCATCGGCCAGCGCGGCCATGGCGACCTTCTCCGCCAGCGTCTCCACCAGCAGCACATGCCCCTCCGCCACCGTCGCGCGCGCCGTCTCCACCAGCCGGGCGTAGTCCACCACGCGGCGAAAATCATCCGGCCCGATGGCGGCGGGCGCCGAATCGTCGCGCACCACCAGCTCCACGCTCAGCACGATGCGCTGGGGCGCCGCCTTTTCATGCGGATGGATGCCCAGCCGCGCCAGCAGGTCCATGCGCCGCAGGAACACCACGCGGTAGCCGCGCTCGGCATCGGGCGCATAGAGGGGGGCGTGAATCATTCGTCGATCTCCGTGGCACCCGCCAGCGGCGTTGGCGCCCATTGCAGATGCTGCCCGCCATCGAGCGCGAGCATCTGCCCGGTCATGGCGGGCAGCGACAGGATGGCGAGCAAAGCGCGCGCGACCTCCGCCGGCCCGGTGCCGTGGCGCAGCGGCACGGAGGCGCATTGCCGGTCGAACTGCGCCTGCGTCTGCCGCGGGGAGGGCATGGCCGGCCCGGGGCCGATGGCATTGACGCGAATGCGCGGCGCCAGCGCCAGGGCCAGCGTCTGGGTCAGCGTCCAGAGCCCGGCCTTGGAGACGGTATAGGACATGAAATGCGGCGTCAGCGACCAGACCCGCTGGTCCAGCAGGTTGACGATGACCCCCTCCGCCTGGTCGGGAAGGGCACGGGCCATGGCCTGGGACAGCACGAAGGGGGCGCGCAGATTGGCCTCGATATGCCGGTCCCAGCTTTCCCGGGTCGCGTCGTGCCATTCGTCGCGTTCGAAGGTGGAGGCGTTGTTCACCAGCACGCCGATCGGCCCCAGGGCGGCGCTCGCCAGGCCGAGCAGCGGCGCCACCTCCGCCTCCCGCGCCAGGTCGGCGCGCAGGGCGACGGCGCGGCGGCCGAGCGCTTCGATCCGGCCGACTGTCTCCGCCGCCTCCGCCGCGCTGCCGCCGAAATGGATCGCCACGTCGAAGCCGGCCTCGGCCAGGGCCAGCGCCATCGCCTGGCCGAGCCTCCTGGCCCCGCCGGTGACCAGGGCCGCGCGGGGAATCGCTTCGGGGATGAGGGAGGGGATCATGCGCGGCGGGAGATAGCGGGCGCCGCGCCACCCGCCAATGCTTGACCGCCAGCATGCGCGCGCCTTCCCTGGGCGCATGCGTGGGGGAAGCGACGATGCGGATGGCTTTGGCGGTGATGGCGCTGCTGGGCACGGCGCCGGCCCTGGCGCAGGGGGTTCCCGGACTCGGCCGTACTGCGCCTTCCATTCCGGGGCTGCTGGCGCCCCAAGGGACGCAGCAGGAGACACCGCAGCAGAAGCGCGAATTCTGCCAGCGAATCGCCACCGCCGCCGGGCGCTGCGCCATCGGAGGTGGTCTTTCGGCGGTGGCGGTCAGTTCCTGCCTGATGCAGGGCCTGCCCCCGCAGGATCAGTTGCGGGTGGCGCAGGCCGCGCAATCCGCCCGGGGCAGTGTTTCCGGCCTGCTGTCGGAATGCGGGATCGGCTTCGGGCGGTGACCGCGCTGTACCGCAACAGCCGTTTCCGGCGGGTGCGCGGGCTGCAATACGGCGCCTGGCTGGCCGCGCTGGCCGCGCTGGCCTTCGCCCTCGGCGCCCTGGCGCTGCCCCATATCTGGCCGGAGGGCGACGCGCTGGCCCTGGCCATCCTGGCGCCGATCCTGGCCGCCATCGCCCTGGGACTGGAGCTGTATCGCAGCCTCTACGTCACCGCGATCGACGCGATGGCGGAGGGGATCCGGGTGGAGACGCTGGCCTTTTGGGGCCGCCGCCCGCACCTGCTGCCCTGGATCAGCGTCACGGGCCAGGCCAGGGCCTTTGTCGCCCGTGGCACCGTTTCCACCGCCATCACCCTGCGCCCGCCGGGCGCCCGTCTGCCGTTCCTGATCGACACGACGGCGGATGCCTTCGACCCTGCCGCGCTGCGCCGGCTGGCACGCCGCCACCAGCCGCGCGGCTGAGCCTTACCGGCGCCTGCCGCCGCCACCGGTCAGCGCGCCCACCGCGGCGCCACCGGCACCGCCGATCAGCGCGCCCGTCACGGCGGAGCCGCCGGTCAGCGCACCCACCGCCGCGCCGCCCGCCGCGCCGATCGCGCCGCCGGAGAGCGCACGCTGCTCGCGCCGCGACATCCCGTCACAGGCCGCGAGGGGGATGATGAGAGCGCTGGCCAGCGCCAACCGGACCAGACCACGAGTTGCCCGCATGAGGGTGTTCCTCCGTCAGTTGCACTGCGGGGAATAAGCCGCCCGGCTGAGGCGCCCATGCGGCGGCGCCTGCCTTGTCTCCGCCACAGCCGATCAAGCGCGCGTGAGCCTCAGCGCCGGCGGCCGCGCCCGCCCTTGGCCTTGTTCGGGTCGTAGCCGCCGCCGCCGGGCCCCATCGGCTTCGGCTTCCAGTCCTGCTTCGCCCGGCCCTTGCCATTCGCGCCGGGCCGTGGCGCGCTGTCCTGAAGCGAACGTCCGGCCATGTTCGGCGTCAGGCCAAGCTCCAGCGCCTCCAGCCGCTTGATCTCGTCGCGCAGCCGGCCGGCCTCCTCGAATTCCAGGTCGGCGGCGGCGGCGCGCATGCGCTTTTCCAGCTCCGCGATGCTGGCGCCGATATCCTTGCCGACGAAGTTGGCGGTGCTGTCGCCCTCCACCGCCTCCACCGTTACGTAATCCTGCTCATAGACCGATTGCAGCACGTCGGAGATGTCGCGTCGGATGCTGGTCGGCGTGATGCCGTGAAGCGCGTTCCATTCCTGCTGCTTGGTGCGGCGGCGGGCGGTTTCGCCCAGGGCGCGCTTCATGCTTTCCGTCATCACATCGGCATAGAGGATGACGCGGCCTTCCACATTGCGCGCGGCGCGGCCGATGGTCTGGATCAGCGCGGTGGTGGAGCGCAGGAAGCCTTCCTTGTCCGCATCCAGGATCGCAACCAGCGAGCATTCGGGAATGTCGAGACCCTCGCGCAGCAGGTTGATGCCGATCAGCACGTCGAAGACGCCGCGGCGCAGGTCGCGGATGATCTCGATGCGCTCCAGCGTGTCCACGTCCGAATGCAGGTAGCGGCAGCGGATGCCGGTCTCCGTCATGTATTCGGACAGATCCTCCGCCATCCGTTTGGTCAGCGTCGTCACCAGGATGCGGCCGCCTTCGGAGGTCACCTTGCGGCACTCGGCGAGCAGGTCGTCCACCTGGCCCTCGACGGGGCGGATTTCCGTCACCGGGTCCACCAGGCCGGTCGGGCGGATCACCTGCTCGGCAAAGACGCCGCCGGTGCGCTCCATCTCCCAGGGCCCCGGCGTCGCGCTGACGAAGACGGTGGTGGGGCGGTAGGCGTCCCATTCCTCGAATTTGAGGGGCCGGTTGTCCTTGCAGGACGGCAGCCGGAAGCCGAATTCGTCCAGCACGGATTTGCGCGCAAAGTCGCCGCGGTACATGCCGCCGATCTGCGGCACGGTGACGTGGCTTTCATCCACCACCAGCAACGCATTCTCGGGCAGATATTCGAACAGCGTGGGCGGCGGCTCGCCCGGCTTGCGGCCGGTGAGATACCGCGAATAGTTCTCGATGCCTTTGCAGACGCCGGTGGTCTCCAGCATCTCGATGTCGAAGGTGGTGCGCTGGTCGAGGCGCTGCGCCTCCAGCAGCCGGCCGGCCGCGTGCAACTCCGCCAGCCGTTCCTTCAGCTCCGCCTTGATGCTGATGATCGCCTGCTGCATCGTCGGCCGCGGCGTCACGTAGTGGCTGTTGGCGTAGATCGCGACGCGGTCGAGATCGCCCGTGATCTCCCCGGTCAGCGGGTCGAATTCCTTCAGCCCGTCGATCTCGTCGCCGAACAGGCTGACGCGCCAGGCGCGGTCCTCCAGCTGCGACGGCCAGATATCCACCGTTTCACCGCGGATACGAAACGTGCCACGCTGGAAGGCGCTGTCGTTGCGGCGGTATTGCTGTTCGACGAGGCCCTTGATCAGCACGTCGCGCTCGATCTTCCCGCCGCGCTCCAGCTTCACCACCATGCGCGAATAGGTCTCGACCGAGCCGATACCGTAGATGCAGGAGACGGAGGCGACGATCACCACATCGGACCGCTCCAGCAGCGACTGCGTGGCGGAGTGGCGCATGCGGTCGATCTGCTCGTTGATCTGCGCGTCTTTTTCGATGTAGGTGTCGGTCCGGGGCACATAGGCCTCCGGCTGGTAGTAGTCGTAGTAGCTGACGAAATACTCCACGGCGTTGTCGGGGAAGAAGGACTTCATCTCCCCGTACAATTGCGCCGCCAGGGTCTTGTTCGGCGCCAGGATCAGCGTCGGCCGTTGCACCGCCTCGATCACCTTGGCCATGGTGAAGGTCTTGCCGGAGCCGGTGACGCCCAGCAGCACCTGGTCCCGCTCCTGCTTCGCCAGCCCGTCCAGCAGCGTGGCGATGGCCGTCGGCTGGTCGCCATTCGGCTCATAGGGGGAAACGACGCGCAGCGGCGTGCCGGGGGCAGGCGCGGGGCGCTTCTGCGGGAAGAACTCGACGGGGGTCAGGATGTTCATGGCGCCGCGAATGTGGGCGCTTCCCCTCCCGAGTGGTAGTGGGAGCCGGGCGCCACAGGACAAAGCAGCATGGGTATCGAGATCGAGCGCAAGTTCCTGGTGACGGGGCAGGGGTGGCGCGCGGCGGTGGCCGGCCCGGGCGTGCCGATGCGCCAGGGCTACCTTTCGGCGCCGGGCAAAGGCGCGCCCGTGGTGCGGGTGCGCATCGCCGGGCCGCGCGGCTTCCTGACCATCAAGGGGCCGGGCGGGCTGGTGCGGGCGGAATTCGAATATGAAGTGCCGGTCGCCGAGGCCGAATCGATGCTGGCGCTTTGCCTGACGCCGCCTTTGGCCAAGACCCGCCACGAGGTACCGCATGCCGGCCACCTCTGGACCGTCGATGTCTTCGAGGCGCCCGCCCGCCTGGCGGGGCTGGTGCTGGCGGAAGTCGAATTGCCGGACGAAACCACCGAACCGCCGCTGCCCGACTGGCTCGGCGCGGAGGTGACGGAGGACCCACGCTACGCCAATGCGGCGCTGGCCATCGCCGGGCCCTGACCCATCGCCGGCTCGCCGCTCGCGCCGCTGTGCGCGACCGTCTCGGCGGCAGTATGAACACTCGGCCATCTTCCGCGTTCTGAACAGCATGGGTGCATCACACCCGATCAGAATTACGGAGGAACCACCATGACGACACGTCACACCGCCCTCGTGGGCGCTTTTGTCGCATCCCTCGGCCTCGCTGGCGCCGCCTTCGCGCAAAGCACCTCGCCCAGCGCGACCACGCCGAATGTCGGCCCGACGGGCCAGCCCATGGCGCAGCAGGGTACGTCCGGCCAGACCCCGGGTGCGCCGGCAGCCCAGACCAATCCGACGCCGATGCCGCAGGGCAGCCAGGCCAACCAGGCGCCCGGCATGGGTGGCGCGCGCGCCCCGTCCTCGCAGATGGGCCAGACCAGCCCGGGCGCGACACCGTCCGATCCGGGTCGGGCCGGCGGCGGTCTGCCGGGCGCGACCCAGCCCACCACGCCCGCACCCGGCGCCGCGCCCAGCACCGGCACCACCACGCCGACGGCGCCGGTCCAGGGTGGCGGCGATACGGCCCGCCAGGGCGCGCTGGAGGAGGGGGCCAATTCCTTCACCGAGGGCCAGGCCCGTTCCCGCATGGGTGACGCCGGCTTCGCCGATGTGCAGGGGCTGACCCTGGACGATCGTGGCATCTGGCGCGGCCGAGCCATGCGCAACGGTCAGCAGACCGGCGTCGGCATGGACTTCCAGGGCAACATCGTCGCGACGCCGTGAGCCTGACGAACCCATCATCAACAACGACAGGAAACGCGCTTATGACAATCCGTACCATTGCCCGGCTTTTCGACAGCTCCACCACCGCGCATGCCGCGGTCGCCAGCCTCGAGGCCGCCGGCTTCAAGCATGAAGACATCACCTATATGGGCAGCGCCGGCGAGACCGTGCGTGACGACCTGCCCGGCACGCCCGGTCGCGCCGCCGCCGCGGATGTGGGCACGCGGCATCCGGATGGCACCGCTGAGGCCCCGACCAAGACAGGCGCGGCGACCGGCGCCTCGCTCGGCACGGTCCTGGGTGGCGGCGCGGGCCTTCTGGCCGGCATCGGTGCCCTGGCGATCCCGGGCGTCGGCCCGCTGGTGGCCGCGGGCTGGCTTGTCGCCGCCCTGACCGGTGCCGGTGTCGGCGCCGCCTCGGGCGGTCTGATCGGTGGGCTGGTCTCGGCCGGTGTGGGCGAGGAACACGCCACCACCTATTCCGAGGGGCTGCGCCGTGGCGGTCATCTGGTGGCGGTGCGAACCGATGAGAGCCGCGCCGCGGAGGCCGAGCGAATCCTAGAGCAGCACGGCCCGATCGACATGGATGCCCGCCAGCAGGAATGGCGCAGCAGCGGCTGGGATCCGGCGGTGGACCCGGCACGCAACCCGGTCGGCCATACCGCGCCGATCCGCGCGCCGGGCGAGCTGCCGCTCGCCAATGACCCGGCACTGCGCCGGCCGGGCGACGTGGCCTGACCAGCCGGCCCTTGCAGGGCTGAAGCGGGCGGGGTCATCCCCCGCCCGTTTTTTTGTGCGCTGCCAGACAGACTATGCAACCGCCCATGCCGCATTCCGTTAGCAGGGCGACGCGGGCTTGCGGGGCCATGACAGGCCCGGCGCCCGCAACCATCCACCCGCGCCGAATGGGGGCTCAATTGCGACGCCGAACCGCTCTTGCCGCTCTCGCCGGCTCTGCCCTGTTCCTGCGTGACACGCGGGAGGAGGTGGAGGCGCAGCCCGCCGCCCGACCCGGACAGCCCTTCAGCGACGGCACCGTGCGCGACATGGCGCGCGACCTGGCCAGCCGCGACTATCGCGCGCCGAACTCCTCACTGCCACGCGCCTTCACCGATCTCAGCTATGACGACTACCGCACGCTGCGCTTCGATCCGCAACGCAGCCTCTGGCAAGGCCAGGATCTGGGTTTCCGGGTGCAGCTCTTCCATCGCGGCTTCCTCTATGCCCAGAAGGTCGAGATGTTCGAGGTGGTGGAGCGCCAGGCGCGCCCGATCCCCTATGATCCCGGCGCCTTCACATTGGGCGACCGCGCGCCGCCAGGCGCCGATTTCGGCTATGCCGGCTTCCGCATCCACAACCCGCTGAACACCCAGGGCATCTATGACGAGCTCTGTGCTTTCCTCGGCGCCTCCTACTTCCGGGCGGTCGGGCGGGGACTGCTCTATGGGCTGTCGGCCCGCGGCCTCGCCATCAAGACGGCGGATGCGGCGGGCGAGGAGTTTCCGCTGTTCCGCGCCTTCTGGCTGGAACGCCCGCATGCCGGCGCCAATTCCGTGGTGGTCCATGCGCTGCTCGACAGCCCGAGCGCGACCGCCGCCTTTCGCTTCACCATTCGCCCCGGCGACCACACCGTCTTCGACGTGCAGGCCGCGATGTTCCCGCGCGTGGAGGTGACGGCGGCAGGCATCGCGCCGCTGACCAGCATGTTCTTCTTCGCCCCCAATGACCGGGAGGGCGTGAACGACTACCGCAACGCAGTGCATGATTCCGACGGGCTGATGATCGCCACCTCCCGCGGCGAACAGTTGTGGCGGCCGCTGCACAATCCGCGCGACCTGCAGATCAGCGATTTCAGCGAGGTCAATCCGCGCGGCTTCGGCCTGATGCAGCGGCGACGCGACTACCTCGGCTACAATGACCTGGAGGCGCTGTATGAGCGCCGGCCGAGCCTCTGGGTGGAGCCGATTTCCGATTGGGGGCCGGGGCGCGTCCAGCTCGTGGAAATCCCCACGGATGGCGAGATCCACGACAACATCGTCGCCTATTGGCGGCCCGAGCAGCCGATGCGGGCCGGGCAGGAATACAATTTCGTCTATCGCCTGCACTGGCTGCCGGTCTTCCCCGGCAACCGGGATCTGGCGCAGTTCACCGAGACGCGGCTGGGTGCCGCGGGGCGCAGCGGGCGTCTGTTCGTGCTCGATGTGGCCGGCGGCAAGGCGGGCGAGGTTCCGCCGGATGTGACGCCGACGATGGAGCTTTCGAACAGCGCCGGCGAAATCCGCAACCCGGTGGTGCAGCGCAATCCGCAGAATGGCGGCTGGCGCGTGCATTTCGAATTGGCGCCAGGCTCGGCGCGGCTGGTGGAACTGCGCGTCGTGCTGAAGATCGGCGACCAGCCCCTGACCGAGACCTGGCTGTATCGATGGACGGCGTAGCCGGATCGCCGCCGCCCGGCTGGCACGCGCTGCCGGAGCCGGCGCCACTGGAGATGCCGGTGCAGTCGCTGCGCCGCATGCCGGAGCCCGGGCCGACCTCGCGCCCCTCCGCGCCGGGCGGCATGGCTTGGCGGCGCGTGCTGGTGCTGGGCGGTTCGGTGCTGCTGACCGCCTTCGCCGCGCATGAGATGGGGTTGGCGCTGGATATCCGCCGGCCCACCGCCCTGCAGATCATCCTGTTGCTGCTGTTCATCGCCCTGTTCGGCTGGATCGCGCTGTCCTTCATCAGCGCGCTTTGCGGCTTCGGCAGCCTGCTGGCGGGCGGTGGCCGGCGTCTCGGCATCGATGCGGCGGCCCCATTGCCCGAACTTGCCAGCCGCACCGCGCTGCTGATGCCCGTGTACAACGAGCCGCCGGAGCGGGTGATGGCCGGGCTCCAGGCGATCCATGAAAGCCTTGCCGCCACCGGGCGCGGCGCGCATTTCGACATCTTCATCCTGAGCGACACCACCGATCCGGATGCCTGGGTGACGGAGGAAGCGGCCTTCCTGGCGCTGCGCGAGCGCACCGGCGACCACGACCACATCTTCTACCGTCGCCGCCCGAAGAACACGGAACGCAAGGCTGGCAACATCGCCGAATGGGTGCAGCGCTTCGGCGCCTCCTATCCGTCCATGCTCATCCTCGACGCCGACAGCGTGATGGAGGGCGACGCCTTGGTCCGTATCGCGGCGGCGATGGAATCCCACCCCGATGTCGGGCTGATCCAGACCCTGCCGGTGATCGTCGGCGGCAAGTCCTTCTTCGCCCGGATGCAGCAATTCGCCGGCAGGGTCTATGGCCCGATGATCGCCGCCGGCATCGCCTGGTGGCATGGGGCGGAGGGCAATTACTGGGGCCACAACGCGATCATCCGCACCCGTGCCTTCGCCGCCCATGCCGGGCTACCGACGCTGCGCGGCCGCAAGCCCTTCGGCGGCCATATCCTGAGCCATGACTTCGTCGAGGCCGCACTGCTGCGGCGTGCCGGCTGGGCGATCCACATGGTGCCGACCCTGCAGGGCAGCTACGAGGAAAGCCCGCCCTCGCTCACCGACCTCGCGGTGCGTGACCGTCGCTGGTGCCAGGGCAATCTTCAGCATGCGGCAGTGCTGCCGGCGCGCGGGCTGCATCCGATCAGCCGGCTGCACCTGTTCACCGGCATCGGCAGCTACATCACCGCGCCGCTCTGGCTGCTGTTCCTGGTGGTGGGGGTGTTCGGCGCGCTGGAGGTGCGCTTCATCCGCCCGAATTATTTCCCCGCCGGCCCCTCGCTGTTTCCGGACTGGCCGGTGGTCGATCCGGTGCGGGCGATGTGGCTGTTCATCGGCACCATGGCGCTGCTGCTGGTGCCGAAGCTGCTCGCCTGGGGGCTGATGCTGTTGCGGCAGCGCGATCGCGACGGCATCGGCGGCCCGGTGCGGTCCTTCCTGTCGATGCTGGTGGAGACGGTGGTCGCAGGTCTGCTGGCCCCGGTGACGATGCTGACGCAAAGCGCCGATGTGGTCTCCATCCTGCTCGGCCGCGATTCCGGCTGGCAGCCGCAGCAGCGCGATGATGGCCATTTGCCGATGCGGGCCGTGTTCCGGCTCTACTGGCGCCACACGCTGTTCGGCCTGCTGTTCGGCATCGCCTCCTGGCTCGTCTCGCCCTATCTGGCGCTGTGGATGCTGCCGGTGACCTTGGGCCTGGCCTTGGCCGTGCCGCTGGCGGCCTGGACCGCGCGCAGCCCCGCCTTGCTGCGGCGGATCGGCCTTCTGGCGATCCCGGAGGAGGCGGCACCGCCCGCCGTGCTCGACCGCGCCGTCACCTTCCGCCGGCAATGGCAGGCGGAGGCGGAGGATACGGAAGCGGTGCGCCGGCTCGCCACGGATCCCGCGCTGCGCGCGGCGCATCAGGCGATGCTGCCGCCGCCGCGCCGCCCGCGCCTCGACCCGCTGGACCCTAATCTGGTGGTCGGCCGTGCCAAGGCGGCGGAGGCGAAGACGCTGGAGGAGGCGCTGGCCGGGCTGACACGCGCCGAAAAGGCGGCGCTGCTGGCCGACAAGGAAGGGCTCGAGCAGTTGGTCGGGCTGGCCGGCGTGAGAGCGCAGCCCTCGCGCCCGGTGATGGCAACCGTCTAGACCGGGGACATCCCGAAGATCCGCTTGGCTTCCGCGACCGCGACGAAGACGTGATACAGGATGCTGGCGGGCACCGGGCCGGGCACCGGACGGCCCGCCGCATCGAGCTGGTCGATCCAGCCGGCGGGCCAGGGCTTGCCGAGAAAATGGTCGCGCATCGTGGTCAGCGCGGCGATCGCGGCCTCGCGCTCCGCCGCACCACCCTCCTCCGCCATGGCCAGCCGGGCCTTCACCAATTCGGTCTGGAGCCAGATGCGGCTGGTGCCGCGCAGCACCGGGCCGTCGCGATCCACCTCATCCACCAGCAGGCCGGTGGCGGGCTGGGCCCAGCGCAAGGCGGCCTGAAACAGATCGGCCGCCTCGGCGCAGGGCGGCAGGCCGGCCAGCGCATCGTGCCGGCGCAGCAGCCAGCTCCATTCCGCCAGATGCCCCGGCTCCACGATCCGCGCGGCGGCATCGGGCAGGGGGTGCCAGTCCTCGGCGAAATACTCGCCGATGGTCCGCGTCGGGCGGTGATACAGCTTTTCATCGAAGAGGCGGCGCGCCGTCGCGGCGCGGGCCGCGGCGCCGGGATGGCCCAGCTCCATCAGGGCCAGCACCGATTCGAACCAGTGCATCTGCGGATTCTGCCGGCGTGGCAGGCGGCGCGGCACGGATTCGTAAAGGCTGCCATCCGCGGCGCCGAGCCCCTGGTCGACGAAGGCCAGGCAGCGCTCCAGCGCCGCCGCCACGCGCGGCGCGCCGCTGGCCTTCGAAAGCCAGGCGAAGGCCAGCACCAGGAAGGCGTGGTCATAGGCGTCGCGCGTCGCATCCTGCACCGCGCCATCCGGCGCCAGCGCCTGGACGAAGCCGGGCGCGCCATCCGGCGCTTCCGCCGCGTCCAGCAATCGGTCGAAGACGCCCAGCGCCAGCGCTGTGCCCTGCGGATAGAGGCCCAGCACCGCGGCATGGGCGAGGCTGTAGATCTGCCGCGCCTGCACCCGGATGCGGCGCGGCGCGGCGCGGTCCGGCGCGCCATCGGCCGTCATCCGCTCCCAGAACAGCCCCGTTTCCGGGTCGAGGCCCTGCGTTGCCCAGAAGGGCAGGGCCACTTCACCCATCCAGCGCCAGAGATCGTCGGTGACATCCGCTGCCGGAAGCTGGGGGGGGTGTGCGGGCGCGTTGCTGGACGGCATTGGGGTGTCCCTGCGTGACCCTCCCCGGGTAGCCAGCAATTGCGGCGCGGACAAGGTTGTGCCGGGTTGCGATACCTCGCGCGGTGGTAACGGCTCCGGTAGCGGTCGGCGCTACCCCTGGCGCCAGCCTGGAAAGGGGTCCTCGAGCCTCGTCCAGGCCTTGGGGCCGCCCTTCATCTCCCGCTCCGTCAGCAGGCAGGCATCCAACTGGCGTCGCAACCCGGCCTCGTCCATCCCGATGCCGATGAAGACGATCTCCTGCCGGCGGTCGCCGAAGGGTTCCTGCCAGTTCGCCCGCACGCCGGCGTGCCAGCCGGGGTCCTCCGGCCACCGGTCGGGGTCGGTGGCGGCCCACCAGAAGCCTGCCGCCTCATGCCGCCCGACGGCGCCGGCCAATTGCCAGGACCCCGCCCAGGGCATGCGCGTCGCCAGCCAGAAGAACCCCTTGGCCCGCACCACGCCGGGCAGCGGCCCCTCGACCAGCCGCTTGAAGCGGGCGGGGTGCAGCGGCCGGCGGGCCTTCCATACGAAGCTGGCGATGCCGAATTCCTCGGACTCCGGCAGATGCCCGCCCGCCAGGGCCTGCGACCAGCCGGCCGCCTGGCTCGCCTGGGTGAAGTCGAATTTTCCCGAGTCCAGCACATGGTGCAGCGGCACGCGGCCTTCGGTGCTGGCGATGATCTCGGCGCGGGGGTTGAAGGTGGCGAGCAGGGCGGAGAGGCGGCCGAGGTCTTCCTCGCTGACCAGGTCGGCCTTGTTCAGCACCAGCACATCGGCGAATTCCACCTGCTCGACCAGCAGGTCGACCAGCAGCCGCGTATCCTCCTCCCCGGTCGCCTGGCCGCGTTTCGCGAGGCTGTCGGCGGAGGCATAGTCGCGCAGCCAGGCCTGGGCATCGACCACCGTCACCATGGTGTCGAGCCGCGCGACATCGGACAGGGAAAACCCCTCCTCCGTCCGGAAGTCGAAGGTGGCGGCGACGGGCATGGGCTCGCCGACGCCGGTGCTTTCGATCAGCAGCGCGTCGAAGCGGCCCTCCGCGGCCAGCTTCGTCACCTCCTGCATCAGGTCCTCGCGCAGCGTGCAGCAGATGCAGCCATTCGACATCTCCACCAGCCGCTCCTCGGTGCGGGAGAGCGTGCCGGTATTGGCGACCAGCGCGCCGTCGATATTCACCTCCGACATGTCATTGACGATGACGGCGACGCGACGGCCCTCGCGATTGGCGAGGATGTGGTTCAGCAGCGTGGTCTTGCCGGCGCCGAGGAAGCCGGAAAGCACGGTGACGGGAAGCTTGTTCATTCGAGGGGAATCCGTCCGGCTTCATCGAGGCAGAGCAGCAGGCGCGGTGGCGCCTTGGGGGTGCGGGGCGGGGCGCGGTGGATGCAGCCGGCGCCCTGGTTGCCCGGATAGGCCTCGCCCTTCATCAGGGCGACGTCGCCGGTGCCCAGGCGCTGGATGGGGAGGCCGGGACTACCGGCGCGGTTCAGCAGCCGCGCCGCCTGCGCGCCGCCCGGCCTGGCCAGCCATTCGGTGCCCGCGCCGCGATAGGTGCAGAGCAGCCGCAGCCCCACCGCATCGGCATGCCAGAGATGGCAGCCGGGTCCGTCGATCGCCTCCAGCCGCATGCGCAGGCGGGGCGCGCCGGCGATCTGGGTGAAGACCGTCGCCAGGTGCAGCATGTCGAGGAACAGGTCGAGCGGCGCAGGCCCCGGCAGTGCCGCCACCAGCGCATCCAGCGCGGCTTCCGGCGTGTCCTCGGCCGTCGCGGTGAAGGGCGCGCGGGCGGCGAGTTTGCCCAGGTCGCGCATCAGCGGGCCGGGCAGGGTGCGGGGCCAGATGGCGATATGGGTGCCCGGCCGGACGATGCCGGCCAGTACGGCGGGCAGGGGGCTGGCGAGGTTGCCGGGGCCGGCGGCGGGGCAGAAGCCTTCGATCAGCATGGGTGGCCTGAGAATGTTATAATATAACATTGCATGATGGGGCGCGGCTCGCAAGGCTCTGGCAAAACACAACCAGACGATTAAGTGATCTTGCGCAGGCGCGGCAGGTCGTTATGGTGAGTCACATGACTAACCAACTGGACCACGCCTTCCATGCTCTGGCCGATCCCACCCGCCGCGCCATCCTGGCCCGGCTGGCCCAGGGGCCGGCCGCCGTCGGCCAGATCGAAACGCCGATCCGCATGGCCATGCCGACCCTGTTGCAGCATCTGCGGGTGCTGGAACGCGGCGGACTGATCGCCACGGAAAAGCAGGGCCGCCAGCGCATCTGCCACCTGCGCCCCGAGGCGGTGCGGGAGGCCGAGGCCTGGCTCAGCCGCCAGCGCGCGGTGTGGGAGGCGCGGCTGGACCAGTTGGACGCCTATGTCCTGACCCTGAAGGAGCAAGAGAATGGCTGACGAATCCCCGCTCGACCTGGTGCTGACCCGCATCGTGCCGGTGCCGCCCCGCCTGGTCTGGCTGGCCTGGACCCGGCCGGAGCATCTGGTGAAGTGGTTCACCCCGGCCCCCTGGCGCACCACGGCGGCGGAGATTGACCTGCGCCCCGGCGGCATCTTCCGCACCGTCATGGAAGGCCCCAATGGCGAGCGGATGGACAGCCCCGGCTGCTGGCTGGAGGTGGAGGAGGAGCGCCGCCTGACCTTCACCGATGCCCTGCTGCCCGGCTTCCGCCCGGCGCCGGAGCCCTTCTTCACCGCGACCATCACCCTGGAGCCGGTGGAAGGCGGCACCCGCTACACCGCTTTGGCGATGCACCGCACGCCGGAGGACCGCGACCGCCACGCCGCCATGGGCTTCCACCAGGGCTGGGGCACCGCGCTGGATCAGCTCGTGGCGACGATGCGCGGCTTCGAAGGCTGACTCGGGAGGTCCGCTACGCCTCGCCGGCTGCCAGCCGCCCTTCTGCCACCCGCAAGCTGCGGCCGTGGAAGGCGGCGACGGCCGGGCGATGGGCGATGGACAGCATGCCCACCCCCGGCAGCCGTTCCGCCACCAGCCGGTACAGCGCCGCCTCGGCCGCCGGATCGAGGCTGGCCGTCGCCTCGTCCAGGAACAGGAAATCGGGCTTCGCGATCAGCGCCCGGGCGAAGGCGAGCCGTTGCTGCTCCCCGCCCGAAAGGCGCCGGTCCCAGGCATCCTCCACATCCAGCCGGTCCCGCAGATGGCCGAGGCCCACCGCCTCCAGCGCCTCCCGCACCGCGTCCTCCGGCACCGATGCGGCGTCGAGCGGATAACAGACGGCGCGGCGCAGGCTGCCCAGCGGCAGGTAGGGGCGCTGCGGCAGGAACAGCGCGCGGGTGCCTGCCGGCATATGCACGGCGCCCTGGCCATAGGGCCAGATGCCCGCCAGCGCCCGGAACAGGGTGGACTTGCCGCTGCCGGAAGCACCGGAGATCAGCACGGCCTCGCCCTTCTCCAGCCGCAGCGCGGCATCCTGGATCAGCACCCGGCCATCGGGCAGGGACAGCGTCACCCCCTCCAGCGTCACCGCCACATCCGGCCCGGCGACCGGCCGCGGGCCGCTGGCGGTGGCGCGCGCGGTGGCGATCGCGCGGCGGAAGCCGGTCAGCCGCTCCACCGTCGCGCGCCATTCGGTGAGCCGGGCGTAGGAATCGACGAACCAGGAGAGTGCGCCCTGCACCTGGCCGAAGGCACTGCTGGTCTGGATCAGCCCGCCGAGCGGGATGCGCCCTGCGAAATAAGCCGGCGCCGCCACCACGATGGGAAAGATGCTGGCCACCTGGGAATAGCCGGCGGTGAAGAAGGTCAGCCGCTTGGTGGCGGTCATGATCGCCCACCAGTTCTCCGCCAGGGCCTGGAAGCGGGTCAGCAGGCCGCGCTTCTCGTCGGCCTCTCCGCCATGCAGCGCCACGCCCTCTACATTGTCGCGGAAGCGCACCAAAGCGTAGCGGAAATCCGCCTCCACCCGCTGCTGGAGGAAGTTCAGCCCGATCAGCCGCCGGCCGATCAGATGCGCCAGCCAGGTGCCGAGCGCCGAATAGATCAGCGCCACCCAGACCATGTAGCCGGGGATGGAGACGCCGAAGACCTCCAGCGGCCCCGACAGCGACCAGAGCACCAGGATGAAGGAGAACAGCGTCACCACGCTGTTCATCAGCCCGAGCCCCAGGGTGAGCGTGTCGTCCACGAACAGCCGCAGGTCATCGGCCACGCGCTGGTCGGGATTGTCGGTGCCGGGATCGGTCAGGGCGATGCGGTAATAGGCACGGTCGGCCAGCCAGTCGTCCAGATAGTCCCGCGTCAGCCAGCGGCGCCAGCGGATCTGCAGGGCCTGGCGCAGATAGAGCTGGTAGACCGCAATCAGGATATAGGCCACCGCGACCACGGTGAAGCCCGGGAACCAGGTGCCGTCGGCCTCCCCACCCAGGAAGATCAGCGACCAGAAGGTGCCGGAATCCTTGGCCTCCAGCGCGTTGTAGAAGGCCCGCTGCCAATAGGTGAGCACCACCGTCATGCCCACCAGCGACAGGTTCAGCACCACCACCGCCGCCAGCAGCAGCCGGGCGCGCGCCTTTTCCTCACTGGTCCAGTAGGGGCGCGTCAGCGCCCAGGCGTCATGCAGGAAGGAGCCGAGGCGGCGCATTGGGGCAGGATCCGGTGTGGGAGGGCGTTCACACGGCGCGCAGCGCCTCCTCCAGCCTGGCGCGCCAGGCGAGGAGTCGGCGGCGATTCACGCCGAAATCGAAATAGCCGAGCAGACTGCGCGAATACAGGAAAACGCCGGAGCCGCCGACCAGCGGCACCACCTGGCCATTCACCAGGTCAGGAAAGCCGACGAGGCGGGTGCGGTCCACCCATTGCACCTGCCGCCGCTCCGGCCATTCCGCCATCTTCCAGCAACGCCGTTGGCCTTCCCCCAGCATGCGCAGCGCCGCCCAGGCGGCCTCGGGCGAGACTGCCAGCAACGGCAGGCTGACATGCGGCTGGCTGGTGACGCCCGGCGGGGCGAGCAGCGCGGCATTGGGGGAGGCGGGCAGCACCAGCCGGGCGAAATCCACCGGCTCGGCCGGCGGCAGGCCGGCGGTGCCGGGGCCGCGCAGCAGCGCCAGGCTGGCCATGGACAGGCGGGTGCTCATGGGGCGTCCCCTTTCGGCGGGGCCGCGCGCAGGCGGATGACGCCACGGATCTCGGTCTCAGGCGACACCGGCTTGCCCTTGCGCAGCACCTCCACCTGCCCGGCGCGGGCCAGGCGGATGGCGGCGGCGCGGACCGGCCCCATCAGCCGCCGCCAGGCGTCCTCCTGCGGTTCCAGGGCCTTGGCCACCTCGCTCGGGCAGATGCTTTTGTCAGTCCCGCGCGCGGCGGTCTGGCGGAGAATTTCGGCGGTGATCGCGTCGGGGGAGGTCATGTCGGTCCTTAGGGCACCAGCCAGGTGGCGGTGTGGGCGCCATCGCCGGGCCAGTCGAAGCGGGCGCGGCGATGGCCCCCGGTGGCCAGATGCAGCCATTCCAGCCGGGTCAATTCCAGCACCATCAGGCAGAAATGCGGCCGCCCGCCCTCGCTGTCCTGCGGTGCCGGCGGTGGTGCGGCGCAGGCAGTGCCAGGGGCGGGGCTGATGGCGTAGAGCGCGCGGCTTCCGGCAGGGCTGGACGCCCAGGCGGCATCGGCCTCCGCATCATCCTGATGCAGGCTGGCCCGGCCGCGCAGCCGAAGCTGCAACTGGCCGTCCGGGTCATAGCCATGCAGCGCCGCCCAGGGGAAGGCTGCCAACTCGGCCGCCTTGGCGGCGCGGCTGTCGGTATAAAGGCGCAACTGGCGGCGCAACGGGTCGAAGCGGCGCAGGACCACCGTCCGGGCCTGCGGCATGCCATCAAGGCCGATCGTGGCCAGGGTCGGCCTGTGGAAAGGGTGCCGGCGATCGGCGACGCCGCGAGCCAACAGCCGAAAGGCCTCCGCCAGCACTTCCGCCAGTTCTGGCCCGCTGCTCATGTGCTCCGGATGGCGGCGACCAGCGCCGCGGCGCTGTCCACCGCCGCCTCGGCCCGGGCGCCGATGCACCAGTCGCCGGCCGCACCCAGGCCGAGCTGCGCATCCCAGAGGCAGGGCGCGCCGAGCGGCGTTTCCACCAGCGCATGGCGCCAGCGATGCGCCGCGCTGAAATAGGGTGTCGGCAGCACCTGGCCGGTGGCCTGGGCGAATTCGGCCAGCAGCGCCGCCGCCGCCGCCTCCGCCGTCAGTTCCAGCTTGGCGCGGGACCAGGCGGGGCCGGCCTGCACGACCCAAAGCTCCAGGCTGGCATCGCGGCCGGGTTTGGAACTGTCGCGCGCCGCCCAGCCGATCGGGCCGGCATCGCGGATCGTGTCGGGCAAGGCCAGGCGTTCGGGGAAGGCCAGCATCAGCGACCAGCAGGGCTCGAAGCGCACTGCTTCCAGCACACCGGCCAGATGCGGCGCGGGGCCGGCCAGCAGCGCCTGGGCCTGCGGCGCTGGCAAAGCGAGCACCACCGCCTCGAAGGGGCCATCCACCTCCGGCGTCTGGGTCGGGAAGGGGTGGCCCGGGCGCACCAGCCGGGCATCCAGGTGATGCACCTGCCAGGCGCCGGGCGCGCCGGTGATGGCGGTGACGTGGCGCATCAGGTCGATATCCATGCCCTCCGCCAGCGCCCGTGGCACGGAGGACATGCGCGGCACGCCGACATGGCGCCCGGCACTCGGCCATTCCTGCGCCCGCGCCGCATCCAGCACCGCGGCGAAGGCCGGGCCATGGGCGGTCAGGTATTGCGCGCCATGGTCGAAATTCAGCACATGGCCGCCCGCCTCCACCCGCCGCGTCGCCATGCGTCCGCCGGGGCCCCGGCCCTTGTCGAACAGGCGCAGGCGGACGTCGTAGGCGGCGAGGGTCTTGGCACAGGCGAGGCCCGCGAGGCCCGCGCCGATGATGGCGATATCTTTGGGAGGCATGCTGCCCTGTATGGCGTGCCGGCGCCGCGAGGCAAGGGGCTTGTGCATTGCGGAATCGCCAGGCCGCGATGGCGGCAAGCGAAGGCGCCAGGCCGGTTGCCGGCCGGGGTGCAAGGATGCGGCCTGGCGCCGTGCTGGCCCCATCCTGAACCTCGCCTGGGGCGCCCGGATCACAGCCAGCGGCGATCCGGCCTTATCACGCACACGTCACAGTCCAGGCCCCATCCTTTTTCGTCGCGCCGTGCTTAGCCTTTTGCTTCGGGAGGATTTCTTGGCATGGAGGCGGGCGCCCTGACACTGCTGCTCGTAGAGGACGATCCTCTGGTGCGGATGACCCTGGTGGAGGGTCTCGCCGATGCCGGTTTCACCGTGATCGAGGCGGAGGATGCGGAAGCCGCGCTGGCGCTGCTCGCGCGACGCGACGATATCGATGTGCTGCTGACCGACATCAACCTGCCGGGCGCGGATGGCTTCGACCTGTCGCATGCGGCGCGCCAGCTTCGGCCCCGCCTGCCCGTGGTCTATACCTCCGGCCGCTTCCGGGCTGCGGAGCCGGGGCGTGGCCTGCCCGATGCGCCCTTCCTGGCCAAGCCCTTCAGTGTCGCCCGCGCGGCGGAGACGATCGGGGCGCTGCTGCACCAGCCGCCTTCGTCGCATCGGGTCCAGTAGTTGGGCGTCACGTCGCTGGGCCGGTGGCGCGCGCCAGCGCCGCGACCAGCCGGTCGAGGTCGCCCGCGATCAGCGCCAGCGCGGCGCGCAATTGCAGCAGGAAGCCCGTATCGGTGATGTCCTGGGTGGTGGTGCCCCAATGGGTCCAGCGCCCGGCCTCCGGCCCCGCGGCGGCGGGCGAGCGCCGGTATGTCCAGCATCTCGACCCGCGCGGGCTGGGTGATTGCGGTGGCGGCCTCGGCCGGGATCAGGCCGAGACGGGCCAGCGCCGCATCCAGCATCCGCTGGAGCAAGGCGCGCTCGCCCAGGATGGCGCGCGTCGCGTCGCTGCCAAAGACGGGGCCGTCGGCAGGAGAAACGGTCATATATCCAGAAAGACCGTCTCGCCTTCGCCCTGAAGCCGGATGTCGAGCCGCCAGGCGCCGGCGCCCGCCGGCTGGGCGATCAGCGTGCCGCGCCGCGCCGGGTCCACCAGATTCAGCACCGGATCCTGGTCGTTCAGCTTCTCCCCGGCGAAATAGGCGCGGGTGACGACGTGCTGCATCAGGCCACGGGCGAAGATGGTCACCAGGATATGCGGCGCCTGGGTCGCATTGCCGAGGCCGGGCACGGCGCCGGGCTTCAGCGTGGTGAAGCGGAATTCCCCATCCGTGTCGGTGGCGCAGCGGCCGAAGCCGAAGAAGCCGGCATCGTAGGCGCCGTCCGGCCCTGCCTGCCAGATTTCCACCATGGCATCGACGCAGGGTGCGCCGTCGCCATCCGTGATGCGGCCGGTGAGCGTGATGCGATCGCCCTGCACGCCGTCATTCGGCCCGCCGGCGCGCAGAAGGTCGGCCCATTCGGGAAAATCGATCATGTGCCAGTAGGGGCCGGCGGTCTGGCTCGCCGTGGCGGGGGTGCTCATGGCGTGTTCTCGAAGGGCGTGGCGGCGGGGCCGCGCAGCACGATGTCGAAGCGGTAGCCCAGCGCCCATTCCGGCCGGGTGATGTCGAGGTCGAAGGTCGAGACCAGCCGGTTGCGCGCCGCCTCATCCGCCGTGCTGTTGAAGATGGGATCGAGCGGCAGCAGCGGGTCGCCCGGGAAATACATCTGGGTGATCATGCGCTGGCCGAAGCCGGTGCCGTGCAGGCCGAAATGGATATGGATCGGCCGCCAGGCATTGGCGTGGTTGCGCCAGGGATAGGCGCCCGGCTTGATGCTGACGAAGCTGTAGCGACCCTCCGCATCGGTGAAAAGCCGCGCGCGGCCCTCAAAATTCGGGTCCAGCGGCGCGTCGTGCTGGTCGCGCGGATGGTGGTAGCGGCCGGAGGCATTGGCCTGCCAGACCTCCACCATCGCGCCGCGCAGCGGGCGGCCATCCTCGTCGGTCACGCGGCCGGCGACGATGATCCGCTCGCCCAGCGCGGCGCGGCCGCCGACCTGGGACATGTCGGCCTGCACCGGGTAGTGGGCCGGGTCGAAATGCGGCGCGCTGGTCTCGGTCAGCGTGTTCGGCACGCGGATCAGCGGCTGCTTCGGGTGGCGCTTATGGGTGCTGCCATAGGCCGGTAAATCCAGCGGCGGCTGGGTGCCCGGCGCCGGGCGGCGATAGGCGATGGGATCGCTCAACGGATCTGTTCCTCCTGAAGCACGGCCTTGGCGATCTTCAGCGCCGCATTCGCCGTTGGCACGCCGGCATAGGCGCCGACCTGAAGCAGCACCTCCCCCACCTCCTCCGGCGTCACGCCGGTGCGGGGGATGGCGCGCAGGTGCAGTTCCAGCTCCTCATGCCGCGCCAGCGCCGCCATGATGCCGATGCAGAGCAGGCTGCGGCTGTGGCGCGTCAGCCCCGGGCGGGTCCAGACGCCGCCCCAGACATTGGCCGTGATCCATTCCTGGAAGGCCGCATCCAGCGGCGAGACATTGGCGGCGGCGCGCGCCACATGCGCCTCCCCCAGCACCGCCTTGCGCACGGCCATGCCGGCTTCCAGGCCGGGTTTCGGGGCGAGGGCGGCGAAATGGTCGAGAATGGCGGCGGTCGCGGCTTCCGGCTTTTCCAGCGTCGGAAGATGGCCGGCCCCGGCGATCTCGAGGTAGCGGCTGCCGGGAATGGCGGCCTGCACCTCCCGCGCCATCTCCGGCGGGGTGGCGACGTCCTGGTCGCCGACGATGACGGTGGTGGGGCAGGTGATGCGCCCGGCGACCTCCGCCGCCCGGGCATCGCGCAGCGCGGCGGCGGAGCCGGCATAGCCGCGGCGATCCGTGCGCAGCAGCATCTGCCGCAGGCCCTGGGAGGAGGGCAGGGCGGTATCCACCACCCAGCGCGGCATCACCACATCGACCAGCGCCTGGGTGCCGATTCGCATCACCGCCTCGATGCGCTCCTGCCAGGCCTCGGGCGGTGGGAATTCCAGCGCGGTGTCCATCAGGATCAGCGACTCCACGCGATCCGGCGCCATCACCGCGAGCTGCATGGCGATGCGGCCACCGATCGACATGCCGAGCACATGCGCCTGCCGGATGCCCAGCGCATCGAGCAGCGCCAGCGCATCCGCCGCGTGGCGCTGCATGGAATAGTCGCCATCGGTCACGCCGGACAGGCCGTGCCCGCGCATGTCCATGCGGATCACCCGATGGGTCCGGGACAGCACCGCGACCTGCGGGTCGAAGTCATGCAGGGTCGTGCCGATGGAATGCAGCATCAGCAGGGGTGGCGCCTCGGCGGGGCCATCGACGGCTGCATGAACGACGATATCGCCCAGGTGCAAAAACATCCCGGCTCCCCACCTGACCAGATCGTGTCCTATCACCAGATCGTGTGACCCGGGAAGCCGGCGGGTGAGCGACGGGGTCGCCCACCCTGGGGCCTCAGACCCGTTCGAGCACCATGGCGATGCCCTGGCCGACGCCGATGCACATGGTGACCAGCGCATAGCGCTCGCCGCGATTGTGCAATTCCTGCACCGCCGTCTGCACCAGCCGCGCGCCGGACATGCCGAGCGGGTGGCCCAATGCGATGGCGCCGCCATTGGGGTTCACATGCGCCGCATCGTCGGGCAGGCCGAGGTCGCGGGTGACGGCCAGCGCCTGGGCGGCGAAGGCCTCGTTCAGCTCGATCACCGCCATGTCGGCCAGCGTCAGCCCGGCCTTGGCCAGAACGCGCTTCACCGCCGGCGCCGGCCCGAAGCCCATGATGCGCGGCGCGACGCCGGCGGTGGCGGCGGCCACCACGCGGGCGCGCGGCGTCAGCCCGTGCTTCGCCGCGGCGGCGGCGCTGGCGACCAGGATGGCGCAGGCGCCGTCATTGACGCCGGAGGCATTGCCTGCGGTGACGCTGCCGCCTTCCTTGCGGAAGGGCGTGCCCAGCTTGGCCAGGGCTTCCAGCGTCGTGTCGGGGCGCAGATGCTCGTCCTGGTCGACGATGATCGGGTCGCCCTTGCGGCGGGCGATGCTGACCGGGACGATTTCCTGGGCGAAACGGCCGGAGGATTGCGCGCGGCCCGCCCGCTGCTGGGAACGCAGCGCGAAGGCATCCTGGTCCGCACGGGAAACCTGGAAATCCTGGGCGACGTTCTCCGCCGTCTCCGGCATGGAATCGATGCCGAAGCCGGACTTCATCTTCGGGTTCACGAAGCGCCAGCCGATGGTGGTGTCGTAGATCTCGGCGGCGCGGCCGAAGGCCTCGGCCGACTTGCCCATGACGAAGGGGGCGCGGGTCATGCTCTCGACGCCGCCGGCCAGCATCAGCTCGCATTCGCCGGCCTTGATGGCCCGCGCGGCGATGCCGACGGCATCCATGCCGGAGCCGCAGAGGCGGTTCACGGTGGAGCCGGGGATGGATTCGGGCAGGCCGGCCAGCAAGGCGGACATGCGGGCAACGTTGCGGTTGTCCTCGCCGGCCTGGTTGGCGCAGCCGAAGATCACATCCTCCACCGCGGCCCAGTCGAGGCTGGGGTTGCGCGCCATCAGCGCCTTGATGGGAACGGCGCCGAGATCGTCGGGGCGGACATCCTTCAGCGCGCCGGCATAGCGGCCGATGGGGGTGCGGGCGGCGTCGCAGATGAAGGCATCGGCCATGGTCGGGTTCCTCGAGGCGTTGCGCGTTTCGTGCCGCCGATGGATGTCGGCGTCAACTGATGCGCGCCTTCGCAACCTCCGGCACCTGCCCCGCGTTACCCCGGTGACGCAACGAACCTGCCGCCAGGGCAGGGACAGGAGATCGCAAGATGCCCGAGAATTCCGCACCCGGCGGCGCCGCCACCAAGAAGGCCCCGCATGGCCAGACCGATCCCGGCCCGGCCCCCGTGGGACCCGCCGTGCATGAGCCGCCGCAGAAGCCGGCCGAGACCCCCGAGGATCCTGGCCCGGCGCCGGTCGGCCCCGCGGTGCATCCCGAACGGACCTAGCCCGGCCCTCAGCTCAGCGCGTTCACCAGCCAGAGGCTGAGCGCCGGGAAGGCCACCAGCAGGCCGAGGCGCAGGATATCCATGGCGAGGAAGGGCAGCACGCCGCGATAGATTCGCGCCATGGGCACGTCCTTCGCCAGGCCGGAGACGACGAAGACGTTCAGCCCGATGGGCGGGGCGGTCAGCCCGATGCCGACCACCACCAGCACCAGGATGCCGAACCAGATCGCCGTCTCCTCCGTCGTCAGGCCGAAATCCAGCGCGGTGACGACGGGGAAGAACACCGGCAGGGTCAGCAGCATCATCGCCAACTCGTCCATCACGGCGCCGAGAATGATGTAGCAGGCCAGCAGGATGCCCAGCACCGCATAAGGCGGGTAGCCTTGCTCCGAGATCCACATCCCCAGCAGGTCCGGCGCCTGCGTCAAAGCGAGGAAGGCGTTGAAGATTTCGGCGCCGAGCAGGATCGCAAAGATCATCGCCGTCGTCTCGGCGGTGGCGAACAGACCTTCCCGAATTTGGCGCGGGCTCAATGTGCCGCGCAGCACGCCGACGGCCAGCGTGCCGATGCAGCCGATGGCAGCGCTTTCGGTGGGCGTGAAGACGCCGCCATAGATGCCGCCCACCACCACCACGGCGATCAGCAGCACCGGAATGACATTGCGGAAGGCGGTTCGGCGCTCCGCGGCGCTCGGCGCCTCGCCCGGCGGTCCGAGTTTCGGGTTGAAGCGCACCAGCAGTGCGATGGCCAGGATATACAGCGCCATGGCCAGCAGGCCCGGGATCAGCGCCGCCATGAACAGCTTGGCGATGTTCTGTTCCGTGCTGATCGCATAGATCACCAGGATGACGCTGGGCGGGATCAGGATGCCGAGCGTGCCGCCGACCGCGATGGTGCCGGTGGAGAAGCCGGGATCGTAGCCGTAGCGCCGCAGTTCCGGCAGCGCCGCCCGGGCGAAGGTGGCGGTGGTGGCGACGGAACTGCCGCAGACCGCGCCGAAGCAGCCGCAGGCGCCGATCACCCCCATCGCCATGCCGCCCGGCTTGCGGCCGATCAGCGCATTCGCCGCCGCGAACAGGTCCCGCGCCAGCCCGCCGCGCTCCGCCAGGGCGCCCATCAGGATGAACAGCGGAATGACCGACAGCGTGTAGTTGGCGAACAGATGGTAGGGCGTGGTCTTCAGGTAGTTGCCGAGCGTCGTCCAGTCCAGGATGTGGACATAGCCGCCCATGCCGACCAGCAGCATGGCGAGCCCCACCGGCGCGCGCAGCGCGATCAGCGCCAGCAGCGCGCCGAAGCCGGTGAGCGCGAGCGCGAATTCCGGCGCCATCAGAAACGCCCCCGCAGGAAGCGCAGCGCCCAGACCAGCGCCGCGACGCCGGTCATCGCGAAGGCCAGCGCGCCGATGGCGACCGCCCACCAATAGGGCAGGGCCAGCAAGCCGATGGTGCGCATGCCGTTGCGCCAGGTCTCCAGCGCGCCGAGGCCCATGCGTTCGGCCAGCCACAGGGTCACACCGCCCCAGACCACCATCCAGAACCCATCCACCGCCCCCGCCACACGGCGCGGCAGCCAGGTGGAGAAGGTGTCGACCAGGATATTGGCGCGCATCAGCGTGCCATAGGCGAGGAAGCCAAACACGCCGACGCCGCTGGCGATCGAGACGATCTCGAAATCACCACGGATCGGCTGGCTGGTGAACCAGCGCAGCACGACGCTGATCGTGGTGACCAATGCCGCCACCAGCAGCGAGACGCCGCCCAGGAAGGCCAGCGCCCGCGCGGCAAGGCCTATGGCGCCACCCGGTGGCTGCCCCCAGTCTGGGGCCAGGTCGTCCCGCATCAGCCGGCGCTCCCACTTTTCGTCGAGCGCGCTGGCCCGGAACCCGCAACCCGTTACGCGCCGTGCTTGGCGATCAGGCCGCGGGCCTCGGCCAGCATGGCCGCACCATCAAAACCGCGCTCGCGCGATCCGGCGATCCAGTTATCGACCACCGGGCGGGTCGCCTCGATCCAGCGCTGCTTCTCCTCCGCCGAGAGCTGCACGATGGTGTTCTGGCGTCGGCGCGCCACCTGGGCGCGGACCAGGGGACCCTGGTCGTCCCAGGGCTTGGCGGCCATCTCGGCGGCGACCATGCCGGAATTGGCGTCCAGCACCGTCCGCAGCTCGTCCGGCATCGCCGCGTAGCGCGCCTTGTTCATCGCCAGGATGAAGGTGGCGGAATAGAAGGTCGGCGTGCCCAGGATCTCGGTGTGGTGGCTCACCAGCTCCTGCAGGCGGATCGAGGGCACGACCTCCCACGGCACCACCGCGCCGTCGATCACGCGCTGGGACACGGCCTCCGGCACCTGCGGCACCGGCATGCCGATCGGCGCGGCACCCAGCGCGCGCAGCGCCTCCCCGGCCTGGCGGGTCGGGAAGCGAAGCTTCAGGCCGCGCATATCCTCGAGCTTCGTGACGGAGCGGTTGGAATGGATGACACCGCCATCATGCGCCCAGATGACGATGGGATGCACATCGGCGAATTCCTCGCGCAGATGGGTCTGGGCGAATTCCTGGCAGGCCAGCGCATTCGGCCGGGCGCGCGGATCGGCCACGAAGGGCAGTTCGAAGACCTCGACCTTCGGGAAGCGGCCGGGGGTATTGCCGGGCAGGGTCCAGACAATGTCGACCACGCCGTCCCGCGCCTGGTCGAACAATTGCGGCGGCGCGCCACCCAACTGCATCGAGGGGAAGATCTGCACCCGCAGCTTGCCCTGCGATTCCGCCTGGATCTTCTGCGCCCAGGGCATCAGGAAATGGCGGTGCACATTGGCGACGGGCGGCAGGAAGTGGTGCAGCCGCAGGGTGAGTTCCTGCGCCTTGGCGCTGCGCACCAAGGCCGGCGCGGCGAGCGCCGCGGCACCAAGCAGGACGAAATCGCGGCGATGCAACGTCATGGACACCAACCCCCCTTTGCCATCCGGTTGCGCGACATCCGCGCCGGACGATTGCGGATATTGATGCCCCTCCGCTCCCATTCAGGCAAGGCGAAGCTTCGCCGCCTTGGCGCGCACCGCCGCCGCGTCGTCACCGGGGCGGAAGATGGCGCTGCCGATGCCGAAGCCGGTGGCGCCGGCTTCCCGCCAGACTGGGATGTTCGTCGCATCGATGCCGCCCACGGGCAGCACCGGCGTGCCCTTCGGCAGCACGGCCAGCAAGGCGCGCAGCATGGCGGGTGACCCCGCCTCGGCCGGGAACAGCTTCAGCCCATCCGCGCCGGCCTTGAGCAGGGCAAAAGCCTCGCCCGGGGTGAAGAAGCCGGGGACGCAGATCATGCCCTCCGCCTTCGCAGCCCGCACCACGGCGGGGTCGGCATGCGGCGTCACGATCAGCCGGCCGCCCACGGCGGCGATGCGCGCGCAATCGGCCGGGTCGGTCACCGTGCCGGCGCCGATCAGCGCATCCTCGCCGAAGCGATGCGCCAGGATGCGGATGCTCTCCAGCGGCTCGGGCGAATTCAGCGGCACTTCCAGCACGGCGATGCCGGAGGTGACCAGCACCTCCCCGATCCCCAGCGCATCCTCGGGCTTCAGCCCGCGCAGGATGGCGACCAGGGGGCAGGCCGCGAGCCAATCCTTCAAACCCATCCGAGACTCCTGCCGATCTGGCGAAGGCCGGATGCGACCAGATCCGGATCATGTTGCGTCACCGCGATGCCGTTGCGCGCCAGCGCCGCGGCGTAGAGCGCCGAGAGATGCGCGGCGCCGGCGAGATGCACCGCCGTCACCCCCGAAGCCGCCGCCACGATCTCATGGCCGATCAGCAGGCCGGAGAGGAAGCTGCGCGTCTCCGCCTGTTCCAGCCGGCCCATCAGATGCAGGGTGCGGGCGCCGAACAGATGGTGCAGCAGCCCGCCGGGCTGGCGCGCGCGATCCACGCCGCGGGAGAAGGCTTCCGGTACATCGGGGCCGTCCACGCTGGTGCGGGCCAGAATGGTGTGCTGCGACAATGCGGCAAAAGTCTCGCCGGTCATGTGCGTGGCGAAGCCGGTGACGCGCCCGTCTTCCAGCCGCGCCCATTTGCTGTGGGTGCCGGGCAGGCAGGCCAGCGCGGTGCCGAGGCTCTCGGCCAGGGCCACCAGCTTGGTCTCCTCGCCGCGCATCACATCGGGGACGCCGCCCTCATCCTCGGTCGTCAGGCCGGGGATCAGGCGCAGCTCGGCGCCGGCGAAGGGGATGGCGGTGGTGGCGGCGGCGATCTCGGCCGGGCCCGCGGGGCAGCGCAGATAGGGCGCCTCGACCCAGCCCTGGCGGCTGCCGACCATGCCGCAGAGCAGCACCCTGGTCTCCCCGGCCGCGAGCCAGGGGCCGATGGCGTCACGCAAGGCGGCGGGAAAGCCGCCCTGCGGCACGGTGAGGATGCCGCCCGGCCGGTCGAGCCGGTCCGTCGCCGGGCCGGATGCGCCGATGCGATAGGCGCGCAGGCTGGTGGTGCCCCAGTCGACCCCGATCATGGTCGTTCCGTCTCATCCCGTTTCGTCCCGGCGAAGGCATGCGCCGGGCGGGGGAGGGGCGCAAGCCCCCCGCCTGGCCGGAGCGTCTTGCCTCTCCGCCGCATCACGTGTCCCATCCGCGCGCCATTTTCGCGCCTCTGGACGTCGCTCATGCCTTGCGCACTTGCCCTGCCGACGTCTGCGCCGTGACCCGGCGGAACTACGGCACTGACGCCAATCCGGACCTGCTGGCGCGCATCCCGCTGGATGCGCGGCGCATCCTCGATGTCGGCTGCGGCGCCGGCGGCCTCGGCGCGGCCTTCCGGCGTCGCAACCCGGCGACGGAGCTGCTGGCGGTGGAGGCCGACCCGGCGCTCGCCGACCAGGCGCAAGCGCATTACGACGCGGTGCACCGCATCGACATCGAGGCGACGGCGCCACCCATCGCGCCCGGCAGCCTGGATGCGCTGATCCTCGGCGATGTGCTGGAACATCTGCGCGACCCCTGGGCCGTGCTGCGACGCGACGCGGCGCTGCTGGCGGAAGATGGCGTGCTGCTGGCCTGCGTGCCGAACCTGGAACACTGGTCCTTCGCCGCACGCCTGCTGGCCGGCGGCTGGTGCTACGAAGACCAGGGCCTGTTCGACCGCACCCATCTGCGCTGGTTCACGAAGCAGGGGATGCAGCAGGCGTTGGAACAGGCCGGGCTGGTGCCGCTGGAGGTCTCGCCGCGCATCTTCGACCATGACCGCGCCACGGAATTCGCCCGCCGCCTCGCCCCCGCCTTGCAGGCGCTGGGCGTGACGGAGGCCGATTGGCTGCGCCGCTCCGCGCCTCTGCAATATGTCTGGCGCGCCACCCGCAGGCCGCCCGCGCCGATGCTGGTCGCGGCGCGGACACTGCGGCCGGTCGGCGGCGTGAACGATGTGCGTGTGCTGCAGCCCTTCGCCGCACTGGCGAGCCGCCCCGGCGTCGCGACGCTGGCCGGGCCGCAGGCCGAGATGCCGAAGGTGGATGTGCCGCGCATTCTGGTCCTGCAGCGCCGACTGCTCGACCGGCCGGACAGCGTGGATTACCTGCGCGGGCTGCGCGCCACCGGCGCCCTGCTGGTGCAGGAGTTCGACGACGATCCCGCGCATTGGCCCTCGATCGCCGCCAGCAACCATCTGGCCTTTCGCGGCGTGCATGCGGTGCAGACCTCCACGGCGCCGCTGCGCGACCTGCTGGCGCCCTTCAACGACGAGATCGCGGTGTTTCCCAACGCCCTGGCCGAGCTGCCCGAGCCCGTGAATTTCCGCGACCCGTCGCGCCTGACCCTGTTCTTCGGCGCGCTGAACCGCCAGGCCGACATCGCCCCCTTCCTGCCGGTGCTGAACCAGGTCCTGGCCGAGGCGGGCGGTCGCCTGGCCGTGGAGGTGCTGCACGATCGTCCGAGTTTCGAGGCGCTGGCCACGCCCCACAAACGCTTCACCCCCACCGCGGATTACGCCGGCTACCGAATGGTGATGGGCCGCTGCGAACTGGCCTTCCTGCCGCTGGCCGACACCCGCTTCAACCGCATGAAATCCGACCTGAAGGCGGTGGAGGCCGGCGGCCATCGCCTGTGCTGCCTGGCGAGCCCGGTGGTCTATGCCGGGAGCCTGCGCCATGGCGAAACCGGGTTGATCGTGCCGGACCCCGAAAGCCTCGGTCGTGAATTGCGCGCCCTGCTGGCCGAACCGGGCCGCGCGCTCAACATGGCGAATGCCGCCCGCGCCTGGGTCGCGGCGGACCGGATGCTGGCGCGGCAGGTTGCGCCGCGGCTGGACTGGTATCGCGCGCTTTGGGAACGCCGGGCGGCGCTGGATGCGGCGCTGTTGCGCAGGGTTCCGGGGATCGGCTGAGTTACCGCCCCCACTGCCACTCCGCCGTCACGCCCACCCGCTCCCCCGCTTCCCGGTCGCCCGTCTCGGCCTCCAGCTTGATGCGCGGCGTCAAATCCACCCGCACGCCGACCCGGGAGGACCCGCTTTCCGTCCCCTGCCGCACGCCGACGAAGACGCCATCGGCGACATAGCGCCCGGCTTCCAGCGTCGGCCCCGCGCGTTCCTCCGCGGCCGTGCGCCGCGCCGCCGTCTCCCCGCCGCCACCCACCGCCAGCCGGTCGAGGCCGAGTGTCTGGCGCACGCGGTCCAGAACGCCGGAGGCGCCGCCACCGGCAAATCCGGTGGCGCCGGCGATGGCCTGGGCGATCTGGGCGATCTCGAAGGGCGACAGCTCGCTGACCGGCCGGTCGAACAGCAGCCGCGCCAGCACCTCATCCTGCGGCAGCTCCGGCGTGGAGGAGAAGGTGATGGTCGGATTGCTGGGCGGGCCGCTGACATTGGCGCGCACGGTGGTGCCGCCGGTCTGGCTGATCGCCTCGAAATCCAGGTCGGGGATCAGCCCGCCGGAGAAATCCAGCCGCCCCCGGCTGAAGGTCAGGCGCCGCGCCAGGATCTGGAACTCGCCCCGCACCAGCGACAGATTGCCGGAGATGTCGGGCGCGTCCAGCGTGCCGCGGATCGCCAGCGTCCCGCCCAGCTCCGCATCCAGCCCGCGGCCGCGCACGAAAACGCCGCGCGGCGCGATGAACTGCAGGTCGAGCGCGATGGGCAGCCCGCCGCCGCCACCGGCGGGCGCCGCCGCATTCGCAGGGGCGCGCGGCGGCGGGGTGGCGCGGCCGGGCACCCGGCCGACCTCCGTCACCGGGCCGAGGCTGCGGACGCTGGCCGGCAGATCCTCCGGCACGCGGATGTCGGCCCGCCGCAGCCGCAGCGGGCCGGAGAGCCGCGCGCCGCTGGAGAGCATCCCGGTCAGCGCCAGTTCCGCATCCAATGTCGCCCGGATCAGGTCGGACGAGACAGGCTGCGCCCCCGTCGCGCGCAAGGCGAGGTCCACCGGCATGCCCTCCGCCAAGGGTGCCACAGTGCCGGTCAGGGCGACCCGGCCCTCGCCGGCGCGGCCGTTCAGTTCGAGGCGAAGCTGCGGCCCCTCCGCCGCGATGGTGCCGGCGAGCTGGGTCAGGGCGATGCCCTGAACTGCGTTGCGATAGGACCCGCCGGCAAGCTGTGCCTGCCCGCCCAGGACCGGCGCGGCGGTGGTGCCGCCGACCCGCAAGGCGAGGGTCATCCGCCCCGCCACCCGATCCGCGCCGGCCGCCAGCAGCGGCGCGGTCAGGGCGCCAAGATCGGCTGTGCCGTCCAGCGAACCCTCCAGCGGCCCCTCCGGCCCGCGCGGCAGGTTGGCGGTGGCGGTCAGGCGGGTGGCATTGCCGGCATTGGCGGTAGCGCGCCCAGAAATGGCGCCATCGCCACCGCGCCGACCCTCCGCCTGGATCTCCACCGCCGGCAGGCCGCGCGCCCAGGCGGCGTTGGACCGCACACCGGTGGCGCGCAGTGTGGCGGCGATCTCCGGCGCGGTGCCGGGGCCGGTGATGCGGGCTTCCGCCTGCACCCGGCCGCTCGGCGTCACATCCGGCAGCAGCGCGGCCAGCACGGCGAGGTCGGGGATCACCAGATTCGCGCGCAGGTCGGCCCGCGCCGTGGACCAACTGCCCGCCACGCTCAGATTGCCGCCGCGCCCGCTGGTCAGCGCCAGCGCCGCCACCTCGATGCCGCCATCGGGCCGCAGCAGGATGCGGGCGGGGGCGGTCAGGCGGAGGCTCTCGCCATTGGAGGCCGCGTTCAGCGTGGCGAGGTCCAGGCGCCGCACGCCCTCCGCCTGCTGCGCCAGCCGCCCGCGCGCCTCGATCCGCGCCTCCGCCACCTGGCCCGAAAGCTGGAAGGCGAGTTCGGCCAGCGTGCCCTCCACCTGCGCCACGATGTCGCGCAGGGCGGTGCCGGAGGCGGTCAGGCGCGGTGCGTTCAGCCGCAGATTGGCGCGCTGCTGGCCATTCTCCCCGGCCAGCACCGCCTCCGCCCGCAGGCTGCCGGCCAGCGGCGTGCCGGCGACGGCGGAAAGCGGGGCGAGGTCGGGCACGTTCAGCCGGGCATTGCCGGTGAAGATGGTGGTGGCGGTGTCCAGCACGCCATCGGCCACCAGCTCCGCCGGGCCGAAGCGGGCCGTGGCGGCATCCAGGCGCAGGCTGCCATCGGGTTGCGGCGCGCCGCGCAGGTCCAGCGCCAAGGGCTGCCCCTGGAAGCGGCCGCTGGCCTGGGCGTTCACGGCCAGGGCGGTCGCCGGATTGGCGATGCGTGCCTCCAGCGCCAGCGCCTCCAGCACCTGTCCGGCCATCTCCAGCCGGTCGGAGGCGGCCTGCACCGTCAGGCTGGGATCGGCCATGGGGCCGGTCGCGGTGCCGGTCAGGCGCAGCGCGCCGAGCAGACCCGGCGCCGCGCCCTCCACCGAGGCGAGGTCGGCGGCGAAGCGCAGGTCCAGCACCTCCGCCACGCGGCCGCTGGCCTCGGCCCGGATCGCCGCACCCGCGAGGGTGAATTGCGCGATCTGGTCGGGCGCCGTGGCGCGCAGCGTCACCCGAGGCGTGGCGCCCAGCAGGGCCATCACCGGATGCTGCGGGGAGGAGAAGCCGCGCGCGGCCAGTCGCGCATCCACCACGGGCGCCGCCAGCGGGCCGTCGATGCTGGCGTCGAGGTCCAGACCCTCCCAAGCCGCGACGCCCGGAGGCAGCAGCGCCGCGAAGCTGTCGGAACCGGCGAGCGCGGCCTGCACCCGCAGCGCGGCGGTGGCGAAATCGCTGGCGATGCGGCCCTGGGCGGCAACGCGCCCGGCGGTGCCGGAGACGGTCAGGCCGCGCAGGTCGATGGCGCCATCCGGCATGCGGCCGGCGTCCAGGGCCAGGTCCAGCGGCCCGGCCAGCGCGGCCAGCGGTCCCTCCAGCAGGCCGGAGGCATCGGCGGTGCCGCGCAGCTCCGCGCCCAGCCGGTCCATATCCGGGGCGCGGATGGTGCCGGCGACGTCCAGCGCCAGCCCCGGGCCGAGCGCGGCGCGCAGGGTGAGCGCGGCGTTCTCGGCGGGACCGTCTAGGGTCAGGTCCAACTCGATCGGCCGCCCCGGCTGGCCGATCAGCCGCGGGAGCAGCCCATCCACCGCGTCGCGCAGGTGGATCTCGGCGGAAAGCCGCCCGGTCTCCGGCCGCAGCGCGGCGTGCAGGGCCAGGCTGGTGGCGCCCTCCGGTGCGTTCACATCCAGACCGGCGGTGAGGCCGGAGGCATCCAGCACCGCCATGCCCTCCGCCCGCAGCCTTGCCGCCATGCCGGCCACGGCCTCGCCGAGGTCGATCCGGGCCAGTTCCAGCCGGTCCAGCCGGACCGCCAGGGGCAGGCTGGGCAGTTCGGGAAGCAGCGGGCCGGGCTCGGACGGCTCGGCCTCGGGCGCGGAGGCGGGCAGGCGGTGCAGCGCCAGGCGCTCGGCGGCCAGCAGGTTCACATGCGCCTCCCGCCGCAGCAGCGCGCGCGGGTCCCAGTCCAGCCGGGCGCCCTCCAGCTCCAGCCAGACGCCCTGGTCATCCGCCATGGTCAGCCGGGCGATGCCGAGGCGGCCGGGCAGGGGGCCGGACAGGCCTTCCAGCGTCAGGCCTGGGACAAAGGATTCCGCCAGCCCGGCGAGGCGCGCCCGCCCGCCCTCGGTATTGGCATAGAGCAGCGCGCCGCCGACCAGCAGCGGCGGCAGCAACAGCAGGGTCAGCACCACCCCCAGCAGCACGGCCACCCAGCGGCGGCGGCGCGGCCGGGCGGGCGCCGTCTCAGAAGGCCTGGCCAAGTCCGACATAAAGTCCATATCCATCATCGCCCTGCTGCTTGTTCAGCGGCACGGCCACATCCAGTCGCAACGGCCCAATGGCCGTCCCGTAGCGCACGCCAAGCCCGGCGCCGAAGCGCACCTCCTCGAAGCTCGGCGTCTCCGCCTGCCCGACGGAGCCGCCATCGAGGAAGGCGACCATGCCGAGCGCGCCGGAAATGCGCTGGCGAATCTCGACCGAGCCCTCCACCAGGCTGGCCCCGCCATTCGGCCGGTTCTGGGAATCCTGTGGCCCGATCGCCTGATAGGCATAGCCGCGCACCGACCCGCCGCCGCCCGCATAGAAGCGCTTGTCGAGCGGCACCGCGCGGTCGGCGCCGACCAGACTGCCCAGCGTGCCGCGCAGCGCCAGCACCGTGCCGCCACCTTCCACCAGGCTGAAATAGCCGCGCGCGCTGCCGATCGCCCGGGCGAAGCCGCCCCCCTCCGCCACATCCATATAGGGCGTGACGGTGGCGCTCAGCCGGTAGCCGCGGCGCGGGTCCAGCGGGTCGTCGGTATTGTCGTAGCGGGCGCCCATGACGAAGCCCGCCAGGGTGAAGGCCTGCATGTCGCCATCGCGGCCGATCTTGCCGGTCTCGAAGGTCGGACCGGCCTGAAGCACCCAGCGGGCGCCGAAGGGGCGTTCCAGCAGGGCGGAGGTGGTGATGGCGTCGCGGTCATAGGCGTCCAGCCTTTCCCGCAGCACCGCGGCATCCAGCACCAGGCTGGTGCGGCCGTCGAACAGGCCGGGCCGCCGCAGATTGGCGCCGATCCGGTAGTTGTTGTCCTCGGCGTCGCCGCCGAGGCGCGACGCCGAGGCCTCCAGCCGCAGCCGCTCCGCATTGCCGAAGACGTTGCGGCGTTCGTAGTAGACCGAGGCGGAGGGGCCGAAATTGGTCTCATAGGCCAGCGTCGCGCCCGCCGCATTGCGCGGCCGGTCGGTGAAGGTGAAGGTCACCGGCAGGCGGCCCTCCGCATCCAGCCGCGCCGCCGCCCGCGCCCGCACCGAATCGAAGGCGCCGAGGGCCAGGAGCTGGCGTCGAGTCGCCTCCTGCGTCGCGGGGGCATAGGGCTCGCCGGACAGGCGGTTGGCGATGCGGGCCAGAAGGCGGCGGCTGACGGCGGTGTCGCCGGCGATCTCTGGCGGGGCGAAGCGGGTCTGCGGGCCGGGGGCGAGGATCCAGGTGACGTCCATCGCCTGTTCCTCGTGGTTCACCAGCACCTCCCGGTCCACCACGGCGGCCAGCGGGTAGCCGGCGACGCGCAGGCGGTCGATCAGCGCCGTCTCGGCATCCAGCACCGGGCCGCTGCGGGCCGGATCGCCGGGGGCGATACCCGGGGGTGCGCCGAGCGCGGCAATGGCCGGCGCGGCCGCCTGCGCATCCGGCCGCAGGGCGACGCGGCGGATGCTGTAGCGCGGGCCTGGGGCGATGCGGACTTCCACCGGCACCGGCGCGCCCGGCGGGGCATTGGCCAGGCGTTGCGCCAGGCCCGCGGCATCGGCTGGCTCGCCAGCGACGCGCACGGTGATGACGGCGGCCCAATAGCCTTCCGCCCGCAGCACGGCATCCAGCAAGGGCGGCTCCCCCAGCGCGCGGGCGACCAGGCCAAAGGAATCGACCGGCGCCTCGTCGGACAGGCGGATCAGGCGGGAGGCCTGGCGCAGTGGCTCGTCCAGCGCCTCGACACCGCTGGGCATCAGGGTGGTGGCATAGGGGAGGTCGGCCGGTGCCGCCTCGGCGGCTGGCGCCGGTGGTTCGGCGGCCGGCTGGGCCAGAACGGGGGTCGCGGCCAGCAGCAGGGCGGGGATGAGGAGGATGAGTCGCAGGGGTTTTTTCACTTCTCGCTTAAGGAACAAAGCGTGCGGCCGGGGAAAGGGTTGCATCGCGGGGATGGAGACGAAGCCGCGAAACCGCTATCCTTACAGGATGGACACCGCATTCGCCGAGACGCTGACAGGCTGGCGCCGCCACCTCCACGCCCATCCGGGCCTCACCTTGCAGGAAAGCGCGACGGCCGCCTTCGTGGCGGAGAAGCTGCGGGAGATCGGGGTGACGGAGATCACCACCGATTTCGGCGGCCATGGCGTGGTGGCGACCCTGCGGCGCGCCGGCGGCAATCGCAGCGTCGGCCTGCGCGGCGATATGGACGCGCTGCCGATCCAGGAGGTGAACGAGGACCTGCCCTATCGCAGCACCGTCCCCGGCGTGATGCATGCCTGTGGCCATGACGGCCACACCACCGCGCTGCTGGGGGCGGCGAAGTTGCTGCTGGCGGATCAGGGCTGGTCCGGCACGGTGCATCTGGTGTTCCAACCCGCGGAGGAAGGCGGCGGCGGTGCCCGCAGCATGATCGCGGAGGGGCTGTTCCAGCGCTTCCCGATGGACCGCATCTTCGGTTGGCATAATTGGCCCGGACTGCCGGTTGGCACCATCGCCGTGCATGACAAGGCCGTGATGGCGGCCGGCGCCCGCTTCGACATCACCTTCGACGGCCATGCCGCCCATGCCGCCCTGCCGCATCTGTCGCGCGACCCGATGGTCGCCGCCGGGCATTGCATCGTGGCCTTGCAGAGCATCGTCGGCCGCAATCTGGACCCGCTGGCCGGCGGCGTGGTCTCCGTCACCATGGTGCAGGGGGGCGAGGCGCAGAACCAGATCCCCGCCCGCGTCGTGCTGAAGGGCACCGCCCGCTGGCTGGCCGATTCGGCCGGGGAGGCGATTCGGGAAGGCCTGCATCGTGTGGCAAAGGGTATCGCCGCCACCTGCGCCGTGACCGCCGAGGTGGGCTGGCGCCAGGGGGTGGAGGTGACGGCCAACAGCCCCGCCGAGCGCGAGCTGGCCGCCGCCGCCGCCACCGCCGTGGCACCCACCCGGCGCGACGTGCCCCCGGCCATGACCGGGGAGGATTTCTCCTGGTTTCTCAAGGAGGTACCCGGCGCCTTCGTCTGGATCGGAAATGGCCCGGCGGAGGGTGGGCGGGAGTTGCACAACCCGCATTACGACTTCAACGACGCGGTGCTGCCGACCGCCAGCGGCTTCCTGGCGGAGGTCGCGAAACGGGCGCTGGGGGGCTGATTCGTCCCTGGATTAAGGCGGCTCCGCCGCAAAAGGCCTTGGCGCCGCCGCGATCGCGCCTGAACCGGGACATGACGGCGGGGTTAACTGCCCATCAAGCGGCAGGGCATCCGAGAAACCAGCCCGCCGCAGGGGAGTCCCCGCCCATGCGCCGCCTCCGCGCCTTCTTCCTGCTGCTGCCGGTGCTGCTCTTCGCGCCGGGCTGCGTGGTCGCTGCCGATGTCACGCCCGTTGGCGGCTACGGCTACGGCTATGGCTACGGCTATGCACAGCCCTATTACGCGCCGGCCCCGCGCTACTACGCGCCGCGCCCGGTCTACCGCCCGTATTACGCCCCGGCGCCCCGCTACTACGCGCCACCGCCGCGCCATTACGCGCCGCCCCGCCACTATGGCCCGCCGCGCCACTACAGCCATGGCGGCGGTCGTGGCTATGACCGGGGGCATGATCGGGGCCGGGGCCGCGACCATGGTCGCGGCCACCGCTGAGCCTCAATCCGCCAGGTCGATGAGCACGGGTGTGTGGTCCGAGGGCTGTTCCTCCGCCCTTGGGTCCACATCCACCGTGCAGGCTTCCAGCCGTTCCGCCAGCTCCGCGCTCAGCAGCGCATGGTCGATGCGCAGCCCGGCATTGCGCTCGAAGGCGGAGCCGTAGTCCCAATAGGTGTAGATCCGCTCCGGCAGCGGATGCAGGGCGCGCAGCGCATCGGTCAGGCCGAGATGTTCCAGCGCCCTCCAGGCCGCCCGCGTCTCCGGCCGCACCAGCGCATCGGTCGGCGGCAGGGTCCCAGGCGCCAAATCCTGCGCCGCCGGGCAGACGTTGAAGTCGCCCAGGATGGCGAGCGGGGTGAAGGCATCCAGCCGCGCCTGCGCCAGCCGTCGCAGCCGCTCCATCCAGGTCAGCTTGTAGAGGTAGCCTTCATCGCCGCCGGAATTGCCATTCGGCAGGTAGATGCCGGCAGCATGTATGCCGGCGGCCTTCACCTCGATGAAGCGGGCCTGGCTGTCGGCGTCGTCGCCCGGCAGGGCTTCGGACACCACCTCGAAGGGAATGCGCGCCAGCACCGCCACCCCATTGCGGCCGCCCGGCTGGCCCACGGCCCGGAATTGGTAGCCGGAGGCGGCGAGCTCCACGCCGGGAAACTCCTCCGTCCGGCATTTCAGCTCCTGCAGGAACAGCAGGTCGGGCTGCTGCCGGGCGAGGAAGCGCAGGATATGCGGCGCCCGCTTGCGGACGGAGTTCACGTTGAAGCTGGCGAGGCGGATCATGGCGCGCAGACTGCCTGCGCCGCCCCTCTTTGACTACCCGACTTCGGCTACCCGACCGAGAAGCTGGTGCCGCAGCCGCAGGCACTGACCGCCTGGGGGTTCTTCACCGCGAAATGCGCGCCGATCAGCGCCTCGGTCCAGTCCAGCTCCGCGCCGGCCAGCAGTTCCATGCTCACCGGATCGACGAAGACCCGGCCCGGGCCTTCGGCCACCACCAGATCGTCCTCGGCCGGGGCGTCCTCCAGGTCGAAGCGGTACTGGAAGCCGGAACAGCCCCCGGCATCGACCGCGAGGCGCAACCCTGCCCCGGGCTTGCCCTGGCGTGCGGCGATCTCCGCCACCTGGGCGGCGGCGCGCGGGGTGACGCGGAAGGGAATGATGGCAGTGTCCATGGTGGGCGGATGCTCCTTGCCATGAAGATAGGGTGGAAACGCCCGGGGTTCCAGGCGCGACAACCGGCCGGGCCTTTCCGGCGGGGGCGGGGCGGTGCTAGGCCGAAGGGCATGGATATCAAGCGGCATGCGGACGGGCTGGCCCCCTGGGCGGTCCGGGCCGAAACCTCCCGCGGCCGGCTGCATGCCGAGCCGGGCGGGGGCGCGCGTTCGCCCTTCCAGCGCGACCGCGACCGGATCATCCACGCCACCGCCTTCCGGCGCCTGCAATACAAGACCCAGGTTTTTGTCTACCACGAGGGCGACCATTTCCGGACGCGACTGACGCACAGCCTTGAAGTGGCGCAGATCGCCCGCTCCATCGCCCGCGAACTGGCGTTGGAGGAGGATCTGGCGGAGGCGTTGGCGCTGGCGCATGACCTCGGCCACCCGCCCTTCGGCCATGGCGGGGAGGATGCGCTGGATGCGATGATGAAGCCCTATGGCGGCTTCGACCACAATGCGCAGTCGCTGAAGGCCGTCACCCGGCTGGAAACCCGCTATGCCGGCTTCGACGGGCTGAACCTGACCTGGGAGACGCTGGAGGGCCTGGCCAAGCACAATGGCCCGCTGCGCCGCCCCAGCCCCTTCATCATCGAATACGACCGCCTGCAACCGCTGGACCTGACCACCCATGCCGGGGCCGAGGCGCAGGTGGCGGCGCTGGCGGATGACATCGCCTACAACAACCACGACCTGGATGACGGCATCCGCGCCGGCCTGTTCACGCTGGAGGAGGCGGTGGAACTGCCTCTGGTGCGGGAGGCCCATGCCGAGGCCATCCGCGCCAACCCCGACATGCCCCGCGACCGTGCGACCGGGGAGGTGGTGCGGCGTGTCATCAATGCCATGGTGAACGACACGGTGGCGGAGACGCGCCGCCGCATTGCCGCCCTGGCGCCGGCCAGCGCCACCGATATCCGCGCCCATGACCGGCCAGTGGTCGCCTTCTCCGACAGCATGATGGAGGCGAATAACGAGCTGCGCGCCTTCCTGTTCCAGCGCATGTACCGCCACTGGCGGGTCAATCGCACCACGCAGAAGTGCAAGCGGGCGCTGCAACTGCTGTTCTCCCTGCTGCATGGGGAGCCGCGGCAGTTGCCGCCCTGGTGGCAGGCCCGGGCCGGGGAGGCGGGCAGCCCCGCCGCCGCCCAGGCGGTCTGCGACTACCTGGCCGGCATGACCGACCGCTTCGCGCTGGAGGAGCACCGGCGCATGACCGATCCCTCCATCCCGGGCTGACAGCGCCTGGCAGCGGCTTGACCCCGCGCCGCCGCAATGGTCGCCTGGGACCGCAATGCGGAGGGACGTCAAGATGAAAGCCTGGGCCGTTGTCGAAGCGAGCAAGCCGCTTCAGGAGATCGAGCTGCCGACTCCGGAGCCCGTGGGCCGCCAGGTGCTTCTGGAAGTCACCCATGCCGGCGTCTGCCATTCCGACATCCATGTCTGGGAAGGCGAATGGGACCTCGGCAGCCGCGGCAAGATGAGGCTGTCCGATCGCGGCGTGAAGCTGCCGCTGGCCATGGGGCATGAGACGGTGGGCCGCGTGGTGAAGTGGGGACCCGAGGCGGAGGGGCAGGGGCTCGAAGTCGGCCAGCTCCGCATCGTCTTCCCCTGGGTCGGCTGCGGCACCTGCGCAAAGTGCCAGGCGGAGGAGGACAATATGTGCCTCCAGGGCAAGGCGCTCGGCATCTTCCAGAATGGCGGCTACGCCACCCACATCCTGGTGCCGGAGCCGCGCCACCTTGTCGATCCGGGCGACATCGACCCGGCGCTGGCCGCGACCTATGCCTGTTCCGGCATCACCGTCTTCTCGGCCATCAACAAGGTGATGCCGATGCCGCCCGACGTGCCGATCGTGCTGGTCGGCGCCGGCGGTCTCGGCCTGCAGGCGATCGCGGTGCTGAAGGCGATGGGGCACCAGCGCATCGTCTCGGTCGATCTCAGCGCGGAAAAGCTGGAAGCGGCGCGGCAGGCCGGGGCCTCCGACACCTTCCAGCCCGGCGGGGAGGATACCGTCCAGCGTCTGATCGCGCTCTGCGGCGGGCCGGTGGAGGCGATCATCGATCTGGTCAATGGCAGCCAGACCGCGCGCATGTGCTTCGACGCGCTGACCAAGGGCGGCACGCTGATCCAGGTGGGGCTCTTCGGCGGCGAGCTGACCGTGCCGCTGCCGGTGATGGCGATGCGGGCGCTGACGGTGCGCGGCAGCTATGTCGGCAATCCGAAGGAGCTGCGGGAGCTGGTGAAGATCGCCCAGGGCGGCGGGCTGCCGGGCATCCCCATCACGCGGGAGCCGCTGCGCAATGCCGACAGCGCCCTGCAACGGTTGCGTGAGGGCAAGGTGACGGGCCGCGTCGTGCTGACGGCAGAGGCTGCGTAGCCCGCGAAGGCCGTGTTAGGCTCGGGCATGCTGACCGATACGGCTGCCCCGCCGACCACGGCGCCCTATGTGCCGCCCTTTCCGCCGCGCCCGGAAAAGGGCCTGCCGCTGCGCCAGATGCTGAAGCTGGCGCGGGAGAACTGGCTGGCAATCTGGGCCCAATCCTCCTTCGAACGCGACGTCTATGGCAGCCGCCTGCTGACCCGCGACGTGGTGGTCTGCAACAGCCCCGACTCGGTGCATTACGTCTTCGTCGAGCGTCATGAGAACTTCCAGCGGAAAAGCCCGCAGCATCGCCATGCGCTGATCCCATTGCTCGGCGACGGGTTGTTCGTCAGCGACGGGCCGCTGTGGCGGGAGCGTCGGCGCGTGGTGGCGCCCGTCACCCATGTCTCCCGCCTGGCCGAGCTGGCGCCCGCCATCACCGAGGCCGCCATGGAGCGCCGCGATGCCTGGCGCGGCTTTTCGCCCGACCGGCCGGTGGATGTGCTGGCGGAGATGGGGCACCTGACCGCCGAGATCATCTGCCGTACCATCTTCGGCCGTGCCCTGGGGCGGGATGCGGCGAAGGAGGTGGTGGCCGCCTTCGCCGCCTACCAGGCCTGCATCGGCCAGACCGATATCCTGTCGCTGCTCGGCCTGCCCGACTGGTTCCCGCGCTACCGCAGCGCCGCCGTGCGGGAATCGGCGCGGCGCATCCACCAGGTGGTGGATGGGCTGATCGCCGATATCCTGGACCGGCCGGGCGAGGGCGAGGCCTCCCTGATCCGCGCGATGTCGGAGGCCAAGGTCCCCGGCACCGACCGCCCGATGGACCGCCGCGCCTTCCGCAACGAGGCGATCGTGCTGTTCATGGCCGGCCACGAGACCACGGCGAATACCCTCGCCTGGGCGCTGTTCATGCTGTCCCAGGATTCCGGCAGTGCCACCCGGCTGGTCGAGGAGGTCCGGGGTGCTCTTGGCGACCGGGTGGCGACTCTCGCCGACTTGCCGAAGCTGCCCTTCACCCGCGCGGTGGTGGAGGAGACGTTGCGGCTGTATCCCCCCGTGCCGCTGCTGTCGCGGGAGGCGCTGGGGCCGGACCGGATCGGTGACCGGCCGGTGCGCAAGGGCACCATCATTTTGGTCAGCCCCTGGCTGCTGCATCGCAAGCCGGGCCTCTGGGACCAGCCGGATGCCTTCATCCCAGACCGCTTCATGCCCGGCGCGCCGAAGCCGCCACGCCACGCCTATATCCCCTTCAGCACCGGCCCGCGCATCTGCACAGGCATGCATCTGGGCCTCGCCGAGGCGACCATCTGCCTCGCCGCCCTGGCCGGCAACTTCGGTCTGACGCTGGAGCCGGGCACGCAGGTGATGCCCGTGGCGCGGCTGACGCTGCGCCCCGGCGAGACCCTGCCGATGCGGATCGCCCCGCTTGGTTGATCTTCTCTACAAGGCCCCGCCCTGGCGCTGGGCGGAGCGCCAGGCGCTGGCGCGCTACTGGCTGCGCGACCCGATGCAGGGGCTGGCGGATTGGCTGCCGCACCAGGCCATGCGGCTGCTGCCGACGGAGGGCGCTTCCGCCGTCGGCGCCAGGCTCGGCCTGCGCGGCGGGCGCAAGCGGCAGGTCGGCTCCGACCGGGTGCGCGCCTTGCTGCGGGAATTGCGACCGGAGGCATCGGCGGAGGAGATCGAGAGGCTGCTTACGGCCCATTGGTCGCATGTCGGCCGCTGCTTCGGCGAATTCGCCGCCTTGTCGCGCTTCCGGGCGGAGGGGCGCATCGCGGTGGAGGGGGCGGAACATGTGCTCGGCCCCTGGCATGCCGGCCGGCCGCTGATCGTCGCCGGGCTGCATGTCGGCAACTGGGAGGTGGTGCATGCCGGGCTGGCCATGCTCGGCATTCCCTTCCACGCCATCTACCAGCGCCTGCCCAACCGCTTCCGCATGCGCATCGCCGACCGCGCCCGCAACCGCAGCCGGACCTCCGCCGGCAGCGGTGCCGCCGTGGCGGTGGCGCCGACGCTCGGCGCGGTATTCGAGGCACATCGCATCCTGGAAGCCCGCGAGGCCGCGCTGCTGTATTACGTGGACGAGTTCTGGGAGGGGCGGGTTCATGCGCCCTCCCTCGGCCGGCCGCTGCGGATGGATGGCAATATCATGCGCGCCGTGCGGCTGGCCGCCGCCACCGGGGCGGCGCTGGTGCCGGCCTATGCGCTGCGGCTGGGCGATTCGGCGCGCTTCAGCCTGACCTTCCTGCCGCCGGTCGAGATCGGCCCGCCGGGGCGCGGCCGCGCGGCGGTGCTCCAGGATATCGCGGCGCTGGACTGGGTGGTGGAGGGGGTGGTGCGCGCCCATCCCGAGCAGTGGTTCATGGCGCATGTCTTCCAGCAGGACCGGTAGCTACCGGTAAGGCTGCCCTGTCACGGGGTCGCAGGGCGGGTCGGGCGTGGCGGGAATGGCGTGCAGGGCGCGCTCACGCTCCCCGGGGCGGGTGGTGAACTGCTCGGGTGGGTCGCCGGGCGGGTAGGCGCCGACCACCAGCAGGTCGTCCGACTGGCCGAGATTGCGATGCGCCGTGCCGGCGGGCAGCACCACCACGTCGCCGGCCGTAAGATCCAGCGTCACCCCGGCCTCCGCCCCCAGCCTGACGCGCACGCTGCCACGGGCAATGGCCAGCGCCTCATGGGCGTTCGGGTGGTAGTGGTCGAAGTCGTAGATGCCGTTGCGCCAGGCGGGCGGCCAGCCATGGCGGGCGAACAGCGCCTCCGCCGCCGCCGGATCGTCCGGCGGGGTGGCGCCACGATGCAGCAGCACGGGAAGCCGGGGATTATTCGGGATCTGGCCGCCCTGGGCGGCGCTGTCCGGCAGCATCAGGCGCTCCGCGCCATCCGTGCCACGTTCATGCATCGAAGCCTCCCAAATCGATGGGGGCCTGACGCGCCGGCGCGCCGGAAGTTGCGCGGTATCAGCGGGCCAGAAGCTGCTCCGCCAGCCGCTGATGCTGTGCGGCATGGGGGGAGGCGGCGTCGGCCACTTCGATGTAGCGCGGCGCCTCGGCGGTCATCATGCGGGTGCCGGCGGGGCGGTTGTAGATGAAACCATGGGTCGGATAGGTGCGGCCGAAGCTGCTGCTGTCATGGCCGACCTGGACGCGCACGGCGGTCCAGTCATTGCGGTCGGAGACGTCCATGACCACCACGCCACGCATCACCGTGCCACGGCGGATGCCGGGACCACCCCAATTGGAATGGTCGATATGGATGGTGCGGGGGCCGGCGACCCGGCTGACCACGGCGACATGGCCGCGGGACATGCCGCCGGAGGCGGTGAAGGCGAGCACGGCGCCACGCTCCGGCGCCTGGCCGCGGGCATATCGACCGCCTGCGTTGTTCCACCAATGGCGGGCATCGCCCGAAATCTCCATGCCCGTCGCCATCCGCGCGAAGGGTACGCAGGACAGGCCGGAGGTACGGGAGACGGGCAGGATCGGCGTGCCGGCGCCCGCCCCATGGGCCTGGCGCATCACGCCGAAAGTGGAGACCTGCTGGGCGATGGGTGCGCTGCGCGATGCGGCTGTGCTGGGCACGGCGACGGAGACGCTGCGGCTTGCCTGGCGGCGCTGCACGGCGCTCGTCTGTCGCGTGACATTGGCGCGGGCAGCGTTCTGGCGGCTGGTGGTGGGCCGGCTGGCGGTGGGCCGGTTCGCCGCGGGACGTTGGGCCGGCTGCGCCGTGGCACGGGCCTGGGCCGTGCGCGCGTTGCGCTCCGCGGCATCGGCTGATGGGACGAAGGCAGTGCTGCCCAACAGGATTAAGAGTGCTGCAAGCGTGCTTTTTGCCCGCATCGACTATCCCCTGCTTCGCCACAACAGCGACCCGTTATGGCTCGCCTGGAGGTTGCGGTAGCCGGCGGCGGTTCCCCGGGGCAACCCGCTGTGATGAAACGCGGCGAAATACGCGGTGATTCGTTCGGGGCGGGTGGGCGCGGGGCCACAGGAACAGACCATCTTCCTAGAGCGAAACACGCTGAAACACGAAGCCACAGTGTTGCGTCCAAAATGCAACACTCGAAACAGGGAATCCCGACAGGCCAGAAGCGAGTCACATGGCTGTCATGTTGTTGCCGAATGGGAAGGGCATCAGGCCGATATGAAAACGCGCCGGCCACCTTGACGGCGGCCGGCGCGCATCCGGAAGCGAACTCAGCGGCAGGCGGTGACCATGATCTCCACCAGGTGGCGCGGATCGGCCATGTTCGCCTCGACGCAGGCGCGCACCGGGCGGCCGGCATCGCCCAGCCAGTTGACCCACACCTTGTTCATGGCGTCGCGGTCGCGGATGTCCTTCAGCCAGATCTGGGCCTGGAGCAGGCGGGTATTGTCCGTGCCATTGGCTTCCAGCGCGGCGGTGATCTTCTCCAGCACCTGCTGGGTCTGGCCGGTGATGTCCTGGGACAGGTCATCGGCGGTCATGCCGGCCAGGTAGACGAAGTTGTGGTACTCCACCGAGGAGGACAGGATCGGGTTGCTGCCCTGGCGGGTGATCTTGGACATGAGCGGTTCTCCTCGTGGGGGTTGGCGCGCTTTTCCTAAGCTTGGTCGGCACGGGCGGCAAGGTGAGGTGCCATGCGGATAAGGGTCATGGCCGACTATCATTGCTGGCCATTGTGGTGGGATGCCGGGGAAGCCGGGAATATCGACCCGGCGACGCTGGCGGTGAGCGCGGCGCTGGCCGCCGACTTGGCCGCCTGGGCCGCCCGCTATGATGCCACGCTGGACGCTGACGACCCCGCAAGGTCGGGCTTCGCCACATCGGCCGCCGAGGCGGCGTTTGAAACGCAGGGCCGGTCCCTTGCGCGCCGATTGGCGAAGGAACTCGAAGACCGTGCCACGGTGCGCTACTGGCGGGATCAGCCCTCCGGCTGAGGCCGGCCCTCGCCATGGTCGGCCGCGCCCGTCACGGCGCAGCCACAGAAAGGGCAGCGCGCCAGGCGCGCGAGCTGCGGGGCCAGGGCCGGTGGCAGCGGCCGCCCTTCCAGCAGCTTCTCCACCTCCGCCTGCAAGGCGGCGTGGCTGTCGGTCGCCGGGCAGCCGGCGCCGTAATCGGCCATGGCCTCGGCCGAGGGGGCTTCCAGCCGGAAGGCCTGCGCCGCCAGGGGCGTCAGCGCCCCGGCGGCGGGCAGGCAGGTCAGCAGGGTGCGGCGCGATCTCGTCATGCCGGCAGGATAGCCCCGCAGCCCGCCGCTACGCCACCACGGCGTAGCTGCTGCCGGAGGCGGCGGCGCCGATCATCGCCTCGAACACCGCGACGCCATGGATCGCCTCCGCCACCGGCAGGGGATAGGCCGGGCCGCCGGCGACGGCGGCGGCGAAGGCGGCGAGCTCGGCCGCCTCGATATCGGTCTTGGGGAAGGTCTTGACCCAGCCCTCGCTTTCGCGCGGGGTGTAGGAAAGGGTCTCAAGCCCCTGCATTTGCAGGATACCCTCCGTGCCGAACAGGGCCACACGCCAGAAGCTGGGGCTCAGCGACAGGGTGGCGAAGTTCACCGTGGCGCCGGTCTCCAGCAGGCCCAGCATGGCCGTGGTGTCGTCGATGGTCTGGCTGACCTGGGCGTGGCTGTGCACCGTCACCTGCCGGAAGCGGCCGGCCAGGTGGATGATCATGTCGATCATATGGATGCCCATGCCGCCCATGCCGCCGAGCGGGCTTTCCGCCCGGTCCGCGCGCCACATGCCGGGCTGGTAGGCGCGCGCGCCGGGGCCGCTGAACTGGCCCTCGACATGCAGCAGCGTGCCCAGCGAGCCATCCGCCAGCATCGCCTTCATCAGCGCGGTGGAGGGCAGGAAGCGCCGGTTATGGCCCAGCGCCATCACCACGCCGGCCTTCTCGCAGGCCGCCACGGCAGCGGCGGCGCTGGTGCGGTCGAGGGTGAAAGGCTTCTCCACGAAGACATGCTTGCCGGCCTGCGCCGCGGCGATCACCTGCTCGGCATGCTGGGCATGCGGCGTGGCCAGCACCACGGCCTGCACCTCCGGGTCGGCCAGCACGGCGGCGAAGTCCGGCAGGATGCGGATGCCCTGCTGCGCGGCCCAGTCGCGCGCCTTGTCCGGGCTGCGGGTGCTGCCGGCGACGAAGCGCAGCGGCGCGCCCTGCTTGGGCTGCCCTTGGCCCTGCACGCTGTTCACCAGCACCTGGCCCCAGCGCCCCATGCCCACGATTGCGGCGTTCAACATCTGTCGTCTCCCAAAGGGGGTGGTGGTGGTGATTCGAGTTCCGCTTCCATGCGCTTCAGCCGCGTCACGCCCCAGGCGAAGACCCCCAGGAACAGCGCCACCGCCACCAGGGTCGGCCATTGCAGCCCGAAGAACTCCCCGGCCGCGCCCAGGGACAGCGCCCCCAGCGCCGGGAAGGCCCGGGTGATGAGGCCCCAGAGGCTCAGCATGCGGCCGCGATAGGTCGTGTCCGTCGCGCTCTGGATCAGGGTCTGCACGCTGATCCCATGGATCGAGGCGAAGCCGCCGATCAGCGCGGCGCAGAGCATGCCGAAGGGGAAGAAGCTGGTGGCGACGAAGCCCACCGTGGCCACGGCCTGCGCCAGCCCGGCGAAGACCGCCAGCCGCGTCGTGCCTTCCAGCCGGCCGCGGGAGGCCACCCAGAGCCCGGCGCAGAGCGCGCCCACGCCGAAACAGGCGGTCAGTATGGCCAGGCTCTCGGCGCCGCGCCCGAACAGGCGTTCCACGAAGGGCGGCAGAATCTCCTGCACCCCGCGCAGCAGCAGCGCGCCGAGCGCGGCATAGAGCAGGATCGGGCCGAGGCCCGGATGGCGCGCGGCATAGCGCAGCCCCTCCACCACCTCCCCGAACAGGCTTTTCGAGGCGGGGTGGCCCTGGCGTTCCTTGGGGTCGACCCGCAGCAGCCAGATCGAGATGCAGGCGAAGACATAGCCCACCGCATTGCCGGCAATCGCCGGCACCACGCCCCATATGGCGATCACCGGGCCGGCGATGGCCGGGCCGATGAAGCGGGCGGTGGCGAAGCAGAGCGAGTTGGCGGCCACCGCGGCGGGCAGGTCGGCGCGGGCCACGATGCCGGGCATCAGCGTCTGCCGCGCCGGCTGGGCGAAGCTGGCGGCGACGCCGCCGATCACCTCCAGCACCAGCAGGATGGTGATGGTCATATGGCCGCTGAAGGTGATGCCGGCGACCAGCGCGGATTGCAGGGCGATCGCCACCTGCGTCCACATCGCCAGCTTCACCCGGTCCACCCGGTCCGCCATCGCGCCGGCGAGCGGGCTGATGAACACCGCCGGCGCCAGGTCGCAGAAGGCGACCATGCCCACCCAGAAGGCGCTGCCGGTCAGTTCCCAGGCGAGCCAGGACACGGCGATGCGCTGCATCCACAGCCCGGTCCAGGCGACCATGGAGCCGGAGAAGAACAGCCGCGAATCCCGGGTGGAAAGGGCGCGCGCCAGCGCGCCGGAGGAGGCCACGCCCGCTCAGCGGGTCCGGGCGGGGGCCGGGCCAGGAACAGGGGCCGTGGCCGGCCCGCGCAGGCATTCGGCGATCAGCCGGTCGCGGTCGATCTGGGAGGCGCCGCGATCGGCCTCCAGCCGGCTGAAGGGGGTGGTGCCGGAAACGCCGCGACTCGATTCGGTCTCATCCGTGCGCATCAACTGGCCACGCTCGCGGTACTGCACGACCCGGGTCGCCTCCGCCCGGCAGGCCTCATAGGCCGCGTCGCGCTGGCCGGCCGGCACCGGCGGCGGGGCGCTGATCGGCTGCGGCAAAGGCAGGGTGCAGGCCCCCAAAAGCAGCAGGGCGGTGCAGGCGGGCAGACGGATCGGGGACATGGTCGGGACTTTCGGGGTCGGCGCGTCAGGCCGGGACGCGGGAGCCGGGCAGGCCGCGCGACAATAGCCCGCGAAGTTGCTCCGCGTCGAACCTCGCCCCGGCATCGAGTGGCATGGCCGCGGCGGCGCGCAGCAGGGAGGGATGCAACTCCACCCCCTCCGCCGTCACCGCAAACAGCCCGGCCATCCAGCCGCTGCGCGTCATCACCTCCACCAGGGCCAGCAGCCGCAGGCACAGCGCCAGGCCGGGCAGGGTGCCGAGGTCGGCGCGGCGGTCCACCGCCTCGGCCCAGGACCGGGCATCGCGATCGGCGATGGACAGCACCGTGGCGCTGCCATCCGGCCGGCGGAACAGCAGGGTGCGGGTCGGGCCCCAGCGCCCGGCATGGGCATGGGCACGCGCCGCATCCCAGGCGCCGAGCAGCGCATCCGGGGTGACGGCGGGCAGGGCCTCGGGGGCGAGCGGCACGGCGTAGGTCAGGCCGCCATCGGGCGTCTCGGCCAACTGGATCGAAGAGGTGGGCATCGCCGCAATGTGGCATCCCGGCGCCGGCCTGCCATCCCGCATGTTCCAGTCTTCTGGGCAAACCGGCTTCGCAAACCGGGCAGGGCGTGGCGTGATGGTGGCATGACCGATCCCAACCGCCTGACCGCCACCGAAGCCGCCCGCGCCATCGCCGCCGGCCGGCTTTCCGCCACCGACCTGATGGAGGCCTGCCTGGCCCGCGCCGCGGAACGCGAGCCGGTGGTGCGCGCCTTCGTCCATCTGGACCCCGCCGCCGCCCGCCGCGCCGCAGCCCGCGCGAAGCCCGGCCCGCTTCAGGGCCTGCCCTTCGCGGTGAAGGATGTTCTGGACACGGCGGAGGCGCCGACCGGCTATGGCTCCCCGATCTGGGCCGGGCACCGGCCGCGCGGCGATTCGGCGGCGGTCGCCGCGGCCAAGGCGGCGGGCGGCGTGGTGATGGGCAAGACCGTCACCACGGAATTCGCCACCCGCCATCCCGGCGCCACCGCCAATCCGCACAACTTGGCGCATACGCCGGGTGGTTCCTCCTCCGGCTCCGCCGCCGCCGTGGCGGATTTCATGGCGCCGCTGGCCTTCGGCACGCAGACGGCGGGCAGCATCGTGCGGCCGGCGGCCTATTGCGGCGTGGTGGGCTTCAAGCCGACCTACGGAACCTTCCACAGGGGCGGGATGAAGGTGTGTTCGGAAAGCCTTGATACCATTGGCATCATGACCCGCAGCCTGGCGGATTGCGCGCTGGCCATGGGCGCCATGACCGGCCGCGACTATCCGGACCCCGAGGCGAAGCGCGACCGCCCGCCGCGCCTGCTGCTCAGCCTGGGCCAGGCGCCGGAGGCCGCGAAGCCGGAGACGGTGGCGCTGCTGCATCGCGTGGCGGAGGCCGCGCGCAAGGCCGGCGCCGAGGTGGTGGAAGCGCCGCTGCCGCCCGCCTTGCTGCTGGCGGCGGAGCTGCACCCCTTCATGATGAACATGGAGACCCGCCAGGGGCTGGCCTGGGAATATGCCGAGGCGCGGCCGCAGATCTCCGCCGTGCTGCTCGACCGGCTGGACTGGGCCGGCGGCTTCCCGCCGGCGAAGCTGGGCGAGGCGCGCCGCGCCGCCATGGCCGCCCGCGCGGCCTTCCTGGACTGGACGGCGGCCTTCGACGCGGTGCTGACCCCGTCCGCACCCGGGGAGGCGCCGGCGGGGCTGCATCATACCGGGGAGGCGACCTTCAACCTGCTCTGGACCCTGCTCTACGGGCCGAACGTCACCATCCCGGCCGGCACCGGGCCGGGCGGCCTGCCGCAGGGCGTGCAACTTGTGGGGCGCATCGCGGAGGACCCGGCCCTGCTGGGCACGGCGCGCTGGGTGCAGGCGGCGCTGGAGGGTTGATATCAGCGGCCCTTTTGCGTGACCGCTCCAGGGTCCCTCAATCGTGCCGCAGGCACGCCAGAGGCGTGACGGGCGGAAACCCCCGGTTTCCTTGGCTTCGTCGCGCCAAAGTCTCGCCTTTGGCGCGACGCACTTGCGGCGGCGCCCATTCGGGCGCTCGGACCGGTCAAGAGACCGGTCCGCCGGTATGAGGCGGGGACGTCGCGCCATGGCCTAGTCAGAAGGTCGGGAATTTAAGCGAAATGAAATCAGTGTGAGCGAAAATCCTGAGCCCCCAGATCAGGAGTTCGCCGTGTTCCTTCGACCCCAGCGCCCCGACCGCAGCATCGAGCGCCTGGCCGCGCTGGAATGCGTGCGCGCCAAGATCATGATCGCGGACCCCGACCTGAACATCATCTACATGAACCAGGCGGTCACCGCGCTGATGGCGGAGGCGGAGGCGGAGCTGAAGCGCGAATTGCCGCGCTTCAGCATGGCCACCCTGCTGGGCAGCAATATCGACGTCTTCCACAAGACGCCGGACCACCAGCGCCGCATGCTGGCGGCGCTCGACAAGCCGCATTCCGCCACCATCCGCATCGGCCGGCGCGCCTTCGACCTGCTGGTCACCCCGATCAGCCAGGGCGACCGCCGTGCCGGCTTCGTGGTGGAATGGGAGGATGCGCATCATCGGCTGCTGAACCTGGACTACGCCGCGCAGATCGCCGCGATCGGCCGTGCCCAGGCCGTGATCGAGTTCGGAACGGACGGCACGATCGTCACCGCCAACGACAACTTCCTGACAACCATGGGCTATGGGCTGGAGGAGATCCGGGGCAAGCACCATCAGATATTCGTCGAACCCGGCTACGCCCGCTCCGCCGACTATGCCGCCTTCTGGGAGGCGCTGCGCTCCGGCAAGCCGATGTCCGCGCAGTACAAGCGCATCTCGAAAACCGGGCGGCCGATCTGGATCGATGGGTCCTACAATCCGATCCTCGACCACAACGGCCGGGTGACGAAGGTGGTGAAGTTCGCCACCGACATCAGCGCGCAGATTGAGCTGCTGGGCAACCTCAGGGACAATATCGTCGAGGTGGACCGGGAGGTCGGCCGGTCCAATACGGAGTCGGTGGCAGCCAGGCAGGCGGTCGGCACCGCGACGGCCAATGTCTCCTCCGTCGCGCAGAATGCCGAACAGCTCGCCGAATCCATCCGGGTGATCTCCGGCAATATGGTCGCCTCCCAGACCGCCACCGATGCCGTCTTCCAGCAGGCCGCGCGCGTGGCGACGGAGACGGAGGGCCTGGCCGGCGCCACCCAGGCGATGAGCGGCATCGTCGCGCTGATCCGCAGCATCGCCAGCCAGATCAACCTGCTGTCCCTGAACGCCACCATCGAGGCGGCACGCGCCGGAGAGGCCGGAAAGGGCTTCTCCGTCGTCGCCTCCGAGGTGAAGAACCTGGCGGTACAGGCGGCCCAGGCGACGGAGCAGATCACCAAGGAAATCGACAGCCTGCAATCCCGCTCCGCCAGCGTGGCGCAGGCCGTCATCAGCATCCGCGAACAGGCCACAACGGTGCGTGACCAGGTGACCCATGCGGCGGAGGCTGTGCAGGAGCAGGCGAGCGTCACCCAGGGCATGTCCGGCAGCGCGCAGAATGCCGCCGACGCGGTCAGCGCCGTGCTGGGCAGCGTCACCGAGATGGAGGCGGCGGTGGGCAGCGTCTCCACCGCCATGCGCAAGACCATGGAGGCGGCGCAGGCCCTGGCGCGCTGACCCAGGGGCCTCAGGCGAGCCGGCGCAGGCGTTCGGCCGTCCCGGCATCCGCCGGGTAGAAGGCCTCGATCGCCAGTTCCGACAGCGTCACCTCCACCGGCGTGCCGAAGACCGCGGTGGTGGAAAGCAGCGTGAGCCGCCCGGCCGGGCTGTCCAGCACCAGCGGCACCACCACGCCGCCGGGCGCCAGCCCCGGCGTGGTCGGCGCGGCCGGCGCCGGGGCGGGCAGGGCGCGCAGTTCGGCCAGCAGATCGGCCAGCACCGCATCACCGCTCGCTTCCACCTGCCGGTGCAGCCGTTCCAGCACATGGGCGCGCCATTCGAAAAAGTTGCCGATGCGGGGCGCCAGGCCGCCGGGGTGCAGGCTGAGCCGCAGCACATTCGCGGGCGGCGCGAGCAGCGCGGGCTCGGCAATGCCGGTGAGCAGTTTCGGCAGCACCGCATTGGCCGCGACCAGATGCCAATGCCGGTCCACCGCCAGCGCCGGGTTCGGCGCCTGCGCGTCCAGGATCAGCTGCACCGCCTCCCGCACGCCCGCCATCGCCACATCCTCCCGATAGGCGGGCGCGTAGCCTGCGGCGAGCAGCAGGGTGTTGCGGGCGCGCAGCGGCACGTCGAGCTGGCCGGCGAGGCGCAGCACCATCTCCCGGCTCGGCCGGGCGCGGCCGGATTCGACGTAGCTGAGATGCCGAGTCGAGATTTCGGCATCGAGCGCGAGGTCGAGCTGGCTGCGGCGCCGGCGCTGGCGCCATGCGCGCAGCAGGGTGCCGATGGGGGGATGGGAGCTGGACATGCCGGCGATCCTACGCCGCTCCGCGGCCGGCTTCCCATGACCTGTGAGGTTATCGCGCGGCGGCGGCCGGCGGGTGTTGGGTGGGGTCCTCGGAACCCGAAGGAGATCCCCGATGACGATGCTGAAATGGGCGCTGCTCGGCGATGCCGCCGCCTGCGCCGCCTCCGGCCTGTTGCTGGCGGGCGTTGCCGGCGTGCTGGCCGCCCCGCTCGGCCTGCCGGAGGCGTTGCTGCGCGGGGCCGGCTTTTTCCTGCTGCCCTGGGCCGGATTCGTCGCGCTGGTCGGCCGCAGCACACAGCCCTCGCGTGGTGCGGTGCTGGCCATCATCGCGGTGAACGCGCTGTGGGTGCTGGACAGTCTGCTGCTTGCCGGTGGCGCCTTTGGCTTCGTGCCGAGCCACCTCGGCCAAGCTTGCGTCATGGCCCAGGCGGCCATGGCCGCGGGCTTCACCGCACTGCAGGTGCTGGCGCTGCCGGCGCGACAGGTGCCGGCATGATCCGCACCCGCGACGGCGTCGGGCTTTTCCACCGCGAGGCCGGCCAGGGCGCGGCCGTGGTCTTCCTGGCAAGCTGGTCGCTGCCGAGCGATAGCTGGTTCCAGCAGATGCACGCCATGGCCGCCGCCGGGCTGCGCGCCGTGGCCTATGACCGGCGGGGCCATGGGCGATCCGACGACCCCGGCCGCGGCTGGGACTACGACACGCTGGCCGATGACCTCGCCGATGTGCTGGCGGCGCTCGATCTACGCGGGGTCACGCTGGTGGCGATGTCCGGCGCGGCCGGGGAGGCGGTGCGCTACCTGACCCGCCACGGCCGCAACCGCATCGCCCGGCTGGCGCTGATCGGCCCGACCACGCCGCTGCTGGTGCAGCGCCCGGACAACCCGGACGGTATTCCGGCGGCGGCGCTGGATGCGTTGCGGGAGGAGCTGCGGCAGGATTTTCCGGCATGGCTTGAACGCAATGCGCGGGCCTTTGGCGGCCCCAGAGCCTCGGATGCCATGCTGGGCTGGATCTGCGCGCTGGCCCGCCAGGCCAGCCTGCCGGGGCTGCTGGCATTCCATCGCAGCCTGACGGAGACGGATTTTCGCGCCGAGCTCCGCGCGCTGGACCTGCCGGTGCTGGTCGTCCAGGGCGATGCCGATGCGACCTGCCCGATCGAGCTGACCGGCGCGGCCACCGCGGCGCTGGTGCCCGGCGCCCGCCTGCTGGCATTTCGGGGCGCGCCGCACGGGCTGATCGTCAGCGATCCGGAGCGGCTGGCGGCGGAGCTGGTGGCCTTCGCCACCGACTGAACCTCAACCGGGCGCGGCCGCGTGCTTCTCGGCCTCCATCAGCAGCGCCAGGAAGCTGGTGACCTTGGCCGGCCGGAAGCGCGCGGCCGGCAGAACGGCGTGGATGCCGCCCGAAGGCAATTGCCAATCCGGCAGCGCCCGCACCAACTGTCCGGATGCGAGCAGTCCGCTCACCAGGAAGTCCGGCAGCACCGACAGCCCGGCACCGGCCCGCACCGCCGCCAGCGCGCCCGGCGTGGTGTCGATGGACAGCGACGCGCCCAGCCGCACGGCGCGGCGCTCCAGCGCGCCCTGGGAGAACTGCCACAGCAGCGGGTCGCGCAGCGCGGCATTGGCAATGAAGGGCAGGCGGGCGACATCCTCCGGCGCCCGCAGGGCCGCGATGGCCTCGGCGAAGGTGGGGCTGCCCACCAGAAGCTGCTGAAAGCCGCCGATGCGCCGTGCCTGAAGGCTGGAATCGGTCAGCCAGCCGACGCGGATGGCGAGGTCCAGCGCGCCGGAGACCAGGTCCAGCGCCGCATCGCCCAGCGTCAGCTCCACCCGCATCGCCGGGTGGCGCGCCAGATAGGCGGTGACCACCGGCACCAGCCGCGCCACGCCATAATCGTTCGGCGCCGTCAGCCGCAGCGTGCCGGTGGGCGCCGCGACCGCCTGGGCGAGCTCGGCATAGGCGTCCTCGGCCTCCCGCAGCAGCAGGGTGCAGCGGGCATGGAACAGGCGGCCGGCCTCGGTGGGGTTCACGCGGCGGGTGGTGCGGACCAGCAGGGTGGTGCCGGTCTCCCGCTCCAGAAGCTGGACCTGCTGGCTGACCACCGCCTTGGTGATGCCGAGCCGGGCAGCCGCGCGGGTGAAGGAGCCGGTGTCCACGACGGCGGCGAAATAGGCGAGGCGGTTGAGGTTCATGCCGCGCCACAGGGGCAGGGCGGGACCTCAGTTGTCAAGTTAATGCAGACGATATGTCCGATCCGTCGGCCTTATCGCACCAGTCCCCGCATGCCATTTCTCGGCGGCAGGAGCACCGCCATGACGACAGGGACGCCGATCACCTACCTCTTCGACCCGCTCTGCGGCTGGTGCTACGGCGCCGCGCCGGTGCTGGACCAGCTCGCCAGCCTGCCCGGCCTGGCGCTGGAGCTCGCCCCGACCGGCTTGTTCGCCGGCGCGGGCGCGCGGCCCATGGAGCCGCGTTTCGCCGCCTATGCCTGGTCCAACGACCAGCGCATCGCGCGGCTGACCGGCCAGGTCTTCAGCGAGGCCTATCGCCACAGGGTGTTGGCCGACACCGCCCGGCTGTTCGATTCCGGCCCGGCGACGCTGGCGCTGACCGCCGTTGTGCTCACCGACCCGGACCGGATGCGGCCGGCGCTGCGGGCGATCCAGCACGCACGCTACGTGGCCGGCGAGGACATCACCGACACCGCCCTCCTGGCGCGCATCCTGACGGAGGCCGGCCTGCCGGACGCCGCCGCCCGCCTCGCCGCGCCCGATGCGGCGCTGCGCGCGGCGCTGGGCCAGCACATCACCGCCAGCCAGGCCCTGATGCAGGAGATGGGCGCGGAGGGTGTGCCGGCGCTGGTCGTCGGCACCGGCCCCTCCTGCCGCCTGCTGCCGGCGAGCGTGCTGTTCGGGGGCGCGGATGCGCTGCTCGGCAGCCTGGCCGCCGCCTGACATTTTTCGAAGGAGACCTGGGCCATGACCACGAGGAGAACCCTGATGACCGCCGCCCTCGCCGCCACCGCAATGCCCGCCGCGGCCGCCAGCCTGACCCTGCGCCACCTGCCGGCCGGCCCGACCGGCTTCTTCCGCGCCCCGGTGCTGATTTCCGGCGCGACGGAAGCCGTGCTCGTCGATGGCGGCTTCACCCTCTCCGATGGCCGCGCGACCGTGGAGGCGGTGCGCGCCAGCGGTCGCCGCCTGACCACCATCTACATCAGCCAGAGCGATCCCGATTACTACTTCGGCCTGCGCCCGCTGCGCGATGCCTTCCCGGAGGCCCGCATCCTCGCCGCGCCCGAGACCATTGCCGCGATCCAGGGCAATGTGGAGAAGAAGCTCGCCACCTGGAGCCCGCAGCTGCGCGACAACGGTCCGGCCAGCCTGGCGGAGGTGGTGATCCCCGCGCCCTTCACCGGCAGCGCCCTGACCGTGGATGGCGCCACCGTCGAGATCGTCGCCGCCGAGGGCATGGAAAACCGCCGCTATCTTTATGTGCCGGAGCTTCGGGCCGTGGTCGGCGGCGTGCTGATCTTCGCCGGCGTGCATGTCTGGACCGCCGATACCCAGACGCCCGCGCTGCGGGCTGCCTGGCGCGCCAATCTGGAGCGCATCGCGGCGCGCCGGCCGGCCGTGGTGGTGCCGGGCCACATGACGCCGCAGGCACCGACCGACCTCTCAGCCGTGACGCATACCCTGGCCTATCTCACTGCCTTCGAGGAGGAGCTGGGCCGCGCCGCCAATGGCGCGGCGCTGAATGCGGCGATGAAGGCGCGCTTCCCGGGCCTCGGCATGGAAGTGGCGATCGACATCGGTGCCCGGGTCGCGACCGGCGAGATGCCGTGGGGCTGAGCATGTCCGCCAACCTCGACCTGATCCGCGCCACCTATGAGGGCAGTTCGGGGGAGAATGGCCGCAACCTGCTCGCGGCCCCTCGCGCCGGATGCCGAATGAACGGAGGCGGAGGGCTTCCCCTATGCCGGCAGCTATGTCGGGCCGGAGGCGATCCTGGCCGGCGTGTTCCGACGGCTGGGCCGCGCGTGGATCGGCTACCGCGCCGAGGTCCATACCTTCCTGGAGGATGGCGACCGTGTCGCCGCCTTCGGCGTCTATTCCGGCACCTACCGCGCCACCGGTCGGGCGATGCGGGCCAGCTTCGCGCATCTGTATGAACTGCGCGACGGGCAAATCGCCCGGATGACGCAGTATGTGGACAGCGCCATGGTGCGGGCGGCGATGGTGCCGGGCGAGGCTATCCCGGCAGGCTGAGACGCTGGCCGAGCCCCGGCTTCCCGAACCAGCGCACATGTTCCGCCACCAGGTCCATCGACAGCGCCGCGCCAGCGGGCAGGGCGAGGAGAAGTCGCCCCCGCCCGGCGGCAGCGTGCCTTGGGCAGTGGGTGGCGGCGCCAGTTGCGGTCGGCCAGCGTCCCATCCGGCTTCAGCAGCAGCAGGCCGAGATCGACCGCGCCGCGCTGCGCGCCGGAGGGCAGCCAGGTGGCGCTGCCCTGGTTCTCAAGCCGCAGCGCGAGGTGCAGCCCCTGCGCATCGCGTCGCAATCTTGGCGCGCGGGGCGAAGGGCTTGCGGAAGCTCCAAAGCTCGGGCGTCAGGTCGTCATGCGAGGCATCGGCGCGCCGCGCATGTTCGGCCAGGGGCACTTCCGCGATCAGACGGCAGACATCGACCGGCCGATCCGCTGTGGAGCTCAGCGGCGCGGTGTCGCCGCATCCGGCAGGCCCTTCAGGCTTTCCGTCGTGTCGAAGTCGCGCAGCACCGCGTCGCTCGCCATCTCCACCTCCACCATGCGGTCGGCATGCTGGGCGGCCAGGTGGCGGGCGCCGATGTCACCGGTGATGGCCAGCATCTGCGGCAGGAATTCACGCGACCAGAGCATCGGATTGCCCTGCTTGCCGCGGAAGGTGGGCTGCACGATGGCGCGGCTTTCCTCCGGGTCGAAGGCGGATAGCAGCCGGTCGAACATGGCGGCTGTCACCAGCGGCATGTCGCCGAGGCAGACCATGATGCCCTCCGCCTCCGCCGGTACCGCCGCCAGCCCGGCCTTCAGCGAGGCCGAGAGGCCATCGGCGTAGTTCTCCGCATGGGCGAACAGCACCGGGCGGCCAGCCAGCGCCTCCTCCACACGTTCCCGCTCATGCCCCGTCACGACGATGACCGGCGAGGCGTGCGAGGCCAGGACATTGTCGACAACACGCAGAATCATCGGCACGCCCTTGCTGTCCGGCACCAGCAGCTTGTTCAGCGGTGCCATGCGGCGGGACCGGCCGGCGGCCAGCACCAGGGCGCAGACATTGCGGGCGCGGCGCGGCGCGGAATTCAGCGGCGGGGTACGTGGTGCCTCGGCGCGGGGCAGGGGGCGCTGCTCGATTTCCTTCAGCAGCCCGCCAACGCCCATGCCCATCACCTCCCGCGCCGTCACCTTGCGGCCGGCGAAGACGCGGGCAAGCACCCAGTCGAAGCCGTTCAGCTTCGGGCTGCGGGCGCAGCCGGGCAGCACCAGGGCCGGCACGTCCCCGACACGGCCGAGGCAGATCAGGTTGCCCGGGTCCACCGGCATGCCGAAATGCTCGATCGTGCCGCCGGCGCGGATGATCGCGGCCGGGCCGACATCGCGGCGGTCGACCACGGCGGAGGCGCCGGCGATCAGCAGCAGCTCGGCCCCGGCGCGCTTGAGGCGGGTCAGCGCATCCGCCACCGGCCCTTCCTCATGCCGCACGCGTTCCACCGGCAGCATGGTGCCGAGCAAGGCGCGGATGCGGGTCTCGGTCGCCTCCACCGCGCCTTCCATGACGCTTTCCTTGATGCCGGGCAGTTCCGTCAGCACCAGCCCGACGCTGAGCGGCTGGAAGGGCTGCACCGCCAGCGCCGGGCCGCCACGGCGGCCGCGGGCAATCGCCTCCACCACCGCCAGCACCCGGCCGGGCACCGCGAAGGGGATGATCTTGATGGTGGCCAGCATCTCCTTCGTCTCGACCACGCTGTGATTGGGCAGCGTGGCGATGGTGACGCTTTCATCCACCGCATTGATCCGCTCGATCAGCGCGGCGTCGAGGGAGAACAGCCCCGGGCTTTCGGCGAACAGGTTCACCCGCCCGGTGGCGGCGCGGGAACGGGCGATCAGCGGCGCCATCAGCGCATCGGCGATGCGATCCGCCGCCTCATCCTCCGGCACATCGCCGGAATCGAGGCGGGCGGTGATGACATCGCGCCGCCCCGCCTCGCGCAGCGCGGCGATCGCCGCCTCGTCCAGCACCGTGCCCTTCTTCAGGACCTTGCCCGTCAGTCGAACGGTATGGGCGAGGATGGCGCCGCGCGCCTCCTCCAGCGGGGTGGGTCCGAAGTTCATTTCTTTTCCGATTTTGGCCCGCGGCGGGATGCGACGATCTGGGCGAGGATGGAGACGGCGATCTCGGGCGCCGTCACCGCGCCGATATCGAGGCCCACGGGCGCATGGATTTTGGCCAGTTCCGCCTCGCCCAGCCCGGCTTCACGCAGCCGGTCGAGCCGCTTGGCATGGGTGCGGCGGCTGCCGAGGCAGCCGATGTAGAAGGCGGGGCTGCGCAGGGCGACTTCCAGCGCCGGGTCGTCCAGCTTGGGGTCGTGGGTCAGGGTGACCACCGCCGTCCGGGTATCCGGGGCGAGGGCCGTCATCGCCTCATCCGGCCAGTCGCCGGAGATGGCGACCTCCGCCCCCAGCCGTTCCTCCGTGGCGAAGGCGCGGCGCGGATCGACGACGGTGACGGCATAGCCGAGCCGGGCCGCCATCGGCACCAGCGCCTGCGCGATATGCACCGCGCCGACCACGATCAGCCGCAGCGGCGGGTTCTGCGGCTGGATGAACCAGCTTTCCGCGCCGAGCGTCACATTGCGCGCCGCATCGGCGCGCAGCGCGGCCTCCGCTTCCGTGGCCAGCGCCTCCGGCACCGCATCCCCGGGGTGCAGCATCTGCGCGCCATCCGGCAGGCGGGTCAGCAGGGCGACGGGGTGCTTCGCCGCGCGGGCGGCGGCGAGGCGGGCGAGAAGGTCCGGGGTCATCCGAGCTTCTCGACGAAGACCTTGAGCTTGCCGCCGCAGGCCAGCCCGACTTCCCAGGCGCGGTCGTCCGAAATGCCGAAATCCAGCAATTGCGGGACGCCGGACTGCATGGTCTGCCGCGCCGCATCGGCGACGGCCCCCTCGATGCAGCCGCCGGAGACGCTGCCCTCCATGCGGCCGGAGGCGGTGACCACCAGCCGCGACCCGGCGGGGCGCGGGGAGGACCCCCAGGTCTCCACCACCGTGGCGATGGCCACATCCTCCCCGGCCGCGCGCCAGGCGGCGGCAGTCGCCAGAATGTCTTCCGAATCAGCGCTCATGCCGCGCTCCTCATCCGCCCGGCTTGGGGTCCCGACAGAGCGGAGACCAGTTCGCGCAGGCTTGCCAGATTATGGACCGGGCGGAACTCGTCCACATAAGGCAGCATCGCCCGGATGCCCTGCGATTTGGGCTGGAAGGCGGCGTAACGCAACAGCGGGTTCAGCCAGATCAGCCGGCGGCAGCTTTTCTGAAGCCGTTCCGTCGCCTCCGACAGGCCGCGCGCCCCCTCCCGGTCCAGCCCATCGGTGATGAGCAGCACCACCGCCCCCTGGCCGAGCACCCGGCGCGACCAGAGCCGGTTGAACAGATCGAGCGAATCGCCGATGCGGGTGCCGCCGGACCAGTCTGGCACCGCCTTGGCCACGGCCTCGAAGGCCACCTCGGCGTCGCGATGGCGCAGCGGGCGGGTGATATTGGTCAGGCGCGTGCCGAACAGGAAGCTGTGCACCCGGTCCCGGTCATTCGCCACGGCGTGCAGGAAATGGATCAGGATCTGCGCATAGCGGGCCATGGAGCCCGAGATGTCACACAGCGCCACCAGCGGCGGTGGCCGCACCACACGGCGGCGGCGGGAAATGTCCAGGATTTCGCCACCCGTGCGCAGGCTGTTCCGCACGGTCGCGCGCAGGTCGGTGAAGGGGCCGCCGGGATCGGCGCGGAAGCGGCGGGTGGGGCGGGCATCCAGCGGCAGCACGAGTCTGGAAATCTCGCGCTTGGCGGCGGCCAGCTCGGCGGCCGACATCGCCTCGAAATCCATGTTTTGGAGGCGTTCGCGCTCGCTGACCGTGAAGGTCATGTCGACGCGTTCCTCGGGCGGTTCCTCGGCGGGTTTCGGCGGCTTCGGCCGGTCGCCCTGCATGGCTTCCGCCAGGCGTCGGGCGGCGGGCGGCGGCTTCTGCTGCTCCTGCATCCCCTCCATCATCGCCATGGCGGAGGCATGGCGCGCGGCCTCGGGGTCGCGCCAGAACATCCCGAAGGCCTGGTCGAAGATGAAGAAATGTTCGTGGCGATGGACCATGGTGGCGCGCAGCGCCGCATGCACCTCGCCGCGCGTGCCGAGGTCGATCTCGACCAGCGCCGCGGCGCCGGCCAGCATTTCGGTCGGCCCGACCGGCACCCCGGCGCGGCGCAGCAGCCGGCCGAAGGCGAGCAGATTGCCCGCCAGCGCGCCGCCCGGACCCGCCGGCGGCAGGGCGAGCGCCGCCTTGGGGGGGATCACGCCGCCGTCGCCTGCTTCGCCTCGGCCACCAGCCGCGCCGCCTCGGCGCCCCGGATCTTGGCAATATCGTCCTGGTATTTCAGCAGGGCGCCCAGGGTTTCATCCACCAAGGCCGGCTCCAGCTCCCGCGCATCAAGGGCCGAGAGGGCGGCGGCCCAGTCGATGGTCTCGGCGACGCCGGGCGGCTTGAAGGTGTCGGCATTGCGCACCGCCTGGACGAAGGACACCACCTGGGCCGAGAGCGCCTCGCTCACCTGCGGGGCGCGCAGCTTCAGGATGGCGCGTTCGCGGGCGGCGTCGGGGTAGTCCACCCAGTGATACAGGCAGCGGCGGCGGATGGCGTCATGCACCTCCCGCGTCCGGTTGCTGGTGATGATGACCACCGGGGGGGTGGCGGCCTTCACCGGGCCGAGTTCGGGGATGCTGATCTGGAAATCGGCCAGGATCTCGAGAAGAAACGCCTCGAAGGGTTCGTCGGCGCGGTCCAGCTCATCGATCAGCAGCACGGCCGGCGCGCCTTCCAGCGCGTCCAGCAGCGGGCGGGCCTGCAGGAAGCGGCGGTCATAGATGCCGGCCTCCAGCGCCGCGCGGTCGCCGGCCTCGCCGCTGGCCTCCGCCAGGCGGATCGCCATCAACTGCCGGGCGTGGTTCCACTCATAGGCGGCGGAGGCCAGATCCATGCCGTCATAGCATTGCAGCCGCACCAGCCGGCGCGGCAATTGGGCGGCCAGGACCTTGGCGATTTCCGTCTTGCCGGTGCCGGGCTCGCCTTCCAGGAACAGCGGCCGGCCCATGCGCAGCGCCAGATGGACGGTGGTGGCCAACTGGCGGTCGGCGACATAGCCGCCTTCCGCCAACAGGCGCTGCGTGGCCGGCACGTCCGCGGGCAGGCTCACGTCAGGAAGATGAGCGCGAGCACGACGATCATGGCCGCGCCACCGATCCAGACCTGGGCCGGGAAGCCCATGAAGTCCTGGGTCAGCAGGCGCAGCGGCAGCGGCATCTGGGCCGGCGCCGGGTTCGGCCGCTGCACCGGGCCGCCGGGGGAGAGACCCTCCGCCCCATGATGGGTGATCGGCGCGGCGTCGCTGGTCTCGGCCAGGTATTCGGTATCGGTGCCGGCGACCGCCACCGGCTCGGCGGGCTGCAACTGGGCGGCGAAGCGGTCGAAGAACTGATCGGCCATGGACTTGGCGGTGCTGTCGATCAGCCGCGCGCCGAGCTGCGCCATCTTGCCGCCGACCTGCGCCTTCACATTGTACTTCAGCAGCGTGTCGGAGGGACCCAGCTCCTCCAGCGCCACATCGGCACCGCCCTTGGCGAAGCCCATGGCGCCGCCCTGGCCCTCACCGGAAATGGTGTAGGAGGCGGGGGGCACGATATTGGACAGCAGCACCTTGCCGCCGAACTTGGCCGACATCGGGCCGAGCTTCATCGAGACCTTGGCCTGGAACTGGTCGTCGCCGATCCGCTCCACGCTCTCGCAGCCCGGAATCGCGGCCTGGAGCACGGCCGGGTCGTTCAATGCCTCCCAGACCTTCTCGCGGGGGGCGCCGATGCGCCGTTCGCCGGTCATTTCCATGCAGGGGGTCTCCGCTTTGTCAGGCCGGAAGGTAGGCCGGGTGGGCCTTCGCGGAAAGGGCAGGCCACAGCAATCCTGCCGGAGCGGACCATTTGCCCCGCCTATCGTGACGCCGGGACGGGGAGGGATTAAGGGGTTCAGCCGGGGACGGACTTAACGGGGGTTCTTGGATGACGGCGATGCGTGCGCTCGGCCTGGTCATGGCGGGCGGTTTACTGCTGGCGCCGGGGGATGCGCTGGCGGCGGGGGTCCCCGGGGCGCAGCTTTCGCTGGCATGGGGCATTCCATTCGTCGGCATCCTTCTGTCCATCGCGCTGATGCCGCTGGTCGCCGCGCATCTCTGGCACCACCACTACGGCAAGATCGCAGCCCTCTGGGGCGCGCTGTTCCTGCTGCCCTTCGCCGCGACCTTCGGCGCCGGCGCCGCCTGGTACGAGCTGACCCATGTGATGGTGCTGGAATACATCCCCTTCATCACGCTGCTGCTGGCGCTGTACACGGCCGGCGGCGGGGTGCTGCTGAAGGGGTCGCTGGTCGGCACGCCCGGCGTGAACACCGCGCTGCTGGCCATCGGCACCATCCTGGCCAGCCTGATGGGCACCACCGGCGCGGCGATGCTGCTGATCCGCCCGGTGCTGCGCGCCAATGCCTTCCGCCGCCGCAAGACCCATACCTTCGTCTTCTTCATCTTCCTGGTGGCCAATATCGGCGGCAGCCTTTCCCCTGTCGGCGACCCGCCGCTGTATCTCGGCTTCCTGCGCGGCGTGTCCTTCTTCTGGCCGACCACGCACCTGTTCGCCGAATTCGCCACCTGCGCGGTGATCCTTCTGGGCATCTACTGGGTGCTCGATACGCTGGCCTGGAACCGGGAGAAGCCGGTGGCGCCGGTGGTGGACAAGCAGGCGGTCGGCATCGAGGGCTGGCTGAATGTCTGGATGGTGGTGGCCACCGTCGCTGTCGTGATCGGCATGGGCTATGTGAAGCTCGGCGTCGTCAGCGTGCTGGGCCAGATGATGGAGGTGGAGCGCGTGCTCGGCATCCTGCTGTTCCTGGTCATCACCGGCATCTCCGTTGCTTTCACAACGCGGGAGCTGCGGGAGGCGAATGGCTTCGCCTGGGGCGCGATCCTGGAAGTCGCCAAGCTGTTCGCGGCCATCTTCATCTGCATGGCGCCGGTGCTGGCCATTCTGCGCGCGGGCGCGGATGGCGCGGCGGCGGGGCTGGTGGCGCTGACCTCCGGCCCGGATGGGGCGCCGATCCCCTGGGTGTATTTCTGGCTGACCGGGGTGCTTTCGAGCTTCCTGGACAATGCGCCGACCTACATCGTCTTCTTCGAACTGGCGGGCGGCGATCCGCTCTGGCTGATGGGGCAGGGCGCGATGACGCTGGCGGCGATTTCCTGCGGGGCGGTGTTCATGGGCGCGAATTCCTATATCGGCAATGCGCCGAACTTCATGGTGAAGGCCATCGTCGAGGAGAACGGCATCCGCATGCCGTCCTTCTTCGCCTATTGCGGCTGGGCGATGATCTTCCTGGTGCCGCTGTTCGTGCTGGTCACCCTGATCTTCTTCCGGCCCGTCTGATGGATTTTTCGGGGTTCATGGCCCTGGCGCTGGACCAGGCGCGGACGGGGTTTGCCGAGGGCGGGGTGCCGGTGGGCGCCGTACTCGTTGGCGCGGAGGGCCGGCTGCTGGGCGCCGGGCGGAACCGCCGGGTGCAGCAGGGCGACCCGATCGCGCATGGGGAGATGGACTGCCTGCGCCAGGTGGGACGCCTGCGGAGCTATGCCGGCACCATCCTGTTCACCACCCTGACCCCCTGCATGATGTGCACCGGCACCATCCTGCAATTCGGCATTTCACGAGTTGTGATCGGGGAAAACCGCAGTTTTGCCGGGAATGAGGACTTCCTGCGGTCGCGCGGGGTGGAGGTGACGGTGCTGGACGATCCGGATTGCGTCGCGCTGATGCGGCGCTTCCAGGCGGAGAGACCGGAGGTCTGGGCGGAGGATATCGGCGAAGGCTAGTCGCCTCCGGACCACCCTGTTAGTCGTGGCGGCGCTGACCGAAGGAGCCTGCCATGCCCTATGTGATCGCCGACGACCTGCCCGACGCCCCCGCGGGGGTGCGCTTCCGCGCCCTGCTGGACCGGCCGCAGATCCTGCAGATGCCGGGCGCGCATCTCGGCATCGCCGCGCTGCTGGCGAAGAAGGCCGGCTTCGAATCGCTCTACATGTCCGGCGCCGCCATGTCCGCCACCATGGGCCTGCCCGACCTCGGCATGATTACCGTGGACGAGGTCGCCTTCTTCATCCGCCAGGTCGCCCGCGCCTCCGGCCTGCCGATCCTGGTGGATGGCGATACGGGCTATGGGGAGGCGCTGAACGTCATGCACATGGTGCGGGTGTTCGAGGAGGCCGGCGCCGGCGCCGTGCATCTGGAAGACCAGCTCCTGCCGAAGAAATGCGGCCATCTGAACGACAAGAAGCTGGCCGATGCCCGCGACATGGCGGCCAAGGTCGCCGCCGCCCGCAAGGCGCGGAAGCACCTGTACATCATCGCCCGGACCGACGCCGTGGCCAGCGAGGGCATGGATGCCGCCGTGGCCCGCGCCCAGCTTTACCTGGACGCCGGCGCGGATGCGATCTTCCCCGAAGCCCTGGTCACCCGCGACATGTTCGCCGAGTTTGCCCGCCGCATGCCGGGGGTGAAGCTGCTGGCGAACATGACCGAATTCGGCCGCACCCCCTTCTTCACCGCGAAGGAGTTCGAGGAGCTGGGCTATGCCATGGTGATCTGGCCGGTCAGCCATCTGCGCGTCGCCGCCAAGGCGATGGAAGACCTCTACGCCGCCATCAACCGCGACGGTGGCACGATGAAGATGCTGGACCGCATGCAGACCCGCGCCGAGCTCTACGCCACCATCGGCTACCACGAATACGAGGCGCTGGATTCCAGCCTGGTCGCCACGGTGATCCCGGAGGGGATGCCGCAATAGGCCGCTGAAGCGGCGGACCATGCTGGTGAATCAGGGGCGATCCGAACACGGATCCCGCTTTCTCAGGCAGCCCGTATCCGCCGCGCCACCTCGCTCCGCACCGCGATCGGGCGTTCCTCGTGCCCTTCCAGCTCGGCGCGATTGCGCGGCAGGGCATGCGGATATTCCTGCTGGAGGAAGGCGATCATCTTCTCCCGCACCTCGCAGCGCAGGTCGAAGGTGCGGCCGGCATTGGTCGAGCTGATCAGCATCCGCACTTCCATGGTCTGCGGCCGCAATTCCGTGACCTGCATGTTCACCACCCGCTTGTCCCAGAGCGGGGAGGCAGCGGCGATCTCGTTCAGCTTGCGGCGCATCGCCTCGACCGGGGCGGTGTAGTCGACATGGATCATCGCGGTGCCGATCAGGCTGGCGCTTTCGCGGGTCCAGTTCTGGAAGGGGTGTTCCAGGAAGTAGCTCAGCGGCAGCACCATCCGGCGCCAGTCCCACAGGCGGATGACGACATAGGTCGCCGTCACCTCCTCCACATTGCCCCATTCCCCCTCGACGATCACCGCATCTTCCAGGCGGATCGGCTGGGTCACGGCGAGCTGAATGCCGGCGACCAGGTTCTTCAGCAAAGGCTGAAGCGCGAGGCCGAGCACCAGGCCGGCCGCACCGGCGGAGGCCAGCAGCGAAACCCCGTATTGCCGCACCCCCTCGAAGGTCATCAGCGCCACCGCGATGGTGATCGTGACAATCAGCCAGCCGGCCACGCGCTGGAGGATGCGGGACTGGGTCGTGTGCTTGCGGGCGAGGAGGTTATCCTCCGAATCCAGCTTGAAGCGGCGGAGGTAGATGGTGGTCCAGATGTGCAGCACGGTGCGCGCCACCCAGCCCACCAGGAAGATGAAGCAGACCAGCAGCAGGTGCCGGGACAGGCTGGCCTGGCCGAAGGTCAGCGGCGCGACGCTGACGGCGAAGCCGAGGCAGATGATGATGAGGGCGAGCCGGATCGGCCCTTCCGTCCGCTGCACCAGGGAGCGCCAGAACAGATCCTTCTCGCTGACCATGTTGGTGGCCAGGCGGAAGATGAAGCGCTTGGCCAGCAGGGCGAGGCCGATGGCGATGGCGAACAGCGCCAGGCTGACCAGCCAATCCGGTATCCAGTAGAGCGTGGCGATGAAGCGGCGCGTGGCCAGGGTGAAATTGTCCAAGGGCATCCCCGGTTTTGCTGCGGTGCGATAGCTGACCTCTCTTGAAAGCCGCAGCGCAACCGAAGTTGCCTGGCTTCGTTCACATCGGGTGTGAAGCCGCGCGCCCCGCCCAGCCAATGGCGGCCCGTGCCAGCCCGTCGATCGTGTCGCAGACCGGGAAGGGCAGGGCCGGGCCGGCGGCGATGCCGAGGGGGATTTCGGTGCAGCCCAGCACCACCGCGCGCGCGCCGCGCGCCACCAGAAGCTGGGCCGCCTCGGCCAGGGGGGCATAGGCTTCGGCGACGCGATTGGCCTTCACCTCGGCGATGCCGGGGGAGACCAGGCGGGTCATCTCCGCCTCATCCGGTACCAGGCAGGTCCAGCCACGCGGCGCCAGCCTTTCCTGATAGAGCCGCATCGCCAGGGTGCCGGCGGTGCCCATCAACCCGATCGGGCCGGGGGTGACGCCCAGACGTAAAAGCTCCGCCTCCGCCGCATCGACGATGTGCAGGATCGGCAGGGGGGTCGCCGCCTGCATGGCGTCGAACCAGCCATGGGCGGTGTTGCAGGGGATGGCGATGGCGCCGCAGCCGGCGGCTTCCAGGCCACGGATGCCGCGCAGCAAGGCGGGCAGGGGGTCCTCGCCGCCCGCGATGCGCGCCGCCGTGCGGTCCGGCACGCGAGGGTCGGACCAGAGCACGGCGGGGATATGGTCCTGGTCGCGCGCCGCATCGGTCAGCAGCGTCAGCCGCAGCATGAACTGCGCCGAGGCCAGGGGGCCCATGCCACCCAGCACACCAAGACTTTGTTCCGTCATCACCCGAGTCCCGTCCTATGCTGATGGCGTCCCTGGAGTCCCGCCCCATGCGCCGCCGCAACCTGATCGCCCTGACCGCCACCATGCCCCTGCTGTCGGTGACCCAACAAGCCGCCGGCCAGCCGGCGACCGGTGCCTGGACCGCTGCCACCGAATATCCGGCCGGCGCCATGCCCGCCGAGGGCCTGGTGCGGCTGGCAGAAGCCGCAAAGCCGCTGGAGATCACGCCGGCCTTCGACGCGCCGGGCGGCGTGCGCTCCGCCGCCATGCCGCGCGCGGTGGCGGAGGGGCGGTTTGCCATCGGCGATGCCTTTGCCGGCGCGCTGGGCGGGCTCGATCCGGTCTTCCTGCTGTCCTCGCTGCCCTTCCTGGCCACCTCGGCGGAGGAAGCCAAGCGGCTGCTGGCCGCCGCCCGCCCGGCCTATCTGGCGGCGCTGGAAAAGCTCGGCGTCACCCTGCTGCATTGCACGCCCTGGCCGCCCACCGGCATCTGGTCCCGCCGCCCCATCGCCACCCCGGCCGATCTGCGCGGGTTGAAGGTGCGGACCTATGACGCGACGGGCACCGAGACGCTGCGCGCGCTGGGCGCGGCGGCGGAATTGCTGAGCTTCCAGGCGGTGGCGACACGGCTGGCCGATGGGTCACTGGATGCCGTGCTGTCCTCCGGCGATGGCGGCGCCGGCCGGCGGCTGTGGGAGCATCTGCCGCACTTCACCGAGATCGGTTACGCCATGCCCGTCAGCCTCGCCTTCGGCGATCCGGCGAAGCTGCGGGCGCTGGAGGATGGCCAGCGCGCCGCCCTGGAACGCGCCGCGACCCGCACCGAGGCCGGCCTCTGGACCCTGCTGGAGACCCGCGACGCGGCGAACCAGACCCGGATGCGCGAAAATGGCGTCACCATCGCCCGCCCCGGCGCGCCCCTGCTGGCCGCGCTGAAGGAGGCCGGCGGCAAGGCGGTGCGGGACTGGGAGGCCAAGGCCGGTACGTCCGGGGCGGAGATCCTGGCCGCCTACCGCGCCGGAGGCTGATCAGAGAATGGCGGAAAACCCGTCCCAGACCAGCTTCGTGCCGGTGACGCCCAGCATCACATAGACGATGCGGTAGAAGACCCGGTCGCTCATCCGCGATTGCAGCCAGATGCCCAGCTTCACCCCCAGCGGGGCCATCGGCAGCAGCAGCAGGCTGGTGAGCAGGTTGGTCGCGGAAAGCTGGCCGAGCAGCGCATAGGGGATGAGCTTCACGTAGTTCATCACCGCGAAGAAGACGACGGTGGTCGCCGCGAGCGTCGCCCGGTCCAGCCGCAGCGGATACATATAGACGGCCAGCGGCGGCCCGCCGGCATGGGCCACCGTGCTGGTCAGGCCGGAAACCATGCCCCAGAAGCCGCCGCGCAGCCGGCTGGGTGTGGCCGGCGCCGGCGTGGCGCGGCCGGGGCGCGCCTGCCACAGGCTGCGCGCCAGGAAGGCGAGCGCTATGCCGCCCACCATCAGCTTCACCGCCGCATTGCTCATCAGCCCGAACACCGCCGCCCCGGCGGCGATGCCCAGCAATCCGCCCGGCAGGATGATGCGCAGCTGATCGACGCTCCACCGCCCCCACCAGGCGCGGATGGAGGAGATATCCATCGCGCAGAGCACCGGCAGGGCGATGCCGGCGGCCTGCGGGGCAGGCACGATCAGCGACATCAGCGGCACCGCGACATTGCCGGCGCCGGAGGCGAAGCCGCCCTTGCTGATCCCGGTCAGCAGGAAGGCGGGCAGGGCGAGCGCCCAGAACCAGGGATCGTCGATGATGGGCAAGCGGATGACCCCGGGATGACGCGGTGGGAGGCCGGGTGTATGGCACGCCCTCCCTACGCCCGCATCAGGAGTCGCCGTCCCCGTGGAGCATATGACCGACCCCTACTGGCTGGCGGGGCTCGCCGTCGCCATGGCGATCACCGGCGTGTTCTCCGGCACCCTGGCCGGGCTGCTCGGCGTCGGCGGCGGCATCGTCATCGTGCCCGTGCTGTTCAACGTCTTTCCGCTGTTCGGGATTCCGGAGGCGGTGCAGATGAAGCTGGCCGTCGGCACCTCGCTCGCCACCATCATCCCGACCAGCATCCAGTCGGCGCGCAAGCATTTTGCGAAAGGCACGATGGATGTGCCGCTGCTGAAATCGCTGGCGCCCTCGATCGGCCTCGGCGTGTTGCTCGGCACCTTCCTGGCGATCTGGCTGAAGGGGGAGGCGCTGACGCTGGTTTTCGCCGTCATCGCCATTCTCGTCGCGCTCAACATGGGCTTCACCGGCGTGGAGTGGAAGCTGCGCGACAGTTTCCCGACCGGCCCGCTGCGCCATGGCCTGGGCGGCTTCATCGGCACGGTCAGCGCCATGATGGGCATCGGCGGTGGCACGGTGGGCGTGCCGATCCTGTCGATGTTCGGTGCGCCGATCCGCGGCGCGGTGGCCACCGCCAGCGCCTTCGGCATCATCATCGCGGTGCCGGCCACCATCGGCTTCATCTACGGCGGCTGGGGCGACCCGCTGCTGCCGCCACTCAGCCTCGGCTACGTCAACCTGATCGGCTTTGCGCTGATCGTGCCGAGTTCCATGATCGCTGCCCCCTGGGGCGTGCACCTGGCGCATACCATCCCGCCGCTGCTGCTGAAGCGGGCCTTTGCGCTGTTCCTGTTCCTGACGGCGGCGCGGATGTTTTATTCGCTGGCGGTGTGAGGCGGATCAGCGCCAGCCGGGCCCGAGCCGTTCGATAATCGCGGGGCTTCGCCGGATCAGCGTGGCGAAGCTGTCATCAAGGGCGCGTCGCAATGCCGTCGGAGCGCGACCGACGATACCGCGGCCGGGCTGGCTCCATTCGGGAAACCAGGAAGGCGTCAGCGGCAGGAAGGCGAGGCGGCGCAGGTCGAGGCGGAAGGCCCGCTCCTGCCCCAGGCCGCGGGCCTGCGCGGCGTCGAAGCTGTGGACGCCAAGCGGCAGCGGCGGGTTGAAATGCAATCCGCTGCTGGTGGTATAGGCGACAAAGGCAGCGGCTCCGCCTGAGCGTCCCGCTTCCACATGAACGACGTATCCGATGTGGCGTGGCCCCGGGCGTGTCGGGGACTCGGACAGCGGGAAGCTGGTCCAGACGAAATCCCCGAGGCGCAGCGGCTGGTCCGTCAGGGCCGCCCCATCAGAAGCCGAAAGCTCTCCTGGCGGCGGGCGAACTGCTCATCCGTCTCATCTTGATCACGGATGGCGGTGCCCTCCCACCCGTCAAGCTCCGGCGCCACGATCAGCGTCAGTCGCTCAGCCTCGGCCATCGCGCGCAGCGCGTCTTCCACCAGGCTTTCCGGCGTCCGCTGTTCCTCCGCCGCCCGCCGCCGCACGAAATCGGCGAGGGCGCTGTCGCGAAGCTGGATGGTCAGGACCTCGTTCATGCGGGCAGGATATCGCAGGCAGGGCGTCTTCGCCATGACGATCAAGGCCGCCAGGGCAGCGTCCCCGCCGGCAGCCGTCGCGCCGCCAGCGTCGCCGCCGCCATCAGCGCCGCGCTCAGCAGCAGCGCCAGGCAGGACACGGCGGCCGCCAGCGGCGACTGCCCGCTTTCCTGCAGGCTGAACACGAGCACGCCCAGCGTCTGCGTCCCTGGCCCGTAGAGCAGGGAGGAGACGGTGACCTCATTCACCGCCGTCAGCGCCACCAGGATGCCGCCGGCCGCCAGGGCCGGGGCCAGAGGCGGCAGGTGGATCGACCACAGCCGGCGCCAGGGGCCGGCGCCCATGCCGCGCGCCGCTTCCTCCAGGATCGGGTCCAGCCGCGCCGCCGCCGCCGCCGCGGGGCGCAGCGCCAGCGCCTGGAAGCGGGTGAGATAGGCGAACAGGATCAGCCCCAGCGTCCCATACAGCGCCCCGCCGCCCGGCAGCGACAGCACGACCAGGATGGCGGCGACCCCGGTGCAGGCGCCCGGCAGGGCGTAGGGCAGGTCGGTCGAGGTCGCGGCCAGCCGCACCGGCCGGGCGCGCAGCGTCAGCGCGATGGGCAGGGCGGCGGCGGCCAGCAGCAGCGCCGCGCCGGCCGAGAGCAGCAGCGAATTGCCGAAGGCCCGCCCGGTCTGCGCATCGGCGGCCACCGCCGCCCCGAAATGCCGCAGCGTGGCGGAGGAAGCGTTCAGCTCCATCCCCATCGCCGGCACCAACGCGGCCGCCAGCAGGGCCAGCATGGGCACGGCCAGCACCACGAACAGATACAGCGCGACCGCGCCGAAAACCGCCGCCCCGGCCCCGCCCGGCAACACCACCGCAGCGAAGGGAAGCCGCCCGGAGGCCGGCGCCCGCCGCGCCGCCAGCGCCTGCAACAGCAGCGCCGGCGCCGCCATCGCCGCCAGCAGCAGCGCCAGCGCCGCCGCCTCGGCGAGGGAGGCGGTGCCGCCGGAGGACAGCCGCTGCCAGATCAGCACCGGCAGCACCGGAAACCGCGCCGGAATGCCGATCAGCGCGCCGACGCCGAAATTGCCCAGCGCCGCGACATAGGCGAGGCCGGCGCCCGCCAGCAGCCCCGGCGCCAGCAGCGGCCAGACCGCGCGGCGCAGCGCGGCCTCCGGCGTCGCGCCCAGCCCGCGCGCCGCCAGCACCACCTCGCCCGGCACGCGGCGCAGCAGGGCGGCGGTGGCCAGCAGCACCAGCGGCGCGGATTGCACCGCCAGCAGCAGCGCCATGCCGAACGGCGAGTAGATCGGGTTGGGCGTGCCGATCGGCGGCGCCAGGCCCAGCGCCAGCAGAAGCGGGGAGGCCGGGCCTCCGGCCTGGATCCAGCCCAGCGCCATCACCTGCGCGGGCACCAGCGCGGGCAGCACCGCCAGGAAGATCAGCACCCGCCGCCCCGGCAGATCGCGCAGCAGCAGCGCCCAGACCAGCGCCGCGCCGATCAGCGTCGCCAGCGCCGCCGCCGAGACCGACAAGGCCAGCGACCGCCAGGCCGCGCGCCAGATCGCCGCATCCGCCAGGGCCTGCGCCACAGCGGTGCCGGCCAGCGCCTCCGCCAGCAGCCTTGCCAGCGGCACGGCACCGATCAGCAGGAGCCAGACGAGCGCCATGGCCGTGATGCCCCGCCCCAGGCCCCGGCCGGCCTCTCCCTCTCGCGTCAAGGTGCGTCCGGTGCCCTCAGCCGCCAACCAGCGCGGCGAAGCGGCGCAGCAACTCCGGCTGCTCCGCCGCCGCGCGGGCGGCATCCAGCGGCATGATCCGGATGGTCTTCGGGTCCGGGAAGCCGGCCGGCGGCGCGACCTCCGGATCGATCGGCAGGAAGCCCTGGCGGGAGGCCAGTTCCTGGCCCTGCCGGGACAGCAGGAAGTCGAGGAAGGCAATGGCCGCCGGGGCGTTGCGGGTGGTGGAGAGGATCGCGGCCGGCTCCGTGATGGCGGAAACGCCATCCTCCGGGAAGACGAAGCGCACCGGTGCGCCCTTGGCGGCTTCACGGATCGGCAGGTAGTCGATGGCGATGCCGAAGGCGCGCTCGCCACCGGCCACGGCCTGCATCACCGGGCCATTGCCGCCGCGGGCCTGCACGCCATGCGCCACCAGCCGCTCCACATAGGACCAGCCGAGCGCCGGATTCTGCGCCAGCGCCGTCAGATGGATGGCGGCGGCACCGGAGACGGCCGGCGAGGGCATCGCAACCTGGTTCCGCGCGCGGGGCTCCAGAAGGTCGGTCCAGGCCTTGGGCACGAAGGGTGCGCGGGCGTGGTGGACGATGCCGGTGGTGATGAGCTTGGTGGCGAAATAGCCGCGCGCCGCATCCACCTGCGCCGCCGGCGTGCCGCCGAGCTGCACCTCCGGGCTCGGCCGCAGCCGGCCCTCGCGGCGCAGCCCCTCGAAGGTCAGGCTGTCGGCCAGCAGCAGCACGTCGGGGCGGGGCTGGCCCGCGGCGATCTCGGCGCGCAGCCGGGTCATGATCTGGCCGGTGCCGGCGCGGATCCATTCCACGGTGACGCCCGGATGGCGCGCCCGGAAGGCCTCCACCGTCTGCGCCGCATCGGGCTCCAGCTGGGAGGTATAGAGCACCAGCGGGCCGGAGACGCCGGAGGAGGTCCCCTGACCCAGAGCGGGTCTGCCGAGCATCCCGGTGGCGGCGAAACCCGCCGCGGCCAGACCGAAACCGCGCCTGTGAAGTGTCATTGATTCCCCGCCGTGACCGGATGTCCTGCCGCATCTAGAGCGGCTTTGGCGGATCGGGCAGGGGGTATGTGTGAAGTTCCTGTGGCTTTTTCCGCGACCGTGGCCGCCAAGCCCGGGCCGATGCGGCGCCCCACCGCGCCGCGCCGACCCGTGCCTGGCGATGCAAGGTCATGGAGGGGTCATGAAATTGGCGCTGGCGCTGGCCCGGCCGATCAGGGAGCGCATGGCGGGCGCCTCATGCCCATCGACCGCCGTCAGCGCCTCCATCGGGCAGAAATACTCATGCGGCTGCGGCATCTGGGACTTGGCGAAGCCCAGGTAGTGGCGCGCCTTCAGCCCATACAGCACGCGCACATCGCGCACCGGCAGCACCAGCGGCTCGGTCGGGGCTTCCCGCAGCAGGCGGATCAGGCGCCAGCGCGGGGTATGATCCTCCGCCCCCACCCGGTCCAGCATCCAGCGCAGCGGGCAGACCACCAGGAGCGAGGAGGTGGAGGGGGCAAAGCGCGCCCGCTTGTCCTGGAGATTGGTGATGGAGCCGCAGGCCTCGATGCAGAGGATATCGGCATAGCGGTCCGCCGGGTCGGGGCTGAAATGCAGCCAAAGGCCGTCGGGGATGGTCCGGTAGGTATTGGTGCCGGGCAGCTTCAGGAAGGGCTGCGCCACCAGCGAGAGCTCCCCGGGCCGCCCGCGCAGCCAGGTGCCGGGCTGTTTCGGGGTGCGCGTGATTCCGGGTGGCCGCTGCGGCCAGAGGCGAAGCCGGTTGCGCACGAGTTCATCGAGTTCCTTGCCGGAGCCCGGGCGGAGTGGTTCTCTCATTTGGTTTATGTCCCCTGTGGATATCAACCCTGCGTAGATAGATTCCCTGAACTCGCGGGGACATCAAGTCGAAACTGCATGGATTTTTAAGAAAACACGCGTTCGAGTTGCAGCCAGGGCCAAATTTCGCGGAGGGGCAGAGCTGAGCGGGAGATATTCTCCCATATGGCGAAGCTGTGACCCGACTGCATCAATAGACTTTTCCACAGGGATTCAATTGCTTGGCCTGCGGCCGCAATTGCCGCGCCCTGGATTTCGCGGCAGCGCAACGGTGGCCTGGCAGGGGGCTTGGCACGGAAGGATTTTTTCGCGCGCAGACCGCGCCGGGCGCGCTGGCCCGGGTTGTGGCCGGATGGGCGCCCGCAACCGGCATGAAAAAACCCCGCGCGGCAGGGCCGGCGGGGCTGGAAGGGAGGCGGATGGGTGGCCTTTTCCGGCCACCCCTGGAAGGTCGCTGGCCTCAGCCGCGCTTCGGCACCGTGACGTAGTCCCGCTGCGTCGGGCCGGTGTAGATCTGGCGCGGGCGGCCGATGCGCTGGCTCGGATCCTCGACCATCTCCTTCCACTGGCTGACCCAGCCCACGGTGCGCGCCACGGCGAAGATCACCGTGAACATGCTGGTCGGGATGCCCATCGCCTTCAGGATGATACCCGAATAGAAGTCGACATTCGGATACAGCTTGCGGGAGACGAAATACTCGTCCTCCAGCGCCACCTTCTCCAGCGCCATGGCGAGGTCGAGCAGCGGCTCGTCCTTGATGCCGAGCTCGGACAGCACCTCGTGGCAGCTCTGCTGCATGATCTTCGCGCGCGGGTCGAAGTTCTTGTACACGCGGTGGCCGAAGCCCATCAGCTTCACGCCGGAGTTCTTGTCCTTCACCTTCTCGATGAAGCCCGGGATGTTGTCGACATGGCCGATCTCGGCCAGCATCTTCAGCACCGCCTCATTCGCGCCGCCATGCGCCGGGCCCCAGAGCGCGGCGATGCCGGCGGCGATGCAGGCGAAGGGGTTGGCGCCGGTGGAGCCGGCCAGTCGCACGGTGGAGGTGCTGGCATTCTGCTCATGGTCGGCATGCAGGACCAGGATCTGGTCCATCGCCTTGGCGAGCGTCGGTGACACCTTGTATTCCTCGGCCGGGACCGAGTTCAGCATGTGCAGGAAGTTGGCCGCGTAGGACAGGTCGTTGCGCGGATACACGAAGGGCTGGCCGAGGCTGTACTTGTAGGCCATGGCGGCGATGGTCGGCACCTTCGCGATCAGGCGGAAGGCGGCGATCTCGCGCTGATGCGCGTCGTTGATGTCCAGGTTGTCGTGGTAGAAGGCGGCCAGCGCGCCGACCACGCCGCACATGATCGCCATCGGGTGCGCGTCGCGGCGGAACCCGTTGAAGAAGTTGCGGATCTGCTCATGCACCATGGTGTGGTAGGTCACACCCTTGCGGAACTTCGCCAGTTCATCGGCGGTCGGCAGATCGCCGTTCATCAGCAGGTAGCAGACCTCGATGAAATCGGAATTCTCGGCCAGTTGCTCGATCGGATAGCCGCGGTAGAGCAGAACGCCCTCGTCGCCATCGATGTAGGTGATCTGGCTCTCGCAGCTCGCGGTCTCGCCATAGCCCGGGTCGAAGGTGAAGACGCCGAGGTCGGCATAGAGCTTGCGGATGTCGACGACATCCGGCCCGATCGATCCCTTGAGGATTGGCAGGCTGGTACTGCGGTTGGAGCCGTCGAGGGTAAAGGTGACGGACCCGTTGGCCGTGACGGTCATGGCTTGCTTCCTCGCAGGCAGGGGGCGGTGGCACTCGCCTTACTCGCGCCACCGTTATGGTGCAACGCAAGATAGGAGCCTCTCTGCCTGCTTGGCAACGTGGGGCGGGATGAAGAGTGTGACAGGGCCACCCAGGGCGACCCCGGGGCCGCCTCAGTTGCGGCGGCGCCAGGCGTCCGGCCGCGTGAAATCGCCAGCCCAGAGGCCGCGCCCGGACAGCCGCGCGGTGGCTTCCACCAGCAGCATCGCCGTCTCATCCTCGCCATAGGCGAGCGCCCAGCCGGCACCGACCAGCCCGGCATTCAATTCGACCCCGGCTGCGCTGCAGCGGCCCAGGCCACGGCCGTAGCGGTCGCGCCCATGCACCCGGCACAGCACCGACCGCCCATTGACGAGGCGGGAGAGCGCCTCCGCCGCCGCGGCGCCGCAATCGAAGGCATTGCCCTGGCCGTCGGAGCAGGTCTGTCCGCGTTCCGGCGCATCAATGCCCGACAGCCGCAGGGTGCGATCGCCCAGGCGCAGCGTATCGCCATCCACCACCCGCACCTCGGCGGCCAGCGCCGACCAGTCCTGTTCGCGCGGCGCCGAGCCCATCAGGTCGGGCGGCAGGCCGATACCGGACAGGGCGCCGACAATCAGCGCGGCGATCAGCGCGACGAAGGGCGCGCGCCAGCGGCGCGGGGTGGGGGCGGGGCGGAAGATACGGCGGCGTCGGAACACGGAAGGGTGCGATGCTTTGCTTCTGGACCGGCATGGCCGCCGGCATGCACCTACGGGTAACCCAAGCGCCAAGCTCCGCGCAACCCATTCATTTATATTAAATCTTAGGCGAAAAAGGCCCGCTTCACCCTTGATTCCAGAAGGGTTCCGCCGCCAGCAGGGCGGCCCAGGCCTTCTCCGCGCGGCCCCGCGCGCGGCGCGACCGGGCCAGCGCCCAGCCGGCCGCGACACCGGCCGCCCAGGCCCCCGGGCCCCTCGCCTCGCCCTCAACCAGGGCGCGCGCCACGATCGCGTCATTCGCCAGGCCGAACTGTTCCTGCATCTCCGCCAGCCGCTCCAGGAAGCGGCGGCCGCGCTTGCGGCCAAACAGCGGGGTGAACAGCTCCGTCAGGTAGCGCAGCCTTTTGCCGTCCAGCCGCAGGGCGTGGAACTCGGCATCCGGAAAATGCGCAATATCCTCACCCACGGCCTGCATCCGGCGCCAGCGCTTGGCCAGCAGGTGGCTGGCCAGATCCTCCAGCGGCGCCGCACGCCGCGCGGCGGCGGCCTCATCGGCGCTCTCGCCCCAGGGCGCGAGCACGTCCAACGCCACGGCCTGCCAGACCAGCACGCGGAATTCGGCACCGGCGAGCTGCGCCCGCAGCGCGTCATAGGCGGCGGCACGATGCGCCTGGCCGGCCGCCAGCAATCCGGCGATGCGCGCTTCCTCCGGCAGGGCCTCGGCCAGTTCGGCGCCGAGCCCGGCCAGGAACACGTCCCAATCCCGGGCCGGGCCCAGGCCGCGGGCCAGATCCTTCAGCCCGGCATCGAAACCACGCAGCGCCGGCCCATCCGCCGCGGCCCGGAAGGCCTTCAGCGCGGAGCGCAGGCGGCGCAGGGCGACGCGCATCTGGTGCACGCCCGAAGGGTCCTGCCCGGCCTCCGCCACCGGGGCGTGCCACAGCAGCACTTCCGTCAGATGGCCGATCAGCAGCTTCAGCGCCGCCTCCACGCCCATATCGGGATCGAGGCGCGGGGCGCCCAGGCGGCGGGGGCGCGGTGCCTCGCCTTGCGCCAGGGCGCGCGCCTGCTCCGCCAGGGCGAAGCGCGGCGGCAGCAGGGGCAAAGCGCGGGCCAGGGACTGGATCGTCTCCAGCACCGCCTCGGCGGGGCCGGTGAGGGTCAGGCGCGCCACCGGCTGCTCCGCCGCCCCGGCGCGCAGCGCGCCATGCAGCAGGCTGGCCTCCACCGCCCCGGCCAGCGGCACGGTCAGCCGCCGTCCGACGAAGGCGGCCAGGGGCAATAGCGGCGTGCCGCCGGCTTCCTCGGGCGCGGCATCGGCGGCCAGGCTGGCGAGCAGTTCGGGCGGGCTGCCGGGGCGCCAGACGGCGCCGGGCAGCACCCGCAGAAGCCGGCGCGGGCTGCGGGGGCTGGAGGCTTCCAACGCCAGGCCCTGCTCCGCCAGGGCGGCCTTGGCGGTGTCGAGCCAGGTCAGCGTGGCGGCGACGGACCGGCTGCGCCCGGCGCGCCGCCCGGCCAGCACGGCGTCGCGGAACAGGCCGGCGGCCAGCGCCGGGTCCAGCGTGGCTTCCAGCGTCAGATGGGGCAGGGTGGCGGACATCGGGTCAGGCGGTCATTTCAGGGGGATCGGCGGAGGGCAGGTCGGCGGGCGAGAGCACCCGCAGCAGCCGGCCGCCGCCCGCTTCCACCCGGCCCCAGGGCAGGGCCAGGGCGAATTCGGTCAGGGTCGCGGTGGGATAGCCCTCCGCCAGCCGCCGGGTCATCGGACTGCCGGCGGCCATGGCGGTGGGGCCGGACAGCGCCATCGCCAGGTCGTGCAGGCCGGGATTGTGGCCGATCACCAGCACGCTGCGCGCTGTCTCCCGCACCCGGCGCAGCACGTCGATCAGGCTGGGCCAGGCGGCGAGGTAGAGGTCGTCCATCGGCTCGATCAGCGGCGGGCCTTCCAGCGGCCCCAGCGCCTCCAGCGTCTGGAGGGTGCGGCGGGCTGAGGAGACCAGCACCACATCCGGCGCCAGCCCCAGCTCCCGCATCGCCGCCCCCATGGCCACCGCCGCGCGCCGCCCGCGCGCATTCAGCGGCCGGGCGTGGTCGGAAAGGCGCGGGTCGTCCCAGGAGGACTTGGCGTGCCTCAGCAGCAGCAATTGGCGCATGCGGACACCATGGCATGGCGGGGCCGGATTGGCGACCACCGCGCCGTTCATCCGTAGATGCCTTTTCCTTCATGGGGATGGGGCCATCTGTGCCGCCAATCTTGTTGGATGTGGGTCATGACGGGTCAGGTGCTGGTCTTCGGGGCGACGGGCGGGATCGGGGCGGCGCTGGCGCGGCGCCTGGCGGCCCGCGGCGCGCGCCCCTTCCTGGTGGCGCGGCGGGAGGCGCCCCTGGCCGCGCTGGCGGCGGAACTCGGCTGCGACCACCTGGCCGCGGATGTGACGGATGCCGCCCAGCGCCAGGCGGCGGTGGCGGCGGCCGGCAGCCCGCTGGCGGGACTCGCGGTCTGCATCGGCTCCATCCTGCTGAAGCCGCTGGCGCGGCTGACCGAGGCCGAGCTGCTGGAGACCTTCCGGCTGAATGCCGCGGCGCCGGCGCTGGCGGTGCAGGCGGCCGCCCCGGCGCTGGCGGCGGGGAAGGGTGCCGTGGTGCTGTTTTCCTCCGTCGCCGCGCGCACGGGCTTTCCGAACCATGTGGCGATCAGCGCGGCCAAGGCGGCGGTGGAGGGGGTGACGGTGGCGCTCGCCGCCGAACTGGCGCCACATATCCGCGTCAACTGCATCGCGCCGAGCCTGACCCGCACGGCGCTTGCCGAACCCCTCACGCGGAGTCCCCAGATGGCCGAAGCCATTGCCAGGCAGCACCCGATCCCCCGGCTGGGCGAGGCGGAGGACAGCGCCGCGCTGGCCGACTTCCTGCTCTCCGACGCCGCGGGCTGGATCACCGGCCAGGTCATCGGCGTCGATGGCGGGCGTGGCGCCATCGCGGGGCGCGGGTGATGCGGCGGCGCGCGGTGCTGGCGGGGATTCCGGCGATGCTGATGGCCGATGCGGCCATGGCGCAACCGGCGGGGCTGGACTTCCGGATCATCCGGGCGGGCAGCGAGGTCGGCCGCCACAGTGTGCGCTTTCGCGAACAGGCCGGGGTGCTGGAGGCGGTCAGCGATGTGCGGATCGAGGTGAAGCTGATGGGCTTCACCGTCTTCCGCTACCGGCATGAGACGCTGGAGGCCTGGCGCGGCGACCGGCTGCAGGCGCTGGAGTCCCGGCTCGACAAGAACGGCACCCGCACCGAATGCAGCGCCCGCGCCACCGGCGGCGCCGTGCTGCTGCGCGCGGCGGGCGGGGAGGCCCGGCTGCCGGCCCAGGCGGCGCCGATGACCTGGTGGCGCATGGCGACGCTCCGCCCCGGCGTGCCGCTGATCGACCCCCGCAAGGGCGAGGCGGTGGCGCCGGAACTGCGCATCACCCCGGCCTCCGGCGGCAGCCGCGTGGTGGTGATCGGCGGGGAGGGGGCGGATGTCCTCTACGACGCCGCCGGCACCTGGGTGGGCTTCGCCACCACGGGCGAGGATGGCAGCGCGGTGCGCTACGAGCGCGCATGATCCTGCGCGTCGTCCTCGGCGACCAATGCACGCCGGGGCTTTCGGCGCTGGAGGGACTCGACCCCGCAAGCGACGTGGTGCTGATGGCGGAGGTGCGGGCGGAATGCACCTATGTCCGCCACCACAAGCAGAAGATCGCCCTGGTCCTGTCCGCCATGCGGCACTTTTCCGAGCTGCTGCGCGCGCGCGGCATCACCGTGGATTATGTGCGGCTCGACGATCCTGGGAATACGCAGAGCCTGGCGGGGGAGGTCGCGCGCGCGGCGAAGGCGCATGGCGCGAGGCGCATCATCTGCACCCATCCCGGCGAGTTCCGCGTGTTGGAGGACATGCAGGGCTGGGAGGAAGCCACCGGACTGCCGGTGGAGATCCGTGACGACGCACGTTTCCTCTGCACGCTGGACCGTTTCCGCGCCTGGGCGGCGGGGCGGAAGCAACTCCGCATGGAATACTTCTATCGCGAGATGCGGCGGGAGACCGGCCTGCTGATGCATGCGCCGGACGAACCCGCCGGCGGCCAATGGAATTACGATTCCGAGAATCGCGCGGCGCTGCCCGCCGATCTGCGCCCCCCGGCCCCACGGCAATTCCCGCCGGATGCGGTGACGCGGGACGTCATCGCCCTGGTCGAACGCGAATTCCCCGACCATTTCGGGACGACCGAAAAATTCGCATGGCCGGTGACGGCGGAGGCGGCGGAGCAGGCGCTGGCGGATTTCATCGCCCATCGCCTGCCGCGCTTCGGCGACTACCAGGACGCCATGGCGGAAGGCGAGGCGATGCTGTTCCACGCGCTGATCTCGGCGGCGATGAATTGCGGTCTGCTCGACCCGATGCGGGCCTGCCGCGCGGCGGAGGAAGCCTGGCAGCGCGGCGATGCGCCGCTGAATGCCGTGGAGGGATTCGTGCGGCAGATCCTCGGCTGGCGCGAATATGTGCGCGGTCTCTACTGGCTGAAGATGCCGGACTACCGCGACACCAATGCGCTGGAGGCGCATCGGAAACTGCCCTGGCTCTACTGGTCCGGCGAGACGGCGATGGCCTGCATGCGGGCCGCGATCGGGCAGACGCGCGACCTCGCCTATGCCCATCACATCCAGCGGCTGATGGTGACCGGCAACTTCGCCCTTCTGGCCGGGCTCGACCCGGCGGAGGTGAATGACTGGTACATGGTGGTCTATGCCGACGCCTATGAATGGGTGGAACTGCCCAATACCCATGGCATGGCGTTGCATGCCGATGGCGGCATCATGGCCTCCAAGCCCTATGCGGCGAGCGGCGCCTATATCAACCGCATGTCGAACCACTGCCGGGGCTGCGCCTATGACGTGAAGCGGCCGACCGGCCCGGGCGCCTGTCCCTTCAACTTCCTCTACTGGGATTTCATGGCGCGCCATGCGCCGCGTTTTGCGAAGAACCCGCGCATGGCCATGCCGCTGCGGACGCTGACAAAAATGGCGCCGGAGAAGGTGGCGGCGATGCGGGCAGAGGCGAAGGGTTTTCTGGACGCGCTGGCGGAGGGCCGGGAGCCGATGCTCAGGGGCGGCAGGACATCAGCCGCACAGGGCGGTCGCGCCATGTCTCTTCCCCTTCCGGAACCCAGCCCCGCGCCGCGTAGAAGGGTGCCTGGTCCGGGGTGAACAGCCACAGCCGCGCATGACCCAGCGCGGCGGCCCGGCGCCGCACCTCCGCCACCAGCGCCGTCGCCACGCCCTGGCGCCGATGCGCCGGCGCAACCAGCACGGAGGCGAGCCAGGGGGAAAGCTCCGGCCGGCTCGGCAGATCCTCCCGATCCAGCGTCGCGGTACCGAGCGGCTGGCCATCCCGCTCCGCGATCAGCACGCAGGGCGCCGCGGGGCCGGTGGCGGCGCGCAGGAAGGCCTCGGTCTCGGCCAGCGCATGGCCGTCCATGGCCCACCATTGGGCATGCAGCCAGGCGGCGACCTCGGGCAGATGGGGCGATTCGGCAGCGGGGCGGATCAGCATGCGGCGGAGATAGTCCGGCGCAACGCCCGCCGTCACGCCGCGCTGCGTGACAGCTTGTCCTGATCCTCCGCGATCAGCCGGCGCGCCGCCTCGGCTGGCATCGGCCGGCCGAACAGCCAGCCCTGGCCCTGCTCGCAGCCTTCCGCCGTCAGGATGCGCGCCTGTTCCTCCGTCTCCACACCCTCCGCCACCACGGTCATGTCCAGGATGCGGCCAAGCCCGACGATGGTGGCGACGATGGCGGAAAGCTTCGGGTCGCGCTCAAGCTCCGTGATGAAGGCGCGGTCGATCTTCAGCTTGCCGAAGGGGAAGCGCCAGAGATGCGCCAGGCTGGACCAGCCGGTGCCGAAATCATCCATCGCGATGGAAACGCCAAGGCCGCGCAGGTCGCGCAGCAGCCTCACCACATCCTCCGGATCCTCCTGCAAAAGGCTTTCCGTGATCTCCAGCTCCAGCCGATGCGCCGGCAGGCCGGTGCGGGCCAGGGCATCGGCCACGGTGCAGACCAGGTCGCCATGCCGGAACTGGGCGGGGGAGAGGTTCACCGCGATGCGCAGATCCTCCGGCCATTGCGCCGCCTCGGCGCAGGCGGCGCGGATCACCCAGGCGCCGATCGGTACGATCAGCCCGGTCTCCTCCGCCAGCGGGATGAATTCGACCGGCGGGATCATGCCGCGAGTCGGATGCGGCCAGCGCAGCAGCGCCTCGAATCCGACAAGCTTCTGGTCGCGCAGGCGGCGTTGTGGCTGGTAGTGCAGGACCAGGGCTTCCTCGGCGATGGCCTGGCGCAGGTCGGCCTCCGTCTCCCGCCGCCAGCGCACCGCCTCATCCATCGCCGGCTCGAAACCGCGGATCGTCGGCCCCGGCTGGTTGCGGGCGGCGGAAAGCGCCGCCTCGGCGCGGGTCAGCAGCAGCTCCGCCTCCACCCCATCCTGCGGCGCGATCGCCAGGCCGAGTTCCACCGACAGCGCCTGGCCGGGGCCGCCGGGCAGGGGGAGGGGCTCCGCCAGGGCATTGGCCAGGCGTTCCGCGAGGCTCAGCGCATCCTCTTCCCCGGCGATCGCGGTCTGCACCACGGCGAATCGGTCGGCGGAAAGCCGCGCCACCGTGTCGTCCCGCCGCACCAGGCTGCGCAGCCGCCGGGCGAGTGCTGCCAGCACGGCATCGCCGTTGGCGCGGCCATGCAGCGCGTTGAAGTCGCGGAAGCCGCGCAGGTTCAGCACCAGCACGCCGACCTGTTGATGCGCCGCGCGTGCCGCCGTCAGCGTCAGGGCCAGGCGGTCCCGCAGCTCGGCATGGGTGGCGAGGCCGGTCAGTGCATCGTGCCGCAGCAGATGGCGGGCGCGGGCGGCGGCCGCCTCGGCGCGCCGGCCGCGCTGGCCGAGCCAGACCAGCAGGCCGAGGGTGATGGCGCCGAAGAGCGCGATGCTGAGCTGGGCGGTGCGGAAGGCCTCGCGAAGCTGCGCGCGCCGCCCGGTCTCCCGCAGCGCGGCCACCAGATGGCCGGCCTCACCCTCGGCATCCGTCACCGCCACTGTCACCCGCGCCGCGCCGCGCCCCGGGCCGCCGGCACTGCCGCTATCGGTGACCAGCGCACCGTCACTGCCGACCAGCTCGATTCGGGCGAATTCGGGCGGCAAGGGCACCGCCCGCAGCCGCGCCACGTCATCGGCGGTCGCGGGCGCGCCGCGCAGCGCCGCGGGCAGCGTGGGATGCGCCCGCAACAGGTCCTGGGCGAGCTGCGCGCTCCAGGCCTGGGCGGCGTTGTGCAGCAGCCGGTCGAGCAGCATCTGGTTGACGCCCACCCCCGCCAGGGTGAGCAGAAGCGCGCCGAGGCTGAGCCACAGCAGCAGCCGCTGGACCGTGTCGGTGGGGGTGTTAGCGGTATACGCTTGCCGGGCCATGCGGGGATTGTGCACCGCATTGATGAACCCGGTATTGAAACGCGGCGCGTTGCCCCCATCCGGCACGCCGCATCGGGGGCCGCATTTGCCGCCGCCCATCCCCGGCCGTTATAGCAGCGCCGAGACCAGCGCCGGTGGCCGGGACCCAACCCCGCCCCGCCCGATGACGGAGACCGAGGCCATGGCGGGCCATTCGCACGCGAAGAACATCATGCACCGCAAGGCGGCGCAGGGGGCCAAGAAGGCCGCGGCCTTCGGCAAGATGATCCGGGAGATCACGGTCAGCGCGAAGCAGGGCCTGCCCGACCCGGCGATGAACCCGCGCCTGCGCGCCGCGGTGAAGGCGGCGCTGGTGGCGAACATGACGCGCGACACCATCGACCGTGCCATCAAGCGCGCCGCCACCGCCGGGGTGGGCGAGGATTATGTGGAGATGCGCTATGAGGGCTACGGCCCCTATGGCATCGCCGTGATCGTCGAGGCGCTGACCGACAACCGCAACCGCACCGGCGGTGACCTGCGCTCCATCTTCGCGAAGAATGGCGGCGCGCTCGGTGAGACCAATTCGGTGGCCTTCCAGTTCGAGCGCAAGGGCGTGCTGCGCTACCCGGCCTCCGCCGCCGATGCCGACACCATGCTGGAAGCCGCCATCGAGGCCGGGGCCGGCGACGTGGACAGCAGCGAGGACGGCCACGAAATCTCCTGCGCCGTCGAGGATTTCGCCGCCGTGCGCGATGCGCTGGAGCAGAAATTCGGCACCGCCGAGGCCGGCAAGCTGGAATGGTGGCCCAGCACCACCATCGACCTGGACGAGGAGAAGGCGCGGGAGGTGCTGAAGCTGCTCGACATCCTCGACGACCATGACGACGTCCAGAACGTCTATGCGAATTTCGAGGTGGATGCGGCGGCGCTGGAGCGGCTTTCCGCCTGAGGCCACGCTTTTCGGCGCCTGCCCCGCATCAATGGGGCATCAATGGGGTATCACGACGTCGTGATGCCCTGAACTCCCAGGCGCATGGGGCGATCTGTTCTCAACCGCGACGATGACAATCGGCGGGAGACAGAGACGGAATTGCCGAAGATGAGTCGCAACCTGCTTTACCCCGTCATCGGCGTGCTGCTGATCGCGGTCGGCGCCCTCGGCTACTGGGCGTACCAGGAGCAGAATCGCAGCGGTGTCGAGATGAACGTCGGTGGGCGCAGCCTGACGATCGAGACGCGCTGAGGCGGGCGGGCGCCTGATCGCCCGCCATATCACCCAGCCGACCGGCCCGGGCCTTCGCCTGGCGCTTGAAGATAACAAGAAGGCGCATCACCATGCTCGGCACCATCCTCATCATCGTGCTTATCCTGGTTCTCCTCGGCGGCGTCAGCGGACGTTTCGGCGGCTATGGCTATGGCTATGGCCATGGCAGCATGGGGCTGCTCGGCACCGTGCTGGTTATCGTCGTGATCCTGCTGCTGCTCGGCCGCATCTGAGACACCGGTTGCATCCCGGCTTGGCATAAGGGGGGATCAAGGGCACATAGCCGGGCAAGGGCCGCGTTGGCCCAAATCCGGAGGAAGCAAGATGACCCTGATCCCGCGCCGCGCCGCGCTCGGCCTGCCGTTCCTGGCCCTCGCCGCACCTGCCCTGGCCCAGACAGCCGCCTGGCCCTCGCGCCCCGTTCGCCTCGTGGTGCCCTATGCGCCGGGTGGGACCACCGATGTGATGGCCAGGCTGGTCGCGGAACGGTTGGGGCCGAAGCTCGGCCAGCCCATGGTGGTGGAAAACCGGCCCGGCGCCGGCGCCACCATCGGCGCCGCCATGGTGGCGCAGTCGGAGCCGGATGGGCTGACGCTGCTGATGTCGAACAGCGGTTCGCATGGCGTCTCGCCCAGCCTCTATCCCAACCTGTCCTATGACCCGATGCGGGACTTCACCCATGTGGCGCTGGTCGTCGCCAGCCCCTCGGTGCTCGTGGTGACGAAGAACCATCCGGCCCAGAACCTGGAACAGTTCATCGCCCATGTCCGGCGCGCCGGGGAGATCGACTTCGCCGTCTCCGGCATCGGCAGTTCCAGCCACCTGACCGGGGTCCGGCTCGGCATGGCGCTGGGCATCCGGGTGACGGCGGTGCCCTATCGCGGGGCCGGCCCGGCGATGACGGACACCATCGCGGGCGTGGTTCCGGCGATGATGGACAGCCTGCCCTCCGCCGCGCAGCACATCGTCAATGGCAGCGTGCGCGCCATCGCGGTGTCTTCCGCCACCCGCTCCGGGCGCTTTCCGGATCTGCCGACGCTGAAGGAGAGTGGGGTGGATGTGGTGAATTCCGCCTGGTTCGGCATTTCCGGCCCGGCCGGCCTGCCGGCGCCGATCGTGGCACGGCTCGCCACCGCGATCCGCGAAGTGCTGACCGACCCCTCCATCCTGACCCGATTCGAGGACCTGACCGGCGCGCCTCCGCCTGAAAGCACGCCGGAAAGCTACACGGCCTTCGTGCGGTCGGAGATCGCGGGCTTTGCCCCGATCGTGCGGGCGGCGGGGATCGAGGCGCGGTAGCTCAGCTTCCCCCCACGCCCTCGGCAAACACCTCCGCCACCTCCAGCTTCCGGCGCGACAGGTGCTGGGTGTGGGACCAGCGGCAGATCGCCTCCAGCTCCTTCCGGTTGGCGGCGATGCCGTAGGTCCAGGGGTCGGGGCCGAGCAGCGCCTTGGTGGCGGCCCATTCCTCCGCATGGAAGGGCAGCATCTGCGTCAGAGAGGAATGGCGCAGATCGGCCTCGATATCCGCCAGCGCCAGGCGCTTCGCCTCGGCGAAGGCGTCATACAGGCGCGGTGCCAGGGACGGGTCGCGGTCCAGAACCTCACGCCGGATACCCATCAGGTGCATGATCGGGTGGAAGCCGGTGCGGCGGTGCCAGGCCTGGGCGGCGGCGCGCGGATCGGGGAACAGGCGCACCACGCGGGGGTCGCCGGCCGCGAAGGCCAGGGGCTCGGTGGGCGACAGGATGGCGTCGATCTCGCCGGCCAGCAGCGCGGCGTTCAGCGTCGCGCCCTCGCCCAGCGGCCGCACATCCATCTCCGGCGGCAGTTCCAGCTTCAGGCGTTCCTTGCGCCCGGCCGCATTGGTGCCCGCCGTGCGCCAGGCGATGCCGTTCACATCGACGCCGTGGTCGTCGCCCAGAATGCCGCGCAGCCAGAGGCCGAGCGTCATCTGGTATTCCGGAATGCCGACGCGCCTTCCTTCCAGGTCCTTCGCCGTGGCGATGCCCGCATCGGCGCGGAGATAGATGCAGCCATGGCGGAAGGCGCGGGAGACGAAGGCGGGGATCGCCGCATAGGCGGCCTCGCCGCGCGAGACCTGCAACAGGTGGGAGGAGAGCGACAGCTCCGTCACATCGAATTCCGCGCGGGAAAAGGCGCGCGGAAAGCTCTGCTCCGAATGGATCGGCACATGCACCAGCCGCACGCCCGGGATCCGCACGCGCCCATCGAACAGGGCGCGCACGCGGTCATAGGGCGCGCAGGCGACGGTAAGGGTCAGCAAGCGCTCAATCCGCCTTGATGCCGGCGCGGCCGATCAGCACCCGGAAACGCTCCAGCTCGCTGGCGATCAATGCCCGAAAGGCCTCGGGCGTGCGGGGCGCGGCATCGGCGCCCTCCGTCACCAGCCGCGCCTTCAGGTCGGCATCGCCCAGCAGCCCGTTCACCGCGGTATTGATGCGGGCCACAACCTCCGGCGGCGTCGCGGCGGGGGCCACCAGCCCGTGCCACTGCACCACCTCGAAGCCCGGCAATGCGTTGGCCGCGATGGCGGGAATGCCGGGCAGCGCGTCGGAAGGGGTCAGCGCGCTCATCCCCAGGCCCAGCAGGCGGCCATCGCGGATCGAGGGCAGCACCACCGGGGCGCCCGCGAAGCTCGCCTTCAACCGCCCGGCCATCAGGTCCGCCAGCATCGGGCCATTGCCGCGATAGGGCACATGCACCAGCTCGATGCCTGCCGCGTCGCAGAAGGCGGCCATGGTGATGTGGGACGCCGCGCCATTGCCGGCGCTGCCATATTCCAGGCTGCCCGGATTGGCCTTGGCCAGCGCGATGAATTCCGCCGCCGTGCGCGCCTGGACCGAGGGATGGATGGTCAGGATGGAGGGCAGGGTGGCGACCAGGGCGACGGGCGCGAAGTCGCGCAGCACGTCATAGGGGTTGTTCGGATAGATCCAGGGATTTACCGCCAGCGTGCCGACATGGCCCCACATCAGCGTGTGGCCATCGGCCGGCGCGCGGGCCACCACCATGGCGCCCACCGTGCCGCCGGCGCCGCCGCGATTCTCCACCACCACGGGGTGGCCGCCCAGCGCCTGTTGCAGCTTCAGCGCCACCGGCCGCGCCAGCAGGTCGTTCGAACCGCCGGGCGGGAAGGGCACCACGATGGTGATCGGCCGCGACGGCCAGGGTGCCTGCGCCAGCGCCGGCGCGGCGAGGGGCGCCAGGCCGAGCAGGGAGGAGGCTTGGATCAGGCTGCGGCGTGTCGGCATGGGACGATCCTTGGGCGATGATTTGTCGCTACAATTGCGCGTGCGCTGCCGTTCCGGAAGGGGCAGGTCCCAAATGGCGGAAGCTTTTGCCGCGCCACCTTCCGCATCACAGCCCGATACCGCAGCGCGAAATCCTGTTGTAGGCTGCCTGTCATCCTGCTGGAGAACGGCCGATGACCAAGATGCGGATCGAGGGGTCCTTCGTTGCCCTCATCACCCCCTTCAATGCCGATGGCAGCGTCGATTTCGGCGGCTTCCGCACCCTGCTGAACTGGCAGGCGGCGCAGGGCACCTCCGCCGTGCTCATCATGGGCTCGACCGGGGAGGTCTCCATGCTGACGCCGGAGGAACGGCGCGAGATCGTCGAGAAGACCGCCGCGATGAAGCCGGGCAACATGAAGATGTTCTACGGCTGCACCGGCACCAGCACGGCGGCGACCATCGCCTATCTGAAGCACGCCAAGGCGGCCGGTGCCGATGGCGCGATCCTGGCCGCGCCCGCCTATATCTGCGCGCCGGAGGATGACATCGAGGCCTTCTTCGCCGAATGCGCCGATGCGGTGGAATTGCCGATCGGCATCTATAACAACCCGCCGCGGGTGAAGTCCGACCTGCATTGGGACCATCTGCTGCGGCTGATGAAGCACCCGAACATCGTGGTGCTGAAGGAAAGCACCACCCGCGTCGGCCAGGTGGCGCAGGTCTGCGCGGCGCTGCCGGATGCGACCATCATGTGCTGCGACAGCCCCAATCTCGGCCTGGTGGTGCCCACCATGTCGCTCGGCGGCCATGGCACCGCGAACATGACCGGCAATATCGACCCGGCCGGCCTCGCGCTGCTGTCGACGCCCTGGAAGGACCCGGCGCAGTCGGTGGTGTTCCGGGACACCTATCTGCGGCTGCTGCCGCTGCTGCACTTCACCTATTCGGCCATCAACCCGGTGGCGGTGAAGTCGCTGATGAAGGCGGTGGGGCTGCCGGCGGGCGATCTGCGCCGGCCGCTGACCGGGCTGAAGCCGGACCATCTGGCCAAGGGCCTCGCCATCGTCCGCGCGCTGGGCCTCGACAGCCAGTATGGCTGGAAGTCCGCGCCCGGCCTGCCGATGGCCGCGGAGTAACGCCGCTTGACGCCAAAGGGGATGGTGCCAACGGGGTTGGCGCGCTGGCAGGCGGCGCTCGGAGCATCCATCCCCTTCGCGGCGCATCTGCCGGAAGGGCTGGTGCCGGCGCTGCTGGAACGCCCCGTCGCCGTGCCCGGCAGCCATCCGCTGGACTGGCCGGGCAAGCAGGCGCTGGCGGTGCATGATAGCGCACCGCTCTGCGCCGAGACGCCGGAGGCGCTGCTGGATGAGGCGGTCACCTCCGCCGCGGCGATGTTCGTCCGCAACAATGGCGGCATCCCGCCGGAGCCCGCCGATCCCGATGCCTGGTCCTTCACCGTGGATGGGGAGGTGCAGGCACCGCTGCGGCTGACGGTGGCGGAGCTTGCCGCGCGTTTCCGGGTGGTGACCCTGCAATTGCAGTTGGAATGCGGCGGCAATGGCCGCGCCTTCCACATGCCCGCCGCGCGGGGCAATCCCTGGCGCCAGGGGGCGATCAGCAATGGCGCATGGACAGGGGTGCGGCTGCGGGATGTGCTGCTGGCGGCCGGGCTGAAGGACAGCGCCGCCTATACCGGCCACTACGGCGCCGATCCGCATCTGTCGGGATCGAGCCAGCCCGCGATCTCTCGCGGCATGCGTATCGCCAAGGCGATGGATGAGACGACGCTGCTGGCCTTCCGGCTGAATGGCGAACCCATCCCGCATCTGCATGGCGCGCCGCTGCGGCTGGTGGTGCCGGGCTGGCCCGGCAGCCTAAGCCAGAAGTGGTTGACCCGCATCTGGGTCCGCGATCGGCCGCATGACGGGCCAGGGATGGGAGGCACCAGCTACCGCATCCCGGCGCGGCCGATCGAGCCGGGTCAGGCGCATGACGGCGCGGATTTCGTGGAGCTGGAGAGCATGCCCGTGCGCTCCATCCTGTCCTCCCATGCCCATGGGGCAAGGCTGCCGGCGGGGACGCGCACGCTGGATCTGCGCGGCGCCGCCTGGGCCGGTGACCTGACGGTGCGGCGGATGGAGGTCAGCCGGGATTTTGGCGCGAGCTGGCAGGACATGGACTTCGCCGAACCGGCCAACCGCCATGCCTGGCAGCGCTGGACGGGCCAGGTCGACCTGCCGGCGGATGGCTATTACGAGATCTGGTATCGCGCCACGGACAGCGAAGGCCGGACACAGCCGCTGCATGCGACGAACTGGAATCCGCAGGGCTATGCCGCCAACCCCCTGGGCCGCAGCGGCTTGTTGATCGGCTGATCGCGATCGTCCCTTGTGCCGATGGGGGGCGTGGTCAATTCTTCCACCAACGACAACGGAGGAAGCAGCCATGACGCGCAAGATCGAGCGTTCCGTGCAGGAACTGTATCGCGACGATCCGGAACGTGCCGATGCGCTGGCCTTCGGCCGGCGCGGCGCGCTGAAGGGCGCGGCCCTGGCGGCCATGGGGGGCGCGGTCGGGGCTGCGATCCCCTTCGCCGGTACCATGCCCGGCGGCACCTTGCCGGCGCTGTTCAGCCGGCCGGCCGCCGCCCAGGGCACGGGCCCCGAAATCCTGCGCATGGAGGGCAAGGGTCCGCTGATCCTGCAAGGCGAGCGCCCGCTGAATGCCGAGACGCCCGAGACTTTGCTCGATGAGCCGGTGACCTCCGCCCGGAACATGTTCATCCGCAACAATGGCGGCCTGCCGGACGTGCCCGCCGACCCGCGCGGCTGGAAGCTGACCGTGGATGGGGAGGTGAACACCAAGCTGGAACTGACGGTGGCGGAGCTGGAGTCGCGCTTCCCCGTCATCACCCGGCAGTTGCAGCTGGAATGCGGCGGCAATGGCCGCAGCTTCTACGCCCCCCAGACCCGCGGCAACCAATGGGGCAATGGCGCCATCAGCAATGGCGAATGGACCGGCGTGCGGCTGCGGGACGTGCTCCAGGCGGCCGGGCTGAAACCCTCCGCCGTCGCCACCGGCCATTACGGCGCCGACCCGCATCTGTCGGGCGAGCCGGGCCGGCCGGCCATCGCACGCGGCATGCGGATCGCCAAGGCGATGGAGGAGGACACGCTGCTGGCCTTCCGCCTGAATGGGGAGGCGATTCCGCATCTGCACGGCGCGCCGCTGCGCCTGGTGACGCCGGGCTGGCCGGGCAGCCTCAGCCAGAAGTGGCTCAACCGGATCTGGGTGCGCGACAAGCCGCATGACGGGCCGGGCATGGGCGGCACCAGCTACCGCGTGCCGGTGCGGCCGATCGTGCCAGGCAGCAGCAACAATGGTGCCGATTTCGCGGATCTGGAGAGCATGCCGGTGCGCTCCATCCTCTCCTCCCACGCGCATGGGTCGCGGTTGGCGGCCGGGACGCGCGCGCTGGATCTGCGCGGCGCCGCCTGGGCCGGGGACCTGACGGTGCAAGCGGTGCATGCCAGCGTCGATTTCGGCGCGACCTGGACCGAGATGCAGGTGGCCGCTCCGGCCAATGCCCATGCCTGGCAACGCTGGACCGGGCGCGTCAGCCTGCCGGCGGATGGCTATTACGAGGTCTGGTACCGCGCCACCGACAGCCAGGGCCGCATGCAGCCGCATCTGCCGGCCAACTGGAATCCCCAGGGCTATGGCGGCAATGCGATCAGCCGCGCGGCGATCCTCGTCGGATGAGGCTGCGGCTCACGGCCCTGGCCTGGCTCGCGATCCTCGTGCCGACGCTGGCGCTCGGCCAGGGCGCCAGCCAGGCGGATGAGGCGCTGGCCCTGCAACAGCGCGCGGAGGAGGAGACGGTGCTGACGGAAGGCGAGGGCCGGTCGGAGGTCTTCGGCTACTGCACCGCCTGCCACAACACCGCGCTGATCCGCCGCAGCCGCTTCACCCGCCCGCAATGGGACGGGCTGATGGACTGGATGACGGAACGCCACGGCATGAACCCGCTGGAGGGTGAGTTCCGCGACACCATCGTGGACTATCTCGCCCGCCATTACGGCCCTGCCCAGGCGCCGGCGCGGGGGCGAAATCCCTTCCTGAATTAGCGACTCAAGCTTCCGCCAGCGCCGCCCGCACGAAGCTGGCGGTGCTGCGGTAATGGGCCTGCAGCAGCGGGACGGCGCGCGCCACATCCCGCGCCAGCGCCGCCTCCGCGATCGCTGCGTGCTCCGCCGCCACGTCCCGGCCGGGATAGGCGACGCGGCGCGCCAGCGCCCGGAAACGCTCCGCCTTCTCCCGCAAGGCCTCCGCCATGCCACACAAGGTGGGGGAGGGGCAGCCGGCGAGCAGCGCCTGGTGGAAGGCGGCGTGGGCTTCCTCCCACCCCGCATCCGCCCGCTTCAGCCGGCCGAGCCGCCACTGGGCGAGCACCAGCGCCTCCTCCCACCCCTGGTCGCCGGCGGCGAGGCTTTCGCGCAGCACCACCTCCTCCAGCCAGCAGCGGGCGCGCACCAGCTCGTCGAAATCGGCCACGCTGGCGGGGGCGGCGCGGAAGCCGCGCTGGTCCAGCCGTTCCACAAGGCCCTCGCTGGTCAGGGAGGCCAGCGCCTCCCGCACCGGGCTGGGGCCGGTACCGTAGCTGGCGGCCAGCGCCTGCACCTTCAGCTTCGCCCCGGGCGGCAGCACGCCGCGCAGCAGGTCGGCGCGCAGGCGGCGCTGCACCAGGGTGGCGAGGGTGTTTTCAGGCATCTCTTGCATGCGGCGAGTTTTATCGACAAAATCCGCTTCACGCCAGTTTTGTCGGGAATAGAAAATGCGTCTGCTGAGCTTTCAGGATGAGGGCCGGATCGCCGCCGGGGTGCGGATCGGGGACCAGGTCGTGCCCGTCGCCGCGCTGCCGGGCTTTCCCGACGATGCGCTGGCGCTGATCCAGGCCGGCGGCGACACGCTGGCGCGGCTGGATGCGGCGGCGAAGGCCGCGCCGGCCTCCACCCACAAGGCGCTGGCCGTGCTGACTCTGGCCATGCCGATCGCCAGGCCGGGCAAGGTGGTCTGCATCGGGCTGAACTACGCGCTGCATGCGAAGGAGGGTGGCAACCCCATCCCCGACTATCCGGCCGTCTTCCTGCGGGTGCAGACCAGCCTGACCGGCCCCAACCAGCCGATGCTGCGCCCCAAGGGCGCCTCGGAGAAGCTGGATTACGAGGCGGAGCTGGCCATCATCATCGGCAAGACGGCGCGTAACGTGCCGGAGGCGCAGGCGCTGGACCATGTCGCCGGCTATTCGCTGTTCAATGACGGCTCCGTCCGCGACTACCAGCGCAAGTCCACGCAATGGACCATGGGCAAGAATTTCGACCGGACCGGCGCCTTCGGGCCGGAGATCGTCACGGCCGATGAGCTGCCGCCCGGTGCCGCGCCGCTGCGCATCACCGCCCGTGTCGGTGGCCAGACGGTGCAGGACAGCACCACGGGCGACATGATCTTCTCCGTCGCCCGCTGCATCGCGATCCTGTCGGAGGTGATGACGCTGGAACCGGGCGACGTGATCGCCACCGGCACGCCTTCCGGCGTCGGCTATGCCCGCAAGCCGCCGCTGTTCCTGGCCCCCGGCATGGTCGTGGAGATCGAGGTCGAGGGTGTGGGCGTGCTGCGCAACAGCATCGAGGATGATCCCGCCTTCTGAAAGCGGGCTGCCGACAGGGAGGAAACACCAATGAAAAACACGAAGATGGGGCGCCGCGCCATGCTGGCCGGCGCGGGCGTTCTGCTGGCCACGCCGCGGCTGGCGCTGGCCGCCTGGCCGGAACGGCCGCTGCGCATCCTGGTGGCCTTTCCGCCAGGCAGTTCCACCGATGTGGTGGCCCGCGCTTTGGCCCAGAAATTCACCGAGAACACCGGCCATGCCGCCGTGGTGGAGAATCGCGCCGGGGCGGGTGGCAATCTCGGCACCCAGGCGGTGAAGGCCTCCAGCGACGGCCACACGCTGCTGATGCACTCCACCGCCTTCTGCGTGAATCCCAGCCTGTATCGCAATGCCGGCTACACGCTGGAGGATTTCGCCACCATCGCCGTGGTGGCGACGGCGCCCAATGCCCTGTTCGTGCATCCCTCCATCCCCGCCACCAGCCTGGCGGAGCTGATCGCGCATATCCGCGCCAATCCCGGCATCGGCTATGCCCATTCCGGCACCGGCACCACGCCGCATCTGGGGGCGGAGCTGCTGTTTCGCACGCTCGCCAGGGTGGAGGCGACGCCGGTGGCCTTCGGCCCCGCCCAGGCCGCAACGGCCGTGGTCGGCAACCAGGCGCCGATCGGCAGCACCAGCCTGCCGCCGGCCTTGCCGCTGATCCGGGAAGGCCGCGTGCGCGCCATCGCCGTGGCAGGGGCCGAGCGCGACCCGAACCTGCCCGATGTGCCGACCGTCGCCGAACAGGGCTATCCCGGCTTCGCCGCCACCACCTGGTTCGGCATGTTCGCCCCCGCCCGCATGCCGGCGGAGGCGCTGCGCCTGCTGCTGGCGGAGGTGCCGAAGGCCATGGCCGCGCCCGACCTGAAGGCGCGACTTGCCGCGCTGTCACTGACCGATCCCGGCCTGTCCGGCGAGGCGGCGGCGAGCTTCGTGCGGCGCGAGGCCACCACCTGGGCCGAGGTCATCCGCACCTCCGGCGCCACCGCGGATTGAGGCGACCATCATGCGCGACGTGACCCCCGAGACCCTGACACAGACCTTCGCCGCCTATGCCGCCAAGGCCGAGGACCCCCGGCTGCGCGAGGTTCTGTGCAGCCTGGCCAGGCACCTGCACGGCTTCGTGCGGGAGACCGGGCTGACCCATGCCGAATGGACGGCCGGATTGCAGGCCCTGACCCGGGCCGGGGAGATCACCACGCCGGAACGCAACGAGTTCATCCTGTTCAGCGACCTGTTCGGCGTCTCCGCTTTGGTGGACATGGTGAACACGCCGGCGGGGGCGACGAGCTGTTCCAATCTCGGCCCGTTCCACCAGCGCGGCGCGCCGCCGCTGGCCGATGGCGGCGACCTGTGGAAGGGCCAGCCCGGGCAGGTGATGGTGGTCACCGGCCGGGTGCTGGATGCGGCAGGCGGGCAGGGGGGGGTGGCCGGCGCCACGCTCGACATGTGGCAGAACGCCGATAACGGCTTCTACGCGGCGCAGGATGCGGACCAGCCGGCGAAGAACTACCACGGCATGCTGAGCTGCGCGGCAGATGGCAGCTTCGCCTTCACCACCACGCGTCCGCAGCCCTATACCGTGCCCTATGACGGCCCGGCCGGGGACATGCTGCGCGGCCTGGCGCGGGATGCCTGGCGGCCGGCGCATCTGCACGTCATCGCCGAGGCACCCGGCTTCCGGCCGCTGGTGACGGAGCTGTTCCTGGAGGACGATCCCTATCTCGACACGGATGCGGTGTTTGGCGTGCGCGCCGATCTCGTCGTCCGGTTGGGCGAGATGCGGCGGGAAGCAGCGCCCGCGCGACTCCAGGCCAGGGCCGCATTGCCCGAAAAGGTGCTGCATGCGGAGCTGCTGATCCGGATGGCGCGCGCTTAACCGGACGTTCAGCGAAACGAGGTAGTTCCGGGCTGCCCAACAGCCAGGAAGGCCGCAGATGCGCCCGATTCATCACCTCACCACCCGCCTCGTCCGGGGGGCGGCGGGGCTGCTTCTCTCGGCCTCCGCCGTGGCGCTGCTGGCCGGCCTGCCAACCCCGACCGCGGCGGAGACGGCCACCTTCTTCGACAGCATCTTCGAGGGGCGTGAGCGCTTCGACCAGCGCGTCGCCGAGGCGGGCGGGACGCTCAATATCGATCTCCTGTCCGGCCTGACCAGTCGCGTCACGAGCTGGGCACGCAGCGGCTACAGCATCGCCTCCGGCAATGGCGATACGCGCAGCGTCAGCAGCAGCCGCTTCTCCTCCATCAGCGGGCCGGGCGGCAGCTTCGCCAGCGGTGACGGCATCCGGATGAGCGCCACCTCGGAGGATTCGCAGGGCAGCGGGCTGGTCTTCACCTTCGACAGCCCGGTCAACGCCTTCGCCCTGGAACTGGAAGGCTGGGCGACCTGCTGCTTCCCCAGCGCGCTCTACATCTCCTTCGATGGTGGCACGCCCATCCTGGTCGGCAGCGCGCAGGCCGAAAGCGATAACCCCGGGGAGGCCCGCTACAACCAATCGTTGACCTTCGTCGCGCTCATCAACGACTCCGCGACCTTCACCACCGTCGCCTTCTACGGCGCGGCCGATGGCGATTCGATGTATGGCGGCGGCACCATCCGCTACGCCGTCGTGCCCATCGGCGGCCTGTCCGGTGAGCAGGTGATTGATGGCAGCCAGCCCGCCTTCACCGAATCCGACCGCGCCATCCAGGGCGCCACCGTGACCTTCCGCGGCGGCACCTTCCGCCCGACCGGCGCCACGGCGCTGGCGCAGAATGTGGTGGTGGAGGGCACCAATGGCATCATCGACACCTCCCAGGGCCCGGTCGTGCTGCTCGGCACCATCACCGGCGACGGGCAGTTCCAGTTGATCGGTGGCGGCCGGCTGACGTTCTCCGGCGAGGCCGCCAATGCCGGTGGCGTGGATGCGCAATCCGGCACGGTGGTGGTGGATGGCCTGTTTCGTGGCCCCGTCCTGGTGGGTCCGGACGGCACGCTCACCGGCGGCGGCATCATCGGCGGGGCGACGACCATCTCCGGCATCCTCAGCCCCGGCGCCTCCCCCGGCACGCTGACCTTCACCGCCCCGGTCACGCTCAATGCCGGCGCGGTGACGCGGCTGGAGATCGACGGCACGGGCACCGGCAGCGGCGCGGGTTCGCATGACCGCGTGCTGGTCACGGGTGCCGGCAATACGCTGACGGCCGGCGGCAGCTTGCAGCCGGTGCTGCGCGGCATCACCGGCGCGGCCAATAACGACTTCACGCCCGCCCTCGGCCAGACCTTCCGCGTGATCCAGGCGGAAGGCGGGCTGCTCGGCAGCTTCGCGGGGCTGGAGCAGCCGGCCTCCGGCCTGCCGGCCGGCGCGCGCTTCGATGCGCTGTATGGCCCGAACAGCCTGGACCTGGTGGCCACCCCGTCCAGCTACGGCAATCTGGCCCCGCTCGGCATCGGCCAGCGCGGCAATCAGGTGGCCGCGGGCACGGCCGTCGACGCGATCCGCCCCGCGGCGGGGGTGCGGATGACCGGCGATGCGGCGGATGTCTTCGGCGCGCTCTATACCCTGCCGGGCGCGGCCATTCCCGCGGCGCTGGACCAGATTTCGGGCGTGGTGCATGCGCAGGCGCTGGCGGCGACGCTGGAACACCGGCGCATCCTCGGCGCCGGCATCGGCCACCGCCTGGCCGCCATCCGTGCCGGCGATCCGGCGCTGACCACCGCCCAGGCGGCGCTTGCCCCGCGCGTGGCGCTGGACACGGCGCGCAGCGTGCAGATGACGGCCGCGCCGGGTGCCGGCATCGCCCCGGAATGGGACGGCGTCCCGGCCGGGGATGGTGGCGGCGATGGGGCGGGGGACGGCGCCTTCGCCGGCTGGTCGCTCTGGGGCCGCGCGCTGGGCGCCACGGGCAGTGTCCGCGGCGACGGCAATGCGCCGGGCTATGAGCGGCAATCCGGCGGCGCGCTGGTGGGCGCCGATCGCCGCCTCGCCCCCGGCCTGACCGCCGGCATCGCGCTGGGCTTCCTGCGCGGCACGGTCGATGGTGACGAGAGCACCGGGGAGGTGCGGCTGGATACCTACCAGGCCAGCCTCTACGGCGTTTACATGCCGCCCAGCCAGGCGGCGATGAAGCCCTTCCTCGATGCCACCCTCGGCACCGGCCTCAGCCGCTACGACTCGCGGCGGGACATCGCCTTCGGCAGCCTGGCGCGCCGCGCCAATGGGGACAGCGACGGCACCGATCTGACGGCGGAGGCCGGCTTCGGCTTCACCACGACGCTCCAGGGCATCGACCTGGAACCCCGCGCCTTCCTGCGCTGGGACCGCATCAGCCGTGGCGGCTTCACCGAGACCGGGGCGGGTGCGCTGGATCTCAGTGTCGATGGCCAGACCGCCGATGCACTGCGCGCCGGCATCGGGCTGCGCGCCAGCCGGGGCTTCACCCTGGGCGACGGCCTGCGGCTGCAACCCGAGTTGCGCCTGGGCTATGCGCGGGAATTGCAGGACGGGCTGGATGCCGGCACGCATCGCCTGGGTGGCGCGGCCTTCCGGGTCGAGTCGCCGCGTGGCGGGCGCGATGTGCTGACCGGCGGCATCGGCCTGACCGCCTTCCGCGGCGACCGCTTCGCCGTGATGGTGGACTATGACGGCGCGCGGAGCGAGCGTGGCACGGACCATGTGCTGACCCTCGGCCTGCGGCTGGTCTGGTAGCGGGCGGCGGCTCTCACCGACGGCGACTGTCAGAAAACGGTCACGCAGCACCCGGCCGCGGCCGTCTAGACAACCGCGCCCCATTTTCGCGGAGACGGCCAGTGCGTTTTGAAGTTGTTGAGATCAGCCCGGCAGCCAACAAGGTCATCCTGGTCGGGCGGCTGGATGCGACGACGGTGGGGCAGGTGGAAACCGGCTTCACCGCCGCGGTCGCCGCTTCCGGCCGCAGCGCGGTGCTGGACCTGACCGAACTGGCCTTCCTGTCCTCCCTCGGCATCCGCCTGCTGCTGTCCTCGGCCCGGGTGGTGTCGCGGCGCGGCGGCAAGGTGGTGCTGTTCGGCGCCCAGCCCATGGTGGCCGAGGTGCTGGAAGCCATGGCGCTGGAGGAGGTGCTGCCCCTGGTGCCCACCGAGGCCGAGGCCGTCGCCCGGCTGGGCTGATGGTCTTGCGGCTGGAGGTGCCGGTTTCGCTGGCCGGACTCGCGGCGGCGCAGGAGGCGGTTGAAGCCTGGGCCGAGTCGCAGGACGTCCCACCGGCCCAGGCGCTGCGGCTGCGGCTGGTGACCGAGGAGCTTCTGGCTAATCTGATCGAGCACGCCACCTGGCCGGCCGGGCCCACCCCGGCGCGGCTGGAGGTCGTCTGGCGCGACGGCGTGCTGTCCCTGGCGCTGGAAGATGCGGCCGCCCCCTTCGACCCGCGCCACGCCCCTGCGGCGGTGCCAAGCCTGGAAGGGGAGGCGGTGGGCGGCCTTGGCCTCGCCTTGGTGCGCCGCATGGCGCAGCGGCTGGACTATGGCCGGACGGAAGCGGGAGGGAACCGCACCAGCCTCGATATCCGCGCCTGATGGGCCGGACGACCGGATAACCAAGCCTTGTTGTGGGTTTCCATGTCACGGAACCTTCACAAAACTGCAATCGTCACGTCGCCTCCGGCGCCTAGAAGCCGCCCGGCGGGGCACCTTTCCATGCTTGGCCCCTCATAACAGGACCGGAGAATGACACAGTGAACAGGCGCACCCTTCTGCTCGGCACTGGCGCGGCACTCGGCGCCGGGCTTCTCAATGCCCGCGGCGCGATGGCGCAGACGGTTCCGACCGTGACCGGCGCCGGCGCGACGTTCCCCCGCCCCCTCTATGAGCGCTGGTCTGTCCAGGCACGTGATGCCGGCGTTGCCCAGCTCAACTACCAGTCGATCGGCTCCGGCGGCGGCATCAACCAGATCACCGCGCGCACGGTCGATTTCGGCGCCTCCGACGCCCCGCTGACCACCGAACAGCTCACCGAGCGCAAGCTGCTGCAGTTCCCGACGGTGATGGGTTCGGTCGTTCTGTCCGCCAACCTGCCGGGCGTCGCCGACCAGGCGCTGAAGCTGACGCCGGAAGTGATCGCCGACATCTTCCTGGGCAAGATCACCCGCTGGCGCGACCCGAAGATCGTCGAGCTGAACCGCGACGTGACGATCCCGAACATGCCGCTGAGCGTCGCCTACCGCGCCGATGGCTCGGGCACGACCTGGGTGTGGACGACCTACCTGTCCCGCATCAGCGAGGAGTGGAAGAACGGCCCGGGTGCCGGCACCTCCGTTCGCTGGCCGGTCGGCAATGGCGCGCGTGGCAATGAGGGTGTGTCCAACATCATCCGCAACAGCCCCGGCACCATTGGCTACATCGAGAACGCCTATGCGGTGGTGAACCGCATGCCGACGACGCAGATCCGCAACAAGTCCGGCAACTTCGTCCGAGCGCAGCCGCCGGCCTTCAACGCCACCGCGGCGGCCGCGAACTGGAACGTGCCGAACTTCGCCGCCGACACCATCGACCTGAACGGTGCGACGGTGTGGCCGATCACCTCCCCCACCTACATCCTGCTGCCGATGGACCCGCCGGCCGAGAAGGTCGCGGGCAACCAGAACGCGATGCGCTTCTTCGACTGGGCCTTCAAGAACGGGGCCGAGGCGGCGACTCGCCTGGAATACATCCCGCTGCCCGCCAGCGCGCATGAGCTGGTTCGTGCGGCCTGGACGGCGAATGTGAAGGGTCCGAACGGCCAGGCGCTGTGGCCGGTTGGCTGATCAGGCTGGCTTGAATGGCCGGGGCCGGGCGCTGGTGGCGCCCGGCTCTGGCTGCTTGTGTTGCTGACAACCTCCATCGCCGGGACCCCCGCCTTGCAGCAGACCATCACGGCCGAGGACTCGGCCATTCCCGCCGGCGGCGCCAAGCGGCGAACCGGCAGTTTCGGCGACAAGCTGTTCGAAGGGCTGTGCCGTGGTGCCGGCGTGCTGGTGCTGCTCACCCTGGGTGGCATCATCCTGACGCTGCTGATCGGCGGCCTGCCGGCCTTCCTGCATTACGGTCCGGCCTTCATCACCAGTGACGCCTGGAACCCTGTGGAAGACCACCGCGAGGAATACGGCGCGCTGGTGTCCATCTTCGGCACCATTGTCAGCGCCGTGCTGGCCATCATATTCGCTGTCCCGGTCGCCTTCGGCATTTCGTTTTTCCTGACCGAGCTTGCGCCGGAATGGTTGCGGCGCCCGGTGGGGACGGCGATCGAGCTGCTGGCCGCGGTACCCTCCATCATCTATGGCATGTGGGGCCTGTTCGTGGTCGTGCCCTTCGTGCAGGTCTATATCCAGCTCGGCCTCGGCGAGTATCTCGAGACCATTCCGCTGATCGGCTTCATCTTCGAAAGCCGCTCCTTCGCCGGCACCTCGCTGTTCACCGCGGCGCTGGTCCTGGCCATCATGATCCTGCCCTTCATCGCCGCGACGATGCGCGACGTCTTCCTGCAGGTGCCGCCGGTCTACAAGGAAAGCGCCTACGGCCTCGGCGCGACGCGGTGGGAAGTGGTGAAGGGCGTGGTGCTGCCCTACACACGCATTTCCGTGGTCGGTGGCATCATGCTGGGGCTGGGACGCGCGCTGGGCGAGACCATGGCGGTGACCTTCGTCATCGGCAACGCCAACCGCATGCCGCAGAGCATCTTCGACCCCTCCACCACCATTGCCTCCGTCATCGCGATGGAGTTCCCGGAGAGTCTTTCGGGCAGCATGAAGCAGTCGGCGCTGTTCGCGCTCGGCTTCCTGCTGTTCGTCATCTCCTTCCTGGTGCTGGCCTCCTCCCGCTACCTGCTCCGCTCCCGCCTGAAGGCCTGATGCCATGAGCACCACGACCATGTCCCCCCTCCTGAAGGCGCGGAACGAGAGCGCGGCGCGCTCGCTCGGCCGACGCCGGAAGATGGTCGACTCGACCATCAAGTGGCTCTGCCTCATTGCCACGGTGGCCGGCCTGTTCTTCCTGGCCTCGATCATGGGCACGCTGCTGTGGCGTGGCCTGGAATCGCTGAGCCTGAACACGCTGATCGCCGAGTTCAAGCCGACGAGCTATGGCGAGGATACCTCGGCCCCCGGCGGGCTTCGGCACGCCATCATCGGCAGCCTGATCCAGACCGCGATCGGCACCGTCATCGGCACGCCGATCGGTTTGCTGGTGGGCACCTACCTGGCCGAATATGCGCGGGGCTCCGCCTTCGGCAATGCGGTGCGCTTCGTCTCCGACGTGCTGCTCTCGGCGCCCTCGATCCTGATCGGCCTGTTCATCTATCAGCTGGTAGTGCTGCCGATGGGCGGCTTCTCCGGCATCGCCGGTGCCCTGGCGCTGGCCATCATCGTCATCCCCGTCGTGGTCCGCACGACGGAGGACATGCTCCAGCTCATCCCCAACACGCTGCGGGAGGCCGTGATCGGCCTCGGCGCGCCGAAGTGGAAGATGATCACGCTGGTCTGCTACAAGGCCGCGGCATCCGGAATCCTGACCGGAATCCTGCTGGCGGTGGCGCGCATCGCCGGTGAGACGGCGCCGCTGCTGCTGACCAGCTTCGGCAACAACGTCACCAGCCTCGACCTGTCGAGCGCCATGGCCAGCCTGCCGATAGCCATCTACCAGCAGGCCAATTCGGGCTTCCCGGACCTGATCCAGATCGCCTGGTCCGGCGCGCTGATCGTGACGCTGGGTGTTCTCGCCATCAACATCATTGCCCGCTTCGTGATCCGCGGGCGCCACTGAGCCAGGAAGGGCGGCCCACAGGGCCGTAAGATGAGGACGATCCGATGGGCTCGACGACCGAACAGACCAACTCTACCAGCTCAGCCTCCGGCTTCGGCGGCATGCAGGCCCGGTCGGCGGAGGCGCTGAACACCACGGCGCGCATCTCCGTGCGGAACCTGGATTTCTTCTACGGTGCGAACAAGGCGCTGAAAGGCATCAACCTGGACCTGCCCGACCGGCAGGTGACGGGCATGATCGGCCCCTCCGGCTGCGGCAAGTCCACGCTGCTGCGCGTGCTGAACCGGATGTACAGCCTGTATCCGGGTCAGCGCGCCCAGGGTGAGGTGCTGATGGACGGCCGCAACATGATCGACGACTCGGTCGATCTGAACGAGCTGCGTTCCAAGATCGGCATGGTCTTCCAGAAGCCCACGCCCTTCCCGATGACGATCTACGACAACATCGCCTTCGGCATCAAACTGCACGAGAAGCTGCCGAAGTCCGAGATGGACGATCGCGTCGAATGGGCGCTGACCCGCGCCGCCATCTGGGGCGAGGTGAAGGACCGGCTGAATGCCTCCGCCATGGGCCTCTCGGGCGGCCAGCAGCAGCGGCTCTGCATCGCGCGCTCCATCGCCGTGCGCCCGGAGGTGATGCTGTTCGACGAGCCGACCAGCGCGCTCGACCCGATCAGCACGCTGAAGATCGAGGAGCTGATCGACGAGTTGAAGCGCGACTTCACCATCTGCATCGTGACGCACAACATGCAGCAGGCGGCGCGCTGCGCCGACCAGGTGGCGTTCTTCTATCTCGGCGAATTGGTGGAAGTGGCGCCGGCCGCGCAGCTTTTCACCGCGCCGCGCGAAAAGCGCACGCAGGAATACATCACCGGCCGCTTCGGCTGAGGACCACGAAAATGCCCATGGAAACCCAATCCGACCACATCGTGCGCTCCTATGACGAACAGCTTCGCCGCCTGCGCGACATGCTGGCGCGCATGGGCGGCCTGGCGGAGCGCCAGGTGAACGACGCCACGGTGGCGCTGACCCGCCGCGACGCCACGCTGGCGGCCGAGGTGATCGGCCGCGACGCGGCGCTCGACCAGTTGGAGCGCGAGATCGAGGCCTTCTGCATCCGCATCCTCGCCACCCGCCAGCCGATGGCCATCGACCTGCGGCTGATCGTCGCGGCGATGAAGGTCAGCCACGATCTGGAACGCATCGGCGACTATGCCCGCAATGCCGCCAAGCGCAGCATCATCGTGGCGCAGCAGCCGACGCTGGGCAGCCTGAACGGCTTCCTGCGCATGACCCGCCTGGTGCAGGAAAACCTGAAGGGCGCGATCGACGCGCTGGTCAATGACGATGCCGAGGCCGCGGCACGCGTCTGGGGCAATGATGAGCCGGTGGACGATGTCTATAACGGCATCTTCCGCGAGATGCTGACCTTCATGATGGAGGATCCGCGCAACATCACCGCCGCGACGCATCTGCTGTTCATCGCCAAGAACCTGGAGCGCATCGGCGACCACGCGACCAACATCGCCGAGACGGTGCACTACGCCGTGCGCGGTGACAGCCTGCCCGACGACCGGCCCAAGGCGGACAGCTCCGCCTATGCCGTCGTGCGGCCGCCCGAATAGGTAAGTGAGGACCGATATCATGGCGGAAGCCATTGGCAGCCTCGCGAAGCCGACCATCCTGGTGGTGGAGGACGAGGCGCCGCTGCTGACTTTGCTGCGCTACAATCTGGAGAAGCAGGGCTTCCGGGTGGAGGAGGCCAGCGATGGCCAGGAAGCCCTGATGCGGGTGGCGGAGGGCAAGCCCGACCTCATCCTGCTCGACTGGATGCTGCCGGCGCTTTCGGGGCTGGAGGTGTGCCGGCAGATCCGCCGCCGCCCCAATACCCGCGACCTGCCCATCATCATGGTCACCGCCCGCACCGAGGACCAGGATGCGGTGCGGGCGCTGGATACGGGCGCGGATGACTATATCAGCAAGCCCTTCGTGATGGATGCGCTGCTGGCGCGCATCCGCGCCCTGCTGCGGCGTTCCGGCGCCGTGCCGGTGAAGGGGCGGCTGACCTACAAGGACCTGGTGATGGACCAGGACGCGCATCGCGTGACGCGCGGCAGCCGGTCGCTGCATCTCGGCCCCACCGAATACCGGCTGCTGGAATTCTTCCTCCAGCACCCCGGCCGGGTCTTCACCCGCGAACAGTTGCTGGACGCCGTCTGGGGTCGCGACATCCATGTCGAGCCGCGCACGGTGGACGTGCATATCCGCCGCCTGCGCAAGGCGGTGAATGGCGATGACGAGGTCGACATCATCCGCACCGTCCGCTCCGCCGGCTACGCGCTGGACGTGGAGGAATAATACCGGCGGACCGGTCTCTTGACCGGTCCGAGAGCCCGCATGGGCGCCGCCGCAAGTGCGGCGAAGCCAAGGAAACCGGAGGTTTCCGCCCGGCGCTTGAGGGGGGCCTGAGCGGTCACGCGATAGGGCCGTTGGTATAAGCTTGGCGCGTCAGGACTTTCCGCTGGCGGGCGCCGTATGGCTCGCCGCCTGCCAGCGCGCTTCCTCGGCATATTGGCGGGCGAAATAGCCGCCCTTGCGCGCCAGAAGCTGTTCGAAGCTGCCGCTTTCCACGATCCGGCCGCCATCCAGCACGATGATCCGGTCGGCATGGCGGATGGTGGACAGGCGATGGGCGATGACGATGCGCGTCGCCGGCATGGTGCGGATCGCCCGCATCGTCGCCCGCTGGGTCACATTGTCCAGCGCGCTGGTCGCCTCGTCCAGGATCAGGATGGCCGGCTTCTGCAACAGGGCGCGGGCCAGCAGCAGGCGCTGCACCTGGCCGCCGGACAGAACACGGCTGGCATCGGTCAGCATGGTCTCCAGCCCCATCGGCATGGCGCGGACATCCGCCGCCAGGGCGGCCTGTTCCAGCGCCTGCCAGATATCCTCGTCCGGAACCCGGGACAGGCCGCGCACCGCATCCCGCAGGCTGCCGGGCGAGATGCGCCCGGCCTGGAGCACCGTCGCCACCTGCTGGCGCAGCACCGCCAGGTCCAGGCCGCGGATGTCGTGGCCATCCATGTAGATGGCGCCGTTGCTCGGCTCCTCCATGCCCAGCAGCAGCCGCACCAGGGTGGATTTCCCGGCGCCGGAGCGGCCGACGATGGCGATGAACTCGCCCGGCTCGATCCGCAGCGTCAGCCCGGCGAAGACCCAGGCCTCGGTCGGGCCATAGCGGAAGGCGAGGTTGGAAAGCTCCACCGCGCCGCTCAGCCGGCCCGGATCCACCTTGCCCGTATCCGGCTCCGGCAGGGCATCCAGCAGGGGCTGGGCGAATTTGCGGGTCGGCATCAGGAACCACAGCGCGAACATGGTCTTGGCAAGCTGGGTGCCGGAGGCCGCCATCAGCCCATAGGCGGCGATGAAGGTCATGACGGAGGACAGGCTCGGCGGCGGCTCCCCCACCTCCACCCGCTGCATCAGCGCGATGATGAGGAAGGCGGCGGCGGTGGACAGCACCGCGAAGCCGGCGGCGAAGGCATCATAGCCATTGCTGATACGCCGCGCCGCGGCCAGCCGCCGGCGCATCTCCGCGAAGCGCCCGGCCCAGACCGTCTGCGCCCGCGCCTCGGCACCCGCGAGGCGCAGCTTCACCAGGCCGGAGACGATCTGGAAGACCATGGCATCGGCCAGGCCCGACAGCGCCTCGCCGGTCGCGAAGGCGCGCGCCTGAAGCCAGCCCGCCAGATTGGCGGCGGCGAGTTGCAGCACCAGCATGCCGACCGCGACGGCCGCGGCCAAAGGCTGCGACAGCACCATCAGCAGCATCGACGACAGGATGGTCGCCACCGCGCTGACGATGACGAAGCCGAAGGCCCGCAGCTGAACGGCCAGCGATATGGCGGACACCGCCCGGCCGGAGGTCTCGCCCACGGTCTGGCGATTCAGCGTGGCGAGCGGCAGGCGCATCACACGGTCCCAGATCGCCGCATGCAGCGCCGGTCCGGCCTGGGCCTCGATGCGCTCCCGCGCGATCTCGCTGCCCAGCTTCACCATCCAGCTCACCGCCGCGACCAGCACCAGCGCCATGCCGAGCTGCGCCAGCTCGCCCATATGCCCGCCGGGGATGAGCAGGGAGAAGGCGACCCCGGTGGCCATCGGCACCGCCTGGCCCAGCGCGGCGCCGACCAGCATGGTGACGAAGATGGCGGTGACATCGCCGCCACTGCCGCGCATGCCGCTGCCCAGCAGGTCGAGCAGGCCGAGCGCCTTGCGGGGCAGGGGGACGATCGGGGTCAGGGCGTCCCGGCCGATGCCCTTGGCCAGCGTCGCGTCGAGGCGGATGCCCTTCGGCTTGTCGGCGCTGAACAGCCGGTAGCCGCGCCCATCCGGCAGCAGCGCCACCGTGGCATGGCTGCCTAGCGTGCTGAACAGCGGCCCATGGTCTTCCAGCCACCAGTTCTCCGGCAGATGTGCCGGCCGCAGGCGAAGGCCGGAGGCGCGGGCCAGTTCCTCCAGCGTCGGCACGGCATCGATATCGGCGCGCCGCACCCGGATCGGCCGCTTCGCCCGCACGCCCATATGCGCCGCGACGATGCGGAAGATGGGCATCAGCGGGTCGGCATCCGCGCCGGCCTGGGCCTCCGGCGCATTGCCCAGGATGGCGGCGAAGGCGGAACGCTGTTCCGCGCCGGCCTCCTCGTCCCGTTCCGTCCGCAGGCGCAGGCGGTTCAGCTCGTCGGCGGCATCCAGCGCCAGGGCGGAGGACAGCGCCGCGAGACAGGCCGCATTGAAGCGGGCGAGCCCGGCGACCCAGTCCGCATCCGCCATGGCCTTGGCCACGGGCACCGGCTCCACGACGCCGCCGCTGCCGGTCAGCCAGGCCTCCGGCGGCAGGGGCACCAGGCCTTCCACCGGCTCCAGGCCCAGCAGCAGCCAGGAGCCGGGCGGCAGCCGCACCCAGATGGGATTGCCACGCGCGGCGATGGTCGCGCCGGAAGCCGTGCGTACCGGCCCGATGATGTCGGAAATGGCGATATCGGCCCGCGGGCGCGGCGCCATCGGCCGTGCCAGGCCTTCCGCCAGGGCGCGGCACCAGGCGGTGACGGCGATGGCCAGCCGGGTCTGGTCTTCCGGAGTCTCGTCCGGGGCGGCGGGCGGCAGCGGGCTCAGCCTTGTATCCGCGGTGCCCACGGCGATCAGCTGGGCACCGATATCGTCGATGCCCAGGCCGCAGACCAGGCCGCCCGCCGGCACCGTGCCCAGGTAGCGGCGCGGCCCCTCGGTCGCCGGCGCCCGGGCCGGGCGGCTGGCGAAGAGGGTGACGCTGCCGCTGGCGACCAGCCAGCGATCCACCGGATCGTCCAGCACCAGCGGGGCATGCGCGGGCAGGGGAAAGCTGGGCGGCGGCTCGGGCGCCACCGGGGTTGCGCCGGTCGCTGCGGGCGGCGTCGCGGTCTGGTCGTCGGGCATGGTCAGCCGCTGGCGAGCATGGTGCGGAAGGGACCCTCGTCGCGCGCCAGGTCGTCCGGATGGCCGCGCTGGATGATGCGCCCGCGCTCCATCACGATCACCTCGTCGCAATCCCGCACCAGGGCCAGGCGATGGGCGATGATGATCATGGTGCAGCCGCGCCGGCGCAGGTTGCGCATCAGCGTGGCCTCCGACCGGTTGTCGAGGGCCGCCGTCGCCTCGTCCAGCATCAGGATGGCGGGGTCGGTGGCGATGGCCCGGGCCAGTTCCAGCCGGGCGCGCTGCCCGCCGGACCAGTTGCGCCCTTCCTCCGCCACCACCCCGGCATAGCCGCCGCGGCGCGCCAGCACCTCGTCATGGATGGCGGCATCCTGGGCGCATTCCACCAGGCGCTCATCCGCCAGGGTCGGGTCCCACATGGCGATGTTGTCGCGGATGGTGCCGTCGAACAGGTAGCCCTGCTGGTCCACCACCGCGACTTCCCGCCGCAGTTCCGCACGCGGGATGCTCTCCAGCCTGCGGCCATCGATGAGGATCTCGCCCGACCAGGGGCGGTAGAGACCGGCGACCAGCAACGCCAAGGTGGATTTGCCGGAGCCGGAGCCGCCGACGATGCCCAGCCGCCGGCCCGGCTCCAGCGTCAGGGAGATGCCGTCGAGCAAAGGCGGTTCCAGCCGGCTATGGCCGAAGACCACATCGCGCAGCTCGACATGGCCGGCGAAGCGGGCGGCGGCGCTGCGGGCCGGCGCGGCGGCGAATTCCGGCGCCAGCGGGTGGTGCATGGTGTCTTCCAGCAGGGTCAGGTTCGCCTTGGCGTCCTGCATCTGCGTGGCGACGCCCACAAGCTGCGCGACCGGCCCCATGAAGCCCATGGCCAGGGCCTGGAAGGCGACGAGCTGGCCCACCGTCATGGCCCCTTCCATGATCCGCCCGCCGCCCAGCACCAGCACGGCGGAGGCGGCCAATATGGCGATGAAGGCGGGCAGCCCCTCCAGCATGCCGCGGCGCAGGGCCAGCCGCTGGGTGATATTGGCGACACCCGCCCGGGTGCCGGCGAGCTGCGCCAGCAACAGGCTCTCGCTGCCGGAGGCGCGGTAGGTCTCCATCATCTGAAGCCCCTGCCGCGCCAGACCGTCGGAGCGCATGGTGCGGGACAGCAGGCGCTGGTTGTCGTCGCTCAGCGACCGGCCGAGCCAGGCCAGGGCGGCCAGGTTGATGAGTGCCGCCAACACCACCACCCCGGTCAGCAGCGGATCGTACAGCACCATCACCGCCGCATAGGCAAAGGCGGTGATCAGCCCGAGCAGCCCGCGCCCGACATCGCCGGAGACCAGCCGCGCGATGCGGTCGTTCAGGATGACCCGGCCGGCGACATCGCCCGGATGCCGTTGGGCGAAGAAGGCCACCGGCAACTGGGTCAGCCGTTCCAGGAACTGCGCCGAGCCGGCGACGGAAAGCCGCGTTTCCAGCCGCAGCAACAGGTCGAGCTGCAGCCAGGTGATGACCGCCATCGCCGCCGCCACGCCCGCCATGCCCCACAGAAGCGGCTGAAGCCAGGAATCGAAGCGTCCGACCAGCACGTCGTCGACGAAGACCTGGGCGAAGGCCGGCACCAGCAGGGCCGGCACCATCAGCAGCAGGCTGACCCCGAAGAGGAAGCCGAAGCTGGCTTCGTTGCCGCGCAGCCGACGCAGGATGCCGCCCAGCGCGCGCGGCTTCTCCCCGCCCTTGCGGAACTCCGGCCCGGGTTCCAGCACCAGGGCGACGCCGGTGAAGTTGCGGTCCAGCTCCGCGATCGGGATGCGGCGCGGGCCGCTGGCCGGGTCGTTGATGAAGGCGTGGCGCGGGCCGATGCCCTCGATCACCACGAAATGGTTCATGCCCCAATGGGCGATCAGCGGCAGCCGCATGCCGGGAAGGTGGCTCGGCTCCATCCGGAAGGCCTGCACCTGCATGCCGTATTGCCGGCCGGCCGCCGCGACATGGCTGGCCCGGCTGCCGTCGCGGGAGACGCCGCAGGCAACCCGCAACTCCTCCAGCGGCACCCAGCGGCCGTAATGGCCGAGGATGATCGCCAGCGCGGCGGCACCGCATTCCACCGCCTCCATCTGCAGGATGGTGGGCGTGCGGACCCGGCGTCCGGACCGGGCCGCCATGGGCGCGGCGGCGCCGGCGTTCATGGCGCCGGGGCTGTCACGGGTGTCGCCGCCTCGGCGGTGCGGGTCAGCCAGCCGCGCAGGGCAGGGAAGGCGAGGCCGATCAGGCGGACGGAGCGGACGGTGAACTCCGCCTCCGCCAGGGTGCCGGATTCCACGGCGAAGTCGGGGCCGGACCCGGTGGACCAGCGCAGGCCGCTGCGGGTGGCGGGGTCCCGCTCCAGCGCCACCTCCACCTCGAAGGGGGTGCCCAGGCCGGTGGTGAAGCTGCGGACGAGTTGGTCGTTCTGCAGGGTGCGCAGCAGGCCGGCGGAGGAGGCCGGCACATGCGCCACGCGCAGCACCCGGCCATAGACGAAGCCATGCTCCTCCCGCCGCGTGGAGGAGGGGGAGACCTCGACCCGCAGCCCCTCGGCCAGCCGCTTCCCGTCCTGCGCGGTGACATAGATGATGGCGACGGGGCCGCCGGGACCGCTGGCCGGGTCCCGCTCGATGGTCAGCAAGGCGGTGCCGCGCTGCACCACCTGGCCTTCATTGACCTTGGATTCGACGACCGTGCCGGAATAGGGCGCCAGCACCACGCCCAGCCGTTCCAGCCGGTCGCGCAGCGCCTGGGCCTGGCGGCCGGTTTCATCGGCGCGGCGCTCAGCCTCCATCGTCTCCCGTTCCCGCTGCGTCCGCTTCAGCGCCTGGTCGAGCACGAGCTGTTCGCGCTCATTGCGGGCGGCGGCGATCTGCTCCCGCACCTGGAACACCTCGACCCGTGCGAACAGGGCGCGGTCGCGGTTGACCAGGTTCTGCTGCGAGAGGCCACGCAGCACGTCCTCCCGCTGGATCATCATGTTCAGCCGCTCTTCCAGCAGGCGGAGGTTCTGGGTCAGGGCGGCATCGCGGGCGACGCGGAAGGCATCGGCGGCGGCTTCCTCCCGGCGGTGGAATTCCATCAGCTCGCGGCGGTGCCGGGCGGCGTCGGCGGCCTGGCCCTCGGCGAGGGAGAGCTGAAGCCGGACCTCCGACTGGTCGACATGGGCGATCGGCCGGCCGGCCTCGACCCGGTCGCCAGGGCGGACCAGCAGGTTCTCCACCCGGCCATCCGTATCGGCCACGATGTCGACGACGCCGCCAGGCGGAAGCAGGATGCCGCGCCCCGCCACCTTCACGGGCACATCGACCAGGGATGACCAGACGATTCCGATGAGAACCAGGGCGAGCAGCGCGCCCCCCACGATCCAGGTCCAGGGCCGCATGACGCGCAGCGCCTCGTCATACCGGTCGGGCGCGGCAGCCTCGTCAACCGCTTGGCGGCGAAACAGGGAAGGGGGCGACATGCGTGTCTGGTCGTATCCTGGGGCGTCTCAAACTGCGCCGGTAGTCGATCTAATGTGCCGGAATCTGCCAGTCTTGGGAACGCCCAACTGAGCTGCGGCCGGCATTGTCGTGAAGCCCGGACTGTCAGAAAAAATGAGACGGCAGGTACGAAACGACTGCAGCGGCTATTGTGCGGATGACCCTCTCAACCCGCGGCCCGCAGGGTGGCGCGCCAGACCCGCCGGAAATTGCCGGACCAGAGCAGATCCAGCTCCCGCGCCCCATAGCCACGGCGCAGCAATTCGGCGCTGAGCGCCCCGGTGGTCGAGGCGTCCTGCCAGCCTTCCACGCCGCCGCCGCCATCGAAGTCGGAGGACAGGCCGACATGGTCGATGCCGATGCGCCGCACCGCGTAGTCCACATGGTCGGCATAGTCGGCGATGCTGGCCCGGAAGGCGCCGTCAGGGCCCGGATTGACCAGGAAGGCCGGCACGGCGGTGATCTGGACCAGACCGCCGACATCGCGCAGCGCGTCGAGCTGTTCATCATCCAGGTTGCGCGGATGATCCCGCAGGGAACGGCAACAGGCATGGGTGGCGACGACCGGGGTGCGGGACAGTTCGGCGGCCTGGAGCATGGCGCTGCGCGCGACATGCGAGACATCAACGATCAGCCCGACGCGGTTCATCTCCGCGATCGCCTGCCGGCCGAGCGCGGAAAGCCCCCCATGCAGGCTCGGCCCATCGCCCAGGTCGGCGCGCGGCCGCGCCGCATCCGACAGGGCGTTGTGGCCATCATGCGTGACGGTCAGGTAGATGGCGCCAAGCTGGCGCCACAGGGCCAGGCGCGACAGATCCTCGCCCATCGCATAGCCATTCTCGACACCGAGCAGGATGGCGAGCGACCCATCGGCCGCGCAGGCTTCCAGCTCATCCGGCGTGGTGCAGAGCCGGCGGCGCATCGGCGTCTCGCCAGCGGTGGCGGCGATGGCGCGCAGCATCGCCTCGGCCCGCGCGCCGGCCGCGGCGTGGCCTTCCGCGGTCAGCCGGCCCTGCGGGACATAGGCGATGAAGACCACGGATTTCAGCCCGCCAGCCTGCATCTTCGGATAGTCCACCCGTCGCGCGGTGGGCGTCGCCGGGTCGGGCGTGTTCGGCCAGGGGATGTCGACATGGGTGTCGAGCGTCAGGGTCGCCGCATGGATGGCAGCGTGGCGCGCGGCCTGCTCATCCGGGGTGGGGTTCACGCTGTCGGTCTGCGCTTGGGTCATGCAGGGGACGCTGGCGGCTGGGGCGCCCGGCGTCAACAGTCGCGCCGGAGGCGCGCGTCAACCGTCACGCGGCCGCGTCTGGTCGGCGCCCAGCCGCCGTTCCAGCCAGCGCGTGCCGGCGGAGATCAGCAGGATCAGCACCAGGTATTCCAGGATCAGCACGGTATAGATCTCGAGCGGCCGGAAGACCGAGACCACCAGCTCATTCGCGCGGCGCGTCAGGTCCTGGTAGCCGATGACGCTGGCCAGGCTGCTCATCTTCACCACATAGACGAACTGGTTGGCGACCGGCGGGATGATCCGCCGCAGCGCCTGCGGCAGGATGACGAAGCGCATGGCCTGCCAGCGCGACAGGCCGAGCGCATGGGCGCCCTCCCGCTGCCCCTGCTCGATGCTCTGGATGCCGCCGCGCAGGATTTCCGCCTCGAAGGCCGAATCGCACAGGGCGATGGCGATCAGCGCGGCGGTGAAGACATCCAGCCGGATGCCGAGCACCACCGGCAGGCCGTAGAAGACCCAGAGGATCAGCACCAGGATCGGCACCGCGCGGAACAGCTCCACCCAGGCACGGTTGGCCAGCCGCAGGGCGCGCGACCGCGCGAAGCCCAGCAGCGCCACCGCGGTGCCCAGCGTGACCGAAAGCAGGATGGCGGCCAGCGAAAGCGAGACGGTGGCCCAGAGCCCCTCCACCATGAACAGCAGATTGGCCTGGCCCCGGCTGTCCGCCGGATTGACCACATGCCAGCCCCAATTGCCGCCGCAGCCGGCCAGCAACAGCGACAGGGGAAGAAGGCGGAGAAGGGGCTTGGCCATGCCGCTGTCTCCCATGCTTCGCGCCGCCATGCGATATCGGCGGGGTGATTCGGTGCCGCACCGTTGCGGATTTGCCGGGCCGGCCCACACTCGACCCGAGCCGAACAGGAGCCTTCCCATGCATCGTCGCCATATCCCCGCCGCCGCCGCGGCCGCCGCCCTGCTGCTGCCCGCCCAGGCCTCGGCCCAGCCCGCCGGTGGCGGGCGGCTCCAGGCCATCCAGTCCGCCGGGCGCATCCGCATCGGCACCACGGGCGACTTCAACCCGATGAGCTTCCGCGACCCCGCCACCCGCAGCTATCGCGGCCACCAGATCGAGGCGGCGGAACAGCTGGCGAAGGACATGGGGGTGCGGGCGGAATTCGTCGCGACCGAGTGGCGCACCCTCATCAACGGGCTGCAGGCCGACCAGTACGACGTGATCTTCACCGGCACCTCGATGTCCGTCGCCCGCGCCATGGCGGGCAGCTTCACCCTGCCCTGGGGCCGCACCGGCTTCATCCCGCTGACCACCCGCCGCAACGCCGCCCGCTTCGCGAATTGGGAGGCGCTGAACCAGCGGGGCGTGACGGTGGCGACCAATCTCGGCACCACCATGGAGCAGTTCGTGCAACAGGCGCTGCCGGCCGCGACGCTGCGCCGCGTGGAAAGCCCGGCGCGGGACTGGCAGGAACTGCTGGGCGGGCGGGTGGATGCCACCATGTCCACGGTGATCGAGGCCGCCTTCCTCACCCGCGAATATCCCGACCTGGTGGCGCTGTTCAGCGACCAGCCGCGCAACCCGATCCCGATGGCCTTCATGGCGCCCTTGCAGGACCCGGTCTTCCTCAACTTCCTGAACACCTGGGTGACCATCCGCCTGGCCAGCGGCTTCTTTGCCGAGCTGGGGCAGAAGTGGAATGTCTCGGCCTGAGCCTCGCTCTCAGGCGAGAAGTTGCACCAGCAGCATGCCGCAGCCCAGCACCGCGCTGGGCGCGGTCAGCGCCAGCAGGGTGAGCGGCGCGAGCGGCCGTTCCGGCGCCTGCGGCGCCTCCTCGCTGCGGGGCGGCACCGCGATGGCCGCCGGATAGGTCAGCACGCGGCGCTGCCGCGCGGCGCCGGCCGGCAGCGGAATGATCCGCGCGCTGCGGGGCGCGCTGTCGCATCCCGCCGCCCCCGTCCGAAGGGACCAGAGGGGGATCGTCTGTCGAGCCTTGGCTGGGATGGCCATGGGCGTCTCGCATCCTGCATTGCCGGCCCGGCCGTCAGTTCGGCGCGGGCCACCTGGGAAGGCTGGCAGCAAACCCTGTGCCATGCATTCTGCGACAGCCTAGATCCCGCCGCGCGCCTGATCGATCAGCGACCGCATCCGCCGCACCGCCGAGGGCAGGCCCTCGAAGACGCTCTGGCTGATGAGGAAATGGCCGATCGAGACTTCCGAGACCTGCGGCAGGGCCGCGATGCCGCCGATGCAGTCATAGTCCAGCCCATGGCCGGCATGGCAGAGCAGGCCCGCCGCCTCGACCGCCGCCGCACCTCGGGCCAGCCGCGCCAGATGCGCCGGGCGGTCGGCCGGGGCGGCATCGGCATAGGTGCCGGTGTGCAGCTCCACGCAGTTCGCGCCGATCCGCGCCGCGGCCTCGATCTGCGCCGGATCGGCCTCGATGAAGATGGAGGTGCGGATGCCGGCGCCGTTCAGGCGCTTCACCGCCTCGGCCAGGTCGGGCCCGGCGCGCAGGATATCCAGGCCGCCCTCGGTGGTCAGTTCCTGGCGCTTCTCCGGCACCAGGCAGCAGGCCTCAGGCCGCAGCCGCGTGGCGATCGCCACCATCTCCTCCGTCGCGGCCATTTCCAGGTTCAGCTTGGTCGGGACTTCCGCCTTCATCCGCTCCACGTCGCGGTCGCGGATATGCCGGCGATCCTCCCGCAGATGGATGGTGATGCCCTCCGCCCCCGCTTCCAGGCAGAGATGCGCGGCGGCGACCGGATCGGGGAACTGGCCGCCACGCGCATTCCGCAGCGTCGCGACGTGGTCCACATTGATCGAGAGCAGGATCGTGTTCATGGCGCGGATTCCCTTGCGCGGCTTGCGGCCATTTCCCCGGCCAGCCGCAGCGCGGCGATCAGGCTGCCGGGATCGGCCAGGCCCTGGCCGGCGATATCGAGCGCGGTGCCGTGGTCCGGGCTGGTGCGGATGATGCGCAGCCCGAGCGTCACATTGACGCCGCCATCCATGTCGAGCGTCTTGATCGGGATCAGCGCCTGGTCGTGATACATGCACAGCGCGGCGTCGTAGCCGGCGCGCGCCCGGGGCGTGAACATCGTATCGGCGGGCAGGGGGCCGCGGGCGGCGATGCCGGCCGCGCGCAGGGCCGCGATGGCGGGCGCCACGATCTCGATATCCTCCCGCCCCATGGTGCCGGCCTCCCCGGCATGGGGGTTGAGGCCGGCGATGACGAGGCGGGGCTGGGCCAGGCCGAAATCCCGGCGCAGCGCGGCGGCGACGATCCTGCCCTGCTCCACGATCATCGCCGTCGTCAGGCTGCGCAGTGCCTCGGCCAGCGCGACATGGATGGTCACCGGCACCACGCGCAGGCCGGGGCAGGCCAGCATCATCACCGGCGGGCCGCCATCGCCGGCCAGCTCGCCCAGGAATTCGGTATGGCCGGGGTGCCGGAAGCCGGCGGCGGTCAGCACCGCCTTCTGGATCGGGTTGGTGACCACGGCGCCCACACGGCCCGCCAGGGCCAACTGCACCGCCTGCTCGATGGCGCCGATGACGGCGGGGGCGTTGGCGGGGTCGGGATGACCGAGCCGCAGGGGGGCGGCGAGGGGGCGCGGCAGGATCGGCAAGGCGGTGGCGAAGGCGGCGGCGGCCTGTTCCGGCGCCTCGATCATGGTGGTGGGGACGTCCGGGCATTGCGCCGGGTCGCCGATCAGGAAGAAGGCGGGACCTGACTCCCGCAGGGCGCGCCAGGCCTTGGCGGTGGTCTCGCCGCCGATGCCGGCCGGTTCGCCCATGGTCAGCGCGAGGGGGAGAGGGGTCATGGATGCCGCGTAGCGCCTTCGCCGCCGGGCGCCTAGGGGGCCAGCCGGCGCAGGCGGAGTAGCAGCGCATCCACCTCCGCTTCGGTCTGGTAGATGCCGAAGCCGAAGCGCAGCCGGTTGCCGCGACGGTCGGTGACGATGCCGGCCGCGGCAAGGCGCTGCTGCCAGGTCTCGGCGTCCGGCAGGTCGAAGGTGAGGAAGTTGCCACGGCGCGACTCGGCCAGCGGCACCACCAGCCGGCGGGCATCGAGGCCCGTGCCTTCCAGTCCATGGACGAAGCGGGCCTGCAGGGCATGGGCGTGGTCGCGGATGGCGGCGGTGGTCAGCCCCATCTCCGCGACCCAGCCCAGCGCCGCATCCAGCCGGAACAGGCCGGAGGGGTCGAAGGTTGCGCCCATGAAGCGCCAGCCATCCGCCGCATAGCCAACCCCGCCGCCGGCCTGTTCCAGCGCGCCGAAGGCGGCGTACCAGCCGGTGGCGCGCGGCCGCGGCAGCCAGCCGGGCGGGCAGTGCAGGAAGCAGGCGCCCTCGCCGGCCATGGCGTATTTGTAGCCGCCCGCAGTGTAGAAGGCGCGGCCGGCCAGCGGCCCCAGATCGACCGGGCGGGCCATGAAGGCGTGGTAGCCGTCGATCACGAACACCGCCTCGCCGGCCGCCGCCGCCAGGGCTTCCAGACCCTCCATCGCGAAGCCGGAGGCGAAGAAGACCTGGCTGACCCAGATCAGGTCGAAGCCCTGCGGTGCGGCCTCCAGCAGCCGGTCCAGGCAGGTTTCGCCGGGCTCGCTGGCGATCCGCGTGACGGCGACCAGGCCTTCCTCCTCCAGCCGCGCGAGCTGGCGGGACAGGCTGTGGAACTCGCCATCGGTGGTCAGGATGCGCGGCGTGTGCCCGGTCGGCAGGGCGGAGAGGATGCGCAGCAGGAAATCATGGGTGTTGGCGGCGAAGACCAGCGTGGCCGGGTCCGGCAGGCCGAGGTGATGCGCCACCTGCCGGCGGCACCGGTCGAGGACCGGTCCCAGCACCTCCTCCCATTTCCCGTCCTGCAGGCGCGCTGCCACATCCCAGGCCTGCAACTGTGCCGCCCGCGTCACATCAGGCCAGGGGTGATGGCTATGCGCGGCAAAGTGCAGCCGTCGCGGATCGGCGCCGAGAAAGCGGGAAAAATGCGATCGGAGGTCGAGCATGCAGGCTTCCATGTGGCATCGGCCGGGGCCGCGTCTAGACTGGACCTTACCCGATGGAGGTCTGTGGATGGTCGAGGGTGCGGAGACGGATTTCAGCCGCCGGATGAGTTACGGCGACTATCTGGGCCTGGACCGCCTGCTGTCGGCGCAGATGCCACGCAGCGGCCAGCATGACGAGATGCTGTTCATCATCATCCATCAGGTCCAGGAGCTGTGGCTGAAGCTGATGGGCCATGAGCTGGACCTGGCGATGGACCGCATCCGGGCCGACGATCTCGCGCCGGCCTTCAAGGCGATGGCGCGCATCAGCCGCATCCAGCGCCAGCTCGTCGAGGCCTGGGATGTGCTGACCACGCTGACGCCGCATGACTACCTGGCCTTCCGGGAAAGCCTCGGCTCATCCTCCGGCTTCCAGTCCTGGCAGTACCGGCTGGTGGAATACCGCCTCGGCAGCCGCAACGCCTTCATGATGCGCCCGCATGCCCATGTGCCGGAGGTGCACGGCCTGCTCAGCGCCGCCTTCGAGGCCCCCAGCCTGTATGACGAGGCGCTGCGCCTGCTGCACCGCCGCGGTCTGCCGGTGCCGGAACAGGTGGTGATGCGCGATGTGCGGGAGGCCCATGTGGCGAACCCGGCGGTCGAGGCCGTCTGGGCCACGGTCTATCGCGATGCTTCCGCCTATTTCGACCTGTACGAGCTGGCGGAGGAACTGGTGGACATGGAAGATGCCTTCCAGACTTGGCGCTTCCGGCACCTCAAGACCGTCGAGCGGATCATCGGCCATCGCAAGGGCACTGGCGGCAGTGCCGGGGTCAGCTACCTTCAGACGGCGCTGGACCGGCGGTTCTTTCCGGAATTGTGGTCCGTGCGGACCAGCCTTTGACCCTTCCGGGCAATTGACCTGGCGCAAGGATCCGGCAGGGAAGGGCGGGTAGCATGGCGCCCATGCTTGCCAATTGTCTCCATGACCTGACCGCGCTGGGCGCCGGCGCCCTGGCCTCGGTGCTCGTCGCCATGCTTCTGACCGGGCTGGCGGGCGGGGTGACGCATTGCGCCGGCATGTGCGCCCCCTTCGTCATCGCGCAGTCCGGCGCGGCCGTGGGCGCCAGCGGAGATGGGATGCTGGCGCGGCTGTCGGGGGCTGCGCTGCTGCCCTATCACGCGGGGCGCCTGGTCGGTTACGCCACGCTGGGCGCGGTGGCCGGGGCGAGCGCGGGGCTGGTCAGCCAGGTGACCGGGTTGCGACAGGTGCTCGCGGCCCTGCTGCTGCTGGCGGCGGTGCTGATGCTGCGCCAGGCCGTCGGGCGCCTGCCCGCGTCATGGCGGGGCAGGCTGGCCTTCTGGCGGCGCGGCGCCCCGGCATTGAGCGCCGACAGCGAGGGTCCCTTCCAGCGCGCGATCGGCCGGCTTCTGGCACGGCCGGGGGGCTGGAATGGCTTCGGGCTCGGCCTGCTGCTCTCGGCGCTGCCCTGCGGCCTGCTCTATGCCGCGCTGGCGGCCGCGGCGGCGACGGGCAGTGCCCTGGCGGGGGCGCTGGCCATGCTGGCCTTCACCCTCGGCACGATTCCGGCGCTGATCGGCGTGGCGCTGCTGGGCCGGCTGTTCCTGCGGCGGTCCGGGCCGATGACCCGGGCGGTGGGCGGGCTGCTGTTCGTGGTGAATGCGGCGCTGCTGGCAGGCATGGCGGTGCGATTGGTGGCGTGATGATGGCCAATCCGCCGGCGCGTTGACGGCATCTCAACCAGCCCGGTGTTTATCTGCCCGCCGCACCAGGATGGGGCCAAGGCATGTCTGTGTCGTTCAGCGGCACGGTACCGGATACGATCTACGAGAATGCGCGACGTGGCGACTGGGTCGCCTATCTGACGTTCCCGGAGGGCGTGTTCTCGGTCGGCCTCTATGGCACCGATGCGAATCTGTTCACCGCGACCTTCCATGCCGACCGGCGGCTGATGACCATCACGCCGCTCCAGGCCCTGGATGCCGAGGCCTATCCGGCGAATGCCAGCTTCAGCTTTTCGGTGAGCATCAGGACATCGGCCGGCTGGATCGCCTCCGGGGGCCATTTCACGGTCCGGCTGCTCGATCTGGACGACACGCCGCCGCAGGATGTCCGCTTCCTGTCCGGCGGCACGGTCCTGGCCAATGATGTGGGCGCGCCCATCGGCACCCTGACGGCCACCGACCCCGACAGCAGCGGGCCGATCACTTACCGCGTCGCCTGGCCCGATTCGGCCCGGTTCGAGATGATCGGCAATGAATTGTGGCTCCGCCCCGGCGTCGACCTGATCCGTGAGGGCGGCACGGTACGCGAGGTGATGATCGAGGCCGATGACGGCCTGAACATCTCCAGCCACCTGGTTCCCGTCACCATCCTCCAGCCCGGCCCGATGTCGCCCTTCATCATCCAGGACGGCACCATCTTCGGCGACACGCTGACCGGCGGCGCGGCGCCCACCGCCATGTTCGGCCATGCGGGCAACGACCTGATGCGCGCCGGTGCCGGCGCCGACAGCCTGACCGGTGGCGATGGCAACGACACGCTGGAAGGCGGCGGGGGCGCCGACACCATGCGCGGCGGCAATGGTAACGACATCCTCCGCGGCGGCGACGGCGCCGACAGCCTGTTCGGCGATGCGGGCGATGACTGGCTGCAGGGCGGCGCGGGGGTCGACCGGCTGGTGGGCGGGGATGGCGCCGATACGCTGGATGGCGGCGGCACCGGCGCGAACCGGCTGATCGGCGGCGCGGGCAACGATGTCTACATGCTGCGCAACCAGAATGAGACCTGGCTGGAACTCCCGGGCGGCGGCATCGACGAGCTGGTCCTGGGCTGGTCCATGACCATGCCCGCGGAGATCGAGCGCCTGCGGCTGCGGGCTGGCAGCGGGGACCACGCCCTGACCGGCCTGGCGGGCAACGATTCGCTCTACGGCAATGAGGGACGCAACGTCCTGATCGGCGGCGCCGGCAATGACTTCCTGGATGGCGGGGCCGGCGCCGACTCGCTGCACGGCGATGCGGGGGCGGATACCATCCTGGGCGGCGACGGTGCCGACACCGCTCGGGGTGGCGATCAGGACGACTGGATCGATGGCGGGGCGGGCGATGACGTGCTGTACGGCGATGGCGGCGCCGATACGCTGATCGGCGGCGAGGGCACGGACTGGCTGTTCGGCCATTCGGGTGCGGACGTGCTGCTGGGCGGCAATGGCAATGACCGCCTCGCGGGCGGCGATGGCAATGACCTGCTCCAGGGCGATGCGGGCGCCGACCTGCTGTCAGGCGGCGCCGGTGCCGATACGCTGGAGGGTGGCGCCGGCAACGACACGCTGATGGGCGGCGATGGCGCGGATCTTCTGCGCGGCGGCGATGGCGATGACCGCCTGGATGGCGGCAGCGGCGACGACACGCTGGAAGGCGGGTTCGGCGCGGATGACCTTCAGGGCGGGGCCGGCAACGACCTGCTGCGGGCCGGCCCCGGATCGGGATCCGTGCTGCGGGGCGGAGAGGGGGCCGATACGCTGGATGCGGCGGCGGGAGACCGGCTGAACTCCTGGCTGTTCGGCGGCACCGGCCATGATCTCTACATCATCGACTCCCGCGGCGACGTCATCCTCGAGGAGATCAATGGCGGCACGGACACCGTCTGGGCGCAGCTCGCCGGCGGGGGCTATCTCCTGCCGCCGAATGTGGAGAATCTGGTCCTGCTCGGCACGGCGCTGATGGGCCAGGGCAATGAGCTGGCCAACCAGGTCACCGGCAATGCGCTGCCCAATCTGCTGCTCGGCGGCGCTGGGGCGGATACGCTGCGGGGTGGGCTGGGCGATGACACGCTGGGCGGCGGCAGCGGGGCGGACCGCTTCATGATGGACGTCAATGCGGGCGCCGACGTCATCCTGGATTTCACACCCGGCGAGGACCGGCTGCTGCTGCCGGCCGCGAGCTATGCCTCCTCCGCCGCCGCCCTGGCGGCGATGCGTGGGGTCGATGGCGGGGTCATGCTGTCCATCGGTCTGGGCAGCGTGCTGATGCTCGGCCTGACGCCGTCGCAGATCCACGCCAGCGACATCAACCTGTTCTGATCAGCGCACCAGATCGCGATAGGCATGCCATGTGGCGTGCCCGATCAGCGGCATGACCAAAGCGAGGCCCAGGAAGAACGGCACCAGGGCCATGGCGGTGAAGACCACGATCAACCCGGCCCAGAGCGCCATGGCGCGCCAGTTCAGCAAGGTCACCCGCACCGAGACGACGATCGCCTCCATCGCCGAGATGTCGCGATCGACCAGCATCGGGATGGCGACGGCGGAGATGGCGAAGGCGACGCTGGCCAGGACGAAGCCGAATCCGGTGCCGATGATCAGGAAGGGCAGCAGCATTTCCGACCGCAGCAGCGCCATGGGCAGCGTCTCGATGGCCGGGGAGAATCCGAGCCCGAAGAAGACGGCGAAGAGCAGCCCGGCCACGCGCACCCAGAACAGATGCAGCAGCAGCAGCGCCACGCCCATGAAGGCCAGTTGCGGGCCGTTGCGGCGGAAGCCCTGCAGGCAGAGCGCCAGCGACACCGGCTCGCCCCGTTCGCGCCGCCGGCTGGCCTCATAAAGTCCGGCGGCGATCAGCGGCGCCACCAGGAAGAAGCCGGCGGTGGCGGGAAGCACCGCCCAGGCGACGCCGATATTCAACAGCAGCGCGCTCAGCACCCAGCCGGCAACCACCACGGCGCCACCGTAGAGGAAGCCGATATGCGGCATGGCCATCAGGTCGTGCCAGCCGGCGGCCAGCCAGGCCCAGGGCCTGTCCGGTGCTGCCGGGGCGATGGCGGGTGTCGATGGCGCTTGGGCCATTGATGCGGCGGTCTCGTCCATCTGGCTGGCCTCGGCTTTCCTGGTTGTCATCCCTGCGGCCAGGGTAGCGACCCGACGTCGTCGCGCCATTGATCCGCATCAAGGACGTGGCGTCCCGAATCACGTCTTCTGCCGCCACCACACCGCCCAGATTGCGACCCCGGTGTGCGGAGGGGAGAGTTTTGTCATGGCAGCAGCAGGCTACGCCGCCAGTCCAGTAGGATCGGCCGCGGTGACGCGGTACGAGCCTTATGTGGAGGCACCGATACGGGCCTTCGCAATCGCGACCGTCTTCTGGGGCGTGGTCGGCTTCCTGATGGGCGTGCTGATCGCCTCTCAGCTCGCCTGGCCGCTGCTGAACCTGGATCTGGAATGGACGACCTTCGGTCGGCTGCGCCCGGTCCATACCTCCGCGGTGATCTTCGCCTTCGGCGGCAATGCGCTGATCTGCACCAGCCTTTATGTCGTGCAGCGCACCTGCCGCGCCCGCCTGTTCGGCGGCGAGCCGATGGCCTGGTTCCTGTTCTGGGGCTACCAGTTCTTCATCGTCGCCGCCGCGCTCGGCTACGTCTTCGGCGTGACCCAGGGCAAGGAATATGCCGAACCCGAGTGGTTCGTGGACATCTGGCTGACCGTGGTCTGGGTGCATTACCTGATCGCCTTCGGCGGCACGATCGTGAAGCGGGAAGAGCCCCACATCTATGTGGCGAACTGGTTCTACCTCGCCTTCATCGTCACCGTTGCCATGCTGCACATCGTCAACAACCTGGCGCTGCCGATCACGCTTGGGCACGGCAAGAGCTACGGCCTGGCGGCTGGCGTGCAGGATGCGATGATCCAGTGGTGGTATGGCCACAACGCGGTGGGCTTCTTCCTGACCGCCGGCTTCCTCGGCATGATGTACTACTTCATCCCGAAGCAGGCCGACCGGCCGGTCTATTCCTACCGCCTGTCGATCGTGCACTTCTGGTCGCTGATCTTCCTCTATATCTGGGCCGGCCCGCACCACCTGCACTACACCGCGCTGCCTGACTGGGCGCAGACGCTGGGCATGGTGTTTTCCGTCATGCTGTGGATGCCGTCCTGGGGTGGCATGATCAACGGCCTGATGACGCTGTCCGGTGCCTGGGACAAGCTGCGCACCGATCCCGGCCTGCGCTTCTCCGTCACAGCCGTCGGTTTCTACGGCATGTCCACCTTCGAAGGTCCGGTGATGTCGATCAAGGCGGTCAACGCCCTGTCGCACTACACCGACTGGACCATCGGCCATGTGCATTCCGGCGCCATGGGCTGGGTCGGCTTCATCACCTTCGGCGCGCTGTACTGGCTGTTCCCGAAGCTGTGGAACAAGAAGGCGCTGTACAGCCAGAAGCTGGTGTCCTGGCACTTCTGGATCGCGACGCTCGGCATCGTTCTCTACATCACCGCGATGTGGGTCTCCGGCATCCTCCAGGGCCTGATGTGGCGCGCCTATGACGAGCTGGGCTTCCTGCAATACGCCTTCATCGAAAGCGTTGCGGCGATGCACCCCTACTACGTCATCCGCATGCTGGGCGGCGTGATGTACCTGACCGGCGCGCTCATCATGGTCTTCAACCTGTGGAAGACGGTGACGAGCGACGAGCTGACCGAGACCGCGCCGGTGCCCGAGCCCGTCGCCACCTACACCCACGCCCCCGCCGAGTGAGGAGTCCTGTCATGCGTTGGTTCAATCACGGACTCATCGAGAAGAATCTGCTGCTGATGGGCGTGCTGACGCTCATCACGGTGTCCATCGGCGGGTTGGCCCAGATCGTGCCGCTGTTCACGGTGGAAAGCACCATCGAGCGTGTGGAGGGCATCCGCCCCTACACCCCGCTCGAACTGGCGGGCCGCAACATCTATGTGCGGGAGGGCTGCTACCTCTGCCACAGCCAGATGGTGCGCCCCTTCCGCGACGAGCTGGAGCGCTACGGCAACTACTCCCTGGCTGCGGAGAGCATGTACGACCACCCGTTCCAATGGGGCTCGAAGCGCACCGGGCCCGACCTGGCGCGCGTCGGCGGCCGCTATTCGGATGACTGGCACGCCGCGCATCTGCGCAGCCCGCGCGCGGTGGTGCCGGAGAGTGTGATGCCGCCCTATGCCTTCCTCGATCGTCCGCTGAACACCCGCGACATCGCCGATCATCTGCGGGCGCAGGCGGCCGTGGGCGTGCCCTATACGCCGGAGATGATCGCCAATGCCCGCGCCGACCTTGAGGCGCAGGCCAGGCCCGACCTGGATGGCTCCGGCTTCAGCAGCCGCTACGCCCGCGCCCGCCAGGGCACCTTCGACGGCAATGCGGCCGTGGTGACGGAGATGGATGCGCTGGTCGCCTATCTGCAGATGCTCGGCACGCTCGTCCGCTTCAGCGACGTGACGCCCGAGCAAGTCCGGCAGCAGTGAGGAACAGCATCATGGACCTCGTCGCCCTGCAGCCGATCTTCTCCACCCTCTGGGTGGTCTGGTTCTTCGTTCTTTTCATCGGAATCCTGCTGCGCGTCCTGGCGCCTGGCCGGAAGCAGGATTTCGAGCGGCAGGGGCAGATTCCCTTCCGCGAAAATCCCTCCGACCGCCAGCGCTGAGGAGTCCCATCATGCCGACCAAGATCGAGAAGGACAGCCTCACCGGCACCGAGACCACCGGCCATGTGTGGGACGGGATCCAGGAGCTGAACACGCCGCTGCCGAGGTGGTGGCTCTATACCTTCTACGCCTGCATCGCCTTCGCCGCCGTCTGGGTGGTGATCTATCCGGCCTTCCCCTTCCAGGGCGCCACCGGCCTGTCCGGCTGGATCGCGCGCGAAGCGGTGGTGGATACGGTGCGGGAGGCGGAGGCGCGGCGCGAGCCGATGATGGCGCGCATCCGCAGCGCGACGCCGCAGCAGATCGCGGACGATCCGGAACTGCGCAACTTCGCCATCGCCGGTGGCCGCATCGCCTTCGCCAACAACTGCGCCGGCTGCCACGGCGCCGGTGGCCAGGGCGCGGTGGGCGGCTTTCCTTCGCTCGCCGATGACGACTGGATCTGGGGCGGCAGCCACGACGCGATCCGCGAGACCATCGCGCATGGCATCCGCGCCGGCGAAAGCGACTCCGAACGCATCAGCATGATGCCGCGCTTCCTGGCCGATGGCGTGCTGACGCTGCCGCAGGTGAACGACACCGCCGAATTCGTCCTGTCCCTGACCGGGCGCGCGACGGATGCGGCGGCGGCGGAGCGCGGCGCGACTCTCTTCACCGAGAACTGCGCCGCCTGCCATGGCGAAGCCGGCGAGGGCAATCGCGATGTCGGCGCGCCGCGCCTGTCGGACCGCATCTGGCTCTATGGCGGCGACAAGCCGTCCATCGTGCGGTCCATCGCCTATAGCCGCAGCGGCGTGATGCCGGCCTGGGGTCCCCGGCTGGATGCGGCCGTCATCAACATGCTCGCCGTCTATGTCCATGCCCTTGGCGGCGGCGAGAACTGAAAGGCGGATCACGTGTCATGAGCACCATCCAGCCCAAGGACCGGCTGCGTCCCACAAGCGAAGCCCCGGCGGCTACGCCGTCGCTCTATGCCAGCCGCCAGCAGGTCTATCCCAAGGCGGTCAGCGGTCCGGTGCGGCGCGCCAAGTGGGTGGTGCTCATCCTGTGTCTCGCGGCCTACTACCTCGTGCCCTGGCTGCGGTGGGACCGTGGCCCGGGCGCGCCGGACCAGGCCGTGCTGGTCGATATCGGCAACGGCCGCCTGTTCTTCTTCTTCATCGAGATCTGGCCGCAGGAGGTGTATTTCCTGACGGGCCTGCTGGTGCTCGCCGCCATCGGGCTGTTCGTGGCGACCAGCCTGTTCGGCCGCGTCTGGTGCGGCTTCGCCTGCCCGCAAACGGTCTGGACCGACCTGTTCATGTGGGTCGAGCGGCTGATCCAGGGCGATCGGAATGAACGCATGCGCCTCGACAAGGCGCCCTGGTCGCTGGAGAAGTTCCGCAAGAAGGCCAGCACGCATGTCGCCTGGCTGCTGATCGCGGCGGCGACCGGTGGCGCCTGGATCATGTATTTCAACGACGCCCCGACAGTGACCTGGGAATTGCTGACCGGCCGCGCCTCGCTGGAGGTCTATTTCTTCTTCGCCCTGTTCTCCGGCACCACCTATCTGCTGGCCGGCTGGGCGCGGGAGCAGGTCTGCACCTATATGTGCCCCTGGCCGCGCTTCCAGGCCGCGATGCTGGATGAGAACTCCCTTGTCGTGACCTATCGCGACTGGCGCGGGGAACCTCGCGGCAAGGCGAAGGATACGGGGGCCGGCGACTGCGTCGATTGCCGCGCCTGCGTCAATGTCTGCCCCACCGGCATCGACATCCGCGACGGGCAGCAGTTGGAATGCATCGGCTGCGGCCTCTGCATCGATGCCTGCGACGACATCATGACGCGCCTGGATCGCCCCCGGGGGCTGGTGGCCTTCGAGACGCTGGCCAATCTCGCGGCCAGCACCGCGGCGGCGAAGGCGATTCCGCCGAGCCCCGCGCGCTGTTCCACCGGCATGGCCGCGCGCCGCGTGCCGCGTTTCGTCCGGCCGCGCACCATGCTCTATGCGGCGATGCTGGCCGCGGTGATGGCGGTGATGCTCGGCGCCTTCCTGCTGCGCGAGACGGTCACCCTGTCCGTGCTGCGCGACCGTGCGCCGCTGTTCGTCACGCTCTCCGATGGCGCCGTGCGCAATGGCTATACGCTGAAGATCGCCAACAAGGATCGCGACGTCTCGACCCTGACGCTCGAACTCCTCGCCCCCCAGCCCCTGCAGGTGGCGGTGCAGGAGGGTGTGGCGATGGGCGACAACCGCTTCGGTGTCACCACCCGCCCGGATGGCATCACCCAATGGCGCGTGCTGGTCACGCGGCCCGAGGGCCTGCCGGCGCGGGAGAGCATGGATGTCACCTTCCGCCTGCTGGATGCGCGCGGCCATGTCGTCGCCTCCAGCCACAGCGTCTTCCTGGGGCCAAGGCCATGAACGAGACGACGATGAATTACGATCCGCGGCGCGGCCGCTGGATCCCCTGGGTCTTTGTCGGCGGCATGCTGCTGGTCGTCGTGGTCAATTTCGGCCTGGTCTGGGCTGCACTGACCACCTTCACCGGCGTCACCGTCGGCAAGTCCTTCGATCGTGGCCGTACCTACAACCAGGTGCTGGCGGAAGCGGCGCGGCAGCAGGCGCTGGGGTGGCAGGCGGAGGTGGCGCTGACCCAGGGGATGGTGAAGGTCATCGTCCTCGATCGCGCCGGCGTGCCGGTGGCGGGTGCGCTGGAGGGGGTGCTGCTGCGGCCGCTGCAGGGAATCGAGGAACCGCTGACCTTCCAGCAGCGTAGCGCGGGTCGCTTCGAGGCCCCGGCCGCACCCGCGCTGCCGGGCCAATGGGAAGCCCGCCTGCTGCTGCGGGCCGAGGGCGGCGAGACGTTCGACATCCGCCAGCGGCTGATCGCGCCATGAGCAGCGAACCGGCGATCCGGGAACGGTTTCAGCCGGCGCCGATCGGCCTGTCCCGGGCGCATTGCGCGCATTGCGGCACGCCGCTGGCACCCGGCCAGGGCGCCTTCTGCTGCGCCGGCTGCAACGGGGCGCATGCCCTGGTGCGCGGCCTGGGGCTCGACGCCTTCTATCGTCGCCAGGACACCGCCGCGGGCACGCTGCGCCCGCCGGAGGCACCGCCCGCCTTCGATGCGGCGACGCTGGCCGTCGCCCAGGCCGATGGCACGCAGCGGCTGGAGCTGATGGTCAGCGGCCTGACCTGCGGTGCCTGCGTCTGGCTGGTGGAACAGGCGCTGGCGGCGGAGCCGGATGTGTTGCGCGCGCGGGCCAGTCTCAGCGCGCGGCGCCTGACGGTGGTCTGGCGCGGCCCGGCCGAACGCGCGCGGGACCTGGTGGCGCTGGTGGCGCGGCTGGGCTTTCGCGTTGCGCCCTGGTCGCCGGCCTGCCTGCGGGCGACGGAGGATGCGGAGGGGCAGGCGCTGCTGCGCGCACTCGGCATCGCCGCCTTCGGCTCGATGAACGTCATGCTGGTCTCCATCGCCGTCTGGGTCGGCGGCGATATGGGGGAGCAGACGCGGGCGCTGATGCACTGGCTGGCGGCGCTGATCGGCCTGCCCACCGTGCTGGTCGCCGGCATGCCCTTCTACCGCTCGGCCTGGGATTCGCTGCGCGCCAGGCGTGGCAATATGGACCTCGCGGTGTCGCTGGGCGTCATCGCCACCACGCTGATGAGCCTCAGCGAGGCGTTCCGGAACGGCCCCTATACCTGGTTCGACGGTGCCACGGCGCTGCTGGCCCTGCTGCTGGCGGGGCGGGTGCTGGATCGCGGCATGCGGCGCCGGGCGCGGCAGGCGGTGGCGGAGTTGCTGGCCTTGCAGGACGGCACGGTCGCGCTGCTCTGCGCCGATGGCACCACCCGATCCGTGCCGGCGGAGAGCATCCATGCCGGGGACTGGCTTCTGGTCGCCAGCGGCGACCGGCTGCGGCTGGATGGCGTGGCGGTGGAGGAGGTGGTGCTCGATCTCGGCGCCACCACGGGCGAATCCGTGCCGCGCCGACTTCCGGCCGGGGAGATCCTGGCCGCCGGTTCCGTGAATATGGGCGCCGGCTTCCGGATGCGGGTGACGGCGGCGCTGAAGGACGGTTCGCTCGCCGCCCTCGGTCGGCTTCTGGAACGCGCGGAGCAGGGCAGGGGGCGCTTCGTCTCCATCGCCGATCGCGCCGCGCGCTTCTACGTGCCGATCATCCACACGGTCGCCTTCGCCACCTTCCTCGGCTGGTGGCTGGGGGTGGGCGTCAGCTGGCAGGCGGCGCTGGTGCCGGCGGTCGCGGCGCTGATCGTCACCTGCCCCTGCGGCCTCGCCATCGCTGTGCCGGCGGTGCAGGTCGCGGCCGTGGGCGCCCTGTTCCGGCGCGGCGTGCTGGTTGCCTCGCCCACCGCGCTGGAACGGCTGGCGAGTGCCGACCATGCGGTGCTGGACAAGACCGGCACCCTGTCGGAGGGCCATCCGGACCTGCTGCCCGATGCGACGCTGGACCCGGCGATGCTGCGGCTCGCCGCCTCCCTGGCGCGCAGCAGCCGCCATCCGCTGGCCCAGGCCGTGGTCCGTGCCTGTCCGGAGGCGCCGGCGCTGGATCAGGTGGTGGAAGTGCCCGGCAGCGGCCTGCGGCGCGGCGATGTCCGCCTCGGCAGCGCCGCCTTCTGCGGCGTGGTGGAGGCGCCGGATTCCGGGATGAGCCTCTGGCTCAGCCTGCCCGGCCAGCCGCCCATCGCCTTCCGCTTTCAGGACCAACTGCGCGAGGATTCGGGCCGCGTCGTCGCCGCGATCCAGGCCCTGGGCCTGCGGACGGAGCTGCTCTCCGGCGACGCCCCCGCCACGGTGGAGGACGCCGCCGAGGTGACCGGCATCGGCCCCTGGCAGGCCCGGGCGACGCCGGCCGACAAGGCGGCGCGGATCGAGGCGCTGCGCGGCGCCGGTGCCCGCCCGCTGATGGTGGGCGACGGCATCAATGACGCGGCGGCGCTGGCCATGGCGCATGTCTCGGTCAGCCCCGCCAATGGCACCGACATCGCCCAGGCGGCCTCCGACCTGGTGCTGCGTGGCGAGGGCCTGGGCGCGCTGCCCTATGCCATTCGCGTCGCGCGCCGGGCGCAGCGGCTGGCGCGGCAGAATATCGCCTTCAGCTTGATCTATAACGTGGTGGCGGTGCCGGCCGCCGTGCTTGGTTTCGTCACCCCGCTGATCGCGGCGCTGGTGATGGCGAGCAGCTCCATCATCGTCATCTGCAACGCCCTGCGCGCGGGGAAGGAGCCGGTCTGATGAACGCCCTCGTCGTGCTCGTACCCATCGCCCTCCTCCTCGGCCTTTTGGGGCTGGCGCTGTTCCTCTGGACGCTGCGCAGCCGCCAATACGAGGATCTGGATGGTGCCGCCGCCCGCATCCTGTTCGACGATCTTCCCAGGAAGGACTCCAAGCCGTGATCTACTTCATGATTCTCTCCGCCCTCATCTCGCTCACCGGCCTGGCCGCGGCCGCGGCGGCGCAGGAAGCCAGCCTGTCCTATTTCGGCCTGGCGCTGTTCGCCTTCGGGGTACTGTTCGGGCTGATGCTGCTGAAGCAGCATTTCGACGCCAAGGATGCCGGGCAGCATTGATTTTCTGGGCTGCCATCAGACGCCGGGCGGCCGCTCGGACCGGTCAAGTGACCGGTCCGCCGACTTGATGTTGCCCATCAAGGCATCGGCGACAGCTCCTGCTTCAGGCAGCGCAGCGTGAAGCTGCTGCGGGTGTGGCGGATGCCGGGCAGGCGGTACAGGCGGTCGCGCAGCAACCGCTCATAGCCCACGGTGCCGCCGACCGCCGCCTTGATCATGAAGTCGTATTCGCCGGTGACGAGGTGGCATTCCAGCACCTCCGGAATCGCCTGCACCGCCTCCTCGAAGCGGCGCAGGCTGTCCTCGTCATGGCGTTCCATCATCACCTCGATGAACACCGTGTCCGGCAGGCCGAGCGCCGCCTGGTCCAGGATGGCGGCATAGCCGCGGATCACCCCGGCCTGTTCCAACCGTCGCACCCGGGTCCAGCAGGGGGAGGCGGAGAGCCCCACCTCCTCCGCCAGCTCGGCATTGGTCAGCCGGCCCTTGCGGGACAGGGCGCGGAGGATTCGTTTGTCGATGGCGTCCATGGCGGCAGCTTCTGCTGTTTCTTCGGCGCTGCACAACAGAATTCGAAAAATGCTCCCTTGTGCAATCGGTCCATCCTTTCCACGGTCTGGAACCTGATGGGGAAATGCGGATGGGCAGCCTGCAACGTCCCGAAGTGACGCTGGAAGACCGCTGGAACCTGGCCGGGGAGCCGGTGCTGCTCACCGGCATCCAGGCGCTGGTCCGGCTGCCGATGCTGCGGCGCGAGATCGACCTCGCCATGGGCTGGAACACCGCCGGCTTCATCAGCGGCTATCGTGGCTCCCCGCTGGGCGGCTACGACCTGGAACTCGGGCGGCAGGCGGCGCGGCTGAAGCAGGCGCATACCGTCTTCCAGCCCGGGCTGAATGAGGATCTGGCGGCGACTGCCGTTTGGGGCACGCAGCAGGTCGGGCTGGCGGCGGGCGCGCGCTATGACGGCGTCTTCGGCATCTGGTACGGCAAGGGGCCGGGGCTCGACCGCAGCGGTGATGTGATGCGCCACGCCAATTCCGCCGGCACCGCGCCGCGCGGCGGGGTACTGGCGCTGTCCGGCGACGATCCTTCCGCCAAATCCTCCACGGTCACCTCGGGCTGCGAATTCACCTTCCAGGACCTGGAAATCCCCCTGCTCGACCCCGGCGAGGTGGCGGAGGTGCTGGAATTCGGGCTGAAGGGCATCGCCCTGTCCCGCTATGCCGGCCTCTGGACCGGGCTGAAATGCGTCGCCGAGACCATGGATGCCAGCCAGACCCTGCGCATCGACCTCGCCCGCTACGCGACGCAGGAACCGGGCGACTTCCTGCGGCCGGCGGATGGCCTCTCCATCCGCCTGCCCGATCCGGCGCTGATGCAGGAAAGGCGGCTGCGGCAGTACAAGCTGCCGGCGGCGCTGGCCTTTGCCCGCGCCAATGGCCTCGACCGCATCGTCATGGACAGCCCGCAGGCGCGGCTTGGCATCGCGGTGCGCGGCAAGGCCTTCGCCACGCTGCGCCAGGTGCTGGCGGAATGCGGCATCACCCCGGAGATGGCGCGGCGGCACGGGCTGCGGATCTGGAAGGTGGGCCTCGCCTGGCCGCTGGATGCCGAGGGCGCGCGCGCCTTCGCCCGGGGGCTGGAGCAGATCCTGGTCATCGAGGACCGCCGCGCCTTCCTGGAAACCCAGCTTCGTGATGCGCTGTATGGCGTGGCGCAGCCGCCCCGCATCCTCGGCAAGCGCGACGAGCAGGGCGCGCCGCTGCTGTCGGATTTGGCCGAGCTTGACAGCGCCCAGATCCTCCGTGCCCTGGCGCCGATCCTGCCGGAGGATCTGCGGACGGAGGCGATGGCGGCCCGGCTGCGGGAATTGGAGGCGCTGGACCGCCAGGCGACGGAACCGCTTTCCGCCCGCGATCCCTTCTTCTGCCCCGGCTGCCCGCACAATACCTCGACCCGCCTGCCGGAGGGCTCGCAGGGCCTGGCCGGCATCGGCTGCCACTGGCTGGTCACCAAGATGCCGGAGCGCGAAAGCCTGCCCTTCACCCAGATGGGCGGGGAGGGCGTGCCCTGGCTCGGCCAGATGGGCTTCACCGACACGCCGCACATCTTCGCGAATATCGGCGACGGCACCTGGGCGCATTCCGGCAGCCTCGCCTTGCGCGCGGTGGTCGCGGCGAAGGCGAACATCACCTTCAAGGTGCTGGTGAATTCCGCCGTCGCTATGACCGGCGGCCAGCATGTGGAGGGCGAGTTCACCGTGCCCCGCATCGCCGCCCAGCTGCGCGCGGAGGGTGTGGAGCGGATCGAGATCGTTGCCGACGACCCCGACCGGCATCGCGGCGACCCCATGCTGCCCGCCGGCATCGGCTTCCATCATCGCAGCGAGCTGGACGCCGTGCAGCGCAGCCTGCGCGAACAGCCCGGCGTCACCGCGCTGATCTACGACCAGGAATGCGCCACCGAGCGCCGCCGCAAGCGCAAGCGCGGCACGGCGGCGCTGGCCGAGCGTCGCGCCGTCATCAATCCGCGGGTCTGCGAGGACTGCGGCGAATGTTCGCGGGTTTCCAACTGCATCGCGGTGGAGCCGCTGGCGACGCCCTGGGGCCGCAAGCGCCGCATCGACCAATCCGCCTGCAACCAGGACCTGTCCTGCGTCCAGGCCTTCTGCCCCTCCTTCGTCACCCTGGTCGGTGCGGAGCTGGCGCGGCCGAAGCCGGTGGCGGCGCCGGCGGGCGCGCTGCCGGACCCGGTGCTGCCGGCGCTGGTCGATGGCGTGGCCTGGAACGTGCTGGTGGCGGGCGTCGGCGGGCAGGGGGTGACGGCGCTGGGCGCCATCCTCGCCATGGCCGCGCATCTGGATGGCCGGCCCTCGCGCTCCGTCGATACGCTCGGCTTCGCGCAGAAGGGCGGCGGCGTCTTCGTGCAACTGCGCATCGGTGAGGTCGGCACGACGGAGGAGAGCATTCCGGCGCCGCGGATCGGTGCTGGCCAGGCGGATCTGCTGCTGGCCTCCGACATGGTGGTGGCGCATGGGCGCAGTGCGCGGCCGATGCTGGGGCCGGGGCGGACGGCCGCCGTGGTCAATGCCGACCTGTCGCCCACCGCGCAATTCGTGCGCGACACCGCGACGCGCTATGCGCCGGAGGCGATGCTGGCCAACCTCGCCGCGGTCTGCCGCGACATGACGGCACTGCCCGCGGCCTCCGAGGTCGTGGCGGAACTTGGCGATGCCATCTTCCTCAATGTCTGGCTGCTGGGTCTGGCCTTCCAGCGCGGCCTGGTGCCGGTCAGTGAGGCCGCGCTGCGCCAGGCGATCACGCTGAATGGCGCGCAGGTGGAGCGGAACCTCAGCGCCTTCACGCTGGGCCGGCAGGCGGCTTTGGAAACGCGCAATGCGCATGCGCCGGTCGTGGAAACGCTGGATGGGATGATCGCGCGCTGCGTGGCCGATCTCACCGACTACCAGAATGCCGCCTATGCCCGGCGCTATGCGAATGTGGTGGCGCAGGTGCGGGCGGCGGAGAGCGCGGTGCTGCCGGGCGAGACGCGGCTTGCCGGCGCGGTGGCGCGACAGTTGCACCGGCTGATGGCCTTCAAGGACGAATATGAGGTCGCGCGCCTGCACAGCCTGCCGGAATGGCGCGCCACCCTGGCCTCCACCTTCGTCGGCACGCCCCGCATCGAGATGAACCTGGCGCCGCCTTTGCTCTCGGCCGAGGACCCCAATACCGGCCTGCCGCGCAAGCGCCGCTTCGGTCCCTGGATGCTGCGCGCCATGGGGCTGCTGCGGCACGGCAAGGCGCTGCGCTTCACGCCCCTCGATCCCTTCGGACGCAGCGAGGAGCGGCGGATGGAGCGGGCGCTGTTCGCAGAGTATCGCGACACCATCCTGGCGCTGCTGCCGCGCCTCTCGGCCGACAACCACGCGGCCGCCTGTGAATGGGCGGAGGCGGCGGAAGGGATCAAGGGCTTCGGGCCGGTCAAGGCGCGCAACCTGGCGCGGGTGCGGCAGCGCTGGCAGGAGATCAGCGCGGGCCTATAGTCGCGGCGGGGAGGATATCACATGGCCGATGAAACGGCGGTCTTTGAACTGCCCGAGGCAACGCGCGCCCTGCGCGACACGGCGCTCGCCTTCGCCCGCGACAGGCTGGCGCCGAACGCCCTGGACTGGGACCAGCAGCGGCATTTCCCGGTCGATGTGCTGCGGGAGGCCGCGGCGCTCGGCATGGCGGCGCTCTACGTGCGGGAGGAAAGCGGCGGCGCCGGGCTGACGCGGCTGGATGCGGCGGTGGTGTTCGAGGCGCTGGCAACCGGCTGCCCGACCATCTCCGCCTTCCTGTCCATCCACAACATGGTCGCCTGGATGGTCGATCGCCACGGCACGCCGGCGCAGCGGGAGGCCTGGCTGCCGCGCCTCATCCCGATGCAGGCCATCGCCAGCTATTGCCTGACCGAGCCCGATGCCGGCAGCGACGCGGCGGCGCTGGCCACGCGCGCGACACGCGACAATGCCGGCTATGTGCTGGAAGGAACAAAACAGTTCATCAGCGGCGCCGGCACCTCCGACCTCTATCTCACCATGGTGCGGACCGGCGGGCCGGGTGCGGGTGGCGTTTCGGCCCTGCTGGTGCCGAAGGGGATCGAGGGCCTGTCCTTCGGCCCGAATGAGAAGAAGATGGGCTGGAATGCCCAGCCCACCCGCCAGGTGATTTTCGCGGGCGCCCATGTGCCGGCGGAGGCGCTGCTGGGCGCGGAGGGTGAGGGCTTTCGCATCGCCATGGGCGGGCTGGATGGCGGGCGGCTGAATATCGGCGCCTGCAGCCTGGGCGGCGCGCAGCGGGCGCTCGATATCGCCATCGCGCATGTGAAGGAACGCCACGCCTTCGGCCAGGCCGTGGCGAAATTCCAGGCGACGCAGTTCCGCCTGGCCGACATGGCGACGGAGCTGGAGGCCGCGCGCACGCTGCTGTGGCGCGCCTGCGCCAAGCTGGATGCCGGCGCGGCGGACGCCCCCGCCTTCTGCGCCATGGCCAAGCGCTTCGCCACCGATACCGGATCGCGCGTGGCGGATGAGGCGCTGCAACTGCTCGGCGGCTATGGCTACCTCGCGGAATACGGCGTCGAGAAGATCGTGCGGGACCTGCGCGTGCACCGGATCCTGGAAGGCACCAACGAGATCATGCGGGTCATCATCGCGCGCCACATGCTCGGGCGCTGAGGAGGTAAGGATGCGCCGCGCCCTGCTTCTGGCCTTGCTGTTCTGCGCGGCCCCCGGTGCCCTGCCGGGCCAGACCCTGCAGCGCCAGACGGTGGGCGCAGGGGAGGCGGTCGCAGTGGCGCCGCGTTCCCTGGCCCCCGGCGCCGAGCCTGCGCCATTGCCGGCGCTTGCGCCGGCTCCGGTGGCCGCATCGGCGGCCGGTCTCGCCGCGATTCTTCCGGCGCTTCTGCCGTTGGTCGCCGCCGCGCTGCTCGGCGGCGCCACACCCGGCGCCGGTCCGGTCGGCGCGGCACCGGCGACAACACGATAGGCGGTTGGACAGAGCCCGGCTGCTCCGCCATCTTGCGCCGCCTTTGGATAGGGAAGCTGGGCTGATGGCGACACGGGACGGCGCGGTTGGACGCGCCTTGACCTTCTTCGATGAGGGTGGGTTCGAGGGACTGCTGGCGGAGCTCGTCGCCATCCCCTCCACCTCGCAGGAGGAGTCCGGCGCCCCGGGGCTGGTGGCCTATCTCGACACCGCGATGCGCCCCTGGCTGGAGCGGATGGGCTTCGCGGTCACCATCTCGCCCAACCCGCTGCCCGGCTTCGGCCCCATCCTGACCGCCCAGCGGATCGAGGACCCGGCCCGCCCGACCGTGCTTCTCTACGGCCATGGCGACACGGTGCGCGGGCTGGAGGACCAGTGGCGCGCCGGCCTCTCGCCCTGGAAGCTGACGCGGGAGGATGGCCGCTGGTACGGCCGCGGCACCGCCGACAACAAGGGCCAGCACGCCCTGAACCTGGCGGCGCTGGAGGCGGTGCTGGCGGAGCGCGGCGGCAAGCTCGGCGCCAATGTGAAGCTGGTGATCGAGACGGCGGAGGAGCGTGGCTCCAAGGGCCTGCGCGAATTCATCGCCGGCCATGCGCAGGAACTGGCGGCGGATGCGCTGATCGCCTCCGACGGGCCGCGGGTGGAGCCCGGTGTGCCGACCATCGCCACCGGCACGCGCGGCACCTTCCATTTCGAACTGCGGGTGAAGCTGCGCGAGGGTGGCGTGCATTCCGGCCATTGGGGCGGGCTGACGACCGACCCCGCGATCCGCCTGTCGCATGCGCTGGCCACCATCATGGATCATGACGGCAAGATCCTGGTGCGCGGCTGGCTGCCGGCGGGTGGCGTGCCGGCGCCGGTGAAGAAGGTGCTGGAAGGCTGCCCGGTGGGCGGCGGCGACGGCGCGGCGACGATCGACGCGCATTGGGGCGAGCCCGGCCTGACCTCGGCCGAGAAGATCTATGGCTGGAACAGCTTCATCGTGCTGGCCATGCTGTCCGGCCGTCCGGAGAACCCGGTGAATGCCGTGGCGCCGGAAGCCACGGCCTTTTGCCAGATCCGCTACACGGTGGACACCGCGCCGACGGTCTTCGAACCGGCCCTGCGCGCGCATCTGGATGCCCATGGGCTGGCGGATGTGCAGATCGTGAACCCCGGCATCCGCATGCCCGCCAGCCGGACCGCGCCGGACCACCCCTGGGTGGGATGGACGCAGGACTCCATGGCGCGGACCCTCGGCAAGCGGGTGCAGATCATCCCGGCGAGCTCGGGCGGGCTGCCCGGCGATGTCTTCGTCGATCATCTCGGCGTGCCGCTGGTCTGGATTCCGCACAGCTACAATGGCTGCAAGCAGCATGGGCCGGATGAGCACATGCTGATCTCCGCGGCGCGGGAAGGCATCGCCAGTTTCGCCGGCATCTGGTGGGACCTGGGCGAGGCGGGGACACCGCCGCGCGGCTGATCAACTCCTGCTACGGCGCGTTACGCTTCCTCACGCGAAGTGGCGTGCTTCGACACGCCCCTGTTGCATGGGGTGCCCATCTTCCTCCTGCGGCCGGCGATTGGTTCGGCCACGAGGAGAAGCAAGATGACGTCGATGAGGATCGCCCTGTTCGCCGGTGCCGCCATGACCCTCGCAGCGGTCGCGCTGCCGGCGCTCGCCCAGCCGGCCCCCGGCGCTGGCCCGGGCGGCCCGCCCGCCCGCGGCTTCGCGATGGGGGAGGCCTTCGCCCGGGCCGATGCGAACAATGACGGCCGCGTCAGCCGCGACGAGGGCTGGGCCTGGCTGCAGGCCCGCTTCCAGGAGGTCGATGCCGACCGCGATGGCGGCGTGACGGTGGAGGAGATGCAGGCCTATGCCCAGGCCCGCATGGGCAACCGCGGCCAGCGTCGCGGCGCGCAGCAGCACGGTGCCACCATGTTCCGGGCGCTGGATGCGAATGCCGATGGCAAGGTGACGCTGGAGGAAATCCGGCCCTTCGCCGAGGCGATGTTCCGCGCCCGCGACGTGAACAGCGACGGCGCGCTGACGCGGGAGGAAGTGCGCCCGCGCCATCGCGGTCCGCGCCATGGCCAGCACCAGCACCGTGGCCCGGGCGAGCATCGCGGCCCGGGTGAGCGCGGCGGCCCGCCGCCGGCCGCACCGGCGAACTGAGCCAGTCGGACAGACATGAGGTGTCGGAGGGGCGAAGGCTCCTCCGGCGCATCGTGCGAAATCGACTGGAGGAGAGCCCGGGATGGTGGGCGCGACAGGGATTGAACCTGTGACCCTTCGCGTGTGAAGCGAATGCTCTACCGCTGAGCTACGCGCCCATCCCGGGAGCGCGGAATTAGATCGGGGCAGGTGGAGTGTCAAGCGAGGGATGTCTTGGAAGTGGCGCGTGCCACACGATATCCACCGCCATGCAAGCAAGCCCCGTGATCCTGGCCGGCCTTCTGGCCCTGGCCCCGCTGGCCGCCCCGGCGCAGGCACAGCCGATCCGCGCGACCTATGATGTCTATGCGGCGGGCATGACGATCCTGCAGCTCGAAGCCATCTTCGACATCTCGCCGCAGGGCTATCGCGTGGAAACGCGGCTGCGCACCCGCGGCATCGCCGCCGCCTTCGTGCCCGGCGAGCAGACCTCCCGCGCCGTCGGCACCTGGCGGGGGGATGCGGCGCGGCCCAGCAGTTTCCGCGCGGAAGGCGTCTGGCGCGGACGCCCGCGGCTGATCGACCTGGGGTGGGAGGGCGGCAATCCGGTCATCCAGGCGCTGGTGCCGCCCAATGACGAGGAAAGGGAGGCGGTGCCGGAGGCTGACCGCCTGGGCACCATCGACTCGCTCTCCGCCATGGCGCTCCTTTCCCGCGCCGTGGCCACCACGGGAAGCTGCGAGGGGCAGGCGCCGGTCTTCGACGGAAGGCGGCGCAGCGACTTCATCAGCCGGAATGGGGGGCAGGAGGTGATTCGCCCCTGGCGCGCCGCCTGGCACGGCCAGGCGCTGCGCTGCGGCTTCGAGGGACGACTGGTTTCCGGCTTCATGCGCGACCAGCGGCGGGACCAGGCGGCGGCGCCGCAGCGCGGCACGGCCTGGATCGCGGCGCCCTATGCCGGCGCGCCGCCGATTCCGGTGCGGATCGAGATGGAAAGCCGCTGGTTCGGAAGTGCGACCGCCGTGCTGCTGACGGCGGAATCCTCAACCGTGGCGCAGCGCAGCCAGTAGCGCAGGAAGGTCGGAGGGGCGTTCCGCGATCGGCGCTGTGCCGGCCATGGCGCGCGGGCCATAGCCCCAGCCGGCGAAGATCGCCCGCACCCCGGCGCCCTGGGCGGCGGCCATGTCGTTATGGTGGTCGCCGATCATCACCGCGCTTTCGGGCGTGCCGCCGGCATCGCGCAGGGTGCCGAGCAGATGGCCCGGATCGGGCTTGCGGGTGGGATAGGTGTCGCCGCCGCCGATGGTGGCGAAGGCCGATTCCAGCCCGAGTTCCCGCAGCAGCGTCACGGCGGGCACGACCGGCTTGTTGGTGCAGACCGCCAGCCGCCAGCCATCGGCGGCGAGGCTCTCCACGACCTGGCGGATGCCCTCGAAGGGCGCGGTCTCCACCACGGCATGCGCGCCGTAATCGACCAGGAAGGAGTCCAGCGCCGCCGGGTCGAAGGCCTGGCCACGCGCGGCCAGGGCCTTTTCCACCAGGGCCTTGGCGCCATCGCCGATCATCGCCACGACCTCCGGCCGGGTGAAGCCGGGCAGGTCGCGCTGCGCCATCAGGCGGTCCAGCGCGGCGTGGAGATCGGGCGCGCTGTCCACCAGCGTGCCATCGAGGTCGAAGACGGCGATCGGTTGCATGGCCCCCGATAAGCCGGGCCGGCCTGCGCGGCAAGCCGGCCTCGTTACCTGCGGCAATGCGAGTTGACCGATGGCACCTTGCGGCGCGACGGGCGCTCGGACTACCCGGGGGCATGAGCACAGCCGCCGTGATTCTTGCCGCAGGCCTCGGTACCCGCATGCGGTCCCGCCAGCCCAAGGCCCTGCACCCGATCGCCGCCCGGCCGATGCTGCGGCACATCCTCGCCGCCGCCACCGAGGTCTTCGACCGCGCCGTGGTGGTCATCGGCCCCGATATGCCGGAGCTGGAGCGCATCGCCGCGCCGCATCCGGTGGTGGTGCAGGTGGACCGGCTGGGCACCGGCCATGCGGCCCTGCAGGCGGCCGCGCTGCTGGAGGATTTCGCGGGCGATGTGGCGGTGCTCTACGCCGACAATCCGCTCATCACGCCGGAGACGCTGCGCCGCCTGGCCGCGGCGCGTGGCGAGGCAGGTCTGGCGCTGGTGGCGATGCGGCCGGTCGATCCGGGCCGCTATGGCCGGGTGCTGACGGACGCGACCGGCGATGTGCAGCGCGTGGTCGAATGGGCGGATGCGACGCCGGCGGAGCGCGAGGTCGGCCTCTGCAATGCCGGCGTGATCTGCGCACCCGCGTCAAAACTGTTCGGCTGGCTGCGGGCGATCCGCAACGACAACGCCAAGGGCGAATACTACCTGACCGATGCGGTCGCCCTGGCCCGCCAGGATGGCCAGCGCGTGGTCGCCATCGAGGCGCCGGAAGCCGAGCTTCGCGGCATCAACAGCCGTGCGGAGCTTGCGGCGGCGGAGGCCTCCGTCCAGGCGCGGCTGCGGGCGGCGGCGATGGCAGGGGGCGCGACGCTGATCCAGCCGGACAGCGTGACCTTCGCCTTCGACACCCAGCTCGGCCAGGACGTCACCATCGGCCCGAATGTCGTCTTCGGCCCCGGCGTGGTGGTGGAGGATGAGGTCGAGATCCGCGCCTTCAGCCATCTGGAAGGCTGCATCGTGCGCAACGGCGCGGTGATTGGCCCCTTCGCCCGGCTGCGGCCCGGCACGCTGGTGGAACGCGCCGCCCATGTCGGCAATTTCGTGGAGCTGAAGGCCACCGTGCTGGGGGAGGGGGCCAAGGCCAACCACCTCAGCTATCTGGGCGATGCCACCATCGGCGCGGGCGCGAATATCGGCGCGGGTACCATCACCTGCAATTATGATGGCGTGAACAAGCATCGGACCGAGATCGGCGCCGGGGCCTTCATCGGCTCCGACTCCGCCCTTGTCGCGCCGGTGCGGGTCGGCGCGCGGGCGCTGGTCGCGGCCGGCAGCGTGATTACCGAGGATGTGCCGGACGATGCCCTGGCCATCGCGCGTGGCCGCCAGGCCAACAAGCCGGGACGCGGCTTTCGCGGCAAGGGAGGGAAGGCCTGATGTGCGGGATCGTCGGAGTCGTCGGGCGGGAAGACGCCGCGCCAAGGCTGCTGGAGGCGCTGCGCCGCCTGGAATATCGCGGCTATGACAGCGCCGGCGTGGCGACGCTGGTGAATGGCCATATCGAGCGCCGCCGGGCCGAGGGCAAGCTGGCCAACCTGGCCATCGTGCTGGACCAGATGCCGCTGCCCGGCACCACCGGCATCGGCCACACCCGCTGGGCGACGCATGGCGCCCCGGTGGAGCGCAACGCGCATCCGCATGGCACGGCGCGGGTCAGCGTGGTGCATAACGGCATCATCGAGAACCACGCCGAACTGCGCCTGGAGCTGGAGGCGCAGGGCCAGGATTTCGAGACCGAGACCGATACCGAGACGTTTGCCCGGCTGGTCGACTGGCATCTGCAACAGGGCGCGACGCCGGAGCAGGCGGCCTCGCGCGCCCTCAAGCGTGTGCATGGCGCCTTCGCGCTGGCCATGATGTTCGCCGGGCATCCGCGCAAGCTGATCGCGGCCCGGCAGGGCGCGCCTTTGGCCATCGGCTTTGGCGACAACGAGATGTTCGTGGGCTCCGACGCCCTGGCGCTCGCGCCGATGACGCGGCGCATCGCCTATCTGGAGGAGGGCGACTGGGCGGTCGTCTCCGACACCGGCGCGGATTTCTTCGATTCCGAGGATCGTCCGGTGCAGCGCCAGGTGCGGCTGACCGCCATCTCCGGCGCCGCCGTCGGAAAGGGCAATTTTCGGCATTTCATGGAAAAGGAGCTGCATGAGCATCCGGCGGTGCTGGGTGACACCTTGCAGCAGTATCTCGACCCCGGCACCCGCGCCGTGGCCCTGCCGCCGTTGCCCTTCGACCCGGCGGTGGTGCCGCGCCTGACCATGTCCGCCTGCGGCAGTGCCTTCCTGGCGGCGCAGGTCGGCCGCTACTGGATCGAGCAACTGGCCCGCATTCCGGTGGATGCCGATGTCGCCAGCGAATTGCGCTACCGCGAACCGCCCTTCTCCGAGGGTGGCGGCGCCATCCTCGTCTCCCAGTCCGGCGAGACGGCGGACACCATGGCGGCGCTGCGGCTGCTGCAACAGGGCGGCCAGAAGGTGCTGTCCGTGGTGAACGTGCCGGAAAGCAGCATGGCGCGGGAGAGTGACGGCGCGCTGTTGACCGTCGCGGGGCCGGAGATCGGCGTCGCCTCGACCAAGGCCTTCACCGCGCAGCTCGCCTTGCTGGCCTGCCTGGCGATCGGTTTCGGCCGGGCGCGCGGCACATTGGATGAGGCGACGGCGCGGCTGCTGGCCAATACCCTGACCGAGGTGCCGGGCCATGCCGCCTTGATCCTGGAACAGGACGCGGAAATCCGCGCCATGGCGGCGGAGGTGGCGCAGGCGCGGGACGTGCTGTTCCTGGGCCGTGGCGCGATGATGCCCATCGCCATGGAAGGCGCGCTGAAGCTGAAGGAACTCTCCTACATCCATGCGGAGGGTTATGCGGCCGGGGAGATGAAGCACGGCCCCATCGCGCTGATCGACAAGGACGTGCCGGTGATCGCGCTGTGTCCCTCCGGCCCGCTATTCGAGAAGACGGCCTCGAACCTTCAGGAAGCGGCGGCGCGGGGTGGGCGGATCATGGCCTTCACCGATGCAGTGGGCGCCAAGGCGCTGAGGCGCTTTGCCGAAAGGGTGATCGTGCTTCCGACGGTGCACCCCTTCGCCGCGCCGATCCTGCACGCCATCCCGGTGCAGGTGCTGGCCTATCACGTGGCCGTGCTGAAGGGTACGGATGTGGACCAGCCGCGCAACCTGGCGAAGAGCGTGACGGTGGAGTAGTGGGACCCTATGGGAATCCGGAAACTTCCCCGCGATTTATCACGTATTTACAGAGCTTTATGCGGCTTCTAAGCGGAAACCGACGGTTGCGGTGAAAACGGCTATGTAGAGACGTAGCCGAAATCGGAAACTTTCCGTTGTGCAGGCCAAACCCTTGATCCTGCACGCAAGATGGCCGTTGAACTGGCCTGATCAGTTCCGCCAGTTGTTCGCCCTGATGCAAGCCGTGGTCGTGCTCCCCTCCGCCTACGGCTGCGGGGAGCACGACCACGGCGCGGCGACGGCTCGCTGCTCGGTGTAGGCGCAGTTCCTGAACTGCAAGCTCCCGTCGCCGGAATCACCGTTGCCGCTGTTGCGCATGAGGCGGACGCGCATTGATGTGGTCGGCTGGGCCCGCCCAACACGTCCGGCTGTTCGCCGACACTGTGGTGCTGGCGGTCAGTAGTTCCTCGGGGCTCCCACCGAGCGGCCAGGCAGCGCCCGGCGCGGATCTGAGCACAAAGGGCCTTTGACTGCTGTCCCGGTGCGGGAATGCAACCATATCCCCGCATCCCGCCGCACGACGTTTGAGCCGTCCGCCTAGCCAAAGCTCTGCGCCTCGGACAGCCGCCTCAGCGTCAGCCTCGGCTGGCAGGCCCGGCATCTTGTTCCGGCAGACGTTTCAGCGCGGCTTGCCACCTGCCGAACTCTGGCATCGACCGCTGGCCATTCATCGCTGAATGCCGTCGTGCCGGACCGCAGAAGCTTCCGCACCACCTTCTGCGACAGCCTGATGTCGCGATAGGCAGCTTGACGGCCAGCCCCTGCACGAACCGCACGCTGCGAAAACACGCGCTGTGGTCTCGACCACTGACCTCCGCAACACGGCCCTTGTCATGCCCGGAGCGAGCGCGACCCGACCCACAGACGGATCACGATGGAGCGCCCATTAAGCCAGAGCTAAGCCCACGCCCCGTAATAATCCAAATCTGAGCCAGCCACATCAGTGCGATTCACGCTTGCGATTTCGTAATCTTCGTATAGTGTGATAGACTGGTATATTTTTGACGGTGTCAACTGATGTCGAACTTTGGAGCTCCAGTTCTAGCCTCTGGCGACGTGGCATTGATGCCATGGGTCGGGGGGCGAAGCCCTTTGCCCTTCCAGGCTCGTCGCTTCCTCGGGCGATCAGGTAGCGAGCAGGTCCTCCTGATTGACGAGGGGGGTGGACCAGCTTTCTATCCCGCAGTCTTCATCACCTGTCGCTATATGAAGACCGGCAAGGCGGCAAGCACCCGGTTCCATGCGCTCAAGGCCATTGGGATGGCCCGTGCTTGGGCCAGCGCGAAGGCGCGCGACCTCGACGCCGATATCCGCCACGGGGCGTTCATTACGCCTGCCGACGCCGAAGCCATCGCTGATCACCTGACTTTGGACGTTGGAGCTCAAGTCAGGGCGAACCATCTGGCGTCTGAGGCCGCGAAGCCATCCAGGAAGGTTGTTGGGCTTGAGCAGTTTCGGCCACGCCCAGCCAAGCGTGACGTACAGGCGCGCAGCGCCTCTGCCGCGGAGGTGGCGGCCCGCATCGGGTACGTCGCCGACTACGTCGAATGGCTCCTTGAGCATCGTCTTAGCTACAGCGACCGCAACCGACCCGAGATCCAGAGTCTCCAGGAGACTGGAAGGAAGGTCGTCGCACAGCTCCGGCAGCGGCGGAAAGGCCTGAAGTCAGAGTCTAATCCCGACGAGGCACTGGAAGGGGTCCCGCAAAACGTCGTTGACCTCGTGTCTGCGGCGCTACTGCCTGAGGCGCCTCAGAACCCATTCAAGTCCAAATTCATTCGGGCCCGCAACCAGTTGATGTGGCACCTCTACCTTTCGACCGGCGGGCGACGGGAGGAGATCGTCACGGTCCAGGTCAAGCATGTCACGTTCGCATCACGCCGGTTGTTCATCAGCAAATCAAAAACCCTGCTGCGAGAGGTCCCGATCAGCGCACAGGCCGCAGAACTCTTCGATCGCTTCATTGCTGAGCACTGGGCGGGGCTACCTCAGGCAGCTCGGCGTCGCGGTTTCCTGTTCACGGCGGAGAATGGAACCCAGCTCAGCTGCCGCGCAGTCAACCGTGTCTTCGAAACCATCAGAGTCTCCATCCCCGGTGTGTCCAAAAACCTCACCCCTCATTCGGTCCGCAGACATTGGAATGATCGCTTCAGCGAGTTGATTGACCGCCAGTCGCCTGAAAAGCGGATGCCGGTCGAACAGGAGATGCAAGCAAGAAACATCCTTCAGGGCTGGAGTAAGAACTCGGCTATGGGCGCGCGCTATGCGGTGCGGCATCTCCGCCGGAAGGCGGATCAGCTGGGCGAGCAGCTGGCGAAGGAGATTGCAACCAAATTGCCGGAGGCAGCCAATGAGTAATCTGGCCGTATCCCCTGAGCGCAGTGTTGAATGGGTGACGCTCCTTGATGGTAGGCGTTTCGAGATCGACGTGATGGGGCGCACTATCGTACCCACCGATACGGGCGATCACCTTTTCGAATTCACATGGAGCTGCGGTTTGAGCGATTGCCACCGCTCGGCGGTAACGCTTCTTACGGGTCTCCTGGCGACTCATTCCGTGCAGTATGCGTCGCAGTGCACTCGCTACCTGGGTTCATTGGTAGCAGAAGCAGACGAAGCAAACGGTGGACCCGTCGCGAGCCTTCAACTGGCTCACCTCAGCGATTGGCCTGCTAGCCCGGAAAATTCATCAGGGTTGGCGGACATGGTGCAAGCCGTTGAACGGCAATAGGATTCGGCTGCGACACCTGAACCCTGCCGTTTCCGGACACCA
>NZ_JAERQM010000005.1 GCF_019029495.1 Falsiroseomonas oleicola
TTCAAACCCTGCGGCTTCGCAAGGCGACTCGGAAAATGCGTTGGAGCAGGAGGCTGGAGCCGTTTCACCGTCTTCGCTTTCGGTGAAACGGGTCTAGGCGGCGCGGCACAGCGCGATCGCGGATCCGGACATTCCGTTCGGGCTGTTGAACGCGACAGCGAAGCTGTCCTTCGCGCGGAACAGGACCGAACGGTCCGCTCGCCGGGCGGTTCTGATGTGCACAGGGGCGATGCAGCGCCACGCGCTCGCCCGACACATCCACAGGAGCCCGCATTGCCTATGCCCGCCCAGTCCTCGCGGCTGACCGAACTCGATGCCTTGCGGGGCGTGGCCGCGGTCGTGCTGCTGCTGCATCACGCCTGGCTGCTGCTGCCGCGCGCGCCGGGCGATGCGCTGGGCGCGGTGGACTGGCTGCTCGAGGAAACACCGCTCCGCAGCCTGGCCCTGGGCCGCCCGGCGGTGATCTTCTTCTTTCTCCTGAGTGGCTACGTGCTGGTCTTCGGGCTGATGCGGCGCCCGACGCCCTGGCTGGCCTTCGCCGTGCAACGTGCCTTGCGCCTGGCGCCGCCGGTGGTTCTGTCCGTGCTGGTGTCCTGGCTGCTGTGGCAGATGACCTGGACCGGCCCGCTGCCGGATGAACTGCCCGACTTTGCCGCGGCCACCTGGGCCAATGCGCCGACGGGCGATGCCGTGCTGCGGCAGGCCATGCTGCTCAACACAGATCCGGATAACGGGCTGAACCCGGTGCTCTGGTCGCTGGTGCATGAATGGCGCATCGGGTTGCTGCTGCCGCTGTCGCTCGCCGCGGCGATTCTCCTGCACTGGGCGGCGGAACAGCCGGCGCAGCATCTGGCCCGGGAGCCTGCAGGCGAAAACCGCCCGATAGCCGTGGCAAAGCCGGCACAGCCCCTCATCCGGGGCCGCGCCGGCCAGTCCGGGCCGCAAGGGTGCGGCCCGGTGCCTTGATCGGGCCTAGGTGACCTTCTTGTAGATCGTCAAACCCAGGACGAACAGGATCACGGCGATGATGATGGCCAGCCAGAACAGGAGCTTGGCAATCTCGATGGCCGCTCCGGCCAGGCCCCCGAAGCCAAGCACGGCAAGCACCAGCGCCACGACGGCGAATATGACGGCCCATTTGATCATTTCAGCATCCTCGTCGGTTGTGTGCATCCTGAACGGGCCCTGAGGACCTTGGTTCTGCCCCCGCGCATGCTTTCCACGCGGCGACGCGGCCCGATGCATCACGTCCCGGGAGATTGATCGACACGTTCGTCCGCACGCGGCCTGCGCGCCGCCGCGGACAGCAGCGACGCCCAGGCCCCCGGGTCCTGCGGTGCCAGCAGGCGGAGATCCGGATTGGGGAGCCCGATGTCGGCCGCGAGAGCTTGCTGCGCCCTTGCGCTGAAGGAGCCGGAGCCGACCGAACCAGGCCGTCGCGATGACGGGCCGTAGCGCAGCGGCGATCGCGCGTGGATGGTCGCTCGCCGCGATCTCCGCCTCACCGCGCGGCAGCATGGCCCGGCAGCGGCATCAATCCGGCCTTGGCCTTGAAGCCCCCGCATGTCGCGGCGGGCTTCAGGCCTCTGGCAGGATCCCGGCCGATCAGGGGAACATCGCGACCGCGCGGATCGGGCTGGCGGTGCCGCCGCGGATGCGCAGGGGGAAGCCGATGAAGGTGAAGCGGCCCCGGCCCAGCAGCTTGTCCAGGTTGGCGAGGCATTCCATGTGGGTGATGCCGAGTTCGGCGCAGGCCATATGCGCCTGGAAATTCGGCTCACCCTCCGGTGCCGGGCTGATCGCCTCCACGCCGAACATGCCGATGCCCTGGCCCGCCAGCCAATGGATCGCCGGCAGCGACAGGCCCGGGAAGTCATGCGCATAGCCGGGCTTGCCGAGCAGCCGGTCGTTGGTCCCCATGTGGATCAGCACCGTGTCGCCGGGGCGGATCGTCTCCCCGGATTTCGCCACCGCCGCCTGCACCTCCTCCAGCGTCGCCGCCGTCTTCAGCGGCAGGTGCGAGAGGTCGATGCAGAAGGCGGAGGTGTAGAACTTCTCCAGCGGCACCTGGTCGATCGACAGCGCATCGGGGCGCGGGTCGAAATGCACCGGCGCATCCACATGCGTGCCGGCATGGTCGCTGAAGGCGATCGACAGCGCCTTGCTGGTGAAGGTGGTGTTGCCGGCGCGCTTCGGTTCCGAATGGTCGTTCCAGACCGTCATCACCACCGGGGGGTGGGAGGGATGGGTCTGGGTGCGGTGAAAGATCTCGCGGCTGAGATCGACGAATTCCATGGTTCTGTTTCCTCTCGGGGTCAGCTGATGCGGATGCCGGCGCGGCGGATCACCGCCCCCCAGCGTGCGCGGTCGGCGGCGACATGGGCGGCGAGGTCGGCGCGCGCCACGGGAAGCGGATCGCATCCCATCTCGTTCAGGCGGTTGGCGACGGCGGGCTGGGCGACGGTCGCCTCGAAGCCCTCGCCGAGCCGCGCCGCGATCGCATCCGGCGTGCCGGGTGGGGCGAACAGCGCATAGTACAACACCGCCTCATAGTCGTTGAAGCCGGACTCGGTCAGGGAAGGCACCTGCAGCAGCCGGGCGTGGCGCGTGGTGGTGGTGACGGCGAGCGCGCGCACGGCGTCGTTCTGGATATGCGGCAGGGCGGTCGGCATGGTGTCGATCATCATGTCGATCTGCCCGGCGAGCACGGCGGCCGTGGCGGGGGCCGTGCCGCGGAAGGGGATGTGGTTCAGCTCGATGCCCGCATGGGCTTCCAGCAGCATCATCGCCAGGTGCCCGCCCGTGCCGATGCCGGCGGTGCCGTAGGTGAGCTGGGCAGGACGCGCCTTGGCCAGCGCGATCAGCTCCGGCACCGAGCGCGCGGCGAGGCTCGGGCGGACGTAGAGCACCTGCGCGACATTCCCCACCGAGGCGATCGGCACCATCGTCGCCGGGTCCAGGCCGGGATTCTCGCGGATTTCCGGATTGATGGAATGGGTGGACTGGTTGCCCATCAGCAGGGCGTAGCCATCCGGCGGGCTGCGCATCACCGCCTCCGTCCCGATGGTGCCGCCGCCGCCGGAGCGGTTCTCGACCACGACGTTCTGGCCGAACGCCGCGCGCGCGGCCTCCGCCACCACGCGCGACATCACATCGGCGGCGCCGGCCGGCGGGAAGGGCACGATCAGGCGCAGGGTGCGGTTCGGAAAGCCCTGGCCCTGGGCATGGGCGAGGCCCGGCACGAAGGCGGGACCGGCCATGAGGGCACTGGCCAGCAGGGCGCGGCGATGGAGGGTGGCGTGGCGAGGGTCAGGCATGGTGAGCATCTCCCGGTCCGAGATTGGCCGAGCGACGGGGCATTTTCCTTGCAGCGTGGCGGTGCGGCTGGGAGTCCACCATGTGGACCATGAAGCGACCGCCATCCTTGTTGCCATGTATGCTTGCCGCTGCATGAGCAAGGATTCAACCGGGTTTCCGTATTGTGGACTCTGACCTGAACCCTGCCGCCCCATCCGCGCCGCCGGCGCGCGACGGGGCGCAGACCATCCACCGCGTCGCGGCGCTGCTGCGGGAGATCGCGGCCGCGCGCGGCCAGAGCGCCTCCCTCGGCGCCCTCGCGGTCGCCACCGGCCTGGCGCGCCCCACCGTGCACCGCATCCTCCAGGCGCTGGTCGGGGAGCAGATGCTGGCGCAGGAGGCTTCGGGAAAGACCTACCGGCCCGGGCCGCTGCTGTATGAGCTGGGCCTCGCCGCCGCGCCGCGCCTCGACCTGCGGGCGCTGTGCCGGCCGAGCCTGGAGCGGCTGGCGGAGCAGAGCGGCGACAGCGTCTACCTCACCATCCGCAGCGGAGAGGATGCGCTGTGCCTGGATCGCTGCGAGGGCACCTTCCCGATCAAGGCGCTGCCGCTGGAGATCGGCAACCGCCGGCCGCTGGGTGTCGGCGCCGGCGCGCTGGCGGTGCTGGCCGGAATGCCGCCGGCGGAGGCCGAGCTGGCCCTGGCCGGCAATGCCGTCCGCTTCCCGCGCTACCGCCTGACCGACGCCAAGGTGCGGGAGGCTTTGGAACAGGCGCGGCGCGACGGCTATTCCGTCAGCACCGGCCGCTTCGTGGCGCGCTATCGCGGCGTCGCCGCGCCGGTGCCGGTCCCGCCGCATCGCGGCGTGCCGGCGGCCTCGCTCTCGGTGGTGGCGATCTCGGAACGGCTGGCGCCGCCCCGGCTGGAACGGGTGGCGCGGCTGCTGCTGCGCGAGGCCGCCGCGCTGGCGGTGCTGCTGACGCGATCCGCCCTGGCCGATGGCCGCGCGATATGATGACGGATGAGGAGCGCCCGATGACCCTGACCCTGTTCCCCCGCGACACCGCGGCCGGCATGGCGGCACGACTGGCCGACGGCACGGTGACGCCGGAGGCGCTGCTGCGAACCTGCCTCGACCGCATCGCGGCGCTGGACGGCACCCTGCATGCCTGGGTGCATCTGGACCCGGAGGGTGCGGCCCGGGCGGCCGCGGCCTCGGGGACGCGGCACCGCGCCGGGGTGGCGCTGGGGCCGCTGGATGGCGTGCCGGTCAGCGTGAAGGACAATCTGCATGTCGCGGGGATGCCGGCGCGCTGGGGCAGCCGCTTCTTCGCCGATTTCGTGCCGGCGCAGGATGACATCGTGGTGGAGCGGCTGCGCGCCGCCGGCGCGATGATCCTCGGCAAGACCAGCACGCCGGAATTCGCCCTGTCGGGCCGCTGCTTCAGCCCCCTGACCGGCCATACCCGCAACCCGCTGGACCCGGCGCTGACGCCGGGCGGATCGAGCGGCGGGGCGGTGGCGGCGGTCGCCGCCGGCATGGTGCCGCTGGCGATCGCCACCGATGCCGGCGGCTCCACCCGCCTGCCGGCGGGCTATACCGGCCTGGTCGGGCTGCGGCCTTCCAATGGCCGCATCGCGCGGCGGCACGGCTTTCCGGCCATGGCGCTGGATTTCCAGGCGGTGGGGCTGATCGCGGCGACCCTGGCGGATCTGCGGCTGCTTTATGCGGCGGTGGCGGGGCCGGATGCGCGCGACCCGACCTCCCAGCGCCAGCCGCCGGAGCCCATGGCCGGGCCGGGCCGGCGCCCGAGGATCGGCTGCTGCGCGGCCATCGAGGGGGAGCTGGTGGACCCGGCGGTGCGACAGGCCGTGGCGGAGTCGGCCGCGCGCCTCGCGGCGCAGGGCTGCGAGGTGGTGCCCTGCACCGTCCCCTACGACCTGGCGGCGCTGCGCGACATCTGGGGCGTGCTGACGGCGGCGGGCGTCGCCCGCATGGCCGCCCGCTTCCCGGCGCGATGGGAGGCCGAGGCGAGCGATTCCCTGAAGCCCATGGCGCGGCGCGGCGCGGCCATGCCGGCGGCCGAATATGTCGAGGCGCTGGACCGGCTCGCGACCTTCCGTGCCGATGTCTCGGCGCGCTGGGGCGCGCATGATGCCCTGCTGCTGCCGAGCGCGGCGGCGCCCGCCTGGCCGGTGGAGCAGGAATTCCCCGCCATCATCGACGACCAGCCGGGCCATGCGCGCGCCCAGAATGTCTTCGCCACCTGGGTGAATGCGATGGGCTGGCCGGGCTTGACCGTGCCGGGCCAGCCGCATCCCGATGGCCGGCCGATCGGCGTGCAACTGGTCGGCAGCCATGGCAGCGAGGCGCTGCTGTTCGATCTGGCGCAGCGCCTCGTCGGCTGACTACAGCCGGTGCATGTGCAGCCCGCCATCGATGTGGAAGGCATCGCCGGTCGAGAAGGGAATCGCCCCCGTCACCAGCGCGGCGATGGCATTGCCGACATCCTCCGCCTCGCCCCAGCGGCGGACCGGGGACAGGCCCTCGGCGATGCGCTGGTCGTAGCGGGCGGTGACGGCGGCGGTCATGTCGGTGCGGATCACGCCGGGGCGGATGTCGTAGACGGGCACGCCTTCCTCCGCCATGCGGATGGCGAAGCAGCGCGCCACCATGCTGACGGCGATCTTGCTGGCGCTGTATTCGGCGCGATCGGCACTCGCCATCAGGGCGTTGGCGGAAGAGACGAAGACCAGCGCGCGGTTGCCCCGCAGCGGCGCCCCCGCCGCCACCATCCGCCGCGCCACGTTCTGCGAGACGAAGAAGGGCGCGCGGGTGTTGATGTCGAGGCAGCGGTCCCAGGAGGCGCGGGAGACGTCGAGCAGATCGCCGCGCTGCAGGGCGCCGACGCCGGCATTGTTCACCAGTGCCTCCACCCCGCCCCATAGGCCCCAGGCCCATGCGACCATGGCATCGACGGCGTCGAGGTCCGACACATCGCAGAGATGCCAGGCGAAGCGCCCGCCGGCCGCTTCCACCGCCGCGCCGGTTTCGGCAAAACCGTCCTCGCCAAGGTCGCAGCCGAGCACGTCATAGCCCTTCTGCGCCAGCGCCACGCAACTCGCCCGGCCGATGCCACGGCGCGCGCCGGTGACCAATGCGACGGGGCGCGTCATGCCAAAATCTCGCGTGCCATGATGACCCTTTGAATCTGATTGGTGCCTTCGTAGATCTGCGTGATCTTCGCGTCGCGATACAGCCGCTCCACCACCACGCCGCGGATATAGCCGCTGCCGCCATGGATCTGCACGGCATCGGCGGTGCGGGCTACGGCGGCATCACTGGCGAAGCACTTGGCCATGCTGGCCTCCAGCGTCACGCGGCGGCCCGCATCCATGCCCTGCGCGGCATCGCGCACCAGCAGGCGGGCGGCATGCGCGTCCTTCGCCATGTCGGCGATCAGAAAGCGGATGGCCTGCTGCTCCGCGATGGGTTTGCCGAACTGCACGCGCTGTTTCGCGTAGCTGACGCTTTCCTCCAGCGCGCGTTGCAGGATGCCGAGCGCCAGGGCGGCGATGCCGATGCGGCCCTTGTCGAGCACCGACATCATCATGTGGAAGCCGCGCCCTTCCGGCCCCAGCAGCGCATCGCCTGGCAGACGCACATCCGAAAAGCGCAGGCCGCCGACCGGGGAGGCGCGTTGCCCCATCTTGTGTTCCTTGCGCAGCCGCTCCACGCCCGGCGCGTTCAGATCGGCCAGGAAGATCGACATGCCACGATGCCCGGCGGCGGGATCGGTGCGCGCCAGCACCGCGGCGAAATCCGCGCGCGGGGCCATGTGGATCCACATCTTCTCGCCATTCAGCACCCAGTCGGAGCCGTCGCGACGCGCCGTCGTCTTCAGGTTCGCCAGGTCCGACCCGGCCTCCGCCTCGGTCAGCGCATAGGCGCAGCTTGTCTCGTAGCGCAGCAGCGGAGTCAGGTAGCGCGCCTGCTGGGCCGGGGTGCCGTGTTCGGACAGCAGCGTGCCCAACAGCTCCACCAGCCCCACCTGGTCCGCCACGCTGGCATAGCCGCGCGACAATTCCTCCATGACGATGGCATAGGCCTGGACGCCGGCCTCGGCACCGCCCAGCGCCTCCGGCACCGTCATGCCGAGCAGGCCGAGCCCGCCCAGGGCGCGGTAGATATCGGCGGGAAAGCTCTCGTTCTCGTCCAACTCGGCGGCGCGTGGCGCGACCTCGCTCTCGGCGAAGCGGCGCGCGGTGTCGCGCAGCGCGGCAAGTTCCCCTGATTCGGCCAAGGATGCGTTTCCCCCAATTCTTGGGGGTATCCTGCCGCGTCAGCCGCGCGCCCGCCAGACCGCCGGGCGCACGCCCAGCGCCGTGACCAGCCCATAGGCGGTGATGCCCAGCGCCACGCCGAGGAAATGCCCCTCGATGCCCATGCCCAGCGGCCCCGCCAGCAGCCATCCCCCGCCCACCGCCAAGGCGAGGCGGGACAAGGCGCCCGCCACCGGATAGCCCATCCGCCCCGCGCCCTGACTGGCGAAATACAGCGCCATGCCGAGGCCGAAGCCGCCAAAGGCGAAGCCGACATAGCCGAGCCCGCGCGCCGCGATCGCCACCACGGCGGGATCGCTGGTGAAGAGCGACGCCACCTGCACCGGCAGCAGCGCCACCAGCAACCCGGCCGCGCTGGTCAGCGCCAGCGCCAGCGCCGCGCCGGTCCAGGCGAGCGCGCGGGCCTCCGCCCAATCGCCGGCACCCGCGGCGCGGCCGACCAAAGCTGTCAGCGCCGATCCGATGCCGAAGGCCAGCGGGATCATCAGGAATTCCAGCCGGGCCGAAATGCCATAGGCCGCGACCGCCACCGCCCCATGCGCCGCCATCTGCGCGGTCACCAGGATGGTGGCGAGGTTGGCGATCACCGCCAGCCCGCTCGCCACCAGCCCCACCGACAGGATCTTTGAGAAGACCTCCGCCTGGGGTCGCATGCGCAGCGTCGGCACGAAGCCGGCGCCGCCGCGCAGTACGACGATGCCCATGGCCAGCGTCGCCACCCAGAAGACCAGCGCCATCGCCGCGCCCAGTCCGGCCAGGCCCATGCCGAAGGGCTCCGCCAGCGCCCAGCCGGTGAAGGGCAAAGCGAGCCAGGCCAGGACCAGCACCCGCGCCGCCAGCGCATGCCGCCCGCCGCCGCGCAGGACGGAGGCCAGCGTATTGGTCATCCAGACCGGCACCGCCCCCAGCCCGAACAGCCACATGGCATAGGGCGCCGCCGCCTCCGCCGCCGCGGCGCCGCCGATGGCGCCCAGGATGGCGCGCGGGAACAGGCCGAGCGGGATGGCGAAGATCAGCCCGGCGGCCAGCGCGATCAGCGCCGAATGCAGCACCATGGCGGAAGCTTCCTCCCGCCGTCCGCCACCCAGGGCGCGGGCGATGGCCGAAACCACGCCGCCGCCCATGGCGCCGGTCGACATCATCTGCATCAGCAGCACGAAGGGCAGGGCCGTGGCCCAGCCCGCCAGCGCCGCCGTGCCCTGCCGCGCCGCGAGCCAGGTTTCGGAGAGCTGCCCGGTGACCTGCAGGATCGCCACCAGCGCGGTCGGCGCCGCCAGCGCCCCGATGCGCCGCAGCCTTGCGCCCATCATATCGCGATGGCGGCGGCGGGCCGGCGAGGGTCGGCGGCGGCGGAGATCAGCCCGCGCGCCGGGTCCTTGCGCACCAGCTCGACACAGCCGGCCAGCCAGGTGCGTTCCGGCCAGAGCCGTATGACATGGCCGCGCGCGGCCAGCGCATCCCGCGTTGCCTCCGGGATGCGCGATTCCACCGCGAGGCGGGCCGGGAAATGGTCATGCGGGGCGCTGGTGCCGGGGAAGGCGTAGCTGGCGACGCGGGGCGCCTCCACCGCCGCCTGGGGCGACATGCCGTGGACGAACAGGTTCATCAGCACCTGCAACAGCGCCTGCGGCTGCACGTCATTCCCCGGCGAGCCGAAGGGCATGACGCTGCCATCCGCGCCCAAAGCCAGCGCCGGCATCGGCGTCAGCCGCGGTCGCCTGCCGGCCGCGAGACCCGCCGGATGCGCCGGGTCCGTGCGGTTCTGCGAGCCGCGGTTCGACGGCACGAAGCCCAGCCCCGGCACCACCGGGCTGGACCAGGAGGCATCGGACGGCGCGGAGGAAAACGCCCCGCCCCAGCGATCCACCACCGCGACATAGGAGGTTCCGGCCTCCACCGGCGGATCGGCGGCCTCCGATGCCGGTGGCACCGCTTGGCCGCGCCCGATCAGCGGCGCCATCATGCCCGGATGGGCGCGGGCCGGGTCGATGGCAGCCACGCGCGCCGCGACATGCGCATCCGACAGCATCTCGGCCAGCGGCACATCGACGAAGTCGGGATCGCCGACATGGTGTTCCCGATCGGCGAAGGCGATCTTCAGCACCTCTGCCAGCAGATGCAGATAGTCGGGGGAGTTGTGCGGCAGTTCCGCCAGCCCGGCACGCTCCGCCATGCGCAGCGCCTGAAGCAGAGTCGGCCCCTGGCACCAGGGGCCGCCCGTGAAGATCTGCCGGCCGCGCCATTGCACGCTGACCGGCGGCAGCACGGGGCAACGAAACGCGGCAAGATCGTCGCGGGACAGCCAGCCGCCCTCGGCCTGGATGAAATCCGCCATGCGCCGGGCGATGTCGCCGCGATAGAAGGCGTCCCGCGCCGCCTCCAGCCCCGCCACGCGATCGGCGCCACGCGCCCGGGCGGCGCGTTCCTCATCCACCATGAAGCGCAGCGTGGCAGCGAGGTCGGCCTGCACGAACAGCTCGCCTTCCTCCGGCGCCCTGTCGTTGGGCAGGTAGATGGCGGCGTTCTGTGGCCAGCGGCGATACTCCGCCGCGTGATTGGCGATGTTCTCCGCCAGCAGCGGATAGACCGCGAAACCCTCCGCCGCGAAGCGGATCGCATGTTCGGCGATCTCGGCAAAACCCATGCTGCCGTGGCGCTGCAGCGCGGTGATCCAGGCGCAGGGCGCGGCGGGCACCACGGTGCGCAACACGCCCGCCGGCATTTTGGCGCCATGCTCGCGCTGGAAGAATTGCGCATCGGTCGCCGCCGGCCAGGGGCCGACGCCGGCGATGGTCTCCACCATGCCTGCCGCCGTGCGCAGCGTGATGGGCGCGACGCCGGCGATGCTCACCAGATCCGGATGCAGCACGCCCAGCGCGAGGCCGGCCGCGCAGCCCGCATCCACGGCATTGCCGCCCGCCTCCAGCACCGCGAAGCCGGCGGCACTCGCCAGGTAGTGCCCCGCCGAGACGGCGTGGCGCGTGCCGCTGACCGTCTCTCTGGTCAGCATCACTCCACCTGCACCCCCGCCTGCCGCGCCACCTGCGTCCAGCGGGCGATCTCCGGCGCGATGATGGCGCGGAATTCGGCGGGCGAGCTGATGATGGGCTTGATACCGATATTGGCGATCCGCTCCGCGAAGCCCGGCAGGGCCGCGACCTGGGCGATGGCGGAGCCCAGCTCGCTGACGATGTTGGGCGGCGTGCCGGCCGGCACCACGAAGCCGAGCCAGCCGCTGGCGCTGTAGCCGGTCAGCCCGACCTCGGCGAAGGTCGGCACGTCCGGCAGCAGCGGGTCGCGCGTGACGCCGGTTGTCGCCAGGGCGCGCGCCGCGCCGTCCCGCACCGCCGTCATCACGGAATTCACCGTGTTGAAGGTCATGTCCACCTGCCCGCCGAGCATATCCGTCACCGCCTGCGGGCTGCCGCGATAGGGCACGTGCAGGATGTCCACGCCCGCCATCTGCTTGAAGAACTCGGCCGCCATATGGGTGGAGGTGCCCGTGCCGGCGGAGGAATAGCTCAGCGCCCCCGGCCGCGCCTTGGCCGCCGCCAGCAGGTCCGCGACGCTGCGAAAGGGGGATGCGGTGCGCACCACCAGCGCGCTGTCATTGGCGCCGACCAGCGCCACCGGATCGAAGCTGGCCACCGGGTCGTAGGGCAGGCTGGCACGGATCGCCGGGTTGATGGCCAGGACGGAGGAATTGGCCATCAGGATGGTATAGCCATCCGCCGGGGATCGCGCCGCGGCCTCCGTGCCGATGATGCCGCTGGCGCCGGCGCGGTTCTCGATCACCACCGGCTGGCCGAGCAGCTCCGTCAGCCGCTGGCCATAGGCGCGGGCCAGCAGATCGGTGCCGGCACCGGGCGGATAGGGCACGATGATCCGCAAAGCGCGGTTCGGCCAAGGCGGGGTCTGCGCCCGGAGCGATGTCCAAGGCTTTGCGGCCAGGGCCGTGAAGGCGGCGGCGGCGAGCAGGCCGCGCCGGGGAAGCTGGGTCATCCGCGATCCCTCATCGATATGTGCCCTGACATGCTGGCACCCCGATGCTGCGACGCGAAGGGGGGCTGCGATGCCAATGCGCGGCACCCCCGATGCCGGGAGGGTTCAGCTCGGCGTCACGCCCGCCGCGCGCACCACAGGCGCCCAGCGCGCGGCCTCGGCGGCGACGAATTCGCCAATCTTCGTGGGGCTCATGTCACCGAGGGAGACCACGCCGATGCTCTCCAGCCGCGCCTTCACCGCCGCATCGGCCAGCGCCGCCTGCAATTCCGCGTTCAGTCGCGCGGCGATGGCCGGGTCCAGCCCGGCAGGCGCCGCCATCAGGAACCAGTTGGTGGAGACGGAGCCCGGGAAGCCCGACTGCACCAGCGTCGGCGTCTCCGGCAGCGCCGAGACCCGTTCCGGCGAGGAGACTGCCAGCGCCTTCAGGCTGCCGGCGCGGATCGCCGCGGCATTGGCGCCGGAGGTGTCCCAGAGCGAGGTGGTGTTGCCGCCCATGACATTCTGCTGCGCCTCCGCCGCGCCGCGGAAGGGCACATGCAGCATCTGCACCCCGGCCTCCATCCCCCACATCACCCCGGTCAGATGCCCGACCGAGCCGACGCCGGAGGAACCGAAGGAGACCGTCTCCGGCGCCCGCGCCGCCATGGCCCGGTAGTCGGCCAGGCTGTTCATCGGGCTGTCGCCCTTCACCGCGCAGACGATCGGCGCGCCGCCGAGCATGCTGACCCAGGAAAAGGCACGCTGCGGGTCATAGGCCAGGTTGCGGAACAGCGACGGCGCGACCGCCAGAGGCCCGGTGTTGGAAACCAGCAGCGTGTGCCCATCGGCGACGCCGCGCGCGGCTTCGGCGGTGGCCACTGTGCCGCCCGCGCCGGGCTTGTTCTCGATGACGAAGGGCCGGCCGAAGGCGCGTTCCAGACGCTCCGTCAGCGGGCGGATGATCAGGTCGCTGGTGCCGCCCGGGGCATAGGGGTTGAGGATGCGCACCGGCCGGTTCGGCCAGGGCGCCTGGGCCAAAGCGGGGGCGGCGAGCGGTGCGGCCATGGCGGCGGCGAGGAGCTGGCGGCGGGTGGTCATCATGTCTCTCCGGCGTTGCAGGGCCGGTACGATGCAATCCGCGTGCCGACCAGCGGGGCACGCTCCGCGTGCCGGGGGCTCAGCCCGCCGGCCGCAGTGTCGGGATGCGGACCGGGGTGACCGTGAAGCCCTGCTGCCGCAGCAGGGCAACCACGCCGCGCGGCCCGGCGGCATGGGCGGCGCCGATGGCCACCACCAGACTTTCGCGGGGCAGTCGTGCCGCCAGCCGCCGCGCCATCACCTGGTTGCGCGCATCCAGCATCTGCCGGGCGAAGGCGTCGCGCAGCATCGGGTCGGAGTCCATCGGCGCCAGCATGCGGGCGCGCAGCCGGTCGAAATCCCCGGCCAGAAGGGCCTGGAGCATCAGAGCATCGAGCGGGGCGAGATCGGCCTGCGCCGCGCCGCCGCCCAGCATCTCCCGCGCCATCCGCGACACCAGCCGCAGCACCGCATCGCCACCCATGCCCCGCAGCGCCAGCAGCATCTCGCGCCGTGTCTCCAGCCCCTGGATAGGGACGCCGCGCCGCTGGGCGAGAAGGCGCAGCCAGGGATCGCCGCCGGAGGCTGTGCCGGCGCCCTCCGATGCCGGTGGGGCAGGCAGGCCGGGGCAGGGCGCCGCCGGGGGCTGGCTTGCGGCCAGCAGCGCCAGGAACAGGCCGAGCGGGCTCAGCGGTTCGTGGATCAGCCGGGTGCAGGCCGTCGCCGCCTCCAGCAGCCGGCGCTCGGCGGGCGGGAGGGGGTCGAGCACCCCGAAGCCGGGCGGGGCGCGCAGCAGGTCGCTGACATCCTCCGCATCCTCCACCGATTCCAGCAGCAATGCGCTGCGACCTTCGAAGATCGCGGGGTCCGGCGGCAGCAGCCCGACCTCCGGCTGATGCGAGCCGGGGATCAGCAGGGAGGCGGGGGCCTCGCGGCCGGCCGGGGTGATGCGGAAGGCCGCGAGGCTCTCCGGCTCGGCGCGCGATGGCGATGCGGCCAGCAGCAGGGCAAAAAGGACAAGCCAGCGCATGCTCAACGCGCCGCGTAGAGCGCCGCGACCTCCGCCGCGAAACCCGTCAGCGCCCGGTCCCGCCGAATGCGGGCTGCGCCGGGCGGGGCGAGGCCGACCAGGGCCTCCGCCAGCCGCACGGCGGCCGCCGTGCCATCCACCAGCGGGACCGCCACGCGATCGGCGATCACCGGGGCGAGGCCGGCGAGCGGTCCGCCGGCCAGGATCACCACCTCCGCCCCATCCTGCTCGACGGACTGGCGACAGAGGTCGACCAGCAGCGCCGCGCGTTCCTCCGCCACCAGCCCGGGATCGCCGGCGAAGGCGGGGCCCATGCGAAAGCCGGCGCAACGACCGGCGAGGCCGTGATGGGCCAGGCAGTCCTCGAACATCGGCCGCAACGCCGCGGTGAAGGACACCACGCCGAAGCGCCGGCCAAGCATGCTGGCGGCGTGGAAGGCGGCCTCGCTGATGCCGATCACCGGCACATCCAGCAATTCCTTGGCGGCATCGAGGCCCGGATCGCCGAAACAGGCGATCACCGCGGCGTCGTAGCTGCCGCGCCGGGCGGCGAGCGCCGCCAGCGTGGCGGGGCCGGCGACCAGCCAATCCGCGCGGCTGACGATCAGCGGCAGGCCGAAGGGGGCGCTGACCGCCTCCACCACCGTGCCCGGGGAGGCCGCGGCCTGGGCCGCCGCGCCGATGCGGGCGGTGACGCTGTCGGTCGTGTTGCTGTTGACGACGAGCAGCCGCATCACAGGGCCTCCTGCGTCAGCCAGTGCCGCGCGATGTCGCAGCGCCGCGCCACCCAGATATCCTCCCGCCCCGCCACATGCCGCAGCACGGCGTCCAGCCCGGCCATGCGTGCCGGCCGGCCGATGATGCGCAGGTGCAGCCCGATGGACAGCATGCGCGGCCCGCCTTCGGCCAGCAGCCAGTCGATGGCGCCGATGCAGTAGCGCGAAAAATCCTCGGGCTGCACGAAGCCGCCGCCGGGGGCGAAGCGCATGTCGTTGGTGTCGAAGGCATAGGGCAGGCGGACATGCGGCGCGCCATCGGGGCGCGGCATCAGCCGGGGCAGGTCGTCGTCGTAATTGTCGCTGTCATAGAGGAAGCCGCCTTCCTCCAGCAGCAGCCGCCTTGTGTTGACGGAGGATGCGCTGCGCGTGTGCCAGCCGACCGGGCGTTCGCCCGTGGCGTCTCGGATGGCCGCGACGGTGGCGGCGATGACCGCGCGCTCCGTCGCCTCCGCCATGCCGGCATGGCTTTCCCAGCGCCAGCCATGGGCCGAGACCTCATGCCCCCGCGCATGCGGCGCGGCGGCCAGGACCGGCGTTGCCGCCACGGCGCGCCCGCAGCTCGAAAACGTCGCCTTCACCCCATGCGCGTCGAAGGCATCCAGGATCCGCCACAGCCCGACGCGGCTGCCATAACCAAAATGGCTTTCCATGCAGGGGTCGGGGTGGCCCACCACCTCCTCCCGCGCCTCATAGGTCGGCTCGTTGCGATGATCGCCGGAGGTGAGGGCCATTTCCGCCCCTTCCTCCACATTCACCACGAAGGACAGCGCCAGCCTGGCCCGGCCGGGCCAGCTCGCGGGGCTGGGGGCGCCGGCGCGGCCGGCCAGGTCGCGGGTGGCGGGCGGCATGCCGCCTGGGAGTTCGCTCATGCCCCGCGATACAGCGAAAACCCCCAGGGTGTGAACTTGATCGGCAGATGATAGTGCAGCGCCGCGTCGAAGACCCGGAAGCGGAAGGGCACCAGTTCGAGAAAGGGCGGCGGCGGGCGGTCGGAAGCGGCGAAGAAGTCGCCGATATGGAACATCACCTCATAGGTGCCTTCCTCCACCCCGGCGCCGGTCGTGATCGGGTGGTCCAGGGCGCCATCCGAGCCGATCACGCCATCGGCGACCAATTCGCGCTCGCCATCGCGGCCGATGCGATGGATGTCCACGCGCATGCCTTCCCCGGTGCGGCCGCTGGCCACATCCACCGCATGCACCGAGATGCCACCCGCCATCAGCCCTGACCCTCGATCGAGAACAGCTGGCCCCATTCCGGCCCGGGGCGCGGCGTGATGCCGGCCAGGTCGAGCCCGCCCCAGACGCCGAGCGCCGTGGCATCCAGCACGGGAATGCCTGTCTCGGCCTCCATCGCTGCGGCGAGGGGGGCGGCGGCGCAATTGGTGTTCCACATGATGATGGCCTCGACTCCGGGATGCGCCACCTGGCGCACCAGCCCGGACACCGCCTCATACCCGATGGAAGCGAATGACAGGTTATCGGTCAGGCCGAGACTGGCCTCCGCCACCATCTCCACCCCCTCCGCCGCCAGGCCCCTGGCGGCGCGCAGGTTGTAGTCCCGCGTATGTGGTCCGATCAGCGCCACCCGCCTGGCCTTCAGCGCCGCCAGCGCCCGCAGCAAAGCGAGGCCGGAGGTCTCGCAGGGCAGGCCCGTGGCCTCCCGCACCCGTCGCACCAATTCCCGGTCATGCTCCAGGCCGATCACCGCGCCCTTGCTGGCCGACCAGATGATGACCTCCGGTCGGGCATCCGCCAGCAGGTCGGCGGCGCCCAGCAGGGCGTCCCAGTCATAGCTGTCCGGGAAGGGGTCCACCGCGCCGCGCTTGGCGACGCGGGTGAAGATCGGCACCACCCCCGGCAGGCCGCGCAGCAGCGCCTGGGTGGTGCGCTCCACCACCGTATTGGCGGAGGGCAGGATGGTGGCCAGCAGGCGGGGGGCCTGCGGCATCAGGGTCTCGGGGTCCATGATGGGAAGCCTGCACCGGGCGCGCGCGGCACGGCAATTGCCTCGAAGATGGTCAGATCGAGGATCATGCCCATGCGCCGCCGTCAATTGCCCGTTATCGCGGCACTCGCCGCCTTTGCCGCCAGCAGTGAATCCCGGGCGCAGCCCGCCTGGCCCAGTCGGACCATCCGCCTGATCGTCACATTCCCACCCGGCGGCTCCTCCGACATCGTGGCGCGGGTGCTGGCGGAGGTGCTGTCCCAGCGCCTGCCGCAGCGGGTGATCGTGGAGAACCGGCCCGGCGCCGGCGGGACGCTGGGCGCGGCCTATGTCGCCAGCCAGCCGGCCGATGGGCTGACGCTGATGCTGTCCAACACCGCGCCCATCGTCACCTCTCCGCCCATCTATGCCAACGTGCCCTATGATCCGGTCGGCGGCTTCACGCACATTGCCTATATCGGCGCGACGCCGCTGGTGGTGGTGGTGAACCCGCGGCTGGTGCCGGCCACCGACCTCGCCGGGCTGATCGCCTGGATCAAGGCGCAGGCGGCCCCGCCGGGCTATGGCAGCTCCGGCGCCGGCTCCGTCGCGCATATCTTCGGCGAGGCCTTCATGGCGAAGACCGGTGCGCAGCTGACCCATGTGCCCTATCGCGGCAGCGCGCCGATGCAGGCGGACCTGCTGGGCGGCGCCATCCCGCTGTCCTTCGACACGCTGCCGCAGAATGTGGAGAACATCCGTGCCGGCCGGCTGCGCGCCATCGCCATCACCGCCCCGGCGCGGCAGGAGATGGCCCCCGAGGTGCCAACCACGGCCGAGGCCGGTTTTCCCGATCTGCTGGCGGAGAACTGGCTCGGCCTGGCCGGTCCCGCCGGGCTACCGGCAGCGATCGTCGCGAAGCTGCATGCCGAGACCATGGCGGCGCTCGATTCGCCGCTGATGCGCAGCCGCATCCTGGAACATGGCATCGCCATGCGACCGATGACCCAGCCGCAATTCACGCAGTATGTGGCGGATGAGGTGCGCGTGGTCGGCGGCGCGGTGAAGGCGCTTGGCCTGACCGCCCAATGAGCAGCCTGCCGCGCGTCGTGGCCGTGCTGTTCGGCCAGCCCGGCGCCGGCGCCTTCAACCAGGCCGGCGTCGAGGGTTTGGCGCGCGCAGAGGCCCTGCCGGTGGCGATCGAGACGCTGTGGGAGCCGGTGCCCGCCCGGCGCACTGAGACCATCGAGGCTGCGGCGCAACGTGCCGACCTGGTGATCGCCCATGGCGGGCAGGGGGAGCAGGCGGTGGCGGCGGTGGCGCCCGCCTTCCCCGATGTCGCCTTCGCCGTCACCCAGGGCCGCATCACCGGCCCCAATATCGCGGGCTTCGAAGTGTTGCAGGAACAGTCGGCCTTCCTGGCCGGTGTGCTGGCCGGCTGGTGGATCGCGCCGGGCGGCGTGGCCGCGCATCTGTCCGGCGAACCAGTGCCCCCTGGGCTGCGCGGCCGCGCCGGCTTCGCCGCTGGGCTGGCCCATGCGAATCCGGGCGCGCGCTTCCTGACCGGCTTCTGCGGCAACCAGCACGACCCGGAACTGGCGGGGCGCTGGACGGCAGGCCAGGCGGCGGCGGGGGCGACCCTTCAATTCGCCATGCTGGACGGCGGCCGCGCCGGGGCCATCGCCGCCTGCAAGGCCGCCGGGATGCGCGCCATCGGCAATGTGCGCGACTGGACGGCGGATGACGCTGTCTTCCTCGCCTCCGCCATCGCCGACAATGGGGTGGCGATGGTCGCGGCGATCAAGGCCTTCCTGGCCAACCGATTCGCGGACCGGCGGATCGGCCTGGAAGCGCCGGAGGCCGTGCGGCTGGCGCTGGCCGCCGATGTGCCCGCCGACCTCGCCGCGCGGCTGGAGGTACTGCGCGGCGCGATCCTGTCCGGTGCCGTCAGGGTGCCGGAGGAATGGGCGGGGGAGGCGTGGGCGCCGCCGTGACCGGGCGGGCGCGCAGCTCCGCCAGGATTTCCGCCAGCAGCTTGTCGGTGGAGGAGGGACCCTTCACCGCCTCCTGCCGGATGCGCAGCTTGGTCAGCACCTTCAGCAACCAGAAGATCGCCATCGCCACGATCAGGAACTTGATGATGGCGTTGATGAAGCGGCCGATGGCCAGCACCGCCGCGCCACCTTCCCGCGTCGCCTCCAGCGAAGGCCGGCGTTCGCCGCTCAGCACGATGAAGAGATTCGAGAAATCGATCCCGCCGATCAGCAGACCGATGATGGGGTTGATCAGATCCTCCACCAGGCTGCCGACGATGGTGGTGAAGGCGGCGCCGATGACGATGCCGACGGCCAGGTCCACCACGCTGCCGCGCATGATGAAGGACTTGAACTCGGTCAGCCAGGCGGGCTCGTTGATCGGAATGGGCAGTTTCACGGCAGCGCTCCTTGTTCGCGCCGCCAGGGTGCGGCGCCTTGCGGCGCCGCGCCAGTCAGGACTGCGCGCGTGGGGTTATTCCGCGCCACACCAGCCCGCGATCAGCGCCGCCACCACGGCGACTCCGCGTTGGTAGTCCGCCACATCCACCCATTCATCCCGCCCGCCATTCTGCGTCAGGTCGCCGCAGAGCGGGCCGAGGCCGACGCAGGGGATGCCCGACTGCACCATCGGATTGCGGATGTCGGAGGAGGTGTGCAGCGGGTTGATCTCCGGCGCCGTGCCGGTGCCACGCAGCACCGCGGCGCTGGTCTCGACCCAGAGCGGATGGTCCAGCGGCACCTCCGCCCCGGTGACGCCGGACAGGAAGGTGACTTCCAGATCCAGATCGGGGTCGGCGGCCTGGGCCTCGGCCAGCGTGGCTTCCACCGCGGCCTTCACATCGGCCAGCTTCTCCCCGGGCGGGAAGGACAGGGCGCAGGACAGTTGCACGGCCGGCGGCACGCGCGCGGCGCGGCCATCGCCCAGCGTCTTGAAGTCGCCGACCAGCAGATTGGTGCTGCGTCCGATCGCCGCATCCAGCGCCGGATGATGCACGCTGGCGCCACGCTTCGCATCCAGGGCGCGCAGCGCGGCCAGCACCACGGTGGCCTTGTCGATCGGGTTGATCGCGGTATGGGCGAAGGCGGCATGGCCCGGCTCGTTCGTCGCCGGCAGGCGGCCCTTCACGACGATGCGGAAGACGAGCTGGCCGGAGGCGAGTGCCTTCACCTCCCGCATGCCCACGCCGGATTCGGCCGGGTGCAGATAGACCGCGGCATCGGCGGTGACGCCGCCATGCAGCAGCGCATGCACGCCGCGCGCATGGCGCTTCGACGGCGTGGAGGCAAGGATGACATCGCCCTTCGGCGTGACCCCGGCGGCGAGCACCGCGCGCAGCGCCTCCACCATCGTGGCGACGCCCGCCAGGTCATCCGCCACGCCCCAGCCATGGATGCGACCGTTGTCGACCTCACCGGCCATCGGGTCGTGCAGCCAGCCATGCTGCGGGTTGAAGGGCTCGCCATCCGGATGGGCGAAGAAGATCACGCTGCGGCCGCCGCCGGTGCCGGGGAAGCGGGCGAGCACCGCCGCGCGTTCCTCCGCCGCGATGGTCGCATCGCTGGCGAATTCGTCGCGCAGCACGATGCTGCAGGGCTGGTAGCGCCGGGTCTCGACGATGCAGCCGAGATCCTCCAGCGCCGAGGCGAGGCGCGCCTGCACCGCCTCCTCGCCGCCCGATTGCAGCCGGATCAGGTCGCGCAGGAAGGTGACCGCTGCCTCGCTCCCCGCTTCCGCCGCCTGGTCCACGCGTGCCGCGATGCCGTCCATCTGGGTCTTCTTCCTGTCTGCGCGGCGCCACCTTACCGGCTGCCGCGCGCGGGGCAACGGGGGCTGTGCGCCGGGCGTGCGTATACAGTAAGTGATTGGTGTTTCAGGACTTGCCGCGGTGCACAGCTTGCGTCCATGCTCGCATCAACGGTTCACGAACACAGGGGGCTTGGCGATGGATGGGATGTTCGGGCGGCGCGCCGCCATGTCGGGCCTTGCGGGCATTCTGGCCGCGGCATCGCTGCCGCGCAGCGCCGGGGCGCAGCCGCGTGGCACGGTCACGGCCTCGCTGCTCGGCAATCTGCCCAATATCCATCCCTGGCATGTCGGCAATGTGGAAACCGGCGCGGCGAATCTGCTGGCCTATTCCAACCTGCTGAAGGTGGGGCCGGACGGCACGCTGGTGCCGGACCTCGCCGTGGCGCTGCCGCAGATCACCGATGACGGGTTGAACTACACCTTCGAGCTGCGGCGCGACGTGCGCTTCCACAATGGCGACCGGCTGACGGCGGACGACGTGCTGTACAGCTACGAGCAATACCTCGCCACCGGCCGCCGCCGCGGCAATCTGCGGCGCTTCATCAGCAATGTGACGAAGGATGGCGACCATGTCGTCAAGGTGACGCTGCGCGATCCCTGGGTCGGCTGGATGCGGCTGATGGGCTATGAGGCGGCCATCGTCCGTCGCGGCACCGATGTGGCGAATGAAGGCGCGACCGGCGAGAACCTGTATCGCGGCAGCCGCACCGCCGGCTGCGGCCCCTTCATCCCGAAAAGCTTCCAGGCCGATGTCGGCGTGGAGTTCGAGGCTTTCCCCGACTACTTCGGTGGCGCGCCCGCGACGCAGACCATCAAGCTGGTGCGCATTCCCGATGCGGCGACGCAGCTCGCCAATCTGCGCACCGGCACCGTCGATATCATCTCCAACTGCCCGCCGAAGGATTTCGCGCCGGTGCGGCAGGAGCCTGGCTTCGGCGGTGCGGTGCGGCCTTCCGCCGGCATCTTCTACATGCCGATGAATGTCGCCAAGGCGCCCTTCGACAATGTGCATCTGCGCCGCGCCGTCGCCTGCGCCGTGGATCGCGACTATATCTGCGAGGAAATCTATTCCGGCCTGGTCACCGCCAGCGCCCTGCCGGCCTCGCCGAACGAGTTCTGGTATGAGGAGGATCTGGCGAAGCAGTTCGCCTATGATCCCGACCGCGCCAAGTTCCACCTGCGCGCCGCCGGCATGCCGCGCGGCTTCGCCTTCGAGGCGATCGTGCCCGTGCCCTCGGCCTATGTGGAGGCGCGGGAGGCGGCGGTGGTGATGCAGGCGAACCTCGCCGAGGTCGGCATCCGCATGAACATCCGCCAGACCGACTTCGTCAGCATGTACCGCAGCGCGCAGAATGGCGACTGGCAGGCCTTCCCGCATCCTTCGATGCAGTCCTCGGTGGAGGACTATCTGATCTGGAACAACTACCACAAGGATGGCAACCAGGCGCGCTGGATGGGCTATCGCAACCCGGCCTATGACACCGCGGTGATGGAGAGCTTCCGCTACCTGGACGAGGCGCGGAAGAAGCCGGCGCTGCGCAAGGTGTCCGAAATCCTGGTGGAGGATTGCCCGGCGCTGTGGATCGGGCGGCTCAACGCCTATCACCTGTGGCGCGCGGATATCTCGGGCTTCGGGCCGCGCTACTCCTATTTCATGGACCTGACCTCGGCCAGGAAAGGCTGAGGGCAAGAAGGGCTGATGGCGAACTTTCTTCTCGGCCGCGCGGCGACGCTGGCGCTGGTGCTGTTCGGCGCCAGCGTGCTGATCTTCCTGGTGGTCCGCGCCCTGCCGGGCGACCCCGCCATCGCCATGATGACGAGCAACGCGACGCCGGAGGAAATCCAGGCGATGCGGGAGGCGATCGGCCTGCATCTGCCGCTGTGGCAGCAGTATTTCACCTGGGTCGGCGGTGCGGTGACCGGCGATCTCGGCCGCTCCTTCATGTATTCCACCGGCGTCGCGGGGCTGATCGCGGAACGCTTTCCGGTGACGCTGCATGTCTCGCTGGTGGCGCTGGCGATCGCCATGGCCATCGCGATTCCAGCCGGCGTGCTCTCGGCGCGCTACAAGGGCGGGCCGATCGATCATCTGTTCCGCATCGTGGCGATGATCGGCATTTCCATGCCGGTCTTCTGGCAGGGGCTGCTGAGCATCCTCCTCTTCGCCGTGATCCTCGGCTGGCTGCCGCCGGGTGGGTACCAGCCGCTGTCGGCGGGCATCGGCCTGTCCACGGCCCATATCATCCTGCCGGCGGTGGCGCTGGGCACCGCCTATGCCGCGACCATCACGCGCATGCTGCGCTCCTCCATGCTGGACGTGCTGGGGCGGGAGCATATCGCGGTGGCGCGCGCCCATGGCGTGCCGGAACGCACCATCATCTGGACCGACGCTTTCCGGAATGCGCTGATCCCGACGCTGACTGCCGCGGGCTTTTCCTTCGGCTACCTGTTGGCCGGCGCGGTGTTGACGGAGGTGATCTTCAACCTGCCGGGCATGGGGCGACTGCTGTATGAGAGCATTCTGTCGCGCGACTATCCGCTGGTGCAGGGACTGGTCCTGCTGAATGTCACGCTCTTCGTGCTGATCAACTTCGGCATGGATGCGCTCTACGCCATTCTCGATCCCCGGATTCGCCGATGAGCGCGACGCTGGCCGCACCGCGGCGCCCGAACCGCCTGTGGATGGTGATGAAGCGCGATCCGCTCGCGCTGGCCGCCTTCCTGTTCCTGCTGGTGCTGGTGGTCGTCGCCATCTTCCCGGAACAGATCGCCCAGTTCCTGCCCAACCGCCCCTCCCGCCTTCGCCTGCGGCCGCCGGATGCCACCTTCTGGTTCGGCAGCGACCAGTTCGGTCGCGACATATTTTCCCGCTGCGTGCATGCGACGCGGGTTTCGCTGACGGTGGGGCTGACCACGGTGGGGATCGCGGTGGCCATCGGCGTGCCGCTGGGTGCCATCGCGGCCTTCCGCAGCCCGGGTTTTACGGACTCCGCCATCATGCGGGTGATGGATGTGCTGATGGCTTTTCCGCCGATTGTGCTGGCCATCGCGGTGGTCGCGGCACTTGGCACCCAGGACCTGGAATTCGGCCCCTTCGTCATCCCGCATATCATGAAGGTCATGGTGGTGATCGGGTTGCTGAACGCGCCGAAGGTCGCCCGCATCGTCCGCGCCGCCGTGCTGGTGGAGCGCAACGAGCAATATGTGATGGCGGAACGCGCGGTCGGCGCCAGCGAGACGCGCATCCTGTTCCGCGACGTGCTGCGCAACTGCGTCTCCCCGGTCGCGGTCTTCGCGACCCTGCTGGTGGCGACGTCCATCCTCACCGAGGCCTCGCTCTCCTTCCTCGGCCTCGGCATCCAGCCGCCGGAGCCGAGCTGGGGCGGGATGCTGGCGGATAGCCGAACCTATGTGATGTCCGGCCAGTGGTGGCTGACCATCTTCCCCGGCCTGCTGATCTTCCTCACCGTCGTCGCCTTCAACCTCGCCGGCGACCTGCTGCGCGATGTGATGGACCCGGCGCAACTGACGCGGCGGGGCGATGCCTGAGATGCTGTTCGAAGTGCGTGACCTGGTCACGCGATTCCGCAGCGAGGGCGGCGAGATCCGCCCCTCCCGCGGCGTGTCCTTCCACATCGCGGCGGGGGAGGTGCTGGGGCTGGTCGGCGAATCCGGCTCCGGCAAATCCGTCACCGCCCGCGCCTCGGTGCGCCTGCAGCAGCCGGAAAGCGCCACCATCGGCGGCGAGCTGTTTTTCCGCGGCCAGGACCTGCGCAAGCTGGATGCTGAGGCGCTGCGCGCGCTGCGCGCGAAACAGATCGCCATGGTGGTGCAGGACCCCGCCGCGGCGCTGAACCCCGTGATGACCATCGGCGACCAACTTTTCCGAATTCACCGCCTGCATGGCGGCAGCGAGTCGGAGGCGCGCGCGGCGGCGCTTTCGCTGCTGACGCGGATGCGTATCGCGGAGGCCGAAAGCCGGCTCTCGGCCTATCCGCACCAATTGTCGGGCGGCATGCGCCAGCGGGTGCTGATCGCCCTCGCGCTGATCTGCCGCCCCTCCCTGCTGATCGCGGACGAGCCCACCACGGCGCTGGACGTGACGGTGGAGGCCGAGATCCTGGCGCTGCTGGACGAGCTGCGCCGCGAACTCGGCATGGCGATGCTGATGATCTCCCACAACCTCTCCGTCATCGGCCGCATCTGCGACCGCGTCGCGGTGATGTATGCCGGACGGATCATGGAGGAGGGGCCGACCCAGGCCCTGCTGACGTCCCCGCGCCACCCTTACACCCGCGCCCTGCTGGCTTCCGTGCCGCGCGGCACCAAGGCGGATGGCCCGTTGCCCGCCATTCCCGGCGAGCCACCGGACCTCGCCCGCCTGCCGCCAGGCTGCCCCTTCCAGGCCCGCTGCCCCGGCGCCGAGGCCCGCTGCACGGAGGATCAGCCGCTGCGCGACATCGCCCCCGGCCGCAAGGCCGCCTGCTGGCGCGCGGAGGCCGCATGAGCCCGCCACTGCTGACCCTCGACGGCGTTTCCCGCCACTACGCGACGAAGCCCTCCGTGCTCGGCCGGCTGCTGCCCAACCAGCCGGTGGTGCGTGCCGTGCAGGATGTGTCGCTGAGCATCGCCCGCACCGAAATCCTCGGCCTGGTCGGCGAAAGCGGCTCCGGCAAATCGACCCTCGGCCGTGTCGCTTTGGCGCTGGAACCGCCCACCGCCGGCACTGTGCTGTTCAACGGCGCGCCGCCCGCCGCCGACCTGCCCGGTTTTCGTCGCCGCGCGCAGATGGTGTTCCAGGACCCGCAGAGTTCGCTGAACCGGTCGCTGACCATCGAGCGCATCCTGGAATCGCCGCTGGTCGTCCACCGCTTCGGCAACGCTGCCGCACGCCGCGCCCGCATCGCGCAATTGCTGGAAACGGTGGGGCTGCGCGCCGACATGATGCGTCGCTACCCGCACGAGTTGTCGGGCGGCCAGCGCCAGCGCGTCGGCATCGCCCGTGCACTCGCCATAGAACCCGCCTTCATCGTGCTGGATGAGCCGACAAGCGCGCTGGATGTCTCGATCCAGGCGCAGGTGGTGAACCTGCTGGTGGAATTGCAGCAGCGCCTGTCGCTGACCTATCTGTTCATCAGCCACGACCTGCGGCTGGTGCGCTGGCTCTGTGACCGGATCGCGGTGATGTATCTCGGCCGCATTGTCGAGATCGGCCCGGCCGAGGCGCTGTGGAACGCGCCGCGCCATCCCTATACCAAGGCGCTGCTCACCGCCGTGACGGCGGAGACGCTGGTGCCGCCGGAGGCCGCGGGCGACGTGCCCAGCCCGATCCGCCCGCCGCCCGGCTGCGCCTTCCACCCCCGCTGCCCTGCCGCCGGCCCGCGCTGTTCGCGGGACGCGCCGCGTGATGTGGCAGCGGGCGATGGCGTGATGGTGGCCTGCCATCTGCATGACGGGGGCGTCGCGTGATGAAGCTCATCATCGGCGGCAAATGGTCCTCCACCTGGACCATGCGCGGCTGGCTGGCCTGCAGGCTTTCGGGCCTTGAATTCGAGACGGAGACGCTGCTGCTGTCGCGCGACGACAGCAAGGCGAAGCTGGCCGCCATCTCCCCCACCGGGCTGATCCCCATCCTGTTCGACGGTGCCCTCGCCATTACCGATACCTGGGCCATCGCCGAATATCTGTGGGAGAAGGCGCCGGGCTGCGACATCTGGCCCGCCGATCTGCCCGCCCGCACGGCGGCGCGCGCCTCGGCCGGGGAGATGCACGCGCATTTCGTGGAGCTCCGTGCGGCCATGCCGATGAACCTGGTGAAGCGCTGGCCGATCGCCAATGGCGTGCCGAGCAATGCCAAGCTGCTCGGCCGCCCCGGCGTCGCGCCGCAGGTGGCCCGGGTGCAGGAAAGCTGGCGGCAGACCCGCGCGTTGCATGGCAGCGGCGGCCCCTTCCTGTTCGGCGCGCGCTTCTGTTTCGCCGATGCGATGTGGGCGCCCATGGCCAGCCGCTTCCGCACCTATTCCGTGCCGTTGACGGCCGAGGCCCAGGCCTATGCCGATGCCGTGCTGGCGCATCCGTTGGTGATGGAATGGGTGGCGGGGGCGGAGGCGCAGGCGCGCGAGATCGGGCTGGAAGCCTGCCGCGCCTTCCCCTGAGCTAGATCACCCGCGCGCCTGAAATCCGCACCGCCTCGGCCCATTTGTCACGCTCCGTGGCCAGATGGCGCTGCAGATGCGCGGCGCTGCCGCCGGCCGGCTCGGCGCCCACCTCCAGCAGCCGCCGGCGCAGGATCGGCGTGCTCAGGGCGGTATTGACTGCCCAGTTCATCATCAGCACGGCCTCCTCCGGCACCGCGACCGGATAGACCAGGCAGCTCCAGGACGCGTAGTCGAACTCGGCCACGCCTTCCTCCTGCAAGGTCGGCACATTGGGCAGGCCGGGCCAGCGCTGGGCGGTGGTGACGGCCAGGGGAAAGGCGACCTCGTCATCGATGAAGCCGGCGGCGCTGGCCAGGCTTTCCATCGCGAACTGCACCTGGTTTGCCAGCAGCGCCTGAAGCGAGGGGCCGGCACCGCGGAAGGGGATGTGCAGCAGCCCCGGCAGGCCGAGCCGGACCTTCAGCACCTCCATCGCCATATGCCCGCCACTGCCGGGTCCCGCGCTGGAGTAGTTCAGCCTTTCGCCGCTGCGCGCCGTCATCAGCAGATGCGCCAGGCTGCGTTCGGCCCGGCGGGGTCCGGCGAGGAGTGCCATCGGGTTCGTGGTCACCAGGGCCACCGGTGCGAATTCCGTCTCCGCGTCATAGGTCATGGTGCGGAACAGGAAGGGGTTCACCACCAGCGGGCCGGGCGAGGCGAGCATCATGCTGTGCCCATCCGGATCGCTGCGCGTCAAAGCCTCCGCGCCGATACTGCCGCCGGCGCCGCTGCGGTTCTCGACGATGATGGAGACACCGACCAGCGGTTCCATCGTCCAGGCCAGCAGCCGCGCCGTCAGGTCCAGGGCGCCACCTGGCGAAAAGGGCACGATCAGCCGCATGGACCGGGTCGGCCGCCAGCCCGGCCGCGCCTGGGCGATGGCGGGGACCGCCAGGCCGGCGGCCAGAAGGCTGCGGCGCCGCATGGCTAGTCCAGCCGTGTCCCGGCCGTGATCGGCGGACCGAGATTGAGCGAGCCTTCCAGGCGGTAGCCCAGGTTCAGGCTGGCGCGGCGCACCCAGACCTGTTTCAGGTCGAACAGCGGCAGGCTGCATCCGGCCTCCATCACCTTGCGCTGCGCCGTGGCCCAGAGCGCCAATTGCCGCGCCTCATCCGGTTCCGCCCTCGCGGCGTCGATCTCGGCATCGGCGGCGCTGCAATGGGCGAAGTTCAGCGACATGGTCGGCTGCCCCGGGGCGCTGCGGGAGTGATAGAACTGGCTCAGATAGCTGTCCGCCACCGGATAACGCGCCGCGCCGTAGAAGGTGAACTGGGACAGGTCCTGGCGGATGCGGGCATGGAACGTCGCGTGCTCCACCACATCCATCTCCAGCCGGATATTGGCCCGGCGAAGCTGCGCCTGCACCACCTCCATGATCGGCAATTGCGCGGAGTTGGAGGAGACGACGGCGCGGATGGTCACGCCATTGGGATGACCGGCCTCCGCCAGCAGGGCGCGGGCGCGCGCCAGGTCATGCGGGAAGCGCGGCACATCCTCCGTCGCGCCCAGATAGCCGGGCGGCACCGGGCTGACCCAGGGGGTTGCCACATCCAGGCCGACGAAGCGCGCGATGCCGGGGGCGTCGATCGCATGCTGCACGGCGCGGCGCACGCGGCCGTCATCCAGCGGTGCGCTGCGGTTGTTGATGAGCAGGGTGCGGAATTCGCCGGGGGAGAAGACCTCCACCACCGTGTTCGGATGGCTGCGGATGCGCTCCACCCAGCGCTGCTCGCGCCGGCCGATGAACAGGTCCAGCTCGCCGGCGGTGAAGGCCAGTTCGCGCGTGGCGTCGGAGGTGATGAAGCGCAGCTCAACGGCGCGGATGTTCGGCCGGCCGCGCCAATGGCCGTCGAAGGCCACCATGCGCGCCATGCCGCCTCCGGCGCGTTCCATCCGGAACGGCCCGGTGCCGGGCTGCTGCCCGCCGGCATCGGCACGGCGGGAGACGATCATGCCGCCATGGTAATTGGCGAAAAGGCCGAGCGCGCCGGCCACCGCCGACCTGAGTGTGACGCGCACCGTCATCGGGTCCACCACTTCGATGGTGGAGACGGCGCTGTAGTCGCCGGCGAAGGCGCTGCGGGCGCGGTCGGCGGCGCGGCGCAGGGAGAAGACCACGTCCTCGGCCTCCAGCGGGTTCCCATCATGGAAGCGCACGCCAGGGCGCAGGCGAAAGGTGTAGGTCAGGCCGTCGGCCGATCGGGTGAAGCTCTCGGCCAGGTCAGGTTCCAGCTTCGCGGGATCGGCGGAGCCGGGCGGGAAGCGCACCAGCCCGTCATAGCCCCAGGCGAGCGGCGCCTTGTCCTGCGTCGCGCTGGCGCGATGGGGGTCGGTGGTGCCCATATCCTGCGCGATCAGCCCGACACGCAGCGTCTGCGCCTGTGCGGCAGCGGCCGGCAAAGCAAGTGCCAGCGCGGCCAGCATGAATTTGCGGAGCATTGTTCTGTCCTTCGCCTTCCCGTCTTGCAGGATGGGGCCGGTCGGGTCAGGCTCGCAAGCATGTCATCTCACGGCAGTCCCTGGGACAGCTTCGACGTCGCGATCATCGGCGGCGGCATGGTCGGTTCCGCCATCGGCTTCGGCTGCGCCGAGCGTGGCGCCCGCGTCGCCATGCTGGATGAGGGCGATGTGGCGCTGCGCGCCGCGCGGGGCAATTTCGGCCTGGTCTGGTCGCAATCCAAGGGCGACGGCATGCCGGCCTATGCCGCCTGGACGCGGCAGAGCGTGGCGCTGTGGCCGGCGCTGGCGGAACGGGCTTCGACCCTGGCGGGGCGGGATGTGCAGTATCGCGCGGTGGGCGGGCTGACCTTCTGCCTGGATGACGCGGAATTCGCGGCGCGCCAGCTTTTCGTGCAGCGCATGCACAACCAGGGCCAGGAAGGGCTTCAGATGCTCGACCGGCATCAGTTGCGCGAACTGATGTCCGGCTGCCCGCTGGGGCCGGAGGTGCGCGGCGCCAGCTACCAGCCGGCGGATGGCCATGTGGATCCGCTGACGCTGCTGCGCGGCTTGCAGGCGGGCATGCGCGCGGCGGGCGGCGTGCATCTGCCGGGCGCTTCGGTGGAGTCCATCACCCCCATCGCCGGGGGCTACCGCATCACCCGCGCCGATGGCAGCGAGGTATCGGCGCGCCGCATCGTCATCGCCGCCGGGGTGATGACCTCGCCACTCGCAAAAATGGTCGGGCTGGATGTGCCGGTGCGGCCGGTGCGGGGGCAGAACATCGTGACCGAAAGGCTGGCGCCGCTGCTGCCGCTGCCGGCAAGCGCCATCCGCCAGACCGGCGATGGCACGGTGCAGATCGGCGTGACCAGCGAGGATGACGGCAGCTTCGAGACGGCGACGACCACCGCGGCCCTGTCCCGCATGGCGGCCCGGGCGTTGCGGGTGCTGCCGGTGCTGGCGCAGGCGCGCATGGTGCGAAGCTGGGCGGCGCTGCGGCCGATGACGCCGGACGGCTTTCCCGCCTATGCCGAAAGCCGGACCCATCCCGGTTGTTTCGTCGCCACCTGCCATTCCGGCGTGACGCTGGCCGCCGTGCATGCCGGCCGGCTTGCGGAGGCGGTGCTGACCGGCACGCTGCCTGAGCATGCGCGCGACCTGCACCCGGACCGTTTCGTTGGAATGACCCATGTTTCGTCGCACTGAGCCCACCGATTGCACCATCGAATGGGAGGGTCGGGCCTTGCCGGCCCGCGCCGGGGAAAGCCTGGCCGTGGCGCTGCTGGCGGCTGGCATCACCAGCTTCCGGGAGACGCCGGTGACGGGCACGGCGCGCGGGCCGCTCTGCCTGATGGGGGCCTGCTTCGACTGCCTGGTGGAGGTGGAGGGCGCGCAGAACATCCAGGCCTGCCTGACCCAGGTGACCCCAGGCATGCGGGCCGGCATCCAGCACGGCGCGCGCGGCTTCGTGGATGATGCGGCATGAGCGTCGCCGATGAATGGACCGCCGCGAAGGACGGGGCCGCGCCGGTTGCGGAGAAGGTCGATCTGCTGGTGCTGGGCGCCGGCCCGGCCGGCATGGCCGCCGCGACCGAGGCGCGCGCCCATGGCATGAGCGTGCTGGTGCTGGACGAGAATGCGGCGCCGGGCGGCCAGGTGCATCGCGCCGTCGAGGCGCGTTTGCCGGCCAAGGATGACCAGGACAAGGATGGCGCCAAGCTGGCCGCCGCCTTCCGCGCCTCCGGCGCGCAGTATCGGCCCGGCGCCACCCTCTGGGCTGTGGAGCCGGAGGGGAAGGTGTTCTGGTCCGAGGCCGGTGCCGCCAGGAGCGTGCGGGCGGAGCGGCTGATCCTCTGCGCCGGGGCCACCGAGCGGCCGTTGCCGATCCCGGGCTGGACCCTGCCGGGGGTGATGAGCGTCGGCGCGGCGCAGATCGCGCTGAAGACGTCGGGCCTGGTGCCGGAGGGGGCGGTCTGGCTGGCGGGGCAGGGACCGCTGCTCTGGCTCTATGCGGTGCAGGCGCTGGCCAAGGGCGGCAGGATTGCGGGCATCGTCGATCTCTCGCCGCCGGGCGGGTTGCGGCGGGCGCAGCCGCATCTGCTGCGCGCGCTGAAGGCGCCGGAATACCTCTGGCGCGGGCTGGTCTGGCAGCGCCAGGTGAAGCGGGCGGTGCAGGTGATTCCGGCGCGGGACTTGCGGGCGGAAGGGGAGGGACGGCTGGCGCGCATCCTGGTGGATGGCGTGGCGCATCCGGCCGACCTGCTGCTGCTGCATGACGGCGTCGTGCCCAATACCCAGGTGACTCGCGCCATCGCCGGCCTGACCCATGGCTGGGACCCGGTGCAGCGCTGCTGGCGGCCGGGGCTCGACCTCTGGGGCAATACGGCGGTGCCGGGGGTGATGGTGGCCGGGGATTCGGGCGGCATCGGCGGGGCGCGCGCCGCGGCGCTGTCGGGCCGCATCGCGGCGCTGGAGGCCGGTCGCGCCCTCGGCCGGATCACCACCGACGAGCGCGATGGCCGCGCCGGGCCGCTGCGCCTGCTGCGCGACCGGCAACTTGCGCCGCGCCTGTTCCTGGACGCGATGTTTCCGCCGCTGCCGGAGGCCGCCATCCCGGACGAGACGGTGCTTTGCCGCTGCGAGGAGGTGACGGCGGGGCGGGTGCGCCAGGCCGTGGCGCTGGGCTGCCTCGGCGCCAACCAGACCAAGGCCTTTACCAGGGCCGGGATGGGGCCGTGCCAGGGGCGGATCTGCGGGCCGGCGGTGCATGGGGTGATCGCGGCGGCGCGTGGGGTGCAGGGAGGGGAGGTGGACCCCTTCCGCACCCGCTTCCCGACCAAGCCGCTGACGCTGGGTGAGTTGGCGGCGCTGGCGGGATGAGGGCGCCTCGTTCCGGCTGGCTAAGAGAGCCCTCTCCACCCAACGGGGGGAGAGGGTTGGGTGAGGGGGGTTCCGATGGACATGAGCGTGTCCCGCAACCTGCGCGTCCCCCTCACCCAACCCTCTCCCCCTGTCAGGGGGAGAGGGCTTCCAAGCGCTACCCGGCGAGGCGCCACCCATGAAAAAGGCCCTCGTCATCGGCGGCGGGCTGCACGGCCTTTCCACCGCACTCCACCTCGCCCGCACCCCGGGCTGGCAGGTGACGCTGCTGGAGCGCCGCCATGTCGGGCGGCATTCCAGCGGGGTGAATGCGGGCGGCGTGCGGCGCCTCGGCCGGGCGCTGCCGGAAATCGCGCTTTCCGTCATTGCCGCGGAGATGTGGCAGAACATCACCGCCCTGGTCGGTGACGATTGCGGCTTCCGCGCCACGGGCCAGGTGAAGGTGGCGGAAAGCACCGCCGACATGGCGAAGAACGAGGCCCGTGTCGCCCAGGTCCGCGCCCTCGGCTGGTCGCATGAGGAGGTGGTGGACCAGGTGGAGGTCCGGCGCCTGCTGCCCGCCGTCAGCCGCCATGTGGTGGGCGCGATCGTGACGCGGGATGACGGCTCGGCCGACCCCATGCGCACCGTCATGGCTTTTCGGCGCGCCGCCGAACAGGCGGGGGTGACGATCGTCGAAGGCGTGGCCGTCACGGGTCTGGAGGCCACCGCGGAGGGCACCATTCGCGTCGACACCGACCAGGGACCCTATGAGGCCGAGCGCGTGGCCAATTGCGCCGGCGCCTGGGCGCCCGACCTCGCCGCGCTGACGGGCGAAACTATCCCCTGCGGCACGAAGGCCAGCATGATGATCGTGACGGAGCGGCTGCCGCCCTTCGTCGATCCCACGGTGGGGGCGACGGCCCGCGCGCTGTCCTTCAAGCAGACCGCCGCCGGCACGGTGGTGATCGGCGGCGGCCACCAGGGGCGCAACGACAAGGCGGCGGAAACCTCCACGGTGCTGTTCGGCAGCCTGGCCCATGCGGCCCGCATCGCCGCCGAGATCTTCCCCTGCGTCGCCCAGGCCCGCATCGTGCGGAGCTGGACGGGGACGGAGGCGCGGCCGCCGGACGACATGCCGGTGATCGGTGAAAGCCGCACATTGCCAGGCCTGTTCCATTCCTTCGGCTTCTCCGGCCACGGCTTCCAGCTTTCGCCCGCCGCCGGCGCGGCGGTGGCCGAACTGATGGCCCGCGGCGCCACCAACCTGCCGGTCGCGCCCTTCACGCAGGATCGCTTCACCGTTCCGGCTTGATGCCGGGCGCCGGCTGGCGCAGGCTCGGCGGTGATGACGAAACCTGCCCTCGAACTGGTCGGCCTCCGCACCGAATTCCGAATCGGCGGGCGCTGGCATCCCGCGGTGCGCGACCTGTCGCTCACCCTCATGCGCGACGAGACCCTGGCGCTGGTCGGCGAAAGCGGCTGCGGCAAGTCCGTCACCGCCCTGTCGGTGATGGGGCTGGTGCAGCCGCCCTTCGGCCGCGTCGCCGCCGGGCAGATTTTGCTGGATGGGCGGGACCTGGCCGGGCTGTCGGACCAGGCGCTGGAATCCGTGCGCGGCGACCGCATGGCGATGATCTTCCAGGAACCGATGACCAGCCTGAACCCGGTGATGACCGTGGGCGACCAGGTGGCGGAAGCCCTGCGCATCCATCGCGGCATGGACCGCAAGGCCGCCCGCGCCCGCGCGCTGGAACTGTTCGAGGAGGTGAAGATCCCCTCCGCCGCGCAGCGGCTGGACGAGTATCCGCACCAGTTCTCCGGCGGCATGCGCCAGCGCGTGATGATCGCGATCGCGCTCGCCTGCGAGCCCGCCGTGCTGCTGGCGGATGAACCGACCACGGCGCTGGATGTGACCATCCAGGCGCAGGTGCTCGGCCTGCTGGCCGATCTGCGGTCGCGCTTCGGCATGGCGGTGCTGTTCATCACGCACAATCTCGGCGTGGTGGCGCAGATCGCGGACCGGGTGGCGGTGATGTATGCGGGGGAGATCGTGGAGCAGGGGCCGGTCGAGGCGATTTTTGCGAAGCCGCAGCACCCCTATACACGCGCGCTGTTCTCGGCGATTCCGCGGCTCGACCAGCCGGGCCAGGCGCTGTCCGCGATTCCGGGCCGCGTGCCGCCTCTGGATGCGATGCCCGCCGGCTGCCGCTTCGCGCCGCGCTGCCCGATGGCGCAGGCGGGCTGCGAGCGGGAACAGGTGCTGGCGGAGGTGGCGCCAGCCCATGCGGCGCGCTGCCATGTGGCAACGGGGGCTTTGGCCTATGCTTGATCCCGTCGGGAGAGTTGTTTTGATCACGGGCGGCTCGCGCGGGATCGGGCGGGAAGTGCTGCGCCGGCTGCATGGCTCCGGCTGGCTCATCAGCGCCGGCATCCGCAGTGCCGGCAAGCTTACGGCCGGGCCGGACCTGATGCTGCACCGCTGGGACGCGGAAAAGCCCGGCAGCGCGGAGGCTTGGGTGGATGCCACCTTCGCCCGCTTCGGCCGCATCGACGCCGTGGTGAACGCCGCCGGCATCAACCCCATGGCCCGCCTGCTCGATGCGGATGAAACGCCGCATGACGCCATGTGGGATGTGAATGTGAAGGCGCCGATGCGCGTCATCCGCGCCGCCTGGCCGCATCTGATCGAGAGCGGGGAGGGCCGTGTGGTCAACCTCGCCTCGCTCTCCGGCAAGCGGGTGGCGAATGAGAACCTCGGCTATGCGATGAGCAAGTTCGCCGTGGTCGCCCTGACGCAGGAGGTGCGGCGGCTCGGCTGGGAGCACGGCATCCGCGCCACCGCCATCTGCCCCGGCTTCGTGCAGACCGAGATGACCCTGCATGCCCGCTACCCGCGCGAGGCGATGAGCCGGCCGGAGGATGTGGCGGCGCTGGTGGAGACGGTGATGCGCCTCCCCAACACGGCGACGGTGGGTGAGATCAAGGTGAATTGTCGCTTCGAGGCCCTGCTGTGACCGTCACACGCCTGCTTGACCAGGACCGGACCGCCATCACCTTCACCGTGGACGGTGTGCAAGTCCCTGCGAAGCAGGGCGACACGCTGTTGACGGCGATGCTGACGGCGGGTCTCGGCCATGTCCGCACCAGTGAATTCGGCGATGGTGGGCGGGCCGGCTTCTGCTGGATGGGGGCCTGCCAGGATTGCTGGGTTCTCGTGGTCGGCAAGGGCGTCCGCCGTTCCTGCACGACGTTGGTGGAACCCGGGATCGAGGTGGTCAGGCGATGAGAATTGTCGTTGTTGGTGGTGGCCCTGCCGGCATCCGTGCCGTGGAACAGCTCGTCCGGGCCGGCGTGACGCCGATCTGGATCGAGGAAGGCCCCGATGGCGGCGGCCGCATCACCCAGCGCCCGCCTCCCGGCTTCACCCGTGACCATGCGGCGCTCTACGGGGCCGATGCCGGCCGCGCCCGGCGGCTGCATGCGACGCTGGATGCGATGAAGCCGCGCACGGATTGGCGGCCGGACACGCTGGTCTGGAACATCCGGCCGCAGGACAAGGTGCTGCACACCCTGACCAACGGCGCCGCGCAGGGGGAAGTGGCCTATGACGCGCTGATCCTCTGCACCGGGGCGATGGACCGGGTGCTGCCGCTGCCGGGCTGGACCCTGCCGGGCGTGACCACATTGGGCGGCGCCCAGGTGGCGCTGAAGTCGCAGGGCGTGGGCATCGGCGCCAATCCCGTGCTGATCGGCACCGGGCCGCTGTTGTGGCTGACCGCGCTGCAATATGCCAAGGCCGGGGCGAAGCCCGCCGCCGTGCTCGACACCACCGATTTCCTCACCAAGGCGCGCTTCGGCGCCGGCATGCTGTGGAACCTGCCGACGCTGCTGCGCGGCATGGGCCTGTTCGCGCAGCTCAAGCTGCGTGGCGTGAAGCTGCATGAGGACATCACGCCGCTGGCGATCGAGGGTGTGGATGGCGTTACCGCCGTGCATTGGCGCGACGCGGCCTGGAAGGAACATGTCACCCCCTGCGATGCCGTTGGCATGGGCTGGGGGCTGAAGCCGGAAGCGCAACTCGCCGATCTCGCCGGCGTGCCCTTCGACTATGACGCGACGCAGCAGAACTGGGTGCCGCGCAAGGATGTCGCCGGCCGCGCGCCGGTGGCGGGCGTCTATCTCGCGGGCGACGGCGCCGGCATTGGCGGGGTGGAGGTGGCGGAACTCGCCGGCGCGCGGGCGGCGCTGGCCGCGCTGGGCGATGCGCATCTGCCTTCCGACATGGCGCTGACCCAGCATCTGGATGGACGTCTGCGGACGGAGCGGCGCTTCCGCAAGGCGCTGGAACAGGCCTTCCCCTATCCGGCGAAGCTCGCCGCACGGATGGAGGACAGCACCTCCGTCTGCCGCTGCGAGGTCATCACGGCCGGCGAGTTGCGCGCCGCGGCGGCGGCCGATGCGCCGGAGGTGAACCGCGCCAAGGCCTTCTCCCGCGTCGGGATGGGCCGCTGCCAGGGGCGGCTCTGCGGCACGCCGGCGGCCGCCGTGTTGGCCAAGGCGCTGTCGGTGGAGGTGCCGGAGGTGGGCCGCCTGCGCGGCCAGCCGCCCGTGAAACCGGTGCCTTTGCAACAGGTGGGCTGATGATCCAGGCGGATGTGCTGATCGTCGGCGGCGGCGGCGCGGGAACCTCCGCGGCGCTGCATCTGGCGAGGCGCGGTGTGCGCGTGGTGCTGCTGGAACGCGGCCTGGTCGGCGGCCAGGCCACGGGGGTGAATTACGGCGGCGTGCGCCAGCAGGGCCGCCACCCCGCCGGCATTCCGCTGGCGCGCAAATCCCGGGAAATCTGGTCGCGCATCAGGGAGCTGACCGGTTCGGATGTGGAATTCGACCCCTCCGGCCATCTGAAGCTGGCGCGCAGCGCGGCGGATGAGGCGGAACTGCTGCGCTGGAACACGCTGGCTGTCGAACACGGCCTGCGCCCGCGCATGATCGGCCGCAATGCGATCCGCGAGCTGTATCCGCATTTCAGCGACGTCGTCATCGCCGGCAGCCTGATGGAGGAGGATGGCAGCGCCAATCCACGCCTGCTGGCGCCGGCCTTGGCCCGTGCGGCGCGCAAGGCGGGCGCGGATATCCGCGAAGGCCATGCGGTGACCGGGCTGGAACATGACGGCACGGATTTTCGCCTGCTCGCCAATGGCACGCGCTTCGCCGCGCCCTGGCTGCTGAACTGCGCCGGTTTCTGGGGCGGCGAGATCGCGCGCCAGTTCGGCGAGGCGGTGCCGATCGAGAAGCTGCACCCGAACATGCTGGTGACGGAGCCGCTGCCCTATTTCCTGCGGGAAAGCCTCGGCGTGGTCGGCGGCGGGCTCTACATGCGCCAGATCGCGCGCGGCAACATCATCTTCGGTGGCGGGCGTGGCGAAAGCGATGCGGGCATCACCTTCACCCGCCCGCGCCCCGACGCGGCCTTCGAGGTGATGCGCAGCGCCATCGCGGTGATCCCGCGCCTGGAACATGCCATGGTGATCCGAAGCTGGTCCGGGACGGATGGCACCTTCGCGGACCATTTCCCGGTGCTCGGCCCGTCCCGCACCACGCCCGGCCTGATCCACGCCTTCGGCTTCTGCGGCGAGGGCTTCCAGACCGGACCCGGTGTCGGCGCCGTGCTGTCCGAGCTGGTGATGGATGGCGTCACCGACGTGCCGCTGGAGGCTTTCGACATCGGACGCTTCACGGCGGCGCAAATAGCGGTCTAAGCTCCCCGGCAAGGCAAACGGGGAATAATTTCATGCGGGGATTTCGGGCGGCGCTGCTGGGCAGCGCCATGGCCATTGCGTCCGCTATCGGTCTGCACGGCGCGGCGCAGACGCAGACGGCACCCACCTTGCGCGTCGGCATGGCGGCGCAGGATGTCGGGCGGCTTGATCCGCACTTCGCCGTCTCCACCATCGACCGCGTCGTCGTCGCCTGGATGTTCAACGGGCTGGTGCGCTTCAAGCCCGGCTCCATCAACCCGGCCGAGATCGAGCCCGATCTCGCCGAGCGTTGGGAGAGCAGCGCCGACGGCAAGACCTGGACCTTCCATCTGCGCCGTGGCGTGCAGTTCCATGGCGGCTTCGGCGAGCTGACGGCGGAGGATGTCGTCTTCTCCCTGCGCAAATCCGGCACCGCCGCGACCAGCGCCTTCGCCGCCGACTACCGCGCGATCGAGAGCATCGAGGCGGTGGACAGCCACACGGTCCGCATCGTGCTGCGGGAGAATATCCCGAGCGTGCTCGGCATCCTGACCAATTATTCGGGCGGCTACATCGTCTCCAAGCGCGCGGTGGAACAGCGCGGCGACACCTTCGTGCGCAACCCCATCGGCACCGGCCCCTTCGCGCTGGACCGCGTGACGCCGAACCAGTCGGCGGAGTTGGTCGCGCATGCACAGTATTTCCGTGGCGCGCCGCAGATCGGGCGGATCAGCTATCGCTTCATCCCCTCCGACGCCTCGCGCGATCTCGCCTTCCAGAACCGTGAGCTGGACCTGAATTACGGCCGCGCCGACCAGACCTGGGTGAACCGCACCCGCGCCGTACCGAACACGGTGGTGGATGTGTTCGAGCCGGGTGAACTGGCCATCATCAGCCTCAACACCCGCCAGCCGCCCTTCAACGACATCCGCATCCGCCAGGCGATGGCGCATGCGGTGAACCGGTCGGAGCTGGTGCGCTTCCGCGGACAGGATGTGGCGCGCGAGGGGCAATCCGTGGTGCCGCGCGGCTATCTCGGCTTCAGCAACGACAACGGGCTGTTGCCGGCGGACCCCGCGCGGGCGCGGGCATTGCTGGCGGAGGCCGGGCATCCGAACGGCATCACCATCCGCGCCATCCACACGCAGTTGCCGGAAATGCTGAACATGATGCAGGTGGTGCAGCAGCAGCTGCGCCGCGCCGGCATCACGCTCGATCTGCAGGTGGTGGAGCACGCGACCTTCCACCAGCAGATCCGCCAGGACCTGTCGCCGATGGTCTATTACTCCGCGGCGCGTTTCCCGGTGGCCGATATCTACCTGACGCAGTTCTTCCATGGCCGGTCGCGCGTGCGCACGCCGACGGCGGTGACGAACTTCTCGCATTGCGACCAGGCCGACAGCCAGATCGATGCGGCGCGTGTGAGCACGGATGTGGAGGAGCAGAAGCGCCTCTGGGCCGAGGCGCAGCGCATCCTGGTGCAGAATGTCTGCGGTGTGCCGCTGATCGAGACGCTGCTGGTCTTCGCCCGCCGCGACAATCTGGACTATGGCTACGAGCTGCGCGGCTCGATGAGCCTCGGCCCGCTCATCACCGAAGCGACGCGGCTGCGGTGAGGCCGGCAAAGGGGGACGGAGCATGACAGGCTTCGTCCTGCGCCGCCTGCTGGCCGCCGTGCCGACGCTGATCGCGGTGCTGACGCTGGTCTTCATCATCGTCCGCATCGTGCCCGGCGACCCGGCGCTGGTGATCCTGGGGGATCAGGCGACGCCGGAGGCGATCGCGGCGCTGCGCACGCGGCTGGGCTTGGACCGGTCGCTCTGGGCGCAGTATTTCAGCTTCATTACCAGCGCGCTGATGGGCGATTTCGGTGTTTCCATGGTCACCGGCCGTTCCATCACGGCGGAGGTCGCGGCGGTGCTGCCGCATACGCTGGATCTCACCATCGCCTCCATGATCTTCGGCGTGGTGGTGGGCGTGCCGGTGGGCATCTGGGCGGCGCTGAACCGCAACGGCGTGGTGGATGTGGCGGCGCGCGTGCTGTCGCTGCTCGGACTGTCCTTCCCGGTCTTCGTCTCCGGCATTTTTCTGCTGCTGGCCTTCTCGCTGCACTGGCGGTGGTTTCCGGTGATTGGCGGCGCGGACCTGTCGGACTATGGCGACCGGCTGCACAAGCTGGTGCTGCCGACCATCGCGCTCGGCCTCATCATGGCGGCCTACATCACGCGGGTGACGCGCAGCGCCATGCTGCAATCGCTCGGTGAGGACTACATCCGCACCGCGCGCGCCAAGGGCGTGCCCTGGCGGCGCGTGGTCTGGGTGCATGGGCTGCGCAATGCCTCCATCCCCATCGTCACCGTGGTGGGGCTCTATGTCGGGATTCTTCTGGGCAACTCGGTCCTGACGGAAATCGTCTTCAACAGGCCGGGCCTTGGGAAGATCATCGTCGGCGCGCTGAACCAGCGGGACTACACGATGCTCCAGGGGCTGATGGTGATCTACTGCTTCCTCATCGTCGTCGTGAACCTCATCACCGATTTGCTGTACGGCGTGATCGACCCACGGGTGAAGGCGGAGTGATGAGCACCACACAGGAACTCGTCGCGCCGCCCGCGCCCAGTGGCTGGAAGCGCGCGCTGGGCAAGGCGCGCAGCAATCCGACCACGGCGGTGGGCGTCGTGATCTGCCTGGTCATCATGGCGGCCGCGATCTTCGCGCCATGGCTCGCGCCCTATGACCCGGCGGAGCAGGACATCTTCAACCGCCTGCAGCCGCCCTCCGCCGACTTCTGGCTCGGCACCGACCAGTTCGGCCGCGACATCCTCTCCCGCCTGATGTGGGGCGGGCAGATCTCGCTGACCGTCTCGCTCGGCGCCATCTTCGCCGCCGCCATCATCGGCGGCGCCATCGGCCTCGTCTCCGGCTATATCGGCGGCAAGTTCGACCTGTTCGTGATGCAGGTGATGGATGTGCTGCTGTCCTTCCCCTCGCTGATCCTCGGCCTGATCGTGGTCGCGCTGCTCGGGCCGGAGCTGGTGAACCTGGTTGTGGCCATCGCGCTGACCGCCATCGCCCCCTTCGCCCGCGTCGCCCGCGCGCCGACCATGGCATTGAAGGAACGCGCCTTCGTGGAAGCCGGCCGCGCGCTCGGCTTCAGCCATGCCCGCGTGCTGTTCCGCCATATCCTGCCGAACATCCTGTCGGAGGTGATGGTGATGGGCACGCTGTGGCTCGCCACCGCCGTGCGCGTCGAGGCCTCGCTGTCCTTCATCGGCCTCGGCGTGAAGCCGCCGACGGCGACCTGGGGCGGCATGACGCGCGACGGCTTCGAGAACATCCTGGATGCGCCCTGGCTCGCCGTGTTTCCGGGCATCGCCATCCTGCTGCTGGTATTGGGGCTGAACATGGTGGGCGACGGCCTGCGCGACGCAACCGACCCGAAGCTGCGCAATGAGTGAACCTGTTCTGGTTGTAGACGGGCTGCGCAAGCATTTCGTCGCCAAGAAGGGCTTCCCCACGCCGCGCACGGTGCGCGTGCGCGCGGTGGAGGACATCTCCTTCACCATCCATGCCGGCGAGGCCTTCGGCCTGGTCGGCGAATCCGGCTGCGGCAAGTCCACTGCCGCCCGCGCGCTGCTGCGGCTGATCGAGCCTGATGCCGGCACCGTCACCTGGAAGGGCGAGAACGTCCTCACCGCCAAGGGCGCCGCGCTGAAGGCGCTGCGCCGGCGCATGCAGATCGTCTTCCAGGACCCCTATTCCTCGCTCGATCCGCGCCAGTCCATCGGCGCCGCGCTGATGGAGCCCATGCATGTGCATGGCCTGGCGGAGGGCCAGGAAGCCCGCCGCCGCGCCGCCGCCTTGCTGGAGGAGGTAGGGCTGCCGCCCGCGGCGCTCGATCGCTTCCCGCATGAATTCAGCGGCGGCCAGCGCCAGCGCATCGGCATCGCCCGCGCGCTGACGGTGGAGCCGGAGCTGATCGTGGCGGATGAGCCCGTCTCGGCGCTCGATGTCTCCGTGCAGGCGCAGGTGCTGCTGCTGATGCAGGACCTGCGCAAGCGGCGCGGCCTGTCCTTCCTCTTCGTCAGCCACGATCTTTCGGTCGTGCGCTGGTTCTGCGACCGCGTGGCGGTGATGTATCTCGGCCGCATCGTGGAGGAAGGGCCGGCCGGCCGCGTGCTGGCGGACCCGATGCACCCCTATGCGCAGATGCTGCGCGATGCCTCGCCGATTCCGGACCCGTCGCGGCGCGGCGTGCTGCCGCGCATCATCGGGGAGATCCCGTCCGCGGCGAACCCGCCGCCCGGCTGTCCCTTCCACCCCCGCTGCGTCCACGCCATGCCGCAATGCTCGGTGCAGATGCCGGCCTGGACAGCGGCGGCAGGCGACAACCAGGGCGGCGTCGCCTGCCATCTGCACGGCTAGATCAGGACTCGGAAAAACCCTCCAGCACGATCTTGCCGCGGGAGGTGGTGCTCTCGATCGCGGCATGGGCGCGGCGCAGATGGGCGGCGGTGATCGGGCCGTAATGCTCGGCCAGCGTGCTGCGCAGCGTGCCGGCCTCCAGCATGCGGCTGACCTCCACCAGCAGGTCGTGCTGCGCCTGCATGTCGGCTGTCTTGTGCATCGGGCGCGCGAACATCAGCTCCCAATGCAGCGAGGCCGCCTTGGTCTTCAGCATGCGGATATCGGGCGGCGACTTCGGATCATCGATCAGGCAGATGGCGCCCTGTGGCGCGATGATCTCGCAGATCGCCGGCCAATGCGCCTCGGTATGCGTCGTGACGAAGATGGCGGAGACCGGCACGCCCAGCGCCTTGGCCTGCGCCGCCAGGTCGCCCGCATGGTCCAGCACGTCATGCGCGCCCATCTGCCGCGCCCAGTCCATCGTCTCCGGCCGGCTGGCGGTCGCCACCACGCGCAGGCCGGTGAGCTGGCGGGCGAGCTGCACGGCGATGGAGCCGACGCCGCCCGCGCCGCCGATGATGAGCACCGCCTCGTCGCGCTTCACTGTGTCGCGCGCAATGCGCAGGCGGTCGAACAGCGCCTCCCAGGCCGTGATGGCGGTCAGCGGCACGGCGGCGGCCTCGGCGAAGGACAGGTTGGCCGGCTTCGGGCCGACGATGCGCTCATCCACCAGATGCAGTTCGGCATTGGTGCCGGTGCGGGTGATATCGCCGGCGTAGAACACGGCATCGCCGGGGCGGAACAAGGTCGCGTCCGGCCCCACCGCGCGCACCACGCCAGCGGCATCATAGCCGATGACCTTCGGCGTGCCGCCCGGATCGGCGCGCATCCGCACCTTGGCATCCACCGGGTTCACGGAGATGGCACGCACCTCCACCAGCAGATCGCGGCCGGTGGGCGGGGCGGGGTCGGGCAGGGTCACGTCGATCAGGGCCTCCGCATCGGTGATCGGCAGGCTGCGCGTATAGGCGACGGCTTTCATGGACTGTTCTCCGGTCTGCGCTGGGGAAATGGACCCGGCCTGCGGCATTGAAAATGACCCTGTCCGATAAAACACGCTCAGCCGGGGGGCTCCATCTTGGCCCGAGGCGCAGCGGCCACGGTGCCCCTTCGGGCGCGCGAGCCGGTCCGCAACCGGCTCCATGATGGGGCGGAATCAAAACGATAATTCGTTGTTGCTTGGGAAAGGCAAACGTAATTCTCTCGTTAACTTTACAAATAAAGTATTGATAAGGTTAACGGGTGCACGGTATGGTTGCAAATAAGCAGGGCGCCACACCGTTCTGCTTCACGATACATGCCGAGGAACATGACCATGAAGCGTCTTCTTCTTTCCATGACCTGCCTTGGATTCACGGCGCTGGCCCTGCCGGCCTTCGCGCAGACGGCGACCGGCACCATGGCCGTGGCCGCCGACGTCACCGCGGTCTGCACGATCTCGGCCACCAGCCTGACCTTCGCGGGCTATTCCCAGACGGTCGACACGGACACGACCGCCACCGCGACCGGCCAGTGCACCGGCACCAGTGGCACCCTGAACTTCACCGTGGGTGAGGGCGCCAACTATGCGGATGGCAGCCGCCAGGTCACCGACGGCACCAACTTCCTCACCTATCAGGTGGCCGAGTCCGTCGGCGGGGCCGACCTGGTTGTCGCCGACCTGGTGGACATCGAGATCAGCCCCGAGCTGGGTGCCGGCTCCACCACGCTCTACGGCCGCATCCCCGCGGGCCAGGGCAACAGGCCGGCCGGCGCCTATGTCGACTCGGTCGTCCTGACCATCAACTGGTGATGAAGGTGGCCGTTCTCTCCCTCGCTCGGCGCCGGCTCCTCCTTGGCGGGGCGGCCCTGGCCGGTCTGCTGCGCTCGCGACCGGCGCGAGCGGCGTCCCTCGGCGTGGACCCCATCATGGTGGATTTCATGCCGGGGCGAAGAACGGCCACGTTCAAGGTAACGAATCGCGGTGGCACGGCCACCGCGGCGCAGATCCGCCTGTTTGCCTGGTCGCAGGATGGCGATCAGGATGTGCTGGCCCCGACCGCCGATGTGCTGGCCTCGCCACCCATGTTCGAGGTCGCGCCGGATGAGGAACAGGTGGTGCGCCTGGTCCTTCGCCGGCCGGCGGATGCGCGCGAGCGGACCTACCGGCTGATCCTGGATGAGATCCCGCGCGTGGCGCGGGGACGCGAGGTGGTGGTGGCGCTGCGGCTTTCTCTGCCCGTCATTGTCATCGGCAGCCGCCCCGCCGCGGCGGAGCTCGCCTGGCATGCCGAGCGAGGCCCCGGCAACGAACTCCTGCTGCTCGCCCGCAACAGCGGCGCGCGGCATGTGCGGGTCAACCTGCTCGAAGCGCTGCTGCCGCGTGGCGCCATGACCGCGCAGCCGATCAGCGCCAACCCCTATGTCCTGTCGGGTATGGAGCGACGCTGGCAGTTGCCTGCCGCGGCGGGGTCCGCAGGCCGTCTGCGCCTGCGCATCCAGGCCGGCACCGAGGCGCCGACCGAGACCACCGTCGCCATGCCCGGCTGAGCGACGGCATCTTGCGCCAAGGTCGGGACATGGCCGTTGGCCTCGGGTGTCTGGTGCTGTCCGCGACCTCCGGCCTGGGTGCGGAGCCGCCTCTGTTCCTTGAGATCGTCGTCAACGGCAACCCCTCCGGCCAGGTTGGCGAATTCATCCAGGATGGGGCGGAGATCCTGGCCCGGCCGCGGGAGCTGCGGGCGCTCGGCTTCGTCCTGCCGCAGGCGCTGCGCGAGGAGGAGGAGCCGATCGCGCTCAGCCGCATCCCGGGTGTCCAGGCGCGGATCAATGTCCTGCGCCAGACGCTGATGGTGACGGCGGATGATTCCGCGCGCCGGCCGTCCGAGCTGTTCGCCGGCGGTGTCGCCCGCATGGGTCCGCTGACCGCTGCCGGCTGGGGTGCGGTGCTGAACTACGATGTGCTCGGCACCTTCGCCGATGCGGGGAATTATGGCGGCGCCTTCCTGGAAGCGCGGGCCTTCGGCCCCCATGGCACGCTCTCGGCCTCCGCGCTGAGCAGCTACAGTCCCCAGCGCGACCAGAACACCTCCTTCGCGCGGCTGGAGACGCTCTACACCTATGCCGAGCCGGAGGAACTGCGTCGCTGGCGGGTCGGCGACGTGATCAGCGGCGCGCTGGGCTGGAGCCGCGCGGTCCGCCTCGGTGGCGGCCAGGTCAGCACCGATTTCGGCCTGCGGCCGGATCTGGTGAGCTATCCGCTGCCGGTCTTCGGCGGCTCCGCCGCGCTGCCATCGACCGTCGATGTGCTGGTCAACGGCATCCGCTCCCTCAGCCTGCCGGTGCAGCCGGGGCCGTTCCAGCTCCGCAGCCTGCCGGTGGTCACCGGCGCGGGCGATGTGCTGATGACGGTGACGGATGCGCTGGGCCGGCAGACGGTGGTCAGCCTGCCCTTCTATGCCAGCACCGCGCTGCTGCGGCCTGGCCTGGCCAGTTATTCGCTGGAGGCGGGCGGGGTGCGCCGGCGCTTCGGGTTGGATGACAGCGATTATGGCGAGGCCGCCGGCAGCGGGTCCCTGCGCTATGGGCTGACCGATTGGCTGACCCTGGAAGGCCATGCCGAGGGCAGCGATGGCTTCGCGCTGGGCGGGGTGGGCGCCGCGCTGCGGATCGGCAATCTCGGCATCCTGACGGCCGCTGTGGCGACCAGCAGCGGTGGCGAGACGGGTCTGCGCGGCGATACCGCCAGCGAGGGCACGCGGGTCGCCATCGGCGTGGAGCGGCGCACGCGGCGTTTCAACGTCTTCGCCAGCGGCACCTTGGGCACTGCCGGCTATCGCGACATCGCGGCGCTGAACGGCACCCCGATGCCGCGACAGACGCTGCGCGCCGGCGCCGGCCTGTCGCTGGGCAGCTATGGCAGCCTCAGCATCGGCTATATCGGGCAGCAGGCCGGGCCCAGCGCGCAACGGCAGGCTGCCTCCAGCTATCTCGGTGGCGCCCTCGTCGGGGCCTCCGATGTGTCGCTGGTGACGGCGAGCTACTCGGCCCGAATCGCCGGGCGGGTCAACTTCTACGTCACCGGCTACAATGATCTGCGGCGCGACGATTCCTATGGCGTCTCCATGGGGGTGTCGATGTCCTTCGGGGGTGGCCGGTCCGGGGGCGTAAGCACCAGTATCGATGACGGGCGCTCGGGCTTCCGCACCCAGCTTCAGCAGGCGGCGCAGGTGCCGGGGGATACCGGCTTCCGCCTGTATGACCAGGAAGGTCAGTATGCCCGCCGCATGGCGGATGCCGACCATATCCTGCCCTTCGCCCATGTCACGGCCGGCATCGACCAGTCCTCGCTCGGCACGGCGGGGCGCGTGGGCGCGCGCGGCGCGCTGGTGGCGGCGGGTGGGGGCGTGTTCGCGGCCAATACGATCCATGACAGCTTCGCCGTGGTCAGCAGCGGCGATGTGCCGGATGTCCGCGTGCTGTACGAGAACCGCCCGGTGGGCAGCACGGATTCGAATGGCCGCCTGCTGGTGCCCTATCTCGGTAGCTTCCGGAACAACCGCCTGGCGCTGGAGCCGGCGGACCTTCCCCCGGATGTCGAGGTGGACCGCACCCAGGCCCTGGTCCGGCCCGGCGACCGTGTTGGCGTCATCGTCGATTTCGGCGTCCGCAGATCCCGTTCCGCGCTGCTCCGGCTGCAAGACGGCCAGGGCGCGCCGCTGCCGCTCGGCGCGCGCCTGCATCGGGAGGGGCTGCCGCCGACGCCCATCGGCTATGACGGCGAGAGCTTCGTGACGGAGCTGCGCCCCACCAATACGGCGGAGGTGGAGCTGCCCGACGGGCGGCGCTGCCGCATCACCTTCACCTACCGCCCGGTGCCGGGCGATGTCCCCGTGATAGGACCCCTGCCATGCCAATGATCCGCCGCAGCGCCCTGGTTGCCCTGCTGGTGCTGGCCGCGCCGGCTGCCGCGCAGGCGCAGGCCACCGCGTCCTGCAGCGTGACCAGCACGTCGATGAGCTTTGGCAGCTATGATGGCAGCATGGCCTCCCCCACGGTGTCGACCGCGATCATAGCCGTCACCTGCCTCGCGCTGGACCAGCCCACTGTGGTGACCTTCAGCATCGCCCTGCTCGGCGGGACGGGCGGGCAGGGGGGACGGCAATTGTCCTCGGGCGCCGAGCGGCTGGACTTCGAGATCTACACCGATGCCAATCGCAGCATCGTCTTCGGCGAGGGCGCGGGCGGAACCGCGCTGCTGAGCGGCAGCGGCACGGCCAGCCAGGTCGCGCCGTTGCGGATGAATTTCACCGTCTATGGACGGGCGCCGGCCCGCCAGCGCGCCCCCCGGGCTGGCGCCTATACCGAGGCGCTGACGGTGCTGATGACCTATTGAGCGGGTCGCACCCCTCCGTCGCGCCTACTCCACCCGCGCACCGGAAAGTTGCACGGCGCGCTGCCACTTCTCCAGCTCCCGCGCATGGAAGGCTGCGGTGGTGGGCGCATCGGTGCCGATCACGCTGGCGCCCAGATCCGCCAGCCGGTCCCGCACCGCCGGCCGGGCGAGCGAGGCCTGGATCTCCGCCGACAGCCTTTGGACGATCGGCGCCGGCGTGCCCGTCGGCGCGAAGACGATCACCCAGGCTGCCGCGTCGAAGCCCGGCACGGTCTCCGCGACGGAGGGTACATCCGGCAGCTTGGCCGCCCTGGTGCCGGAGGTGACGGCGACGGCCCGCAACTGCCCGGCGGAGAGGAAGCCGGGCAGGGAGGGCAGGCCCTCGATCGCCACCTGCACCTCACCCTGCATCACCGCCTGGATGGCGGGCGAGCCGCCGCGGAAGGGGATGTGGGTCATCTCGATGCCGGTCGCGGCGCGCACCAGTTCGAAGGCCAGGTGGCTGGTCGATCCGGCACCGGAGGTGGCGTAGTTCAGCGCGCCGGGGCGTGCCTTCGCCGCCTGTACCAGGTCGGCCAGGCTGCGGATCGGGCTGTTCGGGTTCACCACCATCACCTGGGGGAAGGACACGAGGTGGCTGACGGCCACGAAGTCCTCGACCTTGTAGGGCAGGGTGCGGAACAGGAAGGGGTTGATGCCCATGGTGCCCGGCGAGCCCACCAGCAGCGTGTAGCCATCCGCCCGCGACCGCGCCGCGAATTCGGTGCCGATATTGCCGGAGGCGCCGGTGCGGTTCTCGACGACGAACTGCGTGCCGATCCGCTCCGACAGGTCCTGCGCCACGAGGCGGATCACCACATCGACGGCCGACCCCGCGCTGAAGGGGTTCACACAGCGTACGGGCCGTTCCGGATAGGTCTGCGCGAAGGCGGGCAGGGCCGGCAGAGCGAGGCCGGCGGCGAGAAGGCTGCGGCGTGCGAGCATGGGGGGGCCTCCATTGTGGCAACTGGGATACAACCACATTCCCAGGGAGGCATGCTGTCAAGCGGCCAATTGGCAGGCGGCGCCGGCCGGGCCATGGTCGCGCCATGCAGGACTTCGATGTGGTGGTGGCCGGCGCCGGTGCGGCCGGCATGATGGCGGCGCTGGCGGCGGCGGAAGCCGGCGCGCGCGTGGCGCTGCTGGAACGCGACGCGGCGGCGCCGAGCACGCTGTCGGTCTCCGGCGGGCTGATCTCCGCCGCCGGCACGCGCTGGCAGGCGGCGGCGGGGGAGCGCGACTCGCCCGAAATGTTCGCCGCCGATGTGCGCGCGAAAAGCGGTGCGGCCGTGGATGCGCTGCTGCTGGCCACGGTGACGGAAGCGGCGGCGGAGGCGGTGACCTTCCTCGCCGATGTCGCCGGGCTGCCGATCCATCTGCACACAGCCTCCCGCTGGCCGGGGCATTCGGCCATGCGGCTGCATGCGACGCCGGCCGAGAGCGGGGCGGAGTTGCAGGCGCTGCTGCGCCAGGCCGTGGCGCGCCAGCCGCGCATCGCTTTCCGGGATGGCGTGGTGGTGACGGCGCTGCGGCCGGAGGGAGTCGCGACCCGCGGCGGCGATGTGCCTGCACGATCCGTGGTGCTGGCCACCGGGGGGTTCGGCGGCGCGCCGGGCCTGGTGGCGCGCTATTGCCCGGAGGCGGCGCGCGCGGTGCATGTCGGCGGCAGCTATGCCGATGGCGTCGGCCTGGAATGGGCGGCGGCGCTGGGGGCCGAACTGCTCTGCATGGATGCCTATCAGGGCCAGCCGCATGTCTCGCCGCATCTGGTGCAGGGGCTGCGGCCGCGCTTCGGGGCCTCGCTGCCCGCCTTGGGCGCCGTGCTGGTGAACCGGCAGGGGCGGCGCTTCGTGGCGGAGGATATGGGGCCATCCGAACTCACCGCGCATCTGCTGGCGCAGCCCGGCGGCGTCGCGGTGGAGGTCTGGGGGGAGGCGGCGCAGCAGGCGGCGCTCGCCGGGGGGCCGTTCCGGCGCGCGGTGGAACTCGGCGCGGTGACGCGTTGCGCGGATATCGCCGGGCTTGCCGCCCGCTTCGGCCTGCCGGAGCCGGCCCTGGCGGCGACGCTGGCAGCGGTGGGCCAGGACCCGGACCCCTTCGGCCGCCGCCGCTGGGGCGGTGACCTGGCGGCACCGTATTTCGCTGCGGAGGTCACGGGCGCGCTCGCCCATACCCAGGGCGGCGTGCGCGTCAATGCCGATGCGCGGGTGCTCCGCGCCGATGGCAGCGCCATTCCCGGGCTGTTCGCGGCGGGCGGCGTGGCCTGCGGCATCTCCGGCAACGGTGCGGCGGGGTATGTGCCGGGCAATGGGCTGGCGCAGTCCTTCGGCCTTGGCCTGCGCGCCGGCCGGGCGGCGGCGCGATGATCGAAAGCCCCTGCAACAAGGTGTGTTTGCTGGACCCGCGCAGCGGTTGGTGTCTCGGCTGCGGTCGCAGCGGCGCCGAGATCGCTGCCTGGACCCGCCTTTCGCCGGAAGCGCGCCGCGCCATCATGGCGCTGTTGCCGGCGCGCCTGGAAGGCCTCGCCGCATGACCCGCTTCATCGCCAATGCCCGCATGTATGCCGTGGCGCCGGAGGCCGAGGCGGCCTGGCAGGCCCTGATCGCCCATGTGGCGGCGGAGGCCGGGGTGGAACTGGACTACGAGCCCTATCCCGCGCCGCAGCCGCTGGAGCATCTGTGGCGCCGGCCGGATCTCGGCCTGGTGCAGATGTGCGGCTATCCGATCGCGCTGCGCATCGCCGATGTGGTGCCGATCGCCGCGCCCATTCCATCGCCGGACTGGGCGCAGGGCAGGGCGGCCTATCGCTCCGACCTGATCGTGCGGGCCGACAGCTCCTTTCGCCGGCTGGAGGACACCTTCGGCCATCGGGTGGGCTGGACGGTGGCGCATTCGCATTCCGGCTTCAACGCGCTGCGCCACCACCTGCTGCCGCATTGGCAGGTCAAGGTCGGGCCGCTTTACGCGGAGAGCCTGGGGGATCTGGTGACGGCGCGGGCCGTGCTGGATGCGGTGCTGGCGGGGCGGATCGATGTCGGGCCGCTCGACGCCTATTGGCACGCGCTGATCGCCCACTATCGGCCGGAACTGACCGCCAGCATCCGGGTGCTGGACAGCACGGCGCTGGCGCCGATGCCAGCCTTCGTCGCGGCGCCCGGGCTGCCGGCGGCGGCGGTGGCGCGGCTGCGCCAAGGATTCGCGCAGGCTGCGACGCGCCCCTGGTTCGCGGAACATGCCGAGGCCTTGCTGATCGCCGGCTTCGCCCCGGTGGACCAGGCGGATTTCGCGACGACCCTGGCCTGGGACCACGCGGCGGTTCAGGCGGGGTATCCGCTGCCCGTCTGAAACACGCTCGACCGGTGTGGTTTACCCGGCGGTGATGCCGAAGCGGCGCACGATCTCGCCATAGCGGGCGGCATCGTCGCGGATCGCCGCCTGCAATATCCCGGGCGGTTCCTCCGTGGCTTCCACGCCGAGCGCGGCCAGGCGCCCGGCGATGTCCGGGCGATGGGCCACGGCGCGGCTGGCCTGGTTCAGCCGGGCGATGATCGCCGGGTCGGTGCCGGCGGGGGCCACCAGCCCGTGCCAGCCGACGGCGGACAGGCCGGCGAAGCCTGCCTCCGCCAGGGTCGGCACATCCGGCAGGGCCACCGCGCGCTGGTCCGGGCTGACCACCAGCCCGCGCAGGCGGCCGCCGCGGACATGGTCGGTCACCGCGCCGATATTGATCATCACGCCCTGCAGCAGCCCGCCCATCAGATCGTTCAGCGCCAGGGCGCCGCCGCGATAGGGCACATGGGTCCAGGCGGAATCCGCAGCCCGTGAAAGTTGTTCGACCAGCAGATGCGCCAGGCTGCCATGGCCCGGCGTGCCCACGGCCGAAGGGCGTCGACGGCTGGCGGCGAACCACGCGGCGAAGTCGCGCGCCGGGTCATCGGCCCGCACCACCAGGATCTGCGGCACGCGCACGGTGCGGTGGATGGCGGCGAAGCCCAGCGGGTCGAAGCCCAGACGGGGCGTGATCGCCCCGGTGATGGACAGCGTGTCGGCCCCGGCGAGCAGCGTATAGCCATCCGGCGCGGCACGGGCGGCGGCGGCATAGCCGATATTGGACCCGCCACCGGGCAGGTTCTCCACCGCCACCGGCTGGCCCAGCAATTCGGAAAGGCCCCGCGCCGAATGCCGCGCCACGATGTCCTGGCTGCCGCCCGGGGCGACCGGGACGATCAGGCGGATGGTCCGCTCCGGCCAGGTGCTGGCGCGCGCCAGGCAGGGCGCGGCGAGCAGGCCGGCGGACAGGGTGAAAAGGCGGCGGCGCGGAAGCTGCGACATGCGGGGTCCCCAGCCGGGCATGAACGCCGGCTGGGCGTAAATACGCATATTCCACGCGCTATTCAATAACACACATTAAACGATCGTATTTAGTTATTTAAGCGCGACCTCGCCGGGCAACGACGTCCCCTCCCGCAACGCCGCCAGCAGCGTGGCGGAGGCGGCTTCGCCGACCGCCGGCACCGTCAATTCGGAAAACTTCGCAGCCAGCTCCGCGTCGCTTAGCGGCATGTCCGGGTCGCCCTTGCGGGTCGGCTGGTGGTGCCGCAGCACGCGGCCATCGGTCAGCGCCACCTCCAGATTCGCGGCGCGGCGGGCGGGGTAGTCGGCGGCCAGGGCAGGGTCGAGGCTGACGGTCACCTTCGCCATCACGGCCCGGATGCGTGGATTGGCGAGGCTTTCGGGCGTGAAGGCGGCGATGCGGACGCCGCCCAGCACCAGCACCGCGCCAAGGCAGTATTGCGCGGAGAAGCGCGCCTGCTGTTCCGTCTCCACCACCGGCCGGTCGCAGACATCCTTGGTGGCGGAATAGCCGCCGAGATGGATGGAAGCGACATCCTCCGCGCCGAAGCCATGCGCGGCCTGAAGCGCCGCCAGGGCATCGAGCCCGGCAAAGATATGGCCACAGCAGCCATGGTTCTTGAAGGTCATGGCGGTGATGGCGATGGTCTCGCCCAGCCCTGCCAGCGCCTTGTCCCATTTGCCGGTGTCCTCGCTGGTCGCCGCCGCGAAGCCCACCGGCCCGTGCAGCACGTCCAGCGCCCCGGTGACGCCGGCGGAGGCGGCGAGGGCCGCCAGCGCGCCGGCTTCCGCCGCATGACCCGGATGCAGGGGCTTGCTCATGCCCTCGCCCCGGAAGGCCTGCTGCAACCCGCCGGCCATTGTGGCGGCGGTGGCGAGCGCATGGGCCATGCGGGTCTCGTCCAGGCCGAGCACCACGCCCACGGCCGCGGCGGCGCCGAAGGTGCCGACCGTGCCGGTGGTGTGCCAGTAGCGGTAATGGCTGGGCTGCACCGCCAGGCCGATGCGGCAGCCGACCTCATAGCCGGCGGTGACGGCGCGCAGCAGCAGCGCCATGTCGCCGCCTTTCGCCTGGGCCGCGGCCAGGGCGGCCGGGATGGTCGGGCAGCCCGGATGGTAGCCGGCATCCCGGTAGATGTCGTCGAATTCGACGGTATGGCTGGCGGTGGCATTCAGCAGCGCCGCATGGCGCAGCGCGCCGGGCTGGCCGTCGACATAGCAGATGGCGCGGCCGGTGCCGCGCTGATCGGCCAGCACGCCGGCCATCAGGGTCGCGGGGGGCTGGGTGCAGCCGGGCAGCAGGGCGGCGAACCAGTCGATCAGGGCACGCCGCGCATGGTGGTCCACCTCCGCCGTCAGGGGCCGGTCCCGCCAGCTCGCGACATGGGCCGCCAGGCGGATGAGGGGATTGTCCATGCTGTTTCCTCCGCTGAAGCGCGATGACCGAAGGTGCGAAGGCACCGAAGGTCTGAATCGCGCTTTCTAACTAATGCAAATCCGGATGGGTCACGACCTGGCCGAAGGGGTCGTAGCCCGAGGGGAAATGGCCGCTGGGCTTCAACCAGTCGTAGCGGTCCCGCGCCAGCCAGCGCCCCTGGCCTTCATGCCCCAGATACCGCCCCTGATGGAACACCACCTGGCCGCGCAAAAGGGTTGTCTCCGCCCATCCGGTCAGGACCATGCCCTCATAGGGCGTGTAGTCCACCGCGTGGTGCAGCTTCGCATTGGTCACGCGATCCTGCCGCTCCGGGTCCCAGACCACGAGGTCCGCATCCGCGCCAATGGCGATGCTGCCCTTGCGGGGCGCGAGGCCGAAAGTGCGCGCCGCATTGGTGGAGGTCAGCGCGACGAATTGCTGCGGCGTGATCCGCCCCGTCGCCACGCCCTCCGACCACAGCAGCGACATCCGCGTCTCGACGCCCGGAATGCCATTAGGGATCTGGTCCACCGAGGCATCCTCCCCCCAGCGCTTCTTACCATCGGCGGCGTCGAAATTCACCGGCGCGTGGTCGGAGGTCACGACATCCAGCACACCGCGCCGCAGATAATCCCACAGCGCATGGCGGTCGGCGGCCGCGCGTGGCGCCGGGCCGAAGACATATTTGGCCGCCTCGAATCCCGGGCGGTTCAGGTCGGCGGCGGACAGTGCGAGATACTGCACGCAGGTCTCGCCATGCACGCGGGCGCCGCGGCGCTGCGCAGTCTCGATCTCGGCGGCGGCCTCGGGCGCACTGACATGGAAGATCTGGATCGGCGCATCCACCAGCTCCGCCAGGCTGGCCACGCGATGCACCGCCTCCCGCTCCCCGATCGCCGGCTTCAGCACCGCCTGGTACTTGGGGTGATGAAAGCCGCCGGCCTTGAGGCGTTCGCCCAGGAACTGGTGGATGCCCCAGTTCTCCGCATGCACCGTCACCAGCGCGCCATGCTCCCGCGCCACGGCCAGCACCCGCAGCAGCGCCAGGTCATCGAGCCAATTGGTCTTCCCCGTCATGAAGACTTTGACCGACCGATGCCCCGCCGCGATCAGCGCCGGCAATTCGCTGTGCAGCACATGGTCCGTCGGGTTCGTCACCCAGAGATGAAAGGCGTAGTCCACGGCGCAGCGTTTCGCGCGTTCGGCATAGCTCGGCACGATATCCGCCAGCGTGCCGTCGCGCGGCTGCAGCGCGAAGCAGATGACGCTGGTGGTGCCGCCACAGGCGGCGGAGCGTGTGGCGGTGAACAGGTCATCCGCATTCACCACGCCGCCGCTCATTGATTGCTCGGCATGGCAATGGCTGTCGATGCCGCCGGGGATCACCAGTCTGCCGCGCGCCTCGATCTCCGTGCGGCCCGACAGGCGCGGGGCGAGGGCGGTGATGACGCCGCCATCCACGCCGATATCGGCGCCGAACATGTCGCTCGCGGTCACCACCGTGCCGTTGCGGATCACCAGCTCATGCATTGGTCGGCACCAGGCGGGTCAGCCAGTTGTCGCGGATCTCGGCCAGCAGGATGCGCCCCGCGCCGTCGCGCGCCAGCCCATGCCCGGCATTCAGCACCGGCCGGCAGCGGCCGATCAGCTTGCCCTCCGGCGAGAACATCGACAGGCGCGGGATCTGGTCGCTGACCAGGATGCGGCCCTGCGGGTCCACCACGATGCCCATGGGGTGGTACAGGTCCCCCGCCTCCCACAGGTATTTTCCGTCGATGTCGAAGGCCTGGATGCGGTTGTTCTCCCGGTCGCAGACGATCACCTCGCCCTTGATCCCGAAGGCGAGGTCGTGCGGCGTGGTGAACTGGCCAGGGCCGGCGCCTGGCTCGCCCCAGGTGACCAGAAGTTCGCCGCGCGGCGAAAAGCGATGCACCAGGGAGTTGCCGTAGCCGTCACTGACGAAGATGTCGCCATTCGGATGGATGGCCGCGCCGGTCGGGTGGCTGAAGGGCTTGCCGGGCCCGTTGCGCTGGCCGAGGCGCAGGACCGTATCGCCCTGCGGGTCCATGATGCGGATTTCGTGCCGGTCGCGGTCGGTCAGCAGGATCTCGTCGCGCGGGCCGATGGCGATGCCATGGCCGTCGCTCACCTCCGGCAGCACCAGCTCGCGCCGCACCGTGCCATCGGGCGCGACGACGACGATCACCGGCAGGCCGGTGGGATCGGAATAGCGATCGTAGCGCACCAGCACATGCGCCCCGTCCTGGCTGTCCACCGCCACATCGGTGATGCGCCCGCCGCGATAGCGGGCGCCATCCAGCGCCCAGGGGCGCTCCACGCTGTAGGTCGCGGCGCCCAAAGCGACGACCAGCCTCTCCTCGATCATGGCAGTGCTGTCCTCAGCTTTCCGTCAGCCGGCGCAGGATGCCGGCGCGGGTGTTGTCGATATGCGTGCCCATCGCCACCCGCGCGCCATCCCGGTCGCCGCTCTCCAGCGCATTCAGGATCGCAAGGTGTTCGGCGCAGACCGGCTCCAGCCGTTCCGGCAGGCGGCGCGTGGCAAACAGGAAGGTGCGGCGGCGGAGGTCGGCGATGGTGCTGGCCAGGGTGCGGTTGCCGCAGGCCTCCCCGATCAGGCGATGCAGCGCGAGGTCCACCGCCTCCCGCTCCGGGCTTCGGGGCTCGCGCGTCGCAGCCAAAGCGGAGACGCGTTCGCGGAGCTCGGCGAGGGCGGCGGGGTCGATGCGGCCGGCGGCGGTGGCGGCGGCCTCCACCTCCAGCAGCTTGCGGACCTGCAGCACCTCCAGCATCTCCTCCACATCCAGGCGGCGGACCGCCAGCGTGCCGTCGGAACGCCGGCCGAGCCAACCCTCGCCTTCAAGACGGCGCAGCGCCTCCCGCAACGGGGTGCGGGAGACGCCGAGCTCGGTCGCGAGGCGGCGTTCCGCCACGGCGGTATCGGCGGGCAGGCGGCGCGTCTCCAGCATGTCCAGCAGCCGCTCATGCACCGCATCGGCGAGGCCTCGGGGGGCGGCGGTAATCGGGTCCAAGCGGAATTCCTCAGGTGATTCGCGATGATCGCGCAGTGTCGCATGACGGCGCGGAAGCACATTGCACAAATCGGCGTGCCGGTGGTATGCCAGTTGCGCGCCAGCAACACCGCCACAGAGCGGGGGGCGGCGCGAGGGACGCTTCTGCCTTTGCCGGCAGCCACGGCTGGAACCGAGATGAGACGGGGACCGCCCATGTCGCGACGATCCTGCCTGGCCGGTTTGGCCGCCGCCTTCACGTCACTTGCCCTGCTGGCTGCCATGCCGGCCCGCGCCGCCTGGCCCGAACGACCGGTGCAGATCGTGGTGCCCTTCGGCCCCGGCGGCGGCACCGACCTGACCGCGCGGCTGCTCGGCCGCTTCCTGGAACGCCATACCGGCGGCCGCCCCGTGGTGGTGCAGAACCGCGCCGGCGCGGGCGGCGAGATCGGCATGACCGCGGTGGCCGATGCGGCGCCGGATGGCCATACGCTGGTCATCCTGAACACACCCAATGTCCTGACGATTCCGATCGAGCGCGCCGCGCGCTTCCGGCTCGACAGCTTCGTGCCCATCGCGAACATCGTCGATGACCCCGGCACGCTGTCCGTCCACAGCAGCAGCCCGATCCGCTCGATCGCGGAGCTGGTGGCAAGCGCCAAGGCGCGGCCGGGGATGCTGACCTATGGCACCGCGGGCGTCGGCTCCGCCGGGCATATCGCCATGCTGCTGGTGGGCCGCTCCGCCGGCATCAGCGGCACGCATGTGCCCTTCAACGGCTCCGCCGCCGTCGCCACCGCGCTCGCCGGCCAGCAGATCGAAGTCGCCACCGCCAATTTCGGCGAGGCCATCGGCTTCGCCGGCGCCGGCGGCAATTGGCGCATCCTCGGCGTGATGGGGCCGGCCCGCATGGCCTCCCACCCCGATATCCCGACCTTCGCCGAGGCCGGCATTCCGGTGCAGACCGGATCGCTGCGTGGCTTGGGCGCGCCGCGCGGCACGCCGCCCGAGACCATCGCCGCCATCACCACCGCGCTGGATGCGGTGATGGCCGACCCGGACTACCGCGCCGCCATGACCCAGGCGACGCAGGTCATCCGCTACGTCAAGGGCGCGGAATACCAGGCGCTGCTGCGCGGCATGGAAGCCGATCTGCGCAGCCTCTTCGCCGCCACGCCCTGGAACCGCTGAGCAAGGAACGCAGACATGACCATCACCCGTCGCGCCGCCCTCGGCGCCAGCCTCGGCCTTCTGGCCGCCCCCCGTCTTGCTCGCGCCGCCTGGCCGGAACGTGCCGTCACCATCGTCGTGCCCTTCGCGGCCGGCGGCGGCACGGACATCTCCGCCCGTGTCATGGCGCAGTATCTGGAACGCGAGCTGGGCCAGCCCTTCGTCGTGCAGAACCGCGGCGGCGCCGGTGGCGCCATCGGCCTGTCCGCCGTCGCGAACAGCGCGCCGGATGGCTACACCATCGGCATCATCAACACCCCCGGCATCGTCACCATCCCGATCGAGCGCAGCCCGGGCTGGAACATGGACAGCTTCACCTTCATCGCCGGCGTGGTCGAAGACCCCGCCACGCTGTCGGTGCATCCGGACAGCCCGATCCGCAGCATCGCCGATCTGGTGGAAACGGCGAAGCGGGAGCCGGGGCGCGTCACGGTCAGCACCCAAGGCGTCGGCTCCGCCGGCCATATCTCGACACTGCTGCTGGAACAGGCGGCGGGCATCAGCTTCGAGCCCGTGGCCTATGCCGGCGCCGCGCCGGCAGCCCTCGCCTTGATGCGCAAGGAGATCACGGTGGCGACCGCCAACCTGGGTGAGGCGCTGACCTTCGCCCGCGCGCAGCCCTGGCGGACCTTGGGCGTCATGTCGGAAAGCCGGCATCCGATGGCACCCGACGTGCCGACGCTGAAGGAATCCGGCTACGACCTGCGCGGCGGCAGCCTGCGCGGTGTCGGCGGGCCGAAGGGGATGCCGGCCGATGTGGTCGCGCGGCTTTCCGCCGCCGTGGCGCGCGTGGTCGCCAATCCGGAATTCCAGGCCACCAGCGAGCGCGCCTTCCAGCCGCTGCGCTACCTGAATTCCGCCGACTACGTCGCCTATCTGAAGGCGGCTGACGAGACGCATCGCCGGCTTTGGGCGGTGCGGCCCTGGAACCGCTGAGGCAGGCGGCGTTCTGAACGACAACGACAGCAAGAGAAGCCATCACACATGCGCACCGACCGCGTTCCCTATGCCGATGTCGCCGCCTATCTCGAAAACAAGGACACCGTCCTGATCCCCGTCGGCGCCGTCGAGTGCTACGGCCCCCACCTCGCCATGGGGACGGAGCTGCGCATGTGCGAGCAATATGCGGTGGAGGTGGCGGAACGCGCCGGCTTCGCCAGCGTGCCGATCGTGCCCTTCAACTACTCCCACATGTTCCTCGACTATCCCGGCACCTGCTCCGCCGAGATGGCGACGATCGAGGCCTATCTGACCCAGGTCTGCGACGGCCTGGCCAGCCAGGGCTTCCGGCACTTCCTGTTCATCAACATCCATGCCGGCAGCCTCGGCCCGCTGGAAAGCGTGTGCCGCTTCCTGCGCGCCAATCACGGTGCGACCGGCGCGGTGCTCGACATCTTCTCCGTCATGCGCGACGTCGGCGGCGTCACCTATGCGGCGAAGCAGGCACCGACCGGCCATGGCGGGGAGATGGTGACCAGCGTGGCGCTGCATATCTCGCCGGAACTGGTCTTCATGGACCGCGCCGTGGCGCCCGGCCCGCTGAAGGATTTTGCGGAGGGGATGAAGACCGTCTCCTCCGGCAAGGTGTCCATCGGCAAGTCCTCGATCATGCTGTTCACCGATATCTCGGACTACTCACCCTCCGGCATCCAGGGCGACCCGACCGGCGCGACGGCGGAGAAGGGCGCGCAGATCTGGGAGAATGCGGTGGCCTTCGGCGTTGATGCCGCAACGCGTCTCGCCACCGTGGAGCTGGAGGCATGAAGGCGGTCGCCGACTACCGGCCCTATGGCTGGCGCGGCAAGATCGGGTTGATCGTGCCCTCCACCAACACGATCAACGAGCCGGAATTCTGGCGGCTGGCGCCGAAGGGCGTCACCATCCACACCGCCCGCGCCACGCTGCTCGGCAAGATGACCGAGGACAGCTACATCCGCATGGCGGAGGCGGTGAAGCAGGCGGCCGACGACCTGGCGACGGCGGAGGTGGATGTGGTGGCCTATGGCTGCACCTCCGGCTCCTTCGTCTGTTCGCTTCAGGACATCGTGGCGGATCTGCACCAGCGCACCGGCGTGCCGGCCATCGCCACCTCCGGCAGCGTCGTCGCGGCGCTGCGGGCGCTGGGGGTGAAGCGCGTGGCGGTGGCCACGCCTTACGTTGATTTCGTCAATGAGGCGGAGCGCCGCTTCCTGGCCGATTACGGTTTTGAGGTGACCTCGCTGCACGGCCTCGGCATGGGCGAGACGCAGGAGGAGCGGCGCGGCATCGGCCGCGTGCCGCCCGAGCACCTGTACCGCATGGCGCGCGCCTGCGACCGGCCGGAGGCGGAGGCGATCTTCCTCTCCTGCACCAATGTGCCGACCTTCGACGTGATCGCGCAGATCGAGGCGGATCTCGGCAAGCCGGTGGTCACCAGCAACCAGTCCTGCTTCTGGGCCTGCCTGCGCATGCTCGGCCTGCCGGACCGCATCGAGGGACATGGCCGGCTGCTGAGCGACTGCGTCGCGCCGATCGGCATGGACAGTTTCGCCCTGCCGAAGTCGGTGCGCGCGGCGTAGCCTGGGATGCGTCCACGGCTTCTGAAGCCCCCCTCACCCAACCTTTGACGCATGCGTCAAACCCCCTGTCAGGGGGAGAGGGCTTTTTGACGGTGTGAGGACTCAGGCGGCCTTGCGGAAATGCGCGAGGCCGCCGCTGCGCAGCAGGGTGCTCGGCAGGCGGCGGCCGACCACCTCCTCCGCCAGCCGGCCGGCCGCGACCAGCACATCGAGGTCGATGCCGGTGGCGATGCCCATCTCCTCGCACAACAGGGCCAGCTCCTCCGTCGCGATATTGCCCGGCGCGCCGGGCTGGCCGGCGAAGGGGCAGCCGCCCAGGCCGCCCACGGTGGTGTCGAAGCGGGAAATGCCGAGACGCAGCCCGGCATGGGCATTGGCGATGCCGAGGCCGCGGGTGTCGTGCAGATGCAGGATGATGGACAGGTCCGGCCAGCGGCTGCGGACCTCGCCGATCACCCGCTCGATCCGCGCCGGGGTCGCCCAGCCCATGGTGTCGGCCAGCGTGGCTTCCGTCAGCGTCAGGCCCTGTTCGGCGCCGATGGAGAAGGCATCGGCCAGCGCCTCGACCACCTTGGCCGGCGGCACATCGCCTGAATAGTTGCAGCCGAAGGCCGCCTGCACGCTGATCCGCGGTACCGCCACGCCGGCCGCCAGATGCGCGGTGACATTGGTGCGCTGCGCCTCCAGGTTCTTGGCCCGGTCACGGTTCAGGTTCTTCAGGCTGAAGGCCTCGGACGCCACGACGGTGATGGCACCCTCCACCTTCAGCCGGTCCCGAAAAGCCAAAGCCCGGTTCAGCCCGGCGGCGTTGAACCACAGCGCGGTGTAGGTCACGCCCGGCTTCGGTGCGAAGCCGGCGACCACAGCCTCCGCATCCGCCCAGCCCGGGACCAGCTTGGGCGAGACGAAGGAGCAGACCTGGATGTGATGCAGCCCGGTGGCGGAAAGCGCGTCCACCAGTGCCACCTTGCGATCCGTGGCGATGGGGCCGGGCTCGATCTGGAAACCCTCGCGCGGGCCTTCCTCACGGATTTCGACGGATGTGGGCAGATCGGTCATGGCGCGTTCTCCTGAACCGGCAGGATAGACCCCCGCCCGGGGGATGCGGAACCCTGGCGCCGTTCCGATCAGGGTGGCGCGAAGCGCCGAGCGGCCGCCGCGGCCTATGCCGCGCAGCCAAGCCGCCGGAGGCGGCGCCCGTCACGCCTTTGGCGTGCCTACGGCACGACTGAGGGCATGAAAAATTACGCCCAGGAGGGCAGGTCGATCCACGCCAGATGCCCGCCCTTGCCGGCGCCGCAATCGAGAAAGATGCAGCGGCCGCCCAGCGCGCCCTCGGCCACGAAGGGGCGCCCGTCCAGGCTGCGCCGGTCATGGCCGCAGACCACGGTGACATCGGCCGGGATCTTGTCCACCCAGTCATGCACCCGGTCCGGGAAGCCATCATGCCGCATGCGTCCCGTCACCTGGCCGAACAGCGCCCGCGTCACCAGCCCCTGCGCCTTCTGCGTCCCCGCATCGGGCGGCGGCGCGCTGTGCAGCATGCCGGGATGGTAGCCGCCATGGACGAAGATGCGCCCGCCATCGCGGATCCAGGCCGGGGCGCGGCCGATTTCCTCGATCGCGCGCGCCTTCAGCACATCGCCATCCGGCGCGGCATCCAGCTGCGCCAGGGTCTTGCCCAGCCCATCGGCCTGGATGCGCAGCTGCGTGCCGGTCAGCGCCCGGCGCAGCTTGTGGTCGTGATTGCCGAGCAGGAACAGCCCCTGGCCGGCATCGATCAGCGCGAACATCCGGCGCAGCACCTCCGGACTGTCCGGCCCGTGATCGACCAGGTCGCCGAGCTGGATGACGAACATGTCGGCCGCCAGCGCGCCTTCCACGGCATGGATGAAGGCCGCCGCATCGCCATGCACATCGGCCACCACACGCAGCCCGGCGAAGCCGCGCCACAGATGTTCGGGGCGCGGCATCATGCGCGCAGCGCCTCGAAGGCCGCGAGCGCCCGGGCGCGGCCTTCCGCATGGTCGATCACGGGGCGGGGATAGGTCTGGCCCAGCCGCACCCCGGCGGCGGCGAGGATCTCCGGCGGCGCCTCCCAGGGCTTGTGGACATAGGCATCCGGCAGCTTCGCCAGCTCCGGCACCCAGCGGCGGACGAAGGCGCCGTCCGGGTCGAACTTCTCGCCCTGGAGCATCGGGTTGAAGACCCGGAAATAGGGCGCCGCATCCGTGCCGCAGCCCGCCACCCATTGCCAGGAGGCGCTGTTGGAGGCGAGGTCCGCATCCACCAGCGTGTCCCAGAACCAGGCCGCGCCGTCCTGCCAGGGCTGCATCAGGTGCTTCACCAGCAGGCTGGCCACGATCATCCGCACCCGGTTGTGCATCCAGCCGCTGCGCCAGAGCTGGCGCATGCCGGCATCGACGATGGGATAGCCGGTGCGCCCCTGCTGCCAGGCCGCCAGCAGCTTCGCATCCGGCTGCCAGGGAAAGCGGGCGAATTCGGCGCGCAGCGGTGCCTCCGGCATTTCGGGGCGGTGCCACAGCAGGTGATAGGCGAATTCACGCCAGAGGATTTCCTTCAGGAAGGTCTCCGTGCCCTTCGCCCCCGCCTTGGCGGCGCGCGCCGCATGCCAGACCTGGCCTGGCGAAATCTCCCCCCAGCGCAGATGCGGCGAGAGGCCGGAGGAGCTGTCGCGGCCCGGCAGGTTGCGCTCGGCATCGTAGCGGTCGAGGGCCCGGGCGGTGAAACGCGCCAGCCGCGCCGCGGCGCCATCCTCCCCCGGCTGCCAATGCGTGCCGAATTCCGCCGCCCAGTCGGGCTCGTCCGGAACGGGGTAGAGCGGCAGATCGTCCAGCGCCTCGCCGCCCGCGGGCAAAGCGGGGCAGGAGATGCGCGCGGGCGCCGGAAGGGGCGCCGCTGGCTCACCGAGCGCAAAAATCGCCTTGGCGAAAGGGCTGTAGACGGCATAGGGCGTGCCGCTGCCGGAGGTGACGAGGTGCGGTTCCCGCAGGATGGCCGTGGTGTGCAGCACCAGGCCGGCACCGGCACCCTCCAGCGCCTCATGCACCCGCCGGCTTTGCCCCCGCGCCCAGGGCTCATAGGCGCGGCCGGCATGGACCTGCCGGGCGCCGACCGCCTGGGCCAGGGCCGGAAGCACGACCTCCGCCCGGCCGCGCGCCAGCAGCAGCCCGGCGCCGCGCGCGGCCAGGGCCTCACGCAGGGAGGCCAGGCTGGCGCGCAGCCACCAGCGCGCCGCGCCGCCCAGGCCATGTGGGCCGGCGGCGTCCTCGTCCAGGATGAACACCGGCAATACGGATCGCCCCTCCGCCAGGGCGGCGGTCAAAGCGGGGTGGTCGGTCAGGCGCAGGTCCTGGCGGAACCATAGCAGCGAAGTCTCGGTCATTCCCTCCATGTAGGGGCATTCCGCCCGGAAGGCAGCCATCACTGGTTCAACAGCGAACGAACCAATCCTGAGACAGCGCGTTCTTCCCCCGACCGCTTGATACCTGTCCAACCTCGCGGGCGGGCATCGCGGGCCATTGTTGAAGGATATTCCGAATGATCCAGACCCGAATGATGCGTCGCGGCTTCCTGACGATCGGCACCATGGCCGCGGCCGGCACCATCGCCGCGCCCGCCCTCCTGCGTGCCCAGACCGTCCCGCCGACCCGCACCCTGGCCGACACCATGGCCGCCGACCCGCGCTTCGCGCGCTTTCTCGACCTGATTTCGCGCGCGGCGCTGGTGGAGGAGTTCCGCTCCGCCCAGCCGATGACGGTCTTCGCGCCGACCGATGCCGCCTTCTTCGGCGCGCCGGCCAATCTGCTTCAGCAGCTGACCGGCACCGGCGGCAGCCAGGACCAGGTGGACCGCCAGCGCCTCGCCGCGCTGATCAACTACCACGTCGTCCCGGGCGCCTTCCGCGCCTCGGAACTGATGGGCAATGACCGCCGCCTGCGCACGCGCAACGGCGCCGACATTTCCATCAACGGCACGACCGAGGGTGTGTTGGTTCGCAACCCGGCGCCGGCGCAGCAGATCGCGGGCTTCGGCGCGGCGGGTGCCAACCTCAACGCGCAGCCGGCGCGTGTGGTGGCGGCCGATATCGTGGCGAGCAACGGCGTGATTCACGCCGTCGACCAGTTGATGTGGCCGTGATTTCGGCGACTTCGGCCGGATAGCGCAGCGCGCCGCTCCTCACGGGGGCGGCGCGTTCGCCGCTTCAGGGGCCCGCGCCAGCATCCGCAGCGGCCCGGTCGGGAAGCTGTAGAGCCGGTCCGGCCCCAGCAGGAAGGCCCGCCCGCCGCGCGGGAACAGCCCGGCGATGGCCGGGTCGCGCAGGTCGAGCCCCCCCGTATAGGCGCCGAAGGCCGGCAGCATCATCCGCCGCCCATCGGTCATGAAGCAGGGCCGCGTCACCGATCCGGCGCGGGTCGGCATGCTCGCCTTGGGGTGGAAATGGCCGGAGATCTCACCCGGCGGCACCGGCTTTCCCATGGCGGCGGGCTGGGCGATGTGCCGAAAGGTGAAGGGGCCGAGGCGCCATTCCTCCGCCGCGATGCCGGCAAGACCCACCGGAGGTTCCGGATCGTGGTTGCCGAGCACCCAGACCACCTCCTCCAGCCCCGCCAGCATCCGGGTCAGCGCCGCGCAATCGGCCGGCGGCAGCCGGGCGCAGCCATGCCGGTCATGAAAGCTGTCGCCCAGCAGCACCAGGCGGCGGGGCTTCCAGCGGCGCAGGCCCAGCGCCAGCCGTTCCAGCGTTTCCCGCGTGTCATAGGGCGGCAGGAATCGGCCGGCGGCGGCGAAGCTGCTGCCCTTCTCCAGGTGCAGATCGGCGACCGCCAGCAGTTTCTCGGCAGGCCAGACCAGGAAGCCGGCGGGGTCCAGCATCAGGCGCTGGCCGGCGATATGGACGGGGGCGGCGGCGGTCACTTCGGCGCCCCATAGTTCTTCGGCGCGCTGCGGATGAAGCGGCTGTTCCGGCGCTTGGCGTCCCGGGGCTTCCGGGCACGGTCGCGATCGCCGCGTGGCGGGATGGATTCGGTCACCTCGGCCAGCAACTCCCCAAAGATCTCGGCGCCATCGGTGGCGTCCGCGACCAGCGCGGCCGCTTCCGCCAGCAGCGCATCCTCCGCCCCGCCGGCCACCCATTCGCGGCCCTCCTCGATCAATGCGGGGACGGAAAGCGGGGAGGGGCGGGGCAGGGCCATGTGGCGGATGCCGCCGGCCCGCGCGCGGGCCAGGATCAGCGCGATGCGCGCCACATCGGTGAGCCCCGCTGAGGCCTCCCGCCGCGTGGCGCGCAGCAGGATGTGGTCGGGTTCGTGCCGGCGCAGCACGTCGTAGATCAGATCGGCATTCATCGTCATCGCGCGGCCCGACTTCTCCTGCCCCGGGTGGTTCTTCTCGATCAGCCCGGCAATGGTGGCGATATTGCGGAAGGTGCGGCGGAGCATGCTGCTCTCGGCCATCCATTCCTCCAGCTCCTCGCCCAATATGTCCTCCTCGAACAGGCGCTCGATGCCCTGGGGCTCGAAGGCGCACCAGGCGGCGAGGACGTAGTCCGTGGCGAGATAGCCCAGCGGCGCCATGCCGAGATGTTCCATCCGCTTGGTCACCAGCATGCCGAGCGACTGATGCGCCAGCCGCCCCTCGAAGCAATAGGCCACCAGGAACCAGCGTTCGCCACGCGGAAAGGTCTCCACCAGCAGCCCGTCGCGCGGCGGCATGATGGAGGCGTGCTGTTGCAGCCGCAGCCATTCGCGCACCGATTCCGGCAAAGCGGGCCAGGCGGCCGGGTCGTGCAGGATGCCGCGCACCCGGGCGGCGAGATGGGTGGTCAGTGGCATCCGGCTGCCGGCATAGGCGGGCACGCGAGGCTCGCCCTCCCCACCGCGGGAGACGAGGCAGGCCAGCGCGTCCAGCCCCTCGAAGCGCAGAAGCTGCCCGGCGAAGATGAAGCAGTCGCCGGGGCTGAGGGTGGAGACGAACCATTCCTCCACCTCCCCCAGCACCGGCCCACCGCGCAGCCGCACTTTCAGCAATGGCGTCTCGACGATGGTGCCAAGATTCATCCGAAGCTGGCGCGCGGCGGCGGGGCCGCGGATGTGGATCAGGCCTTCGGAATCGCGGAACAGGCGTCGAAAGCGGTCGTAGGATTGCAGGGCATAGCCGCCGTCCTCGACGAAGCGCAGGGCGTCGTCGAAATCCTTGCGGGTGAGCTTCGCATAAGGCGCGGCACGCAGGATTTCGGCGTACAGGTCATCCGGGTGGAACGGGCCGGCGACCGCGCAGGCCAGAATGTGCTGGCAGAGCACGTCGAGGCCGCCCTCGCGCGGTGGGTCGCCATCCAGCTCATGCGCGTCGATCGCCTGGCGGGCGGCGACGCATTCGATGACCTCGAAGCGGTTGGCCGGCACCAGCACCGCCTGGCTGGCCTCGTCCATGCGATGGTTGGCGCGGCCGATGCGTTGCAGAAGTCGCGAAACGCCCTTCGGCGCGCCCACCTGCACCACCTGGTCCACCGCACCCCAGTCGATGCCGAGGTCCAGCGAGGCGGTCGCCACCACGGCGCGCAGCCGCCCATCCGCCATCGCGGCTTCGACCTTGCGGCGCTGTTCAACGGTCAGCGAGCCGTGATGCAGGCCAATGGGCAAATTGTCGTCGTTCAGCCGCCAGAGCGCCTGGAAGCACAGCTCCGCCTGGGCGCGGGTATTGACGAAGACGATGGTGACGCCGGCGCCGCGGATGCGGCGATAGACCTCCGGCATCGAGGCGAGGCCCATATGCCCGCCCCAGGGCAGGCGGCCCTCCGGCAGCAGGATGTCGAGGCTCGGCGGCGCCCCGGGCGCGCCCTGCACCAGCGCCACATCCTTTGCGAGCCCCGTGGGGGAGAGATAGGCGCGCAAAGGTCCTGGGTGGGCCACGGTGGCGGAGAGGCCGATGCGCCGCGCCTCGGGGGCCAGCGTCGCCAGCCGCGCCAGGCCGAGTGCGAGCTGGTCGCCGCGCTTGCTGCCGGCGAGCGCGTGGATCTCGTCCACGACGATGGCGTGCAATCCGGAAAACATCTCGGCCGCATCCGGCAGCGTCAGCAGCAGCGCCAGGCTTTCGGGCGTGGTCAGCAGGAAGTTGGGCGGGTCCACCCGTTGGCGGGCGCGGCGATTGGCGGGGGTGTCGCCGGTGCGGGTCTCGATGCGGATGGGCAGGCCCATGGCCTCGACCGGGGCGGTCAGGTTGCGGGCGATATCGACGGCCAGCGCCTTGAGCGGCGAGATATAGAGGGTGTGCAGGGACCCCATACCCTCGGGGCGCGGGTTCTCGTGCAAGTCGACCAGGGAGGGCAGGAAGCCCGCCAGCGTCTTGCCGCCGCCGGTCGGCGCCACCAGCAGGGCACTGGACCCGCCTTGCACGGCATCGAGCAGCGCCAACTGATGCGGCCGCGGCGACCAGCCACGCGCGGCGAACCAGTCGCGGAAAAGTTCCGGCAATGTTCCCATTCCTGGGGGAATATGCTGGCGCTTGGGCGAAAGGGGAAGGGGCGTCAGCCCAGCGCCGCGCGCAGTTCCGCCAGCGAGGCGTCGAGGCTGCGCCCGGCCGTGTCGATCCGCAGCGTCGGCCGGTCCCAGACCTCGTATTCGCGTCGTTGCACCGCGGGCCAATCCGGCGGAACCAGGCCGGCGATGTCGACCTGACGGGTTTCGACGCGGCGGCGATGCTCGTCGGGGTCGGAGCAGACCACCTCCACTTCGACGAAGCCCGCGCCTGTTGCCCGCGCCACATCGCGCCAGGCATCCCGGGTGATCCGCAGCGGGTTCACCGAATCAGCCACCACCGACAGGCCGAGCGACAGGTTCGCGCGCGCCACCACATAGCCCGCCATGTAGCCAGCCGGCCCGACCTCGGTGATGCCGCCATCGCGCATGGCCTGTTCGAGATGGTCGATGCGTATCCAGGCGGCGCCAAGCGCCTGCGCCAGTGCGCGGGAGAGGGTGGATTTGCCCGTGCCCGGAAGCCCGGCGAAGGCGATCAGCCGGCTCACACCCGCTCCAGCGCCAGATGCGGTTCCGCCGGCAGCACCACCCGCACCGCATCCCCCGCCGCCAGCTCGCCGCCCTCCAGCACCACCGCCATGATCCCGGCCCGCAGCAGCAGCGCCCCATCCGGCGCGCGTTCCAGCGTCGCCTTCATCAGGCCCTTTTGAAAACTGTCAAGCTGGTGGCAGGGGTTGCGCAGGCCGGTCACCTCGACCACGGCCGTTTCGCCCAGATGCAGCCGGGTGCCGCGCGGCAGGGCGAAGAGGTCGATGCCCTCGGTCGTCACATTCTCGCCCAGCGCGCCGGGGGCGACGCCAAAGCCCTGCGCTGCCAGGGAGTCCAGCCGCTCGGCCGGGATCAGATGGACCTGCCGCAGATTCGGCTGGTTGGGGTTCGCCTTCACGCGGGACCGGTGTTTCACCGTCACCCCGCAATGCGCGTCACCCTCCACGCCGAGGCCCGCCAGCAGCGTGATCCGCGGCACAACCGGCTTTGAAAAGTCATGGCCGGACGAAGCCGCCACCGCCACCACACGTCCGTCCATTCCGAATCTCCGCCTGAGGCGGCGATTATTGCAGGAATCCGATCCAGCGTCCCGCCAGCAGCGCGCCGAGCCACGCCGCCAGCGACACCGCCGCCGCCAGCCGCAGCCGTGCCCCCACCGGGCCGTCTGCCAAAGCCTCGCGCCAGGGCCGCCCGGCATGCAGCAGCGCCAGGTTGCCCAGCGCCAGCACCAGCAGCGCCAGCTTCGCCAGGAAGGCCGGATTTTCCAGATAGGTCCCCGGCCGCGTGCTGAACAAGGCGAGGCCGGTCACCGCCGCCAGCCCCAGCCCGGTCGCCGCCACGCGCACCAGCGGCGGCGCCAACTGCCCCAGCGCCGAGGCCCGGAACAGCCCCAGCAGCCGCAGGTCCAGCGTCGCGATGGCGCCCACCAGCAGCCCGATGCCGAGCACATGCGCGGCATTGACCAGGAGATAGAGCGTCACCGAGCCGCGCAGCGCCGCCGCGGGGGCGGAGGCCGCGATCAGGTCCAGCAAGCGGTGTCAGCCGCCCTGGATACGCTCGGGGTAGAAGTCGAAGCGGCGGTTGCCGACGGTCAGCCGCACCGCCTTCAGCCGGCGTTCCGAACTGTCGCGGGACCGGTTGCCCAGCGCCACCACCTCCTGCCCCGGACGGAGGGAGGCTTCGGTGAAGCCGGCGCGGGCGGTCTGGCGCGGATTGCCCAGCTCCACCGTCCACATCTCGCCCTCCGCCTCGACACGCAAACTGGGGTGCGGTGGGCCGACATAGACCTCCCGCACCGTGCCGGTCAGCGTGCCCTGGTCGCCCTCGGCCCAGGACCAGCCGTGATGGGCGCGGGCGCCGGTGGCGACGGCGAGGCCGCCGATCAGGCCGAGCGCGCCGCGCCGGCCCAGTGATGTGAAGCGCATGTCATCTTTCTCCGTGCCTGCCGGGCAAGTTGGGTGCCGTGCCGCCCCTGTCGAGCGCGCGGCGATGACATCCTGTTCAGCCCCCCCGGGTCAGTTCGGCTGGCGGGCGGCGACGAAGGCGACGAGGTCTCCAAAGGTGGCGCATTCGGCCAGTTGCTGGGCGTCCACCTCCGCCCCGCTGCGGCCCTCGATCTCCACGCTGATGAGGGTGTGGTTCAGGCTGTCCCAGCCTGGCACATCGGCGGCCGCCATCTCCGCCGTCAGGGCGATGTCGCGGTCGCCGATCACCTCCCGCGCAATGGCCTCAAGATCGGCGAGGGTGAAGGCGGGCATCAGCTGTGCTCCCGGAACTGGGTGAGGTAGCGGCGGCGGTTTTCGTCACGGCTGATCTTGCCGCTGGTGCTTTTCACCAGCCAGCGTTCCGCGACGATGCGGACGTCGCGCGGCTTGACCAGGAAGGTCTCGGTGACGAGGCGGCTGATGGCGGCGCGGCATTCGGCCTCCGTCACGCCGGCACCGGCGTCGTATTCGGCGACGATCACCAGCTCCTCGCTGCCGGTCATCTCGCTGCACACGCCGAAGGCGACGGCGCGGCCGGCGCGGACACCCGGGATGCCAGCCAGCAGCGCCTCCACGTCACCGCCAAAAATGTTCTTGCCGTTGACGATGATGATTTCCTTGAGCCGGCCGAAGACGAAGACCTGCCCTTCCAGCACCGCGCCGAGATCGCCGGTGCGGAAGAAGCCATCCGCGCCGATGCCGGAGGATGCGGCGTCGCGGCCGCGATAGCCGGCGAAGAGGTCGGCGCCGCGCAGCCCGATCTCGCCGTAATGGCCTTCGGGAAGGCGTTGCGCGCCATCGAACACCGCCAACTCCATCCCCGGCAGCGGCTGGCCGCTGGAGAGCACCAGGCGATGACCTTCCGGCACTTCGTCCATGACCAGCCGCGCGGAGGTCGCGGCCATCGCCGTGCCCGGCGGAATGGCCGGCGGCACGGCGAGGCCCAGGCGCGTGGCGGGCCGGCCCTGGCTGACGGCGAAGACGGTCTCCGCCATGGCGTAGCAGCCGACCACGCTGTCGGGCCGCACGCCGAAATCGGCGAAGGCCGCCTCGAAGTCCCGCGCATCCTGAAGCCGGCAGGGCTCGGAGCAATCGACCCAGAGCCGCATCGTGTTCAACTGGGCCGGCTTCAACGCCCGCCGCAGCCGGACAAAATGCCGAAAGGCGAAATTCGGCATCCAGGCGATGGTGCAGCCATCCGCCGCGATCATCTCGAAGAAGCGGCCCGGCGCGCCGATCCACTCGAAAGGGTCCATCAGCGACAGCGTATCACCGCCCAGCATCGGCAGCAGGAAGCCGGCGATCAGCCCCATGTCGTGATACAGCGGCAGCCAGGAGGCGATGGCCAGCCGTTCCGCCCCCACCTCCGCCCGCAGCCCGGGCCAATAGGCCCGGAACTGCGCGGCCAGCATCAGGCCGCTGATCTCCACCGCCTTCTTGATGCCGGTGGTGCCGGAGCTGTGCTGCACGAACAGCGGCGCGTCGCTGGCCAGCCTGTCGCGCAGCGCGCCCAAAGCCGCCACCGAGTCCCCCGTCGCCTCCGCCGGCGCCAGCCGCACGCGCGGCGTCAACGCCGGGTCGATGCGGCCCACCATCGCCGCCATCGCCGGGTCCAGCACGCAGATCGCCGCCGGGTCGATGGCGCGCAGCGCGGCGCGCTGCTGGTCGAAGAAATGCCGCTGGTCCTGGATCGGCGAGGCCGGCGGGAAGAAGGCGCCGAGCCTTCCGGCGGCGGCGATGCCGAGGAACAGGGCCATCGCCTCCACCCCCGTCGTCGCCACCACCAGCACCAGCCCGCCGGGGGGCGCCTGCCGCGCCACCCATTCGGCGCGCGCCGTCACGCGCTGCCAGAAGTCCCGCCCGGTCACATCCCGGCGCTGGCCGCCGCGCCAATGGCGCAGCACCGTCACATCGAGCAGCGAGGCGGGCAGCAGTTCCGTCACGATGCTTCGCCCGGCCGTGCGGCCAGGCCCCAGCGCATCAGGCAGCGCAGCAGGGACACGGCATAGCCATGCTCATAGGTCAGCCCCTCCGCGCTGTCGGCCTGGTCGTCATCCGCCCAGATGTAGCGCGGACGCGGATAGGGGGCGGAAATCAGCGCGGTCTCCCGATCGAGCCAGCTCACCGCGTCGCGGCCACCGCGCCGGCTCTGACTGGTCAGGATCAGGCGCGGGCGGTTCTGGCCGGTGGCGGCGGCCAGCGCGGCGCGCAGCGGGTCCAGGAAGGGGATCGGCGCGGCGGGATCGTCGATGCGGCAATCGCCCATCAGGAAGACCAGCCCCTCCGCCCGGCAGGACTGGCGGAAGGCCTCGGCTTTGGCGGCGATGGCGGCGCGCAGCCCGGCATAGTCCTGCGCCATCCAGGGCTCGCCACGATTGTGGTTCCACACCGCGCCGCCATCGCGCCGCATGGCGATGCGCTGGCCCTGCGGGGTCACCGCCTCCCGCATCTCCGCCGGATCGGCGTAATGGGCGAAATCCGTGGCGATGGTCGCGGCCACCGTCTCTGCCTTGTGGACGGCGAGGCAGAAGGGGTTGTGCAGCGTGGCGAATTGCCCGGCCTCCCGGAACCCCCAGCGGTTCACCAGGGTCCAGGGCAGGCAATGCAGGCCAAGGGAGACAAGGGTCAGCGGCCCCCGCCGCAGCCCATGCAACCGCCCGCGAAACACCTGCCGCCGCGCCACTGCCTGCCAGACCGGCCGCAGCGCATCATCCGCCATGGCGCGTGGGCGAAGTTGGCTCAGCACCTGCTCGATCGCCGATGGCGGCAGGCAGGCACGCTCCCCGAAGCGCAGCAGGAACAGCAGATAGGCCTGGCTGGGCTCGGCGATCTCCGCCAGCCGCGCGCCCGCCTCGGCGATCAGCGCGTGGAATTCGCCATAGGCTTCGATATGGAACAGATGCCGCAGACGCGGGCCGATGGCGGATTCCCGCGTGAAATCCAGTGGCGCGGGCAGCGGTCGGGGCGCGAGCAGCGACACTCAGCCCGCCTCCGGCATGGCCGTGTCTCGCACCAGGCCCCAGCCGGCCAGTGCTTCCAGCAGCGCCTCTACATAGGCGCCCTCGAAGGCGAGGCCGGCCTCGCTGTCGGCATAGTCGTCGTCATGCCAGACGTAGTCGGCGGCGGGGTAGGGGCAGTAGTGGAAGCTGGTGCTGGCATCGACCACATGGCGCCCGGGTGGATGCCGGCGGGCGGTCTGGTTGGTGATGACGATGCGGTTGCCTTGGCGGCCGGTGTACCGCGCCAGGGCGGCGTCCAGCCGTGGCAGGAAATCCAGTGGCTCCTCCGGATAGGCCACCTGGCAGCCGGCCAGCAGGAACACCGCATCCGGGCGGCGGCAGGCGGTGGCGAAGGCCGCCGCCTTCACGGCCAGGCCGGCGCGCAGCGGCGCCAGGTCCTGGCCCAGCCAATAGGCGCCGCGATTGTGGTTCCAGTGCGCCGAGCGGTCGGTGCGCATCGCCAGTTCATGCCCGCGCTGGGTCTTCACCAGCCGCACCGCCTGGGGTGCGCAGAAGGCCTCGAACCCGCCTTCCAGCGCGGTGATGACGCCGGGGATGGTATGGCCGGCCAGGGAGAAGGGGCCGAACAGCGGCGTGAAATCCGCCATCGCGCGCAGCCCCCAGCGCGCCGGCAGGGTCCAGGGCAGGCAGTTCAGGCCGAGGGAGAGGATGGCGCCGCCGCCGGTCACGCGACGGGGCAGGGCCTCCCGCCAGGCCTGCCGCTGCCGCACGGCCTTCCAGGCGAAGAGCAAAGCGGGGTCGGCCTGCGCGGCGGTTTCCGTGGCGGCGAGGCCGGCCGCGATCTCCGCCGCCGGCAGGCAGCAGCGTTCGGCGAAATGCAGGATGGTGGTCAGGCACTGGGTGCCGGCCCGCGCGGCAAGGGTGGTGTCCAGCCGGTTCAGCGCGGCGCGCGTCTCGGCCTGGAGGAGCGGATAGTCCTGCACCTCGAACAGGTAGCGCAGCAGCAGGAAGGTCGCCTGCGGATCGGTCGCCGCCGCGCCGCGCAGCACGGCCACCGCCCCCGGCAGGTCGCCCGATTCCCGAAGTCGCATGGCCTGGCGGCTGAGGTTGGCGTCCGTATTCGTCATGTCTGGCGGTTCAATGCGACCCCGATTCCTGACGCCTGCAGGGCTTCACTCCGATGCGCAGGAAGGCCCGGTGCGGGCGGAAGCTGGCCCGGCGGGGGCCTTGTGGAGCGTAATCCCCATCTCGGCAAGGTCACGCAGCAACTGCCGGCCGAGCCTGACATAGTCACGCCGGTTCTCCGCCCAGCCCGTCGGCCGGCCATCCGCCGCCAGCCCGGGCACGCCCTGGCGCTGCAGTTGCCGCCATACCGCCTGGCCGAGGATGCGGGCGAATTCGCCGCCCTCATCTCCCCCCAGCCCGGCCAGCGGCTCCATCGGTGGCTCCGCCTCCTCCGCACCGCTTTCGAAGCGCGGGCCGGCGAGGCCGATGCTGATATGGCCGCGCAGCGCCTCGGCCGCTTCCGGCCGGACGAGCTGCGCCACGATGAACAGGTCCCGCCCGCCGGACGCCGTGGGCGTGGCCTGCCAGTGGCCGGCACAGGTGATGTCGAAGCCGAAACGCTCCAGCAGCGGCCGCAGCAGGCCAAAGCTGTGATATTCCAGCCGCGTGCCGACCTGGCCGGGGCCGGCCACCGCCTCGGGCAGGTCGTGCAGCAGGCGGGCGAAGCCCTCCGCCGTGGTCGGATCGGCCAGGCTGAACGCCAGCCAGCCGCCTGGCTTCAACAGCAGCGCCGCGTTCAGCCAATAACCGACGAGATATTGCAGATCGACATGCATCAGCGCGTCGATGCTGACCACCGCATCGACCGTCCGCGCCAGATGCTCCCGCTCGAAGGCCGCGAGCATGCCATCGGGATGCAGGGGATCGATCGGCAGGAAGCCGAGCCGCCCTTCCTCCACATGCAGCGACAGCTTTGCCGCCGCCGCCTGCATCACCCGGTCGCTGACATCGAAGACGGTCAGCCGCAGCCGTGGCTGGCTGCGCAGCAGCGCCGCCGTGTAGCGCGCATCGCCCGGCCCGATCTCGATGGCATGACGCCAGGTCTCGACCTCCGCCGGCACCAGGAGTTGCGCCAGCAATGCTTCCGCCGGCGGGCGACCGGCATGGCCGGCCAGGGCGCGCGGCACCTCCCGGTCCCACCATTCGGCGTAGGAGGCAGGCGGGCCGGCGGGTGCCGCCGCCGGGCGCAGCGCCGCGCGGAAGGCCGCGGCGCGGTCCGGAAAGACGAGGCGGGCCGACAGGTAAAGGTCGCGCGGTGGCCGGCCCTCATGGTTCGACCAGGATTCCAGCAGATCCACCACGAAGCCCAGCCGGTCGAGCACGGCGCGCACCATGTCGGTGGCGACATAGCCGAAGCGGTCGCAGGGGCGGCCCTGGAAGCGATGGAATCGCCGGATGTCGCGCAGGATCTTCTGGAAGCCGCTGGGGGTATTGGGGTCGGCCAGCGTCATCAGCAGCCGGCCGCCTGGTTTCAGCATCAGCGCCGCGTTCAGCCAGCAGGCGGTCAGCAGGCTGAGATCGGCCTGCAGCAGGCCGTCGATGGCGAGCACCGCGTCCACCTCGCCGGCCTGCCCGGCCGCGGCCAGCGTTTCCGCCATCAGCCCCGGTGCCGCCGTGTCCAGCGCTCGCACCGTGACCCGCCCGGCGGCGGCCAGGGGGGCGAGGCGCGTGGCGGTGGTGGCGCGGGTCGCCTCCCAGGCCTCGAAACACCAGCCGCGTGCCTTGGGGTTGAGGGCCAGAAGGCGTTCGGTGAAGCGGCCGCCGCCGCCGATCTCCACCACCCTGTGCCAGGTTGCGGGCTGGGCAGGGGCGAAGAGCTTGTCGAAGACGCGCTGCGCACCGGCATCACCTCTCCATTCGGGGGCGCCCGTCCGGTTCGGCGCCGGATCGGCGATCCGCCCAAGGCTCTGCTGCGTCATCGCGCCTCGCTGTTGCCGGCCGGAAGAAGGACCGGTGCCGCGGCTGCATGGACAAGGTGTTAAGCATAGAGGGCCGGGCTGTCGCGAGGGAAGTGTTGCGGTGCAGCGCATCGGCGGGCGCTAACGGGTCAGCGAAACCGTCGTGGTGGCAACAACTTTGCCATAGGCGCCGCCTATCTCGCCCAGAGGTTGATACCGCTTCCGCCCGCCCGTCTGGACGCTTAGGGTGCCGCTATCGGAACCAACACAGGGAAGACGCAGATGCCCAACAAGATCGAAGACGCGGAACTGAACAAGGTTGTCGGTGGGGCCTTCCAGCAGGGCACGGCCGGCAACGACACCCTGCTGGGAACCCCCCAGGCCGATGTGATCTTTGCCGGCGGCGGCAACGACCAGATCAACTCCGGCGCCGGCAACGACCAGGTCTATGGCGAGGCCGGCAGCGACTTCATCCACACCGGCGGGGGCAATGACCTGGCCTTCGGTGGCACCGGCAACGACACCATCAATGGCGGGGCGGGCCAGGACCAGTTGTATGGCGAGGACGGCAACGACTACCTGGATGGCGGCGCGGGCGATGGCGCGGCCGACCTGGCCTTCGGCGGCGCGGGCAATGACACCTTCATCTGGGCGCCGGGCGATGGCAACGACCAGTTCGTCGGTGGCGCGGGCAATGACACGCTGAATGTCGTCGGCATGAGCCTGCATCAGCTCCAGTCGGCCCTGACGCTGGAAGGCAACACCAACCTGCAGATGCATGTGAACAACAACATCGTCACCTTCACCGATGCGCAGGGCAACCCGGCGACCTTCGGCGGCGTGATCAACTTCGGTGGCGAGACGATGCGCTTCTCCGAGATCGAGCAGATCCGCATCGGCTGATCCGGAACGGCCAGGCCGCCTCGGCGGCCTGGCTTGAGAATGGCCGGCATCGCCACCCCCTGATGCCGGCTGGCAGGAAGGGCCTCCGCCCCCCCGCGATCCTGGCCCTTCCTGCCCCCCCAACCCGCGGCATGTATCGAACCTCTTGATCTCGCAGGGCTCCGCGCGATCTAGCAGGACATGCCCCACCCCCAGACCTGGATGCGCGTGACGCCGCAGGGCCTGTACTGCGTGCCCGGCGACTTCTTCATCGACCCGGCCCGCGCCGTGCCGCGCGCCATCGTCACCCATGGCCATGCCGACCACGCCCGCCCCGACCACGACCACGTGCTGGCCAGCGACGCGACGCTGGCGATCATGCGCACCCGGATGGGCGAGGGCCGCGCCGGCCGGACGCAGCAGGTGGCGCCGATGGGGGAGGTCATCCACCACAATGGCGTGGACATCCGCCTGGTGCCGGCCGGGCATGTGCTCGGCTCCTGCCAGGTGGTGCTGGACTGGCAGGGCAGCCGCATCGTCATCTCCGGCGACTACAAGCGCCGCCCCGATCCCACCTGCCTGCCCTTCGAGCCGGTCACCTGCGATGTCTTCGTCACCGAGGCGACCTTCGGCCTGCCGGTCTTCCGGCACCCGGACCCGGCCGACGAGATCGCCCGCCTGCTGCACAGCCTGCGGCTGTTCCCCGACCGCGCGCATCTGATCGGCGCCTATGCGCTGGGCAAGGCGCAGCGGTTGATTGCGCTGCTGCGCCAGGCGGGCTGGGACCGGCCGATTTTCCTTCACGGCGCGCTGCTGGCGCTGTGCGGATTGTACGAAGGGTTCGGTGTGAAGCTCGGCCCGCTGGAGCCGGTGCCGCTTCCACAGAAACGCGGCGCCGGCGGGCTGCTGGCCGGGGAGGTGGTGCTGGCGCCACCGGGGGCGGAGGCCACCGCCTGGGTGCGGCGCCTCGCCGATCCGGTGATCTGCGCCGCTTCCGGCTGGATGCGGGTGCGGCAGCGTGCCAAGGCCAGGGGCGTGGAACTGCCGCTGATCCTCTCCGACCACGCCGATTGGGACGAGCTTCTGGCCACGACGGCGGAGGTGCAGGCGCCGGAGATCTGGGTGACGCATGGCCGCGACGATGCGCTGGTGCATGCGCTGGCGCTGCGCGGCATCAAGGGCCGCGCGCTGTATCTGCTGGGACGGGGCGAGGAGGATGAGGAGCCGGCGGCCGAGCCCGTGGCCGAGGCCTCCGCATGAGCCTTCCCGCCTTCGCGACATTGCTGGAACGGCTGACCTTCACCCCCGGCCGCAATGCCAAGCTCGCCTTGCTGCGCGAATGGTTCGCCACCCAGCCCGACCCCGATCGCGGCATCGGCCTCGCCGCGCTGACGGGCGAACTGGTGTTCCGCGCCGCCAAGCCGGGCATGGTGCGGGAGCTGGTGGCGGCGCGCAGCGACCCGGTGCTGTTCGCACTCTCCTACGACTATGTCGGCGATCTCGCCGAGACGGTCGCCCTGATCTGGCCGGCCCGCGCCGGCATCAACGCGCCGCCGCCGGGCCTGGCCGAGGTGGTTGAAGCCATGGAGGCGACGCCCAAGGCGGAACTTCCGGCGCTGATCGCCGGCTGGCTGGATGCGCTGGATGCCAATGGCCGTCTGGCACTGATAAAACTGGTCACCGGCGGGCTGCGCGTCGGCGTTTCCGCCCGTCTCGCCAAGACGGCCCTGGCCGATTGGGCGGGGCAGGAGGTGGCGGAGGTGGAGGAGGTCTGGCACGGCCTGGCCCCGCCCTATCTCGACCTTTTCGCCTGGCTGGAAAAGCAGGGGCCGCGCCCCTCCGCCGAGGACCGGCCGGTGTTCCGGCCGCTGATGCTCGCCCATCCGCTGGAAGCGCCGGACTACGCCGGCATCAGCGGCGCGACGCATCGCGCCGAGTGGAAATGGGACGGCATCCGCGTGCAGCTTTGCGCCGCGCCGAGCGGCCGCGCGCTGTTCTCCCGCGGGGCGGAGGAGATTTCGGGCGGCTTTCCGGAAATCCTGGAGGCGATGGATTTCCACGCCGTGCTGGACGGCGAATTGCTGGTGATGCGGGCCAATGGGGAGGGGATCGAGGTGGCGCCCTTCGCTGACCTCCAGCAGCGGCTGAACCGCAAGCTGGTCAGCGCGAAGATGCAGGCGGCCTATCCCATCGGCGTGCGGCTGTACGACATCCTGTTCGACGGCGCGGAGGATCTGCGCGCATTGCCTTTCGATGCGCGCCGCGCCCGGCTGGAGGCCTGGTTCGCGCGCACCCGCCCCGCCCGGATGGACCTATCCGAAGTCATCCCCTTCACCGAATTGACCGAGCTGGAACTGCTGCGCGCCGGGGCGCGGGCGGCGGCGATCGAGGGGCTGATGCTGAAGCGCGCCGACAGCCCCTATCTCGCCGGGCGGCAGAAGGGCGCCTGGTGGAAGTGGAAGCGCGCGCCGCTCGGCATCGATGCGGTGCTGATGTACGCCCAGCGCGGGCACGGCAAGCGCAGCAGCTTCTATTCCGACTTCACCTTCGGTCTCTGGCGACCCGATGGGGAAGGGGGGCGGGAGCTGGTGCCGGTCGGCAAGGCCTATTCAGGCTATACGGACCAGGAACTGCTGTGGATCGACCGCTGGATCCGCAACAACACCACTGCCCGCTTCGGCCCGGTGCGGGAGGTGGCGAAGTCCCTGGTGCTGGAAGTGATCTTCGACGCCGCCCAGCGTTCCGGCCGCCACAAATCCGGCGTCGCCCTTCGCTTCCCCCGCATCGCCCGCCTGCGCACCGACAAGCCGGTGGAGGAGGCGGATGAGCTGGCGACGCTGGAGGCGCTGATCGTGGGGGAGGAGGCGTAGCGGCCCTCCTCCCGGCTGCCTGCCTACGCCGCCGCGGCCAGCGCCTCGCGCCGCAGCAGCGCCGTCAGATGCGCGGCGATGGCGCCCATGCCGGTCTGCGCGCCGCTGCGGCCGGCGCGGGCCTCGGCCTCGGGGTTGTAGTTGGTGTTGGTGTTGACGTCGTAGGCGAAGCTGTTGCCCTGCCGGTCGGTGATGAATTCGATGGCGCCCACGCCGATCTGGTTGGCCAGCAGGAAGGCCTCCATCCGGTGGATCAGCGGATGCTGGAAGCCTTCCTGGATGACGAACTTCTGGCTTGGCGCGACCGCCGGGCAGACCTCGCCCTCCGCGACATCGCAGGCATCCGCAGGGCAGAGCTGGAAGCCCTCCGAAGTATCGACGCGCACGGCATAGAGAAACCGCCCGCCGACGAATTCGGCGCGGGTGATGAAGGGCTCCGCCGCCTCGATGTAGCGCTGCACCAGCCAGATGCCGTCGCGCGGATGCGCCTCCGGGTCATCCGTCACCTCCAGCAGCGACAGCGCCTCATGCAGCGCCGCCTCGCTCTTCAGCAGGCGGACGCCGAGGCCCTTGCCGGCGCGGTTGTGCTTCAGGATGATCGGATAGCCGAGCTTGGCGGCGGCCTCCGGGATGTTCTCCCGCCCCACCACGGCCAGCGTCGCCGGCACCGGGATGCCGTGGATCGCCAGCGCCTGGTATTGCGCGACCTTGGAGAGTTCGAGCTGCAGCGCGCGGCGGCCATTCACCAGCGGGCGGTTGTGCCGTTCCAGCACCTCGATCACCGCGCCCGCATATTCCGGCGCATAGACATGGCCGCGGGTGTGGGAGGAGGCGCTCATCCGGTTGTAGAAAACGCCCTGCGGCGGCGGCCGCGTCAGGTCGATCACGCCCCGATCCAGGAACCACTCCTCATAGGACGTGCCGAGCGCGGCGAAGGCGCTGCGCAGCGGCGCCACCCAGGCGTCGTTCTCGTGGATGACATGGACCTTGGTCATGGTCGGGACCCTCTCGGCGGCAATTTCACGCCGAGAGAAGAGGATTTTTCTGCGACAAGGCAATAGCGGCGGAAGAGAAAGATTTTTATTCCTCTCTGCGCCGCTATCTCGGAAGAATCCCGCCTTACTCCGCTGCGTCGTCGAGCACGGTCTGCTCCGCCGGCGGCGGGCAGGGCGGCATGTCGCGCAGGAACTTGTAGCGGCCATGCTCCTTCAGCACGGCCAGGTCATGCGCCACGGCGCCCGGCATGGGCAGCTCCGTCACCACCGCCTCCGGACCCGAGAAATCGACCGCCAGCGCACCGATGGCGGGTGTGCCGCCATGGCTGGCGGAGCCCAGGAAGGCCAGAGCCGGCAGCCAGAGGTGGCGGATGCCGTCCACCACCCGGTCGCGGCTGGCATGCAGATGGCCGCTGATGACCATCTTCACCCCGCCCGCCTCCAGCAGCGGCAGCAGCGCCGCGCGGGGCGCCGGGTTGATGGAGCTGGCGGTGGGCTGGTCCTCCGCCGCCGTCTCGATGAACAGCGGCTTGTGCAGCACCAGCGCCACGGGGCGGCCCTCGGCGCCGTCGATATGCTGCGTCATCCAGGCCATCTGCTCCACCTCCTGCGGCAGGGAGGAGCCGAGAAGCTGCGCATTCAGGCCGATCAGCCGCCAGGCGCCGACATCCAGCGCGAAGCGGTCGGCGCCGAAGGCCTCGTCCCAGCGCGCCAGGCGCGGGCCGTCGACGATCTGCGCCGGGTCCTGGCCGGGCGGCTCGTCGCCCACGTCATGGTTGCCGGGGATGGCCAGCACCTGGCCGCGCAGGCGGGACAGGGCGCGGGCGGCGAAGTCCATCTCCTCGTCGCTGTCCGGGCCGTTGATGCAGAGGTCACCCGTGACGATCACCGCCTCCGCCATCGCATCATTGGCGGCATCGCAGGCGATCCGGAAATTGTCCCAGAAGAAGCCATGGGTGGGGGAGAGATGCAGGTCGGAGAGGAAGACGATCTTGCTCATCGTTGGGCGGCCCTTCAGGAGAAGCGAAGCTGCGAGGCGCGGAAGTCCATGTAGTACAGCGGCGGATGCTGCCACTGGATGGCGCGGCGCTTCGCGAAATATTCGCGCACGGGATAGAGGATCAGCGCGGGGGCTTCGGCCTCGAACTCATCCAGCAGCGCCAGCCAAAGGCGCTTGCGCTCGGCGGGGTCATTGGCCAGGCGCAGGGCGCGGACCAGCTCGTTGAAGCGCACCGGCTGCCAGAAGCCGTTCTTCTGAAGCGAGTAATCCTCCGCCAGATGCACGGCGAGGCCACCGCCCAGCGGGTCCGGGAAGCGGAAGGCGATGGAGGTGGGGCGGATATCGGCGCCGGGCTGGGTGATGAGGGAGAGGTTCTCCCGCGTTTCCAGCCGCGTATTGATGCCGACGGCCTGCCACATCTGCTGCACGATCTGCACCGCCTGCAGCATCTGCAGGTAGTAGCCGGGGGCGATGCGGATGACGATTTCCTCGCCCCTGTAGCCGGCCTCCCGCAGCAGGCGGCGCGACCGGTCCGGGTCGAAGGCGAAGCCGACGCGGTCCGCGTCGTACAACTCGCCGAAGGCCGGGATCTGCAGCGCGCGCATCGGCCGGAAGGCCGGCCCCCAGAGGCTGCGGCCCAGCAATTCCGTGTCCACCGCATGGTTCAGCGCGCGCCGCACGCGCGGATCGCGCAGCGCCGGGCGGCTGGTGTCGTAATAAAGGATATGCGCGAAATCGAGCGCCACATCGACGCCTTCCAGCGTCGGATGCTGGGCCAGCCCCTCCACCTGTTCCGGAAGCAGGTTGGTCACCAGGTCGTAGTCGCCCGCCTGCAGGCCGGCGAGGCGGGAGGAGGCCTCCGGCACCACGGTGAACACCACCTGCTTCGCCGGCGGCCGACCCTGCCAGTAGTCGTCATGGCTTTCCAGCACCGCGCGCTGGTCCCGCTGGAAGCTGGCGACGCGATAGGGGCCGCTGCCGACCGGTTTTGCCCGCAATCCGTCCCGGCCGCTCTCCGCATAGGCCTTGGCGGAATGGATCCAGCCGCCATAGGCGGCCAGACGCTGCGCCATCACCGGGTCCGGCGTCTTGGTGCGGAACACCACGCGCCGCGGCCCCTCGGCCTCGACGCCCGCGAGATGGCCGAAATTCACCCTTCCCTCGAAGGTCTGCACCGGGTCGCCCCACATCCGCTCGGCGGAGAAGGTGGAGAGCACGTCATCGGAGGTCATCTCCGTGCCATCCTGCATCCGCACGCCTTCGCGCAGCGTGGCCACCCAGCTCAGCGGGTCGCGCTGTTCCAGGCTGGTGGCGAGGAAGGGGGTCAGGTGCTGCCCGCCCTGCGCGGCCTCGGCCCGGAAATCCCGGCGCCAGAGGGTGTCGAAGACATTGGTGGTGATGCGCAGCCCGACATTGGAGATCGCCTCCAGCGGCTCCAGCGTCGGCGGCAGCGCCTGCACGGCGATGCGCAGCACCGGCCGTGTATCGGCCTGGGCGCCGGCCACGCGCGGCAGCAAGGCAGGGGTGGCGAGCGATACGCCGAGCAGGCTGCGGCGGCTGAGGGTCACGGCAGAAGGCCTCCTTCGTCGCGGCGCAACCTAGGCGCGGGCGACGACAGGGCGATGACAGGCCGATGTGGGCTGCGTGACGGTCGGCGCGGGTTTCATGGCCGCGCCGGGCGGCCTATATCCATGCTGTGAACATACCCTTCCGCAAGATGCACGGCCTGGGCAACGACTTCGTCGTGCTGGATGCGCGTGCCCAACCGCTGGCCATCACCCCCGCCGGCGCTGCCGCCATCGCCGACCGGCATTTCGGCATCGGCTGCGACCAGTTCATCGTCATGGAGCCGGGCAGGGACGGCGCGGATGTCTTCATGCGCATCCGCAACCCGGATGGCTCGGAGGCCGGCGCCTGCGGCAATGCCACGCGTTGCATCGCCGCTTTGGTGGCGGATGAGGCGGGCAAGGACCTGGTGGTGGTTCGCACCATCGCCGGCGACCTGCCGGTGGAGCGCCTGCCGGGCGGGCTCTGGCGCGCTGATATGGGCGTGGCGCGGCTCGGCTGGCAGGATGTGCCGCTGGCCTGGGATGTCGACACGCTGCACCTGCCGCTGGCGCGCGGCGCGGTGGCCGACCCGGCCGCCTGCTCCATGGGCAATCCGCACGCCACCTTCTTCGTGCGCGACCTGGACCAGGTGCCGGTGGCGGAGATCGGGCCGGGGCTGGAACACGACCCGATTTTTCCGGATCGCGCCAATATCGGCTTCGCGCAGATTCTCTCGCCGGAGCATATGCGGCTGGTGATCTGGGAGCGTGGGGCGGGCATTACCCTGGCCTGCGGCTCCGGCGCCTGTGCGGCCATGGTGAACGCGCATCGCCGGGGGCTGACCGGCCGGCGCGCCACCATCACCATGCCCGGCGGCGACCTTCAGATGGAATGGCGCGAGGATGGGCATGTGCTGATGACCGGCCCGGTCGCCACAGCTTTCACGGGTACGCTTGATCTCTCGACCTTCGCCGGATGAGCGTGCGGACGCTGAATTTCGGCTGCCGCCTGAATGCCTATGAGACCGAGGCGATGCGGACGCTGGCCGCACAAGCCGGCCACGACGCCACGACGCTGATCGTCAATACCTGCGCCGTGACGGCCGAGGCCGAGGCGCAGGCGCGCCAGGCGATCCGCCGCGCGGCGCGCGAAAACCCCGGCACGCGCATCCTGGTCACCGGCTGCGCCGCGCAGATCGCGCCCGAGGCCTGGGTGGCGCTGCCCGGCGTGGCGCGGGTGATCGGCAATGCAGACAAGCTGCGCCCCGAATCCTGGGACCCGGCGGCGCCTGCCGCGCCGGTGCCGGACATCATGCTGGCCGAATCCGCTCCGCCGCTGCCGGTGACGGAATTCGCCGGCCGCGCGCGGGCGCTGGTCCAGGTGCAGCAGGGCTGCGACCATCGCTGCACCTTCTGCGTCATCCCCTATGGCCGCGGCCCCTCCCGCTCCGTTCCGCTCGGCGTGGTGGTGGACCAGGTCCGCGCCCTGGTGGCGCGCGGGTATCGGGAAGTGGTGCTGACCGGCGTAGATATCGCCAGCTACGGCCCGGACCTGCCCGGCCGGCCGCGCCTCGGCCAGATGGTGCGGCGGCTGCTGGCGCTGGTGCCGGAATTGCCGCGGCTGCGGCTGTCCTCGCTCGATCCGGCCGGGATGGATGACGACCTCTGGCGGCTGCTGGCGGAGGAGCCCCGGCTGATGCCGCATCTGCACCTGTCCCTGCAGCATGGCGACGACCTGATGCTGAAGCGCATGAAGCGCCGCCATTCCCGCGCCGAGGCGCTGGAACTGGCCCGCCGCGCCCGCGCCCTGCGGCCGGACATCGCGCTCGGCGCCGACCTGATCGCCGGCTTCCCGACGGAGGCGGAGGATCATTTCCAGCGGATGCTGGAGATGGTGGCGGAGGCCGGGCTGAGCTTCCTGCACGTCTTCCCCTTCTCCGCCCGCCCGGGAACCCCGGCCGCGCGCATGCCGCAACTGCCGGTGCCGCTGCGGCGCGAACGCGCGGCGCGGCTGCGCCAGGCCGGCGCCGACGCACGCCAGGCCTTCTTCGCCGGCCGTCTCGGCCGGGTGGAATCGGTGCTGCTGGAACAGGGTGGCCGCGGCCATACCGAACACTTCGCCCCGGTCCGGGTGGCGGGCGCCGCGCCCGCCCCTGGCAGCCTGCGCCCCATGCGGGTGCTGGCCGCCGATGACCAGGGCCTGATCGCGGAGGCAGCCTGAGCCATGGCACTCAAGGGATTCTGGGACCGGCTGCGCGGCCGCGAACCGGAGGCGCCGCCCGCGCCCGTCACCCCACCGCCGGCCCAGCCGCCCACCCCCGCCGCCCCGGGGCTGGAGACGCCACCCGCACCGCCACCGCCGCCGGTCGCGCCCTTGCCGCCGCTGCCTGCGATTCAGGTGCCCTTCACCGCCCCGCCCATGGCCGAGGTGGCCCCGCCTGCGCCACCGCCGCCCGAACCCCCCCCGCCCCGCGACCCCGAGGCGGCCCTGGCCGAGGCGCTCGCCAGCAGCGAGCCCGAGCCCGAATCAGCCACGGGCGGTGGCTGGTTCTCCCGCCTCAAGACCGGCCTGTCGCGTTCCACCGCCCGGCTGACGGACGCCATCACCACCGTCTTCCGCAAGCGCCGCCTGGATGAGGCGGCGCTGGAGGAGCTGGAGGAGACGCTGATCGCCGCCGATCTCGGCGTCGCCGCCGCGCATCGGATCGTCGAGGGCTTCCGCAAGACCCGCTTCGGCAAGGAGGTCTCGGATGAGGAGGTGAAGGCCGCGCTGGCCGAGGCGATCGCCGAAATCCTCGCCCCGGTGGCCAAGCCGCTGGAAATCCAGCCGCAACGCGCCCCGCATGTGGTGCTGGTGGTGGGCGTGAATGGCACCGGCAAGACCACCACCATCGCCAAGCTCGGCCAGCAATATCGCGGGCAGGGGCTGAAGGTGATGTTCGCCGCCGGGGACACCTTCCGGGCCGCCGCCGTCGAACAGCTTCAGATCTGGGGCGATCGCACCGGCTGCGCCGTGGTCGCGCCGGCGAAGATGGGCGCGGACGCCGCTGGCCTGGCGCATGACGCCCTGGCCCGGGCGCGGGCGGAGGGGATGGATGTTCTGCTGATCGACACCGCCGGGCGGCTGCACAACAAATCCGCCCTGATGGAAGAACTGGCCAAGATCATCCGGGTCATCCGCAAGCTGGACCCCAGCGCGCCGCATTCGGTCCTGCTGACCCTGGATGCAACCACAGGTCAGAACGCCCTGCAGCAGGTGCGTATTTTCAAGGAAATGGTCTCGGTTTCCGGTCTCGCGGTCACCAAGCTGGACGGCAGCGCCAAGGGCGGCGTGGTTGTGGCCCTGGCGCAGGAGATCGGCCTGCCCGTGCATATGGTCGGCGTCGGGGAAAAAGCGGGCGATCTGCGGCCCTTCACGGCCCGCGATTTCGCGCGGGGGTTGGTGGGGCTGGGCGAATGACAACCCGCTCGGGCAATTGAGGACGCTTTCCTGCAGCTTCCGACACATTGGTCACGGTTTCGCGATCACATTTATTGTTTTGTAAATTCCCTGTCGGGGGCGATGAAGCCGGACTAGTTTCGATACGGTGCACGCAAATGGTTGGCCTGCACCATATCGGAGACGATGCCGACGATGCGCCGCATCCTGCTTGCCCTCGCCTCCCTGGTCGCCTTGCCCATCGCGGCCCAGGCCCAGACGGGCAACCCGCTCCATGACCAGCTTTCCGCCCTGAACGAACCGACCCGGCGGGCGGAGGTGTTTCGCGCCATCACCGGCAGCGGTGCCTCCTGCCAGGCGATCATCGCCACCTATTTCGCGGGCTTCGACCAGGGGCGCACCGCCTATTGGGACATGCGCTGCCGGGAGGGTTCGCTCTACCGCATGTCGCTGCCGCCGCAGCGATTCGCGCGGCTTGGCCTCAGCGTCTGCGGCGCCCTCGGCGGCGGCATCGCGGCCGGGCCCTGCTTCCAGGCGGTCGGCACCACGGCCACGGCGCAGGCCGGCACCGGCATGGGCGTTCAACTGGCCGGCGGCGCGGCCAGCGCCGCGCCGCCGCCGAACAGCCGCTTCGGCGCCATCTACGCCACCGATGCGCCGATGGCGGCCCATGGCTTCGGCAATGGCGCCACGGACCGGCTGGCGGTGAACACCGCCGCGGTGCGGTCCTGCCAGTCCATGGCCGGGCGCGTGCCCTGCAAGTTCCTGGGTGAGATCGTCAACCGCTGTGCTGTCCTGGTGCAGGCGGTCAGCCGCCATCCCAATGCGCTGGTGATGACCAGCGACCTCAGCACCATGGTGCTGAACCGCAACTTCTCCGCCACCGGCGCCACGGTGCGGGAGGCGGAGGCGGAGGCCATGCAGGCCTGCCGAGGGGTTGCTGGCGCGACATGCCGCGTCGTGGCCTCGGGCTGCTAGGGCGGGACAGGAAGATGAACATGCGATCCCTTTGCGCGGCCGCGGCCGCGCTGCTGCTTTCCGTCCCCGCCTTGGCCCAGCCCGCCACCAATGGCCTGGCCGCCCTGCGCGCCCGTGGCGAATTGATCTGTGGGGTGGCCGGCACGCTGCCCGGCTTCGCCGCCCCCGACGCGCAGGGCGTGATGCGTGGCTTCGACGCGGATTTCTGCCGCGCCGTCGCCGCCGCCGCGCTGGGTGATCCGGCCAAGGTGCGCTTCGTCCCGATCGACACCCCGGATGCCGGGATGACGGCGCTGGGCGAGCGCCGCATCGACCTGCTGGCCCGCAACACCACCTTCACTTATTCGCGGGAGGCCGGCCGCCCCGTGGCCTTCGCCGGCATCACCTTCTTCGATGGCCAGGGCCTGCTGGTCAGCCGCGCCTCCGGCATCGCCAGCTTCCGGCACCTCGATGGCCGGCGTGTCTGTGTCACCGGCATCGCCGGCACCACGGGGCGGGAGGTGGTGGAAAGCGAGGCGGCCCGCCTTGGCATCAATGTCACCATCGTCGAGGCCGGTGGCGGCACGGCGCTGCTCCAGGCGCTGACCGATGGGCGCTGCGATGCGGCGTCCACCGATGCCTCCCAGCTTGCCATCCGTCGGGTGACGGAAATGCCGAACCCCGACAGCTTCGTTGTCCTGCACGACATGCTGAGCCGCGAGCCGCTCGGCCTGCTGGTGCGGGAGGATGAGGAAGCGCTGCGCCAGGTGGTGTTCTGGGTGGTGCAGGCGATGCTGGAGGCCGATGAGTTCGGCGTCACCAGCGCGAATCTGGTCGCCGCCCTGCAATCCAACGACCCTGTCCTGCGCCGCCTGATCGGCGTCGATGTCGGGCTCGGCAAGTCCATCGGCCTGGATGACGACTGGTCTCAGCGGGTGCTGGCGCGCGTCGGCTCCTATGCCGAGGTCTTCGACCGCAACCTCGGCGCCGGCAGCCGCTTCGGGCTGGATCGCGGGCCGAATGACAATTGGCAACGCGGGGGGCTGATGTTCCCCCTGCCGCTGCGCTGAGGGCCGGATGATGCGCATGAAGCTTCTCGCCAGCCTCGCCGGCGGCCTTGCCGTCCTCGCCACCGGCGCCTTGCCGGCCTTGGCGCAATCCACCCTGGCGCAGGTGCGCGCCCGCGGCGCGGTGATCTGCGGCACCAATACCGGCCTGACCGGCTTCGCCCAGGCGGACGCCCAGGGCCGGCTGCGCGGGCTGGATGCCGATACCTGCCGCGCCATCGCCGCCGCCACGCTCGGCGATGCGGAGAAGGTGCGCTTCGTGCAGGGCACCACGCCCGAGATCATCGCCGCGCTGCGGGAAGGGCGGGTCGACGTCGCGTCCCGCAACCTGACACAGACCATGGCGCGCGATGCCGAACTCGGCCTGTCGCCCGCAGGCATCAATTTCTACGATGGCCAGGGATTCCTGGTGCCCAGCGCCGCGCGCCTCACCGATGCGCGCGGCCTGGACGGAAAGCGCATCTGCGTCGTCACCGGCACGTCCAACGAACTGGCCATGGCCGATTCGGCACGCCGGCTCGGCATCCGCTACACGCCTGTCGCGGCCCCGGGCTTCGCCGGCATGCGCGATGCCTATGGCGCCGGGCAATGCGATGCGGTCAGCGCCGACATGTCGAGCCTGGTCGCGCTGCGCCAGACCGGCACGTCCAACCCCACCGCCCATGTCCTGCTGCCCGACATCATCAGCCGTGAACCGCTTGGCCCCCTGGTGCGGGATGGCGATTCGCAGTGGCGCAGCCTGGTCTTCTGGGTGGTGAATGTGATGCTGGAAGGCGAGGCGCGGGAGATCGGCATGAGCAATGCCGAGGCGCGTCGCGCCGATCCCTCGCCGCTGGTGCGCCGCATCCTGGGTGCCGAGCCGGGCCTTGGCGCACCGCTCGGCCTGTCGGATGACTGGGCCTTCCAGGTGCTGCGGCAGGTCGGCCATTACGGCGAGGTCTATGAGCGCAACCTGGGTCGCGGCAGCGTGCTGGGGCTGGAGCGGGGCCTGAACGCGCTTTGGAACCGCGGCGGGCTGATGTATCCGATCCCGATGCGCTGACATCGCCGCTGCCGGCCGCTGGTTCTATTCCAGCGGAATCCGCAGCCGTGCGCCGGGCGCGAGGTCCCTCAGGATCACGTCCTGCCGTTCGGACAGATGCTCGCGGCCGAAGGTGAAACCGCGCGCCCTTTCCCGTTCATCGATGATCATCGGTTCCAGCGTCGGCGCGTCGGGCCGGGCGAAGATGTCCGGCGGGGCCTCGATGTTCCGGTTCGGCATGGGGGCGAGTTCGCCGCCGCCACGCGGCCGGGCGATGCGCGGCAGCGGCAGGGGGGTCAGGGTGGAGGGCGCCGGGATGTCCAGCGACATGCGTCGGCCATTGCCCTGCGCCAATGCCGCGCCCGGCAGCGCCGCTGCGAGGGTGGACAGCAGAAGGAAGCGGCGGTTCATGCGGACCTCAATGGCGTGATGCCGCGCCGATCCTCGGCCGGGTTGCCGCGCGGCGCGCCGAGCGGCCCGGACCCTGCCTCCCGCCACGCTTCCAGCACCCAATGGACGGAGGGGAAGGCGAGCGAGTCCCAGGGGATCTCGTCCCAGTCGAATAGCCGGACCTCCAGGCTTTCCGGGCCGGGGGCGAAGCCGGGGGAGGCGAGGCGGGCGCGGAACAGGATCTGCACCTGGCCGATCCTGGCGATGGAATAGACGGCCAGCACCCCGTCCAGCACGAGGTCGACGCAGGCTTCCTCCTGCGCTTCGCGACGGGCGCCTTCCTCGACGGTTTCGCCGAGTTCCATATAGCCGGCGGGGATGGTCCAGAAGCCATGCCGCGGCTGGATGGCGCGGCGGCAGAGCAGAACCTTGCCGTCCACTTCGACCACTGAACCCACCACGATCTTGGGGTTCTCATAGGCGATGTAGCCGCAGTCGTTACAGGTCAACCGTTCCCGGTCTTCCCCATCGGGAATGCGCCGGACGAAGCGGGACGTTTCTGTCGACATAGGTCAAGGGTGGCGCCGAAGCGCCGGAATCGCAAGGCGTGGCGGATCACGCCAGGGACAGATTCCGTGAAATTGCGCGCCGCCGGCCGTTCAATGCGGCGGCGGCCCGGCCTTTGTCAGACCCGCAGGTCGAGCAGGGAGCCGCGCGGCGGCGGGCTGCCCGGCATGCTGGGCATGGCGTCCAGCGTGCGCTGCTGTGGCGCCTGCAGGGGCTGCAGCGCCTGGGGTGTGGGGCCGGCGCCACGGGTTTTCGTGGCGCCCTGCGTCCGGGAGACTTCCGCCGTGAAGGCGGAGAGGGAGTTCATGGCGATCATGCGGACGACCATGAACCGCAGATCTGAATCGGCGGTAAACCGATAGGCGGATTTCTGAGAGGTCGGTCGGATGGGGCGCATGAGGGCAGGGTGCCCTCATCCGCCGTTAAGAATCCAGCAACCAATGGTGGAAAGCGTGAATGGATTGAGAAAACGTGAATCACGCCGCCGTGAGCGCCGCCACCCCCGGCAGGGTCTTGCCCTCCAGCCATTCCAGGAAGGCGCCGCCGGCGGAGGAGACATAGGTCAGCCGGTCCATCACCCCCGCATGCCGCAGGGCCGAGACGGTGTCGCCACCGCCCGCGATGGATTTCAGGCCGGAGGAGGCGGTGAAGCCCGCCACGGACTGCGCCACGGCCACGGTCGCCGTATCGAAGGGCGGGATCTCGAAGGCGCCGAAGGGGCCGTTCCAGACCAGGGTCGAAGCCTGGCGCAGGCGATTCTCCACCAGCTCCACCGTCTCCGGCCCCACATCCAGCGCCATCATATCCTCGGGCACCCGGTCGATCGCCACGGTGCGGTGTGGCGCCTGGGCGGCGAATTCGCCGGCGACCACCAGGTCGACCGGCAGGAGGATCTCGCAATTGGCGGCCTTGGCCTCGGCCATGATGGTCCGCGCCGTGTCATGCATCTCCGCTTCCTGGAGCGACCGGCCCATGGCGTGGCCCTGGGCGGCCAGGAAGGTATTGGCCATGGCGCCGCCGATCACCAGCACATTGACCTTGCGGGTCAGGTTGCCCAGCAGTTCCAGCTTGGTAGAGATCTTGGCCCCGCCGACGATGGCGACCACCGGCCGCGCCGGATTGCCGAGCGCCGCATCCAGCGCTTTCAACTCGGCCTCCATCAGCCGGCCGGCATAGGCGGGCAGCAGATGGGCCACGCCTTCGGTGCTCGCATGGGCGCGATGGGCGGCGGAGAAGGCGTCGTTCACATAGACATCGGCCAGCCTGGCCAGGCCGGCGGCCAGTGCCGGGTCGTTCTTCTCCTCACCCGCATGGTAGCGGGTGTTTTCCAGCAGCAGCACCTCGCCATCGGCCAGGGCGGCGGCGGCGGCCTCGGCCTCCGGCCCGACGCAATCCTCGGCCCAGGCCACCGGGCGGCCGAGCGCCGTGGCCAGCGCCGCCACCATCGGCTTCAGCGACATCTCCGGCACCCGCTTGCCCTTGGGCCGGTCGAAATGGCTGCAGATGATGACGCGCGCGCCCTTCTCGGCCAGTTCGCGGATGGTGGGCGCCAGGCGGTCGATGCGGGTGTTGTCGGTGATGACGCCGTCGCGGACGGGCACATTCAGGTCGGCGCGCAGCAGAACGCGCTTGCCTTGGGCGTCCAGCGAATCAATCTTCCGGAACGACATCGCTTCGGCTCTCCTCAACCTGTGGTGGTGAACAACGGTTCGGTCATGAAAGGACAGACGATGCGCTGGCTGATCGCTGCCGCCACTTTCACCCTGCTCGGCCAACCGGTCGTAGCATCGGCTCAGCAGGGCTTCCAGTTGCCCTCGGGCAACGTGCTCTGCGAGGTGATGGAGAATGCGTTGCGCTGCGAGATCATCGAATTCCGCTTCGCCCGGCCGGCCGCGCCGAAGGATTGCGATTCGGACTGGGGCCATGCCTATGGCATCGCGGCCCGCGGCAGGGCGCAGGTGCTGTGCGCCGGGGATCTGGTGGTGAATCGCGGCCTGCCCCGGCTGAACTATGGCCAGCGCTGGGACGGGACAGGCGTGACCTGCCAGGCGGAGCGCAGCGGCCTGCGCTGCGTCAATGCGGAGGGGGGTGGCCTGGAATTGTCCCGCAGCCGCCTTGGCCTGTTCTGAGGCCTGTCGCAGAACCCGCTTGCACCGCTGTCCGGCACCACAATGTTCCGTGCAGGCATCTCTTCGACCCGCCCCAGCCGGGGAGGTCGGATAGGGATGTCACCACGAAGGACACATAATGCGCTGGCCCCTCGCTGCCGCCACCCTTGCCCTGCTCGCCCTTCCGGTTGCCGCATTGGCCCAGGAGGGGTTCCAGATGCCCTCCGGCAACGTCTTCTGCGAGGTGGAGGAGAATGCGCTGCGCTGCGATCTCGTCGATTTCACCTTCGCCAGGCCGCCGCAGCCGGCGGATTGCGAAACCGACTGGGGCCATGCCTATAGCCTGGCCGCGCGCGGCACCTCTCGCGTGTTGTGTGCCGGTGACACGGTGGTGAACCGTGGGGCGCGCCGGCTTCGCTATGGCGACCGCTGGGATGGCGTCGGCGTGACCTGTCACGCCGAACGCACGGGCCTCAAATGCATCAACGCCGAGGGCCGCGGCTTCGAGCTGTCCCGAACGCGCCTCAGCCGGTTCTGAGGCGCCAGTTCGCCCGGCGCCAGGCGCCGGGCGGCAGGCTCACAGGCTGCCGAACAGCGCTGCCGTGTCCGACATGCGATTGGAAAAGCCCCACTCATTGTCGTACCAGGACATCACGCGGACCAGCCCGCCATCGACCACCTGGGTCTGGGTGGCGTCGAAGGTGGAGCTGTGCGGGTCATGGTTGAAGTCGATCGAGACCAGCGGCGCCGTGTTGTAGCCGAGGATGCCCTTCAGCGGGCCGCTCTCGGAGGCCGCCTTCATCACCGCGTTGATCGCCTCCTTCGTCAGGCCCTCGGTCTTGGCCGGCACGAAGTCGAGCGAAACCAGGGAGACGTTGGGGGTCGGGATGCGGATGGCGGTTCCGTCCAGCTTGCCCTTCAGTTCCGGCATCACCAGGCCCACGGCCTTGGCGGCGCCGGTGCTCGTCGGGATGGCGGAGACCGCCGCGGCGCGGGCGCGGTGCAGGTCCTTGTGCAGCGTGTCGACGGTGTTCTGGTCGCCGGTATAGGCGTGGATGGTGACCATGTAGCCGCGGACGATGCCGAAATTGTCATGCAGCACCTTGGCGATCGGCGCCAGGCAGTTGGTGGTGCAGGAGGCGTTGGAGACGACCGTCATCTCCTTCGTCAGCACCTGGTGGTTCACGCCGTAGACGATGGTTGCATCGGCATTCTCGCCAGGCGCCGAAATCAGCACCTTGCGCGCACCCGCGGTGATCAGGGCGCTCGCCTTGTCCTTGGCGGTGAAGATGCCGGTGCATTCCATGGCGACGTCGACGCCCTGGAATGGCACCTTGGTCGGGTCCCGCTCGGCGCTGACGACGATCGGCGCATAGGTGCGGCCATTGGCCGTGATGATCAGCTTGTTGCCGTCCACAGCCACTTCGCCGGGGAAGCGGCCATGGACGCTGTCATAGCGGAACAGATGGGCATTCGCCTCGACGCTGCCGAGGTCGTTGATCGCGACGCATTCCACGTCGGTGCGGTTGCTCTCGATCATGGCGCGCAGCACCAGGCGGCCGATGCGCCCGAAGCCGTTGATGGCAACCTTCACCGTCATCGTCGTCTATCCCCTTATTGTCAGCCCAAACGCTTCTTCACGGCGGCCACGGTGGCCTCCGCGGTAATGCCGAAATGGCGGAAAAGTTCATCGGCCGGCGCGCTGGCGCCGAAGCCCTGCATGCCGATGAAGATACCCTCCGGCCCCAGCCAGCGGTCCCAGCCGAAGGGCAGCGCCGCCTCGATGCCGACGCGCAGCACATCGCCCAGTACCTGGGTGCGGTAGCCCTCATCCTGCAAGGCGAAAAGCTCCCAGCTCGGCAGGGAGACGACGGCGGTGGGAATGCCCTCGGCTTCAAGTGTCGCCCGTGCGGCGATGGCCAGATGCACCTCGGATCCGGTGGCGATCAGCGTCGCGCGGCGTGGGCCGGAGGATTCCGCCAGCACATAGCCGCCGCGGGCGCAGCGATTCTCGCCATGGTCGCTGCGCAGCGCCGGCAGGTTCTGGCGCGACAGCGCGAGGACGGAGGGACCATCGGCCCGCTTCACCGCCAGCTCCCAGCACTCCGCCGTCTCCATCGCATCGGCCGGGCGGAAGGTGACGAGGTTCGGGATGATGCGCAGCGAGGCCAGCGTTTCCACCGGCTGGTGCGTCGGGCCATCCTCGCCGAGGCCGATGCTGTCATGCGTCAGCACATGGATGACGCGCTGGTGCATCAGCGCGGCCAGCCGCAGGGCAGGGCGCAGGTAGTCGGCGAAGACCAGGAAGGTGCCGGAATAGGGGATCAGCCCGCCATGCAGCGCCATGCCGTTCATCGCCGCCGCCATGGCATGCTCGCGCACGCCGTAATGGATGTAGCGGCCGGCATAATTGCCCGGGGAGACGGCGGGGATGCCCTTGACGTTGGTATTGTTCGACCCCGTCAGGTCGGCCGAGCCGCCCACCATCTCCGGCACCGCCGGCACCAGGGCTTCCAGCGCGCGCTGGCTGGCGATGCGGGTGGCGATCTTCGGCTGGTCCTCGGCATGCTTCGCCCGCAGCGCGGCCAGCGGCTCGTGCCAGGATTCCGGCAGGCGGCCGGAGATCGCGCGGTCGAACTCGTCCTTCTGCGCATGGTTGGCCAGGCGCTTCAGCCAGGAGCGGCGGGTGCCGGCGCCACGGCGGCCGGCATCTTCCCAGCGCGCCTTCAGCCCTTCCGGCACCTCGAAGGGGCCGTGGTTCCAGCCCATCGCGGCCTTGGCCGCATCCGCCTCCGCCTTGCCGAGCGGGGCGCCGTGGCTGGCCGCGGTGCCGGCCTTGGTGGGCGCGGCGAAGCCGATGATGGTGCGGCAGGCGATCAGCGTCGGCTTGCGGTTGCGCATCGCCCAGGCCATCGCGGCCGCGACCTGTTCGTGGTCGTGCCCATCGACGCGGCGGGTCGCCCAGCCATAGGCCTGGAAGCGCTTCAGCGCATCGTCCGACAGTGAGATCGCCGTATCGCCGTCGATCGAGATGTTGTTGTCGTCATACAGCACGCAAAGCCGTTCCAGCTTCATGTGCCCGGCGAAGGAGGCCGCCTCGTGGCTGATGCCCTCCATCAGGTCACCGTCGGAGGCGATGACCCAGGTGCGGTGATCGACCAGCGACTTGCCGAAGCGCGCCGCCAGCATCCGCTCCGCCAGCGCCATGCCGACGGCGGTGGCGATGCCCTGGCCGAGCGGGCCGGTGGTGGTCTCGATGCCCGGATGCTCGCCATATTCCGGATGGCCGGCGGCCGGGGAGTGCAATTGCCGGAAGTTCTTGATGTCCTCGATGGACATCCCCTCCTGCCCCGTCAGGTGCAGCAGGGAATAGAGCAGCATCGAGCCATGGCCGGCCGAGAGCACGAAGCGGTCGCGATCCGGCCAGCGCGGATCGGCGGCATCGTATTTCAGGAAGCGGCTGAACAGCACGGTGGCCACATCGGCCATGCCCATCGGCATGCCGGGATGGCCGGATTTGGCCTGCTCCACCGCATCGATGGCGAGCGCGCGGATGGCATCGGCCATCCGGCGTTCCTCGCTGGCGGGGCGGGCAAGCAGTAAAGCCTGTGCCGCCTGGGCGGGTGTTGGCTCGGTACGGGGCTGGGTATCGGGTTCGGTGGTGGCCAAGATCGTCCTCCGGCTGCGTCGCTATAGACAGGGCCAGCGGCCGCGACAACCCGAGCAGCCGTGCCCTTGCGGGGACGGCGGACGGAAGCACCCGGCCGGGCGCGATCGAGACGCGCTGAGGATGCGTCGCATTCCCGATTTCTCCTTTATTCCCAGGATCTTGAGGGCTGCAAGACACGTGACATGGCGGCTTCGGCGCCGCTAATGTCCCGCCATGCTGACCGCACCCACCGCCGAGGCGTCGCGCCACGAGCCCAGCCGCGATGGCCTGCCCCCCATGCCGCCCGGCCCGCCGCATGAGGAAGGCCATGTGCTGGCCGGCGCCCTGGCGCGGGGGGTGACGGAGGCTGCGATGGCGGGGCTGGTCCTTCCAGTGGCGCTCGGTGCGGCCTTGACGGCGCTCGGCGTGGCGCCCGCGGTGACGGGCGCGGCCGGGGTGGCGCTGGCGCTGGCCTGCGGCCTCGGCGCCGGCCTGTCCGGCAGCTTCGCGTCGCGTGACGCCGCCGCGCATTATCAGGCGGAGCGGCTGCGGGAGGAGCAGGAGAGCCACCTCTACCCGGATCGGGAACGTTGGGAGGTCGCGGCGATCCTGCACCGCTACGGCGTGCGCGGCGATATTTTGCGCGATGCGGTGGAGGCGATCGCCAGTGACCGCCGCCGCTGGGTTGATTTCATGATGCGCTTCGAGCTGGACCTGTCGGAGCCCGATCCGATCCGCGCCGACCGGACGGCCCTGGCCGGCGGCGCCGCCATGGTCCTGGCCGGGCTGCTGGTGATGCTGCCCTATCTGCTGGGATGGCAGGGCGCGCTCGCCTGGTCCTGGGGCCTCGGCGGGCTGGCGCTCTGCGCGCTGGGCGGGCTGCGAGCCGCCGCGCAGGGCCTGCCGCCACTGGGCGGCGCCGCGCGGGCCCTGGCCATCGGCGCCGCCGCGACGGGCGGCGCCTGGGTGCTGGCGAAGCTGGTAGGCTAGGGTCGTGGACCGTTGGGGCCGTTATGCGGCCAGCGCGGAAAAGCACCGCCGGACGCGCCCGCAGCTCAACAGTCCACAGGCCTAGGCGTGACGACCGAAGGGGGCAGGGACCGACGAAACGGTTAGGCCCCCTTCACGCAACCCTCTCCCCCGCCGGGGGGAGAGGGCTTTTGGGCCGCCAGTCAGTTCGCCGGTCGGGGCGCCGGCTCCGGGGCCGGCTGGGCGGCACGCTGTTGCTCAGCCGCCGTCTCGCGCAGCCGGGCGAGGGTGGCCTCCGCCTGGCGCACCTGTTCGCCCAGCGCCGTCACCTGCCGTGCCGCCTCGGCGGCCGCGCGCTGGCGCTCGGCCAGGGCCGTGCCGGCCTGTTCCGTCTGCTGGCGCAGTTCGGCCAGGCGGCGGGTCTGTGTTTCCACATTGGCGGTCAGGCCGGTCAGGCGCTGTTCCTCGGCGCGCAGGCGGGTGGACGCCTCCTCCAGCCGGCGCTCGGCCTGCTCGGCATTGCGCGTGGCGGTGTCGCGCGTCTCGTTCAGGCGGCTGGCCTCGGCCTCGGCGCGCTGCGCGCCCTGGCGGGCCTGGTCGCGGGTGGTCTCGGCGGTCGTGGTCTCCTGGCGCAGGGTGGCCAGGCGCTGGCGGGCCTCCCCGGCCTCCCGCGTCACGGCGGCCAGCTCCTCACGCGCGGAGGACAGGCGGCTGGCCGTCTGCTCGGCGCCCTGGGTGGCCTGGTCCAGCCGGCTCTGCACCTCGGAAAGCGCCGAGCGGCGGGCGCCCAGGTCGGTTTCCAGCAGCGCCGCCTGGTCGCGCAGGCCGCTCAGACGCTGCTCGGCGCCGGCAAGTTCCGCGTTGTTGGTGGTCAGGGCCTCCTGCGCCCGGCCGGCCTCCGCGGCGAGCTCGGTGAGGCGAGCCTCGGCGGATTGCACGCCGGCGGTCAGCTCGGCCTGCCGGGCCTCCAGCGCGCGCAAAGCCTCGGTGGTGGAGTCACGGCCGGCGGCGGCCTGCTGCTGCGCCGTCTCCGCCTGTTCCACCTGGCGGGTCAGCTCGGCGAGGCGGGTTTCGGCGGTGGTGACGGATTGCGTCAGCTCGGTGCCGCGCGCCTGAAGCTGCTCGACCTCCTGCGCCGCGGTGGCGCGGGCCTGCTGGGCCTGTTCCAGAGCCTGGGTGGCGGCGGCGCGGCCCTGCTCGGCCGCCTCGGCCTCCTGGCGCAGCGTGGTCAGGCGCTGCTCGGCCTCATTGGCCTCGGTGGTGAGCTGGCGCGCGCGGGCCTCGGCAGCGGTGCGGGCTTCCTCCGCCTGGCGGCTCTGCGCCTGGATGGCGGGCAGGCCGCCGCTGGCGCGGCGCTCGGCATTCAGCGCCGTCTCCAGCTCGCCGCGGCGGGTCTCGCTGCGCTCGGAGGCCTGGCGCGCGGCGCGGAGATCGGCACTGACGGTGGTCACGGTGATCCAGCCGATCAGGCCGAACAGCAGCAGGAGGCCCGAGACGATCTGGGCCGGGCGGGGCCACGTGGTGGGATTCATAAGGGTCCGGCTCTCCACGGAATGAGCCCCAGCACATGGCCGCCTCCGGCGTCGCGATCACGTGAAGTTTGCGCGAGGGCGGCAGAAAAAAGGCACTACGCGCCGGGGCGATTGGCCCGCGCCACCACCGCCTCGAACAGCACCTGGCAGCCAGCCTCGGCCTCCTCCGGTTCGATGCTCTCCATCTCGTTGTGGCTGAGGCCGTCCTTGCAGGGGCAGAAGATCATCGCCGCCGGCATGCGCCGCGCGACATAGACGGCATCATGCCCGGCGCCGGAGACCATGCGCCGCGCGGGGTAGCCGCAGCGCCGCGCGGCCTGTTCCACCAGGGCGACGCAGTCCGCGTCGAAGGGCTGCGCGTCGTAATGCAGCACCTGGGTGAGTTCCAGCCTGCAGCCGGTCTCTGCTACCACCGCCGCGGCCATGGTCGGAAAATCGCGGGCGAGGCCGGCGATATCGGCGCTGTCCGGGTGACGGAATTCGATGGAGAAGCTGACCTCGCCGGGGATGACGTTGCGGCTGTTGGGCTCGACCTTCAGGAAGCCCACCGTGCCGCGGCCATCCTCGCCCCTGTCGCGCATCAGCCCATCGACCAGGGAAATCACCTGCGCGGCGGCGACCAGCGCATCGCGCCGGGCGGAGGGCGGCGTGGTGCCGGCATGGCTGTCCTGGCCGATGATGCGCGCATCCCACCAGACCTGAGCCTGGGCGCCGGTGACGATGCCGATCTGGCGGCCTTCCTTCTCCAGGATCGGGCCCTGTTCGATATGCAGTTCGAAATAGGCATCGGCCGGGAAGGGGGCGGCGGGGTGCTCGCCCTGGTAGCCGATTTCCTTCAGCGCCTGTTCCACGGTGACGCCCTGCTGGTCGGGCAGGGCGTAGCTGCGTGCGATGGGATAGATTCCGGCCCAGGTGCCGCTGCCCATCAGCGACAGGCCGAAGCGGCTGCCTTCCTCATCGGTCCAGTTCACCAGCTCCAGCGGCGCCTCGGTGGTGATGTTGAGGTCGTGCAGCGTGCGCATCACCTCCATCCCCGCCATCACGCCGAGCGCGCCGTCGTATTTTCCGCCCGAGGGCTGGCTGTCCAGGTGGCTGCCGAACAGCACGGGCAGGCGGTTGGGGTCGCGGCCCTCGCGGCGGGCGAACATGTTGCCGATGGCGTCCACCCGCACCGTCAGGCCCAGCGCCTCGCATTGCGCGCGAAAATCGTCGCGGGCGGCCTTGTCGATGGCGGTCAGAGTCAGCCGCCGGACCCCGCCCTTGGGCGTCGCGCCGTGGCGGGCCATGGCCATCAGGCTGTCCCAGAGGCGCTTGCCGTCGATCCGCTGGTTGGTGCCGCTCATCGCCCTGTCTCCCGTCTGCCACCCCTGATCTGCGACGGAATGCCGCGCTTGGCCAGATCACGGGCTTGCGGGGCATCGCGGGTCCTGCGAATCATCACGGCCTCACCTGGAAAGGGCCTCCGCCATGGCGCATGCGCTGAACGCCGCCCCCGCCATCCTGCGCAATTCGGAGCTTGATGCCGATGCGGTGCGCGCCGCGCGGGTCGATCTCGCCGCCTGCTTCCGCATGGCCGCGCGCCTCGGCATGCATGAGGGCATCTGCAACCACTTTTCCCTGGTCGTGCCGGGGCGGGACGACCTGTTCCTGGTGAACCCCTATGGCTGGGCCTTTGCCGAGGTCACCGCCTCCCGCCTTCTGGTCTGCGACTACCAGGGCAATGTGGTGGCCGGCGATGGCGTGCCGGAGGCCACCGCCTTCTACATCCATGCCCGGGTCCACAAGAACCTGCCGCGCGCCAAGGCGGCCTTCCACACCCATATGCCGAATGCGACGGCGCTCGCCATGCTGGAAGGCCCGCCGCTGGCCTGGGCCGGACAATCCGCGCTGAAATTCTACGGCCGCACCGTGGTGGATGAGGAATATAACGGCCTCGCTTTGGATGAGACGGAGGGCGACCGCATCGCCGCCTCCATCGGCGATGCCGACATCGTCTTCATGAAGAACCACGGCGTGATGGTGGTCGGCGCCACCGCTGCCGAGGCCTGGGACGACCTGTACTATCTGGAACGCGCGGCGGAGGCGCAGCGCCTGGCGCTGTCCACCGGCCGGCCGCTGAAGCCGGTGCCGCCGGAGCTCGCGCGGAAGACCTATGACCAGATGCGCCTCGGCGACCGGGAAAGCGCCATGCTGCACCTGGAGAGCATCAAGCGCCGGCTGGCGAAAGAGGAGCCGGACTACCTCGATTGACCACCCCCCTGGCGCAGAGGCTCGATCCGCGCGGGCTCGCGCTGCTGCTGGTGACCGTCATCGGCTGGGGCTTCAACTGGCCCTCGATGAAGCTGCTGCTGGGCGTGCTGCCGCCCTTTTCGATGCGCGTGGTCTGCGCCGTGCTCGGCATTTCTCTTCTGTTCGCCATCGCGGCGGTGAAGGGGGAGAGGCTTGCCGTGCCGCGGGCGCTCTGGCCGCGGCTGGTGGCGGCGAGCCTGCTCAATGTCACCGCCTGGATGGGCATGGCCACCTTCTCCCTGCTCTGGCTCGCGGCGGGGGAGGCGACGATCGTCTGCTACACCATGCCGGTCTGGACCTCCCTGCTCGCCTGGCTGGTGCTGGGGGAACCGCCGAGCCGGCGGCGCCTCGCGGCCCTGGCCTTGGGCTTTTGCGGGCTGGTGGTGCTGGTGGTGGGGCCGGGGCTGGATGTGGGGCTGGCCAAGCTGCCCGGCGTGGCGGCGGCGCTGGCGGGGGCGGTGCTGTTCTCGCTCGGCACGGTCGTCACCAAGCGCTGGCCGCTGGCGCTGCCGCCCACCACCTCCGTCGCCTGGCAGCTTCTGGTCGGCTGCACGCCGCTGCTGGCCGGCGCGCTGATCTTCGAGACGCCGGATTTTTCCGGGTTGTCCGGTTGGGACTGGGCGGTGATGGTCTATGGCGGGGTGGGGCCGCTGGGGCTGTGCTACCTGGCCTGGTTCGCGGCGCTGCGGCGCCTGCCGGCGGCGGCGGCTTCCTCCGGCACCCTGCTGACCCCGGTGATCGGCGTGGCCAGCGCCGCGCTGCTGCTGGGGGAGCCGCTGGGGCTGCGGGAGGTGGCGGCGCTGTCGCTGACCATCGGGGGTGTCATACTGGCAGTCCGCGGCTGATCGGGGCATAGGCGGGGCATGACCGACACCCCCCTGATCCACCTGGCCCCCGGCGGCGACCGCCGCGTGAAGGCCGGCCACCCCTGGGCCTTCTCCAATGAGATCGCCATGACCCCGGCGCTGCGCGCTTTGCCGCCCGGCACCCCGGCGCGGCTGGAAGGCGATGACGGCGTGAAGCACGGCGTCTGGCACTTCAACCCGCACAGCCTGATCGCCGCCCGCCGGCTGGATGCCAACCCTGCCGCCAACATCGACGCCGCCTGGTTCCAGGCGCGGCTGGCGGCCTGCCTGGCGCTGCGGGAACGGCTGTTCGACACGCCCTTCTACCGGCTGGTCCATGCCGAGGCCGATGGCCTGCCGGGCCTCATCATCGACCGCTACGGCGATGCGGTGGCGATCCAGGCCAATACCGCCGGGATGGACGCCGCTACGCCGCACCTCGTCGCCGCGCTGAACGCCCTGTTCGCGCCGCGCCTGATCGTCGCCCGCAACGACAGCGCCGTGCGGAAGTTGGAGGGGCTGGCCGAATCGGTCACCGCCTTGCAGGGGGAGGGGACGGCGACCGTCGAGGACTCCGGCCTGCGCTTTCCGGTGGACCTGCTGGGCGGCCAGAAGACCGGCTGGTTCTTCGACCAGCGCGCCAATCGCGCCATGGTGGCGCGGCTTTGCGCCGGGCGCAGCATGCTGGACGCCTTCTGCCACACCGGCGGCTTCGGCCTGGCGGCGGCCGCGGCCGGGGCGCGGGAGGTCACGCTGCTCGATCGCAGCGAACACGCGCTGGACCACGCCATGCAGGCCGCCCGCCTGGCCGGCCTCGCCGAGCGCGTCACGCCCCTGAAGGCGGAGGCCTTGGAACACCTGGAAAAAATGGCCGCCAGCGGCCGGAAATTCGAGGTGGTGGTGGCCGACCCGCCAGCCTTTGCCAAGACCCGCAAGGACCAGCCGGCGGCGCTGCGTGGCTATGGCAAGCTGGCGCGGCTGGCGGCGGGGCTGGTGGCGCCGGACGGCATCCTGTTCATCGCCTCCTGCTCCCACCACGTCTCGCCCGGGGATTTCACCGATGCGGTGGGCTGGGGCGTCCATAAGGCGAAGCGGGAGGCGCGGCTGCTGGCCACCGTCGGCGCCGGGCCGGACCATCCCGTGCATCCGGGCCTGCCGGAAAGCGCCTATCTCAAGGGCCTGCTGCTGCACCTGACATGACGCCCCGGCTGCTGCGCGCCTTTCGGGCCACAAGCTATGAGGCCGCCGGCGTCGTGGCGCGGGTCGGCCGGCGCAGCCGCGGGATCGATTCGCTGCTGGCCAGCGCCAGGGCAGGCGAGGCCGCCTTCATCACCGCCTGGAACCCACGCAGCCGGCGCATGCCGCCGGGCTGGAACCGGCGGATGCAGGACCGGCTGCGTCAGGCGTCGCACGGCCCGGTTTTGGCCGAGGGCTTCGGCCGTGCCGGGCGCTGGGCGGAGCACCATCTGTTGCTGGCGGGCGATCCGCGCCGCCTGCTTGTGCTCGCCCGGCGCTTCCGCCAGCACGCCATCCTGCTGGTGCGGCGGGGGCGGCCGGCGCGCCTGCTGGCGGTTCAGGCCGACCGGGTCGGATAGGCGCTGTAGCCGCCGATCACCACGCGCTGGATGCCGGCGAAGCGGATGATCTCCTCCCCAAGCTCGATCCGGCCCTTCACCCCCTCCATCACGATCTCGCCCAGCATCAGCCGCGGGGCGGCGGAACCGGGTTCGGTCCTGATGGCCTCCAGGATCTGCTGGAGCGTGCGGTCGGTATCCTCCAGCCGCAGGGTGCGCACCCCGTCCACCGCGCGGATGAGCAGGTCACCCTCGCCGGGGTGCCAGACCTGGGTCTCGCTGCCCGGCCGCAGCCGGTGGTTCACCGGCCCGCCACGCCAGCGTCCCTGCGCCGGAAGCTCCGGCATCAGCATGTCCAGGTCCCAATGTCCGGAGCGGTTGTTGGTGTCGTTCACTGCCTGATCTCCCAAGCCATTTGCTGGGTGGATCAAGCGCTTCGCCGCGCCTTGCCTCCAATCCGAAGGCCCTTTCGGCTCCATAGGCGGAGCCGATAGGGCCGGCGACCGTAACGGCGCGCGCCGCGGCCAGATCATGGCCGCGCGGTCGCCGGCACGGGCAGGGTGACTCTGGGCATGGGCTGCTCCGGTCGTTCACGCGCGACCGGAGAATAGGGGTGCAGCGGGGGTGATTCCCAGCCTGAAAAGTATACTTTATGTCAATCCGGTGGGGGTTTGGGGTGCTACAGGAACCGTTCCCGGATATCGACGCTGCTTTCCTTGCCCAGCTTGTCGAAATGGTCGCGCAGCCAGCCATCCGCGGCTTCCCGGCCATAGCGCTTCAGCGTGGTCAGGAACTCCCAGTCCCCGTTCAGCTTGGTGCTGAGCTTGAAGTCGCGCATCCGCGCCTCGTCCTCGATGCAATGGACGAACAGCTTGCGGTAGCGCGGCTGCTCCAGCCGCCCGGCCTCCAGCAGCCGCTGCACGAAGTCGATGGCGCGCATTTCCGCCATCAGGGAGGCATTGAAGCTGATCTCGTTCAGCCGGTTGACGATCTCGGTCGGCCGGGTCGGCAGCTCGTCCCGCACGATGGGGTTGAGCTGCACCAGCACGATGTCCGGCGGCCCGCCCTGTTCATAGAGCGGCCAGAGCGCCGGATTGCCGAGATAGCCGCCATCCCAGAAGGGCTCGCCATCGATCTCCACCGCCTTGAAGAATTGCGGCAGGCAGGCGGAGGCGAGCAGCGTATCGACCGTCACCTCCTCCCGCGCGAAGACCCGGGGCTTGCCGGTGCGGACGGAGGTGGCGGAGATGAACAGCTTCGGCCCCTTTCCGTGCCGCAGGATGTCCGGCTTGATCTCCTCGTCCAGCACCTGCCGCAGCGGGTTGAATTCATAGGGGGTGGGGTTGAGCTGGTAGGGCGACATAACGCGGGTCAGCGTCTCGAAGGCCTGGTAGGCGAAGGACCAGGTCAGGTCATGGCCCCAGATCGCCTTTTCCAGCGGCGTGTTCTGCAAGGGGCTGTTGGCCATGCGCCCGGCGGCATTGCGCCAGAAGCGGTCGAGCGCCTGGCGCGCGCCATCGCGGCCGCCCTCGCAAAGGCCCTGGACGAAGATGGCCGCATTCATGGCGCCGGCGGAGGTGCCGGAGACCGCCTCGAATTCCAGCCGCTCATCCTCCAGCAGCCGCTCCAGCACCCCCCAGGTGAAGGCGCCATGGGTGCCGCCGCCCTGCAAAGCGAGGTTGATGCGGCGGGTCGTCGGGGCGGGGCGGGACGGGCGCGGCGTGGGGGCAGGGGTGGCGCCGGCCGCACCGAGCGTATCGGCCGCCTCCGCGCGGAACTCGTTCTCGATCATGGGGCGGTGTTCCGGCCGTGCGAACAGGCCCCCTCCACCCGAAGGGGGGGTCGGACGCATGCGTCCGACGTTGGGTGAGGGGGGCTTTGCCGCGGGTGCGCGTTGGGAAGATGGCGCCGAAGCCCGCAATAAATCCTTGCTGCCGCGGTCCCCTTAACAATCACTGCGCCGTCCAGCCGCCATCGATGGACAGCGCCGTGCCGTTCACGCTGCCGCTGTTTGGGCCGCACAGATAAAGCGCCATCTCCGCCACTTCCTCGACCTCCACCCAGCGCTTGGTCGGCTGGCGGTCGAGCAGGTAGTCGGTCAGGGCCTTGTCCTCCGACACGCCATGCTTCTCGGCCAGCGGCTTCACCTGCGCCTCGGCCAGCGGGGTGCGGACGAAGCCGGGGCAGATGGCGTTGCAGGTGACGGGGCTGCGCGCGATTTCCAGCGCCACCGACTTGGTCAGCCCGACCACCGCATGCTTGGCGGCGACATAGGCCGTCTTGAAGGGGCTGGCGACCAGCCCGTGGGCGGAGGCGACATTGACGATGCGCCCGAAGCCCCGCGCCTTCATCCCCGGCAGCGCCGCCTTGATGGCGTGGAAGTTGGAGACGAAGTTGATGGCGATGATCCGGTCGAACTTGTCGTCTGGAAACTCCTCCACCGGCGAGACGAACTGGATACCGGCATTGTTCACCAGGATGTCGCAGGCGCCGAGCTCCGCCTCGCAGGCGGCGACCATGGCGCGGATTTCCTCCGGCTTCGACATGTCGGCCGGGGAATAGGGCGACTCCGCCACGCCCATCGCGGCGCCGACCTTGGCGCGGGCGGCGGCGATCTCCTCGGGCTTGCCGAAGCCGTTCAGCATCACCTTGGCGCCGGATTCGGCAAAACCCAGCGCGATCGCCAGCCCGATGCCGGAGGTCGAGCCCGTCACCAGGGCCGTCCGGCCCTCCAGCTTCCGTGTCATGGTCATCATGGGTTCTTCCCGCATTGCAGCATCTTGGGGGCCAGGGTCGCTCACGGCAGGCGCCGGAGCAAGCCGACAACGCGCTTGACCAGGGGCGAGAGCAGTTTCGGCGTGTAGAAATCGCTGGCGGCGCGTTTCGCCGCCTCGGCTAGGGTCGGATAGGGCAGCACCAGCCCGGCGAGCGCGGAAAGCGGCAGCTTGCGGCCGATCATCAGCCCGAAGGTGCCGGCCATCTCCCCCGCATGCGGCGCCAGGATGCCCGCGCCCAGCAGCTTGCCCTTGGGCGTCACCACCAGCTTGGCGAGGCCCGCCTCGATGCCCTCCGCCACCGCGCGGTCGGTCTCGGCGACGGGGAAGCGCAGGATGCGGATGTCGTGGCCGGCGGCGCGCGCCTCCTCCTCCGTCATGCCCACCTGGGCCAGTTCCGGATCGGTATAGGTGACGCGGGGCAGGGCGGCGTAGTCCACCTTGGCGGGCAGCCGGAACATCACCCGCCGTGCCAGGATGCCGGCATGCTGGGACGCCACATGGGTGAAGGCGCGCGGGCCGATGCCCTGCGGGTTGGCGATGTCGCCCGCCGCGAAGACGCGGCGATTGGTGGTGGAGCGCAGCCCGGCATCGGTGGTGATGCCGAGCTTCGTCGAGGCCACCTGCCCGGCGGCAAGGTCCAGCCCGGCCAGACGTGGCGCGCGGCCGACGGCCAGCAGCAGATGGGTGCCGCCGATCTCCTGCCCATCCTCCAGCACAGCGATCAGGCCCGGCCCGCCATCCGCAGCGCGGTCGACGGCGAGGCGGGTCAGCTTGCGGCCCTCCAGCAGCGTTACGCCATCGGCGGTGAGCGACCGGCGCAGGCCATCGGCCAGTTCCGCATCGTCCCGCCCGGCGATCCGCCCGGCCTCGATCACGGTCACCAGGCAGCCGAGCCGGGCATGGGCCTGGGCCATCTCCAGCCCGATCGGGCCGCCGCCGAGGATAATCAGATGCCCCGGCGGTTCTTCCAGCTCGAAGATCGTCTCATTGGTCAGCCAGGGCACCGGGCCGAGGCCGGGGATGTCGGGAACGATGGCCTGGCTGCCGGCGGCGATGACGCAGCGGCGGAAGCTCAGCCTGCGGCCGGCGGCCTCGATGGTGTCGGGGGCGACGAAATGGGCGGAGGCGTGGATCACCTCCACCCCCATGCCGCGGAAGCGCGCCTCCGAGTCGATGGGGGCGATATGGTCGATGGCGCCCCTCACATGGGCGCGGATCGCCTTCCAGTCGATCTCGGGCTCCGGCAGGCGGATGCCGAATCGGCCGGCGCGGCGGGCGCTGGCGGCGGCATGGGCGGCGGCGAGCAGGGCCTTGGAGGGGACGCAGCCAAAATTCAGGCAGTCGCCGCCCATCCGGCCACGCTCGATCAGCGCCACCTTCAGGCCGAGTCCGGCGCCGATGGCCGCCACGGACAGGCCCGCGGCGCCGGCGCCGATCACCACCAGGTCGAAATCGGGCATGGGCGAGGGGCCTCCTTATGTATCGTGTGATGTATCGTCTGGTCCGGTTGCGCCTTGTGCCCGATCCGCGTGGTTGACGGCAGGGGTGGCGCTTCCCTATACGTCCGGGCCTTCGCCGGGGCAGCTTCCGAGGTTCCTCCAGAATCCTCCAGCCGCCGCCGGCCATTCGTTTTTCTGAGATCAGCCGGTCAGCCGGGCCAGGGACGTCCCTGGCCAACTGGGCCGGAGCCCGCGGGAGTGTGTCGTGAAGCGTACTTATCAGCCCTCGAAGCTCGTCCGGAAGCGCCGTCATGGTTTCCGCGCCCGCACGGCGACGGTCGGCGGGCGCAATGTGCTGGCGAATCGGCGGTCCAAGGGCCGCAAGAAGCTCTCGGCCTGAGCGCCGGGCGGGCCCGATCTGTGCCATGCCGGCGCGCCCGCCTCGTCTGAAAATTCGCCGCGAGTTCAAGCTGGTGGCCTCGCGCGGACAGCGCGCGGCCAGGCCTGGGCTGGTGTTGCAGGTGCTGCGGGGGACCGAGGGTCCGCTGCGCGTCGGCTTCACCGCGACCAAGAAGATCGGCAACGCCGTGATCCGCAACCGCACCAAAAGGCGGCTGCGGGAAGCGGCGCGGCTGCTGTTGGGCGAAGGCGCGCCACCGGGCTTCGACCTGGTGCTGATCGGGCGGGAAGCGACGGCGGAACGCAACTTCGCCCAGCTTGTCGGCGACCTGCGCGGCGCCCTGCGCCAAGGCGGCGTTACTGGTGGTGTGACGCCGGCCGAGACCGCGAAGCCGCCCGAATGACCCCGCAGCAGCATCTGTTGCGCGGCGCGATCCGCACCTATCAGCTCACCTTGCGGCCGATCATCGGCTGCAATTGCCGTTTCTACCCGCATTGCAGCGAATACGGGCTGGAAGCGGTGGCCGAACACGGCGCCCTGCGCGGTAGCTGGTTGACCGCCCGCCGCATTCTGCGCTGCAACCCCTGGCATCCGGGTGGCTATGACCCGGTCCCGCCCCCCACTCCGAAGGGCACCGAGGCGTCGCACGCCGTCCCGGACCCGACGAAAGGCTGAATCAGGCCGTCATGGATCAGAAGCGTCTCCTCGCCGCCATCGCCCTGTCGGTCGGCATCCTGCTGTTGTTCGACCTGTGGAACCGTCCGCAGCGCGAGGCGGAACAGCGCCGCCAGGCCGAGATCGCCGCCCAGGCCCCGGCCGCCACCCCGGCCTCCCCCGACGCGGCCGTGCCGCTGCCGGTGCCGGCCGGTGGCGCGGCACTCGTCCAGCCCGGCGCACCCGGCGCGGCCCAGGCCACGGCGACGCCGGGCCTGCCGGCCGAACAGCGCATCCGCATCGAGAATCCGCGCCTGGAAGGCAGCATCAGCCTGCGCGGCGCGCGGCTGGATGACGCCGTGCTGCGCGGATATCGGGAAACGGTCGAAGCCGGCAGCCCGCTGGTGCGCCTGCTGGCGCCGCGCAGCGATGCCAACCCCTATTTCGCCCAGTGGGGCTGGACCGCCGCCGATGGCCGCACCGCCGTGCCCGGCCCGGACACCGACTGGACCGCCGACGGCACCAACCTGACGCCCGCCACCCCCGTCACCCTGCGCTGGAACAACGGCCAGGGCCAGGAATTCAGCATCCGCCTCGGCATCGATGAGGATTTCATGCTCACCGCCGAGCAGAGCCTACGCAACAGCGCGGCCGAGCCCGTACAGGTGCTGCCCTGGGCCCGGGTGCGGCGTGAGCGCACGCCGGCCACCGCCGGCTTCTTAATCCTTCACGAAGGCTTCACGGGCGTGCTCGGTGAACGCCTGATCGAGTGGAAGTACAGCGACGCGAAGTCGGAGGCGGAGCGCCGCCGTGGCCCGGCCATGGAGCAGGAAAGCACCGGTGGCTGGATCGGCTTCACCGACAAGTACTGGCTGACCGCGCTGACGCCGATGAGCCAGGCGACCCCGATCCGCGCCGCCTACCGCCATTCGGCGGAAGGTGGCCAGGATCGCTGGCAGGTCGACATGGCCCCGCCCGCGCCGCAGAGCGTGGCCGCCGGCGCCGAGGCCGGCCTTGCCACCCGCCTGTTCGCGGGCGCCAAGGAAGTGCGCCTGCTGGATGGCTATGCCGACAACCTGAACATCGAGGGTTTCGACAAGGCGATCGACTTCGGCTTGTTCTACTGGATCACCAAGCCGTTCTTCTATGCCATCGACTGGCTGTTCGGCATCTTCGGCAATTTCGGCGTGGCCATCCTGATCTTCACGCTGGCGCTGAAGGCGGCCTTCTTCCCGCTGGCCAGCAAGGCCTACACCTCCATGGCCCGCATGAAGGTGTTGGCGCCGAAGATGACGGAGGTGAAGGAACGCTACAAGGACGACCCGGCCAAGGCGCAGTCGGAGATGATGGCGCTGTACCGGGCGGAGAAGGTGAACCCGGCCTCCGGCTGTCTGCCCATCCTGCTCCAGATTCCGGTGTTCTTCGCCCTGTACAAGGTGCTGTTCGTCACCATCGAGATGCGGCACGCGCCCTTCTTCGGCTGGATCCGTGACCTCTCCGCGCCGGATCCGACCAACCTGTTCAACCTGTTCGGGATCCTGCCCTACGACCCGACCCAGCTTTCCAGCTTCCTGCACATGCCGGCCTGGGCGATCGCCATGGGCATCACGATGTTCCTGCAGTTCAAGCTGAACCCGACGCCGCCGGACCCGATCCAGGCCAAGATCTTCGCCTGGATGCCGCTGATCTTCACCTTCATGCTGGCCAGCTTCCCGGCCGGCCTGGTGATCTACTGGACCTGGAACAACCTGCTTTCCATCGCCCAGCAGTACTGGATCATGCAGATGGACAAGAAGCGCCAGGCCCGCGCGCCGGCCGTGACGTCGCCGCCGAAGCCGGCGGCCGCCATCGCGGCGAAGCCGGCACCGAAGGGCAAGAAGTGACCATCACCACCCCCTCCGGCACCCCGGTGACGCTTCCGCCGGGTGGCTTGGCGGAAGCGGTGGATGACGAGCAGCGCGCCGGCCTGATCGAGGCCGGGCGGCTGCTTTTCGCGCGGCCCTGCACCTTCTTCTACGCCTCCCAGGCCATCAACCAGCTCCCCCCGATGACGGGGCCGGAGGTGGCCTTCTGCGGCCGGTCGAATGTCGGCAAGTCGTCCCTGCTGAATGCCCTGACCGGGCAGAAGGCGCTGGCGCGGGTTTCCGTGACGCCGGGGCGCACGCGGCAACTCAACTTCTTCCGCTGCGACGAGGGCCAGCTCACCCTCGTGGACATGCCCGGCTATGGCTATGCCAAGGCCTCCAAGACGCTGAAGGAGGACTGGCAAGGGTTGATGTTCGACTTCCTGCGCGGCCGCCCGACGCTGCGGCGCGTGCTGCTGCTGATGGATGCCCGGGTCGAGATCAAGCCCGCCGACCGCGCCGCGATCGAGCTGCTGTCGGATGCGGCGGTCGCCTTCCAGATCTGCATCACCAAGGTCGATGACGTGAAGAAGGCCCAGTTGGAGAAGCGGATCCGGGAGCTGGAGGCGCTGGTGAAGAAGCGCACCGCTGCCCATCCGCTGATGCTGGTGACCAGCAGCGAGACCGGCCAGGGCATTCCAGAACTGCGTGCGGAGCTGGCGGCGGTGGCGCGCCTGGGTTGAAGACCTAGGCGGGGCCTTCAGCCCCGTTTAAAGGGGTTTGGTGCAGGGTTCTGGCGGCGTGTTCCCGATTCCCGGGATGCCGACCCTGCCGCCCAAGGACCCATTCTCCATGTTCCGACGCCTGCTCCTCGCCACCGCCCTCATGGCGGCAACCGCCGCGCCTGCCTTCGCGCAATGCGACACCCGCTTCACCCTGCGCAACAGCTCCGGCGCCCAGGTGAACGAGTTCTATTTCGGCCCCTCCAGCAATTCCAACTGGGGCCGCGACCGGCTCGGCGAGAATGTGCTGCCGAACGGCCGCAGCATGTCCTTCACCCCGGGCGGCCGTGGCGGTGCCTATGACTTCAAGGTGGTCTGGGCCAATGGCGAGACCGCCGAGGTCATGCGGGTGAACATCTGCGAGGCCTCCGAGATCGTCGCCACCCCGCGCGGCATCGAGGCGCGATAATCACGCGATAGGCGAAGGCCCGCCCGGGGCGTCACGCCACGGGCGGGCTTGACCCTGCGGGCGGAAGGCCGCAAACCGCGCCGCCCGCGGCGACATGGCCCCGGAGCCGACCGGGGACGCCTGACCATGACCGACGACGCGCTCGACCAGATGGCGATCCTCGCCGGCGCGCTGCCCTTCCTGAAGCGCTACGACGACCAGATCGTGGTGGTGAAGTATGGCGGCCACGCGATGGGGGAGGAGGAGACGGCCCTCCGCTTCGGCCGCGACATCGCACTGCTGGAACAGGTGGGCGTGAACCCCGTGGTGGTCCATGGCGGCGGGCCGCAGATCAACGCCATGCTGAAGCGCCTGAACGTGAAGTCCACCTTCGTCCAGGGGCTGCGCGTGACGGATGAGGAAATGCTCGACGTGGTCGAGATGGTCCTGGCCGGCCCGGTGAACAAGCAGGTCGCCTCCTCCATCACCCGCGCCGGCGCCCTGGCGGTGGGCATTTCCGGCAAGGATGGCGGGCTGATCCAGGCGCGCAAGCTGACCCGCACCTATCGCGACCCGGACAGCAACATCGAGAAGGTGCTGGACCTCGGCTTCGTCGGAGAGCCGGAGCGGGTGGACCCGCGGGTGCTGCAACTGCTGATCGGCGCGGATATCGTGCCGGTGGTGGCGCCCGTCGGCGTCGGTGCCGATGGCCAGACCTACAACATCAATGCGGATACCGTGGCGGGGGCCATCGCCGGCGCGCTGAATGCCGAGCGGCTGCTGATGCTGACCGATGTGCGCGGCGTGCTCGGCCCCGATGGCCAGTTGATCCCGGAGATGACGGTGGCGGAGGTGAAGGCCGGCATCGAGGCCGGCTGGATCTCCGGCGGCATGATCCCCAAGGTCGAGACCTGCATCTATGCCGTGGAGCGCGGCGTGAAGGGCGCAGTCATCGTCGATGGCCGGGTGCCGCATGCGGTGCTGCTGGAACTGTTCACCGGCCAGGGCGCGGGCACGCTGATCCGCCCCTGAGGGCGCCTGCCGAGCCTCCTCAGGCCGGCAGCCCCTCCAGCAATTCCGCCTGCCATTGCAATTCGGCCTCCCCCAGCGCCCAGCTTCCCTCGGCGGTGGGGTGCACCACCTCGGCCGGCGCCAGGCCACCGAGCGCGATCTGCACCTCCGCCGCCAGCCGCGCCGACCAGCCGGCGCTGTGGCACAGGCCGGCGATGGCGCGGCCGCTGCGCAGTGCCAGCGCCGCCTCCACACGCGCCTCCGTCACCCCCGCCGCCTCCGCCAGGCGCAGCAGCAGCAGGTCGCGGTCGCCGGCCGCGGCGGCGGCGAAGAGCGAATCCTCCCCCGGCTCCGCCGCATCATCCTGCGCGGCGAGCTGCGCGGCGACCCGGCCACGCAGGCTGTCGGCCAGCCCCTCCGGCAGGTCGGTGCGCGCGGCGAGCACGCCCAGCAGGTGGTCCGTCACGATCTCCCCCAGCGCGCGGGCGGCGCGGGGGGGCAGTTGCGCCCGGCGCACCAGGGCCGCCTGCCAGCTCGGCTGGTTGCCGGCGCCGGCCACCAGCCGGTCCAGCGTCGCCTCCCGGATCGCGGCGGAGGAATTGGCCAGCAGGGCGCTGACGGCGGAGGTATCCGTGGTCTGGGCGATGGCGTCGGAGACGTTTTCCGTCAGCGCCGGGCGGCGCGCGACGGCGCGGCGGGTGGCCGGTGCTGGCGGGTCGGCGATCAGCGCCAGCAGGTCCGCCTCGGTCAGCAGCGGCGACAGGCGGATCACCGGCTCCGCCACCGGCATGGCGGTGTCGCGCGCGAGCTGCAGGATCAGCTCCCGCGGCGCGTCCGGCATGTCGCGCACCACCTCGGCGATCGCCGCGCGCACCTCCACCGCCGTGTCCTGCACCAGCAGGGCGAGGGTGCCGGCGGAGAGCCGCATCATCCGGCTGCGGGCATTGGGGTCCAGCGTCGGCGCCAGGGTGGCGATGCGCCCGGCCAGCACGCGCCGCACCTCCGCATCCGCATCCGCCGCCAGCAGCCGGGCCACGGCCGGCGGCGTATGGGCATGGGCGGCCACGGCCTGTCGCACCGATGCCACCTTGTCGGCGGCCAGATAGGTCAGCAGTTCCGGCGATGTGCCGGGCAGGCGCGCCACGGCCGTACGCGCGGCCGGGTCGCCATGCCGGGCGGCATGAATCGCCTCGGGGGTGTCTGTCATCGACGGCGGTCCCCACGGGCCCGTTTCACCGCATACATGGCGGCATCTGCGCGGGCGAGCAGCGCCTCCACGGTCTCTCCCACCTCGGCGACGGCGATGCCGATGCTGGCGCGCAGCGCCGAGGGCCCCGCCTCCGGCCAGTCGGCCAGCGGGCCGGGCTCGCCGAGATCGGCCATGCGATAGGCCGCCTCGGCCGCCGAGCTGCCATGCAGCCAGAGGCAGAATTCGTCGCCGCCCAGCCGCGCCGCCAGGTCGCGCTCACTGGCCGCGCCGCGCAGCCGGGCGGCCATGCCGCGCAGCGCCGCATCGCCCACCTCATGGCCGAACTTGTCGTTCAGCGGCTTCAGCCCGTCCAGGTCGATGAAGACCAGCGCGCCGCCGGCCACCACCTGCCGGGTCAGGGCGCTGGTGAAGCCGCGCCGGTTCAGCAGGCCGGTCAGCCCGTCGCCATGCGCAGCATCGGCCAGCGCGCGCTGGCGCAGCAGCTCGGCCCGCAGCGCCGCCATCGGCAGGGCGAGGGCCGCCAGCAGGTCGCGGTCGTCCGAATCGAGCACCGGCTGGTCCGGCCGGCGCCAGACCAGCAGGCAGGGGCCTGCCTCGGTCGGTGCCATGGCGAGATGCTGGGCGGCGACGCTGGTGCCGGGCGGGGGCAGGTGCGCCAAGGGCGGGTGGTCCTTCGTCACATGCGCCACGCGCCAGGTGCCGCCCTCCGGCTCCAGCAGCGCGGCGCCGTCGCAGGACAGGGCGGCGGGCAGGGCGGTCAGCATCGCCTCCAGCGCCGCCTCGGCGCCGCCCTGGCGCTGGCCGAGGCGCAGCAGGCGGCCGAGGGCATTGGCGCGGCGCAGCGCGCGCGCCGCCACCTCCCCCCGACGTTCCGCCGCGGTGACGTCGCGGCCCACACCACGCAGCCCGGCTTCCTGCGGCAGAAGGGTGAATTCCAGGCAGGCCTGGCTGCCATCGGCGCAGACCAGCCAGGCCTTGGCGTGGCGCTGCCGCTGCCGTGCGGCGAAGGTGCCGCGGCCGAACAGGCCCGGCCCGAAGGCACCCGGGCCGAAGGGGCCGGGGCCGGGGGTCGCCATCAACGCCGATGCCGGCTTGCCGAGCAGCGTCTCCGCCACATGGCCGAGCACCAGGTCGGGGGCCAGGAAGGTGAAGCGGCCCTGCGCATCCGTCTCGAACATCAGGTCGGCTGAAAGCAGCGCGAAGTCGCGCCACCGCGACCGGCTTTCGACCAGCGCGGCGGCCAGGGCGTTGTGGTCCGGGGCGTTCTGGTCCGGGCCGTTCTGGTCCGGTGAGACCTGATCCGGAGATTGGGGAGACATTCCATCCATGTGGGCAGCGTAATCAGACGCGGATGAAGGTGTGGTTAGCGCCGGAGATGAGGCACGCCGCGTTGACAGCGCGGAGGCGCCCTAGGCATGGTCCGACGGCACGCGCCGCGATGCGGCCCACCGCCGGAACAGCCAGGACATATGCAGATGACGACGCCCCTCCAGGCCCAGATCGAGGCACTCTGGGCCCGCCGGGACACGCTGAACGCGCAGACCCAGGGCGAGGACCGCCAGGCGGTCGAGACCGCGCTGGAGATGCTCGATTCGGGCAAGGCCCGCGTCGCGGAGAAGACCGCGGCGGGCTGGCAGGTGAACCAGTGGCTGAAGCAGGCGGTGCTGCTCTCCTTCCGCCTGAGCGACAGCGCGCCGATGGATGTGGGCCTTGGCGCCTATGACAAGGTGCCGCTGAAATTCGCCGACTGGGGCGCCAACCGCTTCAAGGAAGCCGGCTTCCGGGCCGTGCCGGGCGCCGTGGTGCGGCGTTCCGCCTATATCGCGCCGGGCGTGGTGCTGATGCCGTCCTTCGTGAACCTCGGCGCCTATGTCGACCAGAACACCATGGTGGACACCTGGGCGACGGTCGGGTCCTGCGCGCAGATCGGCAAGAACTGTCATATCTCCGGCGGCGCCGGCATCGGCGGGGTGCTGGAGCCGCTGCAGGCGAATCCGGTGGTGATCGAGGATGACTGCTTCGTCGGTGCCCGGTCCGAGGTGGCGGAAGGCGTGATCGTGGAGACCGGCAGCGTGCTGTCCATGGGCGTCTTCCTCGGCGCCTCCACCAAGATCATCGACCGCGCGACGGGCGAGGTCTTCATGGGCCGCGTGCCGGCCTATTCCGTGGTGGTGCCGGGCAGCCTGCCGGGCAAGCCGCTGCCGGATGGCTCGCCGGGGCCGAGCCTGTATTGCGCCGTGATCGTGAAGCGGGTGGATGCGCAGACCCGCTCGAAGACCTCGATCAACGAATTGCTGCGGGATTGATCGCCGGGTGAGGAACGACACGCCGGACCCGGTTCCGCTCGCCCAGGCGCTGATCCGCTGCCGCAGCGTCACCCCCGCCGATGACGGGGCGATGGCGGTGCTGGAAGCGGTGCTGGCGCCGCTCGGCTTCGCCTGCCACCGGCTGCGCTTCGGGGAGGTGGAGAATCTTTTTGCCGTTCGCGGCGAAAGCGGGCCGCATCTGATGTTCGCCGGCCACACCGATGTGGTGCCGCCGGGCGACGCTGGCTGGACCGCCGACCCTTTCGGCGGGGAGGTGCGGGACGGCCTTCTGTATGGTCGCGGCGCCACGGACATGAAGGGCGGCGTCGCCGCCTGGATCACGGCGCTGCAGGACGTGCTGGCTCGGCGGCCTGACCTGCCCGGCACGCTCTCGCTCCTCATCACCGGCGACGAGGAAGGCCCGGCCATCGACGGCACCACCAAGGTGCTGGACTGGCTGGTGGAACAGTCGAAGATTCCGGATTGCTGCGTGGTGGGGGAGCCGACCAGCAAGGTGGTGCTGGGCGACACCATCAAGGTGGGCCGGCGCGGCAGCCTGAATGCGACGCTGACCGTCCACGGCACCCAGGGCCACAGCGCCTATCCGCAGCGCGCCGACAACCCTGTGCACCGCCTGGTCCGCGTGCTGGCGTCCCTGACGGCGGAGCCGCTGGACCAGGGCAGCGAATTCTTCGAGCCGACGACCCTTCAGGTCACAAGTTTCGATGTCGGCAATGCCGCCACCAACGTCATCCCGGCGATGGCGGTGGCGCGGCTGAACATCCGCTTCAACGACCTGCATACGGAGGCCAGCCTGACCGCGCATCTGCGCGCCGCGCTGGAAGGCGAGGCGCCGCGCCACGGGCTGGCGATTTCCTGCTCCGGCGAATCCTTCCTGACCCAGCCCGGCCCCTTCGTCGCCGCGCTGCAGGGCGCGGTGCGGGCGGAGACGGGGCAGGAGCCGAAGCTGGATACCGGCGGCGGCACCTCCGACGCCCGCTTCATCGCGCGGTATTGCCCGGTGGCGGAACTCGGCGCGGTGGGCGCCACCATGCACCAGGCCGATGAGTCGACGCCGGTGGCGGAGCTGCGCGCCCTGGCCCGGCTCTATGCCCGGGTGATCGAGGAGATCGTCGGCTGAGCGGCACCCCCAACCCGCCGGCCGAGCCGCCCCTGCGCCTGGCGATCACCGCCGGTCTGATCGGCGCGCTGCTGCTGGCGCGCGGCCAGGCGGCGGGGCTGGCGCTGATGGAGACCACCACGGCCGGCGCGCGGCGGTCCTTCGCCGCGGCGCTGATCTGCCTGCCGGCCTTCCTGGCGCTGCGCTTCTTCGCCTGGGCCAGCCTGGAGGAGCCGACACTGGCGATCGGCCGGCCGCTGGTGGCGGAGCTGACCGGCTATGTCTATGGCTGGTCGCTGTTCGTCCTGGTCAGCCTGCCGGTGATCGCCGGCTGGGGCCGCGCCGCGCTGTGGCCGCGCTTCGTGGTGGCCTGGAACTGGATCAGCGTGGTGCAGTACCTGGCGCAGATCCTGCTCTCGGTACTGCTGGTCATCGGCCTGCCGCCCATCATCGGCCAGGGGCTGACGCTGGCGGTGGTGGGCTATTCGCTCTGGCTGGAATGGTTCATGGCGCGCGCGGCGCTGGGCATTTCCGGCGGGCGGGCGGTGGGGCTGGTGGTGATGGACCTGGCGCTCGGCCTGTTCATCGCGGGCTTCGTGCTGCGGCTCTCGACGGGCTGACAAGAAAAGGGAGACGGGAATGGGGACGCGCTACGAGGTGGCGGAGCTTCTGCGCTTCGCGACGGCGGCCTGCGCCGCAGCCGGGCTCGATCCGGAAAAGGCCCGCGCGGTGGCGGAGGTGCTGGTCGAGGGCGACCTCATGGGCCACGACACGCACGGGCTGGCGCTGCTGACGCCCTATCTCGATGCGCTGCTCTCGGGCGACATGCGCGCGAGCGGGGAGCCGGAGGTGGTCTCCGCCACCTCCGTCGCCGAGACCTGGGATGGCCGCAAGCTGCCCGGCCCCTGGCTGGTGCGGCGCGCCATCGGCAAGGCGGAGGCAGCCTCCGCCGCGCAGGGCATCGGCGTGGTCAGCATCGGCCGCTGCCACCATATCGGCTGCCTCGCCGCCTATGGCCCGCCGGTCGCCGCCGCCGGGCGGATGCTGCTGCTGACCTGTTCGGACCCGGCCACGGGTTCGGTCGCGCCCTGGGGCGGGACGCGGCGCATCTACACACCGAACCCGCTGGCCGCCGCCTGGCCGACGCCCGATGGGCCGGTGCTGATCGACGTGTCGATGTCCGTCACCACCAATGGCATGACCGGCCGCAAGCGGGCCGAGGGCAAGCTGTTCGACCACAAGGTGCTGCTGGATGCGGAGGGGACGCCGACGCGCGACCCCAATGCCTTCTGGGCCGATGGCACGCTGATGCCGCTCGGCGGGGTGGAGGCCGGGCATAAGGGCTTCGCCCTCGGCCTGCTGATCGAGGTGCTGACCAGCGCACTCGCCGGCCATGGCCGCGCCGATCGGCCTTCCGGCTGGGGTGCCTCCGTATTGGTGATGGTGATCGACCCGGCCCGCTTCGGCGGCACCGCGGCCTTCCTGCGGGAGACGGGGTGGATGGCCGATGCCGTCCATGCCAACCCGCCGAAGCCGGGCGGCGAGGCGCCGCGCCTGCCGGGCGAACGCGCCATGGCCCGCAAGGCCCGGGCGATGGCGGAGGGCGTGGCGCTGCACCCGGCCATTCCGCCGGCGCTGGTTAAGCTGGCGCAGCGCTTCGAACTGGCGCCGCCAGCGGCGGGCTGACGACGCCTATTCGTCCTGACCTGCGGCCGGCGACGCCGGCCGAGCGGCCGAATGGCCGCCGCGCCCAGTGGCGCGCAGCCAGGCGGCCGGAGGCCGCGCCCGTCACGCCTTTGGCGTGCCTGCGGCACGCCTGACGGCAAGGGCCAATCCTTCAGCCGCGCGGACGCAGCCTGTCCGCCACCACGGCCACCACCACGCCGGCCAGCATCAGCGCCGCCATCGGCCGCGCCGTGTCCTCGGTCAGCGCACCGACCAGCCCGGCACCCAGCGCGGCCAGGGCGAATTGCAGCGTGCCCAGCAGGGCGGAGGCGCTGCCCGCCCGCACGCCATGCCGCGCCAGCGCGCCGACGGCGGAATTGGGAAAGACCAGCCCGGTGCAGGCCAGCGTCACGCAGGCCGGCAGGTACAGGCCGAGGAAGCCGCCCGTCCCGGTGAAGGCGAAGAAGGTCAGCAGCGCCACCGCCAGCAGGCACACCGTCAGCGCCAGCCGCGGCACATGGCTGCCGATCCGGCCGAGCAGCCAGGGGTTCAGCTGCGTCATGCCGATGAAGCCGGTGGCGCTGAGGGCGAACAGCAGGCCGAACTCCGCCGGTGCGATGCCGTATTGCGCGATATAGACCTCCGGCGCGCCGGCAATGAAGGCGAAGACCAGGAACATGGTCGCCCCGCCCATCACCGCATTGGACAGGAAGCCGCGCTCCACCCCGATGCGGCCGAAATCGCCGATCAGCGCCAGCGGCGACCGGCGCAGCCGGCGCTCCGGTGGCAGCGTCTCCGGCAGCAGCCAGGCCGCCAGCAGGCAGGAGATCAGGCCGTAGCTGGCCGAGACCCAGAAGATGGCGCGCCAGCCGCCGCCCAGCAGCAGCACCCCGCCCAGCGTCGGCGCCAGGATCGGCGCCGCGCCCATCACCAGCATCAGCCGCGACATCAGCCGCGCCGCGTCCATCCCGGTGGCGAGGTCGCGCACCATGGCGCGCGGGATCACCGCGCTGGCGGCGCCACCGAAGGCCGCCAGGCAGCGCCAGGCGGAGAGTTGCAGCATATCCGCCGACAGGGCGCAGCCGATCGAGGCGACCGTATAGACCGCCGTGCCGATGATGAGCGGCCGGCGCCGCCCCAGCCGGTCCGCCAGCGTGCCCTGGACCAACTGGCCCACCGCCAGCCCGATGAACCAGGCGGAGAGGGTTGCCTGCACCCCGCCCCAGCCGGTGCCCAACTCCGCCTCGATGGCGGGGAAGGCGGGCAGGTACATGTCGGTGGAAAGCGGGCCGACGGCGGTGAGGAAGCCGAGCAGCAGGGGCAGCCAGCGGGGCATGGTCGTCCTGGGAAGGTTGCGTCCAGCCTTGCCCAGCCATGCCCCGCGACGCCACCCCGAATATGCGGGGGGCGGCCCTGCGTCAGCCAGGCTGATCGACACCTTCCCGGTTCACCTTGAAGGCATTGGGCGGCGGGTAGGTGGCGGCCAGCCAGGCCGGCCCGCCATGGGCGATCCAGGCGCCAGCCGCGACCTGCGCGCAGGCAACGAGGATGGCGAGGTCCACCGGCCGCATCGCATGCCGCGCCTGGGCGGCCATGATGAGCATGCCATGGAAATCGCCCTGCCAGAGGATGGGCGCGAAGATGGTGGAGCCCATGCGCGAGGTCTTCAGGTATTGCCGGAAGCCGTCATGCTCGTCCGTGTTTTCCAGCAGCAGCTTGCGGCGGCTGGCATGGACACGGCCCGGATGGCCGCCATCGATCGGCACCAGCAGCCGTTCCTGGTCTGGCGGGAAGCCGATGCTGCCCACCAGCATATGGTACTGCCGGTCGGGCGTGACGAAGAAGCTGCCGGCGATGAAGTAGTCGCGCTCGCCGGGCTTCAGCGCGCCGGGGCGCGCATGCGCCTCGCGGTCGCCGAGCAGGTCGAAGCAGCCCTGCGCCAGCGCGCGGATGGCTTCCTCCGGCCCTGCTGCTGCCAGGGCGGCGGCGCCGGCGGTCTCGATCATGGCGAGGCCCTTGCAGACGATATCGCTGCCCATTCATCCGGCTCCTTGAATTTGTCCGGACAAATCTTCGGGCCTGGTTCGCGGGCCTGTCAAGCAGGGGGGGGCGGACCTGGCTGCGACAGGCCGTCGGACCTTCCAACAGATTGATCCGTTTACCCGCTTGCGCAGCGCACTCGCAGCATCAACAATGCAGCAGAAGCGCATCGGCCATGCGTCTGGATTGCAACGGCGATTCGGGCGGAGGCGCTGCAACAAACAATTGGGGGCGTCCACGAGTGGTCGATACGATCCTCGAGACCGAGGGGCTGACGAAGGAGTTCCGTGGCTTTGCCGCGGTCAGCGATGTGCGTCTGCAGGTGCGGCGCGGCAGCATCCATGGGCTGATCGGCCCGAACGGGGCTGGCAAGACCACCTGCTTCAACCTGCTGACAAAGTTCCTGCCGCCCACCCGCGGCGTCATCCGCTATGACGGTCGCGACATCACGGGCATGAAGCCGGCGGAGGTGGCGCGGCTGGGGCTGGTGCGGTCCTTCCAGATCTCCGCGGTCTTCCCGAACCTGACGGTGCTGGAGAATGTGCGGCTGGCGCTTCAGCGCCAGCGCGGCGGGTCCTTCGATTTCTGGCGCGGCGAGAACCTGCTGCGGCAATATGACGACCGCGCCCTGGAATTGCTGGAGGATGTGGGCCTGACCGGCTATGCGCGGCTGACCGCGGGGCAATTGCCCTATGGCCGCAAGCGGGCGCTGGAGATCGCCACGACGCTGGCGTTGGACCCGGTGATGCTGTTGCTGGACGAGCCCACGGCGGGCATGACGCATGAGGATGTTGACCGCATCGTCGCTTTGGTCAAGCGCGTCGCGGCCGGGCGCACCGTGCTGCTGGTGGAGCACAATCTGAAGGTGGTGGAAGGGCTGTGCGACACCATCACCGTGCTGACCCGCGGCCGTGTCCTGGCCCAGGGCGACTATGCCAGCGTCTCCCGCAATCCGGAGGTGCAGGCGGCCTATCTCGGCACCGATCCGACCATTGCCGGAGGCAGCCAGAATGTCTGATCGCGCGATGCTGGAAATCCGCGACCTGGAAGCCTGGTATGGCGAAAGCCATGTGCTGCATGGCGTCTCGCTCGACATCCATCCGGGGGAGGTGGTGACGCTGCTGGGCCGCAACGGCGCCGGCAAGACCTCCACCCTGCGTTCCATGATGGGGCTGGTCGGGCGGCGTTCGGGCAGCATCAGGTTCGAGGGGCGGGAGACGATTGGCCTGCGCTCCGACCTGATCGCCCGCACCGGCATCGCCTATTGCCCCGAGGAGCGCGGAATCTTCGCGAGTCTCGACGTCACCGAGAACCTGATGCTGCCGCCGGTCATCGCGCCGGGCGGGCTGGGGCTCGATGAGATCTACACGCTGTTCCCGAACCTGAAGGAACGCGCGCGCAGCCCGGGAACGAAACTTTCGGGCGGCGAACAGCAGATGCTGGCCATCGCCCGCATCCTGCGCACGGGCGCCCGGCTGCTGTTGCTGGATGAGCCTTCGGAGGGCCTCGCCCCGGTCATCGTGCAGCAGATCGGCGCCATGATCCGGGCGATCAAGCAGCGCGGCTTCACCGTGCTGCTGGTGGAGCAGAATTTCCGCTTCGCCCAGACCGTGGCGGACCGGCACTATGTGATGGAACACGGTCGCATCGTGGACATGGTGGCGAATCAGGACCTGACCGCCAGCCTCGACCGGCTGCACGAATACCTGGGCGTCTGAGAGCCCGGTGCCTGACGAACATTCTGGGGAGAATTCGAACATGACCATCAATCGCCGCACCCTGCTTGGCGCCGCCGCCGCCCTTCCGGCCCTCGGTGGGCTGCCTTTCCGCTCGGCCCGCGCCCAGGCCGCCAATACCATCCGCATCGGCGTGCTGAACGACCAGTCCGGCACCTATCGCGACCTGTCCGGCCCGGGCTCGACCCAGGCGGTGCAGCTCGCCGTGCAGGAATCCGGCATCGCCGCGAAGGGCGTGACGGTGGAGGTGGTGCAGGCCGACCACCAGAACCGCCCCGATGTCGGCTCCACCGTGGTGCGCCAGTGGATCGACCGCGACGGCATTGACGTGGTGGTCGATGTGCCCACCTCCTCCGTCGCGCTCGCCACCAACACGCTGGTGCGGGAGAAGAACAAGGTCTTCCTCAATTCCGGCGCCGCGACCTCCGACCTCACCGGCGCGCAGTGCTCGCCGAACACCGTGCATTGGACCTACGACACCTGGATGCTGGCGCAGTCGACCGGCGGCGCCATGGTGCGGGCCGGCGGCAAGTCCTGGTTCTTCATCACCGCCGACTACGCCTTCGGCCATGCGCTGGAACGCGACACCGGCAATTTCGTGAAGGCGCAGGGCGGCGAGGTGCTGGGCGCCGTCCGCACCCCCTTCCCGGGCACCACCGACTTCTCCTCCTACCTCCAGCAGGCGCAGCGGTCCCGTGCGCAGGTCATCGGCCTGGCCAATGCGGGCGGCGACACCATCAACTCCATCAAGCAGGCGGCCGAATTCCGCATCACCCGCGGCGGCCGCGTGAAGCTGGCGGGGCTGCTGGTCTTCATCACGGACGTCAACTCGCTCGGGCTTGAGGTGGCGCAGGGCCTGGTGCTGTCGGAGACCTTCTACTGGGATCTGAACGACAAGACCCGCGCCTTCACCCAGCGCCTCGGCGCCATGCCGGGCAATATCAAGCCGTCGATGGTGCAGGCGGGCTGCTACTCCTCCGTGCTGCATTACCTGAAGGCGGTGGGCGACATGGGGGTCGCGGCGGCCAAGGCCTCCGGCGCCGATGCGGTGGCGCGGATGAAGGCGATGCCGACCAGCGACGATGCGTTCGGGGAGGGCACCGTCCGCGCCGATGGCCGCAAGGTGCATCCCTGCTATCTGTTCGAGGTGAAGGCGCCGGGCGAGAGCCGTGGCGCCTGGGACTACTACAAGCTGCTCGGCACCACCGGCGCCGACCAGGCTTTCCGCCCGGTCGCCGATGGCGGCTGCGCCCTGGTCCGGAGCTGACCGAAAGCCCTCTCCCCCCACTCGGGGGGAGAGGGTTGGGTGAGGGGGGCTGGCGCCGCCCGATCCTTCCCGACCCCGCCTGGAACTTCACGAAGGCCCGCGCCCGGTGATCGAGAACCTGCTCTTCGAACTTGAGATGGCGGCCCCGCAGGTGATCCTCGGGCTGGTGAACGGCGCCTTCTACGCGCTGCTGTCGCTCGGGCTTGCCATCATCTTCGGCATGCTGAACGTCATCAACTTCGCCCATGGCGCGCAGTTCATGATGGGCGCCTTCGTCGCCTGGATGCTGCTGGCCTGGGCGGGCATTCCCTATTGGGGGGCGCTGGTGCTGGCGCCGCTGCTGGTGGGTGTCTTCGGCATGGCGGTGGAGCGCACGATGATCGCGCGGCTCTACAAGCTGGACCACCTCTACGGCCTGTTGCTGACCTTCGGGCTGGCGCTGATTATCGAGGGTGTGTTCCGCAACGGCTTCGGCTCCTCCGGCCTGCCTTACGCGCCGCCGCCGGAATTCGGGGCGCTCGATCTCGATTTCGATTTCCTGTTCCTGCCGGGCTACCGCGTCTGGGTGGTGATCGCCTCCGCCGCCATGTGCCTGCTGACCTGGCTGGTGATCGAGAAGACCAAGATCGGCGCCTATCTGCGTGCGGCGACCGAACGGCCGGAACTGGTGCAGGCCTTCGGCATCAATGTGCCGCGGATGATGACGCTGACCTACGGCGCGGGCGTGGCCCTGGCCGCCTTCGCCGGCGTGCTGGCGGCACCGATCTATTCGGTGAACCCTGCCATGGGCGCCAATTTCATCATCACCGTCTTCGCCGTGGTGGTGATCGGCGGCATGGGCTCCATCATGGGCTCCGTCGTCACCGGCTTCGCGCTGGGGCTGATCGAGGGCATGACGCGGGTCATCTACCCGGAGGCCTCCGCCACCGTGGTCTTCGTCATCATGGCGATCGTGCTGCTGACGCGGCCCGCCGGCCTGTTCGGGAGGGGCTGACCCATGGCCGATACCACCATCGCCGTTGCCGCGCCGCTGAGCGCGCATGAGGAAGCCGGCTTCCTCGGCTTCACCCGCGCCCAGGCGCTGGCCTTCGGGCTGCTGCTGGCCTTCGTGCTGGTCAGCCCCTTCTTCCTCTATCCCGTCTTCCTGATGAAGATCCTCTGCTTCGCGCTGTTCGCCTGCGCTTTCAACCTGCTGATCGGCTATGTCGGGCTGCTGTCCTTCGGCCATGCGGCCTTCTTCGGCATGGGCGGCTATGTGACCGCCCACGCGGCCAAGGTCTGGGGGCTGACGCCGGAACTCGCCATCCTTGCCGGCGGCGTGGTGGGCTGCGTGCTGGGGGTGGGTATCGGCTGGCTGGCGATCCGCCGCTCCGGCATCTACTTCGCCATGATCACCCTGGCCGCGGCGCAGATGGTCTATTTCTTCTGCCTTCAGGCGCCCTTCACCGGGGGTGAGGATGGCATCCAGCAGGTCCCGCGCGGGGCGCTGTTCGGCGTGATTCCGCTCGGTGCCGATTTCACCCTGTACTGGGTGGTGGCGGTGGTGTTCCTGGCCGGCTTCCTGCTGATCCACCGCATCGTCCATTCCCCCTTCGGCCAGGTGATGAAGGCGGTGCGGGAGAATGAGCCGCGCGCCACCTCCCTCGGCTACCGCACGGATGACTACAAGCTGATGGCCTTCGTGCTGTCCGGCACCCTTTCGGGCGTGGCCGGCGGCACCAAGGCGCTGGTCTTCGGCATCGCCACCCTGACCGATGTGAACTGGACCATGTCCGGGGAGGTGGTGCTGATGACCCTGGTGGGCGGCCTCGGCACCGTCTTCGGCCCGGTGGTCGGCGCCGCCGTCATCGTCACCATGCAGAACTACCTGGCGGAGTTCGGCGCCTGGGTCACGGTGATCCAGGGCGTCATCTTCGTCGCCTGCGTGCTGGCCTTCCGGCGCGGCGTGGTGGGCGAGATCGGCAACCTGCTGAAGGTCAGGCTCTGACCGGCAAGGCGGCTGCGATTGGCGCACGACCCGTCGGAACGGACGGGTCTCGTGCTTCGGAAGCATTTGAATCGAGAGCAAGACATCCGTACTGACCGAGTCAGTCGGTACGGGTGTCGCTCTATCAACGCATGATGATGATGGTCTCGATATCCGTGAAGGTCAGGGTCTCGGTTCCCACCATCAGGCTGCCGCTGAACGTAATCGGGTTTCCGTTGCCGTCGACCATGCCCCATTCGTCGCCGCCCCGATGCACCAGGGACGCGCCCTGGGGGCTGGTGAAATTGGTGATCGAGTACTGCCACATGGACAGCAGCAGCAGCGTGTCCCGGCCTTCGCCGCCATGGAAGGTGTCGTTGCCGTCGCCGGGCCTCCAGTGATAGTCGTCGTTGCCGCCGCCGCCGAAGGCGAGGTCCGCGGCGTGGTCCTGGTGCCCACCCATCAGCGTGTCGTCGCCACCGATGTGCGATTGCGTCTCCGTATCGCCGTAGAGCGTGTCCGCGCCATCGCCGCCATACAGCTTGTCCTGGCCGGGGGCGCCGTTATGGCCGACCTGGTCATGGCGGAAGACGATGCCGGAATTGACGCCGTCGCCGATCAGCACGTCGTCGCCGTCGCCGCCATCAACGAAGTCATTGCCGAGATTGGCGAAGATCGTGTCGTTGTTCGCTGTGAGCTCGATGGAATCATCCTCGTCACCGGCCTGGATGAAGACGGAGAACGGCACCGACCCGAGGCTGAACGATGCGGGATTGAGGATGAAGTAGGAGTCCGCCGGCCTGTCCGCCGGATTGGTGCCGATCAGGACATCGATGTTGGGGACGGTCACTTGAAGAAGGGACCCGCCGGAGACCTGCGAAAGGTCCTTCTCATCGATCGGCGTCGCCGCGGCGGGCTTGGTCGTGTCCGGCACGATTGTAACTCCATGTGTTGCGGGGACGATATCCCAGGGTGCGTGACGGCGGGAACAGGGGGGCAGCCTATTGCGCGGGAAGGTTCTCCCTTCGGCTGCCTGTTCGGCGCGATCCCGCCGGCGTTGGACTTCACCCTGTAGCGGGTCCGGGGCTTGATCCTCAGGACCGTATTGGCTGGCGAACTCGGCAACCGGCTGAAGGTGACGCTGCAGCTTCAGGCCCGTTTAATCGTTGCGGGGTAGCTTCGTTGATCCAATCCAGGGTCACGCCGGCATGCCGATCCGCCACCTTCTCGTCGCCATTCAACTCGCGCTCGCGCTCTGCGTCGGTGCGGCCTGCCTGCTCGGCTGGTCGGCGCTGCGCAGCAACCAGGCGGACCTGGACTATCTGAACCAGGCCGCCATCGCCCCGCTGATCGAGCTGAAGGCGATGTCGGACGCCTATGCGGTGGCGGTGGTCGATGCCAGCCACAAGGTCCGCAACGGCAACATGCAATGGGCGGAGGGGCTGGACAGCATCCGCACCGCCGAGGCCACCATAGCCGCCAGCCTCGCACGCCTCGACCGCGCGCCGCCGGATGCGGCGGGCTGGGCCGAGGTGCAGCGGCGCCGGCAGGCCGCCGATGCCACGGTGGCGGGCCTGTCGCAGGCGCTGCAGCGCCAGGACCGGGCGGCGCTGGACGATCTGGTGCGCAACGCCCTGTACCGCGACATCGACCCGCTGAGCGAGGCGATCGGCGGCCTGTCGGACCGCATCCTGGCGCGCACCGATGCGCGGCTGCAGGCCAGTGGCGCCCGCGCGCTGCGGCTGGGCCAGGAAATGGCGGGGCTCGCGGGCGCGGCGCTGCTGGTGGCGCTCGGCGCGCTGTGGCTGGTGCGCCGCCGCGTTGCGCGCCCGCTGCGCGCCCTGACCCGGGCGATGGCCGAGGTGGCGGAGGGGCGGCTGGACGGGGACCGCGCCGTCAGCCCGCGGCGCGACGAATTCGGCGCGATGGGGGAGGCGCTGGAGGTGCTGCGCGAACGCAGCGCGGAGACGGTGCGGCTGCGCGCCGAGCAGGAAACCGCGCGCGCCGCCGGGCAGCAGGCCCGCATCGCCGCGCTGCGCGCCATGGCCGAGGCGGTGGAGCAGAAGGCCGGCACGGCCAGCGAGGCGATGGCCGCGGGCCTCGGCCGCATGCGCGAGGCGGCCGCCGCGATGGGCGCGCAGGCCGCATCCTCGGGCGCCGCCGGCGCGCAGGTGGCGGAGGCCGCGCATCACGTGCTGGAGAATGCCGAATCCGGCGCCGCCGCGACCGAGCAGATGACCGCCAATATCCGCAGCATCACCGACCAGGTCGCCGCCGCGGCCGCCGCCACCGGCCGCGCGGTGGCGGAAACCGAGGCCGGCAGCCGCGCCATCACCGGGCTGCAGGAGGCGGTGGGCCGGATCGGCGCCGTCGCCCGGCTGATCGGCGATATCGCCGGCCAGACCAACCTGCTGGCCCTGAACGCCACCATCGAGGCGGCGCGCGCCGGCGAGGCCGGCAAGGGCTTTGCCGTGGTGGCAGGCGAGGTGAAGTCGCTGGCCAGCCAGACCGCCAGCAGCACGCAGGAAATCGCCCGCCACATCGCCGAGGTCGGCGCGGCGACGGAGGCCGCGGTGCTGGCGGTGCGCGCCACCCTCGGCACGATCGGCGAGCTGGACCAGATATCCACCTCCATCGCCGAGGCCATGGCGCAGCAGAACGAGGCGACGGGCGATATCGCCCGCACCGTGGTCGGCACCGCCGATGCCGCGCGGCAGATGACCGGGCGGCTGGCCGCCGTGACCGAGGCCGGGGAGGCCGTGGCCGTGCGCGCGGCGGCGCTGGGCGAGATGGCGGGGGAGGTGACCACCGGCCTGACCGGCCTGCGTCAGGCGATGGTGGCCACCGTGCGCGGCGCGGCGCCGGAGCTGGAGCGCCGCGGATCGCCGCGCCATGCCGTGCAGCTCGGCGCCACGCTGCGCCATGGCGGCGCGGTGCTGGCGGTGCGGGTCGAGGATGTCTCGATGGGCGGCGCGCGGCTGGCCAAGGGGCCGGCCTGGCCCGCCGCCCTGGCGCATGGGGCGGTGGTGGAGCTGGAGCTTCCCGGCATCGGCCGCCGCGCCGCGGAGGTCGTGGGCCTGGAGGATGGCGGCCTGCGCCTGCGCTTCCGGCCGCAGCGGCTGACGGAGGCGGAGGTCGCGGCGCTGGTCGCCCATGGATCGTCCCGGCGCGCGGCCTGAGCCGCTGATCTGCCGCGCTGGGCGGCAGGCTGGTCAGGCTTCGGGCAAAGCAGGCCAGGTTCTGGACAATCCGTCCAAAAGTCAGGCTTGCGCCGCCGGACCAGCCTGTCATGTAGCAAGGCATGACGTGGTCGATCCTTCTGCGCGATCCAACGACCGGGGAATTCGGCGTCGCGGTGGCCAGCCGCTTCCTGGCGGCCGGCGCCCTGTGCCCGCGTGTCGAGGGTGGCGTCGGCGCCGCCAGCACCCAGGCCCTGGTCAATCCCTTCCTGGTGCCGGATGCCCTGGCGCGGCTGCGGGCGGGGCAGGGACCGCGAGAGGCGTTGGCCGAGCTGGTCGCAGCCGATGCCGGGCAGGCGATGCGGCAGGTGCATCTGCTGGCCGCAGATGGCAGCAGCGCGCAGCATACCGGCACGGAATGCGTCGCCTGGTGCGGCCATCTTGCGGCGCCGGATGTGTCGACAGCCGGCAATATGCTGGCGGGGCCGGAGGTGCTGCGCGCCACGCTGGACGCGGCCCTGGCCAGCGCCGGACTGCCGATCGCCGAGCGCCTGCTGCTGGCGATGGAGGCCGGCGAGGCGGCGGGGGGCGACAGGCGCGGCCGGCAATCCGCGGCGATGCAGGTGGCCTCGGCCGATTCCTATCCGGATCTCGACCTGCGGGTGGATGACCACCCGGACCCGCTGGCGGAGCTGCGCCGGCTATACGTCGTCTGGCGCGGCTATCTGCGGCATTTCCGCCGTTTCCTGCCGGGGCGGGACCATCCCGGCGTCTTCGACCGCGACGTGATCCAGGCGGCGATTGCGAAAGCCCAGGCCGAATGAGCACGCCGGTCCTCGACCTTGCCCGCGTCACCGTCGAATTCCCCACCGATCGCGGCCGACTGCGGCCGGTGGATGGCGTTTCCTTCAGCGTCGAGGCCGGCAAGACGCTCGCCGTGGTCGGGGAGAGCGGCTGCGGCAAGTCGGTGACGGCGCTCGCCATCATGGGGCTGCTGCCGCAGGGCGGCGAGGTTGGCGGCGGCATCCGCCTGGGTGGCGAGGAACTGCTGGCGCTGACGCCGGACCAGCGCCGGGCGCGCCGGGGCGGCGAGATGGCTATGGTGTTCCAGGAACCCATGACCAGCCTGAACCCCGCCTTCACCGCCGGCGAACAGGTGGCGGAGGCGCTGCGCCTGCACCAGGGTCTGTCGCCTGACGCTGCCTTCGCCAAGGCCATCGAGATGTTCGCCCGCGTCCGCATCCCGGAACCCGAGCGCCGCGCCCGCAGCTACCCGCACCAGCTTTCGGGCGGCATGCGCCAGCGGGTGATGATCGCCATGGCCCTGGCATGCCGCCCGCGCCTGCTGATCGCGGACGAGCCGACCACGGCGCTGGACGTGACGGTGCAGGCGCAGATCCTGGCGCTGATCGACGAGATGAAGCGGGAGACGGGCACGGCGGTGGTCCTCATCACCCATGACCTCGGCGTTGTGCGCGACCATGCGGATGATGTGGTGGTGATGTATGCCGGCCGCGTCGCGGAGCGTGCCAGGGCTGCCGACCTCTTCGCCAATCCGCAGCACCCTTACACCATCGGCCTGCTCGGCGCCGTGCCGCGGCTGGAAGGCGGCGCCGCGCGGCTGGCCAGCATCGAGGGCACCGTGCCCGACCTGATGAACCCGCCGCCCGGCTGCCGCTTCGCGCCCCGCTGCCCCTTCGCCATCGCCAGATGCGCGGAACAGCCGCCGCTGGCGGAGGTTACGCCGGGCCATCAGGCGGCCTGCTGGCGCGCGCCGCTCGATACGCTGCTGGAGCAGGCGGCATGAGCGCGCCGCTGCTGGAGTTGCGCGATGTCGCGAAGGGTTTTCCGGTGCGCGATGCACTGGGCCGCCGGCGCGGCGCGGTGCGTGCGGTGGATGGCGTTTCGCTGATCGTGCCGAAGGGCAGCGTGCTCGCCATCGTCGGCGAAAGCGGCTGCGGCAAGTCGACGCTTGGCCGCCTGGCGCTGCGGCTGATCGAGGCGGATCAAGGGCAGATCCTGTTCGAGGGGGAGGACCTGCGTGGGCTCTCCGCCCGCGCCTTGCGGGCGCGGCGGCGGGACATGCAGCTCATCTTCCAGGACCCCTTTGCGAGTCTCGACCCGCGCATGACGGTGGAGCAGGCCGTGGCGGAACCGCTGCGGCTGCATGGAATCGTGCCGCGCGCGCAGGAGACGCAGCGGGTGGCGGAGCTGCTGTCCCGTGTCGGGCTGCGGCCGGAACTCGCGCGCCGCTGGCCGCATGAATTCTCGGGCGGCCAGCGGCAGCGCATCGCCATCGCCCGCGCGCTGGCCAGCCAGCCGAAGCTCATCATCGGGGACGAGCCGGTTTCGGCGCTGGATGTCTCGGTGCAGGCGCAGGTGGTGAACCTGCTTCAGGACCTGATCCGGGAGCTCGGCCTGACCTTCGTGCTGATCAGCCACGACCTCGGCGTGGTGCGCCACATCGCGGACCGCGTGGCGGTGATGTATCTCGGCCGCATCGTCGAGGAGGGGCCGACCGCCCAGGTCTTCGGCGCCCCGCGCCACCCCTATACCCGCGCATTGCTGGCGGCGGTCCCCGGGCAGGGGCATGCCAATGCCCCGCTGCTGGAAGGCGACATCCCCAGCCCGATCAACCCACCCTCCGGCTGCCGTTTTCGGACGCGCTGCCCCTATGCGCAGGCGCTCTGCGCGGAACAGGTGCCGCCGATGGAGGGCGCCGGCCATGTCGCCGCCTGCCATTTCCAGCAAAACCTGCCGCCCGCGCTCGTGGGGCAGGATGTCGATACCGGCGGCGAAAGACTGCGCCGCCTGCAGGCCTATTTCACCGACCAGACGCAAAGACAGGGAGAACTGGCATGATCCGCAAAACCCTCGCCATGGGGCTGGTGGCCCTCGCGGCCTTCGGCGCCGCGCCGGCCGCCGAGGCCCAGAACCTCCGCATCGCGCTGCGCGAGGACCCGGACATCCTCGACCCGTCCCTGTCGCGCACCTATGTCGGTCGCATCGTCTATATGGGCTTCTGCGACAAGCTGTTCGACATCAACGCGGCGCTGGAGCCCATCCCCCAGCTCGCCACCGGCTTCACCTGGGACGATGCCACCACCCTGACCATCCGGCTGCGCGAAGGCGTGCGCTTCCATGATGGGGAGATGATGGATGCGGAGGCGGTGCGCTATTCGCTGAACCGCCACCTGACCATCCAGGGCAGCTTCCGCCGGTCCGAGATGGGCAATGTCACTGCGATCGAGGTGGTCGATCCGCTGACCGTCCGCATCAAGCTCGGCGCGCCCAACGCCGCCTTCATGGCGACGCTGACCGACCGTGCCGGCATGATCCTGAGCCCCAAGGCCGCCGAGGCCGCCGGCCGCAACTTCGGCAACCGCCCCGTCTGCGCCGGCCCCATGCGCTTTGTCGAGCGGGTGGCGCAGGAGCGCATCGTGCTGGAGCGTTTCCCGGAATACTGGGACGCCGCCAATATCCACTTCAACCGCGTGACCTACCTGCCGATCCCGGACAACACCGTCCGCCTGGCGAACCTGCAATCCGGCGCGGTCGAGTTCGGGGAGCGGATGGAGCCGGACGACCTGCGCTCCATCCAGCGCAACCGCAATCTGCGCGGCGTGCCGGTGGATGAACTGGGCTACCAGGGCATCACCATCAACATCGGCAACGGCCCGCGCGCCAACACGCCGATGGGCCGCGATGCCCGCGTGCGCCACGCTTTTGAGCTCTCGCTGGATCGCGCGGCCATCAATCAGGTGGTCTATGAGGGCATGTACACGCCAACGCGCCAGCCGGTGCCGCCCGCCAGCAGCTTCCACGTCCGCAGCTTCCAGCCCGAGAACCGCGACGTGGCCCGCGCCCGCGCCCTGCTGCGCGATGCCGGCCACACCGCCCCGGTGCCCGTCGAGCTGACGGTCCCGAACAACCCGGACCTCCGCCAGGCCGGCGAGGTGATCCAGGCCATGGCGCGGGAGGCCGGCTTCGAGGTGACGCTACGCGCCTCCGAATTCGCCTCCGCACTCGCGGGTGCGGTGCGGGGCGAGTTCGAGACCTTCCTGCTCGGCTGGTCCGGCCGCACCGATCCGGACGGCAATATCTACGCCTTCATCCACAGCCGCGGCGGCCAGAATGACGGGCGCTATGCCAACCCGGCGGTGGATGCGCTGCTGGAGTCGGCGCGGACGGAGCAGGATGTGGCGAAGCGCCAGGACCTGTACCGCCAGGTGATGGAAACCGCGCTCGGCCAGGACCGCATGCGGATCTACCTGTGGCACCGCAAGAACGTGATGATCCATTCGGCCCGGCTGACCGGCTACCGCCCGATCGCCGATGGGATGGTGCGGCTGCAGGGCATGCGGCTGAACTGAACCGACAAACGCCCCAAGCCCCCCCTCACCCAACCCTCTCCCCCCGTCGGGGGGAGAGGGCTGCGCAGGCTTGGCGCGAAGCGCCTAGCCGAAGCGGGTGAGGGGGGCCACGCGCAGACCTGGGAGGCGGAACAATGTGGAACTGGCTTCTGAAACGCCTCGGCCAGGTCGTGCCGACGCTGGTGATCCTCTCCTTCCTGATCTTCGGGCTGCAACAGCTCATGCCCGGCGACCCGGCCATGATCCTGGCCGGGGAGGAGCGCGGCGACCCGCAGGTGCTGGCGCAGATCCGCGCGGAGCTGCGGCTGGACCAGCCGATCTGGTCGCAATACCTCTACTGGATCGGCAATGTCCTCCAGGGTGATTTCGGCTTTTCCTGGCGCATCCGCATGCCGGTTTCCGACCTGATCCTGGAGAAGCTGCCGGTCACGGCGCAGCTTGCCAGCATGGCCTTCATCATCGCGGTGCTGATCGGCGTGCCGCTCGGCATCCTGTCCGCGGTGAAGAAGGACACGGCCTGGGATTGGGCGGCGAATGGCATCGCGCTGTTCGGCATTTCGACGCCGAACTTCTGGCTCGGCATCATGATGATTCTTTTCTTCAGTGTGCAGCTCGGGTGGTTGCCGCCCTCCGGCTACGTGCCGCTGTGGGAGGATCCGGTGCAGTCGCTGGCGACGACGATCATGCCGGCCTTTGTGCTCGGCACAGGCGTCGCCTCCGTGCTGATGCGCCACACCCGGGCTGCGATGCTGACGGCGCTGAGCCAGGACTATGTCCGCACCGCCCGTGCCAAGGGGCTGACGGAGCGGGTGGTGGTGTGGAAGCACGCGCTGCGCAATGCGCTGATCCCGGTGGTCACGCTGGGCACCATCGAATTCGGCCGGCTGCTGGCCGGGGCGGTGCTGACCGAGCAGATCTTCACCATCCCCGGCTTCGGCAAGCTGGTGGTCGATGCGGTGTTCAACCGGGACTATCCGGTGGTGCAGGGCGTGGTGCTGGCCACCGCGCTGATCTTCGTGGCGCTCAGCCTGCTGGCGGATATTTTGTATATGGCGATCAATCCGAGGCTGCGTCAGGCATGAGTGCGACCGCAGCCCCTGTCGCAGTCGCGCGCGGCGAAAGCCCGTCGCGCCGCGCGCTGCGCCGCTTCATCCGCCATCGCCTGGCGCTGGCCGGCTTCCTGGTGGTGCTGACCTTCGTGCTGGTGGCGATCCTCGCCCCCTGGATCGCGCCCTACGACCCGATCGAGACCAGCTGGTCCCGCATCCGCCGCCCGCCTTCGGAGCTGTACTGGTTCGGCACGGATGAGAATGGCCGCGATGTGCTGTCCCGCGTCATCTGGGGCGCCCGGGCCTCGCTGATGGCGGGCGTGGTGTCCGTCATCGGCGCGGTGCTGATCGGCGTGCCGCTGGGGCTTCTGGCGGGGCTGGCGGGGGGCTGGGTGGATGCGCTGATTTCCCGCATCGCAGATGCCATGCTGTCGATCCCCTTCCTGATCCTGGCCATCGCGCTGGCGGCCTTCCTCGGCCCGGCGCTGGAGAATGCGATGCTGGCCATCGCCATCACCGCCAGCCCGGTCTTCGTGCGGCTGGCGCGCGGCATGGCGCTGGATGCGAAAAGCACGGATTGGGTGGAGGCGGCGCGCTCGCTCGGCAATCCGCCCTGGCGCACCGCCTTCGTCCATGTCCTGCCCAACATCATCCCGCCCTTGCTGGTGCAGTCCACCCTCTCGATCGCGGAGGCCATCATTGCCGAGGCCTCCCTCAGCTTCCTCGGCCTCGGCCAGCAGCCGCCCTCGCCGAGCTGGGGCTCCATGCTGAACAGCGCCCAGCGCTTCCTGGAGACGGCGCCCTGGCTGGCCATCGCGCCGGGGGCCGCGATCTTCGTGGTGGTGCTGGCCTTCAACCTGATGGGCGATGGCCTGCGGGACGCGCTGGACCCCCGCGCCGACAGGCGCTGAGGGTCTAGGCTTTCAGCGATCGCTCCAATCCATGCCGGTAATCTGGATTCGGGTGATGCCGCTGAAGGTGATCGTCTCGCCAAACAGGACGAGGCTGCCTTGCCTGTACGGCGTCTGAATCTGGTTGGGCTCCAGCGAGAAAGGGGAGGCAGGGTGGGGCGGGCCAGGCAGGCCCATCTTGGCCGAGGCCTCCTTCAGGGCCTCAAGCACGCTCCCCGCGGGCAGACCGGTCAGGTCAAGCGTCAGGCTGTTGAAATGGCCCACGCCTGGGTAGATTTTCCCGGCGGCGAAATCCAGGTTGCCATCGCCGGGGCGCCAGACGGCGTTGTAGTCCGTGCCGGTCGGGGTGGCGGTGGTGTTGGTGACCTGCGGTGCATCCTCGTCGCTCAGCGGCGCGTCCTCGCCGGCCGGCGGGGCATTGCCGGTATCGATCGGGGGCGGCATCGTCTCGGCCGCCACGCCCGTCTGGTCGTGGAACAGGGTCATGCCGCCGCTCACGCCTGACAGGTCCTCGGCATTGAGGGGACGAGGGGCAGGGTGATCCTTGGGCGGCATCGGATTCTTCCAGGTTATTGCGGGGGAGGCCTGCAGCCTCCGGACCAGCGGCGGCCTGCGCATTGTATGCGGATGAAGCGGCGGGCCAACAATCACATTCCCCTATCGGCACCATCGGAAGGCCCTTGGGCTGCTTTCCTCTCTTGATCCGGCGCCCCCGCGCGGCGATCTCTGTGCCGCCATGGCCCGACCCCCGAAGATCCTGCTGCCCACCCTGCCGGCCCCCGCGCGACGCATCGCCGGCTTCTGGCTGCTGACGCTCAGCCTCTGGCTGGCCAGCGCCGTCGCGCTGTTCCGCTGATGTCGGATCAGCGCCCCGGCCAGCCGCCCATCTGGCAGAACGACCCCTGGCGCGGCGCACGCGCCAAGGCGGAGGGGGCCTTCAGCCATTTCCGCAACGGCACCCGCGGGCTGCTGCTGCCGCTGTTCACCTGGCCGCTGCTGTTCGACGTGGTGGTGGAGGTGGTGCGTGGGAACACGCGCGGCCTGGTCGCCGCCGGCCTCGGCATCCTGCTGCCGATCCTGGCGGTGCGCATCCTGCGGCGCGGCCGGCGCGGCGATACGCGGCGCGCGGCGGTGCTGGTGGCGGTGGCGACCGGCCTGGTCGCGCTGCTCGGCGCGAACATGGCCATGCCCATCCCCCTGATCCTGGCCGCTGGCGCCTGGCTCGGCACCCGGCTGCTGTATGACGGTGCGCAGGTGGAGGTGGACCCACCCGCACCCGCCGTGCCCCCGCCGCCGCCCGGCCCGCTGGAGGAGGCGCGCATCCGCCTCGCCCGGGTCACGGCAGAGCCGCGCATGGCCGGCATCGCCCAGGCGATGGATGCGGTGCTGGATGACCTGGAGGCGCGGCCGGACCGGCTGCCTTTGGCCCGCCGCTTCCTGGCCGTGCATCTGGATGGGCTGGACCGCATCGCCCAGCGCCTGGCCGCCGGCGCCGAGCCGCCGGCCAGCCTGCCGCAACTGCTGACGGATATGCAGACCGCCGCCGACGAACTGCGCACGAAGCTGCGCGCTGAGGAAAGCGTGGCGCTGGATATCCAGGTGAAGGTGCTGGCCGAAAGGCTGCGCCAGGAGGGTTACGCATGAGCACGACCAAGCCGAACAGCCCGAAGCCCTATGGCACGCCGAAGCCGGAAGTGATCCTGGAACCTGCCGCACCCAGCCCCATGGCCACCGCCCAGGCCGCCGCCGAGCGCGACCTTTCCGAAGCCGCGCCGGCCGGCGCGGCGGTGCCGGATGCGCTGATCGGCGAATTGGCGCAGCAGATCGACATTTCCGACCCCGGCTCCATCCTGCGCTTTGGCCAGCAGACCCAGACCCAGGCCCAGGCCGCGGCGGATGCCATGCTGGAAGGCGCGCGCAACCAGGAGACGGGGGAGGCGGGCCGCACGCTGGCCAGCCTGTTGCAGACCCTGCGCGGCTTCGACGTGACGAAGCTGGACGAACGCCCCGGATTTCTCGCCCGCATCTTTACCAAGGCGGGCGCCGAGGTGACCGAGATCATCGGCCGCTATGAGACGGTGAAGGGCCAGATCGAGGGCATCGGCGACAAGCTCGACACCCATCGTACCCGCCTGCTGGAAGACGTGGAGCGGCTGGAGCGGCTGTACCAGGCAACGCTCGAATGGTTCCACGCGTTGGGCACCCATGTGCAGGCCGGCGAGGAGGTGCTGCGCAAGACCGATGCCGAGGCGATCCCCGCCATGGAAGCGGCCGTCGCCAATTCCACCGACGACCTGGCACCCCAGAAGCTGCGCGACCTGCGCGGCGCGCGGGATGAGTTGGACCGCCGCGTGCACGACCTGCGCCTGACGCGCCAGGTGGCGATGCAGGCGCTGCCCTCGATCCGGCTGATCCAGGAAAACGACAAGGCGCTGGCCAGCAAGATTCACTCGGTGCTGGCCAATACTGTGCCGCTCTGGCGCCAGCAGCTGGCCCAGGCGCTGGCCATCCACCGGATGCGGGAAGCCGGCCAGGCGGTGAAATCCGCCACCGACCTGACCAACCAGCTTCTGACCGCCAATGCCGAGACGTTGCGGCGGGGCAATCTGGAGGCGCGGACCGAGCTGGAACGCGGCGTCTTCGACCTCGCCGCCGTGCAGAAGGCGAATGCCGCGCTGGTCTCCACCATCGAGGACAGTCTGCGCATCGCCGACGAGGCCCGCGGCCAGCGCCTGCGCGCGGCGGAGGAGCTGGAGAAGCTGGAGGGCGATATCCGCCGCGCCCTGAAGGCGGCCAAGCCGCCGGCGCCGGCGCCGCGCCCGGTCTGATGCTGCGCCGCGACCTGCTGGCGCTGGGCGCGCTGGCCGTCCTGCCGGGCGCCGCGCGCGCCCAGCCGCCGGAAATGTTCGAGATGGCGGAGGCGGCCGGCGAGCCCGGCCCGATGCGGGTCTTCCTGCATCGCCCCGCCGATTGGCGGCGGGAGGGGCGGGCGATCATCGTGCTGCATGGCCTGCAGCGCGATGCCGACCGCTACCTCGCGCAATGGGTGCCGCAGGCGGAGGCCGCCAACCTGCTGCTGGTCGCGCCGGAATTCTCGCGCGCCAAGTTCCCGACCGTCGCCTCCTACAACTGGGGCAATGTGGTCACGCAGGACCTTGCGCCGAACCCGCCGGAGGCCTGGACCTTTGGCGTCATCGACCGGGTCTGGGATGCGGTGCGCGCCCATACCGGCAGCACGCGGGACAGCTTCGCGCTGTTCGGCCATTCGGCCGGCGCGCAATTCGTCCATCGCTACCTGATGCTGGCGGAGACCAGCCGGGCCGAGGCGATCATCACCGCCAATGCGGGCTCCTACACCATGCCGGTGCGCAACGTGGCCTTCCCTTTCGGGCTTGGCGGCCTTGATGTGCCTGATGCAAGGCTGGCGGCGGCCTTCGCGCGGCCCGTTACGGTGCTGCTCGGCGCCGATGACGTGGACCCCAACCACCGCTCCATCCCACGCCAGCCCGGCGCCATCGCCCAGGGGCCACCGCCTGGCGCGCGGCCTGCGCTTCTATGCCGAGGCGCGCGGCGCCGCCGCGCGGCTGGGCGTGCCCTTTCGGTGGCGGCTGGAGACGGTGCCGGGGGTTGGCCACGACAATGGCGGCATGGCCCAGCGGGCGGCGGCGATCGCGGCTGGCTGACCCGGCCCTATTCCTCCAGATGCAGCACCGTGGCCCGCAGGTGGAGGCGCGGCAGGCCGCTTTGCCGCCATAGCGGCGGGATGATGGCGGTGCGCTCGGTCCCGGCCGGCAACAGTTGCAGCGTGATCAGTTGGCTTGCCATATGGCGTGACGCGGTGGGCATGGGCACCCGTGCCACGCCGTTCCTCTCGATGCGGTAGATCGGCGCCGGCGCTGCCTCCCGCAGCGTCAGGAAGGCGTAGCCTTCCGAGAATTCAACCCGCGCCACCAGCTGCGCCGGCTGGCCATTCAGGATCAGGGTGACCTGCCCCTCGCAGCCAGGTCCAGCCGGGTCCGGCTGCGTGCAGGTGAAGGCGCCGCGCGCCAGCACGGTGCCGATGGCGCGGTCGGTCTGTTCAAGCTGCACGCCAAGGCGGCCAGGCATCTTCTGGGCGGCGGTCGGCGCCGGGACGGCCACCGCAGCGGCCAGAACCGAGACCATGCTCAGCTTGCGGATCATGCAACGAGTCCCTCGCAGTCGGGGAAGCAGTCTGCACGTCGGCGTCGCGGCGAACCAGGGTGCAGGCCACTGTTGCGCCCGCCGCCGCGGCCGGGCCTAATCCCGGCCAAGAACGATCAGGGAGGAAAAGACCATGTCGCATCTCACGCGTCGCGTGCTGCTGGGCGGTGCCGCCATGCTCGCGGCGCCCGCCCTCCGCGCGCAGCCGGCCTGGCCATCCGGCCCCATCCGCATCGTCCCGCCCTTTCCGCCCGGTGGCAGCACCGATGCGCTGGCGCGGCTGCTCCAGCCCCATCTGATGCGCAGCCTGGGCGTGAATGTGGTGGTGGAGAACCGGCCGGGTGCCTCGGGGGCCATCGGCACGGCCGGCGTGGCGCGCAGCGCGCCGGATGGGAATAGCTGGGTGCTGGTCTTCGACACCCATGCGGTGAATCCCTCCCTCATCCCGAATATCGGCTTCGACACGGAAAAGGACATGACGCCGCTGCTGCTGTTCGGCACCGCGCCCATGGTGCTGACCGCGCATCGCACGCGGCCCTTCAAGACCTTCGCCGAAATGGCGGATGCCGCAAAGGCGAGGCCGGATACGCTGACCTATGGCAGCATCGGCAATGGCTCCCTGGCGCATCTGACCATGGCGCTGGTGGCCAAGGCGGCCGGGCTGCAACTGGTGCATGTGCCCTATCGCGGCGGCGGCCCGCTGGCGGTGGCCTCCGTGGCCGGGGAGGTCGACATGCCCATCGCCACCCGCCCCGCCATCGGCGTGCATATCGACAGTGGGGCCCTGGTTCCGCTGGCGCAGACGGGCGCCACGCGCTCCCCCTCCATGCCCGATATCCCGACCCTGGCCGAGGTCGGCGTGCCCGGCATCGATGCCCGTGCCTTCTGGGGCTTCCTCGGCCCGGCCGGCATTCCCGCGCCGATCAAGCAGCGCATGGAGGCCGCGTTGCGGGAAGCGCTGGCGATTCCGGAGATCAGGCAGCGCGTGCTGACACTTGGCATCGACCTGGACCCGAAGGGGGAGGCGGAGTTCGGCCCCTTCCTCTCGACCCAGATCGCCACCTGGGGCCGCGTGGTGCGGGAGAACAATATCCGACCGGATTAGCCGCCGGCTCAGAAGGCCATCAGGTTCTCCCGGAACGTCCTGTGCGGATAGTCGCGCCGGGTCAGGCCCCGGCGTTGCAGTTCCGGCACCAGCCCGTCGCAGATCTCGGCGATGTAGCGGCGGGTGAAATCGGCATGGACGATCAGGAAGCCGTCGCCGCCGGCCTCCTGCATCGCCTCCTCCATCATCCCCGCCACCTGGTCCACCGTGCCGGTGAAGCGGATGCCGAGTTCGGCATTCATCGCCAATTGGCGCGGCGTGCGGCCGGTGAAGCTGTCGACCATCGACTGGTGGCCGTTGCTCACCAGCTTGGGCAGCGGCTCATCCAGCGGAAACTGCGCGAAATCGATGCCGCTGAGGCGGGAGAGGGAGGCGAGGTGCTGGTCGCGGTGCGTTGCCACGTCGCGTTCCAGGATGCGCCGCCGCTCCTCCGCCGCTTCCGCCGTGTGGTCGACCAGCGGGTCGATCAGGAACAGCACCTTGATCCCATCCGGGTCGCGGCCGAGCGCCACGGCGTCCTGCCGGATGCGCTCCCGCGTCGCCTTCATCGAGCCGACGTCGCGCACCGCGGTGATGATGGTGTCCGACCAGCGCGCGGCGAACCGCCGGCCGCGGGAGGATCCGCCCGCCTGGCACAGCACCGGCCGAACCTGCGGCGAGCGCGGCGCGCTCAGCGGGCCGCGGGAACTGTGGTAGCGGCCCTGGTAGTTGATGGCATGCACCTTGCTGCCATCGGCGAACATCGGCGCGTCCCGGTCCAGCACCATCGCATCCGGGTCCCAGCTTTCCCAAAGCTGCGTCACGATCTCGGCGAATTCGTCGGCGCGGTCGTAGCGCTCGTCATGCTCGATCTGGCGGTCCATGCCGTAATTCTGCGCGCCGCCGTCATTGCTGCCGGTCACCATGTTCCAGCCGGCGCGGCCCTCCGTCACATGGTCCAGCGAGTTCATCAGCCGGGCCAGCAGGAAGGGCGGGTATTCGGTGGTGGACATCGTCGTCACCAGCCCGATTCGCTTCGTGGCGGCGGCCATGTAGGGCACCAGCACCGCCGGATCGAGCTTCGGCGTCGCCATGGCGTATTTCAGATAGGCGTCATGCGTGCCCTGGTAGGTGTAGGGGACGTTGCAGCTATCCTCCATCATCACATAGTCGAAGCCCGCGCGTTCCATGGACTTCGCCAGGTCCACGAACAGGTCGGGCATCATCCAGCGGGACTGGTCGCCGGCCCAGTCATAGCGCCAGGCCTTGGGGCCATAGCCGCGGGAGACGAACCAGGCGAGGTGGAAGGGGGCGCAGACCATCGGCATCCTCTCGGTGGAAAGGCGGCTGGCAGGTCCTGGCCCAGGGCAGGCGCTTGTGGGATGCGCCTTGGATGCCGAGTGCAATGAATGTCGCCGGTCCTGTCAAGCGGGCCGCCGCCGGATCGCGCCATTGGCCCGCCTGGGGCCGCCTGTGCTAGGCTTGGGGCGAAGGAGCTTGTTGGCCATGGCCGAGTTGATCGATCTGGAGGAGCTGCGCCGCATCAGCCAGACGCTGCGCCGGATGCAGGCCGACCTCTCGCCGTTGTATTCCCGTTTCGATGGGGTGGAGCGGCGCCTGGCGATCGTCGAGGAACGCCAGGCGGAGATGGAGGCCTCGATCCGCCTGCTCGGCGAAAATCTGGAGCTGGTGGATCGCAAGCTCGACACGGTGACGGCGCTGGTCCGTGACGATGTCGCGCGGCTGGAAGCCCGGATGGAAGCGCGCTTCGGCGCGGTCGAGGGGCGGCTGGACGCGATCGAGGCGCGCTTCGACGCGATCAATGCGCGCTTCGACGCGGCGGACCGCAAATTCGATGCCGTGCTGGCCGCGCTCGCCGATCTGAAGGCCAGCCGCAACCCCTGAAACAGGCCCGCGCGCCTGGCCCCATGGTGGGGCGGGTGACGCCGGCGGATGATCGCGCCATGAACGATTCCGACCTTTTCGCCGCCATCCGGGCGCAGGTGGTGGCTGCCCTGCGCGGCCTGCTGCCGGAACTGCCGCCCGAAGCCTTCGCCCGCGTGCTGGTGGAGCCGCCGAAGGATGTCGCGCATGGCGACATGGCGACCAATGCCGCGATGGTGGTGGCGAAGCTGGCGAAGATGCCGCCGCCGAAGCTGGCCGCAGCGCTCTGCGAGAAGCTGCGCGACCTGCCCATGGTGGTGGAAGCCACGCCGGCCGGCCCGGGTTTCGTCAATCTGCGGCTGGATGAGGGCTATGTGCGCGGCGTGGTGCCGGCAGTGCTGGCGGCCGGCCCGGCCTATGGCGATGGCCCGGCGCGGGAAGGCGGGCCGGTGAATGTGGAATATGTCTCGGCCAACCCGACCGGGCCGATGCATGTCGGCCATTGCCGCGGCGCCGTGGTGGGCGACGCGCTGGCGCTGCTGCTGCGCAAGGCGGGCTATGACGTCACCCGCGAATACTATGTGAACGACGCCGGCGCCCAGGTGCTGGCGCTCGCCTATGCCACCTACTGGCGCTACCTTCAGGCCCTCGGCACGCCCATGACCGAGGACGACTATGCTCAGTCGGTCCCCGGCGGGCTGCAGTACAAGGGCGAATACCTGGTGCCCGTCGGCATCGCGCTGCGCCAGATTTTCAAGGAATCCCTGGCCGAGCCGGGCGGCATGCCGGCGCCTGCCACGCTCTGGCTGGATACGGTGCGGGACTTCACCGTCGAGGCGATGATGTCGGCGATCCGCGAGGACCTGGCGGCGCTCGGCGTGCAGCACGATGTCTTCATCAGCGAACGCGCCATCGTGGCAGAGGGCTGGCTGGAGAAGGCGGAAGCCACACTCTCGGCCAAGGACCTGATCTATACGGGCGTGCTGGAGCCGCCGAAGGGCAAAACGCCGGAGGACTGGGAACCCCGCCCTCAGGTCCTGTTCCGCGCCACCCAGTTCGGCGACGATGTCGACCGCCCGCTGCGCAAGTCGGACGGCTCCGGCACCTATTTCGCCAATGACGTGGCCAACCATCTGGCCAAGATCGAGCGCGGCTTCCCGCAGCTGGTGCAGGTCTGGGGCGCCGACCATGGCGGCTATGTGAAGCGCATGCAGGCCGCCGTCGCCGCGCTGTCGGACCGGAAGGTCAGCCTGGATGTGGTGCTGACCCAGATCGTGCATGTGGTGAAGGATGGCGAGCCGGTCCGCATGTCCAAGCGCGCCGGCACCTATGTCACGCTGCGCGACCTGATCGACGAGGTGGGCAAGGACGCCGTCCGCTTCACCATGCTGACGCGCAAGGCCGATGCGCAGATGGAATTCGACCTGAACAAGGTCATCGAGCAGACGCGGGAGAACCCGGTCTTCTACGTGCAATACGCCCATGCCCGCTGCCGGTCGGTGCTGCGCTCCGCCGGCGATCCGGCCCAGGCCGAACTGGCCGGGGCGCCACTGGACAGCCTGACCGACCCCTCCGAGCTCGCCCTGATCCGCCGGATGGCCGCCTGGCCGCGCACGGTGGAGGCCGCTGCTGCGGCGCGGGAGCCTCATCGAATCGCGTTCTTTCTCCAAGACTTGGCCAGCGACTTTCATGTATTGTGGAACAGGGGGCGTGACGATGCGACGTTGCGCTTCATCCGGGTGGAGGAGCCGGAAGCGACCCGGGCGCGTCTCGCGCTGGTGGCCGCGACCTCGGTGGTCCTGCGCTCAGGCCTCGCGGTGATGGGGGTCGAACCCGTCGAGGAGATGCGATGAGCGATATGATGGTGCCAAGCTATCGCGTGGCGCGCGAACCCGCAGGGGTTCCGTGGCGCATGATGGCGGTGGCGGGCGGCATGGTGGCGGCGGTGGCCCTGGGGGCGGGCGGCTGGTGGGCGGTCCAGCGGATGAGCGGCGCCGGCGGCGTGCCGGTGGTCGAGGCCGATCCGCGCCCCTTCAAGGTGCGGCCGGACGATCCCGGCGGACTGCGCGTGCCCAATCAGAACGCGCTGGTGCTGGAACGCCCCGGCAACCGGCAATCCCCGGCCCAGACCGGCCGCCCGGCCGCCCTGGTGCCGGAGGCGGAAGCCCCGAATATCGACCTGCTGCGCGCCGCCGTGGCGCCGCCGCCCGTGGTGGCGCCACGCCCGGTTGAGTCGCAGGCGGCCGAGGCACCGGACTCTGCCGTGCTGGCGCAACTTGCCGAGCCGGAACTGGCGGCCGGCGCCCTGCCGCCCCCGCCACCGCCCGCCCCGCCACAGCCCACCCAACTGGCCGCCACCCAGCCCGCCGTGCCCCGCGCGGCGCCGGGTGGGCGCTTCATGGTGCAGCTTGCTGCGGTAACCAGCGAGGAAGGCGCCCGCAGCGAATTCGAGCGCATCTCCCGTCGCGCCCCGGAACTGTTCGAGGGACGCGGCCCGGTGGTGCAGCGGCTGGACCGCGATGGGCAGCCGACCTTGTTCCGCCTGCGCACCGCCGGCTTTGCCGACCAGGACGGCGCCCAGCAATTCTGCGAGCAGCTCCGCGCCCGGAGCCTTGCCTGCATCCCGGTCCGCTGAGGGACTCCACATTGACCATGCCCAGGGCCGTCATCGTCGGCATCGCCGGCACCAGCCTGGCGGCGGAGGAGGTGGCGCTGTTCCGGCGGCACCGCCCGGCCGGCGCCATCCTGTTCCGCCGCAATGTCGAAAGCCCCAGCCAGGTGGCCGCGCTCTGCGCCGCGCTGCGGGAGGAGCTGGGGGAGGCGGCGCCGATCCTGGTGGACCAGGAAGGCGGCCGCGTCGCCCGGCTGCGCCCGCCGCACTGGCCGGAATTCCCCGCCGCCGCGCTGTTCGAGGATGCGCCCTCCATGGCGGCGGAGGCGAATGCCACGCTGCTCGGCCTGGAATGCGCCGTGCTCGGGCTGGATGTGGTCTGCGCCCCGGTGCTCGACCTTCGCCTGCCCGGCGCCCATGGGGTGATCGGCGACCGTGCCTTCTCCGCCGATCCGGCGGAAGTCGCGCGGCTGGGTGCCGCCTGGGTGCGGGGGCTGCAACAGGCTGGCTGCATTCCGGTGGTCAAGCACATCCCCGGCCATGGGCGGGCGGAGGTGGACAGCCATGAGGCGCTGCCCCGCGTCGCCGCCGACCGCGCCACGCTGGCGGCCGATTTCGCGCCCTTCCAGGCGCTGTCGGCGCCGGATGGCGGCACCGGGCTCTGGGCGATGACGGCACATATTCTGTATGAGGCGCTGGACCCGGCGCTGCCCGCCACCCTGTCCCCCGGCCTGATCCGCGATGTCATCCGGGGCGAGATCGGCTTCCAGGGCGTGCTGGTCTCGGACGACCTGGCGATGGGCGCCGTGGCCGGGCTTTCCAACGACCTCGCCGGCGCCACCATGGCGGCGGGCTGCGACCTCGCCTTGCACTGCACCGGCGTGCTGGCGGAGACGGCGGCGCTGCTGGCCGCCTGCCCGGCGCTGACCGAGGCCAGCGCGGCGCGGATGGCGGCGGCGCGGGCGGCCATGATGGGCGCGCGGCGGACCATCGCGCCCGAATTGCTGGCGGAGATCCGCGACCGGCTGCTCGCCACGCGGCCCGCCTTCGCATGATCGCCGAGATCTCGGCGATCGTGGTGGCGGCGGTGCTGGCCATCACCCTGCATGAGGCGGCGCATGGCTATGCCGCCCGGGCGCTGGGCGACGACACGGCCTATCTGCTCGGCCGGGTCAGCCTGAACCCGCTGCGCCATGTGGACCCTGTGGGCACCATCCTGCTGCCCGGCCTGCTGCTGGTGACGCAGTTGCTGACCATCGGGCGGGTGGAGGCGATGTTCGGCTGGGCCAAGCCGGTGCCGGTGGATATCTGGCGGTTGCGCAATCCGCGCTGGGGCATGGTGCTGGTCGCGGCCGCCGGGCCGGCCATCAACTTCGCGCTCGCCTTCGGCTTCGGCCTGTTCGCCCACCTTGTCGTCGCGGCCGATGGGACCCTGCCGGACGACGTGATCCTGTGGTTCATCAGCCTTGTCCAATACAGCGTCCTGTATAACGTCATCCTCGCCTGCTTCAATCTGCTGCCGATTCCCCCGCTGGATGGCGGGCGCATCCTGGTCGGCATCCTGCCGGCCCCCGCGGCGCGGGCGGTGGCGAGCCTGGAGCGGTTCGGGCTGCTGATCGTCATCGGCCTGATCTTCGTGCTGCCCTATCTGGTGCCGGGCTTCGACCCGTTGCGCAGCCTGGTGCAGGAGGTGGCGGTGCCGGTGATGCGGATGATCTTCCTGCTGTCCGGCCATGGAGACGCGTCATGACCGATCCGGTGCTGCATCTGCGCCTCGATGGCTATGAGGGGCCGCTCGACCTGCTGCTGGACCTCGCCCGGGCGCAGAAGCTGGACCTCGCCGGCATCTCCATCGTCGCGCTGGTCGACCAGTACCTGGCCGTGATCGACCGGGCGCGCGGCATGCGGCTGGAATTGCAGGCCGAATGGCTGGTGATGGCCGCCTGGCTCGCGTGGCTGAAATCCCGCCTGCTGCTGCCCAAGGAGGAAGCCGGGGAGGATGAGGACCCGGAGGCCCTGGCCAGCCGCCTGACCGAAAGACTGGCGGAGCTTGAGGTGATGCGCGCCGGCGCCGCCTGGCTCGGCCAGCAGCCGCAGCTCGGCCGCGACGTCTTCGCCCGTGGCGCGCCCGAGAACCTGACCATCGAGGACCGCTCCGGCCTGCGTGCCGACCTTGCCGCGCTGTGCCAGGCCTATGTCGCCGGGCGCCGCCGGGTGATGGCGCAGCGCCCCTACCGCCCCAAGCCGCGCCGCCTGTGGAGCGTGCAGGACGCGCTGGCACGGCTGAGCCAGGTTCTGGGCGATCTGCCGAGCTGGGGCGTGCTGCAGCGTTTCCTGCCGGAGGCGGCGGAGCTGGACACGGTGGAACGCCGCGTCGCCCTGGCCAGCACGCTGATCGCCAGCCTGGAAATGGCCAAGGGCGGCCATCTCGACCTGCGCCAGGACCGCGCCTTCGGGCCGATCCTGCTGCGGCGCTCCCAGCCCAGTGAGAAAGCGGCCGATGTCCGAGCCGCCTGAGGAGGTCGCGCCCGCCGAGGGCACGGAAGAACCCGTCATCTCCTCCGCCGCGCTGCGGCTGGCGGAGGCGCTGCTCTTCGCCTCCGACCGCCCGGTGACGCCGGCCCGCCTTCAGACGGTGCTGGCGGAGGGCGAGGATGCGCTGGCGGTGCTGCGGGAGCTGGGACGGCTGCTGGAAGGCCGCGGCGTGGTGCTGGCCGAGACCGCTGGCGGCTTCGCCCTGCGCACCGCCCCCGACCTTGCCGCCGCCCTGACCCGGGTGGTGGAGGTGCCGAAGCGCCTGCCGCGCGCGGCGATGGAGGCGCTGGCGGTGATCGCCTGGCACCAGCCCGTCACCCGCGCCGAGATCGAGGAAATCCGCGGCGCCGGCCTCGCCCATACGACGCTGGAGGCGCTGCTGGAACACGGGCTGGTGGCGCCGCGCGGGCAGAAGGAAGTGCCGGGTCGCCCGACGCTCTGGGGCACCACGCCGCGATTCCTGGAACAGTTCGGCCTGACCTCGCTGCGCGACCTGCCGAAGCGGGAGGAACTGGTCAGCGGCGAAAACATGCCGCTGCTGGATGTGCCGAAGCCGCCGCCCGCCGAGGCATCGTGATGCCATCACCCGACCTGCGGCCGGCGCCCTTCGTCGGCCGGGCCGCCAGAGGCCGCGCCTCGGCATGAGCATCCGCTTCGAAGGGGTGTCCCACAGCTATCCCGAACGGGGCGTGGTGCTGCGGGAGCTGGATCTGGAGGTCGGGCCAGGGGAAATCCTCTGCCTGCTCGGCCCCTCCGGCTGCGGCAAGACCACGCTGCTGCGCCTGGCTTCGGGGCTGGAGCCCTTGCAGCAGGGGCGCATCACGCTCGATGGCCAGTTGATCGCCGAGCCGGGGCGGGAAACGCCGCCCGAGGCGCGCGGCGTCGGCTTCGTCTTCCAGGACTATGCGCTGTTCCCGCATCTGACGGTGGAGGAGAATGTCGCCTTCGGCCTGCGCTTCGTGCCGCGCGGGCAGCGGCAGTGGCGGATCATGGATGCGCTGGCCCGGGTGGGGCTGGAGGCCTTCGCCAAGGCCTGGCCGCATATGCTCTCGGGCGGCCAGCAGCAGCGCGTGGCGCTGGCCCGTGCCCTGGCGCCGCGCCCGGCCCTGTTGCTGCTGGACGAGGCCTTCGCCAGCCTGGATGCGCGGCTGCGCGAACAGGTGCGGGACGACACGCTGCATGTGCTGCAGGAAGCCGGCATCGCCACGCTGATCGTGACGCATGATGCGGAGGAGGCGATGTTCATGGCCGACCGCATCGCGCTGATGAATGCCGGGCGGATCGAACAGCTTGGCGCGCCTTCCGCCCTGTACCTCGCCCCGAGCACCCGCTTCGTTGCGACCTTCCTGGGGGAGGTGAACCGGCTGCCGGCGGTGCTGCGGGGCGGCATGGCGGAAACCGCGATCGGCGCCGTGCGGGTGCTGCCGCCGGCCCCGGCGCCGGACGGCGCGGCGGTGGAGGTGCTGCTGCGGCCGGAGGGGCTGCGGCTGTCCGACCCCGACTCGGAAGGCGTGGTGGCGGAGGTGGAGGCCTGCCGGCTGCTCGGCGCCACCACGCTGGTGCATCTGGCGGTGGCGGACGGGCAGGGCGGGTTGCTGCACCTGCATGCGCGGTTGCCGCCGGGGGTCTGGCTGGGGCGGGGGGACCGGGTGTCGGTGGCGATGGATCCCGAACGGGCCTTCGTATTCCCGCCCGAGGCTCCCTAGATAGGGGACTGGATACGGATCGTCGGACGGCCGCCGGATTGGCGGGGGGCGACGATCCTGCTAACGGGGTGGCCCGCGGGCCGGCATGCCGCATGGCGTCGGGGATGAGGATTCATGCTGGGTCTCGATTGGACCGAATTGGCGCTGATCGCCGTGGTCGCTGTGGTCATCATAGGCCCCAAGGACCTTCCCGATGCCGTGCGCGGTATCGCCAAGGGCATACAGAAGCTGCGTCGCATGGCCGGGGAGTTCCAGGGCCAGGTGGATGAGGTGGTGCGCGAAGCCAAGCTCGAGGATGTGCGCAACCAGATCAACGACATCCGCAACTTCAACATGCGCGACATCGTCGAGAAGGAAATCGACAAGGACGGGTCGATCCGCAAAACCTTCACGGAAGACCCGATCGGCAATCCGCTGCGCGATGCCTTCCAGGACACGCCCCCGCCGGTGCATGGCGCGGAGGTGACTCCGCCGCCGGCCGCGACCGACCCGGGGGTCTCCCCTGGGGCCTCCCCGGGTGCCACCCCCGCCGTGGCCGCGCCGGCCTTCATTCCGCCCGGGGTGGCTGCGCCGCCGGCCGCTTATGCCGCCGCGCCTTCGACGCCGGAACCCCAGGCCGCGGTGACTGCGCCGTTGGCCCCCGCCGCGCCGGCCTTCGTGCCGCCGCCCGGTTCAGCCTCCTGACATACGGATCCCCCCACCGTGCCGCGTGATCCGAACGACGAAATCAACGACAAGCCGATGCCGTTGGTCGAGCACCTCATGGAGCTGCGCACGCGGCTCATGTGGTCGGTCGGCGCCTTCATCATCGCCTTCGCGGTCTGCTACTACTTCTCCCGCCAGATCTACGGCTTCCTGGCCGCGCCGCTTGCCGACATCCTTCAGGCGCAGGGCATGGGCGAGCGCCGGATGATCTTCACGGCGCTGTATGAGGCGTTCTTCACCTATCTGAAGGTCGCCTTCTTCGGTGCCACATTCTTCAGCTTCCCGATGTGGGCGACGCAGCTCTGGCTGTTCATCGCGCCGGGCCTGTACAAAAGCGAGAAGAACGCGGTCACGCCCTTCCTGGTGGCCTCCCCCTTCCTGTTCGTACTGGGGGCGGCGCTGGCCTACTACTTCATCTTCCCGATGGCCTGGAGCTTCTTCATCAGCTTCGAGACGCCGGGCGATGCGGGGACGGTGCCGATTCAGCTCGAAGCCAAGGTCAGCGAATATCTCTCGCTGGTCATGCACATGATCCTGGCCTTCGGCATCGCCTTCCAGTTGCCAGTGCTGCTGACTCTGTTGGCCCGCGTTGGCATCGTCAGCGTCGAGGGTCTGCGAAAGGGCCGGCGCTATGCCATCGTCGGCATGTTCGTGGTCGCCGCCATCATCACCCCGCCGGACATCATCAGCCAGATCGGCCTCGCGGTGCCCATGATCCTGCTCTACGAGATTTCCATTCTCGCCGCGGTCTGGATGGGTCGGAAGAAGAAGGCCGCCGAGGAGAGCTGAAGCGGGGCGGGCTCGATTGACGGGCTCGCCACTCTGGCCTAGCCGCTGAGCGCCACACCACGCGCTCAGGTCCCGTTCCATGCACGACATCAAGGCGGTTCGCGCCAACCCCGAGGCCTTCGACGCGGCGCTGGCCCGGCGGTCCCTGCCACCCGTCGCGGCGGAGGCCCTGCGGCTGGACGACCTGCGGGTCGAGGCGGTTCGCCTGGTGCAGGCCGCCCAGACCACGCGCAACGAGCTGTCCCGCCAGATCGGCGCCGCCATGAAGGCCGGCGACACGGCGACGGCGGAGCGGCTGAAGGCCGAGGTGAAGGCGGCGATGGATGCCGCCGCCGCCGCGACGCCGGAGGCGCATGAGGCGGCGCGGGACGAGCTGCTGGCCGCCCTGCCGAACCTGCTCGCCGCCGACGTGCCGGACGGCGCCGACGAATCCGCCAATGTGGTGCTGCATACCCATGGCAGCCCGCGCAACTACGCCTTCACCCCGCGCCAGCATTTCGAGCTGGGCGAAGCCTTCGGCATGGACTTCGGCACCGCCGCCAAGCTGGCTGGCGCCCGCTTCACCGTGCTGCGCGGCCCGCTGGCGCGGCTGGAACGCGCGCTGGGGCAGTGGATGCTGAACCAGCATGTGGACGAGCATGGCTATACCGAGGCCAGCGTGCCGCTGCTGGTGAACGACGCCACCATGTACGGCACCGGCCAATTGCCGAAGTTCAAGGAGGACCTCTTCGCCACCACGGATGGCCGCTGGCTGATCCCGACGGCGGAGGTGCCGCTGACCAATTTCGTGCGCGGCGAGATTCTTCCTGAATCGGCGCTGCCGATGCGCCTCACGGCGCTCTCGCCCTGTTTCCGGTCGGAGGCGGGCTCTGCCGGGCGGGACACGCGCGGCATGCTGCGCCAGCACCAGTTCCCGAAGGTGGAGCTGGTCTCCATCACGCTGCCTTCCGAGTCCGAAGCGGAGCATGAGCGGATGACGGCCTGCGCGGAGCGGGTGCTGACGGCGCTCGGCCTGGTCTGGCGGCGCATCGTGCTGGCCTCCGGCGATACCGGCTTCGGTGCCGCCAAGACCTATGACCTGGAGGTCTGGCTGCCCGGCCAGCAGGCCTGGCGGGAGATTTCCTCCTGCTCCAACTGCCGGGATTTCCAGGCGCGGCGCATGGAGGCGCGCTTCCGCCCCGCCGGCGGCAAGGGCACGGAATTCCTGCATACACTGAACGGGTCGGGCGTCGCGGTCGGCCGGGCGCTGATCGCGGTGCTGGAGACGCATCAGAACGAGGATGGCAGCGTCACCATCCCCGAGGTGCTGCGGCCCTTCCTGGGCGGGCTGGAGGTGCTGCGCCCGGCCTGAGGCCGGGCGCAGCGCGCTCAATCGCCGGCGACGACGCCCTGTTCGGGCAGCATGCGCGCGGCGGATTCGCTCATCCAGATCAGCACGAAGCCAACGAACATCGCGAAGCCGGCGCCCCAGGCGCCATGACGCGTCACGAAGGCCAGGAGGCAAAGCGCGCAGCCTACGGCGATGGCGACCAGCGGGCCCCGCGCGACGAGGCTGCAGAAGGCGGTCAGCGGCCAGAGCAGGATGGTGAACAAGGGCGCAATCCTTTGGAGGGCCTTATGCGGCCCCCCGCCAGGATGGCGGTCTCGCAGCTGGCGCGCGGACGTTCCGCGTCCGCCGCCGGATATGCAACGCAATACGCCAAAGCGTCCGCGAATTCACATCCGCGTCACCGGGCGGGGGCGTTCTGCAATCTTCAGGCGCCGCCCCCTCTTCGTCAGCCGCCCGTCTTCACGCCCAGCCGCCCGGCCATGTCCTGCACGAACTGCCAGGCGACGCGGCCGGAGCGGGCACCGCGAGTCACGCTCCATTCCACCGCCGCGCGGCGCAGCTCGTCGGAGGTGGCGGGCAGGCCGAAGCTCGCGGCATAGCCCTCGACCATGGCGAAGAAGGTGTCCTGGTCGCAGTTGTGGAAGCCGATCCAGAGGCCGAAGCGGTCGGAGAGCGAGACCTTCTCCTCCGTCGCCTCGGAGGGGTTGATGGCGGTGCTGCGCTCATTCTCGATCATATCGCGCGGCATCAGGTGGCGGCGGTTGCTGGTGGCGTAGAACAGCACATTGGCGGGCCGACCCTCGATGCCGCCATCCAGCACGGATTTCAGCGCCTTGTAGTCGGCATCCTCCTTCTCGAAGGACAGGTCGTCGCAGAAGACCAGGCAGCGGCGGGCGCCGCCCCCCCCGCGGAGCGGGTCTTGGTGATCTGCTCGCAGCACGTTCAGCAGGTCGGGCAGGGTGCGGACATCCTCCCGCTGGATCTCGATCAGCGCCAGGGCGCCCGGCACCTCGGCATTGGCGGCGGCGTGCGCCGCCTTCACCAGGCTCGACTTGCCCATGCCGCGCGCGCCCCAGAGCATGGCGTTGTTGGCCGGCAGGCCGCGGGCGAAGCGCAGCGTGTTCTCCAGGATCAGCGCCTTCTGCCGCTCCACCCCCTGGAGCAGGGTGATGCCGACGGCGGCGACCCTCGGCACCGGGTCCAGCCGCGCCGGCGGGCCGGGGTGCCAGACGAAGGCATCGGCCGCCATCAGGTCGGGCTTCACCAGGGCCGGCGGGGCCAGACGCTCCAGCGCCTCGGCGATCCGGGTCAGGGTGGGCAGCAGCGCATGAGGTTCGGACAAGGGATGGGACCCGGATCATGTATTGACGGAAAGGGGCCGGAGGCTAGGTTGCCGGCCGAGGCCCCGCAACCCCGGGGCCACCCTTCCAGGAAAGCCGGATCGCACCCCATGTTCATCTCTCCCGCCTATGCCCAGGATGCCGCCGGTGGCACCGGTGCCGTCGTCATGCAGCTTCTGCCGCTGATCCTGATCTTCGCCGTCTTCTATTTCCTGCTGATCCGTCCGCAGCAGAAGAAGATGAAGGAGCATCGCACCATGCTCTCGGCGCTGAAGCGCAACGACAAGGTCATCACCGGCGGCGGCCTGGTCGGCACCGTGACCAAGGTGCGCGACGACAGCGAGGAGGTGGAGGTGGAACTGGCGCCGAATGTGCGCGTCACGGTCCTGCGCGGCACCATCGGCAGCGTCGTCAAGCCGCCCGCCCCGGCCAATGATGCCAAGGCGACCGACGCCGCCAAGGGCTGAGGCCAAGACGGCGCGCGTGTTGCCGCGGGCTGCGGGGAGAGGTTAGAAGGCCGCATGTCCCGTCTGCCCCTGCGCGCGCTGCGGCTGATTCTCGCTTTGGCCTTCTGCTTGCAGAGCGGCCTTGCGATGGCGCATTGCGCGCGGCTGGTTTCGACATCCCAGGGGCAGGCGCAGCCTTTCCCCATGGTGATCTGCACCAGCGATGGGCTGGTCACCATGGACATGTCCGGGGCGGATGGCCCGGACAGCCCCGCGCAGGCCATGCCGGATCTCTGCCTCGCCTGCCATGTGCTGCCGGTCGCCGAACTGCCGGCGCCCGTCGCGGTGGCCGCGCCGCGCCTCCTTCCGATCCAGGTGCTGGCTGGTTCCGCCGCGGCCCTGCCGCCGCTCGGCGCGCGGGCGCCGCCCTACCGGCCCACCGGCCCACCCTCCCACTCCTGATGCCTTGCCTGCGCCTGGGGCCTTCGCGGTTCCAGGCCGCTGTCGCTTGACCAGGAGAGTCCCGCCATGCGGGGATTGCGTGCCGGCCGCGCCGGCCTCGCCCCAGCCTTGACCCGAAGAGCCGCGTCGCGCCCCTGGCGCGGCCGGGATCTTCTCGCCGGCCTGCTGGCCTGCCTGTTGCTGTGCCAATGGGCGGCGACCGCGATGGCGCATGTCCGCGGCATGGCGCGGCTGGCCGACAGCCAGGCGGTCGAGATCTGCACCCATGAGGGCTTTCGCACCCTGCTGCTGGATGCGGAGGGGCAGCCGATCGACCTGACGAAGCCGATGGAGTGCTGCGCCCTCGGCCTCGGCCCGATCGCCATCCTGCCCTCGCCGCCCGCCGCGCCGGCGATCCGCCTGTCCTTCGTCGTCCTGCCTGCGCCGCGCCGGATGGAAGGGCTGCCGCCCTTTCCGGCGCGCGCGCCACCCCAGCAACCCCGCGCCCCTCCGACCGCCTGACGATGCCACGCCGGCCGCAAGCCGGATGCCGTTCGTCACGAAAAATCGGAGAGAGCTGATGTCACGCCCAACCCTGCGCGCCTGCCTTCTGGCGGGTGCCGCCTTCTGCCTGCTGCCCGGCGGCCTTGCCGCCCAGACCCCCCCTGAACCCTTCCCGCTCGGCGAGATCATCGTCACGGGCACCGCGCCGGAGGCGCCGGTGAACTGGCCCTCCAGCGTCGATCGCGTGGACCGGCGCACCATGGATGCGCTGGATGCCAACCGTGTCGGCCAGGCGCTGGAAACCGCCCCTGGCCTGTCGCTGAACCCCGGCAACCGGGGCGGCGCGCGCGGCGAGGTCGGCTTCTTCCTGCGCGGATTCGACCAGTCCCGCGTGCCGGTGCTGGTCGATGGCATTCCGATCTACGTGCCCTATGACGGCTATCTCGACCTGAACCGCGTGCTGACCAGCGACCTGGCCGAGATCGAGATCACCCGCGGCTTCGCGCCCTTCGCGCTCGGCCCGAATGCCCTGGGCGGCGCCGTCAACCTGGTGACGCGGCGGCCGGTGCGGCCCTTCGAATTCGATGGCAGCACCGGCCTGGATCTCACCGGCCGCGGCGATTTCGGCGGGTCCCGCACCATCCTCAACGCCGGCAGCCGCATCGGCGACTACTATGTGCAGGGCGGCGCCGCCTATATCGGGCGGGAGACTTTTGGGCTGTCGGAGGATTTCGGCGGCGGGCTGTACCAACCCTCCGGCAACCGCCTGCGTGCGGAATCCGAGGATCTGCGGCTCTCCGGCAAGGTCGGCTACACGCCGTCGGCCACCGACGAATACGCCATCGGCTTCGTCGTCAATCGCGGCGTGAAGGAGGCTCCGCCCTATGCCGGTCGGGATGCGACGCGCGCCACCTTCTTCGACTGGCCGCGCTATGATCGCGACAGCTTCTATGCGCTGACCCGCACCAGCCTGCCCTTCGGCACGGACAGCTACATCCGCACGCGGGCCTATTACGACACCTTCCGGAACTCGCTCTACCGCTACGACAACCAGAACTACACCACGCAGCGGCTGCCCTACGCCTTCCAGTCTTCCTACAACGACCACACCCTGGGTGGCGGTGTGGAGCTCGGCACCAGCCCGACCGCCGGCGGCACGCTGCGGCTTTCGGCCACCACCAAGCAGGATGTGCATCGCGAATCCGGCCCGCGCACGCCGGAAAGCGAGATGAGCGACTTCACCTGGACGCTGGGCCTGGATGCCGAGCAGCGCGTCAATTCCTGGCTGACCTTCTTCGGCGGCATCGGCTACGAGGCGCGCGACGCGCTGCGGGCGGAGGACCCGGCCTATAACGGCGCGCGGCGCTTCGAGACGCGGGACCAGGATGCGCTGAACGGCCAGATCGGCCTGCGCATCCGGCTGGACGACACCAACGAGGTCTTCACCAGCATCGCCCGGCGTTCCCGTTTCGCCACGATGTATGAGCGGTATTCCTACCGCCTCGGCAACGGCCTGCCCAATCCGGACCTCGCGCCAGAACGCTCGACCAATGTCGAACTGGGCTGGGACACGCGGGTCACGCCCGATACGCGACTGCGCGTCGCGGCCTTCGGCAGCCAGGTGGATGACTACATCCAGGCCACCACCGTCGGCCGCGCCACCACCGCGCCCTTCGGCCTGATCTCCCAGTCGCGCAATGTGGGAGAGGCGCTGTTCTACGGCGTGGAAGCCACCGTCGAGACCCGGCTGACGGAGCGCGCGCGGCTGCGGCTGAACTACACCTATCTGGTGCGCGAACGCGGCAATGACGACACGGCGCTGCTCTATGGCGCACCGCGCCACAAGGTCTTCGCCATGGGCTTCCTCGACATCACGGAGCGGCTGACGCTGATGCCGAGCGTGCTGGCGCAGTCGCGCCAGTTCACCACGGATGCGGGCAATGGCCGGCCGACCGGCGGCTGGCTCGTCGGCAATGTGAAGCTCGCCTACGCCTTCACGCCGCGGCTTTCGGGCGAGGTCGCGGCCAACAACATCGCCGATGCCGACTACAGCTATGACGATGGCTACCCGGCGGAAGGTCGCAATTTCCGCTTCACGCTGAGGACCAGCTTCTGATGCGCAAGCTGTTTCCCATTCTGATGCTGCTCGCGCTCGGCACGCCGGTCGCGGCGCAGGATGCGGCCTCGCGTGGCCGTCCGATGCAGGAGATGCGCGGCGGCTGCGACAATTTCGCGATCGACCTGCGGCGCGAATTTTCGGTCTGGGACGCTGCGCCGCAGCGCCTCACCGCCGCGCCGGCCGAACCCGCTGCCGATGCCGTCGCGGTGCGGGCCTCGCAGCCGGCGGAGATCACGCTGCTGCCGGATGGCGCCTATCGCCTGGCGCCGCAGGCCGGGCAGGACCGCCGCGCCGAGGGCCGCTTCGGCGGCGAGGTCACGGTGGAGATTCCGGCGGCCGGGCAGTGGCGCGTCTCGGCCGGGCCGGGCGGCGTCTGGTACGACCTGATGGGTCCGCAAGGACCGCTGCACGATCCGCGCTTCGAGATGCAGACGCGCTGCACCAGCATCTTCAAGACGGTGGTCTTCGCCGTGCCGGAACCGGGTCGCTATCGCCTGGCGATCAATGGCAACGCGAATGCGGTGCTGCGCATCCTTGTGAGTCCCGAGCCATGAGGACCGCGCAGATGCCCCGCCGCGCCAGCCTGGCGGCCTTCGCCGCGCTCGCCGCCGGCACGACGGCCAATGCGCAGCCCATCCCGCGCGATGGGCCGGAGGTGGTCATGCTGGTGCATCCCGGCATGATCCTGCTCGACCTCGTCGCGCCGATGACCGTCTTCAACCTGATGGGCGCGACGCTGCGACTGGCCTGGAAGGATCTGTCGCCGGTGGCGACCGATGTCGGCCTGCCGGTCACGCCGACCAGCCGGCTCGCCGACCTCACGCCCGGTGCGCCGATCCTGTTCCTGCCGGGCGGACTCACCGGCAGCGTGGCGCTGATGGACGATCCGGAAGTGCTGGGCTTCCTCGCGGCGCAAGCGGCGGCGGCGCGCTGGGTCACCAGCGTCTGCACCGGTTCGCTGGTGCTGGGCGCCGCCGGGCTGCTGCGCGGCCATCGCGCCACATCGCATTGGTATGTGCGCGATCTGCTGCCGCTGATGGGCGCCACCATGGCCACCGATCGCGTGGTGGTGGACCGCAACCGGATGACCGGCGGCGGCGCCACCGCGGGGGTCGATTTCGGCCTGCGCCTGGCTGCCGAGATCGGCGGGGAGGCTCTGGCCCGTCGCATCGGCCTGGTTCTCGAATATGCCCCGGACCCGCCCTTCGGGCCCGGATCGCCGGAGGCATCGCCAGGGGCGGTGCCGGATGTGCTCGCCCGCCGCGCGCCTGTCCTGGCCACCGCGCGCGCTGCCGCGCTGCGGGCCCAGCGCCGGCTTGGAACCTGAACCGAGGAGAGATCCCATGACCACCCGACGCCAGATCCTGGCCGCGCTCGCGGCCACCAGCCTGCCGCTGCCCGCACTCGCCCAGACCCGCACCATCACCGACGCCATCGGGCGGGAGGTCGTGCTGCCGCGCCAGTCGCAGCGCGTGGTGAACATGTTCAACTACGAGGAATTCACCGCCATCGCCGGCCTCGATGGCTGGCAGCGCGTGGTCGGCATGAACCGCGTGGTCTGGGAAGGCTGGCGCCCCGCCATCTTCTCCCGCTACCGGGAGCTGATCCCGAACCTCGCCACCATGCCCGATGTCGGCAACACCGATGAGGGCACCTTCAGCGCGGAGAAGGTGATCTCGCTCCGCCCCGACCTGCTGATGATGCCGGCCTGGGCCTGGACTGCGGGATCGACCGTGCGCGACCAGATCGTGGCCGCCGGCATTCCCGTGCTCGTCTTCGACTACAATGCGCAGACGGTGGAGCGCCACGTCGCCTCCACCCTCGCCATCGGCGCCGCCATGGGCACGCCGGGCCGCGCGGCGGAACTGGCGGAGCGCTATCGGCGCAACATCGGCGACATCCTGGACCGCGTCGGCCGCGCCGCCGGCCCGACCCGCCCAAAAATTCACCTGGAGCTGGGGCAGGGCGGCAAGGATGTCATCGGCAACAGCTATTCCGCCGCCACCATGTGGGGCCGCATCTTCGCGATGCTGGGCGTGCAGAACGTCGCGGAGGGGCGCTTCACCGGCAATTACGCGCCGATCGCGGCGGAGGCGGTGCTCGCCGCCAATCCGGATTTTCTCTACATCGGCGCCTCCTCCTGGACGAACCGCCCGAATGCCGTGCGCACCGGCTATGGCGTGACGGCGGAGCAGACGCGCGCCAGCCTGGCGCCCTATGCCACGCGCCCCGGCTGGTCCGGGCTGGCGGCGATCCGCAACGGCGAGCTGCACGCCATCGAGCACGGGCTGTGCCGCACATTGTTCGACGATACCGCCATGCTCTACATCGCCCGCCGCGCCTGGCCGGGGGCCTTCGAAGGCATGGACCCGGTGGCGGCGCTGGCCAACTATCACGCCCGCTACCTGCCGGTGCCTTTCTCCGGCACCTGGATGCTCCCATGGCGGGCCTGAGCGCCACGGTGGAGGCACGGGCGGCCTGGGGGCGGCTGGCCGCCCGCCGGGCCTCCCTGCTGGCCGGCGGGGCGGCGGTGCTGGTGCTCTGCTTCCTGCTGGACCTGGCCACGGGGCCGGCGCTGCTGCCGGTTTCCGCCGTCGCCGCTTCCCTGGTCGGGGCCGGGCAGGACCCGATGGTGGAGGCGATTGTCTGGTCGATCCGCCTGCCGGTGGCGCTGATGGCGCTGCTGGTGGGGGCGGCGCTCGGCCTGACCGGGGCGGTGATGCAGACCATCCTGAACAACCCGCTGGCGTCGAGCTACACGCTCGGCGTCTCGGCCGGCGCGGGCTTCGGCGCGGCGCTGGTCATCGTCCTCGGCGCGGCGCTGCCGCTGGCGGAGGCGCAGGCGGTGCCGCTCGCCGCCTTCCTGTTCGCGGCGCTGGCCTGCGCCGGCGTCTGGCTGCTGGGCGGCCTGCGTGGCGCGACGCCGGAGACGCTGGTGCTGGCCGGCATCGCGCTGATGTTCCTGTTCCAGGCGCTGCTGGCGCTGCTGCAGTTCATGGCCTCGCCGGAGGCCTTGCAGCAGATCGTCTTCTGGCTGTTCGGCAGCCTGCAGCGCGCCACCTGGCCCAAGCTCGGCATCGTGGCGACAGTGCTGGCCATCGCCGTGCCGCTGCTGCTGCGCGATGCCTGGCGGCTGACGGCCCTGCGGCTGGGCGATGACCGCGCGGCCGCGCTGGGCGTGCGCGTGGCGGGTGTGCGGTTTCGCGGCTTCATCTTCGTCTCGGTGGCCACCGGCGTGGCGGTCGCCTTCGTCGGCACCATCGGCTTCGTCGGCCTGGTGGCGCCGCATGTGGCGCGGATGCTGCTGGGTGAGGATCAGCGCGTGCTGTTGCCGGGCGCGGCCCTGGCGGGTGCGGTGCTGCTCTCGGCGGCTTCCGTCGCCAGCAAGATCGTCTCGCCCGGCGCGCTGTTTCCGGTCGGCATCGTCACCGCGCTGATCGGCGTGCCCTTCTTCGCCTGGCTGATCCTGGCGTCGCGGAGGTCGCATTGGTGACCGCGCGGCTTGAGCTCGATGCCGTCTCGGTGCGCTACGGTGCGCATCGCGCAGTGCGGGAGGTGTCGTTCTCGGCAAGGGGCGGCGAGGTTCTGGCCCTGCTCGGACCGAATGGCTCCGGCAAATCCTCGCTGCTGCGCGCGGCGGCGGGGCTGCTGCGGCATGAGGGGCGCGTCGCCTGGGACGGCCTGGCGGGCAAGGGCATCGGCTTCCTGCCGCAGGACAATGGCGCGCGCACCGCGCTGACGGTGCTGGAGACGGTGCTGCTCGGCCGGCTGCGCGCGCTGGGGATGCGGGTGGCGGAGGCGGAGGTGACGCGCGCCATCGCGGCGCTGGACCGGCTGGGCATCGCCGGGCTCGCCCCGCGGCTGCTCGGCGAATTGTCCGGCGGCCAGCGGCAGATGGTGTTCCTGGCCCAGTTGCTGTGCGCGGAGCCCGCGGCGCTGCTGCTGGATGAGCCGACCAGCGCGCTCGACCTGCGCAACCAGTTCGAGCTGCTGGGCCTGTTGCGGCGCCTGGCGCGGGAGCACGGGCTGCTGGTGATCGTCGCCATCCACGACCTGAACGCCGCCGCCGCCTTCGCCGACCGCCTGGCGGTGCTGCGGGAGGGCCGGCTGGTGGCGACCGGCGCGCCGGACTTCGTGCTGACACCGCGGCTGATGGCGGAGGTCTATGGGCTGGAGGCGGAGGTCTGTGTCAGCCCCACCGGGCGGCGTGTGATGCTCCCGGTGGCGGCGTTGCGCTAATCGCCGCGTCGTCGCAGCCGGGCCTGGATCGGGTCGGCGAAGGCCACCAGCCCGGCGGCGAGCACCACGACCACGGCGCCCAGCACGCTGGGCAAAGCGGGGATCAGGCCGAAGATGGTCAGGTCGAAGACCACCGCCCAGAGCAGGGCGGTGTATTCGAAGGGGGCCAGCAGCGAGATCGGCGCCCGCGCCACGGCCTCCGTCATGCAGATATGGGCCAGCCCGCCGGCCATCCCGGCACCGACCAGGAAGGTCAGGCTGGCGCCGCCCACATCGGCCCAGCCGAAGGGCAGGGTGGCCAGGCCGCCCAGCGCGCAGATCAGGGAGAAATACAGCACGATGGTGCCCGGCAGTTCCGTCGCCGTCAGCCGCTTCACCTCCACCCGCGCCGCCAGCGTCGTGGCTGCCGTGGCAAGGCCGGCGCCGACGCCGATCAGCGTGGCGGTGTCCCATTCCGGGCCGGTGAAGGCCGGCGCCAGCATCAGCAGCACACCGCCGAAGCCCAGCACCGCCGCGCCGGCCACCAGCCAGCCCGGCTTTTCCCGCAGGAAGATCACGCCCACCGGCACGGCCATCAGCGGCGCCAGGAAGCTCAGCGCGGTGGCCAGCGCCAGGGGCAGCTTCGACAGCGACAGGAAGGAGAAGAACATGGCGGCGCAACCGAACAGGCTGCGCCGGAGATGGGCGAGCGGATGCCGCGTGCGCAGGCCGCGCGGAAACTGCCCGCGCCAGGCCAGGTAGAGCACGACGGGGATCAGCGCCCAGGCGCTGCGATGGAAGACGATCTGCCCGACCGGCGCCTCCGCCGAGGCCAGGCGCACGAACAGCGACATCACGGCGAAGAGCAGCGTCGCGGTCAGCCGCAGCGCGATGCCCCAGGCCGGATGTTCCGTTCTACCGCTCATGCCCGCATCCCCGACCGCCGGTCGGTCCTAGCAGAGCAGGGCCGTGGCGGGCAGGGCGGGTCGGTCCTGGCAGAGCAAGGCGGCAGCAGGTAGGGCCGGTCATGCTGGCGGCCCAACGACACAACCTGCGGCCGCCATCGGCAGCCGAGGCCGCGCCCGTCACGCCAGCGGCGTGTCTGCGGCGCGACTGAGGGCACGAAAAGACCAAAAATCAGATGCGCTGGTGCAGGGCGCAGACCAGGGTGAACAGGCGCCGCGCCGTTTCGAAATCGATCTCCACCTTGCCGGCCAGACGCTGCGTCAGCAGTTCCGCGCCTTCATTGTGCAATCCGCGGCGGCCCATATCGATGGCCTGGATGCGGGCCTCGGAACCGCCTTCCGTCACCGCCTGCTCATGGCTTTCCACCACCAGGTGGTAGTCCTTGATGAGGCGCCGAAAGGGGCCGAGGGCCAGGACCAGCGCATGCAGGGGCGCATCCGCCGTGTCGCGGATCTCCAGCATCAGGCGGCCATCGCGCACGGCGATCGCCAGGCCGAAGGGACCCTGGCCGAGGCCCGCCGGGCGGAAGCGATTGCCAGCCAGCAGATCCTCCACCGCCTGGCGGCGATCGGCCTCGGCATAGGGGCTGGGCAGCAGGCCTTGCCCGTCCGGCAACTCGATGCGGATCAGGTCGCGGCCGCCGGCGGGCCGGGTGTCAGGCATGGTCGGGGCGGGGCGGGGTGGCCGGCAGGGCCACCGCCGGCGGCGCCTCGTCGAAGCCGAGCCGCGCCAGCCAGCCGACCGTGGCGCCCTTGATCGGCCGCAGCAGCAGGATGCAGGCGATGGTGAAGGCCGGCAGCCAGACCACCATGTGCAGCCACATCGGCGGCATCCAGGCCTTCTCCACCCAGAAGACGGGCGGGAACAGGAAATGGCCGACGATGAAGATGGTGAAATAGGGCGGCGCGTCATCGGCACGCAGCGTGCCGAGCGGGGCGTGGCAGACCTCGCATTCATCCACCACGCGCAGATAGCCCTTGAAGATCCGGCCCTCGCCGCAGCAGGGACAGCGGTTGCGCACGCCACGGCCCAGCGCCGTCCAGAAGGAGGCGGGGGTGGCGGGGGTGGTGGCCGCGCGGGCAGGTTCCCAGCGGTTCATGTGGCGTTCCTTTCGGCCTTGTCGCCCGGGCGGAAAACCCCGCCGGCCGCAGCCATTGTGCGCTGCAATATGGGCCGATGGCGCCGGCCGATCAAGCATCGCTGCGCCTGGGCGCGGCCGTCGTCGCCGATGCTGACACGGGATGGGATTTCAGGCGAGGCGTGGCATAGTTGCGCCAGGACAGGGCAGGGGTGCGGGAATGGCAAGGCGGATCCTGGTGATCAACCCCAACAGCAGTGCGAGCTGCACGGCGGGCATCGATGCCGCGCTGGCCGGCTTCCGCGCGCCCGGACTGCCCGCGATCGAGGTGATGCAGCTGGAAGGCGGGCCGCCCGCCGTGGTCACCTGGCGCGACTGGTTCGGGGTGGCGGAGCCGCTGTGCCGGCTGGTGGAGCGGGAGGCGGCCGATGCCTATGTCATCGCCTGCGTCTCCGACCCCGGCGTGGATGCGGTGCGGACCGTGACCCGCGCGCCGGTCTTCGGCCCGCTGCGCAGCGCGGTCGCCGCCGCGCTGGCCCGGGCCGACCGCTTCGGCATCATCGCCTTCGGCGATCCTTCCTTGCCACGCCAGCGGCGTTCGCTCCAGGCGATGGGGGTGGAAAGCCGGCTGCTCGGCCATATCCCGCTGAACCTGCCGATGGAGGTGCTGACCGACCCCGCCGCGCCGCGCGCCGCGCTGATCGATGCCGGTCGCCGGATCGCCGGGATGGGGGCGGAAGCGGTGATCCTCGGCTGCGCCGGCATGGCCTTCCACCGCGATGCGGTGGAGCAGGCCTGCGGCGTCCCGGTGATCGAGCCCTGCCAGGCCGCGGTGGCGCTGGCCTTGCAGGCGGTCATCGCCGCCCGCTCCGCACAGCCCGGGTTCCAGGCCCAGGCGGCGGAGTAGGGTGGCGCGGCAGGCGGGCGCCTAGCTCAGCTTCGGCCCCGCCGGCTTCCCATCCCAACTCGCCACCATCCAGGTGAAGGCCGTGGTCCAGGCCGGGTCGGTGTTGGGCGGCAGGCGACCGGCGCGCAGCTCGGCGATGTCCACATCGGCGAGCTGCAGATGCGGCGTCTCGCCGGGCTTGGAGACCAGCCCCTCATCCGCGCCGATCGCATGCAGCCGTTCCCACATCCGCGCCTGGCCCTCATCCGCGTCCCAGGACCAGCGGCCCTCGAGTGCCAGCACGAAGTCGGCCGCCAGGCCGTACTGGTGCAGGCTCTCGAAGGCCTGCACCGGCGTCAGGATGCGGCCGGTGCGGCTGCGGCCGGAGGCGTAGAGGTTGTTCTGCCGCCAGGGGCCACGCATGCCCTCATAGATGCCGAAGGGAATGCCTTCCGCGTTCAGCCGCGCCACGGTGCGCAGGGCACGGTTGCGGAAGGCGGGATGCAGCATCTTCGGGTCGCGGTTCACCCGCTCCACATTCCGCCAGGGAAAGGTCTCGGTCACATAGGTCGGTGCCTTGGCGCCCGCCACCTGCCGGCGCAGCAGCCCGGCCGGCGCGAAGCCCTTCTGGCCGGAAGGCGCCTCCACCGGCAGCCAACCCTCCACCATCTCCCCCGCCAAGGCCAGAACCTGGTCGATCGGCAAGGTGCGGATCGGCTTCTGGTCCGGGCCCGGCCGCTCCCGCAGTTCCGTCGTCGCGACCACGCGGTAGAGGATGGGGTAGGGGGAGGCTTCGGTCATGAGAAGGCATACCTCTTGGGAGGGGAGTAAGGTTACCGTGGCCGGGGCAAAGTCGCCAGACGGGCCACTGGGGTCAGCCCTTTGGCGTCCAGGCCGTGGGGGCCTCGCTGCCGGTCTGGCTGGTGATGCGGCCATAATGCTCGGGCCGGCGGTGCCGGGCGAAGTTGAAGATGGTGTTGCGGCCCAGCTCGCACATGCCCAGGTCGCAATCGGCGACGATCACCTCATCCCCCCAGCTTGTCGCCATGGCCATGATCTCCCCCTGCGGATTGACGATGATGGAATGGCCGAACAGCTCATGCCCATCCTCGTCGCCGGCCTTGGCCACGCCGACGCCGAAGCAGGCATTCTGGTAGCAGCCGGCCTGGATCGACAGGTGGCTGTGGGCGACGCGCAGGTGATGCGCCTCGAAGCCGCGGTTCTCCATGTTCAGGCTGGGGGTGTTGTAGCCCAGCATGACCAGTTCCACCTGCTGTAGCCCCAGCACGCGCCAGGACTCCGGCCAGCGGCGATCATTGCAGATCATCATGCCGATATTCACCGGCCCGGCGCTGCCGACCGGGGCGCGGACCACGGGGAAGCCCAGGTCGCCCGGCTCGAAATACCGCTTCTCCAGGTGCTGCACCTTGCGGATGGGGTCGAACTCCGCATGGCCCGGCAGATGCACCTTGCGGTATTTCAGCACGATCTCGCCGGAGGGATGCACGAAGACCGCGGTGTTGTAGCGGTGGCCATCGGCGGTCTTTTCCGCATAGCCGAGATGGAAGGCCATGCCGAGCCGTCGCGCGGCGTCGAACAGCGGGGCGGTCTCGTTGGACGGCAGGGCATGCTCGTACCAATGGTCCGCCTCGGCCAGGTTCTCATGGTACCAGCGCGGGAAGAAGGTGGTCAGCGCCAGCTCGGGATAGACCACCACCTCCGCGCCGCGGCGATGCGCGGTTTCCATCAGCCGGATCATGCGATCCACGGCGACATCCCGCCCCTCGGCCTTCTGGATGGGTCCCATCTGGGCGGCGGCGACGACGAGGCGGCGGGACATGCGGCGGGTTCTCCGATGCGATCGACGCGCAGATGCCAGAGCAGGCGCGGGCTGGCCAGCCCCCTGCGGTTACGCGCTTCCCGTGATTGTAAGGTTTGAAAAAGTATCTTTCCTACAAATCCGTACGAGAGGACACGCGATGGTTGTTCTACATGGCTGGGATACAGCCGTGGTCGGGTCCATCTTGTCGCTTTTCCGTCGCCTACTCCACGTCCCGTCCCAGCTGCGCAACGCGCTGGCGGTCTTCCTGGCCTCGGTGCTGCTGGGCGGTGGCCTGGCGGCCATCGTGGTGCAGGGGGAGCGTGGCCGATTGCTGGCGGATCACGGCCAGCGCATGGAATCGGCGGCGGCCGCGATGGCTGGGCGGTTGGATGCGGGGTTGCAGGAATGGGGGCGGGATGTGGCCCTGCTGACCCGCTTCGCCGCCTTCCATGCGGAACCACCGGAACCGGCCGCGGCACGCCGGCTGCTGGATGACCTGAAGACCCGTTCGCCGGACTTCTCCTGGATCGGCTTCACCGGCCCGGATGGCCGTGTGATCGCCGCGACGGGCGGCCTGCTGGAAGGGATGAATGTCGCCGCCCGCCCCTGGTTCGCCGGAGGGTTGGAGGGGCTGTATCTCGGCGATGTGCATCCGGCCGTGCTCCTGGCGCGGCTGCTGCCAGCCTCGGAGGGTGGAGAGGCCGCCTATTTCGTGGACGCGGCCGCGCCGGTGGTCAGCGCGGATGGACGCATCCTCGGCGTCATCGCCGGCCATATGAACTGGCTCTGGGCGGAACGGGTGCGGGAGGAGATGGCCCGGCTGAGCCCGGACCGGCCGGCCCCCGAATTCCTGGTGCTCGGCGCCGATGACGGCGTGCTGCTGGGGCCCGAGGAGATGCGCGGCCGGCCGCTGGTGGATGCGGCCCTGGCCGCGGGGCGCGGGCAGCGGTCCGGCTGGGTGGATTCCGGAGATGGGCGCATTACGGGCTTCGCCCGAACCCAGGGCAGCAGCGACCATCCCGGGCTTGGCTGGGTGGTGCTGGCGCGGCGCGATGCCGCGGGTGTGCTCGCGCCGCTCTGGTCCCAGGCGGCCTGGATGACGTTGGGGGTATTGGCGCTGGCGGCGATGGCGGGCCTCGCGACCTGGGCGGTCGCGGCGGGCTTCGGCCGGGCGTTGCGCAAGTTGGGTGGGGAAGGGATCACGGGTGCCGATTTCAATGCTGATCTGGAACGCATGGCCGCGACGTTGCGCCGCTTGCGTGACACCGCCTGGCGGGACCCGCTGACCGGCCTGCTCAACCGCGCGGGCTTCGCCGAATGGCGCGCGGCGCATCCGGATGCGGAGCGGGACTGCGCCCTGCTGATGCTGGATCTGGACGGCTTCAAGCCGATCAACGACCGGCTGGGCCATGCCGCCGGCGATGCCGTGCTGGCCGCCATCGGCCGCTGGCTGGAGGTCAATCTGCGCCTCGGGGATTGTGCCGTGCGGATGGGCGGCGACGAGTTCCTGCTCTGCCTGTGCGGCCCCACGACCATGTCGGAGATCGCGGCGGATGAGGTTTCGGCCCGTTTGCAGGCGGCGCTGGCCGAAGGGCTGGAAACCCCGATGGGGCGGCTGAGCCTGGGTTGCAGCATCGGCGTGGCCATCCTGCCGCGCGACGCCCAGACCATCGATGCCGGCATCGAGCATGCCGACCGGGCGCTGTATGAAGTGAAGCGCCGGCGCCAGGCCGCGCGCGGTGCCGCGGCGCAGGCGCGGTAGCGGCGGCTCAGCCGGGCGGCGTTGCCGGCTGTGGGGCCGCAGGGCTGGCCGGCGGGGTGGGCCAGGGCGGCAGTTGCAGGATCATCGGGGCGACGGCCGCGGCGGGTGCGGGCTCGGGCCGCGTGGCGATGCGCTGGTCCTGGAGATAGGTCAGGATGGCGATAAAGACGCCCACGACCGCGAAGGCGATGGCTGCCCCGGTGCCAAGCGCTGCCCAGACCGTGTTCCGGGTCGCAACGGAGCCGAGCACTTCCGTTATGCGGACCAAGCGGTCATCCATGCGGTCGAGAGTGCCCTCCATGCGTGCCATGCGCTGGTCTGCCTGGTCGGCGCGCTGTTTCAGAAGGGCGAGCTCAGTGTCCATGCCGGGAGGGTGGCCGTCGCCGGAACCGACTGCAAGTCTCTGCCGCGTCTGGTCGTTCGCGGCCTGCGAGGTCAGCCAATGCGACTTTGCGCTGTCATCGACTGTCAAGGCTGACCTCTTCGATCGCGGCCCTCAGGATCGACAATCCGCGATCCACATGTTGTTCCGCTTGCCGCAAGCTTGGCTCAGGAAGTTGCCCTGTCCCGAGGAGGGATTCTGCGCGAATGCCCTGCAAAAGCGCTTGCAGACCTGACAGCGCGGATATCGCGGCCTTGAGGCTGACAGTCGCGAGTTCCCGCGTTTGCGCGAGTTCAGCGCGCAGCATCGTCAACTCGCGCCCATCCGCGTCGTCACTCATTCCGGCGCCACCGCCCCCACCTGCTCCACGATCCGACCATACCATTGCGGCCGGCGATGCGCCGCGAAATTGAACATCTTCTCCTTGCCCTGGCGGCAGGCGTCGAAATCGACCTCCGCCACGATCACCTCATCGCCCTTGGTCCTGGCCTGCGCCACCACGCGGCCATTCGGATCGACGATGCAGGAACCGCCGATCAGCCCGGCGCCGTCCTCCACCCCGGCCTTGGCCACCGCGATCGCCCAGGTCGCGTTCATATAGGCGTTGGACTGGGCGGCCAGGATGGAGTGGAAGGTGCGCAGTTCCTCGCTCTCGCCCTCGCCACCATTGGGGTCATAGGCGGCGGAGTTGTAGCCGACCATCACCAGCTCCACCCCCTGAAGCCCAAGGCAGCGCCAGCCTTCCGGCCAGCGGCGGTCGTTGCAGACCAGCATGCCGAGCACCGGGCGACCCCAGGCCTCCGGCCCCCGCGCCACGGGAAAGCCCATGTCGCCATACTCGAAATACATCTTTTCGAGTTGCTGGTACTTCTGGCCATCCTTGACGTGATCGCTGCCGGGCAGGTGGATCTTGCGGTATTTGAACAGGATCTGGCCATCCGGCCCGACGGTGATGGCGCTGTTGAAGCGCTGGCCTTCCGGCGTCAGCTCCGCATAGCCGACATAGAAACCCACACCCAGTTCGCGTGCCCGGTCGAACAACGGCTGCACCTGCGGGTTCGGCATGGCGGTCTCGAAGCTGCCCAGCAGTTCCGGCGCGTCACGCTCCATCGGCCAGCGTGGGAAAAAGGTGGTGAAGGCGAGTTCGGGGAAGACCACCAGCTTCGCACCCTGGGCCGCCGCGGCCTCCAGCAGCGCCACCATCCGGGCGAGGGTCGCGGCGCGGTCGTCGGCGCGCTGGATGGGGCCCATCTGGGCGCCGGCGATGGTGAGGAGACGGCTCATTTGAACAGGTTCCTGATGTCTTGCCTTGTGCCGCCGAAGCCGCGCCACAGCACGATGAAGCCAAGGATGAAGCCAAGCCCGGCCGCGAAGCCCGGCACGCCCTGTCGCGCCCCCGCGACCTGCGCCAGCACCACGCCGACGATGCCGGTCGCAACGCCCGTGGCAATGGCCATCAGCAGATGCACCCTGCCCGGCCCGACCCGCGGCGGCGGCCCGGGCAGGGTGGTGCGGGAGGGTCTCGGTGGGCGCTTGATCCAGCGCTGGCCATTGGGGCGACGGGGATGGGAGGGGTTGGTCATGCCGGGATCACTCTGGCCAAGTTCCGCCGCCTGTAGCCCGATCCCGCCGCCTGGGCCATGCCGGGCGGCGGGCGCTCGCGTGTCACCCCTCCAGCTCCGGCCGGATCGCCTCGACGATCGGGCGGTAGCGGTCCTGCTCGGCGGCGATATAGGCCGCCGCGCTTTCCGGCGTGCCGGGGGCGGCGGGCTCGATGCCGGCGGCGGCCAGGCTGGTGCGGAAGGCCGCATCCGCCAGCGCCGCATTGGTCGCCTGGGACAGCCGCGCCAGCACCGGGGCCGGCAGGCCGGGTGGGGCGAAGACAGCGTGCCACAGCACGGCGGTGAAGCCCGGCCGGCCCAGCGCCTCCGCCGCCGTGGGCACGTCGGGGGCCTGCGGCGCGCGGGCATTCGACGCCACGGCCAGCATCCGCGCCCGGCCCGACTGGTGCAGCGGCAGGCCGGCGCCCAGCGTGTTCACCGCCAGCGCCAATGTGCCCGCCAGCAGGTCGTTCATCGCCGGCGCCGCGCCGCGATAGGGGATGTGGCTGAGGCTGGTGGCGCCCGATTCCCGCTTCAGGATCTCGGTCGCCAGGTGCATCAGCGTGCCGGTGCCGGGGGAGCCATAGGCCAGCGGCGGATTGGCGCCGCGCGCGGCCGTCAGGAAGGCCGCCAGCGTCGCCGGCTGGCCGGGATGCGCCAGCCAGCAGAGCGGCCCGCCGCCCAGCGTGGCGACGGCGACGAAATCCTTCGCCGCGTCATATTGCGGCTGCCGCGTCACCAGGTTGTACAGCGCATGGGTGGAGGCGGTGCCGAACAGCAACGTGTGCCCATCCGGCCGCGCCCGGGCCACTTCCATCGCGCCGATGGCGCCCCCGGCGCCGCCCCGGTTCTCCGTGACCACCGGCTGGCCGAGTTCCCGCGTCATCCGCTCCGAATAGAAGCGGGCATAGACATCGGTGGGGCCGCCGGCGGGGAAGGGGATGACGAGGCGGATCGGCCGATCCGGAAATGTCTGTGCGAGCGCCGGCGCCGCGAGCAGCGCCGCGCCGCCGGCCAGCAGGCCACGTCGTGTGAAGCTAAAGTCCTGCATCGCGCCAACCCTCCACGGGCGTTTCGGGGTGGGGGACCAGGCCGGCTGCCCGAATGCCGGCGATGGCCGCGTATTCATCCTTGTCGGAGGCGTCGCCACTGACGCCCACGGCGCCGATCACGGCACCGTCCTCCCGGCAGATCAGCACGCCGCCGGGGACGGGGATGAAGCGCCCGTCGCTGGCCGCCGCGATCGCCGCCTGGAAGGCGGGCCTTTCCTTCAGCCGGTCGCGGATCACACGGCTGCCGATGCCCATGCCGAGCGCGCCATGTGCCTTGCCGCGCGCGATCTCCGCGCGGAGGATGCCGGAGCCATCCTCCCGCTTCTGCACCACCACATGGCCACCCGCATCCAGCACCACCACGGTCAGCGGCAGCAGCGCCGCCTGGCGGCCGGCGGCGAGCGTCGCATCGGCGATGTGCTCGGCCACCGCGAGGCGCAGATCCACCGCGAGGTGTTTGATGTAGTAGCCATGCGTGCTCATGCGTCGAGCGCGCTGTTCTTGTGCTGGCGCGGCACGAAGCGGCCGGCACCGGGCCGGGCCTTCACTTCCGTGCCGTTCCAGATCTCGGCGCCGCGCAGCAGCGTCGCCGCCACGCGGGCCTTCATCGCGCGGCCGTGATAGGGCGACCAGCGGAAATCGTCGCGGTCCTGGATGATGCGCTCGTCGAAGACGAAGTCGCCGGTTTCCAGGATGCAGAAATCGGCATCGGCGCCGATGCGGATGCCGCCCTTCTTCGGATCGAGGCCGTGGTAGCGCGCCGGCTCCTCCGAACACATGCGCGCCATCACGGTGGGCGCCAGGCCGCGCTCGGCCAGCAGCGTATACATCAGCGGCGCGAAGCTCTGCAGGCCCGTCAGCCCGGCGCCGACGGGGAAGATGTCGCCGTTGTATTCCTTCTTCGCCTTCGGCCAGGGCGCGTGGTCGGTCGAGACATAGGCCATGATGCCGGCATCCATCGCGCCCCACATGCGCTCCACCTCCTCCGCCGTGCGGAAGGGAGGGTTGCATTTGCCGAAGCCCTGGAGGCGGACGATGTCCTCCTCCGTCATGCAGAGATACTGGATGCAGGCCTCGCCGGAGGTCTTGGCCCCCATGCCGCGATAGATCTTCGCCAGATCGAAGCCGCGGGCGATGGAGGAATGCGCGATATGCACATGCGCGCCGGTTTCCAGCGCCATCTCGAAGATCTCGAGATCGGCCATGCTTTCCGTCAGCGGCGGGCGGGTGCGGCAATGCCAGATGGGGGAGGTGTTGCCGGCGGCCTTGGCGGCCTCCGTCAGCTTCACCACCAGCTCCTGGTCCTCATTGTGCACGGCCACCATCAGCCCGGTCTTCGCCATCTTGGTCAGCGCGGCGAGCATGGTGGGATGGTCGATGCGCGGGAAGCGGTGGGCATCGTATTCATAGGTGGAAAGCTTGAAGGCGCTGGCGCCCGCTTCCGCCAGGGCCTCGATATCCTCGCCACCGCCATCCTTCCGGATGGTGCCGTAGAGCGCCATGTCCACATGCGCCAGCCGGTTCACCCAGCCGACCTTGTCCTGGAACACCGCCGCGCTCATCACCGGGTTCGGCACGTCATAGGGCATGTCGCAGACGGTGGTGACGCCGCCGGCGGCCGCCGTCCTCGTCGCATTCTCGATCCCCGGCCAGCCGGTGGAGGAGGATGTGTGCATATGGCCATCGACCAGGCCGGGCATCACCAGCCGGCCGCGATGGTCGGCCACGGCCTTGGCCGGCGGCGTCACACCCTCGCCGATCGCGGCGATGGTCTCGCCCCGGATCGCGACATAGCCATCGGCCAGCACGCGGTCGGACAGCACCACGGCGCCGCGCAGGACGAGATCGAAGGGTTCGGCGGCGTCGGACATGCGAGGGACTCTCCGTGTTGGCGGCGCCGAAGCTAGGACGTGTCGGCGCCGCCGCCAATCCGGGTACGGCTGCCTTATATCCATGCAGGGCGGTCGGGAAATGGGCGCGGTCAGGTCGGGCGTGGCACGGCAAGGCTCATTCCGGGACTGGCACGCGGTTTGCTGATCTCCTGGCGATTATCCGGGAGAGGCCTGATGCAGCGTCGCAACCTGATCGCCAGCGCCGCGGGGGCCGGTGTGCTCGCCGCGCCCGCCGTCGCCACCGCCCAGACCACCTTCAACTGGCGCATGACCAGTTTCTACGGCCCGCAGGCGGCCTTCTATTCGACCGGTCCGGGCTCCGCCAAGGACCTGATCGACCGCATCCAGAAGATGTCGAACAACCGCATCCGCATCCAGTTCTTCGGGGCGGGGGAGTTGATTCCGGCGGGCGAGGGTTTTGATGCCGTCTCCTCCGGCATCGTCGAGATGAACTACGCGAACGCCTATTTCTGGACCGGCAAGACCTTCGCGGCCCAGTACTTCACCGCGGTGCCCTTCGGTCTGAACTACCAGGGGCTGAACGGTTGGATGTATGACGGTGGCGGCCTCGACCTGTGGCGCGAGGTCTATGACCGCTTCAACCTGGTGCCCTTCCTCTGCGGCAATACCGGGGTGCAGATGACCGGCTGGTTCCGCAAGCCGATCGACACCGTCGAGGATTTCCGCGGGCTGAAGATGCGCATCCCGGGCCTCGCCGGGCGCGTCTATCAGCGGCTGGGCGTCGATGTGCGGCTGCTGCCGGGCGGCGAGATCTTCCCGGCGCTGGAGCGCGGCGTGATCGATGCGGCGGAATTCGTGGGGCCGTATCTGGATCGACAGCTCGGCCTGCAGCGCGTCGCCAAGCACTACTACACCACCGGCTGGCATGAGACGGCGACGGCCTCGGAGCTCATCATCAACAAGGCCGCCTGGGCGCGGCTGCCGGCCGACCTCAAGGCGATCGTCGAGAATGCGGTGGCCGCCTGCAACGTGATCTCCGAGGCCTGGTGCCAGAAGAACAACGCCGAGGCGATGGAGGACCTCGTGCGCAACCAGGGCGTCGATGCCCGCCAATTGCCGGATGCGGTGGTGGCGCGCCTTCGTACCGAGACGAATGCCGTGCTGGAGGAAGCGGTCGCGCGCGATGCCGTGACCAAGCGCGTGCATGACAGCTACATGGCCTATAAACAAAAATTCGACGCCTGGTCGAATTACAGTGAGGTCCCCTACCACACGAAGATCCGCCCGGCCGGATGACGCGCCTCACCCGGACGGCCGATGTGATCGACAACTTCGTCGATCGCGTCGGCCAGGTCTCCGCGCTCGCCGTCGCCGCGCTGGTGCTGGTGATGGCGAGCAACGTGCTGCTGCGCTACGGATTCTCGCTCGGCAGTGTCTGGGCGCAGGAGCTGGAGTGGCACCTGATGTCGCCCATCGCGCTGATCGGTGCGGCCTATGCGCTGCGCCATGGCGAGCATGTGCGCGTCGATGTGCTCTATGCCGGCTATTCGGAGCGCAACAAGGCGCGCGTCGATGTGCTGGCGGGTGTCGCCGGCATGGTGGTGTGCGTGCTGGTGATCCAGCTGTCCTGGCGCTACGTGCTGCAGAGCTGGGGCCAGGATGAGGGATCGGCCAATCCGGGCGGCATCCCCGCGCGCTATATCCTGAAGGCCTTCATCCCCGCGGGCTTCGCGCTGCTGCTGCTGCAATTCGTGGCGGAGACGCTGCGTTCCCTCTCGCGCCTCCGCTGAGAATTCCATGCCCCTGACAGAGATCTACGCCATCCTCATGCTGGTGGCGTTCTTCGGCCTGCTGATGCTCGGCATGCCGGTGGCGCTGACGCTGGCCGTCTCCGGCTTCGCCTTCGGCTGGCTCGGCTTCGGGCCGATGCTGTTCAACCTGCTGCCCGCGCGCATCTATGGCGTGGTCACCAGCTACTCGCTGCTGGCGATTCCGCTGTTCGTCTTCATGGGCGTGGCGCTGGAGAAATCCCGCCTCGCCGAAGACCTGATGGAGGTGGTGGGCCGCCTCTCGGGGGCTCTGCGCGGCGGCCTCGGCCTCGGCATCGTCTTCGTCGGCGTGCTGATGGGCGCCACCACGGGCATCGTCGGCGCCACCGTGGTGACCCTTGGCCTTCTGACGCTGCCCGCGCTGCTGAAGCGCGGCTATGACCCCGGGCTGGCCTGCGGCGTCATCTGCGCCTCCGGCACACTCGGACAGATCATTCCGCCGAGCCTGATCCTGATCCTGCTGGCGGATATCATGAACCTGTCGGTCGGCACGCTGTTCGCCGCCGCGGTCTTCCCCGGCATGATGCTGGCCGGCATCTACTGCACCTACATCCTGCTGCTCGGAATCCTGCGGCCGGAGATGGTGCCCGCGGTCCCGGCGGAGGAACGCGCGCTGATCTCGGCGCGGCAGTTGCTGGCAAAGCTGGTGCGCGTCATCGCGCCGCCGCTGGGTCTCGTCGCCGCCGTGCTGGGCTCCATCATCGCCGGCATCGCGGCGCCGACGGAAGCGGCGGCGATGGGCGCGCTCGGCGCGCTGATCGTCTGTGCGATCGGGCGACGGCTGAGCTGGGGCCTGGTGGTGGAGACTTTACGATCCACCGCCCGGATCACGGCGATGATGATGTTCATCCTGATCTGCGCCCAGGTTTTTGCGCTCGCCTTCCGCGGGCTGCGCGGGGAGCAGCTGGTGGAGGACCTGTTCGCCTTCCTGCCCGGCGGCGTCGGCATGGACATCTGGTTCATGCTGCTGCTGGTCTTCGTGCTGGGCTTCTTCCTGGAATGGATCGAGATCAGCTACATCGCCGTGCCGCTGTTCCTGCCGATCTTCGCCAATGCCGGCGTGGACCCGGTGTGGCTGGCCACGCTGATCTGCGTGATGCTGCAGACCAGCTTCCTGACACCGCCCTTCGGCTGGGCGCTGTTCTTCCTGCGCAGCGTGGCGCCGCCGGAGATCACGACCGGGCATATCTACCGCGGCGTGTTCCCCTTCGTCGCCATGCAGTTCCTGGCCGTCGCCACCGTGTACTTCGCCCCCGGCCTGGCCACCTGGCTGCCGAGGGCGATCGGGTGGTAGCTCTTTACGCCGCGAGCGCCGGGTAGTCCGTGTAGCCCTTCGCATCGCCGCCGTAGAAGGTGGTCTGGTCCGGCGCGTTCAGCGGCGCGTCCTGCTGCAGGCGCTCCACCAGGTCCGGGTTGCTGATGTAGCTGGACCCGAAGGCGATCAGGTCGCCGCGGCCGCTGGCGATATCGGCCTGGGCGCGGGCCTTGTCGTAGCCGGCGTTGAGGATGATCGGCCCGCCGAAATGCTTGCGGGCGAGGCCAATCACGTCGAAGGCGGGCTTCGCATCCAGGAAGTGGACATAGGCCAGGCCCTTGCCCGAGAGGCCCTGGATCACCGGCGTGTAGGTGCCCTCCACATCCGGATCGTCGATGTCGTTGAAGGGGTTGCCCGGGCTGAGGCGGATGCCGACGCGATCGGCGCCAATGGCCTGGGCAGCGGCATCGGTGATCGCCACCAGGAAGCGCGCGCGGTTCTCACCCGAACCACCCCACTTGTCGGTCCGTTTATTGGCGTTCGGCGCCAGGAACTGGCCCGGCAGGTAGCCGTTCGCGGCATGAATCTCAACGCCGTCCAGGCCCGCCGCCACCGCGTTGCGCGCGGCCTGGGCATAGGCCTCGATCAGCTGCTCGATCTCCGCCTCGGTCAGCGCCCGCGGGGTGACCAGCGGCTTCATGCCGGAGGGGGTGTACATCTGTCCGGCGGCCGCAATGGCGGAAGGTGCCACCGGCTCCGCGCCATCCTGGAACTCGGGCAGCGAGATGCGGCCGACATGCATGAGCTGGACGAAGATGCGCCCGCCCTTGGCATGCACCGAATCGGCCACGGCGCGCCAGCCTTCGACCTGCGCGTCGTTGTAGATGCCGGGAATGTCGATATAGCCACGGCCATTGGCGGCCGGGGTGGTGCCTTCGGTGACGATCAGGCCGGCGGAGGCGCGCTGGCCGTAATACTCGGCCATCAGCGCGTTCGGCAGGTTGCCCGGGGCACGGCTGCGCGTCATCGGCGCCATGACGATGCGGTTGGGCAGGGTCAGGGCGCCCAGCTTCACGGGGCCGAACAGGTCGGGGGTCTCGGTCATGGCGGTGTCCTTGAATGCAAAGGCGGCGCGGGTGGCGCCGCTGTTGCCGAGGATTTGGGCCTGCCTGCGCCATTGCGCCACCGCCCGGCGGCCATGGCGACCATTCACGTCGCTGATGGCGCCGCGATGGAACCTGTCATCCGCCGCCGCGAATCACCGTGCGGATGGCGAAGCTGGACTGGATGCGCGCGACGCCGGGCATGCGGGACAGGGCCTCCTTGTGGATGCGCTCATAATCCGCGGCATCCCGTGCCTCGACTCGCAGCAGGTAGTCGGCGATGCCGGTCATCAGGTGGCATTCCCGCACCTCCGGGCAGCGGCGCACCGCATCCTCGAAGCGGCGCAGATGGTCGTCGGTCTGGCGGTCCAGCGTGATCTGCACGATCACCGTGACAAGCCCGGCGGGGGAGGGATCGTCGACCAGCACGGTATAGCCCCGGATGATGCCCCGCGATTCCAGCAGCCGCAGCCGGCGGAGGCAGGCGGAGGCGGAAAGCCCCACTGTCGCGGCCAGCGCGGCATTCGGCATGCGGCCGTCCTGGCGCAAGGCGCGGATGATCCCGCGGTCGATCTCATCCATGCGCAATATCCTGCGAATTCTCCGCAGAATATTGCGCATCTCGGCTTCTGGCGAGGGATACTGCGACGGTCCGGCATGAAATTCGCTGGAGTCCGCGCCTATCCTGGCGTCGATCCGAAGGGGTGATGAGATGCGCGTGGTCGTGCTCGGCAGTGGCGTGGTGGGCGTCGCCAGCGCCTGGTACCTGGCCCAGGCCGGGCACGAGGTGACGGTGCTGGACCGCCAGCCGGCCCCGGGCATGGAGACCAGCTTCGCCAATGCCGGCCAGGTCTCCCCCGGCTATTCCGCCCCCTGGGCCGGCCCCGGCATTCCGGTGAAGGCGCTGAAGTGGCTGATGATGCATCACCGGCCGCTGGTGGTCTGGCCGCTGATGGATACGCGGCTTTATGGCTGGATGGCCCGGCTGCTCGCGAATTGCACCGAGGATGCCTACAACCGCAACAAGTCGCGCATGGTGCGGCTGGCGGAGTATTCGCGCGACGTGCTGCGCGACCTGCGCGCCAGCACCGGCATCGAGTACGACCAGCGCATGCAGGGCACCCTGCAGCTTTTCCGCACGCAGAAGCAGTTGGACGGCGTCGGCCAGGACACCACGGTGCTCGACCAGTTCCGGGTGCCCTATGAGGTGCTGGACGCCGCCGGCTGCGCGGCGGCCGAGCCCGCGCTGCGCTTCGTGGAAGGCAAGTATGTGGGCGGGCTGCGCCTGCCGGGGGACGAGACCGGCGACGCCTTCCTGTTCACCCAGCGCCTGGCCGTGCTGGCCCAGCAAGCGGGCGTGGTGTTCCGCCAGGGCGTCACCATTCAGGGCATCGAGACCGAGGCCGGCCGCGTCACCGGCATCGCCACCGACCAGGGCCGCGTGACCGCCGACCATTATGTCGTGGCGCTGGGCAGTTTCGCGCCAAAACTGCTGCGGCCGCTCGGCGTGCATGTGCCGGTCTATCCCGTGAAGGGCTATTCGCTGACCCTGCCGGTTTCGGACCCGGAGGGCGCGCCGGTCTCCACCGTGATGGACGAGACCTTCAAGATCGCGGTGACGCGCCTCGGCGACCGTATCCGCGTCGGCGGCACGGCGGAGATCGCGGGCTTCTCCGCCACGCTGCGCGGGCCACGCCGCCGCACATTGGAACATACGGTCACGGACCTGTTCCCGCGCGGCGGCGACGTGGCCCAGGCCAGCTTCTGGACCGGGCTGCGGCCGATGACGCCGGATGGCACGCCGGTGGTCGGGCCGACGCGCTACCCCAACCTGTCCCTGAACACCGGCCATGGCACGCTGGGCTGGACCATGGCCTGCGGATCGGGCCGGCTGCTGGCCGACCTCATCAGCGGGCGAGCACCGGAGATCGATTCGGGTGACCTGGCACTGTCGCGCTACCAGACGGCGTAAGGTCGCCGCCGGCGGTTGTGCCATGGTGGTGGCGTAGCCGCAGGATCTGCACCTCGCGCGGCAGTTCCACCAGGAATTCCTTGTCGCGCGGCAGATGGTGGATATCGGCGGGGTCGCCGCCGGTGAAGCGGGCCATGGCTTCGAAGCTGTCCCAGTAGGAGATCGTGACGAACTCCGTCTCTGCCCCGCGATCCTCGCGCAGGGTCTGCACGCCGAGCGCCACGCCGATCAGCGGGCGCACGCCGACTTCATAATTATAGGCCTCGTATTCGTCGGCGCGGGCACGGCGCGTGCGTCCGCGCCTGATGCGGGCGATGGTCGGCGTCATGGGCGGTGTTCCTCCGCCCTGATAACGCGGAAGGCCGCCCTGCGATCCCGCCGCTTCAGGCGATGCGCGACAGATGGCGCTCGACGAAATCCAGCCGGTCCTGGCCCCAGAAAAGTTCGTCGCCGATGGCATAGCTGGGGGCGCCAAACACGCCGCGGGCCAGCGCCGCCTCGCTGTCGGCCTGGCGCATGGCGGCCCAGCGCGGCTCCTCGGCCAGGGTCATGAGCGGTTCGGCCTCCACCCCCGTCTCGCCGATCAGTCGGGCGAGGGTTTCGCGGTCCCCGGGGTTCAGCCCATCGGCCCAGAGCGCGCGCAGCAGCCGGTGCGCCAGGGCCACGGCGGGGGCATCGCCCTGCGTCTCCCGCAGCGCGATAACGCAGGCGGCCGCGAAGGTTTCGTCATAGGGCGTGGGGGTCAGCAGCAGCGGCAGGCCCAGATGGTCGCGCCAGCGCCGCAGCTCCTGCATCCGATAGGCCTGGCGCTGCGGGCTGCGCTTCGGCAAAGGCAGGCCGCCGGAGGCCGGGAAGATCGTCTCCCGGTAGTCACAGGCATAGGGGCGGAGCGTCGCCCCACGCGTGGCGGCCAGCGCCTCGATCCGCGCTGCGCCCAGATAGGCCCAGGGGCTGCCGAGGGACAGGTAGTAGTCGATCCGCATATCGTGGTCTTCCTTCGCTCAGCGCAGTGGAATCGCCCGCGCGATGTGGCAGGACACCGCATCGCCCGTCGCGAAGGCGGGGCTGGCGGCGGGTGTCACCACGAACAGCATGCCCGCCGACGTCTCCACCTCATACTCCCTTGTCTGGCCGAGGAAGGCGGCGCGATGGATGCGGCCGGGCAGGCCGGGCGCGCCCTCGGGCTGCGGCAGGATGGATTCGGGCCGCACGGCGATCTGCGCCGGGCCGGGCGGATGCGCTCGGATCGCCACATCCAGCGCGACGCCGCCGAGCGCGATGCGGTCGGGGCCCAGCACCTCCCCGGCCACCACATTCGCCTCCCCCATGAAGTCGGCGATGAAGGCATCCGCGGGGTCTTCATACAGCGCGGTCGGCGTGCCCATCTGCGCGATCTTGCCGGCGCGCATGACGCAGACCAGGTCGGAGACGGCCAGCGCCTCCTGCTGGTCATGCGTCACATAGACCACCGAAAGGCCCAGCTTGCGCTGCAGGTCGCGGATATCCTCCCGCACCCTTCGACGCAGACGGGCATCGAGGTTGGACAGCGGCTCGTCGAACAGCAGCACCTGCGGCCGCAGCACCAAGGCACGGGCCACCGCCACGCGTTGCTGCTGGCCACCCGAGAGCTCCGAGGGCAGGCGCTGGCCCAGGCCGTCCAGGCCGAGGGTCTTCAGCATGGCATTCGCCTCCGCCTCGGCGGAGGGCTTGCGGGCGCCGTTCACCAGCAGGCCGTAGGAGACGTTCTCCAGCACGTTCATATGCGGGAACAGCGCATAGGACTGGAACACCATGGCGATCCGGCGCTCGGCGGCGGACAGGCCGGTGACGTCGCGGCCCTCGATCTCGATCCGCCCGCCGGTCGGCAGTTCCAGCCCCGCGACCAGCCGCAGCGTGGTGGTCTTGCCGCAGCCGGAGGGGCCCAGCAGCGTCACCAGGGCGCCGCGTGGCAGGTCGAGCGACACCTCGTCCACGGCGCGCACCGGGCCGAAGGCCTTGGTCACCCGGTCGAAGCGGATGGCGATATCGGTCATGCGGTCAGGCTCCGGCGCGGATGGGTGGGGCGCTGCCGCGGCCGAGGCGGGCGCGGCCGACCAGCTTTTCGATGCCCAGCACCACCGCGAGCATGATGACGATCAGCACGGTGGAATAGGCGATGGCCAGCGCCATTTCGCCTGCCTCCACCCGGCCGACGATATAGACGGTGGCGAGGTTGTGCCGTGCCGAGACCAGGAAGATCACGGCGGAGACGGCGGTCATCGCCGTGACGAAGGAATAGGCCAGCGCGGTGACGATGGCCGGCCGCAGCAGCGGCAGCACCACCCGGCGCAGGGTGGTGAAGGCGCCGGCGCCCATGGTGGCGCTGGCCTCGTCCAGCGAGCGATCGATCTGGGCGAGGGCCGCGATGCCGCCGCGCACACCCACCGGCAGGTTCCGGAAGACGAAGCAGATCACCAGGATCAGCGCCGTGCCGGTCAGTTCCACCGGCGGCACGTTGAAGGCCATGATGTAGGACACGCCGACCACCGTGCCGGGGATGGCGAAGGACAGCATGGTCATGAATTCCAGCCCGCGCCGCCCCGGAAAATTCTGGCGCGCGATCAGCCAGGCGAGAAGGATGCCGAGGCCGGCGGTCAGCGGCGCGGAGACGGCGGCGACCTGGATGGTGGTGAACAGGCTGTCCCAGGCGCTGCCGAGGAAGGCCGGCGCGCCATCGAACCAGTCGATCTCGAATCCGGTGCCGAGATGCCGCCAGGTGAAGGACATGTCGCCACGGCCGATGTCATGCACGAAGCCGCCGACCAGGATGATGCCATAGACCAGCGCGGTGAAGATCATCCACGGCCAGACCACGGCGGCGCAGGTGAATTTCAGCCCCCTGGGCAGCGCCGCGGGCAGGCCGGAATCGCCCTTGCCGGTGACGGTGGTGTAGCGCCGCTTGCCCAGCCACCAGGCCTGCAAGGCGAAGGCGCCGAAGGTGAGCGCCAGCAGCAGCAAGGCCAGCGCCGCCGCCCGGCCCGGATCGTGCCGCGCGCCGGCGATGGCGAAGAAGATGCGGGTGGAAAGCACGTCGAAATCGCCGCCGAGCACCAGCGGATTGCCGAAATCCGCCAGGCTCTCGACGAAGCCCAGCAGGAAGGCGGCGGCCAAAGCCGGCTTCAGCAGCGGCCAGGTGACGTTGCGGAAGACGCGCATGCGCCGCGCGCCCATGGTCGCGGCCGCTTCCTCCAGGCTCGGCGAGATGGCGCGCAAGGCGCCATCCAGCAGCAGGAAGGCGATCGGGGCCTGGGCCAGGATCTGCGCCAGCAGCACGCCCGGCAGGCCGTAGATCCAGCGGCTGCGGGGGATGTCGAACCAGTCCCACATGAAGCCCGTGACGATGCCGGTGCGCCCGAACAGCACGATCAGGGCGAGCGAGACGACGAAGGGCGGCGTGATCAGCGGCAGGATGGTCATGGCGCGGAAGGCGCCGGCGCCGAAGCGGCTCTGCTGCACCCCGCCGCGCACCGCCAGCAGCGCGAAGCCGAGGCCCAGCAGGGTGGAAATCACGCCGGTCAGCGTCGCCAGCAGCAGGGTGTTCCAGACCACGCCGCAGCCGGCATGGGTGGAGAGGCAGGCGAGGCTCCAGGCCTCCGGCGCCACCAGCCTTGCGCCGAAGGCGGCCGGCGCCAGCCGCCCATCCTCATACAGCGCGGCCGAGAGCATGTTCACCAGCGGCAGGAAGACGAACAGTACCAGCAGGAAGCCGCAGCCGCAGACCAGGAAGGCGACGAAGGCATCCGCGCCGAAGCGGCCGCGCGCCGCCTGGCCGGCCGCGAACAGCCCGATTCCGCCGGCCAGCACCAGCAGCGCGCCCCAGCCGAGGGAGGGCTGCGGCGGCGGGGCGCCCAGCAGTGGCGCCAGCCAGGACCAGTTGAGCCCGTTCAGCCCGATGGCATAGCCGGCCCCGAATACCGCCAGCACCAGCCCGGCGCCGATCCAGGCCAGCCCGCCGCCGGCACGCCCACGCAGCAAAGCAGGCGCGGCCAGCGCCAGAAGCAGCGCCACCGGCCAGAGCCACCAGCGCGAGCCATCCAGCAGCAGCGCGACGAGCGGCGCGGCGCTGTCCCGTGGCCAGGAGGCAAGCTCGGAAAAACCGTCCTGCAGGCCATGCCAGGGGGCGAGGAACAGCCCGAGCGTCGCGCAGATCAGCGCGGCGCGGGCCAGGGTCAGGGCGCCCATGTCAGAGCCTGTCCGGGGTGGTCATGTACGGATCGGGCCGGGACAGCGTCCCGGCCCCGTCCCGAAAGGAATCAGCGGGCGCCGGCGCGGACTTCGCGTTCCCAGGGGCTGATGACGCGCGTGCGCTCGGCCGCCGAACCCCACCTCGCAAAGTCGTAGTCGATCAGGCGGATGTTCTCGAAGCGCGGCGCCTGGGGCGGGATGGGCGCGTTGCGATTGGAGGGAAGCTGGTAGGAATTGGCCTGGCCGGCGATGGCCTGGGCCTCCGGCGTCAGCGCCCAGTCGTAGAAGCGGCGGGCGTTTTCCATGTTCCGCGCCCCGCGGATGATGGACATGGACCCGATCTCATACCCCGTGCCCTCGCAGGGGGCGACGATCTCCACCGGCGCGCCGGCGATCTTCTGGGTCACCGCGTCATGCAGGAAGGTGATGCCGACCAGCGTCTCCCCGGTCGCGGCGGCGCGGGCGGGGGCGGCGCCGGAACGGGTGTACTGGTTCACGTTGCGATGCATGGCGCTGAGGAAGGTGAAGGCCGGCTCCTCGCCCATCACCTGAAGCAGCGTCGCCAGCATGGTATAGGCGGTGCCGCTGGTGTTGGGGTCGGCCACCTGGATCTCGCCGCGGAATTCCGGCTTCGCCAGATCCGCCCAGCAGGTCGGTGCGGCGATGCGGCGGCGGGCGAGTTCCGTGGTGTTGTAGGAATAGCCCAGCGCGCCGGCATAGATGCCGATGGTGCGGAAGCGCGCCTGTTCCGCCTGGCGCGTCGCCCAGGGGTGCAGGTCGGCCATGCGCGGGGAACGGTATTCCTCGGTCAGGTTCTCCTCCGCCGCCTGCATATGCGGGTCGCCGGTGCCGCCCCACCAGATATCGCCGCGGGGGTTCGCCGCCTCGGCGCGGATCTGCGTCATGGTCTCGCCGGAGGATTTGCGGGTCATGGCGACGCGCACGCCGGTGGCACGTTCGAAGGCCTGCATCATCGGCCGGCACCACTCCTCCTGCACCGAGCAATAGACGGTCAGGTTGCCCTGGGCGGCGGCGGCGCCGGGCAGCAGGGCGGTCAGGCCGAGCGCGAATCCGGTGGCGAGAAGGCGACGATGGGTGGTCATGGGACGCGAAACCTCCGAGGGGGTGGCCGGCCTTATGCAGCCGGTCCGGATTCTTGAATGTGACGCTTCAGTTAAGGCTGTCACATCGCCGGGCTCAAGCCTTCTCCTGCATCAAGGCGGCAAGCTGCCCGCCAAGCGCCGGCGCGCCGATGCCGATGGGATTGCCGGAGGCGATCCAGTCGCCGCTGTCGAAGCTGTTGATCCAGCAGCCGGCCTCCCGCGCGATGGCGACCGCGGCGCAGGCATCCCAGGAATTGATGTGCTGCTCGATATAGGCGTCGAGCCGGCCCACCGCCGTCTCCACCAGCCCCAGCGTGCCGGAGCCGCCGACGCGCAGCCCGGCGCCCTGGGCCATGGCGCCCTGCGACAGTTCGTGGAATTTCGCCAGCGGCTTCCGCATGGACCAGCCTACCTCGATGATGGCGCGGCGCATGTCGGTGGTGGTGGCGGGGCGGATCGGCTGGCCGTTCAGCGTGGCGCCGCAGCCCTCCGCGCCGACGAAGACCTCGGCCGGGGCGTAGCGGGCGATGGCGCCGAGCACGGCGCGGCCGCCTTGGGCCATGCCGATGGAGACGCACCAGCGGTCGCTGCCGCGGGAGAAGTTGGAGGTGCCGTCGATCGGGTCGAGAATCCAGACCGGCCCATCCCCCGTCACCGCGCCGCCCTGTTCCTCCCCGATGATCGCATCATCCGGGAAGTGCTTGGCCAGTTTGGCGCGGATGAAGGTCTCGGTCGCGCCATCGGCCTCCGTCAGGAAATCCTGCGCGCCCTTGAAGGTGGTCTCGGCCATGCCGTTGGCGCGCATCTGGAAGGCGAGCGCGGCGGCTTCCTCCGCGATGGCGGCGGCGACGGCCATGCGGTGCTTGAGATCGGTCACTCGTAGGCTCCCATGACATTCTGGTCGAAGTCGATCAGCGCCCCGGTCATCATCTCCGCCGCGTCGGACAGCAGGTAGGTGGCGAGGCCCGCGACATCCGCCGGGCGGATCAGCCGGCCGAAGGGCTGTGTGGGCTCGACTGCCTCCCGCCAGTCGGGCGGGTTGCCGTCCCTGGCCTGGATGGCGTGTTCGCCCGGCGTATCGGCCCAGCCGAGATTGATGCCGTTCACCCGGATGCGGTGCGGCCGCAGCCCATGCGCGGTGTTTTTTGTCAGCGTCGCCAGGGCGCCTTTCGACGAGGCGTAGCCGGTGAGGAAGGGCTGGCCGCCATGGCTCGACATGGTGATGACGTTGACGATGGCGCCGGGCCGCTTTTCCGCCACCAGGCGCCGGGCAAAAGCCTGGGTCAGCAGGAAGGGGGCGCGGGCATTCACGGCGAAGAGCCGGTCCCACAGCGCCGCATCGGTGTCCAGAATGGTGCCGCGATCGGTCAGTCCGGCGGCGTTCACCAGCCCGTCGATCAGCCCCAGCGCCGATTCGGCCTGCGCCAGAATTCCCGCAGTGGCCGCCGCGTCCGCCAGATCGGCGGCGACGAAATGCGCGGCAACCCCCAGCCCGCGCAGCCGCGCCACCACCTGCGCACCGCGGTCGGCGTTGCGGCCGGTGATGCAGATGGCGGCGGTGCCTGCCTCGGCGGCTGCCAGCGCCACGCCCTCGCCGATGCCCTGGGTGCCGCCCGTCACCAGGATGCGGCGGCCGGACAGCCGAATATTCACAGCCGAACCACGCGGCCCTCGGCCATGGAGCGCAAGGCGGCATCGGCCAGAACCAGCGCCTGGCGCCCATCCGCGGCGCCGACGGGCATCGACGTGCCCTTGGTCACCGCCTCGATGAAGGCGAGCATCTCCGCCCGATAGGCCAGCGCATAGCGTTCCAGGAAGAAGTGCAGCGGCTTTTCGGTGGAGACCGCCTGGGCATCGGCCTGTTCCACCGTGCTGCCGACGCGATTGCCCGCGATCAGCCGGCCGAGGCTGCCGTGCACTTCCACCCGCTGGTCATAGCCATAGGCCGCGCGGCGGCTGTTGTTGATGGTGGCCATGCGGCCGGAGGCGGTCTTCAGCACCACCATGGCCGAGTCGATATCGCCGGCCGCGCCGATCTCCGGATCCACCAGGTTGGAGCCGGTGGCGAAGACTTCGGTGGGCTCCTCCCCCAGCATCCAGCGCGCCATGTCGAAGTCGTGGATCGTCATGTCCCGGAACAGCCCGCCCGAGACCTTGATATAGGACACCGGCGGCGGGCCGGGGTCGCGGCTGGTGATGACCACCTGTTCCACCGCGCCGATCGCGCCGGCCTGGATGCGGCGATGCAACTCGGAAAAATCCGGGTCGAAGCGGCGGTTGAAGCCGACCAGCATGGGCACGCCGGCCGCTGCCACCGCTTCCAGGCAGGCATCCACCCGGGCGAGGGACAGGTCGATGGGCTTCTCGCAGAAGATCGCCTTACCGGCGCGGGCGGCGGCGATGATGAGGTCCGCATGGGTGTCGGTGGAGCTGGCGATGATGACCGCGCCCACCTCCGGATCAATCAGCGCCGCCTCGGTGCTGCTGGCCCTGGCGCCGTGGCGCGCGGCCAGGGCCTCGGCGGCGGTGGTGTTCACATCCACCACATGGCGCAGCCGGACGAGGCCGCTGGTGGCGAGGCTATGGGCATGGATGGCGCCGATGCGCCCGGCGCCGAATTGTGCGAAATGCAGCATGGTGTTTCCCGCCGGCCCGCTTGTGGGGCCTGTCATCAAAACGTAACTCTGCCCCGGCTCGCCGCCAATGACGCCCAGGACCTGAATCCATGGCCACCATACGCCTGACCGCCGCCGAGGCCACCTGGCGCTTCCTGGCCGCCCAGATGACCGAGCTGGAAGGCCGCACGGTGCCGATCTTCGGCGGGGTCTGGGCCATCTTCGGGCACGGCAACGTGGCGGGACTCGGCCCGGCGCTGCAGGACATGGGCAAGTCGCTGCCCGCTTTTCGGGCGCATAACGAGCAGGCCATGGCGCATGCCGCCATCGCCTACGCGAAAACCCATGCGCGGCGGCGGATGATGGCCTGCACCACCTCCATCGGGCCGGGCGCGACCAATATGGTCACCGCCGCGGCGCTGGCGCATGTGAACCGCCTGCCGGTCCTGCTGCTGCCGGGCGACATCTTTGCCAGTCGTCAGCCGGACCCGGTGCTGCAGCAGGTGGAGTGTTTCGGGGATGGCACCGTCTCGGCCAATGACTGCTTCCGGCCGGTCTCGCGCTATTTCGACCGGATCATGCGGCCGGATCAGCTTCTGGCGGCCCTGCCAGCGGCGCTGAGGGTGCTGACCGACCCGGCGGAATGCGGCCCGGCCACCATCGCCTTCCCGCAGGATGTGCAGACCGAGGCCTTCGACTGGCCCACGGCGTTCTTCCGCAAGCGCCTGCACCGCCCCCGCGCGCCGGAACCGGACCGCCAGGAACTGGCCGAGGCGGTGGCGCTGCTGCGCGAGGCGAAGCGCCCGCTGATCCTGGCCGGTGGCGGCGTGAAATATGCCGGTGCCAGCCAGGCCCTGGCCGATTTCGCCCAGCGCCATGGCGTGCCGGTGGCGGAAACCCAGGCGGGCAAGGGCAGCCTTTCCTGGGACCACCCGCGCAATGCCGGCGGCATCGGCGTCACCGGCAGCACCGCCGCGAACGGCCTGGCGGAGAAGGCGGATGTCATTCTGGCCATCGGAACCCGGTTGCAGGATTTTTCCACCGGCTCCCGCGCGCTGTTCGGACAGGCCAGGCTGATCGGGCTGAACGTCGCGGGTTTCGATGCCACGAAGCACGGCGCGCAGCCGCTGATCGCCGATGCCGGCAGGGGCCTCGCCGCCATCGCCGCCGCGCTGGGGAAGTGGGAGGCGCCGCGCCCCTGGCAGGAACGCGCGGTGACGGCGACCGGTCGCTGGCACCGCGCGGTGGAGAAAGCCACCGCCCCGCCGAAGCCGCGCGAGGCCGGCCTGCCCTCAGACGCGCAGGTGCTCGGCGCGGTGCAACGGGCCATGCCGGCGGATGGCATCGTGGTCTGCGCCGCCGGCGGCCTGCCGGGGGAGTTGCACAAGCTGTGGCGCGCCACCGATGCGGCCTCCTACCACCTGGAATACGGCTTCTCCTGCATGGGCTATGAGATCGCCGGCGGGCTGGGCGCGAAACTGGCGGCGCCGAAGCGGGAGGTGGTGGTGCTGGTCGGTGACGGCAGCTACCTGATGATGAACAGCGAGATCGCGACCAGCGTCGCCATGGGCGCCAAGCTGACCATCGTGGTGCTCGACAATCGCGGTTTTGGCTGCATCAGCCGGCTGCAAAAGGGCACGGGCGGCGCGCCCTTCCTCAACCTGCTGCCGGATACCGCGCCGCGCGTCGATTTCGCGGCACATGCGCGGGCGCTGGGCGCGCAGGCGATGAAGGTCGCGAATGTCGCGGAACTGGAGGCCGCCCTGTCCAAGGCGCTGGCCGGCAAGCGCACCAACGTGGTGGTGATCGATACGGACCCGGCCACCAGCACGGCCGAGGGCGGCGCCTGGTGGGAGGTGCCGGTTTCGGCGGCCCCGCGCGGCGCGGCGCAGGAAGCGGCCCGGAAAGACTACGAAACCGCCCTGCGCAAGCGGGGCAGCGGAGCGTGACACGGATGAAAGTGCGGCTCGGGATCAACCCGCTGACCTGGACGAATGACGACATGCCGGAGCTCGGCGCGGAAACCCCGCTCGAGACCTGCCTTGCGGAGGCCAAGCTGGCCGGCTTTGCGGGTGTGGAACTCGGCAACAAGTTTCCGCGCGTCGCGGGGCAGCTGAAGCCGATCCTGGAGGCGCATGGGCTGGCGCTGGTCTCGGGCTGGTATGGCTCCAACCTGCTGGAACGCGACGTGGAGGCCGAGATGGCGGCCGCGGAGCCGCATATCGCGCTGTTGGCGGCGCTGGGCTGCACCGCCATGGTGCATTGCGAGGTGACGGGCAGCGTGCATGGCGAAAAGCAGACCCCGCTGCATCACCGCCCGGTGCTGACGGATGCGCAATGGGATGTGCTGCTGCCGCGGCTGGATGAGATGGCGCGGCGGCTACAGGCGCGCGGTATCGCCATGGCCTATCACCACCACATGGGCACGGTGATCGAGGCGGAGTCCGAGGTGGACCGGCTGATGGCAGGCACGCGGGATGTCGGCCTGCTGCTGGACACCGGCCATCTGACTTTCGCCGGCGGCGACCCGGTCCGCGCTGCGGCGCGCCACGCGGCGCGGGTGGTGCATGTGCATTGCAAGGATATTCGTGCGGGTGTGATGCAGGACGTGCTGCGGCGGAACCTGTCCTTCCTCGATTCCGTGCTGGAAGGCGTCTTCACCGTGCCCGGCGATGGCTGCGTCGACTACCCCGCCGTCTTCGCGAACCTGCCCGACTACGAAGGCTGGCTGGTGGTGGAGGCGGAGCAGGATCCGGCGAAGGCCCACCCGCTGACCTATGCGCGGATGGGCCACGATTACCTGGCCGGGATCACTTGATTCCCGCGCGCATGAAGGACTGCACGAACTGACGCTGGAACAGCAGGAAGCCCAGCAGTAGCGGCGCGGAGGTCATCAGCGTCGCCGCGCTGATGATCCCCCAGTCGATGCCCTGGTCGGTGGAGGCAAAGACCGAAAGCCCCACCGTCAGCGGCCGCGTCTCGACGCTATTGGTGATGACCAGCGGCCAAAGAAAATTGTTCCAGTGGTAGGACACGCTGGTCAGCCCGTAGGCGAGGTAGGTCGGCTTCGCCAGCGGCACATAGACGCGCAGCAGGATGCCCAGCGTGCCGCACCCTTCCACGCGCGCCGCCTCCTCCAATTCGCGCGGCACCTGCTTGAAGGTCTGCCGCAACAGGAAAATGCCGAAGGCGCTGGCCATGTAGGGCAGGCCGATGGACAAAATCGTGTCCACCAGGCCGAGCGCCCGCATCGTGCGGTAGTTCTCCACCAGCAGGATGTCCGGCATGATCATCAGCTGCACGAGCACCAGCCCGAACAACACGCCGCTGCCCCAGAAGGCCGCGCGGGCAAAGGCGAAGGCGGCCAGCGTGCAGAGCACGAACTGCGCGACCAGCACCATCGTCACGAGGACGAAGGTGTTCAGGAAATACCGGCCGAAGGGCGCCGCATCCCAGGCCGCGGCGAAGTTCGCGAAGGTCAGCGGCGCGAAGAGCTCGAAGCGCGTTGCGTAGCCCGTCGGGTGGATCGCCGCCCAGAGGGCGTAGAGCAGCGGCGCCACCCAGACCAATGCCAGCAGCCAGGCCGCCGCCGTTTCCAGCAGCGTGCCGAGGCGGGGCAGGCCAAGGGGAGGGGTAGCGGCCTGGGGCAGGGTGGTCGCGCTCATCGGTAGTGCACTCGCTTCGCCGCGAAGATGAATTGCAGCGCCGCGGTCAGCGCCAGGATCAGCAGCAGCACCACGGTCAGCGCCGCGGCCGTCGCCGTGTCCCAGAAGCGGAAGCCGAGGTCGTAGATCATGGTCAGCAGCAGCGCCGTCGCATTGTCCGGCCCGCCGCGCGTCATGACGATGATGTGGTCCACCAGCCGGAAGCCGTTGATGACGGCATTCACCGCGATGAAGAGCGTGGTGGGCCCCAGCAGCGGCAGCGTCACGCGGAAGAAGACGCGGGCGCGGGAGGCGCCCTCGATGGAAGCCGCCTCATACAGGTTGGGCGGAATCGCCTGAAGGGCCGCGAGGTAGAAGATCATGAAGAAGCCGGCTTCCTTCCAGACGGCGATCACGATCATCGCGCCCAGCGCGGTCTCCCGCTGCCCGATCCAGTTGGTGGGGCCCCAGCCGAACAGCGCGCGAGTGACCTGGTCCAGCAGCCCGTAGTCGGGCGTGTAGAAGAACAGCCAGAGGTTCGCCACCGCGATCATCGGCAGCACGGTCGGCGTGAAATAGGCGATGCGCAGCGCGGTGCGGCCGCGCAGCTTGCCGTTCACCCACATCGCCATCGCCAGCGACAGCCCGATCGAGAGCGGGATGGTGGCGCCGGCATAGATCAGGTTGTTCCACAGCGCCTGCCAGAAGACCGGGTCCTCGGCCAGCGCCAGATAATTCTCGGCACCGATGAAGCGGGCCGGGCGGTTGGCGCGCGGCGTGGAGAAGAAGGAATGCCACAGCGTGGCGACGGCCGGGTAGTGCGTGAAGCCGATCAGCAGCACCAGCGCGGGCGTCAGCATCAGCCAGGCGTGGAGCGTGGTGCGGGATGGCATCAGGCGGCGGTTTCCTGCGAGGCCCCCCACCCAACCCTCCCCCCCAAGTGGGGGAGAGGGCCTAGCGGGTGGGCTGGGTGGTCAGGTGCGGCGGAAGGGGCGCAGGGCGCGGTCGGCTTCGGCCTGGGTGTCGGCCATGGCGCGCTCCGCGGTCTTGCTGCCGGAGAGCAGTGCCTGGAGGTTGTCGTTCAGCGCCTTGTAGATGCGCTGGCTCTCATAGGTGGAGAGCTCGCCGGTCGCGACCGGGATCTGTTCCTTGGCCACCAGCGCCGCCGGGAATTCCGCGGTGTAGCGGCGCAGGCTCTCGGTCTCCCAGGCATCCGGGCGGGTCGCCAGGTAGCCGGTCTTCATGCACCAGTCGGCCGCCAGTTCCGGCTGCGCCATGTAGCGGGCGAAGCGCAGCGCCGCCGCCTGCTCAGCCGGCGTCGCGTTCTTGAACACATAAAAATTGCCGCCGCCCACCACGGTGCGCGGGCCTTCCTTGCCCGGCAGGCCGGCCACGCCGAAGTTGAAGCGGGCGTTGGTCCGCATGTTGGTCAGGTTGCCGGTGGTGGACCAGATCATCGCCGTCGTCTGGTTCAGGAAGTCCGGCGCCAGCACGCCCCAATCCGTCGTGCCCTGCGGCGTGATGCGGCTGTCGAAGGCCAGGCCGCGCCAGAAATTCGCGGCCTCGATCGCGCGCGGGTCGTTGAAGTAGGTCTCGGTGCCCGCATCGTTCATCAGCTTGTGGCCGACCTGGTTGGCCATGGCGCCGAAGGTCCACTGCCCGTTGCCGGCGCTGTTGGACATCTTCACGCCCCACTTGCCGTCCTGCGTCAGCTTGCGGCCGGCCTCGATCAGCTGCGCCCAGCTGCGCGGCGGCGCCTCGGGGTCCAGTCCGGCGGCGCGGAACATGTCCTTGTTGTAGTAGTAGACGGCGGTGGAGCGCTGGAACGGCACGGACCAGGTTTTGCCGCCCGCCTTGCTGTTCGCCATGAAGGCCGGGAAGAAGCCGTCGGTCCAGGCGTTGAGGTTGCCGGCGCCCTCGATGTCCTCGAAGGGGGCCAGGATGTCCATGTCGCGCAGGTTGTGCAGCTCGGCCGCCAGCAGCACGGAGAAATGCGGGCCCGCGCCGCCGCGGATGGCGGTGACGGCCTTGGTCAGCGTCTCGCCATAGGAGCCGGCATAGACCGGCGTCACCTTGATGCCGGTCTCGCGCTGGAACGCCTCGCAATAGCCGTCGATGATGCGCGGAATCGGGCCGCCGACGGCGATCGGGTAGTAGAAGGTCAGCTCGCGCACGGCCTGGGCGCGCACCAGCGCCGGCGTCGCCAGCAGGCTGGCGCCCGCCAGGAAGGCGGCGCGACGTGTGATCTGCGTCATGGGGAGGAGATCCTTTCTCAGCGGTAGCTGCGAAGAATGCGTTCGGCTTCCGCCTGGGCATCGGCCATGGCGGGGGCGGCCTGCTTGCGGCCGGTGAGCGCGGCCTGGAGGTTGTCGTTCAGCGCCTTGGTCACGCGCTGGTTCTCCTGCGTCGAAAGCTCGGCCACGGCGAATTCCAGCTGGTCGCGGGCGACGGCGGCGGGCGGGAAGCCGGCGACATGGGCGCGCATCACCGGCGTCTCGAAGGCGGCGGGCGTCACCGCCACGTAGCCGGTGTCGATGCCCCATTGCGCGGCGCGTTCCGGCGTCGTCAGAAACTTCGCGAACTTCACCGCGCCCTCGCGCTGCGCGGGGCTCGCCGACTTGAACAGATACAGGTTGCCGCCGCCGGTCGGGCTGCCACGACGCTTGCCGGCGGGCAGCATGCCGACGCCGAAGGGGAAGGGGGCGTTGGTACGGACATTCGTCAGGTTGCCTGTCGTCGTCCACATCATCGCCACCTTGCGCTCGAAGAAGTCGCGCGGCGTCGTGCCCCATTCGACGATGCCCGCGGGATGCACGCGGTGCTTCATCGACAGGTCCATCCAGTATTGCAGCGCCTCCGCCACCTTCGGGTCGTTGTAGAAAGTGCGGTTGCCCTCGGGGTTCATCAGGCGGACGTCGTTCTGCGTCGTCAGGCACTGGAACAGCCAATAGGGGAAGCCGGAGGAGGGAATCTGCATGCCCCACTGCGTGGTGGCATCACCCTGGCGCCTGGTCAGCTTCTGGGCGAATTCGATCTGCTGCGCCCAGTCGCTGGGCGGCACTTCGGGGTTCAGCCCGGCATCCCGGAAAGCGTCCTTGTTCCAGTACATCACGACGGTGGAGCGCTGGAAGGGAATGCCCCAGGTCTTGCCGGCGGTCTGGCTGTTTTCCATGAAGCCCGGATAGAAGCCGTCGAGCCAGGCCTTCTCCACGCCCGGAAGCCCTTCCCAGGGCAGCACCGCGTCTTCGCCGATGAGGGTAAAGATGTCGGCGGCGAGCAGGCAGGCCATGTGCGGCGCATCACCGCCGCGCATCGCCGTCAGCGTTTTTGTCAATGTGTCCTGGTAGCTGCCCGCATAGATCGGCTTCACCCGAAAGCCGGCGTTCTCGCGGGCGAAATCCTCGCAATAGCCGTCGATGATGCGGGTGATCGGGCCACCCACGGCGATCGGGTAGTTGAACACGATCTCGACGGGCGACTGCGCGCGCAAAGCGGGCGCGGCGAGCAGCGGGGCGGCGGCCAGGCTGCCAAGGGCCAGGCGGCGGGTGATGGTCATGCAGGAGACTCCTGTTTCAGGCAAAGGCGGTTTCGCGCACCGGTTCCGGCAGGCGCCGGCCGCTGGTGGCGTCGAACAGATGCAGCGCCGGTGGCAGGCGCAGGCGCAGGGTGGTGCCGGCGGGCAAGGCGTGGTGGCCGGGGATGCGCGCCTGCATCACCTCCGCACCGTCGCCCACCGCGCAGGCCAGCACCGTCTCCGCGCCCAGGAATTCCGCGGCCATCACGCGCACCGGCAGGCCGGCGCCGTCGGTCGGCGTCACCTCCTCCGGCCGGATGCCGAGCGTGGCGCCGGCGGCATTGGCGGGCGCCACCGCGAAGCCGGGCGCGCCCGCCACCTCCGCGCCCTGGGCGCCCTGCGTCAGGCGCAGAAGCGACATGGGCGGGGTGCCAATGAAGCTGGCGGCGAAGGTGGTGGCGGGGCGGGCATAGAACTCGGCCGGCGTCGCATCCTGCTCGATGCGGCCATCGCGCATCAGCACGACCTGGTCGGCCATGCTCATCGCCTCGGCCTGGTCGTGGGTCACATAGACCATGGTGATGCCGAGCCGCTGCTGCAGCGCGCGGATCTCCCGCCGCATCTCGGTCCGCAGCTTGGCGTCGAGGTTGGAGAGAGGCTCGTCCATCAGGCAGATCGGCGCTTCCGCCACCACGGCGCGCGCCAGCGCCACGCGCTGCTGCTGCCCGCCCGAAAGCTGCGAGGGCCGGCGGTCCAGCAGCCCGGCGAGCCCCATCATCCCCGCCGTTCGCGTCAGACGCGCTGCCCGTTCCGCCTTCGCGACACCGCGCGCGCGCAGGCCAAAAACGATGTTCTCCGCGACCGACAGATGCGGGAACAGCGCGTAGGACTGGAACACCATGGCGATGCCGCGCGCGGCCGGCGGCAGGGCGGTGGCGTCGCGGCCATTGATCCAGACTTCGCCCTGCGTCGGCGCCTCCAGCCCCGCCAGCACGCGCAGCAGGGTCGACTTGCCGCAGCCCGAAGGCCCGAGCAGCACGACGAAACGGCCAGGCGCCGCCACCAGGCTCACCTCATCCAGGGCCCGCATCGTGTCGAAGGTCTTGGCGAGGCTGCGCAGGCGGATTTCGCCGCGGGAGGCGGTGGCTGTGGACATGGGCGGCGTTTAGCCGCGCCCCGCGACGTGCCGATGACGGTGGCGTTGCGTTTGCGTGACACGGGACGGCTCAGCGCCCCGCGCGCGCCTCCTCCAGCAGCCAGTCGCGGAAGGCCTCGCCGCCACCGCGTGGCGGGCCGGGGGGCAGCAGCAGCCAGTAATGGTCGCCGGTCGCGGCGGAGACCGGGGAAAGGCGCCGCAGCCGGCGGCGGCGCACCTCCTCCTCCACGAAGTCCGGCGTGCAGATCACCACGCCCAGCCCCTCCAGCGCCGCCTGGATCGCCAGCGAGGTGCTCTCGAACAGCAAGGGCGGCGCGGCGGGCGGGGCGAGGCCGGCGGCGGCGCACCAGCTTCCCCAGTCGCGCGGCCGCACCCGGCTGCCGAGCCAGGTCAGGCGGTCCAGCCCCTGGCGCGCGGCGGCGGGGGCGGCGAAGGGGGCCACATGCACCGCCTGCAACCGCACCGCGCCGCGCACGGGCGGCGTGCCGGCGGGTGCGGTGCGGATCGCGGCGTCCAGCCCCTCCCGCGCGAAGTCCACGGCGGGGCTGGTGGAGGTCACCACCTCCACCTCCAGCCCCTCATGCCGGGCGCGGAAGCGGGGCAGGCGGGGGATCAGCCAGCGCATCGCCCAGGTGGTATAGGCGCGGATGCGCAGCGGCGCGGCGGCGGTGCCGCGCAATTCCAGCGTGGCGGCGGCGATGCCGGCGAAGGCCTGCTGCAGCGCGGCGGCATAGCGCAGGCCGTCCTCCGTCAGGCGCAGCGCATTGGCGCCGCGATGCACCAGCGTCACGCCCAGCGCCGCCTCCAATTCCCGGATGCGCCGGCTGATGGCGGGCTGGGTCAGGTTCAGCCGGGCGCCGGCGGCGGTCAGGCTGCCGGTCTCCGCCACCAGGGCGAAGGTGCGCAGCGCGGCGAGGGGGGGCATGGGGTCCGGCATTGACCTAGCATAAACTCAGCTTGGGGTAGGGCAAGGATTCCAGGCTGGCATCACCGGCGTGCCCGGGCCAGATACAATTCCAGCGCGGACCCGTCTGAAGGCCCGCCAACCCTTGGAGGACATATCCATGCTCAACCGGAGAGACGCCCTGCTCGGGCTCGCCGCTTTGGCCGCCCCCGCCATCCTGCCGCGCGGCGCCGCCGCCCAGGCCTTCCCGAACCGCCCGGTCCGCATGGTGATCCCCTTCACCGCCGGTGGCAGCAACGACGTGGTCGGGCGCCTGCTGGCCGATGTGATGGCGCAGCGCCTGGGCCAGCCGGTTGTCGTGGAGAATCGCGGCGGTGCCGGCGGCCTTCTGGGCAATGACGCGGTGGCGAAGGCGGAGCCCGATGGCCACACCATCCTGCTGGCCGGCTCCGGCAGCTTCGTCATCTCGTCGCTCGTGCAGGCGCGGCTGCCCTATGATCCGGTGAAGGATTTCGCCGCGGTCGCCTATCTCGGCGCCTCGCCCAACGTCATCACCGTGCATCCCAGCGTGCGGGCCACGAATCTCCGCGAGCTGCAGGCGCTGGCGAAGGCGCGGGGGGAGCCGCTGCGCTTCGGCACGCCGGGCGTCGGCACCAATGGCCATGCGCTGGGCGCGATGATCGGCGTGGTGCTGGGGATCGAGATGGAGCCGATCCACTATCGCGGCACCGGCCCGGCCCTGAACGACCTGATCGCCGGGCGGCTCGACCTGCTGACCAATGCCTCCGCACCGCTTCAGCCGCATATCGAGGCGGATAAGATCCGCGCCATCGCCATTGCCGGCCAGTCGCGCAGCGTCGCCTTGCCCAATCTCTCCACCAGCGTGGAGCAGGGCTTTCCCGAGCTGGACAGCTCCACCTGGTATGGCTTCCTGGCCCCGGGCGCGACGCCGCCGGACCGCATCGCCGTGCTGCATGCCGCCGCCGTCGCCGCCATCAACCAGGAGGATGTGAAGCGCCGCCTGATCGCCTCCGGCGTCGATGAGATCGCGCCGAGCCCCGAGCCCGCGCATTTCACCCGCCTTCTCGCCTCGGATCGTGAGCGCTGGTCGCGCGTGGTCGAGCGCGCCAACCTCCGCGTCCAGTAAGGGTTTTCGTCAATATGTCCGACGCCATCCTCCTCAGCACCGACAGCGGCATCGCCACGCTGACGCTGAATCGGCCGAAGGTGCGCAACGCCATTGATGACGCCATGCGCGGCGAGATGATCGAGGCGCTGGAAGCGGTGGCGGCGGACCCCGCGATCAAGGCGCTGGTCGTCACGGGCGCCGGCACGGCCTTCTGTGCCGGCGGCGATGTGCGCGGCATGAAGAACCGGCTGGAAGCGCCGCCCGAGGATGTCGCCATCAATGGCTGGCGACGCCAGGCGCGCACCCACCGCGCGGTGACGCTGCTGCACCACATGCCGAAGCCGGTCATCGCCGCGGTGAACGGCCCGGCCGCCGGCCTCGGCGCCGATGTGGCGCTGGCCTGCGATTTTCTGCTCTGCGGGGAGTCCGCCAGCTTCACCATGAGCTTTCTGGCCCGTGGGCTGATCCCGGATGGCGGCGGCATGTACTTCCTGCCCCGCCGCGTCGGGCTGGCCCGGGCCAAGGAGCTCGTCTTCACCGCGCGCCGCGTCGATGCGGCGGAGGCGCTGAGCATCGGCCTGGCCGATCGCGTGGTGCCGGATGCCGACCTTGCCACGGCGGCGCAGGAATGGGCGGCGCAGATGGGCACCCATTCCATCGCGGCCCTGGCGCTGGCCAAGGCGACCCTGGACCGCAGCCTGGAGAGCACGTTCGAAAACGTGCTGGCCATCGGCAGCCAGTCCCAGGCCATCTGCTACACCACGGCCGAACACCGCGCCTCCGTCGCCGCCTTCCTTGAGAAGTCGAAGAAGTGAGCGCGCTTCAGGCGCTGCTGCGGCCACGCAGCGTGGCGGTGGTCGGCGCTTCCGCCGACGCCACCAAGACCGGCGGTCGGCCCGTGGGCTACCTGCTGCGGCACGGCTTTGCGGGCGATGTCTGGCCGGTCAATCCGCGCGCCACCGAGATCGCCGGGCTGCCCTGCTACAAGGATGTCGCCAGCCTGCCTGGCGCGCCGGATGTGGGCATCGTGCTGGTAGGGCCGGAACGGGCCGAACAGGCGGTGCGGGACCTGGCCGCGAAGGGCTGCCAGGCCGCCATCGTGCTGGCCGGCGGCTATGGCGAGACGGGCGAGCAAGGCGCGGAGAAGCAATCCGCCCTGAAGCGCGCCGCCGGGTCCATGCGCCTGCTGGGGCCGAACACCATCGGCGTGGTGAACCTTTCCGACCACATCGTGCTCAGTGCCTCCGGCGCGTTGGAATTCGAGAACCTGCCGCCCGGTGGGCTTTCGGTGGTCTCGCAATCCGGCGGCATCCTAGGGGCGCTGCTGTCGCGCGGCGCCGCGGCGGGCATCGGCTTCGCCAAGCTGATCGCCACCGGCAACGAGGGCGATATCGAGGTCGCCGAGGCGCTGGACGCGCTGGTCGACGACCCCGCGACCACCGCCATCGCGCTGTATCTCGAAGGGCTGCGCAACCCCGCGCGCTTCCGCGCCGCAGCCCTGCGTGCCGCGGCGGCCGGCAAGCCCGTCGTCGCCTTCAAGGTCGGCCGCTCCGAGGCCGGGGCGCTGGCCGCCATCTCCCACACCGGCGCCATGGCCGGGGCGGACCGGATGTATGATGCCTTCTTCGCCGGCCTCGGCGTGATCCGGGCGGAGCGGTTTTCCGACCTGCTCGAAGTCCCGGCCGCGCTGGCCCAGGGCCGCCGCGCCGCTGGGTTCCGGGTCGCCGTCCTGACCTCGACCGGCGGTGCCGGCGCGCTGGTGGCCGATGCCGTGGGCCTCGCCGGTGGCAGCCTGCCGGCGCCGGATGCCGGCGTGCGCGAAAAGCTCGCCGCGCTGCTGGGCGAGGCGCCGGTCGGCAATCCGGTGGACGTCACCCTCGCCGGCGTGCGGCCCGACCTGTTCCGCGGTGCCATCCGCACGCTGCTGGACAGCGACGGTTATGACTCGCTGGTGGTCGTCGTCGGCAGTTCCGCCCTGGCGCAGCCGGAACTCGTGGCCGATGCCATGCTGGAAGCACGGGGTGACTCGCCAAAGCCGGTCATCGCCTATGTCAGCCCGCATGCGCCCGCGATCGCCGCCGGGCTGAATGCGCGCGGCGTGCCCGCCAGCACGACGCCGGAGGGTATCGCCGCCATTCTGGCCGCGCTCGCCCGCCCGCTTCCCGCGCTGTTCACGCCCTCTGCGGCCGAGACACCGCCCAGCATGCCCCGCGGCAAGCTGAACGAGGCGGAGAGCAAGGCCCTGTTCGCCTATTTCGGCATCGCCGCGACGCGGGAGGTTTCGGCGGCGACGCCGGAAGCCGCCCAGGCCGCAGCCGCCGGCCTGGGCGAGCGGCTGGTGGTGAAGCTGCTGGCGCGCGACCTGGCCCACAAGTCCGACATCGGCGGCGTGGTGCTGAACGTCACGCCCGACCGCGTGGCAGAGGTCGGCGCGGCCCTTCTGCAAAAGCTGCCCGAGGCCGAGGGCCTGCTGGTGCAGGAACAGATCCGCGGCGGCATCGAGATGATTCTGGGGCTCGTCCGCGATCCGCATCTGGGCAGCGCCGTGCTGCTCGGCGCCGGCGGCACGGCGGCGGAAGTGTTCGGCGATACCCAACTCCGGATGCTGCCGCTGTCCCGATCCGACGCGGAGGCGATGGTGCGCGGCTTGAAGATCGCCCGCGTGCTCGCCGGCTTCCGGGGCGCGCCGGCGGCCGACGTGCCGGCGCTGGTGGACGCCGTACTCGCCTTTTCCCGCATGGGGGAATCGCTGGGCGAGCGGCTGCTGGAGGCGGAGATCAACCCGCTTTTCGTCCTGCCGGAAGGGCAGGGGGTGCGGGCGGCGGATGGGCTGGCGGTGCTGGGGTAGGGCCGGCCTTCTGCTATGAAGGGGCATGGCACCCCGCCCGATTCGCATCCTCGGCCTCGACCCCGGCCTCCAGCACACCGGCTGGGGGCTGGTGGAGCATGACGGCTACCGGCTGCGGTTCTGCGCGGAGGGTGTCATCTCCACCCATGCCAAGGATGACCTGCATCATCGCCTGCTGACGCTGCACAACGGCCTGGCGGAGGTCATCGCCGCGCAATCGCCGGATGAGGCGGCCGTCGAGCACACCTATGTCGCCCGCAACCCCGAATCGGCGCTGAAACTCGGCCAGGCGCGCGGCGTGGTGCTGCTGGCGCCGGCCCTGGCCGGGCTGGTGGTGCGGGAATATGGCGCGATGGAGGTGAAGCGCGCCGTGGTCGGCAATGGCCATGCGGCGAAGGAACAGGTCCAGGCCATGGTCCGGCACCTGCTGCCCGGGGTCACCTTCAAGCGCGCGGATGCCGCGGATGCGCTGGCGATCGCCATCTGCCACGCGCATCACCGTTCCACCCGGAACGCCTTTTCGGCGGCGGTGGCGAGGGCGGCGTCGTGATCGGCTCCCTGCGCGGCCTGGTCGACTCCGTCGAGGACGGCGCCTGCGTGTTCGACGTCAACGGCGTCGGCTACCTGGTGCATTGCTCCCGTAAGACGCTGGACCGCCTCACGGCGAAGGAAGGCGTCCAGAAGCTGCTGGTGGAAACCCGCGTCAGCCAGGACGCCATCACCCTGTTCGGCTTCTTCGACGCGACGGAGCGTGATGCCTTCCTCGCCTTGATCGAGGTGAAGACGGTCGGGCCGCAGAAGGCGCTGCTGGTGCTGTCGGGCCTCACCCCCGGGGACCTCGCCCGGGCCATCGCCGCCAAGGAACGCAAGCGGCTGGCCGATGTGAAGGGGCTCGGCGCCGCCACCGCCACCCGCATCGTGGACGAGCCGGCGATGCAGAAATGGGCGGTCGGCCGCGCCATGCCCGATGCGGATGGCGTCGGCGCAGGGGAGGCGGTGTTGGCCCCCGAACCCGCTGGCCCGCAGGCGGATGCCGTCTCGGCCCTGGTCAACCTCGGCTGGAAGCGCCCGGAAGCCGCGGCCGCCGTCGCCCGTGGCGCCCGCCGCCTGGGCGATGACGCCCAGCTCGCCGCGCTGATCACCGAGGCGCTGAAGGAGATGGCGCCCCGATGAGTGACGAGGACCGCCTGACGGCCGGCGCGCGGCAGGAGGAGGACGGCGCCGAGGGCAGCCTTCGTCCCCAGACCCTGTCGGACTTCATCGGCCAGAAGCCGCTGCGCGAGAACCTGCACGTCTTCATCGGCGCGGCGCGGCAGCGCGCGGAGGCGATGGACCATGTGCTGCTGTTCGGCCCGCCGGGCCTCGGCAAGACCACGCTCGCACAAATCGTGTCCCGCGAACTGGGCGTCGGCTTCCGGGCGACCTCCGGCCCGATCCTGCAAAGGGCGGGGGACCTGGCGGCGATCCTGACCAACCTCCAGCCGCGCGACGTGCTGTTCGTGGACGAGATCCACCGCCTTCAGCCGGCCATCGAGGAAACGCTCTATCCGGCGATGGAGGATTACTGCCTCGACCTCATCATCGGGGAGGGGCCGGCGGCGCGCACCGTGCGTATCGACCTGCCGCCCTTCACCCTGGTGGGGGCCACCACCCGCGCCGGGTTGTTGACCCAGCCGCTGCGCGACCGCTTCGGGATTCCGCTGCGGCTGCAATTCTATGAGGTGGAGGAACTGTTGCTGATCGTCCGGCGGGGCGCCGAGAAGCTGGGTTTCGCCCTGACCGAGGATGGCGCGCTGGAAATCGCCAAACGCTCCCGCGGCACGCCGCGCGTCGCCGGCCGGCTGCTGCGCCGCATCCGGGATTTCGCCCTGGTCTCCGGCCGCGCCGCCGACCGCCCCATGGTGGATGGCGCGCTGCTGCGGCTGGAGGTGGATGCGCTGGGCCTCGACGCCCAGGACCGCCGCTACCTCCGCCGCATCGCGGAACACCATAATGGCGGGCCGGTGGGGGTGGAGACGCTGGCCGCGGCGCTCGCCGAAAGCCGGGATACGCTGGAGGAGGTGGTGGAGCCCTTCCTCATCCAGGAAGGCCTGGTGCTGCGCACCCCGCGCGGCCGGATGCTGGGGGAACCCGGCTGGCGGCATCTGGGGCTGATGCCGCCATCCTCGGTCGCGGCGCAGCTCGACCTGCTGGGCGGGTCCCTGGCCTCCGACCCGCCGGATTGATCGCGCCATGGTCAAGAATGCGACAGAACATCGCCACGAGATGCGCGTCTATTTCGACGACACCGATGCGGGGGGCATCGCCTATCACGCCAACTACCTGAAATGGGCCGAACGGGCGCGGACCGAATCCTTGCGTGACATGCACTTGCCCCATGCAGTTATGATGGAGCGTTACAATGCGATGCTCGTGGTGCGGCGCATTGAAGTGGAGTATGTGGCGCCCGCCCGGCTTGATGAGGCGTTGCGCGTCACGACTCGGGTGAGGGATTTCGGGGCCGCCACGCTCGACCTGGACCAGGCGGTGCTGCGGGCGGTGGATGAGGCGGTGCTGGCCAGGCTCCAGGTGGGTCTGGTCTGTGTCCGCGCGGATGGAATGCGGCCAACCCGCCTGCCCGCCCCTTGGCGGGAGGCGTTTGCGGGATTGATGGCCGCCTCGGACTGAGGCAGCCGGGCAGCGCCCGGCGGATGGATGAGGCCGAGCCGGGCTTGGCCCGGCGTATGGATGAGGAGTGACGGCTTTGGGCAATGTGACCGCGCAGGCCCTGGCACCGGTGGCCCACGACCTGTCGCTTTGGGCGCTGTTCCTCCAGGCGGACTGGGTGGTGAAGGCCGTCATGCTTTCGCTGCTGCTGGCCTCCGTCTGGGTCTGGGCGATCGTCTTCGAGAAGATGACCTCGCTGCGCCGGGTGAACCGCGCCGCGAACGCCTTCGAGGATCGTTTCTGGTCGGGCGGCAGCCTGGAGGAGCTGTTCAACCAGGAAGGCGAGCAGCCCACCAACCCCATGGCCGCCGTCTTCGGCGCGGCGATGCGCGAATGGCGCCGGTCCACCGGCCGCGGCATGACCAGCGACCTCGCGGTCACCGGCATGAAGGAACGGGTGGAGCGCGCCATGTCGGTCGCCATCCAGCGGGAGATGGACCGGCTGGAACGCTGGATGGTCTTCCTGGCCACCGTCGGCTCCGCCGCGCCCTTCATCGGCCTGTTCGGCACCGTCTGGGGCATCATGAACAGCTTCTCGGCCATCGCCGGCATGCAGTCGACCAGCCTGGCCGTGGTGGCGCCGGGCATCGCGGAGGCGCTGTTCGCCACGGCGATCGGCCTGGTCGCAGCGATTCCCGCCACCATCGCCTACAACAAGCTGGCCACCGACCTCGGCCGCTTCGGCGGGCGGCTGGAGGCCTTCTCCGCCGAATTCGGCGCCATCCTGTCCCGCCAGTCGGAGGCTGCGGCGGAACCCGCCCGCCCCGCCCCGGCGCGCCAGCCCGTGGAGGGCTGAACCATGGCCGGTGGGGTCTTCGGCGGCAGGAAGGGCGGCGGTGGGCGCCGTGGCGCCTATCGGCCGATGAGCGAGATCAACGTCACGCCGCTGGTCGATGTGATGCTGGTGCTGCTCATCATCTTCATGGTGGCGGCGCCGATGCTGACGGTCGGCGTGCCGGTGGACCTGCCCCGCACCCAGGCCAGCAACCTCAACCAGGAACAGGAACCGCTGACCATTTCCGTCACCGCCGAAGGCCGCGTCTTCCTGCAGGAGACGGAGGTGACGATGGAGGCGCTGGTGCCGCAACTCCGCGCCATCATGGACAGCAACCAGCGCCAGCCGGGCCAGCCGGAACGCCGCATCTACGTGCGCGGCGACCGCGCCATCAGCTATGGCCGGGTGATGGAGGTGATGGGCACGGTCAGCTCCGCCGGCTTCTCCCGCGTCGCGCTGCTCGCCGAAGCGCCCCAGGGCGCCGCCGCCCGTCCGGCGGGGCGCTGAGGCCCGGCCTTGAGTGCCACCACCTTCCTGCCCGGGGATGATGACCGCGCGCTGCGGCGCTGGGCGGCGATTTCGCTCGGCCTGCATGTGGCGCTGGGCGTCGCCGGGCTTCTCTATGGCTATGTGAGGCCGCTGCCGCCGCCGGTGGAAATGGCGGTCTCGGTGGAATTCGCCTCGCCCGAGGCCCCGTCCCAGGCGCAGGGCGAGCAGCCCGGCCCGGCCGCGCCCACTCCGGCCGTGCCGGCGCCGCCCGATCCCGCGCCGATGCCGCCGACCCCGGATGCGCCGACCAACGCGCCGCCGCAGCCGACCCCGCCGCCGCCCCCGCCGCCGCCGGCCCCCGCCGCGCGGCCGGTGCCCGGCCCGACCGCGCCTGCCCTTGCGCCGCCGCCGCCCGCCGCGCCGGCCAGCCCGCCGGTGACGGCACCGCGCCCGGCCGCGCCGCCCCAGGCCGCCGCCCCGGCGCCATCGCCGCCGGCGCCCGCGACGCCACGCCCCGCAGCCTCCGCGCCGCCGCCCGCGCCGGCTGAGCCGCTGCCGATTCCGCCGCCGCCGCCGCCATCGCCGGCCCCGATGGCCCCCAACCCGGCGCCGCCCGCACCGGCCCGGCCGCCGCCGGCCGCGCCCGCCACCCCGGCCCAGGCGCGCCCGACTCCGCCGGCCCCGACCCCGCCCGCGCCGCCGGCCCCGGCCGCCGCTGCGCCGGCCGCGCCGGCCAATGCGCCTCCGGCGCAGACCGCCGTGCCGCTGCCGCCCCCCCCGGCGCCGCGGCCGCCCACCCCGGTGACGACGCCCGGCACCAGCACCACCCCGCCGGTGGCACGGCCGGAGGAACGTTCGACCAGCGTGCTCAACACGATTGAACGCCTGCGCCAGCAGCAGGCGGCCAACCGCCCACCCACCGCACGGCCGACGCCGCAGCAGGCCCGCCCCTCCGCGCCCGGCGGCGCGCCGAATGCGACGGACCTGCTGAATGCGGGGGAACGCGCGGCGGTGGGTGAGCGGGTGGGCGAATGCTGGCGCGTCGACCAGGGCATGCTCGGCCTGTCGGAGATGCGGGTCAGCCTGGTCGCGATCGTCGATCGCGGCGGAATCATCCGAAATGTGTTGCCCGGACCCGATGGCGTGCCGAGCGAAGCGCGCGCCCGTGCGTTATATGAGCAGGCGCGGCGCGCGCTGCTCGACCCGGCCTGCAGCCCGCTGCCGGTTCCGGCCGGGCGCTTGCAGGCGGGTGAGAACCGCTTCCAGTTCAATTTCTCGCCGAGGGGATTTCTGCGATGACCATGCCGGCTTTCGGCTTCACGCGGCGCAGGGTGTTCGCGGGCGCGGGTGGATTGGTGGTGGCCAGCCTGCTGCCGGATTTCGCCCTGGGCCAGCAGGCGGCCTCCACCCAGACCACGGTCATCGACGTGACGCGGGCGCGCACCGATCCGGTGCCGATCGCCGTGCCCGACATGGCCGGCGCCAGCCCCGATGCGCAGCGCGTCGGCCGCGACATCGCACGTGTCATCCAGGCCAATCTGCGCAATTCCGGCCTGTTCCGGCCGGTGGACCGGCAGGCCTTCATCCAGACGCCGGAGACGGCCGCGGCCAATCCGCGCTTCCAGGACTGGCGCGTGATCGGCGCCCATGCGCTGACCACCGGCCGGGTGGAGGAATCGGGCGGTCGCCTGCGGGTGGAATTCCGGCTGTGGGACGTGCTGGCCGACAGCCAGCTTCAGGGCACCGCCTTCACCGCCCCGGCCGCGCAGTGGCGCCGCATCGCGCATCTCATCAGCGACGTGATCTATGAGCGTCTGCTGGGCGAGAAGGGCTATTTCGACACGCAGCTCGTCTATGTGGCCGAAAGCGGTCCGCGCGACCGCCGCACGCGGCGCATGGCGCTGATGGACCAGGACGGCGAGAACCACCGCTTCCTGACCGATGGCAGCTTCCAGGCCCTGACGCCGCGCTTCCACCCGACGGCGCGCCAGGTCGCCTTCATGTCCTATTTCCGCAACCAGCCGCGGGTCTATCTGTTCAACCTGGACAGTGGCCAGCAGCAGGTGCTGGGCAGCTTCGGCGGCATGACCTTCAGCCCGCGCTTTGCGCCCGATGGGCGCAGCGTGATCCTTTCGGCCAGCCGTGGCGGCGATGCCAATATCTTCGTCGTCGACATCGCCTCCCGCCGCGAAAGGCAGCTCACCTCCGGCGGGTCGCTGGATGTCTCGCCCTGCTATTCGCCGGACGGCACGCAGATCGTGTTCAATTCGGACCGGGGCGGCGACCAGCAGCTTTATGTCATGTCCGCCGATGGCGGGGGCGCGCGACGCATCTCCTTCGGCAATGGGCGCTATGCCACGCCGGTCTGGTCGCCACGCGGCGACCTGATCGCTTTCACCCGCATGGCCGGCGGCCAGTTCGCCATTGGCGTGATGCGGCCGGATGGGTCCGGGGAGCGGATCCTGAGCGAGGGCTGGTCGATGGAAGGCCCGACCTTTGCGCCGAATGGCCGCGTGCTGGCTTTCTACCGTGAGACGGCGGCGCGCGATTCGCGGGGTGGCGGCTATTCGTCCCGCCTCGCGCAGATCGACATCGCCGGCTTCAATGAACGCCAGATCGTGACACCGACCGATGCATCCGATCCGGCCTGGAGCCCGTTGCTGTCCTGAGCATGTGTTATTTACTGTTTCGACGGCACCAATGCGGTGGCAATGCGGCGTCTGCCATGTTGCTGCCGCACAAATAGTTGATCATATCGCGCCCGAAGCCGGCCGCCCCGACCTGCTTCGCCGCCCAACCCTGAAGGATCCCGATCCGATGACCACCAAGCTCCTCGGCGCGCTTGCCGCCGTGGCCCTGCTCGCTGCCTGCGGCAGCGGCACCGAGCAATCCTCCGCCGCGACCGGCGGTGGCGCCGAGACCACCGCCACCGGCCCGCGCCCGGGTAGCCAGGAAGACCTGGTGGCCAATATCGGCGACCGCGTTTTCTTCGACACGGACCGCGTGACGATCCGCGCCGACCAGCGCACCGTGCTGGACCGTCAGGCCGGCTGGCTGCAGCGCTTCCCGCAGGTGCAGATCGCCGTGGAAGGCCATGCCGACGAACGCGGCACGCGCGAATACAACCTGGCGCTCGGCCAGCGCCGTGCCAATTCGGCGCGCGACGTGCTGGTGGCCGGCGGCGTCGCCCCGGCGCGCATCGACACCATCTCCTACGGCAAGGACCGCCCGGCCGCGCTCGGCTCGAACGAGCAGGCCTGGTCGCAGAACCGCCGCGCCGTCACGGTGGTGCGCTGAGCCAATCGGGGGCGGCGCCGGTGACGGCGCCGCGCCCGATCATGGCCGCCTCGATCACGGCAACTTCCCTGGCGTGACCCTGGCCCCGGATGCGGTGCTGCCGTATCCGGGTCTGGCGTCCCCGGCATGAATGAAGGAGCCCGCCATGCGCCTGATCCGATCCGCCCTGTTCGGCGCCACGATGGCGATCGCGGCCATGGCGACGCCGCTGCCCGCATCGGCCCAGATGGAAAGCCGCGAAGGCATCGCCCTGCAGAACCAGATCCTGCAGTTGCGGCAGGAGATGGAGGTACTGCGCCGCGCCGGCCCCGCCGCCGGCCTGCCGGCACCGCAACCCGCACCTTCCGCCCTCGGCGGCCGGCCCACCGCGCCGGGTGGCGCGCCACAGGGCGACCTCGTGGGGTCACTGCTGGAGCGTGTGCAGCGGATGGAGGAAGACCTGCGCAACCTGCGGGGTCGTGCCGACGAAGCCGATTTCCGTGCCCGCGCTTTGCAGGAAAGGCTGGAGAAGCTGGAAGGCGATATGGATTTCCGCCTGCAGCAGCTTGAAGGGCAGCGCCAGGGCAATGCCGCGCCGCCGGCCCGCCCCGGCGCGCCGGCTGCCCCGGTGGCCGCCGCCACGCCGCCCCCCGCGCCGCCCGCCGCCGCCCCGCGTACGCCACAGCGCGCCCTGGCCGAGGGCCAGACCGCGCTCGGCCGGCGCGACTGGGCCGCCGCCGAGGCCGCGGCGCGGGAGGTGATCGCGGCACGCGACACGGCCCGCGCGCTGGATGCGCAGATCCTGCTCGGCAATGCCCTGGCGGGAAAGCGCGACTTCGCCGGTGCCGCGGTGGCCTTTGACGATGCCTTCCGCCGCAACCCGCGTGGCAGCCGGGCGCCGGAGGCCATGGTCGGCGTCGCCAATGCGCTGATCGGCCTGAACAACAACCGCGATGCCTGCGCCCAGCTCAACGACCTGCGCGGCCGTTTCCCCAATCTGAGCGGGCCGACCGCGACACGCGCGACCGAGGCGCGGCGCCGTGCCCAATGCCGGTGATCCGGACGCCGCCGGGGCTGGGTCTAGAGATTATCACGATAATTTGAATTTAGTAAACGCGCCGCTCTCGGCGCGCGACTTCGACGCCGCCATGGCGCCGCTCGGGCCTTTCGGTCCCTCTCCCTTCCTCATCGCGGGTGTCTCCGGCGGGCCGCACAGCCTGGCCCTAGCGCTGCTTCTGGCGCGCTGGCTGCGGATGCGTGGCGGGGCGCTGCTGGCGGGCATCGTCGATCACGGGCTGCGGCCGGAAAGCGCGGCGGAGGCAGCGCGGGTCGCGGCCTGGCTGGCCGGGCAGGGCATCGCCGCCCGCATCCTGTCGCTCGGCCTCGCGCCCGGGGCGGCGGCGCAGGCGCGGGCGCGGGATGGCCGGCTGGCGGCGCTGCTGGGGCTGGCGGCGGAGGTCGGTGCCGGCTGGGTGGCGCTCGGCCAGCACCGGGCGGACCAGGCGGAAACCCTGCTGTTGCGGGCGCTGGCTGGCAGCGGGCCGGTGGGGCTGGCCGGCATGGCGGCGGCGCGCACGGCCGGCGCCGCCCTGCTGATCCGCCCCCTGCTCGGCGTGGCGCCGGCGCGGCTGGAGGCGGTGGTGGCGGCGGCCGGCCTCGTGCCGCTGCGAGACCCTTCCAATGCCGATCCGCGCTTCACCCGCGCCCGGCTGCGGGCGGCGCTGGCCGATCCGGCGGGGCAGGGGGCAGGGGTCGCGGCGCTGGAGGCCGCCGCCGATGCCTTCGCCCGCCGCCGCCAAGCCCAGGATTCGGTCGTGGCGGCGCGGCTGGCGGCGGCGGCGACCATTTCCGAGCACGGCTTCGTCCGCATCGATATGAAGGCGCTCGGCCAGGATGCCCTGGGCGCGGCGGCCCTTGCCGGGCTGGTCCGGATGGTCGCGGGCGCCGCCTATGCGCCCTCCATCACCGCCGTCAGGGGCCTGCTGGCGCGGGGCGCGGGCACGCTCGGGGGGGCACGGCTGGTGCGCGGCGGGCTGCTGCTGCGGGAGGCTGCGGCGATGGCGCCGGCGATTCCCGCGCGGGACGGGGCGCTGTGGGATGGGCGCTTCCGGCTGAGTGGCAGCGCGCCGCCCGGGCTGATGCTGGGCGCGCTGGGCGCGCTGGGCGCGGCGGCGGCCGGCATGGCGCGCCCGGCCGGGCTGCCGGCGGCGGTGGCACGGACCCTGCCGGCGCTCTGGCGTGACACTGTGCTGGTCGCCGTGCCCGCACTGGCCTATCCTTCTTCCGACATCCGCCTCGGCATCCGGCTGCGCTTCGCGCCGCTGGCCGGCGCGGCGGGGTGAGGCCGGTTGGCCGGGGTCCATTCGCGTGGTTGCATTTAACGGGATGGAAGCCGGCCTGGTCGCACCTATCTGTGAGTGTGTGGCGGCCCATTCTTCGCGGGCTGGCGAAGTTCATCCGGGTTAGCCCCAAAGGGATGCAAACGTGAATAATTTTGGCCGGAATCTGGCGCTGTGGGTCATCGTGGCGCTGCTGCTGGTGGCGCTGTTCAACCTGTTCCAGCCATCGAATGGCGGCACCCGGGCGGCGCAACAGGTCGCCTATTCGGATTTCCTGAATGAGGTGAATGCCGGCCATGTCCGGGATGTCACCATCCAGGGCCGCACCGTCACCGGCCAGCTCAGCGACGGGCGCAGCTTCTCAACCTTCACGCCGGAAGACCCGCAGCTGGTCAGCCGCCTGACGGATAAGGGCGTGCGCGTGGTGGCGCGGCCGGAGGAGTCGGACGTCAATCCGCTGTTCCAGATCCTGATCTCCTGGTTCCCGATGCTGCTGCTGATCGGCGTCTGGATCTTCTTCATGCGCCAGATGCAGGGCGGCGGCGGCCGGGCCATGGGTTTTGGGAAATCCAAGGCCAAGCTGCTGACCGAGAAGCAGGGCCGCGTCACCTTCGACGACGTCGCGGGCATCGAGGAAGCGAAGTCCGAACTCGAGGAGATCGTGGAATTCCTCCGCGACCCCCAGAAGTTCCAGCGGCTGGGCGGCAAGATTCCGAAGGGCGTGCTGCTGGTCGGCCCCCCCGGCACCGGCAAGACGCTGCTGGCGCGCTCCATCGCCGGCGAGGCCAACGTGCCCTTCTTCACCATCTCGGGCTCCGACTTCGTCGAGATGTTCGTGGGCGTTGGCGCCAGCCGCGTGCGCGACATGTTCGAGCAGGGCAAGAAGAACGCCCCCTGCATCATCTTCATCGACGAAATCGATGCCGTGGGCCGTCACCGCGGCGCCGGCCTCGGCGGCGGCAATGATGAGCGTGAGCAGACGCTGAACCAGATGCTGGTGGAGATGGACGGCTTCGAGTCGAACGAGGGCGTCATCATCATCGCCGCGACCAACCGGCCGGACGTGCTGGACCCCGCCCTGCTGCGCCCGGGCCGCTTCGACCGCCAGGTCGTGGTGCCGAACCCCGACGTGAACGGCCGCGAGAAGATCCTCCGGGTCCATATGCGCAAGGTGCCGCTGGCGTCTGACGTGGAGCCGAAGACCATCGCGCGCGGCACGCCGGGCTTCTCGGGCGCCGACCTCGCCAACCTGGTAAACGAGGCGGCGCTGCTGGCGGCCCGCACCGGGCGCCGGACCGTCGGCATGGCGGAGTTCGAGGCGGCCAAGGACAAGGTCATGATGGGTGCGGAGCGCCGCAGCCTGGTCATGTCCGAGGATGAGAAGCGGATGACCGCCTATCACGAGGCCGGCCACGCCCTGGTCGCGATGCATGAGCCGGAATGCGACCCCGTCCACAAGGCCACCATCATCCCGCGCGGTCGCGCGCTGGGCCTGGTGATGTCCCTGCCGGCCGGTGACCGCTATTCCAAGCACAAGTCCAAGATGAAGGCCGAGCTCGCCATGGCGATGGGCGGCCGGGTCGCCGAAGAGCTTATCTTCGGCCCGGACAAGGTCTCCAACGGCGCCTCAGGCGACATCAAGATGGCGACCGACATGGCCCGCCGGATGGTGACCGAATGGGGCATGTCCGAGAATCTCGGCATGATCGCCTATGGCTCGAACGACCAGGAAGTGTTCCTCGGCCATAGCGTGACGCAGTCGAAGAACCTGTCGGAGGAAACCGCCCGGAAGATCGACGGCGAAATCCGCAGCATCATCGACGGCGCCTATGCCCGCGCCACCAAGGTGCTGTCGGAGAATGTCGACGAGCTGCACCTGCTGGCCAAGGGCCTGCTGGAGCACGAGACCATCTCCGGCGACGAGATCAAGCTCATCATCAAGGGCGAGCCGATCGTCCGGGTCCGCCCGGATGAGCCGGTGAACCAGGGCCGTGGCAGCGTGCCGACCAGCGGCCGGCCAACGCCGCGTCCCAGCGCCGGTCCGGGGCTTTCGCCGCAGCCGGGCGTCTGAACCGCCTTTTCACCAGTCGCTGGAACGGCCCGCCTCGGCGGGCCGTTTCGATTCCAGCCATAGAGTGCTTGGACCACCTGCCCGGCCGGGGCATCGTTCCCGGCCGGTGCCATTGGGGAACCCCGAGTCGTGAATGAAACATGGGTCGAGCCGCTCGGGCTGGTCGATGGCCAGGCGGCCGCCGCGGCGCTGGCGGTGGACCTTGCCCTGCCACTGGCGGGTGGGCCGCTGGCCTTCACCCTGGTGCGGCTGATCGGCGCGGATGTGCCGCCCACCCCGCTGCCGCTCTCCGATGTGCCGGAGGCCTGGCAGGCGAAGGTGCTGGCCCTGACCCGGCCGCTTCCGCGCTTCGCCGGGCTGGAAATGCCCTGCGAGGCCGGTCGGCCGCTGGTGATGGGCATCATCAACGTCACGCCCGACAGTTTCTCGGATGGCGGGCGCGGCGTGGCGGAATCGATCGCCGCCGGCCATGCCATGCTGGAGGCCGGGGCCGACCTGCTGGATATCGGCGGGGAGAGCACGCGCCCCGGCTCCAACCCCGTGCCGCCGGAGGAGGAATGCCGGCGCGTGCTGCCGGTGATCCGTGAATTGGCCAAGGCCGCGACCATCAGCGTCGATACCCGCAATGCGGCGACCATGCTGGCGGCGCTGGAAGCAGGCGCGGAGATCGTCAACGACATCACGGCGCTGCGCCACGACCCGGCGGCGGCCCGCGTTTTGGCGCGGTCGGAGGCCAGCGTGATCCTGATGCACATGCTGGGGGAGGACCCCCGCACCATGCAGCAGGACCCGCGCTATGGCGATGTGGCGCTGGAGGTGGCGCAGTTCCTGGCCGATCGGGTGGCAGCGGCCGAACGGCTGGGCCTGCCGCGCGACAGGCTGGCGATCGACCCCGGCATCGGCTTCGGCAAGCGCGTGCCGCACAACCTGGCGCTGATCGAGCGCCTGCCGCTGCTGGCCGGCATCGGCTGCCCCATCGTCTTCGGCGCCAGCCGCAAGCGCTTCCTCGGCACGCTGGCCGGCGTCGAGACGCCGTCGCGGCGCGTCGCCGCCTCGGTCGCCGCGGCGCTGGCGGGGGGGGCGCGGGGGGCGGCGATGTTGCGGGTGCATGATGTGGCGGAAACGGCGCAGGCGCTGGCCGTCTGGCAGGGCCTGTCCGGCGGTGCGGAGGAGGACGAGGACTGACCGCGCGGGTCCCTGGGCGCCGGGACCAGGCGGCGGATTTTCGGGTTGTCTTCGAAAGGCGGTTCGGTTACGCGAAAAACGGTATGTTCCGTAACCGGGCCAGCCCACGGCGCGCAGGAGTGCCACCGGCCCAGGCCCGACCCAATGCGCCGCCACGACGCGGCATGGGCCGCCACAGCGCAGGGAGCCCGGCATGACGCCGCTCAGCCTTCGCCTTTTCATCCTCCCTTGCCTGCTGTTGGCCAGCCCCGCGCGCGCCGAATGGCGTGTGCCGGATTGCACCGCTCTCGTGCGATGGGCGGAACAGGTGAACCAGCATGCCGGCCTCACCCTGCGGCTCGGCGGGCGCGGCATTGGTGAACAGGTCCTGCCTGGCCTGATGCGCGCGCCGGTCACGACCGAGACCTTCGGAAAGCCGGTGGAGGATTGGACGGAGGCGGAGGCCCAGGAGGCCGGGCGCATCATTGGCCGGTGTTCGATGCAGCCGGAGGGCCGGAGCCAGCGCAACCTTCTCGGCCAGGCGGGCCAGATCGCGCAGCAGACCCAGTGGCTGCTGACCCAGCGCGGCCGCAGCCGGCGGGCGCTGACCCAGGCGCTGGCCGAGCTGGAAGCCCAGCCCTTCGCGCCGCAGATCATGCCCTTCCTCGCGGCGCTGCCCGCCGCGGGCAACCCGGCCGGCTACCGGATGGCGATGGCCACCCTGCGCGGCATGCCGCCAGCCCTCATCCGGCCGGCGCGGGCCGCAGTGGGAAGCGTGCCCTTTCTTCTGCCCCCCGACATCGATTCGCTGCTGCGCCCGGCGGTGGAGGCGCAGCTTGCCAGCCGTCGGGTCGCGCTGCGCCAGTCGCTGATCGACGCCCTGGCCGAGCTGCCCGGTCGCCCTGACGGGCTGGTTCAACTCGATCGGGGTCCGCCGCCGGCGCTGCGCGACGCGCTGGATGAGGCGGGCCGCGCGGCCCTGGCCGAGGCGACGGCGGCACGGCGCCTGGCGATCCTGGTGGAAATCGAAAAGACGCTGGAAGAACGGATCGCGGCGGCGCCCGCCGATGCCGATGGCTTCCTATGGCTTGCCGCCCTGTCCGATGACTCTGCTTATGCCGCCCTGCCGGAGGTCCGGCGGGCGGCGCTGGATGCGACCATCGCCGCCCGCGCCGCACCGCTCGCCCCCGTCGCGGCGGAGGCGGCCCTGGCGGAGATCGCGGCCCTGCCGCGGGATATGAACCGGCTGCCGCGAGCCCTGCACCTGATGCAGGAGGTCACGGCGGGGCTGGAACGGCATGGTGGCGCGGAGTTGGCGCGGCGCTTCGCCGCGGAATCGCGGCAGGCGGTGACGGCCCTGGCCGATGCCGCCCTGCCGGCCTTCGTGGCCTTCCTGGAAAGCCGCCCGGCCGATGAGACCACGCTCCGGAACCTGGGGCGACCGCCCCGCTTCCTGCGTGACCTGGTGGAGGCCCTGCCGGAGGCCGGCGGCCGCTACCAGGCGGTGATCGCCGCCCGCCAGCAGACGATCGCGAATGAACTCGCCGCCGCCGCCGCCGCCGAACATGCCAGGCAGGAGGCGGCGCGGGCCGCGCGGGCGGCGGAGGTCGCGGCGGAAGCGGCGCGGGAGGCCGGGCCGCTCATCGGGCGCCGCTACCGGGCGCTGGATGGCACGCTGGAACTGGAATTCCTCGATGCGACCCGGGTGCTGGCGACCCATGCCGGCCGCGACCTGACCGTGGCCGGCAGCTATGAGGAGATTGCCGGCAACCGCGTCATCATCACCCTGCCGGAGCAGAATTTCGTGGTCACCCGGGCCGGAAAGCGGCTGGATGGCGGCCGGCTGGTGCTGGAGCGCATGGCGACGCCCTGACCGGCGCTTCCCTCACGGGTGCCACCCCAACGGGCGGCGATGTCAAAGCGCGATGCGGTCGTTATAACCGACCGCATGAGCGCACCGCCCCGCAAACTCTTCGGCACCGATGGCATCCGTGGTACGGCGAACCGCCCCCCCATGGATGCCGGCACCGCCCTGCGCCTGGGCCAGGCCGCGGGCCGCTTCTTCAACCGCGGCAGCCACAAGCACCGCGTCGTCATCGGCAAGGATACGCGCCTGTCCGGCTATATGCTGGAACCGGCGATGACGGCGGGCTTCGTCGGCGCGGGGATGGATGTTATGCTCGTCGGCCCGCTGCCGACCCCGGCCATCGCCATGCTGACCCGCAGCCTGCGCTGCGACCTCGGCGTGATGATCTCGGCCAGCCACAACCTCTATGAGGACAATGGCATCAAGCTGTTCGGGCCGGATGGGCTGAAGCTGTCGGATGCCCAGGAAGCCGAGATCGAGGCGCTGATGGATGCGCCGCATTTCCTCGACTCGCTGGCCGCCCCCTCCAAGCTCGGCCGCGCCAGCCGGCTGGAGGATGCGCCGGGCCGCTATATCGAGGCCGCCAAATCCGCCTTCCCGCGCGGCCGCAGCCTGGAAGGGCTGCGCATCGCCGTCGATTGCGCGAACGGCGCCGCCTACAAGGTCGCGCCCACCGTGCTGTGGGAATTGGGGGCGGAGGTCGTCACAACGGGCGTCTCACCGGATGGCTTCAACATCAACCGCGATTGCGGCGCGACCGCGCCGGGGCGGTTGGGGGAGCTGGTGCGGGAACGCCGGGCCGATCTCGGCATCGCGCTGGATGGCGATGCGGACCGGCTGGCGCTGTGCGACGAGCAGGGGCGGATCATCGATGGCGACCAGATCCTGGCCACCATCGCCGGCGCCTGGCATCGGGATGGCCGGCTTGCGGGCGGCGGGGTGGTGGCCACGGTGATGTCGAATCTGGGGCTGGAGCGGCATCTGGAGGGCCTCGGCTTGGCGCTGCACCGGACCAAGGTGGGCGACCGCTATGTGGGCGAGCGGATGCGGGAGGCCGGCTGCAACCTGGGCGGCGAGCAATCCGGCCATGTGATCCTTTCCGATTTCGCCACCACGGGTGACGGTCTGCTGGCCGCGCTCCAGGTGCTGGCCCTGCTGGTGGAGGAGAAGCGTCCGGCCAGCGAGGTGTGCCGCCGCTTCACCCCGCTGCCGCAGCTTCTGGAGAATATCCGCTACACCGGCCCCTCGCCGCTGAGCGATGCGGAGGTGATGGCGGCCATCGCGGCGGCCGGCACGCGGCTCGGCGCGCGGGGGCGCGTGCTGGTGCGGCCCTCGGGCACCGAACCGCTGATCCGGGTGATGGCGGAGGCGGAGGATGCGGCGGAGATGCGGGCGGTGGTCGCGGAACTGGCCGGGCTGATCCGCGCACGGGCGGCGGCCTCTGCCGTGAAGAAGACGGTTGCCGCCGAATGAGTGGGGCGCGCAAGGGTCGCGTGCTCGTCTGCGCCGGGTCGGATTCCGGCGGCGGGGCGGGCATCCAGGCGGATATCAAGGCGGTCACGGCGCTGGGCGGCTATGCCGCGACCGCCATCACCGCACTGACGGCGCAGAACACGCTGGGCGTGCAGGGGGTGATGGGCGTGCCCCCCGACTTCATCCGGCAGCAGATCCAGCTGGTGCTGGAGGATATCGGCGCCGATGCGATCAAGACCGGCATGCTGGCCGATGTCGCCACCATCGGTGCGGTCTGTGACGCGCTGGCGGCCTATGGCTCTGGCATCCCGCTGGTCGCGGATCCGGTGATGGTGGCCAAGGGGGGGCACCGGCTGCTGGCAGCGGATGCGGTGGCGACGCTGACGGAGCGGCTGCTGCCCATGGCCGCCCTGATTACCCCCAACCTGCCGGAGGCCGAGGCGCTGGTCGGCTTCGCGGTCACGGACGTGCCCGCCATGCACCGGGCGGCGGAGGCGCTGCTGCGGCTCGGCGTGCGGGCCGTGCTGGTGAAGGGCGGGCATCTGGATGGCGCGGTGCTGACCGACATCCTGGCGACGCCGGAAGGCACCGAGATCTTCGAAAGCCGCCGCATCGACAGCACCAGCACGCATGGCACCGGCTGCACCCTGGCCTCCGCCATCGCCTGTGGCCTGGCGCAGGGCATGTCGCTGCCGGCGACGGTGGCGCGCGCCCGCGCCTATGTCCGGGCCGCCATGCTGGCGGCGCCCGGGCTGGGGCAGGGGCATGGACCGCTGGGCCATGGTGTCACCATGGACCCGGCCCGATTGGAGAGACTTGTGTGAGAAGCTTCCCCTTTGTCACGGTGGACGTGTTCACCGACCGCCGCTTCGGCGGCAACCAGCTCGCGGTGTTTCCGGATGCGCGCGGGCTGAGCGACGCCGAAATGCAGGCGCTGGCGGCTGAGTTCAACCTCTCCGAGACCACCTTCGTGCTGCCGCCGGAGGACCCGGCCAATACCGCCCGGGTGCGCATCTTCACCCGGCAATACGAGATGCCCTTCGCTGGCCATCCCAATGTCGGCACCGGCTTCGTGCTGGCTGATCGCGCCGTGGACGGCCTGCTGCGCTTCGAGGAGATCGCCGGGCTGGTCGAGGTGCGGGTGACGGATGGCAATACCGACATTTCGGCGCCGCAGCCGTTGAAGCTCGGCGTGGAATTCGCCGCCGCCGATATCGCCCGCGCCGTGGGCCTGGTGGAGTCGGATGTGGTGGTCGCGAACCACGCCCCGGTCCAGGCCGGCTGCGGCAATCCCTTCGTGCTGGCCGAGGTGACGGCGGAGGCATTGGGCCGCGCCCAGCCCGATTTTGCCGCCTTCCGCGCGGTGCTCGGGGCGACTCCGGCGCTGGCCGGGCGCTTCGCCCTGTACCTGTATGTGCCGGAAGGGAAGACCGTGCGCGCGCGCATGTTCGCGCCGCTCGGCGGCACGCTGGAGGATGCGGCGACCGGCAGCGCGGCGGCGCCGCTGGCCGCGCTGCTGCTGAAACTGTCGGGGGCCGAGAGCGGCGCCTGGGACATCACCCAGGGCGTCGAGATGGGCCGGCCGAGCCTGCTGCGCACCACCGCGCGACGCGCCCCGGATGGCATTCGCGCCACCGTCGGCGGCGGCTGCGTGCCGGTGCTGCGCGGCGAGGCAACGTTGTGAGCGGGACGCGCAAACGCGGCGCCACGGTGAAGGCCCCCGGGAAAGCTCCCGCGAAAGCCCCCGCAAAGCCCCGCCCCGCCGCCGTGCCGGCCGAGGCCGCGCCGATCGAGGCCGGCGGGCTGCCGCCGGTGCCGAGCCAGCCGCCGGCCCCCCCGGTGGCGCCGCCCGCCGCCGTGCCGGTGCCGCCGGCGCCGCCCGGCCTGGCGCATCTGCCACTGCCCTTGCTGGTGATGCCCATGGGCCTCGGCGGTGTCGGCCTCGCCTGGCGGGAGGCCTCCGTCTCGCTCGGCATGCCGGGCTTTGTGGGGGAGGTGCTGCTGGCGCTGACCGCGCTGGTCTGGCTGCTGGTGGTGGGCGCGCAGGCGCTGAGGGCGCTGCGGCATCCGGAGGCGATGTGGGCCGAATTCCGCCATCCCGTGCGCGTGGCCTTCGCCGCGGCGCCGACCATCGGATTGCTGATCCTGTCCGGCGCCGTGCACCCCTATGCGCCCGGCTTTGGTGCCGCGCTGTGGTGCATCGCGGTGCCGCTGCACCTGGTGGTGGCCATGGGCATCCTGCGCCGGCTGCTGGCCGGGCGGGGGGAGGTGGCGATGCTGGCGCCGCCGCTGCTGATTCCCTTCGTCGGCAATATCCTGGCGCCGGTCTTTGGCGCGCGGATGGGCTTCCATGACGCCTCCTGGATGATCTTCGGCGTCGGGCTGCTGATGTGGGTCGCGATCACGCCGCTGCTGCTGTACCGGCTGATCGCCGGTCCGCCGCTGCCGCTCGCCATGCGTCCCAGCGTGGCGATCTTCCTCGCGCCGCCGGCCGTCGGCGCGCTGGCGGTGATCGCCCTGACCGGGGAGGCGCATAGCCTCTCCCTGACCTTCACCGGCGTCGCGCTGCTGATGGCGGCGGCGCTGCTGTCGCTGGCGCGGGAGTTTGCCTGGGTGCCCTTCAGCCTGTCCTGGTGGGGCTTCACCTTCCCGACCGCCGCCTTCGCCGTGCTGCTGATGGCGGAAGGCTTCCACCCGCTGCTGGCCGGGCTGGCGCTCGCCGTGACCACCGGCCTGACCGGCTGGATCGCCTGGCGCACCTTCGCCGCCGCCCGCGCCGGCGTGTTCCTGCGGCCGGAAGCGCATTGATCCACTCCCTCTCCCCCCGACGGGGGAGAGGGCCGGGGTGAGGGGGGCGTCGCCCTCTCATGCGCGCCCATATGCTGGGCGGCACTCCTGTTCGGCGCGCATGAAACGAGCCGGCTTGCGCGCCTGACGGCGCGGGTCTAACCCTTCCAGCGGGCCACGCCCCCCCACCGGGGCGCATCTGCTTCTGGAAGGGAGCCTGCCACCATGGCGACAAAGCCGGACCTGCGTCCGAAGAATCCCCGTTTCTCCTCTGGCCCCTGTGCCAAGCGTCCCGGCTGGACGCTGGCCGCGCTGGAAGGCGCCGAGCTGGGCCGCAGCCATCGCGCCGCCGGACCGAAGGCGCGCCTCGCCGAGGTCATCACCCTGTCGAAAGCCGTGCTCGCCATGCCCGAGGGCTGGCGGCTCGGCATCGTCCCGGGCTCCGACACCGGCGCGGTCGAGATGGCGCTGTGGTCGCTGCTGGGCGCGCGGGGCGTCGAGATTCCCGCCTGGGAATCCTTCTCCGCCGACTGGGCCTCGGACGTGGTCAAGGAGCTGAAGCTGGCCGATGCGCGGGTGCTGAAGGCGCCCTATGGCAAGCTGCCGGACCTGGCTTCGCTGGATTGGAAGAAGGACGTCGTCTTCGTCTGGAACGGCACCACCAGCGGCGTCCGCGTGCCCAATGGCGACTGGATTCCGGACGATCGCGAGGGCCTGGCCATTTGCGACGCCACCAGCGCCGCCTTCGCCATGGACCTGCCCTGGAACAAGCTGGATGTGGTCACCTGGTCCTGGCAGAAGGTGCTGGGGGGCGAGGCCGCGCATGGCATGCTGGCCCTGTCGCCCCGCGCCGTCGCCCGCCTGGAATCCTACACCCCCGCCTGGCCACTGCCAAAAGTGTTCCGCCTGACCAAGGGCGGCAAGCTGGCGGAGGGCGTGTTCAAGGGCGAGACCATCAACACCCCCTCCATGCTCTGCGTCGAGGATGCGCTGGACGGGCTGCGCTGGGCCGAATCGGTGGGCGGGCTGAAGGGCCTGATCGCGCGGTCGGAAGGCAATCTGGCCGCCATCGCCGATTGGGTGGCGAAGACCCCCTGGGTGGACTTCCTGGCCGAGGATGCGGCGACGCGGTCCTGCACCTCCATCTGCCTGAAGATCGTGGCGCCCTGGTTCACGGCGCTGGACGCCGAGGGCCAGGCGGCTGCGGCGAAGAAACTGGCCTCGCTGGTCGAGAAGGAAGGCGTGGCGCTCGACGTCGCGAACTACCGCGACGCGCCGCCGGGCCTGCGTATCTGGGGTGGCGCGACGGTGGAGACCTCCGACATCGAGGTGCTGCTGCCCTGGCTCGACTGGGCCTTTGGCCAGGTTGAAGCGCAGCAGAAGGCGGCCGCGTGATGGCCGCCCCCAAGGTTCTCATCAGCGACAAGCTCTCGCCGGCGTCGATCGCCATCTTCCAGGCGCGCGGCATCGAGGTGGATTTCAAGCCCGGCCTGAAGCCCGCCGAACTGCGCGAGATCATCGGCGACTATGATGGCCTCGCGATCCGCAGCGCCACCAAGGTGACTCGCGAAATGCTGGATGCCGCGCCGCGGCTGAAGGTGGTGGGGCGCGCCGGCATCGGTGTCGACAATGTCGATGTGTCGAGCGCCACGGCGCGCGGCGTCGTCGTGATGAACACGCCCTATGGCAACGCCATCACCACGGCGGAGCACGCCATCGCGATGATGTTCGCGCTGGCCCGGCAGATCCCCGAGGCCAGCGCCAGCACCAAGGCCGGGAAGTGGGAGAAGAACCGCTTCATGGGCGTGGAGCTGTCCGGCAAGACGCTTGGCCTGGTGGGCGCGGGCAATATCGGCAGCATCGTCGCCAACCGCGCCGTCGGCCTGCACATGAAGGTTATCGCCTTCGACCCCTTCCTGTCGGAGAAGCGGGCGCTGGAGCTGGGCGTGGAGAAGGTGGACCTCGACGCCCTGGTCGCGCGCGCCGATTTTCTCACGATTCACGCGCCGATGACGGAGCAGACACGCAACATCCTCTCGCGCGAGCGCATCTTCGCCATGAAGAAGGGCGCGCGGCTGATCAACTGCGCCCGCGGCGGGTTGGTGGATGAGGCGGCGCTGTATGACGCGCTGAAGGCCGGCCATCTCGCCGGCGCCGCGCTCGACGTGTTCGAGACGGAGCCGGCGACCGACAGCCCGCTGTTCACGCTGGAAAACGTGGTCTGCACCCCGCATCTGGGTGCGGCGACGGCGGAGGCGCAGGAGAATGTGGCGCTTCAGGTGGCGGAGCAGATGAGCGACTTCCTGCTCACCGGCGCCGTTTCCAACGCCATCAACATGCCCTCCGTCACCGCGGAGGAGGCACCTCGCCTGCGGCCCTATATGGAGCTCGCGCGCCAGCTCGGCGCGCTGGCCGGCCAGCTCACCGCCGCCCAGGGCGAGGAGATCAAGGCGATCCATGTCGCCTATGAGGGCCAGGCGGCGGAGCTGAACCAGCGCCCGCTGACCGCCGCCGCGCTGGCCGGCGTGCTGACGCCGATGATGGGCGCGGTGAACATGGTCAACGCCCCCGTGGTGGCCCGCGAACGCGGCATCGAGGTGGCGGAGACGGTTCTGGAACGCAGCGGCGACTATGCCACGCTGGTGCGCGTGACGGTGGTGACGCAGGGCCTCAACCGCTCCGTCGCCGGCACGCTGGTGGGCACCGGCAAGCCGCGCCTGGTGGAGATCAAGGGCATCGCGGTGGAGGCCGATTTCGCCTCGCACATGCTGTATGTGACGAACCAGGACCGCCCCGGCTTCATCGGCCATTTCGGCACCACCCTGGCCGATGCGGGCATCAACATCGCCACCTTCCATCTGGGCCGCAACATGCCGGGTGGGGATGCGATCTGCCTGGTGGGCCTGGATGCGCCGGTGCCGGATGCGGTGCTGGCCACGGTGCGGGCGCTGCCGCTGGTCACGCGGGCGACGCCGCTGGCCTTCTGAAGGGGGCTCAGCCGGCGCGGGCGTTGCCGTCCAGCCGGCGGATTTCGCCATAGGCCGCCGCCGCGCCTTCCGAGACGCGCGGCAGCCGGGGCAGGGCGCCTAGCCGGGCCAGGGTGCCGGCGGGGCCGAGCGGAAAATCCGCGCCAGTCAGCGCCGCCTCCGCCCGCGCCGGGCGGCCCTGGTCCAGCGCGGCCGCGGCGTCACGCAGCGCGGCGATCACCGATGCGGCGGGGGCCTCCGGCGCGATGCCGATCGCCTGCCGCAGTTCCGCCACGCCGAGGCGGGTGGCGTGCAAAGCGGGGCCGGAGGCCTCGTGCCGGTAGCGCGGATCGTCCCGCAGTGCGGCGGCCACCACCTCCAACTGCACGGCGGCGCGGGCGGCCTGGGCGGGGTTGCCGGCGAGGCGGGAGGTATCGCCCAGCCACCAGGGGGCGGAGAGCGCGGCGCCGCGCACCGGGTCGCCGAAGCCCCCCAGATGCTGGGCGGCCGGATCGGCGCAGGCGGCGGCGAGCAGCAGGGGCAGGATGGCGCGGTATCGGGTCATGCCCGCCATCTTGCGCCGGGCGGCGGCGCGGGCAAGTCACCATTCGTGACGTGACCGGGACGCGCCGGCCAGGGCATGCAGAGGCCCATGACCCTACATCTTCCCGCCCTGCATCGCCGGGGCCTGATCCTTCTGGCGCCCGCCTTGCTGCCCATCGGCTGCGCCCCCGCCCAGGGCCAGGCGCTGGGCACGCCGGCGCAGATGGAGGGGCCCTACTACCCCCGCGCCATTCCCACCGACGCCGATGCCGACCTGCGTCGCGTGGCCGGGCAGGGGCGGCAGGCGGCGGGCCGGCCGCTGCTGCTGGAAGGGCAGGTGCGCAGCCTGGATGGCGCGGCGTTGCCCGGGGCGCGGATCGAGATCTGGCAGGCCGATGATGCCGGCATCTACCTGCATCCGCGCGACGGCCGACTGGCGCAGCGCGACACCGGCTTCCAGGGCTATGGCCGCGCCGTGGCCGATGCCGCCGGGCGCTACGCCTTCCGTACCATCCGCCCCGGCCGGTATCCGGGCCGCACCCCGCATATCCATCTGCGCGCCCATCCCCCGGGCGGCGGCGCGCCGCTGACCACCCAGATCTATTTCCCGGATGAGCCGCTGAACGCCCAGGATGGCCTGCTGCGCCGCGTGGCGGAGGCGCGCCGCGCTTTGCTGCTGGCACGGCTTTCCAGCACGGATGAAGGGCAGCGGGCGGAATTCGATATCGTTCTTGTCTGAGCGCCAGGGGTTGCGGAGGGGCCGCCCCCCTGCCACACACGCGCCGCCTTCACACGGCGCGAAGACCTCATGACCGACGATCCTCCGAATCCCGCCCTTCTGCCCGCAGGCCTTTCCGACGTGCTGCCGCCCGAGGCGGAGCGCGAGGCGATGCTCGTCGAGGTCCTGGCGGAGGTCTTCGCGCGCCATGGCTATGAGCGGGTGAAGCCCCCGCTGCTGGAATTCGAGGACAGCCTGCTCGCCGGTTCCGGCGCCGCCGTCGCCGAACAGACCTTCCGGCTGATGGACCCGGTCAGCCACCGGATGATGGGGCTGCGCGCGGATACCACGCCGCAGGTCGCCCGCATCGCCGCCACGCGGCTGGCCCGCGTGCCGCGCCCATTGCGGCTGAGCTATGCGGGCCAGGTGCTGCGGGTGCAGGGCACCCAGCTCGCCCCCGCGCGGCAATTGCCGCAGGCGGGCATCGAGCTGATCGGGCCGGAAAGCGCCGAGGCGGATGCGGAAGTGGCCGCCGTGGCGGCGGAGGCGCTTGCCGCCGTCGGCATCACCGAGGCCTCGCTGGACATCACTTTGCCACGCCTGGCGCCTGCGCTGCTGGATGCGGCGGATGTGCAGGGCGATGCGCGCCGCAAGCTGGCCCGGGCGCTGGACCGCAAGGATGCGGCGGCGGTCGCCGACCACGCTGCCCGCGCCGGCGGCGCCGCGCTGCTGCTGCCCGCATTGCTGGCCGCCGCCGGCCCCGCCGATGCCGCGCTCGCTGTTTTGGCAGCAGAGGCTTTGCCGCCCGCCGCGCGGCAGATCGCCGACCATGCCGCGGCGGTGGTGGAGGCGATTCGCGCCCGCGCGCCGGGACTGCGCATCACCCTCGACCCGCTGGAATTCCGCGGGCTGCAATATCACACGGGCGTCGCCTTCACGATCTTCGGCGCCGGCCGCACCGGGGAGCTGGCGCGCGGTGGCCGCTACCTGTCCGGTGAGGAGCCGGCGACGGGCATGACGCTGTACCCTGATGCGGTGCAGCGCGCCGTCGCCCCCGGGCCTGTGCGCCTGCGCGTCTTCCTGCCCGCAGGCGCCGATGCCGCCCGGGCTGCCGCCCTGCGCGCCCAGGGCCACGCCACCTTGGCGCAGCTCGCGCCCAGCGATACCGCGCAGTCCCTGCGCTGCACCCATCTGATGGACGGCAATGGCGCCCTGCGCCCCCTGCCGGAAGCAATCCAGGAGTAGTTCGACATGGCCAATGTCGCCGTGATCGGCGCCCAGTGGGGCGACGAGGGCAAGGGGAAGGTTGTCGACTGGCTCGCCAGCCGGGCCGATATCGTCGTGCGCTTCCAGGGTGGCCATAATGCCGGCCATACGCTGGTGGTGGGCAACCAGGTCTACAAGCTGTCGCTGCTGCCCTCCGGCGTGGTGCGCGGCAAGCTCGGCGTCATCGGCAATGGCGTGGTGCTGGACCCGGATGCGCTGCTGTCGGAAATCGCCCGCGTCACGGCCCAGGGCCTGTCCGTCACGCCCGAGAACCTGCGCATCGCCGAAAATGTGCCGCTGATCCTGCCGCTGCACTCGGCCATCGACAAGGCGCGGGAAGTGGCCCGCGGGGCGCATGCCATCGGCACCACCGGGCGCGGCATCGGCCCGGCCTATGAGGACAAGGTGGCGCGCCGCGCCATCCGCCTGTCCGACCTGGCGGAGCCGGAGGTGCTGTCGCACAAGCTGGATGAGCTGCTGCTGCACCACAACACCCTGCTCAAGGGCCTCGGCGCCGAGACCTTCGAGAAGCAGGACCTGCTGGACCGGCTGCTGGAACTGGCGCCGAAGCTGCTGCCCTTCGCCGAGCCGGTCTGGGAACTGCTGGACGCCGCGCATCACGAGGGCAAGCGCGTGCTGTTCGAGGGCGCGCAGGCGGTGATGCTGGATGTCGACCACGGCACCTATCCCTTCGTCACCTCCTCCAACACCGTCGCCGGCAATGCGGCGGCCGGGTCGGGCGTCGGGCCGAAGCAGATCGGCTATGTGCTCGGCATCGCCAAGGCCTACACCACCCGCGTCGGCAGCGGCCCTTTCCCGACCGAGTTGAAGGACGAGACCGGGCGGCTGCTGGGCGAAAAGGGCCATGAATTCGGCACCGTCACCGGCCGCCCGCGCCGCTGCGGCTGGTTCGATGCCTGCATGGTCCGCCAGGCGGTGAAGGTCGGCGGCATCGAGGGGCTGGTGCTGACCAAGCTCGACGTGCTGGACGGCCTGCCGGAACTGCGCATCTGCACCGGCTATACGGTGGACGGCCAGATGATGAAGCGTCTGCCGGCCTCCATCGCGGCGCAGGAAAAGGCGGTGCCGGTCTTCGAGGTGCTGCAGGGCTGGGCCGGCTCCACCCGCGGTGCCCGCAGCTACGCCGAACTGCCGGCCGAGGCGGTGAAATATGTGCGCCGGATCGAGGAGCTGGTGGAAGCGCCGGTGGTGCTGCTGTCGACCAGCCCGGACCGCGACGACACCATCATGCTGCGCGACCCTTTTGCGGGATAAGGACCCCAGCCATGAGCCAGGCCGAAGAATTCCACAACCTGGATGACGAGACGCAGGGCCTGGCCCGCGAATTGGCGCCGGGCGTCACCACCCGCATCTTTCCGGGCGAGCACGCCATGCTCTCCGTCGTCCGCATCGCCCCCAATGCCATGGGCACGATGCACGACCATCCGGAGGAGCAATGGGGCGTGCTGCTGGATGGCAGCGCCGTGCGCATCCAGGGTGGGGAGGAGATCGCCGTGAAGAAGGGCGACTTCTGGCGGACCCCGGGCGGCGTGCCGCATACCATGAAGGCCGGCCCGGAAGGCTGCCGCGTGCTGGATATCTTCGCCCCGCCGCGCGAGGCCTATCGCAAGCAGGGCAAGGGCTTCGGCTGAGACGCCGCCGGAATGAAGGCCCACCAGCCGTCATCCTCCGGCAGCATCGCCTCGGCGGCGCAGGCCCAGATGTCCCAGCTATGCTGGGCGACCTGATCCATCGCGATGAGCCACGCCAGCACGAGCAGCGCCATCAGGCCGATCAATGCGCGCGTGCTCATCGTGACGATCTCCTGCTGACCTTTCAGAATCGGTAGGTCACGCCGACCAGGCCGAAGGGCTGGGTCTTGCTTTCGGTGATCGGGCTGTCCGCCGCATCGCCCAGCAATTGCGCCACCCCCGCCGTGCCGTTCAGCGACCACCGATCGCTGAGGCTGTAGATCGCGGTGAGGCTGCCCTGGACCGAGCGGAACCCGGCCTCGGCATTGTAGGCGGCGAAGCGGGACCGGCTGGCCTGCCGGGATGTCACGCCGAACCATTGTTGCATGCTTTCCTCATCCGCCCAGCTCGCCTCGACCCGGCCGAGCAGCATCAGGCGGGGGCCGACCGGCTGGCGCATGGAGGCGCCGATGGTCAGCGTGGTGCCCTCCTGGTCGCCCAGGGCGCGCGCCGCCTCCAGCGACAGGCCGAAGCGGCCGAAATCGCCGCGCAGGAACAGTTTGGCCCGGGCCGCGCCCTCGATATCGCCCATGCCCTGAAGCCGCGCCGCCACGTCCTGGTCGCGGCCCGGCGCATAGCCGATGGAGCCGCCGATGGAGAAGGGACCCTGGCGGAAGGCGACCACGCCCAGCCCGTCGCGCGGATTGAGGAAGACGGTATCGAGCAGCGGCAGAGCGGGGCGGTAGGCGAGATCGACCAGCGGGAAGGGCGAGACCTGGGTCGTCTCGCTGCCCGGATAGGCCGGGCCGACGGCCGCGCCGGCCCCCAGCCGCAGCGACCAGCCACCGGCGGCAAGCGGCGCCGGCTGGGCCTGGGCCGCCAGGGGCAGGGCGGTCGCGGCCCCCGCCAGGATCAGGGTGGCCAAGGTGCGGGATGTCTGGCGAAGGCGGCGTGTTTCAGGCGTCATGCAGGCGATCCTTGGTGGCGTTCCGGGCGAGTCCCGGAATGAGCCTCCTTCTACCGCCGCTGGATTGCGGCAAGCTGGCACGGTCGCGGCCCCGGCGCGTCAGCTTCCGGCAACCTGGCCGTGGAATGCTGGCGCCGCCGGTCATCCCGGCCCGATCCCATGCCTAGAACCGAGAGGCCCATGCGTATCCTGCTGGTGGAAGACGAGGTCGAATTGGCAGGGGCGCTGCGCGTGGCGCTGGCGCGGCGCGGCTTCGTCGTCGACTGGGTGCCCGACCTGGAACAGGCGTGGGAGGCGGTGCGGGAGCCGGGGCTGCGCGCCGTGCTGCTGGACCGTGGCCTGCCCGATGGCGACGGGCTGCGGTTGCTGCCCGTGCTGCGCCGGCTGGCCGATCCGCCGCCGGTCATCGTGCTGACCGCCCGGGGGCAGACCACCGATCGGGTGGAGGGGCTGGATGCCGGGGCCGAGGACTACCTCGCCAAGCCCTTCGAGCTGGACGAACTGCTCGCCCGGCTGCGCGTGGTGATGCGCCGCCGTTCCGGCGCGGCGCCGGAGCCGCTGGTGCTGGGCGCGCTCAGCTTCGACCTGGTACATCGCGAGGCGCGCGTGGCGGAGGTGCCGCTGCATCTGCCGCGCCGCGAGCTGGCGGTGCTGGAATTGCTGCTGCGCCGCGCCGGGCGCGTGGTGCTGCGCGAGACGATCGAGAGCGCGGTCTTCGGCCTGGACGATGCGCCGGTCTCGAACACGCTGGATTCCCATGTCTCGCGGCTGCGCCGGCGGCTGGCCGAGAGCCAGGCGCGGGTGGGCATCCATCCCGTGCGCGGCGTCGGCTACATGGCGCGCGCCGAATGAAGCGCTGTGCCGACCGGCCGCCATCCCTCGCGCGGCGCATGACCATCGGGCTCATCAGCTTCCATTCGGTTGGAATTCTGCTGTTGCTGCTGTCCCAGCCACTGGTCTTCGCCAGCCCCGGATCGCTGCGCGAGTGGTTCGCGACGGAACAGGCCACGAGGTTGCTCGCGGAATCGCTGCGCCGCGACGCGCGGGGCGTGCTGGTCTTCGCGCCGACGCTCGCCATGGAAGCCTATATGCAGGCCACGCCCGAATTCTGGTTCGGGGCATCGGACGGAACCGCCCGTGTGCTCGGCGGCAGAGGCTTGCCGCCCGTCGGCCTGTGGCCGGGTGAGGGCGGTACGCTGGGGGCGCGGGCGGAGCTGCCGGTCGGCGTTGCCATCGACATCTGGACCGAAGGCCGTCGCGTGGGGGCGTTGATCGGGGGGCAACGCGGCAGCCTCTCCGCCGGCATCTGGGCCTGGGTCACAGAATGGCTCGGGTACTGGCTGAAGGCGGTTGCGGTCATCTCGGTCTGCACCAGCCTGGTGACCTGGTGGCTGGTCGGCTTCCTGCTGCGCCCGATCCGCGCCGCCGCCGCGGCCGCCAGCCGGCTTGTGCCGGGCCAGCACCAGGTGCTGCTGCCGGTGGCGGGCGTGCCCGGTGAAATCCTGCCTTTGGTCACCGCCGCCAATGCCGCCTTCGACCGGTTGGAGAAGGAGCATGAGCGCCAGCGCCGCTTCATTGCCAATGCCGCGCATGAACTGCGCACGCCGATCGCCATCCTGTCCCTGCGGCTCGATGAACTGCCCGAGGGCGCGACGCGCCAGCGGCTGCGGCTCGACCTCCGGCGCCTCGCCCTGCTGGCCGACCAGTTGCTGGACCTGGAGCGGATGCAGCACGCCCAGGCCGAGGTCGGCGCGGTGGCCGTCCAGCCGGTGGAGATGGTGGGGCTGGCCCGCGAGGTGGTGGCGGAAATCGTGCCGCTCGCACTCGATTCCGGCAGCGACATCGCCTTCCACAGCGCCGTCCCGCGCTGGGTCATCCAGGGCGATCCGCCGTCGCTGCGCAGCGTGTTGCTGAACCTGCTGGGCAATGCCCTGGCCCATGGCGGACCCGGCGTGCAGGTGGAATTGCGGATCGGGGTCGATGGCGTGCTGGAGGTCGCCGACCATGGCAAGGGCGTGCCGGCGGAGGCGCGGGAGCGGGTGTTCGAGGCCTTCCAGCGGGCCGGCGGCGGCACGGGGGCAGGGCTTGGCCTGTACATCGTGCGCGAGGTGCTGCGCGCCCATGGCGCGAGCATCGAGCTGCGGGATGGGAATCCGGGTGCCGTCTTCCGGCTTCGGTTTCCCCCGGTCCAGGGGCAGGTCGAAGGCGCGATGGGTTGAGACCGGTTCCAGGCGCCATCGCCTGCATTCCGGGCAGGGCGGCCGGCGGCCTGATCGCCTTGCCGGCAGCGGCCTCGCCGGGCCGCCCGCTTCCGCGTGAAAGCCGGGTGCCGGAGAGGCGCGTCGCATGTCTATCCTGTGGGGAAGCCTGAAGGACACGACGCCATGTTCCGACGCCATCTCCTCGCCACCCTGCCCCTGCTCGCCGCGCCCACCATCCTGCGCGCCCAGCCCGCCTGGCCGGACCGGCCGGTGCGCATCCTGGTGCCCTTCGCCCCGGGCGGGAACACCGATGGGCTGGCGCGGCTGACGGCGGAGATGCTGCAGGCCGAGATTCCCGGCGGCAGCTTCGTGGTGGAGAACCGCACCGGCGCCGGCGGGTTGATCGCGGCGGAGGCGATGGTGCGCGCCCCGGCCGATGGCCATACCTTGATGATGGTGGCGGTGGCCGTGCTGGCGGTGGCGCCGGTGGCGATGGCCCAGGCGCCGCGCTTCGATCCGGTGGCGGATGTGACGCCGATCGTGAACCTCGGCACCAACCCCTTCGTGCTGATGGCCCATCGCAGCGTGGAGGCCACCGACCTGCCCGGGCTGATCGCCTGGATGCGGGCGCGGTCGGGCAACTTCCCCTATGCCTCCGGCGGCGTCGGCAGCTTCCAGCACCTGTCGATGGCGCTGCTGCTGCAACGCATCGGCGTGCAGGCGGAACATGTGCCCTATCGCGGCGGCGCGCCCGCCCTGGCCGATCTGATCGCCGGCAACGCGCCGGTGATGTTCGCCAATCTGTCGGAGGCCGTGCCGCATGCCCGGAACCCGGCGGTGCGGCTGTTCGGCGTCTCCAGCACCGGCCGCGCCGCCGCCCTGCCCGAGGTGCCGGCGATCGCGGAGGTGGTGCCTGATTTCGAGACGATCACCTGGAACGGGCTGATGGGGCCGAAGGGCATGCCGCCGGCGGTGGTCGCGCGCATCCACGGCATCGTTGCGGCGGCCCTGCAGAAGCCCGCCGTGCAGGCCCGCATGGCGCAGATCGGCGCCGATCCGCTGGGCGAGGGGCCGGAGCCCTTCGCCGCCCGGCTGCGCGCCGATGTGGCGCGCTGGGGGGAGGTGGTGCGGAGCGCCGGGATCCGCTTCCAGTAGAAGGGTTCAGCGTGCCACTGCCGTCAGGCCCAGCCGCCGCGCCGTCTCGGCGGGGCCGGCGGCGGTCAGGCCCTCCAGCTCGCCGAAGCTGATCGGCTCGGCCGGACGCAGGCTGAATTCCAGCTCCCGCGGCTGGCGGATGAAGCTGGCGATCGCCTGGCGCACCGGCAGGAAGGGGTCGGCGGCCGGCGCGGCGGGGGCGGCGGCCGGGGCGCCCTTGCGGGCCGGGGCCGGGCGGCCGGGCGGCGGTGCGCCGGGGACCGGCATGGCGAGCGCCGCCTGGGCCATCTGTTCCCGCAGCCGCTCCTCCGGCATGCGCTGCTGGCGAGCCTGCTGGGCGATGGCACGGCCGAGCAGCCCCTGGTCGCGCAGGCTCAGCGACAGGCTGCGCAGCCGCGCCTGCATCAACCGGGCCATATAGGCGTCGTTGTCGCGGGCCTCGCCCGGGGTCGGCAGCGGCATGCCGATCAGGTCGGCGCGCAGCGTGAGGGTCACCGCCTGGTCCCAGGCGATGCGGAAGGGGTCGATATCCATCGCCCCATCGGCGCGCCGCACCGTGCCGCGCAATTCCAGCCCGCCGCCAAGGTCGCGGTAGCCCGCCTGGTCCAGCCAGGGGGCGGCGCCGGGCGGCAGGCTGACGCGCAGCCCCTGCAGGGCCATGCCGGTGCTGGCCAGCCCGCTCTGGTCCATGGAGGCCTCCACCAGCATCCGGCCGAGGCTGAACACCTGCTGGCCGCCGGCCTCCGCCGCCATGCCTTCCAGCACGATGCTCTGCGGTGTGCCGACCACCGGGTCCGGCACCTGCTTGTCGTCCATCACCGCGGCGATGGTGGTGGCGATGTCGATGCCCTGGGCGGCGATGCGGCCGATGCGCAGGTCGCCGGCGCCGAGCTGGCCGAAGGGCGCGGCCAGCCGCACGCCTTCCAGCGCCACATCCGTGGTGCGGCCCGGCACCCAGTCCCGCACCGCGAATCGGCCGATGGCGAGGTCCACCTGCTTCTCCGGATCGCGCAGGGTGGCGCCTTCCAGGGTCAGGTTCTGCACGGAGAACTGGCGCGGATCGGGCATCGAGCCATCCAGCGGCGGCAGCACCATGGATTGCACGGCGACGCGGCCGAGGCGGAAGCTGGTGCCGCCCTTCCCGTCGTCGCGGAAGTCCACGCCTTCCAGCGTCGCGGCGCCCAGCACGCCCGGCCCATAGCCCTCCGCCGAAGCACGGCCGACGGAGAGGTTGCCGTTCTTGCCGGTGCCGCGCAGCGACTCCAGCTCCATGGTGCCGAGCTCGAAGGTCTCCAGCGCGAAGGGCTCGCCGGGGGCGGGCAGCGCCATGCCACCCAGCACCAGGCGGGCCAGCTCGAAGCGGTCATCCTCCGTGCCGATATTGGTCAGCAGCACCACGGAGCGGGCCTCCGCCCGGCCCAGCCGCCGTTCCGTGACGTCCTGCACCAGCAATTCGGTGACCGACAGCCGCTCCCGCGCCGAGGTGATGGTCAGGTCGCCGAGCCGGGCGCGGCCCGTCACCGGGTCCACCTGGCGCATGCCCACGGCGAGCTGCGCATCGGCGCCGAAGCTGCCGCGCAGCCTTTCCAGCGCGGCGTCGAGCTGCCGCTCCGCCTCCGCCTGCGCCAGGGCGCCCACGCCGAGCAGGGCGATGGCGCCGGTGACGGCGGTGCTGAAGACGAAGGTCGCAAGACGGCGGCGCATGGCGGGCTCCCGTGATCTGGTTGGGGCCAGCCTATCCAGGAAGCGGGGTGCCGGTCCAATGCGGCCTATAGCGCCGGGTTTCGCGCCTGTTTCACGGGATGGCGGCGGCGGCGCGGACTCCCTCGATCATGCTGGTCTTCAGCAGATGCGCCCGCGCCTTGGCCGGGTCGGCAGCCGTCGCGCGGAGCTCATCCAGCCGTGCCAGGCGTGCGGCAGGGTCCTTCTCCTCCAGCGTCTTCTTGTTCGCGATGGTCATGGCCTGCAGGAAGGCCTCCGCCACCTTGCGGCGCTGGCGGTCGTAGCGGTCCAGCAGATCGTCATCGCCGCCCGCCAGAACGGCGGCGATTCGCTCCGCGGCGAGGATGGCGTCATGCACGCCGAAATTCATGCCCATGCCGCCGAGCGGATTGTTCACATGCGCCGCATCGCCGGCCAGCAGCACGCGACCCTTGCGGAAGTTCGCGGCGACGCGCTGGTGCACGGCATAGAGGTTTGTGTGCACCACCTCATAGCCTTCCGGGTCGGGGATCAGCGTGGCCAGGCGCCGGGCCGCGGCGACGCGGTCCAGCAGCTCGGCCTCCGGCGCTTCCGGATCGGTCGGGAAGACGATTCGCCACAGGCCCGGCGGCGCCTTGCCCGGCACCTTGAACAGCGCGCACCAGGTGACGGGGTCCGAGACGTAGGAAGAAATGGCATAGCCCTTCGCCGCCATGTCCCGCGGCGTGGTCACCACCAGGAAGCGCTCGGGATAGGTGAAGCCCTCGAAGGCGATGCTCTGGCTTTTCCGCACCACGCTGCGCCCGCCATCGGCGCCGAGCAGATAGGCGGCGCGGTGGAGGTCGCCCTCCGAGGTCGTCACGGTGACGCCATCGGCATCCTGCGCCGCATCGGCGACGGTCACACCCCACAGGACCTCGGCATGCGCGAAGGCCTCCAGGTGCCGCAGCAGGATGCGGCACAGCTTGTGCTGTTCGCATTGCAGCCGGAAGGGGAAGGGGGTGGCATCGGCCAGGATCGAGAGGTCGAATTCCGCGACCACCCCTTCCTCCCGCCCGCGAAACTGCCAGACCGGCGCCCGGATACCCTCCGCCAGCAGGTCGGCCGTGACGCCCGATTCGAAAAGCATCTCCATCGTCGGGGGGTGGATGGTGGCGGCGCGCGGGTCCTCGAAGGGTTCCGTATGGCGTTCCAGCACGCGCACGGCGATGCCGGCGCGGGCCAGCATCAGCGCCGCCGTCAGCCCCGCGGGGCCGGCGCCGGCGACCAGGACCTGCGGATCGGCCATGCGGATCAATGCTCCGCCAGCAGGCGGCCATGGCCGGGGATGCGATCCTCGATGCCGGTGGCGCGCATCGCATGCCAGGCGAGCACGGCATTGATCGCCAGCACCGGCTTGCCGAACCAGCGTTCCCCTTCCGCCGCCACATCGACGCCGACGAGGTTGGTGCCGACCTGCACCAGCGCCTCCACCCCCGGCGCATCCAGCTCCCGCAGGCTGTCGCGGATGGCCTGTGGCTGCACCTGGGCGATTTCGCGCGGGGAGGGGCATTTCAGGCCCTTCAGCGCCACCACCTCGAACCCCGCCTCGACGAACCAGGCGCGCACCATCTCATCGCCGCGCGGCTGGTGCGGGGTGAGGATGGCGATGCGGCGGGCGCCGAAGGCGCGCAGCGCGGCGGCGGTGGCGAAGCTGCCCATGCTGACGCCGACGCCGGCCTTGGCCTCCAGCTCCGCCGTCAGCTTCTCCGACGCCGCGAGGCCGCCCCAGAAGGCTTCCAGCGCCACGCCCATCACCAGGTGGTCCGGCGCGCAGGTCATCACCTGCTCGATGGCGGCGCCGAGCCCGTCGCGCATCGCCTGCACATGTTCCAGGAAGGCCTGTTCGCTGGTCAGCGGCCGTTCCTTGATGGAGACGCGGGCGAGGTGGAAGGTCACGCCGGCGGGGCGCAGCACATCCATCTCCGGCTGCACGATGGTGTTGGTGGAGGGCACCACGACACCGATCTTCTTCCGCCAGCCCAGAGCATCCGCCATGCGAGGAATCTCCCAATTGTCCGGACAGGTTAGAGAGGGTCCGGGCGATCGGGAAGCCTGCGTCAATGTTGTATGGGCGGTTCCGGCGGACGCACCGAGAGGCGGTCGATGCGCAGGCCGCGGCGTTCCATCACCCGCAGCGTGAAGCCCTCGACGGTGATCTCGGCGCCGACCTTGGGAATGCCCCGATGGCGCGCCACGGCCAGGCCGCCGATGGTCGCGGCCTCATCCTCCGGCAGTTCCCAGCCCAGCTCGCGGTTGATGTCGCGCACGCGGACATCGCCGCGCACCTCCACCTGCCCCTCCTGCGCCAGGTCGCCGAGGATGGCCTCGCCGCGCTCCGCGATCTGGCCGACCACCACTTCCATGATGTCCTCCAGCGTCACGATGCCCTTCAGCGAGCCGTATTCGTCGAGCACCATGGCCATCTTGATCGGCGCCTTGCGGAAATCCTGAAGCTGTTCCCGCAGCGGGCGGCTTTCGATGACCAGCGTGGCCGGATGGGCCACGGCGCGCAGGTCCATCCGCGCCCGGTCATCGCCCGCCGCATGCAGGGCGCGCAGCACGTCGCGGGCATGCACCACGCCCAGGATTTCCTCGCCCGCCCCCAGCAGCGGAAAGCGGCTGTGGCCCGAGGCCAGTACCTTGGCCAGAAGCTGCTCCGGCGGTTCGGCCGCATTCAGGCTGGTGACGCGGGAACGGTGGGTCATCACGTCGCGCATGACCATGTCATCCAGCGCCAGCACGCCGCGCAGCATGCTGCGTTCCTGGCGCGCGGCGAGGTCGGCGGAGCCCTGGTGGCCCATGCCATGCAGGTCGATCGCGCCGAGCAATTCGTCTTCCGTGATGCCCGGCTTCTCGACCTCCGGCGGGCGGCCGCCGAAGACGCGCAGGGTGAAGCGGACCAGCAGGTTCACCACATCGGCGACCGGCCCCAGCAGCCGCATGGTGCCGGACAGCACGGGCACGACGCGCAAGGCCGCCGTGTCCGGGCTGCGCAGGGCGAGGGTCTTCGGCAGGACCTCGGAGAACACCACCAGCAGGGCGGTCATGACGAGGGAGGCATAGGCGACGCCGCCTTCCCCGAACCAGGAAATCAGCAGGGCGGAGGCCAGCGCCGTGGCTGTGGTATTGACCAGGTTGTTGCCGACCAGGATGGCGGCGACCACGCGGTCCTTGCGCTCGCTCAGCCGGCCGAGTGTCACCGCCTTGCGGTCGCCTTCCTTGGCGCGGCGGGTGACGAAGGCGCGGCTGGCAGCGGTGAAGGCGGTTTCGGTCCCGGAGAACAGCGCAGAGGCGCAGAGCAGGGCCAGGATGATGCCAAGCATCAACAGGCTGGTGCCATCCATCGCGCGTCGTCTCTCCGTATTGCCGGCCGGGATCGGCCGTTTGGGGAAGCTAGCACAGGTAAGCCGAATCGCGCAGGGCGGTGCTTGCGGCGGGGCCGGGCTGGCGTGAATGTTGCTTTGCAATCGCGTGCCGCCGGAGCGTTCCGGGGCCAGGGGACTCGCACAAGATGGACCTCGCCTACCTCGCCGAATGGGCGAACCTGCTGATCCGCTGGCTGCACCTGATCACCGGCATCGCCTGGATCGGCACCAGCTTCTATTTCATCGGCCTGGACAACCAGCTCGACGCCCCGCGGGACGGCAACCCCCTGGTGAAGGGGGAGCAGTGGTCGATCCATGGCGGCGGCTTCTACCACAAGCAGAAATACCTGAACGCGCCGGCCAGCCTGCCGGAGCGGCTGCACTGGTTCAAATGGGAGGCCTACTGGACCTGGATCAGCGGGTTCTCGCTGTTCATGCTGATCTACTGGGGCCAGGCCAGTACCTATCTGGTCGATCCGGCGGTGATGGACCTGGCGCCGGGTGTGGCGGTGGCAATCTCGGCCACGATGCTGGTGGCGGGGTGGGTGGTCTATGACCTCGCCTGCCGCTCGAAATGGGGGGAGAACGAGGCGCTGCTCTCGGCCTTCGGGGTGGGGCTGCTGGTGGTCGCCGCCTTCGTCGCCTGCCATGTGTTTTCCGGCCGCGGCGCCTTTCTCCAGATCGGGGCGATGACCGGGACGATCATGGTGGCGAATGTCGCCATGGTCATCATTCCGGGGCAGCGGAAGATGGTCGCCGCGATGCAGGCGGGGCAGGTGCCGGATGCGAAATACGGCCGCTGGGGCAAGCAGCGCAGCGTCCACAACACCTATCTGACCCTGCCGGTGCTGTTCCTGATGATCAGCCCGCATTACCCGATGACCTGGGGCGCGCAATGGAACTGGGTGGTGCTGCTGGCCATCACCCTGGCGGGCGCGCTGGTGCGGCAGTTCTTCGTGCTGCGGCAATTCGGCCGCAACCCGGTGGCGCTGCCCATCGCGGCGGTGGCGGTGATCGGGCTGATGGCCTTCGCCCTGATGCCCGCGCGCGGCCCGGCGGGCGGGGAAGCGCCGGCCTTCGCCGAGGTGCAGGCCATCACCGCCGCGCGCTGCGCGAGCTGCCACGCGGCGCAGCCGACCCAGGAGGGTTTTGTCGAGGCGCCGAAGGGCGTGCGGCTGGATGAAGCCGGGCAGATCCGCCGCTGGGCGCAATCCATCCGCCAGCAGGTGGCGACGGAGGCCATGCCGCCCGGCAACCTGACGGAGATCACGGCGGAGGAGCGGGCGAAGCTGATCGCCTGGGTCGCCGCCGGGGCGCCGCGCGAATGAAGGCCTCCGCCCTGACCACCCATATCCTCGACACCGCCACCGGCCGCCCCGCCCAGGGCGTGATGGTGGAACTGTTCCGGATCGGGGCGGGCGGCCCGGTGAAGGTCACGCAGGCCGTGACCAACGCCGATGGCCGCACCGATGCGCCGCTGCTGAATGCCGAAAGCTTCGTCGCCGGGCGCTACGAACTGCGCTTCCATATCGGCGCGCATTTCGGCGGGGCGGGTTTTCTCGACGTCGTGCCGATCGTGGTGACGCTGCGGGAAGGGCAGGGGCACTACCACGTGCCGCTGCTCTGCTCGCCCTGGTCCTATTCCACCTATCGCGGCAGTTGACCGCCGCCCGTCTTGCCCGCCGCCGCCGCAGAGGCCAGTTTCGCCGCTTCTGACAGGGATGAGACGCAAATGGGCATCAAGGTCGCGGTCATCGGCGCGGGCACCATGGGGCATGCGCTGGCCCTGGTCTTCGCCCTGGGCGGGCATGAGGTGCGGCTGACCGACAGCAGCATGGCCACCCTCGACAAGGCCGGCGGGCTGATGGAGACGGCGCTGGAGACGCTGGTGGTGGCCGGCGAGGCACCGCGGGAGGCCGATGCCGACTGGCTGCACCACGCCGTCACGCGCCTGCCGGTGCTGGCCGAGGCGGTGGAGGAGGCGGACCTCATCCTGGAAGCCATCATCGAACAGCCGGACGCCAAGCGCGCGCTGTTCGAGGAGCTGGACCGGCTGGCGCCGGAGGCCGCGATCATCGCCAGCAATACCAGCTACCTCGACCCCTTCCCGCTGATCCCGGAACGGCGCCAGGCGCGGGCCGTCATCATGCACTGGTACACGCCGCCCTATCTGGTCGATCTGGTGGACATCGTCGGCGGCCCGGCCTGCGACCCGGCGGTGGTGCAGTTCGCCGCCGATTTCTGCCGCGCCATGGGCAAGCGCCCGGTGGTGATGCGCAAGTTCATCCCCGGCTACATCGCCAACCGCGTGCAATCCGCCATCGGGCTGGAAGTCCAGAAGCTGCTGGATGAGGGGATCGCGACGGCCGAGGAGATCGACACCGCGATCATCGAGGGCATCTCGCTGCGCCTGCCGATCCTGGGCGTGCTGGCCAAGGCGGATTTCACCGGCCTCGCCTTCACTCAGACCAGCCTGCGCAACCGCATGTACGAACCGCCGCCGGTGCGCGGGAAATGCGAGGCGGTGGATGCGATGGTGGCGCAGGGCCGCACCGGCGTGATGGCCGGCGCCGGCTTCTACGACTGGCCGGGCGAGACGGCGGATGTGCTGGAGGACCGGGACCGCCGGCTGCTCGCGCTGAAACGCGCGCTGCGGCAGATCGGCACGCTGGCGGGGCAGGGGCGGGACAAGGGAGAGGGCGCATGATCACCTATGATTTGCGGGGCAAGGCGGCGCTGGTGACCGGCGGCGCCTCCGGCATCGGGCTGGCCACCGCGACGCTGCTGGCGCGCAGCGGCTGCGATGTGGCGGTGAATTTTCTCGAAGGCGATGCGCGCGGGCCGGCTTCCGTCGCCGCGCTGCAGGCGGAGACCAATGCGCGCATCCTGGCCGCGCCGGGCAATGTCGGCGATGCGGCGGATGCGGAGCGGATGGTGCGACAGGCGGCCGCCGATCTCGGGCGGCTCGACTACCTGGTGAACAATGCCGGCACGCCCGGCACGCCGACCGCCATCGCGCCCCATGAATTCGACCGGCTGACGGAGGAGCTCTGGGACGCGGTGCTCGAGGTGAACCTTCGTGGCGTCTTCCGCTGCGCCAAGGCGGCCGGGCCGGCGCTGCGGGCGGCGGGGGGTGCCATGGTCAACATCGCCTCCATCGCCGGCATCAACTCCGCCGGCTCCTCCATGGCCTACGGCGCGACAAAGGCCGGCGTGATTTCATTGACGAAGAACCTGGCGCGCGGGCTGGCGCCGGAGGTGCGGGTGAACGCCGTGGCGCCGGGCGCGGTGGACAGCACCTGGATGATCGAATGGACCGAGGAACAGCGCCGTTCCTCGATCGAGGGCGCGCTGCTGAAGCGCCGCTGCACGCCGGAGGATCTGGCGGAGGTCATCGTCTTCCTGCTGGCCGGCGCCGCCATGGTCACGGGCCAGACGGTGGTGGTGGATGGCGGGCTGACGACCTGAGTCGCGACCTCGTGAAGCGGGTCGGCTTGATATACTAAACTAAATGGTTCAGTGATGGGTGGCACTCAATGGAGGCCACCCATGCCACGGATGATCTTCGTCAACCTGCCGGTCACCGACCTGCCGCGCGCCGTCGCCTTTCACGAGAAGGTCGGCGCCAGCAAAAACCCGCAATTCAGCGACGACACCGCCGCCTGCATGGTCTTCTCCGAGACCATCCACGCCATGCTGCTGACCCATGACAAGTTCCGGCAGTTCACCAGCAAGCCCATTGTCGATGCCCACAAGGCCTGCGAGGTGCTGATCTGCCTGTCCGCCGACAGCCGGGCGGAGGTGGATGACCTGGTGCGCCGCGCCGCCGCCGCCGGCGGTGACGCAGATCCGCTGCCGGTGCAGGATCACGGCTTCATGTATGGCCGCAGCTACCAGGACCCGGACGGCCATATCTGGGAAGTGATGTGGATGGACATGGAAGCCGCCACCGAAGCGATGGGGAAGGGCGCATGACCGGCATGACCCTGTGCCTGTGGTTCGACGGCCAGGCGGAGGCGGCGGCGAACCTCTACACCGCCATCTTCCGCGAGGGCGGCAAGCCGGCGGAGCTCGCCGGCCGCATGCGCCCGGCGCCGGAAGCGCCGGTGCTGACGGTGGAGTTCAGCCTGGATGGCCAGCGCTTCCTCGGCCTCAATGGCGGGCCGCATTACCGGCCGACGCCAGCCACGTCGCTGATCGTCGATTGCGCCGACCAGGCGCAGATCGACCATTTCTGGACCCGCCTTTCCGAAGGCGGCGCGACCAACCAATGCGGCTGGCTGACCGACCGCTACGGCTTTTCCTGGCAGATCGTGCCGGCTGAACTCGCCAGCATGATGCGCGACGCGGATGCGGCCCGGCGCGGCCGCGTGATGCAGGCGATGATGGGCATGACGAAGCTCGACCTCGCCGCGCTGCGCGCCGCGCGCGACGCCGCTCAATAGACCGCCGCGATGCACTCGATCTCCAGCAGGAATTCGGGAACCGGCAGCGCGGCGACGACGCAGGTGGTGCGGGCCGGCAGGGCGTCGGCGGGGAAGGCCTCGGCATAGAGGCGGTTCATCTCCGCCACGTCGCCTGCCCGCGTCAGCAGCACATTCGCCTTCAGGATGTTGCGCATGTCGCTGCCACCTTCCTCCAGCGCGCGTTGCAGATGGCCGAGGACGATGGCGAATTGCGCCGCGAAATCATCCTTCGGCACGCCATCCGGCCCCATCGGCCCGATGCCGGAGACGTAGAGCGTCGGGCCGTGCCGGACGGAGATGGCGAAGGGTGGCCAGGCGCGGCCGGTGGCGGGCGGCATGAAGCGGCTGATCTCGGGCATGGCGACGGCTCTCCTGGCTGGACGGGGCCAGGAAGCGCGTTCCAACATGCCCTGGCAACAGCCCGAGGTCACATGACATGCCGCAGGTCGATACCGCCCGCTTCCTCAAGGACCTGCACGAGCTGCGAAAGATCGGCGCCTACAAGACCGGCGTGCACCGCCCGACCTTCTCGCCGGAGGATATGGAAAGCCGACGCTGGCTGATGGAGCGCATGGCCGAATGCGGGCTGGAGCCGAGCATAGACGGCATCGGCAATGTCATCGGGCGGCATCCCGGGCCGGGGCCGAAGCTGCTGGTCGGCAGCCATATCGAAAGCCAGAACCAGGCCGGCTGGCTGGATGGCGCTCTGGGCGTGATGGCCGGCGTGGCGCTGGCGCGCAGCGGCCTGCCGGTGGATGTCATCGCCTTCGCCGATGAGGAAGGCCATTACGGCGGCTTCATCGGCAGCCGGTCCTTCATCGGCGAGCTGCCGGAGGATGAGATCGACCGCCTGTCCAACCGCTACCACGGCAAGCCGCTGCGCCAGGCGCTGCGCGAGGCCGGGCTGGAAGGCCTGCCGCGCATCCAGCGCGAGCCCGACCGGCACAAGGGCTTTTTCGAACTGCATATCGAGCAGGGCACGCAGTTGGAATCCGCCGGCCAACAGGTCGGCGTGGTGACGGGCATCGTCGCCATCTGGCAGTGGCGCATCACCATCGAGGGCATGCAGGACCATGCCGGCGGCACCACCATGGCCGAGCGCCGCGATGCCGGCCTGACCGCGGTGCGGCTGCTGGCCATGCTGGACGAACGCATGCCCTTCGCCTGCGGCCCGCGCAGCACCTGGACCTGCGGCCGTATCAGCCTCGACCCCGGCGCCGCCTCCATCATCCCCGGCAGCGCCGAGGTGCTGTTCCAGTTCCGCGACGTGGAACAGCCGATGCTCGACCGCATGGAGGCCTGCCTGCGCGCCTGCGTGCAGGAGGCCAATCGCCGCGAGCGCTGCACGGTGACACTGGAGGCGATGAGCCTGTCCAAGCCCGCGCTCTGCGACGACGCCATGCAGGCGGCGCTGGCCGCAGCGGCGGAAGACCTGGCGCCGGGCGCCTGGCGCCATATGCCGAGCGGGGCGGGGCATGACGCGCAATACATGGCAAAGGTGATGCCCGCCGCCATGCTGTTCTCCCCCTCCATCGCCGGCATCAGCCACCATTGGGCGGAGGATACGAAGGACGAGGACCTGGCGAAGTGCGTCGAGGTGCTGGCGGAAGGCGCGGCGCGGTATCTGGGAAACAACCCGCCAGTGGGATGTGGGGGCACTTGAACTCCCTCTCCCCCCGACGGGGGGAGAGGGCCGGGGTGAGGGGGGCTCCTCGGGATAATGCGAGGCCAAGACCCCTCACCCGCCCCTCAGCTCAGCAACGTCTCCGCCAGCCGCAGCAGCGACCCGCCCGGCTGGCGCAGCGCTTCCAGCACCCGGAAATGGTCCGCGCCCGGAATCGGCACCAGCGGCCCCGGCGCATGGGCGGCGCTGCGCAGCGCGTGAAAATCGCGGCTCTGGCGCACCAGCTCCGGCAGTTCCGCGGTGCCATAGGCCACGGCCAGCGGCTTCCGCACCACCGGCCGCCGCATCGGCGACAGTTCGGCGATCTCCGCCTCGGTCAGCTTCAGCGCGGCGTCGAGATAGGTGTCGCGGATCGGCGCCAGTTCGAAGATGCCGGAAATGGCGAGCCCTGCCGTCACCGCCGGATGTTCCAGCGCCAGCGCCGTCAGATGCCCGCCCGCCGACCAGCCGGAGGCGACCAGCGGCCCGGCGATGCCATGCTGCGCGCCGTGTTCGGAAAGCCAGTCCAGCGCCCGGTGGATCTGCCAGGCGATTTGCGTCAGCGAAGCGGCGGGCGCCAGCGTGTAGCCGTTGAAGGCCACCGACCAGCCCATCGCCAGCGCGCCCTCCGCGAGGTGGGAGAAATTCTCCCGCTGGTTGCGCTGCCAATAGCCGCCATGGATGAAGACCAGGCAGGGCGCCGCCGGGTCGCGGCCGGGGAACAGGTCCCAGGCCTCCCGCTCGCCCTCCCCATACAGAAGGTCGAGATGCGCCGGATGCGCGGCGCGGAAGGCGGCCGCCGCCGCGTCCCGCTCCGCCATCAGCGCCGTGCTGTCGGCCACCGCCTCCGCATTGTTGTAGGCGCGGTCGCGTTCCGCCTGGCTGGCGGTGGCCCAGAAGGCCGGAAGCGCGCTCATGGCGTCAGCACGCGGATCGGCTGATCGGCCAGATAGGCCTCAACCGCCTCCACCCCGCCCTCAAAATAGGCGGCGAAATTCTGGCGGGAGACATAGCCGAGATGCGGCGTCAGCACCGTGTTCGGGCAGGCCAGCAGCGGATGGGTCAGCGGCATCGGCTCCTCCTCGAACACATCCAGCCCGGCGCCGCCGATGCGCTTTTCGGTCAGCGCCGCGATCAGCGCGTCCTGGTCGATCAGCGGGCCGCGGCTGGTGTTCACGATGATGGCCGAGGGCTTCATCAGCCCCAGCTCCTTCGCGCCGACGATGCCGCGGGACCGGTCGGACAGGATCATGTGCAGGGTGACGACATCGGCCTGGGCGAACAATTCGTCCTTCTCCACCCGCGTCGCGCCGACCTTCTCCGCGGCCTCGGCGGTCAGGTTCTGGCTCCAGGCGATGACCTTCATGCCGAGCGCCTGGCCCACCTTGGCGACGCGGGAGCCGAGCTTGCCGAGGCCTAGCACGCCCAGCGTCAGCCCCTCCGCCGCCGTGCCGACGCTGTTAGGCTGGCCCTTGGCCTGCCAGGTGCCGGCGCGCAGGCTGGCGGTCTGCGCCGGCAGGTCGCGCAGCAGGGAGATGATGAGGCCCCAGGTGATGTCGACGGTGGGCGCGCCGCTGCTGCCGGTGCCGCAGGTGGTGATGCCCAGCGCATTGGCGGCGGCGACGTCGAAGGCGCGGTTCCGCTCCCCGGTCGTCATCAGCAGCTTGAGGTTGGGCAGGCGCTTCAGCAGCGCGGCGGGGAAGGGGGTGCGTTCGCGGATGCCGAGGATGGCGTCGAAGGGCAGCAGGCGCGCGACCAGCGCACCCTGGTCCTTCACGGAGTCCTGGAACACCTCGATCTGGAGGTCGGCGGGTAGCCGGTCCCAGGGGCCCATCTCCAGGGCGACGCCCTGGAAGTCGTCGAGAATCGCCAGCCGCGTCAGCTTCGCCATGGGTATCTGCCCTTCCGGATCGGTTGCACCCGGAATGCGATCACCTTCCCCCGGCGTCAATGGTGCGAGTCAGTCGGCGATGAGGTCCCAGCGCATGGTGCGCCCGGGGCGGATCGGCAGATGGCCCGGCGCGCAATCGGCGACCTGGCCATCGGCGGCGTGCAGGCGCACCGCGCAGGGCGTGAACAGCGCCGCCAATGGGTCCGGCGCCATCACGTCCAGGTCGTCCGGCTGCGCGCCGGGGAAATCGGTGGCCAGCGCGGCGGCGAGCATCGGATTGGGCCGCGAGACCGTCAGGCCGCGCGCCACCGGGGGCGGCGGTGGCGCATCCAGGCGTGGCGCTTCGCCGGACAGCAGCAGGGCGAATCCGCCCTCCGCATCGGTCCAGGTGACGACCCGTGCCGGTTCGCCCTGCAGCACCGTGGTGCATTCCAACCGGCCCAGCGCGATGCCGCGCCCGGCCCGGTCGCAGAGCCGGCCGATCACCGCCGTCATGCCGACGGGAACCGCGCGGCTCGGGGAGGGGTGGAGACGGATGGTCAGCCTGGGCGGCGCGGTGCGGTCGGGCGAACCCGCGCCCAGGGTCGGTCGCGCCGGGAATCGCGCGGGGATGCTGATGGTGGTCGCGGCTGGCAGGAAGCGACGCTCCGGGTCTGTCACCAGGATGCGGCGCGGCCCGGGCGGCAGGTCCTGGAGGAGATGGAGGCCGGTCACCGCGTCGAAACTCTGCACCGTGCCGCCAACGCCCACCGCGTGGAGCCGCAGCCCGGCGATGGCCGGCAGGGCGCCGGGGCGCCCCTCGGCCTCATAGCGCAGGGCGCGGATGCCAAGGATCGGTTCGCCGGCGACAGGCCGGGGCGGCGGGGCCAGGCGCCAGACGGGCACAAGACCTGCTGCAGTCATGCGGCGATACCCCATTCGGCCGATTCGTGGATCACCCGGGCTCCTCCAGATCGGTGCTTCGGGAACGCTAACAGGATTGCCGCGCGGGCTGCAACTGTCGGTTGTCTATGAGTCCGAAATGGTCAGACCCTCCGCCGCGCGGCGCAATTCGGCCGGCAGGGGGGTCGGCTGCCGCTGTGTGGCGCGGTCCACATAGACATGCACGAAATGCCCCTCGGCGCTTGCCGTCGGTGCCGGGCCGCGGAAAATGCCGATGCCGTAGCGGATGGAGGTGGTGCCGATGCGCTCCACCCGCAGCCCGGCCGTGATGGAATCGGGGAAGGCGATGGGGGCGTGGAACCGGCACTGGGTCTCGACCACCACGCCGATGACGGGGCTGTCGACCAAGTTGATGGCGCCTGAATCGAGCAGGAAGCGGGCCACGACCGTGTCGAAATAGGAGTAATACGTCACATTATTGATGTGACCGTAGATATCATTGTCCATCCAGCGTGTCGGGATGTCCAGAAAGAAGCGGAAGTCGGAACGGTTCGGGCGGGGGGTTTTCATCATTCGGTCTTTGCTTTGGCCAGGTCCGGGATCTGTCACAGCCCTTCGGATCGCGGCGCCGATCAGACAACAGTCGCGCCTTGGGGGGAAGGCGGGCGCGCCTTGGGGGGAAGGCGGGCGCGCCTTGGGGGGAAGGCGGGTTGCCCGGTTTGGGTCGTCGGGCTGGGGCGATCCGCATTCTGCCCGATTCGGCCCTCATGCGGCATGGCAGGGGCAGGGGCCAAGCCTCTGCAAAATGTCACGCCCGCATGAGAAGGCTTCGCTCTCTGCCCGCGGGCCAGTATAGAACGCGATCACGCCCCCTCTGCTCGGGAAACCCCCCCTCGCGATGTCCGCCGCGCCCCTGCCATCCGCCTCGCGCCTCGAACCCTTTCGCCTGCGCGGGGCGAATTTCAACCTGCTGGTGATGCGACTGCTCGACCATCGGGTGGAGGCGCTGGTGCCGGCCCTGGGTGACCAGTTCCGCCGCGCGCCGGGCTTCCTGCGCTTCGCCCCGGTGGTGATTGGGCTGGACGACATTCCCGCGCGACCGGAGGAGGTGGACTTCGCCGCCCTGGTGCAGGGCCTGCGCGCCATCGAGATCGTGCCGATCGGCACTACCGGCGGCACGCCGGAAATGCGCAACGCCGCCCAGGGCGCTGGCCTGCCGCCGCTGCGCCAGGCGGGCGGGCGGGAGGAGGATGTGGCGCTCGCCGCCCCGCAGCCCGCCGCCATGGCCCCCCCGCCGCCGCCCGTGGAGGCCGCGCCGGCGCTGCGCGCCGCCATGGTGATCGACCAGCCGGTGCGCGCTGGCCAGCGTATCTGGGCGCAAGGCACCGACCTCGTCATCGTCGGCACCGTCAATCGCGGCGCGGAAGTGATCGCGGACGGCAATATCCACGTCTATGGGCGGCTGCTCGGCCGTGCCATTGCCGGCGGGCAGGACAATCATGAAGCGCGGGTCTTCGCGCTGCATTTCGACCCCGAACTCGTCTCCATCGCCGGCTATTACGCCGTGCGGGAAGGGCTGGGGGAGGCGCCGATCGGCAAGACCGTGCAGGCGCGGCTGGTCGGCGAGCATATGCGTTTCGATCCGGTGGGCTGAGGCCCACCAGGTGTCCTGCCCGCCAAGCCTCGCTGCGCCAGCAGCGAGCGAGGCGGTTAAGCAGGCCACTGGTTCAGGGTCTGTTTGGAAATAGGTTGGCGGCGCGCCCGGCGGGGCCGCGCCGGGATGCTTTCGGGGGTTCAGCATGGCGGAAATCATCGTCGTCACATCGGGCAAGGGGGGCGTGGGCAAGACCACATCCTCGGCCGCCATCGCCACCGGCCTCGCGCAGCGGGGCAAGAGGACCGTCGTCATCGACTTCGACGTCGGCCTGCGCAACCTCGACCTCATCATGGGGGTGGAGCGCCGGGTGGTGTTCGACATCGTCAATGTCATCAGCGGCGAGGCGCGGCTGAACCAGGCCCTCATCAAGGACAAGCGGGTCGATACCCTGTCGATCCTGCCGGCCAGCCAGACCCGGGACAAGGACGCGCTGACCAAGGAAGGCGTCGGCAAGATCATCGAGGAGCTGTCCAAGGACCACGACTTCATCGTCTGCGACAGCCCCGCCGGCATCGAGAAGGGCGCCCTTCTGGCGCTGTATTTCGCCGACCAGGCGATCGTGGTGACCAACCCGGAGGTCTCCTCCGTCCGCGACAGCGACCGCATCCTGGGCGTGCTGCAGTCCAAGTCGAAGCGCGCCGAGGACAAGCGGGAGCCGGTGCGCGAGCACCTGCTGGTCACCCGCTACGACCCGGTGCGGGTCGAGAAGGGCGAGATGCTGAAGCTGGAGGATATCAGGGAAATCCTGGCCATCCCGCTGCTCGGCGTGATCCCGGAAAGCGAAAGCGTGCTGAAGGCCTCCAACACCGGCAACCCGGTCATCATGGACCAGGAAAGCGCCGCCGGTCAGGCCTATAAGGACGCCGTCGGCCGCTTCCTCGGCGAGAAGATCGAGCACCGCTTCCTCGAGCCGAGCAAGAAGGGCCTGTTCTCACGCCTGTTCGGGGGGAGGGCCGCATGAGCTGGCTCGCAGATCTCTTCAAGGGCCGGAAGCCGGAGCCGCAGACGGCTTCCAACGCCAAGGAACGCCTGCAGATCGTCCTGGCGCATGAGCGCATCGGGCGGACGCGGGAGGATTTCCTGCCGAAACTCCAGATGGAGATCGTGGCCGTGGTCGCGCGCTACGTCGCCATCGATCCGGGCCGGGTGAATGTCTCCCTGGACCGGGGCGGCGACATGTCGACGCTGGCCATCGAGATCGACCTGCCGGGTCCGCCGGCCAATACGGGGCGCCGCGCCGCGGCGGGGTAAATGTTACCGGTCGGTCGCTTTTTGGGCTACCGACCGGGCGGGGGCACGCCCATATGACTGGGCATGACCCCGCTCTCCGTCCTCGACCTCTCCCCCATCCCCGAAGGCAGCGACGCCGGCCAGGCGTTGCGTAATTCGGCCGATCTCGCCCGGCATGCGGAGGCGCTTGGCTACAACCGCTTCTGGATGGCCGAGCACCACAACATGCCCGGCATCGCCAGCGCCGCCACGGCTGTGGCCCTGGCCCATGTCGCCACCCATACCAGCACCATCCGCATCGGTGCCGGCGGCGTCATGCTGCCGAACCATGCGCCGATCATCATCGCGGAGCAGTTCGGCACCCTGGCGGCGCTGCATCCCGGCCGCATCGACCTCGGCCTCGGCCGCGCCCCCGGCACCGACCAGCACGCCGCCCAGGCGATGCGCCGCAGCCTGGTGCGGGAGGATGACTTCCCGCGCGACGTGATGGAGCTGATGGCCTATTTCGAGCCCGCCCAGCCCGGCCAGGCGCTGCGCGCGGTGCCGGGGGAGGGGCTGGCTGTGCAGCCCTGGATCCTCGGTTCCTCCACCTATGGGGCGCAGCTCGCGGCGGTGCTGGGCCTGCCCTATGCCTTCGCCTCGCATTTCGCGCCGGGGCAGATGCGCGACGCGATGGCGATCTACCGCGAACGCTTCCGGCCCTCCGCCCATCTGGCCGCGCCGCATGTGATGCTGGGGGTGAATGTGGTGGCGGCGGCGACGGATGCGGAAGCGCGCTTCCTGTTCACCTCCCTGCAACAGGCCTTCGTGAATCTACGGACCGGTCGCGCCGGCAAGCTGCCCGCGCCGGTGGAAGGGTTTGCCGAGCGGCTGGATCCGCGCGCCCAGACGATGCTGGACAATGCGCTGTCCTGCTCGATCGTCGGCGGGCCGGAGACGGTGCGGCGCGAGCTGGCGGCCTTTCTGGACAGCACCGGCGCGGATGAGCTGATGGTGACGGCGCAGGTGCATGACCATGCGGCGCGGCTGCGATCCTTTGCCATCCTCGCCGATGTGCGGGCCGAAGCGGCGCGCGCCGCCGCCTGATCCTGCATCCTTTCGCCCGCTGCGCCGTTAAGGGCGCGGTGCGGCGCGGAGGGCGCGGCGCCGGGATCGAGGACCCAGCATGCGCCGCGTTGAAATTCCGATGCCGACCGCCTCGTCCCGCCGGCTGTCCGGCGCGTGAACGCCCTGTCGCCAAGGCCCGGCTTGCCGCCCGGTGCGTCCGCCGATCTCCTCACCGGCCTGCGGCGCAGCCTGCCGAAACTGGCGGCGGAGGCGGCGACGGTGGATGTGGACGGCGCATTCCCCGAAGCCGGAATCGGCCTGCTGCGACGCCTCGGCCTGCTCGCCGCACCGCTGTCCCCCGCCCTGGGCGGCGCGGGATGGGGCACGATGCCTGAAGGCGCCGAGGCGCTTTGCCCCGCGCTGCGCCTGATCGGCCGTGCCAGCCTGCCGCTCGGGCGGCTCTATGAGGGGCATGTGAACGCCCTGCGGCTGGTGCTGCGGCATGGCGGCCCGGCCCAGGCCGAGGCCGCCGCGCGGGATGCGCGGCAGGGCCTGCTCTTCGCGGTCTGGAACACCGATGCGGCCGGCGATCCGCCGCTGGGCTTCACCGGAGGCGTGCTGCAGGGCGGCAAGGTGCTGTGTTCCGGCGCCGGCTGGGTGGCGCGCGCCCTGGTGACGTCCCGCGCGACGCCGGAGGCGCCGCCGCAGATGCTGCTGGTGCCGCTGCGCCCCGGTGAGGGCGCGGACCTATCCCCCTGGACGGCGCAGGGCATGCGCGCCTCCGCCACCGGCCGCATGACCTTGACGGGCCTGCCGGCCGCGCCGCTCGGGCAGCCGGGCGACTATCTCCGCCAGCCGGATTTCTCGGCCGGCGCCTGGCGCTTCGCCGCCGTGCAATGCGGCGGGGTGGAGGCGGTGCTGGGCGTGCTGCGGGCGCATCTGGCGAGGTCCGGGCGTGGCGGCGATCCGCATCAGGCGGCGCGATTGGGCCAGGCGGCCATCGCGGCGGAGACGGCGCGGCTCTGGGTGGAATCGGCTGCGGCGAGGGCGGAGGCCGCGACGCCACCGGCCGAGACCGCCGCCTATGTGAACCTGGCCCGCCTGGCGGTGGAGCGCGCGGCGCTGGATGTGCTGGAATTGGCCCAGCGTTCCGTCGGCCTCGCCGCCTTCCTGCGCCCCGATCCGCTGGAGCGGGTGGCCCGCGACCTCGCCACCTATCTGCGCCAGCCAGCGCCCGACCGCGCCTTGGGCGAGGCCGCGGCCACCGTGCTCGGCGCGGCTGCCGAGCCGGGCGACCTGTGGTGTTGAAGGCTGGCGATTGGCTGCACCGCGCGGAGCGCGACCTGCCGCATGGCACCTCCCTGGCACCACTTCTGGGGACGGAGGGCGCGGCGCTGGTCCTGGCGCCGCATCCGGATGATGAGAGCCTCGGCTGTGGCGGGCTGCTGGCGACCTGCGTCGCGGAGAAGCGCCAGACGATGGTGGTGGTGGTCAGCGATGGCGCCGGCTCCCACCCCTTCTCCCGCGAATGGCCGCCGGAGCGGATGGCGGCGCTGCGCCAGGCGGAAGCGCGCACGGCCGTGGTGATGCTGGGCCTCGACCCGGCGCTGCAACTGCATTTCCTGGGACTGCCGGACCGCGCCGTTCCGGAACGGGGCGCGTCCTTCACGGCGGCGCTCGAGCGCCTGGTGCTGCTGGCGCCGAAGCCGCCACTGACCATCTTCACCGCCTGGCGCCACGATCCGCATTGTGACCATGCGGCCACCCATGTGCTGGCGGCGGCGCTGCTGCGGCGCCTCGGGCCTGGCGTGCGGTTGCTGGAGTATCCGGTCTGGGGGCTGGCGCATGCACATGCCATCCCCGGCTTTCCCCTGCCGCCGGCACCCGTGCTGCAAGGCCCGCCGCGGGGATATCGCCTGGATGTCCGCCTTCAGCTTGGCGCCAAGCGCCGGGCGGTCGCGGCGCATCGGTCCCAACTCGGCGAGGTGGTGCGGGACGATCCAGGCGGCTTCGTGCTGCCCCAGGCGGCGCTCGACCTGGCCTTTCGCGATGAAGAACTGTTCCTGGAGCCGCCCGACGCATGAGCCGTGACAGCATCCGGCCCGACTATTTCGAGGCGCTGTATCGTGCGGACCCCGATCCCTGGGGCTTCGCCGACAGCGATTATGAGCGGACGAAATACGCCGAGACCCTCGCTGCTTTGCCACGCGACCGCTATGCGCGCGCCTTCGAGGCCGGCTGCTCCATCGGCGTGTTGACGGAGGCGCTGGCCCCGCGCTGCGATTCGCTGCTGGCGGTGGATGCGGCGGCGAATGCCCTGGCGGATGCCCAGGCCCGCTGCGCCGCGCTGCCGCAGGTCAGGCTGGCCCGTGCCGTGCTGCCGGGGGATTGGCCGCTGGGCGAGAGCTTCGACCTGATGCTGTTCTCCGAGATGCTCTACTACCTCGATGCGCGCGACCTGCGCCGGCTGGCGGCCTGCGCCGAGGCGAGCCTGGCGCCGGGTGGCGACATCCTGCTGGTGCATTGGACAGGCGAGACCGACTATCCCCTGACCGGCGACGCGGCCACCGGTATCTTCTGCACGGCCCTGGCGCCGCGGGTGGTCATCACGCGGCAAGTTCGCACGGATCGCTACCGCCTGGACCTTCTGCGCGCCCATTGAGCAGCGGCCGTCCGCGCCGCAGCGCCGCCAGTATGGCGCGCGCGCGGGCGGCTTCGAGCGGCAGGTCGGCCAGGCGCAGGCTGCGCCGTCGCAGCGGCGCGGCGCCGGCCTGCAACGCCTCCCAGGCCGGCGCGAAACGTGGCTGTGCGGCCAGGGCGGTGAGCGTTGCGACCGGAAGCCGCAGCATCCGGGACAGGCGCTGCGGGTCGTCGGGACGCGGCTGGCCCTGGTGCAGCCGGCGCAGCGCCTTGCGGCAGCGCAGCCGGAACAGCGCCGCCAGGGCGGGCTCCAGCCGTGCATCCACTGGCGCCTCCGGCCGTGCCAGGCGATCGCGCAGCGTATCCGCCATGCCGCCCGCCGCCCGCCCGGCCAGGCGGCAGGAGACGATGACCCGCGCCGCGGGACAGTGCCGCACCCGAAGCCCGGCGCGTTGCAACGCGGCGAACAGGGCCCGGTCCTCCCCCACCGGCACCGCCGGCAGCCCGCCGACGGCGCGATAGGCGGCGAGTCGCAGCGCGATGGAGGCGCCGGAATGCACCGCATGCCGCGGCCAGGGGTCGTGCGGGTCGGCCTCCACCAGGGCGGCCATTTCCTCCAGCAGCGCGGCATAGGCAGTCTCCGCCGCCTCCCGCTGCCGCAGCGATTCGGGCAGCTGGGCAGCCTCGGCCGGGTCGGGGGCATAGGTGCCGGCCACGGCATCGGCGCCGGAGGCGAAGGCGGCGAGGTTGGCGGCGATCCAGCCCGGCTCGGCGCGGCCATCGGCATCCGTGCTGAACAGCAGCGCCTCCGCCGGCGGGTCGAGCAGCGCGGCGGCGGCCTCCATCGCCGCGCGGCGGGCGCCGCCGGCATGGGCGGAGGCGGGGGGCAGGCGGGCCTCCACCACCTCCAGCCGGAAGGGCAGGTCGGGGGCGAGGCGACGGGCGAGGGCTGCGGTGTCGTCGGTGCAGTTGTTGGCCAGGACCAGCACCGTCACCGCTTGCGGATCCACCCCCTGCTGGGCGGCCAGCGCGGCGAGGCAGGCGGGCAGTCGCGCCGCCTCGTCACGCGCCGGGATGGCGATTGCGAGGCGCGGCGTGGGGGCGAAGGTCTGCGGCATGGGGGCGCCGCATCAACGCCCCTTATGCCCGCACGTTCCCAGCGTCTCAGGCCGCTTCCACACCCTTGATGAAATCCGCGCCGCGCTCCGCGATCATCAGCGTGGTCGCATAGGTATTGGCGGAGGTCATGCTGGGCATGATGGAGGCGTCGATCACGCGCAGCCCCTGCATGCCATGCACGCGCAGCCGGTCGTCCACCACGGCGCTCGGATCGGTTTCAGGCCCCATCCGCGCCGTGCCGATCAGGTGGTAGGTGGTGCTGCCGTTCTTCTTGGCGAAGTCCAGCAGCTCGTCGTCGCTTTGCACCTTCGGGCCGGGCAGCGTCTCGGCTTCCAGGTACTGCGCCAGTTCCGGCGTGCCGAGCATGCGGCGCAGCAGCCGCATGCCGCCGAGATGCACGCGGATGTCCATGGGGTCGGAGAGGTAGTTCGGATTGATCTCCGGATCCTCGAAGACATTGGCGCTGCGCGCGCGCACCCAGCCGGTGCTTTCCGGGCGGTGCTGCCAGGCGCCGGCGGTGACGCCGGGATAGTCGTCCAGCACATAGACCTTGCCCTCGGCATAGCTGCCGGGGGTGAAGACGCATTGCAGGTCGGGCTGGTCGAGACCCTCGAAGCTCTTCCAGAAGACATGCACATGCGATGGCGTGGTGGCCAGGATGCTCGGCCGCCCGGTGGCCCAGCGTGCGATCTGCCCGCCGAGGCTGACGCCGCGCGCCAACTGGTTCAGGGTCTGCACGCCGGGCTTCGCGCGCATCACGAATCGGCTGGCATAGTGGTCGCGGAAATTGGCGCCGACGCCGCGCAACTCATGCACCACCGGCACGCCGAGCGAGGCCAGCAGCGCCGCCGGCCCGACGCCCGAGACCTGCAGCAGCCGCGCCGTGTTCACCGTGCCGGCGGAGAGGATCACCTCCTTCCGCGCCATCACGCGACGCGGCGGCGCGCCGGGGCCGGCGAGGTATTCGATGCCGATGGCGCGCTTGCCCTCGAACAGGATGCGGCTGGCGCGGGCATTGGTGCGGACGCTGAGATTGGGCCGCGCCATCGCGGGCTTCAGGAACGCAACGGCGGCGGAGATGCGGCGACCCTTGTGGATGGTGCGCTGGTAGTAGCCGACGCCGGCCTGGTCGCCGCTGTTGTAGTCGCGCGTGCGCGGAATCCCGATGCCCTCGCAGCCCTGGATGAAGGCCTCCGAGACCTGGTTGATCCAGTCCATGTCGGTGACGGGGATCGCGCCATCGGTGCGGCCGCGCGAATCGTCCGACAGGCCGATGCGATTCTCGCCGCGGCGGTAATAGGGCAGGCAATCGGCATAGCCCCAGCCGCGATTGCCGCGCTGCGCCCAACTGTCGAGGTCGGTCGGCTGGCCGCGATTGTAGATCATGCCATTGACGGAGGAGGACCCGCCCAGCGTGCGCCCCTGCGTCGTGCTGATCCGCCGCCCGCCGGTCATCGGGATGGCCTCGGTCTTGAACTGCCAGGTCACCGCCGGGTTGGCGAGGGTCTTGATGAAGCCGGCGGGGATGTGGATGAAGGGGTTGCGGTCCGGCGGCCCGGCCTCCAGCACGCAGACCGTGGCGCCGGGATCGGCGCTCAGCCGGTTGGCGAGGACGGAACCGGCCGCGCCGGAGCCGACGATGACGTAGTCGAAGCTGTCGCCATCCGGCTTGGCCATGGTCGGTCTCCTCAGCCGCGCAGCAGAACCACGGCCTCGATCTCCACCGCGATGCCGCGCGGCAGGCTGCCCATGCCGACGGCGGAACGCGCCGGGCGCCCGGCCTCCCCGAACACATCGACCAACAGGTCGGTGCAGCCATTGATGACTTCCGGCTGGTGGCCGAAATCCGGCGTGCCGCGCACCATGCCGAGCACTTTCAGGATGGTGTCCACCCGGTCCAGCGAGCCCAGTGCGTCGCGCATATTGGCCAGCAGGTTGAGGCCGCAGAGCCGCGCTGCGGCATAGCCCTGCGCCACATCCAGGTCATCGCCGACCACACCCACCACGGAGCTGCCATCCGCCTGCCGCGGCCCGACACCGGACAGGAACAGCAGCCCGCCGCCGATTCGCCAGGGCACGTAGTTGCCCATGGGCTTGGGCGAGGCGGGCAGCACGAGACCCAGCTCGGTCAGGCGGCTTTCGGCGGACATGGGTGTCTCCCTTTGGGTCCACGCATCCTGCCGGGCCACGCGCCGCTGATCCATCCCCCCCCGCATCTGGTCTGAAACCGCCCCGGTTAGCCATGCCTCAACCTCTGACGGGTAGGCTTCCTCCCGTGGCAGGAGGCCCGGACACAGCTTGGCGGCGCGTGGCAAGGCCGCGCGCGCGGCGCTTCCGATGGAGTGGGCATGAGGATCGCGATCTGCGTGAAGAAGGACATCCATGGCCTTCTGGCCGCGAGGATCCTGGCCGATCGGCTCAGCTTCGCGGAGCTGCGCTTCTTCTGCAGCGTCAAGACGCGTGAGGCGGAGCTGGATGTGCCGGCGCTGCGGCTGATGAAGCTGCTGGAACGCGATGTCGCCATCGACACGCTGGCTGCGCTGGAATCGAGCATGCCTGGCCTGCCGCATCCGGAGACCTGGACGCCGCTGATGGACATGAAGGCGGAAGGTGGCGCGGCGACGCTGCTCGCCTTCCGGCCCGATGTCGTCGTCTCCGCCCGCTTCAGCCTGATCTTCCCGCAGCGAGTCATCGACGCGGTGCCGCGCGGCATCGTCAATGTCCATCCCGGCGCGCTGCCCGGCTATCGCGGCCTTTTCGCGCCCTTCTGGCAGGTGGCGAAGGGGGAACGCGAGCTGGGCTGCACGGTGCACATGGTCGATCGCGGCATCGATACCGGGCCGATCCTCGGCGTCGCGCGCGTGCCCTTCCAATCCTCCCGTTCCCTGATGTGGCACACTTCGCGTCTCTATTCGGGCGGTGTGGAGATCGCGGCGCGCGCGGTCGCCACGCTGGCGCGCGGCGGCACCCCGCCGGGCACGCCGCAGCCGGCGGGCGGCGCCTATTTCCGCTTCCCCTCCGCCGCCGATTTCGCCGCGCTGCCGCTGCCCATCGTCAGCGCCCGCGACTATGCGGAAGTGCTGGGCCAGGCCTTTGCCGAACCCGCCATCGCGCATGCGGATCGGCAGGCGGCATGAGCGGCGGTCTTTCCTTCGCCACGCGTCTCAGCGGCGTCCTGGCGGTGATGCTGCTGCTGGGCTGCGGCCTGGCGGCGGGGCTGAACTACCTGAAGTTCGAACGCATGCTGCTGGAACAGCAGGCCCGCGTGCTGGAGATCCTGGCCGGTGAGCTGGGCAGCACGGTGGAGAACAGCCTGGCACTCGGCGTGCGCCTGGCCGGCGTGCCCGGCGCGCAGGCGTTGCTGGAACGCAGCCGTGCGGCGGAGCCGCTGATCGGCGGGCTGACCATCGCCGATGCCGATGGCGTGGTGCTGTTCGACACCGACCGCCAGAACCTCGGCACCAGCCTGCCACAGCAACGCTTCGAGGCGCTGGCGCGGCAGGAGGCCTGGCGCTTCCGCATCGGCGCCGATTACGGCATCGGTGCCCCCATCGTGAACGGCTTCGGCCAGCCGGAAGGCGCGGTGCTGCTGCGCTACGACCGGAGTGCGGTGGACGAACGCCTGGCGGCGGCGCTGCTCGCCATGGTGCAGGCGACGCTGCTGGCGCTCGCCATCGCGGTGCCGCTCGGCGCGCTGGCGCTGCACCTCGTCACCCGCCGCACCCGTCGCTGGTTCGCGGCGGTGGAGGAAGCGATGCAGCCCGGCGCACCGCCCGCGCCGCTGGCCGCCGGCCTGCAGGCCGCGATCGGCGAGGCCGATGGCGTGCTGCGCGATGCCGAGGGCCGGCTGGAGGAGATCGCCGCCGAGGTGCCCGAAGAGCTGCCCGAAGGCCCACAGACGGAAACCCTGGAAAGGGCCATGACATGACCCCGGATCAAAGCCCGGATCAAAGCCCGGATCGCAGCCTGGTCGGCCGTGTCGTCGCGGTGGCCGTGCTGCTGCTGACGCTCGCCGTCGGCTTCGTCTCCCACAGCGCGCTGCGCAGCTTCGAGCAGGAGCTGCGGCCGGAGCTGGAGCGGGAGGCAACGGTCGTCGGCAGCATCGGCGTGCAGACCCTGCAACGCGCGCTGGATCTCGGCGTGCCCTTCCACGGGCTGTCGGGGCTGGATGACTACCTGGCCAGCCTGCTCGGCGCGCGTGAAGGCCTCGCCTATGTGGTGCTGAGCGATGCCGCCGGCCGGGGCGTGGCGACGGCCGGCCAGGTGCCGGCGGCATTCGCGGGCATCGATGCCGGCAGCGCGGCGCCGGATCGTGGCGCGGTGATGCGCCTTCAGGGCAACAGCTACGACGCCGCGCAGCCCCTGCGGGAAGCGGGGCGCGTGGTCGGCTGGCTGCATGTCGGCATCGCCCGCGCCCGTGTGGACAGCGCGCTGGATGACATGCGCTGGGACGTGCTGATCGTGCTGCTGGTGGTGTTGCTGGCCACCGCCGAATTCCTGCGCTTCATCCTCGCCCGCACCGTCTCCGCCCCCATCGGCATGGTGCTGCGCCTGCAGGGCCGGCTGGCGCAGGGCGACTGGACGCTGCGCGCGCCGGGTGGCATGGGCGCGGAGGCCGGGCGCGTGGCGCGGCACCTGAACGTGCTGGTGCGCCGCATGAACGATCGCTGGGACCGGCTGTGCTGGCTGGCGACGCAATCCGGCGCGGCGCGGCGGGCGAACGGGGTGCTGGACGATGTGCGCCAGCGCCTGCGCTTCGGCGTGGCCTCGGTGCAGGAAGGGCTGGGTGCGGGGGCTTCCTCCGCCCGGCTGCCGCTGTTCCTCTTCGTCTTCGCCGAACAGCTCTCCACCTCCTTCAACCCGATCTATGCGCTGGAACTGGCGGGTGGGCAGGGTGGCGTGATGGGGGCGGCGCTGCCCATCGTCACCTTCGTCGCCGCCGTCGCGCTGTTCACGCCCTGGGGTGCCGGGGTGGTGGCGCGGCACGGGCCGCGGGATGCGCTGCTGATCGGCCTGGTGCCGGCGGCGCTCGGCCATGTCGGCGCGGCGCTGGCCACGGACCTGACCACCTTCGCCATCGCGCGCGCCATCTGCGGCGCGGGCTATGCCATCGTCACCATCGCCTGCCAGGTGCATCTGGCGCAGGAGGCCCCGCGCGGCCGCGTGGCGCGCAGCCTCGGCGGCTTCACCGCGGCGGTGATGACCGGCGCGGTCTGCGGCACGGCGATCGGTGCGGTGCTGGCGGACCGGGTCGGATTCCGCTTCACCTTTGCCTTCGCCATGCTGCTGGTGGCCGGCACCGGCCTGCTGGTCTGGCGTGCCTTCGCGGCCGGCGGCAGCAGCGAGCGCAAGGAGATGGGCCTGTGGCGCAGCGCCCGCGCCGCCTTCGCGGAGCCGCGCTTCGCCCTGCTGGTGATCTTCGCCGCCATTCCGGCGAAGGTGCTGCTCGGCGGCTTCATCTTCTTCCTGGCGCCGCTGGAATTGCGGGAGCTGGGGCTGAGCCAGGCGGCGATCGGCCGCAATGTGATGCTCTATGGGCTTTGCATGCTGCCGGCGATCCTGGTGGGCGCCTGGCTGGCGGATCGCAGCGGGCGCGGCGGCCTCATCATCGCCGGCGCCGGCGTGCTGAATGGCGTGGCGCTGCTGCTGCCGCTGTGGATCGACCGTGAAACCGCGCTGCCGCTGGCCATCATCGGCACCGGCATCGCCCAGGGCCTGGCGGCGGCGCCGATGCTGGCGATCATCCCGGGCCTCAGCCTTCTGCGCAACGCGCCGAGCTCCGCCGCCATGCTGAGCTTCCTGCGGCTGGCGGAGCGCTTCGGCAGCGTCGTCGGCCCGCCGGCGGCTGCCGCGCTGTTTGCCCTCGGCGGCGGGCAGCACACCATGCTGGTGCTCGGTGCGCTCTCGCTCGCCACGGCGCTTGGTTATGGGCTGGCATTGGCCTTCGGACGCATTCGCCAGGGAGCAGCGGCATGAGCATCGCGAGGCGTTCTTTGCTGGCCACACCAGCCCTGCTGTCGATCCGTCCCGCCAGTGCCCAGGCGCGGCCCTTCCGGATCATGATGCTGCTGTTCCGCGGCTGGGAGGAGGCCTGCGACGGCTTCCGCGACCACTTCGCCGCGCGCCGCATCCCGGTGGAGCTGATGGTGCGCGACATCGGCCAGGACCTGCGCCGCGTGCCGGCGCTGGTGGAGGAGGTGCGGCAGATGAAGCCGGACCTCGTCTATGTCTGGGGCACCTCGCTCGCCATGGCCGCGCTCGGGCCGTGGGATGCGGTGGACCCGGCGCGGCACATCACCGGCGTCCCGGTGGTGTTCAACATCGTCACCGATCCCGTCGGCAACCGCATCGTGCAGTCGCGGGAGGCGCCGGGGCGACCCGTCACCGGCACCGAATACATCGCGCCGGTGGAGGTGCAGATGCGCGCCATGGCGCGCTACCGCCCCTTCACCCGCGTCGCCACCACCTTCAATCCGAATGAGCGCAATTCGCTGTCCGTCGTGGCCCAGATGAAGACGATGCTCGGCGCGGGCGTCATCGAACTGCCGGTGGCGCTGAACGAGGCGCGGCGGCCCGACCCGGCCTCCATCCCCGGCATCGTGGAACAGGCGCGGCGAGCCGGCGCGGAATGGCTCTACATCCCGCCCGACACCTTCCTGAACGACCATCGCGTGATCCTGACGCAATCCGCGCTGGATGTCGGCCTGCCCTGCTTCTCCGCCAGCGAGCGCTTCGTGCAATTCGCCGAGGGCCTCGCCGGTCTGGTCAGCCGCTACTACAGCGTCGGCGCCTTCACCGGCTTCAAGGCCGAGCAGATCCTGCGCGGCGGCCGCGCGCCGGAGAGCATTCCGGTGGAGACGCTGACGCGGCTGTCCTTCCTGATCCGGATGGAAAGCGCGCGGCGCCTGCAATTCTTCCCGCCCGTCGGGCTGCTGCGTGTGGCGGAGGTGGTGTGATCATGCTGCTGCGATCCCGAATCCTTCTGCTGTTCGCCCTGGCGACCCTGCTGGTCGCCGCTTCCGTCGCGCTGCCGGCCTGGCTGGTGCTGCGCGATGGCGAGGAACGCGCCGCCGGGCTGCGCAACGCGCTCCAGGCCGCGATGGTGCGGGAGGCGGTGGACCACGCCGCCGCGCCGCTGGTCGCCACGCTGCGCGGTGCCGCCTTGGATGCGACGCTGTTGGCGGCCCGCCAGGCCGGCGATGAATCGGCCCTGCGCCATCGCCTGGCCGAGTTGCGGCAATCGATCGGCCTGTCCGGCCCGACAGGTCGCATCGACCTGGTGGGCGGGCAGGGCCAGTTGCTGGCGGCGGCGCCGGCGGCGGCGGAACCCCTGGCCAGCGGCGCCACCGCGCTGCAGCGCGACCTGGCGCCTGGGCAGATCTTCGCGGGCTTCGAGGCGGAGGTCGAGTCGCCGCTGCTGCTGGTGACCAGCCTGCGGCTGCCGCAGGGCGACCTGCTGTCGGTCAGCATGGCGGCGGAGGCGGCGCTGGGGCAGATCGCCGGGCATCTTCGCGCCGATCTCCTGCTGCGGGATCGCGCCGGCGCGCCGCTGTTCAGCACCGCGCCGGAACTGCGTGAGCAGGCGGCGGCGCTGCGGGCCGGCGAAAGGCTGGAACGCGCCGGCCGGCTGTACCGGCTGGAGGCGACCGTGCTGCTGAATTCGGCCGGCGCGCCGGTGGGCGAACTGCTGGTGCTGGCCGATGCGACGGCGGAAACGCAATCGCGCAAGCTGCTGCTGCTGGTTGCCTTCGGCCTGCTGGTGCTGGCCGCCGGCGCCATCTGCCGCGCGCTGTATCGCGTGATCCGGGACGCTCTCGACCCGCTGACCGAATTGGCGCGCGCGCTGCAATCCGTGGCCGGTGGCGACATCTTCGCCTCCGCCGCCATCGGCCCGCGCCGCGACGAGGTCGGTGCGATCGGGGAGGCGCTGGAGGCCCTGCGCAGCAACACTTTGGCGCTGGACCGCCTGCAGACCGGCAACCGCCTGGCCGGGCTGCGTGAACGCGCGCTGATCGCGCAGGAAATCGCGCGGCTGACGGCGGTGCTGGAAGGCCCGGCGCGGCGCGAGATCCTGGGCCTGCTGGAAGGGGAGGGTGCGACGCTCGGCCCGGCCTTCGCGCGCATGTCCTCCCACGTCGTGCAGCAGCACCGCGCCATGGCGACGCTGCTGGCGGAACGCACCCGCGACCTGGCCCTGGTGCGCCAGGCGCTGGATGAACGCATGCAGCTCAACCGCATGCGGGAGGAACTGGATGTCGCGCGCCGGCTTCAGCTTTCCTCCGTGCCCACCACCTTCCCGCAGCTCGACTGCCTGCAACTTCACGCGGCGATGGTGCCGGCGAAGGAGGTCGGCGGCGACTTCTGCGACCTGGTGATGCTGGACGAGCACCGCCTGGCACTGATGATCGGCGATGCCTCCGGCAAGGGCGTCGGCGCCGCCATCTTCATCGCCATGGCGCGCAGCCTGCTGCGCGCTGCCATGGGCCGTGGCGCGACTCCGGCGGAGGCGCTGGCCCAGGCCAATGACATGCTGGCGGCGGACAATCCGACGATGATGTTCGCCACCGCCTTCGTCTCGGTGCTGGATTGCCGCACCGGCGTGCTGACCTATGCCAATGCCGGCCACAACGCGCCCCGTCGCCGGGGTGCCAGGGGGCATGAGAGCGAATTGCCCGTGGAAGTCGGCCTCGCGCTCGGTGTCATGGACGGCATGGATTTCGACGACCAGATCCTGCGCCTCGACGATGGCGACATGGTGCTGATGTTCACCGATGGCGTGACGGAGGCGATGGGTCCCGGCGATGCGATGTTCGGCGATGCGCGGCTCGCCGCCATCACCGGCGATGCGCGGATCGCCGATCCCGCAAGACTTGTCGATGCCGTGGCGCGCAGTGTCGAGGCCTTCGCCGAGACCGAGCCGCAGGCGGATGACATCACGATGCTGGCGCTGCACTGGCGCGGACATGCGACGGCGGCACCCGCCCCGGCGCGCGAGAAGGAGGATGCGACATGGATGTGACGACGGAACAGCACGGCGGGGCGGTGATCCACCGCGTCAGCGGGCGAATCGATACCGGCACCGCCGCCGATGCGGAACGCAAGCTGACGGCGGAGGTCCGCCAGGGCGGCCGCGTGGCGATGGACATGTCCCAGGTGGCCTATGTCTCCTCCGCCGGCCTGCGCGTGGTGCTGATGGCGGCCAAGCTCGCCAAGGCGAATCGCGGCGCGGTGTCGCTGTTCGGCCTGCAGGCCCCGGTGCGGGAGGTCTTCACCATGTCGGGCTTCGACAAGGTGGTGACGATTCGCGACGACCAGGCCTCGGCACTTGCCGCGGTGGGCGGCTGAGATGATCCGCCTGCATTGCGCCCGCGACCCGGAAGCGGTCGAAGGCGCGCTGGATGCGATCGAGGCGCATCTGACGGCGGCGGGTGCCGAGGCGGGGGAGGCGATGCAACTGCGCCTGGTGGCGGAGGAGATCGTCACCAATATCGCCCGCTGCGCCTGGCCACAGGGAATCGAGGCCCGCTTCCAGGTGGAACTCCTCGCCGAGCCGGGGCCGGAGGGGCTGCTGGTGCGGCTGACCACCATCGACGATGGCCAACCCTTCGATCCCACCGCGCAGGACATGCCGGATGTGGAGGCGGAGCTGGAGGATCGGGCCATCGGCGGCCTCGGCATGTTCCTGGTGCGGGAGATGACGGATGCGCAGATCTATGCGCGCGAGTCGGGCGAGAACCGTTTCCACGTCGAGCGTCTTTTCCGCCGCGCCGACTGAATGTTTCGCGTTGCGCTAAGTTTTACGCAATCAGTTGCTGCCAGGATGGTGACGCCGCAGGAAGCGGTGCTCACCGGCAAGTCCGGTCCGGCACGCAAGAATTTGCGTCCTCACAGTCGAACGCTGCGAAGGATGCCACCCTGATGTCACCGGCCATACCCGTGAATCGCGCCCGTCCCTTGGACATCGGGGCCTACCGCCCGGTCCCGCGCACCCTTCGCTGACATTTCCGCCGGGTTCGCCCGGTCGCCTCCATCAATTCGATATCCCATCCGGGCGTCGCCGCGCCGTGCCCGCATTCTGGAAGGAAGTTCCATGTCCCTGATCGAGAAGACCGCCTGGGTCGATCTGGAAGACAACGCCCTCGCCTCCGTCGTTGGCGGCAGCGGCTCGACCAATGTGCAGAGTTCGGGTGGCGAGGATGAGCAGGAGGCGGAGCTGGGTGTTTCCATCTCCGGCCCCACGGTCGCCTCCGGCGGCGTTGGCACCGGCGGCTCCGTCGGCGGCACGACGGAAGTGAATGGCGTGACGCTGCAGGCCGGCGCGGCCTGGGGTGCCGGCGCGGGCTATGAGGTGACGATGACCGGCGCCAGCGCCAGCGCGGGCGCCGGCGCCATGGCCTTCGCCTCCGGCAGCGTGACCGAGGGTGATGTGACCACCACGGTCAGCGTGCAGGCGGGTGCCGGCGTGATGGTGACGGCGGAGGTCGGCGCGACCGGTGTCAGCTATGGCGGCGTCGCGGGCGTCGGCGGCAGCGTGACCATCTCGGTCGAGACCGAGCACGACCTGGGCAATGGCGTGCAGGCCACCACCACCACCACCACGGAAGTGGGCGTGAAGGCTGGTGTCGAGGGCAACGTCACCCTGGGTGCCGAGGGCGTGGGCACCGAGGCCGAGATCATGGCCGGCGCCTATTACTCCGTCACGGTAGAGGCCTCCGTCGGCGCCGAGGAAGGCTCCGTCACCGGCTCCGTCGGCTATGTCGATCCGGGCTCGGCCGGCGTCGGTGTCGATGTCGGCGCGGGCTATGAGAATGGCGAGATCACCATCGGCGTGGGCGGCGAGATTTCGCTGCTGGTCGGCGGCGTCAATCTCGGCGTCAGCGGCACGGTCGATGTGAACGCGGTGGGCGATGCCGCGACGGAGGGCGCCGAGGCCGCGCAGCAGGCCGCCGAGAAGGCGGCGGCCGAGGCGCAGGAGGCGGCCGAGCGGGTCGAGGCCGAGGCGCGCGCGGTGGCCGAGAAGGTCGCGGCCGAGGCCCGTGAGGCGGCGGAGCGCGAGGCGGCCGAGCAGGCCGCGGCCGCCGAGAAGGCGGCGATCGAGGCGAAGGAAGCCGCCGAGAAGGCGGCGGCCGAGGCCCGGGCGGCGGCGGAGAAGGCCGCGGCGGAGGCGAAGGCGGCGGCGGAGAAGCTGGCGGCCGAACAGGCGGCGGCGGCGGCCAAGGCGGCGGCGGATGCCAAGGCAGCGGCGGAGAAGGCCGCGGCGGAAGCCCGTGCGGCGGCGGAGAGGGCGGCGGCGGAAGCGCGCGCGGCGGCGGAGAGGGCGGCGTCGGAAGCCCGTGCGGCGGCGGAGAGGGCCGCGGCGGAAGCCCAGGCCGTCGCCGACAAGGCGAAGAACGCGGCCAAGAGCATCGCCAAGAAGATCAAGAAGAAGTTCCGCTTCTGATCGGCCTGCCCCGGGATGCGCCCCGCGCGCATCCCGGTCGATCCGCAGCACCTGTGACCTTTCCAATCCGACTTCGAGGGCAGCCTGGCCATGGAATCTCCCGCGCGACCCGTCTATTTCCGCGAGGAGGCCGTCGCCTCCGCCACCTCCGTCACGGTCGTCGAGGATGCGCTGGAGGTGGTGCGTCCACCGCTGATGATCCTGTGGTGCGGCCTCGCGGCCCTGGTGGTCGGGCTGCTCGGCTGGTCCGCGACAACCGACGTGCCGGTGAAGATCGGCGGGCAGGGCATCCTGCTCGCGGCCGGCGGCCTGACCGACATCGTCTCCGACACCGAGGGCCGCGTGGTCGAGCTGCTGGTGGCGCCGGGGGATACCGTCACGGCCGGGGCCGTCGTCGCCGTGGTGGACCAGGCGGAGCAGCATCTGCAACTCGCCGCCGCGCAGGGCGAATTGCGCGATGCCCAGGCTGCGCGGGCGGAGATGGTGCGCTTCCAGGAACGCGACACGGCGGCCGACCTCGCCTGGCGCACCGCGCGCGATGAGGGGCTCGGCCAGACCCTGCGCTCGGCGCGGGAACGGCTGCGCCTGATGACGGAACGCGAGCAGGTGGTGCGCGACCTCGCCGCCCGCTCGCTGGCCACGCGCGACCGTGCCATCGGCGCGCAGGTGGAGCTGTTCGGCATTCGTGACCAGATCGAGACGGTGCAGAACGACCGCCGCGTGCTCGGCCTGGATGCGATGATGCGCCAGACGCAGCGGGAACGTGACATGCTGGCCGCCGACCAGCGCGTGGCGGCCGGTGAGCGCGCCGTCTCCACCCTGCAGGACCGCATTCGCCGCATGGGCGCGATCCGCTCGCCCTTCGAAGGACGCGTGGTGGAGGCGAAGGCCAATGCCGGGCAGGTGGTCAGCCGTGGCGGTCCGCTGCTGACGCTGGTGCGCAGCGATGTGCCGGGGGCGGAGGCGGGCGGCATCGTCGGCCTGGTCTATGTCGGTGCGCAGGATGGCAAGAAGCTGCAGCCGGGCATGGCGGTGGAGCTTTCCCCCGCCACCGCCCCGCAGCAGGAATATGGCTATCTGCGCGGCCGCGTGCTGCGGGTGGCGGATACGCCCGCCAGCAGCGCCGGCATGCTGCGCACGCTGCAGAACGACGCGCTGGTGACGGAATTCCAGCGCCAGCAGCGCACGCTGTTCGAGGTGAACATCGTGCTCGACCGCGACGAGGCCGGCCAACTCGTCTGGTCCGGCGGCAGCGGCCCGCCCTTCAGCATCGAGGGCGGCACGCCGCTGGCGATGCAGGCGACGGTGCGCAATGTGCGGATGATCGCGCTCGGCCTGCCTGCACTGCAACGCTGGCTGGGCGAGGATGTGCGCGTCGCGGCGACGCCGCAGCAGACCGTCGCCGCGCCCGTCACCGTGGCGGAGCGCTGAGCCATGCGCACCCCCTCCATCCTGCAGATCGAGGCGGCGGAATGCGGCGCCGCGGCGCTCGGCATCATCGCCGCCCATCACGGGCTGTGGCTGACGCTGGAGGATCTGCGTTCGCGCTGCGGCGTGTCGCGTGACGGCAGCAAGGCCCAGCACATCGTCGCCGCGGCGCGGGAGATGGGCTTCGAGGTGCGCGCCGTGCGCGGCGAGCCGGAGGCGCTGGCCACCGCGCCCTGCCCCCTGATCCTGCATTGGGGCATGGACCACTTCCTGGTGCTGGAGGGGAAGCGCGGCGGCTACTGGTATCTGAACGACCCGGCGCGCGGCCGTCGCCGCGTCGATGACCGGGAGCTGCGGCGGCAGTTCAGCGGCATCGTGCTGATGATGAAGCCGAGCCCCGAATTCAAGCCCGGCGGATCGCCGCCGAGCGCGCTGCGCGGCCTGGCGGACCGGCTGCGCGGCGGACGCAAGGCAGTGCTGCTGGCCTGCGGCGTCAGCGTGATGCTGGCGCTGCCGGGGGTGCTGCAGCCGTCCTTCCGCCAGGTCTTCATGGACCGCATCCTGACGGCGGGCGTCATCGCCTGGCTCTGGCCGATGGTGCTGGTGATCTTCGGCGTCGGCGTCTTCGCGGCGCTGCTGACCTGGATGCAGAAGACCATCCAGCACAATCTGGAAACCCGCGTCGCCGTCGCCGGCGGCATCGGCTTCATGGAACGCGTGCTGCGCCTGCCCATGGCCTTCTACGGCCAGCGCGGGCCGGCCAGCATCGCCGACCGCGTCATGCTGAACGACCGCGTCGCCGGCATCGTCGCGGGCGAGATCGGCGGCACCATGCTCGCCCTCATCATGGCGGCGGTCTATCTCGCGGTGCTGCTGCTGTTCGACCTGCGGCTCGGCCTGGTGGCGCTGGCGGCGGCGCTGTCGCTGGCCGCGGCGCTCGGCCTGCTCTCCGCCCGGCTGCGGGAGGATCAGCAGCGGCTGATGAACGAGCAGGGGATGGAGACGGCGGAGGCCAAGCAGGGCCTGCGCATGATCGAAAGCTACCGCGCCAGCGGCAGCGAGGCGCTGCTGTTCGACCGGCTGACGGCGCGCCACGCCCGCGCGCTGAACCTGCGGCAGTCGCTGATGCTGGGCCGCGCCGCGCTGCGGCACCTGCCGGGGCTGGCCACCGCGGTGGCCGCCGCGACCTCGCTGGCCATCGGCGGCGGGCTGGTCATCAATGGGGAGATGTCGATCGGCGCGCTGGTCGCCTTCCAGTTCCTGCTGGCGGTGTTCCTGGCGCCGGTCGGGCGGCTGGTGCAGCTTGGCCCGCGCCTGCAGGAAGCCGGTTCCAGCCTGCGCCTGCTGGACGACACGCTGCGCCATCCGCTGGCCGAGGAATTCTACAAGCCCCCGGCTGCGCCTCGCCTGATCCGCCGCCTGGAAGGGCGGATCGAGCTGCGGGACGTCAGCTTCGGCCATTCCCGCCGCGCCGCGCCGCTGATCCAGGGCCTGTCCCTGACGGTGGAGGCCGGGGAGCGCGTGGGCATCTGCGGCGGCTCCGGCTGCGGCAAGTCCACCCTGGCGCTGCTCGCCGCCGGGCTGCACGAGCCCTGGTCGGGGGAGGTGCTGCTGGATGGCAAGCCGCTGCGCAACATCCCCCGCGCGGTGCTGCGGCAGAGCGTGCAGGTGGTCGACCAGAACGCCATGCTGTTCACCGGCACGGTGCGCGACAATATCGCGATGTGGGACCCGACCGTGTCGGAGGAACGGCTGCATGCCGCGGCGCGCGATGCGGCGATCCATGAATTCATCCTGGACCGGCGCGAGGGCTATGCCTTTCCGGTGACGGGCGGCGGCGCCAACCTCTCCGGCGGGCAGCGCGCCCGCATCGAGATCGCCCGTGCCCTGGTGCAGGACCCGCGCATCCTGCTGTTCGACGAGGCGACGGCGGCGCTGGATGACACGACGGAGGCGGAGCTGCTGTCCAACATCCGTCGCCGTGGCGCCACCATGCTCATCATCGCCCATCGCCTGGCACCGCTGCGCGATTGCGACCGGGTTGTGGTGATGGAACGCGGCGCCATCGTCGAGATGGGACCGCCGGCGGAGCTGGCGGCACGGCGTGGCGCCTTCGCGAAACTGATGCTGGCGGAGGCCTGAGATGGACGCGTTCGCACTTGCCAGCACGGAGCGCCCGGTCGATGCGCGCTTCCAGCAGCCGCCGCGCAGCCTGGCCGAGCCCGGCGCCCTCTGGCTGCTGGAAGCCGGGGAGGCGGATATCTTCGCGGCCCAGGGCGGGCTGGATGACAGCGTGGCGCCGGCCGGCCCCTATCTGTTCATCGGCCGTATCGGCGCCGGCACGCTGGTGCCCGGCCATGGACCGGATCTGGAATGCCTGGTGCTGCGCCCGGCCGCGGGCGCGCGGCTGCGCCGGCTGACGCATCTCTCCGGCATCGGCGGCGCCCAGGCGCAGGTGGAGGCAATGCAGGCCTGGGCCTCGGCCCTGGCCGGCGGCCTCGGCGCGCGGCTCTGGCGCCCCTCCAATATCGATCGTGTCGCCCGGCCGGGCGTGACGCAGCGCCTCGCCGACCGGCAGTCGGTCACGGCGCGCGGCGTGCCGGTCTGGGTGGAGGTGCCGGAAGGCGGCGCCATGCTGCTGGGGCTGGAGCCGGTGCAGGGGCTGCTGCCCTTGCCACCGGAGGCCTGGCTTATCGCCGCCGCCGACCTGGAACTGCCGGTGCATGCGGCGCCACCCGCCGCTTCCCTGCCCGAGGCGATGCAGGGTCTATCGGCCTTCACCGATGCCTGCGTCGCCATGCTGGCCGGGCTGCGCAGCCTGTCCGAGATCGACGAGAGCGGGCGGCTGGAACAGCGCGCGCAGCATGATGCGGAGGCGGCGCACCGCACCGCCCAGCTCGCCGCCGACCTGCTCCACGCGCCGCCGCCCAAGCCGAGCCAGGCCGCCAGCGACTCCGGCCCGGCGGAGCCGCTGTTCCAGACCATGGTGGTGGTCGCCAAGGCCGCCGGCATCCGCCCGCGCATCCAGCGTCCGACCCGGCTGCGGGAACAGGATATCGACACGCCGCCGACGATGGAGGAAATCGCCCGCGCCTCCGGCCTTCGGCTGCGCCCGGTGGGGCTGCCGGCGGAATGGTGGAAACGCGACCTCGGCCCGCTGATCGGCCGCGACGCGAAGGGCGAGCCGCTGGCGCTGCTGCCCCGCCCGGGCGGCTATGTGGCGCAACCGCCGGATGGCCCCGCGCAACGGCTGGACGAGGCGGCGGCGGAGGCGATCTCCCCGCGTGCCTGGACGATGATCGAGCCGCTGTCCGACATGGCGCTGACGCCGGAACAACTGGCGCGCTTCGTGCCGCCGAAGAAGGGCGACCTGTGGCTGGCCTTCGGCGCGGCGCTGCTGGCGGCCTTCCTCGGCCTCGGCATGCCCATCGCCATGTCCTTCGCCACCGGGTCGCTGATTCCGGGCGGCAACCGGATCGGGCTGGTGGAGCTGGGCATCGCGCTGGCCTGTGTCGGCGCGGCGAATTTCGTGGTGCAGATGGCCGGCGACATCGCCAAGCACCGGTTGCAGGCGATGGCGGAGGCGCCGCTGCATGCCGGGCTCTGGGACCGGCTGCTGCGGCTGCCGATGCCGGTGCTGCGGCGCTTCAACCCCTCCGAACTGTCATCGCGCCTCGGCGTCGCGATGGCGGTGCCGCTGGGGCAGCGCAACTTCCGGCTGGCGGCGTTGGGCTATGGCACGGCGCTCGCGGCCTCCCTGCTCATGCTGGTGCTGTATCATCCGCTGGGCGCGCTGGTCGCGCTGGGCATCCTGCTGGTCCAGATCGGCATGGCGGTGGCCGCGGGCATCCTGAAATCCAAGGTGCATGAGACCGGCCAGGCGCTGTCGGGGCAGGCGGACAGCCTGGCGATCGAGGCAGTGGGCGGCATCGTCAAGCTGCGGCTTTCAGGGGTGGAGCACCGCTTCCTCGCCGCCTGGTCGGAACGCTTCGTCGCCATGCGCCGCACCAAGCTGACGGAGGAGCATATCGACACCTGGCAGGCCTCCGCCGCCAGCTTCATGTCCTTCCTCGGCGTCGGCCTGCTGTTCCTGATGTTCATGGCCGGCGGTTCGGCCGACAATGCGGCGGTGGCGGGCTTCCTGATGGCCTTCATGATCGCCAATGGCGCCGCCAATGGCCTCGGCCAGGCCTTCGCCGCCTACTACCCGCTGCATGCCATGCGCGGCTATGGCGCGCCGCTGCTGCAGGCGCAGCCGGAGCCGACGGCGGGGCGCATCGACCCGGGCAAGCTCTCCGGCCACATCTCCATGAGCAATGTCGCCTTCGGCTATGAGGGGTCGGAGGGGCCGCTGTTCTCCGGCCTGAACCTGCAGATCGAGCCGGGCGAGTTCGTCGCCATCGTCGGCCGCTCCGGCTGCGGCAAGTCGACGCTGGTGCGGCTGCTGCTGGGGCTGGAGCGTCCGGTCTATGGCAGTGTCGCCTTCGACCGGCAGGACCTGGTCTCGCTCGACCTCGGCCTGCTGCGGCGGCGCGTCGGCACGGTGATGCAGGGCGCGCAACTGCCGCCCGGCGCGCTGATCGACGTGCTGCGCGGCTTCAGCGAGGCCAGCGAGGCCGCGATCTGGAAGGCGCTGGAACAGGCGGCGATCGCCCAGGATGTGCGCGCCATGCCGCTCGGCATCCGCACGCCCATCGCCGATGCGGCGCATGTGCTCTCGGGCGGGCAGGTGCAGCGGCTGCTGCTGGCCCGGGCGCTGGTGAACCGGCCGGATGTGCTGATCCTGGATGAGGCGACCAGCGCGCTGGACCCGGCGACCCAGGCCATCACCACCCGCACCCTGGCGGCACTGACCTGCACCCGCATCGTCATCGCGCACCGGCTGGAGACGATCCGCGGCGCCGACCGCATCCTGGTGATCGAGGGCGGCAAGGTCGCGCATCAGGGCAGTTTTGCCGAACTGTCCAAGCGCGGGATCATCGGGCATGCGGGGGAGGTGGCGTAGAGCGTGATGACTTGAGGTGGACTCACCGAAAAGTCTGAATCACGCGATCAAAGGTCCGTCTGGCCGGCCAGCGAGGCAGATCAGCGTCTGCTGGCCGATCGCGACGGGAATGCGCTGGCCGGCGCGGAGCGCCGCCACCTCCAGCGTGCAGATCGTCAGCGTGCGGCCGGACTTCACCACCCGGCCGGTCGCCTCCAGCGCCTCGCCCTCCGCCGGGTTCAGCAGGTTCAGCTTGAACTCGACGGTGAGCACCGAGGAATCGGGCGGGAACAGCGTGAAGCCGGCATAGCCGCCGGCGGAATCGGCGATGGCGGAGGTGCCGCCGGCATGGAAATAGCCATGCTGCTGCGTCAGCTCCGCGCGATAGGGCAGGCGGATCACCACCAGCCCGCGGCGAATCTCCGTGAGCGTCGCGCCCAGATGCGCCATCAGGCCCTGGCGGTCGAAACTGTCCCGCACGCGCTGGACATTCGCCGCGTCCAATTCGTCGCCGATCTCCATGCGGGCTTGCTCCCTAAGCGTTGAGGTTGATGCGGTAGCGCGGATGGGGATCGGGCTCGGCGATGCGGTCGTAGAGGCGCCGCGCACCGGCATTCGCCGCCTCCGTCTCCCATTCCAGGCGGCGCCAGCCCTCCGCCCTTCCGACCTCGGCCAAGGCGGCGATCAGGGCGCGGCCGAGACCTCTGCCGCGCGCTTCCGGCGCCACCCAGAGGTCCTCGATCCAGCCGATATGGCGAAGGCTGAAACTGTGGGGGCGCAGGATGACATGGGCGAGTCCCTGCGCCACGCCGCCTTCCCAGGCCAGCCAGGCGCGCATCGGGAAGCCGGGGTCGAGGATGCGGTCCCACAGCGCGTCCAGCAGGGCCGGTGTCATGGGCGGGGCCTGGAAATGCCGGCAATTGGCCCGCCACAGCGCGTCCCAGGCGGGGCGGTCGTCCGCGCCGACGGGGCGGATGGCGGTGGCCGGGTCTGGCGGGGGCTGTCGCATCGCGCCCAGCCTCAAGCAGGCGCCGCCCCCTGTCGAGTGAGCCATCTTCCGCCCGGCATGAGCCAGGCTCACCTGCCGCCGCGGCCGCAGGGCCGGAAATGAAAAGGGGGCGCGGCCGGCAGCCGCGCGCCCCCCCGATTGTCGTCGCTCAGGCGAGGTCGAAGCGGTCCAGGTTCATCACCTTGGTCCAGGCCGCCACGAAGTCCTTCACGAAGGCGGCCTCGGCATCGGCGCTGCCATAGACCTCCGCCAAAGCGCGAAGCTGGGAGTTGGAGCCGAAGACCAGGTCCACCCGGGTCCCGGTCCACTTCACCGCGCCAGTCTTGCGGTCGCGCCCCTCGAAGACCTCCGCCGCCTCGGAATTCGGGCTCCAGACCGTGCCCATATCCAGCAGGTTGACGAAGAAGTCGTTGGTCAGCGCATCCCGCTTCTGGGTGAAGACGCCGTGGCGGGACTGGCCGGCATTGGCATCCAGCACGCGCAGCCCGCCGACCAGCACGGTCATCTCCGGCGCCGTCAGCGTCAGAAGCTGCGCCCGGTCGACCAGCAGCTCCTCCGCCGAGACGCTGTAGCGGGACTTCAGGTAGTTGCGGAAACCGTCGGCGGAGGGCTCCAGCACGCCGAAGGAGTCCACATCCGTCTGTTCCTGCGTCGCGTCGCCGCGGCCCGGGGTGAAGGGCACCTCCACCTCATGCCCCGCATTGCGGGCCGCCTGTTCCACCGCGGCGCAACCGCCGAGGACGATCAGGTCGGCCAGCGACACCTGCTTGCCGCCCGGCTGCGCCGCGTTGAAGGCCTGCTGGATGCCTTCCAGCGTGGACAGCACATTGGCGAGCTGCGCCGGCTGGTTCACCTCCCAGTCCTTCTGCGGCGCCAGGCGGATGCGCGCGCCATTGGCACCGCCCCGCTTGTCGGAGCCGCGGAAGGTGGAGGCCGAGGCCCAGGCGGTGGCGACGAGCTGCGGGATGGACAGGCCGGAGCCGAGGATCCGGGCCTTCAGCGCGGCGGCGTCCTGCGCATCGATCAGCGGATGCGTCACCGCCGGGATCGGATCCTGCCAGATCAGCTCCTCCGCCGGGACGAGCGGGCCGAGGTAGCGGGAGCGCGGCCCCATGTCGCGATGGGTCAGCTTGTACCAGGCCCGCGCGAAGGCATCGGCAAACTGGTCGGGATTGGCGTGGTAGCGCTTCGAGATTTCCAGATAGGCCGGGTCCGTCCGCATCGCCATGTCGGCCGTGGTCATCATCGGCGCGTGGCGCTTGTTCGGGTCATGCGCATCCGGGACGGTGCCGGCGGCTTCCGGGTTCTTCGGCGTCCACTGCCAGGCGCCGGCGGGGCTCTTCGTCAGCTCCCACTCATAGTTCAGCAGGTTGTCGAAGTAGCCATTGTCCCACTGGATCGGATTGTTGGTCCAGGCGCCCTCGATGCCGCTGGTGATGGCATGCACGCCCTTGCCGGTGCCGAAGGCGTTCTTCCAGCCCAGCCCCTGCTCCTCGATGGCCGCGCCTTCCGGCTCCCGCCCGACCAGCGCGGCGTCGCCCGCGCCGTGGCACTTGCCGAAGGTATGGCCGCCGGCGGCCAGGGCCACCGTCTCCTCATCGTTCATCGCCATGCGCGCGAAGGTCTCGCGGATGTCGCGGGCGGAGCCCATCGGGTCCGGCTTGCCGTTGGGGCCTTCCGGATTGACGTAGATGAGGCCCATCTGCACGGCGGCCAGCGGGTTTTCCAACGCGCGGTCGCCGACATAGCGGGTGTCGCCCAGCCAGGTGTCCTCGGCGCCCCAGTAGATGTCCTCCTCCGGCTCCCACACATCGGCCCGGCCGCCGGCGAAGCCGAAGGTCTTGAAGCCCATGGATTCCATCGCGCAGTTGCCGGCCAGGACCATCAGGTCCGCCCAGGAAATCTGCTTGCCGTATTTCTGCTTGATCGGCCACAGCAGGCGCCGCGCCTTGTCCAGGTTGCCATTGTCCGGCCAGCTATTGAGCGGCGCGAAACGCTGCGTGCCGGAGGATGCGCCGCCACGGCCATCGCCGGTGCGGTAGGTGCCGGCGCTGTGCCAGGCCATGCGGATGAACAGCGGGCCGTAATGGCCGTAATCGGCCGGCCACCACTCCTGCGAATCCGTCATCAGCGCATAGAGGTCCTTCCGCAGGGCCTCGATGTCGAGTTTCTTGAATTCCGCCGGGTAGTCGAAGCTCGGGCCCATCGGGTCCGACAGCGCCGAATTCTGATGCAGGATGCGCAGGTTGAGCTGGTTCGGCCACCAGTCCCGGTTGGACCGCCCGCCGAAGGTCGTGTGCTTGGGGGCGCCGTGCATGACGGGGCACTTTCCGGCGCTCGGGCCGCTATTTCCGTCCATGTTTCTCTCCGTTCCTGGCTGTTTGGCTGAGGCGTCGTGGGTGACCGAAGGACGACCTTGCTGCGGTGGTATGCTGATCCCGGTTCGTTCCCCGCCGTTTGCGTGGACCAACCCGACGGGGCCGGACGAGGGTCCGGATCCCGGTCTGAACTGGCTTTGCTGATGACAGGCGTGTCGCGCCGCCGATCTGGCTTGGTGCCGTTTTCTCCCTCGGGCCTTCTGGTCTCGACAAAGGCTAGAGGCGGCGGGCGGTGCAAGGAAGACTATAGAATCAACCGTGACGATTGACGCAGACTATAGGGGCAGCCCCGCTGACCCGACGAGCACCCGCGCCGTCGGCATTGTGAGCGTCAGGCGCAGGCCCTCGGCTTCCCAGTGCCACTCCACCGTTCCGCCGAGCTGGGAGCGCAGCGTGGCGTCCACGACGCGGGAGCCGAAGCCACGCTGGCGGGGCGTCAGGGGCAGTTCGGGGCCGCCCCGCTCGGACCAGTCCAGTTCCAGCGTGTCCTCACGCAGGCGCCATGCAATGGCCAGGCGGCCGCCGGGGCAGGAGAGGGCGCCGTATTTCGTGGCATTGGTCGCCAGCTCATGCACCGCCATGGCCAGCGGCTGGATCGCACTGGCCGCCAGCACCAGTTCCGGCCCCTCCATGGTGACGCGCGGTGCCTCGCCATCGGGCGCCCCGATGAAGGCCTCCAGCGTGCTTTCCAGGATCTGCCGCAGCGGCGTGCCGGACCAGCTTGTCTCCGACAGCAGCGCCTGGGCGCGGGCCAGCGCATCGATCCGGCCGTCCACGGCGCTGGCGAAGGCGGCGGCATCGTCGCGCGGGGTCAGCCGCAGCGCGGCCTTCATCACAGCCAGCGCATTCTTCGCCCGGTGGTCCACTTCCCGCAGCAGCAGGAACTGCCGTTCTTCCGCCAGGCGCCGCGCCGTGACATCCACGGCGCCGCCGATCATCCAGGCCACCGCGCCGCTGGCCGCATCGCGGGTGACGCGGCCGCGGTCCCATAGCCAGGCCCAGCCACCATCGGCCCGGCGCACCCGGTATTCGAAGGCATAGCTGTCCGAATCGCGTTCCTGGTCGAGGCGGCGCAACTCCTCCACCACCCTTTCGCGATCCTCCGGATGCAGCCGCGCCAGCCAGTCCGCGCCGGACAGGCCGGCGGCATCGCCCAGCAACTGGTTGGCGCCGGCGGTCCGTTCCACCTTGCCGGTCGCCATGTCCCATTCATAGACGAAGCCGGCCATGGCCGCCGTCGCTGCCTCGAAGCGCGCCTCGGCGCGGCGGCGCTCGGTGATGTCGATGTTGATGCCGACCAGCGTCGCCGGCATGCCGGCCTCCGCCGGGTAGAGCCGGGCGCGGCAGAGCAGCCAGATCACGTCCCGCCGTCCGGCCGGAACGCGGCGGAAGACGCGGAACTCGACCGACATGCTGCTTTCCGCCAAAGCGGAGATCAGCGCGGAACGCAGCAGCGGCCGGTCTTCCGGATGGACCACCGACATGAAGCCCTCCAGAGTCGCCTGGGCCGCATCATTCTCGGGGCTGAGGCCCAGCAGGGCGAACATCTCGGGCGACCAGTGCAGCGATTCGCCATCCGGCTGCCAGGACCAGGCGGCGGCGCCGGCGGCCTGCTGGGCCAGGCGCAGCAGGCTTTCGCGTCCGCGCAGGTCGCGGGTGCGTTCCTCCACCCGGCGCTCCAGCGCCATGTTGGCGGCCTCCAGCGCCCGCTGGCGGCGCAGCAGGGCGCGGGCGAGCAGCAGCAGAAGCAGGGAGGAGCCGAAGGCGAGCAGCAGTTGCGGCACCACCACGCGGCGCCAGGCCGTCACCACCGTGGCCGGGTCGCGCACCGCCGCGGCATAGATCGGCCAGTCGCCACCGACGCGGCGCAGCGCGGTGATGCGCGGGGAGGCTTCCAGGATCTGCTCCTGTCCCCGGAGCATGGCGGCGAGGATGGGATTGTCCTGGGACAGGCGCAGCGTCTCCGGCGCATGGCCGCCAAAGCCGTCGGAACGTGCCAGCAGTACACCATCGGCCCGCAGCAGGGCCACCCGCGCCTCCGGCCCCGAAGCCAGGGCGGTCAGCGCGGCATTGGCATGGTCGAGATAGATGGAGGCGGCGATGACGCCGTCATAGGCGCCCTCCGGCAGGCCATTCCCCGTGCCGCGTCGCCGCTGCACCACCGAGAAATAGGCCCGCTGCGTGGTGCGGCCGACATAGACCTGGCTGACGAAGGCCCAGGGCGGATCGTCGCCGCGCAGCGCCTGGTTGAAGTCCCGCCCGGAGATGACCGGATCGGGGCCGGGCGCGGGCAGCAGGTTGCTGGCCACCAGGGGCCCGCCGTCCCGATCATAGGCGAAGATGTAGAAGGCGGCCTGCTCCGCCGGTTCCCGTTCGGTCGCCACATGGGCCAGGGCGGTGTGCAATTCGGGCTGCCGGGCCAGGATCTCGGCGTCGGTCAGTCCGGCCAGCAGTTCCTGCGACCGTTCCAGTTTCAGTACCTGCCCTTCGAGCAGGCGCCGCGCATATTCCGCGCCGGCCTCCGCCGTGCGGGTGGCCTCCACCTCCGCGGCCTGCCAGGCGGAGTCCCAGGCGCGCCAGGCGGAAACCCCACCGACCAGCAGCGGCGCTGCCACCGCCGCGGCCAGCCCCCAGAACAGCGGGCTGAGGACGTGCGGACGGCGCTGAGGGGCTGGCTCCGCCGGCATCGGCGCGGGGGTGAAGGAGGCGGGGAGGACAGCCTTGTGCAATTCCTGATCCGTGGTGACGAAAGGGGTGAAGACGGGCAAAGCTTTCCGCACGTCCATTGGCGACTCACGTTCGAGTGAGACGTATGGCGCAATGAGGTGGCCGGCACCACGACATGATGCTGGCCGGAGGAGATATGCACTTGCCCGCCAGCCCCACCATCCACGGCATCCCGAATTGCGACACCATGAAGAAGGCCCGCGCCTGGCTGGAGGCGCGTGGCGTGGCGCATGCCTTCCACGACTACCGGCGGGATGGGCTGCCGCCGGGCCTGCTGGAGGGTTGGGTCGCGCGGCTGGGGTGGGAGGTTCTGCTGAACCGCGCCGGCACCACCTTCCGCAAATTGCCGGAGACGGCGCGGGAGGGGCTGGACGAGGCGCGCGCGATCGAACTCATGCGGGCGCATCCGGCGCTCATCAAGCGGCCGGTGCTGGTGGCGGGGGACCGGCTGCTGGTCGGCTTCAAGCCGGAGACCTATGCGGCGGCCTTCGGCTGAGCCCCTCTGCCTTGACGTGACGGGGCGGCGGGCGACAGGCTCCCGTCTCTCGCCACGAAAGATCCCCGATGCCCGATCCCGCTCTGCTCGACCGCCTGCGCCAGCATGTGGAGGCCGGATTCGCACAGGAGACGGCCTTCCTGCAGGAGCTGGTGCGCTTCCCCAGCCTGCGGGGGCGGGAGGCACCGTTGCAGGACTGGTTCGCCCGGCAGATGGCGGCGCGCGGCTATGCGGTGGACCGCTTCAGCCTGGCCGATGTGCCGGCCCATCCGAAGACCGCGCCGATGGTCGATGCCGATCCGGCGGCCAGCCTGCAGGTGGTGGCGACGCATCGTGCGACAAATCCGACCGGGCGCAGCCTGATCCTGCAGGGCCATATCGACGTGGTGCCGGAAGGCCCGCATGAGATGTGGACGCATCCGCCCTTCGCCGCCGTGATCCGCGACGGCTGGCTCTATGGCCGCGGCGCGCATGACATGAAGGCCGGCGTCGCCGCCATGGTCTTCGCGCTGGACGCGATCCGCGCCGCCGGGCTGGAACCGGCGGCGGATGTGCATGTGCAGACGGTGACGGAGGAGGAAAGCACCGGCAATGGCGCCCTCGCCACGCTGCTGCGCGGCTACCGCGCCGAGGCCGCGCTGGTGCCGGAGCCGACCGGCCACACCATCACCCGGGCGCAGACCGGCACCATCTGGTTCCGCCTGAAGGTGCGCGGCGTGCCGGTGCATGTGATGGTGGCGCAGGATGGCAGCAACGCCATCATGTCCGCCTATGCGCTGATCCAGGCCCTTTATGCGCATACCAAGACCCTGAACGAGGCCGGGCGTGACAATGCCTGGTTCGGCGGGCAGGTGCAGGACCCGATCAAGTTCAACCCCGGCATCATCCGCGGCGGCGACTGGGCCTCCTCCACCCCCGCCTGGTGCGAGGTGGATTGCCGCATCGGCCTGCTGCCCGGCACGACGCCGGAGGAGGCGATGGCGGGGGTGGAGGCCGTGGTGCGCGCGGCGGCCAAGGGCGACGCCTTCCTGGCCAACAACCCGCCCGAGGTCACGTTTCACGGGTTCCAGACCGACCCCTATGTGCTGGAGCCGGGGTCGGAGGCCGAGGCCGTATTGGCGGCCGCGCATGCCGCGGTGCATGGCGGCGAACTGCCGGCGCGGCTCTCCACCGCGGTGAACGACACCCGATATTACGGCCTGTACTACGCCATTCCCGGCCTCTGCTACGGGCCGAAGGGCGAGATGGCGCATGGCTTCGACGAGCGGACCTCGCTGGAGGATCTGAAGACCTGCACCCTGACCATCGCCGCCTTCATCGCCGATTGGTGCGGGGTGCGCCCGGCGGCATGACGGCCGAGGCGCGGCTGCTGGGGCTGGCGCGCGCCAATCCGGTGAATGCGGCGCTGCTGGATACGCTGCCCGCGCTGGGGCTGCCCCAGGGCTTCCTCACCGCCGGCTGCCTGTTCCAGGAGGTCTGGAACCACCGGGCGGGCCGGCCACCGGGCTGGGGCATCCGCGACTACGACGTCTTCTATTTCGACGACCGCGACCTGTCCTGGGAGGCCGAGGACGCGGTGATCCAGCGGGTGCGCCAGGCGACGGCGCATCTGGGCGTGGAGGTGGAGGTGCGCAACCAGGCGCGGGTGCATCTGTGGTACCCGCAGCGCTTCGGCCCTGGCTATCCGCAATTGCGTTCGGCGCGGGATGGGATCGATCGCTATCTGGTGACCTGCACCTGCATCGGGATCGAATTGGCGACCGGTGCACTCCATGCGCCGAACGGTCTGGCGGAGCTGGAGGCGGGGGTGCTGCGGCGCAATCCGCTGAATGACCGTGCGGAGTTGTTCCGTGCCAAGGCCGAGGCCTACCGCGCGCGCTGGCCCTTCCTGGCCATCGCGGAAGGCCTATAGGCGCCTCCGCCCTTCACCTGATCCAGATTACACGGCAGAAAGGTACAGGCAGGAACGGGAGGACGCGCGGATGCGGGGTGTTGAATCGGCGCGCAGGCGCCTGCTGGTCGCCACCGACCTCTCCGCCCGGTCCGACCGCGCCCTCGGCCGCGCGGCGCTGCTGGCCCAGGCGAGCGGCGCCGAGTTGGTGCTGCTGCACGCGGTCAATGACGACCAGCCCCCCAGCCTGATCGCCGCCGAGCGGCGGGAGGCGCTGCTGGTGCTCCAGGCCCAGGCCGCCGCGCTGCAGACGCTGCCCGCCATCCGGCCGGTGCTCGCGGAAGGCGACCCCTTCGAGGCCATCCTGCGCGCGGCGGAGGCCGAAGCGGCGGAACTGGTGGTGCTCGGCCAGCCGCGCCGGCGCCTGCTGCGCGACATCTTCGTCGGCACGACGATGGAGCGCGTGCTGCGCCACGGCCACCGCCCGCTGCTGGTGGTGAAGACTCCCCCGGCCACCCGCTACCGCCATCTGCTGGTCGCAACCGACCTTTCCGCCCATGCCGCCCGTGCGCTGCGGGCCGCCGTCGCACTCGGCCTGACGCAGGGGGCGGAGGTGACGCTGCTGCATGTCTTCGAAACGCCCGGCAGCGCGGCGATGGCGCTGGCGGATCTGCCGGCGGCGGCGGTGGCCGCGCATCATGCCCAGGCGGCGCGGGAGGCGCAGGCGGCGCTCGCGCGTTTCGCCGCCCCGATCGGCCTGACGCCGCAGCCGCAGTTCCTGGTCGCCTCGGGCCGGCCGGCCACCGTGGTGAAGGACCTCGTCGCCCGGCTGCGGCCGGACCTGCTGGTGCTGGGCACCGAGGGGGCCGGCGGCCTCAAGCGGGCCGTCCTCGGCAGTGTCGCGGCGGAATTGCTGGCGGAGGTGGCCTGCGACGCGCTGGTCGTCCCGCCTGCCGCAGCGGGCTGAAACCGGCTTCAGATCAGGGGACAGGACGCCTTGGAGAACATCCTCGCCACCTCGGTCTTCTATGAGGTCGCTGCACTGCTGGTGCTGGGCGCCGCGGTCGGGCTGGTGGCGCTGCTGCTGCGCCAGCCGCTGATCGTCGGGCTGATCGGCGCTGGCATCCTGGCCGGGCCGGCGGCGCTGGGGATTGCCCGGTCGGATGAGCATATCGCGCTGTTGTCGGAACTCGGCATCGCGGTGCTGCTGTTCCTGGTCGGGCTGAAGCTCGACCTCTCGCTCGTCCGCAACCTCGGCCGCGTGGCGCTGGCGACCGGCCTTGGCCAGGTCGCCTTCACCGCCATCATCGGCTACGCGCTGTGCCTGCTGCTGGGGCTGGGCGCACTGGAGAGCGTGTATGTGGCGGTGGCGCTGACCTTCTCCAGCACCATCATCATCGTGAAGCTGCTCTCCGACAAACGCGAGATCGACAGCCTGCACGGCCGCATCGCGCTCGGCTTCCTGATCGTGCAGGACATCTTCGTGGTGCTGGCGATGGTGGTGGTCTCGGCGCTGGCGGCCGGCGCGGGGGAGGCCTCGGCCCTGGCCGGGCTGGCGCGCGTCGCGGCCGGCGGGGTGGCGATGCTGCTGGCCGTCGGCCTCATCATCCGCTTCGTCGCCGGGCCGCTGACCGCGCGGCTGGCGCGGGCGCCGGAACTGCTGGCCGGATTCGCCATTGGCTGGGCGGCGCTGCTGGCGGCGGTGGGCGATTATGTGGGCCTCGGCAAGGAGCTGGGCGGGCTGCTGGCCGGCGTGGCGCTGGCCTCGACCCCTTACCGGGAGGCGATTGCCGCGCGGCTGTCCAGCCTGCGTGACTTCCTGCTGCTGTTCTTCTTCATCGCCCTCGGCGCGCGGCTGGATCTCGGCGCGATGGGCGAGCAGCTGGGCGCGGCGATGGCGCTGTCCGCCTTCGTGCTGGTGGGCAATCCGCTGATCGTGGTCGCGATCATGGGCTATATGGGCTACCGGCGCCGCACCGGGCTGCTGGCCGGGCTGACGGTGGCGCAGATCAGCGAATTCTCCCTGATATTCATGGCGATGGGCGTCGCACTCGGCCATGTGGCGGAGCCGGCGCTGGGGCTGGTCACGCTGGTCGGCCTCGTGACCATCGCGCTGTCCACCTACATGATTACCCACTCGCACCGGCTCGCCGGCTGGCTCGACCGCCCGCTGCGGGTGTTCGAGCGCAACCATCCGTGGCGGGAGGCGCTGGCGGCCGGGGAGGGGGTGGCCGCGGCGGAGAAGGCCGATGTCCTGCTGTTCGGCCTCGGCCGCTTCGGCGGCAGCATCGCGGGCCATCTGCGCGCGCGCGGCCTGACCGTGCTGGGCGTGGATTTCGACCCGGAGGCGGTGCGGCGGTGGCAGGACCAGGGCTTCGCCGCGGTCTATGGCGATGCCTCCGACCCCGAGCTGGTCGCTGCCCTGCCGCTGGCCGGGGCGCGCTGGGCCGTCTCCGCCATTCCCGCCCGGGCGGGCGGGCTGACGCATGAGGATCATCGCCTGGCGCTGATCGACGTGCTGCGCGAGCAGCAATTCGGCGGCCGCATCGCCGTGACGGCCCATGCGGAGGATGAGGCAGCCCCGCTGCGCGCGCGGGGCGCGGATCTGGTGCTGCTGCCCTTCCGGGATGCGGCGGATCGGGCGGCGGAACTGCTGGAGGCGCCGCCCGCCGCTTGAAGCCCGGACTACGGCGCCTTGTGGATCGGGTCGACCCAGGCGACCGATTCCGGCTTTTCCACCGGCTCGATATCCAGGTTCACCACCACGGCCTCATTGTCCGAACGGACCAGCACGCATTCCAGCGTCTCATCGGTGCTGGCATTGATCTCCTGATGCGGGACATAGGGCGGCACGAAGATGAAGTCGCCGGGGCCGGCCTCGGCCACGAATTCCAGCTTCTCCCCCCAGCGCATCCGGGCGCGGCCCTTGACGATGTAGATCACGCTTTCCAGCGCGCCATGGTGATGCGCGCCGGTCTTGGCATTGGCATGGATATGCACCGTGCCGGCCCAGATCTTCTGGGCGCCGACGCGGGCGAAGTTGATCGCCGCGGCGCGGTTCATGCCAGGGGTCTGCGCCGTGTTCACATCCAGGCTGTTGGCGGGGATCACCCGCACGCCGGTGTGCTTCCAGCCATCATCCGGCGGCGTCTCGTGGCTGTGGTCGTGTCCGTCATGCGGCATGGGTCAGTCCTTCTCAATCGGCCCGGGCGCCGGAGGCCCGCACCAGCGGCAGCCACAGCTCGATCTCGGATTTGAGAAAATCCTCGAAACGCTGCGGCGTCCAGCCGCGCATGGCCGGCGTGCCCATCTGGTCGAAGCGCTGGCCGATGGCGGGGTCGGACAGCGCCTGTTCGATCGCCGCCGCCATCCGCGTCACGATCGGCGCGGGCGTGCCCGCGGGGGCGTAGATGCCATACCAGGAATAGGCCTTGTAGTCGCCCAGCCCCACCTCCCGCGCCGTCGGCACCTCCGGCACCTGCGGGCTGCGCTCATCGGTCGCGACGAAGATCAGCCGCGCCGAATCGGCCTGGTGGAAGGGCGCGAGGATGGAGGGGATGTCGCTGGTGAAGGCGATCTCGCCCTGCTGCAGCGCCAGGTAGGTCTGGCCCGGATTGCGGTAGGGGATGTGCTCCGCCGTCGCCCCGATGCGCGACAGGAAGGCGGAGGAGGCGATATGGCCGGAAGTGCCCGCCCCCGCGCTGCCATACGAATACTTGCCCGGATTGGCCCGCAGCAGCGCGATGAATTCCTGCGCCGTCCTGACCCCGAGTTTCGCGGAAATCGCCATGCCGATCGGGATGAAAACCGTGGGCGCGACGGACACAAAATCCTTCAGCGGATCATAGGGCAGGCGGCTGTAGAGGCCGATCGCCAGCGCCATGTTGGAGACGGTGGCGAGCAGGAAGGTCTCGCCATTCGGCTGGGCCTTGGCCACCACATCGGCGCCCAGCGTGCCGCCCGCGCCGGGGCGATTCTCGATCACCACCGTCTGGCCCAGGATTTCCGACAGTTTTGGCGCCAGGACGCGGGTGGTGATGTCCGTGCCACCGCCGGTGCCAAAGGGCACCACGATGCGAATCGGCCGGGTCGGCCAGGTCTGGGCCAGGGCCGGCGCCGCCAGGGCGGCGAGCGGCAAGGCAAGGGTGGTGCGGCGGGTCAGGGACATGGAGCACCTCTCGAGGGTTGCCCCGATCAAAGCGCGATGAGCGCCGCGGCGCATCCCCCCTCTGCTCCTGAATCAGCGCGGACGAATCAGGTGGGTGGCGGCAGGACCGGCAGATCGGCCAGGTAGGGCTGCACCGTCAGCGCATCCTGCCCGGCCACCGAGACCCTTCCGAAGGCGCCAAGGCAGGTGCGGCCGTCGGGGCCCTGCATGCGGCGATACCGCCATCCGGCCAGCACGCCCTCCGCCGCGATCAGCCGGGCGAGGCGCTGCGTATCGGGACCTGGCCCGAGCTCCGCCAGCTCGGCGGCCGTCAGCCCCAGCAGCACGTCGCCCCGCATCGTCATCACGCGGAACAGCCGCAGCGACGACACGCCGCGCAGCGGCGCGGCGGCCAAGGGGGCAGTGGCCAGCGGCGCGCCCAGCAGCAGGCCCACCGCCAGGCGCTGCCATGGTCCGGGGGCGGGGCGTCGGGAGGCGGTCATGGTGGCTCCTCTGGCGGCGGAACCAGATTGGCCGGGCTGTGTTGCATCCGCGTGTCGCGGTGGGTTTCGCGCACTTCGCGTGCGGGGGGTTTCGCGTACTTCGCACGGGACAGGCGAAGGCGGGCGCGCTACACTCGAACAAATCAGGAACTAAGGGTGCTTGATCGCAAGCTTGGGAAAAATGCAACCCTGGATGTGCGCCGCACCTGTGGTAGGATGGGGGGTGTGGCAACACTACATCTTGTTGGCCAAGGCATCCCCGGGGCATTCTGCGCCGCAGGGGAGTCGCTCCGTGTTTTTGGAGCCATTTCGGGGGATTGGTCGTGTTTGATGCAGTGCAGCTTGAAGGCCATGGCCAGGTTCAGATCGATCGGACCCGCGACTCGCTCCTGACCGATTTCGGCAAGGCCACCCTGGACGACCGATACTTACTGCCAGGTGAATCCTACCAGGATCTCTTCGCCCGGGTGGCCTCGGCCTATGGCGACGATGCGGCGCATGCGCAGCGCATCTATGACTACATCTCCCGGCTCTGGTTCATGCCGGCCACGCCGGTGCTGTCGAATGGCGGCACGACCCGCGGCCTGCCGATCTCCTGCTTCCTGAACGAGGCCTCCGACAGCCTGGATGGCATCGTCGGCCTGTGGAACGAGAATGTCTGGCTGGCGGCCAAGGGCGGCGGCATCGGCTCCTATTGGGGCAATCTGCGCGGCATCGGCGAGAAGGTCGGCCGCAACGGCAAGACCTCCGGCGTCATTCCCTTCATCCGGGTGATGGACAGCCTGACCTTGGCGATCAGCCAGGGCAGTCTGCGCCGCGGCTCCGCCGCCTGCTACCTGCCGGTGAACCATCCGGAGATCGAGGAATTCCTGGAGATGCGCCGCCCGACCGGCGGCGACCCCAACCGCAAGGCGCTGAACCTGCATCACGGCGTGCTGCTGTCCGATGCCTTCATGCGCGCGGTGGAGGCGGATGAGGACTGGGCGCTGGTCTCGCCCAAGGACGGCGCGCTGATGCAGAAGGTCTCGGCGCGGTCCATCTGGATCCGCATCCTGACCGCGCGGATCGAGACTGGCGAGCCCTACATCATCTTCTCCGACCGCGTGAACGGCGCGCGGCCCGAGCACCACAAGCTGGCGGGGCTGGAGGTGAAGACCTCCAACCTCTGCTCCGAAATCACTTTGCCGACCGGCATCGACCAGCATGGGATGGAGCGCACGGCGGTGTGCTGCCTGTCCTCGCTCAATTGCGAGACCTGGTTCGAGTGGAAGGACAATCCGCGCTTCATCCCGGATGTCATGCGCTTCCTGGACAATGTGCTGCAGTCCTTCATCGACAGCGCGCCGGATTCGATGGCGCGCGCCCGTTATTCGGCGATGCGGGAACGCTCGGTCGGCCTCGGCGTGATGGGCTTCCACAGTTTCCTCCAGGCGCTGAACGTGCCCTTCGAAAGCGCGGTGGCGAAGGTGTGGAACCTGAGGATGTTCAAGCACATCCGCGGCCAGGCCGATGTCGCCAGCCGCATGCTGGCGGAGGAGCGCGGGCCCTGCCCGGATGCCGCCGAATACGGCTTCATGGAGCGCTTCTCCAACAAGATGGCGATCGCGCCGACGGCGTCGATCTCCATCATCTGCGGCGGCGCCTCTCCGGGCATCGAGCCGATCGCGGCCAATGTCTACAACCACAAGACCCTGTCCGGCAGCTACATCGTCCGCAACATCCACCTGAAGAGGGTGCTGGCCAAGCATGGCATGGACGATGCCGACACCTGGACCAGCATCACGGTGAACAAGGGCAGCGTGCAGCATCTGGATTTCCTGACCGAGCAGGAAAAGATGACCTTCAAGACGGCCTTCGAACTGGATCAGCGCTGGGTGATCGAACACGCGGCCGACCGCACGCCCTATATCTGCCAGTCGCAGTCGGTGAACGTGTTCCTGCCGGCCGATGTGCACAAGCGCGACCTGCACCAGATCCACATGGCCGCGTGGAAGAAGGGCATGAAGTCGCTCTATTACTGCCGCAGCCTGTCGATCCAGCGCGCCGATACCATCTCCGAGAAGGTGGTCGGCCAGTCGGATGTGATGACGCTGCATCAGGACAAGCCTGTGCGGAAGCTGGTCGCGGCGCTGCCGCCTTCCGACAACGCCAATGACTACGAGGAATGTCTGGCTTGCCAATAAAGGCTGCCCAAACCGCCGAGGCTGTCCAGGTCGCCCGCTTGAAGGCGGCGCTGGAGGAGGAGTTGGAGCGGATGCTGCGCTGGCGCGGTCCGGTGACGGAGGTGCGTCGGTTGGTGGCTGAACTCGACCAGATCGACCTGCTGCTGGGCCGCGCCACCGCGCGCGCCGGCAGCCACGGCCATGACCAGATGGCCGGCTGAACGCCCTTTTTCGTGAGATGCCCCATGCCCGATGACGCGATCCCCGGCAGCGAACTGCCGATCCGCTTCGACCTGCTGACCGCCAATCCGGTCTACAAGCCGTTCCGCTACCCCTGGGCCTATGAGGCCTGGCTGCAGCAGCAGCGCATCCATTGGCTGCCGGAGGAAGTGCCGCTCGCGGATGACGTGAAGGACTGGCAGAAGAACCTGACGCCCGGGGAGCAGAACCTGCTGACGCAGATCTTCCGCTTCTTCACCCAGGCCGATGTCGAAGTGAACAACTGCTACATGAAGCAGTATTCACAGGTGTTCAAGCCGACCGAAGTGCTGATGATGATGTCGGCCTTCTCGAACACCGAGACGATCCACATCGCCGCCTATTCGCACCTGCTCGATACCATCGGCATGCCGGAGATCGAGTACACGGCCTTCCTCAAATACAAGGAGATGAAGGACAAGTACGACTACATGCAGAACTTCTCGGTCCAGAACAAGACCGAGATCGCCAAGACCCTGGCCGCCTTCGGCGCCTTCACCGAGGGTCTTCAGCTTTTCGCCTCCTTCGCCATCCTCATGAATTTCCCCCGCTTCAACAAGATGAAGGGGATGGGCCAGATCGTGACCTGGTCGGTGCGGGACGAAACGCTGCACTGCCTGTCCGTCATCCGCCTGTTCCGCACCTTCGTGCAGGAAAATCCGGAGATCTGGACCCCGGGGCTGAAGCAGGAACTGTATGACATCTGCTCCACCATCGTGGAGCATGAGGACGCCTTCATCGACCTCGCCTTCGAACTCGGCGGCGTGGAGGGCCTCGATGCGGCGCAGACCAAGCTCTACATCCGCTACATCGCGGATCGCCGCCTGCAGCAGCTCGGCCTCGAATGCCTCTACAACATCGAGAAGAACCCGCTGCCCTGGCTCGATGAAATGCTGAACGCCATCGAGCACACCAACTTCTTCGAGAATCGCGCCACCGAATATTCCCGCGCCAGCACCGGCGGCACCTGGGAGGAGGCCTTTGGCGACGCCACCTTCACCACGGCGCAGCCGGAAGGGGAGATCGCGCTGCCCCGCGGCTGAGCATCCCGCCGCGCCGCCCACCATGGACGGCGCGGCACGGGCCGCCTATCTCAGCGGCCATGCTGATCGCGATTCGGGTCCTCGCCCTCATCCTCATTCTTGTCCTCGGCGGCCTCTGGGGCGCCGCATGGATGGGACGTGACCCGGGGGAGGGGGTGGCGGAGGCCTTCCTGCGCCGCATCGGCAGCTTCGTCGGCGCCGACATGCCGGCGCCGGCCGCCGGCGGCGTGCAACTGCCGCAGGGCCTGGCGCTGGGTGGCCCCTTCAGCCTGGTGGACCAGACCGGCCGCGCGGTGACGGAGGCGGATTTCGCCGGCCGCAACCTGCTGGTCTATTTCGGCTTCACCTATTGCCCCGATGTCTGCCCCACCGAGCTCGGCACCATCGCCGCCGCGATCGACGAGATGGGCGAGTTGGGGGACCGGGTGACGCCCGTGCTCATCACCATCGACCCGGAGCGGGACACGCCGGAGGCCCTGGCCGACTACGTCTCCCGCTTCCATCCGCGCATGGTCGGCCTGACCGGCACCGCCGAGCAGGTGGCCGCGGCCGCCCGCGCCTATCGCGTCTTCTACGCCAAGGTGCAGCGGCCGGAGATGTCGGCCTATCTGATGGACCATTCCTCCTTCATCTATCTCGTGGGGCCGGATGGGCGGGTGCGCACCCTGTTCCGCCCGGAATCCACGCCCGAGGCCATCGCCCAATCCGTCCGCGCGCATCTGCGTGGTAGCTGAACCAGTTCCTTCCGCCTGCACGCGGAGGGTTCCTGCCGGCGGTAACACTGTCTATTGTCCCAATATGGCACCGGCTTCCGGTGCCGCATGATGGAGCTGCATACTGCATGTCCGACGAGGAACGGGATCCGTCCGGCCGCGATGCAGCGCGCGGCGCATCGTCCAACCCGCCCCGCCATACCCGGCGGCTTTCCGACAAGATCCTGATCGCCTTCCACCATGCCTGTGACCAGGGCGACTTCGAGGTGGCCGAGGAATTGCTGCGGATCCTGGAAATGATGCTGACCCGGCGCCCGGTGGCGCCCGATGTGAACCGCCGCAAGAACATGGAAAGCCTGGTCGCGGCGCATGAGCGCCTGTGGCTGCTGCGGCATCCGGAAGCGAATGAGGGCTGATAGCCTATAGCGGCAGGGCGGCTCCCTGCCGCAGCACCGGCTCGGCGGCCTCGCCGGCGCCATGCAGCACAAGCCCGGGCAGCACGCGCCCTGGGCCACGCCCACCGCGACGGCCGGCCAGCAGAACCCGCTTGGCTGCCACCCCGACCCGGGGCCATAGCGGCAGCAAAGCCGGGCTGCCGCATCCGGCTGCCGCCAGAGCCGCCAGACCATCCGCGAATCGCGCGGCGGGCAGCACCAAGGTCAGGCTGCCGCGATGCGCGAGGCCGGCGGCCAGGAGGCCGGTCCAATCCGACAGGGTCACCGCCTCCGCATGGGTGGCGCCGGCGCGCAGCGGGTCGGGCGGCGGCGTTCCCTCGGGCCAGTAGGGCGGATTGGCGAAGCCATGCGCCAGGCGGGGCAGTTCGCGGCGCAGGGCAGGGTCCGCCACATCGCCCTCCAGCACCGTCACCTGCGCGGCGAAGCCGTTCTGCGCGGCATTGTCGCGGGCCAGCGCGGCGAGGCACGGGTCGCGCTCCACCGCCACCACGCGCAGCCCCGGCACGCGGGCCAGCAGGCAGAGAAAGCCGGCACCACTGCCGCAGCCGGCCTCCAGCACCGTCTCCCCGGGCTTCGCCGGCACCGCGGCCGCCAGCAGCACCGCATCATGCCCGGCGCGCAGGCCGGCGCGCGGCTGGCGCAGCCGCACCCGGCCGCCGAGCAGCGAATCCTCCGTCAGTTCAGCGCAGCCCATCCGTCTCCCCGGCCTCCGCCAGCACCCGGCGCGCCTGGGCCGCCTGATCCTCCGGCACGGCGAGGCGGCGGGGAAAGATGCCGATGCCGCCCTCGATGGCACTGACATGGCCATCCAGCACCAGCGGCGCGCAGCCCGCATCGCGCAGCAGCGCCATCAGGAAGGACAGGCGGATGGGGTCCGTGGTCGTCAGCAGCACCTGCATCGCGTGACAACCCCGATCTTGGCTTCGTGCTTGCAGAATCGCGATGCCACCGCAGTTGAGCGGACGGGCTTTCCGCCGCCAGCTTGCCCCCTGGGGGGCCGGTGGCTAAGTTGCCCGCCACTGGATTGAGGTCAAGACCGCGTGGATCTGCCTGTCACGCCGAGCCGGGATGAAGCTCCGGAGGCCGTTCGCGGCGAGGATGCACTGGCCGCGCTATTGGCGCTGGTCGGGCAGGATCTGGAAGCCTGCAATCGATTGATTGTCGAGCGGATGCAAAGCCCGGTGGCGCTCATCCCGCAGCTCGCCGCGCATATCGTGGCGGCCGGCGGCAAGCGCCTGCGGCCGCTGCTGACCCTGGCCGCCGCGAAGCTTGCCGGCTATCGCGGCGGGCAACGGCATGTGGCGCTGGCCGCCTGCGTGGAGTTCATCCATACGGCGACGCTGCTGCATGACGATGTGGTGGATGAAAGCGCGCTGCGCCGTGGCCAGGCCAGCGCCAATGCGCTGTTCGGCAACAAGCCTTCCGTGCTGGTCGGCGATTTCCTGTTCGCCCGCGCCTTCCAGGTGATGGTGGAGGACGGGTCGCTGGAGGTCCTGCGGATTCTGGCGGGGGCCTCGGCGACCATCGCCGAGGGCGAGGTGCTTCAGCTCATCACCCAGAACGACACGGCGACCACCGAGGACCAGTATCTGGCGGTGATCGAGGGCAAGACCGCCGCGCTGTTTGCCGCCGCGACGGAGGTCGGCGCCATCGTCGCCGATTGCGGCGCGGCGCGGCAGGTGGCGCTGCGCGCCTATGGCCACAACCTCGGCGTGGCCTTCCAGCTCATCGACGATGCGCTGGACTACAGCGCGGCGCAGGAAGCGCTGGGCAAGACGGTGGGCGACGACTTCCGCGAGGGCAAGATCACCCTGCCGGTGCTGCTGGCCTTCCAGCGCGGCGACGACGCCGAGCGGGTCTTCTGGCGCCGCACGCTGGAGGAACGCGACCAGGCGGAGGAGGACCTGCCCAAGGCCATCGCCCTGATGCAGAAGCACGCGGCCTTCACCGATACGGTGCTGCGCGCCCGGCAGTACGGCCAGGTGGCGCTGGATGCGCTGGACGTCTTCCCGGATTCGGCGGAGCGACGCGCCTTGGCCGGCATCGTGGAGTTCTGCATCAGCCGGGCGCGCTGAAAGCCTTCGCGCCTTCGGCCATCATGCTCTATCGCTGCGCGCGGGCCAGGGCGATGACGCGCAACGCCTCCGGCCACAGCCGGTAGGGCGCCAGGGCATCCAGCGGCGCCCAGGCCACCTCCGTCACATCGCCGCCGGGCCGGGCGTCGCCACTGGCCCAGGCCCCGGCGAAATCGATGATGGTGTAGTGGAAGCGTGGGCCGCGCCCCGCCTCGCCCGGGGTGATGGCATCGACCACGGCGAGCAGGGTCAGGGGGCCGGCCTCCAGCCCCGTCTCCTCCAGCAATTCGCGGCGGGCGCAGGCCTCCGCCGTTTCGCCCAGGCGCTGGCCGCCGCCGGGCAGGGACCATTCGCCGACCCGCGGCGGCCGGCCCCGCCGGATCAGCAGAACCTCCTCCCCGCGCAGCAGCACCACGCCGATGCCGACCCAGGGGCGGGTCGGATATTCGCGGGGATTCGCCGTCACTGGGGCGCGGCGGGGGGCGGCGTGTCCGGTGTCTCGCTCGGCGTGGTCACGGCTGGTGCCTCCGGCGCGGTCCCGGCCGGGGCGCTGGCTTCCTGCTTCCGCAGATCCTCCAGCCGCGGCACGAAGGACTTCTCCTTCCACTGGCCGAGCTGATAGGCCCAGCCCTGCCAGCGGGCGTTCAGCCGCGCGGCTTCCTCATCACCTTCCGCCGACAGCATGCCCCACAGCGTCTCACCATCCTTATGCGCGGTGACGGTGATGCGCAGGTTGTCGGTCAGCTCGAAGCGACCCTCGCCGAGCCGTTCACCGGGGATTTCGGCGGCCTTGCGGACATCGAGGAAGGTCAGGAACTCGAAGCCGCGTGCCACCTCGTCCAGGCTGATCTCGTCCAGCTCCGGCGTGGTGGTCGGCTCCAGCACCGCCAGCGGCGCGTCGGTATCGGTGCCACGGCGCAGGATCAGCGGTGCCTCACCCTGGCGGTTCACCGTCACGCCGCGCACGCGGTCGCGCGGGATATTGGCCAGGTCGCGGTCGATCCAGAGATTCGGGTCGCCATCCAGCGGCAGCCGACCCTCGGCGAGCCAGGCCTGGCTTTCGCTGGGCCGGCGGACATAGACGGTCTCCGGCACATTGCCCTGGGTGCGCACGCGGCGGCGGCCGACCACCAGCTCCGCGATCGCCGCGCCCTGGGCGTCCAGGATGCGCAGCAGGGAGGAGGTCGCCCCCTCCCGCGTCGGATCGTCCAGGCCGAGGCGGTCCAGCATTTCCGGATTCGCGGTGCGGGGCTCGGTCAGGCGGAGCTCGGTGAGGCCCACCAGCAATTCGCGCACCCGTTCGGGCCGCACGGGGTAGTCGGCCTTGGCCGGCAGCACCCACACATCCGGCGCGGCGCGGCGGACCTGAAGGGTCCCGTCATGGCGCTTCACCTCGATGGCCGCCGCCTGGGCCAGCCGCTGCGCCAGGCCCGGGAAGGCGAGGTCGCTGGTGGAGGGGGAGGGTGGCGTCGCCTGGTCCGGCGTCAGCAATATGGCGCCGCCGACGGCCACCGCCGCTGCGCCGCCCAGCAGAAGAAGGCCGCGGCGGGTCATGCCCGTGCTCCCGCGCGCCTACGGCTCCGCATGATGCCGAGGCCGATGGCGAACAGTGTCAGCAGTGCCGGGACCAGGGCGATATTGGCCAGCCGCAGCCAGGTCTCCAGCCGCTCGATGTCCCGCCGCAGTTCAAGCTGCACCTGGCGAAGCTGGCCGCGGGTGCGGACGATCTCGGCCCGGGCCGCGTCGATCTCGGCGCGCTGCTCCGGCGTGATGACGGTGTTGGCCGCCGGCTGGCCGGGGGCCGCGCCGCCCTGGCGGAGTTCGCGCAGGCGGCGCTCGGTGGCCTCCAGCCGCTCCGTCAGCCCGCGCTCCGTCTGGCGGAACTGCGCCTCGGCGTCACGGCGGATATCGTCCACCAGGGCGAAGGGGCGCAGCGATTCACCGCGGGAGCGGAGCGAGACCAGCGCCTCGCCGCCCGCCATGGTGTCGGCGAGGTTGATGAGGAAGGCGCCGTTGTCGCTGATCGGGGTCGCGACCTGCTGGCCGAAGAAGTCCTGGGTGCGGACCCAGAAGCGGTCCTCCAGGATATCGGCGTCATTGCCGACGATCAGATTGGCCGGGCCTTCCGTGCGCGGGCGGTGCGCCGGGAAATCGGCCGGGCGCTCGGCACCTTCGGGCGGCGCCGGCGGCGCTTCGAAGGCGCTGTTCAGAGGCCCACGGATGCGGGCGACGATCGTTCGTGAAATGTCGTCCGGGCGAAAATCGGAGAGCAGCCGGGTCGGGCTGGGGTCGGTCCGCACCGCCGTCGCATCAACCAGCATGGAGCGGGTGCTGCTGGTGACCAGCGGGGTGAATTCCACGGTCGAACCCTCGCGCCGGCGCACCTCGCCGGCGGAGGCGACGGTGACCTGCTGGAGTTCGGCGGTGGCGACCTCAGTCCGGTTCAGGCCATCCGTCGGCACATTGTACCAGGCGAGATAGTCCACCGCCTGCACCCGGTCGCGCGGATCGGCCCGCACGCGCCAGGCGCCGCGCAGGTCCAGCACCACCTTGTCCGAAGGCGCCTCGACGCCCCAGGCGTTCAGCAGCCGCGCGAGTGTCGAGGAGGTCTCGGTCGCCGGCCGCTGGCCCGGGGAGGGGCGGGAGGCCTGGCTTTCGCTATGCGGGTCGGTCAGCGCGATCAGCCGCCCGCCGCGCATCACGAACTGGTCGATGGCGTAGAGCGTGGCCTCCGACAGGTTCTGCGCATGGGCGACCAGCAGCACCTGCACATCCGGCTCGATCGCCTGCGCGTCGATCGCCACGTCCCGCACCGTGTAGAAGTTGCGGATCTGGTTCATCACCACGAAGGGCTGCCCGACGCCCGGCTGGCGCATCATCATCGCCCGCGGATCGCCGTTCAGCGGCAGGGAAGAGATGACGCCGAGCACCGGGCGCGTCGGGTTGGAAAGCTCCCAGACCATGCGGGTCAGGTCGTATTCGAGGAACCGCTCGCGATCCGGCTGGAAGAAGGGGATGGTCCGCTCGTCATCGAGCAGGTTCACGCCGGCCAGGCCGAAATAGACCTGCTCGCCGGACTGGTCGACCGGCACGCCCTGGATGCCCAGCGCCATGGCGCGGTCCTCGGTCTCGGAGAAGGGCTCCGGATCGAAGAATTCCAGGCGGACCTTGCCGGCGGAGACGGCCGCATATTCCTCCAGCATCGCCCGCACCCGCTCGGCATAGGCGCCATAGAGCGGGATCGCGGCGCCGAGGCGGCGGGAATAGAAGACGCGGAAGGTGATGGGGTCCGCCAGCCCCTGGAGCACCTCGCGCGTGCCGTCGGAGAGCGTGTAGAGGCGGTTCTGCGTCAGGTCGATGCGGGCGCGGGACAGCAGCCGGTCGGCCAGCATGTTCACGCCGACCAGCAGCACGGCGGCCAAGGCCAGCGCCAGCAGGGCGGAAAGCCCTCGCTTGCCTTGAGGCTTGGCGGGGGGCTTTGCAGTTGAAAGGGTGGTGGTGCTCATGAGGCTCAATCCGCCTTCCGCTGGTCGATCGCGATGGTGTTCGCGAAGAGGAAGAAGGCCATGAAGGAGGCGAAGAACACGACGTCACGCGCCGAGATCACGCCCCGGGTGAAGCCACCCAGGCGTTCCGTGATGCTGATGGAGCGCGCGATATCGGCGAGCTGCGGCACGCGCTGCGAAAGGAACTCCGTCACCACCGGGCTGCCGGCGGCGGTCAGGAAGAAGCAGGCGGCGACGGCGAGCACGAAGGCGATGACCTGGTTTTTTGTCAATGCGGAGATGGCGGCGCCCACGGCCAGGAAGGCGCCGGCCACCATCAGGCAGCCGAGATAGCCGGTCAGGATCACGCCGTTATCGGGGTTGCCGAGCAGGTTCACCGTGATGACCAGTGGGAAGGTGAGGGCCAGCGCAATGGCGCAGAAGGCCCAGGCGGCAAGGAACTTTCCCACGACCGCCTCCCACTGCGCCAGCGGCAGGGTCAGCAGCAATTCGATGGTGCCGAGCCGGCGTTCCTCGGCCCAGAGCCGCATGGTCAGCGCAGGCACCAGGAACAGGAACAGCCAGGGCACGAAGGTGAAGAAGGGCTGCAGATCGGCCTGGCCGCGGGCGAAGAAGTTGCCCAGCGTGAAGGTCAGGGCGCCGGCCATCACCAGGAAGATGACGATGAAGACATAGGCGACGGGCGTGGCGAAATAGCCCGCCAGTTCGCGGCGAAAGACGGTGACCATGCCACCCATCACGCGGCCTCCACTTCAGGCAAGGTGAGCGCGCGGAAGACGGCGTCCATGGTCGGCCCCTTCGCGGCAAGCTCCGCCGGAGTCGCATCGGCCACGACGCGGCCGCGCGCGATGACAACGGCGCGGGTGCAGACGGCGGCCACCTCCTCCAGGATATGGGTGGAGATGACGATGGCCTTGTTCGGCGCCATGGCGCGGATCAGGTTGCGGACCTCGTGCTTCTGGTTGGGGTCCAGGCCATCGGTCGGCTCGTCCAGCACCAGCACGGCGGGGTCGTGCAGCAGCGCGGCGGCCAGCCCGACGCGCCGCTTGAACCCCTTTGACAGCGTCTCCACCGGCTGGAGGCGGACGCCTTCGAGCTGGGTCAGGGACATGGCATGGGCGACGCGATCACCCAGCGCGGAACCGTGGAAGCCCCTCGCGCGGCCGCAGAACTGCAAAAAGCCGGTGACGGTCATCTCGGGATAGGTGGGCGCGCCCTCGGGCAGGAAGCCCAGGTGGCGCTTCGCCGGAACCGGGCGGTCCACCACATCCTCCCCGCAGATGCGGGCGGTGCCGGAGGTGGGGGTCATGAAGCCGGCCAGCATGCGCATGGTGGTGGACTTGCCCGCGCCGTTCGGGCCGAGGAAGCCCAGCACCTCGCCCTTGGCGACGGAAAAGGTCACGTCATCCACGGCCGTGAAGGCCCCGAAGCGCTTGGTCAGGCGCTCGATCTCGATCAGCGCAGTCAATGCCGGCACCCCCCGGAATATACAGCGCGGCGATTAAGGAGGCAGGGGGCGGGATGCAAGCCCCCCATCCGGGGCCGCCGCGGCGTCGATGCGGCTGATTTCGCGTCTTGCGGTGCATCATAAAATGATAATAAGAATCATTCGCAATTATACGGAGACCTCCGGATGGCGCCCCTGTTGCAGGTGAAGGACCTGACCGTCCGCTTCGACACCGCCGATGGCACCGTGCAGGCCGTCAGCGGCGTGAGCTACGACCTCGCCCCTGGGGAGACCCTTGCCGTTGTGGGGGAAAGCGGCAGCGGCAAAAGCGTGCATGTGCTGGCCATGCTCGGCCTGATCCCGAAACCCCCCGGCCGCATCGCCGGCGGCCAGGCGCTGTTCGAGGGGCGGGACCTGCTGGCCATGTCGGAACGCGAATTGCGCAGCCTGCGCGGCGGCGCGATCGGCATGATCTTCCAGGACCCGATGAGCGCCCTGAACCCGGTGCTGAGCGTCGGCTACCAGATCACCGAAAGCCTGCGCACCCATATGAAGCTGTCGAAGAAGGCCGCCATGGCCCGGGCGGTGGAACTGCTGGACCTGGTCGGCATCAGCGAACCACAGCGGCGGGTGGTGCATTATCCCCACCAGTTCTCCGGCGGCATGCGCCAGCGCGCCATGATCGCCATCGGCATCGCCTGCGAGCCCCGCCTGCTGATCGCCGACGAGCCGACCACTGCGCTGGATGTCACGGTGCAGGCGCAAATCCTCGATCTGGTGCGCAGGCTGCGCAAGCAGCTCGGCATGGCGATGATCTGGATCACCCATGACATGGGCGTGGTCGCCGGCATCGCCGATACGGTGCAGGTCATGTATGGCGGCCGGGTGCAGGAACGCGGCCCGGCGCGGCAGGTGTTTCGCGACACCCGCAGCGCCTATACCTGGGGGCTGCTGCAATCCCTGCCGGATCACGACGCGCCGCCCTCCGCCGGCGTCGCCTCCGCCCGCCGGCTGGTGCAGATTCCCGGCTACCCGCCCGACATGATGAACCCGCCGCCCGGCGATCCCTTCGCGCCGCGTAATCCCTTCGCCACGGAACGCTGCCACAGCGAGGTGCCGCCCCTGGTCCAGGCCCCGGGCGCCTCCCCCGGCCATATGGTGGCCGCCTGGTACGACCTGAGAACCGCCCGCGCCGGAGCCGCCGCATGAACGCCGTCACGCCGGTTCTGGAGGTGGACGAGCTGGTCCGCCACTTCACCACCAAGGACTTCCTGGGGCGGGAGGTGCATCGCGTCCGCGCCGTCGATGGCGTCTCCTTCACCGTGGCGCCCGGGGAGACGCTGGGGCTGGTGGGCGAAAGCGGCTCGGGCAAGAGCACCACGGGCCGGCTGGTGCTGCGGCTGGACGACCCCACCGAGGGGCGGATCCGCTTCGAGGGCCAGGACATCACCCATCTCAATGCCGCGCAGCTTCTGGCGGTGCGCCGGAAGATGCAGGTGGTGTTCCAGGACCCCTTTTCCTCGCTCAATCCGCGCATGCGGGTGGGGGATGCGGTGGCGGAGCCGTTGAAAAGCCATCGCATCCTGAAGACCGCCGCCGAGCGCCATGAACGGGTGGCGCAACTGTTCCAGCGCGTCGGCCTCGACCCGCGCTTCGCCGAGCGCTTCCCGCACCAGTTCTCCGGCGGCCAGCGCCAGCGCATCGGCATCGCCCGCGCCCTGGCGGTGTCCCCAAGGCTGATCGTGGCGGATGAGCCGATCACGGCGCTGGATGTCTCGATCCAGGCGCAGATCGTGAACCTGTTCATGGACCTGCAGCAGGAGCTGGGGATGGCCTACCTGTTCATCGCCCATGACCTGGCGATGGTCCGCTTCCTGTGCCATCGGGTCGCGGTGATGCTGCGCGGGCGGATCGTGGAAATGGCGACCACCGAGCAGCTCTTCGCCCATCCGCGCCACCCCTATACCCAGGCGCTGATCTCCGCGATGCCGATCCCCGACCCGGACCGCGAACTGGCCCGCCAGCGCATCTTCTACGAGGCGGTGACCCCGCCGCGCGAGGCCCGGCTGGCGGAGGTGGAGAAGGGACACTGGGTGCTGGCGTAGGGCGCGATCTTACCCCGCATCCAGCGCCGCCAGCGTCGTGTCATGCCCGAACAGCGCCAGCAGCCCCAGCGCCGCCTGCCCACGCGGCGTGGCCAGGTCCGGGTCGCGATGCAGCAGCACGGCGGCGTCCTGGTGGGCGAGGTGGGTCAGCCGCGCCAGCTCCTCCGCCTCCTCCCGCGGGTCCAGCAGCCGGGCGCCGGGCAGGCCGGACTGGCGGGCGCCGAGGGCGTCGCCGCCGCCGCGGCTGAACAGGTCCTCCTCCGCGATCCGGAAGCCGTCCTCCGTATCCCGCAGCACCAGCAGGCGGCGCTTCTCGGCCTCGCCCAGCGCCGGGGAATGCACCAGCAGGCAGGAGGAGGGGCGTGATCCGCGGCCGACCCGGCCGCGAAGCTGGTGCAGCGCGGCCAGTCCAAAACGCTCGGCCTGTTCGATCAGCATGATGGTGGCGTCCGGCACGTCGACGCCCACCTCGATCACCGTGGTCGCCACCAGAAGCTGGGTGCGGCCGGCGGCGAAATCGCCCAGCGCCGCTTCCCGCACCGCCAGGTCCTGCACGCCATGCGCCATGCCGACCTTGCCGGGGAAGCGGGCCGACAATTCGGCGAAACGGTCCTCGGCGGCGACGGAATCGTCGCGCTCCCCGCCCTCGATGGCGCGCACCACCCAATAGGCGCGCTCGCCCCGGGCAATGGCCTCGCCGAGGCGGTCGATCACCTCCGGCAGGCGGTCCTGGCTGACGATGCGGGTGGCGATGGGCTGGCGGCCGGCGGGCTTGCCCTCCAGCCGCGAGACCGACATCTCGCCCCATTGGGTCAGCAGCAGGGTGCGCGGAATGGGGGTGGCGGTCATCACCAGCATGTCGGCGTCGCGGCCCTTCTGGGCCAGCATCAGCCGCTGGCCGATGCCGAAGCGGTGCTGTTCATCCACCACCGACAGGCCCAGGTCGTGGAACTGCACGGCGTCCTGGAACAGGGCATGGGTGCCGACGACGATCTGCACCATGCCATCCGCCAGCCCGCGCAGCACCCGCTTGCGGGCGGCGCCCTTCACGCTGCCGGTCAGCAATTCCACCTGCACCCCCGCCGGGATGCACAGCTTTTCGAGGGTCCGCAGATGCTGGCGGGCGAGCAGTTCGGTCGGCGCCATCAGCGCGGCCTGGGCGCCGGATTCCACCGCCTGAAGCATGGCGAGCACCGCCACCAGCGTCTTGCCCGACCCCACATCGCCCTGCACCAGCCGCAGCATCCGCCGCGGGCTGGCCATGTCGGCGGCGATCTCCGCGAGCGCCTGGGCCTGGCCGGGGGTGGGCGGGTGGCCGAAGGCGGCCAGCGCCTGGGCCGCCAACTCGCCCGTGCCCGGCAGCGCCCGCCCGGCGCGGTCGCGCTGCCGGCGGCGCACCAGGCCGATGGCGAGCTGCTGCGCCAGCAATTCGTCATAGGCGAGCCGCCGGCGCGGCAAGGCGGGCAGGAGCCCCGCCGGGCGTTGCAGGCTGTGGATGGCGGCGACGAAACCGGGCCAGCCCTCCTGCGCCACCAGGGGCCCGTCGGCCCATTCGGGAAGATCGGGGAGCAGGGCGAGGGCCTGGTCCATGGCGGCGGCGATGCGCCGGCCGGTCAGCCCGCGCACCATGGGCCAGACCGGCTCGACCAGCGGCAGGCCCGATTCCTGGGGCGCCACCTGGGGGTTCATCATGCCGAAGCCGCCCGAACCCTCCGTCTGCACCCGCCCGGCCAGGAAGCGGACCTCCCCGGGCGGCATCAGCTTCAAAATCCAGGGCAGCCGGCCATTCATGAAGCGCAGGGTGATCGGCCGGCCCGCAACCTCCGCCCGCACCTCCACATAGGGGCGCTGGCTGCGGCCGGACCGGGCGGCGCGATGGCCCAGCGCCACGGCCTCCAGCACGCAATCCTGGTCGAGTGGCGCCTCGGCCGGGGTGGCGGCGCGGGCGCGGATCACCACCCGCTCCGGCAAATGCAGCAGCAGGTCGAAGACGCGGGTGCCCCCCGCCGCCTCGGCCAAAAGGGCGGCCATGGTCTTGCCCACGCCCGGCAACCCGTCGATCGGGTCGAGCAGGGGCTTCACATAAGACGGCGCCTCGTCGGGCCGGGTTGCTGACAGGATTCCCATGGGCCTCTATATGACAGCGCGCATCGCGAGCGCCGACATGTCCCAGAACGCCGAGAGCCTCAAGCTGACCGAAAATGCCCCCGAGCTCGATCCACGCCGCCGCCGGCTGAATTTCCGCGCCTGGCACCGTGGCACCAAGGAGACCGACCTGATGGTCGGCGCCTTCGTCGCACGCCACATCGCCCATTTCACCGAGCAGGAACTGGATGAGCTGGAGCAGATCCTGGAATTGCCGGATGTGGACCTGGCCGACTGGCTGATGCAGCGCCGGCCGATCCCGGCCGAGGTCGCCGGCCCGCTGCTCGCCCGCATGCTGGTGGAGTGCAACGAATCGGGCGCCGGCCTGCCGCCGCATCTGCGTCCATGAACATCCTGACGGTCCATGGCGCGCCGGAAGGCTTCGATGCCCTTCTGCTGGCGCGGCGCCGCGCCGAATCCAGCGGATCGGTGCTGCATGTCTGCCGCGACGACGCCCGCATGGCCCGGATGGCGGAGGCGTTGGGCTTCTTCGCCCCGCATGTGGAGGTGCTGCGCTTCCCGGCCTGGGACTGCCTGCCCTATGACCGCGTCTCGCCCAATCCCGAGATCGTGTCCGAACGCGTCGCCACCCTGACCCGGCTTGCGGAGCCCGGCCCCACGCCGCGCATCCTGCTGACCACCGTCAACGCCCTGGTCCAAAAAGTGCCGCCGCGCGCCTCCTTCCAGGGCGCGACGCTCGCGCTGAAGCGCGGCGGGCGGGTGAAGCCGGAGAAACTGACGGCCTTCCTCGAAGCCAATGGCTACCACCGCACCGGCTCCGTCATGGAGCACGGCGAATATGCCGTGCGCGGCGGCATCGTGGACCTGTTCCCGTCCGGCCATAGCGAGCCCGTCCGCCTCGACTTCTTCGGCGATGAGATCGAGGATCTGCGGGCCTTCGACACCGCCACCCAGCGCAGCGGCGACAAGGTGGATGCGCTGGTGCTGCGGCCGGTGGGGGAGGTGTTCCTCGACGCCGATTCGATCAGCCGCTTCCGCTCCGGCTACCGCGACCTGTTCGGCGCGGCGGCGGGGGAGGACCCGCTCTATGTCAGCATCTCCGCCGGCCGCCGCCATCCGGGCATGGAGCACTGGGCCGGGCTGTTCCACGACCGGATGGAGACGCTGATCGACCATCTGGGGGAGGGGGTCTCCGTCTCCCTCGACCATCAGGCGGAAGACGTGCTGACCGCGCGGCTGGAAATGGTGGCGGACCATTACGAGGCACGGCGCATGCCGACCCGGGATGGCGAGGTGCCCTACCGCCCCGCCCCGCCGGACCGCCTCTATATCGACCATGATGGCTGGATCGAGATGCTGGAGGAGGCCCGGGTCTTTCGGTTCTCTCCCTTCGACCAGCCGGAACATGCGGCGGGGTTGGATGCCGGCGGCAGGCTCGGTCGGATGTTCAACGATGTGCGCGCCGAGGGGCGCAACGTCTTCCAGGCCTATGGCGAACACGCTGCCGCCCTGGCGAAGCGCAACATGCGCCCGGTGCTGGCGGCCTGGACCCGCGGGTCGCGGGAGCGGCTCGGCAACCTGCTGCGCGAGAACAACGTCCCTGCCGAGCCGGTGGACCATTTTCTCGACGTCCAGAAGCTGAAGCTGGGCACCGTCGGACTGGCCATCGTCGGCATCGAGCGGGGCTTCGTCGCGCCCTCCGACAAGCATGCCGACGGCCTGGCGTTGGTCTGCGAGCAGGACCTGCTGGGTGAACGCATCGCCCGCCCGCCGCGCCGCCGCAAGCGCGCCGACCAGTTCATCGCCGATGCGACGGAAATCGCCCAGGGCGACCTGGTGGTGCATCAGGACCATGGCATCGGCCGCTATGACGGGCTGGAGACGATCCGCATCGGCGAGGCGCCGCATGAATGCCTGCGGCTGATCTATGACGGCGGCGACAAGCTGTTCCTGCCGGTTGAGAACATCGAAGTTCTTTCGCGATTTGGCTCCGAAGCCGCCGGCGTCGCGCTCGACAAGCTGGGCGGTTCCACCTGGCAGGCGCGCAAGGCCAAGGCGAAAAACCGCATCCAGGACATGGCGGCGGCGCTGATCCGCATCGCCGCGGAACGCCAGACCCGCGATGCGCCGGCCGCCATCCCGCCCGAAGGCGCCTGGGACGAGTTCTGCGCCCGCTTCCCCTTCGCCGAGACAGAAGACCAGCAACGCGCCATCGCCGATGTGCTGGAGGATCTCGCCGCCGGCCGACCGATGGATCGCCTGATCTGCGGCGATGTCGGCTTCGGCAAGACCGAGGTGGCGCTGCGCGCCGCCTTCGCGGTGGCGATGTCCGGCACCCAGGTGGCGGTGGTGGTGCCGACCACGCTGCTCGCCCGCCAGCATTTCCGCATCTTCTCGACGCGCTTCGAGGGGCTGCCGATCAAGGTCGCCCAGCTCTCCCGCATGGTGAATGCCAAGGACGCGCAGGCGGTGCGCGACGGGGTCAAGGACGGCACGATCAACATCGTCGTCGGCACCCATGCACTGCTGGCGAAGTCGATCGAGTTCGCCGATCTCGGCCTCGTCATCGTCGATGAGGAGCAGCATTTCGGCGTCGCGCATAAGGAACGGCTGAAGCAGTTCAAGGCCGACGTCCATGTGCTGACGCTGACCGCGACGCCCATCCCGCGCACCCTGCAACTGGCGTTGACCGGCGTGCGGGAGATGAGCGTGATCGCGACTCCGCCCGTCGACCGCCTCGCCGTGCGCACCTTCATCACGCCCTGGGACAGCGTCGTGATCCGCGAGGCGATCCTGCGCGAGCGTTTCCGGGGGGGGCAGGTGTTCTGCGTGTGCCCCCGCCTGGAGGACCTGCCGCGGCTGCGCGAACGCCTGGCGGAAATCGTGCCGGAGGCCCGCATCGCCGAGGCGCATGGAAGGCTGGCGCCGACCGAGCTCGAACGGGTGATGACGGAGTTCGGCGACCAGAAATACGACATCCTGCTCTCCACCAATATCGTGGAGAGCGGGTTGGACATGCCGGCGGTGAACACGCTGCTGATCCACCGCGCCGACATGTTCGGCCTCGCGGGCCTCTACCAGCTTCGCGGCCGGGTCGGGCGCGGCAAGCTGCGCGGCTATGCCTACCTCACCTGGCCGCAGACGCACCGGCTTTCGGCGGCGGCGGAGAAGCGGCTGGAGGTGATGCAGACGCTGGACAATCTCGGCGCCGGCTTCACCCTGGCCAGCCACGACCTCGACATCCGCGGCGCCGGCAACCTGCTGGGCGATGAACAGTCCGGCCATATCCGGGAAGTGGGCATCGAGCTGTACCAGCAGATGCTGGAGGATGCGGTCCAGAACCTGAAATCCGGCGCGCGCGAGGATGAGGCGCGGGACGATCGTGACTGGACGCCGCAGATCAATCTCGGCCTGCCGGTGATGCTGCCCGAGACCTATGTGCGCGACCTGCCGGTGCGCCTGGGCCTGTACCGCCGCATCGGCAGCCTTCAGACCGAGGCCGAGATCGACGCCATGGGCGCCGAGCTCGCCGACCGCTTCGGCAAGCTGCCGGCGGAGGCCGAGACGCTGCTTCAGGTGGTCTGGCTCAAGGCGCTGTGCCGTCAGGTGGGGGTGGAGAAGCTGGATGTCGGGCCGAAGGGCATCGTGCTGTCCTTCCGCGGCAACCGCTTCCCGAACCCGCCGGGACTGATCGAATGGGTGACGGGCCAGCAGGGCTTTGCCCGCCTGCGGCCGGACCAGAAGCTCGCCTGGGCGCAGGAGATGCCCTATGAGGCGCGGATGCGCGCGGCGCGGGAATTGCTGACCACGCTGGCGGAGGTGGCGCAGGGGCGCGTGCCGAAATCCACCACCCCGCCGCCGAAGCCGCCCGCACCGGCACCCACCGCGAAGCAGGGTCCCAGCTTCAAGAAGACGGTGTTCCGTACCCAGAGCCTGCCGCCGGCGCCGAAGGGCGCGACGACCAAGCCGATACCCTTTCCGGGCCGCTGGAAGCGCTGAGGGGGTCCGCGCCGGGCCGCCTCAGCGGCTCGGCGCGCCGATGGTCTGGTTGGTCTGGCCGCCCACGCCCGGCGCCAGTCGTCCGATATTGCCGAACAACTGCTGGAGGATGGTGCGGTCATTGCCCGGGGAGGGGGTGATGCGGCTGACCACCTGCACATTCCGCCCGTCTTCCAGCCCGACGCGCTGGATGTCCCGCACCACGCCCTCGGGCGTGAAATGGATGGCGACGACGCGCTGATCCTCCACCGCCAGCGTCCGGCCGGGACGCTGCCGGGTGACGCTGCTCATGTAGTACCAGACGCCATTGTCGAAGGTGCCGGTGGCGGAGGGGGAGCCGAGCGCGGCTTCCACATCGGCGCGGCTGCTGACGCCCGGCGTGATCTGCGCCAGCGTCTCCTCCTCCACCGCATGGCCGCGCATCTGCCGGGGGCTTTCGAACAGGCCGGCACCGGGGACGGAGGGCATCCAGGAACACCCGGCGGTCGCCAGCAGGGCGGACAGCGCCAGGGCGGCGCCCGGAAGGCGTCGGGTTTGACGGGCCACCAAGGGCCGCAACATGTTGACCGCGTGCATGGGGCGCTCCATGTGCCGGCAATGCCACCCTGGCGGGGCGCGGTCAACGGCCGCGCAGCCCGGCGGCTTCATGAGGACGGGAGTGGATATGGGCCTGCTCGGGTTTTTCACGCGCAAGCCGCATGAGCGGGCGGGGTTCGAACTGTATTCCGCCGCCGTCGGCGCCGCCCGCCGCCCGGGCTTCTTCGCGGGACTCGGCGTGCCGGACACGCTGGACGGGCGCTTCGACCTGGTTTCCCTGCATGTGGCCCTGCTGATCCGCCGGCTGCGGCGCGACGCGGCGGCCGAGGGCCCGAAGCTGGCCCAGGCGGTGTTCGACGCCATGTTCGCCGATATGGATGTGAACCTGCGGGAGATGGGGGTGGGCGACCTGGTGGTGGGCAAGCGCGTGAAGCGGATGTGGGAGGCCTTCCACGGCCGCGCCGCAGCCTATGAGGCGGCGATCGATGCTGGCGACCTGGCGGCGCTGGAAGCGGCGCTGACCCGCAATATCTGGCGGGGGGAGGTGGTGCCGGAAGGCGCCGCGGCCCGTCTCGCCAGCTATGCCCAGGCCCTGGCCGAGCGGCTGGCGCCCCAGGCCATGGCCGATTTTACCCGCGGCCGGGCCCGCTTCGATGTCGAGGTGCCGGCATGATCCCGGAATTCCCGCGCCCCTACCGCCTGGGCCTGACCGCGCCCCGCAGCGTCACGCTGCGCGCCAATGCCGCCGAATGCGCCGCCCTGGCCACCCGCTTCGCGATCCCGGGTGTCGAAAGGCTGGAGGCCACGGTGACGCTGATGCCCGAATCCGGCGGGGTCATCCGCCTGAAAGGGCGGCTGGAGGCCGATGTGATCCAGGAATGCGTGGTGACGCTGGAGCCGGTGGCGCAGCATGTCGATTCGCCGCTCGACCTGCGTATCCTGCCTCCGGGCACGCCGGCGACGGATGACGATCCGGACAGCCCGGATGAGATCGAGACCCATGGCGACTCGGTCGATCTCGGGGAAGTCGTCGCCGAACAGCTCGCCTTGGCCCTGGATCCTTGGCCGCGCGCCCCGGATGCGGCGATTCCGCCCGAGCTTGCAGCGGAATCCGAGGACGGGCCGCTTGAGCCGGAGGCCGGGATCGACGATACCCCCGCGGGACGTCCAAACCCCTTCGCCGCTCTGTCCCGCCTGAAACGGAACTGAGGGCAGAGCGGGGCGGGCGGCTTGCGCCAACGGGCTGCGCGATGCTAAGGCCCCCCGCTCCGCTGATATTTCAGCCTGTTGATGAGAAAGGCTCGGCACCATGGCCGTTCCGAAGAAAAAGGTTTCGCCCTCCCGCGCCGGCATGCGCCGGAGCCATCAGGCTCTGACCGCCGCCGCGCATCTGGAATGCTCGAACTGCGGCGAGCTGAAGCGCCCGCACCACATCTGCTCCCATTGCGGCCATTACGACGGTCGTGAAGTGATGGCGGCGGACAAGGCCAAGGGCGTCGTTCGCGTCTGACCCGCACATTGGGAAGCAGGCTCTGAAGGTGGCGGGAAAGGTCCTTGCGGGGCGGGAGGCAGCTGCCTTCGCCCTGGCGATCGACGCGATGGGTGGCGACCACGCCCCCGAATCCGTGCTGGATGGGCTGGAGCTGGCCGCGGAACGTCATCCGCAGGCACGCTTTCTGCTGACCGGCGATGAGGCGCGGCTGGGTGCCCTGCTGGCCGGGCGGCCGCGTGCCGCCAAGGCCTGCCTGCTGCGCCATGCGCCGGAATCCATTCCGGGCGACATGAAGCCGACCGCGGCGCTTCGCGTGCGCGGGTCCTCCATGCGCGTCGCCATCGATGCCGTCGCGCAGGGCGAGGCCTCCGGCGTCGTCTCCGCCGGCAACACGGGCGCCTTGATGGCACTCGCGAAAATCGTGGTGAAGACGCTGCCGGAGATCGACCGGCCGGCGCTGGCGGCCATCGGCCCCTCTGCCCGCGGCGACGTGGTCATGCTGGACCTCGGCGCAAATCTGCAATGCGATTCGCGCAACCTGATCGAATTCGCCGTCATGGGCGATGCCTTCGCCCGCGCCGTGCTCGGCCTGACCAACCCGACCCTCGGCCTGCTCAATGTCGGCTCCGAGGAGTTGAAGGGCGATGAGCGGGTGCGGCTGGCGGCGGAGACGCTGCGGCTGAGCCATCTCGCCCCGAACTTTCGGGGATTCGTCGAAGGCCATGACATCGCCGCCGGCACGGTGGATGTGATCGTCACCGATGGCTTCACCGGGAATGTGGCGCTGAAGACCGGGGAGGGGGCGCTGAAATTGATGCGCGACCTGCTGCGCCAGGTCTTCACCAGCTCCATCCCTGCCCGCATGGGCTATGTGCTGGCCCGGCCCGCGCTGGACCGGCTGCGTGAATGGATGGACCCGCGGCGCTACAATGGCGCGGTGCTGATCGGGCTGAATGGCGTGGTGGTGAAAAGCCATGGCGGCACGGATGCCGTCGGCTTCGCCCATGCCGTGGACGTGGCGATGGACATGGTCACGCACCGCTTCAACGACCGGATTCGGGAAGGCCTGGCGCTGCTGCCCAGCCCCACCCCGCGGCTTGCCGCCACCTCCCGCTAGAAAGCTCCGACATGTCTGTGGCCACAGGGACTCCGGCGTCGATTCGTGGCGTGATCGCCGGCACCGGTGGCTACCTGCCGGCCCGATCCGTCAGCAATGACGCGCTGGCCGCGGAAAAGAACCTCGAGACCAGCGATTCCTGGATCGTGGAGCGCACCGGCATCCGCCAGCGGCATTTCGCCGCACCGGGCGAGACCGCCTCCGCCATGGGCATCGCCGCCTGCCGCGACGCGCTGGCCCAGGCCGGCGCCACGGTGGACGATGTCGATGGGGTGATCGTCGCGACAGCGACGCCCGACAGCGCCTTCCCCTCCACCGCCGCCCGCATCCAGGGCGGACTCGGCGTGACGCGGGGCTTCGCCTTCGACCTGGCGGCGGCCTGCACCGGCTTCATCTACGCCCTGTCGGTGGCCGATGCGATGATCCGGGCCGGCCAGGCCCGGGGCGTGCTGGTGGTGGGCGCCGAGATCTATTCGCGCATCCTCGACTGGTCCGACCGTGGCACCTGCGTGCTGTTCGGCGACGGTGCCGGCGCGGTGCTTTTGCGCGCGGCCCAGGCTGGGGAAGGAGATCGCGGCCTGCTGTCGACCCATCTGCACGCCGATGGCCGGCATGGCGACATCCTCCAGGTCGATGGCGGCGCCGGTTCCACCGGCGGCACCGGGGTGGTCCGCATGGCGGGGCGGGAGGTGTTCAAGCACGCCGTCACCAAGCTGGCCTCGGCGGTGGATGAGGCGCTGGCGGCCAATGGCCTCGGCTATGACGATGTGGCCTGGCTGGTGCCGCACCAGGCGAATATCCGCATCATCGAGGCGATGGGCCGCAAGCTGCACCTGCCGCTGGACCGGGTGGTGGTGACCGTCGACCGCCATGCCAATACCTCCGCCGCCTCCATCCCCTTGGCGCTGGCCGAGGCGACCCGCGATGGCCGCATCAAGCAGGGCGACCTGGTGCTGATGGAGGCGATCGGCGGTGGCCTCACCTGGGGCGCGGCGCTGGCGCGTTTCTGAGCGATAACAAGTCGTTCTTCGCCTAGGCTGAGACGTTGTCGCAGGATGTTCCGCCAGCCGTCGCAAACCCATGGTTGACGACCCCGTGTAATCCCGGCTTTGTTGTGTCTTGAAGGGGTTGCGGGGACCTGCTGGGGCATGACGACGATCACGCGGGCCAATCTGGCGGAGGCGATCTACGCGCAGGTGGGACTCTCGCGCAACGAGAGTGCCGATCTGCTGGAGACAGTGCTGGAACGCATGTCCGTGGCGCTGGAGGCGGGGGAGGCGGTGAAGATCTCCGCCTTCGGGTCCTTCGTCGTGCGCCAGAAGGGCCGCCGCGTCGGCCGCAATCCGAAGACCGGTGTCGAGGTGCCGATCCAGCCCCGCAAGGTGCTGGCCTTCCGCCCCTCCCACGTCCTCAAGGCCCGGCTGAATCCGGGCCAGGTCATCGGCGGCAGCGCCGATGACGACGCATGAGCGACGACACGCTGGAGGGTGACGCCACCCGCGCCCGGCCGCGCAAGGCGCCCACCGCCTTCCGCACCATCAGCGAGGTGGCGGACGACCTCCAGATACCGCAGCATGTGCTGCGGTTCTGGGAAACCAAGTTCCCCCAGCTCAAGCCGCTGAAGCGCGGGGGCGGCCGGCGCTACTACCGCCCCGAGGATATCGGGCTTCTGAAGCGCATCTCCGACCTGCTCTATACCCAGGGCTATACCATCAAGGGCGTGCAGCGCCTGCTGCGCGAGGGGGGGCTGGAGGAGGCCGGCGCCGCGCCGGAACTGCCGCTGGGTGACCTGGACGAGGCCGATGCGCCCGAGCCGGTGCGGGAGGCGCTGGATACGCTGGAGCGCCTGGCGCATGAGTTGCGGGCGCTGGTCGCGCGGGTCTGAGCCGCACCGAAACCCGCGGCCTGGGGGTTGGCGGCAACCGTCCCGCGATGCTATTGCCGCCGCAGTCGGAGCGTAGCGCAGTCTGGTAGCGCATCAGTCTGGGGGACTGGGGGTCGTGGGTTCGAATCCCGCCGCTCCGACCATCTTTTCTTCAAAACCCTGATCCGTCCGTCAGCCCCGCCGCGTGCGGGGTTTTTCGTGTCTGGGCCTTCGCCGGCCCGATGCTGCCATCCCGATTGTGTCCCAGATGGTTGACAGGCCGACGCAGGGCGTGAGGATGCCCTCTGCGCCCCATGAGGAGGATCCGGCCATGCTGAGCCGACGCCAGACACTGACCGCCCTTGCCACCGCCGGGCTCGGCCTGCCCGGCGCCGCGATGTCCCAAACGGGCTATCCCTCGCGCCCCGTGCGCATTGTCATCCCCTTCTCGGCGGGTGGGCCCACCGACATCGTCGCGCGCATCATCGCCGAACGCCTGACCGCACGCCTGGGCCAGAGCTTCGTGGTCGAGGCCCGGCCCGGTGCCGGTGGCGCCATCGCGGCGGAGGCCGTGGCGCGGGCCGCGCCGGATGGCCACACGCTGCTGATCGGCACGGCCACCACCCATGCGGTGAACCCGGCGCTGCAGACCCGCCTGCCCTTCGATCCGGTGGCGGATTTCGCGCCGATCGCCCAGTTCGCGCGGGTGCCGATCATCGTCGTCGTGCATCCGGACCTGCCGGCGCGGGACCTGCCGGCCTTCATCGCGCTGCTGCGCGAACGCCAGGGCCAGCTCAACTACGGCTCCTCCGGTACCGGCTCGATGGGGCATCTGGCCGGCGTGCTGCTGATGCAGCGGCTCGGCGCCCAGGCGACGCATGTGCCCTATCGCGGCTCGGCACCCATGACCGCCGACCTGCTGGCCGGGCGGGTGCAGTTCGCCACCGACGCCCTGGCCTCCGTCGCGCCCCATGTCCGGGATGGGCGGCTGCGCGCCATCGCCATCGCCACGCCGGATCGCGCGGCGGCGCTGCCCGATGTGCCGACCTTCGCGGAGGCCGGCCTGCCGGGCTACGAGGCCTATACCTGGAACGTGTTGTTCGCCCCGGCCGGCACGCCGGCGCCGGTCATCGGCGCGCTCAATGCCGCGCTGAATGCCATCGTCGCGGAGCCCGATGTGGTGCATCGTCTGGCGGAGATGGGCCAGCCGGCGGTCACCGGGACCACGCCGCAGGGCACGGCCGATTTCGTGCGGGGTGAGTTGGCGAAATGGGCACCGGTGGTCCGCGCCTCCGGCGTCACGCCGAGCTGAGGGGAACTGCGCATGGACGACCTTCGCGACATCTATCCGGCGCCGGCGACACTCGCCGTCGAGAAGCAACTCGACCATCTGGATGCCCATGCGCGGACCTTCATCGCCCGCGCGCCCTTCCTGGTGATGGCGACCGCGGACGGGCAGGGGAATTGCGATTCCTCCCCGCGCGGCGACGCGCCCGGCTTCGTCGTGGTGCTGGATGACCGGCGCCTGCTGCTGCCGGACCGGCCCGGCAACAATCGCGTGGACAGCCTGAACAACCTGCGGAGCAATCCAAAGATCGGGCTGCTGTTCTTCGTGCCCGGGGTGCTGGAGACGCTGCGGGTGAACGGCCGCGCCGCCTTCACCACCGACCCCGTCACGCTCCAGGCGATGACGGCGAATGACCGCCTGCCGAAAAGCGCGCTGGAGGTGACGGTGGAGGAGGTGTTCTTCCATTGCGGCAAGGCGCTGAAGCGCAGCGCGCTGTGGGACCCGGCGCGGCACGCCCGCCCGGGCGAGATCCCGAGCCTCGGCCGCATTCTCGCCAGCCAGACCCGCAAGATCGGGGTCGAGGAGGCGGAGACCCGCATCGCCCATGCCTATGAGGCCCATCTGTATTGAGAGGGCTGGAGCGTTTCCGGGGTCTGGGGAAACATCCTAGGCTTCCCGCAATCCCGGAGGACGCCCCCTATGCCGCGCCGCATCGTCGATCTTTCCCTGCCGCTGCAGAACGAGGTGGCGGCCGACCCGCCGGGCTATGGCCCCAGCATCGACTATCGCGGCCATGCGGAATCGGCGGCGGAACTGGTGTCCTTCTTCCCCGGCATCACCCCGGACCAACTGCCGGGCGGGGAGGGTTGGGCGATGGAATGGGTGCGGCTCTCCACCCATAACGGCACCCATCTCGACGCCCCCTGGCATTATGCCAGCACCATGGATGGCGGCGCCCCGGCGTTGACCATCGACCAGGTGCCGCTCGACTGGTGCATCGGCCCGGGCGTGCGGCTGGATTTTTCCGAGTTCGCCGATGGGCATGTGGTGACGGCGGCGGAGATGGAGGCCGCGCTGGCTGCCATCGGCCACAGGCTTCAGCCTGGCGATATCGTGCTGGCGCATACCTCCGCCGGCGCCTGCTACGGGCGGCCGGACTATGTCTCCCGCGGCTGCGGCTTCGGGCGGGAGGCGACGCTATGGCTGACGGCGCGCGGCGTGCGGGTGGTCGGCACTGATGGCTGGTCCTGGGACGCGCCCTTCGTTCATACCCAGGCCAGGGTTGCCGCCACCGGCGATGCCAGCCTGATCTGGGAAGGCCACAAGGCGGGGCGGGAGGCCGGCTACTGCCAGATCGAGAAACTGACCAATCTCGACCGGCTGCCGGCGAGCGGCTTCACCGTGAGCTGCCTGCCGGTGAAAATCCACCGGGCCTCTGGCGGCTGGTGCCGGGCAGTGGCGATTTTTGAGGGTTAGAGCGGTCGATGGTGGCCCCGGTCCTCACTCCCACTCGATCGTGCCCGGCGGCTTGCTGGTGATATCGTAGGTCACACGGTTGATGCCGCGCACCTCGTTCACGATGCGACCCGCCACGCGGGTGAGAAACTCCATGCTGAAGGGATAGACATCCGCCGTCATGCCATCTGTGCTGGTCACCGCCCGCAGCGCGCAGGCGCTGTCATAGGTGCGGCCATCGCCCATCACGCCCACGGTCCGCACCGGCAGCAGCACGGCGAAGGCCTGCCAGATGGCGTCGTAGAGGCCGGCGTTGCGGATTTCCTCCAGGTAGATGGTGTCCGCATGGCGCAGGATATCCGCCTTCTCCCGCGTCACTTCGCCGGGGATGCGGATGGCCAGGCCCGGGCCGGGGAAGGGGTGGCGGCCGACGATGACCTCCGGGATGCCGAGCTCCCGGCCGAGCACGCGGACCTCGTCCTTGAACAGGTCGCGCAGCGGCTCCACCAGTTTCATGCGCATCCCCTCCGGCAGGCCGCCGACATTGTGGTGCGACTTGATGGTGACGCTGGGGCCGCCGGTGGCGGAGACGCTCTCGATCACGTCCGGGTACAGCGTGCCCTGGGCCAGGAAGTCGGCGCCGCCGATCTTCTGCTGTTCTTCCTCGAAGACCTCGATGAACAGGCGCCCGATGGTCTTGCGCTTCAGCTCCGGGTCGGTGACGCCGGAAAGCTGGCCCAAAAACAGCTCGCTGGCATCGCGATGCACCAGCTTGATGTTGAAGCGGTCGCGGAAGGTGGCGACCACCTGTTCCGACTCATTGGCTCGCATCAGCCCGTGATCGACATAGATGCAGGTGAGCTGGTCGCCGATCGCCTCATGCAGCAGCACCGCGGCGACCGAGGAATCGACACCGCCGGACAGGCCGCAGACCACGCGACCGCTGCCGACCTGCGCGCGGATCTTCTCCACCATCTCGGCCCGGAAGGCGCCCATGGTCCAGTCGCCCGAGCAGCCGCAGACGATATGCGAAAAATTCTTCAGCAGGGCGGCGCCATGCGGGGTGTGCACCACCTCCGGGTGGAACATGGTGCCGTAGTAGCGGCGTTCGTCATTGGCGATGACGGCGAAGGGCGCGCCCTCGCTGGCCGCGACAACCCGAAAACCCTCGGGCAGGCGGGTGATGCGGTCGCCATGGCTCATCCACACCTGTTCCCGCGCGCCCGGCGCCCAGACGCCCTGGGTGATGGCGCAGTCGCCGGTCACGTCGATATGGGCGCGGCCGAATTCGCGCAGATGCCCGCCCTCCACCAGCCCGCCGAGCTGATGCGCCATGACCTGCTGGCCGTAGCAGATGCCCATGATCGGCAGGCCCATCTCGAACACCGCCTGCGGCGCGCGGGGGCTGCCCTCCTCGGTCACGCTGGCGGGGCCGCCGGAGAGGATGATGCCCTTGGGGGCGAAGGCGCGGATGCGCGCCTCGGGGGCCGCGTTGAACGGCCAGACCTCGCAATAGACCCCGGATTCGCGAAGCCGGCGCGCGATGAGCTGCGTCACCTGGCTGCCGAAATCGAGGATGAGGATGCGGTCGTGGTGCTGGGCGACCGGGGCGGAAGCGGCGTCGGGGGCGGCCTGTGTCATGGCGCCTATCAGCACAGGGCCGGCAGGCCGACAAGTCGATTCGGCGCTGCCCAGGGCTGCGCGGGGCGCTGCCGCCCCCACGCGCCTTGCATCAGCCGGCGATGGTGATCTGTTCCATGTCGAAGAACTTCACCACCTCGCCATTCACCACGAACTGGCCATTGGCCGGGCCATGGAAGACGATGGCGTTGCCGGTGACGGTGTAGCTGCTGCTGTCGAACATCTGCAGCCCGGCCTGCAACTGCTCCATGGTCACGCCCTGAAGCATGATGTTGTCGGCGCCATTGCCGCCATGCAACTCGTCATTGCCGTCGCCGGCCTGCCACCAGAAGGTGTCATTGCCCTCGCCGCCGAAGACCTTGTCGCCATGGCCGGCGCCGCCGCGCAGATGGTCGTGGCCGTCGCCGCCATGCAGCTCATCCGCGCCATCGCCGCCCAGGATCAGGTCGTTGCCCTCGCCGCCGAACACCTTGTCGTCGCCGGCGCCGGCATCCACGAAGTCGTCGCCCGCGCCCGCATGCACCTCATCCTGGCCGCCGCCGCTGCTGATCGTGTCATTGCCGCCGCCGCCGAAGATCTTGTCCATGCCGTCGCCGGTGGCGATGTGGTCGCCGCCCTCGGTGCCGAAGCGGTCGGTGAAGCTGCCGCCGGTCGCCCGTGCCAGGTCCTGCGGGTCCAGTTCCTGCGGGGCGGTGATCTTGGCCTGATCGGTCATCGGAACCTCCTGTCTGCCTGCGTCTCGATGACCGGAAGCTAACCGCGGGTCGGCTGTGCCGGTAGCAGGGCGATGCCTTTCGTGGTGATAGGAATCCGCGATGGGCGGTCAGTCTCCCTCCCGCACCCGGCCTTCCTGCACGGGGGCGGTCGCGGCGAGCAGGGTGTCGATGGGGTTCCAGACCATGGCGATCTGCTCCACCGGCTGGCCGCCGACGCGAATCGTCTCCCGCATCGACAGGTGGCCGCCCAGGTGGTGGTAGAAGAAGCGGCTCGGATTGGCCTCCAGCACCCAGGCCAGGGCGGAATGGCAGCCGATGGCGCGCAGATGCGCCGCCATGGCGCGCATCATCCGCCGGCCGCAGCCGCGCTCGCGATAATCGTCCAGGACATAGAGGGTCTCCACCTCACCCTCCGCCAGGCCGGGGCGCCGGGCGCGGCCGCCGGAGGCGAAGCCCACCACGGGGCTGCCGCCCGCCGCATCGGGCGCCGTGGCGACGAAGACCGCATGCCCGCCCTGCCGGTCGAGGATGGCGCGCTGGTAGAAGGCACCGAGACGGATCTCGGAGAGGTTCGCCAGGTACTGTTCCCGCAGGATGCCGGCATAGGCGCTGCGCCAGGCGGCCACATGCACCGCGGCGATCGCCGCCGCGTCGCCCGGCCGGGCGCGGCGGATGGCCATCATGAGGGCTGTCTTTGCAGCACCGCGGCGAAGAAGCCGTCCGTGCCATGGCTGTGCGGGGACAGCGCCATGTAGGGGCCTGGGCAGGGGGCGGCGATGTCGGGGCGCAGCGCCGGCCACAGCGCCGCGAAGGGCACCGGGGTGAAGTCCGGGTGACGTTCCAGGAAGCCCGCCATCTGCATCTCGTCCTCCTCCGGCAGCAGGGAACAGGTAGCGTAGACCAGCCTTCCGCCCGGACGCACCAATTCAGATGCGTCATCGAGGATCATCGCCTGCTTGGCCACCAGCTCCGCCAGGTCGCGCGCATTGGTGCGGATTCGCGCATCCGGGTTGCGCCGCCAGGTGCCGGTGCCGGTGCAGGGGGCGTCCACCAGCACCCGGTCGAACTTGCGCGAGCTGCGCTTGCGCCATTTGTCGCCGGAGGTGAGCAGGTGGCATTCGGAATTGTGCACGCCGCCCCGCCGCAGCCGCTTCACCGCGCCTTCGAGGCGGGAGGCGGAGGTGTCGCAGGCGACGATATGGCCGCGATTGCCCATGGTGGCGGCCAGCGCCAGGGTCTTTCCGGCAGCCCCCGCGCAGTAATCCGCCACGCGCATGCCCGGCTGGGCATCGGTCAGCAGCGCGACCAGCTGGCTGCCCTCATCCTGGATCTCGACCAGCCCTTCCAGGAAGGTCTTGGTGCCGCTGACCGGGCGACGGTCGGCGATGCGCAGGCCCCAGGGGGAGAGCGGCGTCAGGGTCGCGGGAATACCCTCCGCCACCAGGGCGGCCAGCACCGCCTCACGGCTGCCCTTCAGCAGATTGGCGCGCAGGTCGAGCGGCGCCGGCTGTTCCATGGCGGCCGCTTCCGCCGCCAGGCCGTCGCCGAAACGGCGGATCAGGCCCGGCATCGCCCATTCCGGCAGGTTCAGCCGCGGCCCGTCCGGCATGCGCGGCAGCACCAGCGGGCGGCCGACCAGCTTCTCCAGCACGCCGCGCTCCTCCACCGAGAGGGGGGAGGCGGCGAAGCGTTCGCCGGAATAGTTCTGCTCCACCCCCTCCAGCGTCCAGCCCTCGGCCAGGATCAGATGGCCGGCCAGCAGCAGCCGGGCGGAGGGGGCGGTGATGCCGAATTCGCCAAAGTGCCAGCTCAGCCGCAGCCGCTGGCGGATCGCCCCCCAGGCGCGGTCGGAGACGTTACGGCGGTCCGAGCCGCCGATGTAGCGGCGGTTGCGGAAGAAATCATTGGCGATGGCATCGGCCGGGCGGCGGGGAGAGGCCTCGACGGCGGCGAGCAGGTCGATGGCGGCGGCAAGGCGGGCGGCGGGGGTCATGGGGGAATCCGGACAGGCCGCGCGCCGGGGCGGGATCGGGCCTGGGCGGGGGGCGGGAAGGGTAGGGGCGCGGGGCGCCAGCGATGTTTGTTGGCGCAGCATAGCCGGTCCATCGCCGCTTCGCGATGGCAGGCCCAACCTGTCGTGAAGGACGCCCAGTCGCGAAACTCTGTTTCGGATTATGAGCGTGGTTTCGCCATGATTTTTTCGTCAGCTTCCTCTGCCCGCATGGGCCGAGGGTGGGAATTCGGCCTAGACTCAGCTCTCAAGCCCGCATCCAGCGGGCCAGAAAGGGGACCTGCCACACATGTTCAAGTCCATTCTCGCCGCCGGCGCCGTTGCCGTGATGGTCGCCGGTGCCGCGTTCGCGCAGCAGAAGGGGGCGCCGCCCCAGCAGGCGCAGCAGTTCCCCGATTGGCGCGCCCAGCCGCGCTACGCCACCATCAACCTGCGCGCCGGCTTCGAGCCTGATCCGCGGGAGGTGCCGGTGGAGGCGGGTGGCGATCGTGAAGCGACCGGCATCGGCCCGGACTGCTCCGGCTGGATCGACTTCTCCAAGCCGGATGTCGACCTGAACTATACTTCCGGCCAGTACCCGCTGTTCATCTCGGTGGTCGCCACGGTGGACACCACGCTGGTGATCAACGATTCGGCCGGCAACTGGCACTGCAATGACGATCTGGACGGGGTGAACCCCGGCATCGTCCTCCGCAGCCCGCAGAGCGGCAACTACAACATCTGGATCGGCACCTTCGAGCGTGGTGCGCCGCAGCGCGCGACCCTGCGGATTTCCGAAATCCCGCCGCAGCGCTGATCGCCGGGCCGGAGGGCTGGTGGCCTCGATGTTTCGGGGCCACCGAGGACGACTTCATCTACCCGGCGGATCGGTCGGAGCGCTACGTGGTCATTGAAGTGAGCATGTTCGAAGGGCGCTCACCGGAGGCCAGGAAAGCGCTCATTGGTGCCTTCTACCGCTGGATCCCGGAAGCCACCGGCATCCAGCCGCATGATATCGAGATCACCCTGTTCGAGACGCCACGCAGCGCCTGGGGCATCCGTGGGTTGCCGGGCGATGAGATCGGCCTGAACTACAAGGTCGACGTCTAGCCCGGCCCCAGCGGCTTTCAGCCCTCCAGCCGGTAGTTCGGCGCTTCCCGCGTCACCGCCACGTCATGCACATGGCTCTCGCGCAGGCCGGCATTGGTGATGCGGCGGAACTTGGCACGGGTCTGCAGGTCGGGGATGGTGGCGGCGCCGGTATAGCCCATGGCGGCGCGCAAGCCGCCGACCATCTGGTGGATCACGGTGCCCACCGGACCCTTGTAGCCGACGCGGCCCTCCACGCCTTCCGGCACCAGCTTCAGCTTGTCCGCCACTTCGGCCTGGAAGTAGCGATCCGCCGAGCCGCGCGCCATGGCGCCCAGCGAGCCCATGCCGCGATAGGATTTGTAGGACCGGCCCTGGTAGAGAAACACCTCGCCCGGCGCCTCGTCGGTGCCCGCGAAGACGCTGCCCATCATCACGCAATCGGCCCCCGCCGCGATCGCCTTGGCGACGTCGCCGGAGGAGCGGATGCCGCCATCGGCGATCGCCGGCACGCCGCGCTCGCGGCAGGCGGCCGCGCTTTCCATCACCGCGGTCAACTGCGGCACGCCGACGCCGGCGACGATGCGGGTGGTGCAGATGGAGCCCGGGCCGATGCCGATCTTCACAGCATCCGCACCGGCCTCGATCAACGCCAGCGCGCCTTCGGGCGTCGCAACATTGCCGGCGACGATCTGCACGGAGTTCGACATCTTCTTGATGCGCTCGATGGCGCGCAGCACGCCGCCGGAATGGCCATGCGCGGTGTCGACCACCAGCACGTCGATATCGGCGGCCACCAGCAGGCCGGCGCGATGGAAGCCATCCTCTCCCACGCCGATCGCCGCTGCGGTGCGCAGGCGCCCCATCGGGTCCTTCACCGCATTGGGGTTGGCCTGGGCCTTGTCCATGTCCTTCACGGTGATGAGGCCGACGCAGCGATAGGCGTCGTCCACCACCAGAAGCTTCTCGATGCGGTGCTTGTGCAAAAGCTCCCGCGCCTTGTCCTTGGTGACATCGGCATCGGCCGTCACCAGGCCCTCCCGCGTCATCAGCTCATAGACCCGCAGATTGGGGTCGGTGGCGAAGCGGACGTCGCGATTGGTGATGATGCCGACCAGCCGCCCGCTGCCGCGTTCCACAACCGGCACGCCGCTGATGCGATGCGCGTCCTGCAGCGCGCGCACCTCGGCGAGCGTCTGGTCGGGATGGATGGTGAGGGGGTTCACCACCATGCCCGATTCGAACTTCTTCACCTGGCGGACCTGGGCGGCCTGGTCTTCCGGCGACAGGTTCTTGTGGATCACGCCGATCCCGCCGGCCTGGGCCATGGCGATCGCCATATTGCCCTCGGTGACGGTGTCCATCGCCGCGGCGATCAGCGGGATGTTCAGCGAAATCTCCCGCGTCAGTTTCGTGCGGGTGTCGGTTTCGCTGGGCAGCACGGTGGAATAGGCGGGGACGAGCAGCACGTCGTCGAAGGCATAGGCCTCCTCGAAGCGCGCACGGAAGGCGGCCTCGCGATCGGTGGTACCCGTCTGGGCAGTGTTTGTATCTGGGGGTGCCATGGTGGGAACCTCTTTCGATCCGCGACCTTGGCGGCCCCGCCTACACCGCTTCCGGGGGCGGCGTCCAGGGGCGGGTTCATGTCAGCCGGTTGAAGCTGCTCCGCGAAAGCCGGTCGCGACCACATAGAGCTCCGCGCTGTCCTTGCGGCTGGCCGGCGGCTTGGCGTGGCGGACGGTGACGAAATCCCGCTTCAGCGTATTGAGAAAGTCCTTTTCCGACCCGCCGGCGAAGACCTTGGTGACGAAGCCGCCGCCGGGGGCCAGGACGCGGCCGGCGAAATCGAGCGCGATCTCGGCCAGCGCCATGATGCGCAGATGGTCGGTGGCGTTGTGGCCGGTGGTATTGGGCGCCATGTCGGACAGCACCAGGTCGGCCTGGCCGTCCAGCGCGTCCAGCACCTGGCGTTCCGCCTCCTGCAACTGGAAATCGCCCTGCAACAGGATGGCGCCGGGAATCGGGTCCACCGGCAGCAGGTCGATCCCCACCACCCGATGGGCGCCGCGGGCCAGCGCCACCTGCGTCCAGCCGCCCGGCGCGGCGCCGAGGTCCACCACCCGGGTGCCTGGCTTCAGCAATTTGAAGCGGTCATCCATCTGTTCCAGCTTGAAGGCGGCGCGGGACCGCAGGCCGCGCGCCTTTGCCTCCTTCACGTAGGGGTCGTTGAGCTGACGTTCCAGCCAGCGCTGGCTGCCGATGGTGCGGCCCTTGGAGGTGCGCAGCCGGTCGGCCAATTGGCGGACTTGGCCCGGCTTTCCGGGTGGGGAGGGGGGTTTGGCCATGGGTGGGGCTTTACGCCCTCAGCCGCAGCCCGGCCAGAAGCCGCGCCCGGGGCGGCGCTGCGCGGCACGGTCCAGCCGCATCAGGCGCAGCAGAATCCCCTCCCGCAATCCGCGATCGGCCACCGTCAGCCGGGGCACCGGCCAGACCTGGCGGATGGCGGCATAGACGGCGCAGCCGGGCAGCACGAAATCCACCCGTTCCGGCCCGACGCAGGGATGCGCGGCCAGCCCGGCCCGGCCGAGGGCGAAAAGATCGCCCAGCGCCTGGTCGGCGACGCAGCTTTCCAGCACCTGGCCATCCACCAGCAGCCGGCGGTAGCGCGGCAGCGCCATGGCGACGCCGGCCAGGGTGGTGACGGTGCCGGAGGTGCCCATCAGCCGCACGCCGCCGGCGCGGATTTCCTGCCCGATGCAATGCACCGCATCGAAGCCGCGCAGCTTGTCCGCCACCTCATCCACCACGGCGTGGAAGCCGGCCTCGGTGAAGCAGGAGGGGCCGCAGCGTTCGGAGAGGGTGACGACGCCGACGGGCACGGAGATGGTGCCGATCAGCTCCGGCACCCGGCCGCCGGGCAGGATGCGGATCCAGGCGATTTCGGTGGAGCCGCCGCCGATGTCGAACAGCAGCGCCCGGCGGTCCCCGGCCTCCAGCAGCGGGGCGCAGCTTTCCATCGCCAGCTCCGCCTCCTCCCGCGCCGAGATGATGCGCAGCCGCAGGCCGGTCTCGGCCTCGACCCGGGCGAGGAAGGCGGGGCCGTTCTCCGCCCTTCGGCAGGCCTCCGTCGCCACCGCCTGCATGGCGCGCACCGGGCGGCGCTCCAGCTTCCGGGCGCAGGACCGCAAGGCCGACAGGGCGCGGTCCATCGCCTGTTCGGACAGCCGGCCGGTGGCGCCGAGGCCTTCGCCCAGGCGAACGATGCGGCTGAAACTGTCGATCACCCGGAAGCCAGCCGGCCCGCTGCCATAGGTCGGCGTGCCCAGCAGCAGCCGGCAATTGTTGGTGCCGAGATCGAGCGCGGCATAGGCGCCGGAGGCCGGATTCGGCTGCCATCCCAGCACGCGGCCGGCCGCATCGCCTGGAAGGGCGGTGGGGCAGGCCAGCGGCAGGGAAAAGGCAGCGTCGTCGGGCATGGCTCGGTACAGATGGGGCTTCCGGCGGCCCAGCCCCAGCCCCCGCCTGGGGGACTGGCCTGCGCCGGGGGCATGATCCGGCGGTCTGGCGGCAGGGGCAAGGCATTTTGCAACGCCGCATGTTGCCTGCCCCGAAAACGCATGCTAGTTCGCCGCTCCCGACGCAAAGCGCCCCAGGCGCCCCGCTTCGTGGGGGATAGTTTAACGGTAGAACTCCCGACTCTGACTCGGGCAGTCTTGGTTCGAATCCAGGTCCCCCAGCCACGCCCTTGAAATCGCAGGAAATATCGGGCCGCGTTGCCGATGCGCGGCGCGATCAGGGTGAAGGGTGCACCAGGGCCAGCAGGTTGGCTTCGGCAACCCGTTCCCGGACGGCGGGGCTCAACTGGCGCAGGAAAGCCTGGACGCTCGCATGCTTCATCGTATCGCTGTCCAGGCTGCGATGGCTGGCATCCGTCCCGATGATGAAGCGGTCCGGCTTCGCCTCGATCAGTTGCAGCCATTCGGGCCAGACGGCCGCACCATCCCGCAGCAAGGTGTAGTCCGGCGAGCGCGGATGCCTCGGCCAGCTGCGCGCACTCAGCTCGTAGACAAGGTTGGCATGCTGTTCGAGCAGCCGGCGGGCCAGGAACAGCGGCGTGTATCCGCCATGCGCCCAGATGATCGGAACGTCGGGATAGGCCGCCAGCAGGGCCTGCATCTCCCGCAACCGCGTGATCTCGACATGCAGCATCACCGGCACCCGGTAGCGACGCGCCAGTTCCACGATTCCGCGCATGATCGGCGACGCCAGGTCGTAATCCGCCTCCGGAAACCCCGGCGAGGGGAAATGCGCCGCCGAGATCTCGCCGATGCCCCGGAACTGGCCGGAGGCCAGCAGACGATCCAGCATGGCCAGCAGCGCCGGGTCCTGCCGGTCCCAGGCCCCGCGATAGTCCCGGCGCTCCGGCGAGACGCAGGCGAAGGCGAGGAAGCGGCCGGGATGACGGCGCGCCGCGGCCGCCACCGTGTCGTTGTCACTGGCCCGGCCCCAGAAGACGACGGCCCGCGTCGCGCCATGCCGCGCCATCAGGTCAAGCTGCATGGCCTCGTCATTGAGATGCACATGCGCGTCGAAGAAGGGCACCAGCTCCCCCGATGGCGGCGGCTGTCGTGGCTGTCGCAGGCTGCGTGCCGGTTGCCGTTGGCCCCGGATCGCGTCCTGCCCGGTGGCGCCGGGGTCCTGGGCCAGGGCGCCCCCGGCCCCGGCGGCGGCCAGGGCGCCGCCGAGGCAGGCACGGCGGGTGAAACGGCTGTCTTGCGTCATCGTCGTGCACTCACCTGAGCGGGGATGCCTGGCGCGGGGGTGGAAACGTCTGTTCAGTCGCGGTCCCATTCCTCCCGCGTGATCCGCCCGGCCAGGTCGATATGGATCTCCACCCGCTCATTGCGCGGGTTGAAGGCCTCGATCTCCCAATGCCGGCGCTTGCGCTCGACATCGCCGCGGATGCGGTAGCCGGCGGCCTCCGCCACGCGGCGCGCCTCGGCCTCGTCGATCCCACCCTGCGTCTGGCGCTCCTCCCGCCGCTCACGGTCCCGGCGTTCGCGCGCCTCGCGGCCCGGGCGGCCGGCCCAGGGGGGGCTGCCCTCGGCGCGGCGGATGGTGATCTCCCGCCCATCCTCGCGGCGGATGGTGAAGGCGTCGAAGCTGCCGCCATCGGGGCGGCCGATCACGCGCAGGCGCTCGCCCTGCCGGATGTCGAGGCGGTGGTACCAATCCGGCCCGGCCTCCACCAGCACGCGGCCGGTGGCGTCCTGAAGCACGAAGCGGTTGCCGAAGACGTCGGTGACCTGGCCCTCGATGGCGATGCCGCCCGGGGCGATGGCGCCGATCGGGGTCTGGGTGGTGGCCGGCGCGGCGGGCGCCTGGGCGAAGGCGGGGGCGGCGAGGCCGGCGGCCAGCGCCAGGCCCAGGGCGGCGCGGCGGAGATGGGTGGTGGTCATGAAGACTCTCCTCTCGTGGTGGGACCGCCTTCTCCCACACCGCGCCTGAACCCAGCCGGAACCGCGCCGTTCAGGCTGGGTTCAGGCAGCGCCCTGCAATAGAAAGCGCATGATGCGCCGCGCCGCCCTCGCCCTTCTGGTCCTGCCACTCGCCCTGGCCGCGCAGCCTTTGCTGCCGCTGCCGCGCGTGGTGGAGATCGTGGCCGAACGCTATCACGGCCGCATGATCGAGGCGCGGGTGGTGCCGGGGCGGGACGATGAGGAGACCTCCGTGGCCTATGAGCTGCGCTGGCTGACACCCGCCAATGACGTGCTGCGCATCCGCGTCTCCGCCACCGATGGTGGCATGCTTCTGGTCGAGGGCAGCGGCATGATCGCGGCGCGCAAATGAGGCTGCTGCTGGCGGAGGATGACGCGACCCTCGCCGCGCAGATCCTGGCCGCGCTGCGCGAGTCCGGCTTCGCCGTCGATCACGCGGCGGATGGGGAAACGGCGGCCTTCCTCGGCGGCGAGAATCCCTATGTGGCGGTGGTGCTGGATCTCGGCCTGCCGAAGCGGGATGGCATCGCGGTGCTGTCCGGCTGGCGGGCCGCCGGCCTGGCCATGCCGGTGCTGGTGCTGACGGCGCGGGACGCCTGGGGCGACAAGGTCGCCGGCTTCCGCGCCGGGGCGGACGACTATCTGACGAAACCCTTCCGGATGGAGGAGGTGGTGCTGCGCCTGCGCGCGCTGATCCGCCGCGCCGCCGGCCATGCCTCCCCCATCCTGGCCTGCGGCCCCCTGGAGCATGATGCCCAGACCGGCGGTTTCACGCTGGAAGGCATGCCGCTGCGCCTGACCGCCTATGAGGCGCGAATTCTCTCCTACCTGCTCCACCGGCTGGGCCGCGTGGTCAGCCGCACGGAGCTGTCGGAACAGCTCTATGACGGCGATTCCGACCGCGATTTCAATGCCATGGAGGTGCTGGTCAGCCGCCTGCGGCGGAAGGTCGCGCCCTGCCGGATCGAGACGCTGCGCGGCCAGGGCTGGGTGCTGGCGGCGCCGCCCTGATGCGGCGTTCGCTGCGCGCGCGGCTGGCGGTGCTGGGGGCGGTGGCGATCCTGGCGGCGCTGCTCGGCGCCGGCTTCGCCATCGACCGGCTGCTGACCCGCGCCGTGGAACGCGGCTTCCGCCAGCAGATGGACACGGCGCTGCTGGCGCTTATGGCGCGGGTGGAGGTGGAGGATGCCAGCGGCCGCGTGACGCTGGAGGCGCCGCCCGCCGAGCCCCGCTTCGAACAGCCGCTATCGGGCTGGTACTGGCAGGTAACCTCCGGCGCCGAGATCCTGCTGCGCTCTCGCTCCCTCTTCGACCAGGAAATCTTGGGCGAGCAGGGGCCGGCGGGGGAGGCGCTGCTGACCCTGCGGCAGGATTTCACCAGCCCCGGATCGCCCGAGCTGCTGACCGCCACCGTCGCGGTGCCGCTTGCCGAAATCGCCGCCGCGCGGGGGGAGCTGGTGCGGCCGCTGGTGCTGTCGCTCGCCGCGCTGGGCCTGGCGCTGCTGCTGGCCTCGCTGGTGCAGATCGGCGTGGGGCTGGCGCCGCTCGGCCGGCTGCGGCGGGACCTGGATGCGGTGCGGCGCGGCCAGCGCGCCCGCATGCCGGAGGCACCGCATGCCGAGGTGGCGCCTCTGGTGGCCAGCATGAATGCCCTGCTGACGCATAAGGAAGCGATGCTGGACCGCGCCCGCCGCCATGCCGGCGACCTGGCCCATGCGCTGCAGACGCCGCTGGCCGCGCTGCGCAATGCGGCGGAGGGTGATGCCCAGGTCACGGCGCTGGTGGCGCGGATGGAGGCGCAGATCCGCCGCCACCTCAGCCGCGCCCGCACCGCCGCCACCGCCGGCCTGCCCGGCGCCCGCTGCGCCGTGGCCCCGGTGCTGGAGGACCTGGCTTTGGTGCTGCGCGCCGCCCATCGCGACCGCGCGGTGACGCTGGAGATCGCCGCGGAGGGCGCGCCCGACTTCGCCGGCGACCGTGGCGACCTGGAGGAGATGGCCGGCAATCTGATGGACAATGCCTGCAAATGGGCGCGCGGCCGGGTGCAGGTCTCGGCGCGGGCGGAGGCAGGCCGGCTGCTGATCCGCATCGCCGATGACGGGCCGGGCATGGCGCCGGAGGCACGGGCCGCGGCGCTGGCGCGGGGGCGGCGGCTGGATGAGGCGGTACCGGGCCATGGGCTTGGCCTCGCCATCGTGGCGGAGACGGCGGACCTCTATGGCGGGGCGCTGGAGCTGGAAGGGGAGGGTCCGGGGCTGGTCGCGCTGCTGCGCCTGCCCCTGGCCCCTTGACCATGGTGCGCCGCACATCGGACGCTGCGCCCATGACCAAGCTCGCCGCCGACACCGACTACCCCCGCGACTTCGCCGGCTACGGCGTCACACCGCCCGACCCGCGCTGGCCCGGCGGTGCGAAACTCGCGCTGTCCTTCGTGCTGAATTACGAGGAGGGTGGCGAGAACACCGTCCTCAATGGCGATGCGGGCAGCGAGCTGTATCTGCATGAGGTGCCGGGCGGCACGCCCATCCTCGGCGAGCGCAACCGCACGGTGGAAAGCCAGTTCGACTATGGCGCGCGGGCCGGGGTCTGGCGGGTGCTGCGGCTGTTCCGGGAGCAGGGTTTTCCGCTGACGGTCTATGGCGTCGGCCGGGCGCTGGAACTGAACCCGGACGCGGCGCGCGCCTTCGCGGAAGCGGGGCATGAGGTGGCGAGCCATGCCTGGCGCTGGATCGACTACCACAACATGGACGAGGCGACGGAAGCCGCCGAGATCGCCCGTTGCGTCGAGACGATTTCCCGGCTGACCGGCACGGCCCCGGTTGGTTGGTACACCGGCCGCATCAGCCCCCGCACGCGGACCCTCGTCGCCCGCCATGGCGGCTTCCTGTATGACAGCGACGCCTATGACGACGACCTGCCGCATTACGTGACGGCGGAAGGGAAACCGCATCTCGTCATCCCCTATACCCTCGACAACAACGACATGAAGTTCGCCGTGCCCCCGGGTTTTGCCGGGCCGGACGGTTTTGAACGCCACCTGACCGATGCCTTCGACCTGCTGCTGGCGGAGGGCCGCGCGGGGGCGCCCAAGATGATGTCGGTGGGGCTGCATTGCCGCATCGTCGGCCGCCCCGGCCGCGCCGCCGCGCTGCGCCGCTTCCTGGCGCATGTGGCGAAGCACAAGGATGAGGTATGGATCGCCCGCCGCGCCGATATCGCACGGCATTGGTGGAAGGAACACGCCCCCGCATGAGGCGCCTTGCCTTGCTTCTGGTTGGATTCGCCGCGGCCTGCGCCACGGAACCGGCCACCGCACCGCTGCCCCGCGGCGACCGCGCCCTGCCGCCGCCGGCTTTGTCCGAAGGCCCGGCCGGTGGCCGCTGCGCCGACCATGCGGAGGCGCTGCCGGCGCTGGTCGGCCGGCCGGAGGCGGAGGTGCGCGCGGCGCTTGGCGCCATGCCGGGTATTCGGACCATCCGGCTGCTGGCGCCGAACCAGCCGGCGACCCGGGATTACCGGGTCGACCGGGCGGGTGGCGTGGTGCAAGGCGGCGTGGTGGAGAGCCTGGCCTGCGGCTAGCCGCGCTGCAAAATCTCCGCATTCACCATCATTGAGGGATCGGCCTTCCCATCCAGAACATCCAGAATGTTCTGCGCGGAAATCCGGGCCATGCGGTTCATTCCCTCCTCCGTGCTCGCCGCCGAATGCGGGCTGATGACCACATTCGGCAGGGTCAGCAGCGGATTGCCCGACGTCGCCGGCTCCACCTCCAGCACATCCAGGCCGGCGCCCATCAGCTGGCCGGATCGCAGGGCGGCGACCAAAGCCTCCTGATTGACCACCGGCCCGCGCGCCGTGTTCACCAGGATGGCGCCGGGCTTCATGGCGGCGAAGGCGGCCTCGTTTATCAGGTGGTGCGTGGCGGGTGAGAGGGGGCAGTGCAGCGTCACCACATCCGCGTCCGACAGCGCCGCATGCAGGTCGCGCGCGGGCCGGAACCCATCGGCGGCGATGCGGTGCGGCGAGAAGCCGGGGTCCATCACCGCGACATCCATCCGGAACGCCTTGAGATACTGCGCGACGCGGGTGCCGATGCGGCCATAGCCCACCACCAGGGCCCGCTTGCCGGCCAGATCCACCATCCGCAGCCCGCCCGGCGGCCACCATCCGCCGCCGGCCACATGGTTGTGGATATCCACCGCCCGCCGCGCCACCGTCAGCAGCAGCATCATCGCATGCTCGGCCACCGACAGGTCGTTGGACCCGTTCGCCACCATCACCGCCACGCCGCGCTCCGTGCAGGCCGGCACATCCACGGTGTCGTAGCCAACCCCGATGCGGGAGACGACGCGCAGCTGCTTCGCCGCGGCAAGGGCAGGGCGGTCCATCTTCTCCAGCCAGCACAGCGTGCCATGGGCGTCCGCGATGGCCGCGTGCCATTCCGCCGCCGGGGGATTGTCCAGCACCACCAGATCGAGTTCCGGCCGCGCGGCGAACACCGCCATCCCCGCCTCCGGCAACCTGCGGCCGAGCACCACCTTGAACGCCATGCGCTGTTCCTCCGAAATGATTTTCGCCATGGTGATCCGGGATCGGTCGGCAGGCCAGTGCCTGGCGCGGAATGGAATCACGGCATGGCGAAACACCCCGCGAAGGCGCGTCCCGGCAAGGATACCAGGCCGGGCACCCTGCTGACGGTGCAGTTCGAAGTCGATGGCGCGCCGCGCGGCCGCGTCGCCATCGGCATTCCCTTCGTTGAGGAAGACCGGGAAACCTGGCGCTGCCGCTACGCCGTCACGGGCCTTTCCGAGACCTTCCGGCGCTATTGCTGCGGCGTTGATGCCCTTCAGGCACTGACCCTGACCCTGGAATTCATGCCGACGCTGCTGGAATCGACCGAGGAGGCGAAGCAGGGGCGGCTGACGTGGATGGGTCTCGGCGCGCCCTGGGGCTTTTCCCATCGCCTCCACGACCTGGGCCGGGACCCCGATCCCGGCACCGTTCCGTGACGAGGCGCTTGCGCGAACGGTTTCGCGCCGGTAGCCTGAACGTAGCCATGACACCCCGCGCCGCCCGTATCGAGCTGACCGCCGCCCTCCGGGCCGGCCGGCTGCCGCGCGCGCTCCTTCTCCTTCGACTTAGCCACCCCTGGGCGTAAGCTCCGGTCGGTAACGGCTGGTATCGCTCAGGGGACCCTGGGGGCGGCTTTGCCCTCACGCATGGCATGACGAATCAGAAGCAAGGAACGCCCCCAATGGCCATCAATCACCCGTCTTTCGGGGTCATGGACCCCGACCGCGTCATCGTCTTCGACACCACGCTGCGTGACGGCGAACAATCCCCCGGCTTCTCCATGAACCTGGAGGAGAAGCTGCGTATGGCCGAGGCGCTGGCCGAGCTGGGCGCGGATGTGCTGGAAGCCGGCTTCCCCATCGCCAGCCCGGGTGACTTCGAAAGCGTGCAGTCCATCGCCCGCCGCTTCGCCAAGGATGGCCCCGTGGTCTGCGGCCTGGCCCGAACCTCCCCGGGTGATATCCAGAAGGCGGCCGACGCCATCAAGGGCGCCGCCCGCGGCCGTATCCACACCTTCGTCTCCACCAGCCCCCTGCATATGCGGGTGAAGCTGCGGATGGAGCCGGAGGCGGTGCTGGAGATGGTGACGGCCTCCGTCACCATGGCGCGCAATGCCACCGCCGACGTCGAATGGTCCGCCGAGGACGGCACGCGGACGGAGATGGACTTCCTCTGCCGCTGCGTCGAGGCCGCGATCAAGGCCGGCGCCACCACCATCAACATCCCGGACACCGTCGGCTACGCGGTGCCGGAAGACATGTTCCGCATTTTTTCGACCGTGCGCGAAAGGGTGCCCGGGGCGGATCGCGTGGTGCTGTCCACCCATAACCATAATGACCTCGGCCTGGCAGTGGCCAATACCATCGCCGCCATCCGCGCCGGCGCCCGCCAGGTGGAATGCACCATCAATGGCATCGGCGAGCGTGCCGGCAATGCGAGCCTGGAGGAGATCGCCATGGCGCTGCGCACGCGCCACGACGCGATCCCGGTGAGCAACGGCGTGCAGACCAAGAACATCCTGCGCACCTCCCGCCTGCTGGCCACCATCACCGGCTTCGACGTGCAGCCCAACAAGGCGATCGTCGGCCGCAACGCCTTCGCCCATGAATCCGGCATCCACCAGGACGGCATGCTGAAGGATTCTTCCACGTATGAGATCATGACCCCGGAAAGCGTGGGGTGGACGAAATCGTCGCTGGTACTCGGAAAACACTCCGGCCGGGCGGCCTTCAAGGACAAGCTGAAGGCGCTGGGCTACGAGGTCGGCGACAACGCCATGAACGACGCCTTCAAGCGCTTCAAGGATTTGGCCGACCGCAAGAAGGTCGTCTACGACGAGGACATCGTGGCGCTGGTGGATGACGAGGTCGTCCGCGCCAATGACCGCATCAAGCTGACCGGCCTGTCCGTCTCCACCGGCATGCACACTCGCCCCATCGCCTCCATCGCGCTGGAAGTGGATGGCGAGGTGCGGGAAGGCGTGGCAGGCGGTGATGGCGGCGTGGACGCCACCTTCGCGGCGCTGCGGGTCGCATTCCCGCATGAGGTGAACCTGAAGCTCTATGCCGTGCAGTCCGTCACCGGCGGCACCGATGCCCAGGCGCGGGTGACGGTGCGGCTGGAGGAGGACGGCAAGATGGTCGATGGCCAGGGCGCCGATACGGATACCATCGTCGCCAGCGCGCGGGCCTATGTCCACGCGCTGAACAAGCTGCTGGTCAAGCGGGCGCGGACGGCCCCTGCTGAGATGGGGCCGGCGGAGCTGAATCAGGCGCTTTCGGCCTGAGGGCCGGCGGCGGGCGCGGGGTGGGCGGGCGCAGCGGGAATTCCAGCGCCAGCCCGGCCTCCGCACGCGTCAGCTCCGCGCCCAACTGCCGGGTTAGCCCGCGCAGCAGCAGGGCGCGAAGCTGGTCATCCGGGCGCGGCACCACCCCATCATCCTCGATGGACAGGCTGGCGCGCTTGTCATCCGCCGCCACGGTGATGGCGATGCGGCCCTGCCGCCCAGCCGGAAAGCCCTGCTTCAGCGCGGCGGAGACCGCCTCCGTGATGATCAGCGCCAGCGGCACCGCCTGGTCGGAGGAAATCCGCAGCGCCGGCGCCGCGACATCCAGCGCGATACGGCGCCCCGGCTTGTCGCCGATGGCGGCGAAAAGCTGCGCGCCGAGTTCCGCGATGAAGGCGCCGAGGTCGATCGCCTCCGGATCATGATGCGCATACATGTGGCGATGCAGCGTGGCGAGCGCGCCGATGCGGTCGCGCGCCGCCTCGAATTCCGTGCGCGCCTGACCATCGGTCACGCGCTGGGCCTGGAGCGCCAGCAGGCTGCTGACGATCTGGAGGTTGTTCTTGACGCGGTGATGCACCTCCGCCGCCAGGATCTCGGCACGGTCGATCGCCGCCTGAAGGTCACGCTCCCGCTCCGCCAGCGTGCTGGCACCGGCCTGGAAGCTCTCCGCCAGGTCGCGGATCTCGTCGGGCATTTCGGCAGCGCCGGGAATCAGCAGCGGCGCCGCGCCACTGCGCCACTGCGCCACCGATCGCCGCAGGCGGGAGAGCGGGCGGGTCACCGCGTAATGCGCACCCAGCAGCACGGCCAGCAGGCTCAGGGCGAGCAGCGCGCCCACCTCCGCCAGCCGGCTGATGGCGGAAATCCGAGCGGCGGCGAGGATGGGGGCGGCCCTGCGGGCGACGACCAGCCGGGACGGGGCGACCAGCATGCCGCGCGCGGCGACCAACTCCACCCCAGCCAGCCGGCTCATCGCCGGGCTGCCATCGGCGGCGGCGGCGGGCGCGACAGGTCCCAGTTCCGCGGCCGCATCGCTCATCGCCCAACTGCTGCGGTCACCATCCACCAGCCAGACCAGCAAGCCCGCCGGCAGGGCTGGTGTGGCGATACGCGCCACCAGCAGCCTGCCGGAGGTGGGCAGCATCCGCAGCAGGGAGATCATCCCGCCCTGGCCGACCAGCGTCAGGGTTTCACTGGCGGCTGCGAGCCGGCTCCGAGCCTCTGCCGGGATCGCGGGCATTGCGTCGCGATTCGCCGCGCATTCTACTTCCAGCACCACCCCGTCCGGGGCGATGCCGGCCAGCCATTCGCCACAGTCATCACGACCCCCAGGGCGACCCTCCGGCCAGATGGCGGAGAGGCTGCGCAGCGCGGCATCCGCCGTGGCGAAGCGACTGGTGAAGCGCCCCACGACCATGTCGCGTTCCAGGGCGAGATCGTCATGCGCCTGGCGGATGGCGGCCTGATAGCCGGCATGGGTGCCCGCCAGCACCATGACGACGACGGGAAAGGCGACAATCAGAAGCAGGCAGGCCAGCCGGCCCCGCAGGCTGGCCTGAGGGCGCGGCATGCGCCACCTTCGCGGCCGGATGCGCGGTTCCGCCGGGCCGGGGCCAGGTAGTCCTGGGCCAGGTAGTCCTGGGTCTGTGACGCCGGGATCTGTCATGCGGTCTGGCGTCAGGCGGAAGCGGCCATGGCTATTTGCCGCGCCGCGTCCGATCCTCCTCGATCAGGCGCAACAACTCGGGCGGAATCGGCTCCGCCGCGACGTCGTCGTAAAGTTGGTGCAGCCCACGCTGAAGCCACAGGTCGAAGGCATCCCCATCCTTCCGTTCCGCCTTGCGGCGTGCGGGCCTGGGGGAGGGCGCGGGCTTGCTGCTGTCGCTGCTGTCCATGTCCATCGCCGATGACGGCGCCGCCAGGTAGCGAGGCGGCGCCCATCATTCCGACTTAAGCCAGCAGATGGTGTTCGCCAACCCCTGACTTGCCGCTCATCCGGCGCATGCCGGATGCTGCGGGGCGGCCGGTGTAGCGATTCTCCCCGGTACGGTTCTCCGGGGTGGTGGCCTCCGCCGATTCCTCGCCAGTCAGCCAGGTCTGCAACTGGCGGCGGGCGCGGAAGACGCGGCTCTTCGCCGTGCCCACGGCGCAGCCGGTGGCTTCCGCCACATCCTCATAGGACATGCCCTGCAGCACCACCATGAACAGCGCCTCGCGCTGGTCGGCCGGCAGGCGGTTCACCGCATTGCCCAGCTCCTTCAGGATCAGGCGGTCCTCATGGGTCGCACTGACGGCAAAGGCGCTCGCCGGCACATCCTCGATATCCGTCGTCTCGCGCTGCTTGCGCAGGGTGCTGATGAAACGGTTGCGCAGGATGCGATGCATCCAGGCAGGAAAATTGGTGCCCGGCGTGAAGCTGTTCTGGGCGGCGAGCGCATTGGCCACGGCATCCTGCACCAGATCATCGGCGGCGGCGCGGTTGCGGGTCAGCGCCAGGGCCTGGACGCGCAGGCGGGGAAGCAGGGCGATGACCTGTCCGTGGAACTCGTTCGGCATGCTTTTGCTCCATCCTCTATGCCCACTGAATGAATGGGCCGGCGGGATGGTTGCATCGCGGACGCGTTACCCGTTCACAGGCGCGAGAGCATCCGAAAGCGCGCGCCGGGCGCGGGAGACACGGGCCTTCATGGTGCCCACCGGCACGCCGCAGATCTCGGCCGCCGCCTCCAGGGTCAGGCCACGGGCAGCCACCAGCATCAGCGCCTCCCGCATCGCGGGGGGCAGGCCGGCCATGGCGCGAGCCAGGTCACGCACCTGATGGGCGCTTTCCTGTTCGGTCGGGCGCCCGGGTTCCAGCTCCGGCGGATGGGCGTCCTGGTGGTCCCGCTCGCGCTTGGCGCGGCGCCAGCCCTCCCGGAACGTATTGCGCAGCACGGTCAGGCCCCATGGGCGCAGCGCCGCCTTCAGGTCATGCGCCAGTTCGGGCGGTGTGCTAAAGCCGGGAAGGCCGCGCAGCATGCGCAGCACGGATTCCTGCACCAGGTCATCAGCCTCACTGCGGGAGCGGGTGAGCATCCGGGCGGCGGCGCGCAATTCCGGCAACAATTGCGCGATCACGGCGCGCTGGGCGCCGGAGTTGTCTTGTTCATCCACAACACCCTGCATATCAACCCTTGAGACGTTGCGGCAGCGCCCGCCGCCAAAATTGGAGATGACAAGGCGATGAGCGAGATGGATCGCACGGCGCTGATCGCGGCGCTGCCTTACGCCCGCCGCTTCGCCCGCGCGCTGACCGGTGCGCAATCCGCCGGGGACGCCCTTGTGGCCGAGGCGTTGCGCCAGGGGCTGTTGCCGGTGGAGGGGGTCCGCGACGGGGCCATGCTGGCGCGCCTGTCCCTATATGGTGCGATCTGCCGCATCGCCGGGGCGGCGCCCGAGACGGAGGATCTGGCCGCCGGCGGGCTGAGCCGGCCGCAGCGCATGCTGCTGTTGCTGACCTCGCTGGAGGAGTTGGAGGCGGAGCAGGCGGCACGCGCCCTCGATCTGCCGTTGGATCAGGCCGCCCAACACCTGGAGGCCGCGCGTGGTCATCTGCGGGCCGGCGCCGTGGCCCGGGTGCTGATTATCGAGGATGAGCCGATCATCGCGCTCGACCTGCAGCAGTTGGTCGAGGCCGCGGGCCATGAGGTGGTGGGCATCGCCTCCACCGAGGATGAGGCCGTGGCGATCGCCGCGGCGGAACGGCCCTCCCTGGTCCTGGCCGATGTCAATCTGGGCGCGGGCGGCGATGGCACCTCCGCCGTCGCGCGCATCCTGCGCACCCATCAGGCCCCGGTGATCTTCGTCACCGCCTATCCGGAACGACTGCTGACAGGCCAGGACCTGGAGCCCGCCTTCATCATCACCAAGCCCTTCGAGCCCACCACGCTCGCCGTCGCGACCTATCAGGCAGTGACCCGCGGCGTGCATCTCGACCCGGTCTGAGGGGGCGGCATGCCGCGATGAGTTGAGCCGGAACCGTACCGGCAGCGCGGCGTTGATCCGGCACCTCAATCGCCGGAGACAACCATGCTCTACTGGACCCTCATCTTCCTGGTCGTGGCGATCGTCGCCGGCCTGTTCGGCTTCGGCGGCATCGCCTCCGCCTCCGCCGGGATCGCCAAGATCCTGTTCGCCATCTTCATCGTCCTGTTCCTGCTGAGCCTGCTGTTCGGGGTGTTCCGCACCCCGTGACGGCGTGGCGGCGCGCTGGGGCTGTTCATGTCGGGCCCGCGCGATGACCTCGGGCTCGGCGAAGGGCCATGCCCTGGTCGCCGAGCGATGGGGGTGAAGGCGCCGCTGCGCCGCGCCCTGTGACCGTATCGGAACAGCCCTGCAACGCCGCGCCCGTGCGCCCGAAGCGCCGTGCCGCCAACCTCGAGGCGCCATGCCCGACCCGACCCCTGCGGCCATAGAATTGCCGCCGCAGGAGGGCCTGATGCGCCGCTTCTGGCGCCTGGCCCGAGGCTACTTCACCGACCCGGCCGAACGCCGCCAGGCCTGGATCCTGGCCTTTGCAGTGGTCGGCCTGACCCTGTTCCAGATCGGCGTGACGGTGCGCTTCAATCTGTGGAACCGCGACTTCTTCGACACGCTGGAAAGCCGCGACAGCGCGGCCTTCTACAGCCAGATGTGGATGTTCGGCCTGCTGCTGCTGCTGGCCATGGCGGCGGCCGTCAGCCAGCTCTGGGCCCGGCAGACCCTGATGCTGGAATGGCGGCGCTGGCTGGTGCATCGGCTGCAACGGCGCTGGCTGGCCGGGGGCCGGCACTACCAGATCAACTTCCTGCCCGAGGCCGCCGACAACCCCGACCAGCGCATCAGCGAGAATGCGCGCTGGGCGACGCAGATCGCGGTCGACCTGGTGGTCGGGCTGCTGAGCTCCTTCCTCACGCTGGTCTCCTTCCTCGGCATCCTGTGGTCGCTCTCCGGCCCATTGCAGCTCGCCATTGGTGGGCGTGACATCGAGATCCAGGGCTACATGGTCTGGGCTGCGGTGATCTATGCGGTGGTGGGTTCCGTCCTCACCATGTTCATCGGCGGCCCGATGGTGGCCATCAACAGCCGCCGCAACGAGGCCGAGAGCGACCACCGCTTCGCCCTGATCCGCATGCGGGAGAACAGCGAGGGCATCGCCCTGATCCGGGGCGAGGCGGATGAGGAGCGCGGGCTTCAGGCTGCCTTCGGCCGCGTCGTCGTGGTGATGCGCCAGCTCTACGGGCGGGAACGCGCCCTGATGTGGCTGACCTCGGCCTATGGCATGGCGGCCTCGATCATCCCGATCCTGGTCGCGGCGCCGCGCTTCTTCGCCGGCGCCATCACCCTCGGCGTGCTGATGCAGATCAGCTCCGCCTTCATCGAGGTGACGCGCAGCCTCGCCTGGTTCGTCGACAACTTCCCCCGCCTGGCCGAATGGCGCAGCCATGTGGAGCGGGTGGTGGAGCTCGACGAGAATTTCGACCTGGCCGAGGCCCATGCCGGGGAAACACGCATCGAGGTGATCGAGGCGAAGCAGGGCGAGGCGGAGGCGGTGCTGGCCTTCGAGAACCTCCAGGTGGCGCATTCCGATGGCAATGTCGTCATCCAGGGCGCCAATGCGGAAATCCGCGCCGGAGAGAGTGTGCTGATCGTCGGCGAGAGCGGCAGCGGCAAGTCCACCCTGTTCCGCGCCATCGCCGGCCTCTGGCCCTGGGGCGCCGGGCAGATCCGCATCCCGCCACGGGCGTCCATGATGTTCATGCCACAGCGGCCCTATATTCCGCTCGGCACGCTGCGCGCCGGCCTGACCTATCCGGATGCGCTGGACAGCTTCGACGATGCGGCGCAGGTGGCGGCCCTTGAACGCTGCGGCCTGCCGCATCTGGTGCCGCGCCTGGGGGAGGAGGATCGCTGGGACCGGGTGCTGTCACTAGGCGAGCAGCAACGCCTCGCCTTCGCCCGTCTGCTGCTGCACCGCCCGCGCTGGGTCTTCCTGGACGAGGCGACGGCGGCGTTGGATGAGGCGAACCAGGACGAAATGATGCGCCTGTTCAAGGACGAGCTGGACGGTACGGCGCTGATCTCCATCGGTCACCGCCCGGGCCTCGACGTCTATCACGACCGGACGCTGCAGTTGCTGCCCTCGCCGGACGGGGCGCGGCTGGAGGTGCGGCGACGAGAGAAGCCGGCACGGCCCCCTGGGCGCGGGCACAAGGTGCTGGGGCGGATGCTGCGGCGAAAATGACGGGATGGCCGGTCGGGGCATCGCCCCGGCGTATGGCCATGGTCCGCGGACACGAAAAAAGCCGGCACCCCCTTGGGGATGCCGGCTGATTCGGATGGCCTGCGACCGGTCAGGGACCGGTGGGGCGGCTCAGCGCCAGGCGGGGCGGCCGAGGTTCACGGTGCCCGGGCTGGTCAGCGCGCCACCGGCCGCGCCGGCGGCGCCACCGATCAGGGCACCCGTGCCGGCGCTGCCGGAGAGGGAGCCGACGGCAGCACCGGCGCCGGCGCCCAGCAGGCCGCCGGAGACGGCGCGGTCACCAGTGGTCTGGCCGCAGGCGGCGAGGGTGGTGGCGGCCAGAAGCAGCATCGGAAGGTAACGCATGGCAGGATCTCCTGGAGTGTAAACGCTCTGCCTCTCCAACGCCGCGGCCCGCCGAAGGTTCGCGGCACCATTCCGGTTTGGGGCTTTTTTTCGAGGCGTCTCCCCGGCGGCGGCTTTTGACGCAGTGCGGAACGGGGCTTGAGCCCCGGGCGGGGGAGGGGTATCGGAGGCCCCTCGCGCCACCCCGCGGTTGCTTCGACCGGGCGGTGCCAGGCTCTGGCTCGCGCCAGGGCATGGCCGCCGGCCCGACGCAGCCCGGCAAGGCGATCTTCTTCGCCACTCGGAAGGTTCCGACTGCATGTTTTCCCGCCTGTTCGGCTTCCTCTCGGCCGACATGGCCATCGACCTCGGCACCGCGAATACGCTGGTCTATGTGAAGGGGCGGGGCATCGTGCTGAACGAGCCCTCCGTCGTCGCCATTTCCGACCATCGCGGCAAGAAGCAGGTCCTGGCGGTGGGGGAGGAGGCCAAGCTGATGCTCGGCCGCACCCCCGGCAATATCGCCGCGATCCGGCCGCTGCGGGACGGGGTGATCGCCGACTTCGAGGTGGCGGAGGAAATGATCAAGCATTTCATCCGCAAGGTGCACAACCGGCGCTCCTTCGCCTCACCGATGATTATCGTCTGCGTCCCCTCCGGCTCGACCGCCGTGGAACGCCGCGCCATCCAGGAATCGGCGGAAAGCGCCGGCGCCCGCAAGGTGCTGCTGATCGAGGAGCCGATGGCGGCCGCGATCGGCGCCGGGCTGCCGGTGACGGAGCCCTCCGGCTCCATGGTGGTGGATATCGGCGGCGGCACCACGGAAGTGGCGGTGATCTCGCTGGGCGGCATCGTCTATGCGCGGTCCGTGCGCGTCGGCGGCGACAAGATGGACGAGGCCATCATCTCCTACATCCGCCGCAACCATAACCTGCTGATCGGCGAGAGCACCGCCGAGCGGATCAAGATGGAAATCGGTGCCGCCGCCCCGCCCTGGGAGGGTGAGGAAGGCCCGATGACCGAGGTTAAGGGCCGCGACCTGATGAATGGCGTGCCGCGGGAGGTCATCGTCAGCCAGCGCCAGATCGCTGAAAGCCTTTATGAGCCGGTGATCCAGATCGTCGAGGCGGTGCGCGTGGCGCTGGAGAACACGCCGCCGGAACTCGCCGCCGATATCGTCGACAAGGGCATCGTGCTGACCGGCGGCGGCGCGCTGCTGCACCGCCTGGATGGCGTGCTGCGCGAAGCCACCGGATTGCCCGTTGTGGTGGCAGAGGATGCCCTGTCCTGCGTCGCCCTCGGCACGGGACGGGCGCTGGAGGAGATGAAGCGGCTTCGCCACGTGCTCACCTCCATGTATTGATGGTGGTTTGAGGGGGAGGGCGCTTGATCCGTCTGAGCATTCCGCTCCGCCAGGCGCTGGCGCGGCTGTCGCTGCCGGTGCTCATTGCTGTTGCCTTCGGCACCATGCTGCTGGGCAAGGCCGATGCGCTGCTGGCCGAACGCGCCCGCATCGCCCTGGCCGATGCGCTGGCGCCCTTCTACGCCGCCTTCGCGGAACCCGCCCATGCGGTGCGGGAGGCGGTGGCCGACCTCCAGCAACTGCTGGTGCTGCGGGAGGAGAATGCCCGGCTGCGGGAGGAGAATGAGCGGCTGCGCCGCTGGCAGGCGGCCGCCCTGGCGCTGGAGACGGAAAACGCCCTGTTGCGCCGCCAGCTCGATTTCGTGCCGGAACGCGCGCCGGCCTTCCACACGGCCCGCGTGGTGGCCGATGGCGGCGGCGTCTATGCCCGCGCCGTGCTGCTTTCCATCCCGGCCGACATGCAGGTGCGACGCGGCCAGATTGCGCTGGATGAGCGCGGCTTCGCCGGGCGGGTGACGGAGGTGGGCACGCGTTCTGCCCGCGTGCTGCTGGCCACCGACATGAACAGCCGCATCCCCGTGACCCTGGAAGGCAGCCGCGTGCGCGCCATGTTGGTGGGCACGAATGGCGCCCGCCCGCGCCTGCAGCACTGGTCGGAGGGTGGGCGCCCGGCGGAAGGGGCACGCGTGGTGACGAGTGCGGAAGGCGTGGCTTTCCCGGCCGGCCTGCCGGTCGGCGTGGTGCGCTGGACCGAGGGCGGGGTGGCGGAGGTGGAATTGTTCGCCCGGACCGACCGGCTGGATGTGGTGCGCCTGTTCGATTTCGGCCTGGGTGGCATCCTGCCGCCCGAGGCCATCGCGCGGCCCGAGCCGCGCGGTCGGCGCTGAGGATCCCTCCAGGCATGGTCGGGCGCCCCGAACCCTCGCCCGGTCTGCTGCGGCGGCTGGACGACATCGCCCGCGCCGCCTTCCCCGCGACCGGGACGGTGCTGCTGATGGTGCTGGCGGCCGGGCCTTCCGGCGTGCCGGCGCTGGTGCCGGCGGTGACGCTGCCCTGCATCATCTTCTGGTCGATCTTCCGCCCCGGGGCGATGCCGCCGCCGGCGGTGTTCCTGCTCGGCCTGTTGCAGGACCTGCTGACCATGGCGCCGCTCGGCATCGGGGTGGTGACGCTGCTGGTGGCACATGGCCTGGCGGTGGCCTGGCGGCGCTTTCTGGTGCGGCAGAGCTTCATGTTCGTATGGCTGGCCTTCTGCGCCTTCTCGGCCGGCACGGCGGCGCTGGGCTGGCTGCTGACCGCCCTGCTGGCCTGGAACCTGCCCGCCCCGGCCCCGGCGCTGCACCAGGCGGCCCTCTCCGCCGGCCTCTATCCGGCCTTCGCCTTCGTGCTCAGCCGGATTCACGGGGTGATGCGGCGGGCGGAGGAGACGCCGTGATGCCGGTCGTGAGCGCAGCCCACGGCCGCCCGGCGACCGGGGGCGTGAAAATCCCGCGGCCCGCCTACTTTGGCGGGCCGAGCGCCCGAATGGGCGCCGCCGCAAGTGCGGCGAGCCAAGGCCGCGGATGCGGCCGCCCGGCGCTTGAGGGCAGTGAATCATGAGCCGCCGGCAGCGTGAGGAAGAACGGGTCCGGGGCATTTTCGGGCGCCGCGCCCTGCTGCTGGGCGCCGGGCAGATGGGGCTGCTGGGCTTCCTCGCCCATCGGCTGCACCGCCTCCAGATCACCGAGGGCGAGCGCTACGCCACGCTGGCCGAGGAAAACCGTCTGTCGGCCCGGCTGCTGGCCCCACCGCGCGGGCGGGTGCTGGACCGCAATGGCCATATCATCGCCGGCAACCAGCTCAACTGGCGTGCCTTGCTGACGGCCGAGCAGACCACCGATGTCGGCGCGACGCTGGAGACCTTCGGCCGCATCGTGCCGCTGACCGAGGCCGAGCGCGCGCGCATCGAGCGCGATGTCCGCCGCCGCCGCCGCTTCGTGCCGGTGACGGTGCGGGACTTCCTGACCTGGGAGGAGATGGCGCGGATCGAGCTGAACGCGCCCGACCTGCCGGGCATCAGCGTCGATGTCGGCACCACCCGCATCTACCCCGAGGCCGATCACCTCGCCCATATCGTGGGCTATGTCGCCCCGCCGGCCGAGCGCGACATGGATGGCGACCCGCTGCTGGAACTGCCCGGCATCCGCGTCGGCCGGTCCGGCATCGAGCGGCACCACGACCTGGCGCTGCGCGGCCGTGCCGGGGCGGTGCAGATGGAGGTGAATGCCGTCGGCCGCATCATCCGCGAACTGGACCGGCGGGAGGGTGTGCAGGGCCAGGATGTGCAGCTCTCGGTCGATTCCGGCCTGACCAAGACCCTGCGCGGCAAGATCGAGGAAGGCACCTCCGTGGTGCTGATGGATGCGCGGAACGGGGAGGTGCTGGCCATGGCCACCCAGCCCTCCTTCGACCCGAACCTGTTCAATTCCGGCGTCTCCAACGCCCAGTGGCGGGAATGGACGCGCAACCGGGCGACGCCGCTGATCAACAAGGCGACCAACGGTCTCTACGCGCCGGGCTCCACCTTCAAGATGGTGGTGGCGCTGGCGGGGCTGGAGGCGCGGGTGGTGACGCCGGGGGAGCGGATCTTCTGCCCCGGCCATATGGATCTGGGTGAATCCCGCTTCCATTGCTGGAATCGCGGGGGGCACGGCGCCATGGATATGCGCGCGGCGCTGAAATACTCCTGCGACGTCTATTTCTACGAACTGGCCAAGCGCCTTGGCATCGACCGCATCGCCGCCATGGGGCGCCGCTTCGGCCTGGGCGTGCCGCTGGACATCGAGCTGCCGGGCATCCGCAACGGGCTGATGCCGACGCGGGAATGGCGCCAGGCGCAGGGGCGGTCCTGGGCGCTGGGCGACACGGTGGTGCATGGCATCGGCCAGGGCTTCTACCAACTGACGCCGCTTCAGCTGGCCACCATGACCGCCCGGCTGGCCACCGGCCGCGCCGTGCAGCCGCATCTGACGCGCAGCATCGGCGGCCGCCCCGTGCGCGGTACAAGGGCGGAGGACTGGCCCAGCCTCGGCATCCCCGAACGCGACCTGCGCCTGGTGCGGGAGGCGATGTGGGCCGTGGTGAATGAGCAGGGCGGCACCGCCCGCATCGCGCGCCTGCCCAACGAGCTGGGGGCCATGGCCGGCAAGACCGGCACCACCCAGGTGCGCCGGGTGACGCGGGAGCAGCGGGAGCGCGGCTACCGGGTGGACCAGGTGCCGCGCGAATGGCGGCCGCATGCGCTGTTCGTCGCCTTCGCGCCGCATGACAATCCGGTCTTCGCCGTCTCCGTCATCGTCGAGCATGGCTCCAGCGGCTCCGCCGCCGCGGCGCCCCTGGCGCGGGATGTGCTGATCGAGGCCTTCCAGCAGCTTCGCCCCGGCCCGGGCGGCGCCTTCGGGGCGCGGGTGGCGGCGGCGACGCGGCCGGCGGGCGGCGGCCGGCCATGAGGTTCCTCGCATGAGGTTCGAACGCCGGCTGCTGCTGCGGGAACGCGGCACGGGGGTGCTGGAGAAGCTGTGGCAGATCCCCTGGATCTTCGTGCTGCTGCTCTGCGCCGTCGGTGGCGTCGGCTATGTGGCGCTGTATTCGGCCGGGGGCGGCGGGCCGGAGCCCTATGCCCAGCGCCATGCCATCCGCTTCGGCTTCGGGCTGGTGCTGATGCTGTCCATCGCCCTGGTCGATATCCGGCTGATCGCCCGCTATGCCTGGGTGGGCTATGCGGGGGGCATCGGGCTGCTGGTGATGGTGGCGCTGCATGGCCAGGTGGGCGGTGGTGCTCAGCGCTGGCTGGACCTCGGCGGGTTCCAGCTTCAGCCCTCGGAGCTGATGAAGATCCTGCTGGTGGTGGCGCTCGCAGCGTGGTTCCAGAAGGCGTCCTGGGAGAGGATGGGCAATCCCATCTTCCTCATCCCGCCGATCCTGGCGGTGCTGCTGCCGGCGGCGCTGATCCTGAAGCAGCCCAATCTCGGCACGGCGCTGATCACCCTGATGGTCGGTGGCGCGGTGTTCTTCGCCGCCGGGGTGCGGCTGTGGAAATTCGCCCTGGTGCTCGGGGCCGCCGCGGTCGCGGCGCCGATCGCCTATGAGAATCTGCGCGACTACCAGCGCGCCCGCATCACCACCTTCCTGGATCCCGAGAGCGATCCGCTGGGCGCCGGCTACAACATCATCCAGTCGAAGATCGCCCTGGGCTCGGGCGGGTTCTGGGGGAAGGGGTTCCTGCAGGGCACGCAGGGCCACCTGAACTTCCTGCCGGAAAAGCAGACCGACTTCATCTTCACCATGCTGGCCGAGGAATTCGGGCTGGTGGGCGCGCTGAGCGTTCTCGGCCTGCTGGCCTGCGTGATCGCCTTCGGCTTCCTGGTGGCGCTGCGCAGCCGGCACCAGTTCGGCCGGCTGCTGGCGGTGGGGCTGGCGACGAATTTCTTCATGTATGTCTTCGTCAATATCGCCATGGTCACCGGCGCCATCCCGGTTGGCGGCGTGCCGCTGCCTCTTATCAGCCATGGTGGCTCGGCGATGCTGACGGCGATGGTGGGATTCGGCTTGTTGATGTCGGCGCATGTCCACAGGGATGCGGAGATGGGGCCGACCCGGGACGAGCAGTGACGCCTCAGGCGGCCGTGCCGCTGGCGGGGCGGCGCAGCGCCCGCGCCAGGCCCAGGGCGAGCACCAGCACGAAAAGCAGCCCGCCCGGCACCCACATCAGCAGCCCGCCGAGCTGCTGGTCCGCCAGCGGGGTGAAGCCCCAGGGCAGCGTCACATCGGGCGCGTGCACGGCATAGAGCGGCCGGGGCGCGAAGGTCAGCAGCGCGCCCAGCGCGCCCATCTGGATCGCCGTCGCCAGCGCACCGATCACCGCCGCCAGGGGTCGTGCCGGCCCATGTCGCAGCAACGCGGCCCAGAACCAGGTGGCGCTGAAGGCCAGGGAGGCGTGCATCAGCCAATAGGCCACGCCATCCGCCGCGAAGGTCGCCGCATAGGGACCCGGCACGTGCCACAGCCAGAGCAGCACGGCGAAACCCGCCGCCGGCACCCCGATGCCGGCCATGCCGACGCTGCGCAACCGCATCGCCGCCAGTGCCAGCAGCGGCGCCGCGCCCAGCACCACCAGCAGATGCTGCGTCACCCGCACGCTGAACAGCGCGACGGACAGGCTGCACAGGGGAGAAACCAGCGCCAGCGCCAGCACGCCCCAGCCGGCCATCGGCCAAGCCGCCTCCCGGCCCTGCCGCCGCTCCGCCCAGGCGAGCGCGGCGGCGCCCAGCAGCAGGGTCGCGATCAGCAGCGGGTGGGTGTTCCAGCCGGCCTCGCCGGGCAGGGGCGGCGGGCCGCAGAAGGGTATGGCGATCATTCTGCGGGTCGCAACGTCGCGGGTTCCGATGGGTTGCGGTGAGGGTGGTCAGAAATCGTAGAGCCGCGCCGGATTGTCCACCAGGATGCGCCGCAGCGTCGCCGCATCCCCGGCCCATTCCGCCAGCCGCGCCAGCGCCCGCGCATCGTCCACCGCATGGAAGGGATGCACCGCATCCGCCGCCAGCCCAGGTCGCACGCCCGAATGCGGGAAGTCGGAGGCCCAGACCACACGCTCGGGGTTCGCCGCGATCAGCGCGCGGGTGATCGGCGCCATGTCGGCATGGTCGGGCGCGGCGGACAGCCGGTGCGCGGCGGAGAGCTTCACATGCGCCACGCCCTGCCGCAGCAGTTCGACCAGCGCCGCGAAGCCCGGCTGGCCGGTGCCGCCCGCCCCCTGCGCCCGGCCGAAATGGTCCACCACCACGCCGCAGGGCAGGGCGGCGATATCGGCCGCCAGGGCCTCGATCAGCGCCAGTTCGGTATAGATCTGCACATGCCAGCCGAGCGGCGCGACACGGGCGGCGGCCTCCACCAGCATGGCCCGCGCCTGCCCCGCATCGGCGCGCCCGGCCGTGTGCAGGTTGAGGCGCACGCCGCGCACCCCGGCGGCGTGCAGGCGGCGCAGGGCATCCTCCTCCGTCGCCCCGTCGATCACGGCGATGCCGCGCGCGGTGGCCGGGCCGAGTTCGGCCAAGGCGCGCTCCATCCCGGAATTGTCGGTGCCATAGGTGCTGGGCTGCACCAGCACGATGCGCTGCAATCCCAGCCGGTCCAGATGCGCCCGCAGCCCGGCGGTGGTCATCAGCCCCGGCGTGTAGCTGCGGGCGGGATCGAGGAAATGGCCTTCCTCGAAGACATGGGTGTGGCAGTCGCAGGCGCCTGCGGGCAGGGGAGGGATGGTGCTCATGGACGCAGGCTCGCCGCAGCAGGCCGCGCCGTCCAGACAGGGATCGCACGGGTTTCCATCAATCGGCTTTATGCCCTAGCCTTCAGACCATGAATCTGCGGCAGTTCGAGGTGTTCCACGCCATCATGCGCACCGGCTCCGTCACCGGCGCGGCGCGGCTGCTGAATGTCACCCAGCCCTCCGTCAGCACGGTGCTGAAGCATCTGGAGGCGCAGCTCCGCTTCCGCCTGTTCAACCGCATCGGCGGCCGGCTGCAACCGACGCCGGAGGCGCAGGCGCTGCTGCCGGATATCGATGCGGTGTTCAGCCGGCTGGCCGCGGTGCAGCGGCTGACGCAGGACCTGGCGGGTGGCCGGCTCGGCACGCTGTCCGTCGCCGCGGCCTTTCCGATCGCCAATGGCTACCTGGCCCGGGCGGTGGCGAGCTTCCTGACCGGCCGGCCGGGCATGCGCGTGGCGCTGCAATCCCTGACCTCGCCCCAGGTGGTGGACCGGGTGGCGAGCCGGGAGGTGGAGCTGGGCGTGGTGCACGAGCCGGTGGGCAGCACGGAGGTGGACATCGAATTGCTGCTGCGCAGCTCGCTCGCCGCCGTGCTGCCCGCGAACCACCCGCTGGCGCAGCGGACCAGCATTCCCGTGACCGCGCTGGCCGACCAGCCGATCATCACCTACCTGCCGCAGAACCTGTTCCGCCTGCATGTGGACCAGGCGCTGGCACAGGCCGGAATCTCGCCGCGCATCGTGGCCCAGGTCACCGTCTCCCTCACCGGCATCCTGCTGGCCCAGCATGGCGCGGGGATCGCGCTGGTCGAGCCGCTGATGCTGCGCAGCCTGGATTTTCCGGGGCTGGTGGCCCGGCCGCTGGACCCGCCGGTGGCCTTCGAGACGGTGCTGATCCGGCCGCGCGGCACGCCCGATTCCACCGTGCTGGCGCGCTTCGTCGGCCATCTGCGCGATGTGCTGCGGAATGAGGGCCTGCTGCCGGTGGGGCATTGATGGGATGAATACCCCGCCCAAAGCTTCCTATTGGACGCCGGCGCCGCGCTGGGGGACCATCCGTGCCAACAAACCGGATGAGGAAACCCGCGCATGGACATCGCCGCCCCGCGCTACGACACCAACTGGCCCTCGGTCCGGGACGAGGTGAGCGCCACCGAATGGCAGGCGCGCTGCGACCTGGCCGCCTGCTACAGGCTGATCGACGCCTATGGCATGACCGACCTGATCTACAACCACATCACGCTCCGCATCCCAGGCACCGAGCATCTTCTGATCAACCTGTACGGGCTGCTGTACAAGGAGATCACCGCGACCTCACTGGTGAAGATCGATGTCGAGGGCAACATCATCTGGAAGCCGGACACCGACTACGGCATCAACAAGTCCGGCTACGTCATCCATGGCGCAATCCACAAGGCGCGGCCGGATGTGGCGGCGGTGATCCACACCCATACCCGCGCCGGCATGGCCGTGGCGGCGATGAAATGCGGGCTGCTGCCGCTCAGCCAGACCTCCATCCGTTTCGTCGGCCATCTCGGCTACCATGACTATGAAGGCCCCGCGGTCGATCTGTCGGAGCGGGAGCGGATCGTCGCCGATCTCGGGCCGCATGATGCGCTGATCTTCCGCAATCACGGGCTGCTGACCTGCGGCGCCACGCTCCAGCAGGCCTTCAACACCATGTACCAGTTGGAGATGTCCTGCCGCGCCCAGGTGGATGCGATGAATTCCCGCACCGAGCTGCTGGTGCCGGATGAGGCGACGCTCGCCAAGACCGCGCATCTGTACCAGCCCGGCGCCCGCCGCCCCTATGGCGTGCTGGAATGGCACGCGATGCTGCGCCGCCTGGAAGCCGAGCAGAAGGGCTCCGCCTACCCGCCTTACTGGGTCTGAGATTTCGCAATCCGCCGAAGAAGCGGATTCAAGGGAGGATACGCCTATGACCCCGACCATCGGGCGGCGCCTGCTGCTGGGCGCCGCAGGCGCGATGCTGGCCGCCCCGCATGCCCAAGCCCAGGGCAACGCGGCCCAGGGCAACTGGCCGGACCGGCCGATCCGCTTCGTCGTGCCCTTCGCCGCTGGCGGCAATACCGATGTGCTGGCACGTCTCTACGCCGCGCATATCGGGCCGAAGCTCGGCCAGCCCATCGTGGTGGAAAACCGCAGCGGCGCGGCCGGCGCCATCGGGACGGAGGCGGTGATCCGGTCCCGCGCCGATGGCTACAGCTTCCTGATCGGCAGCCCGGGTTCCATCGTCAACAGCCCGCTGCTGATGGCCAACAAGCGCTTCGACCCGATCACCGACCTCAGCTTCGTCGCCATGTTCGGCCAGGTGCCGATGGTCATCATCGTGCAGCCCTCCATGCCCGTGCGCACGCTGCCCGAGCTGGTCGCCTATTCGAAGGCGCAGCGGAACGGAGTCACCATCGGCACCTCCGGCATCGGTGGCGCCAACCACCTGCCGCTGGAACTGTTCAAGGCGGAGACCGGCGCCAACCTGGTGCATGTGCCCTATCGCGGCGGCGGCGCCACGCTGCCGGATTTCGCCGCCGGCAATGTCGATGGCATCCTGATCGAATTGTCGAGCGTGCTCGACCTGCATCGAGACGGGCGCGGCCGCATCCTCGGCATCGCCGCGCCGGGCCGTTCGTCCCAGGTGCCGGAGGTGCCGACCTTCATCGAGGCCGGCTACACGAACTTCCTCGCCGCCTCCTTCGTCGGGCTCTTCGCGCCCGTGGGCACGCCGGCACCGATCCTCGGCCGCATCCAGGCACTGGTCGGCGAGGCGGCGCGGGACCCCGACATCCGCGCGCGGCTGCTCTCCTTCAGCGTCAACCCGCCGACGCCGGAGGAGCTCACCACCGACCACCTCGCCCGCTTCCTGCAAGGCGAATTGGCGAAGGCGCGCCGCGCCATCGAGATCGCCGGACTCAAGCCCGAATGAGCGACATGCACCTGGTTCCCGTGGAGACCTGCCGCGCGCAGATCACCGCCGTCCTCACCGCCTGGGGCATGGCGCCGGAGACTGTGCGCGTGACGGCGGAGGTGATGATCGAGACCGACCTCGCCGGCGTCGACAGCCACGGCATCTCCATGCTGATGGATTACGACGAAAGCCGCCGCAAGGGCCGGCTGAACCTGCAGGCGCAACCACGAATCCTGCGGCAGAACCCGGTGACGGCGCTGGTCGATGCCGATGCCGGGCTCGGCCATCCGGCGGCGGTCTTCGGCATGAAGCTGGCGATGGAAAAGGCGAAGGTCGCGGGCGTCGGCGTGGTGGCGGTGCGCAACTCCCACCATTTCGGCGCCGCCGGCTATTACGCGGCGCTGGCCCCGGCGGAGGGGCTGGTCGGCATGGTGACCAGCGCGACGCGCAGCATTTCCGTGGTGCCGACGCGGGGCTCCATCCCTTTGCTCGGCACCAACCCCATCGCCTTCGCCGCCCCGGCCGGGCGCAACACGCTCTTCCGGCTGGACATGGCGACCAGCAGCTGCGCCAGCAACAAGGTCAAGGTGCACGACCTGCAGGGCAAGCCGCTGCCCGCCGGTTGGGTGCTGGACGAGGCCGGCCAGCCGGTGACCGATGCGGCGGAGGCCTGGCACCGGTTGCGGGTGACGCATCAGGGCGGGCTGACGCCGCTCGGCGGCACGGCGGATATGGCCAGCCACAAGGGCTACGGCCTGGCCATGATGGTGCATATCCTGGGCGGCGTGCTCTCCGGCGCCTCCTTCTCGCCGATCCGCAACCGCACGCAGCGGCCGGAGGATCCGGACAATCTCGGCCATTTCTTCATGGCCATCGACCCGGATTGCTTCCGCGACGAAGGCGAATTCGAGGCCGATTTGGACGAGGCCATCGACGTGCTGCGCGCGACACCGCCCGCCGATCCGCAAAAACCCGTGCTGGTGGCAGGCGATCCGGAAGTGGCCAGCCGTGCCCGCCGGCTGGCGGAGGGCATCCCCATTCCCGACAGCCTCGCGCGGCAATTGCGCGGGGTCTGCGAAAGGGCCGGGGTGACGTGCCTGATGCCCTGAATGGGCCAATGACAATAAGGGAGGCAACGACAATGAACATCACGCGACGCACTCTGGGCGGCCTGGCTGCCGCGGGGCTGGCCGCGCCGGCCCTGGCGCAGACCGCATTCCCGAGCCAGACCGTGCGCATCATCGTGCCCTTCGCCCCGGGTGGCGCCACCGATATCGTCGGGCGCATTCTCGCCCCCGGCATGCAGGAGGTCTTCGGCGGCCGCACCGTTCTGGTCGAGAATCGCGGCGGCGCCGCCGGCATCATCGGCGCGGAGGCGTTGCTGGCTGCGCCCAGGGACGGCCATGCGGTGGCGCTGTTCACCATCACCAATGCCGTGCTGAATGCCGGGCTGATCCGCGACCCGCGGCTGGATCCGCGCACCGCCTTCACCCCCGTCTCCCTGGTGGCGACGCTGCCCATGGTGCTGACGGTGGGCAAGCATGTGCGGGCCAATACGCTGCAGGAATTCGTCGGCGTGATGAAGGAGGCGCCGGGCCGCCTGACCTATGGCTCGGCCGGCGCCGGCAGCATCAACCACCTCGGCGCGCATCTGTTCAACCTGCGCAGCGAGACCCAGGCGGTGCATGTGCCCTATCGCGGCGCCGGCCTGGTCTATGCCGACCTCATCGGCGGCAATGTGGACTGGCTGGTGGAGGGCATCGCCTCCCAGGCGCCGCATGTGCGCTCGGGCAATGTGCGCGCTTTGGCGGTGCTGGCGCGGGAACGCAACCCGGCGCTGCCGGATGTGCCGACCGCCATCGAGCAGGGTTTTTCCGACTTCGAGATCATGAACATCATGGGCGTCTTCGCCGCCTCCGGCACGCCGGCGCCGGCCATTGCGCGGCTGGAGGGTGCGATCCGCACCGCCGTCGCCAAGCCGGACCTGGCGCGCAGACTGCGGGAGGCCGGGGCCGAGCCGGCCGGCAGCACCACGGCGGAATTCCAGCGCTTCTGGGAACAGCAACTGGCGCTGTGGCTGCCGGTGGTCGAGGCTTCGGGCGTCAGGCTGGATTGATCTTGGCGGACCGGTCTCTTGACCGGTCCGAGCGCCCGAATGGGCGCCGCGGCATGTGCCGTCGCACGAACCGCGCGCCTATGGCGCGACGCCAAGGAAGCCGGAGGTTTCCGCATCACGCCGCAGGCGTGCCTTCGGCACTGCCGTATGAGGGTAGGAAAGGACAGATGATGCAGTGGCAGGGCGGTGGCTGGGTTCTGGACATCCTGGTGCCGGGCTTTCCCGGCAAGGCGACGCAGCATGGCGGGCTGGGCTGGAGCACCATCGCCCTGCTGCGCGGCCATGGCCGGATCGTGGTGCTGGATGGCGGCGGCTTCGGCCAGCGCCGCACGCTGGTGGAGGCGCTGGCCAGGCATGGCGTCGCGCCCGGCGATGTCACCGACCTGCTGTTGAGCCATGCGCATCACGACCATGCGGTGAACTGGCCGCTGTTCCGCCACGCCCGCATCGCCATCGGCCGCAAGGAATTGGCCTGGGCGCTCGGCGTGGAATGGGGCACCACGCCGGTGCCGGAACACGCCATCCTGGCCCTGTCCACCTGGCCGACGCTGCATCTGGTCGATGAGGGCGACAGCGTGCTGCCCGGCATCACAGCGCATCTGGCGCCCGGCCATACGCCCGGGCATCTGATTTTCATCATCGCGGGCGACGGACAGGACTGCGTGCTGTTGCAGGACGCCGTGAAGAACCGCGTGGAACTTACCACGCGGCGCACCGACATGACCTATGACGCCGCCATCAGCCGCGCCACGGTGGAGATGGTCTGGGAAATCTGCCGCACGCGGCCCGGCTGCCTGCTGATCCCGGGCCACGACCTGCCGATGGTGGTGGAAAACGGCGTGCCCCGCCCGATCGGCCGCCAGACCTCCGGCATCAAGGCCTGGTTCGGCGACAGCCTGGATGAGATGACGCGCTTCGAACTGGCGCCGCCGGAGTGACTTCGGTGTTCGCGGGGGGAATGGTGGGCGCTGTGGGCTCGAACCTACGTGGCCTGCTGCCGGTTCGATGGACACCGCGTTTAGCCTGAGCTGGCCAAGCGCTCGAACGCCACAGGGCTGAGATAGCCGATGGGCGAGTGGCGTCGTCCCGGATTGTAGAACCGCTCGATGTCGTCGAACACCTCTGCCCGAGCGGCGTCGCGGGTGCGGTGGATCTTGCGGGCAAGGCGCTCGGTCTTCAGCGATGAGAAGAAGCTCTCCATCGCGGCGTTGTCCCACACATTACCCGACCTGCTCATCGAGCGGGTGACGCCGTGGTCGGCGATCAGCCTCGCGAAGTAGGCCGCGGCCTTTTTCAGGATGTCACGCTCCGCCTTGAGCTTGGCGACCTCCTGCCGGAGACGGTCGATCTCCTGTTGCTCGGGCTTTACCTGGCCATGCCCGGGAAAGGCGTGTCGCGGCTCCGCCTCGGTCTCCCGCATCCAGCGGCGCAGCACGCTCTCCGCGATCTCGAGGTCGCGGCAGGCCTGAGCCACCGCCACGCCGCGATCCCTGACCAACTTTACCGCCTCAAGCTTGAACTCGCGGCTGAATGTCCTTCGTCCCATGCAAGGGCTTCCGATCGGGTGAAAACCTTATCCAGGTGTCCACCAAACCGGCCGCAGGCCAGTACGATCCCAAGACCCGCCGGGCGCACCCGGTCCGGGCAGCGCGGGAGGGCCTCGCGCTCCGACAAGGCCCGCGCCGCAACACTTGCGGCGCGGCCGGCCGGCTCAAATCCTCAGCGAACCTGGCCTGCGGGTCGCTGTTGCTGCTGCGCCGTCACGATCACATCCTGGATCGCTTTCGTCAGCGCATCGCCAACGCCTGTCGCGTTGCCCTTCCACGCCTCGTTCAGCAGGTTCAGGATCCGATCCTCGTCCGCCGTCTCCGCCGTGAACGCCAGCATGTTCGCCCGCGCGGGCATGCGCGGCACGGTGATGGACATCGCGAGATCGGCGAAGGGGTCGCCGGTCGTGCCGTCGCGTGCGATGATCTGGGTGCCCGGCGCCACGCGGCCGAAGTTCAGCGCGAACACCGCGTCCGCACCCTCGGCCGCCGTGCCCGAGGTGGCATTCTCGCGGGCCGGCGTGCCGCGGAGCACCAGCACCATCCCAATCGCCTTCGGGTCATCCGTGCCGCGGGTTGCCGCCGTGCGCGCGAAATGCAGGTAGCGCGGGCGCAGCATGAGCGTGGCGCCCTGGCTGCCGCCGACACCCGGCGCCGCTGCCGTCACGTCCAGTTGCGCCTCCATGTAGAAGGCGGGCGGTGCCGTCAGGCCGACCGTCCGCATGTTCTCGGCCGTCACGAGACCCTGTGCCTGGGGCACGTCCGCCGGATAGCTGCCCACCGAGCCCCGCGCCACGATCAGGCAACGGCTGCCTGTCCCCAGCGCCGTCTCCCCGCTGCCGCGCCAATTCGCGTCGCGCTCCTCTTCGGCGCGCTTGAGGTAGTCGGTGATCGCGGAGATCACGAAATCCACCGCCACCGGCGCGAGCGCGCCAAGTACCACACCGCCCGCCATCATCCGCTGAGGACCGCCCGACGGAGCGGACTGGGTCTGCAAATCCGCAAAGCCTCCCGTCACCGGGCACGTGTCGCGCAGCGCGACCACCGCTGTCGACCGCTCATGCCGCGTCGTCATCTCGACGGCCGTCACCGGCCCGCCATTTCCGCTGCCGGTGTGCCAGTTGCAGCCTGCCAGCAGCACCGGCACGCCCAAGGCACATCCGGCCTTCAACATCGTCCGCATCATCTTCCTGTCTCCCTCGCTGCGCACCGATCCGGCGCGGGAAGGAGGGTGCGCGCGCCGCCGTGATACGCGCGTCAGCCCAGCGTGACCCTCACAACACTTCCCCGAACCACCGCTGTCGCTCCGCCTCTATCCGGCAGTCCAGCCGCCCCTGAAGTTGCGCGACGAGCCGCAGGAAGAGCCGGTCCACGTCGCCCGTGAGCGTGACCGCGCCGCGCGCCGGCACCAACCGCCCCGCCACGGCAATGCCCGGCGGCAAGGTGTCCAGGAGCATGAATGGGGTGCCATGCGCGCTTCGCCCCAGCGGCCGCGCCGCCAGCGTCAGCCTGGGCGGCGGCATCGGACCCACGCCGCGCCCGACCCACCCAATCAGCAGCAGCGCGCCATCGGCGCCCGATCGCGACACGACGAACCAGGCCGGCCGCACCGTCCGGTTCGCACGACCATCGCGCCACGAAAGCTGCATCGCGCCACGAACGGCGGTGACGAAGCCATCCTTCGCCATGCATCCTCCTTCCCAACATCAACCGGCGGCAGTCTCGCCGTCGCCGCGTGAAGCACGCGTGAGTGCCGGGGAGGCAGGAGGCGGCGCATGGCGATACCGGTCACGACCCTCCTGGCCGCCGCAGCCGCACAGGCGGGTGCCGCCGCCGATCCCGACGCAGCGGCCCTGCTCGATCTGCTTGAATGGCCAGCCCATGCGCCCGCCGCGATTCGCGCGGATCGTGCCGGCCTGCTGCGCATCGGCGCCGCCTGCCGACGCGTCTTTCGCCTGCGCGCGCCTGATGCGCCCGGCCTGCATTGCTTTGGTGCCGAACTCGACCTCGCCGCCATCGCCGGCGAGCCAGGCCTGGCTGTGCTCGGCACCTCCGGCGTCGGCGCCACCCCTGGCGCCGCCTTCGCCGCCTGCCTTGGCGAGGCGGCAGAGTTTGCGGCCCAGGTCGAGACGCCCGCCCTGCGCGCGCAGCGCCTCGGCCAGGAGGTAGCGCTCCGCCGCTGGCCGGACGGAGCGCCCCGCGGGCTGCCCTTCGACCGCTGCTTCCGCCGCGCGCCCGATCGCGTCATCTCGACGCCGTCCGCGCCGCTGTCGATCGGCTGCGCCGCTGCTCCCACCGCGGCCGAGGCCCAGCTCCGCGCCGTTCTCGAGCTGGTGGAGCGCGACGCCGTCGCGCTCTGGTGGGTCGGTGGCCATCCCGGTCGTCCGCTCGCCCTCGAACACGCCACGCCCGCCGCCGCCTGCCTCGCCGCCTTGCGCGAAGGGGCAACCGGCCGCCTCGCCTGGCTGCTCGACATCACCGCTGATCTCGGTGCACCGGTTGTGGCCGCCATCTCCTTCGCCGGCGATGGCACCGGTTTCTGCTGCGGCACCGCCGCACGCCCAACCCTTGCCGCCGCGGCCGAGGCGGCGGTGCTCGAACTCTGCCAGAACGAGCTCGCCCAGCGCGTCGTGGAACGCAAGGCGGCCGAGCGTGGCGAGGAGGGCCTGAACGCGCGCGATGTCGCGATACGTGCCCGCCACCTCCGCGTCACGCCGGATGACGACTGGCTGCTGCATGCGCGCGGCTTGCCACGGCAGGCCCTCGTGCCGGGCGAGACGGCGGAAGCACGCCTCGCGGAGGTCGGCCGCCGTATCGCTGAGGCCGGGTTGGAGCTCATCTTCCTCGAACACGCCGCCCCACCCGAAATCCCGGTATGGCGTGCCGTCTGCGACGGCCTTGCCTGCACGCCGTCCACGGAGGCCGCGCCCCGGCTGCTGTCGGCGATCGCGAGAACCGGCGGCGGGCCGGGCCATCGCCATGGATTGGCATTGCACGCGTGACACCGCGACGCCACAATGCCGAAACGATCCAAACGAGCTGTGCCGATGGCTGAGACGCACGCTGCTCCCCTCCCGGCGCAGCTCACCACCGCGCCGCTGGCCATCAACCTCCTTGGGGGCTTCCGGCTTCTGGCGGACGGCCAGGAGATTCGGCTGCGCAACCGCAAGGCACGCGCGGTGCTCGCCTGTCTCGGCCTCGCCCCCTCCGGCGAGGAAACGCGCGAACGTCTGGTCGGGCTGCTGTGGAGCGAATCGTCGGAAGCCAAGGGCCGGGCCTCGCTCCGCCAGGTCGTGCACGAGCTGCGCGATGCCCTGCCGCCGGGCGCCCTGGCCGCCGAGCGGCTGAGCCTGATCCTGGTCCGCCACGCCTTCGTGCTTGACGTGGACGCAGCGGGGGCCTCGCTTGCCGCCGGGCACATACCGCCGCTGCTGCTCGAACGGTCACGCATCGCCGAGACCCTGCTCGACGGACACCGTGACCTCGATCCCGCCTTCGACGTCTGGCTGCTGGCGAAGCGCCAATCGCTGCACGAGGGCTTCGCGCGGCGGCTGGAAGCGATGCTCCGCGGGGCCGACCCCGCAACACGGCGCCTTTCCGCCCGCGCGCTGCTGAACCTCGATCCGACCCATGAGGAAGCCTGCCGCCACGCCATGGCCGCCGCCGTCGCTGAGGGCGACATCACCGGTGCGCTCCGCCTCTACGAAGCGTTGTGGAACCTGCTTGGCGAGGAGTTCGACATGGAACCCTCGCCGGCGACCCAGGAACTCGTCGCCGCCATCAAGTCCGGTCGCCTCGGCCCCAACGCGGAACCCGCGCCGCCCCCGCCTCCGCCCACGCCCGCGCCGAGCCCGCAGACGCGCATGCTGCTGCGCATCGAGCCCTTCGCCGCGCATGGCGTGCCGGAGGACCGCACACACCTCGTCCAGGGCTTCCGGCACGATCTCATCGCGTGTCTTGTCCGCTTCCGCGAATGGTTCGTGCTCGATGGCGGCACGCCGCCGGCCGAGGCTGCTCTCGCCTTGCGCGTCTCCAGCCGCTACGCGATCGGCGGCACAGCCTACCAGGCCGGCAGCCGGATCAGCCTGGTGCTGACGCTGCGGGATATCGAGAACGGGATCGTGGCGTGGAGCGAGCGCATGGACCTCGACCTCGCCACCTGGTTCGAGGCGCAGAGCCGCCTGGTGCGCGGCATCTCCATGTCGCTCAACGGCCAGATCTCCGCCGCACGCCTGGCCGGGATCGCCGGCCGGCCGGATGTCTCGCTGGCCGCGCATGACCGCTGGCTGCTCGGGCAGTCCGTCATCCGCGGCTTCAGCCCGGACCATTGGGAACGCGCGCGCGCGCTGTTCCGCGAGGCGGTCGCCGAAGACCCGAACTTCTCCCCCGCCTACAGCAGCCTCGCGCAGTTGGAGAATGCCTGCCATATCGTGCTGCCCGGCACGCTGCGCGACCGCGCGCGCGAGGAACGCTCGCTCGACCTCGCCCGCCGTGCGGTCCATCTCGATCCGATGGACAGCCGGGCGCAGCTTTGCCTCGGTTGGTCGCTGGCGATGGCGCGCCAGCATGATCGCGCCGCGACGCCGATGTCGCTCGCCTGCGGGCTGAACCCGAACGACAGTTGGACGCTGATCTCGGCTTCGCTGTTCCACGCCTTCTGCGGCAACCACGCGGAGGCGGCGCGCCTGGCCGCCGAATCGCTGGAGATGACCGTCTCGCCCGGGCGCACGCATTGGGGCTACCAGGTGACGGTCGCCTATCTGCGTGGCGACGACCGCGCGGCGATCGAGGCCTGCGACCGCGCTGAGGATGTCATCCGCACGCTGCCCGCCTGGCGCGCCGCGGCGCTGTTCAACCTCGGCGACACCAGCGGCGCCCGGCGTGATGCGGCGCGCTTTTTCGAGCTGGTCAGCGCGGCATGGACCGGCGCACGGCCGGCGAGCGAGGTGGCGATGGGCCGGTGGCTGCTGCATCTGTATCCCATCGCCACGACGGAAAACTGGGAGCGCCTTCGCCGTGGCGTGACCGGCGCCGGCATCCCCGACACCGGCCTCGCCTTCGGCGCCTGGTAGGCGCGCGGCCTCAGGCGCAATTGCCCATCGTGTAGTCGGCGATGCGCATGGCATGGAACTCCATCTTCGCCGAATGATCGGCGCCTTCCTGCGCCCCGGCTGCCTCGATGCCAGCGTAGAAGGGGGCGAGTGGATAGCCCCCATGTTCCGTGATGGCCTTCTCCGAATTCGTGATCATCTCGGCCGGCGACAGTTTGATGACAAGCTCGTCCATGCCGTGCGTCACCAGCGTCAGCTTGGTGACGTGGCTGCCCACCTTGGCGATCGCGTCGCGTGGTGGTGATGCGCCGGGCTTCGCTTCGACCGCCTCCTTGAAGGCTTGAAGGTCCCGCGGGAAGGTCTCCGGCTTGGCCGCCCACGCCTTCATCATCTCGCCGAATTCCTTGAACTTGATGACCTGCAGTTGCCGTTCCATCGGAGGTCTCCTTCCAGGGTTACAGAAAATTGGGGCACGCTTCTCGCAGACCGTTCCGGTCGGCGATGAACTCGATCATGGCCGCCATGTCACCGATCTCCGGCACGCCATCGAACCGCCCGGGCAGCTGCATCTCAGTGGCGAGCCTGGCCAGGCCGTCGCGCAGCGTGCCGTCGCGGCGCTCGCCTGGCAGGCGGTCATCGAGCATGGCGCCATACAGGACTTCTGCCATCAGGATTGAACCGAGCACGCCGAGCCGTTCTCCCCCAAGGTCATGCATCGCCTCGAACTGGACGTAGAAGGGCAAGGGCGGATCACGGGCGATCTGCGCCAGATCCTCGGCCGGCACGGCGGCCCCGCCGCATTCCCTCAGCCACAGGATGATTGCCGCTTCGCGGGCCGCTTCCGCCGTCAGCGGCGAGGTGTCGAACGGATCGACCTTCCAGCCGCGGCGCTTGATTCTCTCCCTGACCGCGACGATCAAAGGTGCAACAGACCAGATTCCCGAAACCACCGCGCTGATCAGATCCTGGAACGCGAGGCCGGCCGGCGCGCCGGGCACCGCCGGCTGAAACAGTGTCTCCATGCGAAGTTCGCCGGAGTAGAGCGGCATGATCCGCCTGCTGAAGTTGAGGGCCGGTGCCGGCAAGGCTGGCGTCCCGATGGGAAAAAAATTCGCCCATCTCAGGATCCATCCCGCGCTCAGCGGCATCATCGCGGGTTGCCGCGCGCTGGTTTTCAGCAACGCCTCACGGAATGGCTGTCGCGGGAACCCGTCACCCGTCGCGTAGTGGGGGCGCACCATGGCGTGCGCGAAGCGCGCCGCCCCATGCGAGAATTCCAGCGGGATGGATACGCGGCCGCGCTCGTAGGTGGCGACATCCGGCCGCCACGCGCCGCTGCCGGCCTCGTCGCGGTCAAGAAGGGCGGCCGCACCGCCTTCCCGATACACCTTCTCGACCTCTGGGTGCAGCAGTCGCGGCAGCAGGTCCTGCCGGAGGATATGCCGGTAGATCATCGTCGTCGCGGCCCTCGCACAGGCGAACCGCCGCTCGGTATCGGCAGGCGCCTCCGTGCTGACGCCGCCGGTCACCTTGGGCATCCCGATCGTCTCGGCGATCGTGTTGTGCAGCAGGTGGAACAGCGCCGTCATCTGCGCAAGCAGCGCGTTATCCTCGTTCCGCGGATCAGCGATCAACGGGTCGCCGAAGGGAGGCTCGGCCTTCAGCTCCGAGGATGCTTTGACGGGCTTTGGCGTCGAGCCTGCCGGGAACGGCACGGCCGCCCGCGCGATGTCGCGCTGCGCCCCATCGGCGCGGCCGACACCCGCCTTGCCGCGCATCGGCCCGAGGCGCAGCCGTGTACGCGCGGTGTCGCGCGGGTCGTCTGGCGCATAGGCGAAAGGGCAGGCTGCCGGGCCGCCGCCGTAGAGCGTGTCCAGCCTCAGCCGGGCGATGCGCCCGTTTCGTGCCTGGGCCTGTGCGCCGGGCAGCGCCCAGAACGGGGTTGGCGACTGCACGCAGTCATGCGCGACGAGTTGGAGGAGATAGGTGTAGCCGGCAGGCAGCCCCCGGTTCAGCCGATCTGGCGCGACCTCGTCGCCGCTGTCCGACATCAGGACGGCCAGGATCGCCATGAGGCGCTGCGTCTCCTCAAAGCTCCGCGTCGCGGCGAACCGGTCCTGAAGCGGGGGATCATAGAGGATGTTGCGGTAGCCGCGCAGGTCGGGCCGGCCCGCGGCCACTGGCCGTGGCGGGGCAGCAGATGCATACGCACGACCTCCCCCATGAATGCCTGCCATCGCCGCCTCCAGCCTGTCCTGGAAGGTTGATCGGCCCGCGTGATCCCACCGTGAATCTCGCCGCGCGGCCCGCCTCACGGCCTGCTCACACGCATCGCGCCAAGGTCCCGGCCGGCGACATCGCCAGGCCACCAACGAGGGAGTGATCCGATGCAATACACCTACATGGCGGGCGACCGGCAGGTCACGCTGGAGCCCGATCCCACCGTCGTCGCCGTCCGCTTCGACGACCGCGCGCCGAAGAGCGGCCGTGCCCGCGCCACCGAGGCTGTGCGCGGCCTCAGCCCCTTCACCAGCCGGTTCGAGGTGCCGGGCGAGCGCCTCACCATCGTTCCCGTCCCGCCCCCTGCGATCGGCGGCATCGGTCCCGCCGCCGCGATCAGCGGGCTCGACAACCAGCCGGAGGTCGCCAAGGCGCTGCCGGTGTTCCGCGTTGGCCCGAACCAGGTCGTGCCGACCGAGCGCGTCATCCTCGCCGTCAAGGCGGGCGAGGACGCCGAGGTGGTCGCGCGGCGGCACGACCTGACGCCCACGGCTCCGGCCGAGGAGGGACGCATCGTCGCCACGGTGGCCGACAGTGCCGATATCTTCGCCGCCTGCCGTGCCCTCGCCGCCGATCCCGCGGTGGACTACGCCGAGCCGGATTTCGTCACCATCGGCCGCCATATGCCGGCCTTCGTGCCGACCTCGCCCGGCCCGCTCGATCCGCTGCTCAGCGAACAATACGCGCTGAGGCTCATCGGCGCGCTGGCCGCGCAGCGCCTCGCCCCGGCACGGCGCGAAGTCACCATCGCCATCCTCGACGAGGGCGTGGACACCCGCCACCCCGATCTCGCCGCCGCCGTCATCAACGGGTACGACGCCGTGGACAAGGACAGCTACCAGGAGCCGAACCCCTGGGACGGCCACGGCACTGCCTGTGCCGGCCTTGCCGCCGCCATCGGCGGCAACGGCATCGGCATCCGCGGCGTCGCCGCGGGCTGCGGCCTGCTGCCGGTGCGCATCGCCTACTCGAACCAACCGGGTGGCCCCTGGGTCACCCGCGCCAGTTGGATCCGTGACGCCATCCGCTGGAGCTGGATGAAGGCGGGCGCCTCGGTGATCAGCAACAGCTGGAGCGGGGGCGCCGACTCCATGGACATCAGGCGGGAGATCGAAAGCGCGCGGACCCTCGGACGCAGTGGTCGAGGCTGCGTCGTGCTGTTCGCCGCCGGCAATGACGGCGGGCCAGTGCTGTTCCCGTCCAACCTCCCGAACCTGCTCACCGTCGGCGCCAGCAACCAGTTCGACGAGGTGAAGACGCGCACCAGCGCCGATGGCGAGAACTGGGCCAGCAACCACGGCCCCGTCGCCGTCACCGCGCCCGGCGTGCGCAACCTGACCACCGACATTCGCGACGGCTCCGGCTATCACCAGGGCGACTACGTGCCCTGGTTCAACGGAACCTCCTCCGCGACGCCGCTCGTCGCCGGCGTCTGCGGGCTGATCCTCTCGATCCGGCCGGAACTGACCGAGGCGCAGGTACGCCAGCTCATCTGCGACACGGCGGTGAAGATCGGTCCATTCCCCTACACCAGCGGCCGCAACGACCACGCGGGCTTCGGCCGGGTGGACGCCCTGGCCGCCGTACAAGCGGCGCTCGCCGTCTAGCGCCGCTTCACCGGGAGCGAAGACGGCGAAACGGCTCCAGAGTCTGTCAGCGCGGCGCTGACAGACTCTAAGAACAAGTCCGCCGTGAACAGGCGACAAGCCGGAGTTGCACGTCCGACTTGCACGTCAGTTGAACGTGTTCCCGTTGGGTTCACGTTTTCTGGCTGTAAGGTCTTGGAATGATTGGTGGGCGCTGTAGGGCTCGAACCTACGACCCGCTGATTAAGAGTCAGCTGCTCTACCAACTGAGCTAAGCGCCCGCACCACGCTGCGGTGTGGCGGCCGTTTACGGGCTGGGGGCGGATTTGTCCAGCCCGTGCGGCGGGAAAGCTGTCGCAAATCCGCCATGCCCAGGCGTCATGCCGCCGTCGCGGCCTCCACAGCCTCCCCGTGCCGCGCCAGGATCGCCTGCCGGGCGGAGGCGTCCTGGGTGGCGGCCAGGGCGGCGTCCCGGGCCAGGTCCGCATGGCGGTGCAGCGCGGCGCGGCGCGCCGGGGCCGTTTCCACCTTGGCAGTGGTGGCCAGCACCTCCAGCAGGCGGATCATCACCGCTGGCTGGCCGGCGCCGGCCTGGCGCAGCATGTGGAACATGGCATCCCCCAGCCCGGCATAGTCCGAGGCCGGGCGCAGCAGCCGCAGGCGGCCGTCGCGGAAGCTCCGCCCGGTCGGCAGGCCGCGCCCGGCCAGGCCGCACAGCGCGGCGCCCAGCCGGTCCAGCACGCCGATCGCGGTGAAGGGGTCGTTGATGCCGGGGGAGAGGGCGCGCAGCGCGATCTCCACCAATTGCCGCACCGCGTATTCCAGGTCCTGTTCCACGCTGCGGCCATCGCCCAGCACCATGGCCTCGGCCAGCGCCGCCTGTGCGTCCTGCTGCCGTCCAGCGGGGCTGACCTGGCCGACGACACTGCCGGGGAAGACGAATTCGCCGGGGCGGACATCCAGATGCAGCACGGCATCCTGCCCGGCCGCCCAATCGGCCAGGGCCGCATCGTCCAACACCCGCAGATAACCGCAGCCGGGCGCCCGCAAGGGCGCGGCATTCGCCAGGCGCGGCACCTCCGCCTGCGCGACCGCCGGCGTGTCCGTGGTCGCGGCCGCCAGCGCCGCCGTCAGCTCCTGCTGCACCTGGGCCACCACCCGGTCCACGCTGATCGAGGTGGCGACATGATGCAGGAACCAGATCAGCACGCCGACGCAGCCGAAGGCGAAGATCAATCCGACGGAGACGGCGAGCTGCGGCACGAAACCGCCATCATCCCCCTCATGCACCGAGCGCAGCGCCACCAGGGAGTACGCGAAGGTCGCGACCAGCGCGCCCAGGGCATATTGATTGCCGGCATCGCGGGTGAAATTGCCCAGCAAGCGCGGCCCCATCTGGCTGGAGGCGAGCGTCAACGCCGCGACGGTGATGGAGAAGGTGGTGCCGGCGACGCCGATGGTGGCGCCGGCGATGGCGCCCAGCACATCCCGCGCGCCCCCGGCGCCGCCGGCATAGATCCAGCCCTCCAACCCATCCGGCAGGCGGGCGCCTTCCAGCCGTACCAGGGCCTCCGCCAGCAGGATCGCTGCCAGCGTCATGGCCGCCGGCCGCAGCCAGAAGGAGGACCGCAGATCCGCCACGAATTGGCGCAGCCGCGCGGCCCTCATCGGCGGGATGTTCCTGGCATGGTGGGCGCTCCTCGATCCGAAGACCGTAACGAGGCGGCGGCGTTCCGGTTCAGGTCCCGCAGAAGGTCTGCTGCACGCGTTCCTCCGGCCGCGCCGGCGTGGCGAAGCGGCCCTTGCCGGGCTGGTCCTCGAAGGGCCGGGCGAGCACCTCCAGCAGCGCCTCGAAGGGCGTGAAATCGTCCTGGGCGACGGCGGCGGCAATTGCCGCCTCCACCAGGTGGTTGCGCGGGATGAAGGCAGGATTCACCGCCCGCATCGCCTCCGCCCCCAGCGCGCCACGCGCGCGCCGCGCCGCCCAGGATTCGGCCCAGGCGTCGAAGCCGGCCGGGTCGGGGAACAGCGCGCGCGCCGCCGCCGGGCCTTCGGACAGGGCGCGGAAGGTGAGGGTGAAATCCGCCTCGGCCTCCGCCATGCAGGTCATCAAGGCCTGGATCAGCGCCGCATCGCCGTCCTCCGCCCCGGCGAGGCCGGTCTTGGCGCGGAAGATGTCGAGCCAGGCGACCTGGAACAGCGCGCCATATTCGGTAAGGACTGCGGTCGCGGCTTCCACCGCCGCATCCTCATCCGCCGCCAGCATTGGCAGCAGGGCCTCCGCCAGCCGGGCCAGGTTCCATTGCGCGATGCGCGGCTGGTTGGCGTAGGCATAGCGGCCGGCATGGTCGATGGAGCTGAACACCATCGCCGGGTCATAGGCGTCCATGAAGGCGCAGGGGCCGTAGTCGATGGTCTCGCCGGAGACCGTCATGTTGTCGGTGTTCATCACGCCATGGATGAAGCCGAGCCCCAGCCATTGCGCCACCAGCCGCGCCTGCCGCGCCGCGACTCCGCGCAGGAAGGAGAGCGCCGGGCGCGGGCTGTCCGCCGCCGCCGGATCATGGCGCGCGATGGCATGGTCCAGCAGCAGCCGCACCGCCTCCGCATCGCCCCGCGCGGCAAAGAACTGGAAGGTGCCGACGCGGATATGGCTGGCGGCGATGCGGGTCAGCACGGCGCCGGGCAGGGGCACCTCCCGCATCACATCCTCGCCCGTGGTCACGGCGGCCAAAGCGCGGGTGGTGGGCACGCCGAAGGCGGCCATCGCCTCACTGATGATGTATTCGCGCAGTACCGGCCCGAGCGCCGCGCGGCCATCGCCGCCGCGGGAGAAGGCGGTGCGGCCGGAACCCTTGAACTGGATGTCGCGCCGCTGCCCGTCGCGGTCCAGCACCTCGCCGAGTAGGATGGCGCGGCCATCGCCGAGTTGCGGGCTGAAATGGCCGAACTGATGCCCCGCATAGGCCTGGGCGAGGGGCGCCGCCCCCACCGGCACGACATTGCCGGACAGAACCTCCGCCGTCAGCGCGGCAGGATCGAGGCCGAGCTGTGCCGCCAGCGGCAGGTTCAGCCGGATCAGCCGGGGCGCCGCCACCGGCACCGGCGCCTGCCGGGCGAAGAACCGCTCCGGCAGCCGTGCATAGGAATTGTCGAAGGGGATCGCCATGCAGGGGGTTGCTCCCGCCAAAAATGGGCGGGGCAAAGGCCCCGCCGGCGTCAGACCTCCAGGAAGCTGCGCAGCGCGCGGCCCTGGGAGGATTGGCGCAGCTTGCCGAGCGCCTTCGCCTCGATCTGGCGGATACGCTCGCGGGTCACGCCGAAGGTGCGGCCGACCTCCTCCAGCGTGTGCTCGGTGTTCATGCCGATGCCGAAGCGCATGCGCAGGATGCGTTCCTCACGCGGCGTCAGGTCGCCCAGCACCTTGCCGGCGGCGTCGCGCAGGCCGGCGCGGGCGGCGGCATCGAAGGGCAGCACGGCGTCGCGATCCTCGATCAGGTCGCCGAGCTTCGCATCGCCTTCCTCGCCGATCGGCGATTCCAGGCTCACCGGCTCCTTCGCCAGGCCCTGCACCGTGCGCACCTTCTCCAGCGGCATGCCGAGGCGGGTGGCAAGTTCCTCCGGCGTCGGCTCGCGGCCGGTCTGCTGCGCCAGGCGGCGCCCGGTGCGGACCACCTTGCCCACCGTCTCCGTCATATGCACCGGCACGCGGATGGTGCGGGACTGGTCGGCGATGGCGCGGGTGACGGACTGGCGGATCCACCAGGTCGCATAGGTGGCGAATTTGAAGCCACGGCGCCAGTCGAACTTCTCCACCGCGCGCATCAGGCCCAGGCTGCCTTCCTGGATCAGGTCGCCCAGCATCAGGCCGCGATTGCGGTATTTGCGGGCGATATAGACCACCAGGCGCAGATTGGCGCGTGTCAGCTCCTCCCGCGCCCGGCGCATGTCGCGCTCGGCGCTGGCGGCCTCGACATGCAGGCGGCGGAGCTGCGGCGCGGACAGGCCGGATTCGGCTTCCATGCGGGCGAGATCGGCGCGCACCTGCACCATCCCAGCCTTCAGGTCGCGCTGGCCGGCGCCCTTGGCGGCGGCTTCCAGGCGTTCCGTGGCGCCGGCGGCACCGCCATTCCACAGCTTCAGGAAGTCGCCACGGCTGATGCGCGCGGCTTCCGCCAGGCGCAGCGCCCGGCCATCCAGCATCATCAGCGCGCGATTGGCATCGCGCAGCCGCTCGATCAGCTCCTCGATCCGGGCGGGGCGCAGGCGCAGGCCGGTGACAAGCTCCACGGCCTGCTGCCGGGCCTCATCGACCTTCGGGCCGGCGGCGCGCAGGGCGGCCAGGCCTTCCAGCGCCGCTTCGATGGCGGCAATGGCCTCCGGCTTCAGCCGGGCATCGATCGTCGCATGCGGCAGCTCCGCGCCGGCTTCCTCGCCTTCCGGCGCGGGCTCCAGCAGCGTTTCCTCGGGCAGGTTGGCGGCGGCGGTCGCCTCCAGCTCGATCACGTCGCGCAGCGGCATGCGGCCGGCGGCGATGGCGTCGCGCCACTGGGCCAGGGCGGCGGAGGTGGTCGGGCTTTCGCACAGCGCGGCCAGCATGGCGTCGCGCCCGGCCTCGATGCGCTGGGCGATGGCGATTTCCGCCTCCCGCGTCAGCGGCTCGGCGACGCCCATCTCGCGCAGGAACAGCGCGACCGGGTCGTCGGAGCGGCTGGCAGCGGCGGCGGCGGCGACGGAAATGTTGCGCCCGGCCGGCTGGCCATCGGCGGTCTCGGCCTGGTCGTCGGCGGCGAGGGAGGGGCTGGGTGCCTCCTCGTCATCCGGGCTGTCGCGGCGCGAATCCTCGCCGGAGGCGCTGCCGAAGCCGAATTCCTCCAGCAGCGAACCGGCCGCGTCCTCGATCTCGTCCATCGGCAGCGGGTCGGCCACCAGCTCGGTGTCGAAGGCGTCATGGTCTTCCGCGCCCGCGCCGGCGGCATGGTCGAAGGGCAGGGGTTCGGCCCCGCTCATCTCGTCCCGATCGGTCCCCTTGCGTGCGAACATGCCGTCCATCTGTCGATCCGCTCCTCTTCGCCCCGCCAAGGCGGTCGAAGGTTCTTTGTCACCAAACCAAACCCAGTTGCCGCCCACCCCACCGATGACTCCCCTTCCTGCCGCGCGGCGCTGCCGGCGGGCGGGTGAGGGCATCGGAAAGGGGACGCGCCGCCTTGACGGCGAGTGGGCCATATGGGTGTTCGGGCCCGCGCGGACACCCCTTATCGGAGGAAACCGGGATTTTGTCCCGGCTTTTCTGCATGGCACGATCCCACCGGGGCACTTCCTGCCGCCCTGTCGAGGCCCAACGCCCCGGCATGGGATCGGATCCATGGCCCGGGAGAAGATGCCAGGATTGGTATCTCACCCGAAATGGGTTAACAAAATCTTTCGTTTTGCGCCTTGATGTCGCCCCCGATATTGCAGGTTCACGACGGCACCTGATCCGGCAGGGCTTGACCCGGCGGCGCGCGGACGCCATACGGCGGCCATCCCAAGCCTGTCCCGTTCGTCTAGAGGCCTAGGACACGGCCCTTTCAAGGCTGTAACACGGGTTCGAATCCCGTACGGGGCACCACCTTGGTTTTGCACCACTTCTTCGCTTTCAGGCGGCCCGCCTTGTTGGCTGTTGGCAACCTGCTGTCAGATGGCCAAGCCCGCCGCGACATGGCTTTTGCGCGCTTCACCGGCGCCGCCGACCGGGGCTGAATAGCGGTCGATTCCGCGCTACATCGCAGCGAAGGGGCAGGTCTGCCTGCCCGGCGACCGACCCGCGAAGTCCTTCATGCCACCGCCGTTCCAGCGACAGCCGGCACCTCGATTCGCGCCTCGCTGCCGCCGCCTTCCGCGGGGCGCAGCACCAGGGTGCCATCATGCGCCGCCGCGACCCTCTGGCACAGCGCGAGGCCGAGGCCGGCGCCGGGCCAGGTGCGGGTCAGTGACATATCCGCCTGGAGAAAGGGCGTGCCGATCTGCCTGAGGACGCCTTCCGGCAGGCCGGGACCCCGGTCTCGTACCCAGAGCGCCATGCCGCCCTGCGGCAACGGCTCCCAGCCCAGCGTCACCTCGGTGTCGGGCGGGGCCGCCTTGATGGCATTGTCGAGAAGATGGCCCAGCGCCGCTTCCAGCAGGCGCTTGTCTCCGCCCAACACCCCGCCATCGGCCGCCGGTGCGAGGATGAGCCTGACGCCCCGCGCATCGGCACGGGGCTGGTGTCGCGCCAGCACGCGGCCGAGCAGCCGTTCCGGTGGCTCCGGCAGGCCGGGCGCAAGGCCTCCGCCATGCTGAAGCGCAACGATGTCGAGCGCGCTGCCGATCAGCGCCAGCAGGGTCTCCGCCCCCTCATGGATCAGGCGGCCATAGTCCCGCACCGAACTGGCCGGCAGGGCCGCCCCACTCGCCAGTATCTCGGAAAAGCCCAGAATCGGAATAAGCGGCGTCCGCATCTCATGCGAGATCACCGCCAGCAGGTCGTTGCGCATGCTCTGGCGGGCCGCGAGCGCACTCTCCGCATTGTCCAGCCGGGCGGCGGAGGCCGCGAGCACCTGCGCCAGGCGGGCGCGTTCCTCCTCCGCCGCACGGATCAGCCCCTCGACCTCGGCATCGCGCTGGGCGCGGGCGCGGCGAAGCCGGCAACTGGCCAGGGCGCGCTCCGCGACCGCCGCCACCTCCACCAGGCGCAGCGGCTTCTGCACCAGGTCGAAGGTCCGGGCACGCAGCGCACCGAGCGCCACATCGGCGGTGGCGCCGCCGGTCAGCAGCACCACTTCCAGCGCCGCGCTCTCGGGCCGGTCACGCAGCAATTCCTCGGCCAGTGCCAGGCCGGTCTGGCCCGGCATGCGGACATCGGACAGCACCACGCCGATGCCGGGATCGGTCAGGACGCGGGCCTTCGCGGCTGCCGCGTCATGCACCCCGAAAACCTGGTGGCCGCGCTGGGTCAGGGCGCGCAGCAGGATATCGACGATGCCGCGCTCGTCATCGACCACCAGGATGGAAAGATCGGTCATCGTCACCAGACCAGCCGATAGCCCCGCCCGCGTTGCGCGGCGATGGTCACCTTGCCCGCGGAGATGGCCAGCAGTTTCTGCCGCAGATTGGAGGCGAGTTGGTCGACGCCACGCTGTTCCGGCAGCAGCTTGCGGCCCAGCACCCGCTCCGAAATCGCCTCCCGCGCCGCCAGATGGTCGGATTCGGTCAGCAGCAGCCGCAGCAGCCCGGCCTCCGCGCCGGTCAGGCGCGTCTCCGCCCCATCGGGCGCCAGGATTCGCTGGCGCGCCGGCTGCAGCGCCAGCCCGGCAATGGCCCAGGAGGCGGGCTCCGCCATCGGCATCGCCGCGCCATCCTCCTGGGGCGCAAAGGTGGGGGGCGCAAAGGTGGGGGGCGCAAAGGTGGGCGGCGCCAAGGCGGGCGGTGGCACCGGCGCTGCGGCCTGCGCCTCGGCCAGACCGGGGCGGCCGCCCTGGGTCAGCGTGTCCAGCCGCCGGCTGAGCGCCCGCACCCGGGCCACCATCTCCCGCAATGAGAAGGGCTTGGTGAGGTAGTCGTCGGCGCCCACCTCCAGCCCCACCACGCGGTCCACCTCCTCCGACCTGCCGCTGACGACGATGATGCCGAGGTCGGGCATGCGGGCGGCTTCCCGGACGAAGGCGATGCCATTGCCGTCCGGCAGGCCCAGATCTGCGATGACGATGCGTGGATTGTCGCTTTGCAGGCGTAGCCGCCCCCCCGCCAGGGTGGCGGCGGCGACGGTGGTCCAGCCATCGCGGGCCAGCGCGGTGCAGATTGTTGCCGAGACCGCCGCGTCATCCTCCAGCACCAGGACCGGACGCTGACTGGCCGGCGCCTGATCCCGAAAGGGGGCAGCAATCGGGTGATCGGCCATAGAGGCTCCCCGTTCGTGCGGCCAGAAGGCGGCCGAGCCTGAGTCTATGGGGCGCATGTCGGCGTGTCGACAAGCTTGAGGCGGTGACGCATCCTGGACTTTCGACGAGGCGGGCATTTTTCAAGGGAATCGCGACAGCGGTCTGCCCAGCGTGTATGCACCGCGCGGTGTGATGCAGGGCTTAAGGCCGGTCGCGCCGAAGCCCAATGTGCGGTCGCACCGGGTTTGAACGCGCCCGTGTTGAGTTGGGCGGCGTGCGTTGGCGGTTGTGAATGAGCGTTCGAGATCACGTTCCGGCGGGCCATGATACAATTGCCACCTTCCCAGCCGCCAGCATCATTCCGCCGCTGGCCCAGCCGCAGCATGCGGCTGCTGCTGGCGCTGACGGTGGTGCTGCCGCTGCTGGCCCTGGTGGCCTTCGCGATCGACCAGCGTGCCCAGCTCTGGCAGGACGCGCGCCGCGATACGGAGGGCACGCTGAGCATCCTCTATCGCAACATGCAGACGCTGCTGGAGACGCATGAGCTGGTGCTGGACCTGGTGGAGGACCAGATCCGCGACATGACCGATGCGGAGATCGCCGAAGGCGCGGTCAGCCAGCGCCTGGCGACGCTGGTTCAGCGGCTTCAGCACACCGTGTCGCTGCTGGTACAGGATGCGGAGGGCAAAGTGCTGGCGGCCAGCCGGCCTTTTGTGCCCGGCCACAGCAATGCCGACATGGATCATTTCATCGCCCAGGTTGACGCTCCGCAGGTGCATTTCATCAGCGATGTCTATACCGGCCGCGTCAGCGGCGCACGGTCCTTCGCGATAAGCCGCCGCAGAAGCCTGGCCGACGGCAGCTTTGCCGGCACCATCCACGTCGCCATCAGCCCGATCGCGGTCGCGCAGGGCTTCCGCGCCGCCATGGGCAACCTCGGCGGGGTGGCGCTTCTGGTCCGGGACGACGGGCGGGTGCTGGTGCGCGAGTCCGCGAATGCCGATGCTGCACTGGCCAGCATGGAGACCGCGGCCGAGTATGGCTGGATGCGCCTGGATGCCTGGCGCCAGGTGGCGCCGTTTCCGCTGCGGGTGGGCTATTTCGTGGACCTTCCCGCGCGGAAGGCCGCGTGCTGGCGGCAGTTGCTGTGGACCGCGGCGCTGACCCTGCTGGTCATCCTGCTGCTGTCCGGCGCCGCCTGGATGACCTGGCGCAGCGCCACCGACCGCGCCGAGGCACTGGCGGAACTGCGGCAGGAGGCCGAGCGCCGGCACCGGGCGGAGGCCGGCCTTCAGGAGGCGCGGGCGATGGAGGCGCTGGGCCGCATGGCCCGTGGTGTCGCGCATGATTTCAACAACCTGCTCACCGTGGTCCTCGGCAATCTGGAGACGCTGGAGGAGTCGCTGACCGACCCGGTGCTGCGCGGCATGGCGCAGCGCACGATCGGCGCCGCCGAGGCCAGCGCCCGGCTCGCGGCCAGCCTGATGGCCTATGCCAGGACCCAGGTTCTGCGCGTGGAAGCGGTGGACGCCGCCGCGCTGATGCACGACCTGCTGCCCGTGCTGCGGGACCTGGCGAGCCCGTCCATCACCTTGCGGCTGGAGGCGGAGCCGGGTCTGCCGCCCTGCCTCGCCGACCCGGCGCAGCTTCAGGCGGCGGTTGGCAACCTGGTCAGCAATGCCCGCGATGCCATTCTCCAGACCGCCGGCCTGCAGACAGCCGGCGAGCGTCGGATGCCGGGCCATATCCTGATCTCCATCCGCCGTGCGACGCCACCGCCCGGTGCCGCGAAACTGGCGGCAGGCTGCATCGGGCTGTCGGTCAGCGACAATGGCGGCGGCATGGCCCCGAACGTGCTGAAACATGCCTTCGAGCCGTTCTTCACCACCAAGCCCGCAGGCTCCGGCTCCGGCCTCGGCCTGTCGCAGGTCTTCGGCGTGATCACCCAGTTGGGCGGGACGGTGGCGCTGCACAGCGAGGCGGGGGAGGGCAGCGCGGTGACGCTCTATCTGCCCATGGCGGGCACGGCCGAGGCACCGCTGCCGGCGGAGGCGCAAGCGGCCGAAATCCAGGCCCCCGAGCCGGCGCCCGAACCGGCCCCATCCGCACGCATCCTGGTCGTGGACGACCAGGCGGAGATCCGCACCATGATCAGCCGCATGCTCACCATGGCCGGCTACCAGGTCGTCACGGCCGCCGGGGGGCGTGAGGCGCTGGCGCGGATGGAGGCGGAGCCCCGATTTGCGCTGGTGCTGTCGGATGTGCTGATGCCGGAGGATATCGGCGGCGTGGAACTGGCCGGTCGGATCAGGGCCGGCTGGCCCGGAACCCCGGTGCTGCTGATGTCCGGCTATACGCCCGATGTCGTAGGGACGGAGGCGGCGGCCGATGGGTTCCTGCACAAGCCCTTCACCCGCCAGGCGCTGCAGGCCGAGGTTCGCCAGTTGCTCGCCCGGGCGGCCGGCGGTGGCCGTCCGGACGATCCGCTCAACCCAGGCTGACCAGCGGCGGTGTGTCGAGCGCCTCCCGCACCTTCTCGGCCAGGTCGCGCCGGCGGTAGGGCTTGTTGAGCAGGAGGACGCCCGGATCCAGCCGGCCCTGATGGACGATGCCATTTTCCGTATAGCCGGAGGTGAACAGCACGCGCAGGCCGGGCCGGCGACGCTGGGCTTCCTTCGCCAGGGCCGGGCCGTTCATCCCACCGGGCATCACCACATCCGTGAACAGCAGGTCGAAGGGCAGGTCGCGGTCGAGCACCGCCAGTGCCAAGGCGCCATTCTCCGCGACCATCACCTGGTAGCCCAGGTCGCGGAGCTGGCTTGCCACGTGGTCGCGTACCAGCGGGTCATCCTCGACCAGCAGAATCTTCTCCCGCCCGCCGCGCAGCGTCTCGCCCTCGCTGCCCGGGGCGCCCCGCGTCAGGGCGTCACCGGCGCGCGGGATATACATTTTCACCGCGGTCCCATGGCCGGGTTCCGAATAGATTTTCACATGGCCGCCCGACTGCTTCATGAAGCCGAACACCATGCTGAGGCCAAGACCGCTTCCCTGGCCGACCTCCTTGGTCGTGAAGAAGGGTTCGAAGGCACGGGCCACGACATCCGGCGTCATGCCGCTGCCGGTATCGGAGACGGCGATCCGCACATATTCGCCGGGCGAGACCTCTCCCTCATGCTTCGCATAGGCGGCGTCGAGATGGACATTCGCCGTCTCGATCACCAGACGACCGCCTGAGGGCATGGCATCCCGCGCATTGATGCAAAGGTTCAGCACCGCGCTTTCGAGCTGCGGCGGGTCGATCAGTGCCTGCCAGAGGCCGGGGGCGGGGGCGATGCTGGTCTCGATATGCTCCCCCAGCGTGCGCTGGAGCATCTGCTGCAGGCCCGCGAGCAGTTCGTTGACGTCGATCACCTTGGGGTCGAGGGCCTGGCGGCGGGAGAAGGCGAGCAGGCGGCTGGTCAGCGCCGCGCCGCGTTCCGCCGCCGCCATGTTCATCTCGGCCATCTGGCGCAGGTCGGCATCGCCCTCCAGGCATTCGGACAGCATTTCCGAATTGCCGAGGATGACGGTCAGCAGGTTGTTGAAGTCATGCGCCACGCCGCCGGTGAGCTGGCCGATCGCCTCCAGCCGCTGCGACTGGCGCAGCTTCTGTTCCAGTTCCAGCCGCTCGGTGATGTCGGTGTTCACGGCCAGGATCGCGCGGGGCCCGCCATCGGCATCGCGCAGCAGCGACCAGGCACCGTCCACCATCAGCCGTGTGCCGTCCCTGCGACGCTGCGCGATCTGGCCACGCCATTCGCCCTGCGCCAGGACCGTGGCGGTGGCGCGGCGGAATTCGGTCACATCGTCATAGAGCAGATCGGTGACGGTCCTTCCCAGGGCCTCCGCCGCCGTCCAGCCATAGAGGCGCTCCGCGCTGCGGTTCCAGTAGTGGATGCGGTGGTCGATGCCGCGCACCAGGATGGCGTCCCGCGCCTGGTCGAGCAGCGCGGCCTGCTGCTGCATGCGCTGTTCCGTCCGCTTGCGGTGGGTGATGTCGCGGCTGACGGAGACCCAGTGGGTGACCCGGCCGCTGGCATCGGGAACCGGCACGATGTCCAGTTCCAGCCAGATCTCCTCGCCATCCTTGCGGTAGTTCAGCAGTTCGGTGCGGGTCGGCCGTCTTGCGGCAAGCGCCGCATGAATATGATCGAGCGTCGCGCGGTCGGTCCTCGGGCCTTGCAGCGCGGGCGGTGTGAGGCCTCGGACCGTCTCCGAGCGGAAGCCGGTCAGTCGCTCGAAGGCATTGTTGATGAACAGGGGCGGCGGCCCTGGCGGATCCAGCGGCGCGGCTTCCGTGATCGTGATGATGTCGTTGAGCTGGGCGGCCGCCACCTCCAGCAGCCGGAGCCTTTCGTCCCGCTGGTGCTGCGTGGTGACGTCGCGGAAATAGACGGTCAGGCCCGCCGGCGCCGGATAGACCGTGACATCGAACCAGGCATCGAGGGGCGGGTACAAGAAGACGAAGCGACGAATCTGGCGATCGGCCGCGGCGCCACGGTATTCTCGTTCCAATTCCGTGCCGGTGGCTTCGGGGAAACGGTCCCAGATGCTGTGGCCGAGCAGCGAAGCCGAATCGCGCCGCAACAGCCGCTCGGCATGCCGGTTGACCCGGGTGAATCGCCAATCGTGGTCGAGGGTATAGAGGCCGTCGCCGATGCTCTCCAGCGTCGCGTCCAGTTCCGCCGCCAGCTCACGCACGGCATTCTCGGCCCGCAGGCGCTCCGTTATGTCCCAGACCACGGCCAGCCCCGCGGTGTGGCTGCGGAAGTCGATGACGCGCGACAGGATCTGCACCTGTCGCGCCTCGCCCGCCTTGGTCTGGTGGCGCCAGGGGCCGGTGATCCGCAGGCCGGGCAGGGACTGCCGCGCCGCATCGGTCTCGCCCCAATCCTCCGGCCGCCGCAGGTCGCGAAGTGTCATGCGCAGGAACTCTTCCCGCGTCCAGCCATAGGCGGCGACCGCCGCATCATTGACTTCCAGGAAGGCCAGCGATTCCTTGTCATAGACCCACATCGGCGCCGGGTGGCGCAGGAACAGGTCGCGGAAGGCGGCCTCGCTGGCGCTCAGCGCCTCGGTCCGTGCACGCTGTTCGGTGATGTCGTGATGGACCGTCACCCAATGGGTGCACCAGCCGGTTTCGTCCAGCACCGGCGAGATGTTGAGCTCCGCCCAGTAGCTGCTGCCGTCGCGCCGGCGGTTCAGCACCTCCTGCCGGATCGGCTGGCGGGCTTGCACGGCCTCGCGGATCGCGAGCCGCGCCGCCGGCTGCGCCTCGGGGTGGAACAGGAAGTGGGGCGAACGGCCGACCACTTCCGCCGCCAGATAGCCGGCCATGCGTTCGAAGGCGGCATTGACGTAGAGTATGGTCGGACCCTGCCCCCGATCGGATTCGGCATCGGTGATGACCACCGGCGCTTCGCTGGCATCGACGACGCGGCGGAACAGCTCCGCCTGCTCGGTATCCTGGCGACGGCGCAGAAGGGGCAGCAAGGAGGCGGTTGCCTCCCGAAGCCGTTCCGCGACGGATGCCAGGTCCTGCCGTCCCGTCCGGAATCCGAGGGAGATGCTGTAGCGCTCCGCGCCGATCGTGGCAGGTGTGGCGATCAGCGCTGTCATGCCATGCGGCACCGAGAAGGCCGCGCCCGGGTAGCGGGCCTGCATCTTCGTATCGAGCTGCTCGATGATGACCTGCCGGTCCTCGATGATCGATGTGCCTGCGGCGGTGCTGTCCACCGTCAGATCCATCGCACGCAGCGCGGCCAGATGCTCCGGCCGCCCCATCGGCCCCTCGCCATGGCCGCCCATGATCTGGAGCCGCCTGCCATCCCGCGCCAGGCGGAACATCAGGCAGAAGGGGCTGTCCAAGGCCTCGCACAGCGCGGCCATCGCCGCGCTGATGGCGCCTTCGAAGGTCGGTATCTCCGCCATGCTGCGCAGCAGGCGTTCGCGCAGAGCGGCGCGGGACGCTTCGGCGTCCCGCGCCGCGAGTTGGCGGCGAAGCTCGAGCTGCGCCATCACCGCCTCGCCCAGGTCGGTCAGGGACTGTAGTTCCGCCTCGTTGAGCGGCCGGCGCGGCTGGTAGTCCATGACACAGAGCGTGCCGATGGCGTGACCCTCCGGCGTTCGCAGGGGCGCGCCGGCGTAGAATCGCAGGCAGGCCTCCCCGGTGACCAGCGGACTTTCGGCGAAACGCGGGTCCAGCCGCGCATCGGGGACCATGCAGATGCCGTCGCCCCTGATGGCCTCGTTGCAGAAGCTCATGGCGCGCGGCGTCGTCTCCAGCGTCGTCCCGATCCGCGCCTTGAACCACTGGCGATCGGCGTCGACGAAGGAGATCAAGGCGATCGGCGCCTGCAAAACCTGACTTGCGAGGCGGGCGAGGCGGTCGAAGGCGGCCTCCGGCTGGGTGTCGAGCACCGCATAGCGATACAGCGCGGCGAGGCGCTCGCTTTCCTGAGGCGGCAGTTCTGTGCTGTCCCGCGCTGGCGTCACGTCGAAGGTCCTTGGCGGCACGGACCCAGGCGGCGATGAAGCCGTTATAGGAGAATTTCCAGCCCGGTTAACCGCGAAGCATATCGTTATATGGGTTATCGTCAACGCTTCGCTACGAATGGCGCATTTTGGCGCGCGGCATCCGGCGACACATCTTCCAGCCGGTCGATCGCCAACAAGGCGGGGAACCAGCGCATCCACAGACATGCCACCACGACGGTGCCAACGCCACCCAGCACCACTGCCGGCACCGGGCCCAGCAGCGCGGCGGCGACGCCCGATTCGAACTCGCCGAGCTGGTTGGATGTGCCGATGAACAGCGCATTCACCGCCGCCACCCGGCCGCGCATTTCATCCGGCGTCGAAAGCTGCACGAGGGACTGCCGCACCACCACGCTGACCACATCCGCAGCCCCCAGCAGGATCAGCGCCGCGCTGGACAGGACCAGGGAGCGTGACAGGCCGAAGACCACCGTCGCCACCCCGAACAGGATCACCGCCAGGAACATCCGCCGGCCCGCGCCATGCCCGATCGGCCGCCAGGCCAGCAGCAGCGACATGGCCAGGGCGCCGATGGCGGGCGATGCGCGCAGCATGCCGAGGCCCCAGGGGCCGGTCTCCAATATGTCCTTCGCATAGATCGGAAACAGCGCCACCGCGCCGCCCAGCAGCACCGCCATCATGTCGAGCGAGACGGCGCCGAGCAGCGCCGGGCGCGACCAGATGAAGGTGATGCCGGAAAACAGGCTTTCCATCGTGACCTTGCCGCGCATCAGCGTGCGCGCCGGGATGCGGATGGCCAGCACCATCAGCCCAGCCAGCAGGAAGGCCAGGGCGGCGAGCCCGTAGGCGGCACCAGCCCCGCCCAGCGCATAAAGGAAGCCGCCCAGCGCCGGCCCGCAGATGGTCGCGACCTGGTTGGCGGAAGTCGCCATCGCAGTGCCGCGCGGCAGGTCCCGCGCCGCCACCACCCCAGCCAGCAGCGCCTGCTGCGCCGGCATCTCGAAGGCGCGGGCGGTGCCGAACAGCACGACGAAGGCGAAGATCGCGTCGCGGTCCAGCCAGCCGGCCAGGCTGCCCCAGGCAAGGCCGGCCCCGCCCAGCGCCGTCACCATCCGACACAGCCCGACCAGACGGCGGCGGTCCACCCGGTCCGCCACCTGGCCCACCAGCAGGGTCAGCAGCAGCATGGGCAGAAACTGCGCCAGGCCGACCAGGCCGAGCGCCAGCGCGCTGTCCGTCAGGTCGTAGACCTGCCAGCCCACGGCGACCACCTGGATCTGCAGGGCCGCGGCCGACAGGATGCGGGAGCCGAGGAACAGGGCGAAGGGGCGTTGCCGCAGCAGGGAAGGGGCGTCGGGTGCGGCGTCTTGCATGGCGGCCAGGGGACACGCGGCGCGGGGCGCCGTCCAGCCTCTCCCGGCAGGACAGCCGGCTGGGGCTCAGGCCTCCACGATTCAGCCTGCCAGGGCGCGCAGCCTGGCCAGGTCGGCGGCCTTCACCAGCGCGCCGTCCTGGCGCTGGCGTTTCAGCGTGGCGATCTCCCGCTCCCCGGGCAGCATCACCGGGCGTGCCGGATCGGCGGCCGGCGTCGCGTGCAGGATGCCGATGAAGTCCGCCATCCGGCTGGTGAGCGTCGCGGTATCCGCCAGCTTCGTCGCGTCGATGGCGATGAAGACATGGCCGAGATCCTGCGCCACCTCCGGCGTCTTGTCCCAGGCCTTGACCCTGGTGAGATAGGCGGCGCCGGAGAGCAACCCGGCCAGCAGGTCCACCATCACCGCCAGCCCATAGCCCTTGTGGCCGCCCACCGGCAGCAGGAAGCCGGCCAGCGCCGCCCTGGCATCCGTGGTCGGCCGGCCTTCGGCATCCGTTGCCCAGCCTTCCGGCAGCGGGTCGCCGCTGGCCGCCAGGTCGCGGATCTTGGCCCGCGCGGCGACGGACAGCGCCATGTCCAGCACCACGGGGTCACCGCCCGGATTGGGCACGCCGATGCCGATGGGGTTGTTGCCCAGCCGCGTATCCCGGCCGCCCCAGGGGGCGATGGTGGTGGTGGCGTTGGAGGCGATGAGGGTGGCGAATCCCTGCTCCGCCGCGATCAGCGCATAGGGCAGGATCGGCCCGAAATGATTGCTGCCGCGGGCGAAGGCGGCACCGATTCCGCAATCCCGCGCGCCCGCCATCGCCGCTTCCAGCGCCGTCATGCCGACCAGCGGGCCGATGCCGTTTTGGCCATCGACCATGGCGAGCGCCGGCATCACCCGCATCACCTGCGGCTGCGCCGCCGCGTCGATGCCGCCGACCTTCACCCGGTCGAGATATTGGCCGACGCGGCTGATGCCATGGGTGGTCAGCCCGGCGAGTTCCGCCATCACCAGGATGCGCGCCGCCTGGCGCGAATCGGCCTGCGCCATGCCGCCGCGGGTCAGCGCGGCGGTGGCCAGGGCCAGAAGTTCAGTCTCGGTGACGCGTTCCGTCACACCCCGGCCCAGGCCTTGGACGGTACATAGACCTCGCCCTTCATGATGCGCCGTGCCGTGCGCAGCGTGCCGCCGCCGAGGATGGTGGCGCTGCCATCTTCCGCCGTGCCGGTGGTGATGACCGCTTCCATCACGCCGGTCGGATGTTCCAGCGTCACCATCTCCCGCGCCTCGGCATTCACCACGGCGATGCCGGCGGCGACGGTGCCGGGCAGCTTGCAGGCGCTGGCGATGCAGATGCCGCCCGTCACCGCCATGGCCTCATGCGTCGCGAGCGGCGTGAAGTAGCGCGCGGCGACGCCCTGGCCGCCGGCGGGCTCACCGACCATGGCGAATTTCGGCATCACCTTGCCGGCCACGTCGCCCATGCCCATGGCAAGGCCCGCGGCGCGGCGGATGCGCTCGATCCGCGCCATGAAATCCTTGTCCGCGTCGAGCTCCTTCGCCGATTCGCGTGCCGTCTTGCCCAGGTCCCTGGCGCGGGCGATCACCACCGGCATGGCAACGTCGAGGCAGGTGACGTCCACACCCTCGATATGGTCAAGCGCATGGCCGGTCGGCATCAGCTTGCCGGTCGCGCCACCCACGGCATCCGCGAAGTTCAGCACGATGGGAGCGGCGGTGCCGGGCACGCCGGCGATGGCGGCATCGCCGTCATAGGTCACGCGGCCGCCCGGGGTCTGCACCACCGCCTCGATCAGCGCGCCGGTATTGACGGCGCGGATCAGCACCTTGGTCTCCCCGTCCTCGGCCGGGACGAGGCCTTCCTCGATGGCGAAGGGTCCGATTCCCGCCAGCATATTGCCGCAGGTCGGACCCCAGTCGACGAAGTCCTTGTCCACCGAGACCTGGGCGAACAGGTAGTCGACCTGCTGCGCCTCCCCCGGCGCGGCCTTGCTGACCATCACCGTCTTGCTGGTCAGCGTGGTGGCGCCGCCGAGGCCGTTGATCTGCCGCGCATCGGGCGAGCCCATCACCGCCAGCAGCACGCGGCCCGCATCCTCCCGGCTCTCCGGCAGGTCGCCGCGGTGGAAATAGGGGCCGCGGCTGGTGCCGCCCCGCATGAAGGTGCAGCGAATCGCGGTCTGGAGGGTCATCGGGTGGTCCTTGCGGGCTTCAGCGGAACGGCCAGGGCAGGTCGAGATACTCCTGCAGCAGGCCGCCGGGGAAGACCAGGTTCAGCGCATTGGCCAGCACCAGCATCAGCCCAGCCGCGCCCGCCGTCAGCGCCACCGCCTGGACCCAGGAGGAGCGTGCGACCACCCGCAGGAAGACCATGAAGAAGCCGATCAACGAGGCGAAGAAGCCCACCAGCCCGATGGCGCCCATGAAGCCCAGGAACCACAGCAGGAAGCGCCAGGGGCCGCCATCGCGGGCCTGAGCCTCGCTGTCGAAATTGGCGGAGCCGGCGGCAACCGGGCCACGCACCTGCTGCACCAGCAGAAGCAGGGTGGCGATGCCGCCAACGATGCCGACCGCGATCGGGAAGATCTGCGCCAGGAAGGACACGCCCAGCCCCTGCTGGATGGCGAAGCCGAAGCCTGCCAGCGCGACGCAGGAGAAGATGATCTGCGGCGTCATGTTGCGCGCCACCGAATATTCCGCCGAGCCCTCGGTGTGGATGCTGCTGCCGCCCTTGGCGCCGCGCAGCCCGGCCCAGATGGAGATGATGGTGATGGCCGCGATTACCAGCACCAGCGGCCGCGTCACGAAGCCCCAGCCATAGAACTGCACCGCCTGGTACAGGTAACGCTCGCCGCCCAGCGCCAGCACGAAGCCGATCAGGAAGGCGGGGCGGGACCAGCCGAAGCGGCGCAGGAAGATGCCGAGGATGCCCATGACCAGCAGCGCCATCAGGTCTTCGAAGCTGCGCGTCGCCTGGAAGGCGGCGAAGCAGATCACCATGATCATGAAGGGCGCGATCAGCGCGTAGCGCACCGCCGTCAGCTTCGCGATGCCCGGCGCCAGCAGGATGCACATCGCGGTGCCGATGACATTGGCGATCGCGAGCGACCAGATGATGGTGTAGGTGATGCCGAGGTCGTTGCTGGCCATGCCCGGGCCGGGCTGGATTCCCAGCAGGATCATGGCGGCCAGGAAGATCGCCATCGACCCGGAACCCGGGATGCCGAACAGCAGCGTCGGCAGCAGCGCGCCGGCGGCCGTGGCGTTGTTCGCCGATTCCGGCGCGATCACGCCCCGGATGTCGCCCTTGCCGAATTGCGACTTGTCCTTGCTGGTCTGAACCACATGGCCATAGGCGATCCAGTCGACGACACTGCCGCCGATGCCGGGGATCGCGCCGATCAGCGCGCCGATGCCGGAACAGCGCAGCGTCAGCCAGATATTCGCCAGCGTGTCCCGCACGCCGCGGAACCAGCCGCGGCCGAGCTGCGCGCCCTGCGCGATGGAACCGCCGCCACGCAGCAGGTCCAGGATCTCTGGCAGTGCGAAGATGCCGAGCGCGACGGTGACCAGCGGGATGCCGTCGATCAGGTACAGCATGCCGAAATCCATGCGGTACTCGCTGGTCGCGGGCGCCGCGCCGACCAGGCCGAAGCCGAGGCCGAGGCAGGCGGAAGCGATGCCCTTCACCATGTTGGCGCCGGACAGCACGCCCACCATCGATAGGCCGAACAGCGTCAGCATGAACAGCTCGGCGGTACCGAAGGCCAGGATGATCGGGGCGGCGATCAGCACCGCGAAGGTCAGCAGCAGCGCCCCGAACAGCCCGCCGATCATCGAGGCCGCGAAGGCCGCCGACAGCGCGCGTGCCGCCTGGCCCTGCTTCGCCAGCGGAAACCCATCCAGCACCGTGGCCTGGGAGGCGGAGGAGCCGGGGATGCCCATCAGGATGGAGGTGAAGGTATCGGCGGTCGGGATGATGGCCAGCAGGCCGATCAGCATGGCGAGCGCCGAGGTCGAATCCATGCCGTAGAGGAAGGGCAGCAGCAGCGACAGGCCGGCGATGCCGCCCACACCTGGCAGCACGCCGATCACCAGGCCGAGGCTGACCCCGGCGAGCATGTAGCCCATATGCTGCAACGTCAGCAGGTTGCCGAGCGTCGCGAAGAACAGTTCGATCATCGGATGGGCAGCCTTCGCGGCGCGGGATGGCGGGCGGACGCCGGGATCACCCGGGCGTCGCGCCCGCCGGCCCGATCAGAAGCGGACGTTGTGGTTGGTGGTCAGGAAGTTCCGCACCCATTCGCGGGCCTCGGGCTTGATGGTGGTGGCGAGGCGGTACACCGCATTCACATCATCGCCCACCGCCTGCGTGTACTCGCCGAGCACATCGCCCTTGCGCGCCTGCAGCTCCGGATCCGCCACCGCATCGGCGAAGGCCTTCCTGTAGGTCGCGACGATGTTGGCCGGCGTATTGGGCGGCAGCAGCGCCGGCTTCTGCCCGGCGAAGCCGGAGGCGAAGAAGGCGAGGTAGGCGTCGTACTCCACGCCGGACGGCTTGCGGCCGTTCAGCATCTCATACACTTCGACGAAGTGCGGCAGGTCCGGGAAGGACGGATCGCGCTGCACATTGCCCTGGCCGTCCAGCACGCCGTAGGAGAACATCGGCACCGCCGTGCCCGCCTCCACCATCGGCATCACCTGCGTGATGAAGGCAGAGGAGGTCTGGTAGTCGATGGTGATCTCGCCGCGCATCAGGCCAAGCCGCGCCTCGCCGCGCCCGCGCATGCCGAAGACGAAGCGCACATTCAGCCCCAGCAGCCGGAAGGCCAGCATCGGCACCAGGTCGAGCGAGGTCGCACCCTGGCTGCCATAGACCAGCTCGCGGTCGCGCAGACGGCCGAGCTGGGACGCATTCTCGATGCCCAGGCTCTTCGGCAGGTAGACGACGCCGCCGGTGGGCGAGACGTAGGTGGGAATCATCCTGGTGTAGTCGTAGCGCACCCGCGGATCGCCCAGCAGGAAGGGAAACTGGGTGGACCCCGAGGTGCCGATGAAGCTCAGCCCGTCCGGCCGCGCGCGCTGGTAGAAGGTGTTGGTGCCGGTGATGGAACCGCCGCCTGGCACGTTGCGGACGATGACATTGGGCTGGCCCGGCAGGTGCTTGCCCAGGAAGGGCGCCATGAAGCGGGCCCAGACATCGCTGCCGCCGGCTTCCGCGAAGGGAATGACGAATTCGATGGTGCGGCCGGCGAAATCCTGCGCCTGCGCCAGGCCCGGCAGCGCCGCGGCGGCACCAAGGCCGGCGCCCGCGCGCAGCAGGGTCCGGCGGCTCGTGAGGAGGGGGGTGCTGGCTGAAGTCATGTCGGTCTCCCAAAATCGCGCGGGTTGTCTCCCGCGCCAGATCATAAACGAATCCAGGGGCGGGGCCGAAGAAGCCGGCCACGCCCCGCGAAGCCGGCGAGCAGGCCGCCGGATGGTTACCGTCTTTGTCGCAAATAAAGCCGACCGTCCATCACCAACTCGGAGGATGCGGCACAGGAATCACCCGGACGGGGCTGCCGGTGGCGCTTGCTGGTGACGTGGGATCAAAGTGATTCTAGCATGGTGAGACAACGGCATGCTCGAAATGCCGGAACCGGAGGAACGACCTGATGAACCGACGCAACGCCCTGCGCCTGGCCGGTGGCGCCCTGCTGACCGCCCCCCTGCTTTCCACACCCTTCCTGGCCCGCGCGCAGGAAGCCTGGCCCATCCGCCAGGTCCGCATCGTGATCCCCTTCGCCGCAGGCGGCCCGCAGGACATCCCCGCCCGCATCATCGCCGAACGCCTCAGCCGCACCATGGGCGCCACCTTCATCATCGAGAACCGCCCCGGCGTCGGCGGCGGCCTCGGCGCGCAGATGGTCGCCAATTCGCCGCCAGACGGGGCGACGCTGCTGTTCATCTCCTCCTCCATCTCCATCCTGCCGACGCTGCAACGCCAGTTGAACTTCGACCCGCTGCGCGACCTGGCGCCGCTGACCGTCGTCTGCGACGTGCCCGCCGGCATGATGGTGCGCGCCGACAGCCGCTTCACGGACCTCGCCAGCCTGATCGCGGAAGCCAAGGCCAACCCCGGCAAGCTCACCTACGGCTCCGGCGGCGTCGGCTCCGCCAACCACCTCGCCGGCGCGCAATTCGCGGCCCTGGCTGGCCTCGAGACCGTCCACGTGCCCTATCGCGGCGTCAGCCAGGCGGTGAACGCGATCTACACCGGCGAAATCGACTTCGTCTTCGGCAGCAGCGTCGAAGTCCTCGCCCACCACCGCCAGGGCCGCGCCCGCCTGCTCGGCATGACCATGCCCCAGCGCGTGCCCGCTGTGCCGGATATCCCCGCCATCGCCGAACTCGTCCCCGGCTACTCCGCCCCCAACTGGTTCGCCATGTTCGCCCCCAAAGGCATGCCACAACCGATGATGGACCGCCTGGTCGCCGAACTGACCGCCATGCGCGACGACGAAGTCCTCAACGCCCGCCTCAGCCCAGCCGCCGCCATCATCCGCATGGACGGCCCCGCCGCCCTGACCGCCCAACTCACCGCCGAAATCCCCCGCTGGCGCGACGTGATCCGCAAGGCGGGCATCGGTGGGGATAGCTGAGGGCAGCGCTGGTGATTGCAGGGGGACGCTGTCCCCCTGCACCCCCTGCCAGGAGGCAGTGGCCTCCTGGACCTCAGGACCTTGAAGGGAAATGGAGAGGGGCCAGAGGGACCGTCGAACATGCGGTACCGCTGGCCCCTCTCCATTTCCCTTCATGAATCAAAGGGTTCCAAGGGGCCACTGCCCCTTGGCAGGTGGGGTGCGGGGAGGACAGCGTCCTCCCTGCGAACAACCAGTGCCGCCCTCCGCCTATGCCAGCGTTGCCGCGACTTTGACGGCGCTGTGTTCGGCGAGGATTTCGCGGATGGCTTGGCGCAGCAGGCGGACGTCGCGGATGCGGCTGAAGCCGGGGCGGTGGAACAGGGCGACGTCGCGGGCCATGGTGCCGTCGCCGATGCGGCGGTAGGCGACCATGTCGTCCAGCAGGGCGCCGACCTGCACGGCGAGTTGCGGCATGAAGGAGCAGCCGACGCCGGCGGCGACCATCTGGCGCAGGGTTTCCAGGCTTGCGGCCTGGAGTTCGGGGCGGTCGATCTGCAGGCGGGTGGGGCAGTAGGCCAAAGCGTGGTCGCGCAGGCAGTGGCCCTCGCTCAGCAGGATCAGTTCGGGGACGGGGATGTCCTCGCGGCTGACCTGGTCGACGCGGGCGAGGGGGTGGTCGCGCGGCACGACCAGGACGAATTCCTCGCGGAAGAGCTTCAGCTCGGTCAGGTCGGGGCCGGGCAGGGGGGAGGCGGCGAGGATCGCGTCCAACTCGCCGTCCTCGACCTGGCGGGCCAGGTGGCGGGTGAGGCCTTCGGAGAGGAGCAGGCGAAGCTGGGGGAAGCGGGCGCGGAGGGGTTTGAGCAGGAAGGGGACGAGGTAGGGGCCGAGGGTGGAGATGACGCCGAGGCGGAAGGTGCCTTCCAGCGGTGCGGCGCCGGCGGCGGCGATCTCGAACATGCGGCGGGCCTCGGCGACGACGAGGCGGGCTTGCGCCACGAGTTCGGCGCCGCGGGGGGTGATGAGCACGCCGCGGGGGGCGCGCTCGAAGCACTCCACCTGCAGCAACTCCTCGATCTTGCGGATCTGGGCGGAGAGGGTGGGCTGGCTGACGGCGCAGGCCTGGGCGGCGCGGCCGAAGCTGAGATGTTCCGCGACGGCGAGCAGGTATTCCAGGTCGCGCAGGGACAGGCCGGCGAGGGTCATGAACGGGGTTCCCGATTCGGCGGGCGCTGGGCGCCGCGATGGGATAGGCGCTTGTGGGGCGGGCGGTCCAGGGCGGATTGACCGCCGGCCGGGGTGGCGCCTACCCCTTCCCGCGGGGCAAGGGAGGCGGCAGGTGACGTCAGCGAGGGTGCCGAAACGGCAGCGGCAATTCGACCCGGCGGCCAGGGGTGCGCTGGAGGGGGTCCGGGTGGTGGACCTGTCGCGGCTGGTTGCCGGCAATATGCTCACCAAGGTGCTGGCGGATCATGGGGCGGAGGTGGTGAAGGTGGAGCCGCCGGCGGGCGACAGCCTGCGTGCCTGGAAGGTCGGCGGCATCGAGACCGCCTGGAAGACCTGGTGCCGCAACAAGCGCAGCGTCTGCCTGGATCTGCGCCGGGCGGAGGCGGTGGACGTGGTCAAGCGCCTGGTCGCGGATGCCGCGATCTTCGTGGAAAGCTTCCGGCCGGGAGTGCTGGAGGAGATGGGGCTGGGGCCGGAGGTGCTGCTGGCGATCAACCCGGCTTTGGTGATCGTGCGGGTGTCCGGCTGGGGCCAGACCGGGCCGTTCCGCCACAAGCCGGGTTTTGGCACACTCGTCGAGGGCTATGCCGGTTTCGCCGCGCTCAACGGATTCGCGGATCGGGAGCCGGTGCTGCCGCCGATGTTCATGGCGGATGCCTATGCCGGGCTGTATGGCGCTTCCGCCGCGATGATCGCGCTGTGGCATGCGAAGGCCACCGGCCAGGGCCAGGTGGTGGACCTGTCGCTGTTCGAGCCGATCTTCGCGGTGCTGGAGCCGCAGATGGCGAATTGGCGGGTCAGCGGCAAGGTGAAGCCCCGCACCGGCAGCCGCAGCACCAATACCGCGCCGCGCAATGCCTATCGCACCCGGGATGGCGGCTGGCTGAGCCTGTCCACCAGCACCCAGGCGGTCTTCGTGCGGCTGATGCACAGCATTGGCCGGCCGGAGCTTGTGGATGACCCGCGATTCCGGACCAACCCGGACCGGCTGGCCAATATCGAGGTCATCGACGGCGTGATCCGCGACGCCATTGCCGGCATGGACCGGGCCGAGGCGCTGGCGCAGTTCGACCGGGATGGCGTGACCATCGGCCCGATCATGGATGTGTCGGAACTCGATGGCGACGACTACATCGCGGCGCGGGAGGCGCTGATCGAGGTGCCGGATGCGGAGATGCCGGGCGGCTGGCTGCCCATGCATGGGGAGGTGCCGCGCCTGTCGGTGACGCCCGGCATTTTGCGCAATCCGGCGCCCAGGCTGGGCGTGGACAATGAGGCGCTGCTCGGCCCGCTGCTGGGGGCGGAAGAATTGGCACGGCTGCGCCAGGCAGGGGTGGTGCGCGGGGAATAGGCGCGCGCGGGGCTGCCATGCTGCGCCGCGGCGAGGGAATTCGTGCGCAACCGCGCGGTCTGCGCTAGACACCCCGCACAATGCCCTTTCCCGATCTCCCCGAACGTCTCGCCCAGGCCCTGGCCGAGCGCGGCTATGCCGAACCCACCCCCGTCCAGGCCGCCGTGCTGGACCCCGCAACCGCGGGGCGCGACCTGCTGGTCTCCGCCCAGACCGGCTCCGGCAAGACGGTCGCCTTCGGGCTCGCCATCGCCGAGCAGGTGCTGTCCGGCGGGCGCAGCCAGGTGCCGCTGGCGCTCGTCATCGCGCCGACCCGCGAGCTGGCGATGCAGGTGCGGGACGAGTTGGCCTGGCTCTATTCCGGCACGTCGGTGCGGGTGATCGCCTGCGTCGGCGGCACCGATGTGCGGGCCGATCGCCGGGCGCTCGGCATGGGCGCCGAGATCGTCGTCGGCACGCCGGGGCGTCTGCGGGACCATCTCGACCGCAACAACATGGACCTGTCCCAGCTCCGCGCCGCCGTGCTCGACGAGGCGGATGAGATGCTGGACATGGGGTTCCGGGACGACCTGGAAGCCATCCTGGAAGGCGCGCCCGAGACCCGCCGCACGCTGCTGTTCTCGGCGACGGTGCCGCGGGAGATCGTGGCGCTGGCCGCCACCTATCAGCGCGGCGCGCTGCGCATCGCGGCGACGGTGGAGGGCGAGCGGCATGGCGACATCGCCTACCGCGCCATGCTGGTCGGACCGAGGGAGGTCGAGGCCGCCGTGGTCAATGCGCTGCGCTGGTATGAGGCCGGCGCCGCGCTGGTCTTCTGCAACACGCGGGAACAGGTGAACCGGCTGCATGGCACGCTGTCCGAGCGTGGCTTTTCCGCCGTGGCCCTGTCCGGCGAGCTGACCCAGGCGGAGCGCAACCGCGCGCTCCAGGCCCTGCGCGACCGTCGCGCCCGGGTCTGCGTGGCGACCGATGTGGCCGCGCGGGGCATCGACCTGCCGGATCTCGGCCTGGTGATCCATGCCGAACTGCCGCGCGACAAGGAGACGCTTCAGCACCGTTCCGGCCGCACCGGCCGGGCCGGGCGCAAGGGCGTCGCCGTGCTGATGGTGTCCCACACCCGCCGGCGGCTGGCGGAGCGTCTGCTGTCCAACGCCCGCATCCAGGCCGAATGGTCCGGCCCGCCGAGCGCCGAGGATGTCCGCGCCAAGGACCGCGAGCGCCTGGCCGCCCAGGCGCGCGTCGCCGTGGATGCGGTGGCGGATGAGGACGACATGGAGCTCGCCCGCGCCCTGCTGACGGACAAGACGCCGGAACAGGTGGCCGCCGCGCTGTTCCAGGCGCTGCGATCGTCGCTGCCGGCGCCGGAAGAACTCTCGGCCCTGCCGCCGCCGCCGCCCCGCGCGCCGCGCGAACAGGGCGGGGAGGGTGTGTGGTTCCGCCTGTCCATCGGCCGGCACGACCAGGCCGATCCGCGCTGGATCCTGCCCTTCATCTGCCGCAAGGGCGACCTGACGCGGAAGGAAGTGGGCCGGATCGAGGTGATGGACCGCGAGACCCGGGTGGAGATCGCCCCCTGGGCCGCCGCGCGCTTCGCCGCATCCGCCCAGCGCGTCTCGGGCGATGACGACGACCGCATCCGCATCGAGCCGATGGCCCATGCCCCGGCGCCGAGCCGCGCCCCGCCGCGGGAGCCGCAGCGCGACCGCCCGGCGCCGCCCCGGCCCGCCGGCCCGCCGCGCGAATATCGCGGGGCGCCGCGTGGCGACAAGCCGCGTGCGCCCTATGCCGGCCCGAAGCGCCGCACGCAGCCCTGACCCGAGAACCTCCCCCGCTCGCGGGGGGTTGCGGCACTGCCGCAACGCCTCCGGCTGGCAGGCGGCGGCGCCCGCTTTCAGTTGGTCTCGATCCGGGCCTCCCGCACCACCCGGCGCCAGCGCGTCAGGTCGTCGTTGATCAGCTTGCCCAGCGCCTCGCGTGACGTGGCATCGACGGCGAAGCCGACGCGGGCCAGGCGCTCCGTCACCTCCGGTGTCCGCAGCGCGGCGACGATCACCTCGTTCAGCCGCGCCAGCACCGGGGCGGGCGTCGCCGCCGGGGCGACGATGCCGGTCCAGGAGGTGGAGACATGCTCCGGCAGGCCCTGCTCCGCCATGGTCCGCACATCCGGCAGCATCGGGAAGCGGTTCGGGCCGCAGATGGCGATGCCGCGCAGCCGGCCCTCCCGCACATGCGCCCCCACCGTCGCCGCGTTCAGCACGGCCATGGGCACGGTGTTCTGGATGACGGAGGTCGCCGCCGCAGGGCCGCCGGCGAAGGGCACCGGCAGGGCCTCGGTCTGGGTCAGCAGCTTGAACAACTCCATGCCGAGCTGTTCAGAGGAGCCGACGCCGGAGGAGGCATAGGCCGGACCGCCCGGGACGGTCTTCATCCAGGCCACCAGCTCCGCCACATTGGTCGCGGGGATGGCGGGGTTCACCACCACCATGTTGGGCGCCGTCATCACCAGCGTCACCGGCGCGAAGTCCTTCTCCACGTCATAGCCCGGATTGCGCATCACCACCGGGTTGATGGTCAGCGTGCCGCTGGCCGCGACCAGCAGCGTGTGGCCATCCGCAGGCTGCTGCGCGACGTGGCGCGAGCCGATGGCGCCGGTCGCACCCGGGCGGTTTTCCACCACCACGGGCTGGCCGAGCGCGCTGGACATGCCCTGCTGGATGACGCGTGCGGCGAGGTCGGTCGGCCCGCCGGGCGGGAAGGGCACCACCAGGCTGATGGGACGTGTCGGCGCCCAGGGCGCCTGGGCGCCCGCCATCCGCGGCAGCAGGAAGGGCGCGGCGAGCAGCGACAGCGCATGGCGGCGAGGGAGCATGGGGAGGATCCTGTTCTTCCTGTTTGACAGGACAATACTGGCCCGAACCGCGCCGATTGCGCCACCCCCGCCCGTTGACCCGTCGGGCAAGGCGTGCGGAGGATCGCCGCATGACACGCGATCCCGACGACATCCGCGCTGCCCTCGAAGCCATCCGCGCCGCGCGCGGCTTCGTGCTGCCGCATCACGGCGCCATGGCTGCCGCCCTGCCGGAACTGCACACGAGCTATGAGGCGATGTATCGCGCGCTGACGCTGGAACAGCGCCACTTGGCGCCGCTGGAGAAGGAGGTGGTGTGGCTGGCGATCCTCGCCGCCTGCGAGGAGCCGGTGGGCACGCATCACGTGCACAAATTCAAGCAGGCCGGCGGCGGTGATGCGCTGGCCGCCGCGGTGTTCCGGCTGGCGGGTTTCGCGGCGGGCGCGCGGCGCTACGCCTGTTTCGCTGCGCATTGGCAGGCTCAATTCGTGGCGCTGCCGGCAGCGGTCGAATATCAGCAAGGCATCGATGCGCTGATCGCCGGCACGCCGCTCTCGCCCGCCTTGGCGCGGCTTGCGCTGATCGGCGTGCATACGGCGGAGGAGGAATTATGGGGTCTGCGCGTTGCGCTGGAATCAGCCTATGCGCTCGGCGTCGATGAAGCGCGCATGGCGGAGGCGATGAGCCTGGCTATCTGGCCGCGCGGCGTGAACCGCTTCGTCAAGGCGACGGCGGTGTGGCTCGACCTGCTGCAATCCGGCCGCGTCACGCCCTCTCCGGCCTTTCGCGCCTGGGCGGAGGTGGCGGGGCAGGGTGCCTTCGTGCCGCCGCCCCAGGTTTGACGCGCGCCGCGCCGCGTTCCTATCCTGCGGCGGTTGAGGAGTCCCCGATGGTCGAGGCGTTGCAGGTCCCCACGCATCTGACCGTGGCGAATGCGGATTTCAGCCGCGCGCTGGGCTTCATCGACGGCGCGGTGGTGCCGCTGGCGGAGGCCCGCATTCCCGTCCGCGACCTCGGCCTGATGTATGCCGACATGACCTATGACGTGGTGCATGTCTGGCAGGGCGGATTCTTCCGGCTGGAGGATCACCTCGACCGCTTCTTCGCCTCCCTGGCCGGGCTGCGGCTGGATGCGGGCATGGACCGCGATGCGATGCGGCGCGTGCTGGCCGATCTGGTGCGGCAGAGCGGGTTGCCCGACGCGCTGGTCTATTTCGCCTGCACCCGCGGCATGACGGTGCCCGGCACGCGCGACCCGACCAAGGCGACCAACCGCTTCTTCGCCACCGTCACCCCGCTGATCCTGCGCGGCCAGCCGGCGGAGATGGAGCGTGGCCAGAATGCGATGCTGGTGCGCGATGTGGCGCGGATTCCGGCCTCCGCCGTGAATCCCGTGTGGAAGAACACCCATTGGGGCGACTTCATCCGCGCCGCCTTCCTGGCGAAGGATGCCGGCTGCGACGTGCCGATCCTCTGCGCCACGGACGGCGCCGTGGCGGAAGCGCCGGGCTTCAACGTGGTCGCCGTGATCGATGGAGGGCTGGTGGCGCCGGAGGCCGGGGTGCTGGAGGGGATTTCCTGCCGCAGCATGTTCGAGATCGCGGCCGATCTGGGCATTCCCGCCCGCTATGGCCGGCTGATGCCGGAGGATCTGGCGGCGGCCCAGGAAGCCTTCCTGACCGCCACCTCCTGCGGCTTGTTCCCGCTGACGCGGCTGGATGGCGCGCCGATCGGGGCCGGGGTGCCGGGGCCCATCACGACGCGCTTGCTCAATACCTATTACGCCAGGAAGAATGCCGGCTGGCACATAACGCCGGTGGATGCCATTCCGCCACCCTGACACCCCGGAGACTGCCGATGCGGCGCTTTCTTGCCCCCCTCGCGGCCATGATGCTGGGCCTGTTCGCGACGCCCCTGCTGGCGCGGGACCTGACGGTTGTCGCCGGTGGCGGCGCGCTGCAGGACCATATGCGCGCCACGCTGTTTTCCACCTTCGCCAACGGGCCGGTGGTGGACACGGCCTATGACTACAATGTCGGCCCGATCCGGGCGATGGTGCAGGCGCGCAACGTCACCTGGGATGTGGTGATGGTGGAAGCGCCGGACCTGGTGCGCGGCTGCGAGGACGGAATCTTCGAGCGCATCGACTGGTCCGTGGTGAACCGCGACAAGTTCATGCCGGGCGGCGCCACCACCTGCGGCGCGGGCGCCATCGGCTGGGGCGTTTCCGTCTTTTACGACGAGGCGCGGCACCCGACGGGCCCCGCCAACTTCGTGGAATTCTGGGACACCCAGCGCTTCCCCGGCCGCCGCAGCCTGCGGCGCGGCGCGCGGATGACGCTGGAGATCGCGCTGATGGGCGATGGCGTGCCGGCGGCCGAGGTCTACAAGGTGCTGGCGACCCCCGCCGGCCAGCAGCGCGCCTTCGCGGCGCTCGACCGGCTGCGGCCCAACCTGACCTTCTGGACCGGCGGCCAGCAGCCGATCGAGCTGGTGAACAGCGGGGAGGTCGCCTATGCGGTCGCCTTCGTCGGCCGCGTCGCCAATGGCATCCGCGCCGGGCAGCGCTACGCCCTGCGCTGGCCGACCCTGCTCTACGCCTATGACAGCTGGGCGGTGGTGCGTGGTTCGGCCAATGCGGCGGCCGGCATGCAATTGATCGAGCACATCACCAATCCCGCGCCGCTTCTGGCGCTGACGCGGCTCTGGCCGATCAATCCGGTGAACCAGGCGGTGGCGGATGACCCGGATGTGCGTGCGCGCAATCCGCTGATGATGACCAACCACCAGGCCGGCGGGCTGGAGATCGACACCGAGTTCTGGCTGGAGCATGGGCCGGACCTGGAACAGCGCTTCGCCGCCTGGCTGAATCGTTGAGGCGAACCAACTGGCTGGCGGCGCTGCTGATCGCGCCGCTGCTGCTGCTGATCCTCGGCAGCTTTCTCGTGCCTGTGGGCCTGACGCTGTTCCGTGCGGTGCAGGACCGGGAGGTGGCGCAGGCGCTGCCGGAGACCAGCGCAATCCTCGCCGCATGGGATGGGCAGGGGCTGCCGCCGGAGGCCGCCTTCGCCGCCGTGGCGCGCGAGCTGGGCGCGGCGCTGGAGGCGCGGCGCATCGGCGATGTGGCGCAGCGCATGAATTTCGCTCGCACCGGTATGCGCAGCACGTTGCTGCGCACGGCCCGCGCCGCGGAGCGGCTGCGTGCGCCCTATGCGGCCTCGCTGGTGGCGCTGGATGCGCGCTGGGGGCAGGCGGAGACCTGGCTGCTGCTGCGGAGTGCCGGCGGCCCGGTGACCTCGCTGTACCTGCTGCGGGCGATGGATTTTACGCAGACGCCGGATGGAGGCGTGGTGCAGGCGCCGACGGACGAAAGACTGTACCGCACGCTGTTCCTGCGGACCTTCGGCATCAGCCTGCTGGTCACCGCCATCTGCGTGCTGCTGGCCTATCCGGTGGCCTATACGATCGCGCGGCTGCGCGCGCCCTGGTCCTCCATCGCGCTGACGCTGGTGCTGATTCCCTTCTGGTCCTCCGTGCTGGTGCGCACCACGGCCTGGTTCGTGCTGCTCCAAAGGGAGGGGCCGGTGAATGGCGCGCTGCTGGGGATGGGGTTGCTGGAGGCGCCGGCGCAGGTCATCGGCACGCGCATCGCCGTGGTGCTGGCGCTGGTGCATGTGCTGCTGCCCTTCGCCATCCTGCCGATGCACAGTGTGATGACGCGGCTGGACGCCACCTATCTGCGCGCCGCGGCCTCGCTGGGTGCCAATGGCATGCAGCGCTTCCTGCGCGTCTGGCTGCCGCTGAGCCTGCCCGGCGTGCTGGCGGGCGGCGCCATGGTCTTCCTGCTGGCGGTCGGGATGTATACGGCGCCGGCGTTGGTGGGCGGGGACCGGGACCAGATGGTGGCCTGGTTCATCGCCAACTTCCTCAATCGCGACGTGAACTGGGGCATGGCGGCCGCACTCTCCGCCTATCTGCTGGCGATGACCGGCGCCATCGTCGCGCTCGCGCGCATCCTGACCGGCGGCATGGTGGGGGCGCGGGGCTGATGCGCGAACACCCGCTCGCGCGCATCCTGCTGCGCGGCGCCACGGCGCTGGTGCTGCTGTTCCTGCTGGCGCCGATGGTGGCAGTGGTGGTGCTGTCCTTCTCCCCGACCGAGTTGATGGTGCTGCCGCCGGGCGGATTCTCGCTGCGCTGGTATGAGGATTTTCTGACCGCAGGACGCTGGGTGCTGGCCACACGCAACAGTTTTGTTGTCGCCATCGCCACCACGTTGCTGGCGACATTGCTGGGCACCATGGCGGCGATCGGGCTGCAGCTCGGGCGTTTTCGCGGCAAGGCGGTGCTGGTGACGCTGCTGACGCTGCCGATGGTCACGCCCTATATCGTCACCGCCGCCGCCATGTTCTTCGCCTATGCCATCATCGGGCTGACGGGATCGCTGCTGGGGCTGGTGCTGGCGCATACGGTGGTGGCGGTGCCCTTCGTGGTGGTGGCGGTGCTGGCCACCCTGCAGACCTTCGATGCCAATCTGCTGCGCGCCGCCGCCTCGCTGGGTGCGCCGCCGATGCTGGCCTTGCTGCGGGTGATGGTGCCGAATATCTGGCCGGGCATCGCGGCCGGCGCGGTCTTCGCCTTCGCGACATCGCTGGATGAATTCGTCATCACCCTGTTCATGGCTGGCCCCGGCCAGTTCACCCTGCCGCGCCAGATGTATGCCTCCGTGCGGGAATCGCTGACGCCCACCATCCTGGCCGCCGCCACGCTGCTGTTCCTGTGTTCCCTGCTGTTCCTGCTGGCCAGCGAGGTCTTGCGGCTGCGCGCCGCGCGGAAGCTGCGTGCATGAGCGAGATTCTGGTCAGCTTCCGCGATGTGACGAAGAGCTATGACGGCCGCGTGCCGGTTGTCGCCGCGCTGAACCTCGATGTGCATCGCGGCGAATTCCTGACGCTGCTCGGCCCCTCCGGCTCCGGCAAGACCACCACGCTGATGATGCTGGCCGGCTTCGAGGATCCCTCCTCCGGCAGCATCGCGCTGGAGGGCACGCGCATCGACACGGTGCCGCCGCACCGGCGCGGCATCGGCGTGGTGTTCCAGAACTACGCGCTGTTTCCGCATATGACGGTCGCGCAGAACCTCGCCTTCCCGCTGTCGATCCGTCGCCTGCCCAAGGCCGAGATCGCCGCCCGCATCGCCCGCGCGCTGGAGATGGTGCGCCTGCCGGCTTTCGGCGACCGCAAGCCGTCGCAGCTTTCCGGCGGCCAGCAGCAGCGCGTGGCACTCGCCCGCGCGCTGATCTTCGAGCCGAAGCTGGTGCTGCTGGACGAACCGCTGGGCGCGCTCGACAAGCAGTTGCGGGAGGAGTTGCAGGCCGAAATCCGCCACATCCACGCGCGGCTCGGCGTCACCATGGTCTATGTCACGCATGACCAGGCGGAAGCGCTGACGCTGTCCGACCGCATCGCCATTTTCCACGAAGGCCGCATCCAGCAGATCGACACGCCGGAGGCGGTGTATGAGCGTCCCGCCAATCCCTTCGTCGCCGGCTTCATCGGGGAGAGCAATCGCCTGACGGTGCAGGTCGTGGACACAACGCGGCTGCGGCTGGAGGATGGCTCGCTGCTGGCGACCCTGCCGCATGCGCTGCCGCCCGGCACCGCGGCACTGGTTTCGATTCGGCCGGAGCGTGTGGTGATCGGCGCGCAGGGTCCGGGCAATGCGGTGGTGGAGGAAGTGGTCTATCTCGGCGACCATTGCCGTCTGCGCCTCGCACATGCAGGTCGTGCGGATTTCATCGCCAAACTGCCCCGCCAGGATGCGATGGCGGTGCCCACGCCCGGCACGCGGATCACCATCGGTATCCCCGCCGATGCCGTCACGGTGTTTCCCGCCGGCTGACCATGTTTGCGCTTGACAGGAAGCGCCGTCCCGCGTGGCATCGGGGTGAAATTTGCTGTGGCGCACCCGCGAAAGGGAAAACCCATGCTCAACCTGACCCGTCGTCATCTGCTGGGCGCCGCCGCGAGCCTCGGTGCCGCGCCGCTTCTCACCAACCCGGCCCGTGCGCAGCAGCGACCTGGGGTCATCCGCATGGGCCTGTCGGCCTGGCCGCCCAACCTGCAGCCCTGGCCCTCCACCGGCGCCTCCGCCGGCACGGTGAAGATGCTGATCCACCGCCGGCTGACGCGCTTTGACGAGAAGGGTGAACTGCACGGCGAGCTGGCACGGGAATTCGCGCTGGATGCGGAAGGCGCCTGGGTCTTCAAGCTGCGGCCGGAAGCCGTGTTCCACAATGGCGAGAAGGTCACCGCCGAGGATGTGAAGTGGTGCATCGAGCAGATCGCCGGTGAACGCTCCACCGCCTATTACCGCGCCCAGATGCAGCAGATCGCGCGGGTCGAGACGCCGGATGCGACGACGGTGCGGCTGGTGATGAAGGAACCAACGGCGACGGTGCCGCTATGGTTCGCCAACTACAACATGCCGATCATCTCCCGCGCCAGCCGCGACATGAACGCCGCCATCGGCTGCGGCCCCTATCGCGTCGCTTCGCAGGAACGGGGGTCCTGGATCCAGTTGGAGAAGGCGAACAACTACTGGGTGCCCGGCCTGCCGCGCACCCACACCATCCGCATGACCATCTATGCCGATGAGAACCTGCGCCTCGCCGCGCTGCAATCCGGCGATGTGGACATGATCGAATACGTGCCCTGGGCCGGCATGGCAGCGGTGGATGCCGATCCGCGCCTGAAGCTGGATGCGCAGATGGGTCCCTTCATGGACATCCTGTTCAACGGCACGCGCCCGCCTTTCAACAACCCGCTGGTGCGCCGCGCCGTGGCGCATGCAGTGAAGCGGGAGGATATTGTGCGGGTCGCCTTCTCCGGTCGCGGCAAGCCGATCGAGGGGATGCCGATCGTCGAAGGGACGCCCTGGTACGACGCCGAGCTCGCCAAGGGCCATGCCTACAATCCGGAACGCGCCAAGGCGTTGCTGGCGGAGGCGGGCTTCCCGAACGGCTTCTCCACCACGCTGCTGGCGACATCGCAATTCGGCATGCACAAGGACAGCGCCGAGATCACCCAGCAATATCTGGCGGCCATCGGCATCCAGGCGGAGCTTCGGCTGACCGACTGGTCCACCCGCGTCTCCGCCGGCATTCGCGGGCAATATGACATCGCGGTGCATGGCGTCTCCGCCGACTTCAACGATCCGGACGGGCTGACCGTGGTGCTCGACACCTCGCTCTCCGACGCTCATGGCCGCTCCTTCCGCCTGTCCACGCCGCGCACGGTGGAGTTGTTGCGCAAGGGCCGCGCGGAATTCGATACGGCGAAGCGCATCGAGATCTACAAGGACATGCAGCGCGCGGCGCTGGAGGAAGTGCCCGTGGTTGGGCTCGCCTGGCGCGAGCAGGGCTATGGCTTCGACCGGCGCATCACCGGCTTCGCCAACCTGCCGGGGGCGCTGACCACCTCCTCAGGCGCGATGCTGGAGTTCGCGGCCTTCGGCTGATGTGGTGGCTGGCCCGGCGCATCGGGATTTCGCTGCTGCTCATGTGGGTGGTGGCGACCATCGTCTTCCTCGCGCTGCACATGGTGCCGGGCGATCCGGCGGAGATGCTGCTCTCCACCGGCGGCGCCATGCCGGATGCCTATGCGATCGCGGAACTGCGCGAACGGCTGGGGCTGAACCGGCCGATCCTGGAGCAATATGGCGCCTTCCTGATCGGGTTGAGCCAGGGCGATCTCGGCACCTCGCTGGTCGATGACTATCCGGTGGCGGAGGAAATCGCGCTGCGCCTGCCACGCACGCTGGAACTGATCGTGGCCGGCACGCTGCTGGCGGTGGCTATCGCCCTGCCGGCGGGCACCTTCGCCGCCGTGAGGCAGGGTGGCGCTTTCGACCGCGTGTCCTCGGCGCTGGCGGCGGTGTTGCAGGCCGTGCCGGTCTTCGTGCTCGGCACGCTGCTGATCCTGGTGCTGGCGCAATGGCTGCGCTGGATGCCGGCGGGCGGCTACACGCCCTTCGCGGAAGACCCCGTGCGGCATCTGGTGCTGCTGTCGCTGCCCGCCGTCGCGGTGGCCAAGGGCCTCGCCGCCACCATCTTCCGCATGACGCGCGCTTCCGTGCTGGATGCGCTGTCGCGCGACCATGTGCGCACGGCGCGCGCCAAGGGGCTGACGCCGCAGCGTGTGCTGCGCCGGCATGTGGTGCGCAATGCGCTGATCCCTGTCACCACCGTGCTCGGTCTGCAGATGGGCACGCTGCTGGGCGGCACGGTGCTGGTGGAATACGTCTTCAACTGGCCCGGCCTGTCCACGCCGCTGCTGCGCGCGGTGGAGGCGCGGGACTATCCGATGGTCGTCGGCATCGTCATCACCGTCTCCGGCCTGTTCCTGCTCATCAACCTGGCGATGGACCTGATCTATGCGGCGCTCGACCCGCGGATCACCCGGTCATGAGGAAGCTCTGGATACCTGGTGCCGTTGTCGCGCTGATCGTGCTGATCGCCATCGCCGCGCCGGTGCTGCCGCTGATGGACCCGATCCGGCAGGACGTGGCGAACCGGCTGGCCGCCTATGTGCCGGGCAGCCCGATGGGGCGGGACGAGTTCGGGCGGGATGTGTTTTCCCGGCTGATCTGGGGCGCGCGATCCTCCCTCGCTGTCGCCTTCGCCTCCGCCACCATCGCGGCGGTGATCGGCACGGCGCTGGGGCTGCTGGGCGGGTGGTTTCGCGGCGTGGTGGAGTTCCTGGCGATCCGCGGCGCCGATGTGGTGCTGTGCTTCCCGCCGGTGCTGCTGGCGCTGCTGGTGGTGACGCTGCTCGGGCCGGGCACCGCCACGCTGATCCTGGTGCTATCCGTGCTGTATCTGCCGGGCTTCATCCGGGTGAGCTTCGCGGAGGTGCTTTCGGCGCGCTCGCAGGATTATGTGGAAGCCGTGCGCGCGCTGGGCGCTCGTACGCCCCGCATCCTACTGCGCACGGTGCTGCCGAACATCGCCGGGCCGGTGCTGGTGCAGCTTTCGCTGGCCGTGGCCTCCGCCGTGGTGCTGGAAAGCGGGCTGTCCTTCCTGGGTCTCGGCGTGGTGCCGCCGACGCCGAGCTGGGGGCTGATGATCCGCGGCGCGCGCGCCACCATGGAACAGGCGCCGATGCTGCTGCTCTGGCCCTGCCTGGCGCTGACGGTGACCATCCTGGCGATGAACCTGCTGTGTGATGCCGTGCGCGACGTGGCCGACAAGCGCGGCGGCGGCGGGGCGAAGAAGCTGCGGCTGGTGGACCGGCTGCTGCCCGGCCTGTTCCCGGCACCCGCCGCGCCGCAGCCGCTGCTGGATGTGCAGGGGCTGACGGTGGAAATCGCCACGCCGGGCGGCATCATCCGCCCGGTGGAGGACATGGCCTTCCGCCTCGATGCCGGGCGCACCTTGGCGATCGTGGGCGAAAGCGGCTCCGGCAAATCCATGGCGGCCACGGCCATCATGGGCCTGCTGCCGCCCGCCGCGCGCGTGGCCGATGGCGTGGCGCGCTTCGAGGGCGACGACCTGCTGCGGATGCCGGAACCCGCGCGGCGAAAACTGCGTGGCGGTGCCATGGCGATGGTCTTCCAGGACCCGATGAGCAGCCTGAACCCGGTGCACCGCATCGGCGACCAGGTGGCGGAGGCGATCCGCGCGCATCGGGACGTGCCCGCCGGCAAGGCCGCCGCCGAGGCGGTGGAATTGCTGAAGCGCGTCGGCATCGCCGATCCCGAGCGTCGCGCCCGCGCCTATCCGCACGAATTGTCGGGCGGCATGCGCCAGCGCGTGATGATCGCCATGGCCATCGCCAACCGACCGCGCCTGCTGATCGCCGACGAGCCGACCACGGCGCTGGATGTGACGGTGCAGGCCGCCATCCTGGAACTGCTGGCGGAGCTGCGGCGGGCGGAGGGGATGGGCGTCGTGCTCATCACCCATTCGCTCGGCGTTGTGGCGGAAGTCGCGGAGGATGTGGTGGTGATGTACGCCGCGCAGGTGGTGGAAAGCGGCCCCGTCGCCGAGGTTTTTGCCAGGCCGCTGCATCCCTATACGCGGGCGCTGCTGGCCGCCGTGCCGGATGGCGATATCGAGCCGGAGGGGATTCCCGGCGTCGTGCCGCGCCCCGATGCCTGGCCGCCCGGCTGCCGCTTCGCGCCGCGCTGCGGCTTCGCGACGGAGGCCTGCGCCACGCCGCCGCCGCTGGAAGAATTCGAGAACCACGCCGTGCGCTGCATCCGCTGGCGGGAGCTGAGCGCGTGACCGAACCGCTGGTCGTCGCCGAGGCGGTGGAGATGAGCTTCGCGCCTCGCGGTATCCTGGCCCGCGGCAGACCGGTGCGCGCCGTCGCGGGCGTCGATGCGACCGTGGCGCGGGGGGAGGCGCTGGGCGTCGTCGGCGAGAGCGGCAGCGGCAAGTCCACCCTCGGCCGCGTGCTGCTCGGCCTGCTGGCGGCCACGGGCGGCGCGGTGCGCTTCGATGGCCAGCCGCTGCCAAAGCCCGGCAGCAACGCCTGGCGGGCGCTGCGCGCGCGGATGGGCATCGTCTTCCAGGACCCCTTTGGCAGCCTCGATGCGCGGCGCACCATCGGCGCGCAGGTGGAGGACGGGCTGGCGATCCACACAGACCTCTCCGCCGCGGAACGGCGCGCGAAACTGACCGAGATGTTCGTGCGGGTGGGGCTCGATCCGCAGCGGCTCGGTGCCTATCCGCATGAGTTCTCCGGCGGGCAGCGGCAGCGGCTGGGAATCGCCCGGGCGCTGGCGACCAACCCGGATTTCCTTGTGGCGGATGAGCCGGTCTCGGCGCTGGATGTCTCGATCCAGGCGCAGGTGGTGCGGCTGCTGGCCGATCTGCGGCGCGACCTGGGTCTGGCCATGCTGTTCATCAGCCATGACTTGCCGGTGGTGCGGCACCTGTGCGACCGCGTCATCGTCATGTATCTGGGGCGGGTGATGGAGGAGGGGCCGGTGGCGGAGGTGTTTGCCAGGCCCTCGCACCCCTATACGCGGGCGCTGCTTTCGGCGACGCCGCGGCTCGATCCGGCGAAGCGCCTGTCGCGGGTGATCCTGCCTGGGGAGCCGCCCAGCCCAACCAACCCGCCTTCCGGCTGCGTCTTCCGCACCCGCTGTGCCCTGGCATTGCCGGCCTGTGCGGAGGCCGTGCCCCCCCTTCGCGAAATCGGCGGAGCGGCGCATCGTGTCGCCTGCATCCGTGCCGATGAGATCAACTGAGGAACCCGCCAGCATGACCGACATATCGCCAACGAAAGTCCGCATGGGCGAGATCACGGGCGATGAGGCCCGCACGCTCTACCCGCAGAACCCGGTGATCCTGCTGCCCATGGGCAGCCATGAGGACCAGGGGCCGCATGCGCCGATGGGCGATTATTTCCTGGCCGAGAAGATGGCGGAGCTGATCGCGCTGCGCGCCACGGCGGAAGGCACGCGCACCGTGGTCGCGCCGGTGCTGCCCTTCGGCAAGGGCGACTTCTTCGGCCCGATGCCGGGCGGCATCGCCCTGTCCGCCGCCACCTTCCGCGCCGTGCTGGACGAGATGTTCGGGGAGTTGCTGCGCCACAAGCTCACGAAGCTGATCGTCATCAATGGCCATGGCGGCAACGTCAACGTCATCAACGAGGCGACGCGCGCCGTGATGCACAGGACCGGCCTGGTGATCCCGGCGCTGTATCTCTGGCGCATCGCCTATGCCGAGATGCCGAAGCTGCTGGGCGCGGAGAAGGCGAAGGCGGTGTCCAGCCATGGCGCGGACCCGCTGACCAGCCTGGGGATGCACCTGTTCCCGGAGCGCATCCGGACGGACCTGATCCCGGAACCGCGCAGCGGCAACCCGACGGCGCTGGGTCTGCCCTTCCAGGGCTGGGGCTCGCTGAGCTTCAATGGCGCCGAAGTGACGGTGCCGATCGAATACGACGCGGTCAGCCCGAACGGCCTCGGCACCGGCGATCCGCGCCTCTGCAGCGCGGAATCCGGCAAGCTGATCGCGGACCGGCTGACGGAAATCGGCGCCGGCTTCTGCCACCACTACGCCAAGCAGTAGCGGCAGAAGGGTGGGGCCGCGTCACACCACGCGGTCCTGCTCCGGAATCGGCTCGCCCTTCGAAACGCGCACCATATTGCCCAGCCAGTGCTGGATGCTGCGGCGGCTGTTCTCATAGGCCGTGCTGGCGCAGTGCGGCGTGACGATCACATTGTCCATGTGCAGCAGCGGGTGGTCGGCCGGCGGCGGTTCCTGGTCAAAGACATCTACGGCGGCGGCGCGGATGGTGCCGTTCCGCAGCGCGTCGACGAGATCCGCCTCCACCACCACGCCGCCGCGCGCGACGTTGATGATCATCGCGCTCGGCTTCATCTTGGCCAGGGCGGCAGCGTTGATCATGCCGGCGGTCTCCGGCGTCAGCGGGCAGTTCAGGGACAGGAAGTCGACCTCCGCCAGCAGGTCATCCAGCGCGCGATATTCCACGCCGAGTGCCTTGGCCTGGTCCTCCGGCAGCCGCGTGCGGGAATAGTACAGCACGCGACAGTCAAAACCCTGCAGGCGCTTGGCGACGCCCTTGCCGATGGCACCCAGCCCGATGATGCCCACGGTCTTGCCCGTCAGCATCACCGACTGCTTCCAGACCTCGTTCTTGGCCCAGCCGCCGGCGGCGGTGCTGTTATGGGCGGGCACGATGCGGCGGGCGAGGGCCAGCATCAGGCCGATGGTGAAGTCGGCGACGGGGGCGGCGTTGCTGCCGGTGGTGCGCGCCACCTGGATGCCATGGGCGCGGCAATACTCCAGGTCGATATTGTCGATGCCGACGCCCCATTTGTGCAGCAGCTTCAGCTTCGGTCCGGCGGCCAGGACCTCGGCCGGCACGGGCACGTCCCACCACAGGGCGTAGTCGGCATCGGCCACTTCGGCCTTCAGATCCTCGACGCTGCGGCCCTTCACGGCGGTGGCCGAAAAACCCTCGGGCAGAAGCGATTGGATGATCTCGGCCATCTCGCCGGCGATGGGCTGCAGCAGGGCGATTTTCTGGGTCATGCGATTGTCCTGGGGAGGGTCAAGCGGAAGGGGTTGTGGTGGCGGTTTCCAGCACGAAGCGCACGCCGGCGCGCGCCAGCCCGCCGCCGAGCGCCACCACGGAGCCATCGGCGCGCCAGCAGGCGGCGCCCGTCATCGTGCCGTCGTCGTTGAAGGCGATGCCGTTCATGCCGCCGCCAAGCGTGGCCGCGCGCTTGACGACATGGCCGCGCGCGGCCAGCGCCGCCGCGACCTCCGTCGGCACGCCGGGTTCCAGTTCCAGCGCCAGGCCTTGCGTCCAGATGCGCGGCGCCTCGACGGCCTGTTGCAACGTCATGCCGTGGTCGATCAGGTTCAGCACCGCCTGGAAGGCGGAGGGGAAGATGCGCAGCCCGCCCGGCAGGCCGAGCGCGAAGGCGGGCTTGCCACCCCGCAGCGCGATGGTCGGCGCCATGGAGGTATAGACCCGCTTGCCCGGCTGCACGGACAAGGCGAGCCCCGGCCGCGGGTCGAAATTGTGCATGTAGTTGTTGGCGATCAGCCCGGTGCCGGGGATCGCCATGCGGGCGCCGAACAGAGCGTTGATGGTCTGCGTCGTGGCGACGATATTGCCCGTCGCATCGGCCACCGTGACATGGGTGGTGCAGTTGGACTCGCCCAGCGAGGGATGCGCGGACCACGCCTTGGCGCGCGCCATGTCGATCTCCGCCCGGCGCAGATCGGCATAGCGGCGGGAGGTGAGAAGCTCGACCGGCACATGGACGAAATCCGGATCGGCGGTGGCGGCCGAACGGTCGGCGAAGGCCATCTTCAGCGCCTCCGCCACCAGGTGCCAGGACTCCACGGTGCCGAAGCCCATGGCGGCGACGTCGAACCCTTCCAGCACGTTCAGCATCTGCGCGACATGCACACCGGCGGAGGCCGGGGGCGGCGGGGCGAAGACGTCGAAGCCGCGATAGCTGCCATGGATCGGCGCACGCTCGATCGGGCGGCTGGCGGCGAGATCGGCGCGGGTGACGATGCCGCCGGCCTGCGCCAGCGCATCGGCGACCATGCCGCCGAGCGCGCCTTCGTGCAGAAGGTCCGGCCCTTCCTTGGCGATGGCGCGCAGCGTGTCGGCATAGGCGCCCTGGACGAAGCGGCTGCCGGCGGCGAGCTTGGTGCCACCCGGCAGGAAGCGCGCGGCGAGGTCGGCATCCCGCGCCAGGTCGGCCGCCGCATCACCGATGCAGTCCGACAGGTAGGGCGTGACGCGAAAACCCTCGGCGGCGAGCTGGATGGCGGGCGCCATCACATCCGCCAGCGACCAGCTTCCGAAGCGCGCCAGCGTCTCCGCCCAGGCGCGCAGGGAGGCCGGCACGGCGACGGAGAGCGCGCCGATGGCATTGGTGCGGCCCTCCACCTCCCGCTCCTCCGGCGGCACATCGGTGCGCGGGGTGTACATGGTGGGGGTGGCGGCGGCGGGGGCGGTGGACAGGCCATCCATCACCGCGTGCCGGCCATCGGCCATGCGGATATGGCCAACGCCGCCGCCGAGCACGCCGACCATCATCGGCTCCACCACGGTCAGCGCGAAGAGCGTGGCGATGGCGGCATCCACCGCATTGCCGCCTTCCAGCAGCACCCGTGCCCCGGCGGCGGAGGCCATGGGGTGGTTGCTGGCGACGACGCCGCGGGAGCCGGTGGCGGGCGCCTTCTCGCAGTTCAGCGCGAATCCGTTGCGGCCCACCTTCATCACACGGTCATCCCTGCTGCCCCGCCGCAGTTTGGGCCGGGGCGGGGCAGGGGGGAAGAGGGGGTTAGAACGCCAGTTGCACCTTCATCGCCCGGCTGCGATCGGCGGCGAGGTCGAAGGCGGCGACGGCGTCCTCCATCGGCACCACCTCCGTCAGCAGCGGCATCGGGTCGATGGCGCCGCGCGCCAGGGCGTCCACGGCCAGGGCGAATTCCGCGTGGAAGCGGAAGGTGCCGCGCAGCGTGATCTCCTTCGCCACCAGCGTGTTCAGCGGCACGGCGGCATCGCCGCCGATGCCGACCTGCACGATCGTCGCACCCGGCCGCGCGGCGGCGATGGCGCCGGCGAGCGCCAGGCCGCTGCCGGCGCATTCGAAGACCACGTCGAATTTTCCCTTGTCGGCGCCGTAGGGTGCGAGGGCCTCGGGCTTCGCCCGCAGGTCATGCGTTGCATCGGCGCCGAGTTGCCGGGCCAGGGCCAGCGGCTTCGGCGAGAGGTCCGTCATCACCACCTCCCGCGCTCCGGCATGGCGCGCCACCAAAAGACACAGCATGCCGATGGGGCCGGCGCCGGTGATGAGCACGCGGGCGCCCATCAGCGGCCCTGCCTGTCGCGCGGCATGCAGGCAGACGGCGAGCGGCTCGGCGAAGGCGGCGCGTTGCAGCGGCATGTCGGCGGGCAGCTTCACCGCCTGGGCGGCATCGCAGACCAGGTGCTGACGGAACCCGCCATCGACATGCGGCATGCGCATCGCGCTGCCGTAGAAGCGCATATCCAGGCAATGCTGCGCGGCGCCGGACAGGCAGTAGCGACAGGCACCACAGGGGCGGGAGGGATTGACGGCCACCTTGTCGCCCACCGCCAGCCCCGCGACGCCCGCGCCGAGGGCCGAAATCTCGCCGGCGATCTCATGGCCCAGCACCATGGGCTGGAGCACCCGCACCACGCCGAAGCCGCCATGCAGGTAGTAGTGCAGGTCCGACCCGCAGATGCCGCCCTGGCGGATTCGCACCGCAACCTCGCCCGGGCCGGGCGGCGCGGCCTGCTGGTCCTCCACACGCAGGTCGTGTGCGGCATGGATGACGATGGCGCGCATGATGTGGTCCTCCCCTTTGGCGCGATGCTTGTCGTTTCCGGCGCACCGATCAAGCGGGGCGCGTTGACGCTGGCCGGGCCGGGCGGCACTTTCGGGGAAAGACGCCGCCGCAGCCCCCCGAAGATCCGCATGCCAGGAGTCCGCGCCATGTCGCGTGCCGCCCTTTCCCTGTTCGCCGCCGCCCTGCTGGCTGCCATGCCAGTTGCAGCCCAGGCGCCCGACCGCGCCCGCACGCTGCGCGTGGCGCCGGAGACGCTGACCACGGTGCTGGACCCGCATTTCACCACCAGCTTCACCACCCGCGACTTCGCCTATCTGGTCTACGACACGCTGGTCGCGGTGAACGACCGGTGGGAGCCGACGCCGCAGATGCTGGAGCGCTGGGAGCGCAGCGCTGACGGCCTGACCTGGACATTTGTCCTGCGCGACGGCCTCGCCTGGCATGATGGTTCGGCGGTGACGGCGGAGGATTGCGTGGCGAGCCTGCGCCGCTGGGGCGCGCGGGATGCGCTGGGCGGGGCCATGATGCGCGCCAGCGCCAGCCTCGATGTGGTGGACGCCAAGACCTTCCGGCTGGTGCTGCGGGAGCCCTTCGGCCTGGTGCTGCAGGCATTGGGAAAACCCGGCGCGATGGTGCCGATGATGATGCCGGCGCGCCTGGCCGCCACGCCGCCGACGCAGCAGGTGACGGAGGTGATGGGCAGCGGCCCCTATCGCTTCGTGCGGGAGGAGTATCGCCCCGGCGATCGCATCGTCGTCACCCGCAACGCGGCCTATCGCCCGCGTTCGGAACCGGCGGTCTGGGCCAGTGGCGGCAAGGTGGCGCGGATGGAGCGGGTGGAACTGCTCGCCATGCCGGATGTCAGCACCCAGGTTTCGGCGCTGACCACCGGCGAGATCGACTATGTCGAGCGCCTGCCGGCCGATGTGCTGCCGATCCTGGAGCGCAACCGCGCGGTCACCGTCGCGACCGTTTCCTCCTATGGCTATCAGGGGATTCTGCGCTTCAACCACCTGCACCCGCCCTTCGACAACCCGCAGGTGCGGCGCGCGGTGATGCTGGCGGTGAACCAGGCGGATTATCTCGCGGCCGTGGCGGGCCGCCCGGAATATGCCCGCGAATGCCGTTCCATGTTCGGCTGCGGCACGCCGCTGGAGACCTCGGCAGGGATGCCGGCGGCGACCGACCTGGAGGCTGCGCGGCGCATGCTGCGCGAATCTGGCGCCGACCTGTCGCGGCCCGTCGCCATCATCCACCCCGCCGATGCGCCCGGCATTGCCGCGCTCGGGCTGGTGTCCCAGGGGCTGCTGACGCAGCTCGGCTTCCGGGTCGACCTGCAGACCATGGACCTCAACACCTATTTCGGGCGGCGCGCGCGGCAGGATGGGTGGAACCTGGCGCATACCACCAACACCGTGCCGGACATGCAGTCCCCGCTGCTCAACCCCTTCGTGAATGGCGCGGGCCGCGTGGGCGGCTTTGCGGGATGGCCGGCGAATGCGGAGGTGGAGCGGCTGCGCGTGGAATTCGCCCGCGCGCAGGATGACGCTGCCCGCAAGCGCATCTCGGACGAAATCCATCGCCTCGCCGCGGAGGATGGCTTCTACATGCCGCTCGGCCAATTCACGGCGGCCAGCGCCTGGCGGTCCGACCTGAATGGCGTGCTGCGCGGGCCGGCGATGTTCCTCTGGAACATGGAGCGCCGCTGATGCTGTCCTTCTCGGACTATCTCGACGCCGTGCCGAAGGTGGAGCTGCATCTGCACATCGCCGGCGCGATCCGGGCGGAGACGCTGGATGAACTGGCGGCGAAGAACGGCGTCCGCCTGCCGAAGCCGGCCGCCGAGATGTACCGCTTCGAGACCTTCTACGCGTTTCTCGACATCCTGCGCCTGGGTGCGCTGGCGGTACGGACGCAGGCCGAGTTTTCCCGCATCGCCTTCGAATGCATCGAGGACCTGCACCGCCACGGCAACGTCCGCCACACCGAGATCTTCTTCAACCCGCACTATTTTTCCCCGAACGGCGTCACCTATCCCGAGATCGTGGATGGGCTGCTGGAAGGCCTCGCGCGCGGGCACGCCGCCTATGGCGTTTCGGGAAAACTGATCGCCTGCATCGACCGCAGCGTCTGCCTGCCCTCCGAATCGCTGCAGATGCTGGAATGGATGGCGAAGTGGAAGCGGCCGGAGGTGATCGGCATCGGCCTGGACGGCGCCGAGCGTGCCGGGCCCGCGCATCTCTGGGTGGAGGCCTGGCGGCAGGCGGGGCGCGACGGCTACCGCCGCACCGCCCATGTCTGCGAGGACAACCAGGCGCCGTTCGAGGCGCCGCCGATGCACTTCACCCTGTGCCGGGACATGCTGGGCTGCGACCGGCTGGACCATGGCTACAACATGATGGCCGACCCCGCCGTGGTGGCGCGGGCGGTGAAGGAACAGGTGCCCTTCACCATGGCCTGCTGGTCCGGCATGGAATGGAACCGCGCCCCGCGCCGCCAGCGCATCAAGGCGATGTTCGATGCCGGGCTGAACATCAGCCTCGGCACCGACGACCCCACCATCTTCGGCACCACCATGGGCCATAGCTGGCGCACCGTATTTTCGGACCTCGGCTGGGGCGTGGCGGAGGCGCGCAGGCTGAGCCTGGCGGGGCTGGACGGGTCCTGGCTGCCGGAGCCGGAAAAGGCGGCGATGCGCGCGGAATTCAGTTCGACGCTGGATGCGCTGGAACGCGAGTTGGACCCTGCCGACCGGGTGCTGGACCTCGCCGTCACCCGTCGCTGACGGGGCGCCACCACTGATTGATGGTCTCGGCCGTGCGCTCCGCGGCCGGGCCGCTGGCGAAGGTCCGGGACAGCGGCAGCCGCCGCTGATCCGCGCCCAGCACCAGCACCGTCCGATGGGTGGCACTGCGCCGCCGACGGCCAGAGCCGGAGGCGCTGCGGCTCTCGACCTCGGCACGGCGCAGGTCGGACAGGGGAAAGCTCTCCTCCCTGGTGCCGCTGGCCTTGATCCGGCGCAGGCGGATCAGGCCCTCCGCGCGGTCGAAGTGCAGTTGGACCACCTCGATCAGCACGCAGAAGGTCAGCGCGGTCATGCCGACCGCGAGTGCCAGCGTGCCGAAGGCCGCGGAAAAGTCACCGGCCAGGGCATCCGCAATCCCCCGCCAGGCAAAGCCCAGGATGAAGACCGCCATGAAGATGCCGAGGAAGACCGGCCGGTCTTCCAAGGTCAGGCGCCCCGCCGTCCGCTCCAGGACCTTCATGCGCAGATTGGCCCCCGCCCGCAGAACAGCCGGCCCACCTGGCCACCCACCCGCGGCAGCATCCCGAAATCAGTCGGCGAACTGGCCGGCGGCCTGGATCAGGGGGCGCCATTTGGCGATGTCGGCCTGCCAGAATTCGCGATGCGCCGCCGGTGTGGCGCGGGCGACCGGAACCGGGGAGGTGCCGAGGGCGGCGAAACGGGTGCCGACATTGCTGTCCTGGAGCGCCGCGACCAACGCCTGGTTCAGCCGGGTGATGATCGGGGCGGGCGTGCCCTTGGGCGCGTAGAGGCCGTGCCAGACGCTGACCTCGAAGCCCGGCAGGCCGCCCTGGGCGGCGGTGGGCAGGTCGGGCAGGGATTCCAGGCGATCCGCCGTGGTCACGGCGAAGGCACGGATGCCGCCGGCCTTGATCTGCTCGGTGGTGTTGGTGGTCTGGTCGCACATCAGGTCGACGGTGCCGGCCAGCAGGTCGTTCATCGCCGGGCCGGTGCCGCGATAGGGCACTGTGGTCATCCTGGTGCCCATCGCCTGCATCAGCAGCAGGCCGCACAGATGGCTGGCGGCGCCGATGCCGGCATTGGCGTAGTTCAGGCGTTCGCCCTCGCGCTTCACCAGGGCCACCAGCTCCGCCATGTTCTGCGCCGGCAGGGCGTTGCGGCCAACCAGGGTCATCGGCACCTCGGTCACCAGGCCGATGGTCTCGAAGCCGTTGATCGGGTCATAGGCCAGGCGACGGTACAGGGTCGGGATCGTCGCCATGCCGATATGGTGCAGCAGCACCGTGTAGCCATCCGGCCGGGCCTGGGCGCAGCGCTGCGCGCCGAGCGTCCCGCCGGCACCGCCGACATTCTCCACAACCACGGTATGGCCGAGATTGGTGCTCATCGCCTGGGCGATCAGCCGGGCGACGGTGTCTGTCGGCCCCCCGGCGGCGAAGGGCACGATCATGCTGACGGTGCGGGTCGGGAACGTGCCTTGTGCGAAAGCAGGCGCGGCGAGGGCGGCGCCGGCGAGGCCGAGAAGGCCGCGCTTTCCAATCTCGATCATTCTTGTCTCTTCCCTCTGTCCCACGCCATCCGTCGCGGGATGGCGTCAAATCCCCCGCCTGACTCTCCCGTCTGACTCCCGGGTCAGGCGTCCATCTTCAGGGCGGCGATGAAGGCGCTTTGCGGGATTTCGACCTTGCCGAACTGCCGCATGCGCTTCTTGCCTTCCTTCTGCTTGTCGAGAAGCTTGCGCTTGCGGCTGATGTCGCCGCCATAGCACTTTGCCGTGACGTCCTTCGACATGGCGCTGATGGTCTCACGCGCGATGACGCGGCCACCGATCGCGGCCTGGATCGGAATCTTGAAGAGCTGGCGCGGGATCAGCTCCTTCAGCTTCTCGCAGATCTGCCGGCCGCGGCGATCCGCCTGGGTGCGGTGCGCCATGAAGGACAGCGCATCCACCGGCTCGGCGTTCACCAGAATGGAGATCTTCACCAGGTCGCCCGGCTGGTAGCCATCCACCGTGTAGTCGAAGCTGGCATAGCCGCGGGAGACGGACTTCAGCCGGTCGTAGAAGTCGAACACCACCTCGTTCAGCGGCAGGCGGTACACTGCCATGGGGCGCGTGCCGACATAGGTGAGCTCCACCTGTTCGCCGCGGCGTTCGTTGCAGAGCGTGAGGACGGAGCCGAGATACTCCTCCGGCACCATGATGGTGGCCTTGATCCAGGGCTCGGAGATTTCCTCGATGACGCTGGGGTCCGGCATGTCGGCCGGGTTGTGCAGCTCGGTCTCCTCGCCATTCGTCTTCTTGATCTTGTAGACGACGGAAGGCGCCGTCGCGATCAGGTCGAGGTCGAACTCGCGCGAGAGACGTTCCTGCACGATTTCCAGATGCAGCAGGCCGAGGAAGCCGCAGCGATAGCCGAGGCCGAGGGCGGCGCTGTTCTCCATCTCGTAGTGGAAGCTGCTGTCGTTCAGCCGAAGTTTCCCAACCGATTCGCGCAGCTTCTCGAAGTCATCCGCATCCACCGGATAGAGGCCGCACCAGACCACGGGGATGGAGGGCTTGAAGCCGGGCAGGGCCTCGGTGGCCGGGTTGCGGTCATCGGTCAGCGTGTCACCGACATTGGTATCGGCCACCGTCTTGATGGCCGCGGTGACATAGCCCATCTCGCCCGGGCCGAGGCTGTCCACCGCCACCATCTTGGGCGTGAAGACGCCGACCTGCTCCACCGTATGGGCGGTGCCGTTCGACATCATGCGGATCTTCATGCCCTTGCGGAGCCGCCCGTCCCGCACGCGCACCAGCACCACCACGCCGAGATAGGCGTCGTACCAGCTATCGACCAGCAGGGCGGTCAGGGTCTTTTCCGAATCGCCGGTCGGCGGCGGCAGGCGGGTGACGATGGCTTCCAGCACACCCTCGATGTTCAGGCTGGTCTTGGCCGAGATCATCACGGCGTCGGAGGCATCGAGCCCGATCACATCCTCGATCTGCTGCTTCACCCGGTCGGGCTCGGCCGCCGGCAGGTCGATCTTGTTCAGCACGGGCACGATCTCATGCCCCGCATCCAGCGCCTGGTAGACATTGGCCAGCGTCTGCGCCTCGACGCCCTGTGAGGCGTCGACCACCAGCAGCGAGCCCTCGCAGGCGGCGAGCGAACGGCTCACCTCATAGGCGAAGTCCACATGGCCGGGTGTGTCCATCAGGTTGAGGACATAGGTCTCGCCGTCATTCGCCTTGTATTGCAGGCGAACGGTCTGGGCCTTGATGGTGATCCCACGCTCCCGCTCCAGCTCCATATTGTCGAGGAGCTGTTCCTTCATCTCGCGCAGCGCGACCGTGCCGGTGGTCTGGATCAGCCGGTCGGCGAGCGTGGACTTCCCATGGTCGATATGGGCGATGATCGAGAAGTTGCGGATGCGGGAGAGGGGTGTGTCGGTCATCTGTTTCCGGGCGCCGGCCATGGCGGGAAAGGCCCGCCTGCGTTACCCGGGAGATAGGGCAGAACCGGCCGAAGTCCAAACCTTTCCGGGCCGGGGGTGGCCGGCTATTCGATCCGGGCGCCGCTGATCTGCACCATTTCCTGCCAGCGCGGCCGGTCGGCCAGTATGCGGGCGCGGGTGCCGGCGGCATCGAGCGGCGGCAGGGCCAGCAGGCCATTGGCGCGCAGCCGGTCCTCCAGCCCCGGATGGGCGGCGGCGCGGCGCAGCAGGTCCTGGGTGCGGGCGGCGAGTTCGGGGGGCAGGCTGCCGGGGCCGCTCAGGATGTTCCAGCTCTGCAGGTCGATATCGGCGATGCCCTGCGCCGGGAAATCGCCCATGCCGGGGACGTCCGGCAGGAAGGGCACCCGTTCCTTCGACCCCACCGCCATGGCCTTCAGCGTGCCGGCGGCGACATGCGGCAGCAGGGCCGGCATGAAGTCGAAGGCCATGTCGATATTGCCGGCGAGCAGGTCGTTCAGCGCCGGGGCGCCGCCGCGATAGGGCACCACGGTGATCGCGGCCCCGCTGCGCCGGGCGATGGTGGCGGTCAGAAGGTGGGAGGCGCCGCCGCTGCTGGCCGCGCCATTGGTCAGCTCGTTCCCCGGCCGCTTCGCCCATTCCAGCATGGCGCCGAGATCGGTCCAGCCGCGCTGTTGCGCCCGGTCGGCGCGCACGCAGCAGAGGGTGGTGGAGGTGACGACGCTGGTGATCGGCGTGACATCGCGGTCCACATCCAGCGGCATCCGCGCCATCATGGCGGGCAGGGAGGTGAACATGGTGATGCTGAACAGCTCCGTGGTCAGCCCGTCCGGCGCCGCCTTGGCGACCACGTCCATGGCGATCAAGCCATTGGCGCCGCTGCGGTTTTCCACCACCACGGCCTGGCCGGAGGTGGCCTGGATCGCCTCCCCGTACAGCCGGGCGATGGTATCGGACTGCCCGCCGGGCGGGTTCGGCACGATCAGCCGGAGCGGGCGGGAGGTGGAGATCTGGGCGAGAGCCGGGGCGGCCAGGGGGACGGCAGCGGCGACAAGCAGGGTGCGGCGTGCGATCATGACGGGCAGGTTACGCGGGTCTTTCGCAGATGCGAAAGAGGAAATATCCGGACATTTGCAACATCTCACATGGAGATCACACCCATGCCGAAGCGCGCTATTTTCTCGCCCAAGGTGTTCAAGAGCAGCCGCCCCTTCGCCCAGGCGACCGTGGCTGGCGGCTTCATGTTCGTCTGCTCCACCGGGCGCGACGTGGAGGGTAAGTTCGTGGTGGGTGACGTCCGCGCGCAGACACAGCAGACGCTCGACAATATCCGCGCCCTGATCGAGGAGGCCGGCGGCACCATGGACGACGTGGTGAAGTGCACCGTCTATGTGACGGACCGCGCGAATTGGGAGCCGATGAACGAGGTCTATTTCGCCAATTTCGTCGAGAACCCGCCCCACCGCGTGTCCTGCATCGTCAGCGGATTGGGCTCGGTCGACTGCCTGGTGGAGATCGACGCCACGGTCTATCTCGGCGAGGGTTGATCAGCGGATCAGCCGGACCTCCACCGCCAGGCCGAGCGTCGCCCAGACCCGGTCGGCGGTGAGTACCGGCAGCGCCTGCCGCGCGGCGGTGGCCAGGCAGGCGCAATCGCCGAGCGAGAGAATGCCGCGATGGGCGGCGAGGAGGCGGGCGGCGTCCAGTGCCGTCGCCGCATCGTAATCAAGCACCGGGATCTGCAAGGCCTCCCAGGCCTCCATCCGCTCGGGCGGGCCGGGCAGCAGCTTGGCTGCGACCTCGGTCCAATTCACCGCGGAGATGACGGCGGCCGGAAGCGCGGCAGCGGTGACATCCGCACCCGGCTCCCGACGCAGCAGGGCGAGGACTGCCGAGGCGTCCAGCAGCATGTCAGCTACTCTGCGAGGGGCCGACCTGGCCTTCGGCGAGATCGCGTGCCGCCTCGGCCCTGCGTTCCGCGATGAGCTCATCCGACCATAAGGGATCGCCCGGCTTCCAGGCCGGCACCATCGCCTGGAGCTTGCGGAGGGCCGTCTGGCGCGTGGTGGCGCGCAACTCCTGCTCCGTCACCTGGAGCAGAAGTTCGCCACCGCCCTGCACCCCGAGCGAGACGCGGACTTCCTCCGGCAAAACCAGCCGGCCCTCCGCATCCACCCGCACCGAAACGACCCGGCCCATCGAAAGCCTCCTGTCGCCTATCCTCGTAGCACCGCGCCGGTCGCCTTCGCCACCGCGGCGACGATCCTGGCGGTCACGGCCTCGATCTCCGCATCGGTCAGGGTGCGTTCGCGCGGTTGCAGGGTGGCCTGGATGGCCAGACTGATTTTTCCTTCCGCCATGCGGTCGCCTGCATAGCGGTCGAACAGCGTGACGTCGGTGACCAGCGTCTTGTCGGCATTGCGGGCGGCGCGCAGAACTTGCTCGGCCGGCACGCTGGCATCCACCACGAAGGCGAAATCGCGCTTCAGCGGCTGGAAGGCGGGCAGGTCCGGCAGGCCCTTCTTGCGGCGCTTCGGCTCGGCGATGGCGTCCAGGAACACCTCGAAGGCCACCACTGGCCCGGCCAGGCCGAGCGCCTTCGCCACCCGCGGATGCAGCTCGCCAAAGGTCGCCAGCACCGTCTTCGGCCCCTGGCGCAGCACGCCGGAGCGGCCCGGGTGGTAGAAGCCCGGCGCATCCGTGGTCAGCATCACCGCCGCCATCGGCACGCCGAGCGCCGTCAGCACCGCCAGCGCATCGCCCTTCGCATCCAGCGCATCGACGGGCCGCGCGGGCGCCGCCCAGTTCGCCGCCGTCTGCCCGGCGCGGAGGCCGGCCGCCACGGCCAACTGGCTGAGGCCGGCCGCCGGGTCGCGATAGGCGCCGCCGATCTCGCCCAGCGCGACATCGCCGAAACCGCGCGCGGCGTTGCGGGCAGCGGCCATGGCCAGGGAAGCGACCGGCGTCGGCCGCATCTGGTCCAGGTCGCTGGCGATCGGGTTTTCCAGGTGCAGCGCATCCGGGGTCTCGCCGAACAGCGCGGCGGTCGCGCGGTCGAGGAAGCCGTAGGTCACGCAGTCCTGCATGCCACGCGCCGCCAGCACCCGCCGCGCCAGCGCCGCCCGCACCTGCTTCGGCGACAGCGCGGGCCGCGGCACGGCGGAGGTCACGGGCAGCGACACCGCCGGCACCGCATCCAACCCACCGAGGCGCAGCACCTCCTCCACCAGGTCGCATTCCGGCTCGATCTCGGCACAGCCTTCGGCCGCGATGCGGGCGCGGTCGGCGGGCAAAGACGGGTCCTGCGCCAGCGCGCCATGGCCGGCGATGTCGTTGCGCCAGGACGGAACGGCGACCGTCACCGCCTCCGCCGTGCGCCGCGCCACGGTGAAGCCGAGCCGTTCCAGACGGCCGACCACCTCGGCCTCATCCAGTTCCAGCCCGCCGAGGTCGCGCACCCGGGCGAAGCGCAGCGTCGCCTCCCGCTGCCAGGCGGGCTCCGCGCCAGCTTCCGAAATTTCCGAGGCCTCGCCGCCGCAGAGGTCCAAAATCATCCGCGTCGCGGCTTCCAGCGCCTTCGGCAGCAGCGCGGGGTCGATGCCGCGCTCGAAGCGCGACCGCGCATCGGTGCGCACATCATGCCGGCGGCCCGACAGCGCGATGCGCACCGGATCGAACAGCGCGCATTCGATGAAGCACTCGCTGGTATTCTCGTCGCAGCCGGAATGCTCGCCACCGATGATGCCGCCCAGCGCCTCCGCGCCGCGCGCATCGGCGATCACACTGTCCTCCTCCGTCAGCGTGTACGTCTTGCCATTCAGCGCGAGCAGTTCCTCGCCCGGCTGCGCCATGCGCATGGTCAACTCGGCGCCCGCGACCTTGGACACGTCGAAGACATGCAGCGGCCGCCCGACGGCGAAGGTGAAGTAGTTGGTGATGTCGACCAGCGCGCTGATCGGCCGCAGCCCGATCGCCACCAGCCGGTCCTGCAGCCACTTTGGGGATGGCCCGTTCTTCACCCCGCGCACCGCGCGGCCCAGCACCCATTGGCAGGCGCGCGGATCGGCGATTCGCCAGGCGAGCGGTGAGGGGTAGCTGCCGGCAACCGGCGCCACCTCCCAGGCCTTCAGCGTGCCCAGGCCCGCCGCCGCCAGATCCCGGGCGATGCCGCGCACCGACAGCGCATCGCCGCGATTCGGCGTGACCTTGATCTCGATCACCGGATCGTCGAGGCCGGCCCATTTCACATAGCTCTCGCCGAGTGGCGCATCCTCCGGCAGGTCGACGATGCCGGAATGGTCGTCACCCAGGCCCATCTCGCGGGACGACAGCATCATCGCCTCGGATTTCACGCCGCGAATCTCGCCGAGCTTGAGCGTGATGCCGGTGCCCGGAATGAAGTCGCCCGGCACCGCCAGCACGCCCTTCATGCCGGTCCGCGCATTCGGCGCGCCGCACACGACCGAAAGCTCGCGGCCATCACCCACATCGACGCGCAACTGCCGCAGCCGGTCGGCATTGGGGTGCTGCACCGCCTCGATCACCCGCGCGATCCGAAAACTGCCGAGTTTCGCGGCCGGGTCCTCGATGCCCTCGACCTCGATGCCGATGGCGGAGAGGGTGGTGCTGATCGCCGCCAGCGTCGCATCGGTGTCCAGATGCTCGCGCAGCCAGCTCAGGGGGAATTTCATGGGATCAGATTCCCTCGTGCAGGCTGGCCGGCGCCAGCGGCTCGGCGGCCCAGTGGCGCAGCCAGCGCAGGTCGCTTTCGTAGAAGGGGCGTAGGTCGGGCATGCCGTGCTTCAGCATGGTGATGCGCTCGATCCCCATGCCGAAGGCAAAGCCCTGCCACTCGCGCGGATCCAGCCCGCAATTCGCCAGCACCTTCGGATGCACCATCCCGCTGCCCAGGATCTCCAGCCAATCGCCGCCGCCACCCAGCTCACCGGTCTTCCTGTTCCAGCCGATATCCACTTCCATCGAAGGCTCGGTGAAGGGGAAATAGGAGGACCGGAACCGCACCGGCAGGTCGCTGATGCCGAAGAACGCTCGGAGAAAATCGGTCAGGCAGCCTTTCAGATGGCCGAGGGTGATGCCGCGGTCGATCACCAGCCCCTCCACCTGGTGGAACATCGGGCTATGCGTCGCGTCATGGTCGGCGCGATAGGTGCGGCCGGGGGCGATGATGCGGATCGGCGGCGCCTCGCCCAGCATGGTGCGGATCTGAAGGGGGGAGGTCTGGGTGCGCAGCACCAGGCGCTGCCCGGCGGCATCCGTGCCCGGCATGTAGAAGGTGTCGTGGTCCTGCCGCGCCGGGTGGTGGTCCGGGATGTTCAGCGCGCCGAAATTGTACCAGTCGCCTTCGATATCCGGCCCCTCGACGACCCGGAAGCCCATGCTGCCGAAGATCGCCGTCAGCTCCTCAATGGTCCGGCTGATCGGGTGGATGCCGCCATCGGCGGCCGTGCCGGGGGCGAAGGGGCGGGGGGGCAGGGAGACGTCGAGGCGTTCCGCCTTCAGCCGGGCGTCCAGCGCCTCCGCCTCCAGCGTGGCCTTGCGGGCCTCCAGCAGCGCCTCGATCTCGCCCTTGAGGCGGTTCAGCGCGGCGCCACGCTCCTTGCGCGCCTCCGCCGGCACCGCGCCCAGGCCCTTGAGCAGCCCGCTCAGGCTGCCGGACTTGCCCAGCACCGCCACCCGCACCGCATCGAGCGCCCGGAGATCAGCGGCGCCGGCCAGCGCCGCCTCCGTCTCCTGCCGCAGGGTCGCCAAATCGTCCGTCATCATGCCAGCATCCGGATACGGAAAAGGCCGCCCCTTGCGGGACGGCCCTCCTGTTTGGTCTGAAGTCCGAACCCGAGGGGTTCAGGCCTGCGCGGGGAGGGCGCCCTTCGCCTTTTCGACGATGGCCGCAAAACCCGTGGCGTCCTCATAGGCCAGCGTCGCCAGCACCTTGCGGTCGATTTCGATATTCGCCGCCTTGATGCCCGCCATGAAGCGGGAATAGGTGATGCCGTGCTCGCGGACCGCGGCGTTGATGCGCTGGATCCACAGGCCGCGGAAGTCGCGCTTCTTGTTGCGACGGTCGCGATAGGCATATTGCAGCGCCTTCTCGACCCGCTCCAAAGCGGGCCGATAGGCGGTGGACGACCGACCGACATAGCCCTTGGCGAGCTTGAGGATCTTCTTGTGACGGGCGTGCTTGGTTACGCCCCGCTTCACACGTGCCATATCTCAGATCCTCCCTTACCGGCTCGAACCGTAAGGCATCCACTGCTTCACCGTGTCACTGTCCTGCTTCGGCAGCAGGAAGGTGCCACGGTTCTGCCGCTTCATCTTGTTCGTCTTCGCCGTCAGCATGTGGCGCTTGTTGCCCGCACCGGCCTTGACGCGGCCGGAAGCGGTCAAGGTGAAGCGCTTCTTCACGCTCGACTTGGTCTTCATCTTGGGCATTTGGACCTCCAGACGGTCTTGGCGGTCCCACCTTGCACCCGCCCCCCTTGCGAAGGGCCGGACCGCACCATGCGGCAGGGACACGTTCCCGCGGCCAGGCATGCCCATCAGAGGCCATGACACGCGGAGCGCGGCTTGTAGCGGCGCGCGGGCGGCCTTGCAAGCGACCGGGTTACCGTCCGTCCGCCCCCACCGGCGACAGGGCATCCAGCAGCCTCGACCCCGTATTGGTCGCATCGAAGGCATGCAGCCCGAGATCCTCGGACAAAAGCTCGCAGGCCCGCATTCCCCGCAGCGGATTGCCATGGGCATCCAGCCGGGGCGAGAAGGTGCCGATGCCGAGCTGGCGGTTGACCACGGCGACGATGCCACCGCCGACGCCGCTTTTCGCCGGCAGGCCGACACGGCAGGCCCAGTCGCCGGCGCCGTCATAGAAGCCGCAGGTGAACATCACCGCCAGCGTGTCCCGCACCGCATCCACCCCGAAGACCTCCGCCCCCGTCAACGGGTTGGTGCCGATGGCGGCCAGGGTGCCGCCCATCACCGCCAGGTCGCGGGCGGTGACACGCAGGGCGCATTGCCGGAAATAGGTGTCCACGACCCGGTCCGGATGGCAGTGGAAGGTGCCGGCGGCGCGCAGCAGATAGGCGATGGCACGGTTGCGGTCCCCGGTCTCGGCCTCGGAACGGTAGACCTCCTCATCCAGCATCAGCGTCGCCCCGGCGGCCAGGGACAGGCGGGCGCGCAGCGATTCGAAGGCCTGGTCGCCCAGCGCCTCGGTCAGCAGGCCCGCCACGGCGATGGCGCCGGCATTGATCATCGGATTGAAGGGGCGGCGGGTCTGCGGATTCAGCTCGATGGAATTGAAGGGGTCGCCCACCGGCTGCACGCCCACGCCCTGTCGCACCACGCGGCGCCCGAGCAGGTCAAGCGCCAGCGCATAGGCGAAGGGCTTGCTGACGGACTGGATGGTGAAGGGGTGGCGGCTGTCGCCCACCTCCACCAGCGTGCCGCCGCGGGTCAGCGCCGCCAGGCCGAACAGGTCCGGCGGCATGGCGGCCAGGGCCGGGATGTAGTTGGCAACCGCGCCGGACGTCTGGTCTGCCAATTGGGCATGGGCGTGGTCGAGGGCGCGCTGAAGCAAGGCCGCGCCGGCTCTGCTGGTCATGATCCGGGTGTCCCACCTGGCAGGGGGGTGGGCCGTGCATGCGCTTCCCTTGGCGCGGACCATAGGCAGGCCGCCCAGGGGCCGCAACCGGGAGATTTGAGATCGACTCTCAGTCGCGAGTGCTTGCGAACGACTCTCAGTTGCGGTAGGTCTGCGGCACACGCCACGTCCAAAAGGCTCCCAGCAATGCGCCGTCGCCATCTGCTCTCGATGCTTCCCGCCCTTGGCCTGCTCGCCGGCTTCGGCTCCTCCGCCTTCGCGCAGGGCGGGGAGCTGAACCTTTACTCCTCGCGCCACTACGATACGGATCGCGAGCTGTATGACGCCTTCACGCGGGAAACGGGAATTCGCGTCAGGCTGATCGAGGGCGATGCCGACCAGCTGATCCAGCGCATCCGGACGGAGGGTGCGAACAGCCCGGCCGACGTTCTGATCACCGTCGATGCGGCGCGACTGGCCCGCGCGAAGGAGGCTGGCATCCTCCAGCCGATCCGCAGCCAGGTGCTGGAATCGCGCATCCCGGCCAATCTGCGCGATGCGGAGGGCTTCTGGTTCGGCGTCTCCAAGCGCGCCCGGGTCATCATGTATGACCGCCAGGCCGGCCGGCCGGAGGGGCTGAACCGCTTCGAGGACCTGGCCGATCCGCGCTTCCGTGGCCAGATCTGCGTCCGTTCCGCCTCCCACCCCTACAACACCTCGCTGACCGGTTCCGTGCTGGCCGCCAATGGGCCGGAGGCGACGGAGGCCTGGGCGCGTGGCCTGGCCGCCAACATGGCGCGTCCGCCGCAGGGTGGCGACCGCGACCAGTTCCGGGCGATCCCGTCCGGCCAGTGCAAGCTGGCGATCTCCAACACCTACTACCTCGGCAATATGATGACCTCCGCCCGCGCCGAGGATCGCGCCCTCGCGGAGCGAATCGGGGTGATCTTCCCGAACCAGGGTGAGGGTGACCGCGGCGCGCATGTGAACATCTCCGGCGCCGGTGTGGTCCGTACCGCGCCGAATGCGGCGGCGGCTCAGCGCTTCATCGAATACCTGACCAGCCCGCGGGCGCAGGAAATCTTCGCGGTCGGCAACATGGAATACCCCGTGGTGGCCGACGCCCCGGTGCACCCGGTGCTCGCCGGCTTCGGCGCCTTCCGCGAGGACCAGCTGAACGCCGGCACCTACGGCGCCAACGCCGCGGAAGCCCTGCGGATCATGCAGCGCGCCGGCTGGCGCTGAGGCAGGCTTCCACCTGGGCGGGAAGAATCCCGCCCAGAGAGACATTCTGAAGATAAGCAAACCAGGGCTGCAAAGGGCCAAAGCTGGATGTATATCTGCATCTGCAATGCGCTGACGGATAAGCAGATCGCCGCCGCCTTGGCGTCGGGTGCCGACCGTCCGCATGATGTCTATGCGGCTTGCGGCTGCCGCGCCCAATGCGGCGGCTGCACGGGGACCATCCTGTCGATGGTCCGCGCGGGGTGCGACAGCGGCGGGAAGTGACCCGCCGCGCCGCATCCCCGGGCCGGTCAGCCGGTGCGGAGGGGATGCGGCCATGCGTGACGCCAAGGTTATCGAATATCTGAACATGCAGCTCACCAATGAGCTGACCGCGATCAACCAGTATTTCCTGCATTCCCGGACGCTGCGGCACTGGGGCGTGACCAAGCTGGCACGCAAGGAATACGAGGAATCGATCGAGGAGATGAAGCACGCCGACTGGCTGATCGAGCGGATCCTGTTCCTCGGCGGCCTGCCCAATGTGCAGCGCATGAACCAGGTGCTGATCGGCCAGAACGTCCAGGAAATCCTGGAATGCGACCTGAAGCTGGAAGAGAAGGCGCTGGTCGACCTGCGCGACGGCATCGCCCATTGCGAATCGGTGCGCGACTACGTCTCCCGCGACCTGATGCTCAAGATCCTGGCGAATGAGGAGGAGCATGAGGACTTCCTCGATCGCCAGTTCGACCTGATCCGCCAGATCGGCATCGAGCGCTACATCATGCTGAACAGCGACGCGGCGCCCGACCAGGAATAGGGCGGTTTGGGGGGGCTGCCCTGGCGGCCCTCCTCTGCGTTCAGCGCATGTTGCTGATGATGCCGCTGCCGGTGTCGAAGAGATTCCCTGACGCGTTGCTCAGCTGCATGCCCATCTGGGACATTTCCAAGGCCATGGCCATCAGCCGCTGCCAGTCGGCCGCGGCTTCCGCGGTCATCAGCTCCAGCCGCTCCTGCACCGATTCCATGAGCGTGCCGAACTGGCTGCCCGACCAGGTGCCATCGGCCTCCGGCTCCGGCGCGATGCCCTGCGCGGTCAGCCATTCCTGGACACCCATTTGCCGGCCCTGGCCATCGACGAAGCTGCCGAGCGGCACCTCGCCATGATCGCCGGGATTGGCCTGGGCCAAGCTTTCCAGCACCCGGCCGAAATCGGCCATCAGCGCCTTGTCCTGGGATACCTCGTTCGCGAAGGCATTCACGCTGGCATGCATCGCCTCGTAATCCGCCATGGTCACGCCACCGGTGACCAAAGCCAGGGCTGCGTCGTCGAGAGGGACGGGGCGGTCGACCATGCGGCTCATCTCCTGTTTTCATTGTACAATGTCCGAAATGGCGGCAGAGAGACAAGCTCCGTCCTGGCGGTCATCCCGCCGCGCGTCACCCGGCGTGCCGTGCCCAAAGCTGCGGCGGCATGCCCACCAACTGCCGAAACATCGCGGTGAAGGCGGCCGGGCTGGCATAGCCGAGGTCGAGTGCCACCGCCGTCACCCTGTCCCCCGCCGCCAGCCGGGGCAGGGCGGCCTGGAGGCAGGCGCGGCGCTGCCATTCCCGGAAGCTCAGCCCGGTCTCGGCGCGGAACAGCCGGGTGAAGCCGCGCCGACTCATCCCCAGGGCGCCGCACCAATCCGCCGTCTCCTCGCCGATATCGGGCCGGGCGCAGAAGCGCCGGCAGGCGGCGGCAAGGCGCGGCTCGGCGGGGGCGGGCAGGCAGAAGGGCAAAGGCGGCGCCTGCGCCAGCTCCGCCAGCAGCAGCCCGACCAGATGCGCGGCGCGACCCTCCGGCGGATATTCCAGCGGCAGGTCCACCGCCGCGATCAGCAATTGCCGCAGCAGCGGCGCGACGCCGAGCACCTGGCAGGCCGCCGGCAGCCGGGTCGCCGCCTCCGGCTCCAGATAGACGCTGCGGGTGGCGACGGCGCCGAGCATGCGGATGGAATGGGCGATGCCGCCCGGAATCCAGACGCCCGCCTGGGGGGGCACCACCCAGCCGCCGGTCTCCGTGGCGACCATCATGATGCCGTGCTCGGCATGCAGGAACTGGCCGCGCCGGTGGCTGTGACTGGGGTGCAGATGGCCATCCGGATAGTCATTCCCCACGGCGATCAGCGGCCGTGGCGTCGCCTCATGCGCCGCCGCGCGGGTCCGACGCACCATGCCCACCCCCGATCATGCCTGGCCTGCACGCGAAAGCGGGCCGCGCCTGACTGGGTAGGATGGGGCGGCCTTCGCCACAAGCCGGACCCCGCCGCATGAACCCCGCCGACATCGCCTTCCTCGCCGGCGCCGCCTTCTTCACCTCCGCGCTGACGGCCGTGGTGGGGGCGGGGGGCGGCACGGCGCTGATCGCCATCATGCTGCAGGTGATGCCGCCGGTGGCCGCGATTCCGGTGCATGGCGCGGTGCAGCTCGCCTCCAACATCTGGCGGGTGATCCTGCTGCGGGACCGGCTGGTCTGGCCGATCATCTGGCGCTTCGCACTGCTGATGCCGGCGGGGGTCGCGCTCGGGCTCTGGCTGTTCCAGGGCCTGCCGACCGAGGCAGTGCAGATGCTGATCGGGTTCTTCGTGCTGCTGTCGCTGTTCACCCGGCAGATGAAGCGCTTCCACGATCGCGACCTGCCGCTCTGGGCCTTCGTGCCCGTGGGCTTCGTGACCGGCGCGCTGAACATGGTGGTGGGCGTGATCGCGCCGATCCTGGGCGTGCTGGTGATCCGCCGCGACCTGGCCAAGGAACAGGTTGTCGGCACGCTCGGCGTCTTCGGGGTGGTGGGCAACCTGTTGAAGGTGGCGGGCTTCACCCTGGTCGGGTTCAGCTTCGCCGAATATGGCACCACCATCCTCTGGATGATCCCGGCCGCGCTGGTCGGCACGACGGTGGGGCAGGTGGCGCTAAGCCGGATGGAGGAACGCCATTTCCTGCCGATCTTCCGGCTGGTGCTGGCGGTGCTGGCACTCAAGCTGATCGTCTGGGACGGCCTGGCCCGACTGCTTTAACCCAAGGCCCGCGCGATCGCCTCCCCTTCCGCCGCCGTATCGCCGCGCCCCGGCTGGCGCCCGGCGCGGTGGTACCAGTAGCCGGCATTGGCCTCGTCGCCCTCGATCCGGTGCAGCCAGCCATGCACCCAGGCGGCGTCCTTCCCCGGATCGGCCTGGGCGATGGCATGCGCCGCCTCCCAATCCCCGTCCAAAGCGAGGCGGATGGCGCGCAACAATGGCCTGGTCTCCGTCATCCCCGCCGCATCCCCCGCACCAGGGCCGCCACCGGCAGCAGCCCCACCAGCACGATCAGCAGCGCGGCCGTCGAAGCCTCCGCCAGCCTTTCGTCGGAGGCGAGATTGTGCACGCGCACCGCCAGCGTGTCGAAGTCGAAGGGCCTTACGATCAGCGTCGCCGGAAGTTCCTTCATCGTATCGACGAAGACCAGCACGCCGGCCGTCATCAGCGCCCCGCGCGCCAGCGGCAGTTCGACGGCCCGCACCGCCTGGCCCGGCGTGCGCCCCAGCACGCGCGCCGCGCCGAACAGGCTGGGCCGAATGCGGGAAAGCCCAGATTCCACAGCCGAGAGCGCGACACCCAGAAAGCGCACCAGATAGGCAAAGACCAGCGCCGCGATGCTGCCCGACAGCAGCAGCCCGGTGGAGACGCCGAAACGCGCCCGCATCCAGGCATCGAGCGCATTGTCGAAGATCGCGAAGGGCACCAGCGCCCCCACCGCGATCACCGATCCCGGCAGCGCATAGCCCAGCGACGCCACCCGGTTGGCCGAGGCCCGGAGGCGGGAGGGATAGAGCCGCTGCCCCCAGGCCAGCAGCGCCGCCAGCGCCACGGCCAGCACGGCGGTCAGCCCGGCCAGGGTGATGCTGTTGCGCGCGAAGGGCAGAGTGCGCTGCGGGTCGAAGGGGTCGCCCGCTTCCAGCATCAGCCCGAACAGCGCGGCGCCCGGGATGAGGAAGCCGATCAGCACCGGCAGCAGGCAGACCAGGATCGCCACAACCTGCTTCCAGCCATGCAGCACCACCGGCCGCAGCGGCGGGTTGCGCGTGGTGGTGGGATGAAAACGCCGCCCGCCGCGGGAGGCCCGTTCCAGCAGCAGCAGCATCGCCACCAGCCCCATCAGCGCGGTGGCGAGCTGCGCCGCCGCAGGCCGGTCCGCCAGGCCGAACCAGGCATCGTAGATGCCGGTGGTGAAGGTGCGGACGGCGAAATGCTGCACCGTGCCGAAATCCGCCAGCGTCTCCATCAGCACCAGCGCCAGCCCGCCGGCGAGCGCCGGGCGCGCCATCGGCAGCGCCACATGCAGGAAGGTGCGCGGCAGGCCGTGGCCCAGGGTGCGCGATGCCTCCAGCAGGCAGACGCTCTGTTGCAGGAAGGCGGCGCGGCACAGCAGGTAGACGTAAGGATACAGCACCGCGGCCAACATCAGCGCGGCCCCCGGCAGGCTGCGGATTTCGGGGAACCAGTATTCCCCCCAGCGCAGCCCCGTCACCTCCCGCAATGTGGTCTGCACCGGCCCTGCGACATCCAGCAGCCAGACATAGGTATAGCCGCAGACGTAGGCCGGCATGGCCAGCGGCAGCAGCAGCGCCACCTCGATCACGCCACGGCCGCGAAAGGCGCAGGTGGCGACCAGCCAGGCGGTGACCGCGCCCATCACGGCGGCCAGCAGCCCGACCAGCACCGAGAGCAGCACCGAATTGACCAGCAGTTCGGGCAGCAGGGTCCGCAGCAGGTAGGACCAGTCCTGCGATTGCGGGGTTGCCGCCGTGACCAGAACCGCGAAAAGCGGCGCCGCGATCAGCCCCGCGGCCAGCAGCGAGGCCCAGGCCCAGGCAGGCGCCATCCGCCGGCCGCGCGGCGCACCCGGGCGTTGGCGTTCGGCCGGAAAGCCGGCGAGCGACATCGCTCCGCTCAGGCCCCCGTCTTTTCCTTGCGCGCCGCCAGTTCGGCGGCGCTCACCCGCTTCACCTCCAGGCGGTCGCCGGTGCGCGTGTACCAGCCCGCGCCATGCATGCGGCCGACCAAGCCGAGGGCCGTGCTGTCGATGTAGCAGCGTTCCGGGTCCATCACCGCCGCATCGGCGATGTGCATGGCCCGCACCAGGCCCAGCACCAGGGAATGGCTGCCCATCTCCACCGTCTTGAACAGGGTGCATTCCAGCGCCACCGGGCTCGCGGCGAGTCGCGGCGGGCCGACCTTGGTGGAGGCGATGGTGGCGAGGTCGGCCTCGGCCAGTTCATCCACCCCGGCGGGGAAGTCGGCGGCGGTGATGTTCATCGCCGGCAGCGCATCCTCCGGCACCAGGCAGACGGTGAATTCGCCGGTGGCCGCGATATTGGCGCCGGTGTCCTTGGCCGCACCGCTCGGCCGGTTGCCGATGCCCAGCGCCACGATCGGCGGGTCGGAGCCGAAGACGTTGAAGAAGGAATAGGGTGCCGCGTTCAGCACCCCGGCCGCATCCTGCGTCACCACCCAGGCGATGGGGCGCGGCACCACCGTGGAGGTCAGCAGCTTGTAGCGGCTCGCGACCGGCAGGGCATCGAGGTCGAACAGCATGGGGCGGGCTCCGGCGGCTATGGGGGCTTACTGCCGCCGCGGGTCCGCCCTGTCGAGGGGGAGCTAGCTCTGGCGGTCCTTCGGCACCTGCATGGCGCGCAGCTCCCCCTCCGCCACCAGCTCTGCCGATTCGGCCAACGCCGCGGTCAGCGGCAGGCCGAGGGAGCGTGCCGCCCGCACCAGCGCCGCGCCGCACAGCCGCAGCGTGTCGATGGATGTGCAATCCGGCGCCTGGCTGGCCCGGATTCGCGCCTCATCCGGATCGACCATGTCGAAGACGAAGGTGCGGCTGCCATCCTCATGGCGCGTGACCAGCGGCGTTTCCTGAAGCAGCGCGCGCAGCAGATCCTGGTCGGGCAGCGTTTCCAGCCGCCCGGCGCGGTCGTGAACGAACAAGGTGATCCTGGCGACCTGGCTCATGACCCTCCTCGGCCGTTCCGGCACGACGCGGCTTCGCACCGGCATGGGCGAAACAGACGCAACACAATCCGTATCGAAACCACCCCTGGTTGAATGTCAAGCTGGAACAGTCGGAATGTGTCAGCCAACACCATCCGGTGCAGCCGATCCGTGCAGCAGCACGGCATCCACATTGTCCAGCGCGCGGCGGCCCATGGCATCGCGCGTCTCGATGGTGGCGCTGCCGAGATGCGGCAGCAGCGCGACATTCTCGAGTCCCAGATAGCCCGGGAACACCTTCGGCTCCCCGTCATAGACATCGAGGCCGGCGGCGCGGATATGGCCGGAGGTCAACGCCGCGACCAGGGCCGCATCATCGACCGACCCGCCACGGCCGGTATTGATGACCAGCGCCCCCTTCGGCATCCAGGAGAGCCGCTCCGGATTCAGCCACTTACGAGTTGCCTCGCCGCCCGGCATATGCATCGACAGGACGTCGATGGAGGACAGGAAGTCCCGGTCGTCGTCGTGGAAGGTGGCGCCCTGTTCCAGCTCGGGCGGGGCGCGGCGCAGGTCGCGGTAGTGGATTTCCATGCGGAAGCCGCGCGCCATGGCGGCCAGTTCGCGGCCGATGCGGCCGAAGCCGGCGATGCCGAGGCGCTTGCCCTCCAGCGTCACGCCCATGAGCTGGGTCGGCGCCCAGCCGTCCCATTTGCCGGCGCGGACCATGCGCTCGCCCTCTCCGGCGCGGCGGGCAGCCATCAGCATCAGGGTGAAGGCGGTCTCGGCGGTGGCGAAGGACAGCACCTCGGGCGTATTGGCCACGGTGATGCCGCGGGCCTTCGCACTGGCGACGTCGATATGGTCGGTGCCGACCGAGAAGGTGGCGACGATCTTCACGCTGTCCGGCAGGGCGGCTATGGTGGCAGCCCCCATCGGGTCGCCGGCGGCGCAGAGAATGCCGGCGGCGCCAACCTCCGCCGCACGGCGGGCAATTTCCGCCCCATCGCGGTACCAGGGCGCATCCGCGCTGTTCAGCCGGGCGTCGTAGTCGCGCGCGGCGCGGGCCTCGATGGCCTCGGGCAGGCGGCGGGTCAGCAGCAGGATGGGCTTCGGCATGGTGGAACGGCTCCCCGGTCAGTTTCCCATCTTGGTAGCAGAGACCGCCTGGCTTGCCAGCCGGGGCCTGCGGTAGCAGGTTCCCGCCAACCGCCGCAGAAGGAATGACAAGATGGATCTGGGTCTCAAGGGCAAGCGCGCCCTGGTGATGGGTGCCTCCAAGGGTCTCGGCCGCGCGATCGCGGACAGCCTGGCGGCCGAGGGCGCCGCCGTGGTGGTCAGCGGCCGCGACCAGGCGACGCTGGATAAGGTGGCGGGTGAGCTGAAGGCCGCCGGCGCCCCGCAGGCCTTTGGTGTGCCGGCGGATGTGGCCAGCGGCGCGGATATGGACCGGCTGGCGGATGAGGCCGCGCGGCTGATGGGCGGCGTCGATATCCTGGTGCTGAACCATGGCGGCCCGCCGCCCTGCATCGCCTCCGAGATCACAGATGCCTCGCTGCACACCTGGTTCGAGCAGATGGTCGCCTCGCCGATCCGCATCTGCAACCGGCTGATGCCGGCGATGCGCAAGCAGGGCTGGGGCCGCGTGATCGTGGTGGGCAGCACCGGCATGCAGCACCCGATTCCGAACCTCGCGCTGTCCAACACGCTGCGCGCCGCGATCTGGGGCTGGCTGAAGACGTTTTCGGGCGAGGTCGCGCAGGATGGCGTGACGATGAACGTTCTGGCACCCGGCAGCATCATGACCGGCCGCATCACCCAAAACGCCGAATCGCGCGCGGCCAAGGCGGGCACCACGGCGGAGGCGGAGATCGCGCAGATGGCCGCCGAGATTCCGGCGAAGCGCATCGGCATGCCCGACGAGTTCGGCCCGATGGGCGCCTTCCTTGCCAGCGAGCGTGGCGGCTACATCACCGGCAGCATGATTCGTGTGGACGGCGGCCGCGTCCGCAGCATGCTGTAAGGAATAGCTGCCGTGATCCCGAACCTCTCCCCCGATGTCGAGCTGGCCGCGAAGCTGTTCGACGCGTTGCGCGACGCCAGCTTCGACGGCGTCGGCATCACCCGCGACGCCTATGGCGCTGGTGAGCGACGCGCGCATGAGATCGTGTGCGCGGCGGCGGAGGGGATCGGGCTGGAATGCCGCGCGGACCCGGTGGGCAATCTGCTGATGACCCTGCCGGGCAGCGACCGCGCCGCGAAGCGCGTGCTGCTCGGCAGCCATCTGGACAGCGTGGCGGAAGGCGGCAATTTCGATGGCGCCGCCGGCGTGCTCTGCGGCCTGTCCGCGGTGGCCGGCATGAAGCGCGCCGGCTTCGTGCCGGGGCGCGACGTGACGGTGGTGGCGGTGCGGGCGGAGGAGGCGGGAAGCTGGTTTCCCATCTCCTACCCCGGTTCGCGCGGCGCGCTCGGCCTGCTGAAGCCGGAAGAACTCCAGGCGAAGCGGCAGGACAATGGCCGCTCGCTGGCCGACCATATGCGCGACGAAGGCTTCGATCCGGGCTTCGTCGAGGCCGGTGGCAAGACCTTCTCGCCCGACGACACCGCAGCCTTTCTCGAATTGCATATCGAGCAGGGGCCGGTGCTGGAAGGGCAGGGGGTGCCGGTCGGCATCGTCACCGGCATTCCCGGCAGCCGGCGCCTGCGCGCCGCGCGCGTGCTGGGCGAATACAACCATTCCGGCGCGACACCGCGAAAATACCGGCGCGACGCGGCGATTGCCCTCGCCGAACTGGCGCATCGCGTCGATGACCGCTGGGTGGAGCTGGAGGCGCGGGGCCATGTGCTGGTCGTCACCTTCTGCGTCATGGGCACGACCGAGGATGCCGGCTTCACCAAGATCGCCGGCGAGGCGCGCTTCCAGCTCGACGTGCGCAGCGTGAATCCGCGCAGCTGCGACCTGCTGATGGAAGCGCTGTACGACGCGGTGCCGGAGATCGAGGCGCGGCGCGGCGTGCGCTTCGAACTCGGCGCCGAGACCACGAGCCGCGCCGCGCCGATGGATGCGGAGATCCAGTCCGGCCTGGTGCGCGCGGCCGATGCGCTGGGCATCAGGCATCTGGCGATGGCGAGCGGCGCCGGCCATGATGCGGCAGCCTTTGCCATGGCGGGCATCCCGGCCGGGATGATCTTCGTCCGCAATCAGAATGGCAGCCACAATCCGAAGGAAGCGATGCGGATGGACGATTTTGCCGAGGCCTGTGCCGTCGTGACGCGCTGGGCGAGCGAGGCTTCGCAGTGAGCGTTGGGGCACGCCTCGCCGTCGATATCGGCGGCACCTTCACCGATGTGGCCGTCGAGCGTGATGGCGAACGCTGGACCGGCAAGGTCCTGACCACGCCACATGCTCCGGAACTCGGCGTGCTCAACGGCGTGAAGCTGGTGATGGAGAAGGCGGGGCTGACGCCGGCTGATATCGCCCTCGTCATTCACGGCACCACGCTGGCCACCAATGCGATCATCGAGCGCAAGGGTGCCAAGACCGCGCTGCTGACCACGGACGGGTTTCGGGACGTGCTCGCGCTGGGCAATGAGTCCCGCTACGACCAGTACGACCTCAACATCGACCTGCCGCAGCCGCTGATCCCGCGCCGCTGGCGCCTGACGGTGCCGGAGCGGCTGGACAATGAGGGGCGCATCCTGCTGGCGCTGGATGAGGCCGCGGTGCGGGCGCAGGTCGCTGTGATGCGCGCCGAGGGCATCGAGAGCCTGGCCATCGGCTTCCTGCATGCCTTCGTGAACCCGGCGCATGAAAAGCGCGCCGCCGCCATCGCGCACGAGATGTGGCCGGAACTGCCGATCTCGCTGTCTTCCGAAGTCTCGCCCGAGATGCGGGAGTGGGAGCGGTTTTCGACCACCGCGGCGAATGCCTATGTGCAGCCGCTGATGGCGAGCTATCTGCGGCGGCTGGAGACGGGCCTGAAGGAAGGCGGCTTCGGCTGCCCGCTGTTCATGATGCTGTCGGGTGGCGGGCTGACGACGCTCGACACCGCAGCGCGCTTCCCGATCCGCCTGGTCGAATCCGGCCCGGCCGGTGGCGCGATCTTCTCGGCGCATGTGGCCAAGCAGCGCGGATGGTCGAAGGTGCTGTCCTTCGACATGGGCGGCACCACCGCGAAGGTCTGCCTGATCGACGATTTCGCGCCGCAGGCGTCGCGTACCTTCGAGGTCGCGCGCGTCGGCCGCTTCAAGAAGGGTTCTGGGCTGCCGCTGCGGATTCCGGTGATCGAGATGGTGGAGATCGGCGCCGGCGGCGGCTCCATCGCGCATCTCGATGCGCTGGGTCGCATCCAGGTCGGGCCGGAAAGCGCGGGCGCCGATCCGGGGCCGGCCTGCTATGGCCGCGGCGGCGACAAGCCGGCGGTGACGGATGCGAACCTGTCCCTCGGCCGCTACGAGCCGGACCTTTTTGCGGGCGGCGCGCTGAAGCTGCATGTGCAGCCGGCGCTCGACGCGCTGGAGGCGCATGTGGGCCGTGGGCTCGGGCTGGCGCCGGAGATGGCCGGGCTCGGCGTGGTCGAGATGGTGGACGAGAACATGGCCAATGCGGCGCGTGTCCATGCCATCGAGTCTGGAAAAGGCTATGGCGGCCGCGGCATCATCGCCTTCGGTGGCGGCGGCCCGGTGCATGGCTATCGCGTGGCGGAGAAGATCGGCGTGGATCGCGTGCTGGTGCCGTCAGGGGCCGGCGTCGGCTCCGCCATCGGCTTTCTGCGCGCGCCGGTGGGCTATGAGGTGGTGAAGTCCCTGTACCAGCGGTTCCGCACCTTCGACGTCAGCGCGGTGAATGCGCTGCTGGCCGAGATGTCGGCCGAAGCGTCCCGCGTCGTGGCCGAAGGCTCCTTCGGCGCGCCGACCGAGGAGCATCGCATCGCCTTCATGCGCTATGTCGGCCAGGGGCATGAGATCAACGTGGCACTGCCCGCGCGCCCACTGACCGTGCAGGACGTGGCCGCGATCCGCGCGGCCTACGACGCCGAATACACGCGCTTCTACGACCGGCCGGTGCCGGGCAGCGATGTCGAAATCCTGTCCTTCGCGGTCACGGTCGCGACGGTGGCGGATGCGGTGGAGCCGGTCGCCCCCGTCGCCGATGCGCCCGCCCCGGCGCCGATCCGCGTGCAGCAGGTGCGCGACACGGCCACGGGGCAGGTGGCGCCCTGGCAGGTCTATGACCGCGCCGAAATGCCGCCTGGCGCCACGGTGCCCGGGCCGTGCATCGTCTCCGAAGCCGAGACCAGCACGCTGGTCGGGCCGGGCTGGCGCTGCCGCGTCGATGGGCTGGGGTATCTGGAACTGACGAGAGGTGCGGGGCGATGAGTTGGCTCAAGCGCTTACTTGGCGCTCCGCAAACACCAACGCAGCCTGCAAGCACGACTCCCGAGCTGCCGACCGCTGAGGAGATGAACTTCGTCATCCCCGCGTTCGGTCAGCTAATGGAGAGGAATGCAGGTCAACTCGGAACTGTTTTCGACGAGGCGATGTTGCCTAAATCGAAAGCACGTCTCGAATTTGTCCTGTTTTGTGCGATTGGCGTCGTTGAGAGCGAAGATGAAGCGCAGCAGTTGGCCGCCGGCTTGCTGCATATTGCTGACTACCAGCCGAACGTTGGGACGGTACCGGTCACGCAGTTACCCGCATTGCCAACTCTCGGCTCGCCCTCAAGCCCTGAGGCAATCCGCGCCGCTGCCGAGGCAGTTTCTGCGCATGCGGTCACGTCGAGGTATTCGGCCTTCGAGATGCGAGTGCAGCAGGATCTCGAGCGCCTGAACGGAATGGCCGATAAGGCGCTGGCTGCGCGAGCGGCCCGACTCAAGCACCGGAGTGGACGATGATCGGCGCCGACGCACTGACAAAGATTCAGCAGCAGATCCAGTGGAATCGCCTGATCGCGGTGGTGGAGGAACAGGCGCAGATCATGATCCGCACCGCCTTCTCCACCACGGTGCGGGAAGCCGGTGACCTCTCGGCCGGCGTCTTCGACCTGCAGGGCCGCATGCTGGCGCAGGCCGTCACCGGCACGCCGGGGCACGTCAATTCCATGATGGAATCGGTCGGCCATTTCCTCGCGAAATTCCCGGCGGAGACGATGAAGCCGGGCGACCACTACATCACCAACGACCCCTGGCTCGGCACCGGGCACCTGCACGACCTCACCGTCGTCACGCCCGCCTTCCAGCGCGGCCGGATCGTCGGCCTGTTTGCCAACACGGCCCACGTCATCGATGTCGGCGGCCTCGGCATGGGCCCCGAGGGTCGCAGCGTCTTCGAGGAGGGGCTCTATATCCCCATCGTGAAGTGCTTCGATCAGGGGAAGCCGAACGAGACGCTGTTCGACTTCGTCCGCGTCGGCACCCGCACCCCGGTGGAGCTCGAGGGCGATATCTACTCCCTCTGTGCCTGCAACGATGCCGGCGCCAAGCGTCTGGTCGAGATGCTGGACGAGTTCGGCATGGACAGCCTGGACCCCTTGGCCGCCTACATCTTCGACAGCTCGCTGAAGGCGACGCTCGAGGAAATCGCGAAGATTCCTCAGGGCAGCTACAGCGCCCAGATTACCTCCGATGGCTACGAGGCCCCCGTCACGCTGAAGGCCGCGATGACGGTGAAGGCGGATGAGATCGTGGTGGACTATGCCGGCACCTCCGGCCTCTCCGGGCGGGGGATCAACGTGCCGGCCTCCTACTGCCGCGCCTATTCCTGCTTCGGCATCAAGGTGGTGGTGGCGCCCGAAATCCCGAACAACTGGGCCTCGCTGGCGCCCTTCCGGATGGAGATCCCGGAGGGCTGCATCCTGAATGCGCCGCGGCCCTACCCGGTCTCGGTCCGCCATGTGGTCGGCCAGTTGCTGCCCGACCTGATGATGGGCTGCCTGCACCAGGCGGTGCCGGATCGCGTGACGGCGGAGGGCTCCTCCGCCCTCTGGAACCCGCCGCTGCGGGGCGGCGCGCAGGTCTCGGGCTCCGCGGCGGAGCTGCCGGATTTCGAGATCATCACCTTCAACTCCGGCGGCACCGGCGCGCGCCGCACCAAGGACGGCATGGACGGCACCGCCTTCCCGTCCGGCGTGCGCACCATGCCGGTGGAGGCGACGGAAAACGTCGCGCCGGTGATCTTCTGGCAGAACCAGATCCGCGAGGGCTCGGCCGGCGCCGGCCGCACCCGTGGCGGCTTCGGCAAGGTCATGGAGATCGGCACCAAGGGCGAGGCCGAATTCGCCGTGAACGCCATCTTCGACCGCGTGGCGAATGCGCCGAAAGGCCGGGACGGCGGCGGCGATGGCGCGGCCGGATGGGTCGGCCACACCGATGGCACCACCATCCGCACCAAGGGGTTCCAGATTGTCCCCAAGGGCAAGCGCCTGGTGCTGAACCTGCCCGGCGGCGGCGGCATGGGCGACCCGAAGCAGCGCGACCGCGCGCTGGTCGAGCGTGACGTGGCGGATGGGCTGATCAGCCCCGAACAGGCCAAGGCGCTGTACGGCGCCTGAACCCGTTGCGCGCACGAAGCCTTTTCAACGTGTAACCGCTGCCTCCGCCGCCCTTGGGCCGGCGGAGGCAGCACCCAACTCTGGGGCATGAACGCAACCACCCGACGCGCCGCACTTGCCGGCGGCCTTTTGGTGCTGGCGGCCCCGGCGCTGCGGGCCCAGCCTCGTGCTCCGGCGGGGCGCCTTGCCGCCGGACTCGATCGTGCGGCGGAAACCCCCGGCCTACGCAGCCTGATCGTCGTCCAGAACGGCGTGCCGTTGGCGGAGCGGGTGTTTCGCGGGCCGGCGCTGGACCGGCCGACCAATGTCAAATCCGCCTCCAAGACCATCCTCGCCATGCTCGCCGGCATCGCCATCGAGCGTGGCGTGCTGCGCGGGCTGGACCAGCCCGTGGCGCCGATCCTCGGCAACCGAATCCCGCGCGGCGCCGACCCGGCGGTGCGCGACATCACGCTGAACCACCTGCTGTCGATGCGCGCGGGGCTGGAGCCGACTTCCGGCGCCAATTACGGCCGCTGGGTCAGCAGCCGGGACTGGGTGGGCTTCGCGCTGGGGCGGCCGATGGTGGATGAGCCGGGCGGGCGGATGCTCTATTCCACCGGCACCTCCCACATCCTGGCCGCCGTGCTGGCCCGCGCCAGCGGCCGCAGCATCCGCGAACTGGCGACGGAGTGGCTGTTCCGCCCGCTCGGCCATCCGGTGCCGGAATGGACGCGGGACCCGCAGGGGCTGCATTTCGGCGGCAACGAGATGGCGCTGTCCCCGCGCGCGCTGCTGGCCTTCGGCGAATGCTGCCGCAATGGCGGGCGGCATGAGGGACGGCAGGTGATCCCGGAGGCCTTTCTACGCCAGGCCTGGTTGCCCCTGGGGCGCTCCGCCTGGTCCGGGCAGCAATACGGCCTCGGCTGGTGGATCGCGGAGGCGCGGGGCCAGCCGGTCTTCTACGCCTGGGGCTATGGCGGGCAGATGGTCTATCTGCTGCCGGGGCTGGGGCTGACCGTGGTCATGACCTCCGACCCCGACGTGCCGCGCGTGCGCGGCCAGGTGCAGACGCGCCATGCGCTGCTGACCGAGGGCATCTTGCCGGCGTTTCTGGCTGCCTAATCATCCGGCCCACCCTTGGTCTGATCCGTCACCCCCGGCGGGTCCGGGTATAGGTCCGATGGCACCTTGGCATCCGGATTCCGGGTGGTTCCGCCTTGCTGGACTTTCGCCTGGGTGGTCTTGCTGGTGGGGTCGGCGCTGTTCATGCGCTCGGCGGCGCCGGTGGGAAGCTTGGTTTTATCCTGGGTCATTCTCCCTCAACGCGCCGCCGGGGCGCTGGCTCCCTATCGGAACGCCCCGCGGCTTGGCATGATCGCGCAGGCCTGACCCGAGGGATCCCAAGAATGGCGCTCCGCTGCGACCTCATCATCCGTGACGCGACCCTGATCGACGGTACTGGCGCGCCGCGCCGCATCGGTGACCTCGGCGTGAAGGGTGACCGCATCGCGGCCATCGGCGACCTGGGCGGCGCGACCGGGGATCGGGAGGTGATCGCCACGAGCAAGGCGCTCGCCCCCGGCTTCATCGATGCCCATACACATGACGACCGCGCGGTGCTCTGTGGCCCGCAATGCACCACCTGCAAGACCAGCCAGGGCGTCACCACCGTCGTCGTCGGCTGCTGCGGCGTCTCGCTCTCCCCGGCGCGGTTCAAGCGCACCCCGCCGCCGCCGCTCGACCTGATCGGCGCGGAGGGATGGTGGCGCTTCGGCGATTTCGGCGACTACGCCGAGGCGCTGCGCAGGCAGGGGTCGGAGGTCAACACCTACGCCCTGGCCGGCCACCAGACCATGCGGGTGGAGGCGATGGATGGCGACGTGTCCCGCCCTGCCAATGACCGCGAAATCCACCACATGCACCAGCGGCTGAAGCAGGCGCTGGCGGAAGGCGCCTCCGGCTTCTCCACCGGCCTTTACTACGACCCCAACAAGCATGCGACGACCGAGGAGGTCATCGCGGTGGCGGAGGCCCTGCGCACCACCGGCGGCCTCTATTCCACCCATATGCGCGACGAGGCCGATAAGGTCCTGGCCTCGATCGAGGAGACGATGAAGATCGGCAAGAAGGCCGGCGTCGGCGTGCAGATCAGCCACCACAAATGCTCGCTGCCGGAGAATTTCGGCCGCTCCACCCAGACCCTGCCGCTGATCGCCGAATATGCGCGGACGCAGGAAGTGGCCTATGACGTCTATCCCTATCCGGCCGGCTCCACCGTGCTGATGCCGGACCGGCTGCGCGACGATGTGAAGGTGATGATCACCTGGTCTGTCCCGCACCCGGAAATGGCGGGCAAGTATCTGCATGAGATCGCGCGCGGCTGGAACAGCGACATCAAGGCCGCCGCCGAACGCCTGACCCCCGCCGGGCAGATCAGCTTCCAGATGGATGAGGAGGATGTGCGCCGCATCATGGCGCATCCGCTGTCGATGATCGGCAGCGACGGCATCCCGCACGACGCCCATCCGCATCCGCGCCTCTGGGGCACCTTTCCGCGCGTGCTGGGGCACTACGTGCGCGATGTCGGCCTGTTCTCGCTGGAGACGGCCGTCCACAAGATGACCGGCCGCTGCGCGGAGGCCTATGGCATCGTCGATCGCGGCGTACTGGTGGAAGGCGCCTATGCCGACCTCTGCCTGTTCGACCCGGCGACGGTGATCGACGCGGCGACCTTCGAAACACCGACCCTGCCGAGCCTCGGCATCGAGGAGGTCTGGGCCAATGGCCGGCCCACCTTCCGTGCCGGCTATGGCGAGCAGGGTGGGGCCACCGGGGAAAAGCCGGGCCGGCTGGTGACACGCCATCGCGCTTGAACCCGCTCCGCCGGAGCCGCCACCTCGGGCCCGCGCCTGGTACCAGCCAGCGCCGGCGCCGGCCAATGACGTCGTGCCGGCGGCTGCTGCGCCAGATCCGAAGCCCCGCACGGCGCGCAATGCGCTGATCGCGGGGGTGCTGCTGCTGGGCGCGCTGGCGCTCGGCACGCAGATCTTCAGCGGTGGCTTCACCACCCGCCCGGGGATGGAGGTCTATGTGAAGGCCGGCCCCCGGGTCGGGGCGGAACGTCTGGCGCGGGACCTGCTGGCGGCGCATCCGCCGGGCAGCAATCTCGGCCCCTTGCTGGTGCAGTTGCAGAGCTACGGCTTCGAATGCCGGCCGGTTCGGCAGGATGGCGTCGCCGAATCCTGCCGCTACCGCGCGCGCTGGGGCAGCACGCAGTTGCTGACCGCGGTGGTGGAGCTGGGGCATGATGACCTTGTGGTGCAGACCATCACCGCCCGCATGGCGCTCTCCGCCCCCTGAGCTTCACAAGGTCAGCATAGCTGTCATTATAGGCGCATGGATTGGTTGCCCCTCCTCGGTTTCGCCATCGCCTCCTCGGTCACACCGGGGCCGAATGTTCTGATGGTCGCCGCGTCGGCCGCCGCGCATGGGCTGCGGCGGGTGCTGCCGCATATGCTGGGCGTCACCTTCGGCTTCGGCGGCATGATCCTGCTGGTCGGGCTGGGCCTCGCCGGGCCGCTGCTGGCCAGCCGCACGCTGCATGAGGTGCTGCGCTGGGCCGGCGCGCTCTGGCTGCTGTGGCTGGCCTGGAAGATCGCCACGGCGTCGCCGCCACGCGGCGCCTCAGCCTCGGCGCCGCCACGCGGCGCCTCAGCCTCGGCGCCGCCCAGCGGTGCTTCCGGCCCGGTGAAGCCACCGCTGGGCTTTGTCGGCGGCGCGCTGTTCCAGTGGGTGAACCCCAAGGCCTGGATGATCGCCGCGGCCGTGGTGCCGGCCTTCACCCGGCCGGGGGAGCCGATGCTGCCACAGGTCCTGGCGATCTCGCTGGTCTTCGTGGCGATCACCATGCCCTGCCTGCTGGTCTGGGCCGGCATCGGCGTGGGCACCGGCCGGCTGCTGCGCAAGCCCGCCCATCTGCGCGCCTTCAACATCGCCATGGCGCTGCTGCTGGTGGCCAGCCTGGTGCCGATGCTGCGGTAGACCCGCACCGGTAGACTTTGGGCCTTTCGCGCCCTAATCCCGGTGGCCAGACCGGGGAGACATCCGATGGACATCCAGCAGCCCACCGCCGATCCGCATGCCGAGATCCGCGAGGAAGTCCGGAAACTCTGCGCGCGTTTCCCGGGCGAATACTGGCGGGAGCTGGATGCGCGGCGTGGCTACCCCACCGAATTCGTCAATGCCCTGACCGAGAGCGGCTACCTGGCCGCGCTGATCCCGGAGGAATTCGGCGGGGCCGGCCTGCCGCTGGCCGGTGCGGCGGCGATCCTGGAGGAGATCCAGGCCAGCGGCTGCAATGGTGCCGCCTGCCACGCGCAGATGTACATCATGGGCACCATCCTGCGGCATGGCAGCCCGGCCCAGAAGGCGCAGTACCTGCCCGCGATCGCCGAGGGCAAGCTGCGCCTTCAGGCCTTCGGCGTGACGGAGCCGACCAGCGGCACCGACACCACCGCGCTGCGCACCACGGCCCGTCGCGAAGGCGACAAGTACATCATCAACGGCCAGAAGATCTGGACCAGCCGGGCGGAGCATTCCGACCTGATGCTGCTGCTGGCCCGCACCACCCCGCGCGACCAGGTGGCGAAGAAGACCGAGGGCCTGTCCACCTTCATCGTCGACATGCGGACGGCCAAGGGCCTCACCATCCGCCCGATCCGCACCATGATGAACCACAATTCCTGCGAGGTCTTCTTCGACAACATGGAGGTGCCGGCGGAGAACCTGCTGGGTGTCGAGGGCAAGGGCTTCCGCTACATCCTGGACGGCATGAATGCCGAGCGCCTGCTGATCGCGGCGGAGTGCATCGGCGATGCCAAGTGGTTCATCGCCAAGGCCAGTGCCTATGCCAAGGAACGCGTTTTGTTCGGCCGCCCGATCGGCCAGAACCAGGGCGTGCAGTTCCCCATCGCCAAGGCCTATGCCCAGATGCGCGCGGCGGAGGCCATTGTCGAAAAGGGCCTGGCCAAATTCGCCGCCGGCCAGAACTGCGGCGAGGAGGCCAATATGGGCAAGATGCTCGCGGCGGAAGCGAGCTGGGCCGCCGGCGAGGCCTGCGTGAACACCCATGGCGGCTTCGGCTTCGCCGAGGAATACGACATCGAGCGCAAGTTCCGCGAGACGCGGCTGTACCAGGTGGCGCCGATCAGCACGAACCTGATTTTGTCGTATATTGGCGAGCATGTGCTGGGGATGCCGCGGAGCTATTGAGCTCTGCAGGCCATTGAGAAGCACAGATGGCAAATGGAAAGCGTCGATTTCGCATACGGGAAAATATCCCATCGTGGGCAGACCTTCGGGCGCTGGGCGAAATCCGCGCTATCAACAACATATCATATGCGTTACTCCTGATGGTTCCTGTTCTGGCAGCGGTTTGGCCAGTTGGACGCTCTCTACTCGCAGATTTTGATGTTAATATGCCACATCTACCATCTGGATTGGTTTCTGCGTTTTTTGCCTCGCTGGGTATCTTTCTGGCTCATATCATATACCAGTGGCGGTGCCCGGCGGTTATCAAAAATCTTAGCTTGCAAGATTATCAGGTCAGGCAGGTCTCGTTTTATGATGCGGTAACGACTGATGGCTTCATAGAGACGTACTGCGATCAGGTGTCCACGCTGTCGGCTACGGTCGATAGAGATAAAGTTGGTGGTGATCTTTTTGATCTTGTGTGGGAGCTACCGCTAGTAAGGCGACAGATCGAGCATCAAAAAGGCCTTCAGGTGTCACAATCGGTGGCAGTATCGAAGGCCGCCAAAGCTGATATTGTGCGGCGCCTTGCAAATGTAGAATATTTGGTGCTAAGTAACAAGCAGCCGAATTTTCGTTTGGTTTGTGCGATGTTTTACGGAATGTCGGTGATTTTGGTGGCAGCTATAGTGTTTCGGCAGGTCTATTTCGTGGCGCGTGAGGGCGGTTTGCTTTGACAGAGCGATCTAATAAAACCGATTTGGAGTTCGGCTCTCACAAGCCCCTCTCCGGCCTCCTGGTCGTCGCCATGGAACAGGCCGTCGCCGCGCCCACCTGCTCCGTGAAACTTGCCGATGCCGGCGCCCGCGTCATCAAGATTGAGCGGGCGGAGGGCGACTTCGCGCGCGGCTACGACAAGGCCGCCGCCGGCCAGTCCAGCTATTTCGTCTGGCTCAACCGGGGCAAGGAATCCCTGACCCTCGACATCAAGAAAGCCGAGGACAAGGCGCTTCTCGCGCGAATCCTGGCGAAGGCGGATGTCTTCATCCAGAACCTCGCCCCGGGTGCCATGGCCCGCGCAGGCTTCGGCAGCGCCGCGCTGCGCGAGAAGCATCAGCGCCTCATCACGGTCGATATCTCCGGCTATGGCGAGGAGGGCGATTACGCCGCGATGAAGGCCTATGACCTTTTGGTGCAGGCGGAATCGGGCCTCGCGGCCATCACCGGCCATCCGGCCGGGCCGGGCAGGGTGGGGGTCTCGGTCGCCGACATCGCCTGCGGCATGAACGCCCATGCCGCCGTATTGGAGGCGTTGATCGCACGCGGCATCACCGGCCGGGGCACCGGCATCGCGGTGTCGCTGTTCGATGGCATCGCGGACTGGATGAACGTGCCGCTGCTGTATTTCGAGGGCACCGGCCGGGCGCCGGAGCGGGTGGGCCTCGCCCATCCCTCCATCTGCCCCTACGGCGCCTTCGCCACCTCCGATGGCGCACTGGTGCTGATCTCGATCCAGAATGAGCGGGAATGGGCGGCGCTCTGCACCGGCTTCCTGGATGCGCCGGAACTGCCCGCCGAGTCCGGATGGCGCAGCAACAATGAACGCGTGGCGAACCGCCCGGTGGTCGATGCGCGGGTCGGCCAGGCCTTCGCGAGGCTGACGCGGGATGCGGCGGCGGCGCGGCTCAACGCGGCCGGCATCGCCTATGGCTTCGTGAACGGCGTGCCGGAACTGGCGGCCCATCCGGCCCTGCGCCGCCTGGTGGTGGAGACGCCGCAGGGTCCGGTCGCCATGGCCGCCCCCGCCGCGCGCCTGGCGCAGACCGACCGCGCCTATGGCCGAGTCCCGGCCCTTGGCGAGCACAGCTCAGCCATCCGCGCCGAGTTTTCAGCGGCCTGAGCTATGCAATGGCCGAATAGCTGCACCGCAACATTTCGGACATGCTGCACTGCAAAAAACCCCTTGCGGGACCCTTTGCTTCCGACTAGATTGTGCATCGCAGCAACACGGCGTTGCCGGGTTGTCTGTCTTTCTTGGACGTTTCCTCCCTAAACTCGGCGGAGCCGCAAGGCTCCGCCTTTTTTTTCGTCCAGGGACCGGGCGCAGAATTCCCGAAGCGCCAGGGGGAAGTCAAGCGAAAGTCGTATACGTCGGCTTCAGCGCAAGCCGTTCCAATCCGCCTTGGCCAGCACCCCGATCAGCCGGCTGATGTCCCGCGTCAGGGACTGCATGCCCGGCGCCCGTTCCAGCCGCGCCTCGTTCATATACAGGCTGCGCGCGATCTCGATCTGAAGCGCATGCACCCCCTCCCGCGGCCGGCCGTAATGGCGGGTGATATAGCCGCCGGCATAGGGGTCGTTGCGCCGCACCCGGTAGCCAAGGCCGCCCAGCGTCTCCTCCACCAGCCTGGTCGCGCGCGGGGCGCAGGCGGTGCCATGCGCATCGCCCAGCACGAAGTCGGAGGGGTTGTGGCCATGCGCCGGATGCGCCGGCATTGAATGGCAATCGATCAGCAGGCAGAAGCCGAATTCGGCGCGGGTCTCGGCGATCAGCTCGGCCAGCGCCGTGTGATAGGGCTGCCAGTACTGCCGCACCCGCGCCTCCGCCTCGGTGAAGGCCAGCTTGTGGCGATAGACCGGCTCGCCGCTGGCCACCACGCGGGCGATGGTGCCGAGGCCGGCGCCGACGCGCGGGCTGGCGCTGTTCACCCAGGCGGGCAGGGGGCCATCGAACATGCCCGGATCCAGCTCCCAGGGCTCGCGATTCGCATCGCAGAAGACGCGGGGGAAGGTGGCCGTCAGCAGCGGCGCGCCGAATTCGGGGGCGGCGGCGAACAGCTCATCGACGAAGCAATCCTCGCTGCGCCGCAACGCCCTCGGATCCAGCCGCGAATCAGCCAGGAAGGCGGCGCTGTAATGGCTGCCGGAATGCGGCGAGCAGAAGACCAGCGGCACACTCTGCCGTACCGGCCGCGCCACCTCGAAGGGCGGCGGCTCGGGTGGCAGGGTGGTGGCGGGGAGTGGCATGTCCATCGGTGCCGCGATCAAGCCACAGGCGGGGGCGCATTGTCATCCCCGCTCGGTTCTTCCCCGCATCGGGCGGGGTTGCACTGTGCCGCAGGCTTGGCTATTGCAGCGCCTCGCTGGATGGGCGCGTAGCTCAGCGGTAGAGCATCGCCTTGACACGGCGGGGGTCACAGGTTCAATCCCTGTCGCGCCCACCATCCAGCGCTCTCCCCCCTCGGTTGCTTTATGGCTGCGACTTCTTCGGAAGTGCGGGGTTTTGCCGGTTCCGCCGGGCTTGCCGGCGGCCCTCCGCGGCGGCAGTTTCGCGCCGGAACCGTCGGAGACAACGCCATGACCCGCAAGACCCATCGAATCGCCGTGCTGCCCGGCGATGGCATCGGCAAGGAAACCGTGCCGGAAGGCCTGCGGGTGCTGGATGCGGCGGCGCGGCGCTTCGGCTTCGACCTTGAGCTCAGCCATTTCGACTGGTCCTGCGAGACCTATGCCCAGACCGGCAAGATGATGCCGGAGGATGGCCTGGACCAGCTGGCGAAGTCGGACAGCGTCTTCCTCGGCGCCGTGGGCTGGCCCGGCGTGCCGGACCATATCTCCCTCTGGGGCCTGCTGATCCCCATCCGCCGTGGCTTCGACCAGTATATCAGCCTGCGCCCCTGCAAGCTGATGCCCGGCGCCCGCACCCCGCTGGCCGACCGCACCCCCGCCGATATCGACTTCTACGTGGTGCGCGAGAACACCGAGGGCGAGTATTCCTCCACCGGCGGCAAGATGTTCCCGGGCACGGAGCGTGAATTCGTTACCCAGGACAGCGTCTTCACCCGAGTCGGCGTCGACCGCGTGCTGAAATACGCCTTCGAGCTGGCGATGACCCGCCCGCGCCGGAAGCTGACCAGCGCCACCAAGTCCAACGGCATCACCTTCACCATGCCCTACTGGGACGAGCGATTCGCCGAGATGGCGAAGAACTACCCGGGCGTGACGACGGACCAGTTCCACATCGACATCCTCTGCGCCCATTTCGTGCAGCATCCGGACTGGTTCGACGTGGTGGTCGGCTCCAACCTGTTCGGCGACATCCTGTCCGACCTCGGCCCGGCCGTGGCGGGGTCCATCGGCATCGCGCCCTCGGCCAATATCAATCCGGAGAAGAAATTCCCGAGCATGTTCGAACCGGTGCATGGCAGCGCGCCGGACATCGCCGGCAAGTGGATCTGCAACCCGATCGGCCAGATCTGGTCCGGCGCCATGATGCTGGAACACCTGGGCGAGAAGGCGGCGGCGGATTGCATCGTCAAGGCGATCGAGACGCTGCTGGCCGAAGGTGGCCCACGCACCCGTGACATGGGTGGCAATGCGGGCACCGTGGATGTGGGCAAGGCGCTGGCCGAGGCGGTTTCCCAGGGCTGAAATCCTGCCCCCCGAAGGCGCGGGGGGCGGCTGATCGAAGCCGCCCCGCCGAATGATGCAGCGCGTCACTTGAATTCCAGGCGCGGCGCGTCGTATAACTTGCATATCAGTTGCGACTTATTCGCAACTGCATCGCATCTTGCATCGCATCCCCGCCGAGCGGGAAGACGGGAGTGCCCATGGGCCGCGAATTCAGCCACATCGGTCGCCGCTGCGAACGCGCCGTCGTCACCGCCTATCGCGAGTTGCGCGATGGCGGCAACGCCGACCTGGCCGCCTTCACCGCCTGCACCACGCTTTACCGCATCCACCACCCCGAATCCTCGGTCACCGAGGCCCGGCGCCTGGTGGCGGAATGGATCGACCATCACGTCGTGCAGGGCATGACCACAGAGGCGCCCGGCTGCGATTGCGACTGACCTCAATTGCGAATGATTCGCAATTGAGGTAGGCGCCCGGGCCGAACTGGCCAGGCAAGGCGGATCAGGCCCTCATCCCGCGGCCTGCACCGCAGTCAGGGTTCGCTCCGCCAGGGCGGGCAGCTTCGCCGCCGCGGCGGCCGCCGCCTCCCAATCGCGCTCCCGCGCTGCCAGCTCCACCACTGCCAGCAGATCCGCCAGCGGCCGCGCGCCGGCCATGCGCGCGGCGCCTTTCAGCCGGTGCGCCGCAGCCGCCGCGCCGGGCAGATCCCGCGCCGCCAGCATGGTCGCCACCGCTTCCACATCGCGCCGGACCCCTTCCCGGAAGCTGGCGAGCAAGCCGGCCAGGCGCTTCGGGTCGGCGCCGAACAGGCTGCGCAGGGCCTCGGGGTCGAACAGCGGCGCGATCTCCGCCGGCGGCGGTCCCGGCGCCGCCCCTGCCGCGCCTGCCTGTGCCGGCAGGAAGCGCGCCAGGGTGCGTGCCAGAAGGTCGAGCGCCAGCGGCTTGGCCAGGAAGGCATCCATGCCCGCCGCATAGCAGCGCTCATCCTCGCCTTTCAGCGCATTCGCCGTCACCGCGATCAGGATGGCGCGGCCGAGCGAAGGGTCGGCCGCCTCGTCCCGCCGGATCGCGCGCGCCAGGTCCAGCCCGTCCATCACCGGCATATGCAGGTCGACCAGCGCCAGCCGGTGCCGTTGGGCGCGCCAGCGCGCCAGGCCCTGCGCGCCGTCCTCCGCCATGTCCGCCTGGCAGCCCAGCAGTTCAAGCTGCCGGGCCAGAACCTCCCGGTTCACCGGATGGTCGTCCACCACCAGCAGGCGGGGGATGTCGGTGCTGGCCGTGGCGGGCAAGGCGGGCAGGGGCTCGGCGATGGCTTCCCAGTCCTCCGCCTGCACCAGGCCGAGGCGGAGCGTGACGGCGAATCGGCTACCGCGCCCGGCGGTGCTCTCCACCGAGACGTCGCCGCCCATCAACTGCGCCAGCCGCCGCACGATCGACAGGCCAAGCCCGGTGCCGCCGAAGCGCCGCGTGGTGGAGGTATCGGCCTGGGCGAAGGGTTGGAACAGTTTTTCCAGTTGCTCCGGGGTCATGCCGACGCCGCTGTCTTCGACCATCAGGGAGACGATCACCGCATCCCCGGACCGGCTTGCGGAAGCGCGCAGGCGGACGAAGCCGACATCGGTGAACTTGATGGCATTGCCGACAAGGTTGAACAGGATCTGCCGCACCCGCACCGGGTCGCCGGAGACCATGTCCGGCGATTGCGGCGTCTCCGGCCCGATCGGGTCGGCAAACAGCAGCAGGCCGCGACGCTTGGCCTCCACCGTCAGCGTGTCGACGGCACCTTCCACCAGCCCGCGCAGGGAGAAGGGCAGGGTTTCCAGTTCCATCCGCCCGGCCTCGATCTTCGAGAAATCCAGCAGGTCATCGATGATCCGCAGCAGCGAGCCGGCGCTTTCGCGGATCACCGCGATGCAGCGGTCCTGCGCCGGGCCGGGCGGCGTGCGTTCCAGCACTTCCAGCATGCCGAGCACCCCGTTCATCGGCGTGCGGATCTCGTGGCTCATCGCGGCGAGGAAGGCGGATTTGGCGCGGTTGGCCCCTTCCGCCGCATCCCGTGCGGCGGCCAGGGCGCCTTCCACCCGCTTGCGCTCGGTCACGTCCATATAGGTCCGCACCGCGCCGCCATCCTCCATGGTGCGGGCATGCACCTCGATCACGGTGCCGTCGCGGCGGGCGCGCTCGTAGCGCTCCTCGTTCAGCGCCTCGCCGGCAATGGCGCGGCGCGCCTCCTCGATGCGGTGCTGCGACCCGTCATAGTCGCCGCGCGCATGCTGGAAGGCGACAAGCTCGCCGAAGGGCACGCCGGGCTGCGCCAGATGCGGTGGCAGTGCGAGGATCTCGGCGGCGCGGCGGTTCATCACCCGGACCCGGCGATCGGGGTCCACCATGACCAGGCCCTGGCTCATATGCTCGATGGTCGCGCCCAGCGCGGCATTGATGGCGCGCGCCTCGTCCCGCGCCGCGGCCAGCGCCTGCTCCTGCCGCTTGCGCTCGGTCACGTCGGTCAGGGTGCGGACGGAGCGGCCATCCGGCAGGCGGACCGATTCCACCTCCAGCACCGAACCGTCGCGGCGGCGGCGCACGAAATGGCCGGTCGGCAGCGGCGCGCCGGCGATCACGGCCTGGGCCCGCTCGGTGCCTTCCGGGCTGTCCTCATACTCGCCGCTGCCGAGTTGCCAGGCGGTGATGTGTTCCAGCGGTGTGCCTTCCCGCGCCAGCTCCATCGGCAGGCGCAGCAATTCGATGGCGCGGCGGTTGATGATCTGCACCTTCCGCTCCGGCGAGAACATCACCAGGCCCTGGCTCATATTCTCGATGGTCGCGGACAGCGCGGCTTCGGCGCCGCGCGCCATGTCCCGCGCCTGGCGCAGCTCCGCCTCCCGCGCCTGGAGGCGGGAGACGTTGCGGTAGGTGGAGAGCACGCTGCCATCGGGCAGCCGCTGGCGCGTGATCTCGACCCAGGCGCCGGAGGGGGCGCGGCGGATGTCGCTTTCGCCGACCGGGTGCAGGATGGCCCGCACCCGGCCTTCCACCGCCGCTTCCAGCGCCGCGCCCTCGGCCGGTGGCGGGCCGTAGTCGCCGCGGCGGTGCATCATGCGCAAAATCTCGCGCCCATCGGCGCCCGGCACGGTCAGGTCGCAGGGGATGCCGTAGAAGCCGGCGAGCTGGCGGTTCAACAGCCGCACATGCAGGTCCGGGCTCCACAGCACCAGCCCGTCATTCATGGTGTCCAGCACCAGCTCATGCGTGGCGCGGGCGGCCTGAAGCTCCTCCTCCCGCGTCTTCAGTACGGAGATGTCGCGGTAGATCACCAATGTGCCGCCATCGGGCGTCGCGACGGAGGAAGCCTCGATCCATTCGCCCCGCGCGCCGCGAATCAGCTGCGGCTCGCCGCCAGGTTCGCGGGCCAGGGCCAGCCGGTGCTCGACCAGCGCCTCGAAGGCCGCCGGGTCCTCGGGCGGCGGGCCGAAATCGCCGCGTCGCAGACGGTAGCGCATGGCGTCCACCGCCGAGGCGCCGGGCGTGCCGAGTTCGGCCGGCATGTCGAACATGCGGATGGCGGCGCGGTTGCCGAGGCGGAAGGTCAGGTCGCCATTCATCAGCACGACGCCATCCGTCATGCTGTCCAGGATGAGCTGGTGCATGGCGCGCGCCGCAGCCAACTCCTCCTCCCGCTGCTTCAGGCTGGTGATGTCGCGATACATCAGCACCGCGCCGCCGCCCTCCACGGGCACGGTCTTCACCTCCAGCCACAGGCCTGAGGGGGTCTGGCGGATATAGGAGATGCCGCCGGGCCGGCTCAGCAGCGCGGCACGCTGCGCGACGCGGGCCTCCAGCTCCGCCTCATCGGCAGGAGGCGGGCCGAATTCGCCGCGCTGGTCCTGGTAGCGCATGACGTCGAGGACGTTGACGCCCTTATAGGCCAGGTGATTCGGGAATTCGCCGACCCGCAGGGTCTCCCGATTCCAGAACTGCAGGCGCATCTCGGCGTCCCACATCACCACGCCGTCGGTGATGTGGTCGAAGACCGTCTGAAGCACGCCCTGGGTGGCCGAAAGCTCCGCCTCGCGCCGCTTCAGGTCTGTAATATCGGTTGCAGTCAGCACAAAGCCGTGATTCAGCCGCCGGACCACGATGCGGAACCATTGCCCGCGCGGGGTCTGCCAGTCCAGATTGCGCGCCAGGTCGAAGCCCAGCGGCAGCCAGGTGGCGGCATCCTCCGGTTCCGGGATATCGGGGTTCAGCGCGGCGCCGGCACGGCCGATGGCGGCGAGCATCGCTTCCAGGTGCCGGGGCGGTTCCTCGCTTTCGCCGAAATCGGGCAGCAATTGCGCCAGGCTGGGATTGGCCGAGGCCAGGCGGCCCTGCGCATCGAACAGCGCGAAGGGTCCGGCGAGATGGGCCAGCGCCTCCGCCTGCAGGGCGGCAAGCTCAGCCGCCGGCGACCCGCCGGCGGAACGCTCTAGATGTAGCATCCCGTCCTTATGCCCGAATCCGGGTCGGCTTGTGTTTCGCCGCCCATCGCGGTTTGTTTCACCTGTTTCGTGCCAAGGCGACCTTTGACGGGACTCGCTGGGCTTTGTAACGGAGTGCTTCGAAACGCGAGCAGGCCGAGGAACGATCGCGCATGGCGGGTGGCACGACCAATCTCCTTGTCGTCGAGGATGACCCGTTCCAGCGGGAGACCATCTGCGCCTACCTCTCCGGCCAGGGCTTCGTGGTGGAGGGGGTGGCCGATGGGCGCGCCTGCCGGGCGGCGGTGGCGGCGGGGATGCCGGATGCCGCCTTGCTCGATGTCGGCCTGCCGGGCGGGGAGGATGGCTTTGCGCTGGCGCGCTGGCTGCGCGGCCAATCCTCGCTGCTTGGCATCATCATGCTGACGGCGGCGGGCGACCTGGTGGATCGCGTGGTCGGGCTGGAATCCGGCGCCGACGACTACATCACCAAGCCCTTCGAGCCGCGCGAACTGCTGGCCCGCATCCGCGCCGTGATGCGCCGCGCCGGGGCGGAAAGCGCCGCCCAGGCCGCGCAGAAGCCGGAGGCACTGCCGCCCGGCAAGACCCGCATCGGCGGCGCCGTGCTGGACCTGCGCCGCGGCCTGCTGCTGACCGCCGAAGGCCGGGAGGATACGCTGACCGAGGGCGAGTTCACCCTGCTCAAGCTGTTCGTCGAGAACCCCAACCGCGCCTTGCACCGCGACTGGCTGCTGGAGCGCACCTCCGGCGACGAGGAGCCCGAGGCCTTCGACCGCGCCATCGACCTGCGCATCATGCGGCTGCGCCGCAAGGTCGAGCGCAACCCGACCCGGCCGATGGCCATCCGCACGGTGCGGGGCGTGGGCTACCTGTTCGATCCGGAAGCGGTGTAGCGCGTGATGACCGCAGGCGCGCAGGCACAGAAGGTCCGGGCCACGCTCTGCTAGACGCCAAACCAGGCCGGGATCTCATCCATGCTGCCGAACAGGATGTCCGGCGCGGCGGCGGCCAGCGCGGTGGGCAGGGCGTAGCCCCAGGCCACCGCCCCCGCGATCAGCCCGGCGCTGCGGGCCGCCGCGATGTCGCGCAGCTCGTCGCCGATCGCGATGGCCCCGGCCGGTTTCGTGCCGGTGCGCCGCAGCACCTGGCGGAAGCGACCCGCCTTGCCGAACAGGCTGGCATCGCAGGCCCAATGGGCGATCAGCGCCGCCGCCTCAGGCCCCAAGGCGCGGCGGGCATTGACCTCGGAGTTTGAGGAGACCAGCGCCAGCGTCACCCCCGCCGCATGCAGCCGGGCCAGCATGGCCGTGGCGCCCGGGAACAGCGGCGGCGGCGGCGCGGCGCTGGCCAGGCCCTTGATATGGGCCGCGATGCGCGGAAGCTTCCACAGCGGCACGCCGAGCACCCGCAGGATGCTGCGCGCATCCCGGTCGCGCAGCGCCTCCGCCTCGGCCTCCGTCACGCGGTGGAAGCCGAAATGGCGCGCGGCCTGGTCCAGCGCTTCGAACATCACCGCGCGACTGTCGGCGAGCGTGCCGTCCAGGTCGAACAGGACCAGGCGGGGGCGGGCCTGGCCGCCCAACGCGGCTGCGACTGCCCCAGCTTCGATCCGCCCGTCCACCCGCGATGCGCACCCTGATGTGATTGCCGACCGGGGTTCCATGCCCATTCCCTCGGCCCCCCGCAATAGCGGGGTTGGGGGAGGGGCGGATCACGATCCGGCGGGGTGCGGCCTATTCGGCCGGCACCGCCACCGGCGCCGGGGCGGGGCGCCGGGCCATGGCGCGGGCCACCACATAGAAGACCGGCGTGAACAGCAGGCCGAACAGGGTCACGCCCAGCATGCCGTAGAACACCGCGACGCCCAGGCTCTGGCGCATCTCCGCCCCGGCCCCGGTCGCCACCGTCAGCGGCAGCACGCCGAGGATGAAGGCGAGCGAGGTCATCAGGATCGGTCGCAGCCGGGTCTGCGCCGCCGCCGCCGCGGCTTCCCAGCGCGTGGCGCCGGCGATTTCCGCCGCGCGGGCAAATTCCACGATCAGGATCGCGTTCTTCGCCGCGAGGCCCACCAGCACCACCAGCCCCACCTGCACCAGCACGTTGTTGTCGAGGCCGGCGAAGCCCACGCCGATCAGCGCCGCCAGCACCGACATCGGCGCGATCAGCACCACCGCCAGCGGCAGCAGCCAGCTTTCATACATCGCCGCCAGCACCAGGAAGACGAAGACCACCGCCATGGCGAAGGCGATCGGCGCGGTATTGCCGACGATCTTTTCCTGCAGGGCGAGCTCGGTCCATTCGTAGCTGAAGCCCTCCGGCAGGTTGCGCAGCACCTCCTCCATCGCCGCGATGGCCTGGCCGGTGGAAACGCCCGGCAGCGCCGCGCCCTGCACCTCCGCCGCCGGATACAGATTGTAGCGCGGCATGCGATAGGGGCCGGAGGTTTCGTGGAAGGTGGCGATGGAGCCCAGCGGCACCATCTGGCCGCTGTCGCTGCGGGTGCGGATGCGCGCCAGATCCTCCACATCCATCCGGTGCGCCATGTCCGCCTGCGCCGTCACCCGCCAGGTGCGTCCCAGCAGGTTGAAGTCGTTGACGAAGGCCGAGCCCATATAGATGCCCAGCGCCTCATGCACGCGGGAGATCGGCACGCCCAGCATCTCCGCCCGCGTGCGGTCGATATCGGCGCGGATCTGCGGGGTGGAGGTGTTGAACAGGCTGAAGGCGAAGGCGATGCCGGGCGCGCCATTGGCCTGGCCCAGCACCTGCCACACGGCCCGTTCCAGCGCCTGCGGGCCGAGGCCGGCGCGGTCCTGGATCATCAGCTTGAAGCCGCCGCCTGTGCCGATGCCCGGGACGGGCGGTGGCGGAATCACCAGCACCTGCGCATCCATGTCGCCCATCACCCGGGCCTGGAGATCGGCCAGGATGCCGTTGCCGGTCAGCCCCAGCGCGGCGCGTTCCTCGAAGGACTTCATGGTGGCGAAGACCACGCCGGTATTGGGCGCATTGGTGAAGGTGGCGCCATCAAAACCCACGAAGGCGACGGCATCGGCGACACCGGGGGTGGCCAGGATGGTATCCGAGGCCCGGCGCACCACCGCATCCGAGCGGCTAATGCTGGCGCCGGGGGGAAGCTGGAAGGCGGCGATGACGTAGCCGCGGTCCATCTGCGGGATCAGGCCGGTCGGCGTGCTCAGCACCGTGCTGCCGGTCCAGGCCAGCAGGCCGCCATAGATCAGCATCAGGATCACCGGCAGCCGCACCAGACGGCGGGTGAGCGACCCGTAGCCGAAGGACATCCGGTCGAAGACCCAGTTGAAGCCACGGAAGAACAGGCCGATCGGCTTGAACAGCCCGCCACGCTTCGGCGCATGGTCATGCGGCTTCAGCAGCCGTGCCGCGAGCGCCGGCGACAGGGTCAGGGAAACGATGGCGGAGATGATGGTCGCCACAGAGATCGTCGCCGCGAACTGCCGGTAGAAGTCGCCGGAGATGCCGGTGATGAAGGCGGTCGGCACGAAGACCGCGACCAGCACCAGGGCGATGGCGATCAGCGCGAAGCCGACCTCGTCCATCGTCTTGCGCGCGGCCTCCAGCGGCGGAAGGCCGTCGGCCATGTGACGCTCGGCGTTCTCCACCACCACGATGGCGTCATCGACGACGATGCCGATCGCCAGGATCAGGCCGAACATCGTCAGCGTGTTCAGCGTGAAGCCCATGATGAGCAGCGCGCCGAAGGTGCCGATGATGGAAACCGGGATGGCCAGCAGCGGGATCAGCGCGGCGCGCCAGTTCTGCAGGAACAGGATGACGACCAGCACCACCAGCACGATCGCCTCGGCGAAGGTCACCAGCACCGCCTTCATGCTCTGCGCGATGAAGCCGGTGGTGTCGTAGACGATGCTGTAGCTGATGCCGGTGGGGAAGCTGCGGGCGGCTTCCTCCATGGTGGCGCGGATCGCATCCGCGGTCGCCAGGGCGTTGCTGCCGGGGCGCTGGAAGACGCCGATGGCGATGGCGTTCTGGTTGTTCAGCAGGGCGTTCATGGAATAGTCGGCGGCGCCGATCTCGGTCCGCGCCACGTCGCGCAGGCGGATCGGCGCGCCACCGGTGCCGGTGCCGACCACCTGCTCATCGAACTGCTCGGGCGAGGTCAGGCGGCCCAGCGCCTGCACGCTGATCTCGAAGGCGCCGGCCTCCGCCGCGCGGGGCGCCTGGCCGATGGCGCCGGCCGCGACCTGCGCATTGGCCCGGCGCAGCGCCTCTACCACCTCGCCCGGCGCCAGGCCGCGCGCGGCGAGGCGATCCGGGTCGAGCCAGACGCGCATCGCGTAGTCACGCGCGCCGAACATCTGCGCATCGCCGACGCCATCGAGGCGCGCCAGTCGGTCCTTGATGGTCAGCGTGGCGTAGTTGGAGACGTAGTCCGGGCTGCGGCTGCCATCAGGCGAGGTGAGGTGCACGACCATCAGCAGGTCGGGCGAGGCCTTCCGCACTGTGATGCCGAGGCGGCGGACCTCCTCCGGCAATCGCGGCTCGGCGACGGCGACGCGGTTCTGCACCAGCACCTGGGCCTGGTCGATATTGGTGCCCTGGCGGAAGACCACGCTGATCGCGACCCGGCCATCGCCGGTGGATTGCGAGGAGAGGTACAGCATGCCGTCGACGCCGTTGATCTCCTGTTCCATTGGCCCGGCGACGGTCTGCGCGACGGTCTCGGCGGAGGCGCCGGGATAGCTCGCGGTGACCTGCACCGTGGGCGGGGCGATCTCGGGATATTCGGCGATCGGCAGGCGGAGCGCCGCGATGGCGCCGACCAGCGTGATGGCGATGGACAGGACCGCGGCGAAGACCGGGCGGTCGATGAAGAAGCGGGCGAGGCGCACAGCTCGGATTCCTCAGGCGCGATCCGGCCGGCGGGGTTCACCCGGGGGTCGAAGGCGTCGCAAGATCGGGGGCGGGACCGGCCCCCGGCGGTTCAGGTGTGGCAAGCCGAAGGCGTGCCTTCGCGGCACGAACCCATCGGGGCCGTCGGTATCATTGTGCTGAGGCGAGGGGGCTCGGGCCGATGCGGCCTTGTTCGGCGGTCACATGGGTCCCGGGGCGGGCCCGATGCAGGCCGCCGATGATCACCCGGTCCTCCGGACCCAGCCCGCTGCGGACCACGCGCAGCCCATCGACCAGCGGGCCGAGCTGCACCGGGCGCGGCGCCACGGTGCCCTCGGCCGTCACGGTCAGCACCATGCGGCCCGACTGGTCCGCCAGCACCGCCGCATCCGGCACCATCAGCGCCTGGCTGTCGCCGGCGAACAGCCGCAGCCGGGCGAAGCCGCCGGGGGTCAGCAGCAGGTGCGGGTTGGCGACCACGGCGCGGCCGCGAATGGTGCCGCTGCGCGCATCGAAGCCGCTATCGACGAAGTCGAGCTGGCCCTCATGCGTGAAGCTGGTCTCGTCCAGCAGGCGGAGCTGCACCGGCGTGCCGGTCTGCCGCCCATCCGGCCGCATGCCGCCCATGGCGGCGCGGGCATAGCGCAGATACTGCGCCTCGCTGGCGTCGAAGGTGACATAGACGGGGTCGAGCGTGACCAGCGTGGTCAGCAAGGTCTCGCCCTGCTGCACCAGATTGCCGGCATCGACGCGGCGGTCGCTGACGCGGCCGGGGCGCGGGGCGCGGATTTCGGTGAATTCCAGATCCAGCTCCGCCTGGCGCAGCGCCGCGCGGGTGGCGGCGAGGCCGGCCTGGGCCTCGCGCAGGGAGGCGCGGCGCGTGTCCAGCTCCGATTCCGGGGCGATGCGCTGGGCGGCGAGGGGCGCGTAGCGCTGCAATTGCTGCTGGGCGAGGGTCAGCCGCGCCTCGGTGCGGGCCAGCTCCGCCTGGGCGGTGTCGACGGCGATCCGGAAGGGGCGCTGGTCGAGGGTGAACAGCAGGTCGCCGGCGCGCACCGTGGCGCCATCGCGGAAATGCACCTGTGCCACCTGGCCCGAGACGCGCGGTCGCAACTCCACCCGGGCGGAGGCCTCGATGCGGGCCGTGTGCTCGTCCCATTGCGCGACGGGGCGGGCGAGGGGGGTGGCGACGGTGACGGAGGGGGCCGGGGACGGGGCCTGGGCCAGGGCGGGCTGCACCAAAGCGGTGCTGGCCATCAGGGCCAGGCCGGCGGCGGAGGGACGAAGGGTGCGGGCGAGCCACGAAAACCAGGGGTTTTCGGCGACATTCTGGCCCTGCGCCGCGGCGGAGGACTTGCGCGGATGGGGTGACATGGCCAATCTCCAGGGCCGGATGATACCGACCGGTTCGTCACATAGTGTATGTGACCGGTCAGTAACATCAAGGGGCGATTTTGCGCCGCAGCATGAATGACCGCCGCGGCGGGAGAGAGGACACCAGCATGGGCGATGTCACCGTCCCCCAACCTGGGGGCTTAAAACCCAAGGCCGCGGAGCGCATCCAGAGCGCCGCCAAGGACCTGTTCTACCGCCAGGGCATCCGCGCCACCGGCATCGAGGAGGTGTGCCGCGCCGCGGACGCCACCAAGATGAGCCTGTATCGCAGCTTCCCCAGCAAGGACGCGCTGGTGGCCGCCGTGCTGTCGGAGGATGCGGCGACCTACGACGCCTGGTTCGCGGAGGTCACGGCGGGGGCGGAGACGCCGGCGGCCAAGCTGCGCGCGATGGTGGAGGCGGGTGCCGCCAAGGTGGCGCTGGGTGCCGAGCGCGGCTGTCCCATGCTGCTGGCCCAGGCCGAATTTCCGGACCCCGAACACCCGACGCATCGCCTGGTGGCGCAGTGCAAGGCGCGGATGCGCGCGGCCATGGTGGAATTGGCCCGCGCGGCGGGGGCCGAGCCGCCGGAGTTGCTGGCCGATACCCTGGCCCTGCTGTTCGATGGCGCCTGGGCTTCGATGCCCTATCTGGGATCGGAACGTGCGGCGCTGGTGCTGCGCCAGGGTGCGACCGCCATCCTGGACGCGGCGTTGCCACCTGCGTGAGGGGCATGCCGAACCGAAGTGCGCAGGAGAAGATTGAAGGGGAGAGGATGGCTCCGGCGGTTGGATTCGAACCACAGGATCGGCTGAGATCAGGTTTGGTCAAAACATCCAGGAAATACAGAGGTTTCCGGTCTATTTTTCCGACGTCATGGATCATGTCGTATCTGGTTGCATCAGGGCAGCCCACAAATCTATAAGGGGCCAGATTGTGGGCCGGCTGTTCGGCTGCACCACCGGAGGCGTCCATGCCGCGCATCGTTCACCACGCCCTGACGGACGCTGCTGTGAAGGCGCTGGTGAAGAAGGGAGATCCGGGACGTCACGCCGACGGCGCTGGCCTCTACCTGCATGTCACCGGACAAGGCAAAGCCAAGTGGGCGCTGCGCTACATGGTAGCCGGCAAGTCCCGTGAACTGGGGCTCGGACCTGTCATAAGGGGCAGCGGCAAGACCGCGGTTGGAGTCTCCTTGGCTGAGGCGCGGATCGCGTCGAAAGCCGCTCGCGTCAAGCTTGATGCAGGGGGTGATCCGGTTGAGGAGCGTCGGGCGGCCGAGGCCGCGCGGCGTGCCGACGACACCCGGCGGCGCGCCGCCGCTCTCACGGGCAGCCCTGGACGCAGCTTCAACTCTGCCTTCGAAGCTTGGTTCGAAGCGCATGGGCCGGCCATGCGCACCGAGCGTCAGCGCAAGCTGACCAAGGCACTCATCGTCAATCACGTCACTCCTGCCATTGGGCATGTGCCCGTGGCGGAGGTAGCCACCGCGGACATGCTCCGAGTGCTGCAGCCGATCTGGCGCAAGAAGCCGGAAACCGCGCTGCGCGTCCGGATCCGCTGCGAAGCTGTGTTGGCCTGGGCGAAGGCCAGCGGGTGGCGACAGGGCGAGAATCCGGCCATCTGGAAGGACAATTTGGCACCACTGCTGGGCCGTCAGGGCGAGGTAGCCCGGGTCCGCCACCACCGCGCCCTGCATTGGCGCGACGTGCCAGCGTTCATGGCCCGTCTGGCGAACGAGGAGAGTGTGAGCGCGATGGCGCTGCGCTGGGTGATACTGACAGCGGCACGCACATCCGAAGCCATCGGCGCGACCTGGGACGAGATCGACCTGAAGGCGCCAGGCGGCCCTATTTGGACGGTGCTGGCGTCACGCATGAAGATGGGCGCTGAGCATCGTGTTCCGCTTTCCACAGCTGCACTGGCGGTGCTGGAGGCAGCTAGGCCGCTGCGGACCGCCGGCGAGGACGAGCCCGCTCTCCTGTTCCCAGGCCGTGCCGGGTCGCGTGGGGGGGCAGTTGCGGGTGGGCGCGCCGATGCCGTTCAGGGCGGACTAAGCAACATGGCCTTGCTGCTGCTTCTTCGACGCATGGGCGTGGCCGGTTACTGCACCGTGCACGGCTTCCGCAGCAGCTTCCGGGACTGGACGGCCGAGTGCACCGCCACACCGGAAGCAGTTGCGGAGGCCGCGCTTGCGCACGCGGTGGGCAACCAGGTGCAGCGTGCCTACCAGCGGGGTGACCTGTTGGAGAAGCGCCGCGTGCTGATGGCGACCTGGGCGAGCTTCCTCGCGACTCCGCCAGCCACTGTGAGTCACCTGAAAGACGCGCGCGAGCGGCCGGTGCCGGACAGCCTGCGGCGAGCGGCCACGGCACCATGAGTCTGGGAAGCGGCTGGTAGGCGCTGGTGGCGGCAAACGCGCCGCAGAAGCCGAGGGGCGGCTCTGATTCGGCCGAGGCAAGGCGTGGTGGCGCTGTGGGACAACGACAGGCCGCCTACGTCTACGATCGGAAGGCGGCGGCGCTAAACGGATGTGCCAAGCTCCTGAGGAGTCTAGCACCGGACGGATCGCTCGCTGACCTTGCTGACGGATTTGAAGATATCGCTCGGGCCGAGCAGGTGGGCGAGTGGAGGGCGGCAATCGCACGTCTACTGGGCCGGGCGTTCGCACTGCGACCAGCGGCCAGTTCGGCGACCCGTATCATCACCAGTCGGGCTCTTTTCGAGATTGCCCACGGGTTTGAACCTGAGCGCCGGACTGAGCAGGCGCAGAACGTGGATCGCTTCGCCGACGATCTCCGCCAGCGCGGAGAGCACGACCTCAACCGTATCCTTCGTGCCACGGCAACCGCTTGCTCTGAAGCTGAATGGAACGCGGGAGTGTTGCTTTTCGTGCGGAGCACTATCGCAGCGTGCATCGACGGGCGAGGCGGCGACGTTGATGAAGCCAAGGCGGCCCTGGATCGCGCTGTCTTGACCATCGCCGATTTCCATTCACCCCCGCGCCGCAGGCGGCATGATCCTACGGCGCGCCATGATGCGGCGATCTTGGGGATTGAGCGTCCAGCGTCGATCACTGAAGCCTCCAGGATATTGGCGTCATGGGACGCTTCTGGAGGCGCAGCGGAACACGGTTCGCCGCCGTCGGAAAATGCGATGAGGAAAAGAGTTTTGCGAGCGGAGCGACTTTTGGCCGCTCCAATCCCTCGTCGTGGCCTAAAGGCCTAGGCCCTTTAGACCATTTGCGGCCAACTCGTCCGCGCTGCGATGAATGCCCCGTCAGGCCCGCTCAAGGGGCCGCACGGAGATGCAATTGCTATGCGCGATGAAGAAAAGTCCCCAGCTGATGCGCGCTTAAAGCGTGCGGCGCGCCCTATCCCGGACGGCGCGATTACCGGCACCCTCGCGGATGCTGCGGCGACGGTTGGGATCTCGATTCCGACCCTTCGCCGGCGTGCGAAGGAAGGTCGGCTGAAATTGGTCCGGTGCGGTGGTCGCACTCTGGTCGATGCTGCGAGCCTGCGCGCGATGGTGAGCGTCCTTTAGACGGCTCGCGACCGGGAGCGACCAATGCCCCAGGATCATATAACCGCCCGGCGGGGCTTCGTGAAAATGCCGCGAGGCGCTTTCGAATCGGCTGCGTTTCCCAGCCCTCGCCGCGAGTGCTTTTGTTCGCGAGCGGCGTACATTTGGCTGCTCGAGAATGCCCGCTGGCGGCCGGGCATCGCGGTTGCAGCCGGGTGCTCGATCCCCCTCGCGCCTGGCCAAGCATCGTTCTCTCTTCGTTTCATGGCCACAGCCTGGGGTTGGAAGGAGCCGCGCGTCAGGAGGCTTCTCGCACGACTTGAGGAGCACGGCTTGATCATCGCTTCGAGCGACGGTCCACAGACAGTCATAACCATCAGAAATTACACCACTTTGGGCGAAGAGAGCGGATCGACCGACGCAGGCAAAGACGCGCGAACGACGCGGAGGCGACGCGGCATCGACGCGAATAAGAAGCTGGGGAAGCAAGGGGAAAGCACAGAGACTCCTGCTTCCTCTAGCGAGGAATCAGCGGCCGCAGAGCCTCAGACGCGCCCCGTCGAAGTGCCTCCAGCACCCCGCCAGCGCCCAAGCCGCGCTCGCCAACCAGCGTTGATGCTGCCCATTCCTGGCGGGAACGCCGCGGCTGCCGAGACGCCACAGGCATCGCCGGATCAGCAGTTGCGCGCAGACGCATGGGCCGAAATGCGGGCGATCCTCGGCCGGTTGAAGCCAGGCATGTCCCGAGACCGAATGGGCGAGCTGGTCGGGAAATGGGTGCGGGACATCGGCGGGAATCCGGTGTCGTTGTCGCACATCCTGCGCGACGCCGAGCGCGCCGCTGCCGACGCCCGCATCGCCGGAGATCCCGTCGCGTGGATCGCGGCCGCTGTCAGAAATCGATCCCAATCCCCTGCTGGAGTTGCTGGAAATGGACCATCTGCCGTCATCGCTGGCGACCGACGCAACGTCGGCGCTCCCGATACCGATGCCATCGGGATCGCCATCCTTGCCGCCGTCCCCGGCTTGGCTGGCGAGCTGGAGACCGACCGATACCCTGCCGAGCTCCGCGCGGGCGGAAGCAGAAGCGGCTGTTGAGCGGTGGCGGCCGCTATGTGCCGCCGGGCCCGCCAAGGCGCATGCAGTGGCGATCGGCCAGCTGATGGCGTGGGCGGAAACCTTTGGTCTTGTTGCGCTTCCTGCGGATGGGGCGAAGCGCCAAGCCGCCTACGCAGCGATTGCATCCGGCTACCATGAGGCCATTTCCGACCTGCCCGGCGATCTGGCGCTGAAGGCCGTGGGGCACGTCAAGCGCTCGCACCGATTCCGCAACCTGCCGCTGCCGGCGGACATTCGCGCAGCGGTGGCCAATGACCTGGCGCTGCGGATGCTGACGTTGAAGCGGTTGGAATCCGCGCTGCGCTTTGGCCGTTTCGCCCCCCCGCCGCTGCGGCCGGAGGACCTAATCCGACCGGGCCAGATGGCCGCGCTTGGCCGCGGCATCCTGTCGTCCGCGATTGCGAGTATGCCCGGCGCGGAGACCGCGGAGGATGGCGAGCCGCCGGCCGTGTCCGAGCGGCGCCGCCTGGCGCTGGACGCCGAGCGCGCCGCATGAACCCGACGGCGGATCAGGATACCGCGCGAGTAGCGCTTCGCCGAGCCGTTGAAGCCGCTGTCGATTTGGCGGCGATGGAGTGCGGGCCCAGCGGCGTTGACCAGGCGTGCATCCATCGCGCATTCCGCCACCGCGGCGCGTCGCGGGCGACGGTTTATCGCTGGATGGCTGGCGCCCTGAGGCGCCACAGCCGTCAACTCGGCCAGACGTTGGTCGAGGTAACGCCGGCGCCGCCAACGCAGCCATGCGCCATGACGGCGTCGCCGGACGCGCTGAAGGCAGTCGCCGCTGCTCTCGAGGCGGCTGCCGCCGCAGTGGCGGCCGCGCAAGGCCTCATCACGGCGATGGCCGAAGGCAAGCCTGTGCAGGCCGACGCTGCTGGGGCGGCCGAACATGCGTTAGCGCGGCTGGTCGAAGCTCCCGGCGCCCTGTGTCTGCGTGACGCTGCAAAGGCGTTGCGGGTCGGGCCTGGTTTCCTGGTCGAGGAGATGCGGCGCCGGGGCTGGCTTTTTTCGTCCGCTGACGGTCGGCGTCTGGTCGGTTATCAGGAGCGCGTTGAAGCAGGCGAGATTTTGCATCGCCCCGTCGAGCTCCCCGGCGGGCGCGTCGAAGTCCAAGCCCTCTTGACGTCCAAAGGCCTCAAGCGGCTGGCGCTGGCTTTGGAAGCTTCGACCGCTCGGCAGCGGCACTCGCGGTGATCGCGAGCGGCTGCATCGCCGCAGCCGCTCGCTCCACAAGCGACCATTCCGAAGAGACGCCGTCCCCGCCAGCTGACCATCGAGCGATTTCCAGTGCCAGTCGCAGCGCCTCTAGGGGGCGAAGGTCGCCGTCGGCGATTGCCTTGCGCTCGATTTCGGCCATGCGCAGTGCCACGGTGGCGAGGCGTTCTTCCATTCGGATCGCGGTGCGCCGATCCGCCGCCTGTTGCGCCGCAATCATCCGGTCGAATTCGTCGCGGGCCCTGGACCACGCGGAGAGGTAACGCCCCATGCCTGACTCCTCAAACTTCTCCTATACGCAGAATTGCGGATAATAATTCAGAAGTCCAATATTAAATATCTTGGAATAATACCATGGATACACAAGGTATTTACGATGAGATATCAATAATATAAATGATTTTAATAGAAAGAGGGCGGGATTTTTCCCAGATTTCTTATCGGTTGCGTCGGTCTCGGGCACCCTGGGAGCGGAGCCGGCAAGCTTCGCTCGTGGCGTTCTCGACGGCCTGAAAGACGCTGGCGGTCGCCTTTGCTGGGTCGTGACGGCCTTTTGACGCATAGGCAGCGACTGGAGCATCCCCGTGCCCGACACTGATTTCCAAGAACTGCTGGCGGACCTCGATGCCGTTCAGCGGCGCCGCGAGGCCACGCCAGTCGCGTCGCCGCGATTCGCGAAGGCCATGGCGCCCGCCCGTGCGAGGCCCGCACTGAACCTGGTCGCCATGACGGATGCCAGTGCGGCCTTGGCGCGTCGGAACGGCGACCTCGCCCGGGATGTCGCTTCGACCCGCGTCAGATTCGTCTTGACGAAGGCCTTGGCGGCGAATGCGGAAGGCCGGTTGACGGCCACACAGGTCGCGCGCCTCGAAGCCGCGGGCCACCGCATCATGGCGGCGCTCAGCCGATGACCTTCGCCTTGATTCCCGCCGCTCGGGCGGCGCTGCGGGAGGCTCTGGCGGCAGGGGAGCCGACGAGCGCGATCCGGGCCGAGATTGCCAGGCTGGAGGCTGAGGCCTTGGCCGCGGCACGGACGCGCGTCGCCACGATGACCCCGAGGAGCGATGCTGCCGGTGATGCAGCGCTTGATGAAATACGCACGAATGCGGATTCCATCGCTGCCGAGGTAGCGGCGCGGATCGCCGATCGATTCGCCGCGCTGGTCGTTCCTGACGCCCGGCGACTGCCTTCGAAGGACGCGGGGCGATGACCGTCCGTATTTCGACCGGCAGCAACTCCCGCTCTCCCGCCTGCGCCGTCGATCGCGTCTGTGACACGATCCGAACGGCCGCACGGGAGTCGAAGGCCATAGCGGGCATCGACCTGTCTCACTCGCAGGTCGCGAGGATCGCCGATGAGCTTCGCGGTCTCCAGGACAACGTTCAGCGGCTGGTGGGCGAAGTACGAGGTCATTCCACCGCCGCAGCGCGGGCCGTCTTTGATGGCGCGGAGCCGCCAACCCGCACTGACCCGCCTCAGTCCTACGGAGTCGGCTGATGGCCGTTCGGGTTTACCGGCCGAAGATTTCGGTGACGCTTATCAAGACGGTGCAGCGGTCAGGCAGCGGCGTCGCGGAGCGCTTCAGCGGCGCGGCGCGGCAGATCGACTTGACCCCGTTCCTGTCCGACGGCGGCGCGGTGAAGGTCATCAAAGGCATCGCCGAGCCGGCCGGGGCGTTTGCCATCGCCTTCTCTGACCGGCTCGACCAGGCGACGCGCGACACGCTCTCTTCCCGCATCGAGGCGATGGATTTGCTGGAAATTCGCGGGGCGCGGCAACCGCATCTCTATGCTGGGCAGCCGCTGCCGCTGCTGATGCGCGGGTTCGTGTCTTCGGTCCGGCGCGTCGAATCCATGCAGCCGGATGGCACGCCGCAGCGGTCCGTTGTGATCCAGGGACATGACGCCGGAAAGCTCTGGCAGATCCAGCGGTTCTTCTTCGAATCGATTTATGCCAATGCCGACGCGCAGTATCTCAATACCTTCCGCCTCCAAACGGCGGTCGGGATTGAGGCCGCGTGGTTGCCCGTCAGCGAGATGATGCGCCAGCTGACGGAGCGGGTCATCAACGCGAAGGTCCGGCAGATGTCTGGCTATGCCGACCGGATCATCCCGCTGTTCAAGGCCGATCGCCTGACGGTGCCGGAGGGGCTGGTCAGCGCCAACCTCATCGCCCCTTTCCAGGGCGCCTTCTGGGGGCTGGTAGAGCTGGTCGCGGATCGCCCGTGGAATGAAGCCTTCATCGAAGATGCCGAAGACGGTCCATCCCTCGTCTTCCGTCCGACACCCTACAAGGACCTGGCCGGCCGCCTCATCATGGCCGGCGCCACAGATCCCGGCACGATCGACGTCACGGCGGATGATTTGGTCTCGCTCGATGTCGGCCGCAGCGATGCGCGGGTGGCGAATTTTTTCATGACTCCGGCGGGCACCAGTCTTCTGGACGCGAATGCACTGCTGGGGGTCGCCGAGATCGCCAGCGGCTCCCCCTTCGACAGCAACCACCCGAACAACCGGCCGGAGCTCTACGGCCTGCGGAAGATGGAGGCAGAGTCCCGGCTTCTACCGGATGCCGCCGGGATCCTGCCGTCTCAGGTGCAGGGGGAGCGGCGCGACGCCGTCGGGCGCGAGATGCTCGCTTGGCACATCGCCCGTGCCCGCGATCTCCGGCTGATGAATAGGGACAATGCTATTTTCGAGGACGGCAGCGCCACCCTGAAGGGCGGCGAGCATCTGAGGCCCGGCCGCTACCTCCGCATCACGCGGGGCCAGCAGGTGTCCGAATTCTACATGCCTAGGGTCGTGCACAGCATCATCCCCCTTGGCGCTTGGACCACCACCGCCGTGCTGGAGCGCGGGACGGGCTTCATCACCCGCGTGGCATCCGAGGGCAGTCCTTACATCCGCGAAGGCTTCAAAGGACCCTACGACGCATGACGCTCCGCCTCGCCAACGTGGTGGCCGTGCATCCCGACCGCGGCACCGTGGAACTGGTCTATCTGGACAACGGCGCGCGGGTCGGAGAGGCGCATGTCGCCTCCGGCGTCGTCGGGTCCGATGCCGGCGTCTGGGCAGTGCCCAGCGTGCTGCGGCCCGCATCCGAACGGCTGGCCGGCACGACACAGGGCAACGGCCGCCGGCTGGTCGCGGTGGTGGCGGAGATCAGCACCGGCCGGTCATCCTCGGATTCCTGCTGCCGCTTGGCAGCCAGATGACCTTCCAGGAACAGGACCGGGCGATGTATCGCCACCCGTCCGGCGCGGTGGTGACGGTGACGCCTGATGGAGGCATCGAGGCCCGGCACCCCTCCGGCGCCTATATCCGGATCGGCGACGGCGCGCCGGCGGCGCTGGGCAGCGTGGCGGCGAACGGGTGGACACCGCCGTCCGGAGGATCGGCCGAGGTCAGCCTTGCCACCAGCAGCGTGACGCTGCTGGTGAAGCCTGGCGGCGAGGTCGAGCTGACATGCACCACGCTGAAGGTCATGGGCGACATCACCGCCACCGGCGACATCACCGCCGGCGCCGTCACCTTGCAGAACCACCAGCATTCCGATGTCGAGCCCGGCGGCGGCAACAGCGGGCCGCCGGTGCCCTAAGTCGTCGCATCGCGCTGTGTCGCGGAGCCGTCGCTCCCTTCCCATTTTGAGAGAGGCCTCATTCCAATGTTCGACACCGCCCTCATCACCGCCGCCGCGCAACGCGTTGCGACCACGGAAGCAGTAGCATCGGCGGCTGCCGCCCGCCGCGTGGAGACCGCCCAGGCGGCGGACCGTCTGCGCCACCGCCTCAGCGCGCTCACCGTCGAGCGTGCTGCCATCGTCACGCGCCGTGCCGGAGGGGAGCGCCTGCCCGATGATGGCGCCACCCTGGCACTCATCGAGGCGGACCGCGACGGGTTGCGTGATATGCTGGCGGAGGCAGAAGCTGCGTCCACTGAGGCAAAGCAGCGCGCGGAAGCGGCGGACGCGACCGCGTCCGCTGCCCGCGACCAACTCGCCCTCGCGGAAAACGAAGAGATGCTGCGGCGCCTCGTCGCACATGCCACCGAGATGGACCGCGTGCTGCTGGAAACGATGAAGCAGTTGCGCGACCTCGGCGCCAAGCTCGGGATCTCACGGCCGATGTGGGCGCCCTCGATGGATCTGGGCGTGGAGCTGCGCCGCCTCCTGGCGGCGGCGGGGCGGCTGTGAGGAAGTCCGGGGCGGCGAAGCTCCGCGGACCGGTCGCACTCAGCCGCCGGACCCGCGCGCGACTGCTGACCGACCTGCTGCAGCGCGCCGATGCCGGCGACGCCCATGCCGCAGGCATGCTGATCGCGCTCTCCATCATGGCGCAGATCGAATCGGAGCGTGAGGTCAGCGCCTCTCGCGAGGCGGGCACCATCTCCACCACGCTGCAATGAACAAGGCGCCGCCATCGCCGCCCCTGACACCTGACCAGCGCAGATCCCTGCGCGCTGAGATCGAGTCGGCGCTGGTGGCAGAGATGGCGCGGTCGGGACCGGAAAAGCCCTCCCGCGCCTCCGTCGCACGGCTCTTCGAGGGACGGGGCGTGAGCCGGGCAACGATGTTCGTTTGGATGGCGGAAGCTGTCTCCGCCGGCCGCGTTGGGCAGCAGCTCACGCGCCAGGTGCGGGAGGCCGCGGCGACACGTATCGCGACCAGCGGCAGCGTCGCGCAAGCGGCAGCAGCAGCGTTGCCAGCCGCTCCGACGGTCGATGACGTGGTGGGGCATGCCATCCCTGTCATCGAAGAGCTGGCCGCCCTGATTGCCGACACCAGGGCGCTGCGGAGCAGTGCATTGGGGCCGGATGGCAAGCTGCGCAACGGGAAGATGTTCGCGCGCGCGATCGAACAGTCGCGGCGGAACCTGGAAACTGCGGTGAAGCTGCAGCAGGCGATGGTCGAGATCGGGCAGGTCGAGCGCTTCCATCGCGCCGTGGTGGAGGAGATTGCGAAGGAGTCGCCTGAGCTGGCGCAGCGCGTGGTCGCCCGCCTGAATGCCCTGTCGCAAGCCTGGGGAGGCGCCTGAGATGGCAGGCGCCAATCCTCTCGCCAGCCCACCTGCAATGCCGGAGATGGTTCCGTGCCCGCCGCTTCGTGCACGCGTGACCCTCACCGCCTGCGTCAGGATGTGGCGCTCGGCCGAGCACGACGCTCCGCGGTCGCACGAGGCCCGCTGGCATTGCCTGGGCTGCACACTCGGCCCCGACCGGGCAGGCGCTCCGCAGCGGCCATTGCCGTTTGCCACCACCGAGGCGCTGCGCATCACCTGCGCCCGCTGCCAGCGCGTTTCGGCGCGGCTGATCGGCGGGCACCACTGCGTCTCCTGCTACAACAGGGGGCGGGAGGCGGCCCGAGGCCGCAACTGCAAGGGCTCCCCGCCGAGGCAGCTTCTGGCGCGGCTGCATCAGGCGCGCCTGGTCGTGTGCGACGGGGACGGCATCCGCGAGGTGACGAAGGGGCCCGTGGTCGGTGCGGCAGAAGTGGCGATCGCCCTCGCGCGTCATGCCAGCGGCCCGACGTTCTTCGGTAGGCCGCCAGGGGGATTGCAGGATGGATGATGACCCCAACGCCGGTTGGACGCTCACGCCCCATGTCTGCCGGCTTTGCCTGGCGCGCGTGCTGCGGCAGGGCGACAACTTTCGCTGCTCGACATGCAGCGCTGCTGGATGCGGCGACACGGCCTCCGTCTGTGCCTGCGGCATCGGGGTGATGGGGGCTGCGGCGGGGCGCAGTCCTGGTCGGCTTTTCCGCTGCACCGCCAATCCGGCGCCGGGGCCTTCGAACCCAGCCGTATTCGTGGTGGGCTACGGCGCCGGCCCATAGCCCCCACCAGCGCCGCGCTGGCGCGCGGTGGTGGCCCGGAATCGGCCATCGTCGCCCAGCAAAGTCCTTCCATCCGGGCTGCCGAGGGGTATCGTGCGCTGGGGCGCGCTGGTGGGGCGCTGGAAGGCGCGGAGGGGCGCATCTTGGACATGGACGACAGAGCCCGCCAGCAGATCGAAGCGGCCCGCGTCCGGCTCGCCCACCTGCATGTGCTCGACCTGCAGACCGAGCAGGCGGAGCGCCGGATCCTCGCCGCCGCCCAGGAACGTCTGAAGGTCGTGGAAGCGGAGATCAGCCGGCTACGGCCGCGCGTGGACCTCGATGATGCCGGCGACCAGTACCAGGCCATGGTGCTGGAGCGCGGCCAGCTGCACATCGTCATTGCTGAGGCGCAGCAACAACTGAACGGCGCCTGACGCGCGGTGCCCTTCATGCGGCCGCGGCATCGGCTTGGCGCCCTAGTCTAGCCGCCGATGGCGGCGGCAGGGAAGTCACGATGCAAGCCTACCGGCGGCAAGGGCGATGAACGGGCCCTATCGCCGGGCCGGCCGGCGAGTCCGCGAGAGGCGGCCGAAGCCTTGCTTTGGCCATCAAAAGTGATGGTCAGACCATCAACGCTGCTGGTTCCGTAGGCGCCTCGATCAGCATGCCATTTCCCGGCGCCTTCGCGGCCGCTGCGATCGAAAGCCTGCTATCAGCGGTAGCGATGCGATCCAACGCCTTGGCCTTCGGCGCCACCACCGCCAGTTCAGCCTTCTGTCGCTCGACCGTCGCCTGGAGCACGGTCAGAACGCGCACCGCGAGCCCCTTGAAGTCGGACGGTGCCGCGTCAGCGCTACTGGCGCGGGGACGCGACGAATTGCAGCGGTGCAGGATCCAGATAGCTGCGCCAGAACATCCCGGCGCATGAGAGTGGGGCCGGCAGTGATGGGAAGCGGCGCCGGGCAATTGCTGTGGCAACCTCACCAGTCGCGAGGCTCCTGCGGAAGTTTTCCACCACGATATCGGCCAGGACTGTGCTTCTCGGGATATGCGCCGTGCCGATGGTCAGGGCGCGGAGTTCCACAGCCTTGCAGTTGCTGTCCGCACCCTCCACGAAGGGGGGTGCGGCGGCCAGAACGCCAAAGGCGCAAAGCACCACCGCGCCGATCTTCAACCAGGATGGTGGCGAGCCTGGCGACGATTCGGGTGCCAGTGCGGTGATGGCGGCGCGATCTTCGACATCGCCGGTGGCAGCCTGAGCCTCGTTTGGCGGCCCAAAGTGCGGCTCTCGCGGTCGTCGCCTGTCGAAGGGCATCGCAAAGCTCTGTGCGCGGTGGACACCCTCAGTGCGCCCATGAGTTCTAATTGACAACGAAATTCATGGGCCAGAAGCCGCAGGCGTCAGGGGGACTGGCGGCAAAGCCCTGGGGGAGGATTCATGCCCGGCATGGATGCCCCCACCTGGCCGGCAGGCTGCCGGCTCCGGGCTGTGGAAAGCATTGCTCACCGCCTTCTCGCTGCGGCGAAGCTCCGCGTGCTCCTCATCTCCGCCGACTTCGGCGCGCCACGCCGGCTGGGATATAGGTGCTGGCCGGGGTGACGGGCCCTCATTTGGCGCCTGGGCATGACGCTTTGCTGCATGGCCCGGGGCGGCCGCGGAGCCGCCGAGGGCGGGCAGGATGACAACGGGCGGCGCGACACGCTGGGGGCGTGCGAAAGGTTCCGCAACCAAACCCGAATTTTCGGCCGATATGTCAACCGGGCGCGCAAATGCTGGCACTTCCGCAGGCGACCCTGTCGGGTCGGCGGCGGCGGGCGGTGGTGGGATCCGGCGAGGGTGTCGTCGCTGCGCGAAGAGGTCGTCCTGCGGCCAGGAAGGCTGACAATGATGGGCGGCCGCCGATCTCCGCCACCACCGCGGCCAAGCGTCGAGCATGGCCCAGGGTCGTGCCGGTCATGCGTCCGGATGCGACGCGCGGCATGCAGGCCGCTGCCAAAAGCCGGGCTCGGTCCTGACCCGTTCCACGGTGGCGCAGCCCGATGCCCGGACGCACGACTTCGCCGCTCTACACGCTGGGACTGGAACAGGTGTGCCGGGGCGCCCCTGCATGGCTTGGAAAGACCGTATCCCGCTGGACTGGATCTGGACCGGTCACGGGTTCTGGACCGCCGCTGGATTCCCGGAGGCAAACACCTGGTGCGCCGGCTGCTTTACCGGTCCTCCGCCCCGGCGGCGCCTACCGGCGCTTCGCGGCGTTCCAGCTTTTCGGCGGGACATCCCCGCGCCTGCGGGGAACACGGCGTGGCGAAGCGCACCTCCGCCGACAGCATCGGGACATCCCCGCGCCTGCGGGGAACACACCGGCGTCACCTACTGACGACCCGGCGGGGCCGGGACATCCCCGCGCCTGCGGGGAACACGGCGCGCCCACGGCCGCGGCGGTGGCCGTCAGCGGGACATCCCCGCGCCTGCGGGGAACACGACAGGTCCAGCGCCGTGAAGGTCCGCAACATCGGGACATCCCCGCGCCTGCGGGGAACACGTCGAAGAAGAAGTGCTCGGGGATGCCGAACTCGGGACATCCCCGCGCCTGCGGGGAACACCGGATCGCGGCCACCTCGATCAGCGGCAGGTGCGGGACATCCCCGCGCCTGCGGGGAACACGCCGGCCTCGCCGCTATTCCGAATGCAACCGGCGGGACATCCCCGCGCCTGCGGGGAACACGGCAGGGTGAAATGCACCTCCGCGCCCGACGGGACATCCCCGCGCCTGCGGGGAACACCAGACGTTCTGGGGTCCGATCTTCGGCATGATCGGGACATCCCCGCGCCTGCGGGGAACACCTCGGCCCGGCCGAGTGCCTGCATGCGGTGGGCGGGACATCCCCGCGCCTGCGGGGAACACGTCGAGACGGAACCACGGAAGGTCGCTGCGATCGGGACATCCCCGCGCCTGCGGGGAACACGCCGCCATACAGCACATCGAGGTCGACGGATGCGGGACATCCCCGCGCGGTAGTGGGTCAGTTTGATTTCTGACCCTGACTCTTTTCCCATTCCTCCAAAACCACCACCATATCGGCCAGTTCCCAAAGCTTGGCGCTCACGCCG
>NZ_JAERQM010000006.1:0-15017 GCF_019029495.1 Falsiroseomonas oleicola
GTATCGCCACCCGCTACGATCGATGCCCCGACATCTTCCTCTCCGCATGCGCCTTCGCCGCCGTCATATTATTCTGGTTGTGAGTCCTGAACCTAGGTACCTGAATGTCTAATGTGGCCGTCAGCCGATCTTGCACGGCGCTCGTCGCGAGACCAGAATGATCGCCGCGCCGCGAATGGCGTCGGCGGTGGGGTCCGCGCAAGAATCTAGCAACGGTCCGTGAGATGAAAGCAGCACCAAAAAAAACCGAAGCGGCGCAAATGCGCGCGCGACAGCATCGTGCCCAGGCAGGTGCCAATCCGCCTATCATCTACTTCAACATCGGGTGGATGAAGCGCTATGCCGGGACCGCGCCTGACGATAAGACGATTGGTGCTCATGCTTACCTGAACAACCATCGATACGGCGATGAGTCCTATAATTTCGCGCCGACCGCGTATGGGACTGTTCGGGGTCATCGGCCGCCGGGTAGTCACGAGAAGACCAACATCACGCGCATGGGGGCAGCACGCACTGATGCCGAAATAAAAGGTGCCCTAGTTGTATGGCTCGCAAAGGAGCCTGGAACTCGGCGAACGCTGATCGTCGGCTGGTACATGAATGCGACAGTGTTTCGGGAAGGTCGCGACGGCACCGTTGACCTCAACGATAAGCGTATCAACTATACCGCAGAGGCGCGAGCCGATGGTGCAACACTGCTGCCGCCAATCGCTCGCACCTTTGAGGTGCAAAGCAGCCGCCTTCGTCCGGGCTCAGGCTTCGGACAAAAGCCAACCTGGTATGGCGCTGAGGTCGTCGATAAACGGGTTTGGAGTTATATTCAGACCTACGGTCAATCGAAAGAAAAGCAACTTATCTCGAAGACCTCAGCTGGCAATAAAACGCCGCCCAAAAACTTTGATCCTGAACTGAGGCGCAAGGTTGAGAAGGCCGCAGTAGAGCATGCAATAGGTTATTACAAGGCCGAATTCGGCGGCTCATGTATTGTTAAAAGCGTCGAAACCGCCGCGAAGGGCTGGGATCTGGAGGTTTACAATAGCTCAGATCCCCTACTGGTCGAAGTGAAGGGGCTCTTGAACGCGGAACTCGTCTGCGAACTGACGGCCAATGAATATGAGAAAATGATGCGGCCAGCGAACCGCCGCAGCTACGTCGTCTACGTTGTGAACAACGCCCTGGTGGCCCCTCCGGCCATACCGATCGCGTCCATCTTTAGGTATGATGAAGTTCGGGATCATTGGTTTACTGCCGACGGTCGTATGTTGGTTATCACAAAGAAGACTGCTGCGGTGCTTTCCTGTTGCTTATGGGGCTTAGAGTGAACCTCTTACTGGCCGGTCCCTGAACCTGCTGTCCGCCCAATTCAGCCGCTCAGCGGCTATCAGCGCTGGCTTAGAGCCATCTACCTCCAGAGATCCTCAATGCCCCCCAACGACGGCGACGTCGCGCTGCTCGTCGACGGCCAGGTGCTCTCCGGCTGGCAGGAGATCCGCATCGGCATCGGCATCGAGCGCATGCCCAGCGACTTCGACTTGGTGGTCACCGACCGCTACCCCGGCAAGCCCGCCGTGCCCGTCCAGCCCGGCATGGACTGCGTGGTCCGCATCGGCGGCGACACCGTCCTCACCGGCTATGTCGACCGCTACGCCATCTCTGTCAGCAAGCGCGGCGGCACCCAGATCCGCGTCACCGGCCGCGGCAAGTGCCAGGACCTGGTCGACTGCTCCGCCTATCTCCGCGGCAGCGCCAACCAGATCCTCAGCGCCCGCTCGCGCCAGGTCATCGCCCAGCTCGCTGCCATCTATGGAATCGAGGTCGATGCCCGCGCCGATGAGGGCGAGGTGGTGCCGCAGTTCAACGTCATCCTCACCGAAACCGCCTGGGACATCATCGACCGCATCGCCCGGCATTCCGAGTTCCTCGCCTATGAGGGTCCGGACGGCCGGCTGATTCTCGCCCGCCTCGGCACAGAGCGCATGGCCAGCGGCTTCAAGGAGGGCGCCAATGTCGAGGAGGCCAGCGTCACCCGCGCCTACGACAAGCGCTACAGCCTCTACGAGGCGGTGTTCATGCCGGTGGAGACGCTGGCGCAATTCGACCGCGCCGCCCAGCCCGACTTCAACACCCGCGCCACCGCCCGCGACATCACCATCGGCGCCGATGCGCCTGGTCAGGGCCGGCGCTTCCGGCCGCTGATCGTCATTGCCGAGACCCTGCAGAACGGCGTCGACATCGCCCAGCGCCGCGTCGACTGGGAACGCGCCCGGCGCTTCGGCCGCAGCCAGGCGGTGGAGATCCTCGCGGATTCCTGGCGCGATGCCGCCGGTGCCCTGTGGCAGCCGAACCGCCTGGCGCGGGTGCAACTGCCGACGCTGAAACTGCCGGATGTGGAGTGGTTGATTTCTGAGGTCAGCTTCGAGCGCGGCCGCCAGGGTACCCACGCCCGTCTCACCCTGATGCCCCAGGAAGCCTTCCAGCCCCAACCGGTCTACCTCGCCCCCTTCGACTGGCAGGTGAGCGAGGCGCTGCGCCAGGGCAGCATTGCCGCAGGCGGCGGTGGGCCACTGCCATGACGGCCGGCCTTGATCGGCTCTACGCGCGCCTGATGTCCATGGTCGCCATCGGCCGCGTGGCCGCCAGCACCGCGCTCGGTGGCCGCGGTGCCCGCCGCATGCAGGTGCGCTTCGACACCGCGGAGATCCGCGACGAAACCCCGCTGCTGCAAGCCTATGGCTTTGCCTCGCGTCCCAAGGTGGGTGCGGACGTCGTCGTGCTGTTCCCCGGCGGCAACCGCGCCGCCGGCTTCATCGTCGCGACCAATGACCGCCGCTACCAGGTCGAGATCGAGGAGGGCGAGGCCGTCATCCATGACGATCTCGGCCAGCGCATCCACCTCACCCGCGCCGGCATCGTCATCGATGGCGCCGGCCTGCCCATCACCCTGCGCAACGCCCCCATGACGACGATCGAGGGCGCCCTGACAGTGACCGAGGACGTCATCATCGGCGGCCGCAGCTTCAACGCCCATACCCATACCGAGACCGACAGCGAAACACTGCCGCCCTCATGACCGCCACCGATATCGCCATCGTCTGGGATGCCGAACGCTCCCAGGGCGACTGGCAGCTCACCGAGGGCGGTGATTTCGTCACCGCCCAGGCGCTCGAGACAGCCGTCATGATCAGCCTCTTCACCGATGCGCGTGCCGCACCCGATGACGTGCTGCCGCAGGGCGAGACCGACCGCCGGGGCTGGTGGGGCAATGCCCTCGGCGAGGACCCGATCGGCTCACGCCTCTGGCTGCTGCGCCGCGCCAAGCGCCGCCCCGAAACCCTCAACCTCGCGCGCGACTACATCCGCGAGGCCCTGGCCTGGCTGATCGAGGACGGCATCGCCCGCAAGGTCGAGGTCACCACCAGCTGGATCAGCCCCAGCCGCATGGGCGCCGCCATCACCATCCACCAGCCCCATCGCAGCGCCGCGCTGCGCGCCGAATGGGCCTGGCAAGGCATCTGACACGGGATCTTCGACCATGGCCTTCGAGCGCCCCACCCTGACCGCCCTGCTGCGGCAGGCGCGGGCCGATATGGCCGCCGCCAGCGGCAGCACCACCATCCTCCGCGCCTCCCCGCTCGGCATCCTCGCCAAGGTCCTGGCGGGCCTTCTGCAAGGCCTCTACGGCTATCTCGACTGGATCGCCCGCGAGGCCAATCCGCTCACCGCCACAGGCGCCCGCCTGGTCGCCTGGGCCGCCCTCGTCGGCATCTTTCGCAAGGACATGGAGACCGCCGCCGGGACCGCGACGTTCGGCGGCACCCCCGGCGCCATCCTGGCAGAGGGCAGCCGCATCAGCCGCACCGCCGACGGCATCGCCTACCGGACCACGGCGCTCGGCACGGTCGGGCCGGGAGGCAGCGTCACCGTGCCCCTCTTGGCCGAGGAGCCCGGCGCCAGCGGCAATGCGCTCGCCGGCGCCGCCGTCACCCTGATGGGCGCGGCCAGCGGCATTCTGGCCACCGGAGCCCTGGCCACGGCCGCCGCCGGCGGCGCCGATCAGGAGCCGGAGGAGGATTTCCGGCAGCGCATGCTCGACCGCTACCGCAACCCGCCCAAAGGCGGTGCGGCCGGCGACTACGCCAGCTGGGCGCGCGAAGTCCCCGGCATCACCCGCGCCTGGGACGCCAGCCTCGCCGCCGGCACCGTCACCGTCCACATCATGCTCGACGATGCCCGCGCCGACGATGCGGGCTTTCCGCAAGGCTCCGACGGCGTCGCCGCCTCCGATCCCCGCGCCGTCGCCGCCACCGGTGACCAGCTGCTGGTCGCCGACTACATCCGCTCGCGCCAGCCGGTCACCGCCCTGGTCTACGTCGTGGCCCCGATCGCCCATCCGGTGCATCTGACCATCGCCGACCTCTCGGCCGACAGCACCGCCATCCGCGCCGCCATCACCGCCGCCCTGACCGGCATGTTCCGCCGCGAGGGCATCCCCGGCGGCACCATCTACCCCTCCGCCATCGCCGCTGCGATCGACGGCGTGCCGGGGGTGGAGCGGTTCTCCCTGCCAGGCCTCGTCCCCGTCACCGCCCCCACCGGCCGCCTGCCGGTGCTGGGCCTCATCACCTGGCCCGCCTGACCATGGCCGATGTCGAACGCGGCCCGGCCGAGCACCTCGCCGCCCTGCAAGCCCTGATGCCCAGCGGCCCGGTCTGGCCCCGCCACCCCGGCACCACCCAGGAACGGGTGCTCTCGGGCCTCGCCGCCGGCGCCGCCCGGCTGCGCGCCCGTGCCCGCGCCCTGCTGGTCGATGCCTTTCCCGCCACGGCCTTCGAGCTACTGCCCGAATGGGAGGCCGCGCTCGGCCTGCCCGACCCCTGCGCCGGTCCCGCGCCTGGCCTGCAGGAACGCCGCGGGCAGGTGGTCGCCCGGCTGACCGCCCGCGGCGGCCAAAGCATCCCCTACCTCGTCAGCCAGGCCGCCGCGCTGGGCTACGCCATCACCATCCGCGAATTTGGCCCTTCCCGCCTTGGCGCCATGCGTCTCGGCGGGAACCTGCAGGATGCGCGCTGGGCACATGCCTGGGCGGTGCAGGCACCGCTGAACACCATCACCCTGTTTCGCCTCGGACAATCCACCCTCGGCGAGCGATTCCGCAGCTGGGGCAACGACGTCCTCGAGTGCGAGATGCGCGCCCTGGCGCCGCTGCATACCACCCTGATCTTCCAGTACAGCTAGGAGGGGCGATGTATCGTCTCGCGAACGGCACGCAGGTACCGGCCCTGCCGGCCGCGCCCGCGCCCGTGGGCACGCCGGGCTATGGCACCAATGGCGATCCCGGCGCCGGCCTGCTCGGCAGCATCTTCGGCGCGGCCGAATTCAACGTGATCCAGGAGGAGCTGATGAGCTTCCTTCTGGCCGCCGGCATCACGCCGGATCAGGAGAATTACGGCCAGGTCCTCGCCGCCTGCCTCACCCTCTTTGCCAGGGCAGCGAGCATCGCCTCCGTGGTGACGGAGGCCGGGTTGGTGGTCGACCATGCCAATCCGAACCAGTTCCGCGATGCGCTGCGCGTGCTCTACGGCGGCGGTGGCATCAGCGACTTCGTGGGCTACAGGCACTTGCCCGGCGGGTTGATCCTGCAATGGGGCAACTTTGCTGGGACCACGGGCATCCTGGTGAGCGGCGTTGCCGAAAATGCCGCGATCGAAGTGACCTTCCCGATCACATTCCCGGTCGCCTGCTGGCACGTTTTTCCGATCGCCTTCGATGTCACCGGCGCTGGCTTCCAGGAAGGTGCCTGGCGCACCGCCCCCCCGACCGCGAGCGGCTGCACGCTGGGCCTGTCCTGCAAGCAGGCGGATACGCCGATGTCCGGCAGTTACCTTGCCATCGGTCGATAGGAGCGCGCGATGTATCACTACGCCCCCAGCACCGGCGGCTTCTACCGCGCGGATATCCATGGCGCCGCCGTGCCGGCCGATGCCGTTCCCGTCAGCCCTGACCTGCATGCCGCGCTGATCGCCGCACAGGCCGCCGGCCAGCGCATCCTGCCAGGCCCCGACGGCGCGCCCATCGCCCAGGATCCGCCGCCACCGCCCGCGCCGCCGCCGATCCGCCGCATCGGCGCGCTGGCCTTTCGTCGCCGGCTGACGCCGGCCCGCCGCGCCGCCATCACCCTTGCCGCCTCCCTTGCCATGGAGGGCGGCGACGCCAGCATCCAGGTCTGGCTCGACGATCTGGCGGCGTCGAGCATCGTCGAGCTGGACGATGCCGAGACCGTCGCCGGAATCGGCGCGCTGCTCGCCGCCGACCTGATCACCGAGGCCGAGCGCGACGCGCTGCTGGCCGATGGGCTGCCCACCGAGGCGGCCTGACCCGGCGCGCCACGGCGCGCCCCCTGACGACATTCCGGAGCATCCATGCCCCCCACCGATGTGCGGGTCACGCTGCGCGTGGCCAGCAGCGATCACCTGCGGCCGCGCGCCGTGGAAGGGACCGCGATCTCCATCGAGGCGACGATCCTCGATCAGGAAGGCGCACCGGTCACGGGTGCCATCGCGGACCTGTCCTGGGTCACGCCGCAGGGCGTCGAGATGCGCGCCCCGGGTCGCATCTCCGACGCTCGCGGCATCGCGACCGCGCTGCTGGCCGTCGCCGGCACCGGTGCCTTTGTCGCCCGCTGCGCCGTCGTCTCGCCGATCGCGCGCGTGGCCTTGCGGCCGTTCACGATGATCGATGGCGGCGTGCAGCTTGGGGCCGTGCCGGCGACGCCCGTCGTTACGCCGCAGGGCGCATTTCTCATCCTACCCAACGGACGCGCGATCGGAGGTGCTTCCGCATGAGCGAAAGCACCGAGATCTTCGTCGCTGTCCAGCTCGCGACCGATCTGCCGGTAGCGGCCGATCCGATGCAACTGGCGGTCTACGGGACCAATTCGGAGACCGGCGCGGTTGAGCAGACCCCCGTTTCGGCCATCCGCGATGCATCTGTGACTGCGGCCGAGGGTCGGGCCAGCATCGTCGGCGGCGAGGCCGGTACGGCGGCTGGCGCTGCGGCCGGCACGGCAGCCGCTGCCCCCGCCGTGGTGGAGGCCACGGCGCAAGCAGCCCTGGCGGCCAGTGCGGCCTTGAACGCCGCCGCCGCCGTCGTCAATGCCGGGCTGCCGTACCTGACCTGGCAGGCGCTATCCGCCACCACGCCGGCCAACCTGTCTTTGGCCTATCTTCTGACCGACAGCGATGGCCGCCGCGCAGGCAGCTATCGCTACTACGCCACCGGCGGCGGCTGGACCTATGAGGCGCCGCTACCCAGCACGCTGGCAGCGGACCTACTGGAGGCGGCCCGCCTGCTCGACATCACCCGTGCAGCTGTCGGCCGCGTCGTGCCGGCTGTCGATGACTACATCGAGGTTGACTACGGCCCCAATGGCGGCGCCGTGCGCGTGGTCGATGCGGATCAGGGCGAGCGACATCTGGTCGACGGCATGCTGCGCGGCACCGGGGACACGCTCGAACGGCTGTGGCGCACCACGCACATGGTGCCTGCGATCGAGGACTACCTCAGCATCGATTTCGCCGAGGATGACAGCGTGCTTGCCGCTGTGCGCCGGACCGCCACGGGCATCGTCAACCTGGCGATCGACGCCGCCGGTGTGCTGGCCCCGATCCCCACCGGGGATGACGTGGCGGCCGGCATTGCAGGGGCTGTCGTGGCGCAACGCCTTGCGACCGTCGCCCCGACGATCGGCCCGGCAATTCAGGACCTCGTCTCACTCACCGTCGCGCCCGATGGCAGCACCGTCGAATATGAGGATCGCCGCGAGGGCCAGCACGCCGTCATCGGCGGCGAATTCCGGCCGGTGATCCGGACGCTCGACGCGCTCTGGGGATCGGCGCCGCGCGCCGTGCCGGCGATTGAAGATCTGGTGGAGGCCGCGGTCTTTCCCGACGGTCGGGTGGTGCAGGGCATCCGCACCGACGGCCGCACGCTGGTGCGCGACGAGTTCGGCGCCCTCGTGCCGGCGGGCGGCGTCACGGCGCGCACCAGCCTGAGCTACAGCCGCATCCTGCCGCCTGGCCTCTACATGCCGGACCCCGGCATCGACGTGTTGGTCATCCACAATGGTCAGAGCCTCAACGAGGGCTTTGTCGACACGGACAATGCCAACGAGGCTGACGCCTACTCCACCGACCCCATCCCGAATGCGTTCATGCCGGCACCGGGGATGGCGCCCGGCACCACACCCTTTTCGAGCTATGTCCCTCTGCGCGCCATCCCCTCCGGCGGGCAGCCCAATGAGCGCTGGCCATTCGAATGCGTCAGGCGCATCCAGGCGGCGTGGGCGGCGGCGGGCTGGACGGTGCAGCCGCGGATTATCGTCGCGGGTGTGCTCCAAGGCGGGAACCCCTTCCAGCGCTTCGCGCGCGGGTCCGACAATTGGCAGATCATGGCGGACATACTGCGCCAGTGCCGCGACATCAGCCGTGCCGCCGGCCGCCGCCTGGTGTGCTTCTTCCAGGGTTACGTGCAGGGCGAGGCCAATCGCGGCGGCGGTTGGCCGATGTCCACCGAGGCGCAGTTCACGCAGTTCCTGGTGACGCACCAGATGGATATCGAGGCGCTATGTCACGAGGTGCTCGGGCAATTCGAGCGCGTGCCGCTGATCACCACGGCCGTTCAGCGCACCAACACGCCAGCCTTCGTCTCCACCGCCGCCTCCCGCGCCGTATTGCTGGCGCCCGGCCGGGTGCTACTGGGCGGAAGCAATTATGCATTGGAATACGCCGCGACCGGCGCGCATTCGCTTGTGCCCGGCTATCGCCGCATGGGCTGGGGCATCGGCGGCGCCGCGCTCCAGGGCGTGTTCGGCCACACCTACCGCCTGATGCACCCACGACGCTGGTGGATGCATGACGCCACCACTGTCCGCGTCGCGCTGGAGATGCTGGTTGATGGCGACGGCGCGCTGCATGACCTGGAGGTGGACACCAGCGGCGATCTGGTGGAGGCCGCGACCCTCGGCGCATCCGCCGGGTGGAACATCGCGCTGGACCGCGCCGGCAGCCTGTCCGTCACAGGTGTCACGCCGATCAATACACCGACGACAACCGGCCCGACCCTCGAACGAGGCTACGACCTGGCGCTGTCGCGCGCGCCCGAGCCGGGGCTGCAATTACTCTACGCCAGTTCGTCGGTGGGGATCGGCGGCGCGCTGGGCGGCCGGTTCGGACCGCGCGGCCTGCTGCGGGCCAATAACGGCGGCGCCGTGGCGGGCCTCGGCCCACTCACCCACACGTTCCATCCTCCCTGGGAGCTGACCTGATGCCCACCACCCTCCGATTTCTCTCCGGCCGGCCCGGCCTGACCACTGGCCCCCAGCGCGACCTGGCGGCCGAGGCGTTCGGCGCGCGCCCCGGCACCCGCTACTGGTGGCAGGGCCGCCACCGGCAGAACTTGGCTTTCGCCACGCCTGAGTGGAATGACCGGCAGGCGGAGTTGCCGCTGGCACCGATCGTCGCCGGCCAGCTGCCGCTGGTGGTGGAGGGCGGCGGTCCGGACGGAAGCACATCCGTTCGCGGGCAGAGCAACGACCCGGCGGGTGGGCTGATCACCCCTGCGGGCACCGTCGTGGTTCCCAACGGGGCTGACTGGACCATCTACTGCGTGACCAATGACGGCTCAAGCGCGACAGCTGTGGCCTATGGCGTCGCTGGTGCTAATGGCGGCGGGATCGAGGTGCGTCATCGCAACTCCGAACTCATCCAGGTTATCACCTTCGATGCGGCGGGCGTGGCGACCGTACGTCTATCCATCGCCGCCACGGCGGGGGCCTACCACCTGTCGACGCTGTCTTGGCAGCAGTCCACCGGCACGCTGGCCATCTGGCTGAATGGCGCACCGGGCACGCCGTCCGGCGGCGTCGCGAGCGTCTCCGGCCTGACGCTGCTGCCGCATTCGCAGCGCCTGACGGCGCTCGCCAAATTCGACACGACGCTGGGGCTGCAAACCGCCAGCGGTCGCAACGTGGATATCGCGATGCTGGGCGTGGAGCGCGTCTTTGCGCCCACCGACAGCGCATTCCGCGCGGCCCTGAAGGCGATGGTCCAGGCGGCCAACAACTATCCGAGCCTGTTGATCGCGTGATGGAACAGTGCTCCGACGAGATCGACGTGCTGATCGTCATGTATGGGTCAAGCTTCAGCGACGCCGGAGGAGCATGATGCCCCTGCTGCCTGATCCGCATCCCTCCCTGGCGGAGGCGCTGGCTTCACTGATCGCGGCTGGCGCCGGTCGAGCGCTGCTGCTGGGCCGCGCCGGACGCGAGAGCATCACGGCCCAGAAGTTGCTGACCGTGCTGATTTACGAAGTCCCGCTGATCGCCGGCTGCGCCGCGATCGGCGCACTGGCCTGCGGCGCTGTCGGCCTCGATGGGTCACCGGCCCTCGTCGTCATCGGCGTGCTCGCCAACAAGGGGCCGGCGCTGCTGGACCCGATCGTCGAAGGGCTGCTCGGCGCCTTCCGCCGCCGGCCCTGATCTGTCTCGCCGCCACGCTGGGCGGCTTCCCCCTCATCATGGAGACGTCCATGGCCCGCATACGGCCCGAGGATTCGCGCGGCTATCGCAACCGCAACCCCGGCAATATCGACTACGTCACGGCCAACAAATGGCAGGGCCAGGTCGGCATCGAGCCCGCGCCGCGGCATGGCGGCCGCGCCCGCTTTGCCGTCTTCGAGAGCCACGAATACGGCATCCGCGCGCTCGCAATGCTGCTGACCACCTATCAGGACCGCCACGGCCTGCGCAGCGTCCGCGGCATCATCAACCGCTGGGCACCGCCCAAGGAGAACGACACCGGCGCCTATGTCCGCGGCGTCGCCGCGGCGCTGGGCGTGGATCCCGATGCGGTCATCGACCTTCAGCGCTACGAGACCATGCGGCCGATGGTCGAGGCGATCATCCGCCACGAGCTCGGCGGCCAGCCCTACGCCGCCGCCGTGATCGATGAGGGCCTGCGCCGCGCCGGCATCGTCCGGCCGGTGGCCACCGTGCTGGAGGCGGCCGCCACCGGCACCGGGCGCGGCGCCAGCTCCGTCGCCACCGCAGTTGCCGTGGCGGCGCCGGCGGCCTCCGTCATCTCCTCGCTGGGCGGCCTGCCGCAATGGACCGGCGTGGCGCTGATCGTCGCCGTCGCCGTCATCGCGCTTTCGGTGATTCTGTCCCGCCGCCGCGATCGCCCCGAGGCGCTGGCGTGATCGGGATCCTCGCCGGCCTCTGGGGCCGGATGCAGGGCTGGGTGGCGATCGCCGCGGCGGCGCTGGCGGCGATCGCCGGCGCCTACCTCGCCGGCCGGCGACAGGCGCGGCGCGACGTGGCGCTGGACCAGGCGCAGCGCGCACTCAACAGACGGGAGGTCCGGGATGCGGTGGAACGTGATGTGGCTCGGGACCCTGCTGCTGCTGAGCGGCTGCTCCGCGACTGGCGGCGGGACTGACCCCTGCGGCGCCTGGCGGCCCATCCTGGTCAGCCGCGCCGACAGCCTGAGCGACCCCACCGCCCGCGCCATCCTCGCCCATAACCAGACCGGGCGACGCCTCTGCGGCTGGTGAGGGCGGCGGCGCCGGCATCGGCAACCGCGGCTGGGCTGGCCGAAACGGCATGCCCGCCGGGTAGCTGTGCACCCCGACATGGCCCACCCGATCGCAGTTGCGGCAGCGCAGGCGCTTGCTGATCTGCATCAGGGTCCGGCTGCCATGGCGGCCCACCAGGCTCTGCGCCGCGATCTCCGCGCCCAGATGCCCGCATTGCAGGCAGCAGGGCCGCAGCCGCAACCCATTCCGCGCCGCCTGGTCGACCGTCATCCGCTCGGCCCAGGCATAGCGGGTCGGCGTCAGGGTGGTGGAGACATCCAGCGCCCGCGGCCGGGCGCCGCAGCCGCAGCGCAGGCGGGAGACCAGGCGCCACAGCACCTCATCCCGATGCTGGCCCCGGAACAGGTCGCGGATCCGCAGATTCTCCTGCCGCCCGCAGGCGCAGGCCAGCACCAGCGTCGCATCCTCGGCATGCCAAAGCGGTGATGTCGGCGAGGGTCGGCCATCCAGACGATTGGTCCCCATGCGCGGCGCGGTGCCACCCGGTCCCGGCTATGGCGCGACGGCCGACCGTGGCAGCGCCACCACCAGGCCGCGCGGCAGCGGCAAAGCGCGGAGCGCGGTCGCCACCTCGACCAGGTCACCCCGGCCCCAGGGATCGGCGTCATAGGGCACCACGCCCGGCCGGGTGAACAGCACCCGCGCCAGGCGCCGCGCCTCCGCCTCGTCACGGGCGCTGACCAGGCACTCCCCCAGATGCGACGTCGCCATCCAGTCGGCATGCCACAGCATCTCCGGCCGCGGCCGCAGGCGAAACAGCCTCATGGCGCGCCTCGCTCGGCCATCTCGGCCGCCAGGATCAGCATCGCCTCCCGCAGCACATAGGCGGGCAGCGCCGGCGACAGGATCTCGGCCGCCGTCGCCCGCGCTGCCCCCAGCGCCTGCTCGACCGGCGCGCCGGCGGCCAGCGCCGCATCCCGGGTCGCGACCAGTCGCGGCCAGGCTGGGAGCAGCCAGCTGGGGACTGCGGCGGACGTCGACTCCTTCATCACCCTCTCCGTCTCCCGCACCGACCAGGGCACGGGGGTCAGGCAGTTGCAGCTGCCCGAACCGCATGGCCGAGGACCATGCACGGATGAACCGCCCCGCGGCCTCCGATTGGAGGCGAGGGATACTAGAACGAAAAGCGAACATGGAGTCCAGTCTTATGCCTGCCCCCGCGGCCTCACCGGTCGCCCCGTGGGTCGGGGGAAAACGCAACCTTGCCCGGCACATCATCCCGCGGATCGAGGCGCTACCTCACATCACCTATGCGGAGCCCTTCATCGGAATGGGGGGCATCTTTCTGCGGCGACGCCGCCGGCCCCGCGCCGAGGTCATCAACGACATCAGCGGCGATGTGGTGAACCTCTTCCGTGTCCTTCAGCGCCATCCAGGCGCCCTCATGGACTGCCTCAGGTGGCAACTGGCCAGCCGCCAGGACTTCGGCCGCCTCCGCGCCACCGATCCCACCCTGCTCACCGACATCGAGCGCGCCGCCCGCTTCATCAGCCTGCAGCGCATGGCCTATGGCGGGCTGCTGGATGGGGTTTTTAGCGTCTCCCCCGGGGCGCCCGGCAAGCTGAACCCGGCAAAGCTCGCGCCGCTGCTACATGCCGCCCATGAGCGGCTGGCCGAGGTCACCATCGAGCAGCTGGCCTATGCCGACTTCATCCGGCGCTATGACCGACCTGGCACGCTGTTCTACCTCGACCCACCCTACTTCCGCTGCGAGACCTACTATGGTCCGGGGATCTTCGCGCGGTCGGATTTCAACCACCTGGCCGAGCTACTGGCGGGGGTGCAGGGCCGCTTCCTGATGTCGATCAACGACACGCCGGAGATCCGCAAGATCTTCGGGCGCTTCAAGATCGAGGAGGTGGCCGTCCACTACCCCGTCGCCCGGGGCGCCGAAAAGCCACGCGTCCACGAACTGCTGATCAGCGACTCGCGCTGATCGATCCACATCGCCTAAGCTTGCAGCCGCCTCGTGGGTGACCCCCACGAGGCGGCTTTTTGCGTTTCAGCGTCTGGCCGATAGTCCAGCGGCGCCGGGCAATGGACCGGGCCATAGCCAATTCCGATATGCCGCGGCGCGAGGAAATCCGCCGACCTTCCCTCGTTTGGCCCTCGCCACCCCATCCGCCAGAATATTTGCAATATCAATGTGTTACTTGGGCGGTAATGGCTTCACCCACCATTTTACCCCATGATGGTAGCGGCTACCTCCTGACGGCGGCGCGAATGTCCCCCTGCGTCGCCTCCGCTCCGGACACCACGCTGGTGAAGGCGCTGGCCCGGACGTTTCGGTGATGGGAGATGATAGAGGCGGGCCGGTACCGCTCGATCGATGAGCTGGTGGCGGCCGAGAAGATCAACGCGTCCTGCGTCTCCCGCCTCCCGATCTTGGACAGGCAGCTGCCCGATGGGATGACGCTGCCGGTACTGATGGCCGTTTCCGACCAGATGGGGGAGAAGCGGCGCGCATTCTCCAATCCGGGGACTTATACCACCGGTTTCCTGGGCTTCGCCGCACCGAAGGCGCGCCTTCGGCGCGACGCACTTGCGGCGGCGCCCATCCGGGCGCTCAGACCGGTCAACAGACCGGTCCGCTCGTATGAGCCTTGCGTCACAGCCAGATACTGGCATCGGTGAGCGACGCTACGCCGCTCAGGGTGATCTGGAAATCGGCAATTCCGTCGCCATCCAGGTCGCCTTCCAGAATCTCGTCGGCGAAACGCAGTTGCCCGGCCACAGCGCCAAAGCTCGCCTCTCCAATCCAGGTAAAGTCCTGGTTGTCTGCGATGAGCAGGTTTGCATCGATGGGGCGCAAATCAATTCTGTCGCCCTGTGCCACGTTGAAGTCGGCGACCACATCGTCGTTCGCTTCCATGGCGCTGCGGAAAAGGAAAACGTCCGCACCATCCCCGCCCACCAGGCTATCGGCACCTATCCCGCCATCCAGCAGGTCCGTGCCGTCGCCGCCGATCAGCGTGTCGTTGCCGGCGCCGCCGTAGAGGGTGTCGGCACCTTCGCCACCATCGAGGATGTTCGCACCCGCATTGCCGTCCAACCGGTTGGCCAGCGCATTGCCCGTGCCGTTGAGGTCGGCGGAACCCGACAGGCTGAGACGCTCGAGCTCGGCGCCAAGTGTCCAGTCGATCCTGGATATGACGCGGTCAAAGCCGCCGCCGGCTTCCTCGACCACGATGTCGCCGAGGTCATCCACGACATAGGTGTCGTCGCCATCCCCGCCCGCCAGGCTGTCGGCACCCAGCCCGCCATCCAGCGTATCATCGCCCAACCCGCCGATCAGCGTGTCGTTGCCGGCACCGCCGGACAGGCGGTTGTTCAGCGCATCGCCGATCAGGCGATCGTCGCCATTGCCG
>NZ_JAERQM010000006.1:15114-403067 GCF_019029495.1 Falsiroseomonas oleicola
CCGTCCAGCCGGTTGGCCAGCGCATTGCCCGTGCCGTTGAGGTCGGCGGAACCCGACAGGCTGAGGCGCTCGAGCTCGGCGCCAAGTGTCCAGTCGATCCCGGATATGACGCGGTCGTAGCCGCCACCGGCTTCCTCGACCACGATGTCGCCGAGGTCATCCACCACATAGGTGTCGTCGCCATCCCCGCCCGCCAGGCTGTCGGCACCCCGCCCGCCATCCAGCGTATCATCGCCCGACCCGCCGATCAGCGTGTCGTCGCCGGCCTTGCCATCGATCCAGTCATCGCCGTCTCCGGTGACGATGGACTCCGAAGCATCCGTCCCGACGATCGTCTCGGCCACGTTCGTCACGGAGATGGTCAGCGCCTGCGCCTGCGTCAGATCACCATCGGAAACCGTGACGATGATCTCGTAGGCGTTGTCGGAATCGGCGTCACCAGGCGCCTCGAAATCCGGCGCTGCGAGGAACGAGACAAGTCCGGTGGCTTCGTCGATGGTGAAACGGTCCGCATCGTCACCCGACAGCGACCAGGTGAGTGCGGTTCCGTCAGGATCCGTCACCGTCGCCTGATAGGCGAACGTCGTATTCTCCACCACGCTGGCCGTCGTGGCGGAGGTGATGATGGGCGCGGTATTCAGGACCGTGAGGCCGAGGTCATTTCCGCTGCCCGCCAGATAGCTGATCTGGAAGGTCTGCGCGCCGACGAGGAAGGTCGCGCCCTCGGCCCGGACTTCGCCGCCCACCTGAACCGTGCCAACGATCGCATCGTCGCCATCATTGTCGATGACGATGAAGGTTGTGCCAGGTGCCGGCGTGAAGGCCCCGATGTCAATGGACAGATTCGCCCCGCCGAGACTCACGGATCCGGTGACCTGGATCACGTCGTATTCGGTGCCGCGAGTCATCCCCTCGATCTCGACCGAGAGTGTTCCACCCTCATCAATCGTCAGGCCGTTCTCGAGCACGAGTATGCCCGGGCTGGCGCCGGCCCCGATCGTGCCGCCGGCCTGGACAGTAACCGCGCCGGACGCACCCGCCGTGCCGATCGTGCCGTTGCCACTCAATGTCGCACCGGAGGCAACGATCACCTCGCCGGTATTTGCCAGGACACCGTCAACCTGGAGCAGCCCCTCACCGACGGTCGTCGTTCCCGAATAGGTGGCTGTGCCGGACAGGACCAGCGTGCCGGTGCCCGTCTTGGTCAGCGCCGCGCCGCCCGACAGCAGGCCGCTCAGGCTCACATCCGCATCGGCACGAATGGTTGCATCGCCATTGAGCGCGACCGCATTGTCGATGGCCGTGGCCGCCGTGATGGCGAAGGTTGTCCCGGCTGCAAGCGTCACGGTACCGGCCGAGAGGGCATCGTCATCGGCGACAGACAACACGCCGGAGGCGATGGTCAGGCCGCCGGTCCATGCGGACTCGTTTCCGGTATCGGAGAGGACCAGCGTGCCATCCCCGGTCTTGGTCAGATCGAAGGCGCCAAGAAGCGCGGCCGCCAAGGTGAGCATACCGCCATCGGTCACATCGACCCCGACATTGCCGCCGAGGGTGAGCGAACCGCCGGCATCACCGGCAATCGTGACGGCGTTGGTGGCCAGCGCGATGAGGTCGCCGGCCGCCAGTACCGCGGTGCTGCCGGTCAGCGTCAGGATGGTGCCGTCGGCAATGCCGTCGAGGGTGATGGTGTCCCCGGTGGCTTGCGCCAGACCCTGCGCCAGCGCCTCACGCAAGGAGAAACCGGCAGCCGGATCGCCATCCGCATCGTCGTCCGGACGAGCGACGGTGATGGGCGTGCTGGCGCCGCGCAGGACGTTGACATCGGCCGTGACGACATGGGCGGTGTCGTTCAGCGCAAAGCGGATGGTGGCATCGCTGGTCAGCGTCGCATTGCCGTAGGCAATGTGCTGGATCACGTCCTCGACCAGCGCCTGGGTCGGGGTCCCGGTGATGCTGGCGTCGCCCGAGGCGGCCAGCCCGAACTCGATGGTCAGCGTGCCTGTGGCGTAGCTGTAGTAGTAGCGGGCGAAGGGAAGGTCGTTGGCGATCGAAACCAGCAGCCCGGTGGTGTCACCCTGGTTGGCGATGGCATCGGCGATGGACCCCGCATTCACCCCGCCGAAGCCGACGCCATCCGTCTCCACCTCGAAGAGGCCCCGGTCGAGGAATGCATAGATGTCGGTCGGCCCACCCGCAGGCGCGTCGTTAGCGATGCGGTTGACGGTCAGCGTGGCGCCGTTCCAGTTCGACGCGGACATGGTCCCCGACGTCACTTCGACCGTCATGTCGGTGTCCAGCGGCCGGACAGGCTGGGCGGTCAGCGTGGTGGTGTTTCCATCCAGCCGGTTGATCGCGCCCGCCAGCGGTTCGGCGGCAACGGCCATGAAGATGCCGTTGTTGCTACCGTCCTGGTTTGTCGAGTGCCAGGCAGCGATGATATCGCCATCCGCCTGCAGGGCGACAGCGACCGCGCCTTGCGTCGACAGCGTGTAGGAATTGAGCCGGAACTCGCCGCCTACCGCGACCCCGTCCGCGGTGTAGCGCTGTGCGAAGACTCCGGTTCCGCTGTCATCGACGCCGGCCCAGGAGATGACGAAGGCGCCATCGGCATCCATCGCGACGGCGGCGTTATTCTGGGCGCCTTCCGTACTGATATTGACCTGGAACTCGCCGCCTTGCGCCACGCCCGCCGCATTGTAGCGCTGCGCGAAGACACCGTCGGTGCTGCCATCCTGCAGTGATGACTGCCAGACGATGACGAAGTTGCCATCCGCGTCCATGGCGACATCAGCACTCTGCTGAGCGCCGGTGGTATAGGTATTGACCTGGAACTCGCTGCCCTGCGCCACGCCCGCCGCGTTGTAGCGTTGCGCGAAAACCCCGGTGCCGCTGCCATCCTGGTTGTTCGCGGAATGCCAGACGACGACGAAATTGCCATCGGCATCCATGGCCACCTCGGCAAGGCCCTGGGTACCATCCGTAAAGGTATTGACTTGGAACTCGGCGCCCTGCGCTACGCCGGCCGCGTTGTAGCGTTGTGCATAGATGCCATAGCCCGAGCCGTCCTGGCCGTTGGAGCCCCAGGTGACGACGAAGTCCCCGTCTGCGTCCATCGCGACGGAGGAGAGCGACTGCGCATTCGTCGTGTAGGTGTTGACGCGGAACTCGCTCCCCTGCGCAACGCCGGCCGCGTTGTAGCGCTGACCGTAGACGCCGGTGCTGGCGCCGTCCTGGCCGGATGAATCCCACGTCACCACGAAATTGCCATCGGCATCCATCGCGACGGCGGCGTTCGATTGATTGCTGGTGGTGTAGGTATTGACCTGGAACTCCGCGCCCGTGGCGACGCCGGCGGCATCGAAGCGCTGCGCGAAGATGCCGTTGAGGTTGCCGTCCTGGTTCGAGGACTGCCAGGCAACCACGAAGTTCCCGTCCGCGTCCGCTGCCATCGCCGGCGAGGACTGCGCGTCTGCCGTATGGGTGTTGACCTGGATATCCGTTATCGTGACCGGTGCGACAACCTCAACGGCGATAGGCTCGGCCGGGATGGCCAGGAAGATGCCGTTGTTATCGCCATCCTGTCCGTTCGATGTCCATACGACGACGGCATCGCCATTCTCCCGCAGAACGACGTCCGGCAGGCTCTGATTCGATCTCGTATAGGCGTTGACCAGGAATTCGCCACCCACGGCCGTGCCGGCCGCATCATAGCGCTGTGCGTAGATGCCATAGCCCGCACCATCCTGGAGATTCGATTGCCAGGTAACGATGAAGTCGCCATCCGCATCGACGGAGACGCTCGGCGCCTGCTGTGAGCTGGTGGTATAGCTGTTGACCTGGAACTCCGCGCCCTGCGCGACACCGGCGGCGTTGTAGCGCTGCGCATAGACGCCACCCAGGTCCCCATCCTGGCCGGCGGAGTTCCAGACGACGACGAAGTTGCCGTCTGCGTCCATGGCGACATCGGCGGACTGCTGGTTGCCGGCGGTATAGGTATTGACCTGGAACTCGTCGCCCTGCGCCACGCCCGCCGCGTTGTAACGTTGCGCGAAAACCCCGGTGCCGCTGCCATCCTGACCCGCCGAGTGCCAGACGACGACGAAATCGCCATCGGCATCCATTGCGACATCGGGGCTCGACTGGCTCCCAGTTGTAAATGTGTTGACACGGAACTCGGCGCCCTGAGCCACGCCGCCCGCGTTGTAGCGTTGCGCATAGATGCCATAGCCCGAGCCGTCCTGGCCGCTGGAGTTCCAGGTGACGACGAAGTCCCCATCCGCGTCCATCGCGACGGAGGATTGCGACTGCGCATTTGTTGTATAGGTGTTGACCCGGAACTCATCGCCCTGCGCGACGCCGGCCGCATTGTAGCGCTGGCCGTAGATGCCGGTACCGCTGCCGTCCTGGCCCGATGAATCCCACGTCACCACGAAGTTGCCATCGGCATCCATCGCGACGGCGGCGTTCAACTGATTGCTGGCGGTGTAGGTATTGACCTGGAATTCCGCGCCCGCGGCAACGCCCGCGGCATCGAAGCGCTGCGCGTAGATGCCGTTGCCGCTGCCGTCCTGGTTGTTGGAGTGCCAGGCCACCACGAAGTTCCCGTCCGCATCCGCTGCGATCGCGGGCGTTGTCTGTGCGGCGGCCGTATAGGTGTTGACCCGGATATCGGTCATGCGGAGGCTCCCGGTAGAGACGTGATGCGTGATGGGTCGGGCGCGGCGGCCCAGAAGCCCTGGCCGGGCAAGGCGAGTGCCAGGCGGTGTGCCGGATCCGCATGGTTCAGGATGCCGTGGCGCCCGGTGCCCGGCAGCAAGGCGAGATCCGAGACCTCATCCACCCCGCCAACCAGGTCGATCCGGCCGAGCACGCGACCGCTGTGCCGGTCCAGCGCCACCACGCCACAGATCAGACTCTCCCGGCCACGCTCGACCGGCAGCGGTGCATCGCCCGCACCCCGTCGGTCGCGCAGGCGCGACAGGCCGACGAACAGGAAGTCGCCCCGCGCGACCAGGCCGCGTGCATAGCCGGGCAGACGCGCAAGCACCTGGGCGGTGCCGGTCGCCGGATCCACGCGCAGAACCTCGCCTGCGCCCGAATTCAGCAGATGCAGCACGCCACCGATCAACCGCGGCGAATGCGGCATGCACAATCCATCCAGGACCACGCGGCCATCGGGCACGGAGACCAGGACGCCGCCGGCCGCACGCCCCGCCCGCCAGCCCTCCGCCATGTTGGTTGCGCCGAGCGCCGTGACGAAGCGCGGCGCGCCGGCCTCATCCAGTGCCATGCCGTTCAGATGGCAGCGATCCTCCGCCACCAGGTCGGTGACGAAGGGAGGCTTCCAGACGGGGGTGAAACTCGCGCCGTCATCGATCCTGGCGATGCAGGAAAAGCGCGTTGCCACGGCGAAAAGCGCGCCGTTGGCGAAGGCCGGATCATGCAGGTCGATTTCGCCCGTGTAGAACAGGGACCGCGGCAGCCAGAGCGTTCCATAGGCATTCGGCGCACGTGGATAACCGGGGGCCAGGGCGCCGGACGGGGCGAGGATCAACGCCTCGTTGCGGGCGGCGATGGCAAGCCGGTCGCCGGACGCGGCGAGGCCCATCGGCTTGTCGAAGCTGCGCGGCAGCACCGACAAACCATCCGCCGTGGCCGATGCCAGGATGACGACGGATGCCTGGTAGCTGGCAATCGCCAGGGACATGCCCAGCCCCTGCAGGATCGCCACGATATGGCCTGACGCATCGACCCGGATCGCCGCGGACCCAACCGCGAGCCCACTGACCTCGCCAGACGCCAACTTCTTTTCGCGACTCATGTCCGGAAGAAATCCAAAAATATGGTCATGCGCGGTTTTTGACACCAACAGCAAAGGGAAGAAAAACGAGCGACATGATGAATATCAAGCAAAATATTAAAAATGCCTGAAAACACATGATGATTGACTTTGACTTTGATATTTTCTGCGTGTCCACGCATGTTATGCAATTATTTTCGGTGACGCAACGCCCTGGGGGTCGATAATTTTTGGGTCATGTTCAATGAGGACTTATACGGAAGCGGAACTGTACCAACGGCCCTATCGCGTGACCGCTCCGGGCCGCCCGGACCGGTCAAGAGACCGGGCCACTGGTATTACTCGGCAGCGATCTATGGGACGCTGTGGCGCTCGCTGCGGGGGGAGAGAGCCATGCTGCAGCGCCGGCCACCTCCCAGGTTTGCCGCGCCTCTCTTTCGCCGATCGGCCGTCGAACCGCCATGACCGCCCCCGCATCCGGCTTCTGTGGTCCTGCTTCGGTGGTCTTGGGAACAAAACCAGAATATGATACGTGGCGAGTCCCAGAAAGGTTCATGGCCATGGCTGCACGCAATCAGGCTGCGCGCCCTCCGCGCGCGCCGCGCCCGGTGGATGCTGCGATCACCCGGCTTCTCACACTCGCCGGCCGCGGCGCAGCGCCAGGCCGCATGGCGCGGGAGGTGGATGCGATTGCGGAGGAGTGGCTGCGCGTTCCGAACCTGGATCGCATGGAGATCCGCGACCGCCTGGATGAGTTGCATGACCAGTTCGCCGGCGGCATCGGCCATGCGGAGGAACAGGTCTCTGACCTCGACTCGACGGAGGCGGCGGCTCTGAAGCAGGGGCGGGCGATGCTGGCAGCCCTGGTCGCGGCCCGCGACGCCACGGCCCGGGCGCTCGCGGCGCTGCAATCCGATATCATCGCGATTTCGTGATGATGGGCGGCAGGGTTTCGGGGGCGTATCAGGTGACACGAAAATCGCGATCGCGCATGGACATATCTCACGCATCCAAAACGCATCAGCGTTGTAAAAGCTGGTGTGGCGCAACTCTCATTTATTTACAATGAATTAAGGGATGAGCGCGCATCTCAAAATAGGTTGTATCGCGTAAATGGACGCAACCTATGCGCGATACCCGTCTGCCGGGTTAATGATTCGTCGCCGCAACCTTGGGTAGACGTCCCCACCTGGACTGTCCTAGCTTCCGGTCATGCAGCCAAGCCCCACCACGCTCCGCAACCGACGCCTCATCCGGACCGCCGTCGTGGTGATCGCGGTGGCCGGCCTGGGTGCCCTGATCCTTGGCCTGGGCGATGTGGTCAGCGCGGCCTTCGAGCCGCCCTCCGAAGTCCGCCCCTACGACCCCCTGCAACGCTGGTAGGTTTGCAACTTCCGCGGTTTCTGTCCATCCGATTGGCGGTCGCGCTCGGCGGCTGCGTGCCGGTGGCCGCGGGTTTGGCCGGCGTGCTCCTCGGTCCGGCGATGCTGGGTGGCCCCCCGGCCGATGCCGCGGCTGACAGCCATTTCCGCTACCTGTCGGGCCTGCTGCTGGCGATCGGGCTGGGCTTCTGGAGCACGATCCCTGCCCTGCCCCGCCGCGCCGCCCGCTTTCGCCTGCTGACCGCCCTTGTCCTGGCCGGCGGCCTGGCGCGACTTGCGGCGCTGCCGGACCAGGGCTGGCCCGGCCTGCCGATGGCCGCAGCGCTGGTCATGGAACTGATCGTGACGCCGCTGTTGTGCCTGTGGCAGGCGCGTGTCGCGGCCGCGGAACGGCATCGCAACGCCGCGATATCCGGCTGACACAGCCCGGCGGCAGGCTGGGGCGCAGGACATTCGGAGCCTGACGCCATGAACCAGACCCAGATCACCCAGATCGAATCGAGCTTTCCCCTGGTTGCCCCCATCGCCGAGCCCGCCGCGGCCATCTTCTACCGCCGCCTGTTCGAACGCGACCCGGCCCTGCGCCCCCTGTTCCGGGACACGGACATGGCGGTGCAGGGCCGCAAGCTGATGCAGGCCATCGGCTTCGTCGTCGCCCATCTGCGGGTGCCGGACCGGCTGCTGCCCGCCGTCTCCGCCCTTGGCGCGCGCCATGCCGGCTATGGCGTGCAACCCGCGCATTACGACACGGTCGGCGCCGCGCTGCTCGACACGCTGGAGGAGGGGCTGGGCGAGGCCTTCACGCCGGAGGTGCGGGAGGCCTGGGCCGCTGCCTATGGCCTGCTGGCGCAGGTGATGATCACGGCCGCCAATGATGAGGATGGAGTCATGGCGCAGAGCGTGGCCTGACTTCCGGCGGTGCGGGATGCTATCATGCCGCTGTGAACGTCCTCGCCCCGCCCCGCGCACGCCTGCAGATCGAGGTGGTCTTCGACCTTGTCTGTCCCTGGTGCTTCCTCGGCACCCGCCGGCTGCGGCGGGCGCTGCGCATGCGCCCCGACATCGCCGCCGACATCGCCTGGCGGCCCTTCCTGTTGAACCCGGATATCGCGGCGGGCGGCGTGCCGCGGCAGGACTACGTCATCCGCAAATTCGGCGGCGAGGACCGTGCCCGCCGACTGCACGCCACCATCGCGGAGCTTGGTCGGGGTGAAGGCGTCGCCTTCCAGTTCGACCTGATCCGCCGCATCCCCCCTTCGCTCGACGCGCATCGCCTGGTGCGGCTGGCCGAGCGGCATGGGGTGGCCGCGGATGCGGTGGATGCGCTGTTCCGGGCCTATTTCTGCGAGGGGCAGGATATCGGCGACCTGACCGTGCTGGTGCGGATTTCCGCCGGCCTCGGCATGGACCCCGGCGCCACCCGCCGCCTTCTGTCGGGCGCGGCGGAGGCGGAGGCGGTGCATGCGGACAATCTCCGCGCCCATCGCCTCGGCATCAATGGCGTGCCCTGCTTCGTGGTCCAGGGGCGCCACGCCATCGCCGGGGCGCAGGAGCCCGAGGTGATCGAGCGGCTGCTGGATGTGGCCGTGGTGGAGGGGTAGCTCCTTCATACTGGCGGGCCGGTCTCTTGACCGGTCCGAGCGGCCGAATGGCCGCCGCCGCAAGTGCGGCGAAGCCAAGCAAACCGGAGGTTTGCGCCCGGCGTTTGAGGGGCCTGAAACGTGTCAGCGTTTCGGGCCATCGATATTACGCCATCCGGGCGCGCCTCGGCCGCAGGAACAGCGTCAGCCCCAGCGCGAAGACCAGCGCCGGCAGCAGCATCAGGTTCAGCACCTCCCACCCCAGCGTGTCGTGGATGATGCCGGAGCCGAGCGCCGTGCAGGCGACGGTGCCGAAGACGATGAAGTCATTCGCCGTCTGCGCCCGCACCCGCTCCTCCGCCGTATGGGATTCGCCCAGCAGCGTGGTGGCGCCGGTGAACATGAAGTTCCAGCCGAGGCCCAGCAGCACCAGCGCCACGGTGAAGTGCCAGAAGGTCTCATCCTGCACCGCGACGGCGACGCAGAGCGCGTTCAGAACCGCGCCGACCGCGATGATGGTCCGCGCGCCAAAACGGGCGATCAGCCGGCCGGTGAAGAAGCCGGGCGCGAACATCGCCACGGCATGGGCCTGGATCACCGTGGCGCTGGCGCCGACGCCGAAGCCGCAGGCCATCATCTCCAGCGGCGTCGAGGTCATCAGCAGGTTCATGGTGCCATAGGCCATGGCGCCGGTGCCGGCGGCGGCCAGGAAGGCCGGGCGGCGCAGGATGTCGATGATCGGCGTCGCCACCTTGGGACGCGGCGGCGCCGGCGGCAGGCGGACCTTGGTCAGCAGCACGGCGCAGAGGATCGGCAGCAGCGCCAGTAGCAGATAGGTGCCGAGGAACAGGAAGGGCTGGAACATGTCCTTGCTGTGCTTCACCAGCTCCGGCCCGAAGATCGCCGCCAGCACGCCGCCGGCCATGACCAGCGAAATCGCCTTGGGCCGGTAGGCCGGGCTGGCGACCTCGGCGGCGGCGAAGCGGTAGTGCTGGGCGATGCCGAAGCCGATGCCGGCGGGCAGCGCGCCCAGCGCATAGACCCAGAAATCGCCGAGCCAGATGCCCAGCGCGAAGGTCAGCGCGCCGCAGAAGGACCCCGCCGCCCCCATCAGGAAGCCGGCGCGGCGGCCGAGGCGCGCGAAGATGATGCCGGCGGGGATGGAGGCCGCCATGGTGGCGACCATCTGCAAGGCCAGCGGCAGCGTCGCCAGCGACTTGTCCGTGGCCAGGCTGTAGCCGACCAGCCCGCCCATCGCGACCTGGCCGACGACGGAGGCATTCATCAGCGCCTGGCAGAAGAACAGCAGGCGGACATCGCGCTTCATGGCGCGCTCGGCCTGCATCTCGGTCGCGGTCATCAGAAGTGGCTCCAGCCGGTCGCTTGCAGATCCAGGGTGCGGCCGGCGGCATCCCGCACACGCACCCCCTCCCCGGCCTCGATATGGCCGATGCGGGTTGCCGGCGTGGTGCCGGCGGCGGCCAGGACCGCTGCCCGCGAGGCGGGATCGGCGGTGAAGACCAGTTCATAGTCATCGCCACCCGTCAGGATGCGCGGCAGCAGCGCGGCATCGGCCGCCAGGGCAAGGCGGGCTGGGTCCGAGAGCGGCACCAGATCGGCCTCGATCACCGCCGCGCAGCCGGCGGCGCGCGCCAGATGGCCGAGGTCCTGCACCAGCCCGTCCGAGACATCCATCGCCGCATGCGCCAGCCCGACCAGCGCCTGCCCCAGGGCGAGGCGCGGCCGTGGCAGCCGGTAGCGATCGGCCAGGTGCGGATCCGGCGGCAGGCGCCCGGTCAGCGCCAGCAGCCCCAGCGCCCCGTCGCCGACGCTGCCCGAGACCCAGACATCATCCCCCGGCCGCGATCCCACCCGCCGCAGCGCCGCGCCGGGCGCGACATGGCCCAGGATGGTCAGCGAGAAGGTGGCCGGCCCCTCCGTCGCCACGGTGTCGCCGCCAAGAAGCTCGATGGCGAATTCCGCCTGGTCCAGCGCCAGCCCGGCCGCGAAACCCGCGATCCAATCCTGCGTCACGCCGCGCGGAAAGGCCGTGGTCATCAGATAGGCCAGTGGCACCGCGCCCATGGCCGCGAGGTCCGACAGGTTCACCCGCAGCAGCTTGCGGCCCAGCGTCTCCGGCGGGTCCTCCGCCAGGAAATGCACGCCCGCCACCATGGCATCCGCCGCCAGCACGAGGGTGCGCCCCGGCGGCGGGTCGAGCAGCGCGGCATCATCGCCGAGGCCCAGCGCACCGCGCCCCGCCAGGGGCGCGAAATGCCGCGCGATCAGCCCGAACTCGGCGGGCAGCGTCATATTAGCCGCGCGGCGCGGGCGTGAATTCGTCGGCGCGGAAGGCGCGGGCCAGTGCGTCCAGCACGCCATTGGCGAAGCGCGGCTCGTCGCCGACGAAGAAGCCGTTGGCGATGTCCATATACTCGTTGATCACCACCCGCGCCGGCGGGTCGTTCGGCATGGACAACTCACCGGCCGCGGCGCGCAGCAGGGCGCGCAGCACCGGGTCGAGCTTCTCCAGCGGCCAGTCCTTGGCCAGGGCCTTGCCGATGGTCTCGTCCAGGCTCTCGATCTTGGCGGCGGTGTTGCGGACGATGCGGGCGAAGAGCTTGGCATCCACCTCCGGAATCCGGCCCTCGCCAAAACTGTCATCGGCCTCGTTCGGGCCGAGGCGGTGGCGGACGAACTGGTCGATCACCGTCTCCGGGCTTTCGCCGGCCTGCTCGCTCTGGAACAGCGCCTGCACCGCGGCGACGCGCGCGCCGGTGCGCGGGCGGCCAGAAGGCGCAGGCCTCGGACCCTTGGGCTTCTGGCCGCTCATCGGCGGGCCCAATGGGAGAAGTGCCAGCGGCGCGCCAGGGTGACCTGGCCGAGCACGGCATGCGCCGCCTCCGCACCCTTGTTGTGCTGGTCGGCGCGGGACCGGGCGATGGCCTGGTCAAGGCTCGCCACCGTCAGCAGCCCGAAGCCCAGCGGCGCGCCGTATTCGGAAGCAACCGTCATCGCGCCCTGGCAGACCGAGGCGCAGATGAAGTCGTAATGGTCCGTCTCGCCCTTCACCACGCAGCCGAGCATCAGGAAGCCATCCCAGCGCTCCGTCGCGCCGAGCGCCATGCGCAGCGCCGCCGGCATTTCGAAGGCCCCGGCCACATCGACCACCTCCAGGCTCGCGCCTACGCCTTCCAGCACGCCACGGGCGCCAGCCAGCATCCCGCCGACGACCTCCCCGTAATAGGGGGCCTGGATGACCAGGATGCGCGGCGGCTCCCCGCTCAGGGTTTTTGCCGCGCGCGTCGGTGCGTCCTTGGTACTCACTTGCTGTCCTTCGGTATCGGTCGCGTCTCGACCACGGTCAGGCCATAGCCTTCCAGGCCCACCACGGGGCGGGGTTTGTCGGACAGGCGGATGATGTCGCGCAAGCCCAGATCGGCCAGGATCTGCGCGCCAATGCCATAGTCGCGGATTTCCGGCGAGTTCAGCCGGCGTTCCCGCATCGCGCGTACCTGCTGCGACAGGCCATCGAGCCGCCAGTCTCGCAGCATCACCACCACGCCGCGCCCGGCATCGGCGATGGCGCGCATCGCCGCATGCAGGTCGTCCTCCACCTTGCCGCCGACCAGGTCGCGCAGCAGGGAGGTGGCGTGCATCCGCACCAGCATCGGCGCGGGGCCCGAGAGGTCGCCCTTCACCAGCGCCAGATGCTCCCCCTGGTCCAGGGTCGAGGCATAGACAACGACGCGCCAGGTGCCGCCGACACCCTCCACGCTGCCTTCCTCCACCCGCCGCACCAGCCGTTCCGTGCGGCGGCGATGGGCGATAAGGTCGGCGATGGTGCCGAGTTTCAGCCCGTGATGCTGGGCGAAGGCCACCAGATCCGGCATCCGGGCCATCGACCCGTCATCATTCATGATCTCGCAGATCACGCCGGCCGGGTTCAGCCCGGCAAGGCGCGCGAAATCGACCGCCGCCTCGGTATGCCCGGCGCGCACCAGCGTGCCGCCATCCCGCGCCACCAGCGGGAAGACATGGCCGGGGGTGACGATGTGTTCGCGGCCGAGTTCCGGATTGATGGCGACGGCCACGGTGCGGGCGCGATCGGCGGCGGAGATGCCGGTGGTCACGCCATCCCGCGCCTCGATGCTGACGGTGAAGGCGGTGGCGTGGCGGGTGCCGTTCGACTGCGCCATCAGCGGCAGGCCGAGCTGTTCCACCCGCTGCCGCGCCATCGCCAGGCAGATCAGCCCGCGGGCGTGCTTGGCCATGAAGTTGATGGCATCCGGCGTCGCGAATTGCGCGGGGATGACCAGGTCGCCCTCATTCTCCCGGTCCTCGTCATCCACCAGGATGAACATGCGGCCGCGCCGGGCTTCCTCCAGCAATTCCTCGGTGGGGCTGAGGAAGTCGTGGAAATTGGTGATCTGGGTGGTGACGGTGCTCATGCGTTGAACTCCCGCAGGCGGGCGACGTAGCGGGCCAGCATGTCGATCTCGATGTTGACCCTGTCGCCCGGGCGCAACCTGCCGAAGCCCGTCACCTCCGTCGTATGGGGGATGATGTTGACGCCGAATTCGTGGCCATCAACCTCGTTCACCGTCAGCGAGACGCCGTCGATGGTGACCGAGCCCTTGGGCGCGATGTAGCGGGCGAGTTCCGCCGGCACCCGGAAGCGCCACCGGGTGGAGCCGTTCTCCGGCGTGGCGGAAAGCACTTCCCCGAGCCCGTCGACATGGCCGGAGACGACATGGCCGCCCAGCTCATCACCCATTTTCAGGGGCCGTTCCAGATTGATCCGCCGCCCCACCTGCCAGCCGCCCAGCGAGGTCTTTGTCAGCGTCTCGGCGGAGGCCTCCACGGTGAAGGCCGTGGGCTCCAGTTCCACCGCCGTCAGGCAGCAGCCGGAACAGGCGATGGAGGCGCCGATCACCGCGCCCTCCAGCCAGCCTTCCGGCACGGCCACGGTCAGCCGCATATCCTGCCCCTCGCCGATCGGCGTGATGGAGGTCACCTCGCCCTGGGCAGTGATGATCCCGGTGAACATTCAGCCAGCCTCACGCTCGAATTCGGTCAGCATATCCGCGCCCAGCGCGCGCACCGCCACGCGGCGGAACTTGGGCGCCTTGGCGAGTTCCGGCAATGGGAGAGGATAGGAAGCTGGGATGCCGTCACCGCCGATCACCATCGGCGCGTGGAACCAGGCGAGCCGGTCCACCAGCCCCTCCCGCAGCAGCGATGCCGCGATGCCGGCCCCGCCCTCCGCCAGCAGCCGCGTGATGCCGCGCTGGGCCAGCGCCGCCAGGATGCCCTGCATGGCCAGGCCCTCCGGCCCCGGCGGCACTTCCAGGATTTCGACCCCGGCCTCACGCAGCGGCGCCAGGGCGGCTTCCGGATGGCCGGGGATGGTGGCGACCAGGGTCGGAATGTCGCGCGCGGTGCGCACCAGCTTCGCGGTGGGCGGGATGCGCAGCCGGGCATCGGCGACGATGCGGGGGGCGGGCACCGGGACGCCGCCGGGCAGGCGGCAGGTGAGGTCCGGATCGTCATCCAGCACGGTGCCGCTGCCGACCAGGATGGCATCGTGCCGGGCGCGCAGGCCATGGGCGGCGCGGCGCGCCTCCGGCCCGGTGATCCAGCGGCTTTCCTTGGTGGCGGTGGCGATGCGGCCATCCAGCGTGGTGGCGAGCTTCAGCGTGACCAGCGGCAGGCCCTGGCGCAGGCGCTTGATGAAGCCGGCATTTTGTCGAGCCGCCTCCTCCGCCAGCAATCCTTCCTCCACCACCACCCCAGCCGCCCGCAGGCGCGAAAATCCTTCGCCATCAACGCGGGGATCAGGGTCTCTCAATGCGACGACGATTCGAAAAATGCCGGCGGCGATGAGGGCGTCGGTGCAGGGCGGTGTGCGGCCCCAATGGCAGCAGGGTTCCAGCGTGACATAGGCCGTGGCGCCCCTGGCGCGGGCGCCGGCGCGTTTCAGCGCCTCCGTCTCCGCATGCGGGCGACCGCCGGGCTGGGTCCAGCCGCGCCCCACCACCTGGCCATCCGCCGCGACGATGACGCAGCCGACCGCCGGATTGGGCCAGGTATTGCCGAGGCCACGCGCCGCCAGCGCCAGGGCGGCGCGCATATGGGCCAGGTCGTCCGACACGCTCAGGAGCCTTCGATCTTCCCGAGGAAAGCGCGGAAATCCTTCGCCTCCCGGAAATTGCGGTAGACGCTGGCGAAGCGGACATAGGCCACCTCGTCCACGTCGCGCAGCGTTTCCATCACCACCTCCCCCACGCGGCGGGAGGTGACCTCGCTATCCGCCTCCACTTCCAGGCGGCGCTGGATGCCGGTGACGATGCGCTCGATCCGCTCCTCCTCGAAGGGGCGCTTGCGGAGTGCCACGCGGACGGAACGTGCCAGCTTGTCGCGGTCGAAGGGCACGCGCCGGCCATCGGTCTTGATGACGATCAGCTCGCGCAACTGCACCCTTTCGAAGGTCGTGAAGCGGTTGCCGCAGGCGGGGCAGGACCGGCGGCGGCGGATGGCGCCGCCATCCTCCGCCGGACGGCTGTCCTTCACCTGCGTATCCTCATGGCCGCAAAAGGGGCAGCGCATATGTTCAGGCCCTCAAACGCCGGGCGCCGGCTCCGCCGGCTTGGCTGCGCGCCTTGCACTGGCGCGCCGGGCCATGCGGGTGGTCTGGGCGCGGCGGCCATTCGGCCGCTCGGCCCGCGGAAGTGCGCGGGCCGCAGGTGGCGCCAAAAGGTCGGCACACATCGCCTGGGAGGTGCGCCATCGGCCTGGTCACCCGTAGATCGGGAAGCGGCGGCAGAGCTCGAGCACGCGGGCCTTCACGGCGCCCTCGACGGCCTCATTCGCCTCGGCGCTATTGGCCTTGGCCAGGCCATCCAGCACTTCGCCGATCATCTGCCCGATCAGGGTGAACTCGCCTTCCCCGAAGCCCCGGCTGGTCGCGGCCGGGCTGCCGAGGCGGACGCCGGAGGTGACCATCGGCTTCTCCGGGTCGAAGGGGATGCCGTTCTTGTTGCAGGTCAGGTGGGCGCGGTTCAGCGCACCCTCCGCCGCCTTGCCGGTCAGCTTCTTCGGCCGCAGGTCGACCAGCACCAGGTGGTTGTCGGTGCCGTCGGTCACCAGGTCGAAGCCCTGGGCCTTCAGCTCCACCGCCAGCGCCTTGGCGTTCAGCACCACCTGCTTCGCATAGGCGCGGAATTCCGGCCGCAGCGCTTCCCCGAACGCCACCGCCTTGGCGGCGATCACATGCATCAGCGGGCCGCCCTGCAGCCCCGGGAAGACCGCGCTGTTGAACTTTTTCGCCAGCGCCTCGTCGTTGGTGAGGATCATGCCGCCGCGCGGGCCGCGCAGCGTCTTGTGCGTGGTCGTCGTCGTCACATGCGCATGCGGCACCGGCGAGGGATGCGCACCGCCGGCCACCAGGCCCGCGAAATGCGCCATGTCCACCATCAGATAGGCGCCGACCTCGTCGGCGATGGCGCGGAACCGCGCAAAATCCCAGTGCCGGGCATAGGCGGAACCGCCCGCCACGATGACCTTCGGCCGGGTCTCCCGCGCAATCCGGGCCACTTCCTCCATGTCGATGAGCTGGTCCTCGCGGCGCACCGTATAGGGCTGCACCTTGAACCACTTTCCCGATTGATTGGCGGGTGCGCCATGGGTCAGGTGGCCGCCGGCGGCGAGATCCAGGCCCATGAAGGTGTCGCCGGGCTGCATCAGGGCGAAGAACACCGCCTGGTTGGCCTGGGCGCCGCTATGCGGCTGGACGTTGGCAAAACCGCAATCGAACAGCTTCTTCGCCCGCTCGATCGCCAGTGTCTCCGCCACATCGACCACCTCGCAGCCGCCATAGTAGCGGCGGCCGGGGTAGCCTTCCGCGTATTTGTTGGTCAGCACGGAGCCCTGCGTCTCCAGCACCGCCTTGGAGACGATGTTCTCGCTGGCGATCAGCTCGATGCCGTCCTGCTGGCGGATCAGCTCATCGCGCAGCGTGGCGGCGATCTCGGGATCGGTCTCGGCCACGGGGGCGGAGAAGAAGCGGGCGGGCGTCATCGCCGGGGTGGTCTCGTTCATGCGGAGGGGCTCCAACCGGGGCTGAGCTTCAAAACGCGGCGGTCATGCCGGCCGCCTTCATATGGCGTGGTCAGGAAGACGTTCAGCGCATCCAGCGCCACTTCCGCACCGATCATGCGGGCGCCGAGGGCCAGGACATTGGCGTCGTTGTGCTGCCGGGTCAGGCGGGCGCCGGTCGCGTCATGCACCAGGGCGCAGCGGATGTCCGGGTGGCGGTTGGCGGCGATGGAAATGCCGATGCCGGTGCCGCAGACCAGCACGCCGAAGCGGGCCGCGCCATCGGCCACCGCGGCGCAGACGGCGGCGGCGAAGTCCGGATAGTCGACGCTTTCCGGCCCATGCGTGCCGAGATCGAGCACCGGATGGCCGGCGGCCTCCAGCGTGGCGCGCAGCGTGGCCTTCAGGCCGGTGCCGGCATGGTCGGAACCGAGGGCAATGGGGGTTTCGGCGGGGGTCATGCCAAGGCTGTTACCACTTCCTGTGTCGGCCAGGAACCACCGACGCCAGATGCTGTGGCGCATGGCAGGATTGTCCCCCCGCGCCCTGTGCGGGAGACGGCCGCACCCCCAACCCCGCCCGGCCGGAGGAGCCGAAGCCCCGACTGGTGCGCTGCCATATCCGCCTGGAACGCGTGAGTTTCCGCTACCGCATGGACGGGCCGCGGGTGCTGGAGGGGGTGGAGCTGGATATCCCGGCCGGGCAGGTGGTGGGGATGGTCGACCCCTCCGGTTCGGGCAAGAGCACGCTTACCAAGCTGATCCAGCGGCTCTACGTGCCGGAAGCCGGGCGGGTGATGGTGGATGGGGTGGATTTGGCACTTGTGGACCCGGCCTGGCTGCGCCGGCAGATCGGCGTGGTGCTGCAGGAAAATGTGCTGCTGAACCGATCGGTTCGCGACAATATCGCGCTGGCCGTGCCGGGGGCGCCGATGGAAGCTGTGGTGCGCGCGGCACGGCTGGCGGGCGCGCATGACTTCATCCTGGAACTGCCGCATGGCTACGACACGGAGATTGGCGAACGCGGGGCGACCCTGTCCGGTGGGCAGCGGCAGCGCATTGCGATTGCGCGAGCGCTGATGGCGGAGCCGAAGGTGCTGATTCTGGACGAGGCGACGAGCGCGCTGGATTATGAAAGCGAGCGGGTGGTGCAGGAGAATATGCGCGGCATCGCGCGGGGCCGGACGGTGATCATCATCGCGCATCGGCTGGCCGCGGTGCGGGGGGCAGACCGGATCATCACGGTGGAGCGTGGGCGGGTGGTGGAGGATGGGACGCATGAGGAATTGGTGCGGAATGGGGGAAGGTATGCCGATTTGCTAACATATCAAAATAACATGGATGGACAGACTTAACGGCAATCTGCTAGCGGAACTGCTAATGGAGTCAATAACACACATCGGTCCAACCCAGGCAGGCAGGTCAAAAAATACACCACGAGAAAATTTGCGAGCCCAAATTCGCCCGCTTTCAGATGATAAACCAGGCTTAATTTTAGCTGAATTGAAAGGCAACGATATGACGTCCGCGCAAAACAAAGACGACTGGGAAAATCTACAGCTTTGCAGAATCGCAAAAGAATACCCAGATTTTTTTGCTGAAATCGCCACGAAAGTGAATGGGCATATACAGAGCAAGAATTCCGTATTTGGCATCCTCAGACCCGAACTTGCTCACGTCCTGCGTTTAGTCGGCATAAAAAAATCACTTAGCATGCGTGAACTGGTGCTAGCAGCCTTTCTCGTGAAGGATTTGCTTGAACGTGCTTTGGTCGGCGAAGAAGTTTTTGACATTAGGCGAAAGTATTTCGCAAATTCATCTAGTAACTCAAATCCAGCACCCGGCAGACTCGCCCATTTGTCCAAGGACGATGTTTTGCGCGTTGCCTCAAGTGCCCTGAGCAAGTCGCAAGAGCTGCTCGATCCGAATCTAAAAAACTCTGATAAAAAAATTATTGAGGCGGTTGATCGCTGCATGACTGATTTAGGTTTTTCGCTTGGGGCACAATCCTCGATCACGGCGATTCAGACTGTACGCAGCGCACGTGACCTTTGGATCGAAGTTATCTCAAGAGATGAATTTTCCTGACGCGCGAAATCAACGATTTTGGCAGGAGGGCCTAATGTTCCAAATCAACGTACCGGTAAATCTTGCAACACGTTCCCCGTCCGCGAATCTAATCGTCGACACTAACTCTCTTAAAAGCCTTGCCCTAATCGGGCAAGTTAATAGAAGCCTTGGAAGTATTCGACCATTGGATTTACTTCTACAAACGGGAAGAAGATTCGTCATGACTGATGTCGTGGCAGCCGAGATCACCTCAGCTTTACACATACCTGAGAACGCCATCATTGCTGCCTGGATGTCCTCACGCGCAGATCAAATCAGCATCGTAAACACTCGAAACGCGGATGGAACACAACGGTTCTCAGGCCTTAATGCCGGCGAAGAATCGATGCAGTGGTACGCCGCAAATAACTCCGCTTTAGATAATTTATTACTTTCCGATGATCGCCGCAGCTTTCCGCCTTTTGCGGCAGCATCAATGAATGGTCCGTTCGGAACGGTGGCTTGGCAGCCTGCTCCGCTAGAAGGCGTTTCTGCGGGCGTAATGGGAACAGTAGACTTTCTAAATGGAGCGGTACTTGCAGGCATAACCACACCACGGGAGCACTTGCGGCTTGTTGATGGACTTGCATCGAGCGGCCGCGTTGGGCCGACTGGTGAAGTAGGCTACATGAATGCTCTCCGCCCTGGCAATGATCCGATATTTCTGGAAGTCATGACTCCGCATGGCTTGCAAGTAGGACTCGTAGAATTTTTGGACGGAATTTTCACCGACACGATAGTGGCCATCTACACCACACCGGACGGCGTTCAACATATGGTTGGTCATCCGTTCCAGCGGATAGGTCTGGTAGATGGAGAGTGGGTTGCAAATCCAAGGGCGGTCATAACACGCAATCCGCAACCACCTAAATGCTTCCTCCCTGGCACCCCCATCCTCATGGCCGACGGCACCCACAAACCCATCGAGCAGATCCGCATCGGTGACCTCGTCATGGCCTTTGATCCCGCCTCCCAGCACGGCCGCGGCGCCCTCACCCCCTCCCGCGTCACCCGCACCTTCCAGAACACCACCCGCACCGTGGTAGATCTCCGCGGCCTGCGCATGACGCCCGGCCATGTCTGCCTCACCGGCGCGGGCGGCTTCGCCACCATCGCTGCCATCCTCGCCGCCGATGGCACCCTCGTGCAGGCCGATGGCACTGCCATCCGCGCCCGCACCGGCGCCGGCCTCGGCTCGGCCGAGGATGCGCTGGTCCGCGTCGCCTACACCGATCCCGCCACCGGCGCGCCGGGTTACGTCACGCTGCGCGCCGGCATTCCCTGTGCCACAGATGGCCTCACCCTCGCCGCCGTGCTCGCCGAGTCCGGCTACACCACCCTGGCCGATGGCGGCGTGCGCGTGACGGATGGGGAGGTCTTTGACTGCGTCGATTGGCCCGTCGGCACCACGCCGCTGGATGCGCCGGAACAGCGGAACTGGATCGTCCTCGGCCCGGATGGCCAGCCCTACACGCCGGACTGGATGCAGGGGCTGGAGGAGGAGGCCGGAATGGAACAGGCCGTCGGCGCCACCACCCGCACCCTGGCGCCCAGCACCCGCCCGGCCTTCCGCCCTCAACTCATTGGCGGCACCCTCTCCGGCCTGCCCGCCATCGGCAGCACCATCGGCCGGATGCACTGACCGCGCATGCGCCGCATCCTCGCCATCCTGCGCCACAGCCTGGTCCTGGAGCGTGCGGCGCGCGGCCGGCCGCGGCCGAATGCGGAGGAACGGGCCTTCCTGCCCGCCGTGCTGGAAATCACGGAGACCCCACCCTCCCCCACCGCCCGGATCCTCACCTGGGCGCAGGTCGGCTTCTTCGTGATCGGCCTCGTCTGATCCTGGGTCGGCCAGGTGAATGAGGTGGCGGCGCCTTGCATTGCAGCCCCCGGACGTGGAACGGATGCGGCCGGGACAGGAGAGACAGAACATGGCGTCGTCCGAGAATCCGGAAACCATCGCCCTTCACGCCGGCTGGCGGGCGGACCCGACCACGGGCTCCGTCGCGGTGCCGATCCACCAGACCACCAGCTTCCAGTTCCAGGATACCGGCCATGCCCAGCGCCTGTTCGGCCTGGCGGAGATGGGCAATATCTACACCCGCATCATGAACCCCACCGTGGATGTGCTGGAAAAGCGCGTCACGGCGCTGGAAGGGGGCGTGGCGGGGCTGGCGCTGGGCTCCGGCCAGGCGGCGACGACCTTCTGCGTGCTGAACCTGTGCGAGGCGGGAGACAATATCGTCTCCTCCACCGACCTCTATGGCGGCACCTGGAACCTGTTTGCCAATACGCTGAAATCCTTCGGCATCGAGGTCCGATTCGTCGATCCGGCCGATCCGCAGGCCTTCGTGAACGCCACCGACGACCGCACCCGCTGCTGGTATGCGGAGACGCTGCCGAATCCGAAGCTCCAGGTGTTCCCGATCGCCGAAGTGGCGGCGCTGGGCCGCAAGCTGGGTGTGCCGCTCATCATGGACAACACCGCGGCGCCGGTGCTGTGCAAGCCGCTGGCGCTCGGCGCGGCGGTGGTCATGCACTCCACCACCAAGTGGATCGGCGGGCATGGCAACAGCATCGGCGGCGTGGTGGTGGATGGCGGGAACTTCGACTGGGAGGCGCATGCCGCCCGCTTCCCCACCCTGAACAAGCCGGACCCGAGCTATCATGGCGCGGTCTGGACCCAGGCGGTGAAGCCGCTCGGCCCGATCGCCTATATCATCCGCATGCGGGTGATCCTGCTGCGCGACCTCGGCGCGCCGATGGCCCCGATGAATGCCTTCCTGACCCTGCAGGGGCTGGAGACGCTGCCGCTGCGCATCGAGCGGCATTGCGCCAATGCGATCAAGGTGGCGGCCTGGCTGGCAGGCCACCCGGCGGTGGAAAAGGTCATCCATCCCAGCCTGATGACCGGCGAGTCCAAGCGCCGGGCCGATGCGGCGCTGAAGGGCGGCTATGGCGGCCTGATGGGCTTCGAGCTGAAGGCGGGCGCCGAGGCCGGCCGCAAGTTCATCGAATCCCTCAAGATGTTTTACCATGTTGCCAATATCGGCGACGCCCGCAGCCTCGCCATCCATCCGGCCACCACCACCCACAGCCAGCTTTCGGCGGAGGAACAGGCGGCCTCGGGCGTCAGCCCCGGCTATGTGCGCCTGTCCATCGGCATCGAGCATATCGACGACATCCTGGCCGATCTCGACCAGGCCCTGGCGGTCGCCGCGGCATGAGCGGCTTCCCCGCCATCCGCCCCCGCCGCAACCGGGTGGACGCCTTCACCCGGCGGCTGGTGGCGGAGAACAAGCTTTCCGTCGACGACCTGATCTGGCCCATCTTCATCATCGAGGGCCAGGGGATCGAGACCGAGGTGTCCTCGATGCCCGGCGTGAAGCGGGTGACGCTGGACCGGCTGGCGGCGCATGTGGCGCCGGCGGCGGAGCTTGGCATTCCGGCCCTGGCCATCTTCCCGGCGACCGATCCTTCGAAAAAGGATGGCGAGGGGACCGAGGCCAAGAACCCCGAAAACCTGATGTGCAGCGCCGCGCGCCTGCTGAAGCGGGAATTTCCGGAGCTTGGCCTGGTCGGCGACGTGGCGCTCGACCCCTACACGGACCACGGCCATGACGGCGTTCTACGAGCGGGCCCCGGCGGCATGTATGTCGCCAATGACGAGACGGTGGAAATCCTGGCCGTCCAGGCGGTGATTCAGGCGGAGGCCGGGATCGATGTGATCGCGCCTTCCGACATGATGGATGGCCGCATCGGCGCCATCCGCGGCGCACTCGATGCCAAGGGCCTGATCCATACGCGGATCATGTCCTACGCCGCCAAATACGCCTCCGCCTTCTACGGCCCGTTCCGGGAGGCGGTGGGCTCCGGCGCCTCGCTGAAGGGCGGGGACAAGAAGACCTACCAGATGGACCCGGCCAATACGGATGAGGCGCTGCGCGAAGTCGCGCTGGATCTGGCCGAGGGTGCCGACATGGTGATGGTCAAGCCGGGCATGCCCTATCTGGACATCGTCCGCCGCGTGAAGGACCGTTTCGCGGTGCCGACCTTTGCGTACCAGGTGTCCGGGGAATACGCGATGATCATGGCAGCCGTCCGCAATGGCTGGCTGGACCACGACCGAGCGATGATGGAGAGCCTGCTGGGCTTCAAGCGCGCCGGCGCCGATGGTGTGCTGAGCTACTTCGCGGTGGAGGCGGCGCAGCGGTTGCGGGGCCTGTAGCCGGCGCAGTTTGCTTGAACCGATCAGGCTTGCGGCGCTAGGATGCTGCAATGCGAGATCGGGAAGCATGAGCAGCGCCGCCCTCTCTGACATCCGCGCCCAGCGCGCGGAGGTCGAGGCGCGTCTGGCCTATACCCATGCGCGTGATGGGGAGGCCAAGGCACTGGCCTGGTGGCGGCTGCAGCTTGCGCGGCGCGCGAGGCTTGCGGCGCTGGGGCCGGACAGTTCGATCCATCTGCCCGCCTTGCCCGCTCCACCGCCCGGTGCTCTGTCCCGATGGCAGGAGCTTGCGGTGCGGGTGCGGCTGATGCGGCTGAAGGATGCCAGCCCGCCCAAGGCCACTGCCGGCCTCCTCCGGCGCCAATCCAGCTGAGCCGTCCGCGACTCGACGATCTCGCGACCCAGGCGGCAACCTACAGGCAGCGACGGAGTTGACCGAGGCGGCCTGCGGCGGGTGATGGCGAAGATGCCACCCGCACGACGAGCGTCTGAACCCGACCTGGTCGGCCGGAGCGCGGCGACAGCTTGACGGGCACGCCATGCCGGAGGTCGACATGCTGCCTGAGCTTCCCGTCGAAGACATCATCATCCAGTTCGCCGTCGTCGTCGTGGCGGCGCTGCTCGTGCAACTGGCCTTCGAGCGGACGCGGGTGCCGGGCCTGATCGGCCTGATCATCCTGGGCATGATCATCGGGCCAGGTGGCACCGGCATCCTGCCGACCGAGCCGGTGGTGGGGCTGTTTGGCTCGATCGGGCTGCTCTACATCATGTTCATTGCCGGCGCAGAGATCGACCTGGACCTTGTGCGGGACCGGAAACGCGAAGCGGCGTCCTTCGGCGGCATGGCCTTCGCCTTTTCCTTCCTGCCGGCCTTCGGCGTCGGGCTGCTCTTCGGGCTTGAGACCTATGGCGCGTTGCTGCTCGGCGCCGCCCTCTCATCGCATACGCTGGTGGCCTATCCGATGGTCAGCCGTCTGGGCCTGGCGGGACGCCGCCCGATCGTGGCGGCAACGGGCGGCACCCTGCTGACCGATACCGCCTCGCTCCTGGTGCTGGTCGTGGTCATCAATGCGGCAGGCGGTGAAGGTGGCTGGTCCTGGCTGGTGCCCATCGTCTCGCTCACCGCTCTGGCGGTGGTGGCGCTGGCCACGGTGCCGCGGATCGCGGGCTTCGTCCTGACGACGGAGCTGCATACGCGCTCGGAAAAGGCGCTGTTCCTGCTGGCCGTCCTGCTGCTGCTGTCCATCCTGGCCGAGGCGATCGGCACGGAGGATATCCTGGGCGCCTTCCTGGCCGGCCTCTGCCTGAACCGGGCGCTGCACCGGCGGGAGGAGCTCAAGCATCACCTCGAATTCGTCGGCCGGATGCTGTTCGTCCCCTTCTTCTTCGTCGATACGGGCATGCGCCTGAACCTCGAAGCCTTGCAGCAGCCGGCGACATGGCTGCTCGCGGTGGCGCTGGTGGCGCTGATCATCCTCACCAAGGGGCTGGCGGCGGCGGCCGCCATGCGCCTGTTCGGCTATTCCCGCGTCGAGGGTCTGGCCATTGCGAGCCTGTCCTTTCCGCAGGCGGCCGCGACCCTGGCGGTCATGGTGATCGGCATGGAGCTCGATCTCATCGATGCCGTGACGGCCGATGCCATCATCATCACGATCTTCCTGACCTGCCTGGTCGGGGCGCTGCTGACCGGTTACGCCGCCCGGCGGATGGCACAGGATAAGGACTAGAGAAGGCTGCGGCGGAAGCTCAGGCGGCCAGGAAGCCGGCCACGGCCGCGATCTGGTCCGCCGCCTGCAGGGCCGGTGCATGGCCAACCCCGGCAAATTCGCGCAGCGCCACGCCGGGCCGCGCCGCCATCCGGGCCGCAACCCCGGCTTCGAGCACGTCGCTCTCCGCGCCGCGCAGCACCAGCGTCGGCACCGCCACCCGGTCCCACACCATGCCGAGCTCGATCGGTCCTTCGGCGGCCGCGGCGAAGGGCACGGCGATCGCCGGGTCGTGGTGGCTGGCAATGCCGCCCTCCGGCAGGCGGCGGGCGCTGGTTTCCGCCATATGGCGCCATTGCGCGTCGGTGAGCGCGCCGAAGGGGGCATGCACCTGCCGCAGATGCGCCTCCAGCCCCGCCAGATCCTCGAAGCGCGGGTCTTCCCGCACATAGGCGGCGATGCGCGCGGCGGCGGCGGCGGGCACATGGCTGCCGATATCGTTCAGCACCAGGCGACGGATCGGCGTGCCAGGTGCGGCGGCTAGCAGCATGCCGCAGATGCCACCCAGCGAGGTGCCGACCCAGTCCACCGGCCCCTCCAGCCGCGCCAGCAGATGCCCCAGCGCGACCACATAGCTCGGCGGCACATAGAGCCGCGGATCAGGCAGCCAGTCGGAGGCGCCGCGCCCCGGCAGGTCCGGGCAGAACACCCGCCGCCCCTGCCCGGCCAGCGCCTCCGCCAAGGTGTCGAAGTCACGCCCATTGCGGGTCAGGCCGTGGAGGCAGACCACCGGCGCGCCTCCCTCCGGCCCCCATTCGGTCCAGGCCAGGCCATGGAAGGCCGCGCCAAGAAGGTAGCGCAGCCTGCCATGGCGCATCTCAGACGATGCCCTTGTCCCGCAGCGCCTGGATCGCCGATTCGCTCATGCCGAGCAGGCCGGAGAGCACTTCCTCCGAATGCTCGCCAAGCTGCGGCGGCGGCACGCGATAGTCCGGCGGCGTGGAGGACAGGCGCACCGGATTGGCGATGACCTCCACCGTGGCGCCGGAGGAATGCGCCATCTCCACCACCACCTTGCGCGCCTGCACATGCGGGTCCGCAAACACTTTTTCCAATGTATTAATCGGGCCGCAGCCGATTTTCGCCTGTTCCAGCGCCGCCACCCATTCGTCGGTGCTGCGCTGCTGCATGACCGGGGTCAGCGTCTCCGTCACGAACTGGCGGTTGGCGACGCGGGCGGCATTGGTGGCGAAGCGCTCATCGGAGAGCAGCGCCTGCTGGCCGGTGACCTCGCAGAAGCGGGCGAAGGTCGGGTCATTGCCGACGGACAGCACGATGTGGCCGTCCCGCGTCGGAAACACCTGGTAGGGCACGATATTTGGGTGCTGGTTGCCCAGGCGGGGCGGGTTTTCCTTGGTCGCCAGGTAGTTCATGCCCTGGTTCGCCAGCCAGGCGACGCTGGTATCCAGCATGCCGATATCCACCTGCTGGCCCTGGCCGGTGCGTTCCCGGTGGCGCAGCGCCGCCAGGATGCCGATGCAGCCATAGAGGCCGGCGAACAGGTCCGCCACCGGCACGCCCACCTTCTGCGGCAGCCCATCCGGCTCCCCGGTCAGGGACATGACGCCGCCCATCGCCTGGATCAGCGAATCATAGCCCGGGCGCGGCGCATAGGGGCCGGTCTGGCCGAAGCCGGTGATGGAGCAATAGATCAGGCCAGGGAACTTCTGGCTGAGCTGCTCGAAGCCCAGCCCGTATTTGGCCAGGGCGCCGACCTTGAAGTTCTCCACCAGGATGTCGCAGCCATCCAGCAGCTCATGCACGATCGCCTGGCCCTCGGGCTTGGAGATGTCGAGCGTGAGCGACTTCTTGTTGCGGTTGACCCCTAGGAAATAGGCGCTTTCCGTCGTCTCCGGCCACACCGGCGGCGCGAAGCCGCGGGTGTCGTCGCCCGATTCCGGCTTCTCGATCTTGATGACCTCGGCCCCGAGGTCGCCCAGCATCTGGGTGCAGGTGGGGCCAGCCAGCACGCGGGTCAGGTCGAGGACACGAAGGCCGCGAAGCGGGCCGGTCGGGGATGTCATGAGGTGCCTCCAGATTGCGAATTGCTTAGGCGGGCCGCCCTGGCAGGGCAAGCCCGGAGGGGTCGCGACCGCCGGCGTCATCGGGCCGCCATCCAGACGACCGACGTCTGTCACGGAACATGGCTACAGCAGCCCCGGCCCGGGCGTCACCACCCCTCGCCCGCGGTCACCCTGAAGGGTGCTGTCCTCGCAGCGGTGCGCCGCGCCGCCGTCGATCACCCCCAAACCCCTCGTGCCGGCCCGACGAGGCCGCAAAGGAGTATGTTCCATGCCCGCACAGCAACCGGGCCGTCGCGCCTTGCTGGCCGCCAGCCTCACCTGCCTGGCCGCGCCCGCCTTGGCGCAGGGCCGCCCCATCAGCCTGGTGGTTCCCTTCGCCCCCGGCGGCACCACCGATCTCGGCGCCCGGCTGATCGCGCCCCGCGCGGCGCATCACCTTGGCGTGCCGATGGTGGTGGAAAACCGCCCCGGCGCCGGCGGCGCCACCGCCGCCGACCAGGTGCGCCGCGCCACGCCGGATGGGCAGACGCTGCTGTTTGCCGTCGCCTCCACCCATGGCGTCAATCCGGCCGTCTTCGACGACCTGCCCTATGATGCGGTGGCGGATTTCGCCCCGGTCGCGCTGCTGGGCGTCACCCCCTTCGTGCTGGCGGTCCGTGCCGACCATCCGGCGCGGGACGCGAAGGCGCTGGTCGATCTGCTGAAGCGGGAGCCGGGGCGGCACAACTATGCCTCGGCCGGCGTCGGCTCCATGCCGCATCTGGCCGGCGAGTGGTTCAAGTCGGAAATCGGCGCCCAGGTCGAGCATGTCGCCTATCGCGGCGGCGGCCCGGCGCTGCAGGCGCTGCTGACCGGCGAGGTCGGCTACACCATCGAATCCATCCCGACGCTGGCCGGCGCCCTGGCCGATGGCCGGGTGCGCGCCCTGGCCCGGGCCACGAAGCGCCCCGGCGGCCGCTACGGCAACATCGCGTCCCTGGCCGAGCTGGAGATCGCCGATCTGGATGCCGAGACCTGGATCATGGCGACCGCGCCGGCCAGCACGCCGCCCGCCGTGCTGGCGCGGCTGAATGCCGGCTTCAACGCGGCGGTGGCCGAGCCGGAACTCGGCCGCCGCCTGTCCGAGATCGGCACCGAGCCGATCGCGGACAGCACGCCGGAAAGTGCCGCGGCGCATGTCCGCGCCGAGATCGCGCGCTGGCGCGGCGTGGTGCAGCGGGCGGGACTCCGCATCCAGAGGAGCTGAGCGGTTCCCTCCGGACGCGCCCAGGTCTATGCCTGGGCGCAAATCCCGGAGACGTTCCTTATGCCTGCCTACACCCATCCGACGCCCGAAGCCCCGAGCACCGATCCCTTCGCCCTGGCCAAGGCCATGTCCGGCCTGCATTTCATCGGCGGGCGCTATGTGCCCGCCGGGTCCGGCGCGACCTTTGCCGTGGTCAATCCCGCGACAGGCGCGCAGGTGGCCACCGCGGCGGAAGGCGATGCGGCGGATGTGGATGCCGCCGTACAGGATGCGGCCAAGGCCCAGAAGGCTTGGGCCAAGGTGCCGGCCCGCAAGCGTGGCGCCCTGGTGCATGCCTGCGCGGCGGCCATCCGCACCCATGTCGATGAGCTCGGCCTGCTGATCGCGCTGGAGACCGGCAAGGCGCTGCGCACCGAATCCCGCGTCGAGGCCAATGTCGTGGCCGATGTCTTCGAATTCTTCGGCGGGCTCGGCGGCGAATTGAAGGGCGAGAGCGTGCCCTTCGCCCCCGATGTGCTGTCGGTGACGGTGCGGGAGCCGCTGGGCGTGGTCGGCGCCATCATCCCCTGGAACGTGCCGATGCTGCTGATGGCGCTGAAGGTCGCGCCGGCGCTGGTGGCGGGCAATGCCGTGGTCGTGAAGTCGGCCGAGGAAGCGCCGCTCGCCGTGCTGCGCATCTGCGAGATCATGAACCGCATCCTGCCGCCGGGCGTGTTCAACATGGTCTCCGGCCAGGGTCCGGAATGCGGCGCGCCGCTGGTGGCGCATCCTCTGGTCAGGAAGGTGACCTTCACCGGTTCGGTCGAGACCGGAAAGATCGTGGCCAAGGCCGCCGCCGAGAAGCTGATCCCGGTGACGCTGGAGCTCGGCGGCAAGTCACCGATGATCGTCTTCGCCGATTGCAACTTCGACAAGACGGTCTCCGGCGCCATCACCTCCATGCGCTTCACCCGCCAGGGGCAGAGCTGCACGGCCGCCAGCCGCATCTATGTCGAACGCCCGATCTTCGACCGCTTCGTCAGCGCGATGAAGGACGCCGTTGACAAGATGGTGATGGGCGACCCGCTGGATGAGAAGACCGACATCGGCACCATCATCAGCCAGGGCCAGTTCGACAAGGTCCAGGCTTTTATCGATGAAGGCACGAAGACTCCGGGCGCCAACGCCCTGGTCTGCTCCGCCATGCCCGCCGACCCCGCGTTGAAGAAGGGCCTGTTCATCCGGCCGGTGATCTTCACCGGCCTCGATGGGTCGAGCCGCCTGGTGCGGGAGGAGATCTTCGGCCCGGTCACCGTCATCCAGCCCTTCGACGATGCGGAGACGGTGCTGGCGGAGGCGAATGATTCCGAATACGGCCTGGCGGCCAGCCTCTGGACCAACAACCTGAAGATCGGCCTGGACCTCGCGCACCGGCTGGAGGCGGGGCTGGTGCAGATCAACCAGAACCTCGTGGTGCAGGCCAACCTCAGCTACGGCGGCGTGAAGTCCTCCGGCCTCGGCAAGGAAGCCTCGCTGGAGGCGATGCTGGAACACTTCACCCATAAGAAGACGATCATGGTGAATATGGGCTAAAAGACCGCACTGCCATCAAAATGGCCACGGCTGTTCCGCGAGCCATTTTGATGGCGGCATCAATCGCCTATTTCTGTGTCTGGACATGTTTTGCAAACTTTCGGTAGGTTTCCGCATTCGATCCCGCGGTAGCCTGCACAAGTGTTCGGAAAAGACTAATAGATTTGCTTGCCCGCTCGTTACTCTTCAGCCCATCGCCAAGGACGTCGAGAAGATGCTGGCAAAACGGCGAGACAGTCTGAACTATGTCACCCCAATGCTGCGTCGCCTGCTGCGGCGAAACCTTATTGCCAAAGGAGATGCGTGAAGTCGATGCAATCCTTTTTCCGAGAAAAGTTTCTAGGCACGAAGCGACGGCGGACACAAAAAGATATGTTGATCCTCGATGCCGGAAATACGAAAGAAGCTCCTGTTCCTGCTCAGTAAGCCCCACATCAGATTTTGATCGCGCAACAAGGTGTTTTTTTGAATTCTCCACCGATCGCAAAAGCGCGTAGCAAAAAACGAGGTGAGCGCCGGTGGTGCGTTCGTTAAAAAACCTGGAATACAAATTATCTTGTATCCAGATGTCGCTCTTTTGGTTGTAGGCGGCAACAGGATCCTGATGAACAGCCGCGAGAGCTTGCCCTACGGTGTACGAAGGTAGCAGATTTTTGTTTCTTGCAATCAAATCGCGATGACCTCCCCGACGCCCGCCTTCGTATTTCGCGCTGGGAATTTCTCCTATTTCCTCCCTCAACCTTCTCTGAATTCTATCGGTGCTGCGAAAATCGGACGCTGTGACCTTATTCTGCAAATTATTGAATTGAATTATATCATAGACTAGGTCGGCATTCTTGGTTTCTACAAACCGCGCAGGGACCAGTGCGGTCGGATTGGGAAGCTTGGGCAGTGAACCAATTGCGCCCGTTGTTTGCGCTCCATTGACAATGGAAATGCCTTTGATGCGAAGCTGAAGTTTTCCCTTAACGGTTTCTGACGAAAATTCGTGAGTAAGAGCCGTTATGCCGTTATTAAATGCCCAGAAATCTCCAGGTTTTGTTTCTGCTGTCTTTTTGATTCCGTTATTGATGTTCGCGTCACTTTGGCGAGACCCCAAGTAATCTCGGACATTGGCCGAAAAAAGCTTGGTGCGGTGTTTTTTGAATAGGCGATAGAGATTTCGTGCTGGTATTGCGGTCACATAAGCTTTCCAGTTTTCATTTTTTATTTCGAAGCCTGCCTGAATTTCGATAACTACTTCTTCATTTACGAGTATAGGCGACAGCGTCTCCTGGTACATGTCTTCAATGGTGGAAAGGCCCACCTCTAAAGCGCTTAAGGTGACATTAGAGTTAGAGTACAACGCATTTATAAGATGCCGCCCCGTGGATTCTACCGTTGAGAGTTCATCTTTGACATTGGTGGATTCTGGGAGGTTGTGCACATACCATGCTTCAACTCGCTTGATATCTCCGCCAACAATTGCTGAGCGCAGCGCTCCAGCGGCAGATTGCAGCCTTTCGGGCAAATCATGTAGCTCCCGTTGAAGGAGCCAACCGATAGCGGTATTTAAATCAGCCGCCTTATTCGCGGGAGCGCTACTTCTGTTTTTCGCTGAACAATAACACTGCGCTATAATCGCCACACCTTCGTCGCGATCAATAAAAATTATATCGCATTTTTTGTCATCACTGCCGTCGGTCACTGACTCCGCGGCTACGCTGTGTATATCATCTATTGCAAATCTTAAATTAAGCGCGAATAATCCTATTGCATTATCGCCATACTGGGATAGATCGTCCCTCGCACTTAGCGCATGTTGCCAGCTTGGCTGATCGTCGGTCACGCGCGCCTCCTGTTACATTATTCTCATTGTAGCTTCGAATCCATTATCTTGAATCTTGCAACTTCGCAATGTGCTTGGTGTGACTTTGATCATCCCGGGTCTGGATGTCACCCAACCCTTCCCTTCCCGCCGCATCCGGTCCATCTGGCGGCCCATGCGCTTCCTCCTCGGCTTCCTCGCCCGCCTGATCCCCTTCGGCGTCCTGATCGCCGCCCTGGGCGTCGCCTTCGCGGCGGCGCTGGTCTTCACCTCCCTGCCCGATATCCGGGAGGAGCAGACCCTGCCGGGCCTGTCCGCGCCGGTCGCCATCAGCCTCGACAGCCACGGCATTCCCCGCATCCGCGCGGAGAATGAACAGGATGCGGCCCGGGCGCTGGGCTACCTGCATGCGCGGGACCGCATGTTCCAGATGGAGGCGATGCGCCGCAGCGCCGCCGGCCGGCTGGCCGAGATCGGCGGTGCCTCCGCGCTCCGCCTCGACCGCTTCTCTCGCACCCTCGGCCTGATGCAGCGGGCCGAGGCGGATTTCGCGGCGCTCGATCCCGAGACCCGCGCCATGCTGGAAGCCTATGCCGAGGGGGTGAATGCGCTGATCGCCATTCGCGGCCGCCTCGCCGCCCCGGAATTCCTGGTAATGGGGGAGCCTGAGCCCTGGCGACCCGCCCATTCCCTGCTCTGGGGCAAGGTCATGGGCCTGTGGCTGTCGGGCAATTGGCGACGGGAGCTGGAGCGGGCGCGGCTGGAAGCCGCGCTGCCGGCGGACAAGGTCGAGGACCTCTGGCCGCGCGATGCCAGCCCGGGCCGCGCCGACCTCGCCGCCCTGCCGCCGGGGCTGAACCTGGACCGCATCCTGGCCGCGATCCCGGTCTTTGGCCAGGACGCGCCCCTGCCCGGCTCGGCCTCCAACGCCTGGGCCGTTGCGCCGGGTCGCAGCGCCAGCGGCGCGCCGCTGCTGGCGAACGACCCGCATCTCGGCTTCAACGCGCCGGTCCTCTGGTATCTGGCGCGGATCGAGCTGCCGGACGGCCAGTTCCGCGCCGGTGCCACCGCGCCCGGCGTGCCCGGCATCGTCATCGGCCGCAACCAGTCCCTCGCCTGGGGCTTCACCACCACCCATTCGGACACGCAGGACGTCTTCGTGGAGCGTCTGGCCGGACCCGACGCCTATCTCACCCCCGATGGCCCCCGCCCCTTCACCCTGCGCGAGGAACGCATCTCGGTGCGTGGGCAGGAGGAGGCGGAGGTGCTGAGGGTGCGGGAGACGCGGCACGGCCCGGTGATCTCCGACCTCGACCCGGCGGAAACCCCGCAGGGCCATGTGCTGGCCGTCGCCATGGCGAATCTCGCCCCGGATGACACCGCCGCCGCCTCCCTGCTGCGGCTGAACCGCGCGACTTCGGTCGCGGAGGCGCGTGACGCTGCGTCCCTGTTCAGCAGCCCACCGCAGACCCTGCTGGTGGCCGATGCCGCCGGCCGGATCGCGCAATACCTGGTCGGCCGCACGCCGATCCGTGCCAGCGGCGATGGCAGCCTGCCGGCGCGGGGCTGGGATGGCAGCATGGACTGGCAGGGCTTCGTGCCCTTCGACGCCATGGCGCATATCGAGGATCCGGAATCGGGCCTGATCGCCAATGCCAATTCCCGCGCGGCCCCGGCGGACCATCCGGTCTTCCTCGGGCGGGACTGGTTCGGCGACTGGCGCCTGCGCCGCATCCGCGAATTGCTGGCCGCGCGCCCCCGCCACGATGCCGCCGGCTTCGCGGCCATGCAGAACGACGTGGTCTCGCCGCTCGCGCGCGAATTGCTGCCGGTGCTGCGGGCGGTGACGCCGCCGGCGGGCCTTGCCGCGCGGGCCCATGCGCTGCTGGCGGATTGGGACGGCGCGATGCGCGCCGATGCACCGCAGCCGCTGATCCACCACGCCTGGCTGCGCCGCTTCCGCCAATTGGTGCTGCAGCAAGGCGGCGCGCCGGAGGGCACGGCGGCTGGGCCGGAATTCCTGGCCCGGCTGTTGCTCGACCAGGCCCGCGGAACTGCCTGGTGCGGGGCTGAAGGCTGCGGCCCTCTGCTGTCCCGCGCACTGGGCGAGGCGGTGGCGGAACTGGACTCGGCGCAGGGCAGCGACCCCACCGCCTGGCGCTGGGGCACCGCCCATGTCGCCGCCTTCGAACACCCGCTGCTGCGCTTCGTCCCCCTGCTGGGCCGGCTGACGCGGCTGGAGGTGCCCACCGGCGGCGACAACGAGACCCTGTCCCGTGGCGGCATGCGGGAGGCTGGCGCCAATCCCTTCGCGCATCTGCATGGGGCGGGGCTGCGCATGGTGGCGGATCTGGCGGATGCGGATGGGCTTCTGGCCATGATCGCCACCGGCCAATCGGGTCACCCCATGTCAGACAATTTCGCATCGCTGCTGCAACCATGGCGATCCGGTGACGTTCTGAGGCTCGGAAGGCAGCCGGAGGTCGAGTCCGGTTCGATACGCCTTACCCCGTGAACCGCGCCGGAGCAGCCTTTTGTCCCAGTCCCCAGGTCCTTTCGACAGCGTGCCGGGGCGCCGGATCACCGCCTGGGTGATCGACGCGGCGCTGCTGCTGGTTCTGTCCTGGCTGGTCTGGGGCGGGGCCGCGCTGCTCGCCATGCTGACGCTGGGGTTTGCGGGGGGTCTGCTGCTGCTGCCCTGGGCGCTGCTGCTGCCGATTCTCTATGGCACGCTGTCCATCGCCTCCCCGCTCTCGGCCACGCCGGGACAGGCGGTGATGGGTCTGGCGGTGCGGTCGGAGGTGGATGGCGCGGCGCCGAGCCTGGGCCAGGCCTTCACCGCCACCACGCTCTACGCCCTGTCCTGGATGGCCGGTGGCATGCCGCTTCTGGCGGCGCTGTTCTCCTCCCGCCACCGCACCCTGCACGACCTGTTCTCGGACACGCTGGTGGTGCGCAGCGCCTATCTGGAAAAGGCGCGCAATCCCCGGGGTCTCGCCGCCGAGGATGGTTGATTTGCGGCCGGCGAAGGCCGACACTCTCCCGCAATCAGATGCTCCATCGCCCCGCACGCCGTCCGCAATTCTTTTACACGACCGCGCCGCTACCCTGCCCCTATCTGGCCGGGCGGACGGAACGGAAGATCGTGACCGAGCTGTCGGGCGCGGAAGCGGAGCCGCTGCATGACCGCCTGTCCCGCGCCGGCTTCCGCCGCAGCCACAACATCGCCTATTCGCCGGTCTGCCCGGGCTGCCGCGCCTGTATCCCGATCCGCATCGTCGCCGGCGCCTTCCTGCCGGATCGCACCCAGCGCCGTGTTTTTCGCCAGAATGCCGATCTGACGGCCGCGGAGCTGCCGGCGCGGGCCAGCGCCGAGCAGTTCAGCCTGTTCCAGCGCTACCAGGGCGCGCGCCACGGCGATGGCGACATGGCGGCGATGGGATTCTACGACTATCGCGCGATGGTCGAGGACACGCCGATCACCACCGGCGTGGTCGAATTCCGCGACCAGACCGGCCGGCTGGTCGCCGCCTGCCTGACCGACTGGCTCTCCGACGGCCTGTCGGCCGTCTATTCCTTCTACGAGGCCGAGCCGGGCCGCCGCAGCCTGGGCACCTATATCGTGCTGTGGCTGGTGGCCCGCGCCCGGGCGCTGGCGCTGCCCTATGTCTATCTCGGCTACTGGGTGCCACAGAGCACCAAGATGTCCTACAAGGCCCGCTTCCGGCCGAGCGAGACCCTGGCGGGCGGCGTCTGGCGGGTGCTGAGCGAGCACCAGGACCATAGCGAGGCGCTGGCGCCCGAGGAAAAGCTGACCATCACGGGTTAGCTTAGACACGGGTTAGCTTAGACACGGGTTAGCTTAGGCCAGCTGCAGCGTGGCGTGCCGCCGGAATTCACCCCCTGCCAATTGCTCCTCCGACGCCAGCAGTTGGCGGCGCGGGGTCGGCTTTCCGGCCAGGGCAGCGACCAGATCACCCCGGGCGCCCATGTCGTTGCGGTACCATTGATGCTGGATCAGGTCGTATTCCGAGCCCCCCGTCGGCAGCACCTGCCCCGGGGTGGCCCAGGACAGGCCGGGCCAGTAATCCACCACCTGTATATTCGCCGGCAGCACCGCGAGGTCGTCCGGCCCGAAATGGCCCAGCCGGCGGCTGCCATGATTGGCGATCCTGCTCGCCAGGCTCAGCGTGGTGTCGCGGCTGATCGCCACCGTCACCTGCTCCGCCAGGTCGGCCAATATGCGCAGCGACATGCCCGGGGCGAAGGCGCCGGCATCGACATCGGCGGAGGCCATCACCGCATGGCCGAACAGCCCGCGCATTTCCCGCGTCATCAGGCCATTGTCGAGCGACAGCAGCCCATGCGCCAGGGCGTGGTTGCCCATGGAATGGGCCAGCAGGGCCAGGCGCGGTGGTTCCCCGGCCACCCTCGCCCGCGCATTGCGGATTTGCGCCAGCAGGCGCGCCAGGGCCGGGCCGGCGGCCGCGGCGTCCCGCTGGTCACGCCAGTACTGCTCCTTTGCGCCGCCGATGAAGCCGCCGGAATCCGCTGCGATCAGCTTGCCGTCGGAGGGCCAGGAAAACACCAGCGGTGCCAGCGCCAGCCCTTCCGCACCATAGAATTCAGAGATCTGCACGGCGCGCTTCACGGCTGATTCGAAGCTGTTGGAGAAGCCGTGGATGAACAGCAGCGGCAGCGCCTTGGTCGCCGCGGCCCGCGTCAGCCAGACATCCAGCGTCTGGGCGCAATCCCCGCGCGTCGGATCGGCGAAATCATCGAGGCCCGTGATATCTGGGGTCCGCATCAGGTCGCGTCCCGCCTCCGTCGCCTCCGGCTTGCCCAGCAGTTCCACCTCCACCTCGCCCAGCAGCAGGCGCGACGGCGCGGCTTCCTCGGCATTCATGCCGAAGCCGGCATCCATCCTGGCGCGATTGGTGGCGAAGGTGATGGTAGCGGCGCCGCCCTTGGCGGTCTTCTTCGGCTTCTTGGCCATGCGGTCCTCCCCGGCCAGGGGAGCACAGCATGGTGGGCCGTTTCATGTCGAGTTCGGAATCAAACCCCGAACTTGCGGCTCTTCGGGAAGCGGTCCGGCGGCATCTTGCCGGCGCCGGCGCGCTGGCCGGACCAGGTGCGCAGGTCCGTCTCCACCTTCACCCCGCCGCCATAGCGCCAGGAGAGACCCTCCTTGGCTGTGAACACCTTGGCGTCCTGCAGGGTGGCGCCGTCACGCAACTGCATGAGTTGCACGCCACGGCCACGCGTCATCTCCGGGACCTGGGAGAGCGGGAAGACCAGCAGGCGGTTGTTGCTGCCGATGGTCGCCACGCTGTCACCCTCCGCCGGGATGCAGAGCAGCGCCTCCATCGCGGTGTCCATCACCAGCACCTGCTTGCCGGTGCGCTTTTCCGCCAGCAGCTCCTCGCCCTTCACCACGAAGCCCTTGCCGTCCGTGGCGGCGACCAGGAAGCGGCGGCCGTCGCGATGGATGAAAAGCGTCACCACATCGTCGCCATTGCCGAGGTCGAGCAGCAGCCGCACCGGCTGGCCATCGCCGCGGCCGCGCGGCAGGGAATCCGCCTTCACGGTATAGGCCTTGCCATTGGTCGCCAGCACCACGATGCGGTCGGTGGTCTCCGCATGGATGGCCTGTTTCAGGCTGTCGCCCTCCTTGAAGCGCAGCTCCGCATCCGCCCCCAGATGGCCCTTCTGCGCCCGGATCCAGCCTTTTTCGGACAGGATGACGGTGATCGGCTCGCGCTCGATGAAGGCGGTCTCGTCCACCGGGCCGGTCGCCTCGATCGTGCCGGGGATGGTCCGGCGGCGGCCCAGCTCCGTCTCCTCGCCGAAGCGCCGACGCGTCTCCCGCACCTCATCGGCGATGGCCGCCCAGCGTTTCGCCTCGCTGGACAGCAGGCCCTGGAGCCGGGACTGTTCCTTGCTGAGCTTGTTGTGCTCCTTGCGGATTTCCATTTCCTCGAGTTTGCGCAGGGCGCGCAGGCGCATGTCGAGGATGGCATTGGCCTGGGTCTCGGTCAGGCTGAAGGTGGCCATCAGCGCCTCCTTCGGCTTGTCCTCCTCCCGCACGATCCGGATCACTTCATCCAGGTTGAGGTAGACGATCAGATAGCCCGCGAGGATTTCCAGCCGCCGTGCGATCGCCGCCAGCCGGTGCTCGGCGCGGCGCACCAGCACCACATGGCGATGGTCCAGCCAGCACAGCAGCACCTCCCGCAGCCCCATCACCCGGGGCGTGCGCTCGGCGTCCAGCACGTTCATGTTCAGCGGGAAGCGGGTTTCGAGCTGGGTGTTGCGGAACAGCGTCTCCATCAGCAGGCGGGGGTCCACCGCCCGCGTCTTCGGCTCCAGCACCAGCCGCACCTTGTCGGTGCTTTCATCCCGCACATCGCCCAGCAGGGGGAGCTTCTTTTCCTCCATCAGCGCCGCGATCTGCTCGATCAGGCGGGACTTCTGGACCTGGTAGGGGATCTCGTGGACGACGATGTGCCAGGTGCCGTTCTTCAGCTTCTCCTCGGTCCACTGCGCCCGAAGCCGGAAGCCGCCGCGGCCGGTGGCGTAGGCCTCCCGCATCGATTCGCGGCTTTCCACCAGCAGGCCGCCGGTGGGGAAGTCCGGACCCTGCACATGGGCCAGCAGGGCGTCGATGCCGGCCTCCCGGTTCTCGATCAGCACCAAAGCGGCGGCGCAGAGCTCCCCGGCATTGTGCGGCGGGATGGAGGTGGCCATGCCGACCGCGATGCCCGCCGCGCCATTGGCCAGCAAATTCGGAAAAGCCGCCGCCAGCACCAGCGGCTCCTTTTCCTCACCATCATAGGTGGCGCGGAAATCGACCGCATTCTCCTCGATGCCATCGAGCAGCGCCTGGGCGACATCGGTCAGCCGCGCCTCGGTGTAGCGCATGGCCGCGGCGTTATCGCCGTCGATATTGCCGAAATTGCCCTGGCCCTCGACCAGCGGATAGCGCGCGGCGAAGTCCTGCGCCTGGCGGACCAGCGCCTCATAGATGCTGCTGTCGCCATGCGGATGGTACTTGCCCATCACGTCGCCGACGATGCGGGCGCATTTCTTGAAGCCGGCGGCGGGGTCGAGCTTCAACTGGTGCATCGCGTAGAGCAGCCGCCGGTGCACCGGCTTCAGCCCATCCCGCACATCCGGCAGGGAGCGGCTGACGATGGTCGACAGCGCATAGGCGAGGTAGCGTTCCGACAGGGCCGCGGCCAGCCCGGTCTCGCGCATATTGCCGCCACTGTCGGGGGAGCCCGGTGGTGGGGCCTTGATGTCATCCGGCATGGGTGGTGATTCGCGCTTCGTTCCGGTCCAACGCCCCTTCTACCCCAGCCGACCCTCGCTGTTGAGGGGCTTCATGCGGCCAGCCGTGCCTTCGCCGGCAATGGCGCCCACCGCGCTTCCATGCTTTCATTGCGGTATACGATGAAACCCCGTGGAGACCACATGCCGGATGACGCTGCGGGATGCACCGCGCCCTCGCCAAGAGCGGGTCTGCTGCGGGCAACAGACCGGGCCGACCGGGCGCAACCCCGGGCGCGGCCCGGATTTCGGCGATGTCGCGCCCTGTCCCTCTGGCTGGGCTTGCTGATCGGGTTGCCGATGGGCGCCTGGTCCACTGCCGCCCGGTCCGAGATGTTCAGCATCGCCTCGAATTCCATGGCCCCCGCCTTGGTGATCGGCGACATATTCTTCGCCGGCAGGATCCGGGACCCGGTGCCGAAATTGTTCCGCCGCGGCGAGATCATCATCTTCCGGCGCAGCGACACGGGCAGTTCCGACTGGGTCAAGCGTGTCATCGGCCTGCCCGGCGACCGGGTCCAGTTGCGCGAGGGCCGCCTGCACCTGAACGGCCAGCCGGTTTCGCGTGAATTCATCGGCAGCCATGAGGTCGACGAAACCCGCATGCCCAGCGTCATGCAACGCTACCGCGAGACGCTGCCGGGCGAGGCTGAGGTGATCTTCGACGTGCTGGAACAGGATGACACGCAGCCCTTCGACAACACGCCCGAATACCGGGTGCCGGAGAGGCAGCTTTTCGTCCTGGGGGATAACCGCGACAACAGCCTGGATTCGCGCGCCATGAGGTCCTTCGGCTTCGTGCCGATGACGCGGGTTCTCGCACAGCCACGTTTCATCGTCTGGTCGCGGGATTTGCGCCGCATCGGGACCCGGCTCGACTGATGGAAAGGCAGCGTGGCTAGGCCAGGGCCACCACCCGGTCCACCAACAGGTCGCGCGCCGCCGGCAGGCCCCGGTGCTGCACGCCGAAGACATCGCGGGCCAGGAAATGCCCGGTCAGCCGCAGCCCGGCGGCCCAGTCCATCGGCCCGGACGGTCCCTGGCCCAGCAGGAAGGCCGGCAGCGGCAGCAGCCGGTCGCGCCATTCCCCCGCCGCCGCTTCCGACACCGCCCGGCCGGAGCGCGGCGAGACGAAGGTCAGGTCATCATGGCTGCCGGTCACCGCGCAGGTGGTGAGATCGAGCCCGTAGCCGAGATCGGCCAGCAGATCGGCCTCCCACCGCACCAGGTCCGGCAAGGCCAGTTCCGTACCGCGTGTCAGGGTGGCGATGAAGGCCACCAGGCCGTGGAACAGCCGCGGATGCGCCTCCCGCTCCGGCAGCGCGGCCTCTGCCACGGCGCAGGCGGAACGCAGGGCGGCGAGCGCCAGCGGGTCCTCCATGGCCAGCGCGGCGGCGGGGTGCACCAGCTCCGCGCTCAGCGCGCCGAGTTGCTCCGGCAGCCGCGCCACCCAGCGCGCCTCCACCAGATTGCCGGGCTGCCACAGTGCCGCCTGGCCGCGGGAGGCGCCGCCTTTGGCAAGGCCGGCGTGGCGGCCGTGTTCCTCGGTCAGCAGGGTGGCGATGGCGCCGCCCTCGCCATGCGGGCGGACGTCGAGGATGATGGCGGGGGCGGTCCATTCGATACTCACACCGGGCAAGGTGGGCGTTCGGCCAGGGACTGGAAAGCCGGTTCCGGCAGAATACGACGAGCCTGGGAGAATTCATGAAGAAGCCCGCCACCGGCCCGCTGGCCAACCCGAATGGCGCGACCGCGCGGGTCGGCGCGCTGGTGCCGCCGTTGATGGCCTCCTCCGCAGCGCTGGTGCTGGCCAATCTGGTGCCACTGGGCGGAGCGCTGCTCGGCTACTGGTCGGTCTATGAGATCGTGTTGCTGTTCTGGGCCGAGAACGTCGTCGTCGGCCTCATGGTGCTGCTGCGCATGGCCAGCCTGATGGTGCTGAGGCGCCTCTGGTCGCTGGTGGTGCTGATGGGCTTCTTCACCCTGCATTACGGCATATTCACCTTCGTGCATGGCATGTTCGTGGTGGATTTCCTGGGACCGCCGCGGGAGGGCCTGATCGGCGCGGTGGCCTTCCTGCTGGCGCCGGAGGGGCTGCGCTGGCCGTTGCTGGCATTGCTGGCCAGCCATGTGTTCTCGCTGGTGGTGAACTTCCTGGGCCAGGGTGAGTGGCGCCAGGCGAATGGCATCGGGCTGATGGTGAAACCCTATCCGCGCATCGTCGTGCTGCACCTCGTCCTCATCTTCGGTGGCTCGCTGGCGGCGGCGATGGGCGATCCCGTCTTTGCCGTGGCGCTGCTGGTGGTGGTGAAGCTGGCCCTGGACCTCCGCGCGCATTGGGCGGAGCACAAGGCGGCGCAGGCCGTCGCCTGATGCGCCGCCACCCCCTCCGCGGCGTGGCGGATTCCGCTACCATCCTGCCGATCGTCGCCGAAGCGCGCAGGAAGCGAGGAACCCCGGAGGGTTCATGAAGAAGCCCCAAGCCAGCATGCAAGCCAACCCTGCCGGAGCCGTCGCCAGGCTGGCCGGGCTGAAGACCCCATTGCTCGCCTCCGCCATCGCGCTGGTGCTGGCCAACCTGATCCCGCTGGCCGGCGCGCTGCTGGGCTACTGGTCGAGCTATGAGCTGATGCTGCTGTTCTGGGCCGAGAATGTGTTGATCGGCCTGTTCCAGCTTCTGCGCATGGGCACGGTGCTGGTGCGGCGGCGGGAGATGCAGATGCTGTTCCTGATGCCCTTCTTCACCGTGCATTACGGCCTGTTCACCTACGTCCACGGCACCTTCCTGACCCTTCTGCTGGGCGGAGGGGTGACGCTGGAAGCGGCGGTGGTGGAGCTTGTGTCGCCGGAGGCATTGCCCTGGGCGCTGCTGGCGCTGGTCGCCAGCCATGGCCTGTCCTTCGCCCTGAACTTCCTGGGCGAGGGCGAGTGGCGGCGGGTGGAGCCGAAGGCGCTGATGAAGCAGCCCTATGGAAGGGTGGTGCTGCTGCACCTCGTCATCATCTTCGGCGGCGTCATCGCCATGGCCGCGAATGACGCGACCATCGCCCTGGCAATGCTGGTGGTGGCGAAGGTGGTGATGGACCTGCGGGCGCATTGGCGGGAGCATCGGAACGCCCCGCCTGCTGCTCAGCCCTGATCTTCCAGACCCAGCGCGCGGATGCGCCCGCGCTCCTCATCCCAGCCCGCGCGCTCCTTGACGTTGACGAACAGATGGATGCGCCGTTCCAGCAGCGCCTCCAGCTCCCGTCGCGCCGACTGGCCGATCGACTTGATCTTGGCCCCGCCATCGCCGATCAGGATCGCCTTCTGGGTGGACCGGGTGACGTAGATGGTCACGTCGATCCGGGCGCTGCCGTCCTTGCGCTCCGCCCAGCTTTCCGTCTCCACCGTCGCATGGTGGGGCACTTCCTCATGCGTCTGGCGCAGCACCTGTTCGCGCACGATCTCGGCGGCAAGCATGCGCTGCGGCAGGTCGGAGAGGTCGTCCTCGGGGAACAGCCAGGGGCCTTCGGGCAGGTTGCGCGCCAGCACCTCCAGCACCCGGTCGAGACCCCTGCCCTTCAGGGCGGAGACCATGAAGGTCTCCTGGAAATCGACGATCTCGTTCAGCGCCTGCGCCAATGGCAGCAGCCGCGGCGCCTCCACCAGATCCGCCTTGTTCAGCAGCAGCATGGTGGGCCGCTTGCTGTGCTTCAGCTTCTCCGCGATCTCCCGCACCGCATCGGTCAGCCCGGCCCGGGCATCGACGATCAGCACCGCCAGGTCGGCATCCTGCGCGCCGCCCCAGGCCGCCGCGACCATGGCGCGGTCCAGCCGCCGGCGCGGGGCGAAGATGCCGGGCGTGTCCACCAGCACGATCTGCGCCAGGCCCTGCATGACCACCGCGCGGATGCGGAAGCGCGTGGTCTGCGGCTTCGGCGAGACGATGGTGACCTTGGTGCCGGTCAGCGCATTCACCAGCGTCGACTTGCCGGCATTCGGCGCGCCCACAATCGCCACCAATCCGCAGCGGCGCGGACCCTCCACGGCCACGGGGGTTTCCGTCTCGCTCATGCCGCACCCAAAATCGTCAACAGCTTCTCCGCGGCCGCCTGCTCGGCGGCCCTCTTGTTGTCGCCCGTCGCCTCCGCCTCCTGCCCCGCCGCCACGACTCGCACCCGGAAGACGGGGCTGTGGGAGGGGCCGGTGGTGGCGACGAGGATATAGTCGGGCAGGCCCAGCGCCCGCCCCAATGTCCATTCCTGCAACCGGCTTTTCGGCGAGGATGGCGGGCGGGAGGAGGCTTCCAGGAAGCTCTCCCATTCCCGCCGGATCAAGAGCCGCGCCGGATCCAGCCCGCCATCGACATAGAGCGCGCCCAGCAGCGCCTCCAGCGCATCGGCCAGCACGGATTGCCGGGCCATGACGCCGGCGCGCTGTTCCCCCAGCGGCACCCGCAGCGCGGCGCCGAGGTCCATGCGTTCCGCCACCTTGCCCAGCGTCTCGGCCGAGACCAGGGCGCCGAGGCGCTTGCCCAGCGCGCCTTCGCGCTCCCGCGGAAAGCGCTCGGCCAGCCATTCGGCCATGACCAGCGCCAGCACCCGGTCGCCGAGGAATTCCAGCCGCTCATTGCTGTCGAGCTGCTGCTGCTGTGGATTGGCGGCGGAGCGATGGGTCAGCGCCTCCACCAGCAGTTCCGGGCGTTGGAAGCGATGCGGCAGAGTGGCGGCGAAATCGCCCAGCGCCGCGTCATGCCCGGCGCGGGTGGTTACCGCCTCCGCCTCACGCCGCGCCTGGTTCCGGTCCTTGCGGCGCTGGGTGCGCTCGATGCGGCTTGGATCGGGGCGCAGTTCGTCCGGCGTGGTCACCGTACCGCGCTGAGCAGGCGACTCCAGCGGATTGCCATTGGCCAGGCCCAGACCTCCCACCAGCGGGCGGAGCCATCGACGGAGAAGAAGATGAATTCCGCGCGGCCCACCAGATTCTCGACAGGGATGAACCCCACCGCATTCTGGGCCCGGCTGTCCAGGCTGTTGTCGCGGTTGTCACCCATGGCGAAGACATGGCCGGCGGGAACCCGGTATTCGTCGGTATTGTCGAAGGGCTGGTCGTCCGACATTTCCAGGATGTAGTGGGCGTGTGGCTCCACCCCCGCCTGCGGCGGCAGGATCTCGCGATACTCGCGCACCACCAGCCGGGGGCCGTCGCCATCCACGGTGAAGGGGCCGATCAGTTCCCGCCGCACGGACTGGCCATTCACAAACAGCACGCCCGCGCGGACCTGGATGCGGTCACCGGGCAGGCCGATGATGCGCTTGATGTAGTCGGTCGAGTTGTCGCGCGGCAGCTTGAACACGGCCACGTCGCCGCGGGCCGGCAGGCTGCCGAAGATGCGGCCCTCGAACAGGTTCGGGCTGAACGGCATGGAATGCCGCGAATAGCCGTAGGAATATTTCGACACGAACAGGTAATCGCCCACCAGCAAGGTGGGGATCATGCTGCCGGACGGGATGTTGAAGGGTTCGAAGGCCACCGTGCGGATGCCGATGGCGATCAGCCCCGCATAGACCACCGTCTTGATGGATTCGAGCCAGCCGCCGGACTTGTGTTTGACCATGGAGGGAATTTGCGCTGGCATCCTCAACGGACGCCCCAAATGCCGGACGCGTCTCTGCGGGGCGGATAGAGCGCGACCGGCGCATGGCTGTCAAGGAAGCCGGAGGATCGGGGTGCCCGGAATCGAACCGAGGACCTCCTGTACCCAAAACAGGCGCGCTACCAGGCTGCGCCACACCCCGAATGGCGGATAACTACGGGCGCGGCCGCCCCAGGGCAAGGTATGCTCGCAAGACATGCTCACAAGACATGCGCGCAAGCCTCAGGGCGCATTGCCGAAGATGCGGTGCAAAGCGCGGTCGCCGACGCGGATGTCCAGCTTCTCGGTGATTCCGGCCTGAAGTTCCAACGTGGCGCGCACCGGGCCGCGGCTATCCACCGGGGTCAGGCTGTAGGGCACGGTGCGTTCGGCGATGCGGTGGATGCGGCCGTCGGCGGCGATGAAGACCATGTCCAGCGCGGCGATGGTGTTGCGCATCCACATGCTGCTTTCGCGCGGCGCGCCCCAGTCGAACAGCATGCCCTCATTGGCGCCGACGCTCGGGCGGAACATCAGGCCGATCATCTGGTGGTCGGGGCTGACCGCCATCTCCACCTGGAATGCATGGCGGGTGCCGTCGCGGGTGACGATGACCAGCGGCTCGGTCGGCAGCTTCGGCTGGGGCTGGTCCACCCCGGGCTGGGCCAGGGCATGGCCGGCCGCGAACAGGCCGAGGGAGGCAAGCAGGGGGCGACGTGTGATCATGCGGTGATCCTAGCATCGGTTTCAGCGAGCGCGGGAGGCGGTTCGGGCAGATCCTCCAGCGTCCTCGCCGCCAGGGTGCGGATCTCCGGCCGCACGGGTCCGGGGCGGGGCGAATCGGCGATGGAGGTGAACCAGTGCTCCGGTGGATTGCGCCCGGCGGCGCGGGTCCAGGCCAGGCCGCGCAGCACAGCCTCGGCGGCCGGCGGGATGCGGGGCGGGACGGGCAGCCGGTTCAGCGTCGCCCAGACCCCGGCCCAGCAGCGCGCCACCGACCAGGGATTGTAGCCGCCGCCGCCCAGCACGATCAGCCTTGGCGCCAGCCCCATCAGCGCCGCCACCACGCCGCGATGCGCCGCATTGGTCAAAGCCAGGCGCGACAGCGGATCTTCCAGGATCGCATCCGCGCCACATTGCAGCATCACCGCCTGCGGCCGGCGCTGGCGGAGGATGGGCAGGATGGCGTGGCGGAGAAGGAAATCCATCTCGCTGTCGTTGAACTGCTCGGGCACCGGCAGGTTGCGGGCATGGCCGCCGGCGCGGTTCTCCGCTGGGCCGGTATTGGGCCAGCGCCCGGCCTCATGCACCGAGACGGTGAAGACCCGCGGATCCTGGGCAAAGGCGTGCTCCACCCCGTCGCCGTGATGCGCGTCGATATCGAGGTAGAGGATATTGGTCAGGCCCAGGTCGAGCCATCGGTACAGGCCCAGCGCCGCATCATTGACGTAGCAGAAGCCGCTGGCCCGGTCCGGCTGGCCGTGATGCGTGCCGCCGCCCGGCACATGCACCACCCCGCCATCCCGCGTCAGCTCCGCCGCCAGCATCACCCCGCCGGCACTGGTGGCGGGGCGGGAGAAGACCTCCCGATAGATCGGATTGCCATCGGCGCCGATGCGGTGGCGTTCGCGGTGGACAGGGTCCACCTGCTGCGTCGCCTCGGCGGCCATCAGCGCCGCGATATAGTCCGGCGTGTGGAAGCGCAGCAGTTCCTTTGGCGTGGCGCGCGGGCTGTCGCGATACTGCTCCGGCGCTACCCAGCCCATGGCATGGATCAGATCCAGCGTGGTGGAGACTCGCGGAATCGCCAGCGGATGCTTCGGTCCGTAGCTGGAGCCACGATAGATCTCGGAGCCGATGAGCAGGGGGAGGGCGCTGTGCATCCCGCCCAAGATGGTGTGGTTTCGCTCAGCCGCCCAGATGCTGGAGCAGGATGGAGGTGCCGAGGCCGATCAGCGCCACGCCGGCCACCAGCTCCGCCACCCGGCCGATGCGGCTGGACAGCAGCCGGCCGGTCAGCATGCCGCCGGTGGCCATGATGAAGGTCGCCAGCCCGATGGCCGGCGCGACCAGCCAGATATTCACGTCCAGCACCGCGAGCGACACGCCGACCGCCATGGCGTCGATGCTGGTCCCGAAGGCAATCGCCAGCAGCATCCAGCCGGAGCGTGCCGGCGCCGGCGCATCGGGCGCGCGCCGCAGCGCGCTGAGCAGGATGTGGCCGCCCACCAGGCCCAGCAGCACGAAGGCCACCCAATGGTCGAACTCGGCGATGCGGCCGGCGGCGAGCAGGCCGGCCGACCAGCCGATCACCGGGGTCGCCATTTCCACCGCGCCGAAGACCGCGCCGGTGCGCAGCGCTTCGGTCACCCGCACGCGCTGCCCGGTCGCGCCCCGGCTGAGCGCGGCGGCGAAGGCATCCACGGACATGCCCAAAGCGAGGATGGTGATGGCGGCGGGGGTCATGGCGCCGATCTACCGTCCGCGATCCACGACGTCAAATTTTTTCTTTGTAAATCAGATACTTGTAGGCCAAGCTTACTAGTGTTCCGAAGGCTACAGATGCGGGTGGCGGGGACGAGATCGGGCCTGCGGCACCCCTCTTGCCCTGGGCGCCCGCCCATCGCATACAGGTCCCGTCATCGGGGGGAGCCCATAGGGGGCTGAGAGGCGGGACAGTCCCCGCGACCCCACGAACCTGATCCGGGTCATGCCGGCGAAGGGAACGGTGTCGTGCAAGGCCTCGATTCACCCGGATTCCGTATTGTGCTGCCGCGGGGCCTCTCCTTGGGGGGGCTGCCTGTGCTGGGGGCGCTTGATCTCGCCGTCGCGGCTGGGCGCACCACCGCGCTGCTCGGCCCCTCCGGCTCCGGCAAGTCCACGCTGCTGCGGCTGGTCGCGGGGCTGCTGCCGGTGCCGGCGGGCGGCAGCGTCACCGCCACCGATGGCGCCCCCCTGCCCGGCCGCATCGCCTATATGGCGCAGCAGGATCTGCTGGCGCCCTGGCGCGACGTGCTCGGTAATATCACCCTCGGCGCCCATCTGCGGGGCGAGGCGCCGGACCTGGCCCGGGCGCGGGCCATGCTCGCCGAGGTCGGGCTGGCGCCCGCCGATTCGCAAAAGTGTCCGGCGCAGCTTTCGGGCGGCATGCGCCAGCGCGTGGCCCTCGCCCGCACGCTGATGGAAGACCGGCCCATGGTGCTGATGGACGAGCCCTTCAGCGCCGTGGATGCGCCGACGCGGCACCGCATGCAGTCGCTCTCCGCCCGGCTGCTCGCCGGCCGCACCGTGCTGCTGGTGACGCATGATCCGCTGGAGGCGCTGCGCCTCGCCGACCAGATCTTTGTGCTGACGGGCGCGCCGGCCGTGCCGGTGGCGGTGCCGGTGCCGGAAGGCGCGCCCCCTCGCCCGGCCGGCGATCCGGCGCTGCTCGCCGCCCAGGCCGCGCTGCTCGAGCGCCTGTCGGAGGCGGTGGCATGATCCGCGGGTTTCTGGCCGCCTTCGGGCTGGTGCTGCTCTGGCAGGGCTTCGTCTGGCTGACGGAGGTGCCGCCCTTCCTGCTGCCGGCGCCGAGCCGCGTTGCACTCGCCCTGCTCGATCGCTGGGACAGCATTTTCAATCATGCCCTGATCACAGCTTCGGAGATCCTGCTCGGCCTGGCGCTGGGCGCGCTGCTCGGCATCACCACCGCGCTGGTGCTGGTGGCCTGGCAGGAGGGGCGGCGCTGGCTGCTGCCGCTGCTGCTGATCAGCCAGGCGATCCCGGTCTTCGCCATCGCGCCGCTGCTGACGCTCTGGCTCGGCTTCGGCATCGCCAGCAAGGTGGCGATGGCGACGCTGATCATCTTCTTCCCCGTCGCCACCGCCTTCTATGACGGGCTGCGGCGCACCGAGCCCGGCATGCTCGACCTCGCCGCCACCATGGGCGCCAGCCGCTTCGCCCTGCTGTGGCGGATGCGCGTGCCGGCGGCGCTGCCCTCGCTCGCCTCCGGCCTGCGCGTCGCCGCCGCCGTCGCGCCGATCGGCGCGGTGGTCGGCGAATGGGTTGGAGCCTCCGCGGGCCTTGGCTACCTGATGCTGCACGCCAATGGGCGCAGCCAGACGGATGTGATGTTCGCGGCGCTCTTCGTGCTGATGCTGATGGCGCTCGCCTTGTGGTTCGCCACCGACTGGCTGCTGCGCCGCGCCATTCCCTGGCAGCCCGATTCCCTTCTCACCGAAAAGGTCACGACATGAAGCGCCTTCTCACCGCGCTGGCTTTGCTGCTGGCGCCGCTATTGGCTCCCCTGGCCGCCCTGGCGCAGCCCGCGCCGGCGCCGCTGACGGTGCTGCTCGACTGGTTCATCAACCCGGACCACGCACCGATCATCATCGCGCAGGAGCGTGGCGACTTCGCCCGCGCCGGCCTCGATGTGCGGGTCATCGCGCCGGCCGATCCGAACGACCCGCCGCGGCTGATCGGCGCGCGGCGCGGCGATATCGGCGTCTACTACCAGAAAAACCTGTACCTGGCCGTGGAACAGGGCCTGCCCCTGATGCGCGTCGGCACGCTGGTGGCGACGCCGCTCTCCACCCTGACCGTTCTGCGCGACGGGCCGGTGCGGAGTCTCGCCGACCTGCGCGGCAAGCGCATCGGCTACTCCGTCGCCGGGTTCGAGGAAGTGACGATGGGCGCGATGCTGGAGACGGTGGGCCTCACCGTCGCCGACATCCGGCTGGTGAACGTGAATTTCGGCCTGTCCTCCGCCCTGATGTCCGGCCAGGTGGACGGCATCCTCGGCGGCTTCCGCAACTTCGAGCTGCACCAGCTCGACATCGAGAACCGCCCCGGCCGCGCCTTCTTCCCCGAGCAGTACGGCATGCCGGCCTATGACGAGCTGATCTACATCGCCCATCGCGACCGCGCCCAGGACCCGCTGCTGCGCCGCTTCATCGATGCGACGGAGGCCGCGACCCACTTCCTGGTGAACAACCCCGAGGAATCCTGGCGCATGTTCATCGCGGGACCGCGGCGGGAGCTGGACAACGAGCTGAACCGCCGCGCCTTCGCCAGCACCGCGAATCGCTTCTCGCTGAGCCCCGGCGCGCTGGACCGCAACCGCTACGAACGTTTCGCGCGATTCATGGTGGAGCGCCGCATGATCCGAAGCGTCCCGGCGCTTGAGACCTATGCGGTGGAGCTGCCGCCCGCTACGCAGGGGCGATGATCGAACCGCGCTTCCTGGTCGACGCCGATGCCTGCCCCGTCCGCGACGAAGTTCTGCGCGTTGCGGGGCGGCTCTGCCTGGAGACCATCTTCATCTCCAACGGGTCCCGCCCGATCCGGCCGCCGGGCGGGCGCACGCGGATCGTCATCGTCACGGATGGCGCGGACAAGGCGGATGACTGGATCGCGGATGAGGCGACGCCCACCGATATCTGCCTGACCGCCGACATCCCGCTGGCCGCCCGCTGCCTGGCCAAGGGCGCCTTCGCCCTGAATTTTCGGGGCCATCCCTGGACCGAGAACAATATCGGCAGCGCCATGGCCGGCCGCGCCGTGTCCCAGCATCTGCGGGAGATGGGCATGGGCGGCGGGCCGCCGGCCATGGCGGGGGCGGACAAGTCGCGGTTTTTGAATGCGCTGGATGCGATGGCGACGGCGGCGATCCGGCGCGCCAGGGGCTGAAGCCGCCGGGCCACCGCCTTTCGCGGCCTAATCCCTTTCACCGAGGCGCGGCGCTTCCTTGCTCCGCAGCAGGAACAGCGTGAAGGCACCGCAGGCCAGTGCGACGAAAACCGGCAGCCCATGCCGTGTGAGATCGAGCGCGAGCCCGGCCAGAGAAGGCCCGAGCAGCGCGCCCGCCCCCCAGAACAGCCCCATGGCGGTGTAGATGCCCACCAGCTCGGCGCCGCGGAAGCGGGCGCCGACCACGACCAGCATGGTGGTATAGATGCCGACGAAGATCCCGCCCCAGAGGAACAGCGCCGGATAGGCCAGCCAGGGCATGTCCAGCAGGAAGGGCCAGGCCAGGGCACCGAGGGTGGCAGCGCTGCCAAGCCAGAGCATCAGCCGGCGCCGGTCCATCTTGTCGCAGAGCCAGCCGATGGGCAGTTGCAGAAGGATGGCGCCCAGCATCAGCGTGGTGATCAGATGCGTGCCGCCACGCTCATCCCAGCCCAGCCGCATGGCATAGAGCGCCAGGAAGGACAGGCCCGCGGTTTCGACGGCCGCGTTCAGGGCGGTGGTGGACATGGCCACGGGCGCCAGCCGCATGAAGCGCAGCGGGTTGCCATGGGCACGCGCGCCCATCTTCGGGCTCAGTATCGCGGGATGCGCCATCAGCAGCAGCGCCAGCAGCGCCGCCGCCGCCCCCAGCAGGAAGGGCAGCATGCCGTCATGCCCGGCGATGGAGAGGATCATCGGCCCGCCTGCGAAGCCCAGCGAGAGCATGGCCACATAGGTCGCCATGATCCGCCCGCGCGTCGCCTCGTCGCTCAGCTCGCTGGCCCAGCTTTCCGTCAGGACGAACAGCACCTCCGCCCCCGCGCCGATGCCCAGGCGCAGCAGGAACCATGCCCAGAGGAAAGGCAGCACCGGAAACAGCAGCAGCAGGAAGGCCGAGAGCAGCAATGCGAGAATGATCATCGCCCGCACCCCGAAGCGTGCGGCAAGGCGCGGCAGGAAGGGGGCGATCAGCAGAACCCCCACGGCATGCATGGCGGCATTGAGGCCGATCATCGTCTCGCCCAGGCCGCGCCCTGCCAGGTTCAGGGCCACCAGCGGCGCCAGCAGGCTGTAGGTCAGGCCGAAAATGGCGGCGGTGCCGATGACCGCAGCCAGCGACAGTATCCGCGGCCGGTCGAACCGGCCCGCGGCCTTCGAATCCTCAGGTGCCATCTTGCGGCAGGTCCCCTCGGCGCTGGCCGACCCCCGCCGGAATCCTGCGCAGCATAATGGTGCCGCAGTGCCGGGCGTCAGGCCAGTGGGGCGCTCAATCCGCCCCCGGCGCGGCGAAAGGCACGCCGACCGTCCGCACCAGCCAGGCCAGCCGGTGCCGCTGGGCGGCCTGGGCATGGGCGCGGCTGGCGGCTTCCGCCGCGTCGCCGTCGCGTGCCCGCAGCGCGGCCAGGATCGCCAGATGTTCCGCATGCGCCTGCTCGGCGCGCCCGGCCACCGTCAGCAGGCTGGGCAGCAGGGCCATGGTGGCGGAGATCTGTTCCAGGCTGCGCAGCAGGTAGCGGTTATGCGCGGCCAGATAGAGCAACCCGTGCAGCCGCTGGTTGGTCTCCGCCAGGGCGCGGGCATCGTCGAACAGAGCGGGCTCGCCGGCCACCAGCTCCGCCATGGCGCCGATCTCGGTCGGGCTGGCATGCTGGGCGGCGAGGCGCGCGGCCGCACCCTCCAGCACCTCCCGCATCACATACAGCTCCACCACCTGCTGGTGGTCGGGCTGGGTCACGGTCAGGCCGCGCCGCGCCTCATGCGTCAGCAGCCCCTCGGCCTCCAGCCGCGCGATCGCCTGGCGGACCGGGGTGCGGGAGACGCCGAAGCGGGCGGCGAGGTCGGTTTCCGTCAGCCGGATGCCGGGCGCGAGCGCGCCTTCGCGGATGGCGGCGCGGATACGGCCATAGGCTTCCTGGCCGAGGTCACGGGGCGGGGGCGGAAGGTCCATGGGGTGAATGTAGCGCAGCGCCCCTCCCGGATGGAACATCCATCTGGACATCACTGGATACGAGTGGATACAAGACAGCGCGAAGACAAAGGGGAACGTGGCGCATGCCGGATTTCGCCCGAACTTATGACGTGCTGGTGGTGGGCGGCGGCAATGCCGCGCTCTGCGCCGCCATCACCGCGCGCCGGGCCGGCGCCTCGGTGATTCTCTGCGAGGCCTCCCCGCCCCCGCTCCGCGGCGGCAATTCCCGCCACACCCGCAACCTCCGCGCCCTGCATCCGGGGCCGACCAATGTGCTGACCGACAGCTATCTGGAGGAGGAGTACTGGGACGACCTGAACCGGGTCACCGCCGGCAAGACCAATGAGGATCTGGCCCGGATGTGCATCCGCGCCAGCCAGCACGCGCCGGACTTCCTGGCGAGCTGCGGCGTGGTGTTCCAGCCCTCGCTCTCCGGCACCCTGTCGCTGTCCCGCACCAACGCTTTCTTCCTCGGCGGCGGCAAGGCCTTGGTGAATGCGCTGTACCGAGAAGCGGGAAAACTCGGCATCGTGCTGCTGACGGATACCGAGGTGCAGCACATCCAGGTCGAGGAAGGCCATGCGACGGAGGCCGTGATCTCCCATTGCGGCTTCCCGCAGCGCATCCGCTTCAAGGCGCTGGTCGCGGCCAGCGGCGGCTTCCAGGCCAACCGCAACTGGCTGCGGGAGTATTGGGGCGACGCCGCCGACAATTTCCAGATCCGCGGCACCCCCTATGCCCAGGGCACGGTGCTGAAGGACCTGCTGGCCCAGGGCGTGCAGCAGGTGGGCGATCCCACCCAGTTCCACGCTGTGGCGAATGACGCCCGCGCGCCCATGGAGGATGGCGGCCTCGCCATGCGGCTGGACTGCGTGCCGTTCAGCCTGGTGGTGAACCGCAATGTCGAGCGCTTCTACGACGAGGGCGAGGATGTCTGGCCAAAGCGCTATGCCATCTGGGGCCGGTTGATCGCCCAGCAGCCCGGCCAGATCGCGCTGGCCGTCACAGACAGCAAGGCGGTGATGAATTTTCTGCCGTCCGTCTATCCGCCCTACAAGGCGAACAGCATCCGCGAGATTGCGCAGATGGCGGGCTTCGATGCGGACAAGCTCGAAAAGGTAGTGGCCGATTTCAACGCCGCCGTCCGCCCCGGCACCTTCAAGCCGATGGTGCCCGACGATTGCAGCACGGAGGGGCTGAGCCCCCCCAAAAGCCATTGGGCGCGGCGCATCGACACGCCGCCCTACTACGCCTACCCGCTGCGCCCCGGCATCACCTTCACCTTCCTCAGCGTCAAGGTGAACGACCAGGCCCGCGTGCTGATGGCGGATGGCAAGCCCTCCGCCAATATGTTCGCGAGTGGGGAAATCATGTCCGGCAATATCCTCGGCCAGGGCTACCTCGCCGGCTTCGGGATGACCCTCGGCACCGTCTTCGGGCGGCTGGCCGGTGAAGGAGCGGCGCGCCATGTCCGCAACTGAAATGAGCAAGCTCGACCTGCTGCTGCAGGAAGCGACCGAGATCGAGAGCGACGCCTACCAGGACGCGCGCCGCCAGATGGCGGTCTGCAATGCCTGCCGCTACTGCGAGGGCTATTGCGCCGTCTTCCCGGCCATGGCCGCGCGGCGCGAATTCGAGAAGGCGGACCTGACCCACCTGGCCAATCTCTGCCATGGCTGCAAGGGCTGCTACCACGCCTGCCAATACGCCCCGCCGCATGCCTTCGGCATCAATATCCCGGCGACCTTCGCGACCATCCGGCAGGAAAGCTACGCCGAATATGCCTGGCCGGCGGGGGCGGGCCGGCTGTTCGAGCGCAACGGCACGCTGGTGGCGGGGCTCGCGACGCTGTTCGTGATGCTGGCGCTGATCCTCAGCGTCGCCATCAAGGACCCGGCGGTGCTGTTCAGCGCGCAGACCGGCACGGGCGCCTTCTTCCGCATCATCCCGCTCTGGCTGATCAATATCCTGGCCGGCGGCAGCTTTCTGTTCGCGATCCTCGCCATGACGATGGGCGCCATCCGCTACTGGCGCGCCACGGGGGGCATGGGCGGCAATTTCCAGCCGGCGCCGGCGGCGGAAGCGGCGGTGGATGTGCTGACGCTGCGCAACCTCGGCGGCGGTGGGCATGGCTGCAACGACCTGGACGACAGCTTCGCCCAGCACCGCCGCTGGCTGCACCAGTCCATGTTCTACGGCTTCATGCTGTGCTTCGCGGCGACGACGACGGGCGCGATCTACCACCACATCTTCGGCTGGCACTCGCCGCATGCCTTCTTCTCCCTGCCCGTGCAGCTTGGCACCTGGGGCGGCGTGCTGCTGTGCATCGGCACGGCGGGGCTGATCGTGGTGAAGACCATCACCGATCCGGTGCCGGTGGCGCGCAAGCTGATGGGCGGCGAATACGCCATGCTCGGCCTGCTGTTCCTGATCGGCGCCACGGGGCTGCTGCTGCTGGTGGTGCGGCATACCGGCGCCATGGGCATCATGCTGGTGCTGCATCTGGGCCTGGTGCTGGCCCTGTTCGTGGCCCTGCCCTATTCGAAAATGGTGCACGGCATCTATCGCGGCATCGCCCTGCTGCGGAATGCGCGGGAGAAGCGCGCGGCCTGAGCCGGTCTTGCCGGGGCTGCCCCAGCCGGGCAGCCTCGCGCAAACGAAGGATCAGGCCATGCGGCATTTCTACGGATGGGCGACGCCCAATTCCCAGCGTGTCTCCATCATGCTGGAGGAATGCGGGCTGGACTATGCCGTGACCGGCGTGAACATCCGCGCGAAGCAGCAGTTCGCGCCGGAAATCCTGGCGCTGAACCCCTACGGCAAGATCCCCATCCTGGTGGAGGATGGGCGCGCCATCTTCGAAAGCGGCGCCATCCTGCTGCATCTGGCGGAGCGCCATGGCGTGCTGCTAGGCGAGGACCGGGCCACCACCCTGTCCTGGCTGATGGTGGCGCTGACCTCCCTCGGCCCCTTCACCGGCCAGGCGCATCACTGGACGGAGCTGGCGCCGGAGAAGCCGGAGGCGGCGCGGGCGCATACCACCGCGCTGGTGGAGCGCGTCTATCGTCTGCTGGACGGAAGGCTGGGCGAGGTGCCGTATCTCGCCGGCGCCGGCTGCACCATCGCCGATATCGCGGCCTATCCCTGGGTGGCGAAGCATGGCTGGGCCGACCGGACGCTGGCGCCGACCCCGCATCTGGCGGCGTGGTTCGCGCGGATGGGGGAACGGCCGGCGGTGCTGCGGGGCATGGCGGTGCCGGCGGGGGCGCGGCTGGAATAGGCGTGAGGGCTCTGGATGGTGGATGACAGTGCCATGAGCCCATTTGAAGCCGCCCTACGTCCGCTGACGCGACCCATCCAGGGCCAGTATCCGCGGCCTTGGATGACGGACATGCGCAATCCGGCGGAGGCAAAAGTCTTCATCATCGGCCGGAACTCGGCGAAGACGATCCATCAACGCCCGGGGCTCGACCACGAAGCCTACCTGGATGGCCTGTTCAATCGCAACGGCGCCTCCTGCCGCTCACTGTACGATGACGCTGTACGCGACAGCGGCCCGAGCCCGACAAGGCGCAATATCGACCGGCTGATGGCCTGCCTTGCCGAGGCTGGTGTCGCGGATGTCCTCCAGACCAACGTCACATGCTTCTCGACGCCGATGAGCGGTGATCTGGCGCGGCCGGAGAACCAGGAGGGTCGTGCCAATGGCACCAAGATCTTCGAGACCATCCTGGCGATCATCCGTCCCCCGATCCTCATCGCCCACGGCGCGGGCACGGTGCAGAACCTGTCCCGGATTCTCGGCTGCGAGTTGCCGAGCCCCCCAGCCGATCGGCACGCCGCATTGAGCCACCGGCGCATCGAGGCGCGCCTGTCTGGCGTAGCCTATGCGCCCCATGTCTTTGTCATCCCGTCCCTCGCGCCGCCTGCCTGGAATAAGTGGCAGGGCTGGGCAGGATCGCACCTGACCGAGACATGTGGCCGGGTCCGCGAGTGCTTGGAAGACGGAATGCCCAGTCCCTGACGCAACTTTCCCCGCGTGCCTCGTTCATCATTCCCCGCTATGCTGCACCGCCGTTGTGGCCACGAAGGATGCACCGCATGAACGCCCAAACCCCTCCCCCCGGGCGCGAGATGATGGCCCGATCCGCCGAGGCCATGACCCGCTTCATGGAACAGGCCCAGGCCATGGGCGATGTCGCCCGGCGCCAGATGGCGGCGATGACGCCCGCCATGCCCCCGCGCATCATGGATGGCGCGGCGCCCACCGGCGCGGCCTTCCTCAGCCGGTCCCCCCTCAAGCTCATGGCCGATGCCATGGCCTATGCGGTCGATGCCTCCCAGCGCTCCGTCCTGTTCTGGGACACGATGCGCCAGGCCGGCAACACCTTCGCCGAGCATGAGAAGGCCGGCTGCCCGCCCGTTCTTGTCTTCGACTGGGACATGGTGGTGGATGGCCGCACCCTGCCTCGCCGCTGCAACTACGCTTTGGTCCGCATCAAGCCGCCGGAGGGTGCCAAGCCCACCGACCCGGCGATGCGCCCCTTCGTCATCATCGACCCCCGTGCCGGCCATGGCGCCGGCATCGGTGGCTTCAAGTCCGACAGCCAGGTGGGCGTGGCGCTCCGCCGCGGTCATCCAGTCTATTTCGTCATCTTCTTCCGCGACCCGGAGCCCGGCCAGACCATCCTCGACATCACCGAGGCCGAGGCGATCTTCCTGCGCCGCATCCACGAACTGCACCCCGAGGCGCAGCGCCCCGTGGTCATCGGCAATTGCCAGGGCGGCTGGGCGGTGATGATGCTCGGCGCCTCGGAGCCGGAGCTGACCGGCCCGCTGGTCCTGAACGGCGCCCCCCTCTCCTATTGGGCCGGGGAACGTGGCCGCAACCCGATGCGCTATACCGGCGGCCTCGCCGGCGGGTCCTGGCCGGCGGCGCTGCTGGCCGATCTCGGCAATGGCACCTTCGACGGCGCCAACCTGGTCTCCAACTTCGAGAGCCTGTCGCCGGGCAACACCAAGTTCCGCAAATATTACAACCTGTACGAGAACGTCGACAGCGAGGCCGAGCGCTTCCTGGAGTTCGAGCGCTGGTGGGGCGGCTACTTCCTGATGACGCGGGACGAGATCCGCTGGATCGTCGAGAACCTGTTCATCGGCGACAAATTCGCCCGCGGCGAAATCTCCGCCGGCAAGGGCGCCAGCTTCAACATGCGCTCGGTGAAGTCACCGATCGTGGTCTTTGCGTCGGCCGGCGACAACATCACCCCGCCCGGCCAGGCGCTGCGCTGGATCGCCGACGTCTATCGCGATGAGCAGGAAATCAAGACCCTCGGCCAGACCATCATCTACCTGGTGCATGACGAGATTGGCCATCTCGGCATCTTCGTCTCCGGCAAGGTGGCCAACAAGGAACACACCGAAATCGCCAATACGCTCGACCTGATCGAGAGCGTGGCGCCGGGCCTGTACGAGCTGCGCATCACCGGCACCGCCGGCAGCGGGCTCAATACCGGCTATCAGGTGGAGCTGGTGGAGAAGACCATCGGCGACATCCGCGCCATCTCCGGCGAGGCGGAGAACGAGGCCTTCCCGGCGGTGGCCCGCATCTCCGCGCTGAACCAGATGGTCTACGACCTGTTCGCCAGCCCGGTGATCCGCCAGTTCAGCACGGAACAATCGGCGGAGCTGCGCCGGCAGATGAACCCGATGCGCGCCCGCCGCTACATGGTCAGCGACGCCAATCCGCTGATGCGCGGCCTTGGTCCGATGGCGGAGATGGTGAAGGCCAACCGCGCCCCGGCGGCGGCCGACAATCCCTTCGTCGCCATGGAGCGCGCCTGGGCCGATTCGGTGGAGCGCAGCATCGATGCCTGGCGCGACTGGCGCGATTCGATGCAGGAGACCGCCTTCCACGCCATCTACGGCACCATGTCCGCCCTGAATGTCGCGGCGGAGGTGCCGGCGGTGGATGCGGTGGCGGAACTGGCTGGCGAAACCCCCGATGTCCGTGCCGCCCTCGACCGGATCGCGGAGGGTGGCTACGCCGAGGCCGTGGTGCGGATGATGATCCTGATGGCCAAGGCCCGCGGCGGCGTCCGCCGCAGCCGCCTGGCACGTTCCAACACCCTGCTGACGACGGAGGCGCCCTTCGCGCAGATGACCTCCTCCGCCCGACAGGCGCTGATCCGGGAACAGACGGTGGTGGTGGAAATGGCGCCGCAGGACGCCTTCGACACGCTGGCCACGCTGCTGCCCGACGCGGAAAGCCGCCAGCGCGCGCTGGCCACGGTGGCCGATGTGGCGGGGCCGGAGGAGGAGCTGGGCGAGCCGGCGCTCGCCATGCTGGCGCGGCTCCGGGGCCTGTTGACGCCCTGAGACGCCCTTTAACTTTTCACGGAAATGCGAGCCGGATTCATTAATGCGCAATAGGTGGGGGGTCATTCTGCCTCTGCATCCGGTGCCCCCCGCGCCGGATTCCAACTCCGCAAGAATTGCGGGCACGAGGCAAGAGGGCCACCCCCATGACTCCGCATGCCACCGGCCGCACCACGCGGGCCGTTTCCACCCCTGACGTCATCGCCGCCACCCTGCTGACCTCCGAACAGGGCGCCGAAATCCACCTCATGGCGAAGGATGGCCGCCTGCTGCGGCTGCCGACGGATGAGGCCAATGCCCGCCAGCTCATCATCGGCCTCTGGCAGGCACTCGACCGACAGCGCTGACCGCGCCGGCCCGAACGGGATTGCGCCCCATCGCCTGAGGCCTATCGTGCCCCTCAACAACAGGGGGGCTCGTCATGGGCGAGGCGCGCAAGGTTGCGATCGTGGGCGCGGGGCTGATCGGCCGTTCCTGGGCGATGATCTTCGCCCGGGCCGGCTGGCAGGCCGCGCTGCATGACCCTGATCCCGCGGCGCTGGATGCCGCCCCGCGCCTCTGCGCCGAGGGTCTGGCGGAGCTGGCGCGGCATGGGCTGTGCCCCGCGCCGGAGGCCGCCGCCTCCCGCATCAGCATGGCCGGCAGTCTGACGGAAGCGCTGTCCGGCGCGACCTTCGTACAGGAGAACGGGCCGGAGGATGCCGCGACGAAGCGCGCCATCTTCGCGGAGCTTGATTTCCTGGCGGCGCCGGATTGCATCCTGGCGTCGTCGACCAGCGCCATCCCGGCCTCCGTCTTCACCGAGGGGCTGGCCGGGCGGGCGCGCTGCCTCGTCGCGCATCCGGTGAACCCGCCGCATCTGGTGCCGGTTGTGGAACTGTGCGGCGCGCCCTGGACGGCGCCCGCGACCATCGACCGCGCGCGGGCCATCTTCGCCAGCATCGGCCAGGCGCCCATCACGGTGAAGCGGGAGATCGAGGGCTTCATCCTCAACCGCCTGCAGGGCGCCCTGCTGGCCGAGGCCTTTCGGCTCGTGCAGGAAGGCTATGTCTCGCCGCAGGATCTGGATACGACCGTGGCGGAGGGGCTTGGCCTGCGCTGGTCCTTCCTCGGCCCCTTCGCGACCATCGAGCTGAACGCGCCGGGCGGCATCCCCGACTATTGCGCGCGCTATGGCCCCTTCTACGGGCGCATCGCCGCCGCGCCGCCCTCGCCCGAGGTTTTCGGCGCGGCGGGACTCGGACGCATCATGGAACAATGGGGTGCCACGCCCGACCGGTCGGAGATCGCCAGCCGCAGTGCGCGACGGGATGCGCGGTTGGCGGCGCTCGCCGCGCATAAGAAGGAGAGCGGAGAGGCATGACTCGCAAAATCATCATCACCTGTGCGGTGACGGGCGCGATCCACACCCCCAGCATGTCGCCGCATCTGCCGATCACGGCGGAGCAGATCGCCGATGCCGCGATCGGCGCGGCGGAGGCCGGTGCGGCCATCGTCCACCTGCATGCCCGCGACCCGGTGGATGGCCGGCCCGACCAGTCGCCGGAGGCCTTCGCGCCCTTCCTGCGCGTCATCAAGCAGCGCAGCGACTGCGTGGTGAACATCACCACCGGCGGCGCGCCGACCATGACCATCGAGCAGCGGGTGAAGCCGGCGGCGAGCTTCGCGCCGGAGGTGGCCTCGTTGAACATGGGCTCGATGAATTTCGGGCTGTTCGGCATGCTGAACCGGTTCAAGGATTTCCAGCACGACTGGGAACAGCCCTACCTGGCCAACAAGGACATCCTGTTCCGCAACACTTTTGGGGATATCGAATACATCCTTCGCACGTGCTCAGAGAATAACACGCGCTTCGAATTCGAATGCTATGACACGTCGCATCTCTACAACCTGAAGTACTTTCTCGATCAGGGCCTCGTGCGCGCGCCGCTGTTCATCCAGACGGTCTTCGGCCTGCAGGGCGGCATCGGTGCGCATCCGGAGGATGTGCTGCATATGAAACGCACCGCGGACCGGCTGTTCGGCGACCAGTATCGCTGGAGCGTGCTGGGCGCCGGCCGCAACCAGCTTCCGATCGCAGCCATGGCCGCCGCCATGGGCGGCAATGTGCGCGTCGGCATGGAGGACAGCCTCTGGGCCGGGCCGGGCCGGCTGGCGCGCAGCAATGCCGAACAGGTCCGCGCGGCGCGGCAGATCATCGAGGGGCTGGGGCTGAGCGTGGCCACGCCGGATGAGGCGCGGGAAATGCTGAGCCTGAAGGGCGGGGACCGGGTGAACTTCTGATGTCTCTGGCTGCGCTGCGCGCGATACGGACCTGGCGAGCCGCGCTGGCGGCCTCCCTGCTCGCCTTCGCCATCTCCATGCCACTTGGCGTGCTCAGCGGCGACCTGCTGCGGTTCGTGCCGCGCGATGGCCTTTTCACGGTGACGCTGGCCTGGAACCTGCTCAGCCTCGCCTTGGTGGAAGGCTGCAAGCTGGCGGCGCTGTGGTGGATCCTGCGCCGGGACATCGAAAGCTGGCCGGCGCTCGGCCTCGCCTATGGCGTGCTCGCATCGGGCTGGTCGCTGCTGCGCTGGGGGCTCGATTGGCTGCAATTCCCGGGCTTCGTGACCGCCTCGCCGATGATGGCACTGCACCTGGCCACGCCGATCCTGTTCCACGGCCTGCTCGGCCTTCTGGCCGCGGGGCTTGCCCGCGCGCCGGGGCGGGTCTGGTGGGGCTGGGCCGGGGCAAGCCTGGCGGGCCTTATCCTGACGAACTGGCGATCCTGGCTGATGCTGGCAGTGCCGTTGCCGGAAAGCCTGCTGCTGCTGGTGGACCTCGGCCCCCCGCTGGGCGTGGTTCTGTTCGGACTGGCCGTCTGGTGGGTGCGGCGCCACGGTCCGCGCCACCTGGTGGTGCTGGGGTTTGGCGTGATCGCGGCGCTGCTGCTGGTGCTCGGCCTGCTGCACCAGATCGTGCCGGTGGGGGGCATCCGGCGGGCGGACCCCGCGGCCGCGCTGATGGTGGCGCTCGGCCTTTGCCTCCTGGTGGCGATGGTCGCGCGGCAGACCATACTGCCCTGGATGCGCCGCGCAGGAGGGGAGCTCGAGGCGCCGCTACCCGTGGATGTTCCCATTCCGCGATGACCAACGATAGGTGATCTCGCCATATTGCCGGCCCGTGATGCGCAGCGGCAGGGTCGGCGCGTAGATCTCCATCGCATAGGCGGGGCGGTAGTCGCAGACCAGCTTGCCGGTGGCGTCCGTGATGAACACCCAGGTCGCCGGCCCGACCCGCCAGGTGACCCCGCCATGATTGGCGACCTGCATCGCCACGATGCCGCGCCCCGAAATGCCGTAGTTGCGGACGGAGCGGATGAAGGGCCGGTACATCGCCGGTTCATTGGCCACGGCCTGGGCAATGATGCCGTCCTCATGATCCTCGACCATCGCCTTCACCACGCCGGTGACGATGCTGGCGGCCGAGCCGATGGCGCCCCCGGCCAGGGAGACCACGGTGCCGAGCCCCCAAAGCTCCACATCCCCCGGCTGCGGCGCCCGGCCGGACAGCACCCAGACCGCCGGCTGCACCAGCGCACCCGCGAGGCCGCCCGCCGCCCCGCGCAGTCCCAGCCGCCCCGCCTCCCCGGCCCCGCGCTCAATGAAACGGGTCAGCGTTTCGGAGGCGATGGTCTGCGCCACCTCCCGCCCGGTGTTGGAGGAGTTGTTGATGAGGTCGGTGATGCCGTTGGATTCGGCCGGTGGGGTGAAATCCCCGGCGGCTGGCTGGGTGGATCCACTCATGGCCTGCTTCCTCGGTGGCGTCGTTGGCCAGCAGGATAATCAGCGCGGCGCGGCGGCGCGTTTCGCTCTGCTTCGCGACGTTACGCGTGATGGCAGGCGACCAGCGCCCCATCCTCCCGCGCCGTCAGCAGCGGGCGTTCGGCGCGACAGAGGTCGGTGGCCTTCGGGCAGCGCGGATGGAAGGCGCAGCCGCTGGGTGGCGACAGTGGCGAGGGCAGTTCCCCGGCGATCGGCTTGAAGCTGGCCACATCCTCGGCCGAGAGCCGCAGCTTCGGCACGCTGTCCAGCAGCCCCTGCGTATAGGGATGCCGCGGCGCCGCGTAGATGACCCGGGACAACCCGCTTTCGACGATGCGGCCGAGATACATGATGGCGACACGGTCGCTCACATGCCGCACCACCGACAGGTCATGCGAGATGAAGACGCAGGTCAGTCCCAGGTCGCGCCGCAGATCGAGGAACAGGTTCAGGATCTGCGCCTGGATCGACACATCCAGCGAGGCCACCGGCTCGTCGCAGACCAGCATCTCGGGCTGCATCGCCAAGGCGCGGGCGATGGCCACGCGCTGCCGCTGGCCGCCGGAGAACTGGTGGGGGAAGCGGGAGGCGAAGGCCGGGTCGAGGCCGACGCGTGCCAGCCATTCCGCCACCATGCGCGGCGCCTCCGCCCGCGTGGTCAGGCCGTGGGTGACGGGGCCTTCGGCGATGGTCTCGCCGATGCGCATGCGCGGGTTCAGCGAGGCGAAGGGGTCCTGGAACACCGTCTGGATGCGCGTCGTCGCCTTGTGCCGCCCTACCATGGGCGCCTGCCCTGAGACCAGTACGCGGCCGCTCGTCGGCGCCAGGATGCCCGCCAGCATTCTTCCGAGGGTGGACTTGCCGCATCCGCTTTCGCCCACCAGGCCGAGTGTCTCGCCGGCAGTGATGGAGAGCGACACGTCGGAGACCGCCTGCACCGCGCGCCGCTCCACCTGCGCACCCAGCGCGCCGGCGATCCGGTCACCGAGCGAAAGGCGCGGGTCGAAGCGCTTGGTGACGCCCTCGGCGACAAGAACCTGGTTCACGCCGCCACCCCCAGCGGATGATGGCAGCGCACCAGCCTGTCGCCCGTGACCACGTCCGGCGGGTCCGTCGCGCAGACCGCATCGGCGCGTGGGCAGCGCGGCGCGAAGGGGCAGCCGGGTGGCAAGGCGAGCAGGCTCGGCGTGGTGCCGGGAATCTGGTTCAGCCGCGCGCCCGGCAGGGCCGTGGCCGGCAGGCTGTCCAGCAGCCCCCGGGTGTAGTGGTGGCGTGGGTCGCGCAGCACCTCCCCCACCGCGCCGGATTCCACGATGCGGCCCGCATACATGACCAGCACCCGGTCCGCGAGGGAGGAGACGGTGGCGAGGTCGTGGCTGATCCAGACCAGCGCCGTGCCCGTCTCCCGCGCCAGCTTCTGCATCTCCGCCAGGATCTGCGCCTGGATCGAGACATCGAGCGCCGTGGTCGGCTCATCCGCGATGATGAGATCCGGGCCGTGCAGCAGCGCCGTCGCAATCGCCACGCGCTGGCGCATGCCGCCCGAGAATTCATGCGGATAGGCATCCAGCCGCGCCGCCGCGTCCGGAATGCCGACGCGCGTCAGCGTGCGCGCGGCCAAGTCCCGCGCCGCGGCCTCGCTGGCCTGTCCATGCGCGCGCACGGCGAGCGCCATCTGCTGGCCGATGGTCAGCACCGGGTTCAGCGTCGCCGCCGGGTCCTGGAACACCATGGCGATGCGCTTGCCACGCAGCCTGCGCATATCGCCTTGCGCCAGCCCCACCAGCTCCTGCCCATCGAAGCGGATGGAGCCGGAGACGATGCGGCCGGGCGGATCGACCAGGCCGATCAGCGAGAAGCCCGTGACGGATTTGCCGGAGCCGCTCTCGCCGACCAGGCCCAGGATTTCGCCACGTTGCAGGCTGAAGGACACGCCCTCCACCGCGCGAACCACGCCGGCGCGGGTGAAGAAATGCGTGCGCAGATCACGAACTTCGAGAAGGCTCACTTGCGGAGCCTCGGGTTGAACTGGTCGCGGATCTGGTCGCCCACGATGTTGATGGCGACGATCAGCAGGATCAGCGCGATACCGGGATACACCGAGATCCAGGCGCGCCCATTCATCATGTAGGGAAAGCCATTGGCGATCAGCATGCCTAGCGAGGGCTCCGTCGGCGGCAGGCCCAGGCCGAGGAAGGACAGCGTCGCCTCCAGCGCGATGGCATTGGCCACCTGCACGGTGCCGACGACGATCAGCGGCGGCAGGCAGTTCGGCAGGATGTGGCGCAGCACCACGCGCCAACTCGGCAGCGGCGTGGCAGAAGCGGCCTCCACGTAATCCTTCTGCCGCTCGGCGGTGGCGGCGCCATAGGCGGTGCGGGCGAAATAGGCATATTGCGCGGCGACCAGCGCGATGATGAGCTGCGACTTCCCCTGCCCCAGCACCGCCACCAGCACCAATGCCAGCAGGATCGCGGGGAAGGAGAGTTGCAGGTCCACCACCCGCATCACCAGCGCCTCCACCCATCCGCCGAGATGGGCGGAAAGGATGCCGAGGGTCGCGCCCAGCGTCATCGCCACCGCGCCCGCCACCAACCCCATCTGCAGGGAGATGCGCAGCCCGTAGAGAATGGCTGAGAGCAGGTCCCGCCCCTGCGCATCCGTGCCAAGCCAATGCACATATTCGCCGGATCCGACATAGCCCGGCGGCCGACGCGCATCCATCAGGTCCAGGATCGCCAGGTCGTAGGGGTCCTGCGGCGCGAAGATGGGCGCCGTCAGCGCGGCCAGCACCACCAGCACGACAACGGCGAGCGCCACGACGGCGACCCAGTTCTCCCGGTATTCGCGCCAGAAAGCCTTCACGCCGCGCGCCCCCGTCGAAGCCGTGGGTCCAGCAGCGCATAGGACAGATCGACCACCAGGTTGATCACCACGAAGAAGAAGGCGACCAGCACCAGATAGGCCACCATCACCGGCCGATCGAGCGAGGTGATGGAATCGATGATGAGCTTGCCGACGCCGGGCCAGGAGAAGATCGTCTCCGTCACCACGGCGAAGGCCAGCGTCGAGGCGAATTCCAGGCCGAACACGGTCACCAGCGGGATGGAGATCAGCCGCAGCACATGCCGCCGCAGGATGGTGAATTCCGAAAGGCCGGCGGCGCGGGCGAACTTCACCGTGTCGGTCAGCATGATTTCCCGGGTTCCGGCGCGCGCCAGCCGGATCATCATGGCCAGCTTGAACAGCGACAGGTTCAGCGCCGGCAGGATGAGGAAGGTCAGTCCCTCCGCCGTCAGGAACGACCAGCCGATGCCGAAGACCTCGACCGTAGGCCCGCGATCCCCCGCCGGCAGCCAGCCGAGATTGACCGCGAAGGTCAGGATCAGCAGCAGCCCGACCCAGAAGGTCGGCACCGAAAACCCCAGCACCGACACCGCCATGATGGCCCGCGACGACACGGCATCCGGCCGGTAGCCGGCATAGATGCCCAGCGGAATGCCGATGAAGGCGCCGATCAGCACCGATGCCAAGGCGAGTTCCAGCGTCGCCGGCAGCCGTGCCAGCACCAGTTCCAGCACCGGAATGTCGAAGACCAGAGACCGCCCGAAATCGCCGGAGAGCAGCCGCCCCAGAAAGGCGAAGTATTGCTGCCACAGCGGCAGGTCCAACCCGTAGCGACGGATCGTATCCTCCCGGATGTCCTGCGTCGCGTCCGGGGAGATCAGCACGTCGATCGGATTGCCGATGGCGTATACGCCGATGAAGACGAGCGCCGACATCGCCAGCATGACGCCGACCGATTGCAGGAGTCGCTGGATGATGAAGCCGAGCATTGCATCGCAGTATCGGGGCATGGACAGCGGACGCAAGCCGTTCCTACCATCGGCGGGACAGGACGCTTCCCCGGGGGATATAAAAATGACCCAGACCTTCCGCCGCCTCGCTCTGGCGGCCACCACAAGCCTGCTGCTGACCGGCACGGCCGGCGCCCAAACACTGAACCTCGGCGTCCGCGCGGGGCCGGAGGGGGTGGACCCGCACTTCACGGCCACCGGCACCCATGCCGAGGCGCTGAAGCATGTCTTCGACACGCTGGTGACCAGCGGCGACAACCTCCAGTTGGAGCCCGGCATCGCGGAAAGCTGGCGGCCGATCGACACCACCACCTGGGAATTCAAGCTGCGCCAGGGCGTCACCTTCCATGACGGCAGCCCAATGACGGCGGAGGATGTGGTCGCCTCCATCCGCCGCATGCAGGTGCTCTCCGGCCCGAACCCGACGCGCATCTACGTCCGCAACGTGAAGGACCTGCGCATCGTCGATGCGCATACGCTGCACGTCATCACGGATGGCCCGGCGCCGACCCTGCCCAACGACTTCATCCGCGTCTTCATCACCAGCGCCCGCGCCACCGCGGGCCTGACGCCGGAGACGAGCAACGAGGCCTTCAACACCGGCCGTGCCGCCATCGGCACGGGGCCCTACCGCTTCATCTCCTGGACCCCGCGGGAGCAGTTCGTGGTGGAGCGCAACGACGCCTATTGGGGCGGCCGCCAGCCCTGGGCACGGCATGTGCGCCGCGAAATCCCGAATGATGCCGCCCGCGTCGCGCAGCTGCGCACCGGCCAGGTGGACATGATCGTCCGCGTGCCGGCGGCCGATGTCTCGACACTGGAGCGTGACCGCGCGCTGCGCGTGGTGAAGGCGGATACCGTCTATGTCTTCAACCTGCAGCTCGACTACCGCGAGAACACGCCGCAGGTGACCGCCCGCGACGGCTCCCGCCTCGCCGCCAACCCCTATCGCGACATCAGGGTGCGGGAGGCGATGGACCTTGCGATCGACCGTCGCGCGCTGGCCGAGATCGCCATGGAGGGCCTGGGCAGCCCGCAGGGCCAGATGGTGACGCCCGGCATCTTCGGCTTCAACCCGGCCATCCCGATCCCGACGCCGAACCTGGCCCGCGCCCGCACGCTGCTGGCGGAAGCCGGCTATCCCAACGGCTTCCGGATGGTGCTGAACTTCACCAATAACCGCCTGCCGGGCGACAATGGCGTCGGCACCGCGCTGGCCCAGATGTTTGCCCGCATCGGCATCGAGGTGCAGGCAGCAGGCCAGCCCGCCGCCGTCATTTTCCCCGCCCGTGCGCGCGGTGAATTGTCGAACATCATGGCCGGCTGGGGCACGCTGACCGGCGAGGCGAACTACTACTATTCGTCCAACGCGCACACCAACAACCCGGCGCTGCGCCTCGGCGCCTTCAACTGGCATGGCTATTCCAACCCGGAGATGGACCGCCTGATCCAGGCCGCCTCGGTGGAGCTGGATGCGAAAAAGCGGGAGGAGTTGTTGCAGCAGATCGCCACGCTCTTCACCACGGAGCGGGTCGGCATGCCGCTGGCCTCCGTCGGCTCCGCCTGGGCGATGCGGCGGGACCGGGTGAACCTGGTGCGCGCCCGCACCGATGAGGACACGCTGGCGATGGACATCGTGCCGACGCGCTGATGAACATCGCAGACCACAACTGGAAGGATATCGAGGCGCGGCTGCGCCTCGATGACCGCTGCGTGCTGCCGCTGGGCAGCACGGAACAGCATGCGCAGCTTTCGCTGGCCACCGATGCGATCCTGGCGGAGCGCGTCGCGCGGGAAGCGGCGGCGCCACTCGGCGTGCCGGTGTTTCCGGTGATGCCCTTCGGCCTCGCGCCCTACTTTTCCGAATTTCCCGGCAGCGTCTCCCTGCGCGTCACAACGCTGCTCGCTGTGATGCGCGACCTGGTGGACAGCGTCGCGCGCGTCGGCTTCCGCCGCGTGATGGTGGTGAACGGCCATGGCGGCAATGCGCCGGTCGCCGCGCTGCTGCAGGAGATGATGGCGGAGACGCTGGGCCTCAGCCTGAAATTCCACAACTGGTACAACACGCCGCGCGTCTGGGCGGCCGCCATGGCCGCGGACCCCTCCGCCAGCCACGGCAACTGGTTCGAGAACTACCCCTGGACCCGCCTGCCCCACGCCCCCGCGCCCGAAGGCCGCAAGCCCGTGCCGGACCTCGCACGGATGAAGGCCGGCGGCCCCGCCCAGACCCGGGCGATTCTCGGCGACGGCGCCTTCGGCGGCCCCTGGCAGATCGACGACACAACCATGCAGGCCATCTGGGAGATCGGCGTGGCCGAAACCCGCGAGGCGTTGGAGGGACCATGGCAGACCCGATAGTCATCTGGGGCGCCGGCGCCATCGGCGGCACGCTCGGCGCCTTCTGGGCGCGTGCGGGGCATGAGGTGCTGCTGGTCGACACCGTCGCCGAACATGTCGAGGCCTGCCGTACCACCGGCCTGCGCATCACCGGCCCCGTCGCGGAGTTCACGCAGGTGATCCCGGCGGTGACGCCGGCGGAGCTGACGGGCACCTATTCCCGCATCGTCCTCGCCGTGAAGGCGCAGGCCACCGAAGCGGCGATCCCCATGCTGGCGCCGCATCTGGCGCCCGAGGGCTTCGTCTTCTCCGCCCAGAACGGGCTGAACGAGATCGCCCTGTCTCGCGCCTTCGGCGCCGATCGCGTGATGGGTTGCTTCGTGAATTTCGGCGCCGACTGGCACGGCCCGGGCGAGATCCTGTTCGGCAATCGCAGCGCTGTCGTCATCGGCGAGCTCGACGGCAGCACGCGCCCGCGCACGCAGGCGATGTTCGCCCTGTGTCAGAAATTCGAGCCGGATGCGATCCTCACCGACGACATCTGGTCCTACCTCTGGGGCAAGATGGCCTATGGCGCCATGCTGTTTGCCACCGCGCTGAACAATGACAGCATGAGCGCCAATTTCGGCGATCCGGCCCGCCTGCCCGTCTGGCTAGCGCTGGGCCGCGAGGTCGTCGCGACCGCCCTGGCCCATGGCGTCACGCCGCGCGGCTTCGGGGATTTTCGACCCATGGCCTTCGCCCCCGGCATGCCGGATGCGGAGGGTGCTGCCGTGGTCGACTGGCTGCGCGACTTCAACGCTGTCGGCGCGAAGACCCATTCCGGCATCTGGCGCGACCTCGCCGTGCGCCGCCGCAAGACCGAAGCGGATGCGCAGATCGGTTTGGTGCCTGGCCTCGCCGCGGAAAAGGGCATCCCCGTGCCGGTGATGGAAAAGCTGTGTGCCCTGATCTCGGAACTGGAGACCGGCCGCCGCGCCCAATCCGCCGAAACCTTCACGGCGCTGCTGGCATGACGGACAAGGTCCTCGACCACCTGCTGGCCGATCGCACCCCCTTCGTCGCGCGGCTGGCCGCCCTGGTCGCCTGCCCCTCCGTCTCCACCGACCCCGCTTATGCCCCCGGCATGGCGGAGGCGCGGGACTGGTGGTGCGCGCGCCTCGCCGCGCTCGGCTTGGAAGGGGTGCGGGAGGTCGCGGCCGGCGGGCACCCCGCCGTCACCGCCCGCTGGCACGGCGCCGGGCCGCAGGCGCCGACGCTGCTGGTCTATGGCCATTACGACGTGCAGCCACCCGACCCGGCCGAGGCCTGGATCTCCCCGCCCTTCCAGCTCACGCCCCGCAACGGCCGACTCTATGCGCGGGGCGTCGCCGACGACAAGGGACCCTCCCTTCTCGCCATCGAGACGCTCGGCGCCTTCCTGGCCGTCGAAGGCCGCCTGCCCTGCAACGTCACCATCCTGCTGGAGGGCGAGGAGGAGGTCGGCTCCGCGACACTCGCAAAAATCCTGGAGCAGGATCGCGCCTGGTTCGCCGCCGATGCCGTGCTCTCGGCCGATGGCGCCCGCTGGCGGGCGGACATGCCGACGCTGACCGTCGCCACCCGCGGCAATACGGCGCTGGAGCTGTCACTGCGCAGCGCCGGGAAGGACCTGCATTCCGGCCGCTATGGCGGCGTGGTGGCCAATGCCGCCCAGGCCATGGCGCGCCTGCTGGCGACGCTGCATGACGCGCAGGGCGCCATCGCCGTCGCCGGCTTCGCCGATGGCGCGGTGTCGCCCGATGCGGCGATGCGCGCGCAACTGGCCAAAATTCCCTTCGATGTGGCGGCGCATGATGCCAGCATCGGCGCCCCGCCCTCCGGCCTGTCCACCGCCGCCTTCCTGGAACGGCTCTGGCTGCTGCCGACGCTGGAGGTGAATGGGATGTGGGGCGGCTATACCGGCCCCGGCGGCAAGACCGTCATCCCGCACCAGGCCTTTGCGAAACTGTCGATGCGTCTGGTGCCCGGGCAGGACCCGGCGGCGGTGGTCGCCGCCGTCTCCCGCCATCTGCGCGCCCATTGCCCGCCCGGCGTGGCGCTCGAAATCCGCAGCCTGCGGGAGGGCAGCCGCGCGACGGAGGTCCCCGGCGACCACCCTCTGCTGCTGGCCGCCGAGGCCGCCCTGACCCAGACCACCGGCACCGCGCCGCTCCGCGTTCGCATGGGCGCGACCCTGCCGCTGAGCGACATCGTGCAGCGCGTGCTCGGCCTGCACACCGTCATGTTCTCCTTCGCCACGGCGGATGAGGATTTTCACGCGCCGGACGAGAACTGGCGGGAGAGTGCGATTCCGGAGGGATTTGCCGCTTGGGTCGCGCTGCTGCGGCAGGTGGGCGGGCTCAGCCGAGCCGCGTTCCTGCGCCCAGCGCGCTGATCGCGGCGTCCGCCAGCGCATCCGGCGTCGCCGCCACATCCAGCAGGATGGCACTTTCCTCCGGCGCCGGCGGTTCCAACGTGGCGAACTGGCTTGCCACCAGGCTGGCCGGCATGAAGTGGTTTTGGCGCGCCGCCTGGCGGGCCGCGACCAGGGCCTGGTCGCCCTGCAGGAAGACCAGCCGCAGGTCGGGTGCCGTTGCGCGCAGCCGGTCGCGATAGGCGCGCTTCAGGGCGGAGCAGGTCACCACGCAGCCGCGGCCACGATGCGCTGACAGATGCGCGCCGATGGCATCCAGCCAGGGGGCGCGGTCGCCGTCATCCAGCGGCTCGCCCCGGCTCATCTTCGCGACATTCGCGGGCGGATGAAAACTGTCCGCATCGTCGAAGCGCAGGCCCAGCCCCTGCGCGATCAGCGGCCCGACGGTGGACTTGCCCGCCCCCGAGACGCCCATCACCAGCACCAGATGGCTCATTTCGGCTCCAGATGCCCGCCGAAGGCGTTGCGCATGGCCGAGAGCGACCGATCCGCAAACGGCGCCTCCTGCCGCGACCGGAAGCGGGAATAGAGCGCGGCGGAGAGCACCGGGGCCGGCACCGCGCTTTCGATCGCCGCCTGCACCGCCCAGCGCCCCTCCCCACTGTCGCCGACCCGGCCGGAATAGCTCGAAAGCTCCCCATCCGCCGCCAAGGCCTGGGCCGTCAGGTCCAGCAGCCAGGAGGCGACGACGGAACCACGGCGCCAGGCCTCGGTGATGTCGGGCACATCCAGGTCGAGCCGCAGCTCCGGCGCCACCGCCTCGCTGCCCTGCTGGCGGAGCAGTTCCAGCCCCTCCGCCATCGCCTGCATCATCCCGTATTCCACGGCGTTGTGGACCATTTTCGTGAAGTGCCCGGCGCCATTGGCGCCGCAATGGACGTAGCCCTGGGGCGGGCGCGGATCGGCCTCCGCGTTGCGGCCGGGCGTGGGGGATGCCGCGGCCTCCCCGGGCGCCAGCGCCTTGAAGATGGGATCGAGCCGTTCGACCGGCACGGCCGGCCCGCCGATCATCAGGCAGTAGCCGCGCGCCAGGCCCCAGACGCCGCCGGAGGTGCCGATATCCAGCATGTCGATGCCACGCTCGCGTAGCAGTCCGGCGCGGCGGATGGCGTCCTTCCACATGCCGTTGCCGCCATCGATGGCGACGTCACCCGGCTCCAGCAGCCCGGCCAGTTGCGCCAGTGCCTCCTCCGTCGCCGCGCCGGCCGGCAGCATCACCCAGACGGCGCGGGGCGCCGGCAGGCGGCGGACGAGGTCGGCGAGGTCGCTGGCACCCTCCGCGCCCTCGGCGGCCAGGGTGGCGACCACGGCCGGGTCGCGGTCCCAGACGGTGCAGGAGATGCCGGCGCGCATCAGCCGCCGCACCAGATTGCCGCCCATGCGGCCCAGCCCGACCATGCCGAGTTGCATCCTGAAGACCCTCCCGAGATTGGTTGCCAGGATGCGGGCCGCTTCGCCTTAGGACAAGCCGGCCGCAGCCTCCGCCGATTTCGGCTTCACCGGAATCTTGAGGTAGCGCACGCCATTGGCCTCGGCCGCCGGGAAGCGGCCGGCGCGGATATTCACCTGGATGGAGGGCAGCAGCAGGGTCGGCGCGGCGAGCTTGGCGTCGCGGGCTGTGCGGAAGGCGACGAAATCCTCCTCCGTCTGGCCGTCCTTCACATGCGGGTTGTGGGCGCGCTGCTCGGCCACGGTGGATTGCCAGGCGAAGCTGTCCCGGCCCGGCGCCTTGTAGTCATGGCACATCCACAGGCGCGTCTCGGGCGGCAGGGCCAGCAGGCGGTGGATGGAGCGGTAGAGGGTGCGGGCATCGCCGCCCGGGAAATCGGCGCGCGCCGTTCCGTAGTCGTGCATGAACAGCGTGTCGCCAACAAAGACGTCGTCCGCAATCTTGTAGGCCGCGCAGGCCGGCGTGTGGCCGGGCACATGCAGCACCTCCACCTCCAACGCGCCGATGCGGAAGTGCTCGCCATCGTCGAACAGATGATCGAAGTCGCCGCCCTCGGGCGCCATGTCGTCCAGCCCGAAGACCGGCCGGAAGATCGTCTGCACCCGCTTCACCCCGGCGCCGATGCCGATCCGCGCGCCGCTATGCTGCTTGATCCAGGGTGCGGCGGTCAGGTGGTCGGCATGGACATGGGTTTCCAGCACCCAGTCCAACGTCACGCCTTCCGCCTTCGCCGCATCCAGCAGGGCCTGGGCGGAGCGTGTATCCGCCTCCCCGCTCCGGTTGTCCCAGTCCAGCACGGGGTCCACCACGGCGCCACGATGGGTGGCGGGGTCCCAGACCAGGTAGGAGACGGTGTTGGTCGGCTCGTCGAAGAAGGCGCGGATTTGGGCCTGGGCCATGATGTCCTCCTCGCGGTAGGGCATCATAGAGCAGGAATACGCCAGGAATCACCCCTTCCGCAGCCGGTTCATCCTTCCCGCCGGGCCAAGGCCATCAACAGGCGTTCCGGCGTGGCCGGCAGGTCGAGCGTCTCCACGCCGATCGCGTCCTTCAGCGCATTGGCCACGCTGATCGCCAGCAGCACCGGCGGTTCCCCCACCGCCTTGGACCGGAAGATGGTCTCCGACCGTGCCGGCGCGCCTTCCAGCAGCCGAACGTTGAAGATCGGCGGCACGTCGCGGGAGCCGGGGATCTTGTAGGTGGAGGGTCCCACCGTGCGCAGCCTTCCCTGGGTGTCCCACCACAGCTCCTCGCAGGTCAGCCAGCCCATGCCCTGCACGAAGGCGCCCTCGATCTGGCCGCGGTCGATGGCCGGATTCAGGCTGCGGCCGCAATCCTGTACGATGTCGGTGCGCAGGCAGCGATGCTCCCCGGTCAGCGTATCGACGATCACCTCGGATACGGCAGCGCCGTAGGAGAAGTAGAAGAAGGGGTTGCCGCGCATGGTCGCGCGGTCCCAATGGATGTCCGGCGTGCGATAGAATCCCGTCGAGGACAGCGAGACCCTTTCGAGGAAGCAGAGTTTCGCGAGTTCGCTGAACTCCAGGACGACATTGCCGCCGATCCGCTCCGCCCAGACCTTGTTGTCGGCGAAGATCACCTGCTCGACCGGGATGCCGAAGCGGGTCGCGGCGACCTCCGCCATGCGGCCCTTGATCGTCTCCGCCGCATTATGCGCGGCCCAGCCATTCAGGTCGCTGCCGGTACTGGCGGCGGTGGGCGCGGTGTTCGGCACCTCCGCGGTGCTGGTCGCCGTGATGGCGATGCGGTCGAGGTCGGTGCCGAAGACGTCGCAGACCACCTGCGCCACCTTCACGAACAGCCCCTGCCCCATCTCCGTGCCGCCGTGGTTCAGCCGGATCGAGCCATCCGCATAGACATGCACCAGCGCCCCCGCCTGGTTCAGGTGCATGACGCCGAAGGAGATGCCGAAGGCCAACACCATGGAACCGAGCCCGCGTCGCAGCGTGGGATGCGTGGCATTGAAGGCCGCGATCTCGCCCCGCCGCCGGTCCCAGTCGCTGTCCTGCCGGGCCTCGGCCCAGACGCGGGCGATAAGGTCGCCCTCAACTTTCTGGCCGTAGGGCGTCTCCTCCCCCTTGCCTGGCGCGCCGAGGAAATTCCGCGCACGCACCTCCTCCGGCGGCAGCCCGCAGGCGGCGGCAACGCGATGCACCACATCCTCCATCAGCAGCGCGCCCTGCGGGCCGCCGAAGCCGCGAAAGGCGGTGTGGGAGACGGTGTTGGTCTTCACCGCGCAGCCGGTGATCGTCACATCCGCCACGTCGCAGCAGTTCAGCGCATGGGTGACGGCGCGGAACACGACGCCCGGCGACATGTCGACGGACCAGCCGCCATCCGCCGCCAGCAGCGCCTCCAGACCCAGCACCCGCCCCTGCGCGTCGAAGCCGGCGGTCCAGCGGTACAGGAAGGGATGGCGCTTGCCGGTGGCGAGCATATCCGCCCGCCGCGTCAGCCGCAGTTTGACGGGCCTGCCGGTGGCGCTTGCCGCCAGGGCCGCGACGGCGGCCACCCAGCTCGCATTGCTCTCCTTGCCACCGAAGCCGCCGCCCATGCGCCGGCAGGTGACGGTGACGCGGTGGCAGGCGCCGCCCAGCACCTTCGCCACCACATGCTGCACCTCGGACGGATGCTGGGTGGAGGAGAGTACCAGCATCTCCCCATCCTCGCCCGGCGTGGCGAGGGCGACCTGGCCTTCGAGGTAGAAATGCTCCTGCCCGCCGGCGCGGAACTCCGCCTCCATCCGGCGTGGCGCGGCGGCGATGGCGCGGGCCGCGTCGCCGCGCGTCATCACCTGTGGTGCCACGACATTCTGGCCGAGTTCCAAGGCCCGCTCGATGCTCAGCACCGGCTCCCGCGGCGTGATCTCGGCGCGGATCGCGGCGGCGGCGCGCAAGGCGTCGTCGCGGGTGGTGGCGACCACCACGGCCAAGGGCTGGCCGGCGAATTCCACGAGGCCGTCGGCGAACAGCGGTTCGTTGACGGCGATGTCGTTCTGGCCCGGCACGTCGCGCGCGCCGAGCACGGCGACCACGCCCGGCATCGCCCGCGCCGCCGCATCCTCCAGCGCCAGCAGCCGGCCATGCGCGATCGGGGAGAGCACCAACGCGGCATGCAGCGTGCCGGCGGCCTCCGCCGTGTCATCGAGGAAGCGGGCCTCGCCGGTCGTGTGTTTCAGCGCGCTGTCATGGCGCAGGGCGGCGCCGGCGCCCTTCATGGCGACACCGCATAGCTGGCGACATCCGCGGGCAGGTCGGGGTTCGACCCGCGCAGCGCCAGCCGCCGCAACAACCCCTGCGCCACCATCAGCCGATAGGCGGCGCTGCCCCGCCAGTCCGATAGCGGAAAAATCTCATCCGCCAGCACCTCCGCCGCCTCCCCCAGGCTGGCCGCGTTCAGCACATGGCCGCGCAGCGCGGCCTCGGCGCGCGGGGCTCGGGCGGCGATGGGGCCGACGCCGCCGAAGGCGAGCCGCACCTCCGCCACGCGCCCATCCTCCATCCGCAGCCAGAAGGCGGCGCCGACCGTGGCGATGTCCTGGTCGTGGCGCTTGCTGACCTTCTCGCAGACGAAGAGGTCGCCGGGCGCCGGACGCGGCAGGGTGACGGAGAGGATGACCTCATCCGGCGCGAGGTCGTTCACCCGGTAGCCCTTGAGAAAATCCGCCACCGCCATTCGCCGCATGCCCCGCACCGAGGCCAGGGTCACCTGCGCGCCAAGCGCCAGCAGCGGCGGCAAGGCATCGCCGATGGGCGACGCCGTGCCGAGATTGCCCCCAAGCGTGCCCAGTCCGCGAATCTGCCGGGAGCCTAGCCGGGCCAGCAGGGCAGCGAAGGGTGCGAAGCCAGCCTCCCGCCGGCAGGCCTCCAGCAGCGCGGCATAGGGCAGTGCGGCGCCGACCTCCAGCGCTTCGGGCGTCGCCTGCAAGGCGTGCAATTCGGGCACGCCGAGCAGGCAGATGACCTCCGCCGGGCGCTCGCGATGGTCGGAGACGCGCAGGCCGAGATCGGTGCCGCCGGCCAGCAGCCAGGCCCCGGGATGCGCCGCCCTTAGTGCTAGCAGGGCATCGAGCGTCACTGGCCGATGGAAGACCTGGCCTGGCGCCTCGAAGACAGTGGCGGCCTCCTGCGGCAGCGCGGGCGGCGCGGCGCCATCATCAGCGAGGCCGGCAAAGACATCGAGAATGGGGCGGTAGCCGGTGCAGCGGCACAGATTGCCGGCCAGCGCCTCATGCACCTCCCCACCCTCGCGGGCATGGGCCCAGGCGGTCATGACGATGCCGGGGGTGCAGAAGCCGCATTGGGTGCCGTCGCTCTCGGCCATGGCGCGCTGGATCGGATGCGGCGCGCCATCGGCACCGCGCAGCCCCTCCACCGTGCGGATGGCGCGCCCATGCACCTGGCCGAGCAAGGTGAGGCAGGCGTTGATCGGCCTGCGGTCACCTTGCGCACCCTCCAGCACCACGGTGCAGGCGCCGCAATCACCCTCCGCGCAGCCCTCCTTGGTGCCGGACAGCGCCGCCGGGCCGCGCAGCCAGTCGAGCAGGGAGGTGGTGGGGGATGTGCCGGGCGGCAGGTGGACCTGCCGCCCGTTGAGGAGAAAGGCGATGGAGGTGGCGCTCATGGCCCGAGCATAAGCAAAAGCCGGGCCTGCCCGCCATCACCCCGCTTCGGGCATCTCCTCTGACAGCAGCCGGGCCGCGATGGTCACCAGCCCGCGCAACGGCACCGGCAGCCAGGTAGGGCGGTTGGCGATCTCATACCCCACCTCATAGGCCGCCTTTTCCAGCAGGAAGAGGTCGAGCGCCCCGGCCGCGCCGGCCGGCGCCGGGCCGGCCTCCGCCTCCCAGGCCAGGTTATAGGCGCTGAGGAAGGCGGCCTCCGCCGCCACCCGCCAACGCGCGATCAGCGCCGTGCGGCGCGGCGTCGGCGCCGCGGTGGCGGAGCCGGACTCCTCGGTCGCCGCGGCCACCGCGCCGGCATAGTCCAGGCTGCGCAGCAGGCCGGCGACATCGCGCCAGGGGCTGGATTTCGCCCGTCGGTCATCCAGGGACCGGGCCGGCTCGCCCTCGAAGTCCAGGATCACCGCATCGCCGGGCGCGACCAGTACCTGGCCGAGGTGGAAATCGCCGTGGATGCGGGTGGCCATCAGCGCCGTGGGGTCCGGCGGGTTGGCACGCAACGCCGCCAGCAGAGCTTCGCGCCGGCTGGTCAGCCATTCCGCCAGCCGCGACGCCTCCCCTTCGAGCCCCGGCCCGGCGAGAAGCCCCAGCGCCTTGTCGAGCATGTTCCCGGTCTGCTCGACCCATTGCGCCACCATCGCCGCATCGGCCGCATCCGGGGTGAAATCCGGATCCTCCGAGGGGCGGGCCAGCACCAGATGCAGCTGCGCCAGGCGGCGGCCGATGGCCTCAGCCAAAGGCAGGTAGCCGGCCAAAGGGTCGTCGGGCTCGGACTCCGTCAGCGCCGCGTCATCGACGGTGCGGGCCAGCCAGTCGAGCGTCCAGCCCCAGGCATCGCCCTGGTTGCGGCTGAAGGCCTGCAACACCATCAGCGTATGCGGCACGCCCTGCGCATCCACCCGCACCACCTCGCCCAGCAGGGCCGGGGTGCCGGGGTAGCCGGCGGCAGTCAGGTGGCGTGCCATTTCCGATTCCGGATGGCGGCCCGGCAGCACGCGGCGGAACAGCTTCATCACCACCGCCTCGCCGATGATGACCGTGGAATTGGACTGCTCCACGCCCAGGCGCCGCACCTCCGGCACATCCGGCAGGTCCATGCCGCGCAGCGCCTCGGTGGCGGTGAAATGCAGCTTGCCCTTCGGCGTCTCCACCGTCGTGCCGCTGCGGCAGGCGGCCAGCACGGCGCGAACGAAGCCATCGACCGCCATGGCATCCGTCAGCAGTCCGACGCGGGAGCCCTGGCGCAGCCGGGCCAAGGCGAGTTGCCCGGCCGGCAGCGACTCCTCCTCCACGCCGATGCGGGCCATGGGCAGCGACCAGAGCGCGCCATCCACCTCCAGCTCCGCCAGGATCATCAGCGGCGACAGCGCGAAGGGGATCGCATAGGCGAAATGCGGATGGCTCTCCAGCGCCTGGTTCTTGGCGCCGAACCAGCGGCGGCGGTGCAGCCATTCCGGCAGCACCTCCCGCTCCAGCACCCGGCGGGCCTCGGCGATCAGGGATTGCGCGGCACCGGCCTTCATGTCGGCCGGCGCCACCAGGGTGCGCAGCTCCGCCAAAGGCTGCGGCGCGGCGACATGCCAGGCCGGAAGCTGGGCGCCTTCGGCCAGCAGGAACCAGTGGAAGGCATAGGGCGGCAGGGTCAGCACATAGGACTGGCCACCGATCGGCGGGAAGGGCGTGCCGCCCAGCATCTCCACCGGCACCCGCCCGGCCAGCGCCGACAGGTCCAGCTCCACCGCCTGCGCGGCGCGGGAGAGGTTGAAGACACAGAGCACGACATCGCCCTCATATTCGCGCAGATAGGCGAGCACCTTGCGATTGCCGGGATAGAGCAGCCGCATCGTGCCACGGCCGAAGGCCTGGCTGCGGCGGCGCATCGCCAGCATGCGGCGCGTCCAGTTCAGCAGGCTGTGGCTGTCGCGCGCCTGGGTTTCGACGTTGAGGCTCTGATAGCCATACATCGGGTCCTGGATGGTCGGCAGGACCAGGGCGGCCGGATCGACGCGGGAAAAGCCGCCATTGCGATCCGGCGACCATTGCATCGGCGTCCGCACGCCATCGCGGTCGCGCAGGAAGACATTGTCGCCCATGCCGATCTCGTCGCCGTAATAGATCACCGGCGTGCCGGGCATCGACAGCAGCAGCCCGTTCATCAGCTCGATCCGCCGGCGGTCATTCTCCATCAGCGGCGACAGGCGCCGGCGGATACCGAGGTTCAGCCGCGCCCGACGATCCGCCGCATAGACCGACCAGAGCGTGTCACGCTCCGAGTCCGTGACCATTTCCAGCGTCAGCTCGTCATGGTTGCGCAGGAAGACGGCCCATTGGCAGCCATCGGGGATTTCCGGCGTCTGGCGCAGGATGTCGGTGATCGGGAAGCGGTCTTCCTGCGCCACCGACATGTACATGCGCGGCATCAGCGGGAAGTGGAAGCACATGTGGCATTCGTCGCCGTCGCCGAAATACTCCTGCACATCCTCCGGCCACTGGTTGGCCTCGGCCAGCAGCATGCGGTTCGGGTAGCGATCCTCCAGCGCCGCGCGGATGCGCTTCAGGATGGTGTGGGTCTCGGGCAGGTTCTCGTTGTTGGTGCCGTCGCGCTCCACCAGATAGGGCACCGCATCCAGCCGCAGGCCGTCCACGCCCAGGTCGAGCCAGAATCGCATGACGCGGAGGATTGCCTCCAGCACGCGGGGGTTATCAAAATTCAGGTCGGGCTGGTGGCTGTAGAAGCGGTGCCAGTAATGCGACTTGGCCACCGGGTCCCAGGCCCAGTTCGACTTCTCCGTGTCGATGAAGATGATGCGCGTGCCGTCATAGCGGTTCGGGTCGTCCGACCAGACGTAGAAGTCCCGCTGCCAGGACCCGGGCGGGGCATGGCGGGCGCGCTGGAACCAGGGATGCTCGTCGCTGGTGTGGTTGATGACCAGTTCGGTGATGACCTTCAGCCCGCGCGCATGGGCTTCCCGCACCAGGCGGCGGAAGTCGGCCAGCTTGCCGTAATCGGCATGGACATCGGTATACTCCGCGATGTCGTAGCCATCGTCGCGCCGCGGCGAGGGATAGAAGGGCAGCAGCCAGATCGCGTCCGCGCCGAGCCCGGCCACGTGGTCGAGCTTGGAAATCAGCCCGGCGAAGTCGCCAATGCCGTCATCATTCCCGTCCATGAAGGATTTCGGGTGGAGCTGGTAGATGACCGCATCCCGCCACCACAGCGGTCCACGCGCCGCATCCCATGCCTGCTCCGGTTTGCCCGTCGCATCCCGTCCGTCCGCCGTGCTGGCCGCCATGACATTCCCCTGATTGAGCAGGCGGAACGCGATGGAACCCGTCCCGTTCCGCCACTCGTGCCAATCCGCGGTCATGCGGATGGCTGGCGCCCCCCTGTTTCACCGCTGCGGCGGCCCGGGGCAAGCGTTCCCTCGGCCGAGGCAGGTCGCCACGCGGGGGCAAGACGACAAATCCGTGTGGTTTGTCGTCCCGTGTCTAGCGGAAAAAGACGCGGCCCAGATCAGCCGTTGGGAAAGCCGATGAAGACATAGCCGACCTGGCGGATGGTGATGATGCAGCGCTCGCCCAGTTCCGGCGCCAGCTTCTGGCGCAGATGCAGCACCGCATTGTCCACCGCCCGGTCGCCCGGACGCCAGGCGCGTCGGAAGACCTGGAGGGTCAGGGCTTCCCGCGTCTGCACCTCGCCGGGCTGGGCCGCCAGGGCGGCCATCAGGTCGAATTCCGCGCCGGTCAGTTCCAGCAGGCTGCCATCCGGCCGCACCAGGCGGCGCTCCACCGGCTGAAGCCGCCACCGGTCGCGGCGCGGCACGGCGGCGGCCATGTTGCCGGGGCGGCGGATGCGGGCGCGCAGCCGCGCCACCAGTTCGCGGCCGGAGACCGGCTTCACCAGGAAATCATCGGCCCCCAGCTCCAGCCCCAGCACCCGGTCCGTCTCCTCCCGGTTGCCGGTGACGATCAGGATCGGCGCATCGGTGCGGGCGCGCAGTTCCGGCAGATGCGGCAGCGTGTCCACCGGCCCCAGCCGCTGGTCCAGGATGATCGCATCCAGCCGGTGGGATTCGACGATGGCCAGAGCCGCGGGAAAGGAATTGGCGACAACGGTGCGCAGGCCGTAGCGCGCCAGATAGGCGGCCATTTCATCCGTCAACTCGCGCTCATCATCCGCCAGCAGCACCAGCGGCAGCGCCGCCTGGCCCAATGCCGCCGTTTCCATCGCACGCGCCTCCGGGTCCGCGACGCCGGGGCGAGCGGTCATTATCCGCAACGTCATGGTATGTCTCCCGGGACGGGCGCGATCTCTACAAATGGAGACGCACCGCGACGCGGAGGTTAACCGAGGACAAAGGGCGACGTCGAGCACCCGTCTCAGAAAAAGCGAGAATAGTTACGATCAATCACGACAACACGACGACGCGTTAACGTCTCATTCATCGCTCCGCCTTCCAGGGAGACGCCCTGCCAGGTCCTGCAAGACGGAGCCGCCCGATGAACATGCCGATCAGCCTTGGCAGCGCCCACAGCCCGGCGATGCTGCGCCTGCAAAGCCTCGCCCGACTTTCGGTGCTGCTGGTGGATGACGAGGTGGAGGTGCTGGAGGAACTGGCGGGCGCGCTCGGCCGCCGCGGTCTCGATGTGCTGTCGGCCGGCTCGGCGGAGGCCGCGCTGGCCGTGCTGCGGGGCAGGCCGGATGTGGCGACGCTGGTCAGCGACATCCGCATGCCGGGGATGGACGGGCTGGCCCTGGCCGAGGCGGCGCTGCGAGGCCGGGCGGAGGCGGAGGCGCTGGAGGTCGTGCTGGTCACCGGCTACGCCTCCTCCGCCCATGGCATGGCAGCGGCGCGGCTCGGCGCTTTCGGCGTGATCCAGAAGCCGATGCGCGGCGCCGACCTGGCGCGGATGGTGCAGGAGGCGCTGGCCCGCGCCGGCCAGCGGCGCGGCGCCGTGGCGCAGCCCGGCAGGCCGAGGCGCCGTGCCAGTGGCGAAGCACCGCCGTCCCCCGGCTGGACCGCACCGGGATGGACGGCGCGCGCGGCGGGTCCGCCCCTGCCGCAACGGCCGACCGCCGCCGCCGGACTGCCGCCCATCGCCGCGCGGGTCGATGCGCCGATCCCGGCCAGGCCGGCCACGGCGCCGCGCCTCGACCCGAGTCAGGACGCGGAGGCCCTGCTGCACAGGCTGGCGCGGCACCTGGACGCCGCCGGCAACGGCATTGAGGCCATTGCCCGCGACCTGCGCGGCCCGCTCGGCGACCTGCTGCGCGACGCGCCGCGGGCCAAGGAGGCGGCCGGCGCGCCGCGCGGCCTGCTGGCCTTGCTGGATGACCTGATGGACATCGCGGCGCTGGAGGCCGGCAGCCGGCGGCAGCACCCCGCGCCGATCTCCGCACATGGGCTGCTGGATGCCGTGGCGCTGCGGCTTTCCGCCATGGGGCTGCGCTGCGGCCGGCGCATCATCCTCCAGCCCGATGCCGACCCGGCCTTCCTGCTCGACAGCCCCCGGCTGGTGCGCGCCATGGCTCTTCTGGCGGGCCTCGCCATCGGACCGAAATCCACGATGGCCATGGCCGATCTGTCGATCGACGCCGGCGCCGGCCAGGCAAGGCTCGACCTGCTGATCCGCCCGGCGGAGACAGACCTGCCGGCCTGGCCAAAGACCCCCGCCGAAAGCCGCCTGCCGATCGCCATCGCCCGCCACCTGGTGACGCTCCAGGGCGGCCGGCTGGATGCCTGGCCGCTTCCGGAAGGCGGGCTGCGCGCCCGGATGCTGATCCGCGGCGGGTGATCCCCTGCGCCCGACACCGAGACCTGAACCGGCCGCCTCCGCCCTTTCGGGGCCGGACCGGCTCGCCATGACTGGAGACCGCCTGGATGCTCGCCGAATCGCTGACCCGCTCCCTGGCCGATGAGACCCCTCGCCCGCCGATGCCGCGCCTGGCCCGCCGCGCTTTGCTCGCCTTGACCACGGCGGCGCTGGTGCTGACGCCCGCCTGCGGCGAATCCTGGGCGCCCGCCCCGCGGGCGGAAACCGAGGACGACCCCGCCGCCGCCTGGCACAGCTTCCGCGACCGCTTCATCGCCACCGATGGCCGGGTGGTGGATGACGGCAATGGCGGCATCTCCCACAGCGAGGGCCAGGGCTATGCCATGCTCTTCGCCGAGGCCTTCGACGACCGCCGCAGCTTCGAACGGGTGCTGCGCTGGACCCGCGCCCATCTGCGCCGGCCGGACGGGCTCTATGCCTGGCGCTTCCGTCCCGAAGCCCAACCGCCGGTGGAGGACAGCAACAACGCGACCGACGGCGACCTCTACATCGCCTGGGCACTGCTCCGCGCCGCCGACCGCTGGCAGGAGGCATCCTGGCGGCGCGAGGGCCAGCGCATGGCGCAGACCATCCTCCAGAAGCTGGTGGTGGAGGTGGAGGGGCGCACCCTGCTGCTGCCGGCGGCCTATGGCTTCGTGCATCCCGACCGGGTGGTGGTGAACCCGTCCTATTACTGCTTCCCGGCGCTGGCCGCGCTCAGCCGGGCGCTGCCGGACCGCGCCTGGGGACGGTTGATCGATGATGGGCAGGCCCTGCTGCGCGGCAGTTGCTACGGCCGCTGGGGCCTGCCTGCGGATTGGGTGGAGATCGTCCGCGGCCGGGGCGGCCAGGCGCAGCCTGCCGCCGGCTGGCCGGCGCGCTTTTCCTACGACGCGGTGCGGGTGCCGCTGCACCTGGCCTGGGCCGGCATGGGCAGTGAGCCGGCGCTGCGCGCCTCGGCGCAGTTCTGGACCGGCCCCTGGCTGTCCGGCCGGCCGGCCTGGGCCGACCTGCTGACCGGCAGGATTGCGCCCTATTCCGCGCCCACGGGCATCGAGGCGGTGGCGGAGGTGACGCTGGCCAGCCACCAGCACCGCGCCCTGGCGCGCCCCCTGCCCGGCATCGCCCGCGCCACGGACTACTATTCCGCCGCGCTGTCACTGCTGGCCCGGCTGGCGCTGCGGGAGAATCCCCGCAACGTCATCGCGGAGGCGGCCAGGCAGGGCCAGCCCGGCTAGTAGATGTCGGGTTCCGGCGTGGCGGCGCCGGCTTCCAGGAAGCGCAGGTCGCAGCCCTCATCCGCCTGGGTCACCTGGTCGAGATACATGGAGGTCCAGCCGCGCGCATAGCGACGCGCGGGCGGCACCCAGGCGGCCTGGCGCCGCGCCATCTCCGCCTCATCGACCAGCAGGTCGAGCTTGCGGTTCGGCACGTCGAGGCGGATCAGGTCGCCATCCTTCACCAAGGCCAGCGGCCCGCCGACATGGCTCTCCGGCGCCACATGCAGCACGCAGGTGCCGTAGCTGGTGCCGGACATGCGGGCGTCCGACAGCCGCACCATGTCCCGCACCCCCTGCTTCAGCAGCTTCTGCGGGATCGGCATCATGCCCCATTCGGGCATGCCGGGGCCGCCCTGGGGACCGCCGGATTTCATCACCAGCACGCTGTCGGCCGTGACATCCAGATCCGGATCATCCAGCCGCTTCTTCAGGTCGGCATAGTTCTCGAACACCACCGCCGGGCCGGTATGGCTCAGCAGGCGCGGATCGGCCGCGCTGGTCTTGATGACGGCGCCGCGCGGCGCCAGCGTGCCCTTCAGCACGGCCAGCCCACCCTCGGCCTGCAAGGGGCGGTCCAGCGGCCGGATGATCTCCTCGTTGAAGACATCCGCATCGGCGATGTCCTCGCCCAGCGTCGCGCCGCTGACCGTCTTCGCCGTCAGGTCCAGATGCGGGCCAAGCCGGTTGAGGAAGGCACGCGACCCGCCGGCGAAGAAGAAGTCCGCCATGAGATAGGTGTCGCCATTCGGGCGGAGGTTGGCGATCAGCGGCACGCGGCGGCTGATGGCGTCGAAGCGCTCCAGGTCGAGCTCCAGCCCGGCACGGCGCGCCATGGCGATGATATGGACGATGGCATTGGTCGATCCGCCGAAGGCCATGGTGGCGGCCACGGCATTGTCGATGCTGCCCTGGCTGAGCAGTTTGGCGGGCGTCTCGTCATCCCAGACCATGTCGACGATCCGCTTGCCGGAATCGGTCGCCATGCGCGGATGCGCCGAATCGGCGGCGGGGATGGAGGATGCGCCAGGCAGGGTCAGGCCCATGGCCTCCACCGCCAGCATCATGGTCGCCGCCGTGCCGGCGGTCATGCAGGTGCCGAAGGAGCGCGCCATGCCGCCCTCCATGTCCTTCCACTGCGCCGGGGTGATGTTCCCGGCGCGCAGCTCCGCATTGTACTTCCAGGCATCCGAGCCCGAGCCCAGCGTCTTGCCGCGCCAGCTTCCGCTGTTCATCGGACCGGCGGGGACGAAGATGAAGGGCAGGCCGGCGGAGAGCGCGCCCATCACCAGCCCCGGCGGCGTCTTGTCGCAACCGCCCAGCAGCACCAGCCCGTCGCAGGGCTGGCTGCGGGCCAGCTCCTCCGTCTCCATCGCCAGCATGTTGCGATACAGCATGCTGGTCGGCTTCATGTACTGCTCGGTGACCGGATGCGCCGGCAGCTCCACCGGGAAGCCGCCCGCCTGCCAGACACCGCGCTTCACCTCCTCAGCCCGCGTGCGGAAGTGGAAGTGGCAGGGGCTCAGCTCGGACCAGGTGTTGATGATGCCGATCACGGGCTTGCCGCGGAAATCGGACTCGGAAAAGCCCATCTGGAGCATGCGGGACCGATGGCCGAAGGCGCGCAGGTCGTCCACGCCGAACCAGCGATGGCTGCGCAGATCCTCCGGCCGCTTGCGGGCCGCACCCTTGCTGTTTTCGGCCATGACCGTGTTCTCCCCTGCGATGGCGACAGGGCGGCAATCTGCCACCCGTCCCCTGGCGCGAACAGCCCGGCGCGCCACCGGCGGGGTCCAGCGGCGCGCTTGACCGCATCGCCGCCACGCCACAGGGTCCGGCCGGAGACGTTGCCTGACCGCCGGAGAGACGATGGCCCTGCTGCTGCCCCGCCGCCCGCTGCGGGCGCTGTTCATCCACCAGAACTTCCCCGGCCAATACGCCCATCTGGCGCCCGCGCTGGCGCAGCGGCAGGGGGTGCAGGTCTGGGGCATCGGGGAAAAGCCGGGCTATGCGGCGCCGGGCGTCACCTACATCCCCTATGGCGCGCCCAAGGGTGCCGGGGATCAGACGCATCGCTACCTGCGCTCGCTGGAAGCCTCCACCCGGCGCGGCCAGCACCTGGCGAACCGGCTGGTGCAGCTGCGGGACAAGGGGATGCGGCCGGATATCATCGTCTGCCACCCCGGCTGGGGCGAGGGGCTGTTCCTGAAGGATGTCTTCCCGCAGGCGCGCACCCTGTTCTACTGGGAATTCTACTACAATTCCGTCGGCCAGGACCTCGGCTTCGATCCCGCCCAGCCGGTCGGCCTGGACGACGCCGCCCGCATCCGGGTGCTGAACGCCACCCAGCTGCTCTCCCTGCAATCCGCCGACTGGGGCGTCAGCCCGACCCGCTGGCAATGGAGCCGCTACCCCGACTGGGCGCGTCGGCGCATCACCTGCCTGCATGAGGGGGTGGATACCGACCAATGCGCCCCCGACCCCCAGGCCGTGTTCCGCACGCCGGGGGGCCGCGATTTCCGCCGCGGGGACGAGGTGATCTCCTACGTCGCGCGCAACCTGGAGCCCTATCGCGGCTTCCCGACCTTCATGCGCGCCCTGCCCCGGCTGCAGCGGGAGCGGCCCGGGCTGCACACGGTGATCGTCGGCGGCGACGAAGTCTCCTACGGCCGCAAGCCGGAGGGGGCGGCGAGTTGGAAGGCGCAGATGCTGGCGGAGCTGGACGGCCAGCTCGACCTGTCGCGGATCCATTTCACCGGGCGCATCCCGCATGACGACCTGCACGCGCTGTTCCGGGTGACCCGGGCGCATATCTACCTGACCTATCCCTTCGTGCTGTCCTGGTCGATGCTGGAGGCGATGGCCTGCGGGGCCCTGGTCATCGGCTCCGACACCGCCCCGGTGCGGGAGGTGGTGGAGGAAGGTCGCAACGGCCTGATCGTGCCCTTCTTCGAGCCGGAGACCCTGGCGCGGCGCGTGCTGCGGGTGCTGGCCGATCCGGAGGGGCATGCCGGGCTGGCGGGGGCCGGCCGCGCCGACATCATCGCCCGCTACGACCTGCGCCGGCACTGCCTGCCCCGGCAACTCGACCTGGTGGAGCGGCTGGCGGCCGGAGGCGAGCCGGTGGCGGAGCCGGGATGACCCCCTGGTTGCAAGAAAAGCGTTTCCGACCCCCTGTGCCGTGCATGGTTTCCCTTCCCGTCCGCTTCACGATGCATTAAGACCTGCCTGTCTCTCGTTAAGCGAAAAACGCGCGCAGATGTTTCGAATTTCTCAATTTTAATACATTTCGCGACGCGGATTCGCCAGCGGAGACAACCTCGGGTTAGCGCAGGGATCACCGCAGATGCCGGAAGGGATCGGATCAGTACCGCCAGAGGCGCGCCGCTCAGGCAATGTGACCGCCCAATCCCTGCCCTTGGCCGGGCCCCTCCTGATCTCCGTGCGCCGCTTCGCCGATGCGCGCGGCGTCTTCACCGAGGCCTATTCACGCCGCGACTTCGCCGCCATCGGCATCCCCGATGAGTTCGTGCAGGACAACCAGTCCATGTCGGTCGCCACCGGCACGGTGCGCGGCCTGCATTTCCAGATCGCCCCGCATGCCCAGGGCAAGCTGGTGCGGGTGCTGCGGGGCCGGGTGCTGGACGTCGCGGTGGATCTGCGCGCCGCCTCGCCCAGCTTTGGCCAGCATGTCGCCGCGGAATTGTCGGCCGCGAACGGGCTGATGATGTGGGTGCCGCCCGGCTTCGCCCACGGCTTCGTGACCCGAGAGCCGGAGACGGAGGTCGCCTACAAGGTCACCGCCCTCTACGCGCCCGATTGCGACCGGTCGCTGGCCTGGGACGATCCGTCGCTCGGCATCGACTGGGGCCTGGACCCGGCGGAGGCGGTGCTGTCGGACAAGGACCGGCGCGCGCCGCGCCTCGCCGATCTCAGCCCGGCCTTCTGATGCGCGTCCTGATCGCCGGCCGCCAGGGCCAGGTCGCCCAGGCGCTGCTGCGCCGCCTCGATGGACATGCTGTGACGGCGCTCGAACCCCCGGAACTGGATCTGACCGACCCGGCCTCCATCGCCGCCGCCATGGAAGCGGCGCGGCCCGAACTGGTGGTGAACGCCGCCGCCTATACCGCGGTGGACCGCGCCGAGGACCAGGAAGCGCTGGCCTTCGCGGTGAACCGCGACGGCGCCGCGCATCTGGCCGCCGCCGCCGCCGCCATGGGCGCGCCCTTCGTGCATTTCTCCACCGACTATGTCTTCGACGGGCGGAAGGGCGCGCCCTATGTCGAGACCGATGCGCCCTCCCCCCTCGGCGTCTATGGCCGCAGCAAGGCGGAAGGCGAGGCCGCCGTGCTGGCCGCGCATCCCCGCAGCGTGGTGCTGCGCACCGCCTGGGTCTGCAGCGCGGATGGCGCCAATTTCGTCAAGACCATGCTGCGCCTGGCGGCGGAGCGGGAGGAGCTGCGGGTGGTCGCCGACCAGCACGGCGCGCCCAGCTTTGCCGCGGATCTCGCCGATGCGGTGGCGGTGATGGCGCCGCGCCTGCTGGCCGCCCCCGCCGGCGATGCCGCCTTCGGCCTGTTCCACCTGACCGGCAGCCCGCACACCACCTGGCACGGCTTCACCGCGGAGATCCTGGCCCAGGCGGCGCGGCGCGGCATGCGCGTGCCCCGGCTTGCCGCGATCGCCACGACGGATTACCCGACACGCGCAATGCGCCCGGCCGATGCAAGGCTGGATTGCGGTCGCATCGCGGATATACACGGCATCAGCCCGGCGGATTGGCGGCTGTCCCTGGCGCAATGCCTGGACAGGCTGGTCGGACCGGCCAAGGAGCTTGCGGAATGAAGGGCATCGTCCTGGCCGGCGGATCGGGCACCCGCCTGCACCCGGCCACACTCGCGGTCTCGAAGCAGTTGCTGCCGGTCTTCGACAAGCCGATGGTCTACTACCCGCTCTCGGTGCTGATGCTCGCCGGGATCCGGGAGATCATGATCATCTCCACCCCGCACGACCTGCCGCTGTTCAAGCGGCTGCTGGGCGATGGCGAACGCTGGGGCCTGAAGCTGGACTATGCCGAGCAGGACAAGCCGCGCGGCATCGCCCATGCCTTCGTGCTGGCGGAGGAATTCCTGGCCGGCGAGCCCTGCGCCCTGGTGCTCGGCGACAACCTGTTCCACGGCCACGACCTGGAAACGCGGCTGACCGAGGCGCAGGCCAATGCGGCGGCACAGGGCGCGACGGTCTTCGCCTATCGCGTCGCCGACCCGCACCGCTACGGCGTGGTGGAATTCGACGGCGACAACCGCGCCCTGACGATCGAGGAAAAGCCCACCCTGCCGCGCTCGGACTGGGCGGTGACGGGCCTTTATTTCTACGACGGCCGCGCCGCCGCCATCGCCAAGGCGCTCGCCCCCTCGCCGCGCGGCGAGTTGGAGATCACCGACCTCAACCGCGTCTATCTGGAGGAAGGCTCCCTGCGGGTGGTGCGGCTCGGCCGCGGCTATGCCTGGCTCGACACCGGCACGCATGACAGCCTGCTGGAAGCCGGCGAATTCGTCCGCGCCATCGAGAAGCGCACCGGCCAGAAGGTGGCGGCGCCGGAGGAGGTGGCCTGGCGAATGGGCTTCATCGACGGCGACGCGCTGCGCGCTTTGGCGGCGCCGCTGCGCAACAGTGGCTACGGTACCTATCTGGAAGGCCTGCTGGCGCGCGAGGACCAGTGATGGAGGGCGATCAGGACCCGGCACAGGACCCGCGCGCCAGGGCGCGGGAGGTCCTGGCGTCTTCCGGCATCGTCGATGCCGTCTGGTACGTCGCGCAGAACGCCGATGTGGCACATGGCGGGCAGGACCCGCTGTCGCATTTCCTGGAGACCGGCTGGGAACAGGGGCGCGCTCCGTGCTTCTACCTCGACCCCGCCTGGTACCTGGCGACGCATGCGGATGTGCGGGAAGCCGGCGCCGATCCGGTGCTGCATTATGTGTTTCATGGCGACTCGGAAGGCCGGCGCCCGGGCCCGCATTTCGACCCGGCCTGGTATCGCGGCCGCTACGGCCTGGGCGGGGAGGAGAATGCGCTGGCGCATTTCCTGCGCCATCGCGAATACGGCGCCTCTCCCATTCCGGAATTCGACGCGGAATTCTACCTCTCGACCTATCGCGACGTGGCGCGTGCCGGGGCGGATGCCTTCGAGCATTATGTGACACTCGGCTGGCAGGAGGAACGCGAGCCAGGGCCGGATTTCGACAGCCACTACTACCTCCAGCGCCATATGGGCGGCCGGATGACGGAGCCGCCGCTGCTGCACTGGCTGCGCCAGCGGCATGAGCCCGGCGTGCATCCGCGCATGCCGCAGGAAACGCCGACCATCCCGCGCGAGGTCCGCCGCAACACCCGCCCGGCGGAGGAATTCGAGGAAGTCCAGCCGCTGCCGGATGGCTTCCGCCCGCGCGCCAAGGTGCTGGCCTACTACCTGCCGCAGTTCCACGCGATCGCCGAGAACGATGCCTGGTGGGGCAAAGGCTTCACCGAATGGGCCAACCTGCCGCGCGCCTTGCCGCGCTTCGCCGGCCACTACCAGCCGCGCGTGCCACGCGACCTGGGCAACTACTCGCTCGACGACATGCGCGTCATGCGCAGGCAGATCGAGATGGCGCGGCGCGGCGGCGTGCATGGCTGGATCTTCTACTGGTACAGCTTCAACGGGCATCGCCTGCTGGAAAAGCCGGTGGATGCCTTCCTGGCCGATCGCAGCCTCGACATGCCCTTCGCCCTGATGTGGGCGAATGAGAACTGGACCCGGCGCTGGGATGGCGCCGAGCACGATATCCTGATGGGCCAGGACTACCGGCCGGAAGATGAGCCGGAGCTGGTCGCCACCCTCGCGCGCCACTTCGCCGATCCGCGCTACATCCGCGTCCAGGGCCGCCCCGTGTTGATGGTCTACCGCGCCGGGCTGATCCCCGAGCCGAAGGAGATCGTCGACGGCTGGCGCAAGCGTTTCCGCGACGCGCATGGGGAAGACCCGGTCTTCGTCATGACGCAGTCCTTCGACGATATCGACCCGACGGAATTCGGCTTCGACGGCGCCATCGAATTCCCGCCGCACAAGCTGGCCAAGCGCTGCACGCCGATCAGCGCCAGCCTGGACTACCTCGACCCCGATTTCACCGGCACCGTCTTCGCCTATGAGGACGTGATCCGCGTGTCGCTGGAGGAACCGAAGCCGGACTTCCCGCTGATCAAATGCGCCGTGCCGGGCTGGGACAACGACCCGCGCAAGCAGGGCCAGAACACCGTCATCATCCACGGCGCCAAGCCCGCCACCTATGAGGCCTGGCTGTCGGAGCTGATCGAGCGCGCCGGGCGCACGCCCTTCTTCGGCGAGCCGATGGTCTGCGTGAATGCCTGGAACGAGTGGTGCGAGGGCGCCTATCTGGAGCCCGACCTGCATTATGGCGGCGCCTTCCTGAACGCCACCGCGCGCGCCGTGGTCGGCAGCCGCGCCAGCGACGCGCCGGGCCTGCTGATCGCCGCGGCGGATGCCGAGGACAGCGAGGCGGCGCGCCGGCTGCTGGATGCCGCGGGCGCGCTGCGCCGCAGTTCCGGCCTGCGCGTGGAGGTGCTGCTGCTGGCAGGCGGGCCGCTGGAGGAGGAATTCGGACGCATCGGCCGGCTGACCTTCGCCACGACGCCGGAGGCGGCGGAGGCCGCGCTGTCCGACGCCGCGTCGGACGGGCTGCGACAGGCCTTGATGACCACGGCGGCAGCGGTGCGGCTGGCCGCGCTGGCGCAGGCGCGCGGCATCGCAGCCACGGTACTGCTTCAGGAAATGCCGGCGGAGCTGCGCGCGCGCGACCTGCTGGCCGGCCTTCGCGGCGCGCTGCGCCAGGCGACGAAGGTGCTGGTGCCAGCCGAGGAAGTGCGCCAGGCCCTGCTGGCAGAGCTGCCGGCCCTGGCGGAGACGCCGGTCGAGGTGCTGGAGCCGGGCCTGCCCTTCCCCCCGGCGCTGGATGCGGCGGATGTGGCCAGCGGGCGCGCCTATCTCGGCCTGGCGGCGGAGGACCGGCTGCTGCTCGGCACCGGGCCGGGCGACCTGCGGCACGGCATCGACCTGTTTCTTCAACTGTTCCGTCGGCTGCGGGCGGAGGATGCGCGGGTGAAGGCGGTATGGGTCGGCACGCTCGATCCCGGGCTGCGGCTCTGGCTCGGCGCGGAGCTGGCCGCGGCGCGGCAGGACGGGCTGCGGCTGATTGAGCAATTGCACGAACCCGGCCCGCTGCTCGCGGCCGCCGATCTGCTGGTGTTGCCGGCGCGGGAATCGGCCTTCCCGGTCGTGGCGCAGCAGGCGCTGACCCTCGGCGTGCCGGTGCTCGCCTTCCAGGGGGCGGGCGGCGCGGCCGGGCTGGCCAAGGCGCTGGGCGGCGAAGCGGTACCGCTGGGCGACATGGCGGCGATGGCGGCGGCGGCACAGCGGCTTCTGGCGAAGCCCGCGGATGCGGCAACCCGCGCGGTGCGGCGCGGCGCGGCGCTGGCCCGCTTCGATGTCGCCGAGACGCTGGCCCGGCTGCGCGGCGAACTGCTGCCGGGCCTGCCGGAGATCTCCGTGGTGGTGCCGGGCCGGGGCCGGGGCTTCATGCTGGCAAGCCGGCTGGATGGCGTGTTCCGGCAGGACCTACCGGTGTGGGAGGTTGTGGTGCTGGACGACCCGGCCGATCCGCGCGTCGCGGAGGGCGCGCGGATGGCGGCGGAACGCTGGCAGCGGGAGGTTCGGGTGGTGCCGGCACCCGCCTCGACGACGCTGGCGCAGACCTCGATGGCGGCCACAAGTGGCGCCCTGCTGTGGATCGTGGATCCGGACATGGCGCCGGGCGGCGCCTTCCTGCGTCGCGCCGCCAATGCCCTGGCCGCGGCGCCCGATGCGCCCTTTGCCGCGATCGCCCGGGATGGTGCCGCCGATCCGGCCGGGGTTCTCTGGCGGCGCGAGGCTCTGGGCGCGGCGATGACGGCGGCGAAGCCATTGGCGAATCCCAAGGCGGCGCTACTGGATGGCGTCGCGATGGTGCGTCTGTCACCGGCACCCGGCGCCTGAAGAAATGCGCGTTCCGGTTGTGTGATCCAGAGCGCCTAAGATCCACTTTGGCGCCGCACAGAACCGAGGAAAACAACCACTGGATGCGCATCCAGACTGATATTGCGGCAATGACGTCACATACGGGATGGCGAGTTTCATTTTTTGATCTTTTGTATAAAAAATGAGGCGAGCCCGCGTTTTCGCTGCACTCACCCCAAAGTGTCTTATTTTCTGCCCTTCGTCTGAATGATGCCATTTCTGCGCGTTTCGTTTGGAAATTGGTTCTGCCCGGTCGGCGCACCCCATCCGGCCTCCTCCTTGCACGGCTCGTCATTAACGATTTAGTCGGGCGTCTAAAAATCTGATTTTGATTATATATCAATGCGCTAAGTAGGTCGCGCCAGGCCGTTCTGTTCGATCGGAGACTAAATTGATTGACTCGCATTCCGTCTCGTTCTTAAAGATCGTTCCAGGGTCGCGGGCCGGATTTCGGCGCGTTCTTTTTATGACGGAGGCCGTGGATGTCCGGTTTCGCCTCAATTTCGGGAAGTCATGGCGACGACCTGCTGATGGCACCATTCGGTGATATCGGCCAAATGGTCCTCGGGCTCGGCGGCAATGACACCATCTATGGCTTCAACGGTGACGACTCGCTGTTCGGCGGGGCTGGCGATGACGAACTCTTCGGCGGCACGGGCAACGACATCCTGCGCGGTGGCGGGGGTGACGATGTGCTGGCCGGCAGCACGGGCGACGACACGCTGTTCGGTGGCGTCGGCCACGACACGCTGATCGGCGGCGTCGGCGACGATGTGCTGCGAGGCGGAGCGGGAAATGATGTCCTCGCCGGTGGCACCGGCAACGATCATCTGGTCGGCGGTGCCGGCGACGACACGATGAACGGCGGCCTTGGTCTCGACACGTTCGAGTTCGATGACGGCTTCGGCCACGACGTCATCGTCGGCTTCCAGCTCGGCGCCGACACGCTTCAGATCGCCAGCAACATCAATGCGACCGGCGTCGCCGATCCGAACGATCTCCTGGCACTGGTCTCCGACGACGGGTCGGGCAATGCGGTCATCACCCTGGGGACGGATACGATCAAGCTCCAGGGCATTTCGGTGGGTGACCTGACCGCCAATATCGGCACCGTCGTCCAGATCGTCTGACGGCCTTGGACCGGCCCAAGCCGTTTCGAGGCCACGGTCCAGGGCAGCGTGTTGTGGTGGATTGATGTCGATGGCCGCCTTGCAGGAAATCGACGTGCCACTTCCCCTCTGGGTCCGTCTTGGTACCGATGCCGTCGCTGTCGCCCTGCCACAGCGCCTCTCCGGGCTTCGCGATATTCTTCTTCGCGGGGAGCAGGGAGAGAGCTTCCAGCCACTCTCGCATCTGCCGCTTCCTCAGGGCGACCTGCTGCTGGCGCGCTCGCCGGACTGCAATCTGCTGTCCCTCAAAATCGGCAATGGCGCCTGGCTGGAACTCGGGGCAGCCAGCGACCACGGCGTCCTGGCCCCGGCCGCCGCCATGCCGCGCTTCCTGGCACTGCTCGCCAGCAAGATCGCCGGGCCGCTGCGCGCCGCCGCCGACCCGGTTATGGCGCGCGACCTGCTGGCCCTGGCCCGGGACCAGGCCGTGCCCGCACCCGATGCGCTACGCCTGCTGATCGACCTTGACCGGACCCGAGGGCTTTGGCGGCTGCCCACCGGCGGCTGGCTGGTCACAGCGCGCGGCGTGACGCGGGTGGCAGAGCCAGAGGCCGGCCTTGCCTTGTTGCCGGCCTTGCCCGCCGGCGCGGTCCTGCTGCGTGCCGAGGGTCCACCGCTGCGCCTGCCGCCACCTCCGGCCGGGGTGCCCGGCCTGGTGGAACTGGCACGGCAGGATGCGCCGGATCGGCGCGCCTTGCTGCGCCAAGCGATGCTGGCGCTTCGTCGCCACACCGCGGAGCCCTGGTGCCGGGAGGCGTTGCGCGACGCACAACTCCTGTTCATGGCGCCGGCACGGGCTGCCGGCGATCCCGCCAATGCCGTGGCCGGGGCACTGGACCGCGCCATTTCCGATCATGCGGGCGGCGTTTTCCTGATCGGCTGGCTGCACGACCCGCTGCGCCTGGTGCGCGGCATGACGCTGCGCGGCCCCTTCGGCGGCACGACGCTGCCCGGCGACCACCTGTTCCCCGCCACCCGCGCCGATGTGGTGAAGCGCTTCGAGCAGGCGCCCTTCGGTGCGCCCGATCCCCGCCCCGGCTTCGTCGCCCACCTCCCTGAAGCCGGTCCCGGCCCGGTCGCGCAATGGCGGCTGGAACTGGCGCTGGGCTCCGGCGAGGCGATCGAGTTGATCGCCGGTCCAGCCCTGATCCCCGCCGCCCAGGCGCGCGAAACCGTGCTGCGCGGGGTCAATCCGCTGGATGTCAGCCCTGCTTTGCTCGACCGCTGCCTGACCCCGGCCGCCGCACGTCTGCATCGCGCCGCCTCGGCCGAGGCGCTGGATATCGAGGTGATGCGCATCGGCCCGCGGGTCGCCCAGCCGCTCATCAGCCTTGTCATCCCGCTGTACCGCAACCTCCGCTTCGTCCGCCACCAGCTCGCCGCCTTCGCGCGCGACCCCATGCTGCGGCAGTCGGATCTGATCTATGTGCTGGACAGCCCCGAACAGCGCGGCGAAGCGGAGCACATGCTGCGCGGCCTCTGCGGCCTGACCGGGCTTTCCGTCACCCTGGTGATTCACGGCCGGAATACCGGCTATGCCACCGCCTGCAACAGCGGTGCGGCGCAGGCCACCGCGCCCATCCTGCTGATGCTCAATTCCGACGTGGTGCCGGACCGCCCAGGCTGGCTGGTGCCCTTGCTGGCGCGGCTGGCGGCGGATCCGAAGCTCGGCTGCGTCGGGCCGAAGCTGATGTTCGACGATGGCTCGCTCCAGCATGCCGGATTGTACTTCGCGCGCGGCCCCGGCGATGACTGGTATAATTGCCATTATTTCAAAGGCTTTCCGAGATATTATCCCATGGCGTGTCAGGCACGCCCGGTGCCTGGCGTCACCGGTGCGGCCATGTTGATGCGGCGCGAGGCCTGGGATTCGGTCGGCGGCTTCTCCGCCGACTATATCGTTGGCGATTACGAGGACAGCGATCTCTGCCTGCGGCTGCGCCAGGCCGGCTTCGGCATCCTTTATGAACCGGCCGCCGAGCTCTACCATTTTGAGCGGCAGTCGATCGCCCAGCATGGCGGCTATGCCGGCACCGTCGCCGCCGCCTACAACCGCCGCCTGCATCACCATCGCTGGAACGCGGCGATCGGCGCCCTGATGGAAGAATTCCCTCGGATGGGGGAGACGCTCGCCGCCGCCTGAGCCTCCGCGGCGAAACCGTGCCGATGCAGCGTCTTATCCACGTTCAGGCGATTTCGCCGCCCCCTCATTTCCTCTAGCGTTGCGGAGCCATGCGCCTCCTCGTCCTTTGCCATAACCATCCCGATCTGCAGCCAGGCGGCACCGAGGTGGTGGCGCGCGGGCTGTTCCGCGCGCTGCGCGACCGGCATGGGGTGGAGGGGCTGTTCCTCGCCGCCGTCACCCAGCAGCACCGCGAACGCCGCCCCGGCACGCTGTTCCAGTCCATCGGCCGCCATCCGGACGAGATGCTGGTCTGGCTCAGCCATTTCGACCGCTTTCATCTGTCGCAGGTCGATAGCTGGGGCCTGGGTGAGCTGGTCTCCTTCCTCGCCGACTACCAGCCGGACATCGTGCATTTCCATCACCTGCTGTATTTCGGGCTGGAGACGCTGGATGTCGTGCGCCGGGTGGCGCCCAAGGCCAAGATCATCGTCACGCTGCACGACTTCTTCGCGCTCTGTCCGCAGGAAGGTCAGTTGCTGACCACCGACGACCGGCTCTGCCCCGGCCCCTCCCCCGATGCCTGCCGGCGGTGCTTTCCGGGTCGGGGCGGCGCCGACCTCACGCTGCGGGAACTGGCGGTGCGCGGCGCCATGGCGGAGGTGGACCTGCTGCTCTCGCCCTCCGACTTCCTGCGCGACCGCTTCATCGCCGCGGGCTGGGACGGGGCGCGGATCGAGGTGCAGCGCAACGGCATCGCCGGCGGCCCCGCCGCCCCCTATCGCGTGGCGCCGGATGGGCGGCGCGACCGCTTCGGATTCTTCGGCCATATCAACCGCTTCAAGGGCAGTCTTGTGGCGCTCGCCGCCTCCGCGCATCTGTCGCGACAGGGTGTCGCGCATGACCTCGCCTTGCATGGCGGCACCGCCTACCAGCCTGATGAATTCCTTACGGGATTTCGGACGGCGCTGGCCGATGCGCCGGCCGCGCGGCATCACGGCCTGTACAGTCCGGAGGATATGCCGGCGCGCATGGCCGCGGTGGACTGGCTGGTGATGCCCTCCATCTGGTGGGAGAACGCGCCCCTGGTGGTGCAGGAGGCGTTCCGCCATGGCCGGCCGGTGATCTGCGGCAATGTGGGCGGCATGGCGGAATCGGTGCGGGATGGCGTCGATGGCCTGCATTTCCCGCTGGGCGACGCCGTCGGCCTTGCCGAGGTGATGCGCCGCGCGGCGGAGGAGCCGGGTCTGTGGGAACGGCTCGCCGCCGCCACCCCCGCGCCGCGCCGGATGGAGGATGCCGCCGCCGAGCACCTGGCGCTGTATCGCCGCCTGATGGGCCTGCCGGCACCGAGGCCGGAGCCGGTGCGGACCACGACCTCCCGTCGCGCGGAGGGCCGGGCGCGTGTCCGCCTTGGCTGAGCCCCTGTCCGCGCCGGACATCCGCGGCTTCGTCGACGCGGTCACCGGCAACCGGATCGATGGCTGGGCCTTCGAGCCGGCGCAGCCCACGGAACGGGTGGTGGTGGAGCTGCGGCTGGATGGCCAGACGGTGGCGACCAGCGTCGCCGACCGGCACCGTGCCGACCTGATCCGCGCCGGCATCGGCGATGCCTTCCACGGCTTCCGCTTCCTGCTGCGCCCGGCCTGGGCGGAACGGCGCGCCGAGCTCAGCGTGCTGGCGCGCGGCGTGGAAGGTGGCGAGGTGGTGCTGCCGTTGCTGCGCCATGGCGCGCCGCAGGACGCCCGGCCGGAGGCCCGCCCCGCCGCGCCGAACCCGCAGGTCGTGAAAGCCATCGAACAGCTTGCCGCCGGCCAGCGGGCGCTGGAGGCCCGTTTGCAGGAACTCGCCCAGCGGCCCGAGCCGCCGATGGCCGCCCTGGCGGCGGAGCCGGCGGATTTCGAGCAGCGCATGGAGGTGCTGGAGGCCTGGGTGGCGCGGCTGGATGAACGCCTGGCCAGCCTGCAAAGCGCCGCGCCTGCGCCACGCGGCGCGGGGCCCGCCGGGCTTGATACCTGGCAGGTGGTGCTGATCGCGCTGCTCGCCGTCACCGGCCTTGGCGGGCTGACCGTCTTCGCCCTGGTCCTGGCGCTGTAGCGCCATGGCATTGGCGCGCAGCCTGCGGGGTGCCGGGCCCAGCGCCGCGCCACCGGCAGCCACACCACCGGCACCCGCGGCCAATGTCATCGAGGTGGCGCGCGCCGAAGTCGCCTCCGCCACCCGGCTGACTCTCGCGCTCGGCCTGGCCATCAGCCTCGCCACCTTTGGCGTCGTCGCCGCCAAGCTGGTGATCTGGCAGCTCGTGCTGCCCACCGGCAATCCCTGGACCCTGGCGGGCCTCGCCATCGCCTTCTGCCTCGCGGTCGGCATCCTGCTGGGCCTCGACCAGTTGCGGGAGCTGGGGCTGCTCGCCATCTCCCACCGCCTGGCGCGACGGCTGGCGGCGCCGCTTGTGCTGGCGGCGGCGCAGCAGCCGGGTCGGGCGGATATCGCCGCCGCCCAGGCGTTGCGGGATGTGGAGGAGCTGCGGCGCAACCTGACCGGGCCGGTGCTGACCGGGCTGGTCGATGCGGTGCTGGTGCCGACGCTGATCCTGCTGCTGCTGTTCTTCCACTGGGCCTTCACCCTTTGGGCGCTGGGCTGCTGCCTCGCCGCCGCCCTGCTGTCCCTGCTGGGCGACCGGCTGACGCGGCGCGCCGTGGGCACCGCCAATGAATCCCAGGCCCGCACCGCCGGGCTGGTGGGTGATGCGATGCGCTGCGCCGAGGCGGTGGAAGCGATGGGCCTGCGCGCGCCGCTCGCCGCCCGGTGGGAAGCCCGGATGCGGGAGGGCACCACGGCGCTGCGCGGCGCCCAGGCCGGGGCGCGCTGGATCGGCGCCGGGCTCGCCACCATCCATGGCGTGGGCTCCGGCGGTGCGCTGGTGGTGGGCACGCTGCTCTCGGCCAATGGCGTCGATGTCGGCTTCGGCATGGTGCTGGCCATGCTGGTCACCGGCCAGATCATCACCCCCTTCGCCCGGCTCGGCGGCGCCAGCCATGAATGGGGCGCGGCGATTTCCGCCTGGCGCCGCCTCGCCAACCTCGCGGAGGCGGCGCCGGCCGCCGCCACGGGCATCGCCTTCCCCTGCCGGGAGGGGCGGCTGGTGATGGAACGGGTCGGCTTCGTGCATCGCGGCGCGCCCCGCCCGCTGCTGCGGGATGTGGCGCTGGAGGTGCCGCCGGGACGCATCGTGGCGCTGGCCGGCACCGCCGGGGCGGGCAAGACCACGCTGCTGCGCATCGCCGTCGGCATGCTGCGCCCTTCCGCCGGCGGCTGCTTCCTGGATGGCCAGGCCTGCTGGCAATGGGCGCGGGAGGATTTCGCCCGTCATGTCGGCTACCTGCCGCAGGACCCGCTGCTGACCGATGGCACGGTGGCGGAGGCGATCGCGCGGCTCGAAGTGCCGGACATGCCGGCGGTGATGGAGGCGGCGCGGCTGGCCGATGCGCATGGGCTGATCGCCGCCCTGCCCGCCGGCTACGCCACGCCGATCCGCGCCGAGGGGCCGCTTTCCGCCGGCCAGCGCCAGCGCGTGGCCCTCGCCCGCGCTCTGTATGGCCGGCCGCGACTGCTGGTGCTGGATGAGCCCGCGGCCTTCCTGGATGCGGCGGGCGAGGAACGGCTGTTGCGCCTGCTGCGGCACCTGGCGGCCCAGGGCACGGGCATCCTGCTGACCTCCCACCGCATGTCGCTGCTGGCGGCGGCGCATCAGGTGCTGACCCTGCGCGGCGGGCAGCTCGTGCCGGCGAAGGCACCGCCGATGCTGGCCGGGCCGAAGCGCCGCGCGGCATGAGCGGCCGGGCGATCCTGCGCGGCGATGGCGGCCGGTCCCGGCCGGCACCCCGGGCGAAGCCGCCAGGCCCCGCTTCGCCCCGCGTCGCATCGCCGGCCACGGGGCCACTGGCCGGGCTGCGCACGGCGCTGCGCGGCGCGCCGCTGTTCCGCCGGGTGCTGGCGGTGGTGCTGGCGATGTCCTTCGCCCGGCAGGCGGCGCTGCTCGGCATGCCGCTGCTGACCATGCATATCTTCGATGGCGTCACCCAGGGCCACAACCTGGACACGCTGCTGGTCCTGTCCATCGCCTTCGTCATCGCGCTCTGCATGGCCGGCGCGCTGCGCGCGCTGCGCGCCGCGCTGATGGCCGCGCTGTCGGAGGATATCGCCCGCCGCCTGACGCTGGAGGCGCTGCAGGCCGCGGTGCGCAGTGCCCTGCTCGGCAGCCGCCAGCCGGGCATCGCGGCGCTGCAGGACACGTCGGAGCTGCGCCGCTTCCTGGGCGGCAATACGCTGGCGGACCTGTTCGACATGGCGGCGCTGCCGGTGGCGCTGACGGTGCTGTTCCTGCTGCACCCGGTCTATGCCCTGGTGGTGGGCAGCGCCTGCATCATGATGGTGCTGCTCGGCCTGGTGCTGGACCGCACCACGCGGGGCCTGCTGCGGGAGGCCTCCGAACGGCAATTGCGCCAGGGCGCGGAATTGCAGGGACGGCTGCGGCAAGCCGACATGCTGGAGGGCCTTGGCATGCTCGCCGCGGTGGTGCGGCGCTGGGAACCCGCCCAGGCCGCCGCGTTGGCGGAGGGTGATCGTGCCCAGGCGCGGGCACGCGCCGTGCGGGGCGTGACCGAATTCGCCTCCTACATGGCGCAGGGCGCGGTGGTGGTGACTGGGGTGGTGCTGGCGCTGGGCGACCAGGCCTCCCCGGGCTCGATCATCGCGGCGATGATGCTGGCGGGCAGCGCCACCCTGCCGGTCGCGCGCATCGTGCTGGCCTGGCGGGAATGGGCTTTTGCGAGTCTCGCCTGGCGAAGGTTGCAGGAGCTGTTCCTCGACCATGCGGAGCCGGCGGTGCGGGCGGTGGAAGCCGGGGCGCCGCCCGGGCTCTGGCTGCGGGAACTGCGCTGGACGCCGCCGGGCGGGCTGCGGCCGGTGCTGGCGGATGTCAGCCTGTATTGCCCGCCGGGCAGCATCACCCTGGTCAGCGGGCCGAATGGCACCGGCAAGTCCAGCCTGCTGCGCGCGGCACTCGGCCTGCTGGCGGCGCATGCCGGCGTGGCGCTGCTGGATGGCCAGGACATGCGCGCGGTGGACCGTGCCGCGATCGGCCCGCGCATCGGCTTCCTGCCGCAGGATGTGCAGTTGCTGGAAGGCAATGTGCTGCAGAACATCGGCCGCTTCGGGCCGGAGGATGCGGCCGCGGTGGTGGATGCCGCTCGCCTCGCCGGCGCGCATGAGATGATCGGCCGCCTGCCCCGGGGCTACGAGACGGATGCCGGGCCGAGCGGCGTGCTCTCCATGGGCCAGCGCCGCATGGTGGGCCTCGCCCGCGCGCTGTATGGTGCCCCTGCCCTGCTCGTCCTGGACGAGCCGGAGGCGGGGCTGGACCAGGCGGGGCGGGAGGCGGTGCGGGATGCGGTGCTCGCCGCCCGCGCCGCAGGCGCCGCCTGCCTGCTGGTCAGCCACGAGCCAACGCTCTGGACCGGCCATCTGGATCAGATGCTGCATCTGGCGCCGGGCGGGCATTGGCGCAGCGAGGCTGCGGGGGAGATACGCGCATGACGGCAAGACTGGCCGGCCCGCCCAGCATGCCCCTGAACTTCGCCGAAGCCGAGGCCGCCGCCGCCACGCCCGATGTCCGGCGGGTGATGCGCGCGGCGCTGCTGCTGCTGGTGGTGGGCTTCGGCGGGCTGCTGTTCTGGGCCGCGATCACCCCGATCGAACGCGCCGTCGTCGCCCGCGGGGCGCTGGTGGCGGAGGGCCGGCGCAAATCCATGATGCTGGCCGAGCCGGGCATCCTCCAGGAACTGCTGGTGCGGGAGGGGCAGCGGGTGCAGGCCGGCCAGGTGCTGCTGCGGCTCGACCCGACCACGGCGGAGGCGAATGCCGCGCAGCTTCGCGCCCAGGCGCGGACGCTCGCCGCCCGCATCGCGCGGCTGCGCGCCGAACAGCAGGACCAGCGCAGCTTCACCATCCCGGCCGAGATCCAGCGGGCCGCCGCCACCGACCCCTCCCTCGCCGCGATCCTGGTCGCCGAGACCCGCCTGTTCCAGGCGCGGTGGGAGGCCTTCGACAGCAATACCCGCGTCTATGAACGCCGGGTCGCCGTGCCGCGCGAACAGCTTCTGGCCGCCGGCGCCCAGCGCGCCTCCGCCGCCGCCCGCGCCAGTTCCGTGCGCGCCGACCTCCAGGGCCTGCGCCCCCTCGCCCAGCAGGGCTTCGCCCGGATGCGGGAGGTGCGGGAACTGGAGCGGCTGGAGGCGCAAGCGCGCGGCGACATGGGCCTGTATGCGGCGCAGGAAGCACAGTTCCGCCAGGCCATCGCGCAGGCGGAGGCCGAGCTTTCCAGCCTGCGCCTGACCCGCGCCCAGGACATCGCCCGCGAATTGCAGGAAGCGCAGCAACAGATGGTGGAGGCGGAGCAGCGGCTGCTCTCGGCCGAGAACATCCGCGCCCGCCGCGACCTGGTGGCCAGCGAACCCGGCATCGTCACCGATATCCGCTTCGTGACGCCCGGCAGCAGCATCACCGATGGCCAGCCGGTGCTGGACCTGGTGCCGCTGGATGACCGGCTGGTGGTGGAGGCGCGGGTCTCGCCCACGGATGTGGAGCAGTTGCAGGTCGGCCAGCGGGTGAATGTGCGCCTGACCGCGCTGCGCCAGCGCAGCACGCCGCTGCTGGCGGGCCATCTGACCTATGTCTCCGCCGACCAGCAGACCGATGCCCAGGGGGTGGTGTATTTCCTCGCCCGTGCCGAGATCGATGCGGCCGAGTTGCGCCGCCTGCCGGAGGTGCGGCTGACCGCAGGCATGCCGACGGAGGTCTTCGTCCTGGGCGAGACGCGCAGCGCGCTGAACTACCTGGTATCCCCGATCCGGGATTCGCTGCGCCGTTCCCTGCGGGATTGAAGCACAGTTCCGGTCAAACGGCGCAGAGCCGGCCAAGCATCGCGGTGAGCTCCGCAGGGTCGTAGGGCTTGGCCAGCACCATGGCGTGCTGGTGCCCGGGCGGCAGGCCAGAGGCGCCGTAGCCGGTGGCGATCACATAGGGAATGCCGCGCGCGGCCAGAATATCCGCCACCGGGGTAGAGGTCTCCCCGGCCAGATTCAGGTCGAGCACCACCGCATCCGGACGTTCGCCGGTCGCCAGCAACTGCAATGCCTCATCCACCGTGGCCGCCGGCCCCAGCACCTGGAAGCCGGCATCGAGCAGCGCATCCTCCACCAACATGGCGACGAGGGCCTCATCCTCCACGACGAGGACCTTCCTGATCACACCCGACATCACCTACTCCGTCTGCCCATGGCATCGCGCACCTTGAACGCGAGCATCGCCCCGACGTTCCAATCGCATGTTGCCCTCCGCATCATGCCAGCTTCGGGTTTCGCCTATAATTCAGACCGTTTCAGGGCGTGCTGTCAGGGGCGTGCGCGCAGGGAGGCATGCGCCATCCAGGCCCAGACGGGTCCATGATCGCGCCCACCGATCCGCAGGCGCTGGGGACGCAGCCGATAGGCCGGTCCCTCATAGGCCATCAGCCGGCGCAGCGGCGCGCCCGCCAGGCGGAGGACAAGCCCCTCCACCAGGCCACCGCGATCACGCACCAGCATCGGCCAGGGCGTGCCGCGCAGCCGCGCGCGGCGCCATCCCCTCAGCCGCGCCGGGCGCAACGCCCGGGCGGGGAACCGCCGCCCGGCCTTCGCGTGCAGCACCGCCCGGTCGAGCAGCGAGCCATAGAGAAAGACCTCAATGCCCGGCGTTGTCACCCGAGAAATCCGGCACCGGCAGGCCGGAGGCCTGGAGTTGGCGGGCGATATCGGCCTTCAGCCGGTCGAGCCCGGCCTCCGACGACGCCTCCGCCCGCGCCACCAGCACCGCCTGGGTGTTGGAGGCGCGCAGCAGCCACCAGCCATCCTCGGTCAGCACCCGCACGCCATCCACGTCCTGCACCTTTGCGCCCTCATCGGCCAGGCGCTGCTTCACCTCGGTGATGACGCCGAACTTGCGCGTATCGGCGCAGTCGAAGCGCAGCTCCGGCGTGTTGATGACCTGCGGCAGGCCGGCGCGCATCTGGCCCAGGCTCTCCGCGCTGCGGGCGATGATGCCGAGCAGGCGGATGGCGGAATAGGGCGCGTCGTCGAAGCCGTACCACTTGTCGGCGAAGAAGATATGGCCGGACATCTCGCCGGCCAGCGGGCTGCCGGTCTCGGCCATCTTGGACTTGATGAGCGAATGGCCGGTCTTCCACATCAGCGGCGTGCCGCCGGCCTTGGCGATCTCGTCGAACAGCACCTGGCTGGCCTTCACATCGGCGATGATCACGCCGCCCGGCTTCGACTTCAGCACATCGCGCGTCAGCACCACCAGAAGCTGGTCCCCGAACAGGATATGGCCGTCGCCATCCACCACGCCGATGCGGTCCGCATCGCCGTCGAAGGCGATGCCGAGGTCGGCGCCCTGCTTCGCCACCTCCGCGATGATCTGTTCCAGGTTCCTGGCGACCGTCGGGTCCGGATGATGCGCCGGGAAGGTGCCGTCGATGCTGCCATTGATGATGTAATGCGTGCCCGGCAGTTGCGCCGTCAGCAGCTTGACGATCTCGGCACCCGAGCCATTGCCCGGGTCCCAGACCACCTTCAGGGCACGCTCGCCGCCATCCCAGTCCTGCATCATGCGCGCGACATAGCGTTCGGAGACGTCGACCTGCTCATCGGTGCCGACGGCGTTGGGCACCACATCGCCCTCCGCCGCCATGCGGCCGATCTCCTGGATCTGCGCGCCATAGAAGGGCTTGCCGCCCAGCATCATCTTGAAGCCGTTGTAGTCGGGCGGGTTGTGGCTGCCCGTGACCATGATCGCGCCATCCGCCTTCAGGGCGTAGGAGGCGAAGTACAGCATTGGCGTCGGCCCACAGCCGATCCGCGCCACCTGCAGGCCACAGGCGCGCAAGCCCGCGACGAGCTGCGCCTCCATCTCCGGCGAGGACAGCCGGCCATCATAGCCCACCGCGACCTTGGTCCCGCCGGCGCGCGACACCATGGTGCCGAAGCATCGGCCGATGGCGAAGGCGTCTTCCGGATGCAGGGTCTGCCCGACGATGCCACGGATGTCGTATTCGCGCAGCGAGGTCGGGTCGAAGCGGTGGTTGAAGGCGGTCATCTTCGGCTGGCTTCCCGGGAACTGTGGAGAGGGCGTCTTGCGGCCGGCGGCGCCTTTACTGCGCGTACTTCTTCAGGATCGCCTGCATCTCCGGCGCCATGTCCGGGCGCGACAGGGCGAAGGCGACCTGGGCTTCCAGGTATCCGGCCTTGTTGCCGCAGTCGAAGCGCCGGCCCTCATACAACACACCATGGAAGGGCTGGGTTCCGATCAGCTTGGCCATGCTGTCGGTCAGCTGGATCTCCCCGCCCGCGCCCTTTTCCTGCGTCGCCAGGAAGCCCATCACCTCCGGCATCAGCACATAGCGGCCGATGACGGTCAGGTTGGACGGCGCCTTCTCGACCGGCGGCTTTTCCACCAGGCCCTTGACCTCGACCAGATTGCCCGTGGTGGCGCCCGGGTCGATGACGCCGTAGGAGGAAACGCGCTCCTTCGGCACTTCCTCGATGGCCACCACATTGCCGCCGGTCTCGTTATAGGCGTCGACCAGCTGCTTGGTGCAGGAGACATCGCAGAGCATCAGGTCATCCGGCAGGAGGATGGCGAAGGGCTCATCCGCCACGAAGGCGCGGGCGCACCAGATGGCGTGCCCGAGGCCCAGCGGCACCTGCTGGCGGGTGGAGACGACGGAGCCGGGCGGCAGCGCCTGTTCGCGCAGCATGGCCAGTTCCTTGGCCTTATTGCGCTCCGTCAGGGTGCGCTCCAGCTCATAGGCGATGTCGAACTGGTCCACGAGCATGGTCTTGCCGCGGCCGGTGACGAAGCAGAATTCCTCGATCCCCGCGGCCCGCGCCTCCTCCACCGCGTATTGGATCAGCGGCTTGTCCACGACAGGCAGCATTTCCTTCGCCATCTGCTTGGTGGCGGGCAGGAAGCGCGTGCCGAGACCGGCGACGGGCAGGACGGCCTTGCGGAGCGGCTTGCGCACGGATGGAAATCCTCTGTCGGTTGGACGGCGAAGGAGTGCCACGCCCGGTGATGTGCGTCCACCGCGCGGGTGGGTGCCCGCGTCAGGGCAGCAACGTATCCCGGGCCTCGTTGAGGCGGGAGGCCAGCCAGTCCGAACCACCCTGGTCCGGATGCGCCGACCGCATCAGGCGCCGATGCGCCGCGCGGATCGCCTGTTCCGTGGCGCCTTCCGCCAGACCCAGCACCGCCAGCGCCTCCGCCCGCGTCATCGGCCCGGCGGAGGGCGGCGGCGTGTCGAGGCGCCATTCCGGGTGGCTGCGGTCCAGCCAGGCCTCCAGCAGCGGCACGCCTTCCGGGTCCAGCGCCGCCAACTCGGCCAGCAGGGCCAGCAGCGTCGGCAGGTCGAGATCGGCCAGTTCCGCGCCGCGATATGCCCCCGCCTTCACCCGCCCGGTCATGCGCCCCGTATCATGGTCCAGCGTCATCGCCAGATGCGCGGTTTCCACATCCGAAGCCTGGCCCGCGCTGGCCGCGCCGCCACGGGCGAAGGTGCCCGCGGCACGCCGCGCCTGCCACCAGCGCCAGCCGACCGGGCCCAACAGCGCCAGCGCCCAGAAGGCCTGGGGCCCGCGCCCGCTGGCCAACAGCGCCGCCATCAGCACCAGGCCGAGCCCGCCGGCGAACAGCGCCAGCGCCGCCTTCACCTGGCCCGGCTTCGCCTCCACGAACAGCTTCGTCAGCGCCAGCAGACCGACGAGCAGCAGCAGGCCCAGCGCGATCCAGACCATGCCTCAGAGCCTGTAAAAGGATCGAGCTTGAGCATGAATGCCCGTGGAAGGCATTTGACATTTTCCTGCCATTTGGCCGCTTTCGGGCATTAATTCACAAGCTCTCAGGCGCCGCGCGGGCTGGGAAGCTGGCCGGCGATGGCGCGCGCCGCCGCCCCGCCGAGCCGCTGGAGGGCCGGCCTGCCCCCGGCGGCGAAGACCGCGACCGCCCGCAGCAGGTCGCGCAGTGCCGTGGCGCTGGTCGCGTCGAAGGGTGCCCAGGCGCCACCCGAAAGCTGCGCCACCTGGCGCAGCGCGTTGCGCGCCACAGGATCCCCGCCTTCCTGGAAGCAGAACACCGGCAGGCCGCGCAGGCCGAGCTGGCCGGCGACATGGCAGGCGGCGTCCACATCCTCCTCGAAGGCATCGCCGATGAAGACCAGGGCATTGACCCGCTGGCGCTGGGTTTCCGCCAAAGCGTGCTTCAGCAGGCGTTCGACCTGGGTCTGGCCGCCGAGGCAGGTCACCGCCGTCATCCGCTGCGCCAGGTCCCGCGCATTGGTCAGGAAGGGGGTCGCGGCGAATTCACGGTAGCCGCGGTAATAGGCCAGGCTGACGGCCAGCCCACCGATCTCCCGCACCGCACCGAACATCTCCGCCTGGAGGTGGCAGGCGCGGTCCCAGCTCGGCTGGCGGCTGGCCGTCGCATCCATGGCGAAGATCAGCCGGCCGAGGCTGCCGCGCGCCGGCGCCACCGCGGGCATGGCCTCGACCTTGCGGAGAAAGGCGGCGACGGCCTGGGAGCCGGTTTTGTCGGGCAGGCTGGTCATGGGGGAGATGTGGGGGCGGAGGGGGCGGATCGCCAGGGTTCGCGGCCCCGGCACTGATCCGCCCCGCCTCAGCCCGCCGGACGCCCGAGCAGTTCCAGCGCCGCCCGGCTCAGCGCCTGCACCCCGTTGCCGATGCAGGCCTCGTCCGGCTGGTAGAAGGCATTGTGCAGCCGGTCGTCGCGCCCCGGCGCGCCGCTGCCGATGCGCAGGTGGAAGGACGGGGCCCGGGCGGCGAATTCGGAAAAATCCTCCGAGCCCATGGAGGCCTCGCCCGCATCCAGCACGTCCTCGCCGAACTGTGCCCGCACCGCGGCCAGAACCGGCGCCTGCACCCGCGTGTCGTTCACCAGCGGCGGCACCATGCGCTGGTAGTCCAGCGCGCAGTCCACGCGCATGCCGATGGCGATACCCTCCGCCAGGCGACGGATCGCAGCCTCCGCCGTGTTGCGCGCGGCCTCATGCAGCGTGCGCACCGTGCCCTTCAGATGCACGCGCTCGGGGATGATGTTGTAGGTGGTGCCGCCGTTGAAGGCGCCGATGGTGACGACGGCCGGATGCAGCGGCTTCACCTCCCGGCTCACCACCGTCTGTACCTGCGCCACGAAGGCGCTGGCGGCGACGATCGGGTCGATCGCGGCGTAGGGGTGCGCGGCGTGGCCGGACTTGCCGCGCAGCACCAGGTCGAATCGGTCGGAGGCGGCGAGGCAGGCGCCGGGGGCGAAGCCGAATCGACCGACCGGCAGGTCCGGCTGGTTGTGGAAGCCGAGCGCGATGTCGATCCCCTCCGCCGCGCCATCGGCGATCATCGCGGCGGCGCCCTGCAGCACCTCCTCCGCCGGCTGGAACAGCAGCACGATTCGCCCCGCCAGCATCGGCGCCAGATCCTTCAGGAGCGAAGCAACGCCCAGCAGGGTCGCGGTGTGGATGTCATGGCCGCAGGCATGCATCTTGCCGTCATTCCGGCTGGCGAAGTCGAGGCCGGTTTCCTCCTGGATCGGCAGCGCGTCCATGTCGGCGCGAATCGCCAGGGTGGGGCCGGGGCGGCCGCCCTCGATGGTGCCGATCACACCAGTGCCGCCCACGCCGGTGCGATGGGCAATGCCAAGACGCGCGAGTTCGGCGGCGACGATGCCCGCGGTGCGTGTCTCCTCGAAGGCGAGTTCGGGATGGGCGTGGATGTCACGGCGGATGGCAACGAGGTCCGGTGCGATGCTTTCCGCATGTTCCCGAATTCGCCGTTCCGGATCATTGATGCGCATTGATGGCTGCTCCACGCAATTTCATGGCCTCATCGTAAGTGAAGAAGTCTTCATCAGAAAGTGTCCGGCTTGCAGCGCTGGAACGCTGCGTGCATAGGCACGCCAACTTCTACGGGGAACATCCATGACTGCCCGAGTTACGCGCCGCGCGCTGGCCATCGGCTCGCTCGCCGCAGGTGCTGGCCTGACGGCCGTGCCGACGACGCTGCGGGCGCAGTCCTGGCCCTCCGGCCCGATCCGCCTTGTCGTGCCCTTCGCCCCCGGCGGCAGCACCGATCTTTCGGCGCGCCTGGTCGCCGATGGGCTGGCGCAGCGGCTCGGCGTGCCGGTGGTGGTGGAGAACCGGCCGGGCGCCGGCGCCACCACGGGCAGCCAGATGGTCGCCGATGCGGCGCCGGATGGGCAGACCCTGGTGATGAGCAATATCGCCAGCCATGCGATCAGCCCGGCGCTGTATCCGAACCTGCGCTACGATCCGGTGACCTCCTTCACCCATATCGCCATGGTCATCACCAACCCCTCCGTCTGGGTGGTGCATCCGCGCAGCGAGATCGCGAACCTCGCCGACCTGGTGCGGGCGGCGAAGGCACGGCGCGGCGGGCTCGACATGGCGTCGTCCGGCGCCGGTTCCTCGAACCACCTGATGCTGGTGCGCTTCTCCGAACTGGCGGGAATCGAGCATACGCACATCCCGTTCCGCGGCGCCGGCCCGGCGATGACGGCGGTGATCGCCAGCCAGGTGCCGATGATGTCGGACAGCCTGCCCTCCGCCGCCGGCCATATCCGCCAGGGCACCGTCCGCGCCATCGCGATCAGCAGCGCGGAGCGGCATCCGGCCTTCCCGGATGTGCCGACGTTCCGGGAACAGGGCTTCGACCTGTCCAGCACCTCCTGGTTCGCGCTGTCCGGCCCCGCCGGCATGCAGCCGGCGGTGGTCGAGCGGCTGCACCGGGAGATCATGGCGGTGATCGCGACGCCGGAAAGCCGGCGGCGATTTGCCGAGATGGGCGGCTCGCCGGGGGACATGACTCCGGCGGAATTCACGGCCTTCGTGGCGTCGGAGGTGGCGCGTTGGGCGCCCGTCGTGCGGGCTTCGGGCGCGACGGTCGGTTAATTAACGACTTGTAACCTTCAAGACGAATGTCCGGACATGTCTTGGTTGGCGAGCGCCTTCCAGATGATTAGGGTTCCGCCCGACTTGGCCGCTGGCGAAAGCCGGGGACATATCGTGCGTGGGTGACAGCGGGGGTGGCCACGCTGTTTTGTATTGGCAGATTGTCGGCCCTCAGATGGCGGCTGGCAGAAACGAGGTGCGGATGAAGATCAACCAGAAAGATCTGCTGGCGGGGTTTATCCTGCTGGCCTTCGCCGTGGCAGGCCTGCTGCTGAACATGGATCACACACTGGGCAACGCACGGCGCATGGGCCCCGACTACATGCCGATGCTGGCCTTCGGTCTGTTGTTCGCCTTGAGTGTCGCCGTCATTGCGCTGGGAATGTTCAACGGTCCCGACAAACTCGAACGTTGGGCGTGGCGAGAGCTTTTCCTGATCCTGGCTGCCATCTGCGTCTTCGCGCTGATCCTGGAGAAGGCCGGCATGATCCTCACCCTGGTGGTGAGCATCGGCATCGCAAGCCTCGCCGATCGAACGCACAAGCCACTGGGTGTGCTGGGGCTCATCGCGTTCCTGGTCGCGCTTTGCTACCTCGTTTTCATCTACTGGCTCGACATCCGCATTCCGGTCTGGCCGACCTATTTCGGCTACTGAGGGAAAACGATCCATGGAAACCCTTCTCGCGAACCTCGCCCTCGGGTTCAGTGTCGCCTTCAGCTTCGACAACCTGACCTTCGCGCTGCTGGGTGCCTTCATCGGCACCGCCATCGGCGTGTTGCCGGGCATCGGCCCGGTGGCCACCATCTCCCTTCTGCTGCCGATCACCTTCGGCATGTCGCCGACCACCGCCATCATCATGCTCGCCGGCATCTACTACGGCGCGCAGTATGGCGGCTCGACCACGGCCATCCTGCTGAACCTGCCCGGTGAGGTCAGTTCGGTCGTCACCGTGATCGAAGGCTACAAGATGGCGCGCAACGGGCGCGCCGGTGCGGCGCTGGCCACGGCGGCGCTTGGCAGCTTCTTCGCGGGCTCCGTCGCCACCGTCGTCGTCGCGGCCTCCGGCCCGCTGCTCACCTCCATCGCGCTGTCCTTCGGACCGGCCGACTACTTCTCCCTGATGTTCCTCGGCCTCATCATCTCCGCGGTGCTGGCGCAGGGTTCCATCGTCAAGGGCATCGGCATGGTGGTGCTCGGCGTCGGCCTCGGCCTGGTCGGCACAGACGTGCAGACCGGCCAGCAGCGCTTCACCTTCGGCGTGCCGGAACTGTCCGACGGCGTGGATTTCGTGGCCATCGCCATGGGCATGTTCGGCATCGCCGAGATCATCCTGAACCTCGAGCGCCCGGAATCGCGCAATGTGCTGACCAACAAGGTCGGCAGCCTGTATCTGACGCGCGAGGAATTCCGCCGGGCCGTTCCGTCGGTTCTGCGCGGCACGCTGCTCGGCACCGTGATCGGCATCCTGCCCGGCGGCGGCGCCTCGCTGTCCTCCTTCGGCTCCTACATGATCGAACGGAAGGTCTCGAAGTACCGGCACCTGTTCGGCACCGGGGCGATCGAAGGCGTTGCCGGCCCGGAAGCGGCCAACAATGCCGCCGCGCAGGCCAGCTTCATCCCGCTGCTGACGCTGGGCATCCCGGCCAATGCCGTGATGGCGCTGATGGTCGGCGCGCTCATCATCCAGGGCATCCAGCCGGGCCCGCGCATGGTCGAAGCGCAGCCGGACCTTTTCTGGGGCCTGATCTGCTCTATGTGGGTCGGCAACCTGATGCTGCTGGTCATCAACCTGCCGATGATCGGCATGTGGGTGAAGCTGCTGGAAGTGCCGTATCGCCACCTCTACCCGGCGATCATGATCTTCTGCGCGATCGGCATGTACTCCATCAACAACAACGTCTTCGACGTCTACCTGATGGTGCTGTTCGGCCTGTTCGGCTACCTCTGCTCGAAGGTGAAGCTGGAAGGCGCGCCGCTGCTGATCGGCTTCGTGCTCGGACCGATGATGGAAGAACATCTGCGCCGCGCCATGCTGCTGTCCCGCGGCGACGTCATGGTGTTCGTGGAGCGTCCGATCTCCGCCTCCATGCTGGCCATCTCCGCCATCGCATTGCTGGCGATGATGTTGCCGAACCTGCGGGCCGGCAAGGAAAAGGCGATGGCCGAAGGCGGCTGACCCGCCGGGGGCCGAAGGCCAAACGTCAAGGAAGGGGCCGCTCCGCAAGGGGCGGCCCCTTTCGCTTGCGCGGCGGCCGGCGCAGTTTGCGTGCCGCAATCACGGAGCCACCGGCATGGACCTGCAACTCACGGGCAAGGTCGCCCTCGTCACCGGCGCCTCCGCCGGCCTCGGCCGTGCCACCGCCCGGCTGCTGGCCGAGGAAGGCTGCCGCCTCGCGCTGCTCGCCCGCCGGATGGATCGGCTGGAGGCCTTCGCCGCCACCCTGCCCGCCAGCGCCGCGCCTCTGCTGCTGGCCGAGGACATCACCGATCCCACCGCCGCCGACCGCACGCGCGACTCCGTGCTGGCCCGATTCGGCCGCTGCGACATCCTGGTGAACAATGCCGGCGGCAGCCGCCCCCAGGCGGATCTGGGGCCGGAGGCGGTCTGGCAGGAATCGATGGAGCTGAACTTTCATGCCGGCCGCCGCATGGCCCATGCGCTGATCCCCGCCATGCAGGCGCAGAAATACGGCCGCATCGTCAACATCACCGGCAGTGACGAGCCCCATATCATCAACGCCGCCAATGCCCCCAACGGCGCCGTGCATATTTGGGCCAAGGCACTGTCCCGCCAGCTCGGCCGGGATGGCATCACGGTGAATTCGGTGCCGCCCGGCCGCTTGCGGTCGGAGCAGATCGACGCGCGCATCCTGACCAGCGAGGAGGCGCGCCAGGACTGGGCGGCGAAGGAAGTGCCGGTCGGCTTCATCGGGGAGCCGGAGGATCTCGCCGTGCTGGTGGTGTTCCTCTGTTCGCCCCGCGCCCGCTACATCACCGGCCAGGTGGTGCATGTGGATGGCGGCACGACGCGGTTCAGCCACTGACCCCCTGGCCGCGAAGGGTATAGGCTGAGGCCCTTCGCAGGACGCCGAGCATGGCCGATTCCCCGCCCACCCATCTGCGCCGCACCATCGCGCGCGCCAAGCACCGGCGCGCGAAGGTCGCGCGGCCGCGCCCACCCTCCCTGCCCGACCGGCTGGCCGATGCGGTGGCGACGCTGGTCGGGTCCTGGCGCTTCATCCTGATCCAGTCGGCTCTGCTGGGCACCTGGATCGCCGCGAACGCCGTGATCGGGACGGAGGCCTGGGACCCCTACCCCTTCATCCTGCTGAACCTCGTCCTGTCCTTCCAGGCCGCCTATACCGCGCCGATCATCATGATGAGCCAGAACCGACAGTCGGAGATGGACCGCGACCGCTCCGTCGCCGACTACCAGGTCAATCTGCGGGCGGAGGCGGACATCACCCTGCTGCACGAGAAGATCGACCTGCTGCGGGAAAGCCAACTGACCGAGATCACCGACATGCTCCGCCGCGCCCTCGACCGGATCGAGGTGCTGGAGGCGCGGCAAGGCAAGGGAGAAGCGTGATGGGCTGGCTGCTGCGCGGATTGCTGGTGGTGGCGGGCGCCATCGCCGCGCTGTTCGTGGCGCGGGACGCGCCGAATTTCGCGGTGGTGGAGGGCATGGTGGCGGTCGCGCTGATCGCCGCCATCGTGCTGGTCCTGGCGCTGACGCGGAAGAAGTAGCTACCCCCTCTCCCCGGGTATCACCTGCATCCGCCGCAAGTCGCCCCGGCGCAGCACCACCGCCTCCGTCAGCGTGCCCACCCTCTCGCCGGTCAGCCAGCGCAGCAGGTCGTCAACGCCCGCCACCTGCTGGCCACCGATCGAGACCAGGAGGTCGCCGCGCTCGATGCCGGCGCGATCCGCCGGGCCACCCTTCACCACATCCCCCACCAGCAGGGCCGTGGCCTGCACCAGGCCATGCGCGCGGGCGAAGCGGCGCGGCACCACCTCCCGCTGCCCGGTCAGGCCGAGGAAGGCGTGGCGCACCCGGCCGAAGCGCACCAACTGCCCCAGCACCAGCCGCGCGGTATTCGCCGCCACCGCGAAGCACAGCCCCTGCGCGCCGCCGATCATCGCGGTGTTGATGCCGATGACGCGGCCGAGGCTGTCGACCAGCGCGCCGCCGGAATTGCCGGGATTCAGCGCCGCATCGGTCTGGATCAGATCCTCGATCGGCCGCCCGCCCCGCCCGGCCAGCGTCCGCCCCAGCGCGCTGACCACGCCGGCCGTGATGGTGGAGGAGAAGCCGAGCGGATTGCCGATCGCCACCGCGACCTGCCCGACCCGCAAGGCGGCGCTGTCGCCAAGCTCGGCGGCCGGCAAGGCGGCGCCGGATTCGGCGCGCAGCAAGGCGAGGTCGGTGTCCGGATCGTCGCCCAGCAGGCGTGCCGGAAAGCGCGCGCCTTCCGCCGTGGTCAGCAGGATGCGCGCGGCGCCGGCGACCACATGGCTGTTGGTCAGCACCAGCCCGTCCGGCGAGACGATCACCCCCGACCCACTGCCGCGCCCCGGCAGTTCGACATGCACGACCGAGGGTGCGGCGCGGGCCACCGCCTGGGTGACAGCGGTGGAATAGGCATCGAGAAGATCCCCGGCCGCAGCCGGGATCGGAGCATCCAGCATGGAGGAATTCCTTTCGCCCTGCCAAGATGGGAAGCCTTCACCGGCGCCCCAAGCCCGCCCCCGAATCGGCCTTGCCAGCCGCCACCCCTCCCCGGATAGGCTCGCCCATGGAAATCGTGCAGGCCGTCCTGGCCCTGATCGCGGCCTGCATCGGCTTCGCGCTGCTCGCGCGGCGGCTGAACCTGCCCTATGCCATCATCCTGGTGGTGGGCGGCATGGTGCTGGCCTTCATCCCCGGCCTGCCGAGCGTGACGCTCGACCCGCAGATCGCGCTGGCCTTCTTCCTGCCGCCGCTGCTGCAGGCCAGCGCCTGGCGGACCGACTGGCGCGCCTTCCGCAGCAATCTGCGCCCCATCCTGTTCCTGGCCATCGGCGCCGTGCTGTTCAGCGCCATCTGCGTCGCCGTGGTGGCCAAGCTGCTGATCCCCGGCCTGCCCTGGGCCGCCGCCGTCGCACTCGGTGCCATCGTCGCGCCGCCGGATGCCGTCGCCGCCTCCGCCATTCTCGGCCGCCTGCCGATGCCGCGCCGGCTGGTGACGGTGCTGGAGGGCGAGAGCCTGGTGAATGACGCGACGGCGCTGGTGCTCTACCGCTTCGCCATCGCGGCGGTGGCCGCCGGCGGCATCGCGCTGGGGGAGGCGGCGGGCAGCTTCGTGCTGGTCGCGATCGGCGGCATCGCCATGGGGGCGGCGGTGGGCTGGCTGACGGACCTTGCCTTTCGGCGGCTGCGCGACCCGCTGCTGGAAGTCGCCGCCAGCTTCGTCGCCTGCTTCGCCAGCTTCCTCGCGGCCGATGCTCTCGGCCTGTCCGGCGTGATCGCGGTGGTGACCACGGGCCTGCTGCTCGGCCAGTTGCAGCACCGTTCCCTGTCCCCTGCCACGCGCACGGCCGCCGTCTCCGTCTGGAACTTCGTCGAATTCGTGCTGACCAGCCTGATCTTCCTGCTCGCCGGGCTGCAATTGCGCGCCATCCTCGACCGCATCGCCGAACGCGGCGTTTTGGACCTGGCGGTGCTGGCCTTGGCGCTGTCGCTGGCACTGATCCTCAGCCGCTTCCTCTGGGTCTTCCCGAGCGCGCTGGTGCCCGGCGCGCTGCCCGGGCCGGCGCCGGGGCAGCGCGCGCCGCTCTCGCATCTGCTCGTCGTCTCCTGGTGCGGCATGCGCGGCGTGGTCTCGCTGGCCGCGGCGCTGGCGCTGCCGCTGGATTTTCCGGAACGCGACCTGATGGTATTCCTGGCCTTCTGCGCCATCCTGGCGACGCTGGTGCTGCAGGGCACGACGCTGGAATGGGTGATCCGCCGGCTCGGCGTGGCAGAGACTCGCATCGCCGGCATGAAGCCGGAGGAAGCCGAGGCCCGCCGCCATGTCGCCCGCGCCACCCTGGCCGAGATCGAGCAGCGGTCGGAGGATATCCTGGAAGGCGCGGTGGCGCGCGACCTGCTGGGCGAGTACCAGGACAAGGCGCGTGTCTTCCACGGCGTCGCCGCCGGCGGCGGCCATGCGGAGCTGGAGGCGCGGCTGCGCATCCGCCTCGCCGCGCTGCGCGCCGGTCGCAAGGCCCTGCTGGAGCACCATTGCCAGGGCACGCTGGGGGATATGATGCTGGCCAGCCTGGAACATGAGATGGACCTCGAGGAGCTGCGCATCCTGCGCCTGCTCGGCGCCAGCCCCGCCGCATGAGCACGGACCAGACCCTTCCGTCGCGGTTGGAATCCGCACGGCGCGGCCTGCTCGACCTCTCCACCCGCAATCGCCTGCTGGCCCTGCCGAAGCCCGGCCGGTCGCGCGGCGTGCTGCTGCTGGATGGGGAGGAGGCGGATTTCGTCCTCGGCGCGCTGCAGGCCGGCCGAGTCTTCAGCTTCGAGGCGGCGGCGGATGCGCCGGAAGCCGCGCCGCGCCGGGGCCGCCGCACGGCGCGGGTGGATGGCGTGGCGACGGCCGATGCTGCGCAGGACGCCGCCGCGGCGCGGCGCGATGCGAAGCTGCGGGTGCGCCTGCCGGCGGAGGATGTGGCGCGCCGGCTGCGCGACCTGATGCAGGATGCGCGCACGGCGCGGGAGGAGACGGGCATCGCCACCCTCTCCCTCGCGCTGGGGGCGCTGGCCTGGCGCGACCCGGCGACGCCGGAGACGGAACGCCTGGCGCCGCTGGCCCTGCTGCCGGTGGTGCTGGAACGCCAGGGCGTGACCCAGGGCTTCCGGCTGCGCGCGGCCGGCGGCGAGGTGGAGGAAAACCTCTCCCTGCGCCAGAAGCTGCTGGCCGAATTCCGGGTGGAGCTGCCGCCCTTCCCCGAAGAAGGCTTCGCCGTTGGCGCGTGGGCGGAGCAGATCCAGGCAGCCATCGGCGAACGCGAGGGTTGGCGGCTGGAGGCGGATGCGCTGGCGCTCGGCCTGTTCTCCTTCCAGAAGTTCCTGATGTGGCGGGACCTGGACCCGGCGGTGAATCCCGGCCTGCTGACCCATCCGATGATCCGCGCCCTGGTGGGCGGAGAGGCGCTGGAGGCACCACCACCCTTCCCGGCCGATGCCGATGTGGATGCCGAGATTCCGGTCGGACGCCAGGATCATGTGGTGGAGATGGATGGCAGTCAGGCGCTGGCGGCGGAAGCCGTTCGCCGGGGCGGCCACATCGTCATCCAGGGACCGCCCGGCACCGGCAAGAGCCAGACCATCGCGACGCTGATCGCCCAGGCGGTGCTGGATGGGCGCAGCGTGCTGTTCGTGGCGGAGAAGCTGGCGGCGCTGGAGGTGGTGGAACGCCGCCTCGGCCAGATCGGCCTCGGCCGTGCCTGCTTGGAACTGCATGCGGAGAAGCAATCCAAGCGCGCCGTGCTGGACGAGCTGCGCGCCACCTTCGCCGCCCCGCCGGCACCCGCGCCGAACCGTGCCCCGGTGCTGGAACGGCTTGGCGCGCTGCGCGGCCGGCTGAACCGCCATGCCGAGGCCATGGCCCGCGAGGTCGGCGCGACGGGCCGGCCGCTGCATGCGGTGGTCGGCGCGCTGGCCGCGCGGCGCGGTGCCGGCCTGGGCGCGCCGGATATTCGTCTGCCCGCCGGGGAGTGGGACGCGGCGCGCCTCGCCGCCTGCGCTTCCGCGGTGGCGGAGCTGGCGGCCTGCGCGGAGGCCGGTGCCGCCAGCATCTGGCGCGGCATCGGCCTCGATCTTCAGCCCCTGGCGCAGGACCGTCTGCTGGCGCGGTTGCCGGCGCTGATCCGGGCCATGGCCGGCGGCGCCACGGCGCTGGCCCCCGCCGCGATGGTGCTGGCGCAGCCGGGGCCGGCCGGCGCGGCGCGGCTGCTGGCGCTGTCGGCCGCCATCGCCGTCGCCCCCGCGCATGATCGGGCGGCGCTGGCCGATCCGGCCTGGTCCGCCGACCCCGCGCCGCTGCGCGCCTTGGCCGAGGCAGCCGCCACCCAGGCCGCCGCGCAACGCGACCCGCGCCTGAAGCCGGGCGCCCTGGCGGTGCCGGGCCTGGCGGAGGCGCGCGCCACGCTGGCGGAGGGCGGCGGCTTCTTCAGCTTTCTCTCCCCCAGCCAGCGCGCCGCCAAGGCGCTGGCCGCGCAGGTGGTGGCCGATGGCGCGGCGGTGCTGCCGGCGCTGGAGGCCGCGATCACTGGCCAGCAGGCCGCACAGGCTTTGGCGAAGGGCGAGGCCAGCGGTCGCGTCACCTTCGGCCATATCTGGGGCGATGCCCCGGCCATGGCGGCGTTGGTTGCCTGGCGCGAGGCCCATGGCGCGGAGGCCGCCGCCGCGCTCGCCGCCGGCATGCCCGTCCTGGACGCGACGGCCATCGAGGCGGCGCTGGCGGCCTGGACCGAACTGGGCGAGGCCACCGCGCTCGACACCGCCCAGGCCTTCGCGGCGGAGGACCCGCCGCTGACCGCCATCGCCACCCGCCTCGGCGATTGGGCGGCGGAGCCGGAGGCGCTGGGACCCTGGCTCGCCTGGCGCCGCGCCGTGGCCCTGGCGGGGGCGGATCTGGCGCCACTGGTGGAACGCCTGGCCGATGGGCGCCTGCCGGCCAGCGAGGCCATGGCGACCTTCGAGGCGGCGCGGGACGAGGCACTGCTGAAGGCGGCGATGCGCGCCACGCCGGAACTCGCCGCCTTTGACGGTCCCGGCTTCGACCGCCTGCTGTCGGACTTCGCCGTCGCCGACCGCGCCCGCATCGAGCTGGCACGGCGGGAGGCCGCCGCCGCCCATGCCCCGCGGCTGGCCGAGGCCCGCAACCTGCCGGGCTATCGCCTGCTGCTCGGCGAATTCGAGAAGAAGCGCAGCCATCTGCCGGTGCGCGAATTGCTGCTGCGCGCCGGCAGCGTGGTGCAGGCGGCGAAGCCGGTCTTCCTGATGTCGCCGCTCTCTGTCGCGCAATTGCTGGCGCCGCCGCATGGGCTCAGGCCGGGGCTGAGCTTCGACCTGCTGGTGATGGACGAAGCCTCCCAGATCGAACCTGTCGATGCGCTGGGCGCCATCGCCCGCAGCCGCCAGGTGGTGGTGGTCGGCGACGACAAGCAGATGCCGCCCACCCGCTTCTTCCAGCGCATGACCTCCGAGACGGAGGAAACGCCGGAGGATGTCGCGGAGGACAACGTCGCGGCGCGGGAGGTGGAGAGCATCCTGGGCCTCGCCAATGCGCGCGGCGTGCCCAATGTCATGCTGCGCTGGCACTATCGCAGCCGCCACGAAAGCCTGATCGCCACCAGCAATGCCGAATTCTACGGCGGCCGGCTGGTGGTGCTGCCCTCCCCGCGCGGCCGTTCCCCGGCGCTGGGGCTCTCGATGGTGCGGGTCGATGGCAGATGGCAGGCCGGGGCGGGGGTGAACCTGCTGGAGGCGCAGGCGGTCGCGGAGGCCGTGCTGCGCCATGCGAAGGAATGCCCCGGGGAGACACTCGGCGTCGCCGCCTTCTCGCTGCGCCAACGCGACGCGATCCTGGATGCGGTGGAGGCGCTGCGCCGCGCGGATGACTCGGCGGAGGGTTTCTTCACCGCCCACCCGCAGGAGCCCTTCTTCGTCAAGAACCTGGAGAATGTGCAGGGCGACGAGCGCGACGCGATCTTCATCAGCCTCGGCTATGCGCGCGACGCGGATGGCAAGCTGGCCATGCGCTTCGGGCCGCTTTCGGCGGAGGGTGGGGAGCGACGGCTGAACGTGCTCATCACCCGCGCCAAGACGCGCTGCGTCGTCTTCAGCGCCCTGACCGCCGAGGATATCGACCTGGAGCGGGCCGGCGGCGCCGGCGTCGCCGCGCTGAAGACCTTCCTGCGCTTCGCCGAATCGGGCGAGGACCGGCGCGCCACCGGCGGCGATGCCGTGGCGCCGCTGGCGCGGCTGATCGCCGGGGAGATCACCGCCGCGGGGCTGGAGCCGGTGGCGCGGATCGGCAGCGCCGGCCTGTTCCTGGATGTCGCGGCGCGGCGGGAGGGTGACTACGTGCTCGGCGTGGAGGCCGATGCCGCGGACTGGTCCGCCCTGCGCGGCGCGCGGGACCGCGACCATGGCCGCCCCGCCGCGCTCGGCCGCATGGGCTGGCGGCTGCACCGCGCCTGGAGCCTCGCCTGGCTGCAAAGCCCGGAGAGCGAGCGCAACCGGCTGCGGGTCGCGCTGGGCGCCGCCCCGGCCGAGGCCCCGCCCGTGGCGGCGACGCCCGATCCGGGCCTTGCCATCCCCTATGCCGAGGCGGCGCCCGACATCCCGCCAGGCGTCGCGATCCCCAACATCCCCTTCGCGCAACTGGCCGGGATCCTCGCCGAGATCATCCGCGTCGAGCAGCCGGTGCATGGCGATGCGGTGCTGGAACGCGCGCGGCTGGCCTTCGGGCGGGAGGGTCTGTCGCCGGAGGAGCGCCGCGCCCTGCAACAGGCCCTGGTGCTGGCTCAGCGGCTGGAGGGTGTCTCGGAAGCGGGCGGCTTCTGGGTGGCGGACCAGGCCGGCCCCGTGCAACCCCGCAACCGCCGCGCCGCCGCGCCCCATCTGCGCCGCGCCGCCCTGCTGCCGCCGGCCGAGGTGCGGGCGGCGGCGGAGGCGCTGCTGACGGCCCTGCCAGGCAGCACCGAGCCGGAGCTGGTCTCGGGCGTGGTGCGGCTGCTCGGGCTGGAGCCCTCCGCCGGCCCCGCGGTGGCCGCCCGTATCGCCGGGATGGTGGGGGCCGGCAGGCTGCGACCAGCCGGCGCCTGACACCCGGTTGCAACCATTCCTTCTCCTGTCGCGTTCGTCCGACATCGAGGAGCCGCGCCCAAGGGCAAGGCGGCACAACGGAAGGAGCGACGGAATGAACAACAAGGCACGTTTGCTGGGCGCCGCGGCGCTTGGACTTATGGTCGCGGCCTGCGGCACCGATCCGCAGGAGCGGGTTTCCGGCGGCGCCGCCGCCGGTGCGGCGACGGGCGCTGGCGTTGGTGCGCTGGGCGGGCCGGTGGGTGCGCTGGCGGGTGCGGCGATCGGCGGCGGCGCCGGTGCCGTGACGGGCGCGACGACCTCCCCGAGCGATGTGAATCTTGGCCGTCCGGTGTGGAACGATCCGCAGACGCGGGTGCCGGGTGTGACCAGTCCGCCGCGCAACGCGGGTCCCTCCACCACCCGGCAGGCGCAGCGCGCGCTGACGGCCCGCGGCTTCAATGCGGGCGGCGCTGACGGCATCATGGGTCCGCGCACCAGCCAGGCGGCGTCTGATTTCCAGCGCGCCAACAACCTGGAAGTGACCGGTCGCCTCGACAGCGCCACGCTCTCGGCGCTGAACGTCGGCGCCGGCCGGACCGGCATGCGCGGCGCCTCCCGCGCCAATCCGAATGCGGCCTATCAGGGCGGCGGCATGGTGCAGCCGGTCAACCAGGCGCAGATGGGCGCCAATCCGGATCGCAGTGGCGTGGCGACGGATGCTGATCCGGGCACCGGCGGCACGGGTGGTTCGGGCGGCAGCAATCGCGGAGCGAACAGCCCGAACTACGGCGGCAGCGGCACGACCAACCCGATGGAGCGCAGCGGCACGGCGACCGGCGCCGATCCGGGGTCGGGCGGCACCGGCGGTTCGGGTGGCGGTGCGATGACCCGGCCGACCGGCCCGGGCGTGACGGGCCAGACCGGCGGCTCTGGCAGCACGCTGGAGCGGAGCGGTGTGGCGACCGATGCCGATCCGGGCACCGGCGGCACGGGCGGCTCGGGCGGTTCCAGCGGCGGGACCACCATGCCCCCGCGCTGATCACAGCGCATCACGGTAAAAAGGGGCCGGAGGCACAAGCCTCCGGCCCTTCTTCGTTCAGCTCCCCATCATTGTATTGGGCAGCCAGGTCACGATCTCCGGGAACAGCGTGACCAGGGCGACCGCGATCACCATCAGGGCGAAGAACGGCATGGTGTTGCGCGCCACCGTCATCATCCCCTTCCCCGTCAGCCCCTGAAGCACGAACAGGTTGAAGCCCACGGGCGGCGTGATCTGCGCCATCTCCACCACCAGCACGATGAAGATGCCGAACCAGATCAGGTCGAAGCCGGTCTGCGCGATGATCGGCAGAACCACCGATGCGGTCAGCACGATCATGCTGATGCCGTCGATGAAACAGCCGAGCAGCAGGTAGATGACCGTCAGGAAGGCGATGATCATGAAGGGGCTGAAGCCCTGGCTGCCAACCCAGGTCGCCATCGCCGCCGGAATGCCGGAATAGGCCATGGCCTTGGTCAGGAAGGCCGCGCCCGCCAGGATCAGGTTGATCATGCAGGACAGTTTCACCGCCCCCATCAGGCTGGCGGCGAAGGATTTGCGGTTCAGCGTGCCGCCCCAGGCCGAGAGCGCCAGCGCGCCGGCCACGCCGAAGGCGGCGGCTTCCGTGGCGGTGGCCCAGCCGAAATAGATGCTGCCCATGACGAAGCCGATCAGCAGCAGCACCGGGAACAACTGGCCGCTGGCGCGCAGCTTCTCCCGCATCGGCATCGGCGGATCGGCCGGCGGCACCAGCTTCGGGTTCAGCAGCGACCAGACGACGATATAGCCCGAAAACAGCAGGATCAGCAGCATCGCCGGCCCAAGCCCCGCGATGAACAGGCGGACGATGGAAACCTCCGCCGCCACGCCATAGACGATCATCACGATCGACGGCGGAATCAGCAGCCCCAGCGTGCCGGCACCGGCCAGCGACCCGATCGCCATGGGCTGGTGATAGCCACGCCGCGTCAGGGCAGGCAGCGACATCTTGCCGATGGTGGCCGTGGTGGCGGCCGAGCTGCCGGAGACGGCGGCGAAGATGCCGCAGCCGAGCACATTCACATGCATCAGCCGCCCCGGCAGCCACTGCACCCAGGGGGCGAGGCCGCGGAACATGTCATCGGACAGTTTGGTCCGGAACAGGATCTCGCCCATCCAGATGAACAAGGGCAGGGCCGCCAAAGTCCAGCTTGCCAGCGACCCCCACACCGCGCTGCCCAGCACCTTGTCCGCCGGGAAGCTCGCCATGCCGGTCATCAGCATCGGCAGGGCGACGACCCCGACCAGGCCCGTCGCCAGCAGCCCGAGCCCGATCCAGACGCCGAGGCCAAGAATCAGGAACAGCGCGCCGAGCAGCAGGAGCCCGGCCTCGGTCTGTGCGAGGTCCATGCTCAGATCTCCCCCAGGGCGCGCTCGAGCGCCGATTCCTCGGCGGCCCTGCGGTAGGATGGCGTGCCGCCGGACAGGTGGACCACCAGGTCATCCAGCAGCGAAATGCCGAACAGGGTGCAGCCGACCGCGCAGGCCGATTGCGGCACCCAAAGCAGCCAGGGCACGGTGCCCTGCGCCACATCCTCGAACAGCCAGGAATCATGGGCGAGGTCGCCGACCGACCAGGCCAGGAAGATCGCGAGGCCGGCGGCCAGCACCAGGGCCAGCGTTTCCATCGCGAAGCGCGCCCTGCCCTTCACATGGCCGATGATGAGATCGACGCGGATATGCGCCCCGGCGCGGAAGGCATAGGCCAGCGGCAGCAGGGCCGAGCCCGCCACCGCGAAGGCGGTCAGGTCATCCGCGCCATCCACCGACAGGCCAAACTGACGGCCGATCACCTGCGCCGCGATGATGACGCCAATGGAGGCCAGCGTCACGCCGCCGGCGATGCCTCCGGCGAGATACAGCAGGTCGAGCCCGCGCCGCAGCGCGCCCATCTCAGCCGGCGGCCCGCAGCGCGGCGATGATCTTGCGGCCATCCTCGCCGGCGCGGCCGGCCCATTCATCGGCCATGGTGGCGCCGGTGCGGGCCATGCCCTCCATCAGGGCCGGGGAGGCGGTGGCAACCGTCATGCCGCGGCTGGCGAGCGTGGCCTGTGCCGCATCGCGCGCCGCCTCGCTCATCGCCCAGCCGCGCGTCTCGGCCGCCGCGGCGGCGCTGCGGATGGTGGCCTGCACCTCGGCCGGCAGGGCCTCCAGCGCGCGGCGGTTCACGAAGACGGCGTTCTTGGTCCAGGTGAAGCCGATCGGCGTGAAGTGGCGCGCATAGTCCCAGGCGGCGGTGTCCACGCCGGTGGCGGCGGAGGTGACCATGGAATTCACCACGCCGGTGGCGAAGGCCTGCGGAATCTCGGCCGCCTGCACCAGGGTCGGCGTGGCGCCGATCAGCGTCGCGAAGCGGTTGGTCATGACGTTGAAGGTGCGCATCTTGGTGCCGCGCAGCGCCTCCAGCGAATCGACCGGGAAGTTGGTGTAGAAGCCAGAGGGCGGCCAGGGCACGGTGTAGAGCAGCGACAGCCCCTGCCGCGCCAGCCGCGCCTCCACCATCGGGCGGGACAGGTCGGCGAGCTTCTTTGCTTCGGGGTAGCTGGTCACCAGCTGCGGGATGCTGTCGACCTCGAGCAGCGGATCCTCATTGCCATAGGCGGAGATCAGGATCTCGCCGAGCTGCACCTGGCCGGTCTGCGCGCCGCGCTTGATCTGCGGCATCGGCAGCAGGCTGCCATTGCTGTGAAGCTGGATCGAAAGCCGGCCGCCGGAGCCCTGCTCCACCGCCGTGATGAATTCGCGGATGTTGCGGGTGTGGAAATTGCCATCCGGATAGGGCGTCGCGAACTGCCAGCGGGCGGTCTGGGCCTGGGCGATGCGGGGCAGCGCGGGCGCGGCAAGGCTGGTCGCCAGAATGGCGCGGCGAGAAAGGATCATGTCTGAAGCCCCCGATTGGCAGTGCGTTATGGCGCGATCATCGGGGCCAAACGGCGCCGCGCGCAAGGGGCTGTTGCGGTGCAGCGAAAGTTTGGAGGCAGTTTGCGACAACGGCGAGGCCCCCTTCACCCAACCCTCTCCCCCCGTTGGGGGGAGAGGGCTCTCGGGTCAGGCCTTGTAGTCGGCGATCAGCTTGGCGCCGTCGGCGCCGGCGCGCGCCACCCATTCATCCGTCATGGTGGTGCTGATGCGGCGCAGGCCGGCGAGGAATTCCTCGGTTGGCGGGACGATCTGCATGCCGCGGCTGCCGAGCGTCGCTTCCGTGCTGCGCTGGGCTTCCGCGCTCAGCTCATAGCCACGGGTCTCGGCCGCCGCCGCCGCCGCGCGCACCGCCGCCTGATCCGCCGCCGACAGCGCATCGAGTGCGCGGCGGGAGACGATGACGGCGTTCTTGGTCATGGAGAAGCCGAGCGGCGTGAAGACCTTCGCATAGTCCCAGGCGGCTGTGTCGACGCCCGTGGCGGCGGAGGTGATCTGCGCCTGCACCACGCCGGTGGCGAAGGCCTGCGCCAGTTCCGCCGACTGCACCAGCGTGGGCTGCGCGCCGACGAGGGCGGCGAATCGGTTGGTCGCCGGGCTGAAGGTGCGGAAGCGCAGGCCGCGCAGACCCTCGATCGTCGGGATCGGGTTCTGGGCATAGAGGCCGGCCGGCGGCCAGGGCACCATGTAGAGCAGGCTGAGGCCCTGCCGCGCGAGGCGCGTCTCGATATAGGGCTTCTGCAGATCCGCCAGCTTCTTCGCCTGGGCGAAGTTGGTGACGAGCTGCGGAATCGCATCGGCGTCGAAGAAGACGTCCTCGTTCGAATAGGCGGTCAGCAGGATCTCGCCGGCCTGCACCTGGCTGGTCTGCACGCCGCGCTTGATCTGCGGCATCGGCAGCAGCGCGCCGTTGGAATGCAGCTGGATGGAAAGCCGGCCGCTGGTCGCGGCCTCCAGCTCCGTCAGCATCTGGCGGATGTTGCGGGTGTGGAAATTGCCGTCGGCATAGGGCGTGGCCATCTGCCAGCGGGTCTGTGCCTGAGCGCCGCGCGACAAGGCGGGCGCGGCCAAAGCGGCGCCGGCGGCGGCAAGAAGGTGGCGGCGGTCGATCATGATGAAGCTGTCCCCCGGATGTTGATCTCCGTGGGCCGGAGCATCGCCCCCAACCGACCGCCCCGGCAAGTCCCCGCGTTACAGCGGGTAATCCCGCACCGGATCCACCCCGGCCGTGGTGAGGAACTTGCGCAGCTCCACCACCTCCTCCTTCGCCAGGCTGTGGCGGCTTTCGTGGAAGCCGTGGGTGTGGCCGTTCAGGCTGACCTTCATCTGGCCATGCCCGCCCGCGCTGACCTGCGCACCGAGCGATTCGAAGACGGCGGCCACGTCGCGCGGGTCGATGTTGGAGCTTACCGGATGGGCGAACAAAGCGTGCAGGACCTTGCGGTGCGGATGGTTCATGGGGCGACTCCTGGCGTTCGTTGTGCCCTGATCCTCCCGCCCGCCGCGCCGCAGGTCGTTGATATGTATCAACGCACCGTCAGGGGGCCGGGCGTGTCCCCATGGCGACGGTGCGCTCATCCATCCGCGGCTCATGCACCAGGCCGCGCCGCGTCGCCCAGGAATTGCTGATGTTGAACAGCGGGATCATGGCGACATCGTCGGTCGCCAGCTTGATCGCCTGCCGCAGCACCGCCGCCCGATCCTCCAGCCGCAGCAGCGTCGCAGCGCGGTCGGTCAGCGCATCCAGCTCCGGGTTGGAATAGCGCGCGGAATTCGCCGCGCCGCGCTGGGCCGCACGGTCGAAGGTGCCGATCACGCTGATCAGCACGCTGCCCGCTTCCCCCGTGCTGCTGCCCCAGCCGGCGAGGCGGATGGGGAATTCCTGGCGCGCGGCGCGCGCGGAATAGCTGGTCCAGGGCACCGCCTCCACCGCCGTGCGCACGCCGATGCGGCTCCACATCTGCGCCACGGCCTGGGCGGTGCGGGCGTCGTTGGGGTAGCGGTCATTCGGCGTGAACAGCGTCATCCGGAAGCCGTCCGGGAAGCCCGCCTCGGCCAGCAGGCGGCGCGCGGCCTCCATGTCGAAGGTCGGCACCGGGACATCCGGCGCATGGGTGGTGGTGCCGGCCGGCATCCACTGCCCGGCGGGCGCCGCCGCACCCTCCATCACCCGTTCCACCAGCGCGTCGCGATTGACCGAGATGTTCAGCGCGCGGCGCACGCGGACATCGTCGAAGGGATTCTTCTCCAGCGGCCGGCCGTCATTGTCGGTCACGAAGGGCAGGTTGCCGCGGCGGGACCGGTCGGGGGCGATGAAGATCAGGCGCAGCCCCTGCACCTCCGCGATGGCGACGCGATTGTCGCGGCGCAGGCGCACCAGGTCGGTGGAGGGCACCTGGTCGATCACATCGACATCGCCGGCCAGCAGCGCGGAGACGCGCGAGGTGTCATTGGCGATGATGCGATAGGTCACGCGTTCCCACGGCTGGCGCGGCCCGTGCCAGGCGTCGTTGCGCGCGAGCTCGAAGCGGTCGCCGGGCGTGGCGCCGGTGATGCGATAGGGGCCGGTGCCGATGGCGGCGCGCAGCGCATTGAAATCCTCCGTCCCGCGTCCTTCCACCGCATGTTTCGCGACGATGGCGATGGAGCCGAGTTCCACCGGCAGCAGCGGATGCGGCCGCGCGGTGTGGAAGCGCACGGTATGGGCATCGACGATTTCCGTGCGCTGGATCGCGCGCACGAAGGGGCTGAAGCTTGCCGGGCTGTTCGGCACCAGCGGCGGACGGGCGACGGAGAAGGCGACATCCTCCGCCGTGAAGGGCCTGCCGTCATGCCAGGTCACGCCCTGGCGCAGCTTGAATTCCCAGATCGTCGGGGAAACCGCTTCCCAGGATTCGGCGAGGCCGGGATAGGGCGTGACCTCCGCATCGCGTTCGACGAGGCGGTCGAAGATGTGCATGGAGAGCGCGAAGTTCGGCGCCGCATTGTAGAAATGCGGATCGACCGAAGTGGGCGGCGCGCCGGTCGCGACCGTCAGGTTCTGCGCGAGAGCCCCGGTTGAGAACGCGCCGGAGGAGGAGATCGCCAGAACCGTGGCCAGGATCGCACGCCGCATCGTTTCACCCCGCGCTTTCGACGTAATGCCGCAACTCTTCGGCTTCATGCACCGCCTCCTCGATCCGCGCCTTCACCAGGTCGCCGATCGAGACCATGCCCGCGAGGCTGCCATCCTCCTCCAGCACCGGCAAGTGACGAACGCGCCGATCGGTCATCAGGCCGAGCGCTTCCGGGATGCGGGTGCGCGGCGTCACGGTGTGCAGGGCGCGGGTCATCAGCCGCGCGGCCGGCATGGTGACCGCCTCCGCCCCATGCGCGCCGAGGGCGCGGACGATGTCGCGTTCGCTGACGATGCCGAGCACGTCGCCGCCCGGATCGCGCACCAGCACGGCACCGATGCGGTGCTTCGCCAACACCTGGGCGACATGGCCGGCATGGTCCTGCGCGGTGACCGAGATCACATCGGCGCCCTTGCGACGCAGGATGATGGCGATGGTCATGTTGTTGTCCTCCCGTTCTGGCAGGCGCACCGGTGGGGCGCTCCGCCGCTTGGAGGATGGTGGCAGGCCAGGCCGCCAGGGTTCAAGCACCGCGTGCACCGGGTCCGGCAATACAGCCGGGCGTTGTGCATTGCAGCAGATCAGCCCACCCTTGGCTCCGTCCCCGTCAACTGCGTCCTGACCAGCTCCGCGAAGCGCCCGTCCTGCGCCACCAACTCGGCGAAGCCGCCGCGTTCCACCACCTGGCCCTGGTCGAAGACCAGGATCTCATCCGCATCGCGCACCGTGGACAGGCGGTGCGCGATGACGAAGGTGGTGCGGCCGGCCATCAGGGCGCGCAGCGCACGCTGCACGCGCGCCTCCGTCGCCGCGTCCAGCGCGCTGGTCGCCTCGTCCAATATGAGCACCGGCGGGTCCTTCAGCAGCGCGCGCGCGATCGCCAGGCGCTGGCGCTGGCCGCCGGACAGCATGGTGCCGCGTTCGCCCACCAGCGTGTCGTAGCCCTGCGGCTTGGCCATGATGAAGTCATGCGCCTCCGCCATCCGGCAGCAGCGTTCCAGATCCTCCTGCGTCGCATCGGGGCGGCCGATCAGCAGGTTGTCGCGGATGGTGCGGTTGAACAGCAGGCTCTCCTGGAACACCACGCCGACATTGCGCCGCAGGCTGTCGAGTGTCAGGTCGCGCAGGTCATGGCCATCCAGCGTGATGCGCCCCTCCACCGGGTCCCACAGCCGCTGCAGCAGCGCCATCGCGGTGGACTTGCCGGCGCCGGTCTGGCCAACCAGGGCGATGGTGCGGCCCGGCGGCGCTTCCATTTCCACATTCTTCAGGATGGCCGGGCCGCCGGGATAGGCGAAGGCGACATTCTGGAAATGCACCGCGCCCTCCGCCCGCCCAATCGTCGTCGCATCCGGCTTTTCCGGCACCGAGGTGCGCGCATCCAGCACCGCGAAGAACTCCACCAGCGAGGGCATCTGGAACACCAGGCGGGAGACGAATCCCACCGCCCCCTCCAGCCGCCCGATCAGCAGCGTGGCGAAACCCATGAAGGAGACGATGTCCCCCACGCTCGCCATGCCCTGCACATGCAGGGTCGTGCCCAGGACGAAGATGGCGATGACGGTGATGGTGGCGGAGGCATTGGTCAGCACGGAGACCACGGCCCACCAGGTCAGCACCGGGAATTGCCGGTCCATCACCTGGCGGACGATGTCGCCGAATTGCCGCGCCTCCGATTCCAGGCGGGAGAAGGACTGCACCACCACGACATTGGACAGCGCATCCTGCGCATTGCCCGCGAGCTGTGTGTGCAGCCTCTCCACCTGGCCCTGCGCCGCCTCCGTCTTGCGGATCACCCAGGCGGAGACCAGCGCGAAGATGATGACCAGCACGATCAGCAGCAGGCCGAGCCGCCAGTTCATCACCAGCGTCAGCGGCAGCAGCACCACGGCGGCAATGAAGGTGGTCAGGTGCTCACGGAAGAAGGACAGCCACAGGCCGAACAGATTGTCGGCGCCGACCAGCATCACCTTCATCAGCCGGCCGGACTGCGTGTCGCCATGGAAGGACAGCGGCAGCGACATCACATGCTCGAAGTAGCGCGCCATCAGGGTCAGCCGGTTGCGATGCGCCATGCGGTCGGACAGCAGCGCCACGGCGACATTGGCACCGATGGCCGAAAGCCCGACGGCGCCCCAGAGCACCAGCAGCGCCAGAGCCTCGCGCCACAGGGCGGAGGTCTCCATGCGCTCGGACCGCGACAGCAGGTCGATCACCCGCCCGAACAGCACCGGCTCCAGGAACTGCAACCCGGCCAGTGCCAGCGCCGCGAAGCACAGCCCATAGGCAATCCATCGGTCTGGCCCGAGGAGTTGCAGCACCCGCCAATACAACCCCAGGAATCGCATGCGACCAGCCCTTTCGCGCCTCCTTCCGTCCCCTGGCGGGGTCCGGCGGGCAGGCATGGGCTAAGTCGCCAAAATCCGATGCCCTTGCAAGTTGTCCGCCGCGCACGGCAAGGTCAGTGCGGTTTCGTAAGGCGGGCCAGAGCCCCGCCGACAGCCGACGGAGGAGTTTCCATGACCGCCACCCGCCGCACCCTGCTCGGTGCAGCACTCGTCACGCCAGCCCTGCTCCGGTCGGGCCAGGCCCTGGCCCAGGGCTGGTCGCCCAGCCGACCGATCCGCATCGTTGTCGGATTTCCGCCAGCCGGCACCACGGATATCGCCGCCCGCCTGCTGTCCGAACCGCTCGGCCGCCGCCTGGGCACCCAGGTGGTGGTGGAAAACCGCCCCGGCGCCGGCGGCAATATCGCCAATGACGTGGTCGCGAAGTCGGAGCCCGATGGGCATACGCTGCTGATGCAGACCATCAGCGGCGGCGCGATCAATTATGCGCTGTATGGCGCGCGCATGCCGGTGAAGCCCGAGGATCTGGCCGCGGTCGGGCTGATGCTGCGGGTGCCCAACGCGATCTTCGTCAGCCCGCAGCTTCCGGCCCGCACGCTGGCGGAGCTGGTGGCGCTGGCCAAGGCGCGGCCGGGCGTGCTGAACCACGGCTCCTCCGGCGCCGGCACCTCGCTGCACATGACCGGCGAGTTGCTGAAGCTGGAGGCCGGGATCGACATGACCCATGTCCCCTTCCGCGGTGCCGGCCCGATGCTGCAGGAGATCATCGCCGGCCGGGTGGAGGTCGGCGTCGACAACCTTCCCTCCGTCATCGGCCATCTGCGCGACGGCCGGCTGCGGCCGCTGGCGGTCACCACGAAGGAAAGGTCGCCCGCCATGCCGGATGTGCCGACCACGGCGGAAGCGGGGCTTCCGGCCGTGGAGGCGACCGCCTGGTTCGGCCTGCAGGCGCCGGCCCGCACCCCCGCGCCGGTGCTGAAGCGCATCTCGGACGAGTTGAACCTCATCATTCGCGATCCCGACATGCAGCGCCGCCTGGCCGATCTCGGCGGCATGCCGCCCAACCTGACGCCGGATGGCGGCACCAGCCCGGAGACCTTCGACGCCTTCGTGAAGGCCGAGATCACCAAGTGGGCCGAGGTGGTGCGGCGTTCGGGCGCGCGGGTGGAGTAGCCGGGCCGGGGCGGCCTTGCGCCGCCCCGCCACAGCCCCATGATAGCGGCCTTTCGATGAGGAAACGTGCCGCAATGACCTTCACCCGCCGCGCCATGCTGGGCGCCGCACTCGCCACGCCCGCCCTGCGTTCCGGCCTGGCCCAGACGCCCTGGGCACCTTCCCGCCCGGTGCGGCTCGTGGTGCCCTTCCAGGGCGGCGGCGCCACCGACCTGACGGCGCGGCTGCTGGCGGAACGGCTGACGCCGATGCTCGGCCAGCCGGTGGTGGTGGACAACCGGCCCGGCGCAGGCGGCAACCTCGGCGCCGACCTCGTCGCCAAGTCCGATCCGGATGGCCACACGCTGCTGATGTGCACGATCGGCACCGCCAGCATCAACCAGTTCCTCTACAGCCGCCTGCCCTTCCGGCAGGAGGATCTGGCGGCGGTCGCGCTGGCCAATCTGGTGGCGAACGGGATCATGGTGCATGCCTCCCTGCCCGTGTCGACCTTCGCGGAGTTCGTGGCCTATGCGAAGGCCAATCCCGGCAAGCTGAACTTCGGCACGCCGGGCAACGGCACCTCCGGCCATCTCTGCGGCGAGTATCTGAAGGTGCGCGGCGGGTTCGAGATGTCGCATGTGCCCTACCGCGGCACGGGCGGCGTGGTGCCGGACCTGATCGCCGGCAATATCCAGGTCGCGGTGGACAACCTGCCCGCCTATCTGCCGCATGCCCGCGACGGCCGCATCAAGATCCTGGCCGTGACCAGCAAGGAACGCTGGTTCGCGGCGCCGGAGGTGCCGACGGTGCAGCAGGGCGGCATCGCGGATTTCGAGGCGGTGGCCTGGTTCGGCGTGCAGGCCCCGGCCCGCATGCCCGCCGCGATCCAGACCCGCTACGCCACCGCCATCGCCGAAATCTCCCGCAACCCGGAGGTCATCGCGCGCCAGCGCAGCTTCGGCGCCGAGCCGCATCCGCTCGGCCCGGCCGAATTCGCCGCCTTCATCGCCGCCGAGAACACCAAGTGGCAGGAGGTGGTGCGCCTCGCGGGGGCGAGGCTGGATTAAAGCGTGATGGCTTGAGAGGGAACCACCGCAAAAATCCGACGCCCGCGACCCATTGAAGCTGGACCATGATGCGTCAACAGGGCCGAACGCATCATGGTCCAACCGGTCAGAATCCGAAGGCTTTCTTGATCGAGTTGCCGGCTTTCTTGGCGCCGTCCGCGACGGTGTTCACGGCATTATTCGCCTCCGAAGCCAGTTTGTCGGCAGCAGCCTTGGCTTCCGCCGCGAGCTTGTCGGCAGCGGCCTTGGCTTCCGCGGCCGCCTTCTCCGCGGCGGCCTGGGCTGCTGCGGCGGCTTCCGCGGCGGCCCTCTCCGCCGCGGCCTTCGCCTCCGCGGCCGCCTTCTCCGCGGCGGCCTGGGCAGCGGCGGCGGCTTCCGCCGCGACCTTCTCCGCCAACGCCTTGGCCTCCGCCGCAGCCTTCTCCGCCGCGGCCTTCACCTCCGCGGCCGCCTTCTCCGCGGCGAGCTGGGCGGCGGCGGCGGCTTCCGCCGCGACCTTCTCCGCCAGCGCCTTGGCCTCGGCTGCCGCCTTCTCTGCCGCTTCCTTGGCTTCGGCCGCAGCCTTCTCCGCCGCCTCCTTCGCCTCGGCCGCGGCCTTCTCCGCGGCATCCTCGATCTTGTCGGCTGCGGCCTTCACGGCGTCGGAGGCCTTGTCGGCCAGATCCTCGGCGAAATCCCTGGCCTGACCGAAGGCCTTCTCGGCCGCCTTCAATGTCGCCTCGGCCTTCTCGGCCGCCGCTTCCAGGCGGTCCGCCACCTTGTCGGCGGCCATGGCCTGTGCCTTTTCCATGCTCGCCTTCGCCTGGTTCACGGCCTTCATGAAGCCTCCGCCGACCTTGGCGGCCGCGGCGGTGGCTTCCCTGGCCTCCTTCTCGGCGGTCTCGCGCGCGTCCTCGGCCGCCTCGCGTGCCTTTTCGGCCGCTTCCTTCGCCTCGGCGACCGCTTCCTTGGCCGCGGCGGCGGTCTGGTCGGCGGCGACCAGCGCCTCCGCCTCGGCCGCGACGGCGGCCTGCGATGCCGCATCGCCGATGGCATTCACGTCGACCGTGCCGCTGACGCCGAGATTCACGCCGCCGACCAGCAGCGACACCTCGGCACCGATGCCAATGGTGATCTCGCCATCCTGATAGCCGGCCTCGACATTGGCGCCCGCGCCCGCCGAGCCGGGATCGACATAGCCGGCCGACACCGTGCCCGAGCCCTCGTCGCCACCGATGGTCGCTTCCGCCGTGACGGAATAATAGGCACCGGCCATCAGCTCCGCCTCGGTCTGCACGCCTTCCGCCCCGATCGAGACGGTGCCTTCCACCCCGGCCTTGACGCCGACTTCCGTGGTCACGGTGGTGGTGGCCTCGGTGCCGTTGCCGAGGTCATGCGTGGTCTCGACGGAAACCGTCACGCTGCCGCCGATGCCGGCGGTGCCGCCATAGGCCACGCCGGTGGGGCCGACCTCCGCGGTCACCATGGCGCCGGCCTGCGCTTCCAGAACGACCGTGGTGGTGACATTGCCCTCGGTCACGCTGCCGCTGGCATAGGCGAAGGCACCAGCCCCCGCGCCGGCGCTGGCGCCCGTCGCCGTCACCTCATAGCCCGCGCCGGCGCCCCAGCCGGCACCGGCCTCCAGCGTCACGCCCTGGACGACAATGGTGGTGGAGGCGGAGTCGCCGGTGGAGACGCCACCGCTGGCCAAGGTCGGACCGCTGATGGAGGCGCCGTATTCCGCCTCGTCATCCTCGCCACCCGATGTCGTGGTATTGGTGGATCCGCTGCCACCGACGACGGAAGCCAGTGAAGCGTCTTCCAGATCGACCCAGACATTGGTGTCGGGAGGGGACATGGGAACAATCCTTTTCCGGGCTCGGACAGTCGGCACAGCCTTGCCGATCAGGCGAAAGCCTGAAACGGCAGGGCTACCTCGTGAAATTGCGCGGCAATTCGCGACCCCGGATGCATCTGATCCGCCGATATTTTATCTGGACTACGACCGCGAGCCCATCATGACGCAGACTGGTTACCGCGCCCTTCATTACGCGGCGACTCAGCTGCCGCACGGCAGGAATTTCTGATCGCCGCGCGCCGTGCGCTGCGCGTCCGCATGCGCGACGCCTGCGAAGACGACAACCTACGAAAACGCCGGCTAGACCGGCCGAAGCCAGTCGGGTGGTACCTCGCGGAAGGGCAGTGCCGCCAGGTCCAGCGCCGCGGGGCCGGGGCAGTCGCATTCCACGATGGCGGCGCAGCGCCCGGCGAAGGCGGCGCGGAAGTGGTTCTTCGCCTTGTTGGCCAGCAGCCGCGTCGCGCCGAGGTCGATGCCATGCAGCGCGAAGAAGGCGGGGTCCACCGCCGCCTCCTTCCGGCTGGTCAGGATCACCCGCAGCCAGCCGCCGATGCGCAGCACCGCGGTGGCGCCGAGATCGACCGGTGCGCCACGCTCCATCGGGCCTTCATTGGTGAAGCGGCCCTCCGTCAGCCGTTCCACCAGGGCGTCGACCTCCACCGGCGGGCCGAAATCCGCGGTGGTATGGCCACCGAGGGCAAAGCGCCCTGCCCCGCCAAGGCCCAGGGACGCGGCGGTCGCGACGCCGGCCGGGTCATGCAGGAAGGCGAAGACGGTCGGCACGCCCGGCGTCGACTCGATCAGGGCGCGCAGCATGCCGGGCGTGTCGGCGGTGCCGCCGGAGAGCGGATTGTCGGCCGGGTCGAGCAGCGCCACCAGCCCCGGTGGCCCGGCCAGCGCGGTGGCCAAGGCCGCCTGGGGCGTCGGCAGCGTCACGGCGAATCGCGGCAGGCGCGCCGCGATGGCATCCAGCACCGCTTGCGCCGCGCGTTGCGCCGCGATGGGGTCGGTCGCCCAGGCCATGCCGCTGGGGCCGGCATAGGGGGTGTCGCCCCAGGAGAAGCCGCCGAAGGGCGCGGCTTCCAGCACCACCCCGTCCTCCAGCGCCGCCGCCTCCGCCCAGACCTCCGCCATCGGCCCCTCGGCCGAGCGCATGTGGAAGGAGTGCAGCACCCGCGGCATCTTGGCGATCGCGCCATGCAGGCGCTGGCCGGAGAGACGACGCTCCAGCAAGGCCAGCGCCCGCAGCGCTGTCGCATCCATGTCGAGATGCGGATAGGTGCGGTAGACACTGGCGCCATCCAGAAGCGTCGCCAGTTCCGGCGCCATATTGCCGTGGAAGTCGAAGCTGGCGACCAGCGGCGTGGCGCCGACCAAAGCGCGGATTCGCCGGACGATGGCGAGGTCCGCGGCCGGCACGCCTTCCGCCACGCAGGCGCCATGCAGGGAGAGATACACGCCGTCCCACGGCCCGCCCGCGCGCAAGCCCTGTTCCACCTCCGCCAGCCAACCCGCAAAGGCCTCCGCGGTCAGCGGGCCGCCGGGCTGGGCGGAGGTGCAGCGCAGGATGGTGGCGCGCCAATCCGGCCGCGCCGCCAGGAAGCGCGCCAGGCCACCGAGTTCGGTCGCCGTGCCGGCATAGGCGGCCAGGGCCTCAGGCCCCGCCACCCATTCGCGGGAGCGGAGCGCGGCAGCGTCGGTCGGCGTGGGGGAGAAGGAATTGCCTTCGAACCAAAGGCGGGCAACGGCGATATGGGGCATCGCCGGAGTGTAGGGGAGGTCGCGTGGCCGCTAAAGCGCCCGCGCATTGGATGTGTCGCAGGACTGCAACTGGCCGCCCGACAGGCCCTGGCGGAACCAGCGCACCCGCTGGGCGGAGCTGCCATGGGTGAAGCTCTCCGGCACCACCTCCCCGCCGCCACGGCGCTGCAGGCGGTCGTCGCCCACCGCTGCGGCGGCGGCCAGACCCTCCTCGATATCGCCTTCCTCCAGGATCTGGCGGGCGTCCTGCGCCCGGCGCGCCCAGACGCCGGCCAGGCAATCGGCCTGCAGCTCGATCCGCACCTGCCGCGCATTGGATTGCTGGCCCGTACCGAGCACGCCGAGCAGGTTCTGCACATGATGGCCGACCTCATGCGCGATCACATAGGCAGCGGCGAAGTCGCCCGGCGCATTGAGCTGGCGCTGCATCGAGGCGAGGAAGTCGAGGTCGATATACACCTGCCGGTCGCGCGGGCAGTAGAAGGGGCCGACGGTGGACTGGGCATTGCCGCAATCCGTCCGCACCGCGCCGCTGAACAGCACCAGGATCGGCGGCTCGTAGGTCCGGCCGGCCTCGCGGAAGACCGGGGTCCAGACATCCTCCGTCTCAGCCAACACGCGGCGGACGAAGCGGGCACCCTCATCCTGCGCCGGCGCGCCCGCCTGCTGCTGCTGGGGCGCCGCCCCATCCAGGCCGGAGAGGATCACGGAGGGATCGACTCCGAACAGCAGCGCCAGCACCACCAGCACCACGCCGCCGAAGCCACCGCCTATGGCGATGCCGCCACCACGACCGACGCGGCGCCGATCCTGCACATTGCCGCTTTCACGCCCACCACCCAACCGCATCGCGCGCCCTCCGTCACGTTGGGGAAACGTGATGGCGCGGGCGAAGTTGCGCGACGGTCCAAAGGCCCCGCACCATGGCGGGCACCCGCCGCTCAGGCCGGCGGCAGCATCCGGCGCAGCGCCACCAGCACCGCATCCATGTCGAGCGGCTTGGGAAACAGGGCGACCGGCCCCTCCCCCGCCCCGCCGAAGGCCTGGGCACCGCCCGGCGGGGCATAGCCGGTCATGACCACCACCGGCAGGTCCGGCATCTCCGCCCGCAGGGCGCGGATCAACCCGGCGCCATCCAGCCGCGGCATGCGCAGGTCGGTCAGCAGCAGGTCAGGCTTCCGTACCCGCGCCGCCTCCAGCGCCGCCTGGCCATCGGCGGCCAGCACCACCTCATAGCCCTCCGCCAGCAACTCCTCCTCGATCGCCATGGCGGCGAGCGCCTCATCCTCCGCCAACAGAATGCAGGGAGCCATCAATTCAGCACCTCGACGGGGGTGGTAAGGCTGGATGCCGGGGCCAGGGCCAGGCGCAGCGTGAAGATGGCGCCGCCCCCGGCCTGGTTCCGCGCCTCCACCCGCCCGCCCATGCCGCGCGCCACGGCGGCCACCAGGGACAGGCCGAGGCCGCTGCCATGTCCGGGCTCGCGGGTGGTGAAGAAGGGGTCGAAGATCGCCTCGCGCAGCGCCTCCGGCACGCCGGGGCCGGTATCCTCGACCTCCAGCACCGCCTCCCCGGCGTCCTCGCGCAGGGTCACGATGATGCAGGCGGGGGCGTCGGGGTCGGTGGCGCGACGGTCGAGCACCGCGTCGCGGGCATTGGCCAGCAATTGCAGCAGGGCCTGCTCCAGCCGCGGCGGCACGCCGAGCACCGGCAGGCGGGCGGCCTGGCTGCGCAGCGCGACCTCCACACCCTCCGCCGCATAGGCCATGGCGACCTGGCGCAGGGCGGGGTCGACGATGCGGACGGCATCGAAGGCCTCCGGCGCCTCCGCTTCCTCGCCCGGCAGGGCGCGAATCCGGGTGACCAGGTCCCCCGCCCTGCGGAGTTGGCTTTCGATGATGTCATGCGCCCGGCGCAATCTTGTGCGTGCGGCCTCCGTGCCCCCCGCCTCCCCAGCCACGCGGGCATTGCGCAGCCAGAGCGTCGCGGTGTTCAGCGGCTGGCTGGTTTCATGCGCGAGGCCGGCGCACATGGTGCCGATGGTCGCCAGGCGGGCGCTTTGCAGCACGTCCGATTGCAGGCGGCGCATACGCGTGATGTCCCGCGCCGAACCCAGCAGCCGTTCCACCTGGCCATCCGCACCGCTCATCGGCACCAGCACCGTCTCCCACACCCGCCAGCCGACCGGCGCCTGCGCTTCCACCACGTAGTCGACCGGCCTGCCCGTGGCGATGGCCCTGCGCCAATGGGGCAGGACCTGGGCCAGGACCTCGGGCGGCATGGCGGCCTCCGTGGGGCGTTCGCGCAGCGTCTCGGCGGCGATGCCGAACATGCGTTCGAAGGCCGGGTTCACCGTCTCGATGATCCATCGCTCGCCGGACTCGATGCGGATGACGAACAGCGCCTCCGCCAGGTGTTCGACGAAGGCGGCGCTGCGCGCCTCGCTGGCCAGGGCGCGGGCTTCCGCCGCACGGCGCTCCGCCACTTCCCGCGCCAGCAATTCGGCGCTGGGCAAGGCGAGAAAGCGCGGCAGCAGAGGCCAGAGCAGGATGGCGGTGGCGACGGAAATCGCCGCGGTGACCAGCTTGACCAGCCCCTCCACCGCATAATCCGGCCGGAACATGGTCCAGACATGCATCAGATGGCTGGTGCCGCAGGCGATGATGAAGGCGGCGAAGAGCGGGATGACCCAGGGGTAGGCCAGGTCCCGCCGTCGCCGCGCGAAGATCAGCAGGACGACCGGGATCGAAAAATAGGCGAGCCCGATCGCGACATCCGAGATGATATGCAGATACAGGATATCGGGCTCAATAATTGAGCACAGTCCGGGCGGAAGCAGCCGCGGCGCGGGAAGAGAAAGGATATCGAGAGCCATTCGTGCGCGCGCAGTGCTTTGACCGACGTTCGGAGCAGTCTAACAGCCTGAGCCCGTGGACGTCGCCGGAACTGAGCGTTCCAGAACCGGCGATCACGCTTCGTTGAACGGGATTCGCGGGATTCCCTGTCAGGATTCGGCAGGCATGAGACTCACATGCGCCGAAACCACCCGCCAGCCTTCCGGAAGCCGCACCCATGTCTGGCTCTGGCGCCCGGTGCGGCCGTTGCGCGCGAAGGTCGTGTTGGCGGTGGCGAAGTCCCGGCCATGGGTGGTGATGACCGTGCGCAGCAGCGTCCGCTCCAGCCCGACGGAGGGGCGGGAGGCGCGGAATTCCATGATCTCGGCATAGCCGTGCAGGATCTCGGTGGCGCCGTAGCGGATGGTGCGCGGGTCGTTCCAGAAAAGCTCGTCGAGCACCGCCACGTCGTTGGTGACCAGTGCCGTCTCGTAACGCTGGAAGGCCTCGCTGACCTCGGCGACCACTTCGGGGATGTCGATCTGCATCAAAACGGGTCCTTGGGCTGGGGGCAGGCGGCGATGCCGGCGCGTTGCAGGGCACCGGCGGCGCGGAACAGCAGATCCTCTCGCCAGGGCGGGGCGATGAGTTGGACACCGAGCGGCAGGCCATCCGGCCCGGCCATGGGCACGGAGAGCGCTGGCAGGCCTATGGCCGAAATCGGCTGGGTGAACCAGCCAAGCTGCGGCCGGGCGGGCACCATCCGGCCGTCGATGTCGATCATCGCGGTGCCGATCGGCGGGGCGGCGAAGGGGGTGGTGGGGGTCAGCAGCAGGTCCCAATCGGCGAAGACCGCCCGCGCCGCCCGCTGCCAGGCCGCGCGCACCCGCTGCGCCTGGATCAGCCAGGCGGCCGGCAGCAGCGCGCCGCCGAGGAAGCGGTCCCGGGTCAGCGGGTCGTACGCCCCGGCGCGGGCGCGCAGGTCCGGCAGGTGCAGGTTGCCGCCCTCCGCCAGGGTTATCAGCAGTGCGGCGGCGCGGCCCTCGGCGGCCAAGGGTGGGGCGATGCGGGTGGTGGCGCCGAGTGCGGCGGCGGCGGTCTCCATCGCCGCGAAGCAGGCGGGCTGGCCGCCCTCGGCGAAATGGCCACTGGCGATGGCGATGCGCAGGCCGGCGATGCCCGCCTCCGCCAGGCCGGAGACGGGCTCCGCCGGGCGGTCCTGCTGCACCGGGTCCTCCGGATCACGGCCCTGCATGACGTCATAGGCCAGCGCCAGGTCGTCCAGGCTGCCGGCCAGCGGCCCGATATGGTCGAGCGAGGCGGAAAACAGATGCGCGCCGCGCCGCGACAGCCGCCCATAGGTCGGCTTCAGCCCCCAGATGCCACACAGCGCCGCCGGCACGCGGATCGAGCCATTGGTGTCCGTGCCCAGCGCGATCGGCACCAGCCCCGCCGCCACCGCCGCCGCCGAACCGCCGGAGGACCCGCCGGCGACCCGTGCCAGGTCATGCGGGTTGCGGGTCGGGCCGTCATGGTCGTTCTCGGTGGTGAAGCCGAAGGCGAATTCATCCATGTTCGTGGCGCCGACCAGGATAGCGCCAGCGCTGCGCAGCCGCGCCAGGGCGAAGGCATCGGCAGCGGCGGGCGGGGCCCCTCGCCGGATGCTGGACCCGGCGAGGGTGGCCATGCCCGCGATGTCGAACAGGTTCTTCACGGCGATGGGCACGCCGGCCAGCGGCCCGGGGTCCTGCCCGGCGGCCAGCGCCGCATCAACCGCCGCCGCCTCCGCCCGCGCCCGCTCCGCGGTGATGGCGGTGAAGGCGTTCAGGCGTGGATTGGCAGCGGCGATGCGCGCCAGGGCGGCGTCCACTGCCTCCGCTGCGGGCAATTGCCGCGCGCGGATGGCGGCGGCCAAGGCCGTGGCGCTCATGGTGAGGCCCTGAAGATGGGGGCGGGCTCGTCCTCCAAGGTCAGCGGCACCCGGCCGATCAGCGCGGCGGCGCCGGCCGCGACCTGAAGCGTGGCAACGATGCCGGGCAGATGCGCCGGCGCGATGGGAAAAGATAGGGCGGCGGCGGCGGCCTTGGCATAGGCCTCGAAATCCGGCTGGGTCATGCGCCTGCCGCAGGCAAGGCGCGTGCCGCCGCCATCACGTCGACGCGAGACATGATCGGGATCAAGGCGCCGCCACGCCGCGCACCGCCAATCTGCGCGCCACGGCAACAAGAACTGGGGTGCGCGTCATGGCCTTGCGGGATCTGCTGGTGCATCTGGATGGCTCGGCACGCGCGGCGGCGCGGCTGGATTTCGCCGCGGCGCTGGCCGCGCGGCATGATGCGCATCTCATCGGGCTGCATGCGGTGGAGGCATCGCTGCCCTTCGCCATCCCGGGCGATGCCGCCGCCGCCACCTTCGGCCAGATCGCCGAACGCTTCCGGGCGGAGGCCGCCGCCAAGGCGGCCCGGTCGCGTGCCGCCTTCGAGGACAAGATCCGCCGCGACGGGCTGCGCGGCGAGTGGCGGGAGGCCGATACGCTGCCCGCCGACGCCGTGGCGCTGCATGCGCGCTATGCCGACCTGGCGGTGCTGGGCCAGCCGGAGCCGGACAGCGCGGAGGCGACGGAGGACGGCGCCATCCTGGATGCGGCGCTGTTCCAATCCGGCCGTCCCGTCGTGGTGTTGCCCTTCGCCGGCCGTTTCACCACCGCGCCCGACCACATCATGATCGCCTGGAATGCGGGGCGGGAGGCGACGCGGGCGGTGCATGACGCGCTGCCCCTGCTGCAGGCGGCGGCGAAGGTAACGGTGATGGCGGTCAATCCGCGGCTGGGCATCGGTGGCCATGGCGACGTGCCCGCCGCCGATATCGCCCTGCATCTGGCCCGGCACGATGTGCGGGCGACCGCGCGGCATCTGGTGGCTGAGGATCTGCGGGAGGCGGATGTGCTGCTGAACGAGGCCGCCGATACCGGCGTCGGGCTCATCGTGATGGGCGCCTATGGCCATTCCCGGCTGCGCCAGATGATCCTGGGCGGCGTCACCCGGGGCATCATCGGGCGCATGACGGTGCCCGTCCTGCTGTCGCACTGAAAGCGCGTCTGGCTCAGCGCGCCAGCGACCTGCCGGCCAGCACCGCGAGCAGGCCGGCCAGCAGCAGCGGCAGGGTGGCGAGCGACCAGGACAGGGTGGCCAGGGCGCCGATCAGCGGCGGGGCCAGAAGCTGCGCCAGGTTGTTGCCCTGGATCACCAGCCCGACGGCCGGCGCCAGCAGCGCCGGGCTGGGCACGGCGCGCGGCAGCAGCGCGAAGCAGGCGGCTGGCAGCAGGCCGCCGATGGCGCAGGCGAGAACGGCCAGGCCTGTCACCACGAACGGGTCGGGCACCACGTAGACCCCCGCGGCCATCACCGCCATGCCCAGCGCGCCCACCACCACCAGCCGGTCCGGCGCCACGCCCCGGCCCATCAGCAGGCCGGAGACGAGGTTGCCGCCGGCATTGGCCAGGGCGGCCACCGCCGCCGCCGCCCCGGCCCCGCCGGTGCCGGCGCCCAGCGATTCCAGCCGTGCCGGCAGGAAGGCGGCGATGCCGAAATACATGACGTTGTAGGTGGCGAAGACCGCCGCGATGCGCAGCGGCGCCCGCGCTGCGACCAGGGCGCGGAGCTGGGCCTGGATCGGTGCGCCGGTCGGCGCCGTGGCGGCGCCTGCCCTCGGCACCAGCGTCCAGCAGGAAAGGGTGGCGGCGCCCAGCAGCAAGGCCAGCGTCATCCAGGCGAAGCGCCAGCCGGCCGCCTCCACCAGCGGGGCGCTCAGCAGGCCCAGTGCGATGCCGGCCGGCATGTAGGTGCCCCAGAGACCCATGGCGAGGCCGCGATCCTGCGCCGCGACGCTGGCCGCGATCAGCCCCGGCGCGGCGACGGCCAGCAGCAGGAAGCCCGCCCCCTCCACCACCCGCGCCAGCAGCAGCAAGGCGGTGTTCGGCGCCAAGGCCGCGCCCACGGCCGCCAGTGCGCCCAGCGCCAGCCCGGCCAGCAGCGCCCGTCGCGGCCCGATGCGCGCGGCGGCCAGCCCGATCGCCAGCCCGCCCAGCGCCGCCATCAAGGCAAACAGAGAGACGAGCAGCGCCGCCCCGGCCAGACCGAGGCCGAATTCGGCGCCGATGGTGGTCATCGCCGCCGGCACCTTGCCGATCTGCGCCGCGCCCAGGATGCCGGCCGCCAGGATGGCGGCGACGGGGGCCCAGCGCGTCACGGCCGGCTGGATCAGCCGCGGCGCTCGATCAGTTCCACGCGGACGCCATCCGGCGCCTGGAGGAAGGCGATACGGACGCCGGGCCGCGCCTCGGTGGGGCCGGAGATCAGCGGCACGCCCTTGGCCTTCAGATCGGCCAGGGCGGCATCCAGGTCATCGACGCCGAGGCCGATATGCTCGATGCCGAGGAAGGGCGGCGCCGGCGGCGCGGCGGTGTCGGCCGGCACCTCCTCGACGAACAGCGGCACGCCAGCCAGGTCCAGGATGATCCGCAGACGGCCGCCCGGGGTCACGCGCTGCTTGATCTCGGCGCCGAAGGCCGAGACATAGACGGCGACGGCGGCCTCGGGGTCCGGGCTGCGGAGGTGGATGTGGTCGAATCGATAAGGGCTCATAGCTTCTTTTCGCCCATTCCGGGGCCGGACTCCAAGAGGGGCATGCGTGGGGATGGAAACATGACGAATGATGGATTAGATTATTCATCATGAGCACAACCACCAAGGACACCCCGGCCCGCCGCGGCGCGAGCGCGGAGGACACGAAGCGCCGTATCGAGGATATGGCGGAAGCGCTGTTCCGCTCGATGGGCTACCAGAAGACCACGGTGGCGGACATCGCCCGCGAACTGGGCATGTCGCCGGCCAATATCTATCGCTTCTACCCCTCCAAATCCGCGATCAACGAGGCGATCGCGGCGCGGATGCTGAATGGGGTGGAGGCGGAGCTCTGGGCCATCGCCCGCAGCCAGGCGCCGGCGCCGGAGCGGCTGAGGACCCTGCTGAACACCCTGCACAACCGGCATATGTCTTTGTTTTTCAAGGAGCGCCGGCTGCATGACATGGTGACCGCCGCGATGGCGGAGCATTGGGGCGTGGTGGAACGCTTCATTGAGGGCATCCGCACCGCGATCCGCCATGTGCTGCTGGACGGCATGGCGAGTGGCGCCTTCGGCCGGCTGGATCCGGAAGTGACGGCCGGTTCGGTGAAGATGGCGGTGATCGGCTTCATGCACCCCGTGCTGATCGCCGAATGCGGCCTGCGGCAGGTGTCGGAGGAGGAGATGGCGCGGGACCTCTCCGCGATGATCGACCTGCTGCTGCGGGCTCTGCGCCCTGACGCATGCTGACTGACGATTATTGACTTTCATCAATCAATAACCATACTCGCTGGCAGACAGCCCGCGAGCCCCCCATGCCGATCTCCCGCCCGACCACGCTGCTGCTGAGCCTGCCGGTGCTGACCGCGATGGGCATGGCGACGCTGACCGCCTGCAATGGCGAAGCCTCCCCGCCCGCCGCCGCCGAGGCCATGCCACCGCGCCCCGTGCAAGTGGCGGAGGTGCGGCTCTCCTCCGGTGATTCCACCGCCGCCCATACCGGCGTGGTCCGGGCGCGGCGGGAGGTGGAGCTGGGCTTCCGGACGGGCGGGCGGATCGTCAGCCGGACGGTGGAGGTGGGCCAGGCGGTGACCGCCGGCCAGGTCCTGGCGCAGCTCGACCCTGCCGACCTGGCCCTGTCGTTGCGCGCGGCGGAGGCCGACCTCGCCTCGGCGCAGGCCCAGGCCCGGCAGGCCCGCAACGACGCCGTGCGGTCGCGATCGCTGCGCGCCGCCGGCCATGTCGCCGCCGCCTATGACGACCAGCGCGTCGCCGCCGATCGCGCGGCGGCGGAACGTGTGGCCAGTGCCCAGGCCGCCCTGCAACTGGCGCGCAACCGCCTGTCCTATGCCACGCTACGCGCCGCCGGCCCCGGTGTGGTGACGGGGCTGCTGGCGGAGGCTGGGCAGGTGGTGACGGAAGGCCAGGGCGTGCTGCGCCTCGCCGATCCCGCCGAGCGCGAATTGCAGGTGGCGGTGCCGGAATCCGCCTTGCCCGACCTCGCCCAGGCGCAGGCCGAGGTGCGCTTCTGGGCGCGACCGGATGTCGCCCTGCGCGCCACGCTGCGGGAGGTCGCGCCCCAGGCCGATGCCGCGCTGCGCACCTATGCCGTGCGTTTCGCCTTGGCCGATGCGCCGGACTGGGTGGCGCTGGGCATGACCGGCACGGTGCGGCTGACCCGGCCCGGCGTGGCCTCCGCCAGCCTTCCGCTCTCCGCTTTGCACGATCGCGGCCAGGGGCCGATGGTCTGGCGCGTGCTGCCGCAGGGGCGGATCGAGGCGGTGCCGGTCAAGGTGCGTGCCCTGGCGTCCCAGACGGTCGAGTTGGAAGGCCCCCTCGCCCCCGGCGATCAGGTGGTGGCCCTCGGACCGCAGCTTCTCGACCCCGGCCAGCGCGTGCGGGTGGTCCAGAACCGCCTCGCCGCGACGCTGCGCTGAGAGCTCGGGAAAATGGACCGCTTCAACCTTTCCGCCTGGGGCGTGCGCAACGGCGCGCTGACCCTGTTCGCCATGCTGATGCTGGCCGTGCTCGGCACCGGCGCCTATCTGCGGCTCGGCCGGGCGGAGGATCCCTCCTTCACCCTGAAGGTCATGGTGGTCTCCGCCGCCTGGCCTGGCGCCACGGCGGCGGAGATGCAGGCGCAGGTCGCCGATCGCATCGAAAGCCGGCTTCAGGACCTGGCGCATCTCGACACGCTCCAGACCTATGTGCGGCCCGGCAATGCCGTCATCACCATCACGCTGCGCGACACCACGCCGCCGCGCCAGGTGCAGGCCCTCTGGTACCAGGTGCGCAAGAAGGTCGGCGACATCGCGCAGAACCTGCCCGCCGGGGTGCGCGGACCGTTCTTCAATGACGAGTATTCGGATGTCTATTCCGCCGTCCTCGCGCTGACCGGGGCCGAGAATCCCGAGCTGGTGCGCCAGGCGGAGCAGATCCGCCTGCGCCTGCTGCGCGTGCCCGGGGTGGAGAAGGTCGCGATCCAGGGCGAGATCGAGCAGCGCATCCATGTCGAGGTCAGCCATGCCCGCCTCGCGACGCTGGGCATCGCGCCCAGTGTGATCCTGGACGCGCTGGCGCAGCAGAACCCCGTCGTGCCGGCGGGCGTGGTGGAAACCGGGCCGCTGCGCGTGCATCTGCGCGTCGGCGGCGGGCTGGATGGGCTGGAAGCGATCCGCAACGTCCCCGTGAGCGCAGGCGCGGGACGCACCGTGCGGCTGGGCGACATCGCCGAGGTCTCCCGCGGCCTGGCCGATCCGCCGAGCACGGCGGTGCTTCATGACGGCGCCGGAGCGGTCATGATCTCCGTCGTCAAGCAGCCCGGCTTCAACGTGCTGGCGCTGGGCGAAAGCCTGCGGGTGGCGCTGGCGGAGGTGCGGCGCGACCTGCCGCTCGGCCTGGACTTGCAGGCGGTGTCCGACCAGCCGCAGATCGTGGCGGAAAGCGTCGCGGAGTTCCTGACGAAATTCGTCGCGGCGCTGACCGTGGTGCTGGTGATCTCCTTCCTCTCTCTCGGCTTCCGCGCCGGCATCATCGTGGCGCTGTCGGTGCCGCTGACGCTCGCTGCCGTTTTCCTGATGATGCTGTATTGGGGCATGGAGCTGGAGCGGATTTCGCTCGGCGCGCTGATCCTGGCGCTCGGCCTGTTGGTGGATGACGCGATCATCGCCATCGAGGCGATGGTGGTGAAGCTGGAGGAAGGCTGGGACCGCACGCGGGCGGCGGCCTTCGCCTGGGGCAGCACGGCGGGGCCGATGCTGTCCGGCACGCTGGTGACCATGGCGGGCTTCATCCCGGTGGGCTTCGCGGCTTCGACCAGCGGCGAGTATGCCGGCGGCATCTTCTGGGTGGTGGGCGGCGCGCTGCTGGCCTCCTGGCTCGTCGCCGTCTGGTTCACGCCCTGGCTCGGGGTGAAGCTGCTGCCGACGCCGAAGCATGTGGTGCATCACGACACGCTGTATGATGGGCGCTTCTACCGGATGCTGCGGCGGCTGGTGGCCTGGTGCGTGGATTTCCGCTGGCTGGTGCTGGCGGCGACGCTGGCGGTGCTGGTGGCGGGCTTCGTCGGCATGGGCCTGACCAAGAAGCAGTTCTTCCCCACCTCCGCCCGGCTGGAACTGCTGGTGGATGTGAACCTGCGGGAGGGCGCCAGCTTCGCCGCCACCCGCGCGGCGCTGGAGCGCGTGGCGGCGGTGGTCGCCGATGATCCGGATGCGGTGATGTCCACCACCTATCTCGGCGCCGGCGCCCCCCGCTTCTTCCTGGCGCTGAATCCCGACCTGCCGAACGAGGCCTTCGGCAAGCTGGTGATCCAGGCGCGCGACGTGCCCGCCCGCGAAAGGCTGCGGGAGAAGATGATCGGCTTCGCCGAATCCGGCGCGGTGCCGGAGGCGCGCATCCGCGTCTCCCGCCTCGATTTCGGGCCGCCCGTCGGCTTCCCCGTGCAGTTCCGCGTCGTCGGCGGCCAGCCCGATGCGCTGCGCCAGGCGGCGGAGAAGGTGATGGCGGCGCTGCGGGCCATGCCGGGCACGCGGGACGTGCAGCTCGCCTGGGGCGAGCGCGCCCCTTCCCTGCGGCTGGTGCTGGATGAGGATCGCGTGGCGCAGCTTGGCCTGTCGCCACAGGCAGTGGCGCAGTCGATGCAGGCATTGGTATCCGGCGTGACGGCGACGCAGTTGCGGGAGGGTTCGCGACTGGTGGATGTGGTGCTGCGCGCCCCGGCGGCGGAGCGCCTCGGCCTCGCCAACCTCGCCGACCTGACCCTGGTGACAAGCGCCGGCCCGGTGCCGCTCGGCCAGGTGGCGCGGCTGGAGCCGGTGATGGAGGAGCCGATCCTGTGGCGCCGCAACCGCGAGCCCTTCCTGACTGTGCGCGCCGATGTGGCGCCGGGCCTGCAGCCGCCGGATGTGACCGCCGCCGCGCTGCCGCGGATCCAGGAGATCGCGGCGCGGCTGCCGGTGGGCATGCGCATCGACACCGGCGGCGCGGCGGAGGAATCCGGCAAGGCCAATGCCAGCCTCTTCGCCCTGTTCCCGGCGATGGTCGCGGTGATGCTGCTGATCCTGATGATCCAGCTTCGGCACTTCGGGCAGGTGGCGCTGGTGGTGGCGACGGCGCCGCTGGGCATTCCCGGCGCGGCGGCGGCGCTGCTGGTGATGGACATGCCCTTCGGCTTCGTCGCGCTGCTCGGCGTGATCGCGCTGGCGGGGATGGTGATGCGCAACACGCTGATCCTGGTGGACCAGGTGCGCCAGGATGTGGAGGCCGGCATGCCGCTGCGCGAGGCCATCATCGAAAGCAGCGTGCGCCGCGCCCGGCCGGTGGTGCTGACGGCGCTGGCGGCGGTGCTGGCCTTCGTGCCGCTGACGCTTTCGGTCTTCTGGGGTCCGATGGCGGTGGCGATGATCGGCGGGCTGCTGCTGGGCACGGTGGCGACGCTGCTGGTGGTGCCGGCGCTGAATGGGCTGGCGCTGGGGCGCGGGGCGCGGAAGGCGGCAATGCCGGCGGGCGCCTTCGCGCCCGCCGAGTAACGGTTAGGCCACCCGTTGCAGCAGGCGCCCGGCGGGCGTCTCGCTGGCGCCGGCGGCGTGGGTGTAGACGGACTGGCCGTTCACCCAGGTCTCGACAATGCCATCGGCCACCTGGCGCGGCTCGGTGAAGGTGGCGCGGTCGCGCACCGTGCCGGCGTCGAACAGCACCAAGTCGGCGAAGGCGCCTTCGCGCAGCACGCCGCGATCCGGAATACCCAAGACCTCCGCCGTGCGGCCGGTCATCTTGTGCACGGCGGTCTCCAGGTCGAACAGGCCAAGCTCCCGGCAATACTGCCCGAGCACCCGCGGGAAGGTGCCCCAGAGACGCGGATGCGGATGCTTTGCCAGTGGCCCGCCATCGCTGCCGACCATGGACAGGCGATGCGCCAGGATGCGGCGCACATCCTGCTCCGCCATGTTGTGGAAGACACCGCCGCCTGGGGTCAGGCGCTGCGCCGCTTCCTCCAGCGTCACGCCCCATTCCTGCGCGATATCGGCCAGCGCGCGCCCCGCCATTTCGGGATGCGGCACGGAGGTCGTCACCGTCACCGGCACATCCGGCCGCGGCTTGCGTGCGGCCAGGGAGGTGGAGGAGGCGGTATAGGGATAGACGTCGAAGGCCAGCGGATAGTCGGCGGCGTGCTTCTCGATCAGCGGCAGCGTCTCCACCGAGCGTCCGTGGTTTTCCGGCTGGGCGCATTTGTGGTGGCTGATGATGACCGGCGCGCCGACCGCCTTGCCGATACGCAGCGTCTCCTCGATGCTGTCCAGCACATGGTCGGCCTCGTCGCGCATATGCGTGACATACAGGCCCCTGTGTTCGCGCAGCGCCTCCGCCACCGCGATCACCTCCTCGGTGGGCGCGGCCTTGCTGGGCGGGTAGAACAGGCCGGTGGAGAAGCCGGCGGCACCTTCCGACAGGGCCTGGGCGAGCTGCCTGCGCATCCGCTCCGCCTCCTTGTCCGTGGCGGGGCGGCCGGTGTCGCGGCCCATGGCGCCGACGCGCAGCGACATATGGCCGATCAGCGCCAGCGTGTTCACCGAGGAAGGCGTCGTGCGCAGCCGCTCCGCATAGGCCCCAAAGCTGTCAAAAATCCACCATTCGGGGGCGCAGACGCCGTCCAGCGGCGCGGGCGGGCGCTCGCTCATGGTGACTGGCGACAGGCTGATGCCGCAATTGCCGACCACCACCGTCGTCACGCCCTGGCTGGTCTTGCAGAGCATGCAGGCCGGGCCACAGAGCACCGCCTGGTCGTCATGGGTATGCGCGTCGATGAAGCCGGGGGCCACCACGCGGCCTTCCGCCATCACTTCGCGGTCCGCCGACATGCCGGAGAGGTCGCCGAGGCCGGCGATGCGGTCGCCCTTCACCGCGACATCGCCACGGCGGCGCGGGCCGCCGGTGCCGTCGATGATGGTGGCGTCACGAAGGATAAGATCGCAGCGGAGGGTCATGAGGACAGCTTCCTTGGCCGTTCCCGCAGCATGGCGCCGCTTTGCCGATGACGAAACCCCCTTCCCCACCGACAAACTCCTCCGGCATGCTGCGCCGCGCCGCCCTCAGGAGAGCCCCGACCATGCCCAGCCGCCGCCAGTTCCTCGGCACCGCCGGGGCGATCCTTGCTGCCCCGCGCATCGTGGGCGCGCAGGGCGCCGCCGGCCGCACGCTGCGCTTCGTGCCGCAGGCGGACCTGACGGTGCTCGACCCCATCTACAACACCGCGACGGTGACATTGACGCATGGCGCGATGGTCTTCGACACGCTCTATGCGCTGGATGCCGGATTCAATGTGCAGCCGCAGATGGTCGAGGGCCATGTCGTCGCGAATGACGGGCTGCAATGGACCCTGACCCTGCGCGAAGGACTGCGCTTCCATGATGGCGAACCGGTGCGCGGCCGCGACTGCGTCGCCAGCATCCGCCGCTGGGGCGCGCGGGACATGTTCGGGCAGGAGCTGCTGGCGGCGATCGACGAGCTGACGGCACCAGACGACCGCACCATCCGCTTCCGCCTGAAGCGCCCCTTCCCGCTGCTGCCCCAGGCGCTGGGGAAGGTGACGGCGCCGCTGCCGGCGATGATGCCGGAGCGCCTGGCGCTGACCGATCCCTCCCGCGCCGTGACCGAGATGATCGGCAGCGGGCCGTTCCGCTTCAACGCGGCGGAGCGGGTTTCCGGCGTGCGCGTGGTCTATGACAAGTTCGACGGCTATGTGCCGCGCCAGGGCGCACCCAGCCGCAGCGCCGGCGCCAAGATCGCGCATATGGACCGCGTCGAGTGGCACATCCTGCCCGACCCGGCGACCGCGGCGGCCGCCCTGCAGCAGAATGAGGTGGACTGGCTGGAATATGCGCCGAACGACCTGCTGCCGATCCTGCGCCGCGCCCGGAATGTGCAGGTGAAGGTGACGGAGGACAGCAGCATCAGCATCCTGCGCTTCAACCACCTGCATCCGCCCTTCGACAACCCCGCCATCCGCCGCGCCCTGATCGGCGCGCTGGACCAGGCCGCCTATATGACCGCCGCCTTCAGCGAGGATCGCAGCCTGTGGCGCACCGGCGTCGGCGTCTTCCTGCCGAACACGCCGATGGCGAACGATGCCGGCATCGCCGCGCTGGAAGGCCCGCGCGATTATGAGAAGGTGCGGCAGGATCTGATCGCCGCCGGCTACAAGGGCGAGAAGGTGGTGGTGCTTCAGCCGATGGACCTCGCCTTCCTGAAGGTGATGGCGGATGTGGCGGTCGACATGTTCCGCCGCGTCGGCGTGAATGCGGAAGCCTTCTCGGCCGATTGGGGCACCATCGTGCAGCGGCGTGGGTCGCGGGAGCCTTCCGATCGCGGCGGCTGGAACGTGTTCCTCTCCGGCTTCAGCGCCGCGGGGCTGCTCGACCCGGTGGCCAATCTCGGCCTGCGCGCCAATGGGCCGCGCGCCTGGTTCGGCTGGCCCAGCAGCCCGGATCTGGAACGGCTGCGGCAGGAATGGATGGCAGCCCCCGACCGGCCGGCGCAGCAGGCCAAGGCGCGGGAAATCCAGACGCAGTTCTGGCAGGACACGCCCTATCTGCCGCTCGGCGAGTATTTCCGCATCATCGCGCATCAGCGCAACCTGGTGGACATCCCTGTCGGCATGTCGAACTTCACCGGGGTGCGGCGCATCTGAGATGCCGCATCTGCTGCTGCTCGGCGGCGGCCATGCGCATGTGGAGGTGCTGCGGCAATGGGCCGCGCACCCCCTGCCCGGCTGGCGCGTCACGCTGCTGACGCGGGAATGGATGTCGCCCTATTCCGGCATGCTGCCCGGCGTCATCGCCGGGCTGTATCAGCCGGAGGAGGCGTTGATCGACATCACCGCGCTGACGGCGCGCTGCAATGCGGCGCTGATCCTCGACCGCGCCACCGGCATCGACCCCCGGCGCCGGCGTGTGCAGCGCGCCCAGGGGGCGGATGTGGACTGGGACCTGCTGTCGATCGACACGGGCGCGACGCCGGATGTCGGCCGCGTGCCGGGTGCGGCGGAACACGCCCTGCCGCTGAAGCCGATCGACGCCCTGCTGCCGCGGCTGCGCGGCATTTTCCATGAGGCGCATCCCGGGCAGCGCATCGCCGTGGTCGGTGCCGGCGCGGCGGGGGTGGAGGTGGCGCTGGCGCTGGCAGTGCGGCTGGACGCGGCGATCACCCTGGTCGCCGGCGCCTCCGGCCTGCTGCCGGGCTTCCCCGGGCGGCTGCGCCGTCGCGCAGGGCAGGCGCTGGCCGCGCGGAAGGTGGCGCTTCGGTCGGGGCGGAACGTCACCGAAGTGGCGCAGGGCGCCGTGCATTTCGACGGCGCGCCGTCGCTGCCCGCGGAATCCGTCATCTGGGCGACCGGCGCTGCCGCCGCGCCCTGGCTGGCGGAAACCGGGCTGGCGCGGGATGCGCGCGGCTTCCTGCGTGTCGATGCCTGCCTGCGGGCGGAGGGGCACAGCCATATCTTCGCAGCCGGCGATGTGGCGAGCTTCGGCGCGGGCCTGCCCAAGGCCGGCGTCTTCGCCGTGCGCCAGGGGCCGGTGCTGGCGGCCAATCTGCGGGCGGTGGCCAGGGGCCGCGCGCCCCGCCCCTATCGCCCGCAGCGCGACTATCTGCGGCTGCTGTCGCTGGCCGATGGCACCGCGCTGGGCACCCGCAACGGGCTGATCTTCGGCGGGCGCTGGGTCTGGTGGCTGAAGGACCGGCTGGATCGCGGCTTCATGGCCCGCTACCAGGGCTGAGAATCGCCGCCAGTGCCGGGGACAGGCCAATGGTCTCCACCGGCCCATGCGGCAGCAGCCCGGCGCCCCCCTGGCCGAGCGCCGCCACCGTGGCGCGCACGCCTTCCTCCACCGAGCACAGCACGGGCACCGGCACCAGCGGCGCCAGCCGGGCTGCCAGGCCGGCGAGGCCGGCGCCGCCGAGGATGACCACCTCCGCCCCATCCTGCGTCACGCAGTCGCGGCAGGTCTCGGCCAGCAGGGCCAGGGCGCCGTCCGGGTCACGGGCGATCTCGCCGCCCGTCGGCGCGACGGTCCGCACGCCCGCGAGCTGGCCGGCATGGCCGCGCGTGACAAAAAATTCCTCCAGCATCGGCTTCCAGGCCGCGCCGCCGGTGACCACGCCGAAGCGACGGCCCTGGGCGGCGGCGGCGCTGGCATCGGCCAGGCCCAGCACCGGCACGGGCGCCAATTCGCGCAGCGCGTCCAGGCCGGGATCGCCGAAGCAGCCGATCAGCACGGCATCCGCCCCGGCGCCATGCGCGGCATAGGCATCGACCGCGGCATGGGCGGCGATGGCGGAGCTGGCGCGGCTGGCGATGTAGCGGGCGCCGAAGCGGCCTGTGGCGCCCTGGACCGTCACGCCGGGCGGGGCCAGCGCGCGGGCGATGGCGACCAGCCGGTCGGTGATGGATTCGGTGGTATTGGCGTTGATCAGCAGGATGCGCATGGCGGCATCCTAGGTCGGATCGCCGCAGCCCGCATACCAGTCCAGGATGTCGCGGGCCTGCAGGAAGGCCACGCCCGGCATCGCCGCCAGGTCGTCCAGCAGCGCTTCCAGCGCGGCGATGCGGTGCGGCACGCCGGTGATATAGGGGTGGATGGCGATGCACATCACGCGCGGCGTGGTGGTGGCTTCCGCCAGCAGCCGTGCGGCGTGGAGGCGGGCGCGGCGGGGCAGTTCCTGCTCGTCATGGTGCTGAATCATGACGACGGGGATGTCGTTCAGTTCGACACTGTAGGGCATGGTGAACAGCGTGCCATGCGCCGTCTCCAGCCGGCAGGGCAGGTCGTCCACCACCCAGTCGGCGCAGTAGCGCAGCCCGGCCTCGGCCAGCAGGTCGGCCGTTTCCAGCGTCTCCGTCAGTCCCGGGCCGAGCCAGCCGAGCGGCGGGGCGCCGGTGCAATCCTGGATCGCCTGGATGGTCTGGCGGATCATGGCGCGCTGGTCGGGGACCTTGTGCGTCGGCACCTGCACATGGCCGTGGCCCATGAAGTCCCACCCCGCCTCATGCGCCGCCTGCGCCACGCGCGGATAGGCGGTGCAGACGGAGCCGTTGACGGAGAGCGTCGGCCGGATGCCGCGCTTCTGGAAGGCGTCGAGGAAACGCCAGAAGCCCACGCGCATGCCGTATTCGTGCCAGCCCCAATTGGCGATGTCCGGCAGCAGCGCCGCACCCGTGGGTGCGACGAGCACCTGGCGCGGCATGGGATTGTCGATCAGCCAGTTCTCGACATTCACCACCGGCCAGACGGCAACCTTCGCGCCGTTTGGCAGCGTGCTGGGCGGACGGTCCGCGGGGGTGGAATAGCGCAGGCGTTGTTCAGGCCGCATCAGGCCGCCTTCTTCGCATGGTGCGAATGCAGCCGCAGGCCGAGTTCGCGCCGCACCTCGTTGAATTCCGGGGAGGCGACGTCGCGCGGGCGCGGCAGCTCCACCTGATGCGCGCTGGCGATGCGGCCGGGTCCGGGTTCCATCACCACGACGCGGTCGGAGAGGAAGATCGCCTCCTCGATGGAATGGGTGACGAAGAGCACCGTCAGGCCGGTGCGCTGCCACAGCTCCAGCAGCTCGTCCTGAAGCCGTTCGCGCGTCATCGCATCCAGCGCGCCGAAGGGCTCGTCCATCAGCACCACCTCCGCGTCATTGGCCAGCACGCGGGCGATGGCGACGCGCTGCTTCATGCCGCCCGAGAGCTGGTGCGGATAGGCATCGGCGAAGCGGGTGAGGCCGATCAGGGAGATGAAACGCTCGACGGTGTCGCGCACCTCCGCCTTCGGACGTCCACGGCTGGCCGGGCCGAAGCCGATGTTTTCACGGACCGACAACCATGGAAAAAGGCCGTAGTCCTGGAAGACCATGCCGCGATCCGGCGCCGGGCCGGCAATCGGCTTGCCCCACATCAAGGCCTGGCCCGCGCTCGGCGCCTCGAAGCCCGCCACGATCCGCAGCAGCGTCGATTTGCCGCAGCCGGAGGCGCCGATCAGGCAGACGAATTCGCCTTTCTTCACGGTGAGGTTCGCATCGCGCAGCGCCTCGATGCGGCTGTCGTTCAGGACATAGGTCTTGCCCACGCCCTGGATGTCGAGGATCGGGATCTCAGCCATGGTGGGAGGGGCTCCAGCGCAGCAGCCGGTTCATCAGCAGCACGACGACGCGGTCGGAGATGAAGCCGGCGATGCCGATGACGATCATGCCGCAGATGACGAGTTCGGTGCGCGACAGGGTGCGGCCATCCATGATGACGGCGCCAAGCCCCTGCGGCACGCCCGTCATCTCGCCCACCACGATGACGAACCAGGCAAGGCCCAGGCCCAGCCGCAGGCCCGTGAAGATGGAGGGCAAGGCCGCTGGCAGTACCACCTTGAAGAATTGTGCATTGCCGCGGCAGCCGAGCATGGAGGCAGCCTCGAACAGCCGCGGCTCGACATTCTTCACGCCGAAGATGGTGTTCAGCAGGATCGGGTAGAAGGCGCCCAGGAAGACCAGGAAGAAGGCGGAGCGCGCGCCCAGCCCGAACAGGATCATCGACAGCGGCAGCCAGGCGGTGACGGGAATCGGCCGCATCAACTGAAGAAACGGGTCCAGAAGCTGCCGCACGAAGGCGTTGCGGCCGATCAGCAGGCCGAGCGGGATGGCGACCAGCGCCGCCAGCACGAAGCCGCCATAGACGCGGCTGGCGGAGGCCAGCAGGTGGATATGCAGCGTGGCGGAAAAGGCATCGTCCCAGATGCCGCCCACGGCGAAGTCCACCATATATTCGGCGACTTCGGCCGGCGACGGGATCAGCCGGGTCATCCCCGCCGCCACCGCCCAGTGCCAGCCGAGCAGCAGCAGCAGCGGCACGATCAGGGACAGCAGCACCGGCCGGACGCGCCGCCAGAGCCGCAGCGCCGGCACCGGCCGTGCAACGGGCGCCTGGGTGAGGGTCACGTCCGACATGGTGCTGCCCCTCCCGATCAGGCGGTCGCGATGGCGTTGGAGAAGGACGGGTTCAGGAAGGTGTCGAAATTCGGCAGGCGGCGGATCTGCCGCAATTGCAGCATCTGCTCGGCATAGGTGCGGGACTGGCGCAGCACGGTGTCGTCCAGCTTCCAGATGTATTCGACATTGTCCGCGCCCAGCGCCTGCTCCACCGCGGCACGCGGTGCGCCGAGGATGCGCACGGTCGCCTCCGCCACTTCCGCCGGATGCGCCTTCATGTATTCGCTGGCCTGGCGGTGGATGTTCAGCATGGTGCGGACCAGCGCCGGGTCGGATTTGACGAGATCCTCGCTGGTGCCGAAGATCATGTTCAGCCCGCCCATGGCCGTGCCGTAGGGGTATTCCACCAACTGCCCCACGCCGGAGGAAATGGACAGGCCCGGCCCCGGCTCCGCGCCGACATAGGCGTCGATATCGCCGCGGGAGAGCATGGCGTGCATCTCGCCGAAGGGCACGCGGACGGGGGTGATGTCGCGCACGGACATGCCGGATTCGCGCAGGCGTTCCAGGATGAAGACCTCCTGCGTCGAGCCGGGCCAGATGCCGATGCGCTTGCCGCGCAGATCGGCCAAGGCGCGCAGCGGCCCGCCCGCCTTGCTGATGACGCCCATGCCCTTGTTGCAGAAGGCGCCGACGACGACGACGGGTTCCCCCGCCGCGGCGCCCAGCGTGGCGGCGGCGATGCCGAAGCCGCCGCAGGCGACGGAGCCGGTGACGACGGCATTCTTGCCATCGGTCGGGCTGTCGAAGGTGATGATCTCGATGGTCAGGCCAGCGGGGGCGAAGCGCTGGTAGAAATGCGGCGTCATCGAATGGATCAGGCGCAGCGAGCCCATCTTCACCGTGCGCGCGGCCTGCGCATTGGCGATGTGCGGGGCCGCGAGCGCGGCGGCGGCGGAGGCTGCGAGGAGGTGGCGACGACGGATCATGATCTTGTCTCCCTGGTTCAAGCGGGTGCGAGGCTGGCGATAAAGGCGCGCCAGCCGCCAAATCGAGAAATGTCCTCGGCCCCGTGCAGCCCTTCCGGCTCCACGAGGAATCCCTTGGGCGTGGAGCCATCGGCCAGCCGCAGGGTGCCGATGCAGAGCGGCGCGGGAATGCCGGCGACAAAGCGGCCGAAGCCGTCCTCCGGCAGCGCCCAGACCTCCGTGGCGATGGCAGCGCCCTGCGCCACCCGCAGCAGGCCGGGGCGACGCGGCGGGCCGCCGGCCAGGGCAAACAGGCGGTAGCAGGGTTCCGTCAGCACGGCGCGGCGCAGCTCCCCGCCTTCGCGCAGCAGCTCGGCGTTCAGCGCCATGCCGGACAGATGCGCACCGACGACGCAGATCTCGATCATGTCGAAAAGCTCCGCATCAGGGCGGCGCCGGTGGCGGCGAGCGCCACGTCGCGGCCACGCGGGCCGATCAGCGTGACGCCGAAGGGCAGGCCATCCGGCCGCAAGGGCGCTGGCACCGCCAGCGCCGCGAGGTCCAACAGATTGACGAAGTTGGTATAGGTGCCGAGCCGGGCGTTCGGGCCGATCGGGTCGGCCTCGAGCTCCGCCAGCGACGGGAAATTCGGCGCGGTCGGCACCAGCAGCGCGTCCATCTGCGCCCAGGCGGGCAGGGTCGCGAGGCGCAGTGCCGCGAGGCGGTGCAGCCCGGCGAAGGCATCGGTGGCGGTGAAGCGCGCGGCGCCGGCCAGGATGCGCTGCGTCACCGGATGCATCGCGGCGCGCGGCACCAGATGGCCGAAGGCAGCGTCGCGTTCGGCGACAAAGGCACCCTCATACAGAAGCCGGGCGGTTTCGAGGAACGGCGAGAGGTCGATCTCCGCCAGCACCACATCCCCCGGCAGCCGCGCCAGCGCCGCATCCCAGGCAGCGCGCTGTTCCGCGCCGTCCAGATGCAGATCCACCGCGCGGGGAATGCCGAGGCGCGTCAGCGCCGCACCCGGCGCGCCGAGGGTGATCGGGCGCGACCAGGGGTCCTGTTCATCCGCCCCCGCCATCACCGCATAGCCGGCCCAGGCATCGGCGACGCTGTGGGCGAAGACGGAGATGCAATCCAGACTCGGACAGGCCGGCACAACGCCGCGGGAGGGAATGGCGCCGACCGAGGGCTTCAGCCCCACAAGCCCGTTCAGCGCCGCCGGCACACGGCCCGAACCGGCGGTATCCGTCCCCAGCGACAGCAGCGCCAGCCCCTGCGCCACCGCGACGGCGGAGCCGGAGGAGGAACCGCCCGGCACGCGGTCCGGCGCGCAGGCATTGCGCGGAATCGGGTGCGGCGTGCGAACGCCCACCAGCCCGGTGGCGAACTGGTCCAGATTGGTCTTGCCGACGATCAGCGCACCCGCCGCCACCAGCCGCGCCACCGCCGGCGCGCTCTCCCCGGGCAGGTAGGCGAAATCCGGGCAGGCCGCCGTGGTCGGCATGCCGGCCACGTCGATATTGTCCTTCACCGCCACCGGCACGCCCCAGAGGGGAAAGCGCGCCGGGTCAAAGGGCGGCAGGGCCGCGACCGCCTCGGCCAGGACCGTCGGCGAAGGACGGTGCAGAAAGATGCCGGGATCGCCCAGCGCATCATGCCGCGCGGACAGGTCTTCGAGCAGCCCGGCGGGGGTCAGGCCCCCGGCATAGGCCGCGTGCAGCGCGGCGATGCTGCGGGGCGGGGTCGGCGCGGTCATGGGCGGGGCGGCTGGGTCATCGTCAAGGACCAAGCAAGTGTCGTGCCGTTTCGCGCCCTGCTCAGAATGGTTTCAGATCAATGTCTTGGAGGAGTGGATTTCCCGCCGTGTATGCAACAGCGCGGAATCGACGTCATTATGACCAGATTTTAGGCAGCATCCGGCCGGCGCAGCGCGACGGCCATCACCGACCAGGTCTGCTCCGTCAGCCCGATATGCGTGCGGATTCGCGCCGCAGCCCCCGCCGCATCGCCCCGCTGGATCGCCGTGACGATCTCCCCATGCTCCTCATGCGACCGCCGCAGCCGGTCCGGCGCCTCCAACTGCGCCGCGCGGAACGGCGCGAGGCGCCGGCGCGTGGCAGTGGCGATCTCGGTCAGGTAGCCGTTATGGGTGCCGAGATAGAGCAGGTGGTGGAAGGTGACATTGGCAGCGCGATAGGCCGCCACATCGCCGGCGCGCATCATGGCCGCCATCGCCGCGTGCTGGCGCTCCAGCCCCCGCCGCTGCTCCGGCAGCATGGAGAGCGCCGACAGCGCCGCCGCCATCGCCTCCAGCTCCGCCATCACCAGGAACATGTCCTTCAACTGAGTCGCATCGGGAATCGCCACCACGGCGCCGCGACGGGGGGCGACCTGCACCAGGCCGGTGGGTGCCAATTGGCGCAACGCCTCCCGCACCGGGGTGCGGCTGCTGCCGAAGGCCTTGGCCAGGCCAAGCTCGTCCAGCGGCGTGCCCGGCTTGAGCCGCCCGGCCACGATCTCCTCCGCCAGGCTGGCGGCGATGGCCTCGCCCCGGGTCGGGCGTGGCGGGGGTGGGACGGCGGTCGTGCTCCGGCGCGGCATCACGCGGTTGTGCCGCGCGGACAGCCCCGGCGTCCAGCACGGCGCGGCGCGGATGGCTTGCCGCGGCTGGCGAAATCGCCTCCGATAGATTCCAGGGAGAAACGATCATGAGCGGCGCAGTCAGCCTGCCCAGCGATCCGCTGTTCGCGGACCAGTGGTACCTGTACCAGGGCGGCCGCTCCGGGGTGGACATCAACGTGCTGCCCGCCTGGGCCGACCATACCGGGCGCGGTGTGAAGATCGCGGTGGTGGACACCACGATCGAGGCGACGCATCCGGATCTGGCGCCCAATTACGACGCCTCCCTGGAACTGCCCGACGATCCGCTGCGCCTGCCGGATAGCGCCTCCATCCACGGCACCGCGACCGCGGGCCTGATCGCCGCCGCGCGCAACGGCCTCGGCATCGTCGGCGTCGCCTATGAGGCCAGCATCACCCAGATGCCGATCCTGGCGAGCGGCGTCGCCACGCATGGCCAGACGCGGATCGAGGAGGTCTTCGCCCTGCTGAAGACCTTCGATGTCGCCGCGCAGGTCTGGGCGCTGCGCTGGCCCTTCACCGGCGGGCCCACCGATCGCGAATGGGCGGGGATGCATGCGGGGCTCGTCGCCTCGGTGGAGGAAGGGCGCGGCGGGCTCGGCACCGTCTCCGTCGCCAGTTCGGGCAATGACCGCTATACCAATTCCTACATCGACGCCAACATGACCGGCTTCACCGCGAGCCGCCATGTCATCAGCGTCGGCGCCGTGGGGCAGGACGGCAGGGTCAGCAGCTATTCCAACCCCTCGGCCACGCTGATGGTGGTCGCCCCCTCCTCCGCCGGCCTCTATGGCAGCATCACGACGACGGACCGCACGGGGGCGGAGGGCATCGACCCCGGGGACTGGACCTCGCAATTCGGCGGCACCTCCACCAGCGGCCCGCTGGTCTCCGGCGTCGCGGCGCTGGTGCTGGACGCCAACCCGGATCTCGGCTGGCGCGACGTGCAGGCCATATTGGCGCTCAGCGCACGGCATACGAGCCATGCGATCGGCGGGACGATGTCCCACCCCGAGCGCAATCCCTGGCGCATCACCGGCACGGATGACTGGAACGGCGGCGGAATGCACTTCTCCAACGACTATGGCTTCGGCCTGGTCGATGCCCGCGCAGCGGTGCGGCTGGCGGAAAGCTGGCAGCCGGCGGCGCGGACCTCCGCCAATGAGGTCGCGGCCGCGGCGCCGCGCTGGTCCGGCAGCCTGCTGGTGCCCGACAACGACCCGGCGGGGCTGAGCTTCACCTTCACCATCACCGACGACATCCGGGTGGAACACATCGCGCTGCATGTGGACCTGGTCTCCGGCATCGCCTCCCAGGTCGATATCCGGCTGTATTCGCCGGACGGCACGCGGGCGGACCTGGCGCCGAATGCCGGGGACGATTCCGTCTACCGGCCCTGGACCTTCGGTGCCAATGGCTTCCTGGGCGAAAGCGCGGCGGGCACCTGGCGCGTGGAGATCCGCGACGAAAAGGCGGGCGGGCCGATGACGGTGCGGGAGCTGGCGCTGACCGTCTTCGGCTGCGCCGAAAGCGACGACGACCACTATGTCTATACCGACGAATTCGCCCGCTTCGCGTCGCAGGATGGGCGCGGATTGCTGCAGGATGCCGCGGGCCACGACGTGCTGAACGCCGCCGCCGTCACCGGCGCCATGGTGATCGACCTGCGCCCCGGCGCCCAGAGCCGCATCGCCGGCCAGACCCTGACCATCGACGCGGCGACGCTGATCGAGGATGCGATCGGCGGCGACGGCAACGACATCCTGCGCGGCCATGCCGGGGCCAATCTGCTGATGGGCGCGCGCGGCAAGGACCGGCTGATCGGCCTGGGCGGGGCGGATACGCTGCTGGGCGGCGATGGCGACGACATCCTGACCGGCGGTGCCGGTGCGGATGTCATGATCGGCGGCGCCGGGCTGGACCGGGTGACCTACAACACCCAGGTGCGGCTCGACCTTTTGACCCCCGGGCTTTCCACCGGGGAGGCGCGCGGCGACGTGCTGTGGGATATCGAGCAGGTCTGGGGCTCCGCCCATGCCGACACGCTGGCGGGCAGCCATGCCGCCGATGTGCTGCTGGGAGAGGCCGGCGATGACTGGCTGTTCGGCCGCGGCGGCGTGGACCGGCTGATGGGCGGCGATGGCGATGACCGGCTGGAAGGCGGCGCCGGGACCGATGCGCTGACCGGCGGCGCGGGGCGGGACATCTTCGTGATGGAGGCGCCGGGCGCCCAGATGGACCGCATCCTGGACTTCACCAGCGGCGAGGACCGCATCCTGCTGGCCGGCATCGGGCTACCGGAGGGCCGGCTGGCCAAGGTGCGCTTCGGCTATGTCGGGGAGGCACCGGGCACCCACCGCATCCTGTATGACCGCGACACCGGCCTGCTGTCGCATGACGCCGATGGCGGCGGCCCGGCCACGCCGGTGGCACTGGCCACCCTGCTGGGCGCGCCGACCCTGCTGATCGGCGACCTGCTGATCGGCTGAACCCGTTCAGCGAAAGGGGTAGGCGTACATCAGCCCGCCGCGCCGCCAGAGGTCGGACAGGCCGCGATCCAGGCCGATCGGGGACCCCTCACCCAGGTTGCGCTCGAAGATCTCGCCGTAATTGCCGACCTGGCGAATCGCCTCCGCCGCCCAGCTGTCGCGCAGCCCCAGCCGGGCGCCGAGGCCGGCATCGAGGCCGATCAGGAAGCGCACCTCGGCATTGTCGGACCGCAGCGCGGCGTCGAGGCTGTCGCTCGCCACCTCCAGCTCCTCCGCCGCGACCAGGGCATGTAGGGTCCAGCTCACGATCTGGCGCCAGCGCTCATCACCACCGCGCACGAAGGGGGCCAGCGGTTCGCGGCTGAGGCGTTCCGGCAGCAGCACCGCGCCGGCCGGGTCCGGCAGGTCGGTCACCCGCAGCGTCGCCAGCGCGGCCGCATCGGCGGTCACCGCGTCGCAGCTTCCGTTCTTGTAGCCGTCCAGCAGTGCCGCGCCGCTCTGCCGGGTTTCCACCGGGATGATGGTGATGCCGGCGCGGCTGGCGGCATTGCGCAGGATGCCGAGGCTGCCATCCACCCCCGCCGCCGCCACGCAGATGCGCTTGCCGTCGAGCTGCGCGAAGGAGGCGACATTGGCATCGGCCCGCACCATCACCGCCTGCCCGTCAAACAGCAGCACGCCAACGGGGGTAAGGTTGCGCCCGGCATCGCGCATGGCTGTGACGGTGATGTTGCTGGACAGGATGTCCACCGTCCCGGCTTCGAGCTGCGCCAGCCCGGCCTCGACCGATGGCGCGGTGACGAAGCCCACCTGCTCGGCGTCGCCCAGCACGGCCGCCGCCACGGCGCGGCAGAAATCCGCGTCCAGGCCGCGCATCCGGCCGTTCACGTCGGGCGCCGAGAAGCCGGGCAACTGGCCGAACACGCCGCAGCGCAATTCCCCCCGCTGGCGCACGGCATCCAGCGTCTGGGCCAGGGCCGGGGCCGGTGCCGCGCCAGCGGCACCGATCAGCATCAGAAGGCCAAGAAGGTAGCGGCGCATGGCGGGGTTCCGATCGAGGAAGGGGCGCGGCATGGGGTCAGCAACCGGAGACGGCGATGCGGCAGACGATGCCGGAGCCCGGGCGTTCGGCAATCCGGCATTCCTGCAGGGCCTGCGCCTCCGCCTGCTCGCGGGTCTGCCCGGCGCCGGAGGCGGTGCGGCGGAGCTGCGCCGGGTTGCCGCTCACCGCCTGGGCCAGGGCGCCGCAGGCATTGGGGAATTCCCGGGTGATGCGGCACTGGTTGCGACCCACCACCGCCTCGCAGGCCCGGATCGCCTGCATGCTGGCGGCGAGGCGGTCGGACTGGCCGCTGGTGAAGCCGAAGGCGGTGGAGGGTGGCTCGGCCGTGTAGATGAAGCCGAAGCGGCCGCGAACCGCGCTGGCCGAGCCGCCGAGCGCCGGGGCCGCGGCCTGGATGTTGCCGCCCTGGGCGCAGCGTTGCAGGCAGGCATTCGCCAGGGCGCGCGGCTGCGCCTGGCAGGCCTGGCGGCAGGATTGCGGAATGGCGGCGGGGGCTGCCGGGACGGCGAGGCGCTGCGCCGGCGGCGCCCCGGACCCGAGCGGCTGGAAACAGGCGCCGGCGGCGGGACCGCTTCGCAAGCCGCAGGGAAACAGGCGCGGCGTGCCCCAGCGCTGCGCCGGCAATGCCAGGCGCCAGGGGCCGGCATCCCGGCATTGCAGGTCCCAATAGGCGGTGCGGTCACGGCCCATGCCGGCGGCAAACAGGTTGGAGACCTCCGCGCAGGCCACGCCATTGGTGCGCAACAGGCTGCGCAGCGCGTCGCGTTGTGCCGTGGCGCTGCGTGCCAGCAGCGCGTCATGGGCGGGGTTGCCGGTCTGCGCCAGCGCCGGCCCCACCCAAAGGGCGGTCCACAGGCCGAGCAATCCCGACAGTGCCAGCACGGCCAAGCGCATCGCCCGATTCTCCCGCTTCGGAAACAATGTGTCGCCTGCCGCCAGGGCCAGCGCAAGTCCCGAAAATGCGCCGCAAGACCTTGGGATGACGCGAATGTCTCGGGCAGCGCGGCTGGCGATACATCCGATGGATTTTGCGCCTCGCCCGGGACAAGCGAGGCAGCAAGCGGTTGCAATGCCAGAAATGCCACGCGCAGGACGGGAAAGACCCCACAGCCCGGCACCGCCTCGCCCGAAAGCGACCGGGAGTGCTATAGGCGGGGGGCGATGCAGACGGAGCGGACGGCATGAGAACGCGCGCGGCAGTGGCCTGGGCGGCGGGCAAGCCCCTTTCGGTGACGGAAGTGGAGATCGGCGGCCCGAAGGCCGGGGAAGTTCTGATGGAGGTGAAGGCCACCGGCCTGTGCCACACGGACCTCTATACCCTCTCCGGCGCGGACCCCGAGGGGCTGTTCCCCGCCATCCTGGGCCATGAGGGTGCGGGCATCGTGCGGGAGGTGGGCGCCGGCGTCACCAGCCTGAAGCCCGGCGACCATGTGATCCCGCTCTACACGCCGGAATGCCGGCAGTGCAAAACCTGCCTGTCCCAGCGGTCCAACCTCTGCACCGCCATCCGCGGCACCCAGGGCAAGGGCGTGATGCCGGATGGCACCAGCCGCTTCTCCTGCGAGGGCGCCCCGGTGATGCACTATATGGGCTGCTCCACCTTCGCGAATTTCACGATCCTGCCCGAGATCGCCCTGGCGAAAGTCCGGGAAGACGCGCCCTTCGAGAAGATCTGCTACATCGGTTGCGGGGTGACCACCGGCATCGGTGCCGTCATCAACACCGCCAAGGTCTGGCCCGGCGCCAATGTGGCGGTTTTCGGCCTGGGCGGCATCGGGCTGAACGTGATCCAGGGCGCGCGGATGGTGGGCGCGGACAAGATCATCGGCATCGACCTGAATGACGGGCGGGAGGAGATGGCCCGTAAGTTCGGCATGACCGACTTCATCAACCCGAACAAGATCGGCCATGACAAGGTGGTGCAGGCGATCGTCGACCTGACCGGCGGCGGCGCCGATTTCAGCTTCGAATGCATCGGCAATGTGAAGGTGATGCGCCAGGCGCTGGAATGCACCCATCGCGGCTGGGGCGAGTCCATCATCATCGGCGTCGCGGGCGCGGGCCAGGAGATTTCGACGCGGCCCTTCCAGCTGGTCACCGGCCGGTCCTGGCGCGGCACGGCCTTCGGCGGCGCGCGCGGGCGGACCGATGTGCCGAAGATCGTCGACTGGTACATGGAGGGGAAGATCGACATCGACAGCCTCATCACCCATGTGATGCCGCTGGATGAGATCAACCACGGTTTTGAGCTGATGGAACGCGGGGAGTCCATCCGTTCGGTGGTGGTGTACTGAGGGACCCATGTTACGGCTGACCGAATTGAAGCTGCCGCTGGACCACCCGGAAGGGGCGGTGCAGCAGGCGCTTTGCGCGGCGCTCGGGCTGCGGGCTGGGGAGGTGCGCGACATCACCATCGCCCGCCGCGCCTGGGATGCGCGCAAGCGGTCGGCCATTCTTTTGGTCTACTCGGTGGATTTCCGCGTCGATGACGAGGCGGCGCTGCTGCGGCGTGCGGCGGCGGACAAGGTGCTGTCCCGCACGCTGATCCGCACGCCGGATACCAGCTACCGCCCCGTGGCGCAGGCCCCTGCCCGGCTGCCGCAGCGGCCCGTGGTGATCGGCACCGGCCCCTGCGGCATCTTCGCCGCACTGATCCTGGCCGAGATGGGATTCCGGCCGATCATCCTCGACCGCGGCAAGGTGGTGCGGGAACGCACCAAGGACACCTGGGCGCTGTGGCGCCGCAACCAGCTCACGCCCGAAAGCAATGTGCAGTTCGGCGAGGGCGGCGCCGGCACATTTTCGGATGGCAAGCTCTGGTCGGGCATCAAGGACCCGCAGCATCTCGGCCGCAAGGTGCTGACCGAGTTTGTCGCGGCCGGCGCACCCGAAGAGATCCTCTACGTCGCCAAGCCGCATATCGGCACCTTTCGCCTCGTGACGATGGTGGAGAGCCTGCGCGCGAAGATCGAGGCGCTGGGCGGCGAATATCGCTTCGGCACCAAGGTGGTGGACTTCCTGGTCGAGACCGGCCGCGACGGCCAGCGCCGGATGCGCGGCGTGGTGACGGAAGCGGGCGAGACGATCGAGACGCAGCATGTGGTGCTCGCCATCGGACATTCGGCCCGCGACACCTTTTTTCAGCTGCAGGCCGCGGGCGTCTTCGTTGAAGCAAAGCCGTTTTCCATCGGGGTTCGGATCGAGCATCCGCAATCGATCATCGACCGTGCCCGCTTCGGCAATTTTGCAGGCAACCCGATCCTCGGCGCCGCCGACTACAAGCTGGTGCATCATTGCGCCAACGGCCGCAGCGTCTATTCCTTCTGCATGTGCCCGGGCGGCACGGTGGTAGCCGCGGCGAGCGAGCCGGGGCGGCTGGTGACCAATGGGATGAGCCAGTATTCGCGGGCCGAGCGCAACGCCAATGCCGGCATCGTCGTCGGCATCACGCCGGAGGTGGATTACCCCGGCGATCCGCTGGCCGGCATCGCCCTGCAACGGCACTGGGAGGAGAAGGCCTTCGTGGCCGGCGGCAGCAACTACTGCGCCCCGGCGCAACTCGTCGGCGATTTCCTGGCGGGCCGCGCCTCCCAAAGCCTTGGCGCGGTGGTGCCGAGCTACAGGCCAGGCGTGACGCCCACCGACCTCGCCACCTGCCTGCCGGATTTCGCCGTGGCCGCGATGCGGGAAGCCCTGCCCGCCTTCGGCAAGCAGATCCGCGGCTTCGACATGGCCGAGGCGGTGATGACCGGCGTCGAGACACGCACCTCCTCCCCCATCCGCATCCGCCGCGATGCCAGCTTCCGCAGCGTCAATACGCTGGGCCTGTATCCGGCGGGCGAAGGCGCAGGCTATGCTGGCGGAATCTTCTCCGCCGGCGTCGACGGCATCCGCGTGGCGGAGGCGGTGGGCCGCGACATGGCGGGGCTGGCGGAAGCCGCGTGACCCATTTCGATGTGATGGTGCTGGGCGCCGGGGCCGCCGGGCTGTTCGCCGCCATGCGCGCGGGCCAGCGCGGGCGGCGCGTGCTGCTGCTCGACCATGCGGAGGAGGCGGGGAAGAAGATTCTCATCTCCGGCGGCGGGCGCTGCAACTTCACCAATACCGGCTGCGTGCCGGACCGCTTCCTCTCCGCCAACCGGCACTTCGCCCGCTCGGCGCTGGCGCGCTACACGCAGCAGGATTTCGTCGGGCTGGTGAAGAAGCACGGCATCGCCTTTCACGAGAAGACGCTGGGGCAATTGTTCTGCGACGGCTCGGCACGGGCCATCGTCGCCATGCTGCTGGCGGAATGCGCGGCGGCGGGAGTCGATCTGCGGCTGGCGCACCGGATCACCGATGTGTCGCGGGATGACCGCTTCCGCATCGCCACGGATCGCGGCGGCTTCACCGCGGACAGCCTGGTGCTGGCCACCGGCGGTCTCTCCATTCCGAAAATGGGCGCCACCGGCTTCGCGCATGATGTGGCGCGGCGCTTCGGCCTGGCGCTGGTCTCACCCCGCCCCGGCCTGGTGCCGCTGACCTTCGGCGGCGAGGATCTGGAACTGATGCAGCCCCTGTCCGGCGTGGCGCTGGACAGCATCGCCAAGGCCGGCAAGGCCGGGTTCCGGGAGGCGCTGCTATTCACCCATCGCGGCCTGTCCGGCCCGGCGATCCTTCAGGCGTCGTCCTATTGGCAGCCCGGCGAGGCCATCACGCTGGACCTGCTGCCGGAGCGTGACGCGACGGCGCTGCTGCTGGCCGGCAAGCGGGCGCGGCCGAAGGCGGAGCCGAAGACGGTGCTGGGCGAATTCCTGCCCTCCCGCCTCGCCCAGGCCCTGGCCGCACGCCATCTGCCACCCCGGGTGATCGGCGAGGTAGGCGACGCGCCGCTGAAGGCGCTCGGCGCGCTGCTGAAGGCCTGGCGGCTGCAGCCCTCCGGAAGCGAGGGATATGCCAAGGCGGAAGTGACGCTGGGCGGCATCGACACGGCCGGCCTTTCCTCCCAGACCATGGCGGCCAAGGACGTGCCCGGCCTGTTCGTGGTGGGCGAGGCGGTGGATGTGACCGGCTGGCTCGGCGGCTACAATTTCCAATGGGCCTGGTCGAGCGGCTGGGTGGCCGGGGACGCGGTCTGAAGCCATCCGGCTTCAAGGACCCCACCCTTTGCCCCGGCGGCGTGGCGTTGCAGACTGCGCCGCCATAGTTCCAAGGGGTAGGAAATGTCGACCGAAGGCCAGGAAAAGTTCCAGACGCTGCATGAGCTGGTGAAGGCCGCGAAGATCCGGCTGAACGCCAATATCTGGGACTACCTGGTCGGCGCGACCGAGACCGAGACCACCATGATGCGCAATCGCGCGGCGCTCGATGCCTGGGCCTTCCGCCCGCGGGTGCTGCGCGATGTCAGCCAGGTGGATTGCAGCGGCGACTTCCTGGGGAAGCGGCGAATCCGGCTGCCTGTGGCGCTCGCCCCTGTCGGCTCGCTCGATTCCTTCGATCCGGGCGGGGCCGCCACCGCCGGCCGCGCGGCAGCGGCGTTCGGCGTGCCGATCATCGTCTCCTCCGTCACCGAGCCGGGGCTGGAAGGCTCGGCCCAGGCCAATCCGGACGGGGCCAAGGTGTTCCAGCTCTATGTCCGGGGCGGGCCGGATTTCATCGACGAGCATATCCGCCGCGCCATGGATGCCGGCTACGATGCCTTCGCCATCACCGTGGACACGGCGCATTACAGCCGCCGCGAACGCGACATCGCCAAGCGCTTCGTCAAGCACTGGCGCGCCCGTTCCTCCGGCATGAATTACCAGGCCGCCCTGTCCTGGGCCGATATCGCCCGGGTGCGGGCGCAGCATCCGAACGTCACGCTGATCCTGAAGGGCATCGGGACCGGGGAGGATGCCGCGATGGCGGTCGAGCACGGGGTCGAGGTGGTCTATGTCTCGAACCATGGCGGCCGCCAGCTCGACCATGGGCGCGGCTCGCTGGCCGTGCTGCCGGAGGTGGTGGAGGCCGTGGCCGGCCGCGCCCGGGTCTGGATGGATGGCGGCATCAGCCGTGGCACCGACCTGGTGAAGGCGGTGGCGCTGGGGGCGGAGATGGTGGGGCTCGGCCGGCTGTACTGCTACGGCCTGGCCGCGGGGGGCCAGGAAGGCGTGATGCGGGTGCTGCAATTGCTGGAGGATGAGGTGCAGACCTGCCTCGGCCTGCTCGGCGCCACCAGCTTCGCGGCGGTGGAGAAGTCCATGCTTCAGCCGGTCGCCCCGGTGGTGATGCCGCATGTGCATTCCGCCTTTCCGCTGCTGGCGGAGCCCGGGCGCGGCTACTGAGCTGGCACGGCGCGGCATGGCGGCCACAGGCCCGTCACTTGCCGCGCTGGCAGGCAGGGTGGAATACTCACTTTACCACCCCGCCATGGCGAGACCCCACCGGTTCCGGACCTGACCGGCGCCGCAAGCCTTGCCGGGCCCTGGCCGAATGAGAACCTGTGCGAGCCCTCAGCCACCTTCCACGCCGCCTCTGCCTCGCCACGGGATTGCTGCTGTCCGGAGGCCTGGCCCAGGCCCAGCCGCTTCCCCTGCCCCCTCCCCCCGCACCGGCCCTGGCGCAGCCTGCGCCCATCCAGGCTCAACCCCTGCTGGCGCCCCTGATCCCGGCAGTGCCGGCGCCACGCCCGGCCACGCCCCTTTCGGCGGGACAGGGGCTGCAACGGCGAATCGGCCTGCCGGAGTTGGGGCTGGCAGAAGGGCTGGGCTTCGACGCGGGCGGCCAGGCGCTGGATATCCCCCTGCCGCGCGGCGTGCCGGAGCTCGGCGCGCGGGTTCATCTGGCCATCGACCTCGCCGCCCCCTTCCCCGGCCGCCATGCGGTGGAGTTGCGGCTGCGCGACCAGATCCTGGCCAGCACCCCCTTCCCGGAGGGTGAGCGGCGCCTGCTTCTGAACATCCCATTGCCGGATGCCGCGCTGGCCGGGCCGGAGGACCGCCTGCGCCTCGATCTGCGGCTGCTCAGCGAGGCGCCGGGAGCGCCGGCCCGTGCAACGCTGCTGCCGGAAAGCCACCTGACGCTGCTGCTGCCGGACTCACCGGAAATATCCGTCGCCGCGCTGTTCCGGCTGCTGCCGCCGGATACACGGGTGCTGCTCCGCCCCGGCCCGATCAGCGCGGCGGAGGCCGCGGCGGCCCTGCGGATCGGGCTCGCCTTGGCCGCTTCCGGGCGGGATGCGCGGATCAGCAGCGCCCCGCCCGGGCTGCCCTTGCCCGCCCAGGGCGGCGCCCGGCTCTGGACACGGGGCGCGGTGCTGGTCGGCGATGGGGCGGAGGCCGCTTCGGTGCGGCTGGTCCATGGCCTGCCCGTGCTGGTGCTGGGAGGGGCGGCGCCGGAACGCCTGGCGCGGCTGCTCGACAGCCCCTGGCGCGACCTGGCGCTGGCGGGCACGCTGAGCGGCGGCGTGGCGCCGGAGCCAGCCTCCGCGCCCGCCGCCGCCACCCTCTCCTTCGATCACCTGCGCGGCAGCCTGGCGCCGCAGGACCAGGCACAGGCCCGCTGGGCCCTGGAATTCGCCAGCCGCGACCTGCCGGCCGGGCTGCGGCCGGAGGCGCTGGAGGTGGCGCTTCGCGCCACACCCGACCCCGGCGGCAGGCCGGCTGTCGCCACGGTGCTGCTCAACCAGGTGATCCTGGGCGGTGGCGCGCTGGATGCGCAGGGGGTGGGACGCCTGGCGCTGCCATTGCCGCCCGGGCTGCTCGCGGCGGACAACCGTATCGAGGTGCTGCTGAACCGGGCCAGCGCCGCCGGGCCGGCGCAGCTTCTGCCCTCCAGCCTGTTGCGACTCGCCGTTGCAGGCCCGCCGAGGGACTTCCTCGGCATCGGCGCGGCCTTCGGGACGGGGCTGGAGGTGCTGGTCGATGCGCCCGGCGGGGCGCTGGTGGCGGAGGGGCTGAACCCGCTGCTCTGGGTGCTGCGCGGCCTGGTCCCGGCCGGCGCGCCGTTGCGCGTGACCCTTGCCGAGCCCGGCATGCCGGCCACCCCGGATGGCCCCTTCCTGGCCGCGACGATGGAGCCACCGGCGGGCAGCGACCCGTTGCTGCGCTTCGATTCCGGCCGCATCCTTCTGTCCAACCGCGCGGGACGGCCGGTGCTGGACCTGGCGGGGCTGGAACGGGCACTGGCCCTTCAGCTTGTGACGGCGCAGGGCCAGCCCGGCCTCTGGCTGCGCCAGCTCGGCCCGCTGCCGCCGCTGCCGGCTGCCGCGCCCCGGCTGGACCAGGGCGACGTCGCCCTGCTGGACGCGCAGGGCCTGGTGCTCGCCTGGTCCAGTGCCCCGGCGCCGACGATCCGCGTTGCCTATCCCGATGCACCGCCGGCGGCCTGGGATCCGCTGGCCCTGCTGATGGCCTGGCGCCCTTGGCTGGTCGGTGCCGCCTGGCTCGCGGGCGTGCTGCTGGTGGCCTTTGCCTTTCTCAACCCGCGTCGCGACCGGGCGGGCTGACACCGCCGCGCCGCGTCATCCTTTCGCAAGAGGTGACGTGGCATGACTCGCATCGCAGAATGGAGACGCTGGACGCCGGTCGCGGCCTGCGGCCATAGGGTGCCAGAGGGCCGGCATGGGACCCGACGGTGACCGCCGGATAGTTGGAACCGGATAGTCGGAAAAGGTGATTTGCTCGCGATGGCACATGACACGGACCCGGCGCAGCTCGTCTTCGTCCATCTGCCGAAGACTGGCGGCTTCGCCCTGCATGCGGCGCTGGAACGCGGCCTGCCCGAGGGCAGCGTGCTGCGCGTGGGCGATTCGGAAGCGCAGGAGGCGTTCCGCGGGATGAGCCCGGAGTCGGTGGCGCCCTATGCCATGGTCAGCGGCCATTTCACCTTCGAGGAAGCGATGGCCCGCGCCCGTTCCGGCGCCCGCTTCGCCACCCTGCTGCGTGACCCTGTGGCGCGACTGCTCTCCGCCTTCAACTACATGTCCACCTGGGACGAACACCCGCTGCATGACAGCTTTCGCGGCCGCGGCTTCGCCGACTTCATCGCCGATTCCGGCGAGGAACTGGCGGCGGAGGCCTGCCGGCAATTGACCGGCCGGTCGACGGCGGCAGAGGCGATTCCGATCCTCGAGACCTACTACGCCCTGGTCGGCACCACCGCGCGGGTGCCGGATGTCTCGATCCGCCTGCATGAATGGCTGCACCTGTCGCCGCAGACGCCGGAGCGGGAGAATGTGACGGCGGGCCAGGGCAAGGTGACGCTGACCAGCGAGACCTGCGAGCAGTTGCTGGAACTGACCCGGGAGGACCGTCTGCTGTTCCGCCACATCGCCGAACGGCATGGCGGGCTGATGATCCACCGCGCCCATGCCAGGGGCTGAGTCACAAGCGCGCGAGCCTATGCGTAACCCGGAACGCCGCGGGCCTCAGACCTCCGCCAGCACCCGAAGCACCGCATCCCCGTAGCGGTCCAATTTGGTGCGGCCCACGCCAGCGATCTGGCCGAGCTGGTCCAGCCCGCGCGGGCGCTGCGCGGCGATCTCGGCCAGGGTCTTGTCCTGGAAGATGACATAGGCCGGCACCGACTGGGCCTGCGCCTCCCCCCGCCGCCAGTCGCGCAGCGCCTCGAACACCGCATCGCCAACCGGGGCGGCGGCCCCGCCGCCGGCGCTGCGGGCGTTGCGGGCCGGAGCGGCGGAAGCCTGCACCAGATCCTCCCGCAGCATCACCTTCTCCTCGCCCTTCAGCACGGGGCGGGAGGCATCGGTCGGCACCAGCTCCCCATGGTTCTCGATCGCCACATCCAGGATGCCGCGCGCCACCAACTGCCGCGCCACGCCGCGCCAGGCGAATTCGGAAAAATCCTTGCCGACGCCGAAGGTGGGAAGCTGGTCATGCCCGAATTGCGCGACCTTCTCCGTCAGCTTGCCGCGCAGCACATCCACCACATGCGCCACGCCGAAGCGCCGCCCGGTGCGCAGCACGGCCGAGAGCATCTTCTGGGCCGCCACCGTGCCGTCGAAGAGCCTCGGCGGCGAAAGGCAGACATCGCAATTGCCGCAGGGCGGCGGCTCGGCCTCCCCGAAGCAGCGCAGCAGGATCTGGCGGCGGCAGGTGGCGGCCTCGGCGATCGCCACCATGGCGTCCAGCCGCTGCCGCTCGATGCGCTTCTGCTCCGGTGCCGCCGGGCTTTCCTCGATCCGGTGGCGGCCGAGGGCGATGTCGCCGGCGCCATAGAGCAGCAGGGCACGGGCGGGCAGCCCATCCCGCCCCGCGCGGCCGATTTCCTGGTACCAGCTCTCGGGCGATTTCGGCAGGTCGAGATGCACGACCCAGCGGACATCCGGCCGGTCGATGCCCATGCCGAAGGCAATGGTGGCGCACATCACCACGGAATCACCGCGGGCGAAGCGGCGATGCGCCTGGCGCTTGGCCTCGGATTCCATGCCGGCATGGAAGGCCAGCGCGTCATGCCCATCGCCGCGCAGCCATTCGGCGGTCTGGTCGGTCTTGTTGCGGGTGCCGCAATAGACGATGCCGGCACCGCCCTTCGCCGATTCCTCCCGCAGCAAGGCGCGAAGCTGGGCACGTTCGGATTCGCGCGGCGCGGCCTCGATGCGGATGTTGGGGCGGTCGAAGCCGCCGCGGAACACCGGGTCGTCCTGCATGCCGAGCTGGCGACGGATATCCTCCACCGTGCGCGGATCGGCCGTGGCCGTCAGCGCCAGGCGCGGGGTGCGCGGGAAGCGCTCGGCCAGCACGCCCAGGCCGCGATATTCGGGGCGGAAGTGGTGGCCCCATTGGGAGACGCAATGCGCCTCATCCACCGCGAAGAGCGCGACGGGCAGTTGTTCCAGCCGGCTCAGCATGCCTTCCAGCGCCAGGCGCTCCGGCGAGACATAGAGCAGCTTGAGGTCGCCATTGTGCAGGTCGCGCAGCACCGTGCGCGATTCGCCCTCCGGCAGGTCCGAATGCAGCGCTGCCGCCGCCACGCCCTGCTGGCGCAGCGCGGCGACCTGGTCTTCCATCAGGGCGATCAGCGGGGAGACGACGATCCCCACCCCCGGCCGGCACAGCGCCGGCACCTGGAAGCACAGCGACTTGCCGCCGCCGGTCGGCATCAGCACGAGGCCGGAACCACCGCCGGCGACATGGCGCACCACCTCCTCCTGCCGCCCGCGGAAGCCCGGGTGGCCGAAGACGCGGCTCAGCACATCCAGTGGGTCGGTGCTGTCGTCCTGTGATTCGGTCATCAGATGGGAGAATCGGCCGTCATCGGGCATGGCCCTGTCTGCCACGCGAACGCCGCGATGGGCAGGGGGCCATAGGTCTGTGGACGTAGGGAGCCCGCGATGCGCTGGACTATACGAACAGCCAGACCAAGGGGCCGAGAAACAGCGAGAACAGGAACGGCCAAAACCCGGCCTTCAGCAGGACGACAAAGGCGTGACCCAGCCACAGGATCCCGAAAACTGCGTCCGACCCCAGGGCTTCCCTGTCGCGCACAATCTGCTGAACAGACTTGGATGGTTCGGGCCGCCCGCAATGTGGGCAGGCCTCTGCGACGTCGGAAACCTGCGTTCTGCAGTCGGGGCAGGCTATGATCCCCATCATGCCGCTCCCGGGTCGGTGGTAAAGAGCCTCATAAGCAACTGGCCCGACCGTCCGCCTCAAAATTCGGCCATTTTGGCGGATTGCAGTAGGCTACGCGGACATGGCTGTTTGCGACCGCGGAGCGCAACAAGGAGCTGTTCTCGTCGGAGCCATAAAAACTTGCGATATGGCCGCCGGCCTGGACCACACGCTGCTCACAACGCTCACCGCTCCGACCCATGATAGCGGCCAGCAGATCCGTCGCGTTCTGGCGCGAACACACCACCACATGAATCTCACGGGAGCATCCGTTGCGCCAGTCGAAGTTGTTGGCATCGAAGCGACTGGCTTCCCGCACCAGGCATGACCCGGAATCGGTAAAAACGGCACGAAATGCCGCTAAGCCGAGAAAGCCAATGCCAAAAACCAGGATGAGCCGACCAAACATACCGAACCCATTTCGATCAATGGTTCGGTCATTTTGGTATCCTGGCGGATCAATGTCTATGGGTAACCGACGACGATCTCCACCCGGCGGCTCTCGATCGGCACCGCATCGAAGGGCACCGGGCCGCGGCCGACCACGTTGATGCGGCTGCGGGCGACGCCACGCTTGACCATCTCCGCCGCCACATGTTCGGCCCGCCGCTCCGACAACTCGCGGTTGAAGGCGGCGCCGCCAGCGGGGCCGGCGAAGCCGCGCACCTGTACCGGAACCTCCGGATGGCGCCGCGCCAGGCGGGCGGCATCGGCCAGGATGGCCAGCGCCGGCTCATCCAGCTCGGCGCTGTCGGCCTCGAAGAACACAACGCGGGGGGGCTGGCCCACCAGCTCCCGCGGGTCCGCGGCGCAGGCGGCGAGGGTCACGGCCGGAAGCAGCCCGGCAAGGGCAAAGGCGCGGCGACGCATATGGGGGACTCCGGTGGGCATTCGGGAGATAGGTCGCCCGCCGGGCCGTGTCACGTCAATCACTGCTGCGCGAGGCGGCAGGGTGCGGTCACTTCTGCTTAACCATCCCTCCGCATTCTGGTGCGGTGTCCGATTCACCGACCACCTCCGTGCTGCCCGATCCGCGCGGCTTCGACCCCGTGCGCTTTCCCGGCACTGCCGAGGGCGAGGTCTGGCCGCCGCCGCGCTTCTGCTTCCAGGCGAGCTGGCTGCGCCAGCCCGGCATGGTGTTCGAGCGTGATCCCTCCGGCGGCATCGGCCTGGTGCGGCCCTTCGCGCATCTGCGCATGCTGACCGATCTGGAAAGCGCGCATCTGGTGCTCGACATTCCCTCCGGCACCCATGACTTCCGGCTGCTGCGGCTGGTGCCGGCGGCGCTGCGCTGTGTCGAACGGATCGCCCCCGGCGACCGGGTGCCCGGCCCTCTGCTGGAGGAAGACCCCGAGCCGCTCGACGAAGCCCATATGCGAGCGGCGACGGCCGACCTCGTCACCCGGCTGGCCGCCACCGCCGGGGAGGAGGGGGAGGCGCTGGCCGAGGCGATGCGCCACACCCCGCCCGGCCCGGCCATGTTCGAGGAAGCCATCGCCCAGTGCATCACCCGGGGCGGCTTCCCCATGGCCACCATGGCGCCGCTCGGCCGGCGGTTGCAGCTGCTGGCCAATGCGCATGCCCGCGTGCTGGCCGCGGCGGCCACCCAACCCGACTATCCGGCCATGGAACGCATGCTGCGCGCCACCCGCGCCGCGCTGGCCAATGATCGCCGCTGGACCGGCGACCTGCTGACCCGTGCGCTGGACGCGCTGGTGCTTCAGATCGGCCGCCCGCGCCGCACCAGCGCCGCGCTGCTGGCCAGCGCGGAGGCGGCGATGCGTCGCCCGCTGCCGCTGGAGGCCCCCACCCGGCTGATCCGCGAACAGACCGAGTTGCGCGACCGGCTGCTGGACCTTTCCGTCTTCTGGCACCGCCTGGCCGCCGCCTGGCTGGCGGTGGAGCCGGAGACCACGGACCGCCGCGACATCGAGGCGCTGTGCCGCAACGCCCTGCGCCGCCTGGCGCTGGAGCCGCTGTACCGCCTGCCCGGTTGAGCAGGCCCGGCTGCACGGGCCGGAGCTTCGCGTCTATGGTCGCCGCCGAATCGCAGCGATCGGGACCCCACGGCCATGACTGACTCCACCCGCCGCATCGTCATCGTCGGCGCCGGCCCGGTCGGCCTGGTGCTGGCGCTGAAGCTGGCCACCATGGGCCTGCCGAGCCTGGTGCTGGAGGCCGGGGACGACATTTCGGAGGAGTTGCGCGCCTCCACCTTCCACCCGCCCAGCCTCGACATGCTCGACACGCTGGGCCTGGCCCAGGACCTGATCGCCCAGGGCCTCGTGACCCCCACCTGGCAGATCCGCCGGCATGAGGATGGCGCGCGCGCCGTCTTCGACCTCGGCGTGCTGCGGGACGACACGGCGCATCCCTACCGCCTCCAGGCCGAGCAGTGGAAACTCTCCCGCCTCATCCTGGCGAAGCTGGCGGCCGAGCATGCCGGGACGGTGGAGCTGCGCTTCGGCGCGAAGGTGGACACGGTGGTGCATGGGGCGGACCATGTCGCCCTGACCGGCCAGGGCTTCGATCCGGTGGAGGCGCCCTATGTGGTGGGCTGCGACGGCGCCCGCAGCGTCATCCGCCGCGCCATGGGCCTCGACTTCGCCGGCGACACCTATCCCGAGACCACCATCCTGGCGACGACCCCCTTCCCCTTCCACGAGGTCTTCGAAGGGCTGTCCAACGTCAACTACATCTGGACGCAGCACCCGGCCTTCTCCGGCACCTTCTCCCTGCTGCGGGTGCCGGGGCTGTGGCGCGCCTCGCTGCACACGGCGCCGGGCGAATCGGTGGAACAGGCGCTGGAGCCGGCGGCGATCGAGCGCAAGCTCCAGGCGATCCATCCCAAGGGCACGCCCTATGAGGTGCCGGACCTGCGCCCCTACCGCATCCATCAGCGGATCGTGGAGAACTACCGCATCGGCCGGCTGATCCTGGCCGGGGACGCGGCGCATCTGAACTCACCCTCCGGCGGCATGGGCATGAATGGCGGCATCCAGGACGCCATGGAGCTGGCCGAGACCCTGGCGCCGGTCTGGCGTGGGGAGGAGGATGCCGCGCTGCTCGACCGTTACACCCGCCGCCGCCAGCCGATCGCGGCGCGGGAGATCATCGCCCAGGCCGACCGCAACCGCGCCCGGATGCGGGAGACGGACCCGGCCAGGCGCGCCGCCCTGCTGGCCGACCTTCAGGCCACCGCGGCCGATCCGGTGAAGGCGCGGGAGCATCTGCTGCGCTCCTCCATGATCTCGGGCCTGCGGGCGGCGAGCCGGATCATGTGAGGATTCATCCCCTTCACTGAACTGACATAAATCTGTAAAATCGCCGCAACGCTGGCCGTCTAGAGCCGCCGTCACCTCACGGGGAGAGATTTGCCATGTTCCGCCGCACATTGATGGCGGGCGCCGTCGCGCTCGCCGGCCTGATCGGGCCGGCCTCCGCCCAGCAGCCCACCGAGATCCAGTTCTGGCACGGCCTGTCGCAGCCCCTCGGCGGGTTGCTGGAGCGGCTGGTGTCGGACTTCAACGGCAGCCAGACCCAGTACCGCATCGTGCCGACCTTCCGGGGCAGCTATCCGGAGACGATGGTCGCTGCCATCGCCGCCTTCCGCGCCGGCCAGGCGCCGCATCTGGTGCAGATGTTCGAGGTCGGCACCGGCACCATGATCAATGCCGGCCGTGCCATCATCCCGACGCATGAGCTGCTGACGCAGACCGGCGTGAACATCAATTTCGACGACTTCCTGCCCGGCGTGCGCGGCTACTACGCCGCCGCCGATGGCCGGCAGATGGCGATGCCGTTCAACAGCAGCACCGCGGTCGTCTACTACAACAAGGACGCCTTCCGCCGCGCCAACCTGAACCCCGACCAGTTCCCGACCACCTGGGAAGGCGTGGGCCAGGCGCTGACCGCGCTCAAGGCCTCCGGCCATGCCTGCCCGATGTCGACCGCCTGGCCGACCTGGCTGCATGTCGAGCAGTTCAGCGCCATCCACAACATCCCGCTCGCGACGCAGGGCAATGGCTTCGGCGGCGCCAATGCGGAGCTTCGGGTCAACAACCCGATGATGCTGCGCCACCTGACCAATCTGGTGAACTGGCAGAAGGAAGGCCTGTTCCGCTGGGGCGGCCGCGACAATGCGGGCGAGGCGCTGTTCCCGGGCGGCGAATGCGCCATCATGATGACCTCCTCCGGCTTCCGCGCCCGGGTGCAGCGGGAAGCGCGCTTCGACTGGGGCGTCGCCATGCTGCCGACCTATGAGGGCACGCAGCCGGCGAACGCCATCATCGGCGGCGCCAGCCTCTGGGTGATGAACCGCGGCCCGAACACCCAGCGCAACGCGGCGGAGCTGCGCGGCGTCGCCGAGTTCTTCGCCTATACGGCCCGCCCGGAAGTGGCCGGCAAGTGGCACATGGACACGGGCTACCTGCCGATCACGCGCAGCGGCTTCGAATCCGCCCGCGCCAGCGGCTTCTACACCCAGCCGGCCAATGTCGGCGCCGACATCCCGATCGAGCAGATGCTGCGCGGCGCGAGCTCGGAGAACACCCGCGGCATCCGCCTCGGTGGCTTCGTCGAAATCCGCGTCATCATGCAGGAAGAGATGGAGAAGGCCTTCCAGGGCCAGCAGACCCCGGAACAGGCCCTGGCGGCGATGACGACGCGCGGCAATGCGGTGCTGCGCAATTTCGAGCGTGCGAATCGCGGCGGCTGATACGGGCTTTCTGGCTTGATGGGAGGGTGGGCATGGGGCCCACCCTCTTTGCGTTCTGAAGGGGGATCGCGGCGTTGCGGAAGAAGGTGATCTTCAAGGGGACGCTGTTGCCCTGGCTGCTGCTGCTGCCGCAATTGCTCATCACCGGCGTGTTCTTCTTCTGGCCGGCCGGCCAGGCGATCTACGGGTCCTTCCTGCGGGAGGATGCCTTCGGCCTGTCGCGCGAATTCGTCGGGCTGGAGAATTTCTCCGACATCCTGGCGGATCCGACCTATCTCGCGGCCGGCTGGAACACGGTGGTGTTCTCCTCTGCCGTCGCCTTCTCCGCGCTCGGCATCGCGCTGTTCCTGGCGGTGCAGGCGGACAAGGCGATCCGCGGCACCAACTTCTTCAAGACCATGCTGATCTGGCCCTATGCCGTGGCCCCGGCCATCGCCGCCGTGCTGTGGCTGTTCATGTTCCATCCGCAGATCGGGCTGTTCGGCCGTATGATCAACGGCATGGGAATCCTGTGGGACTACAAGCTGAATGGCGGCCAGGCGATGACGCTGGTGGTGGTTGCGGCGGCATGGAAGCAGGTGTCCTACAACTTCATCTTCTTCATGGCCGGGCTGCAATCGATCCCCCGCGCGGTGCTGGAGGCGGCGGCGATCGACGGCGCCCGGCCGATGCGGCGCTTCTGGACCATCATCTTTCCTCTATTGGCCCCGACGAGTTTCTTCCTGCTGGTGGTCAACATCGTCTACGCCTTCTTCGACACCTTCGGCACGATCCACGCCTTGACCGGCGGCGGCCCCGGGCAGGCGACCACGACCCTGATCTACAAGGTCTATGTGGACGGCGTCCAAAACCTGAATTTCGGCAGTTCCGCCGCGCAGAGCGTGATCCTGATGGCCATCGTCATCCTGCTGACCGCCGTGCAGTTCCGCTTCATCGAGCGGAAGGTGCATTATTAACATGCCCTCAAACGCCGGGCGCGGCCTCCGGCCGCTTGGCTTCGCGCAGGCCGCGGTCAGCACCCGTTGCCAGGATGGTCTGTGCGCGGCGCGCCTTCGCGCGCTCGGCCTGCCTGAAGTGCGGCAGGCCGCCGGGATTCGACCCTTCTCTCAATGGGGCAAGCGTTGATGTCCGCCACCATGGACCTGGAGGCGGATCGCCTCGCCCGCGCCACCCTCCGCCGCAACGCGCGCAACCGCTGGGTCGCCTATATCTCGCTGTCGCTCGGCGTGCTGATCTTCGCCTTCCCGATCTGGATCACGGTCGTGGGCTCCACCCATGACGTCTCCACCATCGGCCGTGGCGACGTGCCGCTGTGGTTTGGTGGGGAGGCGGTGGCGAACTACGTCTCCGCCTGGCTGACGGGCGGCGAGGCCACCCGCACCACGCGCTCCGTCCCCGCCTGGGTGATGCTGTGGAACAGCCTGAACATGGCGGTGCTGATCGCGGTGGGGAAGATCGCGATCTCCCTGCTCTCGGCCTATGCCGTGGTGTTCTTCAGCTTCCCCGGCCGCATGGTCGCCTTCTGGCTGATTTTTATCACCTTGATGCTGCCGGTCGAGGTGCGGATCATCCCGACCTTCGAAGTGATGGTGAATCTCGGCCTCATCAACACCATGACCGGCCTGGTCGTGCCGCTGATCGCCAGCGCCACGGCCACACTGCTGTTCCGGCAGTTCTTCCTGACCATCCCCGACGAATATGTGGAAGCGGCGAAGATCGATGGCGCCGGGCCGCTGCGTTTCTTCAAGGATGTCGTGCTGCCGTTGTCCATCACCAATATCGCGGCGCTCTTCGTCATCCTGTTCATCTATGGCTGGAACCAGTACCTCTGGCCCCTGCTCATCGTCACCGATCGCGACCTGGAGACGGTGGTCGTCGGCATGACCAAGATGATCGGCAATGGCGATGCGCAGAATGAGTGGAACATCATCATGGCCACCGCCGTGCTCGCCATGCTGCCGCCCGTGGCGGTGGTGGTGTTCATGCAGCGCTGGTTCGTGAAGGGCCTGACGGAGACCGAGAAGTAAGATGGCCACGCTCACGCTGACCTCCGTCAAGAAGCAGTTCGCCGCCACCCAGGTGCTGCACGGCATCGACCTCGACGTCGCCGATGGCGAGATGATCGTCGTGGTCGGCGCCTCCGGCTGCGGCAAGTCCACCCTGCTGCGCATCGTCGCCGGGCTGGAAACAGCCACCTCCGGCACCGTGCGCATCGATGGGCGCGACGTCACGGCGCTGGAGCCGGCGGATCGCGACATCGCCATGGTGTTCCAGAACTACGCGCTCTACCCGCATATGTCGGTCTTCGAGAACATGGCCTATGGCCTGAAGATCCGCGGCATGAAGCCCGCCGAAATACGCCGCCGCGTCGATGAGGCGGCGCAGATGCTGGAGATCGGCCCACTTCTCGACCGCAAGCCGCGCCAGCTTTCCGGCGGCCAGCGCCAGCGCGTCGCCATGGGCCGCGCCGTGGTGCGCGAACCGAAGCTGTTCCTGTTCGACGAGCCGCTGTCCAATCTCGACGCCAAGCTGCGCGTGCAGATGCGCGCCGAAATCCGCCGCCTGCAGAAGCGCCTCGGCGTCACCAGCCTGTTCGTGACCCACGACCAGGTGGAGGCGATGACACTGGGCGACCGGCTTGTCGTGATGCATCAGGGCCGCGCCGCGCAGGTCGCCTCGCCGATGGAGGTCTGGGGCCGGCCGGCGGATACCTATGTGGCCAGCTTCATCGGCTCCCCCGCCATGAACTTCCTGGCCGCGACGCTGGAGCCGGGCGGCGGGGCGGCCGCGCTGAAGGCCGGGCTGACCATCGGCTTCCCCGACGGCCCCCGCGCCGGGGCGGCCGGCATGCCGCTGACGCTTGGCATCCGCCCGGAACACATCCAGCTCGGCGAGGGTGGGCTGGATCTGGCGGTGGATCTGGTGGAGCCGCTGGGGTCGGAGACAGTGATCCACGGAACCATCAACGGTGGTGAGGCGCTGACCGTGCGCCTGCCGATCCCGGCGCACGGCATCGGCGCGGTGCTGCCAGTGATCCTGCCCTGGGACGCCTTTCATGTGTTCGACGGGAGCAGCGGCCGGCGTCTGGAACCCTGATGGATGTCCTGTCCTTTGCAACACGCGCCTGCAGAAGGTCCGCGCGTGAGAGCGGATAGGTCACGATCCGCCGCTTCTGGCATGGGCTCCGCCAATCAGCAGAGGATGCTGAGCGTCGCGAAGTCGAGGTTGCCCTGAAGTGACGAGGGCGAATCGTCAGGCTGCGTGACCCTCAGCGTCAGCGCCTTGGTACCCTCCCGAATCTTCAATGCCAGCCTCCCCGAGAGGACCGTGATCGGGAAGGTCTTCTTGTCGTTTGATTTCGTCAGGGCCGCCTTCAGGCGAAGTGTCTGCACCTCGCCGGACTCCGAAACAGCCTCGACCTGGCTCGCGGGATGGTGGCCGTAAAGACGAAGGCGAAGACGCCCCGTGAACTGAGCGCCCAGGGCGCCAAAAAACACGCATTCATTGTGCTCGGTCAGTGACACATCCAGCAGCCGAGCATCGCCACTCAGCTCAATCCGCAAGGCCGCCATGCCCTGCCGTGTCTGGGGGCTCAACATGTAGCCGTGAGGAAAGGGCGTCCTGGCGCTGATGGGCCGCATCGCAAAATGCAGTATCCGCCGGTAATTCCAGTGCTCCGGCCCTCCGCAATCACGAAAATCGTCGCGGTGACGGAAGCTTCCGATCAAGGCCGAAAGCCGCTCCTCGATATCGTAGCGATTGCGGGCGAGCGATCGCAGGGATGGCGCCGCCTCAAGCGCTGCCGGGTGTCCACCAACAATTTCATCGAGCAGTTGCTGCGCTGTCCGCTGTGACGTCCAGCGCCCGGAAAAGGTGTCCGCTTCTGCCGCGTCGATATTGTCCCGGGTGATCCACCCTGGCCCGCCAAAGTGGTCGTAGCAGAAAACCGGAACCCCACGCGCCAGCGCCTTCTGGGCCGTATGCCCAATTGTCACGACAGCATCGAACTGATCGATCAAATCCGGTTCGATCAGCCTTGGCGTCCCGCCACGCCCGATCAACGTCGGCTCGACGCCCACCGCCGGCAGAAGGTCGAGGAGTGCCCTGACCTCGGCGCACGGGTGGTTCGTTACGATACAAATCCTATTAAGCTTGGCCGGGCGTGCCTCGCTCCTGAACCAGAGGCGTGTGACCGCATTGCGGTAGTTGATGCGCGGCGCGGGGCAGGACACCAGGCTCGGCTCCTGGACCTCACCGATCCGCTTCGCCGCGAACAGCAGCGCGTCGGCCTTCCCCTCCAGCCCGAAAATCGCCTCCCCGTCCATGAAGGCGGAGAAGGAGCAAAGAACGAGATAGCGAAACCGGATGCCGCACTCCAGCAGGGCGAAGGAACTGGTCATCCAGCCATGGGTGATTACCAGATCAAAAGCGCCCCCCCGGACAGGTCGGGGATCGCTGCCGAGTGCAACGGCATCCTCAAGTCCGGGTACCTGCCGCACATAATCCGCGTTCACCGCCCATCCGGCGACCTGGACCGAGACGCCGAAAGACCGCAGCGTGCAGGCCATGTCCGCCGCGATGAGGCTGGGCCCGCCGAATTTCTCCAGGCCGGATACGATGATGAGGACGCGCCGGATGTCGTGGCGGTTCAGTGCGTCGGCCAGTTCCTCGGTGGCACGTTCGGTGCTGGGCGTCATGATCATCCTTCGACACATGCGGCAATCAACTCTTTGCCGACTTGGCACGCCTAGGCAACGCACAGCTTGCGAAGTCAGGACCGGCGGGCGGATCGCCTGTTTGGTCCCGGCGGTAGTTCAGGTATCTCCGTGGCATGCAGGACGACGCCGAAGCGACGAAACCCGAGCCCCCGACCCCCGAGGCCATCCGCGCCCGCGCCGACGCGCTGCGTGACGCGAAGCGATGGGCGGAGGCCGAGGCCGCCTATCGCGACTACCTCGCCTTGCGCCCGCGCCACTGGCAGATCCATGTCCAGCTCGGCCATACCCGCAAGGAACAGGGCGACCCGGACGAAGCCCTGGAGCATTACCGGCACGCCGCCCTGCTGGCACCCGACGATCCCGACCCGATGCTCCAGGCCGGCCATGTGCTGCGCAACCTGGGCCGGGGTGGGGAGGCCGCCGTGGCGCTGGCCCGTGCCCTGGCCCTGGCGCCACACAGCGCCGACCTGCGCCATGTCGTGGCGCTGATGCGCCACCGCACCCTGCCCGCGCCGGATGGTCCCATGCTGGCGCCGGCCCCGCGCCCGACCGGCACGCCGGTGCAGCTCGCCTTCGATGTCACCGACCTGCTGGACTATCTGCGCGCCGCCCGCACCCCCACCGGCATCCAGCGCGTGCAGATGGGCATCCTCGGCGCCCTGCTGGCCAGCCCGGCCCGCCCGGCGGATGTGATCCTGGTTGGCTTCGAGGGTTCCACCTGGCGCTGGTGGCATGTGGAGGAAGCCGCCTTCCGCCGCGTCCTGACCCTGTCGCGGCTGGGGGGGCGGGAGGATGATCCGGCCTGGCAGGCCGCCATCGCCGCCCTGGTCACCCCCGATGCCCGGCCGGATGCGCCGATCGTCGCGGGCTGCACCCTGTGCTCGCTGGGCAATGCCTGGGGGGTGCAGGAGTATTTCCGCGGCCTGCGCCGGCTGCGCGCCGCGACGCCGCTGCGCTACGTCGCCTTCGTGCATGACTGCGTGCCGCTGGCCATGCCGGAACACTGCCTGGACCTGACCGTGCGGCTCTATGCCCGCTGGTTCGCCGCGCTGTCGCTGCATGCGGATGGCATCCTGGCCAATTCGCAGGCGACCATCGGCGACCATGCCCGCTTCGCCGCGCCGCTCGGCCCGGTGGCGCCGGCGGGGCTGATCCGGCTGGCGGCCGAATCCGGTGCCTCCCCCCAGGCGGCGGCCCAGGCGGCGGCCGCCCTGCCCCATCCGCGCCCCGACGAGCGCTTCGTGCTGTTCGTCGCCACGCTGGAATCGCGCAAGAACCACCTGATGGTTTTCCAGGCCTGGCTGGAGCTGATCCGCCAGCTCGGCGCCGCCAATGTCCCGCGCCTGATCTGCGTCGGCCGCCCCGGCTGGCGGGCGGAGGCGGCGCTGGCGTTGCTGGAGGGCTCGCCCGATCTGCGGCGCAAGATCTCGGTGGTCTCGGGCGTGTCCGACCTTGCCCTGGCGGGGCTGTATGGGCGCTGCCTGTTCACCGTCTACAACTCCTTCCATGAGGGCTGGGGCCTGCCGGTCAGCGAGAGCCTGGCGGCCGGCAAGCTGGCCCTGGTACCGGCGCATTCCGGATTGCTGGAGGCCGGCGCGCCCGGCGCCCTGTTCTTCGCCCCCGGCGACATGCCCGACCTGGTGGCGAAGCTGGAGATGCTGCTGACCGACCGGGCGCAGCGCGAGCTCCTGGAATCCCGCATCGACCGCGCCGGCGCCCGCCGCGACTGGCCCGATGCGGCGCGGGAGGTTCTGGCAGCACTGACCAGCCCCGCCGAGGCGCCCCAGGCACCGCCCTTTCTGCCGCTCGGCCGCCACCTGCCGATGGGCTGGCGCGGCGAGGGCCTGCCCTCCCGCGACATGGCCTGGGCCGAGCGAGTGCGGGAGGGGCTGGCCTGGTGGTGGCAGGAGGACTGGGGCGTCTGGATGCGCGACGGCGTCGCCACCCTCGCTCTGCCCGCCGACCAGCCGGAGGGCACGCCGATGCGCCTGGTTCTGGAACTGCGCGGCCCGCCCGCCCCGCTGGCCCTGCGGCTGCGCGCCCGGGGCCGGCGCGTGGAGGCCTGGCGCGGCGTGACGCTCGCGCCCGGGGAGACGCTGCGCTGCGTGCTGCGGGCGGAGGCCGGACCCGGCGGCATCGCGGTCGACCTCGACAATGGCGATGGCGTGCCGCTCGGCGACCGTTTCAAGCGGATCGTCGGCGCCGGGCTCACCGGCGTGATGCTCTGCCGGGAGGATGACCTGGCCGCTCGTCTATCCGCCTTGGAGCGGGCCGAGGGCTGAGGATCGGGAGGCGCGTGCGGGGCGTCCCCGCATGGCCTATTCTGCACCGCGAATCGGCAAAATGCCGATATGTCGCCAGGCTTCACGGCATTTCACCCTCGGCGAAAGGGTTCCTCCATCACGCGCGACCGGCAGCCCCTCGCGGCGCGACCAGGCGCCCACCGCCCCGGCCGCGCCGCCCTGCTGGGCGGGACGCTGGCGATAGGGCTTGCCTGGACCGGCGCGGCCTGGTTTGCGCAGCAGCGGCAGGACGCTGCTGCGGAAGCGGCGCTGGCCAGCGCCAGCCATGCGCTGGAGGCGGGGCGACGCCTGATCGCCCCACCGCTGGAGGCCGCCGCGACCGCGCTGGAGGCCGCCGCCCAGCGCCCGCCGGATGCCGCCATGGCGCAGGCCCTGGCCGGACGGCTCGGCCGGGATGGCGTGCAGTTCGGCGCGTTCACCGATGCGGCCGGGCGCATCCTCTGGGCCAGCCATGCCTCGCTGGTTGGCCAATCCCTGGCCGGGCAGGACATCTTCGGCCAGCAACGCGCTGGCACGCCCGCGCCCCTGCTCAGCCCCGCATTGCTGGCCCTGCCCGGCGGCCCGCGCAGCCTGCTGGCGAGCCGCGCTCTGGCCGATGCGCGCGGGCAGTTCGCCGGCATCGCCGTGGTGGCGATCGATCCGCGCCGGCTGGACCAGGCCCTGGCCGATGCGGCGCCGCTGCCCGGCATGCGGCTGGCGCTGCTGCGCCGCGATGGCACGCCCCTGGCCGCCAGCGCCAGCTTCCCGGGCGGCGCGCCATGGCCCGCCCCACCCGCCGGACCCCAGGCGCTGCTGCGCCCGGCGGAGGCCGCCCTGCCAGCCCTGGCCCTGGCATCCGGCGCCCTGGCGCCGGACCTGGTGCTGCTGGCGGCCTATGACCGTGAACCGGCCGCCCGGGATGCGACGCTGGCGGGCTGGCTCGGCTATCTGGCGGCGCTGCTGGCCAGCCTGCTGGCCGTGGCCCTGGTCTTCCTGCGCCGCCCCCTGCCCCAGCCAGGCGGCGCGATGGAGGCGGCGCTGCCGGGCGTCGTCTATCGCGGCATCATCGACAATGGCGGCGCCCTGCGGCTGACCGAGATCGGCGCGAGCATCGAGCGGCTGACCGGCTGGGCGGCGGAGGCCGCGTTGCGCCCCGGCTGGCGGCAGCGCGGCATCGACGCGACAACCCTGCCGCTCGGCCCCGACCTGGAGGACCGGCTGCGGCGGGAGGCGGTGGCCAGCGCCGAATTCCGCTTCCGCCGCGCCGATGGCGCCTGGATGTGGCTGCGCGAGACCCTGCGCGCCACCAGCCGCAACCCCGATGGGATCGAGGTGGCGGGAACGCTGGAGGATATCTCCGCGGAGCGCGAACTCGCATTGCAGGCTGCAACCTCGGCAAAGTTCGCGACGCTGGGGGAGATGGCGGCGGGCCTGGCGCATGAGCTGAACCAGCCCATCGCCATCATGTCCCTGGCCGCCGAGAACGCCGCGGAGGCGCTGGAGGCCGGCGAGGATGGGGTGGAGGAAGCGCTGACCCGGCTGCGCCGGATCATGGCCCAGGCCGACCGCGCAAAAGCGATTGTGACGCAGTTGCGCGCCTTCTCCCGCGTCGATGTGGCGGCGCTGGAGCCGGTGGATCTCGGCGCGGCGGTGCAGGGCATGATGGTGCTGGCCGGCCAGGCGCTGCGCGATGCAGGCATCCAGGTGCAGATCCGCCTGCCGGACCTGCTGCCGCCGGTGGTCGGCCAGATCATCCTGGTGGAACAGGTGCTGCTGAACCTGGTGCTGAACGCCCGCGACGCGCTGCTGGAACGCCCGCCCGACCGCCGCCGCCTGCGCATCGACGCCGAGGCGCCGTCCCGCACGGATGCGGAGGTGGTGACGCTGCGGGTGACCGATACCGGTCCCGGGCTGAGCAGCGAGGTGCTGGAGAAGCTGTTCGAGCCCTTCTACACGACCAAGCCGCCCGGCCTGGGCACCGGCCTTGGCCTGTCCATCTCGCGCACCATCATGCGCGGGCTGGGCGGCAGGATCGTCGCCTCGAATGCGCCGGGGGACAGCGAGATGGGGGCGGAGTTCACGCTGGTGTTCCGTCGCGCCAGCCTGGATCCGCTGCCCGAATCGGCGGCACGCCACGCCGCCCCGGCCCCCGCGCCACGCTGGCCGGCGGCCACCTGACGGTGAAGGGCACGCCCGGCACGAAGTCCGGGCAGCCCGCCCACCGTCAGGCGGCGCGGTACGCGCCCTGGCTCAGAAGCGGTGCGACGTCGCTGGCTTCGATCTCCAGGGCGATATCGACGTCCCGGGCAAAGCCCCTGCCGACAAGTTCGCGCCCCGATGCCGAGTCACGGATCAATCCTGCAAGCTGGTCGCCCGCCGAAAGGAAGGCATCGCCTGCGACCCGCGCCTCGGGCGAGCAGGGAAGACCCAGATGGTGGATGATGGCGCCCGCGCCCAGCAGGTCTTCGATGGCCGGGCGCAGGCTGTCATCCGGCCAGCGCTCCCCGGCGGGGACCACGCCAATCGTGCCACCCCTGGCCATTGCACGGGCGACCCGCGCCACCGCGGCGGCATTGCGCAGGCAGCCGGTGAGAACCGGCGTCGCCCCGCCGGCCAGGGAAAGGCGCGAACCATTGGGCGACGGCAACATCAACACTGTTCCGGGCGCGACGGTCATCAGGCTTGCGGGCGACAGGCTGAACTGCCCGCCCGCGGCGCTCCTGGGGTGAACCAATGCGGCGCCCACCCGCCTCGCGGCGATCTCCGCGGCGTCGCGGTCTCCATGCGCGAAGGGAACCACCGCGGCGCCCCTGGACACCGCCACGTCGACCGCGGTGGAGAAGGACAGCACATCCACGATGACAAGCACCGAGACCTGCTCCCGCAGCGCCGCGACGCCGGCCATTCCCCATTCCGTGTGAACCGACCTCATCCTGCATCACGTCCTGGCACTGCGGCGCACGGGCGAACGCCGCTGACCTAGCAGGATTGCGAGAACCGCAGCAGATACCCATCCGGATCCTGCACGATGAACTGCCGCACCGTGACGGCGCCGCCTTCCACGCGATAAATCTTCTCCTCCGGCGCCAGATACAGGGGCCAGCCGGCCTGCTCCAGCGCCGTCAGGATCGGGTCGCAATCCGCCACCGCGACCTGGAAATTGATGCCGCGGCCGAAGGGCTTTTCCAGCCGGCCGGTGATCCAGCGGCGGCCGGGACCGGCCGCCTCCTCCAGCATCACCTGGGCGCCGTCGCGGTCGAGATAGGCGAAGCGGTCCTCCGGCCGGTCATAGGCGATGCGGAAGCCGCACAGCCCGCACCAGAAGCGCAGGCTGGCCGCCAGATCGCCGACCAGCAGTTCCGGAACCAGGACGGCCCGGCGAAGCTCGCTCACCCGAGACCCGCGACCACCAGCATCAGCGCCGCCATCGCGCCGCCCGCCACGCGCACCGCGATGCGGCTGGTGATGGCCTGCGCGCCGAAGACGCCCAGCGCATGCAGGGCGGCGGTGGCGATCAGGAAGCCGGCCGCATAGGGGAAGGCCCCTGCCCCGGCCAGCTCCGTGCCATGGGCATGGCCATGCAGCAGCCCGAACACCGCGACCAGCGGCACGGCCAGCATCAGGGAAAACCGCGCGGAGGCCGCGACCAGCGCGCCGAGGATGATGACGGAGGCGAGGATGCCCGCCTCCACCATCGGCAGCGCGACATCCGCCGCGCCCAGCCCGAAGCCCAGCGCCATGGCGCCGAGGAAGCCCGCCGGCAGCGCCCAGAGCGCCCGCCCGCCGAGCAGCCCGGCCCAGAGCCCCACCGCGACCATGGCGAGCACATGGTCCAGCCCGCCAACCGGGTGCAGGAAGCCCGCGGCGAAACCATGCACATGGTCGCCCGCGCCATGCGCGAAGGCGGGCATCGGTGCCAGCAGGGCAGCGAGGGTGAGAAGACGGCGCATCAGGCAATACCTCCGGATTTCAGGACAAAGGCGGCGATCTCGGACACGCCCTGGTTCGCCTTCAGGTTGGTGAAGATGAAGGGGCGCGCGCCGCGCATCTTCTTCGCGTCACGGTCCATGACGGAAAGGTCCGCGCCGACCAGCGGGGCGAGATCGGTCTTGTTGATGACCAGCAGGTCGGACCGGGTGATGCCCGGCCCGCCCTTGCGCGGGATCTTGTCGCCAGCCGAGACATCGATGACGTAGATCGTCAGGTCGGCCAGTTCCGGGCTGAAGGTCGCGGCCAGGTTGTCGCCGCCGGATTCGATGAACAGCACCTCCAGCGCCGGGAAGCGGCCGGACATCTCGGCGACGGCGGCGAGGTTGATGGAGGCGTCCTCCCGGATCGCGGTATGCGGGCAGCCGCCGGTCTCCACACCCATGATTCGCTCGGGTGCCAGGGCGCCGGAGCGGGTGAGGAATTCGGAATCCTCCTTGGTGTAGATGTCGTTGGTGATGGCGGCGATGTCGTGGCTGTCGCGCATCGCCTTGCAGAGGCGATCGACCAGCGCGGTCTTGCCGGAACCCACGGGGCCACCGATGCCGACGCGGAAGGGACCATTACTCATGAGCGGAATAGCCTTGTGTATTGCGTCTCGTGGCGCAGCGAGAACAGGTCGATGATGGGCGACGCACTGCCGATGTCTTCCGCCGATGTCACCGCCAAAGCGGCATCGGTCGCGGCGGCGAGCGCGGGCAGCAAGGCGGCCGTGGCGATCTGGCCATCGGTCTGGCCGAGCGGCACCAGGCGCACCCCGGCGGAGACCAGGTTGGCGGCGAAGGCGGCGAGCCAGCCGAAACAGGATTCACGCAGCGGCATGCCATGGAAGCCGGCGGCGGCGCCGTAGGCCACCGCATGCGTCAGGCGCCCGGGATGGCGCAGGGTGAATGCGCGAAAATCCGCATGCGGCCAGGCGGCATTGGTGGCGATGGCGAAGGCGCCGCCGGGCTGCGTTGCCTCCAGCGCCAGCTCCGCCGTGCCGCGCAGCGCCGCGGCGAGTTCGGCGAGCTCGTCCAGCGTCGCGGCATCACCGGCCGCGGCAGCGCGCCAGGACAGCGCCAGCAGCCCGCCATCCACCGCCCCCGCGCCATGCGCCAGCGCGGCCTCGGCATAGGCGACCAGGCCGGCGCGGTCGGTCACCGCGCCTTCCTCCACCGCCATCTCCAGCCCATGGCTGTAGCTGAAGGCGCCGGTGGGATAGGCGGGCGACAGCCAGGCCAGCAGCCGCGCGAGCGCGCCGAGGTCAGTGCTCGTGGTGATGGTGGTCATGGTCGTGGCCGTGGTGACCATGCGGATGTGCCGGCAGGCGGTTGTGCTCGCCATAGGCGCCGCCTTCCGGATTGAAGGGCGCGCGCACTTTTTGCAGCGTGGCGCCTAAACCTTCGAGCATGCGGATGATGACGTGGTCGTGGCGGATCAGGATTCGGTCGCCATCCAGCTCCGTCGGCAGATGCCGGTTGCCGAGATGCCAGGCGAGGCGCAGCAGCAGAGCGGGCGTCGCCGCGGTGATGGCCACCAGATCCTCCGCCGCCGCGCGCAGCCGGATAAAGCCGCCGGATTCCAGTTCCAGCCCATCGCCCTCCCGCATCACAGTGGCCTCGGCGAGGTCGAGCAGGAAGCTGCCGCCGCCATCGGTCAGATAGACCTTGCGGCGGCGGAAACGGTCATCGAAATCGACCGTCACGCTGTCTTTCGCTTCAGCCTCCGGCCAGCTTCCGGCGGGGTGGACGGCAATGGCGCGGGCTTGCGGCATGGGCTCTCTCAGAACAGGAAGTAGCGCTGCGCCATCGGCAGCACGGTGGCGGGCTCGCAGACCAGCAATTCGCCATCTGCGCGGACCTCATAGGTTTCCGCATCGACCTCGATTTTCGGGAGTGCATCGTTCAGCACCATGTCGCGCTTGCCGATCTGGCGGGTATTCGCCACGACCAGCATTGGACGCTGAAGGCCCAGCCGTTCGGCGATGCCGCCATCGAGCGCCGCCTGGCTGGTGAAGGTGACGGAGGACAGCGTATTGGCGCGGCCATAGGCGCCGAACATCGGGCGGTAGTGGATCGGCTGCGGCGTCGGGATGGAGGCATTGGGATCGCCCATCGGCGCCATGGCGATGGTGCCGCATTTCAGCACGTAGTCCGGCTTCACGCCGAAGAAGGCGGGCGACCACAGCACGAGGTCCGCGAGCTTGCCGACGGCGATGCTGCCAACATGCGTCGCGATGCCCTGCGCGATGGCCGGGTTGATCGTGTACTTCGCGATGTAGCGCCGTACGCGCAGATTGTCGTTGTCACCCGTCTCACCGGGCAGCCGGCCGCGCTGCTGCTTCATCTTATGCGCGGTCTGCCATGTCCGGATGATGACCTCCCCCACCCGCCCCATCGCCTGGCTGTCGGAGGACATCATGCTGATGGCGCCGAGGTCGTGCAGGATGTCTTCCGCCGCGATCGTCTCCTTGCGGATGCGGCTTTCGGCGAAGGCGACGTCTTCCGGAATGCGCGGGTCGAGGTGATGACACACCATGAGCATGTCGAGATGCTCATCCACCGTGTTGCGCGTATAGGGCATCGTCGGATTGGTCGAGGACGGCAGAAAATTCGGCTCGCCGATAACTCGTAAGATGTCGGGTGCGTGGCCGCCACCGGCGCCTTCCGTGTGAAAGGCCTGGATGGCGCGGCCGCCGATGGCGCGGATGGTGTCCTCGACGAAGCCGCTTTCGTTCAGCGTGTCGGAATGGATGGCAACCTGGATGTCGAAGGCATCGGCGACCTTCAGGCAGGTGTCGATCGCCTTGGGGGTGGTGCCCCAGTCCTCATGCAGTTTCAGGCCGCAGGCGCCGGCGCGGATCTGCTCCTGCAGCGCATCGGGCAATGCGGCATTGCCCTTGCCGAGGAAGCCGAGATTCATCGGAAAGGCCTCGGCCGCCTGGAGCATGCGGGCGAGGTGCCAGGGGCCGGGCGTCGCCGTGGTGGCGAGCGTGCCATGCGCCGGACCGGTGCCGCCGCCGAACATGGTGGTGATGCCGGAGACCAGCGCCTCCTCGATCTGCTGCGGGCAGATGAAGTGGATATGCGGGTCGATGCCGCCCGCCGTCAGGATGCGCCCCTCACCCGCCAGCACCTCGGTGCCCGGGCCGATGATGATGGTGACGCCCGGCTGCGTATCCGGATTGCCGGCCTTGCCGATGCTGTGGATCAGCCCGTCCTTCAGCCCCACATCGGCTTTGTAGATGCCGCTGTGGTCGAGGATCAGCGCATTGGTGATGACCGTGTCCACCGCGCCGTTGGCACGCGTGACCTGGGACTGGCCCATGCCATCGCGGATGACCTTGCCGCCCCCGAATTTCACTTCCTCGCCGTAGGTCGTCAGGTCGCGTTCCACCTCGATGATGAGGTCGGTATCGGCCAGACGCAGCCGGTCGCCGGTGGTCGGGCCATACATGCCGGCATAGGCGCGGCGAGAGAGTTTCGCGGGCATCAGAGCTTCCCCTCCGTCTCGCCGCGAAAGCCGTGCACGATGCGCGCGCCGGCATAGGGCACCAGCCGCACGCTGCGCGACTGGCCCGGCTCGAAGCGCACGGCGGTGCCGGCGGGAATATCGAGGCGCTGGCCATGCGCCGCGGCGCGGTCGAAGCGCAGAGCGGGATTGGTCTCGGCGAAATGGTAGTGGCTGCCGACCTGGATCGGGCGGTCGCCAGTATTGGCAACCTCGATCTCTGTCGTGGGTCGGCCGACGTTCAACTCGATCTCGCCTGCGGCGGGGAACAGCTCGCCCGGGATCATCGGATGGGCTCGTGGACGGTGACGAGCTTGGTGCCGTCCGGGAAGGTGGCTTCCACCTGGATCTCGTGAATCATTTCGGCGATGCCCTCCATGACCTGGTCGCGGGTGACCACCGTGGCGCCGTCACGCATCAGCTCGGCCACGCTGCGGCCGTCGCGGGCGCCTTCCACCACATAGTCGGTGATGAGGGCCACGGCCTCCGGATGGTTCAGCTTCACGCCACGCTCCAGCCGCCGTCGCGCGACGGTGGCCGCCATGGCGACCAGCAGCTTGTCCTTCTCACGCGGCGTCAGGTTCATGCGTCACCTCCGTCGAATTCCAAGCATGCCCTGTGCCACATCATGCGCGCCAGAGCCTCGGCAGCGCCGGCGGCAGGCCGAGGGCCGCTGCGCGCAGGGCACAGATGGCGGCGGCGAGGTTGGCGCGCACCGAACCGGCCTCCCCGAGCCAGCGTGCCACGAGCAGGCCGGGGGCCACCAGCCCGGCGCCACCGCCCGCCAGATCCCGCGCCAGGTCGCGATGCGCCGCGGCCTCCGGCATGGCGAGCACCAGCGTTGCCATGGCGCCAGCGCCATCCAGGGTGAAGCGGTGCGACAGGGCGGCGGCATCCAGCTTCAGGGCCTCGACCCAAAGCAGCTTCCCCCCACGCCGGATGCGCCAGCGATCCGCCAGCGCGCCGGCGGCAAAGACCTCGCCCCGCGCGGCGCGGCCGAAGACCAGCATCTCCGCCGCCAGAAGATGGCTGCCGGGCGCCAGGGCGATGTCCAGGCTGCGGGTCAGCCGGGCGTCGTTGAACAGGATGGTCTCCTGCGGCAGCCATTCGCAGACGGCGCCTTCCGCGACATCGAGGATTCCCGCGATTTCCGTCTGCGGACCGAGGCTGCGGTAGATTTTTTCGGCCGCCGGGGTCGTGGCGGTCAGCCGCGCCGCGGCATCGAGCCGCAGCGACACGTCCAGCCGGTCCCCACCCGCCAGGCCGCCGGCGACATTCACCATCGCCACCTGCTTCGGCTCGCTGGGGTCCGCATCCGGGAACAGCATGCGCAGCGGGGCGGATTGGAACAGGTGGAGGATGCGCGCGCCGCCGGGTGCGGCGGCCAGGCGCAGTTCGGCACGCCCGCGGGCACGTTGGTGGCGAGTCTCGGGATTCATCGCCATGACGATGGCATGGCCCGGCTCAGGCGGCCAGACTTCGGTCATCTGCCCAATCCGCATGCGCCGCGAACAGGCGCTATGCAGAAATCGCGCGATTCGCAGGCATCCACGAAAGCGGCATTTGCGGAAACGGAAGGAATGCGCGGAGCGGATCGTATGCGATGCCGTGGCACATATCTCGCAATGAGCGCCCCGGGGCGGCCCAGCGCCGCCGCTTCATGCACCCCGAGGAGGCTTCAAAAAAATGATCCATCGCCTGCCCATCACGCGGCGCGCTGCCCTGGCCGGCTTCGGCGCCGCCCTGGCTGCCCCTGCCATCCGCCCCTCCTTCGCCCAGTCCGCGCCGATCAAGGTTGGCGTCCTGCACTCCCTCTCCGGCACCATGGCGATCAGCGAGACCGCGCTGCGCGACACGGTGCTGATGATGGTCGAGGCGCAGAACGCGGCCGGCGGCATTTTGGGGCGCCGCCTGGAAGCGGTTGTGGTGGACCCGGCTTCCAACTGGCCGCTGTTCGCGGAGAAGGCGCGCGAACTGCTCGCCGTCTCCAAGGTCGATGTGACCTTCGGCTGCTGGACCAGCGTGTCCCGCAAATCCGTCCTGCCGGTGTTCGAGGAGTTGAACGGCCTGCTGTTCTATCCCGTCCAGTACGAGGGCGAGGAGGAGAGCAAGAACATCTTCTACACCGGCGCCGCGCCGAACCAGCAGGCGATCCCGGCCGTCGAATATCTGATGGGCCCCGATGGTGGCGAGGCCAAGCGCATCGCGCTGCTCGGCACGGACTATGTGTACCCGCGCACCACCAACCGCATCCTGCGCGCCTTCCTGAACAGCAAGGGCATCCCGGATTCCGACATCCTCGAGGAATACACGCCCTTCGGCCACAGCGACTGGCAGGGCATCGTCAGCCGCGTGAAGCGCTTCGCGGGCGAGGGCAAGCGCACCGCCATCGTCTCCACCATCAATGGCGACGCCAACGTGCCGTTCTATCGCGAGCTGGGCAACCAGGGCATCAAGGCGGAAGACATCCCCTCCGTCGCCTTCAGCGTCGGTGAGGAGGAGTTGGCCGGCATCGATGCGCGGCCGCTGGTGGGCCATCTGGCGGCCTGGAACTACTTCATGTCCGTCGACAGCCCGGCGAACACGCAGTTCAAGGCGATGTGGCAGGCCTATATCAAGAACCCGCGCCGCGTGACCAACGACCCGATGGAGGCCACCTTCACCGGCTTCAAGATGTGGGCGCAGGCCGTGGCCAAGGCCGGCACCACCGCCGTCGACCCGGTGCGCACCGCGATGATCGGCCAGAAGGTGGACGCCCCCTGCGGCTACACCGAGGAAATGCACGCCAACCATCACCTGTCGAAGCCGGTGATGATCGGCGAGATCCAGGCGGATGGGCAGTTCAACATCGTCTGGAAGACGCCGAACGCGATTCCGGCCGAGAACTGGTCGCCCTTCATCCCGGAGAATGCGAACCGGCGCCGCGGCTGAGAATCAGGGGGCGGCCTGGCGCCGCCCCCGCCTGATCCACATGAAGCATCCCGTCCTCATCTTCCTGTTGCTGTTCGCATTGGCTCTGCCGGCGCGCGCGCAGGACGCCTTCACCGCGGGGCTCACAGGGCTCGGCACCGGCTTCAACCAGACGGCGGAGTCCGTGGACCGGCTCGGCGCCAGCGGCGACCCGCGGGCCCTGCCCCTGCTGCGCGCGCTGAATGATGGGCGACTGCTGCGCCGGGCGGATGGAGCGCTGCTGATTCGCGACGGGGCCGGCGCGACCGATGCGCTGACCGGTGCGGCAGCCGATGCCACCGGGGCCGAGGTCGTGCGCCTGAACAACCGCGTGCGCGTGGCGCTGCGCGGCGCGCTCGGCCGGCTGCAGCTGGTCTCGCCCGATCCCGCCGAACGCCAGGCCGCGGCTGAGGCGGTGTTCCGCAGCCGCTCCGCCGAGAATGTGCCGCTGCTCGACACGGCTTTGGCGCGGGAGACGGTGCCGGCGATCCGCGCGCGCATCGCCCTGGCGCTGGCCGCGTCGCGGCTGATGGCGAATGATCCGGAGAATAAGCTGCTGGGCGTGACGGCGCTGGGCGCCACCGCCTCGCCCGAGGCCCGTGCGGTGCTGCTGGAAGCGCGCGCCACGAACCCCGCCATCGCCGCGCAGATCGAGGAAGCGGTGGCCGCGATCGACCAGCGCCTGGCGGTGCGCCGCGCGGCCGAAACACTGTTCCAGGGCCTGTCGCTCGGCTCCGTGCTGCTGCTGGCGGCGCTGGGGCTGGCCGTGACCTTTGGCGTCATGGGCGTGATCAACATGGCGCATGGCGAGTTCGTCATGCTCGGCGCCTACACCACCTTCATCGTGCAGGAAGCGCTGCGCGGCATTCCCATGCTGCAGCCCTGGTCGCTGCCGCTGGCCGTGCCCGCCGCCTTCCTGGTGACCGCGGCCTGCGGCGCGGCGATGGAGCGCGGGCTGATCCGCCACCTCTATGGCCGGCCGCTGGAGACGCTGCTGATGACCTTCGGCGTCGGCATGATGATCCAGCAATCGGTACGCCTCGCCTTCGGCGCGCAGAACCGCGAAATCATCAGCCCGGCCTGGATGCAGGGCACGCTGATGCTGCCGGGCGACATCGCGGTGACGCAGAACCGGCTGTGGATCCTGGTCTTCTCCCTGGTGATCCTGGGCCTGACGGTCGCCGCCATCCGCTTCACCCGCTTCGGGCTGGAGATGCGGGCGGTGACGCAGAAGCGCGCCATCGCGTCCTCCATGGGCATCCGCACGGGGCGCGTCGATGCGCTGACCTTCGCCTTCGGATCGGGCATCGCCGGTATCGCCGGCGTGGCGCTGAGCCAGATCGACAACGTCTCTCCCAACCTCGGCACCGGCTACATCATCGACAGCTTTTTGGTCGTTGTCTTCGGTGGCGTTGGCTCACTGGCCGGGACGCTGGTCGGCGCCTTCGGGCTTGGCACCATCAACAAGATACTTGAGCCGTGGGCGGGTGCCGTGCTCGCAAAAGTCTTCGTGCTGGTGGCGGCGATGCTGTTCATCCAGCGCAAGCCGCGCGGGCTGTTTGCCCAGAAAGGGAGGGCGGCGGACGCATGAGCCTCGCCATGTCACCCATCGCCGCCGATGCGCGGCTGCGGCTCGGCCTGCGGGCAGGGCTTGCCATCTTCGTGCTGCTGCTCGGCATCATGCCGCTGCTGAACCTGCTGCCGGTGACGAACCCGCTGCATGTCTCGGACTTCCTCGTCTCCATCACGGGCAAATGGATCTGCTACGCGATCCTGGCGCTGTCGCTGGATCTCGCCTGGGGCTATGCGGGGATTCTCTCGCTGGGCCACGGCGCCTTCTTCGCGCTGGGTGGCTATGCGATGGGCATGCACCTGATGCGGATGATCGGGCCGCGCGGGGTCTATGGTCACCCGGTGTTGCCGGACTTCATGGTCTTCCTCGGCTACCAGGAACTACCCTGGTACTGGCTGGGCTTCGGCAGTTTCCCCTTCGCCATGCTGATGGTGGTGCTGGTGCCGGGCGCGCTGGCGCTGATCGTCGGCTTCCTGTCCTTCCGCAGCCGCATCACCGGCGTCTATCTCTCGATCCTGACGCAGGCGATGACCTTCGCGCTGATGCTCGCCTTCTTCCGCAACGACATGGGATTCGGCGGCAATAACGGCTTCACGGATTTCAAGGAGCTGCTGGGTTTTGCCCTCAATACCTCCGGCGCACGGGCGGGGCTGTTCTACGCCTCGCTGATCGCGCTGGTGCTGTCCTTCCTGATCTGCCTGCGGCTGACGCGCAGCAAGTACGGCCGCGTGCTCACGGCGATCCGCGATGCCGAGAGCCGCGTGCGCTTCCTCGGCTACAACACCACCAGCCACAAGCTGTTTGCCTTCGTGCTGTCCGCCATGCTCGCGGGTGTCGCCGGCGCGCTCTACGTGCCGCAGGTCGGCATCATCAATCCGGGCGAGTTCAGCCCCGCCAATTCGATCGAGGCGGTGATCTGGGTGGCGGTCGGCGGGCGCGGCACGCTGGTCGGCGCGGTGCTCGGCGCCTTCACGGTGAACGGCTTGAAGACCTGGCTGACCAGCGCGGCACCGGATCTTTGGCTGTTCGTGCTGGGTGGGCTGTTCGTGGCGGTGACGCTGTTCCTGCCGAAGGGATTGATCGGGTTGATCAAGGGGCGCGGCCGATGAGCGAAGGGCGCCGCCTGTATCTCGATGGCGTCTCGGTGGTCTTCGACGGCTTCCGGGCGCTGAACAATCTCTCGCTGATCGTGGAGCCTGGCGAGCTGCGCTCCGTCATCGGCCCCAATGGCGCGGGCAAGACGACGATGATGGACGTCATCACCGGCAAGACCCGCCCCACCGCCGGCAAGGTGCTGTTCGGCGAGACCGACCTGACGCGGATGGACGAGGCCGGGATCGCCAATCTCGGCATCGGCCGGAAGTTCCAGAAGCCCACCATGTTCGACGCGCTGACCGTGTTCGAGAATCTCGAACTTGCGCTGAAGGCACCGCGCGGCCCCATCGCCTGCCTGCGCTGGAAGCTGAACGGCGAGGCCCGCACGCGCATCGAGCAGACCATGGCCGAGATCGGCCTGACCGAGCGCGCGCAGGACCTGGCCGGCATCCTCAGCCACGGCCAAAGGCAGTGGCTCGAGATCGGCATGCTGCTGATGCAGGACCCGGAGCTGCTGCTGGTCGACGAGCCCGTCGCCGGCATGACAGATTCCGAGACCGAGCACACCGCCGCCCTGCTGGTCCGCATCGCCGGCAAGCGCAGCGTGGTGGTGGTGGAGCATGACCTGGAATTCGTCCGCGCCCTCGGCCGCCGCGTGACAGTGCTGTGCGACGGCAGCGTGTTGTCGGAGGGGTCGATCGATCATGTGCAGAACGACCAGCGCGTGATCGAAGTGTATCTGGGGCGCTGAGATGCTGACGGTATCCTCGATCGACCTGTCCTACGGCGCCAGCCTGTGCCTGCGCGGCGTCTCGCTGGAAGCGCAGCCGGGCAAGGTCACCGCCGTGCTCGGCCGCAACGGCGTCGGCAAATCCTCCCTCCTGCGGGCCATCATGGGGCTGGAGAAGGTGCGCGCCGGCAGCATCACCTGGGAAGGCCGCGACGTGACGCGGCTGGGCCCGGCGGAACGCGCCCGCGCCGGCATCGGCTATGTGCCGCAGGGGCGGGAGATCTTTCCCTTCCTGACGGTGCAGGAAAACCTGGAAACCGCGCTGGCCGCCGCGCCGCGTGGATCGGGGGTGGATTCGGAGGTCTTCGACCTGTTCCCGATCCTGCGGCAATTCCTGCGCCGGCGGGGCGGCGATCTTTCGGGCGGGCAGCAGCAGCAGCTCGCCATCGGTCGCGCCCTCTGCGCCCGGCCGCGGCTGCTGATCCTCGATGAGCCGACGGAAGGCATCCAGCCCTCCGTCATCAAGGACATCGCCCGCGTCATCCGCCACCTGGCGAAGGATCGCGGCATGGCCGTGATCCTGGTGGAGCAGTACTACGACTTCGCCCGTGAGCTGGCCGATTCCATCGCGGTGATGGTGCGCGGCGAGGTCGCGCTGGGCGGCCCGGCCGGCACACTCGATGAGGTGGCGGTGCGCAAGCTGCTGACGGTGTAGCTACCAGAGCCCCGGCAGCCACAGCGACAGCGCCGGGAACAGCAGCAGAATGGCGATGCGCAGGATATCCGCGATGCAGAAGGGCAGCACGCCGCGATAGGTCTCCCCCATCGGAATGTCCTTCGCCATGGCATTGATGACGAAGAGGTTCATGCCGAAGGGTGGCGAGATCATCCCCACCTCCACGCTCATCAGCACCAATATGCCGAACCAGACCAGCACCTGATTGCGGTCCATGCCGAAATCCAGGCCGAGCATCAGCGGGATGAAGATGGGCAGCGTCAGCAGCACCATCGCCATGCTTTCCATGAAGCAGCCGAGGATGAAGTAGACCACCAGGATCGCCGCCAGGATCACCAGCGGCGGCACCGGCAGCGCCGCCACCATGGCCGACAGTTCCGAGGGCAGATGCGACAGCGCCAGCGCCGCGCTGAACAACTCCGCCCCCAGCAGCACCAGGAAGATCAGGCCGGTGGTCTCGGCGGTGGAGAGCAGGCTCTCCTTCAGACCCTGCCAGCGCATGCCACCCAGCGCCACGGCGATGATGCCGGTGGCCGCGGCGCCGATGGCGGCGCCCTCCGTCGCACTGAACCAGCCGCCATAGATGCCGGTGACGACCGTGATGAAGACCAGCATCACCGGCCAGACCTCCCCGGTCGCGCGGATGCGCTCGCGCCAGGGCATCCGCTCCGCAGCCGGCGCGGCGCCGGGCACGAGGCGGCTGTAGAGATTGACCACCAGCATGTAGCCGATGGTGGCGATCAGGCCGGGGATCACGGCGGCGATGAACAGCGCGCCGATGCTCATCTCGGTATAGATCGCGTAGATCACCAGGATGACGCTGGGAGGGATGAGGATACCGAGCGTGCCGCCGGCGGCCAGCGTGCCGGTGGCGAGCGCCGGCGAATAGCCATGCCGCCGCATCTCCGGCAGCGCCACCTGCGACATGGTGGCGGCGGTGGCGAGGGAGGAGCCGCAGATGGCGCCGAAGGCCGCGCAGCCGCCGATGCTGGCCACCGCCAGCCCGCCGCGCCAATGCCCCATCCAGGCGCGCGCGCAGCGGAACAGGGCGCGGTTCATGCCGCCCTTGGTGGCGAAGTCGCCCATCAGCAGGAACAGCGGAATGACGGAGAGCGTATAGGCGGAGAAGCGGCTGAAGGTCAGCGTGTTCAGCGTGGCGAACAGCCGGTCCCAGCCGGACAGCTCCGCATAGCCAAGCCCGCCCACCAGCAGCATGGCGATGCCGACCGGCATGCGCAGCGCGATCAACGCCAGCGCGCCGCCGAACATCGTCAACCCAATGGCGAAGTTGCTCATGCCGCGCGGCGCGGCCGCAACAGCCCCTCGATCGCGACAAAGCCGGCGCAGAGGCTCCAGGCCATCATGCCGAGCGCTGCCGCCGCATAGCCCCACCAGAAGGGCAGTTGCAGGAACATCGTGTCCCTTTCGCGATCCCACATATTGTAGCCGCCAATGGCCAGCCGCCAGGCCAGCACCGCAACCACCAGCGCGGCGATGGCACGCATCACCGCGTCCAGCCCGGCAATGCCGCGCGCGGGCAGTTTCTGGGTGAAAAAATCCACCACCACATGCGCGCCCTTCATCTCGCAGAGCGGCATGCACAAGGCGATAGCCACGCCCAGCAGCATCTCGACAATCTCGCTGTCACCCAGGATTGGCCGGCCAAAGGCACCGCGCAGGACGGAAGCGGTAGTGACCGCCACGGCCGCCAACAGGAGAAAGCCCGCCAGGATGGCGCAGCCTACCGCGAGCCGGGTGAAACCGGCCCGCAGCGAGTCCAGACTCATGCGCGGCCGTGCTTGGCGGTGATGGCCTGAAGATCCTCGAACATCGCGCGACCGTTGCGGCCACGGCGGGTCATCTCCGCGATCCAGGCGTCGTAGGCGGGTTGCACGGCGGTGCGCCAGCGGGCCTTCTCGGCATCGCCGATGGCGATGATCTCGTTGCCGGCAGCAAGGGTCGCGTCGACGGCGGGCTTGGTCTGCGTGTCCCAGATGGCGCCGCGATTGGCAGCGAGCGCGGGGCCGGAATTGGCGTCGATCACCGCCTTCAGATCGGGCGGCAGGCGGTTGTAGCTGCGGCCGTTCATCAAGGTGAGGATCATGCCCTGGAACAGGCCGACGCCCGGCGGCTCGCTGTGGAATTTCGCGACCTCATACAGGCGGAAGGGATGCGTGATGGCCCAGTTGATGAGGAAGCCGTCCACTTGGTTACGCGCCGTCGCCTCATAGACGCCGCCGAGCGGGATGCCGACGGGCGTGCCGCCGAGCGCCGTGACAGCCTCCCCAATGAAACGGCCGGCGACGCGCAGCTTGAGGCCGCGGAAATCCTCCATGGTTCGGATCGGCTTGCGGGAGGTGTGGACCAGCGCGCGGTCCGTCGCATGGACGGCGATGATCTTGATGCCGCGATATTCGGTATCGGCCAGGTGCTTGGCGATGAACTCCATCGCCGCCGGGCTTTCGGTGGCCGACAGGCCGGTGTTCAGGAAGGGCAGTTCCAGCCCCTCCGTCCCCATGAAGCGGCCGGGGGTGAAGCCGGGGACGGTCCAGATCATATCGACCACGCCGTCTTCCAACTGCTGCACCAGGTCGCGCGGCTGGCCGCCGAGCTGCATGGCGGGGAAGACGTCGATCTTGATGCGCCCGCCGGATTCCTGCGCCACCTTCGCCGCCCAGGGGTCGAGATGCAGCGTGTGGTCCAGCGCGGTGGGGGAGGAGAAGCTGTGCAGCCGGAAGGTGAAGGTGGTCTGCGCCCGCAGCGTGGCCGGCGCGGCCAGCGCCAGGCCGGTGGTCACGCCAGCGCCCAGCAGGTGACGACGATTCAACATGTGCATGCTCCTGTTCAGCGCGCGGGATGCGCGGGCACGAAGACCGGCTTCAGCAGCCAGCGACGCGCGATGTCGAAATAGCCGGGGAAGACGTAGTGGCCGTTATGTTCCAGCAGCTTCTCGCGATGGCGGCGCCAGAAGCCGGGAATCTCGAACCAGGCCATCTGCGGGTACAGATGGTGGACGATGTGCAGGTTGTTCCACAGGAACAGCAGGCCGAAGACCCAGTTGGATTCGACGCTGGCCGTGCGCTCGCCGGGCGTGGGGCCCCAGCGATGCTCGATGAAGGCGCGCAGCAGGCCAAGGCTCAGCCCGGGCAGGACGAAGACCAGGTAGTAGTGCCAGACCGGCATGCCGGCGACACCGGAGACGAACCACAGCACCACCGCGAGGCCCGCGAAGAAACGCAGCCAGACCGGCACATCCCGGAAATCCCCGGCGCGCAGCTTGGCCCATTCGGTCAGCACCAGCTTGCGCAGCCGCAGCACCGGCCCGATCGTCAGCCGGCCGAGCAAAGTCTGGTTGAACAGCAGCACCATGCGCCAGGGGCGTGAATAGCCGGACCAGTCGTCCTGGCGGTGATAGACGCTTTCGGTGTCCTCCCCGGGATAGGTCAGCACCGTGTTGCGATGATGCGCGGTGTGGCTGCGCTTGTAGAGTTCGAAGGGAAACCAGCCGCCGATGGGCGGCCAGACCATCGCCGTGCGCAGCCAGCGGGGAATGCTGCGCCAGCCATGGATCGCCTCATGCTGAAGCGAGAAGTGCCAGGCCAGCACATAGGCCCCGCCCAGCACCTGCAGCGGCCAGGGAATGCTGGTATGGAACCAGACCAGGGCGAACCAGGCGGCATAGATGGCGAAGGCCACGCCCCAGGTCGGCACTTCCCATCGCCGCCACCAGATCGGTGAGGGCGCGAGTGCGGCCGATCGGGGAAGGGCTTTCTCCTGCATGGCCGCAGCGTGGCAACAAACAATGGTGGCTGACAAGCGGGATCGCGCGACTCAAACCACGCCGCCGCGCCGCGTTGCGTGGAGGGCAAGCAGGCGATGCCGGTATACGCAGCAATGCAACACTGCATACGATTTCCGCATCCATCACGGGGCTGGAAGCGGCGCGAAATCCGACCATTCTCGAGGACCCATCAGGAGCGATTCGCCTTGCCCGCACCCCGCAGCCTTGCGGCCCTGGAACACGACGCGCGGCGCGACCTGGACCTGATCGCGCATCCGCGCATGGACTGGCTGCAACCCAAGACCAGCGGCGGCCGGCCCGTGCTGGATGTGCTGGTGGTGGGCGGCGGGCAATGCGGCGTGGTCACCGCCTTCGCCCTGATGCGCGACCGCGTGCGCAACCTGCTGGTGCTGGACCGCGCGGCCTATGGGCAGGAGGGACCGTGGCAGACCTATGCGCGGATGCACAATCTGCGGTCCTGGAAGGACCAGAGCGGCCCCGATCTCGGCGTGCCCTCCCTCACCTACCAGGCCTGGCATGAGGCGCAGTTCGGCACCGCGGATTGGGCGGCGCTGCGCTACATCCCCAAGGAGTTCTGGAACGACTATCTGCTGTGGCTGCGCCGCGTGGTCGGCGTGCCGGTGCGCAACGGGGTGAATGCCGGGCGCATCTCGCCCGCCCGGACGGATGACGGGCTGCCCTGCCTTTCCGTCGAGACCAGCGACGGCCCGATGCTCGCGCGCAAGGTGGTGCTGGCGACGGGGCAGGAAGGTGCCGGCGTCTGGTGGATGCCGGATTTCGTCACCGCCCTGCCCCGTCCTCTGCGCGCCCATAGCGCCGACCCGATCGACTTCGCGGCGCTGCGCGGCAAGGTGGTGGCCGTGCTCGGCGCCGGGGCCTCGGCCTTCGACAATGCGGCGATGGCGCTGGAGGCCGGGGCGGCGGCGGTGCATCTGTTCTGCCGCCGGGCGGAGCCGATGGTGGTGCAGCCCTATCGCTGGCTCACCTTCGCCGGCTTCATGCGCCACATCCATGAGATGCCGGATGAATGGCGCTGGCGCTTCATGGCGCATGTGCTGGGGCTGCGGGAGGGTTTTCCGCCCGACACCTATGCGCGCGTCCTGCATTTTCCCAACTTCGCAATGCATGTCGGCCGTGCCTGGACCGATGCGCGGAGCGATGGCGCGCGCGTGACGCTGACCACACCTCGCGGCGACTTCGAAGCCGACTTCCTGATCTGCGGCACCGGCGTGCGGATGGACCCGACTTTGGTGCCGGAACTCGCCGGCTGCGCCCACAACATCGCCCGCTGGTCGGACCGCTACACACCGCCGGCGGAGGAAGCCAATCCGCGCCTCGGCGAATTCCCCTACCTGGCCGACGACTACAGCTTCATCGAGCGCGTGCCGGGCGAGACCCCCTGGATGCGCGACATCCATCTGTTCGGCATCGGCACCACCCTGTCCTTCGGCCCCGCCGGCGCCTCCATCAACGCCATGGGCATCGCCGTGCCGCGCCTGGCCGCGGGCATCACCCGCGGCCTGTTTGCCGCCGAACTGCCGCGCTACTACGCGGAGCTGCGCGCCTATGACGTGAAGCAGGTGGAGATCGACCCGAGCCGGATCAGTTGAGGGTTTCCATCAACCGCCGCAGCAGCAGCGCGCGGGGCACCAGGCTTTCCAGATAGATCTGCTCGAAATCCGTATGCCCGCCCTTGCCATCGGCGCCCAGCCCATCGAGCACCGGCGCGAGATCGGCGCAGAAATTGCCGTCGCTGCCGCCACCTGTCTTCAGGTCCTGCAACTCGAAGCCGATCTCGGCCGCCAGCGCCTTGGCATGGTCGAACAGCGCGGCGATGGCAGGTGTCTTCTCATAGGGCGGACGGTTCAACCCGCCGGTCAGCATCAGCGTCACATCCGGGCCATGCGGACGCAGCGCCTGCATGCGCGCCAGCATCTCCTCCGCGATCGCTGGCGTCGGCAGGCGCATGTCGACGGCGGCGCGGGCTTCTTCCGCCACCACATTCGCCCGCGTGCCGCCAGCGACGACGCCGACATTCACGGTGACGCCGCGCTCGTAATCCGTCATCGCATGCAGGTCGATGATCTGCCGTGCCAGCTCGCCAATGGCGCTGCGGCCGTCCTGGTGCCGGCTGCCGGAATGCGCGGCGCGGCCCTTCACCACAAGGTCGAAACGCGCGGCGCCCTTGCGGGCCGTGACAATCTTGCCACCCTCCCGCGCCGGCTCCGTCACCAGCACATACCTGGCCTTACCGCCGAGGTCGCGGATCAGGTCCTTGCTGGTCGGGCTGCCCACCTCCTCATCCGCATTGAACAGATAGGTGATGGGCAGCGGCGTCGGCGTGCCGGCGCGCAGGAAGGAGAGGAAGGCCTCGAAGGCCAGCCGCGCGCCGGCCTTCATGTCGTAGATGCCGGGGCCGTAGGCGATGCCGTCCTGCACCCGGAAGGGCATGCGCGCCAGCATGCCCATGGGATGCACCGTATCCAGATGCGACAGCACCAGGATGCCCGGCGCATCGCCGCCCCAGGGCGAGCGCAGCAACACATGGTCGCCCATGCCGTCGCGGCCCGGGATGATTTCCACATGCGCGCCCGCCTCGCCGGCCTCCGCGGCGACCTTCGCCATCAGGGCGGAGACGGCATCGGGCGCATCGGTCGGCGTTTCATGCTCCACCCAGGGGCGGATGCTGGCGAGCAGCGCATCGGTGGTGAAGGTCATGTGGAGGGCACCAGTTTCGTCACGAGGGTTGCGGCATCACCGCCCTCCGCCAGCGCGGCGATGGCGGACAGGGCGTCTTCGGTCGCTCTGGGGCTGAGCACGCGCGCCGCGCAATCGCGGAATTTCGCCAGATGCTCCGCCTCGGTCATCGGGTTCCCGGCCGCGCCGCGGCGGATGCTGCGTGTTTCGCTCAGCGTGCCGCCATCGCGCAGATGCAGAGTCACCTGCGTCGGCGGGCGCGGGTCGGCATCCGGCAGCGCGCGCATCGTGATGCGCGGCATCAAGGCGCGGATGGAGGCGCGGTGGATCGCATCCCCCTCGAAATCCGCCAGCGCCACCTGTCCCTGTAGTGCCGCCGTCGCCAGGCAATACTCCATGCTGAAGCGTGCCTGCATCCCCGTGCGCGGATCGGGATGGATCAGGTTGCCGGCGAGCACCGCGGGCAGGGCCGTCTCGATCGCGGCGATCTCGGCAGGCGGCACCTTCATCGCCAGCAGCGCGTCCAGCGACAGGTGCGTGGCCGCGCAGGTGGGATAGGGTTTGTAGCTGATGCCCAAGGCCTCAATGGCCAGCGGCGCATTGTCGCCGGGCGGGTCCATCGCCCCCTCCGCTACTTCGGCGCCCGCGAACATCTCGACGAAGCGCCAACGGCCGGCCAGCGCCTCCGCCGCGCCATCGATGCCCTGCTCCGCGAGGATCGCCGCCAGCAGGCCCGATTTCGCGGCGAGGCCGGCATGCACGGACTTGGCCATGGCGCCGAGCTGCATGCGGCTGCCGCTGGCCATGCTGGTGGCGAGGCTGAGCGCATGCCCCGCCTGCCCGGCATCCAGCCCCAGCAGCCGCGCGCAGGCCGCCGCCGCGCCGATCGTGCCAATGGTGGAGGTGGCGTGCCAGCCCAGCCCGTAATGGCGCGGATTCACGCCGCGGCCGATGCAGGCCATCACTTCCAGACCGACGACCAACGCATCCAGCAGCGCGGGGCCCGCGGCCTGGCGCTCCTCGCCCAAAGCGAGGATGGCGGGCACCAGCACGGCGGTGGCGTGGCCATGCAGCGGGTTGAAGGTGTCGTCGTAATCCAGCACATGCGCCGCCGCGCCATTCACCAGCGCGGCCCAGGGTGCGGCCAGGGCGATTCGCGTCCCCAGCAGGCGCGAACCGCCGGCACCCCAGCGCGCAGCGGTCGCGGCGACGCGACGCGGTGTTTCCTCCACCGATCCGGCGAGCATCACGCCGATGGCGTCGCGCAGACCGGCGATGGCCAGCGGCGCCACGGCGGCCGTGCGGTCGACCGGCAGATCGGCGATCCATTCCGCCAGTCGCTGCGTCGGCCCCGCCATCCTCATCCCTTCCCGCCTGACGGGCGCAGCCTCGCGCGCCGCATGCCGCCGGGCAACCCCCGCCCGTCTTCACGCCGTCGCCGATGCCTGCGAAGCTTGCGGCCGAAGATGGGTGGAGAAGGCTGGAATGACCGGGACCAGGGCTGGAGCGATCGCGCGCGCGGAACGCTGCTTTGACGATGGCGCATATCTGGCGGCGCTGCGGAAGCTGGTCGCGGTCCCGACCGAAAGCCAGCTTCCGGACAGCCTGCCGGCGCTGACCCGCTACTGCACCGAAACGCTCGCCGATCTGATGCGCGACATGCCCTTCGAGCAGACCGTGCTGCCGAACCCGCGGGAGGGCCGCGGCCCGGTCTTCGTCGCGACCCGCATCGAGGACCCGTCCTTGCCGACCGTGCTGGTCTATGGCCATGGCGATGTGGTGCGCGGCCTGGCGCCGAAATGGAGCGAGGGGCTCGACCCCTGGCAGGTCACCGTGCGCGGCGACAAGTGGTACGGCCGCGGCACGGTGGACAACAAGGGCCAGCACCTGATCGCCATCGAGGCACTGCGCGCGGTGATGGCGGAACGCGGCGGCACGCTGGGCTTCAACGCCAAGGTGCTGGTGGAGACCGGCGAGGAACAGGGCTCCCCCGGCCTGCGCGCGATGCTGCAACAGCATCGGGAGATGCTGGCGGCGGATGTGTTCATCGGCCTCGACGGGCCGCGCCAGACCACCTTCATGCCGGAGATGAAGCTCGGCGCGCGCGGCGGCGTCGCCTTCGACCTGGTGGTGAAGCTGCGCGACCATGCGCATCATTCCGGCCATTGGGGCGGCGTGCTGACGGACCCCGGCTTCGTGCTGGCGCATGCGCTGTCCACCATCCTCGACCGCAATGGCCGCATTCTTGTGGAGGGCTGGTCGCCGGCGGCCATCCCGCCCGCCGTCAAGCGCGCCATCGGCGAACTGGTGTTCGAGGACATCCCCGGCCTGCCCGAAGGCGATCCCAGCTGGGGCGAGCCCGGCCTGACGAAAGCCGAAAAAATCTTCGGCTGGACCAGCGTCATCATGCTGGCGCAGATCACCGGCCATCCGGATGCGCCTACCAATGCCGTGCAGGGCGAGGCCCGCGCGCGGTTGCAGATCCGCCACACGGTGGACGTGCCCGGCGCCGCCTTCGTGCCGGCGCTGCGCAAGCATCTGGATGCCAGGGGCTTCCCGGAGGTCGAGATCATCCCGATGATGGAGCGCGACATGTTCGGCGCCGCGCGCACCGATCCGGACGATCCCTGGGTCGGCATGGTGGCCAACTCCATGGCGCGCACCAGCAACCGCGCGCCGAACATCGTGCCCAGCTCCTCCGGCTCCAACCCCTCCGACATGTTCCTGGAGGAGCTGGATGCGCCGGTGATCTGGATTCCGAACAGCTATGCCGGCTGCAACCAGCATGGTCCCGACGAACACGCGCTGGCGCCGCTGCTGCGTGAGGGTCTGGGGCTGATGGCCGGCATCTGGTGGGATATCGGCGAGGGCAAGGTCCCCCAGAGGAAGCGGTCATGACGGATGCCCTGCCCGCCGCGCTGATCGACCAGGTCAGCGGCAAGGAGATGATGGACAACCTGCGGGAGATCGCCCGCTGGGTGAAGCTGAGCGGCGCGGCGGAGGAGCTGGAATCGCTCGGCTTCCTGCAGCAGCGGATGAAGGCCTACGGCTTCCGCACGCAGATCCTGCTGCACGACGCCTATATCAGCCTGCCGGGCAAGGCCGCCGTCACCGTCGACGGCAAGGCGCTGCGCTGCATCACGCAGTCCTTCTCCCGCCCCGGCCGCGTCTCCGGCGTGCCGGTCTATCTCGGCCATGGGCACGATGCCGACTTCGCGGGCAAGGACCTGGCCGGCCGCATCCTGCTGTTCGAGGGCATGGCGACGCCGGCCGTGGCGCAGCGCGCCTCACATGCCGGCGCGGCGGGGCAACTGCATATCAGCCATCACGAGCATATCCACGAGATGTGCATCTCCCCCGTCTGGGGCAGCCCGGGCGCGAGCACGCTGGCGGAGCTGCCGACCACGGTGGTGTGCAGCGTCGACAATGCCGAGGGCGGCGCCATCCGCGACGCGCTGGCCGCCGGTGCGCAGCCTGTGGTGACGCTGGAGGCGGAGGTGGATACCGGCTGGCGCAAGACGCCGATCCTGGTGGCGGAGATGGAGGCGCCGCATGGCGGGGCGGAGGCGCCCTTCATCCTGCTCTCCGGCCATCAGGACACTTGGTATCATGGCGTGATGGACAATGGCTCCGCCAATGCCGGCATGATGGAGGCGGCGCGGCTTTGCGCGCTGCATCACGCCAAGTGGCAGCGCGGGCTGCGGCTGTGCTTCTGGTCGGGCCATTCGCATGGGCGCTATTCCGGCTCCGCCTGGTATGCCGACACGCATTGGGAGGAACTGGACCGCCGCTGCGCCGCGCATGTGAATGTGGACAGCCTCGGCGGCGCCGGCGCGACGGTGCTGGAGAATGCGGCGGCGATGACGGAGCTTCGCCATCTGGCGGCGGAGGCCGTGCAGGCGCAGACCGACCAGACCTACAAGGGCAAGCGCAAGGCGCGGAACAGCGACGAGAGCTTCGTCGGCATCGGCATTCCCTCCATGCTCGGCTCCATCAGCGAACAGCCGGCGCGGCATGCGCAGGCGCGCAATGCGCTGGGCTGGTGGTGGCACACGCCGCATGACCTGATCGACAAGGTCGATGAGGCCAATCTGGTGCGCGACACGCGCGTGCTGACGCAGGTGGTGTGGAAGCTGCTGGCGGAGCCGGTGCTGCCGCTGGACCACGCGGCGACCGCCGCCTCCCTGGTGCAGGAACTGGCCGGGCTTTCGGGCAGGCTGGCGGGCCGGTTCGAGATGGAGGGCCTGGTCACCGCGGCGACGCGGCTGCGCGACAGCGCGGCGCGCATCGCCGGACGGACGGCGAAGGATGCCGCGGCCGCCAATGCGGCGCTGATGCGGGCGTCCCGCGCCCTGGTGCCGGTCGACTACACGCCGGGCGACCGCTTCGGCCATGCCGCCGCCCTGCCCCTGCCCGCCTGGGCCACGTTGCAGCCGATCCGCGATCTGGCGGCGACGGAAGCGGGTACGGACGCCGAGAAATTCGCCACCGTGGACGCGACCCGCGCCCGCAACCGCCTGGCCTTCGCGCTGCGCGAGGCCCAGGCCGCGCTTGATGCCGCCGATGCGGCGCTGAACTGAAGGAAGAAGCCATCATGCGGAACGACGAACAGGTCTGGCGCAGCGTCGATGAGCGCAAGGAGACCTATGCGGAACTCAGCGACCGCATCTGGGGCATGCCAGAGCTTTGCTACAACGAGCATCGCAGCGTCGCCGAACATATCGCGATGCTGCAGGCCGAGGGTTTTGCCATCACCCGTGACGTCGCGGGCATCCCAACCGCGGTGATGGGCGAGGCGGGCGAAGGCGGGCCGGTGATCGCCATCCTCGGCGAGTACGACGCGCTGCCGGGCCTGTCGCAGGAGGCGGGCGTGGCGGAACACAAGCCGCTGCCGGGCGATGGCTACGGCCATGGCTGCGGCCACAACGTGCTGGGCTCGGCCAGCCTGCTCGCCGCCGCGGCGGTGAAGGACTTTTTGAAAGCCAACAACCTGCCGGGGCGGGTGCGCTACTACGGCTGCCCGGCGGAGGAAGGCGGCGCGGCCAAGGGCTTCATGGTGCGCGAAGGCGCCTTCGACGATGTGGACATCGCCATCTCCTGGCACCCGGCCAGCTTCTCCGGCGTGAATGACGCGATCTCGCTGGCCAATACCCGCATCGATTTTTCCTTCACCGGCCGCGCCGCCCATGCCGCATCCTCCCCGCATCTGGGCCGCTCCGCGCTGGATGCGATCGAGCTGATGAATGTCGGCGTGAACTACATGCGCGAGCACATGCCGAGCGATGCCCGCATCCACTACGCCTATCTGAATGCCGGCGGCATCGCGCCCAATGTCGTGCAATCCCAGACCAAGGTCCGCTACCTGATCCGCGCGCGGAACCTGCTCGAATTGAACGCCCTGGTGGCGCGCGTGCGCAAGATCGCCGACGGCGCGGCACTGATGACGGAGACCACCGTCTCCACCCAGGTGATCTCGGCCGTCTCGAACCTGCTCGGCAATTCGCCGCTGGAGCAGTTGATGTACGACAACTTCCAGCGCCTCGGCCCGCCGCAATTCACCGATGAGGACAAGGCCTATGCGGCCGAGATCCAGAAGACGCTGAGCGACGAGGACATCCTGTCCGGCTATCGCCGCCAGGGCGTCACGCCGGATACCGGCAAGGCGCTGTGCGAGCTGATCGTGCCGCTGGATGCCAAGGGCGCGGGCATGAACGGCTCCACCGATGTGGGCGACGTCTCCTGGAAGGTGCCGACGGTGCAGGCGCGTGGCGCGACCTATGCCATCGGCACGCCGGGCCATAGCTGGCAGGTTGTGGCGCAGGGCAAGGCGCCGGCGGCGCATACCGGCATGGTGCATGTGGCGAAGGTGATGGCCGGCACGGCGGTGGATGCGCTGCGCAATCCGGACATCATCGCCAAGGCCAAGGCCGATCATCAGGCGCGCACCGGCGGCAAGCCCTATGCCAGCCCGCTGCCGGCCGATGCGAAGCCGGCACTCGGCATGTCCCTCGCCGAGTGATCTAACCCGGACAACCCCGTGATCGCCGCGAGACTGCTTGCGGCGTTGCGGGGATGGCGGCAGCCTTCCGCTTTCTGCGGGAGGTTCTGGCCATGGCGCGGCGTCAGATGAAGCTCGGTGTTTCGATGATCGGGCTTGGCTATCACATGGCGGCCTGGCGCCATCCGGATATCGATCCGGCCGGCAATATGAAGCTGTCGCACTACGTCGATATCACGCGCATCGCCGAGCGCGGCAGGCTGGATCTGGTGTTCCTGGCGGATGGCGTCGGCATTCGCGCGCAGGATGAACCGAAGGGGGCGCTGGCCCGCTCCTCCAAGAACGTGGTGTTCGAGCCGCTGACACTGCTCTCGGCGCTGGCCATGGTCAGCGAGAATGTCGGCCTCGTCGCCACCGCCTCCACCACCTATAACGAGCCCTATCACGTCGCCCGCAAATTCGCCTCGCTGGACCATATCAGCGGCGGCCGCGCGGCTTGGAACGTCGTGTCCTCCTTCACCGATACCGAGGCGCGGAATTTCGGCTTCGAGAAGGCGCCGGACTACGACAGGCGCTATGACCGCGCCGCCGAATTCGTCGAGGTGGTGCGCGGGTTGTGGGAGAGCTGGGAGGATGACGCCTTCGTCCGCGACAAGGCATCCGGCGTCAACTACGACGAATCCAAGCTGCATGTTCTGAACCACAAGGGCGAGCATTTCCGCGTCGCCGGCCCGTTGAATGTGGCGCGCACGCCGCAGGGCCATCCCGTCATCTTCCAGGCCGGTGCCTCCGATGCCGGGCGCGAGTTGGCGGCGGCGACGGCGGACGGGCTCTATGCCGCGTCGCAGGAATTGTCCGTCGCCCAGGCCTATTACAGCGACGTGAAGGGCCGCATGGCGCGCTATGGGCGCGAGCCCGATCACCTGAAGATCATGCCCGGCATCCTCGCCGTGCCCGGCCGCACGCGGCAGGAAGCGCAGGACAAGCATGAGCAGGTGCAGTCGCTGCTCGACCCGCTGCTCGGGCTCAACCAGCTGTCCCGCGTCATGGGCGACCTCTCGGCCTATGACGTGGATGGCCCGGTGCCGGATGCGATCGACCCACGCATGCGCAGCCGCGCGCAGATTTTTCTCGACCTGGCCAAGCGCGACAACCTGACCATCCGCCAGCTCTACACGCTGGTCGCTGCCGGCAATGGCCATCGCACTGTGGTCGGCACGCCCGCCGATATCGCCGACGCCATGCAGGAATGGTTCGAGCAGGGCGCGGCGGATGGCTACAATATCCTGCCGCCCTGGCTGCCCGGCGGCCTCGCCGACGTCGTGGACCTCGTGGTCCCGGAATTGCAAAGGCGTGGCCTGTTCCGCACGGAATATGAGGGCACGACGCTGCGCGAAAATCTTGGCGTGCCCTACCCCACCCACCGCCGTGCCGCCCTCGCCCGCGGCCTGGCCGCCGAATGATGTCGGGAGACGCCACCATGCGCCTGCTCCGCCCGCTGCTGATGACGGCAGCCCTGCTCACCGCCCTGCCAGCCGCCGCCCAGGAATTGCGCATCGGCTTCAAGGCCGCGGTCGATGGCAGCGACCCGCACCAGAACTACACGCCGAACCGCAATGTCCAGTTGCACGTCTACGAACCGCTGGTGTTCCAGGACCCCTTCATGCGCCCCCTGCCCGGCGCGGCGTCGTCCTGGCGGCAGATCAGCGACGAGGCCTGGGAATTCACGCTGCGCGAGGGCCTGACCTTCCACGACGGCACGCCGGTGACGGCGGATGACGTCGTGTTCTCGATCAAGCGGGCGCGGGAGATCACCGGCCTGCGCACCTTCGTCGGCCAGACCCGCAGCATCGCCTCGGCCGAGGCGAAGGATGCGCGCACCGTCATCATCCGTACCCGCGGCCTGTCCACGCTGTTGCCGAACCAGATGGCGGTCATCGCCATCGTCTCCCGCCGGCTGGCGGAGGGCGCGGTGGAGGCGGATTTCAATGGCGGCCGCGCCGCCATCGGCACCGGCCCCTATCGCTGGGTCCGCCTGTCGCAGGGGCAGGATGTGGTGCTGGAACGGGCCGAGCGGCATTGGCGGGAGCCGGAGCCCTGGCAGCGCGTGACCTTCCGCTTCATCGGCAATGACAGCGCCCGCGTCGCCGCGCTGCTGGCCGGCGATGTGGATGTGATCGACAATGTGCCAGCCGCGCTCTACGGCCGCGTGCGCGACAGCGACCGGTCCCAGCTCATCACCGGCACGGGTCTGTTCACGCTGTACATGTATCTCGACCATTTCCGCGACCAGGTGGTCTATGCCACCGGCCCTGATGGCCAGCCCCTGGCGCGCAACCCGATCCGCGACCCGCGTGTGCGGCAGGCGATGAACCTGGCGCTGAACCGCGCCGCCCTGGCGGAACGCGCGATGGAAGGCTCCGCCGATCCGATCGGGCAGTTCGCCGGGCCGGGCTTCATCGGCCATGATCCCTCCCTGCCGGTGCCGGCGCAGGATATCGCCCAGGCACGCCGGCTGCTGGCCGAAGCCGGCTATCCGGACGGCTTCGGCCTGACCATCCACTGCACCAACAACCGCTTCGCCGGGGATTCCCGCACCTGCCAGGTGGTCGGCCAGATGCTGACCTCGGTTGGCATCCGCGTGACGGTGGATGCGCTGCCGACGGCGGTGTTTTTCCGCCGCGCCAATGGCGGCCAGGGGCTGGACCCCGAATTCACCGCCTTCATGGCGATCTTCGCCTCCTCCACCGGCGTGGCCAGCGAGACGATGAGCAGCATCCTGCGCACCCGCAACGCGGCCCTGGGCCAGGGTCCGCTGAACCGGGGCCGCTATTCCAACCCCGCCATGGATGCGGCGCTGGACCGCGTGGACCGCACGCTGGACGATGCGGAGCGGGAGCGGGCGATGGGCGCCGCCGCGCGCATCGCCATCGAGGACAATGCCATCCTGCCGATCTTCTCGCTCCGCGCCTCCTACGGTGTGCGGCGCGGCCTGACCCTGACGCCGCGCGGCGACCAGTACACCATGGCGACGGGCATCCGCACCGCGCCATGACCCGCCCGCGCATCCTGGTCATCGACCCGCAGGGCGAGGACCAGGACATCGAGAGGGCAGTGGCCGGCGAGGATGCGGAGCTGGTGTTCCGCCGCTCCAGCGGCGGGCGCCTGCCCGATCCGGCGGACTATGCCAGCGCCGATGCGGTGCTGAACTGCCGGTCCATGCACCTGCTCGGCGCCGATGCCATCGCGCTGTTCGAACGCTGCCGGGTGATCGTGCAGGGCGGCGTCGGCTTCGCGCATATCGACATCGCCGCCGCCGCCGCGCGCGGGATTCCGGTGCTCACCACGCCGGATTACGGCACGACGGAAGTCGCGGATCATGCGGTGGCGCTGGCGCTCGGCCTGCTGCGGGGGCTGCAGGGCTATGACCGGCGGCTGCGACGCGGCAATGCGGCCTGGGATGCGCGGCAGATGAAGCAGGTGCGGCGGCTCGGCACGCTGCGCCTCGGCATATTGGGGCTTGGACGCATCGGCACGGCGGCGGCTTTGCGCTTCCAGGCCTTCGGCATGAAGGTGGGCTTCCACGACCCGCATCTGCCGGTGGGCCACCAACTCGCCTTCGGCTGGGAACGCTTCGACACGCCGGAGGCGCTGCTGGCGCGCAGCGATGTGCTCAGCATCCATGCGCCGCTGGACGCCTCCAGCCAGGGCTTGCTGGATGCGCGCCGGCTGGCGCTGCTGCCGCCGGGTGCCGTGGTGGTGAACACCGCGCGCGGCGGCATCATCGATCTCGATGCGCTGCACGTGGCACTGCGCACGGGGCATCTGGCGGGCGCCGGGCTGGATGTCTTCGTCACGGAGCCGCTGGACCGCGCGCATCCGCTGATCGCTGCCTGGGCAGCCGGGGAGGCCTGGCTGGACGACCGGCTGGTGCTGACGCCGCACGCCGCCTTCTATTCCACCGCCAGCATCCGCGACATCCGCCGCCTGTCGATGCAGTACATGATGGATTTCCTGCGGACGGGCGCGCGGCCCACCTGCGTGAATGCGGCTTTGCTTTCTACAACGGCCAGAACAGCATGAGCGCCGGCACCGCCACCAGCACCACCAGCACCTCCAGCGGCAGGCCGAGCCGCCAGTAGTCGCCGAAGCCGAAGCCGCCCGGCCCCAGGATCAGCGTGTTGTTCTGGTGTCCGATCGGCGTCAGGAAGGCGCAGGAGGCGCCGATGGCCACCGCCATCAGGAAGGGATCGCTGGCGACGCCGAGCTGGCTCGCCGTGCCAAGCGCCACCGGGCACATCACGGCCGCCGTGCCGGCATTGTTCATGAAGTCGGACAGCGTCATCGTCACCACCAGCACCAGGGCCAGCGCCGCCACCGGGCCGAAGGGCGCGATGGGCGCCAGCAGCGTCTGCGCCACCACATCCGCCGCCCCCGTGGTCGCCATCGCCTCCGCCACCGGAATCAGCGCCGCCAGCAGCACGACCACCGGCCAGTCCACCGCATCATACAGTCGCCGCACTGCCATCTGGCCCAGCAGCACCACCGCCAGCACACCCGCGGCAAAGGCGATGGCGGCCGGCACCAGGCCGAAGGCGGCGGCGCCGATGGCGGCCAGCATCACCCCACCCACCATGGCCGCGCGCCGCCCATCCGGCAGGCGCAGCGTCCGCTGCGCCAGCGGCACCAGCCCGAAAAGCTGGGCGAATTCCGCCAGGGTCTCCGGCGATCCCTGCATCAGCAGCATGTCGCCCTCCCGCAGGGCCATGCTGTTGAGCCGCGCCGTGGCGTGCACGCCACGGCGCGAGATGGCGAGAAGATTGACGCCGTGCTGGTGGCGCAGGCGGATGCCCCGGGCGGACAGCCCGGCGATGGCCGCATGCGGCGGCACCACGAACTCGGCCAGCACCACCTCGGGCGACTGCAGGGCGGCGGCGGGGCTCTGCGATTCGGAGGCCGCATCCTTCTCCTCCGCATCGTCGCGCACATCCTCCTCCAGCTTCAGGCCGAGATCGGCCAGGGCGGAGGTCAGTGCCTCCGGCTCCGCCTCGATCACCAGGATGTCACCGGCATGCACCTCCCGCGACAGATGCGGTGCCGCGATCCGGCGTTCATGCCGCACCAGGCCGAGCACCTGGGCCTCGCTGGCCTTCAGCGCCTCCTCGATCGCGCGCAGCGACATGCCGGCGGCCTTGGCCCCCTCGGGCACACGCGCTTCGGTGAGATAGGCGCCGGCGCCAAAGCCCTCCGCGCCGCTGACCTTGCGCGCCGGCACCAGGCGCCAGGCGAGCGCCAGGAAGGCCAGGCCGGAAAGGGCAACGGCGACGCCCACCGGGGCGAAGTCGAACATGGCGAAGCTCTGCCCGCCCTCACTCTGGGCGCGGAAGCCGGAGACGATGAGATTGGGCGGCGTGCCGATCAGGGTCGTCATGCCGCCGAGGATCGAGCCGAAGGCGAGTGGCATCAGCAGCCGCCCCGGCGGCAGTTCCAGCCGCCGGGCGACCTGGATCGCGACGGGCATCAGCAGCGCCAGCGCGCCCACATTGTTCATGAAGGCGGAGAGCAGCGCCGCCAGCCCGGCCAGCGCCGTGATGGTCACGGTGGGTCCGGCCTTGCGCGGCACGGCGACGGCGGAAAGCCAGTCCACCGCGCCGCTGGCCTGCAGGGCGGCGCTGAGGATCAGGATGCAGGCGACGGTGACCACCGCCGGATGGCCCAGGCCGGCAAAGGCCGTCTCCGGCGCCACGATGCCGGCGGCCACGGCGGCCAGCAGCGCCGCGATCGCCACCACGTCATGCCGCCAGCGGCCCCAGATGAACAGGATGATGGTCGCCGCGAGGATGGCGAGCAGGGTGATCTGGGCGGTGGTCATCAATCTGGCCTTGGCAGCGACAACCTCCCATAGCAGGCATCACGCGGCCGGGTTGCACCAGGGCGGACCAAATCCTCAGATCTTGTGCGATTCCAGCGTGCTGGGGTGGAACAGCTCCTCCGGCGCCAGCAAGCGGCTGGACAGACCCTGGGCATGGTGGTGGCGCAGGAACCAGTCGAAGACATGGCGGTTGGCGGCCAGGCCGTAGGAGAAGAAGTCGTCCCCCATCAGACGGCGGGCGGCGCGCAGGTTCTCCTCGACGAAGGGCAGCGTGACCTTGGTGGCGGAGGTATCGGCCAGTTTTGCAAGCGCCACCGCCTTGGATTTCTCGAAGGCTTTTTGGGCGGCCGCCGGCAGCCAGGGATGCTTCTCGGCCAGCGTCTTCCGGATCCCCAGCACATGCATCACGGGAAAGATGCGCGTCTTGCGGAACCAGGCCTGGGCAGCGGCTGTCGGGTCCGGGAAGAGCCATTCGATGTTGGGGTCGCCGCGTTCGAAGCAGGAGGGCGCGCGCGGTCCCATCACCCCGTCCAGCTCGCCGGCGGCCAGCATGCCGGAGATGGTGGCACCCTCCGGCGCGTTCTCGATCACCACGCCCGGCGGCAGGTTGAGGGAGATTTTCTCGACGCGGCCGGGCGTGTCGTAGCCACCGCGCACCCAGGTGACCTCGGCGGGGGTGACGCCGTACTCCTCCTCCAGGATCGCCCGCGCCCAGACATTGGCGGTGAGCTGGTATTCCGGGATGCCGATGCGCTTCCCGCGCAGGTCCGAAGGCTTCGCAATGCCGCGATCCGTCCGCACCACGATGCAGGTGTGCCGGAAGGCGCGGGAGGGAAAGACCGGCACAGCAACATAAGGCGCGTCCCCTTTGGCGACGCGCACGGCGTAGGAGGACAGCGACAATTCGCAGATGTCAAAGGCCTCATGCCGGAAGGCGCGGAAGAAGATCTCCTCCGGCTCCAGCAGCATGAATTGCGGATCGACGGCATCGATCTGCACCTCCCCATCCACCAGGGGGCGCATGCGGTCATAGGGGCCGATGGCGATGGAAAGCTGCAATTTCGACATGCGTTATTCCGCCGCGATGGAGGACGGGGCGCTGACGAAAAGCTCGCGCTCCATCTCCGTCGTGCCGAAGCTGCGCCAATCCGTGGTCTTCGGCACCACGCCCTCGAAACTGGCGATGTCCTTCAGCGGCACGCGCGGTTCGGTGCGGCCCAGCGCCGGAGCGCCCTCGGCGAGCGCCCGCGCCGCCTCGATCATCAGCCGGCGCCATTGCACGATGGCGACGTCGCTGGCGCCGAGGCGTTCGCTGGTGCGGTCGGCGATGGGGCCCATGCTTTCCCACATCGCCATGTCCTGGGCCGGGATGCCCTTGATGCCGGTGAAATTGCCGAGCGCCATCAACCGGCGATCCTGCCCGTAGTCATTCTCCCGCACCCGGGTCTTCTGCCAATCGGCATCCACGTCGATGCCGGGCTGGAGTGCCAGGAACTTGCGCCAGTCCTCGGTGGAGGGGACTTCCGGCCCCTCCCCCCAGGCCATGAAGTAGAACCAGCTATGGGTGTCGTCGATCGGCACCGTCACCTGCGCCACATTGTAGCTGGCATTGGGCGGGATCAGGCAGGTCAGCGGCGCGACGAAGGTGGTGATGCGCACATAGTCATGCGTCGCTGCCTGGGTGATCGGCCGGCGGATCGCGGCATAGCGGAAGCCATAGGAGGTGAGTTGCACCTGAAGCCGCGGCGCCTTGTCGGTGGAAGGGCGCGTCCAGCTTTTCGCGCTCGCCCCGGCGCGGCCGACGCGGGCCGGCACCATGTCGGAGGAGTGGAGCGAGGAGGAATGGGCGCTGTCGATCTGGCCCTCGACGATCTGCGCCCAGTTGCAGGGCACCATGGTCTTGCCGATGGACACGCGCGTGGCCGGCGTCGGGGCAAAAGGCGGCGGTTCGAATTCCGGCATGTCGGCACGGTCACCGAGAAAGGCCCAGACGAAGCCGCCGGCCTCCTCCACCGGAAAGCTCGGATGCTTGAACTTGGCGGCGGCGCAGGCCTCCGGCGGTTCGCTCGGCATTTCGAGGACATTGCCCTCCACGTCGACTTTCCAGCCGTGATAGAGGCAGCGCAGCCCGCCCTCCTCGTTCCGCCCGTAATAGAGCGAGGCCTTGCGGTGCGGGCAGGCCTCCCCCACCAGGCCGAGGCGGCCGTCGCTGTCGCGGAAGGCGACCAGCTTCTCGCCCAGCACCTGGACGCGGACGGGCTTGCCATCCGCCTCCTCCACCTCCTCCGACAGGCAGACGGGCAGCCAATGGCTGCGCAGCAGGCGGCCCATGGGGGCGTCGCCGGTGACGCGGCACAGCAGCTCGTTCTCGGCCTGGGTGAGCATGGCGGTTCCTCCCGATATGCTTAGGTGACTAAGATATGCGGCCCGCCTTTCGCACTGTCCAGGGGGTGTTGACGGTAGATAGTTAGATTTCTAAGTGAATGGAAAGACGCGGAGGCAGGCAGGATGACGGAGGCGGCGTTTCGGCCCCTGCGGGTGATGGCGGCGGCGGAAATCGCCAGCGGCATTTTCCGGTTCGACCTGGCGCATCCCGAAGGCGAGCCGCTGCCGCCCTTCACCGCGGGCGCGCATCTGCGGGTGCAGGTGCCGGGCGGGCTGGTGCGGCGCTATTCGCTCTGCTCCGACCCGGAGGATGTCACCGCCTGGTCCATCGCTGTGAAGCGCGACGCGGCCGGCCAGGGCGGCTCCGTTGCCCTGTGCGACGGGGTGAAGCCCGGGGACCTGCTGCCCTGCGGCGAACCCCGGAACGACTTCCCGCTGGAGGGACGGCCGGTCGGGCGGGTCTTCATCGCCGGCGGCATCGGCATCACCCCGATCATGTCCATGATCCGGCATCTGGAGGGCTCCGGCGGGCCGCCCTGGAAGCTGTACTACCTCACCCGCTCCCCGGCCGAGACCGCCTTCCGGGAGGAGCTTTCCGCCTTTCGCGGCAAGGTGGTGATCCATCATGATGGCGGCGATCCGGACCGCGCCTTCGACCTCTGGCCCATCCTGGAACAGCCGAAGGGCCGCCACATCCATTGCTGCGGGCCGCGCGGGCTGATGCAGGCGGTGCGGGACATGACCGGCCACTGGTCCTCCGCCGCCGTGCATTTCGAGGATTTTGGCGCGGCTTCCGGCCAGACGCGCGCGGAGGATACGGCCTTCACCGTGGGCCTGGCGCGATCTGGCGGTGAGGTGACCGTGCCGGCCGGCACCACCTTGCTCGCGGCGCTGCATGCGGCGGGGCATGCCGTGCCATTCTCCTGCGAGAGTGGCACCTGCGGGTCCTGCCGCACCGGCCTGATCGCCGGCGCGGTGGACCATCGCGACCTGGTGCTGATGGAGCATGAGAAGGCCATGGCGATCATGCCCTGCGTGTCCCGCGCCGCCCCCGGCTGCGACCATCTGGTGCTCGACCTGTGACCAGCACGCCCGAGCCGGAGCTGGACCTGCGGCCGCCGCGCCGGCTGAAGCTGGGCGTAGCCGGGCTGGGCCGGGCCTTCATGCTGATGCTGCCGGGGCTGGCGCATCATCCGCGCATCCAGCTTGTGGCCTGCGCCGATCCGCGGCCGGAGGCGCGCATCCGCTTCACCGCCGATTTCGACGCACCCTCCTACGCCGAATTCGGCGAGCTCTGCGACGATCCGAATGTCGAGGCGATCTACCTCGCCACGCCGCACCAGTTCCACGCCGCCCAGGTCGCCCGCGCCGCCGAGGCCCGCAAGCACATCCTGGTGGAAAAGCCGCTGGCGGTGACGCTGGCGGAGGCGGCCTCCATGGTCGAGCGTGCGCGGGCGGCCGGGGTGCATCTGATGGTCGGCCACAGCCATGCGCAGGATGGGCCGGTGCTGGCCGCAAGGCGGTTGATCGCCAGCGGGGAGGTCGGCGCGCCGCGCCTGATGACCGCGCTGAACTACACCGATTTCCTGTACCGCCCGCGGCGGGCGGAGGAGTTGGACACAAGCCAGGGCGGCGGCGTGGTGTTCAGCCAGGGGGCGCATCAGGTGGATGTGGTGCGGCTGCTGGGCGGCGGGCTGGTGCGCTCCGTCCGGGCCATGACCGGCGCCTGGGACCCGGCGCGGCCGACCGAGGGCGCCTATGCCGCCTTCCTGACCTTCGCGGATGGCGCGGCGGCCAGCCTGACCTATTCCGGCTATGGCCGCTTCGACAGCGACGTCTTCCTCGACTGGGTGGGGGAGATGGGCCAGCGCAAGGATCCCGGGCGCCATGGCCTGGCCCGCGCGGCGCTCGCCGGGCTGCCGGATGCGGCGGCCGAGGCGGCGCTGAAGGCCAGCCGGACCTATGGCGCGCCCGGCCAGCCGCCCGGCCTGCCGCCGCTGGAACCCCCCGAATTCCACAACCAGTTCGGCCTGGTCATCGCCAGTTGCGAACAGGCCGACCTGCGGCTGACCGCCCAGGGGGTGGAGGTGCATGGCGATGCCGCGCGCCGCCTCCGCAAGGCCCCCCTGCCCGCCGTGCCGCGCGGCGAGGTCTGGGATGCATTGTGCACTGCGGTGCTGGATGGCATTCCCCCGCTGCAGGATGGTGCCTGGGGCATGGCCACGCTGGAGGTCTGCCTCGCCATCCTGCAATCCGCCCGCGAGGGGCGGGAGATCGCGCTGCATCACCAGGTGGCGCCGAAAGGACCTTGAGACATGCCGACGCTCCGCATTGAGGCGCAGCAGGATGCCGCCAGCGGGTTGTTTTTCCTGGAAGTCTTTCTGCCGGCTGAGTCCCCGACCCCCTTCGTCAGCACCGCGCCGCGCTACAGCAGCGCAGCGGCGGCCGAGCAGGACATGATCGCCACCCTGACGGCGGCGGCGAATCGACCGCGTAAGTCATGAACGATCGTGAGTCGGCTTTGCCCTTCGAGCAAAGCCTCGGCTTCCTGGTGCGCGACCTGAACCGGGCCATCCAGCGCAACCTGCAGGCGCGTATCCAGCCCAGCGGTGCGACGCTCGGCGCCTGGTACTTCCTGCGCGTGCTCTGGGAGGAGGACAGCCTGACCCAGCGGGAGCTGGCGCAGCGCATCGGCATGCAGGAACCCACCGCCGTCATCGCCCTGCGCGGGATGGAGGAGGCAGGCTGGATCGTCCGGGAACGCAGCGAGACCGATCGCCGCAAGGTGCATATCCACCTGACCGACACCGGCCGCGCCCTGCGGGAAGCGCTGCTGCCCGAGGCCAAGGCGGTGATCGCGGAGGCGCTGGTCGGCATGGAGGAGGCGGAGGTGGACACCCTGCTCAGCCTGCTGCGCCGCGCCCGCGCCAACCTGGCCGAGCCCGCCCCCGCTACCCCGCCCCATGCTACCCCGGCGGCGAAAGCCCGAGCCGCCGCGCGGCGGCTGCCACGCAGCGGCTGAACACCTCCAACGCATCGAAGGGCAGGTCCTGGCCGGCTTCGGGCAGGAAGACCGGCAGTCCGCCGGCCTGTTCCACCGCGCCGGGGATCATCAGATTGTCCGGCAGGCCGAAGCCGCCCACCGTCAGCCCCGACATCGGGTCCGGCACCGCCGCGAGCAGCGCGGCGCTGCGGGCGGCGAAGGGTGTGGCGCTGTTGGAATAGGCGAAGATCGGCCGCCCCCGGCCGAGGAACCAGCCCAGTTCCACCAGCGTGCCGGCATCGGCCGAGGCGCCGCGGAAGGGGGTGAGGTTGGCGATCACCAGATCGGCGCGTTCCATCATCGCCAGGTCCTTGGCGAAGATGACGCGCCAGGCCTCGGCCTCCGCCATGCTGGCCAGGGAGGCCACATCCTCGTTCAGCGGCGGCAAGGCGGTGATGCCGTGGCGGGCGCAGATCGCCGATTTGCGGGCGGCCTGGGCCGGCGCATCGGGCAGGAAGACATCGGGTCCGGCGAGATAGGCGAGTGGCATGGACGAAGCTGACCATGCGGCGCGCACAGCGCGCAAGCGTTGGGCAGTCCCGCGCCGGGATGGCGGGCCGTGGCGGAAAAGGCCTCTGGCCCGGTCACGGGGGCTTCTGGCAGGCTTGAGGCATGAGAATCTCCGCGTGAAGCCGGGCCCCTTCGAATGGCAGGCGCCCGACAGCCTGGAGGCGGCGCTGGCGCTGAAGGCCCGGCATGGGGAGGCCGCGCGCTTCCTGGCCGGGGGGCAGTCCCTGGTGCCGGCGATGAATTTCCGGGTGGCACAGCCGGCCGTGCTGGTGGATCTCAACCGGGTGGCCGCGCTGGATTTTTGCCAGTTCGACGCAGATGGCACGCTGCGCATCGGCGCCATGGCGCGCTACCGGCGAATCGAGCGGGATGCGGCGGTGGCGGCGCGGGTGCCGATCCTGGTGGAGGCGCTGGCGGAGGTGGCGCATCCGCAGATCCGCACGCGCGGGACGCTGGGCGGCAACCTCTCCCATGCCGATCCGGCCAGCGAGATGCCGGCGGTGATGCTGGCGCTGGATGCGCGGTTCCGGCTGCGACGAGCAGGCGGGGAAAGGGTCGTGGCGGCAGCGGATTTCTTTCTGGGGCCGCTGGCGACGGTGTTGGCGGAGGATGAGATGCTGGCCGAGGTCATCATCCCGCCTTTGCCGTCCGGCAGCGGGACTGCCTTCCTGGAAGTGGCGCGGCGGCGCGGCGACTACGCCATGATGGGCGTTGCGGCGGTGCTGCGGCGCGGGCCGGATGGGCGCTGCGCCGAAGCGCGGATCGCGCTGTGCAGCGCAGGTCCGACGCCTATGGCGGCCCCGCGGGCCTCCGAAGCCCTGATCGGGCGGGGGCTAAATGCCGAAAGCTTTGCAGAGGCGGCCGCCCTGGCGGTGACGGAGATCGCGCCGATGGGCAGCGTCCAGGCCTCCCCCACCTATCAGCGCCATCTTGCGGGCGTGCTGGTCGGCCGTGCCCTGAGTCTGGCGGCGGAGCGTGCGGCATGAAGATCACCATCCGGGTGAACGGCGTGGGCTACACACGGGATGTCGAGCCGCGTTTGCTGCTCAGCGACTTCCTGCGCCATGAGATCGGCCTGACCGGCACCCATGTCGGCTGCGAGCACGGCGTCTGCGGCGCCTGCACCATCCTGTGGGATGGCGAGCCGGCGCGATCCTGTCTCGCCTTCGCGGTGCAGGCGGAGGGGCATGAGATCAGCACGGTCGAAGGCCTGGCGCCGGGACCCGGCAAGCTCAACCCGCTGCAGCAGGCGTTTCAGGACGCGCATGGCCTGCAATGCGGCTATTGCACGCCGGGGATGCTGATGACGCTGACGGCCTTCCTGGCCGAGAACCCCCATCCGGACGAGGCGCAGATCCGGGAAGCACTGTCGGGCAATCTGTGCCGCTGCACCGGCTACCAACACATCGTCGATGCGGTGCTGCGGGTCGCCGCGGCATGACCAGCTTCGGTCGCCCGCTGACCCGCAACGAGGACCCTCGCCTGCTGCGGGGCGAGGCGCTGTTCGTCGATGATGTGGAGCTGCCCGGGCTGCTGCATGTCGCCTTCTTCCGCAGCCCGCATGCCCATGCCCGGCTTCTGTCCATCGATGTGGAGGCGGCCAAGGCCCGCCCTGGCGTGGTGGCGGTGGTGACGGCGGCCGATCTCGGCGAGTACTGGCAGCCCGGCCCGCTGCTGGTGCCGCCACCGCCCGTGCCGGGCATGGTGTTCCACCAGCGCTGCCAGGTGCCGCTGGTGCGCGACACGGCGCGGCATGTCGGCGAGCCGGTGGTGATGGTGCTGGCCGAAAGCCGCTATATCGCGGAGGACGCCGTCGGCGACATCCTGGTGGAATGGGAGACGCTGCCGGCGGTCGGCGATCTGGAAGCCGCGCTCCAGCCCGATGCGCCGCTGGTGCATGACGATCTGGACAGCAACATCGCCGCCCGCGTGCATCAGGCGCGCGGCGACTACGCGGCGGCGGCGCGCGCGGCGCATCTCGTCCTGAAGCGGCGCTTCATCTACGACCGCGGCGCCTCCATCCCGATGGAGACACGCGGCGTGGTGGCGAGCTGGGACCCGCGCGCGGACCGGTTGACGGTGTGGGACACCACCCAGGCGCCTGTCGTCATCCGCAATGGCCTCGCTGCCATGCTCGGACTCTCCGAGCGCCAGGTGCGCGTGGTCGCGCCGAATATCGGCGGCGGCTTCGGGCCGAAGATGATGATGTTCTATCCGGAGGAGGTGCTGATCCCCTGGGCCGCCATGCGCCTCGGCCGGCCGGTGAAGTGGATCGAGGACCGGCTGGAGCATTTCTTCGCGACGACCCACGAACGCAGCCAGATCCACGACGCGGAAATTGCGCTGGATGCGGAAGGGAAGATCCTCGGCGTGCGGGACGTCTTCCTGCACGACACCGGCGCCTATGACCCCTATGGGCTGACGGTGCCGCTGAACAGCCAATGCACCCTGCTCGGCTGCTATGTGGTGCCGGCCTATGACAGCTTGTTCACCGCAGTCTTCACCAACCGCACGCTGGTCACGCCCTATCGCGGCGCCGGACGCCAGCACGGCGTCTTCGTAATGGAACGGCTGCTGGACATGGCGGCGCGGGCGCTGGGGCTGGATCGCGCGGAGATACGCCGGCGCAACTTCATCGCGCCCGATGCCTTCCCCTTCGACCAGGACGTGATCTACCAGGATTTTTCCCGGCTGAGCTACGACAGCGGCAATTACGAACCGATCCTCGACAAGGCGCTGCACGCCATCGGCTATGACGACTTCCTGGCGCGCGTGCAGCCGGCGGCACGTGCCGAGGGCCGCGCGCTCGGCATCGGCCTGGTCTGCTATGTGGAGGGCACCGGCATCGGCCCCTATGAGGGTGCGCGGGTGCAGGTGCAGGGGTCCGGCAAGGTCAGCCTCGTCACCGGCATCGGCAGCCAGGGCCAGGGCCATGCCACCGCCTTCGCCCAGGTCGTCGCCGAACAGCTCGGCGTCGATATCCGCGATGTGGAGGTGGTGACGGGCGACACCGACCAGTTCCAATGGGGCGTCGGCACCTTTGCCAGTCGCGGCGCCGTCGTCGCCGGCAGCGCGGCGCATGAGGCGGCGAAGGTGGTGCGCCAGAAAGTCCTGAAGACCGCGGCAGCGCATTTCGAATGCGCGGAGGAGGATCTGGTTCTCGCCGATGGCAAGGTGCATGTCGCCGGCGTTCCGGACCACGCCATCACCCTCGGCAAACTCGCGGGCCTGGCGAACCCGATGCGCGGGGCGGTGACGCCGGGCACTGAGCCGGGGCTGGAGGCCACCAGCTATTTCGGCCCCGCCAGCGGCGCCACGGCCAGCGGCGTGCATGCGATGCTCGTGGAAATCGACCGCGCCACGCTGAAGCCCACCATCCTGGACTATGTGGTGGTGCATGACTGCGGCACGGTCATCAACCCGCTGATCCTGGCCGGGCAGATTCACGGCGGCGTTGCCCAGGGCATCGGCAATGCCTTCTTCGAGAAGCTGGAATGGGACTCCGAAGGCCAGTTGCTGAATGCGAGCCTCGCCGACTACCTGATCCCCACCGCGCTCGACGTGCCGCGCATGCGGCTGGACCACACGGTCACCCCCTCCCCGCTCAACCCGCTCGGTGTGAAGGGCGCGGGCGAGGCCGGCGCGATTCCCGTCGGCGCGCTGTTCGCCCAGGCGATCGAGGACGCGCTGGACCTGCCGGCGCAGGGCATCGAAATCCGCGAAATGCCGCTGGGACCCTCGCGGCTTTGGGAGATCACCCAGGGTGGCTGAATCCGTCATCGCCGCGCGCGACCTCTCCCTGGTTTTCCAGACGCGCGACGGGCCGGTACATGCGCTGTCCAGCGTTGATCTCGACATCGCGCCGGGCGAGTTCATCTCGCTGATCGGCCCCTCCGGCTGCGGCAAGACCACACTTTTGCGAGTTATCGCCGACCTTGAGCGCGCCACGTCCGGCAGCATCGCGGTGAATGGCCGCAGTCCGGCGCAGGCACGGTTGGCGCGGGACTATGGCTATGTCTTCCAGGCGCCGGCGCTCTATCCCTGGCGGACCATCCTGGGCAACGTCATGCTGCCGCTGGAGATCATGGGCGTGCCGCGCGCCGAACGTGCGGCGCGGGCGAAGGCGCAACTCGACCTGGTGAATCTCGGCGGCTTCGAGCGCAAATTTCCCTGGCAGCTTTCGGGTGGCATGCAGCAACGCGCCTCCATCGCGCGCGCCTTGGCCATCGAGCCCAAACTGCTGCTGATGGACGAGCCCTTCGGCGCGCTGGACGAGATTGTCCGCGATCATCTGAACGAACAGCTTCTCAAGCTGTGGGCGGCGACCCGGAAGACGGTGGTCTTCGTGACGCATTCGATTCCGGAAGCGGTCTTCCTCTCCACCCGCATCGTGGTGATGTCGCCTCGGCCGGGTCGGATCACGGATATCGTGCCCTGCGACCTCGGCCCGGACCGGCCGTTGGAAATCCGCGAGACGCCGGAATTCCTGCGCATCGCGCAGCGCGTGCGGGATGGGTTGCGGGCGGGCCATGCCTATGATGTCTAGGTCCGTCCTGCCGGTGCTGACGGTCTGCGCGGCGCTGGTCGTGCTTTGGTATCTCGGCGCGGTCTGGATGAACTGGCAGTTGGTGGCGGATGCCCAGGCGCGGGCCGGCGCCACGCCGGACCTCACCGAGATGATCCGGCTGACCCTGGCGCAGCCGCGCCCGCTGCTGCCGGCGCCGCACCAGATCATCGGGGAACTGTGGCGCACGACGGTGACGCTGCCCGTCACATCCCGCCGCAGCCTGGTGCATCATGCCTGGGTCACGCTCTCCGCCGCGCTCACCGGCTTCGGCATGGGTGTTGGCTTTGGCGTGGTGCTGGCGGTGGCCATCGTGCATCTGCGGGCGCTGGAACGCAGCGTGATGCCCTGGATCGTCGCCTCCCAGGCCGTGCCGGTGCTGGCGCTGGCGCCGATCGTCATTGTCGCCCTGGGCACGCTGGGGCTGGAGGGGCTGCTGCCCAAGGCGATCATCGCCGCCTATCTCTGCTTCTTCCCCGTCACCATCGGCATGGTGAAGGGCTTCCGGGCGCCGGACGCCATGGCGCTGGACCTGATGCGCACCTGGTCGGCCAGCCGGGCGCAAGTCTTCTGGAAGCTGCGCCTGCCGGCCTCCCTGCCCTATCTCTTCGCCGGGCTGAAAGTGGCCATGGCCGCCGCCGTGGTCGGCGCCATCGTCGCGGAACTGCCGGCGGGCGCGCAGGCGGGGCTGGGCGCGCGGTTGCTGGCGGGGTCCTATTTCGGCCAGACGCTGCAGATCTGGTCCGCCCTGGCCATGGCCGCGCTGGTCTCCGCCACGCTGGTCGGATTTCTGGGAATTGCGGAGCGTGCTGTGGCGCGCCGCATGGGCGTGCAGGCATGAGGACCGGCCTGCTGGCCGTGGTCGTCGCCGCCGGCTTCGCGGGGCTGATGGTGGCGGCGCATGCGGGCGCTGCCGGCATCGGTCTGGGGGCTGGCGCCATGGCGCTGCTGGCCGCTTGGCTGGTGCAGCGGCTCGGTGATGCGCCCGGCGAGGGGCTTGCGGGCCTCGCCGCCCCGCTTGTCTTCGGCGCGAGCGCCCTGGCCCTGTGGGAAGTGCTGGTCGTCGGCTTCGGCGTGCCGATGGTGCTGCTGCCGGCGCCTTCGGCCATCGCCGCGCGCATGGCGGTCTCCGCCCCGCTGCTCTGGCAGGATTTCGGGCAGACCTTCCTGAAGGCGGTGCTGGCCGGCTATGCGATCGGCTGCGGCGCCGGTTTCGCACTGGCGCTGCTGGCGGACCGGGTGGATTTCCTGCGCCGCGGGCTGCTGCCGCTCGGCAGCTTCGTCGCGGCGCTGCCGGTGGTGGGCATCGCGCCCATCATGGTCATGTGGTTCGGCTTCGACTGGCAGTCCAAGGCCGCCGTCGTCGTCGCCATGACCTTCTTCCCCATGCTGGTAAACAGCGTGGCCGGGCTGGCCGCCGCCGGGGCGCTGGAGCGCGACCTGATGCGCAGCTACGCCGCCAGCGCGGGGCAAACACTTTGGCTGCTGAAGCTGCCGGCCGCTTTGCCCTTCATCTTCACCGCGCTGAAGGTCAACGCCCCGCTGGCGCTGATCGGCGCCATCGTCGCGGAATTCTTCGGCAGCCCGACCATGGGCATGGGCTTCCGGATCACGACGGAGGCCGCGAAGCTGGCGCTCGACCTGGTCTGGGCGGAAATCATTGTCGCCGCGGTGGCGGGTTCGGCATTCTACGGGCTGGTCGCGCTGGCGGAGCGCGCCGCCACCTTCTGGCACCCCAGTGTGCGCAACGGATAGCAGGAGAGAACGGGATGCGACGGACGATACTGGCGGGGCTGGTCGGGCTCGGCCTGCTGGCGGGCAGCGCGACGACGCAGGCGCAAGCCCAGGGGTTGGAGCGTGTGACGCTGCAATTGAAATGGGTCACCCAGGCGCAGTTCGCCGGCTATTACGTGGCGCAGGCGCGCGGCATGTACCGCGCGGCCGGCCTCGATGTGCGGATCAATCCGGGCGGACCGGACATCGCCCCGCCCCAGGTCATCGCCGGCAATCGCGCCGATGTGGTGGTGGAATGGATGCCGGCGGCCCTCGCCAGCCGGGAACGCGGCGTGCCGCTGGTGAACATTGCCCAGCCCTTCAAGCAATCCGGCCTGATGCTGACCTGCCGGGCGGAGACGGGCATCCGCACCCCGGCCGATCTTCGCGGGCGCACGCTCGGCGTCTGGTTCTCGGGCAACGAATATCCCTTCCTCGCCTGGATGGCGCGGCTGAACCTGCCGACCAATGGCACGCCGCAGGGTGTGCGGGTGCTGCGCCAAGGCTTCAACGTGGACCCGCTGCTGCAGCGCCAGGCGGATTGCGTCTCCACCATGACCTACAACGAATACTGGCAGGTCATCGATGGCGGCTTCCGGCCCGACCAGCTCACCGTCTTCCGCTATGCCGACCAGGGCGTCGCGACGCTGGAGGATGGGCTCTATGTGCTGGAAAGCCGCCTGACCGACGCGGCCTTCGTGGCGCGCATGGGCCGCTTCGTCCGCGCTTCCATGCAGGGCTGGGACTGGGCGCGGCAGAACCCGGATGCGGCGGCGGCGATCGTGCTGGACAATGATGCCTCCGGCGCCCAGACGGAGGCGCATCAGCGCCGGATGATGGGCGAGATCGCCAAGCTGCTGGACACGACGGCCGGTGGGCGCCTGGACCCCGCGGATTATGAGCGCACGGTGCAGACCCTGCTCTCCTCCGGCGGTGAATCCCCGGTCATCACCCGTGCGCCGACCGGCGCCTGGAGCCATGCGGTGGTGGACGCCGCGCGGTAGTTTTCAGCCCCGGGCAAAAACGCAGACGAGGCCGCCACCCGGCGGCCCCTGATGCTCCGCCCCGCCGCTGACAAAAACCTGCCCGTCCCCGGCCACGCTGGCGACGATGGCGCCCAGCGCGCCGCGCAGGTGCCGCTGCGCATCGAGGTCGGTGTCGCCCAGCATGGTGTGGCGGGCGCCGCGGATATGCCCGGCCTTCTCCGGCTCGCCCTTGGCGATCACGCCCAGCACGCGATGGCGCTGGTCGGCGGGCACGGAGGGATCGGCGGGCAGCCCGGCCGCACGGAAGGCGGCGACCACGCCCGGCAGGTCCAGAAGGTCCGCCATCGGCGCGACGCCGGCGGTCAGGCCGGGCGCCCAGCCTTCGGCATAACCGAAGACCACCACCTCATTCGCCACCACCTCGATGCCGGAGGAGATGCTGGCACGGTTGGAATATTTGGTCAGATCGCGCAGAAGGTCGCCCTCCCCGGCCTCCGCCACATCACCCAGCGCCAACGCCACGCCAAGCGCGGCGGCGGCACGGGACAAGGCCATCAGCAGGCGCGGGTCACTGCTGCGGGCCTCCGCGCCGGGGGCCTGGGCGCAGGGCGCCTTCACCTGCACCAGCGCGACATCCTCCGCCCGCGTGATTCCGGCATCGGCCATGGCATCGCGCACCGCCTGGGTCACGGCGGCGATCTGCGCATCGCGTCCGATCTCGCTGGCGGGAGTCGGCGGGCTGAAGGCCGTGCCGAGCGCCAGGCCGCGCGGACCAGCTACAGCGCGATCCACAGCGAAGACCAGGTAATGTGGCGAGAGCGCCCCCTCCGTCCCGCCCGACAGGACGCAGGGAATCCGCGCGGTGAGCGTCGCCACGGACTCCCCCGTCTCGCGCGCCAGAAGCAGCATCAGCGACTGGGTGAAGAAGCCGCGCGTGAAATCGTTCAGCCCGCCATTGCCCTCGGTCTTGCCGATCACCGCGCGAACATCCCCCGCCCGCAGGGTCCCGGCCGCAATCAGCGCGGCAACTGCCGACATATCACCCGGATGGGCCATGGGCAGGCGGTGGATGGCGAGGCTGGGCATGGCGGGAGCATAATGCCCTGGCGCGGCGATTGCACCGCCTCGCGGGGATCACGGGACAGACTTCATGCGCATCGGCATCATCGGCACCGGCGTCGCGGGCAGCCTTCTGGCGGAGGGGCTCGCCGGCTTCGACGTCACCGCCTTCGAGCGTGTGGCGCCGGGCGACCAGGCGGAGGCCGGCACAGGGCTGAATATCGGCCCGAACGCCCTGAAGGCGCTGCGGCTGCACATGCCGGCGCGCCATGCGGCGTTGCGCGAGGCCTCCCTGCCCTGGCACCGCTGGTTCGTGGACCTGACCGATGGCACGCGGCTGTTCGACCTCGACATGCGGGATGTCGCGGAGGAGCCGGGGCTGCGCATCCGCTGGTCCGAGCTCTACCGGCTGTTGCGCGCCCCCGTGGCAGGCTGCACGCGCAATGGGCACGCGCTGGAAGCGCTGGAGGAGGATGCCGCCGGCCGCATGGTGCCGGTGTTCCGCACCGCCGAGGGTCTGCGGCGCGAGGGCGGCTTCGACCTGCTGGTCGGGGCCGATGGCCGCTACAGCCGGCTCCGTGCCTTGGCGGCCGGGGAGCCGGAGGGCACGCTGCTCGGCGTCTGCATCTGGCGATTGCTGGTGACCGATGCGGCGGATTGCCCCTATGACGATTACGGGCAGTGGTTCAACGGCAATGCCCGTCTGCTGTCCTTCCGGGTGCCGGGCGGCGCCGTCTATATCGCCGGCACCTTTCCCCTGCCCGTTGAGGGGCAAATCCCGGAGGCGATGAAGACCGCCGAGGCGCAGCGGGCGCTGTTCACGCCGGCGGAGGGCGCGCCCTGCCCGGCCGTGGCCTGGATGCTGGACAGGATCGCGGCGCATCTGCCGGATATCCATTGGGCGCGTTCGGCCACCGTGCCGGTGCTGCGCCATGCGCTGGGTGGCCGCGCGCTGTTCCTCGGCGATGCGGCGCAGGCCATGGTGCCGACGCTCGGCCAGGGCGCGACCCAGGCGGTGGAATGCGGCGTGGTGGCGGCGCGCGTGCTGCGCGCGGGCGGCGATGCCGCGGCTGTGGCGGCGGCGCGTGATGCGCGGGTCGATTTCGTGCGGGACTTTTCGCTCGCCGCCTCCGACACGCTGCTGCCGCCGGCCGATGTGGTGGCCGGCACGCGGAAGAAGATGGGGCCGGAGTTTCTGGGGAGGCTGCGGCGGCTCTACACGGAGGTCGATTAGCGGCCGGACCAATGCACGAAGCGCTTTTCGATCAACAGAAAAGCGAGGTTCAGCAGGTAGCCGAGGGCGCCAGCCACGAAGATCACGCCATACATCAGCCCGCTCTCGAACAGCATCTGCGCATTGATGACGCGATGGCCGAGGCCGTCGGTGGAGCCGATGAACATCTCCGCCACCACCACGATGACCAGCGCCAGCGAAATGCCGCTGCGCATGCCGACCAGGATCTGCGGCAGCGCCTCCCAGATCAGCACATCCACCAGGATGCGCGGACCGGAGGCGCCCATGATGCGCGCGGCCAGCACGCGGGTGCGCCGCGCATTGATGACGCCATAGGCGGCGTTGAACAGGATGACGAGCGCCGCGCCAAAGGCCGCGACCGCGATCTTCGTGCCCTCCCCCGGTCCGAACAGGATCAGGAACAGCGGGAACAGGGCGGAGGCCGGGGTGGAGCGGAAGAAATCGACGATGAACTCCACGCCGCGATACAGCTTCTCCTGCGCCCCCAGCGCCACCCCCAGCGGCACGCCGATCGCGGTCGCGATCAGGAAGGCCAGCCCGGTGCGCTGCACGGTCCGCCAGGTGTCATGCGCCAGCGTGCCACTCGCAAAGCCGCGCCAGGTCTCGGAGAAGGCCTCGGCGGGTGGCGGCAGCAGGATCGGGTCGGCGACGCGCAGCCAGACCGCCACCTGCCACAGCAGCACGAAGCCGATGGCGCCGAGCACCGGCGCGGTCAGCGCCCTCATGCCGCCACCGCGCGCTGGAACACATCCAGGCAGCGCGCCTTCAGCGCCATGAAGTCGGGCGCGGCCAGTGATTCCGCCTGCCTCGGCCAGGGCAGCGTGATGGGCACGTCATCGGCCACCGTGGTCGGCCGGCGGGTCAGCATCAGCAGCCGGTCGGCGAGCACGATGGATTCCTCCAGGTCGTGCGAGACCAGGATGGTGGTGACACCGAGATCCTTCAGCACGCGTTGCAGCAGGTCTCGCAGGGACAGGGTGGTTTCGAAATCCAGCGCGGAGAAGGGCTCGTCCAGGAACAGCACCTCCGGCTCCACCGCCAGGGCCCGCATGATGGAGACGAGCTGCTGCTGCCCGCCCGAGAGCTCATAGGGGTAGCGGTTCAGGTCGAAGCGCACCCGGAAGCGCTCCGCCAGCGATTGCAGGCGGGATTCCACCTGGGCGGGGGCCAGCCCCATCCGTCGCATCGGGTAGCGGATATTGTCGGCGGCGCGGCGCCAGGGGAACAGCGCCTCGCGATAGTTCTGGAAGACGTAGCCGACGCGGATCTCCGAAACCTCGCGCCCGTCATACAGGATATCCCCGCCATCCTTCGGCAGCAGCCCCGCCGCCATGTTGATGAGCGTGGACTTGCCGCAGCCATTCGGGCCGAAGATGGCAAGGATATCGCCGCGTCTCACATCCAGGTCGAAGCCCGAATAGACCGGCTGCCCGCCAAAGGCCTTGCGCAGGCCGCGGATGGTGATGGCGGTCTCCCGCGGCGTCAGGCTCACAACGCGCGCAGGAAGCTGCCGACCGGGATGGCGTTGCGCACCACGCCCTGCGCCACGGCGAGATCCACGAACTTCTGGAAATCGGCAAGGTCCTGCGGCGAGAGGTCGCGCACCATGACGAAGTTCACCAGGGGCACCGTCGGCGCCAACTCCGCCGAGGTCTGCATATGCTGCACCAGCAGCGGCCGCACGCTGGCGGCATCCGAGGTGATCAGCGCGCAGGCCTTCGACCAGGCGCTGGCGAAGCGGCGCGCCACATCCGGCTTCTCCTGAAGGAATTTGCCGGTGAGCGCAGCGCCGGCGGCGAAGGCCTGTGCCTCCGCCCGGCCTAGCAGATGCGTGGCGATCACACCCGCCTCCAGCCGTCGCGCGGCACCTGCGCGTTCGGCGATGGTGGCGACCGGCTCCAGCGTATAGGCCGCGTCGAAGGTGCCGGCGGCCAGGGCACCGACATGCACGCCCATCTGCTGTTCCTGGATCGTGTAGTCGCGCCCCTCCTGCAAGCCATTTGCCGCGAGCACGGCGCGTGCGGCGGAGAGATTGGCCGGGCCGGGGGCGGAGAGGATGCGCGCGCCCTTCAGGTCGCGGAGACTCTGCGCCGTGGATTGTGGGCGGACGATGAACTGCTCCATCTGGTAGCGCGCATTCTGGCCGTTCAGCGCGATGTAGACGGCGGTATTGGCGCGCCGGCTGTTGATATTGGCGCCTTCCAGCGTCACCAGGTTCGACGCGGCCTCGACATCGCCGGAGACCATGGCCTGCACGATCAGCGGCGCCGCCTGCAAGGGCACGGCGCTGGCCTCGATGCCCTCTGCCGCGAAGAACCCGCGCTCGACCGCCACATAATAGGGCAGCGCGGAGGAGACGTTGAAGACCGCGACCCGGACACGGTCGGCCGCCTGGGCCTGCGCGATCGCAGGCGTGGCGAGGGCGGCGAGCAGCAGCTTGCGGCGGCGGATCATGGGCGCATCCTCAGGACAAGGTGGGATAGGCGGCGGGGTCATGGAAGCTGGCGCCGGCGACGTAGCGTCGGCCCTCGGACATGTCCGGTGGCGCGCCGTGTTCCGCCGCGCCGTCGAAGGTCAGTTCCAGCTGCAGGCCGGAAGGGTCGTGGACGAAGAGCTGCCAGAGCTGCGTGCCGGGCACGAGGAATTCCCGCCAGTCCAGTCCTGCCGCGCGGAACCGCGCGACGTAGGCGTGATATCCGTGGCAGCTCAGCGAGACATGGTCGATGGCACCGGTGCCGGTCGGTGCCCGTCCCTCCGGCCCCAGGGCCGGGCCGCCCGCATAGATGTGCAGGATGGCGGCCCCGCCCGGCAGCGGCACGGCGAGCCAGGCGCCGGGATAGCCGAAATCCGGCCGCGCCACCGGGCGCAGCCCGATGACGCGCGTGTAGAAGGCAGTCGTGGCGGCCAGGTCGTTCGTCTTCACGGCCACGTGGAACAGGCCGGCGGTGACTGCCGCATTGTCCGAAGGCTCCGTCATCGCCGCTCCGGCTGAGATGCGGGGAATTTTCAAGCAACTGTCGTGCCACTTCGACCGGCATGAGGACCCGACCGAAAATACGTCGCCTCCGGCGGGGGCTGACCACAGCCTGGGCATGGTCATCCCCGCAACTGGCGCGGGACGCAGCAGATTTGTCCGGACGACCACATGCGACCGTCAGATTGACGATTGCGAACTGCGCCAGCTTCGTCATCATCCCAATCTCGCGAGAGGGATTGAAGCCGCATGCCCGACGCCCTGCCGCCCGCCGCCGAGACCCATTCGTGGATGTCTCCGCCGCGCGCCGGCTCGCGCGTGATGGATAAATGACAGGACATACATCATCGGCCGCCCACGGCTTCACGGCACACCCGCGGCTTGCCATCGCCGGCATGCCGGGGCGCGATGCTGGTGACGTGTCTGCACAACAGCCAACGCGTCGCGCCATCTCGCGCGGCGACCAGGAACAGGGAACGAGGGACATCATGACAAAGCGGACGACATGGGCGCGCGCCTTGCTCGGCGCGACGATGGGCGCGGCACTGTTCGCCGGCGCGGCCTCGGCACAGGCGCCGATCAATCTGCAGGCGGTGACGCAGCCGAACCCGCAGCAGCCGCAATATACCCGCGTCGATGTGCCCCTGCTGCGCGATGCCCTGCAGCAGCGCAGCAACGGCCGCTTCCGCGTCACCATCGCCACATGGCCCGAGCGCAACCTGAACGGGCCGGAGTTGATCCGCCTGACCCGTTCCGGCCAGATCGAGATCGGCGCGGCGCCCCTGAACACGGTGGCCGGCGACGTGCCGCTGCTCGACATGGCCGATCTTGCAGGGCTGAACCCGACGATCCAGCAGGCGCGCCAGATCGGGGAGGCGCTGCTGCCCGACATGAACCGGGCGCTGGAACGCTTCGGCGTGCGGCTGCTGGGCGTCGCCCCCTACCCCGCCCAGGTGCTGTTCTGCCGTGAGAAGGCGGAGAGCCTGGCGGCGCTGCGCGGTCGCCGAATCCGCACCGGCGGCGGCAGCATCAACGACTTCGTCAGCGCCATCGGCGGCCAGGCCGTCGGCATCGGCTTCCCGGAGGTCTATCCCTCCCTGGAACGCGGCGTGGTGGATTGCGCCATCACCGGCACGGGCTCGGGCAATGCGGCCCGCTGGTACGAGGTGACGACGCATATGTATGCGTTGCCAGTAGCCTGGTCGACCTACGGCTACTTCGTCAACCTCGCCTGGTACAACCGCCTGGATGCGCCGGCGCGGGAGCTGCTGACGCAGGTCATGGCCGAAGTCGTCGATGCGCAGTGGAAGCTGGGTGACGAAGCCTCAGAGGACGGCATCGCCTGCAACGTCGGCCAGCGCGCCAACTGCTCCATCGGCCGGCTTGTGGAGGCGCGCCCGATGACGGTGACACGCCCGACGCCGGAGGATCTGGTGACACTGCGCAATGTGCTGACCAACAACGTGCTGCCCGCCTTCGTGCGGCGCTGCGGCGCCGCCTGTGGCGAGACCTACAATCGCGTCGTCGCGCCGATCTCCGGCGTTCGCTACACGGCGCAATAGGGCATGCTGCACGTCGCCACCCGCCTGCGGCGCGCCGTTGGCGCGCTGTCCTCGCTGATGGGCCTCGCCGCCGGCTGGGGCTTCGTGCTCTGCGCCTTCTTCATCACCTTCGAGGTGCTGGCACGGTCGATCTTCCGCTTCAGCACCCAGTCCACCACGGAGATCACGGGCTATATGCTGGCCTTCGGCCTGTCCTGGGGCCTGGGCCACGCGCTGAACACGCGCAGCCATGTCCGCATCGACATGCTGGTCAACCGGATGCCCCAGCCGATGCGCATCTGGCTGCATCTTCTGTCCCTTCTGCTTCTGGGCATCATGATGGCCTTCGTCGCCAAGGGGGCCTGGGACCTGGTGGATGAGTCGCTGTTGTTCGGCGCCACGGACATCAGCCTGTTGCGCACCCCGCTGGCCATCCCGCAGGGTCTCTGGGCCTTCGGCCTGATCGTCTTCCTGGTGCAGATCGCCACCATGCTGTTCGAGAACCTGCTGCTGGCCCTGTCCGGCCAGGCGTCCCAGCTTGAACGCAACCTGTCTTCCCGCGGCTATGTGGAGGAAGCACAGGAAGCGCTCGATGCCCTGGCCGAGGTGGAGGCGCGCCGATGATCGCCGTTGTCTTCATCGTCGTCCTGATCGGCGTCTTCCTTGTTCTGTCGATGACGGGCGTCAGCCAGGGGCCGGAGATTCCCTGGACCGGCGTGCTGCTGCTGCTGGGTGTCTTCATCACCTTCTTCGCGGCCGGCATCTATGTCGGCGCGGCGCTCGGCGTGCTGGGCCTGCTGGCCGGCTTCGCCTTCTCCGACCGTCCCTTCTGGACCTTCCTCGGCCAGACCATCTGGGGACCCTCCTCCTCCTTCGTCCTGGTCGCCGTACCGCTGTTCCTGCTGATGGGGGAGATCCTGCTGCGGGCCGGGCTGTCGGAACGGCTGTATCGCTCGCTGAACCTGTGGCTGGACCGCATGCCGGGCGGGCTGCTGCACACCAATATCGTCGCCTCCGGCGTCTTCTCCGCCATCTCCGGCTCCTCCGTTGCCACCGCGGCGACGATGGGCTCCGTCGCCATGCCCTTCTTCCAGGGCAAGGGGTATGATCCGAAGATGGTGATGGGGTCGTTGGCGGCGGGTGGCGCGCTGGGCAACCTGATTCCGCCGGGTATCACCTTCATCATCTATGCGCTGATCACCGAAACCTCGGTCGGCGCGCTGTATCTGGCGGCGGTGGGGCCCAGCATCCTGGTGATGCTGGCCTTCATCGGCGTCATCCTGCTGAACCGCAAAAGCGCGCCACCGCCGGGGGAGCGCATTCCGCTCGACGTCAAACTGCGCGGGCTGGTGGACCTGCTGCCGACCATCATCCTCATCCTGATCGTGCTGGGCACCATCTATGCCGGGCTCGCCACGCCCACGGAATCGGCGGCCCTCGGCGTGGTGGCGGCCATCGTCATCGCCATCGTGGAGCGCCGCTTCTCCTTCCGCATGCTGCATGCCTGCGCCGAGGCGACGGCGCGCAACACGGCGATGATCGGGCTGATCCTGCTCGGCGCCTATGTGCTGAACTACATCATCACCCTGCTCGGCGTGCCACAGATGATGTCGGCGCTCGTCTCCGGCCTGCCGCTGCCGGCCTGGGTCATCATGGCGCTGATCATCGGCTTCTACCTGGCGCTCGGCACCTTCATGGAGGGCTTCTCCATGATCATCACCACCATCCCGGTGATCTTTCCCGTGGTGGTGGCGCTGGGCTACGACCCGATCTGGTTCGGCGTCGTCGTCACCATGCTGGTGGAGATCGCGCTCATCAGCCCGCCGGATGGCACGGTGTTGTATGTGCTTCAGGGGCTGCGGAAGGATGGGCGGGGCATCGGCGATGTCTTCGTCGGCGTGCTGCCCTTCGTCGGAGTCTATATCCTGGCCATCGCTTTGCTGATGGTCATGCCGGGCATCGCGCTCTGGCTGCCCGGCGCGGTCGGGCCATGAGGCTCAGCTTCACCCGCCACAGCATGGCCGGCAGCGACCGCATATCGCTCACCCCCGACGCCCTGGTCATCGCCGGCTGGGCGGCGCGGGATGAGGCCGCGGTGCGGCACCATATCGAGGAGCTGGCGGCGATCGGCGTGCCGCCGCCCTCCTCCGTCCCGGTCTACTACCGCGCCGCGGCGGCCAATCTGACTCAGGCCGAGGTGCTGGAGGTGCTGGGGCCGGATTCCTCCGGCGAGGTGGAACCGGTGCTGCTCTCCCTCGCCGACGGGCTCTGGGTCGGGCTTGGCTCCGACCATACGGACCGAAAGGCGGAGGCCATCGGCATCGCGCTGTCGAAGCAGATGTGCGGCAAGCCGGTGGGCCGCGATCTCTGGCGGCTGGAGGAGGTGGAGCCGCATTGGGATTCCCTGATCCTGCGCGCCACCGCGACCATCGATGGCGAGGCCGTGCTGTACCAGGAGGGCAGCCTGGCCGCGCTGCGCCATCCGCGCGACCTGCTGGCGCGGCGCCCCGGCGGCCCCGGCCTGCCGCCCGGCACCCTGATGTTCTGCGGCACGCTGGGCGCCATTGGCGGCATCCGGCCCTCCAGCCATTTCGCCATGGAACTGCACGACCCGGTGCTGGGCCGCAGCCTGCGCCACGCCTACCGGGTGGCGGAACTTCCTGTCATCGCCTGATCCCCTGCCCGGTTGTCCGGACAAGGCGGAAGGTCTAGCCTTCCGCCACAGGGCGGAAGGAGTGCATCATGCGAACGGGCCAGGAGGCACGGCTCTGAGCCGCCCCCTCTACGCGCAGATCGAGCAGCAGCTTCGCGAGGCGATCGCCGAAGGCCAGTACCCGGTCGGTGCACTGCTGCCGACCGAGGCGGAGCTTTGCGACAGCCTTCGCGTCTCCCGCCACACGATCCGGGAGGCGCTGCGCCGCCTGGTGGAGGCCGGGCTGGTGGAACGCCGCCAGGGCGCCGGCACCATGGTGGTGGCGCGGGAAGCGCCGGGCGGCACGGTGCAGTCGCTGCGCAGCATCGAATCGCTCTTCCAATATGCCGCCGATACCCGGCTGGAAATCCGCGACCGCCGCATGGCGGCGCTGGGCGCGGAGGATGCGGCGCTGATCCCCGCCGAGGCGGGCGAGACCTGGCTGCATCTTCAGGGCCTGCGCATTGGCCAGGATGGCGGCGCCATCGCGACGGCGGAGGTCTTCATCCATCCGCGCTTCGCCGCCATCGCCAATGCCCTGCCGGAACGCGGCGCCATCTACGCCATGATCGAGAGCCGCTTCGGGGTGGAGGTGGCGGAGGTGGTGCAGGAAATCAGCGCCGGCCCCCTGCCCAGCCGCATCGCCACCGCGCTGGGCCGCAAGAGGCGGGAGGTGGGGATGCGCTTCGTCCGCCGCTACCTCGGCACCGATGGCGCGACGCTGCTGCTGTCGCGAAGCTGGCATCCGGCAGAACGCTTCACCTATGCGATGCGGCTGCGGCGCGGCGAAGGTTGAGGGGTTTACGCGCGGCGCTTCTGGTCTAGGATTTGTCCGGACAACATAGGTGGACACGATGCCCCTCTCGCCCTGGCCCCAGGATTCCCGCCTCGCCCTCTCCGTCGTGGTGAATGTCGAGGAAGGCGCCGAGATGTCGGTGCGGGACGGCGACAAGGGGCCGGAGCCGGTGGATGAGCTGGGCGTCGCCCTGAAGATCCCGATCCGCAACTATGCCAATGAGTCCAACTACCTCTACGGCATCCGCGCCGGCTGGCCACGGGTGGCGGCGCAGCTCGCCAAGCATGAGGTGACGGCGACCTTCACCGCCGCTGCCCAGGCGCTGGAACGCGCACCGGAGATCGGCCAGGCCATCGCCGCCGGCGGGCATGAGGCCTGCAGCCATGGCTGGCGCTGGGTGCATCAGTTTTCCTATGACGAGGCGCGGGAACGCGACTTCGTACGCAAGGCGGTGGACAGCATCGCCCGCACCACCGGCACCCGCCCCGTGGGGTGGCTCTCCCGCTACCTGCATTCCCCGCGGCTGCGCACCACGCTGGCGGAGGAAGGCTTCCTCTATCACATGGACGATTTCTCCGACGACATGCCGCGCTGGGATGTGGTGGAGACGAAGGACGGGCCGCGCGCCATCCTCATCCTGCCCTATGCGCTGGACAGCAACGACATGAAGTTCTGGCTGGCGCCGGGCTACACGCCGCAGCAATGGCTGGACTATGCGATCGAGACCTTCGAGGTGCTGTATGAGGAAGGTGCGACGGCACCGCGCATGATGTCGCTCGGCGTGCATCTGCGCATCATCGGCCGGCCTGGGCGCATCGGCGCCTTCGGCAGGTTCCTCCAGCATGCGCGCAGGAAGCCGGATGTGTGGATCGCCACGCGCGCGCAGATCGCCCGCGCCTTCGCCGCCCAGACCCCGCCACCCGTGGAGCCAGCCGCACGATGAGCGACGATCTCGCCCAGGCCTTCGCCGAACATGCGGTGCGGGTGCGCCTTTCGGATCTGTCACCCGGCGTGGTGACGGCGGCGAAAACCTTCCTGCTGGACACGCTCGGCGTCGGCATCGCCGGCAGCAGCGGGGCGAATGTGCGGACGGTGCTGGACCTGGCGCAGCAATGGGGGCCGGGCGACGAGGCCACCGCCTGGCTCGGCGGGCGCCGCATGTCCGCCGGCTCGGCCGCCATCGTCAATGCCTATCTGATCCACTGCCTGGAATTCGACTGCGTGCATGAACGCGCGGTGGTCCACCCCATGGCGACGCTGCTCTCCGCCATCTTCGCCTGGTCGGAGCGGGAGGCGGCGCAGGGCCGGCCGGTTTCCGGCGCGCGTTTCCTGACGGCCATGGCGGTGGGCGTCGATCTGGCGGGGCTGCTCGGCGTGGCGACGGATTCCGCGCTGCGCTTCTTCCGCCCCGCGACGGCGGGCGGCTTCGGTGCCACGGCGGCCATCGCGAACCTTGCCGGCTTCGATGTCGCCACCACGCGCAGCGCCTTCGGTCATATGTATGGGCAGACCAGCGGCAATCTCCAGGCGCATCTGGAAGGCTCGCCGCTGCTGGGACTTCAGATCGGCTTCAACGCCCGCGGCGCCATCGCCGCCTGCGACCTGGCGGCGGCCGGCATGCAGGGGCCGCTGGATGTCTTCACCGGCCGCTACGGCTATTTTTCCCTGATCGATCCGGATGTGCATCCGGAGCGGGTGACGGCGGCGCTGGGCCGCGAATGGCAGATCGAGAAACTGTCCCATAAACCCTTCCCCTCCGGCCGGCTGACCCATGGCGTGGTGCATGGGCTGCGCGACCTGATGGCGCAGCACGGCTTCACGGCGGATGAGGTGGCCGAGGTTGTGTGCCGGGCGCCGCCGCTGGTGCTGCGGCTGGTCGGACGGCCGAATGTGCCGGACCCGACCTCCAACTACGCCAAGCTCTGCCTGCCCTTCGTCGCCGGCGTCTTCCTCGCCAAGGGGCGGTGCGACGTGCCGGACTTCCGGGGCGCCGCGCTGCGCGATCCGGACGTACACCGCCATGCGGCCAAGGTGCGGCTGGAGCCGGATGGCAACACCGACGAAAACACGCTGGACCCGCAGGTCGTGGAAGTGCGCCTGGCCTCCGGCGCCCGCCACGCCATCACCCTGCCCCGCATCTACGGCCATCCGGAGATGGCGCTTTCCGCCGCCGACAACGAGGAAAAATTCTTCCGCTGCTGCCGCCACGCCGTGCCACCGGTGCCGGAGAGCCGCGCCGTGGCCCTGCGCGACCTGGTGGCGCGGATCGAGACGCTGCCGGATGTGGCGGCAATCGTGGCCCTGCTGGCCGGAACCGATTGACGACAGGCGGCATCGCCCCCTAATTTGTCCGGACAAGTTTGGAAGGGAAGACGCCGCCATGGATATGCATGAGGAAGAGGCCGCCCTTCTCGACAGCATCGCGAAGTGGCTGGACCGGGATGTGCGGCCGCATGTGCTGCGGCTGGAACATGCGGATGAATGGCCCGCCGAGATGGTCGCGCAGATGACGGAGCTGGGCCTGTTCGGTGCCACCATCCCGGTGGAATATGGCGGGCTCGGCCTGTCGGCCACCGTCTATGCCAAGATCGTCGAGAAGATCGCGGAAGTCTGGATGTCGCTGAGCGGCATCTTCAACAGCCACCTCATCATGGCCGCCTGCGTGTCGCGCCTGGGGACGGAGGCGCAGAAGGCGGAATGGCTGCCGAAATTCGCCAGCGGCGAAATCCGTGGCGGGCTGGCGCTGACCGAGCCGGATTGCGGCACCGACCTCCAGGCCATCCGCACCCGCGCCGTGCGCGATGGCGACGACTACATCGTCAACGGCACCAAGACCTGGATCAGCAACGGCATCCATGGCTCCTGTTTCGCGCTGCTGGTGAAGACGGATAGCGAGGCCAAGCCGCGCCACAAGGGCATGTCCATGCTGCTGGCGCCGAAGGGCGAGGGTTTCACGGTTTCCAAGAAGCTCGAAAAACTCGGCTACAAGGGCATCGACAGCGCCGAGCTGGTCTTCTCGGATTATCGCGTGCCCGCCGCCAATCTGATCGGCGGCATCGAGGGCCAGGGGTTGCAGACCGCGCTCGGCGGGCTGGAACTGGGCCGCATCAATGTCGCCGCACGCGGCTGCGGCCTCGCCTCCGCCGCGCTGATGGATTCCGTGCGCTACAGCCAGATCCGCAAGACGATGGGCAAGCCAATCTGCGAGCATCAGGCGATCCAGCTCAAGCTCGGGGAGATGGCGACGCGGGTGCAGGCGGCGCGGCTGCTGACCTATGACGCGGCGCGCATCTACGATGCCGGCCAGCGCTGCGACATGGAGGCCGGCATGGCGAAATACTTCGCCAGCGAGGCCGCGGTGGAGAACAGCCTGGAGGCGCTGCGCATCCATGGCGGCTATGGCTATTCCAAGGAATACCATGTGGAGCGCTACTATCGCGACGCCCCGCTGATGTGCATCGGCGAGGGTACCAACGAGATCCAGCGCATCATCATCGCCAAGCAGATGATCGAGCGGAATCCGGCGTGAGCGGGTCCGATGACCGCAGCGGCGAAGGCCGCGAAGGTCTGAATCGGCCCCGCCAGGCGCCACTGCCATTGAAGGGCCTGCGGATCATCAGCTTCGAGCAGTTCGGCGCCGGCCCCTTCGCCACCATGAACCTCGCCGATCTGGGCGCGGAGGTGGTGAAGGTGGAACAGCCGGCGATCGAGGGCGAATTGCCCGGCGACATCGCACGCCACACCGGCGGCCATGCGCTGGGCGCGAATGACAGCCAGTACTTCCAGTCCTTCAACCGCAACAAGCGCAGCCTGACGCTGGATCTCCGCAAGCCCGGCGCGCGGGATGTGCTGCACCGGCTGGTGCGGGATGCGGATGCGGTGCTGAACAATCTGCGCGGCGATCTGCCTGCGAAGCTCGGCCTCGACCATGCCGCACTGTCCCGGGTCAATCCCGCCGTCGTCTGTGTGCATCTCTCGGGCTATGGCCGCGACGGCCCGCGCGCCGCCTGGCCGGCCTATGACTACCTCGCCCAGGCCGAGGCCGGCTTCTGCGCCATGACCGGCGAGCCGGAGGCGCCGCCGGCCCGCGCCGGGCTTTCGCTGGTTGATTTCCTGTCAGGCCTGACCGCCGCCATGGCGCTGCTCGCCGGGGTGATGGGCGCGCGCGCCAGCGGGCGTGGCTGCGACCTGGATGTATCGCTCTACGATGTGGCGATGCAGAACCTGACCTACCTCGCCACCTGGTATCTGAATGATGGCGTCGAGGTCGCCCGCCGGCCGCGTGGCGGCCACCCCTCCGTGGTGCCCTGCGAGATGTTGCCGACGGCGGATGGCCATGTCTTCGTCATGTGCATCAAGCCCGGCTTCTGGCGCGCCTTTTCCGAGCTGGCCGGCGCGCCCGCGCTGCTCACCGATCCGCGCTTCAAGGGGTTTGAGGCGCGGCTGGCGAATCGGGACGCGCTGATGGCGGAACTCGATCCCATCATGCGCGGCCGCAGCTCCGCCGAATGGGTGGCGTTGCTGGCGGGAAAGGTGCCGGTCGCGCCCGTGCTCGGGCTGGGCGCGGCGCTGGACAATCCGTATTTCCGCGACCGTGGCGGCGTGCTGGAACTGCCGCATCCGGCGCGGCCCGATCTCAAGGTCGTGGCCAATGCCATTCACCTGAACGGCCAGCGCCTGCCCGGCCGCGCAGGCCCCGGCCATGGCGCGGACAGCGCGGCGCTTCTGGCGGAAGCGGGCTATGATGCGGCGGAGATCGCGCAGTTGCGCGCATGGGGAGCGGTCTAGGCGATGAAGCTGCAAGGCATCCGGGTTCTCGACCTGTCGCTGTTCCTGCCGGGCCCCTACCTCACCACCATCCTCGCCGATCATGGGGCGGAGGTCATCAAGCTGGAGCCGCCCTCCGGCGAGCCGGTGCGCCAGATCGGCCAGCGCGCCGGCGACCACAGCGTGTGGTTCCGCAATATCGGGCGCGGCAAGAAATCCATCGTGCTGGATCTGAAGACGGCCGAGGGGCTCGATGCCTTTCGCGACATCGCGCGGAGCTGTGACGTGCTGGTGGAGGCCTTCCGGCCCGGCGTCGCCGATCGCCTCGGCATCGGCGCCACGGCGATGACGGCGCTGAATCCCCGGCTGGTCTATTGCTCCATCTCCGCCTTCGGCCAGGACGGGCCGGAGAGCCGCCGCCCCGCGCATGACCTGGCGGTGGAAGCGCTGGCCGGCACGCTCGCCGTCAATCTCGGTCAGGACGGCAAGCCCACCCATCCGGGCATTCCGGTGGCGGATGTCACCGCCTCCCTGCTCGCCCTGTCCGGCATCCTGATGGCGCTGCTGCGACGGGAAAGCACCGGGCGCGGCGATGTGATCGACATGGCGATGTTCGACGCCACCCTGTCCTGGCTGCCCAATGCGACCGGCGCCGTCTTCGGCGAGGATCGCGCGCCTGTGGTGAAGCATGAACGGCAATGGGGCGGCGGCGCCTTCTACAACATCTATCCGACCCGCGACGGCAGATGGGTGGTGCTGGGCGGCGCCGAGCACAAATTCGTCGAGACGCTGCTTCGGGCGCTGGATCGCCCCGATCTAATCCCCGGCGCCTCCGGTCCGCCCGGCCCCGGCCATGACGCCGCGCGGGAATTTCTGCGCGCCACCTTCGCCACGCGCACGCGCGACGAATGGGAAGCCTGGTTCAACGGCCGCGACGTCTGCTTCGCGCCCGTCCTCGACCTCAAGGAAGCCTTCGACGGGCCGCAGGTCGCCGCCCGGAAGATGCTGGTGCGGGATGAGGAGGGCCATCTGCATATCGGCCTGCCCATCAAGTTCCGCGACGAACCCGGCACGCTGAACCCGAAGCTGCCCGCGCTCGGCGAGCATACGGCGGAGGTGGTGGCGGAGGCGCGGCGCCGGCTGGCTACATAGCGCGCCGCATCGCCGCCCATTCCTCCGCGAGCCTGTCCCGGAACTGCGGCGCGGCGATCGCGATCAGCCGTTCTGCCCGCCGGTCGATATCCGCATGGCGCAGCTCCGCCACGCCATGTTCCGTCACCACGACATCGATGTCGGCTCGGGTGATGGACACCGGCGTGCCGGGCGCGAGGCGCGGCACGATGCGCGTGACCGTGCCGCCGCGGCCACTGGACAGCAGCGCGATCACCGCACGGCCGCCAGCGCTGCGCCGCGCGCCTCGCACGAAGTCCGCGACGCCGCCTTGCGCCGAAATCTGCCGCCCCTCGATCATCTCCGAATTCACCTGCCCGAACAGATCCACCTCCACCGCCGCATTGATGGCGATGAAGCGTGGAATCGCCGCGAGCCTTGCCGCGTCATGCGTTTCGGAGACGGGGCGGAATGCGATGCGCGGCTCCCGCGCCAGCCGGTCGTACAGGGCCTGGCTGCCCAAAGCGATGCCGGTGGTCGCGCTTTCCAGCGCGCCGGCATCCAGCAGCGCCGGCACGCCGTCCGAGATCATGCCGGCGTGGTAGCGCAGCCGCCGATGATCGCGCAGCGCGCCCAGCACCGCATTGGCCGCGGCGCCGATGCCGAGCTGCACCGTCTCGCCATCCCGCACCAGCCCGGCCACATGCCGTGCCATGGCCTGCATCGCGCTGCCCGGCACCTCCGCCGGCAGGATGGGCGAGTCGGAGGGGCCGTCGACCAGTGCATGCAGCCGGTCCAGCGGCAGCCTGATGCCATCCGGCACGTCCGGCAGCCCCGGATCCACCACAGCGACCAATGCGGCGCCCACGGCGGCCAGCGCCGGGACGAAATCATGCGCCAGCGCCAGGGAAACGCCGCCGTCGCGCGGCGCGGCGCAGCGGAAGATCGCCATGTCGGCACGCGCTGGGCCACGCAGCCAGGCATCGGCCTCGGAATAATGCAGCGGCAGGAAGCGCACCCGGCCATCGGCCAGGCCGGGGCGCAGCTCCGGCGTCATGAAGGCGGCCTCCACGGGGGCGATGGCCGGCAGATCGGTGCGGTTCACCCCCGCGATCGGCAGCGCCAGCAGGGTGAGGTCCGGCCGCGGCGGCATCGCCGCCAGCACGGCCAGCGGTTCCCCGCCACTTCCGGCGATGAACACCCGCAGCCCCCGGGGCAGCGTGGCGAGAAATGCGGTGACGGAGACGGCTTGCGCGCTGGTCATGCTTCCGTTGATATGTCCGGACAAGTTTCGTGGCAAATCCGATGGCCGACGCCTCCCTCAACGAGCATCTGACCACGCTGCTGCACCGCCCGATCACCCAGGCGGATCGCGCGCGCGCCGCGCTGCATCTGCTGGACTGGATCGGCTGCGCCGTGGCCGGCGCGGCCAGCGAGGTGGGCGGCGTGTTCCAGGCCCATGCCGCGCGCCAGCCGGGCGGCGCGGCGCGCATCATCTTCGGCGGCCAGGCCAATGCCCGCGACGCCGCCTTCGCCAATGGCGCCTTCGGCAATGTGCTGGAGATGGACGATGTGCATCGGGAGGCGATCCTGCATCCCGGCCCCGTCATCATGCCCGCCGCGCTGGCGCTGGCCGTGGAATGCGGCGCCGATGGCCTCGCGCTGCTGGATGCGATCCTGCGCGGCTATGAGGCGGAAATCCGCATCGGCCGGGCCATGGGCCCCGCGCATTACCGCCACTTCCATCCCACCGCGAGTTGCGGCCCCTTCGGCGCGGCGGCGGCCGCGGCCTCCCTGCTCGGGCTGGATGACAAGGCGACCGTCTGGGCGCTGGGCAATGCCGGCACGCAGGCCGGCGGCGTCTGGCAATGCCGGGCGGAGCCGGTGATGACCAAGCAGTTGCACACGGCGCGCGCGGCGGTGATGGGGCTGGAAGCGGCGCAGCTGGCGGCGCTGGGCCTCACCGGCCCGCGGCTGATCCTGGAAGGCCCCTTCGGCGTCTTCGCCGGTCTCGCCCCGGATGCGCGGCCGGAACGTGTGCTGGCCGAGCCAGAGGCGCCCTGGATGGTGCACGCCACCAGCTTCAAGCCCTGGCCCGCCTGCCGCCACTGCCATGCCAGCATCGATGCCGCCCTGGCGCTGCGCGGCCCGGAGATCGACGCCATCGCGGCGGTGGAGGTGGCGAGCTATGGCGACGCCATCGCCTTCTGCGACAACCCGTCTCCCACCAGCGTCATCCAGTCCAAATTTTCGCTGCAGCATGCCGTCGCGGTGGCGCTGCGCGACGGGCCGCCGCCGCTTGAGGCTTTTGCGCCAGCGGGGTTCACCGATCCGGGCCTCGCCGCGCTGCGCCAACGCGTGACGATCCGCCGCGACCCGGAAATCAGCGCCGCCTATCCGATGCGCTACGGCGCAGCCGTGACGCTGACGCTGAAGGATGGCACGCGCCACCGCGCCGAGGTGCCGGATGCGCTGGGTGATCCGGAGAACCCGCTGCCGCAGCCGCGCATCCTCGGCAAGGCGCGGATGCTGATGGCCAGCGCCAAAGTCGCGCCGGATCGGATCGAGGCGATCATCGCCGCGACACTCGCCTTGGCCGAAGGCGCCGCCCCTGCCGCGCTCGACGCGCTTCTCCCCTGATCCCGAAGGAACCACCCCGCATGCCGGTCTTCGACTACGTCACGGCCATGGACCACCCGGCATTGCTGCGGGACTACCCGATCGGGCCGGACTTTCCGCACGCGCTGCAAGGCCTTTCCCGAGATGCGCTGCGCGCGCGGCAGGATCGGGACTTCCGCAAGCTGCTGGATTTTGCCTGGAAGGTGCCGTTCTACCAGCGGCTATGGGGCGCCAAGGGGATCGAGCCGGGGGACATCCGGGGTCTCGACGACCTGCCGAAGCTGCCGGCCTATGACAAGTCGGATCTGATGGCCTCCGTCGCCGCCTATCCGCCGCTCGGCGATTTTCATGGGCGGGATGCGCATCCGCCGGAACGCCGGCCGCAGATCATCTTCCACACCACCAGCGGCACCACCGGCACGCCGCAGCCGCTGCTGTTCGGCGCGAAATCGCGCGAGGTGCAGAACCGCCTTCTGGCGCGGATGTACCTGATGGCCGGCATGACGCGGGAGGATGTGGTCCACTCCGTCTACGGCCACGGCATGATCAATGGCGGCCATTATGTGCGTGAGGCCGTGCATCACTGGGTCGGCGCGCAATTCCTCTCGGCCGGCACGGGGGTGGAGACGCGCTCGGCGCAGCAGGTCTTCATCATGAAGCAGTTCGGCGCCACCGCCATCGTGGGCTTCGCCGACTACATAAGGCGCCTGTCCGACGTGGCGCGCGACGAAGGGCTGGTGCCGGGCCGCGACATCCCGATCCGCCTGATCTGCGCGCATCTCGGCAGCGAGACCCAGGCGAGCGTCTCCGCCGCCTGGGGTGGTGCCGCGGTCTATGACTGGTATGGCGTGGGCGATACCGGGATCATTGCCGGCGAGGGGCCGGACCGCAGCGGCATGCACATCATGGAGGATGCGCATGCGCTGGAGATCGCCGATCCCGATACGGGCCTGCCGGTGCCGGAAGGCACGCTGGGCGACATGGTCTGCACCTGCCTGTTCAAGGACGACATCTTCCCCATCATCCGCTTCAACACCCATGACGTGACGGAGGAAGTTCTCGGGCCGAACCCCCTCGGCATTCCCTTCCGGCGGATGAAGGGCTTTCTGGGTCGCTCCGACAATATGGTGAAGCTGCGCGGCATCAACCTGTTCCCCACCGGCATCGGCGCGCTGCTGGTGGACCAGGCCGGCGAGGCGACGGGCGAATTCATCTGCCGCGTCAGTCGCAGCGAGGGCCGCGATGCGATGACCGCGCATCTGGAGGTGCGCGGCGCCAGCGATGACGCGATGCGTGAAAGGCTGGAAGGCATTCTGCGCCAGCGCCTCGGCGTCGAGATCGGCGTCGCGCTCTGCGCGCCTGGCAGCCTGGCCGCGCTGACCCAGGTGGAAAGCCGCCAGAAGCCGATCCGCCTGATCGACGACCGCAAATGAGCGATATTTCCGTCTTCCTCGACCGCATCGCGCAGCAGGATGGGGCCATCGGTGCCTTCTGGCAGGTGGATGCGGCCGGCGCCCTGGCCACGGCCGTCGCCGGGCCACTGGCCGGGCTGGCGCTTGGGGTGAAGGACAATGTCGATGTGGCGGGGCTGCGCACCACCGCCGGCATCGCCGCCTTCCGCGATCGCGTCGCCAGCTCCGATGCGCCCTGCGTCGCGGCACTGCGGCAGGCGGGCGCGGTCATTCTCGGCAAGCTGGCGATGCATGAGGGTGCGCTGGGCGCCACCACCGACACGCCGGGCTTCGGCCGCTGCATGAATCCGCTGCGGGAGGGTTTCACGCCGGGCGGCTCCTCCGGCGGGTCCGGGGCCGCCGTGGCGGCGGGCTTTGTCGATCTCGCCATCGGCACGGATACCATGGGCTCGGTCCGCATTCCGGCCGCCTATTGCGGCGTGGTCGGGCTGAAGCCGACGCGGGGCCTGCTGGGTCGCAGCGGCGTGGTGCCGCTGTCCCCGGCGCTGGACACGGTCGGCATGCTGGCCACGACGCCGCGCTTGGCCGCCAGGGGACTGGAGGCGATGGTGGCGGAGGATCTGGGCGATCCCGCCTGGCGCCCTGCCCCCGCCGGCTGGCACGCCGTGCCCCGGACCCCGCCGGACCTCTCCAGGCTGCGCATCGGCCTGCCGGAGCCCGTGCTGGCGGCGGAGATGGAGCCGGAACTGCGCGCCGCCTGGGCCGCCGCGGCGGCGCATCTGCGCGCGGAGGGCGCGATGGTGGAGCCGGTGGCCATGCCCGCCTGGCACCCCACCCAGGCCCGCCGCGCCGGGCTGCTGCTGGTGGAGGCGGAGGCGGCGGCGCTGCATGAGGCGCTGATCGACAATCCGGAGGCCGCGACCCCCGGCTTCCGCGCCGCCCTCGCCTATGGCCGGGATGCCGGCACGCTGCGGCTGATGCGGGCGTTGTTCCGGCTGGAGGAGGTGACCGCCGCGGCGCTGCGGGCGCTCGACCGCTGCGATGCGCTTCTGATGCCAACGGCGCCGCAGCGTGCCTTCGCCCATGGCACGCCGGCGCCGGTGGATCAGGCGGATTTCACCGCGCTGGCGAACTTCGCCGGCCTGCCCTCCATCGCCCTGCCCTGGCCGGCAACGGATGGCGGTCTGCCGGCCTCCGTCCAGCTCGTCGGGCGCCCGCATGCGGAGGCGCTGCTGGTGGGCATAGCGGAGATGCTCAGCCCGCCGTGAAGCGCGGCGGCCGCTTGGCGAGGAAGGCGGCGCTGCCCTCGGCGAAATCGGCGCCGCGGAACTGGTCCTCGAACAGCGCGTCGAGCTCCGGCGCATCGGGTGGCGCGCCGGCCTCGATGGCATCCGCCATCCGCTTCACGGCACGCAAGGCGGGGCGGGAGGTGGCGGCGAGGCCGGCCAGGATCTGCGCCGCCCCCGCCTCGAAGTCATCAGGCGGCAGCAGCCGCTCCACCAGGCCGATGCGCAGCGCTTCCGCCGCCTCCACCATCCGCGCGGTGAACAACATCTCCTTCGCCCGTCCGACACCCACGGTGCGGATCAGGCGCTGCGTGTCGGATTGGCTGTAGATGAGGCCGAGCTTCACCGGAGTGACCGCGAAACGGGCATCTTCCGCGGCGATGCGGATATCGCAGGCCAGCGCCATCGCCACGCCGCCACCGATGCAGGCGCCACGAATCACGGCGACGACCGGCTTCGGGCATTCGGCCAGCGAGTCCACCGCCGCGCGGATCGCGGCATTGCTGGCGGATGCGGCTTCCGGCGTCGCATAGCCCGTGGCGAATTCGGCGATGTCGGCGCCGCCGCAGAAATGCGCGCCCTGGCCGGTCAGCGCCAGCACGGCAATGGCGGGATCGGCCACGGCCTGCGCCACCAGCCCGGGCAGCGCCTGCCACATCGCGCGGCCCATGGCGTTGCGACGGACGGGATTGTCGATCAGCAGGGTGGCGATGCCAGCCTGGCGGAGCAGTCGGAGGGTCATGGACGAAGACTAATCCAGGCGCAGAAAATTGTCCGTACAAATTCCTTGTCGACTGGCACGCCCCATGCTTGGCTTCGCCTCACAGGGGCTTCATCACAAGGAGTGGGCAGATGCGGCGACGCGATATGATGCGGGTGGCAGGTGGCGCGGTGCTGGCCGGCGCGACGATGCGGGACGTGGGCGCGCAGGCGCAGGTGCGCTGGGACGTCTCGCTGCCCTGGGGCCCGACCGAATTCCACACGGTGAATGCCCAGAACTTCGCCGCCGAGGTGAAGAAGGCCACCAACGACGCCGTGCAGATGACGGTGCATCCCGGCGGCGCGCTGGGCGTGCGCGCCAATGAGACGGTGCGCGGCGTGGGTGATGGCGTCGTCCCCATGGCGGAATCCGCCGGCTTCCAGAATGTCGGCGACCTGCCGCTGCTGGGCATCGAGAGCCTGCCCTTCCTGATCGCGAATTACGACGAGCTTCAGATCATGCACAGCCTGGTCCGCGCGACCTGGGAGCGGGAGCTGGAGCGGCGTGGCGTCGGCGTGCTCTACATGGTGCCCTGGCCGACGCAGAACTTCTACTTCAAGAAGCCGATCGTCACCGCGGCCGATCTGCGCGGCGTGCGCATGCGCACCTATGACCGCGTGACGGCGGAGATGTGCACGCGGCTCGGCATGGTGCCGCAGCAGCTCAACAACCCCGATGTGGTGCCGGCGCTCGCCTCCGGCCGCGTCGATGCGGTGATGACCTCCGGCACCACGGCCGCGGCGCAGCGCTACTGGGAATTCCTCAAGCACACCTACGTCACCAACCATCTCTGGGCGACCAACCTGATGCTGGTGAACCTGGAAAGCTGGCGGCGCCTGCCGGCTGCCACCCGCACCACCATCCAGGACATCGCCAAGCGGATGGAGCCGGAGTTCTGGAACGTCTCCAAGGCGGAGCACGCGACCCGCATGGCGGAGCTGCAGCGCAACGGCATGACGGTGGAGGACCCCTCCCCGGCCCTGGTGCAGGCGATGCGGACCGCGACCGCGACGATGGCCGATGACTTCGCCCGCGCCAATCCGGCGGCGGGCCCGATCATCCAGGAATTCCGCCGGCGCGTCGGGCGGGCGTGACGCTGTCAGCCAGGCGGCGCGGTGGTGAGTTCCTCGACACGGCGCATCACCGCCGCGCCCGCCTTGGCCCAGCATTGATGGCCGTGGATCAGGATGGCGATGCCCAGCGCCTCCATGATCTGGCCGGGCGTGAGGCCGGCGCGCAGACCGGCCTCCGCATGCGCGACGGCGCCTTCCACATGTCCGGCGGCGACATCGAGCACGATGAAGACCAGCTCCTTGCTCGCCAAGGGCAGATGCCCCTCGGGCGGCAGGCGATAGGCAGCCTCCCGGGCCATCAGATAGGCCGCGAAAGCCTCCGGCGCATGGCGGCGCAGCAGCGCGACACTCTCCGGCACGGCGCCGAGGGTGGATTCGAAATGTTCGGCCTCATCGGCCATGACGGGACCCTTCCAATGCCTCATCCCCCCAGGCTAACGCGACGCTGTCCCGCAAGGCGAGGCTTCGCCGGATGAGCATGCTGCTGCGTGGCGTGGATGCGCTTTGCACCGCCGGGGCCTGGCTGGCCGCGATCTCCGCGGCGTTGCTCGCCACCATCCTGATCGTCGAAGTCCTGGCCACCAGCTTCTTCAACTGGTCGCAGCCCTGGGCGGTGGAGTATGCGATCTACCTGCAATGCTTCGTGCTGTTCTGCGGCGCCGGCTGGACCCTGCGGCAGGGCGGGCATATTCGCGTCGCGGTGCTGATGCAGACCCTGCCGCCGGCGGCCGCCAGGCTGCTGGACATGGCGGGCTGCGTCTTCGCCATCGGCGTCATCGGCTTCGCCACGCAGACACTGTGGCAGCAATTGCTGCGCAGTTTCGATTTCGGCAGCACCTCCTACTACCCCATGGCCACCCCCGTCTGGATGCCGCAATTGCTGCTGACCCTGGGCTTCACGCTGCTGCTGCTGGGTCTCGTCGCGCGCCTGCTGCGGCTTCTGCGGCGAGAGGCGCCGGACCTCGGCGATGCGCTGGCGAGCGGAGGCGTGGAATGACCGCGCCGCTCCTTCTCGTTGTCGGCATGCTGCTGGTGACCCTCGCCGGCGGCGTCTGGGTCGGTGTCGCGCTGATGTCGATCGGCATCGTCGCGCTGGAGGTCTTCCGCGACATGCGGGTGGACCGTTTCCTGGCCGGCGACATCTGGTCCAGCGCCACGGCGGTGGAACTCGTCACCCTGCCACTGTTCATCCTGATGGGCGAGATCCTGTTCCACACGCGGCTGTCCGAGAACCTTTTCAAGGGCCTGTCGCCCTGGACGCGGTTGCTGCCGGGGCGGCTGGTGCATGTGAATGTGCTGGGCTGCACGCTGTTCGCCGCCGTCTCCGGCAGCAGCGCCGCAACAACGGCGACGGTCGGGCGGATCACGCTTCAGGAGTTGCTTGGGCGTGGCTATGACCGAAGGCTCGCGGTCGGGTCGCTCGCCGGGGCGGGCACGCTGGGCTTCCTGATTCCGCCTTCGATCCCGATGATCGTCTATGGCGTCGTCGCCGATGCCTCGATCCTGGAACTGTTCATGGCGGGGTTGGTGCCGGGCCTGGGCCTTGCGGTGATGTTCATGGGCTACATCGCCTTCCGCGCCTGGATGGACCCGACGCTGGTTCCGCCGCAGGAGCCGGCGATTCCGACGAAGGACGCGCTGCTGGCGCTGCTGCAACTGATCCCCATCGCCTTCCTGATCTGCTTCATCATGGGCAGCCTGTATTTCGGCTTCGCCAGCATCACGGAAGCCGCCGCCATCGGCGTGCTCGGCGCGCTGCTGGTCGCGGTGGGCCAGCGCACGCTGACGCTGCGCGGGATGTGGGGCGCGCTGCTGGGCACGGTGAAGACCTGTTCGATGATCGGGCTGATCATCGTCGGCGCGCTGTTCCTGTCGAAGGCCATGGCGAGGCTCGGCCTGCCGGCGGATGTGGCGAATGCCATCCAGTCCTGGGGGCTGCACCCCTATATGCTGATCTTCGTGCTGCTGCTGTTCTACCTGGCGCTGGGCTGCATCCTGGACGGGCTTTCGGCCATCGTCATGACCCTGCCGGTGACGCTGCCGCTGGCCGTGGCGGCGGGGTTCGACCCGATCTGGTTCGGCGTCTTCCTCATCATCACCATCGAGATGGCGCAGATCACGCCCCCCGTGGGGTTCAACCTCTTCGTCATCCAGGGCCTGACCAAGGAGAACATCTTCCGCATCGCCGGCTATGCCTGGCCCTTCTGCGCCATCATGATGGTCTTCACGGCGCTGATCACCCTGTTCCCGCAGATCGTCACGGCGCTGCCCACCTCCCTCCGAGGATGACCTTGGGCGATTGGATTCGCCGCCACGGCCTGAAGCTGATCGCCGTGGGCGCGCTCGCGGGCGTCGCCTTGCCGGAGGTGGCGGAGGCGACGCGGCCTTCGCTGGTGCTGATGTCCATCGCGCTGATGCTCTGCGGGCTGCTGCGGATCGAGCCGGCGGCCTTCGGCCAGGTGCTGCGGCGGCCAACGCTCGCGCTGCTGATCCTGGCCTGGGTCACCCTCGGCGTGCCGCTGCTCGTCTGGCTTGTGCTGGGGGCGGTGCTGTCGCCGGACTCCGCCTTTCTCTCGGCGGCGGTGCTGATGTCCGCCGCGCCATCGGTCATGTCCGCCGCCACCTTCGCCTTGCTGCTCGGCGCCGATGCCGCGCTGCTGACGGTGGTCGCCATCCCCTCCAACGCGCTGGCCCCACTCTGGCTGCCGCTGGTCGCGGGGCTGATGGGGGTGGGGGCGCAGGTCGATCCCGGCGCCATGGCGATCCGGCTCGGCATCATGGTGGGCGGCAGTTTCGCGGGCGCCTGGCTGGTGGCCTCGGTCGTCGGACGGCCGGCGCTGCGGCAGGCGGCGCCAACCATCGACGCCTGGCTGGTGGTGCTCATCACCATCTCCGCCTTCCCCTGCATGGCCGGGGTGGGCGAGGCGCTGGCCGCGCGCCCGTTGCAGTTCCTGGGCATGATCGGCTTCGCGCTGGTGCTGAACCTGGTGCTCCAGGCCATCGGCTGGCTGGTGTTCCGCGCCGCCCCCATCGAGGGTGCGCTTTCCGCCGCCCTGGTCAGCGGATCGCGCAACATGGTGCTGCTGCTGGCGGCGCTGGGCACGCCGGGCGACAGCGACCTCGGCCTGATCGTGGCCGCCGCGCAACTCACACTCTTCATCATGCCGATGCTGGTCGCGCCGGCCTATCGGGCTCTCGCGCGCCGCCGCAGGATGCGCTAATAATTTGTCCGGACAAATTTGGGAGAACCAGCATGGTGCAGACGCATGCCGAGGTGGCGCCGAACCGCTTCCGCGAAAGCTTCGGCCGCTATTTCGAGGATTTCGTGCCCGGCCACATCTATGAGCACCGCCCGAACCGCACGGTGACGGAAACCGAGAACACCTGGTTCACCCTGCTGACCATGAACCAGCACCCGATGCATTTCGACGCGGAATACGCCAAGCATTCCGAATTCGGCCGCTGCATCATCTGCTCCCCCTTCACCGTCGCGCTGCTGGTGGGGATGAGCGTCAGCGATGTCTCCCAAAAAGCCATCGCCAATCTCGGCTGGAAGGAGATCAAGCTGACCTTCCCGCTGTTTGCCGGCGACACGCTGTCGGGCGAGAGCGAGGTGCTGGACAAGCGCGAGTCCAAATCCCGCCCGAATGCCGGCATCGTCAATGTCCGCACCCGCGGTTTCAACCAGGATGGCAAGCTGGTCTGCGAATTCGACCGCACCATGCTGATCGCCCGGCGCGGCTTCGACGTGGAGAAGAAGGCGAATTACTGATCGCGCCGCTACCGGACGGCGGAGAAGGCGGTTGGCGTCAGGATCAGGTTGCTGATGCTCTCCACGATCGGGCCATCCGCCTCGCTCTCCGCGCGTTTCGCGATCCATTCGGGGTCGGCCTGGAAGGCGGCCCACTTGGCCTCGCGCTCGGCGAGCGACTCCCAGGCGACCAGGTAGTACAGGTCCTGGTTGGAGGGCCCCACGGCCACGGTCCAGAACCCCGCCTGCCGGATGCCGTGGCGCGCCCAGAGATCGAGCGTCACCGTCTCGAAGCGCTTGAGCAGCGCCGGCAGGCGGCCGGTGATGCAGTGGTAGATGCGCAATTCATGGATCATGCTGGGTCCTCCCTGCCCGGAAGCCTGCCCTGCGGCGTGTCACCGATCAATCCGCCTGGACAACACAGGACGACCGCCTAGGCTTGGCCGCTTCCAACCCGCCGGAGACGCCTGCCCGTGGATCGTTTCTTCGAGTTCACCGCGCGCGGCACGACGCCGCGCACCGAGGTCCTGGCCGGCGTCGCGACCTATCTGACCATGGTCTATATCGTCGTGGTCAATCCCTCGATCCTGGCCGCCGCCGGCATCGACCACGGCGCCGCCTTCGTCGCCACCTGCCTGGCCGCGGCCATTGGCAGCCTGCTGATGGGGTTGCTGGCGAATTTCCCCATTGCGCTGGCGCCGGGCATGGGGATCAACGCCTATTTCGCCTTCGTCGTCGTCGGCGCCATGGGCATCCCCTGGCAGGTGGCACTGGGGGCGGTCTTCGTCTCCGGCTTCCTGTTCTTCCTGATCTCCGTGCTGCGCATCCGCGAATGGCTCATCAACGGCATCCCGATGTCGCTGAAGCTCGGCATTGCCGGCGGCATCGGCTTCCTGCTGGCCCTGATCGGGCTACAGGGCATGGGCATCGTGGTGGCAAGCCCCGCCACCATGGTCGGGCTGGGCCGGCTGACGGCGCCGGGCACGCTGATCGCCTGCGCCGGCTTCCTGCTGATCGCGGGGCTGGCGGCGCGGGCGGTGCCGGGGGCGATCGTGCTGGGCATCCTCGCCACCGCCGCCATCGGGCTGCCCTTCGGGCTGACGGAGTTCAAGGGCGTGGTGGCGCTGCCACCCTCCCTGGCGCCGACCTTCCTGCAGATGGACATCCCCGGCGCCCTCAGCCTCGGGCTGGTGGCGATCGTCTTCACCTTCTTCCTACTGGATCTGCTGGACAATACCGGCACGCTGATCGCCACGGCCCATCGCGCCGGGCTGATGAACGCGGATGGCACGGTGCCGCGGCTGGGGCGGGTGCTGGTGGCGGATAGCGGCGGGGCGATGATCGGCGCGGCGCTCGGCACCTCCACCACCGTCAGCTATATCGAGAGCGCGGCGGGCATCCAGGCGGGCGGGCGCACCGGGCTGACAGCGGTGGTGGTGGCGGGGCTGTTCCTGCTGACCCTGTTCCTGGCGCCGCTGGCCACCTCCATCCCGGCCTTCGCCACGGCGCCGGCGCTGGTCTTCGTCGCCTGCCTGATGGCCAAGGGCCTGCAGGACCTGGCCTGGGAGGATACGACCGAATACCTGCCGGCGATCCTGACGGCGCTGGCCATGCCCTTCACCTTCTCCATCGCCACGGGGATCGGCCTGGGCTTCCTCAGCTATGCGCTGGTCAAGACGATGGCGGGCCGGGCCGGGGAGGTCCATGGCGCGGTCTGGCTGCTGGCCGCGCTGTCGGCGGTGAAGTTCGCCCTCGCCTGAACGTCAGGCGATATCCACGTCTCAGACGATGTTGACCACGTCGTTCAGATCGCTCAGCAGATCGGCCTTGGAGACGCCCTGGAGCGTGATGCTGTCGCCATTGGCGAAGCTGATGACCGCATTGCCGCCGACCTCCCCGACATAGGGCGCCAGGTCCGACGGGTTGGCGATGCTGGTGCCGTTGATGCCGGCCTTGATCTCCAGCACGTCATTGCCGAGGTTGAAGTCGGTGATGACATCATCTCCGAAATTATTCTCAAAATAGAAGGTGTCGGACTGGCTGGAACCGCCGCTGCCATCGCCGGTCAGCAGGTCGTTGCCCGCCCCGCCGCTGAGATGGTCCGAACCCTGGCCGCCGATCAGCGTGTCATTGCCAGCTTCACCAAAAAGCCAATCGCTTGAATTTCCACCGTCGATCAGGTCGTTGCCGCTGCCACCATAGATGGTGTCCTGCGCCGCCTGACCAAAAACCTGGTCATTGCCGGATCCGGCATAGACCAGGTCCTTGCCGGAGCCCGCATAGATCGTGTCGTTCCCGTCACCACTCTTGATGGTGTCGTTGCCGTCTTTCGCGATGATGAAATCATCTCGCTGACCTTTGTGGATCGTGTCGATCAGATCATCATGATCCGTGCCGTGGATCGAGGCGTAGCCGGTCATGGCGTGGTCCCTGCCTGCGCACTGGGACCGGAGCGCGATCCCCATTCACTAGAAATCTCTTATTAATGAGAATAGTCGTTGTCAAATCCTTCGTGAACGTCCGGAGGCTGAATTGAGCTTATTTTCAGGATATGTTTATTTTTTAGGCATTTCCGACCGGACTCGCCGCGCCCTGACCGCCTCGGCCCGACCGGCGCCACCCAGGATCATCACCCGCGCGCTTTGGTGCTTCCCCCCGGCGCCAAGGCCCGCCAAGTTGCCGCCCGATGCATCTGCCCTCCGCCCTGACCCCGCTCCGCCATCCGGCCTTCCGGCTGCTCTGGCTCGCCAATCTCTGCAGCAACACCGGCATGTGGATGCAGAACACGGGCGCGGGCTGGCTGATGACCTCCCTCGCCCCCTCGCCGCTCATGGTCAGCATGGTGCAGGTGGCCAGCCTGCTGCCGGTGTTCCTGCTGGCGCTGCCGGCCGGGGCGCTGGCGGATATCGTGGACCGGCGGCGGTTCCTCATCGTCGCCCAGGCCTGGATCGCCGCGGCGGGCACCCTGCTTGCCATCCTGACCTGGACCGGCAGCCTCGGCCCCTGGGGGCTGCTGGCGCTGACCTTCGCCATCGGCATCGGCACCGCCATGAATTCCCCCGCCTGGCAGGCGACGACGCCGGAGACGGTGCCGCGCCACGACCTGACCGGCGCCATCGTGCTGAACGGCATCGGCTTCAACCTGGCGCGGACCATCGGCCCGGCGCTGGGCGGCTTCACCGTGGCGGCGGCGGGGGCGGAGGCGACCTTCGCGCTGAACGCACTGTCCTTCGCCGCCGTCATCGTCGCTCTGGTGTTCTGGAAGCGGGAGGCACCGCGCGCCACCCTGCCGAAGGAGCACTTCCTGTCGGCCATCCGCGCCGGCCTCGGCTATACCCGCGCCAGCCCGGTGCTGCGCGCGATCATGCTGCGCGGTTTCGTCTTCTTCCTGTTCGCCGCGGCGCTCTGGGGCCTGCTGCCGCTGCTGGTGCGCCAGCAGCTCGGCCTCGGCCCGCAATGGTTCGGCATCATGCTGGCGGCGATGGGCGTGGGCGCGGTGGCGGCGGGGTTCCTGCTGCCTTCCCTGCGCAGCCGGCTGGATCGTGGCGCCACGGTGACGGTGGCCATGGTGGTGACCGGCGGGGCGCTGATCCTGCTCGGCCAGGCGCAGCATTGGGCGGTCGCCATGCTGGCCATGCTTCTCTACGGCGTCGGCTGGCTGGCCGGCGCCTCCACCCTCCAGGCCTCGGCGCAGCTTTCGGTGCCGGCCTGGGTGCGGGCGCGGGCGCTGGGCATCTACCAGCTCAGCACCTTCGGCGGGCTGACGCTCGGCGCCGGCTTCGGCGGCTGGGGTGGGGAGGCGCTGGGGATCGGCACGGCGCTGGGCCTGTCCGGCCTGTGCTGCGCTGCGGGTGGCATTCTGGTGCGGCGCTACGCCATCGAGGCCCCGCCCAGCGAGCCCACCGCCGAAAACGCCCCCGCCCCCGCCGTGCCGAAGCCGGAGCCGGTTTCGCAATCCCTCGCCGCCCTGCTGGCGGGCGACAGCGGCCGGGTGATGGAGGTCGTGCGCTACCGAATCGACCCCGCCAATCGCGCCGCCTTCCTGGCCGCCATGGCGCAATGCCGCCAGGTGCGGCTGCGCAGCGGGGCGCAGGGCTGGCGGCTGTATGAGGACGTCGCCCATCCCGAGCACTGGGTGGAATTCTGGTTGATGGAGAGCTGGACGGAGCATCTGCGGGAGGAAGGCCGGCTGACCGAATGGGACATGAAGGTCCTCGCCGGCGCCGCCGCGCTGCATCGCGGATCGACGCCGCCCCGGGCATCGCGCTACCTGAATGTCATGCCTGGATTGCCAGGATAGAGGATGCAACGCGATGGCCCGTTGCTACGTTACTGTGCGACGCAACAGCCACGGAGACAGCAGATGGCCAAGTCTGGCACGAAGAGCCGCAACGACCTCCAGGACAATGCCAAGGCCACCTCGATCGAGGTCCTCCAGGCCTGCCTGACCGACAGCATCGACCTCTACAACACCACCCGCCAGGCCCATTGGAACGTGAAGGGCCCGAACTTCCACGGCCTGCACACGATGTTCGAGACCTTCTACACCACGCTCGAGACCGATATCGACGAACTGGCGGAGCGCCTGGTGCAGCTCGGCGGCACCGCGATCGGCGCCAGCCAGGATGTCGCCGCCAAGACCCGCCTGGCCGCCTATCCGGCCGATCTGAAGCTCGGCAAGGACCATGTCGCCGCCCTGACCGACCGCTACGCGGCGCTGGCCAAGACGATGCGGGAGGGTATCGACGAGACCGACGAGGCCGGCGATGCCGACACCGCGGATATCCTGACCGGCGTGTCGAAGAACCTCGACAAGGCGCTGTGGATGCTGGAGGCCAGCGGCGAGGGCTGAGCCGCCAGGCCACCCCTTCGCACCCCGCACCACCAGGCTGACTTGGTTGTGCGGGGCGCATCCGGCCGCTATCTTGGGCCGGAACTTGAGAACACAGCATGAACGACCTGTTCAAGCCCGGCCGGGCCGCCAAGCCCGCCCCGAAGCCGGCCGCGCCCACCGCGATCACGCCGGACAACGACTATTCCGCCAAGGACATCGAGGTCCTGGAGGGGCTGGAGCCCGTGCGGCGCCGGCCGGGCATGTATATCGGCGGCACCGATGAGAATGCGCTGCACCACCTGGCCTCCGAAATCCTCGACAATGCGATGGACGAGGCCGTGGCCGGCCATGCCGACCGAATCGACGTCACGCTGGAGCCGGACAACTGGCTGACCGTCCGTGACAATGGGCGCGGCATCCCGGTGGACCCGCACCCGAAATTCCCCAAGCTCTCGGCGCTGGAGGTGATCCTCACCACCCTGCATTCGGGCGGCAAGTTCTCCGGCAAGGCCTATGAGACCTCCGGCGGCCTGCACGGCGTCGGCTCCTCCGTCGTCAATGCCCTGTCGGAGCGGATGGAGGTGGAGGTGGCGCGGGACCGCATCCTGCATGCCCATGCCTTCGAACGCGGCAAGCCGGTGCAGAAGCTGAAGACCGTTGGCCCGGTGCAGAACCGGCGCGGCACCCAGGTGCGCTTCCGGCCCGACCCCGAGATCTTCGGCAAGCAGGTCTTCAGCGCCGCGCGCCTGCACCGGCTGTGCCGTTCCAAGGCCTATCTGTTCCGCGGCGTCGAAATCCGCTGGTCCTGCGGCCCGGCGCTGGTCGCGGGCATGGACACGCCGGCCCAGGCGGTGCTGCATTTCCCCGGCGGCCTGTCCGATTTCCTCGCCGCCGCCATCGAGGGCCGCAGCCAGGTGGTGCACAGCCCCTGGGCCGGCGATGCGACCTTCCCGAACGGCGCGGGCCGCGTGGAATGGGCGGTGACCTGGCTGGAGCAGAGCGACGGCTTCCTCTCCACCTACGCCAACACCATCCCGACGCCGCAGGGCGGCACGCATGAGGCCGGGCTGCGCGCCGCCCTGGTGAAGGGGCTGCGTGCCTATGGCGAGTTGAAGAAGGAACGCCGCGCGGCGAGTGTGACGGCGGAGGACCTGCTCGGCGGTCTCGCCGGCATGCTCTCCGTCTTCGTGCGCGACCCGCAATTCCAGGGCCAGACCAAGGACCGGCTGACCAGCCAGGATGCGGCAAGACTGGTGGAAGCGGCGCTGCGCGACCATTTCGACCATTGGCTGGCCGGCGATCCGGGCCGCGCCGACAACCTTCTCGCCTGGTGCATCGAGCGCGCCGAGGATCGCATCCGCCGGCGGGAGCAGAAGGAAACCCCACGCAAATCCGCCACCCGCAAGCTGCGCCTGCCCGGCAAGCTGGCCGATTGCGCGCGCGAAGGCGTGGATGGGACGGAGCTGTTCCTGGTGGAGGGCGATTCGGCCGGCGGCTCCGCCAAGCAGGCGCGGGACCGGGAGACCCAGGCGGTGCTGCCATTGCGCGGCAAGATCCTGAACGTCGCCAGCGCCAGCGCCGACAAGCTGCGGCAGAACCAGGAACTGCGCGACCTGATCGAGGCGCTGGGCTGCGGCGCCGGCGACCGCTTCGACATCGGCAAGCTGCGCTATGGCCGCATCGTCATCATGACGGACGCCGATGTCGATGGCGCCCATATCGCCGCGCTGCTGATGACGTTCTTCTACCGCGAGCTGCCGGAGCTGGTGCGCCAGGGCAGGCTGTTCCTGGCCCAGCCGCCGCTGTTCCGCCTGCAGGCCCAGGGCAAGACCATCTATGCCCGCGACGATGCGGACCGGGAGCGGCTGCTGAAGAAGGAATTCAAGGCCAACCAGAAGGTCGATGTCAGCCGCTTCAAGGGTCTCGGCGAAATGCCGCCCGCATCCTTGAAGGAAACGACGATGGACCCGAAGCGCCGCACCCTGCTGCGCGTGGTGCTGGAGGCTGCCGACCGGAAGTTCACCGAGGACCGGATCGAGGAGCTGATGGGCCGCCGCCCCGAGCTGCGCTTCCGTTTCATCCAGGAGAATGCGGCCAGGCTGGATGAGGAGTCGGTGGACGCCTGAGGCGCCCACCGATGTCGTTCAGCCGCGCGCGGCTTGGGCGATGCCCACCACGAAGGGCAGCGGGTCCGCCGGCCGCACCTGACGCTGCGGTGTAGTCACCTGGACCTTGAGGAAGCGCCCCGATGCGGCGCCCAGGCATATCAGGGTCTGTACCGGCTGCCGGCCATAGGTGCCGCGCAGATCCACGCATTGCAGCGGCGCCTGGCCCGGTACGGGAAGCGTGCTGCGCGCACCTTCCGTGATGTCCTGGCTGGTGCGCCGATCCGCCAGCGCCAACGCGTCCTGCACCGCCCGCGCGATTTCCTGCTGGATGATCGCGGAGGTGATGTCCTGCGGCACCATCGGCTCGCCACGGTCATAGAGGCTGACCGTGGCAACGGCGCTGCGTCCGGGGCCGGCGTAATCCACCGCCACTCCGAGTCCAGGCCGGTCACGCTCATGCCAGATGGTCTCGCCGCGGCCGAAGGCCGCGACCTCCTCGGGCAGCCTTGCGGCCGCCTGCTCCAGACTGGGCCGGGCTGAACCCCGGTCCCCACGTGTCGCCGTGCCGGCCCCACCGCCGGCGCAGGCCGCGAGGCCAAGCGCCAGGACCAGGCCGGCCAGCGGCAGCGTGCGCCGCATCAGCCGTGGGTCCCCGGGTTCCGTCGCGTCAGGTGGCGAGTGAGGTCCACCATCAGCGTGGCCACCACGGCCAGCACCGCGACATGCATCACGGTCGCCATCACCCAGAGCCCGATCGGGAAGACCCCTGGCACCGCCATCCAGCCCATCGGCAGGAACAGATAGCCGTAGGCCTGCGGCACCGTCTCCGCGATCTGGTTCGTACCCTCGTAGATCATCGTGACGGCGACGTAGAGGATGACGGCCAGGCCGATCCAGGCGATCCAGCGATGCTTGTCGAGCAGGCGCGCGATGAAGGTCGCCGCGACGCCCATCAGCACCACCGAGAAGGCCAGGCCGATGATCAGGATATAGGGATGGTCCTTCGCCGCGCCGGCGACGGCCAGCACATTGTCGAGGCTCATGGAGATGTCGGCGACCAGGATCTGGATGATCGCCTGCTTCAGCGTCTTGCGCGGCGGACCGCCGGCCTCGCCTTCCAGCGCATCGACGCCCGCTTCCTGGTGCCCGCCGCTGCGCAGCTCGCGGTACATCTTCCAGCAGACCCAGAGCAGCAGCACGCCGCCGGCCAGGACGATGCCGACGATGGACAGCAACTGCACGGTGATGGATGCGAAGGCGATGCGCATGACCGTGGCGGCGATGATGCCCCAGAAGATCGCCTTGCGCCGCTGGTCAGCCGGCAGGCCGGCCGCGGCCATGCCGACAACGATCGCATTGTCCCCGGCCAGAACAATATCGATGAAAAGCACCTGACCGAGAGCGACAAGCTCTGGTCCATATGAAGAAAAATCCATGTTTTCAACATCCATCCCGCTGCCGGCCTAATGCCATGCGGAGCGGGAGACTTGTCAACTGGCTGTCCGCCGCGCCAAGACACGCGCGCACAATTGCTCACGGAATCCGGCCCATGGTCCCCCGCTACAGCCGACCTGAAATGGTATCCATCTGGTCGCCGGAGACCCGCTTCCGCATCTGGTTCGAGATCGAGGCCCTGGCGGCCGAGGCGATGGCGGAACTCGGCACCATCCCGGCGGAGGCGGCGCAGGCCATCCGCCGCGGCGGCGCCGCCAAGACCGCCGACATCACCGCCGCGGATCTGGAGCGCATCGACGCCATCGAGCGTGAGACGCGGCACGATGTGATCGCCTTCCTGACCTGGCTGGGCGAGGGAATCGGCCCGGAGGCGCGCTTCATGCACCAGGGCATGACCAGCAGCGATGTGCTGGACACCTGCCTCTCCGTACAGATGACCCGCGCCGCCGACCTGCTGATCGCGGATATCGATGCGCTGCTGGAGGCGCTGCGGGCGCGGGCGGAGGAACACCGCCACACCCCCACCATCGGCCGGTCGCATGGCATCCATGCGGAGCCCACCACCTTCGGCCTGAAGCTGCTGGGCCACTACGCCGAATTCCAGCGCAACCGTGCCCGTCTGGTCGCAGCGCGGGCGGAGGTCGCGACCTGCGCCATCAGCGGCCCGGTCGGCACCTTCGCGAGTGTCGATCCCCGGGTGGAAGCGCATGTCGCGGCAAAGCTCGGCCTGGCGGTCGAGCCGGTTTCCACCCAGGTGATCCCGCGCGACCGGCATGCCGCCTTCTTCTGCACCCTGGCCGTGATCGCCAGCGGGGTGGAGCGGCTGGCGACGGAAGTGCGGCACCTGCAGCGCAGCGAGGTGCGGGAGGCGGAGGAGTTCTTCCACGCCGGCCAGAAGGGCAGCAGCGCCATGCCGCACAAACGCAACCCGGTGCTGTCCGAGAACCTGACCGGACTCGCCCGGCTGGTGCGCGGCTACGCCATGCCGGCGCTGGAAAACGTGGCGCTGTGGCATGAGCGGGACATCAGCCATTCCAGCGTTGAACGGGTGATCGGCCCGGACGCCACCATCACCCTCGACTTCGCGCTGATGCGCCTGACGGGGATGATGGCCAAGCTCACCATCTACCCGCGCCGCATGGCGGAGAATCTCGCCAGCCTCGGTGGCGTGGTGCACTCGCAGAAAGTGCTGCTGGCGCTGACCCAGGCCGGGCTGAGCCGGGAGGGTGCCTATGCCGCCGTGCAGCGGGCCGCCATGGCGACCTGGCAGGCGCTGGGCCAGCCGGGGGCACAGGATTTCCGCACCAATCTGCTGGCGGACCCGGAAGTGGCCGGCTGCATGAGCCCGGCGGCGCTGGAGACCGCGATGGATCCGGCGCGGGACTTCGTGCATGTCGATGCCACCTTCAGGCGGGTCCTGGGCACGCCCTGATCGCGTGACCGTCATCGCCGGGAAGCGCGCATTGCCAAGGTGCTGCCACATCTCATGCCTAGATAGAATGAGAGAAAGGGAGGGCCATGTCGTGATGCGTTTCCTGGCGAAACTGCTGCCCCTGGCCGCCGGGGCCGTGCTCCTGGCAGGTGCCAACAGCGCCCCGGCCGTGGCGAAGGATGATGCTGCCATCCTGGTCCATGACCATCGGCGTGGCGGCTACAATTATGGTCCGCCGCCGCGCCGCTATCGTGGCCCGCCGCCGCGTGCCTATTACGGCCCTCCGCCGCGGCGTTACTATCCGCCGCGGCCGCCGGTCTATTACGCGCCACCGCCGCGGCCGCGGTACTACTACGCGCCACCGCCCCCACCGCCCCCCGGCATCGGCCTGTATTTCAAGTTTTGAGGTCGATCTGACGGCGTGTGCACCATCGTCCTGCTGCGCCGCCCGAACCATCGCTGGCCCTTGCTGGTGGCGGCGAATCGCGACGAGCGGCTCGACCGGGCCTGGGCGCCGCCTGCCCCGCACTGGCCGTCATGGCCGGGTGTCACGGGCGGGCTGGACCACAGCGCGGGCGGCACCTGGATGGCGCTGGGTCCCCAGGGCGTCATGGCGGCGGTGCTGAACCGGCCCGGCAGCCTGGGGCCGGAGGCTGGCAAGCGCTCACGGGGCGAATTGCCTTTGATGGCGGCCTCCGCCGCCAGCGCCGGGCAGGCCCTGGCGGCGCTCGGCGCCCTGGATGCCCGCGCCTGGCGCCCTTTCAATCTGGTGATCGCCGATGCGCACGCCGCCTTTTTCCTGCGTGGCACCGGCGCCACGCGGATCGAGGTCGAGCCATTGGACGAGGGCGTCACCATGGTGACAGCCCAGGATCCGAACGACCCCGCCAGCCCCCGAATCCGCCGCCACCTCCCCCGCTTCCGCGACGCCGCGCCGCCAGACCCCGATGCGGACGACTGGTCGGCCTGGGAAGGCCTGCTGGCGGATGGCGACTATGGCGAGGCTGGCATCGCGGAGGCGCTGCGCGTGCCGCCCGCGCGCGGCTTCGGCACCGTCTGCGCCAGCCTGCTGGCGCTGGGCGCGCAAGGCGGCCGGCGGTGGCGCTTCTGCCCTGGCCCGGCGGGCAGCGCCCCATTCCGGGACCTGGACATCGCCGCGGCCTGAAACCCGCGCAACCCGGACCTGCGGCCCTGCCGTGGCGGTTCGCGAGAGGCCCTGCTATAGCTCCGCCAGATACCGGGCCGCCGCGGCCTGTCGTCCCGCGCGCCCCTTCCTGGGATCGCGGCAGTCGAGGAGTTTCAGCACCATGGCGCGCCGCCGTCAGCTCTACGAGGGCAAGGCCAAGATCCTGTTCGAGGGCCCGGAACCGGGCACCCTGGTGCAGTATTTCAAGGACGACGCCACCGCCTTCAACGCGCAGAAGAAGGGCACGATCACCGGCAAGGGCGTGCTCAACAACCGCATCAGCGAATACCTGATGATGAAGCTGGCGGAGATCGGCATCCCGACCCACTTCATCCGCCGGCTGAACATGCGTGAGCAGTTGATCCGCGAAGTCGAGATCATCCCGCTGGAAGTCGTCATCCGCAATGTCGCCGCCGGCAGCCTGGCCACGCGCCTGGGCATCCAGGAAGGCACGCGGCTGCCGCGCTCGATCCTTGAATACTACTACAAGAACGATGCGCTGGGCGACCCGATGGTCTCCGAGGAGCACATCACCTGCTTCGGCTGGGCCGCGACCCAGGACCTGGACGACATGGTCGCCCTGGCACTGCGGGTGAACGACTTCCTGACCGGACTTTTCCTCGGCGTCGGCATCACCCTGGTCGACTTCAAGCTGGAATTCGGCCGGCTGTACGAGAATGACGAGATGCGCATCGTCCTGGCCGATGAGATCAGCCCGGACAATTGCCGCCTCTGGGACGTGAAGACCGGCGAGAAGATGGACAAGGACCGCTTCCGGCGCGACCTCGGCAAGGTCGAGGAGGGCTACCAGGAGGTGGCCAAGCGCCTCGGCATCCTGCCCGAGGCCGGGGTGCGGGACATGAAGGGTCCGGAGACCGTCCAGTGACAGCGTCCGATGGTCGGAGCGCCGAAGGGCGCGGAGAGCTGAATCGGCCGCGCCCCATCAAGGCTCGTGTTACAATCATGCCGAAGAACGGCGTGCTGGACCCGCAGGGCAAGGCCATCGGCCATGCCCTGGCCTCGCTCGGCTTCGACGGCGTCGCCGAAGTGCGCGCCGGCAAGGTGATCGAGCTGGAACTGGCCGAGACCGATCCCGCCAAGGCGCAGGCCGCGGCGGAGGAGATGGCGCGGCGGCTGCTGGCCAATACCGTGATCGAGTCCTTCCGGGTCGAGCTCGCCTAGCCCCCCATGGTGAAGCTCTCGCTCCTCGTCATGCTGGTGCTGACGGTGCTGATTTCCATGCTGCTGCGCTGGCGCGAACAGCGCCTGCCGGCGGTGGCGGCTCAGCAGCGGCGGCTCGGCCTGGTGGCGCGGGGCAAGAAGGGGCTGGACCGCTGGGTGACGGCGGCGGCACTCGCCACCGTGCTGACGCTGGCCGTGGTCGGCGGCCTGCATTGGCTGCGGGTCTGGCTGGAATAGGCAGGCGCTCGGGGTCTTCGTCGGCTCCGCCTGGCTGGCCGGGCTTTTCATCGTCCTGGCCATCCCGGCCGGGCTGATCCTCTGGGTATTCTGGTGACTCCATGAAATCCGCGATCATCGTCTTCCCGGGCACCAACCGCGAGCGCGACATGGCGATCGCGCTGGAACGCGTCAGCGGCCGCAAGCCTGCCATGGTCTTCCACCTGGACACGGCCCTGCCGGCGGGCACCGACCTGGTGGTGCTGCCGGGCGGCTTCAGCCATGGCGACTACCTGCGCTGCGGTGCCATGGCGGCGCAGTCGCCGATCATGAAGGCGGTGCGGGATTTCGCCGCGGGCGGCGGCCTGGTGCTGGGCGTGTGCAACGGCTTCCAGATCCTGACCGAAGCCGGCCTGCTGCCCGGCGCCCTGCTGCGCAACGCCACGCTGCGCTTCCTGTCCATGGACTGCCACATGCGGGTGGAACGCGCCGACACGCCCTTCACCCAGCATTGGCAGAAGGGCGCCGTGTTCCGGTCCCCGATGGCGCATGGCGATGGCAACTACTTCTGCGATGACACGACCTTGGCGCGCCTGAACGGCGAGGGCCTGGTCGCCTTCCGCTACGCGACGCCGGAGGGCGCCATCACGGAGGCCGCCAACCGCAACGGCGCGCGCGACAACATTGCCGGCATCCTCTCCCCCAACCTCCGCATCTGCGGGCTGATGCCGCATCCGGAGGATCTGGTGGACCCGCTGATGGGTGGGGAGGACGGCCTGCCGCTGTTCACCAGCCTGCTCGATTCGCTCGCCTCCGCCTGAGGCCTTCTTCTTCTCCGCCCCCGGAGCCCTCGCCGACATGCAGCTTTTGCCCGCCGACCATGCCGCCCAGCTCGCCGCCGAATTCGGCCTGAAACCGGACGAGTATGAGCGGCTGCTGGCCATCCTCGGCCGCTCCCCTTCCCGCACCGAACTGGGCATCTTCTCGGTCATGTGGAGCGAGCATTGCTCCTACAAATCCTCCCGCATCTGGCTGAAGACCCTGCCGACCAAGGCCCCCTGGGTGATCCATGGGCCGGGCGAGAATGCGGGGGTGATCGACATCGGCGACGGGCTGGCCGCCATCTTCAAGATGGAAAGCCACAACCACCCGAGCTTCATCGAGCCCTATCAGGGCGCCGCCACCGGCGTCGGCGGCATTCTCCGGGATGTCTTCACCATGGGGGCGCGGCCGATCGCGAACCTCAATGCGCTGCGCTTCGGCATGCCGGATGCGCCGAAGATGAAGCGCGTCATCGATGGCGTGGTGCGCGGCATCGGCGGCTACGGCAATTGCGTCGGCGTGCCGACCGTGGGCGGGGAGGTGAATTTCCACCCGGCCTATAACGGCAATCCGCTGGTCAATGCGATGACGGTGGGCATCGCGCCGCGCGACCGGATTTTCCTCAGTGCCGCCGCCGGACTTGGCAATTCCGTGGTCTATGTCGGCTCGAAGACGGGCCGCGACGGCATCCATGGCGCCACCATGGCCTCCACCGAATTCTCCGCCGATTCGGAGGAAAAGCGCCCGACCGTGCAGATCGGCGACCCCTTCACCGAGAAGCTGCTGATCGAGGCCTGCCTGGAGCTGATGGCGACCGACATGATCGTCGCCATCCAGGACATGGGTGCGGCCGGCCTGACCAGCTCTTCCGTCGAGATGGCGGGCAAGGGCGGCGTGGGCATCGAGCTGGTGATGGACAATGTCCCCCAGCGCGAGGTCGGCATGACGGCCTATGAGATGATGCTCTCCGAGTCCCAGGAGCGCATGCTGATGATCCTGAAGCCTGGCCGCGAGGCCGAGGCCGAGGCCATCTTCCACAAATGGGAGCTGGATTTCGCCGTCATCGGCCATCTGACCGACACCGGCCGCATCGTCATCCGCCACAAGGGCGAGATCGAGGCCGATATCCCCCTCGCCCCGCTGGAATCCGAAGCGCCGCTGTACCGTCGCCCGACGGTGGAGACGCCGAAGCAGCCGGTGCTGGACGCCGCCGATATCGACGACCCCGCCGGCCCGCTGCCGGCGCTGGAGAAGCTTGTGGGCAGCCTCGACCTGTGCTCCCGCCGCTGGATCTGGGACCAGTATGACAGCACGGTGGGCGGCCAGACGGTGAAGCGCCCCGGTGGCGCCGATGCCGCCGTGGTGAAGCTGGAGGGCCTGAAGCGGGCCCTGGCCATGACCACCGACTGCACCCCGCGCTACTGCCAGGCCGATCCCGAGGTGGGCGGCGCCCAGGCGGTGGCGGAGGCCTGGCGCAACCTGACCGCGGTCGGCGCCCTGCCGCTGGCCGTCACCGACAACATGAACTTCGGCAATCCCGAAAAGCCCGAGATCATGGGCCAGTTCGCCGCCGCCGTGCGCGGCATGGGGGCCGCCTGCCTCGCGCTCGACTTCCCGGTCGTGAGCGGCAATGTCTCGCTCTACAACGAGACCCAGGGCCGCGGCATCCTGCCCACCCCCGCCATCGGCGGCGTCGGCGTGCTGGAGGATGCGGTCCAGGCGGTGGGCCTTGCCCTGCAACCCGGCCTCGACCTGGTGCTGATCGGGGAGACCCGCGGCTGGCTCGGCCAGTCGATCTGGCTGCGCGAGATCGCGGGGCGGGAGGAAGGGGCGCCGCCGCCGGTCGACCTCGCGGTGGAGCGCCGCAATGGCGATTTCGTCCGTGGCCGCATCCTGGCCGGCGAAGTGGTCGCCTGCCACGACCTGGCCGATGGCGGGCTGCTGGTGGCCGTGGCGGAAATGGCGATGGGCGGCGGCGTCGGTGCCACCCTGTCCGCACCGCCCGTCGGCATCGCCCCGCATGGCTGGTGGTTCGGTGAGGACCAGGCGCGCTACATCCTGGCGGTGCGCGATGGCGCGGCAATGCTGGCCGCGGCCCAGGCGGCCGGCGTTCCGGCCATGGAGCTCGGCCATAGCGGCGGCGGGGACTTGGTTCTTGGCGACGGCTCCTCCATATCCGTGGCGAAGCTGGTCGTCGCCCATGAGGCGACGCTGCCGGCGCTGATGCAGGGGGAGGCAGCCTGATGGCGATGGATGCGGCGGAAATCGAGGCCTTCATCAAGGCCGCCCTGCCCGACGCCGTGGTGACGATCGAGGATCTGGCGGGGGATGGCGACCATTACGCCGCCACCGTGGTCTCCTCGGCCTTCAAGGGCCTCAGCCGCGTGAAGCAGCACCAGATCGTCTATGCCGCCCTGCAGGGCCGGATGGGGGGTGCGCTGCACGCCCTGGCCTTGCAGACTTCCGCCCCCGAGTAACCTCTCCGACCAGGGACCCCGTGCCATGAGCAATCCCGTTTTCGACCGCATCCAGGCCGACATCGCCGCCAATCCGGTGGTGCTCTACATGAAGGGCACGCCGGTCTTCCCGCAATGCGGCTTCTCCGCCCGCGTGGTGCAGATCCTGTCCCATGTCGGCGTGCCCTTCAAAGGCGTGAATGTGCTGGAGGACATGGAGGTCCGAGAGGGCATCAAGGCCTTCGCCAACTGGCCGACCATCCCGCAGCTCTATGTGAAGGGCGAATTCGTCGGCGGCTGCGACATCATCACCGAGATGTTCCAGTCCGGTGAGCTGCAGACGCTGATGGAAGACAATGGCGTGATGCCGAAGGCGACGGCCTGACGCCTTGCCTGGCGGAAACGCTGGACATATGCCGGCTGGGCTTGCGGAGGCGGATGTGGCGTGCGGCGGGCAGCTTCTGGTCGATGGCCAGCGGCTTGTCCCCTTCCTGGCTGAGCCGGCCCATCTCGCTTTCGCGGTCAACCTGCCGATCGATCGGCTTGTCTGGGCTGGTGCCGCGCCGCTCGCGGCCCTGCGGCTGATCCGTTCGGAGGGTGTGGCGGATATCGCGCTGAGGGGTGGCGAGCCGGATCTCGCGCACGCTTCCCTGCTGCGCGCGGCCACGGGCCGGGCGGTGCTGGTGGCCGAGCCATCCGTGGTGGGGGCCGGCTCCGGCGACCATATCATGTTCCTGAGCGGCGATTCACGCCCCAAGGACGCGCATTTCGGGCCGCTGGTGCGCCAGTCCCTTTTCCCCTTCTTCGACCACGACTTCCATACCGAGGGCGCCCAATCCGGCATCCCGCCCGACCAGGCCCTGCCGCGCAGTTTTGCGGAACGGCAGGAATGGCTTACCGGCGTGCTGGAGGGCTGCGCCGATCCGGGCCGGCTGATCCTGATGGGGCGCTCCTCCGGCGCCCGGATTGCCAGCACCCTGGCCGATCTGCGGCCCGTGCGCGGCCTGGTCTGCCTCGGCTATCCCTTCCGCCAGCCAGGGCGGCCGGATGACCCGTCGCGCTACACCCACCTGCCGCATCTGCGCACGCCCACCCTCATCATCCAGGGCAGTCGCGACCCCTATGGCGGCGATGACGTGCCGGAGCGCTATCCCCTCGCCCCACGGACCGAGCTGGTCATCCTGGACACGGACCACGGCTTCCGGACGGACGCGGCTGGCTGGGAGAGAGTGGGACGTGAAATCCTGCTGTTCCTGGGACATTGCTGCCCGATTCCCGAATAGGGGCTCTCCCATACGAAAAGGGCGGGGTCTTGCGACCTCGCCCTTGAACACTCCGGCTTCGGAGGTAGTTGGCCAATGACATGGATGCCAGGCCTTCGTCCGCTCCCCGTAGTTGGGGACCGGAACGGTGCTGCGGAGCTGCCCGCCCGTTGCTGGGGCTGACCAAGGGAGGCACCACCGCGCCAGCGCAGGGGCTTCCTGTCGGGCGGTGGGCAGAGGCCCGGCCACCATCCGCCCAGCCCCACCGGGCCGCCGGGGGACACCCCTGGGGTCACGCATCGAAGGGGGGTGGGGTACGCCGGCGGGAGGGGGGAAATGTCGTGCGGAGCCCCTATGGATGGGGGCCTCGAAAATTCACAACAAAAATTCAGCCGACCTGAAGTATCAGGCCCGCCCTGCCGACCTCCGATCCTCTATCGCCTGCCATGCCTCCAGAAGAAACACCGTGAGCGCCAAGGAGGCATTGACGGCAAGGCGCGCATGCCGGGGCTCAATCCGGTAGGAGCGGGCAAGCTCTGGCCGCATTGCATGCGCCCTGCTCTTGTCGTCCCGAAGACCTTGGAGGCCGTCCACCATTGCAGCCATAGCGCCTGCGATCTTCTTCAGGTCACCATCCGGCATGGCCGCTGGGTCAGCGTTGATGGCGGGCTTCAAGATGGTCCACAGGGTGTTCACGGTTCGGTTCGCTGGGGGAGACAGGCCCATGCCCGCGATCATCTCGCCCATGACGCCTTCGACGATGTTGGCGGCTGCGGATAGGGCATCGCGTGGGTGGCCCGCCGCGCGGACAGCAAGGGTCGCGAACTCCGCCTCTAAGGCTGGAAGGTCGCGGGTCTTGATGAGGTCAGACAACTGCCTGGACGCCACAGCCACCCCGCCCCGCGCCAATTGGCCGTTGCCCAGGTAGGTGAAGCCGGCCTTGGTCAGAGCTGCCAGGACGCGCTTGCGGCCTTCGTCGCGCGCTTTGCGGGGATCGACTGAGGCAGGCGACCACATGGCCAAGCGCCTCGCCGCTTCGTCGGTCAGTGCGTCTTCCTCAAGGATTTCTTGAAGGAGAAGCCCGAGGACTGCGGGCGCCGCGTCCCCCATCTCGTCCCGGATGCGCCGCAGCCACGCTTCGCATTTGGCCGGTTTGGCGCCTTCGGGCTTCTCGCCCGGGGCACCAGCCTCAAGGAACAGGAGGTCGAGCTGGTTGTGGGTGTACCGATCCGCCAGCACGGCCGCGACAACCGCAATGAGCTGAGGCGGGAACGACATGCCGGGGAGCTTCCCGAGGCCGTGAGGGGGACACCGTGAGGGGTGGCGTGAGGGGGAGCGCCAATGGCTCAACCCTCGCAAGATATTGAAAAGGCGGAGCTTTCAGGCCCCGCCTCGTTAGCCTCAGCGCGAGTAGAACTCGACCACCAGGTTCGGTTCCATCTGCACCGGATACGGCACGTCGCTCAGCTTCGGCGCGCGCAGGATGCGGCCGCGCATCGCGCGGTGGTCGATCTCGATGTATTCCGGCACGTCGCGCTCGCCGGACTGGGCGGCGTCCAGCACGCAGGTGAGCTGCTTGGACTTGTCCTTCACCTCGATCACATCCGTGTCCTTCACCAGGTAGGACGGGATGTTCAGGCGCTTGCCGTTCACCAGCACATGGCCATGGTTCACGAACTGGCGCGCGGCGAAGGGCGTCACCGCCAGCTTCATGCGGTAGATGATGGTGTCGAGCCGGCGCTCCAGGATCTCGATCAGGTTCTCCGAGGTGTCGCCCTTACGGCGCACGGCTTCCTCGTAGTACTTGCGGAACTGCTTCTCGCCGATGTTGCCGTAGTAGCCCTTCAGCTTCTGCTTCGCCATCAGCTGCACGCCGAAGTCGGTCGGCTTCTGCTTGCGGCGCTGCCCGTGCTGGCCGGGGCCGTATTCGCGCTTGGCGATCGGGGACTTCGCACGGCCCCAGAGGTTCACGCCGAGGCGGCGGTTGATCTTGTACTTGCTTTCTGCGCGCTTGGTCATGCGCTTCTCCTGCCCGGCACCCGTGGGGGTTGCCGGTTCTTACTTGTGCCGGCACCCTTGAAGGCATCGCGGCGGGTTGTCCCGGTAGGCCCAAGGCCAGCATGGCCAAGGGCGGGCGCAGGCCCCGAAGGCCTGTCCGCGTTCCCGGAAGTGCGGCGCCTATAGGGGGCCGGCGGGCGGCTTGTCAAACCCGCCTTACCTCCCCTACTTCGCCCGCATGGTCACACGCGAAGACATCCTGATTCTCGGCCTGACCGCGGGTGTGGTCGGCAGCCTTGTGGGCGGCATGATGCTGGGCATCGGCCTCGGCTTGGTCATCGGCGGCCAGCATCTCGGCTGGCTGATGGTGCTGCCCGCCGCGCCCGTCGCCGGCATGATCGGCTATGTGCAGGCGCGCCGGCTGGCGAAGCGCCTGTGATCAGTCGGGCGTGATGCCCGCCGCCCGGATCAGCCGCGCCTTATAGGCCAGGTCCTGCTGCAGGAAGGCGGCGGTCGCCTCCGGGGTCGCGGCATGCACCGTGTAGCCCGCCGGCAGCAGATGCCGGTCCCGCACCGTCGGCGCCGCCATGGCGGTGGCGATGTCGCGCTGGATGCGGCTGAGCAGGGCGGCCGGGGTGCCGGCGGGGGCGAAGGCGCCGAACCAGGTGCGCGGGTCGATATCGTCGAAGCCCGCCTCGGCCAGGGTCGGCACGTCCGGCAGCGCCTCGAACCGCGTCGGCCGGCCGACCGCCAGCGCCCGCAGCGTGCCGGCGCGGATATGGCTGGCGCCGGAGGCGATGCCGGCCAGCGTCATCTGCACCTCCCCGGCCAGGGTCGCCAGCACCGCCGGCGTCAGGCCGCGATAGGGCACATGCACCATCTCGATCCTCTCCCGCGCCATCAGCGCGGCGAAGCAGAGATGCGGCTGGCTGGCGATGCCATAGGAGCCGAAGTTGAAATGCCCCGGCGCGGCGCGTGCCGCCGCCACCAGCTCCGCCATGCTGCGTGCCCCCACCGAGGGATGCACCAGCACCATCTGGTGCACATCCACCAGCAGGCTGACCGGCGCCAGGTCCTTCATCGGGTCATGCGGCAGGCCGCGGATCAGATGCGGATTCGAGGTGATGGAATTGTCCGCGGTGATCAGCAGCGTATGCCCATCCGGCGCCGCCTTGGCGACGATATCCGTGCCCGGCACGGTGGACCCGCCCGGGCGGTTGTCCACCACCACCGGCTGCCCCCAACCCGCCTGAAGCCGCTCTGCCAGGGCCCGCGCCAGCGCATCCAGCCCGCCACCCGGCGGGAAAGGGACCACGATGCGCACCTGCCGCGTCGGATAGTCGCTGCTTTGCGCCCGGGCCAGCGCCGGCATGGCGAGGCCGGCGAGCAAGGTGCGGCGGGACAGGCGCATGTTCAGTCTCCGAAAAAATGTCGGCGCAGAATGTCCAGCGTCCAGGCCGGGGCTTCAAGCTCCGGCAGATGGCCGATGGCGGGTGGCGTCAGGAAGACGGCGCCGGGGATCGCCTCGGCGATCGGGCGGCCGACCGTCTCCGGCGGGTTCACCACGTCATCGGCGCCGCTGATGGCCAGCGTCGGCACGCGGATATGCGGCGCGAAATCGGCGATGACATCCACCCGGTCGGTGCAGCGCGCCGCCTGCATCAACCCGCGCGGATGGGTCGCGGCGACCACGTTCTGCACCAATCCACGCACCAGCGGCCCGGCACCGGGCGAGACCAGGTTGCCCGAGCGCATCCGCGCCAGGGCGACGCTGCCCTGGGCCACGCTCGCCGCCCGCATCGCCAGCATGGCCGCCCGGCCCTCCTCCCCCTTCCAGCGCTGGCCGCGGGAGGTGCCCATCAGGGCCAGCTTCGCCACCCGCTCCGGATGCCGCGCCGCCAGGCAGGCGGCCAGCATCGAGCCGAAGGAGGATCCGGCAACGCAGACCGGCCCCCGCACGCCCAGCGCATCCAGCAGCGCCACCGCGACATCCGCATAGGCCTCGGCCGTTGGCGCCTCGGCGCCGAAACTGTCGGAGAGAAAATAGCCCGGCGCGTTCCAGGCGATGACGCGCGCACGGTCAGAAAGCCCGGCCAGGGAAAAGCGCCAGCCCATGCTGTTGGCGCCGATGCCGTGCAGGCAGAGGATCGTCACCGGTCCCTCGCCGGCTTCCATATAGGACAGGCGCGGCCCCTCCAGCCCGAGTGCCGCCGCATCCACCTCGCAGAAGCGGGGGTCCGGCAGGGGTGGGATGGGCGTGCCGTCCGGATGGATCATGCGCTGTCCTTCTCCGCCGCCTCATGCCAGGGCGGCAACGGGTCCTCGGCCGGGAAGCGGCCGCGCTGCATGCGGCCGGTGGAAAGCTCCGTCACCACGCCGTGCAGGGTGCGCAGCTCCTGCTCCGTCACCTCGCCGCGTTCGAACCAGTGGCGCAGGTTGCGGATCATGCCGGGACGCTTCGGCGGGTTGTGCAGGAAGCCGGAGGCATCCAGCTCCGCCACCAGCCGGCCGAGGAAATTCTCCAGCGCGCCCTTGGTGGCGACCGGTGTGCCATTGGTCAGGAACTGGCGGGGCGGCGTGGTCTCGGCCGCCATCCACCATTCATAGGCCAGGATCATCACCGCCTGCGCCAGGTTCAGGGAGGTATGTTCCGGGTTCAGGGGATAGCGGACCAGCGTGTCGCAATGGGACAGGTCCTCCGCCTCCAGCCCCGCACGTTCCGGGCCGAAGAGCACGGCGGCCCGCAGCCCCCGGCCGTTGATCTCGCGCAGATCGGCGGCGGCGGCGCGGGCATCACGCAACTGCACGATGGCGTAGCGCGGCCGCGGGCAGGTGCCCATCACCCGGTGGCAATCGGCGACGGCGGAGGCCACGTCCGGAAACACCTGCGCCGCATCCAATATGGCATCGGCGCCGGAGGCCGCGGGATAGGCATGCGGCTGCGGCCAGCCATCGCGCGGGGCCACGATCCGCAGGTGGAACAGACCGCCATTGGCCATGGCGCGGGCCGTGGTGCCGATATTCATGGCCATCTGCGGCCGCACCAGCACCACGATGGGGCTCTCGCCCGGGGCCGGCGTCAGCACCGCGCCCCCTTCCCCACGCCCGCCCGTCATCGCGTCGGTGGCGCGGTTCGGGCGAGGAAGGCGCGAAGCTGGGCGATCTCGGCCTCCTGCGCCCGGATGATGTCCTCGGCCAGCTTGCGCATCTCCGGCGTGGTGCCGTGGCGAAGCTGGATGCGGGCCATGGCGATGGCGCCCTCATGATGCGGGATCATGCCGGCCGCGAAGTCGCGATCGGCATTGCCGGTGAAGGCGATGTCCATGTCGCGATGCATCCGCGCATTGGCGGCGCGGAACTCGGCGGTGCTGGCCGGCTCCGCCGCCTGTTGCGGGGCGCGCGGTGCCGGCGCGGCGTGGTGGCCGTGATGGCCCTGCTGGGCCAGGGCCGGCACGGTCAGGGCAAGGGAAAGCGCGGTGGCGATGGCAAGGCGGGGCATGTCCGATCCTCCTTCGATGGGGTCGGTCGGACAGATGGAACCTTGCCCCCGGGGGAAGGCAAGAGGGTCACGCACGGCGCCAGCTCGTGCCCTGCGGCCCGTCCTCCAGCAGGATGCCCTGCCCCGCCAGTTCCTGGCGGATGCGGTCGGCCTCCGCCCAGTCCTTCGCCTTGCGCGCCGCGAGGCGGGCGGCGATGGCGGCCTCGATGGCCGTGGCATCGCCGTCCGCGCCGCGGAACCAGGCGGCGGGGTCGGTGCCGAGCAGGCCGAGCAGCGCGCCGCAGGCCAGGATGCGGCCCTTGAGATGCGGCAGGCCCGTATCGGACCCGCGCGCCAGCGTATCATTGGCGGTGGAGACCAGGTGATGCAGCGTGGCGAGGGCCAGCGGCGTGTTGAGGTCATCCGCCAGGGCCTGTTCGAAGGGCGGCGATTCGGCCGGGTGCGGCTTGTCGCCGTCCTCGGCCTCGATTTCGGACATCTTCGACAAGGCGCGATAGAAGCGGTCCAGCTCCCGCCGCGCCTCCTCCAGCGCGCCTTGGGTGTAGTCCAGCGCCGCGCGGTAGTGGGTGCGCAGCAGCAGCAGCCGGAACGCCTCGCCGGCCCAGGGGCCGTGACGCAAAATATCTTGTACAGTCAGAAAGTTACCGACCGACTTTGACATCTTCTCGCCGTCGACCAGCAGCATCCCATTGTGCAGCCAGTAGCGGGCGTAATGGCTGCCCGGGAAGGCGCAGAGGGATTGCGCGACCTCGTTCTCGTGATGCGGGAACATCAGGTCGGCGCCACCGCCATGGATGTCGAAATCCGGGCCGAACTGCTTCCAGGACATGGCGGAGCATTCGATATGCCAGCCCGGCCGGCCCCGGCCCCAGGGGCTGTCCCAGCCCGGCTGTTCCGGGGTGGAGGGCTTCCACAGCACGAAGTCGCCGGCATCGCGCTTATAGGGCGCGACCTCGACCCGCGCGCCCGCCAGCATCTCCTCCGTCGAGCGGCCGGACAGGGCGCCGTATTGCGGAAAGCTGGACACGGCGAAGAGCACATGGCCCTCCGCCGCATAGGCATGGCCATTGGCGACCAGCCGCTCGATCAGCGTCACCATTTCCGGGATGGAGCCGGTGGCGGTCGGCTCCACATCCGGCGGCAGCACGCCGAGGGCGGCCATGTCGCGGTGGAAATCGGCGGTGGTCCGCGTGGTCAGCGCCGCGATCCCCTCCCCGCTCTCCCGCGCCCGGTCGATGATCTTGTCCTCGACATCGGTGATGTTGCGGGCATAGGTCAGCTTCGGGAACGCCTGGCGCAGCAGCCGGGCGAGCACGTCGAAGACCACGTTCGGGCGCGCATTGCCCAGATGCGCCAGGTCGTAGACGGTCGGGCCGCAGACATACATGCGCACATGCTGGTCATCGATCGGCACGAACCGTTCCTTGCGGCGGGTCGCGGTATTGTGGAGCTGGATGTCCATGTTCAGCCTGCGGCGGCCAGAAGCAGGCGCTTCAGCGCCCGTTCCCGACCGATCAATGGGAGGAAGACCTTGAGGTCCGGGCCGTGGTCCTCGCCCGTCAGGGCGCGACGCAACGGCAGGTACAGCGCACGGCCCTTGCGGCCGCTGCGCGTCGACAGCTCGGATGTCCAGGCCGGCCAGGTGGCCTCATCCCATGGCTCCTCGGGCATCGTCTCGGCGGCCAGGCGCAGAAGTTCCGCATCGGCCGCGTCGCCCTGCGGCACGATACCACCGGAGGCAACCTCCCACCAGTCGCGGGCTTCGCGCAACAGATCGAGGTTGCCGCGCACCGCCAGCCAAAAATTCTCCCCCGCCCCCTCCGGCAGCCACTCCCGCACCACGTCGAAGGGCAGGCCGTGCAGCCAGCGGCGGTTCAGCGCCAGCATCTGCTTCGTGTCGAAGCGCGCCGCGGATTTGGAAACGCGGCCGAGATCGAAGCCGGGCACCAGATCGGCCGGCATGGCCGGCACCGGATCGGCGGAGGTGCCAAGGGCGGCCAGGTAGCCGACCAGCGCCGCCGGCTCCACCCCATCGCGCCGCAACTGCCGCAGCCCGACGCTGCCGGTGCGCTTCGACAGCGGCCCGCCATCGGCATCGGTCAGCAGCGGCAGATGGGCGAAGCGCACCTTCCGCGGATTCCCGCCGAGGGCGGCGAAGATGTCGAGCTGGATGCCGGTATTGGTGACATGGTCCTCGCCCCGGACGATGTCGGTGATCCCCATCTCCAGGTCATCGACCACCGAAGTGAAGGTATAGAGGTAGCTGCCATCGGCGCGGATCAGCACCGGGTCGGACAGGCTCGGCAGCTTGACGCTGCGCTTGCCCAGCACGCCATCCTGCCATTCGACATGCCCGCCCGAGAGCTTGAAGCGCCAATGCGGCGTCTTGCCATTGGCGATGGCGCGGGCGAGCTGGTCTTCCGTCATGCGCAGCGCGGCGCGGTCGTAGAGCGGCGGCTTGCCCTGGCGGATGCGCTGTTCGCGCTTGAAGGCCAGTTCCTCCTCCGTCTCCAGGCAGGGGTAGAGGTGGCCGGAGGCCTTCAGCCGCGCGGCGGCGGCGTCATAGGCCGCGATCCGGTCCGACTGCCGGGCGAATTCGTCCCAGTCGAGGCCGAGCCAGCGGAGGTCCTCCTCGATCGCCTGGGCGTATTCGGGGCGGGACCGCTCGGTATCGGTGTCGTCGAGGCGCAGGAGGAAGCGACCGCCCCGGTGCCGGGCGAGGCACCAGTTGGCGATGGCGATACGGGCATTGCCGACGTGCAGCAGGCCGGTGGGGGACGGGGCGAAGCGAACTTTCATGAGGCCGGGAGAGGAACGTCAAAAGACCGCGCAAAGCAAGGCGCCGGATACAATTCGCCCCATTCCGGCCACCCCTGGGGTGCTATTATCCGTGGGTAAGGAGAATTCCGATGCCCAGGCTTCGTACGGTGATGCTTCGTGCCGCGATCTTTGCCGGCGTTCTCGCAGTGGGTGCCGTGGCGGCCCCGGCGGCCCAGGCCGACTGGCGCTACCGGGGGCATGGTGGGGGGTACCATCACCACAACAATGGCGCCGCCGTGGTCGGCGGTGCGCTGCTGGGGTTGGGTGTGGGTGCGCTTCTGGGTGCGGCCCTGGCGCCGCCGCCCGTGATCTACGCGCCGCCGCCGGTTGTCTACTACCCGCCGCCACGCGCCTATTACGCGCCGCCTCCGCAGGTCTATTACGCCCCGGCCTATCCGCCGCCGGCCTATTACGCACCGTCCTATGCACCGCCGCCGCCGGGCTATTACGAGCCCGCGCCGGTCTACGCCCCGGCGCCAGGATGGGGTGGGACGAAGTAGCCGCCGGCTACTCCTCTCCCTCCTCCTCGTCATCATCCTCGTCCCGGCGCGGGTCGAGGATGCGCCAGTTGCGCTCCTCGGCATCCGCCGCGGGGCGGGCGGCGAAATCGGCCAGTTCGGTGGCGCTGCGCCAGGCATCGTCACCGGCGCCGTCCACCTCCGCATCCTCGCCGAAGGTGCCCCAGGCCGCCATCACCGCCTTGGCGTCCATGCCGGCGCCGCGGCAGATATCGACCGAGTCGCGGACATAGCGGCGGGCGAAGGCATTGGCATGGGCAATGGTGCCGAAGCCGCGCACGACCTCCACCGGCTCCGCGCCATTGGCGCCGGACAGGTCCATGATGCGGACCTCCAGCCCCTCCACCTGGCCGAGCACCTGTTCGGCGAAGATGGGATCCTCCTCGCCATCATCCTGCCCGCTCATGCGATCAATCCCGAAAAGCCGTTGGTCAGGGGGTAGCGCCGGTCGCGGCCGAAGGCGCGGGGCGTGATCTTCACACCGGGCGGCGCCTGGCGGCGCTTGTATTCGGCGCGGTCCAGCATGCGCCAGATGCGCAGCACCGTGGCGCGGTCATGGCCCTGGGCCACCAGCGCATCCACATCCATCTCCCGCTCCACCAGCCCCTCCAGGATCGCGTCCAGCACCTCATAGGGTGGCAGCGTGTCCTGGTCGGTCTGGTCGGGCTTGAGTTCCGCGGAGGGCGGCTTGGTGATGACCCGCTCCGGCATCACCGGCCCTTCCGGCCCCAGGGCACCCTGCGGCACATTCGCATTGCGCCAGCGCGACAGGGCGAAGACCGTCATCTTCCAGACGTCCTTCAGCACCGAATAGCCGCCACACATGTCGCCATAGAGGGTGGCGTAGCCCGTGCTCATCTCCGACTTGTTGCCGGTGGTCAGCAGCATGTCGCCGAACTTGTTGGACAGCGCCATCAGCGTCACGCCGCGCAGACGGGACTGCAGGTTTTCCTCGGTGGTATCGGCCGGACGGTTGCCGAAGGCCGGCGCCAGCATGCCCTGCATGGCCCGCATCGCCGCGCCGATCGGGATGCTTTCGTAGCGGATGCCGAGCAACTGCGCGCAGCCCTCCGCATCGTCCAGACTATCGCGGGAGGTATAGGGCGAGGGCATCATCACCGCCCGCACCCGGTCCGGCCCCAGCGCATCGGCGGCGACGGCGGCTGACAGGGCGCTGTCGATGCCGCCCGACAGGCCCAGCACCACGCCGGGGAAGCCGTTCTTGTTCACGTAGTCGCGCAGGCCGAGCATCATGGCGCGGTAGATCTGTTCCAGCCGCGGCATGGCCGGCGGAATCGGCTGCGGCGCGCAGACCCAGCCCTGCGGGCCGCGCGACCAGTCGGTGATCGCCACCTGCTCCTCGAACATCGGCATCTGCAGGGCCAGGCTGCGATCGGCGTTGAGGACGAAGGAAGCCCCCTCGAACACCAGCTCATCCTGGCCGCAGATCTGGTTCAGGAAGACGAAGGGCAGCCCGGTCTCCACCACCCGCGCCACGGCGAGCTGAACCCGGGTGTCCTGCTTCTCCGCCTCGAAGGGGGAGCCGTTGATGCTGATGAGCATCTCCGCGCCGCTTTCCAGCAGCGTCTCGCTGACCGCGGGAAACCACCAGTCCTCGCAGATCATCAGGCCGAGCCGGACGCCGCGGAAGGCCACCGGGCCGGGCGCGGGGCCGGCGATGAAGACGCGCTTGTCGTCGAAGACGCCGTAATTCGGCAGCTCGTGCTTGGCGCGGCGGGCCAGGATGCGGCCGCCCTCCAGCAGGAACAGGGCATTGTGCAGCCGGTCGCCATCGCGCCAGGGGCCGCCCACCACCACACCCGGCCCGCCATCGGCGGTCTCCGCCGCCAGCGCCTCGATCCGCTGCATGCAGGCCTCCACGAAGGCCGGCTTGAGCACCAGGTCCTCCGGCGGATAGCCGGCGATGGAGAATTCCGGGGTGACGAGCAGGTCGGCGCCAGCGGCGGCGGCCTCCGCCCTGGCCCGGCGGATGCGGTCCGCATTGGCGTCGAGCGCGCCCTCATGCGGGTTGATCTGGGCGAGCGCGATGCGGAGGCGGTCTGTCATGATCTCGGGAACCTAGGGACGGCCCCATATGGGGTCAACGCGCCCGATCCGGGAAGCGGACCACCATCAGGATCATGCCGGCCGAAACCAGCCCGACGCCGAGGAAGCCGGCCAGCCCCAGCGGCTCCGCCAGCAGCGGCCAGGCCGCCAGCGCCGCCATCCCCGGCACCAAGGCAGTGATGGTGGTGGTGGTCGGCGCGCCGAGGGCCGTGACCGCGCGGGTGAACAGCAGCCCGGCCAGGATGGTCGCGCCGATGCCCTGGTAGGCGAGCTGGTACAGCACCGCGCCCGTGCTGGCCGTGCCCATGCTCGACGGCAGCAGGAACCACCAGACCGGCAGGTAGACCGGGGCCGACCACAGCGCGATGGACAGCGTCGCCTGCATCGCGCCGATGCCCCAGAGGCGGATCAGCAGCGTATAGACCGCCCAGCAGCAGGACCCGCCCAGGAACAGCAGGTCGCCGCGCCAGGCGCCCGGATGGCTGCCGAAAGTGTCGCTGGCCAGAAGGCCAATGCCCATCGCCACCACGACCAGGGAGGCGACCCGCCGGCGGGTCCAGGACTCGCCGAGGAAGGCGGCGCCGAGGGCGGCGGTCAGGAAGGGCAGCGTGCCCGGCAGCATCACCCCGCCATGGGCGGCCGGCGCCAAGGTGAAGCCGTGATAGGCGAGGATCGGAAAGCCGAAGGAGGCCGAGGCCAGGATCGGCAGCAGCCGCAACGGCGGCAGCCTCGGCCGGCCCAGCACCGCCACCAGCGGCATCGCCGCCAGGAAGGCCCCCGCATAGCGCAGCATGGCCACGTCCCAGGGCGTCAGCGCCTGGCTGGCCGAGAGGCGGGAGGACAGCAGGAATCCGGTCCAGACGAACAGCACCGCGAAGGCGCAGGCAAAGCCGATGCGCCGTTCGCGCAAGGCGACGACGCCGGGCGCGGCGGAGGGGGGAGGCGTTTCGCCGTGCATCCGCTTCAGTCTAAACGATCATCGCATTGCTTGCCCATCCGACGGAGGACCCGCCATGTCCGCGCCCGACCCCTTCCTGCCCGGTGACCTGCTGCCGGCCCTGTCCCTGCCGGATGCGGCCGGCGCGCTGTTCGACCTGCACCAGCAGACCATCGCCGGGCTGCACCGGGTGCTGGTGCTCGGCCGCGCGGGCAGCGTGCCGAAGTCCATCCTGCAACAGGCGGCGGAGCAGGGCGCACGCATCATCCTGATTTCCGACCTGAAGCCCGACGGCACCCAGCACGCGGATGGCCCGCCACGCCTGTTCGATCCCGAGCGGAAACTGTTCAACGGGCTCGGCCTGCCGGAAGGCGGCGTCGCCGTGATCTCGCCGCGCGGTCGGCTCGCCTTCGTCCAGGCCGGAGATGCGGCGCTGCGCGCCGGCCTCGCCATGTTGCCCGAACCTGCTACCCCCGAGTTGCGGCGGCAGACTGCGCCGGTGCTGCTGATCCCCGGCGTGCTGGAGTCGGAGCTGATCGCGGCACTGCTGGCGCATTGGGAAAAGGGCGAGAAATCGCAGGACCGCGTCGCCTCCTCGGCCGCCGGCGCCGGGGCGGGCAAGGTGGCGAATATCAAGCGCCGGACGGATGTCTTCCTCGACGACCGGCAGCTCTACGCCACCTTCCAGCGCCGGCTGGAACGCCGCGTGCTGCCGGAGATGTGGCGCGCCTTCCGCTTCCGCGCCGCGAGCTTCGAGGCGCCGCGCATCGGCTGCTATGCGGCGGAGGTGGCCGGCGCCTTCGGCGCGCATCGCGACAACCGCACGCCCTTCACGGCGCATCGCCGCTTCGCCATGAGCCTCAACCTGAACAGCGGCGCCTATCGCGGCGGCCGGCTGCGTTTCCCCGAATTCGGCACCGAGGAATACGAGCCCGAGGCCGGGGGCTGCGCCATCTTCTGCTGCGACCTGCTGCATGAGGCGCTGCCGGTCACCGAGGGCCGGCGCTTCGCCATCTTCACCTTCTTCACCGATGCCGAGGGTGCGCAGCAGGAACGGCGGCTGATGGCGGAAGCCGCCGCCCGCGGCCAGAAAGGTGTGGAGATGCGGTGACCAGCCCGGGCTCAGCCCGGACCGCGCCGCCGCATCCCGTTCCGCAGCAGGAATTCGCGCCCGACCTTCACGCGCGGAACGCCGTCATAGGCGACGATATCCGCGGTGGCGTAGGTCTCGCTCCAGACATCGGGGATGAAGGAGCCGGTGCCGACCACGTCGATCGGCGCCTTGGCCTCCGCCATGACGCGGCATTTGCGGACCCCGAAGCCAGAGGAGGCAACGATGCGGACCTTGGGGAAGCCGGCCTCGTCCAGCGCCTCCCGCACCCGCCAGATCGCCGCCGCCGAGACGCCGGTACCGACCAGGTGGCGCAGTTCCGTCTCGCTGCGATAGCGGCGGACCGCCTGCGGCGCGTGGCGTTCCAGCACGGCGTAGGATTCGCCCGGGTCCAGCCCCTCCAGGAAGCGGCCGCCATGGGTGTCGAGCCGCACCGCCATCCGCCCGGCGGCGGCGAGTTCGGGGAATCGCTGGCAGACGGCCAGGCTGTCCGTCACCTCCCGCCCGAAATAGTCGACCAGGACCGTCAGGTCCTCGGCCGGGAAGGTCTCGTGGAACATCTCCGCCGCGCGGACGGTGGAACCGGCATAGCCGATCAGGGCATGCGGCATGGTGCCGCGCCCACGGGCGGCGCCGAACCAATGGGCCGTCGCGTCATTGGCATTGCCGATGAAGCCCTTGGCCCCTTCCCGCTGCGCCGCCGCGCTGCCAATCGCCGCGGCATAGGCCATCATTTCCTGCATCTCGGCGCCGGCACAGTGCCGTGCATCCATGGCCAGGAAGGGGACCTGCGGCAGCTCGACGCACATCTGGTAGGCGTTATGGGCCGCGACACAGGCCGGCCCCAGCTTCTGGAGCAGGATCGTCTCCAGATCCGCGAGCTGCTCGAAAGCGCCCGAGAGGTAGAAGATCGGGTCGCCGGCCCCGACCCAATCCCCTTCCCGGTGCATCAGCTCGATCTCGAAGCTGGTGCCACGATGCGCCGCCACGGCCTCCAGCCATTCCGTCGCCAGGCGCGGGGCGGAGATCACCGGGCGGCGCAGGAAGACCGCATAGGTCACCCGGCAATCGCCGAACTTCTGAACCACCGCCCGCGTGCGGTTGAAGTAGCTGTCGGTCCAGGCCGGGATGTCCGCCACGGCCGGCGGCAGGGGCCGGCCGTTGGGGGGCATGGCCGTCACTGGGCCGCCTTGGCGGGGATGAAGGCGCCGCCCGGGCGGCGGGCCTTCAACTCCTCCGAGATCAGGAAGGCCAGTTCCAGCGACTGCTCGGCATTCAACCGCGGGTCGCAGAAGGTGGCGTAGTTGGCGGCCAGATCGGCCTCCGTCATCCGATGCGCACCACCGATGCATTCGGTGACGTTCTGGCCGGTCATCTCGACATGCACGCCGCCGGGGATGGTGCCCACCGCCGCATGGCAGTCGAAGAAGCGGCGGATTTCGGCCAGGATCGAGTCGAAGGAGCGCGTCTTGTAGTCGCCCGCCTTCACCGTATTGCCGTGCATCGGGTCGCACAGCCAGACGACGTTGCGGCCGGCGCGCTGCACGGCGGCCAGCAGCCCCGGCAGCTTGCCCTCCACCTTCTCCGCCCCCATCCGGGCGATCAGGGTCAGGCGGCCCTTTTCGTTGGACGGGTTCAGGATTTCGGTCAGGCGGACCAGCTCATCCGCCTCCATCGACGGGCCGACCTTCATGCCGATCGGATTGGCGACGCCGCGCAGGAATTCCACATGCGCGCCATCCGGCTGCCGCGTGCGGTCGCCGATCCACAGGAAGTGCGCCGAACAGGCATAGTGCCTGCCCGGATGGGTGGAGGGCTGGCGGGTCAGCGCCTCCTCAAACGGCAGCAGCAGCGATTCGTGGGAGGTGTAGAACTCCGTCTCCCGCACCTGCGGCAGGTCGGACATGCCGCAGGCGCCCATGAAGCGCAGCGTCTCATCGATCCGGTGCGCCAGGCCGGCATAGCGGTCGGCCAGCGGGCTGCGGGCGGCGAAGTCCAGGTTCCAGCGATGCACCTCATGCAGGTCGGCATAGCCGCCGGTCGCGAAGGCGCGCAGCAGGTTCAGCGTCGCCGCCGATTGCAGATAGGCGAATTCCATCCGTGACGGGTCGGGCACCCGCGCCTCGGGGGTGAATTCCGGGCCGTTGACGATATCGCCCCGATAGGATGGCAGGGTCACGCCATCGATCGTCTCGCTGTCGCTGCTGCGCGGCTTGGCGAACTGCCCGGCCATGCGGCCGAGCTTCACCACCGGCACCGCCGCGCCGAAGGTCATCACCACCGCCATCTGGAGCAGCACCCGGAAGGTGTCCCGGATGGTGTTGCCGTGGAATTCGGCGAAGCTCTCCGCGCAGTCGCCCCCTTGAAGGACGAAGGCGTGGCCATCACCCGCACGTGCCAGCTGGGCTTTCAGCCGATCAGCCTCACCTGCAAAAACGAGGGGCGGAAATCGGCGGACCTTGTCCTCGATGGCCTTCAGTTGGGCCGGGTTCGGATAGTCCGGAACCTGCCGGATGGGCATCGCCCTCCAGCTGTCCGGGGTCCACGCGCGCGCATTCATTGTGATCCGTGCTCCACTCCTGGCTGTAACCTTAGCGTCAGGAGCTGCTTAGGGAAACTCCGGCCTATTCGGCGGCCGCTTGCTGCGGTGGCTGCACCCCGGCCTCCCGCGCCCGGGTGCGCAGGGTGACGAATTCCTCGGCCGCCGTGGGGTGGATGCCGATGGTGCGGTCGAAATCCGCCTTGGTGGCCCCCATGCCGACGGCGATGCCGATGCCCTGCATGATCTCCGCCGCGTCCTCGCCCAGCATATGGGCGCCCAGCACCTTGTCGGTGCGCTGGCAGACGATGAGCTTCATCACCGTCCGCCGCCCCTTCCGGCCGCTGATCGTGTGCCGCATGGGGGTGAAGCGGGTGACATAGACATCCACCGGCCCCCGCGCCGCCGCCTCCCCCTCGGAAAGGCCCACGGTGCCGATCGGCGGGTTGGTGAAGACCGCGGTGGGGACATTGTCGTAGGAGGCCTGGCGCGGCTTGTTGCCGAACAGCGTATCGGCCAGCGCATGGCCGGTCGCGGTGGCCATGGGCGTCAGGTTGATCCGGTCGATCACGTCGCCCAGGGCGAAGATATTCGGCTGGCTGGTCCGATGATCCTCATCCACCACCACGGCGCCGGCCGCATTGGTGGCGACTCCCGCCGCTTCCAGCCCCAGCCCCAGCGTATTGGGCGACCGGCCGGTGCAGAAGAAGACCGCATCGGCCTCCCGCATGAAGTTGTTGGACATGGCGACCATCAGATGGCCGTCCACCTGGGTGATGCGGGTGGGCGAAACGTCCGGGTTCAGCTTGATGCCCTGGGCGGTCAGCGCCTCCACCAGCTCGGCGCGGATGTCGTCGTCGAAGCCGCGCAGCGGCAGGGAGGCGCGATACATCACATCCACCTCCGCCCCCAGACCGCGCAGGATGCACGCAAATTCCAGCGCGATATAGCCGGCGCCGATCACCACCACCCGCTTCGGCAGGGCCTTCAGGGTGAACAGGTCGTCGGAGATCAGCCCGAGCTCGGCGCCCGGAATGTCCAGCTTCTGGGCGGTGCCGCCGGTGGCGATCAGGATGCGCTCGGCGGTGATCCTGCGGTCGCCGACCTGGAGGGTGTTCGCATCCAGCAGCGTCGCGCGGGCGTCGAAGGTGGTCACGCCATTGCCGGCCAGCAGCTTGCCGTAGATGCCGGACAGGCGCTGCACCTCCCGGTCCCGCGCCTCCGCCAGCTTCGCCCAGTCATGGCCCTTGATCTCGACATCCCAGCCGAAGGCGGCGGCGTCTTCCGCCCATTGGCCGTATTCGGTGGCGTTCACCATGATCTTCTTCGGCACGCAGCCGACATTGACGCAGGTGCCGCCCCAGAACCGCTCCTCCGCCACGCCCACCCGGGCGCCATGGCCGGCGGCGATGCGGGCCGAGCGCACGCCGCCCGAGCCGCCACCAATGACGAAGAAGTCGAAATCATAGGCCATGGAGGTCAGGTCCCGATGCCACCGAGGGCGAGATACTTGATCTCAAGATAATCCTCGATGCCGTATTTGGAACCCTCACGCCCCAGCCCGCTCTGCTTCACGCCGCCGAAGGGGGCGACTTCGGTGGAGATGATGCCCTCGTTGATGCCGATGATCCCGGCCTCGATGGCTTCCGCCACGCGGAAGATGCGGCCGATATCGCGGGCGTAGAAATAGGCGGCCAGGCCGAATTCACTGTCATTGGCCAGCGCCACCGCCTCCTCCTCCGTCTTGAAGCGGAACAGGGGGGCGACGGGGCCGAAGGTCTCCTCGCGGAACACCATGGCGCCGGGGGGCACATCGGTCAGGATGGTCGGCTGGAAGAAATTGCCGCCGCGGGCGTGGCGCTTGCCGCCGGTCAGGATGCTCGCACCCTTCGCGGTGGCATCGGCGATGTGTTCCTCGACCTTGGCCACCGCATCGGCGTTGATCAGCGGACCCTGGGTGACGCCCGGCTCCATGCCGTCGCCCACCTTCAGCCCCTCCACCGCCGCCTTCAGCTTCTGGGCGAAGGCGTCATAGACCCCGTCCTGCACCAGGATGCGGTTGGCGCAGACGCAGGTCTGGCCGGTGTTGCGGTACTTCGACGCCATGGCGCCCTGCACCGCCGCATCCAGGTCCGCATCGTCGAAGACGATGAAGGGCGCATTGCCGCCCAGTTCCATCGAGGTCTTCTTGATGGTCGGCGCGCATTGCGCCAGCAGCTTGCGGCCGACCTCGGTGGAGCCGGTGAAGGACAGCTTCCGCACGGCGGGATGGGAGGTCAGCTCCCCGCCCGTCTCCGTGGCCGGGCCGGTGATGATGTTGCAGACGCCGGGCGGCATGCCGGCGCGTTCCGCCAGCACGGCCAGGGCCAGGGCACTGAACGGGGTCTGGGAGGCCGGGCGGATCACCCCGGTGCAGCCCGCCGCCCAGCCGGGGCCGGCCTTGCGGGTGATCATCGCGGCGGGGAAATTCCAGGGCGTGATGGCGGCGAAGACGCCGATCGGCTCCTTCAGCACCAGGATGCGGCGGCCCTTGGCGTTCTGCGGCACGGTGTCGCCATAGATGCGCTTGGCTTCCTCGGCGAACCATTCGATGAAGGAGGCCGCATAGGCGATCTCGCCCTTGGCCTCCGCCAACGGCTTGCCCTGCTCCGCCGTCATGATGGCGGCCAGGTCGTCGGTATTGGCCAGCATCAGGTCATTCAGCTTGCGCAGGATCGCGGCGCGGTCCTTGGCCAGCATGGCGCGCCAGCCGGCGAAGGCGGCCTGCGCCGCCTCGATCGCACGGCGGGTTTCCGCCACGCCCATGGCCGGGACCTGGCCGATCACCTCCCCCGTCGCGGGGTTGCGCACCGCGATGGTCTTGCCGCTATCGGCCTGCACCCATTGGCCATTGATGCAATTGGCCTGGCGGAACAACTCCGGGTCCTTCAGCGGCAGGTTTTGCACAGTGTCGAGCATGGCAACGGTCCCCTCTGATTGAGGAGGAACATAGGCGCTGCGAGTCGCGCTGTCAGGGCCGCACCGCTGGACGATCGGGGAGCAGCAACATAGCCTGTTGCGAATGAGCACCGAACTTATTTCCGAAGAATACGCGCGACGCCGCACCTTCCTGGCCTTTGAGGGTGGCGGCGCCAAGGGACTGGTGCATCTCGGCGCCCTGCACGCCATCGAGGAGTCGAAGCGCTTCGACATTCAGGGCTTCGCTGGCACATCCGCCGGCGCCATGGTCGCCACGCTGGCCGCAGCCGGCTGGCAGGCTGAGACCTTGCTCCCCTTGGGTTCGTCGCCGGAGGAGAAGCCGGCGGACCATATTCTCGACCAACTCGGCCTGCGTGACGCGACCGAGATATTCGGGGCGCCTCGCTGGCGCTCGCTGCTGCAGTTCCGCGCACTTTGGGCAGGAGGATGGCGGCATCTTGTCACGCTGGCCTTCCGCCACACGAGTTTCGCCTGTGTCCTCGCCCTGCTGTTCGGACATTGGGGCGTTCATGGCGCCTTGGTCCTGGCGGTCGGCGAAATCGGCGCCCTGATCTGGCTGCTGCTCCATGGCGGCACGAGGCTCGACGGGGTCCGGGATGCTTTCGACAGGGCGCTGTGGCTCAAATTCCCGGCTCTGGCCGCGAAGCAGCAACGTGTCACTTTTGCCGACCTGCCGCTCCTGAAGGTCTGCGCCTCCAACCTCACCGAGCGACGGCTGGAGGTTTTCTCCGCCCAGACCACGCCAGGCATCCCGGTCGCCGATGCGGTCTGTGCCTCGATCTGCTACCCCTTTGCGTTCCGGCCCTGGGAAATCGAGATGCCGGATGGTCGCGGGACGCAATTGTTCCTGGACGGCGGCCTGCTGAGCAACCTGCCCGCCTGGCCCTTCGATGAGGAGCGACGGCTCGACCCACAGGCCCTGACACTGGCCTTCGCCATCGGGCCGACAGCGGAAAAGCCGAAACGGCCGAGTCCGCGGAACTGGATCTCGGCGATGTTGCCGACGGCGCTATTCGGCGCCGCGATGTTGAGCACACGGGGTGCAGGTGCCATCCAGATCCTGCCACTGCGGACCGACATCGACCTATTCGCCTTCGATCTGAGCAGGGAGGAGGCGCGGCGGGAGGTCACCCAGGCCCGGGACGCCATGCAGATCCTTTTGAATCGCGAGGTGCTTGGGGTGCCGGATCGCATCCGCCGCCGCAACGCCGATATCCGTGACCGCGTGGCGGCCTGGCAGGGGAGGAATAGCGGCGTGTTCGGGCGCGCTCCTGAACCCGACAGCGTCCGAGTGGCCTTGGCCGTCCCCGAGGATCACCTGGTGGGAGGTCTGCTTCCGGTTGCGGATCATCACCGCGCGCGGACGCTGACCCTTCGCTTCGGCGCAGGCTTCGAGGATTGGGCCGATGACGGCATGGTGATCCCGGTGGCGGGGACCACCGTCGGCACGGCCTGGTCGGCAGCACAACAGGGGCTGCCTGGCCCGACCCTGCAATTCCTGGACGAGCTTGACCCAGCTTTTCAGGGGATGGAAGGGCTCCATCTTCGCCGTCGGCTGCGCCCAGGCCTTGCCTGGATCCTCGCGATTCCGGTCACCAGGCCGTTCAATCGGCACTACGGCGTATTGGTCATTGACAGTGTCTGTCCGGTCCGGCCCCTATTCTGCCAGCGCCACCACTTCCTGACCAAACTGAAATCCTTGATTTCAGACGAAATTATGCCCATTCTTGACATTGAGCAGTAGGAACAGATTATCGTGATTCGTGTCTTGAAGCCCGTGCAGGGCCGGCTGCAGACCGATGAAGCCCTGACCAGTTCAAGCCGCCCGGCAGTCAGCCCCAATCCCGAGGCCGTCGCCAAGGGGCGTGCCTTGCGGCTTTGGGCGGCTGAGCAGGAATCGCGGGCCCACACGATACTGTCGCGTATGACCGACAAGGCGCTGCGCGAGAGCGTCGAGCAAATCCTGAAGCGCGGCTGATCGAACACGGCGCGCCTCGCCTCACTCGACGTGTAGGACCCCAGGACCGGATACTTTCGTACCGTACCTTGCCCTGTCGTCGTTCCTGCATCTCAACCACATCTCTGCGGCAACTTTAGCCACCTAAGATGGCCATTTAGCCCGCGAAAGTTTCCGCTCACCCGCATCACGACCACCCTGTAGGGCGGAGTGCCACGGTGCTCGCTCCGGTCAAGGTCCGGTCCTCGCCATGCTCGCCGTGCTCGGCGAAGGCGCCTCCGCGCGGCTCCGCGTGGCTCCGGTCCTCTCTTGACCTGCGCTGCGCGCCGCGGCCGTGCTGGGGCTGTCGGGACGAAGGGCGTCCCGCCAGATTCGACCATCGCCTCCGGCGAGGGTCGAACAAAGGGCTGTCCGAAAGGGCTCCATTCCGCTCACTGCCAGGGCACCTTGGTTTCAGACCAAGGAGGCTCGCATGAACCACCCCGCCGCAAACCCCTCGAGCACAGCCCTTTGCCCTGCGTCCGGTTCGCGGACGCGCCCGCTGTGGAGTGGCAGGAGGCAATGGCTCTCCTGGAGAAGGCCATGAGTCGCGCTGACGTTCGCCTGCCAGCACCCGACGGGCGCTTGGAGCGAAAGGACGCAGAGAAGATCATGACCGCGCTGTTCGAGCTGGGCGGTCGGGGCCCACACTTTGGTAAGGAGAGTGCGCGTACTCTGACTGCTGCTGCAGTCAATGGCCGAACACACGGAGATTGGTGACCAATGAGCGTCCTGACGGCCGAGGATATCATGCGCCCGGCACTTATTCTGGTGGCTTATGACAATGAGCGCTTAGCGGGTAATCAGGCCTGTCTGGCAAAAGCCCTTGACGAAGCTTACGAGGCGGCCCGACTGGTTTTTCCAGTGGTACGCCTCAGCACCGCACTTTGGGTGCCGGAGCTTGAACATTCCCTTGTTGGCAAGAATGTATCTGTCGGAAACTGGAGTAGGGATGATTCCGGCCCCGAGTGTATCGTCATAGACCAGGATGGATGGTACTGTGGATTCCCGGAAGGGACGAACGCAGAGTCGGTTCTGGGCACTTTTGTTGGACTTGCGGCCAAAATTGTGGCTAGCCGCCTTGAGAGCGATGATGCGCCCATCACGGCATTCCACAGAGTTGTTTCGGACAGCCGCATCATCCTGAAAAATTGCGGCTTCAACCCGTCAGCCGTTTTAGCGGCTGATCTGCCGGTTGTGCTTGTGAAAATGAGTAGTGTTCCTAATATCGACGGCGAAGAAACGATTAAATACCACTTGGCCCGAGCCGAGGCGGAAGCTAAGCACTTGCCGCCCAATTTTGATTATGCCTCTCTAGTACGCAGGCAGGATGATGATTGTCCTTTCTGATTTTTCCCTGAAATCGTTTTGGTTGATTATGCGAGGTCTGCCCAGCTTACGATCTTAATGGCAGTGTCGTGATGAAAGATGGCACTGCAGTACCGTCAGAAACATACGATCCTCATTAGCGGTCAACTGACCTGGCTGCCCAGTTCGCTAGCATCAGGGTGCATGTTATGCTGTTCGATGGAATCTGCTCGGCAAGCGGGGTCATTTGCCACCCGTGAGTACGGGCAGTTCCATGCCGGAATGATGTGCTAAGCAGACTGTTCGATCTGTTCGCGATTAAACCTAGGGTCCGGCGCAGCGACCTCTTTGGTCGCCTCAAACCTTCCCGATGTCGCCGCCGCCCTCGCCTTCGCCATTGCCTTGGCGTCCCACAGGAATCCGTGGAGCAGCCCGTTCCGCCTCGCTCCCGTTCAGCAGGCTGATGGTTCCGGTCTCGTTCTCCGGCTCCCAGGTGACAGCAACACCCCGGGCACGCAGCGCCTGAAAGATCGCGATCACTGTGGACAGCTTTGGATCCGACCTGCCCTGTTCAAGGGCCTGGAGCACACTGTTCGCCACACCGGCAGCATGAGCGAGTTCGGCCTGCGTGAGCCCGGCGAGAACACGGGCCGCGGTGAGAAGGCGCGGCAGTTGAAGCATGCGATGGGAGGCCGTGAGCGCTGTTCGGAGCGAATGTTGACAGCAATAAACGCGCTCGTCCCCGCGACAATCCATGTCAACATTTTCGGCCTTTGCTTGCCGCCTTACTGGCGCTTATACCGGTTTCTGCGACCGGTTTTCCGGTTGACAATCGCGCCTCGCGTATTCAGGCTCGGCCGTACTGGAACGGATGGGGGCACTCAGTGACGTGCGAATCGGGAACTGCCGTGTCAGCTACGTGTCTGTGTCGACGCCGTCCGACCTGCCCGCGCGGATCAGGTGATCGCGACCCGCATCGATGGAGAGGTCGCAGAATGAGCTGGGGCAACCAGCCTGCTGCTCGGGCGCGTCCTGCGACTACGGCTGCCCTGATGGTCCGAGCGCTTTGGCTGGTGCCAGGTGTCCTGGGGAAGGCCGAACCCGCCCGGGACAGCGAGCGGCACCGACTGCTCGCCGGTGGCCAAAAGCTATCCTGATGCGCCGAGAACTGGAGCAGTTACTGCTGTCGAGGTTTCCCGCGCTCTACCGGGATACTGGTGAGTGCGGCCAGGAACGACCGCCAATCTTCGGCGCTGATCTCGGCGACGGCTGGTTCGCCATCCTGCAGGCGCTTTCCGAAGTTCTGGCGGAGCGCGTTGAGCAGGCTCAGCTCGAGAATGTCCGCGTCCTGCGCATCGAGCGCCTGGAGGGCGGGATGCAGGCCCATGTGAGCGGCGAAGATGCCTTCGTGCGCGGAGCGGCCGCCGCCGCGTCACACATGAGCTTCGCCGTGAGCATGCAAAGCGGCAAGCCAGGCCGCCTCATGACGAACGACGGCGGTGAGTTGCGCGCGCTCGCATCGGGCGAACTGGAAGGGTGGAAGCCGGTTCCAAAGGCTGCCAAGCGACGCCATCCCGCACCAGTCGGGGCAGATGGAACCCGCGCGTTGAGGTTGCTCGAGCAGCGGTATGAACACCTCATCAATGACGGAATCGACCTCCCATCGGGTTGGGCGAACCTCGCTGAAGTCGTTCTCGCCCCGTTCCTGGTCAGCACGAATGAGGTGGAGCTGATCGCAGCTTGGGATAGCGGCTCCGCCTGCCAACTCATCGTCTCCCGCAAGCGAAAGCACCTGTCCCCATATCAAAGCGGGGGCATAGCCTTCGCCGTTCGCATGGCGGCGCTCACGGATCCTCAGACAGGAGCCTGCGGCCCCGTCGACGCCGAAGGGGTCCCGGATTGGTGGAGGCGCATAGCAGGTCCTGGTGGCCCCCATCCTACCCCCTGGGGCGTGTACAACGGCGATGGCGTTTGGCGCCCGCGCAAGGACATCTTCTCGGGACCCGCTTCCTGCCATCCCAGGCCAAAGCCGGTGATCAGGGCCCATCACTTTGAGAGCGGCGCAGTTCAACTCACCATCCACAAGGGCGCCGCCAACGTGATGCGTGGCATGGCCCGCAGGCACGGCAAGCCGGGTTGTGCAGCGCTGCTGGCTGAACTGCTGAGGCTCTAACCGAATGAGCCATGCCATGAGCACCGAGAACCGCGAATGCGAGGACGGGCTTCGCCAACCGCCGGTCTCCGGGATGGCGGCGAGCATGTCACCGTCAGCTCTCGCTCACAACAATGGTGACGGTCTCCTGGTGCCGTTCGGTGCAGGAGGGGAAGCCGTACCTTGACTGGAGAAACGTCATGAACGCTATTCAGGAGTGGCGCGCGAACGTCATTCTGGACCCTTGGTGCCTCGTGGAATTTGCCGACAACACCGAGGCGCTCTTCGGCTTCGCCATCAAGAACAACGCCACGGGCGGGCTGGCCTGGATGAGAAGCTCGCCAGTTGAATGGATGGCTGAGGATGGCAGCCGTGCGCGGACGATGACCGGTCGCCGATACTCGCTGGGCCGCCGCATCACTGTAGGCGAGCTACCAAGCGAGGAAGCCACGTATGCCTTCGCGATCATGATGACACCGCGCCTGGCTGATCCACGCCTCGCACCTGCGATTACGGTAGACCTGGCTATCGCCGTATGGTGGGTCGCCGCATGCAAGATGGCTCGGCATCTGAGGAGCGACGCGCCGCCGCTCCGTGACCCAAAGGCGACTCGGAAGTTCATCGCGGCCAACCTGCGTCGCTACCTCAGTCGCCCTGGCAGAAGACTGCTGTGATGCATATCCCAGACATTCCGCCCGTCATCTTCGTCGACATCGACGGCACGCTGCTGAGCACCCGGGCGTGGCTGATGCCAAGCAACCGTGAACTCCGTGCCAGGACCCGATGGGCCTATGGGCGGGGTGTGGCGCAGGAGATTGGGCGCGACGCAATTTTCGAGCCCAGCGCAATCCAGCTTCTCGCTCAAATCCACTATGCCACCGGCGTGCGCTACGTCGTCTCCAGCGGTTGGCGCTACACGGTCGGGCTGGCAGAGACGCGCGCCAAGCTCCTCCAACAGGGTCTCGACGAGGACATGCTTCATGAGGATTGGGCGTGTCCGCCGATGCAGCATGGGGAGAAGACGAAGTTCATCGACATCGAAAATTGGCTGAGCAATCATCCTGAGCAGCAGCCAGGCAGCTGGCTCATCATCGATAACGTGCCGGGCACGACGCCGGAACCGACCCTGCTGGTGGATGGCGTTGAGGGTCTCTGTGTCCGTGACGCTGCTGCCGCCATCCGTTACTTCGGCCGCTTCAGCGAGCGCCTCGGTATGCGCAGCCTGGACGAGCTCGACATCCCGACTGAAGTCCATAGCGCGTTCAACGGCCGCAGGGTCGAGCTCTGCCGCTGGCTCGAAGGGGTTGCTGTACCGATTGGCTACCAGAGCCCAGCACAGCTGCTCCGATGCGGCAAACCGGACTTAGCTCTTCGCCTGCTGCCCAGCGCCCTCAGCTTATCGATGCCGCCGGGACCCGACGACGACATCAAGAACGCGCTTTTGGGGCGCCAACCTCTGTGACCCGCAGCGGAGGCGAGAATGCCCATCTTCACTAGCCGTTACCTGAAGTGCCGCCGCTGCCGCTGGATCCACCGGGTAACGCTGTCCGAACCGGGCGACGAGGTGACTGGCCTTCGCGAGTGCCTGCACTGCGGCGAGAGCGCAGGATTTCTTGACGCAGACCCCAACGTGCTTCCCGACGGATGCACAGTCCCCTGTCTCGTCGTCCGGAGCATCGCTGAGCTGGATGTGACCTGAGACATGCTGGTGCACGATAGGACAGCCGGAATTCTGGCAGGGCTTTTCATCGGCGCTTTCGTGGCATGCGACGCTGTTCAGGCGCTCCGAAGCGCACCGATATCCGGCGCCGAGCTCGCGGCCATAGCTGCCGTGTGGTTGCTCGGCATCGTGACCACGGCCTGTGGTGCCGGTTTGCTCGTCTACCTCGGCATCGGCTTTGCTCGACTGTCGGCACGAGAAAAGCGAGTCCGCCGGGCAGATGCACCAAGACGCACGGCCAACCAGTGAGGACAGCATGACCGCGCCTGACGATTGGCGGCCAAACGCCCGCATGGATCCGTGGTGCTCCGTGGATATCGACGTCGGCGCCGAGATCCTGTTTGGCTACGCCGTCGAGCACAATGTGCTGGGCGGCCTGTCGTGGGCGAGAAGCTCCCGGGTGATGTGGTTCTCGGCCGACTACAGCCGTGCACAAACCATGAGCGGCCGCCGGTATTCGCTTGGGCAGCGCTTTGAACTCGACCAATTTCCAAACGAGGAAGCCAAGGTGGCCTTCGCTGTTCTGGTGGCACCATACCTCGACGATCCGCACCTCGCGCCTCCAGTTGAAGGAGACCTGTTCGTAGCCGGGCGTTGGGTGCTTGCCTGCAAGATGGCGCGCCACCTCAAGACCGCGGCGCCACCGCGCAGCGATCCGGATGCAGTCGAGGAGTTCATCATGTTCAACCAGAACCGGTACAGCCGTCTGCTGATGGGCGAGTAGCTGTCCTGAAGCATGATGGTCCTACGCTCTACCCGCTCACATTTTATGCCGCGCTTGGCGCCGGAATTATCGACCTCTCCAGCGTAGTCGTGAAAGGCATTTCTGGAGGCAACGACATTGCGTGAGGCACTCGAGCAGCTGCTGTTCCAGCGCTACCCAGCACTCTACGTCGGGCGCCACCTGCCCTTGACCGAGAGCTCGATGGCGCGGGGCTTCACCCACGGGGACGGCTGGTTCGCCATCGTCGACGTGCTGAGCAAACTCAGCCGCCAGGACGTTCAGCGAACGGGCAGATATCACATCGCGACTCAAGTGAAACAGAAGTTCGCCGCACTCCGGTTCCATATGAAGGACCTGGACGATTACATTCACAGCGCGCGGGTGATGGGCGAGCGCTACAGCCTCTGTGTGAGCGAGTTATCGGGCCGCCCCGGCGCGCTGCACGTTTGCGATGGCCACTACTACACCTTGGCGCTGGGCGAGCGCAGTGAATATGATCTCGCCGAGGGAACAGAGACGCCACTGCCACGTGCGGGCCAGCCGGACGCGCTGGACCATTTGAGTGCGGAATACGGCGCCCAGGTTCCCGGTGGAATCGACGTCCCAACCGGCTGGGTCGACCTGGTCCACGTGTTTGTTCTTCAGAATCTTGTGGGCGCACGCGGCAGAGATGACCAGGAAGAAATGGCCGAGCTGATATCCATCACCGCCACCGCCGATGGCGAGCTGACCATCCTGTGGAATGGCGAGCCGACACCCGATCAGCAGGGCTTCGCTGCGTTCGCTCAGGCCATGGTGCGTCACATCGATCCAGTGTCCGGTGCCATTGGCCCCGTGGACGACAAGGGAATTCCGGCGTGGAAGCGAGCGGGATAGCTTGGCGCTGCGCAGTGCGGAGGGGCAGCGTGCCGACGCGGCCTACTTTTGAGGCGATGGCAACTCCACGATCCATGGCTCCGCGCGCCCCAGGCCGCGCACTGCGCATCCGCCCCCTGGCCACTCGATGCGGCCCTCATGCGGGCGGTGATGGTGTCCGTGAATGACGAGGCGTACGCGGACACGGCGTGCCAAGGCATCAATCGCCGCGAAGCCGTAGGGGTGAGATGTCGGCGCCTCGTGGCAGACGAGGATATCGCCGCCATTCGTCGCCGCCCTTTCCCAGTCCTCGGGAAAGATGGTGATTGCCTGCCGGAGCGGCGGGGTCTTGCGTTCACCGTGAGCACGCCGTGCTTCGACGCGCGTCCTGTACCGGGGCTCCGCGGCCGCGTTGTTCCTGGGCCACCATACCCGTTCGCGGAACACGCCGCCCAGGCCCACGACGCGGACACCGGCGAGCGTCGCGGAGCGGCCGTGCAGGCTGCGCTCAGGCATGTCCCCGAAGGTGCGGTCGTACCATTCCTGGCTATCACCCTCGTGGTTGCCAGGGATCCAGCGCACGTCGATGCCAGCCTCAAGCAGCGGGGCCAGCACGACGCGCAGCGGCGCGGGCGGGTCGAAGTCGCCAACTATCAGGACTGCTGAGGGGCTGTGCTCCTTCACGGCGCGGAACAGCGGCACGAAGTCACCGTGCGGATCGCCGTAGGCAAGTAGGGGTCCTGGATTGCTCATGGCGCCGTCTCGGTCTCAAGGTCTTTCGTCCGCCCCCGGATCCCGAGCGGCGCGACCATCCTGCGGGTGCGTAGGCTACGGAACGCATCGTAAAGGTCGCCGCAACGCGCTCAAGCCCGAGCATGCGCCACCTGCCCTTGCTGGACCGTTGCCGCTGCCAGGAGCACCACGCCGAAAGGCACCATCCAGACCCTTCGCGCATCAGGGATGCAACGCGGGTGACGGGCGCAAGCACATGGTGGCGTCCGGAGGCAGCGCTCGCGACAAGCATGTCCGGCTTCGAAGGAGGTCACTGCAGCCCCTCGTGCTTCTTGCTCGGCACACCTGGCTTCGCTAGGTTCGACCTCTCGGCAGCCGTAACAAGAGGAGGGCCGCGGTGCATCATAGCTACCACCACCGGCGCGGCCCTGTTCCAGCCCTGCAGATGCGTTTGCAGGGCTGATCAGGCGACGGACTCCAAGGTCTCTTTCCCCGGTCAGCTCATCTTCTGACGGACGTTCTGCGCCTGGACCTCGATCCGGCCAGGACAGCGAAAGACGACCCCATGTCCCTGATCACGCTCGAAGCCCTCGGCATGTCACTTGGCGCGCCGCTGTTCACCAACCTCGACTTCACGATCCACAAGGGCGACCGCATCGGCCTCGTCGCCCATAACGGCGGCGGCAAGTCGACGCTGCTGCGCATTCTGGCGGAACGCAGCGAGCCGACGGCGGGGCGCTGCCGCTACGGCCGCAACCTGCGGGTCACGCCGATGCAGCAGGACCCGGAACCCGCGTCGCTGCCCCTGCCGGTGCGCGACGTGCTGCTGCAGGCGCTGCCCGCCGAGAGCCGGGAATGGGAGGGCTGGCGGGTGGATGTCGCGCTCGGCGCCATGGAAATCCCCTCGGAGTTGCACGACCGCCCCTTGGGCGCGCTGAGCGGCGGTTGGCAGCGGATGGTGCTGCTGGTCCGAGCCTGGCTGACGGAGCCCGACGTTCTGCTGATGGACGAACCCACCAACCATCTCGACCTCCAGCGGATCGGCCAGCTGCAGCGCTGGATCGCGGAGCTTCCCCAGGATGTCGCCCTGATGGTGGCGAGCCACGATCGCGCCTTCCTGGATGCGGTCACCCGGCGCACCCTTTTCCTGCGCCGCGAAGCCTCGGCCGAGTTCGCCGCGCCCTACTCCGCGGCACGCGCCAGCCTGGCGGAGCTCGACGAGGCGACGGCGCGGCGGCACGAGACCGAACTGCGCCACGCCACCCGGCTGCGGCAGCAGGCGGCCAAGCTGCACAACATCGGTGTCAACTCTGGCTCCGATCTGCTGAAGGTGAAGACAAAGCAACTGCAGGATCGCGCCGCGCGCATCGAGGCCGCAGCGCGTCCTGCCTACCGGGGAGGATCGGCCGGGCAGATCCGGCTGGCCGACGGCAGCAGCCATGCCAGGAGTCTGCAGACCCTCGACACCCTCAAGGTCGCAGCGCCGGGCGGGCGGCGGCTCTTCACCACGGGCAAGCTTCGCATTCAGCCCGGAGACCGGGTGGTGCTGCTGGGCGCTACGGCAGTAGCAAGTCGCGGCTGCTGCGGCTGGTGGGCGCCGAACGCGCCCGCGATGGTCTTCATCAGCGCGTGGCTCGGCCAGTTCCGTCCCTCGCCGTTCTCGAGCGCGCTTACCCGGGCATGGAACACGGGCAGGCGCTTGGCCAGTTCAGACTATATCAGGTTCGGCGCCTTCCTCATGCTGCCAAAGACGATCGACGCTGGGAAACTTCCGAAGCAGTCCTACAGAGCAGAAAAAGGTGGCGCGAAACACAGTGCAGAACAGGCCCATCTCAGTGGCCAGTCTCCGGCCGAAGGATCTCGGAGGGCCGTGCTGTCAACATGCCGACCAAAAACGGGACGGCGTAATTACGTTTTCTGGGGGCGGAGTTTAATGACCGCCTCGCTCCCGGCGCGTAGGCCAGGTATATTAATATCAATATTTATCTTAAAAGAAATTTCCTCGACTAAAAAATCTTTTGGTATAATGGATTCGAGCTTTCGCGCAATTGCGCCCGGAAGCGAGTCGAGGATCGCGCTCGGCAGCACGCCGAGAGTCCTCGTGCCTGCCCTCCTAGCCTTCAATTCATTACGGAGATCTGCGGGCAAATCCTCCAGTCGTATTTGGATTTCCAGCGGGGAGATAGCGGCATCCTCCTTGGAATGTTCAGAGGCATTCGGTGGATTTTCCATCGCATTTTATTCCTCAAGGGGTTTATAAGCCACGGGAATCAGATTTATAATCCATATCTAACGTATACATGGGTCCATGGATTTCGCTTTCGTCGATGCAAGAAGAACAGCCCTAATCGTTTGGGTGCGTGCTCGGACTTATCATTCTGATTCTCGACGTAATCATGGAGATCCTGATCAAGTTCATCCGCATCGGCTTCGCGTATCGTCGTTATGGGTGTCCACACCGCAGCGGATCTCGTATCAACAGCAGTCATCGCGAGATTCGACGCAGACTTCAAATTGCCTAATTTGCAGACCGACAGAATAAGCGAACCGTGTTTGCTGCCGATATTGTATGCTTTTATGGTTTTGTTATTTATTTGTAGCTTATCTGACCCCTCGCCAATTTCCACTACCTTCTCCTTGTCGTTCCAGTGACCGACAATGTGCAACACATCAGCGCTGCTCGATATGTCTGCCAAATCTTCAGGCGTCGATGGTGTTCGAACACGCCAGGGTCTATCAGCACTATTTGGCAGACCTATAGTGACCATCGACTTCATTTGGCGATGAGCTTTCGCGTGATGCAGCGAATTTGCGGCATCGAACGGCGCCCCGATCCATCGCACAACCATGCGTCCATGAGCGAGGGGCTCAGTCTCCTCATCCGCCTGTGGTATCGGGCACAGCCATTCCCAAGGAGCCAGGAAGCTGTTCATTGGTGAGTGCAACAAAATGAGCGACGAGCTCTTGAGTAATGAGCAAAGATAGTTGGCGCCGCGGTTGTCTAGCACCTTGGTTGCTAGCTCCGCACCCGCTTCACGAATCCACCGAAGGTCCAACGGACCTGCTCCCGCACGGGAATTAATATCCTGGATTAACTCCTTGCTGAGAGACTCGATCTCTTCGAGATTTACTTCGGGGCCGATAGGCTCCCCCTTGCGACCATTCGCAAGACGGTGCAGTAGCAGCTGCATTGTCGCGCCGTTAATATTCGGAGAAATAAAAAGGGTCTCTGACACGGGATGGTGGATCTCAATGCCAGAAACTTTGGTAAGAACCTCTCCCGCAAATCCAGGCAAACGAGGAAACACCATTATCGCACGGTGACTAGCCTTTGGCTGGCCGGAGTTGTTTTCGTACTTGCCTATCGGAACTGCGACTGTTGACATACGAATTTTGTGCTCGCCGCTAACGGCTTCGAGTGACACAACTACAGCGGAGTCAGTGCGCGATGCTGGAATGTCGGCGACAGCCTCTAGATTCTCGCCACGATCGCGCAATTTTATGTTGAAGTCCCCCGATTCTGATTGGGGCAGCAAATCTTGTTGGATGCCTGTTGGAGCACGCCTTACCCGATTTACCAACTCATCCAAGCGCTTTTCGATTCTATCACAGTGATCGCCGAGCTCGGTCAACGCGGTTTCGATAGAACTGAGTATTGCCTGATTAAGAGACATCTGGCTGCGGCCATGAACAGCGGTAAGCGCCATCATTATTGATCGTGTTAGAAGCCCACCGTTGCGCAGAGCATCCGCAAGCCGAAGGAGTTCTGGTGACGCAGAGGCTGTCGTCAGCTGAACAAATATTTGCCGTTCTTCACGTTTGGAGACTTCGTGAGCATACTCAATTAGTGAGGCGATCCTTGCAGAGAAATACCTCCTTCCCCCGCGTACCTTTTCCAAGCTGATGTCTACCAGGCTCCGCAAAGTCTCGTGCTGCAACGGAACGTCGAGTACGACCGCTGTCAGATAGTCGGCGTTTCGGAGAAAATGCTGCCGATAAAAATATCCCGCTTGTGTTAGTTCAACTTTCTCAGGTGGGTCGCTGGCGCTGATCGTATCGCCCGAGTTGGCCCTGATTAATAAGGGTCCTGACAGCATCTCCAGAGCTTGGAGTACCATATAACGGTCATACCCCATCAAGTTTAAACATCTACATAGCTCTGCAACAGTAGTGAAGACTGCTGGCTCTAAAAGGATCAGAATTCGATGCTGAATAAGGAAATTGGGGTTTCCGGAACCGTTATCGAACACAAGAATGTTCGGTACATAACGGTCATGCGTGTATATATATGCCCCCCCATCAATGAGGCAGCTTATCGGATGAAATTCATACGTTTCGCTCTGGCCAAGGAGAAATTTTTCGGGCAATCGTGAGTCACGGATGATTCGACGAAACAGAAGTTGCAAATGTCGAGTATCGTCTGCAGCGATGGCTTCTAGTATGGCAGACACATCATCCTGAAGACCGCCACTTTTAGTTGCTCTCTTGTTTACGAGCAAATCCGCGAGATTTTTGAAAATTGTCTTAATTTGGTTGCCTCGAATCTCTTTGCCATTAAGGACTGGAGGAGATCGGTTCTCGGCGGCTAGTATTTCCAGTTCTAATGAAAGCCGCTTTCCCAGATGATTGATCCATAGTTCCACGTCAGGTGCCGGAACAATAATCCGATGCTGAAAAAAAGCCCTGGCATCACCTCCCTTAAATAGCTCGTCCGTAACATTCGGCCTGACGCAAATAAAGCATCGAAAATTGGTAGATGTAGTGATTTGGCGGCCGAAATTAACTGCGGCCTTCCAGTAATCGCGGCTTAGGTGGTCAAGATTATCGAAAACGACGACATATTTTGCTTCTTTCTGAGACAGCAAATTTTGCTCAAGTGCTACAAAAGAATCGCGAATGGCAGGCTGAGACACGTCCGTCGACAAAACTCTTGAAGCACGCTTGAGGGCAGTGACTTCTCGAGGAGAACTACCTCGACCTATGGCTTGCTGGATAGCCTTGTTGACGCTTGACCTAATCGCACGGCCATAATCTTCGGCAACCTCCTTCTCTACGTTCGGACCTCGCAAATCGGCAAGCTGAAGACCATCAATAATCAAAAATCGTATCTTGGATTCTGGAGAGCACTGATGGATAACCTCCTCAAGATAATGCAGTAGTGAGGTTTTTCCTGATCCACGCCAACCCTCGACTAACGCCACACGACACCGATCCATATTATAAATCACATCAAGAAGGTCGATTTCGGTGATTCCGATCGGGGCATTATGATATTCTGAAGGCAATCTGGCTACACTGGATTTGTAGTTGAAGTTTTTGTGTCCCTTTCGGGCGGTAAGATAGTTCTCGCGAAGAACACTCCATTCTTGCCGCGGCATTGGGGCGGTTGCTGCTACGCGATCGTATAAAGTTTCCAGTGCTTGGAATATCGCGGAGGTCTGTTTTCCCGTGACCGATCCGTCGCATGAAGGTCTCCAAGGCATCGGTGATCTCCAGTCCTGTGGACATCGAGAGCGAGAACAACATCACTAGCCTATCTCGCGGCTGAAGCGATACAATCATGTGGAAGCTGCACCGAGAGGCAACATTGTAATTTTTGAGGCATTTTTTGCTCTAAACGGTGAGCCTGCCGAACATCGCGCGCGCCCACTGTAAGCGTGCACTGGCGACTGCGGCAGTCAGCGGAGCCTTCGGCTTGGCGGCTCAGGCGCGCCTGCGGTCCGGCCGTGCTGGCGACGTCTGGCGATGACGACGAGGCGGGCGTTGATGCGCTCCTCGTCGATCCGCCAGCCGGGTCGAGTTTACGCGAGATCCGACTTATCAAGGCCTTGGAGGCGAGGGAAATGTTTGTCAAACGGCGCGGAAGTGGGACCCCGGATCGGCGTCGAATAGGGACCCCTCTTTGGTGTGCTGATGCGCGCTGCGGTCGTCCGGCCCGCAGCCTTAGGCGGAGGGGCGGACGACCGCAGCGCGGCGGCTGTTGGATGGATGGCTCAGGCGCGGTTCTTGAACCGCCAGCTCTCGTTGCCGGTCTCGACGATGTCGCAGTGGTGCGTCAGACGGTCGAGCAGCGCCGTGGTCATCTTGGCGTCGCCGAACACGCTCGGCCATTCGCCAAAGGCCAGGTTGGTGGTGACCAGCACCGAGGTCTGCTCGTAGAGGCGGCTGACCAGATGGAACAGCAACTGCCCACCGGATTGCGCGAACGGCAGGTAGCCGAGCTCGTCCAGCACGACGAAGTCCATCCGGCACAGATGGTCCGCCAGCCGTCCCTGATGCCCGCTGCGGCTTTCCGCCTCAAGCCGGTTCACCAGGTCGACCACGGTGTAGAACCGGCCACGTGCCCCGCTGCGGATCAGCGCGCGGGCAATGGCGATGGTGAGGTGCGTCTTCCCCGTGCCGGTGCCGCCGACCAGCACCACGTTGCGCTGATGGGCCAGGAAGTTGCCCGTGGCGAGATCACGCACCAGGGCCTCGTTGATTGGCGTGCCCTCGAACCGAAAGTCCTCGACGTCCTTCGCCAGCGGCAGCCTCGATGCGGTGACCTGGTACTTGATCGACCGGGCCTGCTTCTCGGCAATCTCGGCGCCGACGAAGTCGCCGATGACCTGCTGCGGCTCATGCTGGCGCTTCACTGCCGTGGTGACGATCTGGTCGAACGCCGCCTTCATGCCGAACAGCTTCAGCTCGCCCATGCTGGCGAGGATCTCGGACCGCTCCATCACACGCTTCTCCTCAGGCTGTCATAGCGGGCGCAGTCGGCCAGCGGCTCGTGCCGCAGCCGCAGGGCATCTGGCGTCAGGATGGTCAGCGGCGCCGGGGGCTCGCGCTGGCGGGCCAGGATGTTCAGCACCACATCGGCGGAGTGCACGCCCTCCCGCAGCGCCTCGGCACAGGCCGCCTCGACCGCCACCAGGCCGTCGCTGAGCACGGCGGTGAGGATGTCCACCATCTGCCGGTCGCCATCGCCGACCCCGGCCAGCTTGCGGCGCACCCGTTCCAGCGCACCGGGCAGCAGCCAATCCTTGAACGGCGCCCCGTTCCGCCAGGCGCCAGGCTTGCGGGCCAGCACCGGCACATAGTGCCAGGGGTCGAACACCATCTGGCCCCGACCAAAGCTCCGCCGGTGCTCGCCGACCACGCGCCCGTCTTGGCGGAGTTCGATCCGCTCGGCATAGGCGCGGATTTCCACCGGCCGCCCGACGGCGCCCGCCGCCACGGAGTATTTGTTGCTGTCGAACCGAACCAGGCAGGTCTTCGAGACCGAGGCCGTCACGGCGTGGAAGCCGTCGAACCGACCGGCGTAGGGCACCAGGCTTGGCCGCTCAGCCTCGAATACCTCCCAGACCGTCTGGTCGCGCTGCTCAGGATGCCGACCCGAAACGGTGCGCTGGTCGTCCACCCTGATCTTCATGAGGCTCTCCGGATGATGGCGGGTCGCTTCGAAGCTACCTGGTGACCAGGTACCAAGCGAAGGTGTCGGGAGGTCAGGGCAGCGCCCCCACTCCTGCGCCACGGGCAGTCTTGCGTGAGGAACATATATAGAACATGCTGACGTCATGGATGCTCCTGGCCCCATCGATCCCGAAGTCCGACGTCGCATGCGCGCCGTCTTCACGACCGCCATCGGCACCCGGAGCAAGAGCATTTCCGAGGCTGCCGCCGAGGCCCGAGGCCTGGGGTGCGGAATGCAGCCCGCACTGCCGGTCAGCGTGGTTGATGACGCAGTGCAAGACATCATGCGCGAGGTAGGAGCCTGCCTGCCATCAGAAGATCCGGTAGAGCATGCGGGTCAAACCCTGCGGCCGGTCACGCCGGAGGAGGTCGCGGATAGCCTGGCCTACGCCATGCGCTTCAATGAGCGCGGCAAGGCGAGGCGGACGGGGCACGAGTACATGTCGCAGGTCGCGGCGGGTCAACTGGTGCAGCATCTGCTCCTAAGCGGGTACATCATCCTGCGATGCCCCACCACTCGGCCCTAGTTCGACCGTGTCGACTGCACGGCCGAGCGCCATCTGCGACGCGAGCAACACGTCAAACGAGGCGTAAGGGCCGCGCTATGATCCCCTGGACGGGTCGGCAATTGCCGTCAGGCCTGAACCGGGGGCGGGGACCGGGTCTCCACCTCAAACAGGCAGGCTGTCGCGGCGCGAAGCGCATCCAGCCTGCGGGTGCGGTCGTCCTCGAACTTGTTGAGGGAGCCGAGCCGCTGCTGCGCAGGTTTTGAGAGCGACCTGGGAAGGGCGCCGAAGGTTGATGAGCCGCGTCTGGATACTGGACGATGTTCCGCTGAGATAAATCAGCGGCCAGGAGGAACAGACGATGGTGCATTTTTCCCCTCGAACGAACAACAGGAGCATGGTTATGCTGCCTTCATGAAGCGCGGGCCTTCAGAACGCGCATGACCGAGGAGCGATGGGATGCTTGACCTGGACCGGTTCGCCGACGACTGCCGAGCGGCACTGGCTGAGGATCGAGGCGGGCACCGGGCGGTGCGCGAGGTCGTGGCACGAACGTTGTCAGATCCCAATGCCGTTCTGGCCGCGGTCGGCGAGCCGACGCGGGCTGGCGTGCACAAACTCTACCACTCGCCCGACCTGACCATCCTGAACCTGGTCTGGGGGCCGAAGATGACGCTCATGCCGCACGACCACCGCATGTGGGCGGTTATCGGTATCTACACGGGCCGCGAGGACAACATCTTCTGGCGCCGTCTTGAAGGCGGCAAGGTGGAGGCTGCCGGGGCGAAGGCGCTCGGGGTTGGCGACTGCACGGTACTCGGCCGCGACATCATTCACTCCGTCACCAATCCCATTCCACGCCTGACCGGCGCGCTTCACGTCTATGGAGGCGATTTCTTCGCCATGGAGCGGAGTGAGTGGGACCCCGAATCGCTGGCGGAGAAGCGGTACGACGTGGAGAAGAACATGCGACTGTTCGAAGAGGCGAACGCAGCCCTGCGCTAAACGGGTAGCATCGGCGGCCCGAGCCATGGATCCACCCAGCCTGCCTGCTGAGAAGGAAGAAGCGCGGCCCGGCGGCCCCTCGCCCGAAGGGGGGGTTTTGCTGATGCCGGGCTTCATACGCCCAATCCAGTCTGCTGTGAGCAGACATGAAGCTGTGCGCGGAATCAGCACCGCCAGAAGGGACGCTCCAACTCGCGATGCACCTCGTAGCGGTTGGTCCCCATGTCACGCAGCTCCCGATAGTCCAGACCAGCCAGTTGATGAGACTCACGAAAGCGGCGCAGCGTCCGGGTGAACCAGGCTGCAGCAGCGGACAGTGGCCTCCATCGCGTGCGATGAACCGCTGGCGCGGCACCCTTCAAGCGATCGGCCGCGTCACCACATCCCGCGTCCCTAACCAGTCGGCGCGTCAGCATCCCAGGTTCCATGATGCCCCTCGTCACCCCTGCCAGAACGGCTTGCTGAACTCGCGGAATGCATCCGCGCGACTCAGGCCGATGTCTTTCAGCGCCGAGTCAGGCAGCGATTTGAGATGCTGGCGCTGCGACCAGCGTTCGGCCCATAGGACACCGACACGGAGCAAGGCCTGCGGCGGGTAATTGCCCGTGGCCCGGTTCTGCTCGGCTCCGCCCCGCGAAGTGCGGCGGCATTCCGTTATGGCTGGCGCGCCGCCCGCACCGGCAACGTTGGGAAATGTTGGATCGGTGCCTTGCCCTGACTTGATGAGTTGCATCGGATGGCTCCAATGATTGGCTGAGCCATCGTGCATCCTGTGGTCGATCCAGCCGACCGACTTGTCCTCATGCCGTGTGAAGTGGCTTCACCGCCCAGGCGGGTGGCCGCCGGACCCGGACAACCTCAGTAGGGCGTTCCATCCTTGTGCCTGAACAGCCATGCGCCGCGCTCATCCAGCGACGCCTCGATATCATCAGCGGGATAGGCGACCTCGTCGCCCGGCGTTCTGTCGCCGATCTCGATGAAGGAGCAGTCCCGCGTCGTCCCGTTCTCGATGTGGTGTGCCTCGCCACCCGCCTTGAAGCCAGCCACCATGCCGGGGCGAAGCCTGACCGTCCGATCGCCGATGAACAGGGTCGGCTCCCCGTCGAGCACGTAGATGAACTCGTCCTGGCGGCTGTGGGCATGGTGGAGGGCAGACACCGCGCCCGGGGCGAGCACCGTCAGGTTGACCCCGAAATTCGTCAGGCCAAACAGGTTACCGAGCTGTCGCTTCAGGCGCCCGTTCATCCGTGATCTGAACGGCTCGGGATAGTTGCTCGGCTTGCGCCTGGGCGGCACGTCGGCCGCGATGATCGCCGCGGCGTCCTGGATACCCGTTGTTTCACTCGGCCGGTCACCGCTCAGGTCGAGTTGGATCGGCGCGCCGATACCGGCCGCGAAGGCGGATAGCAGCATGGCGCCTTCCCGCCAGTCACTCGGACCGCTTGCTGTGTCGCAGTCGCGAAGTGCGCCAACCTGCAGGAAGGCCGCACCCCAGGCACCAGCCAATTCTCTGGCATGCGTTCTGGACGTGCAGGGGTCGTCCACACTTGTGAGCACCAGCGTCGGGAATGCCAGCCGGTCAGTGGGCGCCGGGTGGAAGTCGGCAGCTGCTCCGGTGAAGGCTGCGGAGTCCGGCACGCCAACGAGGAAAGCACCAGCAACGGCCGAGTTGCCTTCGCTCCTCGCCCAATGCGCCACCAGAAGGCAGCCCAGGCCGTCGGCGACCAGCAACGGGGCTTCGCTGCAAGACCGCACGGCGTCGTCCAGGGCCTTCACCCAGCTTCGCAGGTTCGGTGCGTCCCAGCCTGGTGGCGCAATGCGGACCGCCTGCTTCATCGATGCCTGCCAGCGTCCCTGCCAATGTGCGTTTTCCGACCCGCCAGGGCCGGGGATGAATATCGTGCTCATGGGTCCTCCGAAGCCATACGATTGGCTGCTGCCATGGGTTCGCTGCAATTCACCGGGCGGTGTACCTCGCGGCGCATCGTCGGAGCTGTGGGCGTGACGGTGGCTGCCTTCGGCAAGGCGGCTCCAGCGCCGTCGGGCGAGAGCACCATCTGAACCATCGACAGCGCCTGTGCGGCGTATCGGATGTCCCGGTGCACCACGAGTTGCGCGATCAGCCCGTCCAGGACGAGCATCAGGCTGCGCGCCCGTCCTTCAGCGTCCTGCAGTCCCTCCGTCGCAATCCGTCGCGCCATCCAGGCTTCGAGTTGGCGCTTGTGAGCGGCCGCCATGATGCGGGCCGGGTGCCCCGGCAGTTCCGCGAACTCGAAGGCGGCTCTCAGGAATCCACACCCGCGCCATCGTGGTTCCGCTGACGCCTGCGCGATGCGGTGGATGATCTGGCCCATGCCATCCCGCATCGAGGTCCGGGGACTCGTCATCCAGCCCAACAGGCGCTCGCAGCCCGCATCATCGCCCTCGGCGAGGAAGGCAGAGATCAGGTCATCCTTGCTGCGAAAATGGTAGTAGATCGTTCGCTTGGTTACGCCCGCCCGGGCCGCGATGCGGTCCATGCCGCCCGCGCGCAGCCCTTCATTGGCGAAGACCTCTCCGGCGGCCGCGAGGATTCGATCGCGCATGCCGGAATTCCCACGCGTCATCAGGGTCTCCGATATACCGGGCGGTGAATGTCGATGCCTGTCCTGGCGTGCCAGCCTGTGTTCCGGTCAAGGGACAGGAGAAGGCGATGACGCGGCTGCGTCGGGCATCGGATCAGGCGGAGGCGGGCCTTCCCTCGGCCTGTCGCATCGCCCTCGCCGCGGGCTGCGCGCTGGCACTTCTGAGCTTCGGCCTGCGCGGTACCTTCGGCCTGTTCACCGCACCGCTCTCGGAAGCTCGCGGCTGGGACCGCGAGGTCTTCGCCGTGGCTGTCGCGATCCAGAACCTGGCCTGGGGGATCGGCCAGCCATTGGCCGGTATCGCGGCGGATCGCTGGGGCGCGTCGCGCGTCGTGGCTCTCGGGGGTTTGCTCTACGCAGCCGGACTGGCCGCAGCGCCCTTCGCCGACACGCCGCTCCTGCTGCATCTCAGCGTGGGCGTGCTGACGGGCCTCGGCATGGGGGGCGCATCCTACATCACGGTCATGGCGGCGATCGGCCGCATGGCGCCTGAGGCGAAGCGGTCCTGGGCGCTGGGCGTGGCGACCGCGGCGGGTTCGCTCGGACAGTTCATCGTGGTGCCCCTCGGTCAGGCCCTTATCAGTGCCTACGGCTGGAACATCGCCTTTCTGCTGCTGGCCGCGATGGGCGCCGCGATGCCGCTGCTCGCCCTGGGCCTGCGCGGCGACGTGCCGCCTGAACAGCCGCAGACCGATATGCAGGAGCTGGAGCGGGGCTCCTGGGCCATCATCGCCGATGCATTCAGGCTGCCGAGCTATCGCCTGCTCGTCGCGGCCTTCTTCGTCTGCGGTTTCCAGCTCGCATTCATCACCATCCACATGCCGCCCTGGCTCGCCGACCTTGGGCTCGATCCGTCCGTCGCGGCACTGGGCATCGCGCTGGTCGGGCTGTTCAACGTGGCTGGCGCCTATGCTGCGGGCGTCCTCGGCGCGCGCCGCAGCAGGCGCCTCCTGCTGGCCGGAATCTATCTTGGTCGCGCCCTGGCGGTGGCGGTATTCGTGTCCCTGCCGGTGACGCCCGTCACGGTGATGATCTTCTGTTCGGTCATGGGCGCGTTCTGGCTGTCCACCGCCCCTTTGACATCCGGCCTCGTCGCGGTGTTCTTCGGCACGCGACACCTCGCGACACTGTTCGGGATCGCCTTCCTCAGCCACCAGCTTGGGTCGTTCCTTGGCGTCTGGCTCGGTGCCGCCATCGTCAGCGCGACGGGAAGCTACGACATGGCCTGGTGGCTCTCCGCGCTGCTCGGCATCGCGGCGGCCCTGCTGCACCTGCCGATCCGGGAGGTGCCCGCGACCTCCCGTGTCCGCTTCGCCTAGGTCCGCCGCATGCCACGCGCGGCCCGCGCCATCGGAGGCCTGCTGAGCTGCCTCCTGATGATGGCAATGGTCCTTGCGCTCCCGCTCGGCGCGGCGCTTTGGCTGGGCCAGGAGAGAGCACCCAGGGGCCGTGTCCTTGTGGTCGCCCCGCCGTGGCAGCCGGATGCGGAGGTGATCGGCCGCCTTGGCTCGCTCGGCGCCGACTGGGCGCTGCCGCTCTGGGTGCCTGGTGCTTGGCTGGCCGAGTTCGGGCAGGGGCAAGCGGCCGGTCCGGTGCGCGGCCTGATGCTGTTCGGCCTTGCTGACGGCAGGACCTGGTTGGGCGGCTGCGTACCCCCGGGACAGGCGCCGCGTCCCGGAAATGCTGGCGCCGCCCGCTGAACCTGCTTCCACTGTCCTGTCCTGCGAATCTGACCTCGGCCCGCCGCAACCGGCGGCGGATCCCCAGCCTGCCCAAGTTCGGGACTGCCCAATGCAGAGATCTCCTCAATGTCGATGAGCCCCACTCACGCAGATTCACAGCCGCCGTCGGGCGCCATCTCCTTCTGGTTCGATTTCGGCTCGCCCTATGCCTGGATCGCCGCCGCGCAGTTGCCTGCGGTCGCGGCGCGATGCGGCAGGCCATTGCTCTGGCGTCCCATGCTGCTCGGCGTGGTGTTCCGTCAGACCGGCATGCTGCCCCTGGCGGAACAGCCGGTCCGGAGCGAGTACGCCCGCCATGATGTCCAGCGCCTGGCCCGGCGCCTTGGCCTGCCCTTCGCCACGGTGACGCCACCGCATGGCACCTCCCTCGCGCTCGGGCGCGTCTTCCACGCCATTGCACTGGAGGACACCGCGCTGGCGGCCGACTTCGCGGCGCAGGCGCTCATGGCGACCTTCGGCCACGGTGAGGCATTGGGTGACCTCGAAGCCGCTGCGGCCTTCGCCGCACGGCTTGGCCCGGAGGCGGCGGCCGCCGCCGCCACGGCACTGGCTCCCCCGGCGCGGGAGGCGCTGCGCGCGACGACCCGCGAGGCCATCAGCCTGGGCATCTTCGGCGCGCCGTTCTTCACCGTGGATGGAGAGGCCTTCTGGGGCCAGGACAGGCTGCCGCTGCTCGAAGCCTGGATCCGCGAGGGGCCCTGGTAGGCGGGCACCCCCGGGCATGAGATGCGTCCGCGCTGTCCTGGATGCTACGCTGTCCAAATGGACGCTGCCCCGCACAACCTGCCGCCCCTCGCGGCGCTCCGCATCTTCGAGGCGGCGGGCCGCCACGCCAGCTTTTCCGCCGCCGCCGCGGAACTCGGCGTCACCCCGAGTGCCGTAAGCCATGCGGTTCGCACGCTGGAGGATCGGCTGGGCATCCCGCTGTTCCGCCGGAATGCGAAGGGCCTGTCCCTGACCCCGGCCGGGGAGGATCTGCTGTCGGAGGCGACGCGTGCCTTCGAAGGCCTATCCCGCGTAATGGCACGCCTGAAGGAGGCGCAGGGCGATGCCGGATTGCGCGTCAGCGCGGCGCCGACCTTCGCCGCGAGCTGGTTGCTGCCGCGCCTCGCGGATCTGCGTCGCCGACATCCCAGGCTCTCGGTCGCCATTACGACGGAGCAGGAGTGGGTCGAACTGGGTGACGGCCGCTTCGACTTCGCCGTCAGGATGGCGGCCGCGCCTTCCGGCCCAGGCGAATGGCTGCGGCTGGCACCCGTGCGCCTGGTCCCCGTGGCGGCGCCCGCCTTCAAGGGCCTGGATGTCGGTGCCGCCATGGCGCGATTGCCCGGCATCCATGTCACCTCCACGCGGGATGACTGGGCCAGCTGGTCCGCCGCGCAAGGCATGGCGCCGCCCGAGCTCGCGCGCGGGATGCGCTTCGACACGGTGCACATGGCCATCGATGCGGCGGCGCAGGGGCTGGGCGTCGCCCTGGCGCGCCTGCCGGTCTGCGACGCCGACCTTGCCTCCGGCCGCGTCACGGCACTGGCCGAGCCGCTCGAGACTGGCATGGCCTACTGGCTCGTGGGCAGGCCCGGGGTGCTCCGGCAGTTCGATGGCCGCATCTTCGCGGAGTGGCTGCAGGCGGAGCTGACGGCGGAGCTGACGCCGGAAGAAAAAGCCACGCCGGAAACCCCATCGGTCACGGGCACCCGGGCCCGCCGCTAGCATGCGCTTTGACCTCACCGACCTAAGGCTGTTCCTGGCGACCGTCGAGACCGGCAGCATCACGCGGGGTGCCGAACGCTCGGCCATGGTGCTGGCATCGGCCAGCGCGCGCATCAAGGGCATGGAGGATGCCCTGGGCGTACCCCTGCTGCTGCGCGGCCGCGGCGGCGTGTCACCGACACCGGCCGGGCATTCCCTCGCGCATCATGCCGCCCTCGTCCTCGGGCAGCTCGAGGTCATGGTGGGCGAGCTGGCGTCCTATGCGGGTGGACTGAAGGGCCAGGTTCGGCTCCTGGCCAATACCGCCGCCATCAGCGAGTTCCTGCCGGACCTGCTGGGGCCGTGGCTGGCGGAGCACCCCAACATCGACATCGACCTTGCGGAGCGGCCGAGCCACAGCATCGTCAGGGCGGTTGCGGAAGGCACGGCCGATGCCGGAATTGTCGCCGACTGGGCGAATTCGGAGGGGCTCCAGCTTCTTCCCTTCCGCGTTGACCGGCTTGTGCTCGTGCTGCCGCGCGGCCACCGCCTGGCGCAGCGTCGCGTCGTGGCCTTCGAGGAAACGCTCGACGAGCCTTTCGTCGGGCTGGCGGAAGGAACCGCGCTGCAGGCGCATCTGGCGCTCAACGCCGCATCCTCACACCGCAAGCCGAGGCTCCGCATCCGGCTTGGAAGCTTCGACGCCGTATGTCGTCTTGTAGCGGGCGGCGCGGGAATCGGCGTCGTCTCGGACACGGCGTTCCGGCGCTGCCGCCGCTCGATGGCGATCAGCCGCGTCGCACTCTCTGATTCCTGGGCCGAGCGCCAACTCGGCATCTGCATCCGCGACCTGGCGAAGCTGCCTGCGCATGCCCGGAAGCTGGTGGAATATTTGGCAGATCAGAGAAGCTGACTGAGGCGCAGCCGAAGGCTGCCTTCGCCAATCCCAGATTGCGGTCATCGCGACGGGCGATGAAACCATCGCCCATGAACGAAAGCATCCTCACCGCCATGGCCGTCGCGGCCGTCTTCCTCCTGGCAGGCCTGGTCAAGGGCGTGGTGGGCCTGGGGCTGCCGACCGTCGCCATGGGCCTGCTGACGCTTGCCGTCGCACCGGCGCAGGCAGCAGCGCTGCTCCTCGCTCCGTCCCTGGTGACTAACGTCTGGCAAGCGCTTGTCGGGCCGGGGCTGCCGGGGCTCCTCGTCCGTCTCTGGCCGATGCTGGCCTGCGCCTTCATCGGGACATTGGCTGGCATAGGTTCCCTGACGGGCGCCCATGCCTCGGAGGCCGGAATGGCCCTGGGCGTTGTCCTCGCCGCCTACGCCGTCGTCGCGCTCTGGGCTCCTCGGCTGCAGGTGCCGCCATCCAGTGAGCGATGGCTGGGCCCCCTCGTGGGTCTGGTGACCGGCCTGATCACGGGTGCGACCGGCGTCTTCGTCGTACCGGCCGTGCCATACCTCCAAGCACTCGGATTGGGGAAGGATGCGCTGGTCCAGGCATTGGGGCTCTCCTTCACCGTCTCGACGATCGCACTGGGCTCGGCACTGGCGATGCAGGCGACGCTGGAGCCTGGCATCGCGGCGCTGTCGCTGGCGGCCGTGCTGCCAGCCCTCCTCGGCATGGCGTTGGGGCAAGGCGTGCGGCGCCGGGTGGATCCAGGTCGCTTCCGCTTGTGGTTCCTGGTCTCCCTGCTGCTGCTCGGCGCCTGGCTGGCACTCAAGCCCTTCGTGTGACGAGAACGAACACCGCCAGCGCCGCAACCGCCAGCGCCGCCAGCCCGAGCATCGCGGAGGTGTAGCCGCCGCCCTGTTGCCAGAGCGCGGCCACGGCAATGGGCCCCGCCGACCTGGCAAGGGCGCCGCATCCCGCCAGCGCCCCGGCGATCGCGCCATAATGCGCGGTGCCGAACATGCGCGACGGCAGCGCTCCCCGGACGATGGTCAGCGCCCCATTGGCCGCGCCGTAGAACAATACGGCCGCAGCCAGGACCCAATCCGCCGTCGCGCTGGCGAGGCACAGGAAGGCGGGCGTCACGATCGCCAGGGCCACGATGCCGGTGGCGCGCAGCGACCAGCGCCGCCCGGCCAGGAACTCCATGATGCGGCCCGCCACCTGCGCCACGCCGAACAGCGACGCAACCTGCGTGGCGGCGGCACCCAGGCCGCGCTCCTGCAGAAGGGGCACGAGATGGACGGCGATCGTCGCGGTGCAGACGCCGACGACCGCATAGACGAAAGCCAGACCCCAGAAGCGAGGCTGCCGGATCGCATCTGTCAGCCCCGGCTCTACGGCTGGCACAAGGGCTGGCTGCAGCACGACGAGCCTTGTGTCCGGCTGCGCTTTCCTCGGCAGCAGGAACAGGTGCGGCAGGGCGCAGAGCGCATTGGCAAGCGCCAGGATGGCGCAGGCGTCCCGCCAGCCCAGCTCCGTCACCATCGCGCCGGTCAGCGGCCAGGCCACGGTGCTCGCCAAGCCGCCCGCGAACACCACCACGGCGATGCCGCGCCGTGCGGCCTGTGCGCCGAAGGCAGCCGTCACCGCGGCGAAGGATGCCTCGTAGAGGGTCGTGGCCATGACCACGCCGAGGCAGATCCAGACCATGTAGAGCTGCCACAGGTTCGTGACCTGCCCCGCCGCCAGCAGGCCGAGCCCCGCGGCCAGCGAGCCCACCGCCATGACCCGGCGGGCGCCGATGCGGTCCAGCAGCGTGCCCACCAGCACAGCCGCCGCCGCCTCCGCGAGCAGCGCGGCGGAGAAGGCGCCGACCACGGTCTCGCGCTGCCATCCCATCTCCGCCGCTATCGCGGGCATCAGGACCGAGAAGGCGTAGAACAGCGAACCCCAATGGACGATCTGCGTCGCGGCGAGCGCCCCCGGCACGCGCCAGGGCAGCCCTGCGGTGGGTGCGCTCATAGCCCGCCCGTGACCCGCAGCACCGCCCCGGTGGTGTAGGAGGCGGCGTCGGAGACCAGCCACAGCACGGCCTCCGCCACTTCCTCGGGCGCACCGACCCGGCGCATCGGCACGCGAGGCGCGATGCGGGCCGGGCGCTCCGGGTCGCCCGCGGCGGCGTGGATGCCGGTCTGGACCGTGCCCGGTGCCACGGCGTTGACCCGGATGCCCTCGGCGGCAAGTTCCCGCGCCAGCCCGACGGTGAAGCTCTCCACCGCACCCTTGGTCGCCGCGTAATGGACGTATTCCCCCGGGCTGCCCGTGCTCGCCGCCACCGAGGAGATGTTGACGATCGAGCGGCCTGGCGCGGTAGGATAGCGGGCGAAGCGGCGGACGGCTTCCTGCGCACAGAGCAGCGTCCCGATCAGATTCACTTCCACCACCCGCCGCAGCGCCGCCACGTCGAGATCGACGAAGCGGCCGAGGGGTCCGGTGATGCCCGCGTTGTTCACCAGCGCATGCAACGGCCCAAGTGCCGCCTCGGCCTCGTCGAACATCCGGGCGACATCCGCTGCATTCGCGGTATCGGCCTGGATGGCACAGGCGGAGCCGCCATCGGCCCTGATGGCCTGCACGAGCGTTTCCGCGGCGGCGGCGTCCGCGCGGAAGTTGACGCAGACGGCATGGCCCGCCTGTGCCAGGCGGCGCGCGGTGGCAGCGCCGATGCCACGGCCGCCGCCCGTCACGACGACGGCCCGCAATGTGCCCGCCTTGCCCTTGTCCCCTGCCATTGCCTGCAAGACTCCTCTTTCCCTGGCTCAGCAATCCGCTTCTGAAGCCGGGATCCAGGGTGCTCGCGGATCCCGCGGGCTCAAAGGAAGTCTTTTCAATGCGGCGCATCAGCATAAGCTTTGGCTATGACCCAGCCGACCCTTCGCCAGATGCGGACCTTTCTCTCGGTCGTCGCAACCGGCAGCGTCTCCGCCGCAGCAAGAAGCCTCGGCCTGACCCAACCCGCCGCCAGTCAGCAGCTGCGTGAGCTGGAGCGCCACCTGGGCGTCCGGTTGCTGGAGCGTGCAGCAGGGCTGGCCCAGCCCACCGCCGCGGGAGAGGCGCTGCTGGCCCCCGCGCGACGGGCGCTCGCCGCGGCGGATGACGCGATCGCGGCGATGGCCGCGCACCGCACCGGCGATGCCGGGCGGGTCCGGCTGGGCACCGGTGCCACCGCCTGCATCTACCTGCTGCCGCCCATCCTCGCCTCGGTCAGGAAGCAGATGCCCGGGTTGAACCTCTCGGTCGCGACCGGCAATACCGGCGACATGGTGCGCCAGGTGGAGGATGGGGCGCTTGACCTCGCCGTGGTGACCCTGCCCGTGCCACGCAGCCGGTCGCTCTCCGTGACCCGCCTGCTGTCGGACCCCATGGTGGCCGTCATCCCCAGGGGCGAGGCCACCCGGTTCGGTGCCTCCGTCAGCGCGGCGGAGTTGAACGGCCTTCCGCTGATCCTCTACGAATCAGGTGCCAATGTGCGGAGCCTGGTGGAGGGCTGGTTCAGCGCGGCGGGGCTGGCGGTGCGTCCGGCCATGGAGCTTGGCAATGTGGAGGCGATCAAGGGGCTGGTCGCGAGCGGGCTGGGCTGCTCGATCCTGCCAGGCTCCGCCACCGCTTCCGGCATGAAGGGCGCCGTCGCGCTCAAGCTGCGGCCGGGGATGAAGCGGGACCTCGCGCTTGTGCTGCGGAAGGAGAAGATCATCGACCGCGGATTGCGCGCGGTGCTCGATGCGTTGTCACGGCTCGGCAAGCCCATCCCGCCTGAAAAAACATAGCTTCCGGGCTTGATGCGTGCGCCAGTGCGGAGGCTGTGAATGCGGCTCATGCAATGTGAGCACATCTCCTTGGCGGCGGGCATTCAGTCTCGCCGAGGATGCAGGTTCGGAAGGAAACCTCATGCGCCTGCTACAGCGACATCGTCCGCCTGCCCCCAATGGCGCGCCGCCACCTCAGGCGGAGCCTCGGATGCCCGAGCCTGCAACGCCGCCCGACTACTGGAACGGGCGCTATGCGAAGCGCGCGGACGGTATGCAGGCATCCGAGATCCGCGAGTTGCTGAAACTCCTCGCGCGCACCAATGTCACCTCCCTCGCGGGCGGCATTCCCGACCCTGCACTTTTCCCCGTTGACGAGTTCCGCACCGCGCAAGACGAACTGCTGTCGGATCCGGAATCGGCAGGTGCGGCACTGCAGTATTCCCCGACCGAAGGCTTCGAGCCGCTCCGGCGGTGGATCGCCGCCAGGATGGGAAGCCTAGGCGTGCCGTGCGATGTCGAGAACATCGCCATCACATCCGGATCGCAGCAGGCCCTCGATCTGCTCGGCAAGCTCTTCATCGGGCCTGGGGACAAGGTGCTGACGCAGGCGCCGACCTATCTAGGCGCGCTCCAGACGTTCAATGCCTACGAGGCGTCCTATGATGAGTTCGGTGACCCGCTCCCGCCTGCTGGCGCCGGGCAGGCGCGCGTGGCATTCGCCTACGTGGTCCCGGACTTCGCGAACCCGACCGGCGAGAGCCTCTCGCGCGAGGCACGCGAACAGTTGCTGGCGCTGACGCGGGATCTCGACGTTCCCCTGGTGGAGGACGCGGCCTACCAGGCGCTGAGGTTCGACGGGGCACCCATCCCGTCCTGCCTCGCGCTCGACATCGAGGCGGTCTCCGACATCGAACGAAGCCGGGTCATCTACTGCGGCAGCTTCTCGAAGATCCTGTCGCCCGGCTTCCGGATTGGCTGGATCTGCGGCGCGAAGGACTTGGTGCGCAAGGTCGTCCTGGCAAAGCAGGGCACCGACCTGCACACGCCCACGCTCAACCAGATGGTCATGCATCGCGTCGCCGAGCGCGCCTATGACAAGCAAATATCCCTGAGCATTGTCCATTACCGGCGACGACGGGACGCCATGCTGGCGGCCCTGGCGCGCCACATGCCTTCCGGCGTGACCTGGACAGAACCGCAGGGCGGCATGTTCATCTGGCTCACGCTTCCTTCCGGAATGGACGGCGGGTCGCTTCTGCGCGATGCCCTGGATGAAGGGATAGCCTTCGTGCCCGGCGGCGCCTTCTTCGCGAATGGAGGCGGCGCCAACACGATCCGCCTGAACTTCTCGCTGCCCTCACCGGCGCAGATCGAGGCGGCCGTCCCCGTGCTTGCACGGTTGGTTCGGCGCGGAAGCTGACGATCTTCGTGATGAGCGGTTAGACGGGCGCTGTCACCAAGACATATCAGACGTCACGCAAACCGCCTCCGGGGCGGAGAGATGGCCGTTCGTCATTGCCTCCTGGCGCAGGGCCGTGCTCCACAGGCGGACCCTCCGAACCCGATCCTACCTGAGCGAGCGCGAGGGCGCCGCGCATGCTGAACCGTGGAGCGCGGTCGCGGTCGCTGCACCAGCAAGCGCTGGTTGCCCCCGGTTGCGAAATGAACAGGTCAGCCATGCTGACATTTATGTGGCGGATGACGGTTCCCCCTGCTGCTGTGCGCCGGGAGGAGAGCCGGATGCTGCACAAATTGTATCCGTTGTCCGCGCTGCGTCTCTTCGAGGCGGCGGGTCGTCGCGGCGGATTCACGGCTGCCGCCGAGGAACTGGGGGTGACGCCCAGCGCGGTGAGCCACGCCATCCGTTCGCTCGAGGACCGTCTTGGAATCCCTCTGTTCCATCGCGCGCCGGGCGGGCTGAAGCTGACAGAGGCCGGTGTGGAACTGCTCGACGAGACAAGCCGCGCCATGCAGGGCCTGTCGCGGGTCGTGGAGCGGATCACGCGGTCGCGCTCATCCGCGGGACTGACGCTGAGCACTGGCCCCACCTTCGCGTCGCGCTGGTTGGTGCCACGGCTTGCGGCACTCCGGCGCCGCCATCCCCGGATATCCATCAGCATCTCGACCGAGCGGCACTGGGTCGACCTGGCCGACGGCGATTTCGACCTAGCGATCCGCGTGGCCCGAGAGCCATCCGGTGCGGGCGAATGGTTCCACCTCGCCCAGGAACGGCTGGTCCCCGTAGCGGCGAAGGCATTGGCTGGACTGCCGCTGGCGGACGCGCTGAGGCGGGTGCCTGCGATCCACGTCACCGGCCTGCGCGAAGATTGGCATAGCTGGGCGACCGCGCGACAGATCGCTCCGCCGGACCCGGCAAAGGGCGTGCGCTTCGACACCGCGCATCTCGCGCTCGAAGCCGTTGCCGAGGGAGCGGGCGTTGCGCTGGCTCGCCTGCCCGTGTGCGCCGCCGACATCTCGTCGGGCCGCCTCGTCATGCTCGACGAGCCCACCCTGAGCGGGTCCGCCTACTGGCTCGTGGCGCGGCCGGGTCTCCTCAGACAGCCCGACGGTCGGATCTTCGCCCAGTGGCTGAAGGAAGAACTATCAGAAGCCGCTGCGTGCTGACGCCGATGGATCGGCGCCGGGAATGATAGGCAATGCCAGCACCTCACGTGGCGTTCGGCAGGGCTCGGCCCAGATGGCGCCTGATGGACTTCAGGAAGGCATCCAACGCGCTCGAACGGTAGCCCTCCCGATGCCGGATGAACGCCGTCTGGACCAAGCCCTGGCCATCTTCCAACGGCTCAACCAAGAGGCGGCCAGGCTTGATGACCGGGCCTATCAGCGACCGCGGCAGCAGTGTGACTCCAAGTCCGGCTGAGACAGCCGAGAAGATGGCTTCCAGCGTGCCAAACTCGAGCACGCGAGGCGCAGGGACGCCCCTGTGCGCCAGGTACTCCTCAAGGCGCTGTCGGTAGGAGCATCCGAGGCGGAGCACGATCATCCGCGGGGGCTGAACTGAGTTCGCGAGAATCCGCAGAGCAGTCGCGCCAGGTGCGGAGAGAAGGACGAGTTCCTCCTGGCAGATTAGCTCCACCTCAATCTCCGCGTGCACCAGAGGCCCGCAAACGAATGCTCCTTCGACACGCCGTGCGATGACATCATCCAGGAGTTCACGGGTCGTGCCGGTTCGTAAGCAGAGATCCACGTCGGGGTAGGTGCCCGCGAATTCTGAGAGCGCAGGCGCGAGACGGAGCGCCAGCGTCGTCTCCAGCGACCCGAGCGTCAACGCTCCCTGCGGCGTCCCCGTATCAAGCACCGCCCGCTGGGCGTCGCTGAGAAGGGATGACAATCGCTGCGCATAGGGAAGCAGTCGCTGCCCCGCTGCCGTCAGAATCACACCCTTGGGCGTCCTCTCGAACAGTCGCAAGCCCAGTCGAGACTCGATTTTCCGCACGCGGGCCGTAACGTTCGACTGGACCGTATGGAGCTCGGCTGCCGCCATGCTCATCGAGCCCGCCCGCGCCACAGCCTCGAACACCTTGAGATCCTGCGCGTCCATTCAGCCCACCACCCGACGCATGCGCAGCCAGGGCAAGGAAAAGCAGAAGCCTAGCCCGGGCCACATCAGGTTGGCACTCTCGAGACCCGTTGGCCATTCCGGCCCGGCCCAGTTCGCGCAGATTGCGGCTGCCGCAGGCCATTTAGCCCAGCAGGCAAGACGCCTCGTCCCACAGCGCCCGAGCGAGGTTGGCCGCGGGCTCCGCTCGGGCGAGCGCTGCGGACTGCCCAGCCCATGCCTGCATCCTCTCGATGTCGCCCGACCTGGTGCCCAAATCCCGCATCGTCGCCGTCAGGCCGCGCTGGACAGGATAGGGTGCCGGGACCGGCGCCTCGGGGGCTGTCGCAGCGCGCACATAGGCGGTCGCGATGCTCCGTCCTGCCCTGCCGCTGAACGCGCGGCTCACGGCAGTGCCCTCGGGCGGCGTCTGCGCCAGCGCATCCGCCCAGGCCGGTGCTAGCTTGGCCTCGGGACAGCGCAGGAACCCGGTGCCGATCTGTGCTGCCGAGGCGCCAAGAACCAGCGCCGCCGCCACCCCGCGCCCATCCGCGATGCCACCGGTTGCGACAACGGGAATCCGCACGGCATCGACCACGGCGGGCACCAGGGAGAAGAGGCCCACCATGCCTGCCTCCGCACTTGCCGCGTCAAAGCAGCCCCGGTGGCCGCCTGCCTCCATCCCCTGCGCCACGACGGCATCCGCTCCTGCGGCCTCGGCCGCCCGGGCCTCCGCGACGGTGGAGACATTGGCGAACCACTGGATGCCGCATGCCTTCAGGCGCGCGACAAACTCTGCCGGGAACAGGCCCATTACGGAGGAGACAATCGGCGGCCTCGCCGCGATCAGGGCCTCGCACTGGGCCGTGAAATCAGGAGGTGTCGCATCCCCGGCGTCGGGCGCGACATCCGGCCCCCAGCCGGAGAGGAACGCGCGAAGCCGGGCCTCGTGGGCCGGATCGCGACACGGCGGCGGGTCCGGAATCCAGAGGTTCATCTGGAAGGCTCCGTTGGTCCCGCCCCGGACCTCGTCGGCCCAGGCCTGGATCGCGGATGGCTGCATCAGCAGCGCCCCGCAGGCACCCAATCCACCGGCATTAGCCACGGCTATGGACAGCGATGGCGGACAAGCTCCGGCCATCGGGGCCAGCAGGATAGGGCGCTCCAATCCGAACCGGGAGCAGAAGTCGCTGGCTCGCGAATTGACCCGGTTCATGGAGCCTGGACTCCTGCGCTTCCCGATCGAGTGATTGTCACGCTGAACATCATGGCGGCCCTCCTCGCGACGATGGTCTTGCCTGGTCAGATCCACCTCAAGCGAAGAAATGAGATGCCTGCCATCGCTCCGGCTGATGGGGTGTAACCGTACATTGCCAACGCGAGTGCTGCCTTGGGAAGCGGCATGGCGATATCCCACCCCGCGCGTCTTGAGGCGTGGGGCTGGACACCTGACACGGTGAATTTCTGTCAAGCCCAATGAGCCCTATTCTCTTGAGGAAATGAGGGGGCGCGCGGATCCTGTCCTGATCATGGTTCAGCCCCGACGACACGCTGTCTGAATGACCCTGGCCTTGTTCATGGCGCCTCATTGGCAGGACGAGGCGCTTCGGCGGTCGCGCGGCGCGCGCCTGAGGACAGAACCGCAGCTGAGCGATCCCGGCGCACAATTCCGGCAGCACCCGGGAGATGATCATATGTCGGCGCAAGCCTCCGCATCACACACGCCTGCCAGCAATCTTCTCAGTCTGACGGCGGGCGCTGCCATCATCGCCATCCTCGCAAGTTTCACGCTCGCTTCCCGGCTCGCCTACGCGTCGGCGCTGGCACCACAGGACCTGATGGCGATCCGGTTCGTCACCAGCGGTCTACTTCTGCTCCCGGTCGCACTCAGCCGTGGCGCGTCAGGTCTGCTCACCCTGGATTCAGCCAAGCTCGCTCTGACCGGAGGACTCGGTTTCGCTACGCTGGCTTTCGCCGGGCTGATGCTTGTTCCCGCGTCTCACGCTGGCGCGCTGCTGCACGGGGCGCTCCCACTCTTCACCTTCACCCTTGGGCTCGTACTCGGAAGGACCACAGCGGACCGCGGGCGGGTTGCAGGTGCCTTCCTCGTGGTCATCGCGCTCTCGATAATCGCCTGGGACAACATGCGTGGGACGGGCTGGCAGCAGCTATTGGGGTGCGCACTGCTGCTGACTGCGTCGGCGACGTGGTCCGCCTTTGGGATCCTGGCCGCCCGCCTGAAGCCGGACCCGATCAGCACGGCCGCCACGGTCAGCGTGCTGTCAGCAGCGGTCTACCTGCCACTCTACGTCGCTTTCCTCGAATCGAGCCTCGACGAGGCACCCTTGTCCCCAGTGCTGATTCAGGTGGCCGTACAGGGAGTCCTGGTCGGCACGATCTCAGTCTTTGCCTATAGTTGGGCAATCTCTAAGATTGGCGCCCTCGGCGCGGCCGTCGCGACCGCCATGGTGCCCTCTGTGACCGCGCTGACGGCAATGCCTCTGCTATCCGAGTTTCCGTCGCCCACCGTCGCGACGGGCCTCGCGATCCTCGTTGCGGGCAGTTTGCTCGTCCTGCCGGTGCGATTTCAGGAGCGGCGAAATGGCTAGGATCGGGTGTGCCAGATGGTCGGCGGCTCGTGCTACATCGAGTTTGGATGCTAGGCGCAGGTGTGAGCGGGCCGGACCATGTGCTGCGGAGGCCCGTCGCTTCCGCTGGGTCGATCCACAGCCGACGACAGTCAAGGCACAATGATACGGCCCGCGCGACCCGACGAGGCGGACACGGTTCGTGCACTCGTGGTCGCGGCTTACCAGCACTACGTCGAGCGGATCGGAAAGCCGCCCGGACCAATGCTCGACGACTACGGGCGCCGCATCCGCGACGGCCAGGTCTGGGTACTGGACCATGCAGGGCGTTTCTGCGGCGTCCTCGTGCTCGAGGGCCTCGGTGATGACGCGATACTGTTGGACAACGTGGCAGTGGCGCCGCCCGAGAAAGGCAAGGGTCACGGACGGACGCTCATCTCCTTCGCCGAGACTGAGGCGCGTCGTCGATGCTGTCGCGAGATCCGCCTGTACACCCACGTCCTGATGACTGAGAACATCGCGCTGTATCGCAAGCTCGGATTTGTCGAGACCGGCCGCGTGACGGAGAAGGGCTACAATCGCGTCTACATGGTCAAGGCGCTGCGTTGAACGCCGGATCCAGCCGAGGCCGCGCAAAAGTTCTGTGCTAGCGCTGGGTCAGTCGAACACGTCGCAGAGATCTTTGACGATCCGGTCCGCGACATCACGTTGGTCCGCGGCAGCATCGGGGTTTCCGATCCAGAGCGTAGCTATCCCGAGGCTTCTTGCAGGCACAACGTCTCGCAGAAGATCGTCGCCGACGAACAGGACATCGCCGGGCATCAAGTCGAGTGCGCGCAACGCGATCTCAAACGGGCGACGCGACGGCTTCACGGAACGATGGTCAGAGGAGAAAACGACCACCTCGAACGTGCGTTCGAGGCCAAGAGCGCCGAAGGCGTCGCGCCATGGTCCGCTGTGCGACCAAATGTTGGACACCACGCCCAGGCGATGCGTCTGCGCGAGACGTTGGAGCGCGGCGGCATGGCGCTCAGGAATCTTGTCCATCTCGTGCTTGGCGATCACCGCCTCAAGCGCGTGGCGCTCCGCATCCGGCAGCGATGGGAAGATCTCGGACAGTGCCTCGAGAACCGTAGGGAAGTCGTCCGCCAACGCGGGGTTCGCGTAGAGTGTCCCGTACGAGCTGAGAAATGCGCAGATGGCGGTATCCACCTCCTCCTCCGTCAGAACCTGCCCACCGATCGCTACGTAGGTGCTCCAATAATTTGTCCTTGGCAGAAAGCGATCGTGACCGAACATGAAGGTGCCGTTCATGTCGAGCAGTATTGCCTTGAACCTGGCGAGCCAGGATGCCCATCCGCAACTGTTTTCGGAGGCTTCGAGGCGTCGCATCGTGCGGCTACCTTCCACCATCGGGCGCCCCGGCGAGGCCGACAGCGACAAGTGAGCTCCACACCAGCACGCCGACGCAGATGCCGGTGCCTGCAACCATAGCTCGGAGAGGGCCCTCCACCGCCGCAGTTCGAAAGACGAGAGCGGTGCCCGACCCCGGTGTCAGCGTAAGTAGTCCGGCTACACCGAATGCGCACATCAGAACGATTAGCTCCATCATCACCCCTTCATGGAAGAAGTGGGCCTAAAGATTCCTAACTGGAAACAGATGTCGGCGAGGCGAGTCGCGCTCGTCTGATCGTCAAAGTTCGGGCTGGCTCGCTTGATAATGCTGGAGTCCTTCCGCCCGCTGACGCCGGAGGCGTCGCCGCGCTTCTTGGCCGCGACCTCGACGTCCGTCGTAGGCACGCCAGTCCATCAAGCGGGCTGTGCAACCGACCCCGCCTGCTCGCCGCGTTCTATGACGAAGCCCTCGTCTTCCCACCCTGTCATGCCACCGAGCATTAGCTTCACTGGACGGCCAAGCCTTGCAAGTCGCAAGGCGCCCCGGTCGGCTCCGTTGCAGTGCGGGCCCGCGCAGTAAACGACGAATACAGTGTCGTCCGGCCACTCTGCCATGTGCGTAGCAGTGATCTTGCCATGCGGAAGGCTCAGCGCACCTGGCACGTGCCCAGCTACGTACGAGGCGTGTCCCCGTACATCTAGAAGGACAAAGTCCATTTTGCCCGTGCGCATGGACTCGTGGACGTCCCAGCAGTCGGTCTCGAACTCGAACTTCTTTGCGAAGTGCTCAGTGGCGGTCTGCGCAGTTGCGGGCTTCACATCAGTAATTCGGCTCGGCATCCCGGTCTCCTCTGGCTTGCCGTGGTTTCCCAATCGTGGCCCGCATCCGGTGCCTTGCATGCGTCCGTCGCCTCGACAGAACTGCGGAGCCTGACCGATATTGCCCTATGTCAGACGATCTAAGTTTCACTCGTCGGTCTACCTGCTCCGGATCGCTGGCGCCCGGCGCGTACACTGTCGTCGCCACCAAGCAACAGGAAAGAGCGCAGCATGGACGGACGCGGGTGAGCAGGCATCATAGCCGTTGTGGCGGCACTCGCAGCCGTGGCGACGAGCCTGCTCCAGGCGGCTAAGCCGAGCTTCAGGCTGGCGGGAGCGACCACAACCGGAGGGGCGCCGATGCCAGCTAGGCATCTGCTGGACGGCTTCGGCTGTATGGGCGCGAGCGTCTCCTCATCGCTGCATTTGACTGACCCGTCATCCGGGGAGCCGAGCTTCGCCGTAACCGTCTCGACCGGGACTTGCCGCTGGGAGCGACTACTGACGCTGTGTCGTGTTCAACATTCGGGTGGTGACCTCAGAACTGCGGGAGGTGCTGGCGACGCTGCTGGCCGTGGGCTGCCCATGGCTACGTCCAGGTGCGCACCTCCTCGGACTCTCACGATACCGAGGAACGCGTTGGATGACCGCTACTCATTCCGCCTGAGCAGAACTCGGTCGGGATTGGCCGTCTCAGAATGCAACATAGGCACCCTGGAGCGACGCCAGCAGCACCAGGCCTCGAGGTGACTTTTCGCTGAGCTGGTGCGCGTGGGTGCCGGGACGACGATTCTTTCCGAGGGTTCGTCGCTGGGCGCCCTGGCTAATGCCAACGGGCAACATGACGCTGAGGACGAGAGATGGACGCAAGCATGGCTGCAGCAGCGAGCCCGCTGGGGCGCGACGACCAGGGCGGCGTCGCGGTACTCACGCTAAGCAGGCCGGAGAAGCTGAACGCCCTGAACGACGACCTGCTCGGCGCACTCATGATGGAGCTCGACGAGATTGAGTTGAACGAGCGGATCCGGGCAGTCGTAATCACTGGCGCCGGTCGGGCCTTCAGCGCCGGTGCCGACGTCGCCTGGTTCAAGCCGCACATGGCGGCGGGGCCAGGGGCGGCTGTGGCGCGGTTCTTACGCCCCGGCCAGAGGATGACAAGGCGGGTGGAGGCATTTCCCAAGCCGATCATCGCCGCAGTCAACGGGTTGGCCTTCGGTGGAGGCTGCGAACTGGTTGAGGCCACGCATATGGCGGTGGCCGCTGAATCGGCGGCATTCTCGAAGGCGGAAATCAACATCGGTATCATCCCGACTTTTGGAGGCACCCAGCGGCTGCCGCGGCACATTGGCCGAAAAGCGGCCATCGAACTCATCCTGACGGGCAGGCCGATCGCTGCCGCCGAGGCGCTGCGCCTGGGGCTCATCAACCGGATCGTGCCGGACGCCCGCGTCCTGGCCGAGGCCCTGGCACTCGCGGAGGAGGTGGCCGCCAAGCCGCCGCAGACGGTCGCGGCGGCGCTTTCCGCCATTCATCGCGGGATGGACGCCTCGATCGACGACGGCCTCGCCATCGAGGAGGCCGCCTATTTGGCAATTGTGCCGACTTGCGACGCGCAGGAGGGAGTCGCCGCCTTCATCGAGAAGCGCAAGCCGCTCTATGGAGGGAGCTGAAGGCGTCGTGCTCAACGCTCCTGAATTCCGCTTGCGGCCGCATTCTTAAGGCCTGGGGGGTTCCCGATGTCAGGTGACCCTCCCCGTGGACTCGTAATCCGGGCTTATGACAACGAGGACGAGGCGGCCGTCAGGGAGTTGCTTGTGACCGTGAACCGAGCTCTTGCGCCCGATGCGATGAGGGCGGCGTTCGAGGGCTACCTTGAACCTAGCCTTCGACGCCATCCTGGTGAACTCTGCGTGGCAGAACGTGCCCCACGGACCGTCGGCGCATTCCCGAAACTGGTCGGCTTGCTCCGACCGCACGGTGTCCTTGCCATGACGCTCAGGGACGGATCCTCGGAGCCGGAGGGCGGAATGCACGCGGCGCCCCTGGCCAGGGTTGAGGAACTCGCGCGCGACCACAGGTTGGTAGTGGTGCGGGCGAGGCCAGCCCCTGCCCCCTGAGACGCCCGGACGGCAGTTGGGTGAACGTGGCGCTCCTTCGTCTTTTGTCGAACTCCGCTGATGCTGTAGCTACCGAGCATGCTCATCCGCTCTGAGGTCACTGCCGACGCGCAGGCAATCCGCATTCTCGTGACCGCCGCGTTTCAGGATGCAGCGCATAGCAGCGGCACCGAAGCAGACATTGTTGACGCTCTGCGGGCGGGCGAAGCCCTAACGATCTCCCTCGTCGCGGTCGAGGGCGGCGTGGTCGTGGGGTATGTGGCCTTCTCCTCGGTCACTATCGCGGGGAAGGACTTCGGATGGTTTGGCCTCGGTCCTGTAGCCGTGGAGCGCAGCAAGCGACGGCGAGGCATCGGTCAGCGCCTTGTCGAGGAGGGCCTGAGTCAGCTTCGGAGCCGCGGGGCAAGCGGATGCGTCGTGCTGGGCGATCCGTCCTACTACGGCCGGTTCGGCTTCGAGCCGGACCCGGCCATCACGCTCGTCGGGGTTCCGGCGGAATACTTCCAGCGCCTTCGCCTCCAGGGCGAGCAGCCGGTGGGTGAGGTCGTTTACCATCCCGCCTTCGGGTCGGCCTGATATGAGGGTACTGCTCGGGCGTTTCTTGTGAGCGTGCCCGATCCCACTTCCCGGTCGCGGCCGGGAGCTTCCGAGACCTACCGCGCAGCCGGTTGCCCTTCCCGGCGCTCGTGCTGGCGTCTGGACAATCCCTTCAGATCGTCGGTGCAAGCGGCCTCGCCTGCCAGGTGGCGATCTCGTCCAGCACGGCGTCCGTGACCGTGCTGACCAGGTCCGGCGAGACCTCGATGCCGTAGAGCTCCTCGAGGTGCCCTGCGATCTCCCGCGTGCTCATGCCGCGGGCGTACATCGACACGATCTTCTCGTCGAAGCCGGGAAAGCGCCGCTGGTACTTGGCGATCAGCACCCGGTCGAAGCTGCCCTGCCGGTCACGGGGGATATCCAGCGCGATCCGGCCGGTGTCAGTGACCACGCTCTTGCGGCCGTAGCCGTTGCGGCTGTTCCGGGCGCCGCCTTCGCCCGCCAGATGGTGGTCCATCTCAGCGTTCAGCGCCCGCTCCGCCAATGCCTTCTTCAGCTGGTCCAGCAGGCCGCCCTGGTCAAAGGCCGTGCTGGCGCTCGCGCCAGACAACAGCTGGTCCAGCATCTCATCCGGGATCGTCGGAGCTTTCCGTCGGGTCATGGGGGTCTTCATCTCCTTCCCTCATGACCGGCAACACACGAAATCCCTGACAGTCCCGATTCGCACTTGCCCACCGGAGCCTCCACCGGCGGACTTACTGACGTGCGAGCCGATGACAGATGAGATTCGATCACCTGCGGTGAGCAGAAGTCGGTCGGCCAAGCAAGCAAGGAGGCGCAGCATGACTGTCCGAAATTGTGGAAGCTTGCGCCCATGCTCACTCTGCCAGCTCCCAGCGCTCTCGCGCTCGGCCGCGGGCCGTCGCCGCCACCTGCTTTTGACCGGCCGCCTGCCGCCGAGACCTATAGCGAGCTCCCGATCCTTCACGGTGGACGCGCCACCGTCCCGTAGTCCTCGTGGTCCAGTGCGCTGTCGGTCCTCGAACGCTGGTTTCGCGTGTGCGTCTAGGCAGGCCGCTCGCATCCGTCCCGGACGCGCTGCTGAGGGACGTCGGCGGCACGCGCGCCCTTCCTTCCAGGGCGCTCGCACGTGTCGGCATAATGTCGGCGGCGATCTGCGAAATTCAATATTAATATACCCACCGATCCAAATCCTTTTCCTCTCTGAAGGAATGAAATCAGTGCAGTGGACGGTTCCTGAGAGCTTCGACTTCAATGGACAGTCTGTTCGATTCGGCGTTATGGGTGACGGACCACCGCTCGTTCTGGTTCACGGAACTCCATTTTCCTCATACGTGTGGCACCGCATTGCGCCCCATCTGGCCGCGTGGCGCCGCGTCTTTTATTTTGACCTCATCGGATACGGTCTCTCCGCGATGAACGAGGGTCAGGACATATCTCTTGGCGTTCAAAACCGCCTTCTTGCAGAATTACTGCGCCATTGGGATCTGGAGCACCCAGACGTAGTGGCGCACGACTTCGGCGGCGCGACCGCGCTTCGCACCCACCTGCTGAACGGCTGCGACTTCCGTTCCCTCACATTGGTCGACCCTGTCGCACTCAGACCGTGGGGTAGCCCGTTCGTAAGGCATGTCCGACGGTATGAAGCCGCCTTCGCAGGGCTACCTCCCCAAATACATGAGGCCATACTGGCGGCTTATGTCGCAGGCGCAGCACATCGGAGGCTGACCGCCGAGGAGCTCCAGCCTTACTTGAAGCCCTGGATTGGGCCTGTCGGTCAATCGGCCTTCTACCGACAGATAGCTCAGATGGACGAGCACTACACCGCCGAAGTGGAGGACAGATACGCAGAAATTCGATGCCCATTGTTGGTCGTTTGGGGAGAAGAGGATGCATGGCTCCCTATCGAGCAAGGCCGGAATCTGGCGGCGCGGGTGCCGGGCTCGCGTTTCTTGCCTGTGGCGCGTGCCGCCCATCTGGTGCAGGAGGACGCTCCCGAGGCGCTTGTTGCGGCATTGCTTGATTTTCTGCCGAGGGTTGCTTGAGGTGCGGGTGTTCACATTTAGAGGGCTGGGCAGTTCGGTTGTTCAGAACGACTGTGATCTGAAGCGGCGGGTGAAGCTGTCGAGAACTTCCCTGAGCATCCGCACGCCTCGCCGGATGGCGCTATCATCGAGGCTGGCATACCCCATCAGCAGCCCCGCCGTGGCAGGCAGGAGGGTTGCCGGGCCGGGCGCGTAGAGCGGGGTGACAGGGTACACGCCGACGCCCGCCGCGAGAGCTCGCGCAATCAGCTCATCCTCCCACGTCCTAGGCAGGCCGTTGAGCCAGACGACGACGTGAAGCCCGGCGTCGGCGCCAACCACCGTCGCCGCGTTCCCTAGGCTGTCCGCCAACGCGGCCAGAAGCGCTGCACGTCGGTCCCCGTTCAGGCGCCGGACGCGGCGAACATGCCGCTCATAGGCACCGCTCCCGATCAGGTCGGCGAGGGCCTCCTGCTCCAGGCCCGGCGCGTGCCTGTCCGTAAGACGCTTTGCCTGGGTGAAAGCCGTGGACAGCGCGGGCGGAACCACGAGGTAGCCGAGGCGCAGGGTGGGCGAGAGCGTCTTGGAGACCGTGCCGAGATAGATGACCCGCCCCGCATCATCCATCGCCTGCAGAGGCGGGATCGGGGCGATGTCGTAGCGGTACTCGCTGTCGTAATCGTCCTCAATGACATGAGCGCCGGTGCGCCGTGCCCAGGCCAGAAGCTCCCGACGCCGCCCTGCCGACAGAACTCCGCCGAGCGGAAATTGGTGGGACGGGGTGGTGTAGGCGAGCCGCGCCGCGGGCAGCCCTTCCGTCTGAAGGCCTTCCCCGTCTACTTGGACGGGGACCACCTCCGCACCGGACGCCAGGAATACCTGCTGCGCGAGCGCGTAGCCGGGGTTCTCCATCACCACCCGGTCGCCCGGGTCAAGCAGCAGCCGGGCGCAGAGGTCGAGGCCCTGCTGCGAGCCGTTGACCACGATGATCTGGTCCTGGTCGCATCGCAGCCCGCGGGCCCGCCACAGGTAGCCCTGCAAAGCCACCCGCAGGCCAGCCAACCCGCGGGGATCACCGTAGCGGAGGCGCTCCTGCCGCCGCAGCACCGCGCCCCCGACCGCCTTCCGCCAAGCGAGCACCGGGAAGTCGGCGGCTGCCACGTCCCCGTACCGGAAATCCGCGATCATGCGTCCGCCGCCAGGCATGGGCGGGAGGGCGAATTCCATCAGCCGTTGGCCATAGGCCGACAGTCGCTCCGGCACATCAGGTGGCTCAGCCTGTCCCTGTGGCGCGGGGGCAAGGCCAAGCCCCTGCGCCACGCGCGTCCGCGCGCCCTGCCGCGCCTCCAGGTATCCCTCGGCGATCAACTGCTCATACGCGGCGGTCACAGTGGTCCGCGACACGCCCCATTCCGCCGCCAAGGCTCGGGTGGAGGGCAAGGGCGTGCCGGGGCCGAGCGCACCGGCAGCAATCTGGCCCTTGATCGCCTCGCAGATCCTACGGGTGATCCGGGCAGAGGCGGGTGCTTCCGGTGTCATGGCAGGCGACTGGCCCAGTGCGTTCAGGGGAAACTGGACGTTCCTTATGGACCAGTCCGCAAGCAGGATACACGCCAATTTAGGAGCCACCGCGATGTACGTCCCGTCCGCCTTCCGCGAGGATGACCTCGCCGCTCTACATGGCACGATGCGGGCGGCGCGTCTGGCCAACCTTGTCACCGCCACGGGCGAGAGCCTGATGGCCACGCCATTGCCGCTGTTCCTGGCGGCGGAGGAGGGCCCCCACGGCACGCTGTACGGCCACTTGGCCCGCGCGAACCCGCAATGGAGGCTGCCGCCGACCGGCGAGGCGATGGCGCTGTTCATGGGGCCGGACGCCTATGTCAGCCCTTCCTGGTACCCCTCCAAGCAGGAGCACCAGCGTGTGGTGCCGACCTGGAACTACATCGCGGTCCACGCATACGGGCCGGTCGAGTTCTTCGAGGACGCGGACCGCCTGCTGGACCTCGTGACCCGGCTGACCAACCTGCACGAGCGCCCGCGCGCACGGCCCTGGGCCGTGACCGACGCCCCGGCGGAGTTTGTCCGTGCGCAGCTCAAGGGGATCGTCGGCTTGCGCCTGCCAATCACGCGGATCGAGGGCAAGCGGAAAATGAGTCAGAACCGGTCCGCCGCCGACCGGCGGGGCGTTGCCGCTGGCCTGGCCGAGAGCGAACTGCCCTCAGAGCGCGCTGTGGCACAGCTGATCCCGGGCTGATCCCGCCGACCGGTGGAGACGGCGCCAAGGAGGCGCCGGAGGACGAGAAAGCCGCATACGAGTAGAGGTGCCCGCCCATGCCCGACATGACCCAACTTGCAGTCTTCCTTGCTGCGGCCATCGTGCTCGCGGTGACCCCTGGTCCGGGGATCTTCTACGTCGCCGCGCGCACGCTGGCTGGCGGCCGTGCCGAAGGTGTGGCCTCCAGCTTTGGGACGGGGCTGGGCGGCATGGCCCATGTCGTCGCGGGTGGCTTGGGCGTCTCGGCCATCGTGCTCGCCAGCGCGGAGCTTTTCACCGCGCTGAAGCTGGTCGGGGCTGCCTATCTCGTCTGGCTCGGCGTCCGCACCATTCAGTCCGCCCGCCGCGATGTGGCGACATCCCTGAACGGCGGATCAGTGCCGCCCATCGGCCAACGGCGGGCCTTCCGCGAGGGCGTGGTGGTGGAGGCGCTGAACCCGAAGACGGCGGCCTTCTTCCTCGCCTTCGTCCCACAGTTCGTGGATCCCGCCGCTGGCCATGTGGCCCTGCAGTTCGTCGTGCTCGGCTTCGTATCGGTCACGCTGAACACTCTTGCCGACATCGTGGTCGCCTTCGCAGCGAGCGGCATCCGCGACGGTGCCGCTGCACGCCCGACCCTGATCCGCCGCCTGCGAGAAGCGTCCGGCGCAGGAATGGTCGCGCTTGGCCTCGGCCTTGCTCTGGCGAGGCGCCCCGCTGCTTGAGTGCGGTAGAAGGCCGGAATTTTGTATCAGGAGAGCCAGGCCCGACCCACAAGCGACCCACGGGCCTTTACCCGGGAGGTCCGGTATTGGTGGATGAGCAGACGCAGTCGGTAGGTGGCCAAGATCGGCGGCTCTGCGCCCATTCTGGGCATTCAAGCTTGCAGGTCGAATTCTGCAAAGCGGACGTCAGACCTATTCGAGGCTGTTCAATATTTGGTGCAAGGTTTGCCAACGGCAACAACCGGGTTGGTGGGTATGGGCTTCATGCTGTTCATGCCCATAGGGGAATCCCGTTTGCTCCATGGCAAGCCCAAGTCGTCCAACAACATCGATCGCGTGCCCAACTGAGTGCAGGGCAAAGCCGTCATGTGGAAACGGTGACGTAATACACCATGATGGCTATGATTTAGCCCGGCAACAGTTCCTCGGCGATCCAGCGTTGTTGCTCGTTCAGCCGGTCGAGGGATGCACGAAGAGTATCCTTTAGGGTCTCGAGATCCGCGTCGGCTAGGCTCATTCGATCAAGAAGGATAGCCAGCAGGAACTCGCCCAGCGCTTCGCCTTGCTGCCGGTCAGATAGGTCCACCATCTGGCGGATAAGATCGCCGACCAAGCGGCTTTCCTCAGGGGTGTCACGATAGTTCAACTCAATAGGCAGTGCCGCCCGAAGAATGGCCGCCTGAATTACACCGTCGTTGTATCGGGCGAACGTCTCACCAGACAGGACGGTGTGCGTCTGCGGGTCGTTCACGATACGGTGCTCCGGTAGTACATCGGCTCCCGTCCGGAGATTTTGCAGTATTGCGGCCATGGTAAGAAAGACGTCGGCTTGGCTGGCGGCGCCGCAAGGCGTGCCAACTGGCCAGAAGGCGAAATTATCGCGGAGCTTTAAACCTTCCTTCGCACCGGGCAGGAAGAGGTCATTCCTGAGTCCCGATGGACTATTGTCCAGGAGCTGGAGCCTACTCGCGACTGTGTTCGGCAGGGTTTGGTCGAGTTCGGCTAGGTAATCCCGTTCTTTGTCCCAACTCTCCGACGCCGTCGCGCGATCGAGAAACACCTCGAACATCGAACTGAAACAGTGGCTGGGCTGTCTTAGGTTCGATTGCAGGAGGCCGAAAGCCCGTTTCGATGATGGTATCGTTGCCGCCGATAGGAAGATGCGATGGGAAGCCGGGGCGTAGCGGCGGAGTGCGCGGCTGATCGACAGCAACTTCTCGCCATGGCCCGTGGCGCCCCCGACAATAACGATGGGGGATCCAGACACCGGCCATCCTGCCGTTTTGTCCTGCTCGATCTCGCTTAGCCCCAACAAGGTGACATTTTTGAGGTCGCCCCCATGCCGACGGATTGCCTCGATCAGGGCATCGGCCACGGACTTTGCCGAAGTATCCTTGTCGGGGTAGACGATGGCGCGAACAGAAGCCGGGATTTCGCGGATGACAGTTTTCTCGACCCACTCCTTGAAGGGCTCCGTCTGACGGAGCTGTTCCACATCGATCCAAATCGCGCGGCGCGAACTCCGCTCGGCGTCGGCCTTGTACGCGACGAATATCCCCTGGCCCTGGAGGCGCGAAATCTTTTCGGCGATGACCGTTGGAGCGTGCTTCAGCCCAGGCACCACGGTCCGCGCAGGTTCCGGCGCGGCGATGAAATGCTCGCCGATCAGCCGAATCGGCCGGGTTAAGGCTGGGTCGGGAGGAGGCGGGGCGGGCGGATATCCAGTGGGATTCAGCTTCTCGTCGATACGGAGATCACACAACACCTGTGTAGGCTTCGGCGGATCGCCGCCCATGGAGAACAAGGTTACGACACGCTCTGCGTCCTTTACACGGCTAGCGATTAGCCCAGCCATACTGCCCGACTGCGAAGCGGAAATCAGGACCAAATCGGCTCGGTCGGGGCTAAATGGATGGGTGTAAATCCCCCGGTAGGATTGAAACGTGCGCACCGTCGGCATCCTGGTCAACCGCTTTATCAAGAGCCCGGCAAGCACGACGCTGGCGATGGATGACGTGTCTAGGTGGACAAAATCCAGGTCGTCGGTTAGGTACGGCAGCAGCCAAAACGCCACGAAGAATATTTCGGCGCCTTCGGAAAGCGCGTGAGACGCGCGGAGAAACCGGGAATCGGTTTTCTTGGATGGTTTCACGAAATGGGCAGTCGGCCCGGCTTCAAGAAGGCCCTGTCGCCGGTTGAACAGCTCCGTCAAGCCCTGGCGGCGAATGTGCTGGAGCGGGAGGGCTTCGGGTGGCGCTCCACGCAGCACCGCATGCCGTCGCACGACGCCAGCTTCGTCGTAAGAGTAAAGGCCGATAGACGTATCCACCGACAGCGTGTGGAAAGCAGAATTGTCTTCCTCCAGTTGGCTTCGTACCTCCGCAGCCCGATCCTTGGGATAGATGAGGTATGCGGCATCTGGGGACAGCGCGCGGCTCGTTTCTGACTTAATCGCGGCAGCAAGATCGTTGATCGAGAAAGCCGTCGGCCCGCAGAAGACGACGAGGGTGGAAATGGCTTGCGGATGCTCGGGCGTCCGGCAACGGAACGCGTAGACGCTGCTCATCGCGCCAGCTCCCGGTTCAGCGGCAACATCGCTGTGATGACGGTTCCCTCTGCCCATGCCTGGGGTACGCTGGGCCTGCCGCCCCTAACCATATCCTCCATGGCTAGATCCTCTTCGGTCGGTTGGCCCAAGCCGGAGCCGTCGAACGCCTTTATGAGCGACAGCCTCCCGCTGCGGATGCGGACGAAGCCTCCCGTGCGTTTCGCTACGTCCATAATCCGGAACAACCCGATCCCACTCGTGAGGTCGGACTTCGTTGTGCCACCCTTGCGTAGGCACGCGCCAACCGCTTGGTACTCGACCTCTAGGGGAACGCTGTCGGCGATAATGCCCTTGTCGAGACCTACTGTCTTTGCAAGCCAGTTCTGAGCTAATCCGGGACCGCTGTCGAAAACCGACACCTCGACGAACTGAGCATGCCGCGCCCCGCCGCGAGGCGCCCAGCCCCCAAAATGAGCGCGAAGGGGCCCGTGCGCGCCCGCCATCCCCTGGAGCTGGTCAACCGCCAAGTAACGATACCCAACCAGAATGCCGCGGGTTGACCTCCGCAGCCGCACTTCCCGGAAATCGGTTCGAGCGTGGTCGTCGGTGTTTTTGAAGGCTTCCTGCACCAGCGCCGCGATTGCCCCCAACGTACCTGACCGCTCGACCGTCGGCATCCCCGGCCGGAGCGTCCTGAGGCAACTTCCGATCAAGGCCTCAAAGTCTCTGGCACTGCGGACGTCGACCGTGCCGGGAACGTACAGGCGGATCGGTCGCCGGTATTCTTGAGCGTTGTCAACGCAGACGATCGGGATGGCCGATTTGTCGATGTCGCGCAATTTGTCGAGCGCCCCTCCGTGCATGGCCAGGACGTAGTCTCTCGTCTGCAGTAACGCCTCGCGGCGCCCGACGGCTTCACCACCGGAGAGCGCGACCTTGCCTGCCATGTTTAGGGCGACGACTCCGAACGGCGTATTCGCAAAATTGTGGAAAGCAACGTCATCGACGCGCTGTGCGTGAATGCGTAGACGCGAGTCCTCCTCGCCACGTACAGCCCAGGTGATGATAAGCTGGATGAGTGCAGCAAGACTGCCGACCGCGCTCGCCTTAACTTTATTAGGAATACGCAACTCCGGTTCACCTAAAGCGATCCGGGAAAGCCCCGCCTCGAATTCATCAAGCGAGAAGTCTTTGTTAATACTAAGCATTAGACTCCCCGTGATGCGCATGGCTCAAGATCTTCGGCTCTCCGATGTGCCCCAAGCCCATCTCGTGTGAGGCTAGAATGAGATGAAAGCCCTGTGCCTTTGGCTCGAAGGCCGATTTGGTGCCTCGTCAATCATGGCAGCTTGCCGGACCACCCGCCAGCACGCTCTCCCGCCAAGAACCGCGTTATCGCCCGGCGCCACAGCGTAGCAAAAACGATGAGGTGTGACCGTCCACTTTACTTCGGCGTTGCACCATACCGGACGGACTGGATTCGGCCAGACCACGCCAGAAGTGCAGTCTCAGACGGAATGCTGCTATGTCCGCTTGTGAGGGTGGCGCGGACATCGACATACCCGGGCTTCTACAGCCGCTTTCCGCCCAGACCCGACGAAGCGCGGCCTTTTATGGATCAGGCGCTGATTGGCAGGCCGCGGCAGTCACACGCAACGGGATCGACCGCGCCGCCACCCCGGCATCAGCTGACTCTGACCATTACGCCGTGCCCGGCTCCGTCCTAGACTGTCCCCGTGACATCCCACGTGTTCCCCGTCGCCTGGTACGACGCGAACGCGGCTCGCCTCGCGGCAGACTACGCACGCGTTGACCCGTCCCTGGCGCTGAACTGGCTGCTCCCCCTCCTCCCGGACCCGCCCGGTCTGGTTCTCGACGTGGGTGCAGGTACGGGCCGGGATGCAGCATGGCTGGCCTCGCTGGGCCACAACGTCGTGGCCGCCGAGCCAGCCGCAGGCATGCGCGATCAGGCCGCACGACAGCACCCTCATGAACGCCTCCAGTGGATCGATGACAGCCTGCCTGCGCTGATGGCGATTGGACGCCTGGGTCTCGCCTTCGACACCATCCTGGTCAACGCGGCCTGGCAGCACGTCGCACCAGCGGACCGGCGACGCGCATTCCGGAAACTGGTCGGCTTGCTAAGGTCCGGCGGCGTCCTCGCCATGACGCTGCGGGACGGGCCTGCCGAAGCGGAGCGGGCGATGTTCCCCGCGCCGCTGGCCGAGGTCGAGGCGCTCGCGCGCGACCACGGCATGACCATGGTGCTGACCGAGCCAGCATCCGACGCTCTCGGCCGTCCGGAGATCAGCTGGACCCATGTTGCTTTCAGGCTGCCGGACGACGGAACCGGTGCGCTACCGCTCCTTCGGCATGTCATCCTCAATGACCAGAAGACGTCGACCTATAAACTCGGCCTGCTCAGAGCCCTCTCAAGAATTGCCGATGGAATGGCGGGCCTAGCGAGGCACGTAGACGACGATCGCGTCGAACTCCCGCTCGGCCTCGTCGCGCTGACGTGGCTGCGCCTCTACCTGCCCCTAGTCGCCGCCAACTTGCCGCAGATGCCCGCGAACCGAGGCGCCGACGGACTGGGCTTCGCAGGCGACGGGTTCCGCGCGCTGCTCGGGGGCGTCATCCCGCGCCTCGACCTGCGCCTCGGCGCCCGCTTCTCGGGTGACGCCGCGCAGGCGGTGCACGCGGCGCTACGCGACGCAGCGACGACCATCACGCGCATGCCCGCAAACTACATGACGTACCCCAACGGTGGCGCAATCCTCCCCGTGACGCGCGCATCCCCCAGGCTTCGCGGCACCGAGGTCGCACTCGACGCGAGCTACCTGTGGGACTTCGGCACCATGGAGGTGCCCCGGACGATGTGGTCGGCGCTCGGCAGGTTCTCTGCGTGGATCGAGCCCGCCGTGAACGCGGAATGGGTGCGCCTTATGCAGGGCTACGCAGCCAGCCAGGGACGCCGCCTTGACGAAGGTGCCATCGCGTCAGCGATGACGTGGTCGGACCCTACCCGCGATGTGGCATTGCCACGCCAGATCGCGACCAGGCTGCTGACCTCGGGCCGCCCGGTCCTTTGCTCGTGGAGCGGCAAATTGCTGAATGCCGAGCGGCTGGACATCGACCATTGCATGCCCTGGTCTGCCTGGCCCTGCTCTGACCTGTGGAACCTGCTTCCAGCGGACCGCCGGGTCAATCAACACCTGAAGCGCGATCGGCTCCCAGCGGAGGCGCTGCTCTTGGCATCGCGGGGCCGGATGCTCGAATGGTGGGAGGCGGCCTACCTGCCGCAGGAACGGCAGCTGCTTGCCGAGAGGTTCGTGGAGGAGGCGCGGGCAAGCCTTCCTAGCCTCGCTGGAGCAGCTTCGCTGGAACGGCCGGAGGACGTGTTCGCTGCCGTCCGCGTGCAGAGGCTGCGGCTCAGGCGCGACCAGCAGGTCCCGGAGTGGGCGGGGATGTCCTGAACATGCGCTAGTCTCCCGCCTGGAATGTGGTCAGCATGGAAGAAGGACCCCGGTGAGGGGTGATCGGCGTCCAAACGGGACCCCTTTGGTGATGGGGTTCACGCTGGTTCCTTGGATGACCAGCGGCCTGGTTCGGGATGCTGGTACCCTCGACTTCGCCCGACCAGAGGCGTCAGTATAATGAGCGGCTCTACAACCCAAGGCGGCGACACTCGGCCATTGGCTATCTCAGCCCCATGGCGTTCGAGCGCTTGCCCGGTTCAGGCTAAACTAGGTGCCCCGCGAACCGGCAGCAGTCCAGGCCAATTTGGCCCCGATCACAACGCGCGAACCTTCTTGAACTCTCGCAGGACGGCCTGGACTGCTCTGGCCAGCGCTTGCGGCGGCAGGGACGGATTGTTGAGTGCCTTGAAGGCGTCTCTTGGGTACCAGGGCCAGCGCGCCAGCTCGGTCTGCGTGGCGGTCCACGCTCGGGCTGCGGCATGCCCGGTGGCGCCTATCGGGATCGGCACGCGGCCGCTGTCCAGAGTCATCCTGAACTCTTCCATGACGCCATCGGCGACCGACAGTGTCCCGTCGGCTTCGCGCTTCGCACCGGCGATGATCACGGTTGCGCCTGCCCGGCTGACCATTTCCTGCCGCCAAGCCCTCCAGAGTGCCGGGTCCGGCACTTCGCCGGGCGCCGGTTGAGGGAATGGTCGGAGCAGCATGTGCCTGTCCAGGCGCAGCGACGGCTGCCCGGTTCTGTTCAGCGCCCCCAGCAGGCCAGAGATGGCGGCAGATCCGATGGTGAGGCCGAAGCCCGACACCAGCCGGAAGCCCTCACCAGGAAGCAGGCCAGCGACCGCCTCAGCGACGGCGCTGGGAAGTTCACGCTCGGCCTCTGAAGCGATCTCAGGAAGGCTGCCCGAGATCAGCACCGACTCCCTCACCGTTCGGAGTTCAACGCGCCCCAGCAGGGCGGGCACCTCGTCCCAGTTGTTAACCTCGACGAACTTGACGCCGTACCTGACCTCCCAGTCCTGGACCCACAGGTCGAAGCGCCGGTCAACTTCGTCCTGGTCTTCCGAAAGTTCGGCCTTGGGGCGCCGTGCGAGGCTGAAGTGCCGCGCGGCGCCGTTGCCGAACATTCGGCGCAGTGTGCTGAACATAATCGCCAGATTCGGATCTCGATGCCCGAAGCCGAGGAAGAGCATCCGCTTCCCGATCAGGTCGGCGGCAAGAGCCGTGAAGAAGCCCTCGCGTGAAGCTGCGTACTGGTCGTAGTGGTCCTTGGCGATGACGATGCTATCGAGGTCGCCGACGCAGCCGTGCATCTTGTAGAGCGTGCCATCCGCCCACGGAGGAGGTGCAACTTTGAAGTCCTCCTGATTACGCTTCACGTCGAGATGTAGACCCTGCTGCTTCCAGGCCTGCTCGATGATTTGGTCGTAGTTGGTGGTCCAGATTGTCCGCAACTGCGACCGCGCCAGAATTTTCAGGGAGCGGGGAAGCCGGTCATCTGGGACAGGGCTCAGCGAATCCCTGATGGTCTGTCGAAGCTCTGCGCCGCGATTTCCGCCTTGGTTCAGGTAATGCTGCGCCACCATCGCCAGGTCATCGAGGCGGTGGAGCTTGATACGGAGTTCCTTGGCGCAGGTTTCCAAAAGGTCTGACCAGGACCCGTAGCCCGCCTCCAGGCTGACGCCGGAACCGACGAACAGCGATGCCTGGCCCTTGGCCAAGGCGTCACCCCATTCAGCGACGAAGGTCTCGGGCGATACCGCCATGGCGCAATGCTTGTCCCGTTGTATAGGCGGCATGATATTCTAAATGCCGATTCGAGAGGAACCTGCATGGCGCGCCGCGTCTTCTTCAGCTTCCACTACCAGCCGGACGTCTTCCGCGCCAACGTGGTCAAGAACGCATGGGTCGGCCGCGATCGGGAAGATGCGGGCTTCTTCAACGCATCTGTCGTTGAGGCGACGAAGAAGACCAGCGACGATGCGCTCCGGACATTCCTTCGGAAGGGCTTGGAGGGGTCGAGCGTCCTGTGCGCGCTCGCCGGGGCCGAAACGGCGAGCCGCCGCTGGGTGAGGTTTGAAGTGCTACAGGCGCTTCGGGATGGCCGCGGCATCATGGAAATCGCCATCCACGGCATCAAGTGCGCCAAGACAGGGAATACAGCGGCGGCCGGTTCATCGGTGTTGGGTGAACTCGGTTTCTGGGCTGGGGACGGCCGGGTGACGTTCATGGAAGTCGGGCCGGACCGGCAGTGGCGCCGAAACGACGACGTGCCGAGCATCGCTGTCAGCGATTTCCACTGGTCAGTGCAGGACAAGCAGGGCGTGAACCTCTCCTCAATGTTCAAACGCCACGACTGGGTCCTGGGCGACGGTTACGCAAATCTTGGGTCCTGGGTCGAGGCGGCCGCGAAGCAGGCGGGCTACTGAGGATCGGCAGATGGCATTTATCACCCTCGGCGAGGCTCGCAGGCGCGGCATGACGCCGCCCCAGACGACCTCAGCCCGCGTGCTCAAGGAGGAGGCCGGAACCCTCCGCAAGAGCGCCGCCCGCTACGACATTTTCCTATCGCACAGCTTCAGCGACGCGACCTTGGTGCTCGGCGTGAAGCGAATTCTCGAGGAGGACGGGGGACTGCGGGTCTTCGTGGACTGGGTGGAGTACCCGGAACTGGACAGGAGCCGGGTGACCGCCGAGACGGCCGCGATCATCCGGGCCGCCATGGAAAACTCGAATTCGATGATCTTCACAACTTCGGAAACATCGCCCTCGTCGAAGTGGATGCCCTGGGAACTGGGCTTCTTCGATGGGAAGCGAGGGTCCGACAAGGTGGCAGTCCTTCCGCTGGTTGAGACCGAGGGCAAGGAGTTCAAGGGGCAGGAATATCTGGCGCTCTACGGACAGGTCGAGCGCCACGACCTGCGGCTGACGAAGAGCGACGGCAGTTCACGCCAACTGCCGCGCGCCCTGGCCGTGGTCTCCTCACCGCGCAGCGCACGGGAGAGCTATACCTTGGTCCCCATGTTCGCCAGCCGCGGCTAGATGCTTCGCCCTGTCCTTGCGACGGGCGGATGTCAGGCTTCAGTCTCCGGTTGCTCGAGTGGTAGGAGCTGGTCCACTTGCCCAAAGAATGACAGGTGCTTCAAGAGAAGTTTGTTGAGGAGGCTCGGGCAAGCCTCCCTGGTCTGGCTGGAGCAGCTTCGCTCAAGCGGTACGAAATGTGTTCGCTGCACCCGTTACCTTGCTCGGCCGAATAACGAGCCGCGCGATAGCCATCCTGGGCATTGAACTTGCGTGGGAGTCGGCACCTCCACCACGCGCACCGGCACCACGCGGGTGCCGCATCAGCGCGCACCACGCCCCGCATCGTCCCTGCACACGCAGGGGGTCTGCGTTGCTCGCGGGCAGAGAGGACGCAGCACCACCCTACCGCATAGCGCTGCTCAAAGCTCGTTCTGGTCCGGCAGGCCGCCGTCGTCCCTTAGGGTATACTTGATCGATACGGGGGCTGGTCCAGATAGCGCCACACGAAACCCGAAGCGCATTATCAGGGTCCCATCCTCGGCACTGGGCTCTGCGACAAATTCGGCAGTTGCCAGATGGGAACCGCTAACGGTGAACTGGACAGCTGCGAGTGCGCGCCTGGAGACAACGATAGTCCAATCCGACGGCAGAAGGGCGTGAAAAAGGGGAATTCCGTTCAGGTCGAGAAAGTAGCCCTGTCGCGCTTCGTCCTGCCGAACCGCGACCGAGAGCCCAGCGGGAACAGGCGCGCCGTAGCCGTGCTTCCACCCGTTGAGCCAAATCAGACTGTTGCTCTGCGATACCAGGATGAGGACTTCGTGGGGCGGCTCGCCGATCCCATCGACGGCAGAAGTCACTGCATCGCACCAAGTCTCGGCATTTGCCACCTGCACGACAGGCGTCGATTGATCCAGCAGCGCACTGCCGACCCCCCAGGCTGCCCGGTCGGCAAGCGCGCCGGGCAACAAGCCCCAGTCACTCTTTGCCTCAACGAGCCGCGGCGACGTGAACTCCCCGCGGGAGTAGCCTTGGAAGCTGATTTCTGCACTGTGCGCCGGGGTGAAAGATGCAGTCTCGACCCGGTCAAAGAGGTTCACGGGGCATCGGGCCATACCCGACGCAAAGGCCGCGCGCGCCGCATCGTCGGCAGTGGTCTGCAGCCGCACCTGATCAAGCGGCAGCGAGGTCAGAGCCGTCTCCAGGTTGGAGGCAACTTGCTGCCTGAGCTCTTGCAGGCGCGCGACGGCCCGTCCACGCCACTCGTCGAAGTCAACTGGGGTCGCCGACCCGGCCGGGTCATCAGACGTCAAGGCGGCGGCAATCGGGGACCATTCGGCGGCGTTGAGCGCGTGCAGGTTGCGGGCGAGTCGGTCGAGGTCCTGAATGGTGTGGCGAGCGGTTTGCGCTTCCCCAGCCGTCGAGGGCACCGCAGTGGCGGCCGCCTCACCCGGCTGCCCGACTGCCCGAGATGCCGCCGCGACCAAGAGCAGGGCTTCTGCGGCGCTCAAGTCGCTCGCCGGACCCGAAGACATGTAGATGCGCATGGAAACCATGTCTTGCGGCGCTTGGCGGGCGAGCGCCGACGCTACCCCCTCCAGGCCATCGCGCGACGCATCCAGCGTCGCGCGCAGGGTGCCACCGAGCCCGCTCCCGAAAGGCCGTTTGGACAGCCGCGAGTGAGCAGCCGTGTCGTGCAGTTCGTGCCGGAAGAGCATGCGCGCGCCAATAATTGATGGATCTTCCCGACCCTTCTGCGACGCCCAAGACAGCAGCACCTCGGCCAACGCGATCAACACAAGGGCCCAGGCCTCCTCCGCCGCCGCACCGAAAGCGGCTCCTGGCGTGATACCAAGGCTGAAGCCGTCCGGCGCGAGCGTGTCCCGGACCTTCTTCCAATCCCTTTCCTCGATGAGGCTCGTGCTCACGCGCCGGTACATCGGCGGCAGGGGCGGATTGTACCCGGTCGCCTTTGACAGTTCATCTGGCCATCGCAGCAGCGCATCGATAGCCCAGCGCACCCCTTCGATGTCGCCGAGGCTCGCCGCCCTGGCCGCCATCCTGGCCGTCCCTTGCAGGTGGGCATTTATCGACGACCAGCCGCCAACAAGCCGCTGCCACTCATCCTCCCCGTCCACCACAGGGGCCGTGCGCATTCGTTCGAGCAGAAGGTAGTTCCACGCACCGATCATGGTGCGCCAAGCTGCCGACTGGACGTCAGGTGCCGGTAGGACCTGGGGGCTGGCCAGTACGGCCGGTCCGCCGCCTGGCGCCCGCCTGAGGCGCATGGAGACAAAGTTGGCGAGCAATGGGAGCAGAGCGTCGCTCGCGGAAAGGGACGAGAGCGGCACGCGGCCTGCGGCGGCGGCAATCCTGGTTGGCAGATAGGCGGCCACTTGGAGCAACTCGGGTCGAGAGAGCGAGACCTCAGCTACGCGCTCGAGCGCGTCCCGGTAGCACTCGCCCCATTCCTGGCCCAGCGTCGCGAATGAGCGCCGACCTGGTTGGTCCGCGTAGCTGCCAGAGTTCCCCTGCATGGCAGCCAGCCGCAGCAACAGGCCATGCAGGTCGGCAGCTTCGGCCAGCCGGACGCGAAGCTCCATGGAGTCACCCGCGAGCGTGGCAGCCATCATCTCATTCGCAGCGTCAGAGAGCAGGTCTCTGGATGACGGCGGTGTCGCCCAGTCCCCCGAATCTCGCTCGATGCTGAACGAGAGGCGAACGAGAAGGCGCTCCACCCGAGTCAGCTCCGCGTCCGCGGTCCATGTGGCGAGGGTAACCGGTCCTTGAACGGCGTCGCCCGGGAGAAGCGGGAAACTGACGCTGCGCCGCTCTGGCGAATGGAGCAGGTTGGCTCCGGCGGCCAGATCGCGACGTTGACGATCCGCCCAGGAGCCTGCCACCAAGTCGAGCAGCGCAACGCGCACGTCCCTCACAATGTGGGGCGTGCCTGGGAGGTGACGCACCACAGCGCCCCCTTTGCCGTGCCCTGCCGCGCGACCTGCTGCAACCTCGACGAGGGGTGACGCGGGTGAGATGGCCGCCGTGTTCACCTCCCGCCCTACCTGGGTCACGATCGTGGGCACGAGCAACTGTTCGAACTCCCTCGGCCAAGCCACGTTGCAGGCGTACGCGTGCCTGAGTGCCTGTCGTCCGGCAGGCGTGAGGAAAGCAAGTGTGCTTTTCAGGAAGAGGCCGATGCCGAGGAGGTTCCCAAGGAACCACACGAGGTTCACCGCCGTAAATCCGACGATGATAGAAATTGGTAGCGACGTGGCGAAGGCCAGGGCAACCGTTGCCGTCCCGCACAATGACAAGGCACTGGCGCCGACCTGGATGGCACCGGTCTGCCGGACGAAGATGAGCATTCTCGCACCGCCGGTTGACCGAGCGCCGAGCAGGACGCTGACCAAGGCTATGACGATGGGGTAGACGAGGCCGAGCAGCGTTGCCTGGGCGGAGAGGAGGGCCACGTTGACGTCACGCAGGACCGCCAACGCCGAGGATGCGTCACCTTGGTTCGCCCCCTGGGACACACTCCCGCCGAGCATGCTGATGAGCGTAGCGTCCCCCACGAAGGCAGCTCCTCCGTACGCAGCGGTGGTACAAACCGCAAAGGTCGCCGCGGCGACCTTCCAGTTGGCCTGCAGCACGGAAAGGACGAACCGCACCGGGTGGCGACGGTGTGCCATCGCTTCATCGTTCGAGGCGTGGTGCTGTCGCACCCTGACGCGCGCCGTTACGCGTGCGCTTGGCCAGACGAGCGCGAGCATGGCCGCCGCCAGCAGTAGCCGGATAGCGCGTGCGGCCATTAGACCCCGGAGCCGTATGGGACCCAGAGCCAACCTTAGCCGCTGGGCCGCCGAGTGAAGGTGGGAGAGCGTCGTTCTCATTCCGGACGGATATCACCCTGCACGCCCCTTGGCACAACGCACCGGATCCTAGGATCGTCGACCTTCGATGATGTCCTCGGCCACAGTGGATACTCCTCGCCTCGAGGGGTGACAGTGCTTGCGGCTGAGGTGCAGGACCTTCTGCAGCGCGTAGCCGACAACCAGCCGGGCTTCAGCGGAGCGCGCTTTGCCTGCATTGGATGCGGGCGGATCGCTGCCCGGGATGACCTTCGCCCTCGTAAGAGCCAAGTGTTGATCGATGCTAAGGTGCGGGTTCCATAAGCCCGGAAAATACCCATCCCCACGGATCCTCTTCCCCGATCAGGACCCATCCAGCATTCCTCTCAAAGACCCTGAGCACGGCACCACTGGGCGCAGTTCGAACAACCGCCGAACTGCCGCTGGCTCCCGCCCTGACATTGGCCGCCTGCCTCATGATGACGCGTTCGCCGACGCCCGCGGTTGATGCTGCCGACGCCGGTCTGGATATCGGAGGTAGAGGCAGACTGGTCACAGTTCGAGTTGGCGCAAGTGCCTCGGGCGCTGAGGCTTGCTCGGACTTTGGCGCCTTAACCTCCGGCGTTGTCCGATCCGCCGAAGCGGGGCGAGGTGCTTCAGCCGATCGGCTTGGCGCTGGCGGCGCGGGCAGAGGAACTGGTAGCGTCACCACAGGGGTGACTGGCAAGTCTGTGGCTGCACTCGAAGGGCGATGTTCGATGATGGGAGAGCGATGTCCGATACCGGTGACAAGGGCGACGGCGGCCGCCGCGCCTGCCAGCGCGAGCAAGCGCTTATGGGTCGTCCTGTTCTCCGGCACGACAGCGGCGTCGGCTGCGGCCTGCGCATATTGAGGGCGGAGTTCCGCCACTCGACCTTCCAAGGCTTGGCGACGGCTCGTATGAGCGGCTGCCGCCGCTCGCATCCGGGCAAGCCCTGCCGCAACTTCGCGTTCCAGCTTTGTGCGCTGTGCCGCAATGTCTCTCTCGACCAATGCTATCTCGGACGAGGAAACGCCTTTGCTCGGATCGAAGCGAAATGAGGCTTCGTGCGACCGGCGCCAGGCCAGCAGTTTGGCCACTGTGGCCGGGCCGAAGCCTGGCACTGCCAACAGGCGATGGCTGATGATGTCGCTGGCCGTGTCGATGCCATGGCTGGCCAGGGTGGCAACACGTGCCGGGCCGATGCCGGGGACCTTGGCGTTGGTCAGTGAGAAGTGGTCCAGATGGTCTTCGAGCTGCTTTTCCCGACGCTGCTCGTTCAGCTTCTGCATGCGCTTGGCGCGTTCGCCGTTGAGCCCATCATACTGAGCCTTGAGACGAGTGAGGTTCGCCCTGATGTCCGAAGCGCTAGGCCCAGGCAACGGCATGTTCCAAGCGCGCCGAAGCTCATCCCATTCCCGCTTCAGTTCGCCCAGCCTTTGCTGAAACGGGTTCTGCTGCGCGTTCTGACCGATGCGGTGGATGATGAAGGCGATCACGCCGATGGCAGGCACCATCGCGGCGCGGAAGTCAGGAGAAGCGAAAGCGAGTGTTACCGCCAAGCTCGCAGCTACCGAACCCCAAGCAGCCGTCTTCAGGCTGCGTCCGCTCCCGGCCAATGCTTGCGCAGCTGGAGACGCCTGAACTGCCGGGCCGGGTGGAGGTGGACACTGACCCAGCAGAGGCGGGTCAGGGAGCTTGGAGACCTCCTGCCAAAGCGCTGCCATACCGGTCGCGCCAACCGCACCGGGTTTGAACACCACGGGAAACAGCGTGATCCCACTCGCATTCTCAATCGCGCACCACGGACAGGCGCTGAGCCCCTTGCGGTAGAAGTGGGCGCCGTTCGCGCCGCACGACTTCAGATCAGATGCGAGTTCACCTAAAGCCGTGACCCACTGGTCAGCATTCGGTCGTCCAGCACGTGCTGCCCCGGGAGCGAAGGCTCTCTCGAACAGGTCCTGGATGGAGGGCGTCAGCGCGTCAACTGGGAGGCTCCCTGGAGGAGGCTCCATGGCTGTGCGTGAACGGTCGCGCGAGTAGGCATAGCGGGACGCCTTGATCGCATCCTCGATTGAGGGCGGTTCGCCAGGACCCTTGTATCGTCCCGCAAAAGGATGGCGCGCAATGCAGAGCAGCTGGAAGACGATAACTGCCAAGCCAAAGCTGTCGTGGTTTGGCGTCCTCAACACACCGGCGTAGCTGTCGAGGGCCTGCATTTCCGGAGGTTGATGCGTCCCCACCCCGACCTCACAGAACCAGGTCTTCCCGGCCTGCGTCACCTGGAAGCTGTCGCAGTCAATCATGCGGACCGTGGCGTCTTGACCAACCACAAGATTGCCGTGGTTGACATCGCCGATGACCAGTCCCGCAGCGTGCACGGTCGAGAACGAGCGTGCGGCATTGGCCGCAGCGTGGATCAGGAAGCGCCAGTCGGCAGTCGGGAATTCCTGCATTCGCAGTTTGGGGCCGTACAACTTAAAGACCGGCTCGTGCCCGCCGACCTTCGGCATCATAAAACCTGCAACCGAGCCCGACGGCTCGTGGAGCGTTCCGGTCGGCCAAGCTGCGATGCGTAGAAGCGGAGCAGACGCCATCCCAGCCATGGCTGACAGCTTCGCGGCACGCTGGGCGCTGGGAGCCTTGAGGTAGACCTTGGCGACCGCGTCGGGTTTTCCGGCTACGTCGAACACCGCCCCCTCGCCACCACGACCGAGCTCCTTCCCAAGCGTGACGGAGTTGCCCCGAGCATCCAGGAGCCGACCCGGCTTCACGGGAGCACGGTCCTGGCAGGCGGCAGCGCTCGGGTTGCCATCACGAGGGTCTTGTCGTCGTCAGTGCGACGATTGACGTGATCCGAGTCGAGGTAGGCTAGCAGTCCTGGGGAAACGCACCCGGAGTAGTCAGGCTCAGTCCCTGCGAGCCATTCGAAGATCGGCTGGAACGCCGGGCCGTGCACGGTCCTGGCCGACATGTCGAGCACAAGGCGCTCGATGCCGTCGGAGAAAAGCGCGATCTGATCCATTGCAGGTTGGACTTCGAACTGCAGGACGCGCTCGGCGCCGTCCTGGGTGATGAAGTAGGTGCTGTTCGCGTACTCCCCATGCTGCGGCCAAAAGATCCAGGAATAGCCTTGAGCCTCTGCGGTCGAGACTACGATCGCTCCGTCGCCAATCTGGACGTAGGCGGCCATGCTCGGCCCGACCACGGCGCCGAGCAGGGTGCATGCATATTCATTGGGCTCAGCACCGTCTTGGACGGCACGCGCCCCGATGGCGTCGCGAACTTCGTCGAACCATTCCTCTACGAAGGCGTGGTCCACCGTCTTGAGGTCGGATGATGCTGCTCCGGCCAGGGCGAAGCGCTCCAGGAAGCTCTCGACGACCAGCGCGGAACCGACATCAGATCGCTTGGCCGTGCCAGCCCCGTCGCTTACCGCGGCGACCAGGACCTCCGTTCCATCGGCAGCCTTCACCACCCGGCAGGCACCGGCATCCTGGCATGGGGTGCCGTTCTTCTGGTGCGAGGTACCGATTGACGAAGCGAATGCAGTCCGCCAGCTCCTCCCCGTGATCACACTGCTGACCAACCAGATGGCGGCGGGAGGGCCACGAGCTGGCCCGGCTGGGAACGGGCAACACCCCCCAGAGAACTCGACAGCCAAGTAAACAACTCGCGGAAGCTCAGGCCCTGCAGCTTCAACGGCGGACGGCTGGGGCTGCAGATCTGCCCGAGCTTACTCATGTCGGCGCCTTCGACACCAACGGCGAAGAAGCTGAATGCCTTCCGCTCCGGGTTGTCGCCTTGACGAACGCGCTCGGCCGCTGCGGCATAGCTATCTGTGGGCGCGCCGTCAGTGATGAGGAATACCCACGGACGGTAGTACGCAACGCCTGCATGCTTGTAGATGCCCTTTCGGGTCTCCAGCATGTCCAGGCCCTGCATGATTGCTGAGCCCATCGGGGTGTCGCCCCCAGCTTGCAGAGTCGGGGGTTGGAAGACATCAGCGGTTTCGAAATCCGACAGGACATTGACCGGTCCGAAGGTCATCATGGCGACCTCGACCCTCTGGGAGGCCATGGCGTCGCCGGTCAGTTCCTCCCTGAAGGTTCGTAGGCCGTCGTTCAGCGCCGCGATGGGCCTGCCGTTCATGGATCCAGAAGTGTCGAGCAGCAGGAGGCACGGACACCTCGGCTCGGGGTTCTCAATGAGACTAGGGGGGACGAAGGGGATCTGATCGGAAAAGCTCATGGTCGTTCCTGCCTAAGGGGCGGCAGGATATACTTTGACCTAGTTTAGCAACAAGGCTGGAACGGCCCCGGCTAAAACCAGCTTCATGACCCGCTGCGACGGTGGTCGCCGATAACGGCTATTGTCGCCGCCGCACCGCCGTTTATGCTGGTTTCGGAGGGGAGTAACGGCATGGGCTGGCGCTTTAGGAAATCCGTCAAGATCCTGCCCGGCGTCCGAATGAACATCGGGTCAAAAGGTATAACCAGCTGGTCGTTTGGCGGCCGCGGAGTCAGGGTCAACGTCGGAAAACGCGGGACCTCGACAACTTACAGCCTGTTCGGCACGGGCCTGTCCTATCGTTCGCACACCCCTCGCGCCCAGCCGAGCCAGTCAGCCGTCAAAGCCAGGGTCATCGCGCAATCGCCTTCACCTCCCCCTTTGCCCGGGCCTGCACCGGCTAGGCGGAGCTCTATCGGCACATACGCATTTGTCGGTGTCGCGGCGCTGATCATGTACCTGGTGCTGAAGCCAGATCGTCCCGTCTCGCAGGACCCCGCATCCCCGGTTGAGGCCAGCTCTCGGGTGCTCCAGACGTCGCCTCCTTCTCCCGCATCAAGGCCTACGCTCGTCGCCCCTGTGTCTGCGTCTCCTTCCTCGCCGGTAGCCCGGCCGCCTGAAAGTGCACCACGTCCGACGTTCTTGAGGGACGCCGTGACCACAACCGGTGCCAATGTCAGAGCTTCGGCGTCGAGGTCCGGTTCAGTCGTCAGAGTTCTGAATGCTGGAACTCAGGTCCAGATCGTCGGCCAGGAGGGTGCCTGGCACAGGGTCGCTGACTCGAGCGGGGAAATCATGGGATGGGTGCACGGCTCCATCCTCCGCTAGCGGAACCGAAAAAGGCCGACCGACCTCTACTTTGTCAGCAACGAAGCCCCATAGCCGCGAGCGTCGCGTTGTCGAGCGTGCCCGTCTCGGACAGCCGTCGGGATCTCTGGAACTGCACGAGAGCCGAACGCGTACCCGGCCCCATGATCCCGTCGATCGCACCTGTGTAGAGGCCGAGCGCACGGAGCTCGACCTGCGCCCGCATTCCCATGACGGCGCCTGCGGTAGAGCAGGTCCCAACATCCTGCGTCGGTGCCTGCTGGGCAGGCCGCGCGGCTTGCCCGCTGCCGGGTGACCTGGCTGCTGGCGGCGGCGGGCTCGAAGGAACGATCTGTGCTGGGGCGGGTGCCGGGACTGGCGCCGAACGCAGCGGTGCGGCGTAGCTGGGCGGGGCTATGTACCTCGGTGGCGGAGCATAGGAGGGCGAAGGCGCGTAGCTGTTCCCGCGATAGCCGGATCCCGAGTAGTGGCTGGAATGGCTACGGTGGCTGGAATGGCTACGGTGGCTACGGTGCTGTGCATAAAGCTCTGGGCCATCGACGCGGTTCTGCAACTCCATGACAAACGGACCACGACCAGCGTCGTCAGTTGCCGCTGATGGGCCAGGAGCAGTCGCGGCATGGGCTGCGCCGAACCCGAAGGGTGCGATGGCGAGCCCCGGCAGAGCCCTGTAGAGCAGGCGCACCAGGGTGCTCCAAGTTTTCGTCATGCGGATGCCTCCGACATTTCCGCGGCCGAGAGGGGCCGTATGCGCTGACCACGCCATGTGGCATCGGCAGATATGAAGAAGCCACAGCAGGCAGTCCGAACGGCGCAACCTTCGCACTCGGCCGCGTAATCCTGCTTCCAGTCGCTGATGCTCTGGCGTGCCAGAGGCCATGCCTGTCTGGGTAGGAGGCAAAGCGGGACGTTATAGATGGAAACCGGCATCCCTCGGCGCGCCAGGTAGATTGCAGCGTCTGCGACTGTGGCTGCCGCATCCGCAGGGTCGACCCAGAGCCTGTCTCGATTCTTGCGGGCGTACCCCATCGGCTCCAGACCCATCAGCGCCACGTGCCCCGAGAATGGCAGGTTGCGCCAAATGAACTCCGCCAGTGCAGGCAGCCGAGGAAGGCTCATGGCGTGCGCGACAAAGCGGATTTCGACGTCGTGGCCAGCTTCCGCCAGGTTGTGGATCCCCTCCAGCGTCTCGTCAAAGGCACCTGATGCCTGCACGACATCATCGTGTACGCGAGCCACCTCGGCATAGAGCGGGATGCCCCAGGTGACCGCATCGACGCCTGCGGAGACTGTGCGAACCAGCCCTGGATCCGAGAAGAGTCTGCCGTTGGTCAGGATGTGCAGTCGGGTCGATGGAAGGCGTTCCCGAACCACTTCCAGCAACCTGCCGAGCCCCTCGCCCAAGAGGGTCGGCTCGCCGCCGGTGATGCCCAAGACCTCAATATCGTGGTCGAGTAGCGGGATAACGTCGAGCGCCTCGGCAAGGCGCCAGCTGTCATCCTCATCTCGAGGAGGTTGGCTGCACATGACGCAAAGGCTGTTGCAGCGCTCTGTGAGGAGCAAGGTATTCGCGTTGGCGCCGCGACGATGCACGATGCCAACCCGTCCCGGGCTCGACTCAACCCGCACGACATCGCCTGATCCGGCGACGTCACCGCGTCGAAGCGAGTGGATCAACGGTAGCCCGGCTTCGCGCGCTTCGGGCACGTGATCGATTGTGCCGAAGGCAGCACCGAAGTCAGCGGCGGCCAGCGCGGCAAGCAGGACCTTACCGGAACTCGGATGTCGAAGGTCCACGGCAACCCGGTTGAGCGGGAGCTCGGTTGCCAACGCTTCCGGCAGAGCCAAGAGCTTTAGCAGCTTAGGCGTCGGCCCGAGGCCCTCCACCTGCGCAAGGGTGTGCAACGGAAGGCTCATGCTAATGGCGCTCCGTCCGTACCCCACCGCCTCGTCGCCCAGCTCAGCAGTACGTCCCGTGTCGCGGCATCGCCGTGTTCAAGCAAGCCGAGCAGCAGGTCGAACAGGCCCATGTGCCGTTGGCAAAAGTCGCTGGACAGTCGATCTGCGGCTACGTCGCCCGCCGTGGCATGGTGGTGAACCGGGTCAGAGCCGCACCACGGAACAAGGGCACAGTCGCGGCACCCCGGCTGCTCCTCCGCAACACCGCCACGCGCCAGCGTCTCCATAGCGGCGGACGCCATCAGCTGCGCCAGCGGCTCAGTGACTGCACCGAGCCTGAAGGTGGGATCGCCGGTGGCGCCGAGCATCCGGCCTTCGTCGGATGCGTAGACGGACCCATCGTGGTCGTAGACGAGTACGCCGAGACCGGCACCTGCAGGAGAACGAAGGTCCAGATAGCCGGAGTGAAAGGGGGTCAGCATGTGGCGGAGGAGAACGGCAGCGTACGCCTCCTCCACGGCCAATCCGCCTCGGTTGAGCTCAAGGATCCGCCGCAGCGCGCGCTCGTAGAACGCCAAGAACGCAGCCATGTCGTAGCCCGTGCGACGAGCTGAGCGGACCGCGAAGCCAAACGGGCTGACCGAACGCAGGAACAGTGACCGGAAGCCGAGCGACACCAGCGCGTTCACCATCGCCTCCGGCTGCTCCAGCCCCGAGCGCGTGACCGTGGTGATCGCGGCTACATTCGCGGGGCCGAGCACCTCGCGGGCAAGAGCAACGCCTTGCAGTGTCTTGGCAAGCGAGTTGCCGCCAGGAACTGGGCGGTTGCTGTCGTGGACCGCGGCAGGCCCATCAATGGAGGCGGACAACTGGAAGGCGTGGTCGCGGAGGAAGGCGGCAATCTCCGGGGTCAGGTGATGCAGCGTCGATGTCATGGAGAAAGTCACGCTGCGGCCCGCGGCTCTTCGCGTGACCTCCTCCGTCACGCGCTGGATGACGTCGAAAGCCAGTAGAGGCTCGCCCCCCTGGAACTCCACCGTCAGTGCCTTGGCGGGGGACTCAAGTATCCGGTCCACCGCTGCCAGCGCGTGGGTCGGACTCATGTCATAGCCCGCCTCGTCCATCCGGCGCCGCGAGACCTGGCAGTAGCCGCAGGAGTGGTCGCACCGGAGTGTGGGCACCATGATGTGGAGGCTGGGCCCCTCAAGCACGAACGCCTTCTTGGTGCGGAGTTTGGTCGCCAGAAGCCGCAAAGGCACTGCGACCTGCCCTTCGTGGATCATGTGCCGGGCCAACAGCGCATCGTACGCGGCAGTCCCCCGCGGAAGCGTGCCATCCAGCAGGGCAGCATGTTCAGCTTCGGTCAGCAGGGCGAACTCGCCAGCCTCGTTCGTGACGAGCAGCCTTCCGGACAATGACGGGAGCCGGGTGCTGCGGACGGGGAGCAGACCAAAGCCGCCCGGTCCTCGTGACGCGAAGCGGGACCGCAAGGTGCTGGATCCCACGCCAAGCGCGGCGGTAGCGATGACATTGCGCCAGGCGTCGCCATCATTCCATCGCGCGTGGCTGAGTTGAGCGTTGCTGGGCTGCTCTCCGAAAGCGTCGGCCGAGGCAGAAAAGCCATCCGGTGTCATAACGCTCACTGTCCATTTAATTCGACCACTCAACTACTTCAGCTTGCACAGCCTCAATCTGATTGGGAAGCTGCATTCGAGTAATTCGGGCGCGGCTGACATTAATGGCCCAGGGGTCCGCCGCGGACTGGTTGAGAGATGCGCCTACACCACGCCTCGAACCGGCTCTCAACGGTGACGCTCTCAACAGCCGAGAGAGCAAGGCCGATGTCACACAACCAGTTTCGTCTCGCGAAATGAACGCTATGTCCCAACGGGCATTGCAAAAGCGGTCGCGAGCTTGGCGCCCATTTAGCATCGGCGCACGTAAATGCCCGCGCCACCGACACATGTCGCGGCTTCTGTCGGCGCTTGGCTTCAGCGTTATGGCGAGTTCCTCGGTGCCGGAGCTTTTGCATGAGAGGGACGGCCTGTTGACGCCGAAGGAGGCGGCTGATGCCTGTGCACGAGGCGACAGCGTGACCTCGGCAGGCGAGCATCAGGATGGTCAACAGTAAGATCGTGCCGCAGTCTCGCGCGACGCGGGTCATCTCGCGGCAGGCCGGTGCCTGGAACGGGGACGTCATGCCAGCAGGCAGGGCGACGGCGCTACAGCAGGGGAGAGAACAGATGCGCGCAGCTGTTGTGGCCGAGGGCGGTTTGGTGGTGAAGGAGGTGCCTGATCCGCGCCCTGGTCCACGTCAGGTGCTGGTCCGGCTGCGTGCCATCGGCCTGAACCGCGCCGACCTGGGTGTGGCGTCAGGCCACAAGCACGGCAACCAGGGCGGGCCCGGCGCCATCCCCGGCATCGAGGGCGCGGGCGAGGTTGTCGAGGTCGGGTCGGAGGTGCCCTCCCACATCGTACCGGGCATGCGCGTCATGGCCTCGATGTCTGGCTCCTACGCCGAGTACTGCGCCGTTGACTGGGACCGCCTGTTCCCTGTGCCGTCCAACAACATGTCCTGGGAGGTTGCGGCGACGCTGCCACTGGCTCTGCAGACCATGCATGACGCGGTCGTCACCCATGGGCTGTGTGGTCCCGGCCGCAGCATCCTGATCCAAGGCGCCTCCTCCGGCGTCGGATTGATGGGCTTGCAGGTGGCGCGACTGATGGGCGCCACCACGGTCATCGGCACCTCGACGAATGCCGAACGCAGGGCGCGGCTTACAGAGTTCGGCGCCACCCATGCGGTGGACACCTCGGACACGCGCTGGGTGGACCAGGTGCTGGAGGCGACAGGTGGCCGCGGTGTGGACGCAGTGGTCGACATGATCAGCGGGCCTCTCGTCTCCCAGACACTGCGCGCGACAGCCATTCTCGGGCGGATCGTCAATGTCGGCCGTCTTGGCGGCACCGTGGCGGAGTTCGACTTCGACACCCATGCGGCGCGGCGCATCACCTATGTCGGCGTGACCTTCCGGACCCGCAGCGCCGAGGAGGTCGCCGAGATCGTGCGCCGGTCCCGGACTGACTTGTGGGGTGCGCTGGAAGCCGGGAAGCTCTCGCTCCCGCTGGACCGGACATACGCGCTGGACGAGGTGAACGAGGCGCTGGCACAGATGAAGGCAAATCAGCACTTCGGCAAGCTGGCACTTATTCCGTGAGCCACCCGCGCACGGACACTGTTCCCGAATCCCGGAACTCGTGAAGGCCGTCTTCGACACGCGGCCGGTGACATCGTACGACGACGATGTCACGCACCGCTACCACTTCCCAGACCGATACCTCGAGGCTGCGCGTCGCACCCTAGGCGATTGGGTGTTGTTCCGGGAACCGCGGCGCGGCGGCGGCCGCGAGGGCTATGTGGCGGTCGCGCGCGTCGAGCGGATCACGCCCGATCCGGCGCGCCCGAAGCATTCCTACGCATGGCTATGCGACTTCCTGCCTTTCGACGAGGTGGTGCCGTTGCGGCGAGGAGCGGGCTTCTACGAGGTCACGCTGAACTCGGTGCCCGACCCGTCGCGGATTGGCGCCGCACTGCAGGGCAGGTCCATCAGGAACATCTCCGACGCCGAGTTCGGCGCCGTCGCCAGAGCCGGACTGCAAGCGACGCTCGACCCGGCGAACGCAATTGCCAGGCGCCTTTCGCCGACTGAGATTGACGTCGACACTGCAGCGGCACTGCATGCGTCACCTGAGGAACAGGAACGGCGCATCGTCCAGCTGCTCGTGAACCGCAAGATCCGCGACGCTGCGTTCCGAGGAGCGGTGTGCGCCGCCTACGACAGCCGATGCGCTGTGACGCGACTGCGGATCGTAAACGGTGGCGGCCGGGCTGAGGTGCAGGCGGCACATATCTGGTCTGTGGCAAGCGGCGGACCCGATGTCGTCCAGAACGGGATCGCGCTCTCGGCCACAGTGCACTGGCTGTTCGACCGCCACCTCATCTCGCTGACTGACAACTACGGCCTGTTGGTGTCGCACAACAAGGTGCCCTCAGAGCTCCGAACCCTGTTCACGCGGCAGCTCGACAAGATCCACCTGCCTGCCGATCGCGGGCTGTGGCCCCATCTAGACTACGTCAGGCGCCACAGAGAGGAATTTGTGGCCGGTTGAGGTGAAGGACGCGCGACAGTGCGCGGGATGCAAGTCGGCCAAACAAGGCCATGCCGCCGTGCACATGGATGTGAGCCAAAGCATTGGCCATTCAGACCTACTCGGGCCCAGCCAAGCGGTTAATCATGTCGCGGCACCTCTCGGTCAAGGAGTTCGACCGTGACGTCGGCGGTCCCCCAATTATTGGACCCATAGAACTGACCGATTCTCAGAACCGGTGCAGCGTCGTTGACATAGAGATAGATCGGGCCAGAGCGCCTTGCGCGTATCTGCGCCCGATAAGTCGTGGCGCCTTGGTCCGGGGCGAGCCGCCAGTCAGGCGCGTACACGTCTGAACCGTTGTTCCCGATGCGCGCCATCAGCTTGTGCCACGGCTCGCCTAAGTGGCGCCGGAATGGAACCGCTAATGGCATCCACCATTCTTCTGCGCCCCGGTGGATGCCGTTCGGGCCTGCGGGCATCTGGCAGTCCCACCACTCGGCACTAGCGGCGGGGGAGGTCGGCTGGCAGCCATCCTGCGGCGGCTTGGACGGGCCGGGATCTCGCGCCGGGATCGTGACGCGAATGAGGTAGGTGCCCCCCATTTCGGCCTTATCCAATACCCGGTGACAAAGGGAGCTCGTTCTGAACGTGCTGCCCTCTGTCATTACCTCCGAGTTGCCACACACGCCTTCGCCAGACTCCATGGCGGACAGGAGCGCCGCGTTTAGGCCCCCCAGGAGGAGCAGCGCCCCGAAGGCGAAGGCTGTCGTTGGAAGGACGATGCGCCCCGCGAGATCCCAGAAGGCCGAATATACTTGGGATGTCCTGAACGTCTGGACGGCGGAGTTCAGTCGCCCCGGATCTCTCGGCTCGGCGAAGGCGACCATACCACTATGGCGGTCCGGCCTGAGCTTCGTTCGATACCAAAGCCTTCGCATCTCATCCGGGATTCGCACATCAAGGTGCCGCCCGGTCACCGTTCCGGCGAGCACGACGGCGATTCCGGCGAGGGTGGTTGCCGGGTGTGAGGCGAACACTTGCGTCCAGGTGCTGGCAAAGCCGGGAAGAACATGCTCGGCGGCTGATAGCAGCGGCGAGAGGGGGCATGCCCATGACGAGCAGGTTGCCACGCCCTTGTGCAGGGGCATGATCGCGAGGAAGGTCGTCCCTATGAGCGTCGTAAAGTAGGCCACCCTGCGCCACCAGACGAAGTTCCACACGTGCTCCTGCTGCCGGGCAAAATCGTTCTCGGCCTCCGAAGGGTTCTGATTGTCCCAGAGGCAGGCCTCGGACTTTCGGGTGTCTGCGGCGCCCGCCTCCACGGGTTGCACTAGGAAGGACGGTGGAAGGCTGATTGGGGCATAACCGTCCTGCCCGACGGAGATGCGGCGGAGCACGCTCTCGTGCACGGTGACGCGCCTAAGCTCCACCTCGTATCCACGGGTGAGGCCCGTGGGCTGGTGAGCGAGCGACGAGAGCCGCCTCGGCTTGTAGCGGTAGTAGCTCGCGAGGCCAGCCCGGGAGTCGTGCATCGGCGCGTTCTCATCCGCGAGAACCCGCTGCCGGGCCCGAATCTCCTCTGAGAAGCGCAATCCTTCATGGCCAGGCACCGCAGCCACCGCCTCGGCCAGCATCCACTCAAGCGTCACATGCGCGAGGCCAGCGTCCGGGTAGCCCCCACCGACATCCGCGTGAACCCCGGCGAACCAGACCTGGCGGATGCGGTCGGGATCCTGCTCAAGCTTCTCGTTCCAAAGTCTCGGGTGGAAGGTATTCCGCTGGTCATCGAGCGACAGGGCGTGTCTCGCCCGCCTGACCTCCTTCGCGAGGTCGCCATTGGGCATGGTGAACGGGAACAGCACGACGTCCACGGCACGCGTCAACTCCTCAATGGGCAACCCGTAGGCGTCCACCGTGTCCCATACACCCACGAATTCGATGGTGCCCTCGCCAGCCTCGCCGATGCGGTGCCTTGGTACCTCAGCGAACGGCGTCATTCCCAATGCCGTCTCGTAGGCGCCGATGACGGCATCCCTCACGACGCGCCAGGCGACGGTCAGCGGGCGGCCGCCGTATCTCTCGCGCCGGTAGGCCCGCCACGCGGCCTGGACGTTGCGCTCTAAGGTCGCCTCGTCGCCGTCGTGGGCGACGATACCCTGGTTCACGATCAGGCCGACCGTCACGCGCACCGTGAAGGCACCGCGGCTGAAGCCGAAGGCATAAATGCGGTCACCTGGCCGGTAAGTGCGGCACAGGAAGGCGTAAAGATCACGGACGTTTCTTGAAAGGCCGAAGCCGAATGCCCCGCCAAGTAGTGCCAATGGCCTGAAGGAGGACGTGCCAACGCCGTCGTCGTAGTAGGCGAACTGCCGCGGGTGCTTCGGGTCCTTCGGGTCCGCGAGGTCAAGTGCCTCGTAGACACGCCGGACATTCGTCTGGAACAGGCTCCTCGAGCTGTTCCCAGTTCCGTCGGAAAGCAGCACGATGTTCCGACCCGAGCTTTCCGCCATGCCTCACTCCACGCGTGATGGCTGAAGTACTTCGCCAGAGCCGAGCCGCAAATCCGCTTGGCCTTTGCGCGTCGCGGCACGACCGTCGAGGCCCTGCAGACCCGGCCGATGGTCCTGACAGAAGATGACCTCACGCTGCGGGCCGTGCACGTTCTGCCAATGACGAACCCGGCGTGTCAGCCTGCGGCAGATTCTGGAGGACGACTTTGGGTAGCGCCGGATCATCTACAATTTCCATCTCTCAATCGAGAGCAACCGATAATCGAGATAGCGTAGTCATAACGAAGGTGGCACGTAAGTGTTCAATCGATGGCCTACGTAGCCCGCAGCGTAAGCGTGCGCTGACGGCTACGGCATTGGCAGCTTGACGGTGCTCAGCCCGCGTCTGGCCGAAGGTTCCCGGGCGCCAGATCGCCGATGCGGTTGATCGGGTGGTCGGCGATGCGGTCAAGGCTTGATGTCGGCCGGTGCGAAACTTGGCCATTCACCGCCCCTCCGCCCCAGGGGTGGCCTGTATCGCGCTCCTCCGAGCGGCTGATCCAACCCGTCGATGGGCTAACTCTGACCCTTGCCGTCCCCCGAACTCGACGTGCCCGTCCTGCCTGGGAGACCCGATGTCTGCCCGTGACCGCCCGGAGGTGGAGGTGTGACGGAGCCGCGCCCTGCCCCGCCAGCGCGATCGCCGCCCGCGGGCGCAGCCTCACCGGGGTTTCCAACAGGGGGCCCGGCGGCGTTATTGGGGCCAGGCTGGATCTGAACGCTGTTGAAAAGGCTGGGCACAAGCCGTTCAACGAAGCCAGCCAGGAATCCTAGCACAGGGACGTACATCCAATTGTCGATCGTCATTGCGTCGGCCTGTCCACCCAACGGCTTGGCGAGGAAGCCGGAGGAGAGGGCAAGCAGCAACGCGCCGCCCGCGATCACGCCTGCGCCGATCCTGACCGTTGCATCGAGCAGGATCCGGATCTTCTCGTTATCCGGAGCCAGCTTTCGTTCGCGGAAGAGCACCGCGCTCGAGAAGAGCGCGCCGACCGCGCCACCCTTGGCCGCAGCCCACACATTGGTCGCGGGAGATTCCGTGAACGGAGTCCAGATCCATTCACTGAAGAGGTAGAGGAGGGCGACGAAGCCGATGCAGGCGGCGGCGGCAAAGAACATCTGCCAGGCGTGCCCTATCCGGAGGCTCTCTTCTCGCAGATCGGCGAGAAGACCCTCCATCAGATTCCGGCCCTTCTCCGCTTCGAATTCGGCGGTCGTCCCAAGCGCCTCCGCGAACCGTCTCTCGAACACCGGATTTCGCCACGGGCCGATAATCAGCGCGCTGACCTCGGCGCGGAACCCGCTGACGGTCGCCAGTCTTTGGGCTTGTTCCCTCATGATGTCCGGGGCGTCGGAGAGGTGGACGGCGATGCGCGATGTCTTCAGCTGCTGGTTGAGCTCGCTCTTCTTTGACGCAGGCTTCTCGTCGATGGCGTGGTAGACAACATATTGATCAGGTGACTCGGCGAGGATGTGCAGGACGTAGCGGCCTCGGCTGTCCAGGGCGCCGACCTTCAAGTCGCGGATGCTGAAGCCACCTCCAGAAATCTCTCCCTTCGCCAAGCGCTCCGCTTGTTCGGCTCGCTTCTCCGCATCCAGCGCCTTCATGTTCGCTTCCGCGGCGCGGGCCTCGGCGGCAGAGGCCTGCGCCGCAGCTGCCGCGAATGCGTCGTCCAGGGTGCGCAGGCGGGCCAGCTTCTCGGAGAGGGCCTGGAGCGTTGCCCGAGCGGACTCCAGACCGCTGCTGATCTTCCTCTCGGCAGCCCGGGCTGCATCCACGTCAGTTTCCCGGACAGTGATATGGTCTCCGGTTGCCTCGCTCGCGCGCGCCTCCTCGAGCCTCCCCCCCGCGTCGCGCACGGTGGCCTGTGCATCCGCCAGCGAACTTTCCAGGGCGGCCACTTCCGCCACCAAAGGGGCGAGAAGAGCCTCGTCTGGTGCTTGGCCAGCGTCCGCGCCTTCACCGCTGGCGCTACCGTCGACCAATCGGGGATCGTTCATTCGGCCTCTCCTGTGCCCCTTCCCGAAGACGCCCGCCTGCGTCTTGCCCGCCCCAGCTGGGCCTGATGGATATCCGCTAGGTCGGCTTCGCTTGGGCCTTCTTGTTGGCCGGAGTGATCTTGGCCTGAGCTACGGCAGGAGCTGCCGCGTCTGCGTAGAGCACCTTCAGGCCGCCGTCCCGCCGCAAGACGTGGACCCTCGACCAAGTGTCGCCATCGACCAGGCCCGTGAGCCGGATCGCCTCTCTGGCCTGGAAACGAAAGATCGCCGCTTGGGTCTCGCGTCCGAAGATGCCGTCCACCAGCAGCCCTGCTTCGTGCAGGTTCAACGCCTCCTGGACGTAGCGCACTTCGTCCCCGCGGTCGCCCAAGCTCAGCAGGAAGGTCTCCGGCGGGTTCAAGCCGGAGCCGAACCGCCCACTGGCCAACCAGGAGCGGATGAGGCCATCGGAGACCTCAAAGTGCATGCCGTCCTCCTTGGAGAAGGCCGCGCCCCAGAACCATTCGTGCCTGTTGAAGATCGGGTAAATGTCGACCAGGCCTCGCTGGACCTTTCCATCGCCGTAGGGGTCGAGGATGCCGCCGATCGTAAGGTCGATCGCGGTGCCCCAGGCGTGGTTGCTGATGGCGGTCCTGGAGCCGCGCACGTAGCGCACGCAGAGCATGCCCGCGGATCCGAGCGCCCGGTAGACCGCAGGCTGCTCGGCGGCGATGTCGGCCATGATCGCCCGAAGGCTTTCCACGGCTGGCCGAAGGCCCGTCACCCGGAAGGGGCCGACGCTGCTGGTCACCATGAGCGCCTTCAGCGACGGCGTCGCCACAGCTTGGCAGTCTTGGTTGAGGTCCGCCCTTGGGCTGCCCAACAGGGCCAGCATGGTGGCTTGCTTGGCGTTCTGGAGGCGTCGGCCATCAGCCAGCACATTGATGCCCTCTGGGACAGCAACCAGATCGGTAAGAGACATTTCCCTATCTCCCGTTTCTCTTGGCGACGGGAGGATAACCCGAAATCGAGGGGAGATTGCCAGCGATTGTTTCTATACCGAGGTCGTTGGGCAAACCCAGGACAGGATCATGACATCCCTTCCAACAAGCGTCTCCCAGTGCGCTGCCTGGGCCAGCATCCTACGGAGGGAGTCGAGACAGGTGTTGAGCTGCAAATGCGCTCGGCCGTTCGTCAAATCCGCGGCTATCGCAGCCGCAGGCAGATATCCTCGGCGGCCTGCATACCGCCACCGGGCAGCGAGAGCGCCATCACCCGGCATACATTTGCGCCCGCGACAAGGGGCAGCGCTTCAGGCGGCATCGCAGCTGCCGTGCCGCCCGCTCCCTGAACGAGCGCCTGGGTCAGCCCTGGCATTCCGGTGGCGTCGAAGGGAACCTCAACCGCACCGTCGTAGTCCGAACCGAAGGCCAGATGTCTCCACGGGCTCAGTCCTGCGGACGTGAGAACTGCAGCAGCGCGAGCGAAGCTCGCAAGAATGGCTGAGGTGCCTCCCGAGCCGACGGCTTCCGGCCAGAAGCCGATGCCGATGACTCCGCCAAGCCGTGCAATGGCGACGAGCTCGTCATCTGCAAGGTTCCTGCCCCTGTGGCAGGGCCCAGTGCAACTGGCCTGCACGCCGGTATGGGACACGATCGGCGGTCGACGCAGCAATCGCAAACGTAGGATGTCCTGCAGAGATCTTGAGGAGACGTGCGCCAGGTCGATGACCATCCCCAGGTCCTGTGCCTCATCAAGCGCGGCCGCGCCCTGTGGGGTTAGGCCATAGCGGTCACAGCCTTCACTGGACCCAGAAAGCGAATTGTCGAAGCGATGTGTCAGAGCGAAGGTCCTGAAGCCCGCGTTGTACAGGGCCCTCACTTCCGCCCGGACCTGCGCTTCGCTGAACTCAGCGCCACCGATCCAGTTGGCACCCTCCAGCCCAAGCACTGCGCCCAGGACATCTCGCCCTTCAGCGTGCAAGCGCACCAGCCTTCTGAGATCGTCCACGTGACGCACAGGTAAAAGCTCGGTCTCGCCGGATCGCAGGGAGCGAAGAACGGCCTCGTCCAGCCTGCGTGCCTGGTAGAGCGCGCGCGACCGTAAATTGCCCCACGTCTCGAGCGGGCGACCCTGCACAACGGACAGAAGCCCGGTCATGTTGGTGCTGCTGCTTGAGACACAGTGCTCGTTTTCAATTCCCGGTGCATGGCTGTGCCGTTCGGGCGGCGTTTGGGTGACCACAGTGAAAACCTGGAGATTGATGCCGCCCTGGCGAAGGCGAGGCACGTCGACGTGCCCCCACCGCCCCCGCTCCAGCAAATCACGGCGCCACATCAACGTGTCAGCGTGAAGGTCCGCGACAAAGAGGCGGTCGTGCAGAGATGCGTGCGATGTGGATACAGGACCGGGTCCAGGCCCCACGACAGGGTTCAGGCGCGCGTCGACATAGTCTGCCAACGGCGCGCAGGCCGTTGCCAAGCAGGCCAAGACAAAGAAGCAGACTGTGCGAGCCGTTCTCATCCGCGGGCGCTGTCACTGATGCGTTCGCGCGATCGTCGCATGCCGCTTAACCGTGAAAGAAGATAAATATTCGAAATGGAGTGATACCGGCTGCTGCTAGCCTGACTGATGTTGATGTTTCCTGAGTAGGCCGAGGCCTGCGAAGATGGAAGCAGGAGGGACGGCGTTGAGGCCGCCTGGGGTCGGGCCAACGAGAACGGCTTGATGGCGTGATGTCCGACCGCACGCGCCCGCAGCAGCATGTCTGGCGCGCGGATTGTAGTGCAAGCTGCGGACGGCGCGCGCACGATTGCAGCATGCTCCGGTGATTGCCGCCCAGATACCTGCCCAACCTACAGCAGTTCACTCTCTCAGTCGGTCTCCACAGTCGTAATTCATGCGGGCCGGAGACCGAACCGACTCCAATCGTATTGTTCCGTGGACGGGGCCCTTGCGGATGGGCTTGAATGATGACGACTGGGGAGAATACGCATGTTCTGCTGTCCCGTCTGCACGCCTGGCCTGGGCCGCTTCGTCTGTTCGCCGGACATGGGGAGCGGCGGCGGAGGCGGGGCCGCGGCGGCGATCCGCGACGCGGTATCGACGGGCAGACCAGGCGAGCGGTGGATCGACATACACTGCCATCTATTCAACATCCGAGACCTGCCTGCGCGCGAGTTCATCATGCAGACCCGGCTGAACATGCCGTCGATCGTTGATGTACCCGCTTTCCTTGCGCTCGCCGCGCTAGTGGGCGGCCTCAACGGCATGGGCATCACGGCGAAGGATGAGCTTAGAGCGCTCGGGAAGGGCACGGACCCGCGGCTGCTGACCATCGGTGGCGCGGGAAGTACCGAGGAGGCGCTCCGCGCCATCCGCGACGGGGTTGCGACGGAGCCTCACGGATTTCAGGCGCCCTGGGACCAGGAGCCACGGCTGCCGCCGCTACCGGAAGGCGCCGCCGATGTCTTGAAGCGCGCGGCGGACGAGACGCTGCCGGGCCGCGCTCCGGGGTCAGAAGTATCGAACGCCGAGATCGCGGCGCTTGCCCGGCGGATCGACGAGGACACTGGACCGTCGCGGGAGGGCTTCACGGGATGGGCGCACACCATGGCCAAACCCCGCGACCAGCTCACAGGCGAGCTGCTGAAGCAGTTCCCCGAGGGCGCGGACGTGCTCCTCACGCCCGCACTCGTGGACTATAGTCGCTGGCTGGGCATTAGAGGCAGCCGACTCTTTCCTGATCCCGCCGGGAACGTCGAGGAGCAGATCGGGGTGATGGCCGCGATCTCGGACCGGCGAGCGCGGAATAGTTCAGCGAAGCGGCGCTCCGGCCTCTTCTCCTTCGCCCCCTTTTGCCCGTGGCGTCAGGCCGAAGCGATGGCCTCGCGGAGCCGCGGGCGCATCGTGGACACGCCGCTCGAACGGGTGGAGCGCTGGGTCCGGCAGGGCCACGTCATCGGTGTGAAGCTGTACCCGCCGATGGGCTTTCTCCCCATCGGCAACGAGGGGCGCTCCGCCGATTTGCCGCGCTTCCCGGACCGCCTCAGGGAACTCGCGGGGACGCGCGATCCCGGTGCGATTCTCGACGCGGCCCTCGCGCAACTCTACGCCTTTTGCGAGGCGAACGGCGTGGCCGTGATGGCCCATTGCGGCGACAGCAACTCGCCCTTCGAGACCGGAGGCTCCCTCGCGGGCCCCCATGCCTGGGGGCGCGTGCTGGAGCAGTGGCCACAACTGCGGCTGAATCTTGCTCACTTCGGCGGCGTCTTCTCCTTCGGCTCGCGCGACCTGCGGGCCAGGGAGACTTCGCAGGACTGGGCAGAGCGCATAGCTGTGCTCATGGAGCGGCGGCCGCACCTATACGCCGACATTGGCTTCGGCGGGCAGTTCCTGGACGAAGGCGATGTGAGCGGAGAGGCGGCCGCCTCGATCACCTTCCTAGAGGATCTCATCCATCGACACCCGCTCCTCCGCAGGCGCCTGATGTACGGCTCGGACTGGGTGATGGTGGGCATGGTGCGCGGGGGTGGGCGCTACGCCTCCTTGATTGCGCGCAGTATGGCGCGCCTTTTCCCCTTCGACGCAATGGAGGACTTCCGCTGGCGCAACGCCGCCAGATTCCTTGGCCTTGCTGAGGGTGAGCAGGCCAGAGAGCGGATGGTGCGCTGGCTTGAGCCACGTTCGCCCGGCCTTCTCGCCCGCTTCGATCCGACGGCGCCAATGTCTTAAGGATGACGGCCCGGCGGTCTAGTTGAAGGTCTGAGGAACAGGATGGCGAGTATGCAGAGGGTCGGCGGAGAATTATTCGAACAGGGAAAGATAATTCTTCTTTGCGTCGTGGCTGTATGTGTCTACGGAATAATGAATAACCTTATTACTGTGCGGATACTACCTGAATTTTTCGCCATTTTTGGTGCGAATACGGCACACGTCAATCCAAATCAAATAGCGTTTTTTTTCGGAGTAATCGCAACATGGTGGGTGGGCGCTGTTATCGGCGTAGTTTTGGCGATAAGCGCCCGGGCTGGCTCGCGTCCCCGCATAAGTGCCGTACAGCTAGTAAAGCCACTTATATATTGTCTCGTGGCTGTAGGTGCGTTGGCGTGTCTTGCAGGTTTTTCGATGTACGGTCTTAGCGTCAACGTTGAGTTGCCGCGTCAGTATTCCCCATATATCTCTTCTGATAAAGCCAACGCGTTTTGGGTCGTTAATGCAATTCACACTGTGGACTATGTGGCAGGCCTTCTTGCTGGCGTGTTATTGTGCTCTGTGACTTACGGCAGCCGAAGACATTCTCCGTCAAATTTCAGAGCTGTACCGGAGAATCGTACTGAGGACGCTCAGAATATACATGACCCAAACCTTCGTGTTAAAACCCTTCTCGGTCAAAGTCTGCCTTGGCCCGTTCAAGGAGTATTTTTCTCAGTCGCCTGCACACTTCTATTTCTAGCGTTCTATTATATTCCGCCCGGCGTGATTACGGCTTGCCTCACGGTGACAATTGGGGCCTATGCGATATGGTTGATACTAGATCCTAGGCGGCGGTACATCCGGATGGCATCTGCAGCCTTTGGTGTATGGGCCGCGAATTCCGCAATTCCGAAGCTTTCGGGCTTTTTGAATGCTAGAGGCTTCAACCTAGGCTTCTCGATCGATGGCGATCCTGGGTGGAGTTTCCACTTTGCCTCCTTCGCAATAATCGCCGTTTTGGTTGCGGCACAGATTTGGACTGATGGGAAGCAGGACGTTCAATAAATTCCGTCGCGATCGGCGCTGCCACTACGGCTCCCCGTCCTTCATGCCCGAAGCCAGTTATCCGCGGACTTGGAGCCCAACGTCCTGATCTCGTCCAAGGCTAGCCCGTCAGTCCGCTCACGAAGCTGGTGATCTTTTGGCGTCTCGACCGCTATGGGTGCGATTGGGTGCTCCGCGAACTCGACCACCTCCTCGGCCGCAAGATCATGGGGTGACTATGAGTTCACGCTTCTGACGTCAAAAACGATTTGTGCGTGCGGACATCCTTCGACTAGCCAGCGTTGGTCTCCGCGCTCCGCTGCGTCCACGCCCCGCATGCCCGCCGCAACCTCACTGGGCTCCACTGCAAAGTTCCTACCCAGGCCGTCGCCTACTCCGACTAGCGCCGCTTGCCGCCTCCCGACCGGATCAGTCGGCCGAAGATGTCCTCGGCACGGCTAAAGCCTGCATCGGTCTTGCAGGCATCCCAGGGTGAGCATCCGAGCGCGGGATGATGGCCGCGCATCCAGAGTTCAGCCATTTCAACGTTGCTCCGGTTGGCTTGGAGCGCCTTGCGGAGGAGCCGCTCGCGCCGGTCGTTGACCGCCTGCGCCGCGATGCCCTCTGCGACGGCCCGCCTTCGCTCAGCCTCGCGCTCGCGCGCCACACTGTCGTGCAGCGCGTCGAGGTCCGCCTGGATCGCCCTGATCTCGATGAAGCCAAGGCGCTGGCGGGCCTCATCGAACGGTTCGTCAACTCGACGCGCGACGGCCGCCGCGACCCAGGCTGCACCCTCCTCCCGCCCGAGCAGCAGGCACGCATCGGTCAATGCGCGATCAATGAATGCAAGGGACTCCGCACGCCGCTTCTCCGCCAGTCTACGCTCGCTCTCCTCCTCTCTCCGCCGCCACTCGGCTTCACGGTCGGCCGCTTCTCGGATCCGCGTGGCGCGAAGCTCCTCCAGAGGCAGGCCGAGCATACCGTCCTCGGGCACTGCCTTTCCGCCCGGCCGCGCCATAGCGGCAAGCCGCCGGAGGTCCTGGCGCAGACCGGACCAGGCATCCTTGCCGGAACGCGCGACCTCCAGAGGGGAACGTCCCAGGTCAGGCAGCGGCACATCCGTCCATCCATCGAGGGCGGCAGAGAGCGGCTCTCCCAGCGCTTCGACCAGGGAGCGGACATCCTGCTCGAGCTCTCTTTCGCGTTCCCGCGCCGCCTCTGCGGCTTCCTCATGCCTGGTGATGGCCATTGCGATCATACCGCCAAGCTGCCAGCGCCTGGTCGTGCTCCGGCCGCGGCCAGCCAGCACACGCCTGCCGACCATCGCGTCGGCGAAGGCGGCCACGACCTCAGTGGGCGGGCGGAATTCTGGCGCCTCCCGGCACACGGCCGCGACGATCTCGTCATGCCAGGCAAGATCCTGGTCGAATGGCTTCTTCAGCATGCCGAAGGAGATGAGGCGTTCCAAGATTTCCTGCGCCGTGGGCATTCGACCGGCGGAGCCCCGCCACAGAACCAGGAAGATGGCGGTTTGCCAGACGGCCCTGTCCACAGACATACAAGCATCGCCTTCGACCGGATCACCGAGGTATCCTCCAACGCCCACCTCCCGAGCCCAAGCGACCCAGTCGGCTCCGCCCGCCTGCGGTGCAGACGCCAGAGCGGCCTTCACTTCAGCAGCGAGTTCGCCGAAGAGCCTGCGGTCCCACTCGAGCTTCTTTGCTTCAGCAGCATCGCGCCGCTCACGCATGCGTTCCTCGGCGGCGGCGATCAGTCGGTTGTGCAGCCAGTGACGTGCCGCCCCGAAAAGCACGAAGTTACGTTGCTCCTCCTCCGTGCCGTGGAGCGGCATCTTCCGGAGGTCGACTTCAATGCAGGAAGTTCCGTGGGCACGGATGCGCTCGATCTTTTCCAACCCCGTCTCGTGGCGCCACCTGAACTCGACGAGTAGTTCGTGCTCCCCGCGGCGCACCACGCCGTCAGGAACGAAGCCCGCATAGACATCGCGGACCTCCTCATCCGGCCTCTCGTAGCGGAACGGCCGCTCACGGACGACGAGTTCCGGCTCCATGCCGGGCACGCGGGCGTGGCCGTCGGGTAAGCGCAGTTGATCCGACGCGAGGAGGACCTCCTTGGCCTTCAGATGGACCGCGCTCTCCAGGCCGACCGCGCAGGCGCGAACTCCACTGTGCTGGAAGTGGTGGCGCTGGCGGCGCCGCCCCGGCCGCTCGGGGCCTGGATGGTGCGCCTCGAGCCGCGAACCGCACCCCGGGCAGGTGCAGCCACAGGCAAGGCCGGAAGGCATGTCGCGGGCGTGGACAAGCTTCCCGCCCGGCCCAAGGGCCAGGGGGAGCAGGACGTCGTCCTCATCCTCAGCCGTCTTGCAAGCGACCCTGCGCATCCTGACGACCTTAGTGCAACTGGCCCGCTTGCGCATTCGCATCAATGCCGCGCTCCCCTACCCCGCCCGGTGCCACGTCCACGAATTGCTAAGCAGTCTTCGCGTAACGGTAGGACCGGCATGAGAACGGCAACGGCGGCATTCTACCAGATTGGAACTATGCGAATGGTCCGAAAAAACACCTCAAGGCGCGACAGCCCGCTGAGCAATTTCATGTTGCGGGTGCGTAGCTAACCCACATGGCGGAACTCGAAATGCCGCTGTCCATCACCGCCAACCCCCCCCCGATACCCGCTTGGGACCGGCCGCCGCCGTCAAACCGCTCGACTGAACATCGAAGTAGCGCCGCGCTGAGCGATTCCAAGACGTTGCACAAGGAGTGAACGAATGAAGTGGTTCGAGGTGGATCGGGGTGGGTTGTCGCGACTTCTGGAGCGTAAGGGCAAAGAGTTCGTTTTGCATGAGTTGATCCAAAATGCCTGGGATCAGAATGTCACGCGTGTCGACGTCACCTTGGTGAAGGAGCCGGGATCTCGGGTCGCTGAGCTCGTGGTCGAGGACGACGATCCGGCTGGGTTCACTAACCTTTCCCACGCTTGGACGCTGTTCGCCGAAAGCACCAAGAAGGGAGCGGCCGAAAAGCGAGGACGGTTCAATCTGGGCGAGAAGTTGGTCCTGGCGCTCTGCGACGAGGCGGAAATCGTCACGACATCCGGCGGAGTTCGCTTTGACGCGGAGGGTCGACATGTCACGCGTAAGCGTCGCGAGCGCGGGTCGCGCTTCAGAGGCATCCTCCGCCTGACAAACGCGGAGCTCGAAGCGTGCAGCGAGGCCATGGCCCGGCTCCTGCCACCGTCCGGCGTGGTCACGACCTTCAACGGTGTTCCGCTGCAGGATCGTCAGCCAGTAGCCATCTTCGAGGCCTCACTCCGTACAGAGGTCGCCGACGCGGAAGGCAACCTAAGATCTGCGACCCGCACAACACCTGTCCGCGTGATCAAGCCGCTCCCAGGGGAAACAGCGTCACTCTATGAGATGGGCATTCCAGTCGTTGAAACGGGCGACGCCTACCACATAGATGTCTTGCAAAAGGTACCGCTCGGATTCGATCGGGAGCATGTCCCGCCCGCGTTCTTACGGCACCTCCGTGCACTGGTCCTGAATAACACGCATGAGCTGCTGAAACCGGAGCAGGCCCGCGAGACCTGGGTTCGCGAGGCCATGGGCACGACCCATGTGGCTGCGGAGGCGGTGCGAACTGTTGTCAATCACAGGTTTGGCCAGAAATCCGTCGTGTACGACCCTTCTGATGCCGAGGCGAACAAGCTGGCGATCGTGGACGGATACCACGTCGTCCATGGCAGTCAGCTGTCGGGCGAGGAATGGGCCAATGTTCGCAAAGCAGGCGCGCTCTTGCCCGCTGGCCGCGTAACTCCAAGTCCGAAAGCCTTCGCCGAAGGCGGGGCGAAAATTAAGCTTTTGCCTGAATCGGAGTGGAGCAGTCATATCCGGGCGACAGTGGCCCTATACCAGCGTTTGGCGCAGATGATGATCGGGCGCGCGATTGAAGTCCGAATTGCCGTAGACGCGGACGTCAAATGGCTTGCTTGCTATGGCCCTGCCGGTTTGATGTATCTCAATAAGCACCGACTCGGCGTTAAATTCTTTCTTGAAGGCCCGTCGGAACGCGTCCTTGATCTGCTCATTCACGAACTTGGACATGAGTATAGCGGCGACCACCTGAGCTCGGACTACTACGACGCGCTGACGAAACTCGGCGCTCGCCTGGCTCTTGGAGTTGCGGCAGACCCCGGACTGCTAGCTTATCGCCCGGACGAGCATGTGAGCGACAGCTGAGTCTTGAGCCGCGGAAAGGAAGGGACAGGTCGCGGCCACTGATTCGACCGCGACAGCCTGGAAAAAATGCTGGGTGGCGGAGCGGACGGCTCACCCAGCGATACCACGACCTCACATTCCCGAAGTCCAAATTCTCAGCGGCGCGGGCAGACATCCTTTGACCAGCCCGCAGCATCCATGCTCACGCCCACGTTCACACCACGTGCGAGAACGTCGGCCACCACCCTTTCCCGGTGATCGTGGTGCGGAAGCACTGTGAGGGCAACATCTGCAGTCCGGCTGTGGAGCTCGATGCGGGAAGCAGACCAGCGGGGATCCCCTCGCTCGACGGTGTCCACGCCGCGGAGCCGCACCCGGATGGCCTGCGGTTGCCCCTCGCAGTCGACGGTCAGCGTATCGCCGTCGGCCCAGCGAAAGGCGGCGCAGGTCCACCGCTCCCCGGCTGGGTATGTCCGCGCAGGCTCGCGCCACCGGCAGGCCAGCGCAGGCGAGGTGATCGCGGACAGGAGGATCATTGCGCCGATTGCGGCGCGACGAACGCAGATTGTGGGTTTCCCTGACGGAAGGCGGGCGCACCTGGAGAGGCAAGAAGAGCAGCGAGACCCTCCACCACCAAACGTTAATTTTTTGTTAATAGACCATCCAGATGGTGCACGTCGCTTCAGGGTGAGACAGGATCGGACAAACAACCTTGAGTTGATTTTGTGCGGTTCGATTTCGGCGTTTCGGCAGTATCCAAGTGGCTGAATGCCGCCCTGGGAGGTACCCTGCGGCGGCCATCCACCAGAAAAGCGGAGGGTGAGTGGCGCCAGGCTCCCCACCCGCCTGGCGGCTTCCGCGATGCACCTCGATTGCCCGATGAGGTGCCGCTGCCGATCCGCGCCGCTTTCGCAGAGGGCATGACTGCGCGGCATCAACCGGACCCGCCATCCGGCCAGCCCGAAGGCGGCGCCAGCACGCAGCCGCTCCCGTTCCCCAGCACGGGCCCCCACGGGCATCGTGAACGGATGAGAGAGAAGCTGCTCACCCGGGGGCCGGATGCCCTGGCGGATTATGAATTGCTGGAGATGCTGCTTTTCCTCGCCATGCCGAAGGGCGACACGAAGCCTCTGGCAAAGTCGCTCATCAACCGCTTCGGCAGCTTCGCAAATGTACTGGCTGCACCGCAGCTGGAACTCCTGGCAATTCGAGGGCTGGGGACGCACTCGGTCGCCGCCATGAAGCTGGTGCAGGCAACGGCGCTACGCATGCAGCGAGCCGAGGTCATCGGCTCCATCGTGCTGAACAGCTCGGAGCGGCTCGATGCATACCTGACCGCGCTGATGGCGCGGGAGAGAGTCGAGCAGTTCAGGGTTCTCTTCTTGGACTCGAGGAACCGCCTGATCGCCGACGAGGCGCAGGCCAGGGGCACCGTAAACCACACGCCGGTCTACCCGCGCGAGGTGGTCAAGCGGGCTCTGGAGCTTCACGCTACCGCGTTGATCCTCGTCCACAATCATCCATCGGGGGACCCCACACCATCGCGGGCTGATCGGGAGATGACGCAGGAGGTCAAACGGGCGGCCGCCGCCATCGGCATCGCGTTGCACGACCACATCATCATTGGCAACGGGGACACGTTCAGCTTCCGGCGTGCTGGAGACCTCTGACCGCCAGCAGGTTCGCTTAGCCGCGGCTCGCTGCCGTCGACCTGCCCCAGCGGACCTTACGCGGGCTGCTGAGCTCGGTTACGAATGTCGGATGCCCGGTGGCGGCGTAGCCATGGTCAACGCCTCCAGCGCCCGCAGGACGTGCCGCCACAGTACAGCGTCCTCGACGTCGCCCTCGTCCCAGGCCGCGTCGCATGCCGCTGCAGCGACCAAGTCCGCGTCGACGCCATGGATCTCCATGATCTCCGACATGAGAAGCCACGCCTCGGTGCTGACCGCTCGGTTGGGGTGCTGCCCCATCGTACCGTTGCCTCGTGTTTTCGCGGCCCAAGCCTAGCGTTGAGCGACCTCAGTCTGCCAGCGTGAGACCGCGGAACTCCCGGATCTGAGGGTTGGCGAGCAACGCCAGAGCGGGCAGATGGTCACAGACACCAGGTGCGTCGCTGTCGAGGCGTGCGCCTCCAGGGCAAGGGCACTCCTCGAAATCGAAGACCACTGCGCCTGCCACGCCGAGAGCCCGGGTAGCACCTTCAGAATGGCAATCGTTTTCGCCGGGCGCTTACTGCATTTCCCTTCAGCGGACAAAGGCACCTAATTGTCGCATTTCACGGTTTTGAACACTGGTCTTTACCGGCTCGCCAATCTCAGCGTCCAGCGATTTTGTGCCGCCCTTTCCGTCCTGTTGCTCATTGCGGTGGTGAACCCTGCACATGCCCAGGAACTGCGGGGTCGGATTGTCGCCATATCGGACGGCGACACGGTAACCCTGTTAACTCCGCAGCGGCAGCAAGTCAGGATCCGACTTCACGGCATCGATGCGCCGGAGAGCCGACAGCCCTATGGAACCCGTTCCCAGCAGATGCTGTCTCGCCTCGTGTTCGGGCGCCAGGTGCGTGTCGAAGTCGTCGACATCGACAGGTACCGTCGCACCGTCGGCCGGATCCACGTCGGGCGCACGGATGCTGGCGCGGAGATGGTTCGGCTGGGCGGTGCCTGGGTATACCGGCAGTACACCAATGACCCCGTCTATATCCGGTTCGAGGACCAGGCACGCCGCGGCCGCAGGGGCTTGTGGAGCATGCCGGAAGCGCAGCGGATCCCTCCGTGGGAGTGGCGAAGCGCGCGGCGGCGGCGGTGACGGCGAGGGGTTGAACTGGAACGGCCCACAGTACGACCGGACAGGCGGCGCAACCTTGAGGGGCTAGGCATGCGCGCATGGCGAAGCCGATCGAGCGCGTGGAAATCATCACCGTCGGCGCGCTGGAGGCGATGCCGCAGTGGGATGTGGGCGGTCAAGGTTGGTTGCAGCCCGGCAACTGTGGCGGCGATCGATCGATCAGGCATCTCTCGGTTCACCGAGGCGGCGCATGTGACCGGAAGTCGAGGCCGCCTGTCGGCGTTGGACAACTTCTGAGCGATGGCGTCCACCGCTGCTGTCATCAAGACAGTAAGAATCCCTTAGAGCATTTGCGTTACCTCAGCTTTGTTGATGTTCACAGCTTCTGAGGCAACATGAACGCGTCAGCCCGACCCTCCGCACCAATCGGTAGCGCCTCGTTCTTCGGCTACTCTGATCGGATCCCCGCGAGCGAGAAGATGCAAGCTGCCGTCAACAATATCGTTGAGCACCTATATCCGGCCATGAGAGACACTCGATGGTGGTGCGACATCAATCAGGAGCGCTGCCTGTGGTCGTCGGCTGCGGCGGCGGAGTACCTCCGGCGACGCCACATCCGCGCGAAAGCGGTGATTGGCGCTTTCATCGTTGCTTTCGTCGATGCCGAACGTTTCCCGATTTGGAGCGACGGAAGTCTCCGCATTGGTCTGCCAGAGGCAAAGACGGGGCACGAGGGCTTGCACTCGCTCGTCGAAATCCAGGACAGTAGCGGCCCTTGGCTGCTTGACGTGAACGTATGGCAGGGACAGCGGCCCCGCTTTCCCGGGCTACCTGACATGGTGGCAATTTGCAAAAACCTTGACCGTCCGATTGAGAGGGCTCCCGAGTTCAAATTCGCTGGAGTCTACCCGTGCAACGGCGACAGTTACCGGCTGTATTTGCTGGTTGCTCCGAAGCGGAAACGGTTTTGGCTCGGCGCGGGCGACTTGGAGCCCGCGCGCGCGCGAGCCGTAGCGGATGGCATCGAGGCGCGTGTTCGAGCGGCGAGACGAATCGGTCCTTCGGCTGATAGACACCGGTCGCTTACGCCGAGGCGGCCGCCAGAGCATGAGAGCTTGGTGAAGTCTGCCATAAATCCCAGCGCGGCCGCCCATCCTCGACCAGCGCAAGCTTCTGCTCCGTCGTCCAGCGGCGACTCCGCCGCACCACGCTGATCACCCCGCCTCGCGGGCCATCTAGCATCGCCCATACCCTTACGCGTGGGGGCCGGAACCCACCTGCACCGCCCCGGAGCCGGGCTGCTCAGCCGATCAACGCAGCGCGCCGCAGAACAGCCGGGGGGAGGACGCTTACGGGTGAAGGGATCGCCGTGTGACCCAGCGTAGGAGGCCCCGCCGCAACGCGGCCGGTTCAGCCCAGGCCGCATCGCTGTGGGCGAGGTGCTCGATCAGGCCAGTACGGAGAACGTGGCCCGGGTCGGTCGCGGTGGCACCGGTCGTCCGCCGATCTTCACCGGCGACGGGACGACGAGGACGCACGCAGCACGCGACACGTCACCCCTTCTGGATGCGCCTCAGCGCACAGCCCTCGGCCGCCTGCCGCCGTCATGGGCCACTACAATCGGCCGATTTAATTGGTCGAGTGTCATACCCTTGTCGATTGCTGCGTTGTGGGCCCAGCGTTGAAAGCGTTCCAGCAGGTCCTGGTTCTCCTGCTCCAGCCGGGCGTTCTCGTTGCGCAGCCGACGCAACATCTCCCGAAGCTGCGCGATGGCCGCGTCCCCGTTGCTGGGTACGCCAGCCGATTCCAAGCTGCCCTCAAGTCGGCGCCTCGCCATCTGCCAAGCGTTCAGGATACGCGGCTGCTTCCTCAGACCTGCTTTGGTGTAGAGGGTGCCACCGAGCTCCGTTGCCAGAAGCGCGAGGTAGCGCTCCCAGGTCAACTTGCCGGTCCAGCCGTCAAGCAGCCGGACCGCAAGGGCGATGTCCCCGTCCGTGAGGCGGCGGGCCATCAGGCGTCCGCGACTATGGCTAGCATGTTGTCCAACTCGTCGGGCGCTTCCGCAGCTTGCTCGGCCTCCCTGACGCGCATACTGAGGCCAGTCTTGGTCTGAGAAACGTTGGGCGGAGGCAGCGTGATGAGCGTGCCTTCCTTAATGGTCTCGTCGAGCATCAAGCCCAACACGAGCGACCAGCGGTCCTTCGTATCCTGATGCTTCCGGAGCCAGTTCTCCACGCCGGGTTCACCTTGCTCGATCGCGGCGACGCAGTTGGCGACCGCCCGTTCCGCGATAGCGAGCTGAGCGCGAGCTTCGGCAAGATGACGCGCGTCGCCTTTGATAAACGTGTTCTCGCCGCAGCTGATACAGTTCTTGTCCTTCGGGCATGGTGTCAGCGCGTAGTTGTGGCGGCACAGCCCGAAGCGGGTCGAGATTACCGAACCCACCTCAAGGCGCATGGCCTCGGCTGGCGTGATCATCTCCATCCGTGCTCGGTCCGCCACCTTATCTGCAAGCGGCCCGACCGCCGTGATTTGCTTCGGCGCCTCGTCGCCCAAGGCCACGAACAACTCGATGAACGCCTCGTGCGGGACGTGGTCGTACCAGCTGTTCTGGTCCACCCGCTTGCGTCCGGACCAGAACGCGATGAGTGCCTGGGATACGTTCTTGGACTGGGCAAGCGTGTTCAGGAGGTGCCGGGGCTGGTGCGATGTCAGCTTCCAGTGCTCGCCGGTCGTCGGGTCCCTGAGGTCGTGCCTAACGAAGATGGTGGCAGCCAGGTTGTTCATGTCGGCGTAGATCTGGTTGGCGTCGATCAGGTCAGGGACGTTTGCCTGAACAGCGTAGTTCGCCCTCATCGTATGCCGTGGTACGCAGAACAGCGCGTCCTTCGCGTGCAGGCCGAACTTCCTGTCCGCCCACGGAAACTCCTTGGGGAGATGGTCGAGGACGTAGCGCTCAAGGGAGCCGAACTCGTACAGCCGGGTCCAGCCCCGGCCGCCCGTCCTGGCCTTGTCATGGGTCGTTTGCTTGCTCGGCGTGATGATGCGGCTCAGGGCATAGTCATTGAACCCTTCCTCGCCGACGCCGAGGATGGCGTACACCTCGTGCTGGGTCACACCCTGCCCGCGAAGATGCTCGTAGCCGGGTGGGAGATAGAGCTCCTTCGGGTGCTCCGCATACCAAGCGGCGGCGCGCCGTGCCGGTTCACCCAGCTTGCGAAGACGCGCAATGGCGGTTCGCCCAACGTCGGCCCACTCGTCGTTCGTGGCGAACTTCGTCAGCGGGGCCCCGCCCTTGGATGGGCGCCAGGACAGGCCGTAGATGCCTCCCATCTCCGTCTCACAGGCGAGCGGCAGGGTGAGGATCTCCGAGACCCGGCTTGGAGCGAACATGGCGAGCGCGAACCATGCCGTGGTGACAGCGTCCGCGCCGCCCTCCGCAGACTGGAAGACAGAGGCGAGGTCCAGTACGCACTTGATGTGCGGTAGCTTGTCAGAGACGGCCGTGCCGCCGTCCTCCTGCACGCGGACACTGCGGCGCTGATTGCGTTGCGGCGGAGCGGGGCTCTTCCAGCTCAACGGAGTGGCCGACAGCCGCTTGCCCGTGATCTCCTCGGCCAGCTGTGCCAACGCCGCCACCCAACCGGCGTCGTCGTTCCCGTTGTCCAGAATGAGGGTAGCCGCCTTGTCTAGGACGGCATGGTCGATGAGCGTGATGTCGGCCGGTCTGCCGAGTTCGCGGAACGCTTTCTCAACGGCCCTGAGCGCCATGAGGCGGCGGTACGGCGCGCTCATCTTCCCCCTGGGAATGGTGACGGCAACGAGTGCCCTGACGGTCTCCGCGAATGGCTCGGAAAGGGGCACGCGTTCCGCCCGCTTGACGTTCCCGCCGGACTCCCAGGTGTTAAAATGCAGAACGAGGGTGCGCGAGGCGTTGCGCGTGGCGACCTTCGAACGCAGGTCCCAAGTAACCTCCTGCCACGGGATGGCGTCCTGACCGTCGAAGTAACCCAGTCCGCGCGCGTGCTCGATGAAGGCGACAAGGTTTTCCCTTGCCGTCTTCTCCGGTCGTCCGACGAATGGGATGATCATGCCGCCCATGGTGTCGTCTCCGGTGTGGAATCGCACTCGGCGATGATCTCCAGGACCACGTCGATCTGTTCCTGGGTGATGAGCCGGATGCGGTCCTCCTCCTCTGCGTCCAGATCCTCCTTCAGGACACCGAGAAGCTGCTCCCAGGGAGCGGTCCTGAGGGGCTCAAACTTCCGGCAGGTCAGGCAGGCGCGCGGAGCGTTCTGATGGCACTCCGCGTTCGTGCCGCAGGCGCCGAGCTTCTGACCTACCAGATAGGCGAAGTCGCGGATGACGGCGCCAGGCTGACCCTTGCGGGTGGCCTCCTCAAGGGTCCCAATCAGGCGGCCTTGGAAGGCTCGGGCGATGAAGCCCATCTCGGGACCGATGGCGTCAGCGATTGGCTGCTGCAGCGTAGGGAGGGATGCGCGGTAGTAGTGGACGCAACGCGTGGAGCGGTGCGTCAGCAGACGGGCCGCCTCGTGGTCAGACGCTCCCAACTGGATGGCGCGGGTCCCCAGCGTGTACCGGAAGCGATAAGGGAAAATGGGAATAGGCGCCCCACCGAGCCGCTCCGAGACGGTCTTAACGGTTCGAAACACCCTGCGAAGGCGATCCGAAACCTCATTCGACTGTACGCAGAACAATGGTGCTCCCGGTTCACCGGACGCGAACTGCGGCAACTGGAGGTAACGCAGAAGCACCTCTGCCAGGACCGACGGCGCCTTCCGTCTCCAGCGTGCCTTGTTGACCTGCTGCTGCCCCTTAGCCAGAGGGATGAGCAGTGTGACTTCCTTGCCCTCGGGGCCGTTCGTGACGATGACGTCACGCCGCTTCATCCTGGCGATCTGCACCGGCCGAACGCCCGTGGCGATGAGGAACCAGACGAGCGTCCAGTCCTCTATGCTTACGTCGCCCTCTTCGAACGACTTGTTCAGGCCATCACGGATGCTCCTGAGCTCCTGCTCCGTGAAAGCGCCGCGCTCGGGGTCGTTGGCGACCAGCGAGAAGTACCAGTCGCCGCTTTCCTCAAAATGCTCTGGCTGGTCTATGAAGGCCATCAGGTCATCGGCGAGACCCGGCAGACCGGTTTCGCCCCAGTTCCTGAGCATTGCGCGAACGAAGGGCCAAGCTTTGATGCCGTGCCTAGCCCGCATAATTCATGAAGGCTGCTGGATGGCGCGGACGGGGGCGGCCGGCGCTGTAAGGGAGACGCGGTCGCGTTCGATCCCCTCCGGCGCTGGGG
>NZ_JAERQM010000007.1:0-228081 GCF_019029495.1 Falsiroseomonas oleicola
CGATCCGTCCCGCGCATCGCCTCAACCCGCCGCCGCTTCCTACAACCGCAGCGAATCAGGTTGGAGCCGTTCTGAACAGCCGAATTTCCGCAGCCTGTTAGGTCGTGACGGCCGGTTGGCGCTCCCCAGCGCCGACCGACCGCCGAGACCTCAGTTGGCCTTGAGATAGGCGATCACGTCATTGATCTGGGTCGGGTTGCGCAGGCCGGCGAAGGACATGCTGCCGCGCGGCAGGAGCGCCTTCGGATTGGCGAGATAGGTGCGCAGGTTTTCCTCGGTCCAGCTCTGGCCCGTGCGCCATTCCTGCATGTTCGCCGAATAGCGGAAGCCCTCGATCGAGCCGGCGGCGCGGCCGACGACGCCATGCAGGTTCGGGCCGACGCCGTTGCGGCCACCCTCATTGATCGTGTGGCACGCGCGGCACTGGTTGAACACGCGCTGGCCGGCGGCGGCGTCACCCTCCTGCGCCTTGGCGGCGAAAGGGGCGAGAGCGAGGGCCGTGGTCAGGGTGAAAGTCAGAAATCGCATTCGAAGCATCCTCCTTGGAAGTCCGCCCGAGCCAATCCGATAAGAACGAGACTGGCCTTTGGTTCCTGGACATGTGCCGGCTAGCGGCTTGTTGTGGCCCGCCCCACACCGCCAAAGTGGCAGGCGAGTGTGGTAGCGCAAGGTGGCGGTTGATGAAACCTCGGTCAGTTTCAGTTGTGTCAGGGGCTGCATGATGGCGGATTTCTTCGCCTCCGGCCGCGTCGCCGACCTCATCCTGCTGGTGCTGGCGGCGGAGGCGCTGCTGCTGCTGGCCTGGCGCCGCCGCACGGGGCGCGGCCTGTCCCGGCTGGCATTGGCCGGGCTCGTGTTGCCCGGCGTGGCCCTGGTGCTGGCGCTGCGCGCGGCGCTGACCGGGGCCGGCTGGCCCTTCGTCGCCATGGCACTGGTCGCGGCTTTCGCCGCCCATCTGTTCGACCTGGCGCAGCGCCTGCGGCGCTGAGAACCCTCAAACGCCGGGCGCGGCCTCCGGCCGCTGGGCTTCGCCACACATGTGGCGGCGGCCTTCGGCCGCTCGGCCGGCGGAAGATGCCGGCCGCGGATGGTGTCGCCAACTCACCGCAGCGGCCGCGGCACCCGGAAGGGCAGCATGGCGTACATGGCGGGGGAGGCGAAGCGGTCCAGCGACAGGCTTTCATGGATCGCCGTCGCCTCCTGCCCCAGCAGCCGGGTGCGGATTTCGGAGCGGGAATAGAAGGGCGCATCCACCAGCGTCCGCACCAGCCGCGCCTGCCCCGCCTCCGCCCGCGTCGGCCTCGCGATGCGCCACAGGGTTCTGGGCAGTTCCACCGGGGGCGGCAGCTCGAAATCCGTCACCGCGCCGTCCCGCCCCACCCGCAGGGCCAGGGATTGGTCCGTGCCGTCGCGCCGCTGCGCGTTGTAGAGGATGGCGGTGGCGTCGGGCATTGGCGCCCGGCACCAGTCCCAACCAACAAAATCCTGTTCCAGCGGGGCGCTGCCCCAGTTCGTGTCGAAATAGGCGGCGCCGGACCAGCGCAGCGCCGGGCTCTCCAGCGTCACCTCCACCGAGGCCCGCGCCGCGATCGGGTGCCAATGGTGGCGCCCCTCGGAGTCGAGCTGGAAGGCGCGGGTGGACAGCGCCTCCGGCCGCAGCACCACGCTGCCGCGCAGGGGGCGGGGCAGGGGGGCGGTGATTTCTTCGATTCGGACGGTCAGGGCCTCGCCGTCCCAGTGCAGGGCGCTCGGGCCGATCTGCAGAACATCGGCGCTTTGGCGCAGCGCGCCGCGCCGGCGGTCGGTCATCGCCCAGCCGCCGGGCGCGCCATACAGCGCGACATGCAGGCAGCAGTGGTTCTCCGGGTCCGCCGCGGCGCCGCCGCGCTTGGCCAGGCTGTACCAGGGGGAGAAGACGGTGCCGATGAAGGCGATGATGGTCAGCCCATGCCGGCCATCGGCGCTCAGCGCGTCCAGATACCACCAGCCATAGCCGCGTGGCCCCGCCTTGCGGTCGAAGGCCCAGCCCGCTGCCGTCATCCGCGATCCCCCATCACCGCTTGTGCCGCCAGCCGCCCCGACAGCGCCGCCATGGCCAGCCCCGCCCCCGGATGGGTGGTGCCGCCGGCCAGATAAAGGCCTGGCAAGGCGGTGCGCGCCGCCGGCCGGCTGAAAATCGATTGCCAGCCATGCACCGCCTGGCCGTAGAGCGCGCCACCGCTGCCTGGCGCCTCCGCCTCATAGTCCCGCGGCGTCACCGCCAGCACGGCGTCCCGGCGCAGTGTGACCCCCGCGCGCGCCATGGCGGCCAGGCTGGCCGCCTCCACTGGGGCCGGGTCGGCCGGTCGCGCATCGGCGCGGGCCGGGGCGGCGACCAGGGTCATCAGCGGTTCCGCGCCACCGGGGGCGCCGTCTGGGGCGGGGGCGGGGTCGTGCCGCGCCTGGGCCCAGAGCGTCACGGTCGGCACCTCCGGCATCTGGCCCCGGGCCAGGGCAGCATATTCGGCGACCGGGTCCGCCGGGTGGAACACCGTCTGGCGCGGCAGGTCCGGCCCCTCGGCCCGCCCCGCCATGGCCCAGCCGAAGGCGGAAAAGGACCGGCGCGCGGCCGGCAGGCGCGGCACCGCCTTGGCCGCCGCCGCGCCGAAATGCCCGGCGGCCAGGCTCGCCGCATCGGCGGCCAGCACCACCCGCCGCGCCGCGATGCGCGTGTCGTCGGCCAGGCGCAGCCCGGCGATGCGGCCGCCCTGCACCAGCAGCTCCGCCACCGTCGCGCCGTGACGGATTTCCACCCCCTGCGCCACCGCCACCGCCGCCAACGCCTCCGCCAGCCGTCCCATGCCGCCTTCGATGCCGTGCAGGCCGGACATCTCGACATGCGCCACCAGCATCAGCGTGGCCGGGGCGAGCAGCGGGGAGGAGCCGACATAGGCCGCCATCCGGCCGAACACCTGGCGCAGCCGGGGATTGTCGAAATCCCGCCCCAGCGCATCCCACAGCGTGCCGAAGGGGGAGGTGCCGAGCTTCCCCGCCAGCGCACCCAGCGCCAGCATCCCGGGCCGCTGCGCGGTCAGGAAGGGCGCTTCCAGCGCGTCGTGGCAGCGGGTGGCGCGGGCCATGAAGTCGCGAAAGCCGCGCGCGGCCGCCGGGCCGGCGAAATCGCCGATCGCGTCCTCCGCCGCCCGCCGGTCCGCCAGCAGGTCGAGTTGCTGGCCATCGGGCCAGATATGGCGGCCAAGCACGGCAAGCGGGCGGAGCATCAGATGATCCTCCAGCCGCGCCCCGCCGGCGGCGAACAGCGCCTGGAACACCGGCAGCAGGGTCAGCACCGCCGGCCCGGCATCCACCGCCAGGCCGCCCGGATGCAGCCGTCGGATCCGCCCGCCCGGCGCCGCGGCGCGTTCCAGCACCAGAACGGGGCGGCCGGCGGCGGCCAGATGGATGGCCGCCGCCAACCCGCCAACCCCGGCCCCGACCACCAGGACGGGTGAATCTCCGCGCGATAGCATGGGCGGATTGGGCGGCAGGCCTCGCCCTATGTCAAGTTGAGTGGACGGAATCAGCCAAAATCGGTCGAATTGTCGTCAATATAACTTGACGTTCAGGTCGCGTTTCCCCAGTTAGGAGACAAGGTGGTTTATCCATATGGACTGTGTCGTCATATGGGTACACATCTCGTCGTGCCGTGTCCCGTCGCCTCACCGATGCGCCAGCCGTACCGGTGGCCGTCATGGGGCCGGCCGATCAATCGGATTCCCGCATGACCCGTGTCGCCGTCATCCAGCCCGATATCACCCTGAACCTGGATTGGGAGGGGGTCATTCGCGACGCCAGCCTCTCCGACGCCATTCCATCGGAGCGGGTGCAGGACTGGCTCGGGCGGCCCTGGATGGAAACGGTGGGGGAGATCGCGGGCCTCCAGGTGCGGCGGATGGTGGAGGATGCGCGCGCCAGCGGCGTCTCCGCCTATCTCCAGATCACCCAGCGCTTTCCCTCCGGCCTCGAACTGCCGATCGAATACACCACCGTCCGGCTTGGCGGTCAGGCCGGGCTGATCGCCGTCGGCAAGAACCTGCAGGCGGTGGCGGAGCTGCAATCGCGCCTGGTCGCGGCGCAGCAGGCGCGCGAACAGGACTACTGGAAGCTGCGCGAGATCGAGACCCGGTCCCGCCTGCTGTTCGATGCCTCCTCCGAGGCCGTGCTGGTCATCGCCGCCTCCACGCTCCGCATCGTCGAGGCCAATCCGGCGGCGATCCGCGAACTCGGCATGGCGCCGGGCTGGAATTTCTCCGACGAGGTCGCGCCGCGCGACCGCGCCGCGCTGCGCGATGTGCTGCTGCGCGCCCGCGAACAGGGGCGCGCGCCCGGCATCATGGTGCATCTGGGCGCGGAGGCGACGCCCTGGCTGCTGCGCGCCTCGCTGATGGCGCGCACGCCGGGACCGGTCTTCCTGATCCAGCTCAGCCCCGCCGCGACCGCCGCGGCCACCACGCTGCCCCGCGCCCAGAAGCTGCGCGGGGATGAGTTGCTGGAGGATCTGCCGGACGGCTTCGTGGCCCTGGACGAGGATGGCACGATCCGTCGCGCCAACCGCACCTTCCTCGACCTGGCCCAGGCCGGCACCGAGGCCTCCATCATCGGCGAACGCCTGGACCGCTGGCTGGCCCAGCCGGGCATGGATGCCGGCGTGCTGCTGACCACCATCGCCCAGCATGGGGAAGCCCGGCTGTTCACCACCCAGCTCACCGGCAATCTCGGCTCGGAGGTCGAGGTGGAGATCTCCGGCTGCGCCGTCAGCCGCGACGGGCTGCGCATGACCGGCCTCATCATCCGCGATGTCGGCCGCCGCGTGCTGCCTTCGGGGGAGGCGGCCGCGCTCCGCGCCGCGCTCGGCACGCTGGCCAATGATGTCGGCCGGGTGCCGCTGCCGATGATGGTGCGCAACACCGCGGCGCTGGTGGAACGCGCCTGCATCGAGCAGGCGCTGCGGCTGGCCAATGGCAACCGCACCGCGGCCGCCGATGCGCTCGGGCTGAGCCGCCAGAGCCTCTATGCCAAGCTGGAGCGCTACGAGATTGGCGAATCGCGCGAGGCCAGCGAGGACGGCGCGCGGTGACCATCGACCTGCCCGGCGGATCCGCCGGATCCCCGGCCTTCGGCACCGCCGACCTGTCGAATTGCGAGCGGGAGCAGATTCATCTCGCCGCCTCGATCCAGCCGCATGGCGCACTGCTGCTGCTGCGGGAGCCTGACCTCACGGTGCTCCAGGCCAGCGCCAATGCCGCCGCCTTCCTCGGCCTGTCCACCCCGGCCCAGGGCCAGCGCCTCGGCGCCATCGCGCCCGACATCGCCGCGGCCATCGCGCCGCTGCTGGCCGATGCGCTGGATGTGGTGCCGGCCGCCGCGCGCATTCCGCCGGGCCAGGTGGGCGTGCCGCTGGATGCGCAGATCCACCGCCCGGCCGGCGGCGGGCTGGTGCTGGAACTCGAACGTGCCGCGCCGGATGACGACGCGACGCAGCGCCTGGAACCCGCTTTGCAGGCGATCCTCGGCAGCTATGCCCTGCGCCCGCTTTGCGAGGAGGTGTGTCGCATCTTCCGCCGCCTGACCGGCTATGACCGCGTCATGGTCTATCGCTTCGACGAGGACGGCCATGGCGAGGTCCTGGCCGAGGAACATGCGGCGGGGATGGAGCCCTATCTCGGCAACCGCTACCCGGCCTCCGACATCCCGGCCATCGCGCGGCGGCTCTATATCCGCAGCCGCGTCCGGGTGGTGACCGATATCCACTATGCGCCGGTGCCGCTGGAGCCCCGCCTGTCGCCGCTGACCGGGCAGGACCTGGACATGTCGCTGTGCATCCTGCGCAGCACCTCGCCCATGCATGTGCAGTATGTGAAGAACATGGGCGTGGGCGCGACGCTGGTCGCCTCCATCCTGGTGGGCGGGCGGCTCTGGGGGCTGATTTCCTGCCATCACCAGACCCCGCGCCGCACCCCCTTCGCGATGCGCGCCGTCACCGAATTGCTGGCGGAGGCCGTCGGCACCCGCATCGCCGCGCTGGAATCCTTCGTCCAGTCCCAGGCGGAACTCGCCGTGCGCCGCCTGGAACAGCGGATGATCGAGGCGATCACCCGCGATGGCGACTGGCGCACCGCGCTGTTCGACAATGCCCAGACCCTGCTGCTGCCGATGGGCGCCAGCGGCGCCGCCCTGCTGTTCGAGGGCCAGATCCAGACCGCCGGCGAGGTGCCCGGCACCGCCGGGCTGCGCGACCTCGGCACCTGGCTGGACAGCCGGCCGCGCGCCCCGGTCATCGCGACCTGTGCCCTGTCGGGGGAGGCGCTGCATCTGGCCGGGCTGACGCGGGTGGCCAGCGGTGTGCTGGCCGCGCCGATCTCCACGGCGCTCGGCGAGTATCTGATCTGGTTCCGGCCGGAGCAGGTCTCCACCGTGACCTGGGGCGGCGATCCGACCAAGCCGGTGATGGTGGGCGACGATCCGCGCGACCTGTCGCCGCGCCGGTCCTTCGCCAAATGGAACCAGGTGGTGGAGGGGCGGGCGGAGCCCTGGTCGCCCAAGGACCTCGCCACCGCGCGGCTGATCGGCGACACCGTCACCGATGTGGTGCTGCAGTTCCGCTCCGTCCGCATGCTGATCGCGGAGGACCAGCTGGCCCAGGTGCGCCGGCAGGTCGGGCTTTCCGCCCAGCCGGTGGTGATCTGCGACCCGGCCGGCAATATCAACCTGCGCAACGAGGCCTTCGACCGGCTGCTGCCCGGCCTGCGCGGCGCCGCGCCGCGCCGCATCGACCATCTGCTGCCCTATTTCGCCGATTCCGCCGAGGTGGGCCGGCGGCTGCGCGACGTGCTGGAGAATCGCCGGTCCTGGCGCGGGGAGATCCGGCTGGCCGATGGCCAGGGCGCCGGCCAGACCGGGGGCCGCCCGGTGCTGGTGCGCGCCGATCCGGTGTTCTCCGCCCCCGATCGCGTGCTCGGCTTCGTCTTCCTGTTCAACGACCTGGCCGAGCGCAAGGCGGCGGAGGCGGCGCGCCGCCGCTTCCAGGCCGGGATCGAGGCCGGCAGCCGCCGCCCCGCCGGCCGCTTCGACCGCCAGGCGGACCTCGCCTACCAGGCGATCCTGGCCTCGGTGGTGGAGAATGCGCAGCTCGCGGCGCTGGAGATCGCCGATGGCGTGGATGTGGCGCAGATGCCGGACCTGCTCGAATCGGTCCGCGCCTCCGTCGCCCGCACCGCCACGGTGCTGGAGACGCTGATCCGCCACGCCAGCACACCGCCGCCCGCCGGGGATGGCTGAGACCATGCCGGGGGATGCCGCCAGGCAGGCGCTGCGGCAGGCCACCGGGGCCGTGCATGAACGGCTGCATGGCGTGCCAGTCTTCGCGCGGCTGGCCTCGGGCCGCATCGACACCGGCGAATATGTGCTGCTGCTGCGGCGGCTGCTGGGCTTCCACCTGGGGGTGGAGGCGGCGCTGGGTGGCGGACCCTCCCTGCTGCCCTATGGCATCACGCTCGAACAGCGGCGGCGGTCGCCGATGCTGGTGGCCGATCTGGTCGCGCTGCGGGCGCCGCCGCTCGCCGCCGTCGCCGACCTGCCCGCCCCATCCTGCGCCGGCTTCGCCATGGGCTGCCTCTATGTGATGGAGGGTTCGACCCTGGGCGGCCAGCATCTGGCGCGGGCGCTGGACGGGGTTCTGCCGGGCGAGGATGGGCGCAGCTTCCTGCGCGGCTATGGCGCCCGGCATGGTGCGATGTGGCGCGAATGCTGCACGGCGATCGAGGCCTGCGGCGCGGAATCCGGCCGGCTCGCCGGGATGATCGCCGGGGCCGAGGCCACCTTCGCCCGATTCGAGAGCTGGTTCGCGCCGCCTGGAGCGCGATGCATTTAGTCACCGCGCCTTAAGTCCTCACGGCGCAGGATGGGGCGATGGAGTACCCCTTCGCCCTGGGCCGTCGCGGCCTGCTCGCGCTGCTGCCGCTGTCGCCTGTGCTGGCCGGGGCGGAGGCCCCGCTGCGGATCGGCGGCACCGGCATGGCGCTGGTCATCACCCGGCGCCTGCTCGACCTGTATCGTGGAGCGGAGAATGGGCCGGGTGTCGTCGTGCTCGACAGTCTCGGCACCTCCGGCGGGCTGGCGGCGCTGCGCAGCGGGCTGGTCGATATCGCGCTGTCCTCCCGCATGCCGCGGCCGGAGGAGCAGGCCATGGGGCTGGTGGCCCAGCCGCTCGCACGCACCCCTGTCGCCTTTGCCACGCGTCATGACACGCCGGTCGAGGGGCTGAGCCAGGCGGAGGCGGTCGCCATTCTGTCGGGCGATACAGCCGACTGGCCGCGCGGTGGACAGGTCCGGCTGGTGCTGCGCGACCGCAGCGAGACGGATTGGGCCGTGATGGCCACCGCCAGCCCGGCCATGGCCGAGGTGATGCAGCGGGCGCTGAACCGACCTGGCCTCGCCTTGGCCGTGTCGGACCAGGAGAATGCCGAGCTGCTGGAACAGCTTCCCGGTTCTTTCGGCCTGACCACGCTGGGCCAGACACGCGCCGAGCACCGCCAGCTGCGTCTGCTGGCGCTGGATGGCGTCCCCCCGGGGTTGGAGGCCATGGCCGCAGGCAGCTATCGCTTCGCGCGTGGCATCTTCGCCGTGACCCGCAGCGATGCACCACCCCTCGTGCAGGCCGTGCTGCGCTTCCTCGGCACGCCGCAGGCCCAGCGCAGGCTGCGCGATTCCGGCTTCCTGCCCGTGACGGAGCATGCGGCATGAGCAGGCTGGGGGAGAGGGCGATGCCGGACGCTCGGCCGGGCGAGGCCAGCGCGGCGGATGCCGAAGCGGCGCTGGCGCGGGTTGTCAGCGGCTTCGCCGCCACCATTGCCCTGCTGTTGGCGCTCGCGGTGCCCGCGATGCATGCCTGGTCCGCCTGGCGGGAGGAAAACGCGGCGATGCGGGCGGAAGTCCGCGTCATCGCGCATGGCATCACCCAGATGGCCACCCGCATGCCCGATCTGTGGATCTATCAGGACGCCCGGCTGCGCGGCCTGCTGCATGCGGGCGATGGCACCGATTCCAGCCTCTGGGTGCAGGACCTGGACGGGAAGGTCCGGGCGCAGGTGGTGATGGACCTGGCCTGGCCGCGGCAACAGCTGCGGGAGCCGGTCTATGACAGCGGCACGGTGGTGGGCGCCGCGGTGATCGAGCGCTCCCTCCGGCCAATGCTGTGGCGCACCGCCGTGGTGGCGGTGCTGGCGCTGCTGGCGGCGGCCGGCGCCTATGCCGCGCTGCGGATGCTGCCCCTGCGCATGCTGCAACGGGCGATCGGCCGCGCCACCTATCTGGCGACGCATGACCAGCTCACCGGCCTGCCCAACCGCCGGCTGTTCCATGACCGGCTGGCCCAGGCCGCGCTGCGCGCCAGCCGCTACGGCACCGGCTTCGCCGTGCTGGCGCTCGACCTCGATCGGTTCAAGGAGGTGAACGACACGCTGGGCCATGCGGCGGGCGACGAGCTGCTGCGCCAGGTGGCGAATGCGCTGGGCGCCACGCTGCGCGACAGCGACACGCTGGCGCGCCTCGGCGGCGACGAATTCGCCATCATCCAAAGCAATGCCGAACAGCCGCGCTCGGCGGAGGCGCTGGCGGCGCGGCTGGTGGAACGGCTGTCGCTGCCTTTCGAACTGCATGGCAACCTGGCGCATATCGGCACCAGCATCGGCATCGCGCTGAGCGGCCCGGTGGCGGAGGGTGCGGAGACGGTCGCCGGGGAACAGGTGCTGCACGACGCCGACACGGCGCTGTATCGCGCCAAGGCCGAGGGCCGCAGCACCTACCGCTTCTTCTCCGCCGAGATGAACCAGGCGCTTCAGGAACGGCGGGAGATGGAGCGCGACCTGCGGGAGGCCGTGGCCGGCGGCCAGTTGCGTCTGCACTACCAGCCGCAGGTGGATCTGGCGACGCAGCGCGTGGTGGGGCTGGAGGCGCTGCTGCGCTGGGCGCATCCCCGGCGCGGCCTGGTGATGCCCGACCGCTTCATCGCCTTGGCGGATGAAGTCGGCCTGCTGAACCGCATCGGCGAATGGGTGCTGCTGGAAGCCTGTGCCACGGCCAAGCGCTGGCCGGGGCAGCGCATGGCGGTGAACATCTCCGCCAACCACTTCCAGAGCAACGACTTCCTGCGCGCGGTGCGCCATGCGCTGGAGACGACGGGGCTGGATCCGGAGCGGCTGGAGATCGAGATCACCGAGGGCGTGCTGCTGACCGACACCGACCGCACCCTGGCGACGCTCGGCGCGCTGCGGGAGATGGGTGTCTCCGTCGCCATGGATGATTTCGGCACCGGCTATTCCTCGCTCGGCTATCTGCACAAGTTCCGCTTCGACAAGATCAAGATCGACCGCAGCTTCGTGCACAGCCTGTCGAACGACCCGCAATCCATGGCCATCATCCGCGCCGTCATCGCCATCACCCAGGCGCTCGGCCTGCGCTGCAATGCGGAGGGTGTGGAAAGCGCCGCACAGGCCGCGATGCTGCGGGCGGAAGGCTGCACGGAAGCGCAGGGCTGGCTCTATGGCCGGGCGGTGCCGGAATATGAGCTGCATGTGCTGATCGGCGCCACCCAGGACCGCGCCGCCTGAGCGCTGTGCCCAGGCGGCGGGCGGGCCTCAGATTCCGCCGTAGTTTGCCCGCGTGATCCAGTAGTCCCAGGCGCGGGCCAGCGGCATGTCGGAGAGCAGCATGGCTGCGGTCTTCTCCACCTCGCCCGGGGTCAGATAGTCCGGCGCGCCATGCGGGATGCTGGCCAGAACCATCTCCGCATTGTGCTTCATGTAGACGGCGGTGAAGACGGCGGCGCGCAGGTTCACCCCGACATTGCAGGCGCCATGGCCGCGCAGCATGACGCTGCGGTTGGCGCCCAGCGCGCGGGCCAGGGAATGGCCGCGTGGCAGGTCGTCGATCAGCATGTTGGTGTCGCCGAATTCCGGCTGGCTGTCCCAGAGCGGCACGTCGGAGCCCATGACGCTACCCATGTGGAAGATCGGCTTCAGGGTCAGCGTGCGGACCACGGTGAAGGGGATGACGCTGCGCGCATGGTGGTGGACCACGGACATCACATCCGGCCGCGCCATGAAGATGGCGGAATGCAGCGCGCGTTCGGAATACATGCGCCGCCCGTTCTGCGCGACCGGCGTGCCGTCCAGCTCGAATTCCATGATGTCATCCGCCGTCACCGCCACCGGGCTGCGGCTGCGCGACAGGAAGTAGCGGTCGGCGCGTTCCGGATGGCGCAGCGAGACATGGCCGAAATCGTCGATCACATCCTCCCGCGCCAGAATCCGGTTGGCGAGCACCAGCTCGCGGATCGCATGCGCCACGGCGTCGCTCATCTCGTTTCCTCCTGTGACCCGCCATAGAGCCAGGCGAGCATGTCCTGCCAATCGGTCTGCGTCTTCGCGGCCATGATGCTGTTGCGCAGCGCCGCATGCGGCCCGGCCGGGTGGTAGATGTGGTCGCCCACGGCGCGGGACTGCAATTGCACCCGCGCCGTGCGCAGCAGCCGCGCATCGCGATAGGCGGCCAGCGCCGGCGCCACATCGCCGTCATGCGCATGCATCATCTGGGCGAGGCACACCGCATCCTCCATCGCCATGCAGGCGCCCTGCGCCAGGTATTGCAGCGTGGGATGCGCGGCATCGCCGAGTAAAGCCACGCGATCCTGCACCCAGTTCGAGACCGGGTCGCGGTCGCAGAGCACCCAGAGCTTCCAGTCGCGGCCCTGATGGATGATCGACCGGGCGAGGGGGTGCACATGCTCGAAGCCCGCAAAAACCTCCCCGGCGGAGACCGGCTTGCCCGCGACGGGCTCGGGCGCGTCGTTGTGGCAGGTGACGACCAGGTTGAAGGAAGCCCAGCCCTGCAAGGGGTAATGCACGATATGGCACTTTGGGCCGGCCCAGAGCGTCGCCGCGTTCCAGCGCAGCGATTCCGGCATCTGCTCGGTCGGGATCACGCTGCGATAGGTGGTGTGGCCGGAAACGCGCGGCGCGCCATCCCCCACCAATTGCCGGCGCACCTTGGACCATAGCCCATCCGCGCCGATCAGCGCCCGCCCGCGCAGCCTTTCGCCATTGGCAAGATGCGCGGTGACGCCGCCGCCATCCTGCTCATACCCGACAACCTCCGCCGAGGTGCGCAGCGTGATGGAATCGCTGCCGCGGCAGCCTGCCAAAAAAACGGCGTGCAGGTCGCCGCGGTGGATGACGGCATAGGGGGCGCCGAAGCGACTGCGAAAGGCCTCGCCGAGGTCGATATGGCAGATCTCCTCCGCCGTCAGCGCATCCATCAGCCGCAGCTTGTCCACATGGATCGCCATGGCCCGCGCGGTCTCGCCGATGCCGAGCCAGTCGAAGGCGTGGAAGGCATTGGGGCCGAGCTGGATGCCGGCGCCGACCTCCCCCATCGCCACCGCCTTCTCCAGCACCGTCACGCCAAAACCCTGCCGGGCCAAAGCAAGCGCGGTGGCCAGCCCGCCGATGCCGCCGCCGGCGACCAGGATCGGCTCGCTCATTCAGGCTTGATTCCGGCGGCCTCGGCGATGCGCGCGTTCTTCGCATCCTCCGTCGCGATGAAGGCGGCGAAGTTCTGGGGGGTGTCGGTGGTGAAGGCCTCGGCGCCCATCGCCGTCAGCCGCTGCGCGATCTCCGTCTCCCGCCCGATGGCGTTGAGGTGTTGTGCCAGGGTTGCCGCCGCATCGGGCGAGAAGCCGCGCGGCCCCCAGACAGCGTACCAGAGAAGAAAATGCAGGCCCGGCAGCCCGGCTTCGTCGACGCTCGGCACATCGGGCATGGCGGCGCTGCGGGTGGGGGAGACGACGGCGAAGGCGCGCAGCCGGCCGGCCTGGACCAGCGGCTGGGCGGAGAGCAGGGGCGCCACCATCAAGGCCACATTGCCGGCGACCACATCGTTGATGGCCGGCGCGGTGCCCCGGTAATGCGCCACCACGGCTTCATCGGCCCCGACGCGGCGCTTCAACCCCTCCGCCGCCAGATGCGCCATGGACCCGGCGCCGGAGGTGGAGATGGTGTAGTCGCGCGGCGCCGCCTTCATCCGTTCGGCAAGCTGGGCCAGGGTGGTGGCGCGGCTGGCCTCCGGATGGCCGACGATGACCAGGGGCGCGGTGGCCAGCCGGGCGATGGGCGTGAAATCGGCGATCGGGTCGTAGGTCAGGCCGGGGACGACGCGGCGGCCCATCAGGTGGATATCGGCATTGACCAGGAAGGTGGCGCCATCCGGCGTGCTGCGGGCGACCTCCGCCGCGCCGATGGTGTTGTTGCCGCCGGCGCGGTTCTCCACCACCCAGCCCGCCCCGCCGCGCGCCGTCAGGCGCTGGGCGTAGAGCCGGCCGATGACGTCGATGGCACCCCCCGGTGGCGCCGGCACCACCAGCCGCACGGGGCGGCCCTGGGCGCGCGAAGGTCGCGCCAGCCCTGCCATGGCGGCGGCAGCCAGTATCGTCCTGCGATTCATGGTGTTTGTTTCCTGCCCTGTGGCGGCAGGATCGCGCGCTGGCTGGCGCTGTCAATCGTCCCTGACGGCAGCCTCCCGCAGCCAGGCCGCCAGCTCCGCCCGCCGGTCGCCGGGCAGGGCGCGTTCCAGATGCAGCGTCACATGGCCGGGGCGGCGGTCGGGCGGTACGCGGCAGGCATGGGTCCAGACCTCCCCGCCCCGCCGGTGCAGCACGACATACAGAAGGCAGGGCCGACACCGCCCGGCGCGGTCGCGCCACTGCGCGGTGCCGACGAATTCCGCCTGGTCGTCAGGCCCGAGAAACAGGGAAAAATCCGGGCGGTCGCCCGTGCTGTCCAGCATGCCGTCCTCCACAAACCACGGACCGACGGCGGCGCTGCCCGAATAATTGCCGGAACGGCCGCATCCCTCCGGAATGGAGGCGCCACCTTGCCCGGGAAGGCAGGTTGGCGTTGGGCGTCGGCCCAACTCTTGATGCAGATGCGAAGATAGCAAACCGATGTGGATGCAGGCAAGGCGCTCAGGACCGGCCACATGCCCAGCGCCAATTCCCAAAAATAGATGAGGGGTCCGGGGAGAATACCTTCTCCCCGGCCTTGCCTCGGTCAGCCGACTTCCAGCAGCTCCACGTCAAAAACCAGCGTGGCATTCGGCGGAATCACGCCCCCGGCGCCGCGCGCCCCATAGCCGAATTCCGGCGGGATGGTCAGGGTGCGGTGGCCGCCCACCTTCATGCCCTGCACGCCGCGGTCCCAGCCCGCGATCACCTGGCCGGCACCCAGCTTGAAGCGGAAGGCCTCGCCCCGGTCGCGGGAGCTGTCGAACTTCCGGCCCTTCTTGTCCGCCGCCGAGGCGTCGAACAGCCAGCCCGTGTAGTGCACCGCGACCGGCTTGCCGGAGACGGCGAGCGCCCCTTCGCCAACGGTCGAATCAATCATGGCCACGCCCATGGTTCAGCCTTTCCTGAAGGTGATGTTCTTGGCGCCGTCCCAGAGGACGGACCGCCCGATCTTCGCCAGACGGTCGAGCCCGTCGGTGATGGTGAGGAAGTGGTTGCCCGCCAACTGCCCGGCCTTGGAGGAGAAGCAGCAGGGGCCGTAGGCCAGCAGAATCTCGGTCTCGCTGACCCCGCCCGGATAGACGATGACATGGCCCGGCGCCGGGTGGCTGGTGGCATTCTCATGCCCGATGCCCAGGTCGCGCTCTCCCATCGGGATCCAGCAGGCCTCGCCGGACCAGCGCACATGGATGATGCGGTCGCTGAAGGGCAGCAGTTCCCGGAACCGGGCGACGGTCTTCGGCGCGTCCTGCGCCTCGAAGCGGGCCGGGAAGACGTCCCCCGCGATCTCGATCTCGATGTCCGTCACGTTCCGCTGCCTCCGTGCTGCCCGCCCCGCCTACGCGAGCGGCCGGCTCTTGCCAAGCCGGGCGGTGCGAAGGGCGCGCAACCGTCGCGGGTGCCAACCGTTCTGATGCCTGAGTGACAGGAGACGCCCATGCTGCTGGCCCGGACCCGCGCCCTGCTTGCCGATACGATCCGGGGCTATATCGCCGACGAGGCGATGACCCGCGGCGCGGCGATCGCCTGCTACACCATGTTCTCCCTGGTGCCGCTGCTGGTGGTGGCGGTCGGCATCGCCAGCGTCTTCTTCGGCGAGGCCATCGTGCAGGGCGCGGTGGATGAGCAACTGGTCGCGCTGGTCGGCCGCCAGGGCGCCACCGCGGTGCAGTCCATGGTGCGCGATGCCGGGGGGCTGGAGGGCACCGGCGTGCCGGCCATTGTCGGCCTGGCGGTGCTGATGATCACCGCGAGCGGGGTCTTCGCCGAATTGCAGGGCGCGCTGAACGCCATCTGGAAAACCACCGAGCCGTCGATGTCGGTGTCCTATCTGCTGCGCGCCCGGCTGCTCAGCATGGGGCTGGTGGGCGCCACCGGCTTCCTGCTGCTGGTCTCGCTGATCGCCAGTGCGCTGCTGGCGGCGCTGGGCGCCTGGACCGACATGATGTTCCCCGAATTCGCCCCGGTGCTGCGGGCGATCAACATGGGCGTGTCCTTCCTGCTGACCGCGCTGCTGTTCGCCGCGATCTACAAGGTGCTGCCGGACCGGCGCCTGCGCTGGCGCGACGTGGCGGTGGGCGCGCTGGTCACGGCCTTCCTGTTCACCATCGGGCGAGTGCTGATTGGCTGGTATCTGGGCGGCAGCGGCGTGGCGGCCCGATACGGTGCGGCCGGGGCGCTGATCGTGGTGCTGCTCTGGGTGTATTATTCGGCGCAGGTCTTCCTGCTGGGCGCTGAATTCACCCGGGCCTGGACCGGCCGCATCGGCAGCCGGCGCAAGGCGCCCGTGGGCGGCGTGGTGGAACCGCCACCCTCGATCGGCGATGGGCGGGACGAGGTTCCGGTGGCGGAGCGCTGAACGTCGCTGGCCGCGTCACGCAGCTTCCAGGTAGCGCGCCAGCCTCGCCCGATCGTCGTAGCTGGCCGATTCGCCGAGGAAGACGGAAAAGCGGGGCGTACAGGCGATGCCGTTCTCATCCACCCTGGCGGCCACCAGGAAGCGGCATGGGCGGATCAGCGTCCATTGCAGCCCGCCGCCGCCCATCGGGTAATCCACATCGGGTCGCGTATCGGCCCGCGCGATACGGGTCACCGGGACGACCTTCACAAGGCGATCCGGCCCGCTGAGCGAGACGCTGGCGAGGCTCCGGACCTTGCATTCGCGAAGATTCGCGGCGCCCATCTCGCGCAGCATCACGTCCTGGACATGGGGCCGCTGTTCGTCGAGGTCGGGGGAGGCGGCGGGCAGGCCTTCCCGGCCGCCGGAGCGCAAGGTGAGGCCGGCGAAGATGAAGTCGTCCGGCTGGAGCTGCTGCTTCAGAAGCAGGATCCACCAGCCGGCCGCGAGGCGCCCGCGGCCAAAGCCGAGGCTGTCTTCCAGCGCCCGGGCGGAGCGGGCACCCACCCAGCGGTTGGTGGTGATATCGCCCTGGATATGGGCCGGTTCGCCGAGCACCAGATCGGCCATGATAGGTCCCCCCCGATGGCCTGACGCTATCGGAGGCCTGATGGCGGTGCAATCGCAACAGTCCGGCTCAAACCGGCCTCCGCGACCGCAGCGCCGCCGCCAGGGTGCCCTCATCCAGCACATCCAGCGCACCGCCCATCGGCACGCCCTGGGCGAGGCGGGTGACCTTCACGCCGGTGGGCGCCAGGCGGTCGGTGACGTAATGGGCGGTGGCCATGCCATCGACGGTGGCGGGCAGGGCCAGGATCACCTCCTCCATCCCCTCCGCCGCGATGCGGGCCATCAGGGGGGCGATGGACAGATCCTCCGGCCCCACCCCGGCCAGCGGGGAGAGCGTGCCGCCGAGCACATGATACAGCCCCTGATGCGCATGGGCGCGCTCCAACGCCCAGAGATCGGCCACGCCTTCCACCACGCAGACCAGTTGCCGGTCGCGGCGGGGGTCGCGGCAGATGCCGCAAGGGGATCGCGCGTCCAGATTGCCGCAGCTCTCGCAGGGGCGCACGGCGGCGGCGGCGGCGGACAGCGCCTCGGCCAGCGGCAGCATCGTCTCCTGCGGCCGCATCAGCATGCGCAAGGCCGCCCGCCTTGCGCTGCGCCGGCCGAGGCCGGGGATGCGCGACAACAGCGAGATCAGGTGCTCGATCGGGTCGCGGTCAGACATCCTCAGACCCATTCCTAGACCGCAGAATCGGGACGACCGTGCCGCTCCGCCACCGCCCGAAACCTGCCGTGGCTTTGCCACGGCAGGGCGGCAAACATCAAAGGATCAGCACTCATCCGGGGCCCCCGCCGCGTTGCGAAGCAACGTGGTGGGGAAATCAGCAAGTGGTGGGGATTCTAGAAGGGCAGCTTGAGGCCACCCAGGCCGCCCAATCCGCCGGGGATATTCATGCCGGCGGTGGCCTTCTGCATCTCCTCCGCCATCGCCGCCTCCACCTTCTGCTTGGCGTCGGCATGGGCGGCGACCAGCAGGTCCTCCAGCACCTCCCGGTCCTCCGCCACCATCAGCGACGGGTCGATGGAGACGCGGCGCAGGTCGCCCTTGCCGGAGAGCAGCACCTTCACCATGCCGCCGCCGGCGCCGCCCTCGACCTCCGTCTGCTCCAGCTTCGCCTGCATCTCCTGCATGCGGGTCTGCATCTGCTGCGCCTGCTTCAGCATGTTGCCGAGGTTCTTCATGGCGTCTCAGTCCTCCTGCGTAAGGTCATCATCCAGCCCGGCCGCTTCCGCGTCGGGTGGGGCGAAGTCACGGCCCTCGACCAGATCGGCCACCATGGCCGGGGCCAGGCCATAGGCATCGACCGAGGCATCGCGCACCGCCTCGATCTTCGCGCCGGGGAAGGCGGCCAGCACGGCCTGCACCAGCGGGTGGCTTTCCGCCAGGGTCAGGCGGTCGGCCTCCGCCGTGCGGCCCTGTTCGGCCAAGGTCGGCTCGCCGCCTTCGTTCACCAGGGTGACGGTCCAGCGCGCGCCGGTCGCCTCCTGCAGAAAGGCGGTGAGCTGCTGCGCCAGGTCGCGCGGCGCCTCGGGGCGGGGGCGGATTTCGATGCGGCCGGGGCTGACCCGCACCGGATGCACATTGAGCCGCAGATGCGCGTGCAGGCTGGGCTTCCGGCCGGAGGCGAGCGCCACGATCTCCCGGTAGCTGGAAGGCTGCGGCATCGGCGCCACGGCCGGGGCGGGGGCCGGCGCCGCCATGGCGAGCGCGGTGCCGCCGCCGCCGGCAATGGCGCGCAGCCCGCCGCCATCGCCCGGAGGTGGCGCGGCGGGCGCGGGGCTGGCGGCGGCATTCGGGTCGGTCAGGCGCCGCACCAGGTCGCCCGGCGTCGGCAGGTCGGCGACATGGGCCAGGCGGATCAGCACCATCTCGGCGGCGGCGCGGCGGTTCACGCCGTCCTGCGCCACCTCCTGCAACCCCTTCAGCAGGATCTGCCAGGCCCGTGCCAGCACGGGGATGGAGAGCGATTCGGCGAGCGCCGCGCCACGGCTGCGCTCGGCCTCCGGCAAGGCCGGGTCGTCCTTCAGCGCCGGCACGGTCTTCATGCGCGACAGAAGATGCACCAGCTCCAGCAGGTCGGAGAGCATCACCGCCGGGTCGGTGCCGCCGGCATGGGCCGATTCGGTCAGCGCCAGGGCGGCGGCGGTATCCCCGGCCATCAGCGCCTGCATCAGTTCCAGCGCCAGGCCGCGATCGGCGAGGCCCAGCATTTCCGTCACCAGCGCGGCGGTGACCGTGCCGCCGCCGGCCAGGGCAATGGCCTGGTCAAGAATCGAAAGCCCGTCGCGCACCGAACCATCGGCGGCGCGCGCCACCATGGCCAGCGCCTCGGCCTCGGCGGGCACCGCTTCCAGGTCGCAGATGCGGGAAAAATGGCCGCGCAACGCGTCCTGCGGCACGCGGGCCAGCCGAAAGGTCTGGCAGCGGGAGAGGATGGTGGTGGGCACCTTCCGCAGCTCCGTCGTCGCCAGCATGAACTTCACATCCGGCGGCGGCTCCTCCAGCGTCTTCAGCAGCGCGTTGAAGGCGGCGTTGGACATCATATGGACCTCGTCCAGGATGATGACCTTGAAGCGGCCCTGGGCGGGGCGGAAGCGCAGGCGTTCCCGCAGCTCCCGCACATCGTCGATGCCGTTGTTGCTGGCGGCGTCCAGCTCCTGCACGTCCGGATGGCGGTCGGCCAGGATGGCGCGGCATTCGGAACAGACGCCGCAGGGCTCCGGCGTCGGCCCGCCCTTGCCGTCCGGGCCGATGCAGTTCAGGGCGCGGGCGATGATGCGGGCGGTGGTCGTCTTGCCCACGCCGCGGACGCCGGTGAGCATGAAGGCGTGGTGCACCCGCCCCTGGGCGAAGGCGTTCTTCAACGTGCGCACCAGCGCGTCCTGGCCGATCAGGTCGGCGAAGGTGGCGGGGCGGTATTTGCGGGCGAGGACGCGATAGGGCGTGGTGGCGGGCGCCGTCACGGCCGGTGCCGGGGCCGTGGGTGCCGGCGGGGCGGCGGGGGCCGGATCACCGAACAGGCCAGGGCCGTCCTGCGGCGGTTCGGGAAGCTCGGGGGCGATCGGGTCGCCGAAGATGTCGCTGGTCATCGGGCGCTGTCCGGGAAGCGGGGGCCCGGATGCCAGGGCCGCGGGAAAGGTGGAAGATCGGCGGGCGACCCGCGCGAGAACTCGTTACGGCTGCTTCCTTCCGGACCTGACCGGGTTGGCGAGGGGCACGTCCGTCGCCGACCTTCCGCCCCCAATATCGGGCTTCCGGGCGCCTGGGGCAATGCCCCCGGGCGGATTGCGCCGGATCGCACCGGGCGGGCGGCGATAGACCTCGGCAAAGACCGCGTTGAAGCGGCGCAGGCTGCCGAATCCGGACTGCATGGCGATTTCGGTCATGCCGAGCTCCGTGCCGCTCAGCAGGCGCTTGGCCCTCTGCACCCGCGCCGTGCGCGCCACGGCCATGGGCGTGGCGCCCAGGTGGCGCAGGAAAAGCCGTCGCATATGCCGTTCCGTCATCCCCAGCCGGTCGGCCAGGTGCGCGACGCGGGCATCTTCCCCGTCGAGCGCGCCCTCCTCGACGATCAACCTGAAGGCCCGCTCCACCGTCGCCAGGGTGCCCTTCCAGGCCGGGGAGAAGGGGGCGGATTCGGGGCGGCAGCGCAGGCAGGGCCGGAAGCCCGCCGCCTCGGCGGCGGCGGCGCTCCGCAGGAATGTCACGTTGCGGCGGAAGGGAAGCCGCACCGGGCAGACGCAGCGGCAATACACTCCCGTGGTCCGGACACAGACGAAGAAGCGCCCGTCAAAGGCGGGGTCGCGCTGGGTCCACGCCCTTTCCCATAGCATCGCTTCGCCGGTCATGCCGGCATCCTACCCCATGCGGAGGGCGCCAGAGAGGATGAGGTCCGATTCCGGCGAGGCAGGGCCGGGCCGATGCGCGATGCAGGGCGCATCACCGCCACAAGGTTCCGCCAGGTGTCCGAGACCCGCAGGATGCGCGCCGCCGAATGGGGGCTGCTCGGCCTTCTCTCGTTGCTCTGGGGCGGTTCGTTCTTCTTCTCCAAGCTCGCTTTGGCCGAGATGCCACCCCTGACCGTGGTGCTGGCGCGGGTCGGCATCGCCGCCCTGGCCCTCTGGCTCTACCTTCGGCTGCGCGGGATCGCCGTGCCGATGGCGGTGGAGTCCTGGCGGGCCTTTCTCGGCATGGGGCTGCTGAACAGCCTGGTGCCCTTTTCGCTGATCTTCTGGGGGCAGACCTTCATCGGCAGCGGGCTCGCCTCCATCCTGAACGCCACGACCCCGATCTTCTCCATCCTGGTCGCCCATTTCCTGGCCGGGGATGAGCGGCTTTCGCGCAGCAGGCTGGCGGGCATCGCGCTGGGCCTCGCTGGCGTCGCCGTGCTGCTGGGTGGGCAGGCTTCGCTGCGATCGGACGGCGCCTTCTGGGGCGTGCTGGGCTGCCTGGGGGCCGCATTGTCCTATGGCTTCGCCAATACCTATGGTCGCCGCTTCAAGCGGATGGGCATCGAGCCGGCCGTCGCGGCCTTTGGGCAGATTGCTGCGACCACCCTCATGGCGCTGCCGCTCGTGCTGCTGATCGACCGGCCATGGACCGCCGGGATGCCTGGCCTCGGCATCTGGGGTGCCCTGGCCGCCCTGGCGCTGCTGTCCACCGCCTTTGCCTATATCGTCTTCTTTCACCTGGTCGCGACGGCGGGCGCGACGAACACCTCGCTGGTCACGCTGCTCATCCCGGTCAGCGCCATCCTGCTGGGGGCGGTCTTTCTGGGAGAGCGGCTTTCGGCGGCGCAGTTCGGCGGCATGGCCTTGATCGGGCTTGGGCTGCTGGCACTGGATGGACGCGTTCTGCACATCATCCTGCACCGCGGTCGCCAATGAGATGCAACTTGCGCTCGGTTGCTCCCATCACGGCCGCGTGGCAGGGTCCGCGCGCATGCTCTCAGTCCCCGCCAGCCGCCCCAACGCCTATACAGGCAGCCCGATCGACCGCGCGGACACCCGCCGGAACGACGCCGAGTGGATCGCCGCCGCTTTGGCGCATCCCGAAACCCTGTTCACCCCCGTCTGGCGCAGCCGCAGCCTGATGAAGGGTGTGGAGGACGGCCACCCCGAGGCCGTGCTGCTGACAGGTGCCGCCGCCGAGGCGGTGCGCATGGCCGGCGGCCCCTGGGCCTTCCTCGGGATGTGGGAGCAGCGCCCGGTCTTCGCCGTGGATTGCTCGGCGGCCGAGGACCCGCTGCCGCTGCTGCCGGAAGGCATGGGCGGCTTCACCGACCTGCGCCAGGTGGCCGGCCTGCTGCCGCCGGGGGAGGCTTCCGTCCTCGCCCATGCGCGCGGGCTGATGCACTGGCGCACGCGGCACCGCTTCTGCGGCGTCTGCGGCCATGAATGCGCGCCGCGCAGCGCCGGCAATGCGATGCAATGCACCAACTGCAACGCCCAGCATTTCCCGCGCACCGACCCGGCCGTCATCATGCTGGTGGTGCGCGATGGGCGCTGCCTGCTCGGCCATTCCCACCGCTTCCCGAACACCGCCATGTTCTCGACCCTCGCCGGCTTCGTCGAGCCGGGCGAGAGCCTGGAGGAGGCGGTGCGGCGGGAGGTTATGGAGGAAGCGGGCATTGAGGTGGGGGATGTGCTGTATCATTCCTCCCAGCCCTGGCCCTTCCCTTCCAGCATCATGCTGGGCTTCCATGCCGAGGGCCTGTCGGACGATATCCGCATCGACCCGGAGGAGTTGCAGGATGCCCGCTGGTTCACCCGCGATCAGTTGCGGGACCCGGCGGCCCATGGATTTTCCCTGCCGCGGGTCGATTCCATCGCCCGCCGGCTGATCGAGGACTGGCTGGAGCAGACTCCATGAAGCTTTTGGCCCCCTGCCTGGTCCCCTGCCTCGCCACGCTGCTGCTGCTGGGCGGCTGCGGCACGCGCGCGCCGGCCCCCGCCGCCACCGCCGAAAGCCCGGCCCATGCCGCGTGCCGGGAGGAGGCGCGGCAATCCCCTGCGCTGGCCGAGGAGTCGCGCCGCGTGGTGATCGGCCTGCCGACCAGCGAGGAACGCTTCCGCCAGGCCCGCGCCGAGGCCGAGTCCCGCGCCTTCACCGACTGCCTGCGGCGACGCGGCCTGGCGCGGGGCGGCGGAGTCGAGCCGCTGCGCCAGCCCGGCTTCTAGCCATGGCCCTGCCATCCCCCATCCCCTCCGCCGGGGCGTGTCCCCGGCACGAAACGCGCTGAGGGCGACCCCATGTCCGGCGCATCCCCCCCGCCGCCGCGCGGCCTGATCGGTTTCCTCGACGGGCTGCGGGAGGGGCAGGTCGTTGTGGGATGGGCCGCCGACCCGCAGGACCGCGCGGCGCGGCCCATCCTGCGCCTGATGCGGGGGCTGGAGGTGCTGGCGGAATGCCGCGCGGATGTGGCGCGGGATGACGGCAATCCCGGCTTCCACCTGCGCGCGCCGGCACCGCTGACACCGCAGGATATCCTGGAAGGCCGGGTGCGGGTACGCGCGCTGCTGCCCGGCCGGCAGGCGGCGACCACCCTGGCCATGACCCGAAGGATGCGGGAGATGCTGGAGGCCGCGGCGGGCTGGGAGCCGACCACCCTCGACCCGGCCCCCGCCCCACCGCCACCCGCCGCACCGAAGGTCGCCACCCCGCCTGCGCCAAGGGTTTCCGAGGTCGCTCCGCCGCCAGAAGCCGAGGCGCCGCCGCCGCGGGCTCCGGCACAGCCGCCGGCGCCGGCACAGCAGGACCCGGTGCGGTCTGATCCGCCTCCCCCCGCCATCCGGCCAGCGCCGGAGCCGACGCGGCACTGGACCCCAGCGCCTGCCGCGCCGGGCTGGACCCCGGCCCCGGCCGCCCCGGCGGCGGCGATGCCATCATCCGGACCCGCCGGCTCCGCGACCCCCCTCCCAGCTGCCGCGACGGCGGCACCCGCAGCCCCGAAGTCGTCACCCCCGATGTCGAGCAGGCCGGCAGTGCCGGTTCCGGAGGCGGCGCCACCACCACCACCACCACCCCTCGACGCCTTCCTGGCCCTGGCACGCGTGGCCACGGCGGCGGGCGTGCCGGCCCTGCATCTGCTGGTGCCGCGCCGGGCGACGGTGCTGGCGGACGAGGCGTCGCCGGCCTGGGAACAGGCGGCGGCCGCGCGCCCGCTGCTGGCGGCGGATTGGGTGCCGCTGCGCCAGGCCTTCGCCCAGCAGCCCAATGCCGGCGGCTATTGGCGTGAGGATGGCCGCAGCCTGTCGATCGACGGCTGCCACGCGCTGCTGCTGACCCTGCTCAAGGTGCTTCAGGCGCGGGTGCCGGAGGCATCTGGCGCTCTGGGCCGTGCCGCCAGCCTCGCCCGGCGCGCCGACCTTGCCGCCCTGCCGCGCCGCGACATCCCGCCCGAGCCGGGTGCGTCTGCCCGCCCCAGCTTCCTGGGCGTCGCAATGCGGGAAACCGAGCCGGATCTGTCCGAGGCGATCTTCGCCGACCGGCCCGCGCCCCGCCTGATCGGCGAGGTGATGCCCGGGCTGGAGGCCTGGTCCGCCCCATCGGCGCCATTGCCCTGGCGGGTGGTGGTGCTGGCCGCGCCGGGGCTCGGCGGCAGCGCCGGGCCGGCGCGCCTCGGCTGGTGGCTGCGCTGGCTGGTGGCGGAATGCGTGCTCAGCGAGGCGCTGCACATCGCCGCCCCGGAAGCGGCGCTGGGGCCGCAGCCGGACCTGGTTCTGACGCTGGCGCCGGAACCGTAGCGGTCGCCTTCGCGGTCAGGCGGCCGCGCGCAGCCGCTCCACCAGGGCGCTCAATTCGCGCCGCAGCGAAGTGCCGTGGCCGGCGAGTTCCATGCCGGCGCCACGCAGCCCTTCCACCGCCTTGCGCGTCTGCTGCGCCGAGTCGGTCACCCGCGTGACGCTCTCGGACACCTCATGCGTGCCCCGGGAGGTCTCGGCGACGTTCCGGGCGATTTCCTGGGTGGTGGCGGATTGCTGTTCCACGGCGGCGGCGATGGCGGCGGCGATCTCATTGGTGCGGGACACGGTCGTGCCCACGGTGGTGATCGCTTCCACGGCTGCCCCGGTGGCGCCCTGCATCTCCGAAATCTGCCGGCCGATCTCCTCCGTCGCCTTGGCGGTCTGGCCGGCCAGCGCCTTCACCTCGCTGGCCACCACGGCGAAGCCCTTGCCGGCCTCCCCCGCACGGGCCGCCTCGATGGTGGCGTTCAGCGCCAGCAGGTTGGTCTGGCCGGCGATGTCGGCGATCAGCTTCACCACATCGCCGATGCGCTGCGCCCCTTCCGCCAGGTTGCGCACGGTGGCATCGGTCGCCTGGGCCTCGGTGGCGGCCTTGCGCGCGACGCTGGCGGCCTCCGCCACCTGGCGGGTGATCTCGCCGACGGTGGCCGCCATTTCCTCGGAGGCAACCGCGAGGCTCTGCACATTGCTGCTGGCCTGCGCGGCGCCGGCGGCAGCGGCCGAGGCCTCCGTCGCGGTCGAATCCGCCACGCCGCCGAGATCGTCCGCGGTGTCGCGCAGGGCGCCGGAGGCCTGGCCCAGCGCCGCCGCGATGCCGCCCAGGGATTGCTCCACCTCATTCGCCAGCCTGCGCTGGGCTTCCACCCGCGCTTCCTCGGCGCGCAGCCGCGCGGTCTCGGCCTCGGTCTCCAGCGTCCGGGCCCTGGCGGCCGTGGTCTTCAGGATGTCCAGCGCCCTGGCGAGGCTGCCCACCTCGTCGCCACGCCCGGCGCCCTCGATGGTGATGCTGTAGTCGCCCTTCGACAGGGTCTCGACCTGCGCGGCGAGCCTTGCCATCGGCTGGGCGACGCCACGGCGCATGACCCATGCGGCCAGGATGGAGGCGACCAGCGCGGCGAGGCCGCCCAGCAGCAGCGACCAGGTCGCCGCGGTGAAGGCCTTCTCCTGCTCCGCGAGCCGCTGGGTCAGCAGGTCGCGCTCGACGCCGATGATCTCCGCGGCGATGCGACGGACGGCATCCATGGAGGTCTTGCCGGCTCCCGATGCTTCCATGCGCCGCGCCTCCGGCAGCGTCGCGGCATTGGCGGCCAGGGTGATCTGCCGGTCGGCGATCTGCGTCATCCAGTTCTGCGCGGCGCGATCGAGATCCGCGAGGCGGGCCTGCTGCGCCGGATTGTCGCTGGTCAGCCGCCGGGCCTCGGCCAGGGATTCGGCCAGGACGGCGCGGCCATTGTGCAGCGGTTCGAGGAAGGCTGGCGCGCCTTCCAGCAGATGGCCGCGCAGGCCGGTCTCCTGGTCCACCATGGCGCTGACCGAGGCCTCGACCCGGGCGATCACGTTGCGCGTATGCGCGTTCCAGCCGACGGATTGCTGAACCTGGTTCAGAAAGTAGGCATTCACCCCACCCGCGCCGGCCGCGATCACCAGCACCACCGCGAAGGCCGCGATCAGCTTGGCCCCCACACCCATCGACTTCACCCACGCCATCCCGCAACGCTCCTCGGCCGACCTGGCCGCGCGCACATTCACGCGAAGAGTGCAAATGCGGCGTGAATCGGCGGGAAAGCTGTCGAAAGCGTCACCCTGGCATGGGGCCGGCCGTCAGGATCGGGAGACCGTGATGGGGCGGGAAGCCATTGGCATGGCGTCCAAAACCCGAACTCATCCAATTATGGGAGACCTTGCCCGGTAGACAGCCGGCCGGCGCCTCAGTTCCCCTCGCGCTGCGCCAGCCGCAGCGGATGGGCGCGGTAGGTGCCGAGCACGCGCAGATCGGCGGAGAAGTAGGAAAGCTCCTCCAGCGCCCGCGCCAGCCCGGGCTCGTCCGGCCGGCCGTCGACATCGGCCAGGAATTGCGTGGCGGTGAAGGCGCCGCCGACCATGTAGCTTTCCAGCTTGGTCATGTTCACGCCATTGGTCGCGAAGCCACCCAGCGCCTTGTAGAGCGCGGCGGGGATGTTGCGGACGCGGAAGACGAAGCTGGTCACCCAGTCCCCGGCCTCGAAGGGCGGCGCCAGGGGCGTGGTGGCGCAGACATAGAAGCGCGTGGTGTTGTGCGCCGCGTCCTCCACATTCTTCCGCAGGATTTCCAGGCCGTAGATCTCGGCGGCCAACTCGCTGGCAATCGCCGCATCCTCCACCCCGCCGCGCTCCGCGATCAGGCTGGCGGCGCCGGCGGTGTCCGCTTCGATCACCGGCTGAAGCTTCAGGTCACGCAGCAGGTTCAGGATCTGGCCGAGCGCCACCGGATGGCTGTGGGCGCGCTTCAGGGTCGCGATCGAAGCGCCCTTCGGGGCCAGCAGGCAGTGCTCGACCCGTTCGAAATGCTCTCCCACCACATGCAGCCCACTGTCGGGCAGCAGGCGGTGGATGTCCGGCACCCGGCCGGCGAGCGAATTCTCGCAGGGCAGCATGGCCAGCCCCGCCCGGCCATCCCGCACCGCCGCAATCGCCGCCTCGAAGGAGGCGCAGGGCAGGGTGGTCCAGCCCGGATAGGCCTGCCGGCAGGCCAGGTCGGAATAGGCGCCCGGCAGGCCCTGGAAGGCGATGATGCCGGTTGTGCTATGGGGCATGATGTCCTGGCGTCCTGCGCGCGGCCGGGTTGTGGTTCCCCGGCGGCGCCTATATTGTCCGGTGGGTTTTACGGCAGGCCGGGGCCGGCGCAAGCCCGTCGCCTCGGCCTGCTTTTCATGCTGGCCGTGCGGCGGTCGAATACCGGCGGTCCTCAGCGGCGCTTCGGAAGGGTACACTCCAGGATGAGTCTGGAAGCCAACAAGGTGTTCGCGGCGGTACTGACCGCCGGCATCGCATTCATGGTGTCCGGTGTGATCGGCAATGCCATCGTGCATCCGAAGCGGCTGGAGACCAGTGCGCTGGCCGTGGCCGCACCACCCCCCGCCGCGGCACCCGCCGCGCCGGTGGAGGCTGTGCCGATCGGCCCGCTGCTGGCCGCGGCCAATCCGGATACCGGCCGCCAGATCGCCCAGCGTGCCTGCGCCTCCTGCCACAACTTCGTACAGGGTGGGCCGAGCGGCGTGGGTCCGAACCTCTGGAACGTGGTGAACGGTCCGCATGCGCATGTGGAAGGCTTCAACTACTCCGCCGCGATGCGCGCGAAGCATGACCAGCCCTGGGATTATGAGGCGCTGAACGCCTTCATCACCCGGCCCTCCGCCGCCATCCCGGGCACCCGCATGGCCTATGCCGGCATGTCCAGCATCAACCAGCGCGCCGACCTGATCGCCTTCCTGCGCACGCTGTCCGCCGAACCGGCGCCGCTGCCCTGAGCCAGGCGGCGGAGTTCCTGCCCGCGGCGGAAGCGGCGGCGGAGGCGGCGGGTGCCGTCATCCGCCCGCTGTTCCGCTCCGCCTTGCTGGTGGAAGCCAAGGGCGATGCCAGCCCGGTCACCGAGGCTGATCGCGGCGCCGAACGTGCGATTCGCGCCCTGCTGGCGGAGCGCCACCCCGATCACGGGGTGATCGGCGAGGAATATGGCGAGACCAATGCCGACGCCGAATGGGTCTGGGTGCTGGACCCGATCGACGGCACCCGCGCCTTCGTCACCGGCCGCCCGCTGTTCGGCACGCTGATCGGGCTGCTGCATCGCGGCGTGCCGGTCCTCGGGCTGATCGACCAGCCGACCACCGGGGAACGCTGGATCGGCGTTGCTGGCCAGCCCACCCGCTTCCGCTCCGCCTTCGGCGGCACGCCGCGCTGCCGGCCCTGCGCCAGCCTGGCGGAGGCCGAGCTTTCCTGCACCTCGCCCGACATGTTCGACGCGGAGACGGCGCCGCGCTTCGGCGCGGTGAAGGCCGCCGCCCGCCGCACCACCTGGGGTGGCGATTGCTACGCCTATGGCCTGCTGGCGCTCGGGCTGGTGGATGCTGTGGTGGACGCCACCATGAAGCCCTGGGACTGGGCCGCGCTGGTGCCGGTCATCGAGGGCGCCGGCGGCAGTTGCACCGACTGGGCCGGCCGCCCGCTGCGGCTGGATGGCGACGGCACCGTGCTGGCGCTCGGCGACCCCGCGATGCTGGCGGAGGTTTCAGGGCTTCTCGCCGGCTGAAGCCGGCCGCGCCCGTTGCGGCGCGGCGGGGGAACCCCCAGACTAACGCCATGCAGACCTATCCCATGCGCCGGCGCGACCTTTTTGCCCTCTCCGCCGCCCTCGGCCTCGCGCCCGGGGCCCTGCATGCCGCGACACCCGCCGGCGGGTCCGCCGCGCCGGGCCAGGCCATCCGCACCCATTCCCTGTCGCTGCTGGGCGAGCCCGCGCTGCCCGTCGATTTCCCGAACTTCCCCTGGGTGAATCCGGACGCCCCCAAGGGCGGGGAGATCACCCTGACCGCGCTGGGGTCCTTCGACAGCTTCAACCCCTACACCCTGCGCGGCACGCCGGCCGTGGGCGTCAGCCTGATCTACGACACGCTGCTGGCCAACAGCAGCGACGAGGCGAGCAGCGAATACCCCTATCTCGCGCAATGGATCGACCTGCCCGCCGACCGCCTGGCCGTCAGCTTCGAACTGAACCCCGCCGCCCGCTGGCATGACGGCCGCCCTGTCACCGCCGCCGACGTGGTCTTCACCTTCAACGCGCTGCGCACCCATGGCCGGCCCTTCTACCGGTCCTACTGGGGCGATGTGACGGAGGCGGTCGCCGAATCCGAACGCCGCGTTACCTTCCGCTTCCGCAGCAACGAGAACCGCGAACTCGCTTTGATCCTCGGCCAGATGCCGGTGCTGCCCGCCCATTGGTGGGAAGGCCGCGACTTCACCCGGCCCTTGCTGGATATCCCCCTCGGCTCCGGCGCCTATCGCCTGGAACGCTTCGACGCCGGGCGCAGCCTGGTCTACCGCCGTGTGACGGACTGGTGGGCGCAGGACATCCCCAGCCAGAAGGGGACCAACAACTTCGACGTCTATCGCTACGAATATTTCCGCGACACCACCGTGGCGCTGGAAGCTTTCAAGGCCGGCCAGATCGACTTCCGCACGGAAAACAGCGCCCGCGACTGGGCCACCGGCTACGACTTCCCCGCCATGCGCCGCGGCCTGGCCAAGAAGGACGAGCTGCGCCACGAACTGCCGACCGGCATGCAGGCCTTCGCCATGAACCTGCGCCGGCCCCTGTTCCAGGACGCCCGCGTGCGCCGCGCGCTGATCGAGCTGTTCGACTTCGAATGGATGAACGCCAACCTGTTCTTCGGCAGCTACGCCCGCACCCAGTCCTACTTCTCCAATTCCGAGCTTGCTTCCTCCGGCCTGCCGACCGGCGCCGAGCTCGCGATCCTGGAACCCTTCCGCGGCCGCATCCCGCCGGAAGTCTTCACCGCCGAATACAAGCTTCCGGTCACCGATGGCTCCGGCAACAACCGCGAGGGCCTGCGCACCGCGCTCCGCCTGCTTCAGGAAGCCGGCTGGCGGGTGCAGAACCGCCGCCTGGTCGGGCCGCAAGGCCAGCCCTTCGAATTCGAGATCCTGCTGCAAGGCGCCACCTTCGAACGCGTCGCCTTACCCTATGTCCAGGCGCTGGAACGCATCGGCATGGTGGTCCGCGTCCGCACCGTGGACCCGGCCCAGTACCAGACCCGCACCGACGCCTTCGACTTCGACATGACCATCGACGTCATCGGCCAGTCCCTGTCCCCCGGCAACGAACAGCGCGACTTCTTCTCCTCCGCCAAGGCCCGCGAAAACGGCAGCCGGAACATGGCCGGCATCAGCGACCCGGTGATCGACGAACTCGTCGAACTCGTGGTCAACGCCCCCGACCGCGAACAACTCATCGCCCGCACCCGGGCGCTGGACCGCGTGCTGCTGTGGAACAACTTCATGATCCCCAACTGGCACAGCCGCACCTTCCGCATCGCCTTCTGGGACAAATTCGGCCGCCCCGAACGCAACCCCCGCTACGGCCTCGGCCTCGATACCTGGTGGGTCGACCCCACCAAGGACCGCGCCCTGACCGACGCACGGCGGAGCCTGTAGGTGGCAATGGGGGTGTTGCGCTTGTGGTTCGCAGGGAGGGCGCTGCCCTCCCCGCACCCCACCCGCCAAGGGGCAGTGGCCCCTTGGAACCCGTTGATTCATGAAGGGGAATGGAGAGGGGCCGACGCGACCGCTTGTTCAACGGCACCGCTGGCCCCTCTCCATTCCCCTTCAAGGTCCCGAGGTCCAGGAGGCCACTGCCTCCTGGCAGGGGGGTGCAGGGGGGACAGCGTCCCCCCTGCGACCGCATAGGCGCAAGAACTCCCATGGCCGCCTACATTTTCCGTCGTTTGTTGCTCGTGGTGCCGACCTTGCTCGGGATCATTCTGATCAATTTCGCTGTTGTGCAGTTCGCGCCGGGTGGGCCGGTGGAGCAGATGTTGGCGGAGTTGCGGGGGGAGGGTCAGACGCTGGGGCGTTTGACGGGTGAGGGGGGTGGCGAGGTTCGGGCGCCGGGGGGTGCGGGGGCTGGGGGCGGGACGTCCGGGGAGGGGCCGGTGGGCACCTATCGGGGTGCGCGGGGTCTGGATCCGGCGATTGTCGCGGAGATCGAGCGCATTTTCGGCTTCGACAAGCCGGCGCATGTCCGCTTCCTGGAGATGATGCGGGGTTACCTGACCTTCGATTTCGGGCGGAGTCTGTTTCGCGATCGCCCGGTGGTGGATCTGGTGTTGGAGAAGATGCCGGTTTCGATTTCGCTGGGGCTGTGGTCGACGCTGATCATCTATCTGGTGTCGATTCCGCTGGGGATTCGGAAGGCGGTGCGGGACGGGTCGCGCTTCGACATCTGGACGAGTGGCGTGGTGCTGGTGGGTTATGCGATTCCCGGGTTTCTGTTCGCGATCCTGCTGGTGGTGTTGTTCGCGGGCGGGTCGTTTCTGCAGTGGTTTCCGCTGCGTGGCCTGTCGAGTTCGGGCAGCGAGTTCTGGCCCTGGTGGCAGCAGGCGCTGGACTATGCCTGGCACATGGCCCTGCCGACCTTGGCGCTGGTGATCGGCGGCTTCGCGGGCCTGACCATGCTGACGAAGAATGCGTTTCTGGATGAGATCGGCAAGCAGTACGTGGTCACCGCGCGGGCCAAGGGCAATTCGGAAACGCGCATCCTCTATGGCCATGTCTTCCGCAACGCGATGCTGCTGATCATCGCGGGTTTTCCGGCGGCCTTCATCGGCATCCTGTTCACCGGCGCGCTGCTGGTGGAGATCGTCTTCTCGCTGGATGGGCTGGGCCTGCTGGGCTTCGAGGCGGCGATCCGGCGCGATTATCCGATCATGTTCGGCACCCTCTACATCTTCACCCTGATGGGACTGATCCTGCAGATCATCGGCGACGTCATGTACACCGTGGTCGACCCCCGCATCGACTTCGAGGCGCGGCGGTGAGGGGGGCTGGCGCGGGTGGTTTCGCGGGGGCGCTGCCCCCGCACCCCCGCCGGGGGGCGTGGCGCCCCCCGGTCCCCGCGGGGACTTCAGTATCCGAAGGATGGGGGACACTTCGGCCCCCCATCCTTCGGATACTGAATGAATCGTGGTCCAGGAGGCCACTGCCTCCTGGTGGGGGTGCGGGGGGCAAAGCCCCCTGCGGAGCACCTCGCCCATGACCCCCATCACCCGCAGGCGCCTCGCCAATTTCCGGGCCAATCGGCGTGGTTATTGGTCGATGTGGATTTTCCTCGTCTTGTTCGTGCTGACGCTGTTCGCGGAGCTGTTGGCGAACGACAAGCCGCTGGTGGCGCGGATCGATGATCGCTGGTTGTTTCCGGCGATTGTCGGCGGCTATGCGGAGAGTGATGTGCTGCCGGATGGCTTGCCGATCACCATGGATTGGCATGATCCGGAATTGGCGAAGGAATTCGCGGAGCGGGGCGGCTGGACGGTCTGGCCGTTGATTCCCTATCGTCACAATTCCGTGGTGCGCGACATCGGCCAGCCTTCTCCGGCGCCGCCTTCGTGGAAAAACTGGCTGGGCACGGATGACCAGAGCCGGGATGTGCTGGCGCGGGTGATCTACGGCTTCCGGCTGTCGGTGCTGTTCGGCTTTTCGCTGACCATTGTCAGCTCATTGGTCGGCATCGCGGCGGGGGCGGTGCAGGGGTATTACGGGGGCTGGGTCGATCTCGGATTCCAGAGGTTCATCGAGATCTGGTCGGGCATGCCGCAGCTCTATCTGCTGATTATTCTGGCCAGCGTGCTGGAGCCCACCTTCTTCACCCTGCTGATTTTCCTGCTGCTGTTCTCCTGGATGTCGCTGACGGGCGTGGTGCGGGCGGAGTTTCTGCGCGGGCGGAACCTGGACTATGTGCGGGCGGCGCGGGCGTTGGGGGTCAGCGATGTGGCGCTGATGACGCGGCACATCCTGCCGAATGCCATGGTCGCCACGCTGACCTTTCTGCCGTTCATCCTGTCGGGGTCGGTGACAGTGCTGGCCAGCCTGGATTTTCTCGGCTTCGGGCTGCCGCCGGGGTCGCCCTCGCTGGGGGAACTGGTCAATCAGGGCAAGAACAACCTCCAGGCGCCCTGGCTGGCGATGACGGGGTTCTTCGTATTGGGCGGCATGCTGACGCTGCTGATCTTCGTGGGGGAGGCAGTGCGCGATGCCTTCGATCCGCGCAAGCTGCCGGGGGGCGGGACATGACGCAGCCCTTGCTGAAGGTCGAGAATCTCTCCGTCGCCTTCGGGTCGAAGGTCGTGGTGCAGGACGTCTCCTTCACCGTTTCGCGGGGGGAGACGGTGGCGCTGGTGGGGGAGAGTGGCAGCGGCAAGTCGGTCACGGCGCTGTCCTGTCTGCGCCTGCTGGCCGGCGCCGGACACAACCCGCAGGGCCGCATCACGCTGGACGGCACGGATGTGCTGACCGCCCAGGGCGAGGATCTGCGCCGGCTGCGCGGCGGCATCGCCGGCATGGTGTTCCAGGAGCCCATGACCTCGCTCAACCCGCTGCACACGGTGGGCCGCCAGGTGTCGGAGGCGGTGACCCTGCACCGGAACCTGTCCGGCGAGGCGCTGCGCGTGCGGGTGGTGGAACTGCTGACCCGCGCCGGTTTTCCGCAGGCGGAGGCGCGGCTGAACGCCTATCCGCACCAGCTCTCGGGCGGCCAGCGGCAGCGGGTGATGATCGCGGTGGCGCTGGCGAATGATCCCGCGCTGCTGATCGCGGATGAGCCGACCACGGCGCTGGATGTGACCATCCAGGCGCAGATCCTGGAACTGCTGGCGGACCTCAAGCGGCGGCTGTCGATGGCCGTGCTGCTCATCACCCACGACCTGGCGATCGTCCGCCGCCATGCCGACCGCGTGGTGGTGATGCGGCATGGGGAGGCGGTGGAGGCCGGCCCCGTGGCCGAGGTTTTTGGCAATCCGCAGCACGACTACACGAAGATGCTGCTGGCCACCGAGCCGCGCGGCCGGCCTGAGCCAGTGGCGCCGGACGCCCCCGAACTGCTCCGCGGCAGCGAGGTGAAGGTGCATTTCCCGATCCGGCGGGGGGTGCTGCGGCGCGTCGTGGGCCTGGTGAAGGCGGTCGATGGCGTCAGCGTCGCGATCCGGGAAGGCGAGACGGTCGGGCTGGTGGGCGAATCCGGCAGCGGCAAGACCACGCTGGGCCTGGCCCTGCTGCGGCTGGAGACCAGCGAGGGACCGATTAGCTTCGAGGGTCGCGACATCCAGGGCTTGTCGCGCGCCGCGCTGCGGCCGCTGCGCCGGCGCATGCAGATCGTCTTCCAGGACCCCTATGGCAGCCTCTCGCCGCGCATGACGGTGGCGGAAATTGTCGGCGAGGGTCTGCGGGTCCACGAGAACCTGACCACCGCCGAATCGGAAAAGCGGGTCGCGGAGGTGCTGGAGGAGGTGGGGCTGGATGGCACCATGCTCGACCGCTACCCGCATGAATTCAGCGGCGGTCAGCGCCAGCGCATCGCCATCGCCCGCGCCTTGGTGCTGAAGCCGCGGCTGGTGGTGCTGGACGAGCCGACGAGTGCGCTGGATGTCTCCGTCCAGGCGCAGGTGGTGGACCTGCTGCGCGACCTCCAGGCGCGCCACCGCTTGGCCTATCTGTTCATCTCCCACGACCTGCGCGTGGTCCGCGCCCTGGCGCACCGCATCATCGTGCTGAAGGACGGCCGTGTGGTGGAGGAAGGGGAAGCCGGGACGATTGTCGGCGCACCAAAAGAACCCTACACGCGCGCCCTGATGGCGGCGGCCTTCGACCTCGCCACTGCCGGGTCTGGGGGTGTGGTGCGGGAATGAGCGAGTCGGAGGAAGATGCGGTGCGGCCGCCGCTGGAGCGGCTGAAGGCTTTGCTCGACGCGCAGCAGGTCAAGATGGGCGTGCATATCCGCAAGATGAATTCGCCGGGCAGCCCGGTCTATCGCTATGGCGAGAACATCTGGCCGGCGGCGACCATCCTCGTCACCTCCTTCGCCGGCACCGCTCTGGTGCATTACTACCTGGGCGGCGCCATCCTGGCAGTGGGCTGCTGGTGGTGGCTGGCCAAGGTGCAGCCGAAGATCCGGGAGGGGGTGTTCGAGCGCGCGAGCTTCTGGGCGTTGCAATCTGAAACACATTTCGACGGGCTCTGGGCCAAGGGCGTGCTGAGCCTCTATGCCGAATTGCCGGATGGCCGGAAATTCGCCGCCGCGCGCCGTGACGACTGGCGCGCCTTTGCCCGGCTGGTCTACCGGGAGACCATGACCGACCGGGATGCCGCCTGACATGGCCGTTTTGCTCTCCACCAAACCCGCCGCCATGGCGCTGTGGCGCGATGCCCTGCTGGCGGTCGATCCCGCCCTCGAGATCCGCATGTTCCCGGAAGCCGGCGATCCGGCGGAGATCGAGGCGGCGGTGGTCTGGACCGCGCATGACATGGCGGAACTGCGGCGCTACCCGAATCTCAAGCTGATCGTCTCCATGGGCGCCGGTGTCGACCATCTGCTGCGCCCGCCGGGGCCGCCGCCGGGCATTCCGGTGGCGCGGCTGGTGGACCGGATGCTGACCAGCCAGATGGGCGAGTGGGTGCTGCTGAACGTGCTGCGTTTTCATCGGCAGGATGCCGAATACCGCGCGCAGCAGCGTGACCGGATCTGGCTGGAACTGCCGGCGCCGGTCACGGGGGAAACGCCGGTCGGTTTTCTCGGACTCGGCGAGTTGGGCCTGCATGCGGCCGGGCTGCTGCGCAGCCTTGGTTTTCCCGTACTCGGCTGGTCGCGGCGGCCGAAGCAGGTGGAAGGCGTGGAAACCTTCCATGGCGCGGAGGGGCTGATGGCCATGGCGGCGCGCAGCCGCATGCTGGTCTGCCTGCTGCCGCTGACGCCGGAAACCCGCGGCATCGTCGATGCGCGGCTGCTCGGCGCGCTGCCGCGCGGCGCGTGGCTCATCAATGGCGCCCGTGGCGGCCATGTGGTCGATGCGGACCTGCTGGCGGCCTTGGAATCGGGTCAGCTTGCCGGCGCCGCGCTGGACGTTTTCCAGCCGGAGCCCCTGCCGCCGGAGCATCCCTACTGGGCGCATCCGGCCGTGGTCATGACGCCGCATGCGGCCAGCATCACCATCCCCGCCAGTGCCGCGCCCCAGGTGGTGGCGAATCTCCACCGTGCCCGCGCCGGCCAGCCCTTGCTGAATCTCGTGGACTTCAGCGCGGGCTACTGAGCTCGTTCAGCCCGCCTTGCGGACGTCCTCGGGCACTTCGGTCTCGCGGGCGGTCTGCTCGGCCTCGGTCATGATGCCGCGCATGTCGCGCAGGAAGGCAGCGCCCTTCAGGGTGCGCTGCACGAGCACGGAGCGGCGATCCATCGGGTCCACCTTGCGGCGCGCCAGGTCGAGCTCGCCCAGCCGGTCGAGCGCGCGGGTGATCGCGGGCTTGGAGACGTTCAGCTCCGCCGCCAGGCCGCGCACCGTATGCGGCCCGTCCGTCAGATAGACCGTCAGGAAGACGCCGAGCTGGCGGGCCGAAAGGTCGGGTCCGTCGCGTCGCACCAGCGCCACCACTGTGTCGCGGAGGATCCCGACGAGCTGGTCGGCATTTGCTTGGTTGGCCATGTCATCGATTCCTTCATCAGCGCGTTTGCGGCCGGGCGTTGCCGCCTTGGCGGCGGCACCGGTCTTGCCTCGGACGCGCCGTTCCGTGGTCTCGCCGTCGGAAGGGTGCCGCCCGCTTGTGCTCTTCTGAGAGCGCCGCGAGGCCGAAAGTTCCCTTTTCATCTCGAATTCGTTACCGTCCTGTTGCTGGTTTGCGAGAAACCAAAGTGGTGACAGCGTGCGCGATGGCGCGCGCTGCCTGGATTTCGCCGCCTTCCGGCCTTCCCGGCCGGGTCTGGTCGTTCCAGGCATACACATCGAAATGCGCCCATCGGACGTTTTCCGTGACGAAGTGTTGCAAGAACAAGGCGGCGACCACGGCACCGGCCATGGGCTTTGTACTGACGTTGTTGAGGTCGGCGACCGCACTGTCCAGCCAAGAAACGTAATTTTTCATGAGCGGAAGTTGCCACGCCGTATCATGCGTTGCGGTGCCGGCCGAGAGAAGGACCTGCGCCAACTCCGCGTCATCCGAGAACAAAGCTGGCAGATCCGGCCCCAGCGCGACACGTGCTGCTCCGGTCAGCGTGGCCGCATCGAAGACGAAATCAGGCGATGCTTCGCAGGCATAGGCCAGAAGATCGGCCAGAACCAACCTGCCCTCGGCATCGGTATTGCCGATCTCCACCGTCAGCCCCTTGCGGGTCCGGATGACGTCCAGCGGCCGGAAAGCGTTGCCGGAGACGCTGTTCTCCACCGCGCCGACCAGCAGCAGCAGGCGGATCGGTGCCTTGGCGCGCATCAGCATCTCGGCGGTCGCGATCATCGTTGCGGCGCCGCCCATGTCCTTCTTCATGCGCAGCATGCCGGCCGCCGGCTTCAGGTCGAGCCCGCCGGTGTCGAAGCACACGCCCTTGCCGCAGAGCGCCACCAGCGGGCCATCCGCGGCACCTTCCCAGCGCAGGATGGCGACGCGGGGGCCGCGCGGGCTGCCCTGGCCGACGGCGGCCACCGCCGGGAAGCCGGCCTCCAGCGCCGCGCCGGATACCTCCTCATAGGTCGCGCCATGGGCCTGGGCGAGGCGGGCCACGGCGGCGGCGAGTTCGGCCGGGCCAAGCAGGTTGGCGGGCTGGTTCACCAGGTCGCGCCCGGCCCGGATGGCCTCCGCCTGCTGCTGCGCCGCCTCGGTGCCGGGCTCCGCCACCAGTTGCGCGGCGCGGCGTGGCGGGCGGGATTTCAGCCCGGCGAAGCGGTAGGCGCCGAGGCACCAGCCCAGTGTCGCGGCTGCCATATCCGGCGCATCCTCGATCCGCCAGGCGGTGCCTTCCGGCAGGGCATGGGGCAGGGCGCCGAAGGCCCAGGGGCTGGCGGCGGCGGCGGCATCCTCCCCCAGGCCCAGGATCGCGCCTTCCAGCCCGGTGGGGCCGGGCAGCAGGCGGATCTCCTGCGCCCGGGCGGTGAAGCCGCTGGCCTCCAGGAACCGGGCGGTGGCGGTGGGAAGACGCGCCAGCAGCGCGGGCAGCCCCGCCGGTGTCACCGCATGCAGGGGCAGGGCGGTGGCGGCGGTATCGGTCAGGCAATCCAGCATGAAGGATCCTCGACGGAGATGGCGTGGCCAGGCTGGCGGCGGAAAGCAGGTGGGCGCCTTGCGGGGGATGATTCCCCTGCCAGCGGCATTGCTGTAGGGCCAGCCCCCATGCGCATCCTGCTCTGGTACTGGGGCCGCCGCGGCGGCGGCGCCCAATTCACCCTCGGACTGGCCCAAAGCCTGGCCACAAGGCCGGGCGTGACTCTGGCCTTGTCCGTTTCGGCACAGGGTGAATTATTGGACAGCTTTCGCAATTTGAGCGTATCGACCAACATCGTGGAGACCTACCGCGATCTTCCGGGTTTCGCCACCGGGCTGTTGCGGATTCCGGCGCTGCGGCGGCAACTGCTGGCCAGTGCCCAGGGCGCGGATGTCGTCATCTCCGGCATGACCCATGTCTGGACCCCGCTGCTGGCGCCGGCCCTGGCCCGGGCCGGCATCCCCTTCGTGCCGGTGGTGCATGATGCGCTGCCGCATCCCGGCGATTTCGGCTGGGCCTGGGATTGGCGGTTGGGGCGGGAACTGGGCGCGGCGCGGGCGGCCGTGGCTCTGTCCGACCAGGTGGCCTCCATCCTGGCCCAGCGGGTGCCGGCGCTGCCGCTGATCCGCATGCCGCTGCTCGCGATGCTGTCCCCCGCCACGGCCGGGGGCGAGGCCGTGGCGGCGTCGCGGGAGGGTGGGCTGCGCCTGCTCTTCTTCGGCCGCTTCCGCGGCTACAAGGGCCTCGACCTGCTGCGCGATGCCTTCCGCCGCCTGCGGCAGGCGCATCCGGGCGTGACCCTGCGCGTGGTAGGGGAGGGCGATGCGGAGGCCCTGGCCCCCGGCATCGGCACGCTGCCCGGGGTGCGGCTGGAGCGGCGATGGGTGCCGGAGGCGGAGATCCCCCGCCTGATCGCCGAGGCCGATGCGGTGGTGCTGCCGTATCGGGAGGCGAGCCAGTCCGGCATCGCCCCGCAGGCGCTGGCGATGGGCGTGCCGGTGGTCGCGACCCCGGTGGGGGGGCTGACCGAGCAGGTGCGCGAGGGTGCCGGCGGTGTCGTGGCGACGGCGGTGACCGAGGCGGCCTTCGCCGAGGCCCTGTCCAGCCTGTTCCTGCCAGGTCGGATGGCGGCCTTGCGGGCGGAGGCGCGCCGCGCCGGGGCGGCGCAGGCGGATTGGGGCGGCGCCACCGACGCGCTGCTGCGCGGCCTTGGCGCGGTGCTGCGTTGAGGCGCTTCCCTCAGAACAGCAGTCCGGTGGCCCATTGCAGCAGGCCCAGGGCGAAGATGGTGGCGCCAAGGCCATAGATGATCGGCGGCGGCACCGGGGTCAGTCGCAGCGCCAGCAGCGCCAGGGTGGCCAGCAGGGCGCGGCCGAAGCCCGCGCCCAGCAACAGCAGGCCGATCAGTGTGAAACCGGCGAACCAAACGGCCCGCATCGCCCGCAGCATCCGTCCAGCCTTCCGCCTTCGAACCAGTCGCCGTTCTGGCGCAAGCCCGGGGGGACGGCAAGGGACCCGCTTCGGCTTGATCGGTGGAAAACCCCATGCCAAAGATCGCGCCAGGCGCGAGCCATGCCGCGCCTGGCCAAGCCATTCCGGCCGGGCCACATCCCGCCGAGCGCCTGCGCCGGCCATCGAGGGAAACACGCCCGCTTGAGCCCCTCCCCGTTGCGCAAAATCGCGCTTGCCGTGCCGGCGTTGCGGCGCCTGGTCGAAAGCCGGGACGCCGCGCTGGCCGACCGCGCCTTGCTCGAACAGTCGTTGCGCGCGATGCGGGTGGAAATGGTGGAACAGGCCGCCGCGAATCAGGCCGTGTTGATCCAGACCATGTCCACCGATGGCGATGCGCGCATCGAACGGACGCTCTCCATGGTGCGCGCCGAATACACGGTGCTGCCGCGCTTCGGCTTCCACCAGCCGCTGGACTACGACCAGGACAGCCTGCCCCCGCATTTCGACCCGCCGGTGATCCTGCCGGGCGAATCGCTGCCGCTGCCGGCGCCGGCCGACCGCTTCGGCTATCCGGCGGATGACGCGCTGTATCTGCATATGGGCGGGCTGGACGCGGCGGTGGTGCGCGCGGCCATCGCCCGCCATCTTGGCGCGCCGCGCGACCTGGCGCTGCTGGATTTCGGCTGTTCCTCCGGCCGCGTGCTGCGGCATTTCGAGGCGGAGCACCAGGCCCAGGGCTGGCGCCCGCATGGCGTGGATATCCAGGCGCGGCCGATCGAATGGCTGCGCCTGCATTTCCCGCAGCACTACATGGTGACCACCGGCACGGTGCAGCCGCACCTGCCCTTCGAGGATAACAGCCTCGACGTCATCTACGGTTTCAGCGTCTTCACCCACATCAAGTATCTGTGGGACATGTGGCTGCTGGAATTGCGGCGGGTGCTGAAACCGGGCGGGCTGCTGGTGCAGACCATCCACACCGAGAATGCCTGGGAGTTCTACCATCGCAACCGCGATGAGGCCTGGGTGAGGCGGGCCCATGCCGCGCGCATGACCGATGCCCCGAAGATGGATGTGGACTGGTTCCACCATGGCGACATCGCCGTCAGCCAGGCCTTCTGGAAGGCCGATGTCGCGCGCCGCAACTGGGGCCGCTACCTGGAGGTGCTGGAGCTGCTGCCACCCCAGCACGAGATGTCCTTCCAGGACGTCATGGTCTGCCGCAAGCCGCTTCGGTGACCTGACGCGTCACAGGACAAACGGCTCCGGCGGGTTGTTGGCGGCAAGCGGTTCCACATCCAGCTCGTGGATGCCGCCGACGCCGAAGCCGACCCATTCGGTGCCGGTCCAGGCATATTCGTATTCGTTGCCGATGCCCCATTCACTGGCCGACTGCCCGTTCTGGCCCCAGGAACGGGTCGGCAGCCAGCGATCGCTGTGGCCGTCATAATAGTCGGTGATCCACAGCGTCCCGTCGCGGATGTTGGTGGGGTTCGGATGGTCCCACTTGTTGTAGATTTCGTAATAGCCGTTGGCGCCCTGAAGCCGGTCGCCGATATTGAAGCGCGCGAAATCCTCGGACAGCCAGCCGGCATAGAGGTCGCCGGAATTGCTGTAGAAGGCCCAGGCGTAATAGCCATCCGGCCCGACATCGACCTGGTAGATGCCGCCCTGGCCGAAGTCATCCCATTCCCGGCCGTCCCAGACATAGTCGTATTCCTGGCCGAGCCCGGCCTGGGTCGTCGCCTGGCCCTGCTGCCAGGCGCGCGGCTGCATCCAGATGCCGGATTGTGCGTCGCGGTAGTCCGTCACCCAGACCGTGCCCTCCGGCGCGGCATTCAGGGACCAGGCAACCTTTTCGTAGATGGTATAGGTGCCGCGGGCGCCGGCGAAGTTCTGGCCGACCTGATACAGGCCGGCATCGGCCACGACATAGCCGGCATAGAGATCGCCGCTGGTGCCATGGGTGAAATACCAGGAAAAGCGCGCCGGCTGTTCGACGCTGGCCTGCACGGTGCCGGCAAGGCCGAAATCATCCCATTCGTCGCCATCCCAGGCATAGTCGAATTCCGAGCCGAGGCCGCCATAGCCCGTGGGCGCGCCGCCCTGCACATAGGCCGAATAGGTGGTGAGCAGTTGGCGCGCGCTTCCGTCGTAATAGCCGCCGGTGGTCCAGACCGTGCCATTGGCGATCACCTGCCCGCCGAGGGAGGCGGCGGCGGTGATGATGTAGGTGCCATTGGCGGCGGCCAGCGTGTCACCCACCTGCCAGGCCGTGCTGTGGCTGGCCAGGCGGCCGAAATAGCTGTCGCCATTGGGCAGCTCGAATCGCCAGTCGAACAGCATGTCCGGCTGCCGGTCCGCCTCCAGCGCCCCGCCCTGGCCCACCTGTGCCCAGCGCGTGCCGGTCCAGGCGCGGTCCATCTCGCTGCCCAGGCCGGCATAGCCGGTGGGCGCGCTGCCGCCGCTTTCCAGGGCGAAGTCGATCCGCGCGGCGCTGTCGTAATAGCGGGTGGTATAGACCGTGCCGTCCAGCTCCACCTCCGACGGGCTCTGGCCGAAGGGGGTCTCGGTGACGATGCGATACAGGCCATGCGCGGTGCGCCAGGTGTCGCCCGCGTTCCAGTCCAGGCTGTCGGCCAGCAGCGTGCCGTAGAGGATGTCGCCGCTGTTGAAGGTGAAGGTCCAGGTGAACAGGCTGTTGGCGAGGGAGGAGGGGTCGGCCTGGTCGGCGCCGCCGCGGCCGAAACTGTCCCAGGCGCTGCCATTCCAGGCGGCATCCACCTCCGACCCCAGCCCCGCCAGCCCGGCGGGCGCGGCCTCCCCCAGCCGGGTCACCATCCAGCTTCCGCGGCTGTCGCGGTACCAGCCCACGGAGATCCAGCCCTCCTCCATCCCCAGCGCGCCGAGGTCCATGCCCTGCGGCTCGGCGGCAACGATGCTGTAGGTGCCATGCGCGGTGGCCAGGGTGCTGCCGACGACGTAGCGCGCGGTGTCGTCCACCAGCAGCCCGCCCCAGCTGTCGCCGCTGGTCGCGCGGAAGGTCCAGGTGAAGATGCTGTCGCTCACCGCCGCGCGGCTTTCGAGGTCACCGGAAGAATCATTTTGAGGCTCCACCTCCGGCCCTGGGTCGCGGGCCGGTGCGCGCGGGAGTGTGCCGCAGCGCGGTGAAACCCCGGTTAACCGGGCGGCGGGGTATCCTGCGGCAGCAGCCGGCAGATGCGGTCGAGCAGCGCCACGGCGGTATAGGGCTTGCCCAGGAAGTTCACCCCCTCATCCAGCCGGCCCTGATGGATGATGGCGTTGCGGGTATAGCCGGTGGTGAACAGCACCGGCAGGCGCGGCCGGCGGGCCAGCGCGGCGGCGGCCAGTTCGCGGCCATTCATCGGCCCCACCAGCACCACATCGGTGAACAGCAGCGACACTTCCGGATGCTGGGCCAGCAGCGCCAGGGCCGCGGGGCCATCGGCGGCGGCGATCGGGCGGCAGCCGGCCTCCTCCAGCGCTGCCACGGCGAAGTCGCGCACCATGTCCTCATCCTCCACCACCAGCACCACGGCGCCGGGGCTGGGGCTCGGCAGGGTCACCTGGCTTGGCACGATGGGCGTGGCGGACGTGTCGGCATCGCGCAGGCGCGGCAGATAGAGCTTCACCGTGGTGCCCTGGCCGGCCTCGCTGTAGATCGCCGCATGGCCGCCCGACTGCCGGGCGAAGCCGTAGAGCTGGCTGAGGCCCAGGCCGGTGCCCTTGCCGGTGGGCTTGGTGGTGAAGAAGGGTTCGAAGGCGCGGGTCAGCACCTCCGCCGACATGCCGCTGCCGGTATCGGTGACGCAGATCGCCACATACTGGCCCGGAGTCACCTCCTCCCGCGTCGCGGCATAGGCCTCGTCCAGATGGGCGTTGGCCGTCTCGATGGTCAGCTTGCCGCCCTCCGGCATCGCGTCGCGCGCATTCACAGCCAGGTTCAGCAGCGAGGATTCGAGCTGGTTCGGATCGGCATGGGCGCGCCACAGCCCGCCGGCCAGCACGGTCTCGATCTCGATATCCTCGCCGAGGGTCCGGCGCAGCAGGTCGGACATGCCGGCCACCAGCCGGTTGGCATCCACCGGCTCCGGCGCCAGGGGCTGCTGGCGGGAGAAGGCGAGCAGCCGCTGGGTCAGCGTGGCGGCGCGATTGGCGCCTTCCACCGCATTGTCGATGCCGCGGCGAATCCGCTCCCGTGTCGCATCGCCGAGGCTGGCGCCGGCCTCGCCCGGCAATTCGTCCAGCCGCCGCCGGGCGAGGGCCAGGTTGCCGAGCACCACGGTCAGCAGGTTGTTGAAGTCATGCGCCACGCCGCCGGTCAGCCGGCCCACCGCTTCCATCTTCTGCGCCTGGCGGAGCTGCGCCTCCGCCCTTTCGCGGCCGGTGGCGGCGGCGATCAGGCGGGCATTGGCCTCGGCCAGGTCGCGCGTGCGTTCGCCGACGCGGGCTTCCAGCATGTCGTTCAGGCGGCGCAACTCCTCCTCCCGCCCCCGGATGGTCTGGGCGGCCTCTGCCAGGGCGGCGGCGGTCTCGGAAACCTCCCGGATCCCGCTTGGCACCGGGGTCACCGGCTGCCCATGGCCGAGGGCCGCCGCCTCCGCCGCCAGCCGGCGCAGGGGATGGGCGATGCGGTGGCCCAGCAGCAGCGCCATGGCCAGCGACAGCGCCGCCAGCGCGGCCCCGAAGGCGCCCAGCAGCAGCAGGCTGCGGTGCAGCGGCTGGTTCAGCGTGGTCAGCGGCACGCCCACCGCCACGCGCCAATCCGACAGGGCGGAGCGGGCATAGGTGCCGAGCACCGGCGTGCCATCGGCGGTGAAGCCGCGCCACCTTCCCTCCCGCCCCGTGGCCGCGGCGCGCAGGTCGGCGGTGGCGGTGCGGCCGACGAAATCCTCATGCTGGCGGTTGCGGGCCAGGATGGTCCCGGCGGCATCGACCACGGCGATGGTCCAGCCTTCCGGCGCCTGCCGGTCCTCCAGCACCCGCCGGAGGCGATCCGCCGGCGCGCTGAGGCTGAGGAACAGCGGCTCCGCCTCCCCCGGCACGGCGATGCCGGCCGGCAGTTCCACGGCGAACATGGGCACGCGGTTCACAATGCCCTGGAACAGGCCGGTGACCGTCAGGATTTCGCGCCGCGCCTGGGGCGGCGGCAGGGGCGAGGTTTCCGGTACCGGATCGCCCGGCGCCAGCCAGGCGTTCATCCGTGGCCTGCCGCTGGAATCGCGCAGCACCGCCGCCATGCCGAGTCGCAACCGCGCTTCCAGCGCCTGTTCCTGGAATCCCGGGATGTCGCCAGCACGAAGTTGCGGCGACAGGGCCAGCAGGTTCAGCGTGGCGGACAGCCCCGTCAGATCCCGGTCCACCGCCAGGGCGACGGCGCGGGCGGTGTTCAGCGCCTCATCCTCCAGCCGGTCGCGCTGCGCCTCGGTGAAGCGCCAGGACAGGGTGGCGGCGAAGACGAGAATGGGCAGCACCAGCGCGCCCGCGAACAGTACGAGTTGCCGCCGCACCGGCTGCCCCTTCGCGGTGGGCGGCGGGTCCGGCGCGGGAAGGTGGGGCGCGGCGAGGTCCAACAGGCGAGGCTCTCCTGGCCGGGCGCGTCTGCGACGGGGGCAGGCTTGCCGGGACGCATCCCATGCCCCGGGCCCGGGGCCACGGCAAGGGCGGCGTCGCGCGATATGGCGCAGATTAGCGCGAGCCGGCGGGCGGCTGGTATCGGGGTCACCGGATCGCCATATCCTTGAAACATCCCGGTGACGCCGCCGCCGTGCCCGCCCCCGCCGATGAGGATCGCCCCATGTCACCCCCCATGCCGCCCTTCCCCACGGTTCCCGCGCCGCGCTGGGATGGGCGCCGCGTGCTGTTCGAGGTGGTGGAGGATGCGCGGCTGATCCCCTGCGCCATCTCGATGAACGCGCTGCAGGACCTCAGCGAGATGCGCCGCTTCAAGCCGGCCGAGCTGATGAAGTGCTTCGCCGCGGCACGGCCGCGGATCGAGGCAATCGCGCTGGACAAGCATCGCGCGCGGGCCGAAGGGTCGGTCGGGCTGCTGAACATCTGGTCCGACGATGTCGAGGACGCGGCCGTGCCCCCCGCCAAAGCCGTGCCGACCGCCTGAACCCCAACGAGGACGACGACCATGGCCAAGGGCCAGATGCGATCCAACCGCGAGACCAAGAAGCCCAAGGCCGCGAAGAAGCCGGAGGCCGCCGCGGCATCCCCTTTCACGCGGGAGCCGACGAAGAAGGCGCCACCCGCCAAGCCCGACAAGGGCTGATTTTTCCCCACTGCCGCCTGTGCCCCCTTCTGGGTCATGATCGACCGGCACAGTGCGGAGGGCGCCTTGGACACGCTGATCTTCGAACCCGGCTGGATCTGGGACGCGCAGGACGGGCTGCGCAGCGGGCGCTTCGTGGTGGTGCGGGATGGCCGCATCGCCGATGTGACGACGCAGCGCCCGACGATGGATGCGCAGCGCATCAGCCTGCCCGACAGCCTGCTGCTGCCGGGCTTCGTCAACCTGCACAACCACGCCTTCAGCGCGCCGCTGTTCCGCGGCCTGGCGGATGACATCGGCGATGGCGAGCTGCCGGGCGACATCGTCTATTCCCTGTTGATGCCGCTGGGCGACATCGCGGCGGAGGTGCTGGACGAGGACGCGATCGGCGATGTCGCGGAGATGGCGCTGCTGGAGACGCTGAAGGGCGGATCGACCACCATCATGGATGTGTGGCGATTGCAGCAGGCGCCCTTCATCGCGCGCGGCCGCCGGCTCGGCCTGCGGACCTATTCCTGCCCCTACCTGTTCTCCACGCCGAAGATGGACATGGGGCCGGATGGCAGGCCGGTGACGGCGCCGGAGGCGGCGGATACCGGCTTCGACCGGGTGATGGCGCTGTTCGCCGAATACGACGAAGGCCCGCGTGGGCGAACCCGGGTCGGCTTCGGGCCGCATGGCCTCGATACCTGCACGCCCGAATTGCTGACCCGCATCCGCGACGCGGTGGACGCGATGGGCTGCCCGCTGACCATCCATGCGGCGCAGAGCCAGGTGGAGCTCGACATCGTCCGCGCCCGCTACGGCAAGTCACCCATCGAACACATCCGCGACCTCGGCCTGCTGCGGCCCGGCACGGTGCTGGCGCATTGCGTGATGGCGACCGATGACGAGCTGGCGATGATCCGCGACCACGGCGCCGCCGTCGCCTCCTGCCCCTACGCCTTCTCCCGCTTCGGCGTCGCGGTGCCTTTTGCGAGGTTCCTGGATGCCGGGATCCATCTTGGCGTCGGCACGGATGGCGTCGGGCTCGACATGGTCGCGGAGCTGCGCGCGGCGGCGCTGCTGGCAAAAGTGCAGGCTGGGCGGGGCGGCATTGCGAGCGGGGAGGCGATGCTGCGCGCCGCCACGGCTTCGGGCGCCGCCGCCATCGGGCGCGACGACCTCGGCACGCTGGCGGTCGGCGCCACGGCGGACCTGCTGCTGTTCGACCTGTCCGGCGCCCGCTACCAGCCGGTGTGGAATCCCCTGCAGGCGTTGCTGACCAATGGCGTGGCGGCCGACCTGCATACGATGCTGGTCGATGGCGTGCCGCTGATCCGCGACCGCATGGTGCAGGGTGTGGATGAGGCGGCGGTGGTGCGTCGCGGCGCCGCCGCGATCCGCCGCGTCTGGGACGAGGCGCGGCGGCTGGGCCGCGTGCCCGCCGGCATTGCCGCGCGGCGGGCGTAGCGCCCCTTAAACGATCTTGCGATCGTCCGGCAGGAAGCGGTCGGTGTAGGTGAAGTCCATGCTCGGCGGGGCGGGGATGCCGAAGGCTTCCGCCACCTGGCGGGCGGAGGTCTCGAAGCGGGCCTTCACCACGCTGGACACGCCATTGGCGCGCACATGCGGCGTCAGCAGCGCGACCTCGTTGATCAGCTCGTTGCGCGCGATCTCCACCGCCGTGTCGATCAGCGGTTCCCGCCGCTTCAGCGATTCCATGGCGGCGGCGGGCTCGGCCAGCATGGCGCGCAGGCCGCGGATGGTGGCCTGGTTGAAGCCGCGCACCACATCGGGGTTCTGCTCGGCAAAGGCCTTCCGCACCACCAGGCCCGAGGAATAGAGCTGCACGCCCCACTGGTTGTACTGCAGCCAGCCGATGTCGCGCAGCGGCACGCCGGTGCCCACCATGTTCAGCGCCGTGGTGGTCAGGAAGCCGAGCGTCGCATCGGCGCGGCGCTGGATCACCATGGTGTCGCGCAGTTGCGCCGTGACCGACAGCAGGTTGATCTTCGACACATCAAGCTGGTTGGCGCGGGCGAAGATCGGGAACAGCAGATGCGTGCCCTCGCCCGGGGAGACGGAGACGCTGCGCCCCTCCAGGTCCTTCGGCTTGGTGATGCCGGAGGATTTCAGGAAGATCGCCGCATTGGGGGAGGCGTCGTACAGCACGAAGACCGAGGTGACCTGGCTGCCCGGATTCTCGGTGTTGAACTTCAGCGCCAGGTTGGTGTCGGCGAAGCCGATGTCATAGGTGCCGGCGGCGACCTTGGTCAGCGTGTCGCCGGAGCCGAAGCCACGGTCGATCTGCACATCGAGGCCGGCTTCCGCGAAGTAGCCGCGATCCGCCGCCAGGGTCCAGGCCGAATGGGCGGATTGCCAGGCCCAGTCCAGGCAGAATTTCACCGGGCGCCGCGCGCCCTGGGCGAGGGCGGGCGCGGCCAGTGTGGGCAGCAACAGGGCAGATGTCAGGACATTTCGGCGTGTGAATGCGTGCATCTTGGGCAGCCTCCGGTCAGGGCTCGCGCGGCGCGCGGCGCGGCCGATGTTCAGCAATTGCCGTGCCGTGAAGTGGCATCGCCGGAACGCTGGACAGGGTTGGCCTCGCGCCCGATCCTGCGCGGGAGGCAGAAAGGACAGGACAAATGCGAGCGATGCGATTCCTCGGAGTGATGCTTGCCGCGATTGCGGCACTCGCCAGCCCGGCCATGGCACAGCCCTGGCAACCGACGCGACCCATCGAGATCGTCGTGCCCTTCACCGCCGGGTCGCTCGCCGACCGCAACATGCGCACGGTGGCGCCGCTGCTGTCGGCGGAGCTTGGCGTGCCCGTCGCGGTGCAGAACATCCCCGGCGCCAATGGCTACAACCGCATCTACCGCGCCGCGCCGGATGGCCAGACCATCGGCTATGGCGACCCGGTGGCGCAGATGGCGCTGGCCATCGTGCAGCCGCAGCCCTTCGACGTGATGCGCTTCACCTGGCTCGGCCATTTCTCCGCTGGGGTGCAGACCATGGTGGCCTCCGCCCGCGGCCGGGTGGCGAGCCTGGAGGCCTTGCGCGGCCTGCGCCAGCCGGTGCGCTGCGGCACCTTCGGCGGCATCTCCACCGGCGCCGCGCAATGCGCGCTGCTGGGCGCACAATTCGGCTTCCCCGTCGCCTTCGTCTCGGTCCAGGGGCCGCCGGAGCTGGTGCTGGCGGCGGTGCGCGGCGATGTGGACATCGCCTCGCTCGGCCCGACGCTTTGGCGCGACCACATCGCCGCCAATGCGGTGCGGCCGCTGCTGTCCTGGTCCGGCCAGCGTGACCCGCGCCTGCCGGAACTGCCGGCGCTGAACGACATCAACCTGGCGAACCTGTCCGATGTCACGGTGATCCGCGGCGTCGCCGCCCCGCCCGCCTTGCCGGCGGCGATCCGGGACCGGCTGATCGCCGCGCTGAACGCCGCCATGGCCAAGCCGGAATGGGAGGCCTTCGTGACCCAGGCGCGGCTGGAACGCGACTGGACCTTCTCGGCCAGCTATCCCGAGAGCCTGGCCCGCGCCCAGGCGCTGCTGCAGCAGAACGCCGCCACGCTGCGCGGCGCCTTCTGATGCACAGCCTGCTGCTGCCCGGTTGGCGGGCGCGGATCGGCGTCATCAGCCCGACCGTGCTGGAACGCATCCCGCTGGATTTCCAACGCGTCGCCCCGGAAGGGGCGATGCTGTGCGGCATCACCACGGGCATGGGCGGCTGGGCCGGTAACCAGTACGGGCAGGCGCTGGCGCAGTTGAAGGAATCGGTCCGCTACCTGGCGGCGCGCAAGGTGGATTTCATCCTGCATGTCGCCTCCCCCATCGTGGTGGCGCAGGGGCCGGGCTATGACCGCGTGCTGCTGGCGGAGATGGCGGAAATGGCCAACGGCATCCCCTGCGGCACCACCATCCGCTGCGCGCTGGACGCTTTTGCCGCGTTGGGCGCCCGGCGCATCCTGGCCGTCACCCCGTTTCATGAGGTGCTGAACGGCCAGATGCGCGCCTTCGTCGAGGCCGAGGGCTACAGCTTTTCGCGTATCGCCAGCGTGCCCGCGCATTTCGATTTCCTCCAGGACATCCCACCGGATCTGCTGTTCCGCGCCGCGCTGGATGCAGCTGCCGAAAATCCGGATTTCGACGCCATCTGGCTGCCCTCCGGCCAGGTGCCGGCGGTGGAGGTGGTCCGCGCGCTGGAAGCGCGGCTCGGCAAGCCGGTGGTGGCCCAGAACCACGCCGACTTCCTGGCCGCCTTCCGCGCGCTCGGCGTCACCGGCATCGCGCGGGGCCATGGCATGCTGCTCGACCGGTTCGCCGGCTGATGGACAATCTTGCGACCGCGCTGCTGGAGGGCCTGGCCCAGGCCACCACCTTCGACGCGCTGCTGTTCATGATCTTCGGCACCGTCATCGGCTACGTCTTCGGCATCCTGCCGGGACTGCAATCCATCACGGCGATGTCGGTGTTCCTGCCGCTGACCTATTGGTGGACGCCGGCCCAGGCGATGTATTTCTTCGCCGGCATCATCGGCGCCGCCGGCAATGGCGGCGCGGTGACGGCGATCGTGCTGAACATGCCGGGCACGGCGCAGAATGCGGCGACGACGCTGGAAGGCTATCCGATGACGCGCGCCGGCCGCGCCGTCTTCGCGCTGAACCTCTCGGCCGCGTCCAGTTGGCTCGGCGCGGTCTTCGGCGTGGTCGTGCTGATCGCGCTGGTGCCGCTGTTCCTGCCCTTCCTGCTGTCCTTCGGCCCGGCCGAGACCTTCTGGGTCGCGGTGTTCGGGCTGGTGACCATGGTGCTGGCCGTGGCCGGGTCGCCGGCCAAGGGGCTGATCGCCATCGCCATCGGCGTCTTCCTCGCCATCATCGGCATGGGCGGGCCACGCCTGCCGGTGCCGCGCTTCACCTTCGGCAGCGGCTACCTGCTCGATGGGCTGGAGATCGTCGTCGTCATCATCGGCTTCCTCGTCGTCTCCGAATGCCTGTTGCAGGTGGCCGGCGTCTGGGCGCGGGGGCGCGCTTCCGGCGTCGCGACCAATGCGGTCACCCGGATCAGCGGCGACTGGAAGCAGCAGATGATCGATGGCTGGAAGGCGCCCTTCCGTCATCCCGGCATCTTCCTGCGCTCCTCCGCCCTGGGCACCGCCGTGGGCGCACTCCCCGGCGTGGGCGGCACCGTCGCGCAATTCCTGTCCTACAACCTCGCCGTCGCCACCACGAAGGATGCCAGCCAGATCGGCAAGGGGGCGGAGGACGCGCTGGTGGCGACGGAGGCCGCGACCAATTCCAAGGAAGGCGGCGCGCTGTTCCCGACGCTGCTCTTCGGCATTCCCGGCAATGCCGAGATGGCGCTGGTGCTGGCCGCCTGGCAGATCCACGGGCTGGAGCCGGGGCCGAGCTTCATGACCACGCATGGCGCACTCGCCTGGGCGCTGGTCTTCGGGCTGCTGTTCTCCAACCTGGTCGCCAGCATCGGCACGGCGGCGGCCAGCCCCTGGCTGGCGCGGCTGCCGGGCTTCGACATGGGCATCCTGGCGCCGGCCGTTCTCGTCGCCTCGCTGATGTCGGCCTATACCGTGCGCTCCAATTTCCTCGACCTTGGCCTGCTGCTGGCCATCGGCGTGTTTGGCGCCTTCCTGCGGCTGTATGGCTATTCTGTGATCGGCGTGGTCATCGGCTTCGTGCTGGGCGATGTGATCGAGCGGAATTTCTACACCGCGCTGCAAAGCTCCCTCGGCGATTATTCCGTCTTTGTCGGCTCGCCGGTCGCGGCCGTGCTGGCGGCGATCACCGCCATCGCCGCGCTGGTCTGCGGCGTGAAGGTGGCGCGCGGGCGGCGGGAGGCTGCGGATGCGGCGGGCTTCTCCACCGGCGCCATCCTTTTCGCCGGGCTGATGCTGGCGGCAACGCTGGCGCTGCTCTGGCAGGCGATGGCGCCGGGCTGGCGCGGCGGCAGCGTGGCGCCGGGCGTGCTGGGCCTCGCCAGCCTGCTGCTGGCGCTGGTGCTGCTGCAAGGCTGGCGGGGGCGGGAGGCCACGGCGGTGCCGGAGGCCAAGGCCACCTTGCGGCTTGCCTTGCTGCTGCTGGCGGCCCTGGCGGTGGCGCTGTGGCTCGGCTTCCTCGCCGGCATGGCGGCCTTCCTCGCGGCCTTCTGGATCGGCGTGCAGCGCCGGCCGCTGGGGCGCGCGCTGGCGCTGGTGGCGATCTTCGCCCTGGCCCTGCCGGCGGGCTTTTCCTGGCTGGTCGAAAGCCAGCTCTGGCGCGGCGTGGTGGCGCCGCTGGTGCCGGGGCTGCTGGGTGGCGAGGTGATGCCCTCGCCCTGAAGCCAGGCGTCGGGCGTTGGCGTCAGGCGGTCACCGATGAACCGGCGGGTTCGGCGAGTTCGCCGGCCAGCCAGGCGGCGAACAGCCGGCCCTCGGTCTGCCGCAGGATGCCGGGTCGGGCGACCAGCCAGTACCAGGTGTCGATCTCGATCGGCGGGGCCAGGGCGACGACCCGCCCCTCCCGGAGGTCGGCCTCGCAGACCGGCAACCGGGCCAGTGCCACGCCGAGGCCCTGCGCCGCCGCATCCACCGCCATGTGCAGCGTATCCAGGCGCAGGCCACGCGCCGGGTCCGGCGCCGCCATGCCATGCCGCGCGCCCCAGCTCGCCCAATCCTCCCGCACCGTCACCACATGGATCGCCGGCAGCCGCCGCAGCAGTTGCGCCAAGGGCGTGCCGGCGCGCGACGGGGCGGCCACCGGCACCAGGCGCAGGCGGGACAGGCGCAGCCATTCGCCGCCACCGACCGGGGCCGGCGCCATGCGGATGGCGAAGTCGAAGCGGCCATCGCCCAGCTCCACCCAGTCCCGCTCCGTGCTGATGGCGACTGACAGTGCCGGATGCGCACGGCGCAGCGCGCCCAGTCGCGGCAGCAGCCAGCGGCCGGCGAAGGTGGGCGCCGCGCTCACCCGCAGCCCGTCCTGGCCCCGCGCGCCGGAAATGCGGGCGACCGCCTGCGCCAGCCCGTCCAGCGCGCGACTGGCCTCGGCCAGCAGGCTCTCCCCGGCCGGGGTCAGGCTGGTGGCGTGGCGTTCGCGGTGGAACAGCGGCACGCCGAGCCGGTCCTCCAGCGTGCGGACGCCCTTGCTGACCGCGCTCGGCGTCATGCCGAGCTCGGCGGCGGCGGCGACGAAGCTGCCGAGCCGGCCGGCGGCCTCGAAGACCCGGAGCGCCGCCAGCGGCGGCAGCCTGCGCGCGGTCTGATTCATATCGGTCATATTAGCTGACCTTTCCGCGGGACGACCACCCACCCTCCCGCAGCCACGCCTCCAGCATCGGCAGGCGGTCCTGGCCCCAGAAGGGCTCGCCATCGGCGACGAAGAAGGGGGCGCCGAAGATGCCGCCCTGCGCGGCCGCCTGCGTCGTGGCGCGCAGCGCCTCGCGGGCCGGCGGCGCCATGGCCCCGGCGGCGGCGGCCGCCGCCTCGGGACCGAGGCGGGCGGCGAAGACCTGCGCGGCCGGCAGATCCGCCAGCACCGCGCCATGGCCGAAGGTGGCGGTCATCGCCGCCGCGGCGAAGCGGGCCGCGAGACTGGGCGATGCCAGGTCCAGGGCATGGAACACCCGCGCCAGCGCCAGGGAACAGCCGGGTGGCGCCACGGCGGTGGCGAAGGGCAGTTCGTGCCACCGCGCCAGCCGGGCCACGTCCCGCGCCGCATAGGCGCCGCGCAGGCGCTGTTCCGACAGGGGTGCCATGCCGGTCTCGCGGAACAGCACGCCGAGCAGGAAGGCGCGCCAGTGCAGCGGCCGGCCGCAACGGGCCGCGATATCCGCCACCTGCGTCGCGGCGATCCAGGAATAGGGCGAGCCGAAATCGAACCAGAAGGCGATCGGGGCGGGAGTGCTGGTCATCACCGGTGAGGATAGGTCGCGCCACCGCTTCGCCGCCATGGGGCAGGCTGCGTCCAGCAACCCAGATGGACCGACCCGGCATGCGCCAGGATGACTTGCCCGCCGCGCTGATGGCGATGGATGTGCCGGAACGACGGCGGCGCAGCAGCTACCCAGAGCCCTTCCGCTCCCGCACGGAGGGCCGTGCGAAGCAGCCGCTGGGCGATGCCTTCGGCCTGCGGAATTTCGGCGTGAACCTCACCACCCTGGCGCCCGGCGCCGTCTCCGCCCTGCATCACGCCCATTCGCGGCAGGACGAGTTCGTCTATGTGCTAGAAGGCAGCCCGACGCTGGTCACCGATGCCGGGGAGGTGGAGCTGCGCCCCGGCGCCATCGCCGGCTTCCGTGCCGGCGGGCCCGCGCATCACCTGGTCAATCGCGGCGACGTGCCGGCCCGCTACCTCGAGATCGGCGACCGCAGCGCGGGCGATGCCGTCACCTATCCGCGCGACGACCTGGCCGGCACGCAGGCGGCGGATGGAAGCTGGCGGTTCACGCGCAAGGACGGAACCCCGCATGACGCGGCCTGACCGCCATGCCTCGCGTGACGCGGCTGGGCCGGGCGCTGCTGGACCTGCTGGCGCTGTGGCTGGGGCGTGCGGCGCAGCGCCGGCTTCTCGGTGGCCTGCCCGATGCGGCGCTGAAGGATCTCGGTCTCAGCCGTGCCGACGCCGTCCGGGAAGCCCGCAAGCCCTTCTGGCGCGGCTAGCCCGGGCGGCCGGCATCGTGCCGGCATGACCGGCCTGCTGCGCCGCGCCGCAGACCATCTCCGGCGGGTGCTGCGACGGATGCGGGAGGCGGAGGAGCTTGTGGCGCTGGACCACCGCCAGCTCCGCGACATTGGCCTCGACCGCTACGACCTCGCCATGGCGCTGCGCCGCCGCCACCCCAGGGACGCAAGACGAGGACCCGCCATGACCGACGCCGAAGCCGATCGTTCCCATGACCCTCTGCGGCGGGAGGATCGCGGGCCGGTCTGCCTGCTGACACTGCACCGTCCAGACCGACTCAACGCCATGGATGCGTCGCTGATCGCGGCGCTCGGCGCGGCGCTGGATGCGATCGAGCTGGATCCGCGCCTGCGCTGCGTGGTCATCACCGGCCAGGGCCGCGCCTTCAGCGCCGGGGCCGACATCGCCGGCTTCCAGCCGCATCTCCAGGCCGGCGCGGCGACGGCGCTCGCCCGCTTCCTGCGGCCCGGCCAGGACCTGCTGCGCCGGGTGGAGGCCTTTCCGAAGCCGGTGATCGCGGCGGTGAACGGCCTCGCCTTCGGTGGTGGCTGCGAATTGGTGGAGGCGACGCATCTGGCACTGGCCGGGCGTTCGGCGGTCTTCGCCAAGGCGGAGATCGACCTCGGCATCATCCCGACCTTCGGCGGCACCCAGCGCCTGCCGCGCCATGTCGGGCGCAAGGCGGGGCTGGAGCTGATCCTGACCGGCCGCCGCTTCGGCGCGGAGGAGGCCTGGCGGCTGGGCCTGGTGAACCGGGTGGTGGCCGATGCCGACCTGATGGAGCAAGCGCTGCGGCTGGCGACCGAACTGGCCGCCAAGCCCCCCGCGGCCCTGGCCGCGGCGCTGTTGGCGGTGCATCGCGGAATGGATGCGGGGATCGATGCGGGGCTTGCCATCGAGGCCGCCGCCTTTGCCCCGCTGGTGCCGACGCGCGATGCGGCGGAAGGCGTGGCGGCCTTCCTGGAGAAGCGCCGCCCTGCCTTCATGGGGGAGTGATGCCAGCGGACCGGTCGCTTGACCGGTCCGGGCGCCCGGATGGGCGCCGCCGCTGATGAGGCGCCTCTACGCCAGGCGACGCAGCCAGGCGGCGTAGAGGCGCGGGCCGATCAGGGCGGTCACGGCGATCAGCAGGATCACCAGGCTGATCGGGCGCGTCACGAAGACGGTCCAGTCACCCTGGCTGATGGTCAGCGCCTGCCGCATCGCCTGTTCCGCCATCGGCCCCAGGATCATGCCGATGATGACCGGCGCTACGGGGAAGTCGAAGCGGCGCATGAACATGGCAATGATGCCGATGCCATACAGCAGCACCAGGTCGATGACGGAGTTGCTGATGCCGTAGGTGCCGATGGTCGCGAAGACCAGGATGCCGGCATAGAGCTGCGGCTGCGGAATCTTCAGGATGCGCGCCCAGAGGCCCACCAGCGGCAGGTTCAGCACCACCAGCATGACATTGGCGATGAAGAGCGAGGCGATCAGCGTCCAGACCAGATCGGCCTGGCTGGTGAACAGCATCGGCCCGGGCTGGATGCCATAGGACTGGAAGGCGGAGAGCATGATGGCGGCGGTGGCGCTGGTCGGCAGGCCGAGGGTCAGCATCGGCACCAGCACGCCCGCGGCGGCGGCATTGTTCGCGGCCTCTGGCCCGGCCACGCCCTCGATGGCGCCGGTGGTGCCGAATTCCCTGGCGAATTCCGGCTTCACCATTTTGCGTTCCATGTAGTAGCTCAGCATGGTCGGCATCTCGCTGCCGCCGGTCGGCATCACGCCGAAGGGGAAGCCCACGCCGGCGCCGCGGATCCAGGGCCAGAAGGAGCGTTTCCAGTCGGACTTGCTCATCATGATGCGACCGACCTCGCGCACCTCCACCGGGCCTTCGATGTAGCGCCAGGCGAGGTAGAGCGTCTCCCCCACCGCGAACAGCGCGACGGCGACCAGCACCACATTCACGCCGTCCAGCAATTCGGGCACGCCGAAGGTCAGGCGGGGCTGGCCGGTCTGCAGATCCACGCCCACCAACCCCAGCAGCAGCCCGAAGCCCAGGCTGGTCAGCCCGCGCAGCGCGGAGCCACCGAGCACGGCGGAGACGGTGACGAAGCACAGCACCATCAGCATGAAGTACTCGGCCGGGCCGAGCTTCAGCGCGAGTTCCACCACGATCGGGCCGAGGAAGGCGATGCCGATGGTCCCCACCGTGCCGGCGATGAAGCTGCCGATGGCGGAGGTGGCGAGCGCCGGCCCCGCGCGGCCGTTCTTCGCCATCTTCGCCCCTTCGAGCGCGGTGATGATCGACCCCGACTCGCCTGGGGTGTTCAACAGGATCGAGGTGGTCGATCCGCCATACATGGCGCCGTAGAAGATACCGCAGAACAGGATGAAGGCGCCGGTGGCGGAGACGCTGAAGGTGATCGGCAGCAGCAGCGCGATGGTCAGCGCCGGGCCGATGCCGGGCAGCACGCCGATGGCGGTGCCGAGGAAGCAGCCGAGCAGCGCCCAGCCGAGATTGGACAGCGTCAGCGCATGGCCGAAGCCGAGCGTCAGGCCCTCGATCGCGCCCATCAGAAGGGGGCTCCGAAGATCAGGGATTCCACAACGCCCGCGCCGATGTTCACGCCGAGCCCCTTCACGAAAAGCCCGTAGGCGGACAGCGAGACGATGAAGGCGATGACCAGGTTGCGCAGGATGGCGCGCGACCCGAAGGCGGCCGCCACCAGCACGAATTGCGCGGAGGCGGCGATGGTGAAGCCGAGCGGTTCGATCAGCACCAGGTTCGCCAGCAGCCCGGCCAGCAGCAGGCCCAGCGCGCGCAGGTTCAGCGGCGCCGCATCCTGCAATTCCTCGATGTCCTGCGACCAGCCGCGGCGCAGCGCCACGATGGTGAGGCCGGCGCCAAGCACGAGCAGCACCGCGGCGATGAGGGCGGGAACAAACTTCGGCCCGACCTGCGCATAGATCGGCGAGGGCGGGATGATGGCGGTCTGCCAGGCGGCGAGCAGGCCCACCGCCAGCACGAACAGCGCCGCGGCGAGATCGGGGCCGCGGCGGGCCGTGCCGTGCGGCATGCTAGCTGGCCAGCCCGATGTCGCGCAGCACCTGCTCCGTCTCGCTGTGGTCGCGGGTCAGGAACTGGGCGAAGGCGTCGCCCACCAGGAAGGCATCGTCCCAGCCGCGCGTCGTCACGATCTCCCGCCAGGCCGGCGTGGCGTGGACGGCGGTGACATAGTCCACCAGCGCGCGGGTCTGCGCCGGGTTGATGCCGGGCGCGCCGAACAGCCCGCGCCAATTGCCCATGACGATGTCGATGCCGCTTTCCTTCAGCGTCGGCACGCCGTCCAGGCTGCGGGTCTCGCCGGTGGTGGCCAGCGCCCGCATGCGGCCCGCCTTCACCTGCTCGGCGAATTCGGAAACGCCGGAAATGCCGGCCTTCACCTGCGCGCCGAGGATCGCCGCCTGGGCCGGGCCGCCGCCGGCGAAGGCCACATAGCTGGCTTCCCGGGCGTTGCGGCCGAGCGACTTCAGCATCAGACCGAGGATGATGTGGTCGATGCCGCCGGCGCTGCCACCGGCCACGGCCACCCCGCCCGGATTGGCCTTCAGCGCATTGGTGAAGTCCGTCAGCGTGCGCATCTCGCTGTTGGCCGGCACCACGATGATCCCCGGCTCCGAGGTCATGCGCGCGATCGGCACCACGTCGCGGATGCTGACCGGGGTGCGGTTGGTGATGCCGGCGCCGACCATCACGGCGCCGCCCACCAGCAGCGCATTGGGGCGGCCGCGGCGCTGGCTGATGAAGCGGGGCAGGCCCACCATGCCGCCGGCGCCGCCGACATTCTCGAACTGGAAGCTGCCGACCAGGCCGGCGGCGCGGGAGGCCTGTTCCAGCGCGCGGCCCAACCCGTCCCAGCCGCCGCCGGGGCCGGCGGGGATGAAGACGAACAGGCTCTCGAAGCGCTGCTGCGCCGAGGCGGGGCGGCCGAGCAGGCCGGCCGCGGCGAGGCCGGCGGTGGCGGCGATCAGGGTGCGACGGCTTGTCATGTTTCCTCCAGGAGCGTCGTATGAAGCCAAGCTGAATCAAGCTGCTGCCGCGTGCTTTGGCTGGCAAGTGGCGCCCCGCGATCAGGACGGAACCTTGCCTATTCGTCATGCGTCTGGCCTCAGGCGAAGGAGATGTTCGTCATGAGCACGCCCGCGATCGCCGATGGCCCCGCCCCGCCCGGTGTCACGCCGACCCTGGCGCGCAGCATCGGTCCCTTCCAGCTCTTCGCCTATACGCTGGGCGGCATGCTCGGCGCCGGCATCTATGGGCTGGTCGGCCGCGCCGCCGGGGAGCTGGGCGCGGCGCTGTGGCTTGGCTTCCTGGTGGCGATGGTCGCCGCCCTGCTGACGGGCCTGTCCTATGCCTCGCTCGGCAGCCGCTACCCGCAGGCGGGCGGCGCGGCCACCATCACCCAGCGCGCCTTCGCCCGGCCGCTGCTGACCTGGGTGGTGGGGCTGGCCGTCATGGCCTCCGGCCTGTCTTCCGTCGCCACGCAGTCCCGGGTGGTGGCGGAGAACCTGCTGCGGCTGGCGGGGCTGGAGGCTGTGCCGGCAATCGTGATCGCGCTCGGCTTCCTGCTGATCGTCTGCGGCATCGTGCTGCGTGGCATCCAGGAAAGCATGTGGGTGAACATCCTCTGCACCACGGTGGAGTCCGCCGGCCTGCTGCTGGTGATCGCCGTGGGCATCCCCCACTGGGGCAGCGCCGACCTGCTGGAGACCCCGGATGGGGAGGGTATCGGCCTCTCCTTCCTGATGACCGGCGCCATCCTGACCTTCTTCGCCTTCATCGGTTTCGAGGACACGATCAATGTGGCGGAGGAGGCGCGCGATCCGCGCCGGACCCTGCCCTTCGGCATCATCGGCGCCATGCTGGTGGCCACCCTCCTCTATATCGCCATCGCCATCACCGCCGTCTCCGTCGTGCCCTGGCGCGAACTGGCGGCGGCGCCGGGACCGCTGGCGGAGGTGATGGCCCGCGCCGCGCCCTGGCTGCCGGGCTGGTTCTATGTCGCCATCACCGTCTTCGCCGTGGCGAATACCGCGCTGCTGAACTACGTCACCGCATCGCGCCTGCTGTTCGGCATGGCGCGGCAGGGGCTGCTGCCGAAGGCGCTGGCGGCGGTGCATGCCCGGCGCCGCACGCCGCATGTGGCGACGCTGGCGCTGCTGCCGGTGCTGGTGGCGCTGATCCTGGCGGGCGATATCGGCCAGCTCGCCGCCGCGACCGTGCTGCTGCTGCTCGCGGTCTTCACGGTGGTGAATGTGGCGCTGCTGGTGCTCCAGCGCCGGCCTGGGGAGGCGAAGGGCGGTTTCGAGGTGCCCTGGCCGGTGCCCGCGGCCGGCGCGCTGGTCTGCGGCGCGCTGCTGCTGAACCGGCTGGCGACCGGGGATTGGCGCGCGCCCGCCCTGGCCGGCGCGCTGATCGCGCTGATCCTGCTGGGCTATGCGGTGCTGCGGCCGAAGGTGACGGCGGAGGCGATGCAGGGATGACGGGGCATCTTGCATGCGCGCCTGCCGCCCCGCATTCTTGTGCCTCCCAAAAAGGATTCCGGTTGCGATGCGCGGTGTTCCGGCCCGGTTGCCGTTGCACGCCCTGGGCGTGACGCCGTTGTGCGCCGTGCGCGCGCGTCGCGCCCTGCGCGCCCTTGGCGCCCTGCGCGCCCTGGCGCTGATGCTGGCCCTGGCCTGCGGCCCGGCGCTGGCGCAGCCGGCGGCGCAGAACCGCCAGGTGATGGTGCAGAACGAGACCGATCTCGCCTTGCACGGCCTGTACCTGTTTCCCCCCGGCGCCGCGGAACGCGGGCCGGAGCGGCTGGGGGATGAGGTCGTGCCCCCGGCCACCACCCACCGCCTTCGCCTCGGCCGGCAATCCGTCTGCATCTTCGATGTCGTCGCCATCTGGCAGGATGGGCGGGAGGAGCTGCGCAGCGCCTTCAACATCTGCCGCAACCAGCGCCTGGTCTTCGGTGACCCCGCCATGCCGACGCTGGAAGCCGCCATCGCCAATCGCGCGACCGGGCCGATCCGCGCCCTCTACGCCGCGCCCGACAGCGCCGCGGGCTGGGGGCCGGACCGCCTGGGCGGCGAATCCCTGGAGCCCGGCGAAGGCTTCCGTCTGCGCATCCGCACCCGCGCCTGCGTCTTCGACCTGCGCGCCATCCATGCCGATGACCGGGAGGAGGTGATGCTCGGCCTCGACCTTTGCGCCCAGCGCGGCGTGGCCTTCGACCGCAGCGGCCTCACCCAGCCGCGCCGGAGCTTCGTGCTGGCCAATCGCCACCTGGCGCCGGTGCAGGAGGTCTATGCCGCCGCCAGCAATGACGGCGACTGGGGGCCGGAGCGGCTGGATGACTCCGCGCCGCTGGCGGTGGGGGCGGAGGCGGCGCTGGCGCTGGACGGCGAATGCCTGGTCGATCTGCGCATCGTCTTCCCCAATGGCGGGGCGGAGGAACGGCGGGAGGTGGATATCTGCGCCGCCCCGCGCATCCAGCTTGCCCCCGGCTGGGTGCTGGGCGCGGAGGCGGTGGTGGAAGCGGCGCCGGCGGCGGCCAGCAAGCTGACGCTGCGCAATGCCGGCACGCTGCCCATCGTCGAACTCTACGCCGCCCCGCCCGGGGAGCCGCGTGGCGCCGACCGGCTGGGCGCCGATGTGCTGGGGGTGGGGGAGGTGCTGGAACTCGACCCTCCGGATGCCGATGCCTGCCGCGCCGATCTGGTGGCGGTGTTCCGCGACGGGCGGGAAGTGACGCGCCCCGGCGTCGATCTGTGCGAGGAACAGGAGATCGCGCTGCCATGACCCCCTTCCGCAAGCGGGCCTTGGCGATGGCCGCCGCCCTGCTGCTGGCCTGCGCGCCGATGGCGGCGCGGGCGCAGGGCCTCGCGGAGCCGCTGCGCGGCGCCTGGTTCCTTGGCGACTGCGCCGATCCCCAGGCGATGCTGCTGGTCACCCCGCGCGCCGCCGCCCGGCTGCAGCCGGACAGCTCCCGCCTGTTCCGCTTCCGCGCGATGCGCATGCTGGAGGGGTGGAGCCTCGGCACCGCCGGCGGCCCCATGGCGCCGCGCCTTCTGCTGCGCGGGGACGGGTCGCGGCTGGAGACGGCGGAGCCCGACCCGAAGCTGCGCGACGACCGCCTGCCCGGCGATACGGCGGTCGAGTCCTGGCAACGCTGCGCCGCGCCGCCCGCGGCGCTGGCCGCCCTGCATGGCGAGGGCGCGGCCTTCCTGGCGGCGCTGGAACATCTGGAGGCGGGCTGCGGTGGCGGCACGGCGGAAAGCTGCGCCGCCGCCATCCTGGCCCAGGGCGATGTCAGCGGCGACCGGCTGCTGTCCTCCGCCGAGATCGCCCGGCTGCTGCGCGGCGCCGCCTGGCTGGCCGCGGTGCAGGAAGGCGCGGGGCAGGAGGCCATGCTGGCGACGCTGGGCCTTGGCGGCTTGACGGGCCTCGCCGCCGCCCGGCTGCTGGTGGAAAGCCTGGATTATGACGGCGACGGCCGGATTTCCGCCGCCGAACTGGCGCAGGACCGCACCACCTTCGCCACCGCCCCCGGCACTGCGGAGGGCCGGCCGCTGCGGATGGACGGCGTGGCGGAAGGCGCCGGGATGCTGCGCGGGTTGATGGAGAGTCTGGCCAACTGGCGCTGAGGCCGGCGGCTACTCCTCCTCCTCATCCTCCCGCCGTTGCGGCAGCAACAGGCTGGGCACGCCACGGCGCAGATCCCATTCCACCAGTCGGGGCGCCGCATCCGCCGCCGGCAAGGCGAGGCCGAGCGCCACCAGGACCGGCGGCGTCACCACCGGCGGTTCGACCGGGATTTCCACCACGGGCGGCTCGACCACGGGCGGCGTGACGACCGGCGGATCGACCGGCAGTTCCGGCTGCACCGGCGGCGCGCCGGAGCAGAAGGCGGAGCCCATGACGCAGCTGTTGAACTGGTAGCTGTTGCCCGAGGCCGGCACCGAGACAAGCTGCGCCGCCGCCTCGCCCCCCACCCCGCCGAGCACGCCGAGGATGAAGGCGGAACCGCCCTGGGCCAGCAGGCCGAGCCGCCCGGCCTCCAATGTGCCCAGCGCCGAACCGCCGTCGAGCAGCAGGAAAACGGGCGCCGTCCCGGCATTCAGGTCGAACACCGCCGAGCCACCCGCCGCCGCCTGCACCGGGCCGAAGCTGGCGAGCTGCGTTGCCTGCTGCGCCGGGGCCAGGCCCGGCTGGTCGGGTTGCAGCCCGGCGGGGATCGCCGCCAGACCATTGGCCCGGCTGTCCAGCAGCAGCAGCGGCAGTTGCGCCGCATCGCGCGCCACCAGCCGGCTGGCGCTGCCGGCGGTGAAGCCCTGGGGGCTGGCCAGCAGGACGGCGCGATCAGCCTCCAGCACCGCGCCATCCAGCCGCAGCGGCCCGGCGGCGCGCAGCACCACATCGCTGCCGCTGGCGGTGCCGCCCAGGGTCATCGCGCTCTCGGCCAGCACGCCGACCGTGCCGGCGGCGCTGACGGCGCGCAGCAAAGGCAGGTTGTTGCCGCCGCCTTCCAGCATGACGGAGCCGGCGGCGGACAGGCTCAGCCCCGCCGCGCCGATCTGGAGGCCGGCGCCGCTCGCCGCCTGGGTGATGTCACCTTCCCGCGCCGCCAGCGTCGCGGTGCCGGCGCGCAGCGGGGCGGCGAGGTGCAGCGTGGTGGCGGAGAGGTCGAGCACCCCGGCGACATCCAGCGCCTCCTCCAGCGCCAGGGCGCCGGCGCTGGCCAGGCGCAGCGCGCCCACCTGCCCACCGAGGCGCTCCACCGCGTGGCTGTTGGAAAAATCCACCGCGCCCGGCGTGTCCATCCGCAGCAGCCCGGCCGAGAGGGTGATGCCCGGGCTGTCCAGGATGCCCGCCCCGGCCCGCAGATACAGGGTATTGGCGGTCAGGTCGCCGGTCAGGCGCAGCGGCGCGCTGCCTTCCTGCGCCAGGGCGAAGGCCCCCGCCGCCGCGCCCTGGCCGAGGGCGGCCACCTGGTTGCCCTGCCCATCCAGCAGCACCTGCCCGTTCAGCGCCCGGGCGGAGAGCAGGCTGGCGGACAGGCCCGCGCCGCGCAGCGTCTGGGTGATGTCCCCCGCCGTCGCCTCCAACTGCGCCGTGCCGGCCGAGACCGGGGCGAGGATATCGAGGTTGCTGGCCGAGAGGGTCAGCGCCCCCGGCGCGGCCAGGGCGGCGGTGACCTGAAGGGGTCCCTCCACCGCCAGGGCCAGGCTGCCCGCCTGCCCACCCACCGCGCTGATGCTGTGCCGCCCCACCGCATCCAGCCGCACCGGCCCATTCGTCTCCAGCATCAGGGCCGCGCCGCGCAGCGATCCGCCGCCGAGGTCCGACAGCCCGCTTTCGGTGCGGAAGGCGAGGCTCGGCGCCGCGACCGGCCCGGCCAGGGCCAGGGCGAAGATCCCCTCCTGCGCCAGGGCGAAATCGCCTGCCGCGCCGCTGGCGCCCACTGCGCCCAGCCTGTTGCCCGTGCCCCAGAGCGAGACATTGCCGAAGACCGATCGCGCCTGGACCAGCGGCGCGGTGATGCCGGCGCCTGTCGCCGCCTGGGTCAGGCTGTCGACGGCCAGCAGGGAGACGGGGCTGCCGGCGGTGATCGGCGCCTCCAGCGCCATGGCGCCGCCGGTCACCAGCCGGATTTCACCGCCCGCCGTCAGCGCCGCGATGCGGGGCAGCAGGTTGCCGGCATTCTCCAGGACGATGGCGCCGCCGCCGGCCTGCACGGTCAGCAGCCCGGCCGAGAGGCTGCCGCCGCCGGTCTGGCTGAGGCCGAGCGGGGTGGCGAACCAGGCCTCGCCCCCGGTCGTCACCGGCCCGGTCAGGGCCAGGGCGCCATCGGTGGCCAGGGCCAGACCCAGCGGCGCGGTGACGCTGCCGAGGCTGGCGATGGCATTGGCGGTGGCGCGCAGCTCCGCCCGCTCACCGAGGTCGAGCGTCAGCAGCCCCGTGCGCAGCCCGGCGCTGGCGGCGGGGTCCTGGGTCAGGCTGCCGGCCAGGCGCAGGGCGACCTCGGCGGCCGAAAGCCCCGCCGCCGCATCCAGCACGGCATCGCCGCTGCCGGCGAAGAGGAGCTGCCCACCGGCCTGCCCACCGATCTGGCTGGCCCGGTTGCCCGCGCCCTCCAGCAGCACGGAACCGCCCGGTGCCTCGGCCAGCAGCGCCCCGGTGGTCAGGGCGGCCGCCTGGGTGATGTCGCCGGCGCTGGCGCGCAGCGTGGCGCTGCCGGCACCGACCGTGGCGTCCAGGGCGAGCGAGGCCGCTTCGAGCACCAGCGCCCCGCCCACCGCCAGCGCGCCCTCCACCCGCAGCGATCCCGGAGCGGCCAGCCGGAAATCCCCGGCGGCGCCACCGGCCCCGAGCCGGGTGAAGCTGTGCCCCGGCCCCTCCACAAGGAGGCTGCCGCCCTGCAACGCCAGGACATCGGTGACCAGCGCGCTGCCGGCCCCGGCCAGCAGCGCACCGCCCGCCGTCAGGCGGATGGAAGGCGCGGTGACGCTGCCCTCCACCGTCAGCCCGCCACTGGTGGCCAGCGCCAGCGCCCCATCGCTGCGCAGCGTGCCGAGGCTGGTGATGGCGTTCTGGGGGTCGGTCAGGGTCACGGGGCCGGTGGCGTCGAGGTCCAGCCGCAACGTGGTCAGCCGGCCGCCCTGGTCCTGGGCGATGGCGCCGGCGACGTTCAGCGTCACCTCCGGCGCCGCCAGCGCGGAAGCGATCAGCAGGTCGCCCTGGCTGGCGACATGCAGCCTGTCGCCGACACGGCCGTTGATCTCCGCGATGCCGTTCAGCGGGGCGTCCAGCAGGGCGGACCCATCCAGCACCTGCAGGTTCAGGCTTTCGGCGATGATCCGGGAACTGGCCGCCTGGGTCAGGTCGCCGCCCTGGATATCCAGCAGCAGCGGCCCGGCATTGACGCCGCCCACCACCTGCATTCCCTGGCCGTTCAGCAGCGACAGGCCGCGCGGCACGAAGGCGTCGCCGAGCTGGGCGATGCGGTTGCCCGCGCCCTGCAGCGTCACCGCGCCCAGCGCCGAATCCAGCCGCAGCACCCCGGCCGAGACGCCGGCCCCCGTCGGCTGCTGCGTCACCCCGCGCAGCGCGATCAGGTCCAGCGTGCCGCTGGCGGTGATGGGGGCGAAGAGCCCGATGGTCTGCAGGGTGTCGATGGTGATGTCGGCCGCCGTCAGCGCGCCATCCACCGTCATGGCCAGCCGGGTGGTCAGGTCGAAGCGCGTCGCGGCGCTGCCGCCGGCGATGGCGCGGATGCTGTTATTGGCCTGGTTCAGCCGCACCAGCCCTCCGCTGGAATGCGCCTCCAGCGTGCCGACATTCAGCGCTCCGGTACTGCTCTGGGTGATGTCCCCGGCCGAGCGCAGCACCAGATCGCCGGCGACCGTCAGGCCGCGCAGGATCTGGATGCCCTCGCCGGGCGCGGCGGTGGCATTCGTGGTCTCCAGCGTCAAAGGGCCGAAGGGCTTGTTGACGGCCGTCTCCACCCGGATGGTCCGTTCCGCCTGGAGCGTCAGGCTGCCGGTGACGGCGGCGATGGCATCGGCGGTGATCTCGGCCGGTTCCGTGGCGCCGCTGAGGCTGGCGACGATGCGCAGCGTCTCCGGGTCCACCAGCACCTGGCCGCCCTCGCCGGCCTGCATCACGCCATCCAGCGCCAGCGCGCCGCGGGAGGAGACCTCGATGGCGCCGCCCTCGGCGCGGATGGTGCCGCGCATCTCGCTGCGCTCGGCGGCGTGGATGATGACGGTGCCGCCGGGCGCCTCGATCTCCGCGCCGCGTTCCACCAGGGTGCGGGCGGCAAGGCGGCGGGGCTGGCCGAGGCGGCTTTCGGCCCCGGCCCCGATGGTCACCTGCCCGCCGGGCGCGGCGCGCAGCCGGGCGGTGCCCGCCACCTGCACGGTGCCGCTGGCCGTCGCCTCGATGGCCTGGGCGGCGAGCGCGCCGTCGATTCGCACCCCGCCGCCTTCCGCCCGCAGCGCCACCTGACGGGCGCTGGTGCTGCCGCCGGATTGCACCAGGGTTTCCAGCACGCCGGAGACGGCGGCGGCGGTCAGCAGGACCGAGCCGCCCTCCGCCTCGATCGTGCCGGTCTGGGTGACCAGGGCGGTGGCGCCATTGGGGGCGCTGCGCACCTGCTGCGTCACATCCAGCGACAGCAGCCCATCCCCGGCCAGGTCGAGGGCAAAGGCCTCCCCACCCGCCAGGGCGACGCGGCCGAGCCGGGCCTGGATGGTGCCGGAATTGGCCACCTGCGGGCCGACCAGCGCCGCCAGTCCGCGATCCGCCACGGTGATGCGGCCGCGATTCTCCACCCGGGCGCCAGGGCGGGGGGAGGGGCGGTCGAAGGTCATCCGCCCGTCCATGAAGGCGCGGTTGGCGGTATCGGCCGTGGTGGCGATCAGCGCGCCGACATCCACCTGCGCGCCCTGGTGGAACAGCACGCCATTGGGGTTCACCAGCGCCACGCCGCCATTGCTGGTGACCCGCCCGGCGATGGCGGAGGGGTCGGGGCCGGTGACCCGGTTCAGCGACCAGCTTGTCGCGGCCGGCTGGCGGATATCGACCTGATGGTTCGTGCCGACGTTGAAGGACTGCCATTCCAGAACGGCGCGGTCCGTCGTCTGCTGCACCTGGGTGCGCCCGGTGGTCTGGCTGATGCTCGCCTGGCCGGCGACCACCGCGCCGCCCTGGGGGCGGGCATCGGGGGCCTGGGCGGCGGCGAAGCCGGGCAGGGTCAGGCCCGGCATGGCGAAGACGGCGGTCAGCAGGGAGGTGCGGCGCATGGCGCGCATCCTGCTTCATCAACCCTTTGGTGAGGAAGATGAATAATTTACCCACAATCGTCTAAAAATTACCCACGCGTGAACGGGTTGCGCGACTCCGACCACCGCCGCAGGATGAACAAGGGGATAACGCCACCACCTGCGGTACGAGGAAGGACAGAACCTCACATGGATGTGTTCGAGGCCCTGGCCAGCCGCCGCTCCATCCGCGGCTTCCGGCCAGACCCGGTGCCGCGCGCCACGCTGGAACGGCTGCTGGAAGCCGCCGCCCGCGCCCCCTCCGGCTCCAATATCCAGCCCTGGCATGTGCGGGTGACGCAGGGGGCGGAGCAGGCGCGGCTGACGGCGGAGGTGCGCGCGGCGCATCTGGCCGGCGCGATGGTGCCCCGGGAATACCACTACTATCCGCGGCAGTGGCGCGAACCCTATCAGGCACGGCGCCGCGCCTGCGGCTTCGGACTTTATGAATTGGCGGGGGTGGCGCGCGGCGACAAGGCGGCGGGGCAGGCGCAGCGGTTGCGGAACTTCGACTTCTTCGACGCCCCGGTCGGCCTGTTCTTCACCATCGACCGGGACATGGAACAGGGATCCTGGCTGGATTACGGCATGTTCCTGCAATCCATCATGCTGGCGGCGCGCGGGCTGGGGCTGGACACCTGCCCGCAGGCCGCCTGGTGCGACCACCATGACATCGTCCGCCGGGTGCTCGGCCTGCGTGACGACCAGATGCTGGTCTGCGGCATGTCGCTGGGCGTCGCGGACCCCGATGTCGCGGTGAACCGCCTGGTGACGGAGCGCGCGCCGCTGGCCGACTTCGTCACCTTCGGAACCGAGGCGTGACACCAGCCGAGTCGCCGGACCCGGCGGAGGCGCTGATCGACAGCCGCCAGGCCTGGATCCGCCTGGCGGCGATCGTAGGCCTGGCGACGCTGGGCGGCGCCGGCATGTGGACCGTGGTGGTGGCACTGCCATATGTGCAGGCGGAATTCGGGGCGACGCGGGCCGAGGCCTCGCTGCCCTATACCCTGACCATGATCGGCTTCGCCGGCGGCGGCATCCTGATGGGCCGTCTGGCGGACCGCTTCGGCATCATGGTGCCGGTGCTGTTCGGCACGGTGATGCTCTCCGCCGGCTATGTGCTCGCCTCGATGGCCGGCAGCCTGACGGCCTTCGCCCTGGCGCAGGGGGTGCTGATCGGCGGGCTGGGATCCTCGGCCGCCTTTGGGCCACTGATGGCCGACGCCTCGCTGTGGTTCCGGCGAAGGCGCGGCATCGCCGTGGCGCTGGCGGCGTCCGGCAACTACCTGGCCGGCACGGTCTGGCCGCCGATCCTCCAGGCGCTGATCGTGGCGCAGGGCTGGAGGACGGCGCATCTGCTGGTGGGGCTCGCGCTGCTGGTCACCATGCTGCCCCTGTCCCTGCTGCTGCGCATCCGCGCGCCGATGCCGCGCATCGCGCCGCGCGCGGCGGGGGCGCCGCCGCCGGCCGATGCACGGCCGCTCGGGCTGCGGCCGAATGTGCTGACGGCGCTGCTCTGCATCGCCGGGGTGGGCTGCTGCGTCGCCATGGCGATGCCGCAGGTACATATCGTCGCCTATTGCGGCGACCTCGGCTACGGCGTGGCGCGGGGGACGGAGATGCTGTCCCTGATGCTGGCCTGCGGCATCGTCTCCCGCATCGCATCGGGCTTCATCGCCGACCGGATCGGCGGGCTGGCGACGCTGCTGCTGGGGTCGCTGCTGCAGGCGGTGGCGCTGGCCTTCTACCTGTTCTTCGACAGCCTGGTGTCGCTGTACCTGATCTCCGCCCTGTTCGGCCTGTTCCAGGGCGGCATCGTGCCGAGCTACGCGGTGGTGGTGCGGGAGTATTTCCCGGCCCGCCAGGCCGGCACGCGGGTCGGCATCGTGCTGATGGCGACCCTGCTCGGCATGGCGCTGGGTGGCTGGCTATCCGGCCTCGTCTTCGACTGGACCGGCAGCTACGCCATGGCCTTCCTGAACGGCATCGCCTGGAATGCGATGAACCTTACGATCATGGCCTGGCTGCTGCTGCGGCGAGGCCGGCTGCATCCCTACCGCTCCGCCAGCGCATAGACCACCAGGTGGTCGCCCGTCGTCGTTTCCAGCCGGGAATGGCCGGTGGCGACCATGGCCACATACTGCCGTCCCTCATGCACATAGGTCATCGGCGAAGCCTGGCCGCCCGCCGGCAGCCGCGCGGTCCAGAGCAGGCGGCCCGTCTCGGTCTGGAAGGCGCGCAGATAATTGTCCTGCGCGGCGGCGATGAAGGTCAGGCCGCTGGCGGTCAGTAGCGGGCCGCCGATGTTCGGCGTTCCGACCTGGATACGCAGGCGCAGCGGCGTCCCGAGCGGCCCGGTGTCGAAGGCCGTGCCCAGCGGCCGCGACCACAACAACTCACCGGAGGCGAGATCGGTCGCCGCCAGATAGCCCCAGGGCGGCGCGATGCAGGGCATGTCGAGCGGCGAGAACCAGATCGGCCGCTTGACGCCGTAGGGGGTGTTGGCCTGCGGTGCCACCTCCTGGTCCGGCCGCGCCCCGCCATCGCCCACGGCGACGTCGGTGACCTCGGCGCGGGGCACCATCACCACATGGTTCGGCAGCCGGCTGTGGTTGGTGATGGCGATCAGCCGGCCGTTGTCCACGCCGACGCCGCCCCAGTTGATGCCGCCGATGGTGCCGGGGAACAGCAGCATGCCGTGTTCGCCGGCGACCGGCGGCGTGTAGATGCCCTCATAGCGCATCTGGTGGAACTGGATGCGGCACCAGGCGGCATCCAGCGGCGAGATGCCGAAGGTGTGGCGCGCATCGATCCGCTCCGGCTCCGGGCCCGGATGGGCGGCGAAATTCGGGTAGAAGGTGGATTGCGGCTGGGTTGGCGACAGGCGCTCGGCACTCAAGGTCGCGCCCTGCGGCGCGGGGCGCTGCTCGATCGGGCGCAGCGCCTCCCCGGTCGCGGCGTCGAACAGGAACAGCGATCCGGTCTTGGTGCCGAGCAGCACGGCGCGGCGCAACTGCCCTTCGATCGGGATGTCGAGCACCGTGGGCTGCGCGCCGATGTCGTAGTCCCACAGGTCGTGCTGGACCGTGGCGTAGGACCAGCGGGTGGCGCCGGTTGCCAGCTCCACCGCGACGATGGCGGAGGTGAAGCGGTCCTCCGCCTCGGTGCGGTCGCCGCCCCAATGGTCGGCGCCGGAATTGCCGGTGCCGAGGAATACCAGGCCGAGCGATTCATCGGCCGAGATCACATTCCACACATTCGGCGTGCCGCGCGGATAGATCTCGCCCGGCGCCAGCGGGGCCTGCGCATCGGGGCGATGCGCGTCCCAGGCCCAGGCCAGCGCGCCGCTGCGCGCGTCATAGGCGCGCACGACGCCGGAGGGGGAATCGCGCCGCTGATTGTCGCTGACCTGCTGGCCGATGATGATGAAATCGCCGACCACCGCGGGGCCGGAGGTGTTGGAGGCGAAGCCCGGATCGCGCAGCCCCATCCCCTCCGTCAGATCGACGACACCGGCGGTGCCGAAGCCCTCGCAGGGCTGCCCCAGCCGCGCATCCAGCGCGATCAGCCGGCCATCCGCCGTGGCGGCGAAGATGCGCTCGCTGCAGGCGGCCTCGCCCGGCGCGCCGTGATGGCCGACGGCGCGGCAGGCGACGCTGAACAGCGATTCCATGGCGCCGGCCGGGGTGGCGGGGTCGTAGTGCCAGCGCTGCTCCCCGGTGGCGGGGTCCAGGGCGAAGACCTGGGCGCTGCTGGAGCAGAAATACAGCGAGTCGCCGACCTTCAGCGGCGTGTTCTGGGAGGAATAGAAAACGCGGTCATTCGGCGCGGTATCGCCGGAACGGTGGCTCCAGGCTTCCTGCAACTGGTGCACATTGGCCGGGGTGATCTGCGCGGCCGGGGAGTAGTGGCGGCCGAGATTCGACCCGGCATAGGCGCGCCAGTTTTCCGCCGTGTTGGTGACCTCCGCCGTATTGGCAGGCAGGGGCGTGCGAACGGCCGTCCGGGCCGGGTCCTCCGGTCGTTCCCACAGCAGGGCGACCAGCCCGCCGACCAGCAGGAGGCAGATCGCCAGGGCGCCGCCCACGGCCCTGCGCGCCCAATGACCTGGCCGGTGCCGCGCCATGGCGGAGGCTGCGAGCACTGCCGCCAGCAACACCAGCACCAGGGCCACGCGGCTGGCGAAATCGATGATCCAGCTTGGCATCCAGCCCTTGCCGGCGATTTCCGCCACCGCCCAGCCGATGGCGATGACCGCCGCGAGGCCGGCCCCCCATGCCTCGGCCCGGCCGGAGGCGCGGAAGCCGAGCCAGGCGGCAACCAGCAGCAGCAGGCCGCAGACCAGATGCATGGGCGTGCCACCCAGGGTCAGCAGCCAGCCGCCCAGGACAGCCTGGCCGAGGCCGAGCAGCCCCAGCAGCAGCAGCAGCCCGCGATGCAGATAGAACCAGCCGCGCGACGGCGGCGCCGTCGCTACCCGATCCGACTGTTCCATGGCTGATCCCCGCGCGTTACGTCAAATTCACACGCGGGCAACGCCACAATCCGGACTTGGTTGCGGAGGGTCCTACTTCATCGACGACAGGATCAGCCTATTTGCCCGCAACCACCACCATGGCCGGCTTCAGCAGGCGGCCATGCAGGGTCCAGGCGGGCGTCCAGGCCTGGATCACGGTACCGGGCTCCATGCCCTCCGGCGCCGGCTGCTCCGCCATCGCCTGGTGCAGTTCCGGGTCGAAGGGCTGGCCCTGGGCGTCGAGCTTCGCCACGCCATGGCGTTCCAGCATGGTGACGAAGGCGCGCTCCACACCCTCGAAGCCGCCGCGCATCTTGCCGATCAGTTCCGGCTCGTCCTCGGTGGCGGGGGGCAGGCTGTCCAGGCCACGGCGGAGGTTCTCGGCGGTCTCGACCACGTCGCGGGCGAATTTCTGCACGGCATAGAGCCGCGAATCCTCGATCTCGCGCTTGGTGCGGCTGCGGAGGTTCTGCATCTCGGCCTCGGCCCGCAGCCACTTCTCCCGCATCTGGCCCAGCTCCGCCTCCAGCGCGGCGATGCGCTCGGCATCGCTTTGCGGCGGCGCGGCCTCGGTGGCGGCTTCGGCCGGGGTCTCGGCGGGGGTTGGCGTGTCCTGGGTATCGCTCATGGATCGACTGTCTGACTCGCGCGAAGTGGGTCGGAATCGCTGGCCCTTCACCTAGGCGCCCGGTGGCGGCGGGGCAAGCACTTGCACCGGCCCTGTTCCGGCCTACACAGGCCGGATGCTACGCAGCGTCTTCACCGTCGGCGGCTGGACCATGGCGAGCCGCATCCTCGGCTTCGCCCGGGACATGCTGATCGCGTCGCGCCTCGGCGCCGGGCCGGTGGCCGATGCCTTCTTCATCGCCCTCAAGCTGCCCAACCTGTTCCGGCGGCTGTTCGGGGAGGGGGCCTTCAATGCCGCCTTCGTGCCCGCCTTCGCCGGCAGCTTCGCGCTGGACGGGCCGGCCAGGGCGCGGGCGCTGGCCAATTCGCTGGCCGGGCTGATGTCGATCTGGCTGGCCTTCCTGGTGATCCTCGGCATGGTCTTCATGCCGCAATTGCTGTTTGTGCTGGCGCCGGGCTTTTCGGGGGAAAGGCTGGATCTCGCGGTGGAGATGACGCGGATCACCTTCCCCTACCTGCTGTTCATCTGCCTGGCCGCGCTGGTTTCCGGCGTGCTGAACGGCATGAACCGCTTCGGCGCGGCGGCGGCCACGCCGGTGCTGTTCAACGTCACGGCGATGGCGGCCCTGCTCGGCCTGACGCCTTTCGTGGCGACGCCGGGCCATGCCCTGTCCTGGGGTGTCGTGGCATCGGGCGTGCTGCAGCTCGGCCTGCTGCTGGTGGCGGTGCGGCAGGCGGGGATGGCGATCAATCCGCTGTCGCGGCCGGTGCTGACGCCGGATGTGCGGGCGGTGCTGCGGCGGATGGTGCCGGGGCTGTTCGGCGCGGGGGTGACGCAGTTGAACCTCGCCATCGACGTGGTGCTCGCCTCCCTGCTGCCGGCCGGGGCTGTCAGCTACCTGTATTATGCCGACCGGGTGGCGCAATTGCCGCTCGGCGTCATCGGCGCGGCGGTGGGCACGGCGCTGCTGCCGCTGCTGGCGCGGCAGCTCCGCACCGGCAAGGCGCTGGCGGCGCATCGCAGCCAGAACCGCGCCATCGAACTGTCCCTGGCCTTCGCCCTGCCGGCGGCGCTGGCCATCGCCGTCACCGCCACGCCGATCATCATGGCCCTGTTCGAGCGCGGCCGGTTCGATGCCGCGGCCACTGCGGCCACTGCCGGGGCGCTGGTGGCCGGCGCCATCGGCCTGCCGGCCTTCGTGCTGGTGAAGGCGCTGACGCCCGGCTTCTTCGCGCGGGGCGATACGGCGACACCGGTGAAGGTGGGGCTGGTGGTGGTGGTGCTGAACCTCGCGCTGAATCTGGCGCTGATCCCCTTCCTGGCCCATGTCGGCATCGCGCTGGCCACCTCCATCGCCGCCTGGGTGAATGTGGCGATCCTGGCGGTGCTGCTGACCCGGCGGCGGCAATTGCTGCTGGACCGGCGGCTGCGCCGGCGGGCGCCGCGGCTGCTGGCGGCGGGGGTGGTCATGGGCGTGGTCCTGTGGGCGATGGCCGCCGTGCTGTTCCCGCTGGATGGCACGCTGCCGCGTTTCCTGGCGCTGGCGGCGCTGATCGCCGCTGGGCTCGTCACCTATTTCGGCAGCGCCCAGCTTCTGGGGGGGATGGACCTGCGGGAGGCGGCGCGGATGCTGCGCCGCCGTCAGGCCTAGCGCCCCGACTTCTCCGGCGCATCCAGCCCCGCCAGCACCTCCTCCTCCACCGCCAGGTGCAGGCGCAGCAGCGCCTCCAGCGCGAAGAGGGTCCGGCGCAGCTCCGCCTCCCCCGCCGCCACCCCCGCCGTCGCGGCGTGGCGCAGCAGGGTGGCGAGGCGCTCGGCCAGGGTCTCGATCTCGGCATGCATGCGGATCAGCGGCGCCATCGGGTCCTGGCCGCCGAGCAGCCGCGCGGCTTCAGGATACAGGGTCTGTTCCTCCGCCCGCTGATGCGGCAGCAATTCGGCGCGCAGCCGGGCTTCCAGCGCCGCGAGCACGGGCAGGTCGGGCCTGGTCGCGGCGGCGCCCAGCGCCTCCGCCAACTGGCGCAGCCCGGCATGTTCGCCATGCCGCGCCACCAGACCGGCGGCTTCCGGCAGGACGGCCGGCGCCGCATCCTCCCGTCCCGGGCGCAGGGCGGTCAGGGCATAGAGAATCGCGGCGACGTCGATCGCCTCCTGCACCAGGGCGCCGGCCAAAGGCGGCAGCAGCCCGGCGGCGGCGAAGCCCATGGCGAGGCCGGACAGCGCCATGCCGAGCCAGATGGCGCGCAGCGCGATGGCCCGCGACCGGCGGGCGATCGCCACCGCCTCCGCCACCCGGTCGACGCGGTCCACCAGCAGCACCACATCGCCGGCCTCCGCCGCCGCCGCGGTGCCGGCGGCGCCCATGGCGATGCCGACATCGGCCGCGGCGAGGGCCGGCGCGTCATTCACGCCATCGCCGACCATGGCGGTGGGCGCCGCGCCCACTTCCGCGCGGATGGCGGCGAGCTTCTGTTCCGGCGACTGCTCCGCCAGCACCGCATCCAGCCGCAGCGCCCGGCCGATCGGCGCCACCGCGGCCTCCCGGTCCCCGCTCAGTAGGACGATGCGGGTGATGCCCAGGGCGCGCAGCCGGCGCACCGCGCGCGGCGCATCCTGGCGCAGCCCATCGGCCATGACGAAGGCCGCCGCCATGCGGCCTTCCACCGCCAGCCAGGCGACCGAGCCCGCCGCCGCCGCGACCTCCGCGGTCAGGCCGAAGCCCGGCTGTGGGGCGATACCCTGGTCGCGCAGGAACCCCTCCGAGCCCAGCAGCAGCGCCTGGCCCTCCACCTGGCCGGACAGGCCGCCGCCCGCCACCTCCTCCACCCGGTCCGGCACCGGCAGCACCAGTCCGCGCGCGGCGGCGGCGGCGACCAGGGCGGCGGAGACCGGATGGGTGGAGCCCTGGGCCAGCGCCGCCGCCAGCCGCAGCCCGGCCTCCCGCCCCAGCGCCGGATCGGCATCCATCGCGGCGAGGCGCGGCTGGCCGGGCGTCAGTGTGCCGGTCTTGTCGAAGACCACCGTGCGCAGCCGCGCCAGCCTCTCCAGCGCGCCGCCGCCCTTCACCACGATGCCGCGCCGCGCCGCCCGGCCGATGCCGGCCATCAGCGCCACCGGTGCGGCCAGGATCAGCGGGCAAGGCGTCGCCACCACCAGCACCGCCACCGCCCGCAGCGGATCGCCCGAAAACATCCAGGCGCCGCCGGCCAGCAGCGCCGTGGCGGCGGTGAAGCCCAGCGCCCAGCGATCCGCCAGCCGGGCCAGCGGCGCGCGCGCCTCCGCCGCCTGCCGGGTCAGGCGGATGATGGCGGCATAGGTGCTGGCTTCGGCGGATTGCCCGGCCCGCATGCGGAAGGCGGCGCCGGCATTCACCGCGCCGCTGCGCAAAGCGGCGCCGGGGGCGAGGGAGACGGGCAGCGCCTCCCCGGTCAGGGCGCTTTCATCGAGGGTGGCGGCATCACCCTCCAGCCGCCCATCGGCCGGAATCTGGGCGCCGGGGCGGATCAGCAGAAGGTCGCCGGGGCGGATCTCGGCGACGGGCACCTCCGCCACCGCCTCCCCCTCCAGCCGCAGGGCCAGGCGGGGCGCGCGGGCCATCAGGCTGGTCAGGGCATCCCGCGCCCGGCCCTGCGCCCATTCCTCCAGCGCCTCGCCACCCGCCACCATCAGCGCGATGACGGCGGCCGCGGCCGCTTCCCCCACGGCCAGCGCGCCGAGCATGGCCGCCAGCGCCACCACATCCACGCCGAGCCGCCCGCCCAGCAGCGCCCGTGCCAGGTTCAGCGCGACATGCAGGGCGACCGGCAGGCAGGTGAGGCCGAAGGCCCAGGGCGCCAGGTCGCCCCGCCCGGCCAGCAGCAGCCCGGCGCCCACCGACAGCCCGGCCATAGCCCAGATCAGCAACAGATGTCGGCGCATGGGCTGGCTTGTCCTCGGTCAGGATGGCTGGCGAGGGCCATCCTGCGCCATTTCCGCCGGCCCTGGCTTGCGCCGGATCAAGCCGTGCCGTTCAGCGCGCCGGCTTCTCGATGTTCCAGATCACCGGGAAGCCGAAATCGATCACGCCGCGCAGCTCGCTGCGCCAGACCGCCGGGCTGCGGAACTGGCCGGCGATGGGGAAGGTGGCGGCCTCGAAGGACAGTTTCTGCAACTGCCCGGCCAGCTCCCGCCGCCGCGCCGGGTCGCTCTCCGCCTCGAACTGCTGCAGCACCGGGGACATCGCCGCGTCGCAATAGCCCCAGGGCTGGTTGTCGGTGCAGTTGAAGCCGACGCCCATGTTGGACAGCGGATTGGCCAGGTCGAAGCCGGTATAGACCACCGGCACGATGTTCCAGCCGCCCTGGTCCAGCGGCTGGCGCTGCACCCAGCGCTGCGCGATGGAGGCCCAGTCGCTGGCCTGGACATCCAGGTTGAAGCCGGCCCGCTTCAGCCGGTCGATCATCACCAGCCCATAGGGGTTCAGCAGCGGGCTGTCCGCCGGGTGCAGCAGCACCACGCGCTGGTTGGTGTAGCCGGCCTGCTGCAACAGGGCCTTGGCGCGATCGAGGCTGGGCTGGGCGATCAGCTCGCTGCCATTGGTGCTGGAATAGGGCGCGCCGCACATGAACAGGCTGGCGCAATCCGGCTGGCCCAGGCCCTCGCCGAAGCCCGCGCCCGCCAGCACCTCCGTCCGGTCCAGCGCCTGCTGCACGGCGCGGCGCACCAGCACATTGTCGAAGGGCGGCAGGTAGTGGTTGAGGCTGGCGCAATACATCAGCGTCGCCTGGCCGCCGGCCTCGGCGATCTTCATCGCGCGATTGCTGCGCAGCCGTGGCAGGTAGTCGACCGGGGCGTATTCCAGATAGTCCACCTCCCCGGTCTGGAGCGCCGCGACGCGCAGGCCGGGGTCGGCCATGGTGCCCATCTCGACATGGTCGAGCTTCGCCACCTTGCCGCCGGCCAGCCCATCGGCCGGTTCGTCGCGCGGCACGTAGCGCGGGTTGCGGATGAAGCTCGCACGCTCCCCGGGTATCCAGCCGGCGCGCTGGAAGATGAAGGGGCCGGAACCCATGATCTCCGGCACCTGCTGCGACGGTGGCGTGCCATTGGCGATGCGGGCCGGCATGATGAAGGGCACATGCACGGAAGGCTTTCCGAGCGCCTCCAGCACGCCGCCAAAGGGCTTTGCCAGTTTCAGCACGAAGTGCCGCGCATCGGTCGCGGTGAGGCTTTCGGTGGAGGCCATCAGGCGGCGGCCGATGGAATCGCGACCACCCCAGCGCTTGAGCGAGGCGACGCAATCCTCCGCCGTCACCGGACTGCCGTCATGGAAGGCGAGGCCGGGGCGCAGCGCGAAGGTCCAGGTCAGGCGATCCGCGCTGACCTCCCAGCCCTGCAGCATCTGCGGCTTGTAGTCGCCCCGGCTGTCCATCGAGACCAGCGTGTCGAAGACAAGGTACGCGAAATTCCGGGTGACGAAGCTGGGGCTGGAGATCGGGTCGAGGTTCTGAAGCCCGACATTGACGATGAAGCGGAAGGGCGCCGCCTGCGCCCGGGCGCGGGGGGTTGTGCCGAGGAGGGTGATGCCGGCGCCCGCCAGCGCCAGTCGCCTGGTGATCTGCATGCACGGCTCTCCTCGGTTCGGCGGAGCCCCGGGATGCTCAGGCCGGGGTTGCTTCGATGCTCTCAACGAAGCATACGCGCCCGGCGTCTGTGGTGAAGACCATGAATACAGCTGATATGCGCGGCGCGGTCAGCCCGGCGCCAGCCGCAGGATGCGACCGCGCGCCTCATCGGTCAGGACCAGAACGGCGCCATCCTGTGCCACCAGCACATCCCGCATGCGGATGCGGCGGTCGAACAGCAGCCGTTCCTCTCCGGTGATCCGGTCGCCATCGGTGGTCAGCCGCACCAGGCCCGGCTGGTTCAGCGCGGCGACGAACAGGCTGCGCCGCCATTCGGGGAAGGCCGCCGCATCATAGAAGGCGATGCCGGAGGGGCTGATGACCGGGGTCCAGACCCGGATCGGGTCCTCCATCCCCGGCGCCGAGGTTCGGTCGCTGATGCCGGTGCCACTGTAGTTCACGCCATGCGTCACCAACGGCCAGCCGTAGTTGCGTCCGGCACGGATGATGTTCGCCTCATCCCCGCCGCGCGGGCCGTGTTCCAGCGACCACAGGCTGCCGGTCCAGGGGTTGAAGGCCAGGCCCTGGGGATGCCGGTGGCCATAGGTGAAGACCTCCGCCCGCGCGCCGGCGCGATTGACAAAGGGGTTGTCCGGCTGGGGGCGGCCCTCGCGGTCCACCCGCAGCACCTTGCCCGCCAGGTCGTCCAGCCGCTGCGCCCGCATGCGGTCCACATTGCGGTCACCGGTGGACAGATACAGCCGCCCATCCGGGCCGAAGGCGATGCGGCAGCCGTAATGCTGGCGGCCGGAGGATTGCGCCGGCGTCGCATCCAGGATCGGCGTCACCGCCTCCAGCCCTTGCTCACCCAGCCGGGCACGCACCAGCCGGGTCAGGGCGCCGCCCTGCACCAGCATGGCCTGGCAGAGGAAGATTTCGCGGCTGGTCTCGAAATCCGGGCCGAGTTCCACGTCGAGCAACCCGCCCTGGCTCGCGGCCTCCACCTCCGGCACCCCCGGCAGGGGCGGGGACAGGCTGCCGTCGCGGCCGACGATGCGCAGCCGGCCGGGGCGTTCCGTCACCAGCAGCCGCCCATCCGGCAGTAGCGCGGCGCCCCAGGGGCGTTCCAGGCCGGTGGCGAAGGTGGTCAGGCGGAAGCTGGCGTGCTCCGAACGAACCACTTCACCCTCCTGCGCCCAGGCGGACAGGGGGAGAAGGGCGGCGAAAGCGAGGGGGAGGAGACGGTGGATCATGACGCCGATGTAAGGCGTTCGCGGCCCACCGCCAGCCCGATCACGCCAGCTTGGTGGCGACCCAGTCCTTCAGCGCGCTGCGCGGCAGGGCGCCGACCTTGGTGTCCACCGGCTTGCCATCCTTGAACAGGATCATGGTGGGGATGCCGCGCACCGAATAATCGTTCGGCGTCATCGGGTTGTCGTCGATGTTGACCTTCGCGATGGTCAGCTTGCCGGCATATTCCTGGGCGATCTCGTCCAGGATCGGGGCCACCATGCGGCAGGGGCCGCACCATTCGGCCCAGAAATCGACCAGGACGGGGCCGGAGGCTTCCAGCACGTCCTGCTTGAAGCTGTCATCGGTGACAGCCTTGGTGAATTCGCTCATCGGGAGTCTCCGGGCGCCTCGCGGGGGGCTGGCGCTTTGAAGGCAAGATCGTGGCGGGGAGGGGCCGGGTCAAGCAAGGGCCATGTTGCGCTGGGCGCAGGCCGTCATGCGCCCGGCGCATGCTGGTCCAGAAGCCCCTTTGGCAGTTGCATGAGGCGTGCCCCGAAAGTCCAGACCAGGGCGCATTCCACCGGCCGATCGGGGAAGGCCTGGGCCAAAACGGCGCGGTAGGCGGCCATCTGGCGCAGATACAGCGCGGGCACCTGCGCGGCCTCCGCCGGCGGTGGGCGGTTGGTCTTGTAGTCCAGCACCAGCACGCGACCGGGCGTCACCAGCAGCCGGTCCACCTGGCCGCTGACCAGCCGGTCACCCACCCGCCCGGCGATCGGCGCCTCCGCCAGGGCATCGGGGCCGAAGGCCTCGGCGAATTCCGGCGCGGACAGCAGCGCCATCACCTCTGCGAGCGTCGCCGCCTGCTCCTCCGCTGCCAGCCCCTGGCCGCGCCGGGCGAGAAAGCCGCGGGCCGCCGCTTCCCGCTCGGCGGCTGGGCGGTCGGGCAGGTGCTGCAACAGGGCATGCACCAGCCGGCCGCGGCGGAAACGCTGGCCCGTGGGGTCGGCGACGCCATGCGGCGCGGCGGCGGGACCCTCGGCATTCTCCCCGGGCACGGCGGAGGGGGCGAGCGCATCCACCACCACCTCCAGCGGCGCCGGGCGGCGGGCCCATTCGGGCAGGTCGGCGGCGGCGGGCGGCGGCGCGTCGCGCCCATCCGGCCGGGGCGGCGCCTCCTGCGGCGTTTCCGCCCGGCGCAGCGTGGTGCCGGCAAAACCGCAATCGGCCGGGGCGCCGAAATCGCCCAGAGGCAGTTCGGCCGCGTCGAGCCGCCCGAAACCCTGGGCGATGAGGTCGTACCAGCAGCCTTCCGGCAGGTCGCGGGTCTTGGGGCGGCGGCGCTGCCAGCCACAGACCAGCAGCCGGTCCTCCGCCCGGGTCAAGGCGACATAGAGCAGCCGGTGTTCCTCCGCCGCCCGCGCCGCCTTTTCCTCCGCCAGCAAGGCGGTGAAGGCGGGGGCGTGGTGGTCCTTGTTGGGCGCCCAGAGGGGCAGGGGCGGCGAGGCCTCCGATTCCACCCACCGCACCTCCGTGCTGTCGCGGCCGCTGCCCACCGTGTCCGGCAGGATCACCACCGGGGCCTGCAGGCCCTTGGCGCCATGCACGGTCATGATCCGCACGGCGTCGCCGGCCGCTTCCTGTTCCCGCTTCACCACCGCCCCGCCGCGCCGCAGCCATTCGACGAAGCCCTGCAGGCTGGGTGGGTGGCGGCTGCCATGGTCCAGCGCGGCGTTCAGGAATTCATCCACCGGATCCGCCGCATCCGGCCCCAGCCGCGCCAGCAGTTTTTGGCGGCCGCGATGCTCGCCCAGGATTTCGGCGAAGAGCGCATGCGGGGTGATGACATCGGCGCGGGACATCAGGCCGGCGAGGAAATCGGCCGCCCGGCCCTCCGGCGTCGCCTGCCCGCGCGCCATCGCGAACTGCCGCCAAAGACTGCCCTCCCGGCCCGCCGCAAGTGCCAAAAGTTGGTCGTCATCCAGCCCGACCAGGGGTGATTTCAGCGCCGCCGCCAGCTGCAAATCATCCTCCGGCAGCAACAGCGCATCCGCCAGCGCGAGCAGATCCTGCACGGCGATCTGCTCGACCAGCCGGATGCGGTCGGTGCCGCCCACCTTCACGCCGCGCTCCTTCAACGCCCGTACCAGCCGCGGCAGCAACCCGCCGGAACGCTTGCGGACCAGCACCAGGATATCGCCGGCCTGCATCGGCCGTCCCCGGCTGGGCAGCATTTCGCCATCCCGCAGCCAGGTGGCGATGCGGGCGGCGATCGCCTCCGCCAGTTGCGCATCGGCGCCGGTCGCGGCGGCGGGGGTCTCGGGGACCTCCCAGGGCGGCGGCGGCTCCGTCTCCGTGCCGTTCAGCACGGGCCAGAGCTCGACGCAGCCGGCCTGGCCGATGCGGTCGGGGCGGTGACGCAGCACCTCCCCCTCCCCCTCCGCCACCACACCTTCCCGCGCCGCGCCCTCGGCGAAGACGGCATCGACCAGGGCCAGCACCGGCGCGGTGGAGCGGAAGGAGACCTGAAGCTGCACGTCCCGCAGCTTCGCCCCGCGCGTCGCCAACCTTTCCGCAAAATGCCGCTTCCAGCGGCCGAAGCCGGCGGCGTCGGCGCCCTGGAAGCCATAGATGGACTGCTTCACGTCGCCCACCGCGAAGATGGTGCGCGGCGCCTCGCTGCGCCGTTCGGCGCCGTCGCCGGCGAAGAATTCCTCGGTCAGCGCGGCGGCGATGCCCCATTGCGCCGGGTTGCTGTCCTGCGCCTCGTCCAGCAGCACATGGTCCAGCCCGCCATCCAGCTTGAACAGCACCCAGGCGCTGCCCGGGTCGCGCAGCACCTGCCGCGCGGCGAGGATCAGGTCGTCGTAATCCATCAGCCCGCGTGCCTGCTTGCGGGCGCGATAGCCCTCCAGCACCGGGGCGCCGAGGCTGAGCAAAGCGCGGGTCGCCGCCAGCAGACGGCCCGCCCTGCGGCTGCCCTCCACGGCGGCGACACGTTCGCCCTCACGCCGCAGGATTTCGGCGCATTCGGCCTGGCGCGGGCCGACATCCTTGGTCGCCATGCGGGCGCGCGGCGTGCCTTCCAGCGTCAGCAGGCATTCCACCCAGTCGGACCAGCGGGCGGCGCGGGTGGCGGGGGGCAGCTCCAGCCAGGCCAGCAGCCGGTCGCCGCGCGCCCGGTCATTGGCGTTGCGGCTGCCCTGCAGCAGCCGGGCGGCGACCACCGCCTGTTCCTCCACCATCTGCGCCCCGGCGCTGACCAGCGCCTGTTCCTCCGCCCCCTCCGGCAGGCCGAGATGGCGGCCGATGGCGTCGCACAACGCGGGCAGGGAGCCGGCGCCGCGCAAGGCCGCGCCCAGCCTTTCCCGGTCCCGGTCCAGCGCGCCGACCAGACGCGCAAAAGCATCCGGCGGCACCAGGCTGGCCAGGGCCTCCAGCGCCGGGGCCTGGGCGGGGCTGGCCAGCACCGCCTCCCGCGCCTCCGCCAGCAAGGCGGCGGCATCGGCGTCCTCGACCACGCCGAATTGGGGGGCGAGGCCGGCTTCCAGCGGGAAGGCACGCAGCAGGGACTGGCAGAAGGCGTGGATGGTGCTGATGCGCATGCCGCCCGGCAGGTCCAGCACCCGCGCGAAGAGACCCCGCGCCGCATCCAGGTCGCGGCGGTCCGGCGCCCGGCCCAGAAGCCCGGCAAGCCGGGACGCCAGATCGGCTTCCGGCAGCACCGCCCAGGCGCCCAGGCTGCGCGCGAGGCGCTGCGCCATCTCGGCCGCCGCGGCCTTGGTGAAGGTCAGGCAGAGAATCGCCCCCGGCCGCGTGCCCGGCGCCAGCAGCAGCCGCAGCACGCGATCGGTCAGCACCTTGGTCTTGCCGGAGCCGGCCGAGGCCCCGACCCAGGCGGAAGCATTGGGGTCGGAGGCCGCTTCCTGGTCGCGCTCGGCTTCCTGGCGGGCGGTGAGAGTGAGGCTCATCCTTCCTCGGCCTCCGCATCCGCCCATTCCGCGATCCGCGACAGGTGGTCGTAGTCGCCCCCCCGCGCCGCGCGCCCCGGATGCGGCCTCGCCGGGAAGGCGGCGTCGCCCAGCAGGAAACGGTCGACCAGCCGGCCCAGGGATTCCAGCGCCTGCGCCGCCAGGGCCGTGACATCCTCCGGCTCCGACAGCATGCCCTTCACCTCCCCGGCCGTCTCGCCGCCCGAGAGCTTCCAGTAGGACAGCGCCCGGACCGTGGCGGCGGGCAGGCCGGTGAAGGCGCCGGCCTCGGCCAAAGCGGCTTCCAGCGGCAGTTGCGGGGCGCTGCCATCGGCCAGGTCGTCGGGCTTCGGCAGGGTGCCGGTCTTGTAGTCGAGGATCTGCAGGCTGCCGTCGCCCAGGCGGTCGATCCGGTCGGCCCGCGCCTTCAGCGCCACGCTGCCGCGCGGGCGCTTCAGCTCCAGCCGGCCTTCCACCTCCGTCCAGCTCCGGGCGATCTGGCCGTCGCGCCGCATCTCCGCCTCCAGCGTCACCACGAAGGCACCGATCCGGGCGAGGCGGGGGCGCCAGAAGGCGGCCAGCGAGGGGCGCGGCCCCTGGGCTGCGAGGGCGGCGGCCGCGGCCTCCCCCCATGCGGCCAGTGCCGCCTCCTCCCCCGGCCAGCCGCCGGGGGCGGCGCCGACGGCCTGGATGAAATGGGCGAGGGCGGCATGGACGATGATGCCGTAGTCCAGCGCGCCGACATCGGCATCCAGCGGGTCCAGCCGCCGCAGCCGCAGCACGCGGCGGGCATGGAAGGCGTAGGGGTCGGCCAGAAGGGTGGCGACCTCCGTCACCGAAATCTCCTTCGGCCGCAGGGCCAAGGCGGGCCGAGGCGCTGGCCGGCCGATCGGGGTGACACGCTCCGGCGTATCCAGCGCCGCCGCCAGCCGCGCCGCCACGCTGTCGGCCAGCGCCAGGCCCTGGCCGGCCAGAAAGGTCTCCAGCCGCGTCAGCCAGCGCGCCGGCACCGTCGGCGCCCCGCCGCGCCGCGCGGCGCGGGACAGCACGGCCTCCGGCGCCGCGCAGGCGAACAGGAAGAAGTCGGTGCAGACGCGGCCGATGCGGGCCTCGGGCTCCGGCAGGCCGAATTGCGCGCGCATCGGGCGGCTCATCCAGGGGCCGGGATCGGTGGCCAGCGGCCAGACCGTCTCGTCCAGCGCGCCGAGCACCAGCCGGTCGAAGGTCAGCAGCCGGGCTTCCAGCAGGCCGAGGATTTCGACGCGGGGATGCGCCGTCTCGTGTTTTCGGACCTGGTAGGTGGCGACGCCTTCCAGGCAGGCCTCGAACAGCGCCGGCCAGCGGGCCGGATCGACGGGCGGCAGATGCCGCAGGGCCGGGGCGAGGTCGGCCATGTGGCTGGCCAGCACCTCTCCCTCCTGCGCCGCGTAGAGCCGCAGCCCACCCGGCTCCTCCGGCGTGGAGGCCAGCGCCTCCGCCGCCGCCAGATGCGCGGCCAGCAGGTCGGCGGGCGGCCGGGCCGCCGCGTGGGACAGGGCGAAATCGCCGAGCGCGCCCGCCAAAGCCTCATGCAGCCGAAGCAGCAGCGGCTTGCGGTCGTCGTCGGGCAGGGCCTCGATGGCCTGCGAAAGCCCGTCCAACCCACCCAAGGGCCTTGGCCCCCGCAGCACGCGGCGTTCCAGCAGACGCACGGCGTCCAGAAAGGCCGCGCGCGGCATGCCCGCCGCCGCCAGCGGGTGCTTTGTCAGGGCCAGCAGGGGGACCGGCGCAAAATCCTCCGCCACGGTGCGCGCCAGCAGGCGCAGGAAGACGCCGGTGGGGGTCTGCGCCAAAGGCTGGCCGGCGCTGTCATCGGCGCGGATGCCGTGGCGCACCAGCTCCGCCGAGACGCGCCGCGCCAGGTCGCGATCCGGCGTCACCAGCGCGGCGCGGGCGCCGGGCGATTCCAGCGCCTCCCGCAGCAGCAGCGCGATGCCGGCGGCCTCCGCCTGGGCATCCGGCGCGGCGAGAATCTGCAATCCCGTGAGGCCGGGGGACCAGCGTGTGGGATCGGGGCGGGTCCAGTCGGCCATCCCCTCCGGCGGGCGCAGCGCCATGTCCAGCAGCCGGGGGCGCGCGGCGGGGATGGCGCCCGCCACCTCGGCACAGCCGGGCCAGGGGCGCACCTGCCGCGGCTCCGCCCCCATCGCATCCAACAGCCGCGCCTGGCTGGAAAAGGGGTGGGTGGGCGCGGCGCGGATGGCGTCCCACACCGCCGCCAGGCCGATGCGGTCCACGCCATGCAGCACCACCGCGCCCTGGTCGAGCCCGGCCAGCACCCGCATCAGCTCCACCGCCGCCGGGATGGTGCCGCCGACGCCGATGCCGGCCGCGATCACCGGATGTTCGGGCGGATGCTCCCGCCACGCCCTGGTCTGTTCGCGCAGGGCCAGCACCCGGCGCAGGCCGATATCCAGCAGCCCCGCCTCCTCCAGCCATCCGGCCCAGGTGGTGGCGACGCCGCGCAGGAAGGTGGTGGTGATCTGCCAATGGACGGCCTGGCTTTCCGGCACCAGGGATTCGAGGCGTGTCAGCCAGGTCTCGGCGAAGTCGGCGGGGCTGCCCTCGGCGAGCAGGTCGGTGTCCTTCTCCTCCAGCGCGATCTCGTCGAACAGCCGCGCCATTTCGGCGGCGAGGCCCCAGGCCTGTTCCGGCGTGGTCGGGCCGCCATGGCGTGGCGGCAGGCGCAGCACCAGGCTGGTCAGCACCGCCTGCCGCGTCAGCGCCGGCACGGCCGGCGGCAGGTCGAGCAGCGCCGGCAGCGCCAGCTCATCCGCATCCTCGGTCGAAAGCCCGGCCAGCGCCCGCATGCGCGGCAGCAACAGGGCGCGCCCGCCGGCCCGGGCGAGGAAGGCATCGCGCAACCCACGGGCGGAACGGCGCGTCGGCAGCAGGATGGTGGCGCGAGACAGCGCCTCCGCCGGCTGGTCGCGATGCTGCGCCAGGACCCCGGCCGCGAGGCAGTCCAGGAAGGGCAGCTCGGCGGGGATATCGAACAGATTCATGGTCCGTTCCCAGCCTAACAGCCCGGCGTCTTTCAGAACAGTGCGGTCAGCATCCCCGCCCGCAGCATCGTCTCCGCGCGTTCCAGGTCACGCGGCGTCGAAAGATGAAACCAGGCGCCGTCATGCACCAGGCCGAACAGCCGGCCGTTCTCGATGGCGCGGTCATAGAGCAGGTTCAGGCTGAAGGGGCCTTCCGGCACGTCCTGGAACAGGGCGGGCGAGAGAATCTGCACGCCGCCGAACATGTAGGGGGAAATCTCCCGCTCCTTCGGCCGGCGCATGCGGCCCATAGGGTCGATGAAGAAGTCGCCGCGCCCGGCCTCCCCATCCACCTGGGCGGTGCGCACCAGCAGCAGCAGGCCGTCCATCTCCGCCGGGTCGAAGCGCGCCGCCAGCCGGTCCAGCGCCGGCGTCGGGCCGTCCAGCCAGAAGGCGTCGCCATTGACCACGGCGAAGGGGCCTTCTCCGAGTTGCGGCAGGGCGTTCACCACGCCGCCTCCGGTTTCCAGCAGCACCTCCTCCCGCACCACCACGCGGCCGGGGGCGTCGTGGCTGTCCACGGCCGCGGCCACCTGGTCGGCGAACCAATGGGCGTTCACCACGTGATGCGCGACGCCGGCATCGCGCAGCCGGTCCAGCGCGTGGTGCAGCAGGGATTTGCCGTCCAGCTCCAGCAAGGGCTTCGGCCGGTCGTCGGTCAGCGGCCGCATCCGCGTGCCGAGGCCGGCGGCGAGCACCATGCCATGGGTCAGGGTGATCATGCCGCGTCCGTCTCCAGCCCCGCCGGATTGCGCCGCAGCGCCGGGGGAACATGCGTGTCGAGAAAATCCGCCAGCGGCGCCGCCGCCGGATGCGCCAGCGCCTGGCCGAGCAGCGCCCAGCAGCGCGGGCCGTGGCGCAGGTAATGCCGCTTGCCGTCCCGCCGCGCCAGTCGCACCCAGAGGCAGGCGACGCGCAGATGGCGCTGCGCCGCATGGGCGGCCATGGCGGCGCGGAAATCCGCCGCGTCCAGATCCGGCCGCAGGGCCAGGTAATGCGCGATGCAGGCCTCCCGCAGCGCCGGGTCCACATCCCGCCGCGCATCCTCGACCAGGGAGACCAGGTCATAGGCCGGGTGGCCCAGCGCCGCGTCCTGGAAATCCAGCAGCCCGACATCGGCGGGCGAGGCGCGATCCGGCAGCGGCATCAGGTTGGCCGGGAAATAGTCACGATGGACGAAGCCGGCGGCGGCGAAGGGCGCCAGCATGGCGTGGATCGCCTCACCGAATTGAACGCCGATGGCCTCGGTCGGCGCCTCACCCAGCGCCTCCGGCCACCACCATTCCAGGAAGGTGGCCGCGGCGGTGTCCGCCATGCGCACCGCGCCCCAGTCCGGCAGGCCGTCGGGCGGCGGCACCGCATGCAGTCGGGCGAGGGCGGCGGTGGCGGCCAGGTAGTGCGGCGCCGGATCCTCGCCGGCATCGAGCCGCTGGGCCACCGTCTCCGTCCCGAAATCCTCGATCAGGCCAAAGCCCTGATGCGGATCGGCGGCCAGCACCTCCGGCGCCGAGAGCCCGGCGGTGGCGAGGTGCACGGCGATGTGGAGGTAGGGGCCCAGATCCTCCTGCGGCGGCGGCGCCTCCATCAGCAAGGCCGGGCGCGGGCCGCCGACCAGCCGCGTGTAGCGGCGGAAGGAGGCATCGGCCGGCAGGGGCTGCCGTTCGGCCTGGACGAAGCCATGCTCCGTCAGGAATGCCACCGCTTCGGCCTTCATGCCGCCAATCCTTCAAGCCGGCCGTCCCAGCCGGTCAGTGTCGCGACACGCGAAAATTCGGTGGCGCCGGGCGCCAGGGTGATGGCCAGCGCATCCGCCGGCCGCAGCGCGCCGAGCCGGTCGGGCCATTCGATCAGGCAGATCCCCTCCCGCGCCTCCTCCCACCCCAACTCGTCCAGCCCGGCCGGGCCATCCAGCCGCCAGAGGTCGAAATGGAAGGCCGGGCCGGCGGGCAGGTCGTAGGACTGCACCAAGGTGAAGGTGGGGGAGGGCACTTCCAGCCCCGGATCGCCGCAGGCCGCGCGCAGGAAGGCACGGGCCAGCGCCGATTTGCCGGCGCCGAGCGGCCCTTCCAGCAGGATCGCATCGCCCGGCCGCGCGCGCTTCGCCAGCTTCGCCGCCAGCGCCACGGTCGCGGCCTCATCATCCAGGGGGAGGGTCAGGGTCATGCGCGGGCGCTATTTGCCTCGCCGCTGCCGCGCCGCACAAGGCGCGGCCTTGGCCCCCTGGCCTTGATCCGGCCGGCGCCATGGTCCAAGCACCCTGCCGATCTGGAAGATGAGGGCAGGATGTCGGCGGTTGTCGAGACGGATGTGGCGATCATCGGCGCGGGTCCGGTCGGGCTCTTCGCCGTGTTCGAATGCGGCATGCTGCGGATGAAAACGGTGGTGATCGATGCACTGTCCGAGATCGGCGGCCAGTGCAGCGCGCTCTATCCCGAAAAGCCGATCTTCGACATCCCCGCTTATCCGGAGATTGCCGGCGCCGACCTGATCGCGGCGCTGCACAAGCAATGCGCGCCCTTCGACCCGCTGATGATGCTCGGCCGCCGCGTCGAATCCCTGCGGCAGGCGGGTGAGAAGCTGGTGCTGACCACCAGCGAGGGCGACAGCATCACCTGCCGCGCCGTCATCCTGGCCGCCGGCGCCGGCGCCTTCGGCCCGAATCGCCCGCCGCTGGAACGCCTGCCGGAATTCGAGGCCAGCGGCGCCGTGCGCTACCTGGTCAGCAAGCGGGAGGAGTTCCGGGGCAAGCGCGTGGTCATCGCCGGCGGCGGCGATTCGGCGGTGGACTGGGCGCTGAGCCTCAAGCAGGTGGCCGCCCAGGTGACGGTGGTGCATCGCCGCGACAAGTTCCGCTGCGCGCCCGAAAGCGCCGCGCAGTTGAAGCAGGCGGCGGATCGCGGCGAGATCGAGATGGCCATCCCCTACCAGCTCCATGGCCTGGAAGGAGAGGGCGGCGTGCTGACCGGCGTGTCGCTGGCGACCCTGAAGGGGGAGGTGAAGACGGTGCCGGCGGACCATCTGCTGGCCTTCTTCGGCCTGTCGATGGAACTCGGCCCGATCGCCGATTGGGGCCTCGACCTCGACCGCAGCCACATCACGGTGGAGCCTGCGACCTGCGCCACCAATATCCCCGGCGTGCATGCCATCGGCGACATCGCCACCTATCCCGGCAAGCTCAAGCTGATCCTGCAGGGTTTTTCCGAGGCTGCGATGGCGGCGCATGCGATCCACCCCCGGGTCTTCCCGGGAGAGGCGCTGCATTTCGAGTATTCGACCAGCAAGGGCCTGCCGGTCGCAGGCTGAGCCTGCTCATGCGACCCTCAGTCGCCGGGCGCCCGCTTCGCGGGCTTGGCTCATCACGCCGAAGGCGCGCCCTTGGCGCGACGCATGAGCGGCGGCGGCCATTCGGCCGCTCAGACCGGTCGTTCGACCGGTCTGCCCTATGAGGCAGGCCCATTGTCGCGGCGCGTCTGACCCAGATCAGGCCGCGGCCGGCTTCCGCAGCAGCGCCCGCACCACCTCCGCATGGCCCTGGTGGCGCGGGCCTTCGTCCAGATGGACGGTGCCTTCCAGCAGTTCCAGCACCTCCAGCCCGCCGAAGGCCTGTTCCACGATCGCACGGGTCCAGAGCAGCTCCGGCATTTTCGGCCCGCCGCTGCGGCGGCCCTGCTGCGCGGGGGAGAAGCACTCCAGCGCCAGCAGCCCGCCCGGCGCCAGGCTGCGCAGCGCCCCGGCCGCGGCGGCGGCGCGATCCTCGGGCGGCAGGTGCAGGAAGATCCAGGCGACGAGGTCGAAACCGGCTTCGGGATAGGTCCAGGCGGCGGCATCGGCGGTGACGGTCGCCATCGCAACCCCGCGCGCCGCTGCCAGCGCGGCGGCCTTGGCGGAGGCGACCGGCGACCAGTCCAGCGAGGTCACCGCCAGCCCCTGCCCCGCCAGCCAGGCGCCGTTCCGCCCCTCCCCATCGCCCAGCGCCAGCGCCCGCATCCCCGGCCGCAGCCAGGGGGTGAGGCTTTCCAGGTAGCGGTTCGGCGCCTGCCCGAACTGGAAGTCGCCGCCGGCATAGCGCTCGTCCCAGGCGATCGAGGTGCTCATGCGCCCGGCGCCCAGCCCGGCGGCGCCAGCTCGAATCCGGCGAAGTGGAAGGCCGGGGAGACGGTGCAGGAGACCAGGCTCCAGCGATCCGCCACCGGCCAGGCCGCCTGCCACCAGCCCTTGGGCACCACGCCCATCAGCGCCGCCCCCGCGCCGATGCCGGGGCCGAGCAGGATTTCGGCATCCACCTGCCCGCCATCCCGCGACAGGGCCAGAATCAGCGGCCCGCCGCCCTGCCAGAACCAGCATTCGGCGGCATCCACCCGGTGCCAATGGCTGCGCTGCCCGGCCTCCAGCAGGAAATGGATCGCCGTGCCGGCACCGCGCCCGCCGCCCTCCGGCGCATCGCGCCAGACCTCGCGGTAGTGCCCGCCTTCCGGATGCGGGGCGAGGCCGAGCGCCGCCACCACCTCTGCTGCCGTCAGCCTGGGATCGGTCAGGTCCATGGTTCAGCCGGGCGGCGCGGTGCGGGCCAAAGCCGGCAGGCGCGAGACCTCGGCGAACCAGTCGGCCAGCCGCGGATGCCCGGCGCGCCAGGGCTCATCGGCGAAGCGGAAATCCAGGTAGCCGAGGGCGCAGGCGGTCGCGACGGCGCCGATATCCGACAGGCCCTGCGGCGGATCGGCCTCCATCGCCGCCAGGCCACGTTCCACCGCCGCCTTCTGACGGGCGACATAGGCGAGGCGGGTGTCGTCCATCGGCTTGCCGAAGCGCATCCGCCGCGCCACCGCCGCATCCATGATGCCATCCGCCAAAGCATGGCGGATCTGGGCGGCCAGCCGGGCGAGGCTGCCGGTCGGCGGGAACAGCGGCACGGCCTCCCCCACCGTATCCAGATATTCGCAGATCACCCGGCTGTCGAAGATCGGCCGGCCGTCATCGGCCACCAGCGTCGGCACCTTCGACAGCGGATTGTCCTGCAGCAGCTCGGCCGGAGAGGCATGCGGATCGGTGACGATGATCTCGATCCGCCCCTCGATGCCGCGCAGGATGGCGCAGGCCATGACCTTGCGCGCGAAGGGGCTGGCATGGGCGTGGTGCAGTTTCATGAGGCGTTTCCCGATCTGGCCGCGGCAAGGCGCCGCGGCGAAGCGCGTGTGCGCCGCAGCATCGCAGGCATCCGTGCCGGGGGGAAATGAAAGCTTGGCGCGACCTATCCCCGGAAGTGGTTCTTCGCCTCCCGCCGCGCGGTGAATTCCGCCAGGTCGCGGGCGCGGAAATAGGGGTTGGCCGCCAGTTCCTGCGCCAGCGTCGTCGGCACGGTGGGGCGGCCCGCCGCGCGCAACGCGCCGGCGGCCTCCGCCTCCGCCCGCAGCGCCTTGTTCTCGGAGTCGATGCTCAGGGCGAATCGGGCATTCGCCTCGGTATATTCATGACCGCAGCAGAAGCGCGTCTCCGGCGGCAGCTTGGCCAGGCGGCGGAAGGACTTGTACAGCGCCTCCATGCCGCCTTCCTCCAGCGGCCGTCCGCAGCCGAGCGCGAAGACCACGTCGCCGCACAGCAGAATATGGTCGGCGGCGAAGTGGAAGGCGATATGGCCGGTGGTATGGCCGGGCAGGTGCATGACCTTCGCCTCCGCCGCGCCGAACTTCACCACGTCGCCCTCATCCACCGCCAGGTCGAGCTTCGGCAGCCTGTGCGCATCCGGCTTGCCGCCGACGATGCGCGCTTCCGGGAAGCGGGCGTGAAGCTCCGCCACGCCATTGATGTGGTCGCCGTGATGGTGGGTCAGCAGGATGAGATCGAGCTTGCCGCCCGCCGCCTCCACCGCCGCGATGGCGGGGCCGGCCTCGCCGGGGTCGCAGATGGCGACCGCGCCGGTCGGCCCGTCCTTCAGCAGCCACAGGTAATTGTCCTCGAGGCAGGCCACTGCCTCCACCTTGACCGACATGCCGAGCCCCTTCCCTGACAAGTGCTGGTCCCCAGCGGGGACAGATGCCGGTCCCAATCGGGACCGTTCCTCCCTATATCCCCGGCATGACGATCGAGGTCCATGGTTTACCGGGATTCTATGCCAGCCCGGGTGGTGCGGTGGCGGCGCGGCTGGTGCGGGACCGGCTGGCGGTGCTGTGGCCGGCGCTGCCGGGGCTCGATGTGCTCGGCATCGGCCATCCGGCGCCCTATCTCGGCCTCTGGGCGCGGGAGGCGGCGCGCTGCATCGCGATGACCCCGGCACAGGGCGCGCTGGCCCCCTGGCCGCCCCAGTCTCCGCCACCCGGCCCCGGAAGCCGCTCCGCCGCCCTGATGGCGGAGGAGGATGCGCTGCCCTTCGCCGATTCCAGCTTCGACCGCGTGCTGCTGGTGCATGGCCTGGAACAGGCGGACAATGCCCGGCGCCTGCTGCGGGAGGTCTGGCGCGTGCTGCGCGACGATGGGCGGCTGATCGTGGTGGCGCCGAACCGCGTCGGCCTCTGGGCGCAGATGGAGCGCACGCCCTTCGGCCATGGCCAGCCCTATTCCGCCGGCCAGCTTTCCCGCCTTCTGGCGCGGCACCTGTTCCGGACGGAGCGGCGGGAGGCGGCGCTGTTCCTGCCGCCCTTCGGGCTCCGCCTGTTCAGCCCGGCCGCCGGCCCCTGGGAAAGGCTGGGCCGGCAGATCTGCCCCAGGCTGGCCGGGGTCGCGATCGTGGAGGCGCAGAAGGACCTGCTCTCCGCCATGCCGGCCGGCAGCGGCTGGATGCCCCGGCGGACCATGCCGGTCGGGGGTTTCGCCATGGCCGGGGAGGACCCCGGCCATGGCCGCGATGGCGACCGGTCAGTCAGCTATGTGCCAGCACCGCCAGCAGCAGCAGGGCCACGATATTGGTGATCTTGATCATCGGGTTCACCGCCGGGCCGGAGGTGTCCTTGTAGGGATCGCCCACCGTGTCGCCGGTGACCGCGGCCTTGTGTGCCTCGGACCCCTTGCCGCCAAAATGGCCCTCCTCAATGTACTTCTTGGCATTGTCCCAGGCGCCGCCGCCGGTGGTCATGCTGACCGCGACGAAGAAGCCGGTGACGATCACGCCGAGCAGCATGGCGCCGACGGCGGAGAAGGCGGCCGCCTTGCCGCCGATGGTCAGGATCACGAAGAACACCACGATCGGCGACAGCACCGGCAGCAGGGAGGGGATGATCATCTCCCGGATCGCCGCCTTGGTCAGCATGTCCACCGCGCGGCCGTAATCGGGCTTCTCGGCGCCGGTCATGATGCCCGGATGCTCGCGGAACTGGCGGCGCACTTCCTCCACCACCGCGGTCGCCGCGCGGCCCACGGCGGTCATCGACATGCCGCCGAACAGATAGGGCAGCAGCCCGCCGAACAGCAGGCCGACCACGACATAGGGGTCCGACAGGCTGAAGTTCAGCACGCCGATTCCGGCGAAATAGGGGTAGGTTTCGGGGTTGGCGATGAAGTGGTTCAGGTCCTGGGTATAGGCCGCGAACAGCACCAGCGCGCCGAGGCCCGCGGAGCCGATGGCATAGCCCTTCGTCACCGCCTTGGTCGTGTTGCCCACCGCGTCCAGCGCGTCGGTGGAAACGCGGACCTCCGCCGGAAGCCCCGCCATCTCCGCGATGCCGCCGGCATTGTCCGTCACCGGGCCGAAGGCATCGAGCGCCACCACCATGCCGGCCAGCGCCAGCATCGTGGTGGTGGCGATGGCGATGCCATACAGCCCGGCGAGACCATAGGAGGACAGCACGCCGGCGATGATGATCAGCGCCGGCAGCGCCGTGCTTTCCATCGACACGGCCAGGCCACGGATCACATTGGTGCCATGGCCCGTCTGCGAAGCCTCCGCGATGGAGCGCACCGGGCGGAACTGGGTGCCGGTGTAGTATTCCGTCACCACCACGATGGCCGCCGTCACCGCGAGCCCCACGGCGCCACACAGGAACAGCGCGAAGGCACCAAATGTGTGCCCGCCGGCCACGATCGTGCCGGTGCCGAAGACCAGGTAGCAAAGCGGCAGCAGCACCGCGAGGGACAGCGCGCCCGTGACGATGAAGCCGCGATACATCGCATGCATGATGTTGTTGCTGGCCGGCAGTTTGACGAAATAGGTGCCGGCGATGGAGGTCACGACGCAGACGGCACCGATGGCCAGCGGGAACAGCATGCCGGCGATCCGCGCTTCCTCGGTGAAGGAGATGGCGGCCAGCACCATCGTCGCCACCATGGTCACGGCATAGGTCTCGAATAGGTCTGCCGCCATGCCGGCGCAGTCGCCGACATTGTCGCCCACATTGTCCGCGATGGTGGCCGGGTTGCGGGGGTCATCCTCCGGGATACCGGCCTCGACCTTGCCGACCATGTCGCCACCCACATCGGCGCCTTTTGTAAAAATGCCGCCGCCCAGCCGGGCAAAGATGGAGATCAGCGAGGCGCCGAAGCCCAGCGCCACCAGCGCATCGATCACCAGCCGGCTGTTCGCGGAAAACCCGCCGATCGGCACCAGGATCAGGAAATAGGTCGCGACGCCGAGCAAGGCGAGGCCGGCCACCAGCATGCCGGTGATGGCGCCCGACTTGAAGGCGAGGTCGAGCCCCGCGGCCAGCGACTGCGTCGCCGCCTGGGCGGTGCGGACATTGGCGCGGACGGAGACGTTCATGCCGATGAAGCCGGCCGCCCCCGACAGCAGTGCCCCGATCAGGAAGCCGATGGCGACCGCGAAGGCGTGGCCGCCAAAGCCGAAGGCGGCGAGGATGACGAAGAACAGCACCACGCCGACGACGGCGATGGTGATGTATTGGCGCTTCAGATAGGCGTTGGCGCCTTCCTGGATGGCCTTGGCGATTTCCTGCATGCGGGCGGTGCCGGCGTCCCGCGCCAGCACCTCCTTCGCCGTGACCACGCCATAGGCGATGGACAGCGTGCCCAGTGCGATTATCAGCAACAATGCGAGCGTCATCAAGCGACGAACTCCCCCTGCTTTTTCTTTCCTGTCCCCCGGTCCTCGGCGGGCCGGTTCCAGGCGCGGGGGGAGCCGCACGGATGCCGTCCCGCACCGCGGGCCGGGGGAAGCTTGCAGGTCAGGAGACGCGCTGTCCACGCCGCCGGTCAGGCCGGCCCAAGAAAAATCAGAAAGAAAAATCGGGCCGGGGAGGGGGGATTGGGGCCGGTTGTTACTCGGCCGGGTCCTTCTCGCCCGTCTTTTCATAGGCGGCCATGGAGGCCATGATGATGTCCGCCGCCTCATTGGCCGAGCCCCAGCCGCGAACCTTCACCCACTTGTCGGATTCGAGGTCCTTATAGGTGGCGAAGAAGTGCTCGATGGTGGCGCGGGTGATCTGCGGCAGTTCCTCGGCGCTGGTGATGCCGGAATACATCGGATGCACCTTGTCATGCGGCACGCAGATCAGCTTCTCGTCCGACCCGGCCTCATCCTCCATGTGCAGCACGCCGATGGGCCGCGCCCGGATGACGCAGCCGGGCACCACGGGGGCGGGGGTCAGCACCAGCACATCGGCCGGGTCGCCGTCATCGGCCAGCGTGCCCGGGATGAAGCCATAGGCGGCCGGATAGGCCATGGGCGTGAACAGGAAGCGGTCCACCACCACCGCGCCGCTGTCCTTGTCCAGCTCATACTTCACCTGGCTGCCCTGGGGGATTTCCACCACCACATTGATGTCATGCGGCGGCGCCTTGCCGGTGGGGATCTTGGCGAGGTTCATGGTGGGGAGGACCTTGGCTGGCAGTTGTGGCGGCGAGTTTAGCGCGCCCCGCGACGGCGGGCGAGACGGGCTGTCGGACCCTCCCGAACTGGTGCCTTGCGCCGAGGCTGGTCGCGGCCCCAGGCTCCCGCCGTTTCCTGGGAGGGATACAAAAGAATGCGCCTTCGCCTGCTGCTGGCCGCCGCTTTGGCGGCCGTGACCCTGTGCCGGGCCGTCCCCGGCCTGGCCCAGACCGACATCGTCGAGAAGCGCATCTTCGAGGCCGGGGAGCACCGGCTGCGCTCCGGCGCCACCCTGCCCGGGCTCCGCATCGGCTACCAGACGGCCGGCACGCTGAACGCGGCGGGCGACAATGCCGTGCTGGTGGCGCATTTCTTCTCCGGCAACAGCCACGCCTTCGGCCGCTACGCCGCCGACCAGCCGCCCGGCTACTGGGACGCCATCATCGGCCCGGGCAAGGCGATCGACACGGATCGCTTCTTCGTCGTCTCCTCCGACACGCTGGTGAACCTGAATGTGCGGGATGGCCGCACCGTCACCACCGGCCCGGTCTCGGTGAACCCGGCCACCGGGCGGAACTGGGGCACGGACTTCCCCGTGGTTTCCATGCGCGACTTCATCGAGGTGCAGAAGCGGCTGCTGGACAGCCTGGGCGTGAAGCGGCTGGCCCTGGTCACCGGCCCCTCCATGGGCGCGCTGCAAGCCATCGAATGGGCCGCCGCCTATCCGGAGATGATCGACCGCGTCATGCCGGTGATCGGCACCGGGGCCGTCGATCCCTGGATGCTGAACTGGCTGGATATCTGGGAGGCGCCGATCCGCCTCGACCCCAACTGGCGCAATGGCGACTACTACGCGGCAGGGCGGGAGCCGCCGCTGGCCGGGCTGGCGGCGGCGCTCAAGATCGTCAGCGTCCATGCGCAGGACCGCCCCGCCATGGCCCGTTTCGGCCGCGCGGTGCCGGAGGGCCAGGACCCCGCCCGCCGCCTGGGCGACCGGTTCGAGGCGGAGCGGGTCTTGGATGAGGCGGCGATGGCCCGCGCCCGCGCCTCGGATGCCAACCACTTCCTGTACCTGACCCGCGCCAACCAGCTTTTCCTGAACGACTACCCCAGCACGGAGGCGGCGCTGGGCCGTAGCCAGGCGCGCTGGCTGGTCATCGCCAGCCCCACCGACCGGGTCTTCATGCTGGACTACAACCGGGAGCTGCTGGCGACCCTGCAACGGGCCGGCCGGCCGGCGGAACTGCTGGAGGTGACGGGGCCGCTTGGCCATCTGAACGGCGTGGTCGGCATGGCACCGCTGGCCGACCGCATCCGCGCCTTTCTGACCGCGCCATAGGCAGACGGAAGCGCAACGACCTCAATTGGTCGTGATCGGGGTGCTTGGCAAGGGGTGGCGGTGCTTGCCATGATTGTCACCAGAACAGACCCGGGGGCTTCAAAACCATGCGCCGCACCTTGTTTGCCGCCTGCGCCAGTCTGGCCCTGGCGGCGCCCGATATCGCCGCCGCCCAGGATGGCGGGCGCATGACCCTCCAGGCCTACGCCGGCATCTTCCGCGACAACTACACCGAGACCGTGGTCGCGCCCTTCACCGCCGCGCGCGGCACGGCGGTGCAGTATCATGATGGCGGCACCAGCGCGGCGATGCTCGGCACGCTGCGCGCCCAGCGCGCCGATCCGCAGATCGACGTGGTCATCATGGATGTCACCACCGCCGCCATCGCCTGCGCCGAGGGGCTGGTGGAGAAGATCGACGCCACCACCCTGCCGGTGATCGCCGATGTGGGCGAACAGGGGCGGCAGGCGGGCGGCGAATGCGGGCCGGCCGTCACCTATGACCACCTGGTGATGGTCTATGACAGCCGCGCCGTGACGCCGGCGCCGACCAGCCTCGCCGCCATGTGGGCGCCGGAGCATCGCGGCCGCATCGCGCTGTCGGCGCCGCCGAACATCCAGGGCCTGGCGCTGACGGCCATCCTGGCGCATGCCAATGGCGGCAACTGGCGCAACCTGAACGCGGCCATGCCGCGGCTGCGGGAATTGGCCCCCAGCGTGCAGACCTTCACCCCCAATCCGGACGGCTACACCCTGATCCTGAACGACCAGGTGCGCTTCGCCACCGGCTGGAACGCCCGCGCCCAGCTCTACAGCGACCAGTCCCAGGGCCGCATAGGCGTGACGCTGCCCTCGGAGGGCACGGTGTTCCAGATCAATACCATCAACCTGGTCGCCAATTCCAAGAACCGCGCCCAGGCGCTGGCCTTCATGGCCCATGCCCTGTCGCCGGAGGCACAGGCCGCCTTCACTGAGCGCATGTTCTACGGCCCGACCAATACCCGCACCCAGGTCTCCGCCGCCGCCCTCGGCCGCACCGCCCTGGCGCCGGAGTTCCGCGAGCGTGTCATCCCGCTCGACTGGAACGAGATGGTGCGGCTGCGGGATAGCTGGAACCAGCGCTGGCGTCGTGAAGTGATCGCCGCCAGCAGCCGGTGAGTCATCACCTGTGAGCCATTTGGGGCTGGAGCGCCTGACACGGCGCTTCCCCGGCACCGCGACACCCGCGGTGGATGGGATTTCGCTCGACCTGCCGCAGGGCGCCCTGCTCGCGCTGCTCGGCCCCTCCGGCTGCGGCAAGACCACGACGCTGCGCATGATTGCGGGGCTGGAGGCGCCGGATGGCGGCCGCATCCTGGTCGCGGGGCGGGACGTGACGGCGCTGCCGCCGCACAGGCGCAATATGGGGGTGGTGTTCCAGTCCTATGCGCTGTTCCCGCATCTGACCGCGGCCCGCAATGTCGCCTTCGGATTGGAGATGCGCGGCGTGCCAAGGGCCGAGCGTGGCCCGCGCGTGGCGCGCGCGCTGGAACTGGTGGGGCTGGAGGCCCTGGCGCAGCGCAAGCCGCGCCAGCTCTCCGGCGGCCAGCAGCAGCGCGTGGCACTCGCCCGCGCTTTGGCGCCGCAGCCCGACCTGCTGCTGCTGGACGAACCGCTCTCGGCGCTCGACGCCAAGCTGCGGGAGGAGGTGCGGGATGAAATCCGCGCCGTGCAGCAGCGACTCGGCACCACCACCGTCTTCGTCACCCATGACCAGACGGAGGCCCTCGCCATGGCGGACCTCGTCGCCGTGATGAACCAGGGCCGCATCGAGCAACTGGCGACGCCGGAGGAGGTGTTCGAGCGTCCCGCCACCCGCTTCGTCGCCACCTTCGTCGGCCGCGCCGCGATCCTGGGCGCCGAGGTGGTGGGGGAGGGCATGCTGCGCGCCGGCGGCGCCACGCTGCTGGCGGCCGAAACGCCGCGCCCCGGCAAGGCCGAGATCTTCATCCGCCCGCACCACATCCGCCCATTGGCCGGGGATGTGATGGCCGAGAATGTGCTGCCGGGCCGGGTGCTGCGCCGCGTCTATACCGGCGACATCATCACCCTGGATTGCGAGACGGCGGCCGGCAATCTGCTGGCCGAGGTCGCCGGCGGTTCCCCCGGCGCCGCCCTGCAGCCGGGGCAGGAGGTGCGCCTGGGCTTTGCCGCCGCCGATCTGCGGGTGTTCCCCGCATGACCGGTCTTTGCGATATGCGGCCGGCACTGCCGGCCGAGGCCGCGACGGGTGCCCAAACACGTTGCTCTGCAACGTGCTTGGGGTCCCGGAATGCGGCCCGCCGCCTATGCGTCGCGCCGAAGGCGCGCCTTCGGCGCGATGAGCCAAGTGCCCGGAGGGCACGCCGGCGCCTGAGGTCCGCAGCATGATTGGCCTCCTGTTGTGCCTGCCGGCGGCGCTGATCCTGGGCGTGGGTTTCGTCTGGCCAGTGGTTCTGCTGGCCCGAATCAGCTTCAACCGCACCACCGACATGGGCGCGATGGAGGAGGCCTGGACCCTCGACACCTATGCCCGGATCGTCACCGACGACTTCACCTGGGACCTCGCCTGGAACACCATCACGCTCTCGGCGGGCTGCGCCGCGGCGGCGGTGGCGCTGGCCCTGCCGGTGACGCTGCTGATCCGCAACGCCCCGCCGCGCTGGCGCGGGCTGATGGCGCTGATGGCGGTGGCGCCGCTGCTGGTCTCCGGCACCGCGCGCATCGTCGGCTGGATGGCGATCCTCGGCGACCAGGGCATGGTGAACGCGCTGCTGACCGGCCTCGGCATCACCAGCGACCCGCTGCGCCTCATCAACAACCTGACCGGCGTGCGCATCGGCCTGACCGAAAGCCTGATGCCCTATTGCTGCCTGGTGCTGATCGCCGGGCTCGGCCGGCTGGATTCGCGGCTGGAGGAAGCGGCGGCGACGCTGGGTGCCACGCGCAGCCGCACCTTCCTGCGGGTAACGCTGCCACTCGCCTTCCCGGCGCTGCTGGCGGCCTTCCTGCTGGCCTTCGTGCTGGGCGTTTCCGCCTTCATCACGCCGCGGCTGATGGGCGGCGGGCGGGTCTTCGTGGTGGCCACCGAGATCTTCGACCTGGCGCTGGAGACGGTGGACTGGCCGGCGGCGGCGGCCATGGCGATGCTGCTGCTGGGCACGCTGATCGCCGCCATGGTGCTGCGCGGCGTGCTGACCGCGCGCAAGGTGGCGGGATGAGGCCCGGCTGGTTCCTGCGCGCGGCCGCCTTCTGCGGCTATGCGCTGCTGCTGGCGCCGGCCCTGCTGGTCTGCGTCATCTCCTTCTCGGCGGGAGATTTTCTCAATTTCCCGCCGCCGGGGTTCTCGCTGCGCTGGTATGTGGCGCTGCTGGACAATGCGCAGCTGATGACCGCGCTGCGCAATTCGGCGCTGCTGGCGCTCTGCGTCGCCGCGCTGGCCTTGGCGGCGGGGATGCCGGCTGCCTATGCGATCGCGCGGCTGGAATTCCCCGGCCGCACGGCGATGGCGGGCTTCCTCGCCGCGCCGCTGCTGCTGCCGACGCTGGTGCTCGGCCTCGCCTTGCTGCTGGCGCTGCAGCCGGCGCGGCTGGCGGCGACCTGGCCGGGGCTGCTGCTGGCCCATGCCATGGTCGCCGTGCCCTTCGCGGTGCGGATCATGACCACCGCCTTCGGCGCCGTGCCGAAGGATCTGGAGGAAGCCGCCTGGACGCTCGGCGCCAGCCGCTTCCGCGCGGCGCTGCGGGTGACCCTGCCGCTGGCCGCCCCCGGCGCGCTGGCGGCCGGGGCGCTGTGCTTCCTGATCTCCTTCGACGAGACGGTCATCAGCCTGTTCCTCGTCGGCCCCCGTCTGACCACCCTGCCGGTCGAGATGTTCCGCTATGCGGAAAGCCGCACCGATCCGCTGGTGGCGGCGCTGGCGATGACGCTGATCGTCGTCGCTCTTGCCATTGTCCTGCTGGTGGAGCGTCTTGTCGGCTTCACCCGCGCCGTTGGAAGGAATTGAACATGCCGCCCCGCTATGTCGTCGAACCCATGCCCGGCCAGATCAGCGCGGAGGTGGTGGCCCTGCTGGAGCAGACCGAGACCGCCACTGTCGGCCATTGGCGCCATTGGGGCTTCGTGGACCGGAAGATCCAGGGGCTGCTGCGCCGCCGGGTCGCCGGCACCGCGGTGACGGTGCAGTGCCCGGGGCCGGATTCCACCATCCTGCACCATGCGCTGGGCCTGCTGCGGCCGGGCGACATCCTTGTGGTGGACCGGCTGGGCGATGACCGCCACGCCTGCTGGGGCGGCGGCGTGACCGTGGCGGCCAAGGCGGCCGGCGCCAAGGCCGGCATCGTCGACGGCGCCTGCACGGATGTGGAGGAGGTGGAGGCGAGCGATTTCCCGCTCTGGTGCCGTGGCCTCGCGCCCATCACCACGCGCATCTACGACCTGGGCGGGCGGATGAATGTGCCGGTGTCCATCGGCGGCGTGGTGGTGATGCCGGGCGATGCCGTGCTGGCCGACGAGTCCGGCGTGCTGATCCTGCCGCCCGGCGAGGCGGAGGAAGAAGCCCGCGCCGCCATCGCCCGCCAGGAACGCGGGCTGGCGACGCAGGGGCGCGTGGCCGGGGGCGTCAAGCTCGGCGATGTCAGCGGCGCGACGGCGAAGGTGCTCGCCGGGCTTGCATGAAAGCCCGGCGCTTGCCATGCAGGCGGGGGCTCTGGGCCTGTAGCTCAATGGTTAGAGCGGGCCGCTCATAACGGCTTGGTTGGGGGTTCGAGTCCCTCCGGGCCCATTTCGCCCGCCCGCGGAGCGGCGCGCGGCACTGCCGCGCGAGGGCGAAATCCGCCGGAGGCATGAGGCACCGCGCGAAGCGCGGATCAATGTTACTTCGCGTCTTCACCACCTTGTACATGCCGAAGAGGTTTGGACGGTGATCACGCAACCTAGGTATAGCGGCACAAGATTCGAAATTCAGGGTTTTCGAAGTCCAGCTCCGGCGCGATCGTAGCAACGATTGTACCAATCCAGGCGCTGCGTTCATCGTTGCCAAGAGCGACTCCTTTCAGCAGCGGCACCCAAAGCACCACATCATCAGGCCGGAGCCGCAATCCTTTTCCGGTAGCGGTCTTGCTTGGGACGATAAAGCCGCCGTCGTCGCTTGCGACGCGTAGCACAGCGGTCTGGACGCCGTCCTTGTTGACCGCGACAGCGGTGTCAGTTCCGAACTCCTTCCGTGCATCAAGAACAAGCGCGGCGATCGCCACGCGGGGCTCTATTGACGTGTGCCCGAATTTGCACTGGTACTCTAAGTAACTATGACCGTTCTTGAATGTGAGTCTTCGGTTAGGTGCTGTAAGCTTCGGGGACTTACTCTTGAAGGGCCACATCGGATTGTTCCGCAACGTTACGAAAAAGATACGCCGACCGCGTTGGTGATAAAAGCTCAATCTCATGTGGTGGCGCGATCAGCGTGGTTGTTGGTGACAGCAGCCCGAATGAGCCTCTATCCCACCGCGGTTGGCATCCACCCCCCCGGCGCGGTAGAACCCGCCGCTTCATCCTCTGCGCTGGGATCCTCTGCTCATGCCCGCCTGGCAGTACGTCTACGTCATGAAAGACCTCACCAAGTCCTATCCGGGCGGGCGAGAGGTCTTCAAGGGCATCACCCTGTCCTTCCTGCCCGATGTGAAGATCGGCGTGCTCGGCCCGAACGGCGCCGGCAAGTCCACGCTGATGAAGATCATGGCCGGCCAGGACAAGGAGTTCGGCGGCGAGGCCTGGGCCGCGGAAGGCGCCAAGGTCGGCTACCTGCCGCAGGAGCCGCACCTGGATGAGACCAAGACGGTCGGCGAGAACGTCATGGAAGCCTTCGCCGACCTCACCGGCCAATTGAAGCGCTTCAACGAAATCTCCGACAAATTCGCCGAGGAGATGACGGAGGAGCAGATGAACGATCTGCTCGCCGAGCAGGCCGAGCTGCAGGAAAAGATCGAGGCCGCCGAAGGCTGGGAACTGGACCGGCGCATCGAGATCGCGCTCGACGCGTTGCGCTGCCCGCCCTTCGACAGCCCCGTTGCGCATCTTTCGGGCGGTGAACGCCGCCGCGTGGCGCTGTGCAAGCTGCTGCTGGAAAAGCCGGACCTGCTGCTGCTGGACGAGCCGACCAACCACCTGGACGCGGAATCCGTCGCCTGGCTGGAACAGACGCTGAAGGACTACAAGGGCGCCGTCCTGATCGTCACCCACGACCGCTACTTCCTGGACAACGTCACCAACTGGATCCTGGAAGTCGATCGCGGCCGGGGCTTCCCCTACCAGGGCAACTACTCCGCCTATCTCGACCAGAAGCGGAAGCGCCTGCAGCAGGAGGAGCGCGAGGAAAGCGCCCGGCAGCGGCAACTCGCCAAGGAACAGGAATGGATGGGCCGCAGCCCCGCGGCACGCCAGGCCAAGTCCAAGGCGCGTATCGCCTCCTATGAGGAAATGCTGGCGAAGAGCCAGGAGAAGGCCAGCGGCGATACCGAGATCGTCATCCCGCCCGCGCCCCGCCTCGGCAATATTGTCATCCAGGCGGAGGATCTGCGGAAGGGCTACGGCAACCGCCTGCTGATCGAGGACCTGACCTTCAAGCTGCCCCCCGGCGGCATCGTCGGCATCATCGGCCCGAACGGCGCCGGCAAGTCCACGCTGTTCAAGATGATCACCGGCGTCGAGACGCCCGATGGCGGCAGCCTCGTCGTCGGCGACACGGTGAAGCTCGGCTATGTCGACCAGTCCCGCGACAGCCTGGATGACACGCGCACCGTCTGGCAGGAAATCTCCGACGGGATGGACCAGATCACCATCGGCAAGCGCACCATCCCCTCCCGCGCCTACGTCGCCGCCTTCAACTTCAAGGGCGCCGACCAGCAGAAGCGCGTCGGCGTGCTCTCGGGCGGTGAGCGGAACCGGGTGCATCTCGCCAAGATGCTGAAGCGCGAACACAACGTGCTGCTGTTGGACGAGCCGACCAACGACCTCGACATCGACACGCTGCGCGCCCTGGAAGACGCGCTGGAGGAATTCGCCGGCTGCGCCGTGGTCATCAGCCACGACCGCTGGTTCCTCGACCGCCTCGCCACCCACATCCTCGCCTTCGAGGGCGACAGCCACGTCGAGTGGTTCGAGGGGAACTTCGAAGCCTACGAAGCGGATAAGCGACGTCGACTCGGCGCCGCGGCAGACCAGCCGCACCGCATCAAATACCGGCCGTTGGCCCGGTAGGGCCACATGGTCCTCAAGTTGGCCCGGTAGGGATTTGGTCGTCCCGCGTCTGGCGGAAGGCAACGGCATCACCACGCCACGCCTTTCGCTGCGCCCGGTCGCGCCGGAAAACCTGCCGGACCTCATCGCCCTCAAAAGCGACGAAGCCGCCTTCGGCCTCATGCTCCACGGCACCCGCACCCCCGAACGGGCGCGGGAGGAGCTGGAGGACGACATGGAATTCTGGCTGGTGCGCGGCTACGGCACCTGGGCCGTCTACGACCGCGCGACCGGCGACTTCCTCGGCATCACCGGCCTCATGGAACGGCCGGACGGCCGCGGCATCGCGCTGCGCTTCGCCCTATGGCCCCACTGCCGCGGCAAAGGCTACGCCCGCGAAGCCGCCCGCGCCGCCCTGGCCTTCGGCTTCAAACGCGGCCTGCCCCGCATCATCGCCATCGCCTGGGACCAGAACACCGCCTCCCGCCAAGTCCTCACCGACATCGGCATGACCCCCCACGACACCTTCACCCACCGCAGCCGCCACATGCTGGTGTTCGAAGCACTGGCACCGGGGGTGGGGTAGGGCAGCGCTGGTTGTTCGCAGGAGGGGCGCTGCCCCTCCCGCACCCTCCCTGCCAAGGGGCAGTGGCCCCTTGGAACCCTTTGATTCATGAACGGAAATGGAGAGGGGCCAGCGGTACCGCATGTTCGGCGGTTCCTCCGGCCCCTCTCCATTTCCGTTCAAGGTCCTGAGGTCCAGGAGGCCACTGCCTCCTGGCAGGGGGTGCAGGGGGACAGCGTCCCCCTGCAGAACCGCCCAGTGCCGCGCCCTACTCCACCCGGATGCCGGCGGCTTCGATCACTCGGCCGTAGCGGGTGCGTTCGGTGGTGATGAAGGTGGCGAAGGTGGTGGGGGACATGGGGGCGGGGATCATCACCTGGGTGCGCATGCGGGTGATGATGGTGGGGTCGGCGAGCACGGCCTGGATGTCGCGGGACAGGCGTTCGACGATCGGGGTGGGGGTGTTGGCGGGGGCGGCGAAGCCGTGCCAGGGGGCGATGATGGCGTTGGGGTAGGTTTCGGCCAGGGTGGGCAGGTCGGGGGCGAAGAAGGCGCGTTCGGCGCCGGTGGTGGCGATGGCGCGCACGCTGCCGCCCTGCACATGGGGCCAGGCCACGGCGGCGCCGTCCACCGCCAGGTCGATCTGGCCGCCGATGAGGTCGGTCATCATCGGGCCGGAGCCGCGATAGGGCACGTGGGTCGCGGTCAGTCCGGCGGCCGCGAGGAAGATTTCCATGGCGACGTGGATGGCGGTGCCGGCGCCGGAGGAGCCGTAATTGGCCTGGCCCGGATGGGCTTTCAGCCAGGCGACGAGTTCGGCGAGGTTGGTCGCCGGGATCTTGCGCGGGTTGATGACCAGCACGTTGGGTGTGATGGCGCCGTTGCTGATCGGGGCGAAGTCGCGTTCGGGGTTGAAGGGCAGGCGGTCCTTGTAGAGCCAGGGGTTCAGCCCGAGGGTGGTCAGGCTGACGATGCCAATGGTGTGGCCGTCCGGTGCCGCGCGGGCGAGGGCGGCGACGCCGATATTGGCGGCGGCGCCGGGCCGGTTTTCCACCACCACGGGCTTGCCGAGGCGGGGGGTGAGGGCTTCGGCGACCATGCGGCCGATCATATCGGTGGCGCCGCCGGGGGCGAAGGGCACGATCAGGGTGACGGGACGGCTCGGATAGCCTTCCTGCGCCTGGGCGGCGAGGGGGAGAAGAGTCGCGGCGAGGGTCGCGCGGCGGGTCAGCATGAGGTTCCTCCTGTTCGCCCGATCTGGCCGATGGCGTCGAGCTTGTCGTTCGAGAGATAGCCGTAGCGATTGACGAAGACGCGGCCGCCGGAGGCGTCCCAGGCGGTCTGGAAGCGGGCGGCGACATCCTCCGGCGGGCCGTAGCCGTGGGAATAGGCGATGACCGGGGTGGTGCCGGCGGCGGCGCGGGCGGCGGCGATCTTGCGGGATTGGGCGGCGAGGCCGACGGGGTGGGGCTCCTCCGGCTCCGGGTAGCGGAAGCGGGCCGGGTCGATGGGGCCGTCGGTCAGGTCGAGCGCCGTGGCCAGGGCGGAGAGCAGGCGGGGGTCCTGTGCGCCGCCTAGGGCGCCGGCCCATTCATGCAGGATCATCGGCCAGTGCATGGTGTAGAACTTGATGCCCATGGCCGAGACATGGGGCGCGACGGCGGCGAAGTCGAAGCCGCTGGCGAAGCTGAAGGGCGGCGGGAAGGCCTGCGGGATCAGGGCGATGCGGCCGGCGGAGGCCTCGTGCAGGGTCTCGGCCAGGGCGGCCAGGAAGCGGGTGGTGACCGCGGCCTTGAAGCGGGCGAGTTCCAGCAGGCCCGGCCGTGCGGCGAACAGGCGCAGCGCCGCCTGGGTGGCGCCGCCCGCCATCGCCGCGACCAGGGCGTGGGCCGCCGCGCCGCTGGCCACATCGTCCAAGGTCGCCTGGGCATCCCGCCGCATGGAATCGAGGTCGAAGCCGAGCCTGCGGGCGAGGTCGCAGGCGGGCGGGGAAAAGTCGAAGAACAGCGCGCGGAAGGCGTAGGGCGGGTATTCCGGCCAGTCGAGGCGGATGGCGTCCACCATCGGATAGGCCCGCGCCAGGTCGCGCAGGAGGGCGCGCTGGTAGTCCAGCACGGCGTCGGAGGCGAGGGAGGCGTTGAGGTCCACACGGCCCGGCACTTCGCTGCCATCCGGCAGGCGCGGCCGGTCCTCCGGCAGCGGGCCGCCGAATTGCACGCGGTAGCCGGGCGGGATGGCGGCCTGGACCTGGAGATGCACGGCCAGGCCCCGGCGCTTGGCGGCGGTGATGGCGGCGGTCAGGCGCGGGCCTTCGGCCAGGGTCAGCGCATCGGGCTCGGCGGGCTGGTAGCGCAGGCCACGATACAGCGAGGTGTCCGGCACGAAGGCTGGCGCCGTGCGCACCCACAATTCCCGCCGGCCCCAGAGCGGCCGGTCGAGCAGGCGCACCGCGCCCGCCCCGCCATCGATCGGCGGTTCCCGCCCGCCCTGCCCATCCGGCGCCTGCGCCAGCACATAGGGGGAGGTGGCGATGGCGGTGGCGCCGGCGCGGTGCTGGAGGTTGTCGAGCACCGCCTCCGCCCCCTCCGTCTGGAGGTATTCGGGCATGACGGTGATACCGAGCATGCGGTCGGGGAAGGGGGTCACGCCAGCCACTCCGGATGGGCCGCGGCGATCGCCGCGAAGTCGGTGGTATTGGCCCGCACATGCGTCTCCATCGCCGCGCGGGCACCAGGCGGGTCGCCGGCGGCGATGCGGTCGAGGATCGCCTGATGCGCGGCGATGGCGGCGGCGGCGCGGGTGAGGTCGGCCACGGCCGCGTGGTGCACGCGCTCCATATGCGCGCGGGCGGCGCGGCAGGCGGACCACATCAGGGGCAGAGCGGCGGTCTCGAAGATCAGGGCGTGGAAGGCATCGTCCAGGGCATAGACGGCGTCGCGATTGGCCTCCGCCATCGCCGCCCGCTGGTCGGCCAGCACGCGGCGCAGCGCAAGCAGGCCGGCCTGGGCCGGGGTGGCGGCGAGGCGGGCGGCGGCCTCCCCCTCCAGCAGCAGGCGCAGGGCCACCGCTTCCTCCAGCCGCGCGGCCGAGAGGCGGGAGACGAAGCTGCCGAGATTGGGGAAGATCTCGACCAGCCCATCCTCCCGCAGCCGGCGCAGTGCCTCGCGCACCGGGGTGCGGCTGACGCCGGCCTGGGCGGCGAGGGCGGGTTCCGGCACCGGGGCGCCTGGCGCGAAATCCAGCCGCAGGATGGCGCGGCGCAGCGCGGTGTAGATCTGTTCGGGCGCCGGGCGGCCACGGTCGAGGGCGGGCAGGTCGGGCAGGCGGTCCGGCAGGGCGGCGAGGCGGGGGCGGGGCATGGCACAGCTTTATCGGAATACCGGTGCACTGGTATTGTCACGAGTCTGTGATCGCAGGGACGGCAGCCGCGCCGTTTAACGCTCCCGGAACCCCGGTGCCCGCAAGTTGCCCCCAGCAGTCCGGGAAAACGCGCATGCATCGCCTTCGCTCCATCCAGTCACGACTCATCCTCGCCTTCATGGCCCTTGCGGGTGCGGTCGCGGCGCTGCTGCTGGGCATGGCCCTGATGCAGCAGAACGCCCAGCACGAAGCGGCGGTGGAGGTGGCGGCGCGCCGCACCGCCTCCGCCACCCAGCAGATCTTCGCCCTGGAATTGACGCGGCTGGAGACCCTGAACCGCGCCCTGGCCGCCGATCCGGCCCTGGTGGAGGCGGTCGGCCGCGCCGACCAGGCGGGCATGGCGGCGGTGATCGCGCCGGTGCATGCGGCGCTGACGGCAGAACGACTGGTAACCAATTTCGGCATCGCGACGCCACCCGCGATGCTGCACTACCGCTCGCACGCCGCCATGTCGGCGCCCGAGGATATCGGCGGGCGCCGCCCGGATGTGGTCGCCAGCTCACGCGACGGGCGCGCCGTCGCCGGGCTCGCCAGCGGCAGCACCGGGCTGACCGCCGCCTCCGTCGTGCCGGTGACGCGCCAGGGCCAGGTGCTGGGTGTGATCCTGGCGCAGTCCAATATCGGCCCCGACCTGCTCGGCCGCATCGGCCAGGCGGTGAATGCGGAGATCGTGATCCATGCCGGGCCGGAGGGTCGCCTGGCCCGCATTTCCGGCACCCGGCCGCAGGGCCTCGCCGATGCGGCGATGCTGCAGGCGGGGCTGGTGGGGATGACCCCGGCGCGCGTGCTGGCCGATGGTGACCGTCATCTCGCCGTCACCACGATGCCGCTGACCGATTTCGCCGGCCGCCCCGTGGCCACCGCCGAACTGCTGCTGAACCAGACAGGCACGGTGGCGCGCGCGGCCGCCGACCGTATGTGGCTGCTCGGCGCAATGGCGGCCGCCCTGGTGGTGGCGCTGCTCTGCAGCCTGCTGCTGGCGCGCGGCATCGCCCGGCCGATCGGCGGGCTGATCCAGCGCACCGAGAGCCTCGCGGCGGGTGAAACGGCTGAGGCCGTTCCGGGCGTGTCACGCGGCGATGAGATCGGCGTGATGGCCCGGGCACTGGAAGTGCTGCGCGGCCATACCCAGCGCCAGCATGCGATGGAAGCCGAGCAGAAGGCGGCGACCGAGGCAGCGCGGACGGAACGCCATGCGATGCGGGAGACGCTGGTGCGCGGCTTCGAGGCCAGCCTCGGCGGCATCGCCGGCGCCCTGGCGCAATCCGCCACCGGCCTGACCGGCGCGGCGGACAGCATGGGGGAGGCGGTGGCCGATACCCGGCGCGAAAGCAGCCTGGCGCGTGGTGCCGGTGGCGATGCCAGCCGCAACGCGACCACCGCGGCCGCGGCGACCGAGGAACTCAGCGCCTCCATCTCCGAAATCGCCCGGCAGATGGGCCAGACCACCACCGTCACCCGCCGGGCGCGGGAGGAGGCGATGGGCACCACCCAGCAGGTGGAGGCGCTGAACGAGGCGGCGTCGCGCATCGGCGACGTGGTGCGGCTGATCACCAATATCGCCGGCCAGACCAACCTTCTCGCCCTGAACGCCACCATCGAGGCGGCACGCGCCGGCGATGCCGGCAAGGGCTTCGCCGTGGTGGCGAGCGAGGTGAAGCAGCTTGCCGCGCAGACCGCGACGGCGACGCAGGAGATCAGCCAGAAGATCGAGGAGATGCGCCAGGCCGCCGCCGGCAATGCCGCCGCCGTGGCGCGCATCGGCACCACCATCGCGGAGCTGGACGAGATCGCCGCCTCCATCGCCGCGGCGGTGGAGGAACAGGGCTCCGCCACGGCGGAGATCGCCCGCAGCGTCGGTCAGGCGGCGGAAAGCACCGCCGCCGTGTCCGGCGCCGTGCTGGCGGTGGAGGAACGGGCCGAGACGGCGCGGGAGGCGGCGGAGGCGGTGCGCGCCGCCTCCGGCGATATCGCCACCCAGTCGCGCGGGTTGCGGGATGAGATGGCGCGCTTCGTCACGCAGCTTCGCGCCGCGTGAAGAAGGCCCTCAGCGGCGGTTGAAGAAGGCCACCAGCGCGGCGGTGATCGCCGCGCCGAAGGCGCCCTTCTTCAGCGTCTGGCTGCGCAGCAGCGGCGCCAGGATCAGCGCCTGGGTGGCGGTGTCACCCATCTGGTTCAGCGCTGCCTGGCGAAGCTGGAGGGCTTCCTCCGCCACCGCGTCACGCGGCGGGTTGCGGGCCATCAACGCCAGGATCGCGAACAGCACCAGGTCGGCACCGGCCAGGATCAGCGCAGCGACCACCGGGCCCTGGCTGGGCACCAGGGCGGCGAAGCCGGCGATATGCAGCATCACCAGCATCAGGATGCCAAAGACCGCCGCCGCCACGCCGTAGCCGGCCTGGATGGCATAGCCCCGGCCGCTGCGGCGCAGATACAGCTTCTCCGCCTGGAATGCGGCTCGGGCAAGGCTGATCAGGCGCATGAGGCCGGCCGCCGCTTACTTGCGATCCGGGTAGACGTAGGTGCGCGTGCCCATCAGCCGGCCGATCAGATAGCCGCCGAGCGCCGCGATCGAGACATAGAGCAGCGGCTGGGCGCGCACCGTCTCGGACATCGCATGGGCATTGTCCTCGATGCTGTGGCGGGCGCGGCGGCCGTAATCCTCGACCGTCTCGGCGGCCTGGCCCAGCGCCGGGGTCACACGCTCCTCCATCAGCCGCTCCACCTGGCTGCGCAGGCGGGCCAGTTCGGCGCGGGCGTCATCGGCCAGACGGCCGCCGGCGGCGTTGGCTTCGTCGCGGATGTTGCGCATGTCGTTGCCCATCTGGGACATGGTCGTATTCCTTCGGGATCATTGGCGCCATCGGAACGCGCCAATCTGGGCCCGGTTGCAGTGTGAAGCCATGATGATGCCGTTTCAATGGCCCCGAATCTGCCTGGGCCGGCGCGGCGCGCCTTCCGGAGCGACCGCCGCCTGGGATAGGCTGCCGCCAGCTTGACGGGAGTGCGGGCGATGCGACGGCGGGACTGGCTGGCGGGGTTTGGCGCGGGGGCCCTGCTGGGCCGGGGCGCGCCCGAGGCCAGCGCCCAGGCGCCGCGCGACCTCACCATCGTATCCTTCGGCGGCGCCTACCAGGACGCCCAGCGCGACGCGGTCTTCCGCCCCTGGATGACGGAACGCGAGGCGCGGCTGCTGGAGGAGACCTGGGATGGTGGCCTCGCCACCCTGCGGCAACGCGCCCAGGCCGGCACCTGGGACCTGGTGCAGGTGCCGGGGCATGAGCTGCTGATCGGCTGCGCCGAAGGGCTGTTCGAAAGGATGGACTGGGCGGCGATCGGCGGGCGGGACGCCTATATTCCGGAAGCGGTGCAGGATTGCGGTGTCGGCGCCAGCCGCCATGCCTATGTGCTCGCCTGGGATCGCACCCGGTCGCAGGGCGCACCCACCGGCTGGGCCGACCTGTTCGACCTGGAGCGCTTTCCCGGCCGCCGGGCGCTGCGCCGTGGCCCCCGCATCACGCTGGAGATCGCGCTTCTGGCCGATGGTGTGGCACCGGCCGAGCTCTATGCGGCGCTGGCGGAGACGGAGGGCCAGGACCGCGCCTTCCGCCGCCTGCAATCCATCCGGGCGGAGACGGTCTGGTGGGAGCGTGGCGCGCAGCCCTCCGCCTGGCTGGCGGGGGGGGAGGTGGCACTGGTCGTCGCCCCGAATGGCCGCATTTCCGTGGCGAATGCGGTCGATGGGCGGGATTTCGGCCTGGTCTGGGCCCAGAACCTGTCGGCGATGGACAGTTGGGCGATCCTGCGCGGCAGCCCGAACCGGGTGCGGGCGCTGGATTTCCTGGCCTATGCCGGGCGCCCCGCGGTGCAGGCACGCCTCGCCCAGCGCATCCTGCACGGGGTCACGGTGCGGGACGCGGCGGCGCTGATCCCGGCCCCGGTCCAGGCCAGCCTGCCGACCGCGCCGGCCGCGCTGGCCCAGGCCGTGCCGGTCGACGAGGTCTTCTGGGCGCGGCACCTGGAAATGCTGGAGCGGCGCTTCGAGGCCTGGCTGGCGGGCTGATCCGCCCCTACCAGCCGTTCACCCGGTCCCAGACCGCCACCACGCGGCCCGTCTCATCCAGCACATGGTAGTGGTCATGCGCCGCTGCCGTCAGGCAGACATGGTTCGGCGCGATGCGCAGCCTTGTGCCGACCTTGAGCCGGTCGAGATCCAGCGTGCCACCCTCCGCGGCGCGGACCTCGCCATGTTCCTGATGGACGCGGACCACCATGGCGTCGCCCAGGCTGGGCTGCCCCGCCGCATCCAGCACGCGGCCGAACTTCCAGTCGCGCGGCGCGGCTTCCGTGCTGCGGTCCTTGGACAGGGCCAGCGCGCCGGCATCCACCAGCACGGCGTTGCGCGCCGGGTAGCGGCCGGTGACGCTGGTCAGCACGGTGACGGCGATATCCTCCAGCGGATGCACGCCGAGCTGCGCCTGCAGCAGGTCGCCCATCATATAGACGCCGGCCCGCATCTCCGTGACGCCTTCCAGATGCGCGGCATACATGGCGGTGGGGGAGGCGCCGGCGGAGACGATGCGCACGACATGCCCCGCCGCGCGCAGCCGCGTCGCGGCCAGCACGATGCCGGCGCGCTCGACCTCCGCGAGTTCCGCCATCGCGGCCTCGCTGCGGCCGGCATAGGAATGACCGGAATGGGAGAGCACGCCCGCCAGCTTCGCGCCCAGTGCGGCGCCGATTGCCAACAGCGCATCGCTGTCCGGCGCCACGCCGGCGCGGCCCTCGCCGATATCCACCTCGATCAGCGTCGGCAGGCGGCCGGGATGGGCGGCGATCGCCTGCGCCGTCTCCAGGTCATCCGTGATGATCCGCACCTGCCCACCTTCCGCGTTCAGCGCGGCGATGGCGTCCAGCTTCGACGGCGTGATGCCCACGGCATAGACCTGATCCCGGAAACCGTGGGCGGCGAAGTAGCGCGCCTCCGCCAGGGTCGAGACGGTGATCGGCCCGCCGCCTGGCGCCACAAGCTGCGCGACGGCGGCGGATTTCGCGGTCTTCAGATGCGGGCGCAGCACCAGGCCGGGGTGGCGGGCGATGGCCGCCGCCATGCGGGCGATATTGCGCTTCAGGATGGGCAGGTCGAGCAGCAGGCAAGGGGTCGGCAGGTCATCCAGCGACATCAGATCGCGACTCCCAGGAATTCGGCATAGCGCGGCGTGGCCTTCAGCCCGGTGCCGGTCAGCACCACCACGGTCGTCTCCCGCTCCGCGATCCGGCCCTCGGCGCGCAGCTTGCTGAATGCGGCGGCGGCCTGGGCGCAGGTGGGCTCCACATAGAGGCCGGTGCGGGCCAGGGCGAGCGCGGCCTCGGCGATCTCCGCCTCCTCCAGCAGCACGGCGCCGCCTTGCGATTCGCGCAGCGCGGTCAGGCATTCCGGCAGGCGGATCGGCTGGGCGATGGCCGTGCCCTCCGCGACGGTGGGCTTGGCCTCCATGGCCGGCAGGCCCAGCGCCGCGCGCGCGATCGGCCCGCAATTCGCCGGCTGCGCCGCCCAGATTTTTGGGAGCCTCGCGATCTGGCCAGCCCGTAAAAGTTCGGAAAAGCCGAGCCAGCAGCCCAGAACGTTGGAGCCGGCGCCGCAGGGGACGATGACGTTGTCCGGGACCTTGAAGCCCAGATCCTCCCACAGCTCATAGGCGAGGGTTTTCGTCCCTTCCAGGAAGAAGGGCTGCCAGTTGTGGCTGGCGTAGAAAAGCTCCGCCGACTTGGCGAGGGCCGCATCGGCGCAGTCCTGGCGGCTGCCGGGGATCAGCTCGATGGCCGCACCCGCCGCGCGGGACTGCACGGTCTTGGCCGGGCTGGTGCTGGCGGGGACGAAGATGGTGGCCTGCATCCCGCCTGCTGCCGCATAGGCGGAAACCGCTGCGCCGCCATTGCCGGATGAGTCCTCAAGCACGCTCGAAATGCCCTGGTCGCGCAGCAACGAAAGCATGACGCTGGCGCCGCGGTCCTTGAAGCTGCCGGTCGGCATGAACCATTCGCATTTCAGCAGCGCCGTGCCGCCGGGCAAGGCGCGCTCCACCAGCGGGGTGCAGCCCTCGCCCATGCTGATCGGTGCCTTGGGCATCCAGGGAAAGGCGGCGGCGTAGCGCCAGATGCTGCGGGTGCCGCCCATGATCTCCTCGCGGGTGAGGCCGGGGCGCGGCGTCAGCAGCAGGGGGGCCTGTTCGTCGCCGCACCAGCGGGGGGCATCCAGCGACCAGGTGCGGCCGCTGCGGGGGTCGAGATAGCTTTGCGCGTTCATGCCGCCATCCTCCCTTGCCGGCCCGGTCCCGGCAAGCGACCCTGGGGCGCATGAGCCTGACCGAACCGGTGCTGCGCCTGGCAGCCGACCTCATCGCGATCGACAGCCGATCGAGCCTCTCCAACCTGCCGGTCGCCGACCGGATCGCGCAGGAGCTCTCGGGATTTGAGGTGGAGCGGCTGGACTACACGGACGCGAACGGCATCCCGAAGCGGGCGCTGGTGGCACATAAGGGGCCGAAGGGCGGGTATGCCCTGTCCGGCCATATGGACACGGTGCCGGCGACGGGATGGGAGAGTGACCCCTGGGCGCCGCGCCTGGACGAAGCGGGCCTGCTGCACGGCCTGGGCAGCGTGGACATGAAGGGCCAGGTGGCCGCCGCCATCATCGCCGCGCAGCAGGCGCCGGCGGATGTGCCGGTGACGCTGCTGATCACCACCGATGAGGAAACCACCAAGCAGGGCGCGCGGCGCATCGCGCGGGACAGCGCGCTGGCGCGGTCGCTGAACCTGGCCGGCATCTTCGTGGTGGAGCCGACCGGTCTGGTGCCGGTGCGCGGCCATCGCAGCCACATCGCCTTCACCGCGACGGCGCATGGGGTGCAGGCGCATTCCTCCACCGGCAAGGGCACGAACGCCAATTGGAAGCTGCTGCCCTTCCTGACCGCGATGCGGCAGGTGCATGACGAGCTGCGCAGCAATCCCGCGCTGCAGGATACGGATTACGACCCGCCCTTCTCCGACTTCAACCTGATCCTCGACAACCACGGCACCGCGATGAACGTCACGGTCGCGAAAGCCACCGCACAGATCAAGTTCCGCTACAGCGCCAAGGTGGACCCGAAGCCGATCCTCCACGCCGTCCGCAGCGCGGCGCGGGAGGCCGGGATCGACCTGTCGGAGCAGGTGGAGGGCGCGCCGCCGGAACTGCCCGCGACGCATCCGCTGGTCGGCCTCGCCACCCGGCTGACCAACCACGCCGCGAAGACCGCCCCCTACGGCACCGATGCCAGCGAGTTGCAGGCGCTCGCCCCCTGCGTGGTGCTCGGGCCGGGCGATATCGGCATGGCCCATACGCCGCGCGAATGCGTGCGGGCGCAGGATCTGCGGGACGCGGTGCCGGTCTTCGCGCGGGCGCTGGCCTCGGGACGCTAGATTTTCGTCCAAAGGTTGACGGAGATTTATTTGACGTCGATGCAATCGTTTGCATAATCCCCTCGCGTTTCCGTGAAAGGGATCATCGTGAGCCTCAGCGTCACCCATCTCGAAGGCACGGAGTTCCAGAAGTCCCGCGCCTTCTCGCCGGCCGTCATCACCCAGGGCGGTCGCACCGTCTGGATGTCCGGCCAGACCGCCACCCAGGACCTGGAAGGCCGTGACATTTCCTGGGACTTCGAGGCGCAGGTCCGCACCTGCTATGCCCTGATGGACCGCACCCTGGCGCGCGCCGGCGGCAGCCTGGCCAGCCTCGTCTGGACCACCGTCTATATCCTGGACCCCCGGCATGGCGACCAGTTGGTGAAGCTGCGGGCGGAGCATTTCCCCGGCGGCCACTTCCCCTGCAGCGCCCTGCTGACCGTCAGCGCCTTCGCCCGGCCGGGCATCGTGGTGGAAATCCAGGGTATTGGAGTGGTGCCATGAGCATGTTGACCCGTCGCGGCCTGCTCGGCGCGATGCCCGCCCTGGCCCTGGCCGCCCCGGCCTTGGCGCAAGGCTTCCCGACACGGCCGATCCGCATCCTGGTCACCATCGGCGCGGGGTCGGCGGCGGATATCCTGACCCGCGCTTTGGCCGATGATCTCGGCCGGCGCCTCGGCCAGAATGTGGTGACGGAAAACCGTCCCGGCGCGGGCGGCAACATTGCCGGGGAGGTGGTGCGCCGGGCCGAGCCGGATGGCCATACGCTGCTGATGGCCACCGTCAGCACCCATGGCATCAATCCGGCGCTCTATGCCCGGATGCCCTTCGACCCGGTGGCGGATTTCGCGCCCATCACCCTGGTGGCCAGCAGCCCGAATGTGCTGGTGGTCCACCCATCCTCCCCCATCACCAGCGTGGCGGAGCTGATTGCCGCCGCCCGCGCGAAGCCGGGGGAGCTGACCTATTCCTCGGGCGGGTCCGGCACGTCGCAGCACCTGGGCGGCGCGGTGCTGGAGCAGATGACCGGGGTGAAGCTGACGCATGTGCCGTTCCGATCCGCGCCGGAATCGGTGAATGCGGTGCTGGCCGGCACCACCAGCATGACCTTCGCCTCGGTCCCCGTGGCGCTCAGCCAGGTGCGCGGCGGGGCCCTGCGCGCCATCGGCCTCAGCAGCGCCACGCCCATGGCGAGCTGGCCGGAGGTGAAGCCCCTGGCCGAACTCGGCCTGCCGGGCTTCGACGTCTCCGCCTGGTTCGGCCTGGTCGCCCCGGCCGGCACGCCAGCGCCGGTCATCAGCCGCCTGCACGATGCGACGCGGGAGGCGCTTCAGGTCCCGGCCATCCGCGAAAGGCTGGCCGGGCAAGGGATGCAGATCCTGAACGCCGATCCCGCGGATTTCGCGACCTTCATCAAGTCCGAGATCACCCGCTGGGGTCCCATCGTCCGCGCCAGTGGCGCCACGGCGGGGTGAACGAAAGATGCCGACTCACTCGCGTCAGCCGGCATCACGGATCGGGACCGGCCTTGGGGCCAGTCCCGGTCAATCACCGATACCGGTCGGGGGAATACCAGGGCCGGGGGGTGGAGCGCTGCGCGATGATGCAGCCCACCAGCACGCCGACCGCCGCGATAATGCCGATGGCATAGGCCGGGTGTTCCTTGACCATCGCGGTGGTCCGCTCGGCGCCGCTGACGACGCTGTCCCGCGCCTGGCGGGAATAGCTGCCGGCGGTATCCGCGGCATTCGCCAGGGCGGGCGTCACACGCTCGTCCATCAGCTTCTTCACCTGCTCCCGCAGCGAGGCGAGTTCGTTCTGCACCGAATCGCCCATGTCCCGCGCGGTGTCCTCGGCGCGATCCGCCACCTTCCTGGCCGTCTCGCCCCCCTTGGCGGCTGCGTCCCGGATCGCGTCCTTCGCCTTCTCGTCGCTCATGATGACTGCTCCATAGCTTGTGGCTGCGGAGGTAACACTGCGGATGACAAGTGGTTGCGAGGCGGCGCGTCGCGCTGTGGCGAGGACAGGGGTGCGATCGTCGCCGAGCGGGCAGGATTGCGGGGCTGCATGGGAAATCCTGGTAGCGGCAGCACATCAGGAGTTGGGTGGACGCCCCACGCCAACCTGCCCACCCGGGCAAGGTGGTGCTCCCGCAAGGAAGGATGTGGCCGAACCGGCAATCGAACGGGTCACCGCCACGGCGTCCATCAGCTCGACGAGGCGGAGGTTGGACATGGCGCATGACGCTCTGATTCTCGACAATGCCGCGCATGGTTCGGGGCGGCAGGCTGGCGGCCCGTTGGGTGTTGTTCCGCGGCCCGGCCAGGGTCCGGGCTGATGCGCATTGCCGTCCTCGCCGATGCCCATGGCAATCTGCTGGCCCTCGAAGCCGTGCTGGCGGATATGCGGGCGCAGGCGCCGGACCTGATCGTCAATCTGGGCGACCTGTGCGCGGGCCCTTTCGATCCGGCCGGCAGCGCCGATGCACAGATCGCACTGGGATGCCCGACCCTGGCCGGCAACCATGAGCGCGACCTGCTTGAAGGCAACGACGCCAGCGGCTCCGTCGCCTTCGCACGTCCGCGGCTATCGGCGGCGCATATGGACTGGATCGGTCGCCTGCCCGGGACGCTTCGGCTCACGGATGAGGAGGTGTTTGCCTGCCATGGCAGCCCTGCCGGTGGCGACCTCGACTACTTTCTGGAGGATGTGGCCAGCGGCCGGGCGGTGCTTGCTTCGGAGGAGGTCATCCGGCCACGAATGGCCGGTATCGGGCCGGCACGCCTCGTCCTGTGCGGCCATACGCATATGCCGCGCATCGTCCAGCTCGGGGACGTCACCGTGGTGAACCCGGGCAGCATCGGCATGCCGGCCTATAGCGACGACAACCCGGTGCCGCACGCGATCGAGACCGGGGCGCCGCATGCCCGCTACGCGGTGGCCACGCGAGGGCCGGGCGGCCGCTGGTCGATCGACCTGCGCGCGGTCGCCTATGACTGGGAGGGTGCCGCCCGGCAGGCGCGGGAGAACGGCAAGCCGGCGGTGGCGCGTTGGATCGCCACCGGGCGGGTTTAGCGACCGACTGAAAAATCCCGTTCAGGCCGCGCCCGCCGATGTCAGAACCGTTCGAGCAGGCTGCCGCATCCGGCGACCTTGTCGGTGATGCCGCGCGAGCGCAGCGCGTGCCAATAGGTGGCCGTGTTGATGGCGATGACGGGCTTGCCGAGCCACATCTCCGCCATGGCGGCCAGCTTCACCATCGACAGGTTGGTGCCGACCTGAACGATGGCGTCCACGTCGTCGCCATCGATCTCCTTGATGCCCTGCACGCAGCGCGCCGGGGTCTGGGCGGCGATGTCGGTCCAGGAGGTGCAGCGGAAGGCGGTGTCGCGCACCACGGAGAAGCCCATGTCGGTGAAATAGCGGGCGACCTCGATGTTCATGGCGGGCCAGTAGGGGGACATGATGGCCAGGCGCCTGACGCCGCCATAGGCGTTCAGCGCGGCGGTGCAGGCATGGCTGCCGACGCTGATCTTCAGACCGGAGACCTCCTCCACCTCCTTCACGAAGCGGTCGGCGCCCTTGGCGCCGTCGAAGAAGGTGACCGCGGACATGCCCATCACCAGCGCATCCGGCAGGCAGGTCATCACCGACTTCACCGCATCCAGCGTGTTGCGGCCGATGAGTTCCGCGCCGGCGCGGAAGGTCTCGTTGGAGACGGCATCGGCATTGGGCGTGAAGATGCGGGCGTAGTGGTTGGTCACCCCGGCGGGCCGCATCATGTCGAAATCGGGCTGCACCACGGTGTTCGTGGAGGGCCCCATCACGCCGAACTTGCACCGCCAGCCGAGAACGTCGCCCATCATCCGCATCCTTGCGCCGAAATCGGCGGCAGCTTGCCACATCGCCGGGCGGGCGCCAGACCCGATGCGCCACTTTTCAGCAGCTATCCCCTTGCAAGAAGGTGTCGTCCGACGTCTGCTGTCCGTACAAATAAGGGAGACTTCACGATGGCCGAACCGCTTCTGCCGCGCCGCGCGGCGCTGCTGGGACTTGCTGCCGCCAGCCTGCCCCTGGCGGGCGGCCGGGCGCAGACTACCGCCTCGGTCGGCGACTGGCCGAACCGGCCGATCCGCTGGATCAATCCCGGCCCGGCGGGCGGCGCGGGCGATGTGATTTCGCGGCTGATCGCGGACCGCCTGCAGGGCGCGCTGGGCCAGCCGGTGGTGGTGGACAACCGCCCGGGGGCGGGCACCAATATCGGCATGACGGCGGTCGCCCGCGCGGCACCGGATGGCTACACGGTCGGCCTGGCCACCATCGCCGCCAATGCCGCGAACAAGTGGCTGTACCGCAACATGCCCTTCGACCCGGAGAAGGATTTTGCGAGTGTCGGGCTGATCGCCCTGGTGCCGAATATCGTGGTGATTCCGCCTGCGGTGCCGGCGCGGACCCTGCAGGAATTCATCACCTGGGCGAAGGCGCAGGGGCGGCCGATCAATTTCGGCTCGGTCGGCGCCGGGTCCTCGCAGCACCTGGCCGGGTCGCAATTCCAGATCATCACCGGGCTGCAACTGCAGCACCTGCCCTATACCAACAGCGGCCAGATGAACTCGGACCTGATGGAGGGCCGCATCGACATGCTGTTCCAATCCATCTCGGCGGTGACGCAGATGGCGCAGGCCGGGCGGATGCGCCCCATCGCGGTCAGCGGCACCGGTCGCGTCGACGCCTTTCCCGATGTGCCGACGATGCAGGAGCAGGGCGTGGACATCACCTCCACCGGCTGGTTCGGCCTGTGCACCCCGGCCGGCGTGCCGGAGCCGATCCTGGCGAAGCTCGACACGGAATTGCAGGCCATCGTGCGGGACCCGGCACTGGCCGCGCGGCTCTCGGCCAGCGGCGCCATTCCGCGCGCCATGGGCCGCGCCGAATTCGCGACCTATATGGCGGCGGAAAGCGCCAAGTGGCGCGTGGTGATCGAGGCCGTCGGCGCCCGGGTGGATTGAGCAACCCGTCGCACCCTATCCCCCCGACGGGGGGGTTGAACGCATGCGTTCAACGGTGGGGTGAGGGGGGCCTCAGCGCGGGGGCCGAACCGCCCCCCCCCCGCTACTGCCGCGCCGCCCCCGAAATTTCCACCAGCCGGCGCCAGACCGGCGTCTCCCGCGCGATCTGCGCCGTCATCGCCGCCGGGCTCTCGCTGACCACCGCGTCATAGCCGAAGGGCCGCAGCGCCGTGGCGAAGCCGGGGTCCTGGCCGACGCGGCGGATGGCGGTGAACAGCCGCTGCACCTCCGCCTCCGGCGTCGCGGCCGGGGCCAGGATGGTGTTCCAGGACCGCACGTCGATGGTCTGCAACCCGCCGGTCTCGGCCAGCGCCGGCACCTCCGGCAAAAAGGCGAGCCGGCTGCCGGAGCTGACGCCCATCGCCTTCATGCGGCCGGAAGCGATGTGGGGCAGCAGGGCGGCCGGCAGGTCGGCGGTGGCCTCCACCGTGCCGGCGATCACATCCATCGCCTGCTGCGCGCCGCCGCGATAGGGCACGCTGGTCAGATCCACCCCCGCGGCGGTGTTGATGGCGGAAAGCACGAGATGCGTCACCGTGCCGACCCCGGCATTGGCGACGCGCACCCCGCCCGGATGGGCCTTCGCCCAGGCCAGCAGGGCGGCCATGTCGGTCCAGCCATGCCGCGCCGCCACATCTGCGCCCGCCGCGATCACCACCGCGCTGTCCGAGATCTGGGAGATCGCCCGGAAATCCTTCGTCACGTCGAAGGGCATGCTGGGCTGGATGAAGGGCGCGGCGCAGAGCGTGGCGGCGCCGATGACGCCGATGATCGTGCCATCCGCCGGCCCCTTGGCCACCGCATCCGCGCCGATCAGCCCGCCGCCGCCGCTGCGGTTTTCCACCACCACCTGCTGGCCCTCCAGCAGCGGGGTCAGGCGCTCCGCCAGCAGCCGGCCCAGGCTGTCCACGCCGCCGCCGGGCGGGAACGGGATCACCACGCGCAGCGGCCGGCGGGTTTGTGCGAAAGCGAGCGACGGCGTGGCGAGGGCGCCAAGCAGAAGCGCGCGGCGGCCGGGCTTCAGGATGGTCATGCGACGGAGTCTCCCAGGATCGTCACACCCTAGGGAAACGGATCGATTCAATGCAACGCGATCGCGGCCCGCGCGGCGATCGATGCCGGAATCGCACCGCGCCGGGCGGCCTCCCGCCACACCCGCTCGATGGCGGCGCGGCCGCGGCGGGTGACGGCGGCGGCATCGGCGGTCAGCACCTTCCCGTCCCGCAGCAGCACGCGCCCTTCCACCATCGCCAGCGTCAGATCGGCCGCGCTGCCATTGGTGATGAGGGATTTCAGCGGGTCCCAGACCGGCTGGTAGCGCGAGGATCCCAGGTCGAACATCACCAGATCTGCCCGCGCGCCCTTCGCCACCAGGCCAAGATCCTCCCGCCCCAAAGCCAGCGCCGCATCCCGTGTCGCCGCCCGCAGGATGCGCGGGGCAGCCAGTCCATAGGGCGTGCCCGACTGGGCCTTGGCGAAGACGGAAGCCGTGCGCAACTCGTGCAGCATGTCGAGCGTCACGCCATCCGTGCCGATGCCGAGCCGCAGCCCCGAAGCCTCCACCCGCGCCAGCGGCACGAAGCGGCCGGACCGCGCGAAGGCGAGCGGGCAGGAGGCGAGCGCCGCACCCGATTCCGCGATCATCGCCATCTCGGCATCGGTCGCGAACATGCCATGCGCCAGCACCACGCCCGGCCGCAGCAGGCCCATCTCCCGGATATGTTCGATGGAGCCCTTGCCATGGGCGGCCTGTACCTTCTCGATCTCGATCAGGTTCTGGGCGGCGTGGATGGAGACGATGGTGTTGCGCTCGCGCGCCGCCGCATCGATGGCGCGCAGCAGCTCGGGCGTGCAGCTATCCGGCCCGTGCGGGCCGAAGCCCACGCGCGTGACGCCGCGCGGGCCTTCGTCGTAGCGGTCGTACAGCTTCAGGATGGCGTCGAAGCCGGTGTCGCTGGTGGGGCTGTAGGTTGGCTTGCCGTCGGGCGTCATGCCGACCGGGGCCGAGAACAGATAGGGGCAGGACCAGCTTCGCAGGCCGAGGCGCCTGGCGCGCTCGATGAAGGGCCATTGCGCAACTCGGAAGACGTCGAGCAGGGCGGTGGTGCCGCTGCGCAGCCCCTCCAGCAGCGCCATTTCGGCGGCGTCGCCGATATCCTCCGCCGTCATCACCTGCGCCGCCACATCGCCCAGCGGCATCAGCAGCGAATAGACGATGTGGCCGGGCAGGTCCCCCGGCGCCAGGTCATCCGCCAAGCCGCGGAACAGCGGCGCGGACAAAGCGTGGTTGTGCAGGTTGATGAGGCCCGGCATCAGCAGGGAATCGGGCGCGACGATGCGCTCCGCCTCCAGCGTCGGCGACCCGGCGACCACATCGGCCACCACGCCGTCCTGGATGATGACCGAATGGCCCATGCGCAGGCCGTTATCCGCATCCCAGACCCAGCCGGGGTCGATCACCAATGTCATGACAGCACGCCTCGGAAATGCCCGATCAGGGCCGACAGGGTCAGGATGGAGATCGCCGTGGAGACCACGACCGCCGCGCCGGAGCGGTCCGTGCCCGTGGCGTAGCGGCGCGCCAGGATGAAGGCATTGGCCCCGGTCGGCAGCGCCGCCATGGTCACCGCCACGGCCGTGTCGATGGCGGAGATGCCGAGGGCCAGCGCCAGCCCCCAGGTCATCAGCGGCAGCGCCAATAGCTTGAGACCGACAATCGCCGCGGTCTCCTTCCACGCCGCCGCCGCCGAAATCCCGGCAAGCCCGCCGCCGAGGCAGAACAGCGCCAGCGGCGGCGCCGCGCCGCCGAGCAATTCCAGCGTCCGCCGCACCACGCCTGGCACCGGCAGCCCGAAGGTCACCCAGATGAAGGCGGCGATGACGGAGAGCACCACCGGATTCTTCAGGATGCCCTGCGCCGATGAGGTCAGCACCCGCCGCCAGGGCGCATTGGCATGCAGCCCGACCTCCGTGACGATGGTGGCGAGCCCCAGCAGGATCATGGTCTGAAGCGCCAGGATGCCAAGCATCGGCGGCACGCCCGGCGCGCCATAGGCGGCGACGATGATCGGCACGCCCATCATCACGGAATTGCCGAAGACGCAGGCCAGGGCGAACAGCGCCGCCTCCGCCAGCGTCACGCCAAAAATCCGCCGGGCGCCGACCACCACCAGCCCATACATCAGGATCGAGGCTGTCAGGATCGCCAGCGCGCCGCCGCCCGAACCCTCATGCGGCTGGGTGCCGCCGGCGAACAGCAGGGCCGGCGCGGCCAGGCCGAAGACGAAAAGGGTCATGCCCTTCAGCGCCTCGTCCCCCACCATCTTTCGCTTCACCGCCGCATAGCCCAGGGCGATCAGGGCGAAGACCGGCAATACGACCTCCACCACCCCACCCATCCGGCGCGCTACTCCCCGATCAGCCCGGCGATGAAGTCCGGCAGCCAGGGCTGCCTTGCGCGGGTGTTGCGGGCAGCGTGCAGGATGGCGCGCACTTCCGCCACCGTGCGGTCGAAATCCCGGTTCACCAGCACGTGGTCGAAATCCGCCCAATGGGCGATCTCGTCCTTCGCGGCGATCAGGCGGCGCGCGATCTCCGCCTCGCTGTCCTGGGCGCGGCCGCGCAGGCGGCGTTCCAACTCCGCCATGCTGGGCGGCAGCAGGCAGACACCGACGACATCGCCGGGCAGCCTTTCCCGCAACTGGCGGTGGCCCTGCCACTCGATATCGAACAGCACATCCCGCCCGGCGGCGAGGCTGGCCTCCACCGCCGCGCGCGGCGTGCCGTAGGACCGGCCGATGAACTTGGCGTATTCCAGAAACTCACCGGCCTCGACCATGGCGTCGAATTGTTCGGGCGTGCGGAAGAAGTAGTGCACCCCCTCCAGCTCCCCGGGCCGGGGCGCGCGGGTGGTGGCGCTGACCGACAGCGCCAGCTCCGGCTCCATCTCCAGCAGGGCGCGGGAGACGCTGGTCTTGCCGACGCCGGGGGCGGAGGCCAGCACCAGGCAGACGCCGCGACGGGGGGCGTGCGAAGGGTCGGTCATTCGACGTTCGCCGCCTGCTCCCGCAACCGCTCGATCGCCGCCTTCAGCTCCAGCCCGACCCGCGTCAGCGCCACACTGGCTGACTTGCTGCACAGCGTATTGGCCTCCCGGACGAATTCCTGGGTCAGGAATTCCAGCTTGCGGCCAATCGCGTCGCCGGAGGCCAGCAGGGTGCGAGCCTCCGTGATATGCGCCGAAAGCCGGTCCAGCTCCTCCCGCACATCGGAACGCTGGGCGAGCATGGCCACTTCCTGGGCCAGCCGCTCCTCCGGCACCCGGGCGCGGACATCGCCCTCGCCGAGCAGATTCGCTAGGTTTTCCAGCAGCCGGGCGCGCTGGGCGGCTGGCTGGCCGGCGGCCTCCACGGCCGCGGCCTCCCGCAACGCCGCGATCTCGCCCAGCAGCGTCTCCAGGATTTTTTGCAATTGCGCGCCTTCGCGGGCGCGGGAGTCGACCAGCCCATCCAGCGCCACGGTGAAGGAGGCGGCCAAAGCGGCGCGCTTGGCTGCCTCATCGGCCTCGTCGATTTCGGACACCTCCGCCCGCAGCACGCCAGGCAGCGACAGCACGGCCTCCGCGCTCGGCACCGGGGCGCCGGGCAGGCGGGCCGAAACCTCCAGCACCAGGGCGATGGCAGCTTCCAGCGCTACCGGGTCCGGCGTCAGCCGCGGCGCCCGATCCTCGCGCTTCAGGGTCAGATTGGCGGAAAGATTGCCGCGCTTCAGGCGCTTGCCCACCGCCTCCCGCAAAGGCGCTTCCAGCACATCCAGCCCGGGCGGCAGGCGCAGCCGCACATCCAGGCCGCGGCCGTTGACGCTGCGCAACTCCCAGACGAAGGAGGAGCCATCCGGCAGCGAACCGCTGTCGCGGGCGAAACCGGTCATCGAGGCGAGGGTGCTCATGCGCGCCTTGTCCTCCGGGCCGTGACGGAGGGCAAGGCATGCGGAGCGATTCCTGGCAGGGCGTGCTCATCACCGGCGCTTCCTCCGGCCTGGGCCGGGCGCTGGCGGAGGCCTGCGCCGCGCCGGGCGTGACCCTGCACCTGTCCGGCCGCGATGCCGGGCGGCTGGAGGATGTCGCGGCCGCCTGCACGGCGAAGGGCGCCGCGGTGCGGCCCGTGGTGCTGGACGTGACCGATGCGGCGGCGATGGCGGGCTGGATCGGCGGGGCGGGGCGGCTCGACCTGGTGATCGCCAATGCCGGCATCTCGGGCGGCACCGGCGATGCGACGGAGCCGCCGGCGCAGGCCGCCCGCGTCTTCGCCACCAATATCACCGGCGTGCTGAACACCGCTTTGCCGGCGCTGGAGAAGATGGCCGGGCAGGAGGCGGGGCCGGATGGGCTGCGCGGGCGGGTGGCGGTGGTGGCGAGCCTCGCCGCCTTCGTCGCCGCGCCGGGCGCGCCGGCCTATTGCGCCAGCAAATCCGCGGTGCAGCGCTGGGCGGAGGCGACGGATGGGTCGCAGCGGAAGCTCGGCATCCGCCTGCATGCCATCTGCCCCGGCTATATCCGCACTCCGATGACTTCGAAGAACCCGTTCCCCATGCCCTGGCTGATGACGCCGGAACAGGCCGCGGCGCGGACCCTGGCCGGCATCGCGGCGGGGAAGGTCCGCGTGGTCTATCCGCGCCGGCTCTATGCCCTGGCGCGGATCATCGGTGCCCTGCCGCCGGCCTGGCGCAACCGCCTGATGTCCCAGGTGCCGGCCAAGCCGCGGGAGGGCTGACCTCAGCGGCGGGAGGTGGCGAGCCACACCCCGGCCAGCACGATGGCGCCGCCCACCAGCACCAGCGGCGAGGGCCATTCCCCCAGCAGCAGCGCCCCCACCCCGGCGGCGAAGGGCGGCTGGATATAGCCGACCATGGAGGCATCGGTGACGCGCGCCCGGGCCAGCAGCCGCAGGAACATGGTCAGCGGCAAGGCGGAGGTGACGACGCCCAGCAGCGCCAGCACGCCATAGACCCAGGCCGGCTGGGCGTAGGATTCGACCCCGCCGAGCGGCAGCGACAGCCCGCCCGCCACCAGCCCCGCCACCACCTGCTGCCCCAGCACGATCTGCGGCGCCGCGCCGATCCGCGCCTTGCGGGCATAGACGGTGCCCAGCGCGTAGAAGACGCCGGAGACGACGATCATCAGCCCGCCGGTGAAGCTCGCCCCGCCCGCCAGCGCATCCGGCCCCAGGATCACCGCGATGCCGCCAAAGCCCAGCAGCAACCCCGCCAGGCCGCGCGGCCCAGGCCGTTCCTCCCGCAGCACCACGAAGGCGATCAGCGCCACCAGCAGCGGCGTGCCGGCATGGATCAGCGCCGCCGGCGCCGCCTGGATATGACCCAGCGCGAAGGCGGTCAGCAGGTTGGGCACCCAGCCATTGCAGGTGCCCAGCACCAGCGCCGGGATCGCATAGCGCCGGATCGGACCCTTCAACTGTCCGCTGGCCGCCAGGAAGGCCAGCACCGCGAGCGCCGCGAAGCCGCCCCGCACGGCGGCCAGGGCAAAGGGCGACATCTCCGCCGCGATCAGCCGCAGCAGCGGGAAGGAACTGCCCCAGAGCCCGCCGATCACCAGCAGCCGCCACCACAGGGCCGGGCCGCTGAGCAGCGCCGGGGGGTTCATCGCTGGGGCGCGCGGGACCTCTCGATCTCCCGCCACCGCGCCACGTTGCGGTTGTGCTCCTCCAGCGTGCGGCCGAAGGCGTGGCCGCCGGTGCCGTCGGCGACGAAATACAGGTAGTCCGTGGCTTCCGGCCGCATCACGGCGCGCAGCGCGGCCAATCCCGGGCTGGCGATGGGCGCCGGCGGCAGGCCGCGGATGCGGTAGGTGTTGAAGGGATGGTCGCGGTCCAGGTCGGCCCGGGTCAGCGCCCGGTCCAGCACCCCGCCATCGGCGGCGGCATAGGCCGCGGTGGGGTCGGATTGCAGCGGCATGCCGCGGCGCAGGCGGTTGATGAAGACGCCGGCGACGCGGGCGCGTTCCTCCCGCTGGCCGGTTTCACGCTCGACGATGCTGGCCAGGATCAGGGCTTCCCGTGGCGATTGCAGGGGCAGGTTGGGTGCGCGCGCGGCCCAGGCCTCGGCCAGGGCCTGGTCCATGGCCTGCTTCGCCCGGCGCAGCAGGGCGCCGCGATTGTCACCCCATTGATAGGCGTAGGTCTCGGGCAGGATCTCGCCCTCGGCGAAGGTGGGCAGGTCGCCAACCAGGCCCTCCGCCTGCTCCACCAGCCGGGCGATCTGCTGCGCGGTCAGGCCTTCCGGAATGGTCAGGCGTCGCTGCACCGGGCGACCGTCGCGCAGCACGTTCAGCACATCGCGCAGGCTGGCGCGGGCGGGAAACTGGAATTCGGCGGCGCGCAGCGGCCCCTCGGTCCGGGTCAGCCAGGTGGCGGCGAGGAAATACAGCGGCTGGGCGATGACGCCGCGTTCCGCCAGAGCCTCGGCGATGGCCGTCGTGCCGCCGCGCGGCACCACGATCTGGGCCGGGGCGGCGAGGGGGCCGGGCGCCTCCCATTGCTGCCGGGCATACCAGAAGGCTCCCCCGGCGCCAGCGCCGAGGATGAGCAGGAGAAGCAGAAGGGCGATGAGACGGCGCATGGCCTATGACTGGCCTCGCCAGCCGCCCATGGCAAGGCGGCTGGCGGGGTGTTCAGCCCGCCCGGCGGAAGATGATGCTGGCGTTGGTGCCGCCGAACCCAAAACTGTTGGAGAGCACCGTGTCGATCTTCCGCGGCTGCGCTTCCAGCGCCACCCGGTCGATCGCGCTTTCGCGGGAGGGGTTGTGCAGGTTCAGGGTCGGCGGCGCGACGCCGTCGCGGATCGCCAGGATGGAGAAAATCCCTTCCACTGCGCCCGCCGCGCCCAGCAGATGGCCGATGGCGGACTTGGTGGAGGACATGGCGAGGTTCTTCGCCTCATCCCCCCACAGCCGCTCCACCGCCTGCAGTTCCAGGTCGTCGCCCATCGGCGTGGAGGTGCCATGCGCGTTGACGTACTGGATGTCGGCCGGGGTCAGGCTGGCGGATTTCAGCGCGGCGCGCATGGCGCGGAAGGCGCCGTCGCCATCCTCGGTCGGTGCCGTGATGTGATAGGCGTCGCCCGACATGCCGTAGCCGATCACCTCGGCATAGATCTTGGCGCCGCGCGCCTTGGCATGTTCCAGCTCCTCCAGCACCACCACGCCGGCACCCTCGCCCATGACGAAGCCGTCGCGGTCGCGGTCCCAGGGGCGGCTGCCCTTGGTCGGGTCGTCGTTGAAGGCGGTGGACAAGGCACGGGAGGCGCAGAAGCCCGCCATGCCGATCTCCGCCACCGCGGCCTCGGCGCCGCCGGCGACCATGACATCGGCGTCATTCAGCGCGATCAGCCGCGCCGCATCGCCCAGCGCATGCACGCCGGTGGCGCAGGCCGTGACCACGGCGTGGTTCGGACCCTTGAAGCCGTATTTGATGGAGACATGGCCGGAGGCCAGGTTGATCAGCGCGGAGGGGATGAAGAAGGGCGAGATCCGCCGCGTCTTGCCCTGCTGGATCAGCATGGAGGCTTCGTAGATGGTCGGCAGGCCGCCAATGCCGGAGCCGATCATCACGCCGGTGCGGCAGCGCTCCTCCTCCTGGTCCTCGCCAGGATTCCAGCCGCTGTCCTCGACCGCGTCCGTGGCCGCCACCAGCGCGAGCTGGATGAAGCGGTCCATCTTCTTCTGGTCCTTGACCGGGATCCACTCATTGATGTCGAGCTTGCCCTCGGCCCTGGTGCCGACGGGCACCTGGCCCGCGATCTTGGCCGGAAGCGCGCTGACATCGAAATTCTGGATCGCCGCCAGCCCGCTTTCGCCGGCGAGCATGCGCTTCCAGACGTTTTCGACGCCAACTCCCAGCGGGCACGCGATACCCATGCCCGTGACGACAACGCGCCGCGGCGCAACGAGATGACCGAACACCGCTGCTTCCCCTATCTACTCGTCAATCCGTCGAAATCAGGCGGATTTCTGCTTCTCGATGTAGTCGATCGCGTCCTTGACGGTCGTGATCTTCTCGGCGGCGTCGTCCGGGATCTCGACCCCGAAGGCTTCCTCGAAGGCCATCACCAGCTCGACCGTGTCCAGGCTGTCCGCGCCCAGATCGTCGATGAACGACGCCTCGGTGGTCACCTTGGATTCCTCGACGCCGAGGTGCTCCACAACGATCTTCTTCACCTTGTCGGCGGTGTCGCTCATCCCGCGATGTCTCCTGCTGGTCGTGCCGTGCGTGTCTGGCCGCCCGGAGCCTGGAATCCCGTGATTTCGGGTCCGGGGCGGCGCGGCTTAACATGGAAGCGTCACTTGGCCTAGGCGCCGCCGCCGCGCAAGCCGCGCGAAGCGCCCAGGGGCGATTTTCACCGGTTTGCGGCGCCAAGGTCGCAACCCGAGGTCGCAACCCAGGGCCGCAACCCGGCCGGTCAGATCATCGCCATCCCGCCATTCACATGGATGGTCTGGCCGGTGACCCAGGCGGCCTCGGCGCTGGCGAGATAGGCGACCGCGCCGGCCACATCCTCCGGCGTGCCCATGCGCTGCGTCGGGATGCGGGTCAGCAGCGCGGTGCGGGCCGCCTCCGGCAGGGCATCGGTCATCGCCGTCTTCACGAAGCCTGGCGCCACCACATTCACCGTCACGCCGCGCGTCGCCACTTCCTGGGCGAGCGACTTGCTCATGCCGATCAGCCCGGCCTTGGCGGCGGCGTAATTGGCCTGGCCGGCATTGCCCGTCACGCCGACGATGCTGGCGATGGAGATGATTCGCCCCGATCGGCGCTTCATCATCCCCCGCAGCGCGGCGCGGGCCAGGCGGAAGGGGGCCGTCAGGTCCACCTCCAGCACCGCGTTCCAGTCGGCATCGCCCATGCGCAGCGCCAGCATGTCGCGCGTGAAGCCGGCATTGTTCACCAGGATGTCGAAGCCGCCGAGCCCGGCCTCCACCGTCTCGATCAGCGCCGCGGGCGCCGCCGGGTCGGCGAGGTCGGCCGGGGCGACCAGCACCCGGTCCCCGAGCGTCCCGGCCAGGGCGGCCAGCTCCGCCTCCCGCCGCCCGGAGATGGCCACCTTGGCGCCTTGCGCATGCAGGGCGGTGGCGATGGCGGCGCCGATGCCGCCGGTGGCGCCGGTGACGAGGGCCACCTTGCCGGTGAGGTCGAACATCAGGCTTCTCCGTCCGTGAGGCGCTTCATGAGGTAGTGCCGGCTATGGCCGGGCGGGCAGTCATCGAGGCTGCCGAAGACCCGGTAGCCGAGGGATTCGTAGAAAGGCCGCGCCTGGAAGCTGAGGGTGTCCAGCCAGATGCCGGTGCAGCCGCGGGCGCGGGCCGCCGCTTCCGCTTGCCGCATCAGGGCACGGCCGAGGCCCTGGCCACGCAGCGCTTCCGGCAGGTGGAACAGGTTGATGTACATCCAGCCGTAGAAAAAGCTGCCATTCAGCCCGCCGACCGGCGCGGCGTCCCCGGGCAGGCGCACCACCAGATTGAAGTTCTCGGGGGTGGACCGGCCGGCATGCGGCGCGGCATGGGCGGTCAGGCCGGCGACCAGCACCGGGATCACCGGATCGGCCTGCGCCGTGGTTTCCGTGATGGTCACGCGCGGCGTGCTCGCGTCCGGCCAGGGCGTGGCGAGCGGCTCGGGTCGATCCAGCCGCTTGGTCATGGTGAAGCGGGTATGCCCCGGCGGGCAGTCCTCGATCTGGCCGACGACGCCAAAGCCAAGCTTCTCGTAGAAGCCACGTGCCTGAAAAGTATAGGTATCGAGCCGGATACCGGTGCAGCCACGCCGCCGGGCCTCGGCCTCCGCCGCGCCCATCAGCCTGCTTCCCCAGCCGGCGCCCCGCAGCGGCGGCGGGACCGCCAGGTTCTCGACATAGAGCCAGCCCCAGCCGGTGGCGCCCACCAGCCCGCCGACCACCTGCCCGGTCGCATCCCGCAGCAGCACCGAAAGCCCCTTGCGGTCCCGCGGATAGCCGGCCTCGCCGTTATGCGCCCAGAGGGCATCCCGCGCCGCCTTCTCCTCCTCCGCGCTGGGCTGGGAGGTGAGGTCGAACCAGTGGGTCACAGCGACTTCAGGAAGGCTTCGATATCGGAGGGCGTGCCGATGGCGCTGGCCGTGGCCTCGGGCGCCAGGCGCTTCATCAGCCCGGTGAGGACCTTGCCGGAGCCGATCTCGACAAAGCGGTCGCAGCCCATGCCGGCCATGGCCAGGATGCATTCGCGCCAGCGCACCGTGCCGGTCACCTGGCGCACCAGCAGGTCGCGGATTTCCACCGGGTCGGTGGCCTTGGCGGCGGAGACATTGGCCACCAGGGGGACCAGCGGCGCCCGCATGGTGGCCGCGCCCAGGGCCTCCGCCATCACATCGGCGGCCGGGGCCATCAGGGCGGAGTGGAAGGGGGCGGAGACCGGCAGCTTCATGGCGCGCTTCACGCCGGCCGCCTTCGACGCCTCCATGGCGCGTTCCACCGCGCCGGCATGGCCGGAGATCACGATCTGGCCGCCGCCATTGTCATTGGCGATCTGCACCACCTCCCGCGCCTTGGTCAGCGGGTCCTCGGCGGCGGCGTCGCAGATCGCCTGCGCCTGCTCGGGCTCCGCGCCCAGCAGGGCGGCCATGGCGCCGATGCCGGCGGGCACCGCCTGCTGCATCGAATCGCCGCGCAGCCGCAGCAGCCGGGCGGTGGTCGACAGGTCGAAGGCGCCGGCGGCGGCGAGCGCGGCGTACTCGCCGAGCGAATGGCCGGCCACCAGGGCGACGCGGTCCTTCAGCACGAAGCCGCCCTCGACCTCCAGCACCCGCAGCACGGCCAGCGACACGGCCATCAGCGCCGGCTGGGCATTGGTGGTCAGGGTCAGGTCTTCCGCTGGACCTTCGAACATCAGCTTCGACAGCTTCTGCTTCAGGGTCTCGTCCACCTCCTGGAACACTTCGCGGGCCGCGGGGAAGGCCGCTGCGAGGTCGCGGCCCATGCCGGGGGCCTGGCTACCCTGGCCGGGGAAGGTGAAGGCGAGCGCCATTTTTTTGGGTCCGTGCGATTCTGTCTGTGGCGGTCGGGCGGCCTAGGGCGGTCGCGGGTCGGGCGTCAAGGGTCCAGCGCCGCCCGCCGCTGAATCCGCTTGCCCCCACACCCCCCGCCGTGCTTTACGCCGCGCTCCCCTGCCGGGACCCGAGGCATCGGTCCTGGCTATGCCCGTTCGTGCGTGTTCCAGGCATGGTGCCCGGGGCCGCTGGGCTGAGACAGCCGGAGGGAACCGGATGCCCTTGTATGAATGCGTGCTGTTGGCACGCAGTGACATCACGCAGGCCCAGGTCGAGGCGATCGCCGACCAGGTGCAGGCGACCCTCACTGAAATGAGCGGCGGCGAGATCAAGAAGCGGGAATATTGGGGCCTCCGTGGCCTCGCCTACCGCATCAAGAAGAACCGCAAGGCCCACTACATGCTGCTGGGCCTGGATTCGACCCCCACCGCCCTGCTTGAGGTCGAGCGCCAGCTTGGCCTGAACGAGGACGTGCTGCGCAGCCTGACGCTGCGCATCGAGGCGATCGACGACGCGCCGTCGGCCATCCTGGCCCGCCGCTCCGACGACCGTGAGCGTGAGCGCGGCTTCCGCGGCCCGCGCCCGGCCGGCCGCTTCAGCTCCGGCCGCACCGGTGGCCGCGAGCGTGACGACCGCGAGGAATTCCGCGCCCGTCCGCGCGACGAACTCGATATGGGCCCCGGGGGCGAGGAGTAATCCATCATGTCCGACCGTAACGAAGACGTCGCCCTGAACCCCGCCCAGCGCCGCCCCGCCGTGGGCGCGCGCCGGCCGTTCTACCGCCGCCGCAAGTCCTGCCCCTTCTCCGGCCCGAACGCGCCGAAGATCGACTACAAGGACGTGCGCCTGCTGTCCCGCTTCCTGAGCGAGCGCGGCAAGATCGTGCCGAGCCGCATCACGGCGGTCTCCGCCAAGAAGCAGCGCGAACTGGCGAATGCCATCAAGCGCGCCCGCTTCCTTGCGCTGCTGCCCTACGTCATCAACGACTGACAAGGGCGCGGGACACAGGATGATGGCGGACGGCCTGGATCGCGGGATGGGGGAGGGTCGCGGCATCGCCGCCGATCCGCGCCTGCTCGCGGCCGGCGCGGCGGGCCTGGCGTCAGCGGTGCTGGCGCTCTGGGCCTTTCGCGGGCTACCGGGCGGGGCCTTCGCGCTCTGGCTCACCGCCATGCCCCTGTTCCTGGCCGGCATCGGCTTTGGCGCCTTCGCGGCGCTGGCGGCGCTGGCCGTGGCCAGCCTGGTCCTGCTGGTGCTGGGCAACTCGCTCGGCCTTGGCCTGTTCCTGGCGCTGTTCGGCGTTCCCGCCGCAGCGCTGGTGCTGGCCCGGGGACATGACGGCCGGCTGGACCTGCCCTTCGCGCTGCTCGGCGTGATCCCGGCCATCGGCGTGCTGATGGCGGCCTTCCTGCTGGGCGATGCGCCCGGCGGGCTGGAAGGGGCCATGCGACAGGCGGCGGAGGTCGGGCTGCAACGCATGGGCCTGCCGGCGCATGACGGGCTGGTCGAGGAACTGGTGCGGATCAAGGCCGCGGCGATTGGCTTCTGGGTGGCGCTGGCGCTGCTGGTGAATGCCGCCGCCGCCGCCTCCCTGCTGGTGCGGGCCAAGGTCATCGCCGCCGCGCCATCCTGGCGCGAGGCCCGGCTGCCGGGCTGGTACCCCATCCTGCCGGCGGTCGCCGCCGGCTTCTGGCTGGCGGCGGAGGAAGGCGGCGATGCCGTCACCCTCTCCGTGCTGCTGGTGCTGCTGGTGCCGGTCTTCCTGCACGGGCTCGCCGGCCTGCATCGCGCCAGCGTGGCGCTGCGGGGCCGCGCCTTCCTGCTGGGTGGCGCCTATGCGGCGCTGCTGATTCTGTCCGTGCCAGTGGCGCTTGGCGTCGCGGGCTACGGCTTCTACGACATTCTCAATGGAACACGGGCCCGGCGCGCTGCGCCCCCCCGAAGCTGAACGGTGCAGCCATGATCGAAGTCATCCTGATGCAGCGGGTCGAAAAGCTTGGCCAGATGGGCGAGCTGGTCACGGTCCGCCCCGGCTATGCGCGCAATTTCCTGCTGCCCCAGGGCAAGGCGATCCGCGCGAACAAGGACAACCTCGCGCGTTTCGAGCGTGAGCGCGTCCAGCTCGAAGCCCAGAACCTGAAGCGCCGCGAGGAAGCGGAGCGGGTGGCCGAGCGCGTGCACGGCCTGACCGTCGTCATCATCCGCTCGGCGGGCGAAAGCGGCGGCCTCTACGGCTCCGTCTCCGGCCGCGACATCGCCGACGCCTGCAAGGGCAGCGGCCTGACGCTGGAGCGCAACCAGATCCTGCTGGAACAGCCGATCAAGCTGCTCGGCCTGACCCCGGTGCGCGTCGCGCTGCATCCGGAAGTCGTGATCGAGGTCGGCGTGAACGTCGCCCGCTCGGTCGAGGAAGCCGAGAAGCAGGCCCGCGGCGAAGACCTGCGCGCCGCCGACCAGGCCGAGGAAGAAAGCCTGGAAGCCGAACTGGCCGCCGAACTGGCCGAACTCGGCGCCGCCGCCGACCGCGACTGAAGACCCCACCGCGGGTTACGGGGGCGGCTTCGGCCGGGGAGGTCCGGGCGATTTGCAGAGGGGCTTTGCCCCCCTGCACCCCCCACCAGGAGGCAGTGGCCTCCTGGACCACGGGACCTTGAGTGGAAATGGAGAGGGGGCCAGCAGGACCGCTGAACAAGCGGCTCCTCTGGCCCCCTCTCCATTTCCACTCATGAATCAATGGGTTCCAAGGGGCCACTGCCCCTTGGCGGGTGGGGTGCGGGGAGGGCGGAGCCCTCCCTGCCAACGCCAGACACCCCGGCTGGAAAACCACCCCCGTTATCCACAGTGATCCACAGGCTGGTGGGGGCGCGCGCGACTCGGGGGGCGGGGTAGGATGGGGGGATGAACACGTTCGGCTCGGTTTCCGCCTCCCCCTCCGCCGGCTTTGGTGGTGAGGGTCTTCTTGGTCTCTCGCAGCGGCTGCCGCCTGCCAATCTGGAGGCCGAGCAGGCGCTGCTCGGCGCGTTGCTCGCCAACAACAAGGCCTATGAGCGGGTTTCCGAGTTCCTGGCGGCCGACCATTTCGCCGATGCGGTGCATGGCCGCATCTTCACCGCCATCCAGCGGCGCATCGAGGCCGGGCAGTTGGCCGATGCGGTGACGCTGCGGGCGGAGTTCGAGCATTCGGGCCTGCTGGATGATGTCGGTGGCCCGGCCTATCTGGGCCAGTTGTTGACCGCGATGGTCGGCATCATCAATGCCGGTGAGTATGGCCGCGTCATTCACGACGCCTGGTTGCGCCGGCAGTTGCTGGACCTGGGCGAGGTGATGGTGAACCGCGCCTTCGGGGCGGATTCGGACCTCGACGGCAAGCTTCAGATGGAAAGCGCCGAGCAGGCGCTGTTCGACTTGTCGCGGGCCGGCGAATCCGGCGGCGGCTTTGTCTCCTTCGAACGCGCCTTGTCGACGGCCGTGCAGCATGCGGAGAAGGCGTTCTCCAATCCGGGCGGCGTGGCCGGCCTGCCGACCGGGCTGCGGGATGTGGACGCCAAGCTCGGCGGCTTGCACCCTTCGGACCTTCTGATCCTCGCGGGCCGACCCGGCATGGGCAAGACGGCGCTGGCGGTGAAGCTGGCCTTCGGCGCTGCCCGGGCTGTGTTGCGGGAGGCGCGGGAGAAGGACCCCAACGCCATCCCGCGCGGCGGCGTCGCCATCTTCTCGCTGGAAATGTCCTGCGACCAGCTCGCCACGCGTCTGCTGTCGGAGGAAAGCCGGATCTCGGGCGACCGCATCCGCCGCGGCGAGATCAGCCAGCGCGACTTCGACAAGTTCCTGGAGGTCAGCCGGGAATTGCAGGCGCTGCCGCTCTATATCGACGACACGCCGGCCATCACCATCTCGGCGCTGCGGACCCGGTGCCGGCGCTTGCAGCGGACCAAGGGTCTGAACCTCATCATCGTCGACTACCTCCAGCTCATGCGGCCCGCGGCGGGCAGCAAGCCGGAGAACCGGGTGCAGGAAATCAGCCAGATCACTCAGGGGCTGAAGGCCATCGCCAAGGAATTGTCGGTGCCGGTCATCGCCTTGTCCCAGCTCTCCCGCGCCGTGGAGCAGCGGGAGGACAAGCGGCCGCAGTTGTCGGACCTGCGCGAATCCGGCTCGATCGAGCAGGATGCCGACGTGGTCATGTTCATCTATCGCGACGAATACTACCTGCAGCAGCGGCAGCCGAAGGAGCTCAGCTTCGACAACCCGCAGAAATTCACCGAGGCGATGGAGAAGTGGCAGAAGGATATGGAGGACGCCCATAACAAGGCGGAACTCATCATCGCCAAGCAGCGCCACGGCCCCACCGGCACAATCCGCCTGTTCTTCGAGGCCGAGTTCACCCGGTTCGGCGACCTGGATACCCATTACGACGCCGGCTATGGGGACTGAACCCCTGCTGGTCCGGCCCGCGGCGCCGGGGGATTTTGCCCAGTGGCTGCCGTTGTGGGAGGGTTACAACGCCTTCTACGGCAGGGCCGGGGATACCGCTCCGGCGGCCGCCGTCACCGAACTGGCCTGGGCGCGCTTCTTCGACGGGCTGGAGCCGATGGAGGCGCTGGTGGCGGAGCTGGACGGCCGTCTGGTCGGGCTGGCCCATCTCATCTTCCACCGCAACACCGGCATGCCGGGCGCCACCTGCTACCTCCAGGACCTGTTCGCCGCGCCGGACATCCGGGGCCGGGGCATCGGCCGGGCGTTGATCGAGGGCGTCTATGCCCGCGCGCGGGCCGCCGGGGCGCGGCGGGTCTATTGGCACACGCATGAGACCAATGCGGTCGCCATGCGGCTGTATGACCAGGTGGCGGAACGCTCGGGCTTCATCGTCTATCGGCAGGATCTGTGAACATGGGCGAGGCGGCGGCCGGGCAGGGGGTGCTGCGCATCGAGCTGGATGCGATCGTGGCGAATTGGCGCGACCTTGGCGCCCGGCACGGCGCCCCCTGCGCCGGGGTGGTGAAGGCCGATGGCTATGGGCTGGGTGCGGTGCCGGTGGCCCGCGCGCTGCTGGCGGCCGGCTGCCGGACCTTCTTCGTGGCGCATCTGACGGAGGGGTTTGTGCTGCGGGCCGGCCTCGGCGCCGGGCCGGAGATCATCGTGCTGAACGGCTTTCCGCCCGGCGCCGATGAACAGGCCGGGCTGATGCCGGTGCTGAACAGCCTGGGCGATGTCGCGGCCCATGCGGCGGCCGGCCGCGCCGAGGGTAGGCCGCGCCCGGCGCTGCTGCATCTCGACACGGGCATGTCCCGCCTCGGGCTGGATGCGGCGGAACAGGCGGCGCTGGCGGCCGACCGTTCGCGCCTCACGGGCCTCGACCTGCGCTTCGTGATGACCCACCTGGCCTGCGCCGATGAGCCGGCGCATCCGCTGAACGCCGCCCAGGCCGCGCGCTTCGCCGAGGCGGCCGCCCGTATCGCGCCGGGCGTGCCGCGCAGCTTCGCCAATTCCTCCGGGCTTTTTCTTGGCCCGGCCTATCGCTCCGACCTCGCCCGGCCGGGCTGCGCGCTTTATGGCATCAACCCGACGCCGGGGGTGGCGAACCCGATGCGGCAGGTGGTGACGCTGGAGGTGCCGGTGCTCCAGATCCGGGAGATCGCGGCCGGCACCACGGTGGGTTACGGCGCCGGTTACACTGCGCACGGCAGGTTGCGGGTCGCCACCGTTGCGGCGGGCTATGCCGATGGCTACCTTCGCAGCCTGTCCGGCCGGTCCCTGGCGCTTTTCCAGGGCCGAGCCGTGCCGCTCATAGGCCGGATCTCGATGGATTTGACAACGTTCGACGCGACCGAGTTTCCTGAAATGCGCCCTGGCGACCGGCTGATGCTGGTCGGCGGGCCGGGCAATACGCCTGACGATATCGCCGCGCGCTGCGGCACCATCGGCTATGAGGTGCTGACCGCCCTTGGCCCGCGCTATCTGCGCGCCCATGTCGGCGGCGCCTGAGGCCTTGGCCAGCACCTTGGTGGACCGCCTCCTCGATCCCGTCGCCGCGCTCGGCCGGGCCGTGCTCGGCCTGTTGCGCAGCGTCGGCGCCATCGCGCTCTTCGCGGCGGAGGCGATCAGCCATCTGCTGCGGCCGCCCTTCTATGGCCGGCTGTTCCTGAAGGCCTTCATCGAGATCGCCTGGTTCAGCCTGCCCGTGGTGGCGCTGACCGCGGTCTTCACCGGCATGGTGCTGGCCCTGCAATCCTATACCGGTTTTGCGCGATTCAATGCGGAGGGCGCGGTGGCGAATGTGGTGGTGCTGTCCATCACCCGCGAACTCGGCCCGGTGCTGGCCGGTCTGATGGTGGCCGGGCGCATCGGCGCGGCCTTCGCCGCCGAAATCGGCACGATGCGGGTGACGGACCAGATCGACGCGCTCTCCACCCTGTCCACCAACCCGATGAAATACCTGGTGGCGCCGCGGCTGCTGGCCGGCACGCTGGCGCTGCCGTTGCTGGTGATCGTGGCGGATACGTTGGGCGTGATGGGCGGCTGGCTGATCGGCACGCAGCAACTCGGCTTCGGCTCGGGCGCCTATCTCAAGGCCACCTTCGACTTCCTCCAGGTGGCGGATGTGGTCTCCGGCCTCATCAAGGCGGCGGTCTTCGGCTTCGTCATCACGCTGATGGGCTGCTGGTCCGGCTATCAGTCGGGCGGCGGGGCGCAGGGCGTGGGGCGGGCCACGACCTCGGCCGTCGTCGCCTCCTCCATCCTGATCCTGGCGCTGGACTATGTGCTGACCGCGGTGTTGTTCAGCCGATGAGTGACGCACAGCCCGCTGTGACGAGCGACGTTCCGAAGATCCGCCTGCGAGGCCTGCGCAAGGCCTTTGGCGCGAAGCAGGTGCTGGATGGCGTGGACCTGGATATCCGGGCCGGCCATTCCATGGTGATCCTGGGCGGGTCGGGCTCCGGCAAGTCCGTCACGCTGAAATGCATCCTGGGGCTGATCCCGCCCGATGCGGGGCTGATCGAGATCGACGGCCGGAATGTCGCAACCCTCTCCAGGCGGGAGCGGGAACTCGTCAACGACCGCATCGGCATGCTGTTCCAGAATGGCGCGCTGTTCGACAGCCTGCCGGTCTGGGAGAATGTCTGCTTCAAGCTGCTCGCCCAGAACCGCATCAGCCGCCGCGCCGCCCGCGACAAGGCGGCGGAGGTGCTGGCCCAGGTGGGCCTGGCCGCCAGCGTCGGCGACCTGTCGCCGGCCGAGCTTTCGGGCGGCATGCAGAAGCGCGTCGGCCTGGCGCGGGCCATCGCCGCCGAGCCTGACATCATCTTCTTCGACGAGCCGACCACGGGCCTCGACCCGATCATGGGCGCGGTGATCGACGGGCTGATCGTGGACTGCGTGAAGCGCCTGGGCGCCACGGCGGTCAGCATCACGCATGACATGGCCAGCGCACGGCGCATCGGCGACGACGCGGCGATGATCCATAAGGGCCAGATCATCTGGCGCGGTGGGGCGCAGAGCCTGGGCGATACAGGCAATGCCATGGTGGACCAGTTCGCGCGCGGGGAGCGTGAGGGGCCGATCCAGATGGAGTTGCGGCGGTAGTCGGTCGTCCCGGGAACAAAACTTGAATATCGCCCCATCTGGTGCCATCTTCGGCATCAGATGGAGCCAGCCATGCAGATCCTGCCTTTCATCCCATCCCCGCCCATCCCGCCGGGTTTCGCCACGGAGGCGGAGCGGGGGCGTTTCACCCCCGTCGCCCTGAAGGCGCTGCTGCGTCTGGCGGAGGCCTGGGGGCTGACGGGGCAGGAAGCGGCGGCGCTGCTCGGCGTCTCCACCACCACCTGGGACCGGATGCGGGCCGGGCGCTGGGCGAGCACGCTATCGCAGGACCAGCTCACCCGCGCCTCCGCCCTGATCGGCGTGTTCAAGGCGCTGCACCTGCTCTTTGCGGATGGCATGGCGGATCGCTGGCCGCGCCTGCCCAACCGCAACCCGCTGTTTGGCGGGCTCTCGCCGGTCGCCGCCATGATCGAGGGCGGCATCCCCCGTCTGATCGAGGTACGGCGCCATGTGGACGCCATGCGCGGCGGCTTGTGACGGGCTTTCCGGTCCGCACGGAGGCCCTGCCGCGCACCATCCGCCTGGTCACCACGGCCCGGCTGCGGGAATCCGTGCTGCGCGCCCTGGTCGATACGGCGGAGGAGCTGGACCTGCTGGCCGCGCTGGAAGGCGCGACCAGCGCCCGGCAGCAGGCCGCCATGGGCCTGCGTCCGGGTCTGCCGCCGGAGGATCTGGTGGCGCGCGTGCCGCATGCCGCCTTCGTCAATGCCGCCTTCGCCTATGCGCGGCCGCGCGGGCTGAACCGCTTCAACGGGCCGGAACGCGGCGCCTGGTATGCGGCGCTTGCCGTCCGCACCGCGCTGGCGGAGGTGACGCATCATCTGACCGGCCATCTGGCCGAAACCGGGGTCTTTGAAGCGGAGGTGGATTACGTGGAGATGCATGCGGCCTTCGCCGGCGCCTTCCTCGACCTGCGGGAGGCGACACCCCCGCCGGCCTGCCTGCACCCGGACCCGGCCATCGGCTACCCGGCCGGCAATGCGCTCGCGGCCGCCGTGATGGCGGAAGGGCATAACGGCATCCTCTACCCCTCCGTGCGCGATGCCGGCGGCACCTGCCTGGTGGCGCTCTGGCCGCATGCGGTGCAGTCCCCGGCGCAGGGGGCGGTCTGGCGGCTGCGCTGGTCGGGGCGTCCCGCCCCGTCGGTTTCCCAGGTCGCGGGCTGACCCATGGCCAAGCCCGTCACCCGCTTCGTCTGCCAGGCCTGCGGCGCCGCCTTCCCGAAATGGCAGGGCCGCTGCGATGGCTGCGGCGAATGGAACACCCTGTCCGAGGAAGTCGCCGAGGCCCGCGGCCCCGGCCCGGCCGCCAAGGCGGTGGGGGGGCGGCGGGTGGAATTCGTCGGCCTCAAGGGCAAGTCGGCCCCGCCGGCGCGCATCCTGACCGGCATCGCGGAGCTGGATCGCGTGCTGGGCGGCGGGCTGGTGCCGGCCTCCGCCGTGCTGGTCGGCGGTGATCCGGGCATCGGCAAGTCCACCATCCTGCTCCAGGCCGCGGCCCGCATCGCCAGCACCGGCCGCCGCAGCCTGTACATCTCCGGCGAGGAGGCGGTGGAGCAGGTGCGGCTGCGCGCCGCGCGCCTCGGCCTGACCGACAGCCCCATGGGCCTCGCCGCCGCCACCAGCCTGCGCGACATCGTCGCCAGCCTGGAGGGGGAGGGCGATGTCGCCCTGGTCATCATCGATTCCATCCAGACCGTCTGGCTCGATGCGCTGGATTCCGCGCCCGGCACCGTCAGCCAGGTGCGCGCCTGCGCGGCGGAGCTGATTCGCCTGGCCAAGGCGCGCGGCTTCGCCATCGTGCTGGTTGGCCATGTGACGAAGGAAGGCACGCTGGCCGGCCCCCGGGTGCTGGAACACATGGTCGACGCCACGCTGTATTTCGAAGGCGATCGTGGCCACCAGTTCCGCATCTTGCGGGCGGTGAAGAACCGCTACGGCGCCACCGATGAGATCGGCGTCTTCGAGATGACGGAGCGCGGATTGGTGGAGGTGGCCAACCCCTCCGCTCTGTTCCTGGCGGAACGCCGCGGCAATGTCTCGGGCAGCGCGGTCTTCGCCGGAATCGAGGGCACGCGGCCGGTGCTGGTGGAGGTGCAGTGCCTGCTCTCGCCCAGTGCCGGCGGCAGTCCCAGGCGGCAGGTGGTGGGCTGGGATTCCGGCCGGCTGGCGATGCTGCTGGCGGTGCTGGAAACGCGCTGCGGCATGGGGGTCGGCATGAACGACGTCTATCTGAACGTCGCCGGCGGGCTGCGCATCGTCGAGCCCGCCGCGGACCTGGCCGTGGCCGCCGCCCTGATCTCCGCCGCCACCGACCGGCCGACCGACCCGGGCGCCGTCTATTTCGGCGAGGTCGGCCTCTCCGGTGAGGTGCGCCAGGTCAGCCAGGCGGAAACGCGGCTGCGGGAGGCCCAGAAGCTCGGCTTCACCGCCGCCACCCTGCCGCGGCGCGTGGCGCGTGGCAGCGCCACGCCCCCCGCCATCCCCGGCCTGAAGCTGGAGGAAACCGGCCATCTGGCCGATCTGGTCGCCGGCTTCGCGGCGCGCACGGTCAAGCGCGGCCCGAAGAATGATCCGGAACGCACCGGCGAGGCTTGACGGCACCCGCCAAGACGCGCGGTAACCAGCTTTTGGCAGGGAACAGGGACCGGATGACGATCCTCGTCACGGGCGTCGCGGGCTTCGTCGGGTCGCATGTGGCGGCGGCGCTGCTGGCGCGCGGGGAACGCGTAGTGGGCGTGGACAACGTCAACAGCTACTACAGTGTGGCGTTGAAGGAGGCGCGGCTGGCCCGGCTGAGGCTGTCGCCCGATTTCCACTTCCTGCGGCTGGACCTGGCCGACCGGGAGGCGTTCTTCGCCGCCCTGGCGCCGGAATTCGACGGGATCACGGAGGTGATCCACCTGGCCGCCCAGGCCGGGGTTCGGTATTCCATGGTCGATCCCTATGCCTATGTCGCCTCCAACGTCATGGGGCATGTGGTGATGCTGGAAGCGGCGCGGCGCATGCCGAAGCTGCGCCATCTGGTCTATGCCTCCTCCTCCTCCGTCTATGGCGGCAATACCCGGCTGCCGTTCCGGGAGACGGATGCGGTGGAACTGCCGGTCTCCCTCTACGCCGCGACCAAGCGGGCGGATGAGCTGATCGGCCAGGCCTATAGCCATCTCTACGGCCTGCCGCAGACCGGGCTGCGCTTCTTCACCGTCTATGGCCCCTGGGGCCGGCCGGACATGGCCTATTACAGTTTTGCCAAGGCGATCGCGGCGGGCGAGCCCATCACGCTGTATGAGGGCGGGGAGCTCAAGCGCGACTTCACCTATGTCGACGATATCGTGCAGGGCGTGATCGGCTGCCTGCCGCATCCGCCCGGGGCGGGGGACCGCGCCCGCCTGCTGAACATCGGCAACCATCGGTCGGAACGGGTGATGACCCTGGTGCGGCTGCTGGAGGAAGGGCTCGGCCGCCGCGCGACCATCATCGACGCGCCGCGCCCGGTGGCGGATGTGGAGGAGACCTTCGCCGATATCTCCGCCATCCAGGCCCTGTGCGGCTTCGCCCCGACCACGCCGCTTTCCGTGGGCATTCCGAAATTCGTCACCTGGTTCCGGGAATGGAACGGGGTGTGATGTGCGGCCCGGGTTGGGCGCATGACACCCGCCGCCTTGCCCGCTATAGGCTCCGCCAATGACCTGGGTCGATGCCATCATCCTCGCGCTGCTGCTGCTCTCGGCAGTGCTGGCGTATTTTCGTGGCCTGGTGCGGGAAGTGCTGGGCGTGGGCGCCTGGGCCGGCGCCATCGTGCTGGCCATAATGGCGGAGCCGCAGGTGACGCCGCTGATCGCCGAGCATGTCGATCCACCCTGGCTTGCCACGGGCCTCGCGGTGGGTGGCGTGTTCCTGGTGGTGCTGGTGGTCCTGAAGCTGCTGATCGCCTGGCTGGCCGGCCATGTGCAGCGCTCGGCCCTGGGTGGCGTGGATCGCGTGCTTGGGTTGGTCTTCGGCCTCGCGCGGGGTGCTTTCGTGGTTGTGATCGCCTATATCGTGGCAGGCCTGGTGTTGCCGGACAGTGATCGCTGGCCGGATCCGGTTCGTCAGGCCCGTTCCCTGCCCCTCGCGGCGCAGGGGGCGGCCTGGATTGTGGCTCAATTGCCCGAGGAGTTCCGCCCGCGTCTGCCGGAAGGCGCGGGACGTCAGGAACCGAGCATGGACCAGCTGCTTCGCCCCCCCGCGCGCAGCCGGATCTGAAGGATGCGCATGGATCAGGCCCCGTTTGCCAGCCAGTGGGACATTGGCGACGACGACCACCCGCATGAGGAATGCGGAGTCGTCGGCGTTTGGGGCAGCAGCGATGCAGCAGCCCTCACGGCGCTCGGCCTGCACGCCTTGCAGCACCGGGGGCAGGAGGCGGCGGGCATCGTCTCCCTCGCCGCCCAGGGTCAGTTCCACGCCCATAAGGGTCGCGGGCTGGTCGGCGACAATTTTGGCGACGCGGCGGTGATCGCGGCCCTGCCCGGCCATGCCGCGCTGGGCCACAACCGCTACGCCACCACCGGCGAGACGGCACTGCGCAATGTGCAGCCGCTCTATGCCGATTTCGAATTCGGCGGCTTCGCCGTGGCGCATAACGGCAACCTGACCAATGCCCATGTGCTGAAACGCGCCCTGGTGCGCCGTGGCTGCCTGTTCCAGTCCACCACGGACTCCGAGGTGTTCATCCATCTCATCGCCATCTCGCTCTACTCGACGGTGATGGACCGGCTGATCGATGCACTGAAGCAGGTGCAGGGCGCCTATTCCCTGGTGGCGCTGCACAATGGCGCGCTGATCGGCGCGCGGGACCCGCTGGGCGTGCGGCCGCTGGTGCTGGGCAAGCTCGCCACCGGCGGCTTCGTGCTGGCCAGCGAGACCTGTGGGTTGGACATCGTCGGCGCCGATTTCGTCCGCGACGTCGAGCCCGGGGAGATCGTGCTGATCGACGATGCCGGCGTGCGTTCCGTTCGCCCCTTCGCGCGGCCGTCCAGCCCGCGTTTCTGCATCTTCGAATACATCTACTTCGCCCGGCCGGATTCCATCGTGGAGGGCACGCCGGTCTATGACACGCGCAAGCGCATCGGCGCCGAACTCGCCCGGGAATCGGGCGTCGAGGCGGATGTCATCGTGCCCGTGCCGGACAGCGGCGTGCCGGCGGCGATGGGCTATGCCTCGGAGGCCGGGGTCCCCTTCGAACTCGGCATCATCCGCAACCATTATGTCGGCCGCACCTTCATCGAGCCGACGGACCAGATCCGCAATCTCGGCGTGAAGCTGAAGCACAGCGCCAATCGCAGCATGATCGAGGGCAAGCGCGTCGTGCTGGTGGACGATTCCATCGTCCGCGGGACCACGAGCCGCAAGATCGTGGAAATGGTGCGGCAGGCCGGGGCGACGGAGGTGCATATGCGCATCTCCTCTCCTCCGACGACGCATTCCTGCTTCTACGGCATCGACACGCCGGAGCGTTCCAAGCTGCTGGCCGCCAATCACGACGTGGCGGAGATGGCGCGCATCATCGGCGCCGACAGCCTGGCCTTCATCTCCCTCGATGGGTTGTACCGGGCCCTGGGGCGCGAGGGTCGCGACCCCAAGGCGCCGGCCTATTGCGACGCCTGCTTCACCGGCGACTACGCCATCGCGCTGACCGACCAGGGCGACCCTTCCGAACGGCCGCTGCCGCTGCTGCAGGTCGCCAACCGGTAGGTTACCGCATCAGGAAGTCGCGCAGCGGGACCAGCGTTTCCCGCGGCGCTTCCTCCTGCGGCACATGTCCGATGCCGGGCAGCGTCACCAGCGTCGCATCCGGCAGGGCCGCCAGATAGTCCTGGGCATTGGTCACCGGGATCATCCCATCCCGCTCGCCCCAGAGCAGCAGCGTCGGCGCGGTGATCCGGCCGAGCAGCGGCACCGGGTCCGGCAGCACATGCCCTGCCATGCGGTCCAGCACCGCCTGGCGCACGCCGGGTGCCAGCATCAGCTCGTAGCTGCGCTGTTCCACCTCCGCCGTCATGCGGGCGGGGTCGGCATAGGCGGCGGCGAGCGTCCCCCGCAGCATCCCCCGTGGCAGCGTATAGGGCAGCACCCGCATCAGCAGCGGCACCGAGGCGCGCCTGCCATAGTCCGAGCCCGGCGAGGCGAAACCATCCGGCGAGACCAGCACCAGCTTCGCCACCCGGTCCGGATGCGCGGCGGCAAAGCCCCAGGCGATCCGCCCGCCCATGGAACTGCCGATCAGCGTCGCGCGCGGCAGGCCGAGGCGGTCGAGCAGCGCCAGCAGCACCGCATGGGCGCGGGCGTCGCTGTAGTCGCCGCTTGGATCGGCGCCGGTCAGGCCGAAGCCGGGCAGGTCGATGCGGATCACGCGGTAATCCGCCTCCAGCCCCGCCGCCCAATCCTCCCATGTGTGCAGGCTGGCGCCGAAGCCGTGCAGCATCAGCAGGGCGGGCGCATCGCGCGGGCCGGTGTCGCGCAGATGCAGGCGCAGGCCGGCGACATCCAGGAAAGCGGAGGGTGGCGTGGCATAGGCCGCCTCCAGCGCCGCGCGCGGCCGGTCGGGCGTGTAGAGCCAGGCGCCGGCGCCCAGGATCAGGACGAGGAGCAGCCCGGCGAGGATCATCATGGCACGCCTCATTCCCATCGTCCCCACGGCCCGGCATCGGCGCCCTTGTTGAAGCCGATATGCGCGGTCGGCGCCACTTGTCACCCGATGGATTGACGCGCGGCCCCGGGACGGGGAGGAGATGGCCAGCAACGCCATGCCATCCCAGCAGCAGGACATCGCCGTGAGCCTTCCCCTCCAAGACCGTGTTGCCCTGGTCACCGGCGCGTCCCGCGGCATCGGCGCCGCGCTGGCGGTGGAACTGGCCCGGATGGGTGCGCAGCTCGTCCTCATCGCCCGCACCCAGGGCGGGCTGGAGGAGACGGATGACGCGGTCCGCGCCGTCTCCGGCCGCGGCGCCACGCTGCTGCCGCTCGATCTGCACAAGGATGCCGAGAAGCAGCTCGACCTGATCGGGCCTTCGATCATGGAACGCTTCGGGCGGCTGGATATCCTGGTGCACAATGCCGGGGTGCTGAACAAGCTGACCCCGGTGGCGCATATCGACCCGAAGGACTGGGCGCAGACCGTGGGCGTGAACCTCACTGCCGCCTGGCGCCTGATCCGGTCCTGCGATCCGCCGCTGCGGGCGGCGGAGGCCGGCCGTGCCGTCTTCGTCACAACCGGCCGGGTGCTGCGGCCCAAGGCCTATTGGGGCATGTACGGCGCCACCAAGGCCGGCATGGAGCATCTGGTGCAGAGCTGGGCGCAGGAAGTGGCCAATACCCCGCTGCGGGTGAACCTCTTCGACCCGGACATCGTCGCCACCAGGCTGCGCGCCCAGGCCATGCCGGGCGAGGACGCTTCGCAACTGACCCAGCCGGCGGAGGTGGCGCCGGCCCTGGCCGCGCTCTGCCTGCCAAGCGAGACGCGGCATGGCGAGAGGGTGCTTTTCGCGCCCGCGCAGCCGACGCATTGATCGCCGGATGACGGCCCTCCTCCCGCGCCGCGGCCTGGTCGCCGCCGCGCTGGCCCTGCCGGGGCTGGCGCGGGCCGACGCGCCGCTGGAGGTGGTGACCTCCGACATCCGGCCGCTCTCCTTCCCGGGCACCGACCCCTCCGGCTCAGGGCGGCGCGGCATCACCCTGGACATCCTGGCCGAGGCCATCACGGCCATCGGGCGCACGCCACGCTTCACCTTCCTCACCTTCGGCGAGGGGGTGGACCGCACGCGGAGCACCCCCGGCACGCTGCTCTGCCCGATCGGCCGCACCCCGGCGCGGGAGGCGCAGTTTCGCTGGGTGGCGCAGGTGGTGGAGGTGCCGCAGGCGATGGGCACCCTGGCCGACCGGCCCGCGGTGGATCTGGCGGGCGCCCGCGCTTTGTCCCGCATCGGCGTGGTGCGCAACGGGCTGCAGGAGGTCTTCCTACGCCAGAACGGCTTCGACAACCTGGTCGTGCTGGAGACGGGACGGGACCTGGCGCTGGCCCTGGCCGAGGGCCGGATCGCTGCCTGGTACGCGACGGAGCCCGAGATCATCCAGCAATTCGCCGCCATCGGCCGCTCCGGCGGTGTCCGCACCGGACCGGCCTTGCAGACCATTGCCGCCTGGCTCGCCGCCCATCCGGACCCCCGCGACCTGCCCATCGTGGAATTGCAGGCGGCGATGGCGCGGCTGGAGGCGGATGGCACGGCCGCGCGCATCTACCGGAGCTACGTCACGGGCTGATGCCAGAAACAAAATGACAAAATCTGTCTATTGTTATTCGTCAGGGTGCGATCTATCTGCCCGTCACACCAAGTGACGGAGCGACCCCCATGGACTACCGCAACCTCGGCCCCAACGGCCCCCGCATCTCCGCCCTCGGCCTCGGCTGCATGGGCATGTCCGACTTCTATGGCCCGGCCGACGAGGCGACCTCCATCGCCACCATCCGTGCGGCGCAGGAGGCCGGGATCACCTGGCTCGACACCGGCGATTTCTACGGCATGGGCCATAACGAGATGCTGCTGCGCGAGGCGCTGAAGGGCGGCCGCCGCGACCGCGCCTTCCTGGCGGTGAAGTTCGGCGCCCAGCGCGACCCGACCGGTGCCTTCATCGGCTTCGACACTCGCCCGGCCGCGGTGAAGACCGCGCTGGCCTATACGCTGAAGCGCCTCGGCACCGACCATATCGACCTGTACCAGCCCGCCCGCCTCGATCCCGCCGTGCCGATCGAGGAGACGGTGGGCGCGATCGCGGAGCTGGTGGCCGCCGGCTATGTCCGCCACATCGGCCTGTCCGAGATGGGTCCGGCCACCATCCGCCGCGCGCATGCCACCCACCCCATCGCGGCGCTGCAGATCGAATATTCGCTGATGTCGCGCGGGCCGGAGGCGGAGATCATGCCGGTGCTGGCCGAGCTCGGCATCGCGCTCAATCCCTATGGCGTGCTGGCACGCGGGCTGCTGGGCGGCACCACCCCGGGCCGTGGCGACTTCCGCGCCCATTCGCCGCGCTTCCAGGGCGCGAATTACGTTCGCAACCAGGCCCTGGCCGCGGCGCTGGCCGGCGTCGCCGAGGAACGCGGCGCGACGCCGGCGCAACTCGCCATCGCCTGGGTGCTGGCGCAGGGGCCGCACATCATCCCGCTGGTGGGTGCCCGCACGCCGACCCGCCTGGCCGAATCGCTGGGCGCGCTGGCGCTGCGGCTGACGCCGGAGGACCTGGCCGCGCTGGAGGCGGCGGTGCCGGCGGAGGCCGTCGCCGGCACCCGCTACGCCGCGGAGCATATGGCCATGCTGGACAGCGAGCGCCCTGCCGCATGACAAGGATGGGATGACCGACTCCACCACCCTCGACCCCGCCGCGCTGCGCATGCTCGATGCGGCGGAGGCGTTGATCCGCCGGCACGGCCCGGCCAAGGCCACGGTGGTGGATGTCGCCCGCGCCCTGGGCATGAGCCATGGCAATGTCTACCGCCACTTCCCCAGCAAGGCGGCGCTGCGGGAGGCGGTGGTGGCGCGCTGGCTGCATGCGGTGGTGGTGCCGCTGGAGCCGATCGTCGCCAGCCCAGACCCGGCCCCTGCGCGGCTGGCCCGCTACATCCGCACCCTGGCCGGGCTGAAGCGCCAGAAGGTGCTGGGCGACCCCGAGTTGTTCGCCGCCTACCACCTTCTGGCGGAGGAACACCGGGACGCGGTGGCCGCCCATGTCGCGACGTTGCGCGGCCATGTCGCCACCATCCTGCGCCAGGGCGCGGCGGCGGGGGATTGGCAGGTGGCCGACCCCGACGCCACGGCCGTGCTGCTGCTGGAGGCCACCATGCGCTTCCACCACCCGCACCATGTCCGGGACCAGGCCGCCGATGAAACCGCGCCCGCGCGGCTGGACGCGGTGCTGGACCTGCTGGTGAAGGGCCTCGGCACGGCCCGCTGAAGGCCGGCCGGCAGGCCCGCCTTCAGCGTCGGTGGCACCATCAGGTGCCGATGATGCCGCCGTCGTTCTTCGTGATGACCAGCGTCGCGGAGAGCGGCACGCCGCCGGTCAGGAAGCTGGTGTTCACCTTGCCCGCCGCCCAATCCGCCGCGCTGGTGGTGGCGCCCGGATGCTGGAGGTTCACGAACATGGTCCGGCGGTCCGGCGTGGTCACCACGCCGGTCACTTCCTGGCCGTTCGGGCCGGTCAGGAAGCGGCGGGTTTCGCCGGTGATCGGGTTGGCGCAGAGCATCGCATTGTTGCCGAAGGTGGCCAGATCGCCGCGCAACTGCTGCCCCTCGCCGATATCGGTCTGGATCCAGAGCCGGCCATCGGCGTCGAACCACAACCCGTCCGGGCAGGCCAGGATATTGTCGGCGGTCAGGTTGCCATTGCCGGCGACGCGGCTGTCGGACTCGGGGCCGGCGATCAGGAACAGGTCCCAGGCGAAGCGCGTCGCCGCGTGGTCGTCATTCGCCTCGCGCCAGCGGATGATCTGGCCGAACTGGTTTCGCGCGCGCGGGTTGGCGGCATCGACCTGTTCGGCCGTGCGGCGGGTGTTGTTGGTCAGGGTGAAATAGACCCGGCCATCGCGCGGATCGACGGCGCCCCATTCCGGGCGGTCCATCCTGGTGGCGCCCAGCGCATCCGCCGCGAGGCGGGTGTTCACCAGCACCTCGCCCTGGTCGGCGAAGCCATTGGCCGCGGTCAGCGGACCCTGGCCCTGCACCAGCGGCAGCCATTCGCCGCTGCCATCGGCGTTGAACTTCGCGACGTAGAGCGTGCCCTCATCCAGCAACCCGCCATTCGCGGTGGCGCGGGCGAAGGGGCGGGCCGAGACGAATTTGTAGATGTACTCGTTGACCGAGTCGTCGCCGGCATAGGCAACCACCGGGCGGCCTTCGCGGGCCGGGCCGAAGACCACGCCCTCATGCGCGAAGCGGCCGAGGCTGGTGCGCTTCACCGGCGTGCTGTCCGGGTTCCAGGGGTCGATCTCGACAACCCAGCCGAAGGCATTGACCTCGTTGCGATAGTCCTGCGTCGCATCGGCCCCGGTCGTGGAGACATTGAAGCGGGCGAATTCATCGCCGCCACCGCGCACTTGGTCCCAGTTGTAGCGGCCCTGGCCGGTCGGCACGCCGTAGCGGGCATGTTCGCGCGGCAGGTTCGGCTTCTGGTCCTGCTGGTCCTCGTTGCGGAAATAGCCGGCCCAGTTCTCCTCGGCGGCCAGGTAGGTGTTCCAGGGCGTCACGCCATGCGCGCAATTGTTCAGCGTGCCGCGCACCCGCGTGCCATCCGGGCTGTACTGGGTGCGGACCAGCGCATGCCCGCGCACCGGCCCGGCGATCTCCATCGGCGTCGCGCCGGTGATGCGGCGGTTGCGCGGATCGGCCTTCACCGCCCAGGCGCCATCGGCACCCCTGGCGATGCGGACGATCGACACGCCATGCGCGTTGATTTCCTTCCGCGCCTCATCCGCATCGCGGCCGCCATCGACCAGCGGCATGCGGCCGCTGCCGATGGACATGCCGGCAGCGCGGGCATGCAGGAAGCGCGGCTCGATGTATTCGTGGTTCAGCACCAGGAAGCCGTCGGAGCTGCTCCCCTGATCCGGCTCGCGCCCCTCGATGGGGAAGAAATGCATGCCGTCATGATGCGCGCCGACGGCCGCAGCCTGTTCGGCGGCGGTCATCTCGCCGAGGCTCTTGCCGGCCGGCTGGCCGCTGAGCGGCGTGCCCTGCGGGATGATGACCTGCACGGAATAGCCTTCCGGCACCACGACGGTGTCGTTCGGGCTGATCGGCACCGGTTTGAAGCCGATGACCGGGCCCTGCGCGGCGCCCTGGGCCGCGGCCGGGCGGGCGGCGCCAGCGCCGATGAAGCCGGTGAGGGCGGCGCCGAGGCTGCCCATCAGCATCCCGCGGCGGCCGAGGCGCGCCTCGGCGATTTCGGTGAAATGCGGGTTGGCGGAGGTGTTGGAGGGGATCTCGTCGCCCGCCTCGAGGTCGTAGGGCAGGTTGGGAAGGGTGTCCGGCATGATGCGGCATCCTGGCTGTTGGCTCGGTTGCCGCCTTCTAGCGAAGGCGCGCGAAAGCCCGGCGGCAGGCCGGTTGCAGCGAGGTGACAGTTGTGCGGCCGGGCCGCCGAACCGACGGGCATGGAGCCAACCGCCCGCTGCCGCGTTGAGGCTGTGAGCCAGCGGGCAACAGCCCCTGGCGGCGCCCGTCACCCGGCGCGATGCGGCCCTTGCGGCCCAGGAGATGTCATGCAGCTTCCGAACAACGCCTATGTCGCCGTCGTCGACGGTGAAAAGCTGAACCTGTTCATGAACACCGGCGATGCCGGTGCGCTGGAACTGACCGAGATGCAGCCGCCAGAGGTGGACAGCGACCACAAGGGCTCGGGCGGCCGCCATGCCAGCAGCTCTGCCAACCCCTCCGACAGCCAGCAGGATGAGGACGGCTTCGCGGCCGGGGTTGCCGACATGCTGAACAAGCAGGTCATGGCCGGCCATGTGGGGGGCCTGGTCATCATCGCCGCACCGCGCACCCTGGGGGAGCTGCGCAAGCACTACCACAAGACGCTGTCGGCCAAGCTGCTGGGCGAGATCCCGAAGGACCTGACAGGCCATCCCCTGAAGGACATCGAGGCCGCGATCACCGCGGCCTGAAGAAGGGTCAGGCCGCCTCGACCGCCAGCGTATCCGGCGCGGCCAGCTCCGCCGCCGCCAGATGGGCGTTGGGGTCATGCTCCCGCAGCAGGCGGCGGAGCGTCTGGCGCATGACCAGGCTGGGGCGGTCCAGGATCATATGGGCCTCCGCCTTCGGGTCCAGCGGGAAGTCGGCGGGGCAGGATTCCAGCAGCCGCCGGTCCTCGCTGCCGACCCGGCGGTCGAAGGCGGCGATATCCGCGCCCGGCGCATCCGCCTCCGTATCGCTGCGATAGACGAACTGGATGCGGCGGCAGGTGTGGTCATCAATCGGCGTGGCGAAGCCGCAGATCGCGTGGATCAGGCCGTTCGGATAGGTGAAGTGCAGGGTGAAGGCGCCCGGCATCAGCCATTTGATATCGACGGTCCGCACCGTCTCCTCCTCCGCGATGCGGAGGTTGCGCTGCTGGTCGCTGCGGTTGGCAACGGGCAGGTGGCACCGAAAGTTCACACCATTGGCCATCGGCACAAGGGTCAGCCGCGGCATGGTGGGCTTGCTGTCGTCGCCGATGGTGGCGCGGTGGACGAAGGCGACATGGCCGACATCCAGCGCATTCTCCGCGACGCGCAGGAAGTTGGCGTCCCAGTCTTCGGCATATTCGAAGATCTGGCGGAAGCCGGGATCCTCCGCGTGCGGCAGGTCCGGGATCGGCAGCAAGGGGTCCTCATCCAGGCAGACCCAGGCGAAGCCGTAGCGGGCGACGCAGGCATAGGCCTTGGCGGCGCTGCGCGCCCCCGCCCGCAATTCCGGCATCTGCGGCACGAACAGGCAGGTGCCGCTGCTGCCGAACTGCCAGCCGTGATAGCCGCAGGCCAGGGCGCCGTTCACCACCTGGCTGTCGACGGAGAGCTTGGCGGAGCGGTGCGGGCAGCGGTCCTGGAGACAGGCTGGCGCACCCTCCGCATCCAGCCAGAGCACGATATCCTCCCCCAGCAGCCGGAAGCCGCGCGGCCCCTCCGCGAGCTCGGTCAGTTGGAAGATGGGGTACCAGAAGCGGCGGAAGACGGGGTGCTGCGTGGCGAGCATGCTGGCCTCTCCGGCGGGGTCCGCCGAAAGGCAAGCATGCCCCGTGCCAGTGGCTACTCTTCCTCGCCGTAGGGGTTCTCCGTCCCCCGCAGATGCAGCCGGATCGGCACGCCCGGCATGTCGAACTTCTCCCGGAAGCTGTTCACCAGGTAGCGGCGATAGTCCTCGGGCAGCTGCTCGGCGCGGGTGCCGAAGACGGTGATGGTGGGCGGGCGCGCCTTCGGCATGGTGGCGTAGCGCAGCTTGATGCGCTTGCCCTCCACCAGCGGCGGCTGGTGGCGTTCCTTCATCGTCTCGAACCAGCGGTTCAGCTCGCCCGTCGGCACGCGGCGGTTCCAAAGATCATAGACGGTGCGCACCGTCGGCATCAGCTTTTCCAGGCCGCGCCCATTGGCGGCGGAAATTGGCACCACCGAAATGCCCTTCATCTGGGCAAAGCTGCTCAGCAGCGTGTCTTCCAGCTTTCGCCGGGTCGCCGTGCGGTCTTCCACCGCGTCCCATTTGTTGAAGGCGATCACCAAGGCGCGGCCCTCGCGCTCCGCCAGGCGGCCGATGCGCAGGTCCTGCTCATCCATGCCCTGAAGGGCGTCGACCACCAGGATCACCACCTCCGCCTCCTTCAGCGCGGCGATGCTGGCCTCGGTGGACATCTTTTCGAGCAGCTTCTCGATCCGCGCCTTCTTGCGCAGGCCAGCGGTGTCCACCAGCCGGATCGGGCCCTCGGCGTCGCGGAAATCGACGGCGATGGAATCGCGCGTCAGGCCCGGCTCCGGCCCGGTGATCATGCGTTCCTCGCCCACCAGGGCGTTCAGCAGGGTGGATTTCCCGGCATTGGGGCGCCCGAGGATGGCCAGCCGCAGCGGCCTCTCCCGGTCTTCCTTGCCCCGCCGCGGATCGGCGTGCAGGCGATCCCGCACCTCGTCATGCAAATTCCCGAAACCGTCGCCATGCTCGGCGGAGACGGCGATGGGGTCGCCGAGGCCGAGTTCATAGGCCTCCATGGCGGATTGCATGCCCAGCCGGCCCTCGGCCTTGTTGGCCACCAGCAGCACCGGGCAGGGCGCCTTGCGCAGCCAGTCGGCAAAGGCGCGGTCGGCGGCGGTGAGCCCGGTGCGGACATCGACCACGAACAGCACCAGGTCGGCCTGGCGCAGCGCGCCCTCGCTGCTCGCGGTCATCCGCCCGGCCAGCGTGTCCGGCGCCGCTTCCTCCAGCCCCGCCGTGTCGATCAGCATGACAGGCACGCCGCCGATCTCGGCTTCCACCTGCTTGCGGTCGCGGGTGACGCCAGGGGTGTCGTCCACGAGCGCGATCTTCCGCCCGGCCAGGCGGTTGAACAGCGAGGATTTGCCCACATTGGGCCGGCCGAGAATGGCAACGGTCTGCATGGTATTCCAAAGGTCCCGGCCCCGCGGTGCGCGCGGCCGTGCCCCTCTTAGCACCACGCGCGCCGGATGGCGCGCGCTTGCCGCGAATAGCCGGGTCCCGGCCCGCTGGCGCTACCGCAGCGCCATCAGCGTCCCGTCATCGCCCAGCAGCACCAGCGTGCCCTGCGCCAGCGCCACCGGCAGGGTCACGCCGGACGACAGCGGGATGCGCCCGGCGATGGTGCCATCGGCAGGGGCCAGCAGGATCAGTTCCGACCGGCTGGAGGGGATCATCACGAAGCCACCGGCCAGGATCGGCGGGCCGAAGCGCGCCGCGTCGCGGCGGCGGCCGCCTTCCGGGGTGGGGTCCAGCTCGGCGACCCAGCGGATGCGCCCATCCTCCCGCCCCACCGCCACCGCATCGCCGGCGCGGGTGACGGAGAAAACATAGTCGCCGGCCGAGGCCACGCCGGTGCCGCCGCCGAAGGTGCGTTCCCACAGCCGCCGGCCGCTGCGCAGATCGACGGCGATGGTGGTATTGCCGAGGCCGGTGGCCAGCACCCGGCCACGGTCGATCACCGGCAGGCCGGTGATGCCGACGATATCGGCCAGGCTGGTGGCGCCGGTGGTGCCCAGGCCCTCGGACCACAGCACGCGGCCATCGGTGACGCGGGCGGCCACCATCTCCCCGGTGCCGAAGCCGGCCACCACGGCCTCCCCCTCCACCGCCGGGGCGGGCAGGCCAAGCGGCAGGGTGTTCTGTGCCCCGCCGCGATGCGTCCACAGCCGGCGGCCATCCTCGACGGACAGGGCGAGCAGATGGTTTTCCAGCGTGGTGACGAAAATCCGTCCGCCCGCCACCGTCGGGGCGCCACGGGTGGGGGAGGGGGTGCGGACGCGCCAGCGCACCGCGCCATCCTCCGGCGACAGGGCCAGAACCTCCGCCATGCCGGTCGCGACATAGAGCACGCCATCGGCGAAGGCGGCGCCGCCGCCCACCGTGCCGGCACTCTCATCCTCCGGCGTCGTCTCCACCCGCCAGCGGCGGGCGCCATCGGCCAGTGCGAAGGCGGAAACCTGGCCGGAGGCATCGACGGCATAGACCGTGTCGCCGGCGATCACCGGCCCGGCGGTGAGCTGCTGGCGGTAGCCGGAGCCGCCGCCGATCGAGGCGCGCCAGGCCTGGCGCGGCTCCGTGGTGAAGGCGGCATGGCCGGGCGCATGGCTCGGCGGGCCGCCGGCCTGCGGCCATTCGGAGATGGTCTCTGGCGGCGGCAGCGCGACGGTGCCGGAGGCCCCGGTATCGGCAGCCAGGGGCGGGTCGGCGCGCAGCACGCTGCGGCGCTCGCCCGGCAGCGGCGTCTTGCTGCTGCCGAACAGGTTGTCGAGGCTGGAACAGCCGGAGAGCAGGGCGGCGGCGCCGAGCAGGCCGGCACGGCGGGAGAGGTTCTTGTGCATCATGAGCCGAGCCCCGCGGCGAGGCGCTGCGCGCGTTCGCGCAGCCCGGGTGTGGCGGCCGTATCGGCGGCCAGGGCCTGCAATTGCTGCCGCGCCGCGGCATTGTCGCCACGGCGGATGGCGACCAGGGCGGACAATTCCCGCGCCGGGGCCTGCCAGGCATTGCCGGATTCGGTCAGCGGCGCGATGCGGCTGGCGAGCTGGGCGGGATCGCCGCTGTCCAGCGCATGGCCGACATACAGAAGGCTGGCGAGGTCGCGATACAGCCGGTCGGCCTCATTGTCCTGGGCCACCTGGTCCCACAGCGCCAGCGCGGCGTCGCGGTCCCCGGTTTCCGCCTTCAGCGCCGCGGCGCGCAGCCGGGCCAGGGTGCGGTAGCCGGCGGGCGATTCGCGGGACAGCGCGGCGAAGCCATTGGCCACGGCCGGCAGGTCGGCGCCCTGGGCTTCGGCATTGCGGTGCAGGGTGAGGAAGGTATTGGCGACCGTCGCGGCATCCCGCGCCTGCTGCCAACGCCAGGCCTGCACGCCGCCGGCCCCGGCCAGGGCCAGCAGGACCACGCCAAGGGCCAGCCCGCCCCAGCGCTTCGCCATGCGGCGGGCGCGGTCGGCGCGGAGGTCCTCTTCGATCTCGTCGAAGATATCGGGCAAGGTCTGTCCTTCAGAACCGTCAGGGAGCCGGACCATAGCCGCGCGGTGAGGCCGCGTTAAGCCCGAGCGGTTAGCTTACCGCCATGCCCCGGCCCGATCCCCGCAAAACCGCGATCTTCGTCCGCTCTCCGATGGCCGTGCTTGGCCTGGTCCTGACCCTGCCGGCGCTGGCGGGCTGTCAGATAGGGCCCACCGTGGCCGCCACCTCCGGCCCCATCCTGGTGGCCAGCGGTGCGTCGCTGGTGCTGACCGGGCGAACGCCGATCGACCATGTGGCCAGCCTGGTGACGGGGCGGGACTGTTCCCTGGTGCATGTGGAGCGGCGGGAGCCGTGGTGCGCGCCGCTGGCCACGCCGCCAGCCCCGCAAGCCTTCTGCACCCGCTCCCTCGGCGCGGTGGATTGCTGGACCGCGCCGCCCTCCGGCGCCGCCCGCCCGGTCGCGGATCCGCCACTGCACTGAAAGCCCTGGCGGGGTTCCGCCAGGACCCCGGACGTCGGATCAGGCCAGGGGTCCGCGCCAGATCTGCACGCCGGCCTTGTTCGAGGTGTCTGGGCGGGTGAGGCGTATCGCCGCCGGGCGCTCCGCCCGAAGGGTCCACCCGTTCCGTCCCAGCACGCGGACGGCGGCGGCCTCCTCCCCGCGATTGATGGGGGCCACGGCCAGCCAGCGCACCCTTTCCGTCAGCAGCGGCACGGCATGGGTCAGCAATTGGCCGACGACCTTGGCGGTGCCGATGCGCAGAAGGTCCCAGCTCTCCTGCGCTTCGATCAGGCCCTGAGCCAGGGCGCCGCGGGGCGGCAGGCGCGCCTCATCGGCGCCGATCACGGCCTGGAGCAGCATGGTGTCCTCATCCGCCAGCCCCTCGGCCTCCACGGCGGCCTGAAGCTGGCCGAACAGGCCGGGATGCGCCTCCGCCACATGCAGCACAGGCGTCAGGCCGGCGCGCCGGGCCGCGCCTGCGCCGGCGGTGGCCAGATCGGCGGGGCCGGCACCGATGAACAGCGCCCGCCAATGGCCGCGCGCCTGCTCCAGGCTCAGCGCCACGGCCAGCCAGTCCGCCCCCATGGCCGCCCCCATCGCCGCCTGGGCCTCGGCCATTGGCATGGGCAGGCCGCGCACCGCGAGATAGGCGGCGGCGATGCTCGCCTGGCCCAGCGGATCCGCGAGCCGATCGGCGGCGGCCGCGGAGGGATCGGCCGCGACCTGCGGCGCCACGGCTTCGCCCTCGGACCCTGCCGCGACGGCAGGTGCGGCCTTCGGCTCCGCGACAGGCGCGGCCTCAGGCTCGGCGTCGGGCGCGGCCTCCGGCTCGGCGACAGGCGCGGTCTCCGGCTCGGCGACAGGCGCGGCCTCCGGCGCGACGGTCGGTCCGGCCGGCGCCTCGGCCAGATGCGCTGGCGCGGCCAGGATATCCACCGTGGTTGTCGTGGCGGGCGGCGTCACGGGCGGGAAGGGCGCGCTTTCGGGGGTGTGCCGCGCCTGCGTCGCCGCGCCGGGGCCGGCCGCCGCCAGCATCGGGAAGCGGTCTTCGAGGGTCTCGGCCTCCGGCCTGGCCGGCGGTTCCGCCTCCGGCGCCAGCGGGGCCGGCACGAGCATGGGGAACTGCGCTTCGAGGGCCTCCACCGGGGCCTCCGGCACCGCCTCGGCGGCAGCGGGCATGGGGGTGGGGGGCATCACGGCCAGGGACGGGCCGCGGGCGCCCAGCATGGCCAGCAAGGGGCTGTCCGGTGCCGGGGCGGGCTGCAATGGCCCGGGGATGATGGTGGCGAGCAGGCTGAAATGATCGGAAGCCGGTGCTGCCTGCGCGGCGGCCGTCGCATCGAGGGAGGCATCCTCGGGCGGCGTGCCGGCGGGTGCCTCGCTCGACAAGGTCGTGCCGGGACCCTCCTCGGCGGGACTCGCCGCGGCAGCGTCTGGTTCGGCGGGCGGCGGCGCCTCGGCCGATGGGGCAGCCATTGGCACTGCCGCCGGTACCAGGGCCGCGCGCAGCCGGGCCCCCCAATCCCCCGCCTTGTCCTGCTTCGCCATCCTGAGCCTCCGCATCCCTGTCCCGGCTCTACCAGCCGCGCCGGGACGTCTCAACCGCCGATGCGGCCGGCGGGCTTCAGGGGGCGAAACGCGCCGGGGTGCCGATGGGGGCGCCCAGCACCGCATCCTCCCGCATCACCGCCTGGCCACGGATGATGGTCATCACCGGCCAGCCGGTGCAGCGATGCCCGGCGAAGGGGGTCCAGCCGCAGGGGGAGGCGATCCAGCTTTCCTCGATGCTGCGGGTCTTCTTCATGTCCACCAGGGTGAAGTCGGCGTCGTATCCGGCCGCGAGCCGCCCCTTGCCGACCAGACCGAAGACCCGCGCCGGGCCGGCATTCAGCAGGTCCACCAGCCGGGGCAGGGAAAGCCGCCCGGCGCTGACATGGTCCAGCATCACCGGCACGAGGGTCTGCACGCCCGTCAGCCCGGCGCCGCATTCCGGCCAGGGCTTCTCCTTCGAGGCGCGGCTGTGCGGCGCGTGGTCGGAGCCGATGGAATCCACCGTGCCATTGGCCACCGCCTCCCACGCCGCTGCCATGTGGCGGGCGTCGCGGATCGGCGGATTCATCACCGCATAGCCGCCGAGGCGGTCATAGGCCTCGTCCGTCTGGGTCAGGTGGTTCAGCAGCACCTCCACCGTGCAGACATCCCGGTAATCCTTGAGGTAGGCGAGTTCCTCCGCCGTGGAGACGTGCAGGATATGCGCCGGGCGGCCGGTCTTGCGGGCGATCGCCATCAGCCGGCGGGTGCCGAGGAAGGCGCATTCCACGTCGCGCCATTCGGCATGCATCCGGTGCGGCATGCCCGTGGTGTAGGCGCCCTTACGCGCCTGCAACCGGTACTCATCCTCGGAATGGTAGCTGATGCGCCGCCGGCCGCTGCGCATCACCGCCTCCAGGCTGGCATCATCCTCCACCAGCAGGTCGCCGGTGGAGCTACCCGCAAAAACCTTCACGCCGCAGACATTGGGCTCGGCCTCCAGCGCGGCCAATTCGGCGATGTTGGACTTCGCGGCGCCGACATAGAAGCCGATATCGGTCCAGGCGCGGCCGGCGACGAAGTCCCGCTTCCAGTCCAGCTTTTCGCGGTTGGTGATGGAGGGGTTGGTGTTCGGCATGTCGAAGACGGTGGTGATGCCGCCCAGCACGGCGGCCCTGGTGCCGGTCTCGATCGTTTCCACGGCCGGGTCGCCGGGCTCGCGCAGATGCACATGGCTGTCGATCAGCCCGGGCAGCACATGCAGGCCGGTGCAGTCGATCACCTCGGCCGCCGTTGCCAGGCGCAGGTCGCCGATGGCGGCGATGCGGCCGGCGCGCACGCCCACCTCCGTCGCCTCCATCCCCCAGGGCAGGACCACGGTGCCGCCGCGCAGGATCAGGTCGTAGGTCTGGGTCATGGCGGGGCGTTCCTCATCTGGCTGTGCCAGCTTCCTATAATCCGCGGACGAGGGGCGATATAGCCTTGGGCTGTGCGGGCATGGGACGAGGCAGAGGCGCTACCGGCCCCGCGCCTTGTTCGTCCCCACATTCTCGTTCCATTCCACCGGCAGCCCGTCCCAACTCGTCGGCGGCTTGCCCGGCCACTTCTTCCGCACGAACACCCGGAAGCCGTCCGCGGTCGCCTCCACATAGCCGGATTTGCCATCCGTCAGCCGAAGATGCTGCGCCAGCGCCTCGGCCTGTTCCTGCATGTAGCTGTCGCTCATCGCCGCCCCTTCCCTTTGCCTCAGCCACCCGCACGCCGCGCCCCGCGCAACGCCATCAGGCACGCCACGCCGGTTGCCGCCATGGTGAGGGAGGTGCCGATGCCGCTGCCGAATTCCACCAGGCCCACGATGAAGGTCATCAGCGCACCGAAGCCCATCTGCAAGGCGCCGACCAGGGCGGAGGCGGTGCCGGCCAGTTGCGGACGGGCGCTGAGTGCGCCGGCGATGGCATTGGGCTGGGTCATCCCGTTGCCCACCGCCACCGCCGCCATCGGCACGAAGAACACCAGGATATGCGGCGGGAACACCACCATGGCGACCGCCGCGCCGACCGCGCCCAGCGTGGCGATCATGGTGCCCACGCCCAGCATCCGCAGGATGCCGAGCCGGCGCGAAAGCCGCCCCGCCAGCCAGTTGCCGGCGGCGAAGAAGACCGAGATGGCGGCGAAGGCCAGGGCGAACTGCACCGGCGAATAGCCCATGCCCTGCACCACCACATAGGGCGCGCCACCCAGGAAGGCGAAGAAGATGCCGGTGGCGCAGGCCGTCAGCGCGGCATAGGCCCGGAAGGACGGGATCGCCCACAGGCTGCGATAGGCGCGCAGGATGGCGCCGAGCCCGGGCAGCGGCTGCGGCGCGGGCAGGGTTTCCTCCAGCCGCAGCCAGGCGACCAGCGCCAGCGGCAGGCCGAAGCCGAGGCAGGCCACCATGCTCGCCCGCCAGCCGAAATTCTGTTCCAGCAGGCTGCCGAGGATGGGCGCGACCATGGGCGCGATGGTCATGCCCATGGTGACATAGCCGAGCACGCTCGCCGCCTCGTCCCGCGCCCAGACGTCGCGGATCACCGCCCGCACCAGCACCACCCCGGCACAGGCGCCGACCGCCTGCGCCACCCGCGCCACCAGCAATTCCCCGATCCCCGGCGCCAGCGCCGCCGCCAGGCTCGCCACGGCATAGAGCGCGAGGCCCCCCATCAGCAGCGGCCGCCGCCCGAAGCGGTCCGACAGCGGGCCATAGATCAACTGCCCCGCACCCACCCCCAGCAGGTACAGCGTGACGGTCAGCTGGACGGTGGAGGTGCTGGCGCCGAGGTCCCGCCCCATGGCGGGCAGGGAGGGCACGAGCACCTGCATGGTGAAAGGGCCGATGCCGATGATCGCGACCAGCAGCCAGATCGGCGGGCGGGGAGGGGCGGCGCGCGGCACGGGCGCGGCCCCGGTCAATGCATGAGGTTCCACGATATGGGAGTTTACGCCCCCCATCCGGGCGCGGGACAGCCCCGCCGCCCGCAACCCGCCCCCGCGCCCACCGCGCGGGGCTGTCCTACCAGCGCAGCCCCAGCAGCGCGGCGACCGGGCGCACGCCCTCGGTCGCCGCCACCTGGGCCAGAACCTCGGGGTCCGGCGACGCCCCATGGGCATGGGCGGCGAGGCCGGTCAGCGCCCAGACCGCGTCGATGCCGGCGGATTGCGCGCCGGCGAGGTCCGTATGCGGGCTGTCGCCGATGGCCACCACGCGGCTGCGATCGGTCAGCCCGAGCAGTTCCAGCACCGGCGGGTAGCAGGCCGGGTCGGGCTTGCCGATCTCGATCGCCGTCGGCCCGCCCAGTTCCCGGTAGAGATCGGCCAGCGCCCCGGCGCAGAGCACCCGCTCATCCCCCACCATCACATGACGGTCCGGATTGACGCAGAGCATCGGCAATTGCCGCGCGGCGCAGGCGGCCAGCGCCTCGCGGTAGGGGGCGATGTCGGTATTGCCCCGCGCCGGCTCCGGCCCGGTGTTCAGCACGAAATCCGCCTCCGCCGCCGTGGCCACCAGCACCACATCGGTCTCCGCCGGCACCGAAAGGTCCCGCTCCGGCCCGATATGCAGGGCCCTGGTGCCAAGTGCGGCAAAGTCCGGCCGGTCGCGGTGTTTCAGATGCCGCCAGGCCAGCTCGCCGGAGGTCATGGTGCCGTCCCACAGCGCGCGGTCCAGGCCCATGCCGGTCAGCAGCGCATCCACCACGAAGGACCGGCGCGGGGCGTTGGACAGGAAGGCGATGCGCTTGCCGCGGGCCTTCAGCCGGCCCAGCGCGTCCGCCACGCCCGGATAGGGCTTGCGGCCGTCATGCACCACGCCCCAGAGGTCCAGGATGAAGCCGTCATAGCGGTCCGCCAGGCTCGCAACCCCGTCCAGCATCATCATCGCGCGTCTACCCCGATGGCCTCGGCCACGTTCCTGAACCCGTCCCGCCGCAGCGCCGCCGCCAATTCCCGCTTGATGCGGGGGATCAGCGCCGGCCCGTCATAGGCAAACGCCGCATAGAGCTGCACCAGCGCGGCCCCGGCGCGAATTTTTTCCAGCGCCTCCGCCCCGTTGGAGACGCCGCCGCAGCCGATCAGCACCAGGTCGCGCCCCGCCGCCAGCCGCGCCACGCGGCGCAGCATCTCGGTCGCCGCCGCCCGCAGGGGCGGGCCGGAGAGGCCGCCGGCCTGGGACTTCAGCGCGGAGCGCAGCGGCGCCGGGCGGGCGATGGTGGTGTTGGAGACGATCAGCCCCTGCATCCCCTGCGCCACCGCGGCCTCGACAATCGGCTCCACCGCCGCCGGCGACAGGTCCGGCGCGATTTTTATCAATACCGGCGGGCGGGGGCCGGTGAGGCCGGCGCGGGTCTCGGCCAGGGCGGCCAGGATGTCCCGCAGCATCGCCTCCCCCTGCAGATCCCGCAGGCCGGGGGTGTTGGGGGAGGAGATGTTGATGGCGACATAGGCCGCATGCGGCGCCACCGCGGCATAGAGCGCCGGATAGTCCCGCAGCGGCGCCGCGCCATCCTTGTTGATGGCGATGTTCACGCCCAGCACGGCCGGCCGCGCCGCAGGCAACTGCGCGATCCGCGCCAGGAAGGCCGGCAGGCCGCCATTGTTCATGCCCATGCGGTTGATCACCGCCCGGTCCTCCGCCAGCCGGAACAGGCGGGGCTTCGGATTGCCGAATTGCGGCTTCGGGGTGACCGATCCGGCCTCCACGAAGCCGAAGCCCAGCCGCATCAGCGGCAGGATGGCCATCGCCGACTTGTCGAAGCCGGCGGCGAGGCCGATGGGGTTGCGGAAGTCGCAGCCCAGGGCGCGCGTGGCCAGGATCGGGTCGTCCGCGCTGCGATCCGCGCCGGCGAGGCCGAATCGGAGGGCGCGCAACGCGAGGTCATGGGCGCGTTCGGGGTCCATGCCGCGCATCAGCGGCATCAGGACGGAGGCGAGTTGGGGGGTCATGGCGCGCGGCTTGTGCCCTGTCTCGGCGTCCCTGGGAAGCTTTCCCGCGATCCGGGGCCGGAGCAGGGGCCGCAAAGCTGCCATGCGCGGCGCCCCGCATGGACTTCGCCCTGTGTCGCGGGCCATATCCCGCGCGCCATAGTTGTCGGGTTCCGGGGGGGAGGGTGATGTGCGCGGTCCCGCGCTGATGCTGGCCGGGATCGGCCTGTTCGGCCTGCTCGACGCCAACAGCAAGTTGCTGTCCGCGGGGCATGAGGTCTGGCAGGTGCTGCTGGTGCGCTTCGCCACGCTGCTGCTGGTGGTCTTCACCATCCGCGCTTTGGTCCCCGGCTGGGGCGGCGCGCTGACCACCCGATTCCCGCGGCTGCACGCCGCGCGGTCCCTGGTGATGCTGGGCAGCGCCATCTGCTTCTTCCAGGCGTTCCGGCTGCTGCCGCTGGCGGAGGGCTACCTGGTGTTCTTCACCTCCCCCTTCCTGGTGCTGGCGCTGTCCGCCTGGCTGTTGAAGGAGGCGCCGCCGCCCGTAGCCTGGGCCTGGTGCGCGGTGGGTTTTGCGGGGGTGGCGATCGGGCTGGCGCCGGGGCTGCTGGGGGGCGGGGAGGCTGGCGGCGCGCCGCTGCTCGGCTACCTCTACGCCCTGGGCGGCACCTTCTGCTATTCGGCGGTCTTCACCCTGAACCGGCAACTGCGCGCCGAGCCCGGGATTGGCCGCGTGCTGGTCTGGCCGTCGCTGCTCGGCTTCGCGGTGATGCTGCCGCTGGGGCTGACCCACTGGTCGCCGCCCAGCGCGCTGACCCTGGCGCAGATGGCGGGCAATGGCGTGATCGTCGGCATCGCCACGGTCTGCCTGGCCGAGGCGTTTCGCCACGCCACCGCCAGCCGCCTGGCGCCCTTCGGCTATTCCGGCCTGGTCTGGAGCCTGACCTGGGATTTCGCCTTCTGGGGCCGCGTGCCGCCGCTGGCCATGCTGGCCGGCGCCGCCGTGGTGGTCTTCGCCTGCATCATGAGCGAACGCGCGGCGGCGCGCCGGCCGTAAGGTACCCCTTTGCCCGCAAGAGCCCTCTCCCCCTGACAGGGGGGTTGGACGCATGCGTCCAACGGTTGGGTGAGGGGGTCTTCGCCGCCCAGACCACCGCTCCCTGACGAAAGCGCCCCCCCTACCGCGGCAAAAACGGATTCCCCCGCCGCTCCTCCCCGAACGTCCCCCCCGGCCCATGCCCGCACAGGAACCGCATCTCGTCCCCCAGCGGCAGCAGCTTGGTGACGATGGCCTGGATCAGCGCCTCATGATCCCCATAGGGAAAATCCGTGCGCCCGATGGAGCCGCGGAACAGCACATCCCCCACCACCGCGAAGCCCAGCGCCTGGTTCACGAACACCACATGCCCCGGCGCATGGCCCGGGCAATGCAGCACGCCAAAAGGCTGGCCGGCGATGGAGACGCTTTCACCCTCCGCCAGGAAGCGGTCGGGCGTGGCATTCTCCAGCCCCTCGATGCCGTATTGCCGGCTCTGGGCGGCGATGCCCGCCAGCAGGAAGGCATCCGCCTCATGCGGCCCCTCCACCTGCACCGGCGCGCCCTGCTGCGCGGTGAGCGCGGCGCGCAGCGCATCGGCGCCGCCGGCATGGTCCAGATGGCCATGGGTGAGCAGGATATTCTCCACCGCTACCCCCGCCTTGGCGATGGCGGCCAGGATGCGCGGCACGTCGCCGCCCGGGTCGATGACCGTGCCGCGCAGACTCTCCGCATCCCAGATCAGGGCGCAGTTCTGCTGGAAGGGGGTGACGGGGATCTGGGCAGCTTGGAGCTTGGGCATGGGGGAAGTGGTGGAGGGCGGGGGACGGGGAGTCAATTCCTTGGCGTAGGGACCGAACAGAGAAAGGTCTTCAGGCAATCAGGAAGCGTCGCGAGCACCGTCAGTGCGCGAATTGCATCATTCAGGGGGCTGAACGTCATTTTGGCGCGCCTCATAAATAATTTCGGATTTTTTGAGCCGCGATCCATTTTTAAATGCACAAGAAAATCCACAAAAATACGCAGCAAAAACTTCCCGCGCCAGTCTTTTACTGGATCAAGTTTGTGAAAATCAACATAGGTCTTTTCTAGATCCAGAACAGATAGCGAAGATAGCTTTGGTACGCCTTCGTAAAAAAACACATCGTCTGCGTCTAGTTTAAGTGCGCCGCTAACGAGTGAAATTCTTGAGGCAATAAGATCATCAATCGAGTGTGTTGGGATAGAATTCCGCACACAATGAAAAAGGCATAGATTGGGGGTTTTCATTTTTTCGCGATAGGATAAAATTAATTCATCGAATAGGTCGCAGATTTTTGAGACCTCCTCATCACCTTCAGGTCCGTGGCACCTATATTCGGCGACCAGTAGTGCCTCAAGAACTTGGCGCGACACCAGGAGATTTTCAAAAGCGTAAGTTGGCGTCACCCAAAGTTGCGTATCTGCCTGCCGGCCGCGCAAGCCATCAAAATCACGATCAATAAAAAACCAAACACTCGATATCGACAATTGCTTGCTTTCTCGGATTAAACTAATTAAATCGAGGGCGTTTTGTTTTCCTCGACAATTAAAAAAGGAAATATGACTAAAAATGGTGGAATTAATTATTGCGGTTGCTGTTTGCACAAAAGTTACATCATCGTTGCCTTCTACGACAAAAATATAAGGCTTTGCTGTTTTTCCTCGAAATTTGATGTAGCTTAGAAGTATCACCTCGGCAGTATTTGCGGCCGCTGCCAATTTGTCGACTCTGTTTTGATCGGTCATTTTCCGAAATCACTCCGCGGAAGTTATTTTGTGTCGGCGGACGGTAATTGGCCCTGCATACAAACGAAGTTCGTTCTGGAAAATAAATGGGGAGTGGGTTATTGCAATAAGCTGGCAAAAACTTGGCGAGCGGGCTATGTCGGGTAAGAATTTTTGTTGCCATTCCATCGAAAGTGATAGTTCTGGCTCATCAATCAATACAATAATCTTTTTGTCTGACTCGAGGTATAGGCGTGCAAATGTGCTGACAATTTGTTTTTCGCCAGAAGATAGTGCATCCAAAGGTAACGTCTTGTCTGTGTAAGAGTTGATGACTCGCGCTTCAGCTGAGGTTTTGTCAAAGATAAACCGCTTTTCGCTATCATCCTCACCCCAATAAGAGTTGACAACCTCAATGAAATTTTCAATACGAGCTTCTCGACCTTGAGTGGATGCATATGTTTGCATTAGCTGATTGAGAAAGCTTTTTAGATATATGTTTTCTTCATTATTAATTTCTCCGCTGGTTATTAGGCGCTCAATTCGGTCTTTCATGTCAGCGGTATCGCGACCGAGTCGACCAAGAACAACCTGAAGTGAATTCGGGTCTATTGGACTCGTGTTCTCAACGTTTGTTTTGTAGTGGCCGAATATTAGATCGTCCAGAGTTCTAGCATTTATCGACGAAAACGCCCTCACCGTGGAGCGTCGAATTTCCTCGGCCATTTCAGTCAATTTAGTCTCAACATCTTGAAGCCCAAAATGAATGAGCTGATCTCCAGACCAGTCATTTTTATAGTTTGGTCTCGGTCGCTGGGCTGATGGGCGGTACTGATACTCAGGTAGCGAAGTTTCGATGCGGCGGTATGTTGGAAGATAAAGAACGGTGTAGCCAGCGAGGGCGCGGGCTACCTCAGAAGAGAAAGCCAAAAATTTTTCCCGCTTTCTCTTGAAGCTATTTATTATTTCTTTATCAATGATTCCCGTCAAAACCTCTTTCACATATTGATAAGGAGCGTGATAAATAATTGTCTCCCTAGAAAAATATTTTGTCTTTCGAATATCACTTTCTTCGCCGCTCGCCACGGCGGCGATTAGTTCTTCGGCCTCCAGTCTCGATGGTTCTGGCAAATCAAGTCTCGACCAGCGAGGCGCCTTAAATATTTTATCAAACTCTCTTCGCGGAACGGCGAATTCTTCCCTCTTCTTTGTCCAGGTATTCTCAGAAATCTCAAGATGCAATGAAGAGAATTCAATTGAAATTAAAGCGCTATGGTTTCCGGTTAAAACTGCATGAAGCGCATTCAGCAGCGTTGTTTTTCCTGCGCCGTTCTCGGCCACAAGAATTTGTATGGGGAGATTGGTGTGAAGTTCTATATCCTTGTATCCATTGGCTAGTTCGAGAGAAAATCTCCGAATTGGCGGACTTTGGCTAAATTCTTGGAAATTTTCTGTCATAATTTGGCTCCTTGTCGGAATGAAAAGACAACAATTCGACTTTTTGATTGTGTCAGAATTTAGTGCCCGTCGGATGTCGTCGAGGTATTTCAATATTCATGGGGGTCTGAGTAGCCACCTCCCCCGCCACCCTCTGAAACACCGCCCTGGCCTCCGCCGCCGAGGCCCGTCCCATCGCCCCGTCCCGCACCGCCTCCCGGCTCCACATCCAGCTCCGCGCCGGGTCGTCCAGCATGTCCCAGTCCGGAAACAGCCGGGCCGGCGCGTCGCCCACCCAGATCAGCCCCACCTCCATATGCCGGTCATCCCGCAGGATGCGCCCGAAGGTCGCGGTCACCTTCTCCCGGGGGCCTTCCAGCCATTGCAGAAACAGGTCGGCGCGGCAGACCAGGGCGCCGGTCAGCCCGTCACGCTTATTGTTCCGGCGCGCCGCCATCAGGATGTCGTCCAGCATGTCGCCCGAGAATCCGAAGGGGCGGGAGGCATAGATCAACTGAGTCAGCGGCCCGGCGGTGGGTACCGGTGCGGAGAGGGGGGCGGACATGGACGGAAGCTCCCGGATTCGTTGCGCCGAGCTTACCCAGCTTCACCGCCGCCCGAACAGCTTCTCCAGCTCCGCCTTGCCGAAACGCAGCACCGTCGGCCGCCCATGCGAACAGGTGGCCGCGCGCGGCGTCGCCTCCATCTGGCGCAGCAGCGCCGCCATCTCGGCGCCGGCCAGCCGCCGCCCGGCGCGGATCGAACCATGGCAGGCCAGGCGGGCCACCGCCGCATCCAGCCGCGCCTCCAGCGCCAGCGCCTCATCCATCTCGGCCAGCTCCGCCGCCAGGTCGCGCAGCAGCGGCGCCGGGTCGGGGGCGCCGAGCAAGGCGGGCAAGGCGCGCACGAGGATCGCGCCGGGGCCGCCAAAGCCCTCGATCTCCAGGCCGAGCCGCGCCAGCGCCGGCGCCTGGTCCAGCAGCCGCGCCGCGTCGCCGGCGGGCAGTTCCACCACCGCCGGCAGCAGCAGCGGCTGGGCGCGGACGCCGCCTTCCACAAGCTGCGCGCGCAGCGCCTCATGCGTCAGGCGTTCGTGGGCCGCATGCTGGTCCACCAGCACCAGCGACCCGTCCGGCGCCTCCGCCAGCACATAGGTGTCGAGGATCTGGCCGAGCGGCCGCCCCAGCGGGCCTTCCTCCGCGAAATCGGGCAGGGGTTGCGGCGGCGGCGGCGGGGCGAAGCCGAGCGGCAGGGAAGCGCCGCGCGGCCGCTGCGGCAGCGGCCCGCTCGGCGGGCGCCAGCCGGGGAAGGCGGGGGCGGCCTCGGCGAAACCCTCCAGGCCCGGCGCCTCGGCGGGGCCGCGCATCGGCCAGGGGGCGAGGGCCGGGGTGGTGGCGAGGCCTTCGGGCGCCGCGCCGCTCGCGCCCACGGCCAAGGCGCGGTGCAAGGCGGAAATCATCAGCCCGCGCACCCCCGGCGCATCCCGGAAGCGCAGCTCGGTCTTCATCGGGTGGACGTTCACATCCACCGCCTCCGGCGGCACGTCGAGGAACAGGGCGGCGACGGGGAAGCGCTTGGCCGGCACCATGTCGCGGTAGGCGACGCGCAGCGCCGTGCGCAGCAGCGGGTCCCGCACCGGGCGGCGGTTCACCACCAGGTGCTGCGCCGCGCCCGTGGCCGTGTGATGCGTCGGCAGGCCGGCGAGGCCGGTCAGCGCCACGCCATCGCGCAGCGCCTCCAGCGGCACCGCCGCCCCGGCGAAATCGGCGCCGAGCAAGGCGGCGATGCGGCCCTCGCGTGTGGCGGGCGGCAGGTCGAGCACCTTGCGACCCTCCACCTCCACCCGGAAGGCGACCTCCGGCCAGGCCATGGCGAGGCGCCGCACCGCCTCCACCGCCTGTTCGGCCTCATGGCGCGGGGTGCGGAGGAAGGCGCGGCGGGCCGGGGTGGCGAAGAACAGGTCGCGCACCTCGACGCGCGTGCCCGGCGCGCCGGCCGCCGGCCCCACGGCGGATTTGCGCCCGCCCTCCACGCTGATGGCATGCGCGGTGCCGTCCACAAGCCGGGAGGTGAGGGTGAGGCGGGAGACCGCGCCGATGGAGGGCAGCGCCTCCCCCCGGAAGCCCAGGGTCGCGATGCGGAACAGCATCGCTTCCTCGGCGAGCTTGGAGGTGGCGTGGCGTTCGAGGGCGAGGGACAGGTCCTCGGCGCCCATGCCATGGCCGTCATCCTCCACCAGGATGCGGCCGATGCCGCCTTCCTCCAGGGATACGGCGATGCGGCGGGCGCCGGCATCCAGCGCGTTCTCCACCAGCTCCTTCACCGCGGCGGCCGGGCGCTCGACCACCTCGCCGGCCGCGATGCGGTTGGAGGTGGTCTCGGAGAGAAGGCGAATCCGGGGCGCGGGGGCCATGCGGAGGATGTGCGGCGGCGGCGCTGGGATGTCCAGCGCCCTCGATTCTGGTTCGCGTGATTCAGACTTTTCGGCGATTCCGCCTCAAGTCATCACGCTCAGCCGCCGAGGAAATCCCGGATCGCCGAATCATAGTCGCCATCGCGCTGCCAGCGCTTGGTCGTGGCGGCATCGGGCAGGCCCGCCAGGTCCGTCGGCGCGGTGCCGTCCCGCAGCGCCTTCAGCGTGGCATGCACCGCCTGCATCGCCGCCGGGAAGGTGGCATGGCCCTGCAGCGCCACGCGGGCGCCGTGCTGCGCCAGGGTCGCGGCACCGCCAATCCCCGCCTTGGCGCTGCCCACCAGGATCGGCAGGCCGGTCGCCGCCCGCAATGCGTCGAGCTGGGCGAGGTCAGTGAGGCCGGTCACGAAGATGCCGTCCGCCCCGGCCTTGGCATAGGCTGTGGCCCGGGCCACCGCATCCTCCGTGCTGGTGACCGAGAGGGCGGAGGTGCGGGCGATGATGACGAGCGACGGATCACTCCGCGCCGCCAGCGCCGCGCGGATCTTGCCGAGGCCTTCCTCCGGCGACAGCAGCGCGGTCTTCTCCGGCCCATAGGGGCGGGGCAGCAGCGTGTCCTCGATGGTCAGGGCAGCGACACCGGCCGTCTCCAGCTCCTCCACCGTCCGCATGACGGAGAGGGCATTGCCATAGCCGTGGTCGGCATCGACCAGCAGCGGCGGGGCGCCGGCCCGGGTGATGCGGCGGATGAGGTCGGCGAATTCGGTCAGCGTCAGGATGATATGGTCCGGCGCGCCGAGCACGGCGAGCGAGGCGACGGAGCCGCCGAGGATCGCCGTCTCGAAGCCCAGATCGGCGGCGATGCGGCCGGAAATGGCATCGAAGACGCTGGCCGGATGCACGCAGGCCGCGCCTTCCAGCACCGCCCGGAAGGCCTTTCGCCGTTCTGTCGCCGTCATTCCCTGGGTCCCCCGGTCGTTTCCGGGGGAAGGGTAGCGCGTCGCCGGGTGGCTGACAGCCCACCCGGCGGCGCCTTTCCACCCGGCCGCGCCAATGGGGGGCGCGCCGGCCGGGCAGGTCACACGAGCGGGCCGGTCTCTTGGCCGGCCCGAGCGGCCGAACGGCCGCCGCCGCCTATGCGGCGAGCCAAGCCGCCGGAGGCGGCGCCCGGCGCTTGAGGGCGGCCCTGCTATTATCCCTCGCCGGCCAGCGGCAGGGCGACGAAGGCGCCGCCACCTTCCCGCGAGAGCTGGAGCGCGATGGCCGGGCGTCCCTCGCGCCGGGCGGCGGCCACCGCCTCCGCCACGTCATTCGGGCTGCGGACCTCGCGGTCGCCGGCGCGCAGGATGATGTCGCCGGGCCGCATGCCGCGCGTCGCCGCGACGCTGCCCGGCACCACCGATGCCACCCGCGCGCCCTGGGCCGCATCCTGCGCCTGGCCCTTGCCGCGCGGGGCATTGGCGGGCGCGAGCTCCAGGCCCAGCGTGCCGGGCCGCGTCGCCGCATCCGGCCGCGCCTCCGCCTGCTGCTGCGCCGGGGGCTCGCGCTGGCCGAGCGTCACCGCCTGTTCCATCCGCGCGCCGTCCCGCAGCACGGCCAGGGTGGCGCGGCTGTCGGGGGCCATCTCGGCCACCGCCAAAGCCAGGTCGCGCGGGGTCGCGACCTCCCGCCCCTCCAGCCCGATCACCACGTCGCCGGGGCGCAGGCCGGCGCGGGCGGCGGGGCTGTCCGGCTCGACATTCGCCACCAGGGCGCCACGCGGATTGGGCAGGCGCAGGGCCTGGGCCATCTCCTCGTTGATCGGCTGCATCGCCACCCCGAGCCAACCGCGGGAGACGGTGCCGTCGCGCTTCAGATCCTCGATCACATGCCGCGCCATGCGGGCCGGCACGGCGAAGCCGATGCCGACATTGCCGCCGCCGCCAGGGGCGTAGATGGCGGTGTTGATGCCCACCACCTCGCCATTGCCGTTGAACAGCGGGCCACCGGAATTACCCGGATTGATCGGCGCATCGGTCTGGATGAAGTCGTCATAGGGGCCGGCGCCGATCTGCCGCCCGCGGGCGGAGACGATGCCGGCGGTCACCGATCCGCCGAGGCCGAAGGGATTGCCCATGGCCACCACCCAGTCGCCGACGCGCAGCGTGTCGCTGTCGCCCCATGTCAGCGTCGCCAGCGGGCCGCCGGCCTCCACCTTCAGCAGCGCCAGGTCGGTCTGCTGGTCGCGGCCGACCACGCGGGCCGGCAGGTCGCGGCCATCGGCGAGTTCCACCCGCACCTGCGCCGCATCGCCCACCACATGGTTGTTGGTGACGATATAGCCCTCCGCATCGATCACGAAGCCGCTGCCCTGGCCCATCCGGGCGCGGCCCTGGGGGGCGCCCGGGCGGGGCTGGCCACGGCGGAAGAAGGGCTCCAGCGGCGAGCCGCGCAGCTCCGGCGGCACCTGGGCCTGGGCGGCGGCCGGCGCCTCCCCGGTCACGGTCACGCGCACCACGGCGGGGGCGACGCGGGCGGCGAGGTCGCCGAAGCCCGCGGGGCCGGCCTGGCGCGGCAGGGTGATGGCGGCGCCCGGCTGGGCCGGCACCGTCTCCGCCTGGCCGGAGAAGGGCAGGGTGGTCAGGGCCGTGGTGCCCAGGGCGAGCGCCAGCAGCCCGGCGGCGAAAAGCTTGCGCACCGGCTTGCGCGGGGTGGTGGTCTCGGGGGAGTTGCTCATTGCTGGCGTCCTTGTCTAGCGGCATGCCATCCGGGATGGCCCAATGCGGTATCTGGGGCGCCAGCCTCACAGCCGCTTCGCGGCCAGTCTACGATTTCGTAAGGTTGAGGAGGCCCGCTTGCGCATCCTGCTGGTCGAGGACGATGCCGGCACGGCGGCGGAGGTGGCGCGCGGCCTGAGCGGGGCCGGGCATCTGGTGAACCATGTGGCGGACGGCAAGGCCGGGCTGATGGAGGCGATCGGCGGCGGCTATGACGTGCTGGTGGTGGACCGGATGCTCCCCGGCCTGGATGGCCTCGGCCTGATCCGCGCCCTGCGCGCCGCCGGGGTGGCGACGCCGGCCTTGATGCTGACCGCCCGCGCCGGACTCGGCGACCGGGTGGAGGGGCTGGATTCCGGCGCCGACGACTACCTGGCCAAGCCCTTCGCCTTTTCCGAGCTGCTGGCGCGGGTGCATGCGCTGGGCCGCCGCCCCGCCCTGCATGCCGAGCCCAGCGTCTTGCGCCTGGCCGACCTGGAGATGGACCTGCTGCGCCGCAGCGTCACCCGCGCCGGCCAGCGCATCGACCTGCAGCCCCGCGAATTCCGCCTGCTGGAGGTGCTGCTGCGCCAGGCCGGGCGGGTGGTGACGCGCAACATGCTGCTGGAACAGGTCTGGGAAATCCATTTCGACCCGCGCACCAGCGTGGTGGAGACGCATATCAGCCGGCTGCGCGCCAAGCTGGGCGAACCCAGCCTGATCCACACCCTGCGCGGTTCCGGCTATGTGGCGCGAGCGCCCGATGCGTGAAGAGGCGCCGGCGCGCTGGTGGGCCACCACCGGCTTCCGCATCACGCTGCTGCATCTGGCGCTGACCCTGGCGGGCACGGCGCTGCTGGCCGGCATCGGCTTCTTCACCGCCTCCCGCTTCGCGACGCAGCAGATCCAGGCGGAGATCGAGCGCGATGTCGGCGTGCTGCTGAATGCCGGGCGGCTCGGCGGCGTGACCTCCCTCGCTTTGTCGATCGAGGCGCGGATCGCCGCGGATCGCAGCGGCACGCAGTATTTCCTGCTGACAGGGCCGGGGGCCGGGCGCATCGCCGGCAACCTGGCGGAGGCGCCGCTGCGGCCCGGCTGGGCGAGCATGGCGCTGGATGCCGCGCAGGCCGAAAGCGCGCTGCTCGCCTATGGCACGCCGCTGCCGGCCGGGCATTTCCTGCTGGTCGGCCGCGACCTCGGCCCGGTGCAGGCGCTGGAGGCGCAGTTGCTGGCCAGCGCCGGCTGGGTCGGCGGCGCGGCGCTGCTGCTGGCGCTGGGTGGTGGGCTGGTGGTGGGGCGCAGCGTGGTGCGCCGCGCTGCCCAGATGGAGCGCGCCCTGGCGGAGGTGGAGGCCGGGCGGCTGGACACCCGCCTTCTCACCCGCCCCGGCGGCGACGAATTCGACCGGCTGGCGCGGCGGGTGAATGCGACGCTGGACCGCCTGCAGGGCACCATGGCGGCGCTGCGCCAGGTGACGGACGACATCGCCCACGACCTGCGCACCCCCCTGACCCGGCTGCGCGGCCGGCTGGAATCCCTGGCCGAGGCGACGCCGGAGGCCGAGGCTGCGGTGGCGGAATGCGACCGCATCCTGGAGGTCTTCGCCGCGCTGCTGCGCATCGCCCAGGTCGAAAGCGGCGCCCGCCGTGCCGCCTTCGCCGAGGTGAACCTGACCCAGGTGATGGAGACGGTGGCGGAGCTCTATGGCAGCGCGGCCGCCGAGCGAGGCCAGACGCTCGCCACCGACCTCGCCCCTGGCGTGACCTTCCGGGGGGACCGGGATCTGCTGACGCAGATGCTGGCCAATCTGGTGGAGAACGCCATCCGCCATGGGCGGGAGGGTGGCCTTGTGTCGCTTGCGCTGCGGCCGGGGCCGGAGATCACCGTGGCGGATGACGGGCCGGGCATTCCGGCGGCCGACAAGCCCCTGGTCTTCCGCCGCTTCCACCGGCTGGACCAGGCGCGTGCCACGCCGGGGGCCGGGCTGGGCCTGGCGCTGGTGGCGGCAGTGGCGGAACTGCATGGGCTGACGGTGACGCTGGAGGATGCGGGGGGTGGCCCGATGCCGGGGCTGCGCGTGCGGCTAAACGCGGGCTGACTCTCCCATCGCGGCGTTCAGCCATTCGCAAAACGCCTGCACGGTGGAGCGGCGGGCGGCCATTTCGGTCATCACCAGGTGGTAGCCGGTGCCGTCATCCAGCGCCTGCGGGAAGGGCCGCACCAGCCGCCCCGAAGCCAGCGCATCCGCCACCAGCACGCGCCAGCCCACCGCGATGCCCTGGCGGGCCTCGGCCGCGGCCAGGGTCAGGGCGGTTTCGTCGAAGCGGGGGCCGGCCGTCGCCAAGGCCGGGTCCAGACCGGCGGCGATCGCCCAGTCCCGCCAATGCGGCCGTTCCGCGTAATGCAGCAGGGTGGCGCGGGCCAAAACCTCCGACGGGGGCAGGCCCTCGGGCAGGTAGCCCGGGGCGCAGACCGGAAACAGCACCTCCTTCGTCAGCGGCTGCACCACATGGCCGGGCCAATCGCCATCGCCCGCGCGGATCGCCACATCCACATCGGCGCCGTGCAACTGCGCGAAATAGCGATGCGTCTCCAGCCGCAGGGCGATCCAGGGATGGGCGCGGGCGAAATCGGCGATGCGCGGGGCCAGCACCCGCATGGCGAAGGTGCGCGCGGCATTCACCACCAGGGTGGTGCGGCTGCGCGGCTGGCCGATGCGGAACAGCCCGGCCTCCAACTGCTCCAGCCCCCGCCGCACGTAATCCGCCAGCAGGTCCCCGGCCTCGGTGAGTTTCAACCCGCGCGGGCCGCGCTTGAACAGGGTTTCGGCCAATTGGCCCTCCAGCGACTTGATCTGCCGGCTGATGGCGCCCTGGGTCACGCCCAGCTCCTCCGCCGCACGGGCCATGTTGAGGTGGCGTGCGGCGGCATCGAAGGCGCGCAGCGCCTGGAGGGGGAGGGCGGATACGCCTTGAGGCAGGCTCATGGCGGAACACCTTAAACACGCGCTACCGGCAGGGCCAGGGTGGGGGCACCCTGCGGCGAACCCTCCGGGAGTCCTCCGCCCCCATGTCCGCCCGCTTCGATCCCGTCACGCTGCAGATCCTCTGGAGCCGGCTGATCTCGATCGCCGATGAGGCGGCGGCGGCGCTGCTGCGCACCTCCTTCTCCACCATCGTTCGCGAATCCAACGATTTCGCCACCGTGCTGATGGATGCGGAGGGCAACAGCCTGGCGGAGAACTCCATCGGCATCCCGAGTTTTGTCGGCCTGCTGCCGCGCACGCTCAAGCACATGCTGGCCGAATATCCGCTGGAGGAGCTGCGGCCGGGGGACGTGCTGATGACCAATGATCCCTGGATGGGGACCGGGCATCTGCTGGACATCACCACGGCCATGCCGGTGTTTCATCAAGGCAAGCTGGTGGCTTTTGCGGGCGCGACCTCGCACATGCCGGATATCGGCGGCACGCTGTGGTCGGCCGATTGCACGGAGGTCTTCGAGGAAGGCCTTCGTATCCCGCCGACGAAATTCCTGGTCGAGGGCCAGGAGAACCGGGAGGTGGTGCGCTTCATCCGCGGCAATGTGCGCGTGCCCGACCAGGTGATGGGCGACATCCAGGCGCAGATCACGGCCATCACCGTCTGCGCCCGGCGGGTGGTGGAATTCCTCGGGGATACCGGCCTCGCCGATCTGACGGCGCTGTCCGCCACCCTGCAGGCGCGTGCCGATGCGGCGATGCGCCAGGCGATCGCGGCGCTGCCGGACGGCACCTGGCACGGCACTGTCTTCGCCGATGGCTATGAGGAGGCGGAGACGCGCATCCAATGCGCGGTGACCATCGCCGGCGACAGCCTCAGCGTGGACTATGCCGGCACCTCCCCGCAGATCGCGCGCGGGCTGAACAGCGTGATGAACTACACCTACGCCTATACCGTCTATCCGCTGAAATGCGCGCTGGACCCGATGACGCCGCGCAATGAGGGCAGCTACCGCGCCATCGGCGTGACGGCGCCGGAAGGCAGCATCCTGAACCCGCGCTGGCCGGCGGCGGTGAATGCGCGGCACCTGACCGGGCTGTTCCTGTCCGGCGCGCTTTACAAATGCCTGGCGCAGATCGCACCGCAGCTGGTGGTGGCGGACAGCGCCTCCCCGGCGCCGCGTCCCGTCACCACGGGGCTGGATAGGCGGGGAGAGCGGTTCAGCCAGGTGCTGTTCGGCAGCGGCGGCATGGGCGCGACGCAGGGGCGCGACGGGCTGAACACCACGGCCTTCCCGACCAATAGCGGCTCCGGCTCCATCGAGGCCTTCGAGGCCTCCGCCCCCATCCTGGTCTGGCGCAAGGACCTGCTGCCGGACAGCGGCGGTCCCGGCCAGTTCCGCGGCGGGCTGGGCCAGGAGATCGAGCTGGAGGTGATGACCGACCAGCCGGTGCGGCTTTCCATGGTCTCCGACCGTATGAAGCATCCGGCCGGCGGGCTGGATGGCGGCGGGGCGGGGGCGCCGGCGCTGGTGCAGCTGCAGGATGGCCGCAAGCCGCATCCGAAATCGCGCAGCATGCTGGCGCCGGGGGATCGGCTGACCCTGCATCTGGGCGGTGGCGGCGGCTATGGCGACCCGGCGGCGCGGGACCCGATGGCGCTGCAGCGGGACATCGCGGATGGTTACGTCACGCCCGAGGGGGCGCAACGCGACTACCGGAGGAAACAATGACCCATAAGATCACCCGCCGCGCATTGGCGGCGGCGATGGCGGCTGTCCCATTCGCGGCGGGCGCCCAGGCGCCCTGGCCGACCCGGCCGTTGCGCATGATCGTGCCCTTCGCGCCAGGGGGCGGTTCCGACACGCTGGGCCGGCTGCTGGCGACGCCGCTGGGCGCGGAGCTGGGCCAGCCGGTGGTGGTGGAGAACCGCGCCGGCGCCGGCAGCCAGATCGGCGCGGAGGCGGTGATGCGCAGCCCGCCGGATGGGCTGACCCTGCTGCTGGGCGACACGCCGCTGGCGACGATCCCGGCGGTGCAGGCGGCGACCGGCCAGCCGGTGGCCTTCGACACCGGGCGCGATTTCACCGCCATTGCCACGCTGGGCGTCGCCCCGGCGCTGCTGGTGGTCGCCAGCAGCTCCCCCTTTCGCACGACGCGCGATCTGCTGGAAGCGGCGCGGGCGCGGCCGGAGGCGGTGAACGTGGCTTCCGGCGGCACCGCCACCAGCACGCATCTGATGATCGAGCTGTTGCAGATGCGCAGCGGCGTGAAGGTGACGCATGTGCCCTATCGCGGCACCGGCGCGGCGCTGCCGGATGTGCTGAACGGCACGGTGCAGGCGATGATCCAGGCGATGGCCACGGCCGCGCCGCTGGTGGCCTCCGGGCAGATGCGGGTGATTGGCGTGGCGGCGGAACAGCGCCTGCCGGCGATGCCGGATGTGCCGACGCTGCGCGAACAGGGCGTGGACCTGGTGGCCGGCTTCTGGTGGGGCGTGCTCGGCCCGGCCGGCATCCCGGCCCCGATCGTGGCGCGGCTGCGGGAGGCGATCGACAAGTCGATGGCGACGGAAGCGGTGCAGGCACGGCTGCCGGCGCTGGGGCTGGAACGCCTGCAGCTCGGCCCGGACGCGTTTCGGACGATGCTGGTGAGCGAGACGGCGCGCTGGCGCGAGGTGGTGACGACGGCGGGGATCAAGCCTGAATGAGCGTGAGCTGCGGGATGTGCGACGTGCAGCCGGTGCGCTTCGCACCGGCTGGGCGGCAGGCGGGCGCATGAGGGAAGTGGAATGACGGATGCTGCGCGCCCTTACCGCATCGGGGTCGATGTTGGAGGCACCTTCACCGATTTCGTGCTGGTGGATGATGCCACCGGCCGCGTGCTGACCGGCAAGCGGCTGACCACGCCGGACGATCCCGGCCGCGCCATCCTGGAAGGCATCACCCGCATTCTATCCGAAGCGGGCGCTTCCATCGGTGATGTGCGCCAGGTGGTGCATGGCACGACGCTGGTGACCAATACGGTCATCGAGCGCAAGGGCGCGCGCATCGGCCTGGTCACCACGCGCGGCTTCCGCGACAGCCTCGAGATGGGGCGGGAGATGCGCTACGATCTCTACGACCTGTTCCTCGACAAGCCGGAGCCACTGGTGCCGCGCCCGCGCCGCCATGCGGTGACGCAGCGCCACGATGCGCAGGGACGGGAACTGGTGGCGCTGGTGGAATCGGAGGTGCGCGACGCCGCGCGCGCCCTGCGCGCCGATGGGGTGGAGGCGGTGGCGGTGTGCCTGCTGCACAGCTATCGCGACCCGTCGCATGAACGGCGCGTCGGCGCGATCCTGGCGGAGGAAATGCCGGGCGTGCCCGTCACGCTTTCCTCTGATGTGGCGCCGGAGATTCGCGAATACGAGCGCGCGAATACCGCCTGTGTGAACGCCTATGTGCTGCCGCTGATGGACCGCTATCTGGCGAGCCTGGAGGCGGAGCTGCGGCAGCGTGGGCTTGGCGGGCCGCTGCATCTGATGCTCTCGGCGGGCGGCATCGCCTCCGTGGGTTACGCGCGCGCCAACCCCGTGCAGCTGATCGAAAGCGGCCCTGCTGCCGGCGCCACCGCCGCCATGCATTACGGCCGCATCGCCGGCGTCGCCGACATGATCTCCTTCGACATGGGCGGCACAACCGCCAAGATGTGCCTGATCGAGAAGGGGGAGGCGGAGCATGCCTCGACCTTCGAGGCGGCGCGGGTGCGGCGTTTCCGTAAGGGGTCCGGGCTGCCGCTGAAGGTGCCGGTGATCGACCTGATCGAGATCGGCGCTGGCGGCGGCTCCATCGCCCATGTGAATGCGATGGGGTTGCTGAATGTGGGGCCGGAGAGCGCGGGCTCCGTGCCCGGTCCGGTCTGCTACAGGCGCGGCGGCACGCAGCCGACGGTGACGGATGCGGACCTGCTGCTGGGCTATCTCTCGCCCGAGTATTTTCTCGGCGGCGAAATGGCGCTGGACCGCGCGGCGGTGGAAGGCGCGATGCAGGCGCATCTCGGCCGGAAGCTCGGCATGACGGCGCTGGAAGTGGCGGCGGGCATCCACAGCATCGTCAACGAGAACATGGCCGCCGCCACGCGGATGTATGTGGCGGAGAAGGGGCGCGATCCGCGCCGCTACGCCATGCTCGCCTTCGGCGGCGCCGGTCCCGTGCATGCCTATGGATTGGCGAAACTGCTGAAACTGTCACGGGTGATCGTGCCGCAGGGCGCGGGTGTCGCCTCCGCATTGGGCTTCCTCGTTGCCGCGCCGGCGATCGACCTGGTGCGGTCCGGTGTGCAGCGGCTGACGGCCGTGGATTGGGACGGCGTGGCCCAAAAGTTTGTGGAGATGGAAGCGGAGGCGCGCGCGATGCTGCTGGATGCCGGCGCCGCGCCCGGCGACGTGCAGTTCCGCCGCAGCGTCGACATGCGCTATGCTGGCCAGGGCTTCGACATCAGCGTGCCGATCCCCGAGGCGGCGGATGCCGCGACCGTGGAAGCCGCCTTCCGCGACACCTACTTTGGGCTGTTCGACCGCCGCATCACCGGTGTGGCGATGGAAGTGCTCTCCTGGCGCCTGCACGCCACCGCCAGCCGCCCCAAGGTGCCGGAGAGCTTCACGTCACCGCCGGGCGAGGGTGCCGCGCTGAAGGGCCATCGCGACGTGTGGTTCGCGGAGACGGGCCTCGCCCCCTGCGCCGTCTATGACCGCTACCGCCTGCCCGTGGGCCAGCGCATCGCCGGCCCTGCCGTGGTGGAGGAACGCGAATCCACCGTCGTGCTCGGCCCCGACGCGCATGTGACCCGCGACATCCACGGCAATCTGCTGATCGACATCACCTATCCGGAGGATACAACCCCATGAGCAAGACGGCGGATTACGCCTGGCTCGACGGCAAGCTGGTGCCCTGGGCCAATGCCACCATGCACATCTCCACCGAATGCGTGCTGCGCGGGGAGAATGTGTTCGAGGGCATCCGTGCCTATTGGAACGAGGAGCAGCAGGAGCTTTTCACCTTCCGTCACGCCGACCACATCGCCCGGCTGCGCCAGGGCGCGCGAATCATGCGCATGACGATTCCGTATTCCGATGCGGAGATCGAGGCGGCGAGCCTGGAACTCATCCGCGCCTGCAACTACCGGGAGACGATCCACTACCGCCCCGTGGTCTACTTCGCCGAGGGCGAGCTGACGCATTACCTGCCCAGCGAAATCCGCACCGGCTTCTTCATCCTCGCCTTCTCCATGCCGTCCAAGAAGGTGCAGGAGACCGGCGTGAAAAGCGCCATCAGCACCTGGCGCCGCAACAGCGACCTGGCCTCCCCGTCGCGCATCAAGTCCGGCGCGAACTACCACAACTCGCGCCTCGCCTATATCGAGGCGCGGATGAACGGCATGGGCCCGCCGGTGATGCTGAACGCCGCCGGCAAGGTGGCGGAAGGCCCCGGCGCCTGCGTGATGATCGTCCGGCACGGCAAGCTCATCACGCCGCCTGTGACCGCCGACATCCTCGAATCCATCACGCGCGAGACTCTGATGGAGCTGGCGCGGGAGGAGCTTGGCATGGAGGTTGTGGAGCGCGATGTCGACCGCTCCGAGCTCTACGTCGCCGACGAGGCTTTCTTCTGCGGCAGCGGCGCGGAGGTGCTGCCGATGGTCTCGATCGACCACTACGACATCGGCGACGGCACGCCGGGCGAGGTCACCCGCAGACTGCAGACGCTCTACAACGATGCGGTGCGCGGTCGCCTCGAAAAATACCGGCACTGGCTGACGCCGGTCTGGCGCGGCAATGCGACGAAGGCGGCCGCGGAATGACGCGCAGCGTTGGAAGGCTGGTCGCCGAAAGCCTCGCCGCGCATGGCGTGGATTTGTTGTTCTGCGTGCCGGGCGAGAGTTTTCTCGGGCTGACGGATGCGCTGGTGGATGTGCCGGCGCTGAAACTCGTCGTCTGCCGGCATGAAGGCGGCGCGGCCTATATGGCCGCCGCCGATGGCCGCATGCGCGCCGGGCGCGCGGGCGTCTGCATGGTCTCGCGCGGCCCGGGCGTCTCCAACGCCATGATCGGCCTGCACACGGCCTTTCACGACGCCATCCCTATGGTGCTTTTGATCGGCCAGGTGGAACGCCGCGACCGTGGCCGCGGCGCTCTTCAGGAGCAGAATTACGAAAAGTACCTGGCGGATACGGTGAAGGCCGTGATCCCGGTGGACATGGCATCGCAGGCCAGCGAGGCCATCGCCCGTGCCTTCCACCTCGCCGAATCCGGCACGCCCGGCCCTGTGGCGGTGGTGCTGCCGGAGGATGTGCTGGACGACGACGCCAGCGAAATCCCACTCGCAAAACCCCGCATCCGCGCCACCCCCGGCCCGGCACCCTCACAGGTGGAGGAATTGGCAAAACGCCTGGCCGCCGCGCAGCGCCCGGTGGTGCTGGTCGGTGGCGCCATGGATGGCCCGCCGGAGGCGCTGGCCGCGCTGAAGCGCCTGGCCGAGGAATGGTCGCTGCCCGTCGCGCCGACGCATCGCCGCCCGCATCTGTTCGACAGCCACCACCCCAACTATGCCGGCTATATCGGCAACCGCGTGCAGCCGCCGCTGATGGCGGCGCTGCGGGAGGCGGACCTGCTGGTGGCGCTGGGCGAGCGGATGACCGATGTGGTCAGCCAGTCCTACACCTGGCCCACGGCGCCCGATCCGCAGATCCCGCTGGTGCATGTCTGGCCCGATCCCTCGGAGCTCAACCGCGTTTTCCGCGCCGACCTGCCCATGGCCTGTGACCCGGCCTTGCTGGTGGAGGCGCTGCTCGCCCGCAAGACTCCGCCGACGCCCCCCGGCCGCGCCGCCTGGATCGCCCGGCTGCACGGCTTGCACCGCGACCTGACCGCGCCGCGCCACGAACCGGCGCCGGACGGCGTGAATTTCTCCGCCGTCTGCATCGCCGTGGCGGCGCGGATGACGGCGGATGCTGTGCTGACCACGGATGCCGGCAATTTCACGAGTTTCGTGCACCGCCACATCCCGTTCCGCCCGGGCCAGATGTTCCTGGGCTCCGCCGTCGGCGGCATGGGCGCCGGGATGCCGATGGCGGTCGCGGCCAGCATCCGGCATCCGGGGCGGCAGGTGATTGCCGTCACGGGCGATGGCGGCGCGCTGATGACCGGCAACGAGATCGCCACGGCCATGCGCCACGGCGCCGCGCCGGTGCTGCTGATCTCCGACAACCGCACCTATGGCTCGATCGGCATGCACCACGCCAATCGCTATCCGGGCCGCAATTTTTCAAGCGCGGCGGATCTGGTGAATCCGGACTTCGCTGCCTGGGGCCGGGCCTTCGGGGCGGAGGGATTCACCATCGCCACGGAGGACGACATCGCACCGGTGCTCGACGCCGCCCTGGCGCCGCGCCGGGTGCCGGCGGTGGTGCATGTGCACGCCTCCGCGCTCCAGGTCACGGCCTGGAAGCGGCTGAAGGGCTAGGCGGGCGCAGGCTGGGCGGGCCGTCGGGCCGCCCAGTCCAGCAGCGCGTCCAGCACGGGGCACAGCGCTTCCCCCCAGGCTGTCAGCGCATAGTCCACCCGTGGCGGCACCTGGGCGTGCAGGGTGCGGGTGACGAGCCCGTCACGCTCCAGCTCCCGCAGATGCTGGGTCAGCATCTTCTGCGACACGGCGGGAATCGCCCGCTCCAATTCGGAGAAACGCAGCACGCCGCCGCCGAAGAGCTGGAACAGGATTTCCATCTTCCAGCGCCCGTCCAGCAGGCGCAGCGCGGCGTCCACCCCGGCGGCGGCCATTTCGGGGGTCACATCCGCCAGCTTACCCGTGGGTGAGTAGCTGACCTTCCGGTCGGTTCTGGCCATGCGGCAGCCTACCGCGCATCTCCATGGCCAGCCAATCACCGGATCGGATCGCGTCATGACCCTCACTTTGCCGGCGACACTCGCCAGCTATTTCGCCGCCAAGAACCGCCACGACACGCCGGCCCTGCTGGGCTGCTTCAGCGCCCAGGCCAGGGTGCGGGACGAGGGCCAGGACATCACCGGCCTGCCTGCCATCCGCGCCTGGATCGAGCAGACCAGCGCCCGCTACGCCGTGCAGGCCGAGCCCCTGGATTGCCGCGAGGAGGCGGGGCGCCGCATCGTCCGCGCCAATGTCTCCGGCAACTTCCCCGGCAGCCCGGCCGTGCTGACCTTCCGCTTCGGCCTCGCCGCCGACGGGCGGATCGACGCGCTGGAGATCGGCTGAACCGCCTCCAGCCGCCGGTGTCACGCCCACCCCCTCCCCGCCCGCCTCGTTTTGCCATACCCATGCGGCAAAGCGCCCGAGGGAACAGCATGGACCAGGTGGATTGCGTGGTGGTGGGGGCAGGGGTCGTCGGCCTGGCCGTGGCGCGGGCGCTGGCCCAGGCGGGGCGGGAAGTGCTGGTGCTGGACGCCGCGGAGGGCATCGGCACCGAGACCTCCTCCCGCAATTCGGAGGTGATCCACGCCGGCATCTACTACAAGGCCGGCAGCCTGATGGCGAAGACCTGCGTCGCCGGCAAATGGAAGCTGTATGACTACTGCGACAGCCACGGCGTGCCCTATCGCAACTGCGGCAAGCTGATCGTCGCCACCAGCGACGCGGAGGCCGAGCAGCTGGAGGGCATCCGCCAGCGCGCCGCCGCCAATGGCGTGGACGACCTGCGCTTCATCTCGGGCGCGGAGGCGCGGGGCATGGAGGCCTCGCTGTCCTGCACCGCCGCACTGGTCTCGCCTTCCACCGGCATCATCGACAGCCACGCCTATATGCTGGCGCTTCAGGGCGATGCCGAGGATGCGGGGGCCATGTTCGCCTTTCACGCCCCCGTGCTGCGCGGCCGGGTGGCGGGGGATGCGGTGGAGATCGAGGTCGGCGGGGCGGAGCCGATGGCGCTGTCCTGCAACCTGCTGGTGAACTCCGCCGGGCTGCATGCCCCGGCCCTGGCGCGCAGGATCGAGGGCATGCCCGCCGCGCACATCCCCGGCGCCTTCTACGCCAAGGGCAACTACTTCAGCCTGACCGCAAAATCCCCCTTCAGCCGGCTGATCTATCCGGTGCCGGTGCCGGGCGGCCTCGGCACGCATCTGACCATCGATCTCGGCGGTCAGGCGCGGTTCGGGCCGGATGTCGAATGGATCGAGGCCATCGACTACAATGTCGATCCGCGGCGCGGGGAGCTGTTCTACGACTCCATCCGCCGCTGGTGGCCGGAACTGCCGGATGGCGCGCTGGCCCCCGGCTATTCCGGCATTCGCCCGAAGACGGTGCCGAAGGGCGCGCCGGGGCAGGATTTCGTCATCCAGGGTCCGGCGACGCATGGCGTGCCGGGGCTGGTGAACCTGTTCGGCATCGAGAGCCCCGGCCTGACGGCCTCCCTCGCCTTGGCGGAGGAGGTGATGGGGGTGGTGCGGGCCTGAAATTCCCCCCAATCTGCCCGCCCTAGGCCTGGACGGGCTGCCTTGACCGTGCGCTTGGCCACGCTTCAGAGGGTGGTTCAGATCGGTACGTTCGTTGACAGATGAATCTGCCAGGATATTCAAGGGTATCCAGGAAGAGTGTTCCCCGCAGGCGCGGGGATGAACCGGTCCACCCGCCGAGGCCCTTGGCCACCAGCGAGTGTTCCCCGCAGGCGCGGGGATGAACCGTCGCGGTTCGGGCCGAACACCCGGGCGCTGAAGTGTTCCCCGCAGGCGCGGGGATGAACCGGGCCGCACGTCCGATCCGGTCGGCGCGCTGCTGTGTTCCCCGCAGGCGCGGGGATGAACCGGTGCCGGCTCCTACGGGTGGCTTTACGACGATGTGTTCCCCGCAGGCGCGGGGATGAACCGAAGTGAACCTGCGTGAAACTGCGAACGTCATCGTGTTCCCCGCAGGCGCGGGGATGAACCGGAAGCTTGGCCCGTGGGAAACCCTGCCGACGCGTGTTCCCCGCAGGCGCGGGGATGAACCGCCGTCCTGGCCGAGCGGCAGCGCATCGCCGCCGTGTTCCCCGCAGGCGCGGGGATGAACCGGTGACTATGCCGGGCGGCGCGACAATTCCAGAGTGTTCCCCGCAGGCGCGGGGATGAACCGGGCTGGGCCGCCAGCGCGCAGGCGTTCCGGGTGTGTTCCCCGCAGGCGCGGGGATGAACCGTAGGTGCCGGACACGAGCGGGAGTAGCGCGAAGTGTTCCCCGCAGGCGCGGGGATGAACCGGATGACAGACGATGCCGGCTGACCGCACGCCCGTGTTCCCCGCAGGCGCGGGGATGAACCGGTGGTAGGCGTCGGCTTCGTCCACCAGCTGGCGTGTTCCCCGCAGGCGCGGGGATGAACCGGCCTACCAGATGCCTGACGGCACGCTGGTGATGTGTTCCCCGCAGGCGCGGGGATGAACCGGCGGGTCCGCCAGGATGAGGCGGTAGTGGCCTGTGTTCCCCGCAGGCGCGGGGATGAACCGGTCTGGCACGACCCGCATGCCGGGCACGGCTCGTGTTCCCCGCAGGCGCGGGGATGAACCGGCTGACGTTCTGCTTCTGGTTGGCGCGGGTCTGTGTTCCCCGCAGGCGCGGGGATGAACCTGCGTTCCGTTCCAGGATCGCCGGCTGGAGAATGTGTTCCCCGCAGGCGCGGGGATGAACCGGCGGCCGAGACGTCGGCAGAGCGCGAACAGCTGTGTTCCCCGCAGGCGCGGGGATGAACCGAACCCTCTGCCTGGCTTCATGCAGCCTCGGGTGTGTTCCCCGCAGGCGCGGGGATGAACCGCATCCGTCGACCTCGACGTTCTGTACGGCGGCGTGTTCCCCGCAGGCGCGGGGATGAACCGGCTGACGTTCTGCTTCTGGTTGGCGCGGGTCTGTGTTCCCCGCAGGCGCGGGGATGAACCTGCGTTCCGTTCCAGGATCGCCGGCTGGAGAATGTGTTCCCCGCAGGCGCGGGGATGAACCGGCGGCCGAGACGTCGGCAGAGCGCGAACAGCTGTGTTCCCCGCAGGCGCGGGGATGAACCGAACCCTCTGCCTGGCTTCATGCAGCCTCGGGTGTGTTCCCCGCAGGCGCGGGGATGAACCGCATCCGTCGACCTCGACGTTCTGTACGGCGGCGTGTTCCCCGCAGGCGCGGGGATGAACCGGCTGACGTTCTGCTTCTGGTTGGCGCGGGTCTGTGTTCCCCGCAGGCGCGGGGATGAACCTGCTGATCCAGGCGCACGCATGAGCGAGGCCCTCGTGTTCCCCGCAGGCGCGGGGATGAACCGCCACCGCTACCGGCTCATCCGCAGAGAGGGCAGTGTTCCCCGCAGGCGCGGGGATGAACCGGCCCGACACGCCGGGCGCGACCCGAAGCACTAGTGTTCCCCGCAGGCGCGGGGATGAACCGCACCAGCAGAGGTTGGCGAAGAAGGGGAGAGGGTGTTCCCCGCAGGCGCGGGGATGAACCGGAACAGGCTCAGGTACTCTGGCTGGCGCGGATGTGTTCCCCGCAGGCGCGGGGATGAACCGGCGTAGTCGTGCCGACCCCAATCCTGACGCTGGTGTTCCCCGCAGGCGCGGGGATGAACCGTTGTCGCTGGTCCCGCCGAACAGGCTCTGGCCCGTGTTCCCCGCAGGCGCGGGGATGAACCGCCCGTAGCCGCCTCGTCTGGCCAGGACGCCTCGTGTTCCCCGCAGGCGCGGGGATGAACCGGGCCCGCAACTGCGCTTCCAGGTCCGCCAGGCGTGTTCCCCGCAGGCGCGGGGATGAACCGTCGTCGTAATCCGCATCCTGCTCGCCCAGCAGGTGTTCCCCGCAGGCGCGGGGATGAACCGCTCGGGTCCGGCATCGTGACGCCGGGGTCCTCGTGTTCCCCGCAGGCGCGGGGATGAACCGGTGAGCGACGCTGGCGTGCCGCTCGGCGCGTTGTGTTCCCCGCAGGCGCGGGGATGAACCTCGCACCGGCCCCCAGTTCAGCAGCCGCCGTGAGTGTTCCCCGCAGGCGCGGGGATGAACCGAGCGCGCTCGGGTCTACTGGCACGACCAGACCGTGTTCCCCGCAGGCGCGGGGATGAACCGTACGGCGGCCAGCATTTCAGGTCATGCTGCAGGTGTTCCCCGCAGGCGCGGGGATGAACCGTGGCGGTGCATCGCCGCATCCATCGCCTCGCCGTGTTCCCCGCAGGCGCGGGGATGAACCGGTCAGCCCCGCGTGCGACCACTGCTACGCCGAGTGTTCCCCGCAGGCGCGGGGATGAACCGACAGGCTGGGCTGGCGCCTGCCGTCGCGCCGGGTGTTCCCCGCAGGCGCGGGGATGAACCGCGGCCTTGCTGGACGATTCGGCGCTGGCCGACGTGTTCCCCGCAGGCGCGGGGATGAACCCATGCCAATGACCCACCCGTGTTCAGTGAAAGAGTGTTCCCCGCAGGCGCGGGGATGAACCGCGGTGCTGGTCGCGCGCCATGCTCGCATGGGCGTGTTCCCCGCAGGTGCAGGGATGAACCCTGGTCCTCGGGCGCGGCGTTGACGATTGCCGCGTGTGCCCCAAAGGCGTGGGGACGCACCGAACGTCCCTTCCCACAGCCATCTCTCGCCCATGCCGGTCGGCCGTCAGTCCAACCGCAGGCCGGCGGGGCACACAGAACGTGCCCCGCCTGAATTCACAGCGTGAAGGTCACGCCGATCTCCGGCACCAGCACCTTCGCCTTGGCCCCCGCCATCTCCCGCTCGAAGACCGAGGCATCCGGGGCGATCATCGGGAAGGTGCCGAAATGGCAGGGGATGGCGGTGGTGACGGACGGGAGAAAACGCTGCACGGCCAGGGCGCCGCGCTTGCCGTCCATGGTGAAGCGGTCGCCCACCGGCACCATCGCGACCGTCGGGCTGTGCAGCTCCCCGATCAGGGCCATGTCGCCGAACACCTCGGTATCGCCCATGTGATAGATCACCGGCTCGCCCTTGGCCTTCGGCGTGATCACCAGCCCGCCCGGCAGGCCGAGGTCCTGGGTGATGCCGTTCTCGTCCATGACGGAGGAGGAGTGGAAGGCGATGGTCAGCGTCACCGAGAAATCATCCTGCTGGGTGGTGCCGCCGGTGTTCATCGGGTCCATGGCCTTCAGCCCCTGGCGGGCCAGCCACATGCAGATCTCGAAATTCGCCACCACCTTGGCGCCGGTGCGCTGATGGATCGCCAGCGTGTCGCCGACATGGTCGCTATGGCCATGCGTCAGCAGCACATGGGTGGCGCCGGCGCTGGCCGCCTCGGCATCGCCCTGGAACACGGGATTGCCGGTCAGGAAGGGGTCGATCATCACGACCGAATTGCCGAATTCCAGGCGATAGGCCGAATGCCCGAACCAGGTGATTTTCATGAATGGTCTCCGTCTGTCGCTGGCGCCTTCTAGACCATGGGCGCGGGCCGCGTCACCGCGCGGCCAGGATCTTCCAGACGCCGGTGGCGGCCACCACGCTGGTGTCGCCCGCCTTCAGCAGGCCGCGCACGAAGACCACGCTGCGGGTCTGCCGCGTGATCTCCCCTGATCCCACCAGGAACTGCCCCGGCATGGCCGCGGCCAGGTAGTGCAAATCGAGCTGGATGGTGGCGAGGTTCATGCCCCCGCCGATCGCCTGCCGCACCATCAGCCCCAGGCTGTGGTCCATGAAGGTGGCGAGGATGCCGCCATGGATGACGCCGCGCCCATTGGCGTGGTCCGCTCGCGCCTGGAAGCCGTATTCGGCCCCCCGCACCCAGAGCGGATCGGCCACCGCCGGAAGGCCGGAGGGGGTGACGATACGCCAACCTGTGGCGGCCGGATCGAAGTCGGGGCTCTGCATCGGCTTAGGTATTCGGTCCCAGCATTTGGCGCATCCGGCCGATGATGATGAGCCCTGGCGTCGAGGTCCAGACCTTGCCGGTGTATTCTTCGGGCGCGCGGCCGGTGAGCGCCTTGAGCCTGCGGTGCCTGGGCCGCCCTGCCTGTGTGGAGGGCGTCGCGCTAGCCCAACGAACCTGGCCCACAGCGGACCCCTCCATTCCTTCGAATGATCGCGCCATCCAATTTTCGGCAGCCAACCAGACCAGCACGATCCAATATCTATCGAATAAGCAACACATCGACTTCACCACAGTTTGGATGTGTGACAGATTAGTTCGAATGTCAACTGCCGGATAAATTGCCGATCATGCGGAGCTGGGTCAGAGATAAACTCCTGGGCGTCCTGGGTGTCCATGGGCGGGAGTTCGATCGAGATCGCACCCACCTGGGCGTCTGGAAGCTGAGAGTCGCGGAGCTGGAACGACAGCAGCGAGAAGCGGGAAAGCCGAAAAGCGCCATCCTGCGCGGCCTTCTGACCGCGCAAGAAGAGCGGTTTGTGCTCAAGCGACAACGAGAAGTATTTTATGCGAATGTCCTGGGCATTATCGGCGCGATGATTTCCGTGATCGGTTTTGTCTATCTCATGATCGATGTCTCCCGCACCTCGGCCGCGGCGGTCTCGATCTGGAGTGCTCCGTCAATTGCCACGGTGGCCGGCGCCATATTGGCGCTGACCTCTCTTCTGCTCGCGTATGCCATCCATGCGAAAAGTGTCAGAGACGCGATGCCGAACCTGGTGAGAAGAAAACTGGAAGGACATCAGATACAGGGGCGCGAGGAGTTTCTGTCGATCTCCCTGCCTCACGACTACATCCAGAGCGAGTACGTTTTGCGGCAATTCACCAATGGCATCGCTGTCTGGAGCCCGTCCGTATGTCGCGCCCTGGTCGCTGGCCAGGACATCAAGGTGAAGAAGGGAAAGAAATTCGAGCCGACGGAATCCGCCACCTATAAAGTGATGAAGTTGCGCGTCCACGAGAAAATAATCCAGGGCGCCAGCATCCGCAATGAAGACAAATGTCGCCTGGCCGCCGACATCCTCACGGCGGAAGGAAATTTGGTTGTTGTTCAAGGGATTGTTCAGGAGACGGATTATTATGCCTTGCTTGCCACCGATTATTCCTCCGGATTCGTGGTGCATGAGTTCGAGGATGAGATGCGGGAAGTGGCGGGCGTTCTGGTTTACGATGGCTTCTCGCTTTTCACCACCCGCACAGCGGAAAGCTGCCGCGAACTTCGCCCTCTCTCGAATCTTGTTTCATCTTCCCTGCCGGCATCCGCATCGGCCAATGTCATCGGCGTCTCCGCGATCCTGATAACATCCGACATGCATGTCTTCCTGACTCGACAACGGGTGGAAAGCGTCGCCAGTGGTGGAATGCTGGCGCCCAGTGGCTCCGGGTCCGTCGACTGGCTGGATGCCGAGAAGCTTCCAGCCGGCGAATTTCCGTTGATGAACCTATTGATGCCGGCGATGCGGCGGGAAATCCTGGAGGAGGCTGGTCTGCTTCAGGCGGGCCGGCCCGAAAAGCCAATGGACATAGCCCTCATGCCCGTTGGCTTCGCAAGGCTGCTGCATCATGCCGGAAAGCCAGAATTCTTTTTCATGGGTCGGATCAATGCCGGGTATGACGAGATACAGAAAAGCCGCGCATGGACATCTGAAGAACGGCTGTTCACAAACGGCTGCGTGGGCTTCAATCAGCAATTGGATCCTCGCTCGATGGTCGCCTTGCGGGCCAGTTGGCGCGCTTTAATATCCGAGATCCGTGCCGTGCCCGAGGTGAAGATATCGTGCCCACTCGATATCCAAATACTATGCGTCGACGCGGTTCTCGAAACCGATGAGACCGCAAGGCTGCTGATGAATTTTCTCCGGTCCGAGGCGGAATTTCCTGGCAGCTGAAGGCGAAGCATCCATTTCGGGTGGATCCTTAGAAAACAGCGCTAATCCTTCTTCGGCTCGTCCTGCTTCGCGCCATCCAGCAGCGCGTCCCGCCGCGCCGCCGCCTGCCGGTCGGCCAGCTTTTCCACCTTGCTGCGCCCGTGCTTCACGCGGTTGGCGGCCGCATCGGCCTGCGCCTGCTGCTTCGCCCGCGCCTTGCGCGCATGGTTGAGGTTGACGAGGTCGCCCATGCGGGGAGACTAGCATCCAACCGGCCGCGGATGCGATCCTGCCCTCCGCCAAGGCCCGAAACCTGATTGACGGGATACGCCATGCAGATCGAGCTGACCGCCGCCGACGGCCACCGCCTCAACGCCTACAGTGCCGGCCCTGCCGATGCGAAGCGGGCGCTCGTGGTGGTGCAGGAAATCTTCGGCGTGAACCGCCATATGCGCCATGTCTGCGACGCCCTGGCCGCCGAGGGCTATGCCGTGATCTGCCCAGCCCTGTTCGACCGCGTCGAGCGCGGCGTGGAGCTTGGCTATGCGGCGGAGGATGTGGCCCGTGGCCGCGACCTGCGCGCCAAGGTGGATGAGAAGGGCACGATGCTGGACATCGAGGCCGCCGCCGCCGCGCTGCCGGGCACCGCCGCCAAGGGCATCGTCGGCTATTGCTGGGGTGGCACCATCGCCTGGTGGGGCGCCACGCGCAGCACCAGCTTCAAGGCCGCCTGCGGCTGGTATGGCGGCGGCATCGCCGGCACCCGCACCGAAATCCCCGGCTGCCCGGTGCAGCTGCATTTCGGGGAGGTCGATGCCTCCATCCCGATGAGCGATGTGGAGCTGATCCGCCAGGCCCAGCCGGGCGTCGAGATCTTCGTCTACCAGGGCGCCGGCCACGGCTTCGGCTGCGATGAGCGTGGCTCCTACAAGCCGGCCGATGCCGATGTGGCGCAGGCCCGCACCCTGGCCTTCTTCGCCAAGCATCTGGGGAGCTGACGGTCATGCTCGGCTACTACATCACGGCGGGGATCAGCCTCGCTCTGCTCATTATGATCCCGATCTGGACGCCCAACAGCAACCAGCCGGTCTATCCCTTCTGGGTGATCCTGCTGCTGGCGCTGATCGTGGTCATCGTCCCGATCGTGCTGCGGCGCCGCAAGCGCGAGGGCGCGGCGCAGACCGGCGACCTGGCGGTGCGGCTGGAGGAAGTGAAGGACTGATACCAACGGCCGATTTCATCGACCGTGGGTATGCCTTTCCAGGCCCTCAGGCGCCGGGCCGCATTCGCGGCCTCGGACCGGTCAGGCAACCGGCCCGCTTTATGATTTCACCCCGCCGGGCGCAGCACCCGCCCGGCCACCGCATCCAGCTTCGCCATCAGCGCGGGGTCGCGCATCTCCGGCGCGGTGATCAGCGCATGTTCCAGCGCCCGGTCGCAGCCGGCCGGGCAGGGGCCGCGCGGCGCGCCCAGGCCCGGCACCACATCGGCGACCAGCGCCCGCGCCTTGTCGGCATTGCCGAACAGCACCTTCACCACCTGGTCCACCGTCACAGCATCATGGTCCGGGTGCCAGCAGTCGAAATCCGTCACCATGGCGACGGTCGCGTAGCAAAGCTCCGCCTCCCGCGCCAGTTTCGCCTCGGGCATGTTGGTCATGCCGATCACCGAACAGCCCCAGCTCCGGTACAGCAGGCTCTCCGCCTTGGTGGAGAATTGCGGGCCTTCCATGACCATGTAGGTGCCGCCGCGCGTCACCGGCAGGCCCAGCTTCCGCGCCGAGGCTTCGAGCGCATCGCCCAGCCGCGGGCAGACCGGATGCGCCACGGAGACATGGCCGACGCAGCCGGTCTCGAAGAAGGATTTCTGGCGCGCGAAGGTGCGGTCGATGAACTGGTCGACGATCACGAAATGGCCCGGCGGCAGTTCCTCCTTCAATGACCCCACGGCCGAGAGGGAGATGATCTCGGTGCAGCCGGCGCGCTTCATCGCGTCGATATTGGCGCGGTAATTCAGCGCGGAGGGTGGGGTGGGGTGACCGCGGCCATGGCGCGGCAGGAAGCGCACCGCCACGCCGGCGACGGTGCCGTGCAGGATCGCATCCGAAGGCTCCCCCCAGGGGCTGGCCACATGCTTCCATTCGCGGCCTTCCAGGCCGGGAATGTCATAGAAGCCGGAGCCGCCGATCAGGCCGATGACGGGGGTGATGGTTTCGGACATGGCGGCGGGGCTCCTCGGTGGCAGGGGCTTCTACAATGGCAGGCCGGCGGCATGAAGCCTTCCTGGCCTCCAACGAAAAGGGGGCCCTCAACGAAAAAGGGCCGCCCCTGCCGGGACGGCCCTTTGCCGAAACTGACGGGTTGTCAGCTTCAGTGCTTCACATCCGCCCAGACCTTGCGCTTCACGGCATAGGTCAGGCCGCCCAGCACGATCAGGAACAGGATGATGCGGATGCCCATGGCCCGGCGCTGCTCCGTCTCCGGCTCCGCCGCCCAGGCGAGGAAGGTGGTCACGTCGCGCGCCATCTGGTCCACCGTCGCGGCGGTGCCATCGGCATATTCCACCTGGTCCGGGTTCAGGATCGCCGGCATGGCGATCTGATGGCCGGGGAAATAGGCGTTGTAGTACATGCCCTCCGCCACGGTGAAACCGGGCGGCGGCTCGACATAGCCGACCAGCAGCGCATGCAGGTAGTTGGCGCCGTTCGGGCGGGCCTTGGCCATGACCGACAGGTCCGGCGGATAGGCGCCGTTGTTCGCCGCGCGCGCCGCCAGCTCATTCGCGAAGGGGCGGCGGAAGCGGTCGGACAGGCGTGCCGGGCGGTCGAACATCTCGCCCATGTCGTTCGGACCGTCCCGCACCTCGAAGGTGGCGGCGATGGCGCGAACCTGCTCCTCGCTCAGGCCGATCTCCAGCAGGTTGCGGTAGGAGAGCTGGTACATGCCATGGCAGGCGGCGCAGACTTCCTTGTAGACCTGCAGGCCGCGCTGGGCGGCGCCGCGGTCGAAGGTGCCGAAGAAGCCGGCGAAGCTGAAGCCGGCATCCGGGATGGCGATCGCCTCCCCGGCCGCGCGGGCCGGGGTGGTGAGGGCCAGGCCGCCACCGAGGGTGGCGGCGCCCAGCGCCAGGGCGCCGAGCAGGTTGCGGAAGCCCCGCTTGAGGTCACGCATCAGGCCTTCTCCATCGGCTTCGCCGCGGCGCCCGCCATCACCGGTCCGCCACCGCGGAGGACGGGCATGGCGATGCTCTCGGGCAGCGACAACGGCCGTTCAAGGCGGCCAAGCAGGGGCAGGACAACCAGGAAGTAGGCGAAGTAATAGGCGGTGGCGATGCGGGAGATCGTCACATAGGGCTCCTCCGCCGGCTTGCCGCCCGCCCACATCAGGACGAAGAAGGCGACCAGCCAGAGATACAGCGCCCACTTCGCGATGGGGCGGAAGCGCATGGACCGCACCGGGGAGGTGTCGAGCCAGGGCAGCACGAACAGCACCGCGATCGAGCCGAACATCAGCAGCACGCCGCCGAGCTTGTCCGGCACCGCGCGCAGGATGGCGTAGAACGGTAGGAAGTACCATTCCGGCACGATATGCGCGGGCGTCACCAGCGGGTTCGCCGGGATGTAGTTGTCCGGGTGGCCGAGGTAGTTCGGCGCGAAGAAGACCAGCGCGGCGAAGACGATGAAGTAGACGATCAGGCCGACGCTGTCCTTCGCCGTGTAGTACGGGTGGAAGGGCAGGGTGTCCTGCGGCCCCTTGGGGTCGATGCCGAGCGGGTTGTTGGACCCGGTGATGTGCAGCGCGGCGACATGCAGGAAGACGACGCCGGCGATCACGAAGGGCAGCAGGTAGTGCAGGCTGAAGAAGCGGTTCAGCGTGGGATTGTCCACGGAGAAGCCGCCCCAGAGCCAGGTCACGATGTGCTCGCCGACCAGCGGGAAGGCGCTGAACAGGTTGGTGATGACCGTGGCGCCCCAGAAGGACATCTGGCCCCAGGGCAGCACGTAGCCCATGAAGGCGGTGGCCATCATCAGCAGGAAGATGACGACACCGAAGATCCACAGCAATTCCCGCGGCGCCTTGTAGGAGCCGTAGTACATGCCGCGCCAGATATGGACGAGAACCACGATGAAGAACATCGAGGCGCCGTTCATGTGCACGTAGCGGATCAGCCAGCCGTAGTTCACGTCCCGCATGATGCGCTCGACGCTGTCGAAGGCATGGGCGGTGTGCGGCGTGTAGTTCATCGCCAGGAAGATGCCGGTCGCGATCATGATCATCAGCGTGACCATGGCGAGCGCGCCGAAATTCCAGAAATAGTTGAAGTTGCGCGGAGTCGGGAAGCTCCCGTACTCCTTCTGCATCATGGTGAACACCGGCAGGCGCTGGTCGACCCAGCGGATCACGGGGTTCTGGATAGTGCTGTCGTGAAGGCCGATGGCCATCGTGCCTGGCTCCTCAGTGGAGGCCGAGGGTTGGGCGCGGACGATACCGCACCCAGCCGCCCTCAGCCGATCCGGATTTGCGTGTCGGATGTGAAGCTGTAGTCCGGAACCGCAAGGTTCAGCGGTGCGGGACCCACCCGGATTCGGCCCGAGGTGTCGTAATGGCTGCCATGGCAGGGGCAGAACCAGCCATTGTAATCACCCTTGGCATCCGTCGGCTTCTGGCCGAGCGGCACGCAACCCAGATGGGTGCAGACGCCGACCACGACCAGCCAGCCTTCGCGCTGTACGCGGCTCTGGTCCGTCGCGGGGTCTTTCAACTGGGACAGCGGCGTCGCCCGTGCGACCTCGATCTCCTCGGGCGTGCGGTGGCGCACGAAAACCGGCTTGCCGCGCCAGACCACGGTGACCGCCTGGCCGACCGCGATCGGCGTCAGATCCACCTCGGTGGAGGCAAGCGCCAGCACGTCCCGTGCGGGGTTCATGGAGCTGATGAAGGGCCACACCACGGCACCCACGCCGACCGCCGCGAAGGCGGCCGTGCTCAAGGTCAGGAAATCGCGCCGTGTCTCGCCAACGGGCGCAGAACCGTGCCCGGCACCCTGCGATGCCCCGGCGGGCACCATTGTCTCGGCCATCTCGTCGTCCTTTTCCGCCTGCCGCTCACGGGGCCGACCGAACCGGCCGGACCCTGGAGCGGCTGGAGCCGCCTTCGGGGTCATTTGCCAGTCCGATGAGACCGCCAGGCGACCCGCATCGCCGCGAAACACTCTGCGCCAGCCCGGAGGGTCGAGGGGGTGCCGACGCTTGCGCGACGGGCGCTCAGGCCTCGGCTGCCGAAATGGCGCTGCGCCGCATATAAAGGGTGGGTTGTGGCGGTGTCCATCCGCTGTTGCGCCGGAACACCAATGCTTTGGCGCGAAAGCCACGCGGCGTGTCGCCAGGGTCGCCATCCGGTTAACCCCCTGCCAATCTTCACGCCTTGCGCGCCCAGCCGAGAGGCGCCAGCCGAGGACCCGCCGCCATGACCGACCAGCCGCCCATGTCCAGCCCCGCCCCGGGCGCCGCCCCCGCCGACCACCCGATGCTGCCCCCCGCCCGGGCCTGGTTCGAGGAGCTGCGCGACCGGATCTGCGCGGAATTCGAGGCGATCGAGGACGAGTTGGCCAGCGGCCCCCATGCCGCCCTGCCCGCCGGCCGCTTCCAGCGCACCGCCTGGGACCGGCCGGAGGGCGGCGGCGGGGTGATGTCCGTGATGAAGGGGCGGGTGTTCGAGAAGGTGGGGGTGAACGTCTCCACCGTCTTCGGCGAATTCTCCCCCGAATTCCGCAAGCAGATCCCGGGGGCGGAGGCCGATCCGCGCTTCCTGGCCACCGGCATCTCGCTGGTCGCGCATCAGCGCAGCCCCCGGGTGCCGGCGGTGCATATGAACACCCGCTTCATCGTCACCACCCGCGCCTGGTTCGGCGGCGGCGGCGACATCACGCCGATGGACCACGCCGCGCCGCACAGCCTGGCGGATGCGGAGGTCTTCCACGCCGCCTACAAGGCCGCCTGCGACCGCCACGACCCCAGCTACTACCCGCGCTTCAAGCAATGGTGCGACGAGTATTTCTTCCTGCCGCACCGCAACGAGCCGCGCGGGCTGGGCGGCATCTTCTACGACTGGCTGGGCGACCGCACCCCGGGCCATGGGATCGAGGCCGATTTCGCCTTCACCAAGGATGTCGGCCTGGCCTTCCTGGAAGCCTATCCCGCCATCGTCCGCCAGCGGATGCACGAGCCCTGGACCGAGGCCGAGCGCGCCCACCAGCTGATGCGCCGCGGCCGCTACGTGGAATTCAACCTGCTGTATGACCGCGGCACCATCTTCGGGCTGAAGACCGGCGGCAATGTGGAGGCCATCCTGATGTCGCTGCCGCCGGAGACCGGCTGGCCCTGATCGCCGCGTTCACCGTATCTCGTTGTTCTTCCATTTCGGCGCCCGTCTTTTGGCACCGTCCAGCACCGCTTCGGAGAAGCCGTGCAATGACGCGAGTTCCAGGGTCAGGCCGGTGGCGAGTGTGGAGGGCAGGGGGCCGATCACGGCGCGATTCTGATCCCAGATGAGCGGCCAATAGCGCCAATCCGAATAATAAGTCGCGGCGAGCCCTGAAAGGGTGTCGCCTGGCTCCGTGACAATGCGGCGGGCGCCGGGGGGCGGAGTGGTCATCCAGGGTGATTGCAGAGGGGTGCTCGCTGGTGCCAGCGGTGACCAGATCGGGGTGTCGAGAAATGACCCTGGGAGGTTGGCCCTGAAGGACCAGGGAGTCGCTTCGGGGATCAGCATCGTGTCGGAATAGACGAGGAAATCGCCGCCCTTGCCATGAATCTTGCGCCACAGGGCGTAGTCATAATTTGTGAGCGAAGTATGTAAGGGGCTTGGGAGTTTCTGAACAGAATTAAGTAGCTTGCTCCAACAGCCCAGCCATTGAAATCCATCGAAATCGTACTTGTCTTGAATGTAGACTCTTACGCTCTCTACGGTGACGACGCAGTTTGTGTTGTTGAGTTTTTCCAGTCGGCCCGAAGCAAGGAATCGGAAATTGAAGCTCCCGAGCGCACCAAATACGTCGTCCAGGGGATCTTTCAATTTATTGGTTTTATACGCCAAGCTCTGGAAATAGGATTTCTCCAGAATGTTGGTGGGCGCGCAAATATTGCCGAAAGTCACCGTCCTTCCGGTCGCTGGGATTGCACCCTGGTCTCGCAGTCGCTTGACCAGAATCGCTTCGCTGTTCGGTGTTTGCCAAATTCTTGGCGTGATGATGTTTTCATCATAAAATGACTTCATGCGGTCGTGGCCGAGCAGCCATTTCATCGTTACGGTTGTCGTGTCGGGCTCGCCGACCGCCGGATAGATTTGCGGAGCCCCACCGAACCATCGCTTCTGCAAGGCAGCCGCGACTGTCCAAGGCGGGTTCTGCGCAAGCATGATTTCGGGGATTTCGGTGAGTCTGAACATTTCGACATCAAAGCGTTGCGGCATAGTCCCGTCAATCGCGCATCCGGGCGCGAAAATCTCGACAAGCGGTCCCCGTCACGCGAGACTTCGCGCATTCTGGCGCGCGGTGGCGACGGCAGCAGGAGCCCCTCAATGGTCCAGATCACCGTCAACGGCACGGCACACCAGCTGGAGGTGGAGGATGACACCCCGCTGCTCTGGGTGCTGCGCGACACGCTCGGCCTGACCGGCACGAAATACGGCTGCGGCGTCGCGCAGTGCGGCGCCTGCACGGTGCTGGTGGATGGCATGGCCATGAGGTCCTGCCAGGTGCCGGTGGACAGCGTCGCCGGGCAGGCCATCACGACCATCGAGGCGGTGGAACAGGACCCGGTCGGTGCCCGGCTGGTCAGCGCCTGGGTGGCGCTGGATGTGCCGCAATGCGGCTATTGCCAGTCCGGCCAGTTGATGGCGGCCACCGCTTTGCTGAAGGAAACCCCGAAGCCGAGCGAGGCGGATATCGCCGGCGCGATGACCAATCTCTGCCGCTGCGGCACCTACAACATGATCGCCGCCGGCATCCGCCAGGCGGCGGATGCGGCATGAGGGGCGAACCGGCCATGACCCGTCCTGACGATGCGCTGGCGGCCGCCCTTCAGGGGGACGCGCCGCTGAACCTGTCCCGCCGCGCGACGCTCGCCGCCGCCTTGGGGGGCGGGCTGCTGCTGGCGCTCGGCATCCCGCAGCGCCCGGCCCGCGCCCAGGCCATGGGCGGGCTGGCACATGCCCGCAAGGTGCCCTCCTACCTGACCATCCGCCCCGATGGCCGCATCCTGCTGCAAAACCCCTTCGCGGAGGGCGGGCAGGGAATCCACACCGCGGTCGCCCAGATCGTGGCGGAGGAGCTGGATGCCGACCTCGCCGCCTTCGAGGTGCAGACGGCACCCGCCGGCGCGGACTACCAGGTGCTGTTCAATGGCACCCGCCGCGTCACCGGCGGCAGTTTTTCGATACGCAACACCTTTGCCCATTTCCGCGTCCTGGGGGCCACCGCGCGGGCGATGCTGCTGGCGGCGGGCGCGCAGCGGCTGGGCGTGCCGTTGGGCGAGCTGACGACGGAGCCGGGCTTCGTCGTCCATGCGGCCTCCTCGCGCCGCATCCCCTATGGCGAGCTTGCGGAGGCCGCCGCCGCCCTGCCGGTGCCCGGCGACGCCGAGCCCAGGACCGGCGCCTTCCGCCTGATCGGCACGCCCCAGAAACGCCTCGACACCCGCGCCAAGAGCACGGGCCAGGCGCAATACGGCATCGATATTCGCGTCGACGGCATGCTTCAGGGCGCGGTCATCCACGCCCCCCGCGCCGGCGCCGAGCCCGGGGAGGTGCTGAACGAGGCCGCGCTGAAGGCGATGCCCGGCGTGCACTCCGTCCACCGCCTGCCCGGCGCCGTGGCCGTGCTCGCCGACAGTTTCTGGCGTGCCCGCAAGGCGGCGGCGGCGGCCGAGATCGCCTGGACCGCTCTCAGCGGCCAGCCCGTGGTGGCGGAGGATTTCTCCTCGCCCGGCATGCTGGAGGCCTTGCGCACCCAGGCCGATGCGCCCGGCAATCCGGCGCGGGACATGCAGGGCGATGCCGCCACCGCCCTGCGGGGCGCCGCCAAGGTGGTGACGGCGGATTACGACGCGCCCTACCTCGCCCATGCGCAGTTGGAGCCGCCCTCCGCCACCGTGCGCTTCAACGCGGACGGCACTCTGGATGTCTGGACGCCGAACCAGTCGCCGGAGGCCTTCCGGTCCATCGCGGCGCGGGAATCGGAGCTGGCCGAGGAGAAGATCCGCATCCACACCCCGCTGCTGGGCGGCTTCTTCGGCCGGCATTTCACCTATGGCAGCATCCACCCGATGAACCAGGCCATCCGCCTGGCCCGGGCGGTGGAGCGGCCGGTGAAGGTGATCTGGACGCGGGAGGAGGAATTCGCCCGGGATGCCTATCGTCCGCTGAGCATGGCGCGCCTGCGGGCTGGGCTGGATGCCGCCGGCAGGATCGTCGCCTTCCACGCGACGGTGCCCGGTGAGGGGCCTGTCGCCAAACATTTCGGGACGGCGCGGCTTGGAACCCCGCCGCTCGACACCTCGGCGGTGGAGGGTGTGGCGTTCAAGCCCTATGCCATCCCGAACCGGCGGGTGGACTGGGTGCATGTGCCGCATCCGGTCAATATCGGCTTCTGGCGCTCCGTCGGCCATTCCATGAACGATTTTTTCTATGAGTCCTTCCTGGATGAGGTGGCGGAAGCCGCCGGCGCCGACCCCCTGGCGTTCCGGCGCGCCCATCTGGCCGAATCCCCGCGCCATCTGGCGCTGCTGGATGCGGTGATGGAGCTGTCCGGCGGCTGGCGGCGCGGTCCCTATCAGGCGGCGGACGGCACGCGCCGGGCGCGGGGCCTCGCCATGGCCTCTCCCTTCGGGTCGGAGGTCGCGACGGTGGCGGAGGTGTCGCTGCGGGAGGGGGAGGTGCTGGTGCACGACATCTTCGTCGCCATCGATCCCGGCAGCATCGTGAACCCCGCCATCATCAAGGCGCAGGTGGAAAGTGCGGCCTGCATCGGCCTGTCCTCGGCGGCCTTCGAGGAGGTGGTCTTCGAGGGTGGCCAGCCGCAGCAGCGCAATTTCGACAGCTACCGCATCCTGTCGCGGGCGGAGATGCCGAAGGTGCATGTGCGGATCGTCGAAAGCGGCGCGCCGATGGGCGGGGTGGGGGAACCCGGCACGCCCGGCGTGCCCCCGGCGGTGGCCAATGCGGTGGCGGCCTTGACCGGACGGCGGCTGCGCAGCCTGCCCTTCGGCAAACATCGGTTGGGGGAAGCCTGAGGCGCAGATAACAATTCTGCAACCTTGAAGGCGCGTCATGCGTTACAATCTCTCCATTTGTCTGGAGGAGTGTGACCATGGCCATCACCCGGAAAGAAGAGCAGCGCCTGCTCTCGCATGAGGAGTCGCAGTTGGTGGCGCCGAGCCACCACCCGGCATTGGCCGAGCTGTCCCCCGATGATCTGCGTGCCTTGGCGCAGCGCCTGCGCACCGAACATGGCCGTGCCCGCGATCTGGTGCGCGAAGCCAGCCGCGCCCGTCGGGGCAAGGGCGATGCCCGGGGCGCGGCGAGTGCGGCGGAGAAGCTGTTGCAGAAGAAGCAGGCCTTTGCCGCGGCGCTGCGCCGGGTGAACGCGCAATTCGCCCGGAAGTCGGAGGTTCGGCAGGAACGCCGCGCGACACGGCAGGCGGAACGCAACACGGCGGCGCTGCGCCAGGCCCTGGCGCGCCGCCAGGCGCAGAAGCCGCACCATCCGCAACCGGGCCGCACCGCCGGCAAGGGCATGCAGGATACCAGTCCCATGGAGGTGCATCCCGGCCCGGACCCGCGTGCGATCGGCAGCATTTCCCAGGCCACCCGGAACAACCAGGCGCGCCGGGACGCCTGAATGGGATCAGGGCGCGAGGCTGTAGCCTCCGCCCTTTCCGGGCGGTATCCTCGCCCGGTCGACACGTCCAGGAGACACTAAGAAATGACCATCAGCCGCCGCGCCCTGCTGGGCACGACGCTTGGCGCGCCCTTCGCCGCCACCCTTCCGCCGCTCGCCTCCCCTGCTCTGGGGCAGTCGCAATGGCCCGCCCGCCCCGTGCGCGTGATCGTGCCCTGGCCGCCGGGCGGGTCCACCGACGTGCTGGCCCGCCTGGTTGCCGAACAGCTCTCCCAGAAGCTGGGCCAGCCCTTCGTGATCGAGAACCGGCCCGGCGCCGGCGGCAATATCGGCCATGACCAGATCGCGAAAAGCACGCCGGATGGCTATACGATGGGCCCGGTGACGGTGGGCGGCTGGTCGATCAACCAGTATCTCTATGCCCGCCTGCCCTATGATCCGGAAAAGGACATCTCGCCGATCTCCATGCATTGGGAACTGCCCAATGTGCTGGCGGTGCCGACGGCGCATGTGCCGGCGACCAATCTGCAGGACTTCATCACCTGGGCCAAGACGAAGCAGGGTGGGGTGAATTACGGCTCGCCGGGGGTTGGCACCACGCCGCATCTCTCGGGCTCCATGTTCATCAACCGGCTGGGGATCGAGGGCGTGCATGTGCCCTTCCGCGGCGCGGCGCAGACGATTCCGGCGCTGCTGGGTGGCGACATCACCTTCGCGCTCGACAACCTCGCCTCCTATGTCCCCATCATCGCCAGCGGCCAGATGCGCGCGCTGGCCGTGACCAGCGCCGAGCGCTGGCCGACCCTGCCGGACGTGCCGACGATGGCGGAGGCCGGGGTGCCCGATTTCGTCGTCACCTCCTGGTGCGCCATGGCCTTCCCGGCCGGCGTTCCGTCCGCCATCACCCAGCGTGCGGCGGCCGCGATCAAGGAGGTGTCGGAGACCCAGGCGATGCAGGAACGCTTCCTGCGCACCGGCGCCCGCGCCCTCTACGGCACGCCGGAACAGGCCGCCGAGCGCGCGGCGCGGGAGCGTCCGATGTGGCGCGAGGTGGTGCGGATCTCCGGCGCCCGCCTCGAATAGCCTCCTCTCACCCATCCTGACCGGAAGGCGCGCGGCCGCAGGGCCGCGCGCTTTTTTTTGACCGCGGCTCTTCATGCGCCGCAACGCCCTGGACGGATGCGGGTCATTGCGTCCAAGCTTTCTGTCTTGCAATATTTGAGCAATGTGTCACGGAGCGCGGCCCGGCGGGAACATCGCCGGGATACAAGCATTGGGAGAGGTCGAGGGGATGCAGAGGAGAGACTGGACGGATATCATCGGGGGATCACTGCTCCTGATCTTCGGCCTCTGGTTCCTGTGGCACGCGCAGAATCATTACAATCTCGGTGAGCTTCGCCGAATGGGTCCGGGTGCCTTTCCAGCGGGGCTTGGTCTGCTGAATGCTCTGTTCGGCCTGCTGATTCTGGTCCCGGCTTTCTTCCGCAAGGGTGAGATGCCGGTCCCGGCCATTCGGCCTCTTCTGGCCATCATTGCCGGCGGCCTGTCCTTTGCTTTCCTGATCGAGCCCGCCGGCCTGGTGCCGGCCACCGTGGCGCTGGTCTTCGTCGTCGCCCTGGCCGAGCAGAAGCAGCGCTGGCTGCGCACGGCCATCCTCGCCGCGGCGCTGTCCGTCATGGCCGTCCTGGTCTTCACGAAGGGGCTCGGCATTCCCGTGCCTGCCTTCCGCTGGTGGAGCTACTGAGCATGGAAGTCCTCGGCATGCTCGGGATGGGCTTCGCCACCGCCCTCACGCCCGAAAACCTGTTCTACTGCTTCCTCGGCGTCTTCCTCGGCACCTTCATCGGTGTGCTGCCGGGCATCGGGGCGCTCGCCACCATCTCCATGCTGCTGCCGCTGACCTTCCACGTGCCGGCGACCACCGCGATCATCATGCTGGCGGGCATCTATTACGGCGCCTCCTATGGTGGCTCCACCGCGTCGATCCTGCTGAACCTGCCGGGCACGCCGTCCGCCGCCGTCGCCTGTCTCGACGGCTATCCGATGGCCAAGCAGGGCCGGGCCGGCGTCGCACTGTTCATGACCACCATCGCCTCCTTCGTCGGCGCCAGCCTCGGCATCGTCATCCTGACGCTGTTCGCGCCCAAGCTGTCGGAGGTGGCGCTTTCCTTCGGCCCGGCGGACTACTTCGCCATGATGCTGCTGGGCCTGGTGGCCGCCGCCACGCTGGCCCAGGGCTCGCCGGCCAAGGGCATCGCCATGGTGCTGTTCGGCCTGTGCCTTGGCATGGTCGGCACCGATGTGCAGACCGGCCAGCAGCGCTTCACCTTCGATGTGCCCTATCTGTCCGATGGCGTCAGCCTGGTCGCCATCGCCATGGGCATCTTCGGCGTGGCGGAGGTGATCGGCTCCATCGGGCGCGTCACCAATGCCGAGGTCGCGGCCCAGAAGATCACCATGCGGTCGATGATGCCGACCAAGGCCGACTGGAAGGCCTCCTGGAAGCCGATGCTGCGCGGCACCGGCGTCGGCAGCTTCTTCGGCGCGCTGCCGGGCGCGGGCGGCACCATCGCCTCCTTCATGTCCTATGCGGTGGAGAAGAAGGTCGCCAAGGATCCGTCCCGCTTCGGCAAGGGCGCGATCGAGGGCATCACCGCCCCGGAATCGGCCAACAACGCCGCCGCCCAGACCGCCTTCATCCCAACCCTCACCCTCGGCATCCCGGGCGATTCCGTGATGGCGCTGATGCTGGGCGCGCTCATCATCCAGGGCATCCAGCCCGGGCCGCGGCTGATGACGGAATATCCCGAGCTGTTCTGGGGGCTGATCGCCAGCTTCTGGCTCGGCAACATCATGCTGCTGATCCTGAACATCCCGCTGATCGGGCTGTGGGTGCGGATGCTGCGGATTCCCTATTCCATCCTGTATCCGGCCATCCTGCTGTTCATCTGCATCGGTGTCTTCAGCATCAACAACAGCTACTTCGACGTGCTGGTGGTGATGGCCTTCGGCGTGCTCGGCTACGTCATGATCAAGCTGAAGTTCGAGCCGGCGCCGCTGCTGCTGGGCTTCATCCTTGGCCCGTTGATGGAGGAACATCTGCGCCGGGCCATGCTGCTGTCGCGCGGTGACCTGGCCGTGTTCTACGAACGGCCGATCAGCGCCAGCTTCCTGGGGGTGACGGCGATCCTGCTGCTCTGGGCGATCTATGCCAGCATCAGGGGCGTCAGCGCCGCCTCGCGGCTGCGCGCCCAGGCCAAGGCGGCGGAGGGCTGAGCGGCGGGGCCGGCGGCATGGAGCAGTTCATCGCCCCGATGGTGGCCTGGGTGGAGGCGAATGCCGCCTGGGCGCCCGTCATCGCCTTCGGCATCGCCTTCATCGAATCGCTGCCGCTGATCGGCATCTTCCTGCCCGGCTCCGCCCTGCTGCTGGGGCTGGGCCTGCTGATCGGCAGCGGCACGGTGCCGGTCTGGCCGGTGCTGCTGGCCACCATCTTCGGCGCCATCCTGGGCGATGCGCTGGGCTTCTGGCTGTCGCGCTGGCTTGGCCCGGCCTTCGTGCGGCAGCACCTGCCGAAACGGCACCGGCGGATGTATGGCCGCGGTGTTCTGGCCTTCCGGCGCTGGGGCATCTGGGCGGTGTTCATCGCCCGTTTCATCAGCCCGCTGCGCGCGGTGGCGCCCATCATCGCCGGCGTCACCCGGATGCGGCAGTGGCGCTTCCAGGCGGCGAATGTCGGCTCTGCCCTGCTCTGGGCGCCGGTGGTGCTGATGCCCGGCACGGCGGCCGGCCATCTGACGACGCTGCTGGCCGACCAGGGCGATGTGCTGCTGCTCCTGCTGTTCGCGCTCGGTGTCATCGCCACCTGGCTGGCACTGCGGGCGGCCTGGGCGCGGGCCAGCCTGCCGCGCTGACCTTCGGGACCCCTTCTGGCCATCCGGCGCGGCACGCGCCATACCGGCGCGGTGAACCTCTCCTCCGCCAACGGGCGCCGCGCCGCCTGGATCAACAGCCTGTTCGTCGATCATGCGGCGCTGCGCATCCCGTGGCGCAATTGGGGCGTGGTGGAGCCCGGCCGGCTGTATCGGTCGAACCACCCGCTGCCCTGGCAATTGGATGCGGCCAAGCGCCGCTTTGGCCTGCGCAGCGTCATCAACCTGCGTGGCCACCGGCAGGACTGCGGCAGCGACGCGCTGGGCCGGGCGCGGGCGGGGGAGCTTGGCCTGGTGCATGCCGATGCCCCCTTCGAGAGCCGCGGCGCGCCGCATAAGGACCGCATCCTGCGCCTGGTCGACCTGCTGGCCGAGGTGCCGGAGCCGCTGCTGATCCACTGCAAATCCGGCGCCGACCGCACCGGCCTGATCGCCGGCGTCTGGCTGCTGCTTCAGGGCCGGCCGGTGGAGGCGGCGCTGGACCAGCTGCACTGGCGCTTCGGCCATGTCGCCGCCAGCCGCACCGGCATCCTGGATGCCTTTTTTCGCGACTATGCGGCCTTCCAGGCGGCACACGGCCCGAAACCGTTCCTGGATTGGCTGCGCCAGGATTACGACGAGGCAGCGCTGCGCGCGACCTTCCAGAGCCGCCCCTGGGCCGACCGGCTGGTGGATGGGGTGCTGCGGCGGGAGTAGCCGGCCTTGGGCGCCGGGGAACCCGCGCATCCCCCGGCGCATTGATTGCAGGCATCGGGAGATCGCTGATGGACCGCATCCACTACCGCGTCGTCGAACATGATGGCGGCTGGGCCTACAAGCTGGGCGACGTCTTCTCTGAGCCCTTTGCCAGCCGCGAGGCGGCGCTGAAGGCCGCCCGTCACGTCGCACAGCAGCAGCATGTGCCGGACAATGCCGCGACCATTGAATACCAGGACGCCGAGGGCCAATGGCATACGGAGTTCTCCGCCGGCGATGATCGGCCGGATGCCGACGTCGTCACGTAGCGGCGGAAAAATCCTCCAGCGCCGCGACGCCGCCCTTGGCGAGGATGGGTATGGCCTTCGCCACCCGCGCCGCCGGCCAGTCCCACCAGGCCAGCGCCACCAGCCGCGCCGCGTCGTCCTCGTTGTAGCGGCGGCGCACCACCCGGGCCGGGTTGCCGGCGACCACCGCGTAATCCGGCACGTCGCGGGCCACCACGGCCCGCGCGCCCACCACCGCGCCATGGCCGATGCGCACGCCCGGCATCACCGTCGCCTCCATCCCCAACCAGACATCGTGGCCCACCACCGTGTCCCGTGCCGGGCGCCAGGGATAGTCGGACAGCGGCAGCGCACTCGCAAAAGCGCCGCCCAGAATGCCGAAGGGGTAGGTGGAGGGACCCTCCATCGCATGCATCGCATCGGGAAACATGAAGCGCGCCCCGGTGGCGATGGCGCAGTACCGGCCGATCTCCAGCCGCGCCCCGCTGACCTGGAAATTGTAGAGCAGGTTGCGGCGGAAGAAATCCAGCGCGTGCAGCGGGTCGTCGTAATAGGTGAAGTCGCCCATCGCGCAGTTGGTGATGCCGGGCATGGTGGCCAGCAGCGGCTTCAGGAACACGATGCGTGGCTTGTTCGGCACCGGATGCAGCGCATCGGGGTCCGGCAGCGCCGCGGCTTCCGCCTTCGACCTCATGCGGCGAAGGCCTGCGTGCGCACCAGGCGGGCATAGAGGCCGTCGGCCGCCATCAGCTCCGCATGCGTGCCCTGCTCCACCGCGCGGCCGGCCTCCATCACCACGATCAGATCGGCATCGCGCACGGTGGACAGGCGATGGGCGATGACCAGGGTGGTGCGGCCTTCGCGCAGCCGGGCGAGGGCCTGCTGGACCAGCGACTCATTCTCCGCATCCAGGGCGCTGGTTGCCTCGTCCAGCAGCAGCACGCGGGGATTGCGCAGCAAGGCGCGGGCGAGCGAGACGCGCTGGCGCTGGCCGCCCGAAAGCCGCGATCCCTGGGTGCCGAGCGGCGTCGCATAGCCCGCTGGCAGGGCGGCCAGGAAGTCATGCGCCGCCGCCGCGCGGGCCGCATCCTCCACCTCCGCCTGGGTCGCGCCGGGGCGGCCGCAGGCGATATTGGCGAAGGCGGTATCGTCGAACAGCACCGCGTCCTGGCCGACATAGGCGATGGCGTCGCGCAGGCTGGCCAGGGTGACGTCCCGGATATCCGCGCCATCGATCCGGATGCGGCCCGCCGTCACGTCATAGAGGCGTGGCACCAGGGCCAGCGCGGTGGATTTTCCCGCGCCGGAAGGACCCACCAGCGCCACCGTCCGCCCAGGCGCGGCCCCGAAGGTCAGGCCGGAGAGGGCGGCATCCGGCACGCCGTCATAGGCGAAGCCCACATCCTCGAAGGCGACGGCGCCCTCGCCCGGCGGCAGGGGGGCGGCGCCGGGGCGGTCGGTGATGCGGGCCTTCTCGTCGATGGCGTCAAAACTGCGGGACAGGCCGGCGAGGCCCTCCTGCAAGGCCGCGTTCAGGCTGCCCAGCGCCCGCACCGGCTGCGCCGCCATCAGCAGCGCCGCGACGAAGCCGGTGAAGTCGCCGATGGTGCCGAGGCCGGCGGCCACCCGCCAGCCGACGAAGCCCAGCACGGCCGCCACCGCGACGCCACCCAATGCCTCCAGCACCGGGTCCAGCCGGGCGCGCGACCGGGCGATGGCGATCTGGCTGTCGCGCAGCCGGGTGAAGGCGATGTTGGCGCGCGCTTCCTCCGAAGCCTCCATCCGGTAGGAGCGCACCACGCGGGCGGCGGCGAAACTCTCGACCAACAGGGCGGAGGTCTCCCCCACCCGGTCCTGCATGCCGGAGGAGGCGCGGCGGATGCGCTTGCCAATGCGGAGAATCGGCACGGCGGCGATCGGGTAGAGCAGGAAGGCCAGCATCGCCATCTGCCAGTCGATCCACATCATGGACCCCACCAGCCCGACCACGGTCAGCACATCCGCCACCCCGCCAAGCGCCTTGGACAGCGCCTCCCGGATCAGGGCCGCATCGGTGGTGAAGCGGGCGGCGTGGCGGGCCGGGGCGTCGCGGGCCACGGCGGCCAGGTCGGCGCGGGTCAGCGCGACGAACAGGCGTTGCTGGAGGTCGGCGATGACGCCCAGCACCACGGATTGCGTGGCCAGCGCCTTGCCATACAGCGCCAGCGCGCGGGCGGCGGTGACGGCGATGATCAGCGGCGGCAGCACCCAGGCGACGCGGGCATCGCCGGCGGCGAAGCGGTCGAAGGCCTGCTGGATCACCAGCGGATAGAGCGCGGCGGTGGCGGCGACGCCGATGGTGCACAGCGTCGCCACCAGCAGCCCGCGCGGGTGCTGGCGGATGAAATCGCGCCAGAGCCGGCGGATCAGGGGCAGGGAGGCGGCATCGAAGGCAGGGCGGGCCATGCGCGCCCTGTAGAGCAGCGGCGGGCGGGAGGCGAGGGGCTTTGCGAATCGGCCGGGGGGTGATAGTTCTTTGTTTGTTCCGGTCGCACCAGAGGGTCAGGACCCTGGCGCATCTCTCGGTGCAATGCCTTCCGGGGCGGCGGTCCCGTCCGCCGTCCCGGGATTTTTCGCCTGCGCCAGCAGGGCCTGCTGGTCCAGGGTGCAGTCGCTGTCGATCCAGGCTTGCCGCAAACGTCCGAGTATCTGGCCCATGGCCGGTCCCGGCGGCACGCCGCGCGCCAGCAGGTCCCGGCCCTGCACGGGAAATTCCGGATCGGCCTCGTCGGGCGACAGCCGGTTGCGCAGTTCGGCCCAGCCCTCGCCGCCCAGCTCCGCCTGCGCCACCCAGAGCGGTTCCACGGGCATGACATGGCGGGAGGCGGCACGGACCTGGGCGCGCCAGGCGCGGAAGTGGTAGCCCCGCATGGCATCGCCGGGCCTCGGCGCCGCCTCGATCCGGCGCAGCACGGTGAGCCTCTCGCGCTCCTCGCCGGACAGGCGCAGCCGGCGGGCGATTGCGGAAACATCGGCCGAAAGCGGCAGCAGCACGGCGAGGCGCAGCAGCGGATCGCCCGGCAGGCCGTGCGGGATCATGCGCGCGAGGCGGCCGGGCTCCGCGCCCTCCGGCAGCACCGCCGCCAGCAGCCCCACACCGGCCATCAGCTCCAGCGCGCCGACCGGATCGGGCGCCTCCAGCAGCCGCTTCAGCTCCATCCAGATGCGCTCGGGTGCCACCCGCGCCACCAGCCCCGGCACGGCGGCGGTGATGGCGGCCAACGCCTCGGCATCCGGCGCGCCCTGGCCGTAGCGCGCCCAGAAGCGGAAGAACCGCAGGGCGCGCAGAAAATCCTCGGCCAGCCGCGTCGCCGCATCGCCCACGAAGCGCACCCGCCCCGCCGCGAGGTCCGCGCGGCCGCCGAAGAAGTCCCAGAGATGGCCCCGGGCGTCCATCGACATGGCATTGAACGTAAAGTCGCGCCGTGCCGCGTCCTCCCGCCAATCGGTGGTCCAGGCGACCTCGGCATGGCGGCCATCGGTGACGACGTCGCGGCGCAGCGCGGTGACCTCCACCGGCTGGTGGCGCAGCACGGCGGTGACGGTGCCATGGGCGAGGCCGGTCTCGAACACCTTCAGCCCGGCCTCGCGCAGCCTCTGGGCGATGACCTCCGGCGGGAAGGGCGCGGCGACGTCCACGTCATGCACCGCGCGCCCCGCCAGCGCGTCCCGCACGCAGCCGCCCACGGCCCGCGCCCCGGGCAGCGCGGCCAGCACCGCGGCCGGGGCGGGGTCGGCCAGGAAGGCGGGGGGCGGCAGATGGTCCTGCGGCGGGTCGCTCAACGTCCCCCCTCGATGCGGCTGGGCAGCACGCGGCCATCCGGGCCGAGGCTGGGCGGCACGTAGACGCCGCCCACCACATCCTCCTCCGTCAGCCGTACGAACAGCGCTGCGCTTGCGCCGATCACCACCGCGATCGCCAGCAGGATCACCGCCCAGCGGGGCGGCCGCCCGCCCTCGGGCCGGAACCAGCGCCAGAACAGCCAAGCGAGCAGGGGCAGCAACAACAGGAGAATGGCCATGCCGCGATGCTACCGCCGATCCCGCTACACTGGCAGGGGGAGGTTGACCCGGAAACAGAAACGCCGGCCCCGATCACTCGGGCGCCGGCGTTTCAAAATCTGGTGGAGCCATGGGGAGTCGAACCCCAGACCTCTTGAATGCCATTCAAGCGAGGCGCGCCGCACCGGGCAGCATGGTGCCGCACGGAACTTCCGAAAGCACGGAAAAGGCTTACTTCCTGTGTTCTGAGCCCCGGACCGAAATGGACCGGGCCGCTTCTGCATGGTTGCGTGGTGGTTGCACATTCGGATATGCAACAAACCGGAGGCACCGATGCCGAAGCGCAGCGAAACGAACATTACCAGTCGGGCGGCCGAGACCTCGCCCCCCGGCCTCATGTGGGATCGGGAGGTGTCGGGCTTCGGCCTCCGCACCCTGAGCAGCGGCGCGCGGACCTGGCTGTTCAAGTATCGCGCCCTGGACGGTGGCCAGCACTGGCACCGGATCGGCACCTTCCCAGCCATGACCGTGGACGATGCGCGCAAAGAGGCGCGCGCGCTGCGGACCGCGGTGGACAAGGGCAAGGACCCATCGAAGGAGCGCGAGGAGGAACGTGAGGCCGCGCGCGCCGCGCGTGCCGCTGCGGTGGAGAAGCTGGCCGAGAGCTACGCCAAGGCACTGCCGGGCCGCCCGAGCTTGCGCGGATCGGGCGCTATCTCGGCCGAGCATGCGGCAGCCGAGGCGGCGGCCGTGCGGAACGCCATCGCCCGCATGAAGCTGGAGGGGCGGCCGGTGTCGGCAATCGCACCCGCCGATGTTCTCGGCCTGCTGCATCTGGAGGCGGCGCGGCCGGCAACGGCGCGGATGCTGTTCGGGGCCTTCGGGCGCTTCCTAGAATGGTGCCGCGACGCGGGGCACCTGACGAGCAACCCTTGCGACGCGATCCCGCGCGCCAAGCGCCCGAAGCCGCCACCTGCACGGCGCCGGGTGGTCGCGCTGCCCGACCTCGCCCGCCTCTGGATTGCGTCTGACGTGCTGCCCGCGCCGCTTGGCGAGTTGGCGCGGCTGCTGATCGCGCTGCCGGTGCGGCGGGGCGAGGGTGCGCGTCTTGCTTGGCAGGATGTGGACCTCACAGCCGGGGTGTGGACGCTGCCCGGCGCCATCACGAAGAACGGCGACCCTCACCGGATCGCGCTGCACCCACTGGCCCGCGCGCTGCTGCACGCCCGACACAAGGCGATGGGCAAGCCGACCAGCGGCCTTGCCTTCCCATCACCCCGCGCCAGCAACGAAGTTACGGCCTGGACCGGCATGAAGGCGGACATGGGCGAGGCTGCTGGCTTCCGGGCCTGGACCTGGCACGACTTCCGCCGGTCCTTCGCCTCTCTCATGGCCGAGCGCGGGGTTGCCGAGCCGGTGGCCGATGCGGTGTTGAACCACAGGCAGAGCGGCACGCGCGGTGGCGTGCTTGGCGTCTATCAGCACGCGCAGCGGTGGCCAGAGCAGAAGGCCGCCATGGAGAAATGGGGCGCAGCGCTGGCCGTGGTTATCGCGGCGGCGCAGCGGAAGCGGAACGGATCGCACCCTCGTCTACTCAAACAGACTTCTAGCACACCGCAAAAAATGCTGTCTCGGCGGACCGACCGCTCGCTTGCGCGAGCCTCGCTGTCGATGCGAGCGGTCTTGCCCTAAAATGAGCGCTCCGCTGCGATCTGGAGAGATGCACGTGCAACATCAGTCACGTTGTCTAATGAGTTTCTCCGCTCAAGTAGAAGATGATTTTGAGCGTCACCATGCCAAGGTCGCATTTTTATGGTTTGAAAATATTATTCTTGATGAATTGGGGCGCGACAGTTTCAGCAGAACGACAAGAAGACTTTTTGGTGACGCAAACTTAACCCGATCAGAACTTCATGATATCACTGATGCTTTCAAGCCATTGGGGTCGGCAGTAGGAAAACTGAATACTCGGACTATCTCTCAAAGTCGGTTTAACATTAAGGGCTACCCAAGGTGGGGCCAAAATCATGAAAATTATACTTATCCTGATCCAGAGACAGCAGCTGAAGCGGCGCATAATGCAGTACTTGCTCATCTTGAGGTTAAATGGAACGCAGGGCAACGCTTTACGGGCATCGGAGTTGAGTACGCGGAGGGGGCTTCGAGAAATGCTGTAGATGGTGTTCTTCTTTGGGACAATGTCAAACAGATCGTAGATTGCTCTTTTCATTCAACTGACTATGAGAAGATTGCACTTCTAGCTGCGGTGAATTTCGGGCTTGTGGCTCTGCCGTATGAACCTGTTCAGCTGTTCACGACCCTACTTCCAGACCTGTCCAGCGTCAGTTGGAGGGATATACTCGCGTTGAGGAGGCGGCACTCCTTGTCAACTTTGCGCACCGTTGTCCGCGATGTTTACGATTGTGCTGCTGGTGATCTGATGTTTGCACAGAAAAGCTTTAAAGCGCTCCAGGCCAGCGTGTACGACGAGATAATCGATAAATACCGCCCGAACTTAATTCAGGCCGTTTTGGAGGGGATTGCGAGTAACATCCCAACGGGCATGCTTATCAGCCCAATTTCAGCAGCACTAGCGGTTAAATCTGCGTCTATTGAGGCGCTAAAAGAGAGGAAATACGGCTGGGTATATCTTCTCCGCGACGCAAAGAGGCTCGGTTCGCCAGCAGTAGAGCAGCGAGACGGTGAATGAGCAGGCAATGAGTCCTGCCGAGCGGGCAGCGCAGATCGCAGCCGGCCTTGCGCGCCTCGCGGACCTTGCCCGCGATCCTCGCATGGAGAACGCTCTCCTAACGTTCGCGGGCGTACTGGACACGATGCGAGCCGATGCTGATGAGCTGGCTGCAGTGCTGGCCGAGGCCGAGGGCGCAGACGAGAACTCCAACGAGACGGTCCTCGAGGTGCGTGATGAGGAGCCGGTCGCCGCCGCGCCGCTGACCTTTGTGGCGCTGAGCCGCGCCGTGGAACTGCTGACGCACGACGCGCAGACGCGCATTTGGCCCGTGCAGGAAGCGACGGAGCTGCCCGGCATGTTGGCCGGGGCAGTCGCCACTGTGCAAGCCGCGACGAAGGCGCTTCATGCGTTCTTCGCCGCGCAGATGGACGCTGCCAGCAAGCGGGGGCGCCTCGTGCGGGACGAAAGCGGCCGACCGGCGCAGGAGCCGGAAGGGCTGCAAGTCGCTTTCCTCGCGGCGCAAGGCGCCCTCGCACTGGCCGATGCCTTCGCAGACATGCGGGAGCGCGAAGCGGGGGAACCGCTGGCCCGCATCGTCAGCGGCTTCAGCAACGTGCAGCGGGGCGTATCCGACCCGCTGTTCGTCCCGGTGCGCAAATTCGCCACGGCGCGGCAGACAAACGCCGCCCGCCTTATCGGCTTGGCCGCGAGCGCAATGGACGCCTGGCAGGAGGCGGACAGCACCCGCGACGACGCTTCCGGGCGAGTTGCGGCGCTGTTCGATGGCGTGCGGCGTCGTGGAGGCCGCACGCCGGCGCCGATCACTGCGAAGACGGTTGCCTACTGGCGGGACAAGGCGCGGTCCGGTGAGCTGACGCCGGCCGAGGCGCAAGCGCCCTGGCAGGCATATCGCGCACGTCTGGCCGAGTTGCCGGCCGGCGAGGCAGCCGGCGCCCGCCGGCAGCGGCTGGAGCGGCTGGCGCAGGTGCTTGAAGCGCAAATCACGCGCACCCTCGCGTCTCACGGCCCGGACTTCGTGCTGGCAGGCGGCGGTGGCCGGCAGGACGCCCCCAAGCCCGAGCGGAAGGCGCCGAAAATTCGAGTAGAGCGACCGCGAAACTCGAATACCTCCCGTGGCTGACTGAGCCGCGCCGGACCTCCCGGCGCCGCATGGGGGACTCGCCCCCGGCGGTTGGTCAGACATGGAGCAAGACCTTGAGCGAACCCATTTCCCGGCCGGCCGGGCGCCGATTGCGCACGCCCGAGGCCGCCGCATACCTCGGCCTCTCAGTGTCCACCTTGGAGAAGATGCGAGGGGCAGGCGGCGGGCCGCCCTTCCTCGCCATGGGCCGCGCCGTTTCCTATGCGGTGGCGGACCTGGACGCATGGGCTGCTGCCCGGACGGTGCGGAACACCAGCGAGGCCCGCATGCGGTTGCCTCGCCGCCTGACGCCACCGCCAGCGAGCGCCGGCCGAGGGAGCGGGCAGTGAGCGCCCCCCACCGAATCGCCGCGACAAACCTGCGCGACCTGCAATGGCTTCTGAGCGTGCCGGTATCGCGGGCGATGCTGGTGCCGGCGGGCGTCATCTGCCTGCGGCATCTGCTGCGCTGGCACGCCGAGGACTTGTGCGCCTCGGTGTTGGGCGAGCCGACCAGCCGCCGGCATGCGGGGGAGCTGGCCGACCTTGTGCGCCAGCTCGACAATCGTCTTGCGCCCTTGGAGGACGTGGCGCGGTTGCAGGCTGATGGTGTGGCCCTGCCGGACCGTGAGGCATGGGCGTGCGGCCGAGCCGAATCCGCGCGCGCGGCGCTCGCGGCCGGCCTGAAACTGCCCGATACGCGCCACTTCCATGGAGCGCAGGCGGATGCGCATGGCTTCCCGTTCTTCCCCTCGGCGCCGGTCCTGCTGACCGGCGGGAAGCGCAAGCCTGGAGGCAGCGAGGGCGGCGGCGCTCCCCTGGGGGCGGCATGACGCGAACGCCCCTTCGCGCGGCCGACCTGTCCGCCATGCTGGCCGCAAACGTGCCGGCGTTCGCCGCGCATGTCCTGCCAGCCGGGCACCGTCACGGCGGGCACTGGCGGTGCGGCGGTGTTGATGGATCGCCCGGCCAATCGCTCGCGCTTCACCTTCACGGCGACAAGGCCGGCGTGTGGCATGACTTCGCGACCGGAGAGACAGGCGACGCCCTCGACCTGGTGGCCGCAGTGCTGTTCCGGGGAAACACGCGCGACGCCATGGCGTGGGCGCGGCAATGGCTTGAGGTCGGCAACGGCACCGCCGCGCCGTCGCCCCCGAGGAAGGCGCCTGAGGCGGTGCAGGCATCGGCGGGCGCCGATGATGCGGCCCGCCGCCGGAAGGCACTTGCGCTGTTTCTGAACGGCCAGGAGCGCATCGCAGGCACGCCTGCCGGGGAATACCTGGCAGCACGCGGGATCATGCTGGCGGAGCTGGAGCGGCAGCCGCGCGCGCTGCGATTCCATCCCGAGTGCTGGTGCCAGGAGATTGGCCGGCCACTGCCCGCGATGCTGGCCGCGATCACTGACGGCGCGGGCGAGCATGTCGGCACGCATCGCACCTGGTTGGCCGAGGACGGCGGCGGCTGGCGCAAGGCGCCGCTGCGCGACGCGAAGAAGACCCTCGGACGCTATGCGGGCGGTTTCATCCCCTTGTGGCGCGGTGCCTCAGGGAAGCCGCTGCGTGACGCACCGGCCGGCGAGGTTGTGGCGATGGCGGAGGGGATCGAAACCGCCCTGTCTGTCGTGCTGGCATGCCCTGAGCTGCGCGTGTTCGCAGCCGTGGCACTCGCCAACATGGGCAGCGTGGTCCTGCCGGCAGCGGTCTCGCGCGTGATCCTCTGCGCCGATAACGACGGCGAAAACCCGAAGGCGGCGGCGCTGCTGGAGCGAGCGGCGGACCGCTTCGCGGCAGAGGGGCGCGAAGTGCGCATCGCCCGCCCGCCGGTCGGGAAGGACTTCAACGACACGCTGCGCGCGGAGCTGCCGGCATGAGCGGCGGGAAGAACGGCGCGAACGGCAGCGCGAAGACGCCGGGCGCAGGCAAAGGCGGGCGTGACGCGATCCGCGCGGCGGTGCAGGGCGCGGCACCCGTGACGAAGACAGCCTTCGAGATGCCGCACGGTTTCGAGATGCGCGCCGATGGGTTGTGGCGCTTGCCGCCCAGCGAGAAGGATATGCCCTTCCGCATCTGCGGCACCCTGGAGGTTGCGGCAGAGAGCCGCCCCGAGAACGGCGACGATTGGGGCTTATTGCTGCGCTGGCAGGATCGCGACGGCACGGCGCATGAGTGGATCATGCCTCGCCGGTTGCTGGCCGGTGAAGGTGTGCAGGTGCGGGAACGGCTGGCCGCGTGCGGGCTGTTCGTTAGTGCGGCGCAGGGGGCACGTCTCGCTCTGGTTCAGTTCCTCGCCACCGTGCGGGCAACGGCGCGCGTGCGAACGGTGCAGCGCACCGGCTGGTATCAGCCGGCGGGGGGAAGCCCCATCTTCGTTCTGCCGAGCGGGCCGCTTGGCGCAACGTCCGGCGAGTTGGTGAGGCTGGACATGGACCCGCCGCCGAGCATCTACGGCCAGCGCGGCACGCTGGACGGATGGCGCGGCCAGGTGGCGCGCCTGTGCGTGAGCAACACCCGCCTCGCCTTCGGAGTGTCCTGCGGCTTCGCCGGCCCTTTGCTGTTCCTTGTTGGCGACGAGGGCGGCGGCATCAACCTTCGCGGCGAGAGCAGCAAGGGCAAGACGACGATCATTGACGCGGCCGCCAGCGTCATGGGGCCACCGAGCAAGACCGGACCGGATGCCTTCGTGCGGCCGTGGCGAGCCACCAGCAACGCGCTTGAGCAGGTGGCGGCGGCGCACAACCACGCACTATTGCCCATGGATGAGATGGGGCAGGCGGACCCGAAGGAGCTTGGCGAAACGCTCTACATGCTGGCGAACGGCAGCGGGAAGGAGCGCGCCCGAGCTGGCGGCGGGAACCGCCGCAACACGACCTGGATCACGCTTGTCCTATCGAGCAGCGAGGAGAGCGCCGGCAGCCTCGCATCCCAGGCCGGCAAGCGGATCAAGGCTGGCCAGGAGGTTCGCTTGCTGGACGTGCCAGCCGTGGTCCCGGGCGGGTTCGGGTGTTTCGACACGCTGCACGGCGAGGCGGACGGTGGAGCTTTCGCGCAGCTTGTTCGGCGCGGCGTGGTGGCGCAGCACGGCACGGCAGGGCCGGCCTTCATCGCTTGGCTTGCGGCGGAGCTGGCGCGCGATGCCGACTTTGCCAACCTGGTGGTTGCCGCTCGCATGTCGGCATGGGCTGCTGCCCATGTGCCCAAGGGGGCGGATGGCCAGGTGCAGCGCGCCGCGCGACGCATGGCGCTGGTGGCAGTTGCCGGCGAGTTGGCGACCGAGGCGGGCATTACAGGCTGGCCGGCCGGCGAGGTCGAGCGCGCGGCGGGGGCTGTTTTCCGCGATTGGATGCTGGAGCGCGGCGGCATCGGCAGCCGCGAAGATCACAACCTTTTCGCCGCGCTGCGCCGATTCATCGGTATGCACGGCGCAGCGAGGTTTGCGGTGGTGAAAGACGCAAACCCCGACGCGGAAGGTGCGCAGACCGAGCCGCCTTTGCCCGATGGGGAGCGGACCATCAACCGCGCGGGCTGGCGCTGGCAGGAGACGAACGACAAGGGCGAACGTCGGTGGGTGCATGGCATCCTGCCCGAAGTCTTCGCGGCCGAGATCATCGGCCCCCTCGGGCTGGAGGAGCGGGAAGCGCGCGCGCGTCTTGGCAGGGCTGGTCTCATTCGCGGGCAGCCGGACAAGGACGGCATGCGCTGGACGATCAAGCCGCGTGTAATCCCCGGCGTTGGCCGGCCGCGCCTGGTGGTGGTAGAGCCGGCCGCGCTTGAGGGCGCCCGCGAGTGACGGCCGGGCCTCCCGTGCTGAACGCCCGCCGGGACGGGCGGCCGGCGCGAGCGGTCTTCATCGGCCGTCCCTCGAAGTGGGGAAACTCCTTCGTCATCGGCCGCTACGCGAGCCGCGCCCAGGTTGTCGCCCGCTACCGAGCCTGGTTGTGCGAGCAGCCCGAGCTGGTGGCCGCCTTGCCCGAGCTGCGCGGCCGAGGCCTGGTGTGCTTCTGCGCGCCGGCCGCCTGCCGTGGCGACCTGCTGCTTGCCGTTGCGAACGGGGCGGAGCCGAGTGTCGGAGCGGGCGCGACCGGCCCGGGCGGCGGGGGCGCGGAGCGTTCTTCCGCGCCGCCCCGAGCCGCCCATGCGGAGCGCAACCCCTCGGCGCGAAAGGCACAAGCACCGGGACACCGGGACACTTCTGTTCCTGTTGTAGATGAAAGCTAAGCAGGACAACGGGTTGCGGTGTCCCGGTGGTGGTGTCCCGGTCAAATTCGATACCGGGACACCGGGACACGCCGAGGCGGCGGCCTGAGGTTTGGACGTGTCCCGGTCCGGACGCACCGGGACGGCACTCTGCCAGGGACCGGGACAGAAAATATCTAGCAGAAACAATTGTTTATTGGCTTATGTCCCGATATCCCGGTTGTCCCGGTGAAAATGCGGTAGGCGTCCGGCCAGATAGCTCGGCGCCATCTGGCAGGGAGACACCTAAACCATTGACTTAGCTTCGTATTCTGGCGATCGGAGGGGGTTTTTCCCCGTTACGTTGGGCAGAGTGACAGTGACGCGGCGACTGGCCGCGCCGCTCTACTTCTAGGCATCGTGCCAGCCTCGGGATCGGCGCCGAGCTGGCGGAGCTGCGCGCCCGGGTGACGTGCGCTGCCGGCCTCGGGGCCGGTGCTGGGCTGGCGGAGCTGCGCGACCTTGTGGCGTGCGCTGCTGGCCTCAGGACCGGTGCCGAGCCGGTGGAGCCGCGCCACTTGGTGGCGTGCCCGCCGGCCTCGGGATCGGCGCCGAGCCGGCGGAGCTGCGCGACCTTGTGGCGTGCGCTGCCGCCCTCAGGGCCGGTGCCGAGCTGGTGGAGCCGCACGCCCTGGTGGCGTGCCCGCTTGCCTCGGGATCGGCGCCGAGCTGGCGGAGCTGCGCGAACTTGTGGCGTGCGCTGCCGCCCTCAGGGCCGGTGCCGAGCTGGTGGAGCCGCGCGCCGTGGTGGCGTGCCCGCTGGCCGCGGGATCGGCGCCGAGCTGGCGGAGATGCGCGACCTGGTGGCGTGCCCGCTGGCCTCGGGATCGGCGCCGAGCTGGCGGAGCTGCGCGACCTTGTGGCGTGCGCTGCCGCCCTCAGGGCCGGTGCCGAGCTGGTGGAGCCGCGCGACCTGGTGGTGTGCCGGCCGCCTTCGGGATGGGGGCCGAGCCGGCGGAACTGCGTGACCTAGTGGCGTCCGCTGCCGCCCTTAGGGAACGGCGCCGAGCTGGCGGAGATGCGCGACCTGGTAGCGTGCCCGCCGACCACAGGATCGGCGCCGAGCCGGCGGAGCCGCGTGCCCTGGTGGCGTGCCCGCTAGCCTCGGGATCGGCGCCGAGCTGGCGGAGCTGCGCGACCTGGTGGCGAGGCTGCCGGCCTCGGGAATCGGCGCGGAACTTGCGGAAGCCAGCGCCGTGATAGCGCGCCCGGCGTGCCGCAAAGCGGACGCCATCACCTTCCCGGCCAATGGAGCGCGGCCGATAAACGCGCCCGCCTACCCCCCGCCCCACCGCGCACTCGTCTCGATAGGGCAGGCCCCTGCGAGACGTCTCAGGCCCCATCCTATGTGTCTCACAGAAATACCTCTTGATATTTGAGACCGTCTCCGCAATAAAGTCTTAGAACCTAATGAGACGGAGACGCCCATGTTCATCGGATACGCCCGCACTTCCACCGCCGAGCAAGAAGCCGGCCTTGAAGCCCAGCGCCGAGACCTGGCCACCGCCGGATGCGAGCAGACCTTTCAGGAACAGGTCTCCTCCATCGGCAAGCGCGACCAGATGGAGGCCGCCATCGCCTTCGCCCGCCAGGGAGACACCTTGGTTGTCACCCGGCCGGATCGGCTGGCGCGTTCCGTGGCGGATATGCTGGCCATCATGGCGCGGCTGGAAGCCAAGGGCGTGGCGCTTCGCGTCCTGTCCATGGGGGGCGCCGAAGTGGACACCAACACGCCTACGGGCCGAATGATGCTGACCATGCTAGGTGCCGTGGCCGAGTTTGAGCGCGCCTTGATGCTGGAGCGCCAGCGTGAGGGTATCGCCAAGGCAAAGAAGGAGGGGCGCTACAAGGGCCGCGCTCCCACCGCGCAAGCCAAGGGCGCCGATGTGCTGGCCATGCATGCGGAGAAGGTGCCGCCGACCGAGATTGCCCGCCGCCTGGGGATCGGCCGCGCCAGCGTCTACCGGATCATCGGCGGCGCCAGCAGGGGCGCCTGACCAGGTGCAGCTTGGCACCGACTTGCAGCAGCTCGGCCGCGCTGACGGGCCTGCCTGAGTAGCGCTTCAGGAAGTCTCAGCGATGCAGCTTAGGAAGGACACTGCTCGGCAACCAGCCCAAAGAAAATCTATATAAATCAATTACTTATTGTAGTATTGGAAGAGTTTTTTGATGCCTTGTTGTTAATTCTTCCATTTTGTGCCAGCCTTCTCCGAAGCTGGCAGGAGTCGAAAAATGACATCAAGCAATATCAAAGGGATAGAGGCCGACTTTGCAAGCTTGGCTCGCATCGCGTTGGCTGGTCGCAGCCAGGACATTCAGTTGCTCTTGCATCGTGTCGTGCGTCGCTATCGCGCGTCGTCGCCCGAACTCGCCGCCGCATTGACTAGCTTGCTGCACGAGGCTCCCACCCGAGCGTCGCCCCTTCGGCGCCAGGCAGAAGCACCGCTGCCCGTGGACGCCGACTCCCGGTTCCAACTGCTGAGAGTTGAAAGCGATGTATCACTCGATCAGCCGCCGCTGCTTGATGTTGGCATCTACGCGAAGCTTGCTCAGGTAATTGCCGAACGGGCAAAGCCGGAGCTGCTTGTCAACGCCGGCTTGACGCCCACCAAGACCATCCTTTTCACCGGCCCTCCGGGTGTTGGGAAGACGATGTCAGCCCGCTGGATCGCCCAGGAGCTTGGACGTCCTCTCCTAACACTCGATCTTGCTGCGGTAATGAGCAGCTATCTTGGAAGGACGGGCGGCAATCTCCGCTACGTGCTGGACTACGCAAAATCCACCAACAGCGTGCTGCTTCTCGATGAGATTGATGCCATTGCAAAACGCAGAGACGACAAAGGCGAAGTCGGCGAGCTCAAGCGTCTCGTAACCGTCCTCCTACAAGAGATTGATGATTGGCCAAGCTCGGGAGTCCTTATCGGAGCCACGAACCACGCCAACTTGCTGGACCCAGCAATCTGGCGACGCTTCGATCTTGTGGTGGAGTACGGGCTGCCGACGCGCGAGCAAGTTAGAAAATTCACTAGCTCAATCCTGGATGGCAAGACGGCGAAAGCCGATCAATGGGCTGGTGTCTTCGGAATAATGTTCGCTGGCTCCTCTTACAGCGAGATCGAGCGCACCATTACATCTACGCGGCGGCGTTCAGTAATCAGCGGTGTGGACTTTGATGAGTGTCTAGAAGCTCTCATCGAGCCCGGTGAAATCTCGAAAGCAGACCTGAGGGCGCTTGCTGCTCAGCTTTACGAATCGCGACTGATGTCTCAGCGGCAAGTTCAGGAGTTAACGGGCGTGGCCCGGGAAACGATTAGGGCTCACGCCGCTAAGAAGTCTGTGGTGAAGGAGGCTGCGCAGTGACCAAGAGAAACTTCCTCTTAGGGCGCGGCGAGCGCCTGACGTCCGACATTGTTGTGCGTACGGGGGCGCCGACAAAGGTTCCCACATACACACTCCAAGAAGCGAAGACGCGCCTCGGCCCCATGCTCGATACCGCGAATGCTGCCTTTGACCGCATCCCACCAGAAGCGCGTCCAGACGACGAGGTGGTTGGAGCGGTGACACTCAATCCTGAGTACATCGCCAAATCATACTACCCACACGGTCTTCTTAAGGCTGTTGGGTTGGCGGCGATTGGCAGCAAGCCACTGATCATCAAGCCTGAAAAGAAGAGCAAGGATCGTGAACCGGAAGAGGCCCTAACAACGCAGCTTTTTGTCATGGGTAAGAGGGCTGCGTTCAGGAATTGGGGCAGCCTGCTTCCGTTATGGTCTGAGGGTATGGAAGAGGCCGCGGACCTTGTCTCAATCGAGGAAATCTCTGCGCCTACTCCCTCCGAGAAGATCAAAGGAAAAATGCCGCGCAAGGGTATCATCACCTACGAAGTGGTGCTGCACACCGATGAGCTTTTGGGTGAGGTGAAGGCGCTCCCTCAGTTCCGGGAGTACCTACAAAAGATTGGTGTAGATGCGACGTTGAGCCGGCGTTTCTATGCCGGCGGGCTCTGCTTTTTGGAGCTCTCAGCGCCTGCCGAAAAGGCGCGAGAGATCGCCACCTATGCCTCTGTGCGCGTGCTTCGACAGATGCCAAGACTTAGAATGTTGCGACCGATGGTTCGAGCTGGCTCGATTCCGGCCCAGCCCATCGTGGTACCCGCCGTGGCGGCGATGGATACGTCGATACGTGCGGCTATCTTCGACGGCGGCATACCCCATGGCCACCCATTGACGAGGTGGGCGACGCCTATCGAGACGGCTGGCCTGATCGCACCGACAAACGACGAGCTTGAGCATGGTGTAGCGGTCACCTCGGCGTTTCTCTTTGGCCACCTTTCTTCTTTGTCTGGGCTGCCGACACCCTACTGCAAGGTCGATCATTACCGGGTGATCGACAGTGCACCAGGGCAGGATGGTACCGAGCTTTTTGAGGTTCTTGAGCGTATCCAGTCAGTGCTCAATCAAGAGAAGTATGATCTGGTCAATTTGAGCCTGGGTCCGTACCTCTCCGTAGAAGATGACGAAGTCCATGCATGGACAGCGGTACTTGATGAGTTTCTGGCAGACGGGGAGATGTTGGCGACGATTGCGGTTGGCAACAACGGCGCGAGCGATGCTTCCCTTAAGCTCAACCGCATACAGGTACCTTCAGATTGTGTGAATGCGCTGGCTGTTGGTGCGGCTGACTCGCCAGAGAACCCGTGGCAGAGAGCTCCGTACAGCTCCGTAGGGCCAGGTCGGAGCCCTGGTGTCGTTAAGCCAGACCTGGTCGAATTTGGCGGGTCGCTTCAGCGCCCATTTTTGGTCTTCTCCCCTGCCAGCAGCCCGACCGTCACCACAACCGGCGGCACATCCTTCTCCTCGCCCAGCGTCCTGAGGATGGCAGCAGGCGTGCGTGCTCACTTCGGACCTCATCTCGATACGTTAGCGATCAGAGCGCTTCTCGTTCACTGCGCGGAGAGGGGCGAATACCCGGCGAGTGAGATCGGAAGGGGCCGGGTCGCCCGAACTCTCGATGACCTGGTCGTCTGCTCCGACGACACGATGCGCGTCGTATATCGCGGGGCGATAACCCCTGCGAAGTATATCCGTGCGCCCGTTCCTTTGCCGCTTGGGGACTTGCCGGGCAAAATCCAGTTGTCTGCAACGGTCTGCTACACCACTGCTGTAGACCCGAACCACCCTGGCAACTACACCCGGGCTGGCTTGGAGGTAACGTTCCGTCCTGACATGACGAAGCGCAAAACAGCCAGCCAAATACATCCCGATAGCAAGAGCTTCTTCGGCAAAGCTCAGAAGGGATTAACTGAAGACGAGCTGCGGCGTGACGCCTGGAAGTGGGAGAACTGTCTTCACGGATCGATCGGCTTTTTAGGCTCAAGTCTGAACCAACCGTGCTTTGATATTCACTATAATAGTCGCATGGAAGGCCACGACCACAAATCGACGGTCAAGCTGCGGTATGCCATGATTATCACCATTAAGGCGCCGCGCGTCGTTGATCTCTACGACCAGGTTGTTAGGCGATACGCCACGCAGTTGGAGGCGCTCCGCCCTGTGATCGAGATACCGATCCGCCCGTGATGTCTTGCGCTTGGTCGCTGGCGGATGAGGAAGCCTCTGCTACCCGGGCCGCGCCCCGACTGCACGCGCGAACGGCGCAGATGTGGCAGCGCTGCACGAGCAAGGGGTGGCGCCGACCGAGATGCCGCGGCGCCTTTGGATCGGACGGGCGAGCTTGTATCGCATCCTTCGCAGGTAAACTGACTGACGATCGAGAACGGGAACAGGGCCATGAGCGCAAGAGACCGCTACTCGTTTCCTGTGACGTGCCCGCGATGCGGCAAGCAGGGCGAGGCTCATTGGTCAGAACACGAGCGGCCGTCTGTCTACTCGGGGATAGACCGCCGACTTGAGACAGTGCCGCCGGGATTCGTGCGCGGTGCCCGCGAGGATGCCGGGGGCTTCACCGAGATACTGTGCGCCGACTGCCGCATCCCCGCTCGCCACTGATCGGCCTGCAAAGCCTGCGCCCTTCGTCGCTCTGACCGCGGAGCGCACGGAGGCCCGCGCCGTGGTGGCGCGCGCTGCTGCCCTCTGGATCGGCGCCGAACTGGCGGAGCCGCGTGCCCTGCTGCCCCTCGGGGATCGGCGCAGAGCTGGTGGAACTGCGCGGCCTGGTGGCGTGCCCTGCCCACCTTGGTGCCGGTGCTGGGCTGGTGGAGCTGCGCGCTCTGGTGGCGTGCCTACCGGCCTCGGGATCGGCGCCGAGCTGGTGGAGTTGCCCGACCTGTTCGCGCGCCCTGCCGGCCTCGGGGATCGACGCCGAGCTGATGGAGCTGCGCGACCCGGTGGCGTGCCCTGCCGGCCTTGGTGCCGGTGCTGGGCTGGTGGAGCTGCGCGCCCTGGTGGCGTGCCTACCGGCCTCGGGATCGGCGCCGAGCTTGGTGGAGCTGCCCGACCTGTTGGCGCGGCCTGCCAGCCTCGGGGATCGGCGCCGAGCTGGCGGAGCCGCGCGCCCTGGTGGCGTGCCCTGCCGGTCTCGGGGCCGGTGCTGGGCTGGTGGAGCCGCGCCGAGCTGGCGGAGCCGCGCGCCCTGGTGGCGTGCCCTGCCGGCCTCGGGGCCGGTGCTGGGCTGGTGAAGCCGCGCGCTCTGGTGGCGTGCGCTGCCGGCCTAGGAATCGGCGCCGAGTTGGTGGAGCTGCCCGACCTGGTGGCGTGCCCTGCCGGCCTCGGGGCCGGTGCTGGGCTGGCGGAGCCGCGCGCCCTGGTGGCGTGCCCTGCCGGTCTCGGGGCCGGTGCTGGGCTGGTGGAGCCGCGCCGAGCTGGCGGAGCCGCGCGCCCTGGTGGCGTGCCCTGCCGGCCTCGGGGCCGGTGCTGGGCTGGTGAAGCCGCGCGCTCTGGTGGCGTGCGCTGCCGGCCTAGGAATCGGCGCCGAGTT
>NZ_JAERQM010000007.1:228179-317291 GCF_019029495.1 Falsiroseomonas oleicola
GGCGTGCGCTGCCGGCCTAGGAATCGGCGCCGAGTTGGTGGAGCTGCCCGACCTGGTGGCGTGCCCTGCCGGCCTCGGGGCCGGTGCTGGGCTGGTGGAGCCGCGCGCCCTGGTGGCGTGCGCTGCCGGCCCGGGGATCGGCGCCGAGTTGGTGGAGCTGCTCGACCTGGTGGCGTGCGCTGCCGGCCTCGGGGCCGGCGCTGGGCTGGTGAAGCTGCGCGCCCTGGTGGGGCGTGCGCTGCCAGCCTTGGGGCGGGCGCCGAGCTGGTGGAGCCGCGCGCCCTGGTGGAGGGGCTGGCGCTGATCTGGTGGACATTCGCGCGCCCCCCCCGCCACCCCCTCACCCCCCACTCCCGGGAATGTTCGCGCCCTTACCTGTGCGCCTGTGCGCACGGAGACTATGAAAATTCCGGAGGATTTGCCTTTGTGGCCGAAGCCGGACCCGCCCACCTAGGGCGTGCAGCGGATCGCGTTTCGCAATTGCAGCTCACGCGGGAGCGCGACCATTCAGAGCGCTACCAAACCTAGGGCGACAGGCTGCGACAGGGCGCGGCCCCTCAGCCAGAGAACGACGCCGTGTGGTTGCACCATGGTTGCACTTGAAATGAAGCCGCCAGCTCCGATTGCTCGGAAGCCGGCGGAAAACTTGGTGGAGCCATGGGGAGTCGAACCCCAGACCTCTTGAATGCCATTCAAGCGCTCTACCAACTGAGCTATGGCCCCGCACACAGTCGCGAGGCCGGGCGTATAGCGGCCGGTCGTGGGGTGCGCAAGACACCCTCATGTCGGTTTTGCGCGCCCCCTTTCACGGCGCCCCGGACCCGCATAGGTTCCAGCAGGACGGGCCGGAGGATGGCGACAGGACGATGGGCAAGATCTACGACGACGCGACATCGGCGCTCGCGGGGCTGCTGCGGGACGACATGACCATCATGTCCGGCGGCTTCGGCCTCGGCGGCATCCCCTCCGTCCTGATCGAGGCGATCCGGGAGAGTGGGGTGAAGGGCCTCACCGTCATCTCCAACAATGCGGGCGTCGACGATGCCGGGCTCGGCCTGCTGCTGCACACAAGGCAGATCCGCAAGATGATCTCCTCCTATGTCGGGGAGAATGCGACCTTCGCGAAGCAGTACCTGGCCGGGGAGCTGGAGATCGAGTTCAACCCGCAGGGCACGCTTGCGGAACGCATCCGCGCCGGCGGCGCCGGCATCCCGGCCTTCTTCACCAAGACCGGCTACGGCACCGCGGTGGCGGAGGGGAAGGAGACCCGGGAATTCGACGGCAGCCATTACGTGATGGAGCGCGGCTTGTTCGCCGACCTCGCCATCATCCATGCCTGGATGGGCGACCATGAGGGCAACCTCGTCTATCGGAAGACGGCGCGGAATTTCAATCCCGTGATGGCCACCGCGGCGAAGGTCACGGTCGCGCAGGTCGAGCATATCGTGGCGAATGGCCAGATCGACGCCGACCACATCCACACGCCGGGCATCTTCGTGAAGCGGATGATCGCCCTGCCGCCCGGCTTCGAGAAGCGGATCGAGCAGCGCACCGTGCGCAAGCGCCCCGCGGCCGCCGCCGCCGGCGCCGAATCGCAGGCCTGAGGAGAAAAGACGATGCCCTGGACCCGCGACGAAATGGCCGCCCGCGCGGCGCGCGAATTGCAGGACGGATTCTACGTCAATCTCGGCATCGGCATCCCGACGCTGGTGGCGAACCACGTGCCGCCCGGCATGACGGTGCAGCTTCAGTCGGAGAACGGCATGCTCGGCCTCGGCCCCTTCCCCTATGAGGGGGAGGAGGATCCGGACCTCATCAATGCCGGCAAGCAGACCATCACGGCCCTGCCCAGCAGCAGCTATTTCGACAGCGCCCAGAGCTTCGGGATGATCCGCGGCGGGCATATCGACCTGTCGATCCTGGGCGCGCTTCAGGTGGCGCAGAATGGCGACCTGGCGAACTGGATGATCCCCGGCAAGATGGTGAAGGGGATGGGCGGTGCCATGGACCTGGTGGCGGGCGTCAAGCGGGTGATCGTGCTGATGGAGCACACCGCCGGCGGCAAGCCGAAGCTGCTGAAGGCCTGCAACCTGCCGCTGACCGGCCGCCGCGTGGTGGATGTGGTGGTGACGGAGCTCGGCGTCTTCGCCATCGACAAGGCTGGCGACGGCGCGATGCGGCTGTTGGAAATGGCGCCCGGTGTGACCGAGGCGGAGATCCGGGAGAAGACCGAGGCCGATTACGAGCTCGCGCTGGTCAACGCCTGATGCCGGTGGGCGGGGTGCGAGGCCCCGCCCTGTTCCCTATCTACTGAAGCTGCGGCTGGCGACCCTGCTGGTAGCGCAGGCGGTCATCCTCCAGGACCCGGCGCAGCCGTTCCAGCTCCTGTTCCCGCTGCGCCAGGGACCGTTCCCAGTCCCCGCCCGCGGTAGGCGCGCTGGCGCGCGTCGTTGCGGTCATCGGGGCGGCGGGCAGCGGGGCGGTGTCGCGCACCACATTGCGCCGCACCGGCGCGCGGCGCACGCGGCGGGCCGAGCTCGACCGGCGCGTGGTGGTCGGTGTGGCGACCGGCACGGGCGGTGGCGGCACCCAGTCGAGCAGCGGAATCGGGCCGCGGGCCTCCGCCGGGGCGACGGTGGCGGATGCGCCGGAGGAGAAGCTGGGCGGCGCCGGCGTGCGCTGCCGGAAGTTCTCGAAATCGGTGACGGTGGAACTCAGCAGGTCACGGCCAGGGCCGGAATCGTTCCAGTGCTGCGCGGCGGCAGGCTGGATCAGCAACAGGCCCAGAGGCAGAGCGAGAAGGGCAAAGCGGCGCATCGGCTGGGGTCCCACATTGGCGGCACAACGGGCGGGTGGCCCGGCCCCGGATTCGTGGACGAAGATGAACGGCCCCGCCGCGTCGCACAAGCTTTGAAAAACGCGACGTGCCAGAGGTTTGAGTTGCCAGAGGTTTGATCTGCGCTAGGTTTGAGCTGCGAGAGGTTTCAGCGGTGAAGCGTCACAGCAGGCACAGCGCCTCCAGCTCGCGCCGCAGCGCGGGCGGCAGGGCCTCCAGCCCATCGGCGGCCTGGGCGCCACGTGGCGCGTCCGGCGGCGCTGCCGCGGAGTCCAGATAACGCCAGCCCTGGAAGGGCTTTTGCGGGCGCGGTTGCAACAGCACCAGTTCCGGATCCAGCACCAGGCCGGCACAGGCGGTGCCATCGTCCCAGCGCTCCTCCCGCACCTCCAGGATGCGCTGGCGCACCCGGATCAGGCCGGCGAGAACCCAGTAGAGCGAGCCGCCATCCACAAGCTCCGCCGCCCGTTTCGGCACCATGCGGGTCTGGTGCCGCAGGGGCGGATCAAGCGCCGCGCGCCGTGTCTGGCCGGCGGCGAGTTCCGCCACCTCCTTCGGCCCGACGCAGAGTTTCAGCAGATGCAGCATGCGGGATGGATGTAGCCACCGGCCGAGTCCGCACAAGCCCAAACCGCGCCGCGGCCTATCCAAGCTTGCCCCCGGCGGCGATCCGGGGATAAACCCGGTGCAACGAAACCGTCCAAGGGAGACAAAGCATGCTTCGCCGGAACCTGCTGGCCGCCACCGTGCTCGGCGCCGCCGCACCGACGCTGTTCACCCCCGCCATCGCACAGCCGCGCAACGCCGCCTGGCCGCGGGCGCTGAACATGGGCACCGCCGCACCGGGTGGCACCTATGCGCTGTATGGGCCGGCCTGGGGCCAGATCGCCCAGGAAGCCACGGGCGTGCAGATTTCCTACCGCACCACTCAGGGCCCGAACCAGAACATCATCCTGGTGAACCGCAAGGAAATCGAGCTGGGCATGGCCACCATGGGCGTGGCGCTGCAGGCCTGGAATGGGGTCGGCGCCTGGACCCAGGGCAACCGCTTCCGCGATATCCGCGCGCTGTTCCCCATGTATGACACGCCCTTCCACGGCATCGCGCTGAAGCGCACCGGCATCACCAAGCATGCCGATCTGGCCGGCAAGAGCGTCGGCGTCGGCCCGCGTGGCGGCACGCCGGGCACCTACTACCCGCTGCTGTTGCAGGAACTGGGCATCGCCCCCTCGGCCGTGCGCTACGGCTCGGCCTCCGACCTCGTGGGCCAGATCCAGGACGGGTTGCTGGATTCCTTCCTCTTCGCCTCCGGCGTGCCGGTGCCCGCCTTCAGCGAGATCGAGGTGCAGGCCGAGGTGAATTTCCTGGACTTCACCCAGGCGGAGATCGCCAAGCTGACGGCGAAGTATCCGGAACTCGCCGCCGGGTCCCTGCCGATGGGCACCTATCGCACGCAGCAGCAGCCGCTCGGCATCGTCGGGATGTACAACTTCGCCATCGCCCACAAGTCGATCGCCGACGACCTGGCCTATGAGATCACCAAGTCGGTGCTGTCGCAGAATTCCCGCTTCAAGGCGGCGATCTCCGCGGCGTCGGAGACGGTGGCGGCGAACTGGAACAAGAACACCTTCCTGCCCTTCCACCCCGGCGCCGCGCGCTACCTGCGCGAGGTCGGCCAGCAGATCCCCGACAATCTGGTGATGGCCTGAGCGGAAGGCCCCCGGCGCAGCGCGATGCGCCGGGGGTCTGTTTCGAATTTTGAGAACTGTCTTGATTTATTCATATGATCCCGTGTACTGGACAAACCTCACGCTTCTGTGAAGGCTTGGGTCGCGCGCCATGGCGCATCTTCACGGGATGGCAAGGCCCCGGGTGGCAGGTTGACGGCCTCAATGCCGTGGAGCCGGGCCCATGCGTTTTCTCCTGGACTTGTCAGTAAGCCGAAAATTGGCGGCCTCCGCCGCCCTTGCCTTGTTGATGATCGTCGGGCTCGTGGCGATGACTTGGCGCGAAACCTCCCAGATCATCGCCCAGCAATCCGTCGCGGCGCGGGTGCAGACCGCAATGGATGCCATGGACAACGGCATCGAGCGCCTCATGGACGTGGCGGTCATGGAACGCGACCTGCTGCTGACCCATGATGAGGCGGGCCAGGCGCCGGCCTGGCAGGCGATCGAGAATGCGATCGCCCAGGGTTCGACGGCGGCCCGCGACGCGGCCGCGGGTTCCGGCGATCCACGGCTGATGGAGGGGGCAACGGCCCTGGCTGATGCGGCCGAGCGCTATCGCGAGGCACTGCGCAAGGTGGCGGAACAGCGCGCGCTGATGGTCGTGGCCCGTGACCGCGAGTTGTTCCCGCTCTCCGGCGAATATGACTCCCTGTACGAGGCGGTGTCCGCCAGCTTCGGCTTCGACCTGCCCGCCGACCAGCAGGACGACGCCCGTTACCGTCTGCAGACGGTGCATAACGCGGTGGGCGAGGTGCGGATCGGCGTGCAGCGGCTGCTGGCGACGGGCGACGAGGCGCAGAACCGCCGCGTGCGGCGTGGCATCGCCCAGGCCCGGGTGCATAGCCGCGGGTTGCTGTCGGTCGAGGCGCCGGCACGGCTGAAGGAGGATGTGGGCCGCCTGGCCGAGCGCGCCCAGGCCATCGGCCTCGCGGCTGGCAAGATCCTCGATGCCGGTGAGGAAGTGGCCAAGCTGCGGCGCGATGAGGTGACGCCGGCGCGCGAGGCGCTGGAACAGGCGGCGCACGGCCTTTCCAGCGCCGGCCTGGCGCTGGCCGGAACCCAGCGCGAACAGGTGCAGCACCGTGCGGAACTTGTGCGCAGCACGGCCATGTGGTCCGGCGTCGCCATCGCCCTGGTGCTGCTGCTGTCTTCCTTCGCCATGGCGCGCGGCATCGGCGCCCCGATGCGCCGCCTTTCCGCCGTGATGGCCCGCATCGCCGGCGGCCAATCCGACATCGCCGTGCCCGATCGCGGCCGCCGCGACGAGATCGGCGCGATGGCGGAGGCCCTGGAAGGCCTGCGCAGCACCGTGGACCGCGCCTTCTCCCAGGGCCAGATGATCGAGCAATTGCCGGCGGCGGTGATGAGCGCCGATCCGAAGAACGGCTTCCGCATGACCTATATGAATGCGGAAAGCACCCGCCTGCTGACCCAGCTCCGCAAGCTGCTGCCCTGCGGGCCGGAGGAGATGATCGGCCAGCCGATCGACATCTTCCACAGGGATGCGGCGCATCAGATGGACATCCTGTCCGACCCGGCGCGCCTGCCGCATACCGCCCGCATCAAGCTGGGCAACGAGGTGCTGGAACTGCGGGTCTCCGCCATCCGCGACGCAGCCGGGGCCTATGCCGCCACCATGCTGACCTGGACCCTGGCGACCGAGCAGGTGCGCCTGGCCGATACCTTCGAGAGCGAGGTCGGCGCCGTGGTCGCCGCCGTGGCGGAATCGGCCGCGCGCCTGCAACAGTCGGCGGAGGAACTCTCCGGCACCGCCCAGACCTCCGGGCGCGAAGCCGCCGCGGTGGCCGCGGCCGGTGGCCGGGCGCAGGGCGATGTGCAGGCTGTGGCGGCGGCGGCCGAGGAGATGGCCAGCTCCGTCACCGAGATCGCCCGCCAGGTGGGCGAGGCCGCGCAGGTCGCCAGCCGCGCGGTGGAGGAAGCCCGGGCGACCGACGCCACCGTGCAGGGCCTTTCCGAGGCCGCGGCCCGCATCGGCGACGTGGTCCGCCTGATCGGCGACATCGCCGGCCAGACCAACCTCCTGGCCCTGAACGCGACCATCGAGGCGGCGCGGGCCGGCGAGGCCGGGAAGGGCTTCGCCGTGGTCGCCAGCGAGGTGAAGTCGCTGGCCGGCCAGACCGCCAAGGCGACGGAGGAGATCGCGGCCCAGATCGGCCAGATGCAGCAGGCCACGACCCAGGCGGTGACCGCCATTCGCGGCATCGGCGCCACGGTCGAGCGCACCAGCGAGATCGCCACGGCCATCGCCGCGGCGGTGGAGGAACAGGGCGCCGCGACGCAGGAGATCGCGCGCAGCGCCTCCCAGGTCGCGGATGCCACCCAGACGGTGGCCCAGCGCATCGAGGGTGTGCGCGGCGCGGCGGAAGCGACCGGCGAAGCGGCGGGGACCATGCGCGACGACAGCGGCGCCCTGGCCGGCCAGGCCCGGCAGTTGCAGGAAAAGACCGACAACTTCCTGCGCGCCGTGCGGGCCATCTGATGGCAGCGGGCCGGTCTCTTGACCGGTCCGAGCGCCCGAATGGGCGCCGCGGCTTATGCCGCGAAGCCAAGGAAACCGGAGGTTTCCGCCCGGCGTCTGAGGGCGGCCCGGAGCGGTTACGCGGAAGGGCCGTTGGTATAATACACCCGCCCCGGCGCTTGCCGGGGCGGGTGCGAAGCGCCTAAGCCGCCCCCACAGCAAGCGCAGGAGCGGCAGGATGGGCTATCGTTTGGCCGTGGTCGGCGCCACCGGGGCGGTGGGTCGGGAAATCCTCAAGACCCTGGCGGAGCGCCATTTTCCGGTCGATGCCATGGTGGCGCTGACCGCCGGCCGGTCCCCGGGCAGCCAGGTCTCCTTCGGCGAGGACCAGGTGCTGACGGTGAAGGCGCTGGACAGCTTCGACTTCAAGGGCACCCACCTCGTCTTCTTCGTCGGCACCACCGGTGTCAGCACCCTGCATGCGCCGCGCGCCGCCGCCGCCGGTTGCCTGGTGATCGATGGCAGCGGCGCCTTCGACATGGAACATGACGTGCCGCTGGTGGTGCCGGAGGTGAATCCCCAGGCCCTGGCGCGATCCCGCAAGCGGCGGATCATCGCCAATCCGCTGGACGCGATCATTCCGGTGATGATGGCGTTGAAGCCGTTGCACGACCTGGCGCCGGTCCGCCGCGCGGTGGTCGCCACCTACCAGGCCGTCTCCGGCGCGGGGCGGGAGGCGATGGACGAGCTGTGGTCGCAGACCCGCGGCGTCTATGTGAACGAGACGCCGCCCTCCGAGCAGTTTCCGAAGCAGATCGCCTTCAACTGCATCCCCCAGGTCGATTCCATCCTGCCCGATGGCCCGACCCGGGCGGAGGCGGCGATGGCCCTGCAGGCGCGGAAGATCCTGAGCCCGGACCTGGCGCTGGTCGCCACCTGCGTCCGCGTGCCGGTCTTCATCGGCAACGCCGCCGCCGTGCATGCGGAGTTCGAGGCGGCGATCACGGAGGATCAGGCGCGGGAGGCGCTGCGCGAGGCGCCGGGGATGATCCTGCTCGATCGGCGGGAGGATGCCGGCTACACCACCCAGGCCGAGATCGGCGGCGAGGATGCGGTCTATGTCAGCCGCCTGCGCCGCGACGGCACCGTGCCGCATGGCCTGGCCTTCTGGTGCCTGACCGACAATCTGCGCAAGGGCGCGGCCCTGAACGCGGTGCAGATCGCGGAGGAAGTGGTGGCGCAGGGACTTTTGGGGGGATAGCGCCGGGGTGGATGAGGAAATTGTCCTCCGGGGCAGGAAAGTCCCGCTTCGTTCCCCTATTCGCGCCTGCCTGCGTTGACGCTATGGCGCGCTGCACCATAAAACCCTGTCAACAGTGTGCGGCGCGCCCGGGGCATGGCGCGCCTTGAGGAGCGGGCACCGCATGTCAATCCAGGATGCACGGGAGGCGACCATGTTGGGGCGCCGGACGGATGGAACGCCGGTGCGCCGGCCGCTTTCGCCGCATCTGCAGGTCTACGACATGATGCAGATGAGCAGCGCGATCTCCATCACCCATCGCGCCACCGGCATCATCTGGACCGGCGGCGCCGCCGTGATGGTCTGGTGGCTGGTCGCCGCCGCCTCCGGCCCCGAGGCCTTCGACAGGGTGCAGTGGTTCCTGGGCTCCTTCCTCGGCATCATCATGCTGATGGGGCTGACCGCCGCGGCCTGGTTCCACACCCTGTCCGGCCTGCGCCACCTGGTCTGGGATGCGGGCCATGGCTACGACATCCCGACCATGTACAAGTCCGGCCATGCCGTGCTGATCGGCACCGCGGTGCTGACGGCGCTGACCTGGCTCGCTTTGCTGCTGTCCTGGTAAGGAGCGAGAAGATGGCCAACCCCGCCGGCGAAGCCGCCCGTCCGACCATCCTCCGCACGCCGCTCGGCCGCGTGCGCGGTTCCGGTTCCGCCAAATCCGGCACGCATCACTGGTGGATGCAGCGCGTCACCTCCATCGCGCTGCTGCCGCTGACCATCTGGTTCATCGTCGCCCTCGCCACCTCCGCCGGCATGACCCATGCGGAAGCGGTGGCCTGGATCGGCCACCCTTTCAATGCCGTGCTGCTGCTGGCGCTGATCGGCCTGACCTTCCACCACGCCGCCGCCGGCCTCCAGGTGGTGCTGGAGGACTACGCCAAGCCGGAATGGGTGAAGATCACCAGCGTGCTCGCGGTGAAGGCGGTCTGCACGCTGCTGGCCCTGGCCGCCGCGCTGGCCGTGATTCGCCTTGCGGTCTGAGACCGCGCACCAAACTCGGTAGCACCACGGCGCGGGCCATTTCGCCCCGCCACACGGATGGACGGCAGATCAGATGAACGCCATCTCCAAGCCCGCGATCGGCGGCGGAGCCTATCGGATCGTTGACCACACCTATGATGTGGTTGTGGTCGGCGCGGGCGGCGCGGGGTTGCGCGCCACCTTCGGCATGGGGGCCTCCGGCCTCAAGACCGCCTGCATCACCAAGGTCTTCCCGACCCGCAGCCACACCGTGGCGGCCCAGGGCGGCGTCGGCGCCGCGCTCGGCAATATGGGCGAGGATGACTGGCGCTGGCACATGTACGACACCGTGAAGGGGTCGGACTGGCTGGGCGACCAGGACGCCATCGAATATATGTGCCGCGAGGCGATCCCCGCGATCATCGAGCTGGAGCACTACGGCGTTCCGTTCAGCCGCACCGAGGATGGCAAGATCTACCAGCGCCCCTTCGGCGGGCACATGCAGGACTACGGCAAGACGCCGGCGATGCGCGCCTGCGCCGCCGCCGACCGCACCGGCCACGCCATCCTGCACACGCTGTACCAGCAGGCGCTGAAGGCCAATTGCGAGTTCTTCGTCGAATACATCGCGCTCGACCTCATCATGGATGATGAGGGCGTCTGCCGCGGCGTGACCGCCTGGAACCTGGAAGACGGCAGCCTGCACCGCTTCCGCGCGCAGAGCGTGGTGATGGCGACCGGCGGCTATGGCCGCGCCTATTTCTCCTGCACCTCCGCCCATACCTGCACCGGCGACGGCGGCGGCATGATCCTGCGGGCGGGCCTGCCGCTGCAGGACAATGAATTCGTGCAGTTCCACCCGACCGGCATCTACGGCTCCGGCTGCCTGGTGACGGAGGGTGCGCGCGGCGAGGGCGGCTACCTGACGAACTCGGAGGGCGAGCGCTTCATGGAGCGCTACGCGCCGACGGCGAAGGACCTTGCGTCGCGCGACGTCGTCTCCCGCGCCATGTCGGTGGAAATCCGCGAAGGCCGCGGCGTCGGCCCGCTGAAGGACCATATCCACCTGCACCTGGAACACCTCGGCGGCGATCTTCTCCACGAGCGCCTTCCTGGCATCTCGGAGACGGCAAAAATCTTCGCGGGCGTGGATGTGACGAAGGAGCCGATCCCGATGCTGCCGACCGTCCATTACAACATGGGCGGCATCCCGACGAACATCCACACGGAAGTCCTGAACCCCACGGCGCAGGACCAGGACCGGGTGGTGCGCGGGCTGATGGCGGTGGGCGAGGCGGCCTGCGTCTCCGTGCACGGCGCCAACCGCCTCGGCACCAACTCCCTGCTCGATCTGGTCGTGTTCGGCCGGGCCGCGGCGCATCGCGCGGCGGAGACCATCAAGCCGGGCGCCAGCCAGGCGCCGCTGCCGCCGGGCGCGGGCGAGTCCAGCTGGGCGCGCTTCGACAAGGTGCGCAACGCGAAGGGCTCCTCCACCGTCTCCGATGTCCGCCTGCAGATGCAGCGCACGATGCAGGAACATGCGGCGGTGTTCCGCACCAGCGACCTGCTGCGCGAAGGCGTGGCGAAGATGGGCAAGGTCGCGGCGAGCTATGACGACATCAAGATCGCCGACCGCAGCCTGATCTGGAACAGCGACCTGGTCGAGGCGCTGGAGTTGGACAACCTGATCGGCAATGCGCTGACCACGATCCACGGCGCCGAGGCGCGCAAGGAAAGCCGCGGCGCGCATGCGCATGAGGATTTCCCGGACCGCGACGATGCCAACTGGATGAAGCACACCCTCGCCTGGGTGGATGACAAGCGGAACGTCAAGCTGGACTACCGGGACGTGAAGATGCGGACCCTCACCAACGAGGTCCAGGTCTTCCCGCCCAAGGCCCGCGTGTACTAGGAGCCCCGATCAGAGCCATGGCCACCTTCACGCTGCCGAAGAACTCCACGATCTCCAAGGGCAAGCACTTTCCCGCGCCGGCCGGCGCGACGAAGGTGCGGTCCTTCAAGATCTATCGCTGGGACCCCGATTCCGGCGAGAATCCGCGCACCGATACCTATGACATCGACCTCGACCAGTGCGGGCCGATGGTTCTCGACGCCCTCATCAAGATCAAGAACGAGGTCGACAGCACGCTGACCTTCCGGCGTTCGTGCCGGGAGGGCATCTGCGGCTCCTGCTCGATGAACATCGACGGGCTGAACACGCTGGCCTGCCTGAAGCCGATCGAGGATGTGAAGGCGGAGGTCCGCATCCATCCGCTGCCGCATATGCCGGTGGTGAAGGACCTGGTGCCCGACCTGTCGCAGGTCTACGCCCAGCTTCGCTCCGTCGAGCCCTGGCTGAAGGCCGATACGCCCCCGCCGCCGGATGGCGAGCGCCTCCAGTCGAAGGAGGAGCGCGCCAAACTCGACGGGCTGTGGGAGTGCATCCTGTGCTTCTGCTGCTCCACCGCCTGCCCCTCCTATTGGTGGAATGGCGACCGCTATCTCGGCCCGGCCGTGCTGCTCCAGGCCTATCGCTGGATCGCCGACTCGCGCGACGAGCACACCGGTGAGCGGCTGGATGCGCTGGAGGATCCCTTCAAGCTCTATCGCTGCCACACCATCATGAACTGCACCCGGACCTGCCCGAAGGGCCTGAACCCGGCGCAGGCCATCGGCGACATCAAGAAGATGCTGGCCGAACGGGTGGTGTGACCCGGACGGCCTGGGTGAGGGGGCTTTGCAGCTTCGCAATGCCTCCCACATCCAGCCGGCATGACTGCCCTTCTCCTCATCGCGCTGTTCGCCACGGCGCTTCTGTTCGGCGGCATGGCCTTCTTCGCCGCCGTCCTGGCGCCGCTGGTGTTCCGGCTGCTGCCGGCCGAACAGGCCGGGCATTTCCTGCGCGGGATCTTCCCCCGCTACTACCTCTGGGTGCTTGGCACCTCCGCCGCCGCCTGCGTGGCGTTGTTTCCCCTCTCCAAGCTCGATTCCGGGATCATGGCGGCGATCGCCGCCCTGACATTCTGGCTGCGCCAGGTGCTGATGCCGCGCATCAATGCCCTGTCCGACCGCGCCAAGGCCGGCGATGCCGAGGCCGCGCGCGGCTTCGCCTTCACCCACCGCCTGTCCGTAGCCGCGAACCTGCTGCAGCTGGTGGCGGCCGGGGCCGTGCTGGCCGGCTTTCTGACCTGAAGCAGCCGCGCCGCCAGGATCGGTCCCCCGGCGCCGAAATTTCGTAGCAAAGCACCACTTTCCGGCCGCTCTGGGATGGATTACTGCTGCTGCCAGAAGCGGGACCGTGCCCGCGCGCCCGATCCGGGAGGAAGTTCCATGAACCGCCGTGCCATGCTGGGCGCCGCCGCCGCGGCCGCGCCCCTCGCCCTTGCCACCCCTGCTCTGGCCCAGGCCAATCCGGAGGTGCGCTGGCGCGCCGCCTCCTCCTTCCCCCGCGTCTTCGATGTGCTCTATGGCACCTTCGAGAAGGTGGCCGCCCGCGTCGCGCAGCTGACGGAGGGCAAGTTCCGCATCCAGACCTTCCCGGCCGGCGAGATCGTCGGCGGGCTGCAGGTGCTGGATGCCGTGCAGGCCGGCACCATCGAGGCCGGCCACACCGCCTCCTACTACTACATCGGCAAGGAGCCGGCCTTCGCGCCCTTCACCGCCATGTGCTTCGGGTTGAACACCCGCCAGATGACGTCCTGGTTCCGCTATGGTGGCGGCAATGAACTGGCGGCGGAGCTGTTCCGTGACTACAACATCCACGGCATCACCTGCGGCGATACCGGCGCGCAGATGGGTGGCTGGTTCCGCAACGAGATCACCGGCGTCGAGCAGCTTCGCGGCCTGAAGTTCCGCATCACGGGTCTCGCCGGGCAGCTCTTCACCCGCCTCGGCGCCGCGCCGACGCTGATCGCCCCGGCGGATATCTATCCCTCGCTGGAGCGCGGCGTGATCGATGCGGCGGAATTCGTCGGCCCGCATGACGATGAGCGTGCCAACTACGTCCGCGTCGCCCGCTACTACTACGCCCCGGGCTTCTGGGAGCCGGGCGCGCGGCTGCACTTCATGTCGAATGCGCGCGCCTGGGCCGCCCTGCCGGACCAGTACAAGGCGGCGCTGGAAGTGGCCTGCGGCGAGGCGGATGCGGATATGACCGCGCGCTACGACTTCATGAACCCGCAGGCGCTGCGCCGCCTGGTCGCCGCCGGCGCCCAGCTCCGCTTCTGGCCGCGCCCGGTGCTGGAAGCCGCCTGGAAGGCGAATGAGGAGATGAACGCCGACCTCGCCCGCGGCAATCCGCGCTTCGCCAAGATCATGGAAAGCTACGGCCGCTTCCGGACGGAGCAGTTCCAGTGGTTCCGCATCGCCGAGAACAGCTACGACAATTTTGCTTTCTCTGCCGCCCAGACGGTGCGCTGAGGGGTAAAATCGCGGCCATCCGCAGTGGCGGGCCGCGCTGGCTATGGGCGGCGCGCCACTGCCTGCCCTATAGCCTGCGCGAACCGACACGGATGACGCGCTGATGGATCTCGGTACGCTGCTGTCTGCCCTGGCCATGGGCGTGGTCGAGGGCGCGACCGAGTTCCTGCCGATCTCCTCCACCGGTCACCTGATCCTGCTGGGGGAGATGATCGGCTTCCAGGGCCCGCCCGGCAAAACCTTCGAGATCTGCATCCAGCTCGGCGCCGTTCTGGCCGTGATCGTGCTGTTCCGCGCCACGCTGTGGCGGCTGGCCACCTTGGCCTGGCGGCCGGGGCCGGAACGCTTCTACGCCCAGAACCTGATCCTGGCCTTCCTGCCCGCCGCGTTCCTCGGCGCCAGCTTCCACGGCACCATCACACGGCTGCTGTTCAGCCCCTGGGTGGTGTGCTTCGCGCTGATCCTGGGCGGCATCGTCATCATCGCCATCGAGCGCTGGCGGCCGGAGCCTTCCATCCATTCGGTCCCGCAGATGGGGCCACTGGCGGCGCTGCTGATCGGCTTCGGCCAGGCGCTGGCGATGATCCCCGGCACATCCCGCTCCGGCGCCACCATCATCACGGCCTTGCTCGTGGGGGTGGAACGGCGGACGGCGGCGGAGTTCAGCTTCGTGCTGGCGATCCCGACCATGATCGCCGCCACCGCCTACAGCCTGTACAAGGCGCGGGCGGAGCTGGACATGTCCGATCTGGGCCAGATCGGCATCGGCTTCGTCACCGCCTTCGTGGTGGCGCTGGTGGTGGTGCGCTGGCTGATGCAGGTGATCTCCCGCATCGGCTTCACGCCCTTCGGCTGGTACCGCATCGCGCTGGGCACCGCGATGCTGGCCTTCCTGGTCCTGCGCTGACGCGGCTCAGGCCGCCCCGATTCAGGCCGCCTGGGCGCGGCCCGCGGTCGGGTCCAGCCGGTAGCCGCCACCCTCGGTCACCAGCAGCCGGGCATTGCCGGGATCGGGCTCGATCTTCTGGCGCAGGCGGTAGATATGGGTCTCCAGCGTATGGGTGGTGACCGCGCTGTTGTAGCCCCAGACCTCGTTCAGCAGGATCTGCCGCCCGACCGGCCGGCCATTGGCGCGGTAGAGATACTTCAGGATGGCGGCTTCCTTCTCCGTCAGCCGGATCTTCCGGTTGCGCGCCGCATCCAGCAGAAGCTTGGCGGAGGGGCGGAAGGTGTAGGGGCCGACGCTGAAGACCGCGTCCTCGGAATTGTCGAACACGCGAAGTTGCGCGCGCAGCCGCGCCATCAGTTCCGAGACGCGGAACGGCTTGGCGATGTAGTCATTGGCGCCCGAATCCAGTCCCCGGATGATGTCCTGCTCGCCATCGGCGCCGGTCAGCATCAGGATCGGCATGCGCAGCCCCTGCTTGCGCAGCTTCGCGCACAGATCACGCCCGTCGCCATCGGGCAGGCCGATGTCGAGCACGATCGCGTCGAACCGCGCATCCTCCGCGCTGAGGTGCGCCAGGGCTTCGGCTGTGGTTCCGGCTTCGGTGGCGGCGAACTCGCCGTCATGCGCCAGTTGCTCCGCCAGCGTCTGCCGAAGGGCTTCGTCGTCATCCACGACGAGGACGGGGCGAGGACCGGCCATGGTAGCTCCCATATCTGTGAGGCACCGTCACAACGGAGCCGAGGCGGATCGGTTTCATCGGCCGGTGCCGCTGCCGTGAAGATAGATGGCGGAACGGACCGACCCCGACAAGCGATTTTGCCGAGGGTCATCGCTGCCAGCAACCCTCGCAGTGCCGCGGTGACGATTTGCAATGCCGCCGCGGGTTCTGCCGGGCGATCCGGTTTTTCTTGTGGCGGCCCCCCCTTTCAAACGCCTTTGGCGCGCCACATTCGGCTTCGTCAATGGCAGCCTACGGAACGCCAGAACCAGAATGAGCAACATGGCCCCCCTCGCTTCGAAGCGCCCCGCCGGCGCGGATGATGCCGCTCTGCCGGACCTTCGGGTGCAGGCCTTGCGGTCCGTGCACCGCGCCGCCAGCGAGTTGCGGCGCGGCACACCTGTTCTGCTGACCGGTCCGGAAGGTGCGCTGGTGGTCGCGGCGGCCGAGGTCGTCTCGGCGCGCAGCCTGTTGGAATTGCAGGAGGTGGCGCGCGCCACGCCGGTGCTGCTGCTGGCGCCGGTCCGGGCGGCGGCGGTCCTGCAGCGGCCCGTGCCGCAGGGCCTCGGCGCGCCCGCCATTGGCACCGGCGCGGCGGAGATGGGAGCGGTCGCACTGCGCCTGCCGCCTGCCCTGCTCGACCCGGCCGCCTTGAAATCCCTGGCCGATCCGACCGCGGAGCGACTGCTGCCGGAACAGCCGGAGCGCGCGGCCATGCCGCCATGCGCCCTTCCGGCCATTGCCCTGGCGAAGCTGGCCCGCCTGCTGCCGGCCCTGGTGGTGGCGCCGGCGACGGAGGCCGTTGCGCGGCGTCTTGGCCTGCTGTCCGTCGCCGCGGCCGATGTGCTCGACTACCCGGTGGCCGCCGCCACCAGCCTGACCCGGGTCGCGGAGGCCCGCGTCCCGCTGGAGGATGCGCCGGAGGCGCGGATCATCGCCTTCCGCGCCGCCGATGGCGGGATCGAGCATCTGGCCATCCTGGTGGACAGCACCGTGCCGGAACCCGGCCTGGTGCCGCTGGTGCGGGTGCATTCGGAATGCTTCACCGGCGACCTGCTGGGCAGCCTGCGCTGCGACTGCGGCCCGCAGTTGCGCGGCGCGATCAAGCGTATGGCCGCCGACCCGGCTGGCGGCGTGCTGCTGTATCTGGCGCAGGAAGGACGTGGCATCGGCCTGGTCAACAAGCTGCGGGCCTATGCCCTGCAGGATCAGGGGCTCGATACGCTCGATGCCAACCGGGCGCTGGGCTATGGCGCGGATGAGCGGAATTTCTGGGTGGCGGCCGAAATGCTGCGCGCCGTGGGCGTGGGGCGGGTGCGGCTGCTGACCAACAATCCGGACAAGATCGCCGGCCTCACCGCCTGCGGCATCGAGGTGGAGGGCCGGGAGGCCCATCAATTCGACGCGAACGGTGTGAATGACGGCTATCTGGAGACCAAGGCCCGCCGCTTCGGCCATCTGCTGACCTGACCTCGGGCGCGGCACGGTGCTTGCGGCACGGTGCTTGCTGGGCTTCGCGTGAACCTGCTTCGCGCGACCTCGAAGGATCGGCCGCCATGACCGTCACCCCCCTCGCCACCTCGCCGCCCACCACGCGATCCGCCGCCGCCCGCCCTGCGGCCGAGCAGGATATCCTGCCCCGCCTGGGGCCCGATGAACATGTCCCGGTGCCCAGCACGCTGAGCTTCCAGGAGATGCTCAATGCCCTGAACCCCCTGCAGCATCTGCCCGTGGTCGGCACGATCTACCGGGCCGTGACGGGGGAACAGGTCAATCCAGCCCTGCGCGTGCTGGGCGCGGGCGTCCTGGGTGGGCCCATCGGCATGCTCTCCACCGCGGTCTTCGCGGCGCTGGAGGAATTCACCGCCGCCAATCGCAGCCCCGCCCAGGGCGCTACGGAGACCTCTCGCATTGGATGACGCCGGCTGGGCCGTGGTGACGCCGGAAGGCCATTTCCGGTTCGAGGGACAGACGCTGCGCTGCGCGCTCGGCAAGGGCGGCGTGGTGCCGGCCACCCGCAAGCAGGAAGGCGATGGCGCGACGCCGGCGGCGCGGCTGCCCCTGCGCCGCGTGCTCTACCGCGCCGATCGTGGCCCGGCGCCGGCCTGCGCCGTGGCGGTGGAGCCGCTGGACCCGGCCGATGGCTGGTGCGACGACGCCGCCGACCGCGCCTATAACCGCCCGGTGCGCCTGCCCTTCAGTGGGCGGCATGAGGTGCTGTGGCGCGACGATGCGGTCTATGACGTGATCGGCGTGCTGGGCTGGAATGACGAGCCGGTGGAGCGCGGCCGCGGCAGCGCCATCTTCCTGCATCTCGCCCGCCCGGATTTTTCCCCGACCGAGGGCTGTGTCGCGCTGGAGGGGCGGGACCTGCGGGCCGTGCTGGCGCGCGGCCTGCGGGGAATCGCGGTCCTGTAGCGCCCCCTGCTCGCGGACAGGTGAAGATCGCCGCTGCGACCCCCGGCCATCCCAGACTTTGTCATCGGGATGGGGCAGGGGGTGGCATGGTGCGGTTTGGGGTGATGGGCGTGAGCCTCGCGGCCCTGCTCGGTGCGGCTGCGCCGGCGGCGGCCATGACTACCAGGGACCGCGATTGGTTCGTCACGGCCTATCGCGGCCAATGGATGTCGCCCCGCGGCTTGATCGGCGGCGATTTCGACGTGCAGGACGCGCATTTCACCTCGCTGGCGGTCAGCCATGTGCTGCTGCCGGAACTGCGCCTGGATCTGCCGCTGCTGGGCCGGCTTCTGGATGGCGGGTCTCTGGAGCTGGAGGGCCAGCTCGGCCTGCATGCCGGCCTGCAACATCACACGGAGGCGACGCTCGCCTTGGCCTGGCGTTCGCCGGACCTGTCGCTGCCCGGTCCGATGCGGCTGAATCTGGCGGTGGCGGAAGGTGTCTCCTACGCCCTGGCGCGCCCGGCGCATGAGGGGGCGGTGAATGGGCTGCGCCGGCGCAAATTCTTGAACTACCTGGCCTTCGAGGCAGAATTCACCCATGCCGCCCTGCCCGATCTCGCCCTGGTGCCGCGGCTGCACCATCGCTCCGGCATCTTCGGCGTCATCGCCCCGCAGCGGAGCGGGTCGGATTTCATCGGTCTCGGGCTGCGGATGACTTTGCGCTGAACGGTGCCGCCCCGCCGCGGCGCCGCCGGCGCATCCGCAGCCAGACCAAAGCCGCCACCACGGGCACCAGCACGGCCAGCGCCAGCTCCACCTGCACGCTGCCGATCGGCCAGGGCAACGGCTTCAGGGCATAGGCCGCCAGCGACAGCACGTAATAGCTGATGCCGGCCACCGACAGCCCCTCCACCGTCTCCTGCAACCGGAGCTGGGCATGGCCGGTCTCCGCCATGGCGGCGAGCAGCTTCTGGGTCTGCGCCTCCTGCGCCACGGCGACGCGGGCGCGCAGCAGGTCCACCGCCCGGCCGCAGCGCACCGACAGGCTGGCGATCCGCGTCCCGGTGGCGGCGACCGTGGCCAGGGCGGGGTCCAGCCGGCGTTCCAGGTATTCGGCCAGCGTCGGCAGCCCGGCGAGCCTTTCCTCCCGCAATCCCTGCAGCCGCTGCCCGACCAAGGCGTGATAGGCGAGGGAGGCCGAGAAGCGATCCGCCGTGGCGGCGGCCAGTTGCTCGATGCCGGTGGCGAGTTCGCTGAGTTCCTCCAGCGCCTCCCGCTCCGCCTGCAATTCATGCAGGCCGGAGAGGCGGGCGGTCTGCGCTGCCAGGCGTTCAGAGGCGCGGCCCAGCTCGGCGGAGGCGGCGCGGGCCGGGGGCAGGGCCAGCAAGGCGAGCAGCCGGTAGGTCTCGATCTCCCACAACGCCTGGGCCAGGCGGCCCGCCAGCGCCGGGGTCAGGCCGTGGTCCTGGAGCAGGATGCGGCTGAAGCCGTCCGGCCCGGCGCGGAAATCCGTCCAGGCGGTGGCGGCCCCGCCGGCCAGGGCGGCGCCTGCCAGATTGTCCTCGGTGAAGCAGCCGGGGGGCGGCGCCTCCGGCGCCGCATCGCCGCGCAGCACGGCGATATGGGCGGCAACCAGGGTGTGGCCGGGCAGGGCGGCCAGCCAGTCGGTCGGCACGGCGGCGATGGCGGTCGTGGCGAAGGGATCCTCCGCCTCCGCCTCGAAGACCGGGCGTTCGAAGACTGGGCGCAGGAAGGTCCAGCCGTCGAATTCGGTGTGGCGCTCATAGCGCAGGCGGAAGGCGCCGAAATCCGCGAGCACGAAATCGGCCCCCACGGCGGGCGGGGTGACGCCATAGCGCCGGCAGAGCAGCGCGAGATGGGCGATGGCCGCGCCCCGATCCCCGCCCGGCGCCCCCACCATGGCAAGCCGGCTGATCGCCACGGGCGTGGCGAGTGGCAGGGCTGGGCGGGCATGCAATTCGCCTGTCAGCAGGTCGCGTTGCGGATGGGGGGGGAGGTGCTGGATCATGTCGCTGGCGCATCCTACCGCAAAGCCCGCCCGATGCCTCGGGCAAAAAGCCGAGTCTTTCCAGGGCGCGGATCGCCCTCGGGTCTTGTCCACCCCGCTCCGCCTGAATACATGACGGTTGCGCGGAATTCCGGGGCGTCCCCGGTCTGGCCGCAATACCACCCAACCCGCATCCGTCACGGATCAGGGGGCGGGTGCGGTGCCGAAGGGTCGTTCGATCCATGGGCCGCCCCCGTCCGCCGCATAGGAGATAGACTCGGATGAGCAAGGTCATCGGCATCGACCTCGGCACCACCAATTCCTGCGTCGCCATCATGGAAGGCAAGGACGTCAGGGTCATCGAGAACGCCGAGGGTGCGCGTACCACCCCCTCCATGGTCGCCTTCGCCAAGAACGGGGAACGTCTGGTCGGCCAGTCCGCCAAGCGCCAGGCCGTCACCAACCCGACCAACACGCTCTATGCCGTGAAGCGCCTGATCGGCCGCCGCTTCGACGACCCGATGGTGAACAAGGACAAGGGCCTGGTGCCCTATTCCATTGTGCGCGCCGCCAATGGCGACGCCTGGGTCGAGGCAGACGGCAAGGCCTATGCGCCGCAGCAGATCAGCGCCGACATCCTGACCAAGATGAAGGAGACCGCCGAGGCCTATCTCGGCGAGAAGGTCACGCAGGCGGTCATCACCGTCCCGGCCTATTTCAACGACGCCCAGCGCCAGTCGACCAAGGAAGCCGGCGCGATCGCGGGCCTCGAGGTGCTGCGCATCATCAACGAGCCGACCGCGGCCGCGCTTGCCTATGGCATGGACCAGAAGAAGGGCGGCACCATCGCGGTCTACGACCTCGGCGGCGGCACCTTCGACGTCTCGATCCTGGAGATCGGCGACGGCGTCTTCGAGGTGAAGTCCACCAATGGCGACACCTTCCTCGGCGGCGAGGACTTCGACGCCCGGGTGATCGATTACCTGGCGGACGAGTTCAAGAAGGAGCAGGGCATCGACCTGCGCGGCGACAAGCTCGCCCTGCAGCGCCTGAAGGAAGCCGCCGAGAAGGCGAAGATCGAGCTGTCCTCCTCCAAGCAGACCGAGGTGAACCTGCCCTTCATCACCGCCGACGCCTCCGGGCCGAAGCACCTTGTGATGCAGCTGAGCCGCGCGAAGCTGGAGGCGCTGGTCGATGATCTCATCACCAAGACGCTGGAGCCCTGCAAGCAGGCGCTGAAGGATGCACAGGTCACCGCCGGCGAGATCGACGAGGTGATCCTGGTCGGCGGCATGACCCGCATGCCGAAGGTCATCGAACTGGTGAAGCAGTTCTTCGGCAAGGAGCCCGCGCGCAACGTCAACCCGGATGAGGTGGTCGCCATCGGCGCCGCGATCCAGGGCGGCGTGCTGAAGGGCGACGTCAAGGATGTGCTGCTGCTGGACGTGACGCCGCTGAGCCTCGGCATCGAGACGCTGGGCGGGGTGTTCACGCGGCTGATCGACCGGAACACCACCATTCCGACGAAGAAGTCGCAGGTCTTCTCGACGGCCGACGACAACCAGTCCGCGGTCACCATCAAGGTGTTCCAGGGCGAGCGCGAGATGGCCGCCGACAACAAGCTGCTCGGCCAGTTCGACCTGACCGGCCTGCCGCCGGCGCCGCGTGGCGTGCCGCAGGTGGAGGTGACCTTCGACATCGACGCCAACGGCATCGTTTCCGTCAGCGCCAAGGACAAGGCGACGGGCAAGGAGCAGCAGGTCCGCATCCAGGCCAAGTCCGGCCTGTCGGACGCGGATATCGAGCGGATGGTGCGGGACGCCGAGGCGAATGCCGAGGCCGACAAGCAGCGCCGCGCGGCGGTCGAGGCCCGCAACGGCCTGGACGCCCTGGTGCATGCCACCGAGAAGACGATCCGCGAGAATGGCGACAAGCTGCCGGCGGCCGAGAAGGCGGAGGCCGAATCGGCCATCGCCGCCGCCCGCACCGCGATGGAAGGCCAGGATGTGGAGGCCATCACCAAGGCGCAGGAGACCCTGTCCCAGGCCTCGATGAAGCTGGGCGAGGCGCTCTACAAGGCGCAGGCCGCCCAGGCCGAGGCCGGCGGCGGTGCCGAGGGCGCGGCGGGCGGCCCGGGCGGCAACCCGAACGACAAGGTGGTGGACGCCGAGTTCGAGGAAGTCGACCCGACCAAGAAGAAGCCTTCCTGACGCCAGGTCTTCTTCGGATCTGATTGAGCGGCGCGCCCGGCTTCGCAAGAAGCCGGGCGCTGCCATGTTGACCACGCCGCCCCGCGAGGACCCACGGGATCATGGCCAAGCGCGACTATTACGAAGTTCTGGGCGTCGCCCGGGATGCGAGCGAGGAGGACCTGAAGAAGGCCTACCGCAAGCTCGCCATGCAGCATCATCCGGATCGCAACAAGGGCGATGCGGGCTCGGAGGCCAAGTTCAAGGAGGCCAACGAGGCCTACGACATCCTGAAGGACGCCGAGAAGCGCGCCGCCTATGACCGCTTCGGCCACGCCGCCTTCGAACAGGGCGGCGGTGGCGGCGGCGGGGGCGCCGGCATGGGCGGCAACCCCTTCGGCGGCGCCTTCGAGGATATCTTCGAGGAGATGTTCGGCGGCCTGGGCCGGGGCCGGGGCGGCGCGCGTGCCGCCGCCGGCCGTGGCAGCGACCTGCGCCACCAGGTGGAGGTCTCGCTGGAGGAGGCCTATGCGGGGGTGAAGAAGACCATCCGCGTGCCCTCATCGGTCGTCTGCGAGGCCTGCAAGGGCACCGGCAGCGAAGGGCCGGCGGCGCAGGCCGCGCAGACCTGCCCGACCTGCAACGGCGCTGGCAAGGTGCGGGCGCAGCAGGGCTTCTTCCTGATCGAGCGCACCTGCCCCACCTGTTCCGGCAGCGGGCGGATCATCAAGAACCCCTGCAAGGTCTGCGCCGGCCAGGGCCGGGTGCAGCGCGACCGCACCCTGGCCGTGACCATCCCGGCGGGCGTCGAGGACGGCACGCGCATCCGCCTGTCCGGCGAGGGGGAGGCCGGGCTGCGCGGTGCGCCCTCCGGCGACCTCTATGTCGATGTGGCAGTGCGCCAGCACGCCATCTTCCAGCGCGATGGCGCCAACATCTTCGTTCGCGTCCCGCTGCGGATGACCCAGGCGGCCCTGGGCGGCGGGGTGGAGGTGCCGGTGATCGATGGCGGCCGCGCGCGCGTCACCATCCCGGCCGGCACGCAGACCGGCGACCAGTTCCGCCTGCGCGGCAAGGGCTTTTCCGTCCTCCGCTCCGCCGCGCGGGGCGACATGTATGTGCAGGTGGCGGTGGAAACGCCGCAGAACCTCTCGAAGAAGCAGCAGGAACTGCTGGCCGAGTTCGAGGCCGAGAGCGAGAAGACCGGCCGTTCCAACCCGGAAACGGAGGGCTTCTTCGCCAAGGTGAAGGAGTTCTGGGACGGGCTGGGCCGCTAGGAGCCTGTCCGCCCCAATCGCTGCGAGGTGCCGCGAATGGGGCGGGCAGGGCGCCAAAAGCGGCGCCGCGGCAACAGTCCCGGTTTTTTTGATCCCCGCCAGGAACCCGGGCAGGTGCGCGCCGTTTGTCCTGCAACCCATCGCAAGTCCCCCCCTGCGATCGGCCAGAGGCAGGCGGCGGCGCGTTACCCCCCCCAAGGTCCCATCCGCGCGGCCGCCTGCCCCCCTCCTTCAATCTTGACCTTGACCCGATGCTGCGCGCAGCGTCCGGGTTTTTCGCGTGGGGGGCGGTATGATCCGAATCGGCATTGCCGGCATGGCCGGGCGCATGGGCAGCCTGCTGGTGGGGGAAGTTGCCCAGGCCGGTGCCAGCCTCGCGGGTGGTACACTCCGCCCGGGCAGCACCCGCGCGGCACCCCTGGGCCTTTCCATCCTGCCCGATGCCGATGCGCTGTTCGCCGCCAGTGACGTGGTGATCGACTTCACCCACGCCGATGAGGCGGTGCCCCATGCCACCTGCGCGCTGCGCCACGGAAAGCCGCTGGTGCTCGGTTCCTCCGGCCTCTCGCCGGCACAGGAACGGGCGGTGACGGAGGCCGCCGCGCGCGTTCCGATCCTGCATGCCGCGAATTTCGCGCCCGGCGTCAATCTGGTGCTGGCCCTGGCCGAGAAGCTGGCCGCCGCCCTGCCGCCCGAGAGCTACGATGCCGAGATCGTCGAGATGCATCATCGCCAGAAGGTGGATGCCCCCTCCGGCACCGCGCTGGCCATGGGCCGCGCGGTGGCGAAGGGCCGGGGCACGACGCTGGAAGCGGCTGGCATGGAAAGTGGGCGGGATGGCCATACAGGGGCGCGCGCCACCGGCGCCATCGGCTTCGCCGCGCTGCGTGGCGGCCAGGTGGTGGGCGAGCATACGCTGATCTTCGCCGCCGGCACCGAGCAGATCGCCATCACCCATCGCAGTTTCGACCGTCGCGCCTATGCCTCCGGCGCCATCCGGGCGGCGTTGTGGCTGCACGGGCGGGCGCCGGGGCTCTATTCGATGATGGATGTGCTGGGGATGCGCTGAAGGCGGGACGCCAGTAACCGTCTGCCTTGACCCCGCCACACCGCACTGCAATACGGCCCTATCCCGGATCCGCCGGGTCGAACGAGCCAGGCCGGGGCGAACCGGCCCTCACGCGACAAGAGGCCGAACCACGCCATGCGCGACAAGGGCGAATACCTTTTCACGTCTGAAAGCGTCTCCGAAGGCCACCCGGACAAGGTGGCGGACCGCATTTCGGATACCGTTCTCGACGCCTATCTCTCGGCCGACCCCTATGCCCGCGTGGCCTGCGAGACGCTGGTCACCACCAACCGCGTGGTGCTGGCCGGTGAAACGCGCGGCCCCGGCAGCGTCACCCCCGACCTGCTGATGCATCTGACGCGCATGGCGATCCGCGACATCGGCTATGAGCAGGACGGCTTCCACTGGCAGAACGCCAACATCGAATGCCACCTGCATGCCCAGTCCGCGCATATCGCGCAGGGCGTGGATGCGGCCGGCAACAAGGATGAGGGCGCCGGCGACCAGGGCATCATGTTCGGCTATGCCTGCACCGAGACGCCGGAACTGATGCCGGCGCCGCTGTACTACGCCCATCTGATCCTGCGCCGCATCGCCGAGATGCGCCGCGCCGGTGACGTGGCCGTGGCAGGGCTGCTGCCGGACGCCAAGTCCCAGGTGACGCTGAAGTATGTCGACGGCAAGCCGGTGGGTGCCACCAGCGTCGTCGTCTCGACCCAGCACGAGGAACGCCTCGACCAGGCCGAGATCAAGCGGATGATCCGCCCGATCATCGAGAGCAGCCTGCCCAAGGGCTGGATGTGCCCGGACAACGAGCTGTATGTGAACCCGACCGGCACCTTCGTCATCGGCGGCCCCGATGGTGACTGCGGCCTGACCGGGCGCAAGATCATCGTCGACACCTATGGCGGCGCGGCCCCGCATGGCGGCGGCGCCTTCAGCGGCAAGGACCCGACCAAGGTCGACCGTTCGGCCGCCTATGCGGCGCGCTACGTCGCGAAGAACGTCGTCGCCTCCGGCCTCGCGGAGAAGTGCACGATCCAGGTGAGCTACGCGATCGGCGTCTCCAAGCCGCTGTCGGTCTATTTCGACCTGCATGGCACGGGCAAGGATGTGGACGAGGTGAAGCTGGCCAAGGTGATGGACGGGCTGATGAACCTGTCCCCGCGCGGGATCCGGGAGCATCTGCATCTGAACCGCCCGATCTATGCGGTGACCAGCGCCTACGGCCATTTCGGCCGCACGCCGGATGCCGAGAAGGGCACCTTCACCTGGGAAAAGACGGACCTCGCCGACGAGATCCGCCGCGCCTTCAACCGGTAACTTTCGGCCGGCCCGCGCTTTGGCGTGGGCCGGTCCTGCCTGCCCCGTCCGCGCCTTGGCGCGGCCGGTCTTGTCTGTTGGGCGGCGGGCGCAGGCCCGTCGCCCCTTTTCGTTTGAGGCCCCGATGACCGCAGACCGTCCGCCATTGGCCGAGGGCGTGCCCGACCGGCTCTATGGCCGCCAGCGCGGCCACAAGCTGCGGCCGCGCCAGCAATTGCTGCTGGACGCCACCTTGCCGCGGCTGCGCTTGCTGCCCGAGATGGCCAGCGACCCCCTGGCCGCCTTCGGCATGCCGGGTGCGAAACTGTGGCTGGAGGTGGGGTTCGGGGGCGGCGAGCATGCGCTCGAGCAGCATCGGGCGCATCCGGATGTGGCCTACATCGCCTCGGAGGTCTTTGAGAACGGGCTGTGTTCCCTGCTGACCCGGCTGGTGCCGGATGGCGAGGAGGCGACCGGGCCGTTGCCGCCCAGCCTGAAGCTGTGGCCGCAGGATGCGCGCCACCTGCTGGGCCTGCTGCCGGAGGGCGCGCTGGACCGCCTGATGCTGATGTTCCCCGACCCCTGGCCCAAATCCCGGCACTCCAAGCGCCGCTTCGTGCATCCCGAGATGCTGCCGCTGGTCGCCCGCGTGCTGCGCCCGGGCGGCGAATGGCGCATCGCCAGCGACGACCCGACCTACCAGGCCTGGGTGACGGAGGTTTTTGCCGACCAGTCCCTGTTCACCCAGGCGGAGCGCCACGACGCGGAACGGCCGGCGGGCTGGCCTGGCACGCGGTATGAGGCGAAGGCGCGGCGCGAGGGTCGGCAGCCGATCTGGTGGATTTTCCAGAGGGTCTGAGCAGCGCGGCGATTGCCATTGGCCCACGTTCACCGCTCGCTTCTGCAAGCTGCGACGGGGCGCCGGCCTAGGATCTTTGGCTGCTTGAGGAGAGCTGCCGCTCCACGAGCATGGCTGCCGGCGGGTCAGTCCATGGCGGGGTGTCGACGCCGCCGTAGCGCTGCCCCATGATGTCGAATGTTCCGTATAAGCACCGTCTGATGTCGGCGCCTGATGGGCAAGAAGATCGACGACGCATGTTCCGCATCCACGCCGTAGTGATCTTGTCCGAGCCAACAGCCAGCCTCCCGGCGGGGCGGATCACGTCTTCTTTCCGCAATGGCCGACCAGCCAGGCTTGCTCCAGGCACGCGGAAATCTGGCAATCCCCTCGTCCTTCTATACATGAATATCCCATACACGATCCTTCGTGTGGACCACCCGGTGCCCGACAGCGTCATCGAGGCCGCTGCCGCGCAAGCCAGTTGGTGGCCGGAGGCGGGTAAGGCCACCCGACGGCACGCCGCGCACCTCATCATCGCCCCCGTCGAGCCCACCGATGAGAGCCCCCGTGGAGACGGCTTTACCGTCGCCTTCACGCTGACCGAGATCGCCGCGGCCGTGGTTGCCGCGATGCCGAGCGCAATCGCCGTCTACTGGCCGACCTCCGGCGTCCTTCAGCCCGCGGCAAGGGCGGCGGATTTTGTAGGAGCCTTGGCCTACAATAGGCTTTGGCTACACCCGCACCTGTTCGGCGGACCCGGACAGGCGTTTGGGATCGTATTGCGCGGGCTGGATGCTCTTATCGGGCATGATCTGGTGGTAGAGCCAACCAATGTCGTGCCACCGGAAGACCTGCATTGGCGGGCGATGCACGTTGCAGACCGTCTGATGCGGCAGATACCGACCTTGCGGGATGGAGATATCGTGGGGTTCAGCGAGACGGAGCGCGGCCGGGTCCGGCTGGGCGCCTGGCCCGGCATGCCTGGACTGGTCTATCGCCTGACGATGGAGGTGGATGAGGCCAAGCCAACCGCGACGACTGCAACCGCCTCGACCAACCCGGGCGTCGCGTACCGAGCAGAGCGGGCCGCAGCCGATGCACGCCATGCCGGCACGGCGATGCGGCGCTATTCCAAAATGCTCGTCTCGCTTTCTTCAACCTGCTTGCGCGGCGACAAGCCGGCGCTGACCTACCCGGCTCGCGCCAACCCGGCGCATCCGCCGTTGAGTGGTGATTTTGGAGAGGCCGGATGGGGCGGCGGGCGGGGCTGGGACAGGCTGCGCACACCAGAGGCCATGGGTACGCCCATCCGCTTTCAGTCCCGCGCGCGTAGGGCGGAGCAGATAGGCGATGTCATAGGGTCCACATTCCTTGGGACCATGGTGATCGTCTCCAACAAGGCCGCGGCGTTGATGCGGGAATTCGAGCCTGAGGGCGTCGATACCCATCCCGTTGAAATCACGCTCGCGACGGGAGAGGTGGTGCTGGAAGGCAGCTTCCACCTGTTCGAGGCCACGCGCGACATCCCGGCCGTGGACCTCGAGGTCAGCGGCTGGCGTTGGATATCTGGCTGGCAAGGCGTCCTCCGCCTGGAATGGACCAAGCCCGACGGGAACGATGTGCCCCGCTATCTTCTCCGGGACGAGGTGCTGCCCGACAGCACGCATTTGTTCCGTGACCGCCGCTTGCCCGGCGGCGGTCCGATCTGGGTTTCGAATGCATTGCGGGAGGCAATGGTTGCGCAAGGCATCACCGGCCCCGGCTTCGCCTGGGGCGATCGCGGCTGGCACACGATGTCATTGGAGCCGCAGCGCAAACGGGGGAAGGAGGCGTGACGTTCCCCAGGCCGCGCGCCACCCATCTGGTGGATCTTCCGCCGCAATCCACAAAAATAGATGAGGGGTACGGGGAGAATACCTTCTCCCCGGCCTTGCCCCCGTCTTGGCTGGCCTGACTCCGCTTGCAGCCACCCAGGCCGGCGGCTATATGAGAACCACGAGATCGCTTTCCGACCTGTCCGGGAGGTGGCCCCTAACCGGGCCGCCTTTTTTGTTGGCCGCTCCCCGGCCCCCGGGCTCGTCGGCCTGGAACCGACCCAATGGACGACGACCAACCCCATCACGAGGGCCTTGAGGCCCGCATCGCCACGGCGATCCTGCCCACGCTGGGCCAGCTCGGCTATGAGCTGGTGCGCGTGCAGGTCAGCGGCAAGGAACGGCCGGTGGTGCAGATCATGGCCGACCGGGCCGATGAGGCGACGTTCCGGGTCGAGGATTGCGAGATCATCAGCCACGCCGTCGGCGCCGTGCTGGATGTCGAGGACCCGATTCGCAGCGAATGGTCGCTGGAGGTCTCCTCCGCCGGCATCGACCGGCCGCTGACCCGGGCGAAGGACTGGAACCGCTATGCCGGCCAGCTCGCCAGCGTCGATCTCCAGGTGCCGCAGGACAATCGCCGGCGGCTGCGCGGCATCGTGCTCGGCGCCGATGCCAATGAGGCCCGCCTCCGGCTGGAGGATGGCACGGAGGTGGTGGTGCCGCGGGGCAATATCCGCCGTGCCAAGCTGGTGCTGACCGATGCGCTGATCGAGCACAGCGCGGCGCTCGCCGCCGTCGCCGATGCCCGCCGCGCGGCGCTGGAGCCGCCGGTTCTGGAAGATGATTCCGCTGAAGTGCCGGAGGTGGAGGAGGAGGAAGCCCCGCCCGCCCCGCCCCGGCGCCGCTCAACCCCGAAGAGGAACTGACGCCATGGCGATGGATGTCGCGATCGCGCGCCCGGAACTGCTGCTGGTGGCGGATGCCGTCGCCCGCGAGAAGATGATCGAGCGCGACGAGGTGCTCGAGGCGATGGAGCAGGCCATCCAGAAGGCCGGCCGCGCCAAGTATGGCCATGAGAAGGACATCCGGGCCGTCATCGACCGCAAGAGCGGTGAGGTGAAGCTCTCCCGCTGGACCGAAGTGGTCGATGCCGAGCCGGTGGAGAATGAGGCGACGCAGCTCAGCCTGCGTATCGCCCAGAAGATCAAGCCGGGCATCAAGACCGGCGAATTCATCATCGACCCGCTGCCGCCGATCGATTTCGGCCGCATCGCCGCGCAGACCGCCAAGCAGGTGATCGTGCAGCGCGTGCGCGAGGTGGAGCGCAACAAGCAGTACCTGGAATACAAGGACCGCGTCGGCGAGGTCATCAACGGCGTCGTCAAGCGCACCGAATACGGGAACCTGATGGTCGAGCTTGGCAAGGCCGAGGCCCTGCTGCGCCGCGACGAGACCATCCCGCGCGAGGCCTTTCGCAATGGCGACCGGGTGCGCGCCTATATCTACGACGTGCGTGAGGAACCGCGCGGGCCGCAGATCTTCCTGTCCCGCACGCATCCGGGCTTCCTGGCCAAGCTGTTCGCGCAGGAAGTGCCGGAAATCTATGACGGCATCATCGAGATCAAGGCGGTGGCGCGCGACCCCGGCAGCCGCGCCAAGATGGCCGTGATCTCCCGCGACAGCAGCATCGACCCCGTCGGCGCCTGCGTCGGCATGCGCGGGTCGCGCGTGCAGGCGGTGGTGCAGGAGCTTCAGGGCGAGAAGATCGACATCATCCCCTGGTCGCCCGACCAGGCCACCTTCATCGTCAACGCGCTCGCCCCGGCCGAGGTCACCAAGGTGGTGCTGGACGACGACGCCCGGCGCGTCGAGGTGGTGGTGCCGGACGACCAGCTCTCGCTGGCCATCGGCCGCCGCGGCCAGAATGTGCGCCTTGCATCTCAGCTCACGCGCTACGATGTGGATATCCTGACCGAGGCCGAGGAATCGGAGCGCCGGCAGGAAGATTTCCGCAAGCGCAGCGGGCTGTTCGTCGAGGGCCTCGACGTCGATGACGTCATCGCCGGGCTGCTGGTGACCGAGGGCTTCGGCTCGATCGAGGACATCATCAACGTCGATGATGAGGAACTCGCCGAGATCGAGGGCTTCGACGAGAATGTGGCGACGGAGCTGAAGCGCCGCGCCCAGGCCTTCCTCGACAAGCGCGAAGGCGAGATGGACGACAAGCGCCGCGAGCTGGGCGTGGAGGATGCGGTGGCCGAGGTCGGCGGCTTCTCTCCCGCCATGCTGGTGGCGCTGGGCGAGAAGGGTGTGAAGTCGCTGGAGGACCTCGCGGACCTGGCCGGTGACGAGCTGGTGGAAATCCTCGGCAGCGACGCGGTGGATGAGGATACGGCGAATGCCGTGATCCTCGCCGCGCGGCAATCCGCCGGCTGGTTCGGCGATGAGGATGTGGTCGGCGCCTTGGCCGCCGCGCAGGATGGCTATGACGAAGATGGAGAAGCAGCGGCTGACGACGCAGAAGGGACCGAGGGCGAAGGCGACGAAGACGCGGCGGAATCCCTCGGCGAAGCCGAAGGCGAATCCGGCGAAGTCGAGTCTGGCGAAGCGGAGTCTGGCGAAGCCGGGGGAGAGCCGGACGACGCAGCCCGCACCTGACGCGCCCGCACAGCCGCCCGCGCCCGACATCGCGACCCTGCTGCGGCCCTTGCCGGCCGCGCCGCTGGATGAGGCGGACGGGGCCGAGGATGCGGTGGAGGAGCCGGAGACCGGCCCGCTGCGCCGCTGCATGGTGACGCGGGAGCGGTTGCCGAAGGAAGTGATGCTGCGTTTCGTGCTGTCGCCGGCGCGTGAAGTGGTCCCCGACCTCAGCGCAAGGCTGCCCGGCCGGGGAATGTGGTTGAGCGCCCGGGCCGATGTGTTAGAACGTGCCGCAACCCGTGGGGCCTTCGCAAAGGCCGCGCGTGGTGCGGTGCACGTGCCCCCCGACCTTCGCGCGCGAATCGAGACCGGCCTGCAGGGGCGGGTCCGCGATCTTGTCGGTCTGGCGCGGCGTGCCGGTCAGGCGGTGAGCGGGTGGCAGGCAGCCCTCGAATGGCTGCAGAAGGGGCGCGTGGCGCTGCTGGTCCAGGCTTCGGACGGCAGCGCGGCGGAAAGGGCCCGTCTGGTGGGGCTCCGGCAGGTGCCAGCGGTAACCCCGCTGACCGGCGCGGAGCTTGGGGCGCTGTTCGGGCGCGACCAGGCGGTGCATGTTGCGGTGGCGCCAGGGAAACTGGCGCTGGCGATCGCGGCGGAAGCCGCACGGCTCGCGGGCGTCGCCGCCGCAGCCGGGAGCAAGGGCAGGGCGCCAGCAGGGGGAGTTCCTCCGGCGCTGCCCTAGGCGGACCGCCCCCCGGCGGCGACCGGGGATGGATGCTTGGTCTTGGCCAAGGGTCCTTTGATCGCTGTGCTCCACGGTTACGGGGTGCGGTTACGACTTCACCCGCGTTCGCGCGGCAGCACAGGGTGTCGCGTTTAATGCGCGGCTGGACATGACGGACGAAAGATCAGGTTCGGATCGGCGGATGAGCGACCAGAACGACCAGGATGCGGCCAAGGGCCGGCTTTCCCTCCGACCGGGGGGGCGCCTGGAACTGGGCAAGACGGTGGATGCTGGCAGTGTGCGCCAGTCCTTCAGTCATGGCCGCAGCAAGGTGGTGCAGGTCGAGGTCCTGAAGAAGCGTGCGCCCGCCCCCGCGGCGGCGACACCGACACCGGCCAAGCCCGGTGTGGCAGGCCCCGGCGCGCCGCGCGCCGCTGGTGCGCCCCGCCCCGCGGGCGCCACCTTGCGGCCCCAGGTCTCCGGCCCGGCGGGCAAGCCGCCTGCCGCGGCGGGACGGCCGCTGACCCAGGCCGAACTCGCCACCCGCCAGCGGGTGCTCGAGGAGCAGCGCCGCGCCGAGGCGCAGCGCCAGCGGGATGAGCGCGAGCGCCAGGCGCTTCAGCTCCGCTCCGCCGCCGAGGAAGCCGCGCGCCGCGCCGAGGATGAGCGCCGTGAGGCCGAGGAGGCCGCGGAAGCCGCCGCCGAGGCCGCGCGCCGCGCCGCCGAGGAAGCCCGGCACGCGCCGAAGGCCGAACCGCCGGCCGTGGAGGCTGAGGAGTCGGCGGCCATCGAGGCCGCGGAGCCCGCGCCGCCCGCCGCGCCCGTCACGGCGCAGCCTGCCGCCCCGCCGGTGCGGGCCGAGGCGCCCGCGCCGCAGCGCCGCCCGGATGCGCCCCGCGCCGCCGAGCCGGCGCGGCCGGCCGGTCGGCCGGGCATGCCCGTGCTGCCGCGTCCGATGGCGCAGCCGCTGCGCAGCGGCCGCCCCGGGCCGGTGCCGACCGCGCTCACCCCGCGTCGCGCCGCCCCGCCGCCCGCCGCCGCGCCCCAGGGTGCCGCCGGTGGTCCGCCGGGCGCCGTGGCCAGCGCCAAGCCGGCCGCCGCGCCGGCCAGCGATACGCCTGCCGCCAAGCTGACGCTGAAGGCCCGCACGCCTTCCGCCGAGGATGAGGAGGCGCCGCGCGGCGTCGTGCGCCGCCCGGGCATGCCCGGCCCGGCCGGTGCCGTGAAGAAGGCGGTCATGCCGCCGGTCAAGAAGTCGCTGGTGCCGGGTGGCGATCGTCGCCGCGACGGCCGCATCGACGTCTCCGCCGCGATCGAGGGCGAGGATGAGCGCACGCGCTCCATCGCCTCCGTCCGCCGTGCCCGCGAACGTGAGCGCCGGCAGCAGGAGCTGCAGCGCCTGCGTTCGGGCGCCGAGAAGGTGGTGCGCGACGTGGTGGTGCCGGAAGCCATCACCGTGCAGGAACTGGCGAACCGCATGGCCGCGCGTGGCGGCGAAGTGGTGAAGGCCCTGTTCCGCATGGGCGTCATGGCCACCCTGACCCAGTCCATCGACGCCGATACGGCGGAGCTGGTGGTGCAGGAATTCGGCCACCGCATCCGCCGCGTGGCGGAAGGCGACGTGGAAATCGGCCTGGAGGGCGAGGTGGATGTCGATACCGACATGCTGCCGCGTCCGCCGGTCGTGACCATCATGGGCCATGTCGACCACGGCAAGACCAGCCTGCTGGATGCGCTGCGCAAGGCCGATGTGGCAGCGCGGGAAGCCGGTGGCATCACCCAGCATATCGGCGCCTATCAGGTGACGCTGCCCGATGGGCAGAAGGTCACCTTCATCGACACGCCGGGCCACTCCGCCTTCACCGCCATGCGCGCCCGTGGCGCCAGCGTGACGGATATGGTGGTGCTGGTGGTGGCGGCCGATGACGGCGTCATGCCGCAGACGATCGAGGCGATCAGCCATGCGAAGGCGGCCAATGTGCCGATCATCGTGGCGATCAACAAGATCGACAAGGAAGGCGTGCGGCCGGAGCGCGTGAAGCAGGAACTGCTGCAGCACGAGATCGTGGTCGAGAGCCTGGGCGGCGAGACGCAGGAGATCGAGGTCTCCGCGACCAAGAAGCTCAACCTCGACAAGCTGCTGGAAGGCATCGCGCTCCAGGCCGAAATCCTCGACCTGCGCGCCAATCCGAACCGTGCGGCCGAGGGCACCGTCATCGAAAGCCGGCTGGACCGCGGGCGTGGCCCGGTGGCCACCGTGCTGGTGCAGAAGGGCACGCTGAAGACCGGCGACATCGTCGTGGCCGGCGCCGAGTGGGGCAAGGTTCGCGCCATGCTCGACGACAAGGGCCGCCAGGTGAAGGAAGCCGGCCCGTCCCTGCCGGTCGAGCTGCTTGGCCTGTCCGGCGTTCCCACCGCGGGCGAGAATTTCGTCGCGGTGAAGGACGAAACGCAGGCGCGCGAAATCTCGGAGTTCCGGACCCGGAAACTGCGGGAGAAGCAGGTGGCGGCGGTTTCCGCCGGCCGCGGCAGCCTGGTCGACATGCTGGCCCGCATCCAGGCGGGCGCGCAGAAGGAAGTGGCCGTCGTCGTCAAGGCGGACGTGCAGGGCTCGGCGGAAGCGATTTCCGTCACGCTCGGCAAGCTCGGCAATGACGAGGTGCGGGTGCGCATGCTGCATTCGGCGGTCGGCCAGATCACCGAAAGCGACATCCAGCTCGCCAAGGCGTCCAACGCCGTCATCGTCGCCTTCAACGTCCGCGCTACGACCCAGGCGCGCGACCTGGCGACGCGGGACGGCGTGGAAATCCGCTACTACTCCATCATCTATGAGGTGGCGGACGACATCGAGGACCTGGTGCGCGGCAAGCTGGCGCCGGTGCAGCGTGAGAAGTTCCTGGGTTACGCCCAGATCCTCCAGGTGTTCGAGGTCAAGCGCATCGGCAATGTGGCGGGCTGCCGCGTGACCGAGGGTGTCGTGAAGCGGGGCTGTGGCGTGCGCCTGCTGCGCGACGGCACCGTCATCCACCAGGGCGAACTTTCCACGCTTCGTCGCTTCAAGGACGATGTGAAGGAAGTGACCAACGGCTACGAATGCGGCATGTCCTTCGTGAACTACAACGACATCCGCGTCGGCGACCAGATCGAGTGCTACGAGACCGAGACGGTCGCCGGCACGCTCTGACGCTCCACTGGCCGCAGATGGGGGGCGCGGCCGACAGGCCGCGCCCCTTTCTCGTTAAAGCGTGATGACTTGAGGTGGACACACCGAAAAGTCTGAATCACGCGATCCAAGGAACTGCCCGACATGGCCCGCAAGACCCGCGATGCCGCGGATGCCCCGCGGCGCGACAAGAAACCCGCGCTGCCTCGCGCCACCAAGTCCGCCCCCCGCAAGGGCGGCGCGGAGGGGCCGAGCCAGCGCCAACTGCGCGTGGCGGAGGAAATCCGCCACGCTTTGTCCGCCATCTTCGCGCGGGAGGAGTTTCGCGACCCCGACCTGTTCGATCTGAAGGTGACGGTGACGGAGGTGCGCGCCTCCCCCGACCTCCAGCACATGACCGCCTTCGTCAGCGGGCTGGGACGCGACCTGTCGCCGGCGCAGCTCGCCGGCCTCAAGCGCATCCAGCCCTTCCTGCGCAGCCAGGTGGCCAAGGCCGTGCGGCTGCGCACGGCGCCGGAGCTGCATTTCCAACCCGACACCGCGCTCGAATACGCCATGCATATCAGCAAGGTGATGCAGCAACCCGTGGTCCAGCAGGATCTGGCGAAGCCCGCGGAACCGACCCCTGCCGAACCGACCCCCGCGGGGACCGCGCAAGCCACCAAGGACTCCGAAGAACCGTGAACCAGCCCAACCGCCACCGCCATCGTTCCAAGAAGCCCAAGGGCCGCGAACTGGATGGCTGGCTGATCGTCGACAAGCCCTCCGGCATCGGCTCCACCGATGTGGTGAACAAGGTGAAGCGCGCCTTCGATGCGCAGAAGGCGGGGCATGGCGGCACGCTGGACCCGCTGGCGACCGGCCTGCTGCCGGTGGCCTTCGGCGCCGCGACCAAGACCGTCCCCTATGTGATGGACGGCACCAAGACCTATCATTTCACGCTGAAATTCGGCGAGGCGCGGGACACCGACGATGCCGATGGCCAGGTCGTGGCCACCAGCGATGTCCGCCCGACCGATGCCGAGATCGAGGCCGTGCTGCCCGGCTTCCGCGGCGACATCATGCAGGTGCCGCCGGCCTATTCCGCCATCAAGATCGGCGGGGAGCGGGCCTATGACCTGGCGCGTGAGGGCCAGGTCTTCGAGATCGCCGCCCGCCCGGCGCGGATCGACCGCTTCGACCTGATCAGCCGCCCGGATGCGGACACCGCCATCTTCCACGTCGAATCCGGCAAGGGCGTCTATATGCGCAGCCTGGCGCGGGACGTGGCGAAGGCGGTGGGCTCGGTCGGCCATATCACAGCCCTGCGTCGCCTGCGGGTCGGGCCTTTCCGGGAGGAACATGCGATTCCCCTGGACTCGCTGCTCGTAACCGGCGATACGCCTCCCCCTTCCCCGGACCTCCTGCTTCCGGTGACGACCGCGCTGGCCGACATCCCGGCACTGGCCGTCACGGCAGAGGAGGCCGCACGCCTTCATCAGGGCCAGGCGATCAGCCTTGTGGACCTGATGGGGCGCGTTCCCCGTGAAGCCGATCCCGAAGGGGGCCTGCTGCGCGCGATGGCGGGGGAGCGTCTGCTCGGCCTGTGCCGGCTGGAGAATGGTTGGATGCAGCCCGAAAGGCTGATCCAGCTCGATTCCGGGCAACTGACCGCGGACGTGGCTTAACCCCGATCCGGAGGATAGATGATGTCGACGACGACCGAGACCACCGAGCCCGCCGCCGCGCCGGCCGCCAAGCCCGCGCCCAAGATCATCGCGGCGACGGACAATGCGGCGCGCGCCGCGATCATCAAGGAATACGCCACGAAGCCGGGCGATACGGGCAGCCCGGAGGTTCAGGTCGCCCTGATCTCCGCCCGCGTCACCATGCTGACGGAACACCTGAAGGCCCACCCGAAGGATTTCCACAGCCGGCGTGGCCTGCTGGTGCTGGTTGGCCAGCGCCGCGGCCTGCTGGACTATGTGAAGCGCAAGGACCAGAAGCGCTACGAGACCCTGATCGGGCGCCTCGGCCTGCGCCGCTGATCTTTCGCGAGATCGCGCCTGCGAAAGGGCCAGGGAGGAAACTCCCTGGCCCTTTTCGTTTGCGGGCCGAACCGCCGCCCGGGGCGCGGCGTTGGACGGGCTGACCCTCGCCAACGGAGGCGCCCGCCATGCGACACTGGCAAGGCTTGCCTGGGCTGATCCGCTTTCTGCTGGTTCAGATGCTGGTGGGCTTCGGCCTTGCCGGCCTGGCCGTGCTGGGCCTTCTGGTCGCCGACCCGGGCGATGCGCGGGCGCTGCTGCTGCGCGCGGCCGGGCATTGGTGGCCGGTGGTGCTGCTCTGGGGCTTTCTGGGCTCGACCTTCACCGCCGTGCAGATCGGCGTGGCCATCGCCCTGATGGCGGAGGCACCGCCCAGGCCACCGCCGCGCGGCCGGGGGATACCAAACCTCTGGGTTGCCGGACCGCTCAGCGCTTACGCACCCGCGTGGTCCAGATGTGCCAGACGTAGGTCGCGATGAAGCCGCCGACGACGACATAGGCCAGCGGTTCCAGCCAGCCCTCGATCTGGTCGTAGCGGTCTTCCATGAAATAGCCGGCCAAGGTCAGGAAGGTGATCCAGACGGCGCTGCCCAGCGCGGTCCACAGGTAGAACACCGCGCGCGGAATGCGGATCAGCCCGGCGGGGATCGAGATGACGGTGCGGATGCCCGGCAGCAGCCGGCCGAAGGACAAAGCGAAGGGGCCGTATTTTTCGAGCGTCGCTTCCGCCTTGCGCAGATCCTCCTCGCCGACCGCGAACCAGCGGCCGTAACGGCCGACCAGGGGGCGGATGCGGTCGGCGCCGATGGCGCGGGACAGCTCGTACCAGAAAACATTGCCCAGCAGCGTGCCCACCACCCCGGCGATCAGCGCCAGGGTCAGGGACATCTGCCCGCGCGCGGCGACGAAGCCGGCCAGCGGCATGATGACCTCCGACGGGATGGGCGGGAACAGGTTCTCAAGGAACATCAGCGCCAGCACGCCCGGCCAGCCGCCGGCGGCGACCACGCCCGTCACCCATTCGATCATGGCTCAATCCCGTACAGCGTGATCGCGACCCTGCGGCCGCGGGAATAGTTGAAGCCGGCCACCATGCCCAGCTCGCGCAGGGGCAGGCCGCGCGTGGTGGCCTCGGCGCGGAAGGGGGTTTCCTGGCGGTCGGCGATGGCCACCACCCGCCCCGCCTCATCGGCCAGGAACGCCGCCGCCGCCGCGCCGTCGCGCAGCAGCCGGATGTCGCCGCCGAGCGCAAACAGCAGAGAGGGTTCGTGATAGCCGACCACGCCGAAGCGCGCATCCGGCAGGCCCGGCGCCCTGTCCCGCACCAGCGCGGCGAGGCGGGGGGAAATCCACGGCGCCTCCAGCCGCGGCAGCACGGCGCCCAGCGCCACCGCCTGCAAGGGCACCGCCAGCAGCACGGCGAGCAGTGCGGCGCGGGCCGGCGCGCCTTCCCGCAGCATGCGCAGCAGGCCCCAGGCGAAGATCGCCGCCGCCGGCAGGCCGAGCAGCGCCAGCGCGTCGACGTGCCCATCCGCCAGCACCGGCAGCAGGGCGGAGGCGATGCCGAGCCCGGCGGCCGTCAGCACCGCGCCGAAGCTGGAAAGCCAGGCCAGCCAGCGCGGCGGCGCCTGGCGCAGCGGGTCCAGCGCCCAGGCGGCGGCCAGCAGCATCAGCGCCGGATAGGTCGGCATGGCGTAGTGCGGCAGCTTGGTGGTCACCGCCTCGAACATCAGCCAGACCGGCACGGCCCAGGCGAGGAGGAAGCGCGTGCCGGGTTGCAGGCGGTCCGCCCAGGCGCCGGGGGCGGCGCGCAGCACCAGGAAGGCGGCGGGGAAGGCGGCGATGCCGAAGCTCAGCAGGTAGTAGCCGGGCGGTCCCCAGTGGTTCTCATCGGCGCCGCCCACCTTGCTCAGCATGTCGCCGCCGAGTGCCTCGGTCAGGAAACGGCCCTCGGTGGCGATGGTCACGGCGATGAACCAGGGGGCGGCGGCCAGCACCATCAGCGGCACGCCCCAGCCCGGGCGCAGCGCGCGCAGCCAGGGGGCGCCGGTCTTCCAGCCCCGGTCGGCGGCGAACAGCGTGAGGCCCGCCAGCAGCGGCACCAGCGGCCCGATCGGCCCCTTCAGCAGCACCGACGCCCCGAGCACCAGCCAGAAGGTGGCGGCCGCCCCGGCGCCAAAGCCTGCCGGCGCCACATAGGCGCGCCCCATCAACCCCATGGCCACCACGATGGCGCCGAGCAGCGCCGCATCGGTCTTGGCGATATGGGTTTCGACACCGAGCACGAAGCAGCCCGCCAGCATGGCCGCGCCGAGGAAGGCGGCACGCCGCCCGACCAGCGCCCGGCCGAAATGCGCCGTGGCCAGCACCGCCAGCAAGGCACCGGCCAGGGAGGGAATGCGATAGGCCCAGATGTCGCCGCGATCGCCGAGCCGGAAGGCCTCCACCACCCGCACCGATCCGGCCTGGAGCCAGTGGATGCCGGCGGGTTTCTTGTTGCGCTCGACCTCGCCGAAGCGGATGCGGACCAGGTCGCCGGTCTCGACCATCTGGCGGCTGGCCTGGGCGAAACGGCTTTCGTCGCGGTCGCCGGCCGGCAAGGCGAAGAAGCCCGGCAGCCAGAGCAGCAGGCACAGCAAGGCCAGCCAGGGAAGCGGACGCCGCGTCTCCGGCAGCCGGTCGAGGAAATCGCGGAGCGCCTGCATGCGCGTGGCCCTAGCATGTGGCGCGGCGGGCGGCCATAAACCCGGCCACATGCCCCCTGCAAATCCCTCCGATCCGGCCACGAAGCGGGTCACCGCCAAGCCCCCGAACGCCCGCGCCCATCGTGGCGCGCCGCCGCCCGGCACGCGCTCCGCCGCGCTGCTGCTGCTGGCCGCCGTCTTCGACCGCCGCCGGCCGTTGGAGGAGGCGCTGGACCAGCTTCCTGCGGCGCTGGAGCCGCGCGACCGCGCCGCCGCGCATCGGCTGGCCGCCGCCGTGCTGCGCCATGCCGGAAGCCTCGACGCCGTGCTGGAGCCGCATCTGCGGCGGGAGCCGCCGCCGGTGGTGCGCGCCGCGCTGCGGATGGGGGCGGCGGAGCTTCTGGTGCTCGGCACGCCGGCCCATGCGGCGGTGGCGGCGACCGTCGCCGTGGTGCCGCGCCCCTTCGCCGGCCTCGTGAACGCCGTCCTGCGCAAGGTCGCAACCGAGGGGGCGGAGATCTACGAAAGCCTGGACCGGGAGAGGCTGGACACGCCGCCCTGGCTCTGGTCCGCCTGGCACGCCGCCTATGGCGCGGCCGGCGTGCGCGCCATCGCCAGGGCGCATCAATCGGCCGCGCCGCTCGACCTGACCCTGGCCCCCGGCGCCGCACCGCCCGAAGGCGCGGTGGAGCTGCCGACCGGGTCCTGGCGCCTGCCCGCCGGCACCCGCGTGACCGACCTGCCCGGACTGGCCGAGGGCGCCTTCTGGGTGCAGGACGCCGCCGCCGCCCTGCCGGCGCGGCTGCTGGCCGTGAAGCCCGGGGAGCGTGTGGCCGATCTCTGCGCCGCGCCGGGCGGCAAGACCGCGCAGCTCGCCACGGCGGGCGGCATCGTCACGGCGGTGGAGCGCGACCCGAAGCGCGCCGCCCGGCTGCGCGAGAACCTCGCCCGGCTGAAGCTGTCGGTGACGGTGGAGGAAGCCGACGCCGCGCATTGGATGCCGACCGAGGCCGGCTTCGACGCTGTGCTGCTGGACGCGCCCTGCTCCGCCACGGGCATCATTCGCCGGCACCCCGACATCCCGCATCTGAAGCGGCCGAAGGACATCGCCCCGCTGGTGGAGGCACAGGCGCGGCTGCTGGCCCAGGCGGCGAAGCTGCTGCGGCCCGGCGGGCGGCTGGTGCTGGCCACCTGTTCCCTGCAGCCGGAGGAGGGGGAGGCGCATGTCGCCCGCGCCGCCGCGCTCGGCCTGCTGCCCGACCCGATCGCGCCGACCGAGTTGCCGGGGCTGCGCACCGCCCTGATCCGCGGCGGCACCATGCGCACGCGCCCCGACATGTGGGCCGAACAGGGCGGCATCGACGGCTTCTTCGCGGCGCGCTTCCGGAAGGCGTGAGGGAAGGGTTTTTCGCCAGCGCCGCCCCTGCCTTGGCGGCGGAGAGGATTGTGCTAGACATTCCGTATAATCGGGATGTCCTCACCATGGCTGTGGCTGAACTCGACCGTATCGATCGCGAAATCCTGCGCCTCATCATGCGGGATTCCGCCCGCTCCCTCGCCGAGATCGCGCAGGAGGTGGGGCTGACCCCGACCCCCTGCTGGAAGCGCATCCGGCGGATGGAGGAGGCGGGCGTTATCACCGGCCGGGTCGCCCTGGTGGATCCGGCGCTGGTCGGCCTGCCCATTTCGGTCTTCGTGGCGGTGGAGACCGGCGACCATTCCGGCGAGTGGATCGCCCGCTTCGCCGAGGCCGTGGCCAGCCTGCCGGAGATCGTGGAGTGTTGGCGGCTGGGCGGCGACGTCGATTATCTGCTGCGCGTCGTGGTGCCGGACATGGCGGGCTACGACGCCTTCTACCGCCGCTTCGTCGCCGCCGTGCCGTCGCTGCGCAAGGTCACCGGGCGTTTCGCCATGGAACGGGTGAAGAGCACCACCGCCCTGCCGATTTGATCAAATATGCCGATGACATGGAAGTTGATTGCCCTTCATCGGGCAACGGTCCAATGCCGCAGGGATGTCATTTTCAAAGCGTGAGAAGAATCCGCCCGCGGTCCAGCTTCCCGCGCTGACGTCCCTGCGATTTCTGGCTGCAACCGCGGTGGTTCTGTTTCATGTGCCTTATGTATTACCGGCCTCCGTCGGACTGGTTCCGCTGTCCGAGGGCGCGCTCGGGGTCAGTTTCTTCTTCGTGCTCTCCGGCTTCATCCTGCGCCACGCCCATGCGCCGGAGGGCTTTCGCCCGCTGACCTTCTACCGGCGGCGGGCGGCGCGGGTGCTGCCATTGCACTACGCCACGCTGATCCTCTGGACCTGGCTGTTCTTCGCGAGCTGGGGCAACAGCCTGGGCGAGAAGGTGAACAGCGGTGTCGCCAATCTCCTGGTGATCCATGCCCTGTTCAGCGGCCCGCTCTACACCCTGGGCTACAATGCGGTGTCCTGGAGCATCTCGGTCGAGCTGGTCTTCTACGCACTGTTTCCGCTGCTGCTGGTGGGCGGGCGGGCCATAGGGGTCTTCGCGGCCTGCGCCCTGGCGGTCCTGCTGCTGCCCGATGCGGCGGCGGCGGGGCTGGAAAGGGCCTTTCCGGGATCTTTCCATTTCCACCCGCTGGGGCGGTTGCTGGAATTCACCGTCGGCATGGCGCTGCACGCTGTCTGGCGGCACTGGCGGCCGGGGGAGCGGGTGGCCACCATCACGCAGATCGGCGCCATCCTGCTGCTGCTGGCCCTGGTTCCGGCCAGCGCGGCCATGCCGCCGCATCTGCGCAACCTGCTGCTGCTGGCGCCCTTCGGCCTTCTGATCCTGGGCTTCGCCTGGGACGGCCCGCTGACCCGGCTGCTGTCCCGGCCCCTGCCGGTGCTGCTGGGGGAGGCCTCCTTCGCCCTGTACATGACGCATCACATGCTGTTCCGGCTGATCGACCCGCTGCTGGCGGGGCTGGGCGCCGCCATCGCCCTGCCGCTGGCGGTGCTCGCGGCCGTGCTTCTGTCGGTCGCGGTCTTCCTGTTGTTCGAACGGCCGGTGCGGGCGCTGCTGAATCGGCCCTCCGCAGGCCGCCATTCGCATGTCGTGGTCGCAACCCCTGTTCCCCAGGGGGGCGGTGGCGGCTAGAACCGCGGGGACATGTCCGAACAGATCCGCATCGCCCCGTCCCTGCTCGCCGCCGATTTCACACGGCTCGGCCAGGAAGTCGCCGCCATCGAGGCCGCCGGGGCCGACTGGCTCCATCTCGACATCATGGATGGGCATTTCGTGCCCAACATTTCCTTCGGCCCGGCCCTGGTGAAGGCGCTGCGGCCGAAGTCGAAGCTGTTCTTCGACGTGCATCTGATGATCGCCCCGGCCGATCCCTACCTGGCCGCCTTCGCCGAGGCCGGCGCCGAGCTCATCAGCCTGCATCCCGAGGCCGGGCCGCATCTGCACCGCTCGCTCCAGACCATCCGCGCGCTGGGCAAGCAGGCCGGCGTGGTGCTCAACCCCGGCACGCCGCTGGAGGTTGTGGCCCCGGTGCTCGATCTCTGCGACCTGGTGCTGGTCATGTCGGTCAATCCCGGCTTCGGCGGGCAGTCCTTCATCCGCAGCCAATTGGCCAGGATCGCCGCGCTGCGGGCGATGATCGATGCCAGCGGCCGGCGCATCGCGCTTCAGGTGGATGGCGGCGTCACCGCCGCCACGGCGCCGGATTGCCTGGCGGCCGGGGCGGATGTGCTGGTGGCCGGCACCGCCGTGTTCGGCGCCACGGATTATGCGGCGGCCATCGCCGCGCTGCGGGGCGGGGGGGCGCGCGCATGATCGAGGGGGTCCTGCGCGGCGCACGCCGCATCCTCGCCAACCTCAAGCCGATCAAGGTGCCGGACGGGCCGGCACGCTCCTTCCGCGACCTCTGGCCCGGCGATGCGGCGCGCGGCGCGCGGCTGCTGCGCGGCGAGTTCGAGGCCTTCGGCACCACGCGCCCGCTGCGCGCGCCGGAGGGGGATGCGGCGCCCACCCGCACGGACTGGACCCCGGCCCAGCCCGGCGGCAGCCAGGCCTGGTATGCCGCCGCGCATGGCTTCGCCTGGCTTCGCGACCTGCGCGCCCTGGGCACCGACGCCGCCCGGCTGCGCGGCCGGGCGCTGGCCGCCGACTGGCTGGCGCATGGCGCGCATGACCCGCTGGCGGAGGCGCCGGAAGTCGCCGGGGCGCGGATTTCCGCCTGGCTCGGCCATTGGGACTTCCTGGCCGCGACGGCCGAGGACGGCTTTCGCCGGCAATTGATGCAGCGCCTGGCGCAGGATGCCCGCGGCGTGGTGGCCGGCCTGCCGGCGGAGGCCGCGCATCGCGGCGCGCTGGTGGCGCTGAAGGGCGGCATGGCCGGCGCCGTGGCGCTGGAGGAGGAAACCTGGCTCGCCCGCTGCGTGCGCTTCCTGCCGCAGGAGCTGGAACGGCAGTTCCGCCCCGATGGCGGCCATGTGGAACGCAGCCCGGGCGTGCAGCTCGCCGCGCTCCAGGACCTGATCGAGATCCGCAACCTGCTGCATGGCGCGGGGGTGGAGGCGCCGCCGCAGCTCGCCGCGACGCTGGACCGCGTGGCGCCGGCGCTGCGCATGCTGCGCCATGCCGATGGCGGACTCGCGCTGTTCAACGGCACGCGGGACGAGCCGGCCTCCTTCATCGACCTGGTGCTGACCCAGGGCCAGTCGCGCGGCCGCGCGCCCATGCAGTTGCCGGAGACGGGCTTTCACCGGCTTGCCGCCAGCCGGACCCTGGTGCTGATGGATTGCGGCGCGCCGCCGGCCGCGCGGCGCGATGCCGCGCCCGGTGGCCTGCCCCGCGGCGCCGACCGCAACGCCCATGCCGGCACCCTGGCCTTCGAGATGTCGGTGGGCCGGGAACGGCTGATCGTCAATTGCGGCGCCGCCCCGGCGGCCGAGGGCGAATGGCGCGATGCCATGCGCGCCACCGCGGCCCATTCCACCCTGGTGCTGGCCGATACCAACTCCTCCGAACTCCGACCCGAGGGGTTGGGGCGTCGGGTGGAGGGGGTGACGACCGATCGCTTCGAGGAGGACGGCAAGCTCTGGCTGGATGCGACCCATGATGGCTGGGTGAAGCAGTTCGGCCTGCGCCATCGCCGCCGCCTGTTCCTGTCCGAATCCGGCGACAGCCTGATCGGGGAGGATCTGCTGGAGACCACCCGCGAAGCGGCGCTGCCCGGCTGCACCCTGCGCTTCCACCTGCATCCTTCCGTGACTGCCAGCCTCCAGCAGGATGAGCAGGGGGCGCTGCTGCGCCTGCCGTCCGGCGCCGGCTGGCGGCTGCGCGCCGGGCGGGATGTGCGGGTGGCGATCGAGGAAAGCATCTATCTGGGCGGCGAGCCGCGCCGCAGCCAGCAGGTGGCGCTGCATGTCGAAGCCGGGGTGGACACGGTGAACTGGGCGCTGTCGCGCATCGGCCAGCCGGCGCCCACGACAGAGCCCCAGCCGGGGTGATCGCCGGCCCGCCCGCCGCCGCATGAAGATTCTCGAAGTCACCAATGTGGACTTCGCGATGCGCCACTTCCTGCTGCCGCTGATGCGCGGCCTGCGGGCAAGGGGGCATGAGGTGGTGGGCGCCTGTGCCGAAGGCCCCTTGCTGGAAGCGCCGCGCGCCGAGGGCTTCCGCATTGAGCCCATCGCCATGTCGCGCAGCCTGCACCCGCTGCGCCAGGCCCGTGCCCTGGCCCAGCTCGTGGCGCTGATGCGGGCCGAAAGACCCGACATGGTGCATGCCCATATGCCGATCAGCGGGCTGCTGGCGCGCACGGCGGCGCGCATCACCGGGGTGCCGCGCATCGCCTATACCTGCCACGGCTTCCTGTTCAACCAGCCCGGCCCCGCCTGGCGCGGCCGCCTGGCGCTGACCCTGGAACGCGCCGCCGGGCGCATCACCGACACCTATCTGACGGTCAGCGAGGAGGAGGCGGCGGATGCGAAGCGCCTGCGCATCCATCCGCGCCCCGTCGCCGTGCTGAATGGCCGCGACCCTGGCCGTTTCGCCCATGATCCAGCGGCCCGCACCCGGCTGCGTGCCGAACTCGGGGCCGGGGAGGGGGATTGCGTGGTGATCGCCATCTCCCGCCTCGTTCGCCACAAGGGATTTTGCGAGTTGCTGGCGGCCATGGCCGACACGCCGCCGAATTGCGTGCTCTGGGTCGCGGGCGAAAGGCTGGCCAGCGACCACGGCGAGGATCTGGAACCACATTTCGAGCGCGCCGCCACCACGCTCGGCCGGCGCCTCGTCCGCCTCGGCTATCGGGAGGATGTGCCGGCGCTGCTCTCGGCGGCCGATGTCTTCACGCTACCCTCCCATTTCGAGGGCCTGCCGATGTCGATCATCGAGGCGATGCTGGCCGGGCTGCCGGTGGTGGCCACCGATATCCGCGGCCCGCGCGAACAGGTGGTGCCGGAGGAAACCGGGCTGCTGGTGCCGCCGATGCAGGTCCAGCCCCTGGCCGCGGCCCTGTCCCGCCTGGCCGGAAGTGCTGCGCTGCGGCGCTCGATGGGTGTGGCCGGCCGGGCGCGGGCCTTGATGCGCTTCGATGAGGCGAAGGTGCTGCGGCGGACCATCGCGCTATTGGAATCGCCCCCGGTTTTATCCTGAACTTCAAACACTTCCGGGCGTTGAGGCGGCGTCTCCGGAGTATCAAGACATGTCGCAGGCCATTGCCGTCTCCACCGATAAAGTGCCTTCCCGCGTTTCCTGGGGCGCCATCCTTGCCGGCGGCCTCGTCGCCGTCGCGGTGGGCGCCATGTTCAACATCCTCGGCGTCGCCATCGGCGCCAGCACCATCGACCCGCTGGTGGTCGGCGAGACGCCGGAAGCGGGCAGCTTCGGCGTGGCCGGCGCCATCTGGCTGCTGGTGGCCAATCTTCTGGGCCTGGCCTGCGGCGGCTATGTCGCGGCGCGGCTGTCCGGCACGGCCGATGACACGGACGGCGTGCTGCACGGCCTGTCCGTCTGGGCCATCGCCTTCCTGGTCTCCGCGGTGCTGCTCGGCAATGTCGTCTCCGGCGCCGCGCGCGGCGTGGGCGGGCTGATGCAGGGCGCGACGGAGGCCGTGACCTCCGCCGCCGTCGATGCGGTTCCGGAGATCAGCGATCCGGAGGCGCTGGTGGAGCGTCTCCAGGCCAGCCTTCAGGGCGGCGGTGATCCGGCGAACCTGACCGAGGACCAGCGGCGCGCGGAGATGGCCCGGCTGATCGGTGAGCGCGCCCGCGCGGGCAACTTCCCGCCCGCGGCACGTGAGCGTCTGGCGGCGCTGGCCGCGGCCGAGTTCGAGATCACGGCGGAGGAAGCCAACCAGCGCATCACCGCGCTGGAGGCCGAGGCGACCCGGGTGGCCCAGGCGGCGGAGACGGAGGCACGGCAGGCTGCCGATGCCGCGGCGCGCGCCGCTTCCATCGGGGCCTTCTGGCTGTTCGCCACCCTGCTGCTGGGTGCGGCGGCCTCCGTGCTCGGTGCCAAGGCCGGCACGCGGAAGACGCTTCTGCTGGCGCGCCGCTACGCGGCCTGAACAGGGGTTCGCGGCGTCATCGCATGGCGATGGCGCCGCAGTCTTCCTGGGCAGGCGCGATCAGGGTTTAGGCCCGCGCGCGCCCACCGATACGGCGGATGCCGCCGCTGGCGAAGATCAGCAGGACACCGATGGCGATCAGCGCGGCGCTCCACAGCAGCGTCGCGGTCAGGCTCTCGCCGGCCAGGCGCGGTCCCACATCGACCAGCACCCCCAGCACCAGGGCCATCAGCAGGCCGAACACCCCCAGCGTCAGCGCGATCAGCCCGAACCCATCGGCGATGGACCCGATCAGCGCGGCGGCGGGCGACCGCGTGCTGCTGGCATTCTCCTGCACCGTCCTGGCGAACAGATAGATGAACAGCACCGCGATGACGATCCAGACCCACATGCCGCTCTACCCCTGACCGATACCGCATCATGCGGTTGCCGCGCATTTGCGGCCAGGGCAGGCGGGCGTGCAAGGGCTTTGCGGTGTGCCCGCAAAAGCAAAATCCGCCAGGGCCTGCGCCCTGACGGATTTTTTGGGACTGTGGCGGCGCCGTGCGGCGCCGCCGTCGTCCTCAGTAGCGGTACTGCTCGCCCTTGAAGGGACCCTGCGCCGGCACGCCGATATAGCCGGCCTGCTGGGCGGAGAGCTTGGTCAGCTTGGCGCCGACCTTGGCCAGGTGCAGCGCGGCGACCTTCTCGTCCAGGTGCTTCGGCAGCACATAGACCTTCTTCTCGTACTTGCCCGGATTCGCCCAGAGCTCGATCTGCGCCAGCGTCTGGTTGGTGAAGGAGGCGGACATGACGAAGGAGGGGTGGCCCGTGGCATTGCCCAGGTTCACCAGCCGGCCCTCGGACAGCAGGATGATGCGCTTGCCGTCGGGGAACTCGATCTCATCGACCTGCGGCTTCACATTGTCCCACTTGTAGTTCTTCAGCGCGGCGACCTGAATTTCGCTGTCGAAGTGGCCGATGTTGCAGACGATGGCGCGGTGCTTCATGGCGCGCATGTGGTCGGCGGTGATGACGTCCACATTGCCGGTCGCGGTGACGAAGATGTCGGCCATCGGCGCGGCATCGTCCATCGTGACGACCTGGTAGCCTTCCATCGCCGCCTGCAGCGCGCAGATCGGATCGACTTCGGAGACCATGACGCGGCAGCCGGCATTGCGCAGGCTGGCGGCCGAACCCTTGCCCACGTCGCCGAAGCCCGCGACCATCGCGACCTTGCCGGCCATCATCACGTCGGTGCCACGGCGGATCGCGTCCACCAGGGATTCGCGGCAGCCATACAGGTTGTCGAACTTCGACTTGGTGACGCTGTCATTCACGTTGATCGCCGGGAACAGCAGCTTGCCTTCCTTGGCCATCACATACAGGCGGTGCACGCCGGTGGTGGTCTCCTCGGAGACGCCGACGATGGACTTCGCCAGCTCGGCGAACCAGCCGGGCTTCGTCTTCACCAGCTTCTTGATGAGGGCGTAGAAGACTTCCTCTTCCTCATTGGTCGGCTTCTCGAGGAAGGCGACGTCGCCCTGCTCGGCGCGCAGGCCGTAATGCACCAGCAGCGTCATGTCGCCGCCGTCATCGAGCAGCACGTTCGGCGTGCCGCCATCGCCCCACTCCAGTGTCTTCTGCACGTAGTCCCAGTATTCCGGCAGCGTCTCGCCCTTGATGGCGAAGACCGGCGTGCCGGCGGCGGCGATGGCGGCCGCGGCGTGGTCCTGGGTGGAGAAGATGTTGCAGGAGGACCAGCGGACATCGGCGCCGAGATGCTTCAGCGTCTCGATCAGCACCGCGGTCTGGATAGTCATGTGCAGGCAGCCGGCGACGCGGGCGCCCTTCAGCGGCTGGGCCTCGCCGTATTCGGCGCGCACGGCCATCAGGCCGGGCATCTCATCCTCGGCCATGTTGATTTCCTTGCGGCCCCAGGCTGCGAGGGAAAGGTCCTTGACGATGAAGTCCTGGCCGGCGGCGTCGGGCATGGGGAATCCTCTGATATTCGGCCTGGGGAAGAAACAAGATTGATTCGTCCCGGCCGCGCTTGCGGTCGTGATCTGGCCCGGCGTCTTAGCACCGGCATCTCCACCAGCCAAGATATTCGCATATCTATAAAGATATCTTTATATATCCAGGTAGCGGCAAAAAACTTGGCTATGCCGGTCGCGGGGTGGCGGCGATGTCCGCCGAGGCAGCCGCCAGCTCCTCCGGCACCGCCGCGATGCCCCTGCCGCGCAGCCAGGCGGAGAGGCGCGGATCGGCGGTGGCCACACATAGCGGCACGGCCAGGATCATCCCGGCCGTGAAGGGCAGCGCCAGCAGCAGCGCGGGCCAGGAGACCAGCGCGAAGCAGGCCGTCAGCAGCAGGCCCGTCACCGTATGCGGCCAGAGCAGCCGGGTGGCGTCGCGCCAGGACACGCCCCGGTCGGCCCGGTTCTGCGGCAGCCAGCCCGGCCGGGCGCCGAAGGGCAGCCGGGCCAGGAAGATCGCCTTGTTCAGGTTGGACAGGGGTTCGAACAACTGGGTGAACAGCAGTTCGGCCAGCGCCCCGCGGGCGAAGGCGGCGCGGCCGCCATGGCGGGCGGCGGCCTCGCCTTGGATCAGCACCTGCGCATAGCCCGCCAGCTTCGGCGCGAAGTAGCATAGCCAGTGCGCCAGGATGGCCAGGGCCAGCGCCCCCATCGGCGTGCCGGCGCCGCCGCCGGTCAGCCCATTCGCCGCCGCCAGCAGCAGGGCCAGCACGTAGAGCGGCGCGCCCAGGAACAGCAGGATCGCCTGCACCAGTTGCAGCCGCCCCAGCCAGGTCATCCCCGGCAGACGGAACAGCCAGAAATACTGCATGTTGCCTGCGCCCCAGCGTTCGTCGCGGCGCAGGAATTCCGGCAGGGCAGGGGGGTTGGCTTCCTGGCTGCCATCCTCTGCCGGCAGGCAGCGCACCGCCCAGCCGGCGGATTGCAGCCGCACCGATTCCACCATGTCGTGGCTCAGGATGCGGCTGCCATCGGGCAGCGCCTCCAGCTTCGCGTGATCCCGGAAGGGGGCGACCCGCAAAATGGCGTTGTGGCCCCAATAGGGGCCGGCATCCATCTGCCACCAGGCCTGGCCGGTCGCCCAGGCGCGCATGCCGGCGCGCATGCCGAACTGGAACAGCCGGGGAAAGGCGGCGGTGGCGGGCCGCCCGACGATGAGCTGCTGCACGATGCCGAGCCTGGGATCGGCCTCCATCACCGCGACCAGGCGCAGGATCGCCGCCGGGGTCATGACGCTGTCGGCGTCCAGCGTCACGAAGAATGCCTCCTCCGTCAGGTGATGGTCCAGCGCCTCCATCACATTGCCGGCCTTGTAGCCGGTGTTGTCGGCGCGGCGGCGGTAGCGGGCATTGGGGTGCGCGGCGAGGAAGGCCCGGATCGCCGCCTCCTCCGCCGCCACCGCCGCCGGGTCCTGGGTGTCGGAGAGCAGCCACAGGCGGAATCGGTCGCCGGCGCCGGCCTGTTCCAGGCCCTGCAGCAGCGTGGCGAGCGGCGGCAGCACGGCCTCCATCGGCTCGTTCCGCAGGCAGACCAGCAGGGCGGTCAGGGCCTTGGGGGGGCCGGGGCGCGCCTGGGCCAGGGCCGGCAGCACGGCGGCGGGCGGGTCGGCGGCGCGCAGCAGGATCACCAGCCCGACCAGGGAATTGGCCGCTGACAGCGCCGCCCAGGGCGTCGTCAGGACAACACAGGCCAGGATCGCCCATTCCAGCGCGCCGATGCCCCCGGGCGCCAGCGCCCGCCACAGCAACACCAGCAGCAATGCGGCCAGCGCCGCCACCAGCAGGGCGAAAAGGGACCGGCGGAGGACCGGCGATTCAGGGGACGATTCATGGGTCACCCGCCCCCCATGACGCCCGAAGATGGCGCGCTTACGGCGAGAGCGGCACGCCCGCCTGCGCCAGCCACAGCGCCGCCACCGAAACGCCAGTCCAGCCCATCGCCACCAGCCCCACCGGCCAGGCCCCGGCGCGGGTCAGCAGCCAGAATCCGGGCACCGCCTGCATGGCGTGGATGGCGAGGAAATGCGCCACCCGCAGGTCGCCGCCATCGCGCGACCAGAAGAACGGCGGAAAGCCCGGCATGCCGCTGCCGCCGACCAGCGGGCTGCCGGCGTTGCCCATGGCAAAGCCGGTGACGCCGCCCAGCACCCCGGCCACCAACAGTCCCAGCCCGACCGCCAGCCGCCAGGGCCGCGGCTGCGCCGCATCGCCGCGGGCCAGCACCAGCAGCCCGAGCAGCCCGGCCAACGCCACCAGCACCGTGGCGCCGATCCCCATCAGCGTGAACATGACCTGCCCGAGCGGATCGCCAGCAAAATGGCTCGGCAGGCCGGCGGCGGCGCGGAAGCTGATCCAGCCCTGTTCGAACAGGGCGGCCGCCAGCGTCCCCCACAGCACCAGCCCGGCCAGCGCACCCCGCCGCGCCGCGGGCGCCAGCACCCCCCATGCCCAGGCCAGGGTCCAGAACCAGGGGATGAAGGAGGCGGCGAATTTCGCCGGCTTGGTCCAGACGGAGACGCCGTAGATCTGCCGGGAGTCCACCGCCATGGCGGCCAGGCTGAGCAGCAGGCAGCCCAGCGCCACCCAGCCGGCCCAGGCCAGCGCCCGCTGCCGCCGGTGCAGCTCCGCGACAAGGGCGCTCATCGCCGCACCGCCCCCAAGGCGGCGCGCATCCCGAGAAACAGCAGCAGCCCGGCCGGCCCGGCCAGGAAGGTGGGCGGCAGGCAGAGGCGGACCAGCCAGGGGTTCATCCCCTCCGCCGCGCCACGCCGGCAGATCCAGGCGCCGAGAAACAGGTCGAAGGCCAGGTAATGCACCCAGCCGGCCAGCAACAGGCCCGGCGTGCGGAACAGCGCCGCCACCTCCGCCAGCGATCCGAAGCCGCCCTCCGCCCCGCCCCAATGCGAGGCCAGCAGCACGCTATAGAGCGCGGCCAGCAGCGCCGGGATGGCAAGGCCGGCGACAAGCCAGTTCGCCCAGCGTCGTCGCGGCGCCACCAGCAAAGCGAGCCAGCCGGCTATGGCGAGGCTGCCGGCGGCGGAGAAGATGGCTTCGAGCGTCATGGCGCGACCTCAAACTTGACGATGGTCAGTTTCTCGCAAGTCGATCTGACCATTGTCAAGTTCATTCGCGCGGCGCAGACTTACGCCCATGTCCGTCACCCCGAAGACCCGTGGCCGCCACCATCACGGCGACCTGCGTCGCGCCCTGCTGGATGCGGTGGCGGAGATCGTCCAGGAATCGGGGCCGGAGGCGGTCTCCCTGCGCGAATGCGCCCGCCGCGCCGGCGTCTCCCATTCCGCCGCCACGCCCCATTTCGGCGACAAGCGCGGGTTGATGACGGCCTTCGCCACGGAGAAATCGCTGCGCCTGCGCGCCGCGATGGAGGACGCGCTGGCCGCCCTGCCGCCCGGGGCCAGCCCGGCCGAGCGCCTGGCGGCCACCGGGCGCGGCTACATGGCCTTCGCGCGCCAGAACCCCGCGCATTTCCGGCTGATGTTCCGCACCGACCTGATCGACCCCGAGGACCCGGCCTGGTCCGAGGCCGCGCGCCGCGCGCGGGAACCGCTGGACGCGGCGATGCAGGCGGTCGCGCCGGCCGCCGACGCCCGCGCCCTGCGCGCGCGCATCGCTTTGGCCTGGGCCGGGGTGCATGGCTTCTGCACCCTGCGGGCGGAGGCCCCGCGCAGCGACCTCTGGCATCCCGAACCGCGCGGCGCGGAGGTGGAGGCCGATCTGCTCGCCTTGCTCGTCGCCGCCTGCCTGCCACCGGGTCCGGGGTGAGAACGGCCGGCTGATATCGGCGGACCGGTCTCTTGACCGGTCCGAGCGCCCGAACGGGCGCCGCGGCTTATGCCGCGAAGCCAAGGAAACCGTAGGTTTCCGCCCGGCGTTTGAGGGCGGCCCGGAGCGGTCACGCGATAGGGCCGTTGGTATGAGCCGCCTCCGGCCGCCGGGCCACCACCCCCTCGGTCCGCGCCCGCACCTCCGGCGGGGCGAGGCAGGTCGCCACGGACTCATGGCCCGGGGTGCCGGGGAAGGCCAAAACCTCGCGCGGCGGGCTGTGATTGGCGGGGCAGAGCAGGAGGGCCTCGCCTGGCCCCACCGCCTCCAGATCCAGCATGGCGCTCGATCGGGTCATCAGGAACAGCGGCCGCTCGGCCCGTGCGGTGCGGCGCAGATGCGCGGCCAGCGCCATCTGCGTCGCCTCGTCCAGCCCCTGTTCCACCATGTCGACGACCAGCGTGGCGGGTGCCTCCAGCGCCGCCAGCAGGGCGCGGAGCGCGGGCGAATCGCTGGCGCCCTCCTCGACCAGCCAGGCGAGGGCCGCCGCGATCCGCGCGGGATCAGCCTCCGCCACCCGCCGGTCGAGTCCCAGGAAGACCGCGCCGGGCACGGCCTCCGCCAGTCGCATCGCCAGCCTTGTCTTGCCGCTGCCCAGCGGGCCGATGATCCAGGTCAGCGGCCGGGCGGCGGGCCATTCGAAGGCCTCGCCGCCCCAGGGCCAGGGCAGGTCGAAGCGGATCGGCGGGGCCTGGGGCGCCAGCAGCGCCGCCACCTTGCCCGCACTCGGCACCCGCCCCTGGGCCAGCTCCGCCCGCAGCGCGCCGAGCCGGCCCACCGATTCGGCCAGCACGCCGATCCGCGCCTCCACCACCCGCTGATGCGCCGCCAGCGCCGGTTCCAGCCCGGCCGGATCGCCGCCCAGCACGCGCGCCACCTGCGCGAGACTCAGGCCGAGGCCGCGCAGCGCCACCACCTCCACCGCGCGGGCCATCTCGGCGGGGCCATAGGCGCGCCAGCCGGCGGCGGAACGTGCCGGCCGGATCAGCCCGCGCTGCTCATACAGCCGCAGCGCCTTGGCGGAGACACCCAGCCGGCGCGCGGCCTCGGCGGGGTTGAGAAAGCGGTCGGACGGACTCATGCGGCACCTTCAAGCAATGGACCGCCCACCTTATCCAGGCGGCCCCTTGGGCCGGGTCAAGCCCCATCCGCCCGCGCCAGGATCGCCGCCAGCGCCCGGCCGAGCTGCACCTGCGTATAGGGCTTGGCCAGCCGCGGCGGACCCTCCCCCTCTGCCCAGGGGCCGGCATGGCCGGTGGCGAGGATCACCGGCAGGCCGGGCCTTTCCCGCGCCAGGCGGGCGGCCAGCGCCGCCCCGGTCATGCCGGGCATGGCGTGGTCCGTCACCATCACGCGCGGCGCAATCCCTTCCGCCAGCAGCGCCAGCGCCGCATCGGCCGAATCGGCGGTGCGCACCTCATAGCCCAGGTCGGACAGCAGCGCGGCGGAGCTTTCCAGCACCATCGGCTCGTCATCCACCAGCAGCACCAGCCCGCTGCCACGCGGCGCCTCCACCTCCGCCCCCGCATCGGCGGCGCGCGGCGCCTCGGTGGAGACCGGCAGCCACAGTGTCGCCGTGGTGCCCTGGCGGGTGACGCTGTCGATCTGCAGCGCGCCGCCGGATTGCAGGGCCAGCCCATGCACCATGGACAGGCCGAGTCCCGTGCCCTGCCCGGGCCCCTTGGTGGAGAAGAAGGGCTCCACCGCCCGCGCCAGGGTGGCGGCATCCATGCCGTGGCCGGTATCGCGGACGGCGATGCGGAGATAGGCGCCGGGCGCCAGTGCCGCCGGCGCCTCCCCCCCGCCCGGGACCGTCCGCGCATCCAGCCGCACCGCGATCCGCCCGCCCTCCGGCATCGCGTCCCGCGCATTCACCACCAGGTTCATCAGCGCCAGTTCCAGGGCATGCGGATCGACCAGCGCCGGCGGCAGGCCGGGCGGCGCGGCAACCTCGATCCGCACCTGCGGCCCGGCGGAGCGGCCCAGCAGATCGCCAAGCCCGGCCAGGAGCTGGCCGAGATCCACCGCCTGGGGCTTCAGGTCCTGCCGCCGGGCGAAGGCCAGCAGCCGCTGGGTGAGCTGCGCGCCGCGTTCCGCCCCCAGCGCCGCGGCGTCCAGGTGGCGCAGCAGTTGCGGCGAGGCGGCCTCCCCCATGCGTTTCCGGGCCAGCGCCAGATTGCCCAGCACGGTCATCAGCAGGTTGTTGAAGTCATGCGCCACGCCGCCGGTCAGCCGGCCCAGCACCTCCATCTTCTGCGCCTCCAGCAGCTGCGCCTGGGCGGCCTTCAGGGGGGAGACATCGCGCGCCTCCGGCACCAGGAGGGAGACGATGCCATCCTCGTCCCGCACCGGCTTCACCGAGAAGTCGATCGCCAAAGCGGCGCCATCCGGGCGGCGCATCGCCAGTTCGCGGCGGACGAAATGGCCGGCCGCGGCCTGGGTGACGGCGTCGCGCACGGCGGCGCGAATGCCGGCCTCCTCCGGCCACCAGGGGGCGTCCCAATAGGGCCGGCCGATCACCTGGTCCGCCCGCACATCGGCCAGCCGCAGCATGGCGTCATTCGCCTCCAGCAGCGTGCCGTCGGGGGAGAGCAGGCCGATGAACTGGAAGGTGGCATCGAAGATGCCGCGGAAGCGTGCCTCCCCTTCCCGCAGCCGGGCATTGGCATCGGCCAGGGCGCCGGTGCGCTCCGCCACGCGGCGCTCCAGCGTGGCATTCGCCTCCGCCAGCGCCTCCGCCTTCTGCCGCCGGTCGGTGACATCGAGGGCGATGCCGAGCATCCGGCGCGGCTGGCCATCGACCCCGCGCCGCACCTCCGCCCGCACCGCGATCCACCGTTCCGGCTTGGGCGTGGCCCGTGCGGGGGCGCGTGCGGGGGGCCGTGCGGGGGCCAGTCGGAATTCGGCCTCCAGCGGCACCTCGCCCCGCACCGCCGCGGTCAGGGCCGCGGCCAGGCCCAGCCGGTCCTCCGCCAGCACGCCCCGCAGCGCGGCGCGCGCGGTGATGCGGCGGCGGGTGCGCAGGCCCCATTCGCCGAACACATCTCCGATCAGGGCCAGCCGGCCCTCCCGCAGGTCCCAGTCCCACAGCCCGATCCGCCCGGCCTGTTCGGCCAGCCGCAGCCGCGCCTCCCCCTCCTGCACCGAGGCGAGCAGTCCCTCCCGCTCCTCCAGCGCATCGGCCAGGGCGGCGCCGCGGGCTTCGGCTGCCTGCCGCGCCGTGCGTTCGCGGCGCAGCGCATGGCGCGCGACCAGGGCACAGAGCAGGGCGATACTGACCGCGCCCAGGAAGAACAGGCCATTGCGCCACAGGCGCTGATGGAAGGGCGCGAGCACCGCCGCGCGATCCAGCGCGACGGAGGCGACCAGCGGCATGTCGGGCGCGGCACGCCAGGCGAGCAGCCGGGGCGCGCCGGTCTGGTCCACCACCTCCCGCCTCCCGGCCGGGCCGGGCAGTGGCGCGCCGCCGGGATGCGTGGCGCCGATGGCCGAAAGCGGCCAGCGCATCATCATCGTGCCATCCGCGCGGTCGATCTGGAACAGGGCGGAGGGTGCGGGTGGCGGCAGGCCATCCAGGCGAATCATGTCCTCCGCCGCCACCGCCGCCAGCACGGCGCCCCGGAAGCCGCCATCCGGTCCGCGCAGAGGCTGCCCCCAGGCGACATGCCAGCCCTCCACCGGCGCGCCCTGCATCAGGCCGGACAGATGGCTTTCGGCGCCATCGCGCAGCGGCGCGAAATAGGGCTGGCCAGCCAGGCTCAGGCCGATGGCGTGGCCGCCGGGCGCGCTGGTGGCCACCAGCCTGCCCTGCGCATCCGTGATCCAGATCGCCCGCAACTCCGGCGCCCTGGCCGCCAGTTCCGCCAGCATGCCCCCCGCCGGGCCGCGCAGGGCCGCGAGGTCGCGCCCCTCCGCGAGCGGGGTGACGGAGGTGGCGCCCAGTTCGGCGATGCGCAGCAGCCGGTTGGCCTGGCGCGCCAGCAGCAGCGCGGTGCTGTCGGCTTCCGCCCAGCCCTGCTCCAGGGTCCCCCGGTGGTCGGCCAGGCTGGACGCCAGGAAAAGCCAGGCGGCGGCCAGCGTGAAGACGGCGGGGCTGAGCGCCCACCACAGCCCCATGCGCCCCTTACGCGCCACCCGATGTCCCGCGCCCGCCATAACAGCCTTTCGTCCAACCCTTCGCAGCATCGCATGCCGCGGCTATCCTGCGCCCGCCTACCCGTCCGGTCCGGCGCGCGGCCGCACGGGGAACCATATGGGGAACCATCCACCCGGCCCGGCGTCGGACACAGGGCTCCGCAAGGCAGTCTAGCGGAGACAGGGTGAAAAGTGTCCTGCGCCTGCGTTTCGTGGTGCTTCGCCCCGCACGCTTCGGGCAGGCCAGTCATCGGCCATACACCACCGGCCACGTCGGCGCCGGCAACGAGGGCGGCCAGCCCCGCGGAATACGAGGACGACAGGCATGACAGACTCCAAAGCAGCGGCCTGGGATGTGGTGGCGGGCCTGGCCCGGCGGCAGGATGCGGCGGCGATCCGCCCGCTGCTGGACTCCGACCCGGGGCGCGCCGCGCGCTTCGGCTTCCGCGCCGCCGGCCTGCTGCTCGACCTGTCCCGCACCTCCCTGACCGAGCCTGTCCTGGCGGCGCTGCTCGCCCTGGCCGAGGCCAGCGGCGTGACACGCTTCCGCGACGCCATGGCGGCCGGGGAGAAGGTGAACACCACCGAGGGCCGCGCCGCCCTGCACATGGCCCTGCGCGCCCCGGCCGGCGGCTTCCACACCGGCGGGCAGGATGCCTCCGCCGTCGTGCGCGGCACGCTGGATGCCATGGCAGGCTTCGTGCGCGGCGTGCATGAAGGAAGCATCCGCGGCGCAGGGGGCGACCGCTTCACCGATGTGGTGAATATCGGCATCGGCGGCTCCGACCTCGGCCCGGCCATGGTGACCCGGGCGCTGTGGCGCCACGGCATGCCGATGCGGGCGCACTACCTGGCCAATGTGGACGCCCATGCCTGGGAGGCACTGCGCCCCACGCTCGACCCGCGCCGCACTTTGGTGCTGGTGGCGTCGAAGACCTTCACGACGCAGGAGACGATGACCAACGCGCATCTGGTGCGCGGCTGGCTGGTGCAGGGGCTGGGCGAGGCGGCGGCGGCGCGGCACCTGGCGGCACTGTCCACCAACCTGCCGGCGACCGCCGCCTTCGGCATCGCGCCGGAACGCGTCTTCGGCTTCGAGGAATGGGTCGGCGGGCGGTTCAGCCTGTGGTCGGCGGTGGGGCTTTCCATCGCGCTCGCCTGCGGCATCGAGGCCTTCGCCGGTCTGCTGGCCGGCGCCCGGGCGATGGACGACCATTTCCTGGCCGCCCCGCCGGAGGCGAACCTGCCGCTGTTGCTGGCCGCGACCGAGGTCTGGCACGTCAACTTCCTGGGCTACCCGGCCCGCGCCGTGCTCCCCTATGACGAGCGCCTGTCACGCTTCGCCGCGCATCTCCAGCAGGTTGAGATGGAAAGCCTGGGCAAGCGGGTGACGCTGGACGGGCAGCCGGTGGCGCATGCCACGGGGCCGGTGGTGTTCGGCGAGCCGGGCACCAATGCGCAGCATTCCTTCCTCCAGCTCATCCACCAGGGCAGCACCCCGGTGCCGGTGGATTTCGTGCTGGTGGCACGCCCCGACCACGCCCATGCCGGCAGCCACCGAATCCTGCTGGCCAATGCCCTGGCCCAGGCGGAGGCGCTGGCGCTCGGGCGGACGGAGGCGGAGGCGCGGGCCGAGATGGCGCGTGGCGGGATGGATCAGGCCGCGATCGACCGGCTGGCGCCGCACCGGACCTTCCCGGGCAACCGCCCCAGCACCTCCATCCTGCTGCCGGCGCTGACACCGGCCAGCCTCGGCGCGCTGGTCGCCCTGTATGAGCACAAGGTGGCCTGCCTCGGCGCCTTCTGGGGCATCAACCCCTTCGACCAATGGGGGGTGGAGCTGGGCAAGCAGCTGGCCGGCGGCATCCTGCCCGCCCTGGCCGGCGACACCCCCGCCAGCGACGCCGCGACCGCCGCCATGGTGGCGGAAATCCGGCGCCTTCAGGCGGGGTAGCAGGTCAGATGCCGCCGCTGAGGTTGCGCAAGGCGTCATAGCCGACATTCAGGCCGCCCATGCGGAGCGTGACCACGCCCTGGTCGCGCACCGCGCCGGTGACCAGGCCGTTGACGGTGAAGCCCATGATCTCCGGCACGCCGTCCGGCGTGCGGCCACTGACCGTGACGCGGTAGGTGCCATCGGGCTGCTGCACGCCACGGCTGTTGGTGCCATCCCACTGCCAGGTGCTGGCACCGGTACCCAGCGTGACGTCGCTGCTGCGCACCAGGATGCCACTGGCATCGCGGATTTCGATGCGGGCGATGGTGGAGGTGCCGGCGGCGGGCAGGTTGACCTCGGCCAGGCCGGATTGCAGCGGCAGGCGGTCCGTCTCAACCGCCACGCGCCGGCCGACCAGGGCCGCGGCCTCGCCGAGCTGGCTGGCCTGCTGAAGCGCCAGAAGCTGCTGGAGGGTGCTGTTGGTGTTGATCTGCTGCTCGACGGTGGAGAACTGCACGAGCTGCTCGGTCAGCTTGTCCGCATCCATCGGCGAGGTCGGGTCCTGGTTCTGCAGCTGCGTGGTCAGCAGCTTCAGGAAGGTGTCGAGATCGCCCGAGAACCGGCTGGCGGAACTGGCCGCGGAGCCGACGGCGCTGCTGGTGGCTGAGTTGATGGAACCGCTCATGGTCTGGATGCTCCGTCAGACGGCAAGGTCGATGAGGCCGCGATGCGCCGAGGCTCGGCGCGCCGGCAAGGCGTGGACAGGGTCCTGAACCGCGGAGGTGGCGGCACGGCCCTGAGAAGCCTGGCGGGAGCCAGGCTCGGACTGGCCCTGCTGGGCACCGCCCTGGTTCGGGTTACCCTGGCTGAGGCTGAAGGACAGGGTCGGCGCGCGGCTGCCGAAGCCGGCATCGGCCAGCGCCCGCTCCAGCTCCCGCGAATCGCGTTGCAGCAGCGCCAGGGTTTCGGGGCGTTCCGCCATCACGCGGATGGCGGCCTCGCCCTGGCTGCGGTCGATCGCGACCTCCACCCGACCCAGATCGACCGGGTCGAGCGTCATGCGCAGGCTGGAATCCGGGCCGAGCGCCAGCGCCACGGCAAAGGGCGCCACCTGGCGCGCCGGCCAGGCGACATTGGCGGTGGCCGCGCGGAACGGCGCCGGGATGCGCGCGGGGGGTTCCACGGGCGGTGCCATGGGCGGGCTGGCCGGCGGTGGTGTGGCCAGGGGAAGGCTGGGGGAGGCCTCGGCCCGCGGCATGGCGGCCTCGCTCGTCAGGAATGTCTCGCGCGTCAGGGCGCGGCTGGCTTCGGCCGGCGTGGCGGATGCGGCAGGCCAGGTTGGGGCAGCCTCGCCAACGGTGGCCTCGGCGGCCGCCATGCCGGCGGGGGCAGCGGGAGCCTTCTCCGCCACGGGCGGTGGCGCGGTCGGCTCGGCGGCCGGGATCGTGGCGGCCTGTGGCGCGGCTGACGCCGCCTCGCGCGGCGCGGTCGGCAAGGTGACGGCCGCGTTGGCCGGCGGGACGACGGCGGCGGCAACCGGCGCGGCGGCGGGCGCCGGCGCCGCCGGGGGCGCAGCAGGGGCGGCCGTCGCGTCACCTAGTGCCGCGGCGGATGCTGGGGTCGAAGCCAAGTCGGCTGCCGGCCGCGCTGCGGCGACTGGCAGGGCGGCGGGCGGCAGGCCAGCCGCGGCCGTGGGCGGCGAAGCCGGGGACGGATCGGCGGGCCAGGACGTCGCGGGCAACCCGGGCGCGGCGGCCGGCACCACGGCGGGCGGTGCTGGCAGCGCGGCGGCGACCAGGCCGCGGCCCTCCGCCGCCAGCGGGGCTGTCGGTACGATGGCTGCCTCGGGGGTTGCCCCGGGGGCCGCGACGGGGGGCGGTGCCGCAGGCGTCGCCGCTCTCGCCGTAGCGGCGGCCATTCCAGCCGCCGGCAGGACCGGGGAGGTGGTGGAGGATGTGACGGAGGAGACGACGGCTGTCACCTGCATCTCGGAGGCGCCCGGCTCCGGCAGGGTCGGGGCGGTGCGTGACGCGGCGCGAGGGGCCGTCGGCATGGCCTGCGCCGTCCCCACGGGCTCGGTCGTTGCCAGCCCATCCGTCGCCCGGCTGGGCATCACGGAGTCGGCCCCCGCTGCCGGCGGGGTTGGCCCAGCCGAGGTTGACCCAGTCGAGGTTGGCACGTTCGAGGCTGGCGCCGGGCTGGCGATGGGCGCGCCGTTCGGCAGGCCTGGAGGTGCCGCCACATCCGCGGTCGTGCCGGTGGCGCCTGTCATGCTGGGCATGTCTGCGGCGACCGTCCCATCGGCCGGTGCCTCCGGAACAGCCGGCGAGAGCTGAGCGCCGAGGGGCGCCACCGGCACCCTGGCATCCCCCCTGGCGACGGGCATTGCCGGCGACGCGACAGCGGCCTGAACCTGCGCCGGCCCGGCTAAGGGTGCCTGCTGGGACGCGGACGGGGAGGCGGCGAGAGGGTTTGTCGGATCAGCGCTGGCGCGGTCCGGCGCGGGCGGCTGGCCGGGGACCGGCGGCGTTGCTGTCCCCGATGCGATCAGGGCGGCGTCCTGCATCCAGGCCGGGGCTTCGGCGACCGGGGCTTCGTCGATCGGCGCCTCTCCGGCCGTGGTCGCGGCCTCCGGCGCGTCAGTGGCCGCTTCCGGCACCGCCATCCCGACCAGTCCAGGGGCCGGGGGCAGGGGCGGCGGGATGTCGGTGGATGCGGTCCGCATTGCCGCCTTGGGTGATGCGGCCTGGGCTTCCGCCGGCCTGTCGTCGCCCGACGGCATGGCGCCCGTCAGCAACGGATCACCCGCCTCGTCCGACGGAGTCGCGCCATCGCCCGCCTGGCCACGGCCATCGATCTGCGCGGCGACCCGCACCGCCTGGCCCAACACCGACGCGAAGCCACGCGGGGCCTGCGCCGCGCCGCGCATGGCGGCGGGGCCGGGGCTGGCGGGGGCGGCGGGCTGGATCTCCATGGACGGGCTCTGGCTCCTGCAAGGGCGGCCACCCCGGGGCGGCCAGCCGACCATGGGCAACCGCCATGCCAGGGCCTTGCACCCCCGCACCCGGCAATCCGCGTCCCACGCCCGGCAGTATCTGCCGCCACCCGGCAGCGAACGCCGGCATCAGCCGCCTTCCGCCCTGGCACGGCGGTTGCGTTGAGCCCCGCGACCAACCTTCCCGCCCCTCTCCGGAGACACTATCGATGTCGTTGCTCGGCTCGATGAATACCGCGATCAGCGGCCTCACCGCCCAGGCCCGGGCGCTCGGCCATGTCTCGGACAACGTCGCCAACAGCCAGACTGTCGGCTTCAAGCGCGTGGATACGGATTTCACGAGCTGGCTCACCCGCTCCAACAGCCGGCTGCACATGCCCGGGTCGGTGGAGGCGCGGCCGGACTACACCAATACGGTGCAGGGCACGGTCTCCCAGAGTGAGAACCCGCTCTCGCTCGCCATTGCCGGCCAGGGCTTCTTCTCCGTCGCGCAGGCCCGCGGCGGCCAGGGCGCCAATGTCATCTTCGACGATCGCCAGTTCTACACCCGCGCCGGCGACTTCTCGATGGATCGCGACGGCTACATGGTGAACTCCTCCGGCTACTACCTGGAGGGCTGGCGTATCCAGCAGAATGGGGAGCCGGACCGCACGGCCCTGGCGCCGATCCGGATCAGCGAGCTGGTCTACAACCCGCAGCCCACCAGCGCGATCACCCTGGCCGCCAACCTGCCGGCGAATGTCGATGCCGTGGCCGCCGTGCCCGGCGCCGCGCCCTGGGCGCCAGCCGAGAATCCCGTCAGCAGCGTGATCCAGATCTTCGACGGGCTGGGCAACCAGCAGCAGGTGACACTCGACTGGTGGCGCCTGGATGCCGACACCTGGCGCCTGCGCATCACGCCGGAGAATGACACGTTGGCCCCGGCCGACGGCATCTTCGCCGATATCGACTTCGGCGGGCAGATCTCCGCCGGCCCGCCCCCCGTGAATGCGCCGCCCGGCACCATCTCCTCCATCACGCCGCTGAGCAGCACCACGGGACCTGCCTTGGCACCGACCGCGCTGGGCGATATCGCCTCGCTCGGCTTCCAGGTGGACTATGGCTACGGCCCGCAGGATGTCAGCATCGGCCTGGGCGGCTTCGGCATCGCCACCGGCCTGACCAGCTTCGGCGGCACCGAATACAGCGTGCGCGACCTGAGCCAGGACGGCGTGCCGCTCGGCTCCTATTCCGGCGTCACGGTGCGGGAGAATGGCGACGTCGCGGTGAACTACGACAACGGCCAGACCCGCGTCGTCGCCCGCGTGCCGATCGTCGCCTTCAACGATCCCGACAAACTCCAGCGCCTGGACGGCCAGGCCTTCATGCGCACGGTGGAAAGCGGCGAGGCGCGCGTGACGGATGTGGCGACCAATGGCGTCGGCAAGCTGGTCACCGGCTCCGTCGAGCGATCGAATGTCGATATCGCGGCCGAATTCTCCAAGCTGATCCTGGCCCAGCGCGCCTATACCTCCAACACCCGCATCGTGACTGCCAGCGACGAGATGCTGCAGGACACGATCAACATGAAGCGCTAGGCGATGCCGCGCGGCAGCCGGGCTGACCGGCCATGACGCTCGACCTCGCGCTCTCGGTCGCCACCAGTGGCCTGCGCCTGCTCGACCGCCAGATGGCGCGGGCGGCGGATGACATCGCCAATGCCGGCACCGCCGGCCACACCCGGAAAATCCTGGAAGGCAATGCGCTGACCGTGGCCGGCAACGGCCAGGGCGTGCGTGCCAATATCGTCACCCGGGACGTCGACCTCGCGGTGCAGGCGGCGCAGCAGCGCGCTGGCGGCGATGCGGCGGCGGCGGGGCTGCGGGTGCGACTGCTGGGCGGCATCGAGGCGGCGCATGGTTCGCCGGAGGCCGGCGACAGCCTCGGCGGGCTGATCTCCGACCTCCAGTCCAGCTTCATCGAGTTGCGCGAAGCGCCGGCCGACCCCGTGCGCCGCAGCGCCGTGGTGACGGCGGCGGAAACCGTGGCCGACCGGCTCAACGGCGTCTCCGACGCCATCGGCGCCGCGCGCCAGACGGCGCATGACACGCTGCGCGCGGAAGTCACCGCGCTGAACACCGGCCTGTCCGAAGTCGCCCGGCTGAACACCGAGATCAAGCGGGAGATCGCCGCCGGCCGCAGCACCGCGGCGCTGGAGGATGAGCGCGACCTGGTGATCGGCGGCATTGCCCAGTCGATCGACCTGTCCGTCATCCGCGCCAGCAGTGGCGAGGTGACGCTGGTGGCGCGCGGCGGCATGGTGCTGCCGCTTGTCCAGGGCAGCACGCCCTTTTCCATCGCCGATGCGACGGTGGGCGCGCAGGCCTTCCACGGCACGGGCGGCACGCTGCCCGGCGTGATGCTGAACGGCCGCGACGTGACCCGGCAGTTGGCCGGTGGCCGCATGGGCGCGGCGGTGGAACTGCGGGACGCGACCCTGCCGCGTCTGCAGGCGGAACTCGATCTGGCGGCCTCGCAGCTCGCCAGCCGTCTGGACGCCCAGGGGCTGACGCTGTTCACCGATACCGCCGGCACCGTGCCCGATCCGACGCAGCCCTATGCCGGCAGCGCGATGATCGGCTTCGCCGGCACCATCCGGGTGAATGCGGCCGTGGTGGCCGACCCGGCCCTGCTGCGCGACGGCACCCATACGGTGGTCGGCAGCCCCACCGGGCCGGGCGACTTCACGCCCAATCCGGCCGGCGGCCCCTCCGGCTTTTCCACCTTGCTGGACCGCGTGCTGGATTTCAGCTTCGGCGCGCAGCAGGCGGAAGGCGTGCCGCAGACGGGCTTCGCCACCGGCGGGCTCGGCCCGGATGGCACGCTGACCTCACCGCTGTCCGGGCTCGGCACGCTGGCGCAATACGGCGCCGCGCTGGTCGCCGAGCAGACCGGGCTGCGCGCCGCCGCCAGTGGCGCCGCCGAACGCGCCGGCAGCCTGCAGCAGATGCTGTCGGAACGGATCAACGAACGCTCCGGCGTCGATGTCGATGCCGAGGTGGCGGCGATGGTGCAGTTGCAGACCGCCTATGGCGTCAATGCGCGCGTCATCTCCACCATCCAGGCGATGTGGGACGCGCTGTTCGCCGCGGTGCGCTGAGAAGGGAGTTAGGCCATGTCGATCATCGGCAGCATCGGCAATCTCGCGGTGGACCAGGCGGTGCTGCGGTTGCGCCTGGACAACACCTTGCGCCAGCAGTCCACCGGGCAGAAATCGGAGGTCTATGGCGGGTTGGGGCCGGAGGCGCGGCGCGCCATCGATCTGCGGGGGGAGGTCGGGCGGCGCGAATCCTACGCCAATGCCGCCGACCGCGCGCTGGGCCGCGCCGCCGCCACCCAGACCGTGCTGAGCCGGCTGCACGACATCGCCGCCGAGTTGGGGGCGGAGGCGCTGCGTGCCCGCACCATGCTGGGCACCGGGGCGGAGGCCCTGGCCAAGACCGCGACCGCGGCGCTGGAGGAGGTGGCGGCGCTGCTGAACACCCGCCATGGCGGCGAATACCTGTTCGGCGGTTCCGACGTGGCCTCCCCCCCGGTGCCGAATGCCGCGGCCATCGCCACCAGCCCGATGGCCACCGCCATCGCCACCGCCGTGGCCGGGCTGGATGCGACCAATGGCGCGACGGTGATCGCCGATACGGTGACCGCGGCGACGGATGCCACCACCACCCCCTTCTCGCCCTTCATGGAAGGCGATGGCAGCACGGAGGCGGCGCGCGCCGTGCAGGTGGCGGATGGCGAGCGCGTGGCGATCGGCGTCTTTGCCAATCGCAACCCGGATGGCGAGCTGGCCGAGAGCTGGGGGCGCGAATTGATGCGCAATCTGGCGGTACTGGCCTCGGTGACGCCGGAACTGGCAGCGGAGGGTGGCGGCTGGGACGGGCTGCTGAACGGCGTCGCCGAATCGCTTGCCGGCGCGGCCACCGACCTGGCCAATGAACAGGCGGTGCTGGGCGCCGCCGAACAGCGAATCGAGCGGAGCCAGACGTGGCACAAGGACACCATGGTGGCCTTGCGCACCCAGCTCGGCACGCTGGAGGAGGTGGACCTGGCGCAGGCCTCGGCCGAGCTCGGCCAGTTGAAAAGCCGTCTGGAAGCCTCCTATGAGGCCACCGGCATGCTGTCCCGACTTTCGCTGGCGACGCTGCTGCGCTGACCATCACGGGCATGTCACCGCATCATGGACGCCCTTCAACCCTGGTTAACGCCGATACGCGATGATGCTGGGGCGTGGTGCGTTTCGCCAGGGCGGCGCGAGGCACTGGGCAAGCTCGAAGAAACGAGCCTGTGGCAAAGGCCATGGGTGGCGAAAAATTCGCGACGGTCGGCATGCGCCGGCGCCCCGGCATGGTGGGCCCACTACCCCCGCCATTCTGCCGAAAAATTTGGGAGACTGGCATGTCCACGTTGGTGCTCGAGATGCGGGCCGGCGAGTTGATGGTGGTGAATGGCGCCTCGCTGCGGTTCCGCAGCAGGACCCGTGTCGAGCTGGTCGCCAAGGCGCGGTTCCTGTTCGGCAAGCAGGTGATGTCGCCCGAAGGGGCGAATACGCCGTCGCGACGGATCTATTTCGCCCTGCAATGTGCCTATGTCGGGCCGGAGGAGGAGCGCGAGACGGCGATGGCCGATGCGCACCGCCTGGTGGCCGAATTCCAGGAGGCGACGACCTCCGACATGGCGCGACAGTTGCTCGAGCGGTCGCTGGCGCTGGCCGAGCAGGATGAATGGTACCAGGCACTGCGCCTGGTGCGGCATGTGATGCGGCACGAGGCGACCGTTCTGGGCCTGGATGCGCAGACCGGACTGCCGGCGGCGGCCGGGATCGCCGCGGCCGCGGCGGCGACGAAGGCCGCCAATCTGCGGCCGCATCTCGACTAGGTTTCTGCTTTTTTCATCGGCTTCGGGCCGCGGCTTTACCGCGGATTCACCAAAGCCGGTCAGAATGTTCAGGAAGCCCCATGGTTGGTGGGGCTCAAGGCCGGTGGGAATGTGCCGTGGCGGCATTGAAACACCGGTCCCGCGAACGGAAGGCAAAAAGCCACCCCGCACGCGGAACGTCGTTCAAAGGAGATGGGGACAATGTCCTCCGTCAACACTAATGCCGCCGCCATGGCGGCGATCCGCTCGCTGAACAATATCGGCAAGGAAATGGGCAAGACCCAGCAGCGGATCGAGACGAATCTGCGCATCAGCCGTGCCGATGACGACCCCGCCGTGTTCTCCATCGCGCAGAACATGCGCGCCGACCTGAACGGCATGACGGCGGTCAAGGACAGCCTGAAGTTCGGCAAGTCGGCGCTGACCGTGGCGCGCGACGCGGCGACGCAGATCTCCGACGAGCTGGGCCGCCTGAAGCAGACCATGACCCAGGGTCAGCAGCAGGGCCTGGATTCGGAGCAGATCAACAACCAGATCACCAATGCGTTGCAGAACATCGACGCCTTCGCGAAGTCGGCGACCTTCAACGGTGTGAATCTGCTGGCCAACGGCCTGACCGTGGATGGTGTGACCAATACCTCGGTCGACATCGTGCGCGACATCCAGGGCTCGGTGACCTCGGTGCAGGGCACGGACAGCACGGCCGCGGGCCTCAATATCCAGGGCCTCTCGGTCACCACCGCGGCCCGCACTGTCACCTTCGACGACACGCTGGCGCCGGCGAATGGCGAGGTGCTGACCGTCACCGTCAAGCGGGACCTGGACAACGATCCGACCACGGCTGACGAGGATGTCGACCTGGTCTTCGAATTCAGCGATGGCTCCGCCGCGCTCGGCACCACGCCGGACCCGAACACCCGCGTCTATGACGTGCAGTTCGAGGCGACGGACAGCCCGCTGACCCGCGTGACCGCGCTGATCACCCGGATGAAGGAAGCCGGGCTGGATGCGGGGCTGAACAGCAGTGGTGAGCTGTATATCCGCGGCGCATCGGAGGATGTGACCACCGACATCACCGGCGCCACGGTGGAAGCCGCGCCGGCGGACGGCACGGGCCAGAAGGAAGCGATCGCCCTGGTGGAAGGCGCAATCGACCTGATGGGCACGCGGCTGGCCAATCTTGGCGCCAATATCCGCCAGGTCGATGGTCTGACCACCTTCACCACGCAGCTCAACGACTCGATCAAGGAAGGCCTCGGCGCGCTCGTCGATGCCGACCTGGCGGAGGAAAGCGCGCGACTGACCAGCCTGCAGACCAAGCAGCAGTTGGCCACGCAGTCGCTGTCCATCGCCAATGAGCAGAGCCAGTCGCTGCTGAGCCTGTTCCGCTAAACCCAGACGGGCACGTCGGCCATGGCGCCGGCGTGCCCGATCCCCATACCCCGCCGGAGGATCCATGAGCGTCGCGCGCTACGCCGCCACCCAGAACGCCACCGCATCCCCGCGCGAGATCGAACTGCGCGCCTTTCGTTATGTGAACGGGTTGCTGGCCGTGGCCAGCGGCACGCGGGCCCGCGCCATCGCGCTGGAAAAGGCGCATCGCCTCTGGTCCATCCTGATCAACGACCTCGGCTCACCCGGCAACAAGCTGCCGGCGGAGCTGCGCGGCAACCTGGTCTCACTGGGCCTTTGGGCGCAGCGGGAGACGGATCTGCGGCTGGATGACGGTGGCAGCCTGGAACCGCTGATGGCCCTGCACCGCGACATGATCGAGGCATTGGAAGCGCAGCGTGGCCTGGCCCCGCCGCCCGCCGCGCTGCACGCCCCGCCGATGGCCGCCTTCACCAGCCGGGTCGCCTGAGATGCTGCCGGGCCTCGGGCCCCTGCTGGCCCTGACCATCGCCCAGCGCGACGGCAGCGGACTTCAGGCGCGCTTCGCGGCCCGCAAGGACAATGAGGCGGCGATGACCCGCTTCAAGGAAGCCGCCAGCGTCCACAAGGACGTCGAGTCACTGCTGAAGGACCGGCGCACGCTGCAGGTGGTGCTGGAGGCCTTCCAGCTTGAGGGCGAGATCGACAAGCGCGGCATCCTGCGCAAGATCCTCACCGAAGACCCGGCCGCCGAGGGCAGTCTGGCCAACAAGCTGACCGATCGCCGTTGGCGCGAACTGGCGAAGGCCTTCGCCCAGCGCGAGACCTCCGACCTCACCACGACCCAGGTCGCCGCGCTGGCGACGACCGAAGTGCAGGCCATGTCGCTCGCCAAGGTCGCCGGGCTGACGGCGGAGCAGGTGACCTCGCTCGGCACCGCCCAGGTGCGGGCGCTCAGCACCGGCCAGCTCCAGGCGCTCGGCACCACCGGCATCGCGGCGCTGGACGCGGCGGATGTGAAGGCGCTGGAGGCGGACCAGGTGGCGGCGCTGCGACCCTCCCAGCTCGCGGCGCTCTCAACCCAGCAGATCGCGGCGATCGATGCCGAGGACATGGGCGGCATCGGCGTGGCGCAGATGCGCGCCTTGGCGACGACGCAACTCGCGGCCCTGTCGACCAGCCAGCTTGCCGCGCTGGGCACGGAACAGCTTGCCGCCCTGTCGCAGAGCCAGGCGCGGGCGCTTTCCGCGGAACAGCGGGCGGCGCTCAGCACGTCCCAGACCCGCGCGCTCGCCACCTCCGGCCTGCCCACCTCGGCGGAGGAAGCGGCGGCGGCGGCGCTGGAACAGACCTCCCCCTTCGCCGACCCGGCGTTGCTGGAGCGGCTGGTCGAGGATGCGATGACCAATCGCTACGAGAAGGCGATGGGCAGCGCGAATGCGGGGCTGCGGGAGGCGCTGTATTTTATCCGCAACGCGTCCAAGATCACCACCATCGCGGAGCTGATGACCGACAAGGCGATGACGACGGTGGTGCGCGGCGCGATCGGCCTGCCGGACAGCTTCGGCCTTTTGGAGTTCGACCAGCAGAAATCCCTGCTGACGCGGCGCGTGAAGCTGGAGGATCTGCAGGATCCGAAGGCGGTGGCGAAGATGGCGCAGCGCTACCTGGTGCTGGCCGCGCCGGCGCAGACCAACAACAACCCGGTGCTGTCGCTGTTCAGCGGCGGCGGCGCCTCGCTCAACAGCCTGATCGGCAGCAGCCTTTCGCTGAACGTCTGAGCTTGGCGGGCTTGGGTGGCGCGGCACCGTTCTGCGGTGCGCGGGCAGCCTTGCGGCTGCGCGCCTTGATGTTCAAGGCAAACTCGAGCGCCGAACCGGTGAACCCCAGGGAAAAGAATGGTGCCGACACCCGGGATTGAACCGGGGACCTACTGATTACGAATCAGTTGCTCTACCGCTGAGCTATGTCGGCGCACCATCAGCGCGGCCCTATAGCCCCCCGCGCGCCGCCGGACAACCCGCTTCCGAACCCTCCGATGACCAACAGGTCCAGGCCTGCTAGACTCCCGCCAGATGCGCCGGCTTATCCTCCTCCTCATCCTCCTGCTCGCCGGGGGAATCGCGGCCTGGCTGCGGTATGGCCTGCCGCCGCGCGTCACCATCGCGCTGGCCAGCCAGGGCACGGCGCTGGAGGCGGTCTATGCCACGGGCGCGGTCGAACCCGTCCACTGGGCCCGCATCGGCCCCGCCACCCGCGCCCGGCTGACAGAGGTGCTGGTGGAGGAAGGCGAACGGGTCACCGAAGGCCAGGCCATGGCCCGGCTCGATGACCGCCAGGCCCGTTCCATGGCCACGGAAGCCGAGGCCCGCGCCCGTTTCGCGGTGGAGGACCTGGCCCGCACCCGCACCCTGGTCGCCCGCGACATCACCGCCCGCACCAGCCTGGAACGCGCCGAGCGCGATGCCCAGGCTGCCCGCGCATCGGCCGATGCCGCGATGCAGCGCCTGGACGACTACGTGGTGCGCGCGCCGACCAGCGGCATCGTGCTGCGCCGGGATGCCGAGGTGGGGGAGGTGGTGGACACCCCCGCCTCCCTGTTCTGGGTCGGCGAGCCGCGCCCGCTGCGCCTGACGGCGGAGGTGGACGAGGAAGACATCGCCCGCATCGCCGTGGGCCAGCGCGCCTTGCTGCGCGCCGATGCCTTCCCCGGCCGCGCCATGACCGCGGAGGTGGCGCAGATCACGCCGAAGGGCGACACCGTCCGCAAGGCCTATCGCGTGCGCCTGACCCTGCCGGACGACACGCCCCTGCTGGTCGGCATGACGGTGGAGGCCAATATCGTGCTCCGGGAAACGCCGGATGCCGTGCTGGTGCCACCCGGCGCCGTGGTGCTGCCCCCCGCGACCCGCGATGCCTCCCCCACCGCCCCCCCGGCCACGCCCCCCGGCGCCACCCGCCGCGCCCATCTCTGGGTGGTGGAGAAGGAGGTGGCGCGGCGGCGGGAGGTGGAGATCGGCGTGCAGGCGCCCCGCAGCATCGAAATCCGCCGCGGCCTGACGGCCGGGGAGGCGGTGGTGCTGGACCCGCCGGAAGGCCTCACGGATGGAACGCCGGTGCGGCTTGAAACGCGCCCGCAGCCATGAGGCTGCTGCTGGACCTCGCGCGGGGCATGCTGACGCGGCGGCTGCGGCAGACGCTGGTCTCGGTCACCGGCATCGCGCTCGGCGTCGCCTTCTTCATCGCCACCGCCGCCATCATGCGCGGCTTCCAGACCTATTTCGTCACCCAGATCATCGACGTCTCGCCCCACATCACGATCAAGGACGAAACCCGCCGCCCCTTCGCCCAGGCGGCGGAACTCGCTTTTCCGGACGGCGCCGTGCTGGTGCACGGCATCAAGCCGCGCGACCGCGTGCGCGGAATCCGGGAGCCGGTGCGCAAGGTGGCGATCCTGGAGGCGATGGAGGGCGTCGCCGCCGCCCCGGTGCTGCAGGGCCAGGCCCTGCTGCGCTACGGATCGCGCGACGTCTCCGCCGTGCTGACGGGGCTGGAGCCGGAGCGGCACCGCCGCGTCTCCAATATCGAGAAGGACATGATTTCGGGCCGGCTGGAGGATCTGCGCCGCGCCGCCAACGGGATCATATTGGGGGAGGCTCTGGCCTGGCGGCTGGGCGTCGGGATGGGCGACACGCTCTCGGCCGTCGCGCCCAGCGGCACGGTGCTGTCGATGAAGGTGGTGGGGCTGTTTCGCACCGGCCTGCAGGGCGTGGACCAGGGCCATGCCTTCGCCCTGCTGAAGGTGGCGCAGGTGCTGGCGGACCGGCCGAATGTGGTGAACCAGATCCTGGTCCGGCTGGCGGATGTCACCCAGGCCGAACCTCTGGCCCGGCAGATCGAGGCCCGCTTCGGCGACCGGACCGAAAGCTGGGAGGAGCAGAGCGCCAATATCCTCACCGTCTTCGTCATCCAGAACGCCATCATGTTCTCCGTCACCGGCGCCATCCTGCTGGTCGCCGCCTTCGGCATCTACAACGTGATCTCGACGGTGGTGATCGAGAAGACGCGCGACATCGCCATCCTCAAGTCGCTGGGCTTTACGGAAGGCGACATCCAGCTGCTGTTCCTGGTGCAGGGCATCGTCGCGGGGCTGCTCGGCGCCTTGGTCGGCTGCCTGCTGGGGGCGCTGATGATCGAGGGGCTGGCCCTGATCCGCTTCGGCACGGATACCCCCTCCGGCCAGGGGCAGTTCCTGCTGGACCGGGATTTTCGGGTGTATCTGATGGCCAGCCTGTTCGCCCTGGTCGCCGCGGCGGTCGCCTCCGTCATGCCGGCCCGCCGCGCCAGCCGGCTCGATCCCGTGCAGGTGGTGCGAGGCGCGGCGTGATCCTTATAGCTGCCCTCAGACGGCGGGCGCGGCCTCCGGCCGCTTGCCTTGCGCGCCATTGGGCGCGGCGGCCATTCGGCCGCTCGGCCGGCGATAGCCGCCGGCCGCGGCGGACGAAGTGACGCCCCTGCTGGAGGTCCGGAACGTGACGCGCCGCCTGCCGGAAGGGGCGGTGCTGGTGCGGGATGTGTCGCTGGCGCTGCGGGCCGGGGAGTTCATGGCCGTCACCGGCCCCTCCGGCTCCGGCAAATCCTCCCTGCTCTACCTGCTCGGCCTGCTGGACCGGCCGAGCAGCGGGGAGGTGCTGCTGGAGGGCCAGGACACCGCCCGGTTGCCGGCGTCCGATCTGGCGGCGCTGCGGCTGGCGAAGCTGGGCTTCGTCTTCCAGTTCCACTTCCTGCTGCCGGAATTCACCGCCCTGGACAATGTGCTGATCCCCATCCGCCGGCTGGGCCGCCTGCATGGCGGGGCGGCGCGGGACCGGGCGATGGGGCTGCTGGAGGCCTTCGGCCTCGCCGACGCGCACCAGAAACTGCCGGAACAGCTTTCGGGCGGCATGCGCCAGCGCTGCGCCATCGCCCGGGCGCTGGCCAATGACCCGGCGCTGATCCTGGCCGACGAGCCGACCGGCAATCTCGACAGCGCCAATGCCGCCGCCGTCTTCGATATTTTTGAGAGACTGGTGCGGGAGGAAGGGCGTGCGGTGGTCGTCGTCACCCACGACCCTGTCCTGGCCCAGCGCGCCACGCGGCAGTTGCGGCTGGTGGATGGGGTGATCGTCGAGGATACGGGGCGGGGCTGAGCCGCCCCGCCCGTATCCTCAGCCGACGGTCGCCGGCAGCGTCTGCGGGCTGGTCCAGTTGATGGTGCCGACCGCCTGGCACTTCGGGCAGACAGGTTCCCAAGCCGCATGGTCGGTGCCGCAGGCGGTGCAGCGCCAGCGTGGCTCGGGCGCCGCCGTCGCGGCCTGGCGCAGCCAGCGGGCCTGGGCGGCGCGGCCCTCCGGCGTCTCGCCATGCTCCACCTCCTCCAGGTCGCTGAGCGCCAGATAGGCGCGGCGATCGGCGGTGCCGGAGGCGACCAGCGCATCCAGCTCCTGCCGCGACCGGCCGGTCAGCCCGGCCTCCAGCGCCGCGCGGCCGACCAGCAGCCGGCTTTCGGCGTGGCGCGGCTGGCCCTTCACCAGGATCTCGGCCGACTTCATGCGCGCCAGCGCATCCTCATCCTCGGCCAGATAGGCAATGGCGAGGTCGGGATGCGGCCGGGCGGTCCAGGCCTGTTCCAGCACGGTGCGGGCCCGGCGCGGGCTGCCACCCTCCTTCAGGCGCTTCGCATGGGCCAGCGCCGCCGGCGCGAAGGCCGGGTCGGCGGCGAAACCCTGCCGTTCCAGCTCCGCCGCGCGGGTCGCATCCGGCTCCTGCCCCGCGGCGGCCAGGGCGAGCGCGGCCTGGCCGGCGCCGGGCGGCGCCAGGGTCAGCGCCTCGCGCCAGTCGCGCATGCGCAGCGCGAGCGTCTCCCGCTCCTCCCGCAGCCAGGCGGCGCCGGGCTGGGCGGCCTCCGCCTCCCGCGCCAGGCGCTGGGCCGTGGGCCAGTCCTCGCGCTGGATCGCCTGCCGCAGCAGCCCGCGGAGGCCCAGGAAGCGGGCATCCGGCATGGTGGCGAGCTGGCGGAAGACGGCGGTCGCCGCCTCCTCCCGCCCGGCCAGACGTTCGGCCTCGGCGGCCAGCAGCAGGGTCTGGGGGGTGTCGCCCAGGCCCTTGCGAGCGCGCTTCACCTCCAGCCGCGCCGCATCCGGCGTGCCCGCGGCCAGCGCCACCAGGGCACGGGTCAGAGCCGCATCGCCTTCACCCCGGCGGCGCGCCGCCTTGCGGTCGCGCAGCCGCCCGGGCAGGCGCCGCAGCGCGCCCAGGAAGGCCAGGATCAGGTGGAGCACCAGGAACAGCGCCGCCAGCAGCAGCAGCGCCACCGGCAGGCCGACCAGCACCTCCGCATCGCCAAGGCGGATTTCCACCGCGCCGCCGAGCTGGGCGACCCAGAGGATGCCGGCAATGCCGGCGGCGAGGAGAACCAGGTAGATCAGGGCTGAGCGCATGATGGCGTTCCTCAGCCAGCGGCCAGGCTGCGCAGCGCGCGGCGGGCGGCGATCAGCGCCTCCGCCTGCTCGACCCAGCCGCGCATGGCGGCCTGGGCCTCCGGCGAGAGGCGGCGTAGCGGCGGCAGGCTGCCTTCCAGGTCGCCGGCCTCCAGCGCGCGGCGGGATTTCTCGATTTCGGCAGCGGCGGCATCGCCCCAGACCACTTCCTCGCCCCGGCGCACGGTGACGAGGCCGGAGAGGCGGGCGACGGCGGAGTCCAGGACGCCCTGGCCCTGGCGGCCCGGGTCGCTGGCGGCCATGGCGGCGCGGGCGGCGTCCTCGAAGGTCAGGCGCAGTGCGGATTCGGTGGGCGGGCGCGTCTCGGCGAAGCGTGTCAGCGCGGCCGGCGGCTCCCGCAGGGTGGAGAGTGCGCCACCCAGGGGCGCGCCACCTTCCAGCGCGGCGCGAAGCTGGTCGAGCGTCGCCAGTCGGCCGGCACGGCCTTCCAGCGCGGCGAGGCGCTGGGCCTGCCCCTCCAGCTCCGCGATGCGGGCGGCCTGGGCCTCGATTTCGCTGCGACGCTCGCCGAGCGCCGTCTCCAGCGCGGCGATGCGCCCGGCCAAGGCGGATTCGACGGCGCCGATGCGCTGCGCCGCCTGGGCCTGGGCCTGTTCGGCGGTGCCGAGGCGGGTGGCGAGTTCGCGGGCCACACCCTCGATGCGGGCGGAGCTGGCGGTGGCGCGGGCCTCCTCCTGCTGGATGGCCGCCTCGGCGCGCTGCGCCAGTCCATCGACGCGCTGGCCCAACGCCTCGACCGAGGCGCGGGGGGCGAGGTTTTCCAGCGCGCTGCGTGGGGCCAGCGCCTCCAGGGCGCTGCGCGGCGCCAGATCCTCAAGCGCGCTGCGCGGCGCAAAAGCCTCGGTATCCACGGCCGGCCGGGCCGCCTGTTCCACAGCGGCCAAACGACGCTCCACGGCGCCCAGATCCGGCGCGGCGCGGCCTTCCAGCGCGGCCAGCCGCGCCTCCAGCGCCGGATCGGCGCCGCGAGTGGCCTCCTGCGGCAGGGGGCGGGCCAGCAGCCAGGCGACGGCGCCCACCAACACGACGGCCGCGACCAGGATCGGCAGCGCGGCAGGGTCCAGGCGGAAGCGGCGCAGCCGATCGGCGACGGAGGGGGGAGGGGTCTGGCTCATGGGTCTCCTGGCGCGGCTAGAGCCTGCTCGCGCCGGGCGGACCGGCGGCGGGACAGGCGTCAAAACAGGGTCTGGCTGCCCGAACCCGTCGCAGCGGGGCCGAGCAGCGCCAGCAAGGCTTCCTCGGTCGGCCGCGCGGCGACGCGCAGCGCGCGCCATCGCAACGGGGCGAGCGCGGCCTGCGCCGCTTCCGCGACGCGAGGACTGATCGCCAACGCCGACATGCCTGCGATCGTCGCCGCATACCCGGCCTCCCGGAACAATGTGATGGCACAGCCAGCCGAGCGAGGCGAGTGGAACAGCACATGATGCGGGGTGACATGACCAAACGCGTCCCGCACAGGCTCCGGCAGGGCCTTGGCGGGCCGTGCGGCATAGGCGATGCGGCGCAGCACCCGGAAGCCGCGCGCGCGCAGATCGGTGGCCAGGTCCAGCGCATAGCCCTGGCCCACCGCCAGCAGCAGCGGCCCGGCCGCCGGGTCGAATCGCGCGGCGGCCAGCCGGGCGAGGTCGGCGGCGGTGCCCTCCGCCGCCTCGGCCTTCCAGCCCAGCTCGCGCGCCGCCTCGGCGGTCGCCTCGCCCACCGCCAGCAGGGGCAGGCCGGGTATCGGGGCCGGCAGGGCGCGGGCGGCGGCGCGGCTGGTCAGCAGCACGGCCTGGCAGGGCGGCAAAGCGAGGGGGCGCGGCGCCAGGACCAAGGCCGGCGCCAGCAATGGCTGCCAGCCGAGGGCCACCAGCCGGGCGGCCGTTTCCACCCCGCCCGGCTCGGGGCGGGTGACGAGGACGGAGCCGGCCGGCTCAGCCAAAGAGATCGGCGGGGCAGTCGCGGCGCAGGCTGTCGCCCAACTCGCGCCCCAGCGCCGCCGCCTCGGCCACGGCGCCCAGCGCGCTGCGCTTCAGCAGGAAGCTGCCATCGGCACGGGCCACCAGCCCGGTCAGATGCAGCCGGCCATCCGGCAGCAGCCGCGCATGGCCGCCGATCGGCGTGCGGCAATTGCCATCCAGCGCCGCCAGCAGCCCGCGTTCGGCCTGACTGACCGCCGAGGCCTCCCGGTCCTCGATGGCGGAGAGCAGTTCGAGCAGTTCCGCGTCATCCGCCCGCACGGTGACGCCGATGATGCCCTGCCCGGCGGAAGGCACCATGGCATCCGGGTCCAGCACGACAGAGGCGCGATCCTCCAGCCCCAGCCGTCGCAGTCCGGCGAGGGCCAGCAGCGTCGCGGCCGGGCCGCCCTCGGCCCCCAGCTTGGCGAGGCGGGTCTGCACATTGCCGCGGATCATCTCGATGCGCAGGTCGGGCCGCGCATGCAGGATCTGGCTCTGCCGGCGGACCGAGGCGGTGCCGATGACGGCGCCGGCGGGCAGCGCCCCGAAAGGGTCGGAGGGGTCGGGCGTGCCGCAGGACGGGCCGAGGATCAGCGCATCCCGCGCATCCTCCCGCCGCAGGGTGCAGGCGAGCACGATGCCGGGCGGCAGCTCCGTCTCCAGGTCCTTCAGGCTGTGGACCGCGAAGTCGATCCGGCGGTCCAGCAGCGCCTCATGGATCTCCTTGGCGAAGAGGCCCTTGCCGCCGATATCGGCCAGCAGCTTGTCCTGGGTGCGGTCGCCGGAGGTGAGGATCGCATGCTCCTCGAAGGCCTGCACATCGCGCAGCACCGGGCAGAAGCGGGTGATGATCGACAGGAAGTGCCGCGTCTGCCACAGCGCCAGCGGCGAGCCGCGGGTGCCGACCCGCAGCGGCAGGCTGCGGAAATGCGGGCGGACCGGGCCGTGCGCGGCATGGCCGGGATAGGGCGTGGCGGGATGAACGGCGGACATGGGGGCGTATTAGGCCCCTGCGCCGGGTGTTGAAAGGTGGATGCATGTCGGACCGGGTCGGGAATCTGCGGGAGGACGCGCTGGTGCTCGGCCTGGAATCCTCCTGCGACGAGACCGCCGCCGCGATCCTGCGCGCCGATGGCACCATCCTGGCCGAGGCGGTGCTGTCCCAGCTCGAAGAACACACCCCCTATGGCGGCGTGGTGCCGGAGATCGCGGCGCGGTCGCATCTGGCGCATCTGCCGGCTTTGGTGCGGCGCGTGCTGGACCAGGCGGGCACCACGCCGGCCGGGCTGGCGGCGGTGGCGGCCACCGCCGGGCCGGGGCTGATCGGCGGGCTGATCGTCGGCGCCACACTGGGAAAGGGCATGGCCATCGCCCAGGGCATCCCCTACCTCGCCATCAACCATCTGGAGGGCCATGCGCTGACGCCGCGCCTGCCGGGGGTGCATCCGGGCGGTCTGGCCTTTCCCTACCTGCTGTTGCTGCTCTCGGGCGGGCATTGCCAATGCGTTCTGGTGGAGGGCGTGGCGCGGCACCGGCGGCTCGGCACCACGCTGGACGATGCGGTGGGTGAGGCATTCGACAAATCCGCCAAGCTGCTGGGGCTGCCCTGGCCGGGCGGGCCGCATCTGGAACGGCTGGCCGCCAGCGGGGATGCGAAGCGGTTCAGCCTGCCCCGGCCGCTCTATGGTCGGGAAGGCTGTGACTTCTCCTTCAGCGGGCTGAAGACGGCGGTGGCGAATATCGTCGCCAAGGGGCTGGACGATCAGGGCCGCGCCGATGTCGCCGCTGGCTTCCAGGCCGCCGTTTCCGCGACCCTGGCCAATCGGGCGGCGCATGCCCTGGCCATGGCCCCGGGCGCGACCGCCCTCGTGGTCTCGGGCGGGGTCGCGGCCAATCAGGGAATCCGCACCGCGCTGGCGGCCGTGGCGGCGCAGGCCGGGCTGCCGCTGGTCGCCCCGCCGATCCGGCTCTGCACTGACAATGCGGTGATGATCGCCTGGGCGGGAATTGAGCGGCTGCGGGCAGGGCTGACGGAGGGGCTGGACCACGCGCCCCGGCCGCGATGGCCCTTGGCGGAGCTGACCGAGAGTGGAGAAGACAGGACTGCTCGCTGACGGTTCCAAGGGCGGCATCCGGTATTTTGTGCATTTACCGCAGGAGGTACTTGCGCAAACTAGCTGTCTAGTGCTTTATGCGTCTTGTTCACGACGACGACGCATAAAGGATCAGCATTATGGCGAAACTCATCTCCTCCCCCGCAACCGCCATCGAAAATATTCGGCGCTTCGAAGCCGAAGTCTGCTCGAGTCCGGCCGTGCAAGGACGCCTCGCCTATGCACGCGCTTGGTACGCCTACAAGGATGAGCTCGGCACGACACACTTTGGGCCTTCCAAGTTCGTAGGCTACCAGGGCCTCACCGCTGCCGATTATATCGGCGCAGGTGAAGATGATCGGGATGGGCGGCGAACCGAAGCACAACTGCGCCAGTGGTTTGCCGTCATTGACCCGACCTCGCAGCTTCACGACGAACTCAACGCGTCGCTTGTCGAATTCCTTGCTCGTTTCGGGAAGGCGCCAAGCACGAAGATGCGGATTAATGTTCTGCGCGAGGTCCTGGAAACGCGCGAACAACCGGATCAGCTCGCGGCGATCGTCGATCTCATGGTGGCCGTCGCCCGCCTGCTACCGCCGAGCCAATTGGACATACTGCGCAAGCGTCTGGCTGGCTGAATCCCTGCCGGAACCCGCCCTGCCACATCGCGTTCTCGCCCCGGCACCACAAGGAGGACGCCCCGATGACCATTCTTCCCCGTCTCGCCGCTGCCCTGGTTCTCACCGCCGCCGTCGCAGCCTGCGGCCAGACGCCGGGTGAGCGCGCCGTTTCCGGCGGCCTGCTCGGCGCCGGCACGGGTGCCGCGGTCGGCTCGCTTTCCGGCAATGCCGGCACGGGCGCGCTGATCGGTGGTGGCGCCGGCGCCGTGGGTGGAGCGGTCACCGCACCCCGCCGCTACTGACGCTGCGCGCCGCGCGGGTTGCGTCGACCTCCGGGCGGCGCTACCCGCTGCGGCGTGAATTATCGCCATGCCTTCCACGCGGGAAATGCCTGCGATGTCGCCAAGCACGCGCTGCTGGTGGCGCTGCTCCAGGCGCTGACCGCCAAGCAAAAGCCGTTCCGGGTGCTGGATACCCATGCCGGGATCGGCACCTACGCGCTGGCCTCCTCCGAGGCGGAGCGCACCGGCGAATGGCGGGCCGGCATCGGCCTGGTGGCGGATGTCACCGAAGGCCCACTGGCGGACTACACCGCCCAGGTCCGCGCCGCCGGTTTTCCGGACCTCTATCCCGGCTCCCCCGAACTGATCCGCAACTTTCTGCGCCCGCAGGACCAGCTCACTTTGTGCGAGTTGCATCCGGAGGACCACGCGACGCTGCGCGCCCGCTATCGCGGCGACCGGCAGGTGGCCGTGCATGGCCGCGATGCCTGGGAGGCGCTGGAGGCCCTGACCCCCTTCCCGGAGCGTCGCGGTCTGGTGCTGATCGACCCGCCCTTTGAACAGCCCGGCGAATTCGAGCGCTGCGCCGCCGCCCTGGCGCGCCTCCGCCACCGCTTCCGCGCCGGCATCGTCGCCGTCTGGTATCCGATCAAGCACCGCGCGCCACCCCGCGCCTTCCACACCGCCTTGCAGGACGCCCAGGTGCCGGATTGCATCGCCGCCGAGCTGCTGCTGCGCGAACCCACCGACCCCACCCGGCTGAACGGCTGCGGGCTGTTGGTGGCCAATGCGCCCTTCGGTTTCGCCGAACAGGCCCAGGCCATTCTCGGCGCGCTGGTGCCGCTGCTGGCGCGCGGGGAGGCCGGGGCCGGCGCCCTTCTCACCCGCATCACCCCGGAATAGAGGCCGCCATGCCGCCACGCGCCCGACGTCGCATCGCGGTCCTGGGCGCAGGCGCCTGGGGCACGGCCCTGGCGCTTCAGGCGGCGCGGGCCGGCAACGCGGTGACGCTCTGGACCCGGGACGCGGCGCGGGCGGAGGCCATCGACCAGGCGCGCGAAAACACCCGCTACCTGCCTGGCCATCCGCTGAGCCCGGCCATCAGCCTGACCGCAGACGCCGCCACGGCGATGGAGGGCGCCCTGTTCGCCCTGCTGGTGGTCCCCGTGCAGCATCTGCGCGGCGTGCTGGCCGGCTGGCCCGAAACCGCCTGCCCGCTGGTGGTCTGCGCCAAGGGCGTGGAACGCGGCAGCCTGCGCCTGCCGCTGGAGATCCTGGCGGAGGCGCGCCCGGACAATGCCGCCGCCGTTCTGTCGGGTCCGAATTTCGCGGGCGAAGTGGGGCGCGGCCTGCCGGCGGCGGCGGTGGTGGCCAGCGCCGATGCGCGGCTGCGCGGGGTGGTGGCGGATCTGCTCGGCACCGCCGGGTTCCGGCTGTATGGCGGCGATGACCCGATGGGGGTGCAGGTCGGCGGCGCCGCCAAGAATGTCATTGCCATCGCCGCCGGGGCGGTGATGGGGGCGGGGCTGGGCGAGAATGCGCGCGCCGCGCTGGTGACGCGCGGGCTGGCGGAACTGTCGCGGCTGACGGTGGCGCTGGGCGGGCGGGCGGAAACAGCGGCGGGGCTTTCGGGCCTCGGCGACCTGCTGCTGACCACCACCGGCCCCGGCAGCCGCAACACCTCCCTCGGCATGGAGCTGGGGCGGGGCAAGCCGCTGGAGGCCGCCCTGGCCGGGCGGGTCAGCGTGGCGGAAGGCGTGGAGACCGCGCCGGCTCTGGTGGCGCGGGCGGCGGCGGCGGGGGTGGAACTGCCGATCTGCGCCGCGGTGGCGGAGCTTCTGGCCGGCGAGCTGACCATCGGGGACGCCATGGGGCGGCTGCTGGCCAGGCCAAGGCGGGACGAATAGGCCCCGGACGCTGGCCGATCATCGCCACGCGCCTTACTGGGCGGGCTGGAATGATTACGGCGCGGAAGCGGTTATCTGAATTGCCGGCGTTGATCCGCTCGCGGAGGCAAGAACAAGAGTCGCGGAGGCAAGAACAAGAGAGCCATGGCCAATGGTAATGTGCCCAGTGCCGGAGAGCTCCCGGACCGCAAGCGTAATGGCCCCAGAAAGCACACTCCCATCATCCTGCTGCGACACGAAATTCTGTCTTTGGCCTACAGCGTCGAAATGGATGGTCAGGTTGCTGTAGTCATGAAGACCTTCAGGATCGAAGGTCGTTTCGATGGATGTACCATCATCATACTGGGCGCGCTGCGAAAGAACGTCGCCCTGGGCATTGTATCGGGTTGTCATGTAGGACGATGAATACTGGTTCGTATTGTCGTAGTCTGTATAGGAACTGAGCCAGCCATTGTTAACGAAAGTCGCGCTGTCGAGGCGGCCCAATTCGTCATAGCGCAGCGTCATCGACGAGACTGTTGTCACGCTGAATAGGTAATGTTCCGTTTCGATCTTCGTCCCATCGTCGTAAAGCGCGACCTGCTGGGTGATGCGCCCCGAGGAATCGTAGCGCGTCGTCAGGCTGGATGAATCATAAGCGTTCTCATTGTCGTAATCGACATGCAGCACGCCGCCATTGTCGAAATAGGTGGTGTCATAATCCAGACGCCCCAGCGCGTCGTCGCCGACGACGCGCGAGTAACCTTCACCATAGGTCCAGAGTTCCGGCATCAAGCGTCCTGGCTTCACCTGTCCCCTGGCATCATGCCCAAGGGTCCGCAGTGCCACAAGACCGGAACGGGCGATGTTGTTATTATGACATAACAACTAAAGCCCCGCCGGCTGCCCCGCCACCGCCACCGCCAGACCATCCGGCCGCAGCAGCCGCGCTGCCACCGCCGCCGTGCCGTCGCGGGTCAGGGCGCGCAGCCGCTCATCCCGGCGGTCGAGCCAGTCGATCGGGCGCTGGTTGCGCTGCATCGCCAGCAGGGTCGCCGCGATGCGGCGCGTATCGGTGAACTGCAGCGGCAGGTTGCCGGTCAGGAAGGCCACCGCATCCTCCAGCTCCGCCACCTGCGGACCCTCGGCGGCCATGCGCGCCCATTCGGCGCGGGTCACCTCCAGCGTCTCCGCCACCCGCGCATTGTCGGTGGCGGAGGAACCCACCACCACGCTCTGGCCGAACAGCGTGTCGAGCCCGGCGCCGATGCCATAGGCCAGCCCGCGCTGCACCCGCACCGCCTCCATGAGGCGGGAGGTGAAGCCGCCGCCGGCCAGGATGCGCAGCACCACCTGGAAGGCTTCCCAGTCCGGATCGTTGATCGGCATGCCGGCCTGGCCGAACTGGATCGCCGATTGCGGCGACGGCACCTGCAGAACAACCGGCGCGAAGGCGGTGAAGGCCGGCAGCGGCGGGGCGGAGGCCGGGGCATCCGCCGGCAGCCCCTCGAACAGCGCCGGCAGCAGGGCCGAAAGCTGCGCCGCCGTGATGGCGCCGCTGGCCGCGACCAGCACCCCGCCGGCCCGGATCTGACGGGCCAGCGCATCGCGGATCGCCTGTTCGGGCAGGGTACTCAGCGTCTCCACCGTGCCGGCGGTGGGCCGGCCGGCGGGATGGCCGGGGAAGGCGGCGGCCCAGAAGGCGCGGCCGACCTGGCCGCGCGGCGTTTCCAAGGCGGCGCGGGCGCCGGCCACGGCCCGGCCGCGGACGCGCGTCATCGCCTCCGCCTCAAGGCGCGGCGCGCGCATCGCCAGGTTGGCCAGCCGCACCGCCTCCGGCAGCGCCGGCAGCAAGGCGCGCAGCGAGCCCTCGAAACCGTCGCGCTGGGCGGAGAAGCCCAGGCCGATGGCGGAATCGCGCAGCGCATCGGCGAAGCCCACCATGTCGAGATCGCCGGCGCCCTCGGTCAGCAGCGCCGCGCCCATGGCCAGCGCCCCGCCATGTTCCGGCGCATCCAGCGCCGCGCCGCCGCCCCAGCCCCAGGCGAGCGAGACGACCGGCACGGAATGGTCCTCGATCAGCCAGGCGGTCTGCCCCCCGGGGGCGGTGACCTGCTGGATGGCGACGGAGAAGGTGCTGGTCATGCCGGCACCTCCGCCGGCGCCGCGACCCCTTCGGGCAGCAGCCACCCGCTGGCCGAGGGGGACTGGCCGAGCACGGCCACGGCGGCGGCGGCCACCTGGTCCCGCGTCACCGCGCGCAGCCGGCGCGGCCAGAATTCCACGGAGTCGAGGGGCATGCCGATGGCCAGCGCGCCGCCGATCATGCGCGGCGCGGCGCCGAGGCCATCGAGGGCCAGCAGCGCGCCGGCGGACATCTGCCGGATGCTGCGCGCGACTTCGGCCTCGGTCGGGCCGCCCGCATCCAGCAGGCGCTTCACCTCGGCCATCATCGCCTGCTCCACCCGCTCCGGCGCCACGTCGCGGCGCGGGGTGGCGGCGATGTCGAAATCGCCCCAGCTCGCCGTATCGCCGTCATAGGAAGCGCCGACGGCGAGGGCGAGGCCGCCCTCCACCAGGGCACGATGCAGGCGGGACCCCTGGCCGCCGCCCAGCAGGTGGCGCAGCACCTCCAGCGCATCGGCATGTTCGGTGGCGCCGGCGGTCTGGGTCGGGGCCTGCCAGGACCGCAGGAAGGTCGCCTCCCCCCGCAGCCTCGGGTCGTTCCTGACGAAGCGTGGCACCGGTATCTCGGCCGGCGGCGGGGCGCGGTCGCGGGGCACGGCGGGGCCGGCGGGCACCTGGCCCCATTCCTCGGCGATCTGGTCCCAGAAGGCCTCGCCGCTGACGGCGCCGGCCACCACCAGCACGGCATTGCCGGGGGCGTAGCGGGCGCGGAAGAAATCCATCAGGTCGGCATGGCGGATCGCCCGGATTTCCTCCTCCCAGCCGATGATCGGGCGGCCGTGCCAATGCTGGCGGCCCCACATGGCGGCGGCAAATTCCTCATAGAACAGCGCGCGGGGGGAGGAGCCGGTGCGCTGGCTGCGCTCCTCCAGGATCACCTGGCGCTCCGACTCCATCTCCGATTCCGGGATCAGGGCGGAGGCGAAGCGGTCCGATTCCATCATCGCCACCAGGCCGAGCCGGCTGGCTTCCACATGCTGGAAATAGCCGGTCACGTCGCGGGAGGTGAAGGCGTTGTCATTGCCCCCCTCCCGCGCCACGCGGCGCGAGAATTCGCCCGATTCGACGCGGCGGCTGCCCTTGAACAGCATGTGTTCCAGGTAGTGGGCGATGCCCGACAGGCCCGGCGGATCCTCCCCCCCGCCCGCCGCCACATAGGCGTATTGGGCGATCACAGGGGCGCGGCGCTGTTCCACATGCGCCACGCGCAGCCCGTTCGGCAGGGTGCGCAGCGTGGCGCCGAACAGCGGGCGGTCGGCCAGTTCGGCGGTGGAGGGTGTGGGCGGCATCTGGGCGAGCACCTCAGGGATGGTGCCCGCTGCGGCGGCGGCAGCGGCAACCTGAAGGGCGGCGCGGCGGGTCAAGATCGTCATGCCTCCCAACATGGGCCTCTTATGGCCGTTGGCAAAGCACCCGGCCCGGTTTCCTTACGGTCGCCTCGACGGCGATGGGCTGGTCGCCTCGACGGCGCGGGGTGCCGGGTGGTAACGGCCGCGTGATACCGAGGCGGAGCCTAGCATGGACCGGGAAGCGCAAGGCGGATGGGGCGCGACGGCCCTGGTGGCGATCCTGTCCACGCTGCCGGCGCTGCTGGCGCTGCTGGCCTTCGGCCTGATGCAAACCCCGGACAGCCCGACCTATCTGGCCTACGCCGAGGCCCTGCGCGCCGGCCCGCTGCCGGAGGGGGCGGCGCTGCTGGGGGAGGGGCGGGCGCCGGCGACGCTGTTCCGCACCCCGGGCTATCCGGCGCTGCTGGCCCTGCTGCAGACGCTGGCCCCCGAATCCTGGCCCGGCTGGCTGGTGGCGGTGCAAATGGCGGCGCAGGCCGGGCTTGCCGCGCTGGCACATCGCACGGCGCGGGCGCTGGGCCTGGGGCCGGTTCTCGCCGTGGTGGCGGCGCTGCTGCCGGCCAGCGGCCACGCCATGCTGGCGCAGATCTCGGTGATGACGGATGCCATCCACGGCGCGCTGGCCGGCGGCGCGGCGCTGGTGCTGCTTTGGGGCGCGCTGCGCCGGCGCGGGCTGTGGCCGGTACTGCTGGCCGGCGGGATGCTGGCGCTGGCGACCCTGGTGCGGGAGGCGACGGCCTATCTCGCCTTGGCCTATCTGCCCGCCGCGGCCATCGCCGCCGGGCGCGGCGCCTCGGGTTTCCGGGCCGGCCGTGCGCTGCTCGGCCCGGTGCTGCTGCTGGCGCCGGTATTGCTGCTGGCGGGCGCGCTGCTGGCCGAGAATCACCGCCGCAGCAGCGCCGCCGTGCTGTCCACCAGCCGGCAGATCGTCATGGTCCAGGCGGTGCTGCCGCTGCTGGCCCGTGGCGTGCCCGTATATGACGGCGACGACCTGTTCGACCGGATAGCGCGGGAGACGGTGGGCCGCGACGGCTATGCCGGCATCGACCCGCTGAACCAGCGCCTGTTCGAGGCCGGGCTGACCGCGCCCGAGATCGCCGCCTTGGCCAGCGACCGCTATTCCCGCGCCTGGCGCCGCCATCCCGGCGAGATGCTGCGCGCCATGATGGTACGGCTGCCCGCCAAGATGTTCGGGCTGGGCTTCATGCCGGTGGACATGGTGGCGGAGTTGTATCGCCAGACCGGCGCGCCCCGCCCCTGGTTCGGACGGCCGGAGGCGCTCTGGCGGGATGGTTCGCCGCTGGCGCTGCTGCTGCTATCGGCGCTGCTGGCCAGCCGCGCCATCGGCTTTGCCCTGGCGGCGGGCGCCGCCCTGTCGCCGCTGCTGCTGGCCCGCGCCCGCGATGACCGGGCCTGGCCGGTGCTGGGCGGCTGGCTGGTGATCGGCGGCCATTTCGGCGTGTTCCTGCCGGTGCATCTGGAACAGCGCTACCTGCTGGCGGTGGTGCCGCTGCTGGTCCTGATGGGCTGCCTGGTATTTGCCCGCTTGGTCGCTGGCCGGCGCGGCGCGCCGGCCGGGACCTAGCCCAACCCCAACGCCCACAGAAGAACACCCTTCTGGGCGTGCAGGCGGTTCTCCGCCTCGTCGAACACGACGCTTTGCGGGCCGTCCATCACCGCCTCGGTGATCTCCTCGCCGCGATGCGCCGGCAGGCAGTGCATGACGATGGCATCCGGCGCGGCGTGGCGCAGCAGCGCGTCGTTCACCTGATAGGGCGCCAGCAGGTTGTGGCGGCTGACCTTCTGTTCGGAGGTCTCGTCCGACATCGAGACCCAGGTGTCCGTCACCACGCAGCGCGCCCCGGCCACGGCCGCCTGCGGGTCGGTGGTCAGTTCGATCCTCGCGCCTTCCGCCCGCGCCCAGGCGATCAGCTCCGCCGGCGGCGCGAGTTCGGGCGGGGTGGCCAGGCGCAGGGTGAAGCCGAAGCGGGCGGCGGCCTGGATGAAGGACTGGGCCACGTTGTTGCCGTCGCCGGTCCAGGCGACCACCTGGCCGGCGATCGGGCCACGATGCTCCTCGAAGGTCATGATGTCCGCCATCAACTGGCAGGGGTGGGAGACATCGGTCAGACCGTTGATGACCGGGATGGTGGCGTGTTCCGCCAGTTCCCGGATCTTGGCCACATTGTCGGTGCGCAGCATGATGGCATCGACATAGCGGGACAGCACGCGGGCCGTGTCGGCCGGGGTTTCCCCGCGGCCGAGCTGCATGTCCTTGGACGACAGCACGATGGCATCGCCGCCCAACTGCCGGATGCCGACCTCGAAGCTGACGCGGGTGCGGGTGGAGGGCTTTTCGAAGATCAGCGCCACGGACTTGCCGGCCAGGGGCTTGCCGGCCACCTGGCCGCGCTTGGCCTGCACGCCGAGGTCCAGCATGCGGCGCAGGGTCGCCGCATCCAGGTCCATCAGTTCCAGAAAATGCCGCGGGGAGGGGCTGCCCCCTCCCGCCACGCTTTTCAGCGCCGCACTCATTTCGCCGCGACCTGCGCCGCGCTCGGGGTCATGCGCAGGCAGGCGCGGTCGAGCAGGCGCAGCGCCTCCGCCACCTCGGCCTCCGTGATGATGAGAGGCGGTGCGAGGCGCAGCACATTCATGCCGGCGGCCACCGTCAGAAGGCCCTCTACCACGGCGGCGGCCTGCATCTCGCCATTATTGACCTCCGGCCGCAGCTTCAGGCCGAGCAGCAGGCCGGCGCCCTGCACCCCCTCGACCACCTTCGGGTGCTTCTGGGCGAGGTCGAGCAGGCCACGCCACAGCAGGCGCGCCACGCCATCCACCTGATCCAGGAAGCCCGGCGCCAGCATCACGTCCAGCACGGCATTGCCGGCCGCGGTGGCCAGCGGGCCGCCGCCATAGGTGGTGCCGTGGGTGCCGGGCTTCAGATACTGGGCGACCTTCTCCTTCGCCAGGATGGCGCCGAGCGGGAAGCCGCCGCCGATACCCTTGGCGGAGGACATCACGTCGGGCTCGATCCCGGCCCATTGATGCGCCCAGAGCTTGCCGGAACGGCCCATGCCGGTCTGGACCTCGTCGAGCGCCAGCAGCAGCCCGAATTCGTCGCAGACGGCGCGCAACTCACGCAGGAAGCGGAGATCGGCCGGGCGCACGCCGCCCTCGCCCTGGATCGGCTCGATCATGATACCGGCGGTCTGCGGCCCGATCGCATCCCGCACGGCATTCATGTTGCCGAAGGGGACGTGATCAAAACCCTGCACCGGCGGGCCGAAGCCGGCCAGGTACTTGGCATTGCCCGTCGCCGACAGCATGGCGAGTGTCCGGCCGTGGAAGGCCCCCTCGAAGCAGATCATGTGGAAGCGCTCGGGGTGGCCGGTCTCCGCATGATATTTGCGGACGGCCTTCACCATGCCTTCGTTCGCCTCGGCGCCCGAATTGCAGAAGAAGACGCTGTCGGCGAAGGAGGCCGCGACATGCCGCGCCGCCAGCTCCTCGGCCTGCGGCACGCGGTACAGGTTCGAGACGTGCATCACCTTGGCGGCCTGCTCCGCGATCACCTTCGTCAGGTGCGGATGGGCATGGCCGATGCTGCTGGTCGCGATGCCCGCGCCGAAATCGAGGAATCGTCGCCCATCCGACGTCCACAGCCAGGCGCCCTCGCCCCGCTCGAAAGCGAGGTCGGCACGGTTGTAGGTCGGCATCAGGGCGGGGATCACGCGATCCATCCTCCGTCACGCCGTGCGGCCCGGCGCCATTCGCCAAGGCGAGCACGGAAGCTGGAAAGGCTGCACGATTTCGGCCCGGCGGTCAAAGCCGGCCGGTGTCGGGTAGTGGGTCAGTTTGATTTCTGACCCTGACTCTTTTCCCATTCCTCCAAAACCACCACCATATCGGCCAGTTCCCAAAGCTTGGCGCTCACGCCG
>NZ_JAERQM010000008.1 GCF_019029495.1 Falsiroseomonas oleicola
CCCCCGCACCATCACCAACAATCCCTCAGGATCATCAGCAAGCGATACAAGGACCAAAGAGCAGCTAATTACTCTTCCCTCAACAGATACACAGTTTGAATGAGCGGTGGGACGAAGTGGCCGATCCCTCTTTCGAGAGGCCAGCCCTTGCTGTCCCGGTTACCTCCGCCTTGGCGGGCCGTTGAAGCTAGCGGAGTGTTCCGCGTCTTTCAAGTGGCCGCCTCGTCGTCGGTGGGCGCTTTCTAATGGCGGGGGGCCTCCCTGTCAAATGGGCCTCTGCGCTCCCTCTCCCGCCCCAAAACCCCAGGAAGTCCCTGGCCTCGGCACGCAAAAGGGGCGGCCCCGGCAGGCCGCCCCTGTCATCAGCCTGCATTTTTTCCGGCGAAAAAGGTTCAGCTATCCATCCGGATGTTGTTTTCGCGGATCACCGCCCCCCAGCGCTCGATCTCCGCCCCCACGAAGCTCCGTGCCTCATCAGGGGAGGAGGCGACGATGTCGCAGCCCTGCTCCTCGATGCGCGCCTTCACCTCCGGCTCGTTCAACACCTGGCGCAGCGCGGCGTGCATCCGGTCGACGATCGGCTGCGGCGTGCCGGTCCGGCCGAAGAAGGCCCACCAGGTCGGTGCCTCGAAATTGCCGAAGCCCTGCTGCGCGAAGCTCTGGGTTCCGGGCACATGCCGCGTCTCCCCTCGGGTCGTCACGCCCAGCGGCCGCAGCGTCCCGGCACGGATATGCTGGGAGACGATGACCACATTGGTCATGAACAGCGGAATTTCCCCCGCGATCGCCGCCGTCACGGCCGGCCCACCGCCGCGATAGGGCACATGGGTCATCCGGAAGCCGTTCTGCTGTTGCAGCAGCGTGGTCGCGATATGCGCCAGGCCACCGACGCCGGAGGTGGCGTAGTTGAGCCGGTCCGGGTCCTTCTTCGCCGCCTCCATCACCTCCCGGAAGTTCTGGAAGGGGGTGTCCTTATGGGCGGTCATCACCAGCGGGCCGGTCGCCACCAGGCTGACCGGGACCAGATCCTCCATCGTCTTGTAGTTCAGGCGCAGCAGCGACTGGTTCGGCGCCTCATTGTCATAGGCCAGCATCCAGGCGCTGCCATCGGCAGGCGCCCGCGCCATTTCGGAGGCGCCGATGGACCCCGAGGCACCGCCCCGGTTCTCGATGATGACGTTCTGGCCCAGAACGGCGGCCAGCCGAGGCTGGAACAGGCGTGCCACCGTGTCGGTGGACCCACCGGGTGCCCAGGGCACGATCAGCCGGATCGGCCGCTCCGGCCAGGCGCCCTGTGCCCGCAGCACGGAAGGCGCGGCGAGCCCGGCCGCGGTCAAGGCGATCAACTTGCGACGCTGCATCATCTGCAGAAACCCTCCCATTGTTCTTCGTCATACAGGTTAGGGTCAGCGTCGCGGCTTCGCCAAGCCTGAACCTTCGCGCCGGTCGTTCAGCTATCCGCGCGGATACCGTTGTCCCGGATCACCGCCCCCCATTTCTCGATCTCCGATCGGACGAAGGCCTCGGTCTCGGCGGGGGTGGAGCCGACGATATCCGCCCCCTGCTCCGCCATGCGGGCCTGGACATTCGCCTCCGCCAGCACCTGCTTCACTGCCTGCTGCATACGGTTGAGGATCGGCGCTGGGATCCCGGCGGGGCCAACCAACTGCCAATAGGTCAGCGCCTCGAACTCCGGAAAACCCTGGCGGGTGAAGGGCACGACGCCGGGCAGGTAGCGGCTGTCGGTCTTCTGGGTCAGGCCGAGCGGGCGCAGCGCCCCGGCGCGGATATGCGGCAGGATGATGACGATGTTCGACATGAACAGCGGCACATGCCCGGCCAGGGCATCCTGCAGCGCGGGTCCGCCGCCGCGATAGGGCACGTGTTCCAGCTTGAAGTCGCCGCGCTGCTGCAGCAGCACCGTGGCGATATGCGCCCCGCTGCCCACCCCCGTGGTGGCGTAGTTCAGGGTCTGCGGCCGTGCCTTCGCCGCCGCCACCATCTGGGTGAAGTTCTGGAAGGGGGTGGAGGGGTGGGTCACCAGCGCATAGGGGCAGGTGCCGACCAGGGTGCAGAAGGAAAACGCCTCCATCACCCGGTAGGGAAGCTGCATCAACGTCTCATTGGTGGCCAGCGTGTCGTTCGCCAGCAGCCAGGTATGGCCATCCGGCGCCGCCCGCGCGGTTTCCGAGGCGCCCACCGAGCCGGAGGCCCCTGCCCGGTTCTCCACCACCACCGGCCGGCCGAGCAGCTCCGTCAATTTGGGCTGGAGGATTCGCGCCACCGTGTCGTTCGACCCGCCGGGTGGGTAGGGCACGATGATCCGGACCGGCCGTTCCGGCCAGGAACCCTGGGCGCGGGCAAGCCCCGGCATGGCCAGGGCCGCGGCAGCGGGCGCTGCCAGCAATGTGCGGCGATGCATCTTGTGACGTCTCCGGTTTCCCTTTCGGCATTGCCGCATGGCGGCATGGCCGAAAGCAAGCGCGGAAAGCCTCAGCGAAAGGCGCGCCTGGCCAGCACGGCCCCGGCGAGCGCCAGCATCGCCCCCGCCAGCCCGGTCCAGGCCAGCCCGCCGGTCGCCAGAACCAGCCCGCCATAACCCGCGCCTACCCCCTGCCCCGCCAGGATCACCGCGCCGTTCAGCGCCAGGGCCACGGAGCGATCCTGCGGCGCCAGACCCATCAGCCGCGCCTGCACCATCGGCGCCAGGGCGAAAAGGCTGGCCGAGCCCAGGAAGACCAGCAGGCATAGCGGGCCGACATGCCAGAAGGCCGCCGGCGCGGCGAGCAGCGCGGAATAACCGACCAGCGCCAGGGCGAGCACGATATATAGGACCACGGGCAGCCCCGGCCCCCGCCGCTCCGCCATCCGTCCGCCCAGTCCGATGCCGACCAGGCTGCCAAGTCCCACGAAGACCTGCACCGCGCCGATGCCCGAGCCCTCGATTCCCGTGGTCGCGGTGACGATCGGGCCGAGATAGGCGGCGATGCAGAACAGGCCGGCGAAGGCCAGGAAGCTGGTGCCGAGCACGGCGAGGACCGCCGGTTTCAACGCGATGCCCAGCGATCCGGCCCCGCCGCGGTCGGTGCTGGGCAGTGGCGGCAGGCCGATCCGCACCGCCAGTGCCGCCACCCCGGCCAGGACACCCGAGAAAAGGAAGGTGCCACGCCAGCCGACCATGCCGCCGATCGCGGTGCCGAGCGGGATGCCGAGCGAAAAGGCCAGGGTCAGCCCCGCCATGACCGTGGCGATGGCGCGCCCCCGCTGTTCGGGCGGCACGAGCATGGAGGCCGCGACCGCCGGCAGCACAAGCGCGGCGGCCAGGGCGGTCACCACCCGAAGACCCAGCGCGGTGCCGAAATCGGGCACCGCGGCGGTCAGCAGGTTCAGCAGCCCCACCAGCCCGAGTCCGACCGTCAGCAGCCAGCGCCGGTCGAGCCGCGCGGTCGCGGCGGCAATCGGCGGCCCCGCCAGCGCGAAGGTCAGCGCATAGAAGGCCGCGAGCTGCCCGGCGGTGGCCAGGCTGACGCCGAGGTCCTCGGCCATGCGGGCGATCAGCCCGGTAAAGGCATAGGCCCCGGTGGCGGCGGCGAATTGCGCGCCGGTCAGCAGCCAGATGCGGCGATCCATGCCCTCTCCCGTATCGGCGCCCGACCGGACCTGTGGGACCGGGGCTATCGCATGCGGGAGGACGGGCCGGAAGTCGCGCTCAGATGGACCAGGGATCGCCCAGCTTCAGCCCCGCACGCCGGAAGGCGCAGCCCAGGGCAATGGCGGCCGAGGTCGCGGCATAGGCCTGGTAGGGCGGCAGCCGGCGCAGCAGGCAGGCCAGGGCCTCTCGCCGCGGGCCGCGCTGGGCGCAGGCGACCGCCAGCAGCAGCACCGGCTCCTCCCCCACCAGGCGCGGGCAGAGCGGGCAGCCGAGCGTCAGCGGATGCTGGGCCAGGCTGCGCAGCAGCGCATCCAGCGGTTCGGCGGCGGACATCGCATCCTCCGTCGCCAGCAGCCGGCGCAGGGCCAGCAGGGCCGGCTGGCCCTGGCGGGCGGCGGCGGCCCAGGCGCGGGCGGCGTCGATCAGCAGACGCTCCGGATTGGGCAAGGCATCCGCCTCGGCGCCGGTCCAGGGCCAGTTGGGAAGGCCGGTTGTTGCCATGGAATCGCTCCTGCCTGACGGACTCCGGGTTACCGCAATTGCGAGTCATTCGCAAACATTCTTGCGGCCATCGTTCAGGAATGGGCAAGGCCCGTCGTCCCAAGGTGACGCACCCCCCATGCGGCACAGGATGTTCCCATGCAAAGATCGATACCCCTGCATCACCGACTGGCATCGTTTGCCGTCGAGGCCGGACGGCTTTTCGGCGTCCTGGCCCTGGGACTGGCGGCCGGACTCCTGCTCGGAGCCTGCGCCACAATGCCGCCATCATCGGAGCTATCATCACAAATGCGTGATATATTTAGGCTCGGCGTCCTATCGACTGCGTCGACAAGCGTCGATTCTGAGCGGATCGCGCCCGCGGGCTAGCCCGCGGCGCATCATTGCTTGACGCAGGACCGTCCCCTGCGGCCCATAGCACACGTCGTCGCCCCCAACGGACGACATGACCACCGCGACGCACCCCCCGGCGCGCCGCCTCGTCACCACAGGCATGGGCAACCGCGGCACCCCGCCGGCGGCCAGCTTTTTCGTGCCGTTTCGGTCCGGTTCCGCAACCGGCCAGACGCTGCCCGCGCCTGCGAGGCCATTCCCCAGAAGGGGTGGCGTGAAGGAGGAGAAGACATGCCGAACCTGCCCATGCGGCGCCTCGCGCTGCTGGCCGCTCTGGCGCTGGCGACTTTGCCGATACCGTCCCAGGCCTTCGAGGTCACACAGCAACGCGGAATTGCTTCCTATTACCATCATAAATTCACCGGCCGCACTATGGCCAATGGCGACCGTTTCAATCCCAATTCCAATACCGCCGCGCACCGCACTTTTCCTTTTGGAACAGTGGTCGAGGTGACGAACCTCCGGAACGGCGAGAGCCGAGTCGTGGTCATCACCGACCGCGGGCCCTTCATCCGGGGCCGCATCATCGACGTCTCCCCCCGGATCGCGGAAGAGTTGGGCATGCGCCGGGCCGGTTTGGCCGAGGTGGTGGTGCGTCCCCTCGGCCAGATCGACACCTATGAGGAAGTCGCTGAGGCTTCCGCCCGCTGACCTCCGGTCCTATTGGGCGCGGGGACCCGTGTCCCAGGGCGCCCGTGACGATTCCTGGAGTGCCTCGGACCGGCTGACGCCGATATCCTTCAGCATCCGGTCGTCCATCGCCGCCAGGTGCCGGCGGGTGGTCATCGCGTGCAGCATCATCGCGATCCGGTCGGCCCAGCCACGCGCGGGCAGACCATCCTGGCGCGAAGGGGCTTGGGCTGTGCGCCGCACGCCGCCCCGCGAAAGCGAAAAGCCGGACATGTCGGGATATCCTTCTACCAATCCATCGGTGGGAAGGATCGGTCGCGCCAAGGGATCAGTAAAACGACTAATGTTGACGTGAAGCATCAATGTCGCTGATGCTCGCCTTATGGCCCCCCTGCCCCCCGCCCTCGACCCCGACCTGCTGCGCGCCTTCGTCCTCATCGCCGAGGGCCGCTCCTTCACCCGCGCGGCCGACCGGGTGGGCCGGACGCAATCCGCCGTCTCCATGCAGATCCGCCGGCTGGAGCAGATGCTGGGCCAGACCCTTCTGGTCCGCACCTCGAAGGGTGTGCAGCCGACCCCGCAGGGGGCCTGGCTGCTGGACCGCGCCCGCGACCTGCTGGCGCTGAATGACGAGATCATCACCAATTTCCGCGCCCCCCCGATGGTCGGCTCGGTGCGCCTGGGCACGCCCGACGACTACGCCCTGAACTGGCTGCCAGGCATCCTGGCCCGCTTCGCGGAAGCGCATCCGGCGGTGGAGCTGGACGTCACCTGCCTGAATTCGGATGTGCTGGTGGAGCAGTTCCGCCAGGGCCAGCTCGACCTCACCCTGGTCAGTGAGGGCCAGGAGCCGCCCGGCGTGGCGGCCCAGCGCATCTGGCGCGGCCCGCTGCGCTGGGTCGGCAGCCCGACCCACGGGCTGCATCGCCGGGACCCGCTGCCCCTGGCCCTGTCCCGGCCGAGCATGAACCCGGCCCGCCCCGAATTCGCCTGCGCCTGGCGTGAGGCCGCGCTGGCCAGCCTGCGCGCCGCCGGGCGCGACTGCCGCGTCACCTACAACTCCGCCACCCAGACTGGCTGCTTCACCGTCGCCCTGGCGGGGCTGGCCCTCACCGTCAGCACCCCGACCACCCTGCCCGTCGGCCTTGCCTGGCTGGGTGAGGCAGAGGCGCTGCCGCCGCTGCCGGATATGGGCATCCTGCTGCTGCGCCACGAATCCGCCCTCGGCGTGCCGGCCGTGGACACCCTGGCCGAACATATCCAGGAGGGTTTCCGCCGCGCCGCCGAGTCACCCGTGGTGCTGGCGGCGTGAGGTCAGAGACCGTTTGAGAATGCGGGCGGCTGAGGATTCGCAGGTGATTTTACGTCACCGCAAGGCACGGAACGCCGCCGATGCTAATTGCATCGGCAAGTTTCGTAACGCCGCGGTGGCGCAAAAGCGCCGCGAAGCCGACCCGCCAGTGTTCTCAAACGGTCTCTCAGCGCCCTACCAGCGCCGGACCGGCCCGCAATCCAGGTGGACGAAGCCGTCGCGCTGATACAGCCCGACCCCGCCCAGGCGCATATCCGCCGCCAGCCGGGCCATCTGCAGGCTGGACCTTCCGGGCAGCCGGCAATCCGCCGCCATGCCCGACATGTGCAGCGAAACACGGGAGACGCGGCGGCTGCGGCTGGCATTGCCGGCATTGGTTTCCGGCGTGCGGTAGCCGCTGACCACTTCGAAGGCCTCATCCGCGTCCATGCGCTGGGCCACCGTGGACATCACATCGAACAGGCGTGGGTCCATCGGCGTGGTCTCGGCGCGCGACAGGTCGCGGAACACCACGTCGAGCTGGCGCAGCGCCTCCCGGTCATAGCGACCATTGCGGAAATAGACGCCGGAGAAGCTGTCATTGGTCACCTGCCGTCGCACCCGCAGGCTGCGCGTCGCGCCCTGCGCCGCCACCGGCCCGGCCGCCGCCACACCGACACCGGCGATCACCGCCGCCAGCACACCACGCCGCGGCACCGCCTCCACCGGCACCAGCCCGGCTTCCCCGCAGCAGGGGCAGGCACCGGACCAGAGACCGCCATGGGGAATCCGCATCAGCGGGCGGCCTGCCGTGCGAGCCCCGCGACCTGGGGCCGCGGTGCATTCGCCATGGCACGGGCATAGGCCGCGTCCAGGCGATAGATGTCCGGCCGGATTCGCACCCGGCCACCGGCTTCCACCATCACGGTGTTGTAGTGCAGCCGCACCGGAAGGCTGCGGCCGAGCGACACCACGCTGGTGCCACGGCTGGCCAGAGCCCGTTCCGCGCGGGACAGGTTCCAACCCGCGGTCCCCTCCAGCAGCGTCGACATCAGCGCATTCGGCTCCGCCAGCCGGATGCAGCCGGAGGAGAAGGCGCGGTCGGGCCGGCGGAACAGGTGCCGATCCGGGGTGTCGTGCAGGAAGATGTCCTCATTGTTCGGCATGATGAACTTCAGCCGGCCGAGCGCGCTGGAATCGCCCGCATCCTGCCGCACGAAATAGGGGAAGCGCCGGCCATTGATGCTGGACCAGTCGATGGTGCGCGGATCGATCTCCATCCGCTCCCCACCCACCACAGAGAACACCCGGAAGCCGCGTTCCATCATCGCCTGCGGGTCGCGGCGGAAGCGCGGCAGCAGGTCTTCCCGCGCATTGCGCTCCGGCACGCCCCAGGGCGGGTTGAACTGGATCGCCGTCAGCCGCACCGCCATCATCGGGGTGGCGCGGTCGGGACGGCCGACGATCACGTCCATGGCCAGGATCTCGCGCTCGCCCTCCACCACCCGAAGGCGATAATCTGGCACGTTCACATCCACCCGTCGCTCGGCGGAGGCCGGCGGCTGGGCGCGGGCCATGTCCAGCGCGACGCGAAGTTGGTCGACGCGGGCCGTCAGGGGGCGGTTGAGCAGGCCGATGGTGATACGGCCGACGCGGCCATCGACCTGGAGCCCGTTCATCGCCTGCCAGCGGCGCACCGCCTCCTCCAGCACCGGGTCATAGAGGCTGCCGGCATCGGGCGCGGCGGCCAGCACCGGGTCCTCCACCGCAAGGCGGGCGCGCAGCAGCGGCACCCGCAGCGAATCGACCATGCCGGGATCAATCGTCGACTCGCCCGGAATCGGCGACCAGGGGCGGCTGGCGATCTGTCGCTGCCGGGCCAGTTCCGCCTTCAGCGCGGCGGCATTGCGCGGCAGCAGCGCCGCACGGTCCAGCAACGCCGCCGGGTCGGGCGTGGTCGCCAGTTCCATCAGCCAGGTATCGAGGCCGATCAGCGCCGGGTCACGCCGGAAATCCGGTCGGCCCGGCATGCTGCGCACCCGGCCGAGCAGCAGGTCGGACATCGCGGCGGCCGAGGCGGCGTGCAGGGCCGCGCGGTAGGCCGCCGGGTCGCTGGCCGCCAGGGTGCTGTCCGGTATGGCGTAATGCGCCGGGTCCAGCCCGTCCTCCTCCAGCCGCAACAGCCGGTCCACCAGGCGCAGCAGCGCGTCGGTGGGCGGCAGCGGGGCGAAGCCTGGATTGGCGACGGGCTCCGACACCGGAAGGTTCACAGGGCGCATCTGCGCCGCGGCTGGTGCTGCGACCAGGGCGAGGGCTGCGGCGAAAAGCGGCCGGCGTTGGATCTGCATGAAGCTGAAATACCGAAGCGCCGTCAGGGTTGCAAACGCATAAGGGTTTCGTCGCGTTGCGTGACCCGAGGGGCACGGCCTTCACCGCCCCTGCCCGGCACAACCCCGGCCCGATACGACTCAGCCGCCAAAGGTCAGGTAGACCAGCCAGGCGAGAACGCCCGCCACCGCGAGCACGATCAGGCCCGACCCGGCGGCCGCCAGCCCATCCCCCCGGCTTTCACCCTCCTCCGGATGGAAGATCGGCCGCTGCGTCGTGGGCACCCGCGGATTGAACGGATTGCGCTGGGAGGGCGGCAGGACTGGCGGCGCGGCATGACGCTTCGGGGGAAGGTCTTGCGTGGTGTCTGACGGCATCGATGGCTCCTTCCGTTCATGTGGCGGAGGACGCCAGGCGGCGACCTCACGACCTGATCGAAAGCTCCAACGCAGCGGCTACAGCGAAGTCAGCAGCCAGCTCAGTAAAAAAATCGCGCCTGCCGCCAAGGCGAGACCCTTCAGAGTGGCCCAGATCTCCGAGCGATTTCCGGAAGGTTCCGCCTCCTCCGGCAGAAAGGTCGGTCGCTGCGGCAACTCGGCATGGGCGAAGGGGTCGCGCGGCGCGGCCTCCGCCATTCGCCTGGCCTCGTCTGCATCGGGTTGCCGACCGGACATCGCCGCACCTCCCTTCTGGAAGCAAGCGGGCACAAGGCTACCAGCGCCGATGACGGGATACAATTGTTGTCGAATCGTTCCTATATGGTGTGGCCGCGCGCCCGGCCGATTGACGCCGCGCCCGCCCCGGTCCACCCCTTCGGCCGCGACAGCGATGCGGGGAAACGACAAGACCATGCGGGCGAGTGCGGACAGCGTCAGGGCACAGATCCTGGCCATTCTCGGGGCCTGGGGCATGCCGGAGGATCTGGCGGCGCAGACGGCGGAGGTGATGCTGGACACCGACCTCGCCGGCGTCGACAGCCACGGCATCGGCATGCTGGCGAGCTATGAGGGCATGCGCCGCGCCGGCCAGGTGAAGCTGGACGCAAGGCCGCGGATCGAGCGCGACAATGGCGCGGTGGCCCTGGTGGATGGCGGCGCCGGCCTCGGCCATCCGGCGGCCGCCTTCGCGATGCGCGAGGCGATTGCCCGCGCGAAGCGCTTCGGCATCGGCGCCGTCGCGGTGCGCAACAGCCACCATTTCGGCGCCGCGGGCTGGTATGTGAAGCTGGCCGCACAACAGGGCTGCCTCGGCCTGGTTACCAGCGGCACCCGCACCATGGCGATGGTGCCGACCCATGGCGCAGTGCCGGTGCTGGGCACCAACCCCATCGCCTTCGCCGCCCCCGCCCGTGAACAGCCGCCGGTGGTGCTGGACATGGCGACCACCACGGCGGCGGCGAACAAGGTGAAGGCCAAGGCGCTGCGCAACAAGCCGATCCCGGCCGGCTGGGTGATGGATGGCCAGGGCCAGCCCGTCACCGAAGGCGCCGCCGCCGTGGCCCAGGTGTTCGAGAAGCCGGAGGGTGGCCTCTCCCCGGTCGGCGGCACGCCGGACATGGCCAGCCACAAGGGCTACGGCCTGGGGCTGATGGCGCATATCCTCGGCGCGACCTTGTCCGGCGCCAGCTTCTCCCCGATCCGGGTGAAGACCCAGCGGCCGGAGGACCCAGACGATATCGGCCATTTCATGCTGGCCATCGATCCCACGGCCTTCCGCGCGGCCGGTGCCTTCGAGACGGATATGGACGCCGCCATCGACGTGCTCCGCGCCACCCCGCCGGCCGACCCTGCCCAGCCCGTGCTGGTCCCCGGCGACCCGGAACGCGCCGAGCATGCCGACCGCGGCGCCCATGGCATCCCCATCCCGGCCGGGCTGGAACAGCAGATCCGCGGGATCTGCGAACGCGCCGGCCTGCCCTTCCTTCTGACCGAAGCCTGACAGGAACCCCGACCCATGGCCCATCCCAGTCTGCGCCAGGCGCTCGCCGCCGATGAATTCATCCTCGCCCCGGGCGTGTTCGACATGATCTCCGCCAAGGTCGCGGATGGCATGGGCTTTCGGGCGCTCTACGCCACCGGCTTCGGGGTGACGGCATCGCATCTCGGCCTGCCGGATGCCGGCATCGCCACCTATACCGACATGGTCGGCCGCATGGGCACCATCGCCCGGGGCTGCAAGACGCCGGTGATCGCCGATGCCGATACCGGCTATGGCGGCCTGCTGAACGTGCGCCACACCGTGCGCGGCTATGAGGATGCCGGCGTCACCGGCATCCAGCTCGAAGACCAGGAAGTGCCGAAGAAATGCGGCCACACACCCGGCCGCAAGGTGATCCCGGCGGAGGAGATGGCGCTGAAGATCCGCGTCGCCGCCGAGACCCGCCGCAGCGAGGACTTCCTCATCATCGCCCGCACCGATGCGCGGACCTCGCTCGGCCTCGATGAGGCGATCCGTCGCGGCCAGATGTTCGCGGAGGCCGGGGCCGATGTGATCTTCATCGAAAGCCCCGAAAGCGAGGCCGAGATGGCCGAGGTGGGCAAGCGCATCAAGAAGCCGCTGTTTGCCAATATGGTCGAGGGCGGCCGCACGCCGATCGTCCCGGCGGACCGGCTGCATGCCATGGGCTACCGCATCGCCATCTACCCGGCGGTCGGCTTCCTGACCGTCGCGGCGGCGCTCGAGAAGGCCTATGGCCAGCTCAAGGCGGACGGCCATTCCAACAACATGTCGGTCAATGCCGACTACAACTTCGCCAAGATGTGCGAGCTGATGGGCTTCCCGGATGTCTGGGACTTCGACCGTAAATGGGCCGAGGCCGCCGGCAACCTGCCCAAGGCCGCGGAATAGTCATCCCCGCGCCAGCGCCATGGCGTGGGCGCGGACATCCTCGGGCCAGCCCGCCATGCGGGCCTCGAACCCGGCAAGATCCGCTGCGAACAAAGCCCGCGCCGCCTCCTCGAAGCCCGCAAAATTGCCGGCGATGGCGGAGGTGAAGCGATAGGCGGCAGCCTGCGCCGCCCGGGCGCGCGCAGGGCCGTCATCAGCCCGGCGCGCTGCCTCCACCAACCGACGCAGCACGACGGAGGCACCGCCCGGCTGTGCGGCGAGCCAGGCCCATTGCTGCGGCAGCAGCGTCACCTCCCGCGCCGTCACGCCGAGACGCGGCCGGCCGCGGCCGCGCGCAGGGGCCTCCTCCGCCGGCGGCGGGGCCAGGCGGGCCAGCATCTCCGCCTCCGTGCCGCGCAGGTCGAAATCCACCGCTTCCCCGGTGGCATCGTCGAACACCAGGACAGGCGCCAGGGGATCGCGTCGCAGCGCCTCCCGCACCGCCAGGGCGACCAGGGGGGCCGGGCCGCCCGCAAGGCGGTGGGTATCGATGAAGGCGGTGCAAAGGCGTGGCGGCGACATGGGGCTGAGCCATCTGTAATTTTACCCGGGTATTATTGACCATCCGACGTCCGGCCGCTACCACCCTGGTCACGGAAAAGGATCGGGCGGCGATGCAAAGGGCGGAACGGAAGGCGGCGGCCGACGCCTGGCGGGAGCGGAAGGTCACCCCGGGCATCTACGCCCTGCATTGCCCTGCGGCGGCGCGCCGCTGGGTCGGCCGCGCGCCGGACGTCTCGACCATCTGGAACCGCATGGCTTTCACCCTGCGCCAGGGCGCCATGCCCCATGGCTCCCTGCGCGAGGCCTGCGCGACGCATGGCGCCGAGGCCTTTCGCTTCGAGGTGCTGGAAGCCCTGCCGACCGATCTTTCGGCCGATGACCGCGACCGCGCCCTGAAGGCCCGGCTGGCCCATTGGGCGGCAGCGCTGGGGGCGGAGCCGATCTGACCCGGATGGGGTCGCCAGGGCCTTGCCGGCGCGGCAGTCTGGGCCGGAGGAAACCCGAAGAGGACATCGCCCATGGACCAGCCGCGCGCCCTGCTGTTCGACGTCTTCGGCACCGTCGTCGACTGGCGCACATCGGTGGCGCGGGAGGTGGCGCCCTTCCTGGCGGAACATGCCCCCGGCACCGACCCCGCCGACTTCGCCCATGCCTGGCGCCGCCGCTACCAGCCGGCGATGGAGGCGGTGCGCAGCGGCGCGCGGCCCTTCACCCGGCTCGACATCCTGCATCGCGAGAACCTGGAGGCGGTGCTGCGCGACCACGGCATCGACCCGGCGGCGCTGGCGGAGCCCGTGCTGGATCATCTGAACAAGGCCTGGCACCGGCTGGACCCCTGGCCCGACAGCGTCGAGGGGCTGCGGCGGCTGAAGACCCGCTTCATCATCGCGCCGCTGTCCAACGGCAATATCGCGCTGATGCTGAATGTCGCGAAACGCGCCGGCCTGCCCTGGGACGCGATCCTGGGGGCGGAGGTGGCGCGGGCCTACAAGCCGAGCCCGGCCGCCTATCTCAACACCGCCGAGATCCTCGGCCTGGCGCCGGCGGAATGCATGCTGGTGGCGGCGCATAACAACGATCTGGCGGCGGCGCGCAGGGTCGGCTTCCGCACCGCCTTCGTCCCGCGCCCCAGGGAGTACGGTCCGCACCAGGACAAGGATTTCGGCCCCGACCAGGATTGGGATTTCGTCGCGGCGGACTTCCCGGCGCTGGCCGATGCGCTGGGCTGCGGCCCGGCTTGATTAAGACCTGTCGCGCCGCGACACTGGAGCATGATGACCGAAGGTGCGAAGGCACCGGAGGTCTGAATCACGCGACCAAACAAAAGGTTGGAACGTGCTGCGTGAACGAAGGTGAACGCATCACGCTCCAGCAGCGCAGACAGGCCCCCGATACCGCATGTCCTTCCCCCATGATGATGCCGCCTGGGCCGAAACCGCGGAGTTCCTGAGGGGGCAACTCGCCCCCTCCGACCGGGTGCTGGCGCCGGACCCCTTCCGCTGGGCGATCCCCCGGGCCGAGCGTTTCGCCACCGCCGCCGGCCGCCCGCCGGGCGACTACCGCTGGGTGGTGACCCATAAGGGCGAGCTGGACCGTATCCCCCGGAGCTTCCTGGATGCCGTGGTGCGGCAGGCGCGGCCGGTCTTCGCCAACCCGGTCTTCGTCGTCTTCGTCACCAAGCCGCAGCCCGATCAGCCGGACCTGACGGAAACCGACCATGTTCGTGCCTTCGCCGCCAATCTGGCCGCACTGCCGCCCGAAGCGGCGCCGGAGCCCGAACCCCTTTTCCTGGCGCTGGACGAGCCGGAGCCGCCCCCCCCCGCAGCGCCCCTGCCTGCCCCCGCCATGACCCCGCCGCCCCGCGCGCCCCGCCCGCCATCCCGGCCCGCCCCGGCCCCGCCCCGCCCCTGGCTGATCCCGGGCGGCGTGCCCGGCACGCGGCGGGAGGCGGCCTTCCAGGCGGAGCTGGACTGGCTGATCGCCGACTACCTCGGCCCGGCGGCGGAGGAAGCGGTGCTCGACATCGCCTGCGGCCAGGGCCGGCTGGGCGCGCTGCTGCCCGACGCGGCGCGGATCACCGGCATCGATATCGCCGAGGCCGCGCTGGCCGAGGCCGCCGCCCGGCATGCCGGGCTGCCGCGCTTCGCCTTCGCCCGGATGGATGCGGCCCGGCTGGATTTTCCCGAATCCAGCTTCGACACGGCGCTGCTGATCGACAGCCTGGACATGCTCGCCGAGCCCGCCGCCGCTTTGGCCGAGGCCGCGCGGGTGCTGGCGCGCGGTGGCCGGCTGATGGTCAGCGCGATGAACCGCGACAGCCTGTTCCTGCGCGCCCAGCGCCGGTTGGGTCTTCCCGTGCCCCCGCTGGGCTTCGGCGTGGCGGAGCTGACGGGCATGCTGCGCGCCGCGGGCCTGGCGGTGCAGCGCGCCGATGGCCTGTTCGTCTCCCCCGGCTGGGCCCTGCCCGGCGCCGCGCCAGGGCTGGCGGCGTTGGAGGAGGAGCCGGAATTCATCGAGGCCGCCCGGCGCCTCGGCCGCCGCGCCGGGCCGGAGGATGCGCTCGGCTTTTGTCTGCTGGCGCGAAAAGCCTAAGCCGCCTTCGGCACCCGAACCGCCCGGTCCTCCGGCGGGTCGATGCGGAACACCGCCTCGGCGATGCCAGCCATCTCCGCCGTGTTCATCTCGGCCGCCTCGGTGGTCGCCAGCACGGCGACATCGGTGATGCCGAGGTCGCGAAGCTGGTGCGGCGTGCCATGGCCGAAGTCGAGATGGCCGCGGCCGATGATCCCCACAACCAGCGGCGGCGCAGCCTCCGCCGCCGCGATCGCCTGCGCGATGTTGCAGGCGAAGGCGCGGTCCCAGACCTGCTGGGCGCGCAGGAAGCGGTCGGAGATATCGGCGGCGGGACGGCCGGTCAGCCAGGCGATGTAGTCACGATGGCCGGGGGTGGGCGCGGCGGCCGGGGTCATGCCGTCCCGCTCCGCCTCCGGCACCGAATCCCAGCCTTCCTTGCCGATCTGCGTCACCAGCGGGCGATAGCAGTTCAGCGCCAGCATGCGGACGCCCTGCTGGCGGCAGAAGTGGAAGATCGGCAGGTAGATTTCGGGCGGGAAGCCCCAGACCGTCTCCCACTCCGCCTCCCGCAGGAAATCCGCGGTGCGCAGGCCGCCGGCCACCCAGCGGTCCAGCACCGGCTGAAGCCGGCGTGGGAACATCTCGAACCCCACCGCCATGTTCGGCCGCAGCAGATGCAGGCAGGTGGTCACCTGAAGCTGCCAGCGATGGATTTCCGCGACGTCATGCGTCTCCCCCAGCAGCACCGCCTGCCGGCCTGCCAGGTCGCGCATCAGCACGGCGGGATCGAGCAGCGCGCCGGTGGTGGGGTCCATCCAGCGGGCCAGCGGATGCGGAATGGCGGTCATGGCTCTGCCTCATTCATGCGAATGACTCTCATTTGCATGAATGGGCGCCGCTTGGAAGACGGCGCGAGGCCGCCTCCCAGGCCTCGCGATTCAGCCGCTGGCGATGCCGCCCTCGCGGATGATCGGCGTCCAGCGTGCCACTTCCTTCGCGATATGGGCGGCGAAATCCTCCGGCGTGCCGCCGACCACGCGGCCGGCCTGCGCCTCGAAGATGCGCTGCTGCACATCCGGCATGGCGGCGATGCGGCCGAAGACCTGGTTGATCTGCCGCGCCAGCCCCGCATCCATGCCCGCCGGCGCCACGATGCCGTGCCAGACCGCCACCTCGAAGCCCGGCAGCACGGTGGAGATGGCGGGCGCATCCGGCAGCAGCGGCGTGCCGGCGGCATTGCCCACCGCGATCGCCCGCGCATTGCCCTGGCGGATCTGCCCGATGCCGGAGGAGACGGTGGGGAAGCCGAATTGCGCATCGCCCCGGATCAGGGAGGTCACCATCTCCGCGCCCGAGCGGTAGGGCACATGCACCATGCGGATACCGGCCTCCTTCAGGAACAGCGCCATGAACAGGTGGCTGCCATTGCCATTGCCGGCGGAGGAATAGGTGAAGCCATCGGGCCGCGCCTTGGCCTGGTCGATCACCTGCTGGATGGTGGTGGCGGTGACGGAGGGATGTGCCATCAGCACCGCCGGCAGGTTCACCAGATGGATGATCGGCGTGAAGGCGGTGGTCGGGTCGTAGGTCAGGCTGGGGATCAGCTCCTTGCCGATGGCATTGGCGCCCACATCGGCCATCATCAGCGTCAGCCCATCCGGCTTCTCCCGCGCCACGAAGCCGCCGGCGATGGTCCCGCCCGCACCGGGGCGATTTTCCACCACCAGCGTCTGGCCGCCGGTCACCTCGGCGAATTTGGCGGAGAAGGTGCGCGACAGGGTGTCGATGGCGCCGCCGGCGCCGAAGGGCACGATCAGGCGGATCGGCCGGTCAGGCCAGGCGTTTCCCTGGGCGCGGGCAACGGCCGGCGTCGCCAGCGCCGCCGCTCCGGCAAGAAGATGACGACGCAAGAGCTTGATGGACATTTGATAATTCTCCCATGGGACGTTTTAATAAATTTGACCCAACGCGAGCCGACGCGCAATCATGGCACAGGCTGTAGTGTGACGATATTCCGAGTCGGAACCCTGCCATGACCTGGTCCATTGTCGCCCATGACCCGGCGACCGGCGCCTTCGCCGTCGCCGTCACCACCTGCGCCTTCGCCGTCGGCGCCTCCTGCCCCTTTGTCCGGGCCGGTGTCGGTGCGGTCTCCACCCAGTCCATGACCAACCGCTATCTCGGCCCCGCGGTGCTGGACGGCCTGGCGCGTGGCCTGTCGCCCGCGGCGGCGATCGAGGGGGCGCTGGCGGGGGATGAGGGCAAGGGGCTGCGCCAGGTGCATGCGGTGGACCGGCATGGCCGCAGCGCCGCCTTCACCGGGACCAACTGCGTGGAATGGTGCGGCGAGCTGACCTCCGCCCATGTCGCCTTCGCCGGCAATATGCTGGCCGGGCCGTCGGTGCTGGCCGATACCTATGCCGGCTTCGTCAGCAACCCGGACCTGCCGCTCGCCGAGCGCCTGCTCGCCGCGATGGATGCCGGGGAGGCCGCGGGCGGCGACAAGCGCGGCCGGCAATCGGCGGCGCTGGTGCTGACCACGACGGAGGACTTCCCGGACATCTCTCTGCGCGTCGATGACCACCCGCTGCCGCTGGTGGAGCTGCGCCGGCTGTATGGGATCTGGCTGCGGGACCGGGCGCCGGGACTTGGTGACCAGCCCTCCAAGGCCCGCCCCTCCGGCCAGACCGATCTCGACCGCATCGAGGCGCGGTGGATCGCCAAGGGGCTGGACCTGCGGCTGCGGCGCTGACCCGCCCGATGCTCTCTCCCTGGGTCGCGGCGCTGTCGGCCACGCTGCTGATGCAGACGGTGGGCACCTTCCTAAGCCAGGCCGTGCCCGTGGTGGCACCGCTGATGACGGCGGAGCTGGGGCTGCGGCCGGAGGCGGTGGGCAATTTCGCCAGCCTCAACACGCTGGGTGCCATCCTTTTTCTGCTGTTCGGCACGCCGCTGGTCGCCCGCTTCGGGCCGCTGCGCATGTTGCAGGCTGGCGCGGTGCTGGGCAGCGTCGCGCTGCTGGCGGCGGCGGCGGGCATCGTCTGGCTGCTGCCGCTGGCGGCGCTGCTGATGGGCATCGGCTATGGCCCGACCGGCCCGGCCGGCAGCCGCATCCTCCAGGCCACGGCGCCGCCGCGCCACCGGGTGCTGATCTTCTCCGTCAAGCAGGCCGGCGCCCCGGCCGGCGGCGCGCTGGCCGGGCTGGTCGCCGCCCCGGTCGCCGCCATCTGGGGCTGGCAGGCGGCGCTGCTGGTGGGCATCGCGGTCGCCCTGGCCTGCGCCGTGCTGATCCAGCCGCTGCGTCCCCAGTTGGATGCGGAACGGGACCCGCAAAGACCGTTGCGGGAGGCGTTTCGCCTGCGCCGCCTGGCCGCGCCGATCACCGCGCTGCGCATGCACCCGGTGCTGCCGCCGCTGACGCTTCAGGCCTTCGCCTTCGCGGCGCTTCAGGGCAGCCTGTTTGCCTTCACCGTCACCTGGCTGGTGCAGGCGCATGGCGCCAGCCTGACCGCCGCCGGCAGTGTCTTCGCCGCCATGCAACTGGCCGGCGTGGCCGGGCGGCTGGTGCTGGGCTGGGCGGCGGACCGGCTGGGGGATGCCACGCGCAGCCTGGCCATCCACGGGCTGGTCGCCGCCTTCCTGTCGCTGCTCTGGGTGCTGTTCGGGCCGCAGGCGCATTGGGCGGTGGGGCTGGTGCTGGCGGTGGCCTGCGGCTTCACCGCCGCCAGTTGGAACGGCATCTTCCTGGCCGAGGTCGCCCGCGTCTCCCCGCCCGACCGGGTGGCGGAGGCTTCCTCCGGCGCCATCCTGCTGTGTTTCCTGGGCTACCTCTCCGCGCCTTCCGCCTTCGCCTGGGCGGTGACCTCCACGGGAAGCTGGGTGCTGCCCTATCTGGTGGCCTGCGGGCTGCTGGCCGCCGTCTCCACCTTCGTCCTGATGCTTGGAGGCCGCGCCGGCAGCCGGTAAAGCTGCCCGCCTATCGACAGGGGAGCGCGGCATGGCGATCAGGCTCGGGGTGGTCGGCTTCGGCATCATGGGGGAGCGCCTGCTGCGTGCCGCCTTGGCGCCCGACCAGACGGCGGTGCGCCCGGTGGCGGTCTGGGACCCCTCCCCCAGCGCCGCCGCGCGGCTGGCGGAGATCGCGCCGGAGCTGCCGATGCTGGACAGCCCGCGGGCGGTGATCGCGGCCTGCGAGGTGCTCTACATCGCCTCCCCACCCAGCTCGCATCTGGAGCATGCCGGCGCCGCCTTCGCCGCCGGCCGCGCCGCCTTCCTGGAAAAGCCGCTGGCCGCCAACCTGGCCGCCGCGCGGGACTTCGTGGCGGCGGCCGAGGCCGGCGAGGCGCGGGCGGCGGTGAACTTCCCCATGGCCTCCTCCCCCGCCGTGGCGCAGCTTTCCGCCTGGCGGGCGGGGATCGGCGCGCCCCGCGCCCTGACACTGCGCGCCGATTTCGCCAAATGGCCGCGCGGCTGGCAGCAGGATGCGGCGAGCTGGCTGGCGAAGCGGGCGGAAGGCGGCTTCACGCGGGAGGTGCTGTCGCATTTCCTGTTCCTGACGCGCCGTCAGCTCGGCCCGCTGGTGCTGCTGGAGCGTGACGCGACCTTCCCGGCGGGCGATGGGTCGGAGATCGCGGTGCAAGCACGTCTCACCGCCGGCGGCGTCCCGGTGGATCTCGCCGGGCAGGTCGGCGGCACCGATCGCGATGAATCCAACGAATGGCGGCTGGAAGGCGAGACCGGCAGCATCCGCCTGCGCGACTGGTCCTTTGCCGAAAAGCGGGACGCCGACGGCATCTACCGCCCAGCCCCGGACGCCCTGCCGAATGAGCGCATGCGGCCCATGGTGCTGCGCGACCAGCTTTCGAAGCTGGCGGCCCTGACCCGGGGCGAGCCCCAGAACCTCGCCACATTGCGGGAGGCGCTGGAGGTGCAGGAGGTGGTGGAGGCGATCCTTGGCGGTTGACCGCCGCGCCCTGCTCGGGCTGGCGCTGCTGGCCGGCCCGGCTGTGGCGCAGGGACGGCTGGTGCCCCAGGGCGTCGCGGAGGCGGGACCCCTTCTGGACCGGCTGCGCCAGGGCGGGCTGGTGCTGTTCTTCCGCCATGCCGATACCCGCGGCCAGCCCTGCGACCGCAGCTTCCGCCTCGGCGACCGGCCTGGCCAGCGCAACCTCTCGCCGCAGGGCCGCGCGCAATCGGCGGCAATTGGCCGCCGGCTGGAGGAGCTCGGCATTCCTGTCACGCGCCCGGTGCTGGCCGGGCCGGTGTTCCGGGCGCAGGACACGGCGGAGCTGGCCTTCGGCGCCGAGCAGGTGGTGGTGACGGACAGCCTGCTGGCGGATGACTATGCCGGCGGGCGCCTCGCCTGGGTGCTGGCGGAGCATCGCCGCCTGTTCTCCGAACCCGTCCCCGCCGGCACCAACCGCGTGCTGGTCGGCCATCGCACGCCGGCCATCATGGTCGCGGGTGACAGCGTGGGCGGCCGCGCCTTCCCGGAAGGCGCGGCGCTGCTCCTGGCGCCGGGCGGTGCGGATTTCCGGGTGCTGGGCATCCTCGACATCGTGCCGCTGCCGGGTGGCGGGTTTCACGACTGCGGCTGAGAAGCGCCACGCAAGCTTCACGCCTCGATCGCCCCCAAGCCTGCTACGCGCGCCGCGGAATGTCAGCACGGATACCGATGAGCCTTCGCGATGCAGCCCTGGCCCGACGGCTGGTCCAGGCACAATTTCCGCAATGGGCCGATTTCCCGGTCTGCCCGCTGGCCGAGGGCGGGCAGAACAACCTGACTTTTCGCCTCGGCGCCCATCTGCTGATCCGCCTGCCCAGCGCCGAGCGCTATGTGGCCCAGGTGGCGAAGGAACAGGCCTGGCTGCCGCGCCTCGCGCCCCTGCTGCCCCTGCCGATTCCGCGCCCCATCGCGCTCGGCCGGCCCAGCGCGGATTTCCCCTTCCCCTGGTCGATCTACGACTGGATCGAGGGCGAGACGGCGCGGCCGGAGCGCATCGCCGATCCCTGCCGCCTCGCCGCCGATCTGGCCGGCTTCCTGCGGGTGCTGCAATCCATCACGGCGCAGGAGGGTCCGGCGGCCGGGGCGCACAACTTCCATCGCGGCGGGCAGCTCGCCGTCTATGACGGGGAAACCCGCGCGGCGATCGCGGCGCTGGGCGCGGAGATCGACGCGCCGGCGGCGACCGCGATCTGGGATGCGGCGCTGGCCTCGCGCTGGGCGGGCGCGCCGGTCTGGGTCCATGGCGATGTGGCGCCTGGCAACCTGCTGCTGCGCGCGGGGCAGCTCCACGCCGTGATCGACTTCGGCAATCTGGGCACCGGCGACCCGGCCTGCGACCTGGTGCCGGCCTGGACCATCTTCGCGGGCGCGGCGCGCCAACGGTTTCGCGACAGCCTGCCGCTCGGCGACGATACCTGGGCGCGCGCCCGTGGCTGGGCGCTGTGGAAGGCGCTGATCACCTGCCGCGCGCCGGGGCCGATCGGGGAGGCGTCGCAGCGCGTGCTGGCCGCGCTGCTGGCCGAAAGCTACACTTCGTAGTCCAGCCCGACATAATTCTCCGCCAGCGTGGTCATCGCCGCGCGGCTGGTCGCGACATAATCCAGCTCCGCCACCTGCACCCGATGCTCGAAGGCGTCGTCCCCGTCGAAGCGGTGCAGCATGGAGGTCATCCACCAGGAGAAGCGCTGGCCCTTCCAGATGCGGCGCAGGCAGATTTGCGAGTATTGCTCCAGCAGATCCGCGTCGTTCTTCGCGAAGTAGCGCTCCAGGCCGCGCGCCAGCACGCGGATATCGGCGATCGCCAGGTTCATGCCCTTGGCCCCGGTGGGCGGCACGATATGGGCGGCGTCGCCGGCGAGGAACAGCCGGCCATGGCGCATCGGCTCCACCACGTAGCTGCGCATGGCGGTGACGCCCTTCTGGAAGATCGGACCTTCCTGCAATTCCGGCCCACAGCCCAGCCGCTTGTGCAGCTCCGCCCAGATGCGGTCATCGGGCCAGAGGGAAAGGTCCTCATCCGGCGTGCATTGCAGATACATGCGCGTCACGGTCTCGCTGCGCATGGTGGCCAGCGCGAAGCCGTCGCTGTGACGGGCGTAGATCAGCTCCTCCGACACCGGCCTGGAATGGGCCAGGATGCCGAGCCAGGCGAAGGGGTAGATGCGGTCATAGGTGCGGATGATCTCCGGCGGGATGGCGCCGCGGCAGATGCCGTGGAAGCCGTCGCAGCCGCCGATGAACAGGCAATCCAGCACCTGCGCCCGGCCCTCATGCGTGAAGCTGATGCGCGGGCTGTCGGAGGTGACGTCATGCACCGCGACATCCGCCACCTCGAACAGGATCGGCGGATTGCCGGAACGGGTGCCGGCGGCGAGCCGGGCGGCGATCAGGTCCTTCACCACCTCCTGCTGCCCATAGATGGTGACGACCTTGCCGGTCAGCTCGGTCAGCGGGATGCGGTGGCCCTTGCCGTCGAAGCGCAGCTCGATGCCGTGATGCGCCAGGCCCTGGCGGTGCAGGCGCTCCCCCACCCCGGCCTCGGTCAGCGTGTCGACGCTGCCCTGTTCCAGCAGCCCGGCGCGAACCCGTTCCTCGACATAGGCGCGGGACCGGGCTTCCAGCACCACGCTGTCGATGCCCGCCAGGTGCAGCAGGTGGGACAGCAGCAGGCCGGCGGGCCCGGCGCCGATGATGCCGATCTGGGTGCGCATCGCCTCTCTCCCCTGCCGCCCCGGCCTTCAGCGGGGCGCGCCTTGAAAGCTATATAGCATAACAATTAGCCAACCAGCCCCGGCCATCAAGCGCCCTTCCCCGCCGCGCCACAAATCCGTCAAACGAATGCAACAGGGCCGGCGCATCCTGCCCGTCATGAAAGACACAACTCCCTACCGTGACCCTGCCACGGCGAAGAAGACCCTGGGGCTGGAGCCCTGCATCGATCCGACCGCCCAGGTGCGCGACAGCCAGTTCGGCATCTATACGGAAGTCGGCGCCCGCACGACGGTCGCGGAGACCAGCTTCGGCGACTATTCCTACGTCGTGCAGGACAGCCAGATCATCTACACGACGGTGGGAAAGTTCTGCTCCATCGCCAGCCATACGCGGATCAACCCCGGCAACCACCCGCTGCAGCGCGTGGCGCTGAGCCACGTCACCTATCGGGCCAGCGCCTATGGCCTGGGCGAGGATGAGGCCGGCTTCTTCGACTGGCGGCGCGAACACCATGTCACGCTGGGCCATGATGTCTGGATCGGCCATGGCGTGGTGGTGCTGCCCGGCGTCACGATCGGCACTGGCGCTGCGATCGGCGCGGGTGCGGTGGTGACGAAGGACATCCCGCCTTTCGCCATCGCGGTGGGGAATCCAGCGCGGATTCTGCGCTTCCGATTCCCGCAGGCGGTGCAGGACAGCCTGCGGCGCATCGCCTGGTGGGACTGGTCGCGCGACAAGCTGGCCGCAGGACTGGATGACATCCGTCGCTTGTCCGCAGAGCAGTTCTGCGAACGGCACGACCCGGCCTTCTGTCACAAAGACTAAGCCGAGCCGTCACAAGACGGTCGCCACTCCCCGGCTAAGCCCCGCCGCATCGAATGGAGCGGCGCAGCATGGCCAGGCGGAAAAACGTACTTCTCATCGTGGTGGATCAGTGGCGGGCGGATTTCGTGCCCGCCCTCGGCGCGGATTTCCTGCGCACGCCGAACCTGGACCGGCTGTGCCGCGAGGGTGTCACCTTCCGCAACCACGTCACCAACACCGTCCCCTGCGGCCCGGCGCGCGCCAGCCTGTTGACCGGCCTGTATCTGATGAACCATCGCGCCGTGCAGAACACGGTGCCGCTGGATGCGCGCCACACCAACCTCGGCAAGCAGCTTCGCCTGATCGGCTACGACCCGGCGCTGATCGGCTACACGACGACGACGCCGGACCCGCGCACCACCGGCCCGAAGGACCCGCGCTTCACCACGCTCGGCGATCTGATGGACGGCTTTCGCAGTGTCGGCGCCTTCGAGCCGAACATGGACGGCTATTTCGGCTGGCTCGCGCATCAGGGCTACGAACTGCCGGCGAAGCGCGAGGACATCTGGCTGCCGGAGGGTGAGGACGCCGTGCCGGGCGCGACCAACCGCCCCTCCCGCATCCCTTCGGAACTGTCGGACACGAGCTTCTTCACGGAAAAGGCGCTGACCTATCTGAAGGGCAAGGGCGAGAAGCCCTGGTTCCTGCACCTCGGCTACTACCGCCCGCATCCCCCCTTCATCGCGCCCGCGCCCTACAACACCATGTACGACCCGGCGGACATGCCGGCCCCCGTGCGCGCGCCGCGCTGGGAGGAGGAGGCGGAACAGCACCCGCTGCTGCGCCACTACCTGCGCGCCATCGGCCAGGCCAGCTTCTTCCGTGGCGGCCAGGGTGCCGGCGCGGGCCTCGACGAGGCCAGCATCCGCCAGATGCGCGCCAGCTACTGCGGCCTGATGACCGAGATCGACGACGCGCTCGGCCGCGTCTTCGCCTATCTCGAACAGACTGGGCAGTGGGATGACACGACCATCATCTTCACCTCCGACCATGGCGAGCAACTCGGCGACCATTGGCTGCTCGGCAAGCTCGGCTATTTCGACCAGAGTTTTCGGATTCCGCTGGTGGTGAAGGGCGCCGGTGCGCAGGCCGGGCTGATCGACGACACGCTGACGGAAAGCGTCGATGTGATGCCGACCATCCTCGACATCCTCGGCGGCGACGTGCCGCGCGCCTGCGACGGCCGTTCGCTGCTGCCGGTTCTGGCCGGCAACAAGCCCGCCGATTGGCGTGAGCTGCACCACTACGAATACGACTTCCGCGACATCCACTACTCCCAGCCCGAGACGGCACTGGGCCTGACGATGGACACGTCGAGCCTCTGCGTCGTGCAGGATGCCGACTACAAATACGTCCACTTCGCCGCCCTGCCGCCGCTGTTCTTCGACCTGAAGCGCGACCCGAACCAGTTCGAGAACCGCGCCGAGGATCCCGAATACGCCGCCCGCGTGAAGGACTACGCCCAGCGCGCCCTGTCGCTGCGCCTGCGCCACGCCGACCGCACGCTGACCCATTTCCGCGCCACACCGCAGGGCCTGGACGAGCGCCGCCCGGCGCCGCCCGCGCTGCGCGCCGCCGCCGAATAAGGAGAATATCGATGCAGATCTCCCGCCGCCTGATCCTCGCCGCACCGGCCGCGCTGGCCCTGCCGCGCTTCGCCATCGCGCACGGCGACAACCGCCCCTCCATCACCATCGCCGTGCAGAAGGTGGTGAACAGCAACACCCTCGAAGTGCTGCGCGAGCAGTCCAATGTGGGGGAGCGCGTGTTCTTCTCCTCGCTGTGGGAAGGGCTGATCGGCCGCGACTGGCTCGGCCAGCTCGGCGCCGTGCCGGGGCTCGCCACCGAATGGCGCCGCATCTCCGACCAGGTGGTGGAGTTGAAGCTGCGCCAGGGCGTGCGCTTCCACAATGGCGACGAGATGACGGCGGAAGACGTGGTCTTCTCCTTCTCCCGCGACCGCATGTTCGGCAATACGCTGGCGACCGCCCAGGGCCGCACCATCCCGATCGGCGAGGGCATGCCCGCGCCACGCGCCGGCAAGGAACTGCCGCCGGAGGTTCCCGCCGTCGCCCGCCGTTCCTGGCCGGCGCTGGAGCGTGTGGAGGCCGTGGACAAGTACACGGTGCGTTTCCACAACGCGACGCCGGATGTGACGCTGGAAGGCCGCCTCTCGCGCTACGGCAGCGACATCATGAGCCGCCGTGGCTTCGAGGAAGCCGCAAACTGGCTGGAATGGGCGCGCAAGCCGATCACCACCGGCCCCTATATGGTGGCCGAATATCGCCCGGACGTGTCGCTGACGCTGGTGGCGCATGACGCCTATTGGGGCGGCCGCCCGCCGCTGAAGCAGATCCGCTTCGTCGAGGTGCCGGAGGTGTCCTCCCGCATCAACGGCCTGCTCTCCGGCCAGTACCAGTTCGCCTGCGACCTGCCGCCGGACCAGATCCCGGGCATCGAGGCGAACAGCGCCTTCGAAGTGCAGGGCGGCACCATCCTGAACCATCGCCTGATCTGCTTCGACAAGAACTTCCCCGCGCTGCGCGATGCCCGCGTGCGCCGCGCGCTGACGCATGCGATGGACCGCCAGGCGATCGTGGACAGCCTCTGGGCCGGGCGCACGGAAGTGCCGAAGGGTCTCCAGTGGCCCTATTACGACCAGATGTTCCACGCCGACTGGTCCGTGCCCGCCTTCGACCCGGCACTCGCCCGCCGCCTGCTGCGCGAGGCGAACTATCGCGGTGAGCCGATCCCCTATCGCCTGCTGAACAACTACTACACCAACCAGAATGCGACGGCGCAGGTGCTGGTCGAGATGTGGCGCCAGGTCGGCCTGAACGTGCAGATCGAGATGAAGGAGAACTGGTCGCAGATCCTGGAGCGCAGCCCGACGCGCGCCGTGCGCGACTGGTCCAACAGCGCCCCCTTCAACGACCCGGTCTCCTCGCTGGTGAACCAGCACGGCCCGAACGGCCAGCAGCAGCAGGTCGGCGAATGGACGAATGAGGAGATGAACCGCCTGTCGGTCGAGCTGGAAACCAGCACCGACCGCCCGCGCCGCCGCGCCGTCTTCCGCCGCATGCTGGAGATCGCGGAGCGCGAGGACCCGGCCTATACCGTGATCCACCAGAACGCGACCTTCACGGCGAAGCGCAAGGATATCCGCTGGAAGGCGAGCCCAGCCTTCGCGATGGATTTCCGCGCCACCAACTGGGGGGCCTGATCCATGCTCCGCCGCCGCACCCTGCTGGCCGCCGCGCCGATCGGCGCGGCGGCGGCCACCTTGCCGCGCTTCGCCATCGCCCAGGGCGACCAGCGCCCCGTCATCACCATCGCCGTGCAGAAGATCGCCAATAACGGCACGCTGGATATCATTCGCGAAGCCAGCAATGTCGGCACGCGGTGGTACAACCTGTTCGGCGAGCCGCTGATCGACACGGACTGGACGGGCGATCTCGCCTTGCGCCCGGGCCTGGCCAGCGCCTGGCGCCGCATCGATGACCGCACCGTCGAGATCGATCTGCGCGACGATGTCCGCTTCCATGACGGCACAAGGCTGACCGCCGAAGACGTGGCCTTCACCTTCAGCGCGGAACGCATGTTCGGCCGCGAGGGCCTGGCCGGCCCCGCCGCGCCGCCGCCCGAAGTCGTGGCTGGTGCACGCGGCACCTTCCCGGGATTCGAGAAGGTGGAAGTGCTCGGCCCACACCGGCTCCGCTGGGTCAACCGCACCGGTGACGTGACGCTGGAAGGCCGCCTTTCGCACCGCGCCGGCAGCATCTTCCCTGCGGAGGCCTTTGCGCGCGCCGGTGGCTGGAGCCGCTTCGCCCAATCACCGATCGGCACCGGCCCCTATCGTGTCGCCGAATGGCGCATCGACAGCCGTCTGGTGCTGGAAGCCTTCGACGACTACTGGGGCGGCCGCCCGCCGATCCGCCAGATACGCTTCCTGGAAGTGCCGGAGCTGTCCTCCCGCATCAACGGCATGTTCGCCGGCGAATACGACTTCGCCTGCGACATCACGCCCGACCAGATCGCGACCATCGAGCGTGATCCGCGCTTCGAGGTGGTGGGTGGCGTCATCATGAACCACCGCGTCACGCATTTCGACACGACGCATCCGGTGCTGGAGAACCCTCTGGTCCGCCGCGCGATGACGCATGCTGTGGACCGCAAGGCCATCGTCGACAGCCTCTGGGCCGGCCGCACCGAAATCCCCGCCGGCCTTCAATTCCCCTTCTTCGAGGGCATGATGGCGCAGGGCTGGTCCGTGCCGCGCTTCGACGTCACGGAAGCCCGCCGCCTGCTGCGCGAGGCGAATTACCGCGGCGATCCGATCCCCTATCGCATGCTGAACAACTACTACACCAACCAGACCTCCACCGGTCAGGTGATGATGGAGATGTGGCGCGCCGCGGGGCTGAATGTCGAAATGCAGATGGTGGAGAATTGGGGCCAGGCGCAGGCCGCCGGCCCCGGCCGCGGCATGTTCGAACACTCCGTCACCGCCTTCTTCAACGACCCCGTCTCCTTCGTTCCCACCACCTATGGTCCGCGCGGCTCGCTCAGCCGCAACGGCATGTGGAAGAATGCCGAGTTCATGGCGCTGGTCCCGCAGCTGGAATCCGGCACGGACCGCACGCGCCGCGCCGCCATCTGGGCGCGCATGCTCCAGATCATGGAACGCGAGGACCCGGTGGTGAACGTCATCCACCAGACCGCCAACTTCACCGCGAAACGCCGCAACATCACCTGGCGTCCCGCGAAATCCTTCGTGATGGATTTCCGCCGCCAGAACTGGGGGGCCTGAGCCCATGAAACTGTCCCGTCGTTCCGCGCTGAAACTGGGCGCCGGCCTGCCTGTCGCGCTGGCCGCGCCCGCTTTGGCGCAAGCCGATACACGCCCGGTCATCACCATCGCGGTGCAGGAGATCACCAACTCCAACATGCTGGAGATGCTGACGGAACAATCCAATGTCGGCACCCGCATCTTTCGCAACTATGTGGAGCCGCTGGTCGATACGGACTGGATCGGCGACATGGCGATGCGCCCTGGCCTGGCCAGCGCCTGGCGCCGCATCGACGACCGCAGCGTCGAATTCACGCTGCGCGATGGCGTGCGCTTCCACAATGGCGATCCGCTGACGGCGGAGGAGGTTGCCTTCTCCTTCGGCCCCGAACGCATGTGGGGTGGCAGCGAGGGCGGCAAGGCGCCGCCCGCCGGCGGCGCGCAGACCGCACGCCGCATCTTCCCGGGCTTCGAGAAGATGGAGGTGGTGGATGCGCGCACCGTCCGCTTCATCAACCGCACGCCTGACCTGACGCTGGAAGGCCAGATGGCGCGCACCGCCGCCGTCATCGCCAATCGCCGCGCCTTCGAGGCCGCGCCGAGCTGGCAGGACTGGGCGCGCAAGCCGGTGGGCACCGGCCCCTATGTCGTTGCCGACTTCCGGCCCGGCCAGATGCTGGTACTGGAAGCCTTTGACCACCACTGGCAGGGCCGCCCGCCGATCCGCCGGCTGCGCTTCGTACAGGTTCCCGAAGTCGCCTCCCGCATCAATGCGTTGCTGTCCGGCGAGGTGGATTTCGCCTGCGACATTCCGCCCGACCAGATCGTGCAGATCGAACGCAATCCTCGCTTCGAGGTCGCCGGCGGCCCGATCAACAACACCCGCATCATCTGCTTCGACCAGCAGCACCCGTCGCTCGCCAATCCGCTGGTCCGTCGTGCCCTGACCCACAGCATTGACCGTCAGTCGATCGTGGAGGCGCTGTGGGCCGGGCGCATCGACATCCCGCGTGGCCTGCAATGGGACTTCTACGGCGACATGCTGGTCTCAGACTGGCAGGTGCCGCGCTTCGACATGGCTGAGGCGCGCCGCCTGCTGCGTGAGGCGAATTATCGTGGCGAGCCGATCCCCTATCGCTGCCTGAACAACTACTACACCAACCAGACCGCGACGGCGCAGATCCTGGTCGAAGGCTGGCGCGCGGTCGGCCTCAATGTGCAGCTCCAGATGATGGAGAATTGGGGCCAGATCACCGGCCGTGCGACGCAGCCCGGCATCCGCGACTGGTCGCAATCCTCCACCCTGCCCGATCCGGCCGCGCAGATGGTGCCCAATTACGGCCGCGGTGGCGCGCCCTGGGTGCGCGGCGAATGGCGCAACGAGGAGTTCGGAACACTCGCCGCCGAATTGCAGTCCAGCGTCGATCGCCCGCGTCGGCGCCAGGCCTGGCGGCGAATGCTTCAGATCATTGAGCGCGAGGACCCTGCCTATACCGTCCTGCATCGGAACGGAAACTTCACCGCCAAGCGCCGCGACATCGCCTGGCGCGCCGCGCAGTCCTTCGTGATGGATTTCCGCGGCAGCAATTGGGGAGCCTGAACATGACCACCCTCACCCGCCGCGGCGCCTTCGGGCTCGCCGGCGCCTCGCTGATCCTGCCGCGCTTCGCGATTGCGCAGGCGGACCAGCGTCCGACCATCACCATCGCGGTGCAGAAGCTGGCGAACACCAACACGCTGGAGCCGCTGCGCGAGCAGTCCAATGTCGGCACGCGCACCTGGCACAGCTATGCCGAGACGCTGATCGAGCAGAGCTGGACCGGCGATCTCGGCCTGAAGCCGGCGCTCGCCGAATCCTGGCGCCGCATCGACGACCGCACGGTGGAGCTCTCGCTGCGCCGCGGCGTCCGCTTCCATGACGGGCGGGAGATGACGGCGGAAGACGTCGCCTTCTCCTTCAGCGCGGAACGCATGGGCTGGGGCATGACGGTGGAGCAGGCGCGCAACCTGTTCGCCGTGATCCCTGGCCAGAACCCCGGCCGCACACCGCCGCCCGAGGTGCTCGCCGTGGCGCGCCGCACCTATCCGGCCTTCGAGCGCATCGAGATCGTGGACCGCCACACGGTGCGCTTCGTGAACAAGGTGCCCGACGTCACGCTGGAAGGCCGCATCAGCCGCAATGTCGGCGCGATCTTCTCCCGCCACGCCTTCGAGCAGTCTGCCTCCTGGCTCGACTGGGCGCGCCGACCCATCGGCACGGGCCCCTATCGCGTCGCGGAATTCCGCCCCGACCAGTCGCTGATCCTGGAAGCCTTCGACGATTACTGGGGTGGCCGCCCGCCGATCGCGCGGCTGCGCTTCATGGAAGTTCCGGAGGTGGCGTCGCGCATCAACATGCTGTTGTCCGGCGAGGCCGACTTCGCCTGCGACATGCCGCCCGACCAGATCGTTCAGATCGAACGCAACCCGCGCCACCAGGTGGTCGGCGGCCCGATCATGAACCATCGGCTGACAGTGTTCGACAAGAACCACCCGGTGCTCGCCAACCCGCTGGTGCGCCGCGCCTTCACCCACAGCATCGACCGCGACGCCATCACCGCGGCGCTGTGGGACAGCCGCGCGCCGGTGCCGAAGGGGCTGCAATTCCCCTTCTATGGCGAGATGTTCCACCAGGATTGGGAAGCACCGAAGTTCGACCTCGCCGAGGCACGCCGCCTGCTGCGCGAGGCGAACTATCGCGGCGAGGCCATCCCCTATCGCCTGCTGAACAACTACTACACCAACCAGACGCCGACCGCGCAGATCCTGGTGGAAGGCTGGCGCCAGGTCGGGCTGAACGTGCAGATCGAGATGCGCGAGAATTTCCCGCAGGTGCTGTCGCGCGAAGGCCAGCGTGGCGTGCGGGACTGGTCGAACAGCGCCAGCTTCAACGACCCCACCGCCTCCATCACCGCGCAGCACGGGCCGCAGGGCCAGCAATGGCAGATCGGCGAATGGCGCAACGAGGAATTCGGCCGCCTGTCCGGTGAGCTGGAGACCAGCACCGACCGCGCCCGTCGCCGTGTGGTGTTCCGCCGCCTGCTGGAAATCGCGGAGCGCGAGGACCCCGCCTACACCGTGCTGCACCAGTCGGTGAACCTGACGGCCAAGCGCCGCGACATCGCCTGGAACGCGGCGCAATCCTTCGCCATGGATTTCCGCAGCCGGAACTGGGGAGCCTGAACATGACCAAGATCTCCCGCCGTGCCCTTCTCGCGGCACCGACGCTGCTGGCGATGCCGGCCATCGCGCAGAGCGATGACCGGCCGACGCTGACGATTGCCGTGCAGAAGCTGTCGAATTCCAACACCTTCGAGCCGCCGCGCGAACAATCCAATGTCGGCTTCCGCATCCATGGCCTCTATGCGGAGCAGTTGGTCGGCACGAACTGGCTCGGCAATGCGGAGCTGGTTCCGGGCCTTGCCACCGAATGGCGCCGTCCGGATGCCTCCACGCTGGAACTCACGCTGCGGCAGGGCGTGCGCTTCCATGACGGGCGGGAGATGACGGCGGAAGATGTCGCCTTCTCCTTCGGCGAGCGCCTGTTCGGCACGCAGGGCGCAGCCGGCACGGGGCGATCCGGCGTACTGGCAGGCACCGCGACCAAGGAGCCGCCGGCCGAGGTGGTCGCCGTCAGCCGCCGCACCTATCCGGGTCTGGAGCGGATCGAGATCACAGGTCGCAACACGCTGCGCTTCATCAACCGCACGCCGGATGTGACGCTGGAAGGCCGCCTGGCACAGAGCGTCGGCGCCATCCTCTCCCGCCAGGCTTTCGCCGCCGCGCCGAGCTGGCTGGAATGGGGCCGCGCGCCCGTCGGCACGGGCCCCTACCGCATCGCGGACTTCCGCCCCGACACCTCCCTCGTCATGGAAGCGCATGACAGCTACTGGGGCGGCCGACCGCCCGCGCGGCGCCTGCGCTTCGTCGAGGTGCCGGAAGTCTCCGGCCGGGTGAACGGCCTGTTCTCCGGCGAATATGACTTCGCCTGCGACATTCCGCCCGACCAGATCAGCGTCGTGGAGCGCAACAGCCGCTTCGAGGTGCTGGGCAGCCCGATCAACAACATCCGCAAGCTGGCCTTTGACAAGACCAACCCGGTGCTGGCCGATGCGCGCATCCGCCGTGCCATGACCCATGCCATCGACCGGCGCGTGCTGGTGGAGACGCTCTGGGCCGGGCGCACCGCGATTCCGCGCGGCATGCAGCTGGAAAGCTACGGCGCCATGTATCTCCCGGATTGGGAGAATCCGCGCTTCGACCCGGCGGAGGCACGCCGCCTGCTGCGGGAGGCGAACTACCAGGGCCAGCCGATCACCTATCGCCTGCTGAACAACTACTACACCAATCAGGTGGCCAGCGGGCAGATCGCCGTCGAGATGTGGCGCGCCGTGGGCCTGAACGTGCAGATCGAGATGCTGGAGAACTTCCCGCAGGTCACCGCCCGCACCCCGGGGCGCGGCGTTCGAGATTGGTCCAATACCTCCATTTTCGGCGACCCGGTCGCCGGCATCCTGCGCAGCTTCGGCCCGCGCACGGAATCCGAGCGCAACGGCGAATGGGCCAATGAGGATTTCAACCGCGTCGCCACCGCGCTGGAGGCCGAGACCGACATCGCCCGCCGCCGCGAGCTGTTCCGCCGCCTGCTGACCATCGTGGAGCGGGAGGACCCGGGCTACATCGTGCTGCACCAGGCGGCCGCCTTCACGGCGAAGCGCAAGGACATCCAGTGGCGCGCCGCGAATGGCTGGGCGATGGTCTTCGGCCCCGGCAATCTGCGGGTCGGCGCATGAGCGCGCCGCTCGTCTCCCTCAAGGGCCTGCGCGTCAGCTTCGATGGGCAGGCTGCGCTGCGCGGCATCGACCTGGATGTCGCGCCCGGCGAATCCGTGGGCCTTGTCGGTGAATCCGGCTGCGGCAAGTCCGTCACCTGGCTCGCGGCGCTGGGCCTGCTGCCCGGCCGCGCCAGCATCTCCGGCAGCGTTAAGCTGGATGGCCAGGAGTTGTTGCCGGCGCGCCCGCAGGTGCTCGACCGCGTGCGCGGCGGCCGTATCGCCATGATCTTCCAGGACCCCGCGAGCAGCCTCAACCCCGTGCACCGCATCGGCAAGCAGATCACGGAGGCGCTGCGCCTGCATCGTGGCATGAATGGCGCCGAGGCCCGCGCCGAGGCGAAGCGGCTGCTCGACCAGGTCGGCATCCCCGACGCCGCGCGCCGCCTCGATGCCTGGCCGCACGAACTCTCCGGCGGGCAGAATCAGCGCGTGATGATCGCCATCGCGCTGGCCGGCCGGCCGGAACTGCTGGTGGCGGATGAGCCCACCACGGCGCTCGACGTCACCATCCAGGCGCAGATCCTGACCCTGCTGCAGGAGCTGCGGCGGGAGACGGGGATGGCGCTGGTGCTGATCTCGCACGACCTCGGCGTGGTCGCCGATAGCTGCGAGCGGGTCTGCGTGATGTATGCGGGACGCATCGTCGAACAGGTGCCCACCGCGCGGCTGTTCGAGGCGCCGGCGCATCCCTACACCCGCGGCCTGCTCGGCGCCCTGCCGCCGCTGCATGGGCCGCGCCGCCCGCTTTCCGCCATTCCCGGTGGCGTGCCGGAGCCCTGGGCGATGCCGACCGGCTGCGCCTTCGCGCCGCGCTGCGCCATGCATGTCTCCGCATGTGATGCCAATGTGCCGGAGCAGGTCAGCCTCGCGCGCAACCACCGCGCCGCCTGCATCCGCGCCACCCTCCCAGCCCCGCATCCGGAGACCGTCTACGCATGAGGAAGGATGGGGAACTGCTCGTCGCGCAAGGCATCACGCGTCGCTACGCGATGCGGCGCGGCGTGATGGGCAAGTCGGTCGAGGTGCGCGCCGTCGATGGCGTCTCCCTGACGCTGGAGCGGGGCCGCACGCTGGGACTCGTGGGCGAATCCGGCTGTGGCAAATCCACCACCGGTCGCCTGGTGCTGGGGCTGGAGCGGCCGGATGACGGCAGCGTGGCCTTCGAGGGCCGCCCCATGCCAACGCCCAACACGCAGGAGTGGCGCAAGCTTCGCGCGCGCATGCAGATGGTGTTCCAGGACCCGCTGGGGGCGCTTGACCGGCGCCTGCCGATCGGTGCGCAGGTGATGGAACCGCTGGAGATCCACAACGTCGGCACGCCCGCCGAACGAAAGGAGCGCGTCGCCGAATTGCTGCGTGGCGTCGGCCTGCGGCCGGACCAGGCGGAGCGCTATCCGCACGAACTCTCGGGCGGGCAGCGCCAGCGCGCCGTGCTGGCGCGTGCGCTCGCCACCAACCCCGCCATGCTGGTCTGCGACGAGCCGATCAGCGCGCTGGATGTCTCGATCCAGGCGCAGGTGATGAACCTGCTGGTGGAGCTGCAATCCCGCCTTGGCCTCGGCATCCTGTTCATCAGCCACGATCTGCGGGCCGTGCGGCAGGTGAGCCATCGCGTGGCCGTGATGTATCTCGGCCGCATCGTCGAGGAGGGCGAGCCGGACGAGGTGCTGCACGACCCGGCGCACCCCTATGCCCAGGCGCTCGTCTCCGCGATTCCGCATCCTGGCAAGATCGGCCGCGGCATCGTGCTGCAGGGCGACCCGCCCAATCCGGCCGACCGTCCCTCCGGCTGCGCCTTCCATCCGCGCTGCGCCTTCGCCTCCGCGCTCTGCGCACGCGAAACCCCTGTGCTGAAGCCGCGCTCCGGCGACGGCCGCCTCGTGGCCTGCCACGTCGCCCAGGGTGAGATCGCCCCCGGCAATCTGCAAAAGGCCGCCTGACATGATGCGATTCTTCGCCAGCCGCCTGCTGCGCGCCGCCATCACCATCGTGATGGTGGTGACTTTCGCCTTCATCGTGCTGCGCCTGTCCGGTGACCCCGCGCAGATCATTATGGGCGCCGATGCCCCGCCCGAGGCGGTGGACGCCTTCCGCACGGCCTGGGGCCTCGATCAGCCCGTGTGGCTGCAGTACTTTCACTATTTTGGTGCCATCTTTCAGGGCGACCTCGGGCGTTCCATGCGTGACGGGCGCGATGCCATCGTGCTGGTGACGGAGCGGATTCCAGCCACCCTGGCGCTGACCATCCCCGCGCTCATCATCAAGCTCGGCCTCGGCATTCCCGCCGGCATCACCGCGGCGCTGCACCGCAACTCCTTCATCGACCGCGCCGTGATGCTGCTGGCGGTCGCCGGCTTCACCGTGCCGTCCTTCGTGCTCGGGTTGTTGCTGGTGCTGGTCTTTGCCGTGCAGCTCGGCTGGCTGCCCTCCGGCGGGCAGGAAAGCTGGCGCCACGCCATCCTGCCCATCATCACCATGGGTGTCGGCGGCGCCGCCGTGCTGGCGCGCTTCACCCGGTCCGCGATGCTCGAAGTGCTCGGCCAGCCCTATATCCGCACGGCCTCCGCCAAGGGCGTGCCGTGGCGCTCGGTGGTCTGGGGGCACGCCCTGCCCAACGCCGCCATCCCCACCGTCACCATCGTGGGCTTCATGGTCGGCAGCCTGATCGCCGGCGCCGTCGTCGTCGAAAGCGTCTTCTCCTGGCCCGGTGTCGGGCGCCTGCTCGTCGTCGCCGTCGCCAACCGGGACCTCGCCGTCGTGCAATGCATCCTGCTGCTGGTCGCGGCCACCATGGTCACCGCCAATCTGGTGGTGGACCTGCTCTACGGCCTGCTCGACCCGCGACTTCGCAACCAACCCAAGCGCGCGGCGGCCTGAACCATGTCCGACATCACCGCCCCCCTCACCCTGCCCACCACCGCGCCCCGCAAGGCGCGGCCGCTGCCACCGCCGATGGTGATCTTCGGCCTGGTCTGGCTGGCCGCCATGCTCGCCACCGCGCTGCTGGCCGATGTCATCAGCCCCTATGCCTATACCGCGCTCGACCTGCGCAACCGCCTCTCGCCCCCCATCGGCATGGGCGGCACCTGGCTGCACCCGCTCGGCACGGACGAACTCGGCCGCGATGTGCTGGCACGCCTGATCTACTCGATCCGCATGAGCCTTCTCATCGCCTTCGGCGCCACCATCATCGGCGCCGTGGTCGGTACCACCCTCGGCTTCCTCGCCGCCCACTTCCGCGGCTTCGTGGAACAGGTGGTGCTGGCGCTGGTCGACTTCTCGGCCAGCCTGCCCTTCCTGATCCTGGCGCTGTCCGTCCTCGCCTTCTTCGGCAACTCGATGGTGCTGTTCATCTGCCTGCTCGGCTTCCACGCCTGGGAACGCTACGCCCGCATCGCCCGCGGCCTGGCGATCTCCGCCAACGGCCAGGGCTACGCTGCCGCAGTGCGCCAACTCGGCGCCACCCCCTGGCGGATCTACGGGCGCCACGTGCTGCCGAACATCGCCTCCACCCTCATCGTCTCGATGACCCTCGCCTTCCCGGAAATCATCCTGCTGGAATCCGGCCTCTCCTTCCTCGGCCTCGGCGTGCAACCGCCCGCCACCTCCCTCGGCTCCATGGTCGGCTACGGCCGCGAATACCTGACCCGCGCCCCCTGGATCCTGCTCGCCCCGGCCTTCACCATCATCCTGACCACCCTCTCCGTCTCCCTCCTCGGCGACTGGCTCCGCGACCGCCTCGACCCGACCCTGCGGTGAGGAGGGTTGCGCGGGTGGTTTGCAAGGAGGGCTCTGCCCTCCCTGCACCCTCCCGCGAAGGGGCAGTGGCCCCTTCGATCCCTTGGATGAGGGGTAGGCGAGAGGAGGGGCACGGAGCGACCGCTTGTCCCGACGCGCCCGCCATGCCCCTCCTCTCGCCTACCCCTTAACGGGATTCCAAAGGGACCACTGTCCCTTTGGCAGGGGGTGCAGGGGGACAGCGTCCCCCTGCAATCACCCGCACCACCTTCCTCAACCATAGGAGTCCGTGTCGATGTCGCGTTTCGTGCTGGTGGCGTTGGATGGGTTGAGGCCGGACATGGTGTCGGCCGCGGCGACGCCGCATTTGGCGGGGTTGGTGGCGGCGGGGACGCGGTTTGCGAATGCGCGGAGTGTGTTTCCGAGTGAGACGCGGGTGGCGACGCCGTCGCTCATCACCGGGTGCCGGCCGGGTGGGCATGGGATGGTGGCGAATACCTTGTTCGATGCGGGGGTGGCGCCGGACCGGTTGTTGCGGACGAAGCTGGTGGCCGATGTGCTGGCCATGGCGAAGGGGGCGGAGAGCCCCCTGGAGCGGTTGAGCCTTGGGGAGAGGCTGGCGGCGGCCGGGCGCAGCTTTGCGCTGGTCAGCGCGGGCACGGCGGGGGCGGCGCGGTTGCTGCATCCGGCGGCGGAGCGGCTGGGCGGTTTTCGCTGGAATGTCGAGGATACCGAAGGCGCGACGGCGGCGGAGGTGCGGGCGGCGCTGGGCGAGACCCCGGCCCATGCCGTGCCGAATCTTGGCCGGGTGGCGCATGCGGGGCGGGTGCTGCTGGAGCATGTGCTGCCGAAGCTGAAGCCGGATGTGGCGCTGCTGTGGCTGTCGGAGCCGGATATCGCCTTCCATTGGGGCGGGCTGTTGTCGCCGGAGGCGAAGGCCGGGTTGGCGGCGGCGGATGCGGTTGTGGGCCAGGTGGTGGCCTGGCGGGATGCGCAGCCGGATGCGGCGGAGATCGGCATCGTGGTGCTGTCCGACCACGGCCATGTGACGGGGCGCGGCAAGCTGTCGCTGGCGGCAGAGCTGCGGCGGGCGGGCTTTCGGGCCGGCACCGGCATGGCGCCGGATGTGGATGTCGTGGTGGCGCCCGCCGCCGCGCCGGGGATGTGGTTCCGGGACAAGGCGCTGGCGCCGCAGGTGGCGGAATTCCTGGCGACCCAGGCCTGGGCCGGGCCGCTGCTGGCGCGCGATCCGGGGATTCTGCCGGCGGGCCAGGCCATGGCGCTGTCGGTGCTCGGCAGCGGGCATCGGCGCAGCGCCGATCTGGTCGCGACGTTTGCGGGCAGCGCGGAGGCCGATGAATGGGGCCTGCCCGGCCATGCGCCCTTCGATGCGCCGGATGTGCCGGAGGGTGGCGGCATGCATGGCGGGCTGCACCGGGCGGAGCTGGCGACGGTGCTGGTGATGCAGGGTGGCCCGTTCCGGCGCGGCGCGGTGGCACAGTCCCCCGCCGACCTCACCGACATCGCCCCCACCGTGCTGCATCTGCTGGGGCTGGGCCCGGAGGGCTGCGAGGGCCGCCCGCTGGCCGCCGCCTGGGACGCGGCGCGGGATGCCGCGCCGCTGCACGAGCTGGTCGAAATGCCGCGCGGCTTCGTGCTGGAAGCGATGCGGGCGGAGCCGGCGGGCCGGCTCTACCCCACCGGAATGCGGAAAGTTTAGCGAATCGGCGGCGCGTACATCAGCCCACCGCGGGTCCAGAGGTCGTTCTGGCCGCGGTCGAGGCCGATCGGCGTGTTCTCGCCGAGGTGGCGGGCGAAGATCTCGCCGTAATTGCCCACCGCCTTGATGGCGTTGTAGGCCCAGCGGCGATCGAGGCCCATGAAGGGGCCGTGGTCGCCGGTGACGCCCAGCAGGCGGCGCACATCGGGGCGTGGGCTGGACAGCATCTCGTCCAGATTGGCCCGGGTGATGCCGAGTTCCTCCGCCTCGATCAGCGCATAGACGGTCCAGCGGACGATATCGAACCACTGGTCGTCGCCCTGCCGAACGGCGACAGCCAGCGGCTCCTTGGAGATGCGGTCAGGCAGGATGACGTGGTCGCGCGGATTCTGCATGGCCGAACGCGCGCCGGCCAGTTGCGAGGCATCCGTGGTGAAGACGTCGCAGCGGTTGGACTGGTAGGCGATGCGCGTCTCGTCATTCTGCTCGAAGACCACGGGGCGGACGCGGATGTTGTTGGAGCGTGCCCAGTCGGCCAGGTTCAGCTCGCTGGTCGTGCCGGAGGTGACGCAGAAGCTGGCGCCGTCCAGTTCTACGCCGCGCGTCACGCCCAGGCTGCGGCGCACCAGGAAGCCCTGGCCGTCGTAGAAGTTCACGGCGGTGAAGTTCAGGCCATTGGCGGTGTCGCGGCTCTGCGTCCAGGTGGTGCTGCGCGGCAGGATATCGATCTGGCCCGACTGCAGCGCCGTCATGCGGGAGGCGGAGTTGAGGATGGTCCAGCGCGCGGTGCCGGCATCGCCCAGCACGGCGGCGGCGACGGCGCGGCAGGTATCGGCATCGAGGCCGGTATAGACGCCACGGCTGTCCATCACGCCGAGGCCCGGCGCGCCGGGATGGCCGCCGCAGAGCACGGTGCCACGTGCGCGCACCGCCTGCAGCGTCGGCCCGGGCTGCGCCACGCTCTGCGCCAGCGCGGGCAGCGCGAGCGACAGCAGCAGCCCCGCGGCTGCGAAGGTCTTGCGGATCATGATTGGTGTTCCTCCGTGCGGCGTGCGGTTCGTGCCGCCGCCATTTGCCATGCCGCCACGACGCCCAGGGAACCGAAGGCCAGGGCGAAGCGGCCCGCGTCAGGGATTGCGTGCAGGAAGGCCACCGCCAGGCCCAGCGCGCCGAGCGCCATGCGCAGCGGCGCCCCCATCGGCGCCAACAGGAAGCCGGCATAGGCCGAGGTGAACAGCACCAGGGCGCCGGCCATGATGGAGATGGACAGGCAGATCTGCACCAGCCCGCCCCGCATCATGATCCCCGGATCGTAGATGAAGGCGAAGCCCACCGCGAAACCGGCAATGGCGAAGCGGGAGGAATGCAGCGCCGTCATCAGCGGGCTGGCCTTGGCGATCGCGGCGGCGGCGAAGGCGGCCGCGGCGACCGGCGGCGTCGTATCCGCCAGCACCGCGAAATAGAAGACGAACATGTGCGCCTGCAGCATGTCGACATTCAGGTAGCTGCCCAGTTCCAGCACCTGCGGCACGCCGATGGCGGCGGCGATGATGTAGCTCGGCGTGGTCGGGATCCCCATGCCCAGGATCAGCACGGTGATCGCCAGCAGCAGCAGCAGCATCGCCAGGTCGCCGCCGGCGACTTCCTTGATGATGCCGCCGAAGGCCACCACCATGCCCGTCGCGGTCAGGGCGGAGACGACGATGCCGGCACCGGCGATGGTCACGGCCAGCGGCGCCATGGTCAGCCCGGCGCGGGCCAGGCTGTCCAGCACCTGCATCGGCGTCATTCGCGTGCGCCGGCGCAGGAAGGCGACGCCGACCATGGAGAGCGTGGCGCAGAAGGCGGCGAAGTTGCCGGACCAGCGTTCGGTCATCAGCCAGACCAGCACGCCGATCGGGATCACCAGATGGGCATCGGCCAGAACCTCACGCCATGCCGGGATCTCGGCGGCGGGCACGGGCTGGAGACCGAGCTTCTTCGCCTCGAAATGCACGGCGGCGAGAATGGCGAAATAGTACAGCACCGCCCCGGCGGCGGCGGCCACCAGGATATTGCCGTAGGGGATATTGGTGATCTCCGCCATCACGAAGGCGGCCGCCCCCATCACGGGGGGCATCAGCGCACCACCGACGGAGGAGGCGCTCTCGATCCCACCGGCCACCGCCGGCCGGTAGCCGACGCGCATCATCAGCGGAATGGTCATCGATCCGGTGGTGATGACGTTGGAGACGGAGGAGCCGCTCATCGTCCCGAACAGGCCGGAGGTGACGACCGCCACCTTGGCCGGCCCACCCGAATAGCGCCCGGCCACGGCCGTGCCGAAATTGGAGAACAGCCGCCCCGTGCCGCTGCCCTGCATGAAGCTGCCGAACAGGATGAAGACGGCGATGATGGTGGCGACGATCCCGGTCAGCGGACCGTAGACACCGCCGGCCGTGGGCACGAGCCAGGAGGCCTCGACGATTTCCTGCGGCGTGAAGGGCCGCGCATTCAGCAGCCCCGGCACCAGCCAGCCGAACTGCATATAGGCCAGCGACACGGCGACCATGATGGCCAGGCCCGGCTCCACCGCGCGGCGAATCGCCTCCAGCAGTGTGACGATCGCGATGATGCCAAGCACCATCATGGTCGGCGTGAAGGGGTCGACATATTCCATGCGGTCGGCGACCGCCATCCAGTTCCACATCACCCAGGCATGCGGAACGCCCGACACCACGGCCCAGACCCAGTCGAGCACCGAGGGCCGGTGCCGGGGGGATCGGGTCTTGAAGGCCGGGTACAACAGGAACAGCAGCGGCGTGAACACCAGCAGGTGAAAGCCGCGCATCTGGATCGGCTCGGGGAACCCCGTGCCGCCGAAATACAGGTGGACCGCCGCAGCCGCGGCGGCCCAGGCCCAACAGACCCACTTCAGTGGGCCGGCGAGATCACGCATTCTTCCGCGCCAGCCCTGCCAGACTTCAGGCCGGCATCACGCCGGCTTCGCGGAAGGCCCGCGCGGCGCCGGGATGCAGGGGCACGCCGTTGTAGCGCCAGGCCTTGGCAGGGTCGAAGGCGCCCATCGAGGCATGGATCTGCGTCAGCCGCGTGCCGCGGTTCTTGATGAGGGTGCGGGTGATGCCATAGGCGACATCATCCGGCACGCTCTCATTCACCAGGATCACGCTGTCCATGGTGGTGACCATCAGGTCGCGGGACTGCAGCGTCGGATAGGTCGCCGCCGGCAGCACGCCCTCGGCATAGGCGTAGGTATCGGCCAGGTGCTTGCGGACATCGTCCGGGAAGCCGACGAGCTGGGAGGCGCGGCGGCCCTGGCCGATCTCGGTCAGGATCGCGGCCGGCTTGGCCAGCGCGGCATAGAGGTAGTCCACCTGCCCATCGGCATAGGCCGCGCCGATATCGGCGTAGCTGCCATTCAGGTAGCGGCCACCCTCGCTGCGGATCTTGTCCGGGCTGGTGCCGAGGAAGCGCAGGATGCGCTGAAGCGTCATCTCATCGGTGGAGGAACGCTGCGGGCAGGCGATCTTCAGGCCCCGCTGGGTCAGGATTTCGCGCATCCCCTCCGGCCCCGTGCCGACGGCGCGGACCAGGTTGTGCTCGGTCGGGCTGTAGCCGGTGCCGAGGCTGCGCAGGCGCTCATGCTTGGTGGTATAGGGCTCCTCGCCCCGCGCCGCGGCAGCGGTGAAGGCATCGATGCCCCAGCCGAGCGGCGACTGGCCGTTGTTCACGCGGGTGGAATTCGCCAGGCCACCGCCGGGCACCACGCGGATGCGGATGTTCGGATTCTCCTCGCCGATCAGGGAGGAAAGGCCGGCGGCCATGGTGTACCAGCCGCCACCGACGGAACCGGCCACCCATTCGAAGGTCTGCTGCGCCTGAGCGGTGCGGATGAAGGGTGCGGAAAGCGCGGCGGCGCCCAGCAGCAAGCCGCTGCGGCGCGAAATCATCATGGCCATCGAGGGCCTCCCCGTTATGTCTGCGGCGCGGATCATGCGCGCCGCTTTGCCCGGCTTGCAACCGGGTCGGGGGCAGGTTTTGGCGGATGCCGGCCGTAATTGCTCAGCTTCGCGGCAGATAGGGCCTCGCCGCCTGCATCGCCGGCCCGCAGTTGGGCGCCGCCTCGGCCAGCACGGCATCGGCCTGCACCGTGCCGATCCAGGTGCCGATGCCGGTCCGGATCGCCCACCAGGGGTCCTCCGTCGCGCGCCGCAGCAACGCCGGGGCGGCCGAGGCGCCACAGGCCGCGACCTGTCCCACCACCGCCGGCGGGGCATTGGCCTCCGCCAGGCGGGACTGCACCTCCGCGGTCAGGGGGTTCACCAGGAAGGCCAGGACGAACCAGGCAATCAGATCGCCGATCATCGGCCAGGACCCGGGCTGGGGTCGATGGTGGTCATGCGCAACAGCCTCCGCGATAGACGATCCGACATCGCGCGGCTGCGCCAGAGGGGCCCGGACCCGCCGCGCATCTGGCCGCGCGGGCCGCGCGCTTCAAGGGCGGTTGCGTCGCAACCGCGCCCCGCCCCATGCTGGGCCGAGAGCAATCGTTTGCCGGAGAGAACCATGTATCGCCGCAGCCTGATGGCCGGATTGGCCGCCGCCGGAACCCTGAAATTCGGGCTGCCCGCCCCGGCCCTGACCCAGGGCGCCGCCGCCCATACCCTGCGCTTCATCCCGCAGGCGGATGTCACCACGCTCGACCCGCTGAACACCACCAGCTACGGCGTGCGCAACCACGGCCATATGTGCTGGGACACGCTGTATGGCCCGGACACCAACTTCGTTATGCGCCCGCAGCTCTGCGAAGGGCATGTGGTGGAGGATGACGGGCTGCGCTGGGTCTTCACCCTGCGCCCGGGCATCAAGTTCCATGACCTGGAGCCGATCCGTGCCCAGGACGCCATCGCCTCCATCGCCCGCTGGTCGGCGCGGGACACGCTGGGCCAGACGCTGCGCGCCCGCACGGAATCGATGACGGCGCTGGATGAGCGCCGTTTCGAAATCCGCCTGAAGCAGAAGTTCGGCCCGATGCTGGAGGCGCTGGGCAAGCCTTCCTCCTACCCCTGCTTCATCTTCCCGGAGCGCTTCGCCACGGTCGACCCGACCCGCCCCTTCACCGAGGTCGTGGGCAGCGGCCCCTATCGCTTCGTGGCGAGTGAGCGCCTGTCCGGCGCCCGGGTGGTCTATCAGAAATTCGCCGAATACGTGCCGAACCCGAACCCGCCGAGCCTGCTGGGCGGCGCCAAGATCGCGCATTTCGAGCGGGTGGTGTTCAACATCATGCCGGATTCCGGCACCGCCGCCGCCGCAATCCAGGCCGGCGAGATCGACTGGTACGAGCAGGTGGCGCCCGACCTGCGCCCCGTGCTGGCGCGCAACCGCGACATCACGGTGGAGCGGGTGGATTTCGGCGGGTTGATGGCGAATCTCCGCTTCAACCACCTGCACGCGCCCTTCGATGATGTGCGGGTGCGCCGGGCGCTGCTGCATTCGATCAACCAGGCCGATTTCATGACCTCCATCATGGGTACCGACAAGGCGCTCTGGTCCGATGGCATGGGTCCCTTCCCGCGTTCCTCGCCCCTGGTGAATGACGAGGGCATCACCAACCTCACCGGTCCGCGCAGCTTCGACGCGGCCCGCGCGGCGCTGCGGGAGGCCGGCTACGCCAACCAGCCGGTGACGGTGCTGCACCCGACCGATGTGGTGAACAACAACACCCTGACCACGGTGCTCACCGATGCGCTGAAACGCTCCGGCCTCAATGCCGAAAGCGCGACCAGCGACTGGGGCACGGTGCTGCAGCGCCGCGGCCGGATGGAACCGCCGGGCCAGGGCGGCTGGAATGCGCTGATCGTGCTGTTCGGCGGTGTCGACCTCGGCAATCCGGGCGTGCATCCGCTGCTGCGCGCCAATGGCCGCCAGGCCTGGTTCGGCTGGCCCACCAGCCCGGCGCTGGAGGCACTGCGCGACGAATGGCTGGAGGCGCCGGACCTCGACGCCCAGAAGGGCATCGCCCGCCGGCTGCAGGCGCAGTTCTGGCAGGACGTGCCCTTCATCCCCCTCGGCCAGTACTTTGTCGACAGCGCCTGGCGGAAGGATATCTCGACCCCGCAGAAGGGCATGGCGCTGCCGATCAACGTGCGGAGGGTGTGAGGGATCGCCTGCGGCACGTTCATGGCGCGATGATTGCATGGTTGCAAGGAACCCATAGCAAGGACCCTTGCCCATGCTGTCGCGCCGCGCCCTGCTCGCCGCCCCGGCCGGAACCCTGGCCGCGCCAACCCTGGCCGCGCCATCCCTGGCCCGCGCCCAGGGATGGGCGCCGGACCGGCCGATCCGCCTGCTGATCGGCTTCCCACCGGGCGGCGCCTCCGATGCCGCCTTGCGCATCATCCAGCCCAGGCTTTCGGCACGTCTCGGCCAGAATGTGGTGGTCGAGAATCGCGCCGGCGCCGGCGGCAACCTCGCGGCGGATGCCGCGGCCAAGGCGCTGCCGGATGGCACCACGATGGTCTCCGCCAATATCGGCACGCTGGCTGTGAACCCGGCGCTGATGCGCTCCATGCCCTTCGACCCGATCGCGGACCTCGCGCCGCTGTCGATGATCTTCAACGCCACCAATGTGCTGGTGGTGCCGGCCACAAAACCCTTCCGCAGCGTGGCGGATATCCTGGCGGCGGCGAAGGCGCGGCCGGATACGCTGACCTATGGCACGGGCGGCGTCGGCTCCCCGGGTCATCTCTGCGGTATCCTGCTGGACAGCATCGCCGGGGTGAAGACCGTGGCCGTGCCCTATCGTGGCGGAGGGCCGCAGATGCTTGGGCTGCTGGCGGGGGAGCAGGATTTCGCCTTCTCCCCGATCGGCAACGTCACCACCCATGTCGCCGCCGGCACCCTGCGCGCTTTGGCGGTTGCCACCCGCGGCCGGGCGCCATCCCTGCCCGATGTGCCGACCATGATCGAATCCGGCCTGGCCGATTTCGAGGTGCTGAACTGGGACGGCGTGCTGGTGCCCAGGGCCACCCCCGCCCCGATCCGCACCCGCCTGGGCGACACGCTGCGGGAGGTGCTGGCCGATCCGGAGGTGGCCGTTGAATTCAGCCGCCGCGGCCTGACCCCGCGCCCGACCAGCGAGGCGGATTTCGCCGCCCAACTCGCCGCCGACAGCCAGCGCTGGCAGCGCCTGATCCGCGCCGCGGGCATCGAGCCGAGCTGAGATTGCAGCCCAAGCATGGGGTGGTGTATCGCCACCCCATGCTCCGACAATTCCTCGGCTTCTACCGCCCGCACCGCCGCCTGGTGCTGGTGGCCTTCGGCTCGGCCGCGCTCTCCGGCCTGCTGGAGCTTGGCTTTCCCATGGCCGTGCGCGGCTTCATCGACCATCTGCTGCCGCAGCAGGACATGGGCGTGGTGGCGCTGGCGGTGGCCGTGCTGCTGGCGGTCTACCTGCTGAATGCTGGGCTGATGGCGGTGGTCACCTATTGGGGCCATGTGCTGGGCATCGCCATCGAGACGGAGCTGCGCGGTCGCGCCTTCGACCATCTGATGCGGCTGTCCTTCCGCTTCTACGACAACCAGAAGACCGGCCACCTGGTCGGCCGCGTCACCAAGAACCTGGAGGATATCGGGGAGGTCGCGCATCACGGGCCGGAAGACCTGCTGATCGCGGTGCTGACCTTCCTCGGCGCCTTCACCCTGATGCTGCTGGTCAGCCCGCCTTTGGCCCTGCTGACGGCGGCGATCGTGCCGCTGATCGGCTGGGTGGTGGCGCATTTCGGCGGGCGGATGACGCTCAACTGGCAGGCCCAGTTCGGCCGCGTCGGCGCCTTCAATGCCCGCATCGAGGAAGCCGTCGGCGGCATCCGCGTGGTCAAGGCCTTTGCGAACGAGGCGCATGAGCGGAAGCTGTTCGCGGCGGACAATGCGAAGTACCGCACCACCAAGCTCGACGCCTACCGCATCATGGCCATCAGCATGACGCTGAACTACCTGGGCATGCGGCTGGTGCAGCTTGTGGTGATGCTGGCGGGTGCCGCCTTCATCGTGGCGGGCACGCTCTCCATCGGCGATTTCGTCGCCTTCCTGCTGCTGGTCGGCGTGTTCTACCGGCCGCTGGAGAAGATCAACGCCGTCATCGAGACCTATCCCAAGGGCATCGCCGGCTTCCGGTCCTATCTCGACCTGCTGGCCACCGCGCCCGACATCGCCGATGCGCCGGATGCCATCGAGGCCCCGCCACTGAAGGGCGCCGTGCGGTTCGAGGGCGTGACCTTCGGCTATACGCCGGACCGGCCGGTGCTGCGCGACCTGTCGCTGTCGGTGGCGCCGGGAGAGACCATCGCCCTGGTGGGGCCATCAGGGGCCGGCAAGACCACCATCTGCGCTTTGCTGCCGCGATTCTATGAGGTGGAGGCCGGGCGCATCACCATCGACGGCATCGACATCCGTCGGATGACCCTCGCCTCCCTGCGCGGCCAGATCGGGCTGGTGCAGCAGGATGTCTTCCTGTTTGCCGGCAGCATCCGCCAGAACATCGCTTATGGCCGCCTCGGCGCCAGCGATGCCGAGATCCTGGAAGCCGCCCGCCGCGCCCGGCTGGATGCGCTGATCGCCGACCTGCCGGAGGGGCTGGACACGCTGATCGGCGAGCGGGGCGTGAAGCTTTCCGGCGGGCAGAAGCAGCGCCTCGCCATCGCCCGCATCTTCCTGATGAACCCGCCCATCCTGATCCTGGACGAGGCGACCAGCGCCCTGGATACGGAGACGGAGCGCGCCATCCAGCAGGCGCTGGCCGAGCTGGCCGCGGGCCGCACCACCCTGGTCATCGCCCATCGCCTGGCCACCATTCGCGATGCCGACCGCATCCTGGTGGTGACGCCCGAGGGTATCGCGGAACAGGGCAGCCACCAGGAATTGCTGGCGGCGAATGGCCATTATCGCCGGCTGCATGAGGCGCAGTTTGCCTCGGCGGCGGAATAGCTCAACGCCAGCCGGAACGCCGCTCGCAGGCCTCCCGCGCCCGCGGATTAGCCCGCTCCCACTGGGTGATGGAGCGGGTCTCGCTGTTCGGCATGCGGTTGTTCATGCAGGTGCAGTAGTCGCGCACGATCCGGGTTGAAACCCGTGCATCCCGGTTGTCCCGCAGACACTGGTTGATCCAGCGCCGGTCATCGGCGGAGGAGGAAGACCCGCTGGTGACGCAGCCCGGGGTGATCAGCACCGCGAGCAGAAGCATGGACCCCGATGCGCGCCGCATGTCGCCCTTCCCACGGCCATGATGGCCGCTGGCGAAACGTTGCATCGGCGACCCGTGGCGACAAGCGGGTTCAGCGCAGACGCCGCCGCTCCTCCTCGATCCGCCGCTGTTGTTCGGCCAACCGGCGCTGTTGCTCGGCGAGCTGGCGGTCGCGTTCACGCAACTGCTGCTGCTGCTGCTGTTCCCGGCCGTAGCGGCCCTGCCGGCCTTCCCGCCGCGATTCCCGCTCCCGCGCCTCGGCCCGGCCGCGCTCATAGGCCTCCCGCTCGCGTTCCCGCGCCTCGCGGTCGCGTTCCCGGCCCTCGCGCTCCCGCTCGCGCTGCTGGCGGTGCGCCTCCTCCTGCTGCCGCTGCGCCTCGCGCGGGTCGCCGCCCTGGAACTGGCGTAGCACCTCGCCGAGCAGGTCCTGCTGCTGGGCGAAAGCGGGCGTGGCGAGCAGGGCGGCGGCGGCGCCCAGGGTGCTGAAAAAGGCCCGGCGTGATGAGATGTGTCGCATGGCGTGATCTCCCGTTGCGGAAGAAACGCGCCATGCGACCTGGCGTTGCGCCCTCAGCAGGCGACGGCGCGAAAGACGCGGGACGGGGTGACGAACTCCTCCTGCGCCGCGACCGTCAGGATTTCCCGGGATCCGGCCTCCGCCGTGCGCCGCAGCAGCCCGTGGATGGAGGAGGCGGCGGCCGAGAGCGCGACGGAGGGCTCGCCCCAGCGCAGCCGGTGGAACAGGAACAGCGCCGCGATGGCATCCCCCGCGCCATTCACCGAAATCGGCAGCAGCGGGGTGCGGATGCGGAAGAAGCGCCCACCCTCCCCCACCAGCATGTCCATCGCATCCGCCGGCGTGTCCTCGACATGCAGGGAGGTCACCAGCACGCAGCGCGGCCCCCTGGCCTGCAAGGCGGCGATGGCGGCCTTGGCGCTGTCGAGGCCGGTGATCGTCAGGCCGGTCAGCCATTCCAGCTCGAACTGGTTCGGCGTGAGGATATCGGCCGCCGGCACCGCCCGGTCGCGCATGAATTCCGGAATGCCCGGGCGGACGAAGACGCCGCGGCCGACATCGCCGATCACCGGGTCGCAGCAATACATCGCCCCCGGATTGGCCGCCTTCACCTTGGCCACCGCCGAGAGGATGGCGGCGCCAGTGCCCGGGTCGCCCATATAGCCCGACAGCACCGCATCGCAGCGCTCCAGCGCGCCGCGCTCGGCAATGCCCAGCACCAGTTCCTCGATCAGCTCGCTGGCAAAGACCTGGCCGCGCCAGGCGCCGTAGCCGGTGTGGTTGGAGAACTGCACCGTGTTCAGCGCCCAGACCTCCGCCCCCAGCCGTTGCAGCGGAAACACGGCGGAGGTGTTGCCGACATGGCCATAGGCGACCCAGGACTGGATCGACATGATGTTGAGCGGCCGGCCCGCATCGGCCGGCGACACGGCTTGGTTGATCCCCGGCTGGTTCATGCGCAGCGCCCCCCATCCACCGGCAGCAGCACCCCGGTGATGAAGTTGGAGGCATCCTCGGCCAGCCAGAGGCAGGCATTGGCGATATCGGCCGGGGTGGACATGCGGCCGAGCGGCACGCTGGCCACGAACTTCGCCCGCATCTCCGGCGTGTCCGGCCCGCCCATGAAGGCCTCCAGCAGTCCCGTCGCGCCGATCACCGGGCAGACGGCGTTCACCCGGATATTGTCCTTGGCGAATTCCTGCGCCATCGCCTGGGTCGCGGTGTTCACCGCCCCCTTGGTGGAATTGTACCAGGTCAGCCCCGGCCGCGGCCGGATGCCGGCGGTGGAGGCGATGTTGATGATCGACCCGCCGCGCCCCTGGCGCTGCATCACCGGCACCGCTTCCCGCACCATCCAGAAGATGGATTTGACGTTGACGGCATAGACCCGGTCGAACTCGTCCTCCGTCACCTCCAGGATCGGCTTGTTCCGGTGGGTGGTGCCGGCGTTGTTCAGCACGATGTCGAGCCCGCCGAACTCCTCCACCGCACGGGCGACGATGGCGCGCACCGCCGCTTCCTCCGCCACATCGCCGCCGACCGGGGTGCCGCCGATCTCCTTGGCCAGGCGCGCGGCGCCTTCCAGGTTCTGGTCGGCGCAGATCACCCAGGCGCCCTCGGCGGCGAAGCGGCGGGCGATGCCCTCCCCGAAGCCGGAGGCCGCGCCGGTGACGATGGCGGATTTTCCCTGCAGACGCATGCGGCATTCCCCAATGACAGGCCGCCGAGGCCGGGCGACCATGGCAGGATCGGCCAAGCGGCGCGGTGGCTCAATGGGGGGATGCGGGCTTCTGCCCCTTGGGCCGCAAGGTTGCGCCGCCCCCGCCTGTCCTCTATAGGCCGTTTTCCCGCGCCTGCCGGTCGCTGTCGGTGGGCCCATCAGCGTGAGCGCCCCTGCGATGAAGCCCGATATCCATCCCGAGTATCACACCATCAACGTCATCATGACGGATGGTTATGCCTATACGACCCGGTCCTGCTACGGGAAGGAAGGCGACACCATTCGCCTGGACATCGACCCCAAGTCGCACCCGGCCTGGACCGGCCAGCAGCGCGTGATGGACACGGGCGGCCAGATCGCCAAGTTCAACAAGAAGTTCGCTGGCCTGGGCATCCGCAAGACCGCCTGATCCGGCGCGGGGTTCCCGATTGGCGAGGGGGGCGTGCCCGATGGGCGCGCCCTTTTTGCGTGTTGGGCGCCCTCTTGAAGCCGTTCCGGCGGCTGCCTAACTCCTGCGTGCTGGCGGTGCCCGATCGGGGCCGACAGCGCGGAAGCCGGACCATGTCGCCCGCTGAGCGGGGGCAGACCACCCGGTGATCCGCCGTGCAACGACCTTGCTACCGCAGGAGGTCTTCCGTGAACGCTTTCGATTTCTCGCCCCTGTTCCGTTCCGCCATCGGTTTCGACCGTATGGCCCGCCTGGTGGAAAACGCCCGCGCGGCGGCGGATGGGCCCAGCTACCCGCCCTACAATATCGAGAAGACCGGTGAGGACAGCTACGTGCTGACCATGGCCGTCGCCGGCTTCGGTCCCGACGACATCGAGGTCACGGCGCATGACAACACCCTGACCGTCGCCGGCAAGGCCGCGCCCGCCCCTGCCAATACCCAGGACAATGGCCGCGTCCTGTATCGTGGCATCGCCGGCCGTGCCTTCGAGCGGCGCTTCGTCCTCGCCGACCATATCGTCATCGAGGGCGCGCAGCTTGAACACGGCCTGCTGCATGTGGCGCTGAAGCGCCAGGTGCCGGAGGCGCTGAAGCCGCGCCGGATCGAGATCCAGGCCCCCAAGACGCAGCGGGTGCTGGAGCAGGCGGCGCCGCAGGCCCAGGCGGCCTGAGGCCGTCTTCCTTGCCAACCGGGCCGGCGGAGCAATCCGCCGGCCTTTTTCGTTGGCTCAGCCGGGCCGCTTGAAGAACAGGTCGGCCGCCGCCTTGCTGGCCTGGCGCTTTCCGATCTCGGTCTCGGCCCGCGCGATCTCGGCCCGGAGCTGGTCGATATAGGCGCGCAGCTCGGCTTCGTCCCAGCGGTCGATCACCGGGGGCTTGAAGCGCCCGGTCGGGCGCGGCCCCTCCTCCTCGATCATCATGCGGCCAGCCTCATTCCTTATCGTCCAGGGTCCCGCGAGCCTTTGACCCGGCCCCGGCTGCTCTCTATATCCGAAATTGACGAGGCGCGGGCGCCCCGGCGGCAGCGTGGTCGCATGCCCGGGCCGCGGCCCGAACCACAAAGGGTCCCATGATGAAGACGCCCCTGATGCCGAAGGCCACCGCCGTGTGGCTGATCGAGAAGACGTCGCTCTCCTTCGAGCAGATTGCCGATTTCGTCGGGATGCACCCGCTGGAAGTCCAGGCGATCGCGGATGGCGAGGTGGCGCAAGGCATTGTCGGCTACGACCCGATCGCCAATGACCAGTTGAAGCGGGAGGAAATCATCCGCTGCGAGGCCAATCCGGCGGCGCGGCTGGTGCTGACCGAATCCTCCACCCCGCTGCCGAAGCAGCGCAGCAAGGGCGCGCGCTACATCCCGGTGGCGAAGCGGACGGAGCGGCCGGATGCGATCGCCTGGCTGCTGCGCAACTACCCGCAGCTGTCGGACCCGCAGATCGTGAAGCTGCTGGCGACCACCAAGGAAACCATCGCCAAGGTGCGGGACAAGACCCACCCGAACACGGCCAATATCAAGCCGCGGGACCCGGTGACGCTGGGCCTCTGCACCCAGACGGCGTTGAATGAGGCGGTGGGGACGGCGAATGATCGCCATGGCGGGCCGGTGCCGCCGCCGCAGCCGCTGGACGACGCGGCCGCCTGAGACGCGAATGGGCGAGGGTCGAACCCTCGCCCGCACACCACTCAGTGGCGCGTCTTGAGCTTCTCCATTTCCTCCTTGAGGCGCAGTTTTTCGCGCTTCAGGCGCATCAGCGCCAGGTCATCGGGGCGGGGTCGGCCGCCTTCCTCAGCGATTCGCGTCTCGAGTGTCGCGTGCCGCGCCTCCAGGGAGCGGATACGTGCAGCCTCGGCCATGCGCAATCTTCCTTGTCCGTTGCCTTGCGGGGCAGCGGCGGCACGATCCACGCCAGAGGCGGTCGCCGCAGGGATAGATCAGGCGGCATAACCAGCCCCGGGCGCGCAACCGTCCCTTCTGCGCCCGCGAATGACATGTTATGCGGATGGCTGGCGCTTTCCAGCGCCAAGTTTGAGACACCCAACTGAAACATTTGGGGGCCCATGCAGGCCGATCGCGATAGCCTCCTCCGCCGCCTGCACGAATTGCGCAGCGAGCACCGCGACCTCGACACCGTCATCGCCCGGCTGGATGAGGCCGGGACCGACGCCTTGCAGCTCCAGCGGCTGAAAAAGCGCAAGCTGAAGCTGAAGGACGAGATCGCCTGGCTGGAAAGCCAGCTCGTCCCCGACATCATCGCCTGACCAGCCCGAGGGCCTGCATGACCGAAGCCACCGCCCCCACGCCCCGCGTGGGCGTCATCATGGGCAGCACCTCGGATTGGGAAACCATGCGCCATGCGGCGGATGTGCTGACACGCCTCGATGTGCCGCATGAAACCCGCGTGGTGTCCGCCCACCGCACGCCGACCCGCATGTATGACTATGCCCAGGCCGCGGCCGGGCGCGGGTTGAAGGTGCTGATCGCCGGCGCCGGCGGGGCCGCGGCGCTGCCGGGCATGGTCGCCTCCCTCACCGCGCTGCCGGTGCTGGGCGTGCCGGTGGAAAGCCATGCGCTGAAGGGCATGGACAGCCTGATGTCCATCGTCCAGATGCCCGGCGGCATCCCGGTGGGGACACTCGCCATCGGCAAGGCCGGCGCCATCAATGCCGGGCTTCTGGCCGCCGCCATCCTGGCGCTGGAGGATCCGGCCCTGGCCGCGCGGCTGGCCGCCTTCCGCCAGGCCCAGACGGATGCGGTGGCGGAGTCCCCCGTATGAGCGAGGCGCTGCCCCCCGGATCGACCATCGGCATCCTCGGCGGCGGCCAGCTTGGCCGCATGTCGGCGTTGGCCGCGGCAGCGCTGGGTTATCGCTGCCACATCTTCGCGCCGGAGGATGACAGCCCGGGGATGCAGGTGGCCGCCGCCCGCACCGTCGCGGCCTATACCGACGCGGCCGCGCTGGCGGGCTTCGCCGCCGCCGTCGACGTGGTGACCTTCGAATTCGAGAATGTGCCGGCGGCGACGCTGGACGCCCTGGCCCCCCTGGTGCCCTGCCGCCCCGGCGTCGCCGCGCTGCGCATCGGCCAGGACCGCATCGCCGAGAAGACTTTTTTGGAAAAGGCCGGCATTCCGGTCGGACCCTGGCGGGCCGTGCACAGCCTGTCGGAGCTGGAGGGTGCCATCGCCGAGCTGGGGCTGCCGGCGGTGCTGAAGACCACGCGCATGGGCTATGACGGCCGTGGCCAGGCGGTGCTGCGCCGGCCGGAGGATGCGGCGGAAGCCTTCGGCCGCCTCGCCCCGCATCCGCTGATCCTGGAAGCCTTCATCCCCTTCGCGAAGGAGGTCTCGGCCATCGCCGCGCGCGGGGTGGATGGCACCGTCGTGACCTTCGACGCGGTGGAGAATCGCCACGCCCACCACATCCTGGACCTGACCTTCGCCCCGGCCCTGGTGCCCGGGCAGGTTGCCGCCCAGGCCCGCGCCCATGTCGCGGCGCTGGCCACGGCACTGGATCTGGTGGGCGTGCTGGCGCTGGAGATGTTCCTGCTGCCGGATGGCACCCTGCTGGCCAACGAGATGGCGCCCCGCCCCCATAACTCCGGCCATTGGACCATGGATGCCTGCCGGCACGGCCAGTTCGAGCTGCATATCCGCGCGGTCGCCGGCCTGCCGCTGCCGGAGCCGGGTCGCCATGCCGATTCGGTCATGAAGAACCTGGTCGGGCCCGAGAGCTACAATGCCTGGCCGGCGCTGGCCGCCATGCCGGATGTCGCACTGCATCTCTATGGCAAGGCAGAAGCCCGGCCAGGCCGCAAACTCGGCCATGCCACACGGCTTTTCGCGCTGGGAACCCTTGAAAAAACGGCCGATCCGGACCTGCTCGCGCCCCTGTGACCAATTTGCCATGGTTAGCTGTGGCGCGATTGTCACACCGCGTGGATTGTGCCGAAACACACGCTGTTGGTGGCTGAAATCCGGTGTAGATAGCCTTTATGCACTTGGCGCGGCGGGGATGCGGTTCTCTGCGGCATACCCCCGAAGCGGACCAGTGCCGCGATATGTGTTTGAGGAGAATTTCTATGAGCCTGAAGAAAGTCCTTCTGGCCGCGACGGTGCTGGCCCTGCCGGTTGCCGCCAACGCCCAGCCGATCAGCGGTCTCTATGTCGGCGCCGGCGCCGGCGTGAACCTGCGCCAGGAATCCGACATCAGCCTGTCGCGCAGCATGGCGAGCACCGTCGGCGCCCCGCTGACCGGCACCGCCGAGTTCAACTACGGCTATGTCGGCGTGATCAGCCTGGGCTACGGCTTCGGCAACGGCGTCCGCGCCGAGATCGAGGGTTCCTACCGCAGCAATGACGTGGACGACGTGTCCGGCATGGGCGTGCCGCGCAACGGCCGCGCCACCGGCCGCGCCGTGACCTATGGTGTGATGGCGAATGCCCTGTATGACTTCGACCTCGGCCCGGGCAGCTTCCTGACGCCGTATGTCGGCGTTGGCGCCGGCTACCAGTGGGTGGACAACGACATCCGCGGCGGCGTGAACAGCGGCGCCACCGTGCGCGTCGATGGCACCGACGGCCAGTTCGCCTATCAGGCGATCGTCGGCGCTGCCTTCCCGATCGCGCAGGTGCCGGGCCTGGCCATCACCACCGAGTATCGCTTCATGGGCACGCTCGACAACGACGTCGACGCGCGCCGTGACAACTCCGGCCGCGGCACCGCCGAGCTGGACAACTACAACCACAGCCTGCTGATCGGCCTGCGCTACGCCTTCGGCGTGACGCCGCCGCCGCCGGTCGTGGCCCCGGCCGCCCCGGCCCCGGCCGCCGCCCCGGCCGTCGCCCGCACCTACCTGGTGTTCTTCGACTTCGACCGCGCCGACCTGACGGACCGTGCCCGCCAGATCATCGCGGAAGCCGCGACGAACAGCCAGCGCGTCGGCACGACCCGCATCGAGGTCTCCGGCCACGCCGACCGTTCCGGCACGCCGCAGTACAACCAGCGCCTGTCCGAGCGCCGCGCGGCGGCCGTTGCCGCCGAGCTGGAGCGCCGTGGCGTTCCGCGCGCCGCCATGGCCATCCAGGCCTTCGGCGAGAGCCGCCCGCTGGTCCCGACCGCCGACGGCGTCCGCGAGCCGCAGAACCGCCGCGTCGAGATCGTCCTGCGCTGATTGCAGGCTTCTCGCGAAGCGAAATGAGGGGGGCGCCGCAGGGCGCCCCCCTTTCTTTTTGGACTCAACCTTGGGACGTTGCGCCCATGATCCTCATCGGCCGCAACCTCTCCCCCTTCGTCCGCCGCAGCGCGGCCTCCCTCAACCTGCTCGGCCTGCCCTATACGCAGCGCCCGCTCAGCACCGTCGCGGATGCGGCGGCGATCCGCGCGCTCAACCCGCTCGGCCGGGTGCCGGCTTTGGTGCTGGAGGATGGGGAGGTGCTGGTGGACAGCGCCGCCATCCTGGACGCGCTGGACGAGATGGCACCGGACCGCGCCCTCGTGCCCCGCGAAGGACCCGCGCGCCGCACCGTGCTGCGGGCGCTGGCCCTCGCCGTGGGGGCGACCGAGAAGCTGGTCGCGGCCTATTACGAATCGCGCCGCCCCGCGGAATGGCTGTGGCCGGAGAACCAGGCGCGCCTCGCCAGCCAGGCACAGGCCGGCTTCGCGGCGCTGGACCGGCTGGCGGAATCCGGCGCCTGGCTTTGTGGGGAATCGCTGACCCAGGCCGATGTCACCGCCGTCGCCGGCTTCGATTTCGCCGCGACGGTCCTGCCGGGCGTGATCGAGGGTCGCTTCACGGCCTTGGCCGCGCTGCGGGACCGCGCCAATGCCATCCCCGCGATCGGGGATACACGCTGGCAAGGCTGACGCCGCATTTCCAGGCAGTTTTTGCGTCACTTGCCTCATGCGGGTCAAAGACCGGGCAGACGCCCGTATTTCAGGCAAAATCCATGTTGCGGTGCAGCATTTTCAGGGTTAGGAAACGCAGAGGGAGTTAGCGTCCGAAACGGCCATCGCGGCTGCGAAGGAGCGCTTGCACATGCGGATCGGATCCACCACTCGGCGCGGCTTCATCGGCGGCGCCCTCGCGGCCCCCTTGATCCTTCGCCCCGCCCCTGCCAGGGCCATGGAACCCGTCGATATCGAGCTGGTGCTCGCCGTCGATGTCAGCCGGTCGGTGGATGAGCAGGAACAGGAACTGCAATTCAAGGGCTATGCCGCCGCCTTTCGCGATCCGCGCCTGATCGAGGGCATCGCCGGTGGCCCGCTCGGCCAGATCGCCGTCACCCTCTTCACTTGGTCCGACTGGCATATCCAGGAATTGCTGGTGCCCTGGACCCGGGTGGATGGCGCCGCCACCGCCGAGGGCCTGGCCCAGGCGCTGGACGCGGCGCCGCGCCGCACCTGGCTCTACACCTCCATCTCCGGTGCCATCGACTATGCATCCGGCCTGTTCGGCCAGGGCTATGAGGGCACGCGCAAGGTGGTGGACATCTCCGGCGACGGCATCAGCAATTCCGGCCGGCCGGTGGCCGATGCGCGGGCGGAGGCGCTGGACAAGGGCATCGTGCTGAACGGCCTGGCGGTGCTCGACCGTTCGCCGCAGCCCTGGGCCGCCGGCATGCCCTCGCTCGACAACTACTACCGCGACGAGGTGATCGGCGGGCCGGGTGCCTTCCTGATGGTGGCGGAGGGCTTCGACGCCTTCGAGACGGCGGTGAAGCGCAAGATCATCCGCGAAATCGCCTCCGCCCCGCCGCCCGGCCCCCTGGTGGAACGCGCCTACGCCTGAGCCTTGCCGCGTCCGGTCTTCGCCTGAAGCGCGTCGATGCGGATCGAGGCGGCGGCCTTGGACAAGGACGGGTCGAAGTCCTCCTTCGCCTCCTCGCTCAGGGTCTTGAGGTAGGAGGCCTGGGCGCCGGTCATCGGCTCATCCCCCGTGGTCCAATCCGTGGGGTCCTTGATGGTGTTGGAGCCCGGGTCGGCACTGGTCTTGGGGTTCTCGTCCTCAACGGGCGTCGTCTTACGGTCGGCCATGGGGGATATGCTCCGGCTTGTGTTGCCAGAACGTTCATGCTGGCCGGATGGTTTCAGCCGAAGACCCGGGAGATCGCCGCCGCCGCGATCTCCCGGTCCTGGTCGCCGGTGCCGGAGCCGATGCCGATGCCGCCGACCACCTGGCCCTCCACGATGATCGGCAGGCCGCCCTTCAGGTTGGTCATGCGGCCGTCGCTGGCGATGGCGAGCTTGATCTCCACCTCCGCATGCATGCTGCCGCTCGGCTTGCCCATGGCGGCGGCGGTCTCCGCCTTGCGGCGGGCGCTGTCGATGGACAGAACGCGGGCGCCGTCCATGCGCAGGAAGGCGAGCAGATTGCAGCCCTCATCCACCACCGCGATGCATTGCGGCACGCCCATGGCCGTGGAGGCCTCGGCGGCGGCCTGCACCAGGGCCAGCGCGGCTTCCTGGGTCAGCTTCAAGGCGGGGCGGGTCAGGGCCATGCGGGCATCTCCTCGGGCAGGTCAGTCACCAGCATGCAGCCGGGCGCATGGGTCGCGAAGTGGGGAAGGCCGGCGGCTTCCAGCGCCGCGAGGGCGGTGAGGCCGCAGCCCCAATAGACAAGGATCTCGCCGGCTTCTGGCGGAATCGGCTCGCCCCAGTCGGGGCGGTTCAGGTCGGCGACGCCCAGCGCGGCGGGGTCGCCCTGATGCAGCGGTGCGCCGTGGCTGCGCGGCAATCGGGCGGTGATGGCGACGACGCGCGGCACATCGTCGGCGGCGAAAGGCCGGGCGGAGACGACCAGCGGTCCCGCGAAGCCGCCCGCCGGGTTGGCCATGCGGTTGCTGCGGAACAGCGGGCCTTGCAGGCCCAGCTCCACATGGCGCATCCGGATGCCCGCCGCCGCAAGTGCCGCCTCCGCCCCGAACCAGCAGCCGATGGCGAGCGCCACCGAATCGGCATGCCAGTCGCCCAGCAGGTCGGCAGCGGCCGTGACCTTCCCGCCGCAATGCAGCAGATAGCCCGGCAGGTCGGTCCGCACATCCAGGTCCTCGCCCAGCGCCGGCAGGCGCGGATCACCCGGCGCGCCCACCGCCAGCAGCGGACAGGCCACCGGATTGGCCGCGCAGAACGCCGCAAAACCTTCGGCCTGTTCCGCCGGCAGCACCACCAGATTGGCCTGCACAAAACCCCGCGCCCGGCCGACGGTGCGCCCCACAAAGCCGGCCCGCGCCACCAGCCGCAGGTCGCGGCCCGTTTCAGACATGACGCACGAAGCCGCCATCGACGCGAAGCACGGCGCCGGTGACGTAGCTGGCGCGCGCGGAGCAGGCGAAGGCGGCCATGGCGGCGATCTCCTCCGGCTCGGCGTAGCGGCCCATCGGGATCTGCGCCCAGGAGCGCTGGCGGATCACCTCGGCCGGCACGCCTTCCCGCTCGGCGGCGGCGGCATCCGTCAGGTGGACGCGGTCGGTGCCGACGCGGCCGGGCATCAGGATGTTCACCGTGACGCCATCCTTCGCCACCTCGCCCGACAGGGTCTTGGACCAGGCGATGATCCCGGCGCGGATGGAATTGGAAATGCCCAACACCGGCAGCGGCTGCACCGCCCCGGTCGAGACCACCGTCAGCACCCTGCCCCAGCCCGCCTGCCGCATCGCCGGCAGGAACAGGTCCGTCAGCCGGATGACGGAGAGCGCCATGCCCTGGAAGGCGTCCGTCCAATCCGTCACGGCGCGGCCGGAAGCACCGCCATAGGCCGGGCCGCCGGTGTTGTTCACCAGGATTTCGGGCGCCCCGAATTTCTGGCCGACGTCCTCGGCGAAGGCGTCGAGGCAGGCGGTGTCCATCAGGTCCAGCGGGAAGCCGTCCGCGCCCTCCCCCAGCGTCGCCACGGCGGCGTCCAGCGCCACCTTGTCCCGCGCCGCGATGGCCACCCGCGCGCCCTCCGCCGCCAGGGCCTGGGCGATGGCCAGCCCCATGCCGCGATTGCCGCCGAGCACCAGCGCCCGGCGCCCTCTCAGCCCGAGATCCATGGCAGCCCCTCCGCGCGCGGCCCGAAGGCCGAGGATATGTCCTGTTCCAGGAAGCGCCCGCGCCCCGGTGCGGCCAGCAGCGCGCCGTCCCGCACCACCACCTCGCCGCGCGACATCACCAGTTCCGGCCAGCCGGTGACGATGCGGCCCTCATAGGGGGTGTAGTCCACCTCGTGATGCAGCAGGTCGTTGGTGATGGTCACGCGCTTCTCGGGGTCCCAGATGGCCAGGTCCGCATCCGCCCCCACCGCGATCCGCCCCTTGGCCGGCAGCCCGTAGAGCGCGGCATTGTTGGTGGCGGTCAGCGCGACGAAGCGCGGCAGGGAGAGACGGCCGGTGACCACGCCCTCGCTGAACAGCAGCGGCATGCGCGTGGCGAGGCCGGGGATGCCGTTCGCCACGCGCCGAAAAGGCGGGTTCGGCCCGGCATGCAGCTTGCCCTCCGCGTCGAAGCGGTAGGGCGCGTGGTCGCTGTTGAAGATGTCGAAGCTGCCATCCTCCAGCCCACGCCAGCAGGCGGCCTGGCTTTCCGTGTCGCGCGGCGGCGGGCTGCACATCACCTGGGCGCCGAGCATGTCCGGCTGGTCCAGGTCGGCCTCGGTCAGCAGCAGGTATTGCGGGCAGGTCTCGGCGAAGACCTTGAGGCCGCGGGCGCGGGCGCGGCGGATTTCCGCCAGCGGTTCGGCGCCGCTGACATGGACGATGACCAGCGGCGTATCCGCGACCTCGCCCAGGGTCAGCGCCCGATGCGTCGCCTCCCGCTCCACCGCCAAGGGGCGGGAGGTGGCGTGGTGTTTCGGGCGGGTGTCACCGGCGCGTTCCAGCCGGTCGGCGAGCCAGCCGATGATCTCGTGATTCTCCGCATGCACCAAGGTGATGGCGCGCTGGGCGCGGGAGACGTCGAGCACGTCGAGGATCTGGCGATCCGACAGGCGCATCGCCTCATAGGTCATGTAGACCTTCACGCTGCGATGGCCGCGCGCGATCAGCCCCGGCAGTTCCTGGCCCAGCACCTCCGGCGTCGGGTCGCTGACGACGAGGTGGAAGGCATAATCGAGCAAGGCATTGCCCTGCGCCCGCCGGTGATAGTCGGCGACGGCCGCGCGCAGCGAGGCGCCGCGATGCTGCACGGCGAAGGACATTGTGCAGGTGGTGCCGCCAAAGGCGGCGCTGCGGGTGCCGGACAGGAAGCCATCCGCCATGCGCGCCCCGGCCGAGGCCAGCCCCGGCGCCTGCGCCTGGTCGATATGCACATGCGCGTCGATGCCGCCCGGCAGCACCAGCCGCCCGGTGGCATCGATCACCTGATCCGCGCCGTGCAGCTTCTCAGCCAGCGCAGTGATGCGTCCGGCGGAAATGCCGATATCGGCCCGGAAGACGTCGGAGGCCGTGGCGACGGTGCCGCCACGGATGATGGTGTCGAAGCTGTTCACGTGGGGATGCGTCGGATCTCGGCGGAGGGCAGGAAGGAGGGATCGAAGACATCGCCCGGCGCCAGCGGCGTCGCCAGCCCGAAGGCGCGGGAGACGGTGGCGACGGATTCGGCAAAGCGGTCGGCACGCACGCCGCCCAGCCCATCCGCCCGGCTTTCCTCCGTGGTCAATTGCTTGGTGATGAGCCAGCGCAGCTTCTCCGTCTCCAGCGGCACGTCGGTCAGCGACTGGCGCTTGCGCAGCGCGGCGATCGCGGCCTCCGGCTCGGCCATCGCCGCCTGCCAACCGCGGGCGGAGGCGGCGGTGAAGCGACGCACGGCTTCCGGATTGCCCTCCAGCATCTTCTTCGAGGCGAGGATGCCATTGCCGTAGAGCGGCAGGCCGGCATCGGCGAAATAGGTGAAGCGGATATCCTCCGGCTTCGCCCCGGCGCGGGTCAGGCCGAAATACATGGTGCTGTCGAAGCCGAGGATGGCATCCGCATCGCCGCGCAGCAGGAAGGCCTCCCGCAGCCGCAGGTCGCCATATTGCCAGCGGATGGTGCTGGCATCGAGGCCGGCCACCGCGGCGAAGGCCGGGAAGATGCGATAGGCGCCATCGGTCAGCGCCGCGCCGATGCGCTTGCCGGCCAGCTTTGCCGCGCTGTCGATGCCGCTGCGGGTGAAGGAGGCGGCCGAGAGCGGGCTGCGGTAATAGACCATGTAGGTGCAGCGCGCGGCGGAGGCCGGGTTCTTGGCGTTGAATTCCAGCAGCACGTTGATATCGCCGATGCCGAAGTCGTAGCTGCCGGAACCGACGCGCGTCACCGCCTCCCCCGACCCGCCCGAGCTGTCGAATTGCGGGCGCAGCCCGGCCTCGGCGTACCAGCCGCGTTCCTCGGCGAGGAAGAAGGCGGCGTTGGAGCCATCGAAGGGCGCGGCGAGCGAGACCTTGATGTCGAGCGGCGCCTGCGCATGGGCGCGGGTGGCGAGAAGGGCGGGGGTGGCGAGCAGGAGGCGGCGGGTGATCCTCATCGATGCGTGTCCCTGTCTGGTCCGTGCAGGCCAGACAGCAAGGGTCGTGCCAGCCCATTCCGGGGCCGGATTTGCCCCGAAATGCAGCTTCGGGCAGGATTGCGCACAATCCAGTGCGCGGGAGTGCGGCATATGCGCCAAGGCGCGGGGCGTTTGGTGGGGGTGGTGACGCCGGCGACCAGGCCCAAGGCGGAGGATGCGGAGGGTGTCCACGCCCATCTGTTCCAGGCCATCGTCGACCAGCGCCTGCCGCCCGGCGCCAAGCTCACCGAACAATCCCTGGTCGAGACCTTCGACATCGGCCGCCGCGCCATCGGCGATGCGCTGCGCCGGCTGGTCTGGGAGAGACTGGCGGTGGCCCCGCCCAATCGCGGCGTCTTCGTCGCGGCGCCCGATGCCGAGGAAGCCCGCGCCATCTTCGCCGCCCGCCGCGCCATCGAGGCCGGCACGACGGAGGCCGTGGCCCGGCGCGGCGATCCGAAACAGGCGGACGCTCTGGCGGCCAACCTGGCGGAGGAAGCCCGGCTGCGAAAGGCCGGGCGGGTGCGGGAGGCGATCGGCCTGTCGGGCGGCTTCCACACCCTGGTGGCGCGGCTGTCCGGCAATCCGATCCTGGAGGAACAGGTCAGGCTGCTGGTGGCGCGCACCAGCCTGGTGGTCGCGCTATATGAGGACCGCAATGGCCTCGCCTGCTGGCATGACGACCATGCGGAGCTGGTGGCGCTGATCCGCGCCCGCCGCCACCGCGCCGCCGCCGGCCTGATGCAGCGGCATCTCTCGGAGCTTGAGCTCGGCCTGCGGCTGGACCGACCACCGACCGAGGGGCTGGACATCCGGCTGATGCTGGCACGCCAGGGCTGACACATTCCTGACACGAAACGTGCTTCATTTTTCCAGGATTGGCCGCACAGACTGAGACCGGTCACACCCCAAGGAAAACATCCCATGCGTCGTCTTCTGCTCGCCGGTTTCGCGGCGATGTGCCTGTCCCCCGCGGTCCAGGCGCAGGGGCGCCAGGATTTCACGATGGTCAATCGCACCGGCTACCAGATCAACGAGATCTATGTCGGCCCATCCAGCAGCCCGAACTGGGGCCGCGACCTGCTCGGCCAGAACGTGCTGGCCAATGGCCGCAGCTTCAACGTGAACTTCACCGGCAATTCCCGCGAATGCCTCTGGGACATCAAGATCGTCTATGAGGATCGCGACCAGTCCGAATTGCGACAGGTCGATCTGTGCCGCGTCAGCCGGGTGACCATGTTCTGGGACCGCCAGCGCAACAACACGCGCTTCGTCGCGGAGTAGAACGCCTCAATTGGCCGCCTTCACGAGCAGAAAACTCGGCCGGTCACGCTCCTCCGCCCAGTCCGGCTCGGCTTCCAGCTGCGCCGGGCTGGGCGACCATTCCTCCAGCTTCGTCAGGGTGAAGCCGGCGCCGATCAGGGCGTTGACCAGCGTGCCCAGGCCCCGGTGCTGCTTCACCACGCCGGGGGCGAGCCAGTCGGTCACGCGCGGCCCGTCCTCCAGATAATCATCCAGCGCCCAGACCCGCTGGCCCTCGGCCGGCGTGATCCAGCCGGGGTTGCTCGGCGCCGTCAGCAGCGGATGTTCCTGGGAGAAGACCAGCACCCCCTTCGGCGCCATCGCCGCATGCACCCGGCGCAGCATGTCCGGCAGTTCAACCACATAGTGGAAGGCGAGCGAGGAGAAGACGAGGTCGAAGGCGGCGATGGGAATGTCCAGCGCCTCCAGGTCCCCCTGGCGGTATTCGATGCCCTCGCCCTCGGTCAGCGCCGCGGCGCGTTCCAGCATGCGGGTGGAGACATCGAGGGCGAGCACGCTCTCCGCCCCCTGCCCCATCGCCCAGCGGGCGAACGAGCCATAGCCGCAGCCAAGGTCGAGCACCCGCTTCCCCGCCATCTCCGGCAGCAGGGCCTGGAGGGCCGGCCATTCCGGCGCGGCCTCCAGCCCCTTCTCCGAGCGTGGCAGCCGCGCATAGGCGGCGAAGAAGTCCGGACGGTCGTAGAGGCTTTCGGTCACCTCACCGCCCGTGCCGCTTCCGCCATTCGGCGAAGCGTTCCAGGTTGCTCTCATCGGTCGGCGGATACAGGCCGAGGATGGATTGGCCGCCGGCCACCTGTTCCTGCACGAAATCCTCGAAGGCGGTCATCTCCACCGCCTCGGCCGTGACTTCGTCGGCGATATGGGCGGGGATGACGATGACGCCGTCATTGTCGCCGACGAGCACATCGCCCGGAAACACCGGCGCATCGCCGCAGCCGATCGGCACATTGGCCTCGATGGGCTGGTGCAGCGTCAGGTTGGTGGGCGCCGAAGGCCTGGCGTGGAATGCGGGGATCGCCAGCTTGGCGATATCCGCCGCATCCCGGAAGCCGCCATCGGTCACAACGCCGGCCACGCCGCGCACCATCAGCCGCGTCACCAGGATGCCGCCGGCGGAGGCCGCGCGCGGGTCCTTGCGGCTGTCGACGACGAAGATGTGGCCCGGCGGGCAATCCTCCACGCCCTTGCGCTGCGGATGGGCACGGTCGCGGAAGGCCGAGAGCGGGTTCAGATCCTCCCGCGCCGGAATCGTGCGCAACGTGAAGGCCTCCCCCACCATGCTCTCGCCCAGCGGGGCCAGCGGCAGCACGCCCTGGATCATCTGGCTGCGGAAGCCGCGCTTGTAGAGCGCGGTGGCCAGGGTGGCGGTGGAGACGCGCTTCAGGGCGGCGCGGGTCTGGTCATGCAAGGCCATGTCAGCAGCGCCAATCCGTGCGGTCACCCTCGATCAGGCGCAGGCTCGCTTCCCAGGCCAGCTTCATGGTCGGGCTGTTGGGGTCGCGGCCGTATTGGCTGGCGGTGCGCAGGCGCACTTCCTCCGGCGGCAGGATCAGCTTGGCACCGCCCGAAAGCGCGGCGACCTGCGCCTGGCAGGCGCGCTCCAGATAGTAGATCTGGTTCCAGGCCTCCGGGATGGTGCGGCCGGTGACCAGCAACCCGTGATTCACCAGGATCATCGCCGAATTCGCGCCGAGATCGGCCACCAGCCGGTCGCGTTCCTCCAGGTCCAGCGCGATGCCCTCATAGCCGTGATAGGCAAGCCGGCCGTAGAACTTCAGCGCGTGCTGGCTGATCGGCAGCAGCCCGTGTTCCTGGGCGGAAACGGCAATGCCGGCGGCGGTGTGGGTGTGAACAACGCACAGCGCATCCTCCCGCGCCGCATGGATGGCGGAGTGGATGACGAAGCCGGCCTTGTTCACCGTGGTCGGCGCGGCCGGGTGGTGCGGATCCACCACATTGCCGTCCAGGTCGATCTTCACCAGGTCGCTGGCGCGCATCTCATGGAACATCACGCCGTAGCGGTTGATGAGGAAGTGGTGTTCCGGGCCGGGAATGCGGGCGCTGATATGGGTGTAGATCAGGTCCGTCATCTTGTGATGCGCGACCAGCCGGTACAGCGCGGCGAGGTCGCAGCGGATGGCCCATTCGGCCTCGTCGATCCCGGCGGGGATGCGGGTGGGGGTGTTGATGTCCATGACGGCGGCAGGCCCTTTGCGGATCAGGCGACAGTATTGGTCAGGATGCCGAGGCCCGAAACCTCGAATTCCAGGGAATCGCCCGGGACCAGGAAGCGCGGCGGCTTCTGGGTGGCGCCGGTGCCTTCGGGCGAGCCGGTGGCGATCACATCGCCCGGCACCAGCGGCGTGATGGTCGACAGATAGGCGATGATCTTCTCCAGCCCGAAGAACATCGCACCGGCCTTGCTGTCCTGCACGGTCCTGCCGTTCAGACGGGTCTGCAGCCGCAGCTCGCGCCAATCGGCGACCTCATCGGCGGTGGTGACGGTGGGGCCCCAGCTTCCGGACTCGAAAAAATTCTTGCCGGCGGTGACGCTATGCGCCTGCCAGTCCCGCACCGAGCCATCGTTCAGGATGGTGTAGCCGCCGATATGCGCCAACGCCTCGGCTTCCGCGATGCGGTGGCCGCCCTTGCCGATGACCACGGCCAGTTCGCATTCATAGTCGAACTGTTCGGAGACACCCGGCGGCCGCAACGCCGCGCCAGGGCCGACCAGCGCCGCCTGGTGCTTGAGGAAGTAGGAGATATTCGCCGGCCCCTTCACCTCCCCGCCCAGCGGATGCGGTTTTGGGTAGTTCAGCCCGATGCAGAACAGCCGCGCCTCCGGCAGCGGCGCGGTGATGGTGACGGCGGCCAGTGGCCATTCGCCATCCTCCGCCGGGGCGCCTTCGGACAGCACCTGCGACAAAGGCGGGTTGCCGCCAAAGCCGAGGACCTTGTCGCCGTGCAGGCGCCCGGTGCGGGGCACGCCGTCGACGGAAAAAGCCAAAAACTTCATGCCGGGGCTCCCTTGCGGCGGCGGTCCCAGACCTCGGGCTGCACCAGATGCGGCGGGCGGCGGCCGGCCAGCACGTCCAGGATCTGGTCGGCGCATTGCAGCGCCGTCTCCCGCATCGCCTCCTCCGTCACGCCACCGATATGCGGCGCGAGCACGGTATTGGGCGCGCCGAGGATCGGGTCCTCCAACGGGGGCGGCTCCACCTGGAAGACGTCGATGGCCGCGCCGGCGATGGTGCCGGCACGCAGCGCGGCGGCCAGGGCCTCCCCGTCGATCAACTGGCCACGGGCGGTGTTCACCAGCAGCGCATGCGGCTGCATCTTCCCGAGTGCGGCCGCGTCGATCATGTGGCGCGTGTCGGGGCGCAGCGGGCGGTGCAGGGAGACGACATCGGCGCGCTCCAGCAGCGCCTCCAGCGTCGGCGCGCGCTCGGCGCCGGCCTCGACCAGGATGGAATCGGAGACGTTGGGGGAGAAGACCAGCAGCTTCATCCCGAATCCGTTGCGCGCCATGGCGCCGGTCAGGCGGCCGATGGTGCCGAAGCCGACCAGGCCCATGGTCTTGCCATGCAGCTCCATCATCCGCGCCTCGTAGCGCAGGCTCCAGCGCAGGCCGCGCACCGCGGCATCGGCCGGGACCACCTTGCGCGCCAGCGCCAGGGTCAGCGCCATGGCGTGCTCCGCCACGGAGCGGGCATTGGCGGTGGGCGTGAAGATGGTGGGGATGCCGAGCTCGGCGGCCTGCTTCAGGTCGATCTCATTGGTGCCGACGCCGTGATTGGCGATGACCAGCAGGCTGTCCGCCGCCCGCATCGCCGCCCCGTTCAGCCCGGCATTGCGGGTGATGGCGGCGACGCAGCCCGGCAATTCCCGCGCCACGGTCGCCATGTCATGCGCCGTGGCGATGCGGGGGGTCACGCCGCCGTCCCGCAGCCGGTCCAGTCCGGCCGGGTGGATGGGCTGGACGATGAGGCAGTCAGGCATCAGGCTGCGGTCCCATGCAATTGAATGATCTGAAGGCGCGGCTCGCAGCCGGCGATACGGCACTGGTCGCCACCCTGCAACTGGCCCGCTCCGGCGACACCGCCCGAATCTTCGCCCGCAGCGGCTTCGACGCGCTGGTGCTGGATTGCGAGCACAATCTGATCGGCGCCGATGCGGCCGCCGACATCCTGCTGGCGGGGCTGGAGGCCGGGATCGCGCCGCTGGTGCGCCTGCCGGATGACGCGCCCGGCCCGATCGGCCAGGCGTTGTCGGCCGGCGCGCTGGGCGTGGTGATTCCGCGCGTGGAGACCGCCGCCCAGGCCCAGGCCGTGGCCCGCGCCGCCCGCTTCGCGCCGGAGGGACGCCGGCCCCTGCCCCCGGTCTTCCCGCATTTCCGCCGTCACAAGGTCAGCCAGGGGGAGGCCGTGGCGACGCTCTCGGCCGAGACCATCGTCGTGGTCATCATCGAGACGCAACAGGCGGTGCGCAACGCCGCCGCGATCGCCGCCGTGCCGGGGATCGACGTGCTGTTCCTCGGCGCCTCCGACCTCAGCGCCGATCTCGGCCAGGCCGGGATGAAGGAGAATCCGGCGCTGTGGGAGGCGGCGGAGGTTGTGGCCACGGCCTGCCGTGCGGCGGGCAAGGTGCCGGGGATGGGCGGCATCGTGGAGGAGGCGCATTTTGTTCGTGCCAAGGCCTTGGGCATGCGCTGGATGTCCACGGCCCATGACGCCACGCTGCTTCAGGCGGCGGCGACGGCCCGGGCAGCCTGGATGCGGGGGCTATAGGAGCCCCTAATGCTCCGCCAGCCCGGCGCGGATGGCGTCGTGCAGCAGCGTGGCGCTGTGCCGCAGCGCCGCCGTCTCCGCCGCGTCCATCTCCGGCAGCAGGGGGTGGGAGGCACCGCGGGCGCCGAGCAGATGGGGCAGCGACACGCAGGTCTCCGCCACGCCGAGCAGTTCCTCCATGAAGGTGGAGACGCTGAAGACGGCCTGTTCGTCATTGACGATGCTGCGCGCGAGCCGCGCGACCGAGCCGGCGATCCCGTAATTGGAGACGCCCTTGCCCTCCTTGATCCGATAGGCGGAGCCGCGCACTTCGCTGGCGATGCTGTCGCGCAGCTCGGCCGGCAGCGGGCGGCCGATCTGTTCGGCGAAGCGCAGCAGCGGCATGCCCGCGGCCTGCGCGCCGCTCCAGTGCAGCACTTCCGAATCACCGTGCTCGCCCAGCACATAGGCATGGACGGAGCCCGGGGAGACGCCGAGATACCGCGCCAGCCGATCGCGGAAACGCGCCGAATCCAGGGCACAGCCGGTGCCGATCGCCCGCCCCGGCGGCACGCCGAAGCGCCGCACCGCCAGCGCCGGCATGACATCGACCGGGTTGGTCGCGAAGAGCAGAACCGCGTCGGGCACCACCCGCAGCACCTGGTCCAACACGGCGCGGACCACCTTCACGTTGGATGCCAGCAGGTCGAGCCGGGTCTGCCCCGGCTTCAGGCTGGCCCCCGCGGCGACGACCACGAGCTGCGCGCCCGCCAGGTCACCATAATCCCCGGAGGTCACCTGCGCCGCCGGGCCGAAGGCCGCGGCATGGCTGATATCGGACGCCTCGGAAGCCGCCCTCGCGGCGTCCTGGTCCACCAGGATCAGCTCGTCGACGCCCGGCGTCTGCGCCAGCAGAAAGCCGGAGGCGGCGCCCACCTGGCCCGCGCCCACGATGCCCACTTTGCCGCGCATCTCACAGCACTCCCATCATCGGCCAGATCGTCGCGGAGAGCAGCAGGATCAGCCCGAGCCCGGCGAAGGTCATGACAACGCCGACCTTGGCGAATTGCATCGTGGTGAAGGCGCCGGTGCCGTAGCACAGCATGTTCTGCGGCGCGTTGGTCGGCAGGATGAAGCCGAAGGACACGACATAGGCCTGGATCATCACGATGCCGAAGATGGTCTGCGGCCCGAAGGGCAGGGTCTGCGCGAAGGCGATCATGATCGGGATCAGCGTGCTGGCGAGGCCGGTCGCCGAGGCGAAGCCCAGATGCAGGATGATGCTGAACAGCGACAGCGCGCCGACGACGGCCACCACCGATCGCGTCTCCAGCCCCAGCTGCCCCAGCGTGACGCTGGCCAGCCAGGTGGCGGCGCCGGTGCGGGCCAGCAGGATGCCCAGCGCGATGCCGGCCGCGAACAGGACGATGGTGCCCCAGGGCACCTGCTTCTCCGCCCCCGCCCAGGTCATGACGCCGAAGCGCGGCATCAGCAGCAGCGCGATGCCGACCAGCGTGACCGTGGTGGTGTCGAGCGGATGCAGCCAACCCTCGGTGGACCAGGCGACCAGCAGCAGGCCGGCCACCAGCATCAGTCGCCATTCCGCCGGCGTGACGGGGCCGAGGCCCGCGACCTCCTTCGCCAGCCGCGCACGCGCCTCCTCCGCCGGGGGCACCTGGGGGCGCAGCAGGAGCAGGGAGACGAAGAACAGCACGACGCTCATCGACAGCGTCAGCGGCAGCGCGGTGACGAACCACTCGCCCCAGGTCACGGTCCGCTCGAAGCTGGACTGCATGAAGTTCAGGCTGATCAGGTTCTGCGCGGCACCGGTCTTCACCGCGATGTTGAAGATGGAGCAGGCCTGCGCCGTCACGATCATCAGCGTGGCGCCCAGGCTGCTGGCCACGGGCAGGCCCAGCGCCACCGTCACACCGACCATGATCGGGATGATGGCGCCGACGCGGGCGGTGGCGGAGGGGATGAACAGGGCCAGGACGAATCCCACGATCATGGCGCCCACCGTCAACCGGGCGGCCGAAATGCCGACGCGGCTCATCACCAGCAGGGCGACACGGCGGTCGAGGCCGGTGAGGCGCAGCGCGACGGCGAGGAACAGCGCGCCTGCCACGAGAATGACGGCGGAGGAGGAGAAGCCGGCCAGCATCACCGACAGGGCCTCGGCGGAGCGCATCGGCGCGCCGCCCGCCACCAGGGGCTTGCCCATCAGGCCCAGCACGGCACCGCCGATCAGCAGAACGGCGCTGGCGGCGGGGGAGACGCATTCGGTGATCCAGAGGATGACCACCAGGGCCAGAAGCCCCAGCGCCACCTGCCCCGAAGCCGAAAGGCCCGCGGGCGTCGGCAGCATAAGAACGGCGAGATAGGCGCCGATGGCGACGGCCAGCCAGGCCAGCTTCCGATTTGAGGAAGGTTCTGCCGGCGAGGTAAGAAGCATCTGGCGCATTCCTTGAGGTCGGCTAACCCCTGCGCCTTGACCTATTTGCGCTGCCGCAGCAACGCGCGGAACAGCGACTTCACCAACTGGCCACGAACTATTGCGTGAAGCACGTCATCTGTCGGGCCAGCCGTTCCAACTATCGGATACTTGGCAGCTATTTTGCCTGAGGCGTTGCTCCCAGGCTTCGGCGCTACACCACCGCGGTCATCCCGCCATCCACATACAGCAGGTGCCCATTGACGAAATCCGAGGCGCGGGAGGCCAGGAACACCGTCGCTCCCACCAGCTCCTCCACCTTGCCCCAGCGCCCGGCCGGCACGCGCTGGCACAGCCAGTCGGTGAACTTCGGATCATCCACCAGCGGCTTGGTCAGGTCGGTGGCGAAATAGCCCGGCGCCACGGCATTCACCTGGATGCCGCCCTTGGCCCATTCGGCGCAGAGCGTGCGCGTCATCATCCGCACCGCGCCCTTGCTGGTCGCATAGGGGGAGATGGTGGCGCGGCCGAGTTCGGACTGCACGCTGGCGATGTTGATGATCTTGCCATGGCCGCGTTCCAGCATCCGCCGCGCGCAGGCCTGGGCCATGAAGAACACCGCCTCCACATTGGTGGACATCACCTCCCGGAAGGTTTCGGGCGTCACCGCCGTTGCCGGGAAGCGGCGGTTGATGCCGGCATTGTTCACCAGCACCTCGATCGGGCCGAGCCGTGTCTCGATTTCCGCAATCGCGGCGTCCAGCGCATGCGGGTCGGTGACGTCGAAGCCGGCCTCGGTCACGTCCAGCCCCTCCCCGGCCAGGGTGCGGGTCGCCTCCGCCAGCACCTTGGGGTCGCGGCCGTTGAGCACCACGCTGGCGCCCGCCTGGCCCAGCCCGCGCGCCAAGGCGAAGCCGATGCCGCGGCTGGAGCCGGTGATCAGCACCCGGCGCCCCTTCAGGTCGAACAGCCCTTGCGTCATCATTGCCTCCTGCCCTTCATTCAGGGCGAGGGTGGGGGGAAATGGGATGACGGACAAGCCGGGGCTGCTGGTGGTGGGCGAATTGCCCGATTGGGATTTTGTGGCACTCGCCCAACGCTTCACCCTGCACCACTACTGGAGCGCCCCGGACAAGGCGACGCTGCTGGCGGCGGGGCGGGACAGCATCGTCGCCATCTGCACCAAGGGCGAGATCGGCGCCGACGCCGCGCTGATGGATGCGCTGCCACTGACAAAAATCATCGCCTGCTATGGGGTGGGCGTGGATGCGATCGACCTGGAGGCCGCCCGGGCGCGCGGCATCCGCGTGACCAACACGCCGGATGTGCTCACCGAGGAAGTGGCCGACATGGCCATGATGCTGATGCTGGCCGCCGCGCGGAACCTGCGCCTGGGCGAGGCCTGGATTCGCGACGGGTCCTGGCCCGTGAAGGGGCCGATGCCGCTGTCCACGCGCGTCTGGGGCAAGCGGCTCGGCATTGTCGGGCTGGGGCGCATCGGCAAGGCCATCGCGCAGCGAGCGGCGGCCTTCGGCATGGACATCGCCTATTCCGGCCGCAGCCCCCAGCCGGGGCTGCCCTATACCCATTATCCGACGCCGGCCGCCCTGGCCCCCCAGGTGGATGTCTTCTGCGTCTCGGCCGCCGGGGGTGCCGCGACGCGCGGGCTGGTGGACCGCGCGGCGATCGAGGCGCTCAATCCGGGCGCGATTTTTGTCAATGTCTCCCGCGGTACCGTGGTGGATGAGGCGGCGCTGCTGGAGGCGCTGCGAAGCGGGCGGATCGGCGCGGCGGGGCTCGACGTGTTTCTCAACGAGCCCGCGATCGACCCGGAATTCCTCACCTTCCCCAATGTCGTGCTCCAGCCCCACGCCGCCAGCGGCACGGTGGAGACGCGCAAGGATATGGGGCGGCTGATGCGGGAGAATCTGGAAGCGCAGCTGGATGGGCGGCCGCTGCTGACAGCCTTGATTTGAACCTCAATGGGGAGCGCGGACGGCTCCAGTCCTGTGCGCCCCCCCCCCACCCTGCCCTCTCCCTCCTTTGGGTGGAGAGGGTTCTGCCGCTCAGCTTTCCAGCGTCGCCTCCAGGGTGATCTCCGCGTTCAGCACCTTGCTGACCGGGCAGTTCGCCTTGGCCGTCGCCGCCAGCTTCTGGAAGGTGGCGTCGTCGCAGCCCGGCACCTTCGCCTTCAGGGTCAGCGCAACTCGAGAAATCTTCCAGCCGCCCTCCACCTGGTCCATCCCGAGCTTGGCCGAGGTGTCCATCCGCTCCGCCGTGAAATTCGCCCCGGCGAGCTGGAAGGCCAGCGCCATGGTGAAGCAGCCGGCATGGGCGGCGGCGATCAGCTCCTCCGGATTGGTGCCGCGGCCCTCGCCGAAGCGGGCGTTGAAGCCGTAGGGGGCCTCCTTCAGCACGCCGGACTGGGTGGACACATGCCCTGTGCCATCCTTGCCGCCACCTTCCCAATGGGCCGAACCGCTGCGGGAAATGCTCGCCATGGGTAGTCTCCTTCTGTTGACGGGGCGGCAGATGGGGCGCGGCCGCGCGCTTTGCGATGACAATGCCGCGCGCAGGCACCTTGCCGCCGCCGCGCACCCCCTGTAGGCGAGGAAAAAGTCCTGCCTGGAGAGACGCCCATGCCTGTCGGTTTCCGTATCCTGCCCCGCAGCCGCGCCGTGGCGCCCGCGCTGATCGAGCGCTTCCGCAAGCTGCCGGTGGCCAATGTCTCCGACAGCATGTCCCGCATCTTCGCCGCCGGCCCGACCCTGCGGCCGATGCACAAGGGCGGCGTCATGGCCGGCCCGGCCTTCACCGTGCGCAGCCGCCCGGGCGACAACCTGATGGTCCACAAGGCGATCGACATCGCCGAGCCCGGCGACATCGTCGTGGTCGATGCCGGTGGCGACCTGACCAATGCCATCATCGGGGAGCTGATGCTGGCCCAGATGGTCCGCCGCAAGCTGGGCGGCATCGTCATCAACGGCGCCATCCGCGACCTCGGCGCGCTGTCGCAGCAGTCCTTCCCGGTCTATGCCGCCGGCGTGACCCATCGCGGCCCCTACAAGGACGGGCCGGGCGAGATCAATGTGCCGATCTCCATGGGCGGGCTGGTGATCGAGCCGGGCGACCTGATCCTGGGCGACGAGGACGGTTTTGTTTCCGTGGCTTACGCCGATGCCGAGAAGGTCTGCGCCGCGACGGAGGCGAAGCACGCCGCCGAGAACAAGCAGATGGCGGAGATCGAGGCCGGCACCATCGACCGCGCCTGGGTCGATGCCACGCTGCGCAAGCTTGGTTGCGAAGGCGTCTGAGCGCGCCCATGGCCCCCGCGGCGGTGCAGGCGCCGGTCCTCGGCCCTGCGGCGCCGCGCGGGCTGTGTACCGATTGCGGCGTCTCTCGCACCGCGGACGCCAAGGCCTGCGGCCGGGCCTGTCAGTTCATCCAGCCGGATTATGCGCGGCTGGAGGCCCAGGTGCATGGCAGGGCGCGCGACCCCGCCCGGCCGGACGAGCTGCATTTCGGCCCCTTCCGCCAGATGCTGCGGGCACGGCTGGCGGCGCCCCGCCCCGGCGCGCAATGGACCGGCATCACCACCCGCCTCGCCGAAAAGCTGCTGGAGGCCGGCGCGGTCGATGCCGTGCTGACCATGGCGCCGGACCCCGAGGACAAATGGCGCCCGGTGCCGGTGCTGGTGACGAAGCCGGAAGGCATGGCCCAGTGCCGCGGCATGCGGATGGGCTATGCGCCCCTGCTGGCGCTGCTGGAACCGGCCCGCACCGCCGGCCACAGGCGCCTGGCCATCATCGGCATCCCCTGCCAGGTCTATGCGCTGCGGGCGCTGGAGGCAGAGCTGGGGCTGGAACGGCTCTACGTCATCGGCACGCCCTGTTCCGACAACACCACCACGGAAAACTTCCATCAGTTCCTGGCGCTGCTGGACGCCGATCCGGACAGCATCACCTACCTCGAATTCCGCGCCGACTTCCATGTCGAGCTGCGCTTCGCCGATGGGCGAATTCGGGAAATTCCGTTCCTGCAACTGCCGATCAGCCAATTGCCGGGGGATTTCTTCCCCCTCACCTGCCGAAGCTGCGTCGACTACACCAATGTGCTGGCCGATATCACCGTGGGCTACATGGCCGGCGAGGGCGACCAGTGGCTGCTGGTGCGCAACGCCCGGGGCGAGGAACTTTTGGGCCTGCTGGGGGATGAGGTGGTCACCACAGCCCCCGGCAGCGCCGGTAAGCGCGCCGGCCCGGTGAAGGGCTTCCTGGCCAATACCGAACGCGCCGCCGGCGGCCTGCCGCTGCGGCGCATGCCCAACTTTATGCGCGGCATCGTCGGCTGGCTGATGCCGCGCATCGGCCCGCGCGGGCTGGAATTCGCCCGCGCCCGGGTGGAGATGAAGGCGGTGGAGACGGTGCTGCATCTGCGCCGCCAGCTTCCGGCGCGGATGAAGAACATGGTGCCGCCGCATGTCTGGGCGCTGGTCGCGCCCTATGGCATCACCCCGCGCGATGGCGAGAACGACAAGGGAGAACAGGGCAATGCGCAAGCACAGGATCGCGGCGATCGGCGGTGACGGCATCGGGCCGGAGGTGGTCCAGGCCGGGCTGCGGGTGCTGGAGGCCGTGGCCAAGGCCGATGCCGGCTTCGCCTTCGAGACCACCAGCTTCGACTGGGGCAGCGATTATTACCGCCGCACCGGCCGCATGATGCCGGAAGACGGCCTCGCCCAGCTCGCCCCCTTCGACGCCATCTTCTTCGGCGCCGTCGGCGACAAGGAGATTCCGGACCACATCACCCTGTGGGATCTGCGGCTGGCGATCTGCCAGGGCTTCGACCAATACGCCAATGTCCGCCCCACCACCCTGCTGCCCGGCATCGTCGGCCCGCTGAAGGACGAGCTGGGCGCGGCGATCGACTGGGTGATCGTGCGCGAGAATTCGGAAGGCGAATATGCCGGCGTCGGCGGCCGCGCCCATCGCGGCCTGCCGCTGGAAGTCGGCATGGATGTCGCCGTCTTCACGCGCGGCGGCGTGGAGCGCATCGCCCGCTTTGCCTGCGACCTCGCCATGACCCGGCCGCGGCGCAAGCTGACCGTGGTGACCAAGTCCAACGCCCAGCGCCACGGCCTGGTGCTGTGGGATGAGGTGGTGGCCGGCGTGGTCGCCGACTATCCGGAGCTGACGGTGGACAAGATGCTGGTGGACGCCATGGCGGCCCGCATGGTGGTGAAGCCCGGCAGCGTCGATACCGTTCTGGCGACCAACCTGCATGCCGATATCCTGTCCGACCTCGCCTCCGCCTGCGCCGGCTCGCTCGGCATCGGCGCCACGGCGAACCTGGACCCGTCCCGGAAGAACCCCTCGATGTTCGAGCCGATCCACGGCTCGGCCTTCGACATCGTCGGCAAGGGCATCGCCAATCCGCTCGGCTCCTTCTGGACCGGCGCGATGATGCTGGAGCATCTGGGGGAGGCCCCGGCCGCCAAGCGCCTGATGGCGGCGATCGCCAGCGTCACCGCCAAGGGCACGGTGCTGACCCCCGACCTCGGCGGCAGCGCCACCACCGATCAGGTGACCGAGGCGGTGATCGCCGCCCTGCGCGGCGCCAACGCATGACGGCTCAGGCGATGGGTTGTGGCATCTGCGGGCCGGGCGGGGAGATGCTCGGCACCTCAGGATACTGGCCCGGATAGGGCAGATCCGGCCCCGGGGTGGGGGTGGGCGGCGCCTCCGGCGGGCCAGGCATGGTGTCAGGCTGCGGGGGCGGCAGTTCCCGCTCCGGGGTTGGCGGATTGACCGGCGGCAGGCCCGGCAGTTCGGGCGGCGGCGCCTTGGGGTCGTCGGACATCTGGGTCTGGGTCATCGCATCTGAACGCAGCAGGGAACCGCCCGTTCAATGCGCCCTGGCCGCCGCGTTCCTCTTGCGCGTCGCCGCCGCCTTGCGCGCGCTGGCCGAGCGTTCCTCCGGCGTGCGCGAGGCTGCGGTCTTGCCGCCGATGGCGCCGCCCTTTCGTGCCGAGACCGTCGTCTCCGCCTGGCCCCGGCCGCTGCCGCTACGATTGCCGCCGCCGCTTTCCTTGTTCACGGTCGCCCAGGCCCGCGCCTCGGCCTCCGGCTCCTGCACGCCACGGTTTTCATAGCCCTCGGCGATATGCGCGGCCTTGCGCTTCTGCTTGTCGGTGTAGCTGGATTTGTCACCACGGGGCATCGGCAGGTCCTCCCGCGCGAGCAACGCGGGACGGGCGGCTGCGTTTTCACGATTTACATCTGTATAAATTGACAAAATACCTCCCACAGACGTATTCACCCGCTGCGACCACAAGGGCGTGTGATCCAGACCATGGCTGACCTGCGTCCCTTGAGGCTTTTGCACCGCAGCAACCCGGGCCATACCCCTGTCATCATGAGCACCCAGCCTGCCATCGCCCTCTCCGGCCTCCGCAAACGTTTCGCCCAGGGCGGCACGGTGGCGCTCGACGATGTGGCGCTGGATGTGGCGCCGGGTGAAATCTTCGGCATCGTCGGCCGCTCGGGGGCCGGCAAATCCACGCTGATTCGCTGCGTGAACCTGCTGGAACGGCCCGATGCCGGGCGGATCACCGTGCTCGGCCAGGACATGCTGGCGCTGGACGAGGCCTCCCTGCGCGCCGCGCGGCGCCGCATCGGCATGGTCTTCCAGCACTTCAACCTGCACAGCCGCCGTACCGTCGCCGAGAACATCGCCTTCCCGCTGGAAGTCGCCGGCATTGCGCGCGCCGAACGCCAGGCGCGTGTCGCCGAAATCCTGCCGCTGGTGGGGCTGGAGGCGAAGCGGGACGCCTATCCGGCCCAGCTTTCCGGCGGTCAGAAGCAGCGCGTCGGCATTGCCCGCGCGCTCGCCTCCCGCCCCGAAATCCTGCTCTGCGACGAAGCGACCAGCGCGCTGGACCCGGAGACGACGCAGGAAATCCTGGCCCTGATCCGCGACCTTCGGGCGCGGCTGGACCTGACCGTGCTGCTCATCACCCATGAGATGGGTGTGGTGAAGGCCATCTGCGACCGCGTGGCGGTGATGGAGGCCGGGCGCGTCATCGAGCAGGGCCGCGTCTTCGACGTCTTCACCCAGCCCGCCCATCCCACCACCCGCCGCTTCGTGGCGGAGGTGATCGGCCATTCCGTGCCCGCCGCCACCCTCGCCCGCCTGCCCGCTCCGGGCGAGGGTGAAACGCGGCGCCTGGTGCAGGTGGTCTTCGCCGGCCCGGCCAGCACGCGGGCCGTGGTCAGCGAGGCCAGCCGCGACTTCGGCATCGACATCAACATCGTCTCCGGCCGCGTCGACGAGATCGCCGGCGAGCCTTTTGGCGTCATGGCGCTGGCTGCCTATGGCCCGCCCGAAAGACTGGAGGCTGCCTTTGCCTGGATGCTCGGCCTGGGCCTCACCGTGACGGAGCTTGAAGGATGAGTTGGCTCGCCCCCGCCATCCAGGACCTGCTGATTGAGGCGCTGTGGCAGACGCTGGCCATGGTCGGTGCCTCCGCCGCCATCGCCGCGGTCCTCGGCCTGCCGATCGCGCTGCTGCTGCATGTGACCTCGCCGGAGGGGCTGACCCCAAGGCCCTGGATCAACCGGCCGGTGGGGCTGCTGGTGAATGCGGCGCGCTCCACGCCCTTCATCATCCTGATGGTCGCCATCGTGCCCTTCACGCGGCTGGTGGCCGGCACCTCGATCGGCACCGGCGCGGCCATCGTGCCGCTGGCGCTGGCCGCCACCGCCTTCCTCGCCCGGCTGTTCGAGAATGCGCTGCGCGAGGTGGACAAGGGTGTGATCGAGGCCGCCCGCGCCATGGGTGCCACGCGGCTGCAGATCGTGTGGAAGGTTCTGGTGCCGGAGGCGCTTCCGGGTCTGGTCGCGGCCACCACCGTCTCCCTCGTCTCGCTGGTCGGCTTCTCCGCCATGGCGGGTGCCGTCGGTGGCGGCGGCCTGGGTGATCTTGGCATCCGCTTCGGCTACCAGCGCTTCATGCCGGAGGTGATGGCCACCGTCGTCGTCATCCTCATCTTGCTGGTCCAGGGGCTGCAATCGCTCGGCGATTGGCTGACCCGCCGCCTGTCACATCGCTGAGGGAAGAAAAACCATGATCGCACGTCGCCCCCTGCTGCTCGCCGGCCTTGCCCTCCCCTTCGCCGCGCAGGCCCAATCCGCCGAGATCGGCACCGCCGCACGGCCGCTCCGCATCGGCGTCACCGCCGGCCCGCATGCCCAGGTGATGGAGCATGTGCGGGACCAGGCCGCCCGGGAAAACTTCCTCATCCGCATCACGGAATTCCAGGACTACATCCAGCCGAACGTGGCGCTGGCCGCCGGCGACCTCGACGCCAACAGCTACCAGCACCAGCCCTTCCTCGATCAGCAGGTGCGCGACCGCCGCCTGGCGCTGGTCGCCGCCGGCAAGACGCTGGTCTTCCCGATGGGCCTCTACTCCAAGCGCCATCGCGCCTTGGATGCCATCCCCAATGGCGGCCGCGTCGCCGTGCCGAACGACCCGACCAATGGCGGCCGCGCGCTAGTGCTGCTCGCCGCGAACGGCGCCTTCAAGCTGCGCGAGGGCGCCGATTTTCGGGCGACCGTCGCCGACATTACGGAAAACCCGCGCCGCCTGCGCGTGGTGGAACTCGAGGCGGCGCAGCTGCCGCGGGTGCTGGATGAGGTGGACCTCGCCGCCATCAACACCAACTACGCAATGCCCGCCGGCCTGAACCCGGTGCGCGACAGCCTCGCCATCGAAAGCGCCGACAGCCCCTATGCCAACCTGATCGCCGTGCGGCAGCAGGACGCGCAGGCGCCGTGGGTGCGCCGTCTGGTCGCGGCCTACCAGACGCAGTCCGTGAAGGATTTCGTCGCGACCACCTTTGCCGGCGCCGTCGTCCCCGCCTTCTGAGGATTCTCTTCAATGCTCCGTCGTTCGCTTCTCGCCCTTCCCGCTTTGCTGCCTCTCGCCGCGCGGGCGCAAACCGCCGAGTTCGGCACCGCCGCGCGGCCGCTGCGCGTCGGCGTGACGCAGGGCGTGCATGGCCAGACCTTCGAGAAGGTGCGGGACGTGCTGGCGCGCGACGGCTTCATCACCCGCGGCGTCGAATTCGGCGACTTCATCCAGCCGAATGCTGCGCTCGCCGCCGGCGACCTCGACGCCAATGCCTATCAGCACCTGCCCTTCCTGGAGGCGCAGCGCGCCCAGCGCGGCTATGATTTCGTCCCCGTGGGCAAGACGGTGCTGACGCTGATGGGCGTCTTCTCCCGCACCCATCGCAGCCTGGACGCGCTGCCGAATGGCGCGCGCGTCGCCATCCCGAACGACCCGACCAATGGCGGCCGCGCGCTGCTGCTGCTGGCCCAGGCCGGGGTCTTCACGCTGCGCGCGGGTGCCGACCACACCGCGACGGTCGCCGACATCACCGCGAACCCGAAGCGCATCCGCATCGTGGAGCTGGAGGCGGCATCGATCGCGCGGTCGCTGCAGGATGTCGATGCCGGCGCCATCACCGGCAACTACGCCGTGCCCGCCGGCCTGAACCCGCTGCGCGACGCCTTGGCGCGGGAGACGGAGCAGAGCGTCTATACCGTGCTGGTCGTGGTCCGCCGCGCCGATGCGGAGCGCCCCTGGGCGAAGCGCCTCGCGGAAGGCTACCGCCACCCGGAGGTCCGCGCCTTCGTCGAACAAACCTTTGGCGGCGCGGTGATCTCCGGTGGCTGAGCGCCGGCGGCTGCATCTGGGCGCCTTCATGCGCCCGGTCAGCATCCACACCGGCGCCTGGCGCTACCCCGGCGCCTGGGCCGACGCCAACTTCAACTTTGCCCGGCTGAAGTACCTGATCCAGAAGCTGGAGGCGGGCAAATTCGACGCCTTCTTCATGGCCGATCACCTGGCCCTGCTGAACATGCCGATCGAGGCGCTGCGCCGCAGCCACACCGTGACCAGCTTCGACCCGTTGACCCTGCTGCCGGCACTCGCCGCGGTGACCGAGCGCATCGGGCTGATCGCGACGGCGTCGACCACCTATAACGACGCCTATCACGTCGCCCGAAAATTCGCCTCGCTCGACCATATCTCGAACGGTCGCGCGGGCTGGAACCTGGTTACCACGGCGAACCCCGACGCCGCGCTGAATTTCGGCCAGGACGCCCACATGGCGCATGGCGAGCGCTACAAGCGCGCCCGCGAGTTCTATGACGTGGTCACGGGTTTATGGGACAGTTTCGCGGATGACGCCTTCATCCGCGACCAGGAGAGCGGCATCTTCTGGGACCCGGCGCGGATGCATGTGCTGGACCACAAGGGCCCCGAGCTCTCGGTGCGCGGCCCGCTGAACGTGGCGCGCCCGGTGCAGGGCTGGCCGGTGATCGTGCAGGCCGGCGCCTCCGACGCCGGCCGCCAGATCGCCGCCGAGACGGCGGAAATGGTTTTTGCGGCTGGCGGCACGCTGGCGGATGCGCAGGCCTTCTACGCCGACGTGAAAGGCCGCGCGGCCCGGTACGGCCGCGATCCCGAATCGATAAAAATCCTGCCCGGCGCGCTGGTGGTGGTGGGCGACACGGTGGCCGAAGCGCGCGCCGCGCGCGACCACCTGGACAGCCTGGTGCATGAGGACAGCGCCATCGGCTCGCTCTCCATCGCCCTCGGCGTCGATGCCCGCGCCTTCGACCCGGACGGCCCCCTGCCCGAGATTCCCGAGACCGAGGCCAGCAAGTCCGGCCGCGAGCGCGCCATCAACCTGGCGCGGCGGGAGGGGCTGACGGTGCGGCAGCTGGCGCAGCGCCTCGGCGGCTATGCCGGCCTGGCGTTGGTCGGCACGCCCGAGACCATCGCGGATGAGATGGAGCAGTGGCTGGATGGCCGCGGCTGCGACGGCTTCAACATCATGTTCCCGCATGTGCCGGCGGGGCTGGATGACTTCGTCGACAAGGTGGTGCCCGAATTGCAGCGCCGCGGCCTGTTCCGTCAGGACTACGAGGGCACCACGCTGCGCGACCACCTCGGCCTGAAGCGGCCGGAGAACCGCTTCTTCCCGTAGGTCCTCTCAGCGCGCCGACCGGATCACCACCGGCGCGTTGCCCGCGCAATTCTGCCGCATGGCGAGCAGCCGCTGTGCCTCCGCATTGTTGCCGATGCGGCGCTGGATGCCGGCCCCTTCCTCCAACTCCAGGTTGTAGCCTTCACAGGTATCCGCCGCGGCACGACGCCGCTCCATCGGCACGGCATAGGGCGCGATGGTGCCGGAAGCCGCGGACATGGCGCGGAAGGCGGCGGCAGTGCCCGGCTCCGGCGCCCGGCGCATGACGAGGACGACGCCGACCACGACGACAAGCAGGCACAAGGTCCCTGCCAGATAGGCCAAATTCCGACGCGTCATGGCATTCCCTTTTGGATCCGCACCGGGGACCACAAAGCGAAGCGGCCGCGCCAAGTCAACGGAATTTCAGCACATGACAGGGCTGTGAGACATCTCAATTCCGATACGCCGCCCGCCGGGGCAAGGCATGCGCCGAATTCGCCAATTCGCGCTCCAGATCCGGTGCCGAGGCGCGGGCGAGCGGCATGGTCATCTGGCAGAGCAAGCCTTCCGGCCGCCAATCCATGGCGATGGAACCGCCGAGCTGGCCGGCGATCGTCGCCTCCAGCACCCGGGTGCCGAAGCCCTGCCTCCGTGGCGGAGCCGCCAGCGGCGGCCCTCCGGTCTCGATCCAGCGCAGATGCAGAAGGCCGGATTCGGAGAACCATCCCAGCGATACCTGCCCACCGGGCACCGACAGGGCGCCATGCCGTATCGCATTGGTCGCGAGTTCATGCAGCGCCATGGACAGCGCCTGCGCCGCGGTGGGGGCGATGCGCACCGGTGGCCCCTCCACCCGTACCAGCGGCTGGCCATCGGCGGCCAGGAAGGGCGCCAGTTCCGCCGCCACCAGCTCCTGCAAGCCAACGCCATCCCATTTGCCATCGGCCAGCAGCGTATGGGCGCGGGCCAGGGCCGCGATGCGGCCGAGCACCGCGTTGGCGAAGGCCTCCGGGTCATCCTTCGGCGTCATCCGCACCGCCGCCTGCACCACCGCCAGGGCGTTCTTGGCGCGATGGTCCAACTCCCGCATCAGCACGGTCTGGCGTTCCTCCGACTCGCGGCGCTCCGTGACATCGAGCGCCACGCCGAGCAGGCGCAGCGCCTGGCCGGTCACGCGGTCCCGCACCACTTCCCCGCGTTCGGCGATCCAGCGCAGCGCCCCGTCATGAACGCGACGGATGCGGAATTCCTCCGCCCAATCCCGCTGATCGCCCGCCAGCAGGCGGCGCAGCCCGGTCTCGACGCGCGGACGATCGGCCGCTTCGACCCCGCGACGCCAGCGGAGGAGATCGATCGGCTCCGCGGGATCTGTGCCGTAGAGGCGGTGGCAGCTTTCCGACCAATGCACATCGCCGGTCCGGATGTCCCACTCCCAGGTGCCGACCTGCCCCGCCTCCTGCGCCAGGCGCAGCCTTTCGACGCTGCCACGCAGCGCAACCTCCGCCATGCGGCGCTGGATTTCCGCCTGGCGCGCGGCCTCGACATCCCGCGCCGCGACGGTGACGCCGCCGCCCTGGGCGGGGTGGATATTCAGCTCGAACCAGGTGCCGGCGAGCGGTGAGCGGGCGCAGAGATGCGCCTCCTGCCCCGTGGCGATGACCCGTTCGATGGCCTCCCAGCTCTGGCTGCCGCGCACCGTGGGGAACAGGTCCAGGAAATCCCGGCCCAGAACTTCCTCCCGCCGCAGCCCCCACAGTTCCAGCGCCCGGCGGCTGGCGAAGCGGATCGCGCCCTGGGCGTCGAGCGCGTAGAGCATGTCGCCCAGGCTTTCCAGCACCTCCCGCGCCCGCTGCACGGATTCGGCCAGCGCGGCCTCGGCCTGCTTCAGCTCCGTCACATCGACATGCGCGCCCAGCATGCGCAGCGCCCGGCCGGAGGCGTCGCGCTGGATCTCCGCCCGCGCAGCAATCCAGCGCACGGCGCCGGCCGGCGTGACGATGCGGTATTCCTGGGCATACTCGGTGGCGACGGAGTCCGGCGCGATCGCGTCGAGAAAGCGGGTTTCGGCCCGCACCCGATCCTCCGGATGCAGCCGCGCCACCCAGTCGGCATGCTGTTCCTCCGCCGGCAGGGCGTCCCGGCCCTGCAGGTCCATATATTCGGGGGAGCGCAGGTTCTGCCCGGTGCGCAGGTCGATCTCGAAGCCGCCGACGCGGCCCACCTGCTGCACCCGGCGCAGCCGGGCCTCGCTGGCACGCAGCGCCGCCTCTGCGCGCCGGCGCCGCAGCGCCGACCACAGCCGTTCCGCCACTTCCAGCGCCAGCGCCGCCTCCGACTCCGTCCAGCGGCGCGGCGTGGGATGATGCAGGCCAAGCAGGGCTGCCAGCCGGCCCTGTTTCAGCAGCGGCACGGTCAGGCCGCCATCCGCCTCCGCCACGTCCAGACCCAGGGGGCGTCCGGCGCGCAGGGTGGCGATGCCGGCGCCGAACCGCGCCAGGGGCCAGGTGCCCGGCGCGCTGGGCAGGGTGCCATCGGTCCAGTCGGCCGCGATGCCACAGCTCGTTTCCGTCGCATCCACCTCGGCAAAGGCACAGCGCCCGGCGGCAAGATGCCGGCCGAGCGCTGCCGTCGCGGTGCGCAGCAGGGTCTCCGGCGCATCCAGGTCCCGCAACGCCGCATCGAGGTCGAGCAGAAAGCCGTCGCGTCGTTCGGCCAGGACCGGCCGGGTGATGTCCGTCGCCGTCAGCAGGGCGCCGGCGATGCAGCCCTCCAGATCCCGCAGCGGCACCGCCAGAAGATCGAAGAAACGGGGTCCGGGGCGTTCCAGCGATGCCAGGCGGCCAGGACGGCCGGCCAGGGCCGCGCGCACCATGGCTGCAATGCCATCCGCGCCGGGCCAGAGCAGTCCGCAGGCCTGGCCCTGCGGCGCGTCCGGCGGCAGCAGCGGGGCGAAGGCGGGATTGTGCAGGCAGGACAGGTCCGGCCCCCAGATCAGCGCAGCCGGACCGGCATGTTCGCGCACCAGGTCGGAGAAGCCGCGCAGGGCGGAGGACCAGCCGGCCATCGGACCCAGTGGGGTGCCGGACCAGTCAGCCTCGCCCGTCGAAACCACGGGCGCCCCATCATCACACTGGGGGCCGGCCGGCGATGGCGGGATGCGGCGCATGGTCGAGTGAGAAGCTCCCGCGCGCCGCGCTCGGCGCAATGCTGGGGCGCGACTCCGGCCCGCGCGCCCATTCCGGGATGTGTAGCGTCGGCAGGCCGGGGCGTGGCGTCACAAAGACGGGCACGGCCGGGCTGAAAACCGGTCTGGACCAGCCCCTTCCGGACCTGCTCCGAAGCGACAACGCGGCGCAGGGCGAGGCGTTGCACGGGTCCTCAAATCAGGGCGCGAAGACTCGCATGCGGCACCGTCAGCGGCTGGCCAAGGCGGCAGAGCGCGGCGGCCGGCGCCATGCTGGCCTGGGCGAGGGCGACGCAATCCGCCCCCGCGGCGAAGGCCGCATCGGCGGCCGCCGCCACCATTTCCGCGTAGAGGGCGACATTCCCGGCCCGGAAGGCCGCCCATGCCTCCGGCACCAGGCGGATGCTCGCCACGGCGCCGCTCGCCTGGAAAAGCGCGGCGGTCGGCGCCATCGTGGTCTCCACCGCGCAGAGCGCGACCACCCTGCCCCCGCCATCCGCCGCGGCGGCTGCCAGCGCCGCATCGGCCCGGCGAACCGGCACGCCGGCCTGGGCCAGGGTGACAGCGGGGCCAAGGGTGGAGCAGGTGAGGAGCACCGCATCGATGCCCGGCAGGGCCAGGGCCTCCAGCGCCGCGGCGGTGCGCGCGGCGATATCGGGGGTCAGGCCGCCGGCGGCTTCGGCCTCGGCCAGCAGGTCGGGGCGGATCGTATGATGCAGCGCCAGCCCTGGCGGACAGGCGGCATCGAACAGCGGAAGATTGCTGGCGGCGGTGTGGAGGCAGGCGATGTGGCGCATGGTCGTCGCAGCCCCCTCACCCCGGCCCTCTCCCCCCGTCGGGGGGAGAGGGAGGTATCGTCCTTAGTTCTTGGCCTTGTCGACCAGCTGGTTGGTCTTGATCCAGGGCATCATGCCGCGCAGCTTCTCGCCCACTTCCTCGATCGGGTGTTCGGCCAGGCGGCGGCGGGTGGCCTTGAAGCTGGCCTGGTTCACCTTGTTCTCCAGCATCCAGTCGCGGGCGAACTTGCCGGTCTGGATGTCGGTCAGCACGCGCTTCATCTCCGCCTTGGTCTCGGAGGTGATGATGCGCGGGCCGGTGACGTATTCGCCGTATTCGGCCGTGTTGCTGATCGAATAGTTCATGTTGGCGATGCCGCCCTCATAGATCAGGTCGACGATCAGCTTCACCTCGTGCAGGCACTCGAAATAGGCCATCTCGGGGGCGTAGCCGGCCTCGACCAGCGTCTCGAAGCCCGCCTTGATGAGCTCGACCAGACCGCCGCAGAGCACGACCTGCTCACCGAACAGGTCGGTCTCGCACTCCTCCTTGAAGGTCGTCTCGATCACGCCGGAGCGGCCGCCGCCGATGGCCGACGCGTAGGACAGCGCGATTTCCAGCGCATTGCCCGAGGGGTTCTGGTGGACGGCCACCAGGCAGGGCACGCCGCCGCCCTTCTGGTATTCGCCGCGCACGGTGTGGCCGGGGCCCTTCGGCGCGATCATGAACACGTCGATGTCGGCGCGCGGGTCGAGCAGGTTGAAATGCACGTTCAGGCCATGCGCGAAGGCCATCGCCGCGCCGGGCTTCAGGTTGTCGTGCAGATGGTCGCGGTACAGGTCGCCCTGCAGCTCGTCCGGCGTCAGCACCATGACCACATCGGCCCACTTCGCCGCATCGGCGGGGGTCATCACCTTGAAGCCGGCGGCTTCCGCCTTCTTCCAGGACCCGCCCTGGCGGGCGCCGATGACGACGTCGGCCACGCCGCTGTCGCGCATGTTCTGGGCATGGGCATGGCCCTGGCTGCCGAAGCCAATGACCGCGACCTTCTTGGCCTTGATCAGATTCACATCCGCATCGCGGTCATAATACACACGCATCGTCACAGCTTCCTTCGGTTGCCCCGTTGGGGGCTCTATTGCCCCATAACGGGGCGGTGATGCACCACTTCGTGGATGAAACCAAGCTTGCGCGCCACCGGCGCGCTGAGCACGAAGGGGTAGAGGTCGGGCGTGCCCATGCAGCGGTTCATCGCATTCATGGCAATGGTCAGCGGCGTCCAGGCATTGAGGATCTCCTCCATGCCGGCGCGGTAGGGGCTGAAATCCAGCTCCGTCTCCAGCACGCCCTGCTTGTCCAGCACCGGGCTGATCTTCATGCCGAAGCTCGTCGCCATCTCCAGGCTGTCCACCATATGCAGGTAATGGGCGAAGCATTCCGCCCAATCCTCATGCGGATGCGCCGCGGCATAGGCCGAGATGTAGTCGCCACGCCAGTCGTCATTCGGCGGCCTGGCGTAATGCGCCTGGAGCGCGGCGGCGTAGTCCGCGCTTTCGTCGCCGAAGATCGACCGGAATTCATCCACCCGGCCGGCCTGTTCCACCAGCACGATGTGGTACCAATGGCCCACCTCATGCCGCATATGGCCGAGCAGGGTGCGGAAGGGCTCGTTCAACCGGGTGCGCCGCGCCTCCCGCTCCACGTCATCGGCCTCGGCGAGGGCGATGGTGATATGGCCGTCCTCATGCCCCGTCATGGTCGGCGGCTCGCCATCGAGGTCGGCCAGGAAGGAAAAGCGCAGGGCGGAGTCCTGGTGCGGCAGGCGCAGCCGGTCGAGCGTGTAGATCAGGCGCCGCTTGGCCATCTCCATCCGCCGCCAGAGCGGCAGGTTCTCCGGCACCGACAGGTCCGGCACCATGGTGTTCAGCCGGCAGGCCGGGCAGTAATCCTCGGCGTCGTCCTCCGGCAGGAACCAGTTGCAGGCGTCCTTCGCCACATTGGCGCAGGGCTTTTTCCGAGCGCCATCCAGCATGGCCAGGCCATCGACGTCGAAGGCCGAGAGCCGCCCCGCCTCCGGCAGGAAGCCAAGACGCGCGCCGCACTGCTCGCAGGCGGTGTTTTCGAAGTGCAGCAGGTTGCCGCAATTCTGGCAGGCGAAGAGGCGCATGGCATGGGCTCCGGAAACGGTTCGCCCCGCGAACGGCGGAAAGGCCCGCAAAGTTTCAGACCGTCAGCGCGGAGCTGCCCCGCACGATGGCCACCGCGCCGGTCCGGCTGACCTCCTTCAGCCCGATCGGCCGCATCAGGTTGCAGAAGGCGTCGATCTTGTCGGCATTGCCGGTCATCTCGAAGACGAAGCTTTCGGTCGTCGCATCCACCACCCGGGCGCGGAAGGCATCCGCCAGCCGCAGCGCCTCCACCCGATGCTCGCCGCTGCCCACCACCTTGATGAGCGCCAGTTCGCGCACGAGATGCGGCCCGGCCAGCGACAGGTCGGAGACCTTGTGCACCGGCACCAGCCGGTCGAGCTGCGCCTTGATCTGCTCGATCACCATCCCCGTGCCGGAAGTGACGACGGTGATGCGCGACAGGCGCCGATCCTCATCCACCGGGGCGACGGTCAGGCTTTCGATATTGTAGCCGCGGCCGGAGAACAGGCCGATGACGCGCGCGAGCACGCCGGCCTCGTTCTCCACCAGCACCGCGATGGTCGCGGAGCGGAAATTTTCCAGATTGTCGGACATGGGTTCAGCAGTTCAGCAGGAGGACAGGGGACGGCGGAGCAGGTCGGGCGAAGGTTCAGACCAGAACCTTGCCCTCATCCGTCACCCCGGCGACGCCACCCTCCTGCCCCGGGCCCAGGATCATCTCATTATGCGCGGCGCCCGAGGGGATCATCGGGAAGCAGTTCTCGTCCTTTGCCACCGCGATATCGGCGATCACGGGCCGGTCGGTCGCCAGCATTTCCCGGATCACGTCGTCGAGCTGGCTTTCCTCGGTCGCGCGCAGGCCGACGCCATGGAAGCTTTCGGCCAGCTTCACGAAGTCCGGCAGCGCCTCGGAATAGCTTTCGGAATAGCGGCCGCCATGCAGCAGTTCCTGCCACTGCCGCACCATGCCCATATATTCGTTGTTCAGGATGAACACCTTCACCGGCAGGCGGTACTGGCAGAGCGTCGCCATCTCCTGGATGTTCATCAGGATGCTGGCCTCGCCGGCGATGTCGATGACCAGCGCATCCGGATGCGCGATCTGCACGCCCATCGCCGCCGGCAGGCCGTAGCCCATGGTGCCGAGGCCGCCCGAGGTCATCCAGCGGTTCGGCTTCTCGAAGCCAAAGTACTGGGCGGCCCACATCTGGTGCTGGCCGACCTCCGTGGTGATGAAGGTCTCGCGGCCGGATTCCCGGGTGATCTCGTACAGCCGCTTCACCGCATGCTGCGGCTTGATGATCTTGCCCTGCTGGACATACTGAAGGCAGTTCTTGCCGCGCCACAGGTCGATCTGGCGCCACCACTCGGCCAGGGCCTCCCGCATCGGCGGCTGGCTGTCTTCCTTCCAGACCTGGATCATGGCGGCCAGGATCTGCCCGGCATCGCCGACGATCGGCACCTCCACCTTGACGTTCTTGTTGATGGAGGAGGGGTCGATATCGGCGTGGATCTTCTTCGAGCCCGGCGAGAAGAAGGCCAGGTTGCCGGTCACCCGGTCATCGAAGCGGGCGCCCATGTTCAGCATGACGTCGCAGCCATGCATGACCAGGTTGGCTTCATAGGTGCCGTGCATGCCGAGCATGCCGATGAATTGCGGGTCCTGGGACGGGAAGGCGCCGAGGCCCATCAGCGTATTGGTCACCGGGAAGCCGGTCAGATGCGCGAAGTCGGACAGCAGCCGCGCCGCCTCCGGCCCCGAATTGATGACGCCGCCGCCGGCATAGATCACCGGGCGCTTCGCCTGCTTCATCATCGCCACGGCCTTGCGCACCTGCGCCATGTCCGGGCTGGTGACGGGGCGGTAGGAGCGGTGCGGCTGGGCGGCGGGCGGCGCTTCCGTATAGGGCGCCTTGTTGATGAGGATGTCCTTCGGCAGGTCGATCACCACCGGGCCGGGACGGCCGCTGCGGGCGACGTGGAAGGCCTCATGCACCACCCGCGCCAGGTCTGCGCTGCGCTTCACCAGGTAGTTGTGCTTGGTGGCCGGGCGGGTGATGCCGGTGGTGTCGGCTTCCTGGAAGGCGTCATTGCCGATCAGATGCGTCGGCACCTGGCCGGTCAGGCAGACCAGCGGGATGCTGTCCATCAGCGCGTCCAGCAGCCCCGTCACGGCATTGGTGGCGCCGGGGCCGGAGGTGACCAGCACGCAGCCCACCTTGCCGGTGGAGCGGGCATAGCCTTCCGCCGCATGCACCGCGGCCTGTTCGTGGCGCACCAGGATGTGGCGGATGGCGTTCTGCTGGAAGATCGCGTCGTAGATCGGCAGCACCGCGCCGCCGGGATAGCCGAAGATGACCTCTACCCCCTGCTCCTTCAGCGCGCGAAGGACGACCTCGGCGCCCGACATCGTCAGGGGCTGCGTCGCGGCGTGCTGAGAGGTGGCGGACATGGGGTGGGTGGCTTTCCTGTGATCTGGCGGGTTGGCCCGGGGCGGTGCCACGGACGCGGTTTCCTTACCCCCGGTGCTGCGACGCGTCAACGCCCGGATAAACAAACATCCTCAAATGACCCAGAACACTTTCCGAAAGTTGCGAGAGACCATCGGCGCGCGCATGGATGCTATGCGCATGCTCCGGGCGCGCCAGCGCGTGATGGCGGAACCAGGTGGCCTGCCGCTTGGTGTACTGGCCCGTATTGAGGATCGCCCGCGCCGAGGCAGCGGCCAGTGTCATCCGCCCCTCCAGATGGGCGATCAGCTCCGGCACCCCATGCGCGCGCATCGCCGGCAGCGCTGGGTCCAGGCCCTGGGCGGCCAGCGCCCGCACTTCCTCCAGCGCGCCCTGGTCGAGCATCCCCTGCCAGCGCGCGGTGATGGCGGCGCGCAGCGCATCGCGCGGCGGGTCGAGCAGGATGGCGGCGAAGCGCCAGGGCGCCGGGCCGGTGCCCCCTTCCCGCTGCCAGTCCCGCAGGCCGCGGCCGGTGCCGGTCACCACCTCATAGGCCCGCGCCAGGCGCTGGCTGTCGGAGGGGCGCAGCGCCGCCGCCGTCTCCGGGTCCAGCACGGCGAGGCGGGCATGCAGCGCGGCCGGCCCCTCCTCCGCCAGCAACCGCCGCGCCTCCGCCCGCGCCGCCTCCGGGACGGGGGGAATGGCAGACAGGCCCTCGGTGAGGGAAAGGAAATACAGGCCCGTGCCGCCGCACAGGATCGGCACCCGCCCCGCCACCTGCGCCTCCGCCATCGCCGCCAGCGCCGCACCGCGCCACCAGGCGACTGTCCCCGCCTCCCCCGGCGGACGGACGCCGTAAAGAAGATGCGGCACCCGCGCCTCCTCGGCCGGCGTCGGCCGCGCGGTCAGCACCCGCAGCCCGGCATAGACCTGCATGGAATCGGCGTTGATGACCGTCCCGCCCAGGCTTTCGGCCAGCGCCAGGGCCAGGGCGCTCTTGCCGCTGGCGGTCGGACCCGCGACCAGGATCGCGGGCGGTTGTGCTGGCGTCATGGCAGTGGCACAGGGCGCGGGCCATGCCCCATATCCTGACCCTGGTCGCCGCCCCCGGCGCCCTCGACCCAGCCCTGGTTTCCCGCTGCCGCGCCGCGCTGACGGCCCTCGGCGCCACCCCCGGCGCGCCGGACTGGCTGGCGGAGGCGGAGGCGGTGGACCTGCCCTTCGAGAACGCCCCGGCCGAACTCGCCGCCGCCGCCGCCCGCACGGCGCTGGAGGGGGCGCCGGTGGATGCCATCGCCAGCCCGGCGGAGGGCCGCCGCAAGAAGCTGCTGGTCGCCGACATGGACAGCACCATCGTGACGTCGGAGACGCTGGACGAGATCGCCGCCTATGCCGGGCTGAAGGACCAGATCGCCGCCATCACCGCGCGCTCGATGAACGGGGAACTCGACTTCGCCCAGGCGCTGCACGCGCGCGTGGCCATGCTGGCCGGCCTGTCCGTCGATGCGCTGGAGGCCACCTGGGCGACCACGGAGATGATGCCCGGCGCCGCGACGCTCGTGGCCACCATGCGGGCCGATGGCGCTGTGTGCTGCCTCGCCTCCGGCGGCTTCACCTTCTTCACCGGGCGGGTCGCCCAAAAACTCGGCTTCGATCACCACGTCTCCAACACCCTGCTGATCGAGGGCGGCAAGCTGACCGGCAAGGTGGCCGAGCCGGTCTTCGACCGCAACGCCAAGCTGGCCACATTGACCCGGCTGGCGACCGAGAACGGGCTGCCGATGGCCGCGACCCTGGCGGTGGGCGACGGCGCCAACGACCTCGACATGATCGGCGCGGCCGGGCTGGGCGTGGCCTATCGCGCCAAGCCGATCGTGGCGGCGGCGGCCCGCGCCCGGGTGGACCATACGGACCTGCTGGCGCTGCTCTATGCGCAGGGGTTTCGGCGGACGGAGTTCCGGACGGGCTGATCCGCCCAGAAAAAAGCCCCCTTCCCGATCCGGGAAGAGGGCCCTTTCGTCGAGGCTCAGCCCAACCCGATCACCCCGGATTGCCGCGCGGCGCGGCGAGGCGCAGCGGCACCCAGCGCTGGCCCTGGGCGCTTTCGATCAGCAGCAGGGCCGTGGCGCGACCCTGGCGGCGCAGCGCCTCCAGCCGCGTCTGCACCTCGGCGGGGCTGTTCACCCGTTCCTGCTGCACTTCCACGATCACATCGCCCGGGCGCAGTTCACGCTCGGCGGCGGGGGTGCCGGGGGCGACCTCGGTGATGACCACGCCGCGGCTTTCGGGGCGCAGGCTGAAGCGCTCCCGCGCCTCCGGCGTGATCGGGCCGACCGTCAGGCCGAGGCCGGCGAGCTGCTGCGTCTGCGGCGCGGCCTCCGGCGTCGGGGCCGGGGTGCCGGCCTGGGCGGCCTCGTCGGGCAGTTCGGCGATGGTGATGGTCAGCGTCTGCTCCCGCCCGTCGCGCCAGACCACCACCGGCACCTGGGCGCCGACCGCGCTGTCGGCGACGATGCGCGGCAGGTTGCGCATCTCCCGCACCTCCTGCCCGTTGAAGCGCAGGATCACGTCGCCGGCCTGGATGCCGCCGCTGGCCGCCGGGCCGCCTTCCTGGGCGCGCGCCACCAGGGCGCCACGGGTGCCGCCCTGCAGGCCGAGGCTCTCGGCGATCTCATCCGTCACCTGCTGGATGTTCACGCCCAGCCAGCCGCGCCGCACCCGGCCGACATCGCGAAGCTGCGCGGCGATGTTGCGGGCGAGGTTGGAGGGGATGGAGAAGCCGATGCCGATCGAACCGCCGGAGGGAGAGTAGATGGCGGTGTTGATGCCGACCACCTCGCCCGCCAGGTTGAACAGCGGACCGCCGGAATTGCCGCGGTTGATGGCGGCATCGGTCTGGATGAAGTCGTCATACTGACCCTGGCGGATGTCGCGCCCGCGGGCGGAGACGATGCCGGCCGTGACCGAGCCACCAAGGCCGAAGGGGTTGCCGATGGCCAGCACCCAGTCGCCGACCAGGGCGGTGTCGCTGTCGCCGAAGGTGACGAAGGGCAAGGGCCTCTCCGGCCGCACCCGCAGCACGGCCACGTCGGTGCGGGGGTCCGCACCCACCAGCTCGGCCCGCAGCGTGGTGTTGTCGGACATCACCACATTGATCTCATCCGCGCCCTCGATGACGTGGTTGTTCGTCACGATGATGCCGGAGGCGTCGATGATGAAGCCGGAGCCGAGCGACTGGCCACGCCGCGTCGGCGGCTGGGGCCGGTTGGGCTGCTGGCCGCCGGGCGGGCGGTTGCGCTCCAGGAAGTCGCGGAAGAATTCCTCGAAGGGGCTGCCCGGCGGGGCCTGCGGCACGTCGGGCGCGCCGGGGCGGCGCTGCGCCTGGGCCTGGGCGGCGGCCTGGCTGGTCTGGATATTGACCACCGCCGGCAGCAGGCGCTGCGCCAGCGGCGCGAAGGTCATCGGCGCGCCCGGCGGCGGAATCTGGGCGAGGACGGGCGCCGGCACGGCGAGCGGCGCGGCCAGCGCCGCGACGAGGAGCAGGGGTGCGAAGCGCAAGGGCGGCGACCTTCTTCCGGATGGACTCGATGCCAGGGCGTGGCCCCAGGCAGCATGCGGCATGACATTGGCACGGGAGGGATGAATCGGAAGCCCAGTGCGGCATGACGAGGCTGTCACGCTCAAATCAGGACAATGATCCAGGCGGCCGTGACCCCGATCGTCGCCGCCACCAGCCCGAACTGCCGGAGCCGGTTGTCCGGCACGGTCAGCAGGCTGGCGATCATCCGCTTCATGGCGGCGGGGAAAAGGCCGTAGCAGAGGCCCTCCACCGCCAGCATCACCGCCACGCCCGCCAGGACGTGGCTGAACTCCAGCACCGGCTATTGTGGCGCCGGCGTCGGGGCCACCACCGCCGGCGGGGCGCTGGGGGCGGCAGGCGCCTGGGGCGCCGGAGCCTGGGACGCCGGAGCCTGAGGCGCCGGAGCCTGGGTCGTGGGCGCCTGGGCGGCGCCGGCGGCCGGGGCCGGCCGGCCACCCCTGCCCTGCGGCAGCAGGCTGTCCGGCATGCTCCCCCGGAAGTAGCGGAAGAACTCGCTGTCGGGCGACATCAGCAGCCGGGTCTCGCCACCCGAGAAGGCGTCCCGATAGGCCTGCATGCTCCGGTAGAACTGGAAGAACTCCGGATCCTGCTGGAAGGCCTCGGCGAAGATGCGGATCGCATCCTGCTCGCCCTGACCACGCAGGATGTCGGCCTGGGCCTGCGCCTCGGCCAGCAGCACGGTGCGCTCACGATCCGCGCCGGCGCGGATGCGGGTGGCTTCCTCCTGGCCGCGGGCGCGTTCCTCGGCCGCGACGCGCTGCCGTTCGGACTGCATGCGGGACAGGATGGCGTCGGTGTTCTGTTCCGGCAGGTCGGCGCGGCGGATGCGGACATCCAGCACCTCGATGCCGAAGGCCAGCATCTCCTCATTCACCAGGCGGCGGATCTCACCCATGATCCGGGCGCGGTCGTTCGACAGCACGGACAGCAGCGGCTCATTGCCCAGCACCCGCCGGACGGCGGAGGTGACGACGGAGTTGATGCGGGCACGGATGCCGGATTCCAGCGGGCCGACGGTCTGGTAGAAGCGCAGCGGGTCGGTGATGGAATAGCGGGTGAAGCTGTCCACGCTCAGCCGGCGCTGGTCGCCAAGGATGATCTCCTCCGCCGGCGCGTCGAAGTCGAGCAGGCGGCGGTCGAAGGCGATGACCGACTGCACGAAGGGAATCTTGGCATGCAGGCCCGGATCGCGGATCACGCGGATCGGCTCACCGAACTGGGTGATGAGCACCTGCTGGGTCTGGTGCACGGTGAAAAGGGTCGAGGCGGCAACCACCAGGACAACGGCAACGGCAACGCCGAGGGCGACGAGCTTGTTCATCGGGTCGCTCCCGCCGGGCGCGGCGCGTTATTGGGCTGCGGGGCGGGCTGCCCCCCCTGGCGCTGCGGCTGCAACGGGCCGGGCCGGGCCCCATCCAGGTTCAGGAAGGGCACCATGCCCTGCAGGTTGTTGTCGATCAGGATGGCCGGGTTGCGGCGCAGCACTTCCTCCATCGTCTCGATGTACATGCGGCGCACCGTCACGTCCTGCGCCACCTGATAGGCCGACAGCACGGAGAGGAAGCGTTGCGATTCACCGCGTGCGCGGGAGATCTGGCTTTCGCGGAAGCCCTCGGCCTCCTGCACCAGGCGCTGCGATTCACCGCGGGCGGCCGGGATGATGCCGTTGCGGTAGGATTCCGCCTCGTTCCGCGCACGCTCGCGGTCGGCGCCGGCGCGCTGCACGTCGATGAAGGCGTCCACCACGCGGGCCGGCGGCTGGGCGTTCTGGAGCTGCACCTGGGTGATTTCCACGCCGGCGCGATACTGGTCCATGATCCCCTGGGTGCCGGTGCGCACGGCCTGCTCGATCTGCGCGCGCGCCTCGGTCAGGGCCGGCTGGATCGGCGTGCGGCCGATCACCTCCCGCATCACGCTCTCGGCGGCGGATTTCACCGTGGCCTCGGCGTTGCGGGTGTTGAACAGGAAGTCGCCGGCATCGCGGATGCGCCAGAAGACGGCGAAGTCGATGTCGATGATGTTCTCGTCGCCCGTCAGCATCAGGCTTTCTTCCAGCACGTCCCGCGCCGGAATCGGGCGCACGGCCTGGCCGGAATCCGCAGCGGCGCGGAAGCCGACATCGACGCGGTTGATGCGGGTGACGCGCGGCGTGGTCACGCTCTCCACCGGCCAGGGCAGGTGGTAGTTCAGGCCCGGCTGGGTGGTCTGGGTATAGGCGCCGAAGCGCAGCACGATGCCCTGCTCATCCGCCTGCACCCGGTAGATGCCGGAGGCGAGCCAGCCGCCCACCAGCACCAGGGCCAGCAGGCCGAGGCCGGCACCGCCGAGGCCGCGCGGCAGCATGCGGCGTGCCGCATCCTGCGCCTGGCGGATCATGTCATCGAGGTCGGGTCCGCGGCCACCGCCGCCGCCGCCACCCTGGCCTCCGCCCGAAGGCGGCTGCGGCTGGCCCCAAGGTCCGCCGGGCCGGGGATTGCCCCAGGGGCTGGGTCCGCCGCTGCTGTTCCACGCCATCGGGCTTTAGGCCTCCTCCAAACGCAGTCAAAATCCTGCCACGCCACTCCGTCGATGGGGAGGGGTGCAGCAGCCGCGGCGACGGTCCATATGAGGCTCGTCATCCGCGGAGGAACCGAACCGGGACACCGGGCCGGGGTGGCGCACGCCAACCATCCGGTCTGACCGGAGGCCGGGCGGAATGGCGGGCATGCGCGCGCATGCGGCGTCATCGGCCGACGCGCGGGATATCGTATGGAACAGGGGGTTTTTCAAGCGATGGGCGAAGGGTTGGAGCAGGCGGTGCGCAACGCGCTGCGTGGGGTGCGCGACCCGGTCAGCGGCCAGGACGTGATCAGCGCCGGCATGGTGGACGGCCTCGCGGTGAAGGCCGGCATGGTGCAATTCGCCATCCAGGTGCCACGCGAACGGGCGCGGGAGAGTGAGCCGCTGCGCGCCGCCGCCGAACGCGCCGCCGCCGGCGTGCCGGGCGTGCTCTCCGCCACCGTGGTGCTGACCGCGCATCGGGCCGAGCCGGCGAAGCCCGCGCCGGAGCCCGGCCGCAAGGCGCCGCCGGGGGGCACGCCCGGCCAGGGCCAGATGCTGCTGCCCGATGTCGGCGCCATCATCGCGGTCGCCTCCGGCAAGGGCGGCGTCGGCAAGTCCACCACCGCCGTGAACCTGGCCGTGGCGCTGGCCATGCAGGGGCTGAAGGTCGGGCTGCTGGATGCGGATATCTATGGCCCTTCCCTGCCGCAGATGCTCGGCACCCGGGAACGCCCCCGGACTGAGGGGCAGCAGATCATCCCGCTGTCCCGCTGGGGGCTGAAGGCGATGTCCATCGGCTTCCTGGTGGAGGAGGAGACGCCGATGATCTGGCGCGGCCCGATGGTGATGGGCGCGCTGGAACAGCTCATGGGCCAGGTCGCCTGGGGCAAGCTGGACATCATGATCGTCGACATGCCGCCGGGCACCGGGGACGCCCAGCTCACCATGAGCCAGCGCGTGCCCCTGGCCGGCGCCGTCATCGTCTCCACACCCCAGGATGTGGCGCTGCTGGATGCGCGGCGCGGCGTCAGGATGTTCGAGCGGGTGGGCGTGAAGGTGCTCGGCCTGATCGAGAACATGGCCTTCTTCTGCTGCCCGAATTGCGGCCACCAGACCGATATCTTCGGCCATGGCGGCGCGCGGGCGGAGGCGGAGCGGCTCGGCGTGGAGTTCCTGGGCGAGTTGCCGCTGAAGCTGGCGATCCGCGAACTGGCCGATGCCGGCACCCCCATCGTCGCCGCGCGGCCGGAGACGGAGGAGGCCGCGACCTATCAGCGCATCGCGACCCGGCTGCGGGAGAAGCTGGCGGAGGGCGCGGCAACCCCCGCCGGCCCGAAGATCGTCATCGCGTAGAGAGCAGCGCCTCGGTCTCCGCCGCCACCGGCATCGAGGGTGCGGCGCCGGCGCGGGTGCAGGCCAGCGCGGCGGCGGCGGCGGCGCGGCGCATCGCGTCCTTCAGGCTCAACCCGCGATCGAGGCTGGCGGCGACCACGCCGCACCAGGTGTCGCCGGCGCCGGTCGTGTCCACCGGCATCATGGTGAAGGCGGGCATGGCGATGGCCCCCTCCGCGCCGGCGGCCTCCGCCCCCGCCGCGCCGCGCGTCACCGCGACGGTGATGCCGAGCGCCAGGTGCAGCGCGCCGGCGGTGGCTTCCGTGCCCAGGCGGGTGGCGAGCACCGCGGCCTCATGCTCGTTCAGCACCAGCAGGTGCAAGGCGCGCAGCGCCTCCTCCGGCATCTCGCGCGGCGGGGCGAGGTTCAGGATGCAGCGGGCGCCGGCCTCGGCGGCACGCAGGATCAGCGCCGCGACCTCCTCCGCCGGGACCTCCATCTGCATCAGCAGGGTCACGCCCGGATGCAGCGCCGCATCCTCCACCTGCGCCGCGCGGGTCATGCGGTTGGCGCCGGGGGCGACGGCGATCTGGTTGCGGCCCTCGGCATCGACGCAGATGCTGGCGACGCCGGTCGGCTCATCCACCGCGATCAGCCGCGAGAGGTCCACCCCGGCGTCGCGCATCGCGCCGAGGGCCACCTTGGCCAGCCCGTCCTCCCCCACACAGCCGACGAAGGCCACCTCCGCCCCATCGCGCGCGGCGGCGACGGCCTGGTTGCCGCCCTTGCCGCCGGCCATCTGGGCAAAGCCCTCGCCGAGCACGGTTTCGCCGGGCGCCGGCAGGTTGGGGACGGTGAAGACGAGGTCCGTATTGACGGAGCCGAAGACGAGAATGCTCATTCCGCGAACATGCGCCCGGCCCGGGCGCGGTCATAGAGATTCGCTATAAGGGCCTCGAAGGCCGGCGCGACGGCGCGGGCCGGTGCCATGCGGCCATGGGTCGCGGCCTCGGCGATGCCGGCATGGCGCCAATGGCCGGTGCCGATGACGCCCTGGAGAAAACCCTGGGCGCGGTCGCAGGCCATGGCGAAGCGGGCCTCGGGGGTCTCGCCGTCCTCGAATTCCTCCCACAGCCCGCGCAGCCTGGCGCCGAGGTCGGGTGGCAGGATGCCGAAGACGATGTCGGCGGCGGCCTTTTCGCGCGCCGCCTGGGTCAGCAGGTGGGCCTCGTCATAGGCAAAGGTGTCGCCGGCCTCGATCTCCACCAGGTCATGGGCGGCGATCATCGCCAGGGCATGGCCGAGGTCGGGGCGCGGCTCCGGCATCTCGCCATGCAGCAGCAGGGCCACCAGGGCGACGTTCCAGCAATGCTCGGCGGAGTTCTCGCGGCGGGAGGTGCCGTCCGGATGGGCGGTCTCGCCCCGGCGCTCGATGTGCTTGAGGCGGTCGGCCAGGGCCAGGAAGCCGATCAGGGCGGCGGTGCGGTCGGCATCCATCTTTGTCTCTTTCAGACTCCGGCCGTCCAGCGGCCGAGCAGGAAGCCGAACAGCACGGCGCCGCCCAGCAGCGCCACGACCTCCCCGAACATGGCATGGGCCAGCGGCAGGCCGAGGGTAATGAGCGCCACCAGCAGCGCCACCTTCCACCAGCGCGTCAGCCAATCCAGCCGCGCCGGCGCCGCCGCCTTGCCGCGCGGCCGGGACGCGCCCTTGGCGCGGCCGGCGGCGGGGCGCGGGCTGGCCGGGCGGGTGCGGGGGGCCCGAGCCGGGGCCTCAGGCGGCGGCACGACCAAGCGTCTCCATCAATTCGCGCCATTCGCGCTTGGACAGGCCGGAGGCCGCCTGGTCCACCGCCTCCCCCGCCAGCATCCGCCGCAGGATGCCGAGCATCTGGGCGGAGAGGGTGACGGCGCCCAGGCGGTAGTCGCGGAAGGCCGCGGTGGCGATCGGCACCCAGGCCTCGGCGCTTTGCATCATCGCCTCGGCATAAACGCGGATCTCGTACTGGGCGTGGGCGTCGGCGCGCAGCGACAGGAAGTGGAACAGGTTGTGGAGGTCCGTCTTCCAGTACCATTGCGTATAGGCGTTCAGCGTCAGGTTCATTCTCCCGAGTTCGCGGGCCAGCCCCTGCCGGCCCGGATCGATCGGGTCCCCCTGCTCATCCTCGTTCAGCATCTCGACATAGTGGTCGTAGTTGCGGGTCGCATCCTCCCGCAGCAGGTCCAGGACCCGTGCGGCTTCCGCGCCCTCCAGCACTGCCCCCCGGCCCTGCCGGTTCATGGAGGACTGCGCGGCCAGGTTCTCGGGGGCCGGGATGTAGAATTCGCGGTCGAGGATCGAATAGCGCGCCGAGTATTCGTTCACATTGGCGGTGCGGTGGCGGATCCATTGCCGGGCGACGAAGATCGGCAGCTTCACGTGATACTTGATCTCGCACATCTCGAAGGGGGTCGAGTGGCGGTGACGCATCAGGTAGCGGATCAGGCCACGATCCTCGGTCACCGCGCGGGTGCCGCGGCCATAGGAAACGCGGGCAGCCTGCACGATGGCGGCATCGTCGCCCATATAGTCGACCACCCGGACGAAGCCGTGGTCGAGCACCGGGGTGGCGGTGAACAGCATGTCTTCCAGGGCCGGCACGGTCGGCCGCCGGGTGGCATGCGCGGCGCTGCGCGCGGCGTCGATTTCCTGCTGCTGGGCGTCGGTGAGCGCCATGACGAGTCGTCCAAAGGTCAAAGGTGGCGCTTCACTAGCCCATGACGCCGGGGGCGGCACCCCCTTTGCGGGTCGGCACCACCTGCCCCTGGATTCTGCCGCGCGATGCGCCTACATAGGTGTCGTCGCCTCGGCGACTATGGTGATAAACGCGACCTGGAATAATCGTTGCGGACCCGGGGGCAGTGCCCGGCGCCTCCACCAAACCCTGCCTCGGCAGGACCATGGGGGCGAAACAGCTTCGACGCGCGTGGTAAAGAGGTCGTTTTTGCCCGGCATTGTACCGCCGTTATCGGGCTAATCTCTAAGTGCGAACGACAATAGCCGCGAGGCTTACGCACTCGCTGCCTGAATAAGGTAAGCGCGGTTCGGGGGGCACCGGGCAACAGAAGCCCCCCACTCTCACGCCTCTTTCGCACCCGGCGCCCCGGGACTATGGTCCGCGCAAAGGGAATTCCGCATGAGTGATGACGCACGTCCGGCCGACAGCCTTATCCCCTATGACCGCTGGACCGACGACGCGCTGCGCGAGGTCGTGATGCGCGCGCTGGAGCTGGCGGGGCGCGAAGGCCTGCCCGGCGAGCACCATTTCTATATCACCTTCCGCACCGACCATGCCGGCACCAAGGTTCCGGGCCATCTGAAGGCCCGCTACCCGCAGGAAATGACCGTGGTCCTGCAGCACCAGTTCGAGGCGCTGACGGTCGACCGGGTCGCCAACCTGTTCTCCGTGCGGCTGCATTTCGGCGGCGTGCCCTCCACCCTCGTGGTGCCCTTCGCCGCCCTGGCCGGCTTCGCCGACCCCGCCGTGCGCTACGGCCTGCGCTTCCAGCCCAGCATGGAGGAGGCCCCGGTCGAGGAACCCGCGCCGCCCGAGCCGGAAGCCGCCCCCGCCCCGCCGGAGGCCCCCGCCCAGGTGGTCAGCCTGGACGCTTTCCGGCGCCGCCCCGCGCGGGACTGATCCCGCCTGCCCCGACCATCCGGGGCTGAATTCCTGCCGACCCCACGAGGCGCCGCCCACCCTGCGTGCCGGCGCCCACGGAGAACCGCCGTGTCCGCACCGCTCGACCTCGACTCGCCCGTGATCGCGCCGACCCGGCCCGAGGGCTTTCGGTACAGCCCGATGTATCCGCTGGGCGCCGATTCCACGCCCTATCGCAAGCTGGACATCCAGGGCGTCAGCACCGCGACCTGCGACGGTCAGACCGTGCTGAAGATCAAGCCACAGGCGCTCGAAGAACTGGCCTTCGCCGCCTGCAAGGACGTCTCCCACCTGCTGCGCCCGGCGCACCTGGCCCAGCTCGCGAAGATTTTGCAGGACCCGGAGGCGAGCCCGAATGACCGCTTCGTGGCGCTCGACCTGCTGAAGAACGCGAATATCGCCGCCGGCGGCGTGCTGCCCATGTGCCAGGACACCGGCACCGCCATCGTCTTCGGCAAGAAGGGCCAGCGCGTCTGGGTCGAGGGCGATGAGGAGGAGGCGCTGAGCTACGGCGTCCACCGCACCTATACCGAGACCAACCTGCGCTATTCGCAGATGGCCCCCCTGACCATGTGGGACGAGGTGAATACCGGCAACAACCTGCCGGTGGAATTCTCCATCATGGCGGAGCCGGGCGATCACCACGCGGATGAGATGAAGCTGATGTTCGTCCTCAAGGGCGGCGGATCGGCCAACAAGACCTTTCTCTATCAGCAGACCCGGGCCGTTCTGAACAAGCCGAAGCTGCTGGCCTTCCTGGAAGACAAGATCAAGACGCTGGGCACCAGCGCCTGCCCGCCCTACCACCTGGCCATCGTCATCGGCGGCACCAGCGCGGAGGCGAACCTCAAGACGGTGAAGCTGGCCTCCACCAAATGGCTGGACGCGCTGCCGACCGAGGGCAGCAAGGCCGGCCACGCTTTCCGGGACGTGGAATTCGAGGCGGAAGTCCATAAGCTGACCCAGAACCTGGGCATCGGCGCGCAATTCGGCGGCAAGTACTTTTGTCATGACGTGCGTGTGGTGCGGCTGCCGCGGCACGGGGCTTCGCTGCCGATCGGGATCGGCGTTTCGTGCTCGGCCGACCGGCAGATCAAAGCCAAGATCACACCGGAAGGGGTGTTCCTGGAGCAGCTGGAGCAGGATCCGGCGCATTACCTGCCGGCGGCGACCGACGAGATCCTGGGCGGCGACGTGGTGCGGATCGACCTGAACCAGCCGATGGCGGCGATCCGGGCAGAGCTGTCGAAGCATCCGGTGAAGACCCGCGTCTCCTTGACCGGCACGGTGGTGGTGGCGCGCGACATCGCCCATGCCAAGCTCCAGGAACGGCTGGATCGTGGCGAGGGTCTTCCCGACTACCTGAAGAACCATCCCGTCTATTACGCCGGCCCCGCCAAGACCCCCGATGGCTACGCCACGGGCAGCTTCGGCCCGACCACCGCCGGGCGCATGGACAGCTATGTCGAAGCCTTCCAGAAGGCCGGCGGATCGCTGGTGATGCTGGCCAAGGGCAATCGCAGCAAGGCGGTGCTGAAGGCCTGCCAATCCTACGGCGGCTTCTACCTGGGTTCCGTCGGCGGCCCCGCCGCCCGGCTGGCGCAGGACTGCATCCGCAAGGTCGAAGTGCTGGAATATCCGGAGCTTGGGATGGAGGCCGTCTGGCGGATCGAGGTCGAGGATTTTCCTGCGTTCATCGTGGTGGATGACAAGGGGAACGACTTCTACGAAGGCCTGGAATAGATGCTGGAGCTTCGGCCGAATTGCGAATGCTGCGGGCGCGACCTGCCGCCCGATTCGGCCGAGGCGCTGATCTGTTCCTTCGAATGCACCTGGTGCCGGGACTGCGCGGCCCATCGCCTGGCCGGCGGTCTCTGCCCGAATTGCGGCGGCAACCTGGTGCCGCGGCCGATCCGGCCGGCGGGGAAGCTGGAGCGCTTCCCGGCCTCCGCGACCCGCAAGCGCAGTACCCTGCCCGCCTGTAGCTGAGCCGGGCGAGGCGTCGAAGGCGCGGATTGTTCTCCGCGCGCCCCCTCACCCTGGGGGGAGAGGGTTCCCGTTCACCGCGGCCGGATCGCCACCGCCTGCACTTCCTCATCCGCCCGCGCCTCGAAGGTCAGCCCGGCCTTGCCGGCGTTCACCGACCGCAAGATGCCCACCCCGATGATCAGCGCCTCATCCGACGCCTGCCGCACCAGGGCGGCGAGCTGGCGGCTGCGCTCCGCATTGTCCAGCGTGCCCCGCGCGCGCTGGATCAGCGCATCCATCTCCGGCGTGCCGGCGCCCGTGAAGTTCAGCGCGCCCAGCCCTGTCACCACGCCGCGGCGATGCAGCTGGGAGCCGATGAGGTAGGAGGTCTCGCCGGTCAGCGACCCGAAGACCGTCACGAAGACGCCGTAGTCGCGACGGTTGCGGCGCGGCAGGAAGGTCGCCTGCGGCACCACCTCCACCGTCGTGCGGATGCCGATGCGGGTCCAGGCGGCGGCCGCCGCCTGGCAGATGCGGGGCGTGCGGTTGGGCGAGCAGAACAGGTTCAGCCCGAAACCCTGGCCCCAGCCGGCTTCCGCCAGCAGCGCCCGCGCCGCGGCGAGGTCCGCCGCCGGCACCGGGCGGTCGGCCACGGCGCCGAAGATGAAGGGCGGCACCGGCTGGTCCGTCGGGTCGGCGAATCCTTCCAGGATCGTCCGCGCGATCCCCTCCCGGTTCAGGGCGAGCGACATGGCGCTGCGCACGCGGACATCCTTCATCGGGTTGCGGCCGCCGGCATCGATGCCCGGCGCATCGTCCCGCTCCACATCCGGATAGATGTTCACGGCATAGATCGAGGGGCCGGCGAAGAGCGCGACGCGGGAATCGCCGCGGATGCGCTCGGCATCCTGAAGCGGCACGTTGTTGATGAAGTCCACGTCGCCGGCCAGCAGCGCGCCCACGCGCGCCGCATCGTTCGGGATCGGAGTCATGCTCACCGTCTGCCACGGCACGTTGCCGCCCCACCAGGTCTCGTTCCGGCGCAGCACCAGGGGATCGTTGGCGCGCCAGTTCTCCAGCCGGAACGGCCCGGTGCCGATCACGGCGCGGCCGGAATTGAACTCCGCATTGCCGAGATCGGCCACGGATCGCGGCACGATGAAGATCTGCGTCAGGTTGGTCGGCAGGTTCGGCGTCGGCCCGCTGGTGCGGACGCGGAAGGTGAGGTCGTCCACCACCTCCACCCCGGTCACACCCGCCAGGTAGATGGTGTAGGGGTTGGGGTTCCCGGGCACATTCGGCACCCGGGCGAAGGAGGCCGCGACATCGGCCGAGGTCAGCGGCGAACCGTCATGGAATCGCACGCCGGGCCGCAGCTTGAACTCCCAGGTCGTGTCATCCACCACCCGCCAGGATTCGGCCAGGCCCGGCTTCAGCGCCATGCTCGGGTCGCGCGCCACCAGCGTGTCGAAGATGTTCCGCAGCGCGCCGGTGTTCGACAGGTTGAGCAGCCAGTGCGGGTCCATCGTGCTGGGCGGCGCCTGGATGCCGATTCGCAGCGTCTGCGCCTCGGCGGAGGCCAGAAGCCCCGTCGGCGCGGCCAGCAGCGACAGGCCCAGGGCAAGGCGTTTGACGAGGCTCATATGGTGCGATCCTTGGCTGCCATTCGCCCGGGCGGGCGCGATTCCGGCAGAGTGCCACCCTCCCGCCGCCGGCGCACCGGTGTCGCGGCGCCTTTTGCGGCGGAAGGCGGCCCTTCCTGCCGCGGCGACAGTGGGATATGGCTTCCGCGACACCCAGCCACACTCCGGGAACCAACCCCTACATGGCCCGTACCCGCTTCTCCTCCGGCAGCCGGTTCGAAGAAGAGATCGGCTATTCCCGCGCCGTCATCGATGGCGACTGGATCTTCGTCTCCGGCACCACCGGCTACGACTACGCGACCATGACCATCGAGCCCGGCGTGGTCGAGCAGTGCGAGCAGACCTTCAAGAACATCGAGACCGCCCTGCGCCAGGCCGGCGGCCGCATCGACGACATCCTGCGCGTCACCTTCATCCTGCCCGACCGCGCCGATTGGCCGCCCTGCTGGCCGGTGGTGAAGAAGTGGCTCGGCCGGGCCAGGCCTGCCTCCACCATGATGGTGGCCGGGCTCCAGGGGCCGGAGATGCGGATCGAGATCGAGGTGACGGCCCGCCTGCGCCGCCGCGATGGGGACAAATAGGCCATGCGCTTCGCCGTCGACCGGCTGGACCACCTCGTCATCACCTGCGCCGATGTCGGCACCAGCGCCAATTGGTATGAGCGCGTGCTGGGCATGGAGCGTGAGAGCTATGGCGAGCAGCGCCGCACCGCGGTGAAATTCGGTGGCCAGAAAATCAACCTGCGGCCGCGCGATGCCAGCCAGGCCGAGTGGTTCTCCTCCGTGGTGGCGGAGCCGGGGACGCAGGATCTGTGCTTCATCGTCACCGTCTCCGCCGACGACATTGCCGCGCATCTGCGGAGCTGCGGCGTGACGGTGGAGCTGGGGCCGGTGGCCAAGGCGGGCGCGCTCGGTCCCATCACCTCGGTCTATTGCCGCGACCCGGATGGCAACCTGATCGAGATCGCGACCTATGGGGACCGATTCACGGAATAAGTATCCGTGATGGGCGTGCGGCCCCCTTGGCCCCTATCTCTCCGACCAAGGAGATCCGCATGACCCAGGCCACCCGCAGCGAGACCGACAGCCTCGGCACCATCGACATCCCGGCCGACCGGCTCTGGGGACCGCAGACCGAGCGCGCGCGGCAGCTGTTCCGCATCGGCTCGGAGCGTTTTCCGCCCGGTCTGATCCGCGCGGTCGGATTGCAGAAGCAGGCCGCGGCTCAGGCCAATGCCCAGCTGGGGGAGCTGCCCGCGGACATCGCGGAGCCCATCGCGGCGGCGGCGGCGGAGGTTGCCGCCGGGCAGCACGACGCCGAATTCCCCCTGCCCGTCTGGCAGACCGGCAGCGGCACCCAGACCAATATGAATGCGAATGAGGTCATCTCGAACCTCGCCAACCGGGCGCTGGGCCAGCCGCTTGGCAGCCGCAAGCCGGTGCATCCGAACGACCACGTCAATCGCGGCCAGTCCTCCAATGACAGCTTCCCCACCGTCATGCATGTGGCGGCGGCGGAGGCGGTGGCGGGGCGGCTGATCCCGGCACTCGGCGTGCTGCATGCCAGCCTGGACCGGCGCGCGCGGGAATGGGCCGGGCTGACCAAGATCGGCCGCACCCATATGATGGATGCCGTGCCGGTCACCCTCGGCCAGGAAGCCGCAGCCTGGGCCTGCCAGGTGGAGCTCGGCATCGCCCGGCTGCGCGATGCCCTGCCCCGGCTGATGCCCTTGGCCCAGGGCGGGACGGCGGCGGGCACCGGGCTCAACACCCATCCGGATTTTGCCCGCACTTTCGCCGGCATCATGGCGGAACTGACCGGCCTGCCCTTCACCGCGAACAAAAATCCCTTCGAAGGGATGGGCGCGCATGACGCGCTGGTGGAGCTTTCCGGCGCCCTGAACACCATCGCCGTGTCGCTCAACAAGATTGGCAATGACGTGCGGCTGCTCGGCAGCGGGCCGCGCGCCGGGCTTTCGGAACTGGTGATCCCCGCCGATGGCCTGTCCAGCAGCATCATGCCGGGCAAGACCAATCCCACCCAGTCCGAGGCGATGACCATGGTCTGCGCCCAGGTGATGGGCAACCATGTGACCGTCACCATCGGCGGCGCCCAGGGCCATCTGGAGCTGAACGTCTTCAAGCCCGTCATCATCCAGGCGGTGCTGCAATCCGCCGGGCTGCTGGCCGATGTGGCCGAGAGCTTCGCCCAGAACATGGTCGACAAGCTGGAGCCGAACCGGGCGAAGCTGGCGGACAATCTCGGCAAGTCGCTGATGCTGGTCACCGCCCTGAACCCGCGCATCGGCTACGACAAGGCCGTCGCCATCGCCAAGAAGGCCCTGGCCGAGGACATCACCCTGAAGGCCGCCGCCGCGGCACTCGGCCATGTGTCGGAAGCCGATTTCGACCGCTGGGTGCGGCCGGAGGACATGCTGCGCCCCGGCGGCACGCTGGACGGCGGCGGGTGAGACCAAATCCTGCCCACAGTCGCCGGCACGGGTCTGCGCGCGTCCGGCTGCGCCAAAGTTGCGGCCGGCACCGTGCGGCGCCTCGGCCGGCTGTGCCGGCGGCAGGTTCCGATCCATGGGATCTGGCATGAGGCATCTGCGGAAACGCTCCTTCCGCCTCGCCGGCCACCGCACCTCCGTGGCGCTGGAACCCGAATTCTGGACGGTGCTGGAGGCCGCGGCACAGCAGCAGGGGCTGAGCCTCGCAGCGCTGGTCGCGGCGGTTGATGCGGCGCGGCCTGACCCCACCCTGCCCCTGGCCAGCGCGCTGCGCGTGGAGGCGCTGCGCCGGGCCGCCCCTCACCCGGCCTCGACGGCCGCCTGATCCGCCGCGACCCGGTCCTTGTTCCGCAGGAACCAGAGCCGCTCATGCGCCGCGCAAAGCGTCTCGGCGACGCGGCGACGGTCGCGCATCGGCTGCCGCGCATTGTTCATCGCAACCTCGCAGCACTCCAGCAGCATGCGCGCGGTTTCCAGATCGTCATGGTCGCAGGCGTGATGGAAGGCCAACAGGATCTTGTCCGACAGCCTTCGTGTGTAGATCGGCTTGTGCCCAGCGCCGTCGGGCGTCTCCGTCATGCCTCTTCCCCAATTGATTGACCCTGGTCCATCGGGACCAGCCTCCGGGGTGGATGCATCACAAAAACGTGATAAATAAAATAGTATCGAAGGTCAGCCGCGCTCCGCCCGCCAACGCGCCCAGGCGGAGGTCTCCGGCAGCCGGCGCGGTTCCTCGACCGGTCCGTTGAGACGCAGGCCCAGATCAGGGGCATCCGGCATGGCGGGCCGCGCCAGCACGCGCAGATCCAGCGTCGCGCGCGGCAGGTCGATGCCGCCTTCCAGGGTGGCGGAAGCCGCGCCTTCCGCCGCCAGTCGAACCGCCTCCAGCCGCAGCCGGCCGGCGGCCAGGGTGGCGGTGCCCTGCAACTGATCGAAAGCGGTCGCACCGGCCAGCAGCGCCTCGCGGATCACCGCCTCCGCCGCCAGGGCATCCGAAGCGGCGGAGGCGGCGGCGGCGGCCGCCAGATCGAAGCCGGTCAGGACGCCATCGCGCAGATCGACCTCCAGCCGCCCGGACAGCGAGGCGAGCAGCGCCGCCGGGCTGTGCCCGCCCGCCGTCAGATCGAAGCCCAGATTGCCACGCGCCGCCGTCAGGTCGACCGGCACGCCGAACAGCGGCGCGCCAAGCGTCACATCGGCAAGCCGCCCCCGCAGCGCCATGCGCGGCGGCAGCCCAGGCTCGGTCTCTGCCGTCAGCGTCGCTTCCACCTGGCCGCCGGCGAGCCGGGCGCGCAAGCCTTCCAGCCGGAGCTGCCCCTCGCCCAGGAACAGTGTCGCGGCCGCCGCCTCGGCCACCGCCGCCCCGATCATCAGCCGCCCGGCCTCCACCGCCAGTTCCGCATCCAGCGCCGCCAGCGCTGGCAGTCCGAGCGGGCTGGTGGCGCGCCAGCCGGGGAAGGGCAGTGGCAGGGTCTCCGCCGTGATGCGGCCGGTCAGGCGGGGGCGGGCGCCGGCGGCCAGCGCCACCGCGCCCCGCGCCCGCAAGGCGGCGGCGACCAGTTCGAAACTCTCCGCCCGGATCTCCCGCGGTCCAGCCGCGAGGTTGGCGATCAGGGAGAAGGACCCCTCCCCCATCCACTCCCCGACGCTCAGCCCGAAAGCCTCCGAGAGCAGGCGCGGGGCGCCGGGATGGCGCAGGGTCAGGACCAGATTGCCGCTGCGCTGGGGCGCGTTCAGTGTGCCATTGGCCTCCAGCCGCAATTCGCCAAGGTCCAGGTTGCCGCGCAGCGCCAGCGCCTCCATCGCGCCACCGCCGGACAGGCGCAGCGCCAGCGGCAGGTCGACCAGCGCGGCGCCGGCCGGCCAGCCGCCCGGCAGCAGGGCGGCGAGGCCGCGGGCATTGGGGCCGGTCGCCTCGATATTCAGGTCCTGGAGCCGCAGCTGCGGGGCCAGCGCCAGCACGCCGGAGGCGGTGAGATCGACCTCCGCCAGCCGGCCGGACAGCCGGCGCAGCGTCAGCCGGCCACCTTCCAGCGCCGCATCCAGGGCGGCGCGCTGCATCACCGCATCCCGCAGCACGACGCGCTCGGCCGCCAGGCGCAGGTTGAGGTCGACGGTGCCCAGCGCGCGGCCGGCGCGTGTGGGATCGAAGCCCTGGGGCAGCCAGCGCGCGAGGTCCAGCGTGTCGATGGACAGGCCGAGGCCGAGCGCCGGGCGCGGGCCATGGCGCAGCACCCCGGCGCCGGAGATCTGGATGTCGCCGAAACTCGCCACCAGCTCCGGCATCGCCGCCTGCGCTTCCTCCAGCACCAGGCGCATCCGGCCCTCGCCACGGCGCAGCAGCGTCGGGTCCAGCTCCTCCACCGGCAGGCCCAGCGCGGCGAGGCTGGTGCGGATGTCGGGGCCGGCGAAGCGGGCGCTGAGTTCCAGCCTCTGGCCCGCCGTGGCGCCGGCAAGGTCGAGCTGTGTTTCCCCGGGCAGCAGCAGGGAGATGTCGGAGAGCGTCAGCCGGCCTTCCTCCAGGAAGGCGGCGCCGCGCAGCCGGCGCAGGGTGATGCCGCGGAACATCCCGGCCTCGGCCGAGAGGTCGATGGAGATCGGCCAGGGTCGCGTGCCCGCCCCCCGCAGCGCGCCCACCCAGCCATCCAGGTCCAGCCGCCCGGCGACCAGCGCGATATCCAGCCGTGGCGCCGGCGCCAGCCGCAGCGCGATGGCGCCGCGTGCCGGATTGCCGGCGATCTCGATCGCCAGTTCATCCGCCGCGATCAGCTCGGCGGAAGCACTCAGCCGGCCGGCGGCGCGGAAGGCCCCGGCGGGGCTGGGCAACAGGGCGGAGAGGTCGGGGCCGCTGGCCTCCACCGTGCCTTCGAAGCCGGTGCCGGGAATCAGCACGCCGCGTGCATTGCCGAGGATCTCGGGCAGCACCAGCGCCACCTCGAAGGTCGAGACACCGTCCCAGCCGGGCCGGCCGAGGGAGGCGGTGAAGCGGGTGGCGCGGCCGTTCCAGGTGAAGGCGCCGGCCATTTCCAGCGTCTGCGCGGCGCCGCCGGAGGTCAGCCGCGCGGTGACCCCTTCCAGCACCGCATCGCCGACCCGGACCAGGCCATCCTCCAGATTCGCATCGAGCTGGGTGATCCAGGCCGGCGGGCGCAGGGCCAGCATCGGGCCGGGGGGCCAGGGCAGGGTCAGTTCGGCGCCGACCAGCGCGATCTCCCGCGGGGAGAGCGTGCCGCGCAGCAGCGCCGGCAGGTCGAGCCGCACGCGCAGCAGGCGCGCGGTGAAGCTGTATTCCTCCCCCGCCTCCCCCACCGCGACGCCGCCGGCGCGGACCACGGGCTGCGGCAGCAAAGCGAGCTCGACGGGGCCTTCCAGCGTCACCGGCCGGCCGAGCTGGTCGGAGGCGAGTTCGGCCAGGCGTGCGCGCCAGGGCTCCCAATCGACGAAGCGCGGCCCGAACCAGAGGCCGCCGATGACGACCAGGACCAGCAGGGCGAGTGCGGCGAGAAGGCGCTTCATGAGCATGGGGCTGGAAAGCCCTCTCCCCCTGACAGGGGGAGGTTGCGGCACTGCCGCAACGCCGAAGGCTGGTTGGGTGAGGGGGTCACAGCCGAATCGAGCCGTGATCCTGGAGGAAAGGCGCTTTTCCAAAGCCGCTTTTTGGACGGCATGTCGGGTCGCGGGGCACTGCCCCCCTCACCCCGCCCTCTCCCCCTGTCAGGGGGAGAGGGAGTGATCCCTAAGGCGAATCCCTTTCTCATGCCGCCGGGGCGCTGCCCCAGCCACCGCCGCCGGGGGTTTCCAGCGCCAGCACGTCGCCGGGGTTCAGGCTGGCGCGGTCACAGCCCTGCATCGGCTGCACGCTGCCATCGGCGCGTTCCACCCACTGCCGGCCGGGGGCGCCCGCCGCGCCGCCATGCAGCCCATGCGGCGGGACGCGGCGGCGGGAGGCGACGATGACGGCTTCCATCGGCCGCAGGAAACGGATGCGCCGGCGGCTGCCATCACCACCCGGCCATTGCCCGGCACCGCCGGAGCCGCGGCGGATGGAGAACTCCTCAAGCCTCACGGGGTAGCGCAGTTCCAGCACTTCGGGGTCCGTCATGCGCGTGTTGGTCATATGCGTCTGCACGGCGGCGGTTCCGGCAAAGCCGGGGCCGGCGCCGGTGCCGCCGCAGACGGTCTCGTAGTATTGGTAAACCGCATCGCCGAAAAGCAGGTTGTTCATCGTCGCCTGGGCCGAGGCGCAGGCATCGAGTGCCGCCAGCAGCGCATTGCAGGTCATCTGGCTGACCTCCGTATTGCCGGCGACCACCGCAGCACCGGGACGTGGCGAGAGGAAGGTGCCCTCCGGCACGATGATCTCCAGCGGCACCAGGCAGCCATCATTCAGGGGAATCTCCTGCCCCACCAGGCAGCGGAAGCAGTAGAGCACCACGGCGCGGCAGACGGCGGCCGGGGCGTTGAAATTGTCCGGCCGCTGCGGGCCGATACCGGTGAAGTCGATGACGGCGCTGCGGGTTTCGCGATTGACCCGGACGGCGACCTTCAGCGGGGTGCCGTCGTCGATCGTCGTCTCGAAGGCGCCATCGGCCAGCCGGTCGAGCACGCCGCGCACCGCCGCCTCGGCATTGTCCATCACGTGGCGCATATAGGCGCGCACGGTGTCGAGGCCGAATTCGGCGACGGCCCGGCGCAGTTCCTGCACGCCCTTCTCATTCGCCGCGACCTGGGCGGTGATGTCCGCGACATTCACATCCGGGCTGCGCGCCGGATATTTGGCGGAGGCCAGCAGGGCACGGAACTCGGCCTCCCGCATCCGGCCCTCGGAGACGAGCAGGAAGTCGTCGATGACAACGCCTTCTTCCTCCAGCGTGGCGGAGCCGGGCGGCGTGGAGCCGGGGGTAAGACCGCCGATATCGGCGTGATGGCCGCGGGAGCCGACGAAGAACAGGATCTCCTGCCCCGCCTGGTCGAAGACCGGCGTGATGACGGTGACATCCGGCAGATGCGTGCCGCCGTTGAAGGGATTGTTCAGTGCCACCACGTCGCCCGGCCGCAGGGTCGTGGCGCGGGACCGGATGACGGTGCGCACGCTTTCGCCCATGGCCCCCAGATGCACCGGCACATGCGGCGCATTGGCCACCAGCCGGCCCGTCGCATCGAAGATGGCGCAGGAGAAGTCGAGACGTTCCTTGATGTTCACCGAGAGCGAGGTGTTTTGCAGCACCGCGCCGGTCTGCTCGGCGATCGACATGAACAGGTTGTTGAACAGCTCCAGCATCACCGGATCGACACGGGTGGCGTCGGCGATGCGAGCGGCTTCGCGCTGGGTCGTGCGGCGCAGGATCATGTGGTTGGCCGGCGTGACCTCCGCCGTCCAGCCGGGCTCCACCACCGTGGTGGCGATGGCCTCCCGGATCAGCGCGGGGCCGGGGATGCGATCGCCGGCACGCAGCGCGTCGCGGTCCAGCACCGGGGCGGTATGGGCGGCGCCGGCCATGAAGACCGGGACCTGGGCCAGCAGGGGCAGCGATTCGCCATCCGGGCGCGGGGTCAGCGTGGCCTCGGCCACCTGTTCGCCGGGGGCGGTGACCTCCACGACGCAGGCCTCCACCACCACGGGGCGTTCCGGCGTGGCGAAGCCGAAGCGGCGGCGATGGGCTTCCGTAAAGGCCTCCAGCGCCGCCGCGTGATCGGCGAAGGGCACGGGCAGAAAGGAATCCGTGCCGGCATAGCGCAGATGCAGGCGGCGCGCGGCGCGCAGCGCCTCGGAGGCGGCGCCCTGGCGGGCCAGCTCCTCCCGCCCCGCCTGTTCCAGCGCGTCCAGCCGGGTGGCGAGATCGGCCATGGTCTCGGCGGCCAGCGGCGCTTCCACCGCCGCCTCCCGGATCACGCTTTGATCGGCGAGGCCCATGCCATAGGCGGAGAGCACGCCGGCGAAGGGGTGCAGGAACACCGTCTCCATCCCGAGCTCATCCGCCACCAGGCAGGCATGCTGCCCGCCGGCGCCGCCGAAGCAGGTCAGGGCGTAGCGGGTGACGTCATGGCCCTTCTGGATCGAGACCTGCTTGATGGCATTGGCCATATTGGCGACGGCGACCCGCAGGAAGCCCTCGGCCACCGCTTGCGCATCCTGTTTCTGGCCCGTGGCGGCCTCGATCTCCGCCGCCAGCGCCGCGAATTTCTCGCGCACCACATCGGCATCCAGCGGCTGGTCGCCATTGGGCCCGAAGATGGCGGGGAACTGCGCCGGCTGGATCTTGCCGGTCATGACATTCGCATCCGTCACGGTCAGCGGTCCGCCGCGGCGGTAGCAGGCGGGTCCCGGCACGGCGCCGGCGCTCTCCGGGCCGACGCGGAAGCGGGCGCCATCGAATTTCAGGATGGAGCCGCCCCCGGCCGCCACCGTGTTGATCGCCATCATCGGCGCGCGCATGCGCACCCCGGCCACCTGCGTTTCGAAGGCGCGTTCGAACTCGCCGGCATAGAGCGCGACATCGGTGCTGGTGCCGCCCATGTCGAAGCCGATGATTTTCTCGAAGCCCGCCATGGCGGCGGTGCGGGCGGCGCCGACGATGCCGCCGGCCGGGCCGGACAGGATCGCATCCTTGCCCTGGAAGCTGCGCGCCTCCGCCAACCCGCCGGAGGACTGCATGAAGTACAGCTTCACGCCCGGCATCTCGCCGGCCACCTGCTCCACATAGCGGCGCAGGATCGGCGAGAGATAGGCATCGACCACGGCGGTGTCGGTGCGCGGCACGATGCGCGGCAGCGGGCTCGCCTCATGGCTCAGGCTGACCTGGGTGAAGCCCGCGTCGCGCGCCAGTTCGCCGAGGCGGACTTCGTGCGCCGGATAGGCCCAGGCATGCATCAGGCTGATGGCGACGGCGCGGATGCCCTGGGCATGGGCGGCAGCGAGGGCCGCGCGGGCGGCCTGCTCGTCCAGGGGTTCGATCTCGCTGCCATCGACGGCCATGCGGCCGCCAATTTCAGAAACGTCTTCCTGCAGAAGCTCGGGCAGCTTCACCTGAAGGTCGAACAGGCGCGGCCGGGCCTGGTTGCCGATGCGGGTCATGTCGGCGAAGCCGCGATTGACCAGCAGCAGCACCCGCTCCCCCTTGCGTTCCAGCAAGGCATTGGTGGCCACCGTGGTACCCATCTTCACCGCCTCCACCAGGCCGGGCGGCAGGGGTGCCTCCGGCGCCAGGTCGAGGCAGGCGCGGATGCCGGCCAGGGCTGCGTCGCGGTAGCGGCCGGGATTCTCGGACAGCAGCTTCCGGGTGGTCAGGCGCCCTTCCGGATCGCGTGCCACGATATCGGTGAAAGTGCCGCCGCGATCGATCCAGAACTGCCAGCCGCCCATTGCCGCAAACCCCCAAGGTCCGTCGCTGATCACACCCATGCCGGATCGACGCAAGGCCGGCCGGCGGGCTTCGGCGTCATTGACGATTTACCGATAAATCGTCAATATTTTTTCAGTGCCCTCAGGCGCCGGGCCGGCCGCATCCGCGCCCCTTGGCTTCGCGGCATAAAGCCGCGGCGGCCAGTCGGCCGCTCGGCCGGCCATGCCGGCCGCAGGTTGCGCATTCGGTCCATGGGCCGTGTTGCGTCGTGATCGGAGGCCCAGGATGACCAGCAAAGCCGCGACCCCCGTCGTCTCCTCCGCCCATCTCGCCGCCGGCGCCTCCCCCGGCCTGTCGGAGGTGGAATACGGGCTGATCCTGGCCGGGCATGGCTTCCACCGCTGGATGACGCGCTGCATGGCCGCCGCCGGCCGCCCCGGCCTCTCGCCCACCGAGATCCTGATCCTGCACACGGTCCGCCACCGCGACCGGCCGAAGCGGCTGGCCGATATCCTGCTGGTGCTGGATATCGAGGATGCGCACATCGTGACCTATGCCATCCGCAAGCTGGCCGCCGCCGGCCTGGTCGCGACCAGCCGCGCGGCCAAGGAGAAGCTGGTGGCGGCGACCGAGGCCGGCGCCACGCTCTGCGCCGAATATGCGGCCGTGCGGGAACGCCTGCTCGCCCGCCCGCTGCGCGCCGCCGGCCCCAGCGAGGCTCAGCTCTCCGAAGTGGCGGAATTGCTGCGCGGTCTGTCGGGCTTCTACGATCAGGCCGCCCGCGCCGCGGCCACCCTGTAGCGCCAGCCCCACCCATGCTAGTGTCCCGAACCTGAAATTCGCCGCCAGTGCGGCGAATTTCATTTTCGGTCCACTAGCTGTTGTTTTCAGTGGCCTGCTTATCCGCACCGTTCGCTGCGAAGTGCAGCGAACTGCGCGGGCAGGACACTAGGACCACCTGGACAAAAGTGAGGCCAGCTTGAGCATCTGGGGCAAATTGCTGGGCGGGGTCGCCGGCTTCGTCACCGGCGGGCCGCTCGGCGCGGTGATGGGCGCTGCGCTGGGCCATGCGGCGGATCAGGGGCCAGGCGGGCGCATCGGGCCGGGCGCGGCGGACATGGCCGCGCTGCTGGGCAACCGGGAAACGCTGTTCGCCATTTCCGTCATCGTTCTCTCGGCCAAGCTGGCCAAGGCCGATGGCCCGGTGCAGCGCACGGAAATCGACGCCTTCAAGGCGATGTTCCGCATCCCGCCCGAGAATCTGCGCCAGGTGGCGCAGATGTTCGACGAGGCGCGGCGCGATGCCGGCGGGTGGGAAACCTTCGCCGAACGGCTGGGCGAGGCCTTCGCCGACAATCGCGGGATGCTGGAGGATGTGCTGAACGCGCTGTTCTACATCGCCCGCGCCGATGGCCCGATGACCAAGGGCGAGCTGCGCATGCTGCAGGGCGTGCATCTGCGCTTCGGCCTGGACGAGGCGGCCTGGAACCGCGCCAAGGGCGGCCAGGGTGGCGCGGCGCAGCGGCAGGTGGAGGAGATCGACGCCTATGCCATCCTCGGCCTGCCCAGCACCGCGACGAATGAGGAGGTGCGCCTCGCCTGGCGCAAGCTGATGCGGGAGAACCACCCGGACAGCCTGGCATCGCGCGGCGTGCCGGCGGAATTCGTCGATCGCGCCACCCGCAAGGTGGCCGAGATCAACGCGGCCTGGGACCGCATCAAGCGGCAGCGCGGGCTTTAGCGATGCTGTCCCCGCGACCGGCGCGGAACCCGGACAGCCTGCGCATCCACGACGCCCCCAGCCCGAACCACGACGAACGTCCGCAGCCGGTGGACATGCTGGTGCTGCATTATACCGGCATGCGTTCCGGCGCCGAGGCGATCGCCCGGCTGCGCGACCCCGTCGCCCGCGTCTCCAGCCATTATGTGGTGGAGGAGGATGGCGCGATTTTCCGGCTGGTGGCGGAGGATCGGCGCGCCTGGCATGCCGGCATCTCCCATTGGCGTGGCGCGACCCTGCTCAACGGGCGCTCCATCGGCATCGAGATCGTCAATCCCGGCCATGAATTCGGCTACCGCCCCTTCCCCGCCCTGCAGATGGCCGCCGTCTGCGATCTGTGCCTCGATATCCTGTCGCGCCACGCCATCGCGCCGCGCGACGTGGTGGCGCATTCGGATATCGCGCCGGACCGCAAGGACGATCCGGGCGAGCTGTTCGACTGGGAGGGGCTGGCGGCGAATGGCGTCGGCCTGTGGCCGAGCGACGGCGCGGAGCCCCACGCGGATGCGCTGACCCTGCTGGGCCGCATCGGCTACCGCACCGACCTGCCCCTGCCGGTGCTTCTGCGGGCTTTCCAGCGTCACTGGGCGCCGGCGCGGGTGGATGGCCAGGCGCATGCGGCGACGCTGGCCCGGCTGGCGGCGGTGGCCCAGGCAATCGAATAAAGGCGGGCCGGCGCGATTGCACCGCTCGGCCGATTGACCGCGGGGCGTGAAGCGGCGATGTGACGCGCGGTGCCGGGTGGCTGGGCGACCGCTGGTCCCGATGCTCTTCGGAGCATGGGGGCTGGAGGAAAGTCCGGGCTCCACGGGAATACGGTGCCGGTCAACGACCGGCGGGGGTCAAACCCCAGGGAAAGTGCCACAGAAAGCAAACCGCCTCGGCACGCGCCCCGCAAGGGACACGTCCCGCGGCAAGGGTGAAAGGGTGCGGTAAGAGCGCACCGCTCCCACGGCAACGTGGGAGGCACGGCAAACCCCACCGGGAGCAAGGCCGAATAGGGGCGGCCGGCGTGATCCGACCTTCGGGTAGGATGGACGCGGGGGCATTCTCGCCCCGTCGCCCGGGTTGGCCGCGAGAAGCCTGCGGCGACGCAGGCTCCAGAGGAATGGTCGTCCATCATCCTCGGATGGGGACAGAACCCGGCTTACAGGCCACCCGGCACCACTCATACCAGCGGCCCTTCCGCGTGACCGCTCCAGGCCCCCCTCAATTGCCGGGCGGAAGCCTCCGGTTTCCTCGGCTTCGCCGCGCCGAAGGCGCGCCTGCGGCACGACGCATAGGCCGCGGCGCGTCGGGGCAGCGCCCCGACCGGGACGCTCGGACCGGTCAGGAGACCGGCCCGCTGGTATCGTTCCTGTCCCGCCAGCCAGTCGTATCGACGGCGCGAGGCGCGAGAACACAAGAACAAATCGCGAATACATGAAGCACCCCACGATCACGCGCAGTTTTCTCCGGCGGCCGGGAAGAGCCGATCGCTACTGATCTGTTAATGCGTGTTTTTTCTGTGCACGTCCCAGGCGCCACCGGGAATTTAGCTTGCCTGCCCAGAAAATCCCGGGTATTCCCGGGTTATCCCAACTGGGGCCCAGATTACAGCGCTGGGGGGCGCGGGCTTCGAAGGGATGGTCGGGCGAGCCGGCGAGGTCGGGGGGCCTCGCCGGCGCGCTGACAAGGCGGGGGCACGGCGGTCCAAGGGCCGCCTCTTGGGGGCATGGCGGTCCATGGATCGTCTTTTGGGGGCAACAGCAACGCGCGATGACCCAATTCGTGGGCACGCATTTTGGAAAGCTGGACCGCAAGGGCCGCATTTCCGTGCCCGCGATCTTCCGCGCAGAGCTGGAGGCCGCCGCCACCAACCAGCTCGTCTTCCGGCTTGCCCACACACATCCCTGCATTGAGGCACGGTCGCGCCCGGTTTTCCAGCAGATCGTCGACAGCATCCAGGCCCTGCCGCATTTCTCCGAGGAGCGTGAGTTGCTGGAAGCCACCCTGATCTCGGGCAGCGAAATGCTGAAGCTGGACGGCGAAGGCCGGCTGGTGCTGCCCGCCGAGATGATCGAGGACTGCGCGCTGGGCGAGCAGGTCGGCTTCCTTGGAAAAGGCGATCGTTTCGAGATCTGGAACGAGGAGGCGGCCCGCGCCCATGTCGCGGATGCCAAGAAGCGGGCGCGCGAATTGCGTCTGACCGTTGCTGCAACGCCCCTCAACACGACTCCGCGCGGCGTGTCATGAGCACGCATATCCCCGTGATGCTGGAGGAAGTTCTGGCGGTACTGCAGCCGCGCGACGGCGCCATCTATCTCGATGCCACCTTCGGCGGTGGCGGCTATGCGGCGGCGATCCTGGCCGCCGCCGATTGCACGCTGTGGGCGCTGGACCGCGACCCGGATGCGATCGCGCGCGGTGCCGCGCTGGCGGCGCGGTATCCGGGCCGGTTGCATCTGTTGCATGCCTGCTTTGGCGACATGCTGGCCACGCTGGCGGAACGCGGCGTGGAATCGCTCGACGGCGTGGTGATGGATCTCGGTGTCTCCTCCTTCCAGATCGACCAGGCCGAACGCGGCTTCTCCTTCCGCCAGGACGGCCCGCTCGACATGCGCATGGGCCGCGACGGGCCGAGCGCGGCCGACCTGGTGAACACCCTGCCGGAACGGGAACTGGCCAGCATCATCTCCGACTTCGGGGAGGAGCGGCACGCCCGCCGCGTCGCCCGCGCCATCCTGCGCGAACGCGAAGCGGCCCCGATCACCACGACGGCGCGGCTGGCCGAGATCGTGCGCGGCGCAGTGCCGCGCGACCCCTCCGGCATCGATGGCGCCACTAGGTCGTTCCAGGCGCTGCGCATCGCCGTGAATGACGAGCTGGGCGAGATCGAGCGCGGCCTGGCCGCGGCACAGTCGATGCTGGCGCCGGGCGGGCGGCTGGTGGTGGTGTCCTTCCATTCGCTGGAAGACCGCATCGTCAAGCGCGCCATGGTGGGTGCGGCCGGCCGCGCCGGCACCGCCTCCCGCCACGACCCCGCCGCGCTGCTGCCGCCGCCGAAGCCGGATTTCAGCCTGCTGACCTTCCGCGCCCAGCGGCCGGGGGATGCCGAGACGCATGCCAATCCGCGCGCCCGCTCCGCCCGCCTGCGCGCCGTCGAACGCCACCTGATGCCGAACCAGGGAATGCAGCCATGATCCGGCCCTTCACCATCCTCTGCTTCGCCGCCTTCGCCGGGGCGGGTGCCTGGCTCTATCACGTGAAGCATGAGGTCACGACGCTGGACCGCGACCTGCGGGAGGTCTGGCGCCAGACCGAACAGGCGCGCGACCGCACGGCCATCCTGCGCGCCGAATGGGCGATGCTGAACGAGCCGGACCGCCTGCGCCAGGTGGCGCAGCGGCACCTGACGCTGGAGCCGATGCAGCCCCATCAGTTCACCCGGCTGCCGGAAGCGGTGCGCCGCCTGCCGCAGGCCGTCGCCTTCGCCGGCCCGCCCAACCTCTTCGTGCCGGAACGGTCGCGCCATGAGGCGGAGGTTATGCTGGCCGCGGCACAGATGCCGGCCCCCATCGCCGGCGCCGAGGATACCGACGTCGACGCCCTGCCGCCGCCGCCGCCCGCCGCGCCGCCCCTGCTGCTGGCCGCCGCCCGTCCGGTGGAGACCGCCATGCGCGCCGCCCCGTCACGCCCCGCTGCGACGACGGAAGCGCTGCGCGGGGACGAAGTGCCGGCGCCGCAGGCATTGGCCGCCACCCTGGCGGCGCAGCAGGCCGCCCCGCGGCGCGCGGCGCCCCCGGTGCCGCCGCGCGCCGCGCCCCTGCGTGACGCCACCCCCGTGGCGCCGCGCCGCGCCGCCGCGCCGCCGCAGGCCATGCAGCCGGCAGTGCTGGTCGCCCCGGCCCGCCCGGCCGCCCCGGTGCTCCGCACGACCCAGGCGGCACCCCGGGCGCCGGCGCCGACCTATGTCTCCGCCCTCGGCGCCGCCTCCTCGCTCGGCCGGCCGACGCTGGCGCCGCCGGTACCCTTTTCCTCCGCCAATGCCGCCACGCTGAACAGCACGACGCGCTGAGACCCGGCATGAACAACTTCCCCCCCGCCCCGGACGCGCCCCCCGCCGGCCGCACCATCGGCCACGCCGCCACCGCCCGCACCGATGTCGTGCGGATCGGCCAGCCGGAGCTGCTGCGGCGCGCGGTGATGGAACGCACCCGGTCCCGCCTGCTGGTCGCCGCCTGCGGCTTCGCGGTGTTGTTCGGCGCGGTCGCCGCGCGGCTGGCCGATGCGACGCTGATCTCCCCGGCGGAACCCCGGCGGCTGGCCGCCATGGTGCGCCAGAACATGCCACCGGCCGAGCACCTGCCCGGCCGCGCCGCCATCACCGACCGCAATGGTGAATTGCTGGCGGTGACGCTGCCGATCGTCGCGCTCTACGCCAATCCCAGCGAGATCCATGACGCGGCCTTCGTCGCCCGCCGCCTGGCGCAGGTGCTGCCGCAACTGGATGTCGAGCGCGTGACGGCCCGGCTGAGCGGCGAGCGGCAATTCGCCTATCTGGCGCGGGCGCTGACGCCGCGCGAGCAGCAGGCGGTGAACTCGCTCGGCATTCCGGGCCTGTATTTCGAGGAATCGGAGCGCCGGATCTACCCGCAGGGCCGCGCCGCCGCGCATATACTCGGCGGCGTCGATGTCGACGGCAACGGCACCGCCGGCGTCGAGCGCTATTTCGACGAGCGGCTTCGCGCGCGCCGTGGCGAGGATCTGCGGCTTTCGATCGATGCGCGGGTGCAACTCGCCATCCGCGACGCGGTGCAGCACGCGATCACGGACTACAACGGCGTCGGCGGCGCGGGCATCCTGATGGATGTGCGCAGCGGCGAGATCCTCGGCATGGTCTCCCTGCCCGATTTCGACCTGGCCGAGCCGGCGCGGGTGGATGCCGTGGCGCCGGGCGCTGACCAGCAGGGCACCAATCCGCGCTTCAACCGCGCCACCGTCGGCGTCTATGAGCCGGGGTCCACCTTCAAGCTGCTGACCGCCGCCATGGCGCTGGAACTCGGCACGGTGAATGTCTGGGGCGGCTACGATGCCTCCCGCCCCATCCGCTACGGGCGCTTCACCATCAACGACTATCGCGGCAAGAACCGCTGGCTCGCCTTGCCGGAGATCCTGGCCTATTCGTCGAACCTCGCCTCCGCCCATATGGCCGCGGCGGTGGGGCCGCAGCGGCACCGCGAATTCATGGTCCGCATGGGCATGGGGTCCCGCATCGGGCTGGAGGTGCCGGAGACGGCGCTGCCGCTGATTCCGCGCCCCAATGCCTGGCGCGACATCAACACGCTGACCATCGGCTTCGGCCACGGCATCTCCGTGACGCCGCTGCATGTCATCACCGGCGTCAGCGCCGTGGCCAATGGCGGCATCCTGCGCCAGCCGACCCTGCTGGCGCGGCCGCCGGGCACGGTGGCGGAGGGCACGCGCGTGATCAGCGAGCGCACCTCCGACACCATGCGGCGGCTGATGCGCCTGGTGGTGACCGAGGGTTCCGGCCGCAGCGGCGACGTGCCGGGCTATTTCCTGGGCGGCAAGACCGGCACGGCGCAGAAGATCGGCCCCAATGGCCGCTACCTCCAGAACAAGCGCATCGCCGCCTTCGTCGGCGCCTTCCCGATGCAGGCGCCCCGCTACGCGCTGTATGTGATGGTGGACGAGCCGCAGCCGAACGCGCGCAGCCATGGCTTCGCCACGGCCGGCTGGGTCGCCGCCCCCGCGGCCGGGGAAATCCTGCGCCGCGTCGCGCCGATCCTCGGCATGGCGCCGGAGACGGATCGCATGGCGGAGATCCAGGCGGCACTGCACATGCCCCTCCAGCCCGGCCGCCCGCAGCGCGCCCCGGCAGCCCCCACCCGCGCCGCCCCGCGCGTCGCGCCTGCCCCCGCGCCGAGCCAGGCGGCCGCACGCCCAGCCCCGAATCCCGCCTTGCTGCGGGAGGTGAGCATTGCGCCCCGATGAGCCCGGAACGATGCGGCGCCTCGATGGATTTCTGCGCGCGCTTTCAGGGCTGACCGTTCCGGCGGGCGAATTTCCACCGCTGGGTGGGCTGACGGCCGACAGCCGCCGCGTCGCGCCCGGCGACCTGTTTGCCGCTTTGCCCGGCAGCCAGGCCGATGGCCGCCGCTTCATCGCCGAGGCCGTGTCGCGCGGCGCCGCCGCCGTGCTGGCGCCGGAGGGCACCGGCTGGCCGTCGGAAGTCGCCACCCTGCCGATGATCCAGGCCGCCGATCCGCGCCGCGCCCTGGCGCTGATCGCCGCCGCCTTCCATGGCGCGCAGCCCGATTGCGTGGTCGCGGTGACGGGCACCAATGGCAAGACCAGCAGCGTCGATTTCCTGCGCCAGCTCTGGACCCTGGACGGCCAGCGCGCCGCCTCGCTCGGCACGCTGGGGCTGCGGGCCGAGGGATTCCCGGAAGGGCCATCGCTGACCACGCCGGATCCGGTCGCACTGCACGCCACGCTGGCGGCACTCGCCAAGGCCGGCTTCGGCGCGGCGGCGCTGGAAGCCTCCTCCCACGGGCTGGAGCAGCGGCGGCTGGACGGGGTGCGGCTGGCGGCGGCCGGCTTCAGCAACCTGACGCGCGATCACCTGGACTACCACGGCGACATGGCCGCCTACCGCGCCGCCAAACTGCGGCTGTTCGACACGCTGCTGCCGGAAGGTGCGGCGGCGGTGGCGAATGCGGATATGGATGCGACGACGCTGGCCGCGCTGCGCGACATCGCGCAGGCGCGCGGGCTGCGCCTGCTGACGGTGGGAGAGGCCGGGGAGGCGCTGCGGCTGGTCGCGCAGGTGCCGCTGCCGGAGGGCCAGGAGCTGACCGTGGAGGGTTTCGGGCTGGTCCGCACCCTCCGCCTGTCCCTGCCCGGCCGCTTCCAGGCCGACAATGCGTTGATGGCGGCGGCGCTGGCGATCGGCACCGGCATGGCGCCGGACCGCACCCTGGCGCTGCTGCCGCGGCTCGCCGGCGTGCGCGGGCGGATGGAACTGGCGGCGCGGCTGCCCAATGGCGCGGCCGCCTATGTCGACTACGCCCATACGCCGGATGCGCTGGACCGGCTGCTGCGGGCGCTGAGGGCGCATGTCGCGCCCGGTGCGAAGCTGCATGTGCTGTTCGGCGCCGGCGGCGACCGCGACCCCGGCAAGCGCCCGCTGATGGGCGCGGCCTGCGCGGCGCAGGCCGATATCTGCTGGGTGACGGATGACAATCCGCGCAGCGAGGATCCGGCCACGATCCGCGCCGCGGTGCTCGCCGCCTGCCCGGGCGGGATCGATGCCGGCGAGCGTGCCGGCGCCATCGCGCGTGCCGTCGCGGCGCTGGGCCCGGGGGATGTGCTGGCGGTGGCCGGCAAAGGGCATGAGAGCGGCCAGACCATCGGGCGGGTGACCCTGCCCTTCGACGATGCCGCAGTGGTGCGCGACGCGGCGGGGCTGGCATGAGCATCCTCTGGACCAGCGCGGAGCTGCGCGCCGCGACCGGCGGGACGCTGGGGGCGGATGTCGCGGTGACCGGCGTGTCGATCGACAGCCGCTCCGTGGCAGCCGGCGACCTGTTCGTGGCGCTGCGCGATGCGCGGGACGGGCATGGCTTTGTCGCCGATGCGCTGGCGCGCGGCGCGGCGGCGGCGCTGGTGGATCATGTGCCGGCGGGTGTCGCCGCCGATGCGCCGCTGCTGCTTGTGGCGGAGACGCTGGAGGGGCTGCGCGCCCTGGGCGCCGCCGCGCGGGCGCGCACAGATGCGCGCGTGATCGGCGTGACCGGCAGCGTCGGCAAGACCACGACGAAGGAAATGCTGCGCGCGCTGCTCTCCCCCTTCGGCGCGACCCATGCGGCGGTCGCCAGCTACAACAACCATTGGGGCGTGCCGCTGACCCTGGCGCGCATGCCGCGCGACGCCTGCTTCGCCATCATCGAGATGGGCATGAACCATCCGGGCGAGATCGCGCCGCTGGCCGCGCTGGCGACGCCGCATGTCGCCATCATCACGGCCATCGAGGCGGCGCATCTCGGCCATATGGGCAGCCTGGAGGCCATTGCGCGGGAGAAGGCGGCGATCCTGTCGGGCTTGCTGCCCGGCGGCATTGCCGTGTTGCCGGCCGAAAGCCCCTTCCTGCCGCTGCTGCGGGCGGCTGCCGGTACGGCGCGGGTGCTGACCTTCGGCGAGGGCGGTGATGCCCGGGCCGTGTCCGTCGCCGCCGATGCCGAGGGCAGCGACATCGTGGCGGAGATCACCGGCACGAAGCTCGCTTTCCGGCTCGGCACGCCCGGGCTGCACATGGCGCGCAATGCGCTGGCGGCGCTGGCGGCCGTGGCGGCGCTGGACCTGGACGTCGCCAGCGCGGCAGCCTCCCTGGAAGGCTTCCGGGCCTTGCCGGGGCGCGGCGACCGCCGGGCCATCGCCACCCGCGACGGCGGCAGCGCGACGCTGCTGGACGAGGCCTATAACGGCCAGCCGCCCTCGATGCGCGCGGCGCTGGCCTTGCTGCGGCTGCTGCCCGCGAAGCGCCGGGTGGCGGTGCTGGGGCAGATGGGCGAGCTGGGCGATTTTGCGCGGGACGAGCATGCCGGGCTGGCGCCGCATATCGCGGCCACCGCTGACCTCGTCTTCGCCTGCGGGCCGATGATGCGCCATGCGATCGAGGCCCTGCCCGCCGGGCGGGTCGGCGCCTGGGCCGAAACCTCCGCCGAGCTGGCGCCAATCGTCGCGGCCGCGCTGCGCGATGGCGATGCCGTTCTTGTCAAAGGCAGCCTGGCGACGGGGATGAAGACCGTGGTGCAGGCGCTGACCGAAAGCCCTCCCCGATGATCTACCATCTCGTCACGCTCATCTCCGAGGGTTTCACGCCCTTCAACGTGGTGCGCTACACCACCTTTCGCGCGGGCGCCGCCTGCCTGACCGCGCTGGTCATCGCGCTGTTCTTCGGCCCGATGCTGATCCGCTGGCTGCGCGCCAAGCAGAATGGCGGCCAGCCGATCCGCGAGGACGGGCCTGCGAGCCACCTGCTGACCAAGAAGGGCACGCCCACCATGGGTGGCGTGCTGATCCTTCTGGCTCTCACGGGATCCACCCTGCTCTGGGCCGATCTGCGCAACGGCTTTGTCTGGTGCGTGCTGATGGTGACGCTGGGCTATGGCGCGCTGGGCTTCGCCGATGACTGGCTGAAGGTCACCAAGCGCAACACCAAGGGCGTCTCCGGCAAGCAGAAGCTGATCGCCCAGGCGGCGATCGGGCTGGTGGCAGCAGTATGGCTGGTGCTGCTGATGCCGGAGCCGCTGGCCGACAAGCTGGCGCTGCCGGTGTTCAAGGAAGTGCTGATCCCGCTCGGCATCGTCTTCCCCGTGCTGGCCATGCTGGTGATGATGGGCGCGTCGAATGCCGTGAACCTGACGGATGGGCTGGACGGGCTGGCGATCGTGCCGGTGATGATCGCCGCCGGCGTCTTCGCGCTGATCGCCTACCTCGTCGGAAATCGCATCTTTGCCGACTATCTGCAGCTGCATGCCGTCGCCGGTTCCGGCGAGCTGGCGGTGTTCTGCTCGGCGCTGATCGGGGCGAGCCTCGGCTTCCTCTGGTTCAACGCGCCGCCGGCGGCGGTGTTCATGGGCGATACCGGGTCGCTGGCGCTCGGCGGCGCGCTGGGCGCGGTGGCGGTCGCCACCAAGCATGAGATCGTGCTGGCCATCGTCGGCGGGCTGTTCGTGGTGGAAACGCTGTCCGTCATCATCCAGGTCTTCTGGTTCAAGCGCACCGGCCAGCGCGTATTCCTGATGGCGCCGCTGCACCATCACTTCGAGAAGAAGGGCTGGGCGGAGCCGACCATCGTGATCCGCTTCTGGATCATCGCCATGATCCTGGCCCTGGTCGGCCTTTCGACGTTGAAGCTGCGATGAGCACTTTTCTGCCCTTCTCCGGCGAGCGGATCGCGGTGGTCGGCCTCGGCCGCGCCGGGCTGCCCGCGGCCGCGCGGCTGGCGGAATGGGGGGCGGAGGTGACCTGCTGGGACGATGGCGCCCCGGCCCGGGCGGCGGCGGAAGCGGCCGGCTTCGCGCTGCGCGACCCCTCCCAGGGCCGTTTCGACTTCGACGCGCTGCTGCTCTCCCCGGGCATTCCGCATCTGCTGCCGAAGCCGCATCCGGCCGCCGTCGCGGCGCGGGCGGCCGGGGCGCCGATCCTCTGCGACGTGGATTACCTGTTCCGCGCGGTGCGCGCCGCCGGCAGCCAGGCGGCCTTCCTCGGCATCACCGGCACCAATGGGAAGTCCACCACCACCGCCCTGCTGCACCACATCCTGACCGGCGCGGGGCGGGTCTCGGAGGTGGGTGGCAACCTCGGCCCGGCGGCGCTCGGACTCAACATGTTGGGGTCGGAAGGGTTCTACACCCTCGAAATGTCGAGCTACAGCTTGGAGCGAATCGCGTCGGTCGGCTTCAAGGTGGGTGTCATGTTGAACCTGAGCCCCGATCATCTCGACCGCCATGGCAGCATGGCCGGCTATGCTGCTGCGAAGACGAATATCTTCGCGCGGCAGACCCGCGAGGACTTCGCGGTGCTCGGTCAGGACGATGATTTGTCCACAGGCATGGCCGCCGGACTGACCGCGCGCATGGTGCCGATTTCGGGTTACCATAAGGTAAAGGACGGCATCTGGGCCGAGGGGCGCAGCCTGCGCGACGCCGATGGCGAGATCGCCGACCTGCGCGACGCCCCTGCCTTGCCCGGCACCCACAATGCCCAGAACGCCGCCGCCGCCGCCGCCGTGGCGCTCTCCCTCGGCCTGACGCGCGCGGATGTCGCCGCCGGGCTGCGCGGCTTCGCCGGCCTGCCGCATCGGCAGGAACTGGTGGGCGAGATCGCCGGCGTGCGCTTCATCAATGACAGCAAGGCCACCAACGCCGACAGCGCCGCGCGCGCCCTGGCCTCCTATGACCGCGTCGTCTGGATCGCCGGCGGCACCGGCAAGGATGGCGGAATCGAGAGCCTGGCGCCGCAGTTTGGCCGCATCGCGCGCGCCATCCTGATCGGCCGCGACGGCCCGGCCTTCGCCGCGACGCTGGCCGCGCATGGCGTGGCGCATGAGGTGGCGGAGACGCTGGAGGCAGCCCTGCCGGCCGCGGCGGCGGCGGCGCGGGGCGGGGCGGCGCCGGTGGTGCTGCTGTCCCCGGCCGCGGCCTCCTGGGACCAGTTCACCGGCTTCGACGCCCGGGGCGATCGCTTCCGCGCTTTGGTGCAGGCCATGGCATCCGCGGATATGGGGAAGGCGGCATGATCCAGGTTTCGCGCGCCGATACCTCGACGGTCGGACGCTGGTGGTGGACCGTCGATCGCTGGACGCTGACGGCGCTGCTGACGCTGATCGGCTTCGGCTATGTGATGATGCTGGCGGCGAGCCCGGCGGTGGCCGAGCGCATCGGCGCCGCATCGCGCAACATGTTCTTCATCCGGCAGATCGCCTATCTGGCGCTCGCCGCCAGCGTGATGGTGGTGGTCTCCATGCTGACGGTGAAGCAGGTGCGGCTGCTGGCCTGGCTTGGGCTGGGTGGCGCGATGGTGATGGTGGCGGCGACGCTGGTCATCGGCGCGGAGATCAAGGGTGCGCGGCGCTGGATTTCCCTGCCCGGCATCGGCTCCCTCCAGCCCTCTGAATTCCTCAAGCCCTGCTTCGCCGTGGTCGCCGCCTGGCTGATCGCGGAGGGCAAGCTGAACCGGCGCTACGGCGCCACCGCGCTCGCGGTGCTGCTGTTCGGCGTCATCGCACTGCTGCTTCAGCGGCAGCCGGATATCGGCATGCTGCTGGTGGTCAGCGCCGTCTTCTTCGCGCAGTTCTTCGTGGCCGGGCTGAACATGATCTTCGTCGCGGTGGCCGGCGCCGGTGGCGTCGCCGCGGCGGTCGGCGCCTATTTCCTGTTCCCGCATGTGCAGTCCCGCGTGCAGCGCTTCTTCGACCCCAATGCGGACAACTATCAGGCCGATGTGGCGTTGGAGGCCTTCGGCAATGGCGGGCTGCTGGGCCGTGGCCCCGGCGAGGGCCGCATCAAGAACGTGCTGCCGGACGCGCATGCGGACTTCGTCTTTGCCGTGGCCGGGGAGGAATTCGGCCTGGTGGTCTGCCTGGTGATCCTGGCGCTGTTCGCCTTCGTCGTGGTGCGCGGGTTGGTGCGGCTGCTGGGCGAGACCGACCTGTTCGTGGTGCTGGCCTGCGCCGGGCTGCTGACGCAGTTCGGGCTGCAGAGCTTCATCAACATGGCCTCCACCCTGCACCTGATCCCGACCAAGGGGATGACCCTGCCTTTCGTCTCCTATGGCGGATCCTCCGTCATCGCCATCGCACTCGGGATGGGAATGCTGCTGGCGCTGACGCGCCGCCGCCTGTCCCGTGCCGAGGAAGAATGATGCGAGGCCCCGCGGTGCGCCCCATCGTCATCGCCGCCGGCGGCACCGGCGGGCATCTGTTCCCGGCGGAAGCGCTGGCGGCGGAGCTGGTCGCGCGCGGCGAACGCATCGCGCTGATGACCGATGCACGCAGCGCCGCCTATGAGAGCCCGGCCTTCGGCAATGCCGAGCGCTTCGTGCTGCGGGGCTCGGGCCTCGCCGGGCGCGGGCTGCGCGGCGCGGCGCAGGGCGCACTGGCGCTGGCCGCCGGCACGGTGGAGGCGCGGCGCATCCTGACGCGGCTGGATGCGGCTGCGGTGATCGGCTTCGGCGGCTATCCCTCCGTCCCCCCGCTGATCGCGGCCCGCACCCTGCCCCGCGCGACGCGGCCGGCAACCGCACTGCATGAACAGAATGGCGTGCTGGGCCGCGCCAACCGGCTGCTGGCGCGGGGCGCGGATCTGCTGGCACTGTCGGCTGCGGACACCGCGCGCGTGCCGGTTTCGGCGACGGTGGAGGTGGTGGGCAATCCGGTGCGGCCGGCGCTCGCCGCGCTGACCGGCCAGGGCTTTTCCGCGCCGGGCGAGGATGGCGCCATCCGCCTGCTGGTGCTGGGCGGCAGCCTGGGCGCGCGCATCTTCGCCGATGTGGTGCCGGGTGCCGTGGCACTGCTGCCGGAAGCCCTGCGCCAGCGCCTGGTGGTGACCCAGCAGACGCGTGCCGAAGACCTGCCCCGCGTCGAGGCCGCCTATCGCCAGGCCGGGGTGCCGGCCGACCTCTCTCCCTTCTTCGGCGACATCGCCGTGCGGCTGGCCATGGCGCATCTGGTGGTGGCTCGCGCCGGGGCGTCGACCGTCGCGGAACTCGCCTGCGCCGGGCGGCCTTCCGTGCTGGTGCCGCTGCCGCAGGCCATCGACGACCACCAGACGGCCAATGCGCGGCTGCTGGAAGGTGCCGGCGGCGGCTGGATCATGCAGCAACCTGCCTTCACCCCCGAAGCGCTGGCGCGGCAGATGCAGGCGATGTTCACCACCCCCGCCGTGCTGGCCCGTGCCGCCGCGGCGGCCGCCACCCTGGCGCGACCGGATGCGGCGCGGCGGCTGGCCGATCTTGTTCAGAATTTGACCCATCGCGGTATCGCGATGGCGGAGTCCCGCTGATGCGCGCGCTGCCCCTTTCGATCGGGCCTATCCATTTCGTCGGTATCGGCGGCATCGGCATGTCCGGCATCGCGGAGGTGCTGCACAACCTCGGCTACACCGTGCAGGGCAGCGATATCGCAGAGGGCTACAACGTCACCCGCCTGCGCGAATCCGGCATCCCGGTGATGGTCGGCCACGACGCCGCCAATCTCGGCGCGGCGCAGGTCGTCGTCACCTCCACCGCCGTGAAGAAGGACAATCCGGAAGTCCAGGCCGCGCGCGCGCGGCTGGTGCCGGTGGTGCGTCGTGCGGAAATGCTGGCGGAGCTGATGCGGCTGAAATGGGCCGTCGCCATCGGCGGCACCCATGGCAAGACCACCACCACCAGCCTGGTCGCCTGCGTGCTGGAAGCGGCGCGGCTCGACCCCACCGTCATCAATGGCGGCATCATCAACGCCTATGGCACCAACGCCCGCCTCGGCTCCGGCGACTGGATGGTGGTGGAGGCGGATGAGAGCGACGGGTCCTTCCTGAAGCTGCCCGCCGTCTGCGCCGTGGTGACCAACATGGATCCGGAACACCTGGACCATTGGGGCACGGCGGAGGCGATGAAGGAGGGCTACGTCCAGTTCGTCGGCAACATCCCCTTCTACGGCTTCGCGGTGCTCTGCGCCGACCATCACGAGGTGCAGGCGATGATCCCGCGCCTGTCGGATCGCCGCATCATCACCTATGGCTTCTCGCCCCAGGCCGATGTGCGGGCGGAGAAGCTCATCACCGACCGCATGGGCGCGACCTTCGAAGTGGCGGTGCGCGACCGCGCCACCGGGCGCAGCCGCACGCTGAAGCCGATGCGCCTGCCGATGCTGGGCAGCCACAATGTGCAGAATGCGCTGGCCGCCATCGCCATCGGGCTGGAGATGGATATCGACGAGGCCACCATCCGCACCGCGCTGATGGGCTTCAAGGGCGTCAAGCGCCGCTTCACCCGCACCGGCGATGCCGGCGGCATCACGGTGATCGACGACTACGGCCACCATCCAGTGGAAATCGCGGCCGTGCTGAAGGCGGCGCGGCAGGCGGGCGCGCGGGACGTTGTGGCCGTGGTCCAGCCGCATCGCTATTCCCGCCTCGCCTCGCTGTTCGAGGATTTTTGTACGTGCATGAATGACGCCGGGACGGTGATCGTCGCGGATGTCTATGCGGCGGGTGAGGCACCGATGCCGGGCTATGACCGGGATGCGCTGGTCGAGGGTCTGCGCGCGCGCGGGCATCGCAGCGTGGTGCCGCTGCCCGGGCCGGACAGCCTGGCGGAGATGGTGAATGCCATCGCCAAGTCCGGCGACTACGTGATCTGCCTCGGCGCCGGCACCATCACCAACTGGGCGCATGCCCTGCCGGAACAGCTTCAGGCGCTGCAGTCGCGCACGCGGCCGCGCCTGGCCGGCGGGTTGAAGTGACGGCGCCGCGCGACATGGCCCCGCACGCCACCCTGCCGCCCCTGCGCGGGCGCGTGCAGCAAGGCGCGCCGCTGGCGCCCTTCACCTGGTTCCGCGTCGGCGGGCCGGCGGAATGGCTGGTGCGGCCGGCGGATATCGACGACCTGCTGCTGCTGCTGCGCGACCTGCCGGATGCGATGCCGCTGACCGTGCTGGGCGCGGCGTCCAACCTCATCATCCGCGATGGCGGGCTGCGCGGCGTGGTGCTGCGGCTCGGCGGGCGCGGCTTTGGCGACGTGACGGTCGAGGCCGATGGCATCGTCGCCGGCGCCGCGGCGCTGGATGCGGTGGTGGCGGAACATGCCGCGACGGCCGGCCTCGCCGGCCTCGAATTCCTCTGCGGCATTCCGGGCAGCCTGGGCGGCGCGGTGGCTATGAATGCCGGCGCCTATGGGCGCGAGATCGTCGATGTCCTGGACTGGGCGGAGGTGGCGACGCCCGCCGGCCTGCTGCGCCTGAGCGCCGCCGAGCTGCACTTCGCCTATCGCCACGCCACCCTGCCGCCGCGCGGCGTCGTGGTGCGCGCCCGGCTGCGCGCCACGCCCGGCGATGCCGCCATGATCGCGGCCGAGATGACGCGAATCCGCACGGCGCGGGAGGCGACGCAGCCCGTCCGCGCCCGCACCGGCGGCTCCACCTTCAAGAATCCGCCGGGCCAGAAGGCCTGGGCGCTGATCGATGCCGCCGGCTGCCGGGGCCTGGCGCTCGGCGGCGCGCAGGTGTCGAAGCTGCACACGAATTTCCTGCTCAACACCGGTGGCGCCACGGCGGCGGAGCTGGAGGCGCTGGGCGAGACGGTGCGGGCGCGGGTGCTGGCGCAATCCGGCATCGCGCTGGACTGGGAAATCCGACGGATCGGGGAGAGCGCGGCATGACTCGAGTGGCGGTCCTGTTCGGCGGCGTCTCGGCGGAACGCGAGGTCAGCCTCGCCACCGGACAACAGGTGATGGCGGCGCTGCGCGCGGCGGGGTTCGAGGTGACGCCGATCGATGTCGGCGCCGACCTCGGCGCCGTCATCGGCGCGCTCCAGGCGGCGAAGCCCGATGTGGTGTTCAACGCGCTGCATGGCCGCTACGGCGAGGATGGCTGCATCCAGGGCGTGCTGGACTGGATGGGCCTGCCCTATACGCATTCCGGTATCCGCGCCTCCGCCGTCGCGATGGACAAGGCGGCGGCCAAGGCGGTGTTCCTCGCCGCCGGCCTGCCCGTGGCGCAGAGCCGGCTGGTGACGCCGGAGGAGCTGGAGGCGGCGGACCCGCTGCCCCTGCCCTATGTCGTCAAGCCGGTGAACGAAGGCTCCTCCGTCGGCGTCGAGATTTTCCGGGAAGGCAGCAACCGCCGCGCGGAAGTGGCGCGCGGCTGGAAGTTCGACAAGCGCATCATGGCGGAGGCCTTCATCCCTGGCCGCGAGCTGACCGTCGCCGTGATGGGCGACCGCGCGCTGGAAGTGACCGAGATCGACACCGGCCACGTCTTCTACGACTACGAGGCGAAATATGCCGATGGCGGCAGCCGCCACACGCTGCCCGCGCCGGTGCATCCCGAGACCCGCGCCAAGGCCATGGAAATCGCCCTGCGCGCGCATCAGGCGCTGGGCTGCCGCGGCGTGTCCCGCGCCGATCTGCGTTATGACGACACGGCGGGCGAACCCGGGCAGCTCTATCTGCTGGAGGTCAATACCCAGCCGGGCATGACGCGGACCTCGCTGGTGCCGGAACAGGCGGCGCATCTCGGCATCACCTTCCCGGAGCTTTGTGCCTGGATGGTGAGGGAGGCGCGCAATGGCCCGTGAACCGCTGACGCCGCGGCGCGCCCCGGTGCGCACCGCGCCGCGCAAGGAACCCGACCGGCCGAGCCGGCTGCGGCTGTGGCTGAAGCGCCGCCGTGGGCTGCTGCGCCCGGCCGGGCTGTGGCTGATCGGCTGCGGCCTGCTGGGTGCGACCGGCTATGCCATCTATGCCGCCGACCCCGCCGGCCGGGTGCGCGCGGTGGTGGAGAACACGGCGGAACTCGGCCTCGCCGCCGGGCTGGAAGTGGCGGAGGTGGTGGTGGAAGGCCGGCAGAACACGCCTGCCGACCTGATCCGCGCGGCCATCGGCGCCGAACTCGGCGACCCGATGCTCGGCTTCTCCCCGAGCGAGGCGCGGGAGCGGCTGGAGACCATCGCCTGGGTGGAATCCGCCCATGTCGAACGCCGCCTTCCCGGCACCATTCTGGTGCGGCTGGTGGAACGCGCGCCCTTCGCCATCTGGCAGCATCAAGGCCGCTTCGCGGTGATCGACCGCGACGGGCTGGTGGTGGAGACGGAAACGCTGGACGCCTTCGGGCCGCTGCCGCTGGTGGTGGGCGCGGGGGCGGAAAAGCACGCGGCGGCGCTGTACGACCTGCTGCTGGCGCATCGCAACATCCTGGAACGCACCCAGGCGCTGGTCCGCGTCGGCGAACGTCGCTGGAACCTGCGCCTGCACAGCGGCACCGATGTGCTGCTGCCGGAGGGTCAGGAAGCGCCGGCGCTGAACCGGCTGGCGGAACTGCAGACACGCAACGCTCTGCTCGACCGCCCTCTGGTCGCCGTCGACATGCGCCTGCCGGACCGCCTGGTGGTGCGCCAGCACCCGACCACGGAACAGCCGGCGCAGCGACGCAATGCGGTGCGGAGCACGCGCGGATGAACGCGATCCGGGTTCCCCGCGCATGAATGCGCTGTCCCGCCTGCCCATCGGCGTGGAACCGCCCAGCGAACGCCGCCGCCGCGGCGCGCGCAGCGGCGTGTTCGGCGTGCTCGATATCGGCACCACCAAGGTGGTCTGCCTGATCGCGCGCATCGAGGGCGATGGCGAACCGCGCGTGCTCGGCTTCGGCTGGCAGCGCGGCCGCGGCGTGAAGGGCGGTTCCATCATCGACCTGGAGGAGGCGGAGCGCGCCATCCGCGCCGCCGTCGGCCAGGCGGAGGAGATGGCGGATACCCAGCTTTCGGGCGCCATCGTCAACCTCTCCTGCGGCCAGCCGGATTCGCGGCTGCTGCATGTGCAATGGCCGATCGGCGGCCGTGCCGTGACCGAGGCCGACCTGCGCGCCATCCTCACCGAGGGCCGTCGCCGTGGCACGGAGGATGGTCGGGAGACGGTGCATGGCGCGCCGGTCTCCTTCACCGTCGATGCCACGCCCGGCGTCGAGGATCCGCGCGCCATGGTCTGCGACACGCTCGGCGCGCGGGTGCATCTGGTCGATGCTTCCCAGGCCGCCTTGCGCAACCTCGGCGCCTGCCTGGCGCGTTGCGACCTGGAGGTGCAGGAACTGGTCTCCTCCCCGCTCGCGGCCGGGCTCGCCACGCTGGTCGAGGATGAGAAGCGCATCGGCGCCACCGTCATCGACATGGGCGGCGGCACCACGTCCCTGGCCGTGTTCAGCGAGGGGCAGTTGCTGCACACCGCGCAGATCCCGGTGGGCGGCTGGCAGGTGACGAACGACCTCGCCCGCGTGCTGTCCACGCCGATCAACCATGCGGAACGCCTGAAGACGCTGCATGGCGGCGCCATGGCCGCGGCGGATGATGAGCGGGAGATGCTGCCCGTGCCGCTGGTCGGCGAGGATGAGGATCATATAGCGCGCGTGCCGCGCGCCATGATCGTCAACATCATCCGGCCCCGGCTGGAGGAGACCTTCGAATTCGTGCGCGAACGTCTGGAAGCGGCCGGCCTGGCCAAGGAGGCCGGCACCCGCGTGGTGCTGACCGGCGGGGCCAGCCAGTTGATCGGCGCGCGCGAACTGGCCGCCCGCATCCTGGATCGCCAGGTGCGGATCGGCCGCCCGCGCAGCGTGCGCGGCCTGCCGGAGACCGCCGGCGGTCCGCCCTTCGCCGCCGCCATCGGGTTGCTCGCCTGGGGTGCCGGCGAAGGCCGCCCGCTGATCGACATCATCCCCGGCGCGGACCGGCAAGGCCGGCTCCGACGCTTCATCGAATGGCTGCGGGTGCGCGTCTGATGCGCCCCGCCGGCTTCCACCCCTCCCCCTCTTCACGGCCTGACTCAAGGCTGACCATCCAGGAAAGGCCCCTCCTATGACCCTGAACCTGACCATCCCGAGCCAGCAGCACACGGATTTCAGCCCGCGCATCACCGTGATCGGCGTCGGCGGCGGCGGCACCAATGCCGTGAACAACATGGTCTCGATGGGGCTGGAAGGCGTCGAGTTCCTGGTCGCGAATACCGATGCGCAGTCGCTGCAGAACAGCAAGGCGGATCGCCGCGTGCAGCTCGGCTCCTATCTGACCCAGGGCCTCGGCGCCGGCGCGAAGCCCGAGATCGGCCGCGGCGCGGCGGAGGAAGCGGAAACCGAGCTGGCGCGCCATCTGGAAGGCAGCCACATGGTCTTCGTCACCGCCGGCATGGGCGGCGGCACCGGCACCGGCGCGGCGCCGGTGATCGCCCGCATGGCGCGGGAACGCGGCATCCTGACCGTCGGCGTGGTGACCAAGCCCTTCGACTTCGAGGGGCCGAAGCGCCGCAAGGCGGCCGATGCCGGCATCGAGGAGCTGCAGCAGTTCGTCGATACGCTGATCGTCATCCCGAACCAGAACCTTTTCCGCCTGGCGAATGAGCGCACGACCTTCGCGGAAGCCTTCCGCATGGCCGACAACGTGCTCTACATGGGCGTGCGCGGCGTGACGGACCTGATGGTCAATCCCGGCCTGGTGAATCTCGACTTCGCCGATATCCGCACCGTGATGGCGGAGATGGGCAAGGCGATGATGGGCACCGGCGAGGCCGAGGGCGAGGGCCGCGCGGTGAAGGCTTCCGAGGAAGCCATCAGCAACCCGCTGCTGGAGGACACCTCCATGCACGGCGCGCGCGGCGTTCTGATCAACATCACCGGCGGCCTCGACATGACGCTGTTCGAGGTGGACGAGGCGGCCAACCGCATCCGCAAGGAAGTGGACGAGGACGCGAATGTGATCTTCGGCTCCTCGGTCGATGAGAACATGAACGGCCGCATCCGCGTCTCCGTCGTCGCCACCGGCATCGATGCGCGTGAGGCACGGGAGGCGGAGCGGCCGAAGCTGGTCGCGGTGGGCGGCGGCGGTGTGCTTCAGGCGGTGGCGAGCGCGCCCGTGCCGCATGCGGCCCCGGCCCAGCCGGCCAACCGTGCGCCGGGCGGCTTCACGCCGCGCGTCGCGGCCCAGCCCCACAGCCAGCCGCAGGCACAGCCCGGTGCGATGCGCCCGGCGCAGACCTATGCGGCGCCGAACCCCGCCCCGGTGGCCGAAGCCGTTGTCGCCCCGGTGGCGGAAGCGCCGGTGACGCTGGCCCAGCCGGCGGAGCCCGCGCTGCGCGCCCCGGCCGGCACCCGCCAGCCCGCGGCGCCGATGCCCCAGGCCCAGCCGGGCGGGCTGAACAACCTGTTCCGTCGCGCCACCGGCCTGATGCGTCGCGACCTGCCGGAGGCGCCGCAGCACCATGCCGCGCCGGCGCCGCGGATGGAGCCGGCAGCCGCGCCGCGCCCGGTGACCGCGCCGGCGCAGCAGGATGAGATGGGCCTCGACATCCCGACCTTCCTGCGCCGCCAGAGCAACTGAGGGTATTTTACCGGCCCTCAGGCGCCGGGCGCACCCTCCGGGTGCTTGGCTCGCCGGACTTCCGGCGGGCCGCGTTCGCGGCCTCGGCCGGCTTCACCGGCCGCAGGTCTGGCATTTCGGGCGTTGTTGTCCGATCCCGTATCCAATCCCATGCAAGCCCGGACGGCGCACATCGCCGTCCGGAGGCCGGAACAAGGCCGGTACCGGCAGTTGAAATGCGGCCCGGTCGATATAAGGCAAAACAGGGCAGATTGCGGCGAAATTGAGGCCGCAACGCAGCGCAGCATATGTTGTTTTTCAATGGCTTGCGACGTAATACGGAGAAACAACGCTTGAATGGCATCCCCGCCACCGGGATGGCATTACAGCACTGGGGAATCGGGTTTCGGCGCCCCGCGGAAGCCGGCCTTGGATGGCCGGCACCGCTTCTGAAAGGCACATCCGGACAAGCGGCCAAGGCCGCGCCGCCGGATGAGGTCAGGGGCGCAGGACGAGCATGGACGGTTTCCTTCCGATCGAGCGGCGGCGGCGGCGGACGCTGAAGACGGCGATCGGCTGCGTGGGCGTCGGCCTGCACAGCGGGCGCCGCGTCTCCCTCACCCTTCGCCCGGCCGTGGCCGGCACCGGCATCGTCTTCCGCCGCACCGATCTCGGCATCGATATTCCCGCCCGCTTCGACCGCGTGGTCGATACCCGCCTCTGCACCGCCCTCGTCGCCGAAGGCGCGCCCCAGGCGCGGATCGGCACGGTGGAGCATGTGATGGCGGCGCTGGCCGGTTCCGGCGTCACCGACGCGATCCTCGACCTGGATGGGCCGGAAGTGCCGATCCTGGACGGCTCCGCCGCGCCCTTCATCTTCCTGATCGACTGCGCCGGGCTGGTCAGCCTGGACGCGCCGGCCCCCGTGATCGAGGTTCTGCGCCGCGTGCGGGTCGAGGAAAAGGACGCCTTCGTCGAACTGCATCCCGCCAGCCTGCCGGGCTTCGAGGCCTCCATGGGCATCGAATTCCCGGCCACCGCCATCGGCAGCCAGCAGGTCAGTCTCCGCCTGACGCCCGCTGCCTTCCGCGCCGGCCTGGCCGATGCCCGTACCTTCACCCTGGCCGAGGAAATCGCCCGACTGCGCGCCGCGGGCCTGGCCCAGGGCGGCAGCCTGGAGAACGCCATCGTGGTCGACGGCCCGCTGGTGCTGAACCCCGGCGGGCTGCGCCGGCCGGATGAATTCGTCCGCCACAAGCTGCTGGACGTGGTGGGCGACCTGGCCCTGGCCGGTGCCGCGCTCTCCGCCCGCTTCGTTGGCCATCGCTCCGGCCATGCGCTGAACAACAAGCTGCTGCGGGCGATGTTCGCCGATCGCAGCGCCTGGCGGATGGTGGATGGCGAGATGCCGATGGACGGAGTCGCGACCCGCCTGCCCGCCGCCGCCGCCCCGGCGATGGCGTAAAGCCGGCGCCTTATCACCAGGTTTCCGGCGCCGGGTGACAGGCCGGCGGCGATGACCTACAGCAGCGTCGAAGCGGCGGCGCCACGCCTTGCCGTCACCATGCCCCGGCATGGTATAGGGAAGCCCCATGCCTGACCGGTGCGCGATGCTTCGACGCCTTATGCCCCTCCTGCTCATCCTGCCCATCGCCGCCTGCTCGGCCTGGGACGGGCGCATGAATTCGCTCGGCGCCGGCACCGCCCGGGTCGCCGATCGCGACCAGTCGGCCGAATCGCTTTACGCCCAGGGCATGGAGGCGCTGGCCGCCGAGCGCTACCAGCGCGCGGTCGAGCTGTTCGACCTGGTGGAGCGCGAGCACCCCTATTCGGCCTTCGCCACCAACGCCAAGCTGATGTCGGCCTATGGCGAATACATGCGCAACCGCTACACGGAAGCCCTCGGTGCGCTGGACCGCTTCATCCAGCTGCATCCGGCGCATCGCGACATCGCCTATGCCTACTATCTGCGGGCGCTGAGCTATTACGAGCAGATCAACGACATCCAGCGCGACCAGCGCACCACGGAACAGGCCATGGCGGCGCTGCAGGATGTCTCCAACCGCTTTCCCAACACCCCCTATGCTCGCGATGCGCGGCTGAAGATGGACCTCGCCCGGGACCATCTGGCGGGCCGGGAGATGACGATCGGCCGCTTCTACCAGACGCGCCAGCTGCACACCGCCGCGATCGGCCGCTTCCGCCGCGTGGTCGATGAATTCCAGACCACCAACCATGTGCCGGAGGCCTTGCACCGCCTGACGGAGCTGTACCTGACCCTCGGACTGGTCGAGGAAGCCCGCCGCACCGCCTCCGTGCTAGGCCACAACTACCCCGGCAGCCCGTGGTACCAGGACAGCTATGCCCTGCTGGTGGACGGCGCCGAGGGCACCGAACCGAACCGCCCCGGCTTCATCCGCCGCGTGGTCGGGTCCATCTTCTGACGCCGCGCGCGCGGTTGGTGCGATTGAACGCGCCTGTCGCGCGATGCTGACCTCGCTCGCCATTCGCGACGTGGTGCTGATCGAGCGCCTCGACCTCGGCTTCGGGCCGGGGTTGACGGTGCTGACCGGCGAGACGGGCGCGGGCAAATCCATTCTGCTGGACAGTCTCGGCCTGGCGCTCGGCGCGCGGGCCGAAAGCGGGCTGGTGCGATCCGGCCAGTCCCAGGCCAGCGTCGCCGCAGCCTTCGCCCCCGCCGAGCAGCACCCGGCCCGCGCCATGCTCGCCGAGCAGGGGATCGAGGCGGAGGATGAGATCGTGCTGCGGCGCGTGCTGACCGCCGATGGCCGGTCCCGCGCCTTCGTCAACGACCAGCCGGTGGGCCTCGCCTTGCTGCGGCGGCTCGGCGCGTTGCTGGTGGAGGTGCAGGGCCAGCACGACCAGGTCGGGCTGACCGATCCGGCGCAGCATGCCGGGTTGCTGGACGCCGCCGGTGGGCTGGATGCGCTGCGCGGCGCCACCACCACCGCGCACCGGGCCTGGCGTGCCGCGGAGGCCGTGCTGACCGCGGCACGCGAACGCATCGCCGCCGCCCAGCGCGACGAGGATTTCCTGCGCCATGCCGTGGCGGAGCTTGAGGCCCTTGCCCCGGAGGAGGGCGAGGAGGATGAGCTGGCGGTCGAACGCCAGCGGCTGCAACAGGGCGAGCGGCGGGGCGAGGCCATCGCCGAGGCCCTGGCCAGCCTGCAGCCGCGCGACCGCCGCAGCGCCAACCCCGCCAATGCCCTGCGCGGCGCCTCCCGCGCCCTGGAACGCCTGCCCGCCCCGAATACCGAGGCCGAGCCGGCGCTGGAGGCTATTGGCCGCGCCCTGGACGCGCTGGCCGAGGCCGAGACGGCGCTGGAGCGGTTGGTGCAGGATGCCGCGCCCGATCCCCGCCGGTTGGAACAGGTGGAGGAGCGGCTGTTCGCCCTGCGCGCCGCCGCCCGCAAGCATCTGGTGCCGGTCGTCGAATTGCCCGCGCTGCTCACCAGCCTGAAGGACCGCCTGGCGGCGCTGGATGCCGGGACCGGCGAGGTGGCGGCGGCCGAGGCGGCCCTGGCCCGGACCCGTGGCGCCTATCTGGACGCCTCCGGCAAGCTGACCGCGGCGCGGCGCGATGCGGCGGCGAAACTCGAAAAGTCGCTCGGGCGGGAATTGCCGCCACTGAAGCTCGATCGCGCCCGGCTGGTGGTGGATGTCAGCGCGAAGCCGGAGGCGGCCTGGGGGCCGGAAGGGGTGGACCGGGTGACCTTCCTGGTCTCCACCAACCCCGGCCAGGCGCCCGGCGCGCTGGACAAGGTGGCCTCGGGCGGCGAGCTGTCGCGGCTGATGCTGGCGCTGAAGGTGGTGCTGGCGCGCGGATCGCCGGTGCCGACCCTGGTCTTCGACGAGGTGGACAGTGGCGTCGGTGGTGCCACGGCGGCGGCGGTGGGCGAACGCCTGCTGCGAGTGGCGGAACGCCTGCAGGTGCTGGTGGTGACCCATTCGCCCCAGGTGGCGGCGCGCGGCAGCCGGCATCTGTCGGTTGCCAAGTCGGTGAAGGCCGGCCGCGCGGAGACGCGCGTGACACCGCTGGACGCGGCGCAGCGGCGCGAGGAAATTGCCCGGATGCTGGCCGGGGAACATGTGACGGAAGCGGCGCGGATGGCGGCCGACAGCCTGCTGGCGGGCGGGCTGCTGTGACCGATTCCCCCCTGCGCGCCCGTGCGCCCGAAGCCCTGACCGAGGAGGAGGCCGCCGCCGAACTCGCCGCGCTGGCGGCCGAGATCGCGCATCACGACGAGGCCTATCACCGGCAGGACGCGCCGGAGATCACCGACGCGGAATACGACGCCCTGGTGCGCCGCAACCGCGCCATCGAGGCCCGCTTCCCGGAGCTGATCCGGGAGGACAGCCCGAGCCGCAAGATCGGCGCGGAGACGGCGGAGGGATTCGCGAAGATCCGCCACGGCGTGCCGATGCTCTCCCTCGACAATGCCTTTGGCGACGCGGATTTTCTCGAATTCACCGCCTCCGTCCGCCGCTTCCTGCGGTTGCCGGCGGAGGATGCGCTGGCCTTCGTGGGCGAGCCGAAGATCGACGGGCTGTCGATCAGCCTGACCTATGAGGGCGGCGCCTTCATCCGTGGCGCCACGCGCGGCGACGGGATGGAGGGCGAGGACGTCACCCGCAACCTGCTGACCCTGCCGGAGGCGGAACTGCCGCGCCGGCTGAAGGGCGCCGCCCCCGACCGCATCGAAATCCGCGGCGAGGTCTTCATGGAGAAGGCCGATTTTCTGGCTTATCGCGAGCAACAGGCACGCGCGGCGGCGGAGCGCGAGGAACGGCGGGAGCGTGGCCAAAAACTTGGCCCGGCGGTGGTCGTGCCGGTCAATCCGCGCAATGCGGCGGCTGGATCGCTGCGGCAGCTCGACCCGGAGATCACCGCCCGGCGGCCGCTGAAACTGTTCGCCTATGCCATGGGCGAGGCGAGCGAGGCGCCGGCGGAAACCCATTCCGACTGGCTGGAACGGCTGCGGGGTTGGGGCTTCCGGGTCAATCCGGCCTCCGAATTGCTGCCGGATGAGACGGCGGCCCTCGCCTTCCAGAAGCGCATGGCGGAAGGCCGGGCGGGGCTGAGCTACGATATCGACGGCGTCGTCTACAAGCTCGACAGGCTGGACTGGCAGCGCCGGCTGGGCTTCGTCGGCCGTGCGCCGCGCTGGGCCATCGCCTGGAAATTCCCGGCCGAACAGGCCGAGACGGTGCTGCTGGATATCGAAATCCAGGTCGGCCGCACCGGCGCGCTGACGCCGCGGGCGGTGATGCAGCCGGTCGGCGTCGGCGGCGTCATGGTCACCCATGCCAGCCTGCACAATGAGGATGAGATCGCCCGCAAGGATGTGCGGATCGGCGATACCGTGGTGCTGCAACGCGCCGGCGACGTGATTCCGCAGATCGTCTCCGTGGTGCTGGAAAAGCGGCCGGCGGAGTCGAAACCCTTCGAATTCCCCGACCGCTGCCCGGCCTGCGGCAGCCACGCGATTCGTCCGAATGGGGAGGTGGTGAAGCGCTGCACCGGCGGGCTGATCTGCCCGGCCCAGACGGTGGAGCGCCTGATCCATTTCGCCCGACGCAACGCCATGGATATCGAGGGGTTGGGCGGGGAGAACATCCAGAAGCTGTTCGACGAGGGCCTGGTGAAGACCCCCGCCGACCTGTTCCGCCTGTCCCGCCACGCCGAGACAATGCGGGGCTGGGAGGGCTGGGGCGCGCGGTCCAAGGCCGATGCGAAGAAGGTCACCAACCTTCTGGCCGCCATCGAGGCGCGGCGGCGCGTGCCGCTGGAACGCTTCATCTTCGCCCTGGGCATCCGCCGGATCGGCGAGGCCAATGCCAAGCTGCTGGCGCGGCACTACCATTCCTACCCCGAATGGCGCGCCAGGATGCTGGCCGCGACCACCATCGGGTCGGAGGCGCGGGAGGAGCTGGGCTCCATCCAGGGCATCGGCCCGGCCATCGCGACCGAACTGGCGGAGTTCTTTGCCGAGGCCCGGAACCGGGAGGCGCTGGACGATCTGGCGCGGGAAGTGACGCCGGAGGATGCGGTGGTGGCCGCCACCGCCGACAGCCCCTTCGCCGGCAAGGTCCTGGTCTTCACAGGATCGCTGGAGACGATGTCCCGCGACGAGGCGGAGGCGCAGGCGGAACGGCTCGGCGCCAAGGTGACGAAAAGCGTGTCGAAGAAGACCGATTTCGTCGTGGTCGGCGCCGATGCCGGCAGCAAGGCGAAGAAGGCGGCGGAGCTCGGCCTGCGGGTGCTGACGGAAGCCGAGTGGCGGGAGATGGCCGGGCTCGGCTGAACCATCAACGGGGCTGATGCGCGGGATCAGCCCTATTCGTTTCCGGCGCGGCGCGGCCGCGCGCAGCATCGGGCCATGCCGATCGACCCGACCCTGTTCCTCGCCTTCCTCGCCGCCGCCTGGGTGCTGATCCTCACCCCGGGGCCGGACATGCTGTTCGTCATCGGGCAGAGCCTGGCGGGGGGCGCGCGCCGCGGCTGGGCGGCGATGGCGGGCATCGTCACCGGGGCGATGGTGCATGTGGCGCTGGCGGCCTCCGGCGTCGCGGCGCTGATCGCGACCTCGCCCCTGCTGTTCGAGGCCTTGCGGGTCGTGGGAGCGGGCTACCTGATCTGGCTCGGCATCGGCGCGCTGCGGGCGGCCTGGCGCGGTGGCGGCGCGGTGCGGCCGGCAGGGCCGGTGCGGCATGCCTTCCGCGAGGGGTTCCTGACCAACCTGACCAACCCCAAGGTCATCCTGTTCTTCCTGGCCTTCCTGCCGCAGTTCGTCGACCCCGCGCGCGGGCCGGCCTGGCTTCAGATGGCGCTGCTCGGGCCGCTGGTGCCACTGATGTCGCTGCCCGCCTATGGGCTGCTGATCGCCGGCGCCGGGCGGGCGGCGGATCGGCTGGCGCGCCATGCGCGGTGCCTGGAGGGGCTGGCGGGGGCGGTGTTCCTGGGGCTCGGCCTGCGGTTGCTGCTACCCTCCCGCGGCTGAAATCCTACGCCTCCTCCCACTGCTTCGTGACGGTCACGCCGGTCACGGTGCCAGGGAACAGATGGACCTCGTAGCGATCCGCCCCGTCCAGCCCGTCCGGGCTCAGGGCGCCGAGGCCGGCGAAGGTCACCAGGGCGCGCAGCGGCACAGGCGGCACCCGTGCCAGCGCCGCCCCTGCCCGCGCATCGGTCAGGCCGAGGATCGCGATCCGCCCGCTGGGCGCGTGCAACGGCGCCTCCGCCACATGATCGAGGCCGGCGAGGTCCAGCGCCGGTCGCGCCGCATGCAGCAGGACCCGCACGGGCACCGGCATGTTCCGAACCGTCGAGACAACCAGGATGCCCGGCGCGGTATTCAGCCGCGCGCGCAGCACGGGCTCCGGCCAGTAGATCGGCGCATCCGGCCAGGACACGGCGTCGCAGAGCAGGAACTGGTGGTAGTCGGCCATCAGGGTGCCATCGAACAGGGGTGTCATGGGCGGATAAACCCGTCAGCCACCTTGTGTTTCCCATCCTGGCGCGCTGAATCTGTCGCCATGTCCGCATTCATGATCGCCACGCTGATGCTCTCCGTGGCCGCCTATATCCACACCGTCTCCGGCAAGCTCGGCCTGCGGCTGGAGAAGCCCGCGGCGGAGGTTCTCTGGCGCATCTCCTCCGCCGCGGCCCTGCTGACCTGGGTGGCGCTCATCCTGCACGGCTACACCACGCGCTACTGGTCGGAGCCCACCGCCGCGCTGTTCGGCTCCTTCGCCCTGAACTGGTGGTTCGGCCATCGTGGGCCGAAGCCGGGATGGCCGCTGGTCTCCGTGCTATTCGCCGCAGTTGGGCTGGGGCTGGCGACCTATTCCTTTCTCTACGAGTGATTCCAAATCCCATTGATCGAAACCTGCGGCCAGCGAAGCTGGCCGAGCGCCCGATGGGCGCCGCGCCAAGTGGCGCGTCGCCAAGCCGGCGGATGCCGGCGCCGGCGACAGAGGCGGTGATCGGCACGATCACCGGGATTTGGTATGAGGTGCCAGGTCGAGGCGCCAGGCCTCGGCATCCAGGTCGGAGACGGGAAAGCGCTGGCGCACCAGCGGGTCGTGGCCCGGGATCACCAGCGTCTCGTCCCCCCCGGCCAAAGCGCGGGCCTTGCGCCAGCCCTGGATCAGCGCGCCGACGTCGAAGACGATCGGGAAGGGAATCTGCCGCTGCATATTGGCGTAGTAGTGACTGGCATCGCCCGCGATCACCAGCGGGCCGCGCTCGGTCGCGATCTTCACCATCTGAAGCCCGTCCGAATGGCCGCCCACACCGTGCAGGGTGACGCCGGGTGCAACCTGCCCTTCCCCATCGTGGAACTGCACCCGCTCGGCATACAGGGCGCGGATTAGGCGGACCACATCCTCCACCTCGAAGGTCTGGCGCAGGCAGATGCTGCACATGTGGCGGCCCGTGGCGAAGGCCACCTCCCGGTCCTGGATATGGAAGGTGGCGTTGGGGAACAGGTCGAGATTGCCGGCGTGGTCGTAATGCAGATGGGTGATGATGACGTCGCGGATGGCGGCGGGGTCGCTGCCCACGGCGCGCAGCGCCTCCTCCACCGGGCGCAGCAGGCTGCGGTTGCGGCGGGCGGCGGTGTCAGCGGAGTAGCCGGTATCGACCAGGATCTCCCGCCCTTCGGGGCCACGCAGCAGCCAGACGAAGTAGTCCATCGGCATCGCCTCATGCGCATCCGGCACGGGCGACATGAAATTGGCCTGGGCGGTGCGCTCATGATGCGCATAGCGCAGGGCGAGGACCTGCCACATCGTCTCAGCCCTTCCCTTCGTTGAGTTCACCGGCGGCCAGCGCCTCGCTGAACCGGGCGGCATCCGTGTGGTCCTGGCCCGGGCCGAGCAGGGCGGCGGCGGCGGCCCACATTTCCCGCGTTTGCGCGGCGAGCGGCGTGGGCGTGGCGGTCTCGCGGCCGACCTGGAGCGCGATCGACAGGTCCTTCACCATCAGGTCCAGCCCGAAGCCGGAGTTGAACTTCCGGGACAGCACGAACTGCTTCAGCTTGCGCTGGGTGCTGTTGTTCATGCCGGTGGAGGCGTTCAGCACATCCACCATCACGGAGGGATCCAGCCCGAAGCGGCTGCCGATCAGCAGCGCCTCGACACTCACGAGGAAGCCCGCGGCGCTGACCAGGTTGTTCAGCGCCTTCATCGCCTGGCCGGCGCCGACATCGCCACAGCGCGTGATGCTGCCGCCCATGGCGCGCAGCACCGGCTCCACCCGTTCCAGCGGCACCGCATCGCCGCCCGTCATGATGGCGAGGCTGCCGGTTTCCGCCCGGGCGACGCCGCCGGAGACCGGGGCATCGACCATGGCGACGCCGAGCGGTGCCAGCTCCGCCGCCATGGCGCGGGTGGCGGAAGGCTCACCGGAGGACATCTCGATCACCACCGCGCCGCGTGCCAAAGCCGGGCGGATGGCGGCCAGCACCGTGGCCACGTCGCGGCTGGTGGGCAGCATGGTGATGACGGCGTCGGCGCCCAGGGCGGCCTCCGCCGCGCTGCTGGTGGCGATGCCGCCATGGGCGCGGGCGAATTCCAGGGCGCGGCCGGGCACGGCATCCTGCACCGCCACGGTGAAACCCGCCTCGATCAGGCGGATGGCCATGGGCCAGCCCATGCGCCCGATGCCGATGAAGCCGATGCGGCCGATTGTGCCGTCCATGCCGTTTCCCCCTCTTGTGCGGGCAAGGCTGGCGGCGGCAGGTTCGGGGGTCAAGCCGGCAGGGAGGATGCGATGTTCGAAGGCTTCGTGGAGGAACGCCGCGCCGGCGAGGGTGTGACCCTGCGACTGCGGCGCGGCGGGGAGGGTCCGCCGCTGCTGCTGCTGCACGGGAATCCGCAAACCCATGCGATGTGGAACCGGGTGGCGCCGGAACTGGCGAAGCGGTTCACCGTGATCTGCCCGGACCTGCGCGGCTACGGCTTCTCGGACAAGCCCTCGCCCAGCGAGGACCATGCCGCCTATGCCAAGCGGGCGATGGCGGCCGACATGCTGGCGCTGATGCGCGGCCTGGGCTTTCCGGAATTCCAGGTGGTGGCGCATGACCGGGGCGCGCGGGTGGCGCATCGGCTGGCGCTGGATGCGCCGCAGGCGGTGCAACGGCTCTGCGTGATGGACATCGTGCCGACGCTGCATCACTTCGAGACGGCGGATATGGACTTCGCCATGGGCTACCACCACTGGTTCTTCCTGGCCCAGCCGCATCCGAAGCCCGAGCGCATGATTCTCCGAGACGTGGAGGACTGGTTCGCCAGCCACACCACGCGCGGCCAGGGCGATGTCTTCACATGCGAAGCGCGGGCGGATTACGTCGCGGCGCTGCACCAGCCGGGCACGGTGATGGGCATCTGCGAGGATTATCGCGCCTCGGCCAGCATCGACCTGGTGCATGACCGCACCAGCCGTGCGGCGGGGCAGAAGGTGGAATGCCCATTGCTGGCGCTATGGGGCGCCAAGGGCAAGATCGCGGTCTGGTACGACGCCCTGGCCGTCTGGCGCGACTATGCGAATGGCCCGGTCAGCGGGCACAGCGTCAATTCGGGGCACTATCTGGCCGAGGAAGCGCCGGAGGAGGTGCTGACGGCGCTCGAGGGGTTTCTGGCCCGCTGACGTTCAGCCGAAGCTGGTCTCGGGCAGGATGAAGGGCAGGTCGGTGTCCCCGGTGCGGGCGCCGAGGCCCGTCAGCAGCGCATGCACCTGGCCACGGTGATGCGTCTGGTGATTGACGAAATGCGTGACCAGCACCCAGCGCGGGCGGCTGATCTCGCGCCCCATGGCGCCGCTGAACCAGCCGAGCGAACCCTCCAGCCAGGCAGGCTCCAGCGCCTCGGCCCAGGCCTCGATCCGCGCATCCAGGTCGCGCCGCGCCGCGTGCATCAAGGCCCAGTCGGGGTGCAGCGCCGGGCTGTCCTTGATGCCGCAGCCCGGCGCGGGCCAGCCGGCGAAGCGGGACATCCAGATGGCGTCGCCCCACATGAGATGGCTCAGCGTGCCATGGACGGAGCCGAAGAAGGCGCCGCGATCCTCACGCCGCTGGCCTTCCGTCAGCGTCGACGCCGCGGCGTACAGACGACCATTCATCTCGGTGTTGTAGGCGGCCATCAGCCGCACCCATTCCACCGTGACCATCACACATTCTTCCAGAAGAAGACGGTGTCGCAGGGCGTGCGGTCGGGCCACAGCGCGTAGCCGGGGATGACGCCGACCTCGACCCAACCGAGCTCGCGGTAAAGCACCTCCGCCCCCTCCCCCTGCGCCGTGTCCAGCACCAGCAGCCGGCGGCCGAGCCCCCGCGCGGCCTGTTCGGCCCGGCGCATCAGCGCGCGGGCGACGCCGCGGCGGCGGGCGGCGGGGTCGACCAGCAGCTTCGCCACATCGGCCCGGTGCGGCTGGTTCTGCGGCGTGTCGAGCACGAGCTGCACCGTGCCCACCAGCACCCCATCCACCCAGGCCGCCAGCAGCACGCGCTTGCCCAGCGCGACATCCGACGACACGCGCTTGAAGAAATCCCGCGCCACGGCAGGGGCGAGCGGCGGGAAGAAGGACACGCTGGCGCCGGCGGCGACGCAATTCACCAGGATGCGGGCAAGCTGGGTCTCGGCGCTCGCGGCGGCGGCGGCATCCAGCGCCTCCACCACCAACCCGCGCAGGGGCTTGGTGTAGCGGAATTCCAGGCTGTTCGAGACATCATCCAGGATACGGATGGAGCCCTGCCGCACATAGCCAGTCTTCTCGTAGAAGCGATGCGCCGCCTCGAACCGCGTATCGGTCCAGAGCACCAGGCGTTCGGCGCCGGCGTCGCGTGCATGCGATTCCGCCGCCTTCAGCAGGCGCTGCGCGAGGCCCGTGCCGCGCGCGGCCTTCGCCACATAGACGCGGCAGATCTCCCAGGCCTGGTCATCGCCGAGCGGCCGCGTGGCCGCCATGCCGATGATCCGGCCATCCTGCTCCGCCGCCCATAAGGCGCCGCCCGCTTCCGCAAAATAGGTTGCGAGCGCGCGCAGCTCCGGCACCTCCCCATCCACGTCCAGCACGCAGTTGGGGTATTCGGCCCAGCAATCGTCGACGAGGGCGATGAAGCCCTCAGCGTCCTCGTCGCGGCCGGGCCGAAGGGTCATCAGGAGAGGCCTTTGCAGAACTCCTGGATGCGCGTGCAGGCCTCACGCAGGCTATCCGTGTCGGTGGCGTAGGAGATGCGGACATAGGGGCTCATGCCATAGGCCGAGCCCTGCACCAGCGCGACATGCACTTCCTCGATCAGCGCGAGGGCGAAGTCGGTGTCGGTGTCGATCTTGCGGCCGCCCTTGCTGGTCTTGCCGAGGCAGCCGGCGATGTTCGGGAAGACGTAGAAGGCGCCTTCCGGCTTGTGGCACTGGATGCCCGGCGCCTGGTTCAGCATCTCCACCACCATGTCGCGGCGCTGCTTGTAGATCAGCGCGCGCTCCTTCACGACATCCTGCGGGCCATCCAGCGCCGCGACGGCGGCGGCCTGGCCGACCGTGCTGATGCCGGAGGTGAGCTGGCTTTGCATGTTCACCATGGCGGCGATCAGCGGCTTCGGGCCGCCGCAGAAGCCGACGCGCCAGCCGGTCATCGCATAGGTCTTGGACACGCCGTTGACCGTCAGAACCCGGTCCTTCAGGCGCGGCTCGACTTCCGCGATCGTGCAGAATTCGAAGCCGTCATAGACCAGGTGCTCATACATGTCGTCGGTCATCACCCAGACATGCGGATGGCGCAGCAGGACTTCGGCGATCGCCTTCATGTCCTCCCGCGAACAGGCGGCGCCGGTCGGGTTGTTCGGGAAGTTCAGGATCAGCCACTTGGTCTTCGGGGTGATCGCCGCTTCCAGATCCTCCGGCCGCAGCTTGAAGCCGTTATTCTGCGGGCAGGTCACCGGCACCGGCTTGGCGGTCGCCAGCTTCGCCATATCGGCATAGGAAATCCAGAACGGCGCAGGGATCAGCACCTCGTCGCCCGGATCGCAGGTGCCCAGGAGGGCGTTCATGATGACCTGCTTGCCGCCATTCGAGATCATGATCTCGTCCAGCGCGTAGTCCAGATTGTTGTCGCGCTTGAACTTGCGCTGCACCGCCTGCTTCAGCGCCTTGGTGCCATCCTGCGGCGGATACTTGGTGTCGCCCGCCAGCGCGGCCTGATAGGCGGCATCGATGGCGTGGCGCGGCGTCTCGAAATCCGGCTCGCCGATGGCCAGGCTGATGACCTTGATGCCCTTGGCGGCCAGCTCGCGGCCCTTGGCGGTCATCACCGCGGAGGCGGAAAGCTCGATATCCTTCAGGCGATTGGCAAGCGCGGGCATTTTTTCGTGTGACTCCAGGCGAAGGAGCACAAGTTAGTCCCGGACGGGCCGCTGCTCAATCCGTGGGTGGGCGTTCCATGACCCAGTCGAATGGCTGTTCCCCCACCAGCACGAAGCCCTGGCGTTCCCAGAAGCGGCGTGCGGGGCTGTCCTTCAGCACCTCGATGCGGAAGGTCTGGCCGGGATGCCGCGCCAGGGCCTGGACGAGGATGGCGGCGCCGAGGCCCCTGCCCTGCCGGTCCGGCTCCAGATACAGGCTGTGGAGGTCCACCGCCTCCGCCCCTGGCTCCAGCCCGATGCAGCCGATGGGCTGGCCACCATCCTCGATCACCAGCATGCCGCCACCGGCAAAGGCCGCCTCCATCCGGGCGCGGCGGCGCGCCGGGTCCCAGCGGCCGACGCGCTCCAGATGCGGCCGCATGACGCGGATCGAAAGGTCCAGCAGCGCCTCGAAATCCGCCCCTGTGGCAGGGCGGAAGCCGAAGGTCACTTCAGGCCGGCACAGAAATCCTGGATGCGGGTGCAGGCCTCGGTCAGCGTCGCGTCGTCCGTCGCATAGCTGATGCGGATATGGCCGGGGAACATGAAGGCCGCGCCGTGCACGGCCGCCACGCCCTTCTCCTCCAGCAGCGCCAGGACGAAGGCCTCGTCGCTGTCGATCTTCGCCCCGCCGGCGCTGGTCTTGCCCAGGCAGCCGCGCACGTCCGGGAAGACGTAGAAGGCGCCTTCCGGCATCGGGCAGCGCATGCCCTCGGCCTTGTTCAGCATGCCGACCACCAGGTTGCGGCGGCGCTCGAAGGCCTGGCGCATCTCCTCCACGCTGTCCTGCGGACCGGTCAGCGCCTCGATGGCCGCGGCCTGGCTGATGGAACTGGTGTTGGAGGTGGACTGGCTCTGCAGCTTGTCCATCGCCTTGATGAGCTGCATCGGCGCGCCGGCGAAGCCGATGCGCCAGCCGGTCATGGCATAGGCCTTGGAGCAGCCGTTCATGGTGACGGTGCGGTCCTTCAACCGCGGCTCCACCTCCACGATCGTGGCCGGCTTCATGCCGTCATAGGCCAGCTTCTCGTAGATATCGTCGGAGAAGATCCAGACATCCGGATGGCGCAGCAGCACATCCGTCAGTTCCTTGAGCTGGGCGGCGTTGTAGCCGGCGCCGGTCGGGTTGCAGGGGTTGTTCAGGATCAGCCACTTGGTCTTCGGGGTGATCGCGGCTTCCAACTGCTCGCCGGTCATGCGGAAGCCCTGGTTCGGGCCGCAGGGGACGATGACCGGGGTGCCCTCGGCCAGCGCCACGATATCGGGGTAGGAGACCCAGCAGGGGGCCGGGATGATCGCCTCGTCGCCCGCATTGATGGTGGCGACCAGCGCGTCGAAGATCACCTGCTTGCCGCCCGTGGCGACCAGGATTTCCTCCGGCTTGTAGTCGATGCCGCTGTCACGCTTGAATTTCTGGCAGATTGCCTGCCGCAGCTCCATGGTGCCGGCGACATCCGTATACCGCGTCTCGCCGCGCTCTATGGCGGCGATGGCGGCGTCCTTGACGTTGCGCGGCGTCTCGAAATCCGGCTCGCCGACCGAAAGGGAAATGATGTCCTTGCCCGCCGCCTTCAGCGCCCGCGCCTTGCCGGTCATGGCAATGGTCTGGGAGGGGGAGATGCGGTTCAGGCGATCGGCGATGAGGTTCATGACGGCTTCCGGGGTTCCTGACTGCACGCTTTCCGGGCAGTGCGACGTTCCTACCGCCGGCCGCCGGGCACGTCCACAGGATCGCGCCGGCTATTCGAGGCGAAGGGGCCGGTAGCCCTGGAAGACAAAGCCCTTCTCCCGCATGCAGGCGGTGCGATGCGCCTCCCGCGCCGCGGTCGCCACATCGACCATGTCGTAGCGGGCGGGGCGGTAGCGTTCGGTGACGCGGCAGCGCTCGCGGTCGCCATCCCGCCAGCAATTGCGCTCCCGCTCGATCCGGGCGGGGGCCACCTGTTGCCAGACCATCTGCGGCGGCACCGCCCCCGCCGCCTCCTGCCCGCAGGCGGCGTTCATCGCCTCCGACTCCGCCTCCGAGGTTCCAGGGCGGGCCCAGCGCTCGGCGCAGCCGGCCAGAAGGGCGATCAGCAGCAGGGGAATGATCGGGCGCATCGGGTTCATATGGGCCAGCGATGTGGAGAAATCAGGGCGCCGACCGCCCCCGCAGCAGCCGCAGCGCCAGGCCCAGCGCCAGCCCGACCAGCACCACCAGCAGCGTCGCCAGCGCATACAATTCCGGCGTCAGGCCGAGCCGCACGGTGGAGAAGATCACCATCGGCAGGGTGGAGGCGCCGGGGCCGGAGACGAAGCTGGCGATCACCAGGTCGTCCAGCGACAGGGTGAAGGCCAGCAGCCAGCCCGCCGCGATCCCCGGGGCGATCAGCGGCAGGGTAATCACGGAAAAGACCTTCCAGGGCCGGGCGCCCAGGTCCATCGCCGCCTCCTCCAGGCTCAGGTCGAAATCCGCGAGGCGGGACTGCACCACCACGGCGACATAGGCCGCGCCGAAGGTGGCATGCGCGATGGCGATGGTGCTGGCGCCGCGGCCGGCGGGGAAGCCGAAGGCCGACTCCATCGCCACGAACAGCAGCAGCAGCGACAGGCCGGTGATGACCTCGGGCATCACCAGCGGCGCCGCCATGACCGCGCCGAAACCGGCACGACCGCGGAAGCGCCCGAAGCGGGCCAGCGCGAAACCGGCCAGCACGCCCAGGATGGTCGCCATGGTGGCGGAGATGGCGGCGATGCGCAGCGACAGGCCCAGTGCGCCCATCAGCACCTCGTTCCGCCACAGGCTGTCATACCAGCGCAGCGAGAAGCCGGTGAAGGTCGTCACCATGCGGCTGTCGTTGAAGGAGAAAAGCGCCATCAGCAGGATCGGCAGATAGAGGAAGGCGAAGCCGAGCCCGAGCGGGATCGCGAGGCGGCCGATGCCCCTCATCGCCCGGCCCGCCACTGGAACAGCGCGATCGGCCCGACCAGTGCGGCCAGCAGCACGATCGCCAGCGCGGAGGCCAGCGGCCAGTCGCGGTTCTGGAAGAACTCGGTCCAGAGCACACGCCCGATCAACTGTGCCCCCGGCCCGCCGAGCAGTTCGGGAATGACGAACTCCCCCACCGCCGGGATGAAGACGAGGAGAAAACCGGCGACGATGCCAGGCAGCGACAGCGGCAGGGTCACCTGCAGGAAGGCGCGCCAGGGCCGCGCGCCGAGATCCTCCGCCGCCTCCAGCAGCGACGGGTCGAGCTTCGACAGCGTGGCGTAGAGCGGCAGGACCATGAAGGGCAGGTAGCAATAGGTGATGCCGAGATACATGGCCGTGTCGGTGTAGAGCAGCGGGATCGGCGCCGCGATGATCCCCAGGCCCAGCAACAGCCCGTTCAGCCAGCCCTGGTCCTGCAGAATGCCGATCCAGGCAGTGACGCGCAGCAGGAAGCTCGTCCAGAAGGGTAGGATCACCAGCATCAGCAGCAGGTTCCGCCGATGCTCCGGCGCGCGTGCGATGGCCAGCGCCATGGGGTAGCCGATCAGCAGGCACAGCGTCGCGGAAACCGCAGCCACGCGCAGGCTGCGCAGATAGGCGTCGAGGTAGTAGGGATCCTCCAGCAGAAGCTGGAAATTCGCGAGGTTCAATTGCAGCACGGCCGTCGCCTCGCCCGACCAGCGCAGCAGTGGCGCATAGGGCGGCAGTCCCTCGCTCGGTTCCGCGAAGGCGATGGTCAGCACGAAGGCGAAGGGCACCAGGAAGAACAGCGCCATCCAGCCCCAGGGCAGCGCCAGCACCAGCCGGCGGCGCAGGCGCGGCGTCATTCCGGCAGCACCATGCTGGCCTGGCGGTCCCAGGTGACGGCGACGGTATCCTCCCAATCCACCGGGCGTTCCGTGCGCCGGCGGAGGTTCGGCTGGCTGACGCGGACCTCCTTCCCGCTCTCCAGCACCACGTGATAGACGAAGAAGTCGCCGTAATAGCCGATGTCGCGCACCCGCCCGACCAGGCGGTTGTCACCCAGGGCGCTGCCCGGCGCCACGCGCTCGATCCGCAAGCGCTCCGGCCGCAGCGCGACGAAGACGCGGCTGCCCAGCGGCTTGCTGGCCGCGGGTTCGGCCAGGATGTCGAAATCCAGTTCGGAACTGCCGATGCGGACGCCCTCCGCCTCGACGCCTTCGACGACGCCTTCGAGGATATTGGCGGTTCCCAGGAATTCCGCGGTGAAGCGGCTGTTGGGGAATTCATAGACGTCGGATGGCGTGCCCACCTGCGCCAGCGTGCCACGATCCATCACCGCGAGGCGGGTTGCCATGGTCATCGCCTCCTCCTGGTCATGGGTGACGATCACGAAGGTGGTGCCGGTGCGCTCCTGGATGTTCACCAACTCAAACTGCGTCGCCTCGCGAAGGTTCTTGTCCAGCGCCGAGAGCGGCTCATCCAGCAGCAGCAGTTTGGGGCGCTTTGCCAGGGCGCGGGCGAGCGCGACGCGGGCGCGTTGGCCGCCCGAGAGCGCCGCCGGTTTGCGATCGCCCAACCCCTCCATCTTCACCATGGCCAGCATTTCCGCCACGCGCGCGGTGATGACGGCTTTGGCCGCCCCCTCCTGCTTCAATCCGAAGCCGATGTTCTGGGCCACCGTCATATGGGGGAACAGCGCGTAGGATTGGAACATCATGTTCACCGGCCGCGCATAGGGCGGCACGCCGGCCATGTCCTGGCCATCCAGCACGATGCGCCCGGCATCGGGTTCCAGGAAGCCGGCGAGGCAGCGCAGCAGCGTGGATTTTCCCGAGCCTGAACCGCCGAGCAGCGCGAACAGTTCGCCGCGATAGATCGGCAGGCTAACCTCATCGAGCGCGACGAAATCACCAAAACGCTTCGTCAGCTTCTCGATGCGCAGGAAAGGTTCGGCCGAAGGATCGCGCCAGGGCTCGGCCGTACCGGGCCGCTCGGCGAAACTCATCGCCCCGCCTTGAAGCGCGCCCACATGCGGTTGCGCGCGCGCTCGGCCGCCTGCGGCACGGGGCCGATGGTGAAGAAGCGCCCGCGCATCGCCTCCGGCGGGAACACCGCCGGATCGGCCGCAACCTCCGGCGCCACGGCGGCGCGGCTGGCGGGGACGCCGTTCGGGTAGCGCACCTGGTTGGTAATCGCCGCCATCACATCCGGCTGCAGCAGGAAGTTGATGAAGGCATGCGCATTCTCGGGATTGGGCGCATCGGCCGGGATCGCCAGCAGGTCGAACCAGAGCTGCGCACCCTCCGCCGCCGCCACATATTGCACGGCGACGCCCTGGTTCGCCTCCCGCGCCCGCACGCTGGCCTGGATGGCGTCGCCGGAATAGGCGAAGGCGAGGCAGGTCTGGCCGCTGGCCAGCGCCTCGATCGTGCCGCCGGTGGAGAAGTTGCGGATGAAGGGGCGCACCGCCATCAGCGTGCGCGACACCTCCTGAAGATCGCCCGCATCGGTGCTGTCGGGATTCTTGCCGAGGTAGCGCAGCACGGTCGGGATCACGTCGGAGGCGCTGTCCATCATGCTGATGCCGCAGCGCGCGATGCGGCGCGCATGGGCCGGGTCGAGCATAAGCTTCAGGCTGTCCATCGGTGCGTCCGGCGCCAGCGCCTGGATGCGCGCCGGGTTCACGCCGAGCCCGATGCTGCCCCACAGATACAGCGCGCCGAAGCGGTTCCCGGGATCGGAGGAGGCCACCTGCGCCTGCAGGGCCGGGTCGAGATTGGCGAGGTTCGGGATCTGCGCACGATCCAGCGGCAGCAGCCCACCGGCCCGGGCGAGGCGGGAGAAGGTGGGCTCCCCGGTCGGCACGATGATATCGTAGCCGGAGCGGCCCGCGGAAAGCCGGCCCTCCAGCGTCTCCAGGCTGTCATAGATGTCGTAGCGCACGCGGATGCCGGTCTCCCGCGTGAAGCGCTGGACCATGTAGGGGTCGATATAGTCGTTCCAGTTGAAGACATTCACCACCCGTTCCTGCGCCTGGGCGGCCGGCATGGCGAAGGCGGTCATCAGGGTAGCCAGCAGGGCCAGGCGACGCAGCATCGTTCGGGCGCTCCCACATGCGGATCGGCACGATCCTACACAGGTCGCACCGGGCGTGCACGAGGCTGAAGATGTCCAGGACCCAGGAATTTGTTCTTGACTTGTTCCTAGCCCGCGGGTAATCAAACGCCACCAACGGGCGAGATGCGCCCATGGCACGGCCCGGAATGGCCGGATCGCGAATACCGAACCCTGCCAGACCCGTCTGGTGGGGTTTTCGTGTTCGGATCATAGGTATTTTTTCTCTACGCCCTCCTCGCCCCCGGGATGCGCAGCCGCGCGCCCGGCCCCGTCCGCGCGTCAAGAACGGAGCCTCCCGAACATGCCCTACATCGATACGGCGCTGGTGCCGCTCGTCGACAACAGCGGATTCACGCTGTGGCTGTACCGCACCACAGACACGCGTTCAGTCGCGCTGGCCACGGGCTATTTCGACCCTGCGGCGCCGCGCCTCAACACCGGTGACATCATCATCCTCAACGCCTCGGACAGCATCTCCATCTGCCCGGTGCGCGTGGGCGACGAGGTGGCGCCCGGCCTGGTACTGGACACCGCCTCGGCCCCCTTCAGCGTCCAGGTCACCGCCGCGCAGCGATTCTCGATCCGCGTCGCGGCCAACGCCGTGGCGATGACCGTGGTGCTGGCGCCGATCACCGCCGCCATCCTCACCACCGGCTTCGTCGATGCACAGGCGACGCTCGCCGGCCCGGTGACGCAGGTGGCCTTCAGCATCAGCGATGCCGCCGGCACCACGGTGCGCGGACCGCAGCTGGCCACCGTCACCGCCGGCAGCGCCAGCGCCAGCCTGCCCGCGCCGGCCGCCGGCACCGGCTACCGGCTGCGTGTGCAGGCCACCAATGACGCGGCCGTGGCGGCCGTCTCGCCGAGCTTCAACGTCACCCTGCCCGACACCCTGCTGCTCCAGGCTGGCGGCGCGCTGCTGATCGAGGATGGCGGCCGCCTGCTGACCTGACCGCGCCGCATCCCCCCGCCCCTTCCCGAACTGGAAACGGACATCCCATGGCCGACGCCAAGATCTCAGAATTGCCGGCAGCCGCGGCGCTTGCCGCCGCGGACCTCGCCCCCATCGTGCAGGGCAGCGGCGTCGCCGCGACGACGCGCCGCGCCACCTTCGCGCAGATCACCGCCGGCGTGCATGCCGAGCGCATGTATCACGTGCGCGACTACGGCGCCGCCGGCAACGGCACCACCGATGACGCGGCCGCGATCCAGGCCGCGATCGATGCGGCCGCGGCCGGGGGCGGCGGCATCGTCCGCCTCGGCCCGCGCCGCTACCGAGTCACCGGTGCCAGCATCGTGGTGAAGGAGAATGTCTGCCTGGAGGGGCCGTCGATCCCCGGCGCACAGCGCGCGCTGGGCGACTACCGCAACATCCCCGGCACCATCCTGCTCTCCTCCAGCCGCACCATGCAGATGCTGCGCGCCAGCACCATGCGCGCGGTGACGCTGCTGCGCGATGGCGCCGGCGCGCCACCCACGAATGTGCGTGCCGGCATCAACATCCGCGAGCAGATGGCAGGCACCGCGATCAGCATCGGCACCACCGGCGCCGGGCAGCACGACGTGCTGCTGCAGGACCTGCTGGTGCTGGGCTTCGACCTGGCGATCCGCTGCACCAGCAGCCAGCGGATGAATGTGCAGCGGCTGCGTGGCGACAACCGCAGCGGCATCTACATGACCAACAGCTTCGACATCGCCCGCATCCACGACGTGCATTTCTGGCCCTTCCTGACGGCCAATCTCAGCGCCGTCTCCCGCGTCTCCTTCCCCATCGGCGGCGTGGCCAACAATGGCAGCGGCGCGGTGCGCATCACCACCACCAGCGCGCACGGGCTGATCACCGGCGATGTGGTCAATATCTTTGGCATCGACGGCGTCCCCGGGGGAAATGGTCGCTTTGCCGTGACCGTCATCGATTCCACGCGCGTCGATCTGCAGGGCAGCACCTTCACCGGAAGCTGGATCGCCAGCGGCACGCTGCAGGTCTGGAACGGTCGCCGCAGCGGCACCGCCTTCCGCATCGAGAACAGCGACGTGGCGGAGCTGATCAATTGCTTCTGCTACGGCTACGAGCGCGGCTTCGACCTGGGCGATGGCGCGCAGTCGATCCAGCTGCACAATTGCAGCGTCGATGACCAGCTGGAGCTGAAGGACCCGAACACGATCGGCGCGCTGATCCAGGGCACCGCCTTCCGCACCAAATGGGTCGGCGGCTTCATCAGCAGCCAGGCCACCGCCATCCGCGTCAATTCCAACGCCTCCAACCAGGGTGACAACCAGTTCGTCGGCGTCATGGTCGGTGGCGCTGGCGCCGGGCGCGCCGTGGAGGTCTTCGATGGCGGGCTGACGCTGGTGGCCTGCGACCTGCCCAATTGCCGGGTCTACCTGGCCAGCGGCGGCGACAACCTTTCGGTCGTCGCCTCCGACACCCGCTCCGCCACCTTCGAGGCGCAGACCCCGGCCGACCTGGGCCGCATCGCCCTGGTCGGCAACCGGCTCCAGGCGCTGGGCTCCTCGCCGGACCAGGAACGTGCGCTGCTGCGGCGCCGCACCGAAGCCCTTGGCGCCGCGCTCGACCTGGAGAACCAGGATGCGGAGGTCGCCTATTCGATGAGCCTCGGCAGCGGCGCGCTGGCGCCGCTGGAACTCGGTGGCGATGCCACCGTCAATCCGAATGGCGGCATCGTCCTCGGCGCGGCATCGGCGATGACGCAGCCGATGAAGCTGACGCTTCGCCGTGCCTCGGCCAGCGGCGCGGCGGGCCATTCGCTGGGCCAGCTCGCCTTCAGCGGCAAGAACGCCGCCGGCACCCAGGTGGAATATGCCCGCGCCGGCGGCATCAGCGAAACGGTGACCAGCGGGGCCGAGGGCGGCGCCTTCGTGGTCGAGACCCGCAGCGGCGGCACGCTGGCGGAGCGTTTCCGCATCAGCACCTCCGGCACCGTCACGCTGACCGGGCCGCTGCTGCTGTCGGCGGATCCGGCCAGCGACAACCAGGCGGCGCGCAAGGGCTATGTCGATGCGCAGTTCACCGCGCGGCGGCTGCCGGTGGTCGCCACCTCCGGCGCCACGGCGCTGACGCTGGCCAGCCACAATGGCCGGCTCGTCTCGGCCAATGCCGGCACCACGCTGAGCATCAACTGGGCCTCGACCGGCGACGGCTTCACCTGCCTCGTCGTCAATCGCGGCAGCAGCGACCTGGCCATCAGCATGTCGGGCTTCACGGGCAGCACGCCGACCAATCCGGACGGGCTGACGAAGATCCGTGCCGGCGGCCTGGCGACGCTGCTGGCCTTCAGCCCGGATGGCGGCACGACGAAGCTGCTGATGCTGGCCGGCGCGGCCGCGCCGTGACGCGGCCCGGCGTCCTCTTCACAAAGCCTTTCCCAAGAAGGATCGAGCAATGACCGACTGGACCATGATCTATTGGCAAGGCCCGCTGGAGGCCAGCACCGCGGCGCTGCGCGAACTCGGCTGGCATGGGCCGGATGAGGCACCCGCGGCGCTGCCGGATAGGCGCATCGGCGGCTACATGCCGGAGGCGGGCTGCCTGCCGCGGACCTTCGACGGCACCGCCTATGTCGCCGTGGCGGCCAATGCGCCGATCAGCACCCCGCCCGGCCTGCAACCCGCCGGGCCGGAGCTGGCCCGGACGCTGCTCGGCAGCTTCTGAAGCCGCCGGCGCCCCGCCCGCCAAACGCCTGCGCATGAAGCCCCGACAGCAGCGCCCTTCATGAACATGCGTGATTCCCCTACATGCTTTGAGGATTCCCCGGATGTCCAACCTGACCGACTATGCCAAGAACCTGCTGGGCCGTGCACTCTGCGCCCGCCTGCCCACCCTGCCCACCGCCGTCTGGGCCGGGCTCGGCACCGGCGGCACCGATGCCGCCGGCCTGACGGGGGAGGCCGCGGGCAGCGGCTATGCCCGCCAGCGCGCCACCTTCACCGGCACCGGCATGCAGCGCAATGCGGAAGCGATCCGCTTCACCTTCACCGGCGCGGTCGGCACGCTGACGCATATCGGCCTTTACGACGCGGTCAGCGGCGGCAATCCGCTGACCTGGTCGGCGCTGACCACACCCGTGACGGTGGCCGGCCCCGGCGTGGTGACGCTGACCGGCAATGCCTTGAGCGTCACGCCGGAATAGCGCGGGATGTCCTGAGGCCGGCCGGGGCGCTGCTCGGCTCAGCCGCGCGCCGGCAGGATTCCGCGCAACCAGCCCAGCACCCCGCCGCGCCCCGCCTCGGCCGGCGCGGCGGGGGGCGGCATCGTCACCATCCGGGCGCAGCTTCCCGGCGTCAGTCCGCGATCGGCCCAGGCCAGGCGCGCCTGAAGCGTCAGCACCGCCGGGTAGTAGCTTGAAGCCTCCGCCACTTTCGGCAGCGTCTCCTCCCGCCCGCCGCCGGCCAGCACGGCGGCGGCGAATTGCGCGACAGCCCGCAGCCCCGCATCACCGGGATAGGGCGCCAGCGCATTGCTTCGCAGGTCCACCCAGGCCGGCGGCGCCGCATGGGCGGGGTCGCGCCAGAAGGCCACCGCCGCGCCCAGCGCCTGGGATTGCACATGCCCGCCCCAGGCGAGGTTCAGCGGAACCCGCATGGCGTCGTGGGCGAATCGCGCAGGCCAGCCGGCGGCCGGCGCCGGACGCCCCGCGCCGCGGGACAGCGCCACCCAATCCGGCGGCAGCCGCCAGCGTCCGAAACGCGCCTGGTCCGCCAGTGCGACCCCCTCCTCCTCCAGTGACTGCCATTGCGGCGAGGGCAGCAGCCGCGCCAGGGCGCGGAAGGCTGGTGGAATGTAGTAGCTGGGATTCACCACCACGTGGTCGGGCTTGAGGAAACCCTCCGAGCCCGGCAGCAGCAGCGTCCGGTCCCCCTGCCGCAGCACCACCCGGCGCATCAGGTCGCGGGCGATCTCCGTGGCAAGGGCGCGGTAATCCGCGCGTCCCCAGCGCTCCCCCGCCTCCGCCAACGCCCAGGCCACCAGCAGGTCCCCATCGCTGGCATTGTTCAGGTCGGGCACCGGGATCGGCGCGCCGGGGCGGTAGGCCCAGGCCAGGAGCTGGTCCTCCGGCCGCCGCAGCGCGCCGCGGGTCCAGTCCAGGATGCGCGCGAAGCTGGCCTGGTCGTCGAAGCGCGCGGCAAAAAGCAGCCCGGCCCCCTGCCCCTCGGAATGGGAGATGCCGCCATTGCCGGTATCGATCACCCGGCCATCGGCGTGCAGGAAGCGCCGCCGGAAATCCAGCCAGTCCCCGATCGCCGCCGCCGCGCCGGCCGGCCGGATGAGGCCGCCAGCGGCAGAACCGCACAGCGCGGCACCGAGCAAAAGGCGCCGGCCAGGCATGGCGGGCCGGTTCACCAGGCCAGGCAGGGGCTGCGTGTGCCGCGTCATCGTCCCTGCCCCCCTTCGTCATGCGTATGCCCCTGGGTAACGCCAGGGCGTGGAGCGCAGCCAACAAGCTTTTGTCAAAAGTTGTTATAGGTAAATTGAAACAACCATACGTTGTATTTCTTGGCGCATGTCTGTCCTGATCCCCACCCCGCGCGCCGCCATATTCCGCTGACAGACACCTACAATTCCGGACGAGTCCAGGCATGCGCCGGGCCGGGTGGGCGGAGGATCATGGGCACATCACGCGCGGGAAAATTCAGGAATGAATGTGACTTCTGGGGAAGCGGCGACCAGCCAGCCGGCCTTCGGCTCCGGTCATGGCTGGCCATCGCCACTGCCCCGCGGCACCTGGATCGCGGCTTGCGCCAGCCCTGGCCTGGCCTGGCTTGGCCGGCTGCGCCACCACCATGAGGCGAGTGCCGCCCACGCCATCAGGGTCACGCAGGTCCTGATGGCGATGTGGGCCTGCGCGCCCGAGACGCTGGGCGACCGGGAGGCACTGCTGGTCGCCGCCCTGCTGCACGATATCGGCAAACTGGCCGTACCGGCCAGCATCCTGGCCTCCGACAAGCGCCTGGATGCGGCAGAGGCCGCGCTGGTGCGACGCCATCCGGAGGCAGGCGCCGAATTGCTGCGCGGCCAGGGTTTCGCGCCAGAAGTGGTGGCGGCGGCGCGGCATCACCATGAACGGTGGCAGGGCGGCGGCTATCCCACCGGCCTGCCAGCCGCCCGGCTGCCATCCCTGGCGCGCGCCGTGGCCGTGGCCGACGCCTTCGTCGCCATGGTGGAGCCTGGCCGCGCCTATCGCCAGCCCATCACGGTGGCGTCCGCCCTGGCCGAGATCGACGCCTGCAGCGGGACCCATTTCGACCCGCGCTTCGCCGCCATCCTGGCCGCCTGCCTGGCGCGGCCCTCCCCCGCCATCGGCGCGGCGCTCGCGCTGGATGGCGATGAATGGGCGATGCCGCCGCGGACCATCCCCCAGGGCCCGCAGGATGCGTGATGAAGGCGGGCCGGTGGGTCGGAATGATGCGGCAGATGTGGGGCCAGCGGCGCGCCACAGCTTGGATGAAACAGGCATGGAGATTGTCTTCCGCGAGTTGGTCGAGAACACGCAGGATCTGGTCATCGTCACCGATGCGCTGCTCGACCGGCCTGGGCCGCTGATCCGCTACGTCAACCCGGCCTTCACGCGGCTGACCGGCTGGCGGCCGGAGGAGGTGCTGGGCCAGTCACCGCGGATGCTGCAAGGCCCGGGCACGGACCGCGCCACCCTGGCCGCGATCGGCGCCGCACTGCGTCGCGGCGAACGCTGCGCGGCGCAGGTGATGAACTATGCCCGCAATGGCGCCCCCTATTGGATCGACATGCGGATCGTGCCGCTGCTGGGACCCGGCGGGCACATCACCGGCTTCGCCTCCATCGCGCGCGATGCGACATTGGTCCGGCGGCGCATGGACGAGCTGGCGCATCTGACCGACCGCGACACGCTGACCGGCATCCCCAATCGCCGTGCCCTGCTGCGCGCGGTGGCGGAGGTCGCGGCGCGCCAGGATCCGGCGGTCGCGCCGGGCATGGCCACGACCGGCATGGCCCTCGCATGGCTCGACATCGATCGGTTCGACCGCATCAACGAGACCTTCGGGGAAGCCGCCGGCGACTCCGTGCTGATGGGGGTGGCGGATCTGCTGGCCGAGAACCTGCGGCGCGCGGACCTGCTCGGACGGATGGGCGGCGAGGAGTTTGTCATCTGCATGCCCGGCCTCGGCCCGGCGGAGGCGGAAGCCGCGGCCCAGCGGCTTCGCGCCACCATCGCCGCCGCCGCTTTCCCGACGGAGGCCGGGCCGCTGTACATCACCTGCAGCCTGGGCATCTGTTGCCTGGCACCAGGCGAGGGATTGACCGCCCTGCTGCATCGGACCGAGGCAGCCCTGCGCACCGCCAAGGCAGCGGGGCGCAACCGGGTGTCCACGGGCTGAGCAACCGTCTCAACAGGCTCAATTTCGGCGTTGGTTCGCCTGTCGCGTGTGGACACGCCCTTAACCAATACTATAGGTTAGGCGGGACTTGCTGGTTACCGCGCGTCTGGCACCAGGGAATCCGTGCATGGGTGCATCCCCGCTCGCCGCTTCCATGCTGGCCGCGCCCCTGGCGCAGCGGCCGATCCTGGTGCTCGAGGATGACGAGGCGATCGCCACCACGATCTGCGCCGCGCTGGAGCGCGATGGCTGGAACACGGTCACCGCCACCACCCTGGCAGGCGGCCGCCAGCGCCTTCAGGACGACAATCCCCGCCTTCTCATCGTCGATCTCGGCCTGCCCGATGGCAATGGCATCGCCTTCGTACGCCAGGCCGCAAGCCTGCCCGACCTCGGGATCATCGTGGTCAGCGGCCGGAGCGCGGAGGTGGACCGGGTGGTGGGGCTGGAGGTGGGCGCCGACGACTATCTGGCCAAGCCTTTCTCCCTGCGGGAGATGGTGGCCAGGGTCCGGGCGCTCAGCCGGCGGCTGGATGCCATCCAGACCTTCGCCCCGCCGGCCTTACCCCCCCCGGCCTTCGCCCAACAACCCGCTGCCACCAGGCCGCGCGCGGAGGCGGAGGTGCCAGCGGCCGGCGAGGCCGCGCGGGTGTCCGAGCCAGCATCCTGGACCATCGCCGGGCTCACGCTTCAGCCCGCACGCCAACGCCTGCTGGGCCCGGGGACGGAGGAAACCCGGCTGACGGGTGGCGAGGCGGGGCTGCTGCACCTGCTGCTGACAGGCGCAGGCCATCTGGCGACCCGCACGCATATCTCGGAAAGCGTTCTGGGGCGCAAACTGCTGCCGGAACAGCGCGGCGTGGACCAACTCGCCTCCAACCTGCGGCAGAAGCTGCTGGCCGCCTCCACCGGCCGGATCACCATCACCGCGCAGCGCGGCAAGGGGTATCGGCTGGTCTGGTGAGCGTCCTTCCAGGGACGTCCCTGCAGGGCACCAGGGCAGGATTGGGCCGCAGCGCCTGGTGGTGGAGGATGACCATTCGGTGCGCGAGCATGTTGCCGGCCAGTTCGGCGACCGGGTGAGCGCGTGCCCGATCCCCAGGCCCTGCCGATGCTCGGCAAGCCCTTCCGCCGGCAGGCGCGGGCGGCGAAGCTGCGGGCGGTGTTGGACGGGGAAGGCTGAGGATGCCTCGGCAGAAGGTTGAAGCGTCGACCAGGCAGCCTGGACCAGGGAGCCCGGATACAACCGTCGCGGGCTGGCCACCGCCCACACCGGGTGCCTGGCTGCGCGGCCTGCTGGCCGGCTGGGTTCTGCTGGCCGCCACCAGCGCCGTGATGGTGCTGTTCCTGATGCTGGACTGGCCGTTCCTCGGCCTGCTGGCCTGCGCCGCCTTCACCCTGGCGGGCGGGGCGAGGTGGCTGCGCCATACGCTCGAGGGCCTGCTGATGTTCTTCCTGCTGGCCTTCGCGGTGGTGCTGTTCCAGTTCCTGCTGCTGGAGACGCGCATGAGCCCCCGGGCGCTGCTCGATCCCACGCGCATGCTGGTCACCACCGAAGGCCTTCACGTTCAGCCCATCGCCCGCGCGGCGGTGCGCCGGGGGCGGACGGTGGAGACGCATTTCCAGGTGGCGCCCGTGGTGCCCGCCGGCTGGGCGCCGGGGCAACCGGTGCCCTATTGGGCGTTTCGCGCCAGCCGTCGTGCGGCACAGGCGCCCTGGTCCGCGCCACTGGACCGGGCGGTGCTGGCGCCGGCCATCAACATCGCCGATGGCCGCGACCTCGCCCGCGGGATGGCGGCGGAATGGGGCAGCCCGGTGGAGGGTGCCCCGGTGATGATCCTCTGGGCCCCCGACGCCGCGGCCCTGGCGCGGCAATCCCGCGCCACCTTCCTGAAGGTGCTGCTGCTGGGCATGGCGGCCTGGCCGGTGCTGATCGCCGGAAACTGGGCCGTACTGGCCTGGCAGCGGCGCGCCCGTCCCTCGCCGCCGCCGGGATAGCCGGCCCGATCAGGCCGGCGGCAGTCGCAGTGCGCCATCCAGCCGGATCGTCTCCCCGTTCAGCAGCGGGTTCGCCGCGATGGCCAGCACCATCGCCGCATACTCGTCCGGTTTGCCCAGCCGCGCCGGGAACAGCGGCATCCTGCCGAGGCTGTCGCGCGCCTCCGGCGTCAGCGTGTCCATCAGCGGCGTGTGGAACAGGCCGGGCGCCAGCGTCACCACCCGCACGCCAAATCGTGCAAGTTCGCGCGCCGCTGGCAGGGTCAGCGCCACCACCCCGCCCTTCGACGCCGCATAGGCGCATTGGCCGATCTGCCCCTCATAGGCGGCGATGGAGGCGGTGGCGACGACCAGGCCGCGCTCCCCATTCGGCAGCGGGTCGTTGGTGGTCATGCGGGCGGCGGCCAGGCGCAGCAGGTTGAAGGTGCCGACCAGATTCACGCGGATCACCCGCTCGAACAGCGCCAGGTCATGCGGCCCCTGCCGCCCGGCGACGCGGCCGGCCGGGGCGATGCCGGCACAGGCGACCGCCAGGCGCAGCGGGGCCAGCGCGGCGGCAGCTTCCACCGCCGCGGCCAGCGGCGCTTCCTCCGCCACATCGCCCACCACCGCGACGCCGCCGATGCGCGCGGCCACCGCCTGCGCGGCCTCGGCATTGATGTCGAACACCACCACCCGCGCGCCAGCCTCGGCCAGCGCCTCCGCCGTCGCGGCGCCGAGGCCGGAGCCGCCGCCGGTGACCACCGCCGATGCGTTTGTCAGTTCCATGCTCAGCCCTCCACCGCCTTGGCCGACCGCTTTTCGAGGAAGTCCGCGAGGCCAGCCTGCGCCTCCGCCCCGGTCTGGGCCAGGGCTGCCATCAGGCTTTCCACGAAGAGCCCATCCTCCTCCGCCATGTCCTGGATGCGCGGCAGGGCATGCAGCACGCCGAGCACGGTCAGCGGCGCCATCCGCGCCACCTTCACCGCCAGCTCCGCCGCCTGTTCCAGCGCGCCGCCTTCCGGGGTGACATAGGTGATGAGGCCGGCCCGCTCGGCAGCGTCGGCATCCAGGCTGCGGCCGGTCAGCATCATGTCGGCCATCCGGGCGGCGCCGATCAGCCGCGCCACATGCACGCTGGCACCGCCACCCACGAAGATGCCGCGGCTGCCTTCCGGCAAGGCGAAGCGCGCCGTGGCATCCGCCACGCGGATATGACAGGCGGCGGCGAGTTCCAGCCCGCCGCCGACACAGGCGCCATGGATGGCGGCGATGGCCGGGATATGGCCCGTGCGGATGCGGCGGAACACGGCGTGCCAGCCACGGGAGTGATGCAGCACCTGCTCCGCCGTGCGGGCCTTGTGTTCGGACAGGTCGAGGCCGGCGGAGAAGCAGGGGCCATGGCCGAACACCACCATGGCCCGCGCCGATCCCTGCGCCCGCGCCACGGCCCCGTCCAGCGCGGCCAGCAGCGCATCGCTGATGGCGTTGCGCTTGGCCGGGCGGTTCAGGCCGATCCAGGCGACGGCGTCGCGGATGTCCAGGCTGACCAGATCCTCGGCCATGCCGGGCTTCCCCTCATTTGTTATGCGCCATAACGTTAAGCGGCGCGGCCCGCATGGGCAAGTTCAGCCTGCCGCGACGCGGGCCAGCGCGGCAATCAAGGCGGCGCGTTCCGCGGGCGTCAGGCTCTCGGTCAATTGCCGCTCCACCTCCGCCTCCGCCGCCTTGGCGCGGGTGAGCAGGGCGCGGCCGGCAGCCGTCAGGCGCAGCAGGTTGGCGCGGCGATTGCCCGCATCCTCCGCCCGGCGGAGCAGCCCCTCCGCCTCCAGCGCCGCCAGCAGCACGGTGAGGTTGGAGGGCTTGATGCGCAGCGCCTCCGCCAGCGCCGTCTGGCGGATATCGGGATTGGCCTCCAGCAGCAGCAGCACGCCCATGCGGCCGGGGGTCAGGCCCAGCGGCGACATCAGCCGGTGGAAGGCCTCGAAGGCGGTCTGCTGCGCCAGGCGCAGGCGGAATCCCAGCTTCTGGTCCAGCGGGGACATGTCGGGCGGCGCGGCCGCATCGGACAATCCGGCACGGTCCCGTGGCTGGCGGCGGGCGATGGGCATCGCGGTGACTTACAGGACGCGACATGCCTCTTGGAAGGGGGCCGCGATCCTACTATTATGGGATATAACAATCAGGGGCTGCCGCGCCCCGGAGGGATAGGGATGTCCGTAGCCCGTCAAGCGATGGGCGCCGCCCCGGTGCGCGTCGCGCATCGGCCGGATGGCGCCGTGCTGGTCACGCCGGTGCCGCAGCTCGGCGCCTATCCCCGCTGCCTGACCGAACGCCTGGTCCATTTCGCGAATGTCGCCCCCGGCCGCACGCTGATCGCCCGGCGCGATCCGGCGCTGGACGGCGATTGGCGACGGATCAGCTATGCCGAGGCGCTGGCGAAGGTGCGGGCCCTGGGGCAGGCGCTGCTGGATCGGGGGCTGTCGGCGGATCGGCCGCTGGTGATCCTTTCCGGCAATGGGCTGGACCAGGCGATGCTGACCCTGGCCGCGCTGCATGTCGGCGTGCCGGTGGCGCCGGTCTCCCCGGCCTATTCGCTGCTGGCCCGGGATTTTTCGAAATTGCGGCATTGCCTCGCGCTGCTGACGCCCGGGCTGGTCTTCGCCGAGGAGGGCGCCCGCTTCGCGGAAGCCATCGCCGCCGCCGTGCCGCCGGACGTGGAGGTGGTGCGCGGTGGCACGGAGATGGCGGCGCTGCTGGCCACGACTCCGACCCCCGCGGTGGAGGCCGCCGCCGCCGCCGTGCAGCCGGATGACGTGGCAAAAATCCTGTTCACCTCGGGCTCCACCGGGCAGCCCAAGGGCGTCATCAACACCCATCGCATGCTGTGTTCCAATCAGCAGATGCTGCGGGAGGCCTTTCCCTTCGTGGCGGAGGAACCGCCGGTGCTGCTGGACTGGCTGCCCTGGCACCACACCTTTGGCGGCAATCACAATCTCGGCCTGGTGCTGTACAATGGCGGCACCTTCCACATGGATGACGGCCGCCCGGTGCCCGGCGGCTATGCCGAGACGCTGCGCAACCTCGGCGAGGTCGCGACCAGCATCCATTTCAACGTGCCGCGCGGGCTGGAGGAGCTGGTGCACCATCTGCGCCAGGATGCGGCGCTGCGCCGGCGCTTCTTCGCAAAGCTGCGGATGATCTACTACGCCGCCGCCGGCCTGCCGCAGCATCTGTGGGATGCGCTGGACGCGCTGTCCCTGGCCGAACGCGGCCGCCGCATCCCGATCTTCACCGGCCTCGGCGCCACCGAGACGGCGCCCTTCTGCCTGGTGGTGCGGGAGGGTTTTTCGGAATCCGGCGCGGTCGGACTGCCGGCGCCGGGCGTGGAGCTGAAGCTGGTGCCGGTGGCGGGGAAGATGGAGGCGCGGGTGCGCGGACCCTCCATCACGCCGGGCTATTGGCGCAATCCGGCGGCCACCGCCGCCGCCTTCGACGCGGAAGGCTTCTACGGACTCGGCGATGCGCTGGTGCCGCTGGACCCCGCCGACCTGCACAAGGGTTTCCGCTTCGATGGCCGCATCACCGAGGACTTCAAGCTGGCGACCGGCACCTGGGTCAGCGTCGGGCCGCTGCGGGCGAAGCTGATCGCCGCCTGCGCGCCCTATGTGAAGGATGCCGTGATCGCCGGCCAGGACCGCGACCATATCGCCGCCATCCTGATCCCCGAACGCGAGGCCTGCGCCGGCCTCACGGACCTGCCTGACAGGCTGGCGGAGGGTCTGGCGCGGCTGGCCGCCCAGGCCACCGGCAGTTCCAACCGCGTCACCCGCGCCGTGCTGCTCGACGCGCCGCTGTCGCTCGATGCCGGGGAGATCACCGACAAGGGCTCGATCAACCAGCGCGCCGTGCTGGCGCAGCGGGCGGCGCTGGTGGCGGCGCTGTATGACGAAGCGCCCGGACCCGACATCATCTGCCTGACGGAGGCCAAGGTTTGACCGCGCTGCACACCGAATGGCGGGATGCCTGGCTGCTCGCAGGCGCCCGCACGCCCTTCGCCGATCTCGGCGGGGTGCTGGCCAAGGTCTCGCCGATCGACCTCGGCATCGCCGCGGCGCGGGGCGCCATCGCCAAGGCGGGGATCGAGCCAGGCTCGATCGGCCATGTCGTCGCCGGCTCCGTCGCCCAGGCCAGCTTCGACGCCTATATGCTGCCGCGCCATATCGGCCTTTATGCCGGCGCGCCGATGGCGGTGCCGGCGCTGCTGGTGCAGCGGGTCTGCGGCACGGGGATCGAGGCGCTGGTGCAGGGCGCCACGGCGGTGGAACGCCAGGGGGCGGGCCTTTCGCTGTGTGTTGGGGCGGAGAGCATGAGCCGCAACCCCATCGCCGCCTTCACCCACCGCACCGGCTTCGACCTCGGCGCGCCCGTCGGGTTCAAGGACTTTCTGTGGGAGGCGCTGGACGACCCCGCCTGCGGCCTGTCGATGGGCGGCACGGCGGAAGAACTGGCAAAGCGCCACGGCATTTCCCGGGCCGAAGTGGATGCCTATGCCGCGCGGTCCTTTGACCGCGCGCTGGCGGCGCGGGAGGCCGGGTTCTTCGACGATGAGATCGTCGCCGTGCGTTCCGAGACCTTTTCCCGGGACGGGCTGCGCGATCGCGGCATCACCCTGCCGCGCCGGGTGGCGGAGCTGACCGCCGACACCCATCCCCGCCCTTCCCCGGTGGAGGCGTTGGCAAAAATCCGGCCGGCCTTCGGTGGCGTGCAGACCGGCGGCAATTCCTCCGCCGTGGTCGATGGCGCCGCCGCCGCGCTGGTCTGCGACGGCGCCTTCGCGCGCGGGCGAAAGCCCCTCGCCCGGCTGGTCGCGGCCGTGGCGGTGGGCTGCGCGCCGGAGGTGATGGGCATCGGCCCGGTGCCCGCCATCCGCGCTTTGCTGGACCGGGTGGGCCTCGCCTTGCACCAGATCGACCTGGTGGAAATCAACGAGGCCTTCGGCGCCCAGGTGATGGCCTGCGCCCGCGAACTCGAGCTGGATGAGGCGCGGCTGAATGTGCATGGCGGCGCCATCGCCCTCGGCCATCCCCTCGCCGCCACCGGCATCCGGCTGGCGCTGACCTGCGCGCGCGGGCTGCGTCTGCGCGGCGGGCGCTATGGCATCGCCTCCGCCTGCATCGGCGGCGGCCAGGGCATCGCACTGCTGATCGAGGCGGCGCCATCGGAATGATGGCGCCGTAGAGCAATATGCGTTCAGATGGAATCATCTGAACGCATTTCTTGCTCTGGATTCAATGCCTTCCAGAGCACGAGCTGCGTTCAAGCGAACGCAGCGTGCTATAGCCGACGCGACGGCACACTGCATCATGAAACGGCGCAACGACGCCGAGGAGGAGAACCAAGATGAAGCCCACCCTGCCCCGCCGCCACATGCTCGGCCTTGGCGCCGCCGCACTCGCCGCCCCTGCCTTGCTGCGCCCCGCCTGGGGCCAGACCACCGCGGCGCCCACCATCAACCGCAATGCCCGCGCCATCGTCGGCTTCCCGGCCGGCGGGTCGTCGGACGTCGTCACCCGCCTTTATGCCGACAAGCTGCGCGGCCTCTACGCGCCGAATGTGATCGTCGAGGGCCGCGTCGGCGCGGCGGGGCGCATCGCGGTGGAGGCGGTGAAATCGGGCGAGGCCGATGGCAGCATCTATCTCCAGACCCCCGCCTCCATGCTGACCCTGCAGCCGCATGTCTTCCCGCGGGAGGTGCGCTACGACGCGCTGACCGACCTGACCCCCGTCGCCACCGTCTGCACCTTCCCCTTCGCCATCGCCGTGCCCAGCACCCATCCGGCGAAGACGTTTCCGGAGCTGGTGGCCTGGATGAAGGCGCAGGCCGGCGATGTGCCCTTCGCCTCCCCGGCCGCTGGCTCCGCGCCGCACTTCATGGGCGTGATGCTGGGCAAGGCGATCGGGGTGCGGATGACGCATGTGCCCTATCGCGGCGCCGCGCCGGCGATGCAGGACCTGATCGGCGGGCGGCTGCCGATTTTCGTCGGCGTGCTGGGCGACATCTCCCCGCAGGAGGGCAGCGGGGCGCGGATGCTCGCCATCTCCTCGCCCGAGCGCAATCCGCGCTACCCCAACCTGCCGACCTTCGCCGAGCTGGGGCAGCCGGCGCTGACCAAGGATGAGTGGTTCGGCGTGCTGCTGCCGGCGAACACCCCGGCCGCCATCGTCAACGGCCTGCATGCCGGCATCACCCAGGTGGCGCGGATGCCGGAGATCGTGGCGGCGCTGGACCGGCTGGAATACCTGCCCACCATCTCCGCCAGCCCCGCCGACTTCGCCGCCCGCATCCGGCGCGAGCGCCAGGAATGGGGCGAGATCGTGCGGGAGAGTGGGTTCCAGCCGGAAAACTGATTCTTCCGAATCCCGGCCTCCTGCGGGGGGGCCGGGGTTCAGCCCGGAGGCTGCGCTTCGCTCGGCACGTGGCGCTCCACGATGTACAGCGGCCGGCGCTTGGTCTCGTTGAAGACCCGGCCGAGATATTCGCCGATGATGCCCAGCGTCATCAGCTGCACGCCGCCGAGGAACAGCACCACCGCCATCAGGCTGGGATAGCCGGCCACCGGATTGCCGAACAGGATGGTGCGGATGATGAGCTGCACGCCGTAGATGACGGCGCCGAAGGCGGTGAACAGGCCGAGATAGGTGGCGACCTTCAGCGGCCCGACGGTGAAGGCCGTGATCCCCTCCAGCGACAGGTTCCACAGCCGCCAGTAGTTCCACTTCGTCTCCCCGGCCGCGCGCGGCGCGCGGTCATACAGCACCGGGATGGAGGGGAAGCCGACCCAGGCGAACAGCCCCTTCATGAAGCGGTGCTGTTCGCGCAGCGCCAGCAGCGCATCCAAGGCGCGGCGGCTCATCAGCCGGAAATCGCCGGTGTCGGCGGGCAGGTCCACCTTGCCACCGATGCGCTTCATCACCCGGTAGAAGGCGGCGGCCGTGGCCTTCTTCAGCCAGGTCTCCCCTTCCCGCGCGCGGCGCCTGGCATAGGCGACGTCAAAACCCTGGCGCCAGGCGGCGACGAGGTCCGGAATCACCTCCGGCGGGTCCTGGAGGTCGGCATCGATGACGATGACGGCCTGTTCCGCCGCCGCATGGTCGAGCCCCGCGGTCAGGGCGATTTCCTTGCCGAAGTTGCGGCTGAGATTGACCACGGCCACCCGGCTGTCCTGCGCCCGCAGCGCCAGCATCAGCGCCAGCGTGCCGTCGCGGGAGCCGTCATTCACATAGACCACCTCCCACGGCAGGCCGATGGCCTCCATCACCGGCACCAGCCGGGCGTGGAAGGCGGGCAGCACCTCCTGCTCATCATAGGCGGGCACGACGACGGAGAGCGCCGGGCGGGCCAGGGTGGCGGCCTGCAGTGCGGGGGGATAGGGGGCGAGATCGCTGGGCATGGGGGCATTATGGCACGGGGTTGCGGCGAATCCGGGGCGGGGCGAGACTCCTCCGCGATGAGCCCCCCCGCGCCGGCGACGATCCGGGACCTTCTTTCCTATCGCATCCACCGGCTGGCCAACGCGCTGAGCCGCGGGGCGGCGCGCCGCTACCGCCGCGATTTCGGTGTCAGCCTGATGGAATGGCGCATCCTGGCCCTGCTCGGCGGCTTCGCGCCTCTGACTTTGCGGGATCTGGCGCGGGAAAGCGGGCTGGACAAGGCGCAGGCTTCGCGCGCGGTGAAGGCGCTGGTGGCGCGGGGGCTGGTGGAACGCGCGGCCGGCGCCGATGCCCGCGAAGTGGCGCTGCGCCTTTCGCCGGAGGGGGCGCGGGTGCAGGACGGGCTGATGCAGGCGGCGCGGGAGCGCGACGCGGCGTTTCGCGGGGCACTGCCGGCGGAGACGCTGGCGGTGCTGGAGGAGGCGATTCGGGTGCTGCAGGCGGAGGCGCGAAGGCAGACGCCGAAGGGGTAGAGGGGGCCGGGCTGATGGCTCTGCAGGCTCAGCTCTCCCAATCAGAAAAGCGGGTCGGCGGCAAATACGCAGGCCGAGAGAACGAGATCGGCGCGTCGGTCGGAGCAGATTGCGTTGCGGCGCCAATCCTTAAGACGCCAGAACATGCTCCGCCAATATTAGGAAAATTATCTTGCAAAATGCTCGCAGTTAGGCGATAGGAGAGCAGCCCTCGCCCGAAATGCGTCCTGAGCGCGGCTTGCCATATCAGGCTCATCCTCGACCGGATGGCGCGCGCTGGCTCCCGCCTCTTCGACGCCTGGGATTAGCGTGTGGTCGAAAGCCATTGCAGTCAGCCAAGGGCCATCAGGGCGCTTCGACGGCGACCGTCAGCATTCCACCTCTGCCGACAGCCTCGCGCTGAAAGGCACCACCCAGGTCAGAATTTATGCCTAATTTATCATGCTCGAAAGGTGCCAACGCCCTCTCGACAGCGGAGATTTGTGCGCATGTCAGACAAGGTGCCCATCGACGCTGCCGGCCTTCGCGCCGCCGTCTCGGACCAAAGATATTGGCAGGCAGGCCATCCCGAGCGTGATGCCTGGCGCGCCTGGGTCACTGACGGATTTCAGGCCATGTATGGTGGTGACGCTCGGCCGAGCAGCGGTGTCGTTCATGTCCGCGCCTATGTCCGCAACGGCCAGCCCGTCGCAGCACATACTCGCGGTGCTCCCGCGTCCGGCGACGAAGGTGGCATCGATGATCGGATCGGTCAGCCAGCGCGCGATGGGCAAATTGAAACGCCGGGACCCGTGGATGTTGGGTTTCGTGGCCTGATGCTTCGTCGTCGAAATCTTTTAAACGACGCCCTGGTCGTGCCCGCGATGGCTCGACGACCGGAAAATGGGGTCGTGGGTGGTCGCTCAGGCGTCATCCCAGAAGGCGGCGGTGGGGGTGGTGGTTATCGGCCTCCCGGTTCGCGTGGTCCGGCGCAAGTACCTCAGGCTCCCACCGTCTCTCGACGCGGCCAGGAACTCGTGGACATGGTTGCGCCAGGAGGGCAACCGATTGGATCGCAGCGGGGCGGGGCAGAAGCCAATATCCGCACCCTGCCCGGAGGGCAGGCGGGGGCCGAGGCGATGCTCGGACGACTGACGCAGGGCAGGGGTGCCGTTGATATCACCCCGCGGGGGCATCCGGGGCGGATGTACCGCCTCGATGACGGTACCATCATCGGGTATCGGCCATCCACGTCGAGCGGTAGCCCTTCGATCGACCTCAACATCCCTGGCTTTACCTCCGTTCGGAAACTTCATTTTTGAAGGACGTCAAAATGACCACCATGAGGGACCAGACTTCGCGGTTCTGGGAATATGCCAAGACTGACGACGTGACCTTTCCGAGTGTTCTCGACGCCCTGCGCGATCTCACTGAGGTCCCGCCAGGCAACGATGACACCGAGCGCATGCTGCATTTCGTCGGCCTTATGCTCGACCAAGGCTTCGTCCCCGTGTCTAGTCCCTACGCCGATCCGCCCAGCGCGCCATGGCCCGAACAGGGCAATGCCGACGTGTTGCAACGGCTGCGCCAAGAGTGGGAAGCCCTGGATCACGACGTCACCTTTCTCGACCTGTGCTGGTTTCATAGGCCATGACTGCGGTCGAGCAGGCAAACGGCCCGGCTACACCGCGCGCTCGCCTCGCAGATGATCTGTGCTGAAAGCCCCACGTGGCCGAGCCTTGGCATCGCGCGCATCAATGGTGGGCTCTGGTCGCTCACTGGATAGCCTCAATCCTACTATTGGGCAGTGCTCTCACCGCGAACAAGCCGCCCCCCCCAGCACGCAAAACTTCGCGCAATGCGGGTGGTTCAGCGCCACCGGCCGGGCCGCCTCCGCCAGTGTCGCCCCCAGTTCGAATTGCGGGTCGTAGGGCAGCAGCGTGCAGGCCACCACCGCGGGGCGCGCCGCGCCGCGCCGCTTCACCACCATGCGGGAAGATGCGCACATCATCTGGTCCGGATGCTTGCCCAATATACCCCAGCAGGCCTCGGTGATCTCCGGCACATCCACGGTGGCGTCCATTTCGGGGAACAGCATCAGCGCCACCGGGTCGGCGGCGTCCAGCGGAATGGCGAACTCGGAAAAGAGGCGGGCGAAGCCGGCGCGCATCGCCGCCTCATCCTCCCCGCCAAAGCTGGCGCGGCCGGCGACGTTGATTCGAAAACCTTCGCGCGCCAGCCAGCGCAGGCCTTCCATGGCCAGGACGAAGCTGCCCTCCCCCCGCTCGAAGTCGTGATGCGCGGCGGTGTGGTGGTCCAGGCTGACGCGCAGCACCAGGCGGTCCGGCCCGAAGCGGTCGCGCAGCGCCAGCAGCCCGGCCGCGCGGCGCGTCATCGGTCGCATGGCATTGGTCAGCACCAAGGCGCGCAGGTCGCCGGGGCGGGCCAGCACATCGGCCAGCATCGGCAGCATGTCCGGGTTCATGAAGGGCTCGCCGCCGGTGAAGCCCACCTCCCGCAGGCCATCGGCCTCATCGAGGTAGGCGGCGACCTCGGCGGCGGTCAGATAGACCAGCGCATCGTTGCGCGGGCTGCTTTCGATGTAGCAGGCGCGGCAGGTGATGTTGCACAGCGTGCCGGTGTTGAACCACAGCGTCTCCAGCCCCGCCAGCGCCACCGTCGCCCGGCGCTCCCCCTTGGCGGTGACCCGCGGGTCCTGGAATTTCCCGGGGGCGAGCGGGCGCGGCAGGGTCTGGGTGAGGTTCGACAAGCTGCGGTCCTTGCAGAGAGGCTGTTCGGGCTTCGCCGGGCCAGGTGGGCCGGTTACGCGCGGACCTAGCCTATCTGGCCTCGCCGCCGAAGGATGCCAGCTTTTGCGATGCGGAACGCCCCGACAGGGGTTGCGGCGGCCCGGCTGAACGGCTACGAACCGGCACCCTAAGCACCGGTACGCTGCTGTAGCTCAGTGGTAGAGCACTCCCTTGGTAAGGGAGAGGTCGACAGTTCAATCCTGTCCAGCAGCACCACGCTTCCCCATTGTTTGGCGTCCCCTTTGCCCCCGGCGAGAGCACGCGCGGCTGTGCAGCCGGCCGCCGCTCAGCTCGCGATGGCATAGGCCGGGCGGCGCGGGTCGGCGCCGGCGGCCATCAGGCCGGTGGCCGGATCGGTGCGGATCGCCTCCACACTGCCGGCGGCATAGGCCCATTCGGGCCAGGTCTGAATCTCATGGCCCAGCGCCGTCAGCGCGGCGCGGGTCTCCGCCGGGATGCGCGATTCCACCGCCAGCTTGCGCGGGAAATACTCGAAAGGCGCGAAGGAGGACGGGAAGGCGTAGGTCGCGATGCGCGGCGGCTCGATGGCCTCCTGCACCTCCATGCCGAAATGCAGCACGTTGAGCAGCACCTGAAGCATGGACTGCACCTGCACATCGCCGCCCGGCGTGCCGAAGGGCATGACGCCGCCATCGGCCAGCACCGCCAGCGCCGGGTTCGGCGTCAGCCTTGGCCGCTTGCCGGGCGCCACGCCGCAGGGATGCGCCGGATCGACCCGGCTCTGCGATCCGCGCGCGGAAGGCACGATGCCGAGGCCCGGCACCACCGGCGAATTCCACGAACCGTCGGAGGGTGTGGCGCTGAAGGCATTGCCCCAGCGGTCCATGACGCAGACATAGGAGGTGTCGGCCTCCACCTCCGGCGGCTTTTCGCGGATCGGCGGGGGCAGTTCCGTGCCGTTGCCGATCAGCGGCGGCGGCATGTCCGGGCAGGCCGCATCGCCCCGGAAGCCGGCGGCGCGGGCGGCGAGGTGGGGGGCGGAGAGCAGCGCCTCCAGCGGCACATCCACCATCGCCGGATCGCCGAAATGGTATTCGCGATCGGCCAGCGCAGCCTTCAATGCCTCCGCGATCACATGCAGATATTCGGCGCTGTTATGCGCCATTCCCGAAAAACCGATGCGCTCGGCGATCAGCAGTGCTTCCAGCAGCGCCGGCCCCTGGCACCAGGGGCCGCAGGTGGAGATGGCATGGCCGCGCCACATCCGCGTCACCGCCGGCTCGATGCGGCTGCGGAAGTTGGCAAGGTCGTCGCGCGAGAGGTAGCCGCCCTGCTCCTGCTGGAAGGCGACGATCCGGGCCGCGATGTCGCCCTTGTAGAAGGCGGCATGGGCGGCGGCGAGACCCGTGGCGCGGTCGCCCCCGGCGGCGGCTTCCTGGTCCACCATATAGCTCAGCATGGCGGCGAGGTCGGTCTGCACAAATTTCTCGCCGACCGCCGGCGCGCGTCCGCCGGGCAGGTAGATCGCGGCCGTGCTGGGCCAGCGCATATAGGACTCGAATTTCTGCACCAGGTTCTTCGCCATGGTCGGGTGCATGGCAAAGCCATCCCGCGCATGGCGGATGGCGGCGCCGGCGACCTCGCCGAAGGTCATGGTGCCGTGGCGTTGCAGCGCGGTGATCCAGGCATCGGGCGCCGCCGGCACCACGGTGCGCAGCACGCCCGGCGGCATCTTTCCGGCGTGCTCACGCAGGAACAGGTCGGCGGGGAAGGACATCGGCCAGTGGCCGAGGCCGGCGATGGTCTCCACCTCGCCGGCGGCGGTCCGCAAAATGATCGGCGCGACGCCCGCGACATTGACGATGTCCGACTGCACCACGCCGAGGGTGATGCCGGCCGCCACCCCCGCATCGATGGCATTGCCACCGGCTTCCAGCACCGCATGGCCGGCGGCGGTGGCCAGGTAATGCCCTGCGGAGACCGCGTGGCGGGTGCCGTAGAGGGTGGGCCGGCCGGTCACGGTCACTGCGCCGGGCGCGCGTGGACGGCGACCACCTGCTCATCCATTCGCGGCGTATAGGTGATGCCGCGCCGTGTGCCGATGGCCGACATCTGCACATAGAGCGGGATTTGCACATGCAGGTCCTGCACCTGGTGCATCGCCTGGCGGACGGCGGCCTCACGCCCGTCATCCATCCGCACCATCACCTCCCGCACCACGGCATCCACCGCCGGGTCGCTGAAGCCGCTGCGGTTCGCGCCGCCGAGGTTCCGCGGCACGTCGCGCGTGTGGAAGGAGGTGGAGAGCACATAGGTCGCATCGCCGGAGGAGAAGGACCGGCCGACGAAATGCATCGGCAGCAGCACGCGGGCGGGGCGGATGCGCGGGAAGAACACCGTGCTCGGCGTGACATCCACATTCATCTTCAGCCCGGCACGCGCCAGCATCTGGCCGACGGCCTGGCAGATGCGCGCGTCGTTCACGTAGCGGTCGTTGGAGCAGGAGATGGTCAGGCCGAAGCCATCCGGAAAGCCGGCCTCCGCCAGCAGGCGGCGCGCGCCGGCCACATCGGCGGGCGGCACCGGCACCGCCGGATCATAGCCGCCAAAACCCTCCGGCGTGAGCTGGCCGGAGGCGACGGCCTGGCCTTCCATGACGCGCTCGACCAGCGCGTTGCGGTCGATCGCCATGGACAGGGCGCGGCGGACGCGGACATCCGACATCGGGTTCACCGGCAGCGGCTGGCCATGGCCATCGACCACCAACGGCAGCGGATCGGTCGCCACGTTCAGCGACAGATACATGATGCGATCGGTCGGCCGGCTGGCGATGTTCACCCGCCCTTCCCGCCGCAGGCGGGAGAGGTCGGTCAGCGGCACATCCTCGATCAGGTCGTAATCCCCGGCGAGAAGCCCGGCGAGCCGCGCGGCATCATTGGCGATGACGCGAACCTCCACCTCGCTCCAGGCCGGCTTCGTGCCGTAATAGGAGTCGTTGCGCTGAAGCCGCATGCCGGTGGGCGACACGCCATTGCCGACGACGCGATAGGGGCCGGTGCCGATGGCGGCGCGGCCGCGGTTGAAATCCTCGGTGCTCGCATTCGCCGCGGCGCGGGCCGAGACGATGAAGACATTCGTCATCTGGCCGGGGATCAGCGGATTCGGCTCGCTGGTGTGCAGGCGTACCGTCAGCGGATCGACGATCTCCACACGGGCGATGGTGCGCAGGTTGATGGTATAGGGGCCGATATTGCCCGGCACGTTCGGAATGCGGGCGATGGAGAAGGCGATGTCTTCCGCCGTGAAGGGCGAGCCGTCATGGAAGGTGACGCCGGGGCGCAGCTTCAGCTCCCAGATGGTGGGCTCCACCGCGCGCCAGCTTTCCACCGCGCCGGGCACCTGGCGGCTGTTCTCGTCGCGGCTGATGACGGTGTCGTAGATGTGCCGGGCGGCGGCCATGTTCGGGCCGTTGAAGAAGAAATGCGGATCGATGCCGAAGGTCGATTGCGTCGCCATGGTCAGCGTCTGCGCGCCAGCGGGCGCGGCCAGCGGCAGGCACATCGCGCCCAGGGCGAGCAGCCGGGACAGGGTCTTGCGGCCCAGGGTCTTGCGGCCCAGGGTCTTGCGGCCCTGGGTCTTGCGGCCCAGGATCTTGCTGAACGACAGCATCAGACGCCTCCATTCGTGACGCGCCAGCCATCCAGCCGGTCGCGGAGTTGATAGGCTGTGCCGACAAGCGGCATGAACCAGGGATGGCCGGTGTAGAGCGGCCTCGTGGGAAAGCTCAGCCGCGCGAAGGCGGAGACACGGTTGGAACCGCCGAGGATCTGCTGCGCGGCGACGCGACCGAAATGCGTCATTCCGACCACGCCGCTGCCATTGCAGGCCATGGCGTAGTGCACGCCATCCTGGATGCCGACATGCGGCATCATGTCGAAGGCGAAGGCGACATTGCCCTTCCAGCCATGGGTGATGCGCACGCCGGCCAGATCCGGAATCAGGTCCACCAGGAAGCGGTGCAGCGTCGCCGCGGCCTTTCGGGGATCCGTCTGCACGAAGCTGGCGCGGCCGCCGAACAGGATGCGTCGATGGTCCGGCGAGGGGCGGAAGTAGTAGAGGATCTTCTTCGTGTCGCCATAGACGCGCAGTTTCGGCAGCGCGCGGCGCACGCGGTCCTCGCCCAGCTCCTCCGTCGCGATCATGTAGCTGGCAACGGGGATCAGGCGGCGGCGGAACCAGGGGGTAGCCGCGCCGGTATAGCCATTGGTCGCCAGCATCAGGTGCTTCGTGCCGATACGGCCCTTGTCGGTGGTGACGACAAAGCTGCCATCCGGCTGCCTTGCGTAGCTTTCCAGCGTGACGCCGGAGACAAGTGTGGCGCCATGCCGCGTGGCCGCCTCGGCGAGCGACCGCACATACTTCGCCGGATGCAGCCCGCCGGCCCGCAGCATCACCATGCCGCCATGGTATTTCGTGGTGGCAATCTCCTCCGCCACCGCGCCGCGCGGCACGACAAAGGCTTCCTCGGCACCGGTTGCCGCGTTCAGCATCTCGGCGCGGCGCTTCAGCCCTTCCATCGCCTTCGCCGCATGGGCACCGACGAAGCGGCCGCTGCGCTCGAAATCGCAATCGAGGTTTTCGCGCGCGATCAGACTCGCAAAATCCTCATAGGCGGCCTCGCCTTCCTCCACCATCTCATTGACCAGGCTCTCGCCAAAGGCCTCCTTCAGATCGGCGCGGACCTTGCCGAGGCTGCCCGCGCCGGACAGCGCGCCGCCATTGCGGGAGGAGGCGCCCCAGCCGATCGTCTCGCGGTCGATGACCAGCGCCTTGATGCCGTTGCGGCCGAGTTCCAGCGCCGTGGACAGGCCGGCGATGCCGCCGCCGACGATGACGACCTCCGCCACATCGGGCAGTGGCGCGGTGCTGGCCCCGGGCGGCGCGGCCTCCCACCAATAGGGGCTGTCCCGGAAGCCGGGGGCGAAGATGGCGTCGGATCCATTCATCCGGCGGAGCCTCGCATGCGCGTGGGATACCGCACCATACCAATCGGTTATACCGGGACCGCTGGCGCTATGCCCCGGCGACATGCGCGGCGACACGGTCGCGCACGGCGCGCGCGGTCTCGCGGATGCGTTGCGCCAACGCGGCGCGGCCAAAGCCGTCGCGCACGGCCTCCGGCCAGATCAGGCGATAGTCGAAGCTCACCACCGGCTCGAAGGGGCGCAGCACAATGCCGCGCCCGAGAAAGGTGGCGACGGCCAGCGAATCCGCGATGGTGATGCCGCAGCCCGCGGCCACCATGGCGACGGCGCCCGTGGTCATGCGGCATTCCACCGCCTCCACCGGTTGCGCGCCGCTGTCGCGCAGCGCCGCCTCCACCAGGCCCTGCCGCCCTTCTTCCCGCGACAAGGCGATGAAGGCCTCCCCCTGCAGGTCGGCCGCGCGCACCACGGCCTTGCGCGCCAGGCGATGACCCTGCGGCAGCACGCACCAGGCGCGGCTGCGCAGCAGAAGGGAGGATCGCAGGCCCGGAATGGTCGGCGCGCTGATGGTGATGCCGAGATCGGCCTGGCGCGACGCCACAAGCCCGATCACGCCGCCGGCCGTGCGGGAATGGATCGACAGCGTTTCCGCCCGCCCCGCCGCGCGCCAGGCCGCCACCGCCTCCGGCAGCACGGCCAGGGTGACGGTGGGGAGGGAGGCGATGACGACGCGGCGCGGCGCGCCAAGGCGCAGACGCTGGGCCAGGGCGGCCAGCTCCTCCACGCCGGTGAAAATACGCTCCGTCTCCTCATGCAGCGCCTGGGCCGAGGCGGTGGGCACCAGCCTTCCCCGCACCCGCTCGAACAGCGGAAAGCCGGCGATGGTTTCGGTCTGCGCCAGAAGACGGCTGATGGCGGGCTGGGAAACGCCGAGCAGCGCGCCGGCACCCGTCACCGTGCCGCTGCGCATGATGGCGCGGAAGGCTTCGAGGTGACGAAATTCGAGCGCGGTGCGGGGCATGCACAAAATTCGCCGCAGCTTGCGTCAAGGTCAAGCGATGGCACCGAAGTTGCAAAGCGGGGGCATCCTTGCAGCAGGTGTCCATGGCCTTCTCCTCCCCCAGCGTCGCTCCAACTGGCACGAATCCGGTCGCACGGCGGCTGACACCGGTGACGCGCTTCTTCACCCTGCTCTGCGGCTGGTGGCTGCTGGGCTACAGCCTGCTGGTCTGCGCCGACCTGGTGGCGCGGCGCTATCTGGGCGTTTCGCTCCAGGGCACCGACGAGATCGGCGGCTATACCCTGGCGGGGCTTTGCGCCTTCGGCTTCGCCCATACGCTGCTGGTGCGCCGGCATACGCGGATCGACCTGTTCCTGTCACGCATGCCGGCCTGGCCCAGGGCCTTCGCGCATGTGCTGGCCGCCATCGCCATCGCCGCCTTCGCCGGCCTCGTCGCGACACGGGGATGGGCGGAGGTTGCCGACAGCATCGACTTCATGTCGGTCTCCACCAGCCCGCTTCAGGTGCCGCTGTGGATTCCCCAGGGCGTCTGGTTCGCCGGCTTCGCGCTGTTCGGGCTGGTGGCCGGCATCCTCGCCCTGCACGCCGCGGCGCTGCTGCTGCGCGGCCGGGTGCGGGAGGTGAATGCCTGGTACGGCCCGCCCACGGTGGATGAGGAAATCGCCGCCGAGACCGGCAAGGATGCCCTGCGATGAGCGATTTCGGAATCGCCCAGGCGGCCATCGGCTTCGTGCTGATGCTGGCGCTGATGATGACCGGCCTGCATATCGGCGTGGTGATGGGCGCCGTCGCGCTGCTGGGCGCGGATCTCTATCTCGGCGGGCCGGTCATCAACGCCATTGGCACGCAGTTCTGGGGCGCGACGGACAGTTTCACCCTGCTCGCCGTGCCGCTCTTCGTGCTGCTGGGGGAGCTTCTGGTGAAGGGCGGCGCGACGGACCGCATGTACAAGGCACTGTCGGTCTGGCTGGGACCGCTGCCGGGTGGGCTGCTGCATACGAATATCGGCGCCTGCGCCATGTTCGCCGCCGTCTCCGGCTCCTCCGTCGCCACCGCGGCCACCATCGGCACGGTGGCGCTGCCGACGTTCGCGGATCGGCGCTACGATCCGCGGCTGGTGCTGGGCACCATCGCCGCCGGTTCGACACTCGGCATCCTGATTCCGCCCTCCATCAACATGATCATCTATGGGGCGATGACGAATACCTCCGTCGGCCAGCTCTATGCGGCGGGCGTGGTGCCGGGGCTGCTGCTGACGGCGATGTTCATGGCCATCGTGGCCGTGCTGTGTCTCTGGCGGCCGGCACTGGCCGGGGCGCCGGAACCGCGCCTGCCGCTGGGTGAAAGGCTGCGCGCGCTGGGCGGGCTGGCGGCGCCGGTCGCGCTGTTCGTGGTCGTGATGGGCAGCATCTATGCCGGCTGGGCGACGCCCACGGAAAGCGCGGCCGTCGGCGTGGTCTTTGCCTTCCTGCTGTCGATGTTCTACGGGCGCTTCAAGGTCTCGATGCTGCATGCCTGTTTCGAGACGACGGTGACCGTCACTTCGATGATCGTGCTGATCGTGGCGGCGGCCTTCTACCTGAATTTCGTCCTCGGCATCCTGGGCGTGCCGCAGGCGCTGTCGGCCTTTGTCACCTCGCTGGGCGTCGGGCCGATCGGCATCCTCTTCGTGCTGGTCGTCTTCTACCTGATCCTCGGCTGCTTCCTGGAGACGCTGTCGATGATGGTGGGCACCATTCCCATCGTCTTCCCGATCGTCGTCGCACTCGGCGTCGATCCGGTCTGGTTCGGCATCTTCCTGGTCATCATGTGCGAGATCGCGCTGATCACGCCGCCGGTCGGCATGAACCTCTATGTGGTGCAGGGGGTGCGCAGCGGCGGCTCGGTGGCCGAGGTCATCCAGGGCACCCTGCCCTTCCTCGGCGTGATGATCCTGCTGACCCTGCTGCTGATCGCCTTTCCGTCGATTGCCCTGTGGCTGCCGGGGCTGATGTTCGATTAGGGGGCGCGCGCCGCGTAGTGCGCGCGCACCGCCTCCACCAGCCCGGCCACTGCCGCCTCGCGTCCGGGGCTCCAGGGCGCGCGGGCGCGGCTGGCGGCCTCCGCCGCGGCGGCCGCGATGGCCGTCGCATCCATCTGGGGGAACGCGCCGTCGCGGTACAGCACGCGGCCATCCACCATGGTCAGCCGCACATCCCGCGCATCGGCGCGGGCCAGCAGCAGGTCGAGCAGCGGCACGGAGGGATCGGCATAGACGCCGCGCACCCGCCGCAGATCAACCGCGATGACATCCGCCGCCAGGCCGGGCGCCAGCTGCCCGATGCGCCCCGCCAGTCCCATCGTCGCCGCGCCCTGCGTGGTCGCCATGCCGAGCAGCGTCGCGGAATCGGGCGGCCCCGCAGCCTGCCAGGACGGCACGGTGGCCAGCCGCGCGGCGAGGCGAAGCTCCTTCCACAGATCCTCGTCGTCATCCATCGTCTGGCAATCCGTGCCGACCGCCACGCCGACGCCGGCGGCGAGATAGGCCGCCAACGGCGCCGTGCCGCAGCCGAGGCGCAGGTTGCTCGCAGGATTGCGCACAAGCCGCGTGCCTGTCCGCGCGGCCACCGCGATATCCGCGGGCGTCAGATGCGCCGCATGGGCGAGCGACGTGGCCGGGCCGAGCACGCCCAGCGCCTCGAGCCGCGCCAGCGTGCCTTCGGGGTACAGGCGCTGCGCCGCCGCCGCCTGGGCCACGCTTTCCAGCGCATGCATGTGGATCGGCACGCCGCCGCGGGTGCGCGCCGCCTGGGCGAGGCCGGTGAACAGCGCATCGCTGACCCATTGCGGGCCGGCAGGGGCGAAGGCGAGGGTGATGCGGCCATGGCCCGGCAGGCTTTCGGCGATGCGGTCATGCAGCGTCGCCGCCTCATCGGCCGTGGTCGCGAAGATCGGCGGGTCGGGGTTGCCGACCAGTTCGCGCAGTTCGGGCGGCAGACCTGCGACGAAGCCGGGCTGGTCTTCCGCCGGAAAAACCAGGCTCGCGCGGTCCTGCGCGCCGATGCCGACCAGCGCGCGAAGTCCGGCGGCGTCGTACGCCGCGATGGTGCGCGCCAGATCGTCGGGCTGGCGGCCGGCCTCGCCCCAGGTGGTGTTCGCATGGATGGTGGCGGTGACGCCGGAGGCCAGCATCTGCATCGCCGCCAGCGGCACCATCGCCGCGGGGTCGAGCCAACCGCGCCGGCGTTTCGTGGTCTGCCAGGCCTCCAGGATCATGTCCGGAAAGCCGAGCTGTATTTGTGTCAGTCCCCGCCCGTGCTGATGCGCATTCACCAGGCCTGGCATCAGCACGCAGCCTTCGAGATGCAGGCGTTCCGCGCCGGGCGCCATCACCGCGAGGTCGTCCAGCGGCCCGATGGCGGTGATGCGCCCCTCCGCCACCAGCACGCCAAGACCTTCACGCACCGTGGTATCCGTGGCACCGGCGATCAGCGCCTCCGCCGTCAGGATGATGCCGCCGTCACCGTTCATCGGAGTTCTCCATGACCCTTACCGCCGAAGCCCGCGCGCTGGACCTGGCCCAAACCTATCTTGAGACGATCCGCGAGGGCAGCCTCGATGCGCCCGGCGTCACCCGCGCCTCCTACGGCCCCGGCGAGCGCCTGTCCCACCGCCTGGCGCGGGAGGCGGCGGAGGGGCTGGGGCTGGAAGTGCATGTGGACCCCATCGGCACGCTGTTCATGACCCTGCCCGGCGCGGATCGCAGCCTGCCCGCGGGGATGATCGGCAGCCATGCGGACAGCGTGCCGCATGGCGGCAACTTCGATGGGGCGGCCGGCGTCGCCATGGGCCTCGCCGTGGCGGCGCGGCTGCGGCATCTCGGCCGACGACTGCCGAGGGACCTGACGGTGCTGGCGATCCGCGCGGAGGAGATGGTGTGGTTCCCGGCCAACTACCTCGGCAGCCGCGCCGCCTTCGGCCTGCTGTCGCCGGAGGCGCCCGACACCCTGCGACGCAGCGACACGGGCCGCACATTGGCCGATCACATGGCGGAAGAAGGTTTTGAACCTGACTTCATCCGCCAAGGTCGCGCCAGCCTTTCCGCCGAGCGCATCGCCTGGTTCCTGGAGCCGCATATCGAGCAGGGGCCGGTGCTGGTGGAGGCCGGCCTCCCAGCCGCCATCGTCACCGGCATCCGCGGCTCGCTGCGTCACCGCAACTGCCGCGCAATTGGGCAGGATGCCCATGCGGGAGGCGCGCCACGGCGCAGCCGTCGCGATGCCGTGATCGCGGCGGCGCGGCTGGTCGCCGGGCTGGACGAGTTCTGGACGGCGGAGGAAGCGGCCGGCACCGACCTGGTCTGCACCATCGGCGAGTTCTTCACCGATGCGACGCGCCATGCGCCGACGCGCGTGCCGGGCGAAGTGCGCTTCACGCTGGATATCCGCAGCGAGGATGTGGCCGCGCTGCATCGCGCCGAGGCCTGGCTGCGCGGCGCCGCGGCGGAGGCCAAGGCGCGCCATGGGGTGGAGGTGGATTTCGGCCCGGCCCTGCATGTTCCCCCCGCGCTGATGGATCAGCGGCTGCGCGCGGCGCTGGGCGCGGCGGCGGCGGAGGCGGGGGTGGCGACCATGGCGATGGCCTCCGGCGGCGGACATGATTGCGCGACCTTCGCGGGCCAGGGGGTGGCCTCCGCCATGCTGTTCATCCGCAACGATGGCGGCAGCCACAATCCGCAGGAGGCGATGGAGATGGACGATTTCGCGGCCGCCTTCCGGATTGCGGCGGGGGCGGTGGAGCGTTTTGGCTGAACGCTCCACCGCGACGCACTCAGTTGATCGTGAAGCCGCGCGCGGCGCCGACGGTGCCGTTCCAGGTCTGGGTGCATTGCGCCCAGACGCGGTTGCAGGTGTCGCGCCAGGTCGGAAGGATCACCGCACCCACCGCTTCCCGCACCAGCGCCGCATCCGCCTCGTTCACCGTCACCAGCGTGTTGCGGAAGGGCTTGTGCTCGGTGCAGGCGCCGCCGGTGGAGCAGGACAGCGCATCGCCGTTGGAATTGGTGGCGATGTCCCACATCGCATCCTCCATCCGGCGGAACTCGCGGGTCAGCGCCGTCTGCTGTTCCGGCGAGAAGCGGCGCCAGGCGGCCATGGTCATGAAGTGGCCCTGCACGGCGCCGGACAGGCCCAGCGGCAGGATATGCGTGGTCACTTCCGGCCAGTTGCCGGTGTTGCCGCTGGTGGCAGAGGTGATGGCGCAGCTTGCCACGCCACGCTGCAAGGCGGGGTACACTTCGCTGAACTGCAGGGTCACCGGCGTTGCGCCCAGATGTTGCAGCAGCGCGGACATGGTCGGCGTGAAGGACCGCACCTTCAGCCCGCGCAGGTCGCGCACCGAATTGATCGGCGCATTGCAGTAGATGATCTGGGGCCCGAAGGGCCAGAGCGTCATCACCCGCGTGCCGAAGCGCTGTTGCAGGCGCTGATCGAAGGCCTCGCGGTAGGATTCCACGGCGCGGCGCAGCTCCGGCACCGTGGTGGAAACGCCGATCAGGTCCAGCCCCTCGAAGAAGGGATCGTCGCGCGCGACCATGCCGATCTGCACGCTCATCACGTCGAAGGCGCCGGAGCGCAACAGGCGCAGGCTGTCCGCCGCCTGGATGCCGAGCACGTCGAGCGGGTTGTAGTTCACCGCCAGCGGGGTGCCGGAGGCCGCGCCGAGACCGGCGAAGAAGGGCCGCTCCACGCCATCCACATGCTTGGTGTTCTGGCTGAAATTGCCGGCAACGCGCAACGGAATTTGCGTTTGTGCCGCAACCGGGGCGGCGAAGCCGAAGGCGGCCGCGACGGCCAGACAGCCGGCGGCGAGATGGCGCGAAAGGCGAAGCATGGCGACTCTCCTGGCAGCGAATGCGGCACGGGGCTTGCAACATCCGGGCCAAAAGTGAGGATATTTCGCCATGCGCCGCGACCTGGTCGGCTACGGCCTGAACCCGCCCCGCATCGCCTGGCCCGGCGGCGCGAAGCTCGCCGTCTCCCTGGTGGTGAACTACGAGGAAGGGGCGGAGATGGCGGTGGAGGCCGGCGATCCGGAGAATGAGCGGATCGGCGAGGTCATCAGCGTGGTCCCACCCGGCCGCCGCGACCTCGGCCAGGAGGGCATTTTTGCATACGGCCTGCGCGCCGGGTTGCCGCGCTTCCTGGAAGCCTTCGACCGGCATGGGGTGAAAGCCAGCTTCTTCATGTGCGGCAGGGCCGTGGAACGCACGCCAGACCTGGCGGCGGAGGTGGTGCGGCGCGGGCATGAGGCGGCCAATCACGGCTGGGTCTGGCGCCCGCATGCGGATTTTTCGAATGAGGCGGAGGAGGAGGCGGCGCTGCTGCGCTCGGCGGCAGCGATCGAGGCCGCGACGGGCGAAAGGCCGGTGGGCTTCTTCTGCCGTGGCAGCGCCTCCGCCTGGACCCGCGGGCTGCTGGCGAAACATGGCTATCGCTATGACAGCAACGCCTTCGACGACGACCTGCCCTATTGGGATGCGGGCATGCTGGTGCTGCCCTATGCGCTGGACTGCAACGACATGAAGTTCTTCCACCCGAACGGCTTCGTGCTGCCGGAACACTTCGTCAGCTATGCCGAAGCGGCGATGGACCAGCTGATCGAGGAAGGCGCGCGCGGTGTGCCAAAACTGCTCAACATCGGGCTGCACTTGCGCATCTGCGGCCGCCCCGCGCGCTTCCGCGCCGTGGAAGGCATTCTGCGGGCCCTGAAAGCCCGGGGCGATGCCGTCTGGGTCGCACGCCGGCGCGACATCGCGGAACACCTGCACCAGACCCTGCCTCGCGGAGCCACGCCATGATCACCATCGACAACCAGCAGGTCTTCACCGAGACGCATGAGCTGGTGGACCCGGCGCATACCGCCCTTGTGGTGATCGACCCGCAGAACGATTTCTGCGCGGAGGGCGGCATCTTTGCGCGCGCGGGCAAGGACATGTCGACCATGCCCGCGGCGATCCAGGCCTGCGCGCGGCTGGTGGACAGCGCCCGCGCAGCGGGTGTCACCGTCTTCTTCATCCAGAACCAGAAGCTCGCCAATGGCCGCTCCACCTCCCCGGCCTGGCTGCGCTTCCTGACGGTTCGCAACGGCATCACGGAAGAGCCGGAGGTGTGCCTGGCCGGAAGCTGGGGCGCGGAATTCGTGCCGGAGCTGCAGCCGACCGGCACCGATATCGTCGTGCAGAAATGGCGCAGCTCCGCCTTCGTCGGCACCAATCTCGACATGCTGCTGCGCGTCCATCGCATCCGCAGCGTAGTGTGCTGCGGCTTCATCACCCAGGGCTGCGTGGAATCCACGGCGCGGGATGCCGGCTTCTACGACTACTACCCGGTGGTGGTGGAGGATGCGGTGGCCAATCACGACCCGGATCTGCACGCGGCCTCCCTGCTCGTGCAGCGGTCCCGCTACGACGTGATGCCGAGCGCCGAGATCCTGGCGGTCTGGGAACAGGCGGCGCCGCAATTCGCCGGAAGGCCGTGACGCCGGGGCGTCGACGCCCCTTTTCGCCGATCGAATGGAACATTATAACATACTTCGACACTTGGTCTGATATCGGCCCCCCCATGCCCTTCGACGCGATGCCGCTGCCCCTGATCCTGCCCCCGGCCGCCCCCCAGGCCGATAATGACGTCACCGAGCGCCCACGCCTCTGGCGCCGCTGGCCCGGCGATGACTGGGCCGCCTTCGACGCCCTGCCACCGGCCATCCGCCGCCGCCTGGGCGACCATGCCTATGACGGCTGGGCGGTGAACGCCCTGATGCTCTGGCAGTCCTTCCGCCGCCAGACCGGCAGCAGCGCCCGCGCCGAGCGCCGCCTGCTGCGCTACCTGGATGATTGCGAGGCGCGGGAAAGGACCGCCTTCGCCGAGGGTTTCCGCAAGGCCACCGGCACGCCGCTGCCGCATGTGGCGGCGGGCGTGACGGTCCTCCGGAGCTAATCCAGCAGCCGCCGCGCCGTCTCCAGATCCGTCACCAGCGTGGTGCAGAGGCCGGAGGCCAGCGCCGCGCGCAGCACCTCCACCTTGCCCAGCCCCCCGGCGGCGACGATGCGGCCAGGGATGCGGCGGATCGCCGCCTCGCCGATATGCACGCGGCGGGCATTCACCTCATCCGCCACCAGCCGGCCATCGGCGGCGATATACAGGCCGAAGACATTGCCCACCGCCCCCGCCCGCCGCAGCCGCGCCTGGTCCTCGGCGGTGAGCAGGCCGGAGGCGAGCTCGATCGTATCCGCCCCCAGGTCGCCGGCGCCGACCAGCGCCAGGTCGGCCGCCGCCGCCCGGTCCAGCACCTGGCGGACGATCCGCATGCCGCGAAACACCTCCGCCGCCTCGGCGGTGTCGGCCAGGATCGGCGCGATCAGGTAGTAGCAGGCCGCATCCAGCCCACGGGCATAGCGGGCGGCGATGTCATAGGGGTTGATGCTGCCGGCCTGGGCCAGCCCGCCCATCAGCCCGACCACCACATTGCCGCTGCCCGAACGCGGCTCCAGCCCCCGCAGCGAGGCATCCAGCGTCCGCCCCCAGCCCAGCGCCAGGGTCTGCCCCGGTTCGAGATGGCGGGAGACATAGGCGCCGGCCGCCGTGCCGACGACGCGCGCGGTCAGCGCCGGATCCTCCGGCGAGGGCACCACATAGGCGGCCTGGAGGCCATGCCGGCGCAGCAGCGCGCTTTCCACCTCGAAGCAGAAGCGCAGATCGGTGTCGATCGAGACCTGGATCAGGCCCTTTTCCCGGCAGGCGGCGACATGGCGGTTCACCTTGGCCCGGGTCAGGCCCAGCCGCTGGGCGATGGCGTCCTGCGTCACCCCCTCCACCAGGTGCAGCCAGCCCACCCAGAGCATCTGTTCCCTGTCGCTGCGCATGGACTCTCTCCGTCGATCCGAGATATTGTAATATAAGAATTACAAAATTTCACTGCCCAAGCGGCTATCGAAGGCCCGGGCACGGCGGGGCGGATACGGCATGGCGAAGGTCTTCCAGGTCACGGATCTGCATCTGCGCGCGGCCCTGCCCGGTCATAACGGCCATGTGCACCGCCTGTCGCGGCATCTGCCGAAGCTGCTGGAAGCCCTCTCGGCCCGTATCGCGGCGGAGGCGCCTGACTTTCTGGCCGTTACCGGGGACCTGCTGGACGTGCCGCATGCGCTGCTCGACCGCGACAAGGCGCATGACCTGCGCGCGCTGGTGCAGGGCGCCATCGCCGATTACCGGCTGGTGCGGCGCTGGCTGGAAGGCCTCGGCCTGCCCTGGATGGTGCTGCCCGGCAATCACGACCACGCCGCCGCCTTCGATGTCGTCTTCGGCAATGCCCCGCGCCACCTGCGCATCGGCACGCTGGAGGCCCATGCCTTCCATGACTGGGAGCAGGAGGGCAATCAGGCGCTCCGGCTCGGCGAGTCCCGCCAGCGCTTCGAGGCGCTGACCGCCGCCGCGACCCCGGCGACGGAGGAGCTGCATCTCCAGCATTTCGTCGTGCATCCGGAGGTCGACTACAACTATCCCCTGCTCTACGGCGATGCTGGGGATATCGCCGCGCGCGCCGCCTCCGCGCCCGGCCGGCGGCTGCTGCTGTCGGGCCATTGGCATGGCGGGACGCCGATGGTGCCGCTGGGACAGGCACTGATCGGCGCCTGCCCGGCCTTCTGCGAGCCGCCCCACCCCTACCGCGTCTTCGAGATGACGCCGGGCCAGCCGATCACCTGGCGGGAGGAGCGGCTCGGCCTGTCCTTCCCCAGCGACCGGCCCCTGCTGCTGGTGGACCGCCCCGGCCTTCTCACCTCCTCCTCCTCCGAGGCGCCGCTGGCGCCACGCGCCGATATCGCGGACATCCTGCAAGGCCTGGCCGCGCAGGGCCATGTCGCCATCGCCTCCCCCTGGCAGGCGCCGGAAAGCGCCGAGGCGAGCTGGCGCGGGCTGCAATACCTGCACGACGCCTTCTTCCAGGCGCTGGACCCCGCCATCACCCAGGGCGACGCGCTGTGCCTCTATCTGCCCGCCAGCGGGGGCGGCGGACGCCGCCTGCCGGCGGAGCAGATCACCACGGAAGCGAACCTCATCCCGCGCATGGCCGAGTTGTTCGGCGTCGCCCCGGCGTGGGTGGTCTTCCTGACGCTGGACCCGCAGCGCCGCGCCATCGCCGCGCGCGCCGGCGCCCGCTGCCCGGAATTGCAAGGCCCCGCCCCCGAGGCCGCCGCCATCCTCGCCGCCGCTCTGACCTGAACCGGAGAGACCGAAACCATGCCCACATCCTGCACGATATCCCGCCGTGGCCTGCTCGGCCTCGGCACCACCCTGGCCGCCACGGGCCTTGCCGCGCCACGCTTGGCCACCGCCGAGACCTGGCCGAGCCGGCCCATCACCCTGGTCGTCGGCTATCCGCCGGGCGGGCAGACCGACTTTGCCGCCCGCATCGTGCAGCCCGGCCTGGCCCGCGCGCTGGGCCAATCGGTGGTGATCGAGAATCGCGGTGGCGCCGGCGGCAATATCGGCACGGAGGCGGTGATACGCGCGCGGCCGGACGGTTATACGCTGCTCGCCGCCAACTCCAGCCCAATGGTCATCAACCCGCACACCTTCCCGGCGGTGAACTTCAATCCGCTGGATCTGCGCAACATCGGCATGATCCTGGACGCACCGCTGGCCTTCTGCGCGCATCCCTCCGTGGAGGCCACCGATGTGCGGGCCATGACCGCCTGGATCCAGGCGCAGGGGCGCATGCTGGACTACGGAATCCCGGCCGCCGGCAGCCTGCCGCACCTGGCCATGGAATTGCTGCGGTCGCGGCTGGGCCTGCCGGAGATGCAGAACATCCCCTATCGCGGCAGCGGCCCCGCGCTGCTGGACTTCATCGCCGGGCGCTTCCCGATCATGACCGATTCACTCTCCGTCATGGCACCGGCGCTGCGGGCGGGACAGGTGCGCGGCTTCATGATGACCAGCGCCGCGCGCGTGCCGGGCTTCGAGACCATTCCGACCGCCGGCGAACAGGGGCTGGAGGATTTCGTGGTCGGCGCCTGGACCGGCATCTCCGCCCCCGCCGGCACCCCGCCGGCGATCCTGGCCCGGGTCAATGCGGCGCTGGAGGAGGCCCTGGCCGATACCACGGTGCGGGACCGGATCATGGCCCAGGGTGCGGTGCCGGGCGGCGGCACGGCGGCGGCCTTCGATGCCCGCGTGCGCGCCGACCATGCCCGCTGGGGTGCCGTGGCGCGCGCCAATGGCATCACCAGCGGCAGTTGACGACGCAACCCGGATCGCGCGATGCGAAGGCGCGATCCGGGGAGCATGGCGATGAGGAAGGGCTATAAGGCGCTGCTGGCGGAAGCCGAGGCGATGATCGAGACGGTGCCGGTGGCCACCGCGCTCAGCCTGCATGAGGACCCCGAGGTGGTCTTCGTCGATCTGCGCGACCCGCGCGAAATCCAGCGGGAGGGCCGCATTCCCGGCGCCTTCCACTGCCCCCGCGGCATGCTGGAATTCTGGGTGGACCCGGACAGCCCCTATGCCAAGCCGATCTTCGCCGAGCCGAAGCGCTTCCTGTTCTACTGCGCCAGCGGCTGGCGATCGGCCCTGGCGGCGCGGACGGTGCAGGAGATGGGGCTGGAGCGCGCCGCGCATCTCGGCGGCGGCTTCACCGCCTGGAAGCAGGGCGGCGGCAGGGTGGAGATGCCGCCGCCGCACCCCTGACGCGGAACTTTCCGTCCCGCCGCGCGTCTGAAGGGCTTCCCCTTCTCCGGTACTGGTCCCCCTGCCATGCGTAAGGCCGTTCTGCCCCTCATTGCCGCGACGGTCCTCGTCATCGGTGGTGCGGTTGCCCTGGGCTGGCGTTCGGCGGGCCCGACCGATCCAGTTGGGACGGAGGACGGCCCCGGGGCCCAAGTGACGGCGCGGGAAGCCGCCGTGGCGTCCCTGCGGGCGCATCTGCGCGATGCCCAGATGCAGGGCGAGCTGCGCGACATCGCCGTCTTCTCGCTGCCCAACCCCCGCGACCATGTGGTTTGCGCCCGATGGGTCACCGCCGATGGCAGCGAGGGCGACCTGATCGCCCGTGTGCTGCCGGCGCCGCCTTTGCGCATGGTCGCCGGCGAGGCGGTGCCCACCCGCGCGGCGATGGTCGTGATGGAGGATGGACCCGGCCTCTGGCGGGGTGGCGCCATCGGCTATCCACGGCAGCGCTTCTGCAAGGCCGCGGAAGCCGAAGCCGCCGGGGGCGCACCCGATACGGCACCGGAAGCAGCAGCCGACGCTGCGCCGGTCGCGACGCCGATGTCCGCCCCAACGCCGGTCGCGGAGCCGGCCCCCCAGCCCCACACGCCCGACAGCCTGCTTGAAGCCGTGACGGTGGTCAGCCCGGTACGGGTTCGCGCCGGACCCAGCGGCAGTTCCGACATCCTGTGGGTCGCGGAGCGTGGCCGGTCCTTCACCGTCCATGGCCACGCGCCAGGCGGCTGGGTGCAGGTCGGGGATGCGTCGGAGCCGGCCGGCTGGGTGCATGCCAGCCTGCTCGACTCCGACTGACCAGGATCGGGGCGTCGCGACCGTTCAGGCGGCGGCCTTGGCCGGAGCGTTGATGGTCTGCAAGGTCTCGAAGCCCTCGAACTGCGGCGGGCCGATGGTGGTCGGCTTGCTGCTGCCGGCGCTGCTGTGGGACCGGCGGAACTGGTCCGACTTCGTCCAGGCCTCGAAGGCCTCGCGCGATTCGAACATGGTCATCGAGGCATAGAGGATATGGTCCTCCTCCTGCTTGCCCTTCAGCAGGTGGAAGGCGATGAAGCCCGGCACCTCATGCAGGCGGCTTTCACGGGTCAGCCAGATCTGCTCGAAGCGCTCGGACTCGCTGGGAATGACGCGGAAGCGGTTGCTGGCGAAGAACATGAGCGGGCTTTCCTTCCTGGGTTGCCGCGCAGAGGTTATTGCGAACGACTCTCATTCGCAATACCCTGCAGGCACGCAAGGGAGAATGCCATGCCCACCGAACCCTGCAACGCCAACCACCCTCTCAACCCCGGCGAGGCCGCGATCGACGACCTGACGCCCGGCGCCCTGTTCGTCGTCGCCGCGCTGCGCGCCTGGGTGGCGCCGCTGATGTATCCGGGGGAGGCCCACCCGGATTGGCGCGAAATCTTCCGCCAAGGTGGCGTCCGCTCCACCGGCGCGGTGGGCTTTGACATGGTCATGTCCGTGGTGGCCGGCCAGGCGCAACGGCTGCTGGAAGTGCGCTGCTGCCACTGCCCCGGCGTCGGCGCGGATGAGGCGCTGATGCTGCACATGATCGCGGCGCTTCAGGCCGATGACATGCAGGGCGCCATCGCGGTGCTGGCGGACTGGCTGCCGCAATCCGCTTTGGCCCCTGCCCTCTGTGGCGCGCGGCGCTTCGCGGCGGAGATCTCGGCCGCCGGGCTGCATCTGCGCCTGGCCGCCCTGCCTACGGCGCGGCCGGCGGGGGTGGCGCTGCATTGAATCAGGCGTTGGCGATCTCGTAGCGGTTCGGCGGCACCGGCACGCCGAGATGGTCGCGCAGCGTATGGCCAGCATAGTCGGTGCGGAACAACCCGCGTCGCTGCAATTCCGGCACCACCAGGTCGACGAATTGTTCCAGCGGCCTGGGGTAATGCGGCGAGAGCAACGTGAAGCCGTCACAGGCCCCGGACGTCACCCATTGCTCCATGGTGTCGACGATGCGCTGGGGCGTGCCGACGAGCAGATGATGGCCGAGCGAAGTGCCGAGATAGCGCGCGGTCTGGATGATCGACAGATTTTCCCGGGCCGCCTTGTCCATCAGGTGCCGCTGGCGCGCCTGCGCCGCATTGCTCAGCGGCAGTGGCGGCAGCGGTGAATCCGGTGGCAGGGCGAAGATGTCGAGATCGCCGCAGAGCCGCGCCAGCAGCCGCATGGAATTCTCGTCGGACAGCAGGCCCTGCAGGTCGCGATACTTCGCCTGCGCCTCCGCCTCCGTCGCGCCGACGATGGTCATCAGGCCGGGCATGATCTTCACATGCGACGGGTCGCGGCCGTGTTTCCGGGCGCGTGCCTTCAGGTCCTTGTAGAAGGCCTGCGCCTCCCCAAGGTCGCTCTGCGCGGTGAAGACGAGGTCCGCCGTGCGGGCGGCCAGTTCCATGCCGGGGCCGGAGGAGCCGGCCTGCGTCACCACGGGCCGCCCCTGCGGGCAGCGCGCCATGTTCAGCGGGCCGCGCACCTTGAAATGCTTGCCGACATGATCCTGGAAATGGATCTTGCTGGGGTCGATGTAGTTGCCGCTGGCCTTGTCGCGGATCAGCGCGCCCTCGCCAAAACTGTCCCACAGGGCAGCGACAACGTCGTAGAATTCTTCCGCGCGTTCGTAGCGTTCGGCATGCAGCATGTGGTGGTCGGCGCCGAAATTGCCGGCCTCGTCCTCGATCTGGGACGTCACCAGGTTCCAGCCGGCGCGCCCATTGCTGATATGGTCGATGGAGGCGAAGCGACGGGCGATATTGTAGGGCTCGTTATAGGTGGTGGTGGCGGTGGCCACCAGGCCGATGCGCTGCGTCACCACGGCAAGTGCCGCCAGCAGCGTGGTCGGTTCCAGATAGGCGGTGCGGCCCTGGCTGGGGCGATAGCGGCTGACGCCATCCAGCGCGCCGCTGCCATTCACCGCGACAGTGTCCTGGAAGAAGATCGTGTCGAATTTTCCCCGTTCTGCCACCTGCGCGATGCGGACGTACTCGGAAAATTCCATGTCGCATTCGGGGACGGCATCGGGGTGCCGCCAGCCGGCGGAATGGCTGCCGGGGGTGAAGAGGAAGGCGGCGAGATGCATCATCGGGGCAGGCTTTCTCCGTCGCGGCGCAGCAGCAGGGCGCCGAAGGCCAGCGCCTCCGCGCTCCATCCCGGGGGCAGCAGGGTGGTGGCGTCGAGCTGGGTGAGGATGGCGGGTCCGCGCAGCACATCGCCCTGGCCGAGGGCGGCGCGGTCATAGAGACCGGCCTGCGCATCGCCGGATTCGAAATGCACGAGCTGGGTCCCATAAGGCGCGAGGCCCTGGCCCGGCGGCAGCGCCGTGGTCTGCGGCGTCGGCAGCGCGCCCACCGCCTCCAGCCGCAACGTGACGATCTCCGCCCGGCCCTGCGGCAGGTCGAAGCCATACAGCGCGCGATGCGCCGCCGCGAAATCCCCTGGCGCGCTCGCACCACGCCAGGGCACCGGCAATTCGCCGCCCTGCCCCGCATAGCGCATCAGCACCACGGGCGCCGTGCTGCGCGCTTCGGGCGGCACACCTTCCTCGACGAACCAGGCCTCAGCTTCCGCCGCCAACGCGGCAAAGCCGGAATCGATGGCGGCGACATCCGCCTGGCCGGGCAGGACGGATCGCGAAAATTCGGCGCGCAGATCGGCCGACAGCAGCCCCTGCGCGCAAAGCACGCCCGGCGCGGGCGGCACCAGCACCTGGCCGATGCCGATCATGTCTGCCAATGCGCAGCCATGCAGCGGCCCGGCGCCACCGAAGGGCACCAGGGTGAAGTCGCGCGGATCATGCCCGCGTTCCACGGAAACCACGCGCAGCGCGCCGACCATGTTGGAATCGACCACGGCGAGGATGCCGCGCGCGGCCTCGTGCAGGCCGAGACCCAGCGGCTCCGCCACCTCCCGCATCACCACCGCCTCCGCCGCCGCCGCATCCAGATGCATGCGGCCGCCAAGCAGCGCGGTGGGCAGGTGGCCGAGCACGACATGCGCGTCGGTGACGGTGGCGTGCGTGCCGCCTCGGCCGTAGCAGGCCGGGCCGGGATGGGCGCCGGCGCTTTCGGGACCAACGGCCAACGCGCCTTCCGCGGTGACGCGGGCGATGGAGCCGCCGCCGGCGCCGATCGTCACCATGTCCAGCATCGGCAAGGGCAGCGGCCAGTCGCCGACGCTGCCGCGCTGCGTCAGGTTGATGCTGCCGCCCTGCATCAGGCAGATATCCGCGCTGGTGCCGCCGATATCCACCGTCAGGATGTTCGGGACACCCGCCGCCTGCGCCACCGCCCGCGCGCCCACCACGCCGGCGGCGGGGCCGGAGAGCGCGGTGACGGCGGGGGCGCGGCGGATGGAGGCGGCGCCGGCCACGCCACCGTTGGATTTCATCAGCAGCAGCGGCGCGTCGATGGATTCCGCCGCCAGCCGATCCTCCAACCGCCGCACATACGTCGAGACGGCGGGCATGACCTGCGCGTTGAGGATGGCGGCCAGCGAGCGTTCATATTCGCGCACCACCGGCAGCACATCGACGGAGGCCGTCACCGCGATGCCCGGCAGCGCCTCCCGCAGCAGTTCCGCCACGCGGCGTTCATGCGCGGGGGCGGTGAAGGCGTGCAGCAGGCAGACGGCGACGGCGGCCACGCCAGCCTGACGGCAGGCTTCGGCGGCGCGCAGCACGCTGGCCTCGTCCAGCGGCGTCAGCACCGCGCCATCGGCGGCGACACGCTCCGTCACCTCGAAGACGCGGGAGGGTGGCACGGGGCGCTGCGGCTTGATCCAGGCGTGCAGATTGGCGCGGCGGGGAATGTCCTGCCGGCCGATCTCCAGCACATGCCGGAAGCCGGCGGTGGTGACGAGCGCCGTGCGCGCGCCCTTGTTTTCCAGAATCAGATTGGTGGCGATGGTGGTGCCGTGCAGCACGCGTCCGATGCGTGCCGCCTGTTCGCCAGCGGTGTCCAACACCAGTCGCACGCCATTGAGAAAGCCCTCGGAGGGATCATGCGGGGTCGAGGGCGTCTTCGCCGTCCAGGCGCGGCCCGTCGCGGCATCCTGCAAGGTGATATCGGTGAAGGTGCCGCCGATATCGACCGCGACGGAAAGCGGTCGCGGCTCAGTCGAGGACATCGGCATAGCTCCCGCGATGAAAGGCCTTTGTCGGCGGGCGCTGCGCGCGCAGGGTCGCAGTGGCGGCCTGATCCACCGCATGGCCAGCGATGACGACGCCGTAGTCCCGGCTGGCGGCATCGGCGGAGACAAGGCCGCCCAGCACATCCTCCAGCACCGCCTCCGCCGGGCGATCGAAGGGATGGCCGCGGCCGCCGCCGCCGCCGGTCTCGATGCGCAGGATGTCGCCACGCACGAGGCGATTGCCGTCCGACAGCGGCCGCAGCACGCGTTCCTGCGGCGTGCCGGGATTGACCACGACGCGGCCCGGCCGGCCGGACTGGCCGCCGGCCGCGCCCCAGGGTGGGTTCTCCACGCCGTCGAGGCGCACGGCGAGGACGGATTCCTCCGCCATCACCTCATATTCGCGCAGGATGCCGCAGCCGCCACGCCAGCGGCCGGGGCCGCCACTGTCGCAATGCAGGCCGTATTCGCGCAGGCACACCGGATATTCCAGCTCCAGGAACTCGACCGGGTAATTTTCCTGCGCCACGAAATACACGCCGTCGATGCCATCGGCAAAGCCGCGCGCGCCATAGCCGACGCCGAGGCCATCGCTCATCAGGAAGGGCCTTTTGTTGATCGTCCCACGCAGCAGCATGATGACATAGGCGGCATGGGCCGCAGGCGCCTCGCCGCCGGCCACGGAGACCAGGCCGTTCAGCGCGGCGAGCATGCGCATCATGGTCAGGCCGCGCATGCCGAGCGCCGCGGGGAAGCGCGGCTGCAACAGCGACCCCTCGCGCAGCCGCACTTCGTCCAGCGATTGCGGGCCGCCGGCATTCACCACCTGGGTCGCATCGCCGCCGAGGAAATAGAGGCCCAGCGCCATGCCGGGCACGTCCGGGTTCATGAGGAAATTCACCGGGCCGGGCGACTGGTCGTCGGTCTCCGTCGCATCCAGGATGAAGCGATCCTCCTCCGTGCGGGTCAAGGCGAAGCGCAGCCGCAAGGTGCCGCTGCCATGGCCGTCGCCATCGATGCGGTCGGTGAAGCGGTGCGTGCCGACCGGAAAAGTGCCGCGCAGCCTGTCGCGCACGGTGGTTCGGGTGCGGTCCAGCAATTGCCGCAGCGCATCGGCCAGGACCGGCGCGCCGAATCGTGCGGCGACTTCACGCATGCGCACCACGCCGAGCTCCACGCTCGCCATCAGCGCGCGGGTGTCGCCCTGCGCCTGCTCCGGATAGCGGGAGTTGCGGTAGAAGATGTTGAGCGCCGCCTGGTTGATCTCCCCCTCACGGATCAGCCGTGTGGGCGGGATGATGACACCCTCATGGAAGATCTCGGTCGCGTCGGGGCTGATGGAACCCGGCCGCAGCCCGCCTATATCCGCGAAATGCGCCCAGCCCATGACGAAGGCGACGCGCGCACCGTTGAGAAAGACGGGCGCGAGGAAGACCTGGTCGTTGGAATGGCTGACCGCGCCGCGCGATCCGTAGCAGTCATTGTACCAGTAGAGGTCGCCGTCGCGGATCGTCTCGATCGGAAAGGCGGAAAAGACCGGGCCGCAGATATCGCCGAAGACCGGCACATTGGACCCCACGGCCATCACGCCATCGTCGTCAAACAGGGCGGTGTAGAAATCCTTCTTCTCGCGGATGAAGGCGGACATGGCGGTGCGCTCGATCAGCGCCTCCATCTCCGCCTGCGCCGCGCGGATCGCGCCTCGCACGATCTCCAGCGTCACCGGGTTGCAGAGTCGCGCGACCACATCATCCATATCGGAACCCTCAGGCCAGGTGGCAGGCGGCGTGGCGGCCCGGCGCGATGGTGCGCAGCGGCGGCGCTTCCTCCGCACAGCGGGCGAAGGCAGCCGGGCAGCGATCGCGAAAAGCGCAGCCGCTGGGCTGATTCATCTGGTCCGGCAGGCCGCCCTTGATCGGCAGGTCGCCACGATCCTGGTCCACCCGCGGCACCGGCACGGCGGCGACCAATGCGCGGGTATAGGGATGGGCGGGTGCGGCGATGACCTCCGCCGTCGGGCCGCTTTCGACGATGCGGCCGAGATACATCACCGCCACATCCTCACAGACATAGCGGATCAGCGCCAGGTCGTGGCTGATATAGATGGCGGCGAGTTGCAACTCGTCCCGCGCCCGCCGCAGCACGTTCAGCACCCCGGCGCGCACCGAGACGTCGAGCATGGAGACCGGCTCATCGGCGATGATGGCACGCGGATGCGTCACCAGGGCGCGCGCCAGCACCACGCGCTGCAACTGCCCGCCCGAGAGTTCGTGCGGATGGCGATCGAGATAGGCCTCGGGTGGGTCGAGCCGGACGCGCGCCATGGCCTCCCGAATCCGGGCCTCCCACTCCTCCGGCGCCAGGCCGAAATTGCGCAGGGGTTCGGTCAGGGAACGGCGGATGGTGAAACGCGGGTTCATCGCGTCGAAGGGATTCTGGAAGACAAGCTGGACGCGGGACCGGAAGGGCAGCAGCGCCGCGCCGCGCAGGGCGGAGACGTTCTGGCCTTCGAACAGAACGGTGCCGCTGGTCGCTTCCTCCAGCCGCAGCAGCAGCCGCGCCGTGGTGGTCTTGCCGCAGCCGCTTTCGCCGACAATGCCGAGCGCACGGCCCGCCGCGACTTCCAGCGAAACGCCATTCACAGCGCGCAAGACCGGGCGATGGCCCCGCAGCACGTCGCGCATGCGGCGGGAGGCGGGGAAAGCCTTTACGAGGTCATTCGCGGCGATCATCGCGACCATGTCGCGTCCTTAGCGATGTTGGACCATGTCGTGGCCTCCGAGGCCAGGGGCCGCAGCGCGGGCGCTTCCGCCGCGCGCCAGCAGGCGACGTGGTGGTCGGCGGATTGCTCGACCAACACCGGATCTTCCGTGCAGCGTGATGAGACGAAGGGGCAGCGCGCGGCAAAGCGGCAGCCCGCGGGTGGATGCAGCAGAGAGGGCGGCGAGCCCTCGATCGGCACCAGCTCGCCACCGGCGCGTTCCAGGTCCGGGAAGGCGTTCATCAACCCCATGGTATAGGGGTGCAGCGGCGCTTCCAGCACGGCGCGCACCGGGCCGCTTTCCACAACGCGGCCGGCATACATCACCACGACACGATCGCAGGCATAGGCGACCACGGCGACGTCATGCGTCACCAGGATCATGGACAGGCCAAGCCGCGATTGCAGTTCCCGCATCACGTCGAGCACCTGGCGCTGCACGATCACATCCAGCGCCGTCACCGGCTCATCCGCGATCAACAACGCCGGGTTCAGTGCCAGGGCCAGCGCGATGGAGGCGCGCTGGCGCATGCCGCCGGAGAACTGATGCGGCCAGTCGCGCAGCCGCCCGGCATCCAGGCCGACCAGCGCGAACAACTCCGCCGCCCGGGCGCCAGCGGCGGCGCGGGAGAGGCCGCCGCGTTCGACCAGCACTTCCAGCATCTGCGCGCCAAGTCGCTGCACCGGGTCCAGCGCATTCATCGCCGTCTGCGGCACGAAGGCCATGCGTCGCCACAGCAGCTTGCGGCGTTCGGCGGGCGAGAGGGTGACGAGGTCCCTCCCCTCGAACACCGCGCTGCCGGCGGCAATGCTGGCGCTGCGCGGCATCACACCCATCAGTGCCCGGCCGAGGGTGGACTTGCCGCAGCCGCTTTCGCCGACCAGCCCGACGATGGAACGCGCCGGCACATCGAAGCTGGCGCCATCCACGGCACGCACCGGCCCGACGGCGGTGCGGTAGTGCACGGCAAGGTCGCGAACCGACAGCAGCGCGTCCATCAATCCCCCAGCTTCGGAAACAGCAGTTTCTCGGACCCGCGTGAGACCAGGAAGCCCGCCAGCACCAGCAGCACGATGCAGATGCCCGGCGGCACGAACCAACTCCACACGCCTCGGGACAGCGCCTGGTTGGCGAAGGCGTCCTGCAGCATCAGGCCCCAGGAAATGGCGGCCGGGTCGCCGAAGCCGAGGAAGGAGGCGGAGGCTTCGGTCAGGATCGCCCAGCCCACGGCGATGGAACCATAGAGCGCGGCAAGCGGCGCCACCTGCGGCGCGATATGCACGAAGATGATGCGCGGCGTGGAACAGCCGGTGACACGCGCCGCCTCCACCCATCCGCGTTCGCGCAGGGACAGAACCTGGGAGCGGATGACGCGCGCCGTATTGGGCCAGAGCATCAGCGCAACGGAGGCTACCAGCGTGGTGGTGCCCGGCCGCGTCAGCGCCGAGATCACCAGCACGAAGGGCAGGAAGGGAAGACCCAGGATGATGTCCGAGATCCGCATGATGACGCGATCCACCCAGCCGCCGAGATAGCCGGACAGAAGGCCGAGCAGCGTGCCGATCACCACCACGAAGAAGGCCGCCGTGACGCCGACCTTCAGGGCGGAACGGGAGCCATGGACAAGCTGCGAAAACACATCCCGCCCGCCCGCCGTGGTGCCCAGGTAATGCGTGGCGGAGGGCGGCAGATAGCGGGCGACGCGATAGGCACCGCGGAACAGGATTTCGCGCGGGTCATGCGTCGCGATCTGGTCCGCGAAGATCGCCATGACGATGAACAGCAGATAGATGGCGAGGCCGGCAATGGCAAAGGGCTGGCTGCGCAGGAAGCCCAGCGTCGCCCGGACGAAGCCGGGCAGCACCGGCCGGCGCGCCACCGCGCTAGCGCCGGGCACCGACGGACACCCTCGGGTCGAGCCAGGCATAGAGCAGATCGGCCACCATGTTCATCAGCACCAGCACCGCCGCGATCATGATGAAGGCACCCTGCGCCAACGGATAGTCCGCGCCCTGCACGGCGGAAACCAGCACGCGCCCCAGGCCCGGCCAGGAGAAGACCGTCTCGATCACCACATTCCCGCCGAAGGAACTGCCGAGACCCAGCGCGAAGGCCGTGGCCACCGGCAGCAGCGCATTCCGCGCTGCGTGCCGCATCACGATCGCCCAGCGCGACAGACCCTTCATGCGGGCCATGACGATGAACTCGTCATTCAGCACCTCCAGCATGGTGGCGCGCATCAACAGCAGCGGCAGGCCCTGCAGATACAGCGCCAGCGTCAGCGCGGGCAGCACCAGGTGCCAGAGGAAATCCGGCGAGGTCATGCGCGCCCATTCGGAGGTGAATTCGGACCCCGCGACATTGGCGCCGCCGGAGGGAAATATTCCCCAGGCGAAGGACAGCCAGGACAGCAGCAGCATGCCCAGCCAGAATTCCGGCGCCGCGCGGGTGATGAGCGCGGCCGGAATGGCGATGCCCTCCGTCACCGTGCCGCGGGCGAAGGCCAGGAAGGCGCCGGCGATGATGCCGAAGACATAGGCGATGACCAGCGCGGTGATGGTCAGCGCCGCCGTATTCGGCAGCGCCGCCATCAATATGTCCAGCACCGGGCGCTTCTGCAGGAAGGACACGCCGAGGTCGCCGCGCAGCAGGCTGGTCAGGTAGATCAGGTATTGCTCCGGCAGCGGCTTGTCGAGGCCGAAAGATTGCAGCAGGTCGGCGCGCATCTCCTCGCTGAAGGAATCCGACAGGAAGTTCAGTGTCGGATCGCCTGGCATCAGCCGGAACAACAGGAATGTCAGCGTCGCCACCGCCCAGAGGACGAAGGCCGCATGCAGGATCCGCGCCCCAAAACGCTTCACGACAGGCCGGCGCCCTTCACTGGAACGGCGTGGTGGTTTCGCGCACCCCGGCCGGGTAGTGCAGCCGGCCATTCACCACGCGGTAGCCCGCTTCCTGCAGCAGGCGCTGCGCCCCGGCGAGGTTGCCGCCGGGCACGCGCCCCGCGATCCCCTCATCATGCCAGGCGGCCAGCGCCGGGGAGACCATGGAATTGGCCGGCACCGCCTGCCCGTTCCAGGCCGCGCCCGCCATCATCTCCCGGTTCACGGCGGCCGACAGCGCACGTCGGAAGGCGGCGTCGGAGAAGGGTGCGCGGCGCAGGTTCATGCCGACGAACTGAAAGCCGATATCCACCTCCTCCTTCACCGCGATCATGCGTGGCAGTTGCGCCGCCATTTCCTTCACCAGGTCGGGGTCGCCGAAATAATCGGCCAACACGTTGATCTCGCCGCGGCGGAAGGCGCCCAGTGTGGCTTCGGTGTTGGTGATGATGCGCATGATCCAGCGATCCGCCTTGGGCTTCGCCCAGTGGTTCGGATTGGCCTCCAGCACCACTTCCTCATTCACGCGGGAGCGGACGAAGCGATAGGGGCCGGAGCCGACCGGGCGTTCCTCGACATAGGATTCCAGATTCTCCGGGCGGTTCTGATACTCCGCCAGCACGGGCGCCCAGGTCTTCTTCTGCACGATGTTCAGCTTCGCCAGCACCGCGATGCGGAAGGCCGCATCGGGGCGCTTCAGCGTGAAGCGCACGGTCTTCGCATCGGTGGCGACCACGCTGGCGATGTTCTGCACGAAGGGGCGGTACATCGGCGATTCATTGCCGACGCCCGGCGCTTCGAAGGAGAAGACGACATCCTCCGTCGTCACCGGATAGCCATTGTGGAAGGCCATGCCGTCGCGCATCGTGCAGATGATGGTCAGCGCGTCAGGCTGTTCCACCTTCTCCGCCGCCCAGGGCTGCGGCAGGCCATCGGGGCCCACGCGCATCATCCGGTCCCAGACCAGGTCGGTCACCCAGCTATCGGGCGCGCCGGAGACGTAGAAGGGGTTGGTGGCCTTCACCGGCTCCGTGCTGTTGACGATGATGTCGCGCTGCGCGCCGGCGGGCTGCAGGCTGATCCAGTTCCAGAAATTGCGGATGCCGAGGCCGGCCTGGTTGACGGCGCTGGATTCGACGAAGACCTGCTTGTTGAAGGCCTGCAGATTCACCGGATGAACCAGGAAGGCGTAAGGCTGGTCCTGGTTCACCACCTCCTGCACCTGGCGCACCAGGGCCTGGCGGCGCGCCTGGTCCATCTCGCTGCGCTGCGCCTCCGCCAGGCGGTCATAGGCGGGGTTGTTGTAGCCCACGAAGTTGTAGCCGGTGGCGATGTTCGCGGAGTGCAGCAGGTTATAGACCATCTCATCCGGGTCGCCGCGCTCCGGCCTGCCGACCATCTGCCACATGGTGAAGTCCCAGCGCTGGCGCTCATACCAGACCACCTGGCTCATCTGCTGGTTCGGCAGGGGGCGAAGCTCGATTTGCAGGCCGAGCTTGCGCCATTCCTGTGCAATCAGCTCCGCCGCCTGATAGGCCGCGGGGGCCGCGGCCTGGGGGCGGGTGATGAGCACGAGCGGACGGATCGCATCGCCCTGCGCACCCTGCGCCTGGGCGGAAGCGCCGCCGAGCGGCAGGCGCGAAAGGCCCGTGAGGGCAGAGGCGGCAAGCAGAATGGCGCGACGATTCATGACGGCATCCCCTGGTGGCGCGTGGATGTCAGCACAATCCGTGCCAGCCGCACCATACTTTCCTGCGACGCCAGCGATCGCATCCGGACATCGGCCAGGGTGGCTTGCGCAGGGCCGCGCGGGGTGCTGGCATCGTGCGCCGCGCCGCCGATCGAGGGGACCCTCCGCATGCCGATCACCACCGAAGAACAGCGTTTCCTCGATGCCATGACACTCGATGCGCCCTGGGACCTGGTGACCACCTTCGCCGGCATGCATCGCTGGAAGCCGGAGGATGTGAACAAGGCGGCCGATGTCATTGTGGCCAAGCTGCGCAGGCATGGCATTCCGGTGGAGGTGAATGAGCCGGAAATCTGCCTCTCCGTGCCGATGGATGCTTCCGTCACCGCCGGCGGCGTCACCTACCGCGCCAAGCCGCCCTCCTCCGCCTTGCCGGTGCCGGGCGGGCGCACCGCGCCGCTGGTGAAGCTGACGGCCAATCCGAAGGCGCTGCGTTCCTATTCGCGCGACATCGCGACGCTGTTCGGGGGTTCGATCACCTCCGTCGCGCATGCAAAGGAAACGGTGGGCGGCAAGATCGTCATCATGCAGGGTTTCGGCAATCCGGCGCTGACCAGCCTGATCGAGGAATGGGGCGGGCTGGGGCTGATTGCCGTGAATCCGGGCATCGACATCCATTGGGGCACCTGCACCACCATCTGGGGCAGCCCGGACCTGCACGACCTGCCGCGCAAGCCGAAGATCCCCGTGGTCGCCGTGAACAACCCGGACGGCCAGAAGCTGATGGCCCTGGCGGAAGCCGGCGGCGAGGCGACCATCATGACCGACATGCTGGAAGGCTGGTTCCCGCAAAAGATCCCCGTGGTGACCATCCCCGGCAGCGAAGACGCACAGAAATTCGTGCTGCTGCACGGGCACTACGATTCCTGGGAAGTCGGCGTCGGCGACAATGCCACGGGCGATGCGACGATGCTGGAAATCGCGCGCGTGCTCTGGGCCAGGCGCGGCGATCTGAAGCGCGGCGTGAAGATCGCCTGGTGGCCGGGCCATTCCACCGGCCGCTATGCGGGCTCCACCTGGTTCACCGATGCCTTCGCCACCGACCTCGACGAGAACTGCCTGGCACAGGTGAATTGCGACAGCCCCGGCTGCCGCTGGGCCACCAGCTACCACCAGACCCGCGCCTTCACCGAAAGCGCCGCGCTGGCCACGCAGGCGATCCGGGACATCGTGCCGGATGCCGACATCAAGACCATGCGGCCGCCACAGGCTGGCGACTATTCCTTCAACAATATCGGCCTGCCGAGCTTCTTCATGCTGTCCAGCACGATGCCGGAGGCGCTGCGCAAGGAGAAAGGCTATTACGATGTCTCCGGCTGCGGCGCGAACATCGCCTGGCATACGGAGAATGACACGCTGGAGATCGCCGACCAGGGCGTGCTGATGACGGATATGAAGATCTATCTTCTGTCCATCCTGCGCATCGTGAATGCGGAAGTGCTGCCCTTCGACTGGATCGCGACCTGCGACGAATTCGACGCGACCATCGCGAAATATGAGGAGGCCTCGAAGGGCGCCGCCAACCTCGCCCCGGCCAAGGCCGCCGTGGCCGGGCTGCGCGCGGCGCTGGCGGGCCTGGAAGGCGCGCCGGTAGCGGCGCGCAATGCCGCCGTGCAGGAGCTGTCGCGCATCCTGGTGCCGATCAACTACACGCGGGAGGCGCGCTTCGCGCATGACCCGGCCTATACCGTGCCACCCCTGCCCGGCCTGGCCGTGGCGGCGGAACTGGCGACGCTGGAGGCCGCTTTGCAGAAGCCCGCACAGGTGGAGCTGCTGCGCGGCCAGAACCGCTTCGTCGCCGCGCTGCGCGCCGCCACGCGCCGCGTGCAGCAGGCGAGCGCGGCATGAGCCGGGAGGCCGCCATCGCCGCCGCGCGGGGCATGCTGGAGGATGGCAGCCTGCTGGCGCTGCTCGCCCGCCGCGTCGCCTGCCCCACCGCCAGCCAGGACCCGGATAGCGGCCCGCATCTCTGGCGCTACCTGGAACAGGAAATGGCGCCCGACCTGGAACGCATCGGCTTCACCTGCGCCATCCACCCCAACCCCACCGGCAGGGGCGGCCCCTTCCTGATCGCGCGCAGGATCGAAGGCGAGGGCCTTCCGACCCTGCTGACCTATGGCCATGGCGACACGGTTCGCGGGCTGGATTCGGAATGGCTGGAGGGTCTCTCCCCCTGGGTGCTGACGCAGCGCGGCGAGCGCCTCTATGGCCGCGGCGTGGTCGACAACAAGGGCCAGCACACGATGAACCTCGCGGCGCTGGAAGCGGTGCTGAGGACGCGGGGGAAGCTGGGCTTCAACGTCATCCTGCTGCTGGAGACCAGCGAGGAGGTGGGCTCCCCCGGCATCGACGAATTCTGCCGCGCGCATCGGGACGAGCTGGCGGCGGATGTGCTGGTGGCCTCCGACGGGCCGCGGCTGGTGCCGGATGTGCCGGCGCTGGTGCTCGGCACGCGCGGCGCGCTGGCGATGGACCTGCGCGTGAAATACCGCGAGGGCGGGCACCATTCCGGCAATTGGGGCGGGCTGCTCGCCAACCCCGGCGTCCGGCTGGCCCATGCCATCGCCGCGATCATCGACCGCGACGGCCATGTGCTGGCGCGCGACATCCTGCCGGAGCGCATCCCCAACAGCGTGCGCGCCGCCTTGGCGCAATGCCAGGTGGATGGCGGCGAGGACGGCCCGGAGATCAACCATTGGTGGGGCGAGCGCGGGTTGACCGCCGCCGAGAAGGTCTTTGGCTGGAACACCTTCGAGGTCCTCGCCTTCAAATGCGGGCATCCGGAGGCGCCGGTGAATGCCGTGCCGCCGGAAGCCTTTGCAAGGTGCCAGATTCGCTACACGGTGGATCGCGATCCGGCGACCTTCATCCCGGCCATCCGCAGGCATCTGGCCGAGGCCGGCTTCGACGATGTGATGGTGGAGGGCATTCGCAGCGGCGCGGAATGGGCGGCGACGCGGATGGACCCGGATGGGCCATGGCCGCGCCTCGCCGCGGCCTCCATTGAGCGCACCACGGGCAAGGTGCCGATGATCGTGCCGAATGCCGGTGGGTCGCTGCCGAATGACAGCTTCGCGCTGACGCTCGGCCTGCCGACGCTCTACATCCCGCATTCCTACAGCGGCTGTTCGCAGCACGCGCCGAATGAACACGCGCTGCTGCCGATCATGCGGGAAGGGCTGGAAATCGCCGCCGGCCTGTTCTGGGATCTCGGCGAGCAGGAATGGCCGAGGAAAGCCGCATGACCCCGCCGGATGCCGTCACGGTCGAGATCATCAAGGGCGCGCTGCGCTCGGCCCAGGCGGAATGCGAGGCGCTGCTGGAACGCACCGCCATGTCGCCGGTGATCCGGGAGAAGCAGGACTATTTCATCGGCTTCTACGGCGCCGATGGAAGGCTCGTCACCGGCACCAAGCTGGCGCTGTTCGGCGATGTGATGCGGCCGATCCTGGACCGCTTCCCGGCGGAGGACATCCGGCCGGGCGACATCTTCTGGTACAATGACTGCTACATCTCGCGCGGCGGCGTCTCCCACACCTCCGACCAGGTCTTCGCCACCCCGGTCTTCGTCGGCGACCGGCTGGTGGCCTTCGCGCAGAGCTGGGCGCATTTCCGCGACATCGGCGGCGCCTGGCCGGGCTCCAACACGCCGGGGACGGAGAGCATCTTCCAGGAAGGCATCATGGTGCCGCCGGTGCGGCTGTACCGCGAAGGCGTGCTGAACACCGACCTGTTCGAGACCTTTGTCCGCAACTCCCGCTTCCCGCAGCATGCGCGCGGCGACACGCGGGCGCTGACGGCGGCCGTGCGGCTGGGCGAAAAGCGGCTCGGCGAGCTGTTTGCCCGCTTCGGCACGGAGACGCTGCTGGGCGCGGTGGAGGCGATGATCGAGCAGTCCTCCCGCGTCTTCCGCCGGCGGCTGGCGGAACTGTTCCCGCCCGGTGGCACCTGGCGTTTCGCCGACCGCGTCGACGGCGACGGCAAGGGCAATGGCCCCTTCACCGTGCGCTTCAAGCTGGAATCCCGGGAAGATGGCTTCACGCTGGACACCACGGAATCGGACCCGCAGGCCCAGGGGCCGATCAACTTCCTGATGAACCCGACCGTGCCCAACACCTGCTTCGGCCTGTACCTGCTGCAGGACGAGCCCGGGCTGATGATGAATGAGGGTCTGCTGCGCGCCATCTCCGATGTGCGGACCAAGGAGGGCACGATCATCCAGCCCGCCTTCCCCGCCCCGTTAGGCCAGCGCTCCAACACGCTGGCGCGGGTGATCTCCAGTTGCCTCGGCCTGATCGCGCAGGCGACGGGAGGCGAGAGCCCTGCGGCGAGCTCCATCTACACCATCTACACGCTGACGGGGCGGCAGCCGAAGGACGGGTCGCTGTTCTACAAGTCCGGCGGGCATGGCACGGGCCAGGGCGCACGACCCTTCGCGGACGGCATCGACGTCATCTACTACGTCGCGCAGCAGAATTATCCGATCGAGTTCCTGGAAGGCGACATGCCGGTGCGCATCCGCACCTATGCCGTCCGCGCCGATTCCGGTGGCCCCGGTCGCTGGCGCGGCGGCGCGGGCATGGTGCGGGAGATGGAGGTGCTGGTGGATGGCACCACGCTCAACACGCGCATGGACAATGTGGACAATCCGCCCTGGGGCGTGAAGGGCGGCCAGGCCGGCCGGCCCGGGCGGTTCCTGCTCAACCCCGGCACGCCGGAGGAACGCGAATTGCCGCGCCTCGCACGCGGCATTCCCATGCAGCGCGGCGATGTGGTGCGCATGGAATCCACCGGCGGCGGCGGCTGGGGCCATCCCTTCGAGCGTGAGCCCTGGCGCGTGCGGCAGGACCTGCGTGGGGGGTTCATCACGCTGGATGGTGCGCGGGACGATTACGGCGTGGTGTTTCGGGACGGGCCGGACCGCGAGGTGGACGAAGAGGCTACCGCGGCGCTGCGGGCGCAGCGCGGGGGGAACGAGGCGATGTTCCATCGCCACGGCGCCTATCGCGATGCGGATGACTGGTGGGGGGCGATGGCGGGGTAGGCGCTACGCCTCCCCCACCTCCACCACCAGATTCCCGAAGGCATCCATCGTCGCGACGTCGCCGGGATGCAGCCAGGTGGTCGCATCCATCTGCACGACGATCCCGGGGCCGCGCAGCACCGCGCCGGTGCCGAGCCTGTCGCGGTGCCAGACCGGCACGCGCGCCGGGCCATCGGCCAGCTGCACCAGCGCATCGCCCATCGCCGTCACCGCGCCAGCAGGCGGAACGCTGGCCGGCGCCGGGCCGGGCAGCGTGCCGAGGGCCGTCACGTCCAGCGTCACGATCTCCACCGCCGTGTCGCGCTGCGCGAAGGTGTAGAGCTGTTCGTGAAAGGTATGAAAGCGCTCCACCGCTTCGGCCAGCGCGGCCGCATCGGCGCGGCGGCCGGGCCAGTCCACATACAGTTCGAAGCCCTGATGCACATAGCGCATGCCGGCGCGCCAGCGGATCTCCCGCGCTTCCTCCGGCACCGCCTCCGCCACCAGCCAGGCGGCGGCTTCCGCATCCAGCGCGGTGAAGGCATTGGTGAGCGGCGCGAGATCCGTGACCGGCGCGCGCAGCATCACGGTTCGCGCAAATTCGTTGCGCAGCGGCGCGGCCAGCAGCCCCTCGGCGGAAAGCACGCCGGGCCGTGCCGGCACCAGGATACGCTTCATTCCGAGCAGCCGCGCGATGGCGCCGGCCTGCAACGGCCCCGCGCCGCCGAAGGGCAGCAGCGAAAAATCCTGCGGGTCGAAGCCGCGCTGCACGGAGACGACGCGGATCGCGCCCGCCATGGCATTGTCCGCCACCGCGACGATGCCGCGCGCCGCATCGGCGAGGCTGAGGCCCAGCGGCTTCGCAATGCGCGTCTCGATGGCGCGTGCCGCCGCATCGACATCCAGCGTGATGCCGCCATCGAGCAGCGAGGGCGGCAGCCGGCCCAGCACGAGATTCGCATCCGTCAGCGTCGGCGCCTCGCCGCCCTTGCCATAGGCGACGGGGCCGGGCACCGCGCCAGCGCTTTCGGGCCCGACCAGCAGCGCGCCCTCCGGCGAGACCCGCGCGATGGAACCGCCGCCGGCGCCGATGGTGTGGATGTCGATCATCGGCAGGGTCAGCGGCCAGTCGCCGACCCGGCCCTCGCTGGTCAGTCGCGGCTCGCCGTCGATCAGGCTGATATCGGCGGAGGTGCCGCCAACATCCAGCGTGATGAGCCGCGGATGCCCCGCCCGCAGCCCCAGCGCACGCGCGCCGACCACGCCGGCGGCGGGGCCGGAGAGTGCGGTCTGCACCGGCTGCCTCGCTGCCCCCTCGCCACGGATCACGCCGCCACTGGACTTCATCAGCAACAGCGGCGCGGCGATGCCACCCTCCCGCAGCCGGTCCTCGACGCGGCGGACATAGGTGGCGACGGCGGGCATGACATAGGCGTTCAGCGCGGTCGCCATGCTGCGTTCGTATTCGCGGAACACCGGCAGCACCTCGGTGGACAGCGTGATGGGAATGCCCGGCAGTTCCTCCGCCAGGATCGCGCCCGCCCGCTGTTCGTGGCGCGGATCGGCATAGGCGTGCAGGAAACACACGGCGACGGCCTTCACATCGAGGCGACGGAATTCCGCGGCGGCGGCGCGCACATCCGCCTCCTCCAGCGGCGTCACCACGCTGCCATCGGCGGCCAGGCGTTCACGGGCTTCCAGCACATGCTCGGGCGGAATCGGCCGGCGCGGCTTCACCCAGGCGTAGAGGTTCTCGTGGCGCGGAATGTCGTGACGGCCGATCTCCAGCACATGGCGCAGCCCGGCGGTGGTCAGCAGCCCGGCCTGGGTGCCCTTGTGTTCAAGGATGGCATTGGTGGCGACGGTGGTGCCGTGCAGCACATGCGTCACCTCCGCCGCCAGTCGCGCCGCCGAGGCCAGGATCTGCGCGATGCCATCGGCGAAGGCCTGGGACCGGTCGGCGGGGGTGGAGGGCACCTTGGCCTGCCAGCGGTGGCCGCTGGCGCGGTCCACCAGCACGATATCGGTGAAGGTGCCGCCGGCATCGACCGCGATGGAAAGCGGTCCCTTCGCAGTGGGTTGCGCCATCGCCTGCTGATCGCTCATGCCCGCTCCATCATCCGCAGCGGGATGCTACAGCGGTTTCGCGCGGCCTGGAAATCGGCCCCGGGGCATTTATCCTGACGTTATGAGCATGGTCTTGGGACCTGCGGCCGGCATTTTCGCCGGCCGAGCGGCCGAATGGCCGCCGCCGCATATGCGGCGAGCCAAGGCTGCGGATGCAGCCGCCCGGCGCTTGAGGGCATCACACAAAATAGCAGACCTTGTTCGCCACCTGGCCAAAGGGCATCGGGTCCCGGTTCAGCCGCACCTCCAGGAAGGTGGTGGTGAAGGGCCAGAACAGCTTGGTGCCGGCGCGGCCGAACACCGCTGGCAGCTTCACCTCCGCATCCCAGACGCCCGTTTCGTTCATCGCCGCCAGATCCGGCGTTATCCTTTCGCTGTTCAGTCCGTGATAGCCGACGAGGTCGGAGCCGGAGGAGGCGATGATGCGCACCCAGAGATCCGGCACCTGCCCCGCGGGAAAGCGCGCGAAGAGCTTCGTCAGATTGATGTGGAAGCAGCGCAGCGAAGGATCGGCGCGATAGGCGTGCACGTCGAGGTCGAAGGGCACGCGCCTGTCCGCCGCCTGGTCGCGGGAAAACAGCTCGATGAAATAGTCGCTGATGGGATCGCCACGCTCGTCGATCGCCCGCACCACGAATTGCTGGTACTGGTCGATGCCGTCCCGCGCTTCCCGCGTCACATCCTCCGCCGTGTCGCGCCAGGCATCGAAGCCGGCATCGTCCTTCACCTCCAGCGCGGAGATCACGAGGTCGCGCAATGTGCCGTCGGGCTTCGCCAGGATGGTGGAGTGGTTCTTGCCCGCCACGGGATACAGCCGCATGGGCAAAGCTTTACGTGCCGCGACATCGCTCGCGGCGATTCGCTTCGGACTATCCACTTCCAGCGCCTCCGCATCGACCGCCAGATCAATGCAGAGTTTCTGGCTGTCCAGGCTGCAACCCGCCAGCCGCACGGTGCCGTCCGAACCTTCCTCATTCACCAGCGCCTTCAACCCCGAATAGCGCGCCGTGCCGCAGAGGATGAAGACATAGGGCGAGTCCTTGCCGCGCTGGTAGAAGGGCTCCTTGCCCAGCAGGTCCTGATGCGCGAGGTCCCAGGTGAAGCGGCTGCCGAGTTCCAGCCCATCCAGGATCTGGTCGCCCGCCTCCATGAAATCCGTGCCCGGAATCCGGTTGCCCTTGAAGATGGCGCCGAGATAGCCGCGGCCGCGATGCGCCAGCGGCGATCCATTGGTCGCCGGCGCCAGCGCCACCAGCCGCTTCAACCGCGCCCGCCGACCGCCATAGGTGGCGAGCCAGGACCGGATCACCAGCATGCCCGTGGAATGCACGATGGCGTCGAAGGCCTGTTCAGGTTCCAGCCTGGTCCGCAGCGCGCGATCAAAGCCCTCGGCGAGGTCCTTGATGGTGACCTCATTGGTCAGGCTCTTGTATTCGCAGATATGCACATCGGCTTCGGCATGGCCGGCGGCGACAAGCTGGCGCTTCCAGGGCTCGAAGGACAGGCCTTTGTCCGAATAGCCATGCAGCAGGATGATGGGATTCTTCGCCGGCATCGTTGCACCTCCGGTTCGCGCGTGGGCGGAGGCTGGCACGCCCCCGCCCGGCCGGACAACCGGGAAGTGCCGATCAGCTCGCAGTGATATTCGCGCGGCGCACCACGCCGCCCCAGCGCTCGATCTCGGCGCGCTGGAAGGTGGCGAAGGCGTCCGGGCCGCTGCCGACGAGATCCAGGCCGAGCCCCGCGGCACGCTCCGCGACTTCCGGCACCGCCAGCGCGGCCACCACCTCCGCATGCAGGCGGTTGACGATGGCGGGCGGCGTGCCGGCGCGCACACTCATGCCGTACCAGTTCGTCACCTCGAATCCCGGCAGCGTCTCCTTCGCCACAGGCACATCCGGCAACGCCGCCAGCCGCGTCGGGCCCGTCGCCGCCAGGGCGCGCACGCGGCCAGAGGCAATATGCGGCTGCGCGATGGCCAGGGCGTCGAACATGAACTGGCACTGGCCGGCGATCACATCGGTGAAGGCCGGCGCGCTGCCGCGATAGGGCACGTGGATGGTCTGGATGCCGGCGGCGCTGTTCAGCAATTCGCCCGACAGATGCGGCAGCCCGCCATTGCCGGAGGAGGCGAAGTTCAGCCTGCCGGGCTGCGCCTTCGCCAAGGCGATGAACTCCGCCAGGCTCCGCGCCGGCACCTCCGGATTCACCACCAGCACGAAGGCCAGGGAGGCCACATGCGACAGCGGCGCGAAATCCCGCAGCACATCCACCGGCATGTTCGGATACAGCACCGGGTTCACCGCCAGATTGCCGGTGGTGCCGAAGAAGATGGCATGGCCATCGGCCTCCCCCTGTGCCACCGCCTGGGTCGCCACCAGGCCATTGGCGCCCGGCCTGTTTTCCACCACCACCGGCTGGCCGAGCTTCGCCCCCATATGCGGCGCCATCAGCCGTGCCAGGATGTCGATGCCGCCGCCCGGCGGAAAGCCGATGACGATGCGGACCGGCCGGTTCGGAAAGCCCTGCGCCAAGGCTGGCGCGGCGAGTGGCAGGGCCAGGCCGGCGCCCAGCAGCCCACGGCGGCTCATGCGGTATGTCATCATCTTGTTCCTCCCTTGTGACACCCTTCCCGTCGGGTGACTTGACATTTCTTCTCGTATGGTGGGATTGATTTTACCAAGAGGTCAAGGGCGGAGGAAAGACGGTGGCGGATATCCAGCTCTATGCCGGCACGGCGGGGCACTCGGCCTGGTTCAGCGACGATCTTGGCGCGAGCTGGGTGCATCCGAACAGCCATTCGGGGATGTATCTCGAAGCCCGCGTCTGGGGTTTCGCCAGCCATCCCGCGACGCCGGAGCGGCTTTTCGCGGCGACCGACATGGGCGCCTATCGCTGGGATGAGACGACCGCGCGCTGGATCCACCTGCCCTCCCCCATGGAGGATGTCTGGGCCATCGCCATCGATCCGAAGGACCCGGATGTGCTGATCGCCGGCACCCGCCCGGCCGGCTTCTGGCGCTCCGCCGATGCCGGGCAGAGCTGGTCCGCCGTGCCCGCCCCGGGGATCGCCGCCTTCTCGGAACAGAACAAGGGGCCGACGCGGGTCACGCAGATCCTGTTCGACCCGGTGGATGACGGCACGGTCTGGGCCTCCGTCGAGATCGGCAGCATCTTCGTCAGCCGCGACCGTGGGCTGACCTGGGCGGAACGCGGCAACGGGCTGGTCTCGGGCGATGTGCACGGGCTGGCGGTGATCCGCCTGCCGGGCGGTGGCAAGGCGCTGCTGGCCACCACCAATCGCGGCCTGCACCGCAGCGAGGATGATGGCGCCAACTGGGTGCATCAGGACCTGCCAGCGCCCTGGCCCTATACCCGTGGCGTGCAGCCCCGCGCCGATGATTCGGGCGTGGTGTTCCTGGGCAATGGCAATGGCCCGCCGGGCAATGACGGCTTCCTGCTGATCTCCCGCGACCATGGCGTGACCTGGGCCGATGCGGGCCTGCCGGGGGTGGCCAACAGCACGGTCTGGTGCATCGCGACCGATCCCGCCGACCCGATGCTGGTGCTGGTCTGCACCAATCTCGGCCAGGTCTTCCGCAGCCAGGATGGCGGCGAATCCTGGGTCCGGCTGCCGCATGAATTCGGCGAGCTGCGGGCATTGCACTGGCGTGCCCTTCCGCCCGGCACGCGAAAGGCGCCACATTCCATCACCCGGCCGATCCTGACCGCGGCGCAGATGAACCACCCCATGGCGAAAGTCCCCGCATGACCGAACGCTTCCCGGCCATTCCGCCCGACCAGATGACGGAGACGCAGCGGGAGGTGGCGGCCGCCATTGCCGGCGGGCCGCGCGGTTCCGTCCGCGGCCCCTTCCTGGCGCTGCTGCACAACCCGCCTCTCGCCATGCGCATCCAGGCGCTGGGTGAGCATCTGCGCTTCGGCACCGGCATGCCGCAATCCCTGGTGGAGTTGCTGATCCTGGTCACGGCGCGGCGCTGGAACTGCCAGTACGAGTTCTTCGCCCATGCCCGCATCGCCCGGAACGAGGGCCTGCCCGAGCCTATCATCACCGCGATCGCGGAGGGGCGGCGCCCGGAGCCGATGGATGCGGACCAGGCGATGGTGCATGATTTCGCCATGGCCGTGCATCGCGACGGCAAGCCGACCGACGCCCTCTACACCGCCGCGGAGGCGCGCTTCGGCAAGGCGGCCGTGCTCGATCTGCTGGCGCTCGCCGGCTACTACACGATGCTGGCGATGGTGCTGAACACCGCCGACCCGGCGCTGCCGGATGGCGCCACGCCGCCGCTGAAACCCCTGTAGGAGAGGCTGCCATGCCGCGTGCGATCCGGGTCGGGCTGATGGTGCCGGCCACCAATACGACGATGGAGCGGGAGATGCTGGGCTTCCTGCCCGAAGGCTCGACCGTCACCCGCATCGGCATCCCCCGCACCACGGGCCTGCTGACGCGGGAGACGATGCCCGCCTATCGCGAGGCCGCCGTGAAGCTGGCCGCCGAACATTTCTCCCCGGCCACCCACGACCTTCTGGCCTATGGCTGCACCGCCGCCGGCTTCATCGCCGGGCCGGCGGGCGATGCCGAACTGGCGCGGGAACTCGCCCAGGTCACCGGCCTGCCGGTGGTCACCACGGCCCGCGCCATGGTGCAGGGGCTTCAGCAGATCGGCGCGAAGGAGATCGCGGTGGTCACGCCCTATTCGGACGAGGTGAACGCGCAGCTCGCGGAATTCCTGGCCGATGGCGGCATCACGGTGAAGCGGATGGACTCGCTGCGGGCCAAGGACCTGGAGGCGCTCTGCGCCATCCAGCCGCCGGAGGTGGAGGCGCTGGCGCGCCGGACCATGGCGGCGGATTGCGACGCCCTGTTCATCGGCTGCTCCCAACTGCCGACCCAGCCCTTCCTGGCCGGGCTGGCGCGGGACATGGGCCGGCCGGTGCTGTCCTCGATCAGCGCGACGGCACAGCAGGCGATGGCGGTGCCCGCCACCGCCTGAGGCGCCCGCTCTCCAGCTACTCGCCGCGGCCCGAGAAGTACTGGTAGCTGCCATTCACCAGCGATTCCATGTTGGTGAAGCGGATGGTCTCGCCGCCGATGGTGATGGTGCCGCTCACCCCGGTCAGGTTGATCGAATGGCTCGACATGGTCGGGCGCGGTGAACCCGGGTCGGGCGTGATGGCGTTGAACAATTGCTGCAGCGTCATCCCGGTATCCTCCAGCACGAGCTGATCGGTACCGCCACCGCCATTGATGGTGTCGTTGCCCTCGCCGGGGTGCCAGCGGATCACGTCATTGCCCTGCGCGCCCCAGACCTGGTCGCCGTTGATGACATCGGCCCCCGTGCCGCCGATCAGCACGTCGTCGCCGGCGCCGCCGGTGATGGTGTCGTTGCCGCTGTTGCCCATGACCAGGTCGTTGCCCTCGCCGCCATCCAGCATGTCGTTGCCGCCGCCGCCGGCCACGCTGTCATTGCCGCCCTGGGCGTTGATGTAGTTGTCGGCGCTGCCGCCGCGGACACTGTCATTGCCGCCACCGATGGCGCCACCGGTCACCCCGGACAGCGCTTTGTCATCGATGATCTTCGGAGAATCGGTCATGTCGTCCTCTGGGGTCTGGTGATGTCCGGATCAAACCGGATCACGACGGGTTTTGGCAGGGGGGTATACGCTCTGGGGGTGATAGGAAAAGCCGATCAGCGAAACGGCGAATGCGGCGCGGCCCGCATCAGGCTGGTCTCCACCTCCTGGATCCGGGCCGCGTGGCGGGCGAGCACCCCGTCCCGCCCGTGGAGACTATGCGCCAGCCGCGCGGCCGGGTCGGCATGCGCCAGAAGCTGCACGACCTCATTGATCGGGCCGGCGAAGCTGGTCCAGACGGCGATCTGGCCCGGCTCGCCTTCCCGCGCCAGGGCCTCGGCCAGGGCGCCGGCCTCGCCCGGACGGGCCTGGAACAGGCGTTGTTCATACAGGTTCGGGCCGGGCGAAGCCGGTGCCGCCAGGGGCAGGACAGGGTCGAGGAAGCGCACCACCTGCCGCAGCATCAGCGGCCGCACCCCGGCCAGGTAGCGTTCCCGCCAGGCTGGCAGCGCCTCCAGCTGCTGGCGCAGGGCCTTGCGGGTTTCCAGCGTCCCGTGCCGCCAGAGATTCACCACGGCATTGGCCGCGCCGACCTCATTGGCCCAGAAACCCAGAAGCTGGCCGTAGCGATCGCCGCGCACCGGCACCGCGACATGCTCGGCCAGGTCGAGGTAGTCGGCCATGGCGCCGGGGCGCAGCGTGTAGATCCGCAATTCATCGACCATGACATTCCCCCGGGGCCGCACCCCTTGATTTTCTCCCGCATCGTGGGACAGGTTACCAAACCCGGCAAGACGACCGGCATGGAGGAAACGATGATCCCGAAGCTGCTGGCGGCGCTCGGCGCCCTGCTGCTGGCCACCGCGCCCCATACGGCCGCCGCCTTTCCGGACCGCCCCATCCGGCTGGTGGTACCCTACGGCCCCGGCGGCATCACCGACATCGCCGCCCGCATCCTCGCGCCGCGCCTGGGCGAGGAACTCGGCCAGCAGGTGATCGTGGACAACCGCCCGGGCGGTGCCGCCATGCTCGGCTTCGGACTGGCGGCGCGGGCGGAGCCGGATGGGCATACGCTGGTGCTGGCCACCACGGCGCTGGCCGCCAACCCCGTGCTGTTCCGCAACATCCCCTATGACGCGCGGCGGGACTTCACCCCCGTCTCGCTGGTCGGCGTGGTGCCGATGGTGCTGGTGGTGCCGCCCTCCTCCCCCGCGCGGAGCGTGCAGGATGTCATCGCCATGCTGCGCGCCCGGCCCGGGGAGGTGAATTACGGCTCCGCCGGCAATGGCAGCGGCAACCACCTGGCGACGGAGATGTTCAACCACGCCGCCGGCGGGCTGCGCGCCGTGCATGTGCCCTATCGCGGCGGCGGCCAGGTGATGACGGATCTGATGGCCGGCCGGGTCAGCTATGTCTTCGCCGTGCTGCCCACGGCGCGGCCCTTCATCGCCGGCGGGCAGCTTCGCGCCCTGGCCACCACCGGCGCCGCCCGCAGCCCCGCCGCGCCGGAGACGCCGACGGTGGCGGAAGCGGCGCTGCCGGGCTTCGAACTGTATGAATGGCTCGGCCTGCTCGGCCCGGCGGGCCTGCCGCCGGCGGTGACCGCGAAGCTCCAGGCGGGCGTCGCCGCGGCGCTGCGGCATCCGGAAACGGCGCAGCGCTTCCGCGACATCGGCGTGGAGGCCCGCGGCAGCGATGGCGCTGCGCTGCGCGCGCATCTGGAGCGGGAGCTGACCCGCTGGGCCGACCTCGCCACCCATGTGCGCTTCGAGGTGGCGGAATGACCCCGGCCCGCGACGCCGTGCTGCGCGAAATGGCCGAGGTGCTGTGGGAGGAAAGCCCCGGCCATCATGGCGGGGCGCTGTCGAAAATCCTGGTGGCGGCCGGCGAAGGGGGGTCGCGGGTGATCGACTACCGCATCTCCTCCTACGAGCCCCGCGCCCATGTCGCCCTGCACCAGCATGAGGCCAAGGAGCAGATCTACCACTTCCTCCAGGGTGAGGGCCTGCTGACCCTGGGTGAGCGCCGCGTGGTGGTGCGCAAGGACAGCTATGTGTTCATCCCGCCCGGCGTGCCACATGCGCTGCACAATACCGGCCTCGCCAATCTGGTCTTCCTGGTCATCACCGCCCCCGTGGTGCCGTGATATCAACGGCCCTCATACGCCGGGCGGAAACCTCCGGTTTCCTTGGCTTCGTCGCGCCGAAGGCGCGCCTTCGGCGCGACGCACAAGCGGCGGCGCCCGTCCGGGCGCTCGGACCGGTCATGCGACCGACCCGCTGGTATAAGTTGGGGTCCATGCCATAAGGCGCCCCGAAACACCGTGAGCGCCCGACCGACCGATGATCCGCCTGGACAATATCAGCAAGCAGAACGGCCGCCAGCTTCTGTTCATCGAGGCCTCGGCCGCCCTCCAGAAGGGCGAGAAGATCGGCCTGGTTGGCCCCAACGGCGCGGGCAAGAGCACACTGTTCCGCATGATCACCGGCCAGGAACCCCCGGATGAGGGGCTGATCCTGGTCGATCGCGGCATCACCATCGGCTTCTTCAGCCAGGATGTGGGCGAGATGTCGGGCCGTTCCGCCGTGGCGGAAGTCATGGACGGCGCCGGCGATGTCAGCACCATCGCCGCCGAGTTGCGGGAGCTGGAGGCCGCCTTCACCGACCCCGACCGGGCCGATGAGATGGACCAGCTCATCGAACGCTTCGGGGAGGTGCAGGCGCGGTTCGAGGAGCTGGGCGGCTACGCGCTGGAAGGCAAGGCGCGGGAGGTGCTGGCCGGCCTGTCCTTCAGCCAGGCGATGATGGATGGCGATGTCGGCGCGCTCTCCGGTGGCTGGAAGATGCGCGTGGCCCTGGCCCGCATCCTGCTGATGCGCCCCGATGTCATGCTGCTGGACGAGCCGAGCAACCACCTCGACCTCGAAAGCCTGATCTGGCTGGAACAGTTCCTCGCCCAGCATGAGGGCGCCTTGCTGCTGACCTCACACGACCGCGAATTCATGAACCGCATCATCAACAAGGTGATCGATATCGATGGCGGCAGCCTGACCAGCTATGCCGGCGACTACGAATTCTACGAACAGCAGCGCGCCATGGCGGAAAAGCAGCAGCAGGCGCAGTTCGAGCGCCAGCAGGCGATGCTGGCCAAGGAAATCAAGTTCATCGAGCGCTTCAAGGCCCGCGCCTCCCACGCCGCGCAGGTGCAGAGCCGGGTGAAGAAGCTCGACAAGATCGAGCGGGTGGAGCCGCCGAAGCGCCGGCAATCCGTCAGCTTCGAATTCCTGCCCGCGCAGCGTTCCGGCGACGATGTCGCCGCCCTGCGCGGCGTGCATAAAAGCTATGGCGAGCGGGTGATCTACCAGGGGCTGGACCTGCTGGTGCGGCGGCGCGAACGCTGCTGCGTGCTGGGCACCAATGGCGCCGGCAAATCCACCCTGCTGAAGCTGGTGACCGGCGCGACCACGCCGGATGCCGGCAGCGTGGCGCTCGGCGGCAGTGTGAAGCTGGCCTATTTCGCGCAGCACGCCATGGAATTGCTGGACGGCAGCCGCAGCGTCTTCGAATCGCTGGAGGATGAGTTCCCCCGCGCCAACCAGGGCTCGCTGCGCGCCCTGGCCGGCTGCTTCGGCTTTTCCGGCGACGAGGTGGACAAGCCTTGCCGGGTTCTGTCGGGCGGGGAGAAGGCGCGGCTGGTGATGGCGCGGATGCTGTTCGACCCGCCCAATTTCCTGGTGCTGGACGAGCCGACCAACCACCTGGACATGGCCACCAAGGAAATGCTGATCGCCGCCTTGGCGCAGTATGAGGGCACCATGCTGTTCGTGTCGCATGACCGCCACTTCCTGGCCGCCCTGTCGAACCGCGTGCTGGAAGTGACGCCGGAGGGCATCCACGACTATGCCGGCGGCTACACCGAATATGTGGCGCGCACGGGCCAGGAGGCGCCGGGGCTCCACGCCTGAGGATCAGGCCTCTGGCCACGCCTGAGGATCAGGCCTCTGGTGGGTGGTGCTCCGGCGTCGGGGGCACATCCTCCCGCCCCTCCCGCCGGTCGCGATAGACGGCGGCGCGGCTCAGCAGCATCAGGGTGACCGGGGTGGTCACCACGACGAAGACCGCGATCAGCACCTCATGCAGCACCAGCCGTGTCTGAAGCACGGAGAAGAACAGCATGGAGGCCAGCAGCACGCAGCCGATGCCCAGCGTGGTGCCCAGCGTCGGCGCATGCACCCGGTCGTAGAAATTCGGCAGGCGCACCAGGCCGAAGGTGCCCACCAGGGTCAGCGCGGCGCCCAGCAGCAGCAGCAGCGCGACCGGCAGCGCGGCCCAGAGCGGCAGGTCCGCCATGCCGTTCATTCGATCACCTCACCGCGCATCAGGAATTTCGACAGCGCCGCGGTGGCGACGAAGCCGAACAGGGCGATGGCCAGCGCGGCCTCGAAATACAGGTCGCTGCCGGTGCGGATGCCGAAGACCAGCAGCAGGATCGCGGCCGTCACATACATGGTGTCCAGCGCCAGCACCCGGTCCTGGGCGCGTGGACCGCGCAGCAGGCGCCAGGCGCAGCAGGCCAGGGCCAGGCCCAGCATGACCTGCGCCGCGAACAGCGACCAGAACAGCACTGAAGCGGCAAGCCCACCGGTCATTCGAAAATCTCCATCAGCGGCTGTTCGTAGCGGTCCTTGACGATGTGCAGCCATTGCTGCTCGTCGATCAGGTCCAGCACATGCAGCAGCATGGTGCTGCGCGCCGAATCATATTCGACCCAGACGGTGCCCGGCGTGGCGGTCAGGATGCAGGCCAGCGTCGCCAGCCCATAGGGCGCGCGCATGTCCAGCGGGATCAGTACGAAGCCGGAAGTGCCCTGCCGTGCCTGCCGGCCGAGGATGATGCGCGCCACGGCGTTGTTGGAGCGGACGATCTCCACCATCACCACCCAGGCCAGCCGCAGCGCGGCGCGGGGCCGGCGGAAGCGGCCGCGCGGCACGTCCAGCAGCACCGTCACCCAGCCCGCCGCCAGGGCCAGCGCCAGCCCGACCAGCGCCGCGCCCGGCGAGACGGTCTGGTTCAGCAGCAGCCACATCACCAGCAGCGCGGCGGCCAGCAGCGGGTAAGGCAGCAGGCGCCTCATGGCATCGCCCCCATCACGCCGCGCAGATAGGCGGTGGGCGCATGCAGCGCATCCGCCGTCACCTGCATGTACTGCAGCACCGGCCCGGCACCCACGGTCATCGCCAGGCTCAGCGCCAGCAGCAGCAGCACCGGGGCGAATTCCATCAGCCCGATGCGCGGCAGGTTGCCCTCCGGCGTCACCCAGAAGGCATCGATGCCCGCGCGCGTCATGGCGATGATGGTGGCCAGCCCCGACAGCAGCAGCGCGGCGGACAGGGTCCAGCGCAGCAGGCCCGCCTCCCCCTCCGACGGCAGCAGCGGCGCCAGCATGGCGAACTTGGCCAGGAAGCCGGAGAGCGGCGGCAGCCCGGCGAGCAGCAGCGCGCAGGCGAAGAAACTCATGCCCAGCACGGCCTTGGCGGCGGGGATGGCGACGCCGATCTCCTCATCCTCCATGTCCTCCTCCTCCGCCTCGCCGAAGGCCTCGCGCGTCACCGCCAGCACGTCGGCGCCGACATCGCGGCCGCGCTCGGCCAACTCGATCAACAGGAACAGCGCGGCGATGCCGGGCACGGAGCTGGCCAGGTAGAACAGCGCGCCGGCGGTCACCCCCACCTGGCCGACGCCGATCGCGGCCAGCAGCGTGCCGGAGGAGACCAGCACCGCCGCCCCGGCCAGCCGCGCCATGTTCTGCGTGGCCAGCACGGCGATGGAGCCGAAGGCGATGGTCAGCAGCCCGCCCACCACCAGCCAGGTGCCGCCGAAGCCGGCCGAATCCCCCGCGCCCTCCCCGAAGAACAGCAGCCAGATCCGCAGCAGCGCATAGACGCCGACCTTGCTGAGGATGGACAGGATGGCGGCGGCCGGGGCGCTGGCGGCGGCATAGGTGGTGGGCAGCCAGAAGCCCATCGGCCACATGCCCGCCTTGATGAGGAAGGCGATGCCGAGGATCGCCGCCCCCGCCTCCACCAGCCCGCGATCCTGCGCCGGCAAAGCCGGGATACGGCTGGCGAGGTCGGCCATGTTCAGCGTGCCGACCAACCCGTACAGCATGCTGACGCCCACGAGGAACAGCAGCGAGGCGGCGAGGTTGATCGCGATGTAGTGCAGCCCCGCCCGCACCCGCGCGGTGCCCGAGCCATGCAGCACCAGGCCGTAGGAGGCGGCGAGCATCACCTCGAAGAAAACGAACAGGTTGAACAGGTCGCCGGTCAGGAAGGCGCCGTTCAGCCCCATCAGCTGGAACTGGAACAGCGGGTGGAAATGCGCCCCCGCCTTGTGCCAGCGCGCCAGGGCGAAGGTCAGCGCGCAGAGGCCAAGCAGGGCGGTCAGCACCAGCATCAGGGCCGACAGCCGGTCCAGCACCAGCACGATGCCGAACTGCGCCGGCCAGTTGCCCAGCCGATAGACCTGCGTCGCCGTCTCCTCCGTCCCCGAGGCGCGCAGCAGAAGCAGGATGGCGATGACGACCAGCGCCGTGGTGGAGGCGATGGCCAGGCCCGTCACCAGCATGCGGCGACGTTCCCCGGCCAGCACCATCAGCGCGCCAACCAGCAGCGGCAGGATGATCGGGGCGATCATCAGGTGGGAAGTCCAAGGCATCATGCCATCGCCCTCAAGCGCCGGGCGCGCGCTCCGCGCGCTTGGCTGCGCGGCACTTGCCGCGGCGGCCATTCGGCCGCTCGGCCCGCAGAAGGTGCCGGCCGCAAGTTCGGAATTTGGCCTTGGGACATCACCGCTCCCTCTCCCGCCCATCGACATGGTCGGTGCCGGTCAGGCCGCGGGAGGCGATGAGCACCACCAGGAACAGCGCCGTGGTGGCGAAGCTGATGACGATGGCGGTCAGCACCAGGGCCTGCGGCAACGGGTCCGCATGGTTGGCGAGGCTGCCCACAGCGCCGGGTTCCAGCACCGGCGCCAGGCCGGTACGCAGCCCGCCGGTGGAGAAGATGAACAGGTTCACGGCATAGGACAGCAGCGACAGCCCCATGATGACCTGGAAGGTGCGCGGCCGCAGCAGCAGCCACATGCCCGATCCGGTCAGCACCCCGATGCCCAGCGCGACGACGAGTTCCATCAGACGCCTCCCGCGCCAGGTGAGGCCGGCGCCGTCTGGCTTGGCGCCGAGGATGGCGTGGCCCGCAGTTTCGCCAGCGGCCGGGCGGCGGCGCGGTGGCCGCGGATCGATTGGTGGGCGAGCGCGATCAGCATCAGCACCGTCGAGCCCACCACCAGCGCGAAGATGCCGATGTCGAAGATCAGCGCGCTGGCCATCGGCAGGCGGCCGAGCCAGCCGAGATCGGCATAGGCGAAGTAGGTGGTCAGGAAGGGCAGGCCGAACAGCCAGGCCGCCGCCCCGGTCAGGGTCGCCAGCAGCAGCCCGAAGCCGATCCAGCGCAGCGGCCGCAGCACCATCCGCGCCTCCAGCCAGTCGGCGCCGCAGATCATGTATTGCAGCAGGAAGGCAATCGACAGGGTCAGCCCCGCCGCGAAGCCGCCGCCCGGCAGGTCGTGGCCGCGCAGCAGCAGATACACCGCCACCACACCGAAGACCGGGAACAGCATCCGGGTGATGACGGAGGGCACCAGCAGCCAGTCGGAGACGGTGTCGCCATCCTGCCGGCGCGGATCGGCGACGTCATGGTCGCGCTGTTCCCGCTGCTGTTCCGGCAGGTCCACACTGTCGGGCGCCGGGCGGAAGCGACGCAGCAGGGCGAAGACGGTCAGCGCCACCGCGGCCAGCACGGCGATCTCCCCCAGCGTGTCGAAGCCACGGAAATCCACCAGGATGACGTTCACCACATTGGTGCCGCCACCCTCGGTATAGGCCCGCGCCAGGAACTGGTCGGCCAGCAGCTCCGGCGGCAGGCGCGTCATCACGCCATAGGCCAGCGCCGCCATGCCACCGCCCGCCGCGATGGCCAGCGCCAGGTCGCGCAGCCGGCGCGACAGGCTGACAACCTCCACCGGCGACCCCGCCCCGGCACCCAGCCGCTTCGGCAGCCAGCGCAGGCCGAGCAGCAGCAGCACGGTGGTCACGACCTCCACCAGCAACTGCGTCACCGCGAGATCGGGGGCGGAGAACCAGACATAGGTGATGCAGACCACCAGGCCGGCGCCCCCCAGCAGGATCAGCGCCGCCAGCCGGTGGTACTTTGCCATCCAGGCCGCGCCCAGCGCGCAGCCGGCGCCGACCAGCCAGACCAAAGCAATGACCGGATCGACCGGGGTGGCCGGGACATTGCCCTGGAAGAAACCACGATGCCACACCGCCCAGCCGGCGGCGAAGACGGCGACACCCATCGTCAGGCGCAACTGCTGCTGCAGCCGACGGGTGCCGAGCAGCCCCTCCAGCGTCCGCGCCAGGCGCCAGGACAGGAACACCATCGTGCGTTCGAACAGCCGCCGGCCCTCGATCCCGCGCAGCAGCGGCACGCCCTCCCGCCCGCTTTGCAGGTAGCGCTGCAGGGCGAGGTACAGCAGCACGCCGCCCACCAGGGCGATGATGCTCATCACCAGCGGCAGGTTGAAGCCGTGCCAGATGCTCAGGCTGTAGACCGGCGTCGCATCCCCCAGCACCGCGCGGGCGCCCATGTCGAGGAAGGGCCCGATGGTGGCCGCCGGCAGCACGCCCACCATGATGCAGGCCAGCACCAGGATCTCGACCGGAAAGCGCATCCAGGCCGCCGGCTCATGCGGCGTCTGCGGCAGGTCCACCGGGTCCGGGCCGAAGAAGGCACCATGCAGGAAGCGCAGCGAGTAGGTCACGGCGAAGGCGCTGGCCAGCATGGCGAACAGCGGCAGCAGGCCGAGCGGCGTGGCAAACGGCCCCTGGGCGGTCAGCGCCTCGGCGAAGAACATCTCCTTGGAGATGAAGCCGTTCAGCAGCGGCACGCCGGCCATGGCGGCAGACGCCACCAGCGCCAGCCGGGCGGTGAAGGGCATCGACCGGTTCAGCCCCGACAATCGCCTTATGTCCCGCGTGCCGGTCTCATGGTCGATGATGCCGGCCGCCATGAACAGGGAGGCCTTGAAGGCCGCATGGTTCAGGATGTGGAAGATCGCCGCGACCATGGCGAGGTCGCTGTTCAGCCCCAGCAGCAGGGTGATCAGCCCCAGATGGCTGATGGTGGAATAGGCCAGCAGTCCCTTCAGGTCGTGCTGGAAGATGGCGATATAGGCGCCGATCAGCAGGGTGATGAGCCCGGCCCCGCCGACGATCCAGAACCAGGCATCCGTCCCCGCCAGCACCGGCCAGAGCCGCGCCATCAGGAACACGCCCGCCTTCACCAGCGTCGCCGAATGCAGATAGGCCGAAACCGGGGTCGGTGCCGCCATCGCGTGCGGCAGCCAGAAATGGAAGGGGAACTGCGCGCTTTTGGTCAGGGCGCCGAGCAGGATCAGCACCAGCATCGGCTCGTAGAAGCGGTGTGCGCGGATCACGTCGCCCGCCGCCAGCACGCGGTCCAGGTCGTAGCTGCCGACGATCTGCCCCAGCACCAGCACGCCGGCGAACAGCGCCAGCCCGCCCATGGCGGTGACGGTCAGCGCCATGCGCGCGCCATCCCGCGCCGCCTGGGTGTGGTGCCAATAGCCGATCAGCAGGAAGGAGAAGAGGCTGGTCAGCTCCCAGAAGAAGACAAGCTGGATCAGGTTGCCGGACAGCACCACGCCCATCATGGAGCCCATGAAGGCCAGCAGGAAGGCGAAGAAGCGCGGCACCGGGTCTTCACGGGACATGTAGTAGCGGGCGTAGAGCACCACCAGGAAGCCGATGCCGGCGATCAGCCCGGCGAACAGCCAGGCGAAGCCATCGAGCCGCAGCGACAGGTCAAGCCCGAGCGTCGGCATCCAGCCGATCTCCGCCCGCAGCACCCCGCCGAGCGAGACGGTGGGATAGGCCACCCAGACCAGCGCAAGCGCCACCAGCGTGACGCCGCCGGCCAGCCAGCCCGCGGCATCGCGCGCATGGGTCGGCAGCAGCATGGCGACCAGCGCGCCGGCGAAGGGCAGCCCGACCAGGACCGCGAGAAGAAGCTGATCCGGCATCACTCCTCCGCCGCCGCCCCACCCTGCCGCAGCAGCGCCGAGACATCCTCCGCCGTCCCGGCGCGGCGCAGCTTCTGAAGGAAAAGCGGATCGCGCAGCGGCCGGCACAGTTCGGACAGCGCCGGCAGGAAGCCCTCCGGCTGCGATTCCGGCCAGAGCACGGCGAAGACCAGGTCCACCGGCTCCTCGTCCCGCGCCTCGAAATCCACCGGGCGCTGCAGCCGGGCGAAGATCATCAGCGGCGGGTCTTCCCCGGGCAGCCGGGCATGCGGCAGGGCCACGCCGCGGCCGAGCGCGGTGGTGCCCAGGCGTTCGCGCGCCTGCAGGGCGGCCAGGACCTCCTGCTCATCCCGGCCGAGCCGGCGCGCGGCCTCCGCGGCCAGGGTCTGCAGCAGCGCCTTCCGGCTCGGCGAGGCGAGGTCGAGAAGGATATGGTCCGCAGACAGCAGATCGGTGACCCGCATCAAGTGCTCCCCGGCCGCTGGCCGTTCGGTGATTCCGCCCATCGGTCATGCGCCAGCCAGGAGACCGCGACCAGGGGAAGGTTGTAGGCCGTGTCATCAAGTTCGCGCAGGGACGACGATTTCGCGGGGCCGGCTTTAGCCCGAAGGTGAAGATCCGGCAATTTTCGGCTGGGGCCATCAGCCCCCCGGCGCGGCGCTCGGCAAGGGCACTTCCATCTCGCAGACCAGCCCGGTTGCCTGCCAGTCCAGCCGCACCGCACCGCCCAATTGCCTGGACAGCGTGGCATCCAGCACGCGGGACCCGAAGCCCCGACGCTGCGGCGGGGCTGGCAGGGGCGGTCCCTCGCTTTCCATCCAGCGCAGCCGCAGCCGCCCTGGCTTCGTCTCCTGCCAGTCCCAGGCCACACGCACCCGCCCCGCGGCGACGGACAGCGCGCCGTGCTTCACAGCATTGGTCGCCAACTCGTGGAAGGCCATGGCGAGGGCCTGCGCCAGGGCCGGGCCAAGCACCACCTCCGGTCCTTCCAGGGTCACCCGCTGGCCGACGACGAAAGGGGCGATCTCGCCCCGCAGAAGGGTGGAGAGGTCAGCACCGCCCCAGCGATTCTCGGCCAGCAGGGTCTGGGTCCGGGCCAGCGCCGCGACCCGGCCCTCGATCGCCTTGATGTAGCTTGGCAGGTCCGGTGCCTTGGTCAGCCGCAACGCTGCCTGCACCACGGCCAGCGCATTCTTGGCCCGGTGGTCCACCTCCCGCGCCAGCAGCGTCTGCCGCTCCGCAGCCTCGCGCTGGTCGGTGATGTCGCGGGCGACGCCGGCCAGGGTGCGGGGCCGCCCCTCCTCGTCGGTCTCCACGACCGCGCCGCGGGAGGCGATCCAACGCCAGCAGCCATCCCGGCGCGAAAGGCGCACCTCCACATCGCAGCGGGCGATATCGCCGCGCAGAATCGCCGCCATCCCGGCCTCCACCAGTGGGCGATCCTCCGGGTGCATGGGGCGGAGCCACTCCTCCAGCGACTGCTCCCCGGGACCGGCCTCGGGCACGATATCCGCCGGCATCCCCTTCGCGCGGCCGACCCCACGCTGGACATCATATTCCCAGATGCCGAAGCCCACCGCCTCCAGCGCCAGGCGCAGCCGGGCCTCACTGGCGCGCAGCGCAGCCTCCGCCGCCTTGCGATCGGTGATGTCGATATGGGCGCCATAGGTCATGTCGCGCCCACCGGCCCGGACGCCCTGCACCCGCACCAGCACGTCCCGGATGGTACCGTTGCTGAGGCGGTGTCGTGCCTCGAATTCCTGCGCGCCCGGGCCCGCCACGCATTGCCGCCCACGGGCGCGGATGGGACAGGAACTGCCCAGCGCGTCGACATCGCCGATGTGCAGGCGCAGGAAGGCCTCGCGGCTGTAGCCGTAATCGGTGCAGGCCCGCTCGTTCACCTCCAGGATCGCATGGCTCACCGGGTCGATGACGATCACCGCGAAGGGGGCGGCATCGAACAGCGCCCGCTGCCGCGCCTCACTCTCCCGCGCCTTCTGCTCCGCCTCGCGCAGGCTGGTGACATCCGTCACGCTTTCCGTCACCGCCACCGGCCGCCCCGCCGCGTCCCGGCGCAGCGCCTTGCGGATGGAAACGGTGCGCAGGCTGCCATCGCGGTGGCGCTGCGCCACATCGCCCTGCCAATGCTCGCCCCGCAGCAACTGCGCCTCGATCGCCGCATGCGCGATGGGGAAGCGGCTGTCGAGCAGCGCATGGGCCGACTGCCCCAGCGCCTCCGCCGCCGTCCAGCCATAGATATCGGTGCAGCCTGCCGCCCAGAAGCGGATCGTGCCATCCATGTCGCGCACCAGCACGCTGGCAAGGTCGAGCGTCTCCAGCAGGTCGCGCCGCGCCGCCTCCGCCTCGCGCTGTTCCGTCAGGTCGACATTCACGCCGATCATGCCGAGGAAGTGGCCCTCGGTGGAAAAGCGCGGCCGCGCCTCCGTGCGCAGCCAGCGCCAGCCGCCACCGGCATGGCGGTAGCGGGCCTCCGCCACAAAACCCTGGCGCAGCCGCATGCCGGTGGTGAAGGGTTCCGCGAGCGCGGCGGCATCGTCCGGATGCAGGGTGGAGAACCAGTCGAAGCCGGCCAAACCGCCGGGCGGCACGCCCCAGAAGTCGCGCAGCGCCCGGTTCAGATAGACGCAATGCCCCCCGGCATCGCCCATCCACAGCAAGGCGGGCGCATCCTCGGCCAACTGGCGGAACAGGTTGTCCTCCGCCGGAGCCGCCTGTGACTGCAACAGGCGCAACGCCGTCGCGACGACGTCCTCCGCACTGGCATGGCGACCGCCCGCGACCTCGGCCTCGATGAAGGCTGCGAGGGGCTCCGTCAACGCAACATTGCGGGTCCTGGGAGGGGCCATGCCAAGCTATGTCGCGCCCGCCGCCCAGGCGAGTCAACCAGGACGCGAAGACCCTGCCCGGATGCTCATTCCGCGAAATGGCAGGCCGCCGCCTGGCCCGGCCAGTCGGCCCGCAGCGCCGGGTCACGCTCCGCGCAGATCGCCTGCGCCTTCGGGCAACGGGTGCGGAAGCGGCAGCCCGATGGCAGGCTGGTGGGGCTCGGCGGCTCCCCCTCCAGGGAGAAGGTATCGGTCACCCGCGGCCCGCCGATCTTCGGAATCGCCGCCAGCAGGGACTGCGTATAGGGGTGGCGGGGGCTGTGGAAGACCTTCGCCGTCTCCCCGATCTCCACCACCCGGCCGAGATACATCACCGCCACGCGGTCGCAGATCATCCGCACCACGGACAGGTCATGCGAGACGAACAGATAGGTCAGGCCGAACTGCTGCTGCAAGGACAGGAACAGCTTCAGGATCACCGCCTGGACCGAGACATCCAGCCCCGAGGTCGGCTCGTCCAGGATCACGACGGAGGGTTTGAGCGTCAGGATGCGCGCCAGCCCGACGCGCCGCTGCTGCCCGCCGCTGATCTCATGCGGATAGAGGTCGAGATGCGTCGCCGGCAGCCCGACCGCGGCCAGGATTTCCCGCACCCGCTGCTCCCGCTCCGGCTCCTTCAGCGCGGTATGCACGATCAGCGGCTCGTGCAGGGAGGCGCGGATGGTCCAGCGCGGGTCGAGCGAGGCGCCCGGGTCCTGGTAGCAGTACTGCAGATGCTGGCGCAGGTCGCGGCTCTGGTGCGGGCGCAGCTTCGCAATGTCGCGGCCCTGGAACACCACTTGCCCCTGCGTCGCCGTGTGGATGCCCATCAGCGTCTTGCCGAGGGTGGACTTGCCGCAGCCGGATTCGCCGACGATGCCCAGGATTTCCCCCGGCTGCACGTCGAAGGACACATCGTCCAGCGCCTTCAGCCAGCCGATGCGGCGCTTCCACAGGTTGCGCACGGGGAAGTACTTTCGGAGGTTCCGTACCTCCAGAATCGGCGCGTTCACGCGGAAAATTCCGTCAGACGATGGTGGCAGCGCACCATATGGCCGGGGCTGACCGGCTCGGGCGGCGGGCGGTCGGTGCGGCACAGGTCGCTGGCGCGTTCGCAGCGGGGGTTGAAGCGGCAGCCGGCGGGCGGGTCGATCAGGCGGGGAATCTCCCCCGGAATGCCGCGCAGCCCGGTCTCGGCGGAGGGCAGGCTGTCCAGCAGCTTGCGGGTATAGGGGTGGCTCGGGCGGTCGAAGAATTCGCTGACCGGCGCCTCCTCCACCTCCTGCCCCGCATACATCACGGTGATGCGGTCGCAGATTTCGTAGGCGGCGCCGAGGTCGTGGGTGGTGAACAGCACGGCGACATTGCGTTCGCGGGCGAGCTGCTTCAGCAGCTTCAGGATCTGCGCCTGCACCGTGACATCCAGCGCCGTGGTCGGCTCGTCGGCGATGACCAGCTTCGGCTCCGGCAGCAGCGCCATGGCGATCATCAGCCGCTGGCGCTGGCCGCCCGAGACCTCATGCGGATACTTGCGCAGCAGCGCCTCCGGATTCGGCAGTTGCACCAGGCGCAGCAGCTCGATCACCCGGGCCAGGTCGGCCTCCCGCCGCGCACGGCCGCTGGGCGGATTGGCGGCGCGGGCCAGGGGTGATTTCCAGCGCATCAGGTCGGCGATCTGCGTGCCGATGGTGAAGACCGGGTTGAAGGCGGTGGAAGGGTCCTGCGGGATATAGGCGATCTCCCGCCCCCGCACCTCCGCCGCCAGCCGGTCCTCCGGCAGGTCGAGCAGGTTGCGGCCGCCGAACATCACCGTGCCGGAATCGATGCGCGCCGCATTGCGCGGCAGGATGCCGAGGATGGCGCGCGCCAGCGTGGTCTTGCCGCAGCCGGATTCGCCGACCAGCCCGCGGATTTCGCCGGCGCGGATGCCACATTGCACGCCATCCAGCACCCGCGCGATTCCGGCATCGGAGGCGAAGGAGACACGCAGGTCACGCACGGTGATGAGGTCAGCGTCCACGCGCGGCCCGCCTCAGCCGGGGGTCCAGCACGTCGCGCAGCCCGTCGCCCAGCAGGTTGAAGCCCATCACCACCACCAGGATGGCAAGCCCCGGGAAGGCCGCATACCACCAGGCCATGGGAAGGAATTCGCGCGATTCCGCGATGGTGCGCCCCCATTCCGGCGTCGGCGGCGGCGGACCCAGACCGAGGAAGCCAAGCGTCGCGGCAGTGAGGATGGTGCCGCCCATGCCGATGGTGGTGCGCACGATGATGGAGGAGGAGATCGAGGGCAGGATATGCAGCACCATCACCCGCCACGGCGAACAGCCCAGCGCGATCGCGGCCTCCACGAAGGTCTCGTTCTTGCAGGATCGCGTCTCGGCATAGACCAGCCGCGCCCAGAAGGGCCAATAGGTGACGGACAGCGCCAGGATGACGTTCTCGATCGAGGGGCCGAGGGTCTGGGCGATGGCAATGGCCAGCACGATCTGCGGCACGGCGAGGAAGACATCCGAGCCGCGCATCAGGATGTCACTGCCAAGACCCTCGTAATAGCCGGCGATCAGGCCGATGGGCACGCCGATCAGCACCGCGACCAGAATGGCAACGACGGCGATGGTCAGGGTGATGCGCGCACCGAACAGCAGCCGCGAATAGATGTCGCTGCCCATGCGGTCCGTGCCCAGCCAGTTCTCCGCATTGGGGGGGCTGAGGCGGATGGCGGTGTGGAACTGGTTGACGTCGCCCGGATGGGTGGCAAGGATCGGCGCCAGGATCGCCGCCAGTACCACCAGCAGGATCATGCAGAGGCCGAGCATCGAGGCCCGGTCCTCCGCCAGCTTGCGCAATACACGCCACATCAGCGGGTCTCCCGCGGGTCGATCAGCCCCTGCAGGATATCGACCAGCAGATTGACCACGATGAACATGGTGCCGGCGATCAGCGTGAAGCCCATGACGGCGTTGTAGTCCGAGTTGAGGATGGAATTCACAGCGAACATGCCAAGCCCCGGCCAGTCGAACACCGCCTCCACCACCACCGCGCCGGCCAGCAATATGCCGAAGATCAGGCCGATCTGCGTGACGGTGCCGATCAGCGCGTTGCGCAGCACGTATTTCCACACGATCTGCCAGCGCGGATAGCCCATCGCTGTCTCATACAGCACGTAGCTGCTTTCCAGCGCGTTCAGCACGCCGGCGCGGGTGAAGCGCACGATGGTCGCCGCCGCCGGTACCGCCAGCGTCGCCACCGGCAGCACCAGGTGATGCAGCGCATCGACCAGCGTCGTCATGTCCTGGTTGATGAGGGAATCGATCAGGTAGAAGCCGGTGATCGGCTCCGGCCCCCAACCCTCCACGCGGCCGGTCAGCGGCGTCCAGCCCAGTCGCATCGAGAACAGCAGCTGCAGCAGGATGGCGAACCAGAAGCTGGCGATGGCCAGCCCGGCGATGGTGATGAGGCGCAGCGCATGGTCCACCCAGGAATTGCGCCGCAGCGCCGCGATGACGCCGAGCGGCACGCCGACAAGTGTGGACACCACCACCGTGACCAGCGTGAGTTCCAGCGTCGCCGGCAGGCGGCTCAGCAGATCCTCCACCACCGGGCGGCCGGTATAGATGCTGTTGCCCATGTCGCCGGTGAAGATGGACATCACATAGCGCAGGAACTGGATATGCATCGGCTGATCCAGGCCGAGGCGCTGGCGCATCTCCGCGATGGTGGCGGCGGAGGCATTCTCCCCCGCCGCGAAGGCCGCCGGATCGGCCGGGATCACATGCGAGATGAAGAAGACGATCGCGAGAAGACCGAGCAGGGTCGGGATGAACCAGACCATGCGGTTGACGACCAGGACAAGGATCCTCACCGGGTGCGCAAGCTCACGTCACGCGAAGCCAGCGCATTTCCTGCCCATCGCCGATCGGGCAGAACCGCACGCCGCTGACATTCTTGCGGAAGGGTCCGTACCACTTGGTGTTGTGGATGAAGATCGCCGCCGCATCCTCCGACGAAATGCGCGCCACCTGCTGATACAGGGGCTCCCGCTTCGCCTGATCCGGGGTGGCCAGCGCCTCGTCCAGCAGGCGGTCGACTTCCGGATTCGTATAGTAGCTGGCATTGCTGCCACGCTGGCGGTTGCTGTGCAGGATTTCGCCGGCCCAGTTGTTCGGATCGGCGTAGTAGCCCGCATAATTCATGAAGGCTGCTGGATGGCGCGGACGGGGGCGGCCGGCGCTGTAAGGGAGACGCGGTCGCGTTCGATCCCCTCCGGCGCTGG
>NZ_JAERQM010000009.1 GCF_019029495.1 Falsiroseomonas oleicola
TTCTCTGCCATGTGCTCAGTATGCCACCCGGCCCGCCGCGACGCACGCCTTGCCTGAGCGGAATATATTCAGGGCCGGTCAAACTGACCCACTACCCCCCGCGCCTGCGGGGAACACGACGTGCCGAGCGGGATGGAAACCGAGGCCCCCGGGACATCCCCGCGCCTGCGGGGAACACCGTCGCGTAATCAGCGACGCCTACAACCGAGGCGGGACATCCCCGCGCCTGCGGGGAACACTGCTGATCCGGCGCGATGATCAGCTTCTTCGGCGGGACATCCCCGCGCCTACGGGGAACACGAGCCGGCGAAGTTGAAGGGATGCACCCCGCTCGGGACATCCCCGCGCCTGCGGGGAACACGCGCATCTGCCGGAGCACACCCAGCCGCACGCCGGGACATCCCCGCGCCTGCGGGGAACACTGGTTCCGGACCTCCCTGCCCCAGTCGTCCGCCGGGACATCCCCGCGCCTGCGGGGAACACCTTCACCGCCCGCCTCCCCGGCTGCGTGAGGCCGGGACATCCCCGCGCCTGCGGGGAACACATCCTGGGTATCCAGGAACGCACCACGGTGGCCGGGACATCCCCGCGCCTGCGGGGAACACTGGCCGGACTGCGACGCCGGGACATCCTGACCCGGGACATCCCCGCGCCTGCGGGGAACACCGCAGGGCGTTCTTCCCCTCCAGCACCAGCGCCGGGACATCCCCGCGCCTGCGGGGAACACGCACGGCCCGGCCGGCTGGACGCGCGACGGGCTGGGACATCCCCGCGCCTGCGGGGAACACGGCCGGCCAGCGCGGCGGCAGGGTGGCCAGGTAGGGACATCCCCGCGCCTGCGGGGAACACCTGTTGCGCGCCATCCAGTCGGTGCGATTCGCCGGGACATCCCCGCGCCTGCGGGGAACACTGAATGATGGCTGGGCCTACAACGGACCGATCCGGGACATCCCCGCGCCTGCGGGGAACACCAATCGGCGCGGGCGGCAAACCAGGCGGCGGCCGGGACATCCCCGCGCCTGCGGGGAACACGGCATCCAGGGCGGCCGCTTCATCGGCGCGGACGGGACATCCCCGCGCCTGCGGGGAACACCTGGTCCCGGTGCAGCAGATCGGCGCGTGCGACGGGACATCCCCGCGCCTGCGGGGAACACGTCGCGCGATGCTCCTCGGGGATTTCCTCGTGCGGGACATCCCCGCGCCTGCGGGGAACACCGTGATCCGCTGGAGACCGACATGTTCGTGGACGGGACATCCCCGCGCCTGCGGGGAACACATCCCCCTCAGCTGCAGGATGACCTCATGCGCCGGGACATCCCCGCGCCTGCGGGGAACACTTGCCCTCGTGGTACTCGGCCCAACCGCACAGCCCGCGCCTGCGGGGAACACTCAGGCCGGCAAGGGAACGCGCCGCCTGGATTTCCGCACAGCCCGCGCCTGCGGGGAACACTCTTCGTGCAGTGCACTGATTTATTTGGCTGATTCTCATCTCAAAGATCCTACCGGCCCGAACGGCCTTTTCAGGCCGCCCCACGACCTCGGCGGCGGGTTTGGTTGGAAGTTGGCCCAGGTTCCGCTGGAAGGGCCGCTTCAGCCACAAAACGCACCAGACGGAGGCCGTCGAGATCAACCGGGATACGGCGGTTCAGACCGCAGGTATCGAACTCGAACCCGACTTCATTCGGCGTCGACCAGGCCAGCACCGCGTTGCCATCCTCGATGTAAGCACAGACGTTGCCCCAGATCATCTCCCGCACGCGGCGACCATAGTCGCCGATATAGACGCCCGCCCGCACCTCCAGCAGCCAAACGGCCAGCCGTCCGCGCAGCCGGGGCGGGGCGTTCTCAACCACGATGACCAGCATCACCCAACCCCTCCGGCGTGTCGAAGGCCACCGGCATCGCCTCGGGGGCGGCTTCCGGCATCGGCAGGCCGCCGGCGGTCAGCACATCCTCGATCAGCGGGATCAGCCGGGCCAGGATATTGGTGCGGCGGAAGGTGTCGCGGCAGCGGCGACGCACCTCCGCCACCGGGTCCTCCACCCGGCGCCCGTCCAGCGGTCGGTCCTGCTGAACAGCCGCGGCGACCCGAAAGGCCTCGGGCACCACCGTCTCGAACTTCACGATGTCGGCGATGTCATAGACGAAGCTCTGCGCCTTGCCGGTATGCAGGAAGCCGATCGCCGGGGCATATCCGGCGGCCAGCACCGCAGCCTCGGTGATGCCGTACAGCGCCGCCGTCGCAGCCGACAGGCAGCGGTTCACGACGTCCGCGGTGGACCACTCGCCAGGATCGTAGGACCGCCCGTTCCAGGTCGCCCCATGCCGCTGCGCCAGCAGCTTGTACGTCTCCCGCACCCGGGCGCCTTCGATTCCGCGCAACTGATCGACGGAGCGGCGCTGCGGGGCCTCCTCCTCGAAGCGAAGGGCATACATCCGCCGCACCACGCGCAGCCGGCTTTCCTCATCCAGCGCCAGCCGGGCCTGAAGCAGCAGACGGTCGGCGCGTGCCCCGCCGGGCTGGCCGGCCGCATAAAGTCGGACGCCCGCTTCTCCCACCCAGATCAGCAGCGTGCCGGCCCGGGCCGCCAGCGCCACGGCGGCGTGGCTGGTGCGCGTGCCGGGCTCCAGCATCAGACAGACCAGGCCGCCCACCGGGATATGCGTGCGGACGCCGCCCTCATCCACCATGACGAAAGCGCCATCCAGCACGTCGAGCCGCCCCTTCTCCACGAAGAGGATGGCCGCGCGTTCGCGGAGCGGGATCGGCCGGGGTGGTGGCAGCCCCGGCATTGTTCCTGCCGTCACGTGGCGCGCGTCATGTCGCGCGACGAATCAGCATCAGCCCGCAGCCGAAGGCGCGCGCCCGACCGAAGCCGGCTGCCAGCGCCGGTAGAAAGGCGGCGGGATCCGTCACCTCCAGCAGGCCCTCGAAATCCAGCACGCCGAAGCGCATTGGGGCCTTGGGACCGCGGCCGATCCGGATGGTCTCGTAGCCATCGACGGCCACATCGCCGAGCGGCCTGAAGCCATGCGCCGTGCCCTGACGCGCCAGCCAGGCGCGCCCGGATTCCTGCGCCAGATCCAGCCGCACCGACGCCCGCTGGCCTTTGGGCGTGGCGTAGAGCGCATGCATGACCACGTCCTGCCTCTTGCCGCGCTGCCCCGGCCCCTGCGGCTGTGCCACCACCGGATTGGCGTGCAGGCGGAAGCGCAGGCGGTCCCCGGCTGTCAGCGTGGGCGCGAAATCCTTGCTCTCGATCTCAAAGATGTCGTGCAGCGGGTTCGGCGGGCGTGGTGACAGCGCCAGGAACTGCCCCGGACTGTCCTGGCGCCAGAGGAAGTCACGCTGGCGGTCCGGCCCGTCACTGAACAGCGCCCAGATCAGCCGATGCGCCGCCGCCGCTTGCTCCCCCGTCTCCTCCGGCACGAGCAAATGTGCCAGCGCCGCTACCGAGGGCGCCTGGCGAAGACGGATGCGGCTGAGCCACAGGGCCGTCATGGCGCTGCGAGCTGCAGTACCAGCTCCTCCCTTAGATCGAACTGCCAGCGGCGGCGCGAGCGAGGCTGGTCGCGGCGCAGCTCCGTGCGCAACCGGCGCGGGTCATCGGCCGCGATGTCCACCGCATCGGCCGAATCCAGCGTGACAATGAGCGGGTCTTTGGGCGCACCCGGGCGCGTGTTCAGCCAGCGGTCACGGAAGGCAGTCTCCGCCCCCGCTTCATGCCGCGCTGCGAGTGCTGTCGGTGCATCCGCGGCCTCGGCGATGGCGGGCGCCAGCGGCAGCCCCAGCGGGCAGGACTTGCGGCCCATATACGGCACGAAGCTGGGGCGCTGCATCGCCGCGGCCAACTCCTCCAGTGACCAGCGTGGCACTGCGCCGCGCGGCCACAGGGCACCCAGGTGCCAGGCATCGCTGCGGTAGTCGCGGCGCGAGAGGATGGTGTTCAGGTCCTTCGTGGCCAGTTCCGCCGCGCGCGTCGCGAAGCGTCGCCCGCGCTGGGCGGAGGGCACCTGTGCGGTGTGGTAGTCGGCCAGCAGCCGCCCCGGCGCATGGCACAGCAGCGCCAGCGCATAGTCCTCGGCCAGCGCGGCCTGCGCCGCATCATCCTCGCGCTCCAGCCCAAGGCAGGCGCCGACCAGGCCAAGCACGGCGGAGCGCCCTGGCCGGTCCCAGCCGGAGCGGCGTTCGCCGACCGCGATGGCGCCGAAGGACGCCAGCGGTGCGACCAATGCGAAGGTCAGGTAATGCGGCATGGTCAGTCGCGGCAGAAGGCGACGATGTCGGCAAGCTTGCCGCCATGGCCGACATGCAGGATCGCGGAAGGCTCCGGCGCCTGCTTGTAGGCGGCGTCAATGTCCTGCCTGAAGCGAGTGAGCGCCTTGATGGAATCCTCCATCAGATCGTCGCCCACCACCGGCCGCGCGAAGGCGCCAGCAAGGGTGCGGGGTTGCAGATCGCCCTTCTCGGCCAGGATGAAGCTGGCCCGCCCATGCGCGGCGAAACTGTTCTGCTTGCCGCGCGGTGCCGCGGTGGCGGCGGCTTCCGCCAGGGCGCCGAGCGCGGTGGCTGCAAGCGCCGTATCGCCGCCAAGGTTCCGCACCAGCAGCGCGCGGTCGATGCAGAGATACAGGTAGAAGACGCCGGAGCCGAAGCCGGCCTCACCCAGGAAGCCTGCGCCGGCATCCTCGGCCGAGGTCTTTAGGTCGTCGACCGCAGTGTAATAGTCGTCTTCCACCGTCACGCGATGCGTGGTGATGGCATGCGCCACCTGCGCCGCGGCTTCGCGGTTGTAGTCCGGGTCCGCGGCCAGCATGCGGCCGAACAGGGCGATATCGGCGGCAGTGTCAGCGGTGCGCAGCAGGTCGGCCGTCTTGGCGTCGATCTTTTCGCCCGCCATGGCACGATCGGCCAGTGCCAGCGCTGCCGCGCTTTCCTCCGGCGCGATGAAGGCGAGCTGCTCGATGCGCGTCGAATCCTTGTCCTTGGCGTCCTTGATCTTGCCGAAGATGCCGGCGATCTCGCGCGCCACCTCGATGGCCTTGTCGCCGGCCATGCCGCCGGATGTCAGATGGTCGCGCAGCACCTCGCCCAGCCGCTGGGTGCGGCTGCCCATATGGCCGCGCAGCGCCTCGGCAAAGACAGGCGCCGTGCGCCAGGCCCGTTTCAAGGCCTGGGAGGAGAGGCGCAGCCGCGGCACGCCGCCCACCACCGCGGTTTTTGGGCGGCCGGTATCGTCGCGGTTCATGTTGGCGGGCGGGAAGAAGGTCAGCAGGTGCAGTTGCAGGAAGCGGCTCATGCGACGGGTTCCTCGGCGGGTTGGGCTGCGGCGCCTTGCGGATTGGCCTTCCAGTAGTCGAAGACCCAGCGGCGCTTGCGTTCGTCGCCCCGGTAGCGGTCCGGCCAGTCGAACAGGGCGGCGGCCAAGTCGCCGACATTCGCCTTGCCGCTCATCAGGGCGACCAGGCGACGGAAGGCGGGCAGGCATTCCTCCACATCGCTGGCTTCCAGCAGGCGGCGGAACCGCAGCGGCTTCAGCAGTGCAGTCTCCGGCCGGTCTGAGCTTTCCGGACCGAGCATCCCGGCGACGCGACCAGACACATCCTCCCGCACATGCGCCAGCACGGCGGCGGCGAGCGAGATGGCGGGCAGGTCATAGGCTTCCGTTGCCTGGCAGAGCTGGAAAAGCTGGATGGTGGCGGGCTGTTGCATGGCGGCGGCCACACTGGGGCAGCGGCGCAGTTGGGCCAGGGCGGCGCGGTCACCGCGATGATCGCGGGCGGGGTCGGGCGTCATCCGGCGCCACCAGATGGCGGCGCCCTGGCGGTTCTGGATCATGCGGCCTTGCCCTTCTTTTTCGCCTTCGCTTCCGCCGCAGGCAGGCCGAGCGTAGTGAACAGCGCCGCGCCCTCCTTGCCGAAGCCGGTCAGCGCGAAGACCAGGTTGCGGCGGGCGCGGGAGATGCGCGGCGCGGCGCCGCCGTTTTCCGGCGTCAGCGGTGCCGCCTCATCGAACAGCGCCAGAGCGAGGGCGCGCAGCCGGACGAGCCTGCGTTGCGAAACATCGGCCGGGGCCTGGGAGAGCAGGCGGAAGAAGTCGGCCTCCGTCTGCTCCCACAGCCTCTCGCGCAGGCTGGACAGCAATTCGGAGTCCAGCTTCACCGTGGCGCCGGCGCTGAACAGGGCGTAGCGCACCGCGCTGCGCAGCAGGCCGGCGACCTGGTTGGCGGAGAGCACCAGCCGTGTGGCCAGCGCGTCATCCGCCCGGGCCGGCAAAGGCATCTCGGATTCCAGGAAGGCGCGCGCCTTCATGTTGTCCATGTCGTAGCCAGCCGCGAGCAGCCGGGCCGAGACTTGGGAGTCGACCTCCCGTTCGTCGCGCCAGGTGGCGACGCTGTCGCCAGGTAGCCGGAGGCCATCCGGCGCCGCGGCGACCAGGCCAAGCCAGTGGCGATAGCCAATGCCGCCGGGTTGGGGATGCAGCGGCAGGAACTCGCCGCCGGCCTTCAGGGCGTAGTGCGGTGTCAGCGGATGCACCTTGCCCCATCCGATATAATTGGAACCGCGCGGCCGCTGCCGCCAGGACCGCACCTGTACAGCATCTGGCATGCCGGTCAGGCCGCATGCTTGTGGTGCCTCCGCCATCGCGAAATCCAGGCGGATTCGGCGCGGCATGCCCCACCAGCATTGCAGGGGATGCACATCCTCGGGCACCACGTCGCGCGACGGGTTCGGCACCAGCCAGGGGAAGATGCGCGGCAGGTCCTCGGCCTCGGCGGGGCGGCCGAGCGGGACATTGGCCCAGACCTGCTGCCAAAGGGTCGGTCGGTCGCCCGGCAGCACCAGCGTGGTCATCGGCCCACCGCCGCGCAGCCCGGTGCGATTGCCGGCACCGCCGGCCGGCGCCCAGGATTGGAAGGTGAACAGCGCCATCGCCGCCGCGGGCCGCCCAAGATCCGCAAGCCGGCCGCGCCGCACCAGCAGGTCCGTGTTCTGGCGCAAGGTACTGGCACCGGGTGAGTCGATCAGCAGGCGTTCGACGGGCTCGGCGTCGGAGACCAGATCCTCAAAGTCCTGAAGGAAGCGCGGCCCGGGCCCATCGAGATGGAAGGCGTGGGCGAGCGGCGCGAAGGCGGCATCCAGCGTGGCGGCATCCGGCGGCACCTGCCACCCATCGAACCAATCCCGCGCTCCCTTGGGCGGGCAGGCGGTGGCGAGCAGGCCGATGAGGAACTCCAGCGCGGCGATACGGAAATCGGCACGTGGCCAGTCCAGCGCCACGGCCGGGTCGTCATTTTCGGCGATCTGGGCCGGGCTAATCGTATCGAGCTGTCCGCTTCTTCGGCGTACTGGCAGCCACTGGTTGACGAGGAGATTAAGCGGCGACGCGCGCGTAGCGCCGGTCGGATCGACTTCTGACACGAGCTCCGTCCTCCTCGAGAGCATGGTCATTCTGAAATCGCAGCAATGTCAACCTGAGGTTATAGGGGTGGCGCCATCTGAGGTTGCGGATGATGGCCAACGGAGCCCGGCGGAAGTGTCGTAGTCTGCCATCGTCGCTTCGCCGGATCCGGAGAGGAAACGCAGTTGGAAACCGGGTGCGGTCTCCGTCATCAACGCCAGGACCACGCGGTCCGACTCCCGCTCCCACCGCCCCCAGCTCTGCTTTGCCGCATCCGCTGCAGCCTCCAGTCCCGGCGGCGCCGGGCAGGTCGCAATGCGGTGGCGTGCCACCGTGACCTCGGACAGGGCCCAGGCGCGGCCCAGATCGGAATCCTGAGCGTAGGGCACCACGGCCCCATCGCGCAGCCGCGCCAGGCGCAGCGTCACGGTCGGGCGGTCCTCCAGCCGTGTCGGGGTGTGTGTCTCAGGCTCCCAGAAGCCGGCATCACGGTCCCAGCAGGCGTCGAACTCCAACAGGTTCATCCGCGCCACGCCTTGCGCCGCCCGGTCCCGCCCCTCGGCCTGCCGCGCTGCCGCGGCGAGGGCAGGGGGCACGGCGCCGGGCGCGTCGCGATCGAAGGCGGCCTCGATCAAAGGCCGCATATCGTCGGGCGTGACGATGGCGCCGCGGGAAAACACCGCCCGGGCGCTACGCCACAGCAGCGCCGGGTCGCTGTAGACGGCCCCCGTGCCGGGTTGGGCCGCCTTGATCCAGTCGGCGGCAGGCGCCTCCACCGGCTCCGGCGACACCACCAGCAACTCCGGCCCTGGCACCGGGCGCGGCCCACGGGCATGGCGCCACAGCCGCCCGGCGCGCTGGATCAGCAGGTCGACGGGCGCAAGGTCCGTCACCAGAAGGTCAAAATCCAGGTCGAGCGACTGCTCCACCACCTGCGTCGCCACCAGCACGCCGGGCCGCGTCCTGGCGTCGCCGTCACGGCCGAAACGGCGCATCACCTCGGCCTCGATGGCCAGGCGGTCGACCATGGCGAAGCGCGCATGGAACAGCAAAGCGGGAATGCCCATGGCCCGCAGCGCCTGCGCCGCGGCGATCGCATCGTCCACCGTGTTGCGCACCCAGGCCACCGCCGCGCCGGTTCGGGCTGCCTCGACGATGCGGGCCAGGGCGGCCTCGGCGTCCTGAAGCCGCGTGACCTCCACGCGCCTTGGCAGGCCATCTCGCGGCGCGCAGGGGTGTTCCGACACGTCAGCGGCCCCGGCCAGCGTCGCCAGCGGATAGTCGTTGCGTGCCAGTGGCAGCGTCCTGGCACCGAGCCCCTTGCGGAAGGCGTTCACAAGGCGTTGCCGCAGCGCCTTCGGCAGCGTTGCCGACAGCAGCACCACCGACCCGCCCAACGCCGCGTGGAATTCCAAAAGCGTCAGGATTTCGCGCTGCATATAGGCGTCGAAGGCATGCACTTCGTCGATCACCAGCACCTTGCCGGCCAGCCCCTGAAGCCGCAGCGCCGCGTGCCGCACCGGCAGCACGGCCAGCATCGCCTGGTCCACGGTGCCGACGCCGATCTGCGCCAGCAGAGCGCGCCGGCGATCCTCGGCTAGCCAGGCGGCGCAATGCGCCTCGGAGGGTTCGTCGGCCGGGTCGGCGGGTCGGCGGCCCGTGGGCCCGGGTTCCGCGGGAATGGCGGTGGCGAAGCGCGGGTCCAGGGCCGCGCGGGCATGTGCCAAAGCCAGCGACGGCCGGGCCTCGGCCGCGAAGAGGCCACGATAGGCCTCGGTAAGACGGCCGAACATCGCATTCGCGGTGGCCATGGTCGGCAGAGCGAGGAACACACCGCTGGCGCGATGCGCCGCCAGCAGGCGATGCGCCAGCGTTACCGCTGCCTCGGTCTTGCCGCTGCCCGTCATGTCCTCGATCACGGCGAGGATGGGACCCTCCGGCAGATCGACATTCTGGGCCCAGAGCTGGACCGGCGAAGGCTGAACAATGGCCGGGAACAGGCCGCCTATCCCGGCGAAACGCGAAGGCGCGGCTGGCGCCAGACCCGCCGCTGCCAGCGCCGCCGCGGCGCGCGGCAGCGCGTGATCCCAAAGATAGGCGGCAGGGTCATCGACCGCCGCCGCATAGGGGAACCATGCCTGCCGGGAGCCGACCCAGTCTGCCAGGGTCACCAGCCCCGCGAGGTGCCAGCCGAGCCGCGCGACGTCTCGGTCCTCCTTGGGGCAGGGCAACACGGGGCTCCCGAACAGGGCGTGCATGGCGCCGAGGAAATCCGAAGCGGCATCGATGCAGGCCGGGCACAGCTCTGCCGTGGTCGGTGGAGCTGGCGGCATCGCTGGTGGGCGGCCGTGGTGTCCGGCGACAGCCCGCAGCAATGGCGCGCGAAGGCCGTCGATCCAGGCCGGCCGTCCATCCTGCAAGGGTGGCAGCGCCGTATCCAGAAGCCGCGCCAGCGGCTTGCGCAGCAGATGCAGTCCCAAGGCATCGTGCCGCGCTCCGGAGGGCACGGCCTTGGGCCGCGGGCCGAGCGCGGCCTGCGGCCAATGCGTCATGTCCTTGGCCTGGAAGCTGCGGGAAAACTTGCCGATGTCGTGTATCGCGGCCAGGAAGCCGAGCATCTGGCCCGGCACATTCATCGATCGTGGTCTTTGCAGAATTATGGCGACAGCCGCGACATCCAGTGAATGTGCAACCAGTGAATGCAGGGGAAATGCAGAAACGGCCTGCGCCTGCGCCTTGCCCCAAAAAAGTGTCGTTTGATTTCGCAGGCGCCTAGCCAATGCTTGGGCGCCAGCTCACGGGGATCTGCAATCTCGACGCGATCAGCCTGTCCATCTTGTCCCAGCTACCTTGGGTGACCAGCATGGCGTCCGTTCGCAGATCCAGCACACTTGGTGGATTGTGACCTCCAACCGCGTGCTGATCGCTCGCAGTCGAGGAGCGCGAGATTGGTGGATTCGCGCGCCGTGGCGTGCCCGCTTTCTCGGAAGGCCTTCAAGAAAGGGAGACATGCATCAGATTCGGGCCGATACAGGGCGTGCCGGATTTGTGGGCTGGTCTGTGGGCCGGCAAACGCAGTGCGGCGAAAGTGGCAGAATACTTGGGGAAGTGGCTCCGGCGGTTGGATTCGAACCAACGACCAACGGATTAACAGTCCGCTGCGCTACCGCTGCGCCACGCCGGATCAGCCAGTGGCCGGGCTATAGCAAGCACCCCGGCCGGGGTAAACCCGCCTCGCGACGATTGTCGCGGAAGCGGGGAAGGGAAAGGCCGCGGCCGGAATCGAACCGGCATATACGGATTTGCAGTCCGCTGCATCACCACTCTGCCACGCGGCCAAGCATGGCGCCCCTGTCCTGCAAAAGTCCGCATGACGAAGCGGCGCCTCTATCCGGCAGCACGCGGTTTCGGTCAAGCGCGGTTAAGCACTCTGCGCGCATGCTGCGGCGCGGAAGTGCTGCTTGGCCGGCGGCCGGACGGCCCGTATAAGCGCGGATATGAACAAGGCGGCGATGATGGACCTGGATCGCGCAGCGATGATGTCTCCCTCCGATCCCGGCATGGCGGCGGCGCGCCGCTTCATGGTGGATGGCCAGTTGCGGCCGAACAAGGTGACCGACCCGGCGCTGCTGGCGGCCATGGGCGACCTGCCGCGGGAGGCCTTCCTGCCGCCCGCGCTCGCGCCCCGCGCCTATGCGGATGAGGATGTGCGCCTGCCGGGCGATCGCGCGCTGCTTCAGCCGATGATGATCGCCCGTCTGCTTCAGTTGCTGCGGCTGCGGGAAGGCGACCGGATGCTCGTGCTCGGCGCCGGCACCGGCTACAGCGCTGCCGTCGCGGCGCGTTGCGGCGCGCGGGTGGACGCGGTCGAATCGGACCCGGCGCTGGCCGACATCGCCCAGACCGCCTGCGCCGCCCTGCTGCCTGCCGGCGCGGTGACCCTGCTGCGCCACGACCCGCTGGCCGGCCACCCGGTCGGTGCCCCCTACGACGCCATCCTGATCGAGGGCGAGGTGCCTTCGGTGCCGGAGCGTATTGCCTTGCAACTGGCCGAGGGCGGGCGGCTGGCCACCGTGCTGGCCGCCCCCCATCGCGGCGCCTTTTCCCGCGCCGTGGTCGGGCTGCGCGCCGGCGGCAGCTTCAGCGTGACGGACGCCTTCGATTGCGCCACGCTGCCGCTCCCGCAATTCCAGCCTGCGCCAGGCTTCGTGTTCTGAACCATGCCATGCGGCCGGTCATCCGGTCGCCCCGCTTTTGCTTGCGGGTTGTAGGAGCCGCCGACCGATGATGTTCAACCGTTCGACCCTGGCGCTCGCCACCCTGCTGATGGCGCCGCCCGCCCTGATCGCCCCCGCCGCGGCCCAGACGCTGCAGGAATCGCTGGCGCTCGCCTATGCCAATAACCCCACCCTGCAGGCAGCCCGCGCCCAGCTTCGCGCGGTGGATGAGAATGTGCCGCAGGCGCTGGCGGGCTGGCGGCCGACCGTGCAGGTGGCCGGCAGCGTCGGCACCGCGCAGGGCCGCAGCACCAACACCGCGACCGGCGGCCGGGCCAGTGCCGATCGCGACACCTCCTCGATCCAGGCCAGCGTCACCCAGCCGCTGTATCGCGGCGGCCGCACCACCGCCTCCACGCGCCGGGCGGAGAACCAGGTGCTGGCGCAGCGCGCCCGGCTGCTGGCGACCGAACAGCAGGTGCTGTCCGACACCGTGAATGCCTATGTCGCGGTGATCCGGGACCAGGAGGAGGTGCGCCTCAACATCAACAACGAGCAGGTGCTGACCCGCCAGCTCCAGGCCACCAACGAGCGCTTCCGGGTCGGCGAGATCACCCGCACCGACGTCGCCCAGGCCGAAAGCCGGCTCGCCGGCACCCGCGCCTCCCGCGCCGATGCGGAAGGGCGGCTTCAGCAGTCCCGCGCCACCTTCGCCCGCCTCGTCGGCCAGCCACCGCAGCGGCTGATCGCGCCGCAGCCGCTGCGCGTGCCGATGGCCAATGCGGCGGAGGCCGGCACGCTGGCGGGCCAGAACAACCCGAATGTCGTGGCCGCCCTGTTCGACGAGGCAGCGGCGCGCGACCTGGTGGACGTGAATTTCTCCTCCCTGCTGCCGCAGGTCAGCCTGAACGGCTCCACCTTCCGCAACGACAACAGCAGTGCGCCCGACACCCGCTCCACCGGCAGCCAGGTGACGGCGAACCTGACGGTGCCGCTGTACCAGGGCGGCGCGGAATACTCCCAGGTGCGGCAGGCGCGGCAGACCGCGCAGCAGGCGCGGCAGGTGGTGAACGACCAGCGCCGCGCCGCCAGCCAGCAGGCGACCTCGGCCTGGGAGACGCTGACCGCCGCCCGTGCCCAGGTGGAGAGCGTGCGCGCCCAGATCCGCGCCGCCGAGATCGCGCTGGACGGTGTGCAGCGGGAGGCGGTGGTGGGCAGCCGCACCACGCTCGACGTGCTGAACGCCGAGCAGGAATTGCTGAACGCCCGCGTCAGCCTGGTGCGGGCGCTGGCCAATGTCATCACCGCCTCGCACAGCCTGGCGGCCTCGGTGGGGCGCCTGACCGCGCGGGATCTCAACCTGCCTGTGCAGATCTATGACATGGAAGCCTATTACCGCGAGGTGCGGAATCGCTGGGTCGGCTTCGGCGACTACGCCGAACAGGGGCGCTGAGGCATGAGCGGCGGTGCTGGCCGTCCGGGCGGCGGGGCCTCGGACCCGGCCATGGATGACATCCTGGCCTCCATCCGCCGCATCCTGAATGAGGATGAGGCGCAGGAGGGTCAGCAGCAGGGCGGCGCGGCGGAGCCGGAGCCGCTGGACCTGACCGAGGCGATGCTGGTCGCCGCCCCACCGCCGCCGCCCGAGCCGCCGGTGGTCGCGGAGGAGCCCGAGCCCGAGCCCGAGCCGCAACCGGAGCCGGAGGAGATCGCGGCGCCGGTCGTCCCGGCACCGCCGCTTCCGCCACCCGTCATCTCGGCGCCCGTGGCCGTGCCGCCGATGGCGGAGGTGCCGCCGGCTGCGCCGGCGCCCTCCCTCGATTCGCTGATCGCCCCGGCCGTGGCCGCCGCCACCACGGCGACCCTGGCCTCCCTGCTGCGCAGCGTGGCGCAGGAGCGCAATGCCCCGGTGCATCGTGGCGGCCCGTCGATCGAGGATGTGGTGCGGGAGGAGCTTCGGCCGCTGCTGAAGGCCTGGCTCGACCAGCATCTGCCGCCGCTGGTCGAGCGCCTCGTCCGAGTCGAAATCGAACGCGTCATCGGCCGCGCCGCGCCCTAAAGACTGGGAGGGGCCCGGGGACGATCATCGTCCCCGGCGGGGCGCGGGGCAGAGCCCCGCTCTTCCTCTCAGTCCGGCTTGATCTGGTTGTCCCGGATCACCCCCGCCCAGGTCTCCATCTGCCGGTCGAGGAAGGTGCCGAATTCCTCCCGCGAGGAGGCGACGATCTCGACCCCCATCGGGCTCGCCAGCCGCGCGCGCACCTCCGGCACCTCCAGCGCCTTGGCGAGCGCCGCGTGGAAGCGGCGCTGGATCAGCTCCGGCGTGCCGGCGCGGCCGAGCATGGCCCACCAGGCCTTGGCGTCGATCCCCGGCACGCCGGATTCGGAGACGGTCGGCAGGTCGGGGAACAGGGCGGAGCGCTGGCCGCCGGTCTGCGCCAGCGGGCGCAGGGTCTGCCCGACCTGGCCGCCGAGGCCGGCGTTGCTCGCCATCGGCAGGTCGAGCTCGCCGGCCGCGGCCGCGGCGCTCATCGGGCCGCCGCCGCGATAGGGCACATGCACCATCTTGAAGTCGCCGCGCTGCTGCATCAGCGACATGGTCAGGTGCGACAGGCTGCCGACGCCGATGCTGCCATAGGTGATGGTATCCGGCGCCGCCTTGGCTGCCGCGATCACCTCCTCCAGCTTCCGCCAGGGGCGGGAATTGTGGGTGGTGATGAGCATCGGCGCGGTGCCGATGAGCATGATGGGCACCAGGTCCCGCTTCGGGTCGAAGCCGAGATTGCTGATGAAGGACGGGTTCACGGAGTGGCTGTCGAAGACTGTCACCCAGGTATTGCCATCCGCCGGCGCGCGCGCCGCGGCGGCCGTGCCGAGGGCGCCGGAGGCGCCGGGCCGGTTCTCGATCACCACCGGCACGCCGAGGTCCTGCGTCAGGCGCGGCTGAAGCAGGCGGGTGATGGTGTCGACGCTGCCGCCGGGCGGGAAGGGGACGACGATGCGGATCGGGCCGTTCGGCCAGGGCGCCTGCGCCAGGGCCGGCGCGGCGAGGGCGGTGGTGGCGAGCCCCGCCAGCAGGGGACGGCGACCGATTCTCAGCATCTTGATGTTCCCAACCCGATCCGGCCCGTATGAACCGCAGGCCTGCCGCCGTCCAGCCGCCCCTTGACGGAAGCCGGCCGGCGGGGAAGGGATGCCGCATGCTCGACAAGACCTTTGACCACGCCGCCATCGAACCCCGCCTCTACCAGGGCTGGGAGGATTCAGGCGCCTTTGCCGCTCATCCCGAGAGTGCGGCAAAGCCCTTCACCATCATGATCCCGCCGCCCAATGTCACGGGCAGCCTGCATATCGGCCATGCGCTGACCATGACGGTGCAGGACATCCTGACCCGCTTCCGGCGGATGCAGGGCCGCGACGCGCTGTGGCAGCCGGGCACGGACCATGCCGGCATCGCGACGCAGATGGTGGTGGAACGGCTGCTCGCCTCCCAGGGGTTGAAGCGGCGCGAGATGGGGCGCGAGGCCTTCCTCGCCAATGTCTGGGAATGGAAGCGCGAATCCGGCGGCACCATCACCCGGCAGTTGCGCCGCCTCGGCGCCAGCCTGGACTGGCCGCGTGAGCGCTTCACCATGGATGAGGGCCTGTCCGAGGCCGTCCGCGAAGTGTTCGTGACGCTGCACAGCCAGGGGCTGCTGTACCGCGACAAGCGCCTGGTGAACTGGGACCCGGTGTTCCAGACCGCGATCTCGGACCTTGAGGTCGAGAGCCGGGAGGTGAAGGGCAGCATCTGGCACCTGCGCTACCCGGTGGAGGGCGAGCCCGGCCGCTTCGTGACGGTCGCCACCACGCGGCCCGAGACGATGCTGGGCGACACGGCGGTGGCCGTGCATCCCGAGGATGCGCGCTACGCCGACCTGGTCGGCAAGCACCTCGTGCTGCCGCTCACCGGACGGCGCATTCCGGTGGTGGCGGACAGCTATTCGGACCCGGAGAAGGGCACCGGCGCGGTGAAGATCACGCCTGCGCATGATTTTAATGACTTCGAGGTCGGCCGCCGGCATGGGCTGGCCAGCCCTTCCGTGCTCGACCCGGATGCGAAGGTGACTCTGGCCGAGATCCCCGGCCCCTGGGCGGAGGATGCCTTCGTCCGCAGCCTGGAAGGCCAGGACCGCTTCGCAGCCCGGAAGTCCATTGTCGGAAAACTGGAGGAGATGGAGCTGCTGGCGGCGGTGGAGCCGCATGTGAACCAGGTGCCGCATGGCGACCGCTCCGGCGTGCCGATCGAGCCGCGGCTGACCATGCAGTGGTATGTCGACGCCAAGACCCTGGCGCAGCCGGCGATCAAGGCGGTGGAGACCGGCCAGACCGTCTTCGTACCGCGCCAGTGGGAGAACACCTTCTTCGCCTGGATGCGCGACATCCAGCCCTGGTGCGTCAGCCGCCAGCTCTGGTGGGGCCACCAGATCCCGGCCTGGTACGCGCCGGATGGCGAGGTCTTCGTCGCCAAGACCGAGGAGGAGGCGCGCGCCGCCGCGCGGGCGAAATTCGGCCGCGATGTGGAGCTGGTACGCGACCCGGACGTGCTGGACACCTGGTTCAGCTCCGCGCTCTGGCCCTTTTCGACACTTGGCTGGCCGCAGAAGACGCCTGAACTCGCAAAATACTACCCGGGCGACGTCCTGGTGACCGGCTTCGACATCATCTTCTTCTGGGTCGCCCGGATGATGATGATGGGCCTGCACTTCATGGACGGGAAGGTGCCCTTCGAGAAGGTCTACATCCATGGCCTCGTCCGGGACGAGAAGGGCCAGAAGATGTCGAAGTCCAAGGGGAACGTCATGGACCCCCTGGAGCTGGTCGAGGCCTATGGCACCGATGCGCTGCGCTTCACCATCGCCTCGCTCACCGGCCCCGGCCGGGACGTGAAGCTCGGCCGCAAGCGGGTGGAAGACTTCCGGTCGTTCGGCACGAAGATCTGGAACGCGGCCCGCTTCCTGGAGATGAACGGGATCAAGGCCGACCCGGCCTTCGATCCGGCCAGCGTGAAGACGCCGCTGGCGCGCTGGATTCTCGATGGGTCGAACCGGGCGGTGGCGGAGGCGACGGCGGCGCTGGAAGCCTTCCGCTTCGATGAATATGCGGCAGCGTCCTACCGCTTCGTCTGGGGCAGCTTCTGCGACTGGTTCCTGGAATTCGCCAAGCCGGTACTGAACGGGCCGGACGGACCCGCCAAGGATGAGGTGAAGGGCGCTGCGCAGCATGTCTTCGGCACCATCCTGAAGCTGCTGCACCCGGCCATGCCCTTCATGACCGAGGCCCTGCATGCCGAGTTCGGCTATGGCGCCGAATGCACCCTGATCCGCGCCGAATGGCCCGGCGCCGTGCCGGTGGCGGATGCCGAGGCGGCGCGGGAGGAGCTGGACTGGCTGGTGCGGCTGATCGGCGAGGTGCGCGGCGTGCGCTCCGAGATGAACGTGCCGCCCTCCATCACCGTGCCGCTGCTGCTCTCCGGCGCCTCCGGCACCACCCTGGCCCGTGCCGAGGCCTGGATCGAGGTGATCCGCCGCATGGCGCGTGCCACCGAGGTGCGGCCGTTGCAGGGCGCCGTGCCGAAGGGCGTGGCGCAGGTGGTGGTGGGGGAGGCGACGGTGATGCTGCCGCTGGCCGACGTCATCGACCTCTCGGCCGAACGCGCCCGCCTCGGCCAGGCGCGCGCCAAGGCCGAGGCCGAGGCCGGCAAGGTGCTGGCCAAGCTCGGCAATGCCGACTTCGTCGCCCGCGCCAAGGAGGAGGTGGTGGAGGAGAACCGCGAACGCCTGGCCGCCTTCCAGGCGGAGATGGCGCGGCTGGACGCGGCGCTGGCGCGGATCGCGGGCTGAGGGCGCCTACGCCTTCGGAAACAACTGCTCGACCTGAATCGTCAGGCCGGGCGGGTCCAAAGTGAGCGGACCCTCGCGCAGGATGGCGGACTGGATCGTGCCATCCTCCGCCCTGCGGTGATGCACCAGGATGCCTGTCTCGACGGCCAGGAGCAGGTAGTGGCGGATCGAGGGCGCGCGCATATAGGCCGCGAATTTGACCACATGATCGCCGCGGGTTGAGGACGGCGAGGCGACCTCCACCACGATGACGGGGTTCGGCACGGCGAGGGCATCGCCATCGACCGGCGCACCGCAGGTGACCAGCACATCGGGCTCATAGGCGGTGTGGTCGCCGATCTCGATCGCGGCGCCATCGATAAGCGCCTCGCAGGACAGGCCGGCGGCGGCGATGGCGTCTTCCAGGGCACGGGCCGTGCGCATCTTGGCGCGGACATGCCGGACGCGTTCCGGCGCCATGGCGATCACCTTGCCCTCCTCCAGCTCATACCGGCCGCGCGGCTGCTGCGCCGCCCAGGCGTAGAACTGGGCGCGGGTCATGCGGTGGTCGGGTGTTTTGGGCAGGTCGGACATGGCGCCTGATATGGGTATCCGGCGCATAGACTACGCCCACCACCCCCCGGATCGTCCAGCCTGACGTCCCTCAGCGCCGGTGCTGTTCCAGCCAGCGCTGGTTCTGCTGGTCGAACTGGTTCTGCTGCTGCCGCATCCGGTCCTGGTGCTGCTGGAACTGCTGCTGCTGCTGGCGCATGCGTTGCTGATGGTCCTGCGTCATCTGCTGGCTGGAATAGCCCTGACCGCCGCCGGCCATGCCGCCACCCTGGATCATCCCGGCCTGCTGCTGCTGCTGCCAGGCGCCGACCACCTGCTGCGCGCCATTCTGGAAATACTGGCAGGCCTGTCCATTGCCGGCCTGGCAGGCGTGCTGGGCGCGGCTGAGGTCCATCTCCACCCGGCGCATCTGCTGCGCCCTCTGGCAGGCCTGGGGGTTGCCCTGCTGGCATTGCATCGCCGCGAGCCGGAACATCTGCTGCAAGGGTCCGGCGACGCGGGGGTCGAGGTGATCGGCCCTGGCCGGCATCGCCAGCAGCGCAAGGCCGGTACCTGCCGCGAGAAGGAAGGCTCTGCTGATGCCGGCCATGGGCGTCGCTCCACCGTTCTTTTCTGGGACGCGCCATCATGCCGGCATCGGATCATCCGTGAAAAACACGGATTGCGGGGCCAGGGGCAAGAGTCCGTGATCCGACGCCCCTGGCCGTGCCGCGCTTCCTGTGGCACGCCAGTCCCAAACCGCCGGGAAACGCGCCATGACCAAATGGGACAAGTCCAAGCTGCCGAGCCGCCACACCACGGTGGGTCCGGAACGCGCGCCGCATCGCAGCTACTACTACGCCATGGGCCTGACGCAGGAGGAGATCGACCAGCCCTTCGTCGGCGTCGCCACCTGCTGGAACGAGGCCGCGCCCTGCAACATCGCGCTGTCCCGCCAGGCGCAGTCCGTGAAGATCGGCGTGAAGGAAGGCGGCGCGACACCGCGCGAATTCACCACCATCACGGTGACCGACGGCATCGCCATGGGCCATCAGTCCATGAAGTCGTCCCTGGCGTCGCGCGACGTCATCGCCGATTCCATCGAGCTGACCATGCGCGGCCATTGCTATGACGCGCTGGTCGGCGTGGCGGGCTGCGACAAGTCGCTGCCGGGCGTGATGATGGCAATGGTGCGGCTGAACGTGCCCTCCGTCTTCATGTATGGCGGCTCGATCCGCCCCGGCCGCTTCCAGGGCCGCGACGTGACGGTGGTGGATGTGTTCGAGGCCGTGGGCCAGCACGCCGCCGGCAATATGTCCGACGCCGACCTGCTGGAGCTGGAGCAGCATGCCTGCCCGGGCGCCGGCGCCTGCGGTGGCCAGTTCACCGCCAATACCATGGCCTGCATTTCCGAGGTTTTGGGGCTCGCTTTGCCGGGTTCCGCCGGCGCCCCCGCGCCGGATGAATCGCGCGACTACTACGCCGTGCAATCCGGCCGCGCCGTGGTGGACCTGATTCGGAAAAATCTGCGGCCGCGGGACATCGTGACGCGGGATGCGCTGTTCAATGCGGCGGCCATCGTCGGCGCCACCGGCGGGTCCACCAATGCGGCGCTGCACCTGCCGGCCATCGCGCATGAATGCGGCATCAAGTTCGACCTGCATGACGTGGCGGAGATCATGCGCGCCACGCCGCATATCGCGGACCTGAAGCCGGGCGGCCGTTACGTGGCGCAGGACGTGTTCAACATCGGCGGCGTGCCGGTGATCATCAAGGCGCTGCTGGAGGGTGGCTACCTGCGCGGCGATGCCATCACCGTCACCGGCAAGAGCCTCGCCGAGAACCACCGGGAGGTGATCGTCCCGAAGGACCAGGACGTGGTGCGCCCGACCAGCGACCCGATCAGCCCGATCGGCGGCGTGGTCTCGCTCAAGGGCTCGCTCGCCCCGGAAGGCGCCATCGTGAAGATCGCCGGCATGTCGAAACTGCGGTTCGAGGGCACGGCGCTGTGCTTCGACTGCGAGGAGGACGCCTTCAAGGCGGTGGAGATGCGCGCCTACAAGCCGGGCGACGTCATCATCATCCGCTACGAGGGCCCGAAGGGCGGCCCGGGGATGCGGGAGATGCTGTCCACCACCAGCGCCATCTACGGCCAGGGCATGGGCGACAAGGTGGCGCTCATCACCGATGGCCGCTTCAGTGGCGCCACGCGCGGTTTCTGCATCGGCCATGTCGGGCCGGAAGCCGCGGTCGGCGGCCCCATCGCCCTGCTGAAGAATGGCGACCCCATCGTCATCGACGCCGAGGCTGGCACCATCGACGTGATGCTGCCCGAGGCCGAGATGGCTGCCCGCCGCGCCGCCTGGGTGCCGCGCAAGACGCTCTACACCTCCGGCGCGCTGTGGAAATACGCCCAGACGGTGGGTCCCGCCGCGCAGGGTGCGGTGACGCATCCCGGCGCGGCGGAGGAAGGGCACGTCTACGCCGACCAATAATGCCAACGGCCCTTTCGCGTGACCGCGCCAGAGCCCCTCAGGCGCCGGGCGCTGGCTTGGCTCGCCGGACAACCGGCGGGCCGCATTCGCGGCCTCGGCCGGCGTGACGCCGGCCGCAGGTCAGCCTTTTCGGCGGCAACTCTACTGGACCGCGATGCCCTTGGTGCGCACGACCTCGGACCAGCGGTCCAGGTCGCTGCGCATCACGGCGGTGAGGGCGGCGCCGTCGCCGGCCACCGGGGTCGCGCCCTGCTGCACGAAGCGGTCCCGCACTTCCGGATTGGCGAGCACCTTGTTCACCTCGCCACGGATCTGCGCGACCAGCGCCGGGTCCATCCCGCGCGGGCCGAGCAGCCCGTACCAGAAGGAATAGGTGAAGTCGAAGCCGAGCTCCTTGGCCGTCGGCACGTCCGGCAGGGCCGGAATGCGGCCGCCCGTGGTGCCGATGGCGATGGCCCGCGCCCTTCCGTCCCGCACCGCGCCCAGCACGGTGGGCGGGGCGGCGATCAGCAGGCCAACGCGGCCGGCCATCAGGTCCAGGAAGGCCGGACCCATGCCGCGATAGGGCACATGGGTCATGCGGATGCCGGCAATGTCCTGAAGATACTCGGTATAGAGATGCGGGGAGGAGCCGGAGCCCATCGAGCCATAGAAATTGCCATCCGGCGCCTGGCCGCGCGCGGCCTCCACATAGTCCCGCAGCGTGCGCACGGTGGCATTGCCCGGCACGACGAAGACGGTGGGGTAGTCCACCATCAGCGAGACGGGGGTGAAGTCCGTCATCACGTCGAAGCCGAGATTGGGAAACAGCGGCGGCGCGGTGGCGAGCGAATTGTCGGTGACCAGCAGGGTCGAGCCGTCATTGGCCGAGCGCACCACATTGGTCCAGCCGATCACGCCGCCGCCGCCGGAGCGGTTGTCCACCACGAAATTGCCGCCGGTCTGCTCGCCCAGGCGCTGTGCCAGCAGGCGCGCCACGAAGTCGCTGGTGCCGCCGGGCGGGTAGGTGACGACGATGCGGACCTGGCGGGTGCCGGGCCAGGCCGGGGTTTGCGCGAAAGCGGGCAGGGCGGCCATCAGCGCGGCTGCGGCGCCCAGCAGGATGCGGCGGAACATGGTGTTTCTCTCCTTGAAGGACCCGGCCGTTCTCGGCCTTGGGGCAGGCTCGGCCGGCTTCGGCCTCGGTCTTGGCTTGGGCGGCGGGCGCCGGATGGTGCAGAGCCAGCACATCAGGGACGCAGCCGCTCGGTCGCGATCCGCGCGCCCTCGCTCATGCTGCGCAGCTTGGCCCAGACGACATCGGCGGAGACGCGGCCGCGTCCGGCCGCCGTGTCGAAGCCGCAATCGGTGCCGGCCATCAGACGGCGCGGATCGCCCAGGCTCTCGGCGATGCGTTCCAGCCGTTCGGCGACCACCTCCGGGTGCTCGACGAAGTTGGTCAGCGTGTCGATGACGCCGGCGACCAGGATCTGGTCCTCGGCCAGCGGCTGCTTGCGGAACAGCCGGTGCTCATGGGCGTGGCGCGGATTGGCGAAGGGCAGCACGAAGCCGCCGACCCTGGCGTGCAGGATGGTGGGCAGGATATCCGCGAGCGGTACGTCCGCATCATGCGGACCCTCGTAATTGCCCCAGCAGACATGCAGGCGGATGCGGTCCTTCGGCAGGCCCTCGATGGCGCGGTTGATGGCGGTGACGACGCGTTCGCAGAAGCCGATGAAGTCGGACAGCGGCCGGTCCTGGTAGGAGGCGTGGCGTTCCAGCGCCAGGTCCGGACAGTCGAGCTGCAGGACGAAGCCGGCATCGAGGATCGCCCGGTATTCCTGGCGCAGCGCCGTGGCCAGCGCCGCCAGATAGGCTTCCTCCGTGTCGTAGTGCTTGTTCTGCACCACGGCCGCGACGATGCCCGGGGAGGGCGCGGCGAGGAAGGCCTGCCGGTACTGGCCCTTGGCCGGCGCCAAAGCGCGGGCGAATTCGGCGCATTCGGCGGCCATGGCGGCATCGCCGATATAGCGCACATCGCCCACGGCGGCGGGCAGGTTCGCCGTCATGCTCGCCGTCTCCTTGCCCGCATTGGCGGCCTGGAGGTCGGCCTTGAACTCCGGATAGGCGTCGATGTCCTGCCAGCCGCCGCGCAGGCTCTCGCCGCCCAGCCCGGTCAGCCGGTCGCGCAGATACAGCACGAAGGATTCGCGGCCCTGCTCGCCATTGTTCGGAATGTCGATGCCGGCGGCGATCTGCTTCGGGACGATGGCCTCCACAGCCGCCTGGGCCGCCGCCTCCAACTCCGCCGCATCCACCGATTCGCCGCGGGCGCGGCGGGCATGCAGGCGGGTGAGGGCGCGCGGGCGCGGCAGGCTGCCGGTGTGGCTGGTCAGGATGCGGTCGGCACCTTGCGGCATGATGTTTCCCCCGGATTTGGGAAAACCTTACCTGCGCAAACCATCCGCCACCAGGGTGCAGCCTGCCACGGCCAGAAGGATGGCGAGCCCCGGCCAGACCGCGACCCAGGGTGCGCTGAACACCAGGTCCTGCGCATTGGCCAGCATATTGCCCCAGCTCGCGGCCGGCGGGGCGATGCCAAGTCCCAGGAAACTCAGCGTGCTCTCGGCCAGGATGGCGCCGGCCACCGTCAGCGCCGCGGCGATGGCGATGGGGCCGGCGATATTGGGCAGCACATGGCGCAGCAGCACCCGTGCCTCCGTCGCGCCCAGCGCGCGGGCCGCCCGCACATAGTCCCGCGCCAGGACGGAAAGCGCCGCCGCCCGCGCCAGCCGCGCCACGCCGACCCAGCCGAAGACGGAGAGGATGGCGACGATCCGGAAAATGTCGGAGGCGGCCTCGCCGCGCGGCAGGCCGATGCGCCCGGTATCCACGGCGGCCAGCACCACCAGCACCGGCAAAGCGGGCAGGGCCAGCATGCCATCGGCCAGCCGCATCAGCACCGCATCCAGCACCCCGCCGCGCCAGGCCGCCAGCAGCCCGATGCCGGTGCCAAGCAGCGTCGCCGCCAACGCCGTCGCCACCCCCACAGCGAGCGACACCCGCGCCCCTTCCAGCAGCCGCAGCAGCACATCCCGCCCGAGATCGTCGGTGCCGAGGGGGTTGGTGGCGGAGGCCGGGGCGAAGCGGTTGAACAGATCCGGCGCGAAGGGATCGAGGCCCATCCAAACGGAGACCAGCGGCGCGGCGAGGCCGCCGGCGGCCAGCAGGCCCAGCAGCAAAAGGCCGAGGCGCAGCCTCATGGATGCCGTCCCGGCACTCCCTCTCCCCCCGACGGGGGGAGAGGGTCGGGGTGAGGGGGGCTCGCCAGGATGCAAAGCGGGTTGTGCGGCAAGGGATACCAAGCCCATGGCAGGTCCCCCCTCACCCAACCCTCTCCCCCCGTTGGGAGGAGAGGGCCTCTCCTGCGTCCAGACATCCTCATGCCAGCCGTGGGTCCAGCGCGCGCTGGGCCATATCGGCGGCCAGCGTCGCCAGCATCGTCACCAGCGCCACCAGCAGCAGTGCCACCAGCGCCAGGTTGGTGTCGTTGCCCATCACCGCGTCATAGATCAGCTTGCCCATGCCGGGCCGGGCGAACAGCGTCTCGGTGATCAGCGCGCCGCCCACCAGGCTGCCGGCATCCAGGGCGGCCACCTGCAGCACCGGCACCGCCGCATTCGGCGCGGCATGGTGCAGCAGGATGCGCATCTCCCCGGCGCCACGGGCGCGGGCGGCGGTGATCCAGGGGGCGTGCAGCACATTGCTGAGTTCGGCCGCGCTGTGGCGCGCATAGGCGGCGAGGTTCGCCATGGCCAGCGTCGCCACCGGCAGAACCAGGAAGCGCAGCGCCTCCACCCCGCCCATCTCGGCGGCGCCGCCGGCCGGCAGCCAGCCCAGCGTCACGGCGAAGACGATAATCAGCAGGATGCCGAGCCAGAAGCTCGGTGCCGACTGGCCGAGGATGGCGATGGCATCGGCGAAGGGCGCGAAGCGCGGCCGCATCGCCGCCAGGGCGCCGAGTGCGAGGCCCAGCAGGGCGGAAACCGCCACCGCCGCGCCCAGCAGCACCAGGGTGGACAGCAGCGCCGGACCAATGATCTGCGCGACCGGCTGCGCGAACAGCCGCGAATAGCCGGCCTCGCCGGCCAGCAGCGACCCGGCCCAGGCGAGGTAGCGGGTCATCAACGGCTGATCGAGACCATGCAGCGCCCGCATCCGCGCCGCATCCTCCGCCGTCAGGCGGGGGTCGCCGGCCAAAGCCAGGTCGATGGGATCGCCCGGCATCAGCCCGATCAGCAGGAACATCGCCAGCGACAGCAGCGCCAGCGTCACCGCGATCTGCACCAGCCGACCGGCCAGCAGGCGGATCATGCCGCGGCCCGGTGGCAGACCGCTTCCACCCGGTTGCCGTCCGGGTCGCGCAGGAAGGCGGCGTAGTAGGCCGGGTGGTAGTTCGGCCGCAGCCCCGGCGCGCCATCGTCGCTGCCCCCCGCCGCCACCCCGGCCGCATGGAAGGCCCGCACGGAAGCGCGGTCCGGCGCCCCGAAGGCCCAGTGGCAGGCCGGGTCGGCTGGCATGGCGCCGAGGCGGATGGTCAGGTAGCCGGCCGCATCCCGCGCCCCATAGCCGATCGCCCGATCCTCCCGCCACACGCAGCCCATGCCCAGCAGCGGCATCACCGCATCGTAGAAGCGCGCGGCGCGGGGCAGGTCGGTGACGGCGATGGACACATGGTCCAGCATCAGCGCGTCACCCGCCATTCCTCGACCCAGTTGGAGGAGGGGCTGAGATGCCCGGTCGGCCGCACCCCTTCCAGCCAGGTCGGCCAGACATGCGCGTCGGAGCGGAACCACAGGGGGATCACCGGCAGTTGCTCCGCATAGATGGCCTGGAGGCGATGCCACAACACGCGGCGGCGCTCCCGGTCCAGCTCGATCGGCAGGGCCTCCAGCAGGCTGTCCATCTCCGCATTGCGGAAGCCGGTGTAGTTCTGGCCGGACCAGTTGCGCGCGGCGGTCGGGATTTCGTCGGAATGCAGCGTGGTGCGTGGCACGTTCTCCGGGCTGCTGATCCAGGCGAACAGGGCGGCGCCGGTGAAGCGGCGGCGGCTGACCGTCTCGCTGAAGAAGACGCGCGGCGGCTCGTTGCGGATGCGCGCCTCGATGCCGGCCTGGCGCCACATGCCCTGGATCACCTGCTGCACCGCCTCCCGCCCCCGATTGCCGGCGGTGGTCATCAGTTCGAGGCTCAGGCGCTCCCCGGCCGCATTGCGGCGGATGCCGTCGGGGCCGGGGGTCCAGCCGGCCTCGGTCAGCAGGGTGGCGGCGCGGGCGGGGTCGAAGGGCCATTGGCGCACGGCGTCGTCATGCATGCCGTCCAGCGGATTGACCGTTGTGTGCGCGATCGGCTGGCGGCCCTCGAACAGCCGGGCGACGATCTGGCCGCGGTCGATCGCCATCACCAGCGCCTGCCGCACCCGCAGGTCGGCGAGGATTGGATTGTCCAGCATCAGGTCGAGATGCTCGTAGACCAGGCCGGGCTTGTATTCGATGCGGAAGCGGTTGCGGGTGCGGCGTTCCAGCGCCGAGACCTGCTCCAGCGGCAGGCCCAGCTCGCCCGCCACCATGTCGAGTTGCCCGGCGAGAAGCTGGGCTTCCAGCGCCGCGGTATTCTCGATGGTGCGGATGTTGATGCGGCGGAAAGCGGGCGCCGGGCCGGACCAGTGCGGGTTCCGTTCCAGCGTGACGCCCGTGCCAGGGGTGGTGGCGGCAACTCGAAAAGGGCCGTTCCAGAGGCCGGGATTGGTGGGCTCCGTCTCATAGGCGCTGCGGGTGCGGTAGGTGCGGGGCTCGGCTTCCCAGCGGGCGCGCTCGATATGGGCGGGCAGGGGCACCCAGTCGCCGCTGGCGCCGTATTCGAAGGTGACCTGGTCGAAGCGGAGCGTGATGCGGCGGGGGGATTCGACGATCGCCTCATAGGCGCGGCGGTAGAATTCGCTGCCGCCGAAGCCGGTGGAAAAGTCGCGGCCGGCCTGCCAGGCGAACAGAAGGTCTTCCGCCGTCACCGGCGTGCCATCGCCCCAGGCCCAGCCCTCCCGCAATTCCCAGGTCACCCGGATGCCGGCCTTGCCATCCGGCGTCTGTTCCAGCGTGGCGAGGCCGTTCTCCAGGCTGGGGACGGTGACGCAGCCGAGGCAGGTCAGGTTCCAGTCGGGGTCGCGGCTGGTCAGCGGCCGGCGGATGAAGCCGCCGACATAGGACTTGGCCGCCATGGATTCGATATTGGGATGGAAGGTGGCCGGGTATTGGGTGATGCCGATGGTCAGGCTGTCGCGCGCCGGCTGGGCGAAAGCGGGGGCGGCGGCGAGGAGGAGGGAGAAAATCAGCCGGAGGGCGGCCATTTGCGGGCTCCATGCCAGACAGCGAGGATGGCGATACGGTCGGGATGGACACGGTAGATCAGGCTGAAGGGTGTGGGCGGCAGCGCCATGATGCGGAGCGTGCCGCCGTGCGTACGTCCAGCCTGTGGAAAACGGGTGAGTAACTCGGCCCTGCGGACCAACCCTGCAACAAGCGCATCGGCCGCGGCCGGATTGTCCTGCGCGATATAATCACGCGCCTCGTGCAGGTGGCGCAGGGCCACCGGCATCCAGACCAGCTTCACGAAACCGGCTTCACCGGCTGGCGTGGCGGGCTCGAATCTCCGCGGCCCAGGCGTGCATTTCCAGCATCACCTCGTCATGCGGCACGCCGAGGCCGGCTTCCATCTCCGCCTCGGCCTGGAGCAGCGCGGCCTCCAGCGCAGCCTGATCGGCGACCCGATCCCGGATGGCGGCGGCGGCGAGCGTCTCGGGCGTGGACTGGCGCGCGCTGGCAGCCGCCTGAAGCGCGGCGGCCACCTCCTCCGGCAAATCGACGCTGATCCGTACCATCGCCCTATCCCCCTTACTCCGTGCCGTCCTTCGGCTTCGCCTCGGCGAGCGAGGAAATGCCGCCATGGGCGCCGGACCAGCCCACCGGATCCTCCAGGAACTTCCGCACTTCCTTCAGCGCCGCTTCCGAGAAGTAGGGGCGTTCGCGGCAGACTTCCAGCACATCCCACCAGGTGCAGAGGTGGTGCAGGTTCAGCCCCATGGCCTTCATCTGCTCGAAGCTGCCGGGGAAGACGCCGTAGTAGAAGACCACGAAGGTGTGGTCGCAGATCGTGCCGGCTTCCCGCAGCGCATTGGCGAAGCGGATCTTCGAAGCGCCATCGGTGGTCAGGTCCTCCACCAGCAGGGTGCGCTGGCCGACCGGAACCTCGCCCTCGATCTGGGCATTGCGGCCAAAGCCCTTGGGCTTCTTCCGGACATAGGCCATGGGGGCCATCATGCGGTCGGCGATCCAGGCGCCGAAGGGAATGCCGGCGGTCTCGCCGCCCACCACCACGTCGATGGATTCGTAGCCGATGTGCCGGCCGATCTTCTCCACCGCCAGGTCGCAGATGCGGTTGCGGGCGCGAGGGAAGGAGATGATCTTGCGGCAGTCGATATAGACCGGGCTCTTCCAGCCTGATGTGAAGGTATAGGGCTCCTCCGGCCGGAAATTCACCGCCTTGATCTCCAGCAGGATCCGCGCGGTGGTCAGGGCGGCGTCGCGGTCCCAGTCGGAGGCGTGCGGGATGGCCATTGTTGCGAGTTCCTCATGCGCGGAGCGATGCGCCGTTGGTAGCCCTGCGACGCGGCGCCGTCCATGACGGTTGAACAGGTCTGGGTGCTGGCCGATCCGCGTGCCGGCACGGCGGCGCAGGCGCTGGGCATCGCGGAACGGCTGCCGGGGCCGCATCGGGTGGTGCCGCTGGAATGGGGGAAGCTGGCCCGGCTGCCCCTGCCTTTTCCCACTTTGCTGGGCCTGACCGGGCCAGCGCGTGCGGCTTTCGTGCCGCCCTGGCCGAGGCTGGTGATCTCCGCCGGGCGGCGGGCCGGGCCGGTGGCGCGCTGGCTCGGGCGGCGCGGGGCACGGGTGGTGAACTGCATGCGCGCGGCCGGGCATTTTGATCTTTCGGTCATCGGACGCCACGACGACCCGCCCGATTCGCCGGATGTGCTGCCGATTCTGGGGGCCGCGCATCGCGTGACGCCGGCGCGCCTCGATGCGGCCCGGGCGGAATGGTCCGCGCTGGCAGCGCTGCCCGGGCCGCGGGTGGCGCTGCTGCTGGGTGGGCCGGTGCGGGGGGAGGGGTTGGACCCGGCCCTCGCGGCCGCCCTTGGAGCGCAGGTCGCGGGTTTTGCCGGCAGCGTCATGGCCAGCGCCAGCCGCCGTACCGGCGGGGCGGCGACCGAAGCCCTCGCGCAGGCGCTGTCCAGCGTGCCGCACCGCCTGCACCGCTGGGGCGGAACAGGCAAAAATCCGTATCTCGGCTTCCTGGCCTGGGCGGACGTGGTGGTGGTCAGCGGCGACAGCGTCTCGATGCTGTCGGAGGCGCTGGTCGGCCCCGCGCCACTGTTCATCGCGCCGCTGGGCGGGGAGGGACGGCGGCATCTGGCGCTGCACCAAAGCCTCTATGCCGCCGGCCAGGCCCGGCCGCTGGACCAGGCGCCGGCGCCCTTCGCCCGGCCGCCTTTGGACGAGGTCGGGCGCGTTGCCGACGAAATCCTGGCGCGCGGATGGCTGTGAGGCGGAACCGGCGGCCCGCCGCCGGCGAAGCAGCCCGCATGTCCAGCACCACCCTGACCGCCTTCCCCATGCCCTGGCGCGACCGCGCCGGCCGCTTTTCCTGGCTGCGCGCCTTGGTGCTGGCCTCGGCGCTGGCGCCCGGCCTGGTGCTGCTGGCCCTGCTCGCCACCGGCCAGATGGGCGCCGAGCCCTGGAAGGCGGCGACGCGGGAAGCCGGCACCCATGCACTGCGCTTCCTGCTGGTCTCGCTGGCGGTGACGCCGCTGCGCTACCTGGCGGACTGGCCGAAGGCGCTGACGCTGCGGCGCATGCTGGGGCTGGTGGCGCTGGGCTACGCGCTGCTGCACCTGCTGCTCTATGCCGGGCACATGGCCTGGGACCTGGCCGAGATCACCAGCGAAATCCTGCGGCGCTTCTACCTGACCCTCGGCTTTTGCGTGCTGCTGGGGCTGTGTGTGCTGGGCTGGACTTCGACCGATGGCTGGCAGCGGCGGCTCGGGCGGCGCTGGAAGCGGCTGCACAAGGGGGTCTATCTGCTCGCCGCGCTCGGCATCTTCCATGCCTTTCTCCAGGCGAAGTCCCGCGCCGATTCGACGGTGGTGCTGGCCGGGGTCTTCCTGTGGCTGATGGGATGGCGGCTGCTGCCGGGCTGGGCGCGGGCGCATGGCGCGGCGCTGGCCGGCCTGGCGGTGCTGGCCGCGCTTGGCGCGGCGGGTCTGGAATGGGGCTGGTATGCGGCGACCACCAACCTGCCCGCCGGGCGCATCCTGGCCGCCAACCTGGACCCGGCCGCCGGGTGGCGGCCGGCACAGGGGGTGCTTCTGGCGGGATTGGCGGTGGCGGCGCTCACCGAGCTGCGCCGCCGTCTTCGGTGAAGACGGGCCGGGGTCACACCCCCGGCACGGTCACCTGCTGGTCGTTCTGGCCGCGCATGGCCCAGCCGGTGGTGCGGTTCTCGATGGCGACAGCAGCCACATACATCGCCACGCCCATCACCGCCGTCACGATCAGCCCGGCGAAGACCAGCGGCACGTCGAAGCGGCTGCTCGCCAAAATCATCAGATGGCCGATGCCCTTATTGGCCGCCACCGTCTCCGCGATGATGGAGCCGACGAAGGCCACCGTGATGGCGATCTTCAGCGAGGCAAAGAAATAGGGCATTGCCCGCGGCAGCCCGACCTTGCGGATGATGTCGGAAGGCCGCGCGCCCAGCGCCCGCAGCACGTCCCGAAGCTCCGGCTCCACGGTCGCGATGCCGGTCGCCACGTTCACCACGATCGGGAAAAAACTGATCATGAAGGCGGTGATGACGGCCGGCACGGTGCCGATGCCGAACCAGATCACCAGGATCGGCACCACGGCCACCTTCGGCACGGAGTTGAAGCCGATCAGCAGCGGATAAAGCCCGTGATACAGCAGCGAGGAACTGCCGATCGCGACCCCCAGCAGCAGCCCGAAGATGACCGCCAGGAAGAAGCCGATCAGCGTGGTCATCAGCGTCTGCCAGCTGTTGTCCAGCAGCGGCACCCACCACTTCACCATGCTCTCGGCGATGGCGGACGGCGCCGGCAGCACGAATTGCTGCACGTTGAAGGCGCGGACCCCGATTTCCCAGATCACGAACATGCCGATGATGACCAGCCAGGGCAGCCAGGCCTGAAGCCGGCGGCGGCGGCGCTGCGCCACGGCCAGCGCCATCAGCCGCCGCATGGCCTCCGGCGACATGGTGGCGTCGCCCACGGGGTGCAGGGTGCTCTCAGTGGCCATGGACGACCTCCTCGCCCTTGCGGGCGGCGCTGATATGTTCGCGCAGATCATGCACCATGGAGACGAATTCGGGCTTGAAGGTCGTCTCCAGCGTGCGCGGCCGCGGCAGGTCCACCACGCGTTCCGCGATGATCCGCCCGGGGCGGGACGACATGACCAGAACGCGATCTGCCAGATAGGCGGCTTCGCGCAGGTCATGCGTCACCAGGATCACGGTCGGCTTCCGCGCCATCCACACATCCTGAAGCACCGCCCAGAGATCCTCCCGCGTGAAGATGTCCAGCGCGGCGAAGGGCTCGTCCAGCATCAGCAAAGCAGGTTCATGGATCAGCGCGCGGCACAGGCTGGCGCGCTGCTGCATGCCGCCCGAAAGCTCATGCGGGAATTTCTTGTCGAAGCCGCCGAGGCCGACCAGCCTCAGCAGGTCCTGCGCCTTCGCCTCATACATCGCGCGCTGGGCGCGCAGCTGGCGGCGATGCGGCTCCACCACTTCCAGCGGCAGCATCACGTTGTCGATGATGTTGCGCCAGGGCAGCAGGGTCGGATTCTGGAAGGCCATGCCGGCGATGGACAGCGGCCCGTCCACTTCCTGCCCCGCGACCAGCAGCGTGCCGGCGGTGGCGGGCCAGAGGCCGGTGACCAGCTTCATCAGGGTCGACTTGCCGCAGCCCGAGGGGCCGACCACGGCGATGAACTCGCCCTTGCCGACCGACAGCGTGGCGTTCTGCAAGGCCAGCGTGCCCTCCACGCCGCCATAGCGCATGGCCACATTGTTGATCTCGACGAAAGGTCGCTCCATCCGATTTCCCCGGCCCTTCCCGTTGGCGTGACGACGCGCGCGCGGTCCTGTGTGCGACAGGCGACGGGGCTGGCGCAAGACGCGCTGCGGCGCACAAGGCGCCGTTGAGGCAGGAATGGGCGATTTTCTGGCGCGCGATCGGGCAGACCGCCCGCTTTGGCGTCACCGATACCGCATCACCGGCCCAGCATCACCGCCTGGCAGGCGAGCGGCAGGCGGGGCGGCGGGCCGGGGCGGGCGGGGCGGCGGGGCGGGCTGCGCGCCTCCTCGCTGAACCACCAGTCCAGCGAGGCGTCGCAGCCATCGCCGGGCGGCGGCGGGCCGATGTCGCGGCATTCCGGGCTGCCGGGCGGGCAGCGCAGGCGGATGTGCATATGGCTGTCATGGCCGCGCCAGGGCCGCACGCGCCGCAGCCAGGGCGCGCCGGCATGGTCGGCGCAGAGCCGTCGCTTGATGGCGGGGTTCACCAGCAGCCGGTCCAGCCCCGGCGCCTCCGCCGCGATGCGGATCAGCGTGGCATGGCGCGCGGTCCAGCGGCCGGGGTCCACATCCTGCCCATCGGCGCGGACCAGGGAGGGGATGGTCAGATCCTCCCGCATCGCCGCGGGCACGCGGGGTTTCGGCCGCAGGTCGAGCCAGATGTCCACATCCAGCCCGCTCTGGTGGCTCGCATGGCCCCAGGGCATCGGCCCGCCGCGCGGCTGCGCCAAGTCGCCGATCCAAAGGTCGGGCAGCCCCGCCGCCTGCGCCCGCCCGGCGACATGGGCCACGAGTTGCAGCGTGGCGGGATGCCCCCAGTGCCGGTTGCGGGAGGTGCGGACGGCCTGCCAGCCCGGCCCCTCCGGCGCCAGCGCCTGGGCGCCGGCGAGGCAGCCCAGGTTGGTCGTGCCGATGGACCGCGCCGGCCCGGCATTCGGCCGCGCCAGGGCCGCCCAATCCGCCGCGCGGGCAGGTGGCCCCTGTTGCGCCAGGGCGGCGGGGGCCAGCGCCAGCAGGAACACGGCGAGGGGCAAGGCGAGGGTGCGGTTCATGTGCGGATGATGCTGCCACCCGCCGGCGGCCTCAAGCCGGGGCAACACAACCCAGGCTGGTTCCAGACGGTCACATCGCGGTCAAGTTGCGGCACCGGGCCGCTAATTGCGCCATATTCCAATGCGACAAGGGCGCGTCACGAGGATGCCTGGGGCGCGGTGGACCGGGTGGCGGCGAGGGATGGAGCTAGGGATTTGGGCCGTTATCTGGTGACCGGCGGGGCCGGCTATGTGGGCAGCCATATCGTTCTCGCGCTGCGTGACCGTGGCGATGAGGTCGTCGTGCTGGACGACCTCTCCAAGGGCCATGCCGCCGCGGTGCCGGAAGGGGTGCGGCTGGTGGCGGGCCGCTGCGAGGATCGTCGCGCCTTGGCCGAGGCCTTCGGCAGCGGACGCTTCGACGCGGTGCTGCATTTCGCCGCCCTCTCCCTGGTCGGCGACAGCATGCGCGACCCGCTGCGCTACATGTCGGAGAATCTGGCCACCCTCTCCGCCGTGGCGCAGGCTGCCGTGCAGCACGACTGCCTACGGCTGGTCATGTCCTCCACCGCCGCGCTGTTCGGCTTTCCCGAGCGGATTCCGATCGACGAGGACCAGCGCCTCGGCCCGGTCTCGCCCTATGGCGAGAGCAAGCTGATGTGTGAGCGGGCGCTGGAATGGGCCGAGAAGATCCACGGGCTGCGCTTCGCCTCCCTGCGCTACTTCAACGCCGCCGGCGCCGACCCGGAAGGCCGGGCTGGGGAGGATCACGATCCGGAGACGCATCTGGTGCCGCTGGCCATCGACGCGGCGCTGGGCCTCCGGCCGCCGCTGATGGTCTTCGGCACGGACTACCCGACGCCGGATGGCACCGGCGTGCGGGATTATGTGCATGTGACGGATCTGGCCGATGCGCATCTGCGCGTGCTGCCGCTGCTGGAGACGCGGTCGGTTCGCTACAACCTGGGCAATGGCACCGGCTATTCGGTGCGCGAGGTGATCGACACGGTGGCGCGCGTCAGCGGCCGCGCCGTGCCGCACGCGCTGGGTCCGCGGCGGGAGGGGGACCCGGCGGTGCTGGTCGCCTCCTCCGCCCGCCTGCGGGCCGAGACCGGCTGGTCGCCGCGCTTCCCGAAGCTGGAGGATATCGTGCGCACGGCCTGGGACTGGCGCCTGGCCCATCCCCAGGGCTATGCGAAGGACCGCAAGGCGGCCTGAGGGGCCGCCCCCAAGGTCGGCCCCCCGACTTCAGCTCCCCCGACGTCAGCCGTTGAAGCGGAAGGCGCCGGCCACCTGGTCCGGCGCGGCCTCGGCCTGCTGCTGCTGGGCCTGCTGCGTCTGCATCGTCTCCCGCGCCTTGGCCTCGATCTGCCGGGTCACCTCCATCAGCACCTTGGCCAGGTTCGGCAGTTGCAGCACCGGCAGGACCAGCAGGGCGGAGGGTTCCGGCTTGTTGTCCTTGGAACTGGCGGCGGTCTGCGCGCCGAGGGTGATGCGCGCCACGCCGCTGGCGACATGCACGTCGATGATGCCATCGGCGAAGACGGTGGGAAGGGTGGTCATCGGCTGGTTCCTTACTGTTCGCGGAAAGCGCGGTGGAAGCTGTCGATCAGCGGCTGGAGCATGTAGCGGGCGAAGGTGCGTTCCCCGGTCTGGATCTGCGCCTCCACCGCCATGCCGGCCCGCAAGGTCATGCCTTCCAGCGCCGTGAGCTGATCCTCGTCGAGCTGGATCTGCACGCGGTAATAGCTGAGGCCACGCCGCTCATCCTCCGTGACGTCGGAGGCGACGAAGGTGACGTGGCCGTGCAGATAGGGCACGACGCGCTGCTTGAAGGCGGGCAGGCGGATTTCGGCCTGCAGACCCTGATGCACCACGTCGATGTCGTTGGGCTGCACATGCACTTCCGCGATGATGCGGTCCCGCGCCGGCACCAGGTCCATCACCGCATCACCCGGCCGCACCACGGCACCCAGGGTGAAGACGCGCAGGTTCAGCACGATGCCGGCCTCCGGCGCCGTGATCTCGAGCCGGGTGGAGACATTCTCCGCCGCGCGCAGCCGTTCCTGCACCTCCGCAAGCCGCACCCGGACCTCCCGCAATTCGGTCGAGGCCTCCTGCGTCCGCGTATTGCCGATGCGCTCCATCTCCCGCCCGGCCTCCTCGATCTGGGCGCGGGAGCGGAGGATCTGGTTGGTGATGTCGGTGATATTGCCCTCGGTGGAGGCCACCTGGCGCTGCAGCGCCAGCAATTGCGGCAGTCGGGCGAGGCCCTGGCGCAGCAGTTCCGCCGTATTGCGCTCCTCCGCCCGCAGCAGCACCAGCATGCGGCGCTGGGCGTTCATCTGGCCCTCGGCGGCAGCGATGGTGGCGTTGTGCTGGTCGATCCGCGAGCGCAGCACCTGCATCTGGCTCTCCAGCGCCGTGCGCCGCGCCGCGAACAGGGCGATCTGGCCGGAGACGACCTCCGCCGCGCGGGGCTCGGCCGAGGCGCGCAGGTCGGGCGGGAAGGCGATGTCGCTGCGATCCTCCAGCTCCGCCGTCAGCCGCGCATCCTGCGCCAGCAGTGCCCAGCGCTGGCTGCGCAGCGTCTCGGTCTGCTGCTCCGCCTGGGGCTGGTCGAGGCGCAGCAGCACCTGGCCTGCGGTGACGGCATCGCCGTCGCGCACCAGGATGTCGCGCACGATGCCGCCCTCGAAATGCTGGATGGTGCGGCGCGTGCCTTCCACCTTCAACTGACCCGGCGCGATCGCGGCCTCGGCCAGCGGCACGGTGCTGGCCCAGAGGCCGAGGCCGACCACGAAGATGGCGAGGATGGCATAGCCGATCAGCATCGGCGCGCGGGTGCGCGGCTGCGGGGCATCCAGGATCAGCGCCGCCTCGGCGGGCTGCCACAAAGCGGGCGGCGCGGCGGCGGGGCGGGGGACGATGCTGCCGATCGGCTGGGACACGACCTCGCTCATCGCACACCCTCCACGCGGCCCTGCGGCGCCTCGGCCGGCCGGCCGATCTGCGACAGGCGCTTCAGCACCTCGTTGCGCGGGCCGAAGGCTTCCACCGCGCCATCGCGCAGCAGCAGCACCTTGTCCACGCCCTGCACCAGGGTCGGGCGGTGGGACACCAGGATCACCGTGGTGCCCTGCTTCTTCAAGGCCTCCAGCCCCTGGATCAGGGCCTGCTCGGCATCGCCGTCCAGGTTGGAATTGGGCTCGTCCAGCACGACGAAGCGCGGCCCGCCATACATGGCGCGCGCCAGGCCGATCAGCTGGCGCTGGCCGCCGGACAGGTGCTGGCCGCCATCGCCGATCTCGGTGTCGTAGCCCTGCGACAGGCGGAGGATCATCTCATGGCAGCCGGCAAGCCGCGCGGCCTCGAACACGCCTTCCGGCGCTTCGTCGCGCATGCGGCTGATGTTCTTCATCACCGTGCCGTCGAACAGTTCCACATCCTGCGGCAGGTAGCCGACATGGCGGCCGAAATCCTCCCGCTGCCAGGTGAAGACATCGGCGCCATCGAGGCGGACGGTGCCGGCGGCGGGCTGGAGGGTGCCGATCAGCAGGCGGATCAGCGTGGTCTTGCCGGCGGCGGAGGGGCCGATGATCGCCATGCTCTCCCCGGCCGCGAGCTGGAAGCTGATGCCCTTGATGATGGCGACCGATTGCCCTGGAAAGCCGAAGGTCACCCGTTCCGCGGCGACGCGGCCGGTGGGGGCGGGCAGGGCCATGCCCGGCGGGCGGATGCGCGGCAGGGCCAGGAAGCCGAGCAGGCGGCGATAGGACTGCCGGGCCTGCACCAGCTGCTTCCAGCCGCCGATCATCTGCTCCACCGGCGCCAAAGCGCGGCCCATGATGATGGAGGCGGCGATGGAGGCACCCGCCGTCATCTGCTGTTCCAGCACCAGAAAGGCGCCGGCGCCCAGCACGCCGACCTGCACCGCGAGGCGGGAGAAGCGGGTGATGGAGAGCAGGATGGCCGCGCGATCCGCCGCGCGTTCCTGCGGCGGGATGCTGGCCGAGAAACCCTCCCGCCACCTTTGCAGCACGGCGGGGGCCATGCCCATGCTGTCGATCACCTCCGCATTGCGGACCATGCTCTCGGCGCGGCGCTGGCTGGTGATGCTGGCGGTGCTGGCCTGGCGCACCAGGGCGCCGGTGGCCCATTCATTGGCCAGCGTCAGCAGGAACAGCAGCAGCGCGCCGGCCAGGGCGATCCAGCCCAGCGTCGGATGCAGCGCGAAGATCACCGCGAGGTAGATCGGCACCCAGGGCACGTCGAACAGGGTGAGCGAGGCCGGGGAGCCCAGCCAGGCACGGCAGGCAGAGAGGTCGCGCAGCGCCTCCATCCGATAGGGGCGGCCGCGGAGCTGGCTTTCGATGGCGCGCAGGAAGGCCTCCGGCGCCACCTTGCCCTCCACCCAGCTCGCCAGCCGCTGCATCACCTGGGCGCGCAGCCCGTCCAGCACCGCCATGACCAGCAGCGCGAAGATGGCGATGGCGGTGAGGTAGTACAGCGTGTCGAGGCTGCGGCTGCCGAGGACGCGGTCGAAGACCTGCATCATGTACAGCGAGACGGTGAGCTGGAGCAGGTTCACCACGCCGCTGAACATGGCGACGCCGAGCAGTTGCTGGCGGCAGGCGGCCACCGCCTGGGACAGCACCGTCTCGGGCGCGGAGACCGATCCGCCGGGCATCAGCGGCATGGGGGGGCGCATGGTCAGAGCCCCCAGGCAGCCAGAAGGCCCTGCTGCCGGAGCACCGCCACCACGCCGGCGACCAGGCCCAGGGCGATCAGGTTGCCGAGGATGAGGCGGGGCAGGCCGGGGCCGCGCAGCCGCAGGATCTGCTCCCGCGCCGCCTCCAGCCGGATTGTCTCCACCTGGTTGTGCAGCCGGCGGAAGGCCAGCGCCTCCAGTTCGGCCTCGGCCCGGGCCTGAAGTGCCGCGCGATCCATCGGCGGTCCGGCTTCCACCGCCAGGGCGAAGGCCAGCAGGTCTCGCAGCCGGTCATCCGGGCGGCCGGACAGGAAATCCTCCAGGCAGGGGGCGCCTTCGGGGACCAGGACAGGTCGCGCCGGCATGGCTGGGCGGCCCGGCGCGGCATTTGCCGGAAAGGGCGCCCTGAGATGGTCTGCAGACATGTTTTTGTCCGTGCGGCTCGCCGGCGGGAAAGGGAATGGACTGGCAACCGGCCGCTTCTACAGCAAGAGACGCCCGGATGACATTGTTCCACATGTCCGTTCTGTTGCAGTCTAGTGCGATGTTATGAAGCAGAGATGAATCGGGACAGGTCCCGATCAGCCTCAGGTGACCTCGCCCGCCGCCTTGACGCCGGCGGGGGGCGGGAAGTCCGGCGCGGGAATGGCGAGATAGGCCATCCGCTTCGCCTCCATCCGGCCGCGCGTCACCGTATCCAGGATCAGGCCGCAGGCGAGCGACAGGAAGGCCAGCACCACCAGCCCCATCGACAGCACGGCGGTGGGCAGGCGGGGCACCAGGCCGGTGGCGATGAAGGTGTGCAGCACCGGGATCGCCAGCCCCACCCCGAGCCCCGCCAGCAGCAGCGCCACCAAAGCGAAGAAGGGCAGCGGCCGTTCGCGGCGCACCAGCAGCAGGATGGCGCCCAGGATGCGGAAGCCGTCGCGCCAGGTGTTGAGCTTGGATTCACTGCCGGCGGGGCGGGCGCGATAGGCGGTGGGCATCTCGCCCACCGGCATGCGCAGCTCCAGCGCATGGACGGTGAATTCCGTCTCGGTCTCGAAGCCCTCGGCCAAAGCGGGGAAGGATTTGGCGAAGCGACGGGAGAACACCCGGTAGCCGGAGAGCATGTCGCTGATCCGGTTGCCGAAGATCAGCCGGACCATCCCGGTCAGCACGATGTTGCCCAACACATGGCCGGGGCGGTAGGCGGCCTCGGCTTCCGTGACGCGGGTGCCGGTCACCATGTCCAGCTTCTCCACCATGGCGAGGCGCAGCATTTCCGGCGCCGCGGCGGCGTCGTAGGTGTCGTCGCCATCGACCAGCACGTAGAAGTCGGCCTCGATGTCGGCGAGCATCCGGCGCACCACATGGCCCTTGCCCTGCTGCACCTCTCGCCGCACCAGGGCGCCGGCGGCGCGCGCCGCCTCCGCGGTGCCGTCCTGGCTGTTGTTGTCATAGACATGGATGGTGGCGCCTGGCAGGGCGGCACGGAAGCCGGCGACCACGCGCGGGATCGCCACGGCCTCGTTGTAGCAGGGGATCAGCACGGCGATGCGTGGCGTCATGTGGTGGCGGCCTTGAAGACGAATCGCCGGGACAGCCAGAAATTGCCGACCATGCCGGCAAGCGCCCCGGCGGCCACGCCCAGCACCGGATGGGCGGCGACCAGCGGCACGAAGGCGATGAGCGCGGCATAGGTGCCATAGTTGCAGGCGAAGCCGATCAGGTTGACCAGCAGGAACAGCGCCCATTGCCGTGCCGCCGGCGCCTGGCCCGAATCCCGGAAGGTCCAGGCCCGGTTCAGCGCCCAGGTGGTGCTCGCCGCCGCGACATAGGAGACGGCGCGGCCGGAATAGAGGCCGAGTCCCAGCGCCAGCCCGGCATAGAGCACGGCGGTATCGACCAGGAACCCCACCGTCCCGACCACGCCGAAGCGCAGGAACTGCAGCAGCCCATCGCGGCGTTCCGGACCCAGGCGCGCGATCAGGGTTTCGGCGGCAGTGCGTGCGGGCATGATGTGTCCATGGGCGTCAGGTGGGGTGAACTCGCGCATCGTCAAACCACTGCGGCGTGACCAAAAGGCGGCAGCTTGCCGGCAGCCGGATGGGCTGCGAGCCTCGGCACGGGATCGAGCGAGGTGGCGAATGCGGATCGGCGTCGTGGGATTGGGGCAGATGGGCCTGGCCATGGCCGGGCGGCTGGTGGACCAAGGGGCGGAGGTGCTGGGCTTCGACCTGGATGCCGGCCGCCGCGCCGCGGCGCAAGCCCGGGGGGTGACGCTGGCCGAGGCGGTGGAAGGCACGGCCGCGCCGGTCGTGCTGCTCTCCCTGCCGCAGGACCGGGCGGTGGAGTCGGTGCTGCTGGGGCTGCTGCCGGCGCTGCCGAAGGGCGCCGTCATCGCCGATACCTCGACGCTCGACCCCCAGGCGGCGCGGCGTTTCGCGGGTGCCGCGGCGGATTGGGGGGTGGATTACCTGGATGCGCCGGTCTCCGGCGGGCCGGCCGGCGCGGCGGCGGGGACGCTGGCGATGATGCTGGGCGGCGAGGCAGCGGCGATCGAACGCGCCCGGCCGGCCTTGGCGCTGGTGGCGGCGAAGCTGGTGCATGTCGGCGCGGCGGGGGCCGGGCAGGTGGCCAAGCTGGTGAACAACCTGATGGTGGCGACGCATCTGGCTGTGGCAGGGGAGGCGCTGCGCCTGGGCGCGCTGGCCGGGGTGGCGCCGGAGGCCTTGCTGCCGGTGGTCAATGCGGCCTCCGGCCGCTCCGCCGCGACGGAGGTGAATTTTCCGCGCTGGATCCTCTCGGGTGGTTTCGATTCGGGGTTCTCGGCCGGGCTGATGCGGAAGGACGTGCGGCTGGCCCAGGCGCTGGCCGTGGATGTCGGTGCTCAGCTTCCGCTGTGCGAGGCGGCGGTGGCACGGTGGGAGGCCAGCGCGGTCGACGACGCCGCGGACTTCAACCACGTCCCGGCCGCCATCCTGGGAGGCTCGTGAACATGTTCGACGCGAAGGCGGTGCTGGCGGAAGACGTGGTGCGGCTGCTCGGCGGGCGGATTGGCAGCGTGGTCCAAGGCGAGGTGCTGGAGGGGCAGGGGGCGGCGATCGCCCTGCAGGATCCGGCCACCGGCCAGGTGATGGCCAGCTACGCCGATGCCGGCGCCGAAGTGGCGCGCCAGGCGGCGGCAGGCGCGGCCCGGGCGCAGCGGGAATGGATGGCGCTGAGCGCCGCCGAACGCGGCCGGCGCATCTGGGCGCTGGGGGCGCTGGTCCGGCAGAATGCGGAGGCCTTGGCGCGGCTGGAATGCGCCAATGCCGGCAAGCCGCTGCGCGACTGCCGCGCGCAGGTTTCCCGCGTTGCCGAGATGGCGGAATACTGGGCGGGCTGGTGCGACAAGATCGAGGGGCGGACGGTGCCCGTGCCCTCCGGCCACACGGTGCTCATCCGGCGGGAACCGATGGGGGTGGTGCTGGCCATCACGCCCTGGAACGCGCCGCTTTTCACCTGCGGCTGGAACGTGCTGCCGGCCATCGCGGCAGGCAACGCCGTGGTGCTGAAGCCATCGGAATACACGCCGCTGACGTCCCTGGCCTTCGGGCTGCTGGCGGTGCAGGCCGGGCTGCCGCGTGGCCTGGTGCAGGTGGTGGCCGGCCTCGGCGCCACGAGCGGGGAGGCGCTGCTGGCGGCGCCGGAGGTCGCGATGGTGACCTTCGTCGGTGGCGCGGCGAGTGCCAGCCGCATCGCCGGCGCCTGCGCTGCGCGGATGATCCCCTGCGTGCTGGAGCTTGGCGGGAAATCCGCCAATATCGTCTTTGCCGATGCCGACCTGCCGGCCGCCGTGCAGGGCGCCCAGCAGGCCATCTTTGCGAGCTCTGGCCAGAGCTGCGTCGCCGGGTCGCGCCTGCTGGTGCAGCGTTCCGTGCATGACCGTTTCGTGGAGATGCTGGCCGAGGCCTCCGCCAGGATCCGGCTGGGCGATCCGCTGGATGCGGCGACGGAGGCCGGGCCGTTGGCCACCGCGCGGCAATACGCCCATGTGAAGGAACTGGTGGCGGCCGGCGTGGCGGAGGGTGCGACCCTGCTGGCCGCGTCCCGTGCCGAAAGCCTGCCGCGCGACGGCTTCTGGGTGATGCCCAGCATCCTCGCCGGCCTGTCGAACCAGGCGCGCGCTGCCCAGACGGAAATCTTCGGCCCCGTCGTCGCCGCGATTCCCTTCGAGGAGGAGGCAGAGGCCGTGGCGATGGCCAATGCCACCCCCTACGGCCTGGCCGGCGCGGTCTGGACCCGCGATCTCGGGCGCGCGCATCGTGTCGCCGCCGGGGTGCGGGCGGGCAGCTTCTGGGTGAATGGCTATGGCACCATCCATGTCTCGGTGCCCTTTGGCGGCTTCGGGGCCAGCGGGCATGGCAGGTCCTCCGGCGTGGAGGCGCTGGCCGCCTATACCCAGTCCAAGGCCGTCTGGATCGAGACCGCGGAGACGCCCGCGCTCGGCTTCGGCCATCGCCCCGCCTGATTGTTGCGGTGCTTGCATCGGGACGGGGAAGACTGTTCCCTGTGCCCCGAGGTTTCACGCGGCGCCCCGCCGCGCGGTTTCAATGCGGCGCGAAACTGCGCCAGACGTCTGGAGAGTGAAAGAAGATGCTGCGACGCCATCTGTTGACCGGCGCCGGTGCGGCGCTCGGCGCTTCCACCCTGGGTGCCCCCGCCTTCGGCCAGGGCACCCCCGCCGCGGCGCGGGTGCTGAAGTTCATCCCCCAGGCCGACCTGGCGGTGACCGACCCGATCGTCACCACCGCCTATGTCACCCGCAACCATGCCTATCTGATCTGGGACACGCTGTACGGCTTCGATGCCGACTACAAGGCGCAGCCGCAGATGGCGCAGGGCCACTCGGTGGAGGATGACGGCAAGCGCGTCACCATCACGCTGCGCGAGGGGCTGAAATGGCATGACGGCACGGCAGTGACGGCGAAGGACTGCGTCGCCTCCATCCGCCGCTGGGCGGCGCGCGACGCGCTGGGCCAGGTGCTGATGGCGCAGACGGATGAGCTGGCGGCGCCGGATGACAAGACCATCCTGTTCCGCCTGAAGAAGCCCTTCCCCCTTCTGTTCGAGGCACTGGGCAAGCCCTCCACCCCCGTCGCCTTCATGATGCCGGAGCGCCTGGCCAGCCAATCCCCCACCACGCCGATCACCGGCGACCTGATCGGCAGCGGGCCGTTCAAGTTCGTGGCCGGGGAGCGCGTGCCGGGCGCCCGCGTGGTCTATGAGCGCTTCGCCGACTACGTGCCGCGCCCCGAGGGCACGGCGAGCTGGACCGCCGGGCCGAAACTGGCAAAATTCGACCGCGTGGAATGGCACGTGACGCCGGATGCCGCGACCGCCGCGGCGGCGCTGCAGAATGGCGAGATGGATTGGTGGGAACAGCCGACCGGGGACCTGCAGCCGCTGCTGCGCCGCAACCGCAATGTCGTGCTGGAGATTCCGGACCCGACCGGGCTGATGGCGATCGCCCGCTTCAACCACCTGCACGCGCCCTTCGACAAGCCGGCGGTGCGCCGCGCGCTGCTCGGCGCCATCAACCAGGCGGATTTCATGACCGCGGTGATCGGCACCGACCGCAGCCTGTGGCGCGAGGGCATCGGCTTCTTCCCGCCGGGCACGCCGCTGGCCTCCGATGCCGGGCTGGGCGCCATCACCAGCCCGCGGGACATGGACAAGGTGAAAGCCGAACTGGCCGCCGCCGGCTATAATGGGGAGAAGGTGACGCTGATCGCGGCGTCGGACTTCCCCTCGCTGAACGCGCTGGCGCAGGTCACCAACGACATGCTGCGGCGCGCCGGGATGAATGTGGACTATGTCTCCACCGACTGGGGCACCGTGGTGCAGCGGCGGGCGAGTCGGGAGCCGGGGGAGCGTGGCGGGTGGAGCATGTTCTGCACCTTCTGGTCCGGCCTCGACATGTTCAATCCGGGCGTTCACCAGAGCCTGCGCGGCCATGGCCAGCAGGCCTGGTTCGGCTGGCCGACCATCCCGAAGATCGAGGAACTGCGCGTCGCCTGGTTCGAGGCGCCGGACCTCGCCGCGCAGCAGGCCATCGGCCGGCAGATCCAGGAAGTCGCCTTCCAGGAAGTGCCCTATCTGCCGCTCGGCCAGTACTTCCAGGCGACGGCGTATCGGCGCGACCTGACCGGCGTGCTGAAGGGCCTGCCGCTGTTCTGGAACGTGCAGCGCGGCTGATGCGAGGGCGGGGAGGGGCGCTGCGGTGCTCCTCCCATTCGGTTACGGCTTGCAGGATGCGGCCAGGGCTGGTCTGATCCGTTCTCGGGAAGGCTTGAACGGGAGACTGGTATGCTTCGCAGGGACCTGCTGAGGACGGGCGCAGCTATTGGCGGTGCAGCCGCACTGCCAAGCTTCGCCATCGCGCAGCCGGCGCAGAATCGCGTGTTGAAGATGGTGCCGCAGGCGAATCTGACGAGCCTGGACCCGGTCTGGACCACGGCGAATATCACCCGCAACCACGGGCACATGATCTATGACACGCTGTATGGGCTGGACGCGCAGTTCCGCCCGCAGCCGCAGATGGCCGCGGGCCATGTGTCTGAGGATGGCGGGCGCCGCATCATCATCACGCTGCGCGACGGGCTGAAGTTCCACGACGGCACGCCGGTCCTGGCCAAGGATGCCGTGGCCAGCGTCTCCCGCTGGATGAAGCGCAACCCCTTCGGCCAGAAGCTGGCCTCGCTGACGGATTCGCTGACGGCGCTGGACGACAAGCGACTGCAGTTCAACCTGAAGCGGCCCTTTCCGCTGCTGTTCGCCGCCCTCGGCCAGGTCTCCAACAGCCCGGCCTTCATCATGCCGGAACGCCTCGCCAGCACGGATGCCTTCACCCAGATCCGCGAGGCCGTGGGCAGCGGGCCGTTCCGCTTCAAGGCGGATGAATACAATTCCGGCTCGATGGTCGTGTACACCCGCAACGCCGACTACGTGCCGGTCTCCACCGGCACGCCGAGCCTGACGGCGGGGCCGAAGATCGTGAATTTCGATCGCGTCGAATGGCACATCATCACCGATGCCGCGACCGCCGCCGCCGCGATCCAGACCGGCGAGATCGACTGGTATGAGCAGCCGCCGCCGGAGATCCAGCAGCTTCTGCGCCGCAACCGCAATGTGAAGATCGAGGCGATCGACCCGCTGCCGCTGACCGGCATCCTGCGCTTCAATCACCTGCACGCGCCCTTCAACAACAAGAAGATGCGCCAGGCGATGCTGCCGGCGATCAGCCAGTCCGACTTCATGCAGGCCATCGTCGGCACCGACCCGGCCAATTTCAACGCGGCCACCGGCTTCTTCACGCCGGGCACGCCGATGGCGAACGACGCGGCGATGGCGGCGCTGACCGGGCCGCGCAGCATCGACCGGGCCAAGGCCCTGATGCAGGAGGCCGGCTACGCCAACGAGTCGATGCGCCTGATCGGCCCGACCGATATCCTCGCCCCCTCGGCGATGACGCAGGTGGGTGCGGATCTGGTGCGCCGGATGGGCTTCAACGCCGACATCGTGCTGACCGACTGGGGCACCACGGTGCAGCGCCGCACATCGCGGGAGCCGGTTTCCGCCGGCGGCTGGAGCATGCTGTTCACCGCCTTCTCCTCCTTCGACTTCGCCAACCCCGCGGCGCATTTCCCGCTGCGCGGCAATGGCGCCGGCGCCTGGTTCGGCTGGCCGAGCATCCCGAAGCTGGAGGAGTTGCGCGACGCCTGGTTCGAGGCGCCGGATGTCGCCGCCGAACAGCGCCTGGGGCGCGAGATGCAGGAGGTGGCGATGGATGAACTGCCCTACATTCCGGTCGGCGCCTACCTTTCGCTGACGGCGCTGCGCAGCAACCTCTCGGGCCGCGTGCCCGGCCTTGCGCTGTACTGGGGCATCAAGCGCGACTGATATCCCGACCCAGAAGATCCACCGGTCGGTCCGTGGCGTCATTTGCATCCCGAAGTGGGACGGTGTCCGGCAACTTGCCGATGCAACCTGCATCGGCGGTTTGGCCCCGGCCAGGCTGAAGAATCCGCGACCGGCCGTCAGCCGCCGATCTCATGGGTCAGCCGCTGGGGCTGGGGCAACACATAACCAAAAGGGGACTTCATCAATGATCGGCAGGCGTGGACTTATGGCGGCTTCGGCCGCGGCGGTGGCGGCCCCCAGCGTGGTTTCGGCGCAGGGTGGGGCGCAGCGCAGCCTGCGGGTGATTCCCCAGGCGAACCTGACTTCGGTCGACCCGGTCTGGACCACCGCGGTGGTAACCCGCAACCACGCCTTCATGATCTACGACCAGCTCTGCGCGCAGGACAGCAGCGGCGCGATCAAGCCGCAGATGGTGGAAGGCTGGACCGTCGCCGACGACCAGCTCACCTGGACCTTCACCCTGCGCGAAGGCCTCGCCTTCCATGATGGGGAGAAGGTGCTGGCGAAGGATGCCGTCGCCTCCATCAAGCGCTGGGCGCGGCGCGATCCCTTCATGCAGGTCCTCAGCGCCGGAGTCGCGGAGGTGGAGGCGATGGATGACCGCCGCTTCCGCTTCCGCCTGCACCGGCCGGTGCCGTTGCTGACCATGGCGCTCGGCCAGACGCAGTTCCCCTGCTTCATCATGCCGGAACGCATCGCCAGCACGGACGCCTTCACCCAGATCCGGGAGACGGTGGGCAGCGGCCCGTTCAAATTCGTCCCCGGCGAATGGAACCCCGGCCAGCGCGCCGTCTGGGCGAAGAACGAAGCCTATGTGCCGCGGCAGGAGGCGGTGGATGGCCTGGCCGGCGGCCGCCGTCCGAATATCGACCGCGTCGAATGGACCATCATCACCGACCCGGCGACCAGCGCGAATGCGATGATGCAGGGCGAGCAGGACTACTGGGAATATCCGCTGCACGACCTGCTGCCGCTGATGCGGCGGAACCGGGAGATGGTGGTGCAGCAGCGGTTGCTGGACGGCACCTACGGTGTCTGCCGCTTCAACACCCTGCAGCCGCCCTTCAACAATCCCGCCATCCGACGTGCGGTGGCCATGGCGGTGGACCAGCGCGACTACCTCCGCTCCGTCGCCGGCAATGACCCGGATGGCTGGGGCGTCTGCGAGGGCGTCTTCACCTGCGGCACGGCGCTGGCCAATGAGAGTGGCAGCGAGGTGCTGAAGACCCGGAACATCGAGCGTGCCAAGGCCGCGCTGGCCGCCGCCGGCTACAATGGCGAGAAGGTGGTGCTGATCGCGCCGGGCGACTATCCGCAGATCAATGCGCTGTCGCTGGTGACCGCCGATATCCTGACGCGCATGGGCATGAACCTGGAGGTGATCTCCACTGACTGGGGCACGCTGGTGCAGCGCCGCGCCAGCAAGGAGCCTGTGGAGCGTGGTGGCTGGAGCATCATCCACACCACCTCCTCCGGCCAGTCTCTGGCCCTGCCGGTCTACCACCTGTTCCTGCGGGCCAATGCGGCGAATGCCTGGTTCGGCTGGCCGGATGAGCCGGAGATCGAGCGCCTGCGCGGGGAATGGGTGCAGACCGGTGACCCGGCCGAAAGCCGGCGGATCGCGGAGCAGTTGAACGCCAAGGCGATGGAGTCGATGTACTACATCCCGCTCGGCTTCTACTGGCAGCCGAGTGCCTGGCGCCGCAACGTCACCGGCGTGTTCCGCGCGCCGGCCACGGTGTTCTGGAACATCGGCAAGGCGTGATCCCATGATGCAGACGACCAGGCGTGGCGTACTGGGGGCGGCAGGTGCGGCGCTGGTCGCGCCCCGCCTGGCGTCGGCACAGGCGGCAAGCACGCTGCGCTTCGTGCCGCAGGCCAATCTCTCCAACATCGATCCCGTCTGGTCGACCGCCGTCGTGGTGCGCAACCACGGGCTGATGATCTACGACACGCTGTACGGCCTCGGCGCCGATTTCCAGCCGAAGCCGCAGATGGCGGCGGGGCATGAGATCAGCGACGAGGGGCGGCGCTGGACCATCACGCTGCGGCCAGGGCTGCGCTTCCATGACGGCACGCCGGTGCTGGCGCGGGATTGCGTCGCCTCCATCGCCCGCTGGGCTAAGCGGGATGTGCTGGGGCAACGGCTGGACGGGTTGCTGGAGGGGATGCGCGCGATCGACGATACGCGCTTCGAAATCCGCATGAAGAAGGCCTGGCCGGGGCTGGCCTTCGCCCTGGGGAAACCCTCGGCGAATATCTGTGCCATCATGCCGGAACGGGTGGCACAGACCGATCCCTTCCAGCAGATTCAGGATTTCACGGGCAGCGGGCCGTTCCGCTTCCTGCGCGACGAATTCCGCTCCGGCGACCGCATCGTCTATGCGAAGTTCGATGGCTACACCTCACGCGATGAGCCGACCGACTTCATGGCGGGCGGCAAGCCCGTGCATTTCAACAGGGTCGAATGGCATGTGATGCCGGACCCCTCCACCGCCGCCGCGGCCCTGCAGAACAACGAGGTCGACTGGTGGGAAACGCCGCTGTCGGACCTGCTGCCGCTGCTGCGCCGCAACCGGGACATCGCGGTGGAGATGGTCAGCGCCGCCGGCAATCTGGGCGTGCTGCGCTTCAACTTCCTGCATCCGCCCTTCGACAATCCCGCGGTGCGCCGCGCCATCCTGCCGGCGCTCGACCAGCGCGCCTTCATGGATGCGGCGATCGGCACGGATCCGGAGATGTCGCATGTGCCGGCCGGTGCCTTCACACCGGGCATGCCGCTGGCGAATGAGGCAGGGTTGGAGGTGCTGTCGGGTCCGCGCGACCTGGCGGCGGCGCAGCGCGCGCTGCGCGACTCGGGCTATGCGGGGCAGCGCGTGGCGATGCTCTCGGGCACCGATATCCCGATCCTGCAGAACCTGTCCGTGGTGGCGGCGGATCTGCTGCGGCGCATCGGCTTCAATGTCGATCTGCAATCGATGGACTGGGGCACGCATATCCAGCGCCGCACGAATCGCGGCCCGGTGGACCAGGGCGGCTGGAGCGCCTTCTGCACGACCTGGGAGGGCTTCGACGTCTCCGTCCCCGGCAGCCATCAGCCGATTCGCGGTCATGGCAGCGCCGCCTGGGCCGGCTGGCCGACGATTCCCCGGCTGGAGGAGCTGCGGGAGGCCTGGTTCGAGGCACCCGACCTCGCCGCCGAACGCCGGATCGCGGAGGAGATGCAGCGGGTGGTGTGGCAGGAGGTGCCGTTCATCCCGCTCGGCCAGGTGCGACCGCGCATGGCCTTCCGCCGCAGCCTGACCGGGGTGGTGAAGGGCGGCCCGGCGCTGTTCTGGGGCGTCCGCCGCGCCTGATCCCGCATGGCATCACAGCCTTGCCAGGAATGGCACGGGATGTGCACCGCAACCTCCGCAGGTGCGCAGTCCGGGGGAGAACCGCTCGGGGACGCTGGCGTGCCGCACAGGGATAAGGCAGTCTGCCCGTAATTGGGGCGGCTGGGGGCAAGGGAATTCGAAAAATGGATCGCAGGTCGTTTCTCAAGGCCGGTGCCGTGGCGGTTTCGGGGGGCTATGCCGCCCCGGCGCTCTCGCAGGGCGCCAATGCGCGGACGCTGCGCTTCGTGCCGCAGGCCAATCTGGCCAATTTCGACCCGATCTGGGGCACGCAATATGTCGTGCGCAACGCCTCCGCCATGGTGTGGGACACGCTGTATGGCGTGAACGACAAGCTGGAGCCGCTGCCGCAGATGGTGGAGGGGGAGACGGTCTCCTCCGATGGTCTCACCTGGACCTTCAAGCTGCGCGCCGGGCTGCGCTTCCATGACGGCACGCCGGTCCTGGCCAAGGACGTGGTCGCCTCCATCGCCCGCTGGGCGCCGCGCGACCCGATGGGCCAGATGGTGCGCGCCATCCAGAAGGAGCTGGTGGCGGTCGACGACACCACCTTCCGCTGGGTGCTGGGCAGCCCCTATCCGAAGCTGAAATACGCGCTCGGCAAGACCAACACGCCGATCTGCTTCATCATGCCGGAGCGGATCGCCACCAAGTTCGACAGCTTCACCCAGATCGACGAATATGTCGGCTCCGGCCCGATGCGCTTCATCCGCAACGAATGGGTGCCCGGCGCCTCCGCCGTCTTCCAGAAGTTCGACCAGTATGTGCCGCGGCAGGGTGCGCCGAGCTGGCTCTCGGGCGGCAAGGTGATGGGTGTCGATCGCGTCGAATGGGTGGTGATGCCGGACCCGGCGACCGCCGCCGCCGCGCTTCAGAACGGCGAAGTGGATTGGTGGGAGAACCCGATCACCGACCTGGTGCCGCTGATGCGCCGCAACCGGAATATCCGCCTGGATATCGCCGATCCGCTGGGCAATATCGGCAGCTTCCGCATGAACCACCTGCATGCGCCCTTCAATTCCAAGAAGATCCGCCAGGCGGTTCTCGCGGCGATGAGCCAGGAAGACTACATGCGCGCGCTCGTCGGCACGGATGATGCGCTGTGGAAGCCGCTGCCGGGCTTCTTCACACCGGGCACGCCAGCCTATACGGAAGCGGGCGGCGACATCCTGAAGGGTCCGCGCAACATGGACCTGGCCAAGCGCCTGTTGCAGGAAGGCGGCTACAACAACGAGCCGGTGATCTGCATCGTGGCGCAGGACCAGCCGATCACGAAGGCGCAGGGCGACATCACGGCGGACCTGCTGAAGCGCATGGGCATGAATGTCGATTTCGTCGCGACCGACTGGGGCACCACCGGCCAGCGGCGCGCCATGAAGAACCCGCCGGCGAATGGCGGCTGGAGCATGTTCCACACCTGGCACGCGGGCGCGGATTGCGTGAACCCGGCCGCCTACAATGCCGTGCGCGGCACTGGTCAGAATGCCTGGTTCGGCTGGCCCGAATCGAAGGGCGTCGAGGACGGGGTGGCGGAATGGTTCTCCGCCGCCGATGCCGCGGCCGAGAAGGTGGCGATGGACAAGATCAACACCTCCGCAATCGACGACGTGGTCTATGCGCCGACCGGCTTCTTCCTGGGCTATACCGCCTGGCGCGCCAATGTCTCCGGCATCCAGAAGGGCCCGCTGCCCTTCTTCTGGGGTGTCAACAAGGCCTGATGACCGGCCGCGTCCGGACCAGCCGAAAGGCTGGTCCGGACGCCCTGATGAACCGAAAGGTCTGATAAGCGGATGTTCGCCTATATTGTCCGAAGAGTACTCGCCACCATCCCGGTGATGGCGATCGTCGCGCTGTTCGTCTTCTCGCTTCTGTATATCGCGCCGGGCGATCCGGCCGCGGTGATTGCGGGAGACCAGGCCACGCCGGACGATGTGGAGCGCATCCGCGCCAGCCTCGGCCTCGACCGTCCCTATCTGGTGCGGTTCGGGGCCTGGGTCTGGGATATTGCGCGCGGTGACCTTGGCGTTTCGATCTTCACCAACCTGCCGGTCAGCACCATGATTCAGCAGCGCATCGAGCCCACGCTGTCTTTGATGATCGTCACGCTGATCCTGGCCATCACCGTCGCCGTGCCGATGGGCGTCGTGGCGGCCTGGCGGCAGGGCACCACCATCGACCGCGCGGTCATGGCCTTCGCGGTGCTCGGCTTCTCCGTGCCCGTCTTCGTCGTCGGCTATATGCTGGCCTATATCTTCGCGCTGGAACTCGATTGGCTGCCGGTCCAGGGCTACACGCCCTTCTCCCGCGGCTTCTGGCCGTGGCTGCAGAACCTGATCCTGCCCGCCATCGCGCTCGGCTCCGTCTATATCGCGCTGATCGCCCGCATCACCCGCGCCACGATGCTGGAGGTGCTGCAGCAGGACTATATCCGTACCGCCAAGGCCAAGGGGCTTGGGCAGCGGGCCATCCTGTTCGTGCATGCGCTGAAGAACGCGGCGGTGCCGATCATCACCATCATCGGCATCGGCCTGGCCGGGCTGATCGGTGGCGCGGTGGTGACGGAGAGCGTCTTCGCCATCCCGGGCCTTGGTCGCCTGACGGTGGATGCCATCCTGCGGCGCGACTACCCGGTCATTCAGGGCGTCGTGCTGCTGTTCAGCTTCGTCTATGTGCTGGTCAACCTTGCCATCGACCTGGCCTACACCCTGTTCGACCCGAGGATCCGGTATTGAGCACCACAACTTTGCCACCCGGCGTGAACGCCGCGGTGCCGATGCAGGACATCATGCCGCCGGTGCGCGCGCGTGGTGGCGCCCTTGGCTTCCTGCGCCGCAACCCGACCATCGCGATCGGCGGACTGCTGGTCTTGCTGATGATCTTCGTTGCCGTCTTCGCGCCCTTCCTCTTCACGCGCGACCCGACGTCGCTGGCGCCGGCGCTGCGCACGCGGGAGCCTTCGGCGCAGTTCTGGTTCGGCAGCGACATGCTGGGGCGGGACATCTATTCGCGTGTGCTGTATGGCGCCCGCGTCTCGCTGACGGTGGGCTTCGCGGTCGCGATCTGCGCCTCCGCCATCGGGCTGTTCATCGGCCTGATTTCCGGCTTCATCCGGGTGGCGGACAGCATCATCATGCGGATCATGGATGGCATCATGTCCATCCCCTCGATCCTGCTGGCGATCGCGCTGATGGCGCTGACCCGCGGCAGCGTCGGCAATGTGATCCTGGCGATCACGGTGGCCGAAGTACCGCGCGTCGCCCGCCTGGTGCGCGGCGTGGTGCTCAGCCTGCGAGAGCAGCCCTATGTCGATGCGGCCGTCGCCTCAGGCACGCGCACGCCGGTGATCATCATCCGCCACATCCTGCCGAATACGCTGGCGCCGATGACCGTGCAGGCCACCTATATCTGCGCCAGCGCCATGATCACGGAGGCGATCCTGTCCTTCATCGGCGCCGGCACGCCGCCCATCATCCCGTCCTGGGGCAACATCATGGCCGAGGGCCGCGCGCTCTGGCAGGTGAAGCCCTACATCGTCTTCTTCCCGGCGCTGTTCCTGTCCATCACCGTGCTGGCCGTGAACCTGCTGGGTGACGGGCTGCGCGATGCGCTCGACCCGCGCATGGCCAAGAGGCTCTAACCGACATGGCACTTCTCGAAGTCGATGCGCTGCAGACGCATTTCCGCACGCCCGACGGCATCAACCGCGCCGTCGATGGCGTCTCCTTCCATGTGAATGCCGGTGAGACGCTGGCCATCGTGGGGGAGAGCGGCTGCGGCAAGTCCGTGACCGCCATGTCCATCCTGCGGCTGATCCCGGAGCCGCCCGGCAAGATCGCCGGTGCCATCCGCTTCAACGGCAAGAACCTGCTGGAAGCGACCGACAAGGAGATGCGGGCGATCCGCGGCAACGAGATCAGCATGATCTTCCAGGAGCCGATGACCAGCCTGAACCCGGTGCTGACCGTGGGCCGCCAGATCGGCGAGACGCTGCGCCTGCACCAGGGCCTGTCCGCCCAGGCGGCCGAGGATCGGGCGGTGGAGATGCTGAACCTGGTCGGCATCCCGGAAGCCAAGCGGCGCGTGCGCGAATATCCGCACCAGCTTTCGGGCGGCATGCGCCAGCGCGTGATGATCGCCATCGCGCTGGCCTGCAATCCGAAGCTGCTGATCGCGGATGAGCCGACCACGGCGCTCGACGTGACCATCCAGGCGCAGATCCTGGACCTGATGCGCGACCTGAAGCACCGCGTCGGCGCTGCCATCGTCCTCATCACCCACGACCTCGGCGTGGTGGCGGAGGTCGCGGAGCGGGTGGTGGTGATGTATGCGGGCAAGAAGGTGGAGGAGGCGCCGGTGCATGCGCTGTTCAACCGCCCGCGTCACCCCTACACGCAGGGCCTGCTCGGCTCCGTGCCGAAGCTGGGCTCCTCCCTGACCGGGGAGGCGACGCGGCTGGCGGAGATCCCCGGCCTGGTGCCGAGCCTGAAGCAGAAGATCCCCGGCTGCGTCTTCGCCAGCCGCTGCCCGCACGCCACCGACCTCTGCACCGCCATCGCCCCGGCGCTGGAGGAGAAGGCCCCGGGCCATGTCGCCGCCTGTCATTATGCCTTGCGTGAAGGGGCACTCGCCGCATGAGCACTGCCCCTCTGTTGCAGGTCAACGACCTGAAGAAGCACTTCCCGATCCATGGCGGGTTCTTCGGCGGCGTCACCGCCAAGGTCTATGCGGTGGACGGCATCTCCTTCGACATCGCGAAGGGGGAGACGCTGTCGCTGGTCGGCGAATCGGGCTGCGGCAAGTCCACCGTCGGCAAGGCGCTGCTGCGGCTGTTCCCGCTGACCGACGGCCAGGTGATCCTGGGCGGCACCCGTATCGACGACATGCCGAGCAGCACCTTGCGGCCGATGCGGCGGCGAATGCAGGTGGTCTTCCAGGACCCCTTCAGCTCGCTCAACCCGCGCATGCGGGTGCGGGACATCCTGGCCGAGCCGATCCGCAATTTCGGCCTCTCCAACAGCTCCGCCGATCTGGAGGCGCGGCTGGTCGCGCTGATGGACAAGGTCCGGCTGCCGAAGGATGCGATCAATCGCTGGCCGCATGAATTCTCCGGCGGGCAGCGGCAGCGCATCGGCATCGCCCGGGCGCTGGCGGGCGAGCCGGATTTGATCATCTGCGACGAGGCGGTCTCCGCCCTCGACGTCTCGGTGAAGGCGCAGATCGTCAACCTGCTGCAGGACCTGCAGAAGGAACTCGGCCTGGCGATGCTGTTCATCAGCCACGACCTGGCGATCGTCGAGCACATGACGCACCGCGTCGCCGTGATGTATCTGGGCAAGATCGTGGAGGTGGCGCCGCGGCGCAGCCTGTTCGGTGCGCCGAAGCACCCCTACACGGAGGCGCTGCTCTCAGCCGTGCCGCAGCCGACGCCGGGCATCCAGCGCCAGCGGGTGATTCTCAAGGGCGACGTGCCCAGCCCGATCAACCCGCCCAAGGGTTGCCGCTTCCACACCCGCTGCCCCTATGCCTTCGACCGCTGCCGGGTGGAGGAGCCTGTGCTGCGGCCGATTGCGGATGCGATGGGGGAGGGGCATGTCAGCGCCTGCCACCTGCATGACCGTTCGGCGGCGGAAAATCCGCTCTCGGGGGCCAAGGGCGCGGCGCTTCTCGCCGTCGGCTGACGGTTTCGCCATCGCCACGCTTGACGAGGCGCGGTGCCGGGACGACTCTCCCCCCATCAGGGCGGCCACCCCAATCGGTGGCCGCAGAGGCCAAATCTGGGGGAGAGGCGCGATGCCGCAGGTGACACTGACGGTCAACGACACGAAACACACGGTGGAGGTCGAGGCCCGCACCCTGCTGGTGGAGACACTGCGGGAACAGCTTCGTCTCACCGGCACCCATGTCGGCTGCGATACCAGCCAGTGCGGCGCCTGCGTCGTCCATATGGGCGGGGACAGCGTGAAGTCCTGTACCATCCTGTCCGTGCAATGCGACGGCAGCGACATCACCACCATCGAGGGCCTGGCGGCCGCCGACGGCACGCTGCATCCGATGCAGGAAGCCTTCCGGGAATACCATGCGCTTCAGTGCGGCTTCTGCACCCCCGGCATGGTCATGTCCGCCATCGACCTGGTGAACAAGCATCCCGACGGCATGTCCGAGAAGGAGATCCGGGAGGGGCTGGAGGGCAATCTCTGCCGCTGCACCGGCTACCACAACATCGTGAAGGCGATCGCCGCCGCACAGGATGTGATGCAGGGCCGCGTGCCGGAACTGGTGCGCGCCGCCGCCGAATAGGCCGGGACTCCGGTTGGGTGCTCCGCGGACCTAGCCCCCCGATAGAGGGGGCACCGCGGCGGGCCAGCCTGTTGCAACGCGACGGGGAGGAATCAAGCAATGAACGTGGTGACGCCCTTCGAGGGCATCGGCGCCAGCCTGCGCCGCAAGGAGGATTTCCGGTTCCTGATGGGCCGAGGGCAGTATGTGGATGACCTCAACCGGCCAGGCCAGACCCATGCCGTGATGCTGCGCAGCCCGCATGCCCATGCGACCATCGACCGCATCGACACCGCCGCTGCCAAGGCGATGCCGGGGGTCAAGGCGATCTTCGTGGGGGAGGACATGGCGGCCGAATCCATCGGCGGCATCCCCTGCGGCTGGCAGATCCACAGCAAGGACGGCTCCCCGATGGCGGAGCCGATGCATCCGGCTTTGGCGCTGGGCAAGGTGCGCCATGTCGGCGACCCGGTGGCGGTGGTGATCGCGGAGACGAAGGCCCAGGCGCGGGATGCGGCGGAAGCCATCATTGTCGACTACACGCCGCTGCCCGCCGTCTCCGGCACCGTGGCCGCGCTTCAGCCGGATGCGCCGCAGGTGCATGAGGCCGCGCCGGGCAACCTCTGCTACGACTGGCACATCGGTGACAAGGCGGCGCAGGAAGCCGCCTTCGCCCGCGCCGCGCGGGTGGTGACGTTCGAGACGACGAACAACCGCCTGGTGCCGAATGCGATGGAACCGCGCGCGGCCATCGGCGATTTCGACAGCTTTTCCGGCGACTACACCCTCTACACCACCAGCCAGAACCCGCATGTGATCCGGCTGCTGATGGGCGCCTTCGTGCTGCACATCCCCGAATCCAAGCTGCGCGTGGTGGCGCCCGATGTCGGCGGCGGCTTCGGCAGCAAGATCTACCACTATGCCGAGGAGGCCATCGTCACCTGGGCCGCCGGCAAGGTGAAGCGGCCGGTCAAATGGACCTGCGAGCGGTCTGAATCCTTCATGTCGGACGCCCATGGCCGCGACCATGTCTCCGCCGCTGAACTGGCACTGGATGCGGAGGGAAAAATCCTCGCGCTGAAGGTGCACACCCTGGCGAATATGGGCGCCTATCTCTCCACCTTCGCACCCTGCGTGCCGACCTATCTCTACGCCACGCTGCTGTCGGGCGTGTATGCCATGCCGGTGATCTATGCGGAGGTGAAGGCGGTCTTCACCAACACGGTCCCCGTCGATGCCTATCGCGGCGCCGGGAGGCCGGAGGCGACCTATCTGCTGGAACGGCTGATGGATGTGGCGGCCGCCGAGGCCGGGCTCGACAAGGTCGAGTTCCGCCGGCGCAACTTCATCCGGCCGGACCAGTTCCCCTACCAGACGCCGGTCGCCCTGCAATATGACAGCGGCGACTACCATTCGACGCTCGCGGCCTGCCTGGAGACGGCGGGCTGGGCGGGGTTCGAAGCCCGCAGGGCCGAGAGCAAATCTCGGAAGAAGCTGCGCGGCATTGGCATCTCCACCTATGTCGAGGCCTGCGGCATCGCGCCCTCCGCCGTCGTGGGCTCGCTCGGCGCGCGGGCGGGGCTCTATGAGGTCGGCACCATCCGCGTGCATCCGACCGGCAGTGTCACCGTGCTGACCGGCGCGCATAGCCATGGGCAGGGGCATGAGACCACCTTCGCCCAGTTGGTCGCCGACAAGCTCGGCGTGCCGACGGCGAATGTGGACATCGTGCATGGCGATACCGCCAAGGTGCCCTTCGGCATGGGCACCTATGGCAGCCGGTCGCTGGCCGTGGGCGGGTCCGCGATGGACAAGGCGATGGACAAGATCATCACCAAGGGCAAGCGCATCGCCGCCCATCTGATGGAAGCCAGCGTCGAGGATGTGGAGTTCGAGCGCGGCACCTTCCGGGTGGCCGGCACGGACAAGACCAAGTCCCTGACGGATATCAGCCTGGCCGCCTACGTCCCCCACAACTACCCGATCGATGAGATCGAGCCGGGGCTGGAAGAGACGGCCTTCTACGACCCGAAGAACTTCACCTATCCGGGCGGCTGCCATATCTGCGAGGTCGAGATCGACCCGGAGACGGGGCGAACGGAAGTGCTGAATTTCACGGCGGTGGACGATGTCGGCCGGGTCATCAACCCGATGATCGTCGAGGGCCAGGTGCAGGGCGGCGTCGCCCAGGGCATCGGCCAGGCGCTGCTGGAAGCGGCGATCTATGATGCCTCCGGGCAACTCGTCTCCGGCTCCTTCATGGATTACACCATGCCGAGGGCCGGCGACCTTCCGGATGTCGGCGTCGCCACCCATACCACGCTCTGCACCCACAACCCGCTCGGGGTGAAGGGGTGTGGCGAGGTGGGGGCCATCGGCTCGCCGCCGGCGGTGATGAATGCGGTGGTGGATGCCTTGCGTGACTATGGCGTGCGCCATGTGGAAATGCCGGCGACGCCGCAGAAGATCTGGGGCATCGTCAACAGCCACAGGCTCGCGGCGGAATAGAGAGGGGATTCGGGACCATGTATGATTTCGCCTACCACAAGCCCGCCTCGGTCGCGGATGCCGTGAAGATCCTGGCCTCCGACCCCGAAGCGCGTCCGATCTCGGGCGGCATGACCCTGCTGCCGGCGCTGAAGCTGCGGCTGAACAAGCCGACCGCCGTGGTCGACCTCTCCGGCATCGCCGAACTCCGCGGCGTGAAGCGGGAAGGCGACAAGCTGGTGATCGGCGCCCTGACCCGGCATTTCGAGGTGGCGACCTCGGCCGAGGTGAAGGCCGCCATCCCGGCGCTGGCCGCCATGGCGAACACCATCGGCGACACCCAGGTGCGCAATCGCGGCACCATGGGCGGCTCCGTCGCCAATAACGATCCCTCGGCCGATTATCCGGCGGCGCTGCTGGCGCTCGGGGCGACCATCCAGACCGACAAGCGCACGGTCCCGGCCGATGAATTCTTCAACGGCATGTTCACCACGGTGCTGGAGGTGGGGGAGCTGGTGACGGCGATCCACATCCCCATTCCGGAAAAGGCCGGCTACGCCAAGATGCGCAACCCGGCGAGCCGCTATTCCATGGCGGGCGTCTTCGTCGCCAAGGGCGCGGCGGGCGTGCGGGTCGCGGTGAATGGCGCCGGCGCCAATGGCGTGTTCCGCGAGAAGGCGATGGAAGCGGCGCTCGCCGCCAACTGGTCGCCGGATGCCGTGGCGGCGGTGAAGGTCGATGCCGGCCTGATGAATGGCGACATCCACGGCAGCGCCGAATACCGCGCCCATCTGGTGACGGTGATGGCCAAGCGCGCGGTGGTGGATGCCGGCTGAGACTCCGTCCCATGACGAACTGGTGGCGCGGCATGAACGCGCCACCGACGACATCCTGCATCTTCATCTGCGCAACCCGGCCAATACCGATGGCCGGCTGATCGTCACCTTCGCCACGCACAACACGGGCGCGCGCTACGCCTCGCTGGAGGCGGTCCATCGTTGGCTGCCGATGGATGTGCTGGCCTTCCGGGATCCCTCCAACGGCTACTACCTGTACCAGGATGGCGGCGCCCGTTTCGGGGCGCTGCTGCGTGAGCTGGTGCAGGGCTATGATCCCACGAAGATCCTGCTTTTCGGCTCATCCATGGGCGGCTATGCGGCGCTGCGTTGGGCGATCGAGCTGGGGGCGAGCTGCGTCGTCTCCAATCCGCAGGTCAACCTCGATTCGGCGGCGACCTTCGCCTGGTCCGATCTGCGCACCAATATCCTGCGCATTCCCCATCGCGTGAACCTGGATGAACTACCGCCCGGTCCACGCCAGGCGGCCTTGACGGTGCTGCACAGCCGCCATCCGATGGATCTGGACGCGATGCGCCGGCTGTTCGGCTTCTGGCTGACCGCGCCGGGCATGGCGTTGAACCTGGAACAGGCGGCGGAGGAGGCGCATGCCTATCTGATCCGCGACTTTCCACATTTCCGCCGGCTGGTGGAGACCACGCTGGCGCAGCGCAAGGCCCTGGTCGCCGTGCCACGCCGGCCCGCCACCGTCGCCGCGGCCTGAGCCGAACTCTTCCCAAGCCCCAGCCCAGCCGGCAGGCTGCGCCGGGGCTGAAGGAGAGTGGATGTGCGGATCGACGACCCGGCGGTGATCGCCGAAGTGCGGGCGGTGTTCGACCGCTACGAGGCGGCGCTGATGGCGAACCAGACCGAGACCCTCGACGCCATCTTCTGGGCCGATCCCCGCACCGTGCGCTTCGGCATCGCCGAGATCCTCTATGGCCATGAGGCGATCCGGGCCTTCCGCGCCTCCGTCACCGCCTATGCCCAGCGCATCCAGCGCCAGGTGCGGATCACCGCCTTTGGGCCGGATGTGGCCGCGACGCATCTGGAGTATGAGCGCATCGGCACCGGGCTGATCGGCCGCGAGACCAAGATCATGGCGCGAATCCCGGGGGAGGGGTGGCGGGTGGTCTCGGCACATGTCTCGCTGCTGGCCGGCGGCGATCCGGCGCGGGTCATGGGGGATCAGCGGTGAGTGGCGACAGACAGATGCATGTGGTGGTGATCGGCGCGGGCATCATCGGCGCGGCGACGGCGCTGGGGGCGCTGCGGGAAGGCTACCGGGTGACCATCCTGGAGCCCGGCGAGCCGGGCGGGGAACAGGCGGCGAGCTATGGCAATGGCTGCTGGCTCAGCCCGATGTCGGTGATCCCGCCCTCCAGCCCCGGCCTGTGGAAGAAGGTGCCGAAATTCCTGGCCGACCCGTTGGGGCCGCTGGCGATCCGCTGGTCCTATTTCCCGAAGGTGCTGCCCTGGCTGGCGCGCTACCTCTGGGCAGGGTGGACCGAGGCGAAGGTGGAGGCCACGGCGCGCGCCCTGCGGCCGCTTCTGGTGGGCTCCCCGGCGCTGCACAAGGACCTGGCGGAACAGGCCGGCGTCGGCGCGCTGATCGAACAGCGCGGCCTGGTCTACATCTACGAGAACCGGCAGCAATTCGAGGCCGAGGCGCTGGCCTGGCGGGTGCGGAAGAAGGTCGGCATCGAATGGCTGGAGCTCGGCGCCGATGAGATGCGCCAGCGCGAGCCGGAACTCGACCGTCGCTACACCTTCGGCGCATTGGTGGAGGAGGGCGGGCATTGCCGCGATCCGGGCGGCTATGTCGCCGCCCTGGTGGCGCTGGCCCGGTCCGAAGGCGCGGAATTGCGGCGGGAAAAGGCGACGGGCTTCCGGATCGAGGGCGGGCGCCTGAAGGCCGTGCTGACCCAAGGCGGGGAGGTGGCCTGCGACCGCGCGGTGATCTCGGCCGGCGCCTATTCGAAGCACCTCGCCGCCGCTGCGGGGTCGAAGGTGCCGCTGGAGACGGAGCGCGGCTACCACGCCATGGTGGCGGATGCAGAGGTCGGGCCGCGCACGCCGATGATGCCCTATGACGGCAAGATGTCGATCACCTGGACCGATCGTGGCCTGCGCTGCGCCGGCCAGGTGGAGATCGCGGGGCTGGAGGCGGCGCCGAACTGGAAGCGGGCGGAGATCCTGCGCGACCATCTTCTGCGCAGCTTCCCGGGCCTGCCGCGCGACCTGCCGGCCAGCCGGGTGAGGATGTGGATGGGGCACCGCCCCTCCATGCCCGATGGCCTGCCCTGCATCGGCCCCGCCGGCGCCTCCCCGGATGTGCTCTGCGCCTTTGGCCATGGCCATGTCGGGTTGGTGGCGGCACCACGCACGGCCACGGCGGTGGTCGATCTGCTCGCCGGAAGGTCCCCTGCGCTCGCCATCGAACCATTCCGGCCATCGCGCTTCGGATAATCGCGCTTTTCGCTGGTTTTTCTTGCTACCTGGTGCAATCTTGCATGGTGGCGGCCCTGCATCGTGTCGGGTCGTGTCCACCAGTACGGATTGCATAAGATCGTGTTTCCCGACAACGAGCAGGGCGGCGCCGGGTCCGTCGAAGCCGAAGTGAAGTGGTACAATGCCCGCAAGGGTTTCGGCTTCGTCCTGGGACCGGATGGACAGGACGTCTTCTTCCACGCCTCGGCCTTGACCGAGGCGGGCATCGAGCCGCCGGATACCGGCGACAAGCTGAACTGCGAGATCGGGACGGACCGTCAGGGCCGGCGCCTCGTCACGCGGATCTATTCCGTGATCAAGGGTCCGGGCGGTGGTGACAGGGGCCCGCGCCCCGGTGGCTTCGGCGACCGTCCGCCGCGCCGCGACTTCGGTGGCGCCCCGGGCGGCTTCGGCGATCGTCCGCCGCGCCGCGACTTCGGCGGCGCCCCGGGCGGTTTCGGGGATCGTCCGCCGCGCCGCGACTTTGGCGGCGCTCCGGGCGGCTTCGGCGATCGTCCGCCGCGTCGTGACTTCGGTGGTGCGCCGGGTGGCTTTGGTGGTGGGGGCTATGGCGGCGGTGCCGGGGGCGGCTTCGGCGCGCCGCGTGGCAATTTCGGTGACCGTCCGCCGCCGCGCCGCGACCGCGCCGAGGAAGGTGGCCCGACCTATGCCGTCAGCGGCACGGTGAAGTGGTTCGACCAGGTGCGCGGCTTCGGCTTCGTCACGCCGGAAGATGGGGGCCAGGACGTGTTCCTGCACTCCTCCGTCCTTCAGCGCGCCGGCCGCGCCGATGTGCAGCAGGGCGAGAAGGTGGCGCTGGATGTGCGTGACGGCCAGCGTGGCCGCCAGGCCGTCAATATGAAGGAATAGGCCACTTCCCTTCTGGGTTGCGTGGGTCTGACCCCTCGGTGGCTCAAGCCTACAAATCATCACGCTTTTGGCGTCGCCTGCGGGACCCCGGCCGGGAAATCGGCCGGGGTCTTTGCGTTCAATTCATCTTTTTCGCCTGAGGCGCGCATCGCATCTGATTCGTTTACGCACTGTTCACGGTTTACGGGGAGTGTAGGGCCACCGCGACGGCCGATGCGCCGGATGTCGGGACGATCCACGGGAAGACCCCGGAGAACCACGCCATGTCATCGACCCGTCTTGAGCCTTTGCCCCTGACCTGCCCAAGCCTGCCACCCCGTCAAGCCGGGCTGTTCTACGACCCGGTCCTGCGCATGGGCATTTCCTGGCTCGACGGCGCCGCGCCACGCCCGGTGCCACGCAGCACGCCCGTTTCAGGCCAGCATGCCCGCATGGTGCAGGCCGTCGCCGGCATCGTCGCCATCGCCGCCGAACGCGCCCGCCAGAGCGGCGAGCTCCCGGCACTGCGCGATGCGCTGGAACGTGCCCTCGGGCAGAGCCCGGCGGATTCGGAGCCCACCGATCCGCGTGAGCAGGGATTGCCCGAGCCGGCCCCGATCCACGACGCCGATCGCGGCAATGAGGGGGAACGCCTGGGCACCCTGCTGCGCCGCCAGTCGCGGCGCTGAGGCGCGCCTGGAGCGACGCACCACACGCTCACCAATTGTTGGAACGCGCGGTTCCGGCCTTCGCCTCTTCTGTCATCGCGTCTCAGCCGAAACGGGTCGGGCGCAGGCCGCCCTGAAGCCAGGACACCAGCGTGTAGATGTCGAAGACGGGCAGGCCGAGTTCTGCCTGCAAGGCGGCCGCATAGGGCGGCATATTGGTGCATTCCAGCACGATCGCACCGACCTCCGGATGTCGCGCCACCAGGGCGCGCCCGGCCTCCAGGATGTCCTGCTCGGCCAAAGCGACATCCAGGTCCGATTTCTCCGCCTTGATGAGCACGCGGAAGAATTCGCGCCCCGTCTCCGTCCCCTCCACCGGCACGTCCAGCGGCACATTCGCGGCCTGGAGATGCGCGGGCGTCAGCGAGCCGCGGCTGACGGTGATGACGCCGACACGCTTGCCGGGCGGCAGCATGGCCTGCACCCAGGGCACCTGCATCAGGGAAGATGTCGCCACCGGCACCTGCACGGCCGCCGCCAGCTCCGCCTGGAACAGTGACAGGAAGCCGCAATTGGTGGTGATGGCCTCCGCGCCCAGATCCACCAGGTCCTTCGCCGCGGCGATGAAATCCGGCAGCAGCCCGCGCGCACCCTGAAGCACCACCTTCTCCGGACTGGCGCCGCGCACCACGCGGAACAGCACGGGGAAGGGCCAGGTCGTGCCATTGCCCATGTCGCCAGGGATTCGCGGAAAGCGCGCTTCCAGCATCAGGATGCCAAGTGGTGCGCCATAGATGGATTTGCCGCCACGGGCGAGGCGCGGCGCATTGGACAGGTTTTGCATGGCCAAAGCCTAGCCTCGCTTCGCTTTCTGTCCAGACGCCCGACGCAAGGGGTTGCGCGCCAGTCACCGGGGCGGTTCCTTGTGCCGTCAAACAGGCCCAACGGGATGCCAAAACCATGAAACTCCGACATCGCCTTCTTCTGCCGCTGCTGGCCCTGATGGGCGCCGCCCCTGCCGTGGCGCAGGACAACTGGCCTTCGCGACCGATCGAATTCCTCGGCGGCTTTCCCAATGGCTCGGGCGTGGACATCTATGCCCGCCGCATCGCCGCGCCGCTGTCCCAGGCGCTGGGCGTGCCGGTGGTGGTGAACAACCGCGTCGGCGCCGGCGGCAACATCGCCTCCGCCCATGTCGCGCAGGCGCGGCCGGATGGGTACCTGATCCTGTTCGGCACCGCCGGCACGCATGCCATCAACGCCACGCTGTATCGCCGCCTGCCCTTCGACCCGATGCGCGACGTGACCCATATCGCGCATCTGGGCGATGTGCCGAATGTGCTGATCACCAGCATGCAGCACCGGCCGCAATACACCGATTGCGCGGCGCTGGTGGCGGATGCCAAGGCACGGCCCGGCGCGCTGAACTATGCCAGCACGGGCAATGGCGCTTCCACCCACCTGGCGGGCGCCCTCTTCGCCTCGACGGCGGGGATCGACATGCTGCACATTCCCTTCCCCGGCCAGGGCCCGGCCATGGCGTCCCTGCTCGGCGGGCAGACCGACCTGTTCTTCAACCAGGCCGGTCCCTCGGTGGGCATGATTCGCCAGGGTGCCGTGCGCGGGCTGGGCGTGACCACCCCGCAGCGCCTGGCCGCATTGCCGGATGTGCCGACCATCGCCGAGGCCTGCAACCTGCCGGGCTTCGAGAGCACCACCTGGTACGGCGTCTTCGGCCCTCCCGGCCTGCCGGCGCCGATCCAGCAGCGCCTGAACGCCGAGATCCGCAAGATCATCGAGGCGCCGGAATTCCGCGACTGGCTGGTGAACAGCCAGGGCATCGCGCCGTCGACCGTGCGCACGCCGGAGGAATTCCGCCGGGTGCATGAGCAGGACATCGCTCGCTGGGGCCAGATCGTGCGCGCGGCCGGCGCCCAGGTGGATTGACGTAATACCAACGGCCCTTTCGCGTGACCGCTCCAGGGCCCCTCAGTCGTGCCGGAGGCACGCCAAAGGCGTGACGGGCGGAAACCTCCGGTTTCCTTGGCTCCGCGGCATAAGCCGCGGCGGCCGCCCGGACCGGTCAAGAGACCGCTCCGCTGGTATAAGAGGGGGCGCCATTGCGCCCCCTTTTCTCAGGACAGGATGAAATCCGCCGCTGTCAGCTCATGCAGGCCGGAGATCACCACATACATCTCCGGCACCAGATCCTGGTCCGCACTGTCGAGCTGGATCACCGTATTGCCGGCGAAATGCAGGAAGCGCAGCCCCGGCGTGCCCGGCGTGAAGCCCCCGGCGCCGAGCAGGACGAATTCCTGGATACCGGGCAAGGCGAGGTCGCCATCGATTGCGGAGAAGTCCAGGCGATCCTCCCCCACCACGAAATCCAGCACCCGGTCCCGCGCCGCCAGTGTGCTGTCCTCCAGCGACGTCCAGCGGAACACATCGCGCCCGGCATCGCCGCGCAGCCGGTCGGCGCCAAGCCCGCCTTCCAGCGTGTCATCCGCCGCGCCGCCCAGCAGAACGTCATCACCGGCCCCACCCATCAGCAGGTCCGCGCCCGCCTGGCCGAGCAGGTAGTCGGCGCCATCGCCGCCGGACAGCGTGTCGAGCCCATCGCCGCCGAACAGGCGATCCTCGCCATCGCCGCCATCGAGGCTGTCATCGCCGGCATCGCCCATCAGGCGGTCGCGATCCGCGCCGCCGAACAGCACATCGCCGTCCTCGCCACCGGACAGCGTGTCGCGGCCGGCATCGCCGCTCAGCGTATCCGCGCCGAGGCCGCCGGTCAGCAGGTCGTCCCCGTCGCCGCCCGAGAGGCTGTCATCGCCCGCCTCGCCGAGCAGGCGATCCCGGCCGAAGCCGCCCTCCAGCGTATCGTTGCCATCGCCGCCCAGGACACGGTCATCGCCACGACCACCGCGCAGCAGGTCATCGCCGCCGAGGCCCAGCAGCGTGTCGTTCCCGGCCAATCCGCTGATCGCATCGGCGCCGGCCGTGCCCAGGCGGCGGTCGGGCGTCGGCGGGTCCGGCGCGTCCTGCGTGCCCAAGTCGAAGGTGGCGAGGCTGGCATAGAGCGCGGCATCGGCCGGGATCAGCGTCATGCGCCCGGCCTCCAGCACCGTCTCCGTCACGTCATCGGCCAGCAGGAACAGTGTCACGCTCTGCGCCGTCTCCCCGGCGGCGAAGCTGACGGTGCCGGAGAAGGCGGTGCCCGGCGCGAAATCGGCCAGCGAGAGGCCCTCAGGCACGAAAATCCAGCCGAGCGTGCGGGCCACGGCAACATCGGCGCCGCTGCGGGTGAACTGGAAGGTGATGGGGGTGTCGCTCTCGCCTTCCAGCACGAAGGACGGGTCGGGCTGGATCACCAGGCCGCTGTCGTCATCCAGGATGGTGCCGGTTGCACTGCCTTCCAGGATCGGCTGGCCCACGGCGTTAGACAGGGTGAGGGTCAGCGCCTCATCCGCCTCCACCAGGCCGTCATCGAGGATGCCGATGCGGATGGTACGGCTGGCCTCGCCGGCGGCGAATTCCAGGGTGCCGGAGAGCGCGGTGAAATCGGCGCCGGCGGTGGCATCGACCCCGGTGATGTTGAAGTCGACGCTGCCCGCCGCCGCGGCATCGCCGCGCGTGACGGTGAAGACCAGCTCTCCGCCGCCCTCGGCCACGCTGGCGTCTTCCACGCGGAAGCCGCCTTCCACCGGCGTGTCGTCATCGGTGATGGTCACCACCACGCTGTCATTCAGCAGGATGCTGCCACCCGGCGCCAGGAAGGTGACGGGCGTGGTCGACAGTTCCAGGCGGAAGGTCTCGTTGGTGAAGCCCAGGCCGGGCAGGGCCTCATCGATCGCGTCGCGGACGATGGGGATGAAGATGGATTTCTGCGTCTCGCCGGGCGCGAAGGTGATGCTGCCGCTGGTCGCCAGCAGGTCGGCCTCGACATTGGCGAAGCCGAGGCCCTCGGCCTGGTTCACCGCCTGCCAGGTGACCGTGACCTCGTGCTGCACGCCGGCCACCAGGCGCACCTCCACCGCGGCGAAGGTGGCGCCGGGCCCGGTGCCTTCCACCACCACGGCATCCTCGGCGCTGATCTCCGCCGTCACCCAGCCCTGGCGATAGGCGTAGTGCCAGACGCCGGGCTGGCCGATGATATTGCCGGTGGTGACCAGCGCGGCGGCCGCCTCCGGGTCCTCCGCCGCATCCAGGCTCGGCGGTAATTCGGTGATGACCACCTCGCCGTCGAGGACGGTGGCGAAATCCGTCATCACGGCGCGGCCGGCGACGGTGGTGAAGAACAGGTTGTCGCGGAAGTTGAAGGAGGGCCACTCCAGCGATTCGTAGCGGAAGGTCACGTCGAAATCGATCGATGTGGCGCCCGGATTGGTCGCGGGGCGTAGGATGAGCTGGAAGGCGTTGCGGCCTTCCGCATCGTCGATCTCGGAGCCGCCGCCGGAGGCCGGCAACACATCGTCCCAGGTCACGACAAGGGTGCCGGTCGCCTCGTCCAGCTCGTACCAGACCAGATTGGTGCCGCGGGAGGTGCCGCCTTCGCTCGTCGGCAGGGGAGTCTGGTCGGTGTCCACCGGGCTCCAGAAGGGGGCCAGGATGGGTGTGATCGTCTCCCGCACGCCGACGCCCGGGCCTTGCGGCGGGATCTCCGGCAGTTCCGCGCGCTCCCCCGTATCCGGGCGGAATTGGATGAAGCCATCCTGGTTCACCCAAAGCGCCGAATAGAAGTTGCCGAGGAATTTGAGGCCGGAGCTGGCGTTGAAAAAGTCCGCCAGGTCGATCGGCACCAGGCTCCAGCGCGAATCGGCGGGCAGCGCATTCTCCCCGAAGCCCGCGGGGCCGCCGAAGCCATTGATCAACAGTGCCATGCCGGGTTCCTGTTTCCTGGACGTCCGGCACAGAGTGAGGTTGGCGCGGAAAGCGTCAACCTCGTTTCGGTTTCATCGAATTTCGCGGAGGCGGGTCAGTTCCGCCGGCGGCGCGGCTTCCTAGTTGCGCCTCCGGCGCTGGGCCGCCTCCTCCTGCCGCATGGTCACGAAGACCTCGTAGTCGGAATGCTGCGTCGGTACCCAGCCGATGACATTGCCGCGTTCCACCGCGCGGTGGATCTCCGGGTGCGCGGCGGGCAGGGCCAGGTGGAAGGCGGTGATATCCGCCTTGAAGCCATCCGGCGTGTCCTTGCGGACCACGATCGGGCCGTTCTTGATCGGGCGGGACTGCCAGATGATGCGCAGGTCGCGCATGTTCAAAAGGCCCTTTTCCGCCGTGGCCCGCAGCATGCCCCGCGAAAAGCCCTCGGAGGCCTCGCCGACGCCCGAGGCCCAGGTGACGCCGGCATCGAACTGCCGGCCCATGACGGCGACGATGGCCTGTTCATGCCCGCCGGCGAAGCCGGTGCGGCTGAAGAACTGTTCCGGATTGATCCCGGCGGCGCGCAGCTCCGCGCGCGGAATCAGGTAGCCGCTGGCGCTGTTCGGATCGGCCCAGGCCATGGTGCGGCCGCGCATCTGCTCGATGCTGGTGATGCCGCTATCGGCGCGGGTGTACATGACGGCGATGTAGCTGGTGCTGCCATCGGCTTCCTGCGTCACCAGGATGGGTTCCACATTGCCGTTCGATTCCATCCAGCTCGCCGCATAGGCGGCCGGCGACATGGACGCCATCTCGATATGCTTGCCGGCAAAGGCCTGGACCACGCCGGAATAGTCGCTGGCCTGGAACAGCCGCACGGGGACGCCGAAGGTCTCCTCGATCAACCGGCCGTAGGCGCCGTAGCGGCCGATCCGATCCGCCTCATTCTCCCCACCCAGAATGCCGATGCGGATTTGTGGCAGTTGCTCCGCCCAGGGGCGGCGGCCCTTGGCGGGCATGGCCGGCGCCTGGGCCTGCGCGGCGAGGGGGGTGAGGGCGGCGGCGGCGATCAAGGCGCGACGGCGGATCAGCATGGGTGCGGGTGCCTCGGTGACGGGACGGAGACAGTAGCGTGACACTCCGCGCGAATCACCAGGATTGGGCGTCGGGGCGCAGGATCGCCTTGGTCGTCGTCGCCAGGTTGCGCGGTTCGGGCTTCGGCATCTCCGGCCGTTCCATCCGGCCCCAGCCGGCGGCCTCCACCACCGTGCCGCCTTCCATGACGATGCGGCCGCGCACGATGGTGGCGACCGGCATGCCCACCGTCTCCATCCCCTCGAAGGGGGTGAACAGGCTGCGCGTGCTGTGCAGCTCCGCGCCACGGATCACACCCTCCTTCGCCGGGTCGACCACGGTGATGTCGGCATCGGCGCCGGGCTGGATTACGCCCTTGCGCGGGAAGAGCCCGAAGGCCTTGGCCGGGGCGACGCAGGCCATGCGGATATACTGCTCCATGCTCATGCGGCCCTGATGCACCTGCGTCAGCATGAGACGCATGGAGGTCTCGACACCGGGGAAACCGCAGGCATTGTCCCAGAAGCTGGCATGCTGCTTTTCCGCCATGGCATGCGGCGCGTGGTCGGTGCCGATCATGTCGATGGTGCCGTCGAGCAGCGCCTGGAAGATCGGCGCCCGCTGCGCACCCTCCCGGATCGGCGGGTTCAGGCGGGCGATGCGGGCCTTGTCGCCAACCAGATCCTCGGCGGCGAGCAGGAAGTATTGCGGGCCTGTCTCCACCGTGATCGGCACGCCGCGCGCCTTGGCATCCCGGATGATGGGGATGGAGCGCATGCAGGATTCATGCGCGATATGGATGCGCGCCCCGGTCCATTCGGACAAAGTGATGGAGCGGTTGAGGCTTTCCAGCGCCGCGATATCGGCCCGCGCCGCCAGATGCGCGAAGGCATCGTCCCGGCCCGCCGCCTTCATCCGGTTCTCCCGCCAGAACAGGATCGGCGAGTTCTCCGCATGGATGGTGCAGCGCAGGCCGAGGCTGGCCAGGATTTCGAAGCCTTCCAGCACCGCGCCGTCATTGGGCGCGGGCAGGTTGCCGGTGGTATTGCCGTAGAACAGCTTGAAGGCGATGACGCCGGCCTCGGCCAGCGGCTCGATCGCATCCAGCGCGCGCTCGTCGAGCAGGCCGTACAGGCCGTAATTCACATGCGCCTGGCGGGCGGCCGCTTCCTGCTTGATGGCCAGCGCATCGAGCGACCAGACCGGCGGGTCGGTGTTCGGCATGTCGAAGATGGTGGTGACGCCCCCGGCGGCGGCGGCGCGCGTGCCGGTGGTCCAATCCTCCTTCTGCGTCATGCCGGGTTCACGGATGTGCGTGTGCACGTCGATGGCGCCGGGGATGACGAATTTGCCAGCCGCCGCCATGGTGCGCCTTGCGCGCGGCGCGAAGTCGCGATGGCCGACGAAGACGATCAGCCCATCCTTCACGGCGACATCGGCGGCGAAGCGGCCGGTCTCGTTGACCACGGTGCCGCCGGTGATGAGCAGGTCGGCGTAGAGTTCGGTCATGATCAGATCACCCAGCCGCCATCGACGGTGAAATCCTGCCCCGTGGTCTGGCGCGACAGGTCGGAGGCGAAGAACAGCACGGCATTGGCGACATCCACATCGGTGCTGATGCGGCGCAGCGCGTATTCGCTGGCATGCTTCACGCGCGCCTCATCGAGGCTGATGCCCTCCTTCCGCGCCATGGTGGCGAGCACGTTGTCGAAGCGATCGCCCTCCACCATGCCGGGGGCGACGCAGTTCACATTCACATTGTGCGGGCCGAGCTCCAGCGCCGCGGATTTCGTCAGCCCGCGCAGGCCCCATTTGCTGGCGGAATAGCCGGCGCGCCCGGCGCGGCCGCGCATGCCGAAGGTGCCGCCGACATTGACGATTTTTCCCGACCTGGCCGCGATCATGATCGGCGCGAAGGCGCGCATGGTGAGGAAGCAGCCGGTCACGTTCAGGCGCAGGATCTCGTCGAATTCCTCCGGCGTCGTCTCCCAGAACGTCTTGCCGAGGGGGCCACGGCCGCCGGCGATGTTGATCAATGCGTCGCAGCGGGTGAAGCTGGCGAGCACGGCCTTGGCCATGGCGTCCACGCTGGCCGCATCCATCAGGTCGCACCCAAAAATCTCGGCGCGGCGGCCCATGGCGCGGACCTGTTCGGCGACCGGTTCGATGGCGGCGGTGTCGCGGCCGACCAGGGCCAGGTCGGCGCCGTGTTCGGCCAGCAGCAGGGTGCAGGCGGCGCCCATGCCCTTGGCGGGGCCGGTCACCACCGCCACGCGATCCTTCAACAGCATGGTGTCCTCTCCCCCATCAGTACCTCCCTCTCCCCCTGACAGGGGGAGAGGGCCGGGGTGAGGGGGGCTTCATCGACCGGCGGCCACGCCCCTCTCACCCATCCCTCTCCCCCCTAAGTGGGGGGAGAGGGCTATCACTCCGCCTTCAGCAGGCGCTTCGACCGCGTCCAGCCCTTGGCCATGGCCCGGCAATGGCAGGCCACATGCGGCGCCACCGCCTCGCACCATTCGCGCGCCCCGGCATTCACGCCGCGCAGGCGCTCCGCGGCGGCATTCGCCTCCCGCGCCAGCTTCGCCTCATCCACGCCGAGCACGCGGCGGTCGCGCAGCCGCCATTGGCCGGCGACCATGACATCGGCGACGGCGCTGCCATCCTCGGTCCAGACCATCTGGTTCGCCGCATCGTTCAGCGGCGCCCAGTTCACATGGTCCAGGTCGAGCAGCACGAGGTCCGCATTGCGCCCCACCTCGATGGTGCCGCCCTCCAGCCCCATGAGCTTGGAGGAGCCCTGGGTCGCCAGCCGCACCGTCTCCGCCGTGCCGAGCCAGTCGTCATCCTCGGCATCCTCCCACAGGCGGGAGGCGAAGGCGGCGAGGCGCATGGCCTCGAACATGTTCTGGTTGTCGGAGGAGGAGGAGCCATCGGTGCCGATGCCCACCGTGACACCAGCAGCCAATGCCTTGCGCACCGGCGCGATGCCGGAGGCCAGCCGCATATTGGCGCCGGGATTGTGCGAGATGCCGGCGCCGCGTTCCGCCAGCAGCGCCAGGTCGTCCTCGGTCAGCCAGACGCCATGCGCCACGCTGAACCAGGGGCCGACCAGGCCCAGCCTGTCCATATGGCCGAGCAGCGTCGCGCCGTCGTAGCGGATTTCGCCGCCCGCGGCCTGGTAGCGGCTTTCCGCGACGTGGGATTGCATCGGCAGCCCATGCTCGGCGGCAAGCTTGCGGCAGGCCTTCAGGAAATCGTCGGTGCCGTGCAGCGGGATGGTGGGCGCCACGCCGAAGCGGATGTGCCGCCCGCCATGCGACCAGCCGCGGGCGATGGCGTCCATCGCGCCCAGGGTCTGCGCCGCCGGCGCGGCGGACATCGCGGCGACCTTGCTGCGGAAGGGCTCGGGCAGGCTCTCGATCAGGCCGGGCGTTGCCTGGAAAAAGGTGAGGTCACCCAGCATCGGCGCCAGCACGGCGCGGATGCCGACGGCGGCATAGGCCTCCGCCATCGCATCCAGCCCCTCGGCGGTGGGCAGCGGGATTTCGGAGGGCAGGTCATAGACCGCGGTGCAGCCCTTCTTCAGGTTCTCCACGGCGTTGAGCGCGGAGGACAGGTACTTGTCCTGCAGCAGCCGCCCGCCGGTGACCCAGGGCGCATGGGCCAGCAGCAGCGCCAGGTCCCATTTGTCGCCCGAGCCCTTGGCGAGGCCGCCATGGCCATGGGTATGGCCATTCACCAGGCCGGGGATGATGAGGCGGCTTTGGGCGTCATGGGTCTGCGCGGACTCCACCTGCGTACCAGGCGGCAGCAGCGCGGCGATCTTGCCGTCCTCGACCAGCACGTCCTGGTAGCTGGTGGACAGCGCATCCGGCGCCAGAACACGGGCGCCGGTCAGCAGCGTTTTGGACATGCTTTCAAAGCCTCGCGTGACATGCGGCCGGTGCGTTTTGCACCGGCCGAGCGGCCGACTGGCCGCCGCCGCTCATGCGGCGAAGCCAAGTCGGCGGAGCCGGCGCCCGGCGCCTGAGGGCACAAAAAAGACTCTGATACGGGCGGCCGAAGGCCGGCCGTATCAAAACATCCGTTCGGACTTCGGCGGCAGGTAGCGGTCGGTGAACATGCTCTCGGCGCTCGGCGGATTGGCGACGCCCAGCGCTTCGGCATTCACCTGCACGAGCTGCTGCGCGCGGGCCATGTCGAGATGGCCCATGCCGCCGGCACGGCTGTTCGGCGTGATGATGGAGCGGTCGCGGGTCATCGCGAAGCGGCGGGATTCCAGCGCCTCGTCGAACAGCGCCTCGCGCCGCTTCAGCGCCGCCATGCCGCCCGGCACGTCGTTCAGCAGCAGCTTCAGGCCGTCGATCGAGGCCTTCACGAAGCGCGCCGCCACCTCCTGGTTCCGCTCCAGCCACTCGGCGCGGACAAACACGCCCGAGCCGTAGAGGTCGAGGCCATGCTCGGCATAGGGCCAGGAGAGGATGTTGTCCTCCGGGATGCCGAGGCCGACCAGGTTGAAATGCACGGTGAAGAGGAAGCCCGTCACCGCATCCACCTGGCCGGTGCGCAGCATGGTGTCGCGCAGGTTCGCGGCCATCGAGGTCCAGCGGACGCGGGAGGCGTCGATGCCGGCGACCTTGGCGAAGGCCGGGAACAGCAGGCGCGAACCTTCGCCCTCCGGCGCGCCCAGGCTCTTGCCGGCGACATCCTGCGGCTTCTCGATGCCGCGCCCCTTCATGGTGACGATGGCGGCCGCCGTGCGGTCGAAGACCGGGTACAGCATCACCAGCCGGCTGTTCGGATTCTCCGCGTTGAACTTCACCGCGCCGGAGAAATCTGCGAAGCCGATGTCATAGGCGCCGGAGCCCACCTTCACGAGCGCATCGCCCGAGCCGAAGCCGCGATCCATGCGGACGGCGAGCTGCTCGCGCCGGAAGATGCCGCGATCCTCGGCCAGGGCCCACATGCCGTGGTTGCCCTGAAGCGCCCAGTCCAGGGTGAAGCGGATGGCGGTCTGGGCCTGCGCGGTGCGGATGGCGGGAAGGGCGAGCGTGGTGCCGGCGGCGGCGGCCATCAGGGTACGACGGTTGAGCATCGGGGGGTCCTCCTCGGTTGCCCGCACCATAGCCGGGAAATGTGATCTGTCACCGCCCTGACAGGGGCGGAGGGGCCGGCTGGCAACCAAAACTGCCCAATTTCCGGGCGGCCTGTCCAGTCCCTGGGCTGTCAGCCCGGGATGCGGCGCTGGCTGCGCTGCGCCAGGTACAGCGTTGCCCCCACCATGATGAGGGTGCCCCAGAACAGCCCCCAGCCCGGCGCCTCGCCGAAAGCCAGCAGGCCGATCATCGCCGCGGCGGGAATCTGCACATATTCGATGGGCGCCAGCAGCCCCACCGGCGAGCGTCGCGCGGCCCAGGAGGCGAGGAAATCGCCCATCATGGCAAAGGCCGACCCGGCCACCAGGAACAGCAGGGCGCGTGGGGAGGGGGTCTGCCAGACGAAGGCGGAAACCGGCCCCCAGATCAGCACGGAGCAGATGGCATACCAGGCGACGACCCGGGCCGGCGGCTCGGTGGAGGACAGGTTCTTCACGGCCACCAGCACCCCGGCCCCGCAGGCGCTACCCGCGAGCGCCGCCAGGGTTCCGGCCGTGGAGGCCGAATCCAGGCTTATCCCCGGGCCCACCACCACCAGCACGCCGGCGAATCCCATCGCCGCGGCGATGGCCCGGTCCCAGCCCACCTTCTCGCCCAGCAGCAGAAAGGCCAGCGGCAGCGCCCAGAGCGGCTTGGCATGCAGGATCGCCACCGCATCGGCCAGCGGCAGCCAGAGCAGCGCGAACATGGAAAGCAGGAAACTGGCCGAGCCTGTGGCGCAGCGCGCCAGATGGGCGCCGGGCCGGCGGGTGGCGAGGGCCGGCAGGCCAAGGCGCAGCATCCAGGGCAGCATGACCAGGGTGGTGAAGACACCGCGTGCGAAGGGCACCAGCGGCACCGGAAGGCCATCCTGCATCGCGGCGCGGAAGCAGGCATTCATCCCGGCGAAGAACAGGCAGCAGCCCAGCATCAGCCCCATGCCGGCCAGCAGGCGGCGTCCCTCCGGGGATGGGGACACCGCCCGCATGGATTATCGGCGTTCCGGCGCCAGCTCCGCCTCCAGCTCCTTGATCCTGGCGATCAGGGTGGTCCGCAGAGCGGGGGAGTTGTGGGGCTTGATGCCGGCCAGCGTTTCCTTCAGCTCCGCCAGCAGGCGGCGCTTTTCCTGGGGCGAGCGGCGGATCGGGCGATTGTCGGAGAACTGCCCCTCATGCGAGCGCATCGGCGTGACCTTCCCGGGCTGTTGTTGCGCCACGGGGTTAGGGGCAGGGACGCCGGGCGTCAACGCGGGCAATGGGCCGCCCACGGCGTTGGCATCTGCCCATGCCCGGGGCAGATTGCGCCTGCCCGACGCCGGCCGCTTGTCCGGACAGCTTGCCCAAAAACCCCGCTCGGCGCAGATAGCGTCCCAGCGCGGTCACCGCGCGACAGGGACGAGCAAGGGAACCGACAAAGATGCCCAACGCATTCCAGCCTTCCCGCCGCGCCGTATTGCTGGGGGCCGCCGGCGCCCTGGCGGCGCCCGCCATGCTGCGCGCGCAGCCCGCCGCCATCAAGCTCGGCATCCTCCAGCCCGTCACCGGCGCGCTGGCGCAGGACGGCGAATATGGCCGCCTCGGCGCCGAGCTGGCGACTGCCGAGATCAACGCCACGGGCGGCATCAAGGCCCTCGGCGGCGCGCAGATCCAGATGGTCTTCGGCGATGCCCGCTCCTCGCCCGAGGGCGGCACGGCCGAGGTCGAGCGCATGCAGGCGGAGGGTGTGGTGGCCGTGGTCGGCGGCTTCGCCAGCCCGATCTGCCTCGCCTCCTCCCAGGCCGCGTCGCGCTACGACCTTCCTTACGTGGCGGATGTCGGCGTCTCGGATGCCATCGTCACGCGCGGGTTGAAGAACACCTTCCGCTTCTCCCCGGGCTTCGGCAGCATCACCGCCGCAGCGCTCGACAACCTCGCCAAGCTGAACGACGCCGCGGGCAAGCCGGCCAAGACCGTGGTCGTGGTGCATGAGGACGGGCTGTTCGGCTCGGGCATGGCGCGGCTGATGGGCACGGAGCTGCCGAAGCGCGGCTTCGAGGTGCTGGAGACGATCAGCCACCCGACGCCTGCGCGCGACATGTCCAACATCGCGCTGCGCATCCGCAGCCTGAACCCGGACCTGATCATCCCGTCCAGCTACTACGCCGAATTCGTGCTGCTGAGCCGCACGCTTCAGCAGCGCCGCATCCGGCCGAAGGGCATCTACTGCGTGCTGAACGGCGCGGCGTCCAACTACCGCTTCGTGCGGGAATTCCCGGATGCGGCGAACCTGGTGATGGACGTGAACCACTGGGCCGATCCGCGCAAGCCGAAGACGGCGGAGCTGCGCCGCACGGTGGAGGCGCAGAACCGCTTCTGGCTGTACAACACGCCGATGAACTATTCGGCCGTGATGCTGGTGGCCGATGCGCTGGAACGCGCCGGTGCCGCCGACCGCGCCAAGGTGATCGACGCGCTGGCCGCGACCGATGGCAAGTTCGACCGCCACATCATGCCCTATGGCCCGACGCGCTTCGTCAACGGCCAGAACCAGGCGGGGCAGGCGGTGAACACGCAGATCCAGGGCAACGACATCAAGGTGATCTTCCCGACCGACTTCGCCGACGCGCAGCCCGTCTTCCCCTGGCCGGCCTGAGGTTTTTGATGACCCTCAGACGTCGGGCGTCGGCCGTTCGGCGCGCCTGGAACTAGGCGCGCCGCATGCGGTCCTTTCCACCTGAGATCGTGATGGAGGCCGTGGCGAACGGCCTCCTCACCGGGGCTGTCTACGGCCTCGTCGCGCTCGGCCTCACGCTGGTCTATGGCGTGCTGCATATCATCAACTTCGCGCATGGCGCCTTGCTGACGCTGGCGATGTATGCGGCCTGGGTGGCCTGGGCCGCCTTCGGGCTGGACCCCTACGTGGCCATCCTGCCGCTGGTGCCGATCTTCTTCGCGCTGGGCTATGGCGTGCAGCGGCTGGTCATCGGCCCGGCGAGCGGTGGCAATGACCAGAACATCCTGCTGGTGACGCTGGGCCTGTCCATCGTGCTGGAGAACGCCATGCTGGCGATCTTCCGCTCTGACACGCTGTCGGTGCAGGTGGACTACGCGATGGAGGTGATCGAGGCCGGACCCATGCTGCTGTCCTTCCCACGCGTGGTCGGCTTCGGCGTGGCCTTCGTGGTGGCCGCCGTGTTGTTCGTGCTGCTGCGGATGACGGATACCGGGCGGGCGATTCGCGCGGTGGCCAAGGAACGCACCGGGGCGGCGCTGGTCGGCATCGATGTCGGCCATGTCTATGCCGTGACCTTCGGCATCGGCACCGCCTGCCTGGCAGTGGCCGCCTGCCTGCTGCTGCCGTCCTTCTATGTGAATCCGCGCGTGGGCAATGCCTTCGTGCTGGTGGCCTTCACCATCGTGGTGCTGGGCGGCATGGGCAGCGTCCCCGGCGCGCTGCTGGGCGGGCTGGCGATCGGCGTGGTGGAGAGCCTTTCGGGCCTGTATCTCGGCGACAGCCTCGGGCAGCTCGGCATCTTCGTGATCTTCATCCTGGTGCTGCTGTTCAAGCCGACCGGTCTGTTCGGGGCCAAGGCATGACCGCGAAGGATGTCTGGCCGATCCTGCTGTTCGGCGCGGTGGCGGCGCTGTTGCCGGTCTTCGTCACCGCCGGTACGCTGATGAATTTTGCGATCTTCACGCTGATCCTTTGCCTTGCGGCGCAGGGGTGGAACATCCTCGGTGGGTTCGGCGGACAGTATTCCTTCGGACATGCGGCCTTCTTCGGCACGGGCGCCTATGTCACGGCGGTGCTGCAGGTGCGCTACGGCGTGAACCCGTACGTCACCTTCCTGGCCGGCATCGCGCTCGCCGCGCTGGTGGGTTGGTTGATCGGTTTTCTGTCGTTTCGCTCTGGCTTGCGCGGCAGCTATTTCGCGCTCGTCACCCTGGCCTTCGCCGAGGTCTTCCGGGTGCTGTCCAACGCCGTCGAATTCACCGGCGGCGCGGCTGGTTTGCTGATTCCGCTGGACCAGCGGGCGGCCAATTTCCAGTTCGAATCGCGCGGCTGGTTCTATCTGGTGGTGCTGGCGCTGGTCGTCCTGGCGCTGCTGATGACTCGTGCGCTGGAACGCTCCCGCCTTGGTGCGCAGTTGGTCGCGGTGCGGGAGAATGAGGAGGCGGCGCGGGCCGTGGGCGTCGATGCGCTGCGGGTGAAGCTCTCCGCCATCACCTTGTCGGCGGCGATGACCGGCGCGGCGGGCGGGCTCTACGCGCAGTATTTCCTCTATCTCGACAGCACCATCGCCTATGGTGCCTGGATCAGCGTGGAAGCGCTGCTGGCGCCGATCATCGGTGGCGCGGGCACCGTCTTCGGGCCGGTGATCGGCGCGGTCATCCTGCACACGCTGGCGGAGGCGACGCGCATGATGGTCGGCCGCATCCCCGGCATCGACCTGGTGATCTACGGCATCCTGCTGATCCTGGTGGTGCGCTTCCCGCCCCGGCATTTTGCCAGTTTCCTGTGGCGACAGTTTCGTTCGTACGATCCTGATCTTCAAATCGTCTTCATTCTGCGGATCAGGCGGCGGCGCAGCGCACAGCGAGAACGGCGATGAGCTTCCTTGAGGTTCGCAACGTCTCGATGCGTTTCGGCGGGTTGATGGCTGTGTCGGATGCGAGTTTCGACGTGGCCGAGGGCAGCATCACCGGGCTCATCGGGCCGAATGGCGCCGGCAAGACCACGCTGTTTGCCATCGTCTCCGGCTTCCAGAAGCCGACCAGCGGCCAGGTGGTCTGGCGCGGCGCGGAGATCACCGCGCGGCCGCCGCATCTGCTGGCCGCCGAGGGACTGTCCCGCACCTTCCAGATCGTGCAGCCCTTCGCCGGCCTCTCGGTGCGCGAAAACATCGCGGTCGGCGCCTTCCTGCGCCACAAGCGCCGCGCCGATGCGATCGCGCTGGCCGAACAGGTGGCGGAACAGGTCGGGCTGACGGCGGAACTCGACAAGCCCGCCGCCGCGCTCACCGTCTCCGGCCGCAAGCGCGTGGAACTGGGCAAGGCGCTGGCCACGCAGCCGAAACTGCTGCTGCTGGATGAGGTGCTGGCTGGGCTCAACCCCAGCGAGGTGCGGGATATCGTGCCGGTGGTCCGTGCCATCCGCGATTCCGGCGTGACGGTGCTGATGATCGAGCACGTCATGCAGGCCGTGATGAACCTGTGTGAATCCGTGCATGTGCTGGCCCAGGGACGCATCATCGCCAGCGGCACGCCGGCCGAGGTCGTCGCCACGCCGGCCGTGGTCGAGGCCTATCTCGGCCATGGCGCCGCCAGCCGTCTGTCAGGGGGCACGCATGCTTGAAGTGCGGGACCTGGTCGCGGGCTATGGGCTGACGCGGGTGCTGGAAGGCGTCTCGCTGGACGTCTCGGCCGGCGAGATCGTCGCGGTGCTGGGCTCCAACGGTGCCGGCAAGACGACGCTGAACATGGTGCTGTCCGGCCTGGTGAAGCCGCGCGGCGGGGAGGTGCGCTTCGCCGGCGAACGCATCACCGGCCTGTCACCGTCGCAGGTGATGGCGCGCGGGCTGATCCAGGTCCCCGAAGGCCGCAAGATCTTCCCCAATCTGAACGTGCGGGAGAATCTGGAACTCGGGTCCTACCGCCGCGCCAAGGCCAATCGCGGGAAAAACCTGGAGAAGGTTTTTGCGACTTTCCCGCGGCTGCGCGAACGTGTGGCGCAGGCGGCCGGCACGCTCTCGGGCGGCGAGCAGCAGATGCTGGCCATCGGCCGTGGCATGATGGCGGAGCCGAGGCTGCTGATCCTGGACGAGCCCTCGCTCGGCCTGTCGCCGCTGCTGGTGGAGGAGATGTTCGCCTTGATCCGCCGCCTGCATGACGAAGGGCTGGCGATCATGCTGGTCGAACAGAATGTCGCCCAGTCGCTGGATCTCGCGCAGCGCGCCTATGTGCTGGAACATGGGCAATTTGCCCTGTCCGGCCGCAGCAGCGAGGTGCGCGAGAATCCGGAACTGAAACGCGCCTACCTGGGACTTTAGGGGAAGGAAAAAACGCCATGGCCATCGTGACGCCGGGGGTGGAGCCCGCCTCCACACTTCTTGCCGCGCCTTCGCCCCAGTGGCTGGGCGAATGGTCCGCCTTCGCGGCGCGTTCGCGCTTTGCCGACCTGCCGTCGGAGGTGGCGCAGCGCACGCGTCTGGCGCTGCTCGACTGCATCGGCGCCATCGCGGCGGGTGCGCAGGAAGGGGAGGTGCAGTCGCTCGCCGCGCGCATGATCTGGCGCGAGGGTGGCGGTGATTCGCCTGTGATCGGCTTCGGCGGTGGCGCGCGGCCCGGCACGGCGGCCTTCCTCAACGGCACCTCCGGCACCATGCTGGAACTGGATGAGGGCAACCAATATGCGCGCGGCCATCCGGCCATCCATGTGGTGCCGGCGCTTCTGGCCGCGCCGCGCGGCGATGGCGCCAGCTTCCTGATGGCACTCGCGCTGGGCTACGAAATGGGCAGCCGCGTCGGCATCGCCAGCAAGCTGAATGTCGCGATGCATCCCCACGGCACCTGGGGCACGCTTGGCGCGGCCGTGGCTGTGGCCAAGTTGCATGGCGCCTGTGCGGCAGAGTTCCGCGGCACCATCAACATGGCCGCCTCGCTCGGCCTCGCCACCTCCCGCAAGAACATGCTGGAGGGCGGCACGGTGCGGAACACCTATGCGGGCGTGTCCAACATGCTCGGCCTGACGGTCTGGGACCTGGTGCGCGCCGGCTTCGAGGGGGAGCGTGACGGCGTCGCCACCATCTTCGGCGAGGTCTCCGCCAGCGACTTCCGGCCGGAGGAGATGGTGCTGGACCTCGGCACGCGATGGGAGGTGGCGCGCAACTACTTCAAGCGCCACGCCGCCTGCCGCTACACCCATGGCGCGCTGGACGCGCTGGCGCGCATCACCGCCAGCACCGGCAGGCTGGACACCGCGCAGATCGCCTCCATCGCGGTCGAGACCTATGTCTGGGCCGCGCAGCTCGACAGCCCCGCGGCGCCGAACATGCTGGCCGCCAAGTTCAGCATTCCCTTCGCGCTGGCCACCTTCATCGTCCATGGCGCCGCCACCGTGCCCGCCTTCCGCGGACCGGCGCGGGAAAATCCGGAGATCCTGGCGCTCGCTGCCCGTGTCACGGTGGATGAGGATGCGGCGATGACGGCGCAGCTTCCGGGCCTGCGCCCCGCCCGCGTCACGCTGGTGATGCGCGATGGCACGCGGCATGTGGCGGAGGTCACGACGAATCGCGGCGACACCGAGGACCCCTTCACCGAGGCCGAGGTGCGCGAGAAATTCCATGAACTGGCCGATCCGGTTTATGGGCGCGGCCGCGCCTCGGCGATCGAGGGCGCGGTGATGGGAATGGGGCCGCAGACCGAGGCCTCCGCATTGGTGGAACTGTTGAAATCATGAGTCTGGATGCCGTTACGCTGGCCGTGCTGAAGGGCCGGCTGGAACAGATCGCCGATGAGATGGATGCGACGCTGTATCGCAGCGCCTTCAACCCCATCATCGCGGAGGCGCGCGACGCCTGCCACGGGCTTTATCACGCGGAGAGTGGCGCGACCCTGGTGCAGGGCACCAAGGGCCTGCCGATTTTCGTCGGCGCCATGTCCTTCGCGGTGCAGGCGGTGATCCGTCGCGTGCAGGCTGGCGCGGGGCTGGAGCCGGGCGATACCTTCATCTTCAACGATCCCTATGAGGGCGGCACCCACCTCAACGACTTTCGGCTGGTGCGGCCGGTGTTTCGGTCCGGAAAACTGTTCTGCTGGCTGGCGAGCGTCGGGCATTGGCTCGACATCGGCGGCAATGTGCCTGGCAACTACAATCCGCGCGCGACGGAAAGCCACCAGGAAGGCGTGCGCTTTCCGCCGGTGAAGCTGATGCGCGCGGGCGTGATGCAGCAGGACATCCTGGACATCCTCGCGGCGAATTCGCGCGTGCCGCAATCCAACTGGGGCGACCTGAACGGCCAGCTCAATGCGCTGGATCTCGGCGAGCGGCGGCTGCTGGAACTGCTGGACGACACTGGCGATGCGGTGGTCGATGCCGCCTTCGGCGCGCTCGCCGACCGCGCCGCGGCCCTGATGCAGGCGGAGGTCGAGGCGCTGCCCGATGGGCACTATGCCTTCGAGGATTACCTCGACAATGACGGCGTGGTGGATGAGCGGCTGGTCATCGCGCTGGACATGACGGTGCAGGGCGGGCGGATGACGCTCGACTTCTCCCGCTCCTCGGGCGCCTGCCTGGGGCCGATCAATATCAGCTACGCGACCAGTGTCGCCGCCTGCTACGTCGCGCTGAAGCACGCCTTCCCGGATGTACCGGCCAATGCGGGCGTGCTGCGGCCGATCGACTTCGTCATCCCGGAAAGCTCGCTGCTGGCCGTCGGTCCGCCGCGACCGGTGGCGGGCTACACCGAAACCATCCTGCGGCTGATCGGCGTGATTTTTGGTGCGCTGGGCAAGGCCGTGCCGGAACGCGCGACCGCTGCGCCCTTCGGCACCATCAACGCGCTGTCGCTGTCCGGCCAGAAGCAGGACGGCACGCGCTGGGTGATGTTCTCCTTTTTCGGCGGCGGGCTCGGCGGCAATCCGGAATCGGATGGGCTGCACCACGCCAACAATCCGATCTCCACCGCGACGATTCCGCCGGCCGAGATCATGGAAGCCGCCTATCCGGTGATGTTCACCCAATGGGCGCTGCGGCCGGATAGCGGCGGCGCCGGTCTGCATCGCGGCGGCGTTGGAGCGGTGTACGAGATCGAGGCGCTGTCGCCCGGCACCACGGAGGTGGCGCTGCTCGGCGAGCGTGGCCGCTACGCGCCCTTCGGCGTGGCCGGCGGTGGCGAGGGCGCGCTGAACCGCTTCGCCTGGCAGGATGGCGAGGGCTGGCAGACGCCGCCCATGGCCAGCAAGATCGTCGGCGTGAAGCTGCAGCGCGGCCAGCGGCTGCGGCTGGAAAGCCCCGGTGGCGGCGGCTGGGGCGACCCGGCGCAACGCAACAAGGAGGCCGTGGCGCGTGACCTGCGCCTCGGTTTCATCACGCCCGAAGTGGCCAAGCGCGAATACGGATACGAGGCATGAGCGTGGACCATAAGGGCGGTGCCGTTGTCGGCCCCATTGTTGGTGTCGATGTCGGCGGCACCTTCACCGACCTGTTTCTGTTCGACCCCTCGGCCGGCACCTTCCGCACCGCCAAGGTGCCGTCGAACCGGGGCGATGAGGCCGTGGGCTTCATGGCCGGGCTGCGCAAGCTGGGCGGCCCCGCGGGCTTCGAGGCGATCGTGCATGGCACGACGGTCGGCACCAATGCACTGCTGGAACGCAAGGGCGCGAAGCTCGGCGTCATCACCACCGCCGGTTTTCGGGACGTGCTGGAAATGCGCCGCCGTGACCGGCGCAATACCTGGGGGCTCTGGGGCGAGTTCTTCGCGGTGACCGACCGCGACATGCGCCTGGAAGTCGCCGAGCGCGTGCTGGCCGATGGCAGCATCCACACGCCCGTGAATGCGGAGGAGGTGGCGGCCGCCGCGCGGGAATTGCTGGCACGCGGGGCGGAAGCCTGCGCCGTCATCTTCATCAATTCCTACGCCAATGCCGCGAATGAACGCGAAGCGGCCCGGGCTGTGCGGGCGGTCTGGCCAAATGCGCATGTCTCCGTCTCCTCCGAGATCCTGCCGGAAATCCGGGAGTTCGAGCGGGCCTCCACCACGGCGCTGAACGCCTATCTCCAGCCCGGCGTCGCCAGCTATCTCGGCAAGCTGGAAGCGGCGCTGGCCGAGGATGGCTTCGGCGGCCGCTTTCACATCGTGCAGTCGAATGGCGGCATCATGTCCACCGCCACGGCGCGCAGCGTGCCGGTGCGCACGGCGCTGTCCGGCCCGGCCGCGGGCGTGATCGCGGCGGCGGCGATCGCCAAGGCGGCGGGCTTCGAGAACGCCATCACCTGCGACCTGGGCGGCACCAGCTTCGACGTTTCGCTGGTCAGCCGGGGGCGCATGGAGCTGGCGGCGCAGGCCACCATCGATTTCGGCCTGGTGATCCGCAGCCCGATGATCGAGATCACCACCATCGGCGCCGGCGGTGGCTCCATCGCCCATGTCGATCGCGGTGGGCTGTTGCAGGTGGGTCCTGAATCGGCCGGCAGCCGGCCGGGGCCGGTCTGCTATGGCCAGGGCAATACCCGGCCGACGCTGACGGATGCCAACGTGGTTCTCGGCCGCATCAATGCGGACAAGCCCATCGGCGGTGCACTGGCGCGGCTGGATGTGGAGGGCGCCAAAGCCGCCATTGCCGAGCATGTCGGCAACCCGCTCGGCCTCGATGCCATGCAGGCGGCGGAGGCCATCGTCCGCGTCGCCAATGCCAAGATGGCGGGTGCGATCCGCCTGGTCTCCATCGAGCGTGGGCATGACCCCCAGAAATTCGTGGCGCTGCCCTTCGGCGGTGGCGGCGCGCTGCATGTGGGGGCGCTGATCAAGGAAGTCGGGCTGCAGGCGGCGCTGGTGCCGCGCTTCCCGGGCGTGACCAGCGCCATAGGTTGCGTCATCGCCGATGTGCGGCACGACCAGGTGCGCACGCTGAACCTGAACCTGGATGGCATCGACGCCGCCGCACTGGATGCGCGCATGGTGGAGGAAGCCGCCGCCGCCCGCGCCGTGGTGGATGGCGCCGGCCTGCCGGTGACGCGCACCGAAATCCGCTTCGAGCTCGACATGCACTACGCCGGCCAGACCCATACGGTGGGCGTGCCGGTGCCGGTGCATGTCATCAACGGCACCACCGGCGTGTCGGAGGCCATCATCCGCATGGCCTTCGAGGCCGCCTATCAGACCGCCTTCAGCCGGCTGCTGCCCGGCCTGCCGATCCGCATCGTCTCGCTGCGCACGGCGGCCATCGGCGTGCGTCCCGACTTCGACCTGAAGGCCCTGGCCCCGCCCAAGGATGCCACGGTGGAGGGTGCCGCGCGCGGCGTCCGTCAGGTGTGGTTCGACGGTGCCTGGCACACGGCCAATGTGTGGTCGCGGCTGGACCTGCCGGAGGGGGCTCGGGTGCATGGGCCGGCGATCCTGGAACAGGGCGATGCCACGGTGGTGGTGGACCCCGATCTGGTCGCCCGCGTCGATGCCTATGGCAACCTCATCATCGAGCGGGAGTGACGCCGTGCTGACCGATACCGCGCTGCTGCTCTGTGACCTGCAGAACGATTTCATCCATCCCGATGGCGCCTATGGCCGGGCAGGGCAGGGGGCGGCGGAGATTGCCGCCATCCCGGCCCGGCTGAAGCCACTGGCGGATGCGGTGCGGGCCAAGGGGGGCTGGATCGCCTCCACCCACTTCACCCTGTTCACCGGCAAGGGCGGCGAACCCTTCATCGACCCGCATCTGCGTCACCTGCGGCCCTTCCTGAAGAAGGGCGACTTCGTGCAGGGAAGCTGGGGCCATGCGGTGGTCGATGAGCTCGCGCCGTCCGACCTGCCGGTGGAGAAGGTTGGCTACGATGCCTTCTACCAGACCCGTCTCGAATGGATTTTACGCAAGGCGGGCGTACGAAAGCTGCTGGTCTCGGGCATCGTCACCAATGGCGGTGTGGCGTCCACCGTGCGCGGCGCGCATGTGCGGGAGTTCGACGTGACGGTGCTGGAGGATGCCTGCGCCGCCTTCAGCCGCGAGGTCCATGAAACGGCCATCGCCGCCCTGCGCCCCGTCGCGAAGATCAGCACCGTCGCCGCCGAACTGGCAAAGCTGCAATGAGCATCCGCCGCGAACAGGACCCGGTCTTCGATGCCGAAGTGCCCGTCGCCATCATCGGCGCCGGCGCCGCCGGCCTGGTCGCGGCACTCGCCTGCCGCGGCGCGGGGGTGGAGCCACTGCTGCTGGAGCGGGACCCGGTGCCGCGCGGCAGCACCTCCCTCTCCGCCGGCCTGATCCCCGCCGCCGGCACGCGCTTCCAGCGCGCGCATGGCATTGCGGATGACGCCGCGACCTTCGCCGCCGACATCCAGCGCAAGGCCCACGACCACGCCGAGCCCGGCACGGTCGCCACCGTGGCGCGCGAGGCGGCGCCGACGCTGGAATGGCTGGCCGATGCTCATGGCCTGGATTTCAGCGTCGTCCATGATTTCGACTATCCCGGCCATAGCCACCGCCGCATGCACGGCCTGCCCAGCCGCAGCGGCGCGGAGCTGGTGGACCGGCTGCGCAATGCGGCGGAGGCGGCGGAGGTGCCGCTGTTGACGGAGGCCCGCGTCACCACCCTGATCCTCGACCAGCACTGCACCCCGCGCGGCCTGATCGCGGAACGGCCGGATGGCAGCGTGGAACGCATCGGCGCGAAGGCCATCGTGCTGGCCTGCTGCGGCTATGCCGGCAACAAGGCCCTGGTCGCGCGCTACATCCCCGATCTGGTGGAGGCCGTCTATTTCGGCCATCCGGGCAATGAGGGCGAGGCCCTGGCCTGGGGCGAGGCGCTGGGCGCGGAGCTGCGCGACATGACCGGCCATCAGGGCCATGGCTCCGTCGCGCATCCGCAGGGCATCCTGGTCTCCTGGGCCGTCATCATGGAGGGCGGCTTCCAGGTGAATGCCTCCGGCGCGCGCTTCTGGAGTGAATCCAGCGGCTATTCGGAAGCCGGCGTCGCCGTGATGCGCCAGCCCGGCGCCATCGCCTGGGATATTTTTGACCAACGCATCGCCGCCATCACCCGCCAGTTCGAGGATTTTCGGCAGGCCGAGGCGCAGGGTGCGGTGCTGGTCGCCGACAGCATCGCCGAACTCGCCCGGATGACGAAGCTACCGCTGGAATCGGAGATGGCGACCGTCGCCGCGCTGAAGGCCGCCGGCGCCACGGATGGTTTTGGACGCAACTGGCAAGGTGTCGCCCAACTCGCGCCGCCCTATTGCGCCGTGCGCGTCACCGGGGCGCTGTTCCACAGCCAGGGCGGCCTCGTTGTGGATGACCAGGCGCGCGTAAAACTTGCGGGGGGCGGGATCGTCCCAAATCTCTTCGCCGCCGGCGGCGCGGCCTGCGGCGTATCCGGGCCGGAGGCTTCGGGCTATCTTTCGGGCAATGGCCTGCTCAGCGCGGTCACCCTCGGCCGCATCGCCGGGGAGGCAGCGGCCGCGCTGGTGAAGCAGGGATAGGGGAAGACAAGAATGGATGGCATGAGCAACCAGGGCCTGGGCGAACAGTTCGGCATCGGCCAGCCGGTGCGGCGGAAGGAGGATGTCCGCCTGCTGACCGGCCGCGGCACCTATACCGACGACGTCAACCTGCCCGGCCAGGCGCATCTCGCCATCCTGCGCTCCCCGCACGCCCATGCCCGCATCCTGTCCCTCGACACCACGGCGGCCCAGGCCGCGCCCGGCGTGCTGCTGGTGCTGACCGGCCATGATGCGGCGGCGGACGGCATCGGCCTGTTCCCGGTGATGGTGGATGTGCCGGCGCTGGCTGGCACGGAGCCCCTCTACGCCCCCCCGCGCGCCATTCTGCAGACGGAGGCGGTGCGCTTCGTCGGTGATCCCGTCGTCGCCATCGTCGCCGAGACCCGCCTGCAGGCGATGGATGCGCTGGAGCTGGTCGAGATCGACTATGAGATGCTGCCCTCCGTCACCGATACGGCCCGGGCGCTGGACGCTGATGCGCCGGTGATCTGGCCGGATCACGGCAGCAACCTCTGCGTCACCTGGTCCAACGGCCGCGCTGCCGAAACGGATGCCGCCTTCGCCAAGGCGGCCAAGATCGCCAAGGTCGAGCTGGTGCAGAACCGCCTGGTCGGCAACCCCATGGAACCCCGCGTCGCCGTCGGCGCCTTCAACACGGAGCGCGACCGCTACGAGCTGCACAGCCCCAGCCAGGGCGTGATGAAGGTGCGGGAATCCCTCGCCAAATTCATCTTCAAGATCCCGATGGAGAAGCTGCGCGTCGTCTCGCTGGATGTCGGCGGCGGCTTCGGCCTGCGCGGCAAGAATTTTCCGGAATCCGCCATGGTGCTCTGGGCGGCGAAGAAGCTGGGCCGCCCGGTGAAGTGGCGCGCGGACCGCACCGAAACCTTCCTGTCGGACCCGCATGGCCGTGACCATGTGACCAAGGCGGAGATGGCCTTCGACGCGCATGGCAAGGCGCTCGGCATGCGCACGGACACCGTCGCGGCCATGGGCGCCTATCTGTTCGACATGGGGCCGCGCATTCCGACCGTCGCCGGCGCGCGCATTGCCGGCACGGTCTATGACCTCCAGGCGGTGAACCTGAACGTCCGCTGCGTCTTCACCAACACCCATTCGACGGATGCCTATCGCGGCGCCGGCCGGCCGGAAATCGCCTATACCGTCGAACGCCTGCTGGATGTCGGCGCCGGGCTTTTCGGCATCGGCAAGGACGAAATCCGCCGCCGGAACTACATCCGCCAGGACCAGATGCCCTACACCAACTGCGTGGGCAACGACCTGGACAGCGGCGATTTCGCCGGCACCCAGCAGATGGCGCTCGACCTCGCCGATTGGGACGGCTTCGAAGTCCGCCGCGCCGCATCCGAGGCGCGTGGCAAGAAGCGCGGCCGCGGCATCGGCTATTTCATCGAGGCCTCCGGCGGCCAGCCGCAGGAATGGGCGCGGCTGCATATGACGCCGGAAGGCAAGGCGCGGCTGCATGTCGGCACCTTCAGCCACGGCCAGGGGCATGAGACGGCCTTCGCCCAGATCGTCCATGCCCGCCTCGGCATTCCCTTCGAGGATGTCGAGCTGGTGCAGGGCGACACCGACACGGTGGAGCAGGGTTTTGGCACCGGCGGTTCGCGTTCCTCCCAGATGGGTGGCGTCGCGACGTCGCGCGCCTCGGAAGCCGTGCTGGCCAAGGCGAAGCGCATCGCGGCGCATCTGCTGGAAGTGGGCAGTGCGGATATCGAGTTGCAGGGCAACCGCTTCGTCGTCGCCGGCACCGACCTGTCGGTCACCTGGACCCAGGTGGCCGCCGCCGCCGCCGATCCGGCGAAGCTGCCGGAGGGCGAGGCGCCGGGGCTGGATGAGCAGGTGCTCTACAAGCGCAGCACCGAATGCAATTTCCCCAACGGCTGCCATGTGGCGGAAGTGGAGATCGACACGGAAACCGGCGTGCTGACCGTGGACCGCTACGCGGCGGTGGACGATGTGGGCAATGTCATCAATCCGATGCTGGTGCATGGCCAGTCGCATGGCGGCATCGCCCAGGGCCTCGGTCAGGCGGTGCTGGAACACGCCGTCTATGACAGCGAGTCCGGCCAGTTCCTGACCGCGACCTTCCAGGATTATGCGATGCCGCGGGCAGGGGACCTGCCGGACCTCGCCATCGGCTTCAACATCGTGCCGACGCCGATCAACGAGCTGGGCGTGAAGGGCGCCGGGGAGGGTGGTGCCTGCGGCGCGCCGCCGGCCATCGTCTCGGCCGCCTGCGACGCGCTGGGGCTGGACCATATCGACATGCCGCTGACGCCCGAACGGGTCTGGCGCGCGTTGGGTCGCTGAGGGCCTTTCTCAGTCGGCAAAGGACAGGCGCAGCTCCGCGCCACCCGGGATCGCCCGCTGGTCCACCCGCTCCGCCTGCCGGGTGGCCAGCCACAGGGCAAAAGCCTCCTGCGCCGCGGCCGGGCCGTCCAGGTCGCCGATATCCGGCCGCGCCGCGGGCTTTGGCAGTGGCTCCCCGGGCCAGGTTGCGGTCAGCAGCACATGGTCCGTGGCGTAGTGGGCCTGCACGGTGATGGTGGCGACGCCGCGCTCCACCAGCAGCTCCGCCAGTTCCAGCAGGGCGTGGCCGACCTGCGTCATGGTCTGCCGCTGCGCGCCCCAGGCGCCGCCCAGCGCCTCGATCCGGTCGAGCAGCCCCTGGGTCATGCCGGGACCCGGCGTGATGGTGAAGCTGGCGCGCTGCACCACCAGGGGCGCGGTCAGCAGGTTCAGCAGGATCGCCGCCAGCGCCCCGGCAGTGACGGGCGATCGCAGCAGCGGCGGCAGCACCTGTTCGAAGATCGGCACATGCAGCAGCGTGCCAAGGCCGATGGCGATGCCGAGCCCCACGGTGAAGGTGCGCCGCGCATCCAGCATGCGGGCCGCCATCAACTGGCAGCCGCTGGCGATCATGAAACAGCACACATACAGCAGCATCGCCGCCGCCACCGGTTCCGGCACCAGCAGCAGCAGCGCCAGCAGCTTCGGGCAGCAGGCCAGCGCCAGCAGCGCGAGCGCGGCGCAGATCGTCACGCGCCGCGCCAGCACCCGCGTGGCGATGGTCAGACCGACGCAGGCCGAGGATGTGCCAGTGGGCGCCGCGCCCATCAGCCCGGACAGCACCACGCCGAAGCTGCTGGCCATCAGCCCGCGCCGGATCGGCGGCGCATCCGGCCGCAGCCAGCCGCCATCCGCGGCGCGCTGGATCGCCACCAGATCACCGGTGGAGGATGCCAGCGCCGCCAGCATGGCGACCAGGAAGGGCGGCAGCATGGCCAGGTCCAGCCCGCCCGGTGCCGGCGGCATGGGGCGCGGCAGCGCCAGCCAGGGCGCCTGTGCCAGCAGGCTGGCATCGCCGAGCCCCGCATCCAGCACCTGCGCCGCCAGGATGCCCAGCGCCGCGCCGATCATCACCGCATAGCGACCGAGGGCGCCGCCCTTCAGCACCACGGCCATCATCACCGCCAGCGTGCCGAAGGCGATGATGGGGTACAGGATGGGCGCATCCGGCGCCGTTGTGGAAGCGAAGGCGCGGGGCAGCAGGCTGACGCCGATCAGGCAGACCACCACGCCGGCGACCTCCGTCGGCACCACCTTCTGCATCCGGCGCAGCGTGGCCGTCAGCACCATGCCGAGCAGTCCGGCGACCACCGCCGCGGCGCTGACGGTCGCCAGATCGGCCCCCGGCGCCGCCGCCAGATAGACCGCGACGAAGATCGGCGCCGGGATGGAGGCGACGGGATAGCCGGAGCCGAGCGGCCCGCGCGGCAGCGTCTGGATCAGGCCGGAAATGCCGAGCGCCGCCACCGACAGCGCCAGGAAGTTCAGCAGGTCGAGCTCCAGCAGCCCGAACTGCGCGCCGACCAGCCCCGGCAGGATCAGGTAGATCGACTGGATCGCGACCTGCTGCGCCGCCAGCGCCAGCGTCTGGCCCGCGCCGGGCCTTCCGTCCAGCTCGTGTTCAAGTTGCGGTGGCCGGGTTGTCGGGCGGTCCTGGCGAGGGGCGAGGAGCCGGTGGAGCAGGCGCCCTGGCAGGCTTGGCTCAAGGCGAATGCGGCGCATTCCTTCCAGCAATGGCCAAGGCGACCCGTCGAATCGCGGGCAGGATGAACCGCGCATGGCGCGATGTAACGACGCAGGTTACTGAAGAGGCCTGAATATGTTATCATCAATGCTAACACGGGTCGGGGCTGGCGCAACGACCTGTTCGCGGCACGACATCTTGGCGCGGCTCAGATTCTGGCAGTTTAGGACCCGCTCCGCGGCCCTCATTCTGTCAGAAGCAGCGCCTGCCGACGCACCAACCACACCGCGCGTTCGAACTGCGCCGTGGCGGCGAACAGCGCGGCGCGCGCGGCAGGCGACCATTCCGCTTCGTCCCGAACCAGGCGGCGGCGCAGGCCGTCCATCATGGCGCCCCGGTCGTCGGCCATCCGGCGCAGCAGCACCGCATCCTCCGCGTCGCCGTCCCCGGCCAGCTCCGCCAATTGCCCGAGCAGCAGGTGCAGCGCCTCCGCCATGCGCTGTGCAATCTCCCGCAGCGCGGGCCCGCCGCTTGCGGCGGTGGCGGTGAATTCGCCCAGCGTCTCGCGCAGCGCGGCCAGGCCGGCATTGGCCGCCTCCAGTGTCACCGCGCGGCCCAGCACCTGCCGGTCGCCAGCACGGGCGATCGCCTCCGCCAGGAACATCGCGATGGCGTGCTCCAGGGCCGCGCCGGCCGCCAGGTTCCGGGCGGCCTCGCCGGCCGGGCGCTCCGGCTCCGCCCGCAGCGGGTCGATCAGGCCCTGCAGGCGCCGCGCCAGCCGAAGCTGTTCCCGTGCCGCGAGGTCGAGCGCGGTCGGCGGATGGTCCAGGGCGCGGTCATAGAGGTAGCGCGGACGGGCGGCCTGCTCTTCCGGGCTGTCCGGGCAGAGCCGGGCCAGCAGCGCCAGGGTCCGCCCCGGCGCTGCGAGGCCGATCAGCGCGGAGGCCAGTTGCAGCAGCAGGAACAGCACGCCGATGCGGCTGGACGCCTCCGGCACCGCCACGGCCAGCCCGGCCAGCAGCAAGGGCCAGCCGCTGAGATGTTCGAACAGCAGCAGGGCCAGGAACAGCAGCGCGCCGGCGGCCTTCAGCAGGGACTGGAACATCGCCAGCCGCCGCGCCGCGCCGCGCAGCCCGGCCGCCAGCAGCAGCACCGCCCCGCCCGAACCCAGCGAGGCCCCACAGACCGCCAGCGCCGCCTGTTCGAAGCCGATCACCCCGGCTGCGTGCAGCGTCATCGCCAGGATGCTGACGGTGGAGGAGGACTGCGCCAGCAGGGTGACCGCCGCGCCGGCCAGGAAGGGCAAGGCGAGGCCGGCGACACCGCCGAAGGCGGTCAGGTCCCGCAGCTCCCGCAGCGTTGCCGCACCCTCCTTCACCAGGTCGAGGCCGAGGAACATCAGCGCCAGGCCGAACAGCGCGCCGAGCACCGGCCTCAGCCGGCCATCGCGGTCGAGGTTCAGCGCGCCCATCAGCCCGACCAGCCCGATCACCCAGAGCACCGCGAGGTGGATATCGACGGTCGCCAGCAGCACCAGCCCGGCCGTGCCGGGATTGGCGAAGGCAGCCAGCGGCAGGGACTGGCGCAGCGACAGCACGCCCGACTGCACCAGGGCTGTCAGGATGAAGGTCACCGCATTGCTGCTCTGGGTCAGGCCGCCGAGCACCAGCCCGGTGGCGGCGCTGGCGAGCGGGCCGCGCGTGGCCTGCGCGGCCACCGCCCGCATGCGCCGCCCGGCCAGGGATTGCAGATGCGTCCCCAGCCCCTTGATGCCCACCAGGAACAGCCCGATGCCGCCCAGCAGCGCGCCGAGCAGTTCCATCACCAGATCAGAAATCGCGTCATGAAATCGTCATAAATAACGGAAAATCCTACAGATATTGGAGAATGCCCCAGGCGCACGGCCTGGTCCATGCCCCCCCGGCCCGCGCCACCCCGCGTCTGGCGATTTCTTGTTGAAGATTCAAACGCTTCTGGCCGGCGGCCCGGATCGGCCCGTTCCGCCGCGCCGGAAACTGCGCTAGCGTCGCGGAAACGGCCGAGAGAGAGCACGGACGTGCCGCCAGCACTTGCCTTGACCATCCCCCCCGAGACCGATGCGGTATCCCGCCTGCTCGACGCGCTGGAAGGCTTTGCCGAGGCGGCGGAGCTCTCGCCCAAGGCCGCGCATCGCCTCTCGGTGGTGGTGGAGGAACTGGCCGCCAATGTTGTGATGCACGGCAGCACCGGTCCCGGCGCCGCCACCTTCGTCGCCGTGACGGTCAGTCAGGAGGGCGACGACCTGGTCGCCACCATCGAGGATGACGGCCGCGCCTTCGACCCCCTGGCCCATGCCACGCCGGATACGGAGGCGGAGCTGGAGGATCGCGACATCGGCGGCCTCGGCGTGCATTTCGTCCAGAAGATGACCCGCGACCTGCGCTACAGCCGGGAGGATGGCCGCAACCGGCTGGTCGCCGTGCTGGACGCGGCCGGCTGAGCGGCAGGCCCGCCATGCCGCAGACGGCCCTGGCCGCCCCCGCGCTGGGCGCGGTGCAGCAGGGCCTTGCCGCCCTGGCCGGCTTCGCGGAATCCGATGTGCTGCGCAACCGGCTGCTGCGCGCCGCCCCGCTGCTGCCGCGCCTGCCGCTGGACCGCGCCAGCATCGACCATCCGGACTGGGCGGCATTGCTGGATGCGGTGACGGTGCAGGAGACGCGGATGTTCCGCGCCGCGGCGCAGATCGCGACCTTCCGGGAACTTGTCCTGCCAACCCTCCTGCCAACCCTGGGCGATGGCCCGCTCTCGCTGGTCTCGGCCGGCTGCGCGACGGGGGAGGAGGCCTGGACGCTGGCCATCCTGGCCGCCGGCGCCGGGCGGGACTGGCAGGTGGAGGGCCTCGACCTGTGTCGCCCGGCGCTGGAGGCGGCGGTGGCCGCGCGCTACCACCTCGGCCCGCCCGATGCCTTGCGGGAGGTGCCGGAGGCCGATCGCGCCTGGCTCGATATCGCCGATGGCTGGTTCGAACCGGTGGCGGCGCTGCGGCCCCGGGTGCATTTCCGCCGCGCCAATCTGCTCGCCCCCGACCTGCCTGCGGCGGCGGCCGATGCGATCCTGTGCCGCAACGTGCTGATCTACATGACGGAGGAAGGCCGCGTCGCGGTGCTGCGCCAACTGGTCGCGGCGCTGCGGCCGGGCGGGGCGCTGCTGCTCGGCCCGACCGACCGGCCGCCACCCGGCCTTGGCCTCGCCCCCTGGCATCGCGACATCATCGGCATCTGGCGGCGGGTGGATGCGGATGGCTGAGGCGCTGCGGGCCGGTGGCCAGATCTTCGCCCTGCCGCCCGGCGCCCTGGAGGTGCCGGCGGGCCTGCTGCGCCCGGCGCCCCTGGCCAGTTCGGGGCTGTTGGGCCTTGCCGCCATCGCCGGCCAGGTGCTGCCGGTGCTGGAAGCCGCGCCGGGGCTCGGCGGTGGCCCGGCCTGGGTGCTGCTGGACCGGCCCGGCGGCCGGGTGGTGGTGGCCGGGGAGGCGATCTGCGGCCTGCCGGAGGGAGGCGCGCCGCCGCTGCTGCCGCCCCGCCCCACGGCCCGCCGCGCGCCGGCACCGCTGCCGGCCGGCCCAGGTGGCTGGTCCGTGCCGATGCGCGGTGGGGCGCAGCGGCAGGTGGCGCTGGCCGCCGAATTCGGCGCCTTGCGGATGGTGCTGCCCTTCGCGGCGCTGGAACGCGTGGTGCCGATGACCGAGCTGCGCCCGGCGCCCGCCGCGGGCCCCGCCGCGCTCGGCTATACGGTGGCGGCCGGGGCGCCGGCTTTGGTGCTCGATCCGGCCTGGCTGATGCAGGCCGAGGCTCCGGCCATCCCACCGACCCTGCTGCTGCTGTTCCGCCATGGCGGTCGCCGCCTCGGCCTGCCCTGCGGCCGGGTCGGTCCGGCCCGGGCCGGGGAGGCGACGCTGGTCCAGCGCCTCGATGCGGTGGCGGAGGCGCTGGTCGCCGCACCCCTGGCCGAGGCCGCCCTGCCGCCGCCGCCGGAGCCCAGCCGCGCCCTGCTGCTCTGCGCCGCCGGTGGCCAGGCCTTCGCTTTGCCGGTGGAGGAGGTGCTGGCGGTGATCCCGCCCATGGCCCTGACCCAGGCGCCGCACAGCCTGGGCGACCGCGCCTTGCCCGGCTTTCGCGGCATCGCGGCGCATCGGGGCGATGTGCTGCCGGTGCTGGATGCGGGGGAACGCCTCGGGGCGCGGTTCGTGCTGGACTCGCCATTGGCGGAGGCGCCGATGCTGCGGCTGCCCGGCGTCACGCCCGTGGCGCTGGCCGTCAGCCAGGTCACCGGGCTGCGCCGCATCCCGGAACGGCTGATCTCGGCCGTGGCCGGGGAGGGGATGGTCTCCGCCGTGGTGGCGCTGGGCGATGCGCCGCTGCCGGTCTGCCGCGCAGCCGTGTTGGGGGCATGGCGGTGAAGCAGATGGGCAGACGCCGGTGATCCGCGTTCTCGTCGTGGACGACAGCGGCTTCATGCGCATGGCGCTGCGCCGGATCATCGAGGCGGAGGGCGATCTGCGCGTGGTCGGCGAGGCCGCGGATGGCGAGGCCGCGATCGAACAGGCCGCCAAGCTGCGCCCCGATGTCATCGCCATGGATGTGGAGATGCCGAAGCTGGACGGGCTGGAGGCGACGCGGCGGATCATGGCGCTGCCCGATCCGCCGGCCGTGCTGATGGTAAGCCACCATACGCGGGACGGCTCGGCCACGGCGCTCTCGGCGCTGGATCGCGGGGCGGTGGACTACCTCTGCAAGGATGGCGACCTGGGCGGGGTCGATCTGTCCATGCTCGACCGCGAATTGCGCGGCCGGCTGCGGCACTGGGCGGGGCAGCGGGCCAAGGTGCGGCCGGCGGCGCGGGGCGCGGCCCCGGTGCGGGTGGTGAAGGCGGCGGGGGGTTGCGACGTGGTGGTGCTCGGCGCCTCCACCGGCGGGCCGGATGCGCTGGCCGCCTTCCTCGCCGCCGCCGGGCGTCTTGCCGTGCCCTGCGTGGTGGCGCAGCACATGCCGGCCGATCTGGCGCCGGACCTGGCCAAGCATCTGGCGCGGCTGTCCGGCGTGCCGGTGGGGGTCGGCAAGACGGGGCAGAAGCTGATGTCGGGGGAGGTCACCGTCATCCCCGGCGGCACCGATGGGCATCTGGCGCGCGGGGCGGGCACGGAGCTGATCTTGCGGCTCGCGGTGGGGGCCGCGGCGGTGCATCCTTCGGTCGACCTGCTGTTCCAGTCGGCGGCGCTGGTGGCGCGGCGCGCCCTGGGCGTGGTGCTGACCGGGATGGGGCGGGACGGGCTGCTGGGGGCGCGGACGATGCAGGACAGGGGAATGCCGGTGCTGGCCCAGACGGTGGCGAGTTGCGTCGTCGGCGGCATGCCCGGCGCGGTGATCGAGGCCGGCCTCGCCATCGAGACCGCCGACCCCGCCGGCCTCGGCCGCCGCGTGGCGTCGCTGGTGCGGGAGGTGGTGGCGTGAGCCCGTCCGATGGGCGCAGCGCCGCAGGGCGCGAAGCCCTGAATCGGCCGGCAGGCAATGGCACCCTGGACCGGGATCTGCTGGACGCCTTCGTGCCGGAATTCGAGGCGGAGGCGGTGCGCCTCGCCATGGTGCGGGATGCCGCCGCCGCCGGCCGCGCGCTGGACCAGCTTCGCGCCATGGCCGCCGCCCTCGGCGCGCCGTCGCTGGCGGCACTGGTCGACCGTACGACCCTGGCGCTGGACCCGCTGGACTGGCCCGCCCTGCATGCGGGGGCGGAGGCCCTGGCGGCCCAGGCCCGCGCCGTCGGCCAGGCGGGGCGCGACGTGCCATTGGCGGAGGCCGCGCCCGTGCCCGTCGCCGAACCCGCCGCCGAACCTGCCGCCGCCTTCCTGGACCGGGAGATGCTGGAGGCGCTGGCCCCGGAATTCGCCGCCGGCTGCGCCCGGCTGGCCGTCGCCGGGGATGCGGCGGAGGCCGGGCGCGCGCTGGACGGGCTTCGCGCCATGGCGGGCGCGGTCGGGCTGGGCTCGCTGCTGGCGCTGCTGGACCGCGCCGCGGGGCTGCTGGAGCCCTTCGATGCCAAGGGCCTCGCCGCGCTGGCGGATTCGCTGGCGGCGCAGGCCGCGCGCATCGTCGCCGCCGGGGCCGATCTCGACCTGCCGGAGGAGGAGGCGACGACCGCGGCGCTGGACCCCGAACTGCTGGCCGCCTTCGCGCCGGAATTCGCCGCCGCCTGCACCCGCCTCGCTTCAGCCACCGACCCCGCCGCCGCCGCCCGCGCGGCGGAGGCGCTGCGCGGCATGGCGGGGGCGCTGGGTCTCGATTCGCTGCGCGTGATGCTGGAAGGCATGCCGGCCGAGCCCTTTGACGCCGCTGCCCTGCCGCCCCTGGCCGCCGCTTTGGCGCGGCAGGCGGAGGCCATCGCCGCCGCCGGCCATGATCTGCCGACCGAGGCGGCGCCCCCGACCGCGCCGCGCCGTCGTGTTCTGGTGGTGGATGACAGCGCCATGATGCGCCGGCTGGTGCGGGAGACGCTGGCGCTGGATCCGGATTTCGAGGTGGTGGGGGAGGCCGCGGACGGCATCCAGGCGCTGCTCGCCCTGCAGCGCCTGACGCCCGACCTGACCATGCTGGATATCGAGATGCCGGAGCTGGACGGCCTCGGCGTGCTGCGGCGCTGGGCGCTGGAAGGCGGCGGCGCCATCGTCATCGTCTCCTCCGCCGCGCGGCCGGGCAGCGCCACGGCGGTGGAGGCGCGGCGGCTCGGTGTTTCGGGCATCGTGGGGAAGCCTTCCGGCGCGCTCAGCCCCGATCTGCGGGAACGCCAGGGGGTGGAGCTGCTGCGCACCGCGCGGCGGGCTGCCGGCCTGCCGGTGGAGGCGCCGAGGTGATCGAACCCGCGGGGACCCGCAATGATTGAAGACGAGGCGCTCTGGCAGGAGTTCGCGGGTGAATCCGACGATCACCTGGACGCCATCGACCGCATCCTCTCGGCCGGGGAATCCGACCGTTCGGCGGTGGACCGGCTGTTCCGCGCCTTCCACTCGCTGAAGGGCATGTCGGATGCGCTGGGCGCGCCCGGCATGAAGAATGTGGCGCATCGCTGCGAGGACCTGCTGGGTCTGGCCCGCAACGGCAGGCTGGCCGTCACCGGCGCCGTGGCCGATGGGCTGCTGGCCGCGGTCGATACCCTGCGCCGTCAACGCGCGACGGTGCTCGGCCAGCACCGCGACGTGCCGGCGCCGGCGGACCTTCTGGCGCGTCTTTCGGCCCTGGCGGATGCGGGGCCGGCGCCAGCGCCGAGGATGGAAGCCGCGGCGCCGCCGCCCCATCTGGGCGCGGGCGAGGCCCTGCGTGGCGCGCTCGCCTCCCGCTTCCAGAATGCCGCGCCGCTGCTGGCCGGGCTGGTGGGCGAGCGGCGGGCGGAGGCGCTGCGGGAGGCCGCGGAACTGTCGGAAGCCGCGCGGCTGCTCGGCCTTGCCCGCCTGGCCGGGGCGCTGGACCGTCTGGCGGCCCAGGCTGGCACGGCCGCGGCGCTGCCGGCCCTGGGCGGGCTGCGGCGCGGGTTGCTGCTGTTGCAGGAGGTGGCCGGGGAGGAAGCCGGCGCCCTCGCGCTGACCGGGCCGGCCGGGGGCGAATCGGTGGCGCTCGGGCCGCGCCTCGCGGCGCTGGCCCTCCAGTTGGAAGCGGCGCTGGCCGGGGGCGATGCGACCGCCGCCATGGCCACGGCGGAGGAGGCGGCGGAGGTGGCCTGCGCCTTCGGGCTCGATGGGCTGGAACATCTGCTGCTGGCGCTCGGCGACCTGGCCGACCGCGCCGCCGATCCAGATGCGGCGGCCCTGCTTGCGGCGCAGGGGCCAGCCCTGGTTGAGCGGCTGCGCCATGCCGCAGAGGGCGGCCTGGCGGGGCTGCGGGCGGTGGCGGAGGCGCTGCCGGGTGGCGAGGCGATGGATGCGCGGATTCCCGCCGCCTTCGTCACCCTGCTCGGCGCTGAGGGCCGCAGGCGGGTGATCGCGGCGGTGGAGGGCGGGCGGTTGCTGGTGCGGCTGCGGCTCGCGATCGGCCTGCCGGCGGAGCTAGAGGCCGCCATCACCACGGCCCTGGCGGCGGAGGCGGAGGTGCTGACCAGCCGCACCGTGCTGGACGGGCAGCCGCCGCATCTCGACATGCTGCTGGCCGGCCCGGCGGAGTTCGAGGCGCTGTCGCGCATCGTCACCGCCGCCGACCCGGCCCGCCGTGCCGTGCTCGACCTGGCCCCGGCCGAGACCGGCCCGGCGCCGGAGGCCGCGCCGCTGCGCAGCGCCCCGGTCACCATGCGGGTGCGGCAGGAGACGATCGACCAGATCATCGCGCTGGAGACGGAGGTGCGCGCCGCCGCCCTGGCGCTGGCGGAGACGCTGGACGATGGCGGGGCGAGCGAAGCGCTGGCCGCCCTCGGCGCGCTGGAACGCCGGCTGTCGGGGGGCGCGGCGCGGGAGCTGGGCGTGGCGCTCGGCCGGCTGCGGCAGATGCATGAGACGCTGGAGCGCGCCGAGACACGGCTGGCCGTCGGCATGCGGCGGCTGGACGATTCGGTGATGGAGTTGCGCGTGGTGCCGGTCGGCACCCTCTTCGGCCGCCTGCCGCGCGTGGTGCGCGCCGTCGCCCAGGCCTCGGGGCGGGAGGTGGAACTGGTGATGGAGGGGGAGGACGTGACCATCGACCGCTCCCTCGTCGAGCTTCTCGCCGACCCGCTGCTGCACCTGACGCGCAATGCCGTGGACCATGGCATCGAGCCGCCGGAGGCGCGGGAGGCCGCGGGCAAGCCGCGCCGGGGCATCCTGCGCGTCTCCGCCGCCCGCCGCACCGGCCAGGTCCGGGTGCGCGTCTCCGAGGACGGGCGGGGAATCGATCGCGCCCGCGTGCTGTCCCGTGCCGTCGCGCGCGGCCTGGTCAGCGCCGAACAGGCGGCGGCGATGGGGGAGGAGGAGGTCTTCGCCCTGCTGTTCCGCCCCGGCTTTTCCACGGCCGAGACGGTGACCGAGACCTCCGGCCGCGGGGTTGGGCTGGATGTGGTGCAGGACGCCATCCGCCGCGCCGGCGGCACGGTGGAGGTCGCCAGCGTCGCCGGCCAGGGCACCAGCTTCACCCTGCGCCTGCCGCTGACCGCCGCGGTGCAGACAGTGCTGCTGGTGGAGGCTGCAGGCCACCTCTATGCGTTGCCGGCGGCGCGGGTGGAGGCGGTGCTGGAGGCCGGTGCCTCCGCCGGCTGCGAGGTGCTGGAACTGGCGGCGCTGGTGGGCGACGGGCGCGGCAGGGCTTCCACGCATCTCAAGGGCGGCGCCATCGTGATCGTGAAGTCGGGCGGCCGCAGCTTCGGCCTGGCGGTGGACCGGGTGCAGCGCCGCACCGACCTGCTGCTGCGCCCGCTGCATCCAGCGCTGGCGGCGCTGCCGGGCATCGGCGGCGTGGGCGTGCTGGGCCATGGCGAACCGGTGGTTGTGTTGGAACCGGACGGGTTCGCCCCCGAAGTGGCGATTGGCTGAACGAAACAGCCCCGGCCTGCCGCTGGACGGCCGGGCGCGGCACCGCTAGAGCCCGCGCGACAGGCCGCGTTTGGGCGATTCGCCACGCGGTTTGAGACAGGCCGAATCGTCTTTTGGGGAAGGACTGCCCGTGATTGCCCGACGCCACGCGCTTGGTGCCGGCGGCCTCGCGCTGCTGCTGGCCGCTTGCCAGAATGTTGTTCCGTCCCGTGTGCTGCCCGAGGACGGCACCATCGACCTGCTGACCCTGCTGCGCGGCAAGCCGGAGCATCGCCGCTTCGCCGCCGCCTTGCAGGTCTCGGGCGCGGTGCCGCGGCTTGGGTTGCGCAGTGGGGCGGTGACGCTGTTCGCTCCGGTGAATGAAGGTTTCGATGGCCTGCCCGCCCCCGTGCTGGCCCTGCTGGACAACCCGCCGGTGAACCCCACGGAGGCGCAGCGCGCCCTGGTGCAGCCCATCGTCTTCGCCAATGCGGCCTTTGGGCTGCTGCGCTTCGAGGATATCGCGGCGCGGCGCAACACGGTGGTGACCTGGGACCGCGCGCGGCTTCAGGTGCAGCCGAGCGGCGGCCGCACCGCCAGCCTGACGCGGGAAGGTGTGACCCCCGTGGCCGGCCGGGCGCCCACCGCCATCACCCGTGGCGACGTGCTGGCGGCCGATGGCGTGTTCCATGTGACCAACGCGCCGGTCCTGCCGGGCTGAAGCACCCGCAGGCGATTAGACAAAGGCGCATACGCGCCCTTGTCTAATCGCCGAAGCGCAGCGCCAGGGCGGTGATGTCGTCGGCCTGCGGCGCGCCATCGGCGAAGGCGGTCACGGCGCGCAGCACGGTATCGACCACCTGGCGCGGATCGGTGCCGGCCTCGGCCAGGGCCGCCTCCAGCCGTTCGCGCCCGAAGAAGCCGCCCTTGTCGTCCTCCGCCTCCGAGACACCGTCGGAATAGCAGAACAGCGTCTCCCCCGGTGCCAAGGTGAAGGGGTCGGAGGCATAGAGAATGCCCTCCATCACGCCCAGCGCGGTCTGGCGGCGCAGTTTTTGCAGCAGCCGGGGCGGCGCCGCGCCGCCCAGCAGCAGGGGGATGTCATGCCCCGCCACGGCGATCCGGCCGGCCCCCGTGGTGCCGTCGATCACCCCGACCACCACGGTGACGAAGGTCTGGCTCTCATTGTCGGCCGAGAGGTCGTCATTGGTCATGGCCAGGATATCGCCCGGATCCGGCGCGCCATCCGTGGGCGCCAGCCGCTTCGCCGCCGCGCGCATCAGCCCGAGCGTGCGCGCCATGGTCAGCCCGGCCGGGGCGCCCTTGCCGGAGACATCGGCCACGGCGAACAGCATGTGCTTCGCATCCAGCCGCAGGCAGTCATAAAGGTCGCCACCCACCTGCCGCGCCGGCACCATCGCCGCATGGACCGAAAGCTGGCCGGTCGCCGCCGCCACGAAATCGCGCGGCACCAGGGAAAGCTGCGCGGCGCGGGCCGATTCCAGCTCCGCCTCCAGCGCCGCCAGCCGGGCATCGGCGAGGTCGCGCAGCCGCTTCTTCTCCAGCACCGCGCCGAGGCGGGCCTTCAGCAGCGGCGGGTCGAAGGATTTCGGCAGGTAGTCCTCGGCGCCCAGCTCGATGCAGCGGACGATCTTCTCCATCTCCGTCAGCGCGGAGATGACGATGACCGGCGGCGCGGCGCCGCGCGCGGCCCGCAACTGCTCCAGCACCCCGATGCCGTCCAGGTTCGGCATCTCCAGGTCCAGCAGCATGATGTCGAAGCGCGCCTTTTCGAGCGCCGCCAGCCCCTGGATGCCGTCCTCGGCCATGGTGACATTCGGATAGCCCAGCTCCGCCAGCCGGCGCTTCAGCACCAGCCGGTTGAAGCTGCTGTCGTCGACGACGAGGATGGCGACATCCTCGCTGGGCGTCATGCTCTCGCTCATGCCCGGCCCCGGTCGGCAGCCATCGCCTCGACCACGCTGCGGGTTTCGGCCGCGAGTTTGGACAGGTCGATCATGGTCACGGTGATCTCCTCGGCGGCCGTCGCATTGGACTGGCCGATGCGGGACAGGGTGCTGACGCGCTCGGTGATGGAGGTGACGGTGGCCTGCTGTTCCTCCATCGCCACGGCGATGGCGCCGGCAAGCCGCGCGCTTTCGGTCACCAGGGTTTCCAGCTCGTCCATCGCCTCGCCCACCGCGGCGGCGGTGCCGCTGCCTTCGCGGGTGCGGCGGCCGGCGACGAGGACGACATCGGCGATTTCCTGCGCCAGGCCCTCGCTGCTGGCGGCCAGCGCCCGGACTTCCTCCGCCACCACGGCGAGGCCCCGGCCGTGTTCGCCGGCGCGGGCGGCCTCGATGGCGGCGTTGATCGCCAGGATATTGGTCTGCGTCGCGATCTTGGCGATGGTGCCGGCGATGCGGGTGACACGCTCGGTATCCTCGGCCACCGCATCCACCAGCTCGATGAGGCTGCGCAGCTTCACCAGGTTCTCGGCCAGCAGGGTCTTCGATTCATCGGCGCGGTCGCTGCTGTCCTGCGTCGTCCGATTGACCTCCCGCACCGCATCCTGGGTATGGCCGAGCGCTTCCTCCACCTGCCGCAGCTCCGCGAGCTGGGTCATGGCGCCGTCGGAGACCTGGCCGATGGCGTCGGAGGCCTGGGTGGTGGCGATGGCGGTGCGGCGGGCGTTTTCCAGCGCCGTCTCGGTCAGGTTGCGGGCGGCGATCAGGTTGTCGCGGAACACCAGCAGGGCGCGGGCCATGTCGCCCACCTGGTCGGTGCGGTCGGCACCCGGGACGGTGGTCTCCACCGCGCCGCGCGACAGGCTGACCATGGCCGAGGCGAGGCGGGACAGCGGCCGCGCCAGCAGCCGCACCAGCACAACCCAGACCAGGGCGCAGCCCACCAGCCCGGCGGCGGCGGCGGCCAGCACGATGGTGCGCGCCTGCTGCTCCAACTGGCGTGCCGCGGCCAGGCTGACATCGGAGCTTTGCTTCACCTCCGTCCGCGCGGCGGTGGCGACACGGTTGAAGGCGGAGGCGAAGTCCAGCCATTCCTCATGCAGCGGGCCGAACTGGTCGCGCTGCCGGGCGGCGAAGGCGGCGCGGACCTGCTCGGTGAATTCCGGCAGCCGGCGGGCCATGTCGACGCCGCCGCCGAGCACGATCGGATCGAGCTGCGGGCCGAGCACATCGACCATCCGCTGGAAGGCCTCGCCGATCAACTGCCCGTTGCGGATCATCCGCTGGGCGCTGGGGCCGGGTTGCAGCACGCCGGCGATGACGCTGGCGAAGGCGGAGGAGAAATCCGCCACATGCAGGGCGAGGTCGTCCACCGCCGTATCGGCTTCGCGGTCGCGCAGGCCGAGCTGCTCGATGATGACCACCTGCCGCCCGACGACGACCAGCGCGGCGCCGGAGAGCAGCCCCACCACCATCACCATCAGCAGCGTGATGAGCCCGGCGCGCACGCCGATACGCCCGAACCAGGCGCCGAAGCGCGAGGCCTTGGGGCGCGGATGCGCGCGGGCAGGGGCTCCGCCTGTCGGGGCGGTCGCGGGGGGCGGTGCAGCCATTCGGGGTCCGGGTGGCCTTCTGGAACTGGCGGCAGGCTACAGGCCGGGCGGGGCGGCAACAAGCGCGGGCGGGCCGGGCATGATTGGGGGGGCATGGTTTGACGACCGGGGCGGGGCGCCTGATGCTTCCCCCACGCATCGTGCGGAAGGGGAGAAAATGACCATGGCCGAGCATCCGTTCACGCTGGAAGACCTTGAGACGCTGCGGCAATGGGACACGCCGACCATCTGCAATGCGCTGGAATATGTGCTGCCCGCGCGCCGCGGCCATGGCTTCACCGTGCGGCCGCTGGTCGCCGCGGACCGCAAGCTGCCGCCGATCTGCGGCCTGGCCCGCACCGGCACCATCCGCGCCGCCGCGCCTTCGGGCCGGCCGAAGGAGGTGGACCGGAAGATCCGCCTCGGCTGGTACGATTATGTGGAACGCGCCTCCCTGCCCACCATCGTGGTGCTGCAGGACCTGGACGACACCCCCGGCGTAGGCGCCTTCTGGGGCGAGGTGCATTCGGCCGTGCACAAGGCGCTGGGCGCGCAGGGCGGCGTGACCAATGGCTCGATCCGCGACCTCGACATGCTCGCGCCGGGCTTTCAGCTTCTGGCCGGCGTGGTGAATCCGAGCCATGCCTATGTGCACATGGTGGCCTATGGGCAGGAGGTCTCGATCCACGGCATGCATGTGCAGCATGAGGATGTGGTCCATGCCGATCATCATGGCGCCGTGGTGATCCCGCATGATGCGGTGCGCAAGATCCCGGCCGCGATCGAGCTGGGCGCGCGGCGGGAGAAGGTGATCCTCGACCTGTGCAAGGACCCGGAATTCAGCGCCGCCAAGCTGGCCGCGGCCATCGCCCAGGCGGACGAGATCCACTGAACCGATGAGGCTCCGCTGGCTTCTGCCGCTGCTGCCGGGCCTGGCCCTGGCGCAGGGGCCGGGCTGGGACTCGCGGGCCGCCGAATGGGCGCCCGCGCTGCGCGCCTGCCTGGAAGGGCGCGCGGGCGCCATAGTGGTGGAGGCCTGGGAGGCAACGGGCGGCCTCACCGCCCGGCTGCTGCTGCCCGGCGGCGCCCGGGAAGATTGCCAAGGCGGGGCGCGGCGCCCGGCGGGGCCGCCACGCCCGGGCGAGGGGCTGCGCGCCTTCATGCTGGAACGCCGCTGCGTCGATGCCTGGCGGGTGGTGGATGATGCGGGACGTGAACTGGGCTGGCTGGCCTATCCGGAGTGTCGATGAAGGACGTGTTGTGCCGGGTGCGCCCGGAATGGGTCGACCATTACGGCCATATGAACCTGGCCTATTACCTGGTGGCCTTCGACCTCGCGACGGATGAGGTCTGGCCGCATTGGGGCCTCGGCCCGGCCTTGCGGGCGCGGGGGCTGGGCACCTTCGCGGTGGAGTCCTGGCAGGCCTATCGGCGCGAGGTGGTGCTGGACGCGCCGCTGGCGGCCGAAAGCGCGCTGCTGGCCTTCGACGCCAAGCGGTTGTTGCTGCGGCACCGGCTGTACCATGCCGCGGAAGGCTGGCTGTCGGCGGAGAATGAGGTGCTGTTCCTCTGCGTCGATCTCGCGACCCGCAAGGTCGGCGCCTGGCCGGAGGATGTGCTGGCGCGATTCGCAGAAATGCGGGTGGAGGAGGCGCCGCGGCGGCTGGCCCTGAAGCGGGGCTGATCCGAAATGGCGTGAAACGGTGGAGGGATGTTCAACCGCGGCGTCCGAAGCTAGGGAGGCCGCAGAGGAGACACCCCGATGCCCAGCGACCAGTTCACCGAGACCACCCGTCAATCCTGGTTCAGCCGCCTCGGCGGGGCGCTGAAGGGGATCCTGGTCGGCCTGATCCTGGTGCTGGTCGCCATGGTGCTGATCTTCTGGAATGAGGGAAGGGCGGTGCAGACCGCGCGCTCCCTGGCGGAGGGCGCCGGTCAGGTGCGGAGCGTCGATGCGGCGCGGCCCGATCCGGCGCTGGAAGGCCGGCTGGTGCATGTCGCCGCCCCGGTTCGCGCCGGTCCGCCGCCTGCCGATGCCGAGCTTGGCGTCACCGCCCCGGGCGGCACGCTGCGCCTGATCCGCCGCGTCGAGATGTTCCAGTGGCGGGAGGAGCAGCAGAGCGAAACGCGCACCGCGCTGGGCGGCGGCACGGAAACCGTCACCACCTATCGCTACAGCCGGGCCTGGGCCGAGGGGCGGATCGATTCGTCGCGCTTCCGCCAGCCGGACAATCACCAGAATCCGGAACCGCGCCATGCCGGCGCGAGTTGGACGGCGGCCGAGGCCCGTCTCGGGGGCTTCCGCCTCGCGCCGGCACAGTTGGAGGGGCTGGCGGCGGAGGAGGCGCTGGCGCCCCCGGCCGCCTATAATACCCAGGGCAATGTGCTGTTCCTCGGCGCCAATCCGCAGGCGCCCCGCATCGGCGACCTGCGCATCACCTGGCGCATCGCGCAGCCGGAGGCGCTCTCCGTGGTCGCGGCGCAGCGTGGTGAGGGTTTCGCGCCCTTCGCCACCCGCGCCGGCGATGCGCTGTTCATGCTGGTGCCGGGCCAGGTGCCGGCGGCGGAGATCTTCGCCCAGGCGGAGGCCGCCAATGTGATGCTGACCTGGCTGCTGCGGCTGGCCGGCTTCGTGCTGATGCTGGCGGGCTGGGGGATGGTGTTGCGGCCGCTGAAGGTGCTGGCCGATGTGCTGCCGCCGGTCGGCGCCGTGGTCGGCTTCGGCACCGGGCTGGTGGCCCTGGTGCTGACCCTGGTGCTGGCGCCGACGCTGATCGCCATCGCCTGGCTGTTCTACCGCCCCATCGTGGCGCTGGCGGTGCTGGCGGTCGGGCTTGGCGCTGCCTTCGCCGTGACAAGGCTGTGGCGGCGGGCGATGCCGGCCTGATCCGGCGGCGGGCGCCGGGCAATTCGGCAGGGGTTGCCGATTTGCCACGGTCGCCGGCGAGGTCGCGGGGAGGGTCTGGGTCGCATTGTTTATGCGAATGACTCGCATTATCAGGGAAGCGGACTCAGGAGCCTCCCCGTATGACAATCTTCGCGCGCCACAGCCGCCTGTGCCGTTCCACGGCCCTTGCTGGCGTCCTGGCCGGCCTCGCCACCTTTCCCGCCCTGGCGCAGGGCGAACAGCCGGCGGAGGGCGGCGCCCTGCTGCTGGGCGATGTCACCGTCACCGCCAGCCGTGCGCCGCGGCCGGTGGAACAGATTCCGCAATCGGTGCAGGTGATCGACCGGGCGGAGATCGAGCGGCAGTTGCTGCTGGGCAACAATGCGGCCACCGCGATCTCCCGCCTGGTGCCTGGCTTCTCGATGACCTCCGAGACCATCTCCGGCGCCTCCGAGACCTTCCGCGGCCGCGATGTGCTGGTGCTGCTGGATGGCGTGCCTCTGAACACGCCGCTGCGCGACGTCTCCCGCATCCTGGCCTTGATCGACCTGAACGCGGTGGAACGGATTGAGACGGTGGCCGGTGGTTCCTCCCTGTTCGGCTCCGGCGCCACCGGCGGCACCATCAATCTCATCACCCGGCGCGGCACGGAACCGGGCGTGCGCTTCAGCATCGACACCTCCGTGCGCGCCTTCACCGCCAATCCCGGCCGTTCGATCCAGCCGCAGCTCTCGCTCGGCGCCAGCGGGCGGACCGATGGCGGCTTCGACTTCGCGCTGACCGCGACGGGGCGGCAGACCAATGTCACCTATGACGGTGCCGGGCGGGAAATGCCTTCCGATGCCCTGCTTGGCCAGGGCGGCGGCGACCGCACCCGCTTCGGCAACCTGACCGGCCGCTTCGGCTACGACATCGACAGCGCACGGCGCCTGGAATTCAGCGGCATCTTCATCGATGTCGAACAGGATCCGAGCTACCTGACCAGCTACACCACGCCGCGCGCCCGGCCGGATTTCGCCAATGCCTATACGGGCGAGCCGATCTATGAGCGCAGCGCCTCCGTCGCGGCGCGCTACACCGACCAGGATTTCGCGCTCGGCCGGCTGGCGGTGCAACTGTTCCACAACGACATCAACAAGCGCTTCAGCTATTCGCGCTACGCCTATCCGGCCAACAGCGTGGTCTATTATTCCGGCAACCCGGCCTCGCCCACCGATGCCAGCAACCAGACCACGCTGAACTCCGTCCGCACCGGCCTCAACATCACCGTGGACACGCCGCTGAGCGGGGTGATGGACGGGCTGCTGTTCACCTGGGGCGGCGATGTGGGGCGGGAGCGCACGACGCAGGAACTGCTCGACGGCCGCCAGGTCTTCTCGCCGCTGGAACAGACCAACTACGCCGCCTTCGGCCAGTTGCAGCTTCCGCTGGGCGAGCGCCTGACCGTGCGCGGCGGGTTGCGCTATGAGCGTTTCGACCTGGAGGCGGAGGACTTCACCCGCCCCACCGCCTTCTATGGCGTCAGCGCCGCCGGCGGCTACGTGCTGCCGGCGCTGAGCGTGACCGGCGGCAGCTATGGCTATGATGCGCTCACCGCCAATCTCGGCGCCACCTTCCGCCTGACCCCGACGGCGGAGATCTATGGCGGCTTCAGCCAGGGCTTCGCGCTGCCCGATGTCGGGTCCTTCACCCGCCGCGCCGGCCTGTCCCTGGCCTATGCCTGCACCGTCGCGCGGCCGAACTGCCTGCCGGCCGGCACCAGCGTCTCCTACGCCTCCATCGCGCCGGATGCGCAGTTGGTGAACAGCTACGAGCTGGGCATCCGCCACCGCTCGGCAGAGTTCAATGCCGGCCTGGTCGGCTTTGCCAGCACCTCGGATGACGGCGTCACCTTCGACCCCGGCACCAACCGCATCTCCCAGCAGAAGGAGCTGATCTATGGCGTGGAGGCGCATGCCGACTACGCGCTGACCGCCCATTTCCGCATCGGCGGCAACCTTACCTGGCGCGAGGGCCGCTATGATTCCAACCAGGACGGCAAGCTGGATTCGGCGCTGCCGAACAACCGCATCCCGAGCCCGATCCGCGGCGCGCTCAGCGGCACCTACAGCTTCGACCACGGCACCGTCCTGCGCGTCGAGGGCGTGGCCTTCAGCGGCCGCAACGAGACCATCGACACCCGCGGCACCCGCTACAAGCTGGCCCAGGGCGCGACGATGAACCTCAGCGCCGCGACGCCGATCGGGGGTGGGCAGGGCTATATGGCCGTGGAGAACCTGTTCGACGCCGCCTATCAGAACCCCACCGCCACCTCGGTCCGCAACCTGCCGGTGGAGGCGCTGGGCCGGGTCGTCACCCTCGGCTACCGGATCACCTTCTGACCATGGTCCGGCTCGACCTCGAAGACCGCGGCCTGCTGCGGCTGGTGCTGGACGTGCCGACGGCGCCGACGGACGAGGCCGACTACCTCGCCGCGCTGCACCGCATCAGCGAGCAGCCCGGACCCTTCGTGCTGCTGGCCAGCTTCGCCGGCCAGGCGATGCTGTCCCAGGCCGGGGAGAAGGCCCAGGCGCTGTGGTTCAAGGCCACGCGCGCGCGGATGAACGAGACCTGCCGGGCGCTGGCCATGGTGCGCCCGGGCAAGCCCGGCAGCCGCTCCGCCGAGGTTTTCGGGAAGCTCTGGAGCTTTCCCGTCGCCGTCTTCGAGGCAGAAGACCAGGCGCGGGATTTCCTCCAGCCCTTCATGGACCCGCCGGCATGAGCGCGACGACCCTGGACCCCGCCGGGCAGATCGGCCGCATGCGGCTGTTCGTGGTGCTGGCGGCGCTGTATCTGGCACAGGCCATCCCCAGCTACCTGCTGGTCGCGGCACTGCCGCCGATCATGCGGGAAGCCGGCGTCAGTCGCACCGACCTCAGCAATCTCAGCCTGCTGTTCCTGCCGCTGGTGCTGAAGTTCCTCTGGGCGCCGCTGGTCGACCGGCTGCGCCCCTTCGCGCGGGCGCAGCGGGCCGGCTGGGTGGTGCTGACCCAGGCCGGCGTCATCCTGTGCATCCTGTCGCTGATGCTGGTGGCGCCCACCGATGTGTGGAGCATCATCGCCATCGGCTTCATGACATCGCTGCTGGTTTCGACGCAGGACATCGCGACCGATGGCTATGCGGCGAAGTATCTGCCGGTGGCCGATCGGGGCATCGGCAATGCCATCCAGGGCGGGTCCATCGCCATCGGCGTTGTGGTCGGCGGCACGATGGGGCTGGTGCTGCACCATCATTTCGGCTGGCAGGTGATGATCCTGGCCATCGCCGCCATCTCCCTTCTGCCGCTGGTCGCCGCCTTCGCCATGCGCGAGCCGCCGCCGGGACCGCTGGAGGCGCATGCGCTGCCCTCCCTCCGCGCCTTCCTGCGGCGGCGGGAGGCCCGGGCAATCCTGTGGATCGCCTTGCTGTATCGCGCCAGCGAGGGGTTGGTGAAGGCGCTGGAGGGGCCGTATCTGGTCGATGCCGGCGTGCCGCTGGACTGGATCGGCTATATCTCCGGACTGTCGGCGGTGACCGCGGGGCTCGCCGGCACCGCCATCGCCGCGGTGATGGTGCGGAAGAAGGGCCTGTCCTTCACCCTGTCGCTGCTCGGCAATGCACGGACCCTGTGCTTCCTGCTCTTCGCGCTGCATGCGGCGGGCTGGGTGAGCGGCTTCGTGCCGCTGTTCGGCGCCGCGGGCTTCCAGACGCTGATCCGCTACATGGAGATCGTGGCGCTCTACAGCCTGTTCATGGCGGTGTCCTCGCCGGAGCAGCCGGGCACGGATTTCACCGTGCTCGCCTGCGCCCAGCTCATCGTCTACATGGCCGGGTCCTTCATCGCCGGACGCCTGGCGGATGCGATGGGCTATACGGCGGTGTTCGGCCTGGCGACGGCGCTGTCCTTCATCGCCGTGATGGGCACGCTGGGCCTGCTGCGGCGGGCCAAGACCATGGCGGCGATTCCGCAATAGGGATCGTCCGGCGGGGGACGAACAATCCCCCGCGCGCCGCTCAGCGGTATCCCGCCGCCTGCAACTCGAACAGCTCGGCGTAGCGGCCGCCTTCGGCCAGCAGTTCCTCATGCGTCCCCTGGCTCTCCACCTTCCCCTCCGCCAGCACCAGGATGCGGTCGGCCATGCGGACGGAGGAGAAGCGGTGCGAGATCAGCACGGCGGTCTTGCCCTGGCTGAGTTCCTTGAACCGGGCAAAAACCTCGTATTCCGAACGTGCATCCAGGGCGGCGGTGGGCTCGTCCAGCACCAGCACCTCCGCCTCCCGCATATAGGCGCGGGCGATGGCGATCTTCTGCCATTCGCCGCCCGAAAGCTCGACGCCGTTCTTGAAGCGTTTGCCGATCATCTGGGCCAGGCCCTCCGGCAGGCGGGCGATCACGGCATCCGCCTGGCTGCGCTGGGCGGCGCGTTCGATCCGCGCCGTGTCCGCACGGGCCTCGATGCGGCCGACGGCGATATTGTCGCCGGCGGTGAAATTGTAGCGCACGAAATCCTGGAAGATGACGCCGATGCTGCCGCGCAGCGCATCCAGGTCGTAATCCCGCAGGTCGCGGCCATCGAGCAGGATGCGCCCCTCCACCGGATCGTAGAGCCGCGTCAGCAGTTTCACCAAAGTGGTCTTGCCGGCGCCGTTTTCGCCGACCAGGGCGACCACTTCGCCGGCGGTCAGGGTGAAGGACAGGTGGCGCACGGCCCAGCGTTCGGCGCCGGGGTAGCGGAAGCCGACATCCTCGAAGACGAAGCCCTGGCGGATCGGGGTGGGGAAGGGCAGGGGATCGGCGGGGGACAGGATGGCCGGCGTCACCTCGAAGAAGCGGAACAGGTCATCGAGGTACAGCGCCTGGCTGGCGGTGGTGGAGAAGCCGGCGAGCAGACCCTCCAGCAATTGCCGCAGCCGGCGGAAGGACCCGGCGAGGAAGGTCAGGTCGCCGATGCTGAAGGCGCCTTCCAGCGTGCGCCAGACGATGAAGGCGAAGGCCACGTAATAGCCCACCGTGCCGATGGCGGTGAAGGCACCGCCCCAGAAGGCGCGGCGCTGCGCCAGCCGCCGGTTGCCGGCATAGAAGGCGGCCGAGACCTGGGCGTAGCGGTCGATCAGGAAGTCGTTCAGGCCGAAGACCTTCACCTCCTTCGCCGTCTCCGCGCTGGCGGCGGTGGCGCGGACATAGTCGAGTTCGCGGCGTTCCGGCGCCCGGAAATAGTCCAGCGCGTAGCTCTGGGCGTTGAAGTGGGATTCACCCAGGAAGGCCGGCACCAGCGCCACCAGCAGCAGCAGGATCAGCCAGGGGGCATAGAGCAGCAGGCCGGCGGCGAAGCTGGCGACGGTGAGCAGGTCCTGCACCTGGTTGAAGATCTGCCCCATAAGCCCCATCCGTCCGCTGGTCTGGCGGCGGGCGCGGTCGAGTTGGTCCTGGAAGGCGGCATCCTCGAAGGTCTCGAGGTCCAGCGTCGCGGCATGGCGCATCAGGCGGATGGAGGCGTCGTTCGCCACCCGCTCCCCCAGCAGCGCATCCACCAGGGCCACCAGGCGGCCGAGCAGGTCGCTCAGGATCGCGAGCCCGAATTCCGCGGCGACGAGCCAGGCGAGCCAGTTCAGCCGGCCGGATTCCCACCAGCCCCAGGGGTTCGCCGGCCGCGGCTGTTCGCCGAGCAGCGCCACCACATCGTCGATGATGAGCTTGCCGACGAACAGCGCCAGCACCGGCAGCACCGCCCGCACCAGCCGCAGGGCGAGGGAGGCGCTGGTGAGCCAGGGGCTCGTGCGCCAGACCATGGCCAGGAAGGGCCAAAGGTTGCGCAGCGCGCCCAACCTCTCCCGGAAGGATTTTGCCGCACGCGGCGGAGGGGGACGACGGCCACTCATCGCCGGCGACCGCGGCGGGCGATGCCAGGCTGGTCCATCGCGTCGATGGGAAAGCCGCGAGGCGGAATTTGGGACAGAGGCATCTACTCCGGCTTCGGCCCAGTCGGCCGACTGGCGCGATGGTGCCGGGGCCGCCGGTTCCGGCCAAGCCCGCGCCGGCGCATGGCAGCGCGGCGAGGAGGACGCCGGCACACGCCGTTGCCGCAACGATGCCATCATCGTCGACGTGAATCCTTTCACGAGCCAGGCGTGGCGTGTGGAGGTACGACGAGAGATGAGGCATTCCGTTCACACCGCGCTGGCCGCCGTGGCGTCCCTGCTGCTGGTCGCGCCGGCCGCGCAGGCGCAGCAGGTCGTCGGCGAATCCGGGTCATGGCGGGTCGAGAGCTTCGGCGTCTCCTGCGCGGCCTGGCTGACCGGCCCGAACTCTGAGCCGGGCTCCGGCAACATGGTCCGCATCGACCTGGATGGGGACCAGTGGTCGATGGTCAGCGACTTCCCCCTGACGGGCGACGTCACCACCACCCTGCTGGTCGACGGTCGCGCCTTCCAGGCGACCTTCGAGCGGCATTCGGACGCGGCCAGCGCCTTGATCCGCCCCGAACTGGTCCGGGCGCTGCGGAGCGCCCGGCGGCTTAACCTGAATTTCGATCCGACCGGCCCGCGCTACGCCCTGCAGGGCACCGCCGGCGCCTTCGATCTGCTGGAAGGCTGCGCCCGTCAGGCCGCATCCGCGGCGGCGCCAGCGCCGGTGGCGGCGGGCGTGGACTGGGTGCCGCAATCGGGGGGGAGCATCCCGCAGAATGCGCCCGCCGCCGGCCGGGACACCAATGGCCAGCCGCTGTTTCTCTGCCTGGCCGAGCACAATGGCGGGCAGCATCCCGGCAAGATCCGGCCTGGCTTCCACGGCTGCGATTTCGGCTATGGCGGGCGCGAGATCACCGCCCATGCCTACAGCGTCATGGTCGGCCAGGGTCGCTGGGTGCCGGCGACCGGCGGGCAGGTTCCGCCGAATGCGTTGCGATCGGGGCAGGAGGCGGATGGCAGCGCGCTGTTCGCCTGCCGGATCGGCTACCGGGGCAGCCTGCAGCTCGGCAAGATCAGGCCCGGCTTCGACGGGTGCAATTTCAGCTATGGCGGTCGCGAGTTCACCGGCAGCAGCTACGAGGTTCTCGTACCATGATGGCGGCTACCGGGGTGGCTTGACCATCCGGATGGTCGCGGCGGGCGCCGCCCGGCGATCCTCTCGACGGGACCAGTAGCGTCCCAGCAGCACATTGCCGCCCTCGGCGGCCCGCAGCTCGAAATGGTCGGTGCCGTTGCGGCTGAAGATGATGGTCCCGTTCGCATGCCGGTAGTTGACCCGGCTGCAGCTGCGATCATAGCAGTAGGATGCCTGGTTGTTCGGCAATATCTCCAAGGTCGAGAGGTTGTTGGACCGGCCATGACTGGTCCAGACCCAGCTTCCCGCCCATCGCAGGTTCAGGTCGATGTTGAGGTTCTGCACCAGCAGCGGCGCCGTGGCCGCTTGCGGCAGGGCGAGGCCGCGGCCGGGCGAAGCAGGCTGCGCGCCTGCGGGCCAGGCAAGCAGCAGCGCCAGGCCGAGTGCCAGGCCGGGCCGCACCGGGGCAGGGGTGTCGCGCGGCATCTCAGCGCCCTCCATTGGCGCGCGTGCATTCGCGCAGTCGCTGGACGACGTCGTTGAAGCCCATGCCCGAGACCTGTCCCCGGATGGTCCGGCCCCGCACCGGCCCCGCGCCCCATTCGAACCGGCCGGTCCTGCCGATCTGGGACATGTCATGGTCATCCGCGGGGATGTAGATGCGGCTGCCGTCGGACCGGATATTGACCATGGTGCCGTAGTCGCCGGAGCCGAGGTGGCCCCCCTCATAATTTCCCCGCGGGACGCCGGACGCCAGCACCGAGAGGAAGAAATTGCCGTTCCCCAGGCGCTGGATGATGAAGCCCTGGGTGGAGGGGGCCGAGGATATGGCGCGGCAGATCGGCCTGCCGCGCTCGATGTCCTGGGTGAAGCGCCAGCCCCATAGCGTCTGGCCATAGGGTTCCTGCGCCGCCTGGGCGGGCAGCGCGCCGGCCAGGGGCAGCAGCGCCGCGAGCAGCAGGCGCCGGAGTGGGATCGTGCCGAACATCATGGGGTCCTACCCTCTGCTCAGGATGAAGCGGACGGCCCGGTCGCCCGCGCTGGTGCAGGGCACGGCCTCAACCCGGAAGGGAAAGCGCGCATCGGCGACCTCAAGCTGCGGGATGGTCAGGCACAGCCCCGCTTCGGACCGCACGGGCGCGGCCTCCGTGGCGGTGGCGCGCGTGGTCCAGCGCGGCGAGGCGGGCTGGCAGGGCTCGAGGATGAGGACCGGCGGCCGCGACATGCCCGGCGCCTCCAGCCCCAGGCACAGCCCGGGCTGCCGCGAGATGCCAAGGCCGCCATCGGCGCGGCGGATGAAGATCAGGTCGGACGGCACGCGGCAATTGCGCAGGACCAGCTCGGCCCCCGGCTCCAGCGCGCCCTCCACGCCGAGGCAGGCCTGAAGCGCGACTTCGGGGAACAATGCGTCGCCATCCGGCTGCGCCGCCAGCGCGGCGCGCTGTGCCGCGGGCGAGAGGCTGCGCGCGCAGATTCGTGCCTCCGCCCCGACCCAGCAGGCGCCGCTGCGCGTCAGGCGGCCAAGCGGCGCCTGGGCATGGGTGGCGGCAGGGTCCTCGTTCCAGCTGGCCTCGGCGACACCCGGCGCGATCACCGTCACATAGGCGAAGCGGTCGCCGCCACTGATCTGGAAACTGCCGCCCTGCATCGGCGAGAACTGGCAGATGCCGCGGATATAGTTCTGCCCGCGTACCGTGAGCTCGCAATCCGCCGGCCGGCTGTCGGCTGCCGCTGGCACTGAGGACAGGACCAGGGCGAATAGCAGGAGGAGAACACGGCACGGCATGGCACGCTTCCGTTACTTCGCCGGCACTGTAAGCGGGGGCGAAAAAGCGAAGCAAGGTGAAATAAATACAACTAATGGTTGATGCGTCACGCCTGGTATCGCAGCATGCCGCCGACCACGGTGGCCTTCACCTGCGTGCCGGCAATGTCCTCCCCATTCAGCACGTCGCGGTCGAGCACGATGCAATCGGCCAGCTTGCCGACCTCCAACGAACCCTTGTCCCGCTCCTCCCGCTGCGCCCAGGCGCCGAGGCTGGTGTAGGCGCGGATTGCCTCCAGCGGGGTGATGGCCTGGGAGGCCTCGAGGTCGGCGCCGCCGGTGGTGCGGCGGGTGACCATGGCGGCCATGGCAGTCCAGGGGGAGACGCGACATACCGCAAAATCGGAATGGCCGGGGGCGGGGATGCCGGCATCAATCAGGCTGCGATGCGGCCACATATGGCGCATGGCCTCCTGCCCCCTATTGGCGACATAGGCCTCTCCCAATTCATCCATGAAGCCTGTGGCGGAACTGTCCACGAATTTTCCTCGGGCCAGTCGCGCGAGGATCTTGGGCGTGACGTAGCAGCAGTGCTCGACACGCATGCGGTGATCCGCCACGGGATGCGCGGCGAGGGCGGCCTCCATCACATCGAGCGCGAAGTCGATGCCGCGATCGCCGACACCCTCGATCATCACCTGCAAGCCGGCCTTGTGCGCGGCCGTGGCGCGCTGGATCAGGTCGTCCTTTTCATAGAGCAGCATGCCGGTATTCGGCACAGGCTCGCCCGGCACCGGCGTGCCGCGATAGGGGTCCCAATAGGCAGCGGTGCGCCCGCTGGTCGAGCAATCCGGGCACCACTCCACGCCGATCATCCGCAAAAAGTCGTCGCCGAAGCCGGATTGGATGCCGGCGGCGATCAGCGCCGGCACCAGCGGCTCGTCGCGGCCGGAGGCGATGATGCCCATGCGCATCCGCCATGTCCCGTCCCGCCGCATCTGCTGATAGGCGCGGATCGCCTTCGTGGGCGTCAGCGAATTGGCCACCGAGGTAATGCCGGCGGCGAGGCACTGGTCCTGCACCTGCTCCATGCCCTCGGCGATATCGGCCTCGCTGTCCTGGTCGTGCAGGGCGTTGAGGAAGACATGCGCCGCCGTCTCCCGAACCAGGCCGGTGAAGGCGCCATCGGCACCGCGGTCGAAGCGGCCGAAGGCGGGGTCGGGGGTGTCCCGGGTCACGCCGCAGGCGGCGAAGGCGGCGGAATTGGCCAGGCCGAGATGGCCATCGGTGCGCAGGATGAAGATGGGCCGGCCGAGGCTGGCGGCATCCAGCTCCGCCAGCGTCGGATAGCCGCCGGAGGCGCGTTCGTTCAGCCGGTAGAAGGCACACCACTGGCCCGGCGCCGCCTGCTGGCAGCGGGCGCGGATGCGGGCGAGCAGCGCGTCGCGCGTCGCCACATGCTCCGGCGAGACCAGCGTCCAGGTCCGCAGCCGCAGCGCATAGGCATCCGGATGCGCGTGGCTGTCGACGATGCCGGGCAGCACGCGGCGGCCCTCGGCGTTCAGGATTTTTGTCTGCGGCCCGGCGAGGTCGCGCAGGCTGTCATCGCCCAGCGCGACGATGCGGCCGTTGAGGGAGGCCAGCGCGCTGTACTCGGTGGCCGCCGCATCCATGCTGGCGATGCGGGCGTTGAGCAGCAGGAAATCGGGGCTCACGCCGCGATCCTGTCGATATGGTCCCGCAGACGGTACCATCCGCCGACGAACGGCAGGAACCAGGGCGAGCCCGTATAGGTCGGCCTGGTCGGGAAATTGAGCCCGTCCAGCGCGAAGCGCTCATTCGCCGCGCCGGCCAGTTTCAGCGCGACATTGTGGCCGAGCCAGGTGGCCATGGCGACGCCGCTGCCCTGGCAGCCGGCGGCGAAATGCACGCCGTCCTGCACGCCGATATGCGGCAGGTAGTCGAAGGTGAAGGCCACATAGCCGGTCCAGGCATGGGTGATTTTTGTCCCCGCCAGTTCCGGGAAGGCGGCGGTCATGTAGCCGTGCAGGGTCGGCGCCGATTGCTCCGCCGTCGCCGCCCGGAAGCTGGCCCGCCCGCCCCAGAGCACCCGCTTGCCGTCTGGAGACGGCCGAAAATAGTTCAGCACGCGCTTGCTGTCCGAGATCATGCGGCGGCCCGGGAACAGCCGGTCCATCGTCTCCGCCGGCAATTCCTCGGTGGCGATGATGTAGGAATTCAGCGGGATCAGCCGGCGCGCCAGCCAGGGCAGGGCGGTGCCGCGCGGGTCCTTGGAATAGCCGTTGGTGGCGACCAGCACCGCATCCGCGCGCAGCTCGCCCTTGTCGGTGGCCAGCCGGAAGCCGCTGCCCTCCTGCTTCACGCCGGTCACACGCACGCCATCGACCAGCCGGGCGCCGGCCTTCTCCGCCGCCGCGGCCAGGCCGCGCGCATATTTGCCAGGATGCAGGCTGCCGGTCGCCGCGGCGGCCATGCCGCCGTGGTAATGGTCACTCCCCAAAAATTCGCGCTGGCGCGACTTCGGCACCATCTCCGTCGGCAGGCCGGTCAGCTCCGCGATCCAATCGGCCTTTTCCGCCATGGCGCGGTAGTGCCCGGGCGACCAGGCGGCGGCATAGCGGCCGCAGCGGACATAGTCGCAGTCGATCCCCTCCCGCGCGATGGTCTCCTCGATGAAGGGGAAGGAGGCGGCGGCGGCGGCGGTGATGCGGCGCGCCTCCTCCGCCCCATAGGTTGCCTCCAGCCCCGTGGAGGCCACCTTCAGCCCGCCCGAGACCATGCCGCCGTTGCGGGAGGAGGCGCCCCAGCCGATGCGCTCGGCATCGATCACCGTCACCTCATGCCCCAGCCGCCGCAGCGTCAGCGCGGCGGAGAGGCCGGCATAGCCGCCGCCGACGATGGCGACCGCGGTGCGGTCGGGCAGGCTGTTGTCGCGGTCCGGCGGTTCGGCGGCTTCCCACCACCAGGGGCGCGCCTTGAACGCGGGAGCGAAGATCGGATGAAGATCAGTCATTGCCGTGGCGCGCGTCCCGCTGTTCACTTGCTGCACAGCGAGAGGTTCCCGCCGGAGACGCTCCGGATCAAGGGACCCGATTGGGGCATCATCAAAAAGGGGATCTGGGTATGCAAAGCTTCCAGCAGGACTGCGTCGAACTGGCGCTGGAAAAGTTTCGGCGGGGCGAGATCAGCCGGCGCGGGCTGATGGCGGGGCTCGCCGCGCTGGGCGCGGCGGCGGCATTGCCCGACCCGGCGCAGGCCCAGGCCGCGCAGCGTCTGGTGATGGTGAACTGGGGCGGCATCGCCAACCAGGGCTTCGGCAACAACTACGGCAAGCCCTTCGAGGCGGCGAATCCGGGCGTGACGGTGGTGCAGGACAGCACCGGGCCTTCCGCCGGGCGCATCCGCTCCATGGTCGAATCGGGCCGGGTCACCTGGGACCTCTGCGACAGCTCCGCCACCTCGGCCTTTCTGCTGGGCGGGATGAACCTGCTGAACCCGGTGGATTACAGCGTGGTCGACCGCGCCAATGTCATCGGCCCGACCTTCGCGCTGGAACATGGCGCCGCGCCGTATTCCTTCAGCAGCGTACTGGTCTATGACAGCAGCAAGTTCGCCACGGCGCCGACCGGCTGGGCGGATTTCTGGGACCTTCAGAAATTCCCTGGCACCCGCCTGCTGCGGCGCGATGCCGCCGGCGCGCTGGATGCGGCGCAGATGGCGCTGGGCAAGGACATCGCCAGCCTCTACCCGCTCGATATCCGCGCCTGCCTCGCCAAGGTGCGGGAAATCCGGCGCAGCCTGGTCTTCTGGACCAGCGGATCCGAGTCGGAGCAGTTCATCCGCACGGGTGAGGCGGTGATGGGCCAGATCTGGCACACCCGCGCCAAGGTGCTGGAAGCGGAGAGCAACGGCCGGTTCAAGTTCATCTGGAACCAGGGCATCCTGCAGCCGGGCATCTTCGTCAGCCCGCGCGGCAATCCGGGCGGCGCGCTGGCGCAGCGGCTGCTGGCCTCGATGCTGGCGAATGCGGCGGGGCAGGTGGAGTTGCTGAAGCTGATGGGCAACGGCCCGACCAACCCGAATGCCGCGGCGCTCGTGCCGGAGGAATTCAAGAAGTACAACCCGACCGAACCCGCCAATGCCCGGGTCCAGGTGGCGCAGGATGGCCGCTGGTGGGGGCAGAATTATGCCCAGGCCAATGCGGACTATATCGACATGGTCACCGGCTGAGGGCAGGAATGCTGCGGTGCGGCAAAGCCGCACCGCAAGCTGCGTGACAAGGGGTTCCATGCCGACGATCCTGGTGAAATCCGGTGGCGAGGCCGCCATGCCGGAATGGCAGCGGCATTTCGCCGAATTCGCCCCTGGCCTCGATGTGCGCTGGTGGGGCGATGCCGGCGTGGCGCCGGAGCAGGTGGACTACGTGCTGGTCTGGGACCCGGAGCCGGGGCGGATCGGCCGCATGCCGAACCTCAAGCTGATCTTCGGCACCGGGGCGGGCGTGGACTTCATCACCGCCGATCCGGACCTGCCGAAGCATCTGCCGCTGCTGCGCATGGCCACCAAGGGTTCCACCCAGCGGATGGGCGAATTCGTCTGCTGGGCGGCGCTGTCGCTGCTGAAGGATGCGCGCAGGGTCGCGCTGAACCAGGCGGCGGCGCGGTGGAAGTTCTTCGAACCGGAATTCACCGCGCGCGAAAGCACCATCGGCGTCATGGGCCTGGGCAATATGGGCAGCCGCGCGGCGGTGATGCTTCAGGGCCTGGGCTTTCCCGTGCGCGGCTGGTCGCGCAGCCGCAAGGACCTGCCGGGCGTGACCTGCTTCGCGGGTGCCGAGGAATTCGACGCCTTCCTGGCGGAGACGAAGATCCTGGTCTGCCTGCTGCCCGCCACGCCGGAGACGCAGGGCATTCTGGGCGCGCCCTTGCTGCAAAAGCTGCCGAAGGGCGCGGGCCTGGTGAATGTCGGCCGCGGCAGCCACCAGAAGCTCGGGGACATCATCGCGGCGCTCGATTCCGGTCATCTCTCCGGCGCCGTGCTCGATGTGTTCGAGAAGGAACCGCTGCCGGCGGAAAGCCCCGCCTGGGCGCATCCGAAGATCATCGTGACGCCGCACATCGCCAGCCTGCCGAGCCGGCGGGAACGCGCCGAATATGTGGCGGCCGCGATCGCCGATCACGCCGCGGGCCGTCCGCTTCCCAATCTCTACGACCACGCACGAGGTTACTGATGGCGCTTCCCGCCGCTCCCACCCGCCCCGATCCGGACCATGTGCCGACCGAGCAGGAGCTGCGGGAGGATCTGGCCGCCGCCTACCGGCTGATCGCGCTGCATGGCATGACCGACCTGGTCTTCACCCATCTTTCGGTGCGGGTGCCAGGCGAAGGCCACAGGTTCCTGGTCAATCCCTACGGGTTGTTGTTCGAGGAAATCACCGCCTCCTCCCTCGTGCTGGTGGATGCGGAGGGGGCGCCGAAACAGGCGACCACCTGGCCGGTGAATCCTGCCGGCTTCGTCATCCATTCCGCCGTGCATCTCGGCGCGCCGAATGCGAATTGCGTGATGCACACGCATACCTTGGCCGGGATGGCGGTGGCGGCACAGAAGGGCGGGCTGCTGCCGCTGAACCAGATGATGATGGAATTCATGGGCCGCGTCGCGATCCATGACTATGAAGGCGTCGCCGCCGACGACAATCTGTCGGAGCGTGAGCGGCTGGTGCAGGACCTCGGCGACAAGCCGGCGATGATTTTGCGCAACCACGGCCTGCTGACGGTGGGGCACACCGTGGCGGAGGCCTTCTACTGGATGTGGTATCTGGAACAGTCCTGCCGCATCCAGATCGCCGCGCAATCCTCCGGCGCGCCCCTGGCCGTCGCCTCCGACGCCACGGTGGAGCGCACCCGCAAGCAGTTCAGCACCGGCCCGACCAAGGGCTGGCTGCCCTGGCAGGCGCTGCGGCGAAAGCTGGACCGCGAGCAGCCGGACTACCGCGCATGAGCGGCGCCACCGGCCATGCCCTGGCGATCGAGCGGCTGAGCAAGCGCTATGGCAGCTTCACCGCCGTCGCCGATGTCTCGCTCGCCGTGGGGCAGGGGGAGTTCCTGACCCTGCTGGGGCCTTCGGGCAGCGGCAAGACCACCATCCTGATGTGCATCGCCGGCTTCGTCGCGCCCAGCGAGGGCGCCATCCGCCTCGATGGCCGCGACATCACCGCTTTGCCGCCGGAACGCCGCGACTTCGGCATGGTGTTCCAGGGCTATGCGCTGTTCCCGCATATGACGGTCGCGGAGAACGTCGCCTTCCCGCTGCGCGTCCGCAAGCTGGGTGCGGCGGAGCGGGAGGCGAAGGTGCGCGCGGCGCTGGACCTGGTGCAGCTTTCCGCCTTCGGTGACCGCCTGCCGCGCCAGCTTTCCGGCGGCCAGCAGCAGCGCGTGGCGCTGGCCCGCGCGCTGGTGTTCGAACCGGCGCTGCTGCTGCTGGACGAGCCGCTATCCGCGCTCGACAAGAAGCTGCGCGCCGAATTGCAGGACGAGTTGAAGGCGCTGCACCGCCGCATCGGCCGCACCTTCGTCAATGTGACGCATGACCAGGAGGAGGCGCTGTCCCTGTCGGACCGCGTCGCCATCCTCAACCATGGCAAGCTGATCCAGCAGGGCGCGCCGGCCGAGCTGTATGAGCGGCCCGCGACGCGCTTCGTCGCCGACTTCCTCGGCAAGTCCAACTTCCTGCACGGCACGGTGCGGGAGGTTTTCGCGGGCGGATTCGCCATCGGCGCCGGCAGCACGCGGGTGGTGACCGCCGCCGCCGATTCGCCGCCGCTCGGCAGCCAGGTGCTGCTCAGCCTGCGTCCGGAGAAGATGGCGCTGCTGGCGGAGGGCGAGACGGCGGAGAACAGCGTGACCGGCATCATCGAGAGCTGGTCCTATCTCGGCGCCGGCTATGCGCTGAACGTCGCGGTGCCGGATTTCGGCACGCTGCGCATCACGCTCTCCACATGGAACGCCCCGATCGCGCCGCGGGAAGGCCTGGCGCTGCGCCTCGGCTGGAGTGCTGCGGCCAGCGTGCCCGTGCTGGACGACGCGCCATGATCCGGCGGCAGGATGCCGGTTGGTGGCTGCTGATCCTGCCGGCCTTCCTGCTGATGACGGCCTTCTATGTCGCGCCCATCGCGCAGGTGCTGGCAATATCCTTCACCGAGCCGACGCCGGGCCTGGGCAATTACGAACGGCTTTTCACCAGTGACAGCGTGCAGCGGGTCATCATCACCACGCTGCGCATCTGCCTCATCACCACGGCGCTGTCGCTGCTGCTGGGCTATGTGCTGTCCTATCGCATCGCATTGTCCAGCCCTTCGGCGCAGCGCTGGTGGATTCTGGCGGTGCTGGTGCCGCTGTGGATTTCCGTGCTTGTGCGCGCCTTCGCCTGGGTGACGCTGCTGCGCCGGCAGGGGCTGGTGAATGAGACGCTGATGGCGACCGGCGTCATCACCGAACCGCTCGCGCTGGTCTGGAACGAATTCGGCATCATCGTCGGCATGGTGCACTACATGGTGCCCTATGCCGTGCTGCCGATGCTGGCCAGCATGCGGGAGATCGACCCGCGACTGCTGGCTGCCGCGCGCGGTCTGGGCGCCAGCCGCTTCACCATCTTCGGCCGCATCTTCCTGCCGCTGTCGCTGCCGGGGCTGCTGGCGGCGGGTCTGCTGGTCTTCATCTTCTCGCTCGGCTTCTACATCACCCCGGCGCTGCTCGGCGGTGGCCGCACGCTGATGGTGGCGGAATGGATCGGGTTGCAGATCCTGGATCTGCTGCGCTGGGGGCTGGGGACCATGATGGCGACGATGCTGGTCGTCGCCATCCTGACGACGCTGGCGGTCTTCGCCCGCGTCGTCGATCTGCGGCGCATCTTCGGAGGTGGGGCATGATGACGCACCAGCCCGGGCCCTTCGCCCGCATCTCCGCCGGCGTGGTGGCGCTGTATCTGCTGCTGCCGATCAGCATCATCATCCCGGTCTCGATGACCGACCAGCGCTTCCTGTCCCTGCCGAAGGAGGCGCTGTCGCTTCAGCATTATGCGACGGTGCTGACCTCCCCCGAATGGCTGGCCTCGATCTGGCAATCCTTCCTGATCGCCATCGCGGCGACCGCCATCGCCGTGATCGCCGGCACGCTCTGCGCCATCGGCTGCTGGCGCCTGTCGCGGCGGAGCACGGACCTGATCCGGGCGCTGATGCTGCTGCCGATCATCATCCCCTCCATCGTCTATGCCATCGGCCTGTATCGCTACTTCGCGGGGCTCGATCTGCTGGACCGCTTCATGGGGGTGGCGCTGGCGCACGGGGTCACCGGCATCCCCTATGTCGTCATCACCGTCTCCACCGCGCTGGCCGCCTTCGACCCGAGGCTGGAACAGGCGGCGCGGGGCATGGGGGCCTCGCTGATGCAGACGCTGCGCTGGGTGATCCTGCCGCGCATCACGCCGGGCATCCTCTCCGGCGGGATTTTTGCGTTCATTCATAGCTGGGACGAGCTGGTGATCGTTTTGTTCATCGCCTCCCGCGACGTCTTCACCCTGCCGCGACGTATCTGGGACGGCATCAACGAGAACCTGGACCCCGCCATGGCGGCGGTGGCCGTGCTGCTGGTGGTCTTCACCACGGGGCTGCTGCTGCTGGACCTGATGCTGCGCCGGCGCCGGGCGGAGTAGCGCCATGGGCGCGTAGAGGCTTTCCGGCGCCATCCGTGCTAGGTCCCCGCCATGGAGACCAAAGCCCCCACCCCGCGTGCCGTCCTCGTCGGAATCCAGACGCCGGAGGTGGACGACATCGCCCACGCCGCCAGCCTCGAGGAGCTGGGCCGGCTGGTGAAGACCCTGGGCTATGAGGTGGTGGGCGAGGTCTCCCAGCGCCGCGAGGGCACCGGCGCCGGATCGCTGCTCGGCAGCGGCAAGCTGGCGGAACTGGCGGCGCTGACGGGTGGCACCGGCGAGATCGGGACCATGGCGCCGAAGTCGACGGCGAAGGCGCGCCAGCGTTTCGAGGGCGCCGCCGACGCGCCCGCCGCCAGAGAGCCGGACGAAGAAGCCTCCGCGCCAAAACCCGAATTCGTGATCGTCGACCACGAGCTGTCGCCCAGCCAGATCCGCAACCTGGAACGCGCCACCGGCGCGCAGGTGCTGGATCGCACCGGCGTCATCGTCGAGATCTTCCACCGCCACGCCAATACGCGGGAGGCGAAGCTTCAGGTGGAGATGGCGCGGCTGAAATACGTCGCGCCGCGCCTGCGGGAATCCTCGGGCGGCGGTGGCCGGCAGCAGGGGCCGGGCGCGGGCGAGACGACGCTCGACCTCGATCGTCGCAAGATCCGCGACCGTATCTCCGAACTGAAAGACCAGTTGGAGGCGGTGCAGCGCGATGCGGACAACCGCCGCTCCGCCCGGCGCGACCAGCTTCGCGTGGCACTTGTTGGCTATACGAACGCGGGCAAATCCTCCCTCATGCGGGCGCTGACCGGCAGCCAGGTGCTGGTGGAGGACAAGCTCTTCGCCACGCTGGACACCACCGTGCGCATCCTTCAGCCGGAGACGCGGCCGCGCGTGCTGGTCTCCGACACCGTGGGTTTCATCAAGCAGTTGCCGCATGATCTTGTGGCGTCGTTCCGTTCGACGCTGGCGGAGGCGCTGGAAGCCTCGCTGCTGCTGTTCGTGGTCGATGCCTCAGACCCGACCTATGAGGCGCAGTTGGAGGTCAGCCGCAGCGTGCTGCGGGAGATCGGCGCGGATGCGGTGCCCTCGCGCCTGGTGCTGAACAAGATGGACCGGGTGGATGACGCCGGCCGCGCGGCCCTGGCGGAGAAGCACCCCGATGCCATCATGCTGTCCGCCCATGCGCCCGGGGATGTCGCCGCGCTGCGCGAAACCCTCATCGCCTTCTTCGAGGCGCAGATGGAGGAGGATGTGCTGGTGCTGCCCTATGCCAAGCAGGGGCTGATCGGCGAGGTCTATGAAAGCGCCCGCGTACTGTCCGAGGACTATGACGAGAAAGGCCGCGTCTTGAAGATACGCGGCCTGCCCGGCGCCATTGCGAGGCTGCGACGCAGCCTCGCCTGAACGTTAGACTAGCGCTTGGTCACCCCCCAAAAGACCGGCACGGTGGTCGGCCGCAGCCCCTCGATATTGCTGCGATGCGCGGCCAGGGTGCGGAACTGCCCGGCATTGATGTAGGGCAGCACGCGATAGGCGCGGGCATGGACGCGGTGCAGGATCTCCTGCCGCTTCGCCGCGTCATTCTCCTCCCACCACGACCGGCGCAGCGCCTCCAGCTCCGCATCGCAGGGCCAGCCGGTGAGGCCGCCCTCGCAGGGGCTGGCGAGATACAGGTTGGTCAGCGGGTTCTGGCCGTCCAGCACATTGGCCACCGTGACGAACATGTTCCAGCCGCCCTGCTCGACAGGCTCGCGACGGTTGCGACGCTGCGTGACGGTGGCCCAGTCCATGCTCGGCACATCCATGGTCAGCCCGCCGCGCTGGAAGGCGGCGGCCATGGTCAGCGTCGCCGCGTTGTTGATCGGGCTGTCGGCGGCGTTCATGAAGACCACGCGCTGGTTCGCATAGCCGGCCTCCCGCAGCAGGGCGCGGGCGCGGTCCAGGTTCTCGGCGCGCAGGCCCTCGGCCCCGGCATCCGATTGCAGCGGCGTGTTGCAGAAGAAGTAGGCGGGGCAATAGGGCACCTGCTCGCTGGGCCGCACGCCCACGGCATTCAGCACGTCCTGCTGGTTGATCAGATGCAGCAGCGCCTGGCGCGCTTCCGGCTTGTCGAAGGGCGGCTGCGTGTGGTTCAGCCGCAGCCAGACCATGAAGCCCACCGGGTTCAGCGCGAAGGTGCGGATGTTGCGGTTGCGCTCCAGCACCGGGATCAGGTCGGGGGAGGGCTGTTCGATGAAGTCGATCTCACCCGCCTGCAAGGCCGCCGCCGCCGTGGCCGGGTCCGGCATCGCCACCCATTCCAACCGGTCGATATTCACCACCTTGCCGCCGGCCAGGCCGTCCGCCGGTTCCGAACGCGGGCGATAGGCGGGGTTGCGGAGGTAGACGGCGCGGTTGCCCACCTGCCACTCACGCGGCTGGAAGATGAAGGGGCCGCTGCCGATCGCTTCCGTGATCGCGGTGCTGGCCGGCGTCGCCGCGATTCGCTCCGGCATCACGAACAGCGCGCTGGCGGTCGGGCGGGCCAGGGCTTCGGTCACCAGCGCGAAGGGGCGGGACAGGCGGATGGTGAAGGTCTTGTCGTCCACCACCTCCATCGCCGCCGTGGAGGCCGCCAGCGCCCGGCCGACGATGTCGCGCTGCGACCAGCGGCGGATGGAGGCCACGGCATCGGCCGCGCGCACCGGCGCGCCATCATGGAAGGTCAGCCCCTCGCGCAGGGTGAAGCTGTGGCTCAGCCCATCGGCGCTCACCTCATGCGTCTGCACCATCTGCGGTCGCGCCACGCCCTGGCTGTCGAGCGCGAAAAGCTGGTCATAGACCATGAAGCCGTGGTTGCGGACGAAGGCGGCGGTGGAGTTCACCGGGTCCAGGCTCGCCAGGTCGTTGATGAGCACGACCCGCAACGTCGACTGGGCGGCGGCGAGGGAGGCGGACAGGCTGAGGGCCGCCGCTGCCATGAGGGCCAGCCGGGGAAGGCCGAGCCAGGGTCTGCGCATCATTGAGGGTCATCCTGCCTAGTGAAGGGGCGGATCATCTCCGGCAGCGGGCCGATGCGCAATCTTCTTGCGTCATCGCCGGGTTGACGGGTGGGGATCACCGCATGACAGTCAGGTCACCAAAAACGACGCGCGGAATGGGGTTGGTCGACTGCATGGGCCAGGATGTGATTTTTTCCGGCGGGCGCGTCTTTCGCGGCCTGGCGGGCGGCTTTGCCGAGGCGCTCGCGGTGCGGGACGGCCTTGTGCTGGCCGTGGGCAGCCTGGCGGAGGTGACGGCGGCCGCGCCCGAGGCCCGGCATGTGGCGCTGGAGGGGCGGGTGGCGATTCCCGCCTTCAACGAGGCGCATATGCACCTGCTGCCCTACGGCCTGGCGCTGGCCGGCGTGAACCTGCGGGCCGAGGAGGTGCGCAGCCTGGATGAGGTGCTGGCGCGAATCGGCAAGGCGGCGAAGGAAGCGCCGAAGGGCGCCTGGGTGCTCGGCCGCGGTTACGACCATGCGGAACTCGACATCGGCCGGCATCCGACGGCGGCGGAGCTGGACCGCGTCTCCCCGGACAATCCCGTCTTCATCGTGCGCACCTGCGGCCATATGGGCGTGGCGAACACGGCCGCGATGCGCGCCGCCGGCGTCGGCCACAACACGCCGGACCCCGAGGGCGGCGTGGTGGAACGCAAGGGTGGCGCGCTGACCGGCCTGTTCCAGGAACGCGCCATGCGGCTGATCCGCGATGTGGTGCCGGAGCCGGATGAGGCGACGCTGGTCGATGCCATCGAGCGTGCCGGCAAACACCTCGCCTCGCTCGGCTTCGCCTCGGCCACCGACATGAATGTCGGCATGACGGCCGGCATGGCGGAGGTCGCGGCCTTCCGCACCGCCGTCGCCACCGGGCGGTCGCTGATGCGGATGTGGAACGTGCTGGCCGGCAATCCGGAAGGCATCGCGCTGCAGGCCTGGGAGGCCGGGCTGCGGCCGGGGCAGGGCGACGACATGCTGCGCTGGGGTGCGGTGAAGGTGTTTGCCGATGGCTCCGCCGGCGGCCTGACGGCGGCCTTCTTCGACCCGTATCTGGAAAGCGCCGGCGGCGGCACGGGCGTCTTCACCTTCCCCGATGAGAAAATCCATGCGCTGCTGAAACTGTTCCATGAGCAGGGCTGGCAGCTCGACATCCACGCCATCGGCGATGCGGCGATCGAGCAGGTTCTGGTCGGCATGGAGATGGCCGATACGCCGGAACATCCCTTCAAGGGGCGGCGCCACCGCATCGAGCATTGCGGCTTCCTCAACGCCGATCAGCGCAAGCGCATGCTGGCACGGGGCATCCTGCCGGTGCCGCAGCCGGCCTTCATGTACGAGTTCGGCGACCTCTATATCCGCAACCTCGGCCGGGCGCGGAGCGAGGAAGCCTATCCGATGCGCACCTGGCTGGAGGAAGGGCACCATCCGGCGGCCTCCTCCGATTGCCCTGTCTCCTCGGTCGATCCCTATGCCAATCTCTTCACCATGCTGACCCGCAAGACCAATCGCGGCACGGTGCTCGGGCCGGACCAGACGCTGACGGCGGAACAGGCGGTGCACTGCCAGACCTGGTGCGGGGCCTATACGCAATTCGCCGAGGACCGCCGCGGCACGCTGGAGCCCGGCATGCAGGCCGACATCGCCGTGCTGTCCCGCGACATCTTCGACTGTGATCCGGAGTTGATCCTGCGCGACACGCGGGCCGACCTGACGCTGCGTGGTGGCGAGGTGATCTTCGACCGCCACGGGGCGCTCGCGCCATGCTGAGACACGCCGTCCAACGCCTGATGCTGGCGGTGCCGGTGATGTTCGGCGTGCTGCTGGTGGGCTTCCTGCTGATGCAGGTGGTGCCGACCGATCCCGCCATCGTCCGCGCCGGGCCGAATGCGAGTGCGGAGGTCATCGCCCAGATCCGCACCGATCTCGGGCTGGATGAGCCGCTCTACGTGCAGTTCGCGCTTTATGTCTGGCGGCTGGCACATGGTGACCTGGGCGTTTCCATCATCAACAACGTGCCGGTTTCGGGCGAGCTTGCCTCGACCATCGGGCCGACCCTGGAACTGATGGTGGCCAGCCTGATCTGGTCCATCCCGCTCGGCATCGCCATGGGCACCGTGGGTGCCTATTGGCGCGGCTCGCTGATCGACCGCGTGGTGATGGCCTTCAGCGTCGCCGGCGTCTCCGTCCCCGTCTTCTTCCTCGGCCTCGTGCTGATCTGGTTCGTCGGCTTCCAGTGGCAGTGGCTGCCCTTCACGGGGCGCGAGGGTCCGCTCTGGACCTGGCAGGGGCTGCGCGCGGTGATCCTGCCGGCGATCACGCTGGGCGGTGTCTTCGTCGGGCCGGTGGCGCGCATGACGCGGACGGCGGTGCTGGATGTGCTGGGCGCCGACCATGTGCGCACGGCGCGCGCCAAGGGGCTGTCGGAACGGCTGGTTGTCACGCGGCATGCGCTGCGCAATGCGATGGTGCCGGTGGTGACGCTGATCGGCCTGCAGATCGGCTTTTTGCTTGGCGGCGCGGTGGTGACGGAGACGGTGTTCTCCTGGCCCGGCGTCGGGCGGCTGGCGGTGGGCGCCATCCTGTCCTCCGATTTCCCGATGGCGCAGGGCACCATCATCGTGCTGTCGATGGGCTTCATCCTGGTGAATCTGACGGTGGATCTTCTCTATGGCGTGCTCGATCCGCGGGTGAGGGCAGGATGAGCACGACCGTGACGGAAGTCGTTCCGCCGGCACGCCCCGGCACGCTCAAGATCCTGCTGCGGGAACCGGCCGCGGCCGTTTCGCTCGCGGTGGTGGTGCTGGTGATCCTGGCGGCGCTGCTGGCGCCCTGGATCGCGCCCTACGATCCCTTCGACACAGACCTGATGGCGGTGATGCAGCCGCCGGGTGAGGGCGCCTATCTGCTGGGCACGGACGGGCAGGGGCGGGACATGTTGTCGCGCATGCTGCACGGGCTGCGGGTGACGCTGGCGATGGGCGCGCTCAGCCTCGGCATCGGCGGCGTCATCGGCGTGGCCATGGGTTTCGCCGCGGCCTATTACCGGCGGATCGACGGGCTGCTGATGCGCCTCGCCGACATCATGCTGTCCTTCCCGGCCATCCTGTTCGGGCTCGCCATCGCGGCGATCTTTGGCCCGGGCGTGACGGCGGTGGTGATCGCGCTGGCGGTGGCCACCATCCCGCTGATGGCACGCATCGCGCGGTCCACCGCGCTGGTCGTGCTCGGGCTGGATTACATCGAGGCGGCGCGCGCCCAGGGCATGGGCGATGCGCGGCTGATCTGGCGGCACCTGATGCCGAACTGCGCCAGCCCGATCCTGGTCTTCGCCACGCTGCGCTTCGGCCAGGTGATCCTGCTGGGCTCCGCGCTGTCCTTCCTCGGCCTCGGCGCACAGCCACCGATCGCGGAGCTGGGCGCCATGGCCGCGCAGGGGCGCACCTTCCTGTTCTTCGCGCCGCATATCTCGGTCATTCCAGCCATCGGCATCTTCGTCGTCGTGCTGGCCTTCAACGTGCTGGGGGATGCGCTGCGCGACGCGCTCGACCCGCGGCTCCGTATCTAGTCAAGCAGGGAGAAAGAATATGAGGTTCCTCAAGGGCGCAATGGTCGCCGCATTGGCGGCGGTGACCGCCGTGCCGGTGCTGCCGGCCGTGGCACAGACGCCGCGCAACACCGTGGTGTTCCTGCGCGAGATCGACGCCGACCGCTACGACCTGCACCGTTCCACCGCGCGCAGCGCCGGTGAGGTGGTGGGCATGATGACCGACACGCTGGTCACCATGGATTTCGACGGGCAGACGGTGCGCCCTGGTCTCGCCGAGCGTTGGACCGTCTCGCCGGACGGCAAGACCTACACCTTCCACCTGCGCCGCGGCGTGACCTTCTGCGACGGCAAGGAATTCACCGCGGAAGACGTGGTCTATTCCATCAACCGCTGGATCTCCCGTGAAACGCGCAGCCCGGTCGCCTGGCGTGCCGGCCCGGTGAAGGAAGTCCGCGCGGTCGATTCCCATACCGTCGAATACGAGCTGAACGAGCCCTTCTCCGAATTACTGTCGCAGCTCACGCTGTTCTTCGCCGGCATCATCGACAAGAACACGGTCGATCGCCTCGGCCAGAATTTCGGCAGCCAGGGCTTCAACGGCACCGGCCCCTATTGCTGGCAGTCCTGGACCCCGCGGAACGAGCTGGTGCTGACGCGCCACCCGAACTACCGCTGGGGCCCGCCGATGTACCAGAACCAGGGCCCGGCGCATGTCGAGCGCATCGTCTGGCGCGTGGTGCCGGAGCCGTCCGCGCGTCTCGCCGCGCTGCAGACCGGCGCGGGCGACGTCACGCAATACATCCCGACCGTGGCCATCACCAATCTGCGCCGCGTGCCGACCGTCTCCGTCCTGACGCAGCCGAACTACTTCTGGGACTTCTACCTGGGCTTCAAGGTGGACAAGCCCGTGATGAATGACCGTGCCGTGCGCCGCGCCATCCACCAGGCGGTGGACCGCGAGGCCCTGGTGCGCGCCGTGTGGTTCGGCCATGCGCAGCCGGCGCTGAACATCGTCAACCCGAATACGCTGGACTACGACGCGCAGTCGGACACGATGGTGCCGCGCTTCGACATGGCCGCGGCCCAGCGCACGCTGGAAGAAGCCGGCTGGACCATGGGCAGCGATGGCGTCCGCGTGAAGGACGGCCAGCGGGCCACCTTCCTGACCTACGGCATCAACACGCTGGAGAATCAGCGCCAGAGCGAGATCATCCAGCAGCAGCTTCGCCGTGTCGGCATCGAGATGCGCATCCAGTTGTTCGATGCGACCGTCGCCTGGGGCCGGATGGCGACGCAGGAATTCGATGCGCTGTTCCTGTCCTACCCGTATTTCTCGGCGGGTGACGCGCTCAGCCTGTATTGGCACAGCCGCGCGCGGCCGACGCCGAACCGGATGAACTGGAACAACCCGCAGACCGACGCCTGGCTGGACGAGGCGCGCAGCGCCACCGACCCCGCCGTGCGCCGCACCGCGCTGGCCAATATCCAGCGCCAACTGGCGGAGGAAGCGCCCTGGCTGACCACGGCGCGTGAGAACCTGTATGTCGGCGTCTCCAACCGCGTCACCGGCATCCGCGCCCATGGCCTGTATGGCATCGGCGTCTACAAGGCGCTCGACATGCGCACGACGCGCTAAGAAGAAGGGAAGAAACGGCATGACCACCACCGTCATCCGCAACGCCGATCTCGTCGTTGCATGGGACGCCTCGGCGAAGCAGCACATCTACCTGCCCGATGCCGATGTGGCCTTCACCGGCGGCACCCTCAGCTTCGTCGGCCGCGGCTATGACGGCCCGGCGGAGGAGGAGATCAGCGGGTCGGGGCTGATGGTCATGCCAGGGCTGGTGAACATCCACTCGCACCCGTCCAGCGAGCCGATGAACAAGGGGCTGATCGATGAGATCGGCTCCCCGGGCCTGTACAATTCCTCGCTCTATGAATTCATGCCGATCTTCCGGGCGGATTCGGAAGCCGTGCCCTCCTGCGTGCGTGTGGCGCTGTCCGAACTGCTGCTGTCCGGCGTGACGACGGTGGCGGACCTCTCCATGGCGCATCCGGGCTGGATGGACCTGCTGGCGGAATCGGGCATGCGCGTCTGCATCGCGCCGATGTTCAAATCCGCCAAGTGGTTCACCAAGAACGGCCATGTCGTCGAGTACGAATGGGACGAGGCGGCCGGCGAGAAGGCGATGGCGGAGGCGCTGTCGCTGATCGAACGTGCCGAGCAGCATGAAAGCGGCCGGTTGTTCGGCATGGTGGTGCCGGCGCAGATCGACACCTGCACCGACACACTGCTGAAGGACAGTTTCGCCGAGGCCGAGAAGCGCGGCCTGTCCTGGCAGATCCATGCGGCGCAATCCGTGGTCGAGTTCCACGAGATCACGCGGCGCACCGGCAAGACGCCGATCGGCTGGCTCGATTCCATGGGCCTGCTCAGCGACCGCAGCATCATCGGCCACGGCATTTTTCTCGACGACCACCCTTCGACGAAGTGGTGGACGGATAGCGACATGGGGCGCCTGGCGGAAACCGGCACCACGGTCGCGCATTGCCCGACCGTCTTCGCCCGCCGTGGCATCACGCTGAAGCATTTCGGGCGCTACAAGCGGGCCGGGGTGAATATGGGCCTCGGCACCGATACCTATCCGCACAACATGCTCGATGAGATGCGGCTGGTGGCCTATCTCGCCCGCACCCAGGCGAACGACCCGCGCAGCATGACGACGACGGAGCTGTTCGACGCGGCGACCATCGGCGGTGCCAAGGCACTGGGGCGCGAGGATATCGGCCGGCTGGCCGCCGGTGCCCGCGCGGACTTCGTGCTGGTGGACGTCACGCATCCGATGATGCGCCCGGGTCGCGACCCGGTGCGCAGCCTGGTCTATGCGGCCGGTGATCGCGCCGTGCGCGATGTCTATGTCGATGGCAACAAGGTTGTCGCCGACGGCAAGGTCACCACCATGGACTATCACGGCGCCGCCGCGCATCTGCATGAGGCGCAAAAGCGCATCGTGGAGAAGGCGCCGTCGCAGGACTGGGCGCATCGCCCGGTCGAAGTCTCCTCGCCTCCCACATTCCGGTGGTCATGAATCCTCTTCTTGAAATCCAGGGCCTGCGGACGGTGTTCCGCAGTGCCAATGGCGATATTCCCGCGGTCGATGGCGTGGATCTGACGGTGCCGCGCGGCAAGACGCTCGGCATCGTCGGTGAATCCGGCTGCGGCAAGTCCATGCTTTCGCTCTCCGTCATGCGGTTGGTGCCGCGGCCGGGGCGCATCGCCGCGGGGCGTGTGCTGCTGGACGGTCAGAACCTGCTCGACCTGTCCGAATCCGGCATGCGCGCCGTGCGCGGCGGCCAGGTGGCGATGATCTTCCAGGAACCGATGACCAGCTTGAACCCGGTGCATCCCATCGGCCTGCAGATCATGGAGGCGATGCGCGCCCACGACACGCGTGCCAGCAAGACGGAACTGCGCGACCGCGCCATCGCGGCGCTGGACCGCGTGCGCATCCCGGCCCCCGCGCGCCGCTTCGACGAATTCCCGCACCAGCTTTCGGGCGGCATGCGCCAGCGCGTGATGATCGCCATGGCGCTGGCCTGCAAGCCGAAGCTGCTGATCGCGGATGAGCCGACCACGGCGCTGGACGTCACGGTGCAGGCGCAGATCCTCGACCTGCTGAAGGACCTCCAGGCCGAAACCGGCATGTCCATCGTGCTCATCACCCACGACCTCGGCGTGATCGCCGAAATGGCCGATGAGGTGGCGGTGATGTATGCGGGCCGCATCGCGGAGCGAGGCACCGCGACGGAACTCTTCGCCAGCCCGCAGCACCCCTATACCCTCGGCCTGCTCGGCTCCGTGCCGCGCCTGGATGAGTCGCGGGATGAGTTGCTGGCCATCGAGGGCAGCGTTCCGCCGCCCTTCGCGCTCCCAAAAGGCTGCCGCTTCGAACCGCGCTGCCCCTTCGCCATCGCCGCCTGCCGCAACGCCCCCCCGCCGCTGGAGGAGGTGGCGCCGGGCCACTACGCCGCCTGCATCCGCGCGCCGGTCGAGAACAGCCTGGACATTGCCGCATGAGCGCGCTGCTGGAGGTGGAGAACCTCACCAAGCACTACCCGGTGAAGAAGGGCATCGTGCTGGCCCGGCAGGTCGGCACCGTGCGTGCCGTCGATGGCGTGTCCTTCCGCATCGAGCGTGGCGAGACGCTGGCCATCGTCGGTGAATCCGGCTGCGGCAAGTCCACCACCGCGCGGCTGGTGCTGCGGCTGATCGAGCCCACCGGCGGCACCGTGCGCTTCGATGGGCTGGAAGTTTCGGGCGCCGCGCTGCGCACCCTGCGCCGCCGCGTGCAGGTGGTGTTCCAGGATCCCTATGCCAGCCTGAACCCGCGCCTTCGCGTGGCCGACACCATTGCCGAACCTATGGAGGTGCATGGCATCGGCACCGCCGAATCGCGCGCGGCACGGGTGAAGGAGTTGCTCGGGCTGGTCGGCCTCGCGCCTTTCCATGCGCAGCGCTACCCGCATGAATTCTCCGGCGGCCAGCGCCAGCGCATCGGCATCGCCCGCGCGCTGGCGGTGCAGCCGGAACTCATCATCTGCGACGAGCCGGTCTCGGCGCTGGATGTCTCGATCCAGGCACAGGTGGTGAATCTGTTGAAGGATCTGCAACGTCGCTTCGGCCTGTCCTACCTGTTCATCGCCCATGACCTGGCCGTGGTGCACCACATGGCCGACCGCGTGGCGGTGATGTATCTCGGCCAGATCGTCGAGACAGCGCCGAAGCGTGCCATCTTCGATGCGCCGATGCACCCCTATACGCGGGCGCTGCTCTCGGCGATTCCGCATCCCGATCCGCGCCGGCGCGGCATGGTGAAGCCGATCGGCGGCGATGTGCCGAGCCCGATGAACCCGCCCAGCGGCTGCCGCTTCCACACGCGCTGCCCCTTCGCGCAGGACCGCTGCAAGGCGGAGATGCCGGAACTGCGCGACCTCGCGCCGGGCCATCGCGTCGCCTGCCACTTCGCGGAGACGCTGCCGGCCCATATCAGCGTGGCGGAGAACGGCATGTCGCCGGTCGCGTCCCAGCGCCTCGCGCTCTACGCGGCGGCGAAGGCGCGGAAGGCGCTCCAGGCGGGCTGACGCGCGGCGCGATCATGGCCTACCCTCCGCGCCACAGGGCGAGGGGGGAATGCGCAATGATCATGTCACTGGTGGCACCGCGGCTGATGGTGATGGGCGGCGGCGCCGTGGCGAAGCTGGGGGAGGTGCTGGGCCAGCTCGGCCTGTCCCGCCCCCTGGTGGTCACCGACCCCTTCATGCTGTCTTCCGGCCTGCTGGATCGGGCGCTTTCGCCGTTGCGTGCGGCAGGCATGACACCTGCCGTGTTTTCGGACACGGTTCCCGATCCGACCGATACGGTCATTGCCTTCGGCGTCGCCGTCTTTGCCGCGGGTGATTATGACTGTCTGATCGGCTTTGGCGGTGGCAGCCCGATGGACACGGCCAAGGCCATGGCCATCCTCGCCGCCGCGCCGGCGGGCGCGAAGATGCGCGACTTCAAGGTGCCGGCGGCCGCCAACCGCGGTGCCGTGCCGATCATCTGCGTGCCGACCACCGCCGGCACCGGCAGCGAGGCCACGCGCTTCACCGTCATCACGGATACCGAGACGGATGAGAAGATGCTCATCGCCGGCCTCGGCGCCCTGCCGCTGGCCGCCGTGGTGGATCATGAGCTGACCTTCGGCCTGCCCGCCCGCATCACCGCCGATACCGGCATCGACAGCCTGACCCATGCGCTGGAGGCCTTCGTCTCCGCCAAGGCGAACCCCGTCTCCGACGACTATGCCCGCAGCGCCATGCGGCTGATCGCGCCCAACCTCCGCCGCGTCTGGGCCGACCCCAAGGATGCCGCGGCGCGAGAGGCGATGATGCGCGGCGCGACTTTGGCCGGCCTCGCCTTCAGCAATGCCAGCGTCGCCCTGGTGCATGGCATGTCGCGCCCCATCGGCGCGCATTTCCACGTGCCGCACGGCCTGTCCAACGCCATGCTGCTGCCCGCCGTCACCGCCTTCGGGCTGGAGGCTGCGCGCCCCCGCTATGCCGAGGCCGCGCGCGTCATGGGCGTGGCCAGCGAGGCGGAGGGCGACCAGGCCGCGGCGCAGCGGCTGGTCGAGGAGCTGCGCGCGCTGAACCGGGACCTCGACGTGCCGAGCCCGGCCAAATGGGGCATCGACGCCGCGAAATGGGAAGGGCTGCTGCCGCTGATGGCGAAGCAGGCCCTCGCTTCCGGCAGCCCCGGCAACAACCCGCGCGTGCCGGATGAAAGCGAGATTGTCGCCCTCTACCAGGCCAGCTACCGGGCCAGCTAGGGGGCCTGATCGCCCGGCATCGCCGCCGCCCGCCAGGCCCGGATCCAGTCCGGCAGGGCAGAGGGCGGCAGGGGGCGGCCAACGCCGAAACCCTGGGCGAGGTCGCAGCCGGCCGCCGCGGTGGCACGCCAGACATGGCTGTCCGTCACACCCTCCGCGATCACCAGCATGCCACGACGGCGCGCATGGCGGACGATGCGTTCCACCTCGCCACGGGCGCGGCGGTCATCCGGCATGGCGATCACCAGGCTGCGGTCCAGCTTCACCCCGGCGAAGGGCAGTTCCAGCAGCCCGCTGCGCCCGTCATCCAGGCTGAGATCATCCAGCAGCACGCCGAAGCCGGCATGCGCCAGCCGGATCAGGGCACGGCGGAGCACCGACCGGTCGCGCACCTGGGCGCTTTCCGTCAGCTCCAGCAGCAGGTCGTTGGGCGCCAGGCCGGATTCCGCCACCAGCCGTCCGAGCCAGACAGGCAGGTCCGGCTTCACCAGCTCCGCCAGGGGCAGGTTGAAGGACAGGCGAATGCGATGGCGGCCGCGATGGGCCGCCAATGCGGTGATGGCGCGCTGCGCCACGGCGAAGGTCAGGCGCGCGCCGAGGCCGGCACGCTCGGCCAGCGGCACGAAGTCCCCCGCCCCCAGCGCCACGCCCGGCCGTTCCCAGCGCGCCAGCGCCTCCACCATCACCGGCCGGCGATCGGCCAGGCGCACCATCGGCTGGAAGCGCACCGTGATTTCGCCTCGGGCCAGGCTGGCGGCGAGTGCCGGCGCATCGCAGGCCGCCAGCGCGTCCCGCGAGCGCCCGGCCTCCAGCATGGCCGCGAGCGGGATGCCTTCGGCCGGGGACTGGCGCATGCCGGCCGGCAGCCGCTGACCGGGCAAGGTCACCACCACCAGGTCGGTTCCGTTGAAGGGGTCCTGCGCCGCGCTCAGCAGCGCCAGGCTGCCAGCACCATTCTCCACCACCAGGTGCCGCGGCGCATGGCCCGGGCCCAGCATATGGGAGAGCGCCTCGGCCGCGGTTGCCATCAGCATCGGCGGTGGCCCGGCCATGCGGCGCACAGCGTCCCGGGTCGCGGCGATGACCTGCGGATCGGTGGCCACCAGCAGCACGGTGCCTGGCTCCGACAGGGCGCGACCATGGCGCCTCAACATCCTACGCACATCCTCCGGACAAAGCGGGGAACCGATGGCACCCGGGCGATAACGAAATCACATAATCGTGATAATCTTGGCGACAGCAACAGGGTCTGTCTGAAATCCATAACATGGCCCGTGGGATGGTGCGATTTCATCAGGTTTCAACATGGCGGGAAGGCCGGCGCCCAGCATGACCTCGCGCCAAGATGTCCAGCACGCACAGCCGCGTGTCTGCCCGGCGTCAGGCGCGGCGCGGCAGCCAGGGCTCCTCGGCCCAGCGGCGCCGCAGGTCCGAATCGCTGCGGGCCAGCAGGCGGGTCCAGGATTCGGGCCCACGGAAGCGGGGTTCCTGGCCACGGATGCCGCAGTGCTCGGCGAAATCGGCGTCGACCGCGACAGCTTCCAGCCCCCGCAGCAGTGCGGCTCGAAAGCCTTCCGGCGCGCCAGGATTCAGCGCAAAGCCGCGATGGGCGGCGGCGACCAGGTCCACCCCCTGCTCGCGCAGCGTGGGCAGTTCCGGCAGCAAGGGGCTGCGCCTTGCGGCGGCGATTCCGATGCCGTGCAGCTTGCCCTCCCGCAACCCGGCGATGGCCTCGGGCAGCGCCAGCATGGCGGCGGCGACATGGCCCGAGATCGCTGCCTGCCGCGCGGCGGCGGCGGAGGGAAAGGCGAAGCGCTGCAGGTCGAGCCGGCCATCCAGTCGCAGCGCGGCGACATGCGCGGCGGTGCCAGGCGCCGGCGTGCCCAGCGTGCCGCGGTCCCCGAGGTCGCGCAACTCCGCGAGGTCCCGCGGGCCCGAATGGGCAGCGACCAGCACCATGCTCTCCTCCACCAGTGCCGCGAGCGGTGCGATGCGGTCGCCGGGAAAGGACTCCCCCTGTTCGATCGCCCGGGTGAGGAGAAGGGGGGAGGTGACCACGCCGAAGACCCGCTGGTCCGGCGCGGTCTCGGCCAGGGCGGTGACCAGATCCAGGCCCTGGCGACCGGGCCGGTTGCGCACCACCAGGGTCAGGCGCGGCAGGGCGCGTTCGAGAAAGGGGGCGAAGCCGCGCGCCCACAGATCGACGGCCGAGCCCGGGGGGGCACCGACCAGCAACTCGGCCGGATTGCCACGCGCGGCGCGCGCGAGGCCCGGCATGGCCAGGGCGCCCGCAAGGCCCATCACGGCACGCCGGCGCAGGGTGGCGGTGGTCACGTCGCCTGGGCCTGGGCCGGCGGCGGCGCGACTTCCTTCGGTCGCAGCGACTTGGCCCCGGTGTAGAGCACCAGCGGCGCGGTGATGAAGATGGAGGAGGAGGTGGACAGCACGATGCCGAACAGCATGGTCCAGGCGAAGCCCGCCAGCGCATCGCCGCCGAACAGAGCCAGCGGCAGGGCCGAGAGGAACAGGGTGGCGGAGGTGCCGATGGAGCGGTTGAGTGTCTCGTTGATCGACAGGTCGACCACGTCGCGCAGCGGCATCTGCTTGAACTTGCGCAGATTCTCCCGCATCCGATCGAACACCACGACCTTGTCGTTCACCGAGAAGCCGACAATGGTCAGGATCGCCGCGATGGTCTGGAGGTTGAACTCGATCTGCGTCACCGCGAGGAAGCCGATGGTCTTCGTGGTGTCCAGGATCAGCGTGATGATGGCGGCGATGCCGAACTGCCATTCGAAGCGGAACCAGATGTAGACCAGCATCGCCAGCAGGCTGATGGCCAGCGCGATCATGCCGCCGCGGAACAGCTCGGAGGACACGCGCTCCCCCACCGCCTCCACCCGCAGCACCCGGGTGCCGGGGCTGGCTTCCTCCAGCGCCGCGCGCATGGCGGCGACGGCCCGTTGGGTGCCGGCCTCGTCGCCCTGCACCGGCAGGCGGATCAGCACCGCATCGGGCGCGCCGAATTGCTGCAGGCCGACATCGCCGAGATTGAGGGCGGAGGCGGCGCTGCGCAGCCGGGCGAGGTCAGCCTCGCCCTGGGTGCGGACCTCCATGACGATGCCGCCCTGGAAGTCGATGCCGCGGGCCATGCCGGGATAGATCGCCAGCACGACGGAGGCGATGGACAGGAAGGCGGAGAGCATCAGCCCGGCGACGGCCCCCTTCATGAAGGGGATGCGCGTGTCGTCCGGGACGATGCGGAACAGGGGGCGGGATAGGGCGCGAAACATGGGTGTGTCCTTGGTCCGCCGGATCAAACGGGCAGCGTCTGCGGGCGGCGGCGGCGATACCAGGTCGCCACCATCAGCCGCACCACCACGGTCGCCGTCCACATCTGCACCACGGTGCCGACCGCGACCGTGACGGCGAAGCCCTTCACCGGGCCGCTGCCGAAGCCGTAGAGGCAGGCCATGGCGATCAGATTGGTCAGGTTGCTGTCCATGATGGTGCCGGAGGCCTTGGTGAAGCCAAGCTCCAGCGCCGAGATGGGCGTTCGCCCGTTCCGCACTTCCTCCCTTATTCGCTCATTGATGAGGATATTGGCGTCCAGCGCCGTGCCCAGGGTCAGCACGATGCCGGCGATGCCGGGCAGGGTCAGCGTCGCGCCCATCACCGACAGCACGCCGATCATGATGACGAGGTTGGCCAGCAGCGCGATATTGGCCAGCCAGCCGAAGAAGCCATAGGCCAGGCCCATGTAAAGAAACACGAAGCTGGCGCCGACGGCGAGGGAGATGATGCCGGCGCGGATCGCATCCGCCCCCAGCTCCGGCCCCACCGTCCGTTCCTCCACCACCGTCAGCGGGGCGGGCAGGGCGCCGGCGCGCAGCAGCACCGCCAGGTCATTGGCGCCCCTCACGTCGAAGCTGCCGGAGATCTGGCCGCGGCCGCCGGTGATCGGCTCCCGGATATTCGGCGCTGTGATGACGCGTTCATCCAGCACGATGGCGAAGGGCCGGCCGACATTCTGGCGGGTGACATCGGCGAAGCGGCGGGTGCCGATGGAATCGAAGGTGAAGTTCACCACCCACTGGCCGTTCTGGTCCTGGCCGGCGCGGGCATCGGTGAGGTTCGCGCCGTCCACTTCCACGCGGCGGCGCACCGCATAGCGTTCCTGGAAGCGGTCGCCGGCCAGGAACATGGTCCCCGGCGGCGGCGTCGGCGCCTGGAGATTCGCCGCCTCGTCCAGCAGATGAAAGGTCATGCGGGCGGTCTGGCCCAGCAGGGTCTTGATCCGCGCCGGGTCCTCGACGCCGGGCAGTTGCACCAGGATGCGGTTGGCGCCCTGGCGGGCGATCAGCGCCTCTGCCACGCCGGTCTCGTCGATGCGGCGGCGGACGATCTCCAGCGACTGTTCCACCGCATTGCCGGCCTTGGCGCGCAGCGCGACCTCGGTCAGCGTGGCGGAAACCAGCCCGTCGGCGGCCGTGGTGACCTCGATATCCGGCTGCTGCGACCCGGCGCCGGCCGGCACCACGATGGCGGCCTCCCGCAGGATGCGGGCCATGTCCGCGGCGCGGGCGGGGTCGGAAACCCGCAGGCTGATGCGGCGCTCGGCCGGATTGGCGGCGAGGCCGGTATAGAGAATGCGCGGATTCGCGCTGCTGGCGCCGCGCCGGGCGACATCGACCAGCGCTTCCAGCCTCTCCCGCACCATGGTGGAGGTATCGACCTCCAGCAGCAGGTAGCTGCCGCCGCGCAGGTCGAGGCCGAGATTGATCTGGCGCGCCCAGTCCGGCAGCACGCTGCGCGGCAGCACGTTCGGCAGGGAGACCAGGATGCCGAGGAGGCAGACGCCGATGATGGCGAGCACCTTCCAGCGGGCGAAATACATCATGGAAGCAGCCAGACCCCAATGGTGAAGGAGCGGCCCTATTACCCCATGTGGGGGGCGATGCCACCGGGGCGGAAGATGCGGCGCGACCCCCCCTGATGCAAGCCCGCGCGTGACGCAGTATCACCCCGTGGCTTGAAGAAAGGGTTTTTCACGATGTCGCTGCGCGTGGCGGTCCTCGGGGCCGGGCATTTCGGGCGCTTCCATGCGCTGAAGGCGGCGCGGGCGGAGGGGCCGCTGCGGCTGGTGGCACTGCATGATGCCGACCCGGCGCGCGCCGCCACCGTCGCCGCCGAATGCGGCGTGCCTGCCCTGCCGGCGGCGGAGGCCATCGCGGCGGCGGAGGCGGTGATCGTCGTCGCGCCGACCCGCTTCCACGCCGCCCTCGGCCGGCAGGTGCTGGAGGAGGGGCGGCACCTGTTCATGGAAAAGCCGATCGCCGCCACCCTGGCCGAGGCGCGGGCGCTGGCCGCGCTGGCGGCCGAAGCGGGCCGCGTGCTTCAGGTCGGCCATATCGAGCGCTTTTCCGCCGCCTTCCGCGCCGTGGTCGCGGCGCAGGAAGGCGGGCGGGCGGTGCATTGGGAGGCGGTGCGCGCCGCGCCCTTCCGCCCGCGTTCGCTGGATGTCTCGGTGGTGCTGGACCTGATGATCCATGACATCGATCTGGTGCTGAAACTGGCCGGGGAGGCGCCCCGCAGCGTCGAGGCGGTGGGCGCGCGGGTGATGTCCGACCATGCCGATTTCGCCGTGGCCCGGCTGGGTTTTTCGGGCGGCCGCGCGGCGACCATCACCGCCTCGCGCGTCTCGCTGGCGATGGAGCGGCGGCTGCGGGTGCTGGGGCGGGAGGGGGAGATGAGCGTCGATTTCCTCAATCGCGGCCTGGCCATGCTGCGCCGGGGCGGGGCGGAGCCGGTGGCGAACATGCCCGACCACGGCATCGACCGCGCCGGCTGGACCGATCATGACAGCCTGGAAGCCGAGCAGGCCGGCTTTGCGGCGGCCTGCGCCGGGACGGCCCCGGTGGAGGTCGGCGCGGCGGAGGGGATCGCGGCGCTGGAAGTCGCGCTGGCCGTGGAGGCCGCCATCGGGTGATCCGGGCTACAGCGCCCGATGCAGCCGCAGGCCGGAGGCGGTGAAGCCCAGCCCCTCATAGAAGGCATGCGCCCGCAGCCTCTGCTTGCCGGAGGTCAGTTCCAGCGTGTGGCATCCTGCCTGCCGCGCCCAGGCGGCGCCGGCTTCCAGCAGCAGGCGTCCCACCCCGCCGCTGCGCGCGGCCTCATCCACCACCAGGGTCATGATCCGCGCGACGGGGCCGATATGCAGGATACTGGCCCGGTGCAGGGCGATGACTCCCAGCAGCCGCGCCTCCTGCTCCGCCACCAGCACCAGATCCTCGGGCGCCAAAGCGGCGAGTCGTGCCCGTAGATCGGATTCTGTCACCGGATAGCCGAGCTGGTCCAGCAAGCCGCGCATCTGCGGCACATCGCCGGATACCGGCGGGCGCAGGGCGATCATGGCGCCATCCGACGCAGAACGACCTCGGCCGCCGCGACGCTCGGCAGCCCCTCCGGCGGGCGCAGCTTCGTCAGCATCTCGGCGAAGCCGGCGCGCTGGGCGGCGGCCTGGACAGGGTCGGTCAGCAGGCCGGCCAGCCCCTCCGCCAGCGCCTCCGCCGTCGCCGCCTGCTGCAGATATTCCGGCACCACCTGCCGCTCCGCCAGCAGGTTCACCAAACTGGCGAAGGGCACGCGGACCAGGCGGCGGACGATGGCCGCCGTGATCGGATGGACCTTGTAGGCCACCAGATGCGGCACGCCCGCCACCGCCATTTCCAGGCTGGAGGTGCCGGACTTGATGAGCCCGGCGGAGGCGGCCGCGAAGGCGTCGTGCTTGCCGGCGAGATCCGTCACCAGGATCGGCCGCACCGGCCAGTCCCTTGTGCCCGCCGCCACCGCCTCCGCCACCACCGCCGAGACCGGCAGGACAGCAACAAGACCCGGCACGCGATCCGCCACCAGCCGCAGCGCGGCGCCGAAGACGGGCAGCAGGCGCTTCACCTCGCTGCGCCGGCTTCCGGGCATCACCACCAGCAGGGGCGCCTCCGCCGCCAGCCCATGGGCCGCGCGGAAGCGGTCGGCATCGCCGGCATCGACGCCGGATTCCAGCACCGGATGGCCAACGAAGCTGGTGGGGATGCCGGCGGCCTCGAAAATGACCGGCTCGAAGGGCAGCAGGCACAGGATGTGGTCCACCGCCGCCTTGATCTTCGCCACGCGCCCGGGCCGCCAGGCCCAGATCTGCGGCGCGACGTAATGCACCACGGGAATGCCGAGCGGGCGGATGCGCTGGGCGAGCCGCAGGGTGAAGCTGGGGGCGTCGATGGTGACGACCACGGCGGGGCGTCGCGCGGCGATCTCGGCCACCGTTTCATCCAGCCGGCGGGCGAGGCGGCGGATATTGGGCAGAACCTCGATCAGCCCCATCAGCGCCAGTTCGCGCATCGGGAACAGGCTTTGCAGGCCCTGTTCCGCCAGCCGGTCGCCGCCGATGCCGGCGAAGGCCAACCCCGGCGCGCGGTCCCGCAGCGCCGCCACCAAACGGGCGCCCAGAACGTCGCCGGAGGCCTCGCCGGCCACCAGATAGACCAGGCTCATGCGAAGCGCGCCGGACGCGGGGCGGGGACGGGGCGGCGGGGCCAGTCGCGATGGTTGCGCACGGCGCCATGCGCCCGCACCTCCGCCACCAGGGCGGGATCGAGGGTGTGGAACAGCCAGCCCGGCGCATCCATGCCGGCCGCGGCCACCACGCCATCCTCCGGGAAGCCGTGATCGGGCGGGCCGAAGATCGCCGCCTGCCCGTGGTTCTCGTCCAGCGCCACGGACCAGGGGGCGAGGCCCAGCGTCGGCGTCACCGCGACAAAACACTGGTTCTCCAGGGCCCGCGCCGCCGCGCCGATGCGCACCCGGGCAAATCCGCGCAGACTGTCGGTGCAGGAGGGGGCGAGGATCAGCCAGGCGCCGGCCTCCACCTGGGCGCGGGCATGCTTGGGGAATTCCACGTCGTAGCAGATGGAAATCCCGATCCGGCCCCAGGGCGTGTCGAAGACCGCGGGTCCGGCACCGGAGGCGACGCCCCAGCGTTCCGTCTCGAAGCGCGTCATCGCCTGCTTGTCCTGGAAGGCGAGGCGGCCATCCGGGGCGATCAGCGGGGCGCGGTTGATGATGCGCCCATCCGCGGCCCGCATCGGCAGGGTGCCCGGCAGCAGCCAGACCTGGGCGCGCATGGCCGCGGCGCGCATGGCGGCCAGGATGGCGTCCGCGTGGGCCACCATGGCGGCGAGTTCGGTGGCTTCATCCGGCGCAGCACCGCCAGCCAGCGCCGCACCCAGCTCGACGCAGGCATATTCCGGCAGGACGCAAAGATCGGCGCGGCCGTAGGCCTCGGCCAGGAAGCCATCCAGCCGCGCCTCGAACTCTGGCACTGAGGAAGGGCGGCCGACCGGCCAGGCGAGCAGGCCAAGGCGCAAGGGGAGGGGCGGAGGGGCGCTCAAAGCGTCTTGGTCCAGAAGACCAGTTCATGCGGGGACTCCGCGTCCTGGCCGATTTCCTTCCAGTCGAAATGGACCTTCAACTCCGGCCGCCGGACATAGCCGCGCTTGCCCCAGAAGGCATCCAGCGGCACCTGGCCGGGCGGCCGGCGCGGGTCGTCCTCGGCGCGGGTCACGGCGCAGAAGGCGGCCTGCGGCAGGCCCAGGCGGCGGGCATGGGCCTCGCGCTCGATGAAGAAGCGCACCCCGGCGCCCTGTCCGCGATAGGCCGGCAGCAGCACCGACTCGCCGAAATAGCAGAAGCGCGCCGGATCCAGCCCGGCCGCCCGAAAAGCCTCCGGCACCTGGGCATGCGCCTCCACCATTGGCTGGCAAGTGGCGGCGCCGACCACCCGGTCGCCGTCGCGACAGACCACGATGGCGGCGCCCGGCCCATCGGCATAGGCGCGCATATAGCCCCGCTCATAGGTCTCATCGCCCTCATAGAGGTAGGGCCATTCCCGGAAGACCGCGATGCGCAGCCGGGCGAGGTCCGCCAGCAGGGGATGCAGGGCCGGGCCGGCCAAAGTCTCGAAGGTGAGATGGATTTCCGCCATGCCCCGATGCATAGGGGCGGCGTGGCGGACAGGAAAGAGCGCGCGCGTGGATGTGGCGGTGGAGGCGATCGGATTGGTCGCCGGCGCGATGACGACCTCGGCCTTCATTCCGCAGGCCTGGAAGACGTGGCGCAGCGGGTCCGCGCGGGATTTTTCCCTGGCCCTGCTGGTGTTGCTGGTTTTGGGCAACACGCTGTGGTTCGGCTACGGCGTGATGAAGGGCTCCACCGGGCTGGTGGTGGCCAATCTCATCACCGTGCCGCTGACCTGCTTCATCTTGTGGGTGAAGCTGCGGCGGGGCTGAATTCACAAAAAAGCCCCGCCGAAGCGGGGCTTTCCAGCATCGCCCAGCTCCGCCCGAAGGTCAGGCCAGGGCAGCCACGGCCGCGTCGCGGGTCGGGTGGATCGCCAGGATCTTGTCGAAGCCGCTGATCTCCAGCACTTCGCGCACGGGGGCCTGCGGCGAGGCCACGGCGAAGCTGCCGCCGATGGCCTTGGCCTGCTTGGCGGCCTTCAGCAGCACGCGCAGCCCGGCCGAGGAGACATAATGCACCTCCGCCAGATCGGCCACCACCTTGGCGCCACCCTCCATCAGGGCGAGCAGCTTCGTCTCCGCGGCGGGGGCGGTGGCGGTGTCGAGGCGGCCCGTCAGGGCGGCGACCTTCACGCCCTTGTCGGTGCTTTCCGAAATATCCATGAAGCCTGTCCTGTCCTGAGCTCGCGTCTACGGGTTGTCTTAGACCATCGGCGCGTAGCGCGCGATCTGCGCATAGATTTCCCGGATGGCATCCGCCAGGGACCGGTTCAATTCCTCAAGATCGGCCACCGCGTCGATGCGCGCCTGCACCCGGTCCAGCTCCTGGGTCGACAGGATCAGGGAGAACAGGCCGCCGGCGCGGCACAGGCCGATCAGCATCGAATCGCGCGGGTCGGGGATGTCGTCCTGGAACAGCACGCCCATGATGCGGGCCTTCACCTCCCGCTCCTCCTTGTCGGAGATCACCGGGTAGCGGCGCTCGGGGAAGACCCAGAGGAAGCGGCCTTCGACACGCTTGAGGATGCCCTTGGAAACCAGCCGCTCGAACAGCGCGTCGCGGTATTCGTCGGCATCCGCCGCCAGCGTCTCGATCCAGTGGCGGCTGTCACCGGCCTGCGGCGCGGCGACGATCTGCGCCAAGGCGCGATCCAGCAGCGCATCGCCGGTCGGCGCGGGGTTCACCACATAGAGGCGGGTCGGGTCGGTATCGATGCGGCCGGCCAGTGCCAGTTCGGCGAGCACGGCGCCGGCCACGGCGTAGTCGCCGGAGGGGGCCGCGCGCTCCTGCAAGCGCCCGCTTTCGTCATCGAGCATCAGGAGGAGGATTTCCTCCGGCATCGTCAAGGACATGGCGTCACAAGGCTCCCTGGCCACAAGCCGGATGTCGGCTCCGGCGGGCGCCAGGGAAGCGCGCGGCGGGGGTGAAGTCAACGTAACTGCCCGCCATCATTCGCCTTGCAGCGCCGCCTCCCGCTCCGCGGCCTGGAGGAAGGCGGCGAGGCCGTCCCGGACCACCTGGGGGTCCAGGTCGCGCAGGATGAAGACGAGCCGGGAACGGCGCGGCGTGCCCTCCGGCCAGGCGGGCAGGCGGGTGGGTGGGTGGAACAGGTGCTGCACGCCATGGATCACCACCGGCCGCGATTCGCCCACCAGATCCAGCAGGCCCTTCATGCGCAGCACCGAAGTGCCACGCGTCATCGCCAGCATCTCCAGCCAACTGGCGAGGCCCGTCCAGGGCAGGGGCTTCTCGAATTCCAGGCACAGGGCCTGGATGCGCGGGTCGTGCCGATTGCGGTCGTGATGATGGTGGTGGTGATGGCCATGCGGCGCTGCCGCGCCGATCCAGGCGGCGACATCCGGCAGCTTGGACGTGGTGTCATAGGCGCCGGCATCCAGCAGCGCCGCCGCCGGCACTTCGCCGGCGATGGCGGGCAGGATCGGCGCGGTGGGGTTCAGCATCAGCAGCCGGTCGGTCAGCGCCGCCACCGCATCCGGCGGCGCCAGGTCCACCTTGCTGAGCACGATGCGGTCGGCGACGGCGGCCTGGCGCAGCGCCTCCTCCTGGCTGTCCAGCGTCGCCATGCCGGTCGCGGCATCGACCAGGGTCACCACGCCATCCAGAACGAATCGCTGCGCCATGCGCGGATCGGCCATCAGCGTGTGCAGGATGGGGGCGGGGTCGGCGAGGCCGGTGGTCTCCACCACCACCCGCGCCACCACCTGTCCCGCCAGCACCCGGTCCCAGATGCCGTCCAGCGCCGTCAGCAGGTCGCCGCGGATGGTGCAGCAGAGGCAGCCAGCATTCAGCAGCACGGTGTCGCCATCCAGCCGTTCCACCAGCAGATGGTCCAGGCCGATCTCGCCGAACTCATTGATGAGCACGGCGGTATTGGCCATGGCCGGCTGCTTGAGCAGGGCGTTCAGCAGCGTGGTCTTGCCGGCGCCGAGGAAGCCGGTCAGCAGGGTGACGGGGATCGGGCCGCTCATCCGTGGCTGTGCCCGTGATGGGAACCGTACAGCGCCTCCGGGTCCATCAACGGCTCGGCGATCACCGCCAGCTCGCCGTCGCGCATGGCGCGGAAGAAGCAGTTGCGGCGGCCGGTGTGGCAGGCGACGCCGTGCTGCTCGACCAGCGCCAGCAGCGTGTCGCCATCGCAATCCAGCCGAAGCTCGACCAGCTTCTGGATCTGGCCGGAGGTCTCGCCCTTGCGCCAGAGCCCCTGGCGGGAACGGCTGTAGTAGCAGACCCGGCCGGTGGCCAGCGTCTCCTCCACCGCCTCCCGGTTCATCCAGGCCATCATCAGCACTTCCCCCGTATCATGCTGCTGCGCGATGCAGGCGACGAGGCCGCGCGGGTCGAAGCGCACGGCTTCCACCAGCTTGTGGGCGTTCAGGGTGACAGGCTGGGTGGGTGTGTCGGTCATGGGAAGGCATTATATGGGAGGCGAGGGGGCCGCACAGCGCCCCCGCCAAGGAGATTCAGCGATGGCGGAGGCGAAGGACGACCAGCGGCTGGAAGCCCAGTTGGACCAGGCCGCCGCGACCTGCCAGCGCCACGGCGCCCAACTGACGGAATTGCGCCGCCAGGTGCTGCGGCTGGTGCTGCAATCGGGGCAGCCCATCGGCGCCTATGCGCTGCTGGACCAGCTGCGCGGTGCCCGGCGCGGCGCGGCGCCGCCCACCGTCTATCGGGCGCTGGATTTCCTGCTGGCCCAGGGGCTGATCCACAAGGTGGAGCGGTTGAACGCCTTCATCGGCTGCGACGAGGCCGGGCATGGCCATGCCCATGGGCCGGAGCATCCCCACCAGTTCCTGATCTGCGGCCGATGCGGCAGCACGGCGGAAATCTGCGACCCCGCCACCCTGGCCGCACTCAAGGCCGCCGCCGCGCGCCAGGGCTTCGTGCCGCATCGGACCATGGTGGAGATGGAGGGTCTTTGCGCCCGTTGCGTCGCAGCAACCGCCGATGCGAATGTAACGGCAGCTTAATCGACCCTGGCGGGACTGGCATTCGGGACGTTCGTGCTCAATTACCTTGAATTGAGAACGTTGCATCCTTGTTCCGGTCTGGCAGAAGCCGCTCATGAACCATGGTCTCGACGTGCCCGATGGCCGGGCGGCTGCGCTGCGGCTGCTGCGAGAGCTCCGTCAAGTGGATGCGCGCACCGGCGTGCGGAACAGCCGGATCGCCTTCGATGTGGCATTGCTGTTCTATGAGGCCAGCCTGGGCGTGGTGCAGGAAGCGGCGCTCTCGGTCGATCAGCTCGCCGCCAGCAGCGGCTATAGCGGCCCGACCGTGCGCCTGGTTTTGAAGCGTCTGCTCGAAGCCGGCACCGTCCAACCGGCGCGCCGCATCGGCAAGACCCAACTCTATGCCATGACGCCGGCGGGGCTGGCGGGCTTCGCCGGCTATGTCACCGCGATCCTGGCCTTCCGGGCACCCTGAAGCCTTGGGCACCCTGAGGCCTTGGGCGCCCTGAAGCTTCGGGCGCCCGGCGGCCATATCTATTGCGGCAGCAGCGCGAGGCCCTGTTCGAGGTCGGCGATGATATCCGCCACCTCCTCCAGCCCGATATGCAGCCGCACGGCCTGGCCCGGCAGTTCGGGCGTGACCTTGCGCACCAGCATGCCATTGGTCGGCAGCGCCAGGCATTCATAGCCACCCCAGCTCGCGCCGATGCCGAACAGCTTCAGGCCGTCGACGAAGCGGAACACCTCCGCCTCCGTGTAGCGCGGCTGGAAGACGATGCCGAACAGCGAGCAGCCGCCATCGAAGTCGCGCTTCCACAGATCATGCCCCGGCGCGCCGGGCAGGGCGGGGTGGCGCACCTCCAGCACCTCCGGCCGCTTCGCCAGCCAGGCCGCGACCTGGAGCGAGCTTTCCGTCTGGTGCTTCAGCCGCACCGGCATGGTCCGCACGCCGCGCAGCGCCAGCCAGCAATCATCCGGGCTGGCGTAATGGCCGAGTGCCGAGGCCATGCCGCGGACGAGGTGGTGGTGTTCCTGCGTCGCCACGGTGACGGAGCCCAGCAGGATGTCCGAATGCCCGCCGACATATTTCGTCAGCGCCTGGATCGAGACATCGCAGCCATGGGCGAAGGGCTGGAAGCTGTGGATGCCCCAGGTGTTGTCGATCATGCTGATGGCGCCGTGGCGCTTGGCCACCGCGTTCAGCGCCGGCACGTCCTGCACCTCGAAGGTGTGGCTGCCGGGGCTTTCCAGGTAGAGAACCCTGGTGTTGGGGGTCCAGAGCTTCTCCAGCCCCTCGGCATCGATGCAGGGGTCGTAGAACTGCGTCTCGATGCCCCAGCCGGGCAGCACATTTTCCGCCAGGTTGCGCGCCGGGCCATAGACGCTGTCGGGCATCAGGCAGCGGTCGCCGGCCTTCAGCCAGGCCATCAGCGGCACGGTCACGGCGGACAGGCCGGTGCCAGTGATGGTGCAATGCGTGCCGCCCTCGATCTCGGCGACCACATCCTCCAGCTGCCAATGGGTCGGGCCGCCCTGGGTGCCATAGGTCATCACCCGCTCGAAGCGACGCTTCCCATTCTCCCGCCGCACCTCGCAGGAGGGGGAGGTGACGGTGGAGCCGCGATGCACCGGCGGGTTGACGAAGCCGAGCGCGCGGATCGGCGGCCGCGCCGCATGCGACATGCGGGTGGCGAAGGCATGCTTCTTCTCGCCGGCGGCGGGAACATCGTCGGGCATCAGCTTACGTCCTTGGGGGTTTCCGGGCGGCTCGCCCATTCGGTCCAGGAGCCGTCATAGACGGCGGGTTCGGGCAGGCCGGCGCGCAACGCACCCAGCGCCACGACGCAGGCGGTGACGCCCGTGCCGCAGGAGGTGACGATCGGCCGGCTGTCATCGGCGCCGCGCTCGGCGAACAGCGCCTGCAGCGTCGCCACATCCTTCATCACGCCATCCGGCCCGACCAGGTCGGCGGCCGGCAGGGATTTCGCGCCGGGCATGTGGCCGGAGGGCAGGCCGGGGCGCGGTTCCGGCGCCGTGCCGTCGAAGCGGGCCTTGGACCGCGCATCGAGGATCAGCGCTTCCCCACCGCCCTGGCGCACGATGCGCTTGATGTCGCCGATGCCGGCCAGGCGGCGGGCGATCAGGTCGGCGACGAAGGTGGCGGAGGTTTTCGGGGTGGCATCGCCGGTCTCGACCGGCCGACCCTCCCGCTGCCACTTGAGCAACCCGCCATCCAGCACCGCCGCCTTCTCATGCCCGAACAGCCGCATCATCCACCAGCCGCGCGGGGAGGCGCGCAGCCCGTGCTGGTCGTAGAAGACCACGCGCGTGTCATTGCCGATGCCGAGCGCGCCCATCAGCTTCTCGAACCGCGCCGGCGTCGGGATCATATGCGGCAGGCTGCTGTCGGGATCGGCGATCTGGTCGATGTTGAACAGCAATGCGCCGGGGATATGCGCCTTGCGAAAACCGTCCGGCGCATTGCCCTGTTCATTCGGCAGATAGGTGGTGCAGTCCAGCACGACGAGGTCGGGCTTGCCGAGCTCGGCCGCCAGCCAGTCCGTGGATACCAGCAATTCCATGGCCTTCACTCCGGCAGGATGATGTGGATGCGGCGGTTCTGGCGGCCCTTGCTCTCCAGCTTGGAGACCTCCACCCGCCCGATCTCCCCGGTGCTGCGCACATGGGTGCCGCCGCAGGGTTGCAGGTCCACGGGCGCGCCTTCCGGCCCGATGCGCACCAGCCGGATGCGCCCGGCGCCACGCGGCGGCTGCACGGACAGGGTGCGGACCATCTGCGGATTGGCGTCCAGCTCGGCTTCGGTGATCCAGCTCGTGCCGGTCGGATGGTCGGCGGCGACCAGGGCGGCGAGCTGTTCGGTGAACCATTCCTTGGCGGGCGGGTCGGGCAGGTCGAAGTCCAGGCGGGACTTCTCGGCGCCGATCTGGTTGCCGGTGGCGTAGATGCCGGGCAGCACGCTGCACAGCAGGTGCAGGGTGGTGTGCATGCGCATGTGCCGGTGGCGGCGCGCCCAGTCGAGGCTGGCCAGCACCTCCGCCCCCACGGGCGGCAGGGCCGCGCCGGGGGCGAGCGTGTGCAGGATGGCACCGGCCTCGCCCTTGACGGCCTCGGCCACCACAGCCTCCCCGCCCTCCCAGCGCAGCATGCCGGAATCGCCGGGCTGGCCGCCGCTGCGGGCGTAGAAGACGGTGCGGTCCAGCACCACGCCGCGTTCATCGGCGGCGATCACGCGGGCCGGGGTTTCGCGCAGATAGGCGTCCTCGGTGAAAAGCGGCTCGGTCGTCATCAGTCTTTCCATTGCTCGCGCAGCCTGGCGCGGTTCACCTGAAGCCACAGCAGGGCCAGGGCCGCCGGTGCGTTCTGGATGCGGTTGTCGGCCACCATGCGGAAGGCTTCCTCCGCCGGCAGCAGCAGCACCCTGGTTTCCTCATGCTCGGTGGCCAGGCCATGGGTGCTGGCGGTGGCATCGGCCAGGTCGACCCGGGCGCAGTGGAAATGCACCACCTCGTCGCAGCCGCCCTGCATGAGCTGGAAGCGGCCGATGGTCTCCACCGCGCGGGCGGCAAGCCCGGCCTCCTCCGCCAATTCGCGGGTGGCGCAGGCCACCGGATCCTCGCCCGCCTCCAGCAGCCCGGCTGGGCATTCCGTCATCACCGGCGGCAGGCCGGCCGCCAGAGCCGGCAGGCGGAACTGCTCGATCATGGCGATTCGGTCGGTCGCGGGGTCATAGGGCAGGATCAGCACGCCCTGGCCGCGGCGCCACAGCTCCCAGGTCAGGATGCCGGAAGGCGTGCCGTCGAAGCGGGCATAACGGAAGCGCACGCGCTGCAGGGCGAAGCGCTGGCCCCAGACCACCTCATCCTCCAGCACCTCCAGCCCCGGCCAGGGCGGGATGGGCGGGGCCTTCTTGTGGCGCGGTGGCGTTTCGGGGGGCGGGGGCGGGCTGGCGCTCATGCCCGGCCGACCCTACCCTTGGGCATCAGGAACGTCCATGTCCCGCATCCCATCCCTTCCGATCATCCCTCCCGTACCTTCGGCACTCGCCGCCGCACGGCGCCGCGGCATCCTTCTGGTGCTGGGCGCCTCGGCCGCCTTCGTCGTCTCCGCCGCGCTGGTGAAGTCGATCGGGCCGACGATTCCGCTGCCGCAGATCATCCTGTTCCGCAATTTCTTCGCCCTGCCGCTGCTGCTGCTGATGGTGATGCAGGCCGGCGGCTTCCATCTGCTGCGCACCAGGCTGCCCTGGCGCCATGTGGAGCGCACCTTCTGGGGCATGTGGGGGATGATCGGCGCCTTCCACGGCTTCGTGTACCTGCCGCTGGCGACCGCGACGGCGCTGGGCTTCACCATGCCGCTGTTCCTGACCGCGCTGTCCACCGTGCTGCTGGGGGAGAAGGTGGGCTGGCGCCGCTGGTCCGCCGTGGTGGTCGGCTTCGCCGGGGTGCTGCTGATGGTCCGGCCCGGCTTCGGCGGCGCCGCGCTGCCGGTGTTCAGCGTCGGCCTGGTGCTGCTGGGCGCGCTGGGCTGGGCCATGGCGATGATCAGCATCCGCCGGATGGGGGAGGCCGGGGAGCCCGGCGTGTCCATCGTCTTCTGGTTCGCCATCTGCTCCGCCACCGTCGCCGGGCTCGCCACCATCCCGGTCTGGGTCACGCCCTCGCCGCGCGAATGGCTGCTGCTGGCGGGCATCGGCTGCGTCTCGGCCGTCGCGCAATTGCTGATGACGGCGGCCTATCGCCGCGGGGAGACGACGCTGCTGGCGCCCTTCGAGTATTCTGGCCTGATCTGGACCATGATGGTGGGCATCCTGCTCTGGTCCGAATGGCCGGATGGCTACGAACTGGCGGGCTTCGGCGTGCTGGTCGGCGCCGGCCTGTATATCTGGCGGCGCGAGGTGCTGCGGGCGGCGGAGGCGCGGCGATGACCGAGCCCTTCGATCCGCGCGCTCATCGCATGATCGCCGAACAGCGATGGTTCGAGGATTTCCGGCTCGGCGAGCGCTTCCCCTTGCCCAGCCGCACCATGACCAGCGCCGTCTTCCTGGCCTTCCAGGCGGCCAGCGGCGACAACCACCCGATCCATTACGACCGGGACTACTGCCGCGCCCATGGCCTGCCGGACATGCTGGCGCATGGCTACCAGGTGGCGATCCAGACCGCCGCCGGGGCCGGTATCTTCCCGCATCTGGTGCAGGAGTCGCTGAAGGCCTTTCTCGAACAGTCCAGCCGCTTCCTGCACCCTGTCTTCCTCGACGACACGGTCTATCCCTGCCTGGAGGTCGATGAGCTGACGCCCAATCGCAGCACGGGCGTGGTCGGGCTGCGCAGCACGGTGCACAACCAGAAGGGCGTGCTGGTGCTGGAAGGGCGGCATCGCTATCTGCTGCGGAAGCGACCTTGACAGGCTGCGGAAATTCGCGGGGAAAGCCCTGCTAAGCCTCACCCAGAAGCTGCGCCACGCGCCGCGTCGCGGCATGCCCCGGATGGGCACGGCGCAGCACCGCCAGATGCGCCGCGGCGGCGGTGCGGTTGCCGTCGCGCAGCGCCGCTTCCGCCAGGTGCTGCTGCGCCAGCGGGTGGTCGGGCACCGCGCGCACCGCCGCACGGAAGGCATTGCGGGCGGGGCCTGTCTCGCCCAGCCGCTCATGCAGGCGGCCGGCCGTGACATGCTGGTCCGCCTCGCGCTGCGCCGACTGCCGCAGTTGGTCTTCCAGCACCTCCATCGCAGCCTCCAGCGCCGCGGTGCGGTCGATGGCGGGCGGGCCTGGTGGCGGCGGGGCGACATCGGCCAGTGGGGCGAGGGGGGCGAAGAGGCTCGGCTGATCGGGGAACCAGCGCTGGCGCACCGCCTCATTCGCCGAGGCGAAGCGCGCCAGGAAGGCGGCGGCCTCGGCGGGGTGCGGCTGCCAGCCGCGGCCGGGCAGGGTGTCCGACACCGCGCCGGTGAAGCGGCGCCAGAGCAGGGAGGAAGCGGTCAGCCCCTCCGGCCGCGCCTTCAGCCGCTCCCCCATCGCGCGCAGCAGGTCGATGGCGGCGGGGGTGACGGAGAGGTTGCTCTGCCGGTCGGGATGGTCGGGCGGCACGGTCAGCGGCGCCTCGCACAGCGCCAGGAAATCATCCACCGCATCGCCATTAACCAGCCGGGCGCGGTCGAAGATGCGCACCACCATCGACTCCGCGCCGAACACATGCGCCCAGATGTCGAGCAGCCTTCCATAGTCGTAATGCGGCAGCCGGTCCGGCCCCTGCTGCGGCAGGGCCGGCGCCTTGATGGCGGCGACGCGCAGCGCCTGGGTGTAGCTGCTGGCCACATGCTGGTCCTGCCGCCGCAGATAGATGACCACGCGGATGCGCGCCGCAAAGGGCGCCAGCAGGTCACGCAGCCGGCCCACCTCCTCCTCCGTCGTCAGCAGCCCGCCGCACTGCTCGGCGGAGAGGACCACCAGCCGCGTGCTCGCCGGCAGCCCCGCCATTTCCGCCGCGAAATCGCGACGGAACTGCGCCAGCCGCGCCTCCGCCCCGATCCCGTCCCACAGCGCCGGATTGAAGTGACCCAGCCGCGACAGCGGCACCAGCGAGGCCGGCAGCATGCCGTGATTGGCCCAGCCGGGGGAGGTCGGATAGCAGATGCCCAGCTTTGCCAGCGCCGGGCGCTGCCCGCCCAGCACCCGCTGGATGGAGGAGGTGCCGGTCTTCGACTGGCCGATATGGACGATGAATTCGGGTTTCACGGCGTCTTCTTGAATCAGAGCGTCTTCTTGAACCAGACCCGCGCATGGCCCGCCGGCATGCCGTCCAGCCGGCCGAATTCCGCATAGCCGTTGCGCAGCCAGAAATCCGGTGCCTGGAAGCTGAAGGTGTCCGTATAGGCCTGGCCGCAGCCGCGTTCGCGGGCGATGCGTTCCGCCCGCATCAGCAGCTCGGAGCCGACGCCCTTGCCGCGCAGCTCCCGCGACAGCCACATCCAATCGACGAACAGCCAGCCCCAGAAGGTCAGGCCGAGCAACCCGCCGCGCACGGTGCCGTCCGGCGAGCGTGCCAGCAGTGTCACCGGCTCCCGGTCATAGGGGCCGCCCATTTCCTGGTTGAAGGTGTGCAGCCCGCGCTGGATGGCGGCGACGGCATCGAGTTCCGGGAAATTGTCCTCATGGATCTCGACGCCCGCATCAGGCCGCATGATCTGCGGAACGGACTCATTCCCCGGCTTTGGCGCGTCCTCTACCCCATCGGCCATGCGGTGCCGCTCCTTGTGACGTGTTGCGGCGCGGCAAATGGCCACATCGCGCGGTGGCTGGAAAGACCTGGATTGCGCAACGGGCCAGAGCTCAGCGCGGCCGCAGCGCCATCAGCGCCTGGGCCAGCGCCCGCATCTCCGCAGCCGCGACCGATCTGGGCGCGGATTCGGTCACGCCGAGGCCGCTGGCAAAGGCCTGGGCGATGCCGGTGCGGTTGCCGATCGCCGGCTCCAGCCGGGTCAGCTTGCGGCTGTGCAGCTCCGCCAGGATCTGCGCCAGAAGCTTGCCGCTGGCGGGCGCGCGGTTCAGGGCGATGGCGGCCGGGCGTTTTTCGCCACGCGCGAGGTCCAGGGTGGCATCCATGGCCCAGAGATCGGCGGAGGAGGGCTGCAAGGGAACCAGCACCAGGTCGGCATTGCGGATGGCGATGCGGGCATCGGTATCCGCATGGGGTGGCGTGTCCAGCAGCACGACGTCCTGGCTACCGCGCAGCTTGTCCAGGCTGGCCGGCAGACGCCAGCCGGCCGGCGCTTCCAGATGCAAAGGCAGCGCCCGCGCCCCGGCCGAGGCGCGCTCGGTGCCCCAGCGGGTCAGCGTCTGCTGCGGATCGGTGTCCAGCAGCGCGACCTTCATCCCAAGGCTCGCCAGGGCGGTGGCGAGATTGGCGCTGAGGGTCGACTTGCCCGCGCCACCCTTGCGCTGCGCGACGGCGACGACGAAGGCCATGCCCACGACTCCAGACCAGTTGCAGTCTCAGTCTACCAGCAAGTCACGAGAAGGTCCCGATCGCCCAACGGGGCGTGTAGAGGCCGTGGGCAGCCTCAGCGACGATCCGGCCTGGCGACATCCGGAATGGGGCTCTGGCCGAAATTGCTCGCGCCCTCGCTGCCCTGGGGCAGCCTTTGGCCGGGCACCTGCGGCGCGGGCATCGTCCGATGGCCCGCCGGCGGCTCTGTGCTGGGGGCGTGCTGTGGCGGCGTGCCGACCCCCACGGGCGGACGCGGTTCCGCCTGCCGGGCCGGGGCGCCGCGGCGCGGGTCGGAGGGAGGGCCGGCGCGATCGCCCGGCAACTCGGTGCGCGGCGGCACGGCGCTGGCGGCGGGTTCGCGGTCGAGCTGCTGCGCCGCGGCGGAGGCCAGCGGCAGCATCAGGGCGGGGAGCAGGAGAAGGCGAAGGGAATGGCGCATGGGACGCTAGCGCCAGGCGGCGATGAGGGTTCGCGGTGGCCACGCCGATTTGCCCCAGGCGGCGGCGCTTTTGCCGGGCACCCGATGTAGCCTCGGCGGCATGGACCTTCCGCCCGAACTCCTCACCCCCGCCGAGATGGCCCGCGCCGATGCCGCCGCCATCGCCGGCGGCATCCCCGGCCTGACGCTGATGGAGGCCGCCGGCCGCGCGGTGGCCCGCGCCGTGCTGCGCCGCTTCCGGCCGGTGCGGGTGCTGGTGCTGGCCGGCCCCGGCAATAATGGCGGGGATGGCTACGTGGCCGCGCGGCTGCTGGAGGAGGCCGGCTGGCCGGTGGCTGTCGCCGCGCTCGCGCCGCCCAGCCCCGGCAGCGACGCTGCCGCCGTCGCCGCCCGCTGGCGTGGCCGGATGGCGCCCTTCACGGAGGCGGAGGTGGTCCGCGCCGGCCTGGTGCTGGATGCGGTCTTCGGCGCCGGCCTGTCGAAGCCGGTGGCGGGGCGGGTGGCGGCGGTGCTGGGCGCGGCGCGGGCGCCGGTCGTCGCGGTGGATGTGCCCTCCGGCCTCGATGGCGCGACCGGGGCGGCGCGGGGTTTCGTGGCCTCCGCCGCGCTGACCGTCACCTTCTTCCGCCTCAAGCCCGGCCATCTGCTGCTGCCGGGCCGGGCGCTGTGCGGGGAGGTGGTGCTGGCCGATATCGGGCTGCCCGCCGCCGTGCTTGGCGCCATCGCGCCCCAGGCCTTTCGCAACGGGCCGGCGCTGTGGCGCTTGCCGATGCCCGGTGCGGATGACCACAAATATGCGCGCGGCCATGTCGCCGTGGTGGCCGGGCCGGCGATGACCGGCGCCGCGCGTCTGGTCGCCGCCGCCGCCCGCCGCGCCGGGGCCGGGCTGCTGACCCTGCTCGCCCAGGATGCCGCGACGGCGGCCGTGCTGCGCGCCGGCGATCCCGGCGCCATGGTGAGCGAGGCCGGGGCGGCCACGCTGCGGGAGGATGCGCGCATCGGCACCTGGGTGATCGGCCCCGGCCTGCCGCCCGATGCCACGACGCGGGCGATGCTGCGGGAGACGGTGGCCGCCGGGCGCCAGGTGGTGGCCGATGCCGGCGCGCTGCGGGCCGCGACCGGCGACCCCGCCGCGCTCGCAGGCTGCGCCGTGCTGACGCCCCATGCCGGCGAATTCGCCGCCGTCTTTGGCGCGCCCGGCGAGGACCGTCTGGCCGCGGTGCGCGCGGCGGCGCGGGCCACCGGGGCGGTGGTGCTGCTGAAGGGCGCCGACACGCTGGTCGCCGCGCCGGATGGCCGCGTCGCCATCAATCACAATGCGCCACCCTGGCTCGCCAGCGGTGGAACGGGCGATGTGCTGGCCGGCATCATCGCCGGGCTGCTGGCCCAGGGCATGCCGCGTTTCGAGGCCGCCGCCTGCGCCTGCCACCTGCACGGCGCCGCCGCCGCGCTGGCGGGCAGGGGGCTGCTGGCGGAGGATCTGCCGGCCCATCTCCCAACTGTTCTTTCGTCCTTTGGGCCGCACCATGCCGGCGATGTTGCTCGACGGCCGGGCGCCTCTCGGGCATCATCCGTGAAACATGCTGAAAGGAAGCGTGATGTCTGACGTTGCTGCCCCGCCCGGCCTGATCGACCGCGCGCTGCGGCGCGTCACCTCGCTCTGGCGGGATATCGCCTCCTCCGCCCCGGATGGGGAGGAGGGTTTTGGGCCACAGATGCGGGCCTGTCTCGATGCCAAGGGCGGCGAGGTTTCGGCCCGGTCCCGCGCCGCGCGGCTGGCGCAGAGCTATCTGGCGGCGGATGAGGCGGCGCGCGGCGACTTCCTGCGTGCCCTCGCCAGCTTCGATTCCGACGCCACGGCCGTGACCGCGGCCTGGGAACAGGTGGCCTCGGCGCCGGATGCCGAGGCCCGCGCCACCGCCAAGGCCAAGCTGCGCCGGGTGCTGGAGCCGCCGCGGCTGCGGCTGATGACGCAGTTCACCACCATCCCGGACGGCGTGAAGTTCCTGGTGGAGCTGCGCGCCGACCTGATGGCGCGGATGCGCGGCGATGCCATGCTCCAGGCGCTGGAGGCCGACCTGCGCAACCTGCTGGCCAGCTGGTTCGACGTCGGCTTCCTGGAACTGCGCCGTATCGACTGGTCCTCCCCGGCTGAGCTGCTGGAGAAGCTGGTGGGCTATGAGGCGGTGCACCGCATCCGCACCTGGCGCGACCTGAAGAACCGCCTGGATTCCGACCGCCGCTGCTACGCCTTCTTCCACCCGCGCATGCCGAAGGAACCGCTGATCTTCGTCGAGATCGCGCTGGTGGAGGGCATGGCGGCCAGCGTGCAGGGGCTGCTGGACGAGAAGGCGCCGCTGCTCGACCCGCGCCAGGCCGATACGGCCGTGTTCTATTCCATCAACAACTGCCAGCGCGGGCTGGACGGAATCTCCTTCGGCAACTTCCTCATCAAGCGGGTGGTGGAGGTGCTGGGCGCGGAATTCGGCAACCTGAACTGCTTCGCCACCCTCTCCCCCATCCCCGGCTTCCGGAGCTGGCTGGAGGCGCGGCTGGAGGCGGCCGATACGACGCTGCTGACGGAGGAGGAGGCGCAGGCGCTGCGCGCGATCGCCCCGGCGGAGACAGCCATCGCCGCCCCCGGCGCCGACCCGGCCGATGCCACGTCGGAAACCCCCGCCCAGACGCTGCGCCGGCTGATCGCCCGGCGCGGCTGGGCGCGGGTGGAGGGCACGGCGAAGCTGCTGGAGCCGATCCTGACCCGCGCCTGCGCCCGCTACCTGCTGGCGGAATCCGGCCGCGACGGCAAGCGCGCGCGCGACCCGGTGGCGCATTTCCACCTGTCCAATGGCGCCCGCGTCGAACGGCTGAACTGGCGCGGCGATACCTCCGACAAGGGGTTCCGGGAGGCCTGCGGGCTGATGGTGAACTACCGCTACGACCCGGCGAAGATCGAGACCTACCACGAGGAGTATGCGGGGGAGGGCAAGCGCGCCGCGTCGCCTGCCATCCGCAAGCTGGCCAAGGGATTTCTGTGACCCCGGCTTGAGTGAGGCGCGCGCCGCTGCGAGGATCGACCGGTAGATAAAGACCGGGTGGAAGCTGTTGCAGGGATCAGGGGCGCGCGGCGTGCTCGGCGTGCCGGATGTGCGGCGCATCGTGCTGGTGGGGCTGCTGGTCTCCATCGCCCGCTGGCTGGAGATGCTGGTGATCGGCGTGGTGGTCTGGCAGCAGACGAACTCGGCCTTCCTCGTCGCCATGATGACGCTGCTGCGACTGCTGCCGATGGGGTTGTTCGGCGCCTTCCTCGGCGTCGCGGCGGACCGGGTGCAGCGGCGCTCCGCGCTGCTGGCGATGCTTGTGGTGCAGGGTTGCCTGGCCGCGTCGCTGGCGGCGCTCGCGCTGTCGGGGGTGCTGGCAGTCTGGCATCTGGGCCTCGCCAGCTTCATCTCGGGTATCGTCTGGGCCGCCGACAATCCGGTGCGGCGGATGATGCTGGGGGAGGTGGTGGGCGCCAGCCGCATGGCGCGCGCCGTCTCCATCGACGTGGTCGCGAACAATGCCAGTCGCATCGCCGGGCCGGCGGTGGGCGGCACCATCCTGGCCGCGGCGGGGCTTGGCCCGGCCTTCCTGCTCTGCGCGGCGATGTATGTGCTGGCGGTGCTGGCGGCGTTGCGCCTGTCGCATCGCTCCGTGATCCAGCCGCCGCGCGGCGGCGTGCTGCGCGACATGCAGGCGAGCTTCGGCCTGGTTCTGCGCACGCCGGGCATGGCAGGCGTGATGATCGTGACGCTGATCTTCAACCTGTTCGGCTGGCCCGTCTCCTCCATGATCCCGGTGATCGGGCAGGAACAGCTCCGGCTGGGGCCGGAGGGGGTCGGGCTGCTGGCGGGGATGGATGGGCTGGGTGCGTTGCTGGGGGCGCTGCTGCTCGTGCCGCTGGTGCGGCCGGCCTGGTACCGGGCCATCTACGTCGGCGGCACCGCGCTGTATTGCGGCATGTTCGTGATCTTCGCCGCCATCACGGCGGCGATTCCGGCGGCGCTGGCGTTGCTGCTGGTGGGCATCGGCAGCGCCGCCTTCGCGGCGATGCAGGCAACGCTGGTCTACACCACCGCGCCACCCGAATTGCGGTCCCGTGCGCTCGGCGTGCTTTCGGCCTGCATCGGGCTCGGGCTGGTGGGCTTCCTGCATCTCGGCCTGATGGCGCAATGGCTGGGCGCGCCGGCCGCCACGATGGTGATCGGACTGGAAGGCATCTGCGCGCTGGTGCTGACGCGGCGGTGGTGGCGGGCTGGGTAGCGGCCATCCGGCTTCCATTCAAAATTATCGCGATGTGACAACATGGTGACGCCATCGCGCCAACGTGATTTCCGGACGCCAGAACCGGCCCTCGTCAGGGAATGGGCGATGGTCCCCGCCTGCCCCGGCGCCTAAGGTGGCGCCACGGGCCATACTGCTGGCGACCGGGCCTTCCCCCTGCGCATCACTGCGCGGCCCAGCCGGCAAACGATGTCAGGACGACATGACTTACGCCGTGGCGCGCTTTCCCATTGTCGGCATCGGCGCCTCGGCGGGGGGCGTCGAGGCGTTGCAGTCCTTCTTCCGCGCGATGAAGCAGCCCTCGCCCATGGCCTTCATCGTGGTCACGCATCTGGCGCGCGGCCGGCTGAGCGCGTTGCCCGGCATCCTCGCGGATTGCACCGACCAGCCGATCATCCCGGCGGAGGACGATCAGAAGGTGGAGCCGGGACATACCTATGTCCTGCAGCAGAATGCGATCATCACGATCGAAGGCGGTCGCATCGTGCTGCGGCCACAGCCGGCCGAGCGTCGGCGTGAACATCATCCGATCGATGTCTTCCTGTCCTCCCTGGCGGAGGATCAGCAGCATGGCGCGATTGGCGTCGTGCTGTCCGGCAGTGGCAGCGACGGGACGCTGGGGCTGAAGGCCATCAAGACCGCGGGCGGCCTGACCATGGTCCAGGGCAGCAACGGCACCTCCCCGCAATATGACGACATGCCGCATAGCGCGATCGGCGCCGGGGTGGTCGATCTGGTGGTCCCGGCGGAACATATGCTGGCGCGGCTCGCGGAACTTGCGGAGGGGTTCGACGACCCCAGCCGTGAACAGCTCAGCGGTGCGGCGAGTGCCGCCGCCCATGCCACCATCGCCGGCATCCTGATGGCCAGCGTCGGGCATGATTTCTCCGGCTACAAGGACCGCACCTTCTTTCGCCGCGTGCACCGCCGCATCCATGTGCTGCGCCTGCCGAGCCTGGAGGCCTATATCGCCAAGCTGCGGGCCGACCCGGAGGAGGCGCGCCGCCTGTTCCAGGACCTGCTGATCGGCGTCACCAGCTTCTATCGCGATCCCGCCGCCTTCACCGTCCTGGCGGAGCGTGTGATCCCACGGCTGTTCGAGGGCCACAGGCCGGATGAGGCCGTGCGGATCTGGGTGCCCGGCTGCTCCACGGGTGAGGAGGCCTATTCCCTGGCGATCCTGCTGCGGGAGCATATGGATGCGAATCCGGGAGGACCCCGCGCCCAGATCTTCGCCACCGATATCGACGAGGCCGCGCTCGCCGTGGCACGCCGTGGCCGCTACCCCGCGGCGCTGCTGGCCAGCCTGACTCCGGCGCGGCTGGCACGGCACTTCGTCGAGGATGGCGCCTGCTTCGCCGTGGCCAAGCCGCTGCGCGACCTTTGCGTCTTCTCGGCGCACAACCTCATCAACGATCCGCCGTTTTCCCGGATCGACCTGATCTCCTGCCGCAACCTGATGATCTATCTGGGCACCGCCTTGCAGGACCGTGTGATTCCGCTGTTCCACTACGCGCTGCGGCCCGGCGGCTTCCTGTTCCTTGGCATTGCCGAGACCATCGCGCGGCATGCAGATCACTTCACGGCGGATGACAAGGCGCATCGCATCTACCGTCGCCGGGATGCGATCGCCGCCGGTGGCCCGGCCCTGCGGCTGCTGGCCCATGCGCCGGGTACCGCGCGCATCTGGCCGCCCCGCATCGCCGCGCGCCCGGTCGCCGGCGCGCGCGGGACGGAGCTGCGCCAGGCGGTGGAGGCGCTGGTGCTGGACCAGTTCGCGCCGCCGCATGTGGTGGTCAATCGCGATGGCGACGTGCTGCACCAGTCGGCGCATCTCGGCCGTTACCTGGAGCCGGCGACCGGCCGGCCGAGCCGTCAGCTTCTGGCGATGGCCCGCCCGGGCCTGCGCTTCGTGCTGCGTGCGGCGCTGCGGGAGGCGATCGAGACCCAGGCACGGGTGATCCGCCCGTTGGTCGAGATCGAGGTGGAGCAACTGCGCATCAGCATCAGCCTGACCATCACGCCCCTGCCGATGCCGCTGCCCATGCCGGAGGCCGCGGACCGCCTGTTCATGGTGGTCTTCACCGAAATCCCCGCCGCGCCGCAGGCCCTGGTCCGCCCGGACGCGCCGCTGGAACAAGGCGGCACGCAGCGGCTGGAACGCGAATTGCGCGACACGCGCGAACGCCTGCAATCGACCAGCGAGGAATACGAGACCGCGACCGAGGAGCTGACCTCCGCCAATGAGGAAATGGTCTCGGTGAATGAGGAACTGCAATCCACCAATGAGGAGCTGGAAACCTCGAAGGAGGAGCTGCAATCGGTGAACGAGGAGCTGCGCGCCGCCAATACCGAGCTGTCCAGCAAGATCGACGAGCTGGACCGTGCCAATGGCGACCTGCGCAACCTGTTCGACAGCACCCAGATCGCCACGCTGTTCCTGGACCGTCATCTGGTGATCCGCAGCTTCACCCCGGCGGTGACCAGCATCTTCAACCTGGTCGCCGCCGATCGCGGCCGCCCCGTCACCGATTTCGCCAGCCAGCTCGACAAGGTGAACCTGCGGCGGGAGACACGGCAGGTGCTGGATGAGCGGGAGACGGTGGAGCGCCGCGTCACCGCGCGCGACGGCCAGGTGCACTACCTGATGCGCCTGCTGCCCTATCGCACGGCCGAGGGGCTGGTGGATGGCGTGGTGCTGACCTTCTTCGACGTGACCAAGGTGGTGGAAGGCGAGATCCTCGGCACGCTGGTGGATGAGCTGAACCACCGTGTGCGCAACATGCTGCAGGTGGTGCAGGCCGTCGCTTCCATCACCCTGCGCCGCACCGGGTCGCTCGACGAATTCCGCGCATCCTTCGGCGGGCGCATCAAGGCGCTGGCGCGGGCACATGAATTGCTGGCCGACCAGGGCTGGACCACGGTGGACCTGGAGGCGCTGGTGACGAAGGAGGTCTCCCCGCATGTCGATGGGGCCGACCGTGTCACCCTCAGCGGCGCGGCGGTGGCGCTGCGGCCGAAGGTGGCGCTGACGCTGGGCATGGTGCTGCATGAACTGGTGACCAATGCGGTGAAGCATGGTGCCCTGTCCGTGCCGCGGGGCGTGGTGCGGGTGGGCTGGAAGGTCGAGGGCGTGGCGCCGGCGGCGATGCTGCGCATCACCTGGACCGAAAGCGGCGGCCCCGCGACAGTCCCGGCACAGGGTGAGCAGCGCCGTGGCTTCGGGACGGAGCTGATGGGGCGCCTGCTGCACCACGATCTCGGCGGCGAGGTGAAGGTGGTGCTGGGCGATGGGGTTCGGGTGACGACGCTGGACCTGCCCCTGAACGGGGAGCCGGTGCCAGCCCTGCACGCGCTGGCAGGACCTCATGCCCCTGGCGCGAAGACGAATGGCGCCGGTGGTCCGCGAGAGACCGAGCCTAGGTTCAGGACTCACAACCAGAATAATATGACGGCGGCGAAGGCGCATGCGGAGAGGAAGATGTCGGGGCATCGATCGTAGCGGGTGGCGATAC